>OZ253551.1:0-834089 GCA_965262665.1 Rhodospirillaceae bacterium
CGTCTTCGGACTCTCCTTTGGGATATTTCGGCGGCTCCAGTTCCTGCCATGATGCACCGCCATCGCTGGAGCGATGCAGTTTGACGCCGAAGTGACCGAGGTCTAGCGCCGCATAGAGGGCGTTATCGCGGTCATCGACCAGCAGATTTGTGACCGGGTCGCCGAGAAAATGCGTTGCTGCATGAGCCCAGCCAGAATCGGAGCTTTTGTATTCCTGCAGGCCCTTGCGGGTTGCGACAAACAATCGGTGCACCATTTCAGGTCCTTTCAGTGCAGGGCATGCTAACCGCCGGATAAAGCCTGCACCACGTGAATTTCTGTCGAGTCTCCAACAGGCGTAGACAAAACATTGCTTCCGCGAGCCAACTCGCCATCAATAAAAATGGCCACATGTTTGCGAATACGGTCCTGGTCATCGAGAACATACCCTTTGAGGCGCGGGTGCACGTCGAACACCTGTTCTGAGGCCTCGAGCACCCGCGCACCACCGACCGTTATGGGCTCGGGAGGGGCTATCCCATTCAAGTGAGCAGTGAAGTGAACTTTCGGCATCTGAGCCCTGAGCTTCTGTTCTGTGCTACGGCAGCAATCGTGCCCGACGGCCGTCATGCACGCAAGAACGGCGCAGCAGCAAAAACAAAAGCACATCGTAGACCAGGGACCGTTGACGACCTAGGATGCAAACAGAATTCGGACGGGGTTATGCCAATGGGAAGTCTCGAAGAATATGACCGCCTTAAGGCTGAAGGGCGGCATAGCGAAGCTACTTCTCATCTCCTGGATGCTCTTGAAAGCTTTGAACCGGATGATCCAGACGGCAGATTGGCCGCCCTCCATCTTTTTCGTTCAGGCTGCATAGAGTCACGGCTTCTCAACTCAATAGAAAAAAGTATCAGCAACCTTGTTATTGAGACGGCGGAAGAATTGGAGTTGGTTTTGGCTCATGCACAACTGGCTTGGATTAAAGATCAGCGCGACCCCGAAGCGAAACGCGCCCGCGACAGTGCCCGTAAAGTGATTGAAAGAGCACCAGATCTGCCCGATGGCTACCGCATTCTAGGTTTGTCTCACCTCAGCAAGCAGGAATACCGCGATGCATATGTTACGTTTACGGCTGCACATAGTCTGAGCAACCAAGTGAATTATGAAAATCTCCGCAGTCTTTCAAAATTTCTCATGCAGGGCGTAAGCCCGATAAGTTTCGAGCTAGAAGACCAGCAATAAAAATTTGACTTAACCACCCATAATGCCGAAGCGATCGAATCAAACGCTTTCCATAGCGTTGGACTACTGACGGAATTGGAAGAGTTAGATCACTTGCAATCTTTGACTAACGATAAGTCAATTGATCATATCGTGGAAGTCGGTGTGCTATTGGGCAATCGCACTGCTTTCTTTTTGAAGTGTTTATCGCCGTCCAAAGTGACCTTGATCGATGCCGACCCTGACAACGCCCCTTTCATAAAAAATACGATTTCATACAACGCGGGAAATGATCCACGTCCTGATGTGGAGATGCACAATATTTTTGCTTCCAACCGGTCAGGCAAAACACGTGTTGGCGGAAAGGAAGTAGAAACCGCCACCATCGACGAAATCACGCGCGACCGAGTTGATCTCATTAAGATTGATGTAGATGGCGGTGAAGTGGACCTCTTGGAAGGAGCGTCCACTTTGTTTCAAGAATCGCACCCTGTTGTCATGATTGAAACGGCACCGTCTACGCATGATCGTGTCGTTGCATGGCTTAAAGAGCGTAGCTATACGATGGATCGCGTGTTTAACCGCGGTGGTTACAATAATGTGTTTTTCCGCCCCTAAAGAACGACAAAGGATCACCCATTACTCAATCGAATACATATGTCTGATTTCAGCGACCAACTTGCCAAAGGTGTATATTTTGTCTCGCCAGAGGGCATTCTCACGCACAATGCGGGTTGTTTGATAGAAGGCCTCTTAGACCTGGGTGTACCTGTATATACCAACGCAAAAGAATTGACTTCGCGGCAAGTCTCAATGCCCCTTAAAGGTCGTGACCTTACAGACTTTCACGCTGATCTGCAGACAGGTTATGCGACGTACATTGTCGATATTACGCTTTCCAACTCATACGTTCCCCTGGACGGAATTGAAGATAGTCGGGTGTCTTATTTAAACACCAGCGATACAAGTGTGTTTTGCCGCGTCCCAGATTCTTTTCTACTTTTTTTAACTCATGAAAATCGTTTCGCTGACAAGGGTGGCCGTCGGCAACCGATCACTTTCGGACCGTCCAACTGGCTCATTGCTCAAACAGAGACTCTTGTAGACTATTCTGGTCGCGAGGATCGTATTTTGCGAAATTTTAGACCCACGTTGAGCCAAGGGGTCCGAGCGCTTCTGGATCTTTCATTCGAACCCCTACTAGCCAAGCAAGCGTCAATCGATAGCACCCTCTACACACCAGGAGATTATTTGGCCGCACTTAAGACGTCTTCGGCCTGCCTTGCCTATGGTGGAGATTTTTATGCTCCGATAATGCACAGCGATTGGTTTGCGAAGCATCAGAACGACGTATTCGATCAACATACTTTTAAGCGCATTGATAGGGATGCTCTTGTGCTGCGGTGGGACAGCTGGCGGTTCTGGGAGGCTTTGGTATCAGGTTGCATCGCTATTCACTTGGACTTTGAAAAGTACGGCTTTGATCTGCCAGTCTTACCTGAAGCCTGGATTCACTACGCACCGATTGATTTGGATAATATTGAACAGTTTGTTGAAGAATTGTTTGACCGCAAATCTGAGTGGTCGTCAATTTCAGACCTTGGGCGCAAGTGGGCGATTGAAAACTACGCACCCAAACCGGCGGCAGAGCGCGTCTTTACGACCATTCTCAATCACACAGGCTAGCCCTTCCGGCCATGTACACTAGTCTGTAGCATCTGACGAGAACGAGAGGGGAGTGTGGCATCATGGCGTTCAAACACGAATCATGGTCTTCAAGCACGACGTTCATGCTGGCCGCCGTCGGCGCCGCCGTTGGACTCGGCAACATATGGCGCTTCCCCTATATGGCGGGCTCGAATGGCGGGGGTGCCTTCGTTCTGATTTATTTGGCCGCCGTGGCTGTTATTGCCATTCCGGCGCTCATTGCGGAGACCATGATTGGCCGCCATGGCCACATGAGCGCACCGGTTTCCATGACCAAAGCGGCGGAAGAAGTCGGAGCGTCTCACAATTGGGCCGTTGTCGGCTGGCTCGGTGTTGCGGCCGCTTTCTTGATTCTGTCTTTCTACAGCGTCATCGGTGGTTGGGTCTTAGCTTACGTACCCAAAGCCATCTCCGGAACCTTCACCGGTATGACTCCAGACGCGGTCGGTGCCGATTTCAATGCTCTCTTAGGTGACGCAGCGACGGTGGTGTTTTGGCATACGGTTTTCATTGCCGTCACAGTGGGCGTTGTCATGCATGGAATCAAATCAGGCATCGAACGCGCTGTTGGCATCATGATGCCGTCGCTCTTTTTGATGCTCCTCCTGATCGTCGGTTATGCCATTGCAGCCGGTGACATAACGGCAGGTTTGACATTTCTCTTTGCCCCCGATTTTTCTGCGATCACCGCGGAAGTGATCCTTGCCGCCATCGGCCAGGCCTTTTTTTCCATCGGCGTCGGCATCGGCATCATGTTTACCTACGGCGCCTATCTGCCGTACAACATTCCCCTGCCCCGCGCCTGCGTCATGATCGCCGGGGCTGACACCTTGGTGGCCATCCTTGCCGGCATTGCCATCTTCCCGATCGTGTTCGCTAACGGACTGGATGAAGCGGTAGGACCGGGCTTGGTGTTTGTCACGCTGCCACTTGCCTTTGGCCAAATGACCGGGGGCGCCATCATCGGTACGTTGTTCTTTGTGTTGCTTGCCTTTGCTGCGCTTACATCCGCCATTTCCCTGTTAGAAGTGCCTGTGTCCTGGCTTGAAGAACGGTCTGGCTGGACACGGCGCAGTGCCACGTTGACCATCGGTGGCGCGATCTGGTTGGTGGGTCTGGCATCCGCGCTATCGACAAATGTTTGGGCCGATGTCCGGCTGCTTGGCATGAGCGATAAGTTTAAAGATACTGGTATCTTGGATCTTGTCGATTACATCACCGGTCAGGTGCTCTTACCATTGGGAGGTATGCTCATCGCCTTGTTTGCCGGCTGGTGGATGAAATCCAATGTGCTGACGGAAGAACTGGGCATGAGCGAAACTGCGTTCAAAATTTGGCGCGTCCTAGTCCGCTTCGTCTGCCCGCTCGGCATTAGTTGGGTACTGGCATCGGCCTGGTTCTAACCCCTCAGGACAGGCCTTTGAACTTCTCCGTCCATAACGATAGATGCTTGGCGTAGGGCTTCCACGCTCCCATGGATGAGGTATACATCGGCTTGCGCACCTGAAATTCACTGGCGGTTCCAACTGGGCGCTGAGTTTTGTGAAACTCCATACAGGCGTCTTCAAATTCTAGCCCACACGTTGCCAGCAATTTTTCTGTTTCGCGTTTTGGATGTGCAGCCAGATCTTCATAGTGGATATCGTGAATTTTGCCCGGAAACATTTCGTGCCAGTGATCCATAAGCATCCGGTATTTGAGAAAGTGGCGAGCGATGTCTTCTAGGCGAAAAGAGTAAGTATGGCCGGATTTAAGGGGGGTTTGAAAATGGACCAGCATGTGTCCATCGGGTCACGCCGCAAGTGAATAATCGTTGCACCGGGGAGAATAAGTTGAATGACGCCAATTAGGATAAAGTTGTGCGGCATTTTGTCGACAATTCGTGACGAATTAGGGCTGTGTGCCTTTAACGCTTGTAAGTAATGACGTGCCGCTTCATCGAAGTCAGAAGTGCGACACTGTGAAATCGCCTTCATCAGCGGCGCACCGATCGCGTTGGAAATTTTAGTTTTAATTGTAGATGGCAAAATATTCAGCTCCCTCGCTCCGAATACCTGACTGTGACTCGCTAGTATCTGTTCAACCAAACTGGTTCCGGATCGTAGCATTCCCACAACGAAAACTGGGAGACGGTCGTCGATATTGGATGGACTTAAATTTGCTAAGAGGTCGCTTGAAAAGACTTGGCGCATTGCCATCATTATCGTGACATTCGAATCCGTCTTGTCCTGAAGTGCGGCGTACCTGTAAGCGTTGGCTTGTTTCCAGTAGTCGAATGCTCGGTCTTCTGAACCAGGACTATCGTGCGCAACACCAAGTGCAAAACAGATGCTGCTCTTTATTCCATTGTCTAGATCTTCTCGTTCCAGCGATTTCTTCAATATTGTGATATGGAACTCCGTTAGGACTTCACCCTTCGCCCGACTCAACGCTAGAAATCCGGGCACAAGTTGTGGATCCTTATTGATAGCCTGCTCTAAGAGCGCGACACCGCGCGTTACATTGCCTTGAGAAATCAAAAGATTCCTGAGAACAAATAGGATGGGTGGCGCATTAGGCTTCCGAAGACCATATGTTTCAAGACATTCGATGGCGACATCGTCACACCCCAGATCACGATAGAGAATGCCCAACTCAGCTAGGATTCCGAGGGCTTCCGGTGCCAGCGCACGTGCCTTTTCGAGCAACGCAACGGCCTGTTCTGCTTCGCCTTGTATTTTTAGGGACTGAGCCTGTGTGAATAGGGCTCGTGCGCGATCATCTGCCATAGGAATTCGTTTTTAACGGACTTCAATTGTATTCGGTCTATCTCATTTGATGGTGACGTCAACCAATCAATCTAAACCGTATTGGGCTTTTTGCCCGGCCAGAAGATCGCTGAAGGCTATGGTTTGAATGGCAGGTTCCTTCTTGCGGACCAGGCCGGCCATACCGTCAACAATGACATTGACCACAACGGGACCGTTCAGGAACTCTTTAAACGCTTTTTTCATGGTCGCGTCCAACTCGGCGGGATTTTCCACTTTCAAACCGAGCGCACCGTAAGCTTCGCCGATGAGCTGGTAGTCGCAATGGCCCAGTTCGCAGTTGACCACCTCTCCCAATTGGACGATCTGACCATGTTTCTCCGTCCCCCAGGCGCCGTCATTACAAATGACGACAATCAGGGGCAATCCCGCCTGCACTGCCCCGTTGAGTTCGCTGCAGTAAAATCCAAAGGCACCATCGCCAGTCACCAGCACCACGGGCCGGGGCTTAGCGTTGTGATCGTCCGCCTGTTCTTTTGACGCAGCTGCCGCACCCACCGCCAGCGGTAGAACGGTGCCCATGCAGCCAATTGGGTAATGATCAAGGAACGCCCGTTCCGAATTGATGCGTAAGAAACCATGCATCCAGTTCTGAGTGTCTGCCCCGTCACCGGCATAGATGGCGGTCTTAGGCATCTGAGCTGTGACCGCTCTGGCCAAATCAAAGGGTTGAATTGGTCCGCCCTTAGGGCTCTTGGTCAATTCAGCAATGCGGTCGAGACGCAGTTTAAGACCTTTCTTAATCCACGACGGTTTTGCCTTTGGCTCGGCTTTCCGTTTGCGCAACGCTTTATACAACGACTCAATGGCCGCATTGGCGTCTCCGGCGATCGGCACATCAATGTGACGGTTGCGACCGATCTCTTCGGGCTCGATATCGATCTGAATGAATTTGGCTTTCCTGTCGAATTTCGGAGCCAATCCGTAACCCATGCGTTGGGTCAGGCGCATCCCTACAACGATTACCACATCCGCAGGTGCAGCTGACATATTGGCCAGCGGCTAAGAGAAACTGAGCTCGTCGTCTTCGGGTACGAGACCGCGCCCAAGGGCATTGGCGAAGATCGGAATGGTGTAGGCTTTAGTCAGTTTGCGCAGCGCCGGACCTGCATCGGGCAAGGCAGCACCGGAGCCCGCAAGTATGAGAGGCCGTTTTGCTTTCGCAATCAGCAAAGCAGCCAATTCGATGACATCGCTGTTGGGAACCGGTGTTGAAAACTCCGTATACGGTGGATTAAGCCCTTCAGCATAATCGACGGTCTGGCTTTGGAACCCGTTAGGAACGCCCAGCACCGCCACACCGGGACGGCCTGACAGGGCATGGCGACCTGCAACTTCCACATATTCCTGTAGCCGGTTCACGTCAGCCACCAACTGACAATACTTCACATAAGGCGAAACCATCTCGAGCACGTTGGACGGATAACCACCCTGAGCGTCAGCCCGATTGCCGTAGGGCATGGTCAGCAACACCAGCACCGGAGAACAGGCCCCGTTGGCGGTGAGGATTCCGGTCATGGCATTGGGTAGTCCGTGTTCGGCGTTGATCAATGCCACACCCAATTTGCCGGTAATACGTGCATATCCGTCCGCTTCCCCGACGGTGGCGGATTCATTCCGTCCCGAAATGATGCTGATTTTGTCCGCCGCCATTTCTTTGAGCAACGGACCGTGGGCTGTCCCAGCAAGACAAAAGGCTGTCGTCATGTCCTATTTTTTAAGCGCGCGGAGAATCAGTTGAGCGCCATTCATGCGGTTGGTTTTGTTCGCCATGACGGTCCCTTTGGTTTTTATTGACGTCGGTCAGGCGACGTCAGGTGTGTGATGGGTCTTCAAGCTGGACACTAGATCTTCAAAAGCGATGGTTTGCACTCTTGGGTCCTGTTTACACACCAGTCCGGCCATGGGATCGGTGAGCACATTGACCACACTGAACCTATCGGCTTGAAATGCGCGCTCGATGGCCGGTTTCACATCGGACGGATGCTCGACCTTTTCACCGCGCCCGCCGAACATGTCACCGATTAAATGATAATCCCATTGACCGAGTTCGCAATTGATGGAGCGGCCGACCGCGTTGATCTGGCCGTGTTTCTCTGTGCCCCAGGCCCCGTCGTTGGAAATGATGCAGACGATTTTTAATCCCGCTAAGGCTGCCGTATTAAACTCAGCGGCGTAAAAACCGAAGGCACCGTCACCGGTGACGAGTACAACCGGTCTCGGATCGCCACCGTTCTGATTTGCTATGTCTTTTGCCGCCACCGCGGCACCTATGGCTAAGGGCGTGCCAATTCCCATGGAGCCCAAGGGATAGTGATCGATGAACCCCCGTTCCGACCGAATGCAGAGATACGCGTGCATCCAGTTTTGTACGTCGGCCCCATCACCGACATAGATCGCGTTCTCCGGCATGAGATCTCGCGCGATGCAGTAAGGATGAATGGGCGCTTCGGACTCGCGACCCAGTTCATTCATGCGGCTCAATCTGTTCTTCAACGCATCATTGACCCAAATAGCATCGCGCCGCGGCGGGACATTGCGCGCATTCAGGGCGATACGAAGCGCTTCGAGAGACAGGCGCCCATCGCCAACAATCGGCACATCGACCACACGGTTACGGCCGATCTCCTCGGCTTCGACATCGATTTGGATAAACTTGGCTTCAGCGGCAAAGCGGGGCGCAAGCCCGTAACCGATCCGTTCCGTCAAGCGCATGCCGACAACGAGCACCGCGTCGGCTTCCTTGGCGGCCACCTGCGCCAACGGCCAGGAAAACCCAAGGGTCATATCCTCGGGCACCAGGCCCCGCCCTAAGGCATTGGCAAAGACAGACCAGCGAAAAGTTTCCGAGAGTTCGCACAAGGCCGGGCCTGCCTGCGACCAAGCCGCACCTGAACCGGCCAAAATCATTGGACGTTCCGCTTCCGCCAGCAAATCAGCCACCGCTTCGATCGCCTCCAGATTCGGTGCTGGACCAAGTGTGATCGTCGGTTGTGATGCCGCTACTGCGTCGATGGCCTCACCTTCAAACTGTTGCGGGATACCGAGCACGGCAACGCCCGGCCTTCCCCCTCGTGCGTTACGAATGGCGGCGTGGACAAACTCTTCGAGCCGGGCGGCGGTGGGCACAGTCCGCGCCCATTTCACATAGGGTTTGACCATATCGAGCCAATCGTTGGACCACTCGTCCGCCGCTTCGCGCTTGAGGTCGGGCAACAGAGAGACCAATACCACGACCGGCGAACACGCCTGCTGCGCGGTCAGAATGCCTGACATAGCATTGGGCAGACCCTGGTCCGCTTTGATCAGGGCCACACCGAACTGTCCCGAAACACGGGCGTAGCCATCGGCCACGGCGACGGTCGCTGTTTCGTGGCGGCCGGACACAATAGCGATCTCACGGTTTTCAAAAGCAAACAGGAGGTGGGTGTGGGCCGTACCTGACAAGCAGGACACGGTACGCACGCCGTAATCTCTCAACGTGTCGGCGGTAACGTCTCCGCCGGTGACTTGGTTGGTCTGGTCGACCACCACCCTCCCCTACTCTGCCGCGATGACAACCTCGCCGCCGTTTGGCGGCACGATGCGCAAACCCACATCGCAACTGTTGAAGGGATCGCACCCATCGGCCGATACACGCACCGTGTCTTCCAGATGCATGTTGCCCCAGCCCACTTCGTAGTAGGGCATGTCGATGGTGAAGACCATATTCTCCTGAAAGACAAATTCGCCTTGTGAACCCGGCAGCATAGGGCCAATGGGTAGCGGGTGATCGGTATGTTCCAGACCGACCGAGTGGGGCGTGCAGATGAAGAAACCGGGGAATCCCATCTTGTCCATTTCTTCGATGACCCGGCTGGTCATCTCCCGGCCTTTGACCCCTGGCTTGATCATGTCGTAGGCGATCTCACAGCCCTTACGCATGATCTGATTGCGCTTGAGCATGGCATCGGTGGGCTCACCGCAAATGGCGGTGCGCCCCATATCACCGTGGTAATGCTTGAATTCGCAAAGACCGTCAAAGGTGATGAGCTGGTTTTCTTTCACCTTGTCTTTGCGCCGTCCCATGGAACCGGTTGAAAGGTAGACTCCCTTACCGCCGCGCTTGGCCAGTTCCGTGTTATAGGTGATCTCCAGTTCATCCTGGTCCATGCCCACGTGCAGGGAACCGATAGCAGCATTGACGGAGTCCTCGTTCATGGCCGCCGCTTGGCGCAAAATATCCAGCTCGTCTTGAGACTTCACCATGCGGATTTCACGGAAGATGGTGGTGGCTTCGACGCCTTTTATATCGGGCAGACCGATCTGATTGAGCCACTCGATAACCCGTGGGTCGTCGATCCCCACCGTCGCTTTTTCCAGACCGGCGTCTTTGATGGCTTTCTTGAGCGCGTAGAGCGGATTGACCGCATACTTGCCCTTAAAGTCTTCAGCGAACTTGAGGTAGTCCTCGTCCGTATCGGACAAGGGTCCGTCTGTCACCGGCCATTTGATTCCCTCTTGCACTGCTTCGGGCTCTTCCACATCCGGGTCGAAGTCGCGCCGATCGGAATAAATGGGGTGGGTGTAACCACAGACATTTGGCACCCAGGTCATGTTTTTGTTTTCAAACAAGCGGAGAAGACCCACCGCCGTTTCCACCAGGGCCGCCGGTGCGTCTTCTTTTCTGGGCAGGAGCCCATAATTGAAAAAAGTCCGCCGCATGCGCATGAGCGGACCCCAGTAATCGGTCAAATAGTAAATGTTGATCTGATTGACGGCGATGAGGCCATCGAGACCATGTTTGTCCATGACCTCGTAGGCGCGCGGTTTGTTCAAAAGCATGGTGCTGCCTATTGGTAAGAGTTATTCGTCAAAGACGATGACCTGGCGCACTGTTTCGCCGGCGGCCAAGCGGTCAAAAGCGACATTGATGTCGTCCAAGGCGATGCGGTCGGACATCAGGCGATCGACCGGCAGTTTGCCGTGTTTATACAGGTCGATGTAGTTAGGGATGTCGCGCACCGGCACACAACTGCCGAGGTAACTGCCCTTCAACGTGCGCTCTTCACCAACCAGCATGGTGGGCGGCAAGCTCACCCGCTTGTCAGGATGGGGCAATCCACCGGTGACGGTGAGGCCGCCGCGTGCGGTGATGGCCCAAGCCAGTTCGAGAGCGGGTACGGACCCGGCCATCTCAAACGCGTAATTGACACCGCCTTCGGTCAGCTTTTTAACCTGGTCCACCGCATCGGAATCGTTGGCGTTGACCGTATCGGTGGCACCCAATTGCCTGGCCAGAGCCAATTTGTCTTCACGCAGGTCAATGGCGACGATCTGTTTGGCTCCGGCCATGACCGCGCCCAGGAGTGAATTCAGACCTACACCACCCAAACCGATCACCGCCACCCGTGAGCCGGACTGCATCTGCGCCGTATTGAGAACCGCGCCGACGCCGGTAATAACAGCACAGCCGAACAGAGCCGCTTCGTCGAAAGGCAGATCCTTATCCACTTTTACGCAGGAGTTCTGGTTGACCACGGCGTGATCGGCAAAGGCTGACACGCCCAAATGATGATGGATGTCGTCGCCGTTGCGATGAAGGCGCCGCTCGCCGGACATCAGAGTGCCACTGACATTGGCGGCGGCGGCCGGTTCGCACAAGGCCGGCCGGCCCGACCCGCAAGGTTCGCAATGGCCGCAACTGGGGACAAAGACGAGTACAACGTGATCTCCCACCTCGAAGCGGGAGCGGCCTGGACCAATCTGTTTGACCACGCCAGCCGCTTCATGGCCCAGAGCCATAGGTGTGGGGCGCGGCCGGTTACCGTTGATGACGGAAAGATCGGAATGACACAGCCCGGCGGCTTTAACCTGGATCAGCAATTCACCTTCGCCGGGTGGATCGAGTTCCAGAGTTTCGATCTTCAAAGGCCGACTTTCGGCATAGGGCGTAGCCGCCCCCATTTCATGCAAAACGGCAGCTCGAATTTGCATGCGTCCCTCCAAAAATTGGTGCCGCGACTTGATTGCGCGGTTTTATGAAACGGCATTGTAGACGGTCTCGACCCCATGCCAAGATCAACTGTCTATACCTGCACATGTCAGAATCTATGCATTCCTTCTCTTGGTATATTGCTTTGGTGCTGTTGTTCGGCGTGGTTCTGTTTCTCGCCGTCCCCAGCGAAGGGGCCGAGGAAGAGTATTTCGGCACTGTGGGTGCAGCAACGTATCCAGGCGATATCGGCGAGAAAATCTGGCTCGATTATGAACAGGAAGTCGCACGTCAGTCTGGCGGAGCAATAAAACTCCGCATGCTCATCCGGGGTGAAACGGGCAATGAGGATAACCGCATGCTCGCATTAGCGCGGGGCCGTGTGCATATCTCCAGCTTTAGCGATTCCGGTATGTCCCGGATGGTGCCGGAGTTTGGGCTCTTATCCGCACCCTTTCTCTTTGACACCCTGGATGAAGTGCATTTCATCGCTGACAATTTTCTCAGGGAGCCATTCGCTGCGCTGGCAAAAGAAAGAGGGTTAGTCGTACTCAATTGGCAAGACTTGGGCTGGCTGAACATCTATGGCGACAAACCTCTTCTGACTCCCAACGACACGGATGGTTACCGTATGAGATCGCTTCAGTCTGACGCGTCAATTTTGTTCCTCCAGGCCATTGGCGCCGATGTGATTCTAATTCAACGCACGGAACTGGTTACCAGTTTGCAAACCGGTTTAGTGGAAGGTGGCGAATCCACCTTGGTTCTCTACGCGACCGGGGGAGAAGCGGAATACGCCAAACATATGACCCGCACTCAACATGCCCGCCAGTTCGGCTTCAGCGTGGTCAACGGTCGCTGGTTTGACCGGTTGGACGGAAGACAACAGGAAATTCTAACGGTAGGCTTCGAGCCAGAGTCCGTCCAACGCCAGTTGGCGCTTGATCTGCTGAAAGACGAAGAACAACGCCTCAAGGAAATGGGCGCAACAGTGCACGATCTAACGGCGGACCAGCGTGCAGTTTTTCGGCAACGGGCGATCGCTAATCAAAACACGTTGGTGAACACCATCGGCGGCAAGGCCCAAGAGATCATGGACCGCATCCAGGCCGGCCGCGCTGCGTTTGCTAGACAGGGATCTTAAAAAAAACCAGTCAGCTTTTTCCATGTCGGCGAACTTGGTGATGAGAGCGCTGTACTCGGCTTCCACATCCGCAGACTCGTCGGTTTCCCTGGTCGCCGGGATAATGCGAAACACCCGATTCAACATTGCAGTGCGCCATGCTTCCCGTTCATCTTCAATGTCTTCCTCGGGCTGATAACCTTCGATCTCTTCTGGTGTCGCCACCCGGCCCATGGCAGCCAGCCGTTCATGGGTGTCCAGGCGTTCTTTAACGATGGACACCTCGCCGACCCGGGCAACGATCATGGAAACCAGTTTGTCGGAGTCTGACGATTCCAAGAAAAAGGGCCGCCGTCCTTTGGCAACGCGTTGCCGTGGTTTCCTCTTTTTATCCGCCATTTGGTACCCCCCGTCTGTCGCTCTTAGGCTGTATCCTTTGTCCTTTAAGAGGTATTATGGGACCACAGTCCTGACAAGGCCAAGTACACGCACCCGGAGAGCCTTCATGCGCAACAATTCCGACCACGCCATGTTCCCTGAAGCCACCCATGAAGAGCAATCGGCGCAGAATTTTATCAAGACATTGCGGGTGTTTTCATCCCGCAATTTTCATGGCGGCAACAATGCCATCATCTCGGAGAAACTGCTGTCTCAGCGCGATGACGGGTCTTGCCCATCCCGCCGTGAGATGCGGGAAGCCTTGGAAAACGAGCCCCACAACAAGTGGTGGAGCTCGATAATGCGCACCACCCAGGAAATGCTTTACGACACCGTCGGCCCGACAATCGAACGGCAACTGCCGGAACTGGTTGAGCGGGCCAAGTCCTTCAAAGGCAAGCTTGGCTCGTTGACCTTGGACGACAGTGTCGAAGTGCCGCCGTACCTTTCGGCCGTGGATATGCACTGCAAACCCGGCAGCTATCAGCAGGAAATGGTTGAGGACGACGTTTTCGCCGGAGCGGAATTTGATCGCACCTTTCGGCTTTATTCCATGGGCGGTTTAGGACCCAACCTGGACGACATGGGCCATACTCTTGTTGCCTGGATGAAAAACCACTTCGGGGATGTCGGCCCGCGCCGTATTCTCGACATGAGTTGCACTGTAGGCCACTCCACCCTGCCCTATTGCGATCACTTCCCCGAAGCGGAGATTCACGCCATCGATGTGGCGGCGACGTGTTTGCGTTACGGCCATGCCCGCGCCGTCGCCATGGGCAAGGACGTACATTTCTCGCAACAGAACGCGGAACACACCAATTTCGAAGATGAAAGTTTTGACCTCATCGTTTCCCACGCCATCATGCACGAAACCTCCCGGCGTGCCATCCGGGCCATCTACAAGGAATGTTATCGCCTGCTCGCCCCCGGCGGTCTGATGATCCATATGGACGGCATCACACCGGACAAACCCTTCGATAAATACTATTCCGACTGGATGGCGATCAATAACAACGAGCCTTATCTCGGCACCGTGCAAGACGAAGACTTTGTCGGAATTTGTGAACAAGCCGGGTTTGAGACCGACAAGATTCAATTGGGCGAAGGCATTCCCCAGTTCCAAGGTAAACCGACGGACGACAAACCGGTTTACGGTTACCTGGTCATCAGTGCGCAAAAGTGATCTGACACCGAATCTCTTGTCGTGAGTTTTCGTTTTCTTTTGATCCCACTTTTGTGTGGGGTGTCTTTCTGCGTTCCGCCTCTATCGCTGCGCGCAGAGACCATCAACGTGGTCTCCTTGGTTCCCGGTGAAGGTCAACTGCGTGACAAATTCATGGTTACGGAAAAGAAGCTGGAACAACATTTCGGTGACGGCACCGATGTCATTTTATTGATCGACGGTCGGGTCGGCACCGAAGAAAGCATGATTGCCACGGTGCGCCGTGGCCGGGCCCAGTTATCCATGCTCAGCACGCCGGGCACGTCTGCGGCCATACCGGAGCTCAGTTTCTTGATGGCTCCGTTCCTGTTCGATTCATTCGAAGAAGCTGATTTTGTATTGGACAATTACGTCACGGATTTGGTTAAGGAGCTGTTTGACGCAAAAGGACTGCACTTTATCCAGTGGATCGATTCCGGATGGTTTAATGTCTTTTCCCTATCTCCGGTTAGAACGCCAAACGACATCAAAGACAGGCGCATGCGGGCGGCGGGCGGACCAGCCGCGCGGGTATTTCTGCAGGAAGCGGGCGCCGACGTGGCACAACTGCCCTTTGCCGATCTGGTGCCGGGTTTACAAACAGGCCTTTTGAGTGGGGGTGCCACCAACACGCCGATGTACTGCACCGTCGCTTTGTATGAGCTTGCGCCTTACATCACCTTGACCCGCCACGGCATTAATCCCGGCGCCATCTTTGCCAACAAGCAATGGTTCGACCGCCTGTCCCCGGAAAGCCAGGCCATTGTCATGGAGGGAATCTCACCGACCCCCGTCATTCGCGCCGACGTGCGTCAAGAAGGGCGTGAAGCGTTGGAATTTTCTCAAGCGCAAGGGGCGATCATCATCAACTTGACGTCTGAAGAACGGCAGCAGTGGATCGATACCACATCCGAAAGTCAGCGCATCCTTATTGAAGAAATCGGGGAAAGGACGGCGGAATTGTATGATCTCATTCAGGCGGGGAAATCCGCTTTTGCTGCATCGATGGCGGACTCGGGCGACGCCAAAGCTTCGCGGTAAACCACAAAGATTCCAGCGGACGCGATAAGACACATACCGACCACGGTCCATTGGTCCGGCAATTCGTCGAACAAGGCGTAACCCAATATCACGGCCCAGATTAGCCCGGTGTATTCCAACGGCGCCAGCACCGGCGGTGAGGCATAGCGAAACGCCAGCGTCAATGTCACATGGCCGATGCCGGCGCAAACCCCGACGAAAATCATGGCGGACCAGGCTCCGACCGTGGGCGCCGTCCAGTCCAACGGACTCAGCGCACCGGAGATGATGAAAATACCGAACAAGGGGTAATAGGTGAGCGCCGCAAGGGTTTCTTTATCCCGGTTGGCCCGGCTGGACAGAACGTAAAGGGCGTAACCAAGGGCCACCATTACTACCAAAAGCGCCACTGGATTAAAGACGCCAGTCCCGGGCCGGACAATGATAAGCATGCCGGTGAATCCAGCGACGACGGCGATCCACCGGCGCATCCCCACGTGTTCTTTTAGAAGCAGCCCAGAAAGTGCCGTGATCAGCAATGGCGAGATCATGACGATGGCGCCGACGTCGGCTAGTTTCATACGACCCAAGGCGAAAAACCAAGCAAAGCCGATAATGATCAGAAGAAATGCGCGCCATACATGAACCCAGGGCCGTTGAGTGCGCAGTGCATTGAGACCGCCGTCGGACCTGATCACCGGGGCCAAAACGATCATCGCCGCAACGCTGCGAATGAAGTTGATTTGCTGGATGCTGTAGTCGGCCACCGCCCATTTCACCGCCGCATCCATGGCGGTCATTGTGAACATAGCCGTTAAGATCAGAATAACCCCGAGAGGTTTGTTTTCCGTGCTCGGCTGAGCGGTCATTCTTCACACCTTAACAGGCCATCAGACAACCGCTGTGGTACACGCCGGACCGTGCTATCACAAGACTCTGATGTCCGAGCCTGACTCCTTCGAGCCACCGTTTTCCATCGGTGAAAGACTGAAGTTCAGTCTGATACCGCCGGGTCTGTATGCGCACTATCTCGTGCGTAAAAACTTGCACCGTGGCGAGCCTGAACTGAAATTCCTCTCCGAGATCGTACCCCGGGACAGGATCGCCGTTGATGTGGGCGCCAACAAAGGTGTGTACACCCGTATTCTGGCGGAACTTGTTACCCATGTGCATGCGTTCGAGCCCAACCCTAAGGCGTATCGCTGGTTGAACCGTGCGTTGCCGGAAAACGTAACGGCTCATCAATTGGCTTTGTCAAACCACGACGGCAACGGAAATCTTTACATTCCCAAAAAGGCCAGGGATATTCCAACCAGATGGCCTCTATGAACACAAACAAGGCAACTGCACCCCATGGTGTGGTTGAGGTCCAAACCCGGACACTGGACTCCTGCGCCTTAACCAATGTCGGGTTCATCAAGATTGACGTGGAAGGTTACGAGGCGGAAGTGCTGGCCGGCGCTAGGGGAACGATCCAGCATTTCCGGCCGACGCTGTTGATCGAAATTGAAGAGCGGCACACAGGATGTCCCTTGAGGGACTCTATCGGTGAGATCGAATCCTTAGGGTATCGCGCACATTTTCTAAGAGATCACGCACTACACAGCATAGAAGACTTTGACGTGTCACGGCATCACACCGCACCCACTTCGCCGTTGGACTATGTCTTCAACTTTGTTTTCTTACCTAGTTGATACAGAAATTGGGTGTGGACGGTTCATCCGCGGGCTGTTAAAGCAAACCCATGATCGGCAGGAACATCATTGCACGAATTATTGACCCGGCTCTTTAAGGAGAGTCGGGCGCCAGCCGTGTAGTGCATCCACAATCCGTTAGAAGATCGTCGATCATGAGTCTCACCTTCGCTGATATCAAAGAAACTGCTGCGCGCATTGCCGATGGTATAGTCCGCACGCCGTGCCTGGACTCTGAAGCTCTGTCCCATCGATTGGGCACTGCCATTGTCGTCAAGTATGAAAACCTGCAGTACACCGGTGCGTTCAAGGCCCGCGGGGCATTGTCCCGACTCCTGAACTTGGAAGACGATGAAAAGAAGCGCGGTGTCGTCGCCATGTCCGCTGGCAACCACGCCCAGGGGGTCGCTTTTCAAGCCGGCCGATTGGGCATTCCGGCCACCATCGTCATGCCCAAAGGCACACCCTTCGTCAAAGTACGCAAGACGACCGAATACGGCGCCCAGGTCAAACTGGAAGGCGACACCCTCGAGGACGCTGCCGCACACGCCAACCATTTATCCAAGGACAACGGACTCGCCTTCATTCATCCCTATGATGATGAAAGGGTGATGGCCGGACAGGGTACCATTGCGCTGGAAATGATTGAGGATCATCCGGACCTAGATGTCTTGCTGGTGCCGGTTGGCGGTGGTGGATTGATTGCCGGCTGTGCGATTGCGGCGAAGGGCATGAAACCGAAGATCGACATCATCGGTGTAGAGCCTGACCTTTATCCGTCCCTGTCCAACGCCTTGCACAACGCCAGCCAACCCTGTGAGGGTTCGACCATAGGCGAAGGCATTGCAGTCAAGACCGCAGGCGCCAAGCCCTTGCCCTACATTCAGGAGCACGTCAGTGACGTGGTGACGGTGTCGGAAACCAGCATGGAGCGAGCCGTGTCCATGTTTCTGTCCCGTGACAAAGTGGTGGCGGAAGGCGCCGGTGCCGCCGGCCTAGCCGCCCTGATCGAGCATCCTGAAAAGTTCGCGGGCAAGCGTGTCGGTTTGATTTTGTCGGGCGGCAATATCGATGCGCGAATGATGTCGTCCATTCTCATGCGCGATCTAGTGCGGTTGGGTCAGGTGCTGACCTTGTCCATCGCCATGCCCGACAAACCGGGACAACTGTACGCCGTTGCCGGGATTTGCGCTGAAATGGGCGCCAACGTTTTGGAAGTGGCCCACACCCGTTTTGCCATGGACTTGTCTGCCAGTGCCGCCCGGCTCAACATCACCATCGAGACCCGGGGCGAGGACCATGCGCAAAGCGTGGTCGAGCGCTTAAAAGAAGCCGGTTTCACCATACAGATCAAGGACCCCACTGCGCCTTAACGCGACCTGACATTGGCGTAACCGTTGCTGCGATCCTTTCCTCTGTGACAAGCTCATCCCTTCAAAACCGAGAAGGACGCACGATGGACACCGGACTTCACAGACGCAGCGTTCTCAGCGGCCTCGGCATCATGGCCACCATGGGGTTTGCCGGGACGGAAACCAATACCGCGAATGCGGCTACCACAGGCGAAGTGGGCGTCGATCCCTTCACAGCGTTCATGAAGATGTATTCCAACTTGGAACCCGGGGAACACTGGTGGTGGTTTATGGGCCACTGGGATTTCATTGTCCCCGGCCGCACCCTGGTGATCGTGGTCGGCCATGACACGTTGATCCGGCGTATCGTCACGCTGGACGATGGGATCTACACCCAGCGGGGATGGGAGGGCATGATTGCCTGGGATTTAGAAACTCGCGAGCCGGTCGATCAGATGGTCAATCCCCTCACCGATCGCGTTGTCTATCCGTTCCACACCAAGGAAGGCCCGATCACGTCGGTCATCTCACAGCAGGGCATCCATCTCGGCGCCGGGTCCGAAAATGAACGCATCCTCTCCATTGATCTGCCCAAGACCGTTGCCGGCGGTGACATCTGGTTGCAGCGCGACTACCGCTATGCGGGACCCCATACCATGTACCCAAAGAAGTGGCGCTTGGAAACGGCCGGTGACAAGAACTGGACCAATATGGAAACCACGTACCGGGCCAAGCTTGCCGACGTGCGCAATCCCAATCTCTCATACGCACCCACCGATTACATGATATCCGGTCAAAGCGTTGTACTGCCCTGGCTGGCCATGGGGCCCGATCTGGCCTTCATGGGCTGGACCGGTTTCGGCAAGAAGCTAGTGAGTCCCGAAGAGATTCCGTCAAAGAACCTGAAATGGTTTGAGCGGCGCCATCCGGAATTGTTCGTCGCCGGCGAACCGTGGCAGGACTATTCCAATGTCTTCTATGGCTACATGGCGCAGCGGGAGCCGTTACAGCCCATCTAAACAGCCCGCTACTTAATCAGTTTGCTGACCGCTTTGAACTCCGGCGTGCCGGAGACGTGTAGCCATTCGAACAGCACCATTTCCGTATTCACCGGCGTAATGCGGTTGGACAAAAACCGGTCCCGGGCAAGGTCGATACTGTCTTGGCGGCGGGAGGTGACCGCATCCATGGCCACATAAACATCCAACCCGCCTTGCTTGAACCCGAGCGCCGACTGCAACACACAGACATGGGATTCGATTCCGGCGATAACCAGTTGCCGGCGGCCCTCATCCGCCTGGTTGGCGATATGGCGGAGAATTTCCGTGTCCGCCGCGCAGGAGAAATGATTTTTCTCCATCACTAATGCGTCGCCTTTGAGATTATCGAGCCGCTCCACGGTGGGACCGAGACCTTTGGAATATTGTTCGGAGACTGTTGCCGGCACGCCCAACTCCGCTGCCGCTTGTAGCAGAATGCCGCAACGGTCGACCATGCGCTCGCCCTCGTGCATGGCGGGCAGCAGTTTATCCTGCACATCGACAATGAGGAGTTGGGACCGGTCCCGTTCAAGAATCACGGCGCCCTATCTCCGGTCCACGGTTTGCTGTTTGAACAGGTTTTCGAACGCGTCGTCATCGGGATCGCCCAGCTTCATGATATCTTCCAGGATGGCACAGCCTTTGATCACGGCCGGGCGCGTTCCGACCGCCTCGCGCCAGCGTTTGACTTTGGGGTACTCGTCGATTTCGATTTTATGGAAGTCGTAGATCTTCACCCACGGGTAGGAGGCCATATCGGCGATGGAATAGTCGCCTGCGAGATAATCCACTTCGCTGAGACGTTTATCCATCACCCGGTAGAGACGTTTGGTTTCGTTTTGATAGCGGTCAATGGCGTATTGAATGGGCTCGGGCGCATAGCGAAAGAAGTGACCGCATTGGCCGAACATGGGGCCCACATTGGCCATCTGGAAGAACAGCCATTGGATGACGTCATAGCGGCCAGCGTCATTTTCAGGGATAAACTTTTTGCTTTTATCGGCAAGATAAAGAAGAATGGCGCCGGATTCGAACACTTTGTACGGCTGGCCGCCAGGTCCATCGCGGTCAACGATGCTTGGAATTTTATTGTTGGGATTGATCTTGAGATAGTCTTCGTCGAATTGATCCCCCTGCAGCATGTTGATCGGATGGACCTCGTAGTCCAGTCCGCACTCTTCCAACATGATGGGAACTTTATGGCCGTTGGGTGTCGGCCAGTAATAGAGATCGATCATGCGCCCCTCGATACACCCGTGCTGAATCCTTATTGATTGCAGCGCAGTGTAACGGGTTTTGCCCTAAGGTCGAGGGTGGCGTTGTTGATCTGGACGCAACGAAAGTAACTAAGAAACCAAAGCACTTTCGTTCACGACGGTCGCGCTTTCGGTGCTACCGCCTACTTGGTAATTAGAGAAAATGGAGTAGGTAACGCTATCCTCGGTGGTGGGTGTGATCCCAACAAAGTAGGTTTCCCCGTGAGTGTCAGAAACTTTGTGTGTGAGCTGATTTACACAAACCAGGGAACCCGTTCCCTGGTTTGTGAGCGACCCTGGTGATAAACCCATGCCAGCCGGCGATGTCCTCGGTCCAGGAGGAGTCCCGAAGGGAAGCTCCTGGAGGGAGGGCGCCGTTGGATGGCTGACTGGCAGCACGAGGATCGCGCTCACCCTTGGACCATTCTAAACCGCTCCTCGAAGCGGATGGCAAATTCGCCTTTCACCTGCCACCAGAATTGAGGCGGCCGTTTCCACTTTGCCGCAACGCCCCGTAAGGCCGGATAGATCAGCTTCTTGGCCGCGTCGTCGTGGGCAAAGTGGCCTTTGCTCCGCACCGCCCGTCGTACGGTACTGTTCAAGCTCTCAACGGCGTTGGTCGTGTAGATCACCCTGCGGATCGGCGCCGAGAAGGCAAAGAAAGGAATGACCTGCTCCCATTGGCGCCGCCAGCTCCTGGCGATGGCCGGATACTTCCGGCCCCACTCGCCCGCCTCAAACGCCGCCAGGGCCGCCAGGACCGCCAGAGCGGCACCGGCATTCTCCGCCTGGTAGATGGCCTTCAGCGCAGCGGCGCTGAGCTTGCGCTCCTTCCAGGAACCGTAGGCCATCGAGTTGCGGATCAGATGCACGATGCAGGTCTGGACCAGAGTCCGCGGATAGGCCGTCTCAATGGCTTCCGGAAAGCCGCTCAGACCATCCACCACCGCGATCAGGATGTCCTTAAGACCCCGAGCCTTCAGGTCATTCATGACGCTCAGCCAGAACTTGGCCCCCTCGGTCTGCTCGACCCACATCCCCAATATCTGCTTGTAGCCGTCGCAGGTGTAACCGATGGCGAGATAGACCGCCTTGTTTTTGACCAGCCCTTCGTCACGGATCTTCACCCGCACCGCATCGAAGTAGACGATGGCATAGACCGACTCCAACGGCCGCGACTGCCAGGCCGCCAGTTCGTCGAGAACGGCATCGGTGACCTTTAAACCTGTCAGGAATTTTGTGTTTATGAGCGCTAGGATGTCCAAAGGAGGACAATATGGCGAGCAGGCACAAACCGGTGGTTCCAGACGAGCTACTGGATCGACTATTGGGTGGATCGGACGCGCTTGAGGCATTTCAAAGCGGCGATCTGGTCCAGGATCTGAAGAAGGCACTGGCGGAACGCATCCTCAATGCCGAGCTGGATCAGCATCTCGACGACGAAGACGAGCAGTCCAGCGGCAACCACCGCAACGGCCATAGTCGTAAGAGGGTGCTCACCGACGATGGCCGGATGGAGTTGTCGATTCCCCGGGATCGGCAAGGTCGATTCGATCCAAAGCTTGTCGAGAAGCACTGCCGGCGCTTGCCGGGGTTCGACGACAAGGTGATCTCGATGTATGCCCGCGGCATGTCGGCCCGCGAGATCCAGGGTCACGTGCGGGAACTCTACGGCATCAAGGTCTCCCCGGAACTGATCTCCAAGGTCACCACCATCGCTCAGCATGGCCAGCAATTCGGCCCGCAATTCCGGCGACAGATTGCCGTCTGCAAGCAGTTCATTAATGAAAGCGATGGGCAGAAAACGCAGTCTGGCATTTCATTGGACGAATCGGGTTCCATAGACTTAACCTTTCTGGTCCAGACGCATCAGCGCCGGTACTGCACAAACGCTTAATCTGCGGTATCGGTTCTTACAAAAAGCTGATTAAATTCTGAGGCTTAGAAACGATCCCGAAAAGCGGGTTAAGCTTGGTTAAGTGAACCTGCCAGGATAGAGTCAAGAATGCGTGAATCAGCCGCCATACGTAATCGCCCAAGCCCACCCATGAATCGGAAACGGGTGATCCTGTGGATGACTGTCGCCATTGCCGTCGTCCTGGTGATGATGACCACGGTCTTGCTGGGCGCTTTTCCACCTTGGCCGGTGTGGCTCTTCTTTGGGATTTCTCACGGGTTTTTCTGCCTCGTCATTTGGCGCACTCGGCCCTATCCCGGCCCCCATGTGACACCCCTCTCGGAGTCCACCGGTTCTCCGCTGCCGCACCGCGACTAGCGATACCATTGAAGTAAGCAGGAACGGTGTTGATATATCGCATCTTTTTCATGCTGCTAGTCGGCTGCCTGGCGCAACCCGTGTCAGCAGCAGACGTGGCCACTGGAAAGGTCACCGCTCTGGCCCAAGTGGAATCACCCTGGGACAAGCATTGGGACTATTTCAAAGCCAAAATCAATGAGACACCCAGTGTCGAGTTGGAATATTTCATCCGTGGTGAAGTCGGCACGGAAGAAATGATGCTAACGGCGCTACGCCGCAACCGGGTTCAGATTGGCGGTATTACCCTGTGGGGTCTGGCGGGCATCATTCCGGAAGCGGCGGTGCCAATGATTCCGTTTCTGTTCGATTCCGAGGCAGAAGTTGATTTTGTTTTTGATAACCATCTCAAACCACTGTTCACAGAGTTTCTTGCCGAACGCGGGCTGGTCTTTTTGGATTGGTCGGAAGTGGGCTGGAACAATCTCTATGCGGACAAACCGGTCCTGACGCCGGATGACGCGGTTGGACTTAAACTTCGCGGTTCACCCAACTTCGCCGCGCAGGCGTTTTTGCAGTCTGTCGGCGCGGACTCCATTCCTCTTGGCACATCCGACATCGCACCGGCCTTACAAACGGGTCTAGTAGACGGTGGACTGTCGAGCATGGTGTTCAGTGTTGTCACGTTATTGAACGGTAGTGACGCGAATTGGCATAGAACTTAAGCTTAAGCGGCAGCGGTGGCGGTTTGCCACAGGCTCATAGCGTGGTTGGGAAGCTGGCGTAATGTCTTTCGGGATATCAGATGGCGTTGGACGTTGAAGGTGTTGTAGACGGTGGCGTGGGTAGAGAGAAACCGCTGCGCTGATCGAGCCGATTTGAAACGCTGCATTCGTCGTTCCCGCTGTCGGTGAGAACGGCGGTGACAAATTAGTCCACGGGAGCGGCGGGAATGTCCCGGCCGCGGGCGGCGCAAAAGTCTGCCACCTGTAGCCTTCGATCCGTTTGGGGATGGAAGGTGGGAGGATGTACTTGGTGGACCTTTATCTAACCGTGCGACTGGCGTGCCATGTGGAAGAGCTGAGCCAGCGAGAAGCAGCAAGACGGTTTGGGCTATCGCGCGATACAGTGAAGAAGATGCTGCGGCACTCGGTGCCGCCGGGATACCGGCGCAGCGAGCCGCCGAAGCGGCCTAAGCTGGACCCGTTCGCGCAAAGGCGAACGGTGCCGGGCCGCCATACCCCATGGCCATTGGAAGACCGCCACGTTGACCGCCGGCTTGCGCCTCTCCGGGGCCTGGCGGGCCCCGATGCTCCTCGACGGGCCGATGCATGGGGCTGCCTTCAAGGCCTATGTGGAACAGGTCCTGGTACCCGAACTCGACCCCGGAGACAGCGTCGTCATGGCCAACCTGCCCGCCCACAAGGTCGCTGGCATCCGCCAGGCCATCGAAGCCGCCGGCGCAACCCTGCTGTATCTGCCGCCCTACAGTCCCGACTGCAACCCGATCGAGATGGCCTTCGCCAAACTCAAGGCGCTCCTGAGAAAGGCCGCCGCCAGAACCGTCGACGACCTGTGGGACGCCATTGCCGAGGCCATCGACGCCTTCACCTCAACCGAATGCGAAAACTACTTCGCCGCCGCCGGATATGATCGGGGCTAAATTGAATCTGCTCTAGAATTGATCGATCGCGAGCGCCGGATGATCGAGCGGCGGATCAGGCAAGCCAAGTTCCCCGCCGTCAAAAGCCTCGACAGCTTCGACTTCAAGGCCATCCCATCGCTCAACAAAATGCTGGTTCTCGACCTGGCACGGGGTGAATGGACCTGCACCGCAAAAGTGGAGAGTTACCTTCTCACCTAAGCCGCCATACTTTCGCACTTCACCGGACTGATGCTGCCCAGATATGAATGGCGACGACGCGGATTATAAAATCCATTGATATAATGGAACAGGGCGTTTTGTGCCTGTTCCCTGGTTTCATAGTGTTCCCTCCATATTAATTCTGCTTTCAATGATTTGAAGAACGTTTCTACAGTCGCATTGCCATAGCAATTCCCTTTGCCAGACATCGAAGAGAGAAAGCCGTGGTCTTTGAGAAGTTTCCGGTAATCGTTGGAGCAATACTGCGAGCCACGATCAGAATGATGAATGACCCCTGGTGGCGGTTGTCGCAATGCAATGGCCCTTTTCAGAGCCTTGATCGGCAAATCCCGTTTGAGCCTGTCGCTGACGGCCCAGCCAATGACACGGCGTGAATACAAATCGATGATCACCGCAAGATACAGCCAGCCCGCTGCCGTCCAGAGATAGCTGATATCACCGGCCCATTTCTGGTTTGGTCCCGTGGCCTGAAAATCTCCATCCAGAAGGTTGGGAGCTATGTTGTGGTTGTGATTACTGTTTGTCGTGCGTTTGAATTTATGAGTTCTGACGATGCGAATATCGTTCTCCCGCATCAACCGCCCGACCCGGCGTTCACCAATGACGCTGCCTTGATCCCTGAGTTCATCAGTCATTCGCTGGCGACCATAGGCCCGATAATTACGGGCATGTTCGGCACGAATATGGGCCAAATAGACCCTGTCGTCGCGTTGGCGCTGACTGGCAGGGCGAGACACCCAAGCGTAGTAGCCGCTTTCACTGACCCTCAGGACTTTGCACATCCTGCAGATTGAAAAATTGGCCTTCTCCTTTGCGATGAAATGAAACCTCATCGGCTTTGGCTCGCGAAGAAGGCCGTCGCTTTTTTTAAAATGTCCCGCTCCTCACGCAATGTCCTGTTCTCCTTGCAAAGGCGAGCCAATTCCTTGTCTTTATCATTATGAGGGCCGGACAGCAGCTCAGTGTGCTTATGACTGGTAATCCACTTGCCTAATGTAGACAGGCCAATGCCAAGATCGGCGGCAACTTGCTTGTGTGATAGCCCGCTCGTCAATGCAATCCGAACGGCTTCAGAACGAAATTCCTCAGTTCTTCCGATACCCATATGGGCCTCCTGTTGAGTTTAAACTTTAACAGAAGGCACTCTCCATTTTACCGGTACCAGTCCAAAGGGACAGTGGTTGTAAGATAGAGCAACACAAAATTAGTGCGTCTGGACGATTTTTGGCCACAACCATGTTTGGCGAAATCTTGGTACCCTTTTCGTAAACCTCATCCGCTTGGACTGGACGTAAATCCTCCCAAAATTTGTTTGGATCGGGTTATCGGAAGGGACAGTCGATCCGCAGCCACTTCAACCACCGTGATATTTTCAAACAAGACCGAGCGGCCGCCTTGGCAGAGTGGCATCAACTTGCAGCCTGACAGTCCTCGATTGTAGGTTCTAAGAGGCCGTTTCGAAAGGGGTTGAGTGGCCGGTGTCGATGTGATTCCAGGAAGGTTGCTGAAACCGATCTGGAGCCGCCATGTGGACGCCGACCACCCGAGAGCAGCATAGCCGCAAGGCGCTGCGTTATCAGACTGATTTGACCGCTGCGGAGTGGGTTGTGATCGAGCCTCATTTGCCTCCGGCTCATGGCACGGGACGGCCCCGGTCATGGCCGATGCGAGAGATCGTCAACGGCATTTTCTACGTGATGCGGGCTGGCTGCCCTTGGCGCTTGCTGCCAAGCGATTTACCACCGTGGGGCACGATCTATCGCTGGTTCGCTAAGTTCCGCGACGACGGCCTCCTTGAGAAGATCAACCACTTTCTGGTCATGGCCGATCGCGAGCGGGTCGGACGCGAGGCCAGCCCGAGCGGCGCGATTATCGACAGCCAGAGCGTCAAGACGACCGAGGCTGGTGGCCCCCGCGGCTACGATGCGGGCAAGAAGATCAAGGGGCGCAAGCGCCACGCGCTGGTCGACACCGACGGGCGCGGCCTCGTGCTCGAGGCGCATCCGGCGAGTATCCAGGACCGCGATGGTGGCGGGCCGCTGCTGTGCGCCTCACGCGGCTCGTTTCCGTTCATCGAGAAGGTCTTTGCCGACAGCGGCTACGCCGGCGAGAAGGTCGCCACGGCCACCATGATCGCCGTCGAGATCGTGCGCAAAAGCCCCGATCAGGTCGGCTTCGCCGTCCAACCGCGCCGCTGGGTCGTGGAGCGCTTCTTCGCCTGGATCAACCGCAACCGGCGACTGGCAAAGGACTTCGAGGCCACCATCGCCTCGGCCCGCGCCTTCCTCTACGCCGCCTCCGTCATGCTCCTCGTCCGCAGATTGGCCCGAGCCGCATGACTTTCGAAACCGACTCTAAGGGACCGGTCCAGTTAGCGTGACTATGCTCTTAAGGTAGTTCGATGACAATAAACAGCGGAGATAATACTGAAAAAAACTTAGACGTTCACTCTCAGGTCCAGAGCCCGATATTCCCGCCGGAATTGCAGCAAAGATATGAGAGATTGGAAGGTTGGGTGGATGGCTTCTTAACTTCTTCACCTTTTTTGCCTAACGGCCCTATTCTGCATTACACATCCCTCCAAGGCTGTATAGGCATTCTTAAGTCTGACAGTATCTGGATGTCGTCGGCCCGATCTTTAAATGACCCCTACGAGATAACGTTTGCCCACACTATCTTTCAAAGAATCTTAAGGCACCATCCATCGCCTGAGAATCTGGGTGACATGGTGTCTAACGCGTTTCTGCGTACAACTAGAACAATGCCCCGCTGGTTCAAAACCTTCATTGCAAGTTTCTCGCGTGAATATGAATCCCCTAACCAATGGACAAACTATGGTGATGAGAAGCGGGGAGTCTGCCTAGTGTTAAGCCCGGAACTTTTCACCCCTGCGCAGCGGACCACGTCTGATTTACCACCCCTAGAACAAGTTTTTGTTGATGAAGTCCGCTACGGACCCAAAGCCGCTGAGAAAGTTCTACGTGAAGGGCTTAGTGAATTCTATAAGTGCGTTCCTGCACAACCAGACGGGTCGTATTCACTGGAAGAATTCAACAAGTTTGCGTTAGAGATGCAAAAACAGTTGGCGAAAGCTCTAATTTGGATAAGCGTAACTACGAAAGCCAGAAAGTGGCGAAATGAACGAGAGATTCGCCTTATTATCAACAATCAACCTAACTTTCTTGAAGAAGTGATTCAGATCAGGCATGTGAATGGTAAGTCTGTCGAATTCGTATCTCCTAAATTCAAACAGGTCTCCGGGCATTCTTTATATGAAAAGGGCTCAAACTCGGAAATAATCATGGGTAAAGACGCTCCTGACGATCAGTTCAAACATCTGAGTACCCTAGTCGAATCACTAGGCATTGATGTGCAAGTCAACCGCAGTCGCCTAGCGTGAGAAATGGCGGCCTGTCCTTCCCGAAAATCCCATCCGTCTTTATATGGACGCCCCCCGATGGCAAGGACAGATTTGGTGTTTCGGAGCAGTCAGGTTGCAGTTTTATATCCGGCCTTATGCAGGGCTTGTTCCTGCTGGCCCTGATGGAATCTGCCGACTCGCGCCTCATTTCTTCTTCGGTGGGCTCGTGGCCCGACGGCGGATGCAGGCTTGGCGGGTCGCGGTCTGACCTATTTGCCATCACACCTTGTCGTACCTTGCGCAACCTTTCAGCGTGCCATCTCCTTTGCGGTTTCCAGTCACCAGCCGCGCTTACGCGGGCTGGCTAACGAAGTTCGATTGGTACACCCGGTCATGAGCCAGTAAGGCCCAGATCGTGCGTGCGTTCTTGTTCGCAAGCGCGACGGTGGCTACGTTCTTCGGCTTCCGCTCGGCCAAGCGCAATACCCATTCGGACGGCGCTTTGCTGTTTGTGAGCACCGAGCGGGCGCCGTGGATCAATCGGGCGCCGTGGATCAATAAGGTACGCAGGTAAGTATCACCGCGCTTGGAGATGCCGTGCATGCCCGTCGACGGTCTGGCACTTCTTCGCCAAGCGCGGGCTGACGCACAAAAAAGGCCGGCCATGCAGCGGAGCAGCAGCGCCCGGACGTGCTCGCGCGGCGCCGGCTCTGGTTCGAAGGCCAGGCAGGGCTCGCTCCGGAACGGCTGATCTTCATCGACGAGACCGGCGCGTCGATGAAGATGGCGCGGCTGCGGGGATGGTCGCGCAAAGGCGAACGGTGCCGGGCCGCCAAGGTCGGATCGCGTAACGGAGTCAGATTCCAGTACCCCCTGGATGTTTGCCTGCAAGATTGAAAGTTTGCGCTGGTATCCTTGAGCTTGCTTCGGTGATGGTGAGTCCACACTCACATCCATGTAGTTAACAAACTGCAGTTCTTTAACGGGACTCAACCAAACGTCGGGATGAGATTTAAACTGATGATGAAGCCAAGAGGTCGACGTCTTCATGGGACCGACACAAACGGCTTGCGGCAAGGGCATCACCGTGCTCCTTTGTTCAGTGGTGGGTCAGGTCGGAATGCAGCGGACAGTTGGTGCCTTATGTCCGGTACCCCGTATCCATTTTGTCGAGTTTGCGCAGAAAACCCTGCCACGCCAAATCGGGCACCGGAATCTTGTTGCCCGCCATGCTTGGTCCATCGCCGGGACGGCGACGCCCGCTCACCTGCTCGCGTACCTTGTCCTGGGACTCCTGCGATGGAAAGCCGATTTCAACGCCACCGGCTAAGGCCATGACTTGAATGCTACAGGCTTTTTGCAGGGCGTACATGCGGGAGAAGGCCGCCGCAACGGACGGTCCCAGCGTCAGCAAACCGTGGTTGCGCAAAATGACCGTACTCTTGTCACCAATATGCTTGACCAGACGTTCGCGTTCGTCCGTATCCAATGCAATGCCTTCAAAGTCATGGTAGGCGATGTCAGGTAAGAGGCTGAGCGAGTCCTGGTTGAGCGGCATTAGCCCGTCCTTTTGACAGGACACCGCCACGCCTTCGGTGGTGTGCAGGTGGATGACACAATGAGCGTCGTCCCGGGCTTGGTGCACGGCGCCATGAATGACATAGCCGCCGATGTTGTAACCAAGGCCGGTTTCGTCCAGCAGGATTTCGCCATCCTGATCGATCTTCACCAGGCTGGAAGCAGTGATTTCATCGAAAAACAGACCGAAGGGATTGATCAGATAGTGCCGGTCATTGCCCGGCAACCGTACGGAGATATGGGTGAAGATGTAGTCGTTCCAGCCATAAAGGGCACAAAGTCGGTAACAGGCCGCAAGATCGACACGCAAATTCCATTCATCCTCGGACACCTGATCGCGGATGCTGCGCTCTGTGGTTTGTGCCGCTTCAGCCATGATGACCTCCTGTGATCCCTAGGGTACACGTTAGCGCGGACCGGTGCTCTGCGGAAGCCGGGGCGACAGGGCTGCCACACGGTGATCAGCCTCTGAGAGTGGGTAGTCGAAAGCAAAACGGGGCAGACCCGAAGGCCTGCCCCGCAGCCGCAACCGGCGTACGTGCTGTGCCGGTTCCGAACCCTAGAATGAATAGCGTGCCCCGATGGTGAACTGGTGCACCGTCGCCCGGCGGTCATAGGCAAACGTGACAAAGGCACCCTGTCCGGCGAGAGACGTCTTGCCTGTGCGCGTCGAGCTGTAGTCCGCGGTGACGTCAAAGGCACCCACGTTATAAGCGAAACCGGCGGCAAGGCGATAGGCCAGCTTGGTATCTGAATCATCCAATAAAACGAAATCGATTGTATCCGCGTCATTGAGGCCGCCCGGTGTGGTGGCCTCGATTTCCACGTCATAGAGGCCAAATCCGGCGCCCACATAGGGAGTGAAGGCGCTGTCGGTGGAAAATTCGTAGAATCCCATGGCTATGGCGGAGCGGCCTTCAAACTCGCCATCCACCCGGCCGTCGAGGCAAGGGCTCATAGAAATTTCCCCGCAGGGCACGAAAGCTTGGACGTTTTCAACAACTGTCCATCGATGTCCGCTTCGCTGAGAGTGAAATCCAATTCACCGCGAAACCCGTTGCGGGCAGCAAACCCGACTGCACCACCAAAGGTGAGGCCAGTTCCGCCGTTGAGATCCAGATTAGCGGTAGCGGGATCGGTGAACGACAATCCGCTAACGTTAGCCAGGCCGCCATAGAGCCGGCCGTACAGACCAGATTCCTGTGCGGCAACCATTGAAGTCATGGCCATTAAGGTTGCCGCTCCGATGACGGTGATCCTCACCTGGCGCTGACGCAGCCTGAAAACTTTACTGAACAGGGACATGGCCCTTTCCTCTCGTCGAAAGTCTGTGTTGGAACTGTCCCTTGTGCCGTCAGGCATGGCACATAAACGGTGAAATACGGCGGAGATATGGCAACCCTTAATGACTCAAGACCCTCAGCCAGGCTTCTGGATTTCGAACATCTCGGAATCGAGGGGGCCGTGCACATTCACCACTGCAGTTCCCGCAGCAAGAGTCAGGGCAACCGCCGCAATCAACGTCATGACATTCATCAACCGGTCCACCCAGGTCATCACACACCCTCCTTACACTCTTAGGGGCAAACAAATAGGGGCACGGCCATTTGGCCCCTGCCCCCGCAATTGCTGGTTTGTCTATCACAGGTTTTAGCGCTTCAGGCCCCCTATAGATGCATGGCAGGTATACTTTGGATGCACCTGTTTTCTGACAGGCGTTATGTCCCCGCAAGGCCGGGAACGGGGAACTGGCGGCAAAACGCATGCACGTCTTCGGCCAAACGATCGAGGTAATCGGGATCAAGAGCGTGCCGGAGGGCATCGACCATAGCGTCGCCTATGGTCTTCATATCCTCTTCCCCCATACCCCGGGTGGTACACGCTGGCGTGCCGATGCGAATGCCTGATGGCCTAAGAGGCGGGTGGGGATCGTTGGGAATGAGCTGTCGGCTGACCGAAATCCCGATGCGATCGAGCGCCTCCTCCGCTTTAGCCCCGTTGAGATCGAAGCTCTCAAGGGTACCCGAACTCGACCCCGGAGACAGCGTCGTCATGGCCAACCTGCCCGCCCACAAGGTCGCTGGCATCCGCCAGGCCATCGAAGCCGCCGGCGCAACCCTGCTGTATCTGCCGCCCTACAGTCCCGACTGCAACCCGGTCGAGATGGCCTTCGCCAAACTCAAGGCGCTCCTGAGAAAGGCCGCCGCCAGAACCGTCGACGACCTGTGGGACGCCATTGCCGAGGCCATCGACGCCTTCACCTCAACCGAATGCGAAAACTACTTCGCCGCCGCCGGATATGATCGGGACTAAATTGAATCTGCTCTAGTACTTGAGCATTGACCAGCACCCGACGCGCGTAGGCTTTAAACGCCGGCTCCATGCACTTTTTAAAAGTTACCGCCGAGGCGGTAACCACATTCATATGCGGGCCGCCCTGCAGGCCTGGAAAGACGGACTTATCGATGATCTTGGCGTGCTCTATCCGGCACAGAATTAGGCCGCCGCGAGGACCGCGCAGAGATTTATGGGTGGTAGTGGTGACGATATCGAATCCTGCATCCAGGGGATTGTTCATAACATTCGCAGCGACGAGGCCACCAATGTGGGCGATATCTGCCATGGTCAAGGCACCGACCTCATCAGCTACAGCCTTGAAGGCGCCGTAGTCCAAGTCGCGGGGATAAGAAGAGTAGCCGCACAGGACGATCTTAGGACGATGCTGTTTGGCTAAATTGAGCACGTCATCAAAGTCAATGGCACCACCTTTGTCTGGGTGAGTCTTATAGCGCACGAAGTTGAAAGTCCGGCCCATGTGGGAAGCCGGGGCACCGTGGGTGAGGTGCCCTCCATGGGACAAGTCTATCCCCAGCACAGTGTCACCGGGCTTGAGATAGGCGAAGTAAACCGCCTGGTTCATGGGAGAGCCGGAGAGCGGCTGGACATTCGCGTGCTCTGCCCGGAACAGTGTACATGCTCGCTCCCGGGCGATGTTTTCAATTACATCCGTATAATCCTGGCCGCCGTAGTAGCGCCGACCCGGATAGCCCTCGGAATACTTGTTGGTAAACACTGAGCCAAGACACGCCAACACTTCCGCATAGGTGTAGTTTTCCGAAGCAATGAGTTCGATGCCGTTTTGCTGACGCCGCTCTTCACCACTCAGCGCGTGTTCAATTTCCGGATCGAAGTCTGCGAGTTGATCACGACAAGTTTGCATGGTGTCCTCCCGGTTTGATGCCACTACGCTGGGCCCTTCTTTGAAAGATGCCCAGGCGATCGGCGGAGAACACTCCGCGCTCCCCGGTGGTTGTCCCACCCGTGCTCGCCAGTTACGCGGAGGTGCTGACCGGTCCAGCATGTGCGTTTCGGTCAACCTATGTGCATACCTGATATATCAAGTGAAACTTGGCTCAGCAATACAGCTTTTCTCAAGTCCCTCCTGCAATGCCTTCCAGTATGGGGCAATCGGGACGGTTATCACCGTGACAGTGATCGACCAGGTGCGACAGCGTTGAATGCAGTTCCTGCAGTTCTTTGATCTTCGCATCCACTTCGTTCAGGTGTTCCTGGGCGATGGCTTTAACGTCGGCGGAATGCCGGTTCTTGTCCTCATAGAGAGATAGCAGCTGGGAGCAAACCTCGACGGAAAAGCCAAGACTGCGGGCATGGCGGACGAAGCGCAGTTTGTGGACGTCGGTGCTCGAGTAATCCCGATACCCGTTCTCCGCCCGGGCTGCCGGCGCGATGAGGCCGGTTTCTTCGTAATAACGGATGGTCTTGGCCGGAAGCCCAGAGCGCTGGGCGGCTTCTCCAATGTTCATGGCACTTCTCCTTTACCCCTCCATATAAGGTTCTAGTTGCTGGAAGGGCAAGGGGCCTTTGGTCACCGAGGCAAATTCACCACTCTACCTCTTCACCATCCATATTCAGCCAGGTCCCGTTGCGCTCCGGTGTGACAGAGAGAATGAGCGGAATCAGCCGGGCGACAGCGTCCGGCGTCGCGGCGGGCTTGGAGAGACCTGACTTGTAGAGATCATGCAGCCACACGAAGTCTGGCTGGGCTTCGGGGTCGAACGTGTCGTCGGCAAACCCCATGGTGTCGACAAAGCCCGGCGTGATGACGGTGACGGTAATGTCTCGGTCCTTCAAATCAAAGGACAGTTTGCGCATCGCCATGTTGAGCGCTGCCTTACTGACACCGAACATATAAGAGTTGCCGCGCGTGCTGTTGATGGAACCGCCTTCGCCATTCAACGTGACGATCATCTTGCGTTCACTGGCGGCGACATGATCGACAAAGGCTTCCGACACTTTTAATGGACCGATGGCGTTGACGTTGAACAACGTCCAGGCGGGGTCATAGTTGAGGCTGCCAAAGCGGTCCGTAAGCACACCGCCCCCAGTAGCAGCGTTGTTGAGTAGGATGTCGATGGGCGTGTCTGCCAGCTTTTCAGCCAACGCATCGATGCCGGCATGGTCGGTGACGTCGAGATATTCGATAACGACGTTTTCGTTCTCCCGTGCCAACGCCTGCAATTGCGTATCGTCTTCGGGAGATCGGCTGGTGGCAATGACCTTCCAACTCCGTTCGGAAAACTGTTTGGCCAATTCAAAGCCGATGCCGCGATTAGAGCCGGTGATCAACACGGTCTCGGCGAACGCTGCCGGAATGATCATGCATAGCGAAAAAAGGACATTTAGGACTAGACGCATCGGATTACACCTCGGTCACTTCGATCAGTTCTTCATTAGGGCCACGGATGAGGACCAACCGGCCCCAGTCCGTCTGGGTGGGTAGCACATCCACGGCAAACTCCATTTCGCGGGCATGACGGGTAAGCGTATCCAGGTCACTCCGTTCGAATGAATACAAGCAGATGCCGATGCGGCCGGGGCGCATGCGGCCGGTCAGCCGTTTGCCGGCGTTGCCAGGATAGTGAACCAGAGCCATCTTCGCACTGGGTTGGTTTTCTTCCACATACATCTGCCAATGGACGCGGGTTTCAGGCGGGAAGCCGTTGAGCGTGGCAACAGCCCGCGCAATCCTTGGCGACGCTTCACGGTCTAGAGTTTTGGGTATCTGCAACAGATCGCCATAAAACCGCGCGCTGTCCATCGGCAAAGCACTGACGACGGAGAGGGACGCGATCTCACCATAAGTGCCCTTCGGAAGATCTGGCCGTATGTCACCGCTTGGTCCGTCCGGCCTAGTCATCAACAGGAGCGAGACCCCGTCCGGTCCGGCGTGCATAGCTTCGATTAGTCCTGAAAATTCATAATTTACCGGGCCGTTGATGAGCGGATACCCCATCGCCTCGAGCGTGCCGACCGCAGCAGGCATATCGCCAGGAATATAAAGGTCGATGGCCTTGGGACCGATATCGAGCGGCAAATCAGGTCCACCGGGAAGAAGATCGTTCCGCACCACATGCTGGGCGACCAGATCCCACTGGATCAATCGCAGTTTGTCGGCCCGGTAGCCGTCGCGGGACAGAAGAGCGTATTGGGCCGAGGCCGCCGCAGGCAGGCCCCATGCCGCGAGTATGTCGTCCGGCATGTCGCCGAAGTCATCCATATCCAAGTCCATGCGGCGATGGAACAACTCCAAGGCCTTATCGAGGTTACGGACGCCAATGGTCACGGAGCGGGGGCGGTGGTCATAAGGCCTCGGACAGGGGAACGGAGTCCGCCTATCATACCCGCTGAATGCGGCAGAGCGTCAACGGGGACAGCGTTATGAGGATACTTTTCACGATAGTGTGCCTGCTTTGGCTGGGAGCAGGCGATGCAAAAGCCCAACTGCCTCAGCGCACCATGGATTACAAAGCCCTTGCCGAGCGCATCGTCGCACAACTGCAATTGGAACCGGGTGAGAAGGTCATGGCCTTGGCCCAACCGGGCATGTTTGAAGACTTTGTGCCCCACTTCCGCTATGCGGTGATGCAGGCTGGTGCTGTCGACATGGGCGTGATCGATGTGCTCGACCCGCCCTACCCTGCACATTGGGACCCCGGCGTAATTCGTAAGGGTTACGCCGAGGCAACGGATGCTTATGTGGAGATGCTGGAAGACATCGATGCAGCGGTGATGATGCCGGGCGCCAATCCTGCTTTGCCCGCTTACAAAGCCTTGCAAATTCTGTTGCAGGAAAAGGCCGGACCGCGGCGGACCATCCACTTTCATTGGACCGACCCCTACAGCCCGTCCGGTAACGTCACAGGCCTGACAGGCGTCAATGTGTTGCCGGGCCATCCGCCGCCGCCCATGCAGGTGATCGACACGGTGTACCAAAACGCAGTGCTCAATACCGACCTCGACGCCCTGGACAGCCACCAGGACCGCTTCATCGCCGCGTTGCGCAATGGCGAGGTGCATGTGACATCGCCGGCGGGCACGGACATCCGGTTTCGTGCCGGTGACCGCGACATCATCCAACAAAACGGCGACGCCTCTGCCGCGCGCATGCGCAAGGGTGCGCCCTTCCTCGACCGGGAAGTGGAGATTCCCGCCGGAGCGGTGCGGGTCGCGCCCATAGAGGAATCCGTGCAAGGGCGCGTGGTTTATCCCTACTCGGCCTGGAACGGCCACAGTGTACGCAATGCCACTTTCGTCTATGAGAACGGACGCATCGTCGGCGTCTCTGCTGATGAGGGTGAAGAACACCTGCGTGCAGAGATAGACAACGCCCCGGACGATGCCAAATGGTTCCGGGAATTCGCCCTTGGCTTTAATCCAATGCTGTCCATGGACGTCACTCAGAGTTGGATCGGTTACTACGGCTACGGCGCCGGCATCGTCCGCCTGGGTATCGGCAACAACGGCGAGCTTGGCGGGGCGGTGACCGGGCGTTACTTCCGCTGGCGTGACCTGCTGACCGACTGCACCGTCACCGTCGACGGCGAGGTCTGGCTTAAGAACGGCGTGTTTGTGAGGTGAGGTCCTTCACTCTTCCTTATGGATATCGTCCACCCACAGCACCTCTTCGGGCTCTTCCACGCCCTCGATATCCAGGTTGACCACGACTGGGTCCTTGCCCGAGCGCAGCAGCACACATTCCAGTTCTTCATCGTCGCGAGCGTTGATCTCCTGGTGAGGCACGTAAGGTGGCACATAGATGAAATCACCCGGGTCCGCCTCGGCAGTGAACTCTAACCGCTCGCCCCAACGCATACGCGCCTTGCCCTTGATCACATAGATTACGCTTTCCACCGGACCGTGATGGTGGGCGCCGGTTTTGGCGCCGGCGTGGATGGTGACAGTGCCGGCCCAGATCTTCTCCGCCCCTTGGCGGGCATGGGTGATGGCCGCGGCCCGGCTCATACCGGGGGTCTGCGGTGTGTTGGAATCGAGTTGGTGGGCCTTGATGACGGCGACACCATGGGTACGCCAGTCAGGCGTTTCTGTTGGCGATTGTTCGGCAGGTTCGGTGGCCATGGTCGCCATCCTCTCAGTTCTCAAGGAGGTCTTTGGTGGATTGCCTTCACTCGGTAGAATACGCCTGACACTTGCCCGCTACAAATCCATGGAGGACGCCATGACCCCCCGGCACATCCTAACCCTGATGATTGCCCTTTCCCTGGCCGCACCGGCCTTGGCCGCCGATGTGGGGCAGATGAAACGGGATGCCTGGTCGTGGCTGGACAGCCAAAAGACCACGCTCGAGACCGCCAACCAGCACATCTGGTCCTACGCGGAAACCTCTCTGGAGGAAACGAAGTCCTCCAAGGAATTGCAGGACATGCTGGCCGCCGCCGGATTTGAGATAGACTCCGGTGTCGCTGGTATGCCGACGGCCTTCGTTGCCACCTATGGCAACGGCAGCCCTATGATCGGTATCCTCGCCGAATTCGACGCTCTGCCTGGTGTGTCTCAGGCAGCCTCCGCGACACCGCAGTCAGGTCCCAATCCCCTGGCCGGCCACGCCTGCGGTCATTCCATCTTCGGCGTGGGCTCCACTGGTGCAGCGCTTGCGATCAAGGAGCTGATTGTCTCTGGGGATTTACAAGGCACCATCAAGCTCTACAGCACGCCCGCGGAAGAGACCGGCATCGGTAAGGTCTACATGCTACGCGAGGGATACTTCAGAGACGACGACGTGATTTTGAACTGGCATGCCGGAGACCGGACGAGCGCATCGTTTGGCAACACCAAAGCCATCGCCAATGTGAAGTTTAAATTCACTGGCGCGGCGGCCCATGCCTCTGCCATGCCGTGGTCCGGCCGCTCGGCTCTGGACGGCGTTGAGCTGATGAACGCCGGTGTGAATTTTATGCGCGAACACGTCAAACCAGATGCGCGCATCCATTACGTCATCACCAAAGGCGGCGGCCAGCCCAACGTCGTGCCGCCGGAAGCAGAGGTCTGGTATTACATCCGCGCCGACAAGTTCACCGACGTTGTCGCCTACTATGAATGGATCCAGGAAATCGCAAGGGCAGCGGCGATGATGAGCCGCACCACGTTGGAAGAAATCGAGGTGCAGTCGGAACTTCATGAGATGGTTCCCGTTCGCACCCTGGCAGAAGCCACCCACAAGAACCTCACCGCCATCGGTCCGCCGGTGTGGGAGGAAACGGAAGTGGCCTTCGCCCGCACCACCCAGATGGAATTCCAGGACCCCTTCGGCCGCACCATCACCGACGAAACCCCAGCGTTAGCCACCATCGTTGAACCGCTGCCCGACGAAGCGACACCGGCGCGGGCGTCGACGGACGTGGGCGATATTTCGTGGTATGTCCCCGTCGGTGGATTGCGGGTGGCCTGTTATGGTTACGGTCTGCCCATTCACTCATGGATGGTGGTGGCGGCCACGGGCACGTCCATCGGCACCAAGGCGCTGGTGACCGCGGCCAAAACCATGGCGGCAACGGCCATCGATCTCTACACCGATCCGGAGCTGATGGAACGGGTCAAGGCTGACTGGCGCGAAAGCCGCGGCGACGCCCCGTTCCAAACCATCATTCCCGAAGGACAGAGCGCACCGCTGACTGTGAAGTAGGATTTTAGCCTAAGCCGCGCGCTCCGTCTCGATGGGCAGTTGCGTCGTGTATTTAATCTCTTCCATAGCGAAGGACGACGACACATCGTGCAGCGGCACCTTTTTGATCAGGGTCTTGTAGAACCGGTCATAGGCATCGGTGTCGCGGACAACCACACGCAACAGGTAATCGATATCCCCGGCCATGCGGTAGACCTCGACCACTTCCGGCATGTCTTTGACTGCGGCTGAGAACTTATTGAGCCACACGTCGTCGTGCTGCTTGGTCCGTAATTGAACGAAGACGGTCAGACCCAAATTTAGTTTTTTGCTGTTGAGCAGCGCGACCCGGCTTTTGATGATGCCGGCCGCTTCCATTTTTTGGATGCGCTTCCAGCAGGGCGTTTGCGACAGGCCCACCCGTTGCGCGATGTCGGCGATGGCCAAAGACGCATCGGCTTGAAGCAGGGCCAGGATCTTGCGGTCGATGGGGTCCATGAAGTGGTCCTTTAAGGGTTGTCCGATTGGAACGTGGTTCGTTTAGGTCACTTGAAATGTGCTGAATGGCCCGCTGAGCCGCGTTCATAGAAGAATATTTTCCTATTTTGCAATCAAATTCTCGCGATCAATAGAAATTTCTTCTAATTCCGTGTTAAAAGACGTCCTGTACAGCTTGCGGATTTGGCTCCCACCCCTTAAGTCATGCCGCTCCAACAGTTTGATTTTTTTATGGAAGCCCGATGAGCACTTTGATCGATACCCTAAGATCCATTCAGAAGCGCGACCCAGCGGCACGGTCCCTGTTGGAGATCGCCCTGCTGTATTCTGGCCTCAGAGTGCTCTTCTTCCACCGCATCGCCCATTGGCTGTGGCAGCACAATTTTAAATTTCTCGCCCGCTTCATCCAGGAAGTCGGACGCTTGTTGACCCTGATAGAGATTCATCCTGCTGCCGTCATCGGCAAGCGCCTGTTCATCGATCACGGTGTCGGAGTGGTCATCGGCGAGTCTGCGGAAATCGGCGACGATGTCACCATTTACCAAGGCGCTACCCTAGGCGGCATCGCCCCCGACCAAGGCGAATGCGGCAAGCGCCACCCGACCCTCAGGGATGGATCGGTGATCGGGTCCGGCGCCCAGGTGCTTGGCCCGGTGACCATCGGTGAGCATGCCCGTGTCGGCGCCAATGCGGTGGTGATCAAAGATGTTGCTCCTAGCGTGACTGTTGTTGGCATTCCCGCTAGGCCCATCACACCCCATAAGTCCGTGGGTAAGGACGATTTTGCACCCTATGGCATCACACGGAGCGAGCTGCCTGATCCCACGGCAAAGGTGATTGAAGAGTTGATGGCCGAAATTGAGTCTTTGCGCGTTCGGCTGACTGGTATGGAAGCGGAAGACGACCCAACTCTACCTCCGAAAACTGTATCTGGCGCCAAGTCCACCAGGCTGCGCTAGTCTCTCTGCGCTTCTCGCTCAATCCTGTCTGCTTTGTGCTTGCCTCAGCGCTAGCCTGGCCCTAAGTCGGGGAGACTTGTTATGTCTGCAGGGCCATGACTTTACTCATTGAAGCCGTTGTCTTTTTGACTGCCGCCGTCCTGGTGGTGCCGTTGTTCCGCCGCTTTGGACTAGGTGCCATCCTAGAGCATTTCCGATTTATTCTGACGCATAGCCGTCAGCAACCAAGAAGTTCCTGCAGTGCTCGTGATTGAAGAGGCCGCAGACGTTACCGGCGGCTTTCCACAGATCATCGATGGTGCGGGGTTTTAAGCGCTTCATGTGAGCTTTGAACTTTGAAAATGCGAGCTCGATCGGGTTGAAGTCCGGCGCATAGGGCGGCAGGAACAAAAGCCATGCGCCCCGCTTTTCAACCGCCCGCCTGGCACCGTCGCGTTTGTCGGCCGGCAGATTGCCGGGGACAACAACAGCGCCTTTTTGAAGGGTCGGGGCGCGTTGCGTTTTGATGTACTGCTCGAATGCATCACCGTCCATGGCGCCCTCGATCACCCAGGGCGCGGTCAGGCCGTCACCGCGCAATCCGGCAATGAAGGTCATGGTTTTCCAATGACCATGGGGAATGGCGGCAACCATCCGCTGGCCGCTGGGACAGCGCCCCCGCAGGCGCGCCATTTTGGTATTGATACTTGTTTCGTCAAGGAACACGATCCTGCCGACCCGCTCGGGATGGGCCGGGAGCCGGGCCTGACGTTGCACTACCGGGACAACCCGCAACAACGCCTTCGGCATCACATAAAATGGACTGGTTTTACGCCGCCCAACTGGACTGATTTTGCTCCGCCGTTGACACGGATAGACCAGCGCAACTGGTCGAATTGGCGCTGGCATCTTGATGAGGTATTTGTCCGCATCAACGGCGAGATACATTATCTATGGCGTGCCGTTGACCATGAAGGCGAAGTTCTTGAGGTCTTGGCCACGAAACGGCGGGACCGCGAAGCTGCGCTTAAGTTTCTGAAGCAGGTTATGAAGCGTCATGGCCGGCCGGCCACGATCGTCACGGACAGGTTACAGTCATACCGGGCAGCGATGAAGGTGATCGGTAATGCTGCCGCCCAGACCTGCGGTCGTTGGCTCAACAACCGCGCGGAAAACTCGCATCAACCCTTCCGACGACGGGAAGGGGCAATGGCTCGGTTCAGAGACATCAAGACCCTGCAGAAATTCGCCTCCGTCCATGCCTCGATCTACAACCATTTCAACCACCAACGCCATCTCAACCGCCGCGATACTTTCAAACAAGCCCGAGCCACCGCCTTGGACGAATGGCGTCAACTTGCTGCCTGAGAGTCCTCTATTATGGCTTCTTCTGCTCCGGGCCAGTTAGTCTGATAATGCCATAGAAATCAGGTCTGTTCGCATCATCGCCGAGAAATGGTGAGCTTGTAGGGTCCAGTTTCTAAGCTAAATCCCGTCGACCAGCTTTTAAGTCCCCCGATAACTACAATGTAGTCGTTATGACCGGGTTCCACTTCAAGTCCTTGTATGCCGTTTGGTACGGCTACCTCGAAAAATTTATAGCCGCTGTTGAGTCTCCTAAATATTTCACCTCCATCCGGCGAATATTTATAAACTTGGAGTTGAATGTCTGTGTCGCTAAAAAAGGTATACTCTAATTTCGCGAAAATATCGTATCTCTGCCCGTCCTCCAATCTTATTTTGTAAAAGTCGTGGTCTCCGACAAAGTCGATGGATCTGATAACGGATGTATTGTTACTGTCCAACGTAGCAATCGTATATGGTGTGCCTTCGACATCGTCGTTGGTCGGCTCGGCCAGATTAAGGGAAAGAACATACTCCCCAATCGGTTCGTCGCCGTAAGAGGCCACCTGAGCAATGTAGATGCCAGTTGCGTTTGGGGTGTAATCCAGCGACGCACCTTGCCGGTCGCTGCCATCCCTTTGATCCAGATAAGTACCCTGTTCATCGCGAAGGACCAAATGCGGATCAATGAGTTCGTCCTCACCATCCAACCCCTTGAGTTCCAGTCTGTAGGTGTAGCCTTCCGTCAAGGCAATCTTGTAGGCGTCTTTATCTCCTGAGGTCTCAAGAGTCCCTGTAACAAATCCCGCTAGGGGAACAAAGGTGTTCGTTGTCGTGCTTGGCGGCATCTCAACGCCGGTAAAGTCTGTTGCAGGCGCGTTTGTCGCGTTGTCCAATTCGCGGAAAGTCGCGCGGTAACGTCCGGTTGCCCCATTGAAGCCCTTAACCTCCAGCCAATAATCCGAATCAAAATCAAAAAGAGGATCGAATATAAGTCTAGGGTTCCTCCCACCGGCGTTATCGTCTCTGATCCCAAGCATTTGGCCGTTCTCACCGCGCACGACAAGGACCGGGTCCGAAAGTGCAGCATCACCCAGACCTACAGTATCGACTTCAAGGGCATAGATCGTGTCGCTCCCGGCATGATTAAAGCTGAACCAGTCGGTATCGTTGGTATAGGCGATTTCGCCGATGAAAGACTGACCGACCGCAAGGCTGGCGGTACTGTCCGTATTCCCGGCGATATCGCTAACTTCAGCCACCGCCTGGCCCGGCTCTGAGAGTTGCGTGACCGACACCGTATAGGCTCCGGTTGGATTGGTACCGAAGGACCTTACGTCCAGCCAGAAATCCCCGGAAACGGATGGCGTATAGACTATGCGGGGGTTAGATTCACCGCCGCTGTCATCGTCTTGGTCCAGGTATACATTGTCTGCGTCTCTAAGAACGAGAAACGGGTCCTCTAAGGCGTTTGTATCTGCTCCGTCACGGCCCCCGTGACCGTAAACTCGTATTGCGCACCGGAAACCAGTTTAACCCTGAAAAAATCCCTATCCGCCGCGCTATCCAATGTACCGGTGGCGGAACCATCGATAGGAACGAAGCCTTCGCTCTCCAGATTATGTGGTAAATCTTCCTCCCCTTCCGATACGGCAGGTTCGGATTCCTCGTCTTCGACCTCGTCCATGGCCGAAAGATCTGTAACGGAGAGCTGGTAGGACCCCATGGCTCCCTGGTCACCTCTCACGGTGATCCAATAGGCACCGGAATAATGGGGTGTAAAGGCAATGTGTGCCTTATCCGTATCCACGTTGGCCAAGAAGGGGTCGGGGGTAAGGCGATACAGGAAAAAGTGGGTATAGTGGAGCTGGACCGAAAGACTGGTCAGCGGAGTCCCATCTTCTCCAGGTGTTAGCTCGATCAGATAGCTTTGGCCGGGGGTGAGATTAACCTCGAACCAGTCTTCGTCGTCCGCAAAATCGATGTTGCCGGCAATGGTCTCACCGGGAGCGATCAGCGCTCCTGTTCGGGCGTGCCCGTCGAAGTCATCGACATAGGTTTTGCTGATGCGCTTAGGTGGTCCATAAAGAAACCGAACACCGGCGATGTCATCTTCTGTTACGCCTCCCAATTCAAACAGATAGTTAACACGATTGGACACCCCAAAAATACTGCGGACCACTTGTTCGCCACGTAGACCGAGATTGTGTCCAATTATCGCAAGCATCTCGTCCAAAAAGTCTTTATCGAAGGCCTTAATTTCTCCGTACGTATCGCCGTTGAAAGAAACGATGTTGTTATTATGGGCTGTAGAGTTTGAAGGGGTGTCTACGATCCTATACGCCCCCCTCAGACCCCATCTTCCCATTCCAACGCGATAGTTTACAACCGGCGTGTCGGGAGGAAGCTCCACAAAGGTCACATCCGCCGCCTGCGACCATATGTCGTAAGCACGACGGATATATCCCTTCAAGCGGTCGGGGATATCCTCTGCTAAACAGGGAGCCTCTCGGTAACCATAAATGCAGGGTCTACTGGTGCTTACTTCCGGATCATAGAAACTCCATGTGATCTCAGCGCCGGTGCCCAGTTCTGGGTCGCCATGCTTGGGATTACCGGGGTAGGTATTAAAACTCGGCCGCTCCCGCTGGCGAACTTCTGCATCTCCTGCTGGATTGATCGAAGACGTTGACGCAAGATCGTTGGTAGCCTCTCGCTGCGCCTGTCTCTGGCTCTGCCACGGCCCCAGCCGGCATTTGGTGGTCAAATCCACTGTTGTGTCCCCAGGACCGCCAACCGTGTACTGCAGGCGCCCGGTAAACCCGCTTTCAGCGACAAGGTTGAAGGTGTCCGTCTCGAGATTAGTGGCACTTACTTCCGCCAGGATCTCGCCCACATCAACGGTGACCATCCCGCCCTCTAGGATCACGGGACTGGTCCACTGACCGAGATTGACACCCGTATCCCCCGCATAAACCTGAATAGACATGGGCTCCGATGCGCTGTAACTCCGCTCGATGATGATCTGCCCCCCGTGGAAGGGTACCGATGCACCGGACCGCACCCCGGGAACCGTCGCACTCCCACGGACCGTGGCCACTGAACAGGACGACCAGTTGGACAACACCCGCTGTTGCGGGTCCCACACGAAGTGTTGGGCAAAGCCAGGGAATGTGGACGATATGCGTCAGAATAAATCGGAAATGCTCTAGCGCAATGCCAAATTTTTCGCCAATGAGACATTGGTTTCGGGCCCGTGCATCAAACAAATTCTATGGATTTTCTCAATTCCAGAAAAGTTCGGTAAAGGTGGTTGCGGGCCCCCGCAACTTGCTTTTCCCGAAAACCTTATCCGCCGATATTGATGATGCAAATCGTCCAGCCGAGGATGAGGTTTTCGAAAGGCACACCCCTAAAACGTCTCTCTGACGATGAATTTGATCTCTGTATCGAAGGTGTCATGGCGCAACTCCCGCCGGAGAATGGTGCCATTGGCCCGGTTGCCGACGAACAGCAGCCGGTCGCGGGTGACGATGCGCGGGTTCTGGGCCACTTCCAGGCGGACGGTGAGTCCGCTCAGCGGGATCTCGGCAAAGGCCTCCCAGTCCCACTTGAACTTGAAGTCCTGAACGAAATCGATGTCTGACCCGAAACGGGCATCACTGCCTTCGAAGGTGGCGCCGTAGGAAAAATTGCGCCACGCCGTGTCGTGCCGGTAACTGACCGACCAGATGTAATCCTGAAAGGACTGCAACGACCGTTTTTCCAAGGTGAAAAAATCGGTCACAGATGAGTCCTGCAGCGTGCCGCTGGCATCGATGGACGCACCGGTCAATCCAAGACCGTCAAGCCGGATCCCCACCTTAAATTCGGCGCCATAAGAATAGGCGCTGCCGATGTTGCCGGCTCCGGCCACGTCCGGGATGATGAGGATCTTATCTATGTTGTCGGTGATGTCGTTGTAAAAAGTACGCAGAGTCAGAACTCCTTGATCATCGGCCAGGCGATGCTCTCCCGTCACTTCGAAGATCCACGTCTTCTCCGGTACGAGATTGGGATTGCCCGCCTGGATAACGCCGACCCGTACGTCGTTATTGTTGATGGTAGAGACGAAGTTTGAAAAGTCGAGCTGGCTGATATCGCGGAAGATTCGGCCGCGCAGCTGGGTGCGCGCGGTCACGTTGTAGCGTACATCCAAACGCGGTTTGACGAAAAAGAACGAGCGGGTGGTGCTGACGTCGGATCCCCGCTGCTTGAGGCGGGAGTATTCTGTGTCGACGGCCCCTTCCATGTAAACACTGGGCGAAATCTGCCAAGTGTAACGGGTGAAGGATTCTAGCCGGATTTCCTTGACCTTTGAATCAGAATTGAACAGGTCCACGGGAACCAACATACCGCCTTCGTCTTCAAACTGCTGGTTGTTCTGATCCAGATTGTTGACGGCGACTTCGCCGCCGACCTCCAACGCCTGTTCCGGCTTAACAGCCCAGGTGTAATTGCCGCGCAGGATGCGTTCGCTACGGTCGGCCTTCACCAGCTGACGCAAGGTCTGAATCTGCGGGCCGTCCAGTGGTGTGGAAAAGAAGTTGATGTCGAGGGGCCGCTTGTCGGAGGTGATGACAAACAGAGCGCGCATGCTGTCGCCGTTATTGAACGCGTGTTCATAGTCGCCACCGATTTCCCATTCTAGGTCGCCGCCGTGGTCGCGGGACAGAAACGTGCTGCTGGTGAAAACCTCCTGTGTCGGCGACAAGATGGTGAAAATGTCGATAGGCTGGGTGGTGATGCGGGGTTCGTCTTTGATCAAACCGTTGAGGTTGGCGATATCGCCGTTGTCGAAGGCATAAGTCAGACCCACAGCGCCGGTGTAATTGGTACCGTTGGTTTCGTTAATCAGCCGGATGCGGCCGAAGGGTGCGGGGTCTGGCGGCAAAACAAAGGTATCGTCGGTGAAGCGAATCATCCGTCGTGGATCAATCTCGGCAGAGAGGGTGTAGTTCAGAGGGCCGACGTCTCCCGCATAGGAAACTTTCCCCTGTCCCCGCCACTTGCCGCTGTCGAAGTACTCGACGCCTGCTTCCCACGATCCGTAACCGGTGGTTAGGGCGTCCTCCAGGATTACGTTCACCAACGTGCCTTCGTTGCCGATCCGGATGTCGAGGCCAGGGACGGATCCGCGAATCACATCAACGCGGACCACCTGTGCGGCCTGAATACGCTGTAGAGCCTCCAATGGCTCGTTGGATTTGCCGGACAAACGGCGGCCATTGAACAAAATGGGCGAGCCAGTGGACCCAAACCCCCGCTGGTCCGCCTCGGCGCCTGGGCCAAATCCCGGCTCTTCCAATAGATCTTGGATGCCAGGGATGCGCCTGAGCATATCCAATGCTGTAATGGCGTTGAACGACTCAAAGTACGCGGTGTCGTACGAAACGACCGATCCTTCCGTTGCTTCAGGATATGCCGACACTGGTTCTGCAACACGGCGTGACGGCTCTACCTGAGCAATGGCGCTGCTCGCAACAAACGCAGTCAAAAGGCAAGCGCAACGAATGTCGGTAGCGCTCACGAAGCAATCAACTTGTCAGCCCTCCAAGAAGGAAACGATCGCATCCACCCAGGCTTTCGTCTGTTGATCCATGATGTCGATACCTGTCCCTTACGAGACTCTCATCCACTTAAAATTATAGGGTATTCTAACCCTGTTTATATGGAAGGAGCTTGCGGATAGAAAAGCTCGCGGCAAGATTGACTTTTTCCTGCAAGCGACACGACGTGGTGGCAGGAAACCTTCAAGTAAATCAGTAGGTTGAGACCGATCAAACCGGAATTTCGATCAAATGTCGGTCTCGGTGGTTGCGGGCCCCCGCAACCGCCATAATTTGCTCTGGCCCGCCGGTCTTAAACTCGGCGGCTTTTTTGTTGCCAGAGCAAAGGCTTAGGATGCCCGTAAGTTCTCCTTTCAGGTCGATGCGCAGATCGTTGTTGTCGGGCGTGAGGGTAATCTCGCCCACCAGTGAGCGGATCAGGTCGAAGGCCTCGGCTTTGGTGTCATCGGTAAATAGGCCTTCGTTTAGATCCTGGACTTTTTGCTTGTATAGCTCTGCCAGATTGGGATGAATGAGCGGCTGGGGCTCTTGTGTGATGCCAAACAGTCCTGTGCCATCAGCCTCTTGCCGTCTACTATGGTCAGCGCAAGCATGGCCATCGGGATGTAGCCGGCCATACTGTCGAAGATGATGCGGATCTGTTGAGGTTCGTTGCTCAGCCCGTAGGCCGGACAGAAACAATAGATGAGTTCGTCTGGCAGGCAGAAGGTCAGACCGTCTGTCTCGCGGGTGAGAAGCGGCTCGGCGTGCCCCTTTAGATGACCCTAGGCCTCAGCATTTTGTGGCCACGATCGGACAACCCAATCGCGTCCGCCAGCTTTCCGGCGAGAAATTCCAGACGACTGCGAAAATACACGAGTTCGGAATTATTTCTGAACACCGTTGGTGCTGCCAACACGACATCAGCGTAATAGTTGCTTTCGCTCCCTATTTCGCTTTTGCGTACTGGTGGGCAAGTCATTATGAATGCGCCCTTCAGATGTATTTGCAGAAGCTCATCGAAGCGGCGACCGATATGGTTAAAGGGATCCCTGTTCAAGACTAACAGCATAACTGCAGAGCAATTCTTTATTTGGCTCATTATTGGGAAAGATGCTTTCAGCTCGGTTGAAGCCGTGCTGGTTGGGTTTTAGAAAATCAGCGAAGGGATCTATCAGAATCAGGTCCTTACTCGTTGTTTCATGCCGAATAACTTCAAGAGCTGCATATGCATCGTATCTACCGGAATCCCGCAGTTGAGGAAACTCATCTTCCAGCATTGTAAATCTCGATTCTCGAAATCTTTCGTGACGACCTTCATCACAATCGGCAACGACGACGGACACGCGGCCACCAAAGCAATCTCCCAGCTTCCGAGCCAACATTCCGCTCCCATAGTAGCGACCGGAGCTAATGTCTGGTTGTGCCTCATGCAGAGCGCATTCGGATAGATTACCGACACGCTGGACAATCTCATCACAAGTGTCTGAGCTGAACGGCTCCCCTGCGAACAGGTCAAGAAAACGAACTGACTGGGTACGCTGAAAGATCAGACGAGTACGAAGAAATTCAGCTAAGATACCGTGCTTTAGAAGGTCTCCAGCGTTACCCATGTCGTAGGGAAGAGGTATTTGTTCAGATTTTATCATTCAGGAATTGATCATTGCCGAATGGGCAGGGCATTGTCAGATTAAATCTGCTTGGTCGTCTCTCGGCATTGTCAGACTAAATCGGCTTGAGCTGGGAATTAAGGTCTCCTAGCCTCCGGCGATGCAAAATCCCTTCCGTTATTTCAACAGCTCGCCCGAGGTCATCCGCTTAGCGGTGATGACGTATATCCGCTATCCGCTGTCGTTGCGTCAGGTCGAAGATATTCTGTTCGAGCGCGGCATCGACATTTGCCATGAAGCCGTGCGGTACTGGTGGAACCGCCTTGGCCCGTTGTTTGCCGCTGAAATCCGGAAACGCCGTGTTCATCGTGGATCCTATTCGCTGTGGCGCCGGCATCTTGATGAGGTGTTCGTCCGGATCAATGGCGAAACACATTATCTATGGCGTGCCGTTGACCATGAAGGCGAAGTGCTAGAGGTCTATGCCACGAAACGGCGGGATCACAGGGCTGCGCTTGAAATCCTTAAACGTGCCATGAAGCGTTATGGCCGACCGGCCACGATCGTCACGGACAGGCTACAGTCATACCGGGCGGCGATGAAGGTGATCGGCACTGCGGCCGCCCAGACCTGCGGTCGTTGGCTCAACAATCTAGCGGAAAACTCACATCGGCCCTTCCGACGACGGGAAGGGGCAATGGCTCGGTTCAGAGACATCAAGACCCTGCAGAAGTTCGCCTCCGTCCATGCCTCGATCTACAACCATTTCAACCACCAACGCCATCTCACCCGCCGCGATACTTTCAAACAAGCCCGAGCCACCGCCCTGGCCGAATGGTGTCAACTTGCTGCCTGAGAGCCCTCTATTATGGCTTCTTCTGCTCCCGGCCAGTTAGTCTGACAATGCCGTCTACAACACCTTCAACGTTCAACGCCATCTGATATCCCGGAAAACATTACGCCAGTTTCGCAACCACGCTATGGGCCTGTGGCAAACCGTCACCGCTGCTGCTTGAGCTTGAGTTCTATGTCAATTCGCAGCACGACCGTTCAATAACGTGACAACGCCTGCAAATTCCCCCATGAACTCAACATAAATTTTTCGCATTTACGAGCAAAACTCGTAGTGATTTACATTCGTATTTCTACACTCGGTATAAGAAATACGAATTTCACTTACCTTTATTTTATTCATACTTTGAAATTGAAACATGGTGCGCATAACATAGTTTCATCGTAAACAAGAAAGGATACCGTCATGACCGACTTTCCCGACGAGCTCAAAGCCCTACCCAAGTTCAGGGGTGCTGAAGACGCCAAGGTATATGACATCACCGGGCTAAAGGCTGAGAACGGCTGGCAAATATTGTTCAGCAACTACGATGCTGGTTTCGCCCTGGACGAGCATACTCATGACTCCGAGAACCTCGGTATAGTGCTGGAGGGTGAATTGCACTTCACCCTCAACAGCGAGACCAAATCCTACGGACCGGGGGAATGGTATCGGGTACCAAAGGGAGCACCCCATTCCGCATCTTATCCAGTGGCCACCCGGTCAATCGATATTTTAATGCTAGCCAAGGATACTTAGGAACGCGCGGAGTCCACGTCAGCATACTTCATAGTTGTCTCATGTCCGCTTTTGGACCAAGAGCAGACTTAATTAATAGTCTTCTGGTTTTCCGCTTCTGACCCAAAGCGGACTTTAGGCTGATGTGAGTCTGACAATCACCTTATTGTTAAGGGCAGTTCGGTAACCTGCGCCGTCCCGCACTGCGCTTGGGATCGCCGCTAGGAGCAAATTCTTGACAGATCAAGTCACCGGTAGGCCTATAGAAGACACTGCGTTTCCGCGGGCCGGTTATGCTTGGTATGTGGTCGTGCTGCTCTTCGGGACGTACACGCTTTCCTATATTGATCGGTATATTCTTAGCCTGTTGATCGAGCCGATCAAAGCCTCTCTCCAGCTTACAGATTTTCAAATCGGTATCCTGCTTGGTCCCGCCTTTGTGCTATTTTTTGTCGTCATGGGTCTGCCCTTTGGCTGGCTGGCCGACCGTAAAAACCGGCGGGTCATTATTACGGTCGCCATCATCTTCTGGTCGATCCTAACGGCAGCCTGTGGTCTCGCTAAGACCTTCATCACTCTGCTTGTTGCCCGCATTGGTGTGGGAGTCGGTGAAGCCGGACTGTCACCCTCGTCGCTGTCTTTGATCTGTGATTATTTTCCAAAAGAAACCCGGCCAAGGGCCTTAGCGTTTTGGATAACGGGAAACACAGTGGGTGCTGGCGCTACATATATTCTTGGCGGCCAATTGGTCGAGATGGTTCGTGGCATGCCACCCATTGCCCTACCGGTTCTTGGAGAGCTCCTCGGCTGGCAAACGGCGTTTTTAGCCGTCGGTTTGCCGGGCATATTGGTGGCTGTCATTTTTTATTTAACGGTTCGGGAACCGACGCGCCAGGAACGCTTGAAAACCGCATCGGGCGCAGACGCCGACGCGCCTACAATTGGGGATGCCTTCCATTATGTAAAAAAGCGTTGGCAGTCATACGGTGCCATATACCTCGGTGCCATTGGTATCTCGGGAATCGGTAGCGCCAGTTTTTGGTCCCCCGCTCTGTTTGAACGGACCTGGGGCTGGGGGCTTGGTCAAAGCGGATTAGCTATGGGTGTTGCGCTTGTCACAGCCGGTCTAATCGGGGCGAACTTTGGCGGTTGGCTTGCGGCCTGGCTCGTTCGCCGAGGTATTCACCATGCCCCCTACATAACCATGTTTATTGGGTGCGCTATTGCGTTTCCATTCTTCGCACTGTTTCCATTGATGCCGACGCCGGAACTGGGTGTTGTCATGTTGTTCATCATGTATTTGGGGATGTCCATTAATGCAGGGACAATCCCTTCAGCCATTGTTGCCATCTCTCCCAGTGAATTGCGTGGACAAGCCACGGCATTGTTATGGCTATTCACAAATCTACTCGGTGCCATGTTTGGTCCGCCCATGGTCGGATTGATCACAGATCTGTTCGGTGATCCGTCCGCGCTTAAGTACGGCATGGCTCTGACGGCCGTGTTTTACGGGATCATTATGAATGTGGCGATGTTTTGGGGTTACAGACATTTCCGCCAAAGCGCAGCAGACCTGGCCAATCTTAATTAGAAGAGGCAGTAAGCCGTATCGTTTTTAGTTTATTCTATTGCTGAGAAGTCTACATATGTCCAACACGCTCGGCCTCACGGCGATCAAGCGCACGGCGCTTATAGTCTCTGACTTGGATGCCGCCGTTGGTTTCTATAGTGATGTTTTTGATATGACAGTGATCCTCTCCGGTGGGGTAGATGATCCCACAGTTTTCACACAGCTCGGTCTAACACCTGAACAAGGCATTGTCAGACTAACTGGCCCGGAGCAGAAGAAGCCATAATAGAGGACTCTCAGGCAGCAAGTTGACGCCATTCGTCCAAGGCGGTGGCTCGGGCTTGTTTGAAAGTATCGCGGCGGTTGAGATGGCGTTGGTGGTTGAAATGGTTGTAGATCGAGGCATGGACGGAGGCGAACTTCTGCAGGGTCTTGATGTCTCTGAACCGAGCCATTGCCCCTTCCCGTCGTCGGAAGGGCCGATGTGAGTTTTCCGCTAGGTTGTTGAGCCAACGACCGCAGGTCTGGGCGGCCGCAGTGCCGATCACCTTCATCGCCGCCCGGTATGACTGTAGCCTGTCCGTGACGATCGTGGCCGGTCGGCCATAACGCTTCATGGCACGTTTAAGGATTTCAAGCGCAGCCCTGTGATCCCGCCGTTTCGTGGCATAGACCTCTAGCACTTCGCCTTCATGGTCAACGGCACGCCATAGATAATGTGCCTTCCCGTTGATCCGGACGAACACCTCATCAAGATGCCGGCGCCACAGCGAATAGGATCCACGATGAACACGGCGTTTCCGGATTTCAGCGGCAAACAACGGGCCAAAGCGGTTCCACCAGTACCGCACCGTTTCATGGCAAATGTCGATGCCGCGCTCGAACAGAATATCTTCGACCTGTCTCAGCGACAGCGGATAGCGGATATACGTCATCACCGCGAGGCGGATGACCTCGGGCGAGCTGTTGAAATAACGGAAGGGATTTTTCATGACCCGAGGCTAGGAGACCTTAATTCCCAGCTCAAGCCGATTTAGCCTGACAATGCCCATTGCCGGGCCAACTTGTCGTACTCGCGCAGGAAGGTCGGCAGCTTCAGGGTTTTGAGGTGATGGGCCAGCAACACCTGGGGCGTATCGCTCATGGTGTGCCTCTGTCCAACAGGCTCAGGTAGCTGGCCGCTGCCGTGGTTGCCACCCGAGCGCGCGGCAGATAGGGATAGCCAGCCAGATCGAGACGCGGCGGTCGGCGCTCGATCCGGCACAGTAGCCGGCACAGTAGCCGGCACAGTAGAAGGTGTTTGACGGCGTCGTAGCCGATCGCACCCAGTCGCAAGGCATCCCGGACGGCGCCGTGGAGCTCCGTGGAGCTCCGTGGAGTTCCGTGGAGTTCCGTGGAGTTCCGTGGAGTTCCGTGGAGTTCCGTGAGATCGAAAGTCTCCAGAAGACGCAGGACTTGCACGTATTCACGCGTGCCGGCCTTGCCCATGCGGGCCTCCAGAAGTCGGCGCAACGTTGCAAACGCTTCGGGAAGGTCCCAGCCGACCAGCGGCGCGGCCTGGTCCAGGGCGCCGATCTTCTGCTCCAGCAGAGGCAGATAGTGGATCGGATCGAAAACCAGGTCTTCCCGATCGTAGGAACGGCGGTGCCGGGCAATGATCTCGGCGCCGCAGCCGATGACGACTTGATGGACGTGGCCCCGAACCCAGACATCTTGGTGGCCAAAGGCGACGGGAACGGAATAGTCGTTGCTTCGGTAACGCACCAGGGACAACGAAGTGACTTGGGTCGCCACCTTGTCGCAAGCACCAAATGGGATGGGCGGCAACGCCGTCAGCGTCTCGAGATCTTGCTCAAGCCGTTCACCGATGGTTTTGGCATGGCCGCGTAGAACCTCGCCTTGCCGTTTGCGGCCTTGCTCTTCCAGGTATGCATTGAAGGCCTCCCAGTTCGCGAAACAGGGAAGCGGCGTCATGAAGTTCCGCCGGGCATAGCCAACAACACCCTCCACATTGCCCTTGTCGTTGCCCTTACCCGGACGGCCATATCGGTCTTCGCAGAGGTAATGGGATTGCAGTTCGCTGAACGACCGGGTTCGTTGCCGCCTGCCATCCGGCAGGATATCCGTGAACGGGTCCAGCTTAGGCCGCTTCGGCGGCTCGCTGCGCCGGTATCCCGGCGGCACCGAGTGCCGCAGCATCTTCTTCACTGTATCGCGCGATAGCCCAAACCGTCTTGCTGCTTCTCGCTGGCTCAGCTCTTCCACATGGCACGCCAGTCGCACGGTTAGATAAAGGTCCACCAAGTACATCCTCCCACCTTCCATCCCCAAAAGGATCGAAGGCTACAGGTGGCAGACTTTTGCGCCGCCCGCGGCCGGGACATTCCCGCCGCTCCCGTGGACTAATTTGTCACCGCCGTTCTCATGGTGGTGGAATCCGTATTAGCTTCGTCAATAGAGAGGATTTTCATCTCCACGTCGTCGCGGCCGGGGCCATAAAGCTCCTGCTGCCAGGGAATGTCCTGAGCCCGAATAAAGAGAATATGCGGTCGCGTTATTTAACGTCCCCTCAGAGTATTGTTGCGGCGATCATGGCGGAGCCGACGACACGGTGCAACGATGCGCCCGCTAAAACACGCAATTGATATCCCACAGAAAGCGTTGCTTGGGCTAATCTCCAACTGGGAGGGGAAATCCGGCATGCCAAAACCGCGCTACATGTACATTGGGACACAGAACCTGCTTGGCAACATGGTGTGCCATGCTGGGTGGTGATGTCTTAATCGAGACTTTGGCCAATGCGGGTGTTGAAGCCTGCTTTCTCAATCCGGGCACAACCGAAGTCCAATCCATCGTCGCCCTTGAACGGGACGGCCGCATCCGACCTGTCTCAACTATTTTTGAAGCCATAGCGACGGGTGCAGCTGATGGGTACGCGCGGATGGCCGGCAAGCCGGCTATGACATTGCTGCATCAAGGTGTGGGCTTGGCCAACGGTCTGGCCAATCTGCACAACGCGCAAAAAGCGCTTATGCCGGTGGTGAATGTCATTGGTCAACACAGCCGCGCTCACCAGCAGTTTAATGTGCCGTTGATGTCCAATGTGGCAGCTTTCGCGGCTCCAGTGTCTGGCTGGGTGCGGCAAGTGGCCGCGCCCGAGGATATGGGCCGTGACGTGGCCGACGCTTTTGCTGCCGCAGTAGGGCCGCCGGCCCAGGTCGCCACTCTCATCGTGCCGGGTGATTGCACCTGGAGCGAGGCGGGAGACCCCCAATCCGCACCTGCGCCACAACCGGCACCACCTGTCTCTCAGGATGCAGTTGAACGCACTGCAAGTGTGCTCAGTACAAACGAGCCAGCCGCCCTTGTCCTCGGTGGTCCGATCGTCACGGAGGAGGACTTGCACGCCGCTGCGTGCATCCAGGCCTCCACCGGTGCCCGAGTTATCGGGTCGCGTTTTTATGCTCGAATTCAAAGAGGGGCAGGGCGCTTGAACCCCGAAATTTTGCCTTACTTCTATAAAGATGCGACCGCAGAATTAGCAGGAGTGCGCCACGCTGTTTTGATTGGGGCCGAACCACCGGCGACCTTTTTCGATCTTCCAGACGGTGGCGGAGCGGTTCTCCCAGATGACTGTTCTATCTTTGAGTTGGTAGAACCCGGTGGCAATTTTTCGGGCACCTTAGCGGCTCTGGCAGACGAGCTCGGCGCCAAAGGTCTCGTGACGGTCGGCGACACCACAGTGCCTGATCGCCCCACTGGTGAACTAACCGCTCCTAAAGCGGCAGCCCTCTTAACGCGCGACCTGCCTGAAGGTCTGATCGTCTCTGAAGAGGCCAATTCCTCAGGCGTGCCCTGCTTTGAATATACTCAATTTGCTGCCCCACATGATTGGATGGGCCTCACTGGCGGTGGTCTCGGCCAAGGCGGAACCGCTGCCGCAGGCGCAGCAGTGGCGTGCCCTGATCGAAGGGTTCTCTGTCTGCAGGGAGACGGCGCTGCCATGTACACCTGCCAGACACTTTGGACCCAGGCGCGCGCTGGACTCAATGTTACGACGGTGATTTTCGCCAACCGATCCTATGCGGTCTTGAAAATGGAACTTGAACGACTGGGTCTAAATCAAATCAGTCCAGAGCTGGAGCGGTTGGTGGATCTTGATGACCCCACCCTGGACTTTGTCAAACTTGCCGAAAGCATGGGAGTTGAAGCCATGCGCGCGGAAACCGCGGAACAGTTTTCGGATCAATTCAATGTCTGTATTAAAAGCGCGGGGCCTCACTTAATCGAAGCTGTGATCTAACTGCACTATCAAGCACCGACGTTACTACGTAGATAGTATTTAAGAGGTCGTCCCATGCCAAAACCGCATTGCATGTTCATTCAAGCCCAAGACGTGCCTTGGGAAAAGGGCATTGTCAGACTAACTGGGCCGGACCTGAAGAACCTACAATCGAGGACTTTTAGGCTGCAAGTTGACACTACTCGGCCAGCGCAGCGGCTCGGTCTTGTTTGAAAATGTCGCGGCGGTTGAGATGGCGTTGGTGGTTGAGATGGTTGTGGATCGAAGCATGGACGGAGGAGAATTTCTGCAAGGTCTTGATGTCTCTGAACCGCGCCATCGTGCCGGGCCGCCTTCGAAAGGGTTGATGTGAGTTTTCTGCCCGATTGTTGAGCCTCTGACCGGATACCTGGCGATGATCAGCACCCCTCTGTTTCATCGCAGCCCGGTATGACTGTAGCCTGTCCGTGACGATCGAAGCCGGCCGACCATAACGCTTCATAGCCCGCTTCAGGAACCTAACCGCGGCTTCGCAATCCCGCCGTTTGGTGGCAAAAACCTCAAGAACTTCGCCTTCATGGTCAACGGCACGCCTTAGATAATGTAACTCTCAGTCATCTTAGTCAGAGATGCGCCAGGCTACGCTGTAGTATGATAATTCTCTATTTTCATTGACGTTATTTACATTTCTTTCGAGTTCCAGCGCTTGCATTCCACACAATGATACGCTTGAATGCGCTCCGATTTGATGTCAGTCGGTTGCGCTTCGATTACGCATCCGGTAACGCACTCCAGGGCAGGATATACGCTAGAGCATGATCTGACCTGATTGAATCGTTGGGGGATTCACAGGGCGAGGGATTTGTGATTCAAGATGTCGGCCGGGTTGAGGAGGCCGGCATTGATGTCGAAAGCCCTTTCCCTTGATCTTCGCAATCGGGTTCTATCAGCGGTTTCAGAGGGTATGAGCCATAGAGCGGCTGGTGCGCGTTTCGGGGTAAGCGCGGCGAGCGTGAGCCGTTGGCGTGCGCTGGAACGCGAACCGGGAGACGCCCGCCCGAAGGCGCTTGGCGGGGACCGTCGCTCGGGCCGGATCGAGGCGCAGCGCGCCGTGATCCTGGGTCTTCTTGAGGAGAGGCGGGACATGGCCATTGAGGAGTTGCGCGCGGCTCTCGGGGACCGAGACCTCACCTTCAGCTACGGGTCGATACAGCGCTTCCTCGTGCGCCACGGCATCACGCGAAAAAAAAGACCGGCCATGCGGCGGAGCAAGACCGTCCGGACGTGTTGAGCCGGCGACAGGCCTGGCGCGACAGCCAGCCCGGCCTCGACCCCGCCATCGGCCAAATCTCCCTGACCTTCTCCCCGCAAGAATGCAAAAACTACTTCAACGCCGCCGGATACAGCGCAACGTGATCGGATTCCGCGCTAGCGGGAGAACACCATGCCGGGAAAGGACGCCACCAAACTCTCCAAACGCACCGTCGACACCCTTTGTGTCCAGAGCAAGGAGGCGGTGTTCTGGGATCGGGACCTGCCCGGCTTTGGGGTCAGGGTCTACACCACGGGGCGTAAAGTCTATGTTGTCCAATCGCGCGGCCCGGACGGGCCCAAGCGGGTGACCATCGGCCGGCATGGAAAGATTTCGGCCGAGCAGGCGCGTAAGGACGCAGCCGTCCTCATCGACCGCATCAAGCGGGGCAAGCCTCCGGTTCCGCCGCCGCCCGTTCCGGCGTGGACCGTGTCCGCTCTGGCCGAGCGCTACATGGAGGCGCATGTCGCGGTGAGCTGCCGGCCGGCAACTATAAAAATCTACCGGGCCGTCGTCACCAAATACATCCTGCCGGAGCTCGGCGAACTTCCCATCGACGCGGTGGCCGTCGGCCATCGCGGCGCTCCGCCTGCTGCTGCTGACCGGATGCCGGCGGGGCGAAGTCGTAACGCTGCGCTGGGACGATGTGGACCGCACGGCGGGGGAACTACGCTTACGAGATTCCAAGACCGGTGCGCGCCGGGTTCCATTGACGCCGGCGGTGGAGGCGGTGCTGGACGGCATTCCCCGCATCGCAGGCAATCCCTGGGTGATCGTGGGCCAGAAACCTCGCACGCATCTGCTTAGCCTCCACCCGATCTGGATACGCCTGCGGGCGCGTGCCGGGCTGGAGGATGTCCGGATTCACGACCTCCGCCATTCCTATGCGAGCAGAGCCCTGGCGCTTGGCGAGGGGTTGCCGATGATCGGAAAGCTCCTGGGCCATACCAAAGTCACGACAACCGCACGCTACGCCCATCTGGCGCGCGACACGGAGAAGATCTCGGCGGCGAAGGTGGGCGGCAGCATCGGGCGGATATTCTGCCGCACGATGGCGACGGCCGCGTGAGGCGGACAGAAACGGGAGATCGGGAAGACCGGGAGCGCAGACATGGCCAAATTGCAAACAAAGACGATTTCGAGGCGCACCGTCGCAGCGCTCAAGGTCGAGAAGGACACGGTGTTCTGGGACAGCGAGCTGATGGGCTTCGGGGTGCGGGTCTATCCCTCGGGGAGTAAATACTATGTTGTCCAGACCAGGGCCGGAGGCGCCCCGGCGAAACGGGTGACCGTTGGCCGTCACGGTGTAATTACCGCCGAGGAGGCACGGCGGCGCGCGGCGCTGATCATCGCCCGGATCAAGGCGGGCGAGGAGCCCGTCCCGGAACCGATGGCTTTGAGGCTCGCGGACGGACCGACAGTGGGCGAACTTGCGGTGCGGTATCTGGACGAGCATGTGGCGGTGCGCTGCAAGCCGAAGACGGTGGCGATGTACCGTCTGATCATTGAGAAGCACATCGTGCCCGATGGAGACAGGCTGCCGGGCTCTCCACCATCTGATAAAGTGAGTTAGTCGCGATGGGAGCGGCGCATCTCTTGAAAGAGATTGTGGTTGTCCGTTTTGATGGTGGTGTCTTTGTCTCGCCCTCAGGCGTCCGCTCGATCTGGCTGCGGCATGACCTGGCCAACTTCAAGGCCCGGCTGAAGGCGCTGGAGACCAAGGTCGCCGAGGACGGCATCATCCTGACCGAGGCCCACATACGAGGCCCAGGTGCAGGCCTTGGAAAAGAAGAATCGCGACGACGAAGCCCGCGGCGAGGTGGAAACGGCCCACCCCGGCTATCTGGGTTCACAGGACACCTTCTATGTCGGCGCCCTGAAGGGGGTGGGGCGGATCTACCAGCAGAGCTATGTCGATCCCTATTCCAAGGTCGCGCAGGCCAAGCTCTACACCACCAAGACGCCGATCACCGCCGCCGACCTGCTCAATGACCGGGTGCTGCCGTTCCATGACGAGCACGACCTGCCTGTGCTGCGGATCATGACCGACAGGGGTACGGAATACTGCGGGCGAGCGGACAAGCACGACTACCAGCTCTTCCTGGCCATCAACGATATCGACCACACCAAGACCAAGGTGAAATCACCGCAAACAAACGGCATCCGCGAGCGCTTTCACAAGACCGTGCTGCAGGAGTTCTACCAGGTCGCGTTCCGCAAAAGACTCTACGACAGCGTCGATGCGCTGCAGGACGATCTGGATCAATGGCTACATCACTACAACACGGAACGCACTCATCAGGGCAAAATGTGTTGCGGCAGAACGCCGTTCCAGACCATGATCGAGGGCAAAGAAATCTGGAAGGAAAAGTTCGTGAACTGAACTTGACCTAACAGAGGCCGCCGGAAAAACTGCCAACTGTCAGATCACATCTGAACCACTACAGATAAAGACAATGACCCAAGATGATCCGCTGGAGCCGTCCGCCTCCGCCGCGGTCAGCACCCGTCCCAGACGGCGGTACTCCTACTCCGTCAGAAACCGTAAACGAAACCGACCGGTTTGTAGAAACAATCCATAGACCCATCCACAACGTCGCCGCTTGGCGCGCCGGGAATGCAATCGTAGTCTTTGGCCTTCTCTGTATGGAAGGCGGCCTGCGCGGAACACCTCCGGCGGGTCTCAATGCCGGTGCAGCTTCACTATTCTACCGGTCTCACCGGCGAGCAGTACGTTATCGCCCGGGCGTGGCGCGGGGCAAAGCTTGAGCGGTGTCCGAACCATCCGCATGGCGGATGCTCCTTCGCGCGACACGGCACCTACATGCGCAAGACGCCGCGCGGAGCACGCATCGCTCGCTGGTATTGCCCACAGAGCCGGACCACTTTCAGTCTGCTGCCCGATTGCTTGGCCGCGCGGCTGCCGGGCACGTTAGACGCGCTCGAAGCGGTGGCGGTCCATGCCGAGCGCGCGGCGAGCCTGGCGGCAGCGGCAAATGCGTTGCGCCGCGACGCGGTCTACCTGCCCGGAGCTATGCGCTGGGTCCGGCGCCGGGTGCGCCTCGTCGATCATGTCCTGACCATCGTTATCGACCTACTGCCCGAACAGTTCGCGCCCGGCGTTGGTGGGATCGGCATGGTGCGCGTACGCCTCGGAACCGACCGCGCGCTGACGGAGTTGCGTAGTCTGGTTGCGACACAGTTGTCAGTCCTCCCCGCGCCGCTGGGGTTCCGTCCCCATGGCATCGAAGCAGTCGACCAAAACCGACCCTTCCAACATCAGATGGGGCCTGACCCGCCGTCACTTAGTGCGTAGCGTTTTGGTCCCCGTGGTCGGCAGGACCCCGGCACCGCAACAATTAAGCAAATGCACATATATGAGAAATCAGTGACCGATAGACCGACCCCGAAACGGGATCCGCAATCCAAACCGGCGAAACCGCGTCGGCTCGCTGTCGCTTATCTCCGCATGTCCACCAAGCACCAGCAATATTCGACCGAGAACCAGATCGCCGTCATAGAGCGCTACGCCGCCGAGCACGATATGGACATCATCGCCACCTATTCCGACGAAGCGGAGAGCGGCCTGCGGCTGGAGAACCGGCCCGGGATGCAGCGCATGCTGGAAGACGCGCAGGGAAAGGATTCCGGTTTCGACACGATCCTGGCCTACGACATAAGCCGCTGGGGCCGGTTCCAGGATACCGACGAGGCCGCGTCCCTCGAGTTTGCCTGCAAGCGGGCTGAGGTCGAGGTCCACTATTGCATGGAGCAGTTCGTCAATGACGGCAGCCCCGCGTCGACCATCGTCAAGGCCGTCAAACGCTCCATGGCCGCCGAGTACAGTCGCGAACTTTCGGAAAAGGTGTTCGCCGGCCAGTGCCGGCTGATCGAGTTGGGTTTCCGTCAGGGCGGCATGGCGGGTTACGGGTTGCGCCGCATGCGCGTCGACCATAGCGGTAAGCCCCAGGGCATCCTCGACAGGGGCCAGCACAAGAGCCTGCAGACCGACCGGGTGATCCTGGTCCCCGGCCCCGGCGAGGAAGTCGAGACCGTGCTCTGGATGTACCGGCAGTTCGTCGACGGCGGCAGGCTCGAGGGCGGGATCGCGATGATGCTCAACGAGCGGGACATCAAGACGGATCTCGGCCGGCCCTGGACCCGCGGCACCGTTCATCAGGTGCTGACCAACGAAAAGTATATCGGCAATAACGTCTACAACCGGCACTCCTACAAGCTGAAGAACCGGCACGAGGACAACCCGCCGGAAGAGTGGGTTCGGGCCAACGGGGCCTTCGAACCAATCGTCGACGCCAAACTGTTCTTCACCGCCCAGGGTATGATCCGGGAACGCAACCGGCGGTATTCGGACGACGAGATGCTGGCCCGGCTCAAGGAGCTCTTGCGACAAAAGGGATATCTCTCTGGCCTCGTCATCGACGAGGCCGAGAACATGCCGTCAAGCGGTGCCTATTCCTCACGTTTCGGCACTCTGGTCCGCGCCTATTCGCTGGTCGGCTTCACGCCCGACCGGGACTACCGCTACATCGAGATCAACCGGGTGCTCCGCCGCATGCATGCCGAGATCGTCGCCGAGACTATCGCCGCAATCGAAGATCTCGGCGGGACCATTGCCCGGGATCCGGTCACCGATCTCCTGACCGTAAACGGCGAGTTCACCGCCTCCATCGCGGTCGCCCGCTGCCAACACACAAAGGCCGGCTCCCGGCGCTGGAAAATCCGTCTGGACACCGGTTTCGCACCCGACCTCACCGTCGCCCTTCGCATGAACGGCGCCAATGACGCCGTGCTCGACTACTACCTTCTGCCACTCCCGGTATTGCGCACGAACCGGATCCGGCTGGCCGAGGAGAACGGCATGATGTTGGACGCCTTCCGGTTCGAGACGCTGGACTTCTTCTTCACCATGGCCGAGCGGGCACGCATCTCGGAGCTCGCGGCATGACCGGCGCAGACAACGGCATCACGGTTGAGATGATACCGGTCGACCGGATCACCGTCCTCAATCCCCGGCTGCGCGACAAAAAGAAGTTCAGGGAGATGGTGGATAGCATTGCAAAGGTTGGTCTCAAACAACCCATCAAGGTGAGCCGGGTCAACGGCTCGAACGGAGAGGCCGCATACAATCTGGTTTACGGCCAGGGCCGTCTCGAGGCGTTCATCGCGCTCGAGCAGAAGGAGATTCCGGCGATCATCACCGACCTGCCAGAAGAGGACAGCCTGATCATGAGTCTGGTGGAGAATGTCGCGCGCCGCCATCACCCACCGATGGAGTTGCTTCGAGAGGTCGGCGCCCTCAAGGAACGGGGCTACACCGATATGCAGCTCGGCCGGAAGATCGGCTATACGCGCAAACACGTTCGCGGGATCCGGCGCCTTCTGGAAGCCGATGAGGAACGGCTGCTGGTTGCGGTCGAAACCGGTAAGATGCCGCTCACTGTCGCCATTGACATCGCGGCCGCGGATGACGAGCACGTCCAGCAGGTTCTTGCTGAGGCCTATGAAAACCTGGAATTACCTGGCAAGCAGTTCATTGAGGCTAAGCGTCAGGTCGAGCGGCGCCAGAGATATGGCAAAGCGCGTTTACCGGCTCAGGGCGATCATACCCGGACACGCCCCTCATCGGCCGCAATCAGCCGTTCCCTGATGAAACAGGCGAAGCGCCAGCGTTTCATAATCAAGCAGGCGGAAGTTACCAACAGCCGGCTTCGGTTCTTCATCCAGAGCCTGCGAGTGCTGCTGGCAGACGAACACTTCGTCACCTTACTCCGCGCCGAAGACGTACACACCTTGCCCGCTCCGCTGGCGCGTCTGATCGAAGAGCTCGAGGGCGTATAGCATGGCCGGCAAGGTGCCGATGGGTTTCGAACCCGAGAGCGTGACGGTCGCCGTGGAGGACATTCTGCCGGTTAGACAGGTCCCTGCCAGTGTCAAGAAAAGCCGGAAATACCAGCAGATCGCGGCCTCCATCCGGGCGATCGGAATCGTGCAACCTCCCCTGGTGGCGCGGCATGACACGCTGAAGGGCAAGTACGTGCTGCTGGAGGGTCATCTCAGGGTCGAAGTGCTCAAGGAACTCGGGATAGAGGAGGTGACCTGCCTGGTATCGATCGACGACGAGGCGTTCACCTACAATAGGCACGTCAATCGCCTGGCGACGATCCAGGAACACAGGATGATCTTGAAGCTCATCGAGCGCGGCGTTTCCGAGGAGCGGATTGCCGAGACCCTGGATGTCAACGTTAAAAGCATTCGCGGCAAACGGGACCTCCTGCATGGGGTCTGCCCGGAAGCAGCGGAGCTCCTAGAAGACAAGCAGTGTCCGATCAACACCATCCGGGCGCTCAAGAAGATGAAACCGGTGCGGCAGATCGAGGTGGTGGAACTGATGATTGCGATGAACAACTACACGGTTCCCTATGCCAGGGCCCTGGTCGCATCTACGCCGCCGGACCAGCTGGTCGATGCCGCCGTGCCCAAGGTTCCCAAGGGGATTTCGCAGGAGCAACTGGCGCGGGTTGAGCGGGAATTGGCGGGCCTTGAAGGCGGCATCAAGCGGATCGAGGCGACCTTTGGTTCCGATCATCTTCATCTGATCCTGGCGGCCGGATACGTCCGCTCGCTGCTCGGCAACGCTGCCATCGACCGCCACCTCGAAAAGCACCACCCGGAACTCCGGCAGGAGTTCGCCAGGATTTGCGAGGCCACGGCGCTGGGACCGGAGGCCACCGGATAGGGGAAATTCGGTAGCTTCCGGCGCAGAGTCGGCCGCTCCGCCGGGGCAGTGGTTGGCCGGAATGGGGACCCGGACCCGATAAGCGCGGGGACCGCAGGAGAAGCCGCACGGTGGGGCGGATCGAGCGCGGCGGTGGGGATTGGCGGCGAACCCGTTCGGAGCCCACTGGGTCGGCCGTTATAGGGCCGGCCGCGAGGGTGGCTGATCAGCAGCCGCCCTCGTTGCTGGGGGCAAAGGTGGAAGCGTGGCTTGCCTTGTCCGCCATCGCACACACACAGCCATCGGCCAGGCCTTTGCGGCAAGGTCGTCCTGCCGCCGATGGTGCCATGTTGTGCAGCGACAGTAATTTCCCCCGATGGCGCGGCGCATAGGAATTGACCAAAACCGGTTCCCGAATTAGAACAAATAGAGAACATAAGAAAGGATCCATCGGTGCCGTGTGTCGACGTCTATCCCACATCCCATGTGGAAACCCCGCGCCTCCGTCCACGAGCGGAACCTGTGCCGGCCATGCTGTCAGAGGTTTTTGCCGGAGCCCCCATGGACGGGGCCGCGACGGGGTTCGTGCTGGCCCAACTCGGACCGGGCGGCAAGCCGGTGCTCTGGGTGCAGGATCGGATGTCGCGGCGCGAGGCGGGGCGGCCGTGCCTGGCGGGTATGCGGCCCGGCGTGGACGTGCTCAGGGTCGATGTGCCGAGCACCCGGGACGCGCTTTGGGCAGCTGAACAGGGGCTGGACTGCCCGTCGCTCGGCGGCGTCATCGCGGAGATCTGGGGAGATCCTTCCGTCATGAATTTCACGGCGACTAAACGCCTGGCGCTGGGCGCGGAGGCCCGCGGCGTGCCATCGTCCGGCCCGGCCCCATCCAGGGCGACATGGTGCATCCCTATTTGCGCCGCCGGTCGGGGGAGGAGCCGGTGGACTACCCGAGCCCCGGCCCACCCCACGATCCGCTGGAGTTGAAGAACATTCTCGGCCGCACCCTCGGGGTGCCGATATTCCAGGAGCAGGCGATGAAGATCGCCATCGACGCGGCCAAGTTCTCGCCCGCTGAGGCCAATGAGTTGCGAAAGGCGATGGCGACATTCCGCTCCCGGGGCACGATCGGCGCGCTGGAAGACAAGATGGTCGGGCGCATGGTGGCGCGGGGCTACGATCCGGAATTCGCCAAACGCTGTTTCGATCAGATCAAGGGGTTCGGGGAATACGGGTTCCCGGAAAGCCATGCGGCTTCGTTCGCCCTGCTGGTCTATGTCTCGAGTTGGATCAAATGCCATTTCCCGGATGTGTTCTGCGCCGCGCTGCTGAACTCCCAGCCTATGGGGTTCTATGCACCCGCCCAGATCGTGTGCGATGCGCGCAAACACGGGGTTGAAGTGCGCCAGCCCGATGTGAACTATTCCGGCTGGGACACGACGTTGGAGCCCACCGGCGCGGGGCGCTTTGCGGTCCGGCTGGGACTGCGACAAGTCGAGGGATTGCGCCACGAGGCCGGGCAGCGGATCATGGCCCATTGCGACCGGCCCTACGGCGAGCTGCAGGAAGTGCAGGAACGCGCCGGGCTGAGCGCCGCCGCGCTCCGCCGGCAGGCGCTCTGGCAGGCAAAGGCGCTGAAGGATGCACCCGATCTGCCCCTGTTCCGGTCCGTCCGCGACGAGGGTCCCGAGCCGCCCGTGCCCTTGCCGGTCATGCCGGTCTGCGAGCAGGTTGTCGAGGACTACCGGACACTGCACCTTTCGCTGAAGGCGCATCCGCTGTCCTTCCTGCGCAAGAGCTTGCGTAAACAGCACTATATCTCCGCCGCCGAGCTCAGGCGCAGCCGCAACGGACAGGCGGTCAAGCTCGCGGGCCTAGTCCTGGTCAGGCAGCGTCCGGGCAGCGCCAAGGGCGTCTGCTTTATCACCATCGAGGACGAGACCGGCGTCGCCAATCTCGTCGTCTGGCCCAAGGTGATGGCGAACTACCGCAAGGCCGTCATGCAGTCCCGGCTGCTGGCGGTCCAGGGTCATGTGCAGCGCGACGTGGAGATCATCCATGTGGTGGCCCGGAGTCTTGAGGACCGCTCGGACGCGCTCCTGCGCCTTGCCTCCGGTGGCTCGGGATCTCCCAGGTTCCATGCGGACGGGACCGGCTCACCGCCGCCGGTGTCCGCCTCGCGCCATCCCCGCGACATGCGCATCGTCCCCAAAAGCCGGGACTTCCATTGAACGCGGCACTGGATCTAAAGGTTTGGGCGGCGATCCGGGACCCCATGCCGGACGCAAACGCTTCAGCATAGGAGGGGAAACGCTTAGCCGCTGCCGCCCACCAGCGCCGCGACGGTGTCGGCGTATTCCTCAAGTGCGGCATGGCCCTTTGGCGTCAGGCCGTAGACCCCGCGGGGCGTATCGGGGACACGTTGGAACCAGCCATAGTGATCGGAGCGCATCATGGTGCCAGCCCTGGCGACACCGGTAACCCGGGCGACAATTGCGGCCTTTGCCGGACCGTTACGGCGGAGATGCACAGCGCAGCGAAGAGCGTCCTGCCGGTAGGCCGTCATGACCTTGCGCCGGTTTGAGCCACCCACAGCCGGATCGCCAACCCGATGCTGAAACTCCCGCAGCAACCGCCCGGCCGCTGGTTTGCGTTTGCGCGGCCGGAAGACGGCGGGGTCGAGCAGCGCTTCCACAAACGGCCTGGGCTCAAGCCGGACCGTCAGGAGCCCGAGCCCGAGCCGGCGGCAGAGTGCCAGGGCATCCTTCCTGCGGGTGGTGCGGCCGGAAAACGGCGGAATTGCAAGATAGACGTTATCGGAAAGCCCCTGCCGGGCGATTCCCTGAAAGACCAGCGGCAGGGAGAAAGAGGTCTTCAACTCGACAATGACAGGTGGCTCCACGCCCCGGACCGCGACGACGTCGCAGCCGTTGATCTCTCCCTTCACGGCATAGCCCTGCGCTTCAAGGAATGCCTTTACCGGCGGATAGAGGTCGTGTTCGTGCATGAGTGAACTCTGCCAGAGGCGGCTTGTGCGGGAAAGCGGGGCGGGGCAGTCATTGGTCAACGAAGTTTATCTCGTTGCCGCAAACTCACGGTAGAAGGGCCGTTATCCGTTCGCCTCAGCCGACCTTCGAGGGCCCTTGCCGATCACGCTTCGTGATGAAACTGCCGCCCCTGGCGATGGCATCCACCGCCGTGCCGATCATGCTGACGGACGGACCACTGCCGCCGAACAGGGCAACCTGGCCGCGTTCCGCAAAAGACTCTACGACAGCGTCGATGCGCTGCAGGCTGATCTGGATCAATGGCTACATCACTACAACACGGAACGAACTCATCAGGGCAAAATGTGTTGCGGCAGAACGCCGTTCCAGACCATGATCGAGGGCAAAGAAATCTGGAAGGAAAAGTTCGTGAACTGAACTTGACCTAACAGAGGCCGCCGGAAAAACGGCCAACTGTCAGATCACAGCGGAACTAATACAGGTCAGGCCGCTCCCTCTGCCGCGCTTTTCAATTTCCGCTTCCGCGGTATTTTCGCCTGCGCTGTATTTCCTTTCACCTTCGGAACCCGCGTATTCTGCGCCCGGCCTTTGCGGCCCTTTGCAGGGTTCGCCCGCCGGTTCGCATCGATCCACTTGGACATCGTGACCGAGCAGGCCCTGGCTTTCTCGGGCACGGCGACACCGTTCTCCCGCGCGATCGCCTCGGCGAACGACATCTGTGCCGGGCTCGGCGGCCTGTTTGATGTGTCTGCGGTGATCCGCGCATCGCCATTGCCTGACCCTTTCTTTGGCGCATGCAGATCCAGGAACGCTCGGCATACCGCTGCCGATTTCGTATACCCCTTCGGTGGTTTGATGCCCTTGCGCTTGGCGATCAAAGCCGTGAACCGCTTCATCGCCGCCGTTGGCGGGCGCGCCTTGCTGTTTTCCCCGCTGAGCGCGTCGCTCGGTTCGATCCTCTCCCCGGCTGTAGCGCCATCCGCGAGCCTGCCGATGATGCGCCGGGCGGCAGCACACACTGCATCGATTGCACCTATCATCTCCTGTTTGCCGGTCACAACATCGTCCAGCAGGCATTCCAGTTCCGCCGTCACACCCGGGTCCACCAAAGCCGGATCAGCGCGCTTCAGTACCTTGAACAGCGCCAGCCCCCGCTCGGTCGGCACGGTGTTCTTTCCCTCTGCCGCCAGGAAACCCTGCTGCTTCAGCCCGGCGATGATCTCCGCCCGTGTCGCCGGTGTGCCGATCCCCTTGGCCTCCTTGAGACGGTCCCGCAGGGCCTCGTCCTCGACGAAGCGCCAGGCATTCTGCATCGCTTCGATCAGCGTGCCTTCCTTATAGCGCGGCGGCGGCCGGGTTTCCTTGTCCTCGATCTCCGCATCGCGCAATCGCGCGGGCTCCTGGTCGCGCAGCTTGGGCAGCGCCTGCACCGCCTCGCCCTTCTCCTCGGCAGGTTGCCAGTCGGGAAAGGCGCTGCGCCAGCCGGGCTCGATGGGCTGGCGCCCGGCGGAACGGAACTCGAAGCCACACACATCCAGCGTTACCGTCGTCTGCCGGTAGCGGTAATCGGGCATGACCGATGCGAGGTATGACCGCGCGACGGCGTCGAACAGTTTCTTCTCGTCGCCCGACAGGCGCGGCCAGATCTCGCCCAGATCCTGGATCGTGTTGACGTTGGGAATAACAGCGTGATGGCTCGCGCCCTCGATCCCTTTATCGTAGAAGCTGCCGTTCCGCCCTTTGCGGATCGACGGCGGCGACGGCACGGAGATCGTTGCGTAGGCTTTCCCCGCCTGCAACGCTGCAACGATCTTCGCTACGTCCACGACCGCGCTCTCGGGCAGGTAGCGCACCTCGGCGCGTGGATAGGTCAGGATCTTCTTGCCCGCGCCGTCGTAGAGTTCCTGGGCCACTTCCAAAGTCTTGGCAGCGGTCCAGCCGAACCGGGCGCTGCAAAGCTTTTGCAACGAGGGCAGGTCGTGGAGCCTGGGCGGGCGTTGGCGCTTATCCTCCACCCGCACGCGGAGCGGTCCTTTGAAGTCTTGCGTCGCCTTAACAACGGCCTGGGCGTCATCCCGTTTAAGGATCCGGTCCTTCGGTGCGTGGCGCATCCTAAACGCCCCGGCCTTCACTTCTGCGGTGGCGACGACCTCGAAGTAGGGCACCGGAACGAAGTCGCGGATCTCCAGTTCCCGTTTACAGGCGATCGCGAGCGTCGGCGTCTTGACCCGGCCAACCCCGATCACACTCCGCGTACCCCGGCCGAGCGTGACGGTCGCGGTGCGCGTCAACGACAGATTGTAGATCTGATCGGCTTGCCGGCGCGCAACAGCGGCGGCGTAGAGACAGGCATGTTCGCTGTTGGGCCGGGCGCGGACGAACGCCTCACGGATGGTTTGTGAATCCTGCGCAGTAAACAACACCCGCAGGACCTCGCCGCGATAGCCGCAGTGCTCCAGGATCTCCTGGCCGATGAGCTGCCCTTCGCGGTCGCAATCGGTGGCGAGCCACACCCGTTTAACGCGGCGCAGAGCCGTGCGAATAGCCTTCAGTTTCGCTGCCTTGTTGCCGCCCGGAGCTGGTTTGGTGCCGTACAGCCCCTCGGGCCTTAGCAGTACCGCCGACCAGCGTTTCCAGGACGGGTTCACATCTTCCGGCTCGCACAGGTCGAGCAGATGGCCCTCGGCCGCCAGGACAGCACCATAGCGGGACCCGACGGCAGCGCGAACATCCTTCGCCTGGCTGGATTTCTCGGTGATGACGATCTGATCGGTCATGACAAGCCGCTTGGGGTCAATCAGTGTAAATCAATCAAAAGAACATAATATGAACATCCGAACGCGGCAAGCCAGTCTTCACCGTCAATACTGGTCCCATTCAGGCAAGTCCCACGTTCAGCCCGCATCCGACAGGGCGCCATCGATCGCGGCCAAGAACGGTTTGGCGAACTGCTTGAGCTTGGCCGCACCGACGCCGTTGACCTCGGCGAACTTCTCTTCTGTGCGCGGTCGGCGGCGCGCCATGTCGATCAGCGTGCGGTCGGGAAATACGATATAGGCCGGCACGCCGCGTGCCCTGGCGAGTTCAAGCCGCAGCGCTTTGAGCGTGTCCAGCAACGCCGCCTGATCGCCGTCCAGCGGACGGCTAGCTTCCTTCTCTCGCCGCCCACGTGGTTCCCGCGATGGCGATGACGCTCCTGCAACTACATTATCTTCGCGGTAGAGGAACTCGCCATCGCCGCGCAGCAGACCGCGACCCTTGTCGGTTATCGCTAACCCGCCATATCCGGCGATGTCGAGCCGCAGGAACCCGGTCGCCACCAACTGGCGGATCAGCGAGCGCCATTCGTTCTTGCCCCGGGCCGCACCGACACCGAAAGTGGGTAGCCTGCTATGACCGGCACGCGTGATCTTTTCGGTCTCCGTCCCGCGCAGGATATCGATCACGTGCGCCGCGCCGAACCGTTCGCCGGAACGGAAGACCGCCGACAGGATTTTTCGGGCGTCTTCGGTGCCGTCGACCCGCTCCGCCGGGTCAACACAGACGTCGCAGTTGCCGCAAGCCTCGATCGTCTCCCCGAAATAGTCGAGCAAGGCGATCCGGCGGCAGGCCGGCGCCTCGCAGTAGCCGAGCAGAGCGTCAAGCCGCTTGTGCTCACGCCGCTTACGTTCGGCGCCAGCGTCTTCGTCCTCAATAAACTGCCGCCGCATCCGGATGTCGGCCAGACCATAGAGCATGTGAGCCTCGGCGGGCTCGCCGTCACGCCCGGCACGGCCGATTTCCTGATAATACGCCTCTATGCTGCCCGGCAGATCGGTGTGGAACACATAGCGCACATCCGCCTTGTCGATGCCCATGCCGAAGGCGATGGTGGCGACGATGACAACACCCGGATCAGTCATGAAGATGTTTTGGTGCGCCCCACGATCCTCCTTCTCCATGCCCGCATGATAGGGCAACGCCCGCACACCGTCTGCTGCCAACAGGGCGGCGGTTGCCTCGGTCTTCTTGCGCGATAGGCAGTAGACGATGCCACTCTTGCCTTCATGGCGAGCAATGAAGCTCCGCAACTGACCCTTCCAGTCGTGCTTCATCTCTACCGACAGCTTGATGTTGGGACGGTCGAAGCCCAACACAATATTCTCCACCGCGCCTCCGAACAGCCGTTCGGCGATGTCCTCGCGGGTCACTTGATCGGCGGTCGCCGTCAGCGCGGCGATCGGAACCCTGGGGAAGAGATCCCGCAACCGGCACAGGTTCTCATATTCCGGGCGGAAGGCCGGCCCCCATTCGGAGATGCAATGGGCCTCGTCGATGGCGAACATTCTCACCGGTAGCCGGGCCAGCGCCGTCAGCATCTGCTCGTTCATCAGCCGCTCCGGCGCCATGTAGAGAAACCGGGTTTGGCCGGACGATGCCCGGCGCCAGGCGGTGATGTTGTCGCCACGGTCATTGGCTGAGTTGATGCTGTCGGCCGCGATGCCGGCAAGCCGCAGGGCGGCGACCTGGTCCTGCATTAAAGCGATCAGCGGGGACACCACCACCGTGAGCCCCTCCAGGATCAGCGCGGGGACCTGAAAGCACAGCGACTTACCCGATCCCGTTGGCATCACCGTGAGCACATTGCGCCCGGCAAGCAACGCGTCGACCGCGGCTTCCTGACCGGGACGGAAGGCATTGAACCCGAAGACCTCTTGGAGCACCCGGCGCGCGGAGGTCGCAAGTTCTTCCGGCAGGCCCGTCAATGCAGCACCACGCCGGTGTCTTCCAGCCGGACCTCAAAACTCAGGAAGCGGTCGAACAGTGAACTCTTGCGCCAGGCATGTGACATGCCCGTCCCGGCGCCCGTGGCCTCGTCCTCGCCCCGGCACTCGACCAGCCCGAACCAGTAGAGCGGCCGCAGGATGCGTGCCTCCAGTATGAGCGGTCCGAGGTCCGATCCCGGCTCCAGAACCGCGTCGCAGGGAATCGTGCATAAGCGGCAAAGGCTCTCCGGCGGCTGCCACTCATCCGCCGCGACGGAGAGGGACCACAGCACGAGGCCGATTTGCTCCTGCGGCCATGCATCCAGCAGGCCGCGCCCGAACGAAGTAAGGTCCAAATGCCAGAACCTGAGGTGAAACAATATGGACTGTAGTGCGCCGCCGTTCCCGTCCAGCATGTCCCGGCCCAATCGGGTCGCGTGGAGCCGGCCGCGGTCCTGCTCGACCAACTCGGCCAGTTCGGCGAGCGTGCGCACAAAATGCAGGTGCAGGAAATCCCTCTCATTGAGGACTTTCCTGTAGCGCCGCGCATCAACGGGATCATAACCGGGCCAGATCATGGCCTCCTCCATCGCGGAGACGGTGGCGCGCGAAAGGTTGCCTGCGGCGGTCAGCTTCAGTCCGCCGCCGCCGTCGGCCGCGCGAAGCAGAACCAGGGCGTTGCGGGCGATGGCCGAACGCGCAAGCTCGTCTGCCGTCAGATCGTCTGCGAGGTGAAGCACTGGGTTCTCCGCCGAGGGCTCGTCCATCAGATCGTCGAGACTTTCGGGGTCAAGCATGACCCAGGCGGGTTCCAGATCTCCCAGCCAGGATAACAGGTCCCGGGTTAGGCGGCCCACCGGCGGCATCACGGCCGCACTGCCTGGTGTGCGCCGGAACCGCTAAACCGCCCAGGTTTCAGTGTCGGTATTCCGGAAACATTCACCGTTCGCCCGGCCCGCGCCGGACCCTGGTTGCAATGCATGTTGACCCGGAAATCGCCGTTGTTGTCGAGCAGCTTGCCTAACCGCACGGCCATTCCGGCGGTGACCGGCTGCTTCTCGTTGAGGACACGGTAAAGTGCCTGCCGGTATACTATTAGAGCATCCGTCACCGCCGTCTTGCTCATCGCCCGTCCTGGCAGAATATCCTCACGCAGGAGTTTCCCCGGATGCACCGGGTCCGCCGCCGGGTTCCTTTCGCTCATCGGTCACGGTCCCTTGAGTCTAAATCGAGCGCGGCATGAGCGCCCGGTCCGAAGGTGAAGGGAGAAGGTAGGGCCGTCAATCATTGCCGCACATGCCTCAACTCCTTGGAACACTTTTAGAGCGACCAGAGTTCATCCAAGGGGCAATGTGATGCGACTAGAGAACTCCTGGTGCAGTTCAAACAGGCGTTGTTTTGAACATAAGCAACCATGGTCTTCAGGGCGAGGGCGGAAAACAATCGACCGAACCAACCGATAGAAATTCCGAATAAGGTAGTGCGGCATCTCGGCGCGCATCGCACGCGAATTGGGGATCAACGCTGTTTTCAACCATGCGGCCGCCGGGAAGCCGCTGAGATTTACCGAAGCCGCCGGCAGTTGCGGCCGACGCTCGGCGTTATAATTCCAGATCCATCCCTTTGCGCTTCTCGCGCGCCGGGGCTGGGGGTTCCGTCTCTTTTCCGGCTGCTGTCTTTCCGTCTCGGTCCGCCTCCCGCGCGAACTCCGCCCCTTGTTCCAGTGTCCGTTCGGCCCCCGCCCCACTGTCCATGCCCTTTGCCCGCTCGTCCCGCGGAACCTCTCCGATCCCCTCGAGCGCTGAGATCCGCTCACCGGTGGCAGCCTCCAGTTGCTCGCGCAGGGCCTTGGCGTCGTCCGTCACCAGTTCGACCCTGTCGCGGGCGCGGCTGATTTCAACATAGAAGCTTTTCTGCGTGGTCAGATGGGGATGGTTAGCCTCCATCGCCGCGATCACGTTGTCGACCGTGCGTCCTTGGAATGCATGCACGGTCGAGGCCCAGGCGTGATCGAGATGGCGCAGTTGCGGATCGTTACGTCCGAGTTCAAGTTTGCGCCCGTCCTCAAGCCGGAAGGTGACCCGGCCACCTTCGACCGATAACACCTGGGCGGTGCGGCTATTGATTTATCCGAGGGGGATTCCTCCAGCACAACAAGAATTTTAACACACTGAATTTACTGGATAATTTTCGACCTTCAACTTGCCGCTGGAGCGTCCAAGACGATAATCAACACTATTGCAACACGGCACTAGACCCGCAGATCAGGCGTCGCCTGACGCCTGTGCTTTCCGAAAACCTAATCCACACCTGGGCGGTTTTAATCATGAAGATCGGCAGATAAGGTTTTCGGAAGGGACAGCTGCACGAAGGAGACGACGGTCCAGTACCTCCAACTCAGACTTGACATGTAGTGCATATCGCACTACATAGAATAATCTCATAAGGGGGCGAGCATGTTGAACTTCAATGCTGCATCAAGCATTCAAGCAAGGCGGACCAAGACAACCCAGGTACGCCACGATGATCGACTGGCGAGCCTGATCGAGCGTGCCGCGCTCGCGCTGGCCGTGGACAAGTCTGCGTTCCTGCGTGCCGCGATTGAGCGCGAGGCCACGCGTGTACTCGACCTGCAGTCTCGTCATACACTGACGCCTGAGGACGCCGAGATTTTCGCTGCGGCCCTCGACGCCCCACCTGCTCCAACCCCACGCGCTCTTGAGGCTGCCCGAAACTACAGCGCGCGCGTGGTGCATGCCGACTGAGCATTTGGCGTTCAGGATAGAGCACTTCGACCCGGCGCGGCACGACGGCACCAATTTCGACTGTGGTGTCGGTCGTCTGAACAACTACCTCAAGCTGAATGCTAAGAAACAGCAGAAGGATGAGATGACCCGCGTCTATGTCGTCGTTGAAGAGGGAAGCCCACGAATCCTAGGCTACCATGCCATCAACCTCGGCATGATGAACGTGGACGAACTCAAGCGGCGACCGCGGGGAGCACCCGATCATGGGGAGATCCCAGTGCTATTCCTAGGGCAGGTCGCAGTCGACCAGATAGAACAGGGCAAAGGTCTCGGTGGCATCCTTATGCACCATGTATTAGAAAAAGCGTGCGTGATTGCCGACACGGCTGGATGTTATGCAATCATTCTCGATGTGATTTATGACGGTGGCGAAGTGGAATTTGCCCGGCGCAAGGCGTGGTACGAGAGCTTCGGTTTCGCGACCTTTGCAAGTAACACCGCGCGCATGTTTATCGCGATGAAGCAGGTGCGTGCGGTGGCTCAGGCAAGCTCTGGACCCGCGAACGAATAGTTTCATGTTCTCGATAGTGTGACTTCATGACAGCCATTATGGACACGCCACATGGCCTGAGACATGGTCAGGCCCTTGCGCTTGTCCGTCGTCAAAACATTTGGGACAAATAAGCGTGTTTTCTAACGGAGGATTTAGCTCATCTTGGTTGGCAGTTAAGCCGCCTGGCGTTGATGGTTCAAGCGGCGGTTTTGGCCGGTGAGTTTTTGGTTTTTTGTCTCCTTTCGATGATTGCGGTGTCTCGCCCGAAGGAGGCGTCAGCGGGGGTGACGGTGCCGATACTCTCATGGTAGCGGTGGTTATTGTAGTGATCGACGCAGGCGCCGATCTGGTTTTCCAGATCACCCGGCAGGAAGTAGTTCTTAAGCAGGATGCGGTGCTTCAGCGTTTGATGCCAGCGCTTGATCTTGCCTTGGGTCTGGGGGTGATGAGGTGCGCCGCGAACATGGTCTATTTTCAGATCCTCCAACCATTCAGCCAGATCGCCGGAGACATAAGATGAGCCGTTGTCTGAGAGCAGCCTCGGCTTGTGGACGACTTTGGTCTGATCGCAGCCTGATGCTTTCAGTGCCAGGTTCAACGTCTCCGTCACATCATCGGCCCGCATGGTGGCGCACAGCTTCCAGGCGATGATGTAGCGCGAGAAGTCGTCCAGGATAGTCGACAGATAGAACCAGCCCCAGCCGATGACCTTGAGAGAGGTGAAGTCGGTCTGCCATAGCTGGTTGGGCGCAGTGGTCTTATCATGGAACTCATCGGCGGCCTTGACGACGACAACGGCTGGGCTGGTGATCAGGTCATCCTATGACGCATACGCACTGGAGCGCGGCAGGGATTTGGGAGGCGGTCGCCACCACATCGGCGCAAGCCATGGCCGATAGCGCCTGCCACAGCATCGATTCAACGACGGTCCGCGGCCATGTCTCTGCCGCCGGCGCAAAGGGGGACTCACGAGCAGGCTTATGGCCGCTCGCCTTCCACCTCACAGGCGGGGAAGCGCACGACGCCACGGCGTTCGACACGCTGAGAACACTGGCCGAAGACCGCAACGCCGATCTGATCGCGGACAAAGGATACGACAGCGACGCCATCGGCCAGGCGCTGATCCAAGACGGTCTTCGTCCGGTCATTCCGCCTCGCTCTAACGACATGAGCGCTGTCCGATGGAACAAACGCGTCTACAGATAACGCAACGTCATCGAACGCATGATCGGCCATCTCAAAATGAAACGCGGCATCGCCACGCGTTACGACAAGCTGGCCCAATCCTGCCTCGATACACTTCCGCTTCATCTTTCACATTGCATCTGAAAAAGGTCAACGGCGAAACAAAAGCAAGCCTATCGTGACGCCAGCCGAATTCCTCAACCGATCACCGGTATACGTATGGCCGTCAGTGCGCCAACCGACCTGGTTGAGTCCCTACTCTCGTCCCATGCCGCCTAGAGGTTGAGCTTGGCCGCGAGCGGGGGCGGCGGATGGACGGCCGGGAGAGGCGTCCCTGCCGCTTGCCATCACCAATCGACGGGAGACGAAACCATGCACACGGCCAATGCACCTGGCGGCAATGCCCGCACTTTCCTTACCCACATGTTTGGCAGCGGTCTGGACGACAACCGCTATGTCGTCGAGCGTTTCCGCTCTCAGGCCGACGGAGACATCCGTCCCCTTGGCGCCGAGACACCGGCACCGAAGGGACCGCGCAAGGCGAAGCACAACCTGCCCGCCCACAAGGTCGCTGGCATCCGCCAGGCCATCGAAGCCGCCGGCGCAACCCTGCTGTATCTGCCGCCCTACAGTCCCGACTGCAACCCGATCGAGATGGCCTTCGCCAAACTCAAGGCGCTCCTGAGAAAGGCCGCCGCCAGAACCGTCGACGACCTGTGGGACGCCATTGCCGACGCCATCGACGCCTTCACCTCAACCGAATGCGAAAACTACTTCGCCGCCGCCGGATATGATCGGGATTAAATTGAATCTGCTCTAGCTTTACACCGTCATCAGCCCCTTCCCCGGAGCGGCGGTGCGTAGGATACTCAGGGCCAAAGAACACCAAGGGGAAAGGACCACACCATGACAACCACCCGCAGAGACACACTTAAGTACACGGGTGCCGCCATTGCCCTGATGTCCGGGCCCCGCGCCGCCTCTGCCGAGACGCGGTCGGAAAGCAACCCCTATGCGGTCAGGTCCGGACCCATGCCCGTGCCCTATGTGCCGAGGCGCGGCTATGCGGATGGCCCCTTCGGACAGGTCCATTTCCGCGACACGGGCGAAGGACGGCCCTTGATACTGTGTCCACAGGCGCCCATGACCTCACGCCAGTTCGAGAACGTGTACGAACCCCTCGCGCGCCGGGGAATCCGGGCTATCGGCGTTGATTCGCCTGGTTTTGGAGAATCCGACCCTACGCCCTTCGTGCCCACGGTCAGTGACTGGGCCGACGCAGTGCCAGCCGTGCTCGACCATCTGGGCATCGAAAAGGCCGACGTACTCGGCCACCACACCGGCGGCATGGTGGCGACGGAAGTGGCGATCCTTTTTCGGGAACGGGTGAACAAACTCGTCATCAACGGTCCTTTGCCTATGGGCGAGGAGGAGCGCAGCAATTTCCTCAAGTTCGTCGAGGAAGGCGAGATCAACTTCGTCCACCAGACCGACGGCAGCCACATGCAGAACGCCTTCGCCACCCGCTACCGCATGTACGTCAACGGCGGAGGAACTCCGGACCCGAAGGTTATCACCCGTTACACAGTGGAGCGTTTCCAGGGATACGCGCCGTTCTGGACCGGTCACCACGCCGCATTCATCTATGACCACAATGCGGCGCTCATGAAGGTCGAGGTCCCTACCCTGATCCTTACCAACACAGGCGATCAGATCTACGAAAACGCCAAGCTGGCCGCGCAGATGCGTCCCGACTTTGCCTATGTAGAACTGCAAGGCGGCGGCATCGACATCGTCGATCAGATGCCCGAAGAATGGGCCGACGCGGTGGTAAAGTTTCTCAACGGTTCGGCCTAACCGATCAACCTTTGTTCGACTCATAGGGCCCTAATGGCTATGCGAATATCGAATCGCAGGACGGTGTTGCAGTATGCGGCCATTGCCGTGGTGGCCCTGACCGCTGCCTGCTCACCGGCGACGAATACAACGAAAGCAACAGCTGATGTTTCTGGCGGAGACGGAGGAGAACCTGCCATGTCTCAACCCCACCGAGGTTACGCACCGGGACCCTACGGCCAAGTCCATTACTATGACGCTGGCGGTGACGGCCGACCCTTGGTGCTTCTCCACCAATCGCCTATGACGCTGCGTCAGTACGATAGCGTTTACGGATTGTTCGCGGAGCGCGGTATCCGCGCCGTCGGCATCGACACCCCCGGTTACGGCCAATCAGACCCGCCGGCCACCACACCCACCATTGGGGACTATGCTGCGGCCACCCCGGCTGTGCTGGACCATCTGGGCATCGACAAGGCCGATGTTCTCGGTCACCACACCGGCGCCCTGATTGCCACCGAAGTTGCGCTACAGTTTCCGGGCCGTGTCAACAACCTGATCATGCACTCGCCCCTGCCACTGGACGATGACCAGCGAGCCTTTTTCATGAAGTACACAGAAGACGCCGAGATCAACTTGAACCCGAGAGCCGACGGCGAGCACCTAGCGGAACTGTTCAGGTCCCGCAACGGCTGGTCCAACGGTGAAATCGATCCCGAACTCGTGACCCGCTACATCGCCGAAGCACTGATCGGCTACGGCCCGTTCTGGTGGGGCCACAACGCCGCCTTCACCTATGACCACAACGCGACCCTGCCTAAGATCACCCACCGCACCCTGGTATTGGTGAACACCGGTGATACCATCTATCCCAACGCCCAATGGGCCATGGAGATGCGGCCCGACTTCGCATACACGGAGTTAGAGGGCGGCGGCGGCGACATCGTCGACCAGCAGCCTGAGGCCTGGGTGGGCGCCGTCATAGCCTTTCTTAACGGCCAGAGTTAGTGGGATGAAACGGGCATTGTCAGATGGCATTGTCAGACTAAAACTGCTCGGTCATCTTTCCCTGTTCCCTTCTGGGGATTTTGGAGCGCAAAACAAGTCTTGTCTGGTTTAGACCGGACAAGAAAGAAAGACGAAGCCAGCCCAACAACGGGAAAATTCTAACATACGATTTTAGTCTGACAATGCCGTCGTCGCAGCTATGTAGAGCTTTCCATAGTTTTGACCGGCTCCATCATTTGTTGGTCCTGTTTCGGATGCTGCGGGAAGCCGCTAATAGGTAGGCGTGCGGTCATGATGCTTCCGGCGAATAGCCGGGACAGATGCCACCGTCATCGTCCGCGAGCGAGAGCAAGGCCGTATTGCCGCCGCCGGCCGCAGTATTGATGGTGACCGTGCGCTCGGTGGCGAAGCGGTGCAGATAACGCGGCCCGCCTGCCTTGGGTCCCGTCCCGGAGAGCCCTTCGCCGCCGAACGGCTGCACGCCGACGACGGCGCCCACTATGTTGCGATTGATGTAGATATTTCCTGCTCGAGCGCGCGTTACAATACGCTCCACCGTCGAGTTGATCCGGCTGTGCAGGCCCAGCGTCAGCCCATAGCCGGTCGCGTTGACGGCATCGATCACCGCATCGAGGCGGTCGCCCGCATAGCGCACCACGTGAAGAATGGGGCCGAAGACCTCGCGCTTGAGCACGCCGATCCCGTCGATCTCGACGACGAGTGGGCGGAAAAAGGTGCCGTGAACGGTGGCCTCGCCGTCGGGCGCCTCCGCATGCACCCTACCTGCGCGGGATATCCATGCCGCATGGCTGCGTAACGCATCCAAGGTGGGCTCGTCGATCACCGGGCCGATGTCCGTCGAAAGCTGCATTGGATCACCGAGCCGCAGCTCTGCCATCGCACCCGACAGCATTGACAGCACACGAGGAGCGATCTCGGCTTGTAAGAAGAGCACGCGAAGGCTGGAGCAACGCTGACCGGCGCTGTAGAACGCCGACTGAAGCACGTCTGCGACGACCTGCTCTATTAGTGCGCTGGAATCGATGATCATCGCGTTCTGCCCACCGGTCTCCGCGATCAACGGCACGATCGGCCCCGGCCGCTCGGCCAGCGTTCGGGCAATCCGCCGCGCCGTCTCGGTCGAGCCCGTGAACGCAACACCTGCGATCCGCGGGTCACCGACCAGCGTGCTACCGACGACCTCGCCCCGACCTGGCACAAATTGCAACACGCCCGGAGGAACGCCCGCCTCGTGCAAGAGCTGGGTCGCGAAACAGGCCGTGAGTGCTGTCTGCTCGGCCGGCTTCGCGATAACGGTGTTGCCGGACACCAGCGCTGCCGCGACCTGTCCTGTGAAAATCGCAAGCGGAAAGTTCCACGGGCTGATGCAGACGAAGGCGCCGCGGCCAGAAAGCGCGATGCTGTTGTCCTCACCGGTGGGACCCGGCAAGCTTTTAGGCTTAGCAAAGTCGTGCCGTGCGCACATAGCGTAGTAGCGCCCGTAGTCGACGGCTTCACGAACCTCGGAGAGGGCATCCGCGACCGTCTTACCCGCCTCACGCACACAGAGCGCCATTACCCCTGCCTGGCGCGCCTCCAGCAAATCAGCGAATTTCTCGAGGATCTTCGCCCGTTCATCAACCGGCGTCGCAGCCCAAGCTTCCGTCTGCGACACGGCAATATCGATCGCGCACCGGGCAAGCGCAACATCGGCCTCATGCACCATACCGACGGAGCGACGACGATCCGCCGGATCATGGATCGGCACTTGCACGGTTTCGATCGCCTCACCGTCGATGATCGGCAGTGCTTTCCAGTGCTTTGCAGCGGCAGCTCCCATTTTCCGCAGCAAGGGCTCGACGACCCGGGCGTCGCTGAGATCCACGCCGGCCGAATTGCGCCGCGCGTTGCCATAGAGGTCGGCCGGTAGCGCGATTCCTGCATGTGGGCGATAGGGCAACGGACCTAACGCCTCGATGGGATCGCGTATCACATCGTCAATCGGCGCCACATCATCGGCCAGGCGATTGACGAACGAAGTGTTCGCGCCATTTTCCAGCAGCCGGCGCACCAGGTAGGGTAACAGATCCTCATAAGAGCCAACCGGACCATAGACCCGGCAAGGTGGCGCGGCGTCCGGTTCCGCCTTAAGAGCTGCGTAGAGCGCCTCGCCCATGCCGTGAAGACGCTGAAACTCGAAATCTCGCCAATCGCCGGCAAGCGTCATGACGGTCGCGACGGTACGAGCGTTGTGAGTCGCGAACTGCGGATAGACCGTGTCCCGCGCCGCGAGCAAACGGCGCGCGCAGGCGACGTACGACAAGTCAGTCGCGAGCTTGCGCGTGAAGACCGGATAGCCATCAAGCCCTTGTTCCTGCGCGCGCTTAATCTCTGTGTCCCAATAAGCGCCTTTGACGAGGCGTACTTGAATACGCCGGCCAACCCGTCGCGAGAAAGCCGTAAGCCAATCGATCACCGCCGGCGCGCGCTTCTGGTAGGCTTGCACGGCTAGGCCGAAACCCTCCCAGCCATGGAGCGCGGTATCGCGAAAAACCGCAGCAAATACATCAAGCGAAAGCGCGAGACGGTCCGCTTCTTCGGCATCGACCGTGAGTGCGATACCGTATTCTTTAGCCTTAAGCGCAAGGCTCCGGAGCCTCGGGACGAGTTCGGCCATCACCCGCTCGCGCTGCGCAAATTCGTAGCGCGGATGGATGGCGGAGAGTTTGACCGAGATGCCATGTCCAGAGCCGGCCGTGCCCCTGCTTAAGGCCGTGATCGCCGCCTCGTAGGCCACGAAGTAGCGCTCGGCATCCTTCGCCGTATGCGCGGCTTCCCCGAGCATGTCGAACGACGCGACCGAGTGTGCCTCGTTGGCGCGACCAAGAGCCTCATCGATCGTGCGGCCCATGACGAACTGGCGGCCGAGGATGCGCATTGCGTGTAACAACGCCCGCCGGATTACCGGTTCGCCCGCGCGCACGATCATGGCCTCTAGAGCCTCCAAGGTGCTAGACGGCTCTGACCCACCCAACCGGATCAACTTGCCCGTGAGCATCAAGCCCCAGGTCGATGCGTTGACCAAAAGAGAATCGCTCCGGCCAAGATGGTCAACCCATGCGGCGGTACCGATCTTATCCCTAATCAGGCGGGCCGCGGTCTCTTCGTCGGGAATGCGGAGAAGCGCTTCGGCCAGGCACATGAGGACGATGCCCTCTTCGGTGTCGAGCGCGTACTCGTGAAGAAAGATGTCGAGCCCACCCACCGGCCGCCGTTTGGCCCTGATATACTCGACGAGCCTGCGCGCACGCGCTTCGACGGTCTCAGCCATCGGAGGCGCAAGCCGAGCATCCGCAAGCAGCGTGCCGACACACGCCGTTTCATCAGCACGATAGCGCTCGCCGATAGCCGCCCATAGCACGGCAAGATCGGGATACGGGTCGCTCGCATTCATCTCAGTCTACGCCTGTCCCTTCCGAAAACCTTATCCGGTTGAAATGAAGACGGATCCACTGTAATCCGTTTGGGATGATATCGTTCGTTAGATTGTTCTTCATGGCATTGGTGGCCATGATCAAGGGACCGCGCCGGCTGGCCGCAGAAAACGTCGCATTGCGACATCAGGTCTCAGTTTTAAGACGTAAGCATACTGACCGGGTTCGGCTCTCGCGGCTGAACCGTTTCTTTCTGACATGGCTGACACGGCTTTATCCCCTGGTTCTCGACACCATAGTGGTCGTTAGGCCCGAAGGTATTGTCAGACTAAAATCGTATGTTAGAATTTTCCCGTTGTTGAGCCAGCTTCGTCGCCCGTGCTTGTCCGGTCTAAGCTAGACAATACATGTATTTGCGCCCTGAAATCCCCAAGAGGGGACAGGGAGAGACGACCAAGCAGATTTAATCTGCCAATACCATCACCACTACCTAAACGCGGCAAATGCGACGTTAACCAGACTGTCAGCGGTGAAACGTAGACCGATTAGATCACCGTCATTAAGACCGATAAGGACCCAAACTTCGAGGCGGAAACCCATGTCCCTTTCGAAAACCCTATCCACACCTGGAGGGTTTGCATCATGAAGATCGGCGGATAAGGCTTTCGGGGAGGACACGTATATTAAGGCGCTGCCGGGCGAGCGGGCCCCGACACCTTCTTATTTCGTAATTACGCCCAAGGCAGGGCATTGTCAGAGTAACTGGATAGTGCCAACTCTCTTAGAGTCGGTTTCGAAAGTCATGCGGCTCGGGCCAATCTGCGGACGAGGAGCATGACGGAGGCGGCGTAGAGGAAGGCGCGGGCCGAGGCGATGGTGGCCTCGAAGTCCTTTGCCAGTCGCCGGTTGCGGTTGATCCAGGCGAAGAAGCGCTCCACGACCCAGCGGCGCGGTTGGACGGCGAAGCCGACCTGATCGGGGCTTTTGCGCACGATCTCGACGGCGATCATGGTGGCCGTGGCGACCTTCTCGCCGGCGTAGCCGCTGTCGGCAAAGACCTTCTCGATGAACGGAAACGAGCCGCGTGAGGCGCACAGCAGCGGCCCGCCACCATCGCGGTCCTGGATACTCGCCGGATGCGCCTCGAGCACGAGGCCGCGCCCGTCGGTGTCGACCAGCGCGTGGCGCTTGCGCCCCTTGATCTTCTTGCCCGCATCGTAGCCGCGGGGGCCACCAGCCTCGGTCGTCTTGACGCTCTGGCTGTCGATAATCGCGCCGCTCGGGCTGGCCTCGCGTCCGACCCGCTCGCGATCGGCCATGACCAGAAAGTGGTTGATCTTCTCAAGGAGGCCGTCGTCGCGGAACTTAGCGAACCAGCGATAGATCGTGCCCCACGGTGGTAAATCGCTTGGCAGCAAGCGCCAAGGGCAGCCAGCCCGCATCACGTAGAAAATGCCGTTGACGATCTCTCGCATCGGCCATGACCGGGGCCGTCCCGTGCCATGAGCCGGAGGCAAATGAGGCTCGATCACAACCCACTCCGCAGCGGTCAAATCAGTCTGATAACGCAGCGCCTTGCGGCTATGCTGCTCTCGGGTGGCCGGCGTCCACATGGCGGCTCCAGATCGGTTTCAGCAACCTTCCTGGAATCACATCGACACCGGCCACTCAACCCCTTTCGAAACGGCCTCTTAGGCCTTGTTTCCTGGGTTTAGGCACTAAAATATTGGTTCGCTTGGAATTGACCAAGCAAGGCGCGGCTCGGAACGGCGAAAACTCACCTCACTAGACTAACAAATCAATTTAGTCTGACAATGCCCGCTGACTTTGGGTAACGCCGCCGCAATGGCATCGCCGGCAGGATTGTCGCCGCGATATCCTTGTGCGATCGCCCACTTCATGATCGCGCTGATGCGTTGGCGAACCCGGCGGGCGGTCTCTGCCTTTTCGGTCCATAGGGGAAGCAAGACCGCCATCACGTCCGCTGTAGTAATCGTGTCCACAGCCCTGGCGCCGAGAAGGGGAAAGGCGTATCGCCGCAGGGATGCTTCCCATTGCCTGGCGGACGTACTGCCGGTGCGCCATGTCGGCTTGTGGATTTCGATTACCGTCCGGGCGGCTTCCTCAAAGGTCGGAATATTGGGCCGCCGCCTGAGTGCCAACGGATCACCGCCAGCACGGGCCAGCTTGCGGTTCTCGAAAGCGGCCGCACGGGCTTCGGCCAGGGAGACCAGTGGATAGCCGCCAAGTCCCATGTCGCGCCGCCGTCCTTGCACAACCGTTCGCAGAACCCACGACTTTGACCCGCTCGGCTTGACCAGCAGATACAAACCATTGCCGTCGCCGTACCGCCCCGGTTTCTTCACCGCTCCAGCGAACCTTGCCGTGATTTTTCCGGCCAATTGGTGCCCTCATAAGTTACCACATCATGAGTGGGAACTTAGTGGTACTCGGTAGCACTGTCAAGCTGTCAGAAAAGAATGAACACATTGATTCTAAACAAGAATATAGCATTCCTTAGAATACAGTGGATATACCAAGCAGGGACTTCCCATCCGCGCGTTCCTGTTCACTGGCGTGGGCGGTTTTTTTAAAGCTGATCTTGCGCGCGCGGAACCAGTCATTAATCGTCGAAGTCGGCGCAATCACTTGGTGAACTTCGTCCAGACGCTCAGACAGCTCTTGCAGTGTCGGGTCTGGCGTCTCCTTAATCCAGCGCAGGATATCCTCGCCGTAAGGATCAAGACGGCGCTGGCGCGACGGCCGTGGCTTGACCGCGACAGTCCCCTCGTCTTCATATCGCCCGACATACCGCACCGCCGAGCTTGCGCTCACCTCAAAAAGGGCCGCCGCCTGACGGCGCGACATGCCCGACGCCACTTTCCTCGCCAAACGAATACGCAGGTCTTCCGATACAGCCACGATGCCCCCGCCAAAGCGGCTATCGAATCAGTCCGCCAAGACCACGACAACAAAATTTTGATTCATTCAACCTCGGAAACGCTCTAGAAGGCTGTCACGGTGCAGGGGGCATTGCCGTGGGTCATGGGCCCGCACAGCGTCACATGCGCGGCGGTTTTAGCTTCAAGCTGACCTCGGATAATCGTGATCCGCACATTCGGGTGAAACACCTCAACGCGAGAGCGGCGCTGATTGATTTTGCCAGACCCGGTAAGCAAGAGGACTCACGCGGAGAACGAAACCGGGGCATTAAGGTTAAAGCCCATCGGGGATACTTCCTGGACCTCAAGACCTTTGCAGCGGCTCTGACCAGTCAGAGCTTCTCTCTCAAGCGGCTGGCAGCGTTTCTTGATGTTCCCACCCAGAAACTAGAGACGGAAGAACATGGCGGGCCGATCACGGCTGAATACCTGGACTATGCCAGGGCGGATGTTCAGGCCTCATGGGAATGTTTGGTGGTTCTCAAAACGCGCTATGCCAACCACGGCCTGGACACCGAAGCCCACCGCATCTTGAGCGAGGCCAGCATCGGCAAGGCCTACCTCAAGCAAATGGGTGTTGAGCCGTTGTTGAGCTATCAGCCGGACATAGACCGAATGATCTTTGGCGTCATCATGGCCAGTTACTATGGGGGGCGGGCCGAGGTCCGCATCCGCCGCACCATCCGGGAAGTTCTCTATTGTGATTTCAAGTCCATGTATCCCACGGTTAGCACATTGATGGGATTATGGCCTTTTGTCATCGGCAGTCCGTTGGCCTGGACCGACACGACCCGAGAAACACAAGCCTTTCTGGACCGCGTGACACTTGATGATCTTCAGGACAAGCAAACCTGGACTCACTTAAAGACCTTGGCACGGATCAGGCCCGATAACGACACGCTCCCGGTCAGGGCCAAGTACGATGAAAAGGTCAACACCATCGGCTTGAACAATCTCACTCGCCAAGAGCCTCTTTGGTACACTCTGGCAGACTGCATCGCCTCCAAGTTGCTCTCAGGTAAATCACCCTTAATCGAGCAAGCTCTGACCTTTGATCCTGGCCCGCCGCAACAAGGCCTTAGTCCCATCGACATCATGGGCCGGGATGATTGCAGGATCGACCCCAACACCGATGACATGTTCAGGCGGCTGATCGATCTCCGGGACGAAGCAAAGACCACGGGTGATCCTGTCCAGAAGGCCCTCAAGATTGTGGCCAACGCCACGGCTTACGGCATTTTTGTGGAGATTAACCGCGATGACGCGCCCAAGCCCGAGCCCTTGACCGTGTTCGCGCCGAATGGGGAAAGCATTGCTATAGAGTCCACAGCCCTTGAGGAACCGGGGCGGTACTTTCATCCGCTCCTGGGAACGCTCATAACAGGGGCGGCTCGGCTCATGTTGGCTTTAGCCGAGCGATTAACGCTGGATCAGGGATTGGAGTGGGTCTTTTGCGACACCGACAGTCTTGCCATTGCAAAACCTGAAGGAATGGAAAGGGATGAATTTGAAACAAGAGCGAAGTCCGTCATTGATTGGTTTATTCCCCTGAACCCGTATCAAAAACCCGGCTCAATCCTGAAAATTGAGGATATCAATTTCGGCAAGAACAAGAATTCACTAGAGCCGCTCTATTGCTTTGCCATTTCTGCAAAGCGGTATGCGCTCTTTAATATTGATAAAGACGACAAACCCATATTGCGGAAGGCCTCGGCCCACGGTTTAGGGCATCTAATGGAGCCGTATTCCGAAGATGAGGCCTTAGCTGAATTACCTAAGCCGCAATTCCCATTGCATGAAATTGGCGTCAAGCGCTGGCAGCATGACCTATGGGTTAAGATCATTGAAGCCGGGCTGAACGGACATCCGGAAAAAGTCTCCTATGACTGGCATCCCGCGTTGCAAAAACCGGCTCTCAGTCGTTATTCAGCAAGTAGTCCGGCCCTTTTGACCTGGATGAAGCACTACAATTCTGACAAGCCCTATTGGGAACAGATTCGGCCATTCGGATTCCTGGTTTCTCCAATGGCCAGGACTGGATTGTTTGCCGCAATGCCTGAACCGAAACTTGTAGACCCGCACAGGCGCGGCAGACCGCCAAAGCCACCTGAACCAAAGCCCATTGCACCTTTTGACATAGACCCTGGAAAAGCCGTGGCCAATGCCTTTGACCGGGAGACGGGTGAGCCGGTTCACGCGGACCAGCTCAAGACCTATGCCGAAGTGCTTTGCCAGTATCACCTCAGCTCTGAGAATAAGTTTGAGAATGGTGCCTTCACCGACCAGGGTGAAACGTGGCGACGCCATGTAATAGCCGACAGCTTTGTTTTAATCGGGAAGGAAGCTAACAAGGTTGGGGAAAGCGGGGAATCGGAAACGATGAAAGACGAAACTCTAGAGATTACCACTGTTGCCAGGATGAAATAAGAACATGAATTCTAGTTTACGATTAGAGCTCGAAGCGGCTGGCCATTATACTTGGGGGCGGGTAATGATAAACTTGTCCATTGAATTTATGTTTTCGTCATAGGCAGCAGCATGTCAGAAACAAATGATAACAATCAAACCGCAGCAGACTCTTCTGATTCAGTTGAAGTTAAGGATTCGACTCCCAGTGAACTAGCAAAAGCGGAAATGACTTTTGCCAACTTTTTGGAATCATCCCCTCCATCACGCATTGTTAACGTTCTGGATGTAGTTACATCATATACCGTCGATAACATTAGCCAAAAATTAGCGACGCCAGACATACAATTATTTTGCGAAAATAAGAAATGCGATGGATTGAGAACTTTTCGAACTTCTTACAGAACTGAGTACATTAGTTGCGATAAATTCACCTCGCTTTTTATTGCATATAAATGTTCCAACTGCCTTGAGACCGAGAAGACTTTTTCACTTGCGGTCAAAGCGAGCGGTTTACGTGAAAATAGTGGGCAGGCTTATAAATTTGGAGAATTTCCGACCTTCGGACCAAGAACACCGTCAAGATTGGTTAGTTTGATTGGTCCAGAAAAGGATATATTTTTTAAGGGAAGACAATGTGAAAGCCAAGGCCTAGGTATAGGCGCGTTTGCGTACTACCGTCGAGTTGTTGAGAATCAAAAAAATAGGATACTTGATGAAATCATAAAGGTGGCTGAAAAACTGTCAGAAAATCTGGACACACTGAATTTACTTAAGAATGCAAAGCAAGAACAACAGTTTTCCAAAGCTATCGAGTCCATTAAAGATGCTTTGCCACAGGCCCTTCTTCTCAATGGACAGAATCCACTGACACTTCTACATAGTGCGCTGAGTGAAGGATTGCACGCTAGGGAAGATGAACATTGCCTTGAATTAGCGCAAGATATTCGTGTCGTATTAGCGGCTCTTGCGGACAACATATCGCAGGCATTAAAGGATGAAGAAGAGCTAAACCTAGCAATAAAACGGTTGAATCAAAAAAGTAGATAAAACCAAGAGTGTATAATTAGGTCAGTCGCCTTACAGTATTAGCTTCCAGTAAGGGAGTTTCAAGCAAGATTGTCTAATTTTTTTTTGGTTTCTACTTTATTCTTTAGGACAGGGAAATGGGGACGGCACATAAACATGAATAGGACATCATACGCGGTATTGATTGCAGCGGGACTAGTATTAGGTGGCTGTGGGGGGCGAGCGGCAAATCCCGTTTTAATCCAACAATATGCCGACGACCGTAAATCTTGTGAAACATTGGAAGTGGAACTTTCGCAGATTGAGGGCGAAATTCAGCGGTTGATGCCAAAGACGGACAAGACGGGAAAAAATGTCGCCCTCGGTGTTACCGGCGTTTTTTTAATTGTGCCTTTGTTCTTCATGGATCTTACGCAAGCTGAGCAAATCGAGGTTGAAGCCTATCGGCAGCGTTATAACCACCTAGTAATTATTGCCACTGAAAAACAATGTTCAAAGCGCGAGGCTATTAGCCCCTTTGATCAGCCGCAGCAGGAAGAGGCCACTGAAGAAGAAAGTGAAAAAGAAGGTGAAGAGGAAAGTGAAGAGGAAGTCGCTGATGAGTCATAATTAAAATCACTAAAGCGCATCTTCTTATACTTTTGATCTGGAAGTCCTTTACAAACAATTTGATCCACAGGAGATAAAACAAAAAGCAGAAGAGAAAGGTTCAAGTGTTAAATCTAGTAAGAAAAGAAAATCAACGTAAACGAAAACGTTAAGACTGGCTGAAAGGTTCGTACAGATCCTTTCAATTCACACAACTTCTTATAGATTGGATAATGTAATCGCCACACAGAAGCCTCTCCCAGTAAGGTATGCTTTCCAGTCGGACTTTTTATTTCATCCTTTTTCAGCAACTTCGGTTCGTAAAGCGTCAGCTCGTATCTTTACGTCAGCTATAGCTGTTTAATGAGCAAAGCAAACAGCCTCCTCTATCCCGTGTATCTCAGCCACAACTCAAGTCGCTACTATTTTTCTGCGGATACTACTATACCCCCCGTCCTGAAACTCGGGGTTACGAGCGTCGTAAACGACAAGAGCATGCCCAGTAGTCTGATCAAGCCTGCCATCGGGAGACACAGTTGCGGCAAGAGCGTTTCGTGCTAGTTGGTAAACGCGACCGAGGGGGCAAGGCACAAGATCGCGGTCTGCTGTCCAAGCGAACACTTTAGGCAAATGCTGCCAGTACTGGACCCCTATTTCTGTCAGAGCGCAGCGTTCGCGACGGCTGCGTTGAATCCGATAACTCCCGTTACAATGCTGTTCAGCATAGGTTGGGTCGCCAGGACGCAGCTTCGCGCGGGAGCAAGTGCCAAACTCCCGCTCCGTAAACTTGCATTCGATGGCAACTCGCCCTTGAGGTCCATGGAGCAGCACGTCGACACTGGTTGGTCTCGGCTCCCCGAGGAAACGCACTTCATGCTCAAATTCAAGTGCTGAACCGTGGAGATCTTGGAAGAAGGCCGGTCGTCCACATTCGGCTGATATATCCTGCAGCAAATCGAGCCGATCGAAGACGTGGATTGCCCCAAACATGCTTTGGGCCAAGGCTTGGGAGCTTTTCAGGCTGGTAAACTTCGGGTGTCTTTCGCGCTCCGGGATAGCAGCCTGGATGTCGTGTGCTTTAGAGCCATTCTGCGGAACCAATATACCCCTAGAGGCAAATCTACCTGCCAGAACAGGGGGCGTTTTTCCCGCTTACCGCCGTCCAGTTCGTCTCTATGATGCTGGTCAGCCCAGGCCCAAAGAGTTTTTAGCAGCGCTTTTTCATAGTTGGCGTGAGGCGTCATTGCCTAGCTTTCGGGCCGCTGCGCGGAAAGGTCAAGGCCAATAGCTTGGGTGTCACCAAGGCGTACGGGCTAAAGCATTGGGGTATGGTCGACCTGTCGCTCTTGTTTGTCTGATCCGTTGACGATACCAGTATTATTGAATTCTTCGCATACCACGCACTCCACCAAGACAGCTGGCTGGTATTCGATATCGTTAGCAAGCATAAGCCACCTTAACGGATTGCAACATAATTCCGCGGCTGAGGTACGGATGAGTTAACAAGAAGGGAAAATTACATGCCGATATATGAGTTCGGACAGGAGCGTATAAGCCGTGTTGAGGAAACAACTTTCAGCTTGGGTGGTCTGCAAGAGCGTCGGGATTTGCAGCGTCTTCTGCGGGATCACATTGAAGTAATTGCACCGGAAACACTTGTCATCTCGGAGGAGTTTGGCGACTGGGAGGATTCTCGGCGTCGCATTGATCTACTTGGCATTGACAAAGCAGCGAACCTCGTCGTCATTGAATTAAAGCGTACGGAGGATGGAGGACATATGGAGCTTCAATCCATCCGATATGCGGCGATGGTTTCTACGATGACCTTCGATCAAGCAGCCGACGTATTTGGTCGATATCTCACAAAACTAGATAAAGAGAATGAAGATCCGCATGCCACTATTCTGGATTTTCTCGGTTGGGAGGAGCCCGATGATGATCAGTTTGCACAGGACATTAGGATCGTACTTGCATCTGCAGAATTTTCGCGTGAGCTGACGGCATCAGTGCTATGGCTCAATGATCACGATGTTGAGATTCGATGTGTTCGATTGAAACCGTATACTCTTGATGGTCGCGTCTTAGTGGATGTTCAGCAAATCATACCTCTGCCAGAAGTGGCCGAGTATCAGGTACAAGTTCGTGAAAAAGCCCGAAAGGAGCGACAGGCCCGCATAAGCGGCGCAGATTTCACACGTTTCGATATTCAGATTGCAGACGAACGGCATTCTTCAATGTGGAAGAGAAACGCCATCTTTGTGGTCTGCAAACACTTGTCAGAAAAGGGTGTTAACCCAGATGAGATTGCCGCACTATTTGATTGGCGCTCAACGCATCGCACCTGGCGTGCGGCTGAAGGGGAAGTAGACGCATCGGAGTTTGTAAGGCTCGCTTCCGACGAAGCGACCGCTGTTGGTTGGTCATTTAATCCACGGCGATGGTTTTGTGATGATGGCGAGCTTGTTCACGCCAACGGCAAGACTTATGCGTTTTCGAACCAATGGAGTGGAGAAAACTGGCACCGGGCCATGAATCTTCTTAAAGAAAAGTATCCTCAGTTCGGTATTGATTTCTCTGCTGTACCGTAATGAGAACGCCGGTGCAAAAATGATCCACAGGAACGGCGGGATAATCTCGCTGTAGCGGCGTAATAGTACGCCAGTCTTTTTAGTCTCTGAAGCCAGGTTGCGCTGGCTGGAGGCTTGGGGATGTACACTGTGGATTTATATCGGCGGGTTCGGCTTGCGTGCCACCATGAGAAGTTGACCCAACGCGAAGCTGCGCGGCGGTTTGGGATTGACCGGCGGACGGTGGTGAAGATTTTGTTGCACGCCGTGCCTCCTGGTTACCGGCGCACCAAGCCGATCCGTCGTCCGAAGTTGGGGCCGTTCACAGGGCTCATCGATCAGATCCTTGAGGACGATTGAGCACTTCCGAAGCAGCAGCGCCATACGGCCAACACATCTTTGAACGGCTCTACGCCGAGTATGGCTTTGAGGGCGGCTACACCAAACAGACCGTGTGAAAACTCTGGGTAGCGAGGGATTCCGTCCGGCTCATGGCGATGTTAGGGTCCGCCATGAGACACATCCCTGGCATTGACCGCTCTCAGGTTCTGCTTCTGCCGGAAGCAGTGAACGATTACGTGGGCCGGGATAACCCGGTCCGTTTCATCGACGCTTTCGTGGCTGGTTTGGACCTAGCGGCCGCTGGTTTCGAGCGCGCCGCGCCGAAGGCGACAGGTCGTCCCGGCTACGATCCGGCGGACCTGCTGAAGCTCTACATATACGGCTATCTCAATCGGGTACGTTCGAGCCGCCGGCTGGAGGCTGAGCGCAAGCGTAATCTCGAAGTGATCTGGCTGTTGCGGCGTTTGTCGCCGGACTTCAAGACGATCGCCGATTTCCGGCGGATCAATCAGGCGGCGTTCCGCCAGGTATTTCGGGAGTTCGTGAAGCTATACCACGAACTGGAGCTGTTCGGACGCGAGCTGGTGGCGGTTGACGGTACACGGATCAAGGCAGTGAACAGCCGGAAGCGGAACTTCACCAAAGCGAAGCTGGCGAAGGCGTTGGCCTTGGCCGTGCCGCTTGCCAGCAGGGCCTGAAGGTCCGCTTCATCACCGCCGCCAAAGCCTGGTGCACGAACTCATCGAGGCCCACGATGACCAATGTCTGTTGCGGTTGCAAAAGCAACTTACCGGCCAGAACCTGCTGATCATCGACGAGTTAGGCTTCGTGCCGCTGTCAAAGACCGGTGCCGAACTGCTCTTTGAACTCATCAGCCAATGCTATGAATGTGGTTCCATCATCATTACCTCGAACCTGCCGTTCGACGAATGGACCGACACCTTTGGTTCCGAACGGCTCACCGGCGCCGTGCTCGACAGGCTGACCCATCATGACCATAGCCTAGAGATGAATGGCGGCAGCTTCAGGCTCAAGCACAGCAAAAAGCGCAAGATCCCCCAAAAATGAGAACTCACAACCGACCGCCTTGACCCCGTGGACCCACCGGTCCCTTCCCCGCGCCCTGCTGCGTCTGCGTTCGAGGCGCGCGCCGCAGTGCGCGCGGGGCCCTCCCATGGACGACAGGGACAAGCCTACGAGACATCGCAGTGGTGTACTTTTACTCCGGCGAGTGGTGGATATTTATTCCGGCGTTGGCAGTGCCTGAATCGGGCACGGTCGTAGGAAGTCGTGTGTGGTTATACCGGTTTGTCGTCTGAGATAAATATCTCAAGCCGCATATGATGGCGATAGAAAGCATCAAGCCCCCTCGGAACAGCGTAGGTACGTTCTCTGCGCGTACCCTCTATTGCGTAAGTGACGACAATATAGCGGTCATGAAAGTCGTCTTTGCGTGTCTTGAACCGTGTTTTGTAAATGATCTTGGGCGGCTGTATCCCTGACGTGGAAAAACGTCCATTGAACACGTCCCGAAGGCTGGTGAAACCTTGTTTTTCCGTTTCGAACTGGGGATTCTTGACTTGCCGCGGCGGCAGCATTGTAACCCGCACCATTCCTACTTTGGATGCATACTCAGCTATCGCGGCGCTGATTGCCGCTAAACCCTTCTGGCCCTCCAGCGTCCAATAGGCATAGGGATCAATGAGGTGGATTTCTTGTACACGGACGCCTTCCAAGCCCCAGAACACGGCATCTAAATTCGGTGCATCTCCCTCCTCAAAGATAAAGTGTCGGGTTCCTTCGGGCATTGACGGCTGTAGCGGCGGTTTTGCCGGGACCGGGGCTTCGAGCGACGGCTCAGACGCTGAACCTAGGGGAGGCTGAACCGGCCCGGCTTCGGATAAGGAGGGCTCCGGTGCCTGCTGTGCTTCCACTGTTACTGCTGTCCCGGTGGCGTCTGGGTCGACGGTGACGCCGTTGAACAGGCTGAGAGAGTCGCTGTCTCGATTCTCAGGTGGAAGCAACGTATCGGCGCTCAATTGTCGTTTGCTCGTGAGCAAACTGTTGAGCTTCAAGTCAAAACTGTGTTGCCGCAGTGCCGCCGATGGGTGGACCGCCATAGGGTAATACACATGGACCGGTTTGGTTTGGCCGATGCGGAAGAGGCGGTCGGTGCTTTGATCTTCCACGGCCGGGTTCCACCAGCGGGATAAGTGAATCACATGGTTGGCCGCAGTGAGCGTGAGGCCGACCCCACCCGCCTTGGGTGAGAGGATCAAGACATCGAAGCCGGGGTCCCTGTTTTGAAAGGCATCCACGATCTTTTGCCGCTTGGGGCCGGGGACTTGGCCGTGAATACGCTCAGGTTTTGAGCGCAGCTCGAAACGCTGAGCGATGAAGTCGGCGACGAACGCCTGCATTTCCAAGCTCTCGACGAAAATAAGAACCTTTTCGTCGCGATCCTTGATTTCATCGAGCAATTCAACCGTTTTTGACAGGCGGGCAGAGGCCTGGACGTAGGCCAGCATGTCCCCATAGCCCGTTTCGGGCCGATGGGGGTGGAGCGACGTGTTGCGCAGTTGGTGTAACGTACGCAGCATGCCGTCACCGGGAGCATAAGCATCCCGGGCGCGGAACGCGCGGGCGACGATGTTTTGGTACGCGTCTGCTTGGGACGGAGGCATCTCCACCTCCAACGCGTGTTCGCTCTTGGCGGGTAAGTCATCCAGTTGGTCAGCCTTCATGCGCCGCAGGCCCACAGGCGGTTTGTCTTGCGACCGAACGAAAAGCTCGCTGTGCAGGGACCGTAGTTTATTGAGATCGTCGCCGGGGTAGGTAATGTGAAAGCTGCGGCTAGAGCCCAGGCGACCGGGCCAGAGCACATCCATGATGGACCATATGTCCATCAATCGGTTCTCGACGGGCGTTCCCGTCAACCCAATCTTAAAGTTCCCATTTAGAGTCTGAGCCGATCGTGTCAGCTGGCTGGCTGGGTTCTTAAGTTTCTGAATCTCATCGAACACGATGGTGGAAAATCGCAGCCGAGCAAAGCTGATGTGATAATCCCGCATCGTTTCGTACGTTGTGAGCACGACGCCCGAGTTTTTCCAATCCTCCAAGTCCAGCGAGGATTGACCGATTTGTGTGTCTGTGGCCTGTGTTTCGTGGACCCGGAAAGTCTGAAGGTTCTTACCATAGGCTTCCACAAGCTCGCCCAGCACGCCAGGTTTGAGGTGTTTCTCGATTTCCGCCTTCCAGTTCGCCAACAGGCCGGTAGGCGCAACAATTAGGGTGGGGCCGGGGTGTTGATGGCTGCGCCAGGCCAGAAAGCTCAAAGTTTGCAGCGTTTTGCCAAGCCCCATGTCGTCCGCGAGTAGGACCCCAGGGAAGTTCCAAAGACAGACTTCAACGAACCATTGGAACCCAAAGAGCTGATAATCCATGAGCCGCGTGGTAAGAGCGTCGGGCTGTTGCGCTGGCAGAGTCTGTTCAGGCTTTCGGGTGGCATCGAATAGTCCGAAGCTGACATCATCAAAGTTCGTTTTAACTGTTAGGAAGCGTTTATTGGCCAAAACTTCAGGTGCTTCTGACCGGTTGGGTGTTAATTTATCCTCGACGCCGTCAGCTACTAAGGCTGTGTGTAGATCGTTGAGATCGGCCACGGCTTCTTGGGTCTGTTGTGAGACCGGTATCTGGGCCCCGTTGAAAACAAACGAGGGCTCACCAGCGATGATTGCCGCTTGCAGGCCCTGGTTCAGTTCCGGTAGATAAGTCGGTGAGACCTCAACGTAGTCGTCTTCGCCGACGCGCAAACCGAAGGTCTCGGGCACCCAAGAGTTAGGGACTGGTTTGACATAGGGCAGAACTTGTTTCCGCCAAATATCGATCCCCGTGATGCGTTTTGAGAATTCTTCCGTTTCGATGAACAGGTCGTCCAGATCGAAGGCTTTTTCTTCTCCCAGTTTCTCGCGCAAGTAGCCCGTCGGGTTGGAGACGAACGCCCGCCGGGTGACAGAATCCGCGCTGGATACCTCCCGGACGGCTTGGAAGGTCTCGCGGAGTGCCGGGTCGATGATCACGAAAGAACCCTTCTCCAGCGGGTAGGCTGGCCGAGCTTGGGTAAAGCGCCGAAATCTGTCCTTAGCGAAAAGGTCCTGGAGCTTTGGTGGTAAGAGCGCAAACGTTTCTTCGCTGACTTGATCTTCGCCCGCCTCTTTGGCGACATCCCGGCCAAACAGAACCGGATCGAAATCGAAGTCATCAACATTCACGCCCAACTTCAGGGAAAAGGCGCTCGCGTGATAGATCGTTACCGCGGTGAGGTAATCATCTATCTCCACGTTTTCGTCTACTTGGGTCTCAATAGTCTCTTTCAGAGCGGCATACCTGAGGTGCCGTTCAGCTTCAGGGAGAGGCTCGGTCAACGCATTTGCAGATCGATAAATGCTGAAGGTCGGTTCAGGAATCCGGTAGGTCTTGCCGCCTTGATGAATGAACGCCCCATTAGTTTGGGTTGCGACACCAACCCCGCCCCCTTGCACCCATCGCACGCCCAGGAAGAAGCGGTCTGACATGACATTGTCTCGCGCCTCCAACCGCAAAGCAAAGCGTGTGTCACCCGGAAGGTCCAGGTGCTTCGCATCTGCTTTAGACAGACCGGCGATGGCTGCGTGGCTAAGAAACAGGTGATCGGTCTTAAACCGCACTGGCGGTTGCTCAACCTCACTTGTCTCCGCAATGAGTATTAAACGGCCGAGCGTCGTGGCTTGGGCCGCATCCGCCTCGGTTAACCACCTTTCCGGAAAGAGTTTCTTGCCCAGCAATGGGGGCTTGTGGCGGAGCAACGCGCCGGCTTCAGTTTCTTCATAAATAAAGCGTAAACGCGACATTGGTGATTACCAATGGGAATGGTATGCGGATTTAGACACTGAGACGCCAGTTTCATTTCTGATTTTTTGAGCCACTTTCATTTGCCAGTTTCCGTCCCTGTCACCGACATGGCTCTGCTTCCACCATCCGTTGCGAAGTGCATACGCGTCATACCGCTGGCGGTAGGTCGTTGGAGCGCGAGGATCGCCTCGCTTCCAAATCCGGCACGCCCCGTTATGGCTCCATTCGGCAATAACCAAGTCGCCGATTGTCAGCAATAAGACAGCGTGGCTTGCGTCGTACGGACCTCTTGAGAACTTTCCATGCTGGCTGAAGCTGTCGTCGTCCGTATCTATGGCCATTCGTTCGGCAAGCTCGGTGCCAACCGTATGAAACACGACCCAGGCATCTTCAATGTAGTCCAAGTAGGCTGTCCAAAAACGACGGCGAGATTTCCACATCCGATTGCCGTCGGCACTATCCATGGATTTGGACACGATCTCGAAGAACTGAGTGATGGCTATCCGATTGAGCCAACGTTTAAGGACGCCAACGGCTTGGTCGTCGATTTCATGCCAACGTGCCGATGCCGATGGAAACCGGGGATCATCCAACGACCCAATCAGCAGGTTTTTGATTTTGGCTTCAAGCTCTGAACTTGGACTTCGGCTCGCCGACGCCCATGGTAGGAGCAATGCGCGGGCCAGGGCCGGGGTCTGGTGGGGGAACCGCTCCCGTTGTTGGCTCCCCGCAGAAGGATCCTCGGACCAGTCGATGAGGCGGAGCAACTGGGATTGGCTTGGCTCACTCTGTCGGGCAATGACCGTGCACACTATCTTGAAGCACTGTTCGACAAATTTTGACTGTGCGAGAGGGCCGGTGATCCGAGTATCCGCGAGCAAGGAGTCTACAGGGTCATCCGATTTCAGTATGTGCGCGGCCAGTACAATTGGTCCGTCCAGTTCGTTCAGCAGTCCTTTCGTATGTAGTTCGTGGAGCAGCTGGGGACGATGTTTCTGAGGGGCATCCTTGATGGTGCGGTAGATCTGGTCAGTCACCGGACTGTCAGGGTTGTACCCTTCAAGATACTGATAGGTCAGATTCCGCAATGCGAGCTTTGACCATGTCTCTCGCACCCGGTTAATGACGGCCCGCACGAGTTCTGGATCGGCGGCCATACAATCACCGTCCACATCTGGTTGTTGGATCAGACTCACACAGGCCCGGAAATCTTTGTTTGATAGGCCTTTGAGGCTTTGGTGAGCTGTCCAATACACTCTGACCCTATGCACAAATTGCTCTGGGTCCTCGATCTCAACATTCCCAACCGCGTCACAGGTCTCTGAGAGTTGGTGAACAGCTGAACTGACCAAGGGAACATCGGGGAGCTGCGTGCGAGCGATGCGGCCAGCTTGGGTTTCGATGCCGTTGAGGTAGGACTTGAGACTCACGGCATTATGCCTTGCGTAGTCCAGCCCATAACAATCCGAATATCGATGCGCCGGTTACGCCGGTTCTGCTGGGAGGGATCGTCTGGGTTTGCACTTTCCAATGCAGCCAACTCTCGGCAAACGGATTCAAAGTCCGCCGAAAGGCGGGGATCTGCTGGATAGGCGGTGGTTTCGAATTCCTTCGCCGGGCGCCGATCTGAATAGGAGGCCACGCCCATCACACGAAAAGCTGACGCGGCTGTCCGAGGGTCGTGGGGATTTTTGGAAAAGATCCGGTCAAGCAACGGGTTGTGACGCGCCAAAAACAGATGCGTTGTCGCCGCCCTTTGCCCCCCTAGAACCCAGTTCTGAAAGTCTGGGTCAGCTGCGCTTTGAAAGCGGGTACAATCCGTGTGTCCTTCGATGAATACGCCATCGATCCAGACTTGCGGTGGTGCATCACTCGGCCGATAGTCCACCAGGCTCCCCAGATCACGATCGAATGTGTCTTGGTCGACAAAATCCTCATAGATCCAGGTGCAATCTAAGGCGGCATCTTCATTAAGGAACGCGAGACACGGGACTGTGCTGGCAAGCGCATCAGCAAGCGATTGCAGTAGACTGAAGGATGTCTCGGGAATCTCGAAGCGGCCGCTTTCGAAGTTCAACACGTTGTCTGAGAAGCGGATGGTGCCGGTACTAGTGTCGAATTCGATGCGGTCATCATCCAATTGATCGCGGATGCGGTTCAGGACGATCCCGCGAGCAACAACTGCGGCTTGTTCTGTTTTGCTGACCCGCTCAGCATCGGTAATCGCCTGTTGGCTGGCCAGGAAGTAATAGATTAAAAGGATGATGAGGATCAGGAACAAGCCGACCATCATGTCTGTCATGGAGATGAAGTTGGTCTCTTCAACCTCCTCGAACTCATGGTCGTCCCATTCATTCATGGACATCTATCGCTGGCTCCGAGCGTCTCTACTGCGGATGGCCTGTTGCAATTTGCGGATGACCTGCTCCAATTCGTCGGTGAAATCCGTCAAGGGTTGCACAGCTCCGGAAAGGCGAGTGACGGCATTCGCCAGTTCACTATCAATCTGGCTCACATGCTGCTGCATGCGGGTGGCGTTGCTCTCTAAAGCCTTTGTGAGCTCCCCTAGCGCTCGTGCGAGTTGCTCGTCCACCTGACCAAAGCGCGTCTGATAGTTGGACCATGCCTGCTCTGCGGCGGCTGCTGTAGCTGACATCTTGTTAGCTAGATCACTGATTTCGGTTAGAGCGGCGGTGGTCGACTCTCCAAGGCCAGTAACGGTGTTTGCAATGCTATCGGCACTGGCCCTGATGTTTTCTGCGGCTTGACGGATCGGGTCGGCGGCGTTGCGCAAATCGGAAGCGGACTGGCCAATGGCCTCCCCGGCTTGAGCCGCAGATGTTGCCGCCGTATCAACGGCCTGGGCGTGGCGCCCAACTGCTTGTACGTTACGATCGAGATTGTTTGCGAGGGCTTCAATTTTCGTCGTCGCATGGTCAACCGCCGCCATCCAGGTTTCGGACGCATCCTTAAAAGCTTTTTTGAGCTCGGACCCAGCTGCTTGTGCTGCCTGAGCCGTCTGAGTCGAAGCGTGTTCTAATGCTGCGGCCATTTGCTCATCGATTAACGCGGTTAATCGATCTACAGTACCTTGGAGTTCCTGGCCCATTTGCCGGGCTGCGGCCGCGTTCTCTTCCCGTGCCTCACCAAGCCCTGAAACCAATTGGGTCACTGCGGCGCGCATCTCTTGGGCTGTGGCTGTGAGGGTGTTGTTCATCTCATTGCCGGACGATGTGACCTGCTGGGCAGTCTTCTGCAACTCTTCGCCGAGCCTCTGGGCGATAGCCTCAAGGCTGACAGCCGCATCGGACATCTTTTGAGCCGCGGCGTCTCCGCCTTCGGATAACTTGCCACTGAGCCCTGCGAGTTCCTCCCTGAGGTCTCCCAACACGCGGCCGAATTCCCTGATCTCTCCCCCAGCCATGGTGTTGATAGCAGTGCCTACCCCTTCTTTTAGGGCATCGGCCGTGTCCGTCGCTTGTTTTGCCAGTGTGTCTTGAATGCTGGTGAGCCGTTCTGTCATGGGCTGAACGGCGGCGCCCAGCTTTTCACCCATCGTAACGGCGAAGTCGGTATTGAACATTTTGAGCTGGGTTGTCTGTTCCTGCGCTTCCTTCAACTGGTCGAGTGCAAACTGCTGCTCGGGTCGATACGCGAGCCCCCGTTCAATGACGTCAGCCAATTCCTCAACGCCGCGCCGTAAGGAGAAAGAGTACACCTCCAAGAGCAGCCTCAGGATAATGGACGCCGCGAGCCCGCCAATGGAGGCGTAGAATTTAGATGCTGCCCCTCCGACGATCGACAACACGATGCCTTCGGTGTTAGCGAGGCTCGACGGTGTTTCGGATGGCGGGATGGACAGCTCATCCGGTTGATTGCCGAGCTGGGTCTCCACGCGCCGCACTTCCACCAAATAGTCTGTACAGATGCCGTATTGGCTGATCTCGCCATCGCGCAGGTCGCAACCGGCTTTCAAGAGCACCGAAATGATTCCAATGAAGGTGAGCAACAATCCGAAACTGACAAAAAGGCCGGCAAAATTTGCGAACCGTTGCGGCTTAGGTACCACACGCATAAGGTAGCCGTGCGGGCGGGCCGTGTTGCCAATGGCCCGCTCGTTAGTCTCATCGATAATGGTCTCTTTGATCTCAGACCAGGCTAGTTGGAGAGGCACTTCGTCACCAATGGTGCTGAGCACACGGCGGAAGAAACGACTACTCGGAGTATCGAACCCCTCTGCCATGACAGGGTCGATGACGTCGGCGTAATTCTGGGCAAAGAGATGGCGGCGCTCTTCTGCAGATGTCGCCGGGCGCAGGATATTTTTTATGCGCCAGGTGCGTTGCCAAAGGCTGATTCGTGTTGGAAGTAAACGCAGGAAAAACAACAGACCGACTACGACCGCCAACCCAATGAGAATAAAGGCAAGGCCTGCTGCAAAGTGAGAGCCCTCTGCAACAAAGCGGGCCATAAGCGGCAGTAGGAGGGATTCTAGGATTTGGCCAAGCGCTTCAATCAACACATCGAGCGAATTGCCCATAAAGTTTCTTGTTCCCCCGCCGCAGTGCGCGGTTCCCCTGAGACATGAAGCAACACAACGTGACTGCCCGCCCGAGTGGGCCTCATTAAAACTTAACAAAGAGTAAGTTTATTCAGAGCCATAAATCAAGTTCGATTTCCCTGGTTTAGTTTGTCTAACGATCCCATAAGATTTTCCACGCGCCATCGGGCACCCTGCGGTCATTCATGATCTGCACAATTTCCCGAAGGATCGTTTCGTCGTAACCGGATCGTTGTGTCGAGCGATACGGGGTAGCAACATTGCCCCCCGTCAGCGCCTACGAGACAGATTAAGGATATTGAATAGAGGAGAATTTCTGGCTCATCGTAACTACCAAGGACTGGAGTGGGGACGAATATCCGTCTTAGTCAAGATCTGATTTTCGACCATTTCCGCCATCACGCAGGAGAGCGTTTGCGGTCACGATGAGCTTTCGCATTATCACCGTTAGAGTAACTTTTGATGGCTTGCCTGCACGAATGAGCTGATCGTATTTTACTTTGAGATCCGGATTGCAGCGCGCTGCCACCAAGGCGGGCATGTAGATGGCGCGCCGTAAAAATGCCCGTCCGCCTTGGACGCGTTCTTTGCCTTGCCATTTACCCGATTGTCTCGAAATCGGCGCCAGGCCGGCAAGACCGGCTGCCTGCTTTCCTTCGAGCGCACCCAGTTCTGGCATCTTCAATGAGCATTGAGAATGCGGTTGTGTGTGCAATGCCCGGAATACTGACCAGAATGGCGAGTTTATGTGGGAGTTCATTATCCGCTGCGACCTTTTCGGCGATGGCGATATCGGCCTGTCGAATTTGGGTGTCGATCTGTTTGAGGCGTGCGTTGATCTGCTTTTTAAGCAGGGGTTGTGTGGTTGTCTGCGGCCGGGTCTTTGACGCCACCTTGTTCTTCATCAAAGCCCGGTGCGCCGTTATCAGTTCCTTCAATATATGTAGGGCTTCGCTCTTGGGCTTATGCGCCTTGGGGTCAAGAACAGCATCTATTCTTGCCAACATGATGACGTCAACACGGTCAGTCTTTGCCAATCGTCCGGTTGCCTCAGCAAACCTGCGTGCCTGCCGCGGATTGACCTTGGCGAATGCTGTGTCACTGGCGACAAACGTCGCCTTAAGACTACGGTGATATGCACCAGTCGCCTCGAATACGACCAGCAGCACATCTTGTTTTCCGATCCAGTGGACAAGGGACCTGTGGCCGGTTTTGTCATTCGTCACTTGGATGTGTTGGTTGTCCGGCAGCCGCCAGGCGTCTAGAATATCTTTCGAAATATCAATGCCAATTGTAGTCGGCATTTATCTTTTCCCTGCCTTGTATTGTCATGCGAGCCTGGAGCCCGTGTATCCGTTCAGGCCGAAGGAAAAGACGAGGGCGATCACACTCACCTACGGTCCATGATGACCAAGACAGAATCGATCTGTTCCCCGCCACTGTCCGGCATATCTGGGTGGTCTCAACTGATCGACGCAACACTTTATCTTAAACGCAAAGATGGAGTGTTAGCAGATGGAACAAAGATATCTTCGAGGATTTAGAACGGAAGAGAAGACGGAGTTGTGGAACCGCTGGCAGCGAGGGGAGTCGTTGAAAGCGATTGGGCGGGCGTTTGGCAAGCCGTCATCGTCTATTTATTTTCAACTGGCGCCGCATGGTGGCATCCGTCCCGCGCCACGACGCCGATCCCGGCTGGCGTTGACCCTATCGGAACGCGAAGAGATATCGAGAGGTATTGTGGCGGACCGATCGATACGATCGATGGCCAGGCTGCTGGGCCGATCACCATCGACGGTGAGTCGTGAGATCAGACGTCATGGTGGTTATGATCGATACCGGGCCGCCCTGGCCGATACGAAGGCTTGGGATGGTGCGCGCCGCCCGAAGCGATGTAAGTTGGCGACGAACCCGCGGTTACGCCGCGCAGTATCGCGAAAGCTCTGGTTGAACTGGTCACCGGAACAGATAGCCGGATGGTTTAAGCGCACACATCCAGGGGATGGGTCTTACCAGGTGTCACACGAGACGATCTATCGAAGCTTATATGTTCAAACCCGCGGTGTGCTTAAGAAAGAGCTTCTTCAGCATCTTCGATCAAAGCGTACGAACCTTCGATCCAAACACATCAGCCAAAAAGGCGAAGGCCAAGGGCAAATCAAGGACATGATCTCGATCAGCGAGCGACCGGTGTCTGTTGAAGACCGCGCCGTGCCGGGTCATTGGGAAGGCGACCTCATCACAGGATCGAAGAACAGCCACATTGCGACCCTGGTCGAACGTCAAACGCGTTACGTTATGTTGGTGAAGGTGACGAATAAGGATACGCAGACGGTTGTATCAGCGCTCATCAAGCAGGCGAAGAAGCTGCCGACGGAACTGTACAAATCGCTGACCTGGGACCGGGGCAAGGAACTCGCGGCCCACAAACAGTTTACCTTGGCGACCGACATTGATGTCTACTTCTGCGATCCGCAGAGTCCGTGGCAACGTGGATCCAATGAAAACACTAATGGGTTGCTGAGACAGTACTTCCCCAAGGGAACGGACTTGTCGGTATACTCACAAGCGGAGCTGAACAAAGTAGCTCGTCAGCTCAACGAGCGACCACGAAAGACGCTGGAGTTTGAAACGCCGGCAGAAAGATTTAACGCATGTGTTGCGTCGACCGATTGAGGTGGCACTGGGGTGCCGGACAGTGGCTCCTCTATCGCATGGGAGCCGGTTGACAGAAATCGATGGATACAAGAGACAGCGCCGAACAGGCGGTGCGGGATATCCGACGCAAGACGCGCAAGCAGTATTCGGCTGAGGAGAAGATCCCGATCATGTTGGATGGCCTGCATGGTGGTCCAACATTGCCGAGTTGGTGCTTGGCCGATACATCAATGGCTTCTACAATCCTCGCTGGCGACATTCGACATTGGGACACAAATCGCCAGCATATTTCGAGGCCGAAATAGCCATCATAGAGTGAAAGCCCGTCCACTAAATCTGGGCAAGTCCAATACCTAAGAAACCTAGTACCTGGGATCACGATTCGCTGATACGGCGGTCTTTGAAGCGACGTTGATGCACCTTGGTTTTGGTCCAGACGAAGGGCTCGGCGTTTTCATTGTAGGCCTTGATGAAATGGTCGATGTGCTGGCGCAGTTGGGCGACGGAGGAGAAAGAGGTGCTGCGCAGGGACTGACTTTCCAGGATGGAGAACCAGACCTCGACCTGATTGAGCCAGGACGCCCGGGTCGAGGTGAAGTGGAAATGTACGTTCTTGTGTCGCGCGAGCCAGCGGTCGTTCTTGGGCTTGTGGGTGTTGAGGTTGTCAAGCACGACGTGGATCTCCTGGCCCGGATAGGCGACGACGATGGCGTTCATGAAGGCGGGGAACTGGACGCGCCGCCGGCGCTTTTTGTGCGCCACGCTGACCTTGCCGCTGGCCACCTCGAAGGCAGTGAACAGGGTCAAGGTGCCGTTGCGCTTGTAGTCGTGGCTGCGCCCGGTCAGGGTCTGGCCGTTGGGCAGCTTGAGATAGCCTTGCGCCCGCTCCAGCGCCTGGATCGAGGGCTTCTCGTCGACGCAGATCACCACCGCATTCTCCGGCGGCGCCAAGGAGAGGGCGACCACATCGGCGGCCTTGGCGGCGAACGCCGGGTCCTTACTCTCGCACCAGAACTTGCGCCCGGACAGGTCGATCTTGTGTGCCCGCAAGAAGCGCCAGACCTGCTGTTCGTGCACATCGCCGAGCGCCCTGGCGATCAGTGGCCCCGTCCAGCGCCCATAGCCGGCCGGCCGGCGGCCGATCCAACAGCGCCAGAATACGCCGACCGGTCGCTTCGGTGTACTTGCGCCTCGGCCCGCTGCGCGGGCGCTCTTTAAGCCCGGCCAAGCCTTCGCGCGCATAGCGCCCCCGCCACAGGCTGACCGTGCGCGGCGTGGTTGGTGCGCGGAGCCGTGCCTCAAGCACCGCGCGGTCCTTACGGGAAAGCCGGACTTCCGCTGCTTAGGGTATCATCCCTACCTTGAATCACGAATCACTCAATCGCGATAGGGGGCAATAGGCTTCACCAAGATCAGTCCGGCAGCAGTGCAGATAGCGACCGACCTCCGAGAGGAGCTTTCGAACATAAAAGATACCAACGCGCGTTCGTTCGTGGAGGAAGCAATTAAATGCTACGAAGCGGAACTCTACCGATCTGCTATAGTGATGTCGTGGATCGGTGCTGTTGGAGTACTGCATAACCATATTCACGCTAAGCACCTGATGAGGTTCAAGGCGGAAGTCAAGCGCGTAGATTTTAGATAGAAAGATGCCGGCACAACAGACGATCTAACTAGAATGAGAGAGGCTGACTTCCTAGATCGGATCGCTGCCGTCTCGATTATTGGAAGGGATGTGAAGAGAGAGCTGAAAAGCTGTCTTGATCGTTGCAACAGTTGCAGTCACCCTTAACTCGCTGAAAATTCGCGCCAACGCCGTTGCGCACGATATCGAGGTACTTCTCCTCAAAGTGTTCAAGAAGTTCCAGCAGTCTGCTTGCAGCAACATGCGGAGTTTACGCGCGCAGGGGGGCCGCAAGGGCGTGACATGGGCGTTGGCGCGGTCCCGTTCTGTCCTAGTACTCGCTCACTCGACTACCCCGACTGCCGCATGCCCGTGAGCACTTCGCGAAAGCTATTCAGGCTGGCCTCAAGGTTCTCAATGATCTCTTCAGCGAGGTCGTCGGGCTCGGGCAGGTTGTCCAGGTCCGTCAGGCTCTTGTCCCTGAGCCAGAAGATGTCGAGGCTGGTCTTGTCGCGCCCTTTTATCTCTTCGTAGCTATAATTGCGCCAGCGGCCTTCCGGCGCTTCCGTCTCGTCCCAGGTCGCTTTGCGCTGGTGACGGTTCCGCGGGTTGTAGCAGCTGACGAAGTCCGACAGATTCTCGAAAACCATCGGCTTCTTCTTCAGAGTGTGGTGAACATTGGTGCGGTAGTCGTAATACCACACCTGCTTGGTCCAGGGTTCCGGGCTGGCTTCCCGGTTATCGAAGAAGATCACATTGGCCTTGACCCCTTGGGCGTAGAACACGCCGGTCGGAAGGCGCAAGATGGTATGCAGATCGGTGTTGTCCAGCAGCTTCTGGCGGATCGTCTCGCCGGCACCGCCTTCGAACAGCACGTTGTCGGGCACGACAACGGCAGCGCGGCCGGTGGTCTTGAGCATCGTGCGAATGTGCTGCACGAAATTAAGTTGCTTGTTGGAGGTCGTCGCCCAGAAATCCTGCCGGTTGTAGGTCAGATCGTCCTTTTCCTGTTCGCCTGCCTCATTGGTGAAGCTCATAGAGCTCTTTTTGCCGAAAGGTGGATTGGCGAGCACGTAATCGAAGCGCTTGCCAGCACCGGCCACAAGAGAGTCATTGGGCGATATGGGTGCGCCGCCATCAATCTCGCCGATGTTGTGCAGGAACATGTTCATCAGGCACAGGCGGCGCGTGTTGGCAACGATCTCGTTGCCATGAAACGCCGCGTGCTTCAGGAAGGCTTTTTGTGCCTTATCGAGCTTGAAGTTATCCCGGTTGGTGATGAAGTCGTAGGCAGCGAGAAAGAAACCGCCCGTACCGCAGGCTGGATCGGCGATGAGCCTACCCGGGTCGGGCCGCATGCATTCGACCATGGCGCGGATGAGGGTGCGCGGCGTGAAATATTGCCCGGCACCTGATTTGGTGTCTTCGGCGTTTCTCTCCAGCAGGTTTTCGTAGATGTCGCCCTTGATGTCTGCACCCATGGTGACCCACGCGGTGTCGTCGACCATGTCGATGAGGCGATACAGTTTCGCCGGATCCTGGATCTTGTTCTGAGCCTTGGTGAAGATCTGTCCGAGCATGCCCTTCTTGGTGCCAAGCTCGCGAAGCAGAGCGATGTAGTGGCCTTCCAGTTCTGCGCCCCGCTTAGACTTCAGGCTCTGCCAGTTGTATTCAACAGGGATGCCGACACCGCGGTTGTAGGGCGGTTTGGCGTACTCGTCGGCCATCTTGAGGAAGATCAGATAGGTGAGCTGCTCCAGGTAGTCGCCATAGCCAACCCCGTCATCGCGCAGGGTGGTACAGAAGCTCCAGACTTTGGAGACAATAGGGGCGGTGTTCATGCAGCCGCTTTCCTTTTCTTTCTGGTCTTCTTGGTGGTCTCACCGTCCTTGGCGTCCCGCTCCTTCTCCGCGCTAATCCTGTCCAGAAGAACCGACGCGGGCTCATCGCTGGGGTCCTGTGCGACGAGTTGACCGGAGAAGGCTTTCATTAGGATGGATTGACGAAGTGCTTTGGACTTGAGTAACTGGTTTTCGATCTCAGTTTCAACGGCATCAATTGCAGAGAGGCTGGCAGACAGTCTCTTGGCCACTATCTCTTGCTCACCCAAGGAGCAAAGCGGAACTTCAAAGTTAAGAATGTGGCGTTGGTTGATTTTGTAGATGCCAGCTGTAGTCCGTGCCGTAGCTTCGATCTGCTGTCTTAGCAGATAAGAGTTCCAAACCAACGAAAAGAAATAATCGTTGACTGTCCTTGGGTTGATTCTAAGTCGAATCATTGTATCCGGGTAACCAACATCTTTCGTGATTGTGCCCACCAAACCGCCGCGACCGACTAGATTCTTACTTCCGTTACCTCGGGAAATCAGAAAATCACCCTGTTGTACAAGGTATGGCAAAGCGTCCCCACGCTCCCAATCACCATACTTTGCTTCTGTTAGGTCAAGCTTTTCCGCCTTAAGGGCGGTGAGACGTAAAACTGGAAAACCATTGGCACGATCCTTTACAGAGTGACCATTTGCTAGAGGTTGATTGAGTAAAGCTGAAATCTTGACCCAGCCCCAGCCCTTTGGCAGTTCGGGCAAATTCTTAGAGAGGTTGTCGGAAGTATAATCTATCTCTAACTGTTTCCTTGGCCGTGCTGGTTTTTTGCCGTTCTTCCCACCTTCCCCCCATTCCTTGACAGCAGTCTTCCACTCCTGGAGTTGCGCCTCGTAGCGCGCCTCCCGCTCGTGCTTAATGCGAGCGAGCAATTGCTCAGGCGTCTCAAGCTTGTCTTTGTTCTCTTCGCGCCAGTCTGCCGTGAGCTTGCCTTCGAAGGCGTGTTTAAGCACGGCTTGGCGGTAGGTGTTGAGCTGCGCCCGCGCCGTCTTAAGACTCTCGACACCCTTGTCGAGTTCTGAAAATAGTTCCTCAACCTTGGCGACGATGCGGTGTTGTTCTTCAGTAGGTGGCAGCCACAGAGTTTGTTCCCGAACTTGGTCATCCTTAACTGCTGGATAGCTCACGCCGTATTGTATTCCAGAGAGCGTGTTTACGAAATCTCTTGAGATCGCTTTGTAGAACAGGAAAGCGGAATAGATGCCGTTTACGGGTCTCAAGACGGAAAAACCTGTAGAGGCGATCTGCTGATCGTAGTTCTTTGGTACTCTGGCAATGTTTCGCAGGTAGGGTCTAACTGTAGCGAAGAGAACATCTCCCGCGCGTACAATCTGCCGTGCTCGTGATGGCGCATCCTTTAATCTATATTGCTTGGCGCTCCCAACGACATGCCGAATGTTGTCGATGCTCGAAATGTCGATGTAATCGATTTGCCGATTTGGACCGTGCTTGGTATTGATCTTTGATACGGGAATAGTCACATCCCGAACGGAACACTCAGTCCATCCAGACGGCAGTAGATTTGCGGAGTCGTGGCTCACCATCAAGCTGCCAACGCCTCATTCAGCTCTTCGATCACGCTGTCCATCCGGTCGCCGAAGAGCTCATACATCTGCCCCATCCCGCCTTTGCCATCGAACGGAGCCATCTCGAGGTCGTCACGGCCCAGATGAAAGGAATTGATAATGTGGTCGCGGATCATATGCAGCCACTGCATCTGCTCCTTATTGAACTTCTCTCCGGCGCCACTGTGATGCGTCATGATCCAATTCTGGAAATTACGGCGTACTGTTTCCGAATAGGGTGAAATCGTCGCGTCGATACCGCAGACGCGGCGGATCAACGCAACGAGCGCCGTCAGTTCGCTGACCGGCTGGTTGCCCTTGTATTCGTCAAGCAGGGCATAGGCCTGCCAGACGCGCATCGGAGCCAGGCGGGGCTGATCGCCCTTCAATCTATCAAACACAGCGCGGATCATGGCGTAGGTTAACTCGCAGCGGCGGTGCGGTTGGGCGTAGAAGATCGTCAGGGCCTCTATCTCGTCGCGGTTGTCTTCCAAATATTGCCGGAAGTCCTGTGCTATCGTCTCTGCGTTCTCCCTTGAGTCACCCGCCCATTCTGCGCGGAGAACATTGTCCAGGTTGTCATGGTCTATGATTTGTTCCTTGTCACGGCGAATTGAGTCGAGGGTCTCGATCAGATCACCGTTGAACACGCTGACCGCCGCGCCGACCAACTGTTCTCTTGCCTCATCGCAGGCGCTCGCCGACGGCTCGGCGCCATCCGCCGCGGGCTGGATCTCGCGTGCCTTCTCGTCAATGCGGTCGGTATCGGTGGCGGCCAGTAGATTGCCGACGAGTTGAGAGAGTTCGATGCCACCGGCTCTCTCCTTGATGCGCTCTCTCTCGGCATTGTTGAGTTGCCGGTCGAGCCGGGCCAGGCGGCCAGCCAGGGAGTTCACCGTGTCATCGTCGCGCGCGCCCATCATCACGGCCATGGCGAGATCCTTAAGCGACACACTGGGCTTGGTGATGAGCGGCTGGCTCGCTGTCTTGAGCGATTTGGTGACACCGACGGCGTCCACGATCACATAGTGGGTCTTGCCGCTGACTGCGGAAGGCGTGACTTTCTTGAGATCGTCATGGTCAACGGTCCGAGTGCCACGGCCTTTCATCTGCTCGAAGTAGTTGCGGCTTCTCACATCGCGCATGAAGAGCAGGCATTCGAGTGGTCTGACGTCGGTGCCCGTCGCGATCATGTCCACGGTTACGGCAATACGTGGGTAGTAGTCGTTCCTGAACTGGGCGAGGACGGATTTGGGGTCCTCCTCGGCCTTGTAAGTGACCTTCTTGCAGAACGCATTGCCCTCCGCGAACTCCTCGCGCACGGTCTGGATTATGTCGTCGGCGTGACTGTCGGACTTGGCAAAAACAAGGGTCTTCGGGATTTCGTCCCGTCCCGGGAAGATCTCCGGGAGCCTATCCCTGAAAGTGCGAACGACGGTGCGGATCTGGTCGGGGTTGACGACATCGCGATCGAGCTGTTTGGCGTTATATATGAGGTCCTCGTCCTGGATCTCCCAGCGCTTCTTGCGGGTTAAGCGTTCGCGCTTCTCGACCTGCTGGTCGGCTTTGAGCTTGCCGCCATGCGTGGTTCTTTCGGTATCGATCAGGTAGATCTCGTTGCCGACATTGACACCATCGGCGACGGCCTGCTCGTGACTGTATTCGCTGACGACGTTCTTCTTGAAGAACCCGAAAGTGCGATTGTCCGGGGTGGCAGTGAGACCGGTGAGGAAGGCGTCAAAATATTCCAGAACCTGCCGCCAGAGGACATAAATGGAGCGGTGGCATTCGTCGATGACGATGAAGTCAAAGAACTCCGGCGGGATCTTGCCGTTATAGGCGACCGGCGGAGGAACTTTGTGCTGAACTAATTCCGCCGGATTGATCTCCTCTGCCGCCTCACCCATTTCCTGGTCCTTGAGGAGGGAATACATGCGCTGGATGGTGGAGATGCAGACTTGGCTATCCTTGGCGGCGAAGGACGATGTGAGGCGCTGGACGTTGTAGAGTTCGGTGAACTTGCGATTGTCGTCACTTGGCACATAAGCCATGAACTCCTGCTCGGCCTGTTCGCCCAAATTCCTGGTGTCCACGAGAAAAAGGATGCGCTTGGCGTCGGCATATTTGAGCAGACGGTAAATGGAGGTGACGGCGGTGTAGGTCTTGCCCGAACCGGTTGCCATCTGGATGAGCGCGCGGGGGCGGTCATGCTTGAAAGACGTCTCAAGATTTTCTATGGCCGTGACTTGGCAGGTCCTTAACCCTGTCGGGTCCAGCGCAGGAAACCCCTGGAGCCGAGAACGAAGCGAGCCCGGCTGGACGAGCCAGTCCCGCATCGTCTCCGGCCGGGGGAAGTTGAATACTTCACGGGAACGTGGCTTGGGGTCTCGAACGTCGGTGAAACGCGTCAACACCCCGGTGCTTTCGTAAACCAATGGCAGGGCTTCGCTATCGTTTACCCACTTGAGTTTGGCACCGGCATAACCAGCGGATTGTTCCTCGACCGTGGTAATCTTCGCACCCCAGCTATCGGGCTTGGCCTCGACAACGCCGATGGGCTTGTTGTCGATGAAGAGAACGTAATCGGCGGGCCCAACATCCGTTTGGTATTCACGAACGGCGATCCCGAGGCCTGCACTGAAGTTGATTTTGTTTTTGTGCTGAACGAACCATCCCGCCTGAGAGAGCTTCTCGTCGATCACCTCCCGTGCGGCCTGCTCGGGCGTCTGATTGGCTTTCGGCATCGGTTCAGTCTTCCTTGGCCTTGGGGGCGGAACTCGCCGCAGGCTCGTCTACGAGCAACTCCTGGTGCTGGTCGACATAGGTCCGCATGAACTCGCGAAGCACCTGCGCGGCGGGCTTGTCCTGCGCCTGACAGACACGCAGAAAGCGCTCGCGGAGATCGCGCTGCACTCTGATCCGCATACCGGAATCCTTCATGTCCGGGAGTGTAGCCAATGGATGCACGAGTGAGGAGTGAATTTGTCGAGAGCTGATAACTGAAAGGTACTGGGGCTTAATTCAAGTATCCGGCCGTGCGTTTGTCAGCTCTAGGTGACGGCGCAGATAGGGAGGTTGTCCGCGAGGCGGCGGCGCGGATGAGCCACGCCTCGGCCCGGGGCGCCATCGGCGCCTGGGTCACCGCGGAAGCGGCCCGAATGGCGCGGCGCGATCTCGCCACCGCGTTCTACCCCCAACGCATCGATGTGGCGCCGGACGCTCTTGCCGCCGAGGTCTCAGGCGAACTGGTGACCTGGATCGGGCGCGAGCAGGCCGCGAAGGCGCGCAAGCGCTACCGCCTGGTGTTCCGCATCGACGGCGGGCGCATGGGACTGCTGCGTTTCGAGGAACGGGAGGACTGAGATGAAACAGTACGCTGGTGAAAACACCATGACGCCGGAACGGGAGGTATGCACCCGGATTGCGCTGTGACGGCCTGACCGCGCCCGGGGTGATCGAGGTGGGTGATCGAGGGCGCCATGGACGGTGATGCATTCGCGCAGGACGGCAAAACGCGACGCGCCGCGACCCTTCAAAAAGGCGCTGTTGTTGGCCTCGACAAGCTGCCGGCCGACCAACGCGACGGGGCCAGGCGGGCGGTTGAAAAGCGGGGCGCATGGCTTTTGTTCCTGCCGCCCTATGCGCCGGACTGCAACCCGATCGCGCGCGCATTGGCAAAGTTCAAAGCGCACATGAAGCGCTTAAAACCCCGCCCCATCGATGATCTGTGGCAAGCCGCCGGTTGGCGGCGTCCAAAAGAGGCTGAACCCGCTACGGCGAAGACAAGCCAGGTTGCGCAAACCAACCGTCAATCCGACAAACCGGAAAGCGGGCTCGCCCTGCAGTAAACCCAACCAACTTCTCCACGTGACAGCGTCTGCCCCCATAAGAGTTTGAGCATGGCTGTGAGCGGGGCGGCGGGGGATGGCCGGGAGAGGCGTCCCCGCCGCTTGCCATCACCACTCGACGGGAGACCAAACCATGCACACGGCCAATGCACCTGGCGGCAATGCCCGCACTTTCCTGACCCACATGTTCGGCAGCGGTTTGAACGACAACCGCTATGTCGTCGAGCGCTTCCGCTCAATGGCCGACGGGGACATTCGTCCTATCCGTGGCGGGGAACCGGCAACCAAAGGGCACCGCAAGACGAAGCACATACTGACGAGCTAACTAAATCATGACCGCGACGAGGCGTTGCTCATCGGCGCGGCCTCGCGGCCGACGCCTTTGCATCGAACGATGTTGGCCCAGAATCCGGCAGACACGCGGTTCAGACACATCCATCCGGCTGGGAACTTGATCAATGCAGGTGCGCCGGCGGGAAGGGCTCAGAAGTTTCCCCGTGACGCCTCCGTCAGAATGAGCTTGTCCAGCGTCAAATCGGACACTGCTCGGCGGCGGTGCTCATTTTCCTTTTGAAGTCGCTTCAGCTCCCGTAACTGATCCGTGCCCATTCGGCCGTACTTCTTCCGCCACCGGTAATAGGTTTGTTCAGTAATGCTAACCTTGCGGATCACATCTACACGTGCCGTTCCCTACCCAACAAGAACCTCAACTTGCCGAAGCTTCGAAACAATTTCCTCTGGCTTGTGTCGTTTGTTCGCCATCTGTGATCCTCCGCTTTCCTAAACATTACGGTGGACCACTTCTCGGGGGCGGGACCAAAAGGTCTGTGCTGTGACCCCTGATAATTCCTCCATGTGATACTGGAGTCCGGCCTTGAAGAAAGGACTGGACGAACGAAACGATCACGTTTTTCGAACAATAGATCGTCGGGATATTGAAGGAACATGAAGCGGGGGTTAGCGTTGCCGAGCTTTGCCGCAAGCACGGCATGTTGCCAGCGTCTTTGTACGCGTGGAAGATCAGGTTTGGCGGGATAGAGGTCTCCGACGCGAAGAGGTTGAAAGCTCTTGAGGCGGAGAATGGGACGCTCAAGCGTCCGCCTGCCGGCGGGCATTGTCAGATTAAATTTGCTTGGTCGTCTTTCCCTGTCCCCTTTTTTGGGATTTCAGAGCGCAAAAACAAGCTTTGTCTGGTTTAGACCGGACAAGCAAGAACGACTAAGCTGGCTCAACAACGGGAAAATTTTAACATACGATTTAGTCTGACAATGCCCTCACAGGAGACGATATTTCTAGCCTAAAGGTCGAAGACGGCCCCGGTTGCGGAGCCGGTCAACGCATACAGACCTAGACATTTTGTTTCGTAACTATAACCTTGACACATCAAGGCAACTCGGTAGGCTCCGGCCATGCCTATCGAGGTCCCAATTGAAGCGCCTCGCCTATTCCCGCCAATGGCTCGCCTCGTTGTACGTGTGATGCCGGAGTGGTTGCGGATACGCCGTCCTTTCAGCAGCCTGGGGCTATCGGCTAATGCTCGGCTGCTGCGGCAGCATTTCGATAGCACAGATTCCAAATGTGACAGTCAAGCCCATTGGGAGGCCATTGAAGGCGCGACGGCTATTTTGGAACGGTTTGACATCCCACACTTAGAAAAGTCGGAACACCCAACCGTTTGGCGATCCTTTCTCGCCCGCATTGTCGCCGCCGCAGACGATATGGATATCAAAAAAGCAAGAGAGGTAATGTCAGATGAGGAATCCTTTAGATGGGAAGCTGACAAGGAAATTGTTGGACAAAATCAAGGTGATGGCTGGCTTGTAGCACGCCTTATTATGAGGACGCCTACTGTGGAAGCAGTTGAAAAAGTCCACAATGATTTCAAGCGCATCCCTGATAGAACATCGGAAATTTATCCGTATGCGGCACGCGCTTTGAAAATAAATCGTCTACTCAACAAAGACGATCAAGACGAAGATTGGTGGTGGGATTTTTACGAGGAGGCCAACACACTGAATATAGATTTTGATCAAGTAATGGCAATTTTCGATAAGTTGGAAAAGGAATTCCCCGATGAATGAGGATAACTACCCACCCACGATCGCTTGGCGACGATTCGATGAGCTGCTGAGCCGGGCGCTTAGAAGTTCTCCACCAGATCAGCGAAAATCGCGGCTGGGCGCTTCCGCCGATTGTAGCGATACTCAAATTCCTTCACGTACTTCTCAAGGTGCTTCCTCGAAACGTGAACGTGCGTCCCACGGATCGAAAGTTTCAACCGCGCCCAAAACCCCTCGATCCCGTTAACATGGCAATCGCCTTCAACATACTCGCCAGCACCGTGATTGACCGTTTCATGTTCAAAACCAGCTTGCTTAAGCCCATTGTAGGATTTCAGTTCGTCGGTGTGGACCGTGCTGCCCTTTTCCACGTTCTTCTTAATAATCGGCTGCAACGTCTTTTTACGAACGTTAGGAACTACCTTGGTCATAATGTCGCCATCCCGTTCCAACATCCCAAAAACAACGGTTTTGCCAGGAGCGCCGCGCCCACGCTTACCGCCAGACCTTTTACCGCCCACATAGGTTTCATCGGCCTCGACGTCTCCACCCAGCGGCCATTCGCCATCTACATCGGCCATGTGCTCGCGAATCAATCGAGCCATGCGCCAAGCCGTTTTGTAGGAAATATCAAGCTGGCGCTGCAATTCCTTTGCGGCAACGCCATGACGAGAGGTCGAGAACAAGAACATTGCATAGAACCACTTATGAAGCGGCAAGTGCGTTCGATGCATGAAGGTTCCAGAGGTCGGATAAATCTCATGTTTGCAGTGCTGGCAAAGATATGCTCGGTCGCGAGTTAGGCGGTAGAACTTGCTATGTGCGCCACACTTCGGACAATCCAGTTCTGTTCCTCCGTACCGGGCCGTCATCATGTGCGACAGGCACGCTTCGTCATCCGGGAATCGTTTTTGAAATTTGTAGAAAGTACTCATAGCTATCTCCTATGCGCAGCATTATAGGAGATAATTTTTGATGTTTCAAGGTTATAATAGCGTTTTGTTTTGGGTGTACCGCAATATTGTTGCACCGGCTCCCGGGCCGGATTGACAAGCGTCATAGGAATTGTTTCACAGGAAACTAATTTACCAGTTTCTTACAACAAGTTTGAACCTTCACGTACGAGCAGACTTTGCTGATTTGTGTCATGCGTATTCATCAGTGAAGAGGTCTAGGGAGCGCCGGAGTGTGGCGGTCAACTCCCGTATGAAATGAGGTGTATCCTCTGTGTCCCATATCACAGTCGTGCAGTGATTAGTATCGAAGTGGGTCTGCGCCTCATTAAACTTGGTTTTCTCGCAAATATAGATGACAGGTTTGCCAAGACCTTCAGCATACCCTGCTTCCCAGTAAGCCCCTGAGTTATCATGAGTAAGGTCCACAATAACAAATGCGCTGTCTCTAATCTGGGCACGCATGATGTTATCAATGATACCCGCCTTAGCAATATCGCGCATATCTACTAGGTTGTAGTTCAATTGTTCTTTGATTGCGGGCTTGATTGCTTTGTTTACAAGTGGATCAAGTACTTCATCGTTAAATTTGAGCGCAATAAAACCTGTGTCGCCGGTAGCTGTTCCCCGCTTTTCAGACTCAAATCGCTCCCAACCCTTTAGAGTTAGATCGAATGAGTCTTGAATTATTGTTCCACCGGTGGGGTTTGGGCGGCTAACCTGGCCAGCGTTATCGACGAACCCATCATTCTCCAAGTGCCTGAACAGCCGCCAGACCGCATCGTTCGATTGGGCACCAATTTTAACGAATAGATCATCATCTTGAACAAATGGCTGTCCGGTTTCGGCAATCTCCTCACCAATAGTACGAACTAAGTTTTTGGCCTGCATGATGGGGGATGGGCCAGGACAATCGGTTGCTAGAAATTGCTCTATGAGTTTCGTATCAACACGGGGAGGTTTCGACGGTTTACCGTCGCTCCTCTTTCGAATTTTGTGGGACAAGTGAATGCGACATTTCTGCGTCATTTTCTTTAGTTCGCCGTCGTTCGGATCGAGATAATCCTCCCAAGCCTCTTTAGTGAACTCAAAACGGCCACATCTCTTGCAGTTGACAACAGTAAAGCCATTTCCTTCGATATGGACATGTCTCACATTTGTTCCGGGTCCTTGATTGGATATTTTACCAACAAGGAGAATCATCATGGGACACAGACACAGCGAAGAATTCAGGCGTGAGGCGGTTCGCATTGCGCAGACGAGCGGACTTACCCGCAAACAGATTGCATCAGATTTAGGCATTGGCTTTTCGACATTGAGCAATTGGGTTCAGTCGATGAAGCAAGATGAGCTATCGTCGGCCCCACAAGAGGATCTGGCGAAGGAGAATGAGCGCCTGCGCAGAGAAGTTCGCCTCCTCAAGGAGGAGAGGGATCTGTTAAAAAAGGCAACAGTGTTCTTCGCGGAGCAAAGCAAATGAGATTTGCCTTCGTTGACGAACACCGCCACCAGGTCCCTGTCGAACGACTTTGCCGGATAATGGATGTCACGTCGCGTGGTTATCGGGCCTGGCGCAGCCGTCCAATCAGCCAGCGTCAGCGTAACGATCTGGTTCTGTTGGCCCATATCAGAGAGCAACACCGTTTGAGTCTTGGCAGTTACGGACGTCCGCGTATGACGGAGGAATTGAAAGAGCTGGGCTTGAACGTCGGTCATCGTCGTGTTGGGCGTTTGATGCGTGAAAACGGTATATCCGTTGTCAGAACCCGTAAATACAAGGCGACAACAGACAGCAATCATCGTTTCAACATTGCACCGAACCTGCTGAACCGTGACTTCACAGCCACCCTGCCAAACCAGAAATGGGCAGGTGATATCAGCTACATCTGGACGCGCGAGGGGTGGTTATATCTCGCCGTGATGCTGGACCTTCATTCGCGTCGTGTCATCGGCTGGGCTGTCAGCAACCGGCTCAAGCGTGATCTGGCAATTAGAGCTTTGGATATGGCGGTGGCCCTTCGCAAGCCGCCACCAGGATGCACTCATCATACGGATCGGGGCAGCCAGTATTGTTCGCACGACTATCAGAAGCGATTGCGTCAACACGGCTTCAAAGTCTCAATGAGCGGCAAAGGCGACTGCTACGACAATGCGGTGGTCGAGACCTTCTTCAAAACGCTAAAGGCTGAACTGATCTGGCGCCAAACCTGGTACACCAGAAGAGGGGTCGAGGGCGCGCTCTTTCAGTACATCAACGGCTTCTACAATCTGCGCAGACGCCATTCAGCTTTGGGAGGTAAAAGCCCCTTGGCCTTCGAACAAAAGGCCGCTTAAATGAGTAGCGGATCCGGAATCAAACCGGGACAAGTCCAATAACCTTGGGATCCGACAATTGGCATATTGGGCAATGCTTCATCTTGAGCCTCCTCGCTGGCGTTGATTCAAAAACCAAATCTAATAGAAAAGGTTGGTTACCGTGGTAGGTGGGGAACTGTACACCCCCAAGAAAATTTGACCGCGGCGTTTGCCCTTCTTGGCTTCACGCAAACGCATCCCCGCCCCACACGTTGGGCATATTGGCTTATCAGTCTGTGACGACGTAGTAACGGCCGATGAAAAGACCTGACAGCGCGCCGTGTCGCTCAGTGCGCGGCGCAATCAGGGTCTGCGCCACACCGCAGCCAGTCACGTCGTCATACCGGACAAAACTTACCATTAGTCAGAAAACCGCTAGGGCATCGGCACCATGCCACGACCGCCGGTTACGCGCACCTCGCTAACGGTCATCTCGCCGAGGCGGCGGAGAAAGTGGGAAAGATCATTGTCGTGGCAATGAAATGATCTATTCATTTTGGAAAGGAAACAAATCAAAATGCCAGCTTGTGTTCCTCGAACTGACGATTACGATCCGGGATCAAAAGTCCGGATTGTGGTTGTGAACAAGTTTTAGTTCATCTGGTCCAAGAATCTGTACCGGAACGACGCCAATGTGATCGACCAATACCAACCACCATTTATCAAATACTTTAATTTTATTTTGATTTCGAACCCTCTCTGATTTGTTGGAAATGCAATATGTAATACTCTTTGATAATTCAGGTGCTAACGCGATACCTTGCCCGTCGGAAACATCTAGAAGGGCAAATTGAGGTGGCCCGTAGCGAAATTTCCTTAAACTATCACGCAACTGGGAAAGTTCAGTTTCATTCAAACTGTTTGAATACTTTGTAGCAAAGTCCAATGGGTTACCCAAGTGTCTCAACTCTCTGAGCTCAAGGCATAAACCGCATTCCAAGCAGAAATGCACATCACCAAGAATCTCAAACTCGTGGGCGTGTCGGTCATAATTAAAGTGTTTTCGCGCAAGTTGCTTGATAACAGTTCCGTCATACGGCTTAGTAAGTGGACAGAGAGCACTTCGGATTTGTTCTTTTACTTGGTTAGTAATCTTATTTTGTTGTCTTTTTGGTTTTTGCTGGAATGAAAAAGGATATTCGCAGTAGACCATCCAGCTTGTTTTCGCGCTTTCACATGGCTTCATTTCAATTAGCGTTTGTTCAATAGCACCGCGGAGGCTTTCCAAGAAATTTTCCTCCGCTTTGGATTTCCCGCTTTTATTCTCTATCCGTCTAGTCAGCCGCGTCACCTCGACAGCGTAACGACCATCCACGATGAAATCCGGAGGGTCGTAGCGTGGCCGCTGAATATCAATGTGCCCTTGCTGTTTGAGCCAATTCTTGGCTCTCGATTCGTCTATATTTTCCAGCTTGGTTGTCATGCCGGGAAACATTCCATACCGCAATCTTTGTGAAACATCATTTTGTCCGGATGATACGAAGCCGACGGCTTCGCCGTCTCTTTCTCTTCGCGTTCATTTCCGCTTCCAGCCAATTCGTCGTTAACACTTCCTTTGCATCCTGCGTTGAGCGGTCCTCCCGGTGAAAGGAGCGCTCAGCGTCATCGCCTCAATGTACGTAGGGAGTGTGTCATGAGCGCTTACTTCTAAATTTTGGTTCACTTCATTTATCCAAGAGCGGCGATACCAATGCTCTGGCCGATAGCACGACATCGTAAGTCCGTTCGTGAAACTAAGTCTTTATAATTTCACTCCGTATCAAAGCATATCAAGCCTTAGGCCGGTGGGTTACGTAACTCAGTTCTGCTTATGTTGAAGCGGGACCATTCCGATTCTTTCAGCCGGGACGATGAATTCATTTTCCGTGTCACATAAATTGGCACTAAAAACTTACCCACTATTATTCTCTGTGTGCGGCCGTTGCGAGCTTTCCAGCGTCGGCTTGGCCATCTCGCCGGGCAGCTCAGGCACGACCGCGGAGATATTGCGCCGGATTTCCTCAACCTCTTCCGCGCGTCCCTCAGCGATCATGTCGCGCGCCATGGCTTGGGCCGTGAACATGCAGGAGCGCAACATGCGGATCTCAAGTTCGGTGCGTGGCCATTCGCGACGGTCGAGCGCCTCGGTCGCAAGCTCGACCAGGAGCTGGTTCGGTGTGATACGGCGCTCGTTGGCGATGGATTCAATTCGATTCCATTGCGCTTCGTCGATCCGGATGTGTCTGTCGATCGTCTTAGGCATGATGCTTTTCTTCCTAAATTGTCGCAGCCCGACACGCTTCCCGTCATGAACTGGACCCTGCTGACGAAAGTGGAGACGTCCTGCGATAGGATTTTGATCGCAGGAGGTGCAAATGTCGAAGCAGAATGGGAACAAGGGCCGGCGGTTTGATCGGGCCTTCAAGGAAGAAGCCGTCCGTCTTTTACAGACGAGCGGGCGCAGGCAGCGGCAGATAGCAGGAGATCTTGGGATCAGCGTCAGCGCGCTCGGCCGCTGGGTCGCAGAATTGCGTGAGGAGGATTTGCTTTCCGGTCCGCATGAGGATGCAGCGAAGGAGATTACCCGCCTACGCCGAGAGCGTGATCTGGCCCGTCAGGAACGTGATCTCCTAAAAAAAGCGCTGGCCTTCTTCGCCAGGGAAAGTCGATGAGGTTCCGGTTCATCGACGCGGAGAGGGCCGGGTTGGCGATGCCGATATTCCGCCTGTGCAGACTGCTGCAGGTCAGCGTCTCAGGCTTCTACGCTTGGCGCAATCGCGGCCCAAGCCAGCGACAGCTCGATGACATGGTTCTACTCGCCCATGTTCGGGCAGCCTTTCGGCGCAGCCGCGAGAGCTACGGTGCAGAGCGGGTCCATCACGAGCTTGCCGAGAATGGGATCGAGGTTGGACGCCATAGGGTGGCTCGGCTGATGCGGGGAAATGGGTTGTCTCCAAAACGGAAACAGAAGTTCAAAAAGACGACGGACAGCCAGCACAACAAGGCCGTCGCATCGAACCTTCTCGACCAGAACTTCTCCGCCGAGGCACCCAACGAGAAATGGGCTGCCGACATCAGCTATATCTGGACGGCACAGGGCTGGCTGTACCTGGCCGTCATGCTCGACCTCTACTCCCGGCGCGTCATCGGCTGGGCCGTGGGCGCTCGCATGACCAGCGACCTGCCGCTCAGGGCGCTTAACCGTGCTATCGGGCTGCGCCAACCTGGCGCCGGTGTGATCCACCATAGCGATCGGGGAAGCCAGTACTGCTCAGACGCATACCAGGCGCGCCTCGGTGAACACGGTTTCCTCGCCTCAATGAGCGGTAAGGGAAATTGCTATGATAACGCCGTCGTCGAGACCTTCTTCAAAACCATCAAGTCAGAACTGATCTGGAGGACTGTGTTCATGTCAAGAAGCCAAGCTGAAACTGGCATAGCCGGATACATCGACGGGTTCTATAATCCAGTCCGTCGGCACTCGACGCTGGACTTCACAAGCCCCGTCAAATTCGAGGCAGAAGCAATGCAAACGGTGTAGGGCGCCTCCACTTTTCCTGGATGGGTCCAAACTGGACCTGCACCGCAAAAGTGGAGAGTTACCTTCTCACCTAAGCCGCCATACTTTCGCACTTCACCGGACTGATGCTGCCCAGATATGAATGGCGACGACGCGGATTATAAAATCCATTGATATAATGGAACAGGGCGTTTTGTGCCCGTTCCCTGGTTTCATAGTGTTCCCTCCATATTAATTCTGCTTTCAATGATTTGAAGAACGTTTCTACAGTCGCATTGCCATAGCAATTCCCTTTGCCAGACATCGAAGAGAGAAAGCCGTGGCCTTTGAGAAGTTTCCGGTAATCGTTGGAGCAATACTGCGAGCCACGATCAGAATGATGAATGACCCCTGGTGGCGGTTGTCGCAATGCAATGGCCCTTTTCAGAGCCTTGATCGGCAAATCCCGTTTGAGCCTGTCGCTGACGGCCCAGCCAATGACACGGCGTGAATACAAATCGATGATCACCGCAAGATACAGCCAGCCCGCTGCCGTCCAGAGATAGCTGATATCACCGGCCCATTTCTGGTTTGGTCCCGTGGCCTGAAAATCTCCATCCAGAAGGTTGGGAGCTATGTTGTGGTTGTGATTACTGTTTGTCGTGCGTTTGAATTTATGAGTTCTGACGATGCGAATATCGTTCTCCCGCATCAACCGCCCGACCCGGCGTTCACCAATGACGATGCCTTGATCCCTGAGTTCATCAGTCATTCGCTGGCGACCATAGGCCCGATAATTACGGGCATGTTCGGCACGAATATGGGCCAAATAGACCCTGTCGTCGCGTTGGCGCTGACTGGCAGGGCGAGACCCCCAAGCGTAGTAGCCGCTTTCACTGACCCTCAGGACTTTGCACATCCTGCAGATTGAAAAATTGGCCTTCTCCTTTGCGATGAAATGAAACCTCATCGGCTTTGGCTGGCGAAGAAGGCCGTCGCTTTTTTTAAAATGTCCCGCTCCTCACGCAATGTCCTGTTCTCCTTGCAAAGGCGAGCCAATTCCTTGTCTTTATCATTATGAGGGCCGGACAGCAGCTCAGTGTGCTTATGACTGGTAATCCACTTGCCTAATGTAGACAGGCCAATGCCAAGATCGGCGGCAACTTGCTTGTGTGATAGCCCGCTCGTCAATGCAATCCGAACGGCTTCAGAACGAAATTCCTCAGTTCTTCCGATACCCATATGGGCCTCCTGTTGAGTTTAAACTTTAACAGAAGGCACTCTCCATTTTACCGGTACCAGTCCACCTGATCTCGGGCTTGCCAGAGACAACACATCCACTTTCTTCGAACAATTTCTCAACCTGAAACCACTCCAGCATCTCCGTCTCATGGAGCCGCGTGCTCTCCACCATGTTGGTCATGCGCCGTCTCCGATCAGCTGTCCATCCGCAACAGGTGCACTTCGTCGTGGATTACGAGCCCTACCCAACCCATTTGAGCCGTGGCCATGTTTAATCAAAATGATGGGAATCCCTATATTGGTAATACTCGGCGTTGTCCCCGAACAACGAGCTGCAGGCATCCTTAAACGCATCCGTGCCATGGCGCGGTTGGTCTCCGGTCGTCTTCCATAGCCCGTAGGGCTCCAAGTATCCAACCAGGTCATTGTAGATAGACAGGAAGCGGTCACGGGCATTGGACGTTGTTGTCCCAAAGGCGCTCTCCATCTCGGTACAGCCGGCCTTACACGTGTCCATGGATTGAAGAATGCCCTGCTCGGCCCAACAATAGCCACGGTCGCCGGTGGATTCCTCCCCCATCACAATTACCGAAACATATTCCAGGTGCCGCTGTGAGCACTCGGAATAGCATTGGCCTATTGCCAGTTGCCCTTCCTCGATCTTGGTCAGAGCGTCCTGGGCAAGTGCTTGAGGACCAACCAGGAAGGCTAAGACGGGTAGAGTTTTCATGAGATACATTTTGCGCTCCAATTGTCGGGATCACTGTCGCAGTATCCAATGAATGCCTCGCAAGCGGTTTCAAACTCTGCGGAACCGCGTGCTGCAAAGTCATCGTGTGCGGTCCATAAGCCGCTACTTTCAAAATCCTCTTGCATTACCGCGACCAAGGAATTGAACCTGTTTTTGGCTTCAGACTCTGTAATTGCGAATACCCTCTCCACGTCAGCGCATGCGGCCGCGCAGGTATCTATCGAACGAATAAAAGTCTGGGCCATGAAACATCTTTGCCCCTCTTCAAATACATCGCCCGCCATCTCAAGCATGTCGATCGTGGCTTTCTGGTACCGGTGCGCACAGGTTGAATAGCAAAGGCCAATCATGGCCTTGAGCGTGCTTCAATCAACAGGTAGTGGGATGGTAGGGTGAACGTCACTCAATCAACAGGCGGTGGGGTGGTAGGTAAACGTCACTCAATCAACAGGCGGTGGGGTGGTAGGGTGAACGTCACTCAATCAACAGGCGGTGGGGTGGTAGGTAAACGTCACTCAATCAACAGGCGATGGGGTGGTAGGTAAACGTCACTCAATCAACAAGCGGTGGGATGGTAGGGTGAACGTCACTCAATCAACAGGCGGTGGGGTGGTAGGTAAACGTCACTCAATCAACAAGCGGTGGGATGGTAGGGTGAACGTCACTCAATCAACAGGCGGTGGGGTGGTAGGGTAAACGTCACTCAATCAACAGGCGGTGGGGTGGTAAAGTCGACAGCTATCAACAAAACAGATGGAACCAAAGCTAGGAGTTCTAGGCGCTTTTGTAGGACGATCTACGACGAGAACACAGAGCGCATGAAGATGAGGATTCAATACCTCAGGGAATATGAACCCGAGACGGAGCCAAAACTCGCGAAGGGGCCAGTGCTCTCGCGGCTATTGTCGATGTTCTTGCCAAGAAAGGCAGGCGCCGGACAGGCGTTAAGACGAAAGTACCGCCGGGGGACTGCAAAAAAGAGAGGTTTGGGCTTCGGCCAGGCGCTAGAAGTGGAGACCGGGGCCTCGCTGCCGAAAGAGCCGAACCGTTTACCCAGTTCGCCTAAATGTCGGAGCCCCGAGGCACGAAAACTCAGATTTTGAGAAACCCAATACATCAGCCGCTTAGGGACATTTGAGCGTGATCGCATATTAATCTCACTGACCGTCCAGGAACGTCCAGGTGGGGTGGATATGAGAACGGTCTGTCATTGCCTGCCATCGGGACGCGCGAGGATGCCGCGTCGGTGCATTTTGGGGCCCTCATTTTCAACCCGCTCGTGGGGCGCCGGTCATGCCGCTTCAGCGGCATACTCAAAACCCACACACCCCCACCATAGGTATTTCGGCGTTGTATAGGGCTTTTGAGGGGATAACGTCGCCCCCCTTACGGCTCCCGCACGCGTAACGGTCATTGATCAATGCGGTTATCTGGTATCCGATTGTGACTCATCCGAGTGACGGGTCGCGGATCGACGCCTGGCCTTGGCCCCGCGCTCCGATTGCTCGAAAGCCTTGGCCGCCGGCAGTATGGATGCTCGCGTATCCGTCACAACGTCACAACCGTTAGCAGCTGCGGGTTCCCGCGATTTCGTATCCGTCACAGAGCCGGAGTTTGTGACGGATAGAGAATCGCTGTAACCGTTGCCAGACAAGGGTTGTGACGTTGTGACGGATGGAGAGGTGGTCTCCCCGACGGCATAGTTCTTCCAAACCTTTTCGAAGTCACTGCGTTTGTAACCCTTTGCGGTTTCACTACCCGTGACGTTCCCTTCTACGCGTTTTGTGCCAGGCGTGATGCCGAACGGCTTGAGCAACTTGGCCAATCCTTGCGCGGTCAATGGATTTCCGCGCCGCCATTCCGGCCATGGACGGTCTTCCATCGTGTTGAGCTTTCCCAGAATGGACCCTGTCGACAGAACTTTGGGGTCGTCTGCTTCGCGGAACACCTTATGTATATCCTCAAGGAGCGTTTCCCTTACGCTGGTTTCATCCTTGGTATCGGCGCTGATCGCTTCCGCCGCGCGCCAGGCTCGCCCTCCCTTGCCGGCCCATGGTCCACCAGCGCAATCGGCGATGGCCAGCGGAGATTCCCAGGCATCGCGAGCACGGTCGTGCAGGCCGGGCGGAAATGCTAATTCGTTACGCTTTGCCAGGATGGAATCGGCGTTGTCACTAATAAATCGGGCGACCCTCCTCCGAATATCATTGATGGCTTGTTTATCGCGGTCGCGCCAGCGAGGTAGGTCACCGCGGTTTGGAGGCCGTCGCTCCATATGGATAACAATAGAGCGATCCCTGACGGTGTCGTGTAAGCCTCCAATTCCCGAAATAGCTTTGGGGCACCACGTGTTGAAATAGCGGGGTTCATGATCGTCGCCAACGCAACGCATAACATTGGCTGAGTCGCGCCGCTGAGAGCCATTAAAAATGCCGCGCAACTCGGTATCGTCGCCGAAAAAGGTGTCGGTCTCGTCAAGCAGAAGAGTTGGCTCGTGGAGTTCGATGGTTCGGAACAATGCCGCTGGGGTGATTTTGCCGCTGACAGGAAGGGGACGAAAGACTAGCGAGCCGATGACTTCCATCAAGAGAGTTTTTCCGCATCGCCTAGTTGCAGACGTTAAGTTGAGGAAAGCCGATATCTCAAGTTTGTCATGCAGCAATGTGTGGACGATCCAAAGCGTCACGGCATCAACCGCAGGCTCGGGCATATGGACGTATTGGCGGATTACCGAGCCAACGTCATCGAGGGCCGCCGCGCCATCTACCGGCTCAGGCCATGGTTCTAGGTCCGGCCATTCTACAGGCTGACCCTGAAGGTGGATGCCACCGCCGGTCCTAGTCTCTATTGCCCTGTCAAGTTCTTGAATTGGAACGTCCCTGCAATCCCGCTTGATGCGGGCGCGCAGGTTAATCCATCGGTCAGGCGTCTTGCGTTTCAGTTCAGATAGTCGGTCCAACATTTCGGGCTCAAAGAACACTCCCGGGCTGTCCTTGCCCTTGGCGATGAGGTTTTCGCATTCGTCTTCGTTGTCGCTGTCGGGCAACTGGAGCGGCGGCAAGTCCGACAACCCTTCGACGGCCTCCTCACGTTCGTATGGTTGCGAGTGCTCATTGATCCAAGCTTCCAAATTGCCCTTTGCCTTGATCACGTCGGCGATATCGTCGCCCCCGCCCTTTGTCGTGGCCGGCGGCAGCACGAGGGTAATAGACGGGCAATGCTCATCCAGGTGCTCGGCCAGGGCCTTCATGGTGTCATGGCCTTCAAAGTCACCATCGGCCACCAAGAGCAAATCGCGGCCATACAGAGGGGTCCAGTCCGTCTTCTTCCACGCCTTTCCGCCGCCCATCCATGCCACAACTACGGCGTCTTTAGAGTGCCTAGCGACGGCGTTACGGCATTTCTCCCCCTCGACTACCATCACTTGACGTGCTGGGTCCGCCTTGAGTAGATCGACCAGCCCGTAGAGGGGCCGGTCTTTCTTGGGAATAGGGACGCCCTTACCACGCACCCAACCTTGAACGCCTTTCTTGTCGGCGGGCATATAGTTACCGAACGTCTTTTTCCCGTCGATGTAATACCGCTGGATTACCCAGAGCAGCTTGCCCTTGGCGTTGCGGTAGGCATACCGGCCTTGATGGTTGTCAGGTAACTGCTCAATGAACCTGTAATCGTTCCCGGAAGCTGTCTCTCCCATTGCCCTTTCATCTCCGCTGAGCGGATCAAACATATTTCTGCCTCCATTGCCGACACTCATGACTACACCCCAAGCATGTCGGCTAGGGCACGCGCCGCATCGGATTGCGACCGCCCGGATAGATATGCGGCCAGAGACACCGGATCGCCGCCCTTAACGTCCGCTAAGGCGAAGTCAGCCCATCGGCCCGTCCGCAGGTTGATACGGAACGATCCAGGACGATGGTCCACACGGCGTGGGTTTCGGGCCACCCACTCCCAGCCCTGCTGGCGCCCATCCGGGAGCCAGCGGGCGACCAACGCCGGCAGCACCCGTAGTGCTGCGTTGTTGATGGCAGCGAAGTCAGGAAGGCGTTGGCGTTTGGCAACGCTGCGTACCGCTACCGTGGTACTCCCGGATCGCTCGGCATTTGCCGTACCGCACAGCCTGTTTTGACCATTACCGGTCGGGCGCTTTCTTGTGCGTGCCATGGTGTCATGCCGAGCGCTGTCGAGCGGTAAGCCATGCCTCAACCTCAGACTGGCGCCAACCCACCATGTTGGGGCCTAGTTTGATCGAGCGGGGGAACGGATCGGTCTCGCGGTCCATATAGACGTAGATGCGTGACCGGCTTATGCCCGTCATCTTAACAACCCCAGATAAGCGCAAAATACGATCTTCAGTCATTTGATTGCTCCCTTAATCGTTGGGACGCGAACAGCCGCGTCAGATCGGGAGAGGATGCTTAACTGCTGCGGCAAAAGCTGGAGTAAAGATTCTCGCCAGCGATAAAATCACTGACTGTCTTCAAGGTCGCGTTGAGCACATTGACACAAATAGTCCTCGGATATTTTGTTGAGCGTCCGCATTATCCCCAGCAACTCTTCACCGGGAGGGTTCGGGGCGGGCTCCAAACCTTGGGGTGGGAGAAGCGTCCTGCCAGGGCGCGGTTTCCCTTTTGCCAAGATCTCATTTTGGTAACGTTTCCAGGCGTTCCTAATCATGTCGTAGGTGGGGCGTTGGTAATCTTTATGGCCACCGTAGATTTCGTCGAGGACTTCTATCATTGCCCGGATAATCGAATAGTCTTTTTTCTTCTCGTTCGATGAGGAATCGCGCCGGATCGTCAAGCTTACTAGCAACCGTGGGTCATCTTGTAACGTGACCGCCCAATCAATTGCCATGCAGATTATTTGGTCGCGCATTGCCTTCCAGTGTTGCGGGAAGTTGTTCGGTCCGCGCTTCTGGGGCGGAGGATCCACCGGTTCCTCGACCCATTTTTTCAAGCACGGAGGCATTGGCTCGCCGGCTTCACGATACAGCGTGACGGCACGCTCTAGAGCTGAGCGGGCATGGGGCCAGAAGTCCACCTTTCCTATCAGTCGCTGGCAATGGTCTTTGGCTGTACCACCGATCTCAGGATCGCCACTTAAGCAATATTCAGCGTTTTTCTGAACCATGCTGTCAAATAAGGCCGCCCGCTTTTTTGGACTGATATCGCCACTACCAAAAAACAAAGCTAGTCCAAGATTAGACCGGAGGGTCGAATGCGAGAATATGACGCACGCACCTTTCTTGATCACCTCGAAGAGCGTCTCTTTCTCCTGCTCTACTTCTGGGCGTTGTTCTTTAGCGCCTTGCTCCCCCTTACCCATCTGCCCGGTTCCCGTGTCGGACCATTGGAATGACCTTCGACTTGTGACCGATCGCTAGATATTCAGCCCATTGCTCCATAAGCTTGGAACGCCGTGCGAACAGGTCGGAGCGCGCATAGGCGGCCTCCACCTTGTTAGCGACCGTATGGGCTAGTGCCGCCTCCATGACCGCGCGGGGCGCGTTGGTGCATTCCGCCGCCCAATCGCGGAAGCTGGACCTGAAGCCGTGCGGCACGGCGTCCAGGCTTAGCTCACGCATCAGCTTGGACAACGTCATGTCGGAGAGCGGCTTGCCGGGCCGCGTTCCGGGAAAGACAAGACCGCTTCCGCTCCCAAGCTGCCGTGCTTCGGTCAGAATCTCCAAAGCTCGTGCACACAGCGGAACACGATGTTCACGCCCGGCTTTCATCCGCTCAGCCGGAATGGTCCAGATTGTCGTGTCCAAATCGACCTCGCTCCACATCATATGCCGGACCTCGCCAGACCGTGCTGCCGTCAGGATCAGCAACTCAAAGGCCAGCTTGACGACTGCACCGCTACCAGATGCGCGCACGGCCTCTATAGCGCTGGCAACTTCGCCATGCGGCAGGGCCCGATGATGGCGCTTGGCTTTGCCATTCTGCTTGGGAAGCGCGGCACCGATGGCGTCGCCGGCAGGGTTGTCCTGCCTGAAACCTTGGGCCACGGCCCATTTCATGACGGTCGAGATGCGTTGGCGCACGCGTCGTGCAGTTTCCGGCTTCTCGTGCCAGATCGGCGTGAGCACGTTGAGCACATCCGCTGTATCGATATCCGACACCGGGCGCTTGCCCAGCTTGGGAAACACATATGTGCGCAAAGTAGTTTCCCATTGTGCGGCGTGCTTAGCGTTGCCCCAACTCGGGCGGTGAAACTCCACGACGGCTGCGGCTGCTTCCTCGAAGGTGGGTATGCTGACCTGCCGGCGAAGATCCATCGGATCGCCACCGGCCCGTGCGATCTTGCGGTAGGCAAGCGCTTGCTCGCGGGCTTCCGCGAGCGATACCAGCGCCACGCCCCCGAGCCCGAGAGTCCGCTGCCGTCCATGGACGACTAGTCGTTGCTCCCATCGTCGTGCACCGGATGGATCGATCTTCAGGTACAGGCCATTGCCGTCACAGTACCGGCCAGGTTTGGTGGTCTTGCGCACAAAAGCTGGTGTCAACTTCTTGTCGGGATGCTTTCCCTTGGGCTTGCGACCAGTGGCCATGATATGAACTCCTAATTTAGCCCACTATACTTTAGGGGATAATACGAGAGATCGCGAGACGGCACAAGACACTAGGATTCGAAAAGTCTCAATAATCATGGATATTTTGGACGAACCGAGATGCGACAAGAAGGTCATATGGCGGAGGCGGTGTCCGCCGGTCCGGTTTCGGCGTAACTCGCATCAAAGCCCACAGCCGGCAGGTGCAACAATTCCACCAGTGGTGCGTCTGGAAAAAACAGGCGATGTGCATGCCTATGCGGATCTGACAGCACCTCGTTGTAATTGAGAAACAAGGTCGGCTTGCCAATGGCGGCGAGGGCGGCGAAGCCTTCATCCGCGTCGTAGCTCCACACCGCGTCGGGACCAAACTGCCCCCGGGGTCCGGCGCGCATGCGGCCGGTAAAATAGGCCAGCCGTTCCTCGTTAGAGAGTGGGTTGTCAGCCTCAGGTACCATACGTTTGTACATGGCGGGCACGTACTCCGGATCGGTGAAGAAGTCGTATGGTGTAACGAAAAACTGTTCCATTGCTGGGCGTTCTTCCGCCGGGTAATAGGGGGTGCCGATGAGGATGACACGGCGCACGAGGTCGGGTCTCGCCCGAGTTAGTTCCGTAGACACTAAAGAGCCGGTGTGAAAACCAAACAAGTCCACTGGATTGTCCGCGCTGTAGCCTAAGTCGGTAAGGGCGTCGGCCACACCGATAGCCATGTCGGCGATGGTCGGCTTGCCTGGCGGATGATCGGAAGCACCGAACCCCGGGGTGTCGGGGCAATGGGCCACCCGGTCGGTGGCCATCACCGGCAGGAAGTCCGCATACACGTCGCCGGACATCGGACTTTGGTGTAGGCAGATCAATGGCGTCTTGAGCGGTCCGTCCGGATTCACCGGCTCGGCAGAGAGCATATGCACCTGGCCGTGCCGGCTATTAACATAGTGTCGCCAAATTTTGACTTCGATATGTCCAGCCATCACGCTCTCCTCAGCTCTCGTCCAGGAAAGGACGAATGACCGTGGCGAGCCGCTCCGGCGTTGTGAACCAAGCGCCGCTGCCGTCCAGGTCCATCATTTCGACCACAGTTACGTTCTTGATCATCGTTCCGGCCGTGCGCGTGGGTTCGGCCAAGGTTTCGTTGAGAATAGGAAGGAGGACAGGTTGTGCGATCGCCTTTAATACGGGGTCCGGGTTGTAGCGGAACACGGCGTCGAAACCGTAGTGGGATTTAGTGCTCGCCCGCAGGCGTTCGACGAACATCTCCAGATTGCGGTCCTTCGACAGCGGTCCGTCGCGGTTATAGACCGATGCCATGTATGAGGTCCGCATGTAGTCCGGATCTGTGAAATAGGGGCGGGGCTGGCCGTATTGGATGCGCTTGGCTTCGCGTTCGTCGGCCGGGTAATAGGGAATGCCCGGCATCACCAGTTTGTGCACCAGGTCCGGTGCCTGATGGGCAACCTCCATGCCGACGAAATTGCCTGTGTGAAAGCCGAGTAGGTCGACTAGTCCTTTGCCATCGGGCCCGTAGCCCATGTCCCGAAGCGCTTCGACTATGGCCGCGCCGTAGTCTTCCATATCCGGCTGGGACGGCGGTGCCGTCGAGCTGCCGTATCCCGGCGTGTCCGGCGAAATCACCAGTCGGTCCGCCGCCATCACTGCTTGGAACTCTTTGTAATAGGCGCCTGAGGTCGGACTTTGGTGCAGGCAGACGAGGGGCGTTTTGTCTCCTGCACCGGTTGCTGGTTCGGCCATAAACATATGGATCTGACCCCAGCCGCCGGTGGCATATTGGCGCCAACTGCGTACATGACCATCGGCGCGAGCGGGAGCCCATGGACTAATTCCGAGCGCTGCAAGTGACACAGATCCGGCGAGAATATGGCGTCGCGACACTGTCATGACGGGCGCTCCTATTTGACCTGACACGAGCCCAAACTGTGCAGCCTTTTGCCCCATCTGGTCAACGCGGTGAACCCCGCGGGGAGGCTTGCCAAATGTCCCCCTGGCCCGTAGATATCGGCCCTCAAACGCTTAAGGTCTCGGGGAGTGGCGCAGCCTGGTAGCGCATCTGCTTTGGGAGCAGAGGGTCGCTGGTTCGAATCCAGTCTCCCCGACCACTAAAAAACGTTATGATGGGTGAGGTTTTAAATCGACGAGGTCAGATCATGGGTGCTGAAGTCCGTATCTATAGGCCGGCGAAGACGGCGATGCAGTCGGGGCGATCCAATACCCAAGACTGGGTGTTGGAATTCGAACCTAGCGACCGGCCGGAGGCGGATGCGCTCATGGGCTGGTCCGGATCCCATGACACGTCGCGGCAACTCAATATGCGTTTTCCCACCAAGGAAGATGCAGTGGCCTATGCCAAGAGGCGGGGTTTATCTTATCGTGTCCAGGACCCGAGCGACCGTGTCGTCAAACCCAGGGCCTATGCGGACAACTTCGCCTATAGACGGGTCTCATAAACGGATTGGGAACACTCCGAGGACCCGTAGCTCAACTGGATAGAGCACCTGCCTTCTAAGCAGGATGTTGCAGGTTCGAGTCCTGTCGGGTCCGCCATTATTTTATAATTATATTTTAATAACAATAAGTTATGAATTAATAGTCTCTATGACCCATTCTTTAACCCATCTCTATATCGGGCATTGTCAGAGTAAATGGGCTTGAGCTAAAAAGTAAGGTCCCGTACCTCCGGCGATGCAAAACCCTTGCCGTTATTTCAACAGTTCGCCCGAGGTAATCCGCAGCGCGGTGATGCTGTATGTCCTTTACACGTTGTCGCTGAGACAGGTCGAAGATCTCCTGTTCTAGCGCGGCATCGAAATCTTCTTCGTCGCCCGTACTTGTCCGGTCTAAGCCAGACAAAGTTTTTTGCGCCCTGAAATCCCCAAGAGGGGACAGGGAGAGACGATCAAGCAGATTTAATCTGACAATGCCATGACGCTGCCGGCTTTCTCCTCCATAAGGCAATCCTCGCCGCTCACGGGACAGGTATCTGTAAATGCCCGCATTCGTTCTCGTTATTATCAGTTGTTGACGGATGCTACTGGACGCTTCGGCATGACCGTTGCGGCGGGCGGACTGGTCCCTTCTATCGCAACATTGGTCATGTGAGTCAGGAGGGTTCAAAGTTGTGTTTGACGCGTTGTAGAACCGAAATCGCTTGCTCGACCGCTTTGCCATCGACAAAACCAAAATCTTCAAAAAAAAGCCCGTTTTCGTTGCAGAGATCACCTATAAGTTCTTCCTGCCGAGACAGCGGTACAGTCTCGTAGCTAGTCAAGGTAGTGAGAACTTTATTGTGACCATAGTTTTGGGACCATGCCTTGAATTCTTCGGCAGTCCGGCAGATTCGTAGTCCGCACAACGTCAGGGTCTTCCGAAAGCTGTGCGGGTGAAAATATGGAAGACTAGCGCCTGTGAAAGCTTCCCGAAAGATTCGCCGTATCGGTGAAGCGGTCTTCCAGTGTGCTCGGCTGGCCGAGTGGGCCAAGTACTGCGACCGCGCCAGCACAACCGCCCAAGTTGTTCCAATTAATCCAGCCCTCAGCCGTTGAAAATCATAGTGAATTATATGCCTGCTCCCGCTATGTGATCGCCTGGACGCTGTGTGCCAGTATGAGGGCAAATGACATCACCGTTATCTCAGTTTGGGTCACAATATCTAGAGGTGCGTCATGACGACCAATAGGCAGAGAAAGGCCGAACAAAGGATAGAGAGGTCCTTAAAGACACCGGAATGGCTTCGCTTTTCCTATGACGTTGTCGACCAAATCATCGAGGAAGTGGGCCGGCCTGACCAAGCGAGCTCAGTTGACGGAAAAAAATCCAAAAATGAGGGAAACGTCGATGATCCAATGCAATTGCCTTTGAGAAAAAGACTGAAGCTAATGAGAAAAAGACTGAAGCCAAAACTGGGAGGATTCGCCTACGACTACTTCCACGATGCCTGGTCAACCGATCCGCCGACCAGAGACTTCTTCAAGAACATTGTGCAGCGATCACGGGCCTTATTAGAGGCACTGGGTGTCCAGACCGAGGACGGCAAGAAGTTTTTGCCTATCAGGACTCTAAGTCTACTCGAGTTAGGGGGACAGGCCGCAATTGAGGATTCCGTTGTTCCAGCCCATTTGAAGACCGTCAAGGACGATGAAACAAGATTCCTCGACCTACAGAAAGAACTAGCGTCAGTCATAGATGTAATTCAAACCCTCGAAATCTCAGCACGGTATGCGGGAAAGAAAGCGAAGCTCAAAAATAAAACATCTTCTTTGAACACAAATGGTCGAATGAATGAAGATGATGAAATCTTGTTTAGGCTCGCTCACATTTATTCTGAGTGTTGGAATGATAAGGCCGGATACAGCACAGATCCATTAACGGGTCAGGTCAGCGGTCCGTTCGTTCGATTTGTTACCGCTGTACTCAGAGAACTTGAAGAACCTATTACACCTAAATCAATTGCTTCGAGGATTGATCGCCTTAAAAAGTCAAAAATGTTGCAAGCGATAAATCCTCAAGTTGCTTAAATTTTATTGATCTTGAGGGTTTTGAAAAAGAATTCTCCGAAGGGCATCGTCTTGACACGCCGAGATTCACCCCGGCGCGTCGACGAACACCTGGAGAATTCGCATGAATGCCGCCACCAACCCAATTGCCCTTACAATTCGTGATGCAGTGCAACTTTCTGGCGTAAGCAGGAGCACACTATACCGCGCCATAAAGACAGGTGATGTCGTAGCGCGGAAGCATGGCCGCCGCACCATTATCCTCGCCGACGAACTGCGCGCTTGGCTCCAGGATCTTCCGAAGCTCGACAACACTAAGAACGCTTAAGGTTATGGGTCTTTCCGGTGGAGCCGAGCACACGTCGCTGAATGACGCCGGGACGGCGGCGGGCACACACGGTCCGCCGCGGCGCTTGGCGAGTAGCGTATTTGACGGCGCGGCCCAACGTCAGGCCCGGCGACTGCCACCAGAGAAGTTTCACCACGCCTCCCATTCAATAGGGCCGGACCCCTGTAGGCCCCCCCCCGAGACGGCCCCCATGCACGCCGCTCCAAAGGGATGGGGTGGTCCGACACAACGTCGAGATCACCGGAAAACGATTTTTGATTTTCCTATAGATCCAGATCCGTCATCAAACCGAATGCAGTTTTTTCCTACAATCTGACCCCTTTTCGCTCCCATTCGTGCCGTTTGGCAATTCCGGACCGCGCCCCCACCACAGACAGATGGAATCGGAATTCGGGCAGCACGGTCGCGTTTCCCGGAACCACGGAGGCAACACCAACGCCTGACCTACGCTAAGCTGTCAGACCATACGGTCGACTCAGCTTGCGAGTTCCGCCTTCGACTTGTGGCCGGCCCCGGTCGTGCAGACTTGAGGCGCCCTTCGGCGCAAAACCGCGCACATGGCGAAGCCCCCAAACGACGGCGCCGTTCGCGGACGTAATCCTTGACGATGGTCTGGCCGCCGGTGAAGCCATGCTCATCGCGAAGGCGCTCGAATATCCGCTTTGCCGTGTGGCGCTGCTTACGGTGAACCGTGCGGTCCGCTTCCAGAATGCGGTCAATGATATCCGTGAACGGGTCCAGCTTAGGCCGCTTCGGCGGCTCGCTGCGCCGGTATCCCGGCGGCACCGAGTGCCGCAGCATCTTCTTCATTGTATCGCGCGATAGCCCAAACCGTCTTGCTGCTTCTCGCTGGCTCAGCTCTTCCACATGGCACGCCAGTCGCACGGTTAGATAAAGGTCCACCAAGTACATCCTCCCACCTTCCATCCCCAAACGGATCGAAGGCTACAGGTGGCAGACTTTTGCGCCGCCCGCGGCCGGGACATTCCCGCCGCTCCCGTGGACTAATTTGTCACCGCCGTTCTCACACTCTGCCAATTCCTCGAGAAATCGATTCCAGATGCTAATTTTCCATGGGCCAACAGGACTTCAATTACCGATCAACTCATTATTCGGCTTTTAAACCATTTTCGTGATGTGCGGCTGACTGCGCAAATCTCAGGGGTAAACCCGGACTATGTGAACAACCTTCCTAGAGAAACGAGTCAGAATGCTCTGTTGGAATTGGATGGTGGCAGATTCAATGCAACGATCATCGCCCGTGCAGTTTCACACTTTGGTGATATCGAGACCACGGCGTCAAAACTCAATGTGTCAGTCGTTTCTATAGAGGAATCGGTCGCATGGATTACCGAAGATGTCAGCCGACGAGCCGCAACTTTTAGCTCGGCCAATACTTGACACTTGCTGTCTCAGCAATCGTAATGGTTGCCGACATCTGCCCAAGGATAAAAACTATAAAGAATCGTGTTTAGTGGGCCTGCAGGCAAAGACGGGACGGAATGAATGTCCGCTTTTCGCTATTTGTGGGCTCTTTCTGAGTGTCTACTTATGACCCAAAGCGGAAGGTTGCTTATTAACCTAAAGAAATGGATTTCAAGTGGTGCACCCTGTTCTATCCTGAAGATTAATTCGCAAGGGTAAATAGGAGGAAGGTTTATGACAGCTACATGGATTCTAATTTTGATATACACCTACAACGAACGAGGTTGGTCGGAACTTGCGACAGCCGAATTTTATAGTCGCAGCGCTTGTGAAGCGGCTGCTGAGATATTTATCAATGAAGCGTCGGGTCGTGAGCGGGCTTTCTGCGTTCCCACGGGTGCAAATCAAAATTAGGCCCTGGAGCCTTTTGAGCACAAAGTTGGTTTTTGGGGTCCTTATGTCCGCCTTTGGCTATTAGCGGACATTGCGGTCCCCAAACGACACCACTAGGACCCAGTGCCCAGTTTGTCCTTACCGGCCCGCCAACTCCGAAAATTGGGCACTCTGTTTTGAGAGCTGATCTGTTTTGACGCGATGACACGGGCTAAGAGTCGGTTTCGAAAGTCATGCGGCTCGGGCCAATCTGCGGACGAGGAGCATGACGGAGGCGGCGTAGAGGAAGGCGCGGGCCGAGGCGATGGTGGCCTCGAAGTCCTTTGCCAGTCGCCGGTTGCGGTTGATCCAGGCGAAGAAGCGCTCCACGACCCAGCGGCGCGGTTGGACGGCGAAGCCGACCTGATCGGGGCTTTTGCGCACGATCTCGACGGCGATCATGGTGGCCGTGGCGACCTTCTCGCCGGCGTAGCCGCTGTCGGCAAAGACCTTCTCGATGAACGGAAACGAGCCGCGTGAGGCGCACAGCAGCGGCCCGCCACCATCGCGGTCCTGGATACTCGCCGGATGCGCCTCGAGCACGAGGCCGCGCCCGTCGGTGTCGACCAGCGCGTGGCGCTTGCGCCCCTTGATCTTCTTGCCCGCATCGTAGCCGCGGGAGCCACCAGCCTCGGTCGTCTTGACGCTCTGGCTGTCGATAATCGCGCCGCTCGGGCTGGCCTCGCGTCCGACCCGCTCGCGATCGGCCATGACCAGAAAGTGGTTGATCTTCTCAAGGAGGCCGTCGTCGCGGAACTTAGCGAACCAGCGATAGATCGTGCCCCACGGTGGTAAATCGCTTGGCAGCAAGCGCCAAGGGCAGCCAGCCCGCATCACGTAGAAAATGCCGTTGACGATCTCTCGCATCGGCCATGACCGGGGCCGTCCCGTGCCATGAGCCGGAGGCAAATGAGGCTCGATCACAACCCACTCCGCATCGGTCAAATCAGTCTGATAACGCAGCGCCTTGCGGCTATGCTGCTCTCGGGTGGTCGGCGTCCACATGGCGGCTCCAGATCGGTTTCAGCAACCTTCCTGGAATCACATCGACACCGGCCACTCAACCCCTTTCGAAACGGCCTCTAAGGCTGATATTGGCCCCGTGTTGCAAATTGCGGAGACTGGTTTATGTCTGAAAGCGGCTATCAATACACCGGGCTCAATTGATCCGTATTTAATTCGAAGCAGATATTCTTACTGGGTCTGTAATAGCACCTCATGCTGATTCTTCATCTAGCGCATAACCGAATCCACGCACAGTGCGGATGAGATTGGGCTTGTTGCTGTTGCCCAACGCGGCACGCAGGCGCTTGATATGGACATCAACCGTCCGATCTTCAATAAAGATGTTTGCCCCCCAAGCCAGGTCGATGATTTGACGGCGGGAAAGCACCCAGCTCGGTCGCTCCATCAAGGTCTGCAAGATACGAAACTCTGTCGGTCCAAGGTGCACTGAATCACCGCCACGTCTGACTTTTCGCGATGCCAGATCAAGCACCACATCGGCGAATTCCAGTTTTTCGGCGACGAGCTCTGGAGTTGTCCTCCGCATAACGGCGTTGATGCGAGCAATAAGTTCAGCCGGTGAATAAGGTTTCACCATGTAGTCGTCGGCGCCAACATCAAGCGCGCGGACGCCGTCATCCTCTTCTCCACGGGCCGTGACCATGATGATCGGTAAACTGCGGCCTTCATCGGTGCGTCTCAAACGTCTACAGATTTCGATGCCCGAGACTTCTGGCATCATCCAATCCAGGACTAAAAAGTCGGGCCGGTTTTCATCAATTTGCACCAGTGCATCAGCCCCATCCGAAGCAATGCGAACACCAAAACCGGCCGCTTCAAGGTTGAACTTGAGAACCTCAGCTTGAGCTGGCTCATCCTCAGCAATGAGAATGTTCGTCTTGTCACTCACAATCAGCTGTCGCTCCCATCTCCACCAACCAATATAGCGGTCGACTGGTCATCCTTAGGCCGCTCACCGTCCGGCAAGTTACCTTCAAGCATATATAAAACCTTTTCAGCCACATTGGTGGCATGGTCACCGATGCGTTCAACGTTCTTCGCAATGAATACCAGATGCGTTCCCAAGGAGATTTGCGCAGGATCAGCCGTCATCATTTCCATGAATTCACGAAATAGGCTGGTAAAAATACGGTCCACATCTTGATCCTTTTGGATCACTGCTCGGGCCATTTCCACATTTCTGATTGAATAGGCGTCCAACACATCCTTGATCATGTCTTGTACTATCTCACCCATGTGCTTGATGGACTGAGTTGTTGATGCAAGGAGCGGTGCGCCCGTTATGGTCACAGTGCGCTTGGCAATGTTCTTGGCATAGTCTCCCATGCGCTCGAGATTTGCGGAGAGTTTAAGAGCCACTAAGATAACGCGTAGGTCCTGGGCCATAGGTTGACGCAGAACCAGCATTTCCGTGGCATGGATGTCGATCTGATATTCGTACTCATCTATTGCTTTGTCTTGTGAGATCACGTCTCTAGCTGCCGCAGGATCAAGGCGTGCTAACGCATCCAGAGCAGCCGCTAATTGACTTTCAACCATCCCCCCCATTTCACTGACCAGCCTGTCCAGCTGTTTGAGGTCCTTATCGTACGCAGAGACAATATGTCCTTCCTTCATGGCTCTATATCCTCCCCACCTAACCAATGGATCCGGTCACGTAGGCGAGCGTGCGCTCATCCGACGGGTTGGTAAAAATAATTCTCGCTTTATTTTCCTCGACTAACTCGCCGAGATGGAAGAAAGCAGTGCGCTGTGAAACGCGCGCCGCCTGTTGCATGGAATGGGTAACGATTACGATGGTGTACTTCGTCTTGAGGTCGTCGATCAGTTCCTCAATGCGCGCGGTGGCGATGGGATCAAGAGCAGAGCAAGGCTCATCCATTAAGATCACATCTGGTTCAACAGCGATGGCTCGGGCGATACACAGTCTTTGCTGCTGACCGCCCGACAAGCCTGTCGCCGGGGCATTGAGCCTGTCCTTTACTTCCTCCCATAGGCCCGCACGGACCAAGCTGCGTTCGACGATTTCATTCAAGGCGTCGCCTTTCCTCGCCAGGTGATGGATGCGGGGGCCGTAGGCAACGTTTTCATATATGGATTTGGGGAAAGGGTTTGGCTTCTGGAACACCATTCCGATGCGGCGACGGAGAACCACGGCATCAACGTCGGGTCCATATACATCTTCACCGTCCAAAGTAATATCGCCGGTCACTTCACAGCCCTCAATCAGATCATTCATGCGGTTGATGCAGCGCAGGAAAGTGGTTTTGCCGCAACCGGACGGACCGATCAGAGCCGTGACTGCTTTGGCACGTATGTCAAGGTTCACATTATTGAGGGCAGGTCGGCCGTTGTAAGAGACATTGACATCCGTGGCTTTGATCCGCGTGCGGCCTTCGTCGAACTCAACCGCAGTTTCACTGTCGGTCGTTGTTTCCCATTTCTCTGTGAGTGCTTTTTTTAACATTACTTTTCAAACTTCCTTCGCATGATCACAGCCATCAGATTCATCAACAGCAAAAATGCTAACAGTACAATGATAGCACCTGCCGTCTTTTCCGCGAACGCCCGCTCAGGACTGTCGGACCAAAGATAGACCTGCACAGGCAGGGCCGTGGCAGGCTGTGTCAATGTCGATGGTGCATCCGCAATAAACGCAATCATGCCGATCATTAGAAGTGGAGCCGTCTCACCCAAGGCCCGAGCCATGCCGATAATGATCCCAGTTAGGATTCCCGGCAGAGCAAGAGGCACCACGTGGTGAAACACGGTTTGCACACGGCTTGCGCCGATGCCGAAAGCGGCTTCACGAATGGAAGGTGCCACTGCCTGCAAGGCGACGCGGGAACTGATGATCACGGTGGGGAGTGTCATCAGGGCGAGAACCATGCCGCCCACCAAGGATGCCGACCGCGGCAATCCAAAAAAGCCCAGAAAAATCGCAAGACCCAGCAACCCAAAGGTTATGGACGGCACAGCCGCCAAATTGTTGATATTGACCTCTATGAAACGCGTCCACGTGTTTCGAGAAGCAAACTCTTCAAGATATACAGCCGTCAACACACCGACAAAACACGACAGCAGCAGACACACACCCAGGGCGAAGAAGGACCCCACGATGGCACCCCAGACTCCTGCAACTTCGGGATCTCTCGAATCGCTGCTGCTTAGAAAGGTCCAATTGAACCGTGATTTGATGCGGCCTTCGGCCTTGAGAAGAGCATACCATTCCCGCTGCTTCTCATTGAGTCTTGTTTGTTGATCGGACTCCTCGCTGCCGCTTTTGGTGAAAAGGTCCACATCATCGGATGCTGTTAACCACAGGCTTACCGAGGACCCAATCAACTCAGGTTCCGATAAAACGCGATCCCGTAATTCAAATTCAGCTGCGGCACCCAATAATTGATAAAGCGCTCGGCTGTCCCGCCGGTTTAAATCTTCTGGAAAGGGTGCACGCATGGCCGCGCGGACGATGGTCCGGTAACTGAGCGATGCTAAATCGTCTTCCGTAAAGTCTTCTGTGAGGCCGATTACGTCATGTTCAAGGTTGACACTTAACTTCAACGCCGTCTGAAAAAAGGCGCCATAGCCAGTACCGACAATGGAAATCAAAAAGAACGCCAGAAAGGACAAGCTCATAAGAATGGCGGCAAAACCCAACAAACGAAATCGTCTTTCGCTGCGGTGGCGAGTTTCTACACCTGGCAAAGCTGCGCTTGATAGGGTGGATGTAAGGTCTCTGTCAGTCATATTGCTCTCGGAAGCGGTTAACGACGGCGCTGCCAATGACATTAAGAATGAGAGTGACGACGAATAGAGTCAGACCCAATGCAAAAGCGGCAAGCGTCTTGGTGCTATCAAATTCCTGGTCGCCCGTCAGAAGGGTCACAATCTGCACCGTGACCGTGGTTACTGCATTAAGTGGGTTGAAGGTCAGGTTAGCTGCTAGACCTGCCGCCATTACCACGATCATTGTTTCGCCGACCGCGCGGGAGATTGCCAGCAAAATGCCACCGGCGATGCCCGGCAATGCGGCCGGTAAAACCACATGACGAATGGTTTCGGATTTGGTCGCACCGAGTCCACGGGATCCTTCCCGAAGTGAATCTGGCACCGCCGTGATGATATCGTCCGAAATGGATGAAATGAGGGGAATGATCATTACGCCCATAACCAATCCAGCAGCTAGTGCACTTTCATGGGCAACGTCTAGGCCCACAGTGTCGCCAAGGTTACTTATCGCGGGTGCAATCACGATAGCGGCAAAAAAGCCATAAACGACGGTCGGGATACCGGCGAGAATTTCCAATAGCGGTTTAACGTAAAACCGCAGGCCATCGCTGGCGTATTCCGCTAGATAGATGGCGGAAAAGATGCCCAAAGGTGCGCTGACGAACAGAGCAACGGTACTAATGAGTGCTGTGCCTACGAACAGGGGTACCGCACCAAAGCGGCCCGTGGCACCTACCTGGTCCTCACGCAACGCAGTTTGCGGACTCCACTCCAGCCCGAACAGAAACTCAAAAATGGAAACCGACTGAAAAAACCTCAGCGCCTCAAATACTAGTGACGCAACGATTCCGATGGTGATAAAGATCGCAACCGCTGAGCAACTGAACAGGATGGCCCTGATCAGTCGCTCGGCTATCATTTGCTTTGGGTGCCTTAGAGAAAGCGCGTGTGTGTTCATCGGAAGTTGCCGATCAAGGTTCAACTGGGTTCGGTTGGCTTAGCTCATGGACTTGAAGCTGAGAACTTTGCTGACCCAATCCAGGTGCTCCTCGCCGCTCATCGGGATCAATCCGCGATCCCCAAGGTAGCCGTCTTCTCCGGATGCATCTTCAGACATAAACTCAGCAACAAACTCCCGGAGGCCCGGAATGACGTCTAAGTGCGCTTTTTTGACATAGAAGTACAAGGGGCGGGCGATAGCATAGGTTCCATCGGCGATGTTTTCGAAGGTCGCTTCGGAACCGTTGACCGTGCTGGCCTGTACCTTATCCATATTCTGGTCGAGGAAGCTGTACCCGAAAATTCCAAGGGCGTTTTTATTGACAGCCAGCTTTTGCACAATCAGGTTGTCGTTTTCACCAGCTTCGATAAAGGCGCCGTCTTCCCGAATACTGTGGCAGATGGCTTGAAAGCGTTTCTTGTCGGACGACTTAACGGCCTTAATCCAATCAAAACTACTGCAGCCGGATTCCATTGCCAGTTCGACAAAGGCATCACGGGTACCCGATGTGGGCGGTGGTCCCAGTACTTCAATCTTGGAATTGGGCAGTGACGGATTTACGTCACTCCAGGTCTTGGCCGGGTTGGGAATGAGGATTCCTTCTCCATTGGGGACGTCTTTGGCCAGGGCCAGGAAAATGTCGCGGGTGGAGAGATTGTATTGGTTTGCGCTGCTGGCATTGGCCAGAACGATACCGTCATAGCCTATTTTGACTTCGACGATTTCGGCGACTCCGTTTTCGGTACAGAGTTCAATCTCTGAGGATTTGATTGCCCGGGAAGCGTTGGACACATCGGGTGTGCCCGTGCCGACACCGGAGCAAAACAGTTTGAACCCGCCGCCAGTGCCTGTGCTTTCAACAACGGGTGTTTTGAAGGTTGTATTTCTGCCGAACCGTTCTGCCACAACCGTTGAAAAAGGGTAGACCGTTGATGAGCCGACGATTCGGACCTCGTCACGGGCCAATGCAGGATTGATGGCGGATGTCGCGACCAAGGCCGCGGCGCCAGCCAACCCTAGGAAATAAGCTCTTTTCATACTCTTCATCCTTGAAAACCATTTTCACGGAAAGGCCTGTCCCGTCCGTTACAAAGCGCCTTTTTAAGGCTCTGCCACGACGGTTTAGTGACAGTTCGGTTACTGTTTTATGACAAAGATTTGTTTCAGTTATGTGACAGATTTAGAAAAACTGCCTGAGTCCGAGGAAGCCAGGTCAGCCCGTAGCGGGTAAAATGACCGAAAAAGTAGTCCCTTTCTCAGCAGAGCTCTCAATGTGCATTTTTCCGCGATGACGATTCACAATGTGCTTCACAATGGCTAGACCGAGTCCGGTTCCCCCCAATTCACGGGAGCGGCTTTTATCCACACGGTAAAAACGTTCCGTAAGGCGTGGCAGATGCTCAGAGGAAAGGGGTGTGCCGTCGTTGTGAACGGCGATCCTGACCGCCTGTTCTGTCACCGCTGCCGTTACACTGATCACGCCGCCCTCCGCCCCGTACTTAACCGCGTTGCCGATCAGATTGTCGAAAACCTCTAGCAATTCTTCCTCAAAGCCGAGTATGGGCGGCAAGTCTTGGGCAGCTTCTAACCTTATCGAAATTCCCCTTTGTGCAGCCAAATCCAACATACGGTCGCGGGCCGTGCTCAATAAAGGTAATAGACGAACGTCTTGGTCGGGCTCGATAAATTCCTGCGCCTCGACCCGGGATAAAGACAACAGGTCTTCAATCAGATTTTTCATCCGTCGTGATTCCTGTCCCATAAGAGACAGCATACGAAGACGATCTTCCGAGTTATCTCTGGCTGGTCCTTCCAAGGCTTCGATGGCCCCCATCACTGTGGTTAATGGTGAGCGCAACTCGTGACTGACGTTGGCGACAAAGTTCGATCGAACATTTTCAACCTGACGCACCGTTGTTAAGTCCGTAAAGGTCAGCAGAACAAAAGGGATTGAATCCAGTGTTAGCCCTGAAACATTGACTTCATAGATCCGGGACGGTGTTGATCCGATGTGTAGTTCACAGGTTGCAGACTCGCCATCCTTAAGGACCTGATCCACTGCCCCTAGCAGTTTAGGATTGCGGATTGAGTGGGAAATGTCAGACCCCATACCCCCCATACCTAGCTCTTGAAATGCCGGTTCATTGGCGGCAGACACAGTTCGGTTGTGGTCCAGTAGAACTAATGGAACGGGGAGGGCGGCCAAAAAAGCCTCTACCATTTCTGTTATGGAATGATCATCTTCACGTGCCATGGCCCTTTTCCTAATGCGTCTCGCTGCGGGCGTCTATGGCTGGGGGGCGATACCAAGCTGTCAATTATCCAGGACACCGTGGTCCTGGTATCCAAGTCAAGGGTTTCCACGTCTCTGTCACCTTTGCCATAAATCCGATTGTGGCAAAAAGGGGATCAACTGATGGAAACCGAGAGGGGCTTACTCAAGAAGCTATTTGCGAACATTGAATGTCATGTCAACGTTGAATGGTTCTCAATCATCAAGCAGGCTAGGGCCGTCATCAGAAAATGGCTCAGATAGTACAATTACATCCGGCCACATCATGCCCTCAAAAGAAACCACCTGTGCCTGAAACTCCACGAACAAGTGGCCCATAACAATGGGGCTTTACAATTAAGCTGGTGGTAAACTCCAGCATTCATACCTGTCTTAAAGAGAAGCGAGATGCCGCGGGAGCCAAAAATAAGGTCCAGGTTTTTTGCCTAGTTCTGTGCTTTGGCACGTGTATGGTTTTGCCTTTCAAAGGTTATGCACAGCAACCCGTGGACGGCACCCTCGGTTTTGTGGTGCGGGATTGGTTCACTGCCATTTACAACAGCCGGTTCGTTGATGAATGTCCGGAAGGCTTGGCGGTCAGTAATGACGAGAATTGGTGGTGGGGTCTTTCGAAAGAAAAGCGCGTAGGGCTGACGGTAAACGGATTGCGGCCCAAACTCGACCGATATCCAACAGCCATGCGCCGGGGTCCCAACGGTGAAAACGTGTGCCTCAATCTTACTGTCGTCACCGACCCACCCATACGGTTGTGGAAGGCAAGTATTCCTATGGTGTCAATCTCGACGGTAACAGCGATGGCAGCGCCACGTCGAAGACTTGCTCCCATGAAAACTTCACCCATCCGGACGGCACGCCCGGAATCGACAATCAAATGTATCGCCTCATTGGGTGTGTGTACGGCTGGCGCAAAGGCGGTTTACCGGAACTGATCGCGGCTGAACGTCGGGGCACAAGCGGCCTTGGCATGATCCTTATCGAAATCACCGGCGTCGAAGATGCGCGCAACGACAACGATGTCAATGTGACGTTTTACCGGTCTATCGATCAGTTCGTTCTGGATGGCAGTGGCCAGCCGTTGCCGTTTTCCAGTTACAACGTCGACATGGATGGCGACAAACCCCGTTACGGAGATTCCCTCAAGGGTGCAATCAGAAATGGTGTCCTAACCACGAAGCGCGGTGACGTCAGCCTGCCGTTTTACGGCAACTACACCTTCATGCACCCGGTGATTAAGGACATGGACCTGCGCTTGGAAATTGCCACGGACGGTGCGACGGCGAACGGACTCGTATCCGGTTACTACAATATGGATGCGTTTCTCCATTATATCGGAGGAATGGTGGGGCATACTTCATCGGCGGCCGATTGTCCGGCCATGTATAGGGCTGCCCCAGAGTTGGCGGATGGCTATCCTGATCCGGAAACAGGGCGATGTACTCATCTTTCCACCGCTTTCGAAGTCGGTGCCTATGCAGCGTTCATCATTCTTCCCAAAGACAACACACGACAGGTCGCGCGGTGAACAAGATGTGTTTCAGTTTTGGCGCTGCGTTCTATTTGGGTTGCGTGACAGCCGCTTTGGCCCAAGACGCGTTTGTACCGGCAAACGTACAACTCGCAACCCGTGGCCACGGCTGGATCCTGCGTAACGTTGTTGGCATGACTCTCTATACCTATATGAGAGACCCCATTGGGGGCCCTTCCGACTGTAAGGATGAGTGTGCCGAAATCTGGCGACCTTTGCAGGTAGATGGGGAGGCCGACGCGAAAGCCGAAGCAGATGGCGATTGGTCCATCAATGTCCGAGACGACGGCACACGCCAATGGGCTTTCCGAGGCAAGCCGCTCTACACCTACAGTCGCGACGATGCTCCGGGTGATATGAATGGCGACGAACATCAGCGCCAATGGTACGTGGCGTTGAAGCCGCTGCCACTACCACCTGGGTTCAATTCCTATAAGACTGAATTTGGACACCTGCTCGTCGACCAAAAGAACATGACACTCTACACCCCCAGCGCCGATGTACCGGCTGCGTCTGTTTGCGATGGCGACTGTGCCAAAACCTGGCCGCCGGTGGAAGCCTGGTGGCGTGCACGGTCTACCCTCGGTGATTGGTCAGTCATAAACCGAGCTGACGGCACCAAACAGTGGGCCTACAAAGATCAGCCACTCTTCCGGTATGTCGGGGACTTCCAGCCAGGAGAGATTGCCGGTGACGGTGTGGAAACGTTTGTAGCCGTCGTACTCGAACCGCCACCGTCGGTGCCGGACTGGATTACCATTCAGAATTCCGACGCCGGCACCCTCTTGGCAGATGCCGACGGTAAGACTCTTTATGCCTATGATCTCCCAGAAAATCGTGCCTTCGGCACCCCTTTCGATATCGGAACCAGCCGCGATATGGCCACAGCACACCTGTGGTCGCCAGTTTACGCCGATAGCGCGACCGAACCCATCGGCCACTGGTCCGTAGTCGAGTTGAGCGATGGCCGTTATCAATGGACCTATAAGGGCTTGAAGCTCTTCGTCTATAAGCGAGATACGGAACCGGGCGACCTTAACGGCCAGCGCGGTACAGATCGCTAATGGCGCACCATCATGAAAGACGGCGAAGACATGGCCGGAGCGGGCAGATAGCAAACCTACGCACTTTTGTGGAATGTCCATTATTGATCCAAAAGAGACGTGGAGAATGGCCACATCTGGGCTTGATTTTTCTCATCCCACGTTCTCATTCGGCGCGTTCCGGAGTATAATAGTGGTTCTTCAGGAAAAGAGGACGTTTGGCATCGGGTCAAACATCACGTTTTAGGCGATTGGTTCTTTAGACAATGTACCTATACGTCTAAACACAATTGAAATAGGAGAGATCACCATGCTTGATCGCCGCACCCTATTTGGGGCCGGTGCCGGTGTCGGAACAGCAATTTCATCCTTTGTGAGTGGCCGTAAAGCTAAGGCCGGAACAAAAACCGAGGGTGCGCCTGACATTGAAGAACGTGGCGCGCGCGGCCGTCTCGAACGCCTGCCGACGCTTGATGCAGAGGGCCGCGATGACTTTCTCACTGGCTTTCGCGTTTGGCGTGGCTCAACCGTATTAAGAGCCGCGACAAGACGGGCCAATGCCCTTGTCAAAGCCCATGGAAAAGACTCGAAACAGGACCTCCCCCTCAAGGACGTCAAAGACCTGTTCGAAAACGACCCTCTTATCGGCACCGAAGGGTTGATGCGGATCTACGGCCAGCGCTTTGCCCACCGCAACTTCTTCCTGTCCTTTGCCGAGGACGTGGACACCTATCTCAGCGAAATGGAGGCCTATGACAACATCGGCCCGGGCACGCTGAAACTGAACCCGGATCTCGATATGCCCGACTACACCAGGCATGAAATTCATATGCAGCCGGGCGGGTATGTGGGCAATGCCTTCGCCGGGCATATCTATCACTATGGCACCAACGCGTTTTATTTGGCCCGGTTCAGAGAAAATTACCAAGATGAGTACCACACCCGTTTGGCAAGTCAGGTCTCCCTGCCAGAGGACGGCAAGGTCAAACGCATCCTCTGATATGGGCTGTGGCATTGGTCAGTTATCCGTCGCCCTCAAAGAACGGTTCCCCGATGCGGAAGTCTGGGGCGTGGAAGTGGGCGGGCCTATGGTGCGTTATGGCCACATGAGGGCCGTCGATCAGGTCGTGAATATGAACTTTGTCCAGGGCCTGGCTGAAGCTACGGAGTTCCCCGACAACCATTTCGATATCGTCACCAGCTTTCTGCTGCATCATGAAATTCCTGAACAAGCGTCACGCGACGTGTTCGCAGAGGCTCATCGCGTTCTGCGCCCGGGCGGACTCTATTTCCCCCAAGATATCTATACGGGCGGGTACGGAGGACTATCAGGTCCATTCTCGTTGTATCAGGAATGGAAAAATCATCGCTGGAACAACGAAGTCTGGTGGTATGAATATAAAGGACTCGACTTTGCGGGCGACATGAAACGCGTTGGCTTCGACGTCAATTAACAGGACGGCCCAAACTGGGATGCGAGCAGCCATTTCTTCGGAACGAAAAAAGCCTAAGGCGCACTTAAGGAGATAGACCCCATGGCCACCACGAAGTTGAAGACCGACCGTCCGACCTATGCATCTGACTTTATACCGTCCGACGTCGAGCGGGCTGTCTTTCTGGGCAACCCGATCCTCGACAACATGATGACCAGCCTGATCGCCCTCGGGGCCGAGGTGTGGTCGAACCGCCGCCGGATGAAGGTTGTGGAAGCTTTGTTGGAAGACAAAGGCGTGACCAACGCGATGATCGAGAAGTACATGCCGACGGCGGAACAGGAAGCCGAATGGCAGAAGGACCGGGACCGGTTCATTGATCTGACCTATTCGCCGCTGTTGCGCGAAGGCGACCTCCCCGTCTCCGCCGCCTTCCAACGGGACAACAAGTAGGTTTCTCTAATTTCTTGAGAGCAGTCTCTAGCTGAGCATTGAGAACCTCGCTTTGGCGGGGTTTTCTTTTTGTGTTGGAAGGTTCACTTGTGACCCAAAGTAGAGACTAAATCGCAACAATTTCCCATCAAAGTACAAATGAAACGGCCTACGACTTATTGAATTCAACCAGCTGGTTTCACAAAGAGAAGCGTGAAGCGGTCACTTTCCCCAATTGCCAAACTCTTTGCCCGTTGCGCATCGTCCACCGCGGGCCAACCTTCAAACGCCAAGTAACGAAGGGTCGGCGGAAGGCGCCAAACCCACTTGTCGTAGTCTTTGTCATCCATGGGATTGTTGTTGATGTCACTGGTCGAGACCAACTGCCATCCCGCCTCTTCAGCCAGTTTGATGGTGTACCCTTCATTGACGTAACCGTTCTCTGCTTTGGGATCCTGCTTGACCATCGGGTTTCCGCGATGTTTGACGATACCCAGATGCCCGCCAAGTTTGGCTGAGTTGTACATCATTTTCAGCATCTCGCCGATGACGTCGCTGGCCATCCAGTTATGAATATTTCTGAAGGTCAACACGAGGTCAGCTGAACCCGGCTCGATAGGCACCATATTCCCCCGGCGGATACCAACCACGTGAGCATCACCGAATATATTCCTGTTCGCTTCGATTAACTCTGCGAGATCGTCATACATTTCCTTTGACCCTTCGCTTAAGCTGGGATCCCACATGGTTGAGATGTACTGACCGGTATCGGCGACGACAGGTGCAATGATTTCTGTGTAATACCCACCTGTTGCGTTGATTTCCAACACGGTCATGTCTTTCTCGAGACCGAAGAAAGTCAGCGTTTCGTATGGGTTGTGATAAACGTCTCTAGCCTTTTTTCTTCTGACCGGTGTTCACCGGTAAGGGCGGCCCGCAAACGCATATCCGTGGAATCCACGCTATGACTGTCTGCCAGCACAACAGAGCCAGAAAGGACCATGGCAAGTGATATTGCAAACACCAAGGATTGCCCCATGAGTTTCATTTGTAATTCCTTCTCAACAGAGGTCATTGCTGAGCGACAGCAAAGCCGATACATAAAGATTAATTTAGCTTTATCTTAGCTTCTTCAATCCAGGTCAGAGTCTACCAAAAATTTATCTTGGATTTGACAGCGATACTGCGATCATCCAGTACCCAGTTTTGTCCTGACTAGTCCATCATCTTCCGAGTATTTTTGGTAGCAGCCAATCAATTGAAGTGCCCAGAAGACAAATTGAGGAGGCCTGGCATGACTCGCTATGCCATCGATCGCCGGACGCTCTTGCGGAATGCAGGCGCCGCATCTCTTACCGCCTTTGCGCCGGTAGGCGCGCGCACTCAGAACAGGACACAGGTCATCGTGATTGGCGCTGGACTCTCCGGTCTTGAGTCCGCGTTGCTCTTGGAAGAGCAGGGGGTGGACGTTCAAGTCATCGAAGGGCGAAATAGCGCCGGTGGGCGCATTCTGTCTATGGACGAAATTCCGGGCATTCCCGAGGCCGGCGCAAATACCTTTGGCGGAGGATACGCGCGCGTGCTCGATGCGGCCGAGCGCTACGGTGCACCATATAAACCAAACAGACAATCCTATCTTCGTGGTTTGGAAATTGTGATCGACGATAAAGTCGTGACCCTGGATAAGTGGCCCGACCACCCCAAAAACCCTCTGCCACAAGATCATCGCGACGATACACCGTGGCGCTACTACGCCCGCTTTATGGGGGAAAACGTGCCGTTTGTGCAGCCCGGCGACTGGCTCGATCCAAAATTCGCCGATCTCGATATTTCCTTTGACGACTGGATGCTCAGTAGAGGCGCGACGGAAGAAGTCATCGACATGTGCTGCAATCACAAATGGGAATACAATAATTCCACCCACGATGTATCAGCTCTTGTGGTGATGTTCGAGTATCTCTGGGGCCGGTCGGTCTTTGCGCCGGATGGCGTGCGCAGCTCGTTCGTTTTCGAAGGTGGCAATCAACGCCTACCCGAGACGATGGCAGGCAAACTCAAACGCGACGTTCACTACGGCATGGAAGCCGTGGCCATTCGATCCAGCGACGATGGCGCTGAAGTCCATTGTAGCGACGGTACGGTCTATCGCGCCGATCGTGTGGTGAGCTCGATCCCCTTTCCCGTGTTGCGGCGGTTGAAGGTCGAGCCTTACTTCACGGGGGTGCATCGCAAAGCCATTTGGACCATACCGCGCCAGATGGTGACGCAAGTGCATCTGGTCCCCACATCACCCTTCTGGGATGAGGATGGCTTTAAGCCCGGTATGTACTTGGCCCATGCGCCGGTTGGATACGTTATGCCCAATTTCGGTGGCGATGATCCTAATCAACTGACCAGTATGATGGCGCTGATGCTTGGCAATAAAGCCGAGCGCGCCGATCAGATGGACGAGGACAGCGTCAAAAAGATGGTTATCGATACCATCGAAAAAATCAGACCCGCTGCCAAAGGCAAACTAGACGTTGCGGGTTATAAGTCTTGGTTCCGGGATCCCTTTGCTTCCGGCGATTGGACGAATTTCGGGCCGGGTCAGGTGACGCAATTTGCCGGCAAGATGAACGCACCCCACGGACGAATCCATCTTTGCGGTGATGCGACAGGGTTGTCCGCCCGCGGCATGGAAGCAGCTCTCGAGTCTGCCGAGCGGGTTGCCGTTGAGATTCTTGACGTCACTTGATTGAAGCCTCACATCTCCGGGCTTCTCTTAAGTCCGCTTTTGGCATAACGAGGACACGTGTCACCAATGTATAGTGTTCAACTGGGCATACAAAATCGCTGCCTGACACGTTGTAGCTTGCTGAATTTTGGCGCATGCTAAACCCCGCAGATGGTACCTGAGGAGATATTCGTATGTCTGACGCGCCTGACTCACCTAAGTCACAGCCGCCTAACGTATCCCTTGAAGATGAAAGAGAACCGGACGGGCCTAAAATTGGACCCGCCGGTAGGCAAAAAGTTGGTATGTTGTCCACCGGTGTTTCTAGGGCGATCATTATCTCAACAATTCTGCTCTGTAGTGTCTGGATGTTTCTGGCGCTGATGAGTTTAGATCGCTACCGGATCGTACCGGTCAACAATGCCAACGCAATATCCGTGTTTCGAATTGATCAGCTCAAAGATGATGTTCATATCTGTACTCCTCAAGCCCGCACATTGGTTTCTATGAAACCTGCTGCCAGCGGCCAGTAAAGGATTGGCCTTTAGACTTTGAGACGAGGGCCCGTAAGGGCTGATCAATCGCCATACGATTAAACCTGCGAAGACAGAGAAAGAGGAACACCATGGCCCGCACATCACGACGTGGTGTTATTAAAATTGCTGCCGTTGCAGCGGCTGTCCCTATGGCCGTCTCATTGACCGGCTCAGGGACAAGATCAGCAGTCCACGCCGCTGAAACGGATCGCACGCTCGGACGTGACGGACCGGCCGTGTCGGCTGTGGGCCTCGGCTGCAACAATTTCGGCAGACGGCTCGATGCTGCGGGCACGGAGCGGGTGGTCCACACCGCCGTCGATCTTGGGATCACGTTGTTCGACACCGCCGACGTGTATAGTCGCGGCGCTTCTGAAGAATACTTAGGTCAGTCGCTCGGATCGCGCCGTAACAAAGTCCTCATCGCGACCAAGTTTGGCGGTGCCATGGGCAGCGGTCCGTCCCCAGACGGCGGCGGCTCGCGCGAAGCGATTATGTATGCCGCTGAACAGTCACTGCGGCGGCTCAACACCGATGTCATCGACCTTTACCAATATCATCGTCCCGACAACGTGACGTCCATGGACGAAACTCTGCGGGCCTTAGACGACTTGGTGAGCCAAGGCAAGGTCCGTTACATCGGACATTCTAATTTTACCGCCGCACAAGCCCACGAGTGCGCACAGATATCGGCAGACGGAAATCTTGCCGGCTATGTCACCGCGCAAAACCATTACAGTCTCCTGACCCGCGATATCGAGGACGAGCTCGTACCCGCCTGCATCGAATTGGGCCAAAGCGTGCTGCCGTACTTCCCGCTGGAAAGCGGCACGCTCACCGGCAAGTATAAGCGAGGCGTAGCCCCCGCGGAGGGCACACGTATGGCAACGTTTGCCGCTATGTCGCAGCAACTCGCGGATCGGTTCCTCAACGATGAAACATTCACTAAGATTGAGCAGCTCACGGCGCTGGCGGACTCTGATGGTGCGACGCTGCTTGATTTCGCATTCGGCTGGCTACTCAGCAAGCCGTACATCGCCAGCGTGATTGCCGGTGCCTCTCGCCCGGAGCAACTCGAGGCCAATGTCAAAGCAGCCTTATGGCGTCCCAAACCAGAAGTCGACCATGAAATTGATAGGATCACCCGCTCTGCTTAGCCGTAAGTCACGTAAAAGGTAAAAAAAGCCATAGAGCCCCGGGCCAAATTACGGGCGATACTATGCCGGGGAGATGCGATGATGACCCAGAGCCCAGTTTTGCCCTTATCAACACGCCACCGCTCAAAGACATGCTTTTCCAGACCTTAGTCCTGTCGTGCAACAAGTGAAATCAGGCACTCCCTCCCAATAGCAATCTGATTAGCAGGATTTAGTAAAGTAGGGAGCTTTGCGTGAACGAACCAAGTTAGTATCAGCGCACACTACACACGTCTGAAAAGGGGAGCGTAATCCAATGCTCAACTTGAATCGCAGGTCGTTTTTCGTGGCTGCAGCCGCGGCGGCGGCAGGAGATGCCGGCGGCTCAACGGCGTCTGCACAAGAACGAAGCGTTCCGAATGTTCAAGAAGACAATCTCGGCCCCGGAAAGAAGTCTCCTTATGTCCGCAATATGCGCGGCAAAATCCTTTATATCGGCGATGACGATAAGGAACGGGGGCGGGAATGGTTTAGTTTCAGCTTTCGGGAAGACGGGCAAATTACCCTGAGGGCTTACTGTGAGATTGACGACGCCCGGGTCGAACGGGATGTCGTTTACACCATGAGCAGTGACTTTCGTCCGCTTGACTGCTTCGTTCGTCTGCATTCTGCCGGCAAATTCCTGGGGACGGGCTGTCCGCATTCAATAAATCTACAGCGTTCTTGGTAATGCTAAAATATCCTTTATAATCAATATTTTCTGTTGCCTCTGACAGCTTGACGGTTCTACCGAGTACTACTACATTCCCACTCATAGAGTGGGATCAGAGGAGGGAACGCAGGTGGCTGGGAAACTGACGGCCAGGTTCGCGGCAACGGTGAAGAAACCGGGACGGCATGGCGACGGCAACGGCCTGTATCTGATGGTCAAGCCCGGCGGCTCAAGGTCGTGGGTTCTACGAACGTTCGTGCGCGGGCGGCGATGCGACATGGGACTTGGCGGCTATCCACTGGTCTCGTTGGCCGAAGCCCGTGCGGCGGCTTTCGAAAACCGCAAGCTGGCCCGCGCGGGCGGCGATCCGCTGGCACTCAGGCGGCGGCCGGACATTCCGGCCTTTGAGGAAGCCACCCGGACCGTCATCGAAATCCACAAACCGACATGGCGCAATGGCGGCAGGTCCGCCGGGCAATGGGAGTCATCGTTGCGCCAATACGCCTTTCCCCGTCTCGGGGCCAGGGGCGTGGATACGATCACCACGGCGGACGTGATGGCGGTCTTGCTTCCGATATGGACCGAAAAGGCCGAGACCGCCCGCCGTGTCCGCCAACGCATCAGCGCGATCATGAAGTGGGCGGTCGCGCAGGGGTATCGTGTGGACAATCCCGCCGGCGATGCCATTGCGGCCGCGTTGCCGAAGGTTGGCGGCACGCCTAAGCATTTTCGCGCCGTTCACCACTCCGAGGCCGGCGATGTGATCCGTATGGTAAGGGGCTCCCAGACTTCTTTATCGGTTCGCCTGGCGTTCGAGTTTCTGGTTCTGACCGCCGCGCGTTCCGGCGAGGTCCGACACGCCTTGTGGTCCGAGTTCGACATGGAGGCGGCGATATGGACCATTCCCGGCGAGCGAATGAAGACCGGACGCGAGCATCGCGTACCCCTATCTTCCAGGGCGCTGGAGATCCTCGACGAAGCGCGGGAACTCGATGACGGAAGCGGCCTGGTGTTTCCGGCCCCGGCCGGAGGCAAGGCCATATCCGCTTCGACGCTTTCCGAGCTGTTGCATGATCTTGATATCGGCGCCGTCCCCCACGGTTTCCGTTCGACCTTCCGGGACTGGTGTTCGGAGTCCGCCCAGGTACCCAGAGAACTTGCCGAAGCCTGCCTTGCCCATGTCGTGAGGGGTGTCGAGGGCGCCTATGCCCGCTCGGACCTGTTGGACCGCCGCCGCACGCTGATGGGGCGGTGGGCCGGGTATCTCGCGAACGATGCCATTGGAACGGTCGTTCCAATGGCCCGGCCATCGCAGGAGACGAGCTAGTGAACGATACCGACGCACAATTAGACATCAAGGCAGAATATGAAGAGTGCAAGAAAACCGCCCGTGTTTACCTGAAGGCCGTGGGCGTTCTGGAACCGTCTAATATCTCGATGCCCGAGTTCCGCGAGAGCCAAGCAATAAAGATAGAGAACCTGTTGTTGTATGGCGAGGAAAACGCTGTAGACCTGCCCGATGATCCGGATGCGCGTGAAGCCGCCATACTGGCTTACCGGTTTCTGCGCGGTAATCAGGACCCCGCAATTCTCGACACGTTACTGGCGAATGAAAGTAGCCCTGGCTATCGATTGGTGCTGAAAATTCTCAAGAATGTTCAGCTCGAGAAAGGTGCGGACATGCCGGATAAGCTGAGAGAATGGCAGCCTGACAGCGCGAGCGGACAGAGTGGTCGATGGCGATTTGAACGGACCCGAAATTATCTGATTGGGATGGTGGTTGAGGCGTTGGATATGGGAACCAACACACTATCTCGCTGGGAGAAAAGCGACAGGGAGGCGGAGCGCCTGCAGCGGGAAAAAGACCAATTACAAGCAGATTTGAAAGCTATCAGCGGGCTATCCATAGAACTACTCAAGGAAATATGGAAAAGGGACGGCGAGCTCCCCGAAAACCTGGCCGAGGAATTATTACCCAGTGCTTACGACAAATTATCCCATGAACTCAATAGAATACCCATTGAGCATTTCATCGAGCGCCTGAACCAAATGAGAGCCCGCTCATGGAGCAAGAACGAAGGCGCGGGCTTGACTGCGCACGACTTGGTAGAACTAACCAATCAACCGTCGCTCAAGCCGGCGGGCATTGACGCAATAGAAATTGATCCGGAAATCGAGGTTAGAAAACATTTCCCCAACCTTTACGCAACGCATAGTGAAGCGACGGCGGACAAGGGTGACGCATACTCAATCTGCGACGCGGTAGCTTCAATCTTATTTAGGCCGGACAAAAGTAAGCCGGAAAAACAGCCGCCGTACCGAAATGTCTTAAGAGCCTGGAAGCATTATCGCCAGATCCAGTGACCGCGTGACAATTGCGAACGGCTTATTTGTCACCTGCACGGGCCTGACCACTTAGTTATTTCATGACCTTCAAAATAAGTTTGGAGGCCATTATGACCGACTCCCTACTCCGCCGCCCCGACGTTGAGGCCCTTACCGGGTTCTCCCGTGCCTGGATTTACGCGGCCATGTCACGGGGCGATTTCCCGCGCCCCATCAAGATCGGCAAGCGTGCCGTCGCTTGGCCCAAATCCCTGATCGACGAATGGATCGAAGCTCGCAAGGCAGAAGCCGGCATCGGCGCCGGGAGCTGATCCGGTGGCCCGCAAGAGCAACAAAAGGCGCCTATCCTGGAGTGACCGGAATGGGCGAGGCGGAACGCGCCATCGAAGCGGGAATGTGGGTGGCTTTGCGGCAGACAGGCGAAGCATCGACTTCGCGGCGATCAACGCCGTCGCGCTCGAAAACCTGCCCGCGCTGGCGGCCCGCTGGTTGCCGGATGGACGGAGAGAAGGCCGCGAATGGATAGCACTCAACCCGCGCCGTAACGACCGGTCCCAAGGATCGTTCCGCATCAATTTGCAAACCGGAAGGTGGGCCGACTTCGCGACCGATGATGCCCGGGGCGGCGATCCGGTGTCCCTGGCCGCCTATCTGTCCGGCACGTCCCAGAGCGAAGCCGCCCGTTCGCTAGCGGCAATGCTAGGGGTCGGGCAATGAGCGCCGACGGAGGAATGTTCGATCCATTGAACGACGGCGATCATGCAGCCGTGACGGCAACCGGTCGACCCAATGCTGACGAAATCCATGTTGTCATTCCCATTCCCGACGACGCGCCGGAACCGAACTGGCCGACATTAAGTCCGGCAGAAGTCGAAGGGAATCAGGTCAAAGTGTGGACCTACCAGACACCCCCGGAGCTTCGGGCGCGGCCGGTTCGTCTACGATCCGTGGCATTACGTGAACTAGACTCGATGTGATCTGACACCGCTCCCTTCCCAGCAAGCTGGAATGGGAGCGGCGCATCTCTTGATGGAGATGGTGGTTGTCCGTTTTGATGGTGGTGCACACCAACCACAAAACGAGGAAATGGATGAACGCCTCCCACCCCTTGATGTTCGAAGGCCGAAAGGGTTGGACCCTCGCGGGCCGACGGCATCAAAGTGCCAAGTGGTGAAGAGCAAGCTCTTCACGGGCAAACCGGAGGATCCGACATGAAGACCAACAGAACCGTCGTTGGTGTGGATACGGCAAAGCGAGTGTTCCAGTTGCACTGGGTGGATATGGAGGCGGGTGAGATTGTCGATTTGAAGCTGACGCGGGCGAAGTTCCTGGAGCACTTCGCCAACCGCACGCCCTGCGTTGTGGCGATGGCGGCGTGCGGCGGCACGCAGCATTGGGCGCGCCGGCCGCGGGAACTCGGGCACGAGCCCCGGCTGTTGCGGTACTGGTGGAACCGCTTTGGCCCGTTGTTTGCCGCTGAAATCCGGAAACGCCGTGTTCATCGTGGATCCTATTCGCTGTGGCGCCGGCATCTTGATGAGGTGTTCGTCCGGATCAACGGGAAGACACATTATCTATGGCGTGCCGTTGACCATGAAGGCGAAGTGCTAGAGGTCTATGCCACGAAACGGCGGGATCACAGGGCTGCGCTTGAAATCCTTAAACGTGCCATGAAGCGTTATGGCCGACCGGCCATGATCGTCACGGACAGGCTACAGTCATACCGGGCGGCGATGAAGGTGATCGGCAATGCGGCCGCCCAGACCTGCGGTCGTTGGCTGAACAACCTAGCGGAAAACTCACATCGGCCCTTCCGACGACGGGAAGGGGCAATGGCTCGGTTCAGAGACATCAAGACCCTGCAGAAGTTCGCCTCCGTCCATGCCTCAATCTACAACCATTTCAACCACCAACGCCATCTCAACCGCCGCGATACTTTCAAACAAGCCCGAGCCACCGCCTTGGACGAATGGCGTCAACTTGCTGCCTGAGAGTCCTCTATTATGGCTTCTTCTGCTCCGGGCCAGTTAGTCTGACAATGCCGAAGGCATCCTTCTAAGCCTCAGGTTCGACAAGGCTAGGTTGAAGGCCGGTCCCTAAGTCTGGGGGACCGGCCTTCTTTTTTGGCACCGCGCAAGGCTATGCTCATGCATGAGAATGTTCCGAGCCTTTGCATATATCGTCGCTGTTGCCACCACCGTCTTGGCACTGCCACACCGTGTTGACGCTCAGTCGCTTCGCGTTGCCGTGCCGCAACTGCCGGTGTTCCAAGGCGTGCCTTACGGCCGGCCGTTCGGCGGTAACCCCGAAGCCTTCACCATTCCGGCTTTGTTCGAAGGCCTCACGTATTTGGATGCCAATGGCGAACTGCAGCCACTGTTAGCGGTATCATGGGAACGAGTAACCGACACCCATTGGCAGTTTCGTTTGCGCGAAGGCGTGAGGTTTTCCAACGGTGCGGCGTTTACGGCCGATGTGGTGCGGCGCAATCTGGACTTCATACATGAAGAAACCAGTGCGGTGTATTCAGTGGTGCAACAGGTCGCCCACATCAGCCGCATCACCGTTCAGGATTCCCTTACGGTCGATGTTTTTACAAGGCGGCCAGATCCCTTTCTGCCGCAACTGATGTCGATTTTCTACATGGTCGAACCCGGGCAATGGCAGTCTCTGGGCCAAAACGGTTTTGGCCGTGATCCCGTCGGAACTGGACCGTTCCAGGTGGTCGCCTGGACCGATTCCGTTGTCCGCTTTACCGCTGCTGATACCGCTTGGCGCCGGGCCCGGTCGGACGCTTTGAACATTCTCGAAGTCAACAATCCGACCACACGGCTGCAAGGCCTTTTGTCGGGAGACCTCGACGTCATTTTTTCCACGGGGCCCGACGACCGCACCATCATCGAAGGGGAAGGGCACACGGTTTATGTCCGGGCCACGCCCGGTGTCATCACCTTGCCGTTCAATCTTACCGTCGACTCACCACTGCGCGATGTCCGTGTACGCCGGGCCCTCAACCACGCGGTCAATAACGCGACCATCGTAAAGGCAATCCTCGGTGAAGAAGCCGTGGTGCCCATACAATTCACTTCCCATATGGCCTTTGGCTACGATCCGGCTTACGCCCCTTATGCCTATGATCTCGACCGCGCCCGTGCGCTGTTGGCGGAAGCGGGGTATGCCAACGGGTTCGATTTGCCCGTTGAAGTGGCGCAAGGATTGTCCAGCTACTCTGCTTCCATTTATCAGTTGGTGGCTGCCGATTTGGCCGCCATTAACGTCGACATGGTCATCCGGCCCGTGCCTGTCGCCCGTTATATGGGAATCCTCATGCAAGGGCAGTGGAACGGGACCATGGGGATCAATCTGGATTACGCCGTTGACCCGACCATGGATGCCCTAGTGCCGATCCAACGGCATTCCTGTGCCGGGGCCATCATCTGGTATTGCGATCAAGCCATTACGCCGCTGTTGGCGGCGGCGCAATCGACAGCGGCACTGGCTGACCGCTTGGAACTGACCAAACGGGTGGTCCGTCGCCAAACGGAACAGGCGCCGGAACTCTTGCTGTGGGAAAAGATAAGATTTGACGCCGTCTCAAACCGGGTGGAGGGGTTCGTTCACGATCTCAATTTTGTCCACTACGACCGGCTGACAACGCGAGACTAGGGGTGCCTCAATCTATCCCCGGCCGGAACGTGTCAAGGGCGGCGTAAAAATGGGCCACGGTAGCGCCGGCATTGAAGCGGTGCGGGCGGTATCGTCCGAAAGCCGCTTCTTGCCGGCCGCCAAAAACTCCTTCGACCAGCTGTAATACAGACTCTCGGCGATCCCCTCACGGCGGCACAGCTCGGAAATGCTGTCCGCGCCACGCAGGCCCGCCAGGACAATCCGGATCTTCTCCTCAGCCGAATACTGCTTGCGCGTCTTGCGCCGGATATCCCGCACCGCCTGTTCGGCGCTGTCTCTTGTATCCATCGATTTCTGCCTCATCTTCGTTTCCTTCAGTCTCTACGATGAGCCAGAAATCCTCCCTTATCAAAAACCCTCAATCTGTCCCATAGACGCTGACGTCAGACATCGTACACGACCTCCTCACCTTTAATGTCCCAAACGAAGGGTCGTCTTGAGCCCGCAAATCCCTGGCGTTCAAGGATGTCGGTGTAGAGGGAGAGCTGGACGCCATAGTACTTTTTGAGATTGGCGTCATCACCCTCACCATACTCTCCCGCGCCGGACTTGATATCTCCTGCAACGTAGCCGCCATTCTCCCGTCGCAGTAAATCTGGGTAACCCAGAAGGTCGTCCGCAGCAATCCGGGCGCTGTAGATCAACGGAACTTCGCCCATCATTACCTCGAGAGTCTGCTGCTCTTTCTCCTCACCAGAATAACGCGATAGATCCAGTATTGGCTGCGTCAGACCCTCAATCACTTCGTGCTCGTAGGCCGTGCCTTTCTCCCAAAGAAGCTGGACGAATGGATTGATCTCGTCACGTTTCACAGGATCCTCGAACAAGTCCATGGCGGGCCGGTGCGGGCATTGGATGAGGTCGTAAAGCATCGAAGCAGTTACTGGCGAAGTCATAATTTGTAGTGGTTCAGATGTGATCTGACAGTTGGCCGTTTTTCCGGCGGCCTCTGTTAGGTCAAGTTCAGTTCACGAACTTTTCCTTCCAGATTTCTTTGCCCTCGATCATGGTCTGGAACGGCGTTCTGCCGCAACACATTTTGCCCTGATGAGTGCGTTCCGTGTTGTAGTGATGTAGCCATTGATCCAGATCGTCCTGCAGCGCATCGACGCTGTCGTAGAGTCTTTTGCGGAACGCGACCTGGTAGAACTCCTGCAGCACGGTCTTGTGAAAGCGCTCGCGGATGCCGTTTGTTTGCGGTGATTTCACCTTGGTCTTGGTGTGGTCGATATCGTTGATGGCCAGGAAGAGCTGGTAGTCGTGCTTGTCCGCTCGCCCGCAGTATTCCGTGCCCCTGTCGGTCATGATCCGCAGCACAGGCAGGTCGTGCTCGTCATGGAACGGCAGCACCCGGTCATTGAGCAGGTCGGCGGCGGTGATCGGCGTCTTGGTGGTGTAGAGCTTGGCCTGCGCGACCTTGGAATAGGGATCGACATAGCTCTGCTGGTAGATCCGCCCCACCCCCTTCAGGGTGCCGACATAGAAGGTGTCCTGTGAACCCAGATAGCCGGGGTGGGCCGTTTCCACCTCGCCGCGGGCTTCGTCGTCGCGATTCTTCTTTTCCAACGCCTGCACCTGGGCCTCGGTCAGGATGATGCCATCCTCGGCGACCCTAGCCTCCAGCGCCTTCTGACGATGGACACGCACGTAGTCCTTCACCGTCGTATACCCGCCCGTGAACCCGTCCTCGTCCCGAAGCCGCTCAAAGATCCGCTTCACCGTATGACGCTGCTTCTTCGGACGCTCAAGGTCCTCAAGAAGCCACTGATCAATCGTGCCGGTGAACCCCTCAAGCTTCGGGCGCCGGACGTCCCGGCTGCGCCGGTAACCCGACGGCATAGGAAAGGCGCACATCTTGCCGACCGTTCCCCGAGCCAGACCAAAATCCCGTGCAATCGAGCGCTTGCTCCGACCCTCATCAAAATGCGCACGACGAACCTGCAAATAAACTTCCACGGTGTAAATCCTCCTGCCCTCCCTGCTCAACAGTTCAGGCAAAAAGTGGACGACTTTTACGCCGCCCGCAGCGGCACAATACCGGCGCTACCGTGGTCTAATTTTGCACCGCCCTATACAGTGCTCACTGCCCTGCCCCGCTGCAATGACAATCCCTGGGTCATCGTCGGCAAGAAGCCGGGATCTCATCTCACCGACCTTCAGTATCCTTGGCGGCGTATCCGTGCGCGGGCCGAACTCGAGGATGTGCGCATCCATGACCTGCGCCATAGTTTCGCGTCTCGTGCGCTGGCGCTTGGCGAAAGCCTGCCGACGATCGGCAAATTGCTGGGACATACCCAGGTGCAGACCACTGCCCGCTACGCCCACCTCGCCAGTGACACCGTCAAGGCCTCCGGCTCTAGGATTGCCGACAGCATCGGAGCCGATATTCTGGGGAAGGATACAAAACCGGATGCAGCGTGACCTTCTTCTTGCGGAGCATCCGCGATCTTCTTGCGGAGCATCCGCGATGATTGCCGCCCCTGCGAGCGCAAAAAAGACCAACCCAACACACTGGATCACCCCAAACGGATTACCGACGTTCCTCACTCAAATCAACTGGATGAAGTTTTCGGAAGGGACAGGCTTATATAGTTTAAGTCACAATCAGTCCCTTGCGAAAAACCTCATCCACACCTGGACGGGTTACATCACGAAAAATCGGCGGACAAGGTTTTCGGAAGCGGCAGGCGGGGTTCGCCCCGCCCTGCCGACGGACAGTTGTGTTGATCAACCCTGCATCAATACGTCCAAATATGACGTATCTACCTGCTAATGTCTCTCCTCCTTTCCGATATGTAGAGAGCCATCATGCTGACCGCTTACGAGGAAAATGTTCTTAGCACCTATCTCGCAAACGCCGCTTCACGGCTACGCCCCCAGGACCGCGAGGCTCAAGAGTTGTTCGATTGGGTTGCTGAACACGAAAATTATACTGTTTTAGGAGATAAGGGACGATTTCGCGACAAATCTCTAATCCTACAGAATTCTGACGACAAAATAATCTCTCCTAAGAGCCTAGGCAGTCTTGAACAAACTTTACGGCGCGAGTGCTCGGCCGCAACGGTTAGGCCAGACCGGACTGCCGAACGGCTCAAGTCGCTTGGGAAAACGATTGGGCTCAATCAAATGGATCTATCTATCCTTGAGTTGCTGTTGCGCTGCAAAACTTAGCGTGTTTTCGAGTCCATGGTCGATGAAATTTTTGAGCGTCGTAGCTACGGCGCAGATCGACTCAATATCAACGGCAGGGCATTGCCTATGCTTCTCGGCCAGCCGTCAATAAAGATTCAATCTCGCTTGCAGGATGGCGCACCGCTCGTCCGTTGCGGACTCCTCGGCGTTGATAGTGACGGCGACCTTAACATTGCCGACCGGCTCGGCCGGCTCGTTACCGCGCCCGGTGATGGGGATATAGACGTGACCAGCCTGCTCTTGGATGTTGCGTCTCCGAGCGATCTCGAATGGTCGGATTTCGATCATATCGCCGACGACCGTGAGCATGTCGAGACATTGCTCAAGGGTGCGCTATATAGCGGAGCATCGGGCGTAAACATTCTACTCTATGGCCCGCCGGGAACCGGAAAGACGGAATTCGCCAAGGTACTGGCTGACAGGCTCGACACGACCCTGTATTCCGTCGGAGAAACAGGCGAGGCCGGTGACGAACCCACACGGAACGAGCGGCGTACGGACCTGAGACTTGCACTGCGCTTACTGACCAATAGCAGGGGGTCGCTACTTCTATTCGACGAGATGGAGGATCTTCTTGAGGAGTCTTTGATAGGCTCGGATTTGTTCGGATCCTTGTTTTCCTCGACGTCCTTTAAGGCCCGTTCCAAGGTCTTCATGCACCGACTTCTTGAGCAAGCACCCATCCCTATCCTGTGGACCATGAATGATGCCCGCCAGGTTAGCCCCGCGGTTCTGCGCCGCATGATGTACGCGATTGAATTGCGCCGTCCGCCCACACGAGTGAGAGCACGGGTATGGGCACGACAGCTTGACCGTCACGGCATCAAGGCGGAGCCGGAGGAATTGAAGGCCTTGGCTGCAGAGTTCGACGCCACACCGGGTGTTGCCGCCGGCGCGACTGCCGCCGCCCGCCTCGGCGGCGGCGACATGGCCACGGTCCGCCGCGGTGTGCGCAGCCTTTCACGGCTTCTATCCTGCGAAAAGCCATCCCAAAGCGTGCCTGCCGGTTTCGAACCCAGTTTAATACGGGCTAACGCCGATCCGAAAACACTTGCTGACCGCATTTCGGCGACGGACCAGCAGCGCTTTTCCATTTGCCTGCAAGGACCACCGGGCACGGGCAAGAGCGCTTATGTTCGCTACCTCGCTGACCGCTTGGGGCTTGAGGTCATACAGAAACGCGCTTCCGACCTGATGTCGATGTGGGTCGGTGCGACTGAGCAGAAGATCGCCCTGGCCTTCGCAGAGGCGCGGGCTTCCGGTGCCATACTTGTCTTTGATGAAGCCGACTCCCTACTCGGCGACAGGCGTTACGCTCGGCAAAATTGGGAAGTGAGTCAGGTCAACGAGATGTTGACCTGGATGGAGAGCCACCCGCTGCCTTTTTTCTGCACAACAAACTTCGCCGAGCGTCTTGATCCCGCTACACTTCGGCGCTTCATCTTCAAGATCGTGCTCGATTATCTGGCGCCGGCACAGGTGGAAGCGGCGTTTCACAGCTATTTCGCGCTCACGCCACCGGCGTCCCTTACTGTGCTCAATGCGCTCACCCCAGGAGACTTTGCCTTGGTCAAAAGAAAGGCCGAAATACTGGGTTGTTTACAGGAGCCGGACGCGCTTGCCGCCATGCTGCGTGCGGAGTGCAACGCCAAGCCGCAACGTCCGACTGCTATCGGCTTTTGAGCCTAACAGTTCCGCAGGTTGAATACGCTGGCTATGGTGACGGGGGTGGATTTGCGGGATACGGGAGAGTTAGTCGGCATGCGTTACGAACGAGTGAAGGATATTGTGGATTTGGCTATTCGCCTCCAGGCCTCGCGCGGTGGCGTGACCCTAAACGATATACAGAAGGAATTGTCTGTCAGCCGACGAACAGCTGAGCGAATGCGCGATACCGTAGAATGGGCCTTCGGGCCGTTAGAGACCGTTCAAGCGGACGATAATAAATTGCATTGGCGGTTGTCGTCTGGTTTCATCGAATATGTCGGTCAGGAGAGAATTACGACGGTGGCCGGTGATTTCGACGCCCATCACTATCGATTCCCACCAAAACCTGACCGCCCCTTGCACCTGAGCGGAACGCCTCTGTCAGAGGATGTTTGGGTGACGCATCCGGATTACATGTTTGTTCGTGCCGAGGTGCATGGGTACCTAAGAAACCCGAGCGGCTTCGGACGTTACGAACTGGTTGAACTAGACACATAACTGGCCAATGCCCAGTTTTGTCCTAATGGGCTCGCCACCCCAATCTGCCCACCTATTGGTTGCCTGGCCTTGGTCCTTGATAGGCTTGGCCTCTGACCCTGGTACACTTGATCCAACTGTAGGCAACAGCGGTAAAACCTCTTTAGGAATATGGGTATGAAGGCAGGATATTGCTCATGACCGATATCACTAACGACAGCGGCCCCGCACCCACCGGGCGCATGATCGACAGCAGTATCGGCCTGTGGGCCGGAATCACCTTCTGTGTGGTTTACACGCTCCTGATCTGGGCGCTTGAACCGTTCATGCCACGGATCAACTTCGCCCCTGATCAGGGCGGCTTCGACTATCTGTGGAAACTGCCCGACCCGACGTTTTGGTCACGAGCAACCGCCTGGATCGGCTTCATCCTCCATCAGGGCCTGATCTGGGGCCTGATGTACTACGCCCAAAGCCGCAAACTGAAATACACCAAGGGTCTGCATCCGGTGAACATCATCGCGATCGCCGGCAATGCGCTTTTCATCCTCTTACATTTGCTGCAAACCCACCTTTGGTACGATGGCCTAGCGCAAGACGTCCACATCATGTCGGCCCAGGCTTCCGTAGTGCTGCTGTTGGTCATGGTAATCATGATGGAAAACCGCCGCCGCGGTATGTTCTTCGGCAAGCGGGCGCCATTCGTGGACACGTCTGCTGATTTCCTGCGCAAGTATCACGGCTATTACTTTTCCTGGGCGGTGATTTGGACCTTCTGGTACCACCCCATGGAAACCACGCAGGGCCATCTGCTGGGTACCCTCTATACCTGCCTGATCATGATTCAGGGCAGCTTGTTTTTCACCCGTGCCCATCTCAACAAATGGTGGACCGGCTTTCTTGAAGTGATGGTCCTGATCCACGGCACCATGGTGGCGATGATGGCGCTTAACAACGGCCTATGGGCGCAATTTTTCTTCGGCTTCTTAGGGATATTCATCATCACTCAGATGCACGGGTTTGGCTTTAGCCGCTGGCTCAAGTGGGCGTTCGGGGTGGCTTATCTGGCCGGTGTGGTGATCGTCTATGGAGGACGCAACTGGGCCAGCCTGGATGAGCTCATTCGCATTCCCGCTGTGGAATTCGCCCTGGTCTTTATCCTCGCCGGCTTGATTTGGCTGGGCACGTGGTTGGTGGCGCGGATCACCGGAACGGACCGGGAGAAAGTCCAGGCCTAGGTCGCCAATACCTTCAGAAAAGCGACCACGACGTGGCTACAAGTCTGTGATGGCCTGACAAAGGGGCTCGTGCCGGGTCGTTATCAGCGGCTATAGTGCGCCGCACATCCAATTAATCCGGGTTCTCGAGATGTCAGATTCCGCCGCGCCGTCCAGTCCCATCGAACGGTTTTTCTTGGTCACAGCCAAGATCGAGCGCCATGAACTGAGGGCGGTTCTGGTGTCATTTGTTTATCTCTTCTGCCTCATGGCCAGTTACTACACCATGCGGCCGTTGCGAGATGCCTTGGCGTCGGAAGTGGCTTCGGAGGACCTCAAATTTTTGTGGACCGGCACGTTTATTGCCTCAACCCTCGCTGCATTGGTTTTTGGCTGGGTCGTCTCCAAATTCCGAATTTCGCAATTCCTGCCTTGGGTCTACGGCTTCTTCATCATCAACATCGGCATCTTTTTTGTGCTGATGGCGGCGTATCCGCTGGGCAGTCCGGACACCATGATCGCGCCCATTTTTAACGTCTGGCCGATTGTTCTCGGTGAAGCCAAGGTCAGCACCGTTATCGCCTGCATCTATTACGTCTGGCTCAGTGTCTTTAATATGTTTGTGGTCTCCGTATTTTGGAGCTTCCTGGCGGACCGCTATACCAAAGATCAGTCCAAGCGATTGTTCGGTTTCGTTGCGGCCGGTGGTAGTGCCGGGGCGGCACTCGGTCCACTAGCCACAGCTGCCGTGGTGAACTCCTTGGGCGCGGACAACATGCTGCTTATTGCCGCCGTCGTTCTGTCTATTACAATTTTTTGCATTAGGGACCTCATTTCACACACCGAAGGCGGTCACTCCGACGAACTCAAACAAGCGGCGTCAAACGCTAAAGTTGGAGGCTCGTCGTGGTCCGGCTTCACCACCCTTTTCAAAGACCCGTACCTGATGGCGATCGCCGCCTTTGTCATGCTGTACACCTTTATTTCGACCATTTTCTACGTTGCCCAGGTCGATCTTGTGCGCGCTGCGTTTGAGACGCGGGAGGCCCGGTATGCGGTGAACGCCATAGTCGATGGCGTCGTCAACAGTCTGGCTATATTTACCCAGCTGTTTGTCACCTCCCGTGTGGCAGGACGATGGGGTTTGGTCTTCCTGCTGGCCGTTATGCCGATCTTTATGTTTTTTGCCTTCTTTGCCCTCAGCGCCTTCCCGGTGCTGATGATGATCCTGTCGCTGCAAGTCATCCGCCGTGCCGGTAATTACGCCATGACCCGGCCAGGACGCGAAATGCTATGGACCGTCGTCGATCGCGATAAAAAATACAAAGCCAAGAATGTGGTCGATACGTCGGTCTACCGCGGTGCGGATCTCATCAATATCTGGATCGAGAATGGTCTGCGGTCTGCCGGTTTTGGATTGGCGCAGATCGCACTCGTCGGCGCTGGAGTTGCGGCCGCCTGGGCCGGAATGGCAACATATCTTGGTAAGACAGCTGAAAAACGCAAATCTGAAATTCCTTCAGCCGTGCCCGAACCAGTAGCAGCTGAATAGGGTTCAATCACTCAACTCTTCACACACGTACTTAAACTCTAGAAAACGGGGACCTCAATGCTGAGATCATTCTTCTTCTCCTTAGGGACAGTTATCGCACTATCAACATCGGTTCTAGCGGCAGACCTTGTGCTCGTTGTAGGCGGCACCGGCCGTACGGGCTGGCCCTCCATTCAGGAAGCTTTAGGCGCTGGATATGACGTCAGGGCGACAACCACCAACGTCCAACGGGCCAGAGAACGCTACGGCGAAGACGGTTTCGAGTGGGTGGAGATGGACGCCCGTATTTTAGATGAGATTCGTGCCGCCATGGACGGCGTCGATTACGTCGTTTCCACCATTGGCGGATCGTGTTTCGATCACGGCGGTCCCAGTTCGGCTAAGAACGTGGATTATCAGGGTGTCGTCAACATGGCCGGTGTGGCCTTGGATAAGGGTGTGAAGCATTTCGTGCTGACCTCCGCGTTATCCGTTGGTATGCCCGACCAACCGCTGAATCAATTCTGCGACAATGTCCAAATGTGGAAATGGCTGGGTGAAGACTATATCCGCGACAGCGTTTTGAATTACACCATCGTCCGGCCCGGCGGTCTCGGTGATGAAGAAGGCGGCAAGGTCGGTATTGTGATCAAGGGACAGCGTGGGCTTAAAACTAGTTTTATTCAGCGCGCTGACGTCGCCCGGGTGCTTGTAGGGGTGCTCGGCAACGAAGACACTTACCGCAAGACATTTGAGGTCGGCAGTGACAAAGAGGCCGGTGTAGATGATTGGCGCAATGTCTTTGCGTCAATCCCCCTCGATCCAAAACAAATACCACCATTGACCCGAGAACGGGCGGCAGCCGCAGGTGAGTAATAGACCTTAAGGTTTAGTATTTGGCTATTCTGAGATGGGCGGTTCCTACGAACCGCCCACTTCTTTTTTGAAAAAGCGGCTGACGCAGACATTGTGCCACGGTGCAGCCAACTGTTGCCCATGAAACCCCACATGACCCCCATCCTTACTGACAACCAGCGAAATTAATGCGTTGTCGGGCCAATTGCGGTTCAAGTACATGGATAGGGGGATCCAGGGGTCCGACGCCGCATGAATGATCAGCGTCGGGACGCAGATGTCATCTATGAACTGGCTAGCTGAGCAGCGCCTATAGTAGTCCTCCGCATCCTTGAAGCCGCTGTTCTGTGCGACAATGCGATCATCAAAGTCGTAGACGGTCTTTACCGATTGTAGGATTTCTGAAATTTCTTTCCGTTTTGAATCCAGTGCGCCGTTCAACGCGTCGGCTTTCATGCGTCTGATGAGATAGCGGTGATATAGCCGATTTCGCGGTGCCATGATCTGCATCTGCGCCATCTTCAAGTCAATGGGCGCGCAGACACTGGCTACGGCAACGACACTATTCTGCGCCGCACCCTCGCCAACAAACTTAAGAACCGCATTCCCTCCCAAGGAGGCGCCCATGAGGACAATACCGTTCGTCTTAAGGCGGTCAGGTAAACCCGCAATGACGGTCTCCAAGTCCTCTGTCCGCCCCGCATGATATTGCTCGGTGCAGTGGTCTAAAGACGGCCCGGCGCCTCTCAGGTTTAGTCGCAGAACGCGAAACCCTTCGGTTACAAAATGGAAGGCCGACGTCATGATGTTGCGGCTTTCTTCACATCCGGTCAGGCCATGAACCAGGATTAATAGAGGCAAGCCGGTTTCTTCGGGTGGCTCATCAAAGAGGCCCAGTAACACATCGCCCGTTCCGTCATTCATAGGGAAGTGAAGGCGGGTCTGTCGTTCACTGCGAAAAGGTGGAGCAGTCCAAGACAACGTGTTCTTTACGGTTTGCAGGTCGCCGCCAAACCACGGAAACATGGACTTATACTGCGGAAATGGCGGTAAAGACCGGCCAAACAGGGTGTAACCAGAATTCATTGGGTTTGTATTCGTTATACGAAGGCGTCAATCAAGACTAAACTGAGGCGTAATCGCGCCATATTATTAGATCGTCGCACAATTGCGCTAGACTCAGAGAATGTGATGAAAGACTGGTTTTACGAACAGCTGGCCATGTACACGGCCTATGAACCTGTCAGGAATTTTGTGTTTATGAGCGCTAGTGTGAGAACGGCGGTGACAAATTAGTCCACGGGAGCGGCGGGAATGTCCCGGCCGCGGGCGGCGCAAAAGTCTGCCACCTGTAGCCTTCGATCCTTTTGGGGATGGAAGGTGGGAGGATGTACTTGGTGGACCTTTATCTAACCGTGCGACTGGCGTGCCATGTGGAAGAGCTGAGCCAGCGAGAAGCAGCAAGACGGTTTGGGCTATCGCGCGATACAGTGAAGAAGATGCTGCGGCACTCGGTGCCGCCGGGATACCGGCGCAGCGAGCCGCCGAAGCGGCCTAAGCTGGACCCGTTCACGGATATCATTGACCGCATTCTGGAAGCGGACCGCACGGTTCACCGTAAGCAGCGCCACACGGCAAAGCGGATATTCGAGCGCCTTCGCGATGAGCATGGCTTCACCGGCGGCCAGACCTCGTCAAGGGTTACGTCCGCGAACGGCGCCGTCGTTTGCGGGAGATGTTCGTGCCGCTGGTACATCCGCCGGGGCATGCGCCGGGGCATGTGCAGGCGGATTTCGGCAAGTCGGATGCGATCATCGCTGGCGTCAAGCTGCGAGCCCATTTCTTTGTCATGACCCTTCCCCACAGCGCTGCATGCTTCGTCGTGGCCTATCCGGCGGCGACGGTGGAAGCCTGGCTGGATGGCCACAACAAGGCCTTCGCCTTCTTCGGCGGCGTGCCGCGATCGATCCTTTATGACAACGACAAGTGCTTGGCGTCACGTATCCTGCCGGATGGCAGGCGGCAACGAACCCGGTCGTTCAGCGAACTGCAATCCCATTACCTCTTCGAAGACCGATATGGCCGTCCGGGTAAGGGCAAACGTCAGGCCCGGCTCCCGGCCCATCCCGAGCGGGTCGGCAGGATCGTGTTCCTTGACGAAACAAGTATCAATACCAAAATGGCGCGCCTGCGGGGGCGCTGTCCCAGCGGCCAGCGGATGGTTGCCGCCATTCCCCATGGTCATTGGAAAACCATGACCTTCATTGCCGGATTGCGCGGTGACGGCCTGACCGCGCCCTGGGTGCCCTGATTTGATCGAGGGCGCCATGGACGGTGATGCATTCGAGCAGTACATCAAAACGCAACGCGCCCCGACCCTTCAAAAAGGCGCTGTTGTTGTCCCCGGCAATCTGCCGGCCGACAAACGCGACGGTGCCAGGCGGGCGGTTGAAAAGCGGGGCGCATGGCTTTTGTTCCTGCCGCCCTATGCGCCGGACTTCAACCCGATCAAGCTCGCATTTTCAAAGTTCAAAGCTCACATGAAGCGCTTAAAACCCCGCACCATCGATGATCTGTGGAAAGCCGCCGGTATATAACGTCTGCGGCCTCTTCAATCACGAGCACTGCAGGAACTTCTTGGTTGCTGACGGCTATGCGTCAGAATAAATCGGAAATGCTATAGACCTTGTGAGGTCGGGCGGGATCATTGCCATCGATAACGTGCTGTGGGGCGGCAGCGTCGCCGATGAAACAGACGAACGCACGGATACAGTGGCTATCCGGGCTCTAAATGAGGCTCTCTCGAAGGACGACCGCGTCACTGTGAGCATGGTCCATATCGGCGACGGGCTGACCTTGGCGCGAAAGAGATAGAACTAATTGACGCTGGTGCTCCTTGCCGCAACCAGCTTGATGATCTGCCCGCCACTATCATGCTCGAGCAATAGATAAATTTCACCGTCAGGTCCAACCTCGATGTCGCGGAAGCGAACGATGTCCTCCAATAGCGTCTCCCTTTGGATCAGTTGATGGTCGACGACTTCCATGCGCAAGAGATCGGATGCCCGCAGGGTGCCGACAATGATATCTCCGTTCCACTCAGGAAACATATCGCCACTGTAAAACACGAAACTTGATACTGCGGGCGCGGGTGTGAGATCGACAATGGGCTGTGTGATGTCCGCCACATCAAATTCGATTTCCAGCACCTCGCCAAAAGCCACCGGCGTGCCGTCGTAATTGACGCCTAAGGAATACAGCGGCCAGCCATAGTTGCGTCTAGGCAGGATGAGATTGATTTCATCACCGCCGCGCGGGCCCATTTCTGTGCTCCATAGTTCATTGGTTGTAGGATTGAACTCCAACCCTGAGGATTACGGTGGCCGAAGGTCCACATAGCCGGTTGCGCGTCAGGCATATCGAGATATGGATTGTCAGCCGGTATACGCCCATCGTCGTGTAGACGCATGATCTTGCCGTAAGGTGTACTCAAATCCTGGATGCCGATGTGCTCGAGCGGTCCTTTAATACCGACGCTGAAGAAGACGTAACCTTCGTTGTCGAAGGTGATGCGGCCGCCAGTGGCGATTTCCGGCATAATGGTGTAGTGCTCAAAGTTCGCTTTCCATAGGACCTCTTCGTCTACCCATGCGCCGTCGCGAATGCGTCCGCGCACCAATTTGTTCATGGAGACGTCTTGGCCCGATTGACGGCTGAGGGTGTTGCAGCCGGCGCAGCGATTGCCGAATTGAATATAGATCCAGCCGTTTTCTGCGTAATCGGGATGCAGGGCCACATCCATCATCCAGCCGAGGCCCATGGGCTGGCCGACAAAGTTGAAGGAATCCGCGTAGGCCTTGGGTGCGCCCTGGATAGGGTCTGATTGCTCGCCGTTTTTCGAAATGATGCTGAGGCCACGCCGTTTTTCCGAAAGCAACAAACGGCCATCGGGTAAGGGTTCGATAGAGAACGGCAACGGATCGAGGCCATCGATTACCGTTTCGATTGAAAAGGCATGGTGTTCGCTCTCGACCACACCGGAGGGAATTTCAAGCGGTGCGTTGTAACGGAAGTCAGACAGGTTGGTGCCCTGGCGCTGCTCGGAAATGAAGATCGCCATCGTCCAGATTTGCTCATCACTTAACGCCGGCGAAAAGCCGGGCATGCCGCGCTCCAAAAACCCTTCGGCGGTACTCGTGGCAATGTCTTTAATTGAATTGCCATGGAGCAAATCCGCGCCGACGAGGGCTGTCCCTTGGGGCGCCCCTTGCAGTGATTCCCCATGGCAAACGGCACATTCCTGCTGATACAACTCGGCGACTACGTCCGCCGGTGCCGGAATGTTCAACTCTCTGAGATTGACGATCCCAGACGCGCCTTCTGGCTGTGCCAGAGCCTGTTGCCCGACAACAAGGATCAAATAGACCGCCAAACAAGGAAGAGACTCATGTCTCACGACCTTTGATCGCCAAAAATAACGTGGCGTACACGATCACCAGGTTTGATCCCCAACCGCTGTACCGTGCCCGCTGCCAATTCCAAAACAGAGCGCACGCGCACGCGCGACGACAGGGAGCGTTCCGAATGGGGTGTGGTGTTTTCGATGATGGTCATCACCTCACCGTCTTTGCTGAGGAACAGCATATCCAAAGGGATAAAGGTGTTGCGCATCCACATGCTAATCATGCGGTCGCGCTTAAAATCGAACAACATGCCCCGGTCTTCGCCAAGTTGGGCGCGGTGCATCAATCCGATAGACCGCTCCCGGTCAGACGCTGCCACCTCGAACTGAAACGCATGCTCAGTTCCGTCAACAACGATTGACCCGGGTTCAAGCTCGAGACTTTGTGCTTTGGTGGAATCAAACGGCTCGTAAGGACGCCACTGCTGAGCCTGCGCATCACCAAAGGCGACGCACAACCCGCAACAAAGGACGAGCGTTAGAAGACGCTGAACGAAGGCCATGATCCGACCCTACATCAGGATAAAGTCTGCCAGCAAATAGACGGCCAAGAGGACGATGGCCCAGAAGGCCATCCGGCCGGTGGGCATGGTGCGGGCAAGGATGCCTTGTGGCCCATGGCGATGATGGATGGCATCAATGGGGTGCGGGCACCGACCGTGAAGTCCTTAATGATACTGTCCCGCGCTAAACCGGCATTGTGGATGAAGTCCACCATGAGTTTGCGACCCCAGACTCGGTAGAGCCAGTCGAAATCGATGGTAAGCGTTTCCATCAACTGCCATCCGTAATACTTGAGGAAGAGGAAGAAGGCCGCGCCAGAGAACAACAGCAATTGGAACTGAGTGACCACGTGATCCGGCGTGTAAGGAGCATAGTCCTGCGCGAACGGCAGCAGTTGGTAGAACGTTTGCGGTAGCACACCGATTCCGATGCACAGCACAGCGAAGAACACCATGGCGGCGCGCATATGGATGGGCGGTTCGGGCGGGCGCTGACCGGAGTCCTTACCGAAGAAGACGAAGTACTGCAGCTTAATGCCTACATCCAGAAACACACCGGCGGTCCCGGCGGCCAGGAGATACCAAACCCAATAATAGCCTTGGAGATAGGCCGCTTCAGACATCATCGCTTTGGCGACAAAGCCCGAGGTGAAGGGGAACGCGGAGATCGACAGGCCACCGATAATGCAGCAAACCGCGGTCAACGGCATGGTACGGAACAGGCCGCCGTATTCGGTGAATTTGCGTTTGCCGGTGACATAAAACACCGAACCGGTTGCCATGATCAGCAGCGCTTTGTAGATGATGTGGGCAAATGCGTGGGCGACGGCGCCATTAACGGCCAACTCCGTGCCGATGCCGATGCCGGTGACCATGAACCCAACCTGGTTGACGATCGAATAGCCCAGCATTTTGCGAGCGTTGTTTTCGCACAGCCCGAAAATGATGCCGTAGAAGATCGTGAACAGACCGATGAAAATCAGTACTTCGGCGCCAGGGAAGCCGCGGGCCAACACATACACGGCAGTCTTGGTGGTAAAGGCCGAGAGAAAAACCATGCCCGTATAAGACGCTTCGGGATAAGAGTCCGGCACCCAAGCGGAGAACGGCGGTGCACCGGTGTTGAGAATGAACCCAGCGAGGATAAGCGCCCGGGGCAAGGTATCCGGCAACATAGAGGTAAAAGCGATGGATCCAGTGGCCGCCACTTCTCCGGCGATCCCGGCCATCAGCACCACACCGCCGAGCAAGTGGACCATCATATACCGCATGCCAGCGGCGCGGGACGTCTCGGTGCCGGCGGAGAAGATTACAGTGGACGACGCCAGCGCCATCAACTCCCAAAAAATAAAGACGGTGATGAGGTCGCCGGCAAAGACGACACCGAGAGAGAACGAGATGTAGATATTGGCGGCGAACAGCTCGAGCACCCGCTCCTGTTTGAGGGCATAGAGATTGCCCGCCAGCGCCATGAGTGCGAACACAGTGGCAAACAGGCGGCTGAGCTTGTCAGCCTTAAACGGCTCTAGCTGCCATTCCATAAACGGCACAGACAGGATCACACCGTCCGGCGTCATCCACACCAGCACCAGTGATATGACGGGGGTGGCCAACAGGACGACGCTGCGTAGCGTCCCTTCGAGGCGGAGCAGCAAGAAGGCGCCAATCAAGATCGGGATTGACGGATGAAGCAGAAGACTACCGGTCATAATAGGTATCCTTCCGCTTCAGCAGCTTTTTCCAGCCCTTTGAGATCACGATGGACCCAAAACCGATCAGCAAACCAAACCAGGCATGAAAACCGATATTAAACATGAACCCTTCGTGATTATGGGTGACGAATAGTTCGGCAATGACTAGGACCGCCAGGACGACCGCGAAACCGGTCCACAGACGCTTGGGTGTGTCTGGCCGGTCTAGCCAATGGGTTTCACCACTCTGAGCGGTTTGCGTTGGGGTGTGCTCGGTCATACGGTTTGCCCCACCAATGCTTTGGCCAAGGTCAACGGTACATCCGGCATCAGGAACAACACCAGGGTCCCCAAAGCTGTCAAACTAACCGCTAGAACCACAGGCCAAGGCGCTTCGCCGTGCTCATGGTCAGGCGGCACGTCTTCGTCTTTTAGAAAAGCCCGGTAGATAATGGGAATGAAGTAGCCGGTATTGAGCAACGTGCTGACGAAAATCACGAACAAAACGAACCAGTCCTTAATGTCCATGGCCGCCGACAGGATGTACCACTTGCCAAGGAAGCCCGCTGTGGGCGGCACACCGATCATGCTCAAGGCACCGATAGTGAAAGCCGTCATGGTCCAAGGCATGCGCTTGCCGATGCCGTTCAATTGGCTCACTTCTGTCTTATGGGCAGCGGTATAGATAGACCCGGCAGCAAAGAACAGCGTGATCTTGCCGAAAGCGTGAGCGGTAATGTGCATAGCGGCGCCGATGATGGCCAGAGGCGTTGCCATAGCGGCAGCCAGCACTACATAGGACAGTTGACTAACCGTAGAGTAAGCCAAGCGGCGTTTCAGATTGTCCTGACCCAAAGCAATGATCGATGCGACCAGCACCGTAAAGCCGGCCGCATACACAACCCAGCCCAAGACATCGGCACTATTGAACAAATCAATGCCAAACACGTAGACAATAACTTTGACCACTGTGAACACACCGGCCTTGACGACTGCAACAGCATGGAGAAGCGCGCTGACCGGGGTCGGCGCAACCATAGCGGCAGGCAGCCAACGATGGACAGGCATAACGGCGGCTTTACCGATGCCATAGATAAACGCCACACCGAGGGCACCAATGACCAGCGGATTTTCATCCGCAGGAATAATCCCACCAGCTTTGAAGTCGCCCGTTCCTGCAACCACGTAGGTTCCGATAACTGCGGGCAGCAGAAACACCACGGAGGTGGTCAGCAGGATGCCCAAATACATCCGCCCGCCGGCCTTGGCGTCGTCATTGCCCTTGTGGGTGACCAGCGGATAGGTGGACAGCGTTAAAATTTCGTAGAACAGGAACAGCGTGAACAAATTGCCGGCAAAGGCAATGCCGATGGTGCTGGCGATGGCAATGGCAAAACACGTATAGAAGATGGTCTGATTTTTCTCATTGTTGCCGCGCATGTAGCCGATGGAATAGATCGAATTCACGATCCATAGGCTCGACGCGATCATGGCAAAGATCATGCCCATGGGTTCGACAACAAAACGAACTTCCAGACCGGGCAGGACACTCAGTGCTTCCGTCGCTGGACGCCCACCCTGCATAACCGTCGGCATAATGATGAACACGACCATGAACAGGAGCGCTGCAGTACCGAGAGTGTAACCCTCGCGAAGATTAGGTTTCGCCCCGCTGGACGCTATGAAAAAGGCGCCGATAGCCGGGATCAGAAACGCGGCAATGATGAAATCCGACATTTCCATCAGCGCGCTCCAATCAACACGTTGACCGCCTGTTCTGCCGCGCCCACGGTAAACGATGTGTCGAAGCCCAGATAAATACAGGCCAAAATGAATACCCAAGAGGTCATGATCATGGCCTTGGGCGCTTCCTGGAGAGGCGGTGCGTCTACCGGGCGCTCCCGAAAGAAGGCGATTTCAATCACGCGACCCATGTACACCAAGACCAACAGAGAGCTCAGCATCAGCAGGACGACGAGCCACCACCAGCCGTTTTCGAGCGCACCGACCGCCAGATACCACTTCGATACAAAGCCGACCGTTCCCGGCACACCCAGCATACTGAAACCACCAAGCACGAACGCAAACATGGTCAACGGCATGGCTTTGCCTACACCAGCCATATCGGAAATGCGGACTGTGCCGATTTGCAGTGCGATCCCGCCGACGAGCATGAACAACGCTCCCTTCATTACGGCGTGATTGAAGATGTGCACCAAACTGCCAGTGAGTCCTGTGGCATTGGCGATGGCGATACCTAGGGTGATGTACCCGATTTGCGCCACACTGGAGTACGCCAACATGCGTTTCACGTTTTCCTGAAAAATGGCGGTAAAAGACCCTGCGAAAATGGCCAGGATGGAGAGCACCAAAACCATTTCGGGTACCGGCGATTGTTCAATGGAGAAGGCAAACCCGAAGACCGAGTAGAGATAGCGTATCAATAAGTAGATGGACACTTTGGTTGCGGTTGCCGCGATAAAGGCCGTGGTCACCGACGGCGCAAACGCATACGCGTTGGGTAACCAAAGATGCAGTGGGAACAAGGCCACTTTCAATGACAAGCCGACGACGATAAAGGCCATGCCAGCGATGGCTGGCGGAGTGTCTAGGATCGGACCTAATCTCTCGGACAGGTCAACGAGATTGAGCGTGCCAGTTATTGTGTAGAGCAAACCGACACCAATGACGTACATGGTGGCGCCAACCGTCCCCATGATCAGGTATTGATAGGCAGATGCCAACGCTCGCCTGTCATGTCCCAGTGAAATCAGCGTGTACATGGAGAGTGAAGAAATTTCCATGAACACAAAGGCGTTGAATGCGTCGCCGGTAACAATGATGCCCATGAGCCCGCACAGACAGAGAAGGTACATGGTGTAGTACCAGCCGCGGATACCCTCTTTGATTTCCGTCTTGACGCTTTGGCGACCGTAAATAAGCACCGCTGTCGCGATAAGAGAAACGAGAATCAGAAGGTAGATGGAAAGAAGGTCGACGCGATATTCAATGCCGATAGGCGGCGCCCACCCACCCATCTTATACGAGATGACGCCATAGTCCCTGACCTGCGCCAACATACTGGCCGAACCGAAAAACGACAGGAAAGACGTCAACAAAGCAATGAACCAGCACGCTGATTCCTTGCGGACAATGCCACAGACAGCAGCCGCAAAAAGCGGAACGGCAACAATGATGGCAGGGAACTGGTCAAGCATGGGTTAGTCCCAGTCCTCGCCATAAATTTCGTCTTCCTCGATGCTGCCATAGGCTTCGTTAATACGAACGACCAAGGCCAGCCCTAAAGCCAACGTGGCCACTCCAACTACGATGGCGGTGAGGATAAGAACGTGCGGCAAAGGATTTGAATACAGTTGACTTGGCGCACCTTCGATGATGATCGGAGCGGTGCCGCCGATAATTTTACCCGGTGAAATGTAGAGCAAATAGACGGATGTTTGGAAAATCGAGAGGCCGACCAGCTTTTTAATCATGTTGGACCGGGAAATGATGATGTAAAACCCGGCCATGATCAAAAATATGGTGATCCAATGATTGACCCCACCGAGGAAGAAAGCGAGTTCGTTTAGCCCTTCCATAACCCCCTCCTCAGCGTCCGCGGCCGGCGAACGTATAAAAGATCAGCAGCATGGTCGAAGCGACTGTGACGAGAACGCCAGCTTCAACAAATAGAATGCCGAGGTGCTGGCCATGCGAGGGGTCATGCGAATCAAGCATGTTGTAATCGAGAAAGTTACCGCCGAGAAACCAAGTGACGACACCAACACCTGCGAAAATAACCACACCTAACGGAACGAGAACCTCTAGCAAAGACGGTGGCACAACTCTTTGCGCCTGTTTCAAGCCGAATATGAGGGCGTAAAGAACAAATGCCGCAGCAACCACGACACCGGCCTGGAAGCCACCGCCAGGGCCATAATCACCGTGAAACTGCACATACAACGCAAAAAGAAGCAGGAATGGGATCAGGAGTTTAGAAACTACACGTAAAATGAGATGCCGCCTCATTGCTGACCGCCCTCCCCGTTTGCCTTTTCGTCATGTCGACGTCTGCGGCCTTTCAGCAACATCAGCACACCGATCCCAGCAGTAAAAATCACGGTGGTTTCACCAAGCGTGTCATACCCTCGGTAACTTGCCAGGACTGAGGTAACGACGTTGGGTACCGTCGTGTCAGGCACGGACCGCTCTAGATATTCAGGACCCACATGGGTGTGAACCGGCGTATTGGCCTGTCCGTAGCCGGGCAAACCCCAAGTGCCGTAAACCAAGGCCGCTCCAGTAAGCAGAGACAAGATTAAGGGCAGTACGTTTGAATGCCTGGCCGGAGCTTCTTCTGTATTGGTCAAGTGCAGAGCCGAAAGCAAAAGGACCGTGGAAACGCCTGCGCCGACGGCAGCCTCGGTCATACCCACATCGACTGCATCCATCGCAATGAGAAGCGTTGCCATAAGAAAGCTGTACGCCCCACTAAGAATTACGACGGCAAACAAATTTCGCGCACCAATTACTCCAAAAGTGACGGCTGCAAGGAATAGGAGCAAACAGAGATTGATGAAGAATTCCACGTCTTAATGCCTTTCTCCGGTCCGGTCCTCAGACAGGATCGGTTTGACGTCGCGATGCCGCATAGCGCGGGCGATGGCATGACTAGCAACTGGGCTGGTGAAGAAAATTAGAATAAGCACGATGCCCAAGCGCGCCGTCGTCAAAGTCCATCCCGATTGCACCATCAGGCCAATGAGGATCATGCCTACGCCGAGCGTATCGATCACGCTGGCTGCGTGAAGGCGGGTATAGACGTCTGGCATGCGCAGCAGACCCAAAGCGCCAACAACACAGAAAAACCCACCGCCAAGAAGAAGACCCCAGCTAAGAAGATTAAGGACAACATCCATGGTTAATGTCCTAACTCTTCTTCATCGGTGCCGAGGTCGCCATATCTAAAGAATTTGAGTACGGCTATCGTTCCAATGACGTTGAGCAAGGCGTAAATTATGGCGAGATCGATGAACTCCGGCCGTCCAAAGACGTATCCAATAACGGCCAGCAGCAACACGGATAGTGTACCAATTGAATTGCCGGCAATCACCCGATCAAAAACAGTTGGACCACGCAAAATGCGCACCAAAGTAAGGCCAAGAGCAGCCAGAACAGCCAGACATGCGATCGCGAACATCATGGCGAACCCTCAAACTTGGCACATCTGCGGTCCATTTCTCCGGCTTCTAAATCGATCGCGTTCTCTCGTGTAATGGCGTGAACGATAATGTCATCGTTCTCTATGTCGACGGAAATGGTTCCAGGTGTCAGCGTAATGGAATTGGCATAGGTCACCCTCGCAACATCCGTTTGCTGTGACATTTTTACGCGCGTCAAAGTGGGACTGACGGGTAAAGATGGGTCGACGATGATCCGTGTCACATTGAGGGCGGATTGAATAATCTGCACGATCAACCACGGCCAATAGGTCAGGGCTGACGGAGCCAAATGGATAGGATGTCCTTCCCGATCGGAAACATCCATGCGTTGGGCTAGCAGTGCAATTAAAATGGAGCTGATAATGCCAGCAGTCACAAGAAACTGGTCATAGTGGCCAGACAGGGTCAACCAAAAGACAAACAATACGATCGCCGTGCTTACTACATGCACCATCGAATGATCATTCCCCTATTCACCACTGCACGCCAAGCCGACAGTGAGGTCCACTTAGGGCCATGCCGGTTTGAGTTCCCCACCAGTGTCATTACTGGGTCCCCACGGGCAACTATATAGATTTATTGGATTTTCTGTAACAGCGGGGGCCCGGCAAGGAATGAAAATCAGTTCGATCCGCAATCAATCCCTAGTCGATTCGACGGGGTGACCATTGGTTAACAGCGACCGGTTTCCCGGTATGAGACCGCATAACCTTGGATCGCAACACGCGATCCGGGGCCGGAGCGTCGCCTTTTTCATCTATACGACGCCGGTCTCGGGTCGTGCTGCCAAGAGTCTTAACGTAAAACGCCCCCATGGAATCAAAAGAGATTTCCGTCCCTTGCCCCAATTCGCTGGCTTCCACAACGGGAGGATGGTTTTTATAGCCGTATTCAACCGTTCAACAGATTTCGCGCCGAATTGCCGCCATACGCTGTCGAGTACATGAACTGCGTCCTCGTCCGGTTTAATGGTATCGACCATCGGACGGCCCCTCCTCTCCATCGCCCGGTAAACGTTTGGCTCGACTGGCCCTTCAGGCCCGATAACAAAAACGGCAGGCATTAATTTGGCGCCGTGTTTCGCAGAAGCGTAATACGCCTGGGCCAAATACAGCAGTCGATGCATTTTTTGAGGCTGCAAATACTCACCATCGTCAAGCGCTCGGTCCAATAACCAGAACGCGACATCGAAGCATGAATCGACAGCAGGCTTATGCATCCATACACTCCAGCGGCGACTGCACCCGCAGTATCGCACGGCATTGACATTACCGTTGGCCATGGCCCGCTATCAACCTCGACATAAAAGAACCAATACACTCAGAAAGGCCACGCTCGGTGCACTGCTCATAGTATTCGTTTTTGTAGTCGCGGCTATTTTGTTCCGCACGGCCTTATTGGAATTTGGTCTGAAGACCGCTCTTGTGAGCCAGGGCTTGGGGCCCGTAGAAATTGATGTTCGGCGACTTGGGCCGACAACGGTCTAAATTGGACCACTATCTTTCGCTGATGGGCAAATGGCGGTGGAAGTGTTGGAAGCGCGTTACGGCTCGAATTTGTGGCGCCTGGGTCAAGTGGACTCGGTGTTTATATCAGGATTTCACCTCAGCGGAGAATGGACTGGTGAGGGTGTTTCTTTTGGCGCTCTAGACCGGTTTTTCGAACCACAACCCGAACAGTCAAATGAACCGGCGCCTAGCCTTGCTAATGGCCCAGAAGCGCAATCCACCTTTATTGATAATGTGGTTATTGAGGACGCGTTAGTTTCTCTGCAACATCCCGACGGCCTCTTTACCATCGAAACTGATCTCTCTTTTGACGGCGGTGGAGAAGAAAACGTCATTACCACAAATACACGGGTCCAAGGCCCCAACATTGCCGGTAAAATTCAATGTAATGGTGCGACACGAGATTTTGATGCCCTTAACGTAATTGGCATAGGTTTGGTCCAACTATCCGCCAACGCTTTTCGTATGACTGGGCAAACAGAGACTGTCGATATCGACGTGGACTTGGAAATTGCCTCGGAAGATAAGAATTTCAGAGTGGATGCAAACCGTCCACTGACGATCAAAACGGCTTTGCCCATTGATTCAAATTTGCTCGATGGATTGGATCAGGTTGGTAGAACAATCAACATCTCACTCAGCAGTGAGAATGAAGAAGGGTCAATCCTTACGGCAGTGCGTCGAGATCAAGATTTTCTGGTCACTTCCGACTTAAATCTAGTGTGGACCAGTCCATTGGGAAATGGTGCTCTGGAATTTGGTAGTTGGATGGGCTTGGGTGAAGACAACCTGCCTCAAGACTTCTTGTTTGAGAGGTTGTCTCTATCGCTAGAAAACGTAACTTTCCCGTTTGGAACAATTACTGCTAGCTTAAATGGTAGCGGTTTGCATGGTCCACTTACCGTTGCGGAAGGTCCAATTCAAATCGAAGCATTAGTTTCGAATGGATCGGTAAAAGACGTCAATTTTGATGACCTATTGGTTTCTGCAAATACCACTTTTCGACTTGATGGCTTGTCCCTTGCTTTCGACCTAAACGATTTTACGACAACGATGCGTGGCGGTGCGTTCGTGATTCTTTGCGTTTTGACCAGCCCGTCAGTGCTGTCCTTGAATCACCTTCTCCGAGTGCTCAATTCGTTACAGTCGTGTTCGGAGCAGACGGCAGCGCCACACTTACATTCGACGCCGGATTGAAAATCGATGCACCTGCGATGGTCTCAATTACCAACAACGATGAAACGCAAATAAACATAAGTGTGCCCAGTGTGGCCGTTGACGGTTTTTGGGTGACCGGTGAAACTGACGTTGACCTTGGTATTGCTCTCCAAGGCGCCCAAGTGTCTACCGACCTTTTGCAAGGTCGAAATTTATCCGCTAAGATTGCCGGCTCATTGGATTTACTAAGCGGATCCTTATCTGGCATGACCGACTTACGTCCAATAAGCGGCCCCGTTCGGGCCGGTCTACCGTTTGAAAGCGAGATTGAGTGGACCAATCAACAACTGACGCTCAATGGTGTGCTGAAAACCGGTTCAGCGCGTGATTTGGCGACCTTTCTTCTGACCTACGATACCTCGCAGGGCAGAGGGCAGGTCAGTACGTCTGTCGGCCCATTGTTGTTTGGCGGGAATCAGTTGAGCCCGTCGGATATTTACGGCTTTGGTTTACCCTTCACGCCTACGTCTGGTGAAATGGCCGCTGAGTTGGCTCTCCCGCTGGGCGATGCGCCACCAACCAATGGCGGCACCCTCTATGCTCGCGATCTCGAAGTCGAAACCGGAGCTGCGCGCCTAGAAAGGGTGAACACGGTGTTATCATTGGGGCAGATCTGGCCACCTCTGATGAAGAAAAATCAAACCGTCGCAATTGGTTTGCTCCAAGCCGGCGTACCAATAACGAATGTCCTCGCTTCGTTTTCGATCAGTGAGCCAAATTTCGTGAATATCCCAAGTATAAATATGGATTTTGTCGGAGGACAAATTTCAGGTCACGATTTTACCATTGATTTAGCTGAAGGTAGGGAACTCGTAAGTCTCGATGTGCGTGGTGTAAATCTGGCCACGCTCGCTCAGCTGAGCGGTTTGTCCGGACTTGAAGCAGATGGCGTCCTTTCGGGCACAATCCCAGTTCAGCTTTCAGCAAATGACGCAGTTATTCGCAATGGTATTCTGACGACGAATGGCTCTGGCCGCATCAGTTACCGCCCCGCGCCCGGATCAGGAGTCAGTGTTGCCGCAGAAGGTGGTCTGCAATTAGTGTTACAAGCAATGGAAGAGTTTCAATACGATTCTCTTTCGTTGACGGTATCCGGGTCGTTAATCAAAGAGTTGGGGGCCGGCCTTGCGATTAAAGGGCGCAATCCAAACCTCTACGGTGGTTATCCGGTCGACTTTAATCTCAATTTATCCGGCGAAGTGTCAACGGCGGAGCAAAATCAGTCCAGTTGGGCGGCGTAAAACCAGTCCATTTTATGTGATGCCGAAGGCGTTGTTGCGGGTTGTCCCGGTAGTGCATAGGAGGGACCCGCGCGGCTTTGCGTAGCGTTTCGCGTGTGCGAAGCGAAGGCGTGTGGGCGGTGCCTGTGTATCCCAAACCGTCTTGCTGCTTCTCGCTGGCTCAGCTCTTCCACATGGCACGCCAGCCGCACGGTTAGATAAAGGTCCACCAAGTACATCCTCCCACCTTCCATCCCCAAAAGGATCGAAGGCTACAGGTGGCAGACTTTTTGCGCCGCCCGCGGCCGGGACATTCCCGCCGCTCCCGTGGACTAATTTGTCACCGCCGTTCTCACCTTGGCGACCTCATTTGTTCACTATATATTCTTATTGGTGCCATGAGAACACTACAAGAACATATTGCCAAGCTGCTATTTGACCATTAGTACCAGCCCAGTCTTGGCCGAAGGCATACCCATGGCTCAGCCTACATCGACCGTTAGCGAGGAAACCCATCGTTTTTGCGTCGCGCCTATGATGGCGTGGACCGATAGGCATGCGCGTTATTTCCTGAGACTGATCACGAAAAGGGCACGTCTCTATACCGAAATGGTGCCACTCAATGGTTTGCTAAAAGGTGAGCCAACACGGTTCTTAAAATATTCCCCCCAGGAACATCCCCTCGCGCTTCAGTTGGGCGGTGCTGACCCCGATGGCTTGGCGCAAGCCGCTCAAATCGGCCAAGACTGGGGATATGACGAAATCAATCTTAATGTCGGATGTCCAAGCGAACGCGTCGTCAATGGATCCTTCGGCGCTTGTTTGATGGCAGAACCCCTATTGGTGGCCGAGTGTTTGTTAGCGATGACCGAAGCTGTTTCAGTTCCAGTCACCGTCAAGTGCCGTATTGGCATTGATGACATGGATACTAACGAATCTCTTGATACCTTCGTAGAAGGGGTGAAGGGAGCAGGTTGTTCACCGCTCATTGTGCATGCGCGGAAAGCGTGGCTAAAGGGTTTAAGCCCCAAAGAGAACAGAACAATTCCTCCGCTCGACTATGAGCGGGTCTATCGTTTGAAAGCTGACTTTCCAGACCTTCAAATCGTAATTAATGGCGGGATTGACACATTGGAACAAGCGAAGGGTCATCTCCATTTTACAGATGGAGTCATGCTTGGTCGGGCTGCCTATGAATTACCTTATTTGTTAGCAGAAGTTGATGGCCAACTTTTTGGTCGACCAACTACGGTTAGAACAAGGACGGAGATCTTAGATCACTTTGTTGCGTACTGTCAGGAAGAATTGAAACGTGGGACACCTCTTCATCACATGACGAGACATATTTTGGGGCTGTTTGGGGGTTGTCCTGGTGCGAAGTATTGGCGTCAATGTCTAAGCACTGAGGCAACTAGAACCGGTGCAGATGTTAGTGTCATTGTGCGGGCGGCTGATTATGTTTCGGCTGAGCGAAAAGCTGCTTAGGAAGAAGAATTTCCTTTGATATGGCGTTTAAGCGGTATGCTGTTTTTTATGTGCCACCTGCGCAAAGCGGGTTCGCAGCTTTCGGCCGGGACTGGTTGGGTATGGACATCGAAACCGGCTCAGCGGTTACTCAGATGAGCTTGAGAACCTGTCAGGAATTTTGTGTTTATGAGCGCTAGGATGTCCAAAGGAGGACAATATGGCGAGCAGGCACAAACCGGTGGTTCCAGACGAGCTACTGGATCGACTATTGGGTGGATCGGACGCGCTTGAGGCATTTCAAAGCGGCGATCTGGTCCAGGATCTGAAGAAGGCACTGGCGGAACGCATCCTCAATGCCGAGCTGGATCAGCATCTCGACGACGAAGACGAGCAGTCCAGCGGCAACCACCGCAACGGCCATAGTCGTAAGAGGGTGCTCACCGACGATGGCCGGATGGAGTTGTCGATTCCCCGGGATCGGCAAGGTCGATTCGATCCAAAGCTTGTCGAGAAGCACTGCCGGCGCTTGCCGGGGTTCGACGACAAGGTGATCTCGATGTATGCCCGCGGCATGTCGGCCCGCGAGATCCAGGGTCACGTGCGGGAACTCTACGGCATCAAGGTCTCCCCGGAACTGATCTCCAAGGTCACCGATGCCGTTCTCGACGAACTGGCGGCCTGGCAGTCGCGGCCGTTGGAGTCGGTCTATGCCATCGTCTACTTTGAGTTAGTCGCGATGTGATCTGACACCGCTCCCTTCCCAGCGAGCTGGAATGGGAGCGGCGCATCTCTTGATGGAGATGGTGGTTGTCCGTTTTGATGGTGGTGCACACCAACCACAAAACGAGGACACCACGATGTTGAATACTACCGATAAGATCATCAAACACAAAACTGGATTGCTGAATCTGGCCGAGGAACTGGGCAACGTGTCGAAGGCCTGCCAGGTCCCTGCCAGGTCATGGGCATGTCGCGCGACACCTTTTACCGCTACAAGGCCGCGGTTGAGGAAGGCGGCGTCGAGGCCTTGTTCGAGCGCACCCGGCGCAAACCCAATCTTGCCAACCGCGTCGGTGAAGCCACCGAGCAGGCGGTGATCAAATCCGCGCTGGAGTTTCCGGCCTATGGTCAGGCCCGCACCTCCAACGAGCTGCGCAAGCAGGGTGTCTTTGTCTCGCCCTCAGGCGTCCGCTCGATCTGGCTGCGGCATGACCTGGCCAACTTCAAGGCCCGCCTTAAAGCATTGGGGGCTAGGGTCGCCGAGGACGGCATCATCCTGACCGAGGCCCAGGTGCAGGCCTTGGAAAAGAAGAATCGCGACGACGAAGCCCGCGGCGAGGTGGAAACGGCCCACCCCGGCTATCTGGGTTCACAGGACACCTTCTATGTCGGCACCCTGAAGGGGGTGGGGCGGATCTACCAGCAGAGCTATGTCGATCCCTATTCCAAGGTCGCGCAGGCCAAGCTCTACACCACCAAGACGCCGATCACCGCCGCCGACCTGCTCAATGACCGGGTGCTGCCGTTCCATGACGAGCACGACCTGCCTGTGCTGCGGATCATGACCGACAGGGGTACGGAATACTGCGGGCGAGTGGACAAGCACGACTACCAGCTCTTCCTGGCCATCAACGATATCGACCACACCAAGACCAAGGTGAAATCACCGCAAACAAACGGCATCCGCGAGCGCTTTCACAAGACCGTGCTGCAGGAGTTCTACCAGGTCGCGTTCCGCAAAAGACTCTACGACAGCGTCGATGCGCTGCAGGACGATCTGGATCAATGGCTACATCACTACAACACGGAACGCACTCATCAGGGCAAAATGTGTTGCGGCAGAACGCCGTTCCAGACCATGATCGAGGGCAAAGAAATCTGGAAGGAAAAGTTCGTGAACTGAACTTGACCTAACAGAGGCCGCCGGAAAAACGGCCAACTGTCAGATCACATCTGAACCACTACAGATGAAGGGAGAGAAATAGCCAAGACGATTGTTCACTCCGCTGGTTCTCACCCACGGGCAAATCAACCTTTAAACGCGGCGTCCTGAGGGTCTTATCGACGCTCATCCCTCTCTGCCTTTCTCCCCGCGAGGCGCTTTACGTCCCCGGTTATCCTTCACCAAAGTGGTCGGCGATCTCTTGTGACAGGGCCTCAGCCGTAAACGGCTTAATCAAGAACCCCGAGACACCGGCCGCTTTGGCAGCAGCTTTCTTTTCTTCGGTCGGTTCCGCCGTCATCAAAACGAAAACCGTTTCTTCAAACTGCGTATTGGACCGAATTTCGGTAAGCAGCTCTAATCCCGTCATCGGATCCATGTTCCAATCAGACAGGATCAAAGCGTACCTTCCGGCGGCGACTATCTGGTCCAAGGCTTCGGGGACTGAGGAAACCTCATCCACAGGCTCGAACCCCTGTTTGCGGAGAAGGTTGGCGACCGACCGGCGCATGGTTTCAAAATCATCGACAACAAGTGCCGATTTTTTTAGTGCGTCGTTCATCGCGGCCTTCTCTCGCCTGATCCAGACAGACGGACCGCATCGTCCATGGTAGGGGTCATTGGTTAGCGAACGGTTAATGAAATCGCCCTTGAGCAGGCAGGAATTCTTGTTTTGAATCCGTATCTTACGCCGATAGGCCCAGATCGGACAGGGAGATCAGATGGGCGCCTTAACCCTGGGGGTCGCCCTCGAGTCCGGGGATCTGTTTGCGCACAGACTGGGCCTCTGTGACCGCGGTGGCCTTTACGGCTTCCATTTGCGCCAGAATGGGAGCCACTTTGTTTTCGCGCATGCTTTCAACAGCGGTGATGAGGATGGGCATGTCCAGATCGTTGAAAATGCGGGCGGCATCCTTGGGTTTCATTGCCCCGTAAATATTAACCAAAGTGGTTATTTTTGCTTGCTGCTGTACATCTGCTTCGGCAACCAACTCTGTCAATGTTTGTTCAAGCTGCTGCAATTCAGAGATTTTGCCGTCGCTACGCGCTTCTGCGGCACGGAGCATGGCTTCACGGGTATCCAGTTCTTTTTGCTGCGCATCAATTGTCACCCGACGCTCAGACAGACGCTGCAATAGGTCGATTTCCGACGCCGTAAAAGATTGAGGATCAACGGAGAGATTCTGACCGGCAGGATCACCAGTGCCTTCTAGGAGACCAGCCGCATCGCCCGTATCGGCCATATCAACATCGTCGACCATTCCCTCTTCGGTCTCATCGTCAGGCAAGCCGCCTTCACCTAGGGCTGCGTCTTCAAACTCTTCGATCCTCGCACCGGTATCTTCTTGCGCGATGGCAGTCGATTGACCCACGTCGACCGACGCCATCATGGTACGCACATCTTGAACCACGATGGTGACGCGGAAGCCGAGCACGAAGAGAGCCACCAAAATCAATGTCGGCAGAACGCGAACGATCGGACCACGCATACGGCCGGACGCTTTCTTGCGTTTCTTGGCCGGTCTCTTTGGACCAGGTCTTGGATGACGGCGGGTTTGTGTCATACGCGAATCATACTCTTACCGGACAGCGATTCGAAGTCAGTTTTAACGCGCGGATTGAAGCGCCTTAAGGAGCTCCCGTTCGGCTTCTGACCGTTCGTGTTCGGCGGAAATAGGGTCTGCAGCTGGGGGCGCTCGGCCAAACGCAGGACCGGGTTCACGTTGCCCACTAACATTGGCTTCTGCACGGGCTGCGCCTATGGCGGCGCGAAGATCAACCTCGCTGTCTTCCGTCGCGGCTATGGCAGCTCCGGCCAAAGTCCGCGTCGCGACAGAGTCATCGGGCTGGGCGACGGCCGGCCGTCCAACCGGTGCGGGTGGCGCAGATTGAGCGTTGTCCATACGTCCTGTTCGGACCGCCCCTTCCAGGCGGTCGGCCATTTCTTCTGCCCGTTCAATCATGAAGGCCAGATCGTCGCGCAAGGAATGGGCTTTTTCCACCCGGTCCTGCAGCGCCGTATTGGCTTCCAACGTCGCTTTCTTAAGTTTTGGGATGCCCGCTTCGGCCCGCATGGTCGCCTCATTGAAACTGCTGACCACTTTGGCCAGCTCGTCACGGGACCGTCTAAGAGCAGACAAGCGGCGGTTGAGAATGACGGCATAAACGATCGTCGGCACGAGCAGCAGGATGATCGCCAAGTCCAAAAGTGTATTCAGTGGCATGTTCATCGTCCGTCAGCCTCACCCGTGTATTCGCCGTTAAAGGTCAAAAGTCTTTATTTTTTAACCTGTTAACAGCACCACGCCGTCCCTGTCCCAGTCAAACCGTACGTTAGGCCAAAGGCCATAATAAAGCGTTAAACCGAACCCAACCAAGACATCAACGACTCCGATCAGAGTTCCACCTCCGCCCTCTTTTCCTTACGGTCAAGGCGGATGGCTAGATTTTGGCCTTTACGACCCATCCGTCCAGTAAACATGTCTTGGTCACCGCAGCGCAAAGTGATCTGTGAATCCGGCTTGGCCTGTAGCGTCAGTTGGGATCCAACCTCTAAATTGATGACCCAGCTGAGCGGCAGGCTCTGAGTTTCCAGCACCGCTTCCAGATCCACGTGGGTCACCCACATCTCTTCCGAAAGATGGGATTCCCAAATCGAGTCCCGGCCAAACTTCTCCCCCATAAAGCCCTGCAGAAGAAGCTCACGAATGGGCTCCAGGGTGGCAAAGGGAATGAGAATCTCCAGCCGTCCGCCGCGATCTTCCATGTCGATACGCAGCCGCGCAACGATACAAGCATTGGAGGGAATGGAAATGGTGGCGAACCGTGGGTTCACCTCGAGACGGTCAAACCGGAAGGTCACCGGCGACAGCGGATCAAACGCGCCTGACAAGTCAGCCAACACCACGTGAATCAGCTTCTGCACCAGATCCTGCTCAATCACTGTATAGGGACGACCCTCTACGGGACTTCCGCGAGAAGGGTCTCGCCTCTGTGGAGCTTGCGGATTATTGCTGAACGCACGTTGGCGGCCGACCGCGAGTTCGACATGGACAAACGCCGAGAGATCGTCACCAGCATTCTGCGTGATCTGCACGAAGATCCCCCTGGTATCATCATGTACGAAGAGGTCCATCCGGACGCCATTGGTCCACGGGTGGAAACCTATGAAGCACCATTTGGGTTCGTCCGCTATCACACCCTCGCTGTAACGGATTGATCCAATGAATGCAGGCGTACAGAGCCTCGGCTGGTATGTGTTGCGCGCCGCTGATCCGCTGCCGTTGATCCGCTTTTATCGCGATGTTTTGGGTCTGAGTGAATTGCGCGGCCGGGAAACACCGTCTGAAGAAGCATCGGCCATGTTATGGGCTGGCGGTACAACGGTGTTCGAACCTAACAGATTGAGCCGAACGGGCGGCTAAAGCGAAACATTCACGACCGTCGAGGACGGTCCGTTCGTGCCTGTGTTCCATTCCGTTGATCCAAAAATTACCCAGAGCCGGCTCGGCATTAAACCAGTCCTGCAGATCGATGGAACGGCTTATTACCGAGACCCTCTCGGTTTCTTTTTCGCCCTCGAAGCGGGGGAATAGACTGGTGACCGACTCTCCCACCCCGACATCAAACCGTTAGCGGATGATCTTCTGTGTCTCAGCCGTTTAGAAGTCCGAGTCACAGATCGCGAGAAAATGGCCGCGTTTTACCGCAAGGCACTGGGACTGACGCCGCGGGGTGAAAACGAAGACGCCATCACATTGGATATGGGCGATGGAGCTCAATTGGCGGTCAAATCCGGTGGCCAGACACATACCTATGAAGTCGACGACCGAGAAGAAGTCACCATGGTTCCCGTCTTCCGCCTTTATGACTACGACGGTTTCAAGGCCAAGATGATCGAGATGGACGTACCGTGCTTGCAAGAGGTCGACTTGATCGGTGGACGCCTGTGGTATGGCTGGGACCCGGCGGGGTATTTATTTGGATTTCAGGAACGCTGGCCGCCGGACCCGGACAAATGGACCACCCGCCTGCCCGAAGACCTCTTGGCCCGGCGGTTGTGGGAGGTCCAATAAATTTTTGATTGGCGTCGGCCACGCCCTAAAATCCTGAAGGATTTCACTATGCCGTCGCGATCAGTCGGACCGGTGAGTCCGCTCCATCCGCTCATGACGCTCTTGGGCTTCTAAGCTGAGCGTGGCAATGGGACGCGCTTCCAGTCGTTTGAGGCTGATGGGCTCGTCGGTTTCCTCGCAATAGCCATAGGTGCCGTCTTCAATCCGCTGCAGTGCGGCGCCGATCTTAGAAATGAGCTTGCGCGCCCGGTCACGGGTTCGCAGTTCGAGGGAGCGCTCCATTTCAGCAGACGCCCGGTCAGCCAGATCAGGCTCTTGCAACCCTCCGCCATTTTGCAGGTTTTCTAGAGTTTCTTCGGTTTCCTTAAGGAGTTCCCCACGCCATCCGAGCAGCTTCCGGCGGAAGTACTCCTGCTGGCGAGGATTCATAAAGTCTTCTTTTTTGATCGGACGATAATCAGGAGGAAGTGGTACGGTCATGGGCCCCTAACCATTGTTGTCTGCGCCAATGGCGCGGGACTATAGGGATAGGGATTTCTCGCCGCAATAGGGAAATCCGCCTCATTCACGGCCTTGTCATATATGCTCAGAGAATGGCCTTAAAAGGGCCTAAAGGATTGCAATAACTGCTGAAAATTCTTATCGGTGGGCCACTTTGGCCAATTCCACCTCGGCCCGGAGCTCAATTTCGTCCAGCAACTGGGAGATCAGCGGATCGGCCCCCCGTTCACGTTTTTCCCGCACCAGCCGGGCCAAGGTGGCCAACCGGTCCTTAGGAATAGTGCCCTGTAGCAACCCACGGCGGATTTCCTCCAGGCGCTCCAAAATCTCTTCGCCCCGGCGGGCCCGGCGCTTGCGTTCGTCGTAAGTCGGGGCCCGCCCGGTATCGGGATCGACGGCCTGGGCGGCCAGAATTCCACCCAAACCAGCCACGGCTGAGACCTGATCCGTGGCCTCCGTCTCGTCTGTAGACTCCTCGTCCAGACGGCGCAAATGAGCAGCGAATTCGCCTGGTTTTCCGGCCTTTTTAACCTTTTCTGTCTTTCGGGGCTGGACCCGGCTGGGACCCCCCGGACCATCGACTTTCATCGCCATAAAAGCAGCCTACGGACAACATTGCCGCCGTGCTCGTCACCGCCACCATGCAACCCTTCTCCCGCCAAGGGACCCGGGTCGATATCACCGTTGGTTCTCTGGGCGATGCCGACAGTCTGCAGGGCGGCATTCTTGCCGTTACCCCGCTGATCGGTGCCGATGGCGAAGTCTATGCCGTTGCGCAAGGTCCGATCCAAGTGGGCGGATTTGTCGCCCAAGGCGCTGCCGCCACCATCTCCCGTGGCGTATCTTGTTCTTGCCTTACACGACACGCGCTATTTGGATTTAGCGGCCAATTTCCCCCTTTCTGTCCGCCGCCTGGACCGCAGGCCGGTCAGTGTGGTGACGAGCCCCACTATTCCGGTGCCGCCTGCCTATACGCCCTTTTTTGATGAGGTCATCCGGCTCGACGACCATCCCACGCTCAAAGGGGCAATGGCCAAAGCCTTGTTGTTCGACCTAACACCCTACGACCAGACCATGTACATTGATGCGGATTGTTTGCTGTTTAACATTCGAATCGAACATTTTTTGCGCCGGTATCGCGGCCAAGCCTTTGCTGTGGAGGGCCATCAACAAAGCACCGGGCCGGTATTCGCCTGCTCTTTGGGGGTTAAAAAGGTGGATGAGTTGTGTGCGTTAGTTGAGGTGCCGGCCCTCGCCGTTTTTAATGCCGGAGTTAAGTATTTTGAGTCCGGGGCGGCCTCAAAGCAGGTCTTTGATACGGCCGTTGCCCTGTTTGAAGGCCCACATCGTGACGCAATCAGCTACCCTTACAAGCATGCTGGGGAGTATGCGGACGAACCGTATTTTGCTTGCGCCCTGGCGATACATGGCATTGAGCCATTCACACCGCCGACGAACAACCACTTGCAGGTGACCACACCAAACCTCATAGAAGCCGTCATGGACTTGACCATCGGAGACCTCCGAGTTGTCAAAGGCCGGGAAGGCGGCAAACCCATGTTGTGGTCTGGCCCGATCTGACATTTTTGCGGTCTTGCGCCCATTGATACCTATTTTGAATTGACCGATCAATTGCGTGAGAAAGCCAACATTCCTCGCATGGGCCGCTCACAATTTCAGGCCCAGGTCATGATGGCGACTGATCATCAAGAACAACTGGAACAAGGGTAGACTGAACCCATGTCCGGCCGGTTTTTTATTGCTACTACTTTATCCCCTCGGGATGAACGCGGCGTCCAATCAACCGCCATCGACTCCTGGCTGGCCCACGGATGTACGGTTCTTTCCGTCAACTCAGAAGATAAAATTCAATCACTAAAACAGGATTATCCTGACGTTGAATTCGTTGCAGCAGAAAGAACAGCAGAACGGTTTGCCGGTCGGCCTGTACCTTTTGTCTACGATCTCATTCAAGCGGCCAAGGATGCTGCAAGCGAGAGCGATACAATTGGTGTAACCAGCGCGGACATAATCCTGCGTCCATTAGAAGGTCTGATGCCATTTGCTGCCAAAGCGGCGGAGAATTCCGTGGTTCTCGGTCCCCGTGTTGATGTGCCGGATCAAGACTCGATCAACAATTTTACACCCGACACAGATCCTGTTTTCTCCGTCGGTTATGACTTTTTTCTGATGAGTCGGAATGTCGCCAATGATTTTGAAGACAGCCCATTTGCCATGGGCATGCCGTTTTGGGATTACTGGCTGCCGTTGACGGCTTTTCTCGCGGGACGACCTTTAAAAACTCTCAAAAGTCCCGTCGCCCTACATGTGGCTCATGAGATACGTTGGGATGACACGATTTATCTCTTTTTTCATGCCCTCATCGCCTACGTCCTCGAACAAGGTCGCAAGAATCTTGAAACCGACACGTCAAAACATCGACAACTTAGTTTCTTTCTTGACGTTGTCAGCCATACCTATGGCCACATTTTTGAGAACGGTACAGCCGGTAGCGATAGTCAGCCACCAGACGAGGCAGGTCTTTCCGCATTGTCGGATTTTTACGATCGCTTTCAAGAAATAGCGGTTCACACCATAAAGTCCAATTCAGACGCCATCCATTTTGAACGACAATGAACGACCAAACCGATGATCTCTATGAACGAGCCCTGCGTGCTTACGAGGCTGGCGCACTACCAGACGCGGCAGATCATTTTCAAAACGTTTTGTCTCAAGATCCGGGCCATGCCGATGCCCTTCACATGCTCGGCGTGACCGCCTATCAGCTTGGCCAGGTGGACGCGGCAGCGGCGCTGCTGGAGCAGGCCATCGCAGTGCGCCAACCGTTTGCCGACGCGGAAGCCAATCTGGGCACGGTCCTCCTTACGCTTGGCCGTGTTGACGATGCGGTACAGGCGCTGCAGCACGCCCACGACCATGCCCCAGAAAATCCCACAATTCTCTTTAATCTCGGCAATGCCTGTTTGGATCAGGAAGACGCGGAGAAAGCCACGGCCGCTTACGAAAAGGCCGTTTCTCTCAGGCCTGACTATGCACAGGCCTGGTGTCAGCTTGGACTCCTTTACCGCGACGCGGGCGATCTTGCCGGTGCGCTGACAGCTTACGAGAAAGCCACAGCGGCCAAGCGGGATTTCAGTCAGGCGTACTACAACCTGGCAAACGTTTTTCGCGATTTAGGACGATTGGGCGACGCAGAGACCGGTTTACGTAAAGCTATAGAGGTCAGGTCGGACTATGCCATGGCGTGGAACAGCCTAGGCACTTTGCTCGGCGATATGGGCCGTTCACAAGAAGCTTTGCGGGCGTTTAATCAAGCGGTGCGCTTCGCTCCAGAGTCGGAACCCTACGCATCCAACCGGTTGTGTGCGTTGCAGTACATTGACGGTATATCAGATGAGCAACTCGCCGACGCTCATAATGAATGGTACTGGCTGCATATTGCCCCGACAATTATGTTGGATTCACACCCAGTCCGTAAGCGTGATTCCCATCGCGTTTTGAAGTTGGGTTTCGTTTCACCAGATTTCGGTTTTCACCTGGTAGGTTTTTTGACCGTACCCCCTGTTTGAGCACATCAGCGACAAGGAAATTGAAACGGTCATATACAGCACCCGAGCAGCAGGGTTGGATGATGAATTCACCAAACGCATACGCTCTGCGTGCGGCGAATGGCACTCGGTCGCCGACTTAAGTGACACTGAACTGGCGGAGAAAATCGAACGGGATCAAATCGATATTCTTTTTGATATGAGCAGCCATACCAGCGGTCACCGGCTGGGCGTTTTTGCCCGCAAACCCGCCCCTATTCAGATCAGTTGGATTGGCTATGTCGGCACAACGGGCCTGCCGGCCATGGACCATGTTTTAGGGGACCAGTATCAGACGCCTAAGAGTCGGTTTCGAAAGTCATGCGGCTCGGGCCAATCTGCGGACGAGGAGCATGACGGAGGCGGCGTAGAGGAAGGCGCGGGCCGAGGCGATGGTGGCCTCGAAGTCCTTTGCCAGTCGCCGGTTGCGGTTGATCCAGGCGAAGAAGCGCTCCACGACCCAGCGGCGCGGTTGGACGGCGAAGCCGACCTGATCGGGGCTTTTGCGCACGATCTCGACGGCGATCATGGTGGCCGTGGCGACCTTCTCGCCGGCGTAGCCGCTGTCGGCAAAGACCTTCTCGATGAACGGAAACGAGCCGCGTGAGGCGCACAGCAGCGGCCCGCCACCATCGCGGTCCTGGATACTCGCCGGATGCGCCTCGAGCACGAGGCCGCGCCCGTCGGTGTCGACCAGCGCGTGGCGCTTGCGCCCCTTGATCTTCTTGCCCGCATCGTAGCCGCGGGGGCCACCAGCCTCGGTCGTCTTGACGCTCTGGCTGTCGATAATCGCGCCGCTCGGGCTGGCCTCGCGTCCGACCCGCTCGCGATCGGCCATGACCAGAAAGTGGTTGATCTTCTCAAGGAGGCCGTCGTCGCGGAACTTAGCGAACCAGCGATAGATCGTGCCCCACGGTGGTAAATCGCTTGGCAGCAAGCGCCAAGGGCAGCCAGCCCGCATCACGTAGAAAATGCCGTTGACGATCTCTCGCATCGGCCATGACCGGGGCCGTCCCGTGCCATGAGCCGGAGGCAAATGAGGCTCGATCACAACCCACTCCGCATCGGTCAAATCAGTCTGATAACGCAGCGCCTTGCGGCTATGCTGCTCTCGGGTGGTCGGCGTCCACATGGCGGCTCCAGATCGGTTTCAGCAACCTTCCTGGAATCACATCGACACCGGCCACTCAACCCCTTTCGAAACGGCCTCTAAGGGGTCTGACGCCTTGTATTGCGAATCCGTTCTGCGATTGCCCGACGGATATGCCTGCTATGCGCCTCCCGCCGACGCGCCTGAAGTGAATGAACTGCCGGCTCTTTCAAACGGATATGTCACCTTCGGCTGCTTAAACAATCCAGGTAAACTGAACTTGGCGGTGTTTGAAGTTTTTGCCAGCGTCTTGGTTGAGGTACCTCAAAGCCGATTGCTGTTCCGTTTTCGCGGTATGGACGATCCTGCCGTAAACGAACCAATCATCAAGACCATGGCGGATTTGGGCATCAATGCACACCGTATGACGTTCGAAGGGCAAGCCCCACATTCAGAATTCTTGAATACCTACAATCGCATCGACATCGCCCTCGACACCTTTCCCTATTCGGGTGGCCTTACCACTTGTGAGGCTCTGTGGATGGGCACACCCACCATTACGTTTCCGGGCCTAACGTTCGCCGGCCGGCACGCAACGAGCCATCTTCACGCAGCGGGGTGTCCTGAATACGTAGCTAATGACCGGGAGAAAATGATTGAGATGGCTGTATCGTTAGCCAATGATTGGGACGCGTTACCCGAAATCAGAACTGGGATGCGGGCGAAAATTCAAGGCTCATCGTTATGCGATGGGCACCGCTTTGCTGAAAGCTTTGCTGCAACCATGAGGCAGGCGTGGACAGCGTGGTGTGTGCAGGAACCTGACGCCACATCATGAAATTTGGTTGAGAACAGCGATAAAACGATCCACTTGGGCTGACCAAGACCATCCTGTCATAAAAGAAGCGCCATTGTCGGAGATGGTTTTTAAACGTTCACGGTCGGCATAAGCCTGTTCCATCTTTTACACACATTCCTCAATCGAAGACTCGCCCCATCCTTCAAGATCCGATTGACCTGTGACTTCTCCGAGCGGAATTTGTAGATCGAGTCCATAACACGTGTCGTCGCCAAAGATATCCAAATGCCCGGTATTGCGGGACAAGATGCACGGCACCCCGCGCATCTGAGAACGGCGGTGACAAATTAGTCCACGGGAGCGGCGGGAATGTCCCGGCCGCGGGCGGCGCAAAAGTCTGCCACCTGTAGCCTTCGATCCGTTTGGGGATGGAAGGTGGGAGGATGTACTTGGTGGACCTTTATCTAACCGTGCGACTGGCGTGCCATGTGGAAGAGCTGAGCCAGCGAGAAGCAGCAAGACGGTTTGGGATAAATGATGGCTCTTTCCTTGCGATCCTAAACCGGTGTACTTGGCATGGTCCGCAATCGCGCGGCGAAGCCGCTGTTCTTGATCTTCCGTGAGGTTCAAGGTCTGGGCCAGGAAAGGTAAGCCAACCTCAATACCTTTATCCGCCAGTTGCAGAGCGAGATTTACTCCGTAGGTCCCCCAGCCACTGGGCACACCGACTTGCCAGCCAATAACAACAGGTCCGGAAAAAGAATTCGCCATCAAACGATCCTTCACACGCCTTTAAGGGCTTGTTTACCAAAGTGGATTAGCCAATACGCGAACGGTTTCCCCATGACAGCCGGAGACCGGAACGATAGAGTTGTCCCGCTCAATGAATGACAACGCAAGTCCGGGAAGGAAGTTTCCATGTCAGATTTTATGATGAGTCAAGTCAAAGGCCTGCTTGGTAAGGTCTCAGAAGATATGGAAATGCTGGCTGAATCCAATGCCGGCCATGCAGAGATGCTGCTGGGCGCCAACGACGATTTGGCCGCAAATCTGTTTGCCACCCAGGCGGTTCTCAGCGTCTTGTTAAAAAACAACCCAGTCAGCGCTGACGAAGCCAAAGCCTGGATTCGGGAACAAGCGGAAGCGGCCGGCCAGGAAGCACCCAAGGCTGAAGCCATGGTGGAATACTTGGTTTCTGGGGAGCCCTGACCCGATTTCATTCCTTTAGTAGTGGCAAACGATCAACCGATGCCGCTTTTTACATCGGGCGGCGTCATCATTCCGTTAGCATGAGCCATGATGCTGGCGCTTTACAGGTTTCTCACAGACATCTCCGCATGGCCTCTGAGCTTATGGCTTCTCGTCAGAGCTTGGCGCGGAAAGGAAGACCCGGAACGACTGAGCGAACGACAGGGGCTGCCCTCGCGGCGGCGGCCAGAAGGGAAGCTGATCTGGTGTCATGCGGTTAGCGTCGGCGAATCATTAGCTCTGTTGCCCTTAATAAAAAAGTTCGTATCAGAGCCCGACGTACTGGTGCTGATTACAACCGGCACGGTGAGCAGCGCCGCTGTAATGGCTCAGCGGCTTCCCCCAAATGTGGTTCACCAATTTGCGCCTTGGGATAGGCGCAACTGGGTCAATCGATTTTTAGATCATTGGCAACCCACCCTTGCGGTGCGTATGGAATCCGAGATTTGGCCAAATTCACTCACGGCTTTGCAGGATAAAGGTGTTCCGATTGCGGTGGTTAATGGCCGTTTGTCCGAACGGTCTTTCAGACGATGGTCATGTCTTCCTGCGCAATCCCTGTTTAGCAGTATTGGTCTGGTGTGCGCTCAAACTGAAGCGTTTGCCGACCGTTTTCGGCAGTTGGGTGCCCTAAACGTTCGTGCCATGCCTAACCTCAAGTTATCTGCCGCACTGCTTCCAGCTGCGGAAACCGATGTCGAATCCTTACGTCAGGAGATCGGAAATCGACCGGTATGGCTCGCGGCTAGCACCCACGCCAGTGAAGATCGCGTTGCATTAGAAGCTCATCGCGCGATAGCCCAAAAGATTGATAGCGTTCTAACCATCATCGTCCCACGGCATCCACACCTAGGTTTACAGGTGAAAAAGGTCGCGTCTGAAATTGATCTTAACGCCGCGTTACGCACCAATAATGAATCGATAACCGAAGGTACTGACATTTACATCGCCGACACATTTGGCGAACTCGGCCTTTTCTTTCGTGTGGCCCCAATTGTGTTCATGGGAAAAAGTATCGGAGTGGTTGGCGGCCAAAACCCCATCGAGCCCACTCACTTTGACTGTGCCATATTGTTCGGACCTCACATGGAAAACTTCGAGGACATTGCTCACGTCATGGTTAAAGAGAATATGGCCTTGCAGGTTGCTGACGGTGATGCCCTGCAGGACGCCGTCAGTTCTCTCTTGTCGGATGAGAAAATGAGGGCGTCCTTGTCAAATAATGCGAATACCCTCGGCCAACGTGGTGTGGACGGTCTTGAAACGACGTTCAACGCTTTGACACGCCTCATGTCAAACTCGGCACACAATGGATTCTGAAGCGGAAAACAAACTGCGCGATCTTCGTCGCGAGTTGGCAGAAATTTGCCTAGATGCGCGCATCGAGAAAATTGCTGCGTTGACCAATGCGGCATCGGGCGATGCTCTTGCGACCATGTATAACTCGGGTTTGCGCCACCTGCCCATGACTAAGGTAGACCAGGCGGTTGCCGAACGCTGCCATCGCATGTTGACGGTCGAATATGATCCCGTTCGTAAAGCGTGCGCCTACCTCGCCCTAAATTTGTTTATGTATTCCTATCGCATCGTGCGGTCATTTGAACTCATTGACGTACCAACAGAACTGGCTGCCACCATGGTGCGGGCCTTTTTAGGCTTACCCCAATTCTTTGAAAAAGAGAGTGGCCGCCGCCAAGCTCTCATTCATTTGACGGCATCTATGGAAGAGATCGACAAAGCGGCTCGAGTGATTGAAGAGCCAGATTTTAGACGGGCCATTCTCGACGGGTTTATGGACGGATTTATTTTGACGCCCGTTTATGGAGAAGATGTGTCGCTCAAAGACTTTGGCGTCATGCGCACTAATCTCATACGTCTGCATATGGAAATCTCCGGGCTTGCACGCGATGCCGTGTCTATTTGGCCTGACCAGATGCCCGGCCGCTTGCGGATCGGCATTCTCAGCCCTGGCGCTCAGTCCGAAATGGCTGCTATTCGGGGCCATCTCATAGGCATTGATAAGGATACCTTTCATCTCACCGCCTTTGTTCCCGACGCTGCCGTGGACAGCGTTAGCCGAGGCGTCGCCGACTTCACCGATGCACTCATACCCTTGCCAGTAGATGATCTGCCCGAAGCGGCAGAAATGATAAAGCGAGAGGACTTGGACATCTTGATTGGTGCGGCCAATGTCACAAATGTCGCAACCTTTCCGTGGACGGTGCTGAAGGCGCAACGGCTGGCACGCCTCCAGGCAACGATGCACGCCTGCCCGCTCACCACGGGATTTGATACCGTTGACCTGTATCTCAACGGCACTTTGAACGAACCTGATGATGCCCAAGACGATTACACAGAAGAGCTTGTCCTTATTAACGGATCGACAAACCACTATTTATTTGTGGATGGCATTCCAACGCCCCAGGATTTGAAGCGTAGCGATTTAAACATTGCGGAAAGTGGACCCATTCTTGTGTCGGGCGCGAATGTATTCAAGATTGGGCCCGATCTCGTCGACGCCTGGGTTAGCATTCTTCAAGCATTGCCTGAGTCTCAGCTTGTTTTGTATCCATTTAATCCAAATTGGGCGGCGCAGTATCCACAGCGGACGAGCTTTGTCCGGTTCCTGCGTTCCCAATTGGCATCTGCGGATGTGAATCCTGATCGTGTACATTTCTTAGATGCACAACCGGCCAGGGCCCCAATACTTGGCTTGTTAAACATGGCAGATGTTTATCTCGATAGCTTTCCGTACTCCGGCGCGGTCTCCGTCATTGAACCCTTAATATGCGGGTGCCCTCCCGTCGTTATGCAAGGTCAAACAGCGCGTTGCCGGCAAAGTGCTGCCCTGCTTAGGGAAATCGGCTTAGATGTTCTCGTGACCAACAAACGGGATGACTATGTCGCTGTTGCAGTACGGATGGCCCGCGATGAAGCGCTCCGCAGTGAAATGTCTCAAGCCGTCAAAGAAATGGCGCAACGCGCCGGTTTGGGATTGTCCGACTCCATCGGCCGTCAGGTGGGGGACGCTTTACGTCAAGCGTTTGCCAGTCGCCTTGTTGAGCACGCTTAAGCTGGTACTATTTTAAGGTTATCGGACCATCGCTTTGTTGCTTTATCAACGCGTCTTCCAGTTGCTGAATATAATCTCCGCGAACGACATTTGTGACCTGGAGTTCACCGACTCTTTTTTCCTGTCCGGCGAAAAAGCGTCCAAATCGCAACATATCTTTGGCCTGCCCCGCATCTGAAAAAGCCAGCAGATTTAGATTCGTCCATGGTGTTGGTTGAAAAACTGACAAAGCATCGATGCGGTCCAGCGTTTTCAAAGCAAAGGCGTTGTCATTTCGCCAATACGCAGCACATAACGTATAATTTAAATCACCCAACACAGAAGCTGCATCGACAATTAGCTCAGCATCGTCGGTAAGGGCGGCATTGATCTTGACCATGGAGGGCGAAAAAAGTCTCACGCGATGATGCCAATCATCAGGGATTGAATTGATGTTGGCACTGAGCAGTGCGGGCGGACCTTCAAGGGTGTCAGGATTAAAGGACTCAACAATCAAATCAGCGGGAATTTCGCAGCCAGAGAAATCAGGCGCCAACATGACACGCCAATTGGCCAAAACGAACTGTTCCATTTGAGCGGGATGGGATGCGGACAGAAATATACCAACTGGCGGTGGCGACATTTCCTGCTGGGCAAAAATAATGGGGATGTCGTCACTCATTTAGGTCCGAATCTCCTTCACCTTCTTTATACCTTAGATACGCGTTCTGATAAGGCTGCAGCAACCTCAGACATTGTGTCGTCCCAAATTTTGATTTTACTGCCCCGAAATATTCGCATGGTTGGATACCACAGCGAGTCAGAGCGATCGGTTAACCATCGCCAATCTTTCGCGGAAGAAACAATCAACCAAATGGGTTTGCCAAGCGCGCCCGTTAAGTGAGCCACAGCCGTATCGACTGATATAATCAGATCCAATTCCGAAATAAGCGCCGCTGTCGCCGAAAAATCGGTCAATGAAGAACTAGCATCATGCAAGTTTTGAGCCTCTGGCACTGACGCGATTTCTGCACCGTCCAACCCTACCTGCAGGCTGATGAATTGGACACCATCTGTTTCCAAGACAGGCGCCCAATTTTTCAAAGCAATAGATCGATACCGATCTGATTCGTGTTTCGGATTTCCGCGCCGTACAATGCCGATTTTGAAATCACTGATCGGTAAAGAGAAGGAATAGGTATTAACCGGCACTGAAAGATAAGGTGATTCGTGCGGTATGGTTTCCAGTGTCGTGCCGAGCACGGCGGGCAATGACATAATGGGTAACCAATAATCATAGCCACTTGAATCTTGACCGGGTTTCAAGACCTGATCCACTCCAACTGCGGTCGACATCAATTCAGTGAGACTCTCTTGCACTTCAATGCCGACCACGGCTCCTGTGTCCGCAATACTCTTTGCGTATCGCACCATTTGAATGGTGTCACCCAATCCCTGTTCAGCCACTAAGAGTAATTTTTTATCTGTAAGGGTTTCGCCTTGCCAGCGCGGTGTGGGACGAACAGGTGGATTAAATCCAGATCGTTTGAAACGCCATTCTGACCGGGCAAACCCATCCTCAAGGTTACCTTGCAGGAGTTCGGGATTTGCCAAATTCCATTGCGCGTCGACAAATTCGGGATGACGCTCGATGACATGCCGCAGACAGCGGTCGGCTGCATCTAAATAGCCCCGAAATCTATAAACCAGGGCAAGGTTCACTAGTGGCCGCGGCGCATGGGGATCGAGCTTGGCGGCTTGGCGAAACCACCGCTCCGCTGCTTTGAGATTGCCTTTACTGAACATGACAACACCGCGGTTGAAAATTGCATCGACGCGGCGGCCATCCTTTGACGCGATTTTTAAATAGATCTGGTCGGCTTTGTGAAGATTACCCTGTTTTTGCAGCAGTACCGCCTTATCAAACAGTGCCGGTTCATGCTCAGGTTCAATCCTAAGGGCGGTTTCAAGAGCTTGCTCAGCCTTATCTGCATGACCCAACTCTCTATAGGCGACGGCAAGTCCATGGTGGACGTCGGCTTCCTTGCTAACTGTTCAACCGCAATACTAAAATAAGATAGCGCCGTTTGAGGACTCCCTTCGGCTAACGAGATGGCTGCCATTTGGGTCAGAGCCTCCAAATTCGATTCGTCGATTTTTAATACACCTTGATAGAGAGATTTGGCCTTGGCCATGGCGTTAGCCGTAACGGCCGCACCAGCGTCCTCTAAAAAGCCTTCGATCAAACCTGTCTCATCTGTCATGAGGTGGATTATTATGCCCTAAGGCTCTTTAGGCCAAGCTTGGCACCATCGGCGTTGCTGAAAAGGTATTTCGGTGTGATCGCTTACTTGGACCGGTCGCAACAATGACAAGGGCCGCTCTTGACCGCGCCGGACAAAGCCATGCGGATGGCGATCTCGAGACCGCAGAAGAGATTTATCGAGACATCCTAGAGCATTTCCGATTTATTCTGACGCATAGCCGTCAGCAACCAAGAAGTTCCTGCAGTGCTCGTGATTGAAGAGGCCGCAGACGTTACCGGCGGCTTTCCACAGATCATCGATGGTGCGGGGTTTTAAGCGCTTCATGTGAGCTTTGAACTTTGAAAATGCGAGCTCGATCGGGTTGAAGTCCGGCGCATAGGGTGGCAGGAACAAAAGCCATGCGCCCCGCTTTTCAACCGCCCGCCTGGCACCGTCGCGTTTGTCGGCCGGCAGATTGCCGGGGACAACAACAGCGCCTTTTTGAAGGGTCGGGGCGCGTTGCGTTTTGATGTACTGCTCGAATGCATCACCGTCCATGGCGCCCTCGATCAAATCAGGGCACCCAGGGCGCGGTCAGGCCGTCACCGCGCAATCCGGCAATGAAGGTCATGGTTTTCCAATGACCATGGGGAATGGCGGCAACCATCCGCTGGCCGCTGGGACAGCGCCCCCGCAGGCGCGCCATTTTGGTATTGATACTTGTTTCGTCAAGGAACACGATCCTGCCGACCCGCTCGGGATGGGCCGGGAGCCGGGCCTGACGTTGGCGCCAAACCACGCGTGCTGCCTGCCCATCCGCGCGTTCCTGTTCACTGGCGTGGGCGGTTTTTTTAAAGCTGATCTTGCGCGCGCGGAACCAGTCATTAATCGTCGAAGTCGGCGCAATCACTTGGTGAACTTCGTCCAAACGCTCAGACAGCTCTTGCAGTGTCGGGTCTGGCGTCTCCTTAATCCAGCGCAGGATATCCTCGCCGTCAAGGATCAAGACGGCGCTGGCGCGACGGCCGTGGCTTGACCGCGACAGTCCCCTCGTCTTCATATCGCCCGCCATCCCGCACCGCCGAGCTTGCGCTCACCTCAAAAAGGGCCGCCGCCTGACGGCGCGACATGCCCGACGCCACTTTCCTCGCCAAACGAATACGCAGGTCTTCCGATACAGCCACGATGCCCCCGCCAAAGCGGCTATCGAATCAGTCCGCCAAGACCATGACAACAAAATTTTGATTCATTCAACCTCGGAAACGCTCTAGCTCGTGAACCCAGTTCAGCAGGAGCGCTAATGGGTCTTGGGCTGATTGCGTTTGATCGCAACCAGTTGGACTCCGCGATTGGCCTGCTCAAACAAGCGGCACAGGCCGATCCGGAGGATGTCAGTATTCTCATTGCGCTTGGTGTCGCCTTTGTCGAATCTGGATTGCCAGTAAAGGCGACGACGATATTCGCAGAGACCGTCAAGCGCACACCGGCAGATATAACACCGCGCCTTCACTTGACCCATGCATTTTTGGCATTGGAGCGGGACAAGGATGCGCTCGAGATTCTTAAGCAGACCGTTGACGATTTTCCTACGGCCTCCGAAGCTTGGACCTTAAAAGGTCGTGCTGAACGGCGCTTGAGTGAAATTAAACAAGCGTACCTAAGCTTTCAGCAAGCTGCCCGATTGGCACCAAACGATCCCAACATCCTGAATGACTATGGAGTCGCTTGCCGTGCAATGGGCTATTACCAGGAAGCCGAGGTACATTATAGGGCTGCACTGGTCTTAGACCCATCGTTCGCGATAGCTCTCGCCAACCTTGGTAATGTGCTTGATCTACTGGGCGATACAGAGTCGGCTCGACTGACACTACAACAGGCTGTGGAAATGGACCCGGCCACACCAGATGCGTTGTATAATTTGGCTTGCGTCCTGACGAAACTTGAACAGCCCGAACAAGCTCTTCCCATTTTTGAGAACCTGATCGAATCCGACTCGAGCCGATGGGATGTTTTAACCAACCTGGGTGTGACCAACCTCGCTATGGGTGATTTGACCGGTGCAGAGACCGCACTCAGGCAGTCACTTTAACTGAATCCTGGCAATCCTGAAGCCCATTACAACCTAGAGCAGATTCAATTTAGTCCCGATCATATCCGGCGGCGGCGAAGTAGTTTTCGCATTCGGTTGAGGTGAAGGCGTCGATGGCCTCGGCAATGGCGTCCCACAGGTCGTCGACGGTTCTGGCGGCGGCCTTTCTCAGGAGCGCCTTGAGTTTGGCGAAGGCCATCTCGATCAGGTTGCAGTCGGGACTGTAGGGCGGCAGATACAGCAGGGTTGCGCCGGCGGCTTCGATGGCCTGGCGGATGCCAGCGACTGACGTTGCTCCCAAAATCCGGACCAGGTGGTTCTTCACCTATGCGGCCTGATCGATGGTCATATCTCTCCTGGCCTGTGCCGGCGTCCGGTAGCCGATGCTCGAGTGGCGCCGTCGTTGGTTATAGAAGATCTCGATGTACTCGAATAGCGCAGCCCTGGCCTCGCGCCGGGTACGAAACGGGTACGGTGCACGAGTTCGGTCTTGAGAGACCCAAAGAAGCTCTCCATGGGGGCATTGTCGAGGCAATTCCCCTTGCGGCTCATGGCGGCCTTGATGCCGTGGAGGCGGAGCAGTTTGCGGTCGTCACCGCAGGCATATTGGGCGGGTTCAACCGGTCGTCGCAACACGTTCAGTTTGACTGGCCTGCAAGCACTGGTCCAGAGCTTCGGCGGGAGTTCTCCATCCGAGGGTCTTGCGGGGCCGTGTATTGAGCGCGTCAGCAACAACTGCGAGTACGTCCGGACTGTGTGCGCTCAGATCGGTTCCTTTCGGGAAGTACTGTCGAAGCAATCCATTGGTGTTCTCGTTCGTTCCGCGTTGCCAAGGGCTGTGCGGTTCGCAGAAGTAGACGGGAAGGCCGGTTGCGATCTGCAGATCCGCATGCCTGGCCATCTCTGCTCCCTGGTCCCAGGTCAGCGAGCGGCGAAGCTGCGCTGGCAATGTCGTGATCGTCCGGGCGATGGCATCGCGAACCGCTTCAGCCCCATGCTCGCTCCAGCCGGCAAGCAATATGACGTATGCCTCTTCCCTGAGCGCGCAGAAGAGCAATCTCCTCACGTTCCTCGAAAGACAGGTAACGTCCTGACAGCGGCTTGGCCGATTGCGATAAATGTGCTGGTGGCATGCCGCCCGACCTCCGGAACCACCTCGAGCCTAATCGGCTGCAGATTGCGGTTGTCGATGACGTTATCGTTGATCAGCACCCGGTCGCCCTGTTCGTCGACGTAGGCCTTCATAAACGTATCGTTGCCGATCTGGACCTGGGTGGCACCGTTGCTGCCGTCAAAAAAGCTCAAGGGCCAGCCCTGCATGTAAAATCCGCCGACGTTTTGCAGGAAGCCTTCCTGGTCAACCCGGAATGAACCGGCGCGCGTGAACGCGAACTGGTCACCAGTTTCCGGTTGTGCCGCTTCGTTGGTGACGAAGAAACCCTGACCGGAAAGTGCGATGTCCGTGGAGGCGGTCGTGGCTTGTAGGAGACCTTGCAGGTCAAGTTCGGCAACTTCGCTGGGGTGTCCATTGGACAGGACGGCATCGTTACAGCTCTGTTCGACAACGGTGTGGCACGTCCGGTGTTTATGGTTCCTGTAGCCACGTTTACCAATCCAAATGGCTTGAGCAGCATCAGTGGCAACGTTTGGCTCTCAACCGACTTCTCAGGCAACCCGGTATTGCGCGAAGCGGGCGATGCCGGAGCTGGTTCAGTCAATGCTGCTGCCCTGGAATCCTCAACCGTCGACTTGGGTCAGGAATTCACTCGGATGATTACCACCCAGCGGGCCTACTCGTCCGCCGCCAAGGTGATCACCACATCCGACGAAATGCTCGACGAGCTCTTGCGGATCAAGCGTTAAGTCTGACTCATCACATACCTAATTCAAACCCCGGACCTTGGTCCGGGGTTTTTATTTGCGCAGTGCCAATACGCAAGGCGTTCACGCCGCCTTCGATGGCATAATGTCGGCAAGAAGCCGCTCAATGTCGCGTTTGGCCGCGGTCCGGCCTTCTTTTGAAATGACGAACAGCCAGGGCAATCGGGTGAAAAAGTGCGTGACAATGTGTTGATGTGCTGAATCTATCGAAGACCTCCGATTCGGTATGGGAGGTTATGATGGAGAGTTCGGGCGCATTCGCGGAAGCCGTTGTCTTTCTTGATCATTTTGAGGATCTTGCGGACCCTCGCCAACGGGGCAAAGTGGTCTATCCGCTTGATGAGGTGCTGCTGCTTTGCCTATTGGCGGTGCTGGCGGGCGCCGACAGCATTGTCGATATTGCCCGTTTCGGCGACAAGAAACGCGATCTTCTACGCCGCTTCCGGCCGTTTTCCGATGGCACGCCGTCCCACGACCAACTGGGCACGATCCTTGCCATCCTGGATGCGCGGATGTTCCAACAGTGCTTCGTCGCCTGGGTTGAGCGAGGATATCGCCTGGCTCCAGCAGCGCCATGGCTGGCCGGGGCTGGCCGGGGCTGGCCGGGGCTGGCCGGGGCTGGCCGGGGCTGGCCGGGGCTGGCCGGGGCTGGCCGGGGCTGGCCGGGGCTGAAATCCGTCATCGCGGTCGAAAGCACGCGCGAGATCGGCGACAAGACCGAGCACGAGACCCGACTCTACATCTCATCGCTCGATCTCGCGGCGGCGCAACTAGGCCCAATTATCCGCTCACGGGACGGCCCCGGTCATGGCCACTGGGCGATAGAGAACAGCTTGCACTGGGTCATGGACATGGTCTTTCGCGATGACGAATACCGCCTGCGTACCGATCACGCCCCGGCCAACTTCACCACCATCAAGCACATGGCACAAAACCTCATACGACGAGACCCCGGCAAGGACTCCCTAAGAGGCCGTTTCGAAAGGGGTTGAGTGGCCGGTGTCGATGTGATTCCAGGAAGGTTGCTGAAACCGATCTGGAGCCGCCATGTGGACGCCGACCACCCGAGAGCAGCATAGCCGCAAGGCGCTGCGTTATCAGACTGATTTGACCGATGCGGAGTGGGTTGTGATCGAGCCTCATTTGCCTCCGGCTCATGGCACGGGACGGCCCCGGTCATGGCCGATGCGAGAGATCGTCAACGGCATTTTCTACGTGATGCGGGCTGGCTGCCCTTGGCGCTTGCTGCCAAGCGATTTACCACCGTGGGGCACGATCTATCGCTGGTTCGCTAAGTTCCGCGACGACGGCTCCTTGAGAAGATCAACCACTTTCTGGTCATGGCCGATCGCGAGCGGGTCGGACGCGAGGCCAGCCCGAGCTGAAACCGATCTCCTTGCATAGCCGCAAGGCGCTGCGTTATCAGACTGATTTGACCGCTGCGGAGTGGGTTGTGATCGAGCCTCATTTGCCTCCGGCTCATGGCACGGGACGGCCCCGGTCATGGCCGATCGCGAGCGGGTCGGACGCGAGGCCAGCCCGAGCGGCGCGATTATCGACAGCCAGAGCGTCAAGACGACCGAGGCTGGTGGCCCCCGCGGCTACGATGCGGGCAAGAAGATCAAGGGGCGCAAGCGCCACGCGCTGGTCGACACCGACGGGCGCGGCCTCGTGCTCGAGGCGCATCCGGCGAGTATCCAGGACCGCGATGGTGGCGGGCCGCTGCTGTGCGCCTCACGCGGCTCGTTTCCGTTCATCGAGAAGGTCTTTGCCGACAGCGGCTACGCCGGCGAGAAGGTCGCCACGGCCACCATGATCGCCGTCGAGATCGTGCGCAAAAGCCCCGATCAGGTCGGCTTCGCCGTCCAACCGCGCCGCTGGGTCGTGGAGCACTTCTTCGCCTGGATCAACCGCAACCGGCGACTGGCAAAGGACTTCGAGGCCACCATCGCCTCGGCCCGCGCCTTCCTCTACGCCGCCTCCGTCATGCTCCTCGTCCGCAGATTGGCCCGAGCCGCATGACTTTCGAAACCGACTCTTAGGGATTTTTGAAGTCCAAGCCCACATCCAAACAGGGCGCTGAATGGGTGATCCAGCCGACGGAAATGATACCGACACCGCTTTCGGCAACGGCTGCGATGGTATCCACCGTAATAGACCCTGACGCTTCCACAATTGCCCGGCCATCGACGAGTTTCACCGCTTCTCGCATGGTGGCGGGGTCCATGTTATCGAGCATGATGACATCGGTTCCTGCGTCTAGCGCTGGTTCGATCTGATCCATGCGGTCCACTTCCACCTCGATCTTCACCATATGCCCCGCTTTTGATTTTGCCCGGCGCACAGCGTCTGCAACACCGTTGGCAGTGACGATGTGATTGTCCTTGATGAGTAGACCGTCACCCAAACCAAACCGATGATTGAAACCGCCGCCGCAACGCACCGCGTATTTTTCTAACGCGCGGAGGCCGGGCGTCGTTTTTCGGGTGCAGCAAATACGCGCAGCAGTGTGGGCAACCGCATCAACCAGTTTACGGGTTTCCGTCGCAATGCCAGACAGATGTCCGAGAAAGTTAAGCGCGGTGCGCTCAGCGGTAAGAATTGTGCGTGCGTTCCCTTTTATTTCAAGCACCGCAGTGCCAGCCGAGACACCGTCGCCATCATCGGTATGAAAATCGATTGTGAGACTGGAATCGATCAACGCAAAAGCCCGGGCTGCTACATCAAGCCCGGCAATGACCCCCGCTTTGCGAGTTAAGATCTGGACGGCAGCTTCGGTGTCCGCATCAACTGTGAGGCTGGATGTGATATCACCCGCCGTACCAAGGTCTTCGGCCAATGCTGCCTGCACGCAGCGGTCAAGCAACGCATCCGGCAAGGGGAAAGCGGGAGCGGTCACAGGTGCACCAATTCACAATGAAGTCTGAAAACTACGCGCCTGGGATCCAGCCGTGTAGCATGCGCTCCACCGAACGGCGGGCGTTATCAGCGATTGCCGGGTCGATGGTGACTTCGTGCTCCATGTTTTGCAGAGCGCTGAGAATATTGTCCAGCTCAATGCGTTTCATGTGCGGGCACAGATTGCACGGTTTGACGAATTCGATATCCGGATACTGCGCCGAGACGTTGTCGCTCATGGAGCATTCCGTAACCAGGACCACACGGCCGGGTTGGTGTTCATCCACATAGCCGGCCATGCCAGCCGTAGAGCCAGAGAAATCGGCCTCGTCAATGACATCGGGCGGACATTCGGGATGAGCCAGGATGACCACACCAGGATAACTGGACCGGAAATCCCGCATGTCCTGAGCCGTAAACTGTTCGTGTACTTCGCATCGGCCTTTCCAGGTGACGATGTCCACGTTGGTTTCGCGGGCAACGTTCTGTGCCAGGTATTCGTCGGGCAGCATGATGACGCGATCCACGCCAAGGGATTCGATAATCTGTTTGGCGTTTCCTGATGTGCAGCAAATATCTGACTCGGCTTTAACGTCTGCGGAGGTGTTGACGTAGGTCACCACCGGAACGTCGGGATATTTTTCCTTCATCAGCTTAACGTCAGCCCCGGTTATGGAGGCCGCCAAAGAACATCCCGCTCTCAGATCGGGAATCAGCACGGTCTTGTTCGGATTGATCAGCTTGGCCGTCTCGGCCATGAAATGCACACCGGCCATGACAATGACATCTGCGTCCGTATCAGCGGCATGGCGGGCAAGAGCCAAGGAATCACCGACAATATCGGCGACGCAGTGGTAAATCTCCGGCGTCATGTAATTGTGACCCAGGATGACCGCGTTGCGTTCGGTCTTTAGCCGATTGATGGCATCGATTTTAGGCGCATGCACAGCCCATTCGATTTCAGGAATAACTTTCTTAACCCGGTCATACAGGGGCGCCGTCCGACTTTGAATCTCTTCGTTATAGGTCAGGTCGGCCGGAGCTTGATGGGATGCGTTCATGACATCGATCTCTTAAACAGTGTGGTGACACTTATATTATTTTTGAGCATATGGGGGTACATAAAAAAGCACGCTCTTATGCTCGCGCTGAGTGAAAGGTTTAGGTCAAGCTCGGCGTCAGAGTCAAGAAAGCTGCGCCCGGCAACCATTCACAGGTCAGTTATCAGGCCATAAACCGTTATTTTGTGCGGCGTTTTCGCGGTACTCGCACACCCGGTGCCGGGCGTTCCCGAACCACATCGCGGCGAAACCGGAACAATTCTGCCGGTCGGCCGCCAGTTTCTGCCGAAACCCGCCCGGTCGGTTCGACCAGCCCCTCGGCAGCTACAAGACGGCGGAAGTTTTGCTTGTGCAGCGGCGCACCCGCCAAGCCTTCGACCGCCTGTTGCAGCTGAAACAAGGTGAATTCGTTGGGCATAACCTCGAAAATGACTGGCCGGTAGCGGATCTTGCCGCGCAGCCGCCCCAGAGCTGTGGCCAGAATTCGGCGATGATCCTGGGCCAGCGGCAAACCGGTGCGTGGGTGGGCGTCCTCTTGTGCTGGTTCCGTTTGAATCCGGCCGTCAGCTAAGGATTCCGCCACCAGGCCGGCTTCGTAAAGGAGCTCATAGCGTTCGAGAACACGGTCTGCATCCCAGCCCACATCACTGAACCCAAAGGCAACATCAGCGCGTTCCCGACGAAACCTGCGGACTTGAGGCTCTGGTGCAGTGGCCGCCCACTGTTTGAGCAGCGGTTGAACGATGTCGTTCAGCACCGGTGGCGGATCCGTACGCCAATCTTCCCAAGGGAAAAGTCGATACCAATCAAACCACGACGCGCCAGCTGGCCGCCGGGCTGCCGACTGACGGACCAAAGCCACATAGCCGACCGAAATTGGGCGGGGCCCACCGGCCCGCTCGGTTGGGTCTCTAAACCGGTCACCAAAGGTGTAGAGCTGCTCTACGAATCCAAGATTGAGACCTGTTTGATCTGCAACCCAACGGCGTAGCCCCTCTTCCATTGTCCGGTCCCCTTCTGGGTCAAAGGGACCAAAGGGGAGTCTAGGCCGCGGCGATTCGCCCTTTTCGTTCCCTTCCACCAATAGGACACGGGGCTGACCAGACGTCACCGTGGCGATCACGGCACTGAGATCGAGGACAACGGAGGGTAGTGTTTTCCGTGATCCTTTAGGTGGTGTTTTGGCTCCCATGATGCCCCAGTGAGCGGTGGTTCTGCGGCGGGGTCAACCCGGCAATTCTTGCCCAGTGTTAACGCCTTCTTCACCCCGCCCCTCTACTTTTGCGGACTAGAGATAAATGGACCGATAGGCGTCGAAAGTCACCGGGACACAAGGCTTTCAGCACGACGTCCGTCCGATCAAGAAGAGGAACCGAACGTGAATCCGTTTATGCAGCAGCTCAAGAATCTTGGGCCTGCCCGACTGGCTGCCATCGCCACTGAGAACGGCGGTGACAAATTAGTCCACGGGAGCGGCGGGAATGTCCCGGCCGCGGGCGGCGCAAAAGTCTGCCACCTGTAGCCTTCGATCCGTTTGGGGATGGAAGGTGGGAGGATGTACTTGGTGGACCTTTATCTAACCGTGCGACTGGCGTGCCATGTGGAAGAGCTGAGCCAGCGAGAAGCAGCAAGACGGTTTGGGCTATCGCGCGATACAGTGAAGAAGATGCTGCGGCACTCGGTGCCGCCGGGATACCGGCGCAGCGAGCCGCCGAAGCGGCCTAAGCTGGACCCGTTCACGGATATCATTGACCGCATTCTGGAAGCGGACCGCACGGGTTCACCGTAAGCAGCGCCACACGGCAAAGCGGATATTCGAGCGCCTTCGCGATGAGCATGGCTTCACCGGCGGCCAGACCATCGTCAAGGATTACGTCCGCGAACGGCGCCGTCGTTTGCGGGAGATGTTCGTGCCGCTGGTACATCCTCCACATTGCCCTTGTCGTTGCCCTTATGCGCCGGTCGTTGTCGTGCGTTTGACGGCGAGACGGACGGCGAGGCGGTTCTCCATCTCATCATAGGTGAACTGAAAGTCGCCGTGCCAGGAATCCTTCATCGATTCCGCGCGGTTGAGGTGGCATTATCAGACTAACTGGGCCGGACCTGAAGAACCTACAATCGAGGACTTTTAGGCTGCAAGTTGACACCACTCGGCCAGCGCAGCGGCTCGGGCTTGTTTGAAAACGTCTCGGCGGTTGAGATGGCGTTGGTGGTTGAAGTGGGTGTGGATCGAGGCGTGAATGGAGGTGAATTTCTGTAGGGTCTTGATGTCTCTGAACCGCGCCATCGCCCCTTCCCGTCGTCGGAAAGGTTGATGTGAGTTTTCCGCGCGGTTGTTCAACCAACGCTTGGTCTCTTGGCAGCCCTCGTTGCTGATCATCTTCATCGCCGCCCGGTATGACTGTAACCTGTCCGTGATGATCGTGGCCGGTCGGCCATTGCGCTTCATCGCACGCCTCAGAAACCTAAGCGCAGCTTCGCGGTCCCGCCGTTTCGTGGCCAAAACCTCAAGCACTTCGCCTTCATGGTCAACGGCACGCCATAGATAATGTGTCTCGCCGTTGATGCGGACGAACACCTCATCAAGATGCCAGCGCCACAGTGAATAGGATCCACGATGAATGCGGCGTTTCCGGATCTCGGCTGCAAACAAAGGACCAAAGCGGTTCCACCAGTACCGTACGGTCTCATGGCAAACGTCGACGCCGCGCTCGGACAGAAGATCTTCGACCTGTCTCAGCGACAAGGGGTAACGGACATACAGCATCACCGCGCTGCGGATGACCTCAGGCGAACTGTTGAAATAACGGAAGGGATTGTGCATCGCCGGAGGCTAGGGGACCTTACTTTCCGGCTCAAGCCGCTTTAGTCTGACAATGCCTGCGCTTGAATTCCTTAAACGTGCCATGAAGCGTTATGGCCGACCGGTCATGATCGTCACGAACCGACTTCGTTCATACGGTGCCGCAATGAAAGATATTGGGGTCGAAGATCGTCAGCTTTGCGGTCAGTGGCTCAATAATCGAGCCGAAAATTCACACCAACCGTTCCGACGACGAGAAGGAGCGATGGCTCGGTTCAGAGACATCAAGACCCTGCAGAAATTCGCCTCTGTCCATGCCTCTATCCACAACCATTTCAACCACCAATGCCATCTCAACCGCCGTCACATTTTCAAACAAACCCGAGCTGCCGCCCTGGCCGAGTGGCGTCAACTTGCAGCCTGAAAGTCCTGTATTATGGTTTCTTCTGCTCCGGGCCAGTTAGCCTGACAATGCTGGACAGTCCGCCCACTCGAGCCGTTTTCTTCTGACAACACCCAGTAAATTGGGTATAACACCCTGAATGTCTCGACGTTTTCAACCCGAATCAAACTGCATGGGATAGGGGAATCAAATGATTAGGACGAAAAGCAGGCTACTTCCTGTAGCCGCACTATGTTGCGTAGCGATGCTGCTAACGGACTCGGTGGTTCTTGCCCAGGATTTGACCCTGGAAGAAATCGTCGTCACCGCCCGGAAACGACAAGAGAGCCTCATGGAGGTCCCGGTAAGCATCACCGCGTTCACGTCTGAGACCTTAGAAGCCATCGACATGGTGCAACTCACCGATATTCAGTTGTACACCCCTAGTTTCTCCTTCACCAATATGCAAGGCGGCTCGCCGCGTAACGACCGTTCCAGTAACTCCCTAGTGTTCCGCGGCCTGTCCCTTGGCTCTAATGCAGGTATAACAGCCGGCGGCCAGCTCTTTATCGACGGCGCACCCGTTATCGGAGCGTATTCTCCGAGCATTGTGGATACGGAGCGTGTGGAGATCCTCAAAGGCCCCCAGAGCGCCCACTTCGGCCGCTCCACTTTCGTCGGGGCGCTGAACTTCATCATGAAGGAGCCGGGTGATGAGTTCAGCGGTAAGGCGGGATTAGAATACTCCCCCAGATTCGGCTCTAACGAGCAGTACTTAAGCGTTGAAGGACCGCTCACCGATAACCTGGCCATCCGGGTTAGCGGCCGGCACTGGGAACAGGGGGGGTATGTCACGAATTACGCCAATCCGTCAGTAGACTTAGGTCAACGGGACACCATATCTGCGTCTACCTCCATCGTCTGGACGCCCACGGATAACATCAAGGTGAAGGCCTTCTTCAACCACTTCCGGGACGAGGACGGTCCGGCGACTCAGTTTGGGTTAGAAAATTCCCCTCCCATTAACCGTGTGCCCGATCTTACCGGCCCCACGCAGTTTAATGGGATCCCCTACCCGGACAAAACCTGTGACCCACTGGGCTCACCGCCGCGTCCGGGCTTCACCTTTGATAATAATGGCGACGGAGTCCAAGACGCCCGGTGGTCGTTCGGCTATATCTGCGGCACGCTGCCCAGCGTGAGCGAAGTGCCGGCTTTCGTCTTTTCGGCAGACACAGTGCTCGATCCGCGCCTTCAGGAAACCCTGTTCAATCCCAACCCTAACTGGATCATTTTCGATCCCAACTGGCATCGGAAAGCGGGCCTGAAGCGTGAAGCCTACCAGGGCCACGTGAGAGTCGATTGGGATTTCGGTGACGGGTATACCTTGACCTCCCTGACGGCTCGCCATTGGGATAAGAGCCAGAATATCATCGACCTGAACTATCGGGATGGCCGGCAAGTGCCAAATCCACTTTTCCGGTTCAATCCTGCGCTGAGGCGGCCCGACTGGAATACAACCCTCCTGATCCAGGGCGATCAGGAAGATTTCAGCCAAGAGTTCCGCATCACCTCGCCCCAGGATGGGCGCCTCCGTTGGGTGGTGGGCGTTAACTACTTCGATGCCCACTCTCCCGGCGGCACGGTGTACGGCAACTTGATCTTGGGGCCATTCTTCACCGCCGCCATTACTGAGCGGAACGTGGAAACCCCGGCCGTCTTCGGCGCCGCCTACTTCGATATCACCGACAAGCTGACGCTCACTGCGGAAGCCCGCTGGCAGCGGGACAAGATCACCGAGGAAGTCAAGCTCAACGTTCAACAAATGGTGCCGGACCCCCCGGAGGTCTTAAGTGGCTCCTTCAACAGCTTCGCGCCGCGGGTATCAATTGACTACAACTATTCGGACGACTCCACGGCCTATGCCTTATTCTCCCGCGGTTTCCGTCCCGGGCGTTTCAACGCGGTTCTGAACAACTCGCCCCAGGGTGTAATTGATGCCCTGCGTGCTGTCGCTCCGGACGCCAGCTTGCTGGTCAAGGAAGAGCGGCTGGACAACTATGAAATGGGCATCAAGTCCACATGGCTGGATCGCCGGGCACGGACCACTCTTTCCGTTTACTATGATGAGTGGATCGATGGTCAGGTCTCCAACTCTATCGCCTTTCAAGCCGACGGAGTCGCCAACCTGATCGGTATCACGCTCAATAACGGTAAGGCCAAACTTAAGGGTGTAGAGTTCGAGGGCACTTGGCTGGCGACAGACAATTTCACCCTTTCGGGGTCCTTAGGACTCAATGACACGAAGATCGAGGCTTATGTCTGTGGTGACTGCAATGAGGTCTACGGCAGCTTCGACGGGGTCGAAGGCAACAAGCTGCCCTTTACACCCAGCATTACCTACACCGTTTCTGGCCAGTACACTGATCAGCTCAACCTGAAGGCATTGGGGGGCGGCAATTGGGACTGGTATGGACGCTTCGACTGGGCCCACCAGGGCAAGCGACAGGTGGACTACTCCAATATCGCCCAGACGGCGGCATACGATAATCTTAACCTCCGTCTGGGTTTGCGCAATGAGGAGTTCACCATCGAGGTCTTCCTGCTGAACGCCACGGATAGTGATGAGTTTATCGCCGCAGGCCGCGGTATCAATGTGTTCTCCTTCACCAGCTTCGGTGGGCCTAATCAGAATATGGTACGTGCCGCCGCACCGATCCCAAGGCGTTGGGGCGTCCGGACAATGTATAACTTCTAGAACTCAGCCCGCTCTTTGCAATAGCAAGGCCGGAACCGCAAGGTTTCGGCCTTTTTCTTTGGCAGTCGATTAGTTGGCCCTGTCCCTTCCGTTTACAGCAGGGTTGCGCCGGCGGCTTCGATGGCCTGGCGGTTGGCCCTGGCGGTCGGGCTCGATCGATCCCGTCTCGCGCCAGCGCCGGTGCCGACATAGAAGGTGTCCTGTGAACACAGATAGCCGGGGTGGGCCGTTTCCACCTCGCCGCGGGCTTCGTCGTCGCGATTCTTCTTTTCCAAGGCCTGCACCTGGGCCTCGGTCAGAATCATGCCATCCTCGGCGACCCTAGCCTCCAATGCTTTAAGGCGGGCCTTGAAGTTGGCCAGGTCATGCCGCAGCCAGATCGAACGGACGCCGGAGGGCGAGACAAAGACATCCGGCTCTCTTGCCGTGTGTTCACTTGCGGGGCGGCGGTCTTGGACTTGGGCGCGGCCTTGATGGCGCGTTTTGGCGTAGGCGGCTGTGCGGCGGCATGGCCAAACAGATCGTCGACAGGTGCGGGTGCAGGTGACGGGGCTTTGATCGGTAGCCGCGTCGGGACATGCGCGGCAACGGCTGCAAGCAGTTGGGCGGCGTTCGCGGCAATGGCCCCGCGCATTGAACGGAACAGCTTGGGTGTCAGAAGAACTGATCCTTACATCACTCCGCCTGGCCCCTTTTTTGTGGGCCGCGAAAGGCGTATTGGGAGCTTGCCCCGGCGGAGCCGAAAACGGGGTGCCGGAGAAAGCATACGACAAAGGTGCGCCTGGCTGCGCTGGAGTTGTAACCAATCCGCTTTCAATTTGATTACGGATTTGTACATCGTTTTTTTAAAGAATTTTAGATAGCTAAATTATGAAGTGTTATCAATTAGGTAGCGTGTCTTGGCATTGAGTGGCGAGAAATAGCTAGCTGTCGATAGTGAAGGCGAAGTGCTGGATATCCTGGTTCAGTCACGCAGAAACAAGACGGCAGCGCTCAAGGTGATACGCAAACTGTTGAGAAAGCAAGGCTTTGTCCCAGATACCTTCATCACAGACAAACTGCCATCTTATGGTGCTGCTCTGAAGGATTTGGGCCTTATCAGGCACCATGATTTTGGTGGCAGGAAGAACAACCGAGCCGAAAATTCTCACTTACCAGTCCGACAGCGCGAACGACGCATGCAGCGTTTCAAATCGGCTCGATCAGCGCAGCGGTTTCTCTCTACCCACGCCACCGTCTACAACACCTTCAACGTCCAACGCCATCTGATATCCCGAAAGACATTACGCCAGTTTCGCAACCACGCAATGGGCCTGTGGCAAACCGTCACCGCTGCCGCTTGAGCTTGAGTTCTATGCCAATTCGCAGCACGACCGTTCAATAACGTGACAATACCCATGCCGGTTCAACAGACTTAAAAATCGAGCGTGGTGCGGATGCCGAATTGTCTTTTGTCTTGCGGAACGAGAATGATGCCCAACTTGCCGAAGTCGAACACGCCCGGCGCGTCCAGGATTGAGAAATCCGTGAACTCGTTGCCGGTGCGCCAAGTCTCTTCATCGAACAGGTTCTTAACGAATAACTCGACCCGCAAGTTTTCGCGCTGGACCCCCGCACGCACATTGAACAGAAAGTAGGATTTTAGGGTGGCCAGATTGGTCAGCCCGGCAACCGCTTTGCCCTGATAGATGACGTCGCCGCGCGTGTACCACTCCCACTCGCCGGTGAGGGACTGGGTGTAGGTGGTGACAAAATTGCCCGACCATTTGGGGAACCGGGCGGAGCGATGGCCCTTGACGTTGCGGGTTCCTAACGTGTTTTCCTGACTGGCGGTGCGGACCGTGAACTCAGTGAATTCGTTTTCGTTGAACGTGACATTCAAATTCGCCGTCCAGCCATCGGAGAAGACGTACGCGCTTTCCAGTTCCAACCCGTAATATTCGGAAGTGCCCGGCGTGGATACGGGGAAGAAGTTGGGATTGGTGTTGGGAACGCGGTCGCTGTCATCGTCGCGGAAAATGGTGACGAAGGTGTTGAACGGCGCGTTTTTCCACTTCTGCCAGTAACCTGCAATGTTAATGATGGCGCGTCCGTCCCACCACGTGGACTTGATACCGATCTCATAGGCATCCAATTCCTGTTTTGGGGTGAGATCGGTGGTGTCCACTCCCAAATCCCGCTCATACTGCTGGCACTCGGAGAGGGTTTCGGGCTGGCCCGTATCGACGTTGATGTACGGTTGGTTGTAGGTAACGTCCGAGCAGTTGATGATGTTGGAGTTGATCACCCCAGGCAGCGCGCCGCGCGACCAGTTGGCGTAGATATTAATATCCTCGTTTGGCTTGAAGCTGAGGATGGCGCGGGGCAGGAAGTTCTTGAATGTGTTGCTGAACGGATTGATACCGTCGCCGCGCTTGTCTTTCTGGTAGCGGGCTTCCAGGTCGAGGGTCAACTGGTCGCCGATATCGTAGGATGCGGCACCGTAAACACCCCAAACATCCACCTTATCACCGCCGTCAACACTCACGGGGAACAGACCCGGAGAATCGCAGTTTTCACCGATCCCGGCAATGGCGCCGAAGTTGGCGCAGGTGAACACGAACACACCGCCGTTGGAACTGGTGAGAAAATCCTGGTTGTAGTAATTGAAGCCGCCAATCCAACGAAAATGTTCCTCGCTCGAAGAATTGACCCGCAAATCGAAGCTGTAGTCATCGCCGGACTGAGGATTGGTCACATACCACGCTTCCGCGGGAGTCATGTCCCAATCGCGGAAGTTGGCTGCGTCGTTATCGTTATAGGCACCGGTGGTGGTCACCGTGATTCCGTTGTCCAATTCATATGTGCTAGTCAGGCTGGCCCGCAACATGCGGCGCTCAAGGCCGAAGCCATCCAGCAACGGTACTCCGTCCACCTGCGAGAAGTTAAGCAACTGGTCACGGACAATTGTGGGATTGGTCTGCGCCAAAATTTGCGGGATTAAGGAAGTGTTGGAATCCACTGGCGGTGCCATGGGATCGCCTGGATCCGGCACGTCTCCGCACAGGAACAGGGTCGGCGTTAAAGTGACAGCGTTGCCGTCCAGGTCTAGCCCCGGCCTTGTGGTGCCGGTGCAGGTGTCATTGAGGCGACCGACTAGGAAACCGATGGCGGCGGGTCCGTCGTCATCCCGCTGGTGGAGGACACGCGCTTTTAAGGTCCAATTATCGTTAGGTTGCGCATACAGCGTACCGGTAATGGACTTGGACGTCTGCTTCCCTAGAGGGCCGCCGTCCGAAGCCGTATACATGCTGCCCTTCTCATAAAGACGCGTGGCGACACGGAAGCTCAGTTTGCTCTCAACCAGCGGGCCTTCGGTGCTGAACTGAAACTCGAAACTGTCGTGGATAGCGCCTTCCGCCTGGACCCTGCCGGTGAATTCGTCGAGGTTAGGGGTTTTGGTGATGTAGTTGATGGCGCCGGCGAATGAGTTACGGCCGAATTGAGCCGATTGCGGCCCCTTGATGACCTCGACCCGCTCCAAATCCATGAGGCTGAGAGACTGAGCCGCCTGTAGAGCGAAGACGCCGTCCACGAACAGGGAGGCGGTTTGCAAAGTCGCAAACTCTGACCCTTCAACGCCGCGGAAGCGGATATTGGCGTAAAGACGTTCCGGACGGAAGCCGGCCAGTTCGTTATTGAACTGTACGCCGGTGGTCTGCATCGTGATGTCTTCCAGATCGAGAAACCCGCCTCGGTCGATCTGTTCCGCCGTAAAAGCCGTCACCGAGACCGGAATGTCCTGCAGACTTTCCTGCCGCTTACGAGCGGTGACGACAATTTCCTCCAGTGTCATTTCCTGGGCGCTGGCGGGCGTAGAAATATCTCCGTGCCAGGCAAGCAGGGAAAAAGCGACTGACGCCAGCAATGTGTGGCGGAAAATCGACGGAGTCATAGAACCCCCTCCATTATTCTATCTTGGTACTCTCTCCAGAACGCCAACAACTTACACTACCTAATTGGGTATTGTCACGTTATTGAACGGTCGTGCCGCGAACTGGCATAGAACTCAAGCTCAAGCGGCAGCGGTGACGGTTTGCCACAGGCCCACTGCGTGGTTACGAAACTGGCGTAATGTTTGTCGGGATATCAGATGGCGTTGGACGTTGAAGGTGTTGTAGACGGTGGCGTGGGTAGAGAGAATATGGCATTGTCAGACTAAATCGGCTTGAGTTGGGAATTAAGATCTCCTAGCCTCGGGTAATGAAAAATCCCTTCCGTTATTTCAACAGCTCGCCCGAGGTCATCCGCCTCGCGGTGATGACGTATATCCGCTATCCGCTGTCGTTGCGTCAGGTCGAAGATATTCTGTTCGAACGGGGCATAGACATTTGCCATGAAACGGTGCGGTACTGGTGGAACCGCTTTGGCCCGTTGTTTACCGCGGAGATCCGGAAACGCCGTGTTCATCGTGGATCCTATTCGCTGTGGCGCCGGCATCTTGATGAGGTGTTCGTCCGGATCAACGGGAAGGCACATTATCTATGGCGTGCCGTTGACCATGAAGGCGAAGTGCTTGAGGTCTATGCCACGAAACGGCGGGATCACAGGGCTGCGCTTGAATTCCTTAAACGTGCCATGAAGCGTTATGGCCGGCTGGCTTCGATCGTCACGGACAGGCTACAGTCATACCGGGCGGCGATGAAGGTGATCGGCACTGCGGCCGCCCAGACCTGCGGTCGTTGGCTGAACAACCTAGCGGAAAACTCACATCGGCCCTTCCGACGACGGGACGGGGCAATGGCTCGGTTCAGAGACATCAAGACCCTGCAGAAGTTCGCCTCCGTCCATGCCTCGATCTACAACCATTTCAACCACCAACGCCATCTCAACCGCCGCGATACTTTCAAACAAGCCCGAGCCACCGCCTTAGACGAATGGCGTCAACTTGCTGCCTGAGAGTCCTCTATTATGGCTTCTTCTGCTCCGGGCCAGTTAGTCTGACAATGCCCATCGACAAGCCCTCGAAAATCATGTCGATTGGTATGCGCAAATGGGCACACGAAGGTCAAATTCAATGACTGTTGGTATTATGCCTTAGTTTCAGCCCCGGTCTGGGCCAGTCCAGGGCCAACAATCTTCCCGTGCTCGATTGGGTGACGTAAGCGGTTGTCATATCCGGGCCACCAAAACAAATATTGGTGGTTAGAAGATCGGGCAGGGGAACGTGTTCCACCAGTCTGCCGTCAGGCGCGACGGTGGATATCCCAGAATCGTCCAACAGCCGTGCGACGCACACATTGCCGCTTGCTTCTATGGCCATAGAGTCCAGGAGCCGGTTGCTGGAAAAGCTGGTGACGGCGCGTCCCGGAATCAATGATCCCGGTGCCACAGTGATCTCACCTGGTGCGGTGATGGTGAACTCCCGAATCTCCCGCCATGTGGTTAGGGCGATGTAAAGGCGAGCACCATCCGGTGATAGGCCGATGCCGTTGGGCGAGGCGACCGGATAAACCACCTCCCGGATTTTGGAGCCGTCTGCTTTGGCATAGTAGACTCCACCATGCATCTGCTCGCGGTCGGTCGAGGTTGCTGCATCGGTGAACCAGAAGCCACCGTGATCGTCGAACACCAGGTCATTAGGAGCGCTCAGACGATGGCCGTCGACCGTTTCGTAAAGCTTCTCCACCGTACCTGTATTTGGTTCGATGCGCTCGATGCGTCCGCCGCGGTAGTCGTCGGCGATCCCGCCCGGCGTCAGCATTGTCTCCGTTTCGGTCCAACTGAATCCACCGCCATTGCAGCAATAGAGCCAGCCGTCGGGACCGAACGCCAATCCGTTTGGACCCCCTCCTGGTTCCGCTACTACATCGCGGCGGCCATCCGGTTCGATACGGGTTATGCGGCCTTCGGCAATCTCGCTGAGAAAGACGGCGCCGTCAGACGCAGCGACCGGCCCTTCTGGAAAGCGCAATCCATCAGCGATCTGACGATAGGACCGTTCGCTCCTTTGTCCCGAAGCCGCAAATGCCGGATAACCAGCGATGAGCGGGACCGCGAACAATGCGAGGTCAAGCAGCTTGCGTCTTGATACGGTTTTGCTCCTCATTGATCGTTCTTTCATTGCAGTTGCGCGCCAATTCGCATCGATTGTAACCGCTTATTGAAGATCTGGCTTAGTCCCACAACTGATCCTCGCCTGACGGCCACCTTGCCAGAGCCTTAGTCCGCCAACTATCTTTTCACTACCGCGAGTTCGCGGCGGGAGATTACCTGTGACTCAGGACGAAATCGTTGAAGCCCTCAAAGCGTTGCCGGCGGCAACCTTGTCGGAGGCGACCGCTCAACCCTGCGACTTGCCGCCCCAGGTTCGTTGTATGGTGCCCGGCGCTCGCATGGTCGGGCCGGCGTTTACTGTGCGCTGCCCGCTCGGCGACAATACCGCCGTCACCCGCGCCGTTGACGAAGCACCGAAGGGGAGTGTGATCGTGATCGATTGCGGCGGACCACCACACACGGCAGTCTGGGGCGAGACAGCGACTTTTGCCTGTCAGTTCCGCGGTGTCGCGGGATGCGTAACCAATGGTGCCATCAGAGACATTGAAGCCATTATCGACACTGGATTCCCCGCCTTCGCCGCCGGTCTTTCCCTGCGCGGATCGGTAAAGGGACAGCCCGGTGAAACCAACATCGATATTGGTATCGGTGACATCGCCATCCGTCCGGGAGACTACATGTGTGGTGATGCTGACGGTGTGGTGGTGATTCCAGCCGGTGACGTTGCAGACGTGATCAAAGTGGCAACCAAACAGTTGGCAGAAGAGAACAGTCGCAATGACCGCATCAAGGCAGGCACACCTTCGGCAGAAATTCTCGCGGCGTCCGGTAATCGACGGCAGTCTTAAATCGCAGGAACAGCAGCCCCGCTAGTTAGTCAACTTCTTTGCCTTGTAGGTCACATGAACCGCGGCCGTATCCTGTTCTCCAAGACCGAGTTCGTTAGCCAATTCGTAGAGCGGTGTTGTCGCATCGAACAGGGGCGTGGTCGCGCCGGTCTTCTGAGCAAAGGCCTTGATAAGCGCCATGTCCTTTTGCCAAATATCGAGCTTCATGGTCGCTGGTTCGTACGCTTCTTCCACCATCATCGGCCCGCGCAATTCGAAGATGCGTGAGGTGCCTGCCCCCGACGAAATCACGTCATAGACCTGTTGCGGGTCCAATCCCGATTGACGGGCGAGGGACAGAGCTTCGGCCGTCGCCACGTTGTGTACAGCGACAAGCAAATTGGCGATAAATTTTATCCGCATGCCATTGCCGAAGGCGCCAACAAAAAAACTTTCTCGCGCGACGGCTTCAAAGACCGACTGGCATTGGGTGAACGCGGCTTCGTCTCCGCTGGCATAGAGAACGATGTCCCGTGTCTGCGCTTGGGCGCCGGTGCCGCTGACCGGGCAGTCCAATACCTCAACACCGATTTCGGCTAAGCGATCCCTTGCTGCTGTCTTACACTCAATGGACAGTGTGCTGAGCTCAACCAGAACCAGTTTTCGATCTCCCTGTTTGAAGTGGTCACGCAACTCGTCGGCTGTCGATATGAGCGCAGAGTCGGACGGCAGGCTGGTAAGAATATAGTCGCAGCCGTACGCAGCCTCTGCGGCAGAGGGTGCGACGCGAACACCACTTTCCGCCGCGCTGTCTGTTGCATCTTTATCGGAGTCAAACCCCGTCACGGCAAAGTCTTTGGCCAATAGATTGCGGGCCAAGGCAGATCCCATAATGCCGAGGCCGATCGTGGCGACTGTGCGCTTAGCTTGATCTGACCCTGTCATGGCGTCACTTTTCCTATGATGTGACTATTTATCGAACAACGAGCGTAGCCGGGACACCGCCGCCGCGGGTGTCGTGATCACCGGAACATCAGTACGCTTTTCTACTGCGGTCGCTGCGCGGGCCATAGAGAATTGTCCAAGGACAACGCAAGAGACACCACTCATTTTCTCCGCTGTGCCGGCAATGAACGCATCATGTTTCGTTTCATCACCGGCTTGTAGCGCGGCCAAGGCGCCGTCCGCGACGGCCGTGGTCAGGTTCAACTCCTGCCCTTGAGCCGCGGCAGACTCTTTCAGTTCAGATGCCATTGCCGATTCTGAAGGTGGAAACGTGACAACCAGTCCCATTTTGCCCCCAATAGCCAACGCGTCTTCAAAAGCCGCTTCATTGGGCGAATACACGGGAATGTCCAAATCTTTTTTGACAGCGGCAATGGCTGGGCCAAAGGCGGAACAGGTAAAGAGTATGGCATCGGTTCTCTTTCCATTCGGGCCTGTATTTGCCGCATAACGTCCGAGGGTGATGAAGCGATCTATGATGGCATCGGTGAGCTCGCCTTCTTGTGCCAGATCTGCTGACAAAAAATCATCGAGGAGATTAAAGGTGTGGGCATCCGCCCAGCCGGCCGAGAACGCATCCCAGATCGGCACCATGGAGTCCCGAAGCGCATGGATAAGGGCAATGCGGGGTGCGTCTGTCATTCAGGATGTCTTGGACGGAATGATGGGCAAAAGAATATAAGCGTCGTTACCGCCGCCCACATGTAGCGTTGTCTCTCCACCTAAAATTTCCGCCGGCCGGTCCCCGGGATCATCGTGCAGGAAAGGTCCGCAGCCTTTGAGTTCATTTTTGAAGTTTGAGAGGCGCTCTCCCGATGTGTGCGCATGCTCGTAGTCTTTGCCCCGCACCGTGAGACCAATACGGTAACCGGCGGGAACAACGAGACTGGTGGGCCAAATCTCGATATCCAAATCAACCGGTTCGTCTAACGTCAGGGGCATTTGTTCGTCGTGACTGTGATAAGGCCGCCACGGTTCACTTAAGTCGGGGTCGAGCTTGCGGTGCGAAGCGCGCAGCCAGCCCTGACCGATGGGCGTATGAGGATCGATGGCCCCTTGAAAGGTGACTTCGTTGTCGTCCCCATCGAACACTCGCAGCACGACGAACAGGTCTGCATCAGTCGTCGAAGAGGACACCGACAGTTTTACCGCCGATGGACCGGTGATCTCGATTTCAGACGGCAGCGGGTCAGAGAGAAACGTCAAACCATCGCCCATGGCATCAAAAGACGCAGCATGACCTGAACCTGAAGGGTCTTCGCTTAACCGCATCGTCTCCGCATTCAAGTGAAACTTCGTCCATCGGGTCCGCGGGATCGGCCAATCGTCTTCATCGCGTTTTTCAAACCGGTCGAGATAACGAACGAGCAATTGGACTTTGGACCGGTTTGCCCAGCCCGTGTCTTCTCCCTTAAGGAAATGACCGAAAAAGCGTTTTTGCAACTCGACGCCGTAGGCCGTGTAAAATTCTGTCCAATGTTCAAGGCCGTGGGCTTCCAGCCATTTGTTTTTGGAGGCGGATCGATCATAACCCTCAAAGTTGCCGCGCAGATGGAGCCCTTGGCCGCCCCAGTTCGCCGCCGTAAGCAACGGCGCGGTGATCTTGTCCCAAGCGGCGGACCGTTCCCGGTGATAGGTATCGTCGAGGGGATGGGCGCGGATTTCTTCACCGAAATCACAGCGGTTCTGGGCCATTTCTTCCTCCGGCAACGTCTCGTCGCCGCAGACCAATTCTCCGGTGACCACGCTTTTCGGGCCGCGCTCACCGAGGCCGTATTGAACGGTCTTGACCTGCATGTGTCCGACCAGTTCGCCCAAAAGGTGGAAAGGATGCCGCCGTGGTGGGTCATGTCCCGGTACCAGTCCGCGGCACCCTCCCACACACACATGGCGGCCAAATGTTTCGGTTGCCGCGAGGCCACTTGCCACTGGTTGATGCCGTAATAGGACACACCATTGAGGCCCACCTTGCCACTGCTCCACGGCTGCGTGCCCGACCACTCGATGCACTGTTCGAAGTCATCTGTTTCCCGCGGCGAGAAATGCTGAATATAACCCGGTGAGCGGCCGCAGCCGCGGGAGTCAACTCGGACACACACATAGCCGTCGGGCACCCACTTCTCTGGATCGACCACTTCCCAGTTTTGATACTTATTGGTCGAACCGGCGGTGACGTCAGGATGCTTTTCCGCCATCCGGTCCCAGGCACTGGGATAGCCTTCCTGAAAGGCCAGGCTTTTGGCGTAGGGGCCGTACGTCAGCAGAGCGGGATAGTGACCCTCTTCCATCGGGCGAAACACATCGGCACGCAAAACCACTCCGTCATCCATGGGGATCGGCACATCCCAATCGATCTGCATACCGTCGCGAACTTCACTCTTGTAGGTGCCCATCCTGCAACTCTGATCCTGGCTATTTATGTTTTTGGCGTGTCATGCGCTCGGAGAGAAAACGCACGATGGCGACGGCGTCTTCTTCACCCAGACCACTGGCCGATGCAGCGGAATAAGACATCAATGAGGCTGACGCGGCAGGCAGAGGCACACCGAGTTCGCTGCCGGTTTCAAGCATTGCCAAAATGTCTTTCTGCATGCTGTTCACATCGAAAGCCACGGCACCGGGCTCGCCGAGAATGGCAGGCGTTTTCAATCCGAGAACAGCCAGTGCCGCGGAGGTGTCGGCCAGAGTATCTAAAATTTGTTTACGGTCGAGACCGCCGGCTTCCCCCAAGGCAACGGCTTCGGCCAAAGCCTGCCAATATACACCCAGCGGCAAATTGACGACCAGTTTCATCAGGGCGCCGTGCCCCACCGGACCGACGTAGGTGATACGGCGGCAAAGAATGTCCAAGTAAGGGCGCGCCTGTTCCACTGTATCGGCATCACCCCCCACCAGCCCGAACAGCTTGCCGTCTGCCGCCGGACCAACCGTTCCGGAAACGGGGGATTCCACGAATGCTGCACCTTGGCCGGTGACTTTTTCTGCAATGTGTCTGGCCGTGTGTGGCTGCACGGTGCTCATATCAATGAACAACGTGCCTGAAGTATCGCCAGAGAGCAGTCCGTTCTCTCCTAAGTAAACATCGGTGACGGACAGATCATCGCCCAGGATGGTAACGACGACTTTGCTTCCTGCCGTTACCTCTGCTGGAGACCCTGCAATCTGAGCGCCACGGTCCTTAAGAGGTGCCGACTTTGCAGCCGTGCGATTCCACACTGTCAATGTGTACCCGGCGTCAATGAAGCGGGGCGCCATCACGGCCCCCATTTTGCCGAGCCCGACAAAACCAACGGCGCTCAAAGTACGGGTTCCGGCAACAACGTTCGGCGCATCATTCCGGCGCGTATGCGATCAGGTCGAGCAGCGTATTGGCGCCCGGCACGCCGAAAGGCCCACCAAGGCGAATGGTGGTCGAAGCCGGTTTGTCATCGGGGAAATAGGACGCCCATTCCTCGATGGATTCCGCGAACCACTGGAAGTCGTCATGGAAACAGACCCGGCGGCAAATGTTATCCACCGTCGTGCCCGCAGCTTCGCAAATGGCGGCGATGTTCTTCATCATGTAACGCATTTGCGCCTGACCCGGTGAGCCGTACCACGGGAACGAGGGATGACGGATCATCCCTTCGGCCAGATTGCCGGAGGAATCGAAGGCCATTTGCGTGCTGAAGAACAAAAGGTCGCCCGCCTTAACCGCTTGCGGTTCATGACCCAGAGGCTCCGGCGCATCAGACGTTTCTATGGTTTTGGATTTGGTTCGGCCAATGCTGGTTAACAAGGTCAGGGCCACTTCTACCCGGCTGCCGCGTGTGCCCATACCCATGTACGGAATCACAACCCGGGCCGGCGGGTTCTTGGGAAACCGTTTCTTCCAAACCCGGTCCATGGCGGCGAAGTCTTCCGGATGACCGATATACACGTCAGCCTTCACTGCATCCGCCAAAGACGATCCGGCCGATTCAGCAATGGCAGAGAGTTTATCGAGAACATGCTCCGTCTGCCGTTCCACCGGGTCACCGTGCCATTGCACCGGATCTGCGTCGTCGTCCATGAGATCGACCGCACTCTCCGCGCCGAGAAAGACCCAATCGTCCCGACGCATACCGGCCATGTGGCTACCGGCCGCGGCTGACACACCTTTCGGCGCTTTGATCAGTTGCGGTGTGTGGGTGTCATCCATGCAGATCATGTCCACTTCCAGGATGGTCCCCAGGCACAACAGTTCGCGGACCCCAAGATTAGGATGACGGCGGGGCAGGCGCTTTGACGAATTCCTCGCGCACATTGAGGTATGGCTTCAAGCTGATGGCCGGCCAATTGTCACCCCAGGCAAAGGCGTCTTCAGACGGTTCTTCGGAAACCAGCCATTGCCACATGCGCACCATGTTCTGGTTGATGTCGCATCCAGTGGCTTTAATGGTGTTGCTCAGGTTGTGCAGCACATACTGGGCCTGCAATGAAAGTTCATTGCCGACATAGGAATTGGCACTAAGGACTTCCGGTGCGAGGCCTGTCTGAAAATCACTGGCGATCTGACCTGCAATGAAGACCCAATTTCCCGCCCGAATGGCCGGACTGTACGGCATGAGAGGCTTGGGAACACCGGCTTCGAGCCCGGGCCAAATGGCTTCCTTGGTCGGCTTCTTTTTCGGTTTCGCTTTGGCAGTCTTGCGCGTTGTTGAGGTCTTCTTTGTGGCCTTTTTCTTGGCCACCCTTTTTTTGGCGCCTTTTTTCTTAACAACACGCTTCTTGGCCGTCTTTTTTCTAACCGACGTTTTTTTAGCTGCTTTCTTTTTAGCTGCTTTCTTTCTGGCTATCGTGCCCTCCCAACAGTGTCTGCGCGCCTGCCTTGAACGGGACGCTGTTACCAAAGCCTATCACTCTTTGATGCTCTGAGTGAAACGTGTTTATCTAACCCAGTTCGCATAGTTCCGTGGTCTCAGCAGGAGAATTTGATGAAGCTCGGTTTCTTCACGATGCCGATCCATCCGCTCGACAAGGATTGGCGGACGTGTCTGCGGGAAGACCGCGAAGCCTTCATTTTGGCAGACGAGCTCGGCTTCGTTGAGGGGTATGTGGGCGAACACGCTACTGATCAGGCTGAGAATATCACTTCCTGTGCCTTGTTCATTGCGACGCTGATTGACGCCACAAAATCCATCCGTCTCGGTACGGGCACGGTGAACATGCCCAATGCCCATCCGGTCGCTGTGGCGTCGCAGATCGCCATGCTCGATCATCTTCTCAATGGCCGGTTCAATTTTGGCATCAGCCCTGGCGGACTCCTGTCCGATGCGGAAGCCTTTGGCAATTTAGACAGAGACCGCACCGCCATGTTCGTTGAGGCCATCGACATGGTGCTGGACATCTGGGCGTCAGAACCGCCTTACAATCTCAAGAGTGCATTTTGGACCGTCTCTACTGAGCAAACGATGATTCCGGAGATCGGCCAAGGCTATATGCCAATGCCACTGCAGCAGCCCCATCCGCCTATCGTGGTAACGGCGGTTGCGCCGTTCTCGAAAGGACTCATTTCAGCTGCCGCACGGGGCTGGGAGCCCATCTCAGCCAATTTTCTTTTACCGCAATGGGTCGCCAGCCATTGGCCCAAATATGTGGAAGGTTGTGAACAGGGTGGTCGGGACGCAGATCCATCCAACTGGCGCGTGGCCAAGAGCGTCTGCATCGCTGACGATTTAGAAGTGGCGCGGGACTACGCCCTCGGGCCGCAAAGTCCGTACCGCTACTATTACACCCAGATCGTCACCAAAATGAAAAAGAGTGGCCGGGCCAATTTGTTCAAGGCCGATCAATCCATGGCCGACGACGATGTGACCATCGACGGTGTGCTTGACGATCTGGTGATCTGGGGAACGCCGGATAAAGTCACTGATGATCTTTTGGCCTTCCGGGAAACGACGGGAGACTTCGGCACACTTCTTTATGCCGGTAAGGACTGGGCCGATCCTGATCTGTCCCGCCGGTCCATGGTCTTGCTTGCTGAAAAAGTGTTACCCGCTGTCAAAGCAGCGATTTGATCGCGATGCAACGCGCTACCGCCAACGGCATTGAGATCGCTTATTGCGTTGATGGTGAAGAGGCCAAGCCATGGCTGGTGTTGTCCAACTCTTTGGCCACCGACCATCGCATGTGGGAGTTCCAGTTAGAGACTCTGAAGCAAACCCATCGATTGCTGCGCTACGACACACGTGGTCATGGGCAAAGCCAGGCAACCGATGGTGCGTACTCGTTTGAACTACTGGTTGGTGATCTTATTGGCTTGATGGATACGTTAGACATCGAAACAGCTGATGTCCTCGGTCTATCGCTCGGCGGTATGACCGCCCTTGGTCTGGCTCTTGATCATCCTGAGCGGGTCAACCGATTGATCTGCTGTGATTGCCGTGCCGACGCGCCAGCGCTATACGCAGACTTTTGGCGCGACCGTATTGAGGTTGCCCGCAAGGAAGGATTGTCCGCGCTGGTTGATGGTACACTTGAGCGGTGGCTCACTGACGCTTTTCGATCCGAGCCCACCAATCGCCCAAACGTGGAATTGGCGAGGGACATGATCCTGTCCGCCAGTGTTGATGGATTTTGCGGTTGCGCCGCAGCGCTGACCACGTTGGATTTTTTGACGCTGCTCACAGAGATCACTACCCCGACGTTGTGCGTCGTTGGCAGCGACGATCTCGCTGCGCCCCCAGACGTCATGAAAGCCATGGCCGAAGTCCTCCCCAATGGGCAGGTGACAGTCATCGAAAACGCAGCGCACGTATCGAATTTAAATGCGTCGGCGCAGTTCAATGAAATCGTATCAGGCTGGCTAAGCCGCTAAAGACATACTAATTTCTAGTACGGCCTAGGTTACCGCACACTCTTTGTATAGTGAGAAAAGTCATGACATCGGTATTTCATCGCATCGCCGCCTTTTCGACCTTCGTGTTGATGGCGACACCTGGTCACGCCGCTGAGTTCTCCGTCGTTGAAGCCACCATTCCGGACATGCAGGCGGCTATGGAAGACGGCCGCGTCACATCGCGCGACTTGGTCACCCAATATCTTCTGCGCCTTGGCTTGTATGAAAACACGATCAACGCGGCCATCAGTGTTAACGACAAAGCACTCGACGTGGCCGACGAACGGGACCGCGAACGCTCGGACGGGAACGTGCGCGGTCCACTGCACGGCATTCCCATTGCCATTAAAGACAACATTCACACCACAGATATGCCAACCACAGCCGGCACCTTGGCGTTGGATGGATATAGCCCTCTTTACGAAGCCACCCTGGTGACAAATCTGCGTGACGCGGGCGCCGTCATCATCGCCAAGACGGTGCTGACGGAAATGGCCAATTGGATGGTGCTGGGCATGCCCAACAACTATTCGGCCGTCGCAGGCTTTGCGTTTAATCCCTATGACCCGCGGCGCGATCTCCGCCCGGGCCGCAACGATGGCCGCGGTGTGTTGCCGACTGGCAGTTCGTCGTCTGGTGGCGGCACGGCCGCCAATCTATGGGCGGCCAATGTGGGCACAGAAACGGTGAACTCGGTTATCGGCCCGTCATCCGCCGCCATGCTAGCCGCAGTCAAACCAACCATTGGGCGCATCAGCCGCTGGGGCATCATCCCCGTCACTTATGATCAGGATTCCGCCGGTCCCATGACCCGCACGGTCACCGATGCTGCCATCCTGTTGGGTGCCATGGAAGGGTACGATCCCAACGATCCAACCATGACCCGCCGTTGCCGGCCCCCATCGGGCAATGATTACACACCGTATTTGGATAGCGATGCCTTGCGGGGCGCGCGCATTGGTGTGCCGGGGGCCTGGTTCGTTGAACCGCACACGTTACCCCGCGCCGATAAACCGAGCGGTGGCGTCCCGGACGATCAAAAGGCGATGATGGAAGAGGTAATTGCCATTCTGCGTAACGCCGGTGCGACCATTGTTGATCCCGCCGAGGTGCCCAGCGTCATCGCGGAAGAGTGGGAGGACAATGGCATCGTGCGCGGCTCCTGCTCCGCTGGGCCCAGCTTCAAAGACGACGATGAACACTGTTCGGTGGTGCTGAAGTACGGCTTCAAACGGGATGTCAACGGTTGGTTTGCGAGCTTGGGCGGTACGGCTCAAGTGAAGACTCTGACCGAGTTGCGCCAGTGGAACATCGATAATGCTGCCCGCGGTACCCTCAAATATGCACAGCATACGCTCGATATCTCTGATGAGATGGATCTATTTTCACCCGAAGACTTGCGGCGTTATGAATCCGATCGGGCTCGTGATCAACTGCTTGCTGGGGAACGCGGTATCGATGCTGTGCTCGAGCAATACGAACTCGATGCACTTCTCTTCGCCGGCAGCCGGGCCAGTGGATTTCTCGCCAAGGCTGGCTATCCGACAGTGATCGTGCCCTTTGGCATGGTCGCCAACACGGCAGGTGATCCTGATGCCTATCCGGCAGGATTTGTACCCAAACCCGCGCCGCTGGGAGTTGCCTTCGCCGGGACTGAGTGCAGCGAACCCCGTTTGCTGGCGTTGGCCTACGCCTTCGAGCAGATCACAAAACGGCGTGTTCCGCCCGACTTCTAAGGCCGGAGAGGACTGCTAATGATTAATCGAGATGTGGTTCTGACCTGTGCGCTAACTGGTGCCGGCGACACCGTAGACAGGAGCGAGCACGTTCCGGTGACGCCGGACGAGATCGCCAACGCAGCAATCGAAGCGGCCAAAGCCGGAGCGTCCATCGTCCATGTGCACGTGCGCGATACAGAGACGGGCAAGGGCGGTCGCGATCCAACCCATTTCAGGGAAGTCGTCGAACGGGTCCGTGAGTCCGGAACGGACATCGTTCTCAACCTCACGGTCGGGTTGGGCGCACAGTTGCAATTGGCTGACGAAGATCCGCGCAAGACCGGCAATGAAACAGACTTAGTTTCTGCTAAAATACGCTTCCGGCATATCGAAGAGCTCAAACCGGAAATTTGCACGCTCGACTGTGGCACCATGAATTTTGGCGAAGACCTCGTGGTCATTAACCGGCTCATGGATCTGCGCTGGATGGCCAAACGGGCGCAAGAACTGGGAGTGAAACCGGAACTGGAAATATTTGACATGGGTCAGATGCAACATGCGCTGACCCTTGTGCGCGAAGGACTGATTGACGATCCGCCCTTGTTTCAATTCTGCCTCGATATTGCCAGTGGTGCCCCGGCCACGGCTGAAGCCATTCTTGCCATGCGGTCAATGTTGCCTCCCGGCGCCAACTGGGCGGCCTTCGGAATATCCCGGGCTGAAATGCCCATGGTAGCCCAGGCCATGTTGCTTGGCGGCCATTGCCGGGTCGGTCTAGAAGACAATCTTTATTTGTCTAAAGGTGTGCTGGCCACCAACGGTCAACTGGTGGCTAAAGCCAAACGAATTGTCGAAGAACTGGGTGGCCAGGTCCTCACGCCTGATCAGGCACGGGATAAACTCGCCCTTAGGAAACAGTGGTAATGAAGCGAGAATAGAGATGGCGGAAGCAGCTGTTATGTCAGAAAAACGCACACTCAAACCGGTCAAGGCAACGCCGGAAAATTTGAAGGGCTACGGCTACTTGATCGGTGAGCCTGACGATAGCGTGCGCGATAAAATTGATTTCTACGGCACCGACGTCGTGGTCACCCAGCCCGCGGATTTCCATGGCAACAATGACATTTGCCTCAATCTGGTGTCGTTCAATCCACGAGACTATGAGATCAAGTGGATGGAGTACCACACCAAGCATACACAGACATTCATTCCCTTGTCGGGCAAACCTTTTTATATGGTGTTGGGTAAACCAACCGTGCGTCGACCCGATGGATCGTGGGACGACAGCCAGCCCAATCTGCCCGATCCAGACACCATTCAGGCCTTTGAATTCGATGGCAGCGGCGGATTGGTCATGGACGTCGGCACCTGGCACGAAGTGCCGTTTCCCATCGACGGCCCCACTCATTTTGTCTGCATCTGCACCAATGAGGTTAACGACGACCTAGAACAGGGGGACGACAACGGAGAATGCGAAGGCGGTGATTTATCAAAGCGCAACATCGAAGCGCAACTCGGCTTCACCCTGCACATAGAGTCCTATAGCATTTCCGATTTATTCTGACGCATAGCCGTCAGCAACCAAGAAGTTCCTGCAGTGCTCGTGATTGAAGAGGCCGCAGACGTTATATACCGGCGGCTTTCCACAGATCATCGATGGTGCGGGGTTTTAAGCGCTTCATGTGAGCTTTGAACTTTGAAAATGCGAGCTCGATCGGGTTGAAGTCCGGCGCATAGGGTGGCAGGAACAAAAGCCATGCGCCCCGCTTTTCAACCGCCCGCCTGGCACCGTCGCGTTTGTCGGCCGGCAGATTGCCGGGGACAACAACAGCGCCTTTTTGAAGGGTCGGGGCGCGTTGCGTTTTGATGTACTGCTCGAATGCATCACCGTCCATGGCGCCCTCGATCAAATCAGGGCACCCAGGGCGCGGTCAGGCCGTCACCGCGCAATCCGGCAATGAAGGTCATGGTTTTCCAATGACCATGGGGAATGGCGGCAACCATCCGCTGGCCGCTGGGACAGCGCCCCCGCAGGCGCGCCATTTTGGTATTGATACTTGTTTCGTCAAGGAACACGATCCTGCCGACCCGCTCGGGATGGGCCGGGAGCCGGGCCTGACGTTGGCGCCAAACCACGCGTGCTGCCTGCCCATCCGCGCGTTCCTGTTCACTGGCGTGGGCGGTTTTTTTAAAGCTGATCTTGCGCGCGCGGAACCAGTCATTAATCGTCGAAGTCGGCGCAATCACTTGGTGAACTTCGTCCAAACGCTCAGACAGCTCTTGCAGTGTCGGGTCTGGCGTCTCCTTAATCCAGCGCAGGATATCCTCGCCGTAAGGATCAAGACGGCGCTGGCGCGACGGCCGTGGTTTGACCGCGACAGTCCCCTCGTCTTCATATCGCCCGACATACCGCACCGCCGAGCTTGCGCTCACCTCAAAAAGGGCTGCCGCCTGACGGCGCGACATGCCCGACGCCACTTTCCTCGCCAAACGAATACGCCGGTCTTCCGATACAGCCACGATGCCCCCGCCAAAGCGGCTATCGAATCAGTCTGCCAAGACCATGACAACAAAATATTGATTCATTCAACCTCGGAAACGCTCTAGAACCCGCCAATGATTGATTTCTACACTTGGTCTACGCCCAACGGCCGCAAGGTTTCCATCGCCCTGGAGGAGATGGAAATTCCTTATGAAGCCAAACTGGTCAATCTGCGTGAGCAGGAGCAGAAAGAACCGGCCTATCTCAAAATCAATCCCAACGGCCGGATTCCGACCATTGTCGACCGTGACAACGATGATTATCCGGTCTTCGAAACCGGCGCCATTTTGATTTATTTGGCAGAAAAATGCGGGCGCTTTCTCCCCCAAGACATCAAAGGTCGCTCCACCGTCATGCAATGGCTGATGTGGCAAATGGGCGGGTTGGGTCCCATGCAAGGTCAGGCCAACGTGTTTTACCGGTATTTCCCTGAGCGCTTGCCGTCGGTCATCAGCCGGTACCAGAACGAAACCCTTCGTTTGTTCGGCGTCATGGATACGCGTCTCGCTGATACGGAATTCCTCACCGGTGCGTACAGCATCGCCGACATGGCCTGTTATACAAGTGGTATTGCATGGACATGGCTGGAGCTTCACCAATAGCGATGGCATGACCCTTTACGTCTACGGCAACGACCAAAAGAAACCAAATGGATCGCTCTGCGTGGAAGAATGTGTCGAGCAATGGCCCCCATTGCTGGCCGATGATGATGCACGACCGGTTGGTCCTTGGGGATTTGTCACCCGTGACGAGGGCGCCCGGCAATGGGCGCTCCAAGGCCAGCCTGTTTACCGTTACATCAATGACCTGGACTGGTACCGGTAAAATGGAGAGTGCCTTCTGTTAAAGTTTAAACTCAACAGGAGGCCCATATGGGTATCGGAAGAACTGAGGAATTTCGTTCTGAAGCCGTTCGGATTGCATTGACGAGCGGGCTATCACACAAGCAAGTTGCCGCCGATCTTGGCATTGGCCTGTCTACATTAGGCAAGTGGATTACCAGTCATAAGCACACTGAGCTGCTGTCCGGCCCTCATAATGATAAAGACAAGGAATTGGCTCGCCTTTGCAAGGAGAACAGGACATTGCGTGAGGAGCGGGACATTTTAAAAAAAGCGACGGCCTTCTTCGCCAGCCAAAGCCGATGAGGTTTCATTTCATCGCAAAGGAGAAGGCCAATTTTTCAATCTGCAGGATGTGCAAAGTCCTGAGGGTCAGTGAAAGCGGCTACTACGCTTGGGTGTCTCGCCCTGCCAGTCAGCGCCAACGCGACGACAGGGTCTATTTGGCCCATATTCGTGCCGAACATGCCCGTAATTATCGGGCCTATGGTCGCAAGCGAATGACTGATGAACTCAGGGATCAAGGCATCGTCATTGGTGAACGCCTGTCCGTCATCAAAACAAATGGGACTGTTGAGCGTGTTTCATAAGGGAGGATCGGGCTCATCTTTGTTTGATGTTAAGCCGCTTGGCGTTGATGGTTCAAGCGGCGGTTTTGGGTGGTCAGTTTTTTGATCTTTTTTCTCTTTTCGATGCTGGCGGTGTGGCGTCCAAAGTAGGCGTCGGCTGGAGTTACGTTGCCGATGCTCTCGTGGTAGCGTTGGTTGTTGTAGCGATCGACGAAGGCGCTGATCTGGTTTTCGAGATCGCCGGGTAGATAATAATTTTCAAGCAGGATCCGGTTCTTCAGCGTTTGATGCCAGCGCTCGATCTTGCCCTGGGTTTGCGGGTGATACGGTGCGCCCCGAACGTGATCCATACCGTGGTCCCCGAGCCATTCAGCCAGATCGCTGGAGATATAGGACGAGCCGTTGTCGCTGAGCAGCCTCGGCTTGTGGACGACATTGGCGCGATTGCAGCCTGAGGCTTCTAGCGCCAACTTCAGTGTTGCCGTCACATCGTCCGCCGTCATGTTGGTGCAGAGCTTCCAAGCAATGATGTAGCGGGAATAGTCGTCCAAGATGGTCGACAGATAAAACCAGCCCCAGCCGATGACCTTGAGAGAGGTGAAGTCGGTCTGCCACAGCTGGTTCGGCGCCGTGGTCTTGTCGCGGAACTCATCGGCTGCCTTGATGATCACGAAAGCGGGGCTGGTGATCAGGTCGTGGGCTTTGAGAAGCCGATAAACCGAGGCTTCCGAGACAAAGTAGCCCCTGGTGTCCGTAAACCTGACGGCCAGTTCCCGGGGCGACAGTTGTGTCTCCTCCAGGGCAAGATCGATGATCTGCCCCCGGACATCATCCGGGATCCGGTTCCATACCCGGCCCGGGCTGCTGTTGCGATCCTCAAGACCGGCGTCGCCAAAGGCCAGAAAACGATCGTACCAGCGATAAAAGGTGGTCTTCGGAATGCCCAGCTTGTCCAAAGTGGACCCGACGCCCAGGTGGGACTGCTCGACCAGGCGGATGATCTCCAGCTTCTCGGATGCGCGATACCTCATTCCTCGTCTCCCCCGTGCCCGAGCATGTTTTTTTTGAGAAGACGGTTCTCCAGCGAAAGTTCGGCGACCAACTCCTTCAAGTCGCGCATCTCCTGGCGGAGGCCTTTAACCTCGCCCGAGGTCGCTTGGCGCCCGGTGTCGCCGGCGAGCCGCTTCTTGCCCGCTTCCAAAAACTCTTTCGACCAGCTGTAATACAGACCCTCGGCGATGCCCTCGCGGCGGCACAAGGCGGCGATGCTCTCCTCGCCGCGCAGGCCCGACACCACGATCCGGATCTTCTCCTCAGCCGTATACTGCTTGCGTGTCTTGCGCCGAATATCCCGAACCGTTCTCTCCGCCGGGTCGTTCTTGCTCATTAATTTCTGTCTCATCTTCGTTCCCTTCGGTCACTACGATGAGCCAGAAATCCTCCGTTATGCAATTACCTCAATTTGTCCCAAAGGCGCTGACGTCAGACAGGGCGAACTCTTCGGATGTTCGGTGGCAGTCGTGTCAGTTCAAATTTACAGCTTGATTGACTGGCAAATCCAAAGCCGTCAGATCCACTACTTTGCCGCCTTCAATCACGGTGTCGACCGCGCAGCCCTGGCCGACTTGCCGGTTAATCAATGATTGGCGGCCTTTTATCTGTTCCAAAAAAGTGGGTGTGAAGGCCTTTGAGAGTAGCCGCTCAGGCCTAAATACGGGGTTTTAAGCGCATTGAGAGCTGAAATGGCCGCGCAGCGAGGCCCAGTCAGACTTTGCCTTGGCTATCTTTTTATGCGGCTTTAATATCTTGATGTGTAACGCTAAATTGGCCTTGCGCAGGGGATGGTGCCTAAAACTAGTTGTCGGGCGTATTCGAATTGTAGTCGCCAACCTCGGGATATAAAGAGTGCAACTCCATTTAGTACCCAACGTGAAAGAGAGAGCGCCGTGCAATCGCTAAACCCCGCATCAAAAGCGCGTTTTCAGTTTCGTTCAAGTTGGATTCTTTTAGTCGCCTGTGTGACCGGCCTCGTTACCGCGACGCCGGCAGCGGCGGCCGAAACCACAACGCTCGGTTTCGTGGTCCACGATTGGTTCACATCCGTTTTCAACAGCAAATTCCTTGATGAATGCCCAGAAGGTTTAACCGTGGCAAACGACGAGATTTGGTGGCGCGGATTGTCCAAGGAAGAGCGCGCAGAACGTACTCAAAACGGCCTGATCCAAAGTCTTGATCGCCAATTTGTCACTCCGCGCCGCGGGCCCAATGGGGAGCATGTCTGTCATGATCCGACGGTGGTCGTAGACCCGCCAATGAAGGTCGTCGAGGGTAAATACTCCTATGGGGCCAACCTCGACGGTAATGTTGACGGCACTCCGACGCCAAAGACTTGCTCGCATGGCAATTTCACCCATCCCGACGGCACGCCGGGCATCGACAATCAGATGTACCGCTTCTTGGGATGCATATACGGATTCCGGCGCGGCGGTCTGCCCGAAGCGAATGCCCATGAAAACCGCCGCACCAGTGGTTTGGGTATGACCCTCATCGAAGTTACCGGTGTCACCGATCCGCGCAATTCTGACGACGTCACCGTCACTTTCTACCGCTCCATCGACCAGTTTGCACTCGACGGCATGGGTCAGCCCCTACCTTATTCGAGCTACAACATCGATATGAAAGACGGTAAGCCGCGCTACAACGATTCCGTTAAGGGCACAATTAAAGACGGTGTGCTCATCACCGAACGCAATGAAGTGACGCTGCCGTTCTATGGCAACTACAACTTCATGCATCCCGTAATTAAAGATATGGGATTGAGACTAAGGATCGCCGCCGACGGCGCCACGGCCACAGGACAGGTGACCGGCTACTACAACATGGACGAGTTTCTTTACTACATCGGCGGTATGACCGGACACGTTTCGGGAGGTACCAACTGCCCATCTATGTACGTCGCTGCCCACGCGCTGGCGGATGGCTATCCCGATCCGGAGATAGGACAGTGCACGCATATATCGTCCGCCTATGACATCAAAGCCTATGCGGCGTTCGTTATCCATCCGGACGAAGAACAGCAAACCACACAACGATGACATTTAGTCTCACCCCTATGGCAATCCTGAAACCCAGGTACCTGCGCCAGGCGACTCTTGTTGTGGCTTCATGTTTGATGCTCACTGAATGCGGACCTGCGGAACCGGAAATCAGCGGTGCGCCACCCGATATGCGTCGGCTTACCGATGAACAATACGTAAATGCCATCACCGACATTTTCGGCCCGCACATCAAAGCGGAAAGCCATGCCGATCCACTGTCTCGCACTGAAGGATTGCTCGCAGTGGGCGCACGCACGGCGCGCATAACCCCCTCTGGGTTCGACAGGTATTACGCGCAGGCCCGTACGATTTCACAACGGGTTGTCAGCCCTGAAAATCGCGCAAGCATGTTTCCTTGCGAACCGAAGGATGCCTCCGCCGCAGATGACTCTTGCGCACGCCAATATTACGCCAATGTCGGCCGGCTTTTGTACCGACGCCCGCTGACGCAAGCAGAGATTCAAACGCCCATGGACGCGGCGTCGGAAGCTACGAAAGTCAGCGGTGATTTCTATCGCGGAATCGCCGTCGGTCTTGCCAGCATGCTGACGACCACAAAGTTTCTGTTCATCATCGACAGTACCGAACCCGAACCCGATGAGCCAGGCGATGTGCGGTTGACGTCTTACGCCAAGGCGTCGCGTTTGAGTTTCTTGTTATGGAACACAACGCCCGATGAGGCGCTCCTGACGGCTGCCGACAGGGGTGAATTACACACCAAAGAAGGATTGAAGCGCCAAGTCAACCGAATGACGGCGTCGCATCGCCTGGATAAGGGCGTGCGGGCATTTTTCGAGGATTTCCTGCGGTTCGATCAATACGAAACACTTGAAAAAGACAGCATCATCTATCCCGCGTTTACCATTCAAGTGGCCGAAGACGCTAAGGAACAAGTGCTGCGCACCATTATCGACCACCTCATCCTGCGCAATCAGGACTATCGCTCTTTGTTCACGACACGGCAGACTTTCATTACCGGTGCGCTGGCGCGCATATACAGAGTCCCGACAAAACGTCCAGCTGACGGGGCCTGGGTTCCCTTTGAATTTCCAGAGGACGATCCGCGCGTGGGTATACTGACCCAAATTGGATTCTCAGCGTTGGCGTCTCATCCCGGCCGCAGTTCGCCAACGCTTCGTGGCAAAGCGATTCGGGAGGCCGTGTTGTGCCAACAAGTTCCCGATCCGCCTGGTGATGTGGATTTCTCGTTGTTCGAGGATCCAAACTCACCGAATAAAACCGCCCGTGAGCGTTTGACCGCGCATAGTACGGAACCGGCCTGCGCCGGGTGTCACAAAATCACCGATCCGATAGGACTGGCGCTGGAGAACTTAGACGGCATCGGTCAACTGCGCACGACTGAGAACGGTGCGGTGATCGATGCCAGCGGCGATTTGGATGGCACCCCCTTCACCGATGCGGCGGGTCTAGGCAGTGCTGTTTCAACAAATCCCGCGACAACATCATGCGTCACCAACCGATTGGTATCCTATGCACTGGGCCGCAGTATCGGATTTACAGACCGTGAATTCTTAAACTTTTTGGAGCAAGGCTTCGCAGACGACGGGTACAGCTTTCCCGGGCTGTTGCGGCGCATCGCGTTAAGCGACGCCTTGTTTGCGGTATCGCCACCTCAATCAAGCAATGGAACTGGTAGTGCTACGGTTGAGGCGTCGGCCGAAGGGACACAAAAGGACACAGTACAGGAGAAGCAGTCATGAGCGTGCTTTTGCCCCGACGTCAAAGTCGCAGGCGCGTCTTGCTCGGGCTCCTAGGGGGCAGTGCCGTTGGCGTTGCCTTACCCTTTCTCGATTGTTTCCTGAACGACAACGGCACTGCACTGGCGGCCACCGGCGCACCGCTGCCGGTCCGATTCGGCACCTGGTATTGGGGCATGGGTCACACGCCTGGACATGGCATCGCAGAAAAAACTCAGACGAGTCCAGGCATTGGGTTTCTCTCTGAGACCGAGGCGCTGAAACCGTTTGAGAATCAATTGAGTTTTTTCAGTAGCTACGGAATGCCCCTAGACGGGCGCTCCAACTACACCCATTTCACTGGCTGGGTGGGCACGCGCACTGGGACGGTCCCCCAACGCAACCGCGAAATCCAAGACACAACGCTTGACCTGCTTATTGCCGACGAGATCGGCACCAGAACGCGGTACAAGACCATCGACGTCTCGAGTGTCGGTATTGCGCGTGAAAATTATAGTGCTCGCAACACCGATAGCCGTGCGCAGGCAGAGATCTCGCCGGTTGCGTTGTATGCGAAGTTGTTCGGCCAGGGTTTTGTTGATCCCAATACAACGCAGTTTGAACCGGACCCGATGGTGATGGTGGAGAAGAGCGTGCTGTCGGCTTTTAGGGAAGAAAGCCGCGATTACCTGCAAACCCTAGGTGCCGCGGACAAAGACCGGTTAGACGAGTATTTCACCTCCATTCGGCAGGTGGAAAATCAATTGGCGCTGCAATTGCAGGAACCAGAACCCAATGAGGCGTGCATTGTTCCGGAGAAACCGGCCGAACCGCCGGAAGACCGGCTGGCGTCCGTGCGCGAAATGCCAAATGTCATCGAAACCCATAAAGTGATGTCGAAATTGCTGGCGATGGCGGTTGCTTGCAACCAAACCAGAGTTTTCAACATGGTCTTTACCGACAACTTCGCTAATGTGCGTAAGTCAGGTGAGACCTATACGCATCACCTTTTGACTCATTCGGAAGTGATCGACCCGACACTGGGCTACCAACCACTGGCTTATTGGTTCAATAAACGCGCAAGTGAAGGCTTAGCGACGTATCTAGATATTCTTTCGAGCATCCGCGAAGGAGATGGCACTTTGCTGGACAATTGCCTGATCTTTGCCTCTAGCGAAACCAACTACGCCAAGGTGCACAGCATTGATGGCATTCCAATCTTTTTCGCAGGTAAAGCCGGCGGACGCGTCAAGACCGGCCTGCACGTCGTTGGCGGCGGTGACCCCATTACCCGTGTTGGTTTGACCGCAATGAAAATCATGGGTGTACCGATCCAGTCTTGGGGTACGAAATCGCTGCGGACTTCGAAACTGATTACGGATGTCATGGCGTGACTAAGTTTTGGAAACTTGGCGCATTAGCGCTCACCCTTGTGGTGTGGGAAGTAAGTAGCAATGCTCTGGCGCAAGATTACACTCCAACCGACATAATTTTGCAGGCGCGTGGCTATGGTTGGCAGCTGACCGATGAAAAGGGCATGACCCTTTACACCTTTACGCGCGACCAAGAGCCTGGAAAATCCGCATGCAATGAGGACTGCGCTATCCAATGGCCGCCGCTTATCGCCTCGGCCGACCCTAAAGACGAAGGAGAGTGGTCTACTCTGAAGCGCGACGATGGATCCTTGCAATGGGCGTTTCGCGGCAGACCGCTCCATACCTATAGCCGGGATGTTGCGCCCGGCGACGTCAACGGTGATGAGATACAACGGCAGTGGTACGTAGCCACGAAACCCATCGCCACGCCCCCCGATCTTGCGACCTTCAAGACCCAACACGGGCATCTGCTGGTCGACCTCAACAATATGACGCTCTACGTGTCGGATGCCGGCGAAGCCAGTGCGTCTGTACGTGATGCCCTGTGTGCACGGACATGGCGTCCGGTTGAAGCCTTTTGGTCAGCGGTTCCGGTAAACGGTGATTGGTCGGTGGTAGCGCGCGAGGACGGCACCAAGCAATGGGCCTACAAGTCCAAGCCCCTATATCGTTACGCCGGGGATTTCAAACCCAGTGATATCGCAGGCAATGGCCTCGACACGTGGCAAGCTGTCATTCTGGAGCCGCCACCGCCCGTACCCAATTGGATCACCTATCAGCAATCTGACGGGGGCGAATTATTGGCCGACCCAGAAGGCAAAACGATCTACGCCCATGTGTTCATTCCCGGCCAGACCGGCCCGTTTGTCCCCCGGGCGGCAAACGGCATGGACCGTCCCTATGATTGGACGCCTGTTGTGGCTGCGCCGGATGCCAAGCCGGTTGGTTATTGGTCTATCGTTACGCATGAAGACGGGACCCGGCAATGGACGCACCGGGGGTGGCTGCTCTACACCAACAATCGCGATCAAGAACACGGCGCTCTGAACGGCGTGCGCAGCACGGATCGCATTTGGCGTCCCATCATGAAATCCGGTCAAACCATGCCGGGTACCGGCGTTTAAGTAGGGTCAGAACATTAGAATGTTAAGGTTTGTTGCAACTCTTCCGCCACTGCTTGTCCTTTTCATAGCCACTCACGCAAGTAACGCGTTAGGGCAAGCTCCGGAATATCAAGACTTTTTTGAATGCGGATATTACTCACCGGACGAAAACGACACCTCGGGTCCGCCGATCTCCTTCTACGCTGATATGTCGGCCGACGAACAAAGCGCAGTCACGGAAAGTCCCGGTCTCGGCCGGGCAGATTTGGTTCTTGAGCGTTCCACGCTAGAACTCAGTTGGAAGATCACTTACAGCGACGCGACGTCGCCAGCGACCGAGGTTCATATTCACGGCCCGCAAACCCCCGGTGGCGAGGCGGGGATTATCATCGATCTTGCCCCTGAGGGTATGACAAACCCCGTCGAAGGCGCGGCCATATTGACCGAAGGTACGATGATTTATTTGGTCCAAGATCGCCTCTATATCAATTTACACACGACCAAGTACCCGGCGGGCGAACTGCGCGGACATATCAGAAAAGCAAGGCCGAAGTGCTGATGGGTCAGGGCAATCGGGTGAATTTGAGGATGACAAGAGTGTAGAAGTCTGAATCGCTATTGATCCTTTTGATTCGCAAGAAGGATCCCAGAAATGATGCGACGGTTTGGAACGGCGAACGAGGCCTTTAATCAGATTGTTGATTTCCTGGAGCATTTCACCGATCTCGACGACCCGCGGCAACGCGCCACGGTCCCCTATCCCCTCGACGAAGTGTTGCTGCTATGCCTTCTCGGCGTGCCCGCCGGCTGTGAGAGCTGGGTCGAGATCGCCAAGTACGGCGAGAGGAAACTGACGTTTCTGCGCCGTTTCCGGCCGTTCACGGATGGTACGCCCTCACACGATCAACTCGGTGACATCTTCGCAGCCCTTGATGCCGAACAGTTTCAGCACTGCTTCATCGCCTGGGCGGCATCGCTCACCGGGCGCGGCGCGGACATCGTCGCCATCGACGGCAAGACGCTGCGGCGCTCCTATCAGGAAGGCGGCGCCAAAGCGCATCCACATGATCTCGGCGTGGAGCACACGTCAGAACCTGGTGCTTGGCCAAGCCAAGGTGGCTGATAAATCCAACGAGATCGTCGCTCTCCCGAAGCTGTTGGATCTGTTGACCATCAACGGCGCGACGGTGACCATCGACGCCATGGGCTGTCAGCGCAACATCGCCGCGAAGATCATCGACAAGGACGCCGACTATATCCTTGCCCTCAAGGGCAACCAGGGCAGCCTGCACGACGATACCAAGCTTTTCTTCATCGAACAGATAGCATGCGGCTTTGCCGATACGGTTGTCAGCCACCACCAGACAGTGGAGAAGAGCCACGGCCGCATCGAAACCCGGACCACCACGGCGACGAACGAAATCGCTTGGCTGAAGGAACGCCACCACTGGCCCGGGCCCGGGAGCATTGTTATGGTCGAAACCGTACGCGAGATCGGCATCCAACCCGGCGCCAAGGTCGAGCGCGAGACCCGCTTCTACATCCGCCTCCACCGCCGCCAAGGCCGATACTCTGAGCGCCGCCATCCGGGGCCATTGGAGCAGCGAGAACGGGCTGCACTGGGTCATGGACCTGCACTGGGTCATGGACCTGCACTGGGTCATGGACATGGTCTTCCGCGACGACGAGTGCCGGGTCCGAAAGAACACTGCCCCGGCCAACTTCGCGGTCGTCAAACACATGGCGAGCAACCTCTTGCGCCAAGCCCCGGGCAAGGACAGTCTGCGTGTAAAACGACGCATCGCCGCCTGGGACGACGACTTCCTCGCAAGCCTTATCTCACGGTGAAACCATTCGCCCGATTGCCCTGGCGGCGGGGAACTTGGCTTGCCTGATCCGCCGCTCGATCATCCGGCGCTCGCGATCAATCAATTCTAGCGCCGTGAGGCGGACCAGATAACGGACATGGTCGACGCCCTCGGCGGCACATTGCCGGGCCAACTTGTCGTACTCGCGCAGGAAGGTCGGCAGCTTCAGGGTTTTGAGGTGATGGGCCAGCAACACCTGGAGCGTATCGCTCATGGTGTGCCTCTGTCCAACAGGCTCAGGTAGCTGGCCGCTGCCGTGGTTGCCACCCGAGCGCGCGGCAGATAGGGATAGCCAGCCGGATCGAGACGCGGCGGTCGGCGCTCGATCCGGCACAGTAGCCGGCACAGTAGAAGGTGTTTGACGGCGTCGTAGCCGATCGCACCCAGTCGCAAGGCATCCCGGACGGCGCCGTGGAGTTCCGTGGAGTTCCGTGGAGTTCCGTGAGATCGAAAGTCTCCAGAAGACGCAGGACTTGCACGTATTCACGCGTGCCGGCCTTGCCCATGCGGGCCTCCAGAAGTCGGCGCAACGTTGCAAACGCTTCGGGAAGGTCCCAGCCGACCAGTGGCGCGGCCTGGTCCAGGGCGCCGATCTTCTGCTCCAGCAGAGGCAGATAGTGGATCGGATCGAAAACCAGGTCTTCCCGATCGTAGGAACGGCGGTGCCGGGCAATGATCTCGGCGCCGCAGCCGATGACGACTTGATGGACGTGGCCCCGAACCCAGACATCTTGGTGGCCAAAGGCGACGGGAACGGAATAGTCGTTGCTTCGGTAACGCACCAGGGACAACGAAGTGACTTGGGTCGCCACCTTGTCGCAAGCACCAAATGGGATGGGCGGCAACGCCGTCAGCGTCTCGAGATCTTGCTCAAGCCGTTCACCGATGGTTTTGGCATGGCCGCGTAGAACCTCGCCTTGCCGTTTGCGGCCTTGCTCTTCCAGGTAAGCATTGAAGGCCTCCCAGTTCGCGAAACAGGGAAGCGGCGTCATGAAGTTCCGCCGGGCATAGCCAACAACACCCTCCACATTGCCCTTGTCGTTGCCCTTACCCGGACGGCCATATCGGTCTTCGCAGAGGTAATGGGATTGCAGTTCGCTGAACGACCGGGTTCGTTGCCGCCTGCCATCCGGCAGGATACGTGACGCCAAGCACTTGTCGTTGTCATAAAGGATCGATCGCGGCACGCCGCCGAAGAAGGCGAAGGCCTTGTTGTGGCCATCCAGCCAGGCTTCCACCGTCGCCGCCGGATAGGCCACGACGAAGCATGCAGCGCTGTGGGGAAGGGTCATGACAAAGAAATGGGCTCGCAGCTTGACGCCAGCGATGATCGCATCCGACTCGCCGAAGTCCGCCTGCGCATGCCCCGGCGCATGCCCCGGCGGATGTACCAGCGGATGTACCAGCGGCACGAACATCTCCCGCAAACGACGGCGCCGTTCGCGGACGTAACCCTTGACGATGGTCTGGCCGCCGGTGAAGCCATGCTCATCGCGAAGGCGCTCGAATATCCGCTTTGCCGTGTGGCGCTGCTTACGGTGAACCCGTGCGGTCCGCTTCCAGAATGCGGTCAATGATATCCGTGAACGGGTCCAGCTTAGGCCGCTTCGGCGGCTCGCTGCGCCGGTATCCCGGCGGCACCGAGTGCCGCAGCATCTTCTTCACTGTATCGCGCGATAGCCCAAACCGTCTTGCTGCTTCTCGCTGGCTCAGCTCTTCCACATGGCACGCCAGTCGCACGGTTAGATAAAGGTCCACCAAGTACATCCTCCCACCTTCCATCCCCAAACGGATCGAAGGCTACAGGTGGCAGACTTTTGCGCCGCCCGCGGCCGGGACATTCCCGCCGCTCCCGTGGACTAATTTGTCACCGCCGTTCTCAGAACGTAATGTTGGTCCGTAAGCCGAAAGTCCGCTTCTCCTGCGGCGTCACAAAAACGGCTCGGATGGAGTTGAAATCGAAGGCGAGACCGGTGATATCACTCCCGGTCGTTGCGGACGACCAAGCTTCCTCTTGGAACAGGTTGCGGACGAAGAACTCGATGCGGATATTCTCGCTCTCGAGCCCCATGCGGACGTTGGTCAAAAGCCAATCTGGCCCACGGGCGAGGTTGATTTCACCCGCCCAATACTCACCTTGGTACATAAAGTCGGTGCGAGCATACCAATCCCAGTCGTTGGTCAACTGATCGGTCCAGGTGGCTGCCAGATTGCCCATCCAGGCCGGATAACGGCCGATCTTTTGCCCCTTGAAATTTCTGACACCGGTAATCCGCACGAATTGAACGTTCTCAAATTCCGTGAATTTGTTGTCTGACCAACTGGCGTTGAACTGGACATCCAAGTTCTCGCTGACCGCCGCCCCAGTCTCCCATTCCAGACCCCACAGCTTCTGGCTGCCAGGAACGCTGATGCCCTGGTTGTTTGGGAAGGGGTTGGGAATACCATCCCGCTCGGACGGAAGCTCGGCGTCGCGTACCCAGACGATGGTGATTCCGAAGGGACGGTTCTTCCACTCGTAGTACCAAGCTGTGAGATTTGAGCGGATCCGGCCGTCCATAAATGTCTGTTTCAAACCGATCTCAGCCGCATTCATCTGCTGGGATGCCGTGGCACCCCGGAAGTTGTCGTCACCCGCGATATCGCGGATCTGCTGGCATTCCGAATCAAAGATGGGGTTCCCAAAGTTCGGTCCGGCTTTGGGGTCGGGGTAAGACACCAAGAACGCGTCCTCGCTGCAAGTCGCAATGATACCGTTGGTCACCCCCGGTAGGACACCCCGGGAGACCTGGGCATAAACGGTGGTCTCTTCGGTCGGCCGATAGCTCAGGATGGCCCGCGGCGTCCACTGCTTGAAGGTATCAACGAAAAAGAAGGTGCCTTCCTGTACGGTTCGCTCGTCCTGCAGGTATCGGGTTTCCAAGTCGAAGGTCAAGTCGTCCGTAATATCGTAGGACGCCGACCCATAGATGCCCCAAACCTTAGCTTGGTTGCCGGAGGTTGGTGGCAAGGTCAACACAGCTGGTCCAACGGCCCTACTGAGAAAGCTGCCCGTGATGTACAGGCCGCCGCCGACGAGGTAGTCCTGGTCGTAATAGGTTGCGCCGACCAACCAACGGAACCGTTGATCCTCCGGCGAATTGATGCGGGCTTCCACACTCCAGTCCACACCACGCTTGGGATTTACAGAATGCCAAACAGTGTCGTCGACCGTATCGTAGTCGTAGAGATTGTTCATCCGCATGTGGTTGTAGCCGCCGAGGAAGGTGGCTGTGTAACCATCCAGGAAACCATCCATGAACTCATAGTCGGTGTTCAAGGCCAAGCGGACCTGCCGGCGCTTCATGCCCCACGAGTATAATTCGGGCACCCTTGCACCCAGGTAATTGGTCCCATTAGCGCCGCCTAAGAAGTCGACGATGGCATTGGGCTGCGGGCCAAGGTACAGCTCTCCCGTAGCCGCATTGAAGCCGTTACGGTCCTCGAAGTACAGGGGTGGTTGCATGGTTGTTTCACGGGACAGAAGAGTCCGGGGTCCGCCCAGATGGCCGGGACCGTAAAAGGGGTAGAAGGGGCTGGCGAACGGGGAATTAGGGTCGGGCGCTTCGGAATAGCCGAACGCGGGGACATCACCGCAAATGTATTCCGTCGGAAAGAAGGTGGCCAGATTACCGTCCTCGTCGAAACGTTCGATGCTCGTACCCGAACAGGTATCGGCGAAGCGGCCGCGGATAATCCCACTGACCGGCGGACCGTCATCGTCCAATTGGTAATAGGCGCGCAGCTTAAACGACCAATTGTCAGTGGGTTCACCGTAGAGCAGCCCACTCAAATAGCTCGATGACTCATCGCCTAATTCGCCGCCGTCCGTGGTCTGCCATTCGGCACCCCGGTTATACAGGCGGGCATTGACCTGATAAGCCAGTTTGCCAGGGATAATGGGTCCGGAGGTCATTACATTGCCGTCGAACTTCTCATAGGTGGCCATGGAGAAATCGAGTTTGGTCTCGTATTCGTCCAGGGACGGTGTCTTGGTGATGTAGTTGATGGCCCCGGCAAAGGTGTTGCGGCCGAAGAAGGCCGACTGAGGGCCCTTGATCACCTCAACCCGCTCCAGATCCTGGAGGCCGACCGAGACGGCGGTGCCGAGCACGAAGATGCCATCGACGAACAGCGAGGTTGTCTGCAGGTGGTCCGCCGTGCTCTGGAAGACGCCGCGCAACCGGATAGCAGAGTTCACACGTCCCACTTGACGGCTGCCGCTGCCACGCGGATTGAATTCCAGGCCCGCGGTCTGCATAGCCAAATCGCCCAGTTCCTGAAAACCCGCGTCTTTAATGTCTGAAGCTGTGAAAGCTGTGATGGCCAGCGGAATGTCTTGCAGGCGCTCATCGCGCCTACGGGCGGTGACGGTGATTTCCTCAATGGCGACTTGTTGGGCTGTCGCTGTCGAAACCACCGGCGCCCCTGAACCGAACACAGTGGCAACGCCGGTCATTAAAAAGAAATAGCTGATTGTTCTGTAAGTCATGACTCTCATCCTACCATCTAGGAACGGGTCAGGAAAGAGCATGGAACCGAAAATTAAAAGTAAAGGACGCGCACAGCGGTGCACCCCTCAGTGCTTAAGAGTCACACCTATTAAAATAATTAAAGAGGAAAATGACTCTGTTCACTTGCGGTTACTCCCTCGAATCCCCGTAACAAACCACATTCTGAGTCTATATCGTCCAACTAGCTATTTACCATACCATATATCTTTTCGATTCAAAGGCTTATTGATGATTTACAGAGCAGCCACACTAAAAAGGCTGGTATCCCTTTGTTCTTTTTCCTGTAAAACTGGCTGATTCATTCTTTGTGAACGTCGCAGTCCTTTTTCATTGTGGTCTTTCTCACACAGGCGCACGGTGTACGTAGACACGTTTGCGGACGTTCCCCCACAATCTAAGCTTGAAAATGAGAGGCTCACCATGGCTGATAATAGATCAGACCGGCCGACTTTTGCGGCCGACTACATCAAAGGAGATTTTGAGAAAGCGGTCTATTTAGACAGCGTCCATTCGGACAACTTGATGACCGCGTTTCTGGGGCTCGGTGCCGAGCATTGGGCGTTGCGCCGCCGGGTTATGGTGTTGGAGAAATTTATGGCTGAACGCAAGGTCATCGATCCAGCAGAGGTCGAAGCCTACGACCCAACGCCGGAAGAAAAAGTGGCGTGGGAAGCGGAGCGCGATGATTTCATCGAGCGCGTCTTCAGCGTTTTGACCCGCGAAACGACCGAGGTCGCCGGGGTGGTGCCGACTGAAAAAGTTCCCGCCCGCGAGCCTTATCTCGGCAAATGACCATCGAGACAGGAGACACCATCATGCTAAGCCGCCGTAATATTCTAGCCGCTTCGTCTGCCGCCGCTACCGTTGTGACTGCCGGCACACAGCAGGCCAAGGCCGCCACCAAAGACGTCAAAATCGATCCCTTCAATCAAAACGGGGCACAAAAGGAACTTCATGCCGCCCGTTTTCATAAGCTCGATCAGGAAAGCCTGATGAGCTTTGCCGAGGGATTCAAGAGATGGAATGCTATGGACTTCAATAGTCGCGATAGCCGCCGTAGCACAAATGCATTTCTGAGATCCAAGGGCCTTCCCATCGGGAGAACTGATCTGGGCTATGAAGAGTGCTTCAATATCATGCTGGAAAACCAGCCCTTTGCCGCCAAGATTCGGCTGAATCGGAGCGCTCAAGCTCTGATGTGGGACCGTGCCTTCCGCGCGTTCCATGGAGAGGCCGACAAATACCTGGCTCTGATGGAAGAAAGCGACAGTGCAGGACCGGGCTCTCTGGAACTCAACCCAGACATGGACCTGCCCGACTACGCCTGCCACGAGATTCACGCCCAGCCGGGCGGTTTTGTCGGCGATCCCTTCGCTGGGTGGGTTTATCACTGGGCCTTGACCCAAGCCTTCTACCAGGCCCGGAACGAATATGACCAGGTGCATTTGGCAATTGCGCAAGGTTGTCCGAAGCCAGCCGACGGTGAAGTTCATCGCATCCTCGATATGGGCTGCGGTTCCGGCCTATCGACCACAGCCTACAAGGAACGTTTTCCTGAAGCCGAGGTCTGGGGCATTGATGTGGGCGCACCGATGGTGCGTTACGCCCACCATGCCGCCGTCAAAAAGAACATCGATGTACATTTTGCCCAGCGCCTGGCGGAAGACACCAAGTTCCCGGACGGGTACTTTGACATTGTTTCTGATTACATCATGTTCCACGAAGTTGACGCCCCGGCGGCACAAAAAATCGTGCCTGAAATCTTCCGGATCTTAAGACCGGGCGGCGTATTCAATCATGCTGATAGCCCAACAATCGGTAATCCGAAAGTTCCGATTCCGGGGACAATTGCCCTGAAAGCTAGACGCTGGGAAAACCATCGCCACAATGTTGAACCTTGGGCTCTTGACTATGCGCATACAGATTTTCCACAGCTTATGAGAGACACAGGTTTTGAAGTTGATCTTGAGACAAAGCCGGTTGCGAGGCGCAACCCGCCGGTGATTGGAATAAGGCCAGCCTAAGGTATTCCCATGAGTTTCAGGGAAAACCCCGCTCTGAATATCCCATGAGCGGGGTTTTCTTTCTCATAGCAACGTATGTTTTAAACCATGTTCGCGCATGTCCATCCATGGCTATAAGCGGAAGCAAATCAGACTTCGTTCGATAGGCCATTTATGAACCCAAGCGGACATCAACCTCTTAAGCTACAAGTGTAAAATTCACTGTAAAAGTGTCACGGTAATTGAGCCCGCCCCGGAAAGCGGGCTCGTGACAGTCAAGCGCTGAAATTGAGCATCCGTTGTCCAAGCAGTCTCCCGAAGGTGATAGCTGGCGTCACCATGCTCCCGCTGCAGATTGAATTGCCGGACGTCGCACCCGCACCGATCACTTCCCCGGCCGCATACAGGTTGGGAACGGGCGTCCCGTCCGATCGAACCACGCGCAACTTGTTATCGATCGCCAAGCCGGCGAACGATAATAGTGTGTATGCGGTTACCCGCACTGCGCAGAACGGCGGCTTGGAAAGCTGCACGGGACGATGCTGGCGTCCGAACGGGTCGGTTGTGCCTTCGGCGATGTTCCGATTGTAGGTCGCTGCTGATGCTGCTAGCCCAACCGCGTTGATGCCAGCTTTGGCCGCCAGTATGTCGAGGTTTTCGGCCTTGGTGAACATCGGATGGCCGTCGAAAGCCTTCATGATCTTGTCTTTGTTCCAGCCACTCACTAATGGCTCGGCCTTTTCGATCATCTCCTGGTCGGCGAGCACCCACATGCGCTGTCCGGGTTGTCGGGTCAAGGCGTGTTCGCGGTAATCGACGCTGGGATGGTCTTCGCGCATAAAACGCTCGCCGTGGGCGTTGACATACAATTCCCATGGCGGACGCTCGCTAGGGCGGCGGCTCGTGATGCTGCCGTCAGGTGTGCTCGGATTGCTTTCGTCGGCGAGAATGGATCCGAACGAGCCGAGGTATTTCTCACCGCCGCGGATATAGCCACCGGCGCTCACACCAAGCGTCAGGCCCATGCCCTGGCTATAAGGATAGGCAACCTGGGCTGTCAGCTGCGCACCGTGTAGATCGGCATACATCCGTGGATTGGAAGCGCAACCGCCACAGGCGATTACGACATGCTTACCCATGTAGTCCTCAAGGTTGCCGTCGTCGTCCTCGGTGGTCACCCCGACCACAGCGCCACCATTGTCCTGGACCAGATCGACCACACCGGTGCTCATCAGCGTCGTAATCTTGCCTGATTTCTCCGCGGCTTTGTACAGCGGTTCCAAAGTGGCCAGAATCCCCAGGCCCATGTCTTTGTGCCACTGATAGCGGCGCGTCGTAAAGGGCTCGTGACCACCGGTCATGACCGGATGCTCATCCAACACTTTGAAGCCGTTGGCGGCGAGCCAATTGATGCTATCGGCGGCGTTATCGACGAACAGCCGGGTCGCCACGGGATCGACAGTGTTGTTGCTTATACGCATGTTGTCGGCGTAGTGATTGTCCGGGTGATCTTCGATGCCTTTGGCCTTCTGGAATATGGTTCCCGCGCCGGACATTTGACCACCGGAGCGATCAAGTGTTCCGCCGAGGATTGGCGATTTCTCGACTACTAAAACATTAGCGCCGCGATCGGCGGCAAAGATGGCTGCGGGCATGCCGGCAGTGCCGGCACCAATGACGATGAGATCGTACTTGGTGGCCGCTTCGGCGCGGCGCCATGTGGGCAGAACGCTAGTGGATAAAGTTGGCAGCAGCACCCATCAAAAAGGTACGTTTGCTAACGGGTGCCAAGGTTTTGCCAATGAGCCTGTATGTGGTCATCGCAGTGTCTCCCGTGAGCGGACTTATGAAGTATCAGTATGTCACTCGCTCCCAGGGGTGAGAAGCAGATACCTCCTCGGTCCACCAAAAAAGCGACTCATCTTGGAGTGGTAATGGCAAAGTCATGTGTCGGGCCTGTTGATACGGTATTCATGTCCGCATATGGCTAAAAGCAGTCACCCAGGCTCGTTCAATTAATGCCCGTTCTAACTCTCAAAGCGGACATACGTCATCTAAACCAAGAAGATGATCTGGGGTAAGGTCTTGAAGTATCGAATTGGACTTTTCATTCGAGGACGCTATGAAACGCTGACCGACGACTCAAGTCATTTTCCTCTTACAATGCCAACCCAGCCAAGGCCATTTCTATGGATGGGCAAAGGCAATCGAGAGCACTGTCTTGAGAGGAAGAAGGTTTGGACCTATAGGAGGATCCGACAATGAAAATGCTCATACAGTGCATCATAATGGCTACGCTGTTGCTCGGCTTTCAAACGGCACAGGCTCAGGGCCTCGTGACAGAATGCGATCGCCTTGCGACCCATCCTCTGGATCCCGACAAGCTGACCCCGGGTGTAGCAACCTCCCAGGTCGATCGCTTTGCGGCCATCGCCGCATGCCGGGAAGCGGTCGCCGCTGATCCGGGCAATCCCCGACTTATTAATAATCTGGGGCGCGTCCTGTTTTATCGGGGCCGGGACTTGGGTCTCGATGGGGCCGGCCGGAAATTCGCAGAAGAGGGCCGCAGATACATTATGGAGTCCGCCGACATGGGTTACACACAGGCCATGCATGTCGCCGGCCTCTTGTACCAGGGCGATGAGGCGGGGCCGCAGGACATCTGCAAGACCAAGGCTTACTGGCGCGCCGCTGCGGCCTTCGGCCGCTATTCGACAGTAATCAGCTTGGCCCGATTGGCTATGCGCGATGGATTTGCGGGCTGCCGCGGCGGCGAAATTTCCCCACAAGACATTAAGGGATATCTCGATGTGGCCGATGCCGCGCCGAGCGGTTACCTGGACGCCTTGTTCATTGCTGATCTCAAGGCTGAATGGCAGCGCAAATACCAACGAACGGAATAGTCCATTCCAGGACGATTGACCGGCCAGAACACGAATCCCCCGTTCCATACAAGGGTGGGATTTTCTTTTGCCTGAGTCTTAAGGTGTTGAATGTCCGCTTTTGGCTAGAAGCAGACATATCGAAACGTTGAATTTATGTCCGCTCCTTAATGCATAGTGGACATAAAAGTCCTAAGCTCCACTTGCAGTTTTCTGCCGGATCAACGCCGCCTTGTCTTAAGTAGGCGCGTCTATCCAGCCCTACGCTGCTCATTCACCTTTTGTAGTACGACAACATCAATCTGGGTTTTGCACTGAGCATCGGCTTCCTTGAAGATGGATCGTAACGCCGCGCCGCGGAACATGGCCGGGATTTTCTTCACACTAGAGCGGTTTGACTGAATTGTGAATCGAAGGGGATTCCCAAGCGTCCCACTCCATGATTCTATATCCCGAGGCGATTTGGTGTCAGACATGGGGCATTGTTACGGGAATGATCTTCGCCGGCGGGTCGTCGAGGCGGTCACTGGGGGTCTGTCTGCACGGGGGGCCGCGGCGCGTTTTCGTGTCGCGCCTTCGACGGCGATCCACTGGCACCGGCGCTGGCGCGAGACGGGCTCGATCGAGCCCGGCCGCCAGGGCCCAACCGCCTGGCTCGAAGCTGGATGCGCATGAGGCCTTTATCCTGGCTCTGGTGGCGCAGACCAAGGCTATGACGCTGGCCGAGATTGGCGAGAAGCTGGCGGCGTCGCACGGGGTTCGGGTGTGCCCGTCGACGGTCTGGCACTTCTTCGCCAAGCGCGGGCTGACGCACAAAATAAAGGGCTTATAAACTTATGTTGACAGAACGATTCTGTTTTGCTAGTCTGTTTTTCGTAGATGAAAGGCAGAGACATGGCCCACCAAGCACCCGGAAAATCAGATCGCGAAGGCATTTCTCTTATGCAACTGGCGGATATGTTTCCGAACGAGGAAAAAGCCCGAGAGTGGTTTGAAGCCAAGATGTGGCCGGATGGTCGGTATTGTCCCCACTGTGGCAGCTGTGACACACACAAAGCAGGCCACAACCACATGCCTTATAGGTGTTCTGATTGTCGGGGGTATTTCTCGATCAAGACAAACACCGCTATGCACAAGTCCCACATTCCCTTGAGAAAGTGGGTATTTGCAATCTACTTGCATCTGACCAGCCTCAAGGGAGTGTCTTCAATGAAGCTGCACCGCGATATTGGCGTTTCCCAGCCCACAGCTTGGTACATGCGCCAACGCATCCGTGAGGCTTGGGGCGACAAAGCCCTCAAGAAATTCGTAGGACCGGTCGAAGTGGACGAAACCTATATGGGCGGGAAGGAAAGCAACAAACACGCTTCCAAAAAGCTGCGTGCCGGACGTGGCACAGTAGGTAAAGCCGTTATCGTAGGTGCCAAAGATCGGGCCACGAATAAGGTCAAGGCCACTGTGGTCGAGAATACTACCGCCAAAATCCTCCAAGGCTTTGTCGCTGCCGTCACGCTGGCGGGAGCTACCGTCTTTACAGACGATGCGGCGGCCTACAAAGGGATGCCGTTCGATCACCAGTCCGTCAAACACAGTGTGGGCGAATACGTGAACGAAATGGCTCACACGAACGGAATGGAATCATTCTGGAGCATGCTTAAGCGCGGCCATCAAGGCGTCTACCACAAAATGAGCGTCAAGCACTTACAGCGTTACGTGGATGAGTTCTCAGGCCGCCACGGCATACGTGAGGCCAATACCATTGATCAAATGGCCCACGTTGCTAGAAATCTTTCTGGGAAGCGTTTAGGATACAAAGAATTGGTGACTAAATAGGTCGCCACACTTAATCTTGAAAATCCGTCTCACACAGGTTCCTAGGCCACATAGAGACGGTCAGACGCGAGGGAATACAACACCCTCCCGTTGACCGTCAGCTATGCTTGTGAGGAATCATGGAAATTTACTGGTGGCAAGGTGGAATTCACATAAACCCAAAGACCAAAGAGGATATGGATACTCTATCTACTTTTATGAACATTCTAGAACGTGCTGATCTTAACTTTTAGGTTCCAACCGGACCAGTCAGCACTGTCGATGCAGACGACGAGAAGTCTGTCGTTTGAGTCTATGAACTGTCTGAAGTGATCTCTCAGCCCTGTTGCACTGGTGCTTGAGCGGCGAAGCACCCATTCAGATTCTAAGATACGCTCAGCTTTCATCGCTCTGAGGGCATCCCACAGCTTCTCGTAATCTTTACCGGGGGCCTTGAGGTCATAACTGACAACGTAGCGCATTGTGTTTCCTTTCTCTGTCTTCCGGACAGACGCAAAGGACGGACACTTGACGATTGCGAGAGGAGTGGTACTTTCCCTCGTCTTCGTTATCGTCCCGTGCGCCGTCCAGGTTTAACGGGGCCTCTTAAACTTTTCCAAAGGCTGGGTGTCTGCCCGGCCTTTGGTACGTCTGGAGGCACCCTACTGTATGTGGTAGGGTCCAGCTTTATAGCCACTAAATACACGGCTGACGAGTCATTTTTTCTTGATTAACGCCTCGCTAGATAACCTCTGTGGATTGTGTGAATCATGTTAATAAGTCCAAGCCAAAAACTGGTGTTTTATGAACAGAATCAACATAAGTTTATAAGCCCCCAAAAAAGACCGGCCATGCAGCGGAGCAGCAGCGCCCGGACGTGCTCGCGCGGCGCCGGCTCTGGTTCGAAGGCCAGGCAGGGCTCGCTCCGGAACGGCTGATCTTCATCGACCAGACCGGCGCGTCGATGAAGATGGCGCGGCTGCGGGGATGGTCGCGCAAAGGCGAACGGTGCCGGGCCGCCATACCCCATGGCCATTGGAAGACCACCACGTTGACCGCCGGCTTGCGCCTCTCCGGCCTGGCGGCCCCGATGCTCCTCGACGGGCCGATGCATGGGGCTGCCTTCAAGGCCTATGTGGAACAGGTCCTGGTACCCGAACTCGACCCCGGAGACAGCGTCGTCATGGCCAACCTGCCCGCCCACAAGGTCGCTGGCATCCGCCAGGCCATCGAAGCCGCCGGCGCAACCCTGCTGTATCTGCCGCCCTACAGTCCCGACTGCAACCCGGTCGAGATGGCCTTCGCCAAACTCAAGGCGCTCCTGAGAAAGGCCGCCGCCAGAACCGTCGACGACCTGTGGGACGCCATTGCCGAGGCCATCGACGCCTTCACCTCAACCGAATGCGAAAACTACTTCGCCGCCGTCGGATATGATCGGGACTAAATTGAATCTGCTCTAGCTGCTGCGCCGGATGTGAAAGTAATGCCGTCTTTCGTGGAATTCATTTTGTCCCAGAATTTCTGATCCACAGGGGTATCGTCATCTGCGCTGTTATCTCTGGCGACCAATTTATCCCCATCGCCTCCTCTGTTAATCTCTCTCCATAGGTCATTTCTGGCTTGTTCTCTGGCGCATACAGTTCCGCCACTGGCACGTATTCAAGGTTGGGATCAAACTCCAAAGGTGATTGAGTTTCTGGATGACGGTCGGGCCGCAACTCATCAATAATCGCCACACGCTGCATGTGACGGAAGGCGGGTGAGAAATCGTTGATGCCGCGGTGTTGCAAACGCCGGTTATCCCACATGGCAATGGTGTCTTTTTCCCAGGTCATGCGCACTTGGAACTCAGGCTGGTAAGAATGCTGCAACAGGAAACCCAGCAGCCATTGGCTCTCATTTTCAGACAGCTGAGGAATATATTTACCGTTCAACTGAGATGGATAAATACATTTTCGGCCCGTTTCTGGATGCACCGGCGCAACGGGGTGAGCGGCCGGCGGGTTGCGTTTCATCATGTCTTCCCAGGCTTTTGCACCCGCTGCTTCCAAAATGCTTTTGCCGAACGTTTTATCCAGATCATGAACGCAATCCAGACCGTCAATCATATCCTTGATTGGTTGTGACAGGGCGTCATAGGCTTTTTCCATGTCACACCAGATGGTGTTGCCCGCGCCAGGCGGCGTCGCCAAGGCGCGCAGGATGGATAGTTTGGAGGGGTAGTCACGGAACGTGTCATCTGCGTGATAGTTCACGTCAGAGCCAATGGTCGTCAATTCATCGAATTGCTGGTCCTTGATTTGAGGGTAGCCTTCCAACTGAAGCGCCGCGCCAGGCCCTTGAGGCAACCCCCACCGCCGTGCAAAGGAAATGTGCCGGTCTTCATCCATGGGCTGATTGCGGAAAAACAGCACCTTGAACTCCAGAAACGCGTCTTTCAGCTCTGCAAATACATCGTCAGACAGATCATTCAGATCAACACCTTCAATATAGGCTCCCAACGCACCTGAGGCCGGAATTGCATTGAAGTTTTTATAGTCTGTCAGCTCGCGCTCGACGGAAAATTGATAGCTCATTGCTGTGCCTCCTTGGGGTATTTGGTAAACATCTTATCCAGCAGCCAATACGGCACATGCTGCATTGTCCGCATTATAAAGGCATGCGGTTTGCGGAAAGTGATCCGCCCTTTATTTTTTGCCAGCCCTTCCCGGATCACGACTGCGGCCTTGTCCGCATCAATGGGAAATGTTTCAGGGATCTTGTCGTTGTTGACGGTCATGGGCGTGCGCACATAGCCCGGGCAAATAACACTGACCTTGATATTGTCTTTGGCGACAAGGCCACGCAGACCTTCACCGTAGCCTTTGACGGTCATCTTGGATGTGTTGTAGCTGGTCGCGCGCGGGAATACCGCATAGCCCATCACAGAGGACACAATACCGATCTGACCTCTGCCGCGCCTTTTCATACCGGGCAAAGCCGGATGAATGGTGTTGAATACGCCCTGCACATTTACGGCAAACACCTTCTGAATATTCTCTGCGACAGTGTCAGTACTGTCGCCACCCGCCGAGATGCCAGCATTGGCAATCACCAGGTCTAGCGGATGCTCCGAATCCATCTTTTCCACCCAGGCTGTCATAGCCGGCGTATCGGACACATTTATGACTTGGGTGACTACCGTTGCGCCCTTGGCGCGGCATTTTTCTCCCACCTCGTTCAACTTTTCTTCACGGCGTGCGCAGATTATCAGTGTCACACCACCGGCCGCATATTCCTCGGCCAAGGCTGCGCCAATACCATCGCTGGCGCCTGTTATCAGGATGTTTCTGGGTTCATGCATAGATCGTCTTAAACCTCTTAAATGTCATCTAAGCGGATGCGCCATCTTCCGTTGCCAAATCGGCTAGACTGTCCGGCTCAAGTTGGTCAACGGCTCTGTTACGTGTTCGTCGCGTTCAATATCCCTCTGAAATTTGGGTTTCAACAAATCTGCACGGCTCGTTGATATCGGCGTGTTCTTTCGACCATGGTGCGGATACCAAAGCCGTCCGTGTACAGGTATATTTTGCCTGTATGCAGGGAGCACAGTGTCGTGTCGCCTTAATCGGACGATGGTCTTGTGCGTAGCGGTTCCCTGGGATCACTTTGGTGGACAGGTGTCACGCTCAATTATCTATAGTTTGATGACCACCTTGCCGATGTGCGTGCCGCTATCGAGGTGTTCGTAAGCTTCGTGTGCCTGATCGAAATCAAACACGCGGTCGATCACCGGCTCAAATCCAGTTGCTTCGATGGCAGACACGAATTCTTCCATCATGGTACGGCTACCAGACGTGATGCCCTTGAGAGTTAAGTTCTTGCCCAACAAGCCTCCCATGCTCGGCTGCTCACCCCGAGCCAGAGCGCCTATCAAGCCGATGCGGGCGTTGGGCGCGCAACAGGCCATTGATTTACCCAGCGTCCCTATGCCTGCTGTTTCAACGACAATGTCGACGCCCCCAGTCTTTTCCAGAACCTCTTGCTCCCAGTCGGGATTGGTCCGGTAGTTGACTGTAACGTCGGCGCCCAGGTCCCGCATCCGCTCCAATTTCTCGTCACTGGACGACGTAATCACAGCCCGCGCACCGTTCATCTTAGCGATCTGCATCGCAAAGACCGATACGCCGCCGGTTCCCAGCGACAAAACCGTATCCCCGGCCTTAATCTGACCCAACTTTTGTACCGTGGACCAAACAGCCGTACCCGCCGCTGTGAGTGTCGCATTCTGTTCGGTGGTCAGCTTGCTGGGTAACTTGAACAAGCAATGCGCGGGCAAGACAATACGTTCCGCCAAAACGCCATCGGCGGAATTGCCCAGGTCGTGGAACCGGTATTCCGGAGAGAAGTTTCCATCGATCCAGTTCATATAGTGCGGTGCGCTGACCTGATCTCCCGGTGCGACACCGGTAGCGCCTTCGCCGACAGTGATGACCTCAGCAGCAAAGTCATGTACGGGAATGCGTGTTGGGGGTTTTGACCTGCTACCGTACCGGTTGCGGATGATCATCAGATCTCGGTGATTGAGTGCGCAGGCCTTAACAGCCAGGAGGACCTCACCATAACTGAGATAGGGATCGTCCCGCTCTGCCATGCGTAAGGATTCAATTCCTGTCTGGTTACCCATTTCCCAAGCTTTCATAGCGAGTTCTCCGAAAAAAATGCCTCGATCGGCGGGATAATCTGTTCGGGCACTTCGAGTGCGGGGAAATGTCCCGTATCAGGCAGTTTATGAATGGTCAGCAATGCCCGCGTCATGCGGCTGGTTAATGCATCCAACATGTTAGGCGGCAAAACCGGGTCGACCATGCCCCAGATCACCAACGTGGGTGCCGATACGCCGCCAAGGTTCCGGTCGGCCTGCTCCTGGGAGAAATTTGCGGGGATAAAGGGGCGGGCCAATGGCGCGCGGATCCGCCGGTTTTGATCGTATTGCAGGGTTAAGAGGTCTTCACTGAGGCGCTCCCGTTTCCCCCACAGGTATCCATAGTAGGTCCGCCAATATCCTGGCGTCGTGAACTGGAGTAAATCAGTGCACAGCCACATATAGGCCCTCACGGCGGGCGGACGTGCGCTGCGCGGAATGTCGACGGGCATCGATGGCATGTTGAGCACCACCAGTTTGTTCACACTGTCCGGGTAATTGGCGGCCACCCGTGTAGCAATGGTCCCGCCACTGCTTTGTCCGATCAGGTGAAATGTCCCGTCGATACCCAGTTCATCAAGCAGAGCCATGACCATCCCGTGTAAGGTGACGTCCTCACCGATGTCTCTAGGTCCGTTTGATCCAGACAGTCCCCGGCTCGGAAGTTCCAAACGGATCAGGCGATAGCGATTTCCAAACGTGTCCACAATTGGGTCCCAGGTGTGCAGGGTTCCTTCAGACCCGTGAATCAAAACAATCGGATATCCTGAACCTTCATCCTGGTAGTGAATGGATACGCTGGCGATGTCTGTGAACTTTGATTGCTCTGTTGCGTACAGGGTGCGCACTTCGTCCAGGGTGAGACGGAACGTGTCGGACCGAAAAGCCGCCACTAACGCGATGGCCACAAAGACCACAGTAAGTAATATAGCGATGGCTGTCATTGTTCTTTGGCCCATAGTCACGCTCCTTGATTGAAGAGTAGTCCAACGTTCGGCACATAGCGACTTCTTCCGCACATATTTTCCGGATGATCTGACACAACCTTTTTTTGTGTTCGTGAGCGGTCGAATCTTCGAAATGACAAGACCTATGTCTTACTTAACTTCAAGACATTGAAACGAAACCTTTATGAGGTCGCCTCATTCACGACCCTCGGGCCGGATATTAAGGGATATGGGACATACGGACCCTTTGTGGGTTACGAGGCCGTGCGCCTAGCGAGATGACCATAGCAAAAGTTAGCTTCGCCGGTGTTTCATTGTATGATCTAGGGGAGGGTATGCTCAATTCAATCAAGCGCGAACAGACCTAAGCCACGTTGCCAACTTTTACGGAGTGCGCAGCAATGCCAGATAAAAAATACGACCGCCCCACTTACACAAGTGACTATTTTAAGGCTGACACTCACCGCGCCCAATTCTTCGGCAATGTCATGATTGACAATCTGGTAACGGCCGTTGTTGCACTCGGTGCCGAAGTGTGGACCAACCGGCAGCGCCAGAAGGTGCTCGAGGCGCTTCTGGAAGAGAAAGGTGTCAACGCCGAGATGATAGAAGCTTTCATGCCGTCTGAGGAACAGCGGGAAACGTGGAAGGAAGACCGTGACGCCTTTGTTGCACGCACCATGCATGTGCTGGCACGCGAAGCCGACCTGAAGACGTCGACGGATTGGCCTGAAGTATTTGAAGAGGTTGACTACACACAATTTTAGGAATGTTGCTCCCGGAAACACTGACTAAAGCTATGACTGGGCCAAATTGATATAAGCAAGGATTTGCAACCTGCGTGTCAGACCCAAATCGAAGGAGGATAAATCATGTTATCCCGCCGCAAATTAGCTGCCGTTGCCGCCCCAGCCATTGCCGCAGCCTTGCCGAGCCTAAAAGCGCACGCCAAAGGTTTAGACTACGATCTGGAACCCCGCGGCTCCTTCGGTGTTTTTGAGCGTCTGCCGGACCTACGCCTTGAAAGCGAACTGGATTTTTACACCAGTTACCGCACCTGGGCCCGCAATGATGTCTGGCGCCGCGCAGCCCGGCGCGCGACCCGGTTATTTCGGGAAATGGACCTAGATCCCTATGACACCGACATCCCTTTCCGTGAAGTGGCCGAGATGCTGGAACACGATCCTGTCCTGGGCATGATGGTCCATGCGCGGGAGTCCACCCAGCAGATCATGTGGAACGCGATCCGGGATATCTACCATGCCGACGGTGACCGCCACTTAGAAGAAATGGAACGGGCGGAGCGGCAAGGTCCGGGTACGATTGAACTACATCCCAACATGCATATACCCGGCTTTGCCCGGTATGAAATCCACCTTCAACCCGGCGGTTATGTAGGCGATCCGTTCGCCGGCATTACGTACTACCACGCACTCAATGTTGAGTTTCCCGATGGGAACTTCCATGACCAATTGCAATTCAATAAAGCCAACGAAGTACCCGAGCCGCCCGATGGCCGGGTGCAGCGGATCTTCGACCAAGGGTGCGCCTCCGGCCAAATGACCGTGGAGCTCAAGCGCAGGTTCCCCGAAGCAGAAGTATGGGGCAGCGACATTGGCGCACCGATGCTGCGCTTCGCCCACATGCGCTCCGTGGACCTCGGCGTCGAGACGCATTACATGCATGAGCTCTGTGAAGAGAGCAACTTCCCGGATAACCACTTCGACATCGCGACTAATTTCCTTCTCTACCATGAGATTCCGGAAAGCTCCGGGCGTGCTATCATTCACGAAAGCTTCCGCATTCTCCGACCGGGCGGTATCTGGTACCCAATGGATATTTATACGTCGACCATGCCGGTGCCGTCGGCTTACGAGAAATTCTTCTGGTGGTTCGATCACCGCTGGAACCATGAGGTTTGGACACTTGAGTACCGCAACTTGGCACTCGACTTTGAAAACGAGATGCGCCGCGCGGGCTTTGAGGTCGTACGCACGCCTAGAAATGGGAACAGGCGCGGCGGCAACAATATCATGGGTATCAAACCCGCGTAGAAAGGCAACGCTATGAGCACGACAAAACCGAATGAAGGCATGTACACACACCCGTATTTCAAATCTGATACTGACCGCGGCATCTTGTTGAAAGACATGATGACGGACAACATCGTCTCCACGTTGATCAATATGGGTGGCGAGATGTGGGCGATACGCCGTCGCATGTTGGTAATGGAACAGCTTATGGCCGAGCGTGACAGCATCACACCGGAGATGATTGAAGTGTATGTTCCATCAGAAGAGTTGTTGGAAAGCTGGGAAGCGGAACGAGACCGGTTCATTGCCAATATCTACGACACGTTGGCGCGTGCTGCCGAGGTCCCGGTGACAGCCCATTTGGATGAGACGCCGCCCAAGGTAGAGGGAAACTGATCGAACAGAGGTTCGACAAAGGAGACTTCACTATGATTGATCGTCGCAGACTCTTTACTGGCGCCATGGCCACAGCCGCGGCTGCCTCTACTATTTCCAAAGCGTTAGCGAAAGACACGCCGTTTGATGATTTTGATCCGCGCGGCACTGTTGGCGTGTTCGAACGCCTGCCATCCCTGTGGGTCGAGAGCGAACTTGAGTTCATCACCGGTTACCGTTCCTGGATGGGTCAACGTATCTCGCGGCAGGCACGGTCCCGGTCCCTGCAACTGTTGTTGAACAACGGCATTAAGTTGGATGAGGACGGTGACCTGGATGAGATCGTCGCCATTCTTACGGAAGACGAACTTGTGTCCATGCACCTTCACAACTGGGAACGGTCCCAGGAGCAGTTTTGGCGCTTGATCAAGGACGAGTGCGACCGCAACGCCGACATTCTCGTAGAAGAGATGACCCAGGCTGAAAAAGCCAAAGGTCCCGGATCGCTGCAGTTGAACAAGGACTTGGACGTTCCGGATTATGGTTGTTACGAAATTCACATCCAGCCGGGCGGCTATGTTGGGGACCGATTTGCCGGCCACATCTACTTCTACGGGACTGCCGTGGTGCTCGCCGGTGGCAACCAGCAAGACAATTTGCAAATGGAATGGGTTAAGGGTGTGCCCCGGCCGCCCGACGGCAAGGTCAAGCGCATATTGGATCAGGGAACCGGCTGCGGTCAGTTTGCCCACGCGTTGAAGCGAAAATTCCCTGAGGCCGAAGTTTGGGCCAACGACCTCGCTGGTCCCATGCTGCGGTTTGCGCACATGAACTCGGTCAAGCTCGGCGAAGAAATCCACTACGTGCATGAACTTTCTGAACAGTCACAGTTCCCCGACGGGTACTTTGACATCGTTACCAGCAACCTGTTGATTCATGAAGTTACGCCGGAAGCTATCAAAGAAATTTCCGCGGAGGCCTACAGGACGTTGCGGCCGGGCGGCATTTACTTTCCGATGGACAGCTATACGGGTGACCAACGCCGCGACACGGCTATGGCGCATTACAATGCCTGGCGGAATTACCGCTGGAACCATGAAGTCTGGTGGATGGACTACTACCACTATGACCTCGCGCAAGCGATGCGGGATGTTGGTTTTAAGGTAGACGAAAACGGACCAAAAGCGCGGAGTGATACCACCCGGAACGTCATCGGTTACAAAGTCTGATCCGTATTTTCCTGTTGACTGGAATGGGCAGTGGACTTGTTTCACCACTGCCCCAACCGTGCGGACGTTCTCAGCTAATTTGTAAGGAGAACCTTAGTATGCACTGAGGTATCTTTAGAAGGGTTCAACGCATGCTTAGTCTTTCGCAAAGAGGCCGGTCGGGATTGCAGTTTTTGGGTTCTCTCCAACCCTATATGTCAAGCCGAGTCCGTGACATTGCCCGTGCAGATTTTGCAAAGGACCCAGACGGTACGGCGCTAATCGCGGAACATGAGCGCGGTGGGTCCAATGAGCCGTGGGAAGACCGTATTGCGCACGCACGCGCGGTAGCGATGAAGTCCATAGCTTTCAAGTTCGAGCGGTTTTATCAACGCTATGTTGCCGAGGAAAACTTTGTTCGTGCCATTCCAGCCATAGAAGAGCGACGCGAGGATGCGGAAAAGATGGGTTTTGATGAGCTAATAGATTGTGGCGGTTCCCTTCAGCTAGACGAGACATTGCCCGTGCCCGCCTACCATGACGGTGTTGAATGGCATCTCGAGCCAGGTGGTTGGGATGGCTATGATCTTTCTGGGCCCATGTTCATGTCCGCCATTCATCCCTACGTGATGAGCAAGGGAGGTTGGGCTGGGGTCGAAGTCGGTGAAGATGTTCGTCACCATCGCTCAAATGCTGCGAAACTTTTGCCGAAAGATCATTATGACCGCATTTACGATATGGGATGCGGTGGGTCGATGACGCTCAATGCTGTCCACAAGGTTTATCCTGACGCGGAACTCGTCGGCGGCGATTTATCTGCGGCAAATGTTACGAATGGTAACGATTCAGCCCGTGCTTCTGGCGTTCCCATTCACTTCAAGCAATGCGATGTTCGTCACACCGGTGAGCCTGATGAAAGTTTTGACGCGGTCATGATGTATTGTTTGCTACACGAGACACCGGTGAGCGTCGGCAAAGACATCATAAAAGAAGTCTTCCGTATACTTAAGCCGGGTGGTGATCTGGTCATCAACGATCTGCCGCCGTTTTCCGGTGTTCATCCCTTCCAGTCCTCCATGCTTTTTGTTCAATGTATTGATATATAATATATTTTATAATTTTTTATATCTTCACCCCCAATTTAACCTATGAATTGAAGCAGGTTTTCACGATATTTTGCGGGACGGCATGGGACATTCCTTAGCCCCATTAGAATACAAAGTTGCTCGGTCCCACTGGTGCCGCTCAAAATGCCAACACGATAAAGTGTCTGCGAATACGATACATCTTTCCACTGGACCTGCACCGCAAAAGTGGAGAGTTACCTTCTCACCTAAGCCGCCATACTTTCGCACTTCACCGGACTGATGCTGCCCAGATATGAATGGCGACGACGCGGATTATAAAATCCATTGATATAATGGAACAGGGCGTTTTGTGCCTGTTCCCTGGTTTCATAGTGTTCCCTCCATATTAATTCTGCTTTCAATGATTTGAAGAACGTTTCTACAGTCGCATTGCCATAGCAATTCCCTTTGCCAGACATCGAAGAGAGAAAGCCGTGGCCTTTGAGAAGTTTCCGGTAATCGTTGGAGCAATACTGCGAGCCACGATCAGAATGATGAATGACCCCTGGTGGCGGTTGTCGCAATGCAATGGCCCTTTTCAGAGCCTTGATCGGCAAATCCCGTTTGAGCCTGTCGCTGACGGCCCAGCCAATGACACGGCGTGAATACAAATCGATGATCACCGCAAGATACAGCCAGCCCGCTGCCGTCCAGAGATAGCTGATATCACCGGCCCATTTCTGGTTTGGTCCCGTGGCCTGAAAATCTCCATCCAGAAGGTTGGGAGCTATGTTGTGGTTGTGATTACTGTTTGTCGTGCGTTTGAATTTATGAGTTCTGACGATGCGAATATCGTTCTCCCGCATCAACCGCCCGACCCGGCGTTCACCAATGACGATGCCTTGATCCCTGAGTTCATCAGTCATTCGCTGGCGACCATAGGCCCGATAATTACGGGCATGTTCGGCACGAATATGGGCCAAATAGACCCTGTCGTCGCGTTGGCGCTGACTGGCAGGGCGAGACACCCAAGCGTAGTAGCCGCTTTCACTGACCCTCAGGACTTTGCACATCCTGCAGATTGAAAAATTGGCCTTCTCCTTTGCGATGAAATGAAACCTCATCGGCTTTGGCTGGCGAAGAAGGCCGTCGCTTTTTTTAAAATGTCCCGCTCCTCACGCAATGTCCTGTTCTCCTTGCAAAGGCGAGCCAATTCCTTGTCTTTATCATTATGAGGGCCGGACAGCAGCTCAGTGTGCTTATGACTGGTAATCCACTTGCCTAATGTAGACAGGCCAATGCCAAGATCGGCGGCAACTTGCTTGTGTGATAGCCCGCTCGTCAATGCAATCCGAACGGCTTCAGAACGAAATTCCTCAGTTCTTCCGATACCCATATGGGCCTCCTGTTGAGTTTAAACTTTAACAGAAGGCACTCTCCATTTTACCGGTACCAGTCCAGTGTGCTTAAGAAAGAGCTGGTTCGCCATCTTCTCACCCATCCTCTAGTAAGAGATAGCTAGATCGAACACGCATGAATTACCCGATGACTGCCAAAGTATTCATCCAGCAGAACAAGGTTTTCCGACTTTATAGTCAGTAAGACCGGATGGCCAATCAGCGGAGAATAAAGAACCTCCTGGCGCGATGCATGGCATCACTGCTCTCCTGTGCAACGCCTGCGGCAATTAATGTCTGCAGGATTTCCTCGACCCGCTTTGTACGCAGCGCCGTGTTGCGGCCCCGGAAGGCGGTGCTCAGATGCTCGGGCGCCACGGGCGCATTAGCGTTGGACAGCATGTTACGGACGATAATGATCTGGTCCAATCGATCCTTAGGCCAGGCCGGTTTGCCATCGGACGGACCCGGCAACACTAGGTTGGCCTCGGTCTGCTCGTCGGGTTGAGGCTTCTTGACCTTGTGGCTAAGTTTGGGAATCTGGTAGTCCGACCGCAGCCACCGGACATTACCTTGCCGTTCCTCCGCTACGCGCTCCCCGTTGAGAGCAACGAGTCGGTGGAGCAGCTCTTCCTCGGCGTCTTCCTGTTCCTGCGTCCTGTGCAGCGAAGGTGCAGTCGCCCCCGGTTTACCGATCAACACCGCGCCGAGGTCGGCCCAGCCATAGGCTTGGAACACTGCGCGGTCAATGTCGTCGTGGATATCCTTGAGGACCGAAACCAAGCCAGCCTCGTGGATATCCTTCTCTGCTGCCGACAGGGGCGGAACGCCGCAGTCGTTCTCCAGCTCCCGCACACGCTCCAGCACATTGTAGAGGACGGTCATGTTCAGGAAATCATGCTCGGCCAAGCGCTCTTTGCGGAAAGCGTCGAGGCGATCCCCAAGGTCTTCGAGGCGGTCACTTGTGTCTGGATAAAGCCCCTGGCCAATGGCAGCAGGAAATGGATCGAATATTCTGGTTTTGTTGTACCGTGGCCGGTCTTCGAGTGTCCCTCCCAGCGCTAACATCCACGAAACGTGCAACCGTGATGAAAGAATCGCCAAGAGGCTTGCTGTCTCGCAGCCGATGCAGACGAGCATGTTATCCGGTCGAATGTTCCCATCGAGGAACTGGAAGAACCGGTGCTTCGAGGTTTCGACAGTAGCGATGTAGCGATCAAGCGGCTCCAGAACCGGTCGCAGTTCAGTCCTGACCTTGCCGAAGAGCCACCAATTCTTGGCATATTCAGCCATGTCGGCAGATCGACCGACTTTGGCCTCACGCTCAGGTTTCACCCGTTCGGCAATGTATTGATAAACCTTGGGAAATCGGTCGCGCACCTCATCGGACGACAGAGGATACATATCGATCACCATCACCCCACGCGGACGCTGGGCGATATCGCGGCCGTTGCGGTAGGGCAGAATGTGCTCCTCCAGCCCCGGCGTAGTACCGAGACCGAGCGCACTGGCCTGCTGCGCGGTGACGATAAAGCCGGAACCGTGCAGCTTGACGCCGGGACTGGAAATCAGATCATTCGCCATCAACGGTTGGACTGCCGTTATGTCGGCTCCGATTTTTAGGTTGCCATTGATCCTGCCCGCCCGCTCCTTCAACTGGACAACAGGGGTATCCGAGTTTAATCCGCTCTCCAGTTCCACCGTGGCCAGTGTTCCGTCCCTTTGGCCGCGCTCAGCAACCGTCATGGCGATGCGCACCGCCGCCTTGTCCGCCGCCTTTAACCACGGATGGTCCGGTACGGCATAGATCAGAGACAGCGGTTCCTTCGCCTTCATGTGCCGTTCGATCACGCGGCTGGAAAAGATCTGGGTTACTGAGTTTGTGGTGATGAAGCCGAAGCGGCGTGTTGGATTGACCTTACCTTTCTTCGGCTTACGCAGCAGGCGCGTTGCAGCCTCTTCCCAGAAGTGCATGACGAAATCGGCGCCGCCCGGAATTTTCGAACGGGATTTCCACGCCGCTTCGGCGTAACCATCGCCTAGCTCCGCGCGCATGTCCTTGCCACCGATGAACGGAGGATTGCCAACAATGAACTCAGCCTCGGGCCAGTCGGCTGGGCGCGGGTTCTCGTATCGAAATAATTCCACTGTAGCGTCGGGATCAGGAATCTCTTCGCCCGTAATCGGATGACGGCTTCATGGTCACGCCGTCCCAGCGGGAGAGCGGCCTACCGCTCTCGTCGCGCAGCAATTCCTGTCTATCCCAGGCAAGGATGGCATCCTGCTCCTTTATCGTGCCATAGGCATGTAATACGGGTTCCGGAATGCGGTCTGCCAGCACGGTGCGGAGTTGCCATTTCAGATAGCCGATCCACAGGACGAGATCAGCGATGGCAACGGCGCGCGGGTTTAGCTCCAGTCCGTAAAATTGAGACGGGTCGACGGTTTCGCCTTTCATCGCGAAACGTGGTGCATCCTCACCCAAATCTTCGAGCGCATCCAATACCTCGCCTTCCAAGCGCTTCATCAACTCGAGCGCAACATAAAGGAAATTACCTGTGCCGCAGGCCGGGTCGAGGACACGAGTGATGCAGAGTTTGCGATGGAAATCCTTGATTGAGTGGAGCGCGCCCTCGCGATCATTTGCTTGCTCTAGCGCATGAGCGTTGGTCAGCGTCTCTTCCCAATCGGCGCGCAGCGGCTCGATAATCACCAGGATCACCAGCCGCTCGACATATGTGCGCGGTGTATAGTGGGCGCCGAGCTTGGCGCGTTCCCGTTTATCCAGAGCACGTTCCAGCAGGCTGCCAAAGATAGCGGGCTCGACATCGCTCCAGTCGCGGGAAGCAGCGATCCAGAGCTCGCGAATATCGTCCTTCTCAAGGGCGATCGCATTACAATCGCGAAACAGCGCACCGTTGAAGCGCTTGATCGTTTCGTTGATATGCGGGGCATAACCACCTTCGTCCATGACCCTCCACAGGCTCTCGAGTGCCGATGCGAAATTCTGCGGCGTCTCGGTCATCTGTCCGAGCAGTTTTTCGAAACCATTCGCCGGCAGCAGGCCAGCATCTTCGGCGAACATGGTGAATACGCAGCGCATTAGGAATTCAGCGACCTTTTTGGGATCGTGTTTTCGCTCCAAGTTGAGGGCAATTTTTGCGAGCCGCTCGGCGATATCACGGGTAACCTCGGCACTGCGCTGGGCGGGGTCGAGGGACTGCGGATTGGTCCAGATCGCACGCAGCCCTAGCGCGTATGTCGGGATCGCGCAGTCCGTCCAGGGGAACTGAATAACTGGTGCGGTCGGGGAACTGTGCATAGTTCTTGCCCTGGCCTGAAAAATCGGCATACACCTCGATCACGTAGCCGACATCGACCACCAAGATAAACGGCGGCCAGCCATGCTCCTTTGGCAAGGCGCGGGCATATGTCTCCGCCTGCCTTTTGGCCGCCCGCATCACGCTATCCCAGCGTCCTGTGCCGCGAGTGGCTGTGCCCATTTTAATCTGGCTTGCGTCCTCGGGAAGCAGGTCGGGCTGCCGTAGATCCGCCTGCATTGCTTTTACACGTTTGGCGGACTGTTTGGCTTCCATGACGAAGCAATTACGCCTGTATAGGTCGACCTCGCCAGGAGTACGGCTACCATCGTCATGTTTGAAATCGACACGCCGTTCGAAAACGTAATCGTTGGCTTCGTTAAATTCCTGTGACGGATCGGGTCGCGGCAGGTTGAGCAGGTTGCAGAACTCGTTAGCGAACGTTTGGAAGTTCGCAGATTCTGAACCGCCGGACTTTTCCCACCGGCCGATAAAAGCCTCGATCTCGGCGGGACTCGTATCGTTCCCAGACTGTGGAAATTGCATATCTTCTGTACTCATCGTGGAAGCATAGCGAGATTAGGAGCGTACGAAAGCCTTGGATTGTCGGCCCTTCATTCCCATAGCGTTATTCGGCGCCGAACTTTGAACCCTCAGAATCAAAAACGCTAATGGATTAATATGCCGATCAAGCGCGTGCAGATTTAACCAGACAGAATGCGCGGCATGTGGACTCGCCGCAAGCTGCTTAACAAAGGGGAAGGGCTGATGCGGCTGGATAAGAATCTGGCTAAACAAGGCGTTAACGATAGACTTGGTCCGCTACGAGTTCGTCAATCAGCGTTAGAACATCATCGCTCTAGGCCCGAGCAGTGTCGACGGGACCCACGTTGCCCTCGGCCTGAGACTGACAGCCTGCCAGAAGTACCTGACGGTCCGCTTCACAATCGCGGCCGCACTTATACGAGTTGATCGAAGCCGCAGGCGAGGGCCGACTGCGGCGCCTTCAGAAGCAGCTCGTCAGCCAGGATCTGCTCATCATCGATGAACTCGGCTTCGTACCTCTGTCAAAGACGGGGGCCGAACTGCTCTTCGAGATCATCTCCCAGAGCTACGAGCGCGGCTCGATCATCATCACGTCCAACCTGCCGTTCGACGAATGGACCGAGGTCTTCGGATCGGAACGCCTCACAGGCGCCATTCTCGACCGCCTGACACACCACCTACACAGCCTTGAAATGAACGGCGAGAGCTTCCGGATGCGTCAAAGCCGCAAGACCAGAACCTGATCTCGCAACAGACCAACGGCATCAATACTGGCCTGCGGCCAGCGCGCCTTGGCACGCGTCAGCTCAATGGGGAGCACGTCCGCCAAGGCGGTGCCAGTACCCGAAAACTGGGGACTATTCCGCCGGTGAATTGACCCTTTTTGCTCCGGGATTGACAGCAGAAGGGGAATGAGGATTCCGAAACCCACTAAATCCACAAAGACGATCACGAACAAAATAACGATTGGTTTCATTGATGTCTTTCGTTAGCAGCGTTGACTGGCAGATAAGGCCGGTCTGGGCCTGATTAGGACGTTTCATCCATGGGCGGTATAAACACTTCCGGTGCATCGCCCGGCATTGTTTCCACGTACAGTGAACGGCTGGGGAAAGCAAAGCCGGTTCCCGCATCCTCAACGATTTCTTTCACGCGGTAAGCGAGGCTTTCTTTTATTTTGAGCCACTCACCCCAGTTGGTGGTATTGGTGAAGCAGTACAAAAGAATATCGATTGAGGAATCATTGAAACGGTCGATGCGAACGAACGTGGCAACTTCCGATGGCGGTGCGAAGTCAGGATTGTTCAGAATATAATCTTCGATGCCATCCCGTATGGTGCGGAGTTGTTCAACGGTCGTTTTGTATTCAACGCCGACCACCCATTTGATACGGCGATGAGTCATGGCACTGAAGTTCGTCACCGCGTTGTCAGACAATCGCGCGTTGGGCACATGGACGGGCGCTTTATCAAACCGTCGCACCAGCGTTGACCGGAACCCAATGCTTTCAACCGTGCCTTCCACAATGCCATCGACCAGGATCCAATCCCCCACACTCATACGTTTTTCGGCCAAGACAAGAATTCCGGCGATCAGATTTTTGAACAGGTCCTGAGCGCCAAGGGCAACGGCCACACCGAACAAGCCAAGACCGGCGAGAATGGGTCCGATCCTGATGCCCCAAACTTCCAGGATTGCGGCGGCGCCGATGAAGACGATGGCGATGTGCAGAAAACTGATTAGCCACGCGACCATCTCTTTGGTCAGAACCTCTTCAAGACGGCTAAAGATTGAACTGACGGGGCCCGTGATCTGATAGAGCGCCCAAAAAAGATCGAATATGACAAGGGACCGTATGAGCTGGCCGCCAAAGACAGCGTATTGGTCAGACAGCTCCAGGTAATTGACGGCGATAAACAATCCGAGAATGACGAGCACAAAACGGACTGGCCCTTGCATGCATTTGAGCAGAGCGTCATCCAGGGTTGTGTCGGTTCGTGCTGCGATACGCCGTAAAAACCCCAGTACAAAGGTTGTAAACAGACTTCGCAAAACGAGAAAAACAAAAACGATTCCGAGCGCGACAAGCAACCTGCCGTAATCGATACCGAGCACACCTGTTACCCAAACGTCTTGGACGAGGTTCCAAAAGTCGATCAGCTGTTGTTCCAAGCTATCCATGTATTACCACCTTCAGGGACCCCACCTTGCCATGTTCTGGGTCTTAAGGGCATCGCACAGCAAAATCAAAGGGTCCGTGGCTTTGGACCAATGATAAATGCAGTCTTTGTGTCTCCGCTGTTCATTATCTGTTTGTTCTTGACTTACGTGCGAAGAGCGATCTGACTATGGGAGCAACGTCGACCAATGTGGCTCCAGACCTGAACATTGGGCGCGGGGTGTTGTTCGGCACCGGTGCTTGACCCCTCAGAGTTCAGTAGAATCGATATGTAGACATGCTGATCGGCATCAAATCAGCATGCCAAACAACACTGGCAGCCGTCCGGCCCGTACCTGCGCAACCCAAGAACTGGCGAGCCGGTTTCGATTGCAGCGTTGAGGTCCCCTTCGTTCAAGGTAGGCAAAGCACCCAGGGGTATGGTGAACGCCGGTCCCGTGGTTCTGATCGCGTGATGACGGCTGACGGAATTGTCAGACCAAAATCGTATGTTAGAAATTTGCCGTTGTTGAGTCAGCTTTGTCGTCCATGCTTGTCCGGTCTAAGCTAGGCAAAACTTATTTTTACGCCCTGAAGTCTCCAAAGGGGGGTGGGGAGAGACGACCAAGCAGATTTAATCTGACAATGCCCTCCGACATTACCATTAATCATCACCCCAGCCGCCAACTCGAACCTTTTGGGACGACCAGTTTGCGATCAATATCTGCCTCGTTTGTTATGTAACACCCGTCTTCCAGATTTGATAAATTGTTTTACGACGTTCGAACGTCTCGGGGCCACCCTCCATGATATCGATTATTCGTGTTTGGCAATTTTTCGAGTCGATACTCCCGCTGGCAACGGAAATGGCTTCATCGTCCATACTGCAAGACGCCACTATTTCGGCATCGCCAAGTACCGGGAAATTGGCGTTGTGAGTCGCAAAGATAAATTGCTGAGCAGGCTTAATCTGCCTTAGGAGCTTTACGATTTCCTCATAAACTGTCTGGCTATCGAGATCATCTTCAGGTTGGTCAATAAGTAACAGATCGTTTTCGTCTTGATTGAGAAGAAAAAGCATCATGGCCGACGCCCTTTGACCCAAAGAATGAGATTTGAGGGGTTTACCGTGATAGGTGACTTCGTAGCTGTTGGGAACCTGAAAGCCTAGAAGGTCGTAAAGGCGCTTTATGAATAGCTCCTTCAAGATTTCTGCCTTACTCTTGGCATGGGCTGCTGCTTTGTCCAAGTCTTTGTAGATTTCAGCGAAGTCCATATAGCCGTCTGCTAGACTCTTATAGACTTCTTTTCTGATGTTATGACCGCGAAAAATTTTCTCCGTAAAATCCCGGAATGCGGCCTTATCACCCTTAAACGTGCTGTTCACACGTAGTGCCAATTGGGCATTATTGATCCGTTCCAGCGCTTTGGCGATCAGCTTATATTCCTCGTGCCAGACATCGTTGAGCTTAGCAATGGCCTTTAAGACATCATTGTATTTTTTGTTTTCCTTCGAAGTTCTTTTCTCAAGCTCCGTGATCGCATTCTCCAGTTCGATCTTTTGTTCGGCCAACCTTATATAGGCATCGGGATGTATTGATGTAACGCCTTCTTGTTGGAGTGTCTTGACAAGGCCGCTTTCAATTTGGGCGAACTCATCCTTTAGTCCGTCCCTTTTGGCTTGTAGTTCTTCACGTAGCTGCGAAAGCTCATCTTTGATCTGACCAACCGATGTGCCAATCTGGCAGGCCGTTGTAATCGTCTCCTTTAGGTCCTTAAGTTTCTTATCGTAATTCTTGAAAAGAGCCACATTATGCACTGATTCGTGTGCTTCGATGTCTTCAAAGTTCTCGGCGGCCTGAGCGGCTACATCGTTGATAGCGCTGTGCCAGTCGGCGGCTAGTTCATCAATGGTTCCACAAAAGCCTACGTCGTTAGAGAAGGCGACTTGCTTTTCGAGTTTTTCTTTAACGCCGTATTTGTCGAACTGTTCCAATCGGAATTCGACGTCTTTCAGCTTTTCTTCATGGGCTTGCTTTTCTTCAGCATCGTTACGCACGGATAGCAGGTCTTCCACAGCATTCTCAAGCTTGCTATCACACTCCGAAATTTTCTGTCGCACAGGCTTAAGGCTATCGCCCATGAGTTTTTCGACAAGATTGTGACCGAAACCTTTCCCAGCACAGGATAAGTCTTTCTGTCCGAAATAGAGCGGCTTTGTAATGATCGTTTCCCGGATCGAGACGCCCGGTCGTAAATCACCATCAACATAGACATCCGGCTCATGACCCCAGATGCGCCGAATTTCATAGGATGTGCCATGACGGTCCGTCGCCTCGACAATAAGCTTGCCGCCGCTCTTTAGCACGTAAGGTAGAAGGTCTCTCTTATAATCCATATCCTGCGCTTTCTCCCCGAAGGGGATATCTAAAACGTAGCGCAGGCTTTCGAGCACGGATGATTTCCCACTTCCTTGGATACCGATGAGACAATTCAAATGCGGCGAGAACGTAATCCGTGTCCCATCGAGTAAACCACCTTCGAACCGAATCGCATCTACGTGCGAGTGTTTTACTGCCGGAACGTTTTTCGCAACTCGGAATTCGCAATCAGTGAGTGCATACTTTACAGCATCGAAGCATAGCTCACCGAGTTTGAGATAGCTGGATTGGCCACTTCCCACCTTATCTATGTTTTTGGGATCGCAGCCCTCGACTTCGGCGGGATATTGATCGCCCCACCATTGCTGGACTTTGACTCGACACTTGGTATCGGCTTTGTCGTGCGTGCGTACCTTCTGAAATCCGAGGTAATATTTTCGTATCAGAGGATTATTTGCCAGCTCTTGCATCCGCCCGCCGTCTAATTCTTTCCATAACCCGCTGGCCGCTTCGACGTGCGCGAAGACGATTAAGAAATCGCGATTATAGTTTTCAAGCTTTTTTAGGGTTGTCAGAATATCGTAATTCGACCGACCATTTTCTTGTTCGTACTGTGTTGGTGTTCTGCCCGTAAAAGCCACATTGAGAAACTGGTTGATGTAGTCTTGGCCGCTTTCGAGCCAATCTTCAGAGAAAACGATGAGCGTGTGGATACCATTCGCTCCGTCGTTAACCGATAGCTCGACACCGGGTAGCAGGCCAATGTCTTCTTTTCTAGCCCTTTTTCGTAAAGCTTTGTATTCGCCAGCGTCGAACTTGTTGTGGTTCGTGATAACCCCGAGGCGAATATCCGCATCGGCAAGCCGCCTGACGTAGTCCTTTACGAAATCCTTCTCCTCGCCGTGATAGGCGAACTCTTTGTCGGCCTTGGTATGCAAGTGAAAATCAGCACGCACCCATCCAGCACCGTACTCAAACGGCGAGTCCTCCTGTCTTGCGACACCATTGAATTTTATTCTGGTTGCAACCATCTCGCCTATGTTCCTTGCTTATGGACCTGTCCATCCCGAAAACCTTATCCGCAGACCTTCATGATGCAAACCGTCCACGTGTGGATGAGGTTTTCGAAAGGGACAGATTGTGCATCATCGGAGGCTACGAGACCTTACTTCCTGGCTCAAGCCGATTTACTCTGACAATGCCGGTGACACGAGCCGCGTCGGCTGCTGCGGTTCGGTTGACACTATAAATTTCAGGGGCATTGGTATGAACAGTGTGTCGGACACATGGTCTGTTGAAGAAAAGGACTTCTCTCAATATGCATTTGATGAACTGAGAGACGTTGAATGGGCAAAGAAATTAATTTGGAAGATAAATAGAAACGGCGGTGTTGTAACAGAAAATCAAGGCCTACTTTTCGAGTTGCGCTTTGCATTTAATCTCCATCTTAATGGAATCAATCCTCAATACGAGATTCCAGGTGAAGGCCGATCCGGCATAGATTTTGGTTTCCGATCGGGAAGTGAATACTGGCGTGTCGAGTTGATGCGACTCAATGAAACACATGCTGTTAGAGACGCAACACACACCGTAGAAACCGCCGATGGCACCCAGTTGACAAGCTTACATCTTTCTACAGATGCCAAAGACAATAGACAGTCGAGCGAAGGCGAAACCCTTAAAGCTGTGCAACGGATACGCCAAAAATGCGAACAAAATGGACGTCCCCACAAGTTTCCGCTGCCTGATGGTAACTATAACGTGATCCTTGTCGACTTCCGCCAATTCCTGGCAGGTACAGGTGACGTGAACGACAAAATTCATATCGCACTCGGCGGCGAGTTGGTAGAAGAAGAATCTTACCGTCTAGATTGGGATGGTAAGTCGATTTCTGGTGTGTTTTGTTCGCGCACCAAAGTTCGTGGCGCTGCAGAAGCACGACAAAGAGTTCACTTCCTTGGATTTGTTGACGAGAAAGATTTTGATTGCAGTGAGTTTGCACAGGCTACGGAAGTGATCGCAAATCCGCACCTGTTTGGTGCAAAGGAAGATGCATTGGCTGCGCTAGATTCATGGCCATTCCGGCGCCAGGCTACTCATCACAATTGTAGCGGAGTGTAAGAAATTCTGTGCGTTAGGCGTCCTAACCAGCTTGTCGCTTCCGAATACTTGTTGTCCGTTCCATTTACCTCATCCGCCGGTATTGCTGATGAAGTCCAGTAAGGTGTTTACGCTCTAAGCTAGCGCCGGCTCGTTCGGCGGGACGCGGAACCGGGTACTCTTTGGCGAGTGAAAGAACGGATAAGGTTTTTGAAAAGGGCAAGGGTATTTCATCGGCGTCACGCCGTCTTTCCGGCGGGACCAGACGTGGATGCCTCGGGCAGAATAGGCAAGGCTAACCGACACCATCGCACCACGCTCCTCTTCCAGATGCCCCTCCAGCGGACACAACTGCTCATCAAGGGATATAGCCAACTCTGGCTATGTTGCTCCTCCATAATTGTCTTTTCAAAATACGGAAACGGGCTTTTGAGAAGGACAGGGATTACCCAAGGCCTTTAGTCGTTCATACTTTTCAACTCCTATGACGACAAGGACGGGACGACCGTGTTTAGCCACGGTAACCGGATGAACTCAAGCAAAGCCAATCGGGCGGCAGAAGCAGTACTTCAAGACCACGACCAACCCTTCATACCATTCTCAACATACGCCCAAACCTCCGGTTTTCCGTCACCCGGGTCCGTGTCATCGACGACGTCTTGCATAGGTTCAATTTCATCCAACGGTACCCTTGAATTCCAGATGGACTCAAATAACCCCATTTTCCCGCCGTAGTGTTCTTCAAGCGCCCTATAGATGGCATTGTTTTCATCACTAACGAAGTCCATGGCGAACTCTTGGAGCTGTTCATCATCCGCCTCCCCGTCTTCCCAATAACTTTGGTAATCGGTCTCTAGCACTTCCTGCCACCGGGCCAAGTCCCATATATGTTCCGTCTCCACATTCAGTGAACTTAAATACGACGAAAAGACGTCGTGCTCTGAAAAATGCCCGCCAAGTTCACTGTCTTCCGCAACCTGGTAAATACCTAAGTACATTGCCAATAGGCAGAGGGCTCTCAGCCTGAGCACGGTCTGGGCAAGATCGAGTTCTTTGAACTCCGTGGTGTTGGCAAGACCTGCCCGCTTTAACGCACCCCAGGATTCCTGGTGCCACCTGATCTCGGGCTTGCCAGAGACAACACATCCACTTTCTTCGAACAACTCCTTAACCTGAGACCACTCCAGCATCTCCGTCTCGTACAGCCGCGTGCTCTCCACCATGTCGGTCATGCGCCGTCTCCGATCAGCTGTCCATCCGCAACAGGTGCACTTGTTCGTGGATTACGAGCCCTACCCAACCCATTTGAGCCGTGGCCATGTTTAATCAAAATGATGAGAATCCCTATATTGGTAATACTCGGCGTTGGCCTCGAACAGCGAGCTGCAGGCATCCTTAAACGCATCCGTGCCATGGCGCGGTTGGTCTCCGGTCGTTTTCCATAGCCCGTAGGGCTCCAAGTATCCAACCAGGTCATTGTCGATAGACAGGAAGCGGTCACGGGCATTGGACGTTGTTGTCCCAAAGGCGCTCTCCATCTCGGTACAGCCGGCCTTACACGTGTCCATGGATTGAAGGATGCCCTGCTCGGCCCAACAATAGCCACGGTGGCCGGTGGATTCCTCCCCCATCACAATTACCGAAACATATTCCAGGTGCCGCTGTGAACACTCGGAATAGCATTGGCTTATTGCCAGTTGCCCTTCCTCGATCTTGGTCAGAGCGTCCTGGGCAAGCGCTTGCGGGCCAACCAGGAAGGCTAAGACGGGTAGAATTTTCATGAGATACATTTTGCGCTCCAATTGTCGGGATCACTGTCGCAGTATCCAATGAATGCCTCGCAAGCGGTCTCAAACTCTGCGGTACCGCGTGCTGCAAAGTCATCGTGTGCGGGTCCATAAGCCGCTACTTTCAAAATCCTCTTGCATGACCGCGACCATGGAATTGAACCTGTTCTTGGCTTCAGACTCTGTAATTCCGAATACCCTCTCCACGTCAGCGCATGCGGCCGCGCAAGCGTCTATCGAACGAATGAAAGTCTGGGCCATGAAGCACTGTTGACCGTCCTCGTCCGCCTCGTCAAAACTTTCAAGCATGTGAATAGTGGCTTTCTGGTACCGGTGCGCACAGGTTGAATAGCAAAGGCCAATCATGGCCTTGCCCCTCTCAGCCTTGCTCAGCACAGCGGTGGAGGTGGTGGTAGTGGTCGGGAGCCCAGGAATGCCGAAAAAATCTTGGGCCCCGGCCGGGCCGATCAGCAGGACAGCGATAGTTGCGCAAATGATGGGTCTCATGGGGCTTCACCTGACATGTTTGATCAAGGCGCCGGCAGGTGCCGGGCCGTTGCAATCACATCTCGGAAGATGAAGATCCCGCCTATTCGCCTAGGCAAGGAGAGCTACTCCGAGCCGGGCTAGAGGCTGTTGTATTCAGCGGGCAGCCCGACCTAACGGGCCTGGATAATGTTGCAGGAACAAGCGTGTGGCGCTTCGCCGCGAGAGCTAAGCGGTGGGGTGGTAGGATGAACCAGCCATGCGCCGGCCGGCTCTGATACTCGGGATGGACCGCAGCGGCGAAGACAACCGTCGCGTCCGGAAACATCCCGCGCGTCAGCTGTTCATAATCCCTGATGAAGGCTTCCTGCGCCTGCTTGTCGGCCTGCTTCGGCAGCGTCTTCGGCTTCACGTATGCGAACCCCAGGCGGTGCATCAGCTTGATGGCGCCCGGACGTGAATATCTCACAGCAAACTTTCGGAAGATGGCATCCCGCACCGCGTTGGTGTCGCGCGGCGGATTGTCCCGGAACTGCGCCTTGAGAGCGGCTTCCTGGTCCGCCGTCAGGCGGCCCGCGCGGTCCGGGTAATCCGCAAGCTCCACAGAGGCGAGACCCTTCTCGCGGAAGTCCCGTAGCCAGCCGCGAACCGTGTCGGGATCGAGATAGAATATCCTGGAGACCATCTGCACGCTGTGGCCATCATCAAGGGCAACCAGCGCATTCGCGCGCCGTACCTGCAGCGCTTCGACCTTCCGCTTGCGCATGACATTCAGGAGTGCCTTGGGTTCGTCAGCGGTCAGAAAGGAGGCCCTTTTGCGCATCTTCGCCGTGAAGTCGTTCGCTGCTCGTGTCGTTGGAGAGGTGCATGAATCGGCAGCCGAATCAGGTCAATGCAAAATACTAAATTCAGGCCGAATCAATGATTCCAGGTATAACCAAACTGCCCGACCCTTTATTGGCGCGACGCATGAGCTTGTTGCGTGTTGTCGACATGCAGGCTTGGGAAGAGATGGACGACGTGGAATTTTCCGAGTTTCCAGTTGCGACGGGACCATACCGCGCAGTGTCCTGGGGACCCAACGCCACCCGAGTTCAGTTTGAAGCCTTTGAACAAGCTTGGCGCCGGACTAAAGACATTGACGTTATCGACATGCGCGTGGTGGCTGACGGCACACGGCGCGTTCAAGCGCTCTTGTCTGAGGAGATCGATCTTGCGGTCAACCTCAATCCGGATGCTGTTTACCCTCTCGAAGCAGCTGGACTTAAAATTCTAACGGTGCCTAATCCCATCATCATTGCTTTCGGACTAAGAACGGTGAATGCGGAAGGCTCGCCGCTCATGGACAAACGCGTGCGCCAGGCCCTGAACTACGCCGTCAACAAGTCACAGATCGTCGATTACATTCTCGATGGCAAGGTCATGGTAGCAACACAAGGGGCGGTACCCGGTGTTGCCGGCTATAACCCGGACGTTCAGCCCTACGCTTATGATCCTGACAAAGCCTGGGCACTTCTCAAAGAGGCGGGCTATGACAATGGTCTTCATCTGATTGTTGCGGTCTGGGCCGGGCAAGTTCCTGGGGATACGTTGATCTTTCAGCAAGCAGCGCAAGACCTGACCGCTGTCGGTGTCACCACCGAAATGCGGCAAATGCCATTGCAGGAATTCAGCAATCCCCGTTTAACGGGAGATTGGCGCGACATCCAGATGGCGACTACCACCTTAAACAACCGTAATTTATATGACTCTTTCCCGGCCCTGGACTCGGTGTCCTGCAAACGAAGACCCACCCCCTTCTTTTGTGATCCAGAATTGGATACCGCTATCGATGCTACGCGCTATGAGATGGATCCGGACCGGCGGACCCAGTCGTTACAACAAGCCATGGCCAAGGCAGTGGAAACGGCGTCGGCGGTATTTCTGGTGAATTATACGGATATAGTGGCCATGCGGCCCAATATCGACGGATATGAAGTGCGCAGCGACGGCATCATGTTCGAAAAACTGGCGCTCAGATAGATCATCGTGTCGATGCATATAGTTCGACGTTCAATGGGAGCAAGACAATGAACCGCAGTTCACTGTAATAAAGTAAGGTCTCTAGTGATTGATCTGACAGAGGCGGGGAAAGGCCTGAATTGGCTATGCGGCTTCAGGATAAGACAGCACTGATCACCGGCACTGGCGATGGAATCGGCAGAGCCACCGCTCTTACATTTCTGCGGGAAGGGGCAAACGTAATCGCCACAGACCGTGATGAAGAAAAACTGAACAGGCTTCGGGATCAAGGCATCCAAAACGTGAGAGTGTTAGACGTCGGTGACGCCGGGGCCATCAAGACCTGTGCGGCGGAGCATGACGCCCTTGACATACTGTTCAACTGTGCCGGATACGTGACCTTCGGCACCATAACTGATTGTACCGAGGAGGAGTGGGTACAAAGTTTCGAAGTGAACGTCGGATCCATGTACCGGATGATCCGTGCTTTCCTCCCCGCGTTGAAGATTGGTAGCGGCGCTAGCATCATCAACATGTCGTCCACGTCGTCGAGTTTACGGGGCGTACCTAATCGCTTCTCCTACGGCACTGCCAAGGCGGCAATCATCGGTCTGACGCGATCGGTCGCCGCCGATTTCGTTTCCGAAAACATCAGGTGCAATGCTATCTGCCCAGGCGTCACCGATACACCAGGCCTCCGTGAGCGCCTGTCCTCCGGCGGCAACTTTCAGGGAACATTGGACGGGCTAGCCAGCAGACAGCCCATTGGCCGCCTCGGCACGCCCGAAGAAATAGCCAGTCTGGTCGTTTATCTGGCCTCCGACGAATCGGCTAATGTGACCGGTAGCGTGTTTGTTGCCGACGGTGGCTGGATGGGGATCAGCTAGGGGTTTCGTTCTGTTCGCGAGCGGAGTCAGCGGAATACGGTGTCGGGTAGTGGATACCTCGAGCATTCATGATTAAACTGCGGGCCATACCTCGCCAATATCAGACTTTCACTCGTACATAGGTTCATCATGCGTATTGCTCTTGCACTTGCCTTCACTCTCAGTCTTTTCGCACCCTCTGTTTCGGCTCAGACCCCATTGGGAGATGACGTCTATGTGGTGTTCGACCCCTCTTTACCCGCCACGGCCATGGCGGCTTGGCAGGATGGCGGCATGATTAAATCGGCTGCCGGGGCGGATGTCTCATCGGCGCCAGGTAATGCGGTCAGATACAGAGTCAAGGAGGTGCATTGGCCGACCGCACGGGTCCGCGTCATGATGTTCGATGATGCAACCGGTGGAGTGCTCCATCCCATTACTGACGAGACGTTGCTTTATGTCTTAGAAGGCGCTGCCACCGTCGGTGTGGGTAGGGAGACAGTCGCTTTGACGGCTGGCGACGTGATTAGTTTTCCGTCGGGTGTTTTGCGCAATGATGGGTCAGCATCCGACGCCACCATCATCACCTGGACGGCCCCAAGCCTTACAGGAGAGTCCACGCCGACCCACGTAAAATGGATTGATGTGGAAGAAGGTGGCTTTGGGCCCATCAAGCTCCGGCGTTATCAGTTCCCCGGCAACTCTGTGCGCGCTGTGAAACTGGCCGCGGGTGGAAGCACCAATCCCAACAGCGCCAAGACGGACTCCCTCATCTACGTTACCGGTGGCCCGATGACGTTCCACCAAAACGGCCGCAGCTTCGTCGTTAACGAAGGCGACTTTATCCGTGAGATCGCAGGCGCGCAGCACAACTGGACCATCCAAGCCGATTCTGGCTTTGTCACGACAAGTGGGTTGCCCTTGGAAATGGCGGGGATCAATCCGGATGAAGCAACGGATGTTCCACCACAGCGATAAACGCAGCCAAGATTTAGTGAAGGTCTGTCTTAAGGTGGTGCTACAAACCGTAAAGCCGTCGGCCGTTGTCATCGGTGATTTTCTTTAGCACTGCCGCGTCCACATCTGTTCTTTCGCACAAGTGTCAACGGCGGAGCAAAATCAGTCCAGTTGGGCGGCGTAAAACCAGTCCATTTTATGTGATGCCGAAGGCGTTGTTGCGGGTTGTCCCGGTAGTGCATAGGAGGGACCCGCGCGGCTTTGCGTAGCGTTTCGCGTGTGCGAAGCGAAGGCGTGTGGGCGGTGCCTGTGTACCCACCGGGTCAACGCTGGCCTCGGTGTTAGAGCATTTCCGATTTATTCTGACGCATAGCCGTCAGCAACCAAGAAGTTCCTGCATTGCTCGTGCTTGAAGAGGCCGCAGACGTTATGGTCGAAACCGTACGCGAGATCGGCATCCAACCCGGCGCCAAGGTCGAGCGCGAGACCCGCTTCTACATCCGCCTCCACCGCCGCCAAGGCCGATACTCTGAGCGCCGCCATCCGGGGCCATTGGAGCAGCGAGAACGGGCTGCACTGGGTCATGGACCTGCACTGGGTCATGGACATGGTCTTCCGCGACGACGAGTGCCGGGTCCGAAAGAACACTGCCCCGGCCAACTTCGCGGTCGTCAAACACATGGCGAGCAACCTCTTGCGCCAAGCCCCGGGCAAGGACAGTCTGCGTGTAAAATGACGCATCGCTGCCTGGGACGACGACTTCCTCGCAAGCCTTATCTCACGGTGAAACCATTCACCCGATTGCCCTGGATCCCTACCAACCACCTCTTGACCTGGCGCTTGCACTTGTAAGCAGCAGTGCAACCTATTTGCGCTGGCTATCAACAATTGCTTAGGTGTTCGAGTTTTTTGGCCAATTTTTCCTGTTCACTTGCGCTAATCCTCCTCTCCCTCCCTGCCCTCGCGGCGGAAGTGCTGCCGATGCATTTCGAAACCTGTGGCGCATTCGATGAGACCGCCACTCCCATCGTCTTTCTCCATGACGGCGTAGTGCATTCAGCGGGCTATGACGATGTGCGGGAGATCGGGTGCGCGGAAGAGAATGTTGCCGCAGTGCGCTATGACCGGCGCAGCTATGGCCAATCGCCTCGCGCACGCGCTATTCATCCGCCGACGATCTCGCCGCGTTACTGGACCACCTCGCCATCAAACGTGCCGTGCTGGTGGCTGCGTCGGCATCCTCCGCCCTGGCCGTCGACCTTACGCTCCGCGATTATGAGCGTGTTGCCGGTCTTGTGCGAGGTCTTGTGTTGGTGGGACCGTCTATTGGCGGCTATCCCTCGTCCCAAGCGTTCATCGACCGCAACATCGCCCTCATCAAACTCATTGTCTCGAAAGACATTCCCCGCGTGTTGGCGTTCATTGCGGCGGACCCGCATTTCATTGCAGCCGGAAATACAGCCGCGCACATGCGCTTGATCGGCTTGCTCGCCACCAACCCGCAGGCTTTTCAGCCACGTCCGCGAGACACACCGCCGTCGCGCACCTTTTCTAAACTGGTGGACATCACCACGCCGACGCTGATCCTTGTTGGTTATCACGACGACCCGGACAATCTCGCTCAGGCCCGTGTCATCAGCACGGCTATGCCGAACGCGTCCCTCGTCACTATGGAGAACGCCGGGCACCTGCTCTACATGGAACACCCCGTGCAATTTGCGGAGCATGTTTTGGAATTTGTCAGCGGACTATCGCCTTAGTTCAGCCCTAAAGTTCCATCTCCACGCGGTAGGTCTCGGCGGCTTTTTCCCGTTCCGCGTCGTCTTCGGCTGAGTCGGTGTAATACTTAAAGAACGTCACCACATGGCCGTCGGGGTCGAGGATGCCCATTTCCATATAGCGCAGGCGGGGCGCGTTTTCCCGCTCGGGCACAATGGCCAAGCTGGGGCCGATCACGTCTACCCCATAGGCTTTGGCGCGGTCATGAATGCCGAGAATGTCGCTGGCTTCAAACAGGATGGTGGTGACGCGCGGGGTCTGCGGTACCTCAAACGGTTGGTCGACCTCGCGCAAGGCGATGCCGCGGGTTTCGTTTGAGGTGTTCAGTTGGGCAATGCGTCTGCGGGTGCCGTCTGCCGTATTGAACAGCTTATTGCCGATGGTGGTTTGATCCACACTGTAGACCTGGTCGACCGCATACACTTCCATGCCGATGACGTTTTCATAGAAGTCGATGGACCGCTTCAGATCCGTCACGAAGACAAGCGCGCGCTTGATCTTGAGGGTGACGCCCTTGAGTTTGCCTTCGGACGGGTTTTGGTTGCGCGTCCCGTCGGGAATATAGGGTGCGGGTGCATAATTACGGTCGTCATCAGCCGGCATGGTGTTTTGCCCCACACTTTCAAAAGAATACCCGAGTAGCAAAAGAGCGATCAGGACCGCCAAAGGCTGTCTATGGGTGTTCATGGTTTTTGGCCTTTATCCTCATGATCTGCCCTAATGATATTTCGTTTCATAGTAGGCATGCTACGGTAAAGCCGACAACGGTATTGACCCAAACCTCTGACCAATCAGGGAACCGCACCATGAAACCCACCTCCCTCCTCGCCCTCACATCTCTCGTCCTCGCCACTGCTGCACCCGCCCTCGCCCAAGACGCACCCATGGTGCCGCAGATCCCGCCGCGGCCGCCGGCAGGGCCGATGTCCTTCTTCGTCACCAGCGTCGGTATCGGTGACGGTGCCAACCTCGGCGGTCTGGCCGGGGCGGACGCCCATTGCCAGGAACTGGCCGAAGCTGTGGACGCGGGCGACCGCACTTGGCGCGCTTTTCTCTCGACACAGGCCACCGCTGACGCCCCCGCCATCAACGCACGGGACCGCATCGGCCAAGGCCCCTGGTACAACGCCAACGGTGTGCGCATCGCCGCCAACCTCGGCCAGCTGTTCGGCGACACCCTGTTGCTGGCGCGCAAAGGCAACTTCATCAACATCCGCACCGCCGTGACGGAAACCGGCGAGATGGTCCCGGGTGAAATCAGGGCCGTGGAATTCGGCGACCGGCGTAACCAGCATGACGTTCTCACCGGCACCCAGCCAGACGGCAACGCCTTCACCGATACCTTCGACCGCACTTGCTCCAACTGGACCAGCAACCGCGAAGACGGTAGCGCCAATGTGGGCCATCACGACCGCATCACCAGCTTCACCAGCCAGTCGTGGATCGACGCCCATCCGTCCCGGGGCTGCAGCCAGGAGAACCTGATCTCCACCGGCGGCGCCGGGCAGTTCTACTGTTTCGCTGCGGACTAGGGAGCGTCCACGACTTTAACAAGATTCTTGTAGAGACTAACCGTTTGCCGAGGGTCAATACGGTTACTGGCGTCAGCACAAAAAAACAAACGGTGGATAGAGAACGGGCCCATTACGCGCTGTCACTTTCACGACCAGTTTAGGAGGCGCCATAATGGAAGACGATTTCAAAACTGTTTTCAAGAAGTCGGACAATCTAGACGTTTTATTCGGCGTTCCGGTGCGACGCGCCGCTTACAGCGATCGTACCGCCCATCTTATGGCCTGTATGGCTCAGGCAGCCTATTACAAGTTCGAGGGCGGCAGAGATTTGGTCGATTGGGTCGAGGACTTGATGGATCTTAGGAAAGGACTGTCCAAAGAAAAAGCACGCAGTCTACTCGCAGCGTTTGCGAGCGAAATCCAGCACAAAGACTCAAGCAATGAAGACGCTTTAAGGGGTGGCTTGAAGCTAGGCGGTTTTTGAATTATTAGAAACTTATGAAGATAAAAAGACCGACACCCAAGCGTTTCTCGCCCGCCGGGATGCGGCAGAGGTCAAAGATCAAATCTTAGTGCTGGCCTTTAGAGGTACAGAACCGCGCAAGTGGAAAGATTGGAAAACCGATTTCAAAGGTAAACTGATGACGCCCATGGGTGTACGGCCCATTGAAAGGGTCCATACCGGGTTTTATGAATCGTTCCAATCGATCGAAGGGAAGATCAAGAAAGATCTGGAAAAGAATGTCGGTCCGCCCCTTTACACGACTGGCCACTCGCTGGGCGGTGCCCTTGCCATCCTGGCTACGCGCTATACAGCGAAAGACAGTCTGGGTGCCTGTTACACCTTTGGCGGCCCCCGTGTGGGGAACGACAAACTCGACGACATAATGTTTACCCCGATTTACCGCATGGTCCACGGCGCTGACATTGTCGCCCGCGTGCCTCCATCACGCTGGTGGTTCCGCATTTTCTTTCTTTTAATCGGTGTCATTCCTGTTTATCGGTCATACATCAGAGCCGCCATTCATTGGCTCAATAAAAACTTCGGTGGCTACGTTCACATCGGAGACATGCGTTACATCAGCATTACGGAAGCTAACGATCCGGGTCTTGAAATTCATACCAACCCGCACCTCATCGCCCGCTTGTGGTGGGTCCTACCTCGCTGGTGGGGGACGTTGTTAAGAGCCGGTATTGGTGATCATTCCATGTCACTCTATCGCCGAAAGTTGAGGCAGTACGCCATCACGAGGGCGCAAACGGCGCGCGCGGAACCGGAAGTCGGAGAAGATATTACCAGTCCAGATGTTAGTGATACCCCGGAGAATCCAGACGCGCCATCAACGTGATACAATTAGCGCTAGCCAGTTCTATTGTTTCAGGGCGTACTAAGTTTGATTAAGGAGGACGCGATGATTGGGCGAACACTTTTGTCAGCACTCCTGTTCACTTTTCCCACTCTCGCGCAGGAGTCCTGTGACCCGTCTGACAATAAAGGCGTGCTGGTTGTCGGCGGCACGGGGCAGCTCGGCTCTTATCATGTGAAACAGCTGTCCGCCGCAGGCGAGCGGGTCGTGGTGTTCGCCCGGTCCACCTCCACTTATGAGCGCATTGAAAGTGCGAACTACGAGGTCGTCATCGGCGATCTGCGTGATGCGGACAGTGTGATGGCGGCGGTAATGGACGCCAAACCGGCGGTGATCATCGATGCATCCAATTATCCGGGCATCTGGTTCGACGACGGACAGAGTTTCTATTGGCCGTCCATGCAGGCACAGGTCGCGGCGGCCAAGGCGGCCTGCGTCATCCAGATCATTCGCCACAGCGCCCGCGGTGCGCGGCAGATGCTGACCCAGCCCCCATCAGAGGGCATGAGAAGCGACCCACGGATCATCAACTACATGCGCGACGGTGCCCGGGCCGAGATCGCGCTCGAGCAGAGTGGTCTGAGCTATACCATCGTCTACAACCGCCAACTGCCGCCCGAGCCCGCCGCGCCCACGGGCGGCGGCACGCTGTTGAACGACCTCACCGCCCCTGGGGGGATCACGCGCTCCGATCTCGCCCGCATCACCAACACCTGTATCCTCAACGAGGACTGCTATGGGCGGATTTTTAACGGCATCGATCCGACGCTGGCGACGGATTGATCTCAGGAGGAACACATGAAACGGCGCACGCTTTTGAAAACCGCTTCGGCGTTCGGCCTTTTCGGTATCAATGGGGCTAACACAACATTGGTGAAGTCAGCCATGGCAGATGAACACAACTCTAAATCTCGCGCCTCTTACCACGCCGCCGTCATGCGCGTATCGGTGCTGGTGCCGCCCAGCGAAGAGGCGTTCGAGGATATCCGCCGCCGTAACATGGAGACCATGGTCGAGCACATCGAGGCGGCCATGCGCTCGGAGCCCAAACCGCGCATCGTCGTCTTCCCGGTTTTGCAATACACCTCGGCGCGGCGCGCCGTCTCCGGCGTACCCATGGAAGCCGTGGCGCAAGACCTCGTCTCCAAACCGCTGGACCAGAGCATCTGGGCACCGGTGATCGAAGCCTGCCGCCGGCACGACTGTTACGTCGCCACCAGCACCCAGGAAAAAGTGCCGCAGCTGGAGGGCACTTACTTCCACACTGGCTTCATCATGGGGCCGGAGGGTCTGGTGCTGCGCTCTCCCAAGGTGCAGGCGCCGAGCGCGCCCCGAGTGAGTTACATCCGCGACATCATGGACAAGTACCTGGCCGCCTTCGGCCCGGACTCCATCCTGCCGGTGGTGAAGACTCCCGTCGGCACCCTGGCTTGTTATGTGGAAGGGGAAGCGCAAGTGCTGGAGGCCTCCCGCCTGCTGGCCTCAAAAGGCGCAGAAGTAATTCTGCACACCAGCTTTGAGAGCGACGCCGTACCCTGGCGCGCGCTCAAGCAGGCCATCGCCTATCAGAACCATCTGTATTTTCTCTCCGGCACCACCTCGCGCAACATTTACGCCGAAGGAACCGACGAATACGTGCCCGGCGGCGTGTGGGGCGGCGGCGCATCGATGATTGTCGAGCCCACCGGCAAGGTGCTGGCGGAGATCGGCGGACGCGACGAAGGCTTCGCCACCGCCGAGGTGAATCTCAATCACATTTACGAAGCCCGGGAAGAGTTCAGCCGCGATACGGTACCGGCCTGGCACCTCTATGAGAACCTCTACAAAGCGCAATAATTTTTCACCCGCCGCACTTCTCGGTAAACGCACCGAGCAGCATGTCCTAGCCGAAGGTGTAGCCGCCGCGGATTTTCTCTGGGGCGAAATCCCCTTCCAGGTCACCGAGCGCTTCCCAGTTACACTGGGTCAACTCGACCCGGGTGCCGTCGTCCCCAAGTACAGTGAACGCCAGCTCCACTGTTGTGCGGCCGGTTGCCTCGTAGTTGGGCGCGGGAATGTGGAACTCCATGCTGACATAGCTGAAGGGGTCGTACTCATTGATGGTACCCCACAAAGCTTCGGTGTCGTCAGAGCCGATCTCGACAATGTCACCACCCTCCCGGACTTCGACACGAATGGTTTTGGCGGGTGCGCCCTTCATAGCCGAGAGGGTGAATTTTTCCAGCGGCCACTATGTATGCATTTCCTCAAAGAAGATGGTGAAAGCCTTCTCCTGGTTGCAGGGCACTTCGATGGACCTCACTAAGGCTTCGATGGTCATGGTCGGTCCTCTCTAACTTTAGTGCGGGTTCACCCGCTGTTTAATTGAATCGCTGTAGGCCGACAGAACGTCGGACCAGAAACTTTCGAGATAGGCGCGCAGCTCATGCAGGCCGTCGCGTTCAATGGAATAAAGCCGCTTATTACCCTGAGGCTCGGCCCGCACCAGCTTGGCCTCTTGCAAGATTTTCAAATGCTGTGACACCGCCGGGCGGCTCACCGGCTGAACGTCACTCAATCAACAGGTAGTGGGTTGGTAGAGTGAACGTCACTCAATCAACAGGCGGTGGTATGGTAAAGTCTACTGCTATCAACCAAACAGGATAGAGCCATGGCCACGAGTTCCAGGCGCTTTTGTAGGACGATCTACGACGAGAACACAGGACGCATGAAGATGAGGGTTTAATACCTCAGGGAATATGAACCCGAGAAGGAGCTAAAACTCGCGAAGGGGCCAGTGCTCTCGCGGCTATTGTCGATGTTCTTGCCAAGAACGGCTGGCGCCGGACAGGCGTAAGACGAAAGTACCGCCAGAGGACTGTAAAAAAGAGGTTTGGGCTTCGGCCAGGCGCTAGAAGTGGAGATCGGGGTCTAGCTGCCGAAAGAGCCGAACCGTTTACCGAGTTCGCCTAAATGTCGGAGCCCTGAGGCGCGACAACTCAGATTTTGAGATACCCAATCCATCAGCCACTTAGGGGCATTTGAGCGCTATCGCATATAAATCTCACTGATCGTCCAGGAACGTCCAGGTGGGGTGGATATGCCAACGGTCTGTCATTGCCCGCCATCGGGACGCGTGAGGACACGGCCTCGGGACATTTTGGGGTCCTCATTTTCAACCCGCTCGTGGGGCGCCGGTCATGCCGCTTCAGCTTCACTCGGTAGCGCTACCACCCCCAACACACCATATTCCAGACCTGATATAGGGCTTTTAAGGGGATAACGTCGCCCCCCTTGTGGCTCCCGCACGCGTGACAGTCATTGGTCAATACCGTTATCTGTATCGGATTGTGGCTTATCTTAGTGACGGGCTGCGGTTTGACGCCTGACCTTGTCTCGGTATTCCGATGAGCTATGCCCGAAAGTTGGTTATGGGCTGATTAAGCGGCGTGTTTGATTTGCTTGCCAGCACCCAAGGTATCCAAATATCCTGATTGCGCATCACTGCAAAAACGAGACCAGCGGGCCAGATTCTCTCAAAACACTTGGACCACTTGGCTCTGGCCAGTCAGGATACGTTCCCACGATTTCGCATTCGTTCCCGCTCCATAGGTGGGGATATATGTGGGGAGAAGAAAGAAAAATCATAAGAAAAACATTATATATCAATAAGTTAATAGTATTATATCGTGGAGCCCTACTCCTCCATCACCGTCACCACGCGGAAGCCGGCGATCTGGCTGTGGTAAACATCGGCGAAGTAATACTGGGCAGAGGCCCGCACCTGGCTAGTGCCGGTCACCCAGGAGCCCGAGCGCAAGGTGCGCATAGAGCAATCGGCGTCGCGTCCACTCGTCCAGGCAGCGCCGTCCGTCGGTGGAGTGTCGGCGCTGTCGTGGCCGCAGTCGCTGGTCCATTCCCACACATTGCCGAGCATGTCGTGCAGACCCCAGGGATTGGGCTTGAAGGTGCCGACCGGAGCGGTGTTCTGATAGGCGTCATCGCAATCAAACGGTGCATCGAACTTGTAAACCTGACGAAAGCTGAGATCGGCCACATTGGCGTAGTCGCAGGCCTCGAAACTGTTGGTGCCCCAGAACCACGGGCCGCGCGTGCCGGCACGGGTGGCGTATTCGGATTCCGTGGTCGACGGCAGGCGGTAGTCCCGCCCAGTTTTTTCTGACAGCCAGTTGGCGAAGGCGGTGCCATCCTGCCAGCTGACGCAGATCACCGGATGGTTGGGCTCCTGGTAAATCCCCGGGTTGTCCCAGGTGTGCCAGCTGACGAAACCCAAGTAGCGAGAGTAGTTCCACGAAAAGCACTGGGAATTATCCACCGGCTCATCACCGGTCGCGGCGATGAATTCGGCGAACTGAGTGCGGGTGATTTCGTATTTCGCAACTGCCAGCGCGTAGTCGATGGTAACCTCGCGCACCGGTCCTTCTACAGGGAGACGTCCCTGCTCCCATGGTTCCGAGCCGAGCGTTGCCGTGCCACGCGGAATAACCACCATCTCAGGACAGGTGTCGCAGTCTTTAAAAATCGTACCGGGTTCGGTGGATTGGGCGTGGGCCGTTGACCCAACCGTCAATCCAAACATGATCATTGTGATCGAGAAGAGAGTTGTGTATCGCATGGCTTCCCCGCCCGCTTTTGAATTTGAATAAAGCTTAGGCTGGTTTGCCGCACGTGACGAGTCAGTGGTGACTAATGCAGTGAGGACCGGTCAGTTGACGCCTTAGGTACAGTGAAATCGGACTCCGGCAAGGGTGCATCCGGATTGAGCTCCTTACCCTGCGCCTGCAGCACTTCGGCGACTTTGGCCTGGCAGAATTCCGGTGAATCATCGCCGTTGAACGGCTGCTTGAAATGGGTGGCAACGGAGGGGCGTGTAATCGCTTGTTCGAACCACGTGGTTAAGTTGGGCCGGTCGTCGCGCCAGTCGTAGTTCAGCACAGCTGGCGCAGGCCAAGGTATAGCGCATTGGCGATCGAAGTAGGTCAGCGCTTGCAGGGTGCCGATGCAGCCGATGTCAAAGTCATCAAGCATTGCCGCATCTTCTTCCATACGGTCCAGGGAACGCATCAGCTTTGGCCAATGCCATTGAATGACGTGTTGACCCGGCTCATCGAGCAGCCGTTCGTGAGTGAGCCGCGTGGTGATGTCGAAAAAGATATCGGCGAGCGCCAACCGCGCCAGCGCGTTCCACCGCTGCGGGCCAGGCTCGGGATAAACATGTACACCGTTGACGCTGATGGAATTCAGATACTCGGCGATGGTCTGGCTTCCGAACAACACTGTGCCGTCGTCCAGCGCCAGGGTCGGCACTTTCGCTAGCGAATTAATCGCTGCTATGGAATATCCTTTGTTACGCGGGTAGACAGTGACCTCTTCGATCTGCTCCCAAACGCCCACTTCCTCGGCGACAACCACCGACTTATGGATGAAGTCGTGAACCGGCGAGTAGAACAGTTTCATCGGCATGGCTGAAATCTGACCCGCCCGAATGTGGTGATGGGTTTACTTCTGAGCGCCGAAAAACTGCACCCGGCCAAGCCCTCCCCCAGTGGACGAAAAGCTTTCGTCAAAGGGCTTGTCGTAAAAAGTGAAGTTGCCCACTGGATCGCGACCCGCCCAGATTTCAACGATATTGTCGCGGTCAAAACCGGATTGGTTCAAAAAGTCCGTGCGGTTGGTTGCCGTCCACTGCCGCCAGAAGGGTTCCGCGTTGTAATAGCAATCCCAATTGAGCATGAACTGACCATGCAGGCTGTACGCACCGCCATAAGGAATATCCTGATTCATGATAACGCCGCCTAGCCGGACAACGCGGTGCATTTCTTTAGCGATGTTGCGTGCCGCTTTGTAAGATGTCTCGTGGAACATGCCCCCGCTGACAACGAGATCAAAATAACCATCCTCAAAGTTGGTGCATTCGCCATTCTGTTGGGAAAATGAACTTTGCGGCCAAGACTTTCCGCCCGGGCATGGGGCATGGGGCATGGGCAAAGCGCAGAATCGTCGCGCCAACGTCAATGGCGTAGACCTCCGCTTGGGGCCACGCATCGACCAACGGGATACTTGAGCCACCCGTGGTGCAACCGATGTCGAGAATGCGTTTCAGTTTGAGATCGGAGAAGAAGCGTTGAACAGCAGCGACAAGGGATTTACCAGGGCCATCGCGCAAGCGACCTCCCTTCCCCGTGGTGTAGTAATAGGCACCACGTTCGTACACAGCGCCGACAAACAAATCATTGTCTCCAAACTCGTCTGATAGCCGACGGGCATACAATGAATGTCGACAGCATCGACATAGCGCGGCATTTTGAATTTGGGATCCAGCGTCAGCGTGCCCAGCGGCTTGGCGCTGCGCTCACGCGCCTCTGGTGACAGACGGGGCAATTCCTGCGCTGCAATTTCTCCTTCATTGGCCCAAAGCATTTCTTGCAGATTGCGGGCGATGCCGCTCCACATTTGGGTAAACGTGTCGTCCATCATAAGAGTGTGAACTTCGTCGCAATTTTCCGGCGGACGGCCGTGCTCTTTGATAAATTTTGGCTTGGCGCGCTGCTCATAGACAAGCTCATCATAAGGATAGGCGTGCTCCATCATGTGGAGCTTGAGTTCGACGATGAAATCTTCCCGGGCATGTGCGTCATGGGTGGGCAGCGGCATCATCGGATGCGCTATCGGTTGGGGAACCAAGTGTGTCATCGGTGCCTCCTAAATATCGGATAAGTGTACAGGGCTAATTCATCATCGAAAAGCCCGTGAAACTGTTACCTAGAGCAGATTCAATTTAATCCCGATCATATCCAGCGGCGGCGAAGTAGTTTTCGCATTCGGTTGAGGTGAAGGCGTCGATGGCGTCGGCAATGGCGTCCCACAGGTCGTCGACGGTTCTGGCGGCGGCCTTTCTCAGGAGCGCCTTGAGTTTGGCGAAGGCCATCTCGATCGGGTTGTAGTCGGGACTGTAGGGCGGCAGATACAGCAGGGTTCGAGCCAGGCGGTTGGCCCTGGCGGTCGGGCTCGATCGATCCCGTCTCGCGCCAGCGCCGGTGCCAGTGGATCGCCGTCGATGGCGCGACATGAAAACGCGCCGCGGCCCCCCGTGCAGACAGACCCCCAGTGATCGCCTCGGGATATAGAATCATGGAGTGGGACGCTTGGGAATCCCCTTCGATTCACAATTCAGTCAAACCGCTCTAGTGGCGTAGACTTTGTAGTTCACGCCCATCTCGGTAATACGGCCGACGCCAACGAATACAGTTGTATTCAGCCAAGACAACCGTTCGTCACTTGCTTCAAACCGTGGCGTTGTTCTCATGTAATATTGATCATCTGTGACTGTGCCGCCTTGTTCCAAGTTCGCAAAAACGTCAGGCAGAGCGGTAAGAATTCCTGTGTAAAACATGTAAAGGATGGCCCCCTGGTCAGTCTCCAGGGTAAGGCGTACATCTAGATCAAAATTTCCATCCGTTCGTTTTAGCGCCCAATCGGCACCGTTTACGACCCTTCCTTTAAGCTCTGGTCCATCAAAGCGGCCACCGGTGACTTGATAAATAGCGCGGTCACCGTTTCGCGTATTCCCAACAATGTTTGGCTCAGCCACTTCGATGTCGATATCGAACAGAAAATCGGAGCGCAGGTCCTCTGACAAAGCCGGGTTACAAAGGATAAGCATGTAAAGAAAGGGAGTTGCTCTCAGCAGCCTCAGACTGCGGCCTTGAGGTAATTTGAAAAGAGTCATGAATTCTTTCGCGTTCCTGCGCCACAAAACTCTTTGCGCGACGCGATTTGCTTGATCAGGTGCCGAATAACCGAGTTCGACCTTAAATCTCGATTACTTGGAACGACTAGGCGTCGATCGGATCTAGCTCCGTGGCGTGAATGGTGCCCGACTTCATGACTTTGGCGTAATCGCGGAATTCGGGTTCGCTCTTTTCAACAACTTCTTCCCCATTACGGATTTCGTAATGCCAGCCCGGGTCGCCACTGTCCTTGTTTGCCGTGACGTCGTAGCCGTTAACCTGCTTACCCATAGTGTTCCGTCCCTTTCGTTCCTGGGGTGGGCTCAGCACACCCGTTTTGCCTCGAAAATATGGACCCATTGTAACCGGGCAATCCGATTTTGGGAGACCTGTTATCCTCCGAATTGTCAATTTATCAGCCCGCCTCTCCGTTGTTCGCAGATCAAGCGCCTGTGAATATTGGTGTCCATCCTGGGCGTGAATTATCAGGGCAGCCCATGGTAGATTGCCGCACCAATGGCTGATTTGTCCCTGGGAATCTTTTACCATACCTTTTCATCGCCGAACCTTTCTGGCCTCTTCCGCCGCCACGCTGCTGACGCCCCCGGCTCTGATCGCCCAGGCCCGGGCCGCCGAAGATGAGATGTACGACCTCATCGTTGCCGGTGCCGGCACCGGCGGTTTACCGGCCGCCATCTTCGCCGCCCGTCGGGGCGCCAAAGTGCTGCTGATGGATGCGGCGCAGGAAATCGGTGGGGCCCTGCACATGGCCGGCGGCGAAATCTCTGGCGCGGGCACCAAGACCCAGGCGCGATTCGGGGTCACCGATGACCACTGGGAAATGCATTTCGAAGACGCCATGCGCATGAGCAATGGCAACGCGGACCCGACCATTATTCGCCTCACCACCTCTAACGCTTATCGGATCATCGACTAGATCGACGACCATGGCTGGGAGTGCCGGCCGGGCCACTTCCTCACCGGCGAGAGCCCGGGACGCACCGCTTATTCGCGGCGGCGCTATTACCAGGCCGAAGGCGCGGGTAAGGCTATTCTTGCCGTTTTCGTCAACGAAATCCGCAAAGACATGCGCAACTGCTCTATTGTGCCGATGCTTATTAGCGCCCGAGCCACCGAACTGCTGGCAAACGCCGCTGGTGTGGTGGAAGGAGTCCGGGCGGAACGCGGCGGTGAAATGCTGACCTTCCGTGGCCGTCACGTATTACTCACCGCCGGCGGTTATGGGATGAATGCACCGTTGTTCCAGGAATTGGTGGGTTTTCCCACCTTTGTCGATGACAGTTACCCCCACCGTCAAAGGTGACGGTCTGGTGATGGCGCGGGCCGTGGGCGCGCATTTGCGCAATGCCCATCTGCACCGTCCCGGCTCAGGCTCCGTGCTGGTGAGTGACAGCTTCCCCACCAAAACATACGTGTGTTTCGACACCCGGCGCCAACGGCGTGCTCCCTGTGAGGTCTGGGTCAGCGACCATGGTAAACGGTACGTCAATGAAGAAACGCCCATGGCCAGCCCCCGTGAACAGGCCCTGCTCGGTCAACCGCGTTTGCGGTACACGCTAGTGTTTGATGATGAGATTTTCAACAACGCGCCTGTGGGTATCCCGACTGGACACGCGACAAACTGGCGTCCCATTTCAACACGCACATGATGCTCCACAAGGCCGGCACAGTTGAGGAACTGGCCAGGCGGGCAGAGTTGAATCCGGTAGGGTTAGAGGAAACCGTGGCTACATTTAACGAACGCCGCATCGGGGCCGATCCCTTGAGTCGGGTACGCCGCCCCTTGCCCATCGCAAAACCGCCCTACTACGCTATCGTCCAGCATGGCCATTCGGTGTGACGTCGGCCGTTGGCATTGCGATCAGCGATAAATTACAGGCGGTGGCGGAAAACGGCGAGCCTATAAAAGGGCTTTATGCAGTTGGGGAAGTGATGGGGTCTGGGTCGACTCTGGGTAATGCCTTTGTGCCGGGTATGATGCTCACTCCGGCTCTCACCCTCGGTATGATCATGGGCGAGACGCTCTCACTACGGGTGTAGAGCGCCGGATCGGCAGCATCGTTAGAACCGGGCAAATGATGGCCCGTGCTCCGAAGTAGAGCGCAGACACAAGTGTCTGCGCTTCTCAACAATGCGACAGCCCCTACTCGGAGTCGAAATCGATATCGCAGGGACGGCCCAGAGCGTAATTCAGGTCGTCGGAACCCAACGGCATTTCGTCTTCAAAATCGAGACCATCAAGCTCGGCATCGACATCGACAAAGCTACGGCGCGGGCTGTCATCAGTTACGGAATATGGTCCAAACATGGTTCTAGTGGATTGATTCCAACGTTTGGAACCCTCTGTTTCGTGCGGCGATGATATGATCGGGGTCGGCTTTCCAGATCAAGGGTTTTGGGTTTGCGTCATTGTATTCGCGGACAAAGCGGTTGATGGCGGCCTGAAGGTCGACGACGGATTGGAAGACGCCACACTTGAGCCCGCGCCGCGTGAGTTTGGCGAAGAAGCCCTCGACGGCATTGAGCCACGAGCACGAGGTCGGCGTGAAGTGGAAGGTCCAGCGTGGATGGCGGGCGAGCCAAGCGCGGACCTTGTCCTTCTTGTGCGCAGCGTAGTTGTCGAGGATGACGTGGACGGCCTTGTCCGTCGGCACCTCGCGCTCGATGCGGTTGAGGAAGCGGATGAACTCCTGATGGCGGTGGCGCTGCATGTTCTGTGCGATGACCGTACCGTCCAGCACGTTGAGCGCGGCGAACAGCGTCGTCGTGCCATGCCGTTTGTAATCATAGGTCATCGTACCGGCGCGGCCCTTCTTCATCGGCAGGCCGGGTTGGGTGCGCCCTAAGCATCTTGAGCGGATCGGTGTCGCTGTCGTCGCCACCGTCTTGAGGGACTGCGATCAATTGGGCCAATGGTCCCGCCGCTTCATTGGCCAAAGACCTTTCGGCTTCGCTTTGCAAGCGGGCGGTCGTATACGCAAATGATGTAGGCCCGGTGCCGATATAGGGTTGCCCCGGTGTCGATCCCCAACGGACAAAGACAACGGACGATCCCGGAAGATTCCAAGTGGTAGACGTGCTTGGCCCGTAACAGGTAGCCCGCACAGTCCAGGAGTCCGGATCATGATTCCCTTCCCAATGCCATGATGACGCGGGGATAAGCTGGACACGATCACGGACTCTAATGACGTGGAGAGAATCACCGTTGCGAATCAAATCGCGTCCGACTTGGGCCAGGTAAAGAGGGGTTATAGCGTCCTGAGCCCAAGCCGGACCCTCGACACGGGCGGCAGCGAAAGCCCGTGAGAGTGCACCTGCAACGGCTTCAACCGCAGCCGTGCTTGAAGCATCCGCAGCGGTGCCCGCCGCTTGTGATTCGATCAAGCGCACCACAGCATCGGAAAAATCGCCGCCACTGTCGCGCTTCTCGCGTTGTTGCCAGAAGGGGGCCAGCGCATCAGCCGATTGCTCCCGCTCGGCGGATTTTCCAGGGACTAAGCAGGCCCTTAGCGCCGAAATTACGAAACGCTGCCGAATGATTCGTAACGTATTCGATTTGTTTTGATCCCACCGTTGACTCGGATGCGATTGCCCCAAAGTCGGCTTGTGCGAGATAGCCAACGATTCTTACCAGGGCTTCATTCTTGACGGCTTGCGGTGCCCCATTCTCGACAAGCGCACTTGCTGCCGCGTCAAGCTGGCACACGGCTTCATCGTCGCCTTCAAGCCTTCCGGCGCACGTCTTCCGGACATATGCGACCGCATCGCGCCATTGCGTAGTGCGCATGTCTGTTGGGAAAGGGGACAGAACGGCTAAAGCCATATCCGCCGCCTATGGGCTTGTGTGGCCGCGTGATCGCCTTCGCGTGCTTCAACCATTGTTTCGGCATAAGCCGGGCGAGTGACAATCGAAAGCTCGTACAAAACCGCTTGATTGATCTGCCGGATCGACACGCCGGGGTTTCCCGGTTCGGGTATGAGTTCTTCCGCATTGGCAACCGCACCAGCTTGCGGCACACGAAAGCCGGGGGATATGCCGACAGCTAACCCGCCCTCAACGGCAAGCACAGAGTCGCGCATCCATGACGGCTGTTTATCTGTGTCAGGTAAATCGGCTTCAAAGCGTAACGCCTTGTCGGAGTCAGTGAGCTTTAATGTTCCGGCCTTCATACTTGCTAAAGGCCGGTTGAAATCATGGCCGGAAAGTAAATTCACATTCCGGCGTTCAACGGACTCTTTGAGTTCGGAGATTGCTTCCTCAATCCCTTCTGCCAATGCCGCGTTTAGTTCGGCTTGGACCTTGGCAAATTCTTTCAATTGCCAGGAAAAGGTACCCTTGCTGAATCTCTCTTTTCTGACTCGGCCCCGATCTTTGATCGTCGCCATTTTGCCATAAGGGAAATTGCCGGAAAGCGTGCGCCCACCGCCGCCCCTGCCCCGAATCTCTAGCCCGGCATCAAAGAAAAGCGCTTCCGTCATGGCTCAAGCCTCAGTCAGAATAACAGGGCATCCGCCCGGATCGTCGGTCCAAACCCAGAGTGGATCACGGTCTGTTTTAATGATCCCACCGCTGCCTGCTTCGATCCTATGAGCCCGCGAACTCGCGCTCGGCATTGTCGTTGCAGACCTGAAATACAACGTCGCGGTTACTGATACGTTTCAAGGTAGAAGGTTTTGTTTTGCCCCAATGAAAGCGCCGTGCCGATATCTTGCGGTAAAACTGTAGCGTTAAAGTCCATTGAAACGGCCATGGCGTCACCTGTTTAGGTTTTTTTTAGGCTAACTGAAAGGCTGTTTGAGCGTAGGCGTCCGGCTGCACCAAGATCACGTCACCCAGCAAGACGTGCATGGTGAAGTGGCGAGTCCCGGACGCGGAGCCCGAATAGATGTCGTCAATACTCACCATGTTCCAATAGGGACAAACAGCTGTTCGCATGGCACCGGCACCGCCCATCATCGAGCGGCCCTTGCGGTACAAGATCGCGTGCTGCACGTCATCAACGCTCATATACGTGGCCGCATCCGGCATCCGTTTGTTTGTCCAAAGTCCGCCAGTGTTCGCCATGGCATAGGCCGGCGCGCTCATCTCGCCCTTGTAGTTAGTGGCGGTCTGAAAGACTCGTGATGCGTGCTGATAGGTCGCGGGACCGCATACAATCAAGACCTCCTTAAGCGTGTTCGCCCATAAGCCGTCGACTCCCCCGGCATGAGCCCCGGCGTAGGCGTCAAAATCCGCAACGCTAGTGGTTGCCCCTGGATCGGTCAGCCGGTTGAAAATGCCGGTCAGGTTCGGTGCGGTGCCGGTGCCGTTTATGGCTTGTTTGTCCAATTCATCGGACAAAACGAGCGAAAGGTTTTCGCGCAAAATGCTTTTAAAGTTCGCTTGGCCTACCGCTGCAATGTCTTCAATCTGAATCGAAAGCCGCGCAGAGATTCTCTTAGGCGTGGCGCTTGTAACCGTGAAAGTCGCAGCGCTCGACTCTTGTGCATCGCCCTTGGTCTTTGCCGCAGCCGTTAGTGGAGTCGTGATAGCCGCGCTGGCGTAGGTTCCGCTAGCCACACGCGGCATCTCGATCCCAAGGCGCGGCGCGATGCTGTTGGCGAAAACGGCCGGGCGAATGCGATCAAGATTGACGCCCACCGTTCCAGGTGCATCGGTCGAAGCATCGGCCCGTTGCTCGATATCGGGTTGCGGCACGTCCTAAAGCTCTAAGGGTATGCCGTCACTAATACCGGCGGCGCTTCGCAGTTCGGCTTCGGGGCCGTCTACTTGCCGCCCGCTCAATGCGGCGGTCAGATAATTGGTCAGACTGGCCTTTGATCGAAGCTCGATTCGTTCGCGCTGTTTGGCGGCGGGTTGTTCAGCCGCTTTCGTCTCGGCTTCTTTTTCCTCGCCCTCAACAGAGACAGTGGCGGCCCGGATTTGCCGTTCAAGATCGGGTGTGCCTTTTTCGATTGCGTCTAGTTCGGCGCGGGTCTCATCCGTCAGTGAGTCGGCAACACCTAGTTCGGCCATGCGCTGGCGTTCTTTGCTTTGCCGTTCGCGCAGCTCACGCAAGCGTTTTTGAACATCGGTCATTGAATGGAACCCCTCAAGAAAATGTTAGACGCGTCTTGAGGGTAGGCAACGGCCTTAAGTATTCAATAGCCAAAAGTGGCAATTGATGTTGATCCTATCTTTGATTGTAAGGGGCCGCTTACTTCACCCCATCATTTCCAAAACCAGCTTGCGCCATTCTGTTTCAGCCGTTGTTAGTTTGCGCCGGTTTTCTTCTGCGGTCTTTTCTATGTGGCAACGTCGGCAAAGAGCCTGCAAACCGTTCAGGTCGTAAGGGTCTTGTCCCGGCTCACGCTCCAATGGTGTGACGTGATCGCACTCTAAGCGCCCGGCCTTGCCGCATGACGTGCAGCGGTAGCCGTCACGCTCGAAGACAGATCGGCGGACGGCGGCCCAACGGCGTGAATGTAAGTGCGTGTGATGTCGGCTCAAAATTGTCGGCGGCGAGATTGTTCAGACAGTATGAGTTCTAATATTTGTTAACCACATGCCCCTCAATTGGGATGTTTTTCATCGCAATTTGCAAAGTACTTACCCAAAGAAAAACGATATCATCCCACTCCCGCTTGACGATGAGTATTTAGCTGCTCTCCTTTTCAGTCTCCTCGTCTGTGGCCTCATCCTGGAGGGGCTGGTCAAAGGGCTGGATGACCTCGCGTTCCGAACATTTCTTTTCGGTGGCAAGGAGTACCAAGTGATTATATCTCTGCCGGTACGCTTCCACTTCGATCTGCTCAGATTGCGTGAGGTCCATGAAGAACAAAGGCACTATAAAGAAGACCCCAGTAACGCCGAGGGCCACGTTCTTTCCTGTTTTCTCAGTCTTCGGCACCAAACGCTGAATCTCGCCCTCAATTTGTGAGAGCTCCAGTTCTAATATTACGCAAGATTTACGAATATCGCCGTATTGTTGTATCAGAACGGGATTGGCCGCTCTCCCTCCACAACCAGCTAATGCTACCCCCCAGCAGCGAAAAGCAGCGCGTACGGCATTCTTTTCATGTTCAGAAGCCTCTCAATTTTTGGGAGCGCAACCCGGCAAAGCGGGCTGTATGAATTACTAGCGGTGTAAGGGTGTGTCTATTGAACGGGAGAGTCAACGGTCGTGTATGGGACCTAATTTCAAGGTCTTAAGCTAGGAAATTCCGTTTTTTAATCTTGTTCTTGTGTCATTTGCTCCATCTCATCCTGCCATGCCAACATAACGCCAGTGCGGCTTAGGTGCCGCCGGTTGCCGCACGCCCGCTGACACGGCCAGGATCGCCGCCGCCGCCGCGTCATCGCGTGCGCGTAAACGACGCCCGCCTTGCGTGTTCTTTGAAAGTTTCGCATTGCCCGCCGGATCGACCATCGTTCGCGCTTCACTCATTGCGCTCCGCATCAAAAGACTCGGCACCGGAGTCACCCGGCCATCGGCAACGGCACGGCGGAATGCCCGCACATCTTCGCCGCCGTCTTTGAATCCCTGGCCGCGCAATTCCAAAGACGCAACCGGCACATTTGAGGCAATGAGCGCATCCTTTAATTCGGCGTCACGCCAGCGGTCACTAACGATCCGTGACGGCCTGCCAAAGCGACTAAGCGACTCAGCCAACAATGCGGAAACATCAACGGCATTTTTCCCGGTTTGGATCAACTCGCCGCGTTGTTCGCACGTGACATAGAGATTGCCTACACCGTCGCGTAAACCACGCTCGGCTAAAGACGGCTCACGCGGAAACGCTGCAAACGCTTCAAGCCGTCCGGTTTCAGGCCAGTAGGCCGCAATAGCGGATTGTGCCGCGCTTGTGCCTAGATCAATTCCCCACACGCAATTGCCGCGCCGATCCGCGTCATCCTCGACGCCAGCCCACGTGCCCGCCTGCAAAAGCAAAGACGCCTCAACGTCCATTGTCCCTAGATTGAGCCGCAGCGCATCAAACGACGCCAACAACGCCGGGTCCGCCTTCGCTTGCTTGGCTTCGTTGCGGATCGCGTGTTCCAGGTCCGGCATGGCTGATAGCGACGGGTTAGCCTTCAACCATGTGCGCTTTTGAAACTTGGGGGCGTCCGGTCCCGCCGCGTGGCATTGCGAGTATTCGGCGCCGCCTGCCAGCGCCTTCGAAAACCAGCGCTGCAAGTCAGCCGGTCGCGTACCCAACGCAACAAACCGGCTACTATGCGGTTGTTTGCCCGCCGCTGTCTGTAAAGCCGCAACCATGCGCTCGCCCGTAGTCTCCGGCCATTGTGCGGGCTCATCGGCAAGCACAAGCACCGGTGCGAGATCATGCGCACGTCTAGGGTCCGAGCCTATGCATCGGACACGGGCTCCCGTCCGCTTATTCTCGATCCGGGCCTGCTGTGCGGTGTCCCAAACCTTCCATTGGTCTCTGTCGGCCAGCTTGCCGCCCATGAACGCCATCACGTGCTCAAAGGCAATCCGCGCTTGCTCAAAGCTGGAAGCGACAATGACGGTTTCACCCCTTGGCACCATCAAAGGTCCGTCCAAGGTAGCGGCTGCAATGCCACTTAACAGCGCCGTCTTGCCGTTGCCCCGCGCCACCGACAGCGCCGCCGCCTGCACACTCGGCGCAAACGCGCCGCGAACAAAGCGCCGTTGCCAGGGCAGCACCTTGAACGGCTTGCCGGACAGGCGGCCTTGCGTGATTGTCAGGCTGGCCAAGTAGGCGAGCAAGCTAGTGGAGCCGGTAAGGACCATGCGGCGTGAACCTAAACTTGATCTCCAGCACGACCTCGTTGACTTCGCGCATCCGATATTCGAAGTCCTCGCTCATCACCTTTCGCGGCTCGGTCGTAAAGCGCTTCTCACACTCCTTGTTCAAGTGTGCGAGCGCATCGCATAGTCCGAAAAACGGCCCAGGACTATCCACTGCCCGCTATCGTCGCGCCAGTCGACCGCGTATTGATCCTTAATCACTGCTTCATTCATCCCGACATTCCTTTCATGTAGTTCGAGACTACACCCCACGAGCCCCCTGGCCGCAGCCACACCCGCCGGTGCCATATCGGGCGGGATCGCGCGCCCATTTCACGCACACCGGCAGGCCGGACACACCCACCCCTCACCGTGCTTGACCGCGTACTTGATCATCACGACCTCATTGCAAGTCTCGCATCGAACACGGGCGTTAGGAGATACCGCCACGTTGTTGCCCTCATCGTCCTGGTGACTGGTGTTAGATCGCCACGCTTCCCGCGCAACGCTATCAACCCTCGATGATCTTACCTTTGTCATATCAGTGCAGCCGCATGGCCGGATCGGTTTCATGGTCCGCATCCGGGTCAAACCGCGAATATGTTTCGCGTGCTAGGGCAATGTAGCCTAAGATCAGTTGCTCATCATCGAGGTACGGCACTTGCTCGCCCGACTCTGCTGCGATTCTATCGCGCAACTGCGACACCTCAGCGAGCACGGTTTGCATTTCCTCGTTCAGCCTGACGTGTACTGACTTCATTGGTTCCTCCATTGAGTTTTTCGACGGGCGACTTGTGTTTTTGCCACGGCCTTTGGCTCCCACGCCGCCAGGTGTTCTTCATCCGTTTGAGCCGCCGTAATGGCCTCCCCATAGTCCAACCATCGCTGCATTGAAAGCGGGCCGTCCGGCACGGCTTGGATTATTGCCCTTCGTTCTTCAGAACCCTTTGCTGCTGAATCGCGGAAGGCGCGCCACAATTCCAATGCTTCTTCTTTGGTAGCCGCTGCGCGCAGGTCTGCCCCTGGTTCACCAGAGTCCGTCCATAATTTCCGACTCTCGGCGGGCCATTTTTCTACGATTGCAAGCAGCCGGAGTGTTTCTCCTATACCCCCCAAATGCGAAATGCTTTCGCATTTAAGGCCTCTTTTGGCGATTCGGAGCATGTTCTGAGCATGACGCGGTGAGATACCAGCTTGTTCCAAAAATGGCAGCCATTGACCATGCTCGGCAACTTCGCGAGCCTTCAAAAGAACATTCGCGCAGTCAATCCATGATTCGAGCGACTTCCGTTGAAGGGTTGCCGCTTGTTCTACCAGTTCATCAAGAACAGCTTGAGAGTTTCTATTCATTCCTGCCTCCATTTTTTTTCATAACGCTGTCTTCCTTTGCCGGGCATACGTCGCCATAAGCCCGTGCCCCCCGGTGTGGCGCGGGCTGCTTTCTTTCAGCGAGTGCGCCTTGCCTAACAATTCACGTTCCGTCTTTTATCGTCGCGCCTTTTGACGGTGGCCAAGCCGAGCCCCCCGCAGCCGGTTAGGCTGCACCTCTTAGCGGGTCCTTGGTATTTTTTGGGGTATGGAAAGCGACGTGTATCCCTCCCAGCGGTTTAGGCACGCTGAAAGCGGGGTGCGGGCAGCACCAGTTTGAACGAAGCCAAGATCGCTTAGTCTGCCGCCTCTTGGCCAGAGCGCCACGGCGCACGAAAGATGGAAACGGGCCGTAACCATCCCTTGTGATTCGCCGGTCGGCGTAAATCGAAGCAAGAATCAACAAAAGGCAAAGCGCAAAAGAATCAGCGTTTGCGTCTTGAGTCTTGCCGGAAATTTTCTTAAGAAGGTGTTGCAATTCAATCCATCCTTGAGTTGCCGCCGCCTAGGCCGCTTGTCACGGTGCTAGACAACGGGAGCCCCCGCCCATTTGGCGGGGGTTTCTCTTTTTAGGCTTTCGCTATTTCAGTGGGAACCCCGAGTTTTCCTAATTGGCGTTGACAACTTCTTGCTTTTTTCTTCACGAGATTGAACCCACGCCTCAACCTCACTTACACGCCAGCGCCTGGCTTTTGCGCCAACGAGTACGCCGGGCGGGAAATCTCCCTCACGAATATTGAGATAAAAAGTTGAGCGAGAAATACCTAGCAGTTCGGCGACCTCATCGGCCTTGAGCAGCCGGTCGGAGATTAATGATGGCGGCATAAAAAGAGTCCTTTCTAGTGTTGCTCAAGCCAACTCAAACAACACGACAGGGAACCTTTCAAGCCGAAAAAAACTAATTCCATACTATGTATGTCGGAATATGCCAGAAAAGACAGGCCGTGTTCGTATGCTAACCGAAACGGCTTAACCGGCGCAGTAATCCGCCCACTTCTGCATCAAAGTTTTTCGTTGCTCAAAGTGAGTCGTGCGCAGATATGCGCCTTCAACGCCTTTGACGACGTGTCCTAAAGACGCTTCGGCAACATCCCGATTCGCACCGGACTCCGCCGCCCAATCACGGAACGATGATCTAAAGCCGTGCGCCGTTGCCTTGCCTCCAAGCCCTACGGACTCGAAGATTCTTGGAAACGCTTTGGCTGAAAGTTGCTCATTCCGGCCCCGCGCCGAAGGAAACAACAGCGCACTCGGTGCGCCATCGGAAAGCGCCTTTGCTTCCTCAAGGATTTCCAACGCCCGCGTTGACAATGGGACTCGATGTTCACGATTAGCCTTCATGCGTTCGGCTGGTATGGTCCAGGTCTCAGCTTGAAGGTCGATTTCACCCCACGTTGCCCCGCGTGCCTCGCCCGAGCGGCAAACCGTCAACACGAGAAACTCAAAGGCCAATTTTGCGCCCATGTAAGCGCTGTTTGATCCGCGCACCTGGCGCCGAAGCACACCGGAAACCTCGGCATGAGCCACAGCGGCAAAATTTTGGGGCCTGTGTCCGTTTTTTGGAAGGGTCGCAGTCACCACGTCGCACGGATTGTCTTTCCTGTATCCATGGGCCATTGCCCATTACATGATTGCGCTGGTCCGCTTCAAGACACGCTGGGCTGTTTCGCGTTTCTCGTGCCAGATCGGAGTCACAACGCCTAAGACATCCGCCGTCGCAATCTCACTCACTGATTTGTCGCCTATCAGAGGATAGGCAAAATTCTGCAAACTTTATCGCCATTGCCGTTCGCTGTCGTCGCCACGCCATGAATCGCGGTTAATGGAAATCACGGTTTCAGCGGCTTCTGAAAAAATCGGCACGGTTGATTTGACTCTGTCCTCTGTCGGGTCGCCGCCCTCCCATACTGTTCGCATGTTCTTGATCGCAGTCATTCGCGCTTCCGAGAGACTCACAAAGGCCAATGGACCTAAACCAATGTCCCGGCGTTTGCCGTTGATCGTGATTCTTTAAAGCCAGGATTTTGAAACCCATTCCTTTTTTGCCGACTTTTGGACCTGTAAAAATAATCCGTTGCCATCATGGTATTTGCCGGGCTTGGGGACGGTCTTCACAAGAGCCGCTGATAATCTCTTAGGCATTTTCTCTTTTCCGTTTCATATGTGGTGTGGGTTTGGTTTTTTTTTGGGTGCAATACCTACTTTCAAACCCCCAGTAAGGGGCAGAGTAAACGCCACGTCCTGAAACGTCAAAAACACGGAAACCCTTACCAGAACTCATTCTCAGGAATAAGGCATGAGTTAGCAGGCTATAAATTAGCGTGGTCTTGGAGGGCCTGTCCTTTGACCGCCTGCAGCCGTTTACCGGCCTCGACATGATTATTCTCGAAGATTTCGACACCTTGAGAGCCGAGCGAGAGATGATCGACGCCGCCATTCAAGAATGGGCTGAAACGGGCTTAACGGACGACATTTTGTCAGATGATCTTCACTACACGTCTATCGTTAATCCACGTGAGGTCGATCTACCAATGGCGTTGTGCGTCAGTCATTTCTTCAACCACCAGACCCACCACCGGGGTCAGGCAACTACGTTGTTGTCTGAACAGGGATTAGACCCCGGTGTGACAGATATGATTGCCATGCCGTAAGGTGAGTGAGACGGCTACTGAACCCAACGGAAGTCTTGGACGACAGACATGGTTTCTGGCGGCGGGCCACCGTCCTCCCGTTCGTATTCATATGTGCCCGCTTCGTAAATACGTCCCGGTTCGAACCGTACGGCCACAATTGGCCACATCCAAACATCGAGAGTGCGATTGAAGATCCGACAATCGCCAAAACCGTTCTGTCCCTCGATCACATCTCCAATGCGCACCAAAGTGAACACGCATTCGTCCGGATAGGTGTGGAAATCATCCATGGTCAGTGCGGCAATGGCGACGTGATCAATATCTTTAGGCGAAAGAATGCCTGTCAGAGCCGCATCAGCCTTTTCGTAAAACGTATAGAACCGCATTTCGATGCGGTCGCCCTTGGCCTCGTAAGCCCAAATGCGCTGGCTGTCGATCGGCCCGTCAGGCTCCCCGGCGTGCCATTCCAGATACATGGTTTCGCCGGGAACGTTGGGTAAGTTAACGCGGGTACCGTATACGTAACGTAACCGCGCCGAAGACTCTTCTGCAACTTGTTGAGCCGAACTGAATTGACCGCTCATCCAGCGCATCAGCGCCTCAACATCGGCCGCACTGCCGGACTGAGCAAAAGCGCTGCTTTGGCTTATAGCAAAGACACAAAGAGCAAGTAAGAATTGGACCACGGATTTCATGGCATGGGTTCCAGTTATCTACCTGTCAAAACTTTCTGGCGGCCCCTCAAGACGCGCAACAAAATCTTTGGCGATATCGGGATGAATGTCTTTCACAAATCCGCCAATACGTGGATGCATGTCATCAACCGTAAAACATTTGGCCCCGCTAATACGGGTGATGAGAGTCCCTTCCCGATCGCCCATATTCATCCATGGATGCCAGCTTTGAATGATGTGCACGGTCATAGTCGCCGGCACGCTGGCAATGTCAGGATTCAAAACATTCGAGACTTTACCGTGATAGGTGGAAAGATCGTGAGCCCGGAAGGTATCTTGCCCTTCTCTATCCACCAGCACGCTAACATCATTCAACAGCCAGACATCGTCGCCGGCCACTTCCGCCGGGCCAAGTCTGCCGCTTCTGCGAATTTCGGCACCGGGTAGGGTTGACTGGCTAATTGGGCCGGTATCGCCAAAGCGGCGCGTGAGTGGCCCCATAATCAGCGGCACTTCTTCATAAACCTCACCATTGTAAGGATTGCGCCACGAATTAAGGAGAGCGTCTGTTTCAACGTCAGTCTTGTAAACGATTTCCATGGACTGCACATCCAGAGTGCCGTCTTCATTGTGTTTGACGTTCTTGAACACCACCACATTGAGAGTCCATAGGGGCGTGATCTCACCGTTGATGGACCCATATTTGTTGCCACGTATCCACCAGATCAATGGATCATCGCTCGCTGAAAACATCAATTTCTCTTGTAGTAGGCCGATGTGAGATGGATTGGCGGGATCGATAGCGGTGGGCAACACCGAAGCATAAGAATGTACAGAGCGAAGAAACGGCGCTGTCGCCGCCATGCCTGCCATACCCTTGAGAACTGCTCGCCGTTTCATAAGTGCCTCTCCTCGCCCGTTTTATGATTGGTCTTTAATTCTGATGGCATGATAGGGAATGTAATCGTAGTAATCCCCATAACCCACGAATGCGTCCACTTTCGGCCCTAAAGCATCCACCATGATGGCGCGCCACAGGAAAACGCCTGGCGGATTTTCGTATTCACGCCTGGTAACCTCCTGCATTAGCGCGTTGAGCGAATCAATATCAGTTGCCTGCTGCGCCTGTCTTACAAATTCCATACTCACGTCGTCGCAGAAATAAGGTGGGCGGGTCCCCGTTTGACCGAGGCACGAGCGGTAACGATAGTCTCCCAATGGGTCCAGACCCCGGCCGAAGTTGTTGAACATATCGGCGCGATAATCACCGTTAAATAACATCTGGGTCATTTGACTTGGCGATGCAGCCAACAGAGTGAGAGTCACGCCGATCTGCCTGAGGTCTTCCGCAACCTGCTGATAGACCAGCATGTCGTCTGCTCCAGCGGCGGACACTCGGATAGTTATCTCCAAACCGTCGCCGTAACCGGCCTCCGCTAGAAGAGCCCGCGCCTTTTCTGGATCGAAAGGATAGGCCTCTATGTCTTCCACGTGGCCTGGCGCACCTGGGAGGACCAATTGCCCCTGGGGTAGGACGCGACCATCTAGCAATAAGTCCGAAATGCGCTGCCGATCAACACCGTAATTAAAGGCTAGACGCACCCTACGATCATGCACGGGATTGGTTTCGGGCAAGTGCTCCTTGGCAAAACTCATGTAGATCATGCGCCCTGTTTGCCGTTCAACCAACCGGCCGCCAATGTTTACCAAAACTTCTCTATCACCCACACCCATTTGCAAAGCGATGTCGATGGCATCCGCATGTATCGCTTGAAGACGGGCTGTTTGGTCGGGTAAATGGTTCAATTCAAGCCTGTCCACCGCCGGAGGATTCCAGGCGGTGGGATTGGCGTCGTAAATGGACCGCGCTTCCCCTTTGACGCTCATGCGAAACGGTCCTGTGTTAGCCGCCGGTGCGACAGCCGGGTCCGCACGGCGGATTTTCCACGTTTCCGGTTCCGGCAAACGCCAGATGGCCATGCGCCACGGAAACATAGGATCGGGCCGCTTCAATATGATGTCGACCTCAAGATTAGAGACAATTACGGCGCGATCGATGTTGGCCAGACTGCTGCCGACAGTTTCCGTTGTTCCCTTAGGTGTCTTCATATGAGCGACGGATTCAACAATCGCATTTGCTGATAAAGGCACGTCGTTGGAGAACAGAACTCCTCGGCGCAACGTCAGGCGCCAGACTTTTGATTCTGTGCTGTCCCATGACGTCGCCAGCCAAGGTTTGGCTTTGCCATCCCGCCCGATGACCACAAGCGGATCAAACATGATTTGAGAACTGACCGAAGACGGCAGTGTTAGAGCCCGGTAAGGGTTATCGGGATCCTGTGCCAGCAATGGCGTAGCCATGCGCACTGTGGTCTGAGCGAATACCGTTGCACCCATAAAAGTGACAAGCAGTCCTAATATACACCCAAGACTAAATCGCTGAGGCTGAGGCGTAGGCATTCGTTTTAGCTTCCCCACAGGTCGTAACCCTCCAGCGCCTGCCCTTTGGCCAGTGGATTGAGCACACCATCGTCCACTTTGCGTTTGATGACGCCAATCAAGGCGTCCTGAATGCGTTGTTTGGAATCCATGGGTTTGTCCGCCCACAAATTAACCGGATAGAACTGCGCCTCATTAAAAATTTGGGCGTAAGCTTCCGAGCGTAAGCGGGCAATACGGTTTACACCAAACGGTCCGGTCGGTGTGCAGCGGGCTCGGCGCAAGGCATCCATATCCAAAACGGCCGAAGCCCCGATGGATTCACCAGCGACGCCACTTTCCACCATCACCTGGCCTTGATAGTCGATGATCTTGGAATTACCGGCGTGGGTGTCGTTGGGTGGGGAGCCGACGATCTTGCCGGCGTTGGCGGAAACGAAATACACCATGTTTTCTGCAGCGCGAACGCGCTTGGCGGATTCCCAAGCCATGCTTTCAGACCGGCCATGGTCCGAAGTGGGATGCAAGATCACTTCTGCCCCGCGCATCATTAGGCAGCGCCCGGTTTCTGGCCAAAGGATCTCGCCGCAGGGCATCATCGTAATATTGCCGATTTCCGTCTTGGCCACAGGCCACAGACCTTCAATACCGTGCTTGTCTAAATACTCATCGAGTACATCATGGGGTGATGCCGCTTGCGCCGTCGAAACGCGGCGGTACTTGAGGATCACATCACCGGACGGATCGATGAGATAAGAGCAGTTGAAATACCGGCCCGGCCATTCGGGCGGAGCCCCATAACTGTTGGCACCGAGGTAAATACCATGTTTTTGGGCGATGGATTGGAGACGCTCAACTTCTTTACAACCGGGGATTTGAAAACACGCTTTTTCGATCCACTCGTCCTCAGTTTCACCCAATGGAAAGCCCTGTAGATTGAACTCCGGAAACAGCACCAGGTTTTTCATGCCGCCGCCGCGGCCAGCGGCCCATTGGATGAGTTCTTCCCACCGGTCGATGCTTTTGTTGACGATGGCCATGGCCTCGTCCCGGGTCTTCGCCCCGTTGACGATGACGTTGTTGGTTTGCATTGCGGTGGCTTTCCAAAGCAGTGCCATTGTGCTCCCTTCCCTTCTCAAACGCTCACGAACCTTGCACTATAAGGGGCGTTTACGTGCGCAGTCACGGCTCGATTAGGTTATGTAGTCACATTTTAGACGTCGGCTCACATATAGAGAACCATGGGCAACGCAAAACTGTCTGGTGAGATGTTTAGGTGATTTATTGGTTACAAAGCGTTGTCGGCGTTGTTGGCTTGATCGGCTGGCCTGGCTGATGAGCGAGGACCGCAAAGCCATGCCGGTGCGTTGGGTCTTGACGGCCTTAGGCGTACAAATCGTTCTGGCCGTCGCAATTCTCAAGGTTGATTTCATCTGGTCGGCGCTCTCTTTGTTAAGCCGGGGCGTCGCTACCCTTGACCAAGCGTCACGAGAAGGCGCAGTGTTTGTGTTTGGCTATGCGGGAGGTGGGCCGGCCCCCTTTCCGCTTCCCGATGATGGAACATCCGTCATCGTGGCTTTTTAAATCCTGCCGATTGTAATCGTAACTTCAGCACTGGCATCGCTGCTGTGGCATTGGTCTGTATTGCCTAAATTGATTCGGTGGCTTTCCGCGTCCTTACTTCACACGCTGGGTATCGGTGGTGGCGCATCGCTTGGTACAGCAGCCAACCTGTTCTTCGGCGTTGTCGAAGCCCCTATTTATTCGCGGTGTCTTGAGCAGCTTGACGCGAGCAGACTTGTTCATGGTGATGACCGCGGGCTTGGCAACCGTATCGGGTGTGGTGCTGGTTCTTTATGCAACCTTGCTCGAGCCCATGATTCCAGGCGCAACAAGTCATATCGTCACAGCGTCCGTTATTTCATTGCCTGCCGCGCTTCTCATCGCTCGGATTATGGTTCCGGGTAATTCTGCCGAAACAGGCACGAGCGGTGCATTGGAAAATCTAAAATACGACAGCAGTCTGGATGCAATCGTTCAAGGCACCATGGACGGCATGAAACTTTACCTGGCGATTATTGCCATACTGATTGTTGTATTTGCATTCGTATCTCTGGGCGACCAGGTTCTCGGCCTCTTTCCCGATTTCAACGGTGCATCACTATCCATAGAACGTATATTCGGCTGGCTCTTTGCACCTGTTGTCATGCTGTTTGGCGTTCACCCAAGTGAAGCCTTATCCGCCGGACAATTGATGGGCACAAAAGCCATTCTCAACGAGTTTGTTGCGTATCAGGCTTTGGCCACACTGGACATCACGGTTCTCTCTGCCAGGTCTGAGTTGATCATGACCTACGCGATGTGCGGCTTCCCGAATTTAGCCAGCGTCGGAATGCTGGTGTCGGCCATCGGAACACTAGCGCCGGACCGGCGGCAAGACGCGTTGTCTCTCGGTATGAAGTCGTGGGTTGCCGGCAATCTGGCGACGGGCATGACGGGTGCGGTTGTCGGCCTCACATTTTCTGATGATCTAACAAACTGGGATTGTGTGGCTAACGGCGTTTCCAGTTTTCGCGAATGTCGTAACGCACCAGGGCATCATCAACGGTCTTTGAAGTGATGCCGCGCCAAAAACCGAGTGCCTCCCGATTCTGGAACGGGCCATAGACTTCCAGCTCCTTACCGGGCGCCATCATCGTAAATGTTGTATCCGCATATTCACCGCCGACGACCCAATATATTTTTTTGTCAGCCTCTTCCGCCGCTTTAAGGATGTAACGGATCATGGCGTTGTCGATGGTCTTGCCGGTGATGCTGCGCAAAATTCCTTGGCCTCCCGTTGGGGAAACGGGCCGTAGACCTCGGGATCCTTCCCGTCGACGATTTGCTCAAAGGATGTATCGGCGTATTCACCACCGATGACAAAAAACTTCTGTTCCACGAATATTCCTCAATACAACAAGGCAGCGGAGTAATAGCGTCATTCGGTGGTTCAGAGCTACCCTCGACTTGATCTCTGGACACACCGTCGCGCCACAACTATGTCCCCTTAATGAGCGAAGTTTCACACCCTATCCACGTTGTCGGCGGCGGCCTCGCCGGCACCGAAGCTGCCTGGCAAATTGCCAGGTCTGGTGTGCCTGTGGTTCTCCACGAAATGCGGCCGCACCAATCCACACCGGCTCATGAGACGGATTCCCTGGCCGAATTGGTCTGCTCCACCTCCTTTCGCTCCGATGACGCGGATTTCAATGCCGTTGGTCTTCTCCACCAGGAAATGCGGTTGCTCGATTCTCTGATATTGCGCTGTGCCGATCACCACAAGGTACCCGCCGGAGCCGCCCTGACCGTGGATCGCACCGGGTTCGCCAATGCGGTCCAGTTAGCCATCGAGAGCGAGGCGCTTATTTCCATTGAACGAAATGAGGTGAAAGAGCTTCCACCCGACACCTGGGGGCAGCAGCAGCACCATCATCGCCACCGGCCGCCCCACCTCTCCGGATCTGAGCAAAGCCATCCGCGATTTCACCGGCGAGGACGCCCTGGCTTTCTTTGATGCCATTGCGCCGATCGTCACCAAAGATAGTGTCGATTTCAACGTCGCCTGGTTCCAATCCCGCTACGACAAGGGTGAAGGGTCGGACTACATCAATTGCCCGATGGACGAGCCGCAGTTTAACCGCTTTCTGGATGCCCTGCTCGCAGCAGGCAAAACCGAATTCAAGGACTGGGAAAAGGACACTCCCTACTTTGAAGGCTGTCTGACGTTGCTCCCAAAATCCGGACCAGGTGGTTCTTCACCTATGCGGCCTGATCGATGGTCATATCTCTCCTGGCCTGTGCCGGCGTCCGGTAGCCGATGCTCGAGTGGCGCCGTCGTTGGTTATAGAAGATCTCGATGTACTCGAATAGCGCAGCCCTGGCCTCGCGCCGGGTACGAAACCGGGTACGGTGCACGAGTTCGGTCTTGAGAGACCCAAAGAAGCTCTCCATGGGGGCATTGTCGAGGCAATTCCCCTTGCGGCTCATGGCGGCCTTGATGCCGTGGAGGCGGAGCAGTTTGCGGTCGTCACCGCAGGCATATTGGGCGGGTTCAACCGGTCGTCGCAACACGTTCAGTTTGACTGGCCTGCAAGCACTGGTCCAGAGCTTCGGCGGGAGTTCTCCATCCGAGGGTCTTGCGGGGCCGTGTATTGAGCGCGTCAGCAACAACTGCGAGTACGTCCGGACTGTGTGCGCTCAGATCGGTTCCTTTCGGGAAGTACTGTCGAAGCAATCCATTGGCGTTCTCGTTCGTTCCGCGTTGCCAAGGGCTGTGCGGTTCGCAGAAGTAGACGGGAAGGCCGGTTGCGATCCGCAGATCCGCATGCCTGGCCATCTCTGCTCCCTGGTCCCAGGTCAGCGAGCGGCGAAGCTGCGCTGGCAATGTCGTGATCGTCCGGGCGATGGCATCGCGAACCGCTTCAGCCCCATGCTCGCTCCAGCCGGCAAGCAATATGACGTATGCCTCTTCCCTGAGCGCGCAGAAGAGCAATCTCCTCACGTTCCTCGAAAGACAGGTAACGTCCTGACAGCGGCTTGGCCGATTGCGATAAATGTGCTGGTGGCATGCCGCCCGACCTCCGGAACCACCTCGAGCCTACCGGAGGGGATACACCGGCATCTCGGGCCGCGTCCTCGCTCGAACGCCCCGTCGCAATCGCTGCCCAGAACCGAACAAGCTCCTCACGCCGTGCCGAGTCCGGTCGACCTGGCGAATGCAACTTGCTCCGTCCAGACCGATCCGACCGCCGTCTGCGTACCCGTCATAGCAACCTCCTATACCAGAGTGTTGCGACGACCGGTTGAACCCGCCCAATATGCCCGCGGTGACGACCGCAAACTGCTCCGCCTCCACGGCATCAAGGCCGCCATGAGCCGCAAGGGGAATTGCCTCGACAATGCCCCCATGGAGAGCTTCTTTGGGTCTCTCAAGACCGAACTCGTGCACCGTACCCGGTTTCGTACCCGGCGCGAGGCCAGGGCTGCGCTATTCGAGTACATCGAGATCTTCTATAACCAACGACGGCGCCACTCGAGCATCGGCTACCGGACGCCGGCACAGGCCAGGAGAGATATGACCATCGATCAGGCCGCATAGGTGAAGAACCACCTGGTCCGGATTTTGGGAGCAACGTCAAGTCGCCCTTGCGCAGAAGACTGGCCCCGTGTTTCCGATACGGGGTCTTCGTGCTTCACGATCAGAAATCTTTCCGCCAAGCATTCCACCACAATCTTGGAACGCTGGGACGCATAGCTTTGAGCCTGGGATGAAAAAGATCGAAGTCACACCGCTCTATTTGGCTTAGATATTGCTCGGCAAGAACGCTGTGCAGCAGGACCGGCATGGCCCGAAGATCGACGGACTTCTTAACTCTACGCGTTTGCTGCAAGTAATCGCGTGCCGCATTGACCAGCTTAGAAATGGCTGGTGCCGTCTTCCGACTCGCGTCGGGAGATTGCAAATCATGTAAAGTTAAGTTGGCTTCTTCCATCATGCTTGCCGGCAACACAGCTTTTCCTGCCAAAGCGTAATGGCGGACCGAGCGGGCAATACCTGTGAGCGCCCAAGCCACACCGAGGGACTGGGCAGCTTTGAAGGTTGTTTCATCCGTAACCTCTAAACACTCCAACGCAAGCAGAGACAAAGTCGAAGAGGTATTGCTGCAATAGTCGATGAGATCGGTAAAGCTTTCGACCGACTCCTCCGCCACATCCATTTCGCGCGCGGTTAGTAGTGCCTCGAAGTGAGAAAAGGAAAGGTTGGTATCTATAATGAGGTCCGCGAGTGGCTCAGCAACGGGATGCCCTTTCTGTGGACGTTCGCCCTGCGCAACAGCGGTGAGGACATCTCGCCACCACTGCAATCTCATTTGCCCGATTAAAGGTTCCGATACAGTTTCCCGTATGCGAGCGATTTCCGTATTGAAAGCGTAAAGGGTATGCAACCGATCACGCATACCTTCCGGTGCAAAGAGCGACGTCAAGAACCGATCGTAGTCATATTGGCGAACGAGATCGCTTGTATAGGACATAGATTCAGGTGACGGCATAAGCATTTGGCCCAGGCTGAAGTCCTCGCTTACACTGGCGACGTGGTGCGTCCGTTGACTGAAACCCTTTTCGTGCATTACTTAGTTTAAGATAAGCCAATACTATCCTGATTCAGGAATACTTGTGTCACCGGCTCACGCCTCATCCTTAGAAACACACAAAACCCGGCACATGGAAAACTTTCCAGTTGGGAGTTTTCTCATTCCACGCAATTTACGTTCAGACGTTCATGCTTATTACCGATTTGCGCGTCTGGCAGACGATATTGCCGATCATTCTGAACTTTCCACAGAATTAAAGTTAGAGCAATTAAAGGCAATGGAAGCCGCCCTTCACGGCGATCAAGGCAGTCGGGAAATCTTAGATCCTGCTCAATTTGGCGCCGCAGCTGAGTTGGGGGATCAATTGAATAGCCGGGATCTTGACCATCGCCTTGCCTCTGATCTGTTGGAAGCATTTCGGTGGGATGCGGAAAACAATGTGTGCCGCACATGGGGCGATTTGATCAATTATTGCCGCTTTTCGGCCTGCCCCGTGGGGCGTTTCTTGCTCGCGTTGCACGGCGAAATCAATGGTAAGGAAGAGTCCGACGCTCTATGCACTGCTTTGCAGATTCTCAATCATCTCCAGGATGCCAAAGATGACTATTGCAGGCTAAAGCGCCTCTATGTTCCGTTGGACTGGCTCGAACACGACAACTCGTCCCCTAAGGATTTGACGAAAACCACAATCAGCCTGGAATTGAAGATCGTATTCGATCGCGTCCTCAATCAGATAGAAATCTTGCTTACACGTGCCGTTGGACTTCCCCAACGAACTCGTCACCGGGGTCTCGCTGCGGAGACCGCGATGTGCCTTTCCCTTGCCTATTCTTTGCTGCGTCGTTTGCAGGAAAACGATCCAATTGCCTTCAAAATCAAATTGAAAAAAACAGATTGGATCAAGGCTGGATTCAGCGGTCTATACCGGTACTGTCTTTCATGACGTCTGCAGACTTGCATTCACCTATCGCCTCACGGGTCCGTGCTAGCGGGACGTCTTTTTATTGGCCGATGAAACTTCAGCGAACCCCTCAGCGCCAGGCTCTCTATGCCATTTATGCTTATTGCCGGGTACTTGATGACATCGCTGATCGAAGCGGCCCGATAGAGAGCAAACAACACGATCTCAAATCCTGGCGTGAGCATATTGAGAGAATTTACGCCGGGGACGTTATTGACGGCGCGGAACCCGACTTTTTTGCTCTCGCGTTAGCAGACATCATAAGGCGATTTGATCTTCCGCGAGCCCCATTCGAAGCATTGATCGACGGTATGGAAGCGGATGTTAATGGCCCAATCGTGGCGCCTGAATGGTCGGCGTTGCAGCGTTACTGTGCCCAAGTGGCGGGCTCCGTTGGTGAGCTATGCTTGGGGGTATGGAATTGGCACGGGCCGCTTGCGGTTCAATTCGCACGCTCAACGGGTGAAGCGCTTCAACTCACAAATATTTTGCGTGACCTCAGCGAAGATGCCGCCAACGGCCGCCTGTACCTCCCCAAAGAAGCGCTCTCGGAAGCAGGAATCAATGCACAAACACCGGCAGACGTATTGGCCCATGCAAACATTTCTGTGGCATGCGCTTTTGTCGTGAATCATGTTGAAGAATGCTATCAAAATGCCAGTTCTCTATGGCGCCAATCCCGGCACAAAAACGCACGGCCAGCGTGGATGATGTTGTGCCTCTATCACGCGCTGTTGCGAAAAATTGTGAAAAATGGGTTTGGCCCGGACCACCCACGTATTCGTCTTTCAACACCTGAACGAATTTACCATCTTTTCGTAGCGTATCTCAAAAGTTGATGGGCAAGACACTCCACATCGTTGGCGCAGGCGTAGCCGGACTTGCGTGCGCCGTTGCTGCCATTCAGGCCGGTCACACAGTAAGAGTGTATGAAGCGACGAAGCGAGCGGGCGGTCGCTGTCGATCTTTTTACGATGCGACGCTCGGTGCCACACTTGATAACGGCAGCCACGTCGTTCTAGGCGGGAACCCCTACGTTTTTAAATACCTGAATATTATTGGGGCTAGAGACTCGCTCGTGCCGTCAAGTCAGACTGGCGAGATTCCTTTTGTAAATTCAATAAGCGATGAACGGTGGACTATCCAACCCAATCCTGGCCCAATCCCGTGGTGGGTTTTATCTGCAAAAAGACGACCGCCGCATACATGTATTGGTGATTTTTCTGCGGGTTTGAATCTTTTTCGTAAGTTCGGTGACAAGTCCGTTGCCGAAATCTTAAGTGAACACAATGACGCATGGCTCCCGTTTTGGCAGCCGGTGTCATTGGCCATTATGAACACTCAAGCCAGAGACGCGTCGGCTGCACTTTTTGGCGCTGCAATCCGATATGCTCTTTTCTCCGGTGGAGGTAGTTTTACGCCTTTTGTTCCTACGGACACATTGGCCGCAACATTTACGCAGCCAGCTGAAAACTATCTTCGCAAAGCGGGTTGCATTCTAACCTTCGAATCTCCTTTGATCGGGATTGAGGGAGAGGCATCTGCAAAGTCCTTACACTTCCGGACTCATACCGTATCTCTCAATGATGATGATGCCGTTGTGTTGGCACTTCCGCCATGGTCGCCTGCCGTTCGGCCTTTTCAACCACGACCGTTTTTTCCGCAACCTTCTCCGATCGTAAATGCCCACTATGCCTTTGACGGTGAAGCGGGTATGCCAAGAAATCGCATAATTGGAGTCATCAGTGGCGCCGGTCATTGGATAGTCCGGCGATCTAGTGTGGTCAGTGTAACTGTCAGTGCAGACCCGGCCCTTGCACAGCTTAATCATGAAGAGATTGCGGCCTTGCTCTGGCAGGACGTTCAAAAAGGACTTGATATCTCAGGACAGCAAGTACCTGCGAACAGAGTTATCGTTGAACGGCGCGCAACGCCTGTTCAAGACACCACTTTTAACAAGAATAGACCGACGACTCGTACAACCCATAAAAACCTGTACTTGGCTGGAGATTGGATCAATACCGGTCTGCCTTGCACACTGGAAAGCGCCATAAAAAGCGGTTTCAAAGCCGCTGACGCTGCCAATGAGACCCGATCGATGTGAACCCCGGCTGTTGAGCCGCGTTGCGATTGAGGCCAAAACCTTTAAGATGCGGCGATTGTGAGGAGTGGTTCCGGAGCAAGCCGCCGCTCCCATATAAGTTGGGTCTGGTCAAAATAGGGGAGAAAAAATGGCTGCTATTCTTCAATCACTATCCAATACGGTTATTGCTGGCTTGGTGTTGGCGATTCTGGTTTTTCTTTTTATTGGCAACATGGAATTCGACATGTTGTTTTGGAGTTTCATGTTTCGGTGGCTCCATGTCGTGAGCGGAGTTATGTGGATTGGGCTGCTGTGGTATTTCAATTTCGTACAAATTCCCAATATGCCGAATATTCCTGACGATCAAAAACCTGCGGTTAGCAAAGTCATCGCCCCCGCAGCGTTGTTCTGGTTCCGTTGGGGTGCCATGGTCACTATCATCACCGGATTAATTCTTGCGATGCTTTCGGGATACTTGATCGAAGCCATTATGATGAGCGAACAAGGCACGATTATCGGTATCGGTATGTGGCTCGGCACGATTATGTGGTTCAACGTTTGGTTCGTAATCTGGCCGAATCAGAAAAAAGCGCTTGGCATTGTGGAAGCAGATGCGGACACCAAAGCAAAGGCAGCAAGAACAGCCATGCTTTTCTCGCGAACCAACACTTTGCTTTCCATTCCCATGTTGTTTTGCATGGTCGCGCAGCAAAATTTCATCTAGGAAATTTTGACATTCGACATAAAGGGGCCGGTTCTTCCGGCCCCTTTTTTTGTTTAGATCGCAGTCGGGAAAAGAGCCGCTGCGAGAGCACGCCCTTCACTCAAGAGGACATTGAAAGTCCGGCAAGCTGCTCCCGTATCCATGGCTTCAATGTTGATGCCTTCTTTTTTGAGCGCCTCTTTGATTGGGGTGGGGATTTGATGGGTCTTGGAGCCCGACCCTAGCAAACAAAGGTCGAGAGTTGCTGCTCTTTCCAGCAATGGTGCGAAGGTGCCCGGCGTTATTTCACTTGGGTGCAATACGTTCCAAGCAAGAGTTTGATTTGCGAAAACGAGCACCGGGCTTTGGAATACGACACCTGAGACAGTAAAGCCCTGGGCGCCATACTTTTGAATATGCTGTCGATCACGTGGCTTGATATGAGTCAAATCCATGGGACAACGTTGATCGTGTTAGGCTCGTTCAGCTTCCGGAACCTGGGAGACGTTTGGCAGGCCGCCTTCGAGGTCTTCATGTCGAAGATCAAAGTAGATGAGCACTGGCATAGCGACATAAATGGACGAATAAGTTCCAATTATGACACCCCAGATCAAGGCGATGCTAAAGCCACGCAAAACCTCTCCACCGAAAATAAATAAAGCCATCACCGCGAGTAAAGTAGTGAAACTGGTCAACAATGTGCGGGAAAGAACGCGGTTCAAAGCCAAGTTCACAAGATCTGTTAGCGCCAATTTTTTATATTTACGCAACATTTCGCGAACGCGGTCATAAGCGACAACCGTGTCGTTGATGGAATACCCTGCAATGGTCAGAATAGCCGCGACCGTCGTCAGATTGAAATCCAACTGAAAAATCGAGAACAGACCGAGGGTGGCTACAACGTCGTGAGACAAGGCTAATGTCGCACCCAGCGCAAACTGCCATTCGAATCGCAGCCAAATGTATATACAAATGGCAAGAAGGGCGAGGCCCACAGCCAAGGCCCCATCCAGAACAAGTTCCGACCCGACCTTTGGTCCCACCAATTCAGTCCGGCGATATTCGTAACCCTCGCCCAAAGTTTCCTGAACCAGGTTCAAAGCGACTAATTGCGCTTCGTCGCCCCCTTCCTGCCGCTGGATGCGGATGGAAAGATCCCGGCCCGTGTCTCCGAATGTGGTGATGGCGACGTCGCCTAAATTGAGTCCACCCACTTGCGTTCGGACAGAGCCAACTTCTACCGGTTGATCGGCGCGGACTTCAACCAAAATCCCACCGGCGAAATCAATCCCAAAATTGAGTTTTTGAACTGCGAGGGATCCGATCGAAACGAGTACGAGTAAAGTCGACAAAATAAGCGCGATGCGTCTCTTGTCTATAAAGGCAACATTGAATTCTTGCGGAAACGCCGTGATTAAGGGTTTGACCAAACCCTGAGCACTTTTGGATGGCGCAATTGGAAGCTCATTGGCTTTCGTACGGCGAACCCATGTCACGACAATCAATCGAGACACCATTGTCACTGTGAATAACGTCGAAACAATTCCAAAACCAAGAGTAATGGCAAATCCCTTCACCGGCCCACTACCAAACCAGAATAACAGAAGAGCCGCAATAAGTGTCGTCAGATTCGAATCCAAAATGGTTTTGAATGCCTGCTTAAAGCCAGAGTCCAATGCATTAAACAATGTACGTCCTGTCCGCATCTCCTCCCGCATACGCTCATAGATGAGAACGTTGGCATCCACTGCCATGCCGACAGTGAGAACGATACCGGCGATACCCGGAAGTGTAAGAGTCGCCCCAATGCCGCTTAAGGCACCGAGAATGAGTATGAGATTGATGCCTAACGCAACGACCGAGAAAACTCCAAATAGCCCGTATGCAATCACCATGAATGCGGCGACGAGAATGAGACCAAGCATACTGGCGAACGCGCCCGCGGCTATTGAGTCCGCACCAAGACCGGGGCCAACGGTGCGCTCTTCAAGAATAGTTAGCGGTGCAGGCAAAGCACCTGCGCGCAGAAGAAGGGATAGATCCTGAGCACCCTCAACCGTAAACCCTCCTTCAATGATACCGCTGCCGCCGGGAATGGCACTGCGGATCCGCGGGGCACTAATCACCGCATCGTCCAGGAGAATCGCTAAAAACTCTCCCACGTTTTGCGACGTGATCGCACCAAAACGCCGGCCGCCAGCGGTATTAAAACGGAAAGACACCACGGGTTGTCCGTCTTGAAACGACGGTTGAGCGTCGACAAGCATTTCACCGGGCACGGAAATACGTCTCTGAACGACGTAAGCCTGCCCAGACCCACTGGCATCGGGAACGAGCATGGTCCCTGCCGGAAGGTCCCGAGAATTAATTGAGCCGGGTGAAAAACCAGGAGCTAAAAGATGGAAATTTAACTTGGCCGTGCGACCAATGATTTGTTTCACGCGCTCTGGATTATCAATACCTGGAAGTTCGATAATAATGCGGTCTTCACCTTGCCTCTGAATACTGGCTTCTGACGTTCCAAATTCATCGACACGACGGCGAACGATTTCAATAGACTGTGTTACGGCACTAATCCGGCGTTCGATTAGAACCGACTCCGGTAACGTTATTCTTAAACGGCCACCTTCCAAGTTTTCGAATTCGACACCTTGCGACGCTGCAAAAATTGCAGTGCGCGCTTCAGTAATTCGGCTGGGATCAGGCAGTGCCAGAGTTACCGACTCACCCCGTACGGCAAGATTACGGTACCCAATTCTTTCAGCACGTAAGGTTTGCCTTACAGTTTCCTGCAAATCCGTAAATTGCTCTGCGGCCACCGCATTCGTATCAACTTCCATGAGAAGGTAAGACCCACCGCGAAGGTCTAAGCCCAGATTAACCGGTTGCCACCAGTCCGGATAATTACCGGTATTGTCACGTTCAAAGAGATTGGGGACCGCGAACACCGCGCCCAACAGAACAATGATAAGAACGACAATTGATTTAGTTCGACCAAAATCCAGCATTATTTTTCGTCATGGGTGGCAGTTGATATCAACTGGCACCCGCCTCCAATTCATGTCTTAAGTTTAGGTTTTGTCGTCGTTGGCCGGAACCGGTTCAGACTTGCTGAGGACACTGGATAACATGTCCTGCTTCACCTTAACTCGCACGTTTTCTGCGATCTCAACTTGCAGCTCACGCTCTTCCGTCAATACCTTTGTCACCGTGCCAATAATTCCGCCATTGGTCACAATGCGGTCTCCGCGACGGACGGCATTCAGCATCGCCTGATGGTCTTTCATCCGTTTCTGTTGTGGCCTAATGAGGAGGAAGTAGAAAACAACGAAGATCAAAATAATCGGGATAAAAGCAGAGAACGCGCTTCCCGCACCGAACCCTCCGGCAGCTTGGGCAAAGGCTGGTGTCACAAGCATTGAAAACTCTCCTGATCCGGAAACGAAGGTGGGCGGACTATACTCAGGCCTTCCCCGGATGCAAAGGACCTGTTACCGCCAATTTCCCCTTGCAGCAGGTGTGTCATTTGATAGCGTTTCAGCACCAAATCAAGGCCTTAGGACCCTTTTTTAATGGACCGCATCCGCCCCACCGCGCTGACCCGAATCGCCGACGCTCTCGACCGGCTCGCACCAGGGCAAACCTCGCCTCAGGACTTTGAGGATGGCGAAGCGTTTGTCTGGAATCCTTCAGAAACCCGGCTCAAAGCCGTCCAACAGGTTAACCGGATTCCATTGAATCTGCTCAAGGGTATTGAAGCCCAGGCGCAGACACTGCTGGCCAATACGCGCAATCATGCCGACGGCCTTCCGGCCAATAACGCACTGCTGTGGGGAGCCCGAGGTACCGGGAAGAGTTCACTGGTCAAAGCGGTACATGCTGAGGTAAATGCGGCAACTGCGGAAAATATAGAGCTGATCATCGTTGAAATTCACCGGGAAGATATTCCGACCCTGCCCAATTTGCTGGACCTGCTGCGGCATCATCCCAAGCGATGGCTTGTTTTTTGCGATGACCTCTCATTTGAAGGCATAGACGACGGGTATAAAGCGCTAAAGGCCGTGCTTGAAGGCGGCCTGGAAGGGCGACCTGAAAACGTTGTCTTCTATGCCACCTCGAACCGGCGGCACATGATGGCACGCGATATGATCGAAAACGAACGCGCTGGTGCCATTCATCGCGGCGAAGCGATCGAGGAAAAAGTTTCTTTGTCAGACCGCTTTGGTCTTTGGCTCGGTTTTCATCACCTAGACCAGCAAACCTATTTCGACATTGTCGAAAGTTACGCTGCGCGCATCGGTCTTAACAGTGGTTCAGACTCCTTGCGCGCACAAGCAAAAGAGTGGAGCGTGACTCGCGGCTCACGGTCCGGCCGCGTCGCCTGGCAGTTCATTCAACATCTGGCCGGCGAACAGGAAACCAAAATCGACCTGTCTTAGGTTCTTCTCTCAAGCGGTGAAAGGAATAATCCGCTGGCCGAGCAGCCGGCCAAAGGTCAGCGCTGGTGTGACACCCATGCCATTGGCAATGCATGCCCAGACGTGGATGCATTGCCAATGACTTCACCGGCCGCATAGAGATTAGGTATAGGTGTGCCATCGCTACGTGTCACCCTAAGTTGACCATCCACACCCAGACCGGCGTAGGACATGACGTTCCAGCCCTGCAAGCGAATGGCGTAGAACGGGCCGTTGGCAACTGGTGCTGGCCGATGCTCCCGGCCCATGGGGTCGGTCGTTCCATAGAGCACACCGTCATTGTAAGCGGCGATCTCACGCTCGAGGTTGTAGGGATTTACACCTGCCTTCACGCCAAGTTCCCCTATGGTGGAGGCTTTGGCGAACATCGGATGATCAATGAATGCATCTTCCTGTTCTTCACGAGTCATGCGAGTCAAAAACGGTGGTGCCGTGTCGTAGATCTCTTGATCGAAGATTGCCCAATGGCGATGACCCGGTTGGAGACCAAGCATATATTCCCGATGGGCAACGCTGGGTTCGTCTTCCCGGATAAAGCGTTGCCCATGGATATTGACGTACACTTCCCACGGTTGACGTCGCTCGGGCGCAAGCATGGCCCCGGCGATTGACGGTGCAGGGAAATACTCGCTTTCCAGAACCGCCCCGAACAGGGTTGCGTACTTGTCCCCGCCCCTGACAAATCCTCCGGCACCGAGTCCGAGGGTGATGCCCTGGCCTTGGCTGTAGGGATAGGCCACTTCACAAAACAACGGTACGCCGTGAAGATTCTCAAACATGCGCGGGTTTGAGGCACAACCGCCACTGGTTAGCAGAACAAACCGGCTGCGATAATCCACCCGCTCTCCGGTGTCATTCTCAGTAACCACACCGATTACCGCACCGCCTTCGTCTTGCACCAGGTCAACGGCTCCCGTATCGAGCAAGACCTCAAGACGTCCAGAGGCCTGCGCTTCTTCTATCATCGGGTCTATGATGTTCTGGAACGCACGGGCGCGGTCTTCGCTCCATTGATACCGGCGGGTGGTGAATGGTTCATGACCGCCGCCGACAACCGGGTGATTGTCCATGATTTCGTAGCCTCGGGCGGCAAACCAATTGAGGGTATCCGCCGCGTTGTCGACTAAAAGTCGCGTTAGCCGTGGATCGGAGGTGTTCCGGTTAATCCGCATGACGTCGTCATAGTGGGCGTCAGGACTGTCGACGATACCTTGTTCCTTCTGCCATACCGTTCCCGCAGCAGCGACCTGTCCGGAGGAGCGGACCATCGTGCCGCCGAGCTGCGGTGCTATATCGATCAGCAGTACCCGGGCACCTCGTTCAGTGGCAAACAAAGCAGCCAGCATACCGGCTGTACCGCCCCCGACAATGATGAGATCCCAATTTGAGGCCTGTGCTCGCGCTTGCCGCTTGGAAAACGACAACGCGCTCAAAGCCATAGTAGATGCAGCACCGGCAAGCAGTGTTCGCTTGCTGATGGTCGGATTAAGAATTGAAGATTCAGACTTGTCGGTCATGCCGCGCCTCTTATTCGCCAAGGGCTATACGTCACATAGCGTGGCACTTTGCCGCTTAAATGTCAGGGTTAACCCGCCCACTTTGATTGTGGCGCGAATACGCTTAGCTTTGGCGCCTTTCCAAAAACTGCAGCGGGTCTACCGCTTTCGTTCCCCGCCTGAGCTCAAAGTGCAGCTGTGGCGACCGCACGCTGCCCGACTCTCCCACACGGGAAATAACTTGCCCGCGGTTGACCCTGTCACCCCGTTTGACCAGCAATTGATCGTTGTGGGCATAGGCACTCATCCAACCGTCTGCATGCTTGATCAACAGGAGGTTGCCAAACCCTTGCAGTTCATTGCCCGAATAAGCGACGACACCATTCTCGGCAGCCTTGACCGTGGCACCGCGCGAAACCTCAATGTTAATGCCGTCGTTATGCAGGCCTTTGCCCGCTGGACCATAGTTGGCTACTACCCGACCATCGACCGGCCAGATGAACCGGCTGCCAGCCCGGGCCGGTGGCGCGGGAGGAGCGACAGGTGGCGGTGACGATGCTTTCTGGCCAACGCTCGATGGCCCAGTTCTCGGCTGCGACCGCTTTGGAGGAGCTGACCTTGATGGCGGTGATTGCTCCTGTTGCGCTGTCGTTGCGACCACATCAGCTGCCGTGTAGGACTCAGGCACAGCCAGGCGCTGTCCAGGAAATATGGTGTACGGCGACGCGATTCCATTCGCTTGGGCAAGCGCACGCATATCGACACCATAGCGTCTGGAAATGGCGTACAGAGTATCGCCGCCCCTTACGTTATGAATTATCGGCGCGTTGAGACGAAGCACCTGTCCGGGATAAAGGATGTACGGGGGGCGCAGCCCGTTCGTTTCGATAATGGATTTCATTTGGACGTTGTACCGGCGAGCAATCAAATAGACGTTGTCACCCGGTTCGACTGTGACGGATCGTGGTGGCGGTCGGGCACCAATAAGAAATCCACCACGGTAGTCGGGTGGCGGTTCCCAGCGCGGCGCACATCCAACAAGCAGGATTGCGGTTAGGGCGAGGCCCAAGATTTTCAGACGGCTGTGCATGAGCGGAACGATACGAATCACTGCACATTTCTGCAAGCGAGTTCCGTCATGGCCTAAGGGATGAAGATTTTTCCAGCGCTCGCTTGACCGTTTTACCGCGCAGGGACATCCGGTACCCGATCTCAAGGCTTTCAGTCAGACCCATTTCCTTGAGTTTTCTGACATTGCTTTTGAATGCAGGCTTTTCAAGGCCCATCTCTTGAGCCAGTTCTATGGCCCGTCGTGCCGGATGATCCTCGATTAGCGATAAGGTTGCCCAGGTCCATGGACCGTGGCGGCTGGCTCGGTCCATGCGGTCCAGTTTGTTCAGAATAGTCGCAATTTCATTAGCTGTCAGCTTGCCTCGCTTGCGCAAAGCTATCCGTGAGTCCGCCCCGGCATATTTTACTTTGATGCGGTAGACATCGCCGTCTTGCCTTTGATTTAGAAAACTAATACCAACGGTCATTGAATTTGACCTTCGTGTGCCCATTTGCGCATACCAATCGACATGATTTTCGAGGGCTTGTCGATGAGCTTGTTCCAGGCGTGGCATGCCGCATCGACGATGTCTTCGTAACTGTCGAAGACGCGGTGCGACAGGTAGGTCTGGCGCAGGTACTGCCAGATGTTTTCGGCCGGGTCCGGCTCCGGCGATCTGGGCGGCAGGAACAGCGGCGTGATGTTGTCGGGGAACTCCAATTCGGTGGTGGTGTGCCAGCCGGCGCGGTCCATGAGGAGGACGGCGTGTGAGCCGTCGGCGACGGTGCGGCTAATCTCTTCGAGATGGGCCGGCATGGCATGGGTGTCGGCGAACGGCATCGCCACGGCCGCACCGGTACCGCGCGCCGGGCAGACGGCGCCGAACAGATAGGCGCTCTGGTAGCGCTGGTCCTTGGGCTGACGCGGACGGCTGCCGGTGCGCGCCCACTGCCGGACGATGCCGTTCTTCTGGCCAAGGCGCATCTCGTCTTGCCACCACAGCTCGACCGGCGTTGCGGGCGGCAGGTGGGCTACCGCCGCGGCGAGCGCCCGGGGGAAGTTTCTTTAAACGTCTCCAGCATTGCCGCATCTTGGCCCGGATGGCGCACCCGGGCGCTCATGTGCGAGAAGCCGAGATCGTGCAGCAGGCGCGAGACCGAGCGCTCGTGATACTCCACCCCGAAGCGGTCCCGGATAACCTCCTTGAGGTCGAGCCGGCGCCAGCGCACGACGCCGTCGCTGTCCGGCCCCGCCTCGACGATCTCCGCCAACGCCACCCTCTCCACCGCCGTCAGCTGCGGAACCGCGCCGGGAGATTTGTGGTCGTGCAGGCCCTCGGGGCCTGCCTGATTGAACCGGTACACCCAGTCGCGCAGGCTCTGGCGGTCCATGCCGCCAACCGCCGCCGCATCCCTACGGTTCAGTCATCATAAACCGCCGCAATCGCCAGAAGGCGGCGCACCTGATTGGGATCTGTCGCTTTGCGCGTCAAGGCCCGCGCTTGGACCGCGTCATAGTCCGTTCGCAACGGGATCTTCGCCGACATCAAATCCTCCATTTAAAGCCGGCTTTCTATGAATCACATCATTGCGCCGTGGGGAATCCCTAAAAGAGAATCAATCTCAACGACCGCTGGTATTAGGTGCGCATCCCGATCGGCGAATCCAGCTCGTTTAGCGTCTTTGGCGGTGATTTTATCGACATTAACTTGCTCGACCATTTCTATAGCCAATTCACCGGCGCGGGTTCTTAACCGCCCACCTGTCTTCACGGTCGGCTTGGTCCAGCGGCGAAAAACCAGATTAATCGCTCCGTCAACGATCCCGGCAAGGATCTCTTTACGCAGAAGCATCAGGCGTCCTTGTTTTCAGGCAACCCCTCTACCAATGGAACAAACCGCACAGGAAAGAGTTGCTCAGAATGAACGCGGCTGTCCGATTTTGTGACGCGGACAATCATTTGGTTGATGGCTGACGAATCGCCGACTGGAAGAATCATGATGCCATTGTCATCGGATAGTTGTGCCACCAGATCTTGGGGTACAACCGGTGCGGCCGCTGTGACTAAAATGCGGTCAAACGGGGCTTGGTGGGACCACCCTTTCCAGCCGTCACCGACCAGCGTGGTTATGTTATGCAGTGACAGATCCGCAAAACGGCGTTCCGCCGTTTTCAAGAGGTCTTGGTGCCGCTCGATGGTATACACACGCCTGCATATCCTCGACAAGATTGCAGCCTGATATCCAGACCCCGTTCCCACTTCCAGCACTTTGTGCCGGTCCGTCATTTCCAAGGCCTGAGTCATTAACCCCACAACCAGCGGCTGACTGATGGTCTGCCCGCAGGAAATTGGCAGTGCGCGATTGGCCCAGGCTTGATCCAAGAATGTCTCTTCGACGAACTTTTCCCTGGGTATCCTCTCCATGGCGGACAGCACGGCCGTATGGGTCACTCCGGAGTTCCGCAGGTCCATGATCAACCGGATGCGGCGTGAGTCCTGGCTCACTCGAGAACCTGCGCTAACTTTACCAGGGTGTCGTGGTCGGTTAAATCCACACACAAGGGGGTCACGGAAATATACCCATCGGCGACGACATGAAGATCCGTTCCTTCCGTCTGGGTGTCACTGATTCTTGGTGCACCGATCCAGATGTAGGGGCGGCCGCGAGGATCTTCCCTGAGAATAAGATCATCTCCTAGCTTGTGCTTACCCTGTCGCACCACTTTGATACCTTTGACGGCGTCAACAGCACAATCCGGAAAATTTATATTGATCAACGTATCGGGATTCCAGCTGGCTTTGCACACCGAACGGATCAGTTCAGCGGCATACCGTTTCACTATAGACCACGAAGCTTGCTCATTCATCGCCTGACTCAATGCGATGGCCGGAATACCTTGAAGCGTTGCCTCCAACGCGGCGGCAATTGTTCCTGAATAATGAACATCTTCACCAAGATTTTCGCCCATGTTGATGCCGGATAAAACCAGATCTGGGGCATGGCCATCAATCATATGCTGCACAGCAACCATGACACAGTCCGTCGGTGTACCGTCGACCATGTAGCGCTTTTCACCCAACTGAGTGGGGCGTAGCGGTTTATGCAGAGTAAGAGAGTGTCCTGCTCCACTCTGCTCGTGGGCCGGCGCAACCACCCAAACATCGTCCGTGAGAGAGCGTGCGATTTCTTCCAAAACCGTCAAACCGGGCGCATCAATGCCGTCGTCGTTGGACAACAAAATGCGGCATTGGGACAGATCTTCAACGGGCGTAAACATATACAGCCTTGATCTTTAGTTGCTTGTTGGCTGAATCAGCTCAAGCCCGCCCATGTATGGTTTGAGCACGTCGGGGATGGTGATGCTGCCGCCCGCTTGTTGATAGTTTTCGAGAACGGCAACCAGGGTCCGGCCAACTGCCAGTCCTGAGCCATTGAGCGTATGAACGAAACGGGTCCCTTTTGCCCCCTCCTCCCGCTTAAAGCGCGCACTCATGCGCCGGGCTTGAAAATCCATGCAGTTGGAGCAACTCGAGATTTCGCGATAACGATCCTGACCGGGGAGCCAGACTTCCAGGTCGTAGGTGCGATGGGCGCTGAAGCCCATGTCACCGGCGGATAAACCGACAATACGATACGGCAATACCAACTTTTGTAATATCCCTTCGGCGCAGGCTGTCATCCGTTCCAGTTCGTCCCCAGATTGTTCGGGTGTGACGATGGATACCAGTTCAACTTTTTCAAACTGATGATTCCGGATCATGCCGTGGGTGTCTTTGCCAGCGGCACCGGCTTCGCGGCGAAAACTCGGTGTAAAGGCCGTCAAACGCAGCGGTAATTCATCTACCGCAAGAACTTTTTCCGCCACCATATTGGTAAGCGAAACTTCGGCTGTTGGAATGAGCCAGAGATCATCTTGGGTGCGATACTGGTCTTCAGAAAATTTTGGCAGTTGCCCTGTGCCGATTAGAGCATTGTCTTTGACCAATAACGGCGGATTCACCTCTGTATAGCCATTCTCCTGAACATGGGTATCGAGCATGAATTGAGCCAACGCCCGCTCTAATCGGGCGACTGCTCCACTGAGGACGACGAACCTGGCGCCAGACATTGTCGCAGCCGTGTCAAAATCCAAACCGCCAACGCCATTGCCCAGTTCGACATGATCTTTGATTTCAAAATCGAACTGACGCGGTTCGCCGATCCGGCGTATTTCCACATTGTCGTCTTCGGTCAACCCGTCCGGCACTTTGGCATGGGGGATATTGGGCAGACCGAGCAAGTACTCTTGAATTTCGTCAGATAGAGCCCGTTGCTGGTCTTCAAGCTGGGCCATGTCGTCTTTCATGGCTGTCACTTGGGCCATCAAGGCATCGGCGTCTCCACCTTCTTTCTTGATCTGGCCAATTTTCTTAGACGTCTCGTTGCGCTCCGTTTGAAGAGATTGCAGCCGGGTGATGGTTGCACGGTGGCGGGTGTCCAGGTCAATAACCTTGGCAGCCTGCGGGTCCAAACCACGGCGTTCCAGACCCGCGTCAAAGGCGTCGGGATTGTCGCGTATCCATTTGAGATCGAACATGAGGAACCAGGCGGCCAGTGAACAGACTGAAAGGAACGGACTGTATGGAAGCGGGTTATACGGAACGATGGGCGAAGCGTCTACCAGGATTGATCGGCGAGGCGAGAATAAAGGATCAGTCTTTAGGCCTCGTTGAAGTCCGTATCTTCAAAACCGTCATCCTCGGCGTCGACAGCCCAGGCTTCTTCGCGCTTTCGTTCGACGATCCGGCAAGCGTAAATGCTCATTTCGTAGAGCAGCATCATGGGAATGGCCAAACCGATCTGGCTGATCACATCCGGCGGTGTGACGACGGCCGCGAACACGAATACACCAACGATGGCATACTTCCGCCGTTCGGCCAGGCCGTCCGCAGAGACAATTCCGACGCGGGCCAACAAAACTAAAACGACCGGCAATTGGAAACTGACACCAAAAGCGAAGATCAGTTTCATCACCAGCCCCAAGTACTCGCCCACCCGGGCTTCCAGTTCGATGGGAAGAACGCTCTCGTCCGCCCCAGTTTGGAACTGCATTAGAAATCGCCATGCCAGTGGCATGATGAAGTAATAGACAAAGGACGCACCGGCGATGAACAGGATCGGACTAGCAACGAGAAATGGTGCCAATGCGCCTTTTTCATGCTTGTAAAGACCGGGGGCAATAAACATCCAGATCTGGGTGGCCATAACTGGGAAGCTGATAAAAGCCGCCGCAAAAAAGCCGACCTTGATTTGCGTGAAGAACGCTTCCGTAAGCGCGGTGTAAATCATCCGGTTTGTGCCGCCAACCTCTTCCATGACGTTGGCAAACGGAATTACAAGAAAATCGTATATCGGCTGTGCAAAGTAAAAACAGAAGAAGAAGGCGCTCAAAAAGCCAAGCACTGACCATATTAAACGCGTGCGCAACTCCATCAAATGATCGAGCAGCGGCATCGTATGGGAGTCAGGGTCTTCCGCCATTCGGATTAGGCGGACTCAGCCGCAGCAGGCGGTGCGTCCGCTTTCTTGGTTAACGGGGCCTCAAGTGTGGAAGACGGATTTGCTTCCTCGGCTTCAGGGCTGTCGCTTGGTTCCGGTTCCTTTTTTGGCAACGCTGGTGCGGCAGTGGGCGATGGACCGGCCGTTGATTTAATCTCGTTCATTTCCCGCTCGGCATCAGCCATTGTATTTTTGATTTCTTTGGACAATTCACCGCCTGGGTCCACGGCCTCATTGATGAGTTTATTGACGTCCTGATTTTTAATGGAGCGGACCGTTTGCTTGACTTCGTCCAAGTCGGCTTCACGAATCAGGTCATCTATGTGACCCTGAAACTCTGAGGCCAAACGGCGGGCTTTGCGCATGAAGCGGGCAATAGATCGCATGGCGTGGGGTAATTCCTTGGGCCCCAGCACAAGGATCATTATTAACCCGACGATCGCGAGTTCCCACCAGCCGAAATCGAACATGGGATTACTGCCTCACGCTCTGCAACATCCAGAAGCCGGACATTTGATGACGATGTATGCGCCCGCCTTAAGCGCGGGATGCCTCGTCCTTTTCGCTAGCCATGGCAGTGTCACTGCTCTCTTCGTTATCAATGGCCTTGGCTTCGGCGGTGTCCTTTTCATCGTCTTTGAGTCCGGACTTAAACGCCTTTACGCCTTTGGCAACGTCACCCATGAGCGCCGGGATTTTGCCTTTGCCAAAAAGCAGCAACACCACGACCAGAACAATGACCCAATGCCAGATACTCAACGAACCCATGTCTTTGATTCTCCAAGGTTTTCTTGCACGAACGATGAGTGGATCATCGCAGAAAGCACGTTTTGCCGCAATGCTCGCCGCAGTCCGGCCTCCATAAGGCCCTACTTAAGGCTCAAAGGCAGGCGTCGCAAGCAAAACAGACCGTTTTGACCTTTAATTCAACCGGATTCTGGCAAGCAGAACGTGAACTTTCGGACAGAAATCCCTTAGTCTGTGCCTTCCTTGAGGTGGTCATCGTCACCATCGGTCAAAGGTTCCAGAACATCGTCCGATTCTTCTGTGTCGAATAGGAGCGTATCCCCATCTTCGGCTCGTGCCGTATAGGCCGCCATTCCCTGTTTGCTGTCGAGCAGACCCGCAGCCTTGAGTTCTTCCACACCAGGCAGGTCATTGAGTGATTCCAGGCCGAAGTGATCCAAGAAGGCGTCGGTCGTTCCCCACGTTGTTGGACGGCCTGGAGTATGCCGTTTGCCTTTCGGTTTGATCCACCCCTCTTCCAACAGAATGTCGAGCGTGCCACGGCTAATGACTACGCCGCGGATTTCTTCGATTTCTGCCCGCGTAACCGGTTGATGATAGGCGATGATGGACAGTGTTTCGGTTCCAGCACGTGATAACTTGCGAGGAACAATTTTCTCCAGCTTCAACCGGTCGCCAAGGTCAGGCGCTGTACGAAAGTACCAACGATTACCGGCGCGGGTTAATTCAACGCCACGGCCTTTGTACATCGATTTAAGGCGTTTCAAGATCGCCGGTATGTCTGCGTCTTTGCCCAAGCGTTCGCTGATGGCGCGCTCTGTCACCGTCGATCCTGCGGCGAAAAGCAAGGCTTCGACCAAACGCACATCTTCATCAGCCGGCTCAACTTCTGAGTCTTCAGATTGGGGATGAAGTTCAACGACGCTTGAATCTTTTGCAGTCTCCGAAACGGTCATTAGGACTCCACAATTTCAGGCCGATTGGCCGGTCGCAAATAGATCGGTGAATAAAGACCACCGTCTTGTCGAATGTCAGCCTTGCCCAATCGGACCAGCTCGAGGGCGGCCAGCAATGTCGTGCTGACAGCGGAGCGCCGTTTGAATGGCGACATGGAACCCTCGGGTAGGAACGACAACATGGTCGTCCAGTCAGGTACGCTGGGTAGGAATTGCCGCAATCGTTCGATCGCTTCGTCGATGGAATACAAATCTGTCGGTTCGATATCCAGGGCCGCATCCTGGTGTTCCTGACGGGATCGGGCGTAACCGCGCAACAGGTCATAAAGCGAAATGTCGTAAACCGACCGGTAAGAGATAGGGAGTCCCTCGGGATCGCCGCGCGTAAAAAATTCTTGCCCTTTGCGGGGCAACTCCATCAGCTTTTTACCGGCGTCTTGCATTGCCTGTAGACGCATCAATTGATAGCGCAGCGCATCTGCCATTTCGCCTGCGGATGGTTCTTCTTCCTCTTCCCTGGGCAGAAGCAGTTTCGATTTCAAATACGCAAGCCAAGCCGCCATCACTAAGTAGTCGGCGGCGAGCTCAAGGAAATGCAAGCGGGCTTCGTCGATAAATCTCAGATATTGTTCTGCCAATTCCAGAATGGAGATATGGATGAGATCAACTTTTTGTTCCCGCGCCAGGGTCAGTAGGACGTCAATCGGGCCTTCAAATCCAGCCAGATTGAGTACGAGATCCGAAGAGGTGCTGCCATCGGAAGGGGAAACGGGCCGTTCGTCTTCTTCAAAGGGAGGACGGTCGCCCATGTGTGCTTTTCTCTCCTTCAGATCAATCCAGCCAGAAAAGCGATGGCTGAGATAACGGCTTCGACAATGGGCAAGATTACCCAGACAAAGGGCCGGATGGACACGCCAATGAGCGATCCGAGCCAGGGCAGACCTATGAGGACACCGATAATCAGGACCATGCCGTATTTTTCAAACTGCGCCAAGCGCCGCGCTGGCCCCAACGGCAACAGTCCCACGGCGATACGCCCACCATCCAACGGCGGTAAAGGAATCAGATTAAAGACGCAGAGTATCACATTGAGAAATAAGCTGTTTCTCAATGTCTCAAAGGTCCAGTTACCGGCCCCTTCAGACAGAGCAGGTACGACGTACATCAGCCGGGCGGAGATCAGGGCCAGGAACAGATTCATGGCCGGTCCTGCAGCCGCTACCCACACCATGTCCCGCTTGGGGTGTCGGAGCCGGCCGAAATTGACCGGAACCGGCTTCGCCCAACCAAACACAAAGGGAGACGTGATGGCGAGAAACAAGGGCAAGATGACTGTTCCCACCGGATCAACATGGCGGATTGGGTTTAGGGAAATCCGCCCCTGTTCTTTGGCTGTGCTGTCTCCGAGCCAGTTTGCCACATAGCCATGCGCTGCCTCATGCAAGGTGATGGCGAGGAGCGCGGGAATAACCCAGGTCGAGATTGTATAAAGCACCAGTTGGCCTACGCGGCGTTCTTGAGGAGAGAGGCGACTTCGAACGCAATGGCCGAGCGGTCAATGTCAACGCGGGGACTGCCGCGGTACTGATCCAATATTTGAACAGAGCGCTGGGCTGTTTCGGTCAATTTTGACGCCTCAGCCGCCACCTCTTCCATCTCCTTCAAATTCCCGTTGCAATGAAGCGCGACATCACAACCCGCTGCGAGGCATTGGGCCGCTCTTTCGGTAAACGTACCAGTGAGTGCCTTCATCGCAAGATCATCGCTGAACAGAAGACCCTTAAAACCAATACGGTCGCGAATGACGTCGGCAATGACATGGCCAGACAAAGTCGCCGGGCGGTCTGCATCAAAGGCCATGTAAACCACGTGAGCCGTCATGCCGGCGACTGGCAGATCCGCAACGCCCTTGAAGGGCGCAAAATCATTGACGTCGAGATCAGTCTCACCAATTTCAACGACCGGTAAGTCTTCATGACTGTCCACTGCGGCGCGGCCGTGCCCCGGCAAATGCTTGATGACCGGCACGACTCCAGCGTCCATGAGTCCTTCACAGGCTGCGGCAGCCAGTTGGGAAACGATTGCGGGATTTTGGGACAATGCCCGATTGCCGATGACGTCATGGGCACCGGGAACCGGCACGTCCAATACCGGAGCGCAATCTACGTCAATGCCCAGATCAGACAATTCCTTGCCAATCGCCTGCATGTTCATACGTAGAGCCTTGGTTGCGTGTTCTGGGTTTTTTTCAAACAACATGCCGAACTGCTGCAAAGGTGGTGCCGAACGCCAGTGAGGCGGGCGCAGTCGCTGAACTCGGCCCCCTTCCTGATCAATCAGCACAGGGGCATTGCGGCCTACACAGGACCGTAGATCGATAATGAGGGCGCGCACCTGCTCCGGTGAGTCCACATTGCGTGCAAATAAAATGAAGCCAAACGGATTGGCTTCTGAAAAAAAAGCACGTTCGTCATCTTCGAGAGTTTGTCCTGAGCAGCCAAACACGGCCGCTAAAGATGCTGATCGTGAGCTATTCGTTGCGGACAACGAGACACCCCACGTTTTCTGCGGCAAGCGCGCTGCACAACTGCTCCGCGTCGCTGCGATTAGCCAAGGGTCCTGCTCTCAACCGATAAAATATACCCCGTTCACCGAGATCGGCCTGCACGATGAGAGGACGGTAAGGACCAAGCAGGGCTGAATATCGCCCACTAACCCGATTCCACTCGTCTAAGGCCGCATCTTCGGTACGCAGTGCCGCAATTTGAATCAAATAGTCGCCCGATAGAGCTGCGACCATGCTTTCCAGAGTTTGTGCTGGTGCCGATTGAGGCGCGCTTGTCGCGGTCTCGGGTTCAGAGTCTTGGGCTGGCTCAGAGGGCATCTCTGATGTCTGAACCTCAGGGTCAGTTTCGACGATTGTTGGTGCTGGCGGTTGGGGCGTTGGGGCTACGGCAATCGGTGTCTGAGGTTCGGGAGTCGTTGAAGGCGACGGAGCTGGCGTTGACGTCGCGGCTACTGGTTTGGGTTCAGGCCGTGCCGCCACTGGTGATCGAGGAGATTCTGGTGGCGGTAGAATATTTTCCACATCCGATTGAGCTGTTTCGCCGCCGAGGCGCTCGTAGACTCGCTTATCCTGGTTTTCAACTTGAAGACCTCCGGGATCTTCAGGCCGGACCTTAAAGGGCTGAGGCTCGGCCACAATGAGAGGCGTTGGTCCGCGGTTGGCCGCCCCACCAGGACCGAAAACAAACCATGCGGCTGTCCCCGCAATGATCGCCCCGACGATGACGCCGATGGCCAGCCCAATGGTCCGAGCTTTTCCACCGGCTAGGTCCCGGCCATAGTATTCGTCGTCGAATACGGGATCCGTAAACGCTCCACTGCCCTCTTCCTTGCCGTCGCTTTGACGAAGAGGCATGCGAGGGAAACGTAGCGGATCTGGCATCAGCGCATCTCCTCAACCGGTTGGACGCCGAAAACGTACAGTCCAGACGCTATCACCTGCGCAACAGCCCGGACAAGCGCCAGTCGGGCTAGGGACCGCTCAGGGTCGTCGGGGAGTAGGAAACGCATGTCTGCGTTTTCATTGCCCCTGTTCCATAAAGCGTGAAACTCTGCCGCCAATTCGTACAAATAGAACGCCAACCTGTGTGGTTCGTGGGCTTGCGCCGCGGCATCTATGGTACGCGGCCACGCCGCCATGGCCCTCATGAGCGCCACTTCATCCGGATCAACACACAGAGACAGATCAGCTTTAGCCAAATTCGAATCTGATAATTGTGTTCCGGAGAAAACATCCTTTGCGTGCCGGAAAACGGAATTTACCCGGGCATGGGCGTACTGAACATAAAACACGGGGTTATCCCGAGACTTTTCTGTCACCTTGGCATAGTCAAAATCCAACGGTGCATCGTTTTTGCGGGTGAGCATGATGAAACGGACCACGTCTTTACCGACGGCGTCGATAAGATCCCGCAACGTGACAAATGTCCCCGCCCGTTTGGACATTCTCACCGGCTCGCCCTTATCGAAGATTTTCACGAGCTGGCAAAGTTTTATATCGAGATAGGCCCCTCCCTTTGACATGGCCTTCACGGCTGCCTGCATTCGCTTAACATAACCGCCGTGGTCAGAACCCCAGACATTGATCATACCTTTAAAACCGCGATTAAGTTTGTCTCGATGATAGGCAACGTCAGACGCGAAATAGGTCCAACTGCCATCAGATTTTTTAAAGGGCCGGTCCGTATCGTCGCCAAACTCTGAGGCCTTAAACAAGAGCTGCGGTCGTGGTTCCCAATCGTCAGGCTTTTTGCCTTTAGGTGGCTCCAGAATGCCTGTGTAGACCAATCCGTCCTTTTCGAGATCGGCCATTGCCTTGTCCACGCCGCCACGGCTGACCAACGTCCGCTCCGATGAAAAGACCTCCTGCACGACACCCAAAGCGACAAGATCATCGCGGATCATCGCCATCATGGCGTCGATGGCAAAATCCCGAACTGGGGCAAGCCATTCGCACTCAGGCATGTCTACCCATTTTTCGTCATCGCGGTGAACAAGCGCCCCCGCCGCATCCTTGAGGTAATCACCGGCATATTCCACGTCTCCGGATTCGACCGCCGCCGCAAAATCTTCCGCGGATTTTTGCCCCAGGTGTTCCAGATACCGGAAATGCAAAGCACGCGCGAGGGAGTCCACCTGTGCCCCCGCATCATTGATGTAATACTCCTTTGTCACCGCGTACCCGGCTTTGGCCAGAAGCTCTGCCAGGGCATCGCCAAACACGGCCCCTCGAGCATGACCAACATGCATAGGTCCGGTCGGATTGGCCGAGACATACTCAATGTTGACAGGTGTGTTGTTACCGATCTCGCTATCGCCGTAATGAATGCCTTGCTCCAGGACCTTTGCGACAACTTGGTGCCAGATGGCGTCACCCAGTTTGAGATTGATGAAGCCGGGACCGGCAACATCGACCGAAACAATGTCACCGGTGCCCGTCAACCGCTGTGCAATAATGTCAGCGATGTCGCGTGGTTTCATCCCGGCCTGCTTGGCCAAGACCATGGCTGCATTGGTGGCAACGTCACCGTGTGAGGCATCGCGTGGCGCTTCGGCAGTCACCGCATCGAGCTTGAGATCAACCGGTAAAGCGCCGTCATTAGCGGCCTCTTCGATGGCGTCGACGATCCGGTCTCGTGTCAAAGAAAAAACGTTCATGTCAGCAAGGATCCGAACCGTCCGTGGTGTTCTTCAAGGGCAAACCGGTCAGTCATGCCGGCGATATAGCCTGCGATGCGGCGGGCCGTTTTGGTTCCGCCGGGGCCGTCCATGTTGATCTGCCAATCCGGCGGTAGCTGCTCCGGCTCCCTATGAAAGAGTTCAAAGAGATCCGTAACGACTTGTTGGGCTTGCTCGGACATGCGCATGACGCGGTCATGCCGGTACATATTGGGAAAAAGAAATCCCTTTAAGGCTTTATCGTTATCCGCCATGCCATTGGAGAACCCGACCAGTGCTTCCGACAAGCTGTGAACGGCGTCAGAGTCTTTTGGGTTATACCGAGCCTGACGTGCCGCCGTCTCCACGATCACATCGTTGACCATTACACCAATCAACTTCCGGACAATTTCGTGAATGCGCCGATTTTCATCGAGGTCGGGAAAATCGTTCCGCACATCGCTCACGATTGGTCCGATGAAAGGCACTGGGATCAAGTTGTCGAGCGAAAACAAACCGGCATTGAGACCGTCATCGATGTCGTGGGCATTGTAGGCAATATCGTCGGCCAAGGCTGCAACTTGGGCCTCGGCAGAGGCATAGCGGTCCAATTCGAGATCGTGATCCTCGACATATTCCTGAATGGCCAAGGGGATAATGTCTTTTTTTCCATTATTGATGAGCGGTCCGTTGTGTTTCACCAAACCTTCCAGAGTTTCCCACGTCAGATTGAGGCCATCAAAAGCGGAGTAGCGGTGTTCCAGCTTGGTTAATATCCTGAGCGCCTGTGCGTTGTGGTCAAACCCATTGTAATCGGCCATGCAGGCTTTAAGGGCGCCCTCACCGGCATGGCCGAAACAGGTGTGGCCGAGATCATGAGCCAGGGCCAACGCCTCAGCGAGATCTTCGTTGAGACCGAGAAACCGGCTGATGGAACGGGCGATCTGCGCCACCTCCAAACTGTGGGACAGACGCGTGCGGTAATTGTCACCTTCGTGATAGACGAACACCTGAGTCTTATAGTTGAGCCTACGAAAAGCGCTTGAATGAATGATTCTGTCCCGGTCCCGTTGATAAGGAGTGCGCGTTTCTGCATCCTTTTCGGGGTGGAGACGGCCCCTGGAATGCTGCGGCTGGACCGCGACGCTGGCCAGGCAATCCCTGAGAGCGGACAAATCGGGGTTCATGCGGCGGACCCTATAGGAGCCAGGGTTTCCAGGCAATTGGCGCTCATGCTTGAAGCCGCGCCCCTGCATGCCTACATTGCGCGCATAGCCGTTTGGATATAGATTATGAATGAACTGAGCCCGGCAGCGTCCATTGTGTTAACCGAACGGGCGGCCGACAAAGTCCAAAGCCTCATCGCTGAAGAAGGCGATGACAGATTGATGCTGCGCCTCAGCGTATCGGGTGGCGGCTGTTCGGGCTTTTCTTACGGCTTCAGCCTGGATAGTGAGACCACGGCAGACGACAAGGTGTTCGAGTTCCATGGGGTCAAACTCGTCATTGACGACATGTCGCTGGATCTCCTCGGCGGCTCGCAAATCGATTATGCCGAAGATCTGCTGGCATCGTCCTTCCGGGTCTCCAATCCCAACGCCATTTCCACCTGCGGCTGCGGAACCTCCTTCTCGCTCTAAAGTTCTCTACTCTCTAGAATTTAGAAATTCCGATACAGCGCCCAATCGGAGCACAGCTCCTGGAGCACTCCATAGGCTTGCTGTGTATCGATAGCCCCGTTGCGGCGACGCTGTTCCTGTTTGAAAGCTGAAACCACCGGTTCAACGCGATTCTGCAGTTCTTGGATGGCCCGGCGCGACCCGGTGTTAACACTGGGGCAAACAGCGGCGGCATTACGCCAAGTTGTTGTTCAATTGACTGTCTGATGCGCGGACCGTATTCCCGGACCACCGAATTGTTGATAGCCACATGCTCGTTCTCATGATCGAGGATGGTGCGGTATTCACAGGTGCCGGGGTGGTATTCCTTCCCGATATAAACCTCGAATTTTTCGAAACCGAAGTTGGCCCGCACCTCATCCAGATAGACACAATACCCGCCCCGCTGCCGCGGGATGGAGCGGGTGGATGCGGAAAGGGAAAGCGCGATTTCCGCGTAGGTGATGCCGATGGCACACCACCACCGAATTGGAGTTCCCCGACAACATCACGCCGCTGTTCCTGCCGCCCAGATCGCCGGAGCCGGACCCGGCCGAAAACATCTGGCAGTACCTGCGCCAGACCTACCTGTCGCACCGCGTCTTCGACAGTTACGAAGACATCGTCGATGCGGCATGCCACGCCTGGAACAAGCTCATCGACAAGCCCTCGAAAATCATGTCGATTGGTATGCGCAAATGGGCACACGAAGGTCAAATTCAATGACTGTTGGTATAATGACCTTGGTGTCGAAGGTGAGGCGCACACCTTTCTTGTAAGGCTCGCACAGCTCAGCTTGCGCAACAGCTTCGTTGCTCAAGACAGATATTAAAAGAACACAGGCTAAGACACGCATGGTGCTTATGTTACCCGTGCGTGTCTTCAGACAAAAGAACCGAGGTTTGTTCAAAAAAGTAGAGCCCAGAATCTTTCGGCTCCGGGAGGACGAAAATAAATGGGGCCCGAAACCATGCGGTTCCGGGCCCCGGGATCCCCTCCCCTGTGACGGGATCTAAAACGTGATGTTTGTCCTTAGGCCGAAGGTCCGTTTTTCTTGCGGAGAAACGTTCGCACCCCGGAACCCACCAAAGTTGAACGAGTAGTGTTTGAAGTGCGCTCCGCCGAAGACCGTCTGCCAGGCTGTTTCCTGGAACAGGTTGCGGACGAAGAATTCGATACGGAAGTCATCTTGCGTCAGACCAACACGGGCGTTGGTGACAAACCAAGATGGACCCCTGAGGAGATTGTCCACGTCGGCCCAGTATTCACCCGAGAAGGAGAAGTCAGCTCGGGCATACCAATCCCAATTACTGTTCAAGGAATCCGTATAGGTCGTGGACAAGTTAGCCATCAAACCCGGATAACGAAGGGTCTCGTTACCCTTCATGTTGATGAAGCCGCCGTTGACTTGGATCTGGGAGCGGCTTTGCAGGTCGGTGATCTTGTTGTCCTGCCAACTGATGTTGAGCTGGGTATCCCAGTTCTCGGTGAAAGCCATGCCGGATTCAAACTCAACACCCCAGAATTCAGAGCTGCCGCCCACCTGCACCGTCAGGCTGTTGGCAAAGTTATTGGGTATCCGGTCACGCAAAAGCGGATCTTCAGAGTCCCGAACGAAGCTGACCACCAGACCATAGGGCCGGTTCTTCCACTCGTACCACCAGCCAGTCAGGTTGAACCGGGCCCGGCCATCCATCAGCACTTGTTTCCAGCCGACCTCGAGCGCATCCAGGCGCTGGCTGGGGGTTGATGCCGCAAACTGCCCTTCCTGCAATTGCGAGCGGAACTGATCACACTCGGATGCAGTGGACTGCTGCCCTGTAATTGGTGACGTGTAGGGCACAAGGAAGTCATCTTCACTGCAGGTCGTCAACAGACCATTGGTCGCGCCGGGCAGAATACCACGGGACGCCTGGGCATAGATGGTGGTTTCATCTGTCGGCTGGTAGTTGAGGATGAAACGGGGTACCCAGTCCTTATAGGCCGTCTGATCGAAGAAGGTCGCTTCACCAGCGGTGCGTTCGTCTTCCGAGTAGCGCACTTCCGCGTCAAAGGTCAGGGTGTGTCGGTGATGTCGTAGGAGATAGACGCGAAGACGCCCTTGACCTTGGCCACGTTGCCCGACGTCGCCGGCAGGGTGAAGATACCCGGACCACCACCGCAGGCGACGACAAACGGAATGCCGGCGGGTGGTGCGCCGGTGAAATTAAAGCACGACAGCAGGAGCAATCCGCCGGCGCCGCTGGTGATGAATTCCTGGTCAACATAGGACACGCCCAACAGGCCGCGCAGCCGGTTCTCTTCCGGTGAATTGAGGCGCGCTTCCACGCTCCAGTCCCGCCCGAATTTCGGGTCGGTGGAGTACCAGGCCTGGAAATCGCTTTGGTCGTAGTCGCGCAGCAAGTTCAGACCCATGTCGTTCCAGCCGCCGAGGAAGGAAGCTGTCCAACCTTCCAGGCCGCCGCCGAATTCATAATCCGCATTCAAGGAAATCCGGATCTGGTCGCGTCTCATGCCGTAACCGTCAATTGATGGCACGCTTTTTACAAACGTTTGACCATCCAAGAACTCACTGATGGCATTCGGCTGCGGGCCTAACAACAGTGCGCCCGTGGACTGGACGAGACCGGTCCGGTCCAAAGCCAAATTGGACGGCCGCAACGAGGTTTCTCTGGACAACGGAATCAAGCCGCTTTTGAAGGTCGGTACGTCGCCGCAGAGGTAGCGTGTCGGGTTGAACGTGCCCGTCGTGCCGTCCACGTTAAACCGCGTTACAGAAGTGCCCGTACACGTGTCTAACTCGTCACCTGTCAACACCCCGGTCACCGGTGGACCATCGTCGTCTTCCTGGTAATACGCACGGAATTTGAAGGAGAAGTTTTCGCTCGGCTCACCATAGACCGTGGCACTGATGAAACTGGATGATTCTCGGCCCAGCGTGCCGCCGTCTGTGGCTGTCCATTCACCGCCTCGGCTGTACAGGCGCGCATTGATTTGCAACGCCAGTTTGTCTTCTACGATCGGCATGGATGTCAGAACGTTGAAGTCAAATTTTTCGTAAGTTGCCGCGGAAACATCGATCTTGGTTTCATAGTCCGTCAGCGACGGGTTCCTGGTGATGAAGTTGATCGCGCCAGCAAAAGTGTTGCGGCCGAAGAAAGCTGACTGCGGGCCCTTGATCACTTCGACCCGTTCCAAGTCCTGCAGGCCAATGGAACTGGCCGTACCGAGCACGAAAATACCGTCGACGAACAGAGACGTCGGTTGCAGGTGATCCAGGGAGGCGCCCGAGGATACACCGCGCAAGTTGATCAGGGAGTCCACCCGGCCGCCACGGAAAGCGGAACGTCGGTTGAAGAACTGCATCCCCGCGGTTTGCAAGGCCACGTCACCCAGGTCCTGCATACCGGCATTTTCGATGTCCGCCGCCGTAAAGGCGGTGATAGCCAGTGGAATGTCCTGCAGACTCTCAGTCCGCTTACGCGCTGTGACAACGATTTCTTCCAGCGTCACTTGCTGCGCAAGAGTCGGCGTCGAGACGGTTGTCGTTCCCACCAACGCGGTAAGCGCCGCGGACCCCAACAGTACCGTTTTGACAAAGTTCGATCGCATATAAAAAATCCCCTGGTAGAACCCCAAAAACTTACGGGTTTATCCCCTTGACGCAGGTATAATGATTGTCTATATTAAGGTCATAGAAGGAGATGACCGATGGCTATTCGTACCCGCAAGCCCCGCGCCAAAGCAGACCACAATCCAAGCCGCGCACCAGAATTCTCAGTTCGCGACTTCTTCAACCGCTTCCCCGATGACGATGCGTGCATCGCACATGTAATGGACGTCCGCTACGGGCTGCGTCATGTGTGCGCAAAGTGCGGACAAGATGCGACCTTCCATCGCCTTGCCAACCGCAAGGCCTATTCATGCTCTCGCTGCGGCCATCACGTCTACCCCTGTGCTGGTACGATCTTCGAGGATAGCCGCACGTCGATGCAGCTTTGGTTCTATGCCATCTTTCTATTCGTCACGACGCGCCACAGCGTTAGCGGCAAGGAACTGCAACGCACGCTCGGGGTGACCTACAAAACCGCATGGCGTATTGGCCAGAAAGTCCGCCTGCTCATGTCGAAGGCCGATGGTTTTGAAATTCTGCAAGGACACGTCGAACTAGACGAAGCCTATATCGGAGGTCATCAACCAGGTAAACGCGGTCGGGGTGCAGCCGGCAAGACCATCGTATTTGGCATGAAGCAACGGGGCGGTCGCATGGAAACTGAGATCGTTCCGAATGTCCGCAAGAAGACACTCCGCGAGGCGACGCTGCGCACAGTGGAGCCGGGATCCACCGTTTCGACCGACGAACTCATGTCCTACGGTTTACTGAACGCGGATGGCTACAAGCACGGACAGGTGAAGCACGGAGCGAAGGAATTTGCACGGTATGACAGCACCACAGACGTGGTGCACCACACAAACCATGTCGAAAGCTTCTGGCGGCTATTCAAGTATTCCGTCGCATCAACACATATTCACGTTTCGGCGAAATACATGGACCGCTATCTGGACGAGTTCACGTTTCGGCAGAACCATCGCGCGAAGGAGAACGCGATGTTCGACCTTCTGATCGGGGCCGTCTGACCATCGTCGCGATGGCAGCAGTGAACTGTTCTTCGTCCGCCGCCTTGACTCCTTCCGCCTCTGATTGGGCTATGAAGTCCTCTAAGAGATTGTTTTTCAACGCTTCTTTGAGCGATATGGGGTTTGGCATCTTGCTCCTATGATCCATTACTTGCGGTTAAGAGAATAGCATGCGTACCATATGTTCGACAACCGAGAGTGATCAGCGTGGCGCAGTCTGACCCCAAAGTCCTTGCCGCATTCAGCGTCGACCATGCGGCGCGGATTACCGGCCTGTCCAAATCGCGGCTTACCAGATGGGACCTGTTGGGGTTCTTTCCCCCAGAATATGTGGGAGACGATGATAGGCGAAACCCGTATGCGCGGGTCTATTCTTTCATTGATCTTGTTGGTCTTCGGACGCTGAAAATTCTAGCCGACGAGCACCGCATTCCACTTAGTGAGCTGCGGATCGCGGCCCTAGAACTGAAAAAGCGTTCTGACCGGCCGTGGTCAAATATACCACTCGCCGTTGTTAAGCGGAGAATCGTCTTTGACCTCGACGCACGTCCCAAAGACACCGCTGGCCAGTTTGTGTTTAAACACATCCCTCTCGATCCGATTGCAAAGGAGATAGAGAGAAAGGCCAACCTGCTCCGCAAGCGCGATGGTTCTAAGGTTGGAAGAACAGAGAGGCGTAAGTTTACCCAGCACAATGCAGAAGTGGTTTCAGGCACAAGGATACCAGTGGCAGCAATTGAGAGTTTCCTAAAGGCTGGTTATACAAATAAGGCGATTATTGAGGAGTATCCGTCTCTCTCGACACGAGACATAGTGCCTATCCGAAAGAGGGCTAGGGCCGCCGCATAAAGTGGCCTTTCCTCATGAAGTTCTTTTCGGATCACTGTGTGACGGAGTCGGTATGTCGCTTTTTGGAAGAGCGCGGGCACGAGGTAATCCGGCTGAGGTCTGTGTTGCCGCCGAATTCGCTAGACCCTCTTGTGGCAAAATACGCCGAGACAATTGATTCTATTCTAATTACGCATGACGGAGATTTTAGGAAGATAGCCCCTCGGATACCAAATGGGGTAAAAAAGCGCTTCCGAAAGCTCAGTCGTGTGCAACTAGCATGCGACTATCCAGGCGTGGAGAAACGGGTGGCGGCAGCCTTAAGCCTGATTGAATTTGAGTGGAAGGGAGCCCAATATCGAAACGACAGGCGCCTGCACATCGTGATCAAGAAGACCGTAATCACGACAAACAGATAATCTATACGTGCCTACAGGGGATAAACCCGAAAACTTAAGCGGCAGTTTTCACCGTTTCTTCAGAAATAGAAACCGCTCAAACACTCTAAGAAGTTGGTCCAGACCAGTTTTTTTAGCTCCGTTGCAGATTTACAACGGTCTGTTCAGACATGCTTTCCTGGCGTATGAGGCTCCCAGACATCCAGATCGAGCGCGCACATGATTAAAATCGCCACTTGGAACGTGAACTCAATTAAGGCACGGCTGCCTAACGTGCTAATCTGGCTCAAGGAATTTGCGCCGGACGTGGTCCTTTTGCAGGAAATCAAGACCGTTGATGAGACCTTTCCCCGGCTCGAGATTGAAGACCTTGGCTATACGATCGAGACCCACGGCCAGAAGACCTATAACGGCGTAGCCCTATTAGCAAAATCACAGGTTGAGGACGTCGTTTGTGGGTTTCCCGGCGATGAGACCGATGAACAAGCCCGCTATATGGAAGGAACGGTTTTCGGATCGGTCCGGGTCGCTTCCATTTACCTGCCTAACGGCAATCCCATCGATGGCGATAAGTTCACCTACAAGCTGTCCTGGATGGACCGCCTGCACAGCCACATCCAATCCTGTTTGGCCAGTGACGAAACCTATGTCTTCGGCGGGGATTACAACGTCATTCCCACCGATGACGACGTTTATGACGCTAAAGTCTTCGCCAAGGACGCCCTGACCCAGCCGGAATCCCGGGCCAGATTTCAGGCGATCAAGCATCTGGGACTATCGGACGCCTTCAGGGCCTTTAATCACGCGTCCCATCAGTATTCCTACTGGGACTACCAGCGTGGCGCCTGGCAAAAGGACAACGGCCTGCTCATCGACCACTTGCTGTTGTCACCCCAGGCGGCTGACCGGCTGGAGTGCGCAGGCATCGACCGGGAGCCCCGCGGCAAAGAAAAGGCGTCCGACCACACCCCCGTTTGGTGTTGTCTCCGAGAAGAATAGCAAACAATGTTATGATGAGGGTCCGGCAGGCAATCGGTCTTTCCACCGCACTTGAATCCGGAGTCCTATGAGCTTGTAATGATTACAGTATTTGGATTTAAAACTACACGATAAGGAAGCGCCAATGACGCTTGTGAAAAACTTTGGGTCCATGACCCGTCGCCAGTTTTCAAAGAGCCTCAGTGTGGCTGCGACCGCGGCAGCCCTACCCGTTACATTACAAACTCGATCAGCAAATGCGCAGGTTGGATCCATGATGGCAAAAAAGATCCCCTCGTCCGGTGAAGACCTTCCGGTTGTCGGGCTTGGCACCTCCAGTTCATTCATTGTTGACCGTTCAGACACCGCTGCCATGGATCAACGGAAAGCAGTTATTCAAACGTTATTGGACAACGGTGGAACCATTATCGATACGGCACCCTCCTATCGCGGTTCGGAAGGTGTTGTCGGTGACCTGTGCCGGGATCTCGATGTCACCGATCAGCCCTTCTTGGCCACAAAAGTCCGCAAGGAGGGCGAGCGGGACGGCTTGAACGAACTCAATGCCTCCTTCGACCTGCTCCATACGGACAGCATTGATTTGATCCAGGTCCACAATCTGGTGGATACCGACCGCAAGCTCGGGACCATGCGAGAATGGCAGCAGGACGGCCGCTATCGGTATATTGGAGTCACCCATTGGCGTCCCGGTGCGCAGGGCGCCCTGGTGCCGGTGATGGAAAACCAGCGTGTCGATTTCGCTCAGTTTCAATACAACATCGAAGAGCGCAGCGCCGAAGACCGCCTGCTCCCCGTCGCTGCGGAACGGGGCGTGGCAACCATGATCAACGTGCCCTTTGGCCGTGGCCGATTGTTTCGCAATACCCGGGGCAAAGACGTACCAGAGTGGGCCCGCGAATTTGCTTCAAGTTGGGGACAATTCTATTTGAAATTCATTCTGTCCCATCCGGCTGCGACTTGCGTCATTCCGGCGACCAGCAAGCCCAAAAATATGGCTGACAACGCCGGCGCTGGACAGGGTCGCTTACCCGATGCCCGGGAACGCCAGCGGATGATCGACTGGGTGGAAGCGCTATAAAACATAGTGAGGTATGTTAACGGCGCATGACGCCGTTTATTGACCAAAGAAGTCCCGCAAGATGGCTGCGGTTTCTGCCGCATGAATGTGCAGAAACCCGTGGGTCCAACCAGGCAGATCGTGGATGCGGGCATTGTCCTTCAAAAGCGGCTTGGCCCGGGGCGTGACCTCCCACACATCGTCCTCCGGATTGAGAATGAGCAGCGGATGCGTGGTTTTCTTGAGCGCCGCCGGGAAGTCATAGGCGAGGGCCGCCCGGAACCCCCAATGGGAAATATAAGCCTGGGTGTTGCTGGCGAAAAACAGGTTCCAGGCCGATTTGCCGGCAGGCATGGCCATTGGAAGACCACCACGTTGACCGCCGGCTTGCGCCTCTCCGGCCTGGCGGCCCCGATGCTCCTCGACGGGCCGATGCATGGGGCTGCCTTCAAGGCCTATGTGGAACAGGTCCTGGTACCCGAACTCGACCCCGGAGACAGCGTCGTCATGGCCAACCTGCCCGCCCACAAGGTCGCTGGCATCCGCCAGGCCATCGAAGCCGCCGGCGCAACCCTGCTGTATCTGCCGCCCTACAGTCCCGACTGCAACCCGATCGAGATGGCCTTCGCCAAACTCAAGGCGCTCCTGAGAAAGGCCGCCGCCAGAACCGCCGACGACCTGTGGGACGCCATTGCCGAGGCCATCGACGCCTTCACCTCAACCGAATGCGAAAACTACTTCGCCGCCGCCGGATATGATTGGGACTAATACCAACAGTCATTGAATTTGACCTTCGTGTGCCCATTTGCGCATACCAATCGACATGATTTTCGAGGGCTTGTCGATGAGCTTGTTCCAGGCGTGGTATGCCGCATCGACGATGTCTTCGTAACTGTCGAAGACGCGGTTCGACAGGTAGGTCTACATAGATGGCGTAGGCGAAGGTCAGTTCATGAAGAAAGATGTAGGCGTAATTGGCCCGCAATAGCGTGCGCAGACCGCGGCGCTGTTCCCTACGCTTTGCGATGATCATAGGAGTTTAGCGTTCACAAGGCCCGTGTTGCTTCGACCAGCCACGGTGCGGTGTCTTCTCCCACCAATGATGTCAACATTTCCCGCACGCGTGCATGGTAAGCGTTGAGCCAGTCGATTTCTTCGCTCGTGAGCAAGGAATCATCAACAAGACGCAGATCGATGGGCGCAAGGGTGATGGTCTCAAAACCGAGCAGAGGTTTTTCGGCTCCCTCAGGTCCTTCCTCCTGGCGCACGATCACCAAATTCTCGGTGCGAATACCGTAAGCCCCGGATTTGTAATAACCGGGCTCATTGGACACCACCATGCCCGGTTTGAGAGCGGCACCTGGAGATGATTTGCTGATCCGCTGCGGCCCTTCATGCACACCGAGATACGCACCGACACCGTGTCCGGTGCCATGGTCGTAATCCACACCGTCCACCCACAATGCGGCGCGGGCAAATCCGTCCAGTTGTCCGCCAGCAGTGCCTTCCGGAAAACGGGCGGTGGCGAGCGCAATGTGCCCCTTGAGCACCTGGGTGAAGCGGCGCTTCTGTTCGGTGTTCGGTGTGCCGATAGCAATGGTGCGCGTGACATCGGTGGTGCCGTCCAGATACTGGCCGCCGGAATCCACCAGGTAGAGCATGTCGCCGGTTATGGGGGTATCTGTCGCGTCAGAGACCCGGTAATGAACGATGGCCCCGTTGGCTCCAGCGCCTGAGATCGTCGGGAAACTGAGTTCCTTAAACAGATTGTCCGTGCGTCTAAACTGTTCCAGGCGTTCAGCGGCAGACAATTCCGTGAGGTTTCCTGACGGCACTTCCTGGTCGAGCCAGGCCAGAAACTTGGTCAGGGCCGCCCCATCACGAACATGTGCTGCACGAATGCCATCCAACTCGACGTCGTTCTTACAGGCTTTGGGCAGAGCGCAGGGATCTTCGATCCGTTTAACGGTAAGGCCCGCCGTTTCTAGACGGTTTACAGCCCATTGCGATACAGTGCTCTTGTCCACTGCAACCGTGGAAAAGGATTCATCGATGTCATCAATGACAGCACCCAAACCATCGGCCGGTGCGAGATTGACGGCAGGACCAAGATGGTCGCTGATCTCGTCACTGATCTTGGCGGGGTCAATAAACAGAACCGCCTGTTGATCGGCAAACAACAGGGCAGGCGCCAGGACCAACGGCGTGTGATCGACGTCCGAGCCACGGATGTTCAACAGCCAGCACAAAGAATCTGGCGCGGTGATCAGGAACGCATCGTGCCCTTCCTTGCGCAACGCGTCAGCTATGTCGGCGCGTTTTTCAGCGTGGCTGCGCCCGGCCATTTCGAGCGGGTGAATACGCACTGGTGTTTGCGGCCTTGGGGGCTGGTCGTCCCAAATCGCATCCACAGGATTGCCCGACAGAGGCACCAGGGTGGCCCCCGCTTTCTCGCACGCCTCCCGGTACTTATTAATTTGGTCAGGCGTATGCAGGTGCGGATCGAAGCCAAGTCTATGTCCCTTGGTCAACATCTTGCCCAGCCATTTGCTTACCGGTTCATCGATGCTGTGGTGGACAGAATACAATGTGCCGTCGACCTGCTGACTGGCCTGGAGGGTATAACGACCATCGGCAAAGAGTGCGGCCTGATCCGGCAGAACCACAGCCATACCGGCCGAACCGGTGAAATCGGTCAGCCAGGCCAAACGCTCGGCATACAGAGCGACGAATTCGCCTTGGTACTCGTCGGCCCGCGGTACGAGACAACTGTCTACTCCTGACGTTCCGAGATGGGCGCGCAAAGCATCCAACTTTTCTTGCGGAGATAAGGGGTCGGCTAAGGTGGCGGGCTCGCTCATGGCGGTGAAGCTAAGGGCCGCAGCACCAAGTTTCAACGTTTGAGAATGAGCGTGGCCCATTTGCCGCGCTGTATGGCGCATTGGAGAGGTAAGCCTTGAGCCCGATAGGCGTTCAGGACCAATGGGATTTGCGTTTTGAGCAAACCCGACAAAACCAGACGACCGCCCGGAATCAATAGGGCCGAAACGTCCCTGAGAGATTGATGCAACACCTTGAAACTAAAGGATAAATAGGACTCTCCCAGCCCTTTGCTCAAGTTTTGAGACAACCCGGAAAGGCGTCCGTCCGGCCACAAACGGACGATCATGGAAGAATAGCCGACTATGGGAAATCCCCTCTCGTACAACCATTGGGTGTGGGACCCTGTCTCTGGCAACCCGTCCACGTCCTAAACCGTGCCAGCCCTTTCATTTTCTCGCCTTGTAACCCGGTTACGCCTTGGGGTAGTCTGATAGGTCAGTAACCCTGTCCTATCCGGTGAACCGATGCCAAAGCGTGACCGTGCGGCCTATATGAGGAAATACCGCCAGCGCCGCCGCGTTGCCGGGCCTGACTATGTGCCGCCGACGGTGATTGAACCCGTTGCCGAACCCCCCGCCGATCCGGCTGGCGCTCTAGCCGCGTGGGCAGCGGCTCGGCTTGTCGTTCCCCCCGGCCATACCTCTGAAGGCCAGCCCATGGCCCTGCCGGATTTTGCCGAGTCGTTCTTTCGTGATGCGCTTACCCCTGGTGTACGCGAAGCCGGGTTGTTCTGCGCCAGGAAGAATGGAAAGTCGGCTATCCTTTCAATTCTCCTGCTCGGTCACCTGGCCGTTGATGGCCCGCTGCGCCGTCACGGTTTCCGGGCCGGTGTGGCGTCCCTCTCCCGTGAAAAGTCAATCGAGATATGGCAACAGTGTGAAGCAATAGGGCGGGCGTCGGACCTCCAGGATTTGACCTTCGGCAAGATGCCCCGTGTCATCCGTTCGCCGTTCGGTGAGGCGGTGTTCCTCTCGGCTGATAAGTCTGCCGGTCATGCGTCCGGTTTTGACCTGGCTATTGCCGATGAGGTCGGCTTGTTTCCTGTAAAGGGCGGGCGTGAGCTTGTGGCCGGTTTGTTGTCTTCGACCTCTGCCAAGGATGGCCGGTTGATCGCCATTTCTATCCTGGGCGATAGCGGCTTGCCGATTGAAATGGTCGAGCGTCAATCAGATCCATCCGTTGCCGTCCATCTCTATGAAGCGCCGTCCGATTGCAGTCTTGATGATGAGACCTCCTGGCATGCCGCAAATCCAGGGCTGGGCACGATCAAGTCTCTCGACTACATGCGGGATATGTCCCGGCGTGCACTATCAGCTCCCGGCGAGCAGTCCTTTTTCCGTTCTCACGATCTCAACCAGCCGGGCAACCCCACCGCTGAAATGATCGTCAGCCTTTCCCAGTACGAGCTATGCGCCGATAAGCGCAAGCCCGAACGTCAGGGACCGTGTTTCGTTGGCATCGATATGGGCGGCTCTCGCTCGATGACGGCTGCTGCTGCTTACTGGCCCGACAGTGGCCGGATTGATTGTTGGGGCGCGTTCGGTGATGAGCCCACGTTAGATCAGCGTGGTGATGGTGATGGCGTCGGACAGCGTTACGTTGAAATGTCCAAGCGTGGGGAACTACGAACATGGCCGGCCCGCGTTGTCGATGTATCGGGATTCATTGGCTGGATTGTCGAACAGCTTGAGGATGAACTGGTCGAGTTGGCCGCAAGCGACCGATACCGCCAAGCCGAGACTCAGGACGCTCTAGATCGTTCCGGCTGCGCTTGGCCGATTGAATGGCGGGCACAAGGGACCGGCAAAGACGGTTCTGCTGATGTTCGTGCTTTTCAGAACGCGATTGACTCAAAGCGGCTTCGCCCTGGCGATGGTCTTTTGCTCCCGTCCGCAATCTCTCAATCAATTCTTCGTTATGACGGCAATGGGAATCCCGCCCTGGACAAAGGTAAATCCCTTGGCCGTATCGATGCGCTCAGTGCATCTGTTTTAGCTGTTGGTATTGGCTCGCGCCGCCCACCACCGGCAGAGTTTCACGCGGTGCATATTGGCCATGATGGCCGCTTATCGGAGACAAGAATATGACATCACGACAAAGAATCGAATTGCGGCGCTCGCAGATTCGGGAAAGGCTTGGTGCGATCGCCAAGTTGGAAGGTGAGTTGCTAACTGATGACGTTGTGCAAGAGCGCGGCCCGTTGCTAACGGAACTGGAAAGCAGCGAAGCGCAGTTGCAAGCGGCCATTGCGGCGGACGAAACCGAATCCCGCCAGCGCGGCGACCAGTTGACCGGCGACGGCGAAGACACGGAACTGCGGGCGCTGCACACTCGCGCCAATGTCGGCACCATCTTTGCAGCGGCGCTTGAACACCGGGCAACCGATGGCGCGGAGTCCGAACTGCAAGCGCATTTCAAGTTAGGTGCAAATCAGATTCCGTTGTCGATGCTGCGCACGGAAGCCCGCGCCGTCACGCCCGCGCCTGCGGACGTTGGCGCGAACCAACAGCCCGTAATTCCTGGCGTGTTTCCGATGAGTTGCGCGGCGTTTTTGGGAATCGATATGCCAACGGTTCCGGTGGGTGAGGCAATCTTTCCGGTGCTTTCGACAAATGCGGATGTTGGTGTGCCAGCGGAGAACGCAGCGCAGGCGGAAACCACGGGATCCTTCAGCGCGGAAGCGTTGGCGCCTAGCCGGTTGCAAGCGTCGTTCTTTTATTCACGCGAAGACGCGGCACGGTTCGCCATGATGGACGAAGCGTTGCGCATGAACCTTTCCGATGCGCTTGCCGATGCACTGGACAAGCAAATCATATCCGGTGCCAACGGTTTATTGACCGCCCAAAATCTCGGCAACAATAACGTCAATGCTGTAACGGATTTTGCAAACTACATTGCTAACTTTGGCTATGGGCGCGTCGACGGCACCTATGCGGCCATGACTGCCGACTTGCGGGCTGTGATGGGTAGCGCGACCTATGCGCACGCGGGCAGCGTCTACCGGAACGCCAGTGTTGATCGAAACGCGATTGACCGGCTCATGGAAATAACGGGCGGCGTGAAAGTGTCAGCGCATGTCCCGAATGTTGCGGCCAACAAACAAAACGCGGTGATCCGGCTCGGTATGCGCCGGGATATGGTTGCGCCTGTTTGGGAGGGCGTGACGTTGATTCCAGATGAGATCACGAAAGCGGCCAACGGGCAGATTGTTCTAACTGCCGTCATGCTTCACGCGGTGAAGATTGTTCGCGCTGCTGGTTTCAGAAAACAGCAAACGCAACACGCTTAACCCCCTCGACTGTCCTGGCTGGTAGTTGTGCCCCGGCTATAGGACAGGCGAATCCGCCCTGGTGTGTCCCCGGGTTTCCTTAGACCTAAAACTGCACACCAGGGCGGTACCCCTTTCAAAAGGTGCCGCTCGATGAAACCTGAAATCCGTTTTTCACAGTTGAATGAGGTAGACGAGCGAACATTGTCCGGCCTCGCTCTGCCCTATGAAACTGAAACCGATATCGGCGCGTTTCGTGAAATGTTTTCACGCGGTGCGGCCATACCAGCCGACGACGCGATCTTGAATCTGCAACACTCGCGCTTGAGCCCTATCGCCCGTGCGCCCCAATCCCTTGAGTTTGAGAACCGCAACGATGGCCTGTACATGCGAGCGACGTTGCCGGCAGGACTGGCGGCGGCGGATGAAGCTCTCGCCGGCGTCGTGGCCGGCATCTATCGCGGCTTGTCCCTTGAGTTTATCGCGCAGCGTGAGCGCATTTCTTCAGATGGTGTCCGCGTGATCGACCGTGCGCAAGTGATGGGCCTCGCGGTGGTTGATCGTGCAGCCTACCAGGACAGCCACGTTAGTGCCAGGTGGCGTGACGGTGCGCCACCGCCCATGGTCCGCGTGCCGATGTGGAGACTCAGCTAATGCGGTGGCCGTTCTCCAAAACAGACAACCGGGCAGCTGCTTCGCTCAATGCCAGTGACGCAGTTGTACAAGCGATCTTGCGCGATGCACAAGGGCGCGTTGCCGCGTCGGCAGAAGCGTTTGCAGTTGTCGAACTTTGCAGCGGTCTTTGGGAACGGGCTTTCGCCACGCTCACAATTGAGCCCATGGGCACGGCTACGCGCAGCCTCACTCCGGCATTGCTCGGTGTGATCGGGCGCACGTTGGCGCTTCGTGGCGAATTGATATCGCGAATTGATATCGCGTCCGGTGCCGTCACTCTTACGCCTGCAACGTCCCATGACGTGCGCGGACAAGCGGACCCGTCGACATGGGTTTACCGCTGCGACTTTAACGGCCCGTCAAGATCGGCTTCACGGTTGCTTGCCGGTGAAGCTCTTGTACATTTCAAAATAGGTGTCGACAACTCCCGCCCCTGGCGTGGCCGGTCTCCGCTGGCGCGTTCCTATGCGACGGCGTTGCTTGTGGAGGAAATTGATTCGGCGCTTTCGCGTGAAGCAAAGATACCAGTGGGAAGGCTGATTAGTTTCCCCGGTACAGGAGACCAGACCGGAGAGATAAGCGACCTGCTAGGACAAGGCGGGCTTACCGTCATATCGTCAAAGTCCGGTGGATGGGAACAAAACCAGTCCTCGAAACTCAATCCGCAAGCCTACGGGCCTGACCCGAGCGCGACTCTTGAGGCGGTGCGCTCAAAGATCGGAATAGCAATCTTAGGCGCGTTTGGTGTCCCGCCAAGCCTGTTTGATCCAACGTCGGCCGGGCCAGCCCAACTTGCATCGGTGAGAAGATTTTGGGCTTCGACAATCGCGCCCATGGCTTTGATGCTTGAGTCTGAAATCAGGGCGAAGCTAGACGGCGCGGTTTCAATTGGCGTGCCGCAACTGCGCCAAGCCGATGAGGACGCGCAGTCACGCGCCGTGCAGCGCCGGGCCTCCGCGCTTAAGACGTTTCTTGATGCAGAGATCGAACGCGGCGAAGCAATGCGCCTGGCCGGACTTGGGGAAAATGGCGGCAACAGCCTTTGAAATTCTCTCCATCAAAAAAAGCGAATCGACCGGCTATTTTTACGAAGGCGCGGTTGATCCACGGCGCGAGCAGGCGGCGAACAACTTGCTCAATTCGTTCAAGTAACAAATCCAAATACGTCAATAATGCCAAACATATGAAACCTAATCCCCATTCTATGCATAATCTAGCCGGAATAGCCGTATCAATGGAGAAGCGATGTGACTGTTTGTATTGCAGCCGAATGTCGAGACAATAATGATCTAAAATTGGTCTTTTGCTCTGACACAATGGCGAGTGGCGCACTTGGTAGCAGCGAAATGCAATTTAAATACCGGACTTTAGAAGTGGGGAACTGGTATTGTCTGTTTTCAGGGGACATAGAACAAGCAAATGGTTTAGTAGAATCAATTCAGAAGGAATTTGAAAAAAATACGACCGGTGTCTCGTACAACAAAATATTGGAAATAGTGAGGGCCGCCGTATTTGCTAGAAAAGTTGAGAAAATCTCCGATCACATCGTCGGCAAGTTTGGAATTTCTTACGATGAATTTCTTGAAACGTCCCATGAGAGATTCCCAAATGATGTCTTCAGGAAAACTTTTATGGAGATATCTAGCATCGAACTTGGGGCAGAGGTTTTGGTTGCTGGTTTCGGCGGATTTAAATACCCAACCATTTGCGGTGTTAGGTCAAATTGCCAAGTTTATTTGGCGGAAGATTACGCTTGCATTGGAGAGGGGCGCTACTTGGCTGAATCTGCCCTTATGCTACGTGAATATTCCGACGTAGATTCATTGCCGGTTGCACTTTATAAAGTATTTGAAGCAAAGAAATATGCTGAACGCGTCCCAAGTGTTGGAAGTTACACATCCTTGTGCACCCTTGATTCAAGCAAAGAATTTTGCACGTTTACAGGAGCAGCGAAGACGGTTTTAGCTAACCAGTACCAGAAATATGGACCGCAAAAGATAAATGAGAAGGAATTTGCTAAAGACGTTGGAGCGAAACTAGAGTCACAAAAACTCTAGCATCAATCTTTGACACTGCTCCAATTGAAGATGCCAAGATTTATCGCCGGAAAAGTGCTGCCACCTGGGCCTTTCAGTTTTTGCTTAACCCTTATCGATCCGGCGTCGGCCATAATGCCGGTAAAGCACGGCATCGGCGCTGACGCCGCTTTCCAGGTCAACGCGTATCGTCTCTAAGCGGGCCTCTAGCCCGGCAACTATGGACTCGGTTTCGGCCATTGCGTCTTGCAGCGTATCGCTGTGCTCGGCAAGGGCGTGGTCTAGTTCGTCGCCGTCTTTACGGGATGCGAATCTCACCATTGCGTTTCTCCGGTTGTGGTGCGGCGGCAATGCCGAACACTTTCTTGAGGATGTCTTTGTGGGCGTCACCGCGTACAAGCGCGCTCTTAGCGCGGCCAAGTTTTCGCTTCAAGCGATCGCGTTCACGGTAGGCGTCATTGCAACTGGTTTCTAGTTGCCGGTTGCGGGCGTTGACGTGCTGAACCTTACGGGCCAGCATTTCCTTATCCGAGTCACCGTCAGCCATGATGGCAATCCGTTCTTCTAGGTCATCATTCTCCCAACGGGCGGTATCACGCTCGGCAATCGCCTCAGTGAGTTGGGTTTGCAAGGATTGGATGCGCCGGGTTTTCTTTTCAAACAGGCTGCGGACCCGGCGATTGTAGTTTTTGAAGACGATATTTGATCTGAGCGGGACCGGCACTCCGTTTACCGGGCTTGCCGATTTGCTTGCCGATTTCAGATTCATGTAATGGCTGGCTGTGCGGGTGGGGATTCCAAGATAGCCGCATAAGTTGGCCCATGCCCCGTGCCGGGTGTGTTGTTTGGCGAGCAATAGTGCGGTTCCGAGTGATTCCCGGTCGTTCGTGGCCATGGCCTCCGTCACCTGCTGAAGCATGTTCTCAGGCGGGAAAGCCTTTTGCCGTTCCTTATTCGAAAGCGGTCTTTTCATAGCTCCGGGCGCACTAATCCCTAGTGCCTTTCCAAATCTGCAAGATTCGGCAAGGTTGATTTTTTTATCGGTTCGCCCTTTAGTCTTTGGGCGGCACGCTCCACCGGTCACGTGGGTGACCTCTGCCCGTGGCGTGCTTGGGATTTTCGGCCCGGCTGGCCGCTGCTCACCTCACCCTCGTACCCGTTGTTGTCCCAGTTTTACCCGGCCCGGTTACGCTACCTTGGTCCCGACTATGAGCGGATTTGCCCCCTGGTAGTCGGATCGGCCTTGCCTTTCCAGGTGATGAAATGATAGTTTGCAATGCGTTCTGCAAACTATCAAATCGCGTCCAAAGACAAGGTGGCGGCTCTCTAAACGGAGCCGCCGTTTTCGTTTCAATGCAGATGGACCTCCGGTCTTGTTTGGGAGTCCGCAAAATCACCGGCTGCGCCGTCGATCATTTCCTTGATGTGAAGATGAATCTTGCCGTCCGGGTCCTGTTGCATGACGGCATCTGTGCCGGTCCCTTTCAGCGCTTCGCCAGCGGCCCACATGGCGGCGGCAAAGCAGCGCTCGGCGATTAATTTCTCAAGGGTTTCGGGTGTGAAGAAAAGCGTCTTGCCGTCGCACACTTTTTCAGCAATTTCCAGGCCGACTTTGATGGCGTCGTAGCGCGGGACCTTGATTTTTCTGACAGGCCGACCGGCTGCTAAGTCCATTTCCGCCGTGGCCTCTGCGATTTTACCGGCTAACTTGGCGGCTAAGTCGTAGGTCCCCTGGGGCATACGGACGTTATTGTATCCAATTTCGGGCATGATCTCTCCATTCATTAGCTTGTAGTAAGTACAAGAGAACGCTAATTAGGTCAATATAGCTGACCTATTTGCCGGCTCGCTCAATCCTTGGGTTGAAGCCCGTCGATCCAGGCTTGGATGTCGTTCAACCGCCAACGGAGACTTTTTGGACCGGCCTGCACACTTTTGGGGAACTTGCCGTCATTCATTTGACGGTAGATCAGTGAGCGCTTAATCCCGCAAATTTGCTCGACCTCCCTCAGTCTCAGAAGGCGGTTTGTCTTTAGGCCAACGATTGGCTCTAGGGGTTGGTCCATGTTTAATTCCTTTCTGCAGGACGGTGTGGGAAGGCAACCACGGTCGGTGATTCGCCGGTGATGAAATTGGACCAAGCGTCCATGAGGGAGTGGCGTTCCTCAAGCAGACGCGTCCGGAAATAGGCACCCTCGACACCGCCGACGGTGTGCGCCAGTGCCGCCTCTGCCAGCTCACGGCGCTTGCCTGTCTCCGCGCACCAATCCCGGAAGGTGGATCTGAAACCGTGGCACGTTGACTCGATACCAGCCAACCGCACGACGCGGGCAAGCGCGACGGAACTCAAGGGCTTGCCGGTAGCCGATAGGAACACCAGACCGTCACCGCCGGTCGCCTCGCGCTGTTCTTGCAGGATCGCCAAAGAACGCCCGGAGAGCGGGATTTTGTGCTCACGTCCGGCTTTCATGCGTTCCGCCGGAATGGTCCAGGTCTTCGTGTCGACGTCGATTTCAGACCAGTCCGCGCCACAGGCTTCGATCGACCGTGTGGCCGTGAGGATCAAGAACTCAAGCGCCCGGGTGGTGGCTGCCCATGCCCCGCACTGTTGTATGTGAACTATTGCAATGGGCAACTCGGCATATGGCAGCGCTTTGAAGTGTTGCGCCCTTTTCTGCGGCTTTGGCAGGGCAGCGCTGATGGCTTCTCCCGCCGGGTTGTCTTCGCGGTAGCCCTCGGCAATCGCCCATTTCATCACCGCGCTTATCCGCCGCCTAACCCTGTTCATAGTTACGTGCTTATTGGCCCAATGCGGCGACAGGACGCGCATTACGTCCGAGACGGTAACGGCGTCAACCCGTTTCTCGCCAATGATCGGGAAGGCGTATTTTTGAAGACTGGCACGCCATTGTGCGGCTGACTTGCCGCTCTCTTTCCAGCCCTCGGCATAAAGCTCGATGACCCTCTCGGCGCACTCTGAGAACGTCGGCATCATGGCCGCACGTTTTTCAAACAGCGGATCGCCGCCCTCACGTGCGATCTTGCGATTGTAGGCGGCGTCGGCCCGTGCTTGGGCCAGGGACCGCATGGGATAGGACCCAAGGCCTAGCCGGGTGGGCTTCCTTTTGACGAGTAGGCGTTGCACCCATGATCTGCTGGTTGGGCTGCGCCAATCCAGGTAGAGCGTTGCACCATCGGCGTACATTCCCGGCTGAGTAATCGCCGCGCAAAACTTGGCGGTTAGCCGGTTCGATAGCTGCGGACCCTTGGGCTTTCTGCCTTTTGACATGATGGACGCTTCCCCCTGCTTTTGCACAACTTTTTGCTCAAGTGAACACGGTAGAACACGGACGGCGCGGATGCAATAGGCAACGGCGCGGACGGGGATATGGAAGATAAGTCATTGATATAGAAGGATAAAAAAGAAGAAAAAGGTTCAATCGTGGCCGTCTGCCGGACGCAGTGTCAGCGGAAAAAACGTCCGCAGACAGACGGCGTAATGGCCGCGCCAAAATATTGGCTGAAATCAGTGCGAATGGAGCCGCGGAGTGAATTCGCCTGTCTGCAACGCCGTTGGCTTGGATTAACTCAACGACGTGCCGCAAACCATTGGTATGGACCATGCGATTGGCGACACGGACCGTTTCGGTATCAATATCGGTTGCCAGAACAGACTTCCGCCAAAGGCGCGCAGCAGCCATGGCAAGAATACCGGTGCCACAGCCGAGATCGAGTACGGCCGGTGATGTCTGTGATCGAACCAATCGCGTGAACGGCGATCGCTTGCCCAATTGATCAATGGCCGAGAGGCAGCCACTCGTGCTTTCATGTTCACCGGTGCCGAACGCGGTCGCTGCGTCCACCCGCAAGGGCAAACTCCCAGCCGGGACCAATCCACGGTGGTGACCACCGTGCACCCAGAAACGGCCGACCCGTAGGGGACTGTACGTTGACAGAGTCGATGCAACCCAATCCTGATTAAGCACTCTTGTGATCGTAAATGAGGGGCTAGGTTTTTCGACTTGGGTGCCGGCTATCGCCAACCGGGCTGTGAGTTCGGCTGTATCGGGCTCTTCATCAAACAATGCATCAATGCGCCACGTTTGTCCGTCACTCTGCCCATCCTCAAATTGAGACACCGCTACGGCGATGTCATCGAGGGCGAGCACAAAGGCGGTTGCATCATCGCGGTTGGCCGTAAAGGAGACCGTCCACATGACCGTTATGTCGGCATAAGGGAGAGACGCTTAAAGCAAAATTTTTTCGGTAAAGCAGGCCTGCAATGATGTCTCTTTAAGGAAATTTCACACATTCCGTATAGAACCATGATGCGTATCTGATTTAACAAGACGTACAGGAGCAGCAACGTGGTCATGGCTAAGTCATTGATATATAGTCTTCCTCGGCCCATTTCAGCATCCGCTGAAGATGAGCCACCGCGCCCCGTTCCGAGTCGTCCGGGTGGCTATATAGGTGACATGATCCAAACTTCGGGCGACGACGTACATACTTTAGACCGCCACCAAAATCCGGCGACGGTGTTGAAAAACTCCCGCGTATTCTGATCCCCTTCGAATATCCGGGACTGCGGCGGTGGAAGCGTATCCCTCCCCAAATCTCCCCCCTCTAAGATCGTTTCCGCCGCCGGTTTTTCACTTTCCAGCAATCACGCCGGTTTGACAAAACTGTCGAGGACTTTTTTATTGCCTGCCTTGTCAAACGCGATATCGAGTCGGGTGTCGTCTACAGCCTGAATGATGCCGTAGCCGAATTTCTGGTGAAAAATACGCATGCCGACGGTGTAGTCACCGGACGACTGTCGCGGCTCCACCTGCCAACCGTCCTCATCTATGACCGATGCCTTTCGGGCTTGTCCGGTTTGCCATCTGGAAGACCAGCCTTCCGCAAATCCCTCCGAGGCAGACCCCATCAATTCGCTGTCGGAAAGATGTTCGACGCCCGTATCGGGCAATTCACCGACGAAGCGTGACGGTAGGCTGGCCTGCCATTGATTGTAGACCCGGCGGTTAGCGGCAAATGAGACAAACACTTTCTGCCGCGCGCGGGTCAGGCCCACATAGGCCAGCCGGCGCTCTTCTTCCAGGGAGGCCGCGCCTCCTTCATTGAGCGCGCGGCGGTGGGGAAAGATCTCCTCCTCCCAACCCGGCAAAAATACCGTATCGAATTCCAATCCTTTGGCTGCATGAAGCGTCATAACCGTCACCGCATCGTCACCAGCGTTGCTGTCGTTTTCCATCACTAAACTGACATGATCGAGAAACGCAGCAATGGTGTCCCACTCCTCCAGGCCGCCGACAAATTCTTTGAGGTTTTCCAACCGGCCCGGTGCTTCTGGCGTTGTGTCCCGCTGCCACATCTCCGTGTAGCCGGACTCATCGAGCACCTGTGCGGATAGATCGGCCGGGGGCATGGTTTCCCGCAGCGAGCGCCAGCGGGCCATATCAGTAACAAACGAACTCAACGTCTTGCGGGTTTGTGGCCGCAGTTCGTCTGTCTCACACAACTGCATGGCCGCTTCCATCAGGCTGATACCGGCAGACCGGCCATAGACGTGAATCTTTTGCACCGATGATTCGCCGATCCCTCGTTTTGGTTTGTTAACGATGCGTTCAAAGGCGAGATCGTCAGTGGGTGTGTGGATGCAACGGAGATAGGCAATGGCGTCGCGGATTTCCATGCGCTCGTAGAAGCGCGGTCCGCCAATCACCCGGTAAGGAATGCCTGTGGTGATAAACCGCTCTTCAAACTCCAAGGTTTGGAATCCGGCACGGATCAAGATAGCCATGGACGACAGGGGCGCACCTTTGGACTGCGTTGCTTCGATTTCATCCACCACCCAGCGGGCTTCTTCCGGACCGTCCCAAACACCACGCACGGTGATCGGTGCTCCCTGATCCGCATTGTTGTCGCCTGCTGTCTTTAGTGTTTTGCCTAGACGGCCCTCGTTGTGATCAATGAGGTGAGATGCCGCTGCTAAAATGGTTGGTGTGGAGCGGTAGTTGCGCTCCAAGCGAATGACTTTGGCGTCTTTGAAGTCGGATTCAAAGCGCAGGATGTTGCCCACCTCAGCACCGCGCCACGAATAAATGGACTGGTCATCATCGCCGACACAGCACAGGTTACGGTGTTTCTGACACAACAACCGCAGCCACAAATATTGCGCCACATTGGTGTCCTGATATTCGTCCACCAGTATGTAGCGGAACCGGTCCTGATATTCGGCGAGGACTTCGGCGTGATCCCGGAACAGGGTCAGGCAGTGGAGCAGAAGATCGCCAAAGTCTGCAGCATTGAGCGTGATCAAGCGCTCCTGATATTGGCGGTACAAGTCAACAGCCCGGCCCGCTGCCAAATCCCCGGCCATAGCGGATGTCACCCGCTCATGGGTGAGCCCTTTGTCCTTCCAGCGCTGAATGGCGCCGAGCAAGACTTGTGCTGGCCACTTCTTGTGATCCACGCCGTCCGCTTCCATCACCTGCTTGAGGAGGCGGACTTGGTCGTCCGTATCAAGAATGGTGAAGTTGGACTTCAAGCCGACCAACTCGCCGTGCTTGCGGAGGATCTTCACGCCGAGAGCGTGGAACGTGCCAAGCCACAGGGATTCCGCCATGGGTCCGACCAGCTCTGACACCCGCTCGCGCATCTCCCGGGCGGCCCGGTTGGTGAAAGTGACGGCCAAAATCTGCCAGGGTTGGGCCAATCGGCGGCCGAGAATATGGGCGAGCCGTGTGGTCAGTACCCGAGTCTTGCCCGTCCCTGCGCCCGACAACACCAGCACTGGTCCTTCAGTGGTTTGCACGGCCTGGCACTGCTCCGGATTGAGCGCCGTCAGCCAAGGCGGATCGTCAGGGACCTCCGATTGGGTAGACTGAGAAGGCGTTGAGGACTCATCAAGAGCGAAAGGATCGGACATAACCGCATCCTAGAGCCTTTCTGCGTAGGATTGAATCACCTCAAAAGAAATTCTTGCGCCGCTCGTATTCTGTGAGCTCGTAAAAGGTCTGCATATAACCGGTGCAGTGCGCCTTAAGCAGGACGTAGTCCCCGTCCGCAGTCACCCATGCATGGTAGGGTGGATGAACGTCGGTACCCATACAGTCGTCGTCAGTTGCAGCCCCTATTCGAAAGTGCAGAGCTTTGAATTGACCGGCTTGGACGGCGACATCCTCTTCACCGATAAACGTGAATGGTAATCCACTGCGTTTGTACAAAATCGGCCCGGTTGCACCGCGATGATGCAGGGAACATGACAGAGACATGGCTACCTTCTGCTCTCCGGGGCCCTTAGAGAGATCATAACAGTTGGTGTGCATGGCGTCCGATTGAATGGCATGGGTGCCGAAGAACGCCGGAGGGCGCTCCAAGGGAAACCTTTGCGACACCCGGCCTTCTTTCTCAGTGTAGGTCTCACACTCCGCCGTGGTCTCCGTAATGCGGTACCATGCGGACCCGACAAATTCTTCATCCGCGGTGGTTTGCACGAAGCTACGCAACGGAGTCCAATTCTCATCGAGATCGGTAATTGAATCCCGAAGCACTCGCGGCGAGTCTTCGTCTATGGCACAGTGAGCGCGCAGAGTACGGCGCCCGTCGATATGCTTGGTGATGATGAACGACTCACCGCCCCGGACCTGGTCCATCTTTTCCGGTTTCTTCGAGGTATAGAGGATTCGTCCACGGATGGTTTCGTGTTGCATGACGGTTTCCCTGTGTGAAGGCCAATTAAGGCTCAGGCGGAGATCGTGATATCGGATAATGCCGTAGTCGCTGGCAAAACCTGTTACGTGACCCATAAGACCAGTGAAATTGACTAAATGAAATAGATAGATCACCGGCGGATCGTCGTGAAACCGCCGCAGCAGAGAGCGGATCATGTTTCTTCGGGTGCCCGGATCCAACTCTCTGCGGGCGGCTTGGATTAGAGGCATATCGTCTTCATTGCAATGGAACGGGGCGATCCACTCGCACGAATAAATCCGAAACGGCGCCAACGCATCCAGAGCCGGCAAGGCTTCCGTGACTATGACGAAAGCAGCGCCTTCCCAGCCGCCTTGATAGAGGCGGCGTACAATTTCAGCATTGGTGTTGGCATTGAGACGCACATTGACGCCGACCTGTTTCAAGTCCGAGGCCACCATGGTGTAGACTGCATTGGCGTTGGACCCCCTGCCATCGATAAATCAATGACCAGGTCAAAACCGTCTTCATACCCGGCCTCGGCCAACAAACGGCGCGCCCGGTCAGGGTCGTAAAAGTATGGCTCGAGGTTTGAATCGAAATCAGGGACGTTCGAGGGGACCGGCTGAGACGCCACTTCAGAGTCACCCGCCATCAATACCTCTACCATCGCCGCTTTATTGACCGCATAGTTGAGAGCGCGGCGAACCCGCACGTCTTGCACCGGCGCATCCAAGCCTGTGCGAAAGGCAATGACTAAATTTGCGCCGCCCTTATCTGCCACTATCGTTCCGCCGGCCTGTTGGAGGATCGATCGGTCATCGGGATTTAAAGAAAAGGCAACATCGGCACTCCCGGACAGAAGTGCTTGGACGCGGGACGCCTGATCCGGAATCAGCAGAAATTCGAGCCGGTCCACCTGTGGAGAGCGCCACGCATTTAGAAAGGCGGAAAGTTCCACCCCATTAGCCGACCAGCTCTCGACTCGAAAAGGACCGGTGCCTATTGGGGCACCAGAAAACTCTGTCGGCCCGGCCAAGCTAAACCACTCTGGGGCCGGTACCCTGAATGTCGCCAAGCGGCGCGGTAAAATGGGATCGGGCGCGTTGGTTTCCACCATAAGGTCATAAAGACCGTCGGCTCGCACGACGCGGATCGTGTTGATCAGCCGGGCCACAGCCGTTGCCTGACCTTCAGGCGTTTTCAAATACTGAAATGAAGCTTCGACAGCAGCTGAGTCGAAGGATTCACCGTTTGAAAATTGCACTCCTTGACGCAATTTCAGATGCCACAGAGTTGGGCTCACCTGCTGCCAGGACGTTGCAAGCGACGGACGCAGAACACCGTTCTGATCGAATTGCGTCAATGAGTCGAACATTGCAGCGTAGATCCACACCGGCGGCACACTGGACGCGAGGTACGGATTGCCTCGACCTGCCGGGAGAGTGGCTGCAGCGATACGCAACGATGTTTCTGCTCCAGCGGGGTACTGAGGCGCTGCTGATACGGCGAATAACACGCACAATGCCAGTAAAATTCTCACGGCAACTGGCGACCGAAGCACTATCTTAAGGTACGCGATTCGTTTTGGTTCAGCCCTAGTCATCACCACATCCTAAAGGGTTATGGTTGGCCTTTGAATCATTGCTTGAGCAGTGGTTGGCGAACCCCTGGCGACTGTGCGACCATCCAGTGTATTTACAAACGGGGTTTAACGGTAATGATCAAAAATACGCTCGCATTTCCAACACTGTCGCGCCGTCATGTCTTGAAAGCCAGCGCGGCGGCTGCCGTACTCACAGCCAGCGCTTTGAAAATCCCACCCGCGCGAGCGGCCGGCCATTTCGACCTTGAAGACCCTGCCAGTGTGCTCCGCACTTTGTTCCGTATGCGCGGCAGCGAAGATGGGCGCATCTCCATGGGTTGGCTTAAGGGACAACGCTATGGTGTTGTCGATGCGGAAATCATCCCTTTGATGGGTATGGTCACCGGTACCTTTGCTCGGAACCGTGTGCTGGAGGACGGCTCCATCTCGTTGACCAGTTTTGAATTGGCCTTTTACACCGACCTTGCCACTGGCGCTGTGCTCGACACCTTGACCATGCCTTATACGGGAAAGGCGGTTGAGGTGCCGCGGCTTATGCTCGGGCCTGGACAATCAGTCGTTAAACCCACCTTCCATGAGGTGCGGAAAATGGAGGGAGAGGAAGTCGCGCCGGAAGGCGACCGTTCCGGTTCTGAAACGGCCATGCGGCCAACGGGATCAATGCACTTCGAGCGCTGGCTGGGTCCCGTGACCGTCAAGGGCGGACATGTGTGGATCACCGAGGCGTCCAGCGCCAGCGTCACGCCAGCCGATCCTGATGCCCGCAAAGTCGTGTACAGCGAGTCTGTCACTTACAAGGCTGCCTATGACGATATCATGAACACCGACCTGCCAGCGGTGTCGTCCACGTTAGGCTACACGGGCATCACCAGTTGGCGGCCATGGATGGAAATGGGGACTCGTCCTGGGCACACAACGTCCCATGCCATGGGCAGCAGAACATTTGATGTGGATGACCTGCCCGACGACTACCGGGCCATGGCGGAAAAATATTATCCGGATGCTCCGGCCGATCCAGGCAGCGTACTCGACCGGATTGGCTAACGGGTGTCGGAAGAGTCGTTTGAGTCCTCTTCTTCGTCCGCCAAGGCTTCATGTAGAGCCAGGTTGACGGACCGTAGTAGATCGCGCGCAGCAATAAGGCCAATGAGTTTGCGCGTCTCCTCGTTTTCGATCACAGGTAAGCGATCAGCCTTGGCCGCTAAAAGTGAACGAACAGCATTCTCGATGGTTTCGTCTGCCATTACCATAGACTTGGGGATGTGAATGAGGTCGGCCACCGTGTCTGTGGTGTCGGTGTCCTGCTGCACAGCGAGATCGGACCCTGACACCACGCCAACAAAACCCCCGTTGCCGTCCACCACAAAGATTTCATCCATATCGTTGGATAGTAAGGTCGAACGCACATCGGCGCGTGTGGTGTTCGGCTTACAGGTACTGATGCTCGGAGCTAGGCAGTCTTTGGCAGTTGTACCCTTCAGACCGCTAACATCCTGTCCGCCTGCCAGTTCAATGCCGTTATGGCGCAGCTTAGCCAGGAAAAATGATTTTTGGCCGTAAAGATGCGTGCTCACCATGGTGGCGATAACGACACCGGCCATGGCGGCGATGGTCACCGTGTAGTCTCCGGTCAATTCAAATATGATGAGCGTTGTGGATATGGGTGCACCGAGCACGGCGGCGGCCATGGACCCCATCCCCACCAAGGCATAGGCAGCGGGACCTGACGAGAGTTCCTGTCCGACCATGGTGGCCACCCACCGCGAGGCGGATGACCTCGGGCGAGCTGTTGAAATAACGGAAGGGATTTTTCATTACCCGAGGCTAGGAGACCTTAATTCCCAGCTCAAGCCGATTTAGTCTGACAATGCCGTCTTGAAGTATTTGAAATGGTTTTTCCTTCTGAGACCCTAGACGGCATACTCCGTAGACTCAACGCCGTTTCCTCTGACAATGCCCCTGGAGGCTAGTAGACCTCCCTCGGTGGCTCAAAGCCGTTTTCCTCTGACAATGCCGTCAAAAGAGACAACATAGTTTCTCATGAACATTAACCCTCTGCTCCCTTGCCGCCATACAAATGCTTTATCGGTGAAACGAGGTCCGATGAAAAGGTCCGAGCGCCCACAAAAAAATGCGCTGCGAACCAAACTAATGCAAAAACCGCGACGCAAGGAATGGCATAGCGCAATCCATCAGCACCGAAACGAGGGGTTAGAAGATCACTGACGATCCCGACGACCTGAGGTCCGAGGCCAAGCGATAGGATGTTGGTGATGAACAGCGATACGGATACAGTCACGCCGCGCATGCGAACTGCTGAGAATCCTTGCATGGCCGACGCCATGGGGCCGAGATGTACGGCAAACAGAAAAACAGGAAATGCAAGACACAGCAGCATCGCCCTTGGATCGGACTGCAGAAAAGTGACCAAGGTTAAGGGCGCGGCCAAAAGGGCCGCACTGGCAGGTTGCCACATGTACCAACGCTCGTCACGGCGACTGAGTGTGTCGACCAGGCGTCCGCCGAACAATGCCCCAGCACCTCCGCCGAGACCCATAATCGGTGCTAGCCAGGAGCCGATCTCGCTGGAACCCATACCGTAAGCGCGATCGAGATAGGACGGCATCCATTGCAGGATGCTGAAATAAGCGAACCCTGTCAGCGCGCCACCAGCGATGAAATGGCGATAGGCATGCCGCTGCCAGAGATGAGATGCGACCGTTCGGAAAGTTGGGACGGCACCACTGTCTGCCAGCCCTTCGGCTTGTCCACGTTGGGGTTCACGCATAGTCAAACGAATCACAACAGCAAGGATTACTCCCGGCAATCCCACAGCGATGAAAGCCACTCTCCAATTGAAGAACTCGTTTATCCAGCCTCCGGCAAGAAAGCCGAACAAGACGCCGAGCGAAATACCCGATGAAAAAATCGATAGGGCCATGGCCCGTTGTTCGGGTGGAAAGTAGTCGGAAATTATGGAATGAGAGGCAGGTGTGTATCCGGCTTCGCCGACCGCAACACCGATGCGCGCCGTTATGAGTTGCACAAAATTCTGAGCCATCCCGCACAGGGCCGTCATGACACTCCAGCCGACAAGCACCAAAGCGATCATGCTCCGCCGATTGACGTGATCGGTTAGGCGGCCCATGGGGATGCCCATGACCGCGTAAAACACAGCGAAGGCCGTGCCCGCCAAGAAGCCGAGCTGGGTATCCGATAGATTGAGGTCAGCCTTGATGGACGGCAACAGGATGGCAAGGATCTGTCGGTCGATATAATTGACTGTAAAAGTAAGAAGGAGAAGCCCGAGAACGTACCGACGATAGGTGACCGAACCAGATTCGCGAGACTGAGGCGTGGGTGACGCCGCCTTCGTCAAGGTGGTGTCGCCTCCCAGACCAAAGCCATGCACCCGTTCCTAGATGAAACGATGGGAGCGCTACGATCTCCGGGCGGGCGGTACAAGTAGTGCAACCGCTCAAAGGAGGTCCCGTCCGCAAGCTCGGCGGCGCCCTCTACAACAACACTTTCCAAGTCCCGTCCAGCAGAACTTAGGATTTCACCCCGCCAGCCCGAAGGCAGTGAGAGCAGATAAGTACTATCGCGGTTATCCTGGTCCGTGCTGAGCACCTTTACGTTACAGCTGCTGGCACCTTCACCCGTTGATGCCCAAGACATGTCTGCCGTCTTAAGGTGAAGGATGTGCGGACGGCCATCATGGACCTCCTCAAAAGGATATTCGTGCGCATGCAAGGGTGGGCCGACCGGAACAATATCGGCGGCCCCACCGCGCTTAATGATGATCAGGGCAGACTCTTCCGATAGTTCTGTCCAGCCATGCACGATCATGCCTGGACGGTAGAGATAGGATCCAGGCATGAGGTAATCGGTGCCATCGAGTGTTAACGAGCCTTCCACAATGTAACCTTCCTCAAAAGAAGTGTGGTAATGGGCACCCGAAGGGCCAACCCAACCCTTGGGCACAAGAGCAATTGATGTGAACGACTCATCAACCGGGTCTGTGTTGTAAAATTTCCTGTCTACGCCCGTCTTAAAGATCGGTTCCCAAGGCAGAGTGTCAGGATTGAGACACTTCACATAAGGTCGCATGGTATAGCCTCCATATTACCGCCGCTATTGAGTTTACCATTACTCGAAGGTGTGTGGGGTAGGTCACAGGCGGGCATTATCACGTTATTGAACGGTAGTGACGCGAATTGGCATAGAACTCAAGCTCAAGCGGCAGCGGTGACGGTTTGCCACAGGCCCATTGCGTGGTTGCGAAACTGGCGTAATGTCTTTCGGGATATCAGATGGCGTTGGACGTTGAAGGTGTTGTAGACGGTGGCGTGGGTAGAGAGAAACCGCTGCGCTGATCGAGCCGATTTGAAACGCTGCATGCGTCGTTCGCGCTGTCGGACTGGTAAGTGAGAATTTTCGGCTCGGTTGTTCTTCCTGCCACCAAAATCATGGTGCCTGATCAGGCCCAAATCCTTCAGAGCAGCACCATAAGATGGCAGTTTGTCTGTGATGAAGGTATCTGGGACAAAGCCTTGCTTTTTCAACAGTTTGCGTATCACCTTGAGCGCTGCCTTCTTGTTTCTGCGTGACTGAACCAGGATATCCAGCACTTCGCCTTCACTATCGACAGCGCGCCATAGATACATCCGCTTGCCGGCGATGGAAACGAACACCTCATCAAGGTGCCACCGGACATCTGGTCGAGGGCGCGTTGTCCTCAGTCTCCGGGCATAGGCTTGCCCGAACTTCAGTGCCCAGCGCCGCACCGTTTCATAAGAAACATCAATACCACTTTGAGCGAGCAGATCTTCAACATCTCGGTAGCTGAGGGGAAACCGGTAATACAGCCAGACAGCGTGCTGAATGATCGCGGGTGGAAAGCGGTATCGGGCATAGGAGATGTTCTGCATCCAGCGGCATTAAAGTGCCATCAGCAACAGGTCACCCTGTTAGTGTGACAACGCCCTTTTGGGGATTTCGGGGTGCAAAAACAAGTTTTGTCTGGCTTAGACCGGACAAGCACAGGCGACGACGCTGGCTCAACGACAGAAAAATTCTAACATACGATTTTAGTCTGACAATGCCACCAGCCGGCATTGTCAGACTAACTGGGTCGGAGCAGAAGAACCTACAATCGAGGACTGTCAGGCTGCAAGTTGACGCCACTCGGCCAGGGCAGCAGTTCGGGCTTGTTTGAAAATAATGCGGCGGTTGAGATGGCGTTGGTGGTTGAAGTGGGTGTGGATCGAGGCATGGACGGAGGCGAACTTCTGCAAGGTCTTGATGTCTCTGAACCGAGCCATTGCCCCTTCCCGTCGTCGGAAGGGCTGATGCGAGTTTTCCGCTAGGTTGTTCAACCAACGCTTGGTCTCTTGGCAGCCCTCGTTGCTGATCATCTTCATCGCCGCCCGGTATGACTGTAACCTGTCCGTGACGATCGTGGCCGGTCGGCCATGGCGCTTCATCGCACGCCTCAGAAACCTAAGCGCAGCTTCGCGGTCCCGCCGTTTCGTGGCCAAAACCTCAAGCACTTCGCCTTCATGGTCAACGGCACGCCATAGATAATGTGTCTCGCCGTTGATGCGGACGAACACCTCATCAAGATGCCAGCGCCAATTCGACCAGTTGCGCTGGTCTATCCGCCTCTTCCGGATCTTGGCGGCAAACAACGGGCCAAAACGGTTCCACCAGTACCGCACGGTTTCATGGCAGAAGTCGACGCCGCGCTCAAACAGGATATCTTCGACCTGTCTCAGCGACAAGGGATAACGGACATACAGCATCACCGCGCTGCGGATGACCTCAGATGCCGTAATGGGGCTCGGCGCCAACCGGCAACGTTTAAGCTTGTAGAGATGTCGGAGATTAGGGTGTCGTTGCCCTTACACGCTCGGCGTGTTCACGGGGTCTTGCCGAAGGGCGCGCCCCAATTCCATTGCAGGAAAGGGCAACGACATGGATGTTTTTATTGGATTGGATGTATCACTAGCAAGCACGGCGATCTGCGTTCTCGGGGAGAAGGGGAAGATCGTGACGGAGGCGCAGGTCGCCAGCGCGCCTGACGCTCTGGTTTCGTTCATCCACGAGCTGCCGCACGGGATCGAGGCGATCGGGCTTGAGGCCGGCCCGCTGTCTCAATGGCTGCACAAGGGGCTGACCGACGCCGGCTTCGAGGCCGTGCTGATGGAGACACGGCAGGTGAAGGCGGCGCTGAAAGCGATGCCGATCAAGACGGACCGCCGGGATGCCGAAGGCATCGCACGGCTTCTGCAGATGGGCTGGTTCAGGCCTGTGCACTGCAAGACGGCGTCGTCGCAAGAGATGCGGGCGCTGTTGACCTCGCGCAAGTCCGTGCTGGACGCGCTCACCAATCTGGAGCTCTCGCTGCGTGGCGTGCTGCGCAACTTCGGCCTGAAGCTGGGCCAAATCTCGAAGGGTCGCTACGAGGCGCGTGTCCGGGAGTTGATCGCCGGCAACGCGATGCTCGAAGCCGCGGCGGAGCCGATCCTGCGTGCGCGAGCCGGTCTGCGCCACGAGCTGTCTGGGCTGGAGAAGATGGTCCGCAATCTGGCCAAGCAAGACCGGGCGTGCCAGCTGCTGATGACCATGCCCGGCGTCGGCGCAGTCATCGCCCTGACCTTCACGTCGGCGATCGACGACCCCGAGCGGTTCCGGAGATCGCAGGATGTCGGTCCCTGGGTGGGTCTGACGCCGGGGCGGGACCAATCCGGCGAACGCGATATCGTCGGCGCGATCACCAAGGCCGGCGACGCCGGCCTGCGCACGGCGCTCTATCAGGCGGCCACGGTTATACTGAACCGCGCGGGACCGAACTGGCTGAAGGCCTGGGCTCTGCGTCTGGCGAAGCTGCGCGGCAAGAAGCGCGCAACCATTGCCCTGGCCCGGCGCATCGGCGTGGTGCTTCACCGGATGTGGCGGGATGGCACGGAGTTCCGCTTCACGCGCGAGGAGGCGATGGCAATCCGGACGGCATAGGCGCGGCTGCATCCCGCCAGCACTCAACAAGGACAGGAGGAAAGAGTCGCGCCAGAGGGTGGCGACCCACCGGTGTCCCCTCGCCGGGACGCGGTTCCCGATGATGCACGTAGCTCGCCTTGCTGCCGAACCGTCTCATCGCGTTCGAGCACGCTATTCAGATTGGCACTCGGGAATCGTCTTGGACCAGGCATTATGTTGGCAGCCGCTGCGCTGACCACGGACGGAAGCGAGAGCCTGGCGACGGACATACGCGGGATCGTGGACCCTTCTCCGTGCCGCGCTCACGAGTCAGTCGCCTGCTTCTGCCAAGGCAACCACCTAAGTTGACCATACCCGGGACGACGATCGCCCGCAGGCGAAGGTGTTTCATGTTCAAGAGATCGTGTCAGATCGTGTCAGGCCGGAAGATCGTGAAGATCTGTGCTTGACATCGACCGCCCCATTACGGAAGAGGGTTATCTCGTGCCATTGATTTGATCGGTTGCTTCAGGTCCCGGTCTATAAGCCGGGCGCCCACCCAAACTGAGCGATTTCCAGCGCCACAGGGCCCGGAAACCGTACCTGTGCCAGCGCAGAACGGTCTCAGGCCTAACGACCACTATGGCGTCGAGAACCGAGGGATAAAGCCGTGTCAGTCATGTCAGAAAGATACGGTCCAGCCGCGAAAGCCGAACCCGGCCAGCATGCTTACGCCTCAAGACCGAGACCTGATGTCGCAAAGCGATGTTCTCTGCAGCCAGCCGGCGCGGTCCCTTGACCATGGCCACGAATATCATGAAGAACATTCCAACGAACGATATCATCCTAAACGAACAGTATTTATCCAATGGGATCAAAGACTTAGATTGTCCAACCTACCAAAACCGGGCCATTGAAAACAAAAGAGAATGTTTTGGTTTGTCCAACCTTTTTGGAACGAGAATTTTAGAACGAAAACAGAAATAGGAGAGCGAAAGCACCCAGTCAAACACCAAGGAGTCATGGTCATGCAGACCGACTTACACAAGTTAGCTCAATCAGAATTAGAGGCCGAAAAACCGGCCACTGAGAGCGATGATAAGCCCGCTGGGTTGCCGGTGCCAGCCGGACCTATCGAGGCCATGGAGCACGATAGAGACACCATGGCGGAATTGGTGGAGCGGCACCTGATGGTGTTCCTGATGATTACCACCGATGACCGTGCCGTGTTGCTTGAAGACGATCCAACGGAAGTTTATCAGGACGACAACAAGCTTTTGTACTTCAGGCAAGCGGACCTGTTGAACTCGTTCAACGGGCGAGCCGAGCGGATGGCGTCTTGGGGCCACGGTCACGAATTAGAGCCGGGTGACGAAGGCTTGGTTTTGGGTGTGCGAATGTTGCGGCAGATTCTCTTTGAGCTGGGTCTAGCCGAACACGTGATGAAAGTGGAGGGCCGGGCAACCCGCGTGTGGAAAACAACGCGGGACAGTTGGCGGCACCCAGCAGGGAACCCTCACCTAACAAAGGCGGATATGGATGCAGGCCGGTATGCAGGCGACCCGGATTGGATTCTCAGCATACCGTCTGCCGGTGTTTGGGAGAACATGAGAACCGGGGTAACCCGCATACCATTTGTAGAACCGGAACAGGATAAGACGCCACTACAAATCAGGTGGGAGAAAGCGAACAAGAAAGCGCGGCTACAGCCTAAAGATAAATATGAGACCTGGCTAACCCAGCGCGACAATGGCGCACCCTTGGAGGAATTAGAGGCCGCGCTGAACGGTTTCAAGGCACTACCGCCACCGGGCAACGATGAGCAAGCCTAGGAGTCTAGCGGCATGAAAACCAAGGAAAGCGCGGGATATAGGCCCTGCCTCTTATATAGGGTCTCAATGGTTACAGGTTACGACTTAATAGATGTATTTCATACAATATACACTTATATATTCGTAACCTGTAACCCCAAAAACGCCAATCATAGAGACTGTGCGCTCCTAGGTCAGGGATTCTGCGGTGTCCCGGCATAGCGGCAGTTATAGGCCCTATGCGCTGGCTCGGCAGGTGGGTCTATGCGTTGGCCCGGTGGGTGCCGTTTTGATGAGGGGGGGTCGTTTGGACTCGAAAACTAACAAAGTGTCGAGATTACGCAATAATATTACGGGGACCCCTGCTCGAAAAAGCCCCCTCCCCCAGAGGGACCGGCGGGAGCAGGCACCAAACAACACACAACCATAGGAGAACGACGAAATGACAACGACACCAAGAGCTTTTGATCCTCAAGCAATGTACCGGCTCGGCTATCTGCTTCACCGTGCCGATCACGACCTAGACACGTCACCGGATTGTGCGCCAGCCATGGAATTGCAGGCGGTGGAGGTTCATAGCCGAATGAATGAAGGCTACCTGGATATCTTTGGACCTAATTCGGAAGCTGCCGCCGCCGATCTGGGTTGGCCTAGTGCCGCCGCGCTGCAAAGATTCGTTGAACACGGCACTTGGGGCGATCCAAATTGAAAGCCCTAACCACTTACCTTGAGTCCCTTTTGATTCCATCGGGGCGGTGGGCGAACACACCGTTCAAAGTGTTGCCGTGGCAAAAAAGATTCGTCTCTGCCACGTTCAAGCCCAACGTGAAGACCAGCTCATTATCTGTTGCCAGGGGTAACGGCAAAAGCGCACTGGTTGCCGGGATCGCCGCCGCTGCCGTGGACCCGGATGGCCCGTTGCAGTATGGCCGCGCCGATGTGGTTTGCGCGGCGTCTAGCTTCGATCAAAGCAGAGTCATTTTCGAAGATGTGTTGTCCTACGTGTCGAGCAAGCATGACATACGGGACAAAGAATGTTGGCGTGTTCAAGATTCAGCGAACCGCGCAACCCTTGAATATTTGTTAACTGGTACGCGAGTCCGTTGTATCGGATCGGACCCTCGCAAGGCGCACGGGTTGCGCCCGGCATTAATTCTTGCCGACGAACCGGCACAATGGGACCCGTCAAAAGCTGACCGAATGAGAGCCGCGCTCGACACCGGATTAGGCAAAGTGCCGGGATCACGTTTGATTGCGTTAGGTACTCGCCCGGCTGATGACGCTCATTGGTTTGCAAAGATGCTGGCCGGTGAATCCGACTATGCACAATCGCACGAAGCGCAGACCGGCGATCCTAAATTTCAAAAGCGAACATGGCTCAAAGCGAACCCCTCATTGCGACATATGCCGGACCTAGAGGCGGCGATCCGCAATGAGTCACGGCAAGCAAAAGTGGACCCTATGCTGCTTGCGAGCTTCGATGCGCTGAGACTCAATCTCGGCACCATGGACGTTGAAGCGTCATTGTTATTGCAGGCCGGGACGTGGACCGCGTGTGAAGGTGACGCGGATCGGCAAGGCCCGGTAGTCTGGGGAATCGATTTAGGCGGTAGCGCGGCACAATCAGCTATTGCCGGATACTGGCCCGAGACCGGAAGACTGGAAACCTTCGCCGCGTTCCCGTCCACACCGTCTTTTGCGGAACGTGGACTCCGTGATGGTTGCGGAAATCTCTACGTCACTTGTGCCCAGCGCGGCGAACTGATTCAGTCCGGCACGAATGCCGTTGATGTTTCCGCATTGTTGGCAGAGTCGCTTAGACGCTTTGGTAGACCGATACGGATTGTATCTGACCGCTGGCGCGATGCTGAATTAAAGGACGCGCTCATCGCGTCTGACGTGCCTTTCACTGCCTTGGAATTGCGAGGCCAGGGCTTCAAAGATGGCGGCGAAGACGTGCGGGCGTTCCGCCGCGCTGTTGCCGATGGCCGCGTGACTCCGGTGCCGTCTTTGTTGCTACGATCCGCCATGAGTGAAGCGCGAACGGTGGCTGATCCGGCGGGCAATTCAAAACTGTCAAAGAACACTCAAGGCGGGCGGCGCTTGCGTGCCCGTGATGATGCGGCGGCGGCGGCGATCCTGGCTGTCTCTGCCGGTGTGCGGCAACCGGCGAGGCCGAGACCACGGTGGCGATACGCGGGGATGGTGGGGTAATTTAATTTTTTGGGTTGCACTGAAAAGCGTCGAATTATACCTTCCAGGAGTCAATCTTCCGCGACTGAGGACTAAAGTCTATACAACTGAGGACCAAAGTCTGTACAAGAGACTAATGGGAATACCTTAAGTGATGTCAGATCAGACTAAGCCGAGTAAGGGGAACGGTGGCGATAACGGCCACATCGAGTTTCAATACATCAAGGCAAACAATTTCGGTGTCGTTCATGCAGACGGTGTTTGGGGTGGGATTACACCTCGGGGTTACATTAGCATGAGTTTTTTCTCAGAACGGCATCCCATACCACAAAAGCTTGTTCACGAAATAGAGGACGGACGCATCGGGAAGGAAAGAAGTCGGGAAACAAGGGCTGGTATCATCCGGGAAGTTAATGCCGAAGTTCTAGTGGATCTGACCATGGCAAAGAGTTTTCGTGACTGGCTAGATGAAAAAATTAATCATCTTGAGAAACGGGTCGAGCCTGTAAAGGATAAAAAGTAATATGAGTGTGGAACAAGTTGGACTTTCTGCAACTGCCGCCGGTGATAATTGGGCTGGGTTGGCCAAAGAAGATCGTTTCTCTGGAAGCTACCATGCAGACGTTTTTGTCCGTTCTGATCCAACAGTAAATGTACAAATAACACCCCCTTTCATTGACCCACTAGCTTCTGTAGAGGGGAAAAATCCGCAATTTGACCCTACTGCAAATGTGCATATAACACCCACTCCCTCTGCCACACCAGTTTCTAGAGAAGGAGAAGGTTTGATAATTGACCCTAATTTAATGGATGTGCAGAGGCCCTATCCTTTCCAATTCGGAGATTGGTGGTTTGTTGCGGTCAAGGAAACTGACGGAACCATTAACTTTTACTCCGTCTGATAGCGTAATGCCGATATTTCGAGATTTCCGCCTGTTTGAAAGGTCGAAATTAAAATTCTGCTTCTCTTCAAAAAACATTCCGGTTTGCGAAACGCGTGTTATGCGCGAGAAGGTGGGCATGCCTTGGAATAATCGCATTGCCATTCATCCTTTACCCGATGGCAAAATAGAAATGAAAAGAGTGGAAGCACCGAAAATTGAAGATTGAGACCTAAGCTTACTCATGCTTATGGCCCCCTCATAATAAATTTTAGTGCCCTTTTTCTTTTATGGGTCAAATACATGCCACGCTTAATCACCACCGCTGGGCTGCTGTCCGGCGCTTTGTCTTCGAGCGCGACGGCTGGCGCTGCACGTCATGTGGCAAGGCTGGACGCTTAGAGTGCGATCACGTCACACCATTGGAGCGGGACCCTAAACAGGACCCCTACGCCATAGACGGTTTGCAGTCCCTTTGCCGTGGTTGCCACATTGAAAAGACGCGGACGGAACGCGCACCGCGTGAGCGAACCGCAAGCGAGCGGGCTTGGCATGCCTTGGTTGCGGAAATGATGGATTAGGCCTTGCCAAGTTCATAAACTTTCGGCCACACTCGGCAAAATTCGATCAGAACTAAGCAAAACTCAAGCCGATCCAGTCCTAATTCGGGGGTTTTGCCATGCTCGCTTCACAAAAACTTGAAATCCGTCGCAGCGAAATTCGCTCGCGCTTGACGGCGATTGCCCAACTAGACGGCGATGCCTATGACGAATCTGTCCAAAAAGAAGAGGGCGAGCTTCAAGCCGAATTTGGCACCCTTGAAAAGCGGCACCGCTCGGCATTGATCGCCGAGACCGATGAGCAAGCCGAACTTGAAAAGAAGGTTGCTAACGAACCGGACGCGGAACAACGCGAACGTCTTGAACTGAGAACAAAAGCCAAGGTGTCGTCGTATGTCATGGCCGCGTTGTCAGGTCGCCAGGTCGATGGCGCTGAAAGCGAATTGCGCGCCGCCGCTGGTATCAATGACGGAATCCCATTGGAACTTTGGGATGTCCCACGGGGAACAGAAAAACGCGTTGACACGGCTACCGATGCACCGTCAACGGTGGGTGTAAATCTTGACACGATGCAGCCGTTTGTCTTCGCTAATTCGATTGCGCCACGGCTTGGTGTTCAAATGCCACGAGTCCAAAGTGGCACCTATGCAAGCGCGACTATCGCAACGTCACTCACTGCCGGGGCGAAGGCCAAAGGCGCTGCGCAAGACTCGACCGAAGCCGCCTTCACCGTCACAAGCGCCACACCGAAAAGAATCTCAGCCCGGTTGTCTGTTCAGATTGAAGACATTGCCTCCGTTGGTACTGCATCCTTTGAGTCGGCATTAAGGCAAAATCTTTCGCTGGTTTTGTCGGACGAACTGGATAGGCAGATGCTAACCGGCGATGGTTCGAACAACAATTTGACCGGCATTCTTGAACGGCTGACCGATCCTTCGGACCCGACTCCCGTATCCGATTTTGATTCGTTTGTGGCTGCCTTCTCTTCGGGCGTTGAAGGGTTATGGGCCGCCACTCTCAAGGAGGTCGGTATCGTCTGTGGACCTGAAACGTATCGATTTGCGTCCCAGACGTTCCGGGATGCTGCGGGACAAGATTTAGGGAGTATAGCGCTGCCGATTACAGCATGACCCACACCGGCGGTTTTTGGACCAATAAACGCATGCCCGACGCTGTGAGCAATATTCAACAGGCGATTCTTTATCGCAAAGGCCGCTCCATGGCGGGCGCAGGCGGCGCGATAAGGACGGCTGTTTGTCCGCATTGGAACATGATTTCCATAGATGACATTTTCACGGGCAGCGCTTCCGGTACTCGACATTTCACGATGCACGTTTTGCTTGGTGACGTGATCCTGGTTCAGCCGGACGCCTATAAGCAAGTCGCCTTCAAGCTGGCTTAATATTCTTAATGGGGCGCGTTCACTATGGTAAGCCCGACACAGAACATTGAGCTGACGAATGTGCCGCAGGCGCTAGAGGATTCGCTCGGTCTTTCTGATGGGTCTGACTATCTTTGCGAAAACGTGAGTGAGTTTTCTTCCGACGCGGTTGCCTTCCTCGTCGTAGCATCTAATCAACCTGGAACGGATGAACCCGCGCATAGGCTCGCGCCTTACGATTATCTGACCATCCAAGTTCGATCTGGCGCCAAAACCTGGGGTTGGTCTGTAAGTGCGCCGGTTGTTCTCGTTCTAACAGAGCTTGCATGAGGATGCGACGTGGACACGCACTCTCATGCATTGCGCGGCGGGAGTTGGGGTTTTTTGGATTGCCCTCCTTTGCTCCTGATTCCCGCCGCGCGCCCCTTTTGCAGGTGTGTGAACAGTGATTGAGCAACGCCACGGTGGGGAAATACGGGTCCAGGGGCGGACTCTTACCGGGACCGTTCTGAGTTATGCCGACTTATCGCCGGAGCATAACGAAAGGTTTTTGCCTGGTTCTCTTTCACCTGTACAGGCTGTCCCGTTGCTGCTCCAGCATGACCGGGCACTGACCCTTTTAAAACCTGACACGTTTACTATCCACGACGATCCAGACCGATTGCACATTAGAGCGAAGCTGCCGGAAGATTCCGCCGCTATCAAGTTGACGCAACGCGGTAGTCTAAACGGTTTCTCAGTTGGTTTTGTCGCTGAGCGAGAACGGAACCAAGACGGCTTGCGAATTATCGAACGGGCCAAGCTGCATGAAATCAGTCTGGTTGATCAACCATCATATCCCGACTCACAAGCAGAAGTTCGCCAACGACGTGAACCGCGCACCTGGATCAGCGGCGGGATTCGATACGGTGTCGTGGCTTGTTGTCAGTGTCTTCCTGGAAAGGCCGGGAAGGTCATCTTCCACCCAAAGGCGCTAGAACCACGGCCTGATGTGCTTGCTGTCAGTGGTCGCCTTTCTGAGACCATCGCGTCATCGGGCGGAGGCACGTTGGCCTTTACCCAGACCGATCAAGCTCTGCGGTTTGAGATTCTTGATGCGGCACGCGAGACCACCGCAGGTGGAGTCATAGCTGACCTCATTGCGGCACGGGCCAAGATTTATGCAAGGCCATTGGTTGAACCGGAGTCGTCTACCTTTAAAGATATTAATGGCGTCAGAGAATATGAGAAGGCCGTTTTCGGCGGTTTGCTAATTAAGCCTATTAATGACTCCGCTGATGACGCCCGCGAGGGATGGGACCCAGTTGTTGTTGACGATGTAATACCCAAACGGCCAAGACGCCGGAGTGTGTTGTCATGGCTGTGACTCTGAGCCCGTATCCGCCGACATCGAGCGCAGCCGGGCGAACTGCTGCGCGTGACTTTTTAAAGTCATTAATTAGCGGCATATCCGAAGCAACGGATGACCGCGTGGATTCGCTGGGCGAAGCAGCGGCGGGAATTGTCGAGCGCTATAGCCCAGATGCGCCGCAAGAATTGCGGAACGAAGCCGCGCTTAGAATCGTTGCCTACCTAGTGGCGTATATGCCTCAACCTGTTTCCCGACTCTCTATTGGAAAAGGCACCAGCGTTCAGTTGGTAACGTTGGAAAACAATCGTTCCCCGAGTGCGCTGACTCACAGTGGCGCGGGCTCGCTTCTGGCACCCTTCCGCGTCCACCGCGCCTTGCCGGTAGAGGAAACACCCTGATGCGCTGGCCTTGGCAAAAACCGGAAACGCGGAGCTATACCGACACCATAGTTTCGGCCTACCTAGCATCCGCAACAGGGGGTTTAAACGATGCGCCTTTAGAAACCGGCGCACTCGAAATCGCAGCAGGAATCTATTCCAGATGCCTTGCCGCTGCCGAGGTGGACGGCCCTGAAGCGTTTAAACGGGCATTGACTCCAAGTTTCCTTGCCCAAGTAGGGCGGGACCTGATTCGCGCTGGAAACAGTTATCACCTCATCAAGGTAGGTCGGGACGGGACAATTAAACTTCTTCCTCAAAGTTCTGTGACAGTTGTTGGGCAGAATGCCGATAGCGATTCATGGGTTTATATCTCTTCTGAGAATGGCCCGAGTGCAAGCGTCCAACGAACGGTGAGATCACGCGAGATGATCCACTTCATGACGGGGGTGTCTCGCCAAAGACCGTGGGAAGGCCAACCGCCATGGGCTTTCGCAAAATCGACTTCTGGGGCGATAGCCGGGCTGGAAAAGATTCTCAGCAGGGAAGCAAATGCGCCTCACGGCAGCGTCATGGGTTTACCGGAAAGTCCTGTTGTGGACGATGCGGAGACTGTGAAACCGTTAGAGGGATTTAGGAACGATCTTGGCACGGCCAAAGGTCGCACGCTTCTAGTTGAGTCGCCGTCGCAATGGCAAGGTGGCGCACCTGGCACCACCAAGGGCAGTGGGGTTGATATCACCCCCTTTGGATTTGACCGATCACTTATTGATGCACTTCGGACAGCAACAGGAAGGGATGTTCTAAGCGCCTGTGGCGTGCCTCTTGGGCTCATAGAGGGATCGGGCGATGGGACAAAAGCCCGTGAGAGTTACAGGCAGTGGCTCCATGGATCGCTTCGTCCTATCGCCCGGCTGATTGAACAGGAATTGTCCGAAAAGTTCGAAACAGATATCCGGCTAGACTTCAACGGACTTCATGCCGCCGATGTTGCTGGGCGCAGCCGCGCGTTTAAACAACTAACTGAAGCAGGGTTGACCAAAGAGGAAGCCGCAATCAATACCGGAATCACACTCGACACATAACACCATAATTTATGCTTTCGAATCAAAGCTGTACCAGTACATGCGCTTCATAGTTGACTCCGTAAGATCATTCTGTACACTGTGTGTACTAGATGCACAATATGTAGGAGGTACTTATGCCCAATTTTGACAGCCCAGCTTGGTTTGAGGCGGACTATTCCTGGGACGTGGACGCCATTTGGAAAACTGTCCGCCACGATCTGAAGCTAACAAATCAGCTACGCAACGCGGTCCTCAGAAGTCTCGCGGACGCTGACACACTAGGGGCTGGCCAGCGACTCTTGTCGAACCAAGCTCTGATCGATGTGGCTCTGCGTCACGCAATCGAAACGGTTGAAAAAGCGCCGAAAGGCAAAACGGGCATCCAGAAAATCGACCAGCGATTCAAGTCGCGGGGCGCTGATTGAGTAGCCATGTCCAACTCGAAAGCCGTCATGACTCAAGCTGAACTGAAACGCTACCTCACGGCCATGCGCGAAGCTGGCATCACTGAGGGCCGCGTGGAAATCGAAAAGCCTGACGGCACGAAAGTTTCAATAATCGCGGGCAAAATTTCGGACGCCGATGTTGCGTCCGATGACCTTGACGTATTGATAAGGCGGGCAAAAAAATGAAACGCAAAAACAATCCTTTTCCGGGCGTCGCGGTGGTACGCGACCGACACGGGCAACGGCGGTTCCGGCTGCGCCGCCGCGTTAAAGGGCGTCAAATTAACTGCTATCTGCCGGGCTCATACGGATCGGCAGAGTTTCGAACGGCCTATGAGGCAGCGCACGAAGGCGCACACGACTCAAGATCGCGGGCAAAGCCGGGCACGTTTGGGTTTTTGATTGAGCAAAAGCTGGCGTCACCGCCCTTTCGCGATCTTTCGCCCGCAACGCAACGGCAAATGCGCTACCGGTTCGACTGGATCAAGTCAGTCATCGGCGCGGGACGGTATGCCGACACGAAAGCGCGTCACGTTGAGGCGCTCATGGCAAAAAAGTCCGGCGCGACGGCGGCAAACTGGGTCAAAAAAGACCTAACCCAACTATTCACTTTTGCGGTCAAGCATTTTGGCCTCAAAGGCGAAAATCCGGCGAAGTTGGCGGACTCACGCAAGGTCAAATCATCCGGTTTTCACACGTGGGCCGAAACTGAAATTGAGCAATTTCGGAATCATTTTCCGACCGGAACAAAACCGCGTTTAGCGTTTGAGATTTTTTTAAACACCGGTGCCGCCCGGCAGGACGCGGCGGCCCTCACACGGGCGAACATTCGCGGCGCTCGCATTGCTTACCGGCGCGGCAAAACGGGGCAATTGGTAGACCTGCCAATAATGCCGGAACTGGCACGGGAATTGTCAAACATTCCGGCGACTCAATTGGTTCTGTTGATGCAGCGGATCGAGGGCAAGCCATACACGCCCGCGCGCCTGGGAATTTCCTTCAAGCAATGGTGCGTTGATGCGCACTTGCCGGACCGTTGCTCCGCGCATGGACTCCGCAAAGCGGGCGCACGGCGTTTGGCCGAGGCGGGCGCGACCGAATTTGAGGTCATGAGTTTTCTTGGACACAGCACGGCCAAAGAGGCCAGCCGCTACACCGCAGCCGCAAACAGGTCATCGATGGCCGACACTGGCCTAGCGAAACTGAAATTGACGGACGTAACGTGAACAAAGTTTGTCCAACCTTAGTAAAGGGTTGGACAAAGGGGGCTTGTAAGTCATTGATTAAAAGGAATAAGAAACCGGACGTTGTAATCCCAAACGGATTACAGAGGATCCATCTTCATTTCAACCGGATAAGGTTTTCGGAAGGGACAGGGTGGAAAGCGGTATCGGGAATAGGAGATTTTCTGCATTCGGCGACATTACTGCGCCATCAGTGACAGGTCACCCTGTTAGTGTGACAGCCCCTCTAAAACGGAAAAAGGGCCGCGCAAACGTGCACGCGGCCCTTTTCGTTCTTCGTACCTAGTGACGGCAGGTTACATGCCCATGCCGCCCATGCCCATGCCGCCCATGCCGCCGCCAGCCGGCATCGGAGGATCTTTCTTTTCAGGAATTTCAGCAACCATGGCTTCCGTCGTGATCAGGAGACCGGCAATGGACGCCGCATCTTGCAGAGCAATCCGAACCACTTTGGTCGGGTCGATGATGCCTGCTTTGACCATGTCCACATACTTGCCTTCCTGAGCGTCGTAGCCGGTTGAGGCTGTTTTCGCCTCGTCCACCTTGCTAGCAACGACGGCACCGTCCTCGCCCGCATTTTCGGCAATCTGTCGCAGCGGCATGCGCAATGCGCGGCGAACGATATCGATACCGACCTGCTGATCATGATTATCAGTAGTGACATTTGCCAGAGATTTCACCGCGCGGAGGAGCGCAACGCCGCCACCGGGAACAATACCTTCCTCCACCGCTGCCCGGGTCGCGTGAAGAGCATCGTCGACGCGGTCTTTCTTTTCTTTCACTTCCACTTCCGTTGCCCCACCGACGCGGATAACGGCAACGCCACCGGCTAGCTTAGCAAGACGCTCTTCAAGCTTTTCGCGGTCATAGTCAGATGTGGTTTCTTCGATTTGACGGCGGATCTGTTCACAACGGCCCTTGATATCGGCCTTCTTGCCGGCACCGTCGACGATGGTGGTTTCTTCCTTGGTAATTTCGATGTTCTTGACCTGGCCAAGCATGTCGAGTGTTACGTTCTCAAGTTTGATGCCGACGTCTTCGGAAATCACCTGACCTTTGGTCAGAACGGCGATGTCTTCCAGCATGGCTTTGCGCCGGTCGCCAAAGCCGGGCGCCTTGACGGCTGCCGCTTTTAGACCGCCACGTAGACGGTTGACCACCAGGGTGGCGAGGGCTTCGCCTTCAATATCCTCGGCGATAATCACCAGCGGCCGAGAGGCCTGAACCACAGATTCAAGTAGCGGCAGTAGCGGCTGCAAGGAAGATAATTTCTTTTCGTGAATCAGTACATAAGCGTTCTCATATTCGCACACCATTTTCTCAGCGTTGGTGATGAAATACGGAGACAGATATCCACGGTCGAACTGCATTCCTTCGACGACGTCGAGTTCGGTATCCAAACCCTTGGCTTCTTCAACCGTAATCACGCCTTCCTTGCCGACCTTGTCCATGGCTTCGGAAATAATTTCACCGATGTCAAGGGAACCGTTGGAGGAAATCGTGCCAACCTGCGCAATCTCTTCGCTGGTTCTTACTTTCTTGGACTGTTTGGCAAGGTTATCGACAACCGCAACCACTGCTCGATCAACCCCGCGTTTCAGATCCATGGGGTTCATGCCGGCAGCAACTGCCTTGGCTCCTTCGTGAACGATGGACTGAGCCAGTAAGGTCGCCGTTGTTGTGCCATCCCCGGCGATATCAGCGGTCTTAGAGGCCACCTCTTTGACCATCTGGGCGCCCATGTTCTCAAACTTGTCTTCCAGTTCGATTTCCTTGGCGACAGTGACACCGTCCTTGGTCATCCGCGGTGCGCCAAAGGATTTATCCAAAACGACGTTTCGGCCCTTCGGTCCAAGGGTTATTTTGACTGCATTGGCCAGAATATCGACGCCGCGCAACATGCGATCGCGGGCGTCGGTGGAAAATTTTACGTCTTTCGCCATAGCTTTGCGTTTCCCTTTGTCTGAAGTCTTGTTTAAGGCGATTATTGTGCGTTACTCGATAACGCCCATGATGTCGGATTCCTTCATGATCGACAGGTCGTCCCCATCGATCTTCACTTCGGTGCCGGACCATTTGCCGAACAAAATACGGTCACCCTTTTTGACATCGAGCTTTTGCATTTTACCGTCTTCACCGCGTGTGCCGGGACCGACAGCAATTACCTTGCCTTCCATCGGTTTTTCCTGAGCAGTGTCGGGGATAATGATGCCCCCGGCAGACTTGGTGTCGGAGTCCAGGCGTTTGACCACAACCCGATCATGCAACGGCCGAAATTTCATAGATGATCTCCTTATTGGCCTGCGTGCGGCCCTATATTCATTTGAGAAAACAGGAGTTTAAACCTTCCCGTTAGCACTCTCTCCCGAGAAGCGCCAGCTAGGTAAGGAGTCCAGAGGTGCCTGTCAAGCGGCAGAGAGGATTGGAGAGGCGGCCCGTCACAGGGAAACTGAGATAAGTGCGGTAATTTGAGGCTGTCCTTTCGGAAACCTCATCCACACTTGGGTGGTTTGCATCATCAAGATCCGCGGATAAGGTTTTCGGAAAGGACAGCGATGGCGCGGTTCAGAGACATCAAGACCCTGCAGAAATTCGCCTCCGTCCATGCTTCGATCTATAACCATTTCAACCACCAACGCCATCTCAACCGCCGTGATATTTTCAAACAAGCCCGAGCCACCGCCCTGGTCGAGTGGCGTCAACTTGCTACCTGAAGATCCTGTATTATGGTTTCTTCTGCTCCGGGCTAGTTGGTCTGACAATGCCTCCCCTAGCTGTCCAGGAAGTCCCGTGCGATTTCCGCTGTTTCACCTGGATGGCTCTACAAGAAACCGTGACCCCAGTCGGGCTTGTCCAATAGGCGCCCATTTTTGAGATAAGGCTCACATTTGGCGGTCGTATCGTAAACCTGAGACATAAAGTTGATGACGAGGATGGGGTGGTTCAGTTGCCTGAGAATCTCTTTTAAATCACATTGGAACGCCGCGCGCGGCGCCCACGGTTTTTTCGGTCCGGCCCGGATATGGTCCGGGAAGATGTACATAAGCCACTCCAATGTCTGAGTCGGTCCACGCCCGTCGAAGACTTGGTCCCATAAGGGCAGCAAATGAGACCCGTCGGCCTGCGGCTCGATTTCATGGCCAAACCGGTCCTGGAGTTCCTGGCTATCGCTAACATCTAGAATCGGCGCCGCCGCCAGCAGAATACGACGGACCATATCCGGCCGTTGGCGTGCCAACTCCGCTGCGATGAACGACCCGGTCGCATACCCCATAAGATCCGTTTCAGTGATGCCCAGCTTATCCAAAAGATGAACCATGGCGGCTGCATAATCGGATATATTGATCGGTTGATCCGGCGCATCGGACATCCCGTATCCGGGGGTATCGGGGGCAATCGCCAGCCGGTCCTGACCGATTATTTCAAGAAAATGCTCGTAAGACTGGCCCGACAGAGGGCTGGCGTGGAAACACATAAGGGGGTGGGCCGAGAGGGTTTCTGGTTCGGCCACCCATAGGTGCACTTGGCCATGCACACCTTCAACATAACGCCGGTAAACTCGAACTTCGGTGTTTCTCATGGATTGCAGCCCAAAATGGATATTGTCAGAGTAAAACGGCTTAAGCCAGGAAGTAAGCTTAGCCCCTGGTGTCCCTTCCGAAAACATCAACCACGCTAGGACTGTTTGCTTCATGGAAGATCGAGGGATAAGGTTTTTAGAAGGGACAACTTCCCCTTCGTGATCAACAACCCGCCATAGATATAGATAATGTGTCTTCCCGTTGATCCGGACGAACACTTCATCAAGATGCCAGCGCCAAAACGAATAGGATCCATGACGGCATTGTCAGACTAAAATCGTATGTTGGAATTTTCCGGTTGTTGAACCACCTTCGTCGCCCGCGCTTGTCCGGTCTAAGCCAGACAAAAGAGGTTTTTGCGCCCTGAAGTCCCAAAAAGGGGACAGGGAAAGACGACCAAGCAGATTTAGTCTGACAATGCCTTTCCCTTTCCCGCCGGAAGGGACGAAACCCGTCCCTTTCGAAAACCCTGTCCAAACCTGGATAGTTTGCATCATGAAGATCGTCGGATGAGGTTTTCGGGAGGGACACCACCTTGCCAGAAACTCTACGAACAACTGGCCCTCAAAATGAGGCTCTACGCCACTTAGGAGAATACTTTAGCTGTAAAGATTGTCGGCTCTCATTCCAAGCGGATCGGGTTTTCGCAAGGAACAGCTGTCCGTTCCAAAACCTCATCCAAACCGGGACGATTTGCATCGTGAAGATCAGCAGATGAGGTATTTGGGAGGGATAGAGTGTTTCAGAATGCTCTCGGCATGTCCTTAAAGTGTTTGGCTTAACAACCTACAGCATTTGTGCCTTTTGCAGACCTGTTTTATTCCGTGAGCGACGGGATTCCCGTCGGAACTGCTCCCTCATGATGGTGCACAATCATCCACTTGCCGTTCATCTTGCGGAATACATCGGTAATGCGAACCTGTCCTTCCGCTGCGTTGGGCGGTTCATATTTGTAGCTCAGGTAATAGCAGGCGATGGTCGTATCCTCCCAGGTGTCGACCTCGAGTTCGTCGATAGACAGGGTAAGGGGACCGCGCGCCTGCATTTGCTTCTGATCGTCGGCATGGAATTTCTCGCGCTCTTCCGTGCCGCGGATGAGATGCGGGGTAAACACATCCCACACCGTAGCGTCAGGATGCATATGAGCTTCGATCCCGCCCGGTTCGTGATCTTCGAACGCCGCAAATATGCCTTTGATGATGCCGGCAATCTCTTGGTTAACGTCTGTGTCTGTGGTCATTGAGGTTCCACTGGTGGCTATCCGTTCCGAAAAGCCTATTCTCACACGATTATAGGGGTGTCGCCTCCATTTACCTTAGAGGGCGATACCATCGCGGCGCGTGAACATCCCAAAGCCGTATGGCAGCACCCGACTGCTTGGCATCGCGGCACTGGAGAACAAGATCGTCCATTAGGCCGTGGTGTAGACAATCCTGACGCCGACATGGCTACAAATGAGTGGCGTTCATCTCAAGTGGACCTGTTCCCTGCAAATTCCCTGTTATTCCTAAGAGAATTCACTCTATCTACTTGATAAAAAGCATATTTTTTGACACCTCGTTAAAGGACCCACATTTGTTACCACTTAATATTGGAGAACGAGCGGAACTTCGTGAGCATTACAGAGAAAAGCTGGACCTAAAATGCGGGCTGATGCTTGTTAATTGGTGCGGGTACCTTGACTCCCCAGAATCAACAGACGTCAAGGAATTGGCTTGCCGATCGGAACCATGGGCAACAGTTGAGGATGTGCTGGTCAGTCGGCGCATTGGATTTACTTGATGCGGGCTTTGAACGCCGCGCCCTGAATGACCTCGGTGAGGCGTTCTGAAGACCCGTCCAGCCGGCACCGGTTTTTCCTGGCGTTTAAGAGCATTTTCAGCGCTGTGTTGTGTGGCAGGTAGCCCTTGGTCTTGGTGGTCTCGAGCCTCACTGCGTTAAAGGTGCTGTCGACCGGGTTCGACCTGATGTGCTTCCAATGTTCAGCCATACAGTCGTAGAAGATCAGCCATTGTTCGCGGACACGGATCAAGCATTGGGCCGCCTTGTGGCATTTGGCGCCGTAGCCCTGGATCAAGAAGTCGAAGACGCATGTGGCTTCGTGCCGGCTTTCGGCCAAGCAGATATGTAAGAGTAAGCTTCATAGTGACGCGGCATCCTCCAGTTCTTTCATGCGCCTTTTGAGTTCAATGTTTTCCTGCCTCACCTCTTTGTATTTGGCCTTCCACAATGCGACTTCGGAATTAAGTGTGCGAATAATCTCATTTTCCTTCGGCGCTTGTTCCATACTCTCGCGTTCATCGGGCGATACGGTCTGTTCGATGAAAGCGATCCGCCTATCCTGCGCGGCCAATTTCGCTTCTGCTGACGGTGGCTCAACAGGCTGCGGATCAGTAGACGGAAAGGGCACAATCTGCCCCTTCTTTTGCTTCTTTTTCGGCAATGCACTAAGCGCGGCGTGGACGGAGTCAAAATCGCCAATTTGGCGGATTTGCGGATAACCCCGGTACAGCTTCGTCAACCGCTCTGCCGTTCGCAGGGGCGGGCCCTTTTGCGCCGCGTAATTGGCCAGGCACCAATCTGTGAAGCGACCGAAGCCCAGCTTGGCTTTGGCCTCACACAAAGCCTTGCCTGCAAACCAAGCATGCTCGACAGTGCGTCTGCCATAATATTTCGTTTGCTCCCAATGGGCTTTGGCGCGTTCCTCCGGGGTCTCATTTTCCAGGCTCTGGTCAAGCCATGCGGTAGATTGCTCGACAGGGACATTCATGTTTTATCTCCACATTGCGGTTCTAAGGCAAGGCTTCATGGAGTTCGGAACTCACCGGTATGCTGTCAGGGCTCCAAAGAGGAGAATCACTCATCACGGACTTCATGTTTCTCCTGAAGTCCGAGCAATGCCCGAATTTCGGTCCCGTTGCGTGTGACAAATAAGGAGTGATTGTTTTTTTACCCAGCTGATTGGCATGGCTGTCCCTTCCGTTTACCTCATCCGCCGATAGTGAAACGTGGATAAAAAAAAGAACAGACCAACGTGACTTCATCTGGAATATAGGTTTCGGTGGTTGCGGGGGCCTGCAACCAACGTTGTCTTCACTTAGATGAGGTGTGGTTGTAATGGTTCACAACTTACAAATTGGTTATATTTATGTGGCTCATAACCTGAAGGTTGTAGGTTCAAATCCTACCCCCCGCAACCAAAGCTAAACGCCTAAGAAATATGACATTTCCAGGGTTTTTTGATTCCGGAAACATCATCAGCGTATCAGATTGGGAATCTATTGGGAATCATCAGGAATCAAACTCCTGCGCATGTCTGACGCCTTTCTCTCTCGAAATACCCGGATTTTCGGAACCACAGCTGTTACCTTCATCTCAAGACCCAAAATCTGATGCCGTAAAGCAATGTTTTCAGCTGCCAACTGCCCTACTGATCCACCAAGTCCTTGTCCTTTCCGAAAACGTCATCCGTCGATCCTCATGATGCAAACTACCTAGTTATGGATTAGGTTCTCGGAAGGCACACGGGCTCGCCTCACGTGGCCGATTCGTACCAAGCGATGCGGTGATGCAGGGTGATTCGTACTTTGACAGACGAGGTCCGGTCGATCCTGGATGGGCGCGCGGGGTTTCGTTGTGGTCGTTGGTCTCCGAACCGGAGCTCAAGCGGGCCCTGAAGCGAATTCACGCACTCGATGAGGCGGGAACGCTTGAGGCGTTCGTCGCCGAGCAAGACCATATGCGTCTGGTTGTCGGACAAATCGGATTTCACTATACAGTGCGCGAATCCACGACCGAAGCAGGTAATCGCACAGAAGACAATTAATTCCCGCCCCTTCCGTTTACCTTATCCGACGGTATGCATGATACAAGCCGTCCAGGTGTGGATGAGGTTTTCGAAAGGGACAGGTGACGTTTACCGATACCAAGGGCTCCTTCGTCTCGGCAGCGTCCGTCTACCGCCTGCTCAAGGCTCATGACCTGATCACCAGCCCAGCCGTTGTCGTCGTCAAGGCCGCCGATGAGTTCCATGATAAGACCACCGCGCCCAATCAGCTATGGCAGACCGACTTCACCTCTCTCAAGGTCATCGGCTGGGGCTGGTTCTATCTGTCGACTATCCTGGACGACTTCTCGCGCTACATCATCGCCTGGAAGCTGTGCGCCACCATGCGGGCCGATGATGTGACGGAGACGTTGAACCTGGCACTGAAAGCATCAGGCTGCGATCAGACCAAAGTCGTCCACAAGCCGAGGCTGCTCTCAGACAACGGCTCATCTTATGTCTCCGGCGATCTGGCTGAATGGTTGGAGGATCTGAAAATAGACCATGTTCGCGGCGCACCTCATCACCCCCAGACCCAAGGCAAGATCAAGCGCTGGCATCAAACGCTGAAGCACCGCATCCTGCTTAAGAACTACTTCCTGCCGGGTGATCTGGAAAACCAGATCGGCGCCTGCGTCGATCACTACAATAACCACCGCTACCATGAGAGCATCGGCACCGTCACCCCCGCTGACGCCTCCTTCGGGCGAGACACCGCAATCATCGAAAGGAGACAAAAAACCAAAAACTCACCATCCAAAACCGCCGCTTGAACCATCAACGCCAGGCGGCTTAACTGCCAACCAAGATGAGCTAAATCCTCCGTTAGAAAACACGCTCATTTGTCCCAAATGTTTTGACGACGGACAGCGTCCACCACTCCGTCACACAGAGTCCTCATAATCACCCTTATCCGACAGCTTTTAGAGGGTTCAAATCGGAAGCCCGCCGCGTGCGTTGTCTACATTTGGATGAAGTGTGGCTTCGAGAACCCACCTCCACTTTTACAGAATAACTTTTCGTGCGTGGTCTTTACGCAGCCAAGATCGACAAGTTCATGCCGGAACACCGTAAATCACATGAGTTGTTGATTTATCCGTTTTGCCTCGAAAAACCAATCGTGTCCGATTACCGGCAAAGGTTGGCACATGGAGCAGCTGTCACGCGTTAAATTTGGGGTTAGGTAGCCATCAAATCTAGATCTATTAACCGTGACTAACGAACGCATAGGCTGCGGCTTCTTTTTATAGCAGGCATTACAGCCGGATCTAGTTTTTGGTAGGAACACGTTATGATAAAATAAATATGTGAGCGGAGCGAAGGGTCGCTGTCAATGTCGGACCCGGTTAAATACGAAACAAAGTCAATAACTCCAAGATTGAACTGCTTAGTCGCGGCCATTGTGATTATGCTTTAGACCGACGCAATGATCCATCACGATTCGCGCTGGCTGTGATGAAGCGTTCAGAACCCCAACTCAAGTGAGTATCGAAGGTGACGGAACTTGACATTATCAATTACAGCCGCCGGGAGTTTCTAGTCGGTGGTTTGTCGGTGGGTGCCGGCCTGACTCTCGGTGTCAGCATTGCGGGCCGAGCGGCGAGAGGCGCGACTCCCGCTGTTGCCGAAGCCGGCAAATCGCGAGCCTTTATATCAAGTTTCGAGCCAAATATCTTCATCCGCGTTGGAATCGATAATTTAGTTACCGTTCTGTCCAAGCATGTGGAAATGGGTCAGGGAGTTTATACCGGTTTGGCTACGCTGGTGGCTGAAGAACTCGACGCATCCTGGATACAAATGAGGGTGGTCGGCGCTCCCGCCAACGCCGAGTTGTACAGCGATTCAATTTGGGGTGAACAGGCTACCGGCGGTAGTACTTCCATGGCCAGTTCCTTCGCACCGATGCGCCAAGCGGGGGCCGCTGCCCGTCACATGTTTGTGGCGGCCGCCGCACAAAAATGGGGTGTGGCCGAAGCCGAGATCACAGTGCACGACGGTATAGTGTTGCATAGTAAATCTGGGCGCCAGATAAGCTTTGGTGCGTTAGCACTGCTGGCCGCCCAGCAGCCTGTTCCCGACAAGGTAGCCTTAAAGAACCCCAATGAGTTTCGTTTGATTGGCACTCATCTGGCGCGCTTGGATGGCGCGGATAAGACTACCGGTACGGCCATTTACACGCAGGACATTCTATTGCCTGGCATGCTGACTGCAGTTGTTGCACACGCGCCACTGTTTGGTGCCACATTAAAGTCGTTTGATGCGACCGAAGCAAAAACTATTGAAGGTGTAGTTGACGTCGTTGGCATTCCTACGGGCGTTGCGGTTCTCGCCCGGGACTTCTGGACTGCGAAGAAAGGCTGTGATCACTTGCTCATTGAGTGGGATGAGACCTCTGCGTTTAGGTGCAGCTCCGATAAAATCACGGCCGAATACAGGCAACTCGCCATGGCGCGTGGTGCGACCGCTCGGGAAGACGGAGATGCAGATCAGGCAATTGATCTGGCTGCAAAGGTCGTCGAAGAGGACTATGAATTTCCTTATTTAGCGCATGCGTCGATGGAACCGATGAACTGCGTCGTGCGATTGACGCCGGACACGTGCGAGATCTGGAACGCTTCCCAATTGCAGACAAGAGATCAAAAAGGGGTGGCGGCTGCGACCGGGTTATCTCCCAAGCAAGTGAAGATTTACCTGCAATATGCCGGCGGTGCCTTCGGCCGTCGTGGCACGCTGGATTACACCCTTGAGGCAATAACCATAGCGCAGGCAGTGGACGGAAGGGCCCCAGTAAAATTGGTGTGGACCCGCGAAGACGATATGCGGGCAGGCAAATACCGTCCCCTCTACTTTCACCGTTTGCGAGGCGGATTGGACAGTGACGGCAACCTTACTGCGTGGCAGCATCGAATTGTCGGTCAATCGATCGCTAGGCAGGAGTCCTTCGACTACATCGTAAATGGCGTGGATATATCGTCAGTAGAGGGAGCCAACAATCTGCCATACCAGATTCCCAACATGACAGTGGATCTCCATTCGCCCAAGATTAACGTGCCAGTGTTGTGGCATCGCGGCGTAGCCGGGACTCACACAACATTTGCAGTGGAGACCTTTATTGACGAGTTGGCAACGGCAGCGGGTCGAGACGCGGTGGAGTTTCGCCGTTATCTGTTAAGAGGTCATTCGCGTATGCTTACCGTGCTTGATCTGGCGGCAAAGCGGGCAGGTTGGGGAGTACCGTTGAAAAGTGGCACTGGCCGCGGTATCGCTATACGTGAGTACGCGGGGACCTGTTTGACCCAGGTCGCCGAAGTCAGTGTGCGCGACTACAATGAGTACTCGGTTGATCGGGTGGTCATCGCAGTTGACTGTGGAACGGCTATCAATCCGGATGTGATTCGCGCTCAGATGGAGGGCGGCACGAGTTTTGGTTTGTCGACGGTATTCGCCGAGGAGCTGGTATTCAACAACGGTCGCGTCGAACAGACAAACTTTGACCGCTATGAATTGTTACGGATTGATAAGATGCCCGACATTGAAGTTCATATCGTCGACTCCGTAGAACCGCCCAGCGGCGTCGGTGAAATTGCAGCGATGCCCATCACCGCGGCCGTGGCTAATGCATTGTATTCGGTGACGGGCCGTCGCTATCACAAACTACCCATCAACCAAGCATAACTATTGCCAAACAAGGATAATTGCTGCGGGTACTTCAACTCACTATTGCCACGGATAGGTCCGTAGATGCTTGGCGATCAGTTGTCTGGCGTCTGGATGAGTTTGGTAATCGATACCCAGAACGCCGTCGCTGTGTACAAGTCCCACTTCACCGTTTTTGCTCGACAGTGGTCCGTGAGGCACACCACCGGGGCGCGAATAATAGGTCCCGGCAGTTGCCGTATACCCGAGCTCGCCGCCTACCACCCCAATATTGACGTCGCCGCAAATGACGAAACCTTCCTCTCTGATCGGATGTACCTCGATACCTTCCGCGTGCCAGCCCGCCATCAACCCTGTCAGCCGCGAAGCGGCTCCAGTATTGGGGTCTTGCCGTAAGACCTTGACGAAAATTCCGGGAGGAAGCGCCACGGAGGGCGCGGACACGGTGAGCGGATCGAACCATTCCATCGCCCAGGTGTCTAGTGCGGGTACCGTCTGACCGGTTTGCGCTTCGGCCTTCGACTCGTCGGCATCGATATACTCTGGCCTGTCGTTGAATATGGCGTACAACCGACAGCCTTGACTGGACTCCCAGCCGCCTTGCACGACGCCCATGGGATAATAACAGAAGCCACCATTTTCCAGCGTGTGCTCGCCAATACGAATTGCCCCGTCTAGAACGAAAAAATCCTGATTGGCGAAACAATATCCGGAGCCCTTCCAGGACCAGCCGGCAGGAACGTCCAAGACTGCAGTTACCGCTCCGCTTTCATCGTCTTCGTTAAGCGCACGAATGTCGATTCCATCTGGCAGGCCTTGGGGGCGCCAGGACTGCGACGCTACATCGAAAGCCTTAAGGTTTTCGGTTTGTGGTCGAGCCATGCTCGTCTCCTAGATTGTCTTTAGCCGAAGGACAAGATCCGAACCGAAACTTCCGGCCAAAATGTAGGGGCAACGCTTCACCGTATTCCATTATCGAGTTTGGTCCTGATTCGGACAAATGTATTGCGTTCCACCCGAAACAATAAAGTGTCGGGAATCGACTTTATGGTCAGAGGCTTGCCGTTACCGGATTGATTGGTGCTCTCTGAATCCCTTTCCGAAACCAGAGTCACGGTGGCGCCGTCAACGTGCTCTCACCCCTTTAAGAGGTGAGTGCACTGATTTCTCGTGCCACCCGCTGGCCTGACCAAAGCGCTCCGTTCATTGATCCTTCAGTGTCCGCAGCAGTGTGCTCCCCGGCGAAATGCACACGTCCCTCGGGGACGGTAAGGATTCGGCGTAATGACGTCAGGTGGCCCGGCTTGTACCAGATCTTGGATCCGCGGGCCCATTTGTCTTCGTCCCAGCACTTCGTAATACCACCCTCAAAATTCTCCTGAATCTGCGGGAAAACCTTTTTCAAGTGGTCAAGTGAATGTTGTATCCGGTCTTCTTCTGACATGGCCATAACGGCACGCGCCTGTTCGCCCGCCGTATAGGTCTCCAGTATTCCGCGTGGTCCAGGCTGACCATATGAGCTATCGATGATGAACATGAGAGGCAGATCCGTTGCGGCTAGGTGTCCGAGGCCTTCCTGTTCCCAGAATCGGGTTGTCGATTGCAAATACACGCGGGACATAGACGTATAGGGTATTTCCTCGATCGCTGCTTGCTTTTCCGCCGAAAAGTCTGGAGACACCTTCAATCTGGTTTCAGGGTGCCTCATAACGGACAATGGAATCGTGGAAACCACATAGTCAGCCGACATTGTTTGAGGTGTGCCTGCCTCCAAGAAAGTTATCCGCACTTCCCGTGCGTCTTGGTCGATTCCGATGGCGGGCGCCCCATAGCGAATTTGATCCTTGAGCTGCGCGGCAAAGGTCTTGGGAAGATTGTCTGTTCCTCCCTGGATCAAATACCAATCCTTGAGCGTTTCGCTGCGAGCGCCATCGCGCAGGAGATAAAGAGCTGAGGTCTTACCAATTCCGTCGCCGTTCATGTTAAGGTAATTCAGTCCCAAAATCTCTATCGCTCCCGGAGAAGCTCCCTGGCTCCGCAAGAATTCCACGTATGTCATTTCGTCATATTTCTTCAGCGCAGGCGGAGGCCAGTCGAGAGACTCAGCGTCTCCGATCTCATCGTACAACGGGAGCACGTACTTCGCTCTCATCCCTGGCAATCCCAACTTTTCTTCTTCTGCCGTGAGTTCTATGGGCCATTGGGTCATTTCCCCAGCCTTGGTGCGGACTCGTTTCCCTCTGAGGAAGTAGAACGAACCTTCCTCTTGTGGCGTTGCCATCTGGTGAGAAGTTAAGGACTCAAGAGGCACATCCAGGACTTCCATGTAATGCCTCGTGTAAAGATCCTGGTCCACGACGTAAACTGGACCGGCCTCGGCAAACAGACCATCGGAAAAACGATCCCGCATGGTGTAGGCCCGACCACCCGGACGGCTACGCGCTTCCAGAACATTCACATTGTGACCGGCATTAGTCAGTTCATAGGCTGCGGCCAAACCGGCGAGACCGGCTCCCAGAACAATTATGTTCTTAGGCGAGTCTGTTCGCTCCAGTTTTGCATACGGCTCGCCCGCAATGGCACTCCGCGAAACAGAGGCAAGCAGCCCGTAGCTAGATAGCGCCGCCGATGCTAGCAGGCTTCGTTTTAGAAAATCTCTGCGATCTGTTCTCTGTTTCATTTGAATGTTCCTTAAACTATGGTCCTGGAAATTCGACTTTTGGCTCACGCGGAGTCATTCGCAACGACTGTGCTATCCCAGCAAAGTACGGTCGGGTCCATCACTGGTTACCCGCCTCCAAGTCAACGCATATGATTTAGGAAGCTTACGGAGACGTGAGTGCTGTTCATTGAATCGCTGTGCTTTAAGATGTTGTGGCACGGTTGCAATAACCCCACGACTCAATACATGAGTGCAGTTTTCGACACCCCTTGCCGGAACCTCGCGCTCAAAATCGCTGCAGCACATTTACAAAGACTGAACAGCCCTTCCCTACCGGGCGACAGTTTCGCCATTGTAACGCTCAAAAATGTCCGTCGTAATTATAGACAAATCGGCAACTTGTTTGCACATGCCGGACACATTGACAAGCTGTAATGTTAGCTTTTAGCATCGGGCAAACAAGACTTGCGTCAACATATAAAATTATGTCTCACTCCTAAAGAGTGTCAAGCTAAATGTAGTCAGACAGAAATAACCGTGGCCGCAACTTGGCCAAAAAAATGACAGCAACATTAGCAACGACGACAGCTTTAGCAACGACATCAGCTTTAGCAACAACATCAGCGGGGGAGTCTACAATGCGTGGGGAAAATCTAGCAGTATTTGCAACATTGCTGCGCCAAACACTCGTGGTGTGCGGGTTGGCTTGTATACCGGTTGCGGACGTTGCCGCACAAGTTCTTGAAGAAATCATTGTTACGGCGCGTAAGCGTTCGGAAAGTCTGCAGGACATTCCTTTGTCTATTACTGCTTTTTCCCAAACCGAACTCGAAAGGGGCGGCTACATCGATTTGGAAGACATTTCTATCGCCACACCCGGCATGCAATACAATAATGAGTTAGCAGGTGTTAGACCCGGGCGTTTGTACAGCAATATTCGTTTTCGCGGTGTAGAAGGCAGTGAGTTTTCGACCCTGCAGACGGCGTCACTCTTTATCGATGGGGTTTTTGCCTTACAAGGTGCCCAAACCATCTCCTTGACCGATCTTGAGCGGGTCGAGGTCATCAAGGGGCCGCAGTCGGCTTCGTTTGGGCGCAATTCGTTTGCGGGCGCGATCAACTATATCACCACAACCCCCAATCTGAATGAGTTCACAGGGAAACTCACATCTGATTTTGCAACGTACGGACAGAACGAGAACTCGATCAGTTTAGAAGGCCCGATTATTGAAGATAAGCTCGCGCTGCGGGTGGGTGTCCGCCTGTACAACAAGGGTACTATGTTCATGTCCAGTGACGGTGGGGACCTTGGTGAACAACGTTCCGAAACTATTCACGCCACACTGTATGCAGAGCCGGCCGACAATTTCAACCTAAAGGCTCGAGTGTACTATCAGGAGGACGACGACGGTCCCGAAGCCACGGCGTTTTTCGTTGGACGGCTCAACGATACCTGCACCGGCACGACCCGGCCGGGTCTGGACGACGATGGCAACACGATCACCCTGACTCCCACACTTTTTCTTTGCGGTGTAGTACCCAATCCCGGCCAGCCCGGCGCGCCGGCGGTTGATCAGAATACACAGCTGTTTCCGCAAATCTTTGCAGCGCAGGGTAACCCGGATTATCTCCTGACCAACCTGATTAATGAGACGGTTCCAGGTTTCGAGAACGCACCTGTTCCCGACGGGTTTGGCGTGCAGCGCGAGTTGATCCGACTAAGTCTTGTGAGCGACTATACTTTCGAAAACGATATTGCGCTGACGGCTACCTTCTCTTATAACGAAAATGACGCTGCCGCGCTGCGCGACTTTGATTCGACACCCGTCGAGGTCTGGTGGATGAACAATCCACAGACCGGTGAGGACCTCGGAATCGATATAAGGCTTGCGTCCTTGGATGAAGACCGCCTGCGTTGGTTAGCTGGCTTCAACTATTATGAACAGGAGTTTCTGACCAGCGGATCTGGAGGGATCCTTGCGCACGCCTGCGGTATCGGCAACTTCTTTCCGCAACCGGACGGAACTTTTCCGTGCACCGACCCGTTGACCTTTCCCCTCGGACAGGACGGCGGCGATTTTGTCGATGTGTGGGGCGTGTATGCGTCTGTTTCCTATGATATTACCGACCAAATCACCGTCGATCTTGAAGGCCGCTATCAATCAGATAAGCGTACCGACGGTTTCAGCGACTTTTCCCGGAAGTTTAAGAATTTTCTACCGCGTGTCAGCGTGAGCTACGAGCCAGTTGAGGACGTCAACCTGTACTTTACCGGTTCGCGGGGCATGTTGCCCGGCGTGCTCAACGCCAACATCCTCGCGTGCTCAGAAGCGGCGTTCATTGCCCCGTTCACCGACCCGCGCACGGGACAGCCGAGCACGTTGTCGGTGTGTGACCAGTTTAGGGAAGCATTGGGAGCGGACTTTTTTGAATCGACGCCCGACCAGTACCTCGACTCCATTGAGATCGGCGTGAAATCGAGGTGGATGGACGGTCGTATACTCTTCAACTTGGCGGCATATACGCAGAAGTGGAAGGCGTCACCTTTCCAGACTTTCGTCACCCTTTTCCTGGACGATGACGGTGATGGGGTCCCCAACGCCATCCCAACCTTCCGTCAGGTGTCAACACCGGGAAACTCAAAATACCATGGCGTTGAGTTGGAAAGCGCCTTCCTGGTGAACGAAAACTGGAACCTGAATTTCAACCTGACCTATAACGACAATGAATTCACCGAATTTCTGAGCTCTCTAACCTCGGCAAACACGGTGTTGGGAGCGAGGAATATCAAGGGCAACCGGTCAGGCCGCTTCCCCAAATGGTCGAGCAACCTGTCATCGACCTATAGCGACCAGTTAAGTGGTGACTGGGGGTGGTACGTGCGTGGTGACGTCAGTTATATGGGTAAGGCTGTTGCCGGGTTGACCAACTTGGCCACCCTTGACAACTATTTTCTGTTCAACGGAAGAGCTGGTATCGAGAGGGAAAGTCTGCGCTTGGAGCTGTACGTGAAGAACATATTCGATGAAGACACTTGGCGGGGCGGCGTAGAATTTACCGATTTCTCTCTTCAGCCCGATCCCTTCTTCGCTTTTGACAAGCTGGGTATTATTCTGTTGCCGCAAGATAGACGCACGTTTGGCATTCGAGCGACCGTCGATTTCTGATTCAACCGGCGGCAGACAAAGTGCTTATAAGGTGCTTTGTCTGCCTCCTCTAACTTCTGATGGAAAAGAAGGTCATTGGATCCGCCTTCCGACCAAAAGCTCATACCTAAGCCGGTTGAGAAACGTAGGCAACCTATGAGATCATTGGCCGGGGCTGTGCATCGGAGGAATATGTGCGCCAAGCTGACGGGACAATTTATTACGGATGGTATATCCTCTTTGCCGCCGTATTGATCTATTTCCTGAACGTCGGCGCGACCTACTCGGCACCCCCTGTCTTCTATCCACAGCTGATCAAAGAATTTGCGTCAACTGAAGCGGCCATCAGCCTAACCGGTGCAATTCAGTTGACTATTGCTGGTTTATTGGCGCCGTTTATCGGCGCACAAATAGACCGCTTTGGCGCACAAAGATTAATGCGCATTGGTGTCTTAGTGTTGGGTGGTGGCCTTGCGCTTTATCCATTCGCCACTGCTGTCTGGCAGCTCTACGTTTTGCACGCGGTGTTTGCCGTATGCCAACCCATTTGCGGACTGGTTATCCACGTTGTGTTGTTATCCGCATGGTTTATCAAAAAACGCGGCGCTGCAATCGGACTGGTCGTGGCTGGCTCTAGTATGGCAGGTGCAATCATCCCTAACGTCATCGCGCCGATCATTGCGAGCGCCAACTATGGGTGGCGTTGGGCTATTGGATCGCTCGCCGTTATGTTCTGGCTAATCGCAGTGCCATTGTGCTTTTTGATCATTAAGAACCGTCCACATGATTTAGGACAGCATCCGGACGGCGATAGTAGCGCAGAAGCCGAAAGCCCATCACCTACTTTAGACCCGTCAACACTGCCCGGCCTGACTTTCCGACAAGCTTTACGAACCAGCGCTTTGTGGTACTTGGCTGTTGGCTCAGGACTGATTTTGTTCGCGATCGTCATCGTACAAAGCCACATCGTCATTTACCTCAATCAAGACCTTGGCCTAACCCCACAGTTGGCAGCCTTTTATCTTAGCTTAACCTGGATGTTCAGCATTGCAGGGAAGTTTGGCTTCGCTTACTTGAGTGATCGATTTAACAAAGCAAACATTATGGTGGTGACGACGACGCTTCTATTCGTCGGCAGCTCATTTCTACTGAGATTTGATCTTAGTGGCGGCACCCTCTCCATAGGCTTAGTGCAAAGCCGCACTATGCTAACCATCTTCGCCGTGTTGTTCGGGTTAGGTTTCGGCGGCACCTTCAGTATGATTCAATTGATGGTCGCTGAATGCTTTGGAGCCAAAGAAATGGGCCGTATCCTCGGCTTTATAACAATGGTGGATACTTTGAGCGCGTCCGCTGGAATTACCATCGCCGGCTTTCTGAGAACGTCCACCGGCAGTTATCAAATTCCTTTCTTAATCGTATTAATTAGCGCGTTTGCCGGCCTTATCAATGTCTGGTTCATAAAACCGGTTCCGTTCGAGAAGGAATCCAAACTCGCGAACAGCTAAACACCTTCTCCCAACCTTCACTGTCCGATCTTTCTAATTTTCAGCCGGCCGTCATCCACCTGGACTTCATAAGCCGTTGCCTCAATACCGGCACAATTGATTCCCTTGCCGTCTTCAAACCTGAAGATATAACCATGCTGAGGGCACTTAATCATGTTTCCTAAAAGCAAGCCTTGGGACAAGTCAGCGTCCTTATGCGGACACCAGCGTTGTATCGCACTAAAGGTGTCACCAACACGAAAGACAGCGATTTCTTCGTCACCGGCCTTCACAACGATCGGAAACGCGGCCGTGTCGGAATCCAACTCACAAACATCTTGCCACGGTGCTTTGCTCAATATCGACTCCATGGGAAAACCTAGAGCTGTTCGATTACGCCGCTACATTGCGCATTCTTTCGATTGCAAACTGCTTAGGCGTTCTCATTAACAGCAGCCCTAACTGATAGGTGAAGGGGTCTTCAAAGAAAATATTGTGAACTGCCAACAATGCTTCTTTTAGCGGGATGCCAACCTTTTCTTTGGTCCGATAAAAGCAATTGTTGAGTTTGTTCGCCGCGGGTATGTCTACACTGCGTCCTTCCCAATCTACTGTTTCTAGCTCCTGAGCCAAAGCGGCCAAGAATTCCTTTTGGCTCAGCTCAAGCGTTTCGGCCGCCTCTGGAATCTTTTCTTCCGCGATGTGCCAATACCAGTTTCGTTGATCATGTGCCAAGGTTAAATCGGCATCGTACCGTTTGCCGTTTTTAAACGTCATCACAGGCACTATTTTTTGGGTTCCTTGGCGCGTAACTTGCATGACATCGGAATATTCGAATTCCCCTTCTTCGACTCTCAATACCGCCACATCTGCCGGGAAGCCCGGTGACAAGCTTCCGGCTTTGTGGTCGAGAGAGATGGCTCGCGCCGGCGCTATTGTGACTCGTTCTATCACTTCGGTTAGGCTTAAGCCTAACTTCAGAAATATGGACATAACATGTGTTAGTGAATAGCAAGGTCCGGTCACATTGATCTGTTGAAGGTCTGAGCTGATCAAACTCGGCGGAAAATCCTGGGCAAGCGCACTTTCAGCAACGTCGAAGGAAAAATTGAATGAGCCGAATCCAACATCTGTTAATACGCCACGCCGCCCAGCATCCCGAACTTCTGGTAACAGTTTGCCATTGTCATCAAGTATTCCGCCTGGGTTGCCATGATACACATGGGTGATCATGTCCCCCTTTTCAGAAAACCTGTATGCCTCCGGGGTAACGACGCCGGGTTTCGGACCGTCAAGCTCTCCGGTATGAAGGTAAAGCGGTACGCCGAGTATTTCTGCTAACCCTTTCGCAAGTTTGATGACACCCGGCCCGAAGCTGTAAATTGCTCCGGTTTTGACATATTTGAACGCGTCTTTGTGGTGCTCGGCGAGGTCCAACCAATCATCCATCGGCAGATCGGTAATGCTCCGAATATCACCTTCTTCATAATCCACGCCAACCAACCCAAGCGGCCGCAACATGACCCCAGCATAAAGATCCGTGATCAAACGATCTTTTAAAAGGGCTGACATTTCATGAAATGTGGTTACACCCGCGCTGCCTGCGTCGACAAAGGAAGTTACACCTTGGTAGACGCCCACCCAGTCTGGATAGGCAAATCCAATGATGCCGTAAGCGTGGACATGCACGTCAATTAATCCGGCAGTGACTACACAGCCGCTGACATCAACGACCTCTGCGTCGTGCGGCTGTTGGTCAGCACCTACCCCTGCAATCTTTCCGTCTTTGATGAGAACGTCCGCCACTGCATCAAGGCCATTTCCCGGATCAATTACCCGGCCCCCTTTCAGGACTATGTCTTTACCCACTTCTGTCAGCATTTTGGGCTCCCCAGATTGTGCGGTTCTAATAAGCTTTTTAATGGTTATCTGTACCGGACTGACACCGAAGAGTTAATCAACCTTACAGAAGTCCTTTACTCTGATCACATACCCAATCTATCACTAAGTGTTCTGGAGGAAAACTAGATTACGCTGGATGAGTGGGGGACCCCGTCACGAACAGGAGCCAAAACAGAACAGCCCGTTAGCGACCGTCAATTGCTAAGCCCGTCCATGTCAACAAGGAGGAAAACTATGCGAACTGTATTTGGTGCGGTAACAATTCTATTTGCGATCTTGACCAGTCATGCCCATGCCTTGGACTTGCCACAGCTCAACACCGACGCGAATGAGGCTTGCGAAGAGGCCTTAAAACTCCACAAAGCGGGGATAACCAATGATACCATCTATCAGATCGTGTTATGCGCGATCTGGAAAGAAAGCAATGACATTACGCCCTTTACGGCTCACGAAATTACGCAGCGGGGACTCAGTTTAGAATGCGTTCGCAAGGATTCCGTAAGCTGCAATCAACGGGCCAAAAATCTGTGTAAGAGCCTGGACTTAGGATTTACGGATGCGCTGGCGTGGGCCACGGAAGAAGATTCGGCTGACATCCTCAAGACGATTGTGTGCAGATAGCGCTTTCTGCCGGTTTCGGGGGCCCGCAAGGGTTTTGATCGACCGAGGGGTCAGCTCCAGTTACCCCACGGCTGCAAATCAGTGTTTTCCGGCCAGCTGCTATTAGCAAGGTAGAGTTCCACCTGCCTTTCGCCGACTTCTGATTCCGAGAAATCAAAGTCAATCTGCTTATTCCCACGGGCGAACCAAACCGCGCTGGTGCGGGTCGCCTGCGGTCCATGGGGTTCGTCACCGGCGCGGAAAATATAGGTCCCAGGAAGGACCTGACCGGCCATGCCCATGAGATAATCCCCTTCCATTAACACCAGTTCCTCCCAGGTCTCGTGGGCCTCGAGGCGTGGATCAAACCATCCTCCGACCTTGTAACTGAGGAGGGTATAAGCCGTTGTCACCTGGTCCTCGTGTAACATTTTGTAAAACACTTTTGGACCCGCTTCCGAAGCTGCCCTACCTCTAAAGTCGGGGACCGGGACCCAAGGTATAGCGCTTATGTCCGCGATGCACTTAGGAGGATTTTTTTTCCTGAACTCTCCTCGGAATCGATCATCCAAAGTACTGAGCATTCCTGCAGTGAGGTCATCTTGTGCACCGGTGTTGCTGGCCGGCAGGTAGAGATAGCCTCCCCTTTTTATCTCCCAGTCGTCGATTGTCAGCGCGCCATCCAATACAAGTATTTCCAAATCATTGGTCGACGGCGCCGAGGGTTGCCAATACCAATAGGCGGCAAACCAGACGAGACGTGTTTCCGCTCCCGACCCTCGCTCTGCGCTGAGCTGCACAGAACGCGACTCCACCTCACCAGGTGCTAGTGAATTGGGGGTCAATAGGAGTGAAGGAAGTTCCAGAAATTCAACCCGTTCTCGACTCATTTAGCTGTGAACCTTGCGCGCATTGGGTCACACCGGGGTAACAAAAGGTCCTGTGCTTGAATGAAACGAGTTGACAGGAACGTTCTTGCCTCACGTTGTGGCGGATTGGCTGAACTGACCGGTGCAGCCTATGACGTCCTGGTCAACAAAGGCAGTATCGCCAGAGTTGACGTTTCGAAATAGATGCTGGGCGGAGTTGATGTCGATGCACACGCCTCCATGTCGTCCGCCATACGTCCCAAAAAAATTATTCGTTGTTTTAGGCTTTCTGTCCGATGGTCATCCACCACGGATAGGCGCCAAAGAAGTAATCCACATCGGTGCTCCAGCCGGTGAGATGGTTGGGCAAGCCTTCTTCTCTCACGTCCGCAAATCCTGCTGTATTGAGAATTTCCTTCCGGTCCAAGGAAAAGAACAGCGGAATAAACGGGTCTTCCATGCGCCGGCCCGTAGAGTCCAACAGGAATTCCGAAAGTGGATGATAGTCCTCGTTCAACACCTTGAAAGGCGGTGACTCCATAATGGCAAAGCAGCCCCCCGGTTTGAGAATGCGCAGCGCGTCGCGGGCAATGTCATCCATGGCCTTGCGATTGATCTCGTGGTACAGCCAGATGGCCGTCACCAGATCGACGCTGTTGTCCTCGAACGGCATGTCTTCCGCCAGCGCTTGTACAAAGTGAACTTCCTTGCCCCGTTGTTCGGCCAGCTTGTGGCCGTATTTGAGTTGCGGCGCCGCATAGTCAACGCCGTACACCTTGGCGTGGGGGTAGAGATCGCAATAGGGGAACGTGCTCTTGCCAATGGCGCAACCGAGATCGACAATGGTTTTGTAATCGCCCTTAGGAATGCCGTTGGCCAAGGCCCAGCCCATTTCATCGTGATCATCGCGGTGACAAAGGAACGGACCGATCATCCAGTGATACATGATCCCGGCAAAAGGACTACCGTGATAATTGCCGGGCTGGGTGTGAATCTCCACGTTCTTATAATAGCGCGGCGGCTGAACGTCGGGTTTGAGGGTCAGGCTGCCTAGTGTACCCGGTTCGTTAAAGGTATCGAGCCAGGCAATGACCTCGTCCTTCTGCTTTTCCAGAATGTCCAGCACCGTCTGAAACATCATGGCGTGATTGTTGTATTCAAAAAAAGCACCAAATTTATACGCGGTGGATTTTTCCATCAGTGCTTTGGTGTCCGCCAAGGAAGGATTGCCGGAGCCGAGCTTTGACTTATTCTTCTCGTAGAACTCTATCATGCCGGGGCCGATACCGGTGGAGTTGTACCCCATGAGGCCGGAGACGAAATCGTATTTCGCTTGTTCGGTTCGGGTGATTTGGAAATCCATGGCCGATACTCTTTAGACTGCGGGGAGGATCGAAGAGTCTATCGCTGCCCCTAATTTAGTGCAAACGTGGAAACGATCAAATCGGCAATATATCCAGCCACGATAACCCAGGTTGCGTGCGTTTTAAGGGCATTGTCAGACTAAATCGGCTTGAACTGGGCATTAAGGTCTCCTAGGAGTCTGCGCCGTAGGAATTTGATGAGATAATGGTGTCGCAGTTCGGAGGATATTGCGATGCCCACGACATTTCGTCTCTACCAACCGGATCAATCGCTGTTGTTGCCGCCGAGTTTGCGAGACTGGTTGCCGGAAGGTCACTTCGCGAACCATGTCAGCGATCTGGTGGACGGTTTGGATTTAGCGGTGCTCTACGAGCGTTACGAGGGGGACGGTCGGCGCAAATCGCCCTACGAGCCACGGATGATGGTGAAGCTTCTGATCTACGGTTATGCGACGGGGGTGTTTTCGTCGCGGGGGATCGCGCGCAAATTGGAGGAAGACGTGGCGTTTCGGGTGCTGGCGGCGGACAACTTTCCGAATCACCGCACGATTTGCGAGTTTCGTCACCGGCATTTGGAAGATTTCAAGAGGCTGTTTGTGGAGGTGGTGGGTCTGGCTCGGGAACTGGGGTTGGCGCACTTTGGGAAGCTGTCGGTCGACGGCACCAAGGTGCGGGCGAACGCGAGCAAGCGCAAGGCGATGAGTTACGGGCGAGTGCGCAAGGAGGAACGGCGTCTGTCGGACGAGATCGAGGCGTTGCTTTTGCGGGCGCGGGAAACGGACGCGGCGGAGGCTGCGCGCTTCGGGGAGGCACTACGCGGCGGCGAGGTGCCCGAGGAGTTGCGCCGCCGAGAGGACCGGCTGGCGGCGATTCGTGCGGCGAAGGAGCGCCTGGAAGCGAGGCAACGGGAAGCGGACGATGCCCGGGGTCGTCAACCTGGGACGAAGCGGAACCCGAAAGGCGGGCGGCCGTACAAACGCGAATATGGTGAACCGGAGGACACGGCGCAAAGCGACTTCACGGACCCGGAAAGTCGGATCATGAAGACTTCCTCGGAGGGTTTTCAGCAATGCTACAACGCACAGGTGGCGGTGGCGGGAGCGAACCAGTTGATTGTCGCCCGGACGTGTCGTCGAGCGCCAGCGATCAACGCCGGAATAAATATCCACCACTCGCCGGAGTAAAAGTACACCACTGCGATGTCTCGTAGGCTTGTCCCTGTAGTCCATGGGAGGGCCCCGCGCGCACTGCGGAGCGCGCCTCGAACGCAGACGCAGCAGGGCGCGTGGAAGGGACCGGTGGGCCCACGGGGTCAAGCCGGTCGGTTGTGAGTTCTCATTTTTTGGGGATCTTGCGCTTTTTGCTGTGCTTGAGCCTGAAGCTGCCGCCATTCATCTCTAGGCTATGGACATGATGGGTCAGCCTGTCGAGCAAGGCGCCGGTGAGCCGTTCGGAACCAAAGGTGTCGGTCCATTCGTCGAACGGCAGGTTCGAGGTCATGATGATGGAACCACATTCATAGCATTGGCTGATGAGTTCGAAGAGCAGTTCGGCACCGGTCTTTGACAGCGGCACGAAGCCTAACTCGTCGATGATCAGCAGGTTCTGGCCGGTAAGTTGCTTTTGCAACCGCAACAGACGTTGGTCATCGCGGGCCTCGATGAGTTCGTGCACCAGGCTGGCGGCGGTGATGAAGCGGACCTTCAGGCCCTGCCGGCAAGCGGCACGGCCAAGGCCGAGGGCAACATGGGTTGTGCCGGTCCCGCTGGGGCCGAGGGCAATGATGTTCTCGCGCCGGTCAATATACTCAGAACGGGCCAGTTCCATGACCAGAGGTTTGTTGAGAGAGGGCATGACGGTGACGTCGAAGCGATCCAGGCTTTTGACGGCCGGAAACTTTGCCGCCTTGATCCGGCGCTCAATCATGCGCCGTTCGCGCTCGATCAGTTCCAACTCAGAAAGGCGCGGCAGATATTGGACGTGGGTCTCGTTACGAGTGGCACAGTGCTGAGCAAGCTTGTCGTACTCCGCTAGAAAGGTGGGCAGGCGCAGCTTCCTGAGATGATGACCGAGCAGGACTTGAGGGGTGTCCCTCATGGCCCGTTGCTCCCCAACAAGCTCATGTAAGCACTTGGCCGTGTCGAGTGGACCGTAGCCCTGGGTAGGTAAGGATAAACATCCAGATCAAGTTTGGGCGGCCGGCGCTCTATTCGGCACAACACCAGGTGTTTGACGGCGTCGTAGCCGATTGCGCCGAGATATAGGGCGTCCCGGATGGCCTTGTGCACCACCTCGGGTTCAAAGGTCTCAAGCAATCTCAGGACCTGGACATACTCTCGCTTGCCCGCCTTGCCCATGCGCGCTTCCAGGAGACGACGCAGAGTGGCAAAGCCATCCGGCAAAGCCCATCCCTGCAATGGGGCAGCCTGATCAAAGGCACCGATCTTCTTCTCCAGCAGGGGCAGATAGTGCATCGGATCGAAGACCATGTCCTCACGTTGATAGGACTGTTGGTGGCGGGCAATCTCCTCGCCGCCAGCGCAGATCACAACCGTCTCCACATAGCCGCGCACCACACCCCGCCGAAGAAAGCGAACGCTGCAACATGTCCGTCACTGAACGCTTCGGGGGTCTCGCGAGGATAGGCCTTCGCGAAGATCGCATCACTGTGGGGCAGATCGACAACCAGGAAGTGGATCTTGCGTTCCGCCCCGCCAATCACCGCCAGAGCCTCACCAAAGTCAGCCTGGGCATGACCGGGCGCATGATGCAACGGCACAAACACTTCCCGGGTGTGCCGGCGCACTTCGCAGATGTAATCCTTCACAATGCAGACCGTGTGAAAACTCTGGGTAGCGGGGATGGAGGTTTAGGTGACCATGATTCGCGGTGATCCCACGTAATCTGGCGGTTTGGCGCCGGTAGCCCCGCGGAAGGGGCTCCAGGCCTCCATGGATCGATGTGCGGCGCTCGATTTTGACCTGATTCCCGTCTCATGCCTTCGCGGCGGCGATCAGGGCGGGAACACCTACCAGCGAGATCGCGCGGCGGATGTTGTAAGCCAGCGCCGTGATGCTGAACTCGCCGCGCACGTTCTCCAGCCGCCGGGTCAGGAAGGCACCCTGGCCCATCCATTGTTTGATTGAGCCGAAGGGATGCTCGACGCTTTCACGGCGCGCATCGAGCAGCTCCGGGCGGGCCGCCAATCGTTCCGCCATACGCTCCAGGATCGCTTCGTCGACATAGCGCAGGACCCGACGGAAGTCGCTCTTCGTACACTTCGACTTGAGTTGGCACTCCTTGCACGCGGCGCGATTGGCGTAACTGGCGAAGATGAGATCGCGGCGCTTGCGCCTGCTGTGTAGCGCCAGGCGTTGGCCGTCGGGGCAGATGTAAATGTCCTTGCCGCCGTCATAGCGGAAGCGCTCCTTGGGAAAGAGCCCCTGGCTCACCGTTGATCCGCGCTGGGGCTTGGGCACATGCGGCATGACGCCGGCATTCTCGCAGGCCTCGATATCCTCGATCTTGAAGTAGCCCGCATCGGCGACCGCGTCGATCCGATCAACGGCCAGGTTCCGCCGAGCTGCCACCGCCGTCTCGGCCAATAGACCGAGATCGCTGACCTTGTTATGGACCTGCTGCTCGGCGATCAGTTTGTGTTTGGCGTCCACCGCGATCTGGATGTTGTAGCCGACACCGACCCGGGTCTCGGCGCGCATCGCCCGGCTGTCCGGATCCGTCAAAGAGAGCTGGCCCTCGCCACTCGCAGCCAGCGCGTCTCGATGTTCCTCAAACCGCTCACGCCGCCCTTGGATCGCAGCGATCTTCTCCTCGATATTCTCCACCTCGCCGTCGCCGTCGCCGGTGCCGCCCTCGTCTTGCCCGTCGGCCTCGTCGAGGCGGTCGAGATAACGCGACAACCTCTCGTCGCTCTCGGCCAACGCCTTCGCCAGCTTCGCTTTGGTGAAGTTCCGCTTCCGGCTGTTCACTGCCTTGATCCGTGTACCGTCAACCGCCACCAGCTCGCGTCCGAACAGCTCCAGTTCGTGGCATAGCTTCACGAACTCCCGAAATACCTGGCGGAACGCCGCCCGATTGATCCGCCGGAAATCGGCGATCGTCTTGAAGTCCGGCGACAAACGCCGCAACAGCCAGATCACTTCGAGATTACGCTTGCTCTCAGCCTCCAGCCGGCGGCTCGAACGTACCCGATTGAGATAGCCGTATATGTAGAGCTTCAGCAGGTCCGCCGGATCGTAGCCGGGACGACCCGTCGCCTTCGGCGCGGCGCGCTCGAAACCAGCGGCCGCTAGGTCCAAACCATCCACGAAAGCGTCGATGAAACGGACCGGGTTATCCCGGCCCACGTAATCGTCCACTGCTTCCGGCAGAAGCAGAACCTGAGAGCGGTCAATGCCAGGAATGTGTCTCATGGCGGACCCTAACATCGCCATGAGCCGGACGGAATCCCCCGCTACCCAGAGTTTTCACACAGTCTGAATGGTGTAGCCGCCCTCAAAGCCATACTCGGCGCGGAGCCGTTCAAAGATGCGCTTGGCCGTATGGCGCTGCTGCTTCGGAAGTGCTCTATCGTCCTCAAGGATCTGATCGATGAGCCCTGTGAACGGCCCCAACTTCGGACGACGGATCGGCTTGGTGCGCCGGTAACCAGGAGGCACGGCGTGCAACAAAATCTTCGCCACCGTCCGCCGGTCAATCCCAAACCGCCGCGCAGCTTCGCGTTGGGTCAACTTCTCATGGTGGCACGCAAGCCGAACCCGCCGATATAAATCCACAGTGTACATCCCCAAGCCTCCAGCCAGCGCAACCTGGCTTCAGAGACTAAAAAGACTGGCGTACTATTACGCCGCTACAGCGAGATTACCCCGCCGTTCCTGTGGATCATTTTTGCACCGGCGTTCTCACTCACCCTCGATCGCCTCGAGCAGGGACGCAATGTTTTGGCTGACGTCATGATCGGCAGTGCCGCGACGGTAAGGTACCGCCATGCGGTCATATTCCGCGATCGTGATGTCCACGACCTCTTGTGCTTGCACTGCGTCTTGTTGCGGCGTGAGCTTGCTCATAGCACGAGCTTATACGTCATCATTGCCCGGCATCACCTTGTGATAAACGTTGAGAATTTTCTATTCTATTTACCTGTCCCTTCCGAAAACCTCATCCACACCTGTACGTCTTGTACATAGAAGGCAGGTAAGGTTTTCGGAAAAAGCAAGTTGCGGGGGCCCGCAACCAACGTTGTCTTCGCTTGGATGAGGTGTGGTTATGATGGTTCATCGCATACAAATTGGATATATAAATATGGCTCATAACCTGAAGGTCGTAGGTTCAAATCCTACCCCCGCAACCAACCTAAACCCCTAAGAAGTATGACGTTTCTGGGGGTTTTTGTTTTCGGGAACATCATCAGAATATCAGATTGGGAATCTATTGGGAATCATCAGGAATCAAACGGCTGCGCATGTCTGACGCTTTTCTTTCTCGAAATATGTCAATCCCGGGAAAAAGGATCCATACCCCGGCGTAAATCTGGATCATTGCTGTGATCCGGTGACCGCGCCTTGGCGCGTGTGCTTGTCACGTAGCTGACGCGTGCCAAGGCGCGCTGGCCAAGAGCCAGCACTTTCTCTTTTTCAGCTTGGTGTTTTAGCTTCGGGCTCTGCGGCTTTGCCGGAGGACTCGGACACATCGCCGTCCAAATTGCAAAGTTGGCAGGAAACCATGTAATCGGCATTTGCGGCTCCGATGAAAAATGTGCGGCCCTGAAACAAATCGGATGCGACCGTCCCATCAACTACAAGACGGAAAATTTGGGCTCTGTATTGGGCCGTGAATATGGCAACGGGATTGACTTAGCCTACGATTCTGTGGGTGGCCCCATTTACGATGCTTTGGTAAACAATCTCGCCGACATGGGCCGACTTGTCGTCTGCGGACGTACCTATGAGGCGGGCCGCGCCTTTGAGAACGTGGTGCAACCCCGTCCAACAGCAAAGCTCTATTTCAAGTCCGCGTCCATTCGGGGTTTCATGAGCAGACACTATCAAGACCGTTGGCCAGACGCGGTGTGCCGCATTCTGGACCTGTATGAACGAGGCAAGTTGACCGTGTTTGTGGACCCGATACCGTTCAAGGGCTTGGAATCCATTCCAGATGCGGTTGAACACTTGCTTAGCGGCAAGAATCTTGGAAAGGTCGTTGTGAGAATCGGCTCTTAAGATGGTGTTCGGCGCCAAATATTGACCCGTCCTTCCCGAAAACTTCTTCCAACGGTCTTAAATTGTGCAAGCCGCCCACGTGCGGATGAGGTTTTCGGAAGGGACAGGATCGGACCGCCGGGATGTGGCTTGAAGGACGCGACCTATGTGCCGCCGAGCGACACGAGCACGCCTATCTCTTCCGAAAGGCCCTTCCACACAAGGCTATAAGGTAACAACGCCTGTCCTTACCGAAAACCTTATCCGCCCGTCTTCATTATGCAAATCTTCCAGGTGTGGGCGAGGTATTCGAAAGGGGTAGGCGTCAACTTGCAGCCTGATTGTCCTTGATTGTAGGTTCTACGGGCCCGACCCAACTGGTCTGACAAAGACGCGCGCTAGACGTGCGTTGCCTGTGGAAGAAGCCATTACGTCTTGGGATAAGCCAGAATGCCGATTTACGAGAAATCCACTAAGAGGCCGTTTCGAAAGGGGTTGAGTGGCCGGTGTCGATGTGATTCCAGGAAGGTTGCTGAAACCGATCTGGAGCCGCCATGTGGACGCCGACCACCCGAGAGCAGCATAGCCGCAAGGCGCTGCGTTATCAGACTGATTTGACCGATGCGGAGTGGGTTGTGATCGAGCCTCATTTGCCTCCGGCTCATGGCACGGGACGGCCCCGGTCATGGCCGATGCGAGAGATCGTCAACGGCATTTTCTACGTGATGCGGGCTGGCTGCCCTTGGCGCTTGCTGCCAAGCGATTTACCACCGTGGGGCACGATCTATCGCTGGTTCGCTAAGTTCCGCGACGACGGCCTCCTTGAGAAGATCAACCACTTTCTGGTCATGGCCGATCGCGAGCGGGTCGGACGCGAGGCCAGCCCGAGCGGCGCGATTATCGACAGCCAGAGCGTCAAGACGACCGAGGCTGGTGGCCCCCGCGGCTACGATGCGGGCAAGAAGATCAAGGGGCGCAAGCGCCACGCGCTGGTCGACACCGACGGGCGCGGCCTCGTGCTCGAGGCGCATCCGGCGAGTATCCAGGACCGCGATGGTGGCGGGCCGCTGCTGTGCGCCTCACGCGGCTCGTTTCCGTTCATCGAGAAGGTCTTTGCCGACAGCGGCTACGCCGGCGAGAAGGCGCCACGGCCACCGTGATCGCCGTCGAGATCGTGCGTAAAAGCCCCGATCAGGTCGGCTTCGCCGTCCAACCGCGCCGCTGGGTCGTGGAGCGCTTCTTCGCCTGGATCAACCGCAACCGGCGACTGGCAAAGGACTTCGAGGCCACCATCGCCTCGGCCCGCGCCTTCCTCTACGCCGCCTCCGTCATGCTCCTCGTCCGCAGATTGGCCCGAGCCGCATGACTTTCGAAACCGACTCTAAGGAACTGATGCACGAGTTCGCAGCTCAAAAGCTAAAGCCTGGTCAGGTGTTCTCTCGTAAGGATGCAGCTCACTGGTTTGCCGACCACTATCCCAAAATCAAAGGCAACACCGTCGGGTTGCATGTAGAAGGCATGTCGGTGAATTCTCGCAGCCGTCGGCATAACCCAGGCATAAGGCCAGACATAGGCTGGGACCTGTTCTTCAAATTGGGCGCGAGCGAATTCCGCCTATGGGATCCCGAGAAACCCGGCATCCATGCACCCGACCAGTTGACGAAGCCAACGGTCCAGCCGGCCGTCGCCGAGACGGCATCCCGAAAGCGCTTCGTCGAACTACCGTTCCGCCATGATCTCCCATGCCTTGTTGCTTTATGGGTGGCGCCGCGTTCAGTCGAGGTCGCCGACCTGCTCGCTGGTTTCGTCGATGATCGCCACCCGATATGACCGCTGCGCATACACTCACATGAGGGCCATATGCATCGCCGCTACCGTCATCTTCTGGTTATGAGTCCTGAGCCTAGTCTGGACACCGGATGTCGATGCTCTAAAATCGGCGGCCCCCAACCTTATAGGCATCAGACTCTCATGATCGATTTCACCCGCGCCGGTATCGCCGCGCTGCTAGCCCTGGCCCTGTCGTCCCCGGCCCATGCCGATCTCGCCGAAGCCGTTGCCGAGGCCCAGGCGGGGGACATTCGCACCGAGCAGGAGCGCGCCCGGGATGCGAACCGCAAGCCCGCTGAGACCCTGGCCTTTTTCGGCCTGCAACCGGACATGCGCGTGCTGGAGCTCCTGCCGGGCGGGGGTTGGTATACCAAGATCCTGGCGCCCGTGCTCTACGACGAGGGCGAGTTGTATATCAGCATCGGAACCGACCGGCTGAAGGAGAACCTGCTCGGCGAACCGGGCTTCGACCGGGTGAAGGTGATCGAGGCGGACGGGGAGTTCCACAGCGTCGGCCGGCTGTTCGAAGGGCTGTCGTTCCAGGCCGAGGGAATGGACCTGGTCCTGACCTTCCGCAACCTGCACAACTTCACGCCGGACGGGCGCGCCGCCATCAATGCAGCGGCGTTCGCGGCCCTGACGCCGGGCGGCCATTACGCTGTCGTCGACCACACCCGGCGCCACATGCAGGATGACGATAACGAGAACTGGCGCCGCATGGACCCAGTGCTGGCCATCAAGGAGATCGAGGCGGCCGGCTTCGAGTTCGTCGACTATTCGACGCTGCACTACCGGTTCGACGACGAACTGCTCTACGAAGTGGGGCGCCGCTCGGTGAGCGGCAATACGGACCGGTTCACGCTGCTGTTCCGGAAACCCTGATTTCGGCGTCAGCCGCGATGCTGGGCGCTTTAATGTGGTACTTGCAGGTTACTGTAGCGTCGGTCCGTTGATTCGGGTTTGCCAGCAGTGACGAAGAAGGCGGCGAGCATGGTTCCCGGCGAAACCATTCCGGTTACGGTGACGTTTCTGGAGATGTCATCGCCGGACCAGCGCTTGCCGGCACGGGAGGCGGTAGAGACGACCGCGATCGTCCGTGTCGAGCGTCCCACCATCTCGTTCTACCGTTACCTCTACAATACGGTCGGCGCCGACTGGAACTGGCACTTGCGCCGCCGCCTTTCCGATGACGAACTGGCTGCGATTATTCATGACGACCGTGTCGAGATCTTCGGCCTTCAATCTCGCCGGAGTTCGCTCTTTTTCAGCAGAATGATCTGTTTTCATGGTGTCCCCGTATGCTGGCCGCGCCCCGAAAGCTTACCGTTGTCTGCGATTAACTTGCAAATCGGGAGGAAGGGCCTCTTCTCCAGGGCAGAAAAGGCCGTGGACAAACCGGGCGCGGCGCAAGCGGCCACGCCCGGCAGCGCGCCCGCAAGATCATCGAACGCGCCGCTTGCGGCGACGATCCGCAACAAGCGCGCGCCGAAACCCTCGCCATGCCGACGCTCGCGGCCGCCTTTGAGGCCTACATGAGGGCCGCTACCGGACGCGCGCAGCGCACCGACGAGCTTTACCGCTACGAAATGAAGCGCTATCTCGGCGACTGGCGCTCCCGTCCCCTCGATACGATCGAATACGAGGATATCAAGGACCGCTTCGAGCTCATTACCACCGACCATGGCTGGTCGGCGGCCAACCGGACAATCTCTCTTCTAAGGTCGGTGTACCAACGGCCCTGCGCGGATTTCGAGGGCTTACGCAACCCAGTCAGTCTCTGGCTTGACACGGGCGGAAGCTTCCACCGCAAAGCGCGGCGAACGATTTCGCCGCCCGCCGAGATCTTGCCGTGCTGGCGCACCGGGATCGAGGCGGAAGTGTTCAACCCGGTAATGCGGGATGCGCTGTGGTGCGCGATCTATACCGGAATGCACCGCGACGAAGTGCTGACCCTGCGCTGGGAACGGCTCGACATGGAGGCGCGAACATTCAGGCTGGGCAAGACAAGAACCGGCGTTCACCTCGCCCTTCCCATGACAACGCATCTTGCGACCATCGTTGATCGCCGGCGCTCGGCGAGCATGGGTCTGCTGGCCCGTCTTCGTGCCTGGGTGTTCCCATCACCCACTAGCGCATGATCTGACCTGATTGAATCGTTGGGGGATTCACAGGGCGAGGGATTTGTGATTCAAGATGTCGGCCGGGTTGAGGAGGCCGGCATTGATGTCGAAAGCCCTTTCCCTTGATCTTCGCAATCGGGTTCTATCAGCGGTTTCAGAGGGTATGAGCCATAGAGCGGCTGGTGCGCGTTTCGGGGTAAGCGCGGCGAGCGTGAGCCGTTGGCGTGCGCTGGAACGCGAACAGGGAGACGCCCGCCCGAAGGCGCTTGGCGGGGACCGTCGCTCGGGCCGGATCGAGGCGCAGCGCGGCGTGATCCTGGGTCTTCTTGAGGAGAGGCGGGACATGGCCATTGAGGAGTTGCGCGCGGCTCTCGGGGACCGAGACCTCACCTTCAGCTACGGGTCGATACAGCGCTTCCTCGTGCGCCACGGCATCACGCGAAAAAAAAGACCGGCCATGCGGCGGAGCAAGACCGTCCGGACGTGTTGAGCCGGCGACAGGCCAGGCGCGACAGCCAGCCCGGCCTCGACCCCGACCGGCTGGTGTTCATCGACGAGACCTGGGCCAAGACCAACATGGCCCGCACCCACGGCTGGGCCCCGCGCGGCGAACGCCTGCGCATGGCCGCCCCCCACGGACACTGGAACACAACCACCTTCCTCGCCGGGCTCACACGGCACGGCATGATCTCTCCCTTCGTGATCAACGGCGCTATCGACCGCGATGCCTTCGAGGCCTACGTCAAAGAGGGCCTCGTCCCCGAACTGGACTGGTACCGGTAAAATGGAGAGTGCCTTCTGTTAAAGTTTAAACTCAACAGGAGGCCCATATGGGTATCGGAAGAACTGAGGAATTTCGTTCTGAAGCCGTTCGGATTGCATTGACGAGCGGGCTATCACACAAGCAAGTTGCCGCCGATCTTGGCATTGGCCTGTCTACATTAGGCAAGTGGATTACCAGTCATAAGCACACTGAGCTGCTGTCCGGCCCTCATAATGATAAAGACAAGGAATTGGCTCGCCTTTGCAAGGAGAACAGGACATTGCGTGAGGAGCGGGACATTTTAAAAAAAGCGACGGCCTTCTTCGCGAGCCAAAGCCGATGAGGTTTCATTTCATCGCAAAGGAGAAGGCCAATTTTTCAATCTGCAGGATGTGCAAAGTCCTGAGGGTCAGTGAAAGCGGCTACTACGCTTGGGTGTCTCGCCCTGCCAGTCAGCGCCAACGCGACGACAGGGTCTATTTGGCCCATATTCGTGCCGAACATGCCCGTAATTATCGGGCCTATGGTCGCCAGCGAATGACTGATGAACTCAGGGATCAAGGCAGCGTCATTGGTGAACGCCGGGTCGGGCGGTTGATGCGGGAGAACGATATTCGCATCGTCAGAACTCATAAATTCAAACGCACGACAAACAGTAATCACAACCACAACATAGCTCCCAACCTTCTGGATGGAGATTTTCAGGCCACGGGACCAAACCAGAAATGGGCCGGTGATATCAGCTATCTCTGGACGGCAGCGGGCTGGCTGTATCTTGCGGTGATCATCGATTTGTATTCACGCCGTGTCATTGGCTGGGCCGTCAGCGACAGGCTCAAACGGGATTTGCCGATCAAGGCTCTGAAAAGGGCCATTGCATTGCGACAACCGCCACCAGGGGTCATTCATCATTCTGATCGTGGCTCGCAGTATTGCTCCAACGATTACCGGAAACTTCTCAAAGACCACGGCTTTCTCTCTTCGATGTCTGGCAAAGGGAATTGCTATGGCAATGCGACTGTAGAAACGTTCTTCAAATCATTGAAAGCAGAATTAATATGGAGGGAACACTATGAAACCAGGGAACAGGCACAAAACGCCCTGTTCCATTATATCAATGGATTTTATAATCCGCGTCGTCGCCATTCATATCTGGGCAGCATCAGTCCGGTGAAGTGCGAAAGTATGGCGGCTTAGGTGAGAAGGTAACTCTCCACTTTTGCGGTGCAGGTCCAAACTGAGGCCCGGCGATATCGTCGTCATGGACAACCTCTCAAGCCACAAGGGACCCAAGGTCCGCAAGATGATCGAAGACACCGGCGCACAACTCCTCTTCCTGCCGCCCTATAGCCCTGACTTCAATCCCATCGAACTCGCCTTCGCAAAGCTCAAGGCAAGGCTCCGAAAAGCCGCTGAGCGAACCGTCGATGGTCTCTGGAACGCCATCGGCCAAATCTCCCTGACCTTCTCCCCGCAAGAATGCAAAAACTACTTCAACGCCGCCGGATACAGCGCAACGTGATCGGATTCCGCTCTAGCGCATCGGGCCATGTAGAGGATCCGCATCATCTCTACAGCCGGATCAGTGAAGTGGGCGGTGCGAAGTTCTGGTTCCAGGGTATGCGGGATTGTTTCATCGCCGTGGCGGAGCGTGAACTGATGCTTCCGACTTCGCTCACCGACCGCTTGGTCAACCGGGCACGCCGCGGTAATTTCCCGGAAGACCATGGCGCCAATTGGACCATCGATCAACTCAGGGAACCCGCTCAGCGTATTGCTGATCGAATCGAAACGCTGATGAACGCGGCCGTGCCGGGCGAGGCTGCGCGCACTCATACATTGACTGCGTTCCCGACAGACAATCAGAGGAACTGATCCTTACATCACTCCGCCTGGGCCCCTTTTTGTGGGTCACGAAAGGCGTTCTGGGAGCGTGCTCCGTCGGGGCCAAAAACGGGGTGCCGGAGAAAGCATACGACAAAAGTGCGCCTGGGTGCGCTGGAGTTGTAACCAATCCGCTTTCAGTTTGATTACGGATTTGTACATCGTTTTTTTTGATGAATTTTAGATAGCTAAATTATGACGTGTTATCAATTAGGTAGCGTGTCCTGACATCAAATAGCAAGAATGGGCTAGCTGTCGATCATGAAGGCGAAGTGCTTGAGGTCTATGCCACGAAACGGCGGGATCGTGGAGCTACACTTAGGTTCCTGAAACGCACGATGAAGCGTTATGGTCGGCCGGCTTCGATCGTCACAGATAGGCTACAGTCATACCGGGCGGCGATGAAGGTGATCGGCACTGCGGCCGCCCAGACCTGCGGTCGTTGGCTGAACAACCTAGCGGAAAACTCACATCGGCCCTTCCGACGACGGGAAGGGGCAATGGCTCGGTTCAGAGACATCAAGACCCTGCAGAAGTTCGCCTCCGTCCATGCCTCGATCTACAACCATTTCAACCACCAACGCCATCTCAACCGCCGCGATACTTTCAAACAAGACCGAGCTGCTGCCTTGGCCGAATGGCGTCAACTTGCTGCCTGAGAGTCCTCGATTGTAGGTTCTTCTGCTCCGGGTCAGTTAGTCTGACAATGTCGTTTTCCGAAAGTACAATCGTAAATCGAGCAAATGAGACTGAAATGACGCTTTCCGAAAAGACATGCGCTCCCTGCCGCGGTGGAATTCCGCCCCTGGCCGAGAACGATGCGGCGGTCTTCGCGCGCGACGTCCCGGATTGGAAATTAACGCAAGGGTCGACGCGAATCGAGCGTGCGTTCAAGTTTGATGACTTCGTCGCCGCACTGGCCTTCGTCAATCAGGTCGGCGAGTTAGCCGAGAAAGAGGGGCATCACCCCGATCTGGCGTTTGGCTGGGGCTATGCCAACATCGAACTCTACACCCACAAGATCAAGGGCCTACATGAGAACGACTTTATCATGGCGGCCAAGATCGATTGCATAGCCGCGGGGACTTTATCAGACTAATCGGCGCTGAGCAGAAGAAGCCGTAATAAAGGATTTTCAGGCAGTAAATTGCTTCCTGTCCCTTCCTTCTATCTTATTATCCGGTTGTCTCTTTGAAAACCTCATCCGCTGGCATTGCTTTAAGGAAAGTCGCAGTCATCCAGCGTTACGCTTTTCATTCACCTTCCGGAGTACGGCAACATCGATCTGGGTTTTGCCTTGCGCTTCGGCTTCTTTAAATATGGCTTTTAAAGCCATCCCGCGGAACATGGCCGGAATTTTCCTTACACTGGCCGCGGCACCCGATGTGAAGATCATACCCTCTCTCGTGGAATTCATTTTTTCCCAGAATTTCTGATCCACAGGGGCATTGTCATCTGCGCCGTCATCTCTCGCGACAAGTTTATCCTCTGTCGCCTCGTCATTCGTTCTCTCGCCATAGGTCATTTCCGGCTTGTTCTCCGGCGCGTAGAGTTCCGACACAGGCACGTAGTCGAGGTTAGGGTCAAATTGCAACGGCGTCTGAGTTTCGGGGTGACGGTCGGGACGAAACTCATTGATAATCGCCACACGTTGCATGTGGCGGAACGCGGGCGAAAAATCGTTGATGCCGCGGTGTTGCAGGCACCGGTTATCCCACATGGCAATGGTGTCCATTTCCCAGGTCATACGCACTTCGAACTCAGGGCGATAAGAATGTTTCCTTAGGAAGTTCAGCAGCCATAGGCTTTCCTCTTCAGACAACTGAGGAATGTATTTGCCGGTCAGCTGGGATGGATAAATGCACTTGCGCCCCGTTTCTGGATGCACAGGCGCAACCGGGTGGGTGGCGGGCGGATTGCGTTTCATCATGTCTTCCCAGGCCTTTGCGCCCCCGCCTTCCAAAATGCTTTTGCCGAATGTTTTGTCCAGGTCGTGCACGCAATCAAGACTGTCAATCAGATCCTTCATGGGTTGCGACAGGGCGTCATAGGCCTTTTCCATGTCACACCAGATGGTATTGCCAGCACCGGGCGGCGTCGCTAAAGCTCGCAGGATTGAGAGCTTGGAGGGGTAGTCGCGGAACGTATCATCAGCGTGATAGTTCACGTCAGAGCCGATGGTCGTCAATTCATCGAATTGCTGGTCTTTGATTTGTGGGTAGTCGTCCACCTGCGGCACCGCACCAGGCCCTTGAGGCAGCCCCCATTGACGGGCAAAGGCCACATGCTGATCTTTATCCATGGGCTGATTGCAGAAGAACAGAACCTTGAATTCCAAAAAGGCATCTTTCAGCTCAGCAAAGGCATCGTCAGACAAATCATTTAAATCAATACCCTCAATATAGGCTCCCAGCGCGCCAGAGGCGGGTATTGCTTTGAAGTTTTTATAGTTTTTAAGTTCACGCTCGGTCGTAAATTGATAGCTCATGAGTGTGTTCTTCCCATATGTCAATGGTTCTTCTGCCTATGAAAGCGACTCTTGAGTCCAAAAATTAAAAGCCACGGCTCTTACATCATTTTGCTTTGCTACTCGCTTGCTTGGGGTACTTGGTAAACACCCTATCCAATAACCAATAGGGCAGGTGCTGCATTGTCCGCATAATAAAGCCATGTGGTTTGCGGAACGCGATGCGCCCTTTATTTTTTTCAGACCTTCCCGGATCACGGCAGCGGGCACTGTCAGAGTAAATCGCCTTGAGTCAAGTGGTGCGGTCTCTTAGCCTCCAGAGATGCACAATCCCTTCCGTTATTTCAACAGCTCGCCCGAGGTCATCCGCAGCACTGTGATGCTGTATGTTAGATTTCCACTGTCCCTGAGACAGGTCGAAGATCTACTTCTCTAATCGGGTTGTCTAAGTCAGGCTCTCCTCCAGCATTCACCGAGTTCCTACCGCGTCCGGCTGTAAATATCGCACCGTGGGTGTCTTGCTTCTCTTCGTGATCGGCACCCGTATCCGGGGCCATCGACAAGATGGGATCAGAAAGAGAGGTGGAACAATCTCGACGGCGCCCTCTCACCATCAACAATGGATCGGGGTCAGCAGGTCTTGCGAACTCACCTCGTCCTTCGTCCCCACGGGCATTGTCAGACTAAATTAATTTGTTAGTCTAGTAAGGTGAGTTTTCGCCGTTCCGAGCCGCGCCTTGCTTGGTCAATACCAAGCGAACCAATAGTTTAGTGTCCAAACCCAGGTAACAAGGGCCCAAGAGAGTTGGCCCTAACCAGTTACTCTGACAATGCCCGACGAAGCACTGTTGGAACATCCGCGCATCCAGGATGGCAAGGATCGTGCCCAGTTGGTCGTGGGGCGGCGTGCCATCGGAAAACGGCCGGAAGCGGCGTAGAAGATCGCGTTTCTTGTCGCCGAAACGGGCAATATCGACAATGCTGTCGGCGCCCGCCAGCACCGCCAATAGGCAAGGCAGCAGCACCTCATCAAGCGGATAGACCACCTTGCCCCGTTGGCGAGGGTCCGCAAGATCCTCAAAATGATCAAGAAAGACAACGGTTTCCGCGAATGCGCCCGAACTCTCCATCATAACCTCCCATACCGAATCGGCGGTCTTCGATAGATTCAGCACATCAACACATTGTCACGCACTTTTTCACCCGATTGCTCTGAGTCAATGCCGCTGTGTCGCGCGCAGCCGTGGCCTGCATCCAAATTGGACGCTGCGGGCATCTATTCCATAAGGGCGGCATCTCGCCGCTTCGCTATACTGGATAGGGACATGGAAAACGAAATGGAAAGCGAAATCGTTGTATTCACACCTATTGCCTTGTTCGTCGCCATCGCTGTCGTACTGTGCGCGTACTTCTACCTCGGCCATCGCACCAAGCAAGCGGTCCAGGAGACCGTGCGCACGGCGATCGAACAGGGTCAGCAACTTACCCCCGAGATACTGGAACGGCTCGGGCAGTCTCCGCAGCCCGAGAGATCCGATCTTCGCCGGGGCGTCATCCTCATCGGCGCCGGACTTGGGCTGGCCGCCTTCGGGGCGCTGGTCGGCGAGGAAGATGCCATGCGTCCGCTGATCGCCGCTGGTTCGCTGCCATTTCTGATCGGCATCGCCTACCTGGGCCTGTGGAAATTCGGCAAGTCAGAATAACGCGCCGGAACAGGCACACCCATGGCGAGTCGCGATGTGGAACTCATTGCCCGTGCGATCGCGACCCGTGACCCGGCGGACTATGACGAGCTGATCCGCCGGTACCAGTCGGATGTACGCAACTGGCTCCGGCACCTCACGGGCGACCCCTCGTGGGCGGATGACCTGGCGCAGGAGACCTTTATCCGAGCATGGGAACGGCTGCACACAATCCGGGATGGCAAGCGGTTCAAGGCCTGGGTGATGAAGATGGCTTACAACATGTTTCTCCAGTCACGCCTCCGGCAGGGCAGAGAGGCGAGATTGGCGGATGCTCTCGGTCGGGAGCAGCTGGCTAACGAGTCCCATGTCGCGCGAAGCCGCGACGCCGGCGTGGCCGACCTACCCAGGATGCTGGCGTCACTGACCGAAGAGGAGCGCGTTGCCATGGTCCTTTGCTACGCTTACGGGGTGAGCCACCGGGAGATTACCGAGCTCACCGAAATGCCGCTGGGAACGGTGAAGTCCCACATTCGCAGAGGTGTGGCGCGGATTCGCGACCGCTTCGACCTCCGGACCAGTGCTGATGAATAGACGCATAACCCCTGACGAGGAAAGCCCGCTCTCAGAACTTTTTGAGACGCTCACCCCGCCCCTGGAGGACGAGGGCTTTAGCGGCAACGTCGTGCGGCGCATCAGTCGGCGCCTGTGGGTGCGCCGCATCGCACTGGGGACGGCGACGCCGGTCGGGGGCGTCCTGGCATTCGGCCCGTTCTCCGAACTGGCCGTCTTTCTCGCCCAGGGCGTGATAGAGATTGCCACCCGCTGGAACGATCCGGCCTGGCTGGCGCAGAACCAGGCGCTCCTGATCGTGGCCCTGGTGGCTGTCGTCTGGCCCGGGGCGATACGATTGTTGGAACCATAGCAAGGGCATTGATGCTCCTATAGACCGTCAAGTCCTTATCTATGTCGGCGAAGGGGTGCTCGTCGGTTCAAGGGGAAGAGAAGGTTCGGGAAGAAGGTGGTAGAGTTCTCGGGCGACGAAACGCTTAAGGCATCGGATGATGTCCTTCTTTGAAAGTCCGTCGGCCTTGCGACGTTTAACATAGGCGATGGTAGGCGGGTGCCATCGCAGTCGGACGACGACAACTCGGTATAGAGCCGCATTGGCCTGTCGGTTTCCTCCACGATTTAGCCGGTGTCGGCCGCTAGTCTTGCCGGAGCCAGCCGGGATCGGGCAGACACCGCAAAGCTTGGCGAAGGCTGCTTCTGATCGGATTCGATCTGTGTTGTCTCCCGCTGCGATCAACACCTCAGCGGCGGTATCGAAACCAACGCCGAACTGCTCGAGCATTTTGGGAGCTGCGGTTTTTGTGAGGACTTTGAGCTGAGCACCGTGGACCTTGATCTCTTCGTGAAGGTCGAGCCAACGCCGTGCCAGGTGCGCAAGCGTGTATCGGGTCGCGACGTGCGGGTCCGACATATTGCCGTTCGTTTCCAACGCAGCGCACACAATGATGAGTTTGTGGTCGGTAAGCGATTCGAGCTCGATGCGGAGTTCATCTGAAACGGTGACCAAAACTGCCTTAAGTGTAATGATTGCCGCAGTACGCGCTTTGACAGCGGTATCACGGGCGATTTTGATTACGCGGACGGCTTCGATTTGGCCATTCGCGAGTTTAGGTGTCGCGGTACCGCTCCCAGAGAGCACCGTTCGTGCAGCGTGCTCAGCATCGATGGGGTCACTCTTACCGGACAGGCGCCGCTCACCCTTGCGGGGCGGTCTAGCGACTTCATGGACTATGTGGCCGTGACGGCGAAGGAACCGAGCGAGACCCGAGCCGTACGACCCGCAGCCCTCGGCAGCCCTCGACCCCGAACGCATGGATCTCGCCGAGTGATTGCGCCCAGACAAGCAACTCGGCGTAGCCGTCAGGGGTCGCCGCCGCCAGTTTCGGCTTGTCGATGAGGCCGCCGAGGCCGTCGATGGCAACCGCGATGTGCTCATCTTTGTGCGTGTCGACCCCGACGATGACGTCGTGGCGTTGGAGTGCGATGCTAGGCATGATTGTTGATCCCTTCACATGGTCGATGGTCCGACTCGCTGGTCAGGCGGGAAGGACAGGACTGCGATGGGACCTGGTGGATCAGGCTCCTATTAGGTCACTGCCCACCTGGCCGGCGAGGCACTACGGCGCCGCTCGGGTGGCCGACACGTCAATGCAAAGACACGAAGTCGGTCATATTATGGGTCAGACCACCCAAGGCAGCGACGACGCGAAGCATCTCAGAACAGGGCTGCTTCCCGCGAAAGGATCCTCGCAGTCAGACTAAATCTGCTTGGTCGTCTCTCCCTATCCCCCTTTGGGGATTTCAGGGCCCAAGAATGATTTTTGTCTGGATTAAACCGGACAACCACAGGCGACGAAGGTGGCTCAACAACAGGGAAGTTCTAACATACGCTTTTAGTCTGACAATGCCCGTGCGAGCCTTCTCTCTACGGACGGCCGCGGATTTCGCTGAAGAAATGCTCTTTAAGAAGCCCAATTGTCTTAGAGGCCGTTTCGAAAGGGGTTGAGTGGCCGGTGTCGATGTGATTCCAGGAAGGTTGCTGAAACCGATCTGGAGCCGCCATGTGGACGCCGACCACCCGAGAGCAGCATAGCCGCAAGGCGCTGCGTTATCAGACTGATTTGACCGATGCGGAGTGGGTTGTGATCGAGCCTCATTTGCCTCCGGCTCATGGCACGGGACGGCCCCGGTCATGGCCGATGCGAGAGATCGTCAACGGCATTTTCTACGTGATGCGGGCTGGCTGCCCTTGGCGCTTGCTGCCAAGCGATTTACCACCGTGGGGCACGATCTATCGCTGGTTCGCTAAGTTCCGCGACGACGGCCTCCTTGAGAAGATCAACCACTTTCTGGTCATGGCCGATCGCGAGCGGGTCGGACGCGAGGCCAGCCCGAGCGGCGCGATTATCGACAGCCAGAGCGTCAAGACGACCGAGGCTGGTGGCCCCCGCGGCTACGATGCGGGCAAGAAGATCAAGGGGCGCAAGCGCCACGCGCTGGTCGACACCGACGGGCGCGGCCTCGTGCTCGAGGCGCATCCGGCGAGTATCCAGGACCGCGATGGTGGCGGGCCGCTGCTGTGCGCCTCACGCGGCTCGTTTCCGTTCATCGAGAAGGTCTTTGCCGACAGCGGCTACGCCGGCGAGAAGGTCGCCACGGCCACCATGATCGCCGTCGAGATCGTGCGCAAAAGCCCCGATCAGGTCGGCTTCGCCGTCCAACCGCGCCGCTGGGTCGTGGAGCGCTTCTTCGCCTGGATCAACCGCAACCGGCGACTGGCAAAGGACTTCGAGGCCACCATCGCCTCGGCCCGCGCCTTCCTCTACGCCGCCTCCGTCATGCTCCTCGTCCGCAGATTGGCCCGAGCCGCATGACTTTCGAAACCGACTCTTAGAGCTTCCGAGTGATCGAGGTCAAAACCGCGCCATGTCTCTTTTGAAAATGTCATCTAAACCTGGATGTCTTGCATCATGAAGAGCGGCGGTAGGATTTTCGGAAGGGCAGGTAGTTAGGACAAAAATAGCTTCTTTAGTGAGGGGATTTGATCTCGCTGCGCATCAGAGCACTAACAGCCTGACTATCTGCGTTACCGCGCACAGAGAGACCCTCAGCAACGCCTGTACGATCATATTCGTCTCGGTTTTGGTTGAGTTTCCATTTTCCCTCAATTTTGTTAATCGTCATCTCAAGTCCGACGACAGCCTGCAGCATCCTTTCCACGAAATCCTCTGGCGCATCAGTGACAGACCATGGGTCACAAATTCCTTCTCATGCTGGTCTGTCAATGCACTGACATGCTTATGGAGCCATTCTTTGTCATTAATGGTACGAATTTGTCCTTGAGCAGGAACAACCGCGTAGTTCCAGGTCGGAACCACTTTTCTATGCTTTCGTTTGCTAGGGTACCATTGCGGCGTGATGTAGGCCTGAGGTCCATGGAAAATTGCAGTCGCATCTAATCCGTCGCCGATCTCCTTCCAATAATCATTTGCTTTGGCAAGATGGCCGTGCAAAACGGGATGAGAATCGGGTTCCGACGTGTGAAGAAGCATCGGTAAATGACTAATACTTGGCTGTCCGTCTCTCACTGATACGAGAGTGGCAAAGGGATAAGACCTCACAAAATCAAGTAACTCGGTCCTGTCACCAACACGATGCTTGGCTGGATTGTACAGAGCGGACATGAGGTGGATGAGTCCTCCGGGTATTGGTATTGTCAGACTACGTGAGCCAAGTTTGTAGAATCGGCGCCTTGTCAAAGTAATTGGTTCGGGCCAACGCCTCCATGCCCTTGTTCCCAGGGTTTAGCCACTAAACTGTTTGTGCGCTTGGAATTGACCAATCACGGCGGGGTTCGGAAAGACGAGAACTCATCTCACCGGTCAATTCGGTCGGCGTGGTTTTCCAGGTTCCGTGAAATGCATCTTTGACGTTTGGTCTTCGTCAAGCTTGAGAATGCCGCGTTCAAGCAACTGCTGACGTACTTGCAACATAGCCTCGGTGGCATGGGCAAACCCTTCAATGGGAAAGATCAACCGTTGTTTAAATTTGGGCTTCAAGCGTCCGTGGTCATCTTTTTCTTCCACTGACACGGTTAACAGGTCAACCCGGACCACGCTCCCGGAGACAGTGATTTCTCCGATCGCATCGGCATAAATTTCGTCTGACATCGTCGCGCTCCTTGGTTGATCTGTCCTTGTTGGAAAACCTATCTGCCACTCTTCATGATGCAAACCGTTTAGGCCATTGTCAGGCATTGTCAGACTAAATTGCCTTGAGCTGAAAATTAAGGCCTCCTAGCCTCCGTCGATGAACAATTCCTTCCGATATTTCAATAGCTCGCCTTCCGTAATGGAGCGGTCGATGTCAAGCACAGATCTTCACGATCTTCCAGCCTGACACGATCTCTTGAACATGAAACACCTTCGCCTGCGGGCGATCATCGTCCCAGGTATGGTCAACTTAGGTGGTTGGGCATTATCAGACTAACCGGGTCGGGACCTAGTGAACTTATATTTGAGAGCTGTCAGGCTGCGATTGTAGGTTCTTAAGATCCGGTCCAATTAGTCTGACAATGCCCCCGTGACGGTGTGTTTCACTTGGGCGTATCCAGCCACTGGGTCAGAGCGGTTGAAATTTCGTCCGGGCCCGTTTCGAAAACGCTTTCAGTGATCTCCGATATCTCGATGAGATCGGCCTCCGGTAACAGCTCCCGGTGCGCATTCAATGTCTGCCGCGTCAGCATTTCATGAGGCTGAAGTACGAGAACCGGCTGTGTGATCTTTGGAAAACGGTCCTCCGGTCTGTATGTCCAAACCGCGTCGTAGGCATACCAGGACTTATCGAGGGAATGGATGTCTTCGAGGAAGATCTTGGACGCCCGTTCAAGGGAAACACCCTCTGCCCGGTTGATTACCATGAGGTACCACCGGTTCACGACAAAACTGCCGTCTTCCGGCAGAGGCTTGCCTCTTGGCAGACCGGCCAGACGTTCGTCCCGATACTCTTGCGGATAGTAAGCGATGCCAGACAGCACCACACGGCGTACCAAATCCGGCCGTTGCACCGCGAGTTCAGAAGCGATGAACACGCCGGTGTGGAAGCCGAACACGTCTACTTTGCCTTTGCCGCCATCGCCGTAGCCGAGAGCCTCCAAGGCGTCAGCCATGGCGTCAGACAAACCGACCATGTCCTGCGGTTCATCCGGCCTTTCTGACTCACCGTAGCCAGGCGTGTCGAACGCAATGGCCAGACGGTCACGGCCAACACGCTCTGTGAGCGGGCGGTATTCTTCCGCAGACTTTGGGTTTTGATGGAAAAGAACTACCGGCGCCTTGTCGCCCTCACCGGTGGAGGGCCAGGCCGAGTGGTAGTGGATCTGCCCGTAGCGGGCGTCCACGTATCCCTTTTTGTAAATGATGTCCTGTGCCATGGCTGAACTGCTTACACCGACAGTCATGACCAGGGCAATGAATGTCCCTAAAACTCGCATTGTCACCGGTTCCTTCCGAAAACCTCATCCGGTTGATTTGAGTATAAAACGTCTGTACTCCGTTTGGGATGATATCGTTTATTGGGCTGTTGTTCCCGGCATTGGTGGCCATGGTCAAGGGACCGCGCCGACTGGCCGCAGAGAACATCGCATTGAGACATCAAGTCTCGGTCCTGAGACTTAAGCACCCCGGTCGCATCCGTCTTTCCCGTCTGGACCGTATTTTCTTGAGTTGGCTTGTGAAGATCTGCCCTTCGGTTCTCGGCTCCATTGTGGTGGTTAAGCCTGAGACCGTTCTGCGCTGGCACAGGTATGGTTTTCGATGTCTGTGGCGCTGGAGATGACGCAATCCCGGCGGCCGACCGGTAATTGACAGGGAAATACGGGACCTCATTAGAATAATGGCGCGGGACAACCCTCTTTGGGATGCGCCGCGCATCCACGGTGAACTCCTCAAACTGGGCTTTGAGGTATCCCAATCTACAGTGAGCAAGTATCTGGGGCGTTGTTACCGGCCCAGAGGCCAGAGCTGGAAGACGTTCATTACCAATCACAAGGATGCCATTGCAGCCGTTGACCTGTTTGTGGTTCCCACAACGCGTTTCAAGCTCCTTTATGGGCTCGTAATCTTACGCCTCAAACGAAGGGCGTTGGTCTGGACCAATGCCACCTACCATCCGACCGCGGCTTGGATCGCCAACCAGGTGAGCCAAGCCGTTCCCAGGGAGATCGCGCCGCGACACCTTATCAGGGACCGGGATGTCAGTTAAGCGGCAAGACTTCCAATCGCCAAACCCGGCCCAAGCGGCATTTCCCCACGCCACAACGCCCGCCGGTTAATGGCGGATGCAGCTCCGACTGCAGCTAAGGTAAGAAGGCCCGACAAAGCCATCACATAGGGAAGAGCCCAGGGCCCAAGCCACAAGCCACCAACAGCGACCAGTTTGATGTCGCCCAAACCCATGGCTTCGCGGCCCTTGGCGCGGGTCACTATCCACCGCAGGCCGTAAAAGACGGCGGCGTTAATGACGGCGCCAAGGAGCGCGCTTGGCCATCCGATATCTGCCGCCCTACAGTCCCGACTGCAACCCGATCGAGATGGCCTTCGCCAAACTCAAGGCGCTCCTGAGAAAGGCCGCCGCCAGAACCGTCGACGACCTGTGGGACGCCATTGCCGAGGCCATCGACGCCTTCACCTCAACCGAATGCGAAAACTACTTCGCCGCCGCCGGATATGATCGGGACTAAATTGAAGGCCTATATCACCTTGACATAAGATCGCGGCGCAGTTACGATTTCCGTCACTTAGCGCCACCTTTGGAAGGCAATGCCCGGTCGATTCTTGAAATGGCTCGGCGGCAAGGTCGCCGAGCATACGGTTTTAAGGCTTATCGCGACCCCGGCCATGGCTTATCTGGCAGGAGTCGGCGCACAGCTTCAACAGGGGGCAAGAGGCGTGCTTGATGCCGTTCCGCCCCTTTTCTGGCCCATTTTGTCGGCGCTGGTGATTGCAGTGGTTTTCCATGCAACCGTTGTATCTCCAGTGATCAAGCGGCGTAGAGAGTACAAGATGGCGTATTTCAAGCAGGTAGAGAGTACTTTTGGCTTTCTCGCCGGGGCGTACAAGCCGGAAACGCTAGATCCCAAGCGACCTGGCAATCCAGAAGCCATGAAGGAACAGACACAAGCCCACGTCGACCTACTACGCGCGCGAATGATGAAGGACCGGCGACCAAGCATTCCGCCTATGATAGATGTGTCCAGCACGGAGTCTTTGCGTGGGTGGTATGAGTTTCTGCGCGCGGAGCGCGCGAAGGTCTACCTATGAGCGACTCATTCCCTCCCGAAGAAGCGCGGCGGCGCTTCGACGCCTTGTTCGAAGCGATGGTCCTTAGAGGCTCGCCACCAGATCGCCGAAAATCGCTTCGGGCCGCTTCCGACGATTGTAGCGATACTCAAACTCCTTCACGTATTTCTGAAGGTGTTTCCGGGACACGTGAACGTGCGTCCCACGAATCGACAGCTTCAACCGCGCCCAAAAGCCCTCGATCCCGTTAACATGGCAATCGCCGTCAACATATTCACCCGCCCCATGGTTGACCGTTTCATGCTCGAAGCCGGCCTTGGAAAGCCCACTGTAGGATTTCAGTTCGTCGGTATGGACCGTGCTTCCTTGTTCGACGTTCCCTTTGATGATCGGCTGAAGTGTTTTTTTGCGAACGTTCGGGACAACGTTCGCCATTACATCGCCGTCCCGTTCCAGCATCCCAAAGACTACGGTCTTATTAGGTGCGCCGCGTCCACGCTTCCCACCAGTAGTACGCCCACCAACATAGGTTTCATCGGCCTCAACATCGCCGCCAAGAGGCGTTTCCCCATCAACCTCTGCCATGTACTTGCGGATTTCGTGCGCCATCCGCCACGCCGTCTTGTAGGGAATGCCCAACTGGCGCTCCAATTCCTTAGCGGCAACACCGTGACGCGAGACAGAGAACAGATGCATGGCATAGAACCACTTGTGCAACGGCAAGTGTGTCCGCTCCATGGGAGTGCCAACAGTAGGATGCAGGTGGTGGCCGCAATGCTGGCAGACATACCCTCGGTCCTTCGTCATGCGGTAGAATTTTCCGAACACGCCGCACTTCGGGCAGTCCAGTTCTGTACCGCCATAACGCTCTGTCATGATGCGTTTCAGGCACGCCTCATCGTTCGGATATTGTTTCTGAAACTCGTAAAAGCTGGTCATCGCGACCTCCTATGCCCTAAATATAGGAAGCTGCAACCCTTATGTAAAGGTGATAATCGCGAAATTGAATCTGCTCTAGGTTTTCACCGCCCGATCCGTAAGAAAACGCCTGTACGTATTCGATGACAGTGCGAAAGCCGACAATGGCCCAGCCGACAACCACACCGACTACGACAGCAAGAATAGCGAGCACCAGATTGTCATGCCGGAGGAAAGCGACCAGACGGCCTCGCACCGGTGGTGTGTTATCTAACGCCATGATCAGGCGTTTCGACTCGAATTAAAGTGGCGTCGGTCTGATACCAAGCACATGGCAGATAGCGTAACTCAAATCCGCCTTGTTGAGAGTATAGAAATGAAATTCTGTAACCCCGTCGGCGCCCAAACACTTTACCTGTTCAACCGCAAGGCTCGCGGCCACCATTTCCCGCGTGGCTGGGTCGTCATCCAGCCCTTCGAACAGATCAAACAACCATTCAGGAGTAGACGATCCTGTCTTCTTGGCAAAGTTCACGTTCTGCTTAACATTGGTAATCGGCAAAAGACCCGGAACGATGGGTACGGTGATGCCTGCCGCCACCGCCTTTTCCCGGAACCGGAGAAATATAGCGGGGTCAAAAAACAATTGAGTGATCGCTCGGGTGGCCCCGGCGTCGATCTTGCGTTTGAGGTTGTCGAGGTCTGCTTCAGGGCTAGACGCTTCCGTATGGGTTTCCGGATAAGCAGCCACACTGATTTCGAAGTCCGCCACTTTTTTCAAACCTTCTACCAAATCGGTCGCATAGGAATATCCATCCGGATGTGGTGTGAAGGAATCGTCTCCTTGGGGCGGATCGCCGCGTAAGGCGACGATGTGTTTGATGCCGGAGTCCCAATAATGGCGCGCGACGTTGTCCACTTCACCGCGCGACGCCCCGACACAGGTGAGATGGGCCGCTGCAACGAGATGGGTTTCTTTTTGGATGCGAACAACGGTGTCATGGGTGCGCTCGCGCGTCGATCCCCCGGCTCCGTAGGTCACCGAAACGAAGCGCGGCTTCAAAGGCGCCAGCCGTTCAATAGCGGACCACAGTCTGGCGTGCATCTTCTCCGTCTTGGGCGGGAAGAATTCGAACGATACTTGCACGTCAGCCGGAATCCGCTCGATCAACGGAGAACCATCACCGAGACTGAGGGTATTTTCTGGCACGCAGACCTCTAACAACTGTGCTTTTGATGTCACAATGCGCGGGCGTTTTCTATCAGGCTTAGAGGTGGAAGCAAAACGAAGACGGCTTAGAACATAGAGCTATCGAATTATCGCATGGGGCTATCGCAGAAACGTGTCTGGTCAAGGAATCCCTGTTGTGTTACCTCAAATCCACCATAATCGTTGATGTTCTGCGGTTTATTGCTGTTATTCACTGTGTCTGTCTCAGGTTTTATATGGTGAGTCCGATTACAAAATTAAATCCGTTACACCGCGCCGTCTTTCCTCTTCTGATTGCCCTTTCCCTTTCAGCGTGTGCGACCAGGCCGCCGGCATCGGATATGGAGGCTGTGCGGGCCTTCGAAGAACTCAACGACCCGTTGGAACCGTGGAACCGGGCCATGCTACAATTGGACCAGGGCCTGGACACGGTATTCTTCAATCCGGTCATTGCGGTCTACAAGACCATCATTCCTGAACCAGGCCGGCAGGGGGTGACCAACGCTCTGCGTAATTTCCGCACACCGATTAGATTGGCGAATGACCTCCTCCAAGGGGAAGGCCAGCGCGCCGGTATCACAACAGGACGGTTTGTGGTGAATTCGACCATTGGCGTACTCGGCTTATTTGACGTCGCCGACCGCATGGGACTGCCCTACCACGGCGAAGATTTCGGCCAGACCCTAGCGGTATGGGGTGTCGGCGAAGGACCCTACTTCTACGTTCCGATCCTCGGTCCTTCGAGCATCCGCGATATTTCGGGATACGGCGTTGACGAGTTCGGCTTCGACGCCATGGCCTGGATCGGCTATGCGGACAATCCGTTTTGGTGGCAGGTCGCTTATTTCGGTGTTTTGGCAATGGACGGAAAATACCAGGCTGAGCCGGTCTTGGATGATCTGAAAGCCTCATCCATTGACTATTACGCAGCCTTGCGCGCGGCCTACCGGCAAAACAGGGAAAGAGCCATTCGCAACGGCGCTCCGGCGCCATTGCCGGCGTTCGATGAATTTGATGATTTTGATGATGAGGACGATGACGGTGACCCCTTCAGCGCCGTGGAGCCCAACTCTCCGGCGCAGCTTTCGTTGCAGCATGCATCGAATGAGTCAGTTCCATGACGCGCTTAGTTGCACTTATCTGTATTGTTTTCGCAGGTGGTTCACCAACTCTTGCCACCGACGAACCGTGGCGATCGGACCCAACCGCCTTTATCAACCACTTTGCCGAAGTCGGTATCGACGACATCCTAACGGCAGAGGTCAGTGAGGAAGAAAAGACTGAGCGCTTTCGCGCCCTGTTTAATGACGGCTTTGATATTCCTTCCATCGGACGGTTCGTTCTGGCGCGCTCCTGGCGTCGGGCCAATGAAGCGCAGAAGCAGGAGTTTGTGGATCTTTTTGAAGACGTGATTGTTTACACCTGGTCGCACCGGTTCAGCGAATACGACGGCCAGACCATTAATGTGCGCGGCACCGCTCCGGATGGCGACACCGGCACCGTTGTCGATAGCGCCATCGTCGATCAAGACGGGCAGACCGTCGCCGTGCAATGGCGTTTGCGCATGCGCGAGGAAGGGCTGCGTATTGTCGACGTTATCATTGAAGGCGTCAGCATGGCCATCACCTACCGGCAGGATTATGCGTCTGTGATAAGACAGAACGGGGGTTTGAACGGACTGCTGACCCAGTTGCGGCGACAAGTGAGTGACCTCGCGGACTCTTAAAACGTTCCCCGCAGAAAGACATTGGTGATGCGACCCCAATCTGCCCTTTGGAAGCGTGTGGCCGTTACCTCACGCATATCGTCTTGATTGAATGCAAAAAACTGCCTGTTGCGGGTTTCCTTTGATCAAGAACGTTATTTGACGAAATGTTGATGCGAAAATTATCGTTCAACCGGTGCTCAATGGTGATGGTCAAGGACCCCTGTGTCTTGAGGCGATCCCGTTTGTCGACATCGTTGATGAACCGCGCACCCGTCTGGCTGAAGTTAAAACCGATATGGCCGTCGATAATCGTATCCAATTCATGGCGGTACTCCGCACTGGATTCCCAATTGGTGGTAAATCCGAACCGGCGTGAAACATTGTCAAAGGGGTCGATCACAGATGTATGGCGCCTCAGATAATTGGCGGTCAAAACGCCGTTCCACCATCCAAAGCGACTGAAATCGAGGCTCACTTCACTGTCAATGCCGTATTCCTTGCCCGGCCCGATGTTACTGATTAAGGAGACCAAGCTGTCTGGGGAGGCCCGTAGGCTCGAGGTGGTTCCGGAGGTCGGGCGGCATGCCACCATCACATTTATCGCAATCGGCCAAGCCGCTGTCAGGACGTTACCTGTCTTTCGAGGAACGTGAGGAGATTGCTCTTCTGCGCGCTCAGGGAAGAGGCATACGTCATATTGCTTGCCGGCTGGAGCGAGCATCGTCGAACCAGAACTTGATACAGGCGTTACTAGTGTCTGTCCCCTCATGCCCCGGACAAGCAACCCCGCCGGCAGCAACCACCGAATCAAGATCAGTGATTATTAGTGTTCGAAGCTCCAGAAATTCGAGAAGATCGAAGAAGATGTGTGCGTAAGCGCCGCCCACCGCCATGATGGTCATGTACTGGCTGGACAGCTTTGGCCCATCGGGTTCCGCTTCCTCCAACTTTTCGATGATCACCGGAAGCAGCAGACGTTCGCTTGTCCCTTCGACTAGTGCAGCCTTGTCGGCGAAGAATAAGTCGCAACGTGTCAGAGTGAGGTACTGATGTAGGAACGTCCTGTGATCTTCCGGAGTCCTGCGCAGACCCTTACGGAGATCCTTTACCTTGGTTCGCCGAACACCCCCAGTACCGGAGGTCGGAAGAAAATACCGGATCGCCTCAAAGCCCGCTGCATTTGCAACGTGGGACGAGTGCGTCGATACCACGAACTGGACAGGCCAGGGTAAAATAGCCTCCTCTTGCGAACTCAACTGATGAGCGATCTTTGACACTTGGCGGATGAAGACTTCCTGCATCTGAGGATGCAGATGGGCTTCGGGTTCTTCTATGAAAACGAGATGAACACCGGGTGCGGTAGGTTCCGCACGGAATGTTCTATAAAAACTTACAATCTGAAGCAGAATAAAGATTAAATTGCGAACGCCGAGGCCGGTATAGGACTCTGGCAGCAGGACTCCATGGTGGCCCGCGTACCTCACCTTGGTGTGGCTTGATAGCAGGTGTTCGACGTCGAGTGTAGTCTCCGTCTCCATTTCTGATCCGTCGAGACCGGGATAGCCGAAAGTTCGCAAGGTCGGCATCAGCTTCTTTAGCTCGCCTTGAAAGTCGTTTGCGATCATCTCTTGAATGTCGCTGACCGCATCCTGCAAAGCCTGTGCAACGAGTTGATCTCCCTGATCCGCGGTTGGTGATTTTGCTGCTGTGAAGAGACCTTCCAAGATCCTTGCCAAGACATCGGTGTCTCTTGATGTATTATCGTCAAGGCCGCGCTGTGCATTCACAAAGCCAGTCTTCAAGAGAGACCGGAGGGCGGTTACCGACATCTGCTTGCGATTAGTGGGGTCATTCGGATCTTGGGCCCATATGTTGGCAACGAACAAAGAGAGTATGCGCTCCCGAAGCGCTTTAAAGAAAGCTTGTCGGGTTTCATCGGTCAATTCCACGGCTGGCTGTTCGGCAAACAGTGTGTCTATGGCGCCGTCACGCAACTCGTACCGCGCCACGACCAAGGCCTCGTTACAATCGGGGTCGAGGTCTATAACGAATTCGCTGAGAGAGCCAAGCTCGGGTTGCTCGGCCTCGTATCGGAACAGGAGGCGGAGCTCGATACTCGGAATCAGAGAGCGAACATCCGTGTCTTGCTGACCCGCGTTCTTTGCCCTGAGAGCTTCGCAAAATCCGTCATACGACGCGTTTGAAAAATCTTCAATCTGAAACTTGGGGTTTTGGTCTACAAGAAATCGACGGATGACCTCGGAAAGCGATGTCTTTCCGCTGTTGTTACGACCGACGATAAGAGTCGCTTCACTCTCAAGAACTAGTTCGACCTCAGCCAATAGCCTGAAGTTTCTTACTGTAACCTTGTGGATGTACATATTTTACTCGTCAATTGGAGAAACATGCTGCAACTAGCAGGCTTCGAAAGTCATCGGCTAAGTCCAGACAGCGACAACGCGACGACCGGTTACGTGCGCTTCGCCGCATAGGCCTTCAACTCAAGGTCTCCTTGAGGCATTGTCAGACTAACTGAGCTGGACCTACAGAACTTTCAGTTGAGGGCCCTTAGGCTGCAAGTTGACACCACTCGTCCAGGGCAACGGCTCGGGCTTGTTAAAAAATATCGCGGCGGTTGAGATGGCGTTGGTGATTGAAATGGTTATAGATCGAGGCATGAGCGGGGCAAATTTCTGCAGAGTTTTTGCCTCCCTGAATTTGACCATGGCCCGTTCTTGTCGTCGGAAAGGTTGATGTGAGTTTTCTGCCTGGTTGTTGAGCCAACGCCTAGTCTCTTGGCAACTCTCGTTGCCGATCACCTTCATCGCAGCACGATATGACTGTAGCCTGTCCGTAACGATCGTGGCCGGCCGGTGTCAACGCCGGAATAAATATCCACCACTCGCCGGAGTAAAAGTACACCACTGCGATGTCTCGTAGGCTTGTCCCTGTAGTCCATGGGAGGGCCCCGCGCGCACTGCGGAGCGCGCCTCGAACGCAGACGCAGCAGGGCGCGTGGAAGGGACCGGTGGGCCCACGGGGTCAAGCCGGTCGGTTGTGAGTTCTCATTTTTTGGGGATCTTGCGCTTTTTGCTGTGCTTGAGCCTGAAGCTGCCGCCATTCATCTCTAGGCTATGGACATGATGGGTCAGCCTGTCGAGCAAGGCGCCGGTGAGCCGTTCGGAACCAAAGGTGTCGGTCCATTCGTCGAACGGCAGGTTCGAGGTCATGATGATGGAACCACATTCATAGCATTGGCTGATGAGTTCGAAGAGCAGTTCGGCACCGGTCTTTGACAGCGGCACGAAGCCTAACTCGTCGATGATCAGCAGGTTCTGGCCGGTAAGTTGCTTTTGCAACCGCAACAGACGTTGGTCATCGCGGGCCTCGATGAGTTCGTGCACCAGGGGCTGGCGGCGGTGATGAAGCGGACCTTCAGGCCCTGCCGGCAAGCGGCACGGCCAAGGCCGAGGGCAACATGGGTTGTGCCGGTCCCGCTGGGGCCGAGGGCAATGATGTTCTCGCGCCGGTCAATATACTCAGAACGGGCCAGTTCCATGACCAGAGGTTTGTTGAGAGAGGGCATGACGGTGACGTCGAAGCGATCCAGGCTTTTGACGGCCGGAAACTTTGCCGCCTTGATCCGGCGCTCAATCATGCGCCGTTCGCGCTCGATCAGTTCCAACTCAGAAAGGCGCGGCAGATATTGGACGTGGGTCTCGTTACGAGTGGCACAGTGCTGAGCAAGCTTGTCGTACTCCGCTAGAAAGGTGGGCAGGCGCAGCTTCCTGAGATGATGACCGAGCAGGACGTGAGGGGTGTCCCTCATGGCCCGTTGCTCCCCAACAAGCCCATGTAAGCACTTGGCCGTGTCGAGTGGACCGTAGCCCTGGGTAGGCTACCGGCACCGAGTAATCGTTGCCCCGGTAGCGCACCATCGATAGTGAGCTCACGCGCGTGCTCTGGATCTCACAGGCCTCAAAGGGATATTTGGGCAATGCGCACAGAACCGCCTTATCATCCACAAACCGGTCACCAATGGTTTGCTTGTGGCCGCGCAGCACATCTGACTGGCGCTGCAAGCACTGGTCAGCCAGAGAGGCGTTCAACGCATCGAAGCTTTCAAACCGTGGCTTCGGGACCATGAAGTTGCGCCTGATATAGCCAACCATTCCCTCGACCTGGACTGGTACCGGTAAAATGGAGAGTGCCTTCTGTTAAAGTTTAAACTCAACAGGAGGCCCATATGGGTATCGGAAGAACTGAGGAATTTCGTTCTGAAGCCGTTCGGATTGCATTGACGAGCGGGCTATCACACAAGCAAGTTGCCGCCGATCTTGGCATTGGTCTGTCTACATTAGGCAAGTGGATTACCAGCTCATAAGCACACTGAGCTGCTGTCCGGCCCTCATAATGATAAAGACAAGGAATTGGCTCGCCTTTGCAAGGAGAACAGGACATTGCGTGAGGAGCGGGACATTTTAAAAAAAGCGACGGCCTTCTTCGCCAGCCAAAGCCGATGAGGTTTCATTTCATCGCAAAGGAGAAGGCCAATTTTTCAATCTGCAGGATGTGCAAAGTCCTGAGGGTCAGTGAAAGCGGCTACTACGCTTGGGTGTCTCGCCCTGCCAGTCAGCGCCAACGCGACGACAGGGTCTATTTGGCCCATATTCGTGCCGAACATGCCCGTAATTATCGGGCCTATGGTCGCCAGCGAATGACTGATGAACTCAGGGATCAAGGCAGCGTCATTGGTGAACGCCGGGTCGGGCGGTTGATGCGGGAGAACGATATTCGCATCGTCAGAACTCATAAATTCAAACGCACGACAAACAGTAATCACAACCACAACATAGCTCCCAACCTTCTGGATGGAGATTTTCAGGCCACGGGACCAAACCAGAAATGGGCCGGTGATATCAGCTATCTCTGGACGGCAGCGGGCTGGCTGTATCTTGCGGTGATCATCGATTTGTATTCACGCCGTGTCATTGGCTGGGCCGTCAGCGACAGGCTCAAACGGGATTTGCCGATCAAGGCTCTGAAAAGGGCCATTGCATTGCGACAACCGCCACCAGGGGTCATTCATCATTCTGATCGTGGCTCGCAGTATTGCTCCAACGATTACCGGAAACTTCTCAAAGGCCACGGCTTTCTCTCTTCGATGTCTGGCAAAGGGAATTGCTATGGCAATGCGACTGTAGAAACGTTCTTCAAATCATTGAAAGCAGAATTAATATGGAGGGAACACTATGAAACCAGGGAACAGGCACAAAACGCCCTGTTCCATTATATCAATGGATTTTATAATCCGCGTCGTCGCCATTCATATCTGGGCAGCATCAGTCCGGTGAAGTGCGAAAGTATGGCGGCTTAGGTGAGAAGGTAACTCTCCACTTTTGCGGTGCAGGTCCAACCTTACCCTTGTCATTGCCCTTGGCTGGTCGGCCAAACCGGTCCTTGAACAGATAGTGAGACTGGAGGGCCGGGAACATCTGCGTTCTCAGGCGGGTGCCGTCCCCGAGAATGCGGGCCACCGCCAGCTTGGTATTGTCGTACAGGATCGATTGTGGCACCCCGCCGAAGAAAGCGAACGCTGCAACATGTCCGTCACTGAACGCTTCGGAGGTCTCGCGAGGATAGGCCTTCACGAAGATCGCATCACTGTGGGGCAGATCGACAACCAGGAAGTGGATCTTGCGTTCCGCCCCGCCAATCACCGCCAGAGCCTCACCAAAGTCAGCCTGGGCATGACCGGGCGCATGATGCAACGGCACGAACACTTCCCGGGTGTACCGGCGCACTTCGCAGATGTAATCCTTCACAATGCAGACTGTGTGAAAACTCTGGGTAGCGGGGGATTCCGTCCGGCTCATGGCGATGTTAGGGTCCGCCATGAGACACATTCCTGGCATTGACCGCTCTCAGGTTCTGCTTCTGCCGGAAGCAGTGGACGATTACGTGGGCCGGGATAACCCGGTCCGTTTCATCGACGCTTTCGTGGATGGTTTGGACCTAGCGGCCGCTGGTTTCGAGCGCGCCGCGCCGAAGGCGACGGGTCGTCCCGGCTACGATCCGGCGGACCTGCTGAAGCTCTACATATACGGCTATCTCAATCGGGTACGTTCGAGCCGCCGGCTGGAGGCTGAGAGCAAGCGTAATCTCGAAGTGATCTGGCTGTTGCGGCGTTTGTCGCCGGACTTCAAGACGATCGCCGATTTCCGGCGGATCAATCGGGCGGCGTTCCGCCAGGTATTTCGGGAGTTCGTGAAGCTATGCCACGAACTGGAGCTGTTCGGACGCGAGCTGGTGGCGGTTGACGGTACACGGATCAAGGCAGTGAACAGCCGGAAGCGGAACTTCACCAAAGCGAAGCTGGCGAAGGCGTTGGCCGAGAGCGACGAGAGGTTGTCGCGTTATCTCGACCGCCTCGACGAGGCCGACGGGCAAGACGAGGGCGGCACCGGCGACGGCGACGGCGAGGTGGAGAATATCGAGGAGAAGATCGCTGCGATCCAAGGGCGGCGTGAGCGGTTTGAGGAACATCGAGACGCGCTGGCTGCGAGTGGCGAGGGCCAGCTCTCTTTGACGGATCCGGACAGCCGGGCGATGCGCGCCGAGACCCGGGTCGGTGTCGGCTACAACATCCAGATCGCGGTGGACGCCAAACACAAACTGATCGCCGAGCAGCAGGTCCATAACAAGGTCAGCGATCTCGGTCTATTGGCCGAGACGGCGGTGGCAGCTCGGCGGAACCTGGCCGTTGATCGGATCGACGCGGTCGCCGATGCGGGCTACTTCAAGATCGAGGATATCGAGGCCTGCGAGAATGCCGGCGTCATGCCGCATGTGCCCAAGCCCCAGCGCGGATCAACGGTGAGCCAGGGGCTCTTTCCCAAGGAGCGCTTCCGCTATGACGGCGGCAAGGACATTTACATCTGCCCCGACGGCCAACGCCTGGCGCTACACAGCAGGCGCAAGCGCCGCGATCTCATCTTCGCCAGTTACGCCAATCGCGCCGCGTGCAAGGAGTGCCAACTCAAGTCGAAGTGTACGAAGAGCGACTTCCGTCGGGTCCTGCGCTATGTCGACGAAGCGATCCTGGAGCGTATGGCGGAACGATTGGCGGCCCGCCCGGAGCTGCTCGATGCGCGCCGTGAAAGCGTCGAGCATCCCTTCGGCTCAATCAAACAATGGATGGGCCAGGGTGCCTTCCTGACCCGGCGGCTGGAGAACGTGCGCGGCGAGTTCAGCATCACGGCGCTGGCTTACAACATCCGCCGCGCGATCTCGCTGGTAGGTGTTCCCGCCCTGATCGCCGCCGCGAAGGCATGAGACGGGAATCAGGTCAAAATCGAGCGCCGCACATCGATCCATGGAGGCCTGGAGCCCCTTCCGCGGGGCTACCGGCGCCAAACCGCCAGATTACGTGGGATCACCGCGAATCATGGTCACCTAAACCTCCATCCCCGCTACCCAGAGTTTTCACACGGTCTGAATGGTGTAGCCGCCCTCAAAGCCATACTCGGCGCAGAGCCGTTCAAAGATGCGCTTGGCCGTATGGCGCTGCTGCTTCGGAAGTGCTCTATCGTCCTCAAGGATCTGATCGATGAGCCCTGTGAACGGCCCCAACTTCGGACGACGAATCGGCTTGGTGCGCCGGTAACCAGGAGGCACGGCGTGCAACAAAATCTTCGCCACCGTCCGCCGGTCAATCCCAAACCGCCGCGCAGCTTCGCGTTGGGTCAACTTCTCATGGTGGCACGCAAGCCGAACCCGCCGATATAAATCCACAGTGTACATCCCCAAGCCTCCAGCCAGCGCAACCTGGCTTCAGAGACTAAAAAGACTGGCGTACTATTACGCCGCTACAGCGAGATTACCCCGCCGTTCCTGTGGATCATTTTTGCACCGGCGTTCTCATGCGAGGAGTTGATGACAAAATTCCCGCTGATGGCACTGGAGAATGTTGGCACCACAACGCTTGACGAGAGCAATGTTCTTGTGGCGCCGGATGACACCTTGGAAAACGAAGTTTTCACGCTGTATCTGGACTTCATCTATAGTGCTGACAATAGTTGGGGGCTCAAAAACCAGCTGTTCTACGAGTCCTACGATAACCTCAACGAGAACGCCTACGGCTTCTCTCAGTATCACGACTCTTATGTCATCGAGAACAAGCTGGTTTTCGGTAACCAGTATGATGTGGACAGCATGATTGCGTCCATCCAGGTCTCGCCCTCTATCCGCTACACCGACTTTGAGCACGGCGATGATTACATTAACGAGTACTTTGATCGCCGCGACCTGAGCATTCCCACAGCGCAGCGCGACGCCTCACTGGATCAGCGCCTGCTGGCCACACGCATCGATGACGACTACACGGAGTGGTACGCCGGTGACTACCTCGATGTTGGTTTAGCGCTCCTTGCGGACCTTACCTGGAACAACGGGCTGTCGGTCACCCTGGGATTACGCCAGGACTGGATCGACGCGGAAGCGTTCTCCGAAGCAGACCGACTTCTCTACAACAGTGGATTCGTCGGCATCATCGACACAGTGACTGATATAGAGGAGCTCTTCTCCTGGTCCGTCAGCGTTAGTTACAACACGCCGATCGGTCTCGTCCCGTATATCACTGTATCGGAACAAGCCACGGTGATCGCTGGACAGGGTGCGGAGCTGCAGGCAGACAACGTTGCTAACGGTGATTGGACTGACACATCCGAACTCTACGAAATCGGGGTCAAGGGAAGCTTCCTGGGCATTGTCAAGTTAACTGATTATAGGTGGCTTTCGGCATTTCTCCATGAGGTTAAGCTATTGAAATTGCGTAGAGCAGTCATCGACAATTTACTGAGATTTCGGAGTGAATCCGGTTAACTTGACAAAGCCGTTAGGACTTCGTTAACCCCGGCTCCGATAGGGTCGGTGAATGCCGTAGACAAAAACGACGTCCGGCAAAAACTGGGGATCACAAGGGCAACGCACAAAGAAAAAGCGGTTTGCCCGACGGCATGCCTGTTGTGCATGGCGACAACAAGGAGCGAAGTCCGAGATCAGCAAGACTTCTTCTCTAAGCATGCGCTTTCGATCTCTTAAATTTTTGGCGGCCTGTCTCGTGGTCTATCCCCTGATGTCCGCCTCCGCCGCGGACATTCCCCGGGATCTTATGGTGGATCTCGACAGCCTGACCGTATCGAAATCGGAATTCATCTGCCTGGCCCTGAATGATTACTTCGAAGCCCGCGGTGAATCGCTGGCGGGCCGTCTCGCCGTGACGACAGTGGTGCTCAACCGCGCCATGGATCCGCGATTCCCGGCCAACCTGTGTAGTGTCATCAAACAAAACAAAAACCGTGCCCTGCTGCACCGCTGCCAATTTTCCTGGACCTGCGACGGCCGGTCCGACACGCCGCACAATAACATCGCCTGGCACCGGTCGCTGAAACTGGCAGCCGCGGTTCTGCAAAAAGATTCAAGCCTGGTTGATCCCACCGGCGGCGCCCTTTGGTATCACAGCGTGTTTGTGCACCCGGCTTGGGCAGACCGGCTGGAGGTCTCCGGCATCGTCGGCGGCCATATCTTTTACCGGGATATGGAACATGTAAGCGCGGCCCGTGGTCACGAATGGCGTGATCCCATGGTGCCGGCTTTGCATCGGTTTGCCGAATGGATCGATTCCCGCACACCCCGGCCAACGATCGCCTTCAATCAACCTTGAGAAGGAGACCGCCCTATGCCTGGTTCGAGTGGGTTTCAAGGTTCTGTAACGCTGACGGGTGTATCCCTAGCCAATTCGATGAACCGGTGATCGAAGGTCAGCATGGTCTCACATCGTGCGGCGACGCCAAGATGTAGCGCATCGGCAAAATCCATGCCCTTCTCCGCGCGATCAAGAGCTTGAGCGAGCAGGACGGGACTCTCCACCGACGGGCAGGCGGACATTCAGAAACTATTATGTTAAAATCGTGTCCGGCCTCGCCTTTTGTTGAGTCCTGTCCGGCTTCACCTTTTGTTGAGTGAAGATTCCCGGTTCCACGTCTTGTTTGCAATACTGGTGCCCACCAATAGGTATGCACCTCGGTGGATTGCACCACGAATACTAGCTGATGAAGTATAATGGTAGGCACAAGTACCATTACCACAATCACCGCACACTCGAGTGCCAGCTTTCGCGTGGCCTTGTCCACCTGCTTTATATTATTGACGGCCACGGCCCTGTCGTCCTGCGGTGGCGGATCGGTTGGTCCGGCTTCCGAACCGGACAATCTCAATCTGGCAGATACGGCCTTTGAACCGCTGCCCACCTTCCGGGCCTCTGACTTGCTGCCCGAGATTCTGCTCAAAGGGGAACGGCATTCCATTGCAGAACGGGTCCAAAACGACGGGTACGAGAACACCTATACGATTGAATCCGACTTCGGCACCTTCACCGCCCACCGCACGGACTTTGTCGCTGAACGTGTTCAGGAAGTGTACGCCATTGAAGAACTCAACAAGATCACCCGCTCGGAAGCCTTTGCTCAGGGCTTAACCCAAGCTGCGGCGAGTCCGTTTCGCACCCTGAAACGTCTGGCGACTGAACCCGTTGGAACCGTCACCGGTGTGATCCAAGGTGTGGGCGCTTTGTTCTCGCAAGCTGGCGAAATGGTCACGGGATCCCGCGGAGAGCTTGAAGAATCCGCGGTCAAGGAATTGGTCGGGTTCGGCGAGGTCAAGCGTGAAGTGGCGGAATTGATGGCGGTCGACCCCTATACCACCAACCAGCGAGTCCAGGAAGGGTTGGATGAGGTATCTTGGGCCGGGTTTGCCGGTGGGTTGAGTCTGACCCCCCTGAAAGCGAGTGTGGGCGGTGCCGCGGGGACGACGTTATCGGCACTGCAGAACAGCCAGACGCTCAGGTCATTTCTAAAGTCCCAATCGCCGGAAGCATTACGCGACCATAACCGCGAGCGCATGGAGGAAATGGGCATTGACGAGGATGTGGCCGAGATTTTTCTGCAGCATGCTTGGTTCTCTCCCCGCCATGAAACCACAATCGTTATTGCTATTGGAGGTCTGACCGACGCTGAAAACCGCAATGCGTTTTTCCAACAAGCTGTGATTTCCCAGAGTGAGCAGCAATCCATCTTTCTCATGCGCCAAGCGGAAGCAGTGCTTGGATTCCATCAAAACGTCACTGCGGTCGACAGGCTTGAGCGTTCGAATCGCCAAGTAACTCTGTATACAACCGATAGCCGCGCGGTAAGCATCATGCCCGCCGATCATCTAGTCTGGAGCGTGGGCGCGAGTATCATTGCCGATCAGGCCATCTACAGGGGAATGCGGCGCGAACTGTGGCTTACCGGTTCTATCAGCGACCGGGCCCGCGCCGAATTCTCCGACCGGGGATGGCGTGTCATGGCCGACATGCGCGACCGTCTCGCTCCCGATCTGGATGCGGCCTTCGGCGAAATGGATGACGCCGACATTGTCAGACTAACTGGGTCGCCCCCCGAGGCGGCCCCCCATGCACGCCACTCCAAAGGGATTGGGTGACCCGATAAAACGTCTACACCACCGGAAATCGATTTTTGATTTTCCTATAGATTGAATCAATATTTTGTTGTCATGGTCTTGGCAGACTGATTCGATAGCCGCTTTGGCGGGGGCATCGTGGCTGTATCGGAAGACCTGCGTATTCGTTTGGCGAGGAAAGTGGCGTCGGGCATGTCGCGCCGTCAGGCGGCGGCCCTTTTTGAGGTGAGCGCAAGCTCGGCGGTGCGGGATGGCGGGCGATATGAAGACGAGGGGACTGTCGCGGTCAAGCCACGGCCGTCGCGCCAGCGCCGTCTTGATCCTTGACGGCGAGGATATCCTGCGCTGGATTAAGGAGACGCCAGACCCGACACTGCAAGAGCTGTCTGAGCGTTTGGACGAAGTTCACCAAGTGATTGCGCCGACTTCGACGATTAATGACTGGTTCCGCGCGCGCAAGATCAGCTTTAAAAAAACCGCCCACGCCAGTGAACAGGAACGCGCGGATGGGCAGGCAGCACGCGTGGTTTGGCGCCAACGTCAGGCCCGGCTCCCGGCCCATCCCGAGCGGGTCGGCAGGATCGTGTTCCTTGACGAAACAAGTATCAATACCAAAATGGCGCGCCTGCGGGGGCGCTATCCCAGCGGCCAGCGGATGGTTGCCGCCATTCCCCATGGTCATTGGAAAACCATGACCTTCATTGCCGGATTGCGCGGTGACGGCCTGACCGCGCCCTGGGTGCCCTGATTTGATCGAGGGCGCCATGGACGGTGATGCATTCGAGCAGTACATCAAAACGCAACGCGCCCCGACCCTTCAAAAAGGCGCTGTTGTTGTCCCCGGCAATCTGCCGGCCGACAAACGCGACGGTGCCAGGCGGGCGGTTGAAAAGCGGGGCGCATGGCTTTTGTTCCTGCCGCCCTATGCGCCGGACTTCAACCCGATCGAGCTCGCATTTTCAAAGTTCAAAGCTCACATGAAGCGCTTAAAACCCCGCACCATCGATGATCTGTGGAAAGCCGCCGGTAACGTCTGCGGCCTCTTCAATCACGGGCACTGCAGGAACTTCTTGGTTGCTGACGGCTATGCGTCAGAATAAATCGGAAATGCTTTAGTTCCGTAGACTGTTCGGGCAGACACTCATCGGCCTCAGAGGTACTCGACAGAGCAGTTGGGTACTTCACCGTCAATGATACTCTTGCCGAACCCTATACAATGAGCAACCGCCTCCTCCCGCGTTGCGAAGGTGGCAGCCGAGGAGAACTTCTTCTCCACAACCGAGTCGCCCTTTACGAGAGCTACATATACCTCGTGATTCCACCCGCCATCCGCGAGCGGCATTGATGCCGGGTGAATAAGATAGCCTCTATAGTTCAATTCATCCATGCAGGTACCCTGTGTTTTTGACGACCTATGCCCCACCCAAGTGGAAGTATGGACTGGTACCGGTAAAATGGAGAGTGCCTTCTGTTAAAGTTTAAACTCAACAGGAGGCCCATATGGGTATCGGAAGAACTGAGGAATTTCGTTCTGAAGCCGTTCGGATTGCATTGACGAGCGGGCTATCACACAAGCAAGTTGCCGCCGATCTTGGCATTGGCCTGTCTACATTAGGCAAGTGGATTACCGCTCATAAGCACACTGAGCTGCTGTCCGGCCCTCATAATGATAAAGACAAGGAATTGGCTCGCCTTTGCAAGGAGAACAGGACATTGCGTGAGGAGCGGGACATTTTAAAAAAAGCGACGGCCTTCTTCGCGAGCCAAAGCCGATGAGGTTTCATTTCATCGCAAAGGAGAAGGCCAATTTTTCAATCTGCAGGATGTGCAAAGTCCTGAGGGTCAGTGAAAGCGGCTACTACGCTTGGGTGTCTCGCCCTGCCAGTCAGCGCCAACGCGACGACAGGGTCTATTTGGCCCATATTCGTGCCGAACATGCCCGTAATTATCGGGCCTATGGTCGCCAGCGAATGACTGATGAACTCAGGGATCAAGGCATCGTCATTGGTGAACGCCGGGTCGGGCGGTTGATGCGGGAGAACGATATTCGCATCGTCAGAACTCATAAATTCAAACGCACGACAAACAGTAATCACAACCACAACATAGCTCCCAACCTTCTGGATGGAGATTTTCAGGCCACGGGACCAAACCAGAAATGGGCCGGTGATATCAGCTATCTCTGGACGGCAGCGGGCTGGCTGTATCTTGCGGTGATCATCGATTTGTATTCACGCCGTGTCATTGGCTGGGCCGTCAGCGACAGGCTCAAACGGGATTTGCCGATCAAGGCCCTGAAAAGGGCCATTGCATTGCGACAACCGCCACCAGGGGTCATTCATCATTCTGATCGTGGCTCGCAGGGCGGGTTCAACCGGTCGTCGCAACACGTTCAGTTTGACTGGCCTGCAAGCACTGGTCCAGAGCTTCGGCGGGAGTTCTCCATCCGAGGGTCTTGCGGGGCCGTGTATTGAGCGCGTCAGCAACAACTGCGAGTACGTCCGGACTGTGTGCGCTCAGATCGGTTCCTTTCGGGAAGTACTGTCGAAGCAATCCATTGGTGTTCTCGTTCGTTCCGCGTTGCCAAGGGCTGTGCGGTTCGCAGAAGTAGACGGGAAGGCCGGTTGCGATCCGCAGATCCGCATGCCTGGCCATCTCTGCTCCCTGGTCCCAGGTCAGCGAGCGGCGAAGCTGCGCTGGCAATGTCGTGATCGTCCGGGCGATGGCATCGCGAACCGCTTCAGCCCCATGCTCGCTCCAGCCGGCAAGCGCAGGCCCGTTCTTCACGCGCGGGACGGTGCCGTGGCCTTCCATTCGGGGAAGATGCAGCAGCATTGTGAACCGCGTGGCGCGTTCCACCAGAGTGCCGATCGCCGATCTGCCCAAGCCGATGATCAGGTCACCTTCCCAGTGTCCGGGTACGGCCCGATCAGCTGCTTCCGCCGATCGTTCACTGATCATGATCTCAGGCGTGACGAAGGATTTTCCCCGCCGGCGGCTACGTGCCCGAGGCACGCGCAGTGCCCTTCCCGTGCGAAGGCAGGCGGTCAGCTCACGACGGAGTGCGCCGCGGCCCTGTACGTAGAGCGCCTGATAGATCGCCTCATGACTGATCCGCATCGCTTGATCCTCGGGCCCGTCCCCAGGATAGTCGATCCGAAGACGGTGCGCGATCTGCTCAGGACTCCAGGCCCTGGCCCATCGCCTGCGCTGCCGCGGCCCATGCCGACGACCGTTCCAGACGACGCGTGGCCCCTCGATCACCGTTCCATCCGGTGCCGAGATCCGACCCGCAAGCCGATCCTGCACATCGCGCCGCAGCGCCTCATTCGTTGCCAGCTTGGCTGGCTGCGGCCTTTTGGCGGATCGATCAGCATGCCACTGCGCCGTCGTTGCTCGGTAGTCCAGGCCACCGCTTCGGGTCGCCGCGTTGCGCCGCACCTCGCGGGAGATCGTCGACGGTGCTCGCTCCAGCCGGCAAGCAATATGACGTATGCCTCTTCCCTGAGCGCGCAGAAGAGCAATCTCCTCACGTTCCTCGAAAGACAGGTAACGTCCTGACAGCGGCTTGGCCGATTGCGATAAATGTGCTGGTGGCATGCCGCCCGACCTCCGGAACCACCTCGAGCCTACCGGAGGGGATACACCGGCATCTCGGGCCGCGTCCTCGCTCGAACGCCCCGTCGCAATCGCTGCCCAGAACCGAACAAGCTCCTCACGCCGTGCCGAGTCCGGTCGACCTGGCGAATGCAACTTGCTCCGTCCAGACCGATCCGACCGCCGTCTGCGTACCCGTCATAGCAACCTCCTATGCCAGAGTGTTGCGACGACCGATTGAACCCGCCCAGTATTGCTCCAACGATTACCGGAAACTTCTCAAAGACCACGGCTTTCTCTCTTCGATGTCTGGCAAAGGGAATTGCTATGGCAATGCGACTGTAGAAACGTTCTTCAAATCATTGAAAGCAGAATTAATATGGAGGGAACACTATGAAACCAGGGAACAGGCACAAAACGCCCTGTTCCATTATATCAATGGATTTTATAATCCGCGTCGTCGCCATTCATATCTGGGCAGCATCAGTCCGGTGAAGTGCGAAAGTATGGCGGCTTAGGTGAGAAGGTAACTCTCCACTTTTGCGGTGCAGGTCCAGTATTTCATAAAGGTCGAGGGAGACACTATTCGTAGCGAGCTGAGAAGGCGCTCGACCTCCTCGCTCTTCCTCAGAAGTCGATCGTCTTTAGTGATGAAGTAGCCGCCTCCATACTCCTCGGCCTCGAAAAGGTGATAAACATCACGATCATGCTTTCCTGCTCTGGCATTTCCTTGGATCAACGTTTGTAGCTTGGTCCTGATTTTCCGCTCGTCGGGGGTTAGGTTAGTTTGGAGCGTATAGATCATGCGGGCGGCCAAGCACTTTATCTCTGGCGGTGTGTTAGGGTGGTCAACTTCCGCTTTGACAGAGAATGGCAAAATTAGGGTCACCTCTTCACGCTCTGCGAAGTCCAGGATTTCCTGCATGGATGTATCCTCGTTCGGGATTCCGCTGCTGTCCCAAAAGTTTGCATCCACGAAGTTGTTAAAGAGGCGGGGATCGACGCGCTTAGTCATCCAATCAATATAGATATGCGTAATTAGGCGCGCAAATGACGACACGTAATGGTCTATTTGATTCAACCAACTTTGATCTTGGCGGGATCGGGCCAAAGGCGAAAAGTACCCGACTGCCAGAGAAGCCATGTGCTCTGGAACCTTTCACCGAACAAGTGGTATAGCGAATCCGCATAGATCGATTTGGGCTCTCCACTTGAGAGGTTCACGTAGACCAAAAGGTGAGGCTTCGGGCTATATCGCTTTGCTGCTTTCTGCCCAACTACGCGTTTGATTTCGTCGAGGGCGGTTTCGGCCTCTTCGCCCGGGTCGAAGAATTCCCATCCATCAGGCTTGCCCGTTACTGCGCGATACTCATCGCCGCGTCGCCGGCTCTTCCTGTCTGCCTCGACTATCTCAAATGGGAGTTGTCCCTTGCGAAAACCTCGTCCGCACCCGGGCGATTTGCATCATGAAGATCGGCTGATAAGGTTTTCGGGAAGGACACCAGGTGCTGCATAGGGAATACGGACACTATACGCCGGGAGCTGAAGTGGTTTTGAGCAATTGTAATCCGCTTTTCACTTCAGCTTAACCTTCTGTCCAACCCCGGCTATGGTACGCACATGGCGCTTATCGATCACTTTAATGATTTTGCCGCAAGATTTGGCGGATCCATGGTCCGCGGCGGCCTGCCGTTGGTCAGTGTTGTCCGGCTTGCGGGCTCCATTCGTGGATCTGGCCTTACCCAGCGCAGTCTTAACCTTGCCTCACTGGAAGTGCCGTTGCGGCGTGCGTTTAGCAAGCGCGGTGTCAAAGCCGTCGCTCTGGTGATCAATTCTCCCGGAGGCTCAGCGGTGCAGTCGGCTCAAATTGCCGAACGCATTCGCCAGCTTTCTGAAGAAAAGGACATTCCGGTCTATGCCTTTATGGAGGACGTCGCTGCTTCCGGTGGGTACTGGCTCGCCTGTTGCGCGGACGAGATCTATGCCAGCCCCATGTCTATTGTTGGGTCTGTTGGGGTTATCGCATCGACGTTCGGTTTTCATAAACTGATTGACAAAATCGGTATTGAACGGCGTCTCTATACTCAAGGCGATAACAAAAGCATGCTTGATCCTTTCAAACCGGAAGACCCAGACGACGTTAAGCGACTGCTCGAGCTGCAAAAGGATATTCATGCGCAGTTCAAGGACTATGTAAAAGCCCGGCGCGGCAGCAAGCTTAAAGGGACCGACAAAACACTCTTTAACGGTGACATCTGGACCGGTGAAGGGGCCCTCAAAAGAGGTCTGATCGACGGGTTGGGAGAAATGCGCGCTGTCATGCGGCAAAAACTTGGCGACAAAGTCAGATTCATACCGGTGCAGCGTCAAATGGGCTGGTTGCAGCGCCGTTTAAGTCGGGGCTTGATTACCGGCGTCGGTGATGAGGGCTGGGCCGGTGAATTGATCGCAGCCGTGGAAGAACGCGCTTTGTGGTCACGCTTTGGTCTGTAACCAAATCCATTCGTTACCAATCTCTCTTATAGCTTCGGTTTGAGCTGCCGGGACGATCCACACTCAAATCAACCGGATGAGGTTTTCGGAAAGGACAGGTATGACACTTCACGAGTTGAGTCATCGGCACACCGTTGACCGTGAAAGCGCTAAACGGGTTCTTGCCTTTCACCGCGGTGTTGCCATACGCGTCCTTCAGCTTGTTTACGTAAACCCCAACGACACCCTTGCCCTGTTCCTTCCGAAAACCTTATCCGTCAGTCTTTATAAAGAAAACCGTCCCTGGCGTGGATGAGGTTTTCGAAAGGGACAACCCATATGTAGACATTCTCTAAACCTACAGCTGGACCGGGTTAAAGGGGGAAGGTCAATAACGAAATCTTTTCTTGCCAGTCTTGTTAACATCGCCCAGAATGTTCTTGTTTTGTTCAAGTTGGTAACGATGGCACAAAAGAGATTTGGCAGCACGAAAAGTACAGGGAGGAAACTTGATGTTATCGAGGAATATCTCCTTATGTACCAAAGAGCTCTGAGCAATACGGACCTTCAAACTCTTTACATTGACGGGTTCGCGGGTAGCGGCGAAATTCCTCTTGCTGAACATACGGGGGGCTATTCGACGAAGACGAAGAAGTTCAAACCGTTATGGCGGGTTCGGCCGATCGTGCCCTTAATGTTGACCCGCCATTTAGCCGCTACATGTTTATCGACAGCAGGAAAAAGTGCGTTGCCGCGCTTCAGGAACGCTTTATGTCCAATCCCTATGCTGAGCGTGTGAGGTACTTGACTGGCGATGCCAACCAGCATGTCCAAGAAATTTGCGCCAAAGGACAATGGCGGGGAAAACGCGGTGTAATGCTTCTTGATCCTTTTGGTAGTCAGGTATGCTGGGAGACGATTGAGGCGGCCGCCGCCACCAAGGCTCTTGATCTGTGGTATCTGTTTCCCGCCGGTCTCGGCGTGTTTCGTCAAATCGGAAGAGACGGCACCTTCGATCCGACACATGAGGAATCGATTACACGACTGTTCGGTACGGATGAATGGAAATCCGCTTTTCTCAAACCCTCGGCGCAGGGTGACCTCTTCGGTGAGAATGCGCGGCAAGAAAAAATAGTAACGCCTGAAAGCGCTGCGCTGTTTATGATCAAGCGCTTAAAGACGGTTTTCCAAGGCGGGGTGATGGAGGAGATGATTCCGTTGGGAAAACATGCTTATCCATTTTATTATCTCTTGTTTGCATGGGCGAACCCGTCCGAAAAGGCTAGAGTTCTTGCACGCAAACTTTCAAAAGCAGCACTCAAGGCGACGGATCGGAAGCATGGCAGGCTTATCCGAAATTGAATGGACCGATGCGACCTGGAACCCGGTTTCTGGCTGCAGGGTCATGTCCGATGGCTGCACAAATTGTTATGCCATGCGCATGGCGGCGCGGCTACAATCTATGGGGCATGAGGCATACGCTGGAACTACTCGTAAGAGCGGGAATCGATACGTCTGGACAGGGAAGACCCATCTTCTTGAACATACGCTCGAAATTCCCTTAACGTGGCATAAGCCACGTCTTGTATTTGTCAACTCGATGTCCGATTTATTTCAGGACAACGTTCCCTTCGACTATGTAGAGCGGGTTTGGCAAACGATGGAAAAAGCCAGTATCCACACGTTCCAGATTCTAACCAAGCAGCCCGATCGTATGGCTGAGTTCCTTCGTCAAAGAAACAAGCACGCCTTAAAAAATGTTTGGCTCGGTACATCTGTTGAAGACAAAAGAGTCGTGCATCGCATAACGCAACTAAAAAAGTGCAGAGCAGCCGTTCGGTTTATATCATTTGAGCCGCTGATCGGCTCGGTTGGAAAGATCAATCTTTCAAATATTCAATGGGCCATTGTCGGTGGCGAGTCCGGCCCTCGTGCAAGAGCGCTTGAAATTGAACAGGTAGATCAGATTTTTGACCAATGTGAGAAGCAAGACGTACACTTCTTTTTTAAGCAGTGGGGCGGCGTAAATAAGAAACGCACAGGACGCATGTTCAGAGGCCGTACCTGGGACGAAATGCCAAGAATCTATGTTTAGCGCACGCGCTCTTCCTTGTCTTGAGCGCTGCGGACTTTAGACATCCGTTGTACCTCTCGTAAACCTTATCCGTCGCCATTCCTAAGGCCACTGCGTAGACCATATGGAGACCGCGAACGGTGAAACCAGCATTCCATTTATCTTTATCATCCAAGAAACGGCACGCAGGTGTTTCATACTCAAGGGAAACGGATAAAACCTTCGAAACGGTATTGTCACGTTATTGAACGGTAGTGACGCGAATTGGCATAGAACTCAAGCTCAAGCGGCAGCGGTGACAGTTTGCCACAGGCTCATAGCGTGGTTGCGAAGCTGGCGTAATGTCTTTCGGGATATCAGATGGCGTTGGACGTTGAAGGTGTTGTAGACGGTAGCGTGGGTAGAGAGAAACCGCTGCGCTGATCGAGCCGATTTGAAACGCTGCATGCGTCGTTCGCGCTGTCGGACTGGTAAGTGAGAATTCTCGGCCCGGTTATTCTTCCTGCCACCAAAATCATGGTGCCTGATCAGGCCCAAATCCTTCAGAGCAGCACCATAAGAGGGCAGTTTGTCTGTGATGAAGGTAGCTGGGACAAAGCCTTGCTTTCTCAACAGTTTGCGTATCACCTTGAGCGCTGCCGTCTTGTTTCTGCGTGACTGAACCAGGATATCCAGCACTTCGCCTTCACTATCGACAGCGCGCCATAGCTACATCCGCTTGGCGGTGATGGACACGAACACCTCATCAAGGTGCCACCGGACATCTGGTCGAGGGCGCGTTGTCCTCAGTCTCCGGGCATAGGCTTGCCCGAACTTCAGTGCCCAGCGCCGCACCGTTTCATAAGAAACATCAGTACCACTTTGAGCGAGCAGATCTTCAACATCTCGGTAGCTGACGGGAAACCGGTAATACAGCCAGACAGCGTGCTGAATGATCGCGGGTGGAAAGCGGTATCGGGCATAGGAGATGTTCTGCATCCAGCGACATTAAAGTGCCATCAGCAACAGGTCACCCTGTTGGTGTGACAGCACCCAGGCGGATAAGGTAAATGGAAAGGACAATCTGACCGCTAATCCATAATCTGTGCAAATACGATATCCCTTAGCGTACACATGCCAACCACTTCGCGGCCCTGATCCACCACCAAGGCTCGCGATAGCCCCAGCGACGCCAGCTGTCGAACCGCGTAGCGTACCAACATTGATGCCGGAACCATGAGTGCCGGCTTGGTCATCACCTCGTAGACATGCACTCGATCCGGCACGCGGTTCTTGGCAATCACCTCGCGGGCAATACCGGCCACATCAATAATGCCTGTCTCATCATCGTCGTTACGGCGGTTGACCACAAGCGAACTGACCGAGTGGCGATTCATCTGTTCAACCGCTTCGGTTACAGTTGCAAGCCCATCGATGGCATGCAGATCGCTGACCATAACTTCCCTGACGCGAATATTGCGCTTGTAAATCATAGCTCGTCCTCCACCTCCTTCAGCATGGTCGGCAATTGCGTGGTGAGACCCACGACATCCTCAATGGCGATCTGAAACGCCAGTCCGGCCCCGGGCTCCATATCGAAGCTGCCAACGTCCCGAATACGCTCCAGAATCTCCTGCGCCCGCTCTTCCACCACTAGAAACAGAAGTACGTCTCGCATGGCGGTGACTTCTAAGCCTAAAAAGGTCTTTTCCGGCTTTAAGCCCTGGCCGCGAACACTGGTAATAACTGTGGCGCCGGTGGCACCGTCTCCGCGCGCGGCGTCGATGATGGTATCGGTCTTGTCGTCCGGAGCAAGGACGATAATGAGCTTCATTCTCATGGCTGGGGTCTCCTTCTGATGCCCGGGTCAGCGCCGCGTAGGCGCTCGAGGATTGAAACGACCATGGCGTATCCGAGTACGGACATGATGGGAAAGACGCTGGCAAACGCAATTAGGCCGAATCCGTCGATCAGCGGATTACGTCCTGGGACCGAAGCCGCGAGCCCGAGTCCCAGGGAGGCTAGCACGGGAACCGTCACCGTGGATGTGGTAACGCCGCCGCTGTCGTAGGCCAGCGGGATGATGGTTCGGCTGGACCGAAATGTCTGCAAGATGACCACGGCGTAGGCGGCCACAATATACCAGGGCAGCGGCGTACCGGTGACGATTCGGAAGCACCCAAGGGCCACACCTAACGGAAACAGACCGAGTTCGAGCCCCTGGATGAACAGCGCCAGCCCCGCAACCACGCACACCAGGCCAAGCGCCACACCGGCAAGGTTCGGGAAGGGTTGCTGCAGCACCGCGATCTGAAAGAAAGCGATGACGATGATGATGGGGGCCAGATCGCGTAATTTGAGTTAGTCGCGATGGGAGCGGCGCATCTCTTGATGGAGATGGTGGTTGTCCGTTTTGATGGTGGTGCACACCAACCACAAAACGAGGACACCACGATGTTGAATACTACCGACAAGATCATCAAACACAAAACTGGATTGCTGAATCTGGCCGAGGAACTGGGCAATGTGTCGAAGGCCTGCCAGGTCCCTGCCAGGTCATGGGCATGTCGCGCGACACCTTTTACCGCTACAAGGCCGCGGTTGAGGAAGGCGGCGTCGAGGCCTTGTTCGAGCGCACCCGGCGCAAACCCAATCTTGCCAACCGCGTCGGTGAAGCCACCGAGCAGGCGGTGATCAAATCCGCGCTGGAGTTTCCGGCCTATGGTCAGGCCCGCACCTCCAACGAGCTGCGCAAGCAGGGTGTCTTTGTCTCGCCCTCCGGCGTCCGTTCGATCTGGCTGCGGCATGACCTGGCCAACTTCAAGGCCCGCCTTAAAGCATTGGGGGCTAGGGTCGCCGAGGACGGCATCATCCTGACCGAGGCCCACATACGAGGCCCAGGTGCAGGCCTTGGAAAAGAAGAATCGCGACGACGAAGCCCGCGGCGAGGTGGAAACGGCCCACCCCGGCTATCTGGGTTCACAGGACACCTTCTATGTCGGCGCCCTGAAGGGGGTGGGGCGGATCTACCAGCAGAGCTATGTCGATCCCTATTCCAAGGTCGCGCAGGCCAAGCTCTACACCACCAAGACGCCGATCACCGCCGCCGACCTGCTCAATGACCGGGTGCTGCCGTTCCATGACGAGCACGACCTGCCTGTGCTGCGGATCATGACCGACAGGGGTACGGAATACTGCGGGCGAGCGGACAAGCACGACTACCAGCTCTTCCTGGCCATCAACGATATCGACCACACCAAGACCAAGGTGAAATCACCGCAAACAAACGGCATCCGCGAGCGCTTTCACAAGACCGTGCTGCAGGAGTTCTACCAGGTCGCGTTCCGCAAAAGACTCTACGACAGCGTCGATGCGCTGCAGGACGATCTGGATCAATGGCTACATCACTACAACACGGAACGCACTCATCAGGGCAAAATGTGTTGCGGCAGAACGCCGTTCCAGACCATGATCGAGGGCAAAGAAATCTGGAAGGAAAAGTTCGTGAACTGAACTTGACCTAACAGAGGCCGCCGGAAAAACGGCCAACTGTCAGATCACATCTGAACCACTACAAGTCAGCTCAAGCCGATTTAGTCTGACAAGGCCATGCCGGGTACGCAATGCCCGCGGCGGCCACGACGCATTTGCGTGGCACACGCTATCTCTTGTTCTACACTGAAACAGTTCCCGCTCACACCGGCAAACCCACAGGGAGGACGACCATGGCAAAGAAACGTACAGATCGCAGATCCGACGCTGCGCCCGCCTCCGGCCAAGCCGCCACACCAAAGACCGTCTCCGCCAGCAAAGTGGGTTTGTCGCTCACGATCAGCGACAAGGCGCTGAAGGACTTCGATCGGATTCAGGAGAAAACCATCAAGGCGGCTGAGACGGACCAGAAGTTCTCATGGGGATGAGCTGCGGGCTTACCTAGCTGTCCCCCAATCCCGCCTCCACGCTTCGGCCCAACAATGAAAATAACCCATACCGTCGAACCACTAGACAGTAATGCGGCGTGGTCGCGCCTGGCACGCGTCCTCGGCGGTGCTGGCCTTGACGTCGTACGCAACACGATCCGGCATCTTCGCGTGCTCAACGCGCGCTGCTACGTTCTCGAAGATCCCTACATCGACCGCGACTACTCGGCGGACTACGCTCAGTTCTACGCCCTCACGTTCCACGCCCACGAGCGCCACTGCAAGCGTGTCCACTTCTTCTCACAGGACATCTCGCCGCTGCTCCAGCGGCCCCTTTCCACAGCTCGACTGAATTGTCCGTCATCAAAACAAATGGGACTGTTGAGCGTGTTTCATAAGGGAGGATCGGGCTCATCTTTGTTTGATGTTAAGCCGCTTGGCGTTGATGGTTCAAGCGGCGGTTTTGGGTGGTCAGTTTTTTGATCTTTTTTCTCTTTTCGATGCTGGCGGTGTGGCGTCCAAAGTAGGCGTCGGCTGGAGTTACGTTGCCGATGCTCTCGTGGTAGCGTTGGTTGTTGTAGCGATCGACGAAGGCGCTGATCTGGTTTTCGAGATCGCCGGGTAGATAATAATTTTCAAGCAGGATCCGGTTCTTCAGCGTTTGATGCCAGCGCTCGATCTTGCCCTGGGTTTGCGGGTGATACGGTGCGCCCCGAACGTGATCCATACCGTGGTCCCCGAGCCATTCAGCCAGATCGCTGGAGATATAGGACGAGCCGTTGTCGCTGAGCAGCCTCGGCTTGTGGACGACATTGGCGCGATTGCAGCCTGAGGCTTCTAGCGCCAACTTCAGTGTTGCCGTCACATCGTCCGCCGTCATGTTGGTGCAGAGCTTCCAAGCAATGATGTAGCGGGAATAGTCGTCCAAGATGGTCGACAGATAAAACCAGCCCCAGCCGATGACCTTGAGAGAGGTGAAGTCGGTCTGCCACAGCTGGTTCGGCGCCGTGGTCTTGTCGCGGAACTCATCGGCTGCCTTGATGATCACGAAAGCGGGGCTGGTGATCAGGTCGTGGGCTTTGAGAAGCCGATAAACCGAGGCTTCCGAGACAAAGTAGCCCCTGGTGTCCGTAAACCTGACGGCCAGTTCCCGGGGCGACAGTTGTGTCTCCTCCAGGGCAAGATCGATGATCTGCCCCCGGACATCATCCGGGATCCGGTTCCATACCCGGCCCGGGCTGCTGTTGCGATCCTCAAGACCGGCGTCGCCAAAGGCCAGAAAACGATCGTACCAGCGATAAAAGGTGGTCTTCGGAATGCCCAGCTTGTCCAAAGTGGACCCGACGCCCAGGTGGGACTGCTCGACCAGGCGGATGATCTCCAGCTTCTCGGATGCGCGATACCTCATTCCTCGTCTCCCCCGTGCCCGAGCATGTTTTTTTTGAGAAGACGGTTCTCCAGCGAAAGTTCGGCGACCAACTCCTTCAAGTCGCGCATCTCCTGGCGGAGGCCTTTAACCTCGCCCGAGGTCGCTTGGCGCCCGGTGTCGCCGGCGAGCCGCTTCTTGCCCGCTTCCAAAAACTCTTTCGACCAGCTGTAATACAGACCCTCGGCGATGCCCTCGCGGCGGCACAAGGCGGCGATGCTCTCCTCGCCGCGCAGGCCCGACACCACGATCCGGATCTTCTCCTCAGCCGTATACTGCTTGCGTGTCTTGCGCCGAATATCCCGAACCGTTCTCTCCGCCGGGTCGTTCTTGCTCATTAATTTCTGTCTCATCTTCGTTCCCTTCGGTCACTACGATGAGCCAGAAATCCTCCGTTATGCAATTACCTCAATTTGTCCCAAAGGCGCTGACGTCAGACATGAAGTGGGTCAGCAGCATCGTTAAATAATGTGTTGGTAGTTTTTAAATTAAACTTCTTGTGAGCGCCTATTCTGTCAAGCCATTTGACCAAGTTCTGGCGCATGGGTCCTTTATAGGCAGATTGGCGTTTGATCTCTTTAAAGATGTCCCGTTGAGAGCGCCGCGTACCTAAAAGACCTTTGGCCGTTTTGAATGCTGCTAGCATTTGCGTTATCCCGGGGGTGATACCAACAATAACTATTTTTGCGTTAGGTTTAATGCCATGAAACGGCGCGTAGTAGACTTCCAGATCACCCTCTCGATCCAACAGGAATTTCTTGGTCAAGATTTGCTCTCGAGTGAAGCTGCTTGGCAAATCGCCTATCTTGTCCCTGTAGCTACTGAATCTTGGTGGTTTCATTGCAGTCTTCGAAAAAAGGGGGGCACTATGCTAATGGGCTAGCTGGTTTTTGCCATTCCCTTCATATTGGCTGAGCACTAATCAAATTTCAAAAGCAACGTATGTAACAAAACCAAGGCTACTTTTTTCAATGTGATCGAAGAAAAAAGAAAAGAGTATATACGGCGAATGCGAATACCAAACCGATATAAAAAATGGTCTCGAAGTCCAGGTCCACCGTAAATACTATTATTATAAAAGGGATACCCAATATAAGAAAAAGACGTTTTAATAAATCACGGTCTCCCACTTTTTTGGGCGTAAGCTTTGGTTTCTTGGGCTGATTTGGTGAGGCGACCCTCACTAGTATCAAATACAGAATTACAGCGATGACGATGAGCAAAAAAATAGTCATATCTTTATACTAGATTTTCTTACGTTACGGTCGAAGCAGGCCGATATCTAAGCGGACACCGGATGAGGCGCCATTCGGTCTTGGCACTCTAAACCGGCGCGAAAGCCAACGGCGCGGGGCACCCCATGGATATGAAGGATAAGATGCATGGGTTATCGGCACGTCCCGGGTTCAACAGCAAACGCAAGGTGTGATAAACGGGCTTTTGGTAGCATGATTACACACCGGAATAAAACCTAACCGAACCGCCAACCCGTCAAGGCCACTTCTCCTCCGATAATACTCACCGTTTTGGTGCAAATGTTAGCCCCGAATTTTGTCTATTTCTTGTGCCTATTAGCGCGCCTCATAGAAATACAGGTTGCCTTCTGAATCGATGGAAAATACGCATTGAATTTCATTTAGAATGAGTCCGCCGAAGCTGTTTCTACCTCTGGCTGGCGCGGTGTAAACCAGCGCGCGTTCCCGTTCAGGCCAACCCAACCCAACCCAACAATGCTACTTGCCGGAAAGCCGAGGTGACAGAAGTATCAAGCCTAAATGACCCTGCTAATTCGAATGAACTTGGGTCATGCATTCGAGTCTTGATATATAGGAAAATCAAAAGAACGATTTCGGATGGCGTCGGCGTTATCTCGGGGCACAACCTCTTTGAGGAATGGTGTGCATGAGGAGCATCTCAGAAATCCTGCAGAGGTTGCTGCCGTATTGATGGAGCGACGTGGTGACAGTTCTCTAGTGCATATATAGGAAAATCAAAAACGATTTCTGACAGAATCAACTTAGTGCTGGGTATTCCATCCCTTTGGGGCGGTGTTCATTGGGGCCGTCTTGTGGACCCTACAGGAATTCCGGCCTTATTGATTGGGAAGTGTCGTGAAACTTCTCTAGTGGCAGGTACCGGTCCTAACGGTAGGCGGCGCTGTCAAATTCAGTGATCCCTGGCGCCGCAACGAGCCGTATATGCCTGCGACCGTTCAAGCGTCATTCAGCGACCCGTTGTCCTTTCCGAAAACCTCATCCGCCTCAAATGGGTATGAATCATTCACAACTCAGTGGGGATAATCCGGGTTGTTTGCATATTCTTCTTGGCGTTTGTAGGCATCGGCAAGGAGCCGAGCCAACCGCTTGCGAGTATGTCGCCTTGGTAGCGTCCAACGCAACTATCAGCTGATAGGCTAAATGGAAGGGACAGGTAATTCCCACCAGCCGGCATGAAGAGATACGCGGCTGGTTCGGCAGATCGGCTGTCTGTTATTGGGCGTGGGGATTCGACGCCGGTCGGCAGGCCAACCCATTGACGACGTTTGATTCTGAGGGGTCAAAGTACTGCGCCGCATAACATCTAACCAGCGCGCCCAACAACACTCCATGCCATCCGATCCTTTATGGCTCTTACTCTTGACCACGTTGGCGTCTCGTCTCGATGCCTGCCAACAATATCTCGTCCAGCTCCGGCTCGTCCCACCGCCACGCCTCTGCCAGAGAGTGGTCCATCAGCTCGACAAATACCGGATCCTCCGCTTTCACCTGAAACGTGTACAGACGGTTGACCACCTGACACATCAGGTCGCGCATCTCCTTTTGGCCGATATGCGCAGCCTTGGGCTAGGGGATCTGCCGGCCGTTGGCATCTATCACCATGACATCAGAGAAGTCCCCCGTATGACTTACCACCGGGAGCCCTCCGTGAATGTCTTCAAGCACCGTGTTACGGACCCATATCATGGCCATTGCCTTCGCGACGTTCGCCGTGATCTGCAGTTCGTTTTCGTCCATCAATATCCGTCTTCGGTATTTGCGGTTCCTGCCTTTCGGCCACTTATACTGATAATGCTTGCTCCTTGAATTCAGGATTCAATAATTAATTGATAACAAGATATATTTTACTCTAGCCAAAGTCCGCGGAGATCGGCCGTCCTGGGACTACTCGATACATGTCACGCTCACCTAATGCCGCGTCACGCGGGCGGCCTCTGTCTCTGTCCGTTCGTTTTCTTCTTCGCCCATGGCGGCACCGTCGGCGACGGCGTTCGTGATCTCACCGATAGTGGCACCCGCGCATGTCGCTGCGGAGGTGGCCCATTGCAGTAAGGCGACGGCCACACACTTGAGACAATACTGTTTCGCATTGGCGGCTTCGGGCAGATGGTTTGGTGCCACGGTTTCAACCAGTTCGTGGATTTCGTCACTGTGTCCGTCCAGGTGTTTGAGATCATCGACCGTTGCCTATTCCTTTATTTGACCATTCGGCCATGGGATTCCTAATCGTCGAGGATGAGGCATTCTACGCGGACGAGTTGGTCGAGCAACCCCGGTCCACGGCCATCGAGCCGGTCCACTGCCAAGGATGGAGTGACTCAATAAAGCCCGGAATTCAATGGCATGAAACCAGCGCTGTATCATTGCCCGAATACGGCTTACGCCGTGCGAGCAGGCCTGGTGCGCTTGCCGCTCTACCGATCCGGTTCATGGCTCAAGGAGTTGTAAGCAGACTTACCCGATGTTCACCGTAGTCGCCCCCACGACGAGCCTTAGCCTCGATGCCCATTTCATAAAGCGCCCGGCGGCGACGTTCTTCGTCACGGCCGCGGGCAGCGGCCTAACCGAACACGGAATTCTGGCCGGCGATACCCTGATCGTCGATCGCTCGCGCACGCCGGGCGTGGACTCAATCGTCATTGCCGCCATTGAGGGCGAACTGACCGCCCGTCCGTTTACCACAATCGATGGCGAGGAGGCCCACGTTTGGGGTGTCGTCGCCGGAGTGGTGCGGAGCCTGCCATGAGCGTCTACGGGCTGGCCGATTGCAATAACTTCTTCGTCTCCTGCGAGCGGGTTTTCCATCCCGCGCTCGAAGGCCGCCCGGCCGTGGTGCTGTCGTCGAACGACGGCTGCATCGTCGCGCGCAGTGACGAGGCCAAGGCGCTCGGCGTCAAAATGGCCCAACCGGCATTTCAAGCGAAGGATCTCATCAAGCGGCACCGGATTGCGATGATCAGCGGCAACCTCCAGTTCTATACCGATATGAGCAACCGGGTGATGCAGGTGTTGGGGGAACTGGTCCCGGCGGTGGAGCAATACTCGATCGACGAATGCTTTCTCGATCTCACGGGACTACCGGAGGATCTCACCGCATTCTGCCAGAACCTGAAACAGACCGTGCACCAATGGACCGGGCTGCCGGTCAGCATCGGTATCGCCGAGACCAAGACCCTGGCCAAGATCGCCAACCGGCTGGCGAAGACCTCCGTTAAGGCGGACGGCGTTCTCGATCTCACCGGCGCGCGCTGGCGCGACCGGGCGCTGGCGTCAACGGCAGTCGGTGATATCTGGGGGATCGGCAGGCAGTACGCCCAAAAACTAAACCGCAACGGCGTCATGACGGCGCTTGATCTTGCGCGCCGTCCCGATGGCTGGGTCCGCAAGGAGATGGGGGTCGGCGGACTGAAGACGGTCCAGGAATTGCGCGGGGTTGACTGCATCGGCTTCGGCGACATGCCCCAGCCCAAAAAGACGACGATGGTCTCACGGTCCTTCGGCACGGAAGTGCGCGATTACGATGAGTTGGCCAATGCGGTTACCTTATTCGCGACCGATGCGGCGAGGTCTATTCGCAGGGCCACCCTTGTCGCCGCTCTACTGGTTCGGGCTGGTCGAGTGCCGGGGCGAGGACGAGGCCACGGGCGCCGGGACGGGCATGTCACATGCCTGGCGCAAGAGTTCACTGTTCGACCGCTTCCTGAGTTTTGAGGTCCGGCTGGAAGACACCGGCGTGGTGCTGCATTGACGGGCCTGCCGGAAGAACTTGCGACCTCCGCGCGCCGGGTGCTCCAAGAGGTCTTCGGGTTCAATGCCTTCCGTCCCGGTCAGGAAGCCGCGGTCGACGCGTTGCTTGAAGGACTACGTGCGTGTCCATCGTCAGAAGGCGCGCGAGATGTTCATCCCGCTGACGCACCCACCGGGCCACGGCCAGGCAGATTTTGGTGAAGCTGTTGTTGTGCTGGGCGGTGCCCGTCAGAAGGTTTACTTCTTTGCCTTCGATCTTCCCCATAGCGATGCCTGCTATATCCGGGCCTATCCTGCGGCCACGTCGGAAGCCTGGATGGACGGGCATGTTCATGCCTTTGCTTTCCTTGGCGCGGTGCCGCTGTCGGTGGTCTACGACAACGACAGCTGCCTGGTTGCCAGGATTGAGGCGGACGGTCGTCGTCGCCGGACGCAGATATTCACGGGGATGCTGTCGCACTATCTGTTTGATGACCGCTACGGTCGCCCGGGCAAAGGCAATGACAAGGGTAAGGTTGAGGGGCTGGTTGGCTGGTCGCGGCGCAACATGATGGTGCCGGTGGCGGAGTTCCCCGATCTTGAGAGCTTCAATGTCTGGCTGGAAGACCAATGCCGTAAGCGGCAGTCGGCTATCCTGCATGGGCACACGGAGACGATTGGCGAACGGTTGAAGCGCGACCTTGCAACGATGTCGCCCCTGGACTCCACCGCGCAATGGTGTTTCTGCTCAAGGGGTGGACAGAAACCCGCTATTCGGTCCAGGCTCTGGATCAAACCGCGCCTTCAAACTGGGACCACAGCGAAATGCTTTTTAATCTACCGTTTCAGAGAACACTAAACCGCCGACGGTTCTTGACTTCAGCAGCTGCAGGAGCCGGACTTTGGACTGCAGCGCCGGTATATGCCCAAGACAGCAAGGACGGCCCTCCCGCCGGTCCATATGATTTCAGCAATCCTTACGATTGGTTGACGGCCTACGCCAAAATCCGCGGCCGATTGGATGGCGGTGTCGGCCTCTATCATTATGTCGCGCATATTTACGGTGTGCCCGACGGACAAGTGGCCCAGTTGATGTTCCGCCGCGAAGGCGTGAGCCAACATCGCATGACCATTCGCAGAGACCGAACCATCGACTTGCAATATGTAGAGTGCAATTACACCCAGCATCCGGTGACCGGTGCAGTAATCGATGATTTCTACGACAACCCTTTAACGGGCAAACTGGTGCCTGTGCGCCACCAGTCGCCGGTGCCTGGCCCGCTGGTACGCATCAATCCGACGGGAGGTTTCAACCCGGATATCGAATGGGAGCCACCGGCAGCCTTTGTCAATCCAGTTGGCCCACCTTTGTTCGGCGAAGGCCGCATCTTTTTCAATGATGACATCTTGATGTTCCGGCCGGGAGCGGACGAGCCTCTACCGAGCGGCAATCCGCGCTTAGGAGATGTCCAACTCACGGAGTTGATCACATTTTCCGCCGACACCCGCGATGTGCAAAACCCGGAACTAATGAGCGCCAAGAGCTTTGCGTTTATCGCCGCCGACGCACCATGGTCTCGCTGGCTCGATATGGCCGAGGTGCAGGGTCACATGTTCATGCGTTATTTAGCGGAGAAGACCAGCAGCCCCGATGATCTGCCCAATTGGCTCAAACGGCGCATCGATCAGGATCACCCAGAATTCTTTACCGAACCGGGAATATAAGGTCGCAGATTAAGACGGCTCTCCGACGTACATGCCGAGACCGCGGGCAACGGAAATCATCCCGCCGCTCAGGTCCACTTGGCGCGGCCCAGTGACCACTTCATCCATTGGCACATCGTTGGCAGTGCCGTTACGCCAGGCCGCCATGCGTGCGGAGCCGCCACGCATGAGAACGTCGACTGCTTGGGCACTGAGGACGGACCCCAAAAGACGGTCGAACATCGCTGGTATTCCACCGCGTTGCAGATGTCCCAGCACTGTGCACCGTGCCCACGCCGCCAGCCGCCGAACCGGATCCGTAATAGGGCAAGGTTACTGTTTCGCCACCCGGACCGGGCACCCCTTCCGCCACGGTGACCAATACGTACCCTTTCTCTTCGGCACGGATGCGGGTGACATGGTCGGCGAGTGCCTCAAGGTCATATACCAATTCGGGGATCAGGACTGCATCGGCACCGCCCGCTACCCCACCGTAAAGCGCGATGAAGCCGGAATCACGCCCCATGGTTTCCAACACCATCACCCGGCGGTGGCTGGCGGCAGTGGACTGCAGCCGGTCTAAGGCATTGCCGACCACGTCGACAGCGGTGAAAAACCAACAGCAAACTCGGTGCCGGGCACATCGTTGTCGATGGTTTTGGGGATGCCGACCCAAGGCACCCCTGCAGATGTAAGCAAGCGGTCAAACAGGCGCATGCTGCCATCGCCGCCAATCACAATAATCCCATCAAGACCGAGCGAGTCGATGGTTGCGATCACCTCCGCCGAACGGTCTTTCTCCGTGCCGTCTTCTATGGGGAAGGCGAATGGACTGGATGTTGTAGTGGTGCCTAGAAAAGTCCCACCCGTGCGCAACAGTTCACCGGAAAAATGAGCAGGAGTAAGAATTTCGACATCCGGTGGATCCTTAAGCAAACCCAGATGCCCGTCATGGATACCGATCACCTCGCAGCCGTAACTTTCGCCGGCACGCAAAGTGACACCACGGATGACGGCATTAAGGCCCGGACAATCGCCACCGGACGTGAGCACACCGATTTTCTTCATAGAAGGCATCAAGCCATTCTAAACCTATTGGGCGGTTTCTGGGGCGGGTTTGTGACGTCGATTTTCATGACCCTTTTATGAGTTATGAGGCGGGCCTCGACGTCATTCTTGGTCGCGAGATAAGTATCTTTACTAATGGAAAACACATGCTCCCGCCACAGATCTTGCCTCCCATCATGCGGCGCTTCACGTAAGCCTAGGTAATTCATTTGAAATGTGTCCCTCATGGTGTGAGCGGACCGTGCGTTGTTTTCCGCGCAACTGCATTCGATCAGCTCAAGTGCGAAGCAATTGAAACCAAGCGCAATCAAGTCCCAGCCAATTCTGGGACCAAGACCTTGCCCTTGTGCCTGCGGCGCCAGTGCACATCCAACGGAGCCCCGTTTTTCGTCCGGTGCACTGAGAATCTTTAGATTAGCAGTTCCAATGACAACGCTTATTTTGGGATCTTCGACAGCCCACCAGGTCTCGTGCCCGCTCGAATCGTCAGTCAAAGCCACTTTCAGTCTGACGAACTCTTTTGCTTGCGCTTCTGACAACGCCCCTTCAATCAGATACATCCAAAAGGATCTCTGCTGATAGAATTTTACAATAAGTTCAGAATCTTCGAATGTTAGGGGTCGCAGCCAGTACTTGTCACACCGCTGTACGACTGCGCGGGACGACACAGCTAGTCCTCGTTGATCCGCTCTGCGATATGGGCTTGTTCGATCCGAATGTTAATTTCGATCATCGCCCGGTAGATGGCTTCGACAATGTCCGGATTACTGCCGCGTTCTTCGGCGACAGCTCGCACTTTTTGAACTACGTCCTCAATTCGGGCGGGAACACGAGCGGCATTCACGTCACCTTTGAGATTGGCTGCCTGCATGACGTAGTGGTTGCGCTCCAACAACAGAGGAATAATCTGACCGTCCAAACGATCGATATGATCGCGCACTTGATCAAGGGAATCACATTCCTCCAGCCACGGACCGTCTTCGGGGTTCTGATCATTCATATGAGGTGTTTCAGTAGCTGTATTCGGAGAAAACCTTGGAAATGTCGCCGTTCCACTCGTTGTGAAACGCATCAAGCATTTGCTCTGCCGGGGTTATCCCCGAAGTAGCGATGTCTTGCAAGGGCATGAGAAAGCCGGTTTCGTCGTTGCCAGCGGAATCTAGAGCGGCGCGGCGTGATAGACCCCCTCTGGCAATCTCAATAAGCTCCAAAGCAACGTCTTGAACGGTCCGGCCGGCGATTTCTGCCTTGAGCGCTAGTTTGGGGGCTGCGCGGAAGAGACTGTTCTGTTGTGCGACACTCCACCCTTTGACCAGATCCCAACAGGCATCCAGCGCCTGGGTATCGTATAGAAGTCCGATCCAAAAAGCCGGCAAAGCGCAGAGCCGCGCCCAGGGACCGGAATCAGTGCCGCGCATTTCTAAGAATTTTTTCAAGCGCACTTCAGGAAACACCGTGGACACATGATCCTCCCAATCGGCCAAGGTGGGCATTTGACCTGGAAGTGCCGCCAGTGTGCCGTTCATAAAATCGCGGAAGGATTGCCCCGAGGCATCCACGTAACCATTGCGATATACAAAATACATTGGCACATCGAGAACGTAATCCACATAGCGCTCAAACCCCATACCGTTTTCGAACACAAATGGCATCATACCCGTACGGTCGTTATCCGTATCTTGCCAGATGTCCGCGCGCTTGCTTAAGAATCCATTGGGCTGGCCTTCCGTAAAGGGTGAATTGGACCATAAGGCAGTGGCGATCGGTTGCAAGGCGATTCCGACCCGCATTTTTTTAACCAAATCCGCTTCGGATTCATAATCGACGTTGACCTGAACCGTGCAGGTGCGGGTCATCATGTCGATGCCTTGGCCGCCCACTTTGGGCATGTATTCACGCATAATTTTATAGCGGCCTTTGGGCATCCAATGGACATCCTCACGTGACCAATTTGGAGTCATACCAAGGCCAAGCAAGCCCAGGTTCAAATCTTCGGCAACCTCTTTGACTTCTTTGCGGTGCTCAGTCACCTCACTGCAGGTTTGGTGAACGGTCTGCAGAGGTGCGCCGGACAATTCTAGTTGCCCGCCGGGCTCAAGCGTAACGGAACCCTTACCCGCTGCGGACAGAGCGATTAGATATTTGCCTTCCATGACCGGTTGCCAGCCGTACTGCTGTAGTCCTTCAAGAAAGGCACGGATGCCACGGTCACCGTCATAGCGCAGCGCTTTGAAACTTTCCCCGCAATAGAGGAACTTTTCGTGCTCGGTGCCGATGCGCCACTCATCGCGCGGTTTACAACCGGATTCAATATAAGCGGCCAGCTGGTCCTTGCCAGTGACCGGCGTCGCATTTTTAGATGGTGATGACGTCATAACGAGTTAAACTATACAGCCCTTACAGTGGTATTCGCAGCTCGCCTAATTTGACGAATTGCGCCAATCCCCACACAACGCTTGCCAGCAGGTCAATGCTGCAAGGGCCGCCGTTTCCGTGCGAAGCGTGCGCGGTCCCAAGGAGACGGGTTTAGAAAACGGCAGGGCGCACAATAGGTCAAGCTCTGCGTTCGTGAAACCGCCTTCTGGCCCGATCACAAAAGCGCCACTGTCAGATGTTTGAGCAGCGTCAGAGGCCAATTCCTGAGCAATCGGCTCTCCACCCCCTGTTTCATCAAGAACATAGAGCGGACGATCTGCAGGCCAAGCGGTGAACGCATCTTCTAACGGCACAGGCGCGCGAACGTCAGGCAACGAAAGACGATATGACTGTTCTGCCGCTTCACTGGCAATGGCGTATAGCCGATCCAGATTGACGCGGTCCGCGTTGGTATGGGCGGTAGTGACGGGCCAGAGAGTTGAGACACCGAGTTCCGTCGCTTTTTGAACCATCAAATCGATGGCGTTTCGCTTGATCGGCGCGAACAGCAACCAAAGATCGGGATCCTGCGTTTGCGCTCGCGTCTGCCGATCAACCGCGATACGCGCCTCTTTCTTTCCGGTTCGCACGATCTGCCCCAGCCATTCACCCTCCCGGCCGTTGAACACCAAGATCGGGGCGCCGTCATTCCGGCGCATGACGTGGGTCACATAGTGGGTCTGATCCGGTGAAAGCGAGACGTCGACACCTTCAACTAAGGTCTCGGAGACGTAGAGGCGGAGCGGCTTCGCCGAATCTGTCATAATTGGAAGGAACGTTGTTCTAGACACAGGTTGTCACTACCTTAACGCCGTCATGACCGAGACCAAACCTTTGCCCGAACTCCGTGACGACAGGTCGGATATTCCCGTCGGCAGCTGGATCGACCGGCTGATGCCGTCTTGGTCCCGCGGCTACCTCAAACTCGCCCGCGCCGACCGGCCTATCGGCACCTGGCTGCTGTTGTGGCCCTGCATCTGGGGTATCGTTTTGGCCGCTTCGGGCGAGTTGAACGCGGTGCGGGTTGATCTCATCGTTTTGTTTACGTTGGGAGCCATCGTTATGCGTGGCGCCGGTTGTACCTATAACGACGTTGTCGACCGGGACTTCGATGCCAAAGTGGTCCGCACGGCCCTACGGCCCATTCCAGCCGGAGATGTCACTGTCCTGCAGGCGTGGATATTTCTGGGTCTTCAGTTGCTCATTGGCTTTGTCATCCTGCTTCAGTTCAACGTCCTGACCGTCTCGCTCGGCGTGACGTCGTTAGCGCTCATCGCCTCCTACCCCTTCATGAAGCGCATTACCTTTTGGCCGCAAGCCTGGTTGGGACTGACCTTTAATTGGGGTGCTCTCATGGGCTGGACCGCCGTTACCGGGTCATTGGCCTGGCCGGCGGCTGTGCTCTATGCCGCTGGGTTCTGTTGGACTCTTGGCTACGACACTATCTACGCCCATCAGGACAAAGAAGACGACGTCCTGATCGGGGTGAAGTCTTCCGCCCTGGCACTGGGCAACCAGTCCCTGCCCTTTATCATCGCCATGTATGGCCTGACCGTCCTACTGCTGGCTTTGGCGTCTAGTATGATCGGGCTGTCCTGGATCACTGGCGGCTGTTTAACGGCGGCGGCGGTGCATTTTTCCTGGCAGGCGGCGACGCTGGACACGACAGATGCGAACAACTGTCTGGTCCGCTTCAAATCGAATAGGGATATCGGTGCATTGGTGACGCTGGCTCTGGTGAGCGTGCAGCTATAGCGCCGTAAGACGTATTTACTCAGCCGCTTGTTTGTTCTCTAAGAATTGAAAAATATCCACGTCGTCGATTTGTTCCGGCTTGAGGAATTGCTCGGCATAGTCCCGGTAGGCGCCTGAGGTTAGGAACAGTTCAAACAGTTCGGCATCGACGTGTTTGTCCTTTTTCATGAACCACAAAATTTTCACTGCTTCGCTCAATTTCTTGGCCTTCTTATAGGGCCGGTCGCCGGCCGTAAGAGCCTCAAAAATGTCAGCAATGGCCATGATCCGGGCCGGGAGAGACATATCGTCTCCCTTTAGACCGCGAGGATAACCGGTGCCATCCATCTTTTCGTGATAGCCGCCGGCATACTCGGGCACTTTGCCTAAGTGTTTCGGGAACGGCAGTTCTTCAAGTATCTCAATGGTGAGAACGATGTGATCGTTGATCTTACGGCGTTCATCGTCATTCAACGTACCGCGTGAAATACAGAGATTGTTGACTTCGCCGAGGTCATATTCGGCTTCACTGTGTTCCGGTAGGTCGGCGAGCAATTGTTCCCAACCCTTGTCAGGCGGAGGCTGCTTGACCAGCAGCTGTTCGTCCGTCCAGGACAATCCCTTCTTGCGGTTGAAATTCCGGCACCATTTCTGTTTGGCAATCTTGCGAACCAGATCTTGTTTGTCTTGGGGCAGGAATTCACCGCCGATGTTGGTGTCGGCAATGAATTCCCATTGCTCGTTAAGTTCCTTGCATTTCTTTTTGAATTTTTTCTTTTCTTCTTTTTCGTCGGCGCCTTTGGCCACGGCTTTGAGCATTTTGATTTCGGCGTCGCGGCGCAACACTTCAAAGCGCATGCGCACTTCATGAATACGGTCAAATATGGTCTGCAGCTTGGTCGCTTTGTCGACCACATACTCCGGCGTGGTCACCTTGCCAATGTCGTGCAGCCACGCCGCCACATGCAGTTCATACCATTGCTGTTCATCAAGCTGGAAATCTGCAAAGGTACCTTCATTGGAATCGCTACAGTGTTGGGCCAACATTTTGGTAATTTCAGGCACACGCTGACAATGGCCGCCGGTGTAGGGCGACTTGGCGTCAATGGCGTGGGCCATGACTTTGATCAAGCTGTCCATCAGCGCTTTTTGCGCCTCTATCAATTGCTGATTGTCAACGGCGACGGCGGCCTGTGAGGCCAACGCTTCGACCAGCCGCTGCACCGATTTGACAAAGGGAATAACCTCGGTGGTGCCTTCCTTCTGCGCGTTGATCAGTTGCAGAACACCGATGACTTCTTCGGAATAGTTTTTCAACGGAATGGTGAGAAGGGACTTTGACCGAAACCCTGTGCCTTCATCGAATTTTTTGTACCCGTAAAGTCGTACCCTTCCGCTTCATAAGCATCTTCGATGTTAATGGCTTCTCCAGTGAGAGCCGCTGCCGACGCCACATTGTTGTAATTGGGCTTGCCTGTTTCCGGGTTGTACATTTGCAAAGGAGGAAACGGGATTGGCACCCCAGTGGTGCCACCCATGGCAATGTTGAGGCTATGGGTGCGTACAATCTGGAACGACAGAGTGTCGTCATCGTTTCGCAGGTAGAGCGCGCCCCCGTCGGCATTGGTCAAATCGACGGCTTCCAAAAGGATGCGTTCGGTCAGCCGGTCGTGATCGCGTTCTGCCGAAAGCGCGATCCCGAGGTCGATGAGCTTTTCGAACCCCTTGGATGATGATGATGTGGAGTCTGCGTTGGACACGTCGCTATTCGTTTCCCTGCGCCAGATCGGTCGTGCCCCACGCACGGACGATCCCCAAGCGGGGGATAGTATGGACTAAATATAACGCCAAGTCATTACTAGCCAATCGTTTTTTGGATTCGAAGGTGAGTCTCGGCACCAATTTACCCCGCACAATGACCACAGAATCAAAGGGATATGGTCGTTTCGGCTGCCAAGGAAATAAGACCATCTATTGAATGATTTGGACCTATGACCAACTCAACTGCTAATAGTTAGGGCGCCATGACGCATTACGGTTGCTGACAAACTTGACGCTTACAAAGGCAACCCGTAAAGCCGTGGCTCTTTTGCTGAGCTCAAGCTGAAGGCCACCCATGCCGTTTGCGTCTCTTCGTGATTTCATCGCTCGTCTCGACCGCGACGGACAATTGGCGCGTGTGAGCGCGCCGGTTTCTCCGCATCTTGAGTTAACGGAGATTCAGACACGAGTGTTGAGCGACGGTGGAGCGGCTATTCTTTTCGAAAACGTCGTGAAAGACGACGGCACACCATACAGCATGCCGGTGCTGGCCAATCTGTTTGGAACGGTGGAACGGGTAGCCCGGGGGATGGACCGCACGCCTGATCAATTGCGCGAAGTTGGCGAGATGCTGGCCTTCCTCAAACAGCCGGAACCACCGGGCGGGTGGCGCGATGCAATTAACTTGCTGCCTCTGCTCAAAACCGTAATGGCGATGAAACCGCGCACGATTTCAAAAGCGCCGTGCCAGGAGGTTGTGCTCACCGGTGATGACATTGATTTAGGCCTACTGCCTGTTCAAACCTGCTGGCCTGATGAACCGGCCCCGCTGATCACCTGGCCCTTGGTGGTCACCAAAGGGCCTGGCGACGACAAACGCGACACCACCAATCTGGGCATCTACCGGATGCAGGTGACGGGCAAGGACACCACCCTTATGCGCTGGCTCAAACATCGCGGCGGCGCCGGCCAATACGACCGGTGGAAAGACAAGAACACCGACCCTCTACCGGCAGCTGCTGTCATCGGCGCTGACCCGGGCACATTGCTGGCGGCGGTCACACCTGTTCCGGACACTTTGTCAGAGTATCAGTTCGCTGGATTGCTGCGTGGCGCCAAGGTGGATCTCGTCGATTGCAAAACCATCCCTCTGCAGGTGCCCGCCGAAGCCGAAATCGTATTGGAAGGCCACGTGATGCTCGACCAATTCGGAGACGAAGGGCCCTACGGAGATCACACCGGCTATTACAACGCCGTGGAACCGTTTCCGGTTTTCAAGATTTCTGCCATCACCATGCGACGCGATCCCATTTATCTCACCACCTATACCGGACGGCCGCCGGACGAACCGAGTGTCCTTGGCGAGGCGCTAAATGAGGTGTTCATTCCCCTGCTGGTTCAGCAGTTCCCGGAGATCACGGATTTCTGGCTGCCGCCCGAAGGCTGCAGTTATCGCATCGCTGTGGTCAGCATGAAGAAGTCGTATCCCGGTCATGCTAAGCGGGTGATGATGGGGGTGTGGAGTTTCCTGCGCCAGTTCGTCTACACCAAGTTCGTCATCGTCGTGGATGACGACATCAATGCCCGGGACTGGAAGGATGTGATGTGGGCCGTTTCCACCCGCATGGACCCGGCTCGAGACATCACAGTGGTGGAGAACACGCCCATCGATTATCTCGATTTTGCCTCACCTGAGTCCGGGTTGGGCAGTAAAATAGGCCTCGACGCCACAACTAAGATTCCGCCTGAGACCCACCGGCCTTGGGGTAGGAAAATCCGCATGGCTGAAGAAATTGTCGCCCTGGTGTCGGAGAAATGGAAAGACTACGGCTTGCGGGGCAAAGGTGAGCCGATTTGGAAGGACGAAGAATAATGGTTGTGGTGTTTGTTGGAGAAATTTGTGTCTGAAGAGTCCCTGAACCTGCTCGCCGATCTGATTGACGACGCCAAAAAAGCGGGTGCCGATGCGGCCGACGCCATCTTGGCCGATGGCGATTCCACAACAGTCACGTTTCGCCTCGGTGAATTGGAGCAATTGGAGCGCTCCGAAGGCGGTGATATCGGCTTGCGCGTGCTGGTCGGTCAAAAACAAGCCATTGTTTCGTCCTCTGATCGGTCTCACGACGCCTTGGCCGAATTGGTGGAGCGGGCCGTCGCCATGGCCAAGACCGTGCCTGACGATGAGCATGTCGGCTTGGCGGACCCGGACCAACTAATCACCAATCTGCCAGATCTCGATATTTGCGATCCGGACGACATCGCCTCCGAAGCGCTGATCGAAGCGGCCAAGTCCTGCGAAGATGCCGCAAGAGCCGTTGATGGCGTCACCAATTCCGAAGGGGCTCAGGCCAATTGGGGCCGCTCGCGCATCGCCATCGCAGCCAGCAACGGATTTCACCGCGCCCATGAAAGCACGGGCGGGTCCTATTCAGCCTCGGTCCTAGCCGGTGACGTGCAAAGCGGCATGGAAACCGACTACGACTACACCTCAGCGGTTTACGCCAGCGATTTGCGTGATCCTGAAACCGTCGGCCGTACTGCCGGTGAGCGGACGGTACGCAAACTCGGCGCCCGTAAAATCAAGAGCGGTAAATACCCGATCGTATTTGAACCCCGTACGGCCCGCGGGCTGCTCAATCACTTTCTCGGGGCCATCAACGGGAGCGCTGTGGCACGCGGCACCACGTTCTTGAAAGATCGCCTGAACACAGACGTGTTCGCTCCCGGCATCGCCATTGTTGAAGATCCCCACCGTAAACGGGGATTGCGGTCCAAGCCATGTGACGCGGAAGGCCTCCCCAACGCGGAACGCAAACTGATCGACGCCGGTGTTCTGACCACCTGGGTGCTTGATCTGCGGTCCGCCCGGAAGTTGGGACTGCAGCCCACCGGCCATGCCAGCCGGGGGCCGTCCTCGTCGCCATCCCCGTCAACCACCAACGTGAACTTAGTTCCTGGTGAAGCATCACCAGAAGATTTAATGGCCGGCATCGATCAAGGGGTGTTTGTCACCGATGCCTTCGGTCAAGGAGTCAACGGCGTGACCGGTGACTACAGCCGGGGCGTGGCTGGGTTTTGGATCGAAAAAGGGGAATTGGCCTATCCGGTCAACGAGATCACCATCGCCGGCAACCTCAAGGACATGTTCCTGGCATTGACGCCGGCTAACGATTTGGAACTGCGCTACGGCATCGACAGCCCAACCGTGCGGGTCGACGGCATGAGCGTGGCGGGGAATTAGTTATACGGGACAAGCCAGACGCACCTAATCTGCGTCGATGGGATGTGTGTGAGTTGATGAAACGCCTGCGCAAAGCGTTTTTCCGCAACCAATACGTTCAGAGTGTTTTGGGGGCTCTGGCGTGCTTCTATGTATGGCTGGTCCGGGTCACCAGTTCCTGGACCAACGAGAACCAAGCGCCCACGCGAAACGCCTGGGCTAGTGAGGCGCCCATCATCATCGCCTTTTGGCACAACCGTCTATTTCTCATGCCCTATTGTTGGCAGTCGTCAGAACCGTTTCATATGTTGATCTCTGGCCATGCCGACGGCCGGTTAATCGCTAAAACAGTACTCTGGCATGGTATTTCCACGGTCAGCGGATCCAGCTCCAAAGGCGGCACTGATGCGTTGCGGCAAATGGTCCGTATCCTCAATGACGGCGCTACAGTCGGGATCACACCCGATGGCCCCCGCGGACCGCGGATGCGGGCAAGCGCTGGTGCCATCGCTTTGGCCCGGCTGTCAGGTGCGGTCATCGTTCCAGCCGCAGCCGCAACAAGCCGAAGGCGCGTTTTATCCACTTGGGACCGATTGGTTGTACCGCTACCGTTCTCCCGAGGCGCCTGTGTGTGGGGTGATCCGATTGCCGTTGCGCGGGACGCTGATGAAGAAGATCAGGAACGCGCCCGTCAGCAGTTAGAAGAGTCTTTGATCACCGTCAGCAACCGGGCCGACGAACTGGTCGGCCAATCACTAATCGCACCAGCTGAGGTCCATCGTGCGCCCGCCTGAGTTTTGGACCACCGACAATGTGTTGGGACGGGCGCTAGACCCGTTCGGCCGGGTTTACGGTGCCGTCGCTGCCTGGCACATCAATCGGGGTGACTACGTACGGGCGCCGGTTCCAGTGGTTTCCGTCGGCAATCTCACCATGGGCGGTACGGGTAAGACCCCGGTGGCCCGGGATTTGGTGCCGCGGTTGACCGACGCCGGGGTTCGCCCGGCCGTGGTCCTGCGTGGGTTCGGTGGCCGGATCAAAGGACCACTGAGAGTTGATCCGGATCGTCACCGCGCGGTTGATGTCGGTGATGAAGCCCTGTTGCACAGCCGCGACGGAATGACTTGGGTGTCGAGAAGACGCATCGACGGGGCGTATCAGGCCACCGAAGCCGGCGCCAAAGCCATCATTCTCGATGATGCCCATCAACATTCGAGCATGGCCAAAGACCTGTCATTGCTGGTCATCGACGGCACAGTCGGGTTTGGTAACCATCGGATTTTTCCAGCCGGACCGCTCAGAGAAAAGATCGCTACGGGATTGTCCCGCACCGATGCGGTGGTGATCATGGGAGAAGATCAAACCGGCGTGAGCAAACGTTTGCCCGCCGACATGCCCATACTCCATGCGACCTTGGCGCCTGGTCCGGACGCGGCCTATCTCAACCAACGTAAAGTGGTGGCTTTTGCGGGGTTGGGCCGGCCGGGGAAATTTTTCAATACTTTGGTGGAACTGGGTGCTCGGGTTGTTGCGGTCCATCCCTTCGATGATCATCATTTGTACCGGCCGGCGGATATCCAACCCATCTTGGATGAAGCCTTTGCCGTAGATGCCCTTCCCGTAACCACGGAGAAGGACGCCATGCGGCTCACACCAGATCAACGTCAGCAGGTCAACGTGCTGCGCGTCGGCGTACAATGGAAAGATGCGGCCGCACTGCGGACCTTATTGGACCGCACCCTCAACGGATTTGGACAGACTGCGTGAAGCCGGCAACGCGGCCAGCACGGTCTGCGGGTCGAGCTTGGCGCCGTACCATGAAATGCCGAAATGAAGATGAGGACCGTTGGTGCGCCCGGTCATGCCAATGGCGCCGATGATATCGCCCTGACGAATGGCTTGGCCCTGCGTCACGTGGATTTCGTTCATGTGGATATAGACCGAGTCTAGACCGAAACCGTGATCGATCATGATGGTCTTGCCTGTCAGCACCATGCCGTCATGGACAAGACTGACAATTCCGTCCGCCGTTGCCCGGATCGGCGTACCGGTCGGCGCAGCGATGTCCAAACCAGAGTGGGGAGAGCGCGGCTGGCCATTGAGAATTCGTTGGCTACCAAAGACGCCGGAGATGCGCCCGTCTGCGGGTAGAAGGAATCCGGTTTCATAGAATGGTTTCGGTTCGGTTCGGTTACGGGTGGCGACGATCATCCCGCCTTCAGCCCGGATTCGTTTCACCGTTTCGGGATCGGGCGTCACTGTGTTCTGCGGTAGACCGTCAACTCGTTCAATCAGCCAGTCCCGTTTGGCGACCGTTAACACCTGCGTGGTTACTTCGCCGGTTGGATGATGGACGTCCAATGTCACAGTCGGTTTTGCGTCACGATCGAGACCAAAGACAAACCGCCCGGACTCCGAAAGCGCCAAACGCTGATCATCCAAGGTAACGGTGACACCTTCCTCGACTGTGCCGAAGACAATTCCGCCTTGTTCAAGGCGTCCGCCGAGGTCAACGGCATAGACGGCGGTTGGCAAGAAAATCAGGTACATGAGCCATGCAAAAAGCGGAGTGCGCATCAAAGCAAACTCCCTTGACGATCGTTAGGCGTTGTTTTTGCACCGCGTTTCTTTGGTGATGATTTTGGTTTTGACACAACCTTTGCATCTTGTCCGACCGTGACGCCGACGGACTCATCCTGGAACTTCACGTGCCAGACGTCTCCTGGCGTTGCCCCCGCGGCTACGGTCACCGGTGTGTCGTCGGGCAAAGTCACCAAGGCGTATCCCCGCTCCAAAACACGCTCAGGCGACACTGATTCGAGGCGTTTATGTAAACCAACGAGACGCTCGCGCTGACTGTCAATGTATCGGCTGCGGCCTGTGGTCAATCGAGCCGAAACATCCTTCAGCGTTGTTTGATGCCGCCTGATGTCGCGTTTCAGGTGAACGGGTTTTAGTCCCGCACCGGCCACAGACAAGAACTGCGCTTTTGTCTTAAGGAAACGTTTGGGCCCATCTCTTAGGCGTTCGAACCAAACATCCAGGTCTTGTTCTTTTTGATTTGCCACCTGCCTCAAATTCGGCAAGCCGCGTTCAAGTCCTTGGATATGCAATAGGGACTCATTGAGAAGTCGGTTCATGGACTGACCCAGGCGCGTTACCCGTTCTTGCACTTGGGACACCAGTTCCAGGCGGACCGGAACTGCCATTTCCGCCGCCGCTGTGGGTGTAGGAGCCCGCTGGTCCGCAACAAAATCGATCAGCGTCGTGTCGGTTTCATGACCGACAGCAGAGATCAATGGAATCTCCGACGCCGCCACGGCCCGTAACACATTTTCTTCATTGAAAGCCCAGAGATCTTCAAGGGAGCCGCCGCCACGCGCGATAATCAGCACATCAGGCCGTGGAATCGGCCCGCTGGACGCCAAATCGTTAAACCCTTCGATGGCTGCGGTAATTTCCTCCGCTGCACCCGCGCCTTGCACCCGCACCGGCCACAACAGAACCGGCCGTGGGAATCGGTCCGCCAATCGATGCAAAATGTCTTGGATCACCGCACCTGTCGGTGACGTTACGACGCCAATAACATCAGGCAATTGCGGAATTGGTTTCTTAATGTCTTCGTCGAATAAACCCTCGGCTGCAAGTTTCTTGCGGCGATCTTCCAGAAGTTTGAGCAGCGCACCCTCACCAGCCAACTCAAAAGCATCGATGATAATTTGATAAGACGACCGGCCGGGATAAGTGGTCAGGCGGCCGGATGCGACCACGTCCATGCCCTCTTCCGGCTTGTGCGCCAATTTGCCCATGGTGCCGCGCCAGACAATGGCGTCGATGACCGCATTCTCATCCTTAAGTCGCATGTAGCAATGCCCGGATGCTGCCACTTTCGGTTGGGATATTTCTCCACGGATACGCACATAACCAAACGAATCTTCGATGGTCCGTTTGAGAGCGGCGGAAACTTCCGAAACCGTAAATTCTGGAATGTTGACGTTGGACGCGTTGGTGGTCATGAGCGTAGTGGTTATTCTTTGTATACGTAAACCTGAGGTGTTGCCGAACGGATAGCATGCTCCTCGGTGCCACCTTTGATATCGCGAATGTAGGCTTCTGTTCTTTGATGATGACGCCGGAGTTGATTGAGTTTTTCGATCGCGTCCTTACGCAAATCTCCGATCTCGCCATGTTCGGTCAGCACATCGGCTTGGTCGACACCGCCAGGTCCACCATGGACAAACTTTAATTCCACGGGCGTGCCCTCGGTGCACTTTGCCAAAGCCGCTTGACGAGAGCTATGGTCGTCATTGCTTTGGGTTTCACCCACCAAATCCCAAATCAGTGTCTCAATGGATTCCCCGTGAGGCGGGGGTACAAGGTCGGCAATCAACTCATCATCTTGTTCATGCCGCATAAACCAGGCACGGGCGATAAAGAACAATACAATGAGCGCGACGACCCAAATGACGATATTCACGGACGGATCCTTTTCCTAATTTTATTGCCCCAGGTCGATGGTGTCGTAAGACACCACATTGTTGACCACACGCAATCCTGTCACACCCGGTGCTAAGGCTGCGAAGCGTGGGGCTTGGTACATGTACAGTGCTGCCCAGTCGTTCCGGTAGAAGGCCATGATATCATGCCTGAGGGACAAATTACGCCCAGGATCGAATTCGATCTGGGCCGCTGCGATCAGTGGCATGACGGCCTGATTACAATACCAGGGTCTAGACCACAGACAGGAATGGGTATCGAGCGCTCTGAGCACATCAGCGGTCGGTTCATAGTTGTAGTGCAAAGCAAAGGCCGGTGTATCCCAGGTCCCCTCAACCACGTTGCGAATGATCTGGTTGGTGGTAATCGTCTGAACCTCCATATCCACATTGATGGCGCGGAGATACTGGGCAACGGTCAGGTTGACTGCACTGTCATTAGCGCTCGATCCGGCCGTCGCCACCACCTCGAATTTGAAACCGTCGCTGTAGCCGGCCTCTGACATCAATTGGATAGCCCGATCAGGATCGTAGGGAATAGGCGGCAAATCTGGATTGAAACCGTACACCGTTGGCGGCGCCGGCTGGGTTGCGGCGACAGTGGCGCCGTCGAGCAACGTGGCAATGATACTTTCCCGGTCTACGGCAATGTTCAACGCTTCGCGCACACGCACGTCCGACAGCGCTGGTTCCCGACCGTCAACGAAGTTGTAAGCCCAGATGGCAGCATCACGCCAGGAGGCGCGACTTCCACCTTGGGCTTCAATGGCACGGATTTCTTCCGGCCCCATCTGTAGCGCGACGTCTAGCCTGCCTGCGGAAACGGACAGCGCCCGCGTTGCATTGTCGGGAAGTGCTAGAATTTCTAGGTGATCCTCAAGGGGCGGTCGCCAGCCGTCTTTGAATCCGCGCAGGATGGCCCGTTCGGGCCTGATCTCTTCGACAATAAAAGGGCCGGTAGCGATGGGGTCCCGGGCAAAGGCTTCCAAACCCACGTCTTGGAAATAGTCAGAGTCGACAATGTGAAACTGAGGTAGAAAGCGTGGCAACAGCGGCGTGGGCACGGAGGTCTTGATCTCGACTGCATGGTCGTCGATCACCCGCGCAGACTCGAGAAAGAACATCATGCGCGCGACAACTTCACGAATTGCGTCTTCGCTGGACAGAAACCCGACAACAACAACAACATCTTGCGCTGTAAATGGTTTGCCGTTGGAAAATGTCACGCCTTTACGCAGGTGAAAGACCCAAGTGAGCGGATCAATATTCTCCCAGGACGTGGCCAGCGCCGGCTGGACGTTTCCGGCTGCGTCGATCACCGTTAACCCATCGAATACGGCGCTCCAGGAATAGACATAGGGAAGTCCCGTATTGCGGTAGGGATTGAACAAGCTCGGCGGCAGCGCCGTAACGGCAAGACGGATGGTACCTTGCGCCTGCGCCAGTGCGGTTAGGTAGTGAAGTCCCACAAATACGATGAGACCGAACAGACCAACCCTAAAAAGGATGCGATTAAAAATGATCATCACGTGTGGTTCAATGAGTGGGCTTCTGCACCATGAAATCATACATACTGGAAAAGGTGTCAGGATTCCCTGCCTCGTAGTTTGCCCAAGAATTAAGATCAAGGCCTTTCGGATCGTGTGGCGCGAAGGCGCAGTAGGGTTTAAGTCTCTTCCCAAATATGTCAACGAAACCGCAAAACCTGAGCCCCAAGTCATTTAGAGCCTTCTCGATCATAGGAATCGTAAAGTCGATTTCCTGCACGTGGAATAAGAGGTCACGGCACATAGACGTTGTGTAGAAATCTAATGTTGAAAAAAGCGAAACAAATTTCTGATCACACACTCCGGTCTGGTGCGCGTGATCAATCAAAGCTTGGCGCGTCTTTTGAATTCCATCCAGGGATACACCGTCGGTTTGAGTCCGCACGAAATCCATGGCAAACGACAAGTTACGGCGCGATGCTGCACTGTAAAGACCGATCCGCAGCACGCCGCCCGGACGGCAAACGTCGGCAAGGGCTCGGAGACCTTCAATCGGATCCTTCATATGGTGCAGCACACCTGTACTAGCGATGTAGTCGAATGTTCGACCCCATTTCGGCAGCTCCAGAATATCAGCCTGTGAGAACTCAATAGAGCCAAGCTGCATACCCTCGACACACCGCTTTGCAAAGGCCAGGCTCGCAAGGGATAGGTCGACTGCTAGAATTTCCGCACCGTCAAAGAGGACCGCATCTTCAATGGTTGTTAGGCCCGTACCGCACCCGGCAGCAAGAATGGAGATGGTTTCACTAGAACCGAATGCAGTCTCGTCAAAATCTTTGCAAACATGGCGTAAAATAGTCTGGGCGGAAACTGCATCGTTGCGAATGTATGAGATCCAGTGGGGGTACGGATTCTCTTCGTATAAGGATCGCACTAAGTGCGAAATGTTATCCTTTATTTCTGTTATTGTGCTTAGGGTGTGAATTAATTCTTTTTCTCGAGTTGGTTCATCAACCTGAACTCGCGCCACCATTTGCAGGGCTGGGTCCGAGGTGAACCATGGTGCCTGTCTGAGCCGTGATCCAAAGGCATAGGACCCGAGAGACCTATAACACCCGGCAATCGCAACATCAAAAGGATCAAGAGCGTCAGCTGGCACATTGTCGAGTCTGGCACAAAGCTGCTCGACTTTTTGGCGTTCATCTTCAGATTCAAAGAATATGTACTCCGTTAGAAACGTGTGCACGGACAGTGCAGTCGCAGTTTGATGCGTAGCAGCGTTGAAATACCAGTCGGGGTCAAGCGCACAGTCAAGTAAGCGGCGGCGTACGTGGGTCAACAAGCGCTCCACCGCAAGATCCGGGAGCGGCGACGTCATCAGCAAAGCTTGCATGAGTGAAGAGTTCAGGAAAGAAACCAGCGTTCCGTCACTTAGCAGTGCGTCTAGAGCTGGTTCGTTGCGACTCCAGGCGTGATCAAAAAAGCTAACCACTTGCGCATTCGACTTTAGGAGACTTATGCACGCTGGCACCAACATGGTTCTGCTGATTTCTCGACTCAAAAGAGCTTCAGCCAAACGTTTATCGGTTCCAGGGGGAATAGCAAAGTCTGGCTTCACGAGATCTTGGCAAAGCTGGCTGATTTCTCGACGGAATTCGGGTGTTGTGACATTGCGCGACAACGGAGCAAGGGGCTTTAACATGTCGGGCATGCTTCGTTCCAATAATCTCAACAGAGTTTAAAGACCAAGGTCGCACCCCGGCTCTCCTGTGTTACAAAGCCGGGCATTATCCTGCAAGAGATCTTGGTAAAGGACGGAGCAATTATATGAAAGTCATGGTCGTGGGCAGCGGCGGCCGGGAACATGCACTGTGTTGGGCGATTTCCCGCTCACCCTTATGCAATCGCCTGTTTTGCGCGCCGGGTAATGCTGGAATAGCGCAAGTGGCAGAATGCGTCGCCATTTCTGCCGACGATACGGAAAAACTGGTGGCCTTTGCCCAAGACAAGAGTATCGATTTCGTCGTCGTCGGTCCGGAGGCCCCGCTCGTTGCCGGATTGGCCGATAGGATGCGCGAGGCCAGAATCAAGGTGTTCGGACCAAGCGCTGCGGCGGCCCAATTGGAAGGCTCCAAAGCCTATATGAAGGACATGCTGGCCAAGAGCGGGGTGCCCACAGCCGCCTACGGCCGATTTAGGGATGCGGATACGGCCAAGGCGTACATTTCTGAACAAGGTGCACCGATCGTGGTTAAGACCGACGGACTGGCCGCTGGAAAAGGCGTGATCCTTTGCGACACTGTTGAACAAGGCCACGCGGCTGTCGACACCATGATGGCTGACAAGACCTTTGGTTCAGCCGGAGATGAAATCGTCGTTGAAGAATTCTTGCCCGGCGAAGAGGTCAGCTATTTTGTTTTGGTCGATGGAACAACGGCACTGCCGCTTGTTTCAGCACAGGATCACAAAGCGGTTGGTGATGGTGATACCGGACCCAACACCGGCGGCATGGGCGCCTATTCACCAGCACCGGTTATGACCGACGCCTTAGAAACCGAAATTATGGACACCATCATCGCACCGACCGTGACAGCAATGGCGGAAGCTAGCGCTCCTTACGTTGGGGTTTTGTACGCGGGTCTGATGATCACCGACGCCGGCCCAAAAATTCTTGAATACAACGTCCGTTTTGGCGATCCCGAATGCCAGGTGCTGATGATGCGCCTCAAGTCGGATCTTCTCCCCGCTCTCATGGCTGCAGCTGATGGACAACTCAAGAATTTCGATCTGCGTTGGCATGAAGACACCGCACTGGTGGTCGTGCTGGCAGCCAATGGTTACCCCGGGCCTTATGATAAGGGGTCTGAGATTAAGGGCGTTGACGTAGCCGCCTCTCGGGACGGAGTGGTTGTTTTCCATGCCGGCACCAAAGCGGATGAAGACAAACTGCTTGCCGCTGGGGGCCGGGTTTTGGGAGTCACGGCAACAGGAACCAGCGTCAGCGATGCACAGACCAAGGCTTATGGCGCCGTCGAAGTCATCGATTGGCCTGGTGGATTCTGCCGTCGGGACATCGGTTGGCGCGCGATTGCCCGGGAACAGGCAAAATAGTCGTGACCAATATTCCCCATACTTTTTTTTCGCCCACCTATGCCGACGCGCGAGACAAGTTTCTCACTGCCGTAAAGAGTACAGACGCTGGGTTGGACTCACATGTGCATCCGCTCAAAGGCCCTCGCGGCGAAACTTTGGCTCTGGATGTGGCGACCTTTGGACTAAAGAGCGCGAAAAAAGTCTTTGTTACCATGTCTGCCACCCACGGCGGCGAAGGGTTTCTCGGGTCAGCCATGCAGACAGCCTGGGTAACGGAAGGCCGTTGGCAGAATCTGCCGGGGGGCTGCTTGGTCGTGTTGCTGCATGCCGTCAATCCTCACGGCTTTGCTTGGTTGCGCCGGGTGACCGAAGGCAATGTCGACCTCAACCGTAACTTTCTGGATTACCAAGATGCTGTGCCTGAAAAGAGGGAATACGAAAAACTCCATGAGGCGTTGTGTCCGGAAGAGTGGGCCGATGAGGCCCTTGCGACAGCCGATCGCATTCTTGATGCCTATGCCCAGGACCACGGCGAGAAAATGCTCAACCGGGTGGTCATGGGGGGGCAGTTCAGCCGGCCCGATGGCTTGTTCTATGGCGGCACAGCACCCACCTGGTCCCGCCAAACGATCCTATCCGCGCTCAACGCTCACACATCAGCCGCTGAGCATGTGGCGCTGATTGATTTCCATACGGGTCTCGGACCCTCTGGTCATGGCGAGTGTTATATCGTCGGTAATGTGGGCGATCCGTCCATACAGCGTGCGCACGACCTGTGGGGCACCGACGGTGTGAACGTCATGGCGGAGTCAAACGGGCGGCGTACCCACGACGGTTACAATCTCACGGGTATTGCTCGCGAGATTTCACCGATCCCTTTCTATGGCAATACTTTGGAATTCGGCACCCATCCTCTGGAACAGGTGTATCAAGCTTTGCGTGCTGACAACTGGCTGCACCTGCACGGCGATCTCAATTCGGACTTTGCGCACCAGGTCAAAATAGATCTCAAAGAGGCGTTTTGTCCGGATTCAGCGACTTGGCGAGACGCGGTTTACACCCGATCCATGGACGCGTGGCAAAGGGGTCTTGAGGGTTTGGCCGCGCTGTAAAGAAAGAGCTATTTGCAAAGGGTCGAGAGACTTTGAGAGTCCTCGTCGATCTCCTCATACCCGCCGACCAATTCCACTTCGGAATAGTACCGTTCATCGGTTTCTTCGCGGACAAAATTCAGTATCTCGGCGGCGATAGCAGCGCGTTTGTCTTCCGTAAAGTCCTGCGTCGTCATACCGCGATCCCATAGAAAGAACATGATTTTTTCGTGCGGCTTGGGGGCAACGAAGCAGGCATAGCGCGCGGTGGAATTGGCGCCGATGACAAGACGCACTGTGACCACTTCATAGCGGATGCCGCGTACAGTCTGGAACGGCGCCATAATGGGATCCAGCTGGATGTAGCGGCCAACATAAGCCCATGGACGCTGATCCTCTTCGTCCTGGGCTGACACGGGACTAACACCCCATGCCACGGCCAGAACGACTACGAGATTTAGAATTGAGAATTTGCGCATGGGCGCATCCTATCGGGCTGGGTGTTGGGTGCAAGCCTCACCGCTTACCGGCAAAAAAATCTCTCAGCAGTGCCGCTGAGTCCTGTTCCCGCACACCGCCGATCACCTCGGGGCGATGATGACAGGTGGGTTGGCTGAAGATCTTTGGACCGTGCTCGACGCCACCGCCTTTGGGATCATAAGCGCCGAATTCCACCCGGCGCAGCCGGGCAAAAGAAATGGCTGCCGCACACATGGGACAGGGCTCCAGAGTGACATAGAGGTCCAATCCGGCCAGCCGGGCGCTACCGGTGGCGGTGGTGGCGGCGCGGATGACCAGCAGCTCGGCATGGGCAGTGGGATCGTGGTCTGCTTCCACCCGATTGCCGTCTGCGGCAATCACCTCACCCTTTGCCGGATCGACGACAACCGCACCCACGGGCACGTCGCCGCGCGCGGCGGCCGCCCGGGCATGATCCAGCGCCAGGGCCATATAGTCCATTTCGTTCATGTCCGGACCATCGACGGCAGCCACTCATACGTCAAGGGCGCAGAAATGCTGACTTTCTCGGGATTCCAGCTTGGTAAGGTTCTGGTAACCACAGGAGCGTAGGCTTTAGCCGGGACAAAATGTAAGGGACGGTTTAGCCATGATCGACCACGGCGCAGACGTGGTGCGGATCGGCGGCCATCAGGTCGAACGAAGCACCCTTAAAGGCATCCAAACGGCGAGCGCGGACAGTGGCGTCAGCTTCCACTACCTCCTGGCCAAAGCGGCTCAGGAGAGTGGATTCGATTCCGGCGCTCAGGTCAAAACCTCGACGGCAGCGGGTCTTTTTCAGTTCACCCGCGGCACCTGGCTAGACATGATGCGGCGCTATGACGCCGAGCTCGGATTTGGCGACCTGGCTGCACAAGTCAAAGAAAGCGCGACGGGGCGTCTCACCGTGCTCAACGAAGATGCAGAAATCGAGATGCTGGCGCTCAGGCGCAATCCGGACGTCTCATCGCAAATGGCCGCGTTATTCGCAGGTGATAATGCCAATACCTTGAAAACCGCACTCGGCCGTGACGCCACACCGGGCGAATTGTATTTGGCTCACTTACTCGGGGCCAGGGGTGCGACCGCACTAATGACCGCCGCCGAACAGGATCCTCACAAACCGGCCGCCGAACTTTTGCCTGCGGCCGCTCACGCCAACAAGACCGTGTTCTTTTCGGCCGGCGGACTCGCCCGCACGGCCGAAGGGGTGATCGACTGGTTGAAAAACAAGTTCGCCGACCGTCTGGATGAAACCTCCGATGTAGCTTCCATGTTCGATCCTATGCGAGCTCGGGATTGGACCGCTGAAAAGTTCCAGCCCCAAATCGAAAATCCAAACTCTCCCTTTGACTTGGGCGCAGCAGCGCGTTCAGGCGATGCTGGGAGTATGGGTATCTCTCTGTATTTGTTGCAGATGCTATCCGATATGTTTGCCGCCCAACCCATGCAGATGATGGATGATCCCTTTGTAACAAACAACTTACTCCCGACGTGTCTGGGTAGAGTTTCACACGTTCTCACTGCGCCAACCCCTCTGGGGTCCTCCACTGCGCTGGCGCTGCGTTGCGGCCGTGGCTCGCAAGGCTACGGCGCTGGGCGCCTAGCGCCGGCGGCGCAATCCTCGCGGCCCCGGTGGCTCCACTGCGAGCGCGTGACACAAAAGCCAGACACCTCGGGAGCAACGCTCCCGATGCCGATACGGCCAGGTGCATTCACCCTTTTCCGCCAACAGCATGAGGAAAACGGCCAAGTCGCGCACGTCGATGTATTCCATCGGTATGCGGGGATCGCCCGGGGGCAGCATCTCGCCGCCCTTGTCGATGCGCACCGGCCAATGGGTGAAGCGGTCACTGTTGTCCGGCAGGGACTCCAGCCATCGGGTGTTGGCCATGAGCAGGGCGCCGATATAGAAGTGATTGGATACCGTGTAGTGGCTGGCCTGTTCGGATATACCGATGCCGCCGTAGACGAGCGGGACCGCAGCGCCACCATCGAGCAGGCCGGTCTGCAATGCCGGAATTAAGTCTGAGCTCGGCAAGAAGATGAGATCTGCATCCAGGATCTCCCAAATCACCTTGGTGGCAGCGTCGGTCGACGCGCGCATGCGGTAGCCCCGGACGTCTTCAGGCCAGAGGATGGGTTTCTTGCCATAAAAATTCTGACCGCCCAGTTCGACCCAGCGCAGGACGGTGAGGCCCCTTTCCGCGACCAGCGCCTGGAATTCATCCAGCAGGTAGCTGTCCAAGACAAAAATCGAATTCCTCGAGCGTGTCGAACAGAAACGGCGCCATGGTGATTTCGATTTCTGGCATCAGGCTGGACACCACCAAGGAGGAGATGGAGGCCATCTGGATCCGCCCCCGGCGTAAAGCGGCCAGCGCCTGTTCCTCGCTGCCGGCTTCGCCGTAAATCATCAGGTTGGATATCAAAGCGCCGTTGCTGGCGTCATCGATGGTGGTGGCGAATTCCTTGAACAGAACATCGCTGGGTGAGCCGGGCAAAATGTAGGCGCCGGACGGCGACTTCGATCGGTGGGTCTTGGGCTCGCGTTGGTGCACCAAAAGTGAACATGCACAGGAGGCCAAGGATGTAAATTTTTGGAAGAACAGTCATGCCAACCCCTATACCATAACCGTCATGACGGATTCGACGATAGAAGCGAAAAAACAGGCGGTGGAGGCGGTCATCCGCGCCAACTACAACGCCTTTACCACCCGTGTCACCGACGACGACGGGGACTTCGCCGCTCAGGACGTCACCGTCTGGGACGTGTTCGAGCCCGAACTCATCATTGGCCTCGAGGCGCGCAAGGCGTTCCAGCGTCGGGACATCGACCAGTCCGTTGCCCGCGGACCGCTCACCTTCGATGTGACCATTCAGCTCATCACCCTCCATGGCGACATCGCCATCTCCCGCCATCACGTCAATTTCAACTATGAACCCCCCAATGCGGTGTCGGGCCAGGTGCGGGTCACCCAGGTGCTGCAGAAATTCGCCGGTCGCTGGAAAATTATTCACACCCAGGAAGGCATGGTGCCGACCGGCGTGCCGCCGACTGAAAACTAAACGATAGTTGGGAGCTGGTGATGACCCGCCTGGCTAAAGGTCTCGAACACGGTGCCGACGAACAGCCCAAATGTTTCTGGTGCACCGGCCATACGGACTATGAGGCCTACCATGACGACGAATGGGGTCGCCCGGTCAAGGACGACATCCGTCTGTTCGAAAAGATGGTGCTGGAAGGGTTCCAGTCGGGGTTGTCGTGGTTGACCATTCTGCGCAAGCGGGACAACTTCCGCCGCGCCTTTAAGGTTTTTGATTTCAAGAAGGTGGCGCAGTTCGGCCGCAAAGATGTCAATCGTCTTCTACAAAATGCGGGCATCGTCCGTCACCGCGGCAAAGTGGAAGCGGCAGTCAATAACGCCCAGCGGGCACTGGACCTAGTGGATGAGTTCGACTCATTGGCGTCCTACATCTGGCGCTACGAGCCTGACAAGGACTCACGGCCCAAGAAGCTCACCAAACATGCATTGATGACTCTCACTCAAGCGCCGGAAAGTGTCGCCCTCAGCAAAGATCTGAAAAAGCGCGGCTGGCGCTTCGTCGGCCCCACCACCATGTACGCCTTCATGCAGTCCATGGGCATGGTCAACGATCACATCGAAGGCTGCAGCATGCGTGACGTGGTGGAACGGGAGCGGGAGAAATTCAAAAGGCCGAGGTAGGTTAATACGGCTGACCGGTTGGACTCACGCGTACGCAAAACAAATCCAAAATTGGTCAGGGTAGTGCTCAGCACGGATTAACGTAAGATCGGCACCTCGGCTTTGGGGAATGGGGAGGCACACTCATGAACGACCAAACGGTAGCGGCAGACGACGCCCTGGTTTCGAAATTGAAACAGGTCGTTGGCAATGACCGTGTTCTCACAGAGGAAAAAGACCGGGACTTCTATTCCACAGATTTGAGTTGCCGCGACCGCGCCATCGCAGCGGTGGTGGTGCAGCCGGGCACGGAAGAGGAGTTGGCGGCCAGCGTTGAAGCGGCAACCCAGGCCGGCCTGGCTGTGGTCGCCCGGGGTGGTGGCATGTCTTACACCTCCAGTTACACGCCCGAACGGCCAGACACCATGTTGCTCGACATGCGGCGCATGGATCGGGTACTCGAAGTCAACACAGAAGATATGTACGTGGTCGTCGAATGCGGCTGCACCTGGAAAACCCTTTATGAAACGCTGAAGGATAAGGGAGTGCGGACTCCGTATTGGGGACCGCTATCCGGTAAATTTGCGACCGTCGGCGGCGCTTTGTCGCAAAACAGTCTGTTCCATGGCTCTGGCGTGCACGGCACCGTCGCGGACAGTGTGATCGGGCTCCGTGTGGTTCTGCCCAATGGAGATATTCTTCAAACCGGGTCTGCCGCCCACAAGCATTCCAATGGCTTTTGGCGTCATTTCGGCCCGGACATGACCGGCATCTTTACCGCCGATACCGGCGCGTTTGGGGTCAAGTCCGTGGCCACCTTGCGCCTGATCGAAACGCCGCCGTCGACGGCCTACATGGCGTTTAAGTTTGATACCCTTGAACAATGTCTCAAAGCACAAGTTCGCATTGCCCGCATCAATATCGCCTCCGAATGCTACATGTTCGATCCTTATTACAACGCCGGGTTTGAGCGCCAGGGTATTACTTTTACGGAAGGCATTTCCATCGTTGGTAAGGTGGTCCGTAAGCGCGGGCTTAAAGGTGTCGCGACGGCGGCCAAGATGGCGGTTAAAGGCAAAAAGATTCTCAAAGACGTGCCGTATTCTCTGCACATGACTTTCGACGCGCTCACCGATGTCATCGCCAACGAACATCAGGAAATTGCGGCCGAGATCTGTCTTGAGGAAGGCGGCATTGAGATGGACAACACGTTGCCGCAGGTGTTCCGGGCGGAGCCGTTTGGCGGGGTGCGCACACTATTGCTTGGGCCCGATGGCGAGCTGTGGGTGCCCGTGCACGGCTTTTTTCCGTTGTCGCGCGCAGTCGAAGCGGGAGCGGCCACGGAAAAGTGGCTCGAGGAGAAACGACCTATCCTGGAAAAGCATGAGATCAAGACGTCCTATCTCACCTGCTTTGCCGGCGCCGAGTTTGTTATTGAACCCAGCTTTTACTGGCGTGACAAGCTGGGTGAGTTCCGCCTCAGTTTGATCGAAGAGGAATTTGCCGAGAAGTGGAAGGACATTCCGGAAGACGTTGAGAAACGAAAAGTTGTTTTGCAACTACGCGAGGAGCTGCGTGATTTGTTCGATAGCCTCGGCGCCGGACACCTTCAGATCGGCAAGTTTTATGAATTTTCAAGTCTCATGAACAACGACACGCTGTGGACGGTACTAAACGGTGTAAAAGACGTCGTCGATCCTGACCGTAAGATCAATCCGGGCTCGCTGGGCTTGCGATAATTTCAACGAAAAAGTAGCAGGAAAGCTCGGCTTAACGTGCATGCCCTATTTCTTGCCCGTGCGAAAGAGGTGATGCAAGCTCTACTGAACAATCATCTCTTTGAACAGCACGTCATTGATCTGCGCCGGGCTGACGGCGCTGTTGACCCGGTCGGTTAGCTCTTTGCGCAGCCGGGCCATGCCACCGACGCCTTGCAAGGCTTCCATGCGCAGTTCACGCAGATAGACCTGAAAATTATCGACGATACGCGGCAATACGGATTCAATGGTGGTGATGTCGTTTTCGCTGGCCAGTTCTAGACTGATGAGAATCTTGAGAAAGCTCCGCGGCCGGCCGGCGGTGTTCAAGTTGACCAGCATCTCGGGCAAGTCATAAAAAAACTGCATTGCCCACGGGCGCACGACGGTCCACGGGGCCGCTTGGCTCGGCGGTCTCGACAGCTTCTTCGACCACCGGTTCATCACCGCCCAGCATGTTCAACAAAGGGTCGGCCAGACCGGAAAAAAGGGCTCCAGCGCCGCCGCCGAGGATCAGCAGCAACGGTAGACCGATCATGATCAAGAGGCGTTTGCCACCACCGCCATCATCGCCTTCTTCGCTGTCGAAATCTTCTTCGCCACTCGCCATGGCGATCACCTTGTCAGCAGTTTCCCGTTCTTGTTCCAAATCGCTCATGGGTCACTCTCCTGGTTTACGGAACCTGAGGGTCATGCGGTCCGATTCACCGATGGCCAGGTAGGTTTCGTTTTCGGGCGTATCTTTGAGGCGCGAGGTGGGCGGTAGGGTCCACACGCCTTCGGGATAGTCCTTAATATCTTTGGGATTGGCGTTGATCTCACTGGCGTCTTCGAAGACGAAGCCAGCCGCCTCAGCCAACTGAATGGCGTAATCCTGATTGATGTAGCCGTTCATCCCGCGTGGGTCCTGGGGCACCTCTGGATTACCCCGGTGCTCGACCACGCCGAGGATGCCGCCAGGCTTTAATGCGCGATACATGGCGGCAAAGAAGTCCTCCACGTAACCGTTGATGGTGAAGTTATGGATGTTGCGAAAAGTCACCACCATGTCGGCACTGTTCGGTGGCGCGATGGTGGGCACGGTGTCGGAAAAGGCGGTGACGATCATCTTGTCGTAGAGATCGGGCCGTTCGGCGTTCTTATCTGCGAAGTATTTGATCGGACCCGCCGCTTCAAAGGATTTTTCATTGATGTCAAAATTGGCGGCAAAGTAGACGCCGCGATCAAGCAGCAACGGCGCCAAAATCTCCGTGTAATAGCGTCCCGAGCCGGGCCACAGTTCCACCACGGTCATGTCGCGCTGAACGCCGAAGAAAGTCAGAACTTCCAGAGGATGGCGCCAGCCGTCCCGGGCCACATTGGCTGCGGCACGATAGTCGCTGGCGACAATCGATTTGAGGTCCTGCATCGTGGCGTCGTCGGTGGCGGCCTGCGGTGACGCAAGACCGGTCAAAAATGTGAAGACTGCGGTAAGGAAAATAAGAGTTCGCACATTCATTGGCTGATCTCCTCACGGTACTCGGTCAGCACATAATTTTCGTCGCGGAAGGCCTGCAAGGCCAAAACGCGGTCGCCTTTGATCGCCCACACATCCAGTTCGCCGGTGGAATAGTGCACTGTGTCGGTGCCGGCGGGTACGGTGATGGTTTCGTCGCCCACCCGTGTCAGGGTGGCGCGCATGATACGGCCCAACACCGGGCCATCGCCATCCCGCACAGGCGAAATAAAGTAGGACGTGCGCGCCATCTCAACGGGGCCTCCCAAATTAGAGTCTTCGGGGTCCATCACCGAGGCGTTCCAGGAATTGAGGCCTTCGCCGTGGGTGATGATAGCCAGCGCCTGCGGCACCCGCGCCTCGTGTTCGGTGCGACCCAGCGGCCCAAACGAGGTGGCATGGAGCAAGTCGCCGTCGAGGGCGATCCGCACCGATCCTTTGAAGCCTTCCGGGTAGCGGTAGCTGGCGAACACATCCACGGGCCGGTAGGCGGGATCGACCCGCATGACGATGGTGTGCTGACGGTTACCGGAGAACATTTTTTTAGTGATATTCATGGTCCGGTGGCCGTCGGGATGAACGATCATGCGGAAGAATTCTTGCCCCGCGCAGGGTGGTGCCGTCTTCTTCATAGAAACTGTGAGTACCCGAGACCATGCGCACAATGTTGGCATTTGTTTGATGCTCATCGGCGAAAAGGCCGTTGGCCCAAGTGAGGCCAGTCGCCATCGGTATAGCAGACAAGACGAGTCCTTTGGCCACTACGACAGCCGTTTTCGTGCGCAAAGTCATCGGCTGTGATCCTCAGCGTATTCGGTCAGCACATAGTTTTGGCCATTGTAAGCCTGTTTCACCAAGATCCGGTCGCCCTTCATGGCCCACACATCCAAGGGCCCGTTGGTGTAGTGGATGGTCTCAAAGGTGCCTGCCGGGGTGGTCACCGTTTCCTCGCCCAGGCGGGTGGTTGTGAGCGCGCGCAGAGTGCCGAGCACCGGACCATCGGCACCGCGGGGCGGGCTGATGAAATAGCTCGGGCGCGGCTGTGTTTCGTTGTCCAAAGACGCATCATCGTTGGGATCAATGACAGAAGCGTTCCAGGAATTGAGCGCTTCAGCGTGGGTGATCACAGCCACGACCGGAGGGACAATAAGTCTGTGATCCGCCGGTCCGCCCGGCCCCCAAGACGCGGCATGGAGTTGATCACCGTCAACGGTGACTCGGACCGAACCCTTGAAACCGTCGTCCTGCCAGTAGCTGGAAAAGGATTCGATCGGGCGGAACGCAGCGTTCACTCGCATAACAATGGTGTACTGGCGGCTATTGTTGAACATGTCCTTGAACACGGTCATCGTCCGGCTGCCGTCGCCATGGACGATCATGCGAAAGTCTTCGCGGCCACGCATGGTTTCTCCGTCATCCTCGTAAAAGCTGTAAGCGCCCGTTGCCATGCGTTCGATGTTGGTGTTGTCGGGATGGTCCTGCGCCAACACGCCCGACGACAGAAGAGTAGCCGCCAAGATCGAAGAAACAGATCTGCAGTTCATAGTGGTCTCCGGATTCACACCATCACCAAATCCTAGGCTATCATTCTTTTCCCAAGGAGAGGGGGAATTGATGACTTTGATAAAGCAATACTTTTCAGCGTTGACCGTCCTGGGACTGTTGGTGATTGGAACCTCACCGGCTTTTGCCGACAGTCACGAAGAGGCCGCCAGGAAGAGAAATACGTCCGTTTTAAGCGGCCCAATCTGGTGGTGCCGGACATGGACGCGGCGCTTAAATTTTATGTGGATCACTTGGGCTTCAGGTTCGCCTATGCGGAGGAAAGCCGGATCAATCCCGACAGCAACTATGCCTATCACGCCTTCAACTTCGACCCCACCAAAGCGGTCCGCCAAGCAACGCTACACTCTTCAACGGAGGAACGAGCCTTTGCCATCACCGAAGTCGTCGGCCTAGACGCGGACATCACCCGCAACCCGAGTCTGACGGCCATGGTGGTGGAGACCAAACGGTTCATGGCCTTGCGTCAGGACTTGATCGATGCCGGCTACACCGTCACCGATTATCGTGACACCAGCCAGGGTAGCGAAAGCGGCACCGACATCCTCGAGATGGGCGTCCTCGACCCGGCCGGTCACCTCATCGTGCTTTATCAATACGTGGGCGGTTAAAAAGAAGGGCAATCACCTTACATCTTTGGTTGAAGTCGGTCTGTCTCGGGGTTCGGTTGTTAAGGCGTATTTGATTCAAGACATACATTTTTCGGCGCTTCTGTGGTGAATTAAGAGTGACAGTCACCAAAGGAGACCAAATTTGGAAGTCCTCGCAGAACTCTTCCTGATTTTGATTATTGCTCGGGCTTTTGGCGAAGTCACTGAACGGATGGGTCAGCCGTCTTCCGTCGGCGAGCTTGTTGCCGGCATGTTCATTGCCATAATGGCGGTTCAGTTGGGCGACTATGTGGCTATTCTCGCGCACTTGCCATCGAGCCCAGCATTAGAGGTTGTTGCCAATGTGGGCATATTTCTGCTTGTGCTTGTTGCCGGTATCGAACTACAACCAACCGAAATTTCCAAACATTCAGTCACCTCATTTGTCGTCGCAATCGGCGGTATGGTCGCCCCCTTGTTCGGTGGCATTGCCGCCATCTGGGTTTTTCTTCCGGACACAGAGCTGAGGGCGGTCCAAGCCCTTGTCGTCGGGGTAGCGCTTTCCATTTCAGCCATTCCGGCAAGCGTGAAAGTCCTCACTGACCTCAATTTGCTACACACCACAATCGGCCGAACCATTGTCGCCGCCGCTATGATCGACGATATCCTGGGCCTGTTTATCCTCGCCATCGTGATGGCTGTATTGGAATCCGGACAGTTACCCGACTTGACGTCCCTCGCAATGTTGATGGCCAAGGTGTTTCTATTCTTCGCCGTGACCATCGCTCTTGGCGTTCATGTCTATCCGCATATGCGGCGGGGTCTTAAGGCGATGCAGATCGCCGCGATCGACCTCAGCGCTTTGGCCGCGGTGGGGCTTGCCTATGGCTGGTTAGCGGAAGCGTTGGGTTTGCGCTGGATTATGGGGGCCTTCATGGCGGGTTTGTATTTCGAGAAATCCCGCGTTGGTGTCGTCACTTACAATGAGATGCGGTTGATCTGCGGGGCGATGACGAACGGTTTGTTCGGACCACTGTTTTTTGTCTATATCGGCATCCAGGTCGACATATCGAGCGTGGCGACAACACCGTTCTTTCTGTTGGCGCTGCTGATTGTGGCCATCCTTGGGAAAGTCATTGGCGCGGGCTTGCCAGGCTTGTGGTCCGGTTTGAGCCGCCGAGAGGCTTTGTCGGTTGGCGTCGGCCTTAGTGCAAGAGGCGCCGTAGAACTGGTCTTTATCAGTATCGCCTTTCAAGCCGGACTTTTTACGGCGCAGACAAACCAGAACGGTATGAGTGAGAGTCTTTATTCCTGCCTGATCCTTGTCGGTGTATTGACGACTCTCGCTGTTCCTCTCCTGCTACCTTATGTTGTGCCGACACAATCGTCCGACCGATAAAGTGTGATAGTGATAAATATGTGGAACAGCTGCGAGTGACCCATGAGCGACGGTATCGAGATCGATTACGGACCCCTGATGGCATTGATTGGAACCTGGCAAGGGGAGGAGGGGGTCGACGTTGCACCCGAGCCCGACGGCAAAGAAACCAATCCCTTCTATGAAACTATAACCTTCTCCGAGGTTGGCGGCGTTACCAACGCGGAAACGCAAAATTTAGCGGCTCTTCATTACCACCAAATCGTCACGCGAAAATCCGACAGCGCAGTTTTCCACAATGAAACCGGTTATTGGATGTGGGATGCGGAAGCCGGAACAGTCATGCACTCTCTGGTCATACCGCGCGGGGTCTGTGTTCTGGCGGGCGGATCCTATGCCGGCAAACAGGATAATGATGGCCGCACCGTTCTAGAGGTGGCTGCCAAGATAGACGATCCCCACTGGTCCATTGTTCAGTCTCCGTTCATGGATGAAAAGGCGCGCACTGTGGCGTTTACGCACCAAGTTATCGTCGGGGAGGGAAAACTGACGTACGCGGAAACCACCACCGTCGATATCTACGGCAAAATATTCGAGCACACGGATCAGAACACTTTGGTCAAAAACTAAGCGCGGATTAGATAGGTCAACGCCCCACGGCCGTAAGCACGGGAGTCTTCGATCATCCAGCCGTCGGGTGCGGTTAAGGCCTCGCTCTTGGCGGTTTCGATGACCATGAGCCCAGTTTCGGTCAGCCAGCCCTTCGTCGCCAAGGACTGCACCGCCGGTTGGGCCAAATTTTCGTCATAGGGCGGATCGAGCAAGGCGAGATCGTAGGGCTGTGACGGAGCGGGCAGGGCGGTAGCATTCAAGGTGCGCACCGTGACTTTGTCGTCCACATCGAGGGTAGTGATGTTGTCCTGCAAAACCCGCCGCGAGGCTGGGCTGGTCTCGACGAAGGTCACATGGGAGGCGCCGCGACTGAGGGCATCCAATCCCAGAGCACCGGTGCCGGCGAACAAATCCACCACCCGTGCGCCGCGCAGACGAAACCCGTAATCCTGGAAGCTGTGTTCCAGACGATTGAACAGAGCCTGGCGCGCCCGGTCCGAGGTCGGGCGCACACTGCCGTCGTCGGGTACCTGCAGCGCCCTGCCCCGAAACACCCCGGCGGTGATGCGCACCTGTCCTTTGGGCCGGTTTTTCATTTTTGATTGCCCGGATAGGCCGCGCCCAATTGTTCCTTGAGCACTTTCTTCGGCACTTCTTTGACGGCACCGGTTTTAAGCGAACCAATTTGAAATGGACCGAAGGCCGTGCGGATGAGGCGGCTGACCTTGAGCCCGACATGCTCCATCACCCGGCGAATTTCCCGGTTCTTACCCTCCTTAAGGATGACTGTCAGCCAGGTGTTGGTGCCGGGTTTTCTATCCAGTTTGACCGTGATGGCGCCGTAGGTAACGCCGTCGATGGTCACGCCTTTGGCTAGCGGTTCGAACATCTTCTCTTTTACGTCGCCGTAGACCCGCACCCGGTAACGCCGGGTCCAGCCCCGGGAGGGATGTTCCAGTTCCCGGGCCAAGCCACCGTCGTTGGTCAGCAACAACAGGCCTTCTGAATTCAAATCCAAACGGCCGACAGAAATGACCCGTGGCAGGGCCGGCGGCAGGACGTCGAACACGGTCTGGCGGCCTTTTTCGTCTTTATGGGTCGTGAGTAAACCCACCGGCTTGTTGAACAGCCATAATCGTGGTGGATCCAGAGCTGGCAGACGTTCGCCTTCGACCCGTACATCGTCTCCGGTGGTGACCTTGGTGCCCGGTGCGGTCAGGGTCTCGCCGTTGACCGTTACCCGCCCTTCGGCGATGAGGGTCTCCGCCTCCCGGCGCGAGCACACACCGGCGCGGGCGATGACTTTCGCCACCCGGTCGCCGGTCGTTTCGGTGGAGCTCATGCCTGACAGGCGTGGATAAACGCCTCGTGTAAACGGCGGTCGCCGTCACAGATATGAAACTCGGGATGCCACTGCACGCCGATGCACCAGTCCCGGGTGGGATCTTCGATGCCTTCAATGACACCGTCCGGCGCCACTGCATTAACGATGATAGGATCGGGGACGGTCTTTACCGCTTGATGATGGGCACTGTTGACCGACAGGGTGGTGGCGCCAACGATGCCGTGCAGCTTGGTCCCTTCCATGACAGTGACGTTGTGCCCAGCTTCATCCCTGGGATTGGGTTGTTCGTGAGCCAGAGCGTCGGCCACCACATCCGGTATGTGCTGTATCAAGGTGCCGCCGAGGGCAACGGCGAGCAGTTGCTGGCCGCCGCAGATGCCGAATACAGGTTTATTGCTGTCCAGCAGAGCGTGCGTCACTCCCAATTCAAAGTCAGTGCGTTCTTTTTTAAGGACCACCGTCTCATGCACCGTATCGTCACCGAACAAGGCCTGGTCCACATCGAACGCGCCGCCGGAGACCACCAATCCATCGACCATCTCGGCATAGTGACCGATCAAGTCCGCTGCACTGGGCAGGATCACCGGAACACCGCCCGCCTCTGCGATGGCGGTGCAATAGTTCTCCCGTAGAGCATACCAAGGAAATTTAGAGTAACCGCCCGGATCTTCCCGGTCGGCACTGATGCCGATAATGGGTCGTGTGTCGGAAACAGCCATGGCTGGGGCTTACGCTCTCATCGGCCTCGGCGTCAAGCCGTTCAGGTTAGCGGCTTTAGAATCGCTATGCAGAACGGCTGAGGCGCAAGGCAGCTTCCGTCTGAGCACCATCCCTATAGGCTCGTCCCGCGGCATCCGCAGTGGCCTGACTGTTGCTGTCAAAGGTTTGGGTTAAAACGCTGCCCCAATCGCCACCGGAAAATCCTGAAGGCTGCAGGGCACCGGCGAAGAGTTCTTCCAGGATGACCTCATTCACGAACGCTCCGGCCTGAGCCACTGGCGCGAGCGGATCGGCGAGCGCCTCGAAATTCTACTGCAGGAGAGCCTGCGCCTGGCTGAGGCAAGCGGTGCCCTGAAAAAGCGCGATCTCGCCCGCGTTACCGTCGACACCACGGTGCAGCCCAAGAACGTCACCTTCCCGACCGATGCCAAGCTGCTCCTCACCGCTATCACCAAGCTCGGCGAGCTGGCCAAGACCAACGGCGTAGACCTCCGCCAGTCCTATGCCCGGGTCGCCAAGCGGGCAGCGATGGATGGCCGGGCGCTATGCGCACGCCAAACAGTTCAAGCGGATGAACCGGGAGTTGAAGTTCCTCCGCACCCGGCTCGGCCGCTTGACCCGTGACATCACACGCAAGATCAATGGCGATCCGGTCCTCGAGGCGGTCCTCGCCGGCGCCCTCGTCAAGGCCCGCCGGATCCGCAGCCAGAAGCAGTGTCAGCGCGGCCGGAAGCTCTACTCCTGGCACGCCCCCGAAGTCGAATGCACCGCCAAAGGCAAGGCTGCCAAGCCCTACGAGTTCGGCGTCAAGGTCTCGATCACCACGACCAACAAGCGTTGCAAGGGTGGCCAGTTCATCCTCCACGCCACCGCGCTCCCCGGGAATCCCTTCGACGGCCACACCCTGAAGGGGATCATCGAGGAGACCGAGGCCCTCACCGGGCGCGAGGTCGAGCGCATCTATGTCGACAAGGGCTACCGTGGCCACGACGTGCCTAGGCCGAACCGGGTCTTCAAATCCGGACAGAAACGCGGCGTCCACGGACAGATCAAAAAAGAACTCAGGCGAAGAAGCGCCATTGAGGCCGTCATCGGTCACAACAAAACCGACGGTCAGCTTGGTCGAAACTTCCTCAAGGGATACCTCGGAGATCACATCAACGCCGTGATGAGCGCCATTGGCTACAACTTCCGCCTCCTCCTTGTATGGATGAAGCTTCTCTTGCGCCCAATCATCGCAGACATAATCGCGGCTCTCATACCAATGGCCGCATGCAAAACGGCTTCTTAACAGTCGACTAATTAATAACTTTTCTTTATGGTAAATACTAAAGACCGAGGGCACCAGGATTGAATAAACCCTTGGGATCAATGAAGTCCTTCAAATCCTTAAGGATTTTGACCTGGCTGGCGTCACGGTCGCGCATATACGGATATGCTTTTCCTATCTGGATGTGAACGCCACCGCAGCGATACATGAGGTCCACGATCTCAGCGCGCAGTTCAGCCACGAGCTTGCGAGCGGGTTGGTTCGGCTCTGTCGCTGACACATTCGCCAAAACCGCTTCGCTGCTGTGCCGGCGGTGGAATTCTTCAACCGTGTCGGGCCATATCAATACGGGTTCAAAGAGAAATCCGTTGGTGCTGATGGCGCTGTAGACCGATATCTGCATCACACCACAATCAGTCATTTGCTCGTTATAGCGTTCCGTTAACTCATGGTAGTTCTGATTGAATTCAATAACCCGGGAATGAGGCAAAATCGTATGCATCGGCAACTGCCGTCGGCCGTCAGGGTGAAGCATGTCATAGTCCGCGAACGGGTTGCTTCGCATTACCGTTGGGACCGTATTGGGAACCTCAGTACCAAACTGGGCTGCGGCGGTCCTGACAACACTTAACTGCCCTGACAAGTGTGCTTTGTTATACCCTTCGACGACGAAATTCGCCGTCGAATGAGAGTCTGAAATATAACGGCGCCCAGCAACGGCCATTTTTATAGCGCGAAAAGAACTGCCAAGGACGTTAGGTCCTGATCCTGCCACCTGCAGAAAAATCTTTACGTCCTCAGCGAGACTTTGCGTCGTAGCGGCGCGTCGTAGCGCGGACAATGTCATTCCGGAGTTTTCGGTGGCAACATTGAGGCGGGAGACGGCTCTCATGGCTTCAACCATGGTCTCAAAATTGTCGAAGCCGAACGACAAGCCATGGACCAATGGCTTCCGTTTTTGCAGCCGTAACGTCACCTGCGCCTTGATCCCGAGTGCGCCAGCATCGTTGCAGAACAGACCCGTCAAATCAGGCCCATACTGGCGGAAAAAGGAACTGTGATTTTGCTGCCCTGCTGAGCCGGTCTTGATAATAGTCCCATCAGCAAGCACCACATCAAGGCTGAGAACGCTCTCTCCTGACAGTCCGTATTTTCCCGATCCCAGACTGGCGCTGCCTTGGGAAATACCGCCGCCAAGCGTGCCATTCAGGCCCGATAACGGCCCCCAAAACGGAGGGCGCAAACCCAGGGGTTTGAGATGCTCTTCAAGTTGGGCCCAGGTGCAACCGGCCTCCAACGTGACGTACATGTCCTGTTGGTCAACATGGACAATTCTGTTTAAGGACCGCGTATCGATGCAAACACCGGGACTGCGCGTTGGCAAATAGGCATCCGTATAAGAATACCCACCGCCACGCGGAAACATGGCTACATCGGCTTCCGCCAAGCATTTCACCGTTGAAGCCAGTGACTCGACAGTCGGTGGCTTGATGACCGCCGCGACGGGCTCGGCTTTTTTGTAGTAATCCTGGGAAAAATATTCCCGTTCTGCCAAGTCCTCTATGACATTCTCGGACCCGGCAATATTTCTTACGGCGTCGAACACATTGACGAGGTCGTTTTGCGAAGGCGTAGTCATCACTGTCTATCCTGAGTTATGAAGGTACGAGACCTGACCCGCGTTCGTCTCACTCATAGAGAAAGGGACCATGAATGAACAGAGGCGATGTGCATGTATTCATCATCGGTGCCGGCATTGGGGGTTTGACCACGACCCTGGCCTTACAGCGGGAAGGGTTTCGTGTGTCGGTGTTCGAACAAGCACCTGAGTTGGGCGAAGTCGGCGCCGGACTTACTCTTTTTAAAAACGCCAATATCGCTTTTGATTACCTCGGTTTGAATGAGTCCATCGCCGCTATGTCTGAAATTCCCGACATTGGAGCGATGAAAGACTATAAGACCGGCGAAGTATTAAACACGACCTCACAATTACGGGCCGCGCCCACGGATGTTAGCGGAACGCGTTGGAAAGAAAGCGAATTTGAACTCCGTCAGGTACACCGGGCGGACCTGCATGCGCTGCTAGTGGAAGAGATTGACAAGAAGGATCCGAAAGCGATTCATCTAAATTCGTCTTTTGTGTCCGTAACCCAGGACTCCAGCTCTGTCACCGCCCATTTTGAAAACGGCACGACAGCATCGGGCCAGGTTCTTATCGGCTGCGACGGCATCCGTTCAGCCGTGCGCCAAGACCTGTATGGAATTGATGATCCCGAATTCCTGAATTACGTGGCTTGGCGTGGGCTTGTCCCCATTGAGTCCCTCCCGGACGGATTGGTCACACCTGACACCGGTGTCTTGCGCGGTCAAAACAAGAGTTTCACTCGGTATAAAATTCGCGAGGGGACATTAGTGAACTATGTGGCTTTTGCCCGCAGGGACGACTGGACCGAGGACGGTTGGATGGTGCCGTCCACGGTGGACGAAGTGATGGAAGAATTCAGTGATGCGACCGACGAAGTCAGCTTGATCGTCACCAACACGCCACCCGACACCTGCTTCAAATGGGGCCTTCTGGGCCGGGACCCACTGCCGCGATGGACTAAGAGGCCGTTTCGAAAGGGGTTGAGTGGCCGGTGTCGATGTGATTCCAGGAAGGTTGCTGAAACCGATCTGGAGCCGCCATGTGGACGCCGACCACCCGAGAGCAGCATAGCCGCAAGGCGCTGCGTTATCAGACTGATTTGACCGCTGCGGAGTGGGTTGTGATCGAGCCTCATTTGCCTCCGGCTCATGGCACGGGACGGCCCCGGTCATGGCCGATGCGAGAGATCGTCAACGGCATTTTCTACGTGATGCGGGCTGGCTGCCCTTGGCGCTTGCTGCCAAGCGATTTACCACCGTGGGGCACGATCTATCGCTGGTTCGCTAAGTTCCGCGACGACGGCCTCCTTGAGAAGATCAACCACTTTCTGGTCATGGCCGATCGCGAGCGGGTCGGACGCGAGGCCAGCCCGAGCGGCGCGATTATCGACAGCCAGAGCGTCAAGACGACCGAGGCTGGTGGCCCCCGCGGCTACGATGCGGGCAAGAAGATCAAGGGGCGCAAGCGCCACGCGCTGGTCGACACCGACGGGCGCGGCCTCGTGCTCGAGGCGCATCCGGCGAGTATCCAGGACCGCGATGGTGGCGGGCCGCTGCTGTGCGCCTCACGCGGCTCGTTTCCGTTCATCGAGAAGGTCTTTGCCGACAGCGGCTACGCCGGCGAGAAGGTCGCCACGGCCACCATGATCGCCGTCGAGATCGTGCGCAAAAGCCCCGATCAGGTCGGCTTCGCCGTCCAACCGCGCCGCTGGGTCGTGGAGCGCTTCTTCGCCTGGATCAACCGCAACCGGCGACTGGCAAAGGACTTCGAGGCCACCATCGCCTCGGCCCGCGCCTTCCTCTACGCCGCCTCCGTCATGCTCCTCGTCCGCAGATTGGCCCGAGCCGCATGACTTTCGAAACCGACTCTAAGGGACGGGCAACATTGCTCGGCGACGCAGCCCATCCCATGTTGCCGTTTTTGGGTCAGGGGGCAGGCATGGCCATAGAAGATGGGGTGGTGTTGGCCCGGGCCTTTGCGCTGTCAGATGACGTGTTCGAAGGCCTTGCACGTTATGAAGCGGCTCGGCGCGAACGGACGACGCTGGTAACACAAGGCACCCGCCATGCCGGACTTAAAATGCATGGCATTGACGATGACAAGACAGAAGCCATCGCCCGGGAATACAATCAAGAAACGGTCGCGACCTACGATGCGGTGAGCGTTGATGTTTAATTTTTTGAGCTATTGTCGAGTGACATCACGCTTTGTCGTGGCTTACGTCTTATGTTCCACTGTCTTGCTGTTTGCGACTCATTCCACCGCTCAAGTAGCACAAGGTTTGGTGCGGGCCGCCTCACCAGTACCCCCTACTTCACTGGGCAACCCTTTTGTCCGAGACGATGGCACAAGTATCCGTGTTGCCCTTTTTGACGCACTTACCAGCCTCAGCCGCGATGCCAAACTTCAGCCGTCCTTGGCCACGTCCTGGCAAACGGACTCACTGACAACCTGGATCTTCAACTTGCGAGACAACGTGGTCTTCCATAACGGTGAACCGTTCACGGCCGATGCTGTTGTCGCCACACTGGATTACTTGAAGAGTCAGGAGGCGGCGCAATATTTCGTTACGAGATATGCCGCAACAATTGAGTCGGCCCGGACCATCAATCCTTTGACGGTAGCCATCAAGACCAACAAACCGGACCCAATCCTTCCCAACCGTCTGGCCAATATCTCCATCGTCGATGCAGGCGCGTGGCGCGAATTGGGTGTTGATGGTTTCACACAAGAACCGGTCGGAACCGGACCGTTCGTAGTGAGAGACTGGGGAGCGGCCTCGCGTGTAGTTGAACTCGAGGTTTTTGACCAGTCTTGGCGCCAATCCCGTTCAGTAAAACGGGTCACGATTAATCCTCTCCCGGATTCAACCACACGGCTTCAGGCGCTCCTGTCAAACCAAGTCGACATCGCCGTCAACTTGGATCCCGACAACATTCCCCAACTGGAAACAGCGGGTTTCAACATCATTGTGCTGCCGGCACCCCATCTCGTCACCATGGCATTGCGGAATGTCGGTGATGTGGTCGAGGCCATGAAGGACAAACGGGTTCGCCAAGCCCTGAACTATGCCGTTAACAAACGGGTTATGGCCGAGCAAGTCCTCTATGGCTATGTCAGGGTCGCAAGCCAGGTCATCACACCAGAAATCTTCGGGTACAATCCGACCCTCGCCCCATATACATACGACCCCGACCGGGCTCGGCATTTACTTGACGAGGCAGGTTACGGCAATGGTCTGAAACTGACTTTTGGCGTTTTCTCCGGCCAGACTCCGGCCGACACGCTATTGTTTCAACTGATGCAGCAGGACCTCGCCAATGTTGGTGTTGACGTCACTCTGCGCCTCCTTCCCTTTCCCGACCTGATGCGGCGGATTGCGTCGGGTGATTGGGGCGAGATCGATGCCTATTCAACCACCTTGTCCAGCGCACTGGTCGGTGACATCAGTCAGGCCATTGAACGGATATCCTGTGCGGGCTCATTGAATTTTTTCTGCGCACCCGAGCTAACGGATATCATTGAAGAAAGTAATCATGAAATGGACCGCGCACTGAGAGAGGTATTTATCCAGTCAATCGTCGCCCGCTTCCATGATCTGGCGCCGGCGCTGTTGTTGGTGGACTATTCAGCCATAACAGGAACGTCTCAGCGGATCGGTAACTATCGCGCTCGGTCCAACGGTGTGCAGTTTGAAGAAATTGAATTAATCGAGTGACAGAACGTTTTCTATTCAATCGTCAGCTTTTCAAACATGATGCCGTCGGTGCGCACTTCGTAGCCGTTGATGTCAAGCCGCATGGCCACAAAGTCCGAGTAATTAACCAGAAAAACTGACGATGTGGTCTCCACAACGTCTACCAATGCCGTCCGCGCCAGCACCTGTGACAATCGCGACCTTACCGTCCAATCTATGCATGTGAAGCCCAGTCATAACTCAGGGATATGCTATCAAAGCTGATGGTCGACTTCCCTAAGAGTAGACCATAAGGTGCGCATTCTCCCGTCTATTCGACGGCTTGGGGGGCATCTTGTTTGGTGTTGGTGATCGCGGCTTTTACGGCTCGGCGAATGCTCTGATACCCGGTGCAACGGCAAAGATTGCCGGCCAGCGCCGTATCGATCTCGTCATCACTGGGAACCGGATTGTTTTCCAGCAGTTCAGCCGTGCACAACAGCATCCCCGGCGCGCAGTACGCACATTGGAATCCCGCTTCATCCCAAAACGCCTGTTGAATGGCACTTAACGTGCCATCGTCCTTTGTCAGGCCTTCGATCGTCGTGATTTTAGCCCGGCCCAATGTCGCTGCCAGCGTGATACAGGATTTTGCCACCCGGCCATCAATGGAAACAGTGCACGCGCCGCAGTGGCCGGTCATGCAACCCATATGGGTGCCGGTCAGGTTGAGATCGTCACGCAGTAAATCCAGCAAAGATTTGTGGGGCGGAATTTCAAGCTCGTACAGTTTGCCGTTGATGCGCAAATTGACGAGGGCGGTATCTTCCAACAGGTCTTCCATAAGCGATTTCCTAGATGCGTCTTCCTTTAACCGGCTTTTATTATGGCTGCTTCAATGGCACGACGCGCCATGACTCCGGCCATAGCTCTTCGCCAGTTCCCATCACCCTGATGATCGGAGAGAGGGTTGCTAATCTCGGCAGAGGCCTTTACTTCGACCTCGTCGGCCAGATGATCCGACCAAGCCTGGCCCCGGCAACCAATGAGGGCTTCGGACACGTCGACTGGAAGCTCTGACACGGCGCCGACCGCCACGCGCAGGCTGGTGATCTTGTCACCATCCAATGTCACGATGGCAGCCGCATTGGCAGAGCCATACCCACCCGCCGTGATTTTGAGTTTTTCGTAGGCCCATCCAGCGCTGGGTGACATCGGTTTGAGAATCACACGCACCAGCAGGGATTCACTGCCCAGACCGTGGCTGGCGTCTTTCATCAGGTCCGCAAGAGCAACCCTTTGCGTTTCACCATTCTTCAAAACATCAACTTCGGCACCAAGCACCAACAACGAGGGCAAGATGTCGTACAGCGGATGCATCGACACAATATTGCCGCCGATGGTCCCCCTGTTGTGCACTTGCCAACCACCACCAACCTGTGCTGCCGCATAAGTAAGCAATGGCACTTTTGATTGGATTATGTCGCTGTCCTGCACGTCCCGGTGCACGGTCAGCGCACCGATGTGAATCGCGCCATCGTCTTCCGTGACCCCTTTAAGATCTTTGATCTGACCAATGTCGATGTAGACCTCAGGCATGAGGACACCGTAGTTAACGCTCGGCATCAACTCCTGGCCACCAGCGATGATCATTGCGCCCGCTGAGAGGCCACTCAGAATCTCTGAAGCCTGATTGAGATTCCGCGGACGTGCGAAAGCGGGATACAGACTCATGATCAGGCCACCTTGCGCTGGGGTTGCGCCTTTTTGGCAGACTGGATGGCTGACCAAACGCGCGGAGCGGAGAGTGGCAATTCCGTCATCATCACGCCGAACGGGGACAACGCATTGTTGACCGAGTTCACCACAGCCGCGGCGGACCCGCCAACACCGGCCTCGCCGGCCCCTTTCAGACCCATGTATGTGACAGGATTGGGACTATCGTGGTGCGTCAAGGTGACAGACGGCATGTCGCCGATGCGCGGCATGACATAATCCATGAAGTTCTTGGTCAGCTGTTTGCCGTTTTCGTCAAACTTGATGTTTTCCGCCATGGCGCCACCGATACCGAACATGATGGCCCCGCAGGCCTGGCCTTCGACCAGGATGGGATTGATCACCTTGCCGCAATCATGGGCGACCGAGACCTTTAGGAGTTTGACCTCGCCCGTCTCCACATCCACTTCGCTGATGGCGACATAAGCGGCGTTCGAGTAACTGGGATACGGATTGATCTGACCCTTTTCGTTGGGCGTGTGCCGTACCAGACCCGGCTTAAACGTGGCCGTGGCTTCCAACGGCGGCTCGATCACCGAGGCCACATCGTACGCGCGCGTGTAGCAGGCGTAGCAGACCTCTTCCAAGCTGATGGAGGCCCCGCCGGCGGAGGTGATCTGGCCATCCACCATGGTGATGTCATCTTCCTTGGCCTGAAGGAGAGCCGCCACCACTTTGACGATCTTGCCGCGCACCTCTTTGGCCGCCTTGGCCGCAGAGCCGCCTCCAACAATGGTCGAGCGCCCGGAAGAATTGCCAAAGCCGTACGGACAGGTGGTTGTGTCGCCTTGAACAACTTCGATAGTGTCAAGACGCACACCCAGTTCATCGGCGACGATCTGTGCAATACCCGTCGGGTTTCCCGACCCCGGGGTGGTGACACCCGTCAAGACACGAACAGAACCATCAGGGGCGACGCGGACGGTAGAGGAGTCATATCCGGCGACCAAGGTTGCCGGTAGAGTGCCACCTTCGGGCGTGAGTTCGTAACCAATGCCGATGCCGATGTAGCGACCCTCTTTGCGGGCTTCTTCCTGTTTGGTTTTCCAGTCTTCATAGCCGATGGCGTTAAGTGCCTTTTCCAACACACCGGCGTAATCACCCGAGTCATAAATAAGGCCTGTGGGGCTGTCGTAAGGGAACTGGTCTTTCTTGATAAAATTCTTCATTCGTATATCGACCGGATCGATACCCAGCTCACGTGCCGCATTGTCAACGGAGAGTTCCAGCGCCAATGCCGTTACTTCCTTGCCGTAACCCCGTGACGCGTTCCAACTCGGTTTGTTGGTCACCACAGCTGACAGCATGACGTCAATATCTTGCACTGAGTATGGACCTGGCATTGTGAGGCCGGTCAGAAACGCCATACCCCAACCAGGGCAAGACGACGGAGCACCCGTGTTGGCGAGAAAATGATCTCGCAATCCAAGAATGGCCCCATCTTTTTTGACGGCCAGTTCAACGTTGTGCACTTGTTCGCGGGCACCGATAAGGAGACATTCCTCACGATCTTCCACCCACTTCACCGGTTGGCCGGTGACCTTGGATAGCAGGCACACAAGTCCCTCTTCCGGATGACCGTGCATTTTCATACCGAATGCCCCGCCAATGACGGGGGCATGAACGCGAATTTTATTCTCCGGCATGCGCAGGATTTTAGACAGCACGTTACGCAGCGGATGGGGGTTTTGCACGGTGCCGTACAGAGTCACGCTGTCCGTACCCGGCTCGTACACGGCATTGTAGGTCCGCGTTTCGATCGGCTGAGTGGAGAAGCGGTGAACCTTAACCTCTGTTTTGATCACCCGGTCGGCGGCGGCAAAGGCAGCGGCTGCGTCGCCATTGGCGAACGGGACCTGCATGATCATGTTGGCATCCCACCCCGGAACAACCATGGGCGCATCATCCTTGATCGCCTCTTCGGGTTCGATAACCGGTGTTGTGACTTCGTAATCGACAGTTATGCGAGAGGCAGCGTAACGGGCCGTGCGCTTGTCTTCTGCGACAACCACGGCAACCGGCTGGCCAAAACACCATACATGATCTTTCGCCAGACAGCGGATGGTCGCACTGCGCCCACCAAAAACAGCCGGATCAATATAGTGAGGAATAGGATCGATCAGTTCTGCGGCTTCATCACCATCCATCACACGCACAACGCCCGCGACTTTTTCAGCGCCGGATTTATCAACGGACTTTATTTTAGCGGAGGCGTGCGGACTTCGCAGCACATGGGCATGGAGCTGACCAGGAAAATTGAAGTCGTTGGAGTAGATGGCCTGACCCATGACAGGAGCGCGACCTTCTAATGTGCGGACAGACTTGCCGACATAACCTTCGGTTTCCGATGCGTGACTGGTCATGATTGTCTCCCGACACCTCAATTTGGTTTCATAATCTTAATCTACTTAAAGTAACTTCGTTGTTAGGAAAGTAGGTCTTCTAATGAAAATGGTGTGCAAGAACCCCTAACCGTAACACGGGGAACTCCCATTTCATTGGCGCCAATTAGAAGGCATGAGTCTTTAGTTCAGGTGCTTCCAATATACCTCCAAGTTCGGACAGCGGGGCTGACAGTACAAAAGAGAATGCATTTATCTTATTGATTTAATGAGGGAAATTGGTTGCGGGGGCCCGCAACCACCTTTACCGAACTTTTCTGGAATTGAGAAAATCCACAGAATTTGTGTGATGCATCATCTGGCATTCGGTGCGAAAACTTTATACACTTCCGCTCACGAGGCTCGGCGCTCCTTCGTCACGGTCTCATAGGCGGAGTTGATCTCCGCGAGCCGGTCATTCGCGAGCTTCATGAACTCCTCGGGCAACCCCTTGGAGACCAGACGGTCTGGATGGTAAGTGCGCACGAGATTGCGATGCGCCGCACGAAGCTCCTCATCTGTCGCCCCCGGTTCCACTCCGAGCACGGCATAGGAGCCTGCTGTCCCCTTGTCCGACGTTGGGCCAGCCGCGTGGCGGGCGCGGATCGATGCTATCTCATATTCGCCGAGGCCGAAAATCGCTCCAATGCGCGCGATCATTCTCTCCTCTTCCCGATGCAGGTCGCCATCAGCCATTGCAATGGCGTAGAGCGCGTCTACGACTTCGGTCAAGAGTTCGGGCTGCGCAGCAAGCACGCCCCCGTACCTGTTCGGCATAGGCCTCGAAACCGTAAGAGCTCCGGCTGGCCTCATTGTAGAACTCGGCTACCCGGGACTGCTCCCCGGGGTCGAACGGGAAGAGCCTCTGGAATGTGCGGATTTCATCCCGCGTGACCGTACCGTCCGCCTTTGCGACCTTGGCGGAAAGAGCGATCACCCCCAAGGCAAACACTACCCTAGCCTCCGCCGTATTGACCTTGTTTCCACTCGCCATAGCCCGGCTTTGGCTCCGGTCGATTAAGCCGTGGCCAGCAACCGCTCCGATTATTGCGCCCAAAGCCCCCCCCCGAGCGCGAAGCCAAGGGCGCCGCCCATTATCTTGCCGAATATAGCCATACGCTCCTGTCCCTTCCGAAACCTCAGTCGACACCCAAACTTGGGTCAATGGCTGAGTATGTTTTGGCAATTGTGTCTGGATCGTCGAGAGAAAAAATAGCGAGACGGGCAACGTCACCTCTGCGAATCGTTCCATACGACAAAGGATCTTCACTCAAAACCGCATTTCCCGTTAGCGGATCAGAAGATAGACCCCCCGGTCGTATAATGGTCCAATCCAAGCCGCTATTTTTGAGATAATCCTCACCTTGAGTTTTGCGGAGACACAGGTCGCCGAGGAATTTGAGCGCCCGTTCCGAGAGCGCCGGTCGGCTGTCACCGCAGCCGACTGAGGATATGAGAATGAAACGGGTGACACCCGCCGCTTCAGCAGCAACAATGGCATTGCGCACGCCTTCATAATCGATCTTTCGTTCAGCGCCCGGTCTATTGCCAAGGCTGCATATGGCAGTACCGCATCTGGCAGATGCCGTCGCGTCCTTCAGTTCTTTTACATTGAAGGCATCTGCATTGACAATTTTGGTTTCAATCGCCTCCAGCTCCGATACATCTGAACTTGCTCTGGCAACGACGGTGACTTGGTCCCCGCGTTGGCGTAAGCGTCTCGCAATCTCTAACCCGGTGCGCCCGGTACCTCCGAAAATCAACACACCATCTTGGGGCATGGTAAGGTTTGGCCTCCAACAAGCCGTTAGCTACGATAGTCTAATGAGTGAACGGCGGTTCGCTTTCACATTATATATAGGGATTGCCAATGGGCGCTGGCGAAATTATCGCTCGGTACGGACTAAAGCCTCATCCGGAAGGTGGGCATTACCGCGAGACGTTTCGTGCACCGACAGCAAACGACAAACGCAGTGAGGTTACAGCCATCTATTACCTTTTGAAGGCAGGAGAGACCTCTGCATGGCACCGCATCGATGCGGTGGAGATATGGCATTATTACGCCGGTGATTCTCTACAGCTTGATCTGTCAATTGACGGTATCGAGATCAGGAACCGTATTCTAGGTGTTGATATTGGCGCGGAGCCCCTGTCCCTTGTAAAAACCTCATCCGCTTGAACTGGATGTGAATCCTCCATAACTCCGCGTGGATGGAGTTTTTCGGAAGGGACAGCTATCATCACATTCAGCGCTAACCCGAACCGTCAACCCGCAGAAAGTCATCGGCGATGCTGGCGGCGACCCGCGCCGCCGAGGCCTTGACCGAGTCCCGCGCCAGATGCGCATACCGTGCTGTAGTCTGGATCCGGCTGTGACCGAGCAGCTTGGCGATGGCGGACAGGCTTTCGCCCAGCGCCAGGGCGCGGCTAGCAAAGCTGTGACGGCAGTCGTGAAGCCGCACGTCCCCGAGCCCGGCGCGTTTCCGCACGATCCGCCACGGGCCGTGCAGGTTGATCAGGTGGGTGCCCGGCTTCTTCCCAGGGATCACCCAGGGATTGCCCGAAACGCGAGGCAACTCCGCCAGCACCCTTACCGCCGGTCGGGACAGGGGCACGGAGCGCGGACCCGTCTTGCTGTCGACAAGCCACAGCTCGCTGGCCGCCAGGTCCACATCCTTCCATTGCAAGGACAGAATCTCGCTTTTACGGCAGCCGGTAAGCAACAACAACCGGATTGCCACTACCGCATGGGCCGATACTCCGCCCGTGGTAGAGACGTGGGCGAGCACCTCGCCGAGGCGGCGGAACTCCGCATCGGTCAGGAACCGCTCGCGCCTGCGTTGCCCGTGTCGGACGACCGCCCGACACGGGTTCGTGCCGTCGGGAACCATCCCCCAGGACACGGCCATGGTGTACATGTGCGACAGCAGCGCCACCACTTGGTTCGCCGCCGCGGGCACTTCGCGCAGCCGGGCGTGAAACGCTGCCACCCGTTCGCGCTCGACCGCCAAAAGGGGTAGTCTTCCGAACTCGGGAAGAATGTGCTTTCCGAGCAGCCTCCGGATGCCCGCTGCCGTAGACCCCTTGCAATACACCGCCACATGCTCCTCCATGTAGCGTGCCGCCAGATCGGCCGCCGCCGGCCCGCCTTGATCCGGTTGACGATCCGCGCTGCCCGCCGGCCCGCCTCATCAGCGCTGATCACCCCATGCCGGCCCACCGTCACCCGTACCGATTTGCCGTTCGCCCGGCTCTGGACGATGTACATCTTGGTGCCTGAGGCATAGATCCTGACTCCGAACCCTGAGAGGTCCCGGTCCCAGAACACCGTGTCCTTCTCCACCGACAGCGCCTCGACCGTACGCCGGGAGATCGACCGCCGGCTCAGCTTGGCCATGCCGCCCCCTCCGTGCCGTCATGGGGCAGGATGTCGGCGCCGATGCTACCGCCCACCTTGGCCGCCGAGGCCTTCTCCATGTCACGCGCCAGATGCGCATAGCGCGCGATGGTCTCGATCCTGTTGTGGCCCAGCAGCTTACCGATCATTGAGAGGCTCTCACCAAGCGCCAACGCCCGGCTCGCCCAGGAATGCCTGAGATCATGGATGCGCACCCCGTCAAGTCCTGCGCGTGCGCGCACCATCGGCCATGCATCGTTGACGTTGACGAGACGGGCGCCTGGTTTCCGCCCGGCGATCACCCAGGGGTTGCCGGGGACGCGGGGAATGCCGTCCAGCACGCCCGCCGCCGCGGGCGTCAGCGGCACCGGGCGCACACCGGTCTTGCGGTCGCGTAGCCGCAGTTCCCCCGCCGTCCGGTCCACATCGTCCCACCGCAGTTCAAGCACCTCGTTGCGCCGGCACCCGGTCAGCGCCAGTAGCCGGATCGCCGCCGCTGTGTGGCGGGACACCTTTCCCTCGGTCTCCAGCTCGTCCACCGCCTGCCCGAGCCTGCAGTACTCGTCATCCGTCAGGAACCGCTCACGCGGGCGCGTCCGGTACTTGCGCACCGCCCGGCTCGGGTTCGGACCGGCTTCCCTGATGCCCCACTCAACGGCCAGGGACAGCATCTTGGCCACGATCTTGATCGCTGCATTCGCCGCATAAGGCTTGTTCCGCATCACGTAGTGCAATTGCGTGACATGTTCGCGTCCCACCGCGGCGGCCGGTATGTCCCCAAGGGCGGGCAGGATGTGGTTGTCGAGCGCCCGCCGGTAGATTTGCACGCTCGATGCCTTGCAGCGCGGCGCCACATACTCGCGCATGTAACGCTCGGCGAGGACCGCCATGGTGGGCTCGGGCTCCGGCAGAGGGGGCAGCGGGTCCTCGCCCCGCTTGATGCGGTCTATGGCCTCCGCCGCAATGCGTCGCGCCTGCTCGGCAGCGATGTTGCCGTGCCGGCCCAACGTCGCCCTCTTAGACCCGCCGGGACCCCGGCTCTGGACCACGTACTTCTTAAGCCCCGAGGGATAGACCCTGATGCCGAAGCCGGGGAGGTTCCGGTCCCAGAACACGGCATCGCGGTCCTCGACGGACAAGGCCTCGACGGTGCGTTTGGTGATGACCCTTTCCTGGCGTTTCGGTATGGCACTCCGCGGATTTTCCTCGCGCCGCCGCTCACTTTATCCGTAAGCAAAATGCAAGCGCCTAGCATCAATACGGAGCGTATTTTGGCGCATGCATGGCAGAAGGGCAAGCGGGCAACGGCCCAAGGAAACGGACAAATATAGTGCAAATCCAACACTTTATCGCATCCCAGCGCACTCCTGCGCACATATGGCGATTTGCAGGAATTATAACAACATGATATGATTGGATATGGCGTTTCACCCGAAGACAACGGGCCTTGATCATCGACGGGACGGTCCATGGCATTGATCACGCGGCCTAGCCATGCATCGTCAGGAAAGATAGCCGGTTGGCTTTCACCGATTTCCGCCCGGCGCCCGAGGCCGACACCTTCAAGTGCGCCGAACGGCATCAGCAAAGCGCGTTCTTCCCGGAACCCAACCACTTCGCAAGCAACCACGCCATCATCGCGAGCGATGACGTTGCAGCGATCACCGACGGACAGGTTCCCTTGCACGCCGGTGACTTCCACCAGCAGACCTTGCACCGCCGAGACACGGCCGTACACACGATGCACCGGCAACCGGTTGAGCTCGTTTATGAGCGTTGAAATGTTGACCGCCACCTAACCCTGTGTCCCATTCCCGTGGTCATTTGTTGACCATATTGCAGAACCCCCAGTCGCACCACACACCCGGAATTCAGACTTATTACCTACGGCCGAGAACGAGGCCCTTTACCGGGTGCCGTTAACACCCGGTAAAGGGCCAGATCACGGCTTTGAGCCGGATAAGTCCAGGATTCCTGCGACCCGGTGGCTTCGCTGGTCTGATAAACATCGTCGTGATATATTAAGGTTTATTAAGGACGGGATTCGAGCGGAAGGGGCTGACGGACATGCGTATTCTATTGGTTGAAGACGACCCAGCGACAGCACAAACAATCGAGACCATGTTGCGCAAGGAAGATTGGGTGGTGGACACCGCCGACATGGGTGAAGACGGCATCGAAATCGGCAAGCTCTATGAGTATGGCTTGGTGGTTCTCGATCTCATGCTGCCCGATATGGACGGGCTGGATGTGTTGCGTCAGTTACGCAATTCGAAAGTTGAAACACCGGTCTTGATCCTGTCGGGCTTAACCGAGCCGACAAAGAAAGTACAAGGGTTTGGCATCGGAGCAGATGATTACCTGACTAAACCTTTCAACTGCGAAGAATTGCTGGCTCGCATTCAAGCCATCGTCCGCCGGTCTAAGGGACATGCTCAGCCGAAAGTGGAAGTGGGTAAGTTGACTGTGCACCTCGAGGCGCGCACGGCGGAGGTTGAGGGCGAGCCCCTGCATTTGACCGGCAAGGAGTACGGCATTCTGGAATTGCTGGCGTTGCGCAAAGGCACAACCCTAACCAAGGAACAATTCCTCAACCATCTCTACGGTGGCATGGATGAGCCGGAACTGAAGATCATCGACGTGTTCATCTGCAAGCTGAGAAAGAAAATTGCCACCGCCACCGGCGGCGATCATTACATCGAAACCGTTTGGGGCCGAGGCTATGTATTGCGGGAGACGTCGGCGGCAGTAGATCTTCCGCCAGCAAAGGCGGCAGCCGGCTAGACAGCCCGTGCAAGTTGCCGGCCGGTAGGGAGCGTAACGTCTGAATAGACTGAACAGAATCTTGTGATCTCTTCACGGCTGTCTGCCGCACCCAAAGACACGCGGATTCCATGATTGTCATGGTCACGACCGGCAGCGAAGTCCGCAGCCGTTGCTACCAGAATATCCCGTTCCGCGAGACGTAAAGCCGTATCCGATGTTTTTCTGCGTTTTCAAGTGGTAGCCAAATGTGATGGCTTGCCGGAGGACCAACCACTTTGGCGTCAGGTAAGTAACACCAAGGGTGTGCCGCCCATACGCGTAGGCACACCCTTGGTCATTTAAATCGGTGGTGCGTTAGATGCTGCGGCTTTTGGGTTAGAATGCTATATCTCCAGCGATGAAAGCTGATCACCACGAATTTCAAGAGAGAACCGAAGCAACGCCTCGCGCCTCCAACCGTTCGGTTGGGCTTGTACTGGCTGTGGTTTTCGGTGTTGTAGGCGCCTGGCCACTGCTGGATGATAATCCCTCGCGTAGTTGGTCGCTTGGCTTAGCCTGCGGATTGATTGTTTTAGCGTTGGTAATGCCTCGCGCACTAACGCCCGTGGCATGGCTTTGGTTAGGGTTGGGTCAGGTGCTTCATGTCTTGGTCGGTCCGATCGTTCTTGGAGCCGTATATTTGATTGCCGTCATACCGACCGGGCTTTATGTGAAATTTACCGGGAAAGATCCGTTGCGACTAAAACGCGACCCTAATGCTAACAGTTATTGGATTGAACGTGATCCGCCGGGACCGGACCCAAAAACCTTACCGCAACAATTTTGAGCCAATTGAATGTCCTTTCTTTCCGAATTTTGGCAATTCCTTCGAGTGCGTAAAAAATTCTGGCTGTTGCCTATGGTCTTCATGCTGGTGTTATTCGGCGGACTGATCGTCTTGGCTCAAGGTAGTGCCGTGGCGCCTTTCATCTACACGATTTTCTAATTGCAGGACGCGAGCCTTTCCTTTGCGCATTCTCGGTCTTTCAGCTCTGCATCACGATAGCGCCGCAGCCCTGCTGGTCGACGGAAAAATCGTAGCTGCCGCGCAAGAGGAACGATTTACCCGCAAAAAACATGACTCATCTTTACCAAACCATGCCATTCGTTCGTGCCTGGAGATTGGAGGTCTCAAACCAGCGGACTTGGATGTCGTTGCGTTCTATGAGAAACCGTTCCTTAAATTTGAACGACTTTTGGAAACTTACGCAGCCTTCGCCCCGCGTGGTTTTGCCTCATTCCGGCGTGCCATACCCGTGTGGATCAAGGAAAAACTCTTTCAAAAAGACACGCTGATTAAACACCTCAAAGCCTTCGACCAGAACGTGGAGTGGGCGGAAAAGCTGATCTTCTCGGAGCATCACCTGAGCCACGCAGCATCCGCGTTCTTTCCTTCACCATTCGAAAGTGCCGCCGTATTGACAATGGATGGCGTCGGCGAATGGGCGACGACGTCATTGGCTCATGGACAAGGCAACACGTTGGAGGTCCGAAAGGAAATTTATTTTCCGCATTCTCTAGGCCTGCTCTATTCAGCGTTTACGTACTACACCGGATTCAAAGTCAATTCAGGCGAATATAAGGTGATGGGGCTGGCGCCTTATGGCCGGCCGCAGTATCGGCAAACCATTTTGGACCATCTCATCGACCTCAAACCCGACGGATCGTTTCGCCTGGACCAGAGCTATTTTAATTACGCCACTGGTCTAACAATGACCAACACAAAGTTTGATGACCTTTTCGGTGGACCACCACGGGACCCAGAGAGTGATTTGACGCAAAGGGACATGGATTTGGCAGCCTCTATTCAGGCGGTAACTGAAGAAGCTGTTTTGCGTCTAGCCCGCAGCATTAAAAAGGAAACCGGTGCTGACAATCTTTGCCTCGCCGGTGGTGTCGCCTTGAACTGTGTAGCCAACGGAAAGATCCTGGAAGAAGACATCTTTGATCGCATTTGGATTCAGCCGGCGGCGGGGGACGCGGGCGGAGCGCTTGGCGCGGCTCTGGTGGCGCATCATCTTCATAATGAACAAGTACGCCAACCCACTCTTCATAGGGATGGCATGGCCGGCTCCTATCTAGGACCGTCTTTCGACCAAGACGACATCGAAAACCGGCTGACCAATGCGGGTGCTGTCTTTGAAATAATCGACGAAGACTCGCTCATTATCCGAGCAGCCCAGGCGCTAAACGAAAATAAAGCTGTTGGTTGGTTTCAGGGCCGTATGGAGTTCGGTCCCCGTGCGCTCGGTGCACGCTCAATTCTCGGAAACCCGGCTGATCCAGCTACGCAGCGTACATTGAACTTAAAAGTCAAATACCGGGAAAGCTTCAGACCTTTTGCGCCGGCCGTTCTGCGCGAAGATGCGGCAGATTGGTTCGATCTCAATGAAGACAGTCCCTATATGCTGATCGTCGCACCGTTGGACAATGAACACTGTTTACCTTTGTCACGTTTAGATCTCGAACGCAGGGGATTGGATCGTGTCAACGCGATCCGGTCGGACATTCCGGCCGTAACCCATGTCGACTTTTCAGCCCGCATTCAGACCGTCCACGAGGACACCAATCCGCGATTCCATAAGCTGATTTCACGATTTAAAGAGATTTCGGGCATTCCACTATTGGTGAACACCAGTTTTAATGTGCGCGGAGAACCGATCGTGTGCTCACCGGAAGACGCGTTTCGATGTTTTATGGCAACAGGAATGGATCTCTTGGTGATCGGTGATTGTGTCCTAGAGAAAACGGCTCAAAATCCAGACCTAAAGGAAGACTACGCGGATTCCCTTGCGCTTGATTGAGCGCTGGCCCGCCAATCACCCACAGCGATGGATTGTGAAATAGGACGGTAGGGACGATGAATGCCGAAAACACCGATTTCCGGTTCGATCGGCAAAAAGTTTTTGGAAACACCGGCTGTCGTTTCATCAATACCAAGGTAGAGAGCGCCATCATCAGAAAGCAGCCTTGATACTCTTCCCAATACCCTCATTTTTGTATCTTGACTGAACGACATCAATACATTGCGGCAGAATACGACGTCGTATGCACCAAGCGGATATAGTTCCTCGATCATGTTCCAGCGTTTGAATTCAATGCCGGCGCGTAGGACGTCTTTTATGCGCCATTTGTCGTCGCTGGCCTTTTCGAAGTGAGCCAATAACATGCGAATGGGAAGACCGCGCTGAACTTCAAACTGTGTGTACATGCCCGCTTGCGCTCGATCCACCGCCGCTTCCGAGATGTCAATTCCAGTAATATGAGGGTCCCATGCTGCCAACTCATCTCCGGCTTGCCGTAAGAGTAAAGCCAACGAGTAGGCTTCTTGTCCACTACCAACACCGCAGCACAAAATGCGAAATGTTTTCTCGTCACGCCTAGCCTTTAGAATATTAGGTAGAGTGATAGTTCGAAATGTCAACGGCGGAGCAAAATCAGTCCAGTTGGGCGGCGTAAAACCAGTCCATTTTATGTGATGCCGAAGGCGTTGTTGCGGGTTGTCCCGGTAGTGCATAGGAGGGACCCGCGCGGCTTTGCGTAGCGTTTCGCGTGTGCGAAGCGAAGGCGTGTGGGCGGTGCCTGTGTACCCACCGGGTCAACGCTGGGGCTGATCCACCATTGCGATCGCGGTGTGCAAGGCGAGTTCAATCGGTCGTCGCAACACTCTGGCATGGGGCTGAAGCGGTTCGCGATGCCATCGCCCGGACGATCACGACATTGCCAGCGCAGCTTCGCCGCTCGCTGACCTGGGACCAGGGAGCAGAGATGGCCAGGCATGCGGATCTGCGGATCGCAACCGGCCTTCCCGTCTACTTCTGCGAACCGCACAGCCCTTGGCAACGCGGAACGAACGAGAACGCCAATGGATTGCTTCGACAGTACTTCCCGAAAGGAACCGATCTGAGCGCACACAGTCCGGACGTACTCGCAGTTGTTGCTGACGCGCTCAATACACGGCCCCGCAAGACCCTCGGATGGAGAACTCCCGCCGAAGCTCTGGACCAGTGCTTGCAGGCCAGTCAAACTGAACGTGTTGCGACGACCGGTTGAACCCGCCCAATATGCCTGCGGTGACGACCGCAAACTGCTCCGCCTCCACGGCATCAAGGCCGCCATGAGCCGCAAGGGGAATTGCCTCGACAATGCCCCCATGGAGAGCTTCTTTGGGTCTCTCAAGACCGAACTCGTGCACCGTACCCGTTTCGTACCCGGCGCGAGGCCAGGGCTGCGCTATTCGAGTACATCGAGATCTTCTATAACCAACGACGGCGCCACTCGAGCATCGGCTACCGGACGCCGGCACAGGCCAGGAGAGATATGACCATCGATCAGGCCGCATAGGTGAAGAACCACCTGGTCCGGATTTTGGGAGCAACGTCAACCGGGCAAGGTTCTATATTTCAAGACCATTCAGAAATGTGAAGACGGTGAAGAACGCTGGGTAGACACCCACGACAACGACGAAGAGTACTGGCGGGTCTGGTTATATAAGACCCCGGCGCCTTTTGCTGTCCTTGTTGAACCTAATAAACCGCAGCTCGGTGTGGACATGCAAACACTGCAAAAGGCCCGAGCCGGAATGACCGCAACGCAATAAGCAAACGTTCAATACTAAGTATCCGTTTCTAGCCATAAGCGGACATTAGAAATCTTTGTAATGAGCAAAGAAAAACCCTACCTTGGTTAATCCAAATTGAAGACCATTTGAACGACGTCAGATCGCAAAGACTCATATGGAATTTATCGGCTGACCTATAGCCGATTTTGCCTAGGTTCAATAAAGGAGAAGTGAAGTTGGGGGGACGGTTTTTAAGAAGTTGGCCGACTGTATGGCTGCTGATAATCACCTTGTTTTTAGGTGGACAAGCGAGCCAGGCCGGAGACTGCGATGGTGATGTCGTTGAAGGATGTCCAGCCGGAGAAGCACCCTTCACCGTAACCTTACTTGGAACATCTGCTCCGACGCCCGACCCTGATCATGCCGCGATGAGCACATTGGTAACCGCTGGTAATAGTCAATTCGTTATCGATGCGGGCCGCGGTGTTGTGAACCGCTTATCCCAGTTAAACCCAGGCAACGAGGCCGATTCTTTTACACGGATTGACCGGGTGCTGTTGACCCACCTTCACTTCGACCATGTCGTCTCACTCGATGATCTTTGGTTGTCGCGTTGGTTGCATGGACGAAGGCAGGAGCCATTGCAGATATGGGGCCCTCCCGGGACCAAATCCTTTGTCGACCACATGATCAGCACATATGAAGCTTACATTGTTAGTCGGGTGAGCGCCGCTGGAGAACCTCTCACTAACAGTAATAGATCAAGGTCATTGATAATCACCACTGAGATTACGGAAGATGGCGGCATCTATGAGGGAGATGGCAGTAAAGTCACGGCTTTTGCTGTGGAACACGGCATGCCGGCGCTGGGATACCGGATAGATTACAATAGCAAGTCGGTTGTCATTTCCGGTGACACGACTTATTCACCGAATGTTATTAAGTATGCTCAGGGCACTGATCTTCTTCTTCATGAAGTGTTTGGTTTCTCATCTCAATTTGCGAATTTCCCACTATAAAAAGTATTCTCAGTGTCCGCGTCACACCTGAACAAGCGGCGGATGTGTTTAATCTCACCAAACCCAAACTCGCCGTTTATATACACGTCGGTACGTTTGGCGATGTGCCCGATAGCGAAATCATCGATAGAACAAAGGCCAACTATGATGGCCCGGTTGTCGTGGGCGAAGACCTGATGACAATTACGATTGCTGACGAGGTAGAAGTCATCCGTAAGGATTAGCGATGGGATTGTCGACGGTAGACCAACGGACAAGCTCTGAAATATGACCTTGGTTTAATAACAACATGCTGTATTCCTAGGCACTGATGTTGCGTTACTACAAAAGGTGAATGAACAGCATAAGGCTGGGTAGGCGCAAAATTACAACACTAAATTGTCGAACACCTATTTGATGGCGACAAACTATAAGACGGCATCAACCCACTCCTCCGGTTTCTCATCGACTATATCCCAAGACCCCCCTTCGATTTCCGCGTACGCAAAGTCGGGACGCATCTCTGCGGTCTGCTTCGCGTTTTCATAAATTTCATCACCTGTGTTCGTGAGAATGAGTGTGGGCTGTTTGATCGGCGGAATGATGGCCGTGTGGTCGTATTGAAAGGCGGCATGGTGGCCATACCAAAAGGGGCCGTAGCCAATGAAATGTTCAGCAATGTAACGATTTGACAGCTCCCACTTTGTGCTTTCGTTAGCGGTTGACATACGCCTCTGGAATAACGTCACCAAATGCTGCCCATCGGACTGGGCTGCAAACTGTTTCTCGAAATTTTCAACGTAGTCTAGACCTTCTTGTTTCGCCTGTTCAGTTAGGGGCACTGGTCCATTGAGAATGAGAGCAACAACGCCCGCTTCAAATTGCAGCGCCACTTCCGTCGCAACCAAGGCACCCTTTTGATGCCCTAACACGACGGCGGATTTAATACCGAGGTGGTCAAGTACGCTCGGCACGACGCGGGCATAATCTTCGACTTTAGGGACGAAATCAGTCGGGTCTGAAAGGCCGAACCCTGGCATATCGATGCCTGTCGACCGGATGCCAGCTCATGCAGAAGGGTGTAGACGCTATCAAATTGCCTGGAAGACATTGGTGCCTGGTGCAAGAGAACGAGCGGCTATCCTTCTCGTGTGTCTTGAAAATGAACCTTACCAAAAGGTCCCTCTGCATAATCTCGGTGTGGCATGCTCCCATCCTTACTCGGCCTGTATCTTTTTTTCATTTCCGCTTCTTTTGATCGTCTTTAATTGCCACCGATAAGTTTAATTGATTGGTGATTTGGAAAAATTGGGCATGAGAAGGCGATGGTGGGTATCTTCTTGTAAGTCGCTGAAGTTAACATGCCTGAGTCATAATGAAAGGAATTCGGCCGTGCGCATTGCTTTGATAGTGTGGTTAGTCCTGACAGTTACGTGCGCGAGATTAACCATGGCTCAGGTACCAAGCATCCCACTCGAAGACCTTCGTAACACCTATCAGCTGACGAATTCGCAATTCGTCGACCTTGACGGTGTTAGCGTTCATTACCTTGACGAAGGAGAAGGAGACGCCGTTGTTCTCTTGCACGCGTCCTACCACAGTCTTCGTTCATGGGACCCACTGACGGCACTGCTGAAAGATAATTTTCGCGTTATCCGTATGGATTTCGCCAATGCCGGACTCACCGGTCCTGACCCGAAGCAACTGAATTCCATCGAACGCAATATAGATTTGCTTGAACGTCTCATCGAAAAGCTTGATCTCGAGAAATTCCATCTCGTAGGAACATCGAGCGGAGGTGTGGTTGCCTTTCGATACGCGGCTGCCAATACAGAAAAAGTTGATCGATTTGCTCTCATAAACTCAGCCGGCCTGCCACGAACACCAGAGACAGATCCGTTGGGCTCACCGGGATCTTCTGCGCGTCAGCAAATTGAGGAGATCAATAAATCTCGCTCTTATTGGCAAGGACTATTGGACAACACTTTTAAAGGCGATCACGTCCCTCCCGAATGGATGGTGAACATGGCCTATGACATGGGCCGTCGCGAAGGTCTTGGGGAGGAACTGAGGCGCTATACCCGCTCGTACCGTACCGGTGACCCACAAACAGTGCTTGGTCAAATTGAAGCGCCGACATTGATTATGTGGGGCTTGAGTAATCCTACCGTCGTTCACTTGGAAGCCGAGGTGTTTCAACACTGGTTGACCAGCGCACCGTCCATTATCAAAAAAATACCGGGGACCAGCCACTATCCGTATGTGGAAGAACCCGAGATCTTCAACGACTTGTTCACTGATTTTTTCACCGGCCGACTGGATAGCGAGTTGCGTCAGACAGTCATGACGTCGATCAGTTTGAGTAAATAGAGCTCTATTTAGAAGGACCGACGGAGATACAAAACATGGGGAACGAGATGGCAGATGATGAACCACGAAACTTCTTCGGTGCAGATTACGATGCCGGACCAGAAGGCCCGCCCCAACAGCTTGGTCTGGATAGCGAAACAGCTGCAGATCCAGACCGTATTTGGGATGTCATTGTTATTGGTGCCGGCTCTTCTGGTATGCCGACCGCCCTGTTCTCAGCGCGGCGCGGCGCCAAAGTATTGGTTATTGAACACTCCGGTGCGGTCGGCGGCACACTGAGAATAGCGCCTGCTCAGATGAGTGCGGCAGGAACCAAATTACAGAAATCGTTGGGTATCAACGACACGCCTGAAGAGCATTTCGCCGATGCCATGCGCATCAGCCGCGGCACGATTGATCAAGACCTGGCAAAACTCGCCATCTGGAACGCGGCAGAAACTTTCGACTGGCTCATGGACGGCGGTTTCGACCTGATGCCGGAGTGCCCCTCCAAAGGCAACACCCACGAACCGTTTGGCAAGGCCCGCTATTATTGGGGAAAGGAATTTGGTTGGTCGATTCTCAAAGTCGTTGAACCGCAATTGATAGCAGAGGTGGAAACCGGAAACTTGACCATCCTCCTGCGGCATGAAGCGTTGTCGTTGGTTCAAGAAGATAACGGAGCGGTAACGGGATTGGTCGCGCGGGATTTCCATGGCGAGGAACGAAGTTATGCGGGACACAACATTGTTATGACCATTGGCGGCTATGCAGCCAATACCGAAATGTATGAGGAGCTGACTGGTCAGCCTCAGTATCAAAAATGGTGGTCGCCCTTTAGCCAAGGCCGCGGACATAAACTCGGACTTGCTGCTGGCGGCTACTTACGCGGCATTGAGAATTTCATGGCCAGTTTCGGTATCATCCTGGAGTCGGACCAGTACCCAGCTAAGGCCTTAGGGCGACCCAACAGCTACCCTGAAGTAAGGATGCCCTGGGAGATCTATGTCAATTCTCTTGGACAACGTTTTGTGCGCGAAGATATCTCAAGTGTCGACGCCCGTGAACACGCGCTCATAAAACAACCGGGCATGCGCTACTGGGTTATTTTCGATCAAGAGATCTTAGATCAAGCACCACCGGTTGTAGAACATTGGACCAAAGAACAGGTTGTGAAAGCGTTTGGTGCAGCCCATTGGTTTCATCAAGGGCAGAGCCTTTCCACTTTGGCAGCGTCTACGGGTATAGATGCTAAGGGGCTTGCTGACACGGTTGAGCTTTACAATTACGGCATCGAAGCGGGTCATGACTTGTTTGGCCGTGAGCACTGCCCCCTGCCCATCGTCAAGCCACCCTTCTACGCCATCCGAGCGCAAGGGTGCGCGATCACAGGCGCTGCCGGATTGGCCGTCGACAATGAACTTCGAGTAATACGAAAAGACGGCTCGGTGATCCGGGGTCTTTATGCCGCGGGTGAGATCCTGGGGGCCGGCCGATTGCAGGGTAATTCCTATGTCGGAGGGATGATGGTCACTCCTGCCCTGACATTCGGACGGTTACTCGGCGAGCGCTTGCTTCCTCTCGACAATGCCTAAAGGTCGTCGGCAACCGTGATTAGACTATAGGGGATACCACGGCTTGTGAGTTCCAGACCACGCACTTTGTGAGCCGCCCCAACATACTCCGAGCCGGTAACAAGCCAGATCGCTGGCGCGATGTCATGCAGTAAAGCCATGAGGTCTTGCAGCATCTCACGGCGTTTCAGTTCATCCATCTCAACAGAGATCGCTTCAAAGAGAGGTTTGGTCTCCGGTGCACAAAAGAACGGCTGCGCCTTGAAGCATCCGGTGTAGGTTTCAGCACGAATGGCATCAAAATAAGCGGTGTTGTCCCACGCGAGAGAAAAGGCGTCCACGTCATCCCAATCATTGGTGAGAAACGAGGTCAGCCAGTTGGCGTAGGGTATGGATCTCAGCTCAACTTTTATACCAATGGCCTGCAAATTCTGGGCAACAATCTGAAAGAGCAATCCGTCGTTGCCGCCAATAGCGGAAATATGAATCTTGATGGTGCGTTCGAAATCAAATCCAGCTTCTTCCAAGAGTTGGCGGGCGCGATCCGGGTCGTAAGACCAGGGTTTGATATCGGGATTGTGACCATTAACCATGTACGCAGCACCTTGGCCGGAAGCCACCGCGGTTCCCCGAAATAATTGTTCAACAATAGCGTCCCTATTAACGGCCATATTCATCGCTTGGCGTACTTTCTTGTTGGCAACAGGCGATGACTCGTTACCAATGACCCTAAACGCGATGCCAGATACTCCCGGTGCGACACGTTGAAATAGTTGGAACTGGTCTTCAGACAGTTGTTCCGCTTCTTCGAAACTCAGCTGTTCGGCAACATCCACTTGGCCTGAGCGTAAGGCTTGAAGACGAGTGATGAGGTCCTGCATAAGGAATATTGTGAGTTTATCGATTTCAGCCGGTGCCCGCCAAGACTCAGGGAAGGCTTCGAACCGAGCGGCCCCAGTTGTGTCACCCCAGTCCACCAAGCGAAAGGGGCCACTTCCCACAGGCTGTCGTGAAAAATAATCAACACCATTTTCCTTTAACGCCTGAGGCGGGAGGATCCACAAGAGATTGGCGCGTCGGTGCAATATAGGATCGGGACGTTCCGTTTCAATGGCGACGGTTAGAGGGTCCAGCGCCTCGACAGCGACAATGCCCTGCACTTCAGAAGCCGTATAGAATGGTGAACCCTCATCGCTTTTTAGAAACTCGATGGATGCGACGACAGCGGCCGAAGTGAACTCCTCGCCGTTTTGAAAACGCACATCTGGCCGGAGGTTGAAGATCCAACGTGTCGGTGTTACGGCTTCCCAACTGACCGCCAGTTCCGGCTGTACGTTTCCCTGGTTATCAATGCGCGTCAGCGCGTCATACATGAGGGACCAGATACCAACACCAGGCTGGGTCGCCGCCGCAAATGGGATACCACGGCTTGGTGGAATGGCCGTCCGTGCCACGCGCAATTCATTGGCTGATGCGAAGTGGTGTTGCGGGATGAGGCTTGCCACGACCCCAATCAAAGCAGAGATGAGAAGTTTTCTCATAGTATCTCTATAAGGATAAGGCTGACTAAGTGAGGAAATCCCTCATTGCATTTGCGATTTGATCTGCGCCCACATCGAATACATCCCGTTCAAGGTCGGGCAATTCGACAATCTGAACGTTTTGGATGAATTCCGCTGCGCGTAAGGAATATTCAAGAAGAGTTTCATGGGGTTGAAGGATCAAAGTTGGCTGGGTGATAAGCGGAAAGCGTTCCGCGAATTCATAAGTCCAAACGCTCCGGTAGGGCCACCAATAGCGGTCTAAGGGCTTTGATTTCTCAACAAAAATCTGAGCGGCGCGTTCTAGCGGTACGCGTTGGTCACGCTGGCTCACCACAAACGTCCACAGCCGCTCAATTTGACCCATGATGTCCTTGCCGTCCTCGGTAATACGAGGCCGGGCTTCGATCGCGTCCAAACGCTCCTGCCTTTCATCCGGAGTTCGGTAGGGAATCCCTGAGATGACGAGCCGCCCCACTCTCTCAGGCTCGGCTATGGCCAACTCAGCTGCCAACAAGGTTCCTGTATGAAACCCGAAGAGATCAACAGGCCCTTTTTCACCAAGGCCGAGGTTTGTCATTCCGTCGGCGAAAGCCGCTGCATATCCCGGCATGTCTAGTGGCTCGGGAGGCCAGTCGGACATGCCGTTGCCCGGGGTATCGAAGGCGACAACTTCTCTATCTGTGGCCATTTCCCGAATCAGCGGTTCATACTCGACGGACGACGATGGGTTCTGGTGCAGTAGGACCAATGTCGGTTTGTCGCTGACACCACCTGATGGGACCCCGTGTATGTAGTGCAACTGCCCAAACCGGCAGTCTGTATATCCTCGTTTCATTGTCATGCGTCCTGTCTTGGTACTATTCGAATGCGCCTTGCCGCCAGCAGCTAAAAAGCCGAGGCCCAAGCTGGAGAATAAAAGCAATAGTCGTCTGTTAAATTGGGTCATGAAACAGTGCCGTCCATTTGATTGGATACTAACCGGCGGTGCGCTAAGCGCAAAAAAAACTGGCCCCCTCACCTGATAGAAGGCGTTGTCACATTAACAGGGTGACCTGCTGCTGATGGCGCAGTAATGTCGCTGGATGCAGAAAATCTCCTATGCCCGGTACCGCTTTCCACCCGTGATTATTCAACACACTGTATTACCGGTTTCCACTCAGCTACCGAGATGTTGAGGATCTGCTCGCTGAACGTGGTATTGATGTTTCTTATGAAACGGTGCGGCGCTGGGCACTGAAGTTCGGGCAAGCCTATGCCCGGAGACGGCATTGTCAGACTAAATCGGCTTGAGCTGGGAATTAAGGTCTCCTAGAGCGTTTCCGAGGTTGAATGAATCAATATTTTGTTGTCATGGTCTTGGCAGACTGATTCGATAGCCGCTTTGGCGGGGGCATCGTGGCTGTATCGGAAGACCTGCGTATTCGTTTGGCGAGGAAAGTGGCGTCGGGCATGTCGCGCCGTCAGGCGGCGGCCCTTTTTGAGGTGAGCGCAAGCTCGGCGGTGCGGGATGGCGGGCGATATGAAGACGAGGGGACTGTCGCGGTCAAGCCACGGCCGTCGCGCCAGCGCCGTCTTGATCCTTACGGCGAGGATATCCTGCGCTGGATTAAGGAGACGCCAGACCCGACACTGCAAGAGCTGTCTGAGCGTCTGGACGAAGTTCACCAAGTGATTGCGCCGACTTCGACGATTAATGACTGGTTCCGCGCGCGCAAGATCAGCTTTAAAAAAACCGCCCACGCCAGTGAACAGGAACGCGCGGATGGGCAGGCAGCACGCGTGGTTTGGCGCCAACGTCAGGCCCGGCTCCCGGCCCATCCCGAGCGGGTCGGCAGGATCGTGTTCCTTGACGAAACAAGTATCAATATACCTGGAATCATTGATTCGGCCTGAATTTAGTATTTTGCATTGACCTGATTCGGCTGCCGATTCATGCACCTCTCCAACGACACGAGCAGCGAACGACTTCACGGCGAAGATGCGCAAAAGGGCCTCCTTTCTGACCGCTGACGAACCCAAGGCACTCCTGAATGTCATGCGCAAGCGGAAGGTCGAAGCGCTGCAGGTACGGCGCGCGAATGCGCTGGTTGCCCTTGATGATGGCCACAGCGTGCAGATGGTCTCCAGGATATTCTATCTCGATCCCGACACGGTTCGCGGCTGGCTACGGGACTTCCGCGAGAAGGGTCTCGCCTCTGTGGAGCTTGCGGATTACCCGGACCGCCTGACGGCGGACCAGGAAGCCGCTCTCAAGGCGCAGTTCCGGGACAATCCGCCGCGCGACACCAACGCGGTGCGGGATGCCATCTTCCGAAAGTTTGCTGTGAGATATTCACGTCCGGGCGCCATCAAGCTGATGCACCGCCTGGGGTTCGCATACGTGAAGCCGAAGACGCTGCCGAAGCAGGCCGACAAGCAGGCGCAGGAAGCCTTCATCAGGGATTATGAACAGCTGACGCGCGGGATGTTTCCGGACGCGACGGTTGTCTTCGCCGCTGCGGTCCATCCCGAGTATCAGAGCCGGCCGGCGCATGGCTGGTTCATCCGTTCCGACAAGCCGGCGATCAAGGCCACGACAGGGCGCCAGCGGCTGAACCTGCACGGCGCACTGGACCTTGAAACGATGAAGCTCACCCTGGTCGAGGGCGAGAAGATCAATGCCGAAACCTCTCTGCGGTTGTTCGAGAAGCTGGAACGGGCCTATCCGGACACCCGGGTGATCCATGTCTGTCTCGACAATGCGCGCTATCACCATGCCAGGCTGTTGCGGCCGTTCCTGGAGCGGCCGGAGTGCCGCATCCGGCTGCATTTCCTGCCGCCGTATGCGCCACACCTCAATCCCATCGAGCGGTTATGGGGCGTCATGCACCGGCATGTGACGCACAACCGGTTTTATCCCGATTTCCGACAGTTCACCGAGGCCATCTTCGGGTTCTTCAACCAAACCCTGCCCCGGGAATGGGAAACAATCCGAGACACCGTTACCGACAACTTTCGTGTCATCACACACGATCAGTACCGAGTAATTGGGTAGCAGGAGTATACCTTACGTAATGAGATAGGAGGAATGGACAGTAAATGGCAATCACACTTGTCCCTTCCGTTTACTTCATCCGCTAAGCATTATTCAGAGCGATGTCCTGTGCCGGAATGATATTTTTACGTCTCCCTTTCGAAAGCCTTATCCGATTGATCTGAGTGTGGGTTAGGCCACGACGAAGCATGCAGCGCTGTGGGGAAGGGTCATGACAAAGAAATGGGCTCGCAGCTTGACGCCAGCGATGATCGCATCCGACTCGCCGAAATCCGCCTGCGCATGCCCCGGCGCATGCCCCGGCGGATGTACCAGCGGATGTACCAGCGGCACGAACATCTCCCGCAAACGACGGCGCCGTTCGCGGACGTAACCCTTGACGAGGTCTGGCCGCCGGTGAAGCCATGCTCATCGCGAAGGCGCTCGAATATCCGCTTTGCCGTGTGGCGCTGCTTACGGTGAACCGTGCGGTCCGCTTCCAGAATGCGGTCAATGATATCCGTGAACGGGTCCAGCTTAGGCCGCTTCGGCGGCTCGCTGCGCCGGTATCCCGGCGGCACCGAGTGCCGCAGCATCTTCTTCACTGTATCGCGCGATAGCCCAAACCGTCTTGCTGCTTCTCGCTGGCTCAGCTCTTCCACATGGCCCGCCAGTCGCACGGTTAGATAAAGGTCCACCAAGTACATCCTCCCACCTTCCATCCCCAAACGGATCGAAGGCTACAGGTGGCAGACTTTTGCGCCGCCCGCGGCCGGGACATTCCCGCCGCTCCCGTGGACTAATTTGTCACCGCCGTTCTCAGGCGTCCGTGGGCGGCGGTGGTTCGGCCGCGGTGTCGTTGTCCTCCGGCTCATCCGTCCTCCGGCTCATCCGCCTCTTTCTCTGATGCTGTAGCGGAGTCATCGGTTTCCGATTCCTCCGTGTCCGGTTCAGGGCCAGCAGGTTCAGCGGGATCGATGGGAGCCGGTCGCGGCTCAGGGCTGCCCGGCAGGGGAAGGCCGCCACCGATCTGCACCGGCGTGGCGGCACCCAAATTGGTCCCTGGAGACATGACGGCGATATGACTAGCATACAGAATGTAAGTTCCGGCACTGGCCGCCCGGGCGCCGCTGGGCGCGACGTAGGTGGCCACCGGTACCGAGGACGTGAGAATACCGCGGATGATGTCGCGCATAGCTGTATCCAGACCCCCCGGTGTATCCATATACAAGATCACCAGGGCCGCATTTCTCTCACGTGCGGCGCTTAGGCCTTTGGTGATGTATTCACTGGTGGCCGGGCCGATGGCACCTTCCACATCAAGGCGGAACACCACCCGCGCTGGAGCAGAAGTCTCTGGATCGGGCTGAGCCCAAGCGGCGGCGCCAATCGCCACTACGAGCGCAGCGAACACGATGCGTCCGGTCCGGGCTGTGGAGCGAAGCATGCTTTTCTCCAGGTAAAAAAGTGCAAACGGCCCGCGAGGGAAACCGTTGCAACATCCGACCTCCACCATACGCGATCCCCGGGCGCGCTGAAATGTGCTCGGTCTCTAGGTGCTGACGCTTGGGTAATCTGCGTGAGATGGACGGGCAGCGAGGTGGAGAGCCTAGAACCGGACGGATCGCCTATTACATGCACGGACATAAAGTGTGTTAGCGGCATGTATTGAAAACCAGGCTTTACAATATGTTCTTGTAATGTTCTCATATCGCTATAAGAACATAATGTGAACATTAGAGGCCATCATGGATGCAACCCGTTATCTTAAGGATTCCCTGGCTCTTACTTCCAGCTTCAAGCCGATTTACTCTGACAATGCCCCTTGAAGGGCTGCCCGGTGTACCGGCCTTGCCCGATCTTCAAGCCCTCGATATAGCGCTTAACCTGCTTGGCCAGCTTCGGCATACTTTTGGGCGTATTCGGCAATGATTGTCTCGACCTCCTGCTCGCTCACCCTGACCACCTTCACGATATCGGGGACACCAAAGCCCACATTGACCCACAGCTCCAGGACCGCGCCCTTCTTGGCTTCGGCAATTTGCTCATCTGTCAGTTCTACAACGGCCATGATCGGCCCTCCTTCTTGTTGGTTCGGTACTCCCCACCCCGAGAGCCCTCCCGGTCGCAGATTCTCGGCGGTGCCGTCCTCGCGTCTAGTGCCTCTGTTGGCCGGTGGGTCGCGGTGCGTCATCCACTTTACCGCCGTGCTCTTTCATTAGCTCAGTGATTGCATCCCATACTTTCATTGGGTCGGCGTCGGCTGGCAGGATGAAACGCCTAGCCCTAACCTGAGGCGCACCGTCCGACCATTCAGTCATTTGCATGACCCAAGAATCAATATGGTCCACAGCCGTGCGTTCGTTATCAGTCATCGGTTTGTCCTTCCAGTTAATGTCAAAGATAATTGCCATTTTTTACGGCAGGTAACAAACGTAAGGCATTGTTAGACTAACTGGACCGGAGCAGAAGAACCCATAATACAGGACTTTCAGGCAGCAAGTTGACGCCACTCGGCCAGGGCGGTGGCTCGGGCTTGTTTGAAAATATCGCGGCGGTTGAGATGGCGTTGGTTGTCCTTCCCGAAAACCCCATCCACACAGGGTCATACAGGCTTCACTCCCAGTTCAACCGGATAAGGGTTTCGGAAGGGGTAGCCGTAATTTGGTCCGCCTGGTAAATGGTTGGCAAGCTGCTGGGACATATCTTACATCTGGCTGGCGGCCCGGGCTTTGGCAACCTCTTCGTCGAAATCGATTTTGGCCGTTTCGGTCTCCGCCGATAAGCCCGACAACGTAAGAGTGTTGACAAAGAAACCGGGCACAACCACCACCCGCAGTTTGCGGGCTAGGTTCATGTTGGCGATAAGTTGATCGGCGATTTCCGGCGCTTCCATCTCTTCTTTGAGGCGGGCCACATTGAGGCCGACGTCTTCCGCCAATTTCCACACCCGCTCTTCGGTCAATTGGCCGCGGTGGTCCATCATCGCTTGATGGAAGGGCTCATGCTTGCCCTGGTTGACTGAAGCCAACGCCGCCCTGGCTGCAATCAGCGACACCGGGCTCAAGATCGGAAAGTCTTTGATGACATGGCGAATGTTGCCGTCCTCTTTGACGAGCTTACGCAGGCGGGGTTCGGCGGCTTTGCAGAAGGGGCATTGGTAGTCGAAGAACTCGATGATGGCGACATCGCCGTCGGGGTTGCCGATGACGGGCGTACCCGGATCCATAATCAAATCCATGGCGACCCGCTTCACGCGAGCATTGGCCAGGACCTCTGCTTCCGCTTTCATCTCCGCCTTATAAACCTCAATGGCGGCTTGAATGCGAGCGTTTGGGTTTTCTTCGGCTGTGGCAAAACCGGCCCAAGCAAAAAGAGCCGCGGTAGCAGGAAGGAAAACAGTGTGCATCTTGGTCATGTCCGTATCCCCGTGTCGCTGAATGTTCCTCATGATTTCTTTCGGTTCACCACCTGTCCCTTCCGTTTACCTGGCGGGTTCAACCGGTCGTCGCAACACGTTCAGTTTGACTGGCCTGCAAGCACTGGTCCAGAGCTTCGGCGGGAGTTCTCCATCCGAGGGTCTTGCGGGGCCGTGTATTGAGCGCGTCAGCAACAACTGCGAGTACGTCCGGACTGTGTGCGCTCAGATCGGTTCCTTTCGGGAAGTACTGTCGAAGCAATCCATTGGTGTTCTCGTTCGTTCCGCGTTGCCAAGGGCTGTGCGGTTCGCAGAAGTAGACGGGAAGGCCGGTTGCGATCCGCAGATCCGCATGCCTGGCCATCTCTGCTCCCTGGTCCCAGGTCAGCGAGCGGCGAAGCTGCGCTGGCAATGTCGTGATCGTCCGGGCGATGGCATCGCGAACCGCTTCAGCCCCATGCTCGCTCCAGCCGGCAAGCGCAGGCCCGTTCTTCACGCGCGGGACGGTGCCGTGGCCTTCCATTCGGGGAAGATGCAGCAGCATTGTGAACCGCGTGGCGCGTTCCACCAGAGTGCCGATCGCCGATCTGCCCAAGCCGATGATCAGGTCACCTTCCCAGTGTCCGGGTACGGCCCGATCAGCTGCTTCCGCCGATCGTTCACTGATCATGATCTCAGGCGTGACGAAGGATTTTCCCCGCCGGCGGCTACGTGCCCGAGGCACGCGCAGTGCCCTTCCCGTGCGAAGGCAGGCGGTCAGCTCACGACGGAGTGCGCCGCGGCCCTGTACGTAGAGCGCCTGATAGATCGCCTCATGACTGATCCGCATCGCTTGATCCTCGGGCTTGTCCCCAGGATAGTCGATCCGAAGACGGTGCGCGATCTGCTCAGGACTCCAGGCCCTGGCCCATCGCCTGCGCTGCCGCGGCCCATGCCGACGACCGTTCCAGACGACGCGTGGCCCCTCGATCACCGTTCCATCCGGTGCCGAGATCCGACCCGCAAGCCGATCCTGCACATCGCGCCGCAGCGCCTCATTCGTTGCCAGCTTGGCTGGCTGCGGCCTTTTGGCGGATCGATCAGCATGCCACTGCGCCGTCGTTGCTCGGTAGTCCAGGCCACCGCTTCGGGTCGCCGCGTTGCGCCGCACCTCGCGGGAGATCGTCGACGGTGCTCGCTCCAGCCGGCAAGCAATATGACGTATGCCTCTTCCCTGAGCGCGCAGAAGAGCAATCTCCTCACGTTCCTCGAAAGACAGGTAACGTCCTGACAGCGGCTTGGCCGATTGCGATAAATGTGCTGGTGGCATGCCGCCCGACCTCCGGAACCACCTCGAGCCTACCGGAGGGGATACACCGGCATCTCGGGCCGCGTCCTCGCTCGAACGCCCCGTCGCAATCGCTGCCCAGAACCGAACAAGCTCCTCACGCCGTGCCGAGTCCGGTCGACCTGGCGAATGCAACTTGCTCCGTCCAGACCGATCCGACCGCCGTCTGCGTACCCGTCATAGCAACCTCCTATGCCAGAGTGTTGCGACGACCGATTGAACCCGCCCCTTATCCAACGGTCTGTATGATGCAAAACTTCCAGGTGTGGATGAGGTTTTCGAAAGGGATAGCGCTCAGGCACTACGCCCGATACTACAATCATGCCCGGACGCATCTTTCCTTAGGCAAGGTTATGCAAGTTCTAGGGCATTTCCAGCACTTCAACATCTTTTATCGTATTGTTATATATACTCCTGCTACCCAATTACTCGGTACTGATCGTGTGTGATGACACGAAAGTTGTCGGTAACGGTGTCTCGGATTGTTTCCCATTCCCGGGGCAGGGTTTGGTTGAAGAACCCGAAGATGGCCTCGGTGAACTGTCGGAAATCGGGATAAAACCGGTTGTGCGTCACATGCCGGTGCATGACGCCCCATAACCGCTCGATGGGATTGAGGTGTGGCGCATACGGCGGCAGGAAATGCAGCCGGATGCGGCACTCCGGCCGCTCCAGGAACGGCCGCAACAGCCTGGCATGGTGATAGCGCGCATTGTCGAGACAGACATGGATCACCCGGGATCACCCGGGATCACCCGGGTGTCCGGATAGGCCCGTTCCAGCTTCTCGAACAACCGCAGAGAGGTTTCGGCATTGATCTTCTCGCCCTCGACCAGGGTGAGCTTCATCGTTTCAAGGTCCAGTGCGCCGTGCAGGTTCAGCCGCTGGCGCCCTGTCGTGGCCTTGATCGCCGGCTTGTCGGAACGGATGAACCAGCCATGCGCCGGCCGGCTCTGATACTCGGGATGGACCGCAGCGGCGAAGACAACCGTCGCGTCCGGAAACATCCCGCGCGTCAGCTGTTCATAATCCCTGATGAAGGCTTCCTGCGCCTGCTTGTCGGCCTGCTTCGGCAGCGTCTTCGGCTTCACGTATGCGAACCCCAGGCGGTGCATCAGCTTGATGGCGCCCGGACGTGAATATCTCACAGCAAACTTTCGGAAGATGGCATCCCGCACCGCGTTGGTGTCGCGCGGCGGATTGTCCCGGAACTGCGCCTTGAGAGCGGCTTCCTGGTCCGCCGTCAGGCGGTCCGGGTAATCCGCAAGCTCCACAGAGGCGAGACCCTTCTCGCGGAAGTCCCGTAGCCAGCCGCGAACCGTGTCGGGATCGAGATAGAATATCCTGGAGACCATCTGCACGCTGTGGCCATCATCAAGGGCAACCAGCGCATTCGCGCGCCGTACCTGCAGCGCTTCGACCTTCCGCTTGCGCATGACATTCAGGAGTGCCTTGGGTTCGTCAGCGGTCAGAAAGGAGGCCCTTTTGCGCATCTTCGCCGTTAAGTCGTTCGCTGCTCGTGTCGTTGGAGAGGTGCATGAATCGGCAGCCGAATCAGGTCAATGCAAAATACTAAATTCAGGCCGAATCAATGATTCCAGGTATAATAATCTTTTCTCCTTTACCGGAACCCGCCTAAGTGCGCCCATCAATTTGCGGAAGCAATCCGCAACCGGATTTACTCGCATTCTAGGCAGTTCCTGGCTCCAATTGGCAGTGATCCCCTCCAAGTTACCTAAACCCTGCACCAACGGATCGAATCTCTTTCTATGCTTGCAACCCGTAAATCGGTCCGATCGACAGTAGTAGGGACCTCTGGACGAGGTTTTCGGAAGGGACAGCCGTTACGGCGTACGGGTAACGTATAATTTCTAAAGATAAACGGACGTATAGCAGGAGCACCCGCTTAAGATTAGGTCATTTCCTCTCCCGTGACTCTCTTGTGCCTTAGGGTGCTGATATATAACTCCAGGCGCGTATACAGATACTGTATACGCGCCTTTTTCAGTAATTTCGGTATTTGTTAGTTAGCTCTAGTGGATTGACCGGAACGAAAGAGTCCGCTTTGGGATTCCGTATTGTGCGGTGTCATGCGAGTCTGTGCGATGCGTACCGGCATCCATTTTACTGTCACGTCTGGCGACCGTCAGCGATTGCAAGCGATCGTCGCGGACCCGAAGAGCGCGCAGAAACACCTCTGGCGGGCGCGGATCATCCTGAAGACCGACGCGGGGCTCGGCACTTCGGCGATCATGCGCGAGACCGGCAAGTCCAAGACCTGCGTGTGGCGCTGGCAGGAGCGGTTCATGCACGAGGGTGTCAACGGCTTGCTTCGCGACAAGTCCCGTCCGCCTGGCAAAGCGCCGATCCCGCCGGAGCGCGTCGCCGAGATCGTCCGCCTGACCCAGCAAGCGCCGCCGCACGAGGCGACCCACTGGACGCTGCGCGCGATGGCGAAGGTTGCTGGCGTCGCGGCGGCGACGGTCCAGGCGATCTGGAAGGCCCATGGCCTCAGCCCGCACCGCTGGCGGCACTTCAAGCTCTCCAATGATCCCGCCTTTGCCGAGAAGCTCACGGATATCGTCGGCTTGTATGTCGACCCGCCGGCCCATGCCGTGGTGCTGTCGGTTGATGAGAAGTCGCAGATCCAGGCTCTCGACCGCACCCAACCCGGCCTGCCGATGAAGAAGGGCCGCGCCGGTACGATGACCTATGATTACAAACGGCATGGCACGACGACGCTGTTCGCCGCGCTCAACGTGCTGGACGGTACGGTCATCGCACAGAACATGCAGCGCCACCGCCATCAGGAGTTCATCCGCTTCCTCAACCGCATCGAGCGCGAGGTGCCGACGGACAAGGCCGTCCACGTCATCCTCGACAACTACGCTGCGCACAAGAAGGACAAGGTCCGCGCCTGGCTCGCCCGCCATCCACGCTGGACCTTCCACTTCACGCCGACCTCGTGCTCGTGGCTCAATGCCGTCGAGGGCTTCTTCGCCAAACTCACGCGGCGCGGGCTCAAGTGTGGCGTCTTCCAATCCGTCGTCGACCTTCAGGCCGCCATCAACCGCTTTGTCCGCGAATACAATGACGCAAACCCAAAACCCTTGATCTGGAAAGCCGACCCCGATCATATCATCGCCGCACGAAACAGAGGGTTCCAAACGTTGGAATCAATCCACTAGGTGCTCAATCGTTTCACATTCACAGTCGTTGCGGCTAAACGCTGAAAGATTAGTGCGAGGTGATAAAATGAACTTCCCTGTTACCAACAAAAACCGTCGTCCCCAGGTTTTGTCGCGCCGCTCAGTAGGGCTCTTCACTTTCAGCGCTGCAATAAGCGGTTTAGGTCCCGCCATTCGAATAGGAAATGCCATGCCCGACGAACCAAAAGCCTCGACAGCTTCGACTTCAAGGCCATCCCATCGCTCAACAAAATGCTGGTTCTCGACCTGGCACGGGGTGAATACATCGATCGCCATGAGAACGTCATCGCGCTTGGCAATTCCGGCACCGGCAAGACGCACATCGCCCTGGGCCTTGGTTTAGCGGCCTGCCAGAAGGGACTTGCCGTTGGCTTCACCACCGCGGCCGCCCTGGTCCATGAACTGATGGGAGCGAGGGATGAGCAGCGGTTGCTGCGGTTGCAGAAGCAATTGGCAAAGGTCCGCCTGCTGATTATCGACGAACTCGGCTTCGTGCCGCTCTCAAAGACCGGCGCCGAACTCCTCTTCGAAGTGTTCAGCCAACGTTACGAACGGGGCGCAATCGTCATCACCTCGAACTTGCCGTTCGACGAATGGACGGAAATATTCGGTTCCGAGCGCCTGACCGGCGCGCTGCTCGATCGCCTGACCCACCATGTCCATATTCTGGAAATGAACGGCGACAGCTACCGGCTCAACCAGAGCCGAAGAAAACAACAAACAGCCGGCCGCAGCTGATCGGTATCTAACACCGAGGCCAGCGTTGACCCGGTGGGTACACAGGCACCGCCCACACGCCTTCGCTTCGCACACGCGAAACGCTACGCAAAGCCGCGCGGGTCCCTCCTATGCACTACCGGGACAACCCGCAACAACGCCTTCGGCATCACATAAAATGGACTGGTTTTACGCCGCCCAACTGGACTGATTTTGCTCCGCCGTTGACACTCGTCATTGCGAAATGGAACGACGAGATTCCGATATGGTTTGTGATGGGTCATAGCGTCAAGGATTTCCAGCCAATCTCCGCCGCCGGCCTCATGGTCAACATATTCGTCCCGGGTTTGACCAAGAATGACTTTGAGATTGTTTTCATTGGCACCAGTCTCGAAAAGCGTCAGGACCCCGTTCTCATCCCCTTCCCAGATAAAATCGCTGATGCATTCGGTTATGTCTCTGAGGCGGGCTTCATTTTCCCGGATCGCATTTTCCGTTTCCTTGAGATCCGTGATGTCCTGCGCCACACCGAACATTTGTATGGGCGTGTCGTCGTGATCCCGTATGAATTGCCAGTCATAAACCATATTCCGAATCTCACCGTCTGGACGGCGGATACGGCATTCGGCATGACCGTATCTGGTTAATGTCGCGTCACTTTGAATTCTTTGCCGCAGTCTTGCGCGATCTTCCTCTATGACAAGATCTAGAGTCGAAGCGAGATCCGGAATGAAAGTTTCAGGTGACACGCCGTGAATACGGTACATATTGTCGGCCCAGACGTAATCCGTGTCGCGTACGTCCCGGACAAAGTAACCGACCCCAGCCATGCGTTGAGATGTTTCCAGACTTTGCTCGTTAATGAGCAAAGTCTTTCGCGTTTTTTCGTCTTGCCGGAATTGACCATTGAGCCAAATTGTCAGTGCAAGAATAACGGCTGAAGCACCAAGAGCGGCAAGACCGTAAATGATTGCCCGTTGCCGCCAGGCGCCGAGGACATTGTTGAGAGAGGAATCGACGGCAAGAACAGCGGGAAACCCGCTTATGGCCCGGTAGCTGAGTATGCGTGCATCTCCGCCGTTTGGAGACGTCGCCTGGTAGGTTCCGAACGACGATGCAGGCAAGCGTGACTTAAAAAGCCCATACCCACTCAAGGACCGGCCTATCAAATCCTCTTCGAACGGATAACTGAAGATAAGTCGGCCGTCGGTATGAAAAATGGCGATGGACGTAATCCCAGTGGGTAGCACATTGGAGAAGAAATCAAGGAATGTGTCCAATGAGATGCTAACGTGGACTACACTCAATAGCTCGCCGTCGGATTGCGAATGGGCCGAGATAAAGGAATGAGCCAGCGACCAAGTTGCTCGCCGAACCAAGGTGACCCAATGAAAACAGACGAGTCTGCTTGTTCTAGAGCGTTTCCGCGGTTGAATGAATCAAAATTTTGTTGTCATGGTCTTGGCGGACTGATTCGATAGCCGCTTTGGCGGGGGCATCGTGGCTGTATCGGAAGACCTGCATATTCGTTTGGCGAGGAAAGTGGCGTCGGGCATGTCGCGCCGTCAGGCGGCGGCCCTTTTTGAGGTGAGCGCAAGCTCGGCGGTGCGGTATGTCAGGCGATATGAAGACGAGGGGACTGTCGCGGTCAAACCACGGCCGTCGCGCCAGCGCCGTCTTGATCCTTGACGGCGAGGATATCCTGCGCTGGATTAAGGAGACGCCAGACCCGACACTGCAAGAGCTGTCTGAGCGTCTGGACGAAGTTCACCAAGTGATTGCGCCGACTTCGACGATTAATGACTGGTTCCGCGCGCGCAAGATCAGCTTTAAAAAAACCGCCCACGCCAGTGAACAGGAACGCGCGGATGGGCAGGCAGCACGCGTGGTTTGGCGCCAACGTCAGGCCCGGCTCCCGGCCCATCCCGAGCGGGTCGGCAGGATCGTGTTCCTTGACGAAACAAGTATCAATACCAAAATGGCGCGCCTGCGGGGGCGCTGTCCCAGCGGCCAGCGGATGGTTGCCGCCATTCCCCATGGTCATTGGAAAACCATGACCTTCATTGCCGGATTGCGCGGTGACGGCCTGACCGCGCCCTGGGTGCCCTGATTTGATCGAGGGCGCCATGGACGGTGATGCATTCGAGCAGTACATCAAAACGCAACGCGCCCCGACCCTTCAAAAAGGCGCTGTTGTTGTCCCCGGCAATCTGCCGGCCGACAAACGCGACGGTGCCAGGCGGGCGGTTGAAAAGCGGGGCGCATGGCTTTTGTTCCTGCCACCCTATGCGCCGGACTTCAACCCGATCGAGCTCGCATTTTCAAAGTTCAAAGCTCACATGAAGCGCTTAAAACCCCGCACCATCGATGATCTGTGGAAAGCCGCCGGTAACGTCTGCGGCCTCTTCAATCACGAGCACTGCAGGAACTTCTTGGTTGCTGACGGCTATGCGTCAGAATAAATCGGAAATGCTATAGAAGCACAACAAACGAATCCCGAGCGCTTACGTCCATACGTTGCTCCAGGGCACGTATTTCGCCGTCATTTGATCGAATCAAGATAATGGGAACGACGCCATCGCGTCGGATATAGGCAATTGAGCTAACAAAAGGTTGGCTACCTAAAACATCCATCCATTGCCTTCGGGCGTCGGGTGTCGGATCGCCATTCTCGTCCAGATCGTTCAGGGTAATTGTGCTGATATGGTCCGAAAGCAATCTGGCGGCGTTGAATGTTGCCGCGGCGCTGGCCTCCAAATGTTTCGCCAGTTGCCCCAGGTCTTGCTCAGCGCGTTCAATGGTTCTGTTGCGGTCTACAACAGTCTGCCAGGTCACACCGAGCACCAGCGATCCTATCGCAAATGCGGCGACCGCCCAAAGCTTGAATTGTGTCTTGGTTCGAATCATGCGTTGCTCAAATCACAGCAAACCTAAACCAATTGTCGCATGGCTTATGTCTTAGAAGAATTAGAAAACCTGCCCGCACGGCAAATATGCGTAACTTTGACCTTTTCAAGCAGTCTGAACAAGCAAGCTGTGCTTTTGGTCACGTCTTCCCGCGGGTACAGTTTTCATCGAAACGCGGCACGATATCAATAACCGGTTGAATGAGTTTCCTAATGTCAGAACTGCCGACGGCAATTCCCAATAAAGAACCCCCTTATCCAAACCCCACCTATGCCTGGTACGTGGTGGTTGTCCTTATGCTTGCCTATGTTTTCGCTTTTCTGGACCGGCAAATTCTTGCTCTTCTCGTTGAGCCCATCAAACGGGACATTGGGATCACCGACTTTCAAATGAGCCTCTTGTTAGGCCCTGCCTTTGCGTTCTTTTACGTCACATTGGGAATTCCCATCGGCCGCATGGCCGACCACCGAAGCCGGCGAACCATCATTGGGATCGGTGTTGCCGTTTGGAGCGTGATGACGGCGGCCTGTGGGTTCGCAAAGACTTTTGTTCAGCTTTTTGTCGCGCGCATTGGCGTTGGCATTGGCGAAGCAACATTGCAGCCGTGCGCCGCATCCGTGATCAGTGACTACTTCCCGCGTGAGAAACGGGGCCGTGCCATCAGTGTCTATTCCATGGGTCTCGGGATCGGAGCCGGTTTAGCGCTGGTTTTGGGAGGTCAGGTCATCGCCTCCATTTCGCAAGGCAACGCGGTCACCCTACCCATCGTTGGCCAACTTTTCGATTGGCAGGTAGTATTTTTGGTGGTTGGGCTGCCAGGTCTGATCGTCGCCGCACTTATGTTTACGGTCAGAGAACCTGATCGACGGGACCGAATCATTGTTGACGGTCAAGCAGCAGAGCAATTGTCCATCAGCGAGGTTGTCTCCTTCCTCGTTGTCCGGTGGCGAACCTATGGGACGCATTTCCTCGGACTCTCCATCATGAGCATCATTGGCAATGCCTACTTGGCTTGGATCCCGACGGTTTTCATCCGGTCCTGGGGCTGGTCCATCGCAGAAATCAGTCTGTGGTACGGCTTGGTTGTCAGTGTCGGAGGCATTGTCGGCGTTAATCTTGGCGGTTGGATGGGCGATACTCTATATAAGCGCGGCGTTAAGGACGGACATATGCGCGCCGTACTGATTGGAACATCCATTCTTGTTGTCGCGGCTGTGCTGGTGCCGCTCATGCCGTCGCCGTGGCTGGGTCTTTTGTTCCTCATCCCCCACGCCATCGGCTCGGGCATCCCAACTGCATGCGGACCGACGGCGCTGATGATGATCACACCCAATCAGATGCGGGCGCAGGTGTCCGCAGTCTATTGGTTCGTTATCAGCATTCTTGGTTTGATGATCGGCCCCACATCGGTAGCCCTTGTATCCGACCTAGTGTTTGGCGACGCCTCTTCGATCCGGTACGCCCTTGCCTTGGTCAGTGCCGTGACCGGTACCTTTGTCTGGCTGCTCGTTTTTAATTTGCGTCACTATCGGGCCAGCGTTGTTGAAGCCGAAAGCTGGTCAACACAAACAGTGTGATTTCTCACCTTGTGTCTGAACCTAAGGCAAGGAACACTAGGGAAAATGATTGAGAACCAGGTGACCTGTTATGAGTGAAGCTACTGATTCGGATCAAGTCGCGGATCCGCCTTATCCGAACTCCCGCTACGCCTGGTACGTCACCACCCTATTACTGTTTGCGTACATACTGTCGTTCATCGATCGGCAGATCATGAGTCTGCTGATCGAGCCCATTAAGGCCGACTTAGGCTTATCCGATGGTCAGATCGGTTTGCTACTGGGGCCCGCCTTCGCAATCTTTTATGTGACCATGGGTGTTCCCATCGGTTGGCTGGCAGACCGCAAAAGCCGTAGGGCCATCATCGGCGCCGGCATTTCCGTGTGGTGCCTGATGACGGCAGCCTGCGGATTGTCACGAACCTTTGGGCAATTGTTTGCGGCGCGCATTGGTGTGGGCGCCGGCGAAGCTGTTCTGACACCGAGCGCGCTTTCTTTGATCAGTGATTACTTTCCACAAAAAACGCGGGCACGGGCCGTCAGTCTGTATATGACGGGCATCTCGCTCGGCGGCGGTATTGCAAACCTAGCAGGTGGGCCCCTCATCGCCGTTCTATTGGCATCACCACCGTTTATTTTGCCGCTCTATGGTGAACTCTATGCATGGCAAACGGCGTTCCTGGTGGTCGGTTTGCCTGGACTTATTCTCGCCGCACTGATGCTCACCGTTACGGAACCACTGAGACGCGGCTTGATATCGGTAAAAAATGCATCCGGACAAGCATCTGAAGACCTCCCCTTCAAAGAAAGTATGGCGTTTCTCGGAGCGCGGTGGAAAGCCTATGGTAGCTTGTTCTTTGGCATGTCCGTTGTGACTTTGGTGGGCTACACCGGTTTTTGGAACCCGGCCCTGTTCCAGCGGACCTGGGACTGGGATATCGCCACCATTGGGATCGCCTTGGGCATCACAGCGCTGATATTCGGACCCATAGGCACCAACGGCGGCGGCTGGATCTCCGATCAGATGACCAAGAAAGGCGTCAAGGACGGGCCCATGCGGGCCATGTATTACGGCGTCATCCTGACGGTGATCACCAACGTGGCCTATCCTTTGATGCCTTCGGGCGTTGCCGCAATGGTGTTTTATGTTCCGTCCGTTCTTGGCGGTGCCATGGCTTCGGCCTGCGGCGCCGCAGCGGTCGTCCACATTGCCCCCAATCAAGTGCGGGCCCAGGCTGTCGCCGTGTACTGGCTGATCATCAACGTGGTCGGCCTCATGCTGGGCCCGACGTCGGTCGGCTTTCTAACTGATATGCTGGGGGATCCAACGCGGTTGCGTTATGCCATGGCGGTGGTTCCGCTCGCGGTCGGCGTGCCGGCAATCCTGCTCATCATGTGGGGACTAAAACATTACAGAGCGGCCGCGGAAGAAGCACAAGCCTGGTCCGAGAAATCGTGATGCAGGATAATTTAATCAGCTATCTGGCTGATCAAAAAAAGTCGACGGCTTATAGGATCTACGTTTGATACGGGTCTTCTGTTCCGTATAATTTCAGACCAAATCCGGTTGACGAAAGCATCCAGGCCTTCCTGATCCTGCTCCCGTTCATTTTCCGTTGGTTCGTGATCTTCAACTGCATTGAATGTTAGTGCATCTCTGCGGATTAACTCGCGCTCCATCGCCCGCAAGCGCTCACGAAGGATATACACTTCGCCAGACAATGCGGTGATGGCGCCAACGAGATTGTCTACAGGCAAGTCATGTAACCAATCCGGTTCCTCACCAGTGATTGGGCCAGTTTTGACCGCCTTGAATAGCCTTGAATCGGCCATGTGCTGTGTCCGGCTCTACTTTTCCAACTGATAGAAACGCCAGTATGAGACGCCGTTGCCGCGCTTGGCTGTTCCAGAATGAAAGGGCTTGAAGGGCTCTATGGAGACTTTGCTGAATCCTACGTCGCGGGCTGCCTGCTCCATATCAAATTTGTACCAAGCTGCAGCATAGGCCTCGTTGTTTGTCCAGGCATGCGACATTTGCACCGCCTCAAGCATGGGTGACTCACCACCTTGACCAAATTCGGGGCCGGCAAATATCCCACCCGGCTTTAAAATTCGATGCACTTCCTTGAGTGCATTCTTGAGGTTCTGCGGCGGGATTTCATGAAACATGAACAGATGGAAAACGAGGTCGAATTTATCGTCATCAAAATCTAGATGTTCCACATCCTGCTGCGATAACTTGAATCTAAAACCGGCTTCCTGTGCCCGCTTGTTTGCCAGCTTGAGACACGGCGCCGACAAGTCAACGCCGTAACACTCTGACTCGGGGTGCAGCTTCTGCCATTCCACCAGACCGGCACCATGCCTGGTTCCCCATTCCAATACTTTGTCATAAGCCTTGTCGGGAAACTGGCTGTACGAAAGCCGGTAGATGAGATTTGGATCCATGTGAGCCGGGTTGGTTGTCCGGCGGCCAATCTCATAGGACAAACCGTCAACCGGGTCGGAGTAAACGCCTCCGGTATGCTGATGAAAATCGACCGAAGTGTAGTAGTCAGGAAGCGATAGATTGTCGTCTAGGCGAAGGTCGTCGCCGGCTTGTTCAGCAGCAGCATCCAACGTCGCAATCACAGTGTCGCGGTTCTGGTTTACCGTATCAAAAATACCAAAATCAGGCCGGTGATACTTAAAGCGCTGAAAATTACGGAAGCACCAGGAGTAAAGTTGAAACTCCACAAGGTCATCGAGAATGGGATAGGTTTCTTCGATGGTTTTAGGCACCGCGCCATCTTCAACCTTACGAGTATAAGTCTCGCCCATCTGTCGGATGAGCGGGTCTTCCATAAAATTACGACAGGATCTCAAAAAGGCGTGATAGGCACGAAAATCACGATTTTCCCCGATTTCCAGCACATCGGGATCATTACGAAGAGAATCAGGCATAAAACTTCTCGGTTTTCTTTGTTATAAAAGTAGTTTAGGGCTTCCGCCCTACTGGAAAAGATCACTTTGAATTGCCATATGCAGAGACCCCATAGTCTTGCTAAAATGCGTGGGGTAATAGGCGCTTAGAGATGGCTTAGGAAAATTTGATGATGCGGACACAAATGTCAGCAGATCAGTTGCAGGAAGCGAGATTCCGGATCGGACAGGTGGTGAGGCACCGTCTGTTCCCGTTTCGTGGCGTCATCTTCGATGTAGACCCTGAATTCAGCAATACGGAAGAGTGGTGGGAATCGATCCCCGAGAATGTGCGACCGCGCAAAGACCAGCCGTTCTACCATGTCTTTGCGGAAAACGAATCATCCCACTATGTGGCCTATGTCTCTCAGCAGAATCTTTTGGAAGACGAGACCGGCGATCCAGTGATGCACCCTGATATTCCTGACTATTTCGAGGAAATCGAGGACGGCATTTACATCCTTCATGAGACCTATAAGAACTAGCCAAGCTCGTATTTTTTGCACTTCTTTGTGATTCGGGAATTGGAAATTCTCACAGAGGCGCTTACGTTATGGGCGCAATCAAAGCGCGGGCTCCGCGCGGCCAACGAATGGGAAGGAAACGCACACAATGACAATCAGCAATGGCGATCAAATGCCAGAAGGTAGTTTCAGGGTTATGACCGCGGACGGGATCAACGAAATGTCAACCTCAGACCTCTTTTCGGGAAAAAAGGTGGCGCTGTTCTCCGTGCCGGGCGCTTTTACACCTACCTGCTCTAACGATCATCTACCAAGCTACTTGAAAAATTTCGACGCCATCAAGAGCAAGGGTTTTGACACCGTCGCCTGTATGGCCGTCAACGATGCCTTTGTCATGGATGCCTGGGGTAAGGATCGAGGCGTTGGCGACAAGATCGTTATGTTGGCCGACGGCAACGGTGACTACACCAACAAACTTGGGCTTGAGCTTGATGCGTCAGGATTCGGCTTGGGCACGCGGGGTAAACGCTTTTCCATCGTTGTCAATGACGGTGTCGCGGAACAGGTCAATGTCGATGAAGGCGGCTACGATCTAACCAGCGCGGAAAAGACTTGCGGGATTTAGATCTACGAAATGATTTTTTTGTGACCGGCGGCTCAATCTTTGAGCCGCCGGTTTTCTTTTAAATTACGACCACGTGATATCGTTCATCGCCGTGACTGTACTGAACCATTTTGTAATGGGGCGACCGTTCAGGATCGACCAAGTGGCCAAAGCCAAGCGCACTAAGATGCTTTGCAAAGACCCGTTCACCTAGTCGATTGGCATCCTCTGGGATGATGGGCGTATAGCGTTGCAGGACTTTGACACACTCGTCACGGTATGTGTCGCGGTTGACGACCGCCTTGTTGTCGCCCTGAAACCGGTAAATTCCGAACGGAACTGGAACGATGTAGCAATCGGTTTTGGCGATGAAACGAGCCTACAACTCAAAATTACAGGCTAGGGAAAAGGAATGGTCAAAATTACCGCCCACGTCTTCCCACAAAGACCGCCGCCAAAAAGTCGAATCTTGGACAATCCAGCCTGACGTTGGTAGACCCGATGACTTAATGTGTTCACCGTAATAGAAACCCCATTGATCAACGCCGGGAATGAAGTCGGCCTTCATCACCACGCCGTCTTTACGGGCCTGCATGGGAAATCGTGAAGTGATCCATTGCACATCTGGCAGTTGATCGAAGATATCGAGGACCGTCTGTATAGTCCAAGGTGCCAGCATGTCATCGGAGTTCAACCAGCCCATGATGCTCGCGTCGGACTTAGTGAAACCGGCCTCGATACCGTGATACATGCCGTCATCGGACTCACTTTGCCAATGACTGAGTTGATCGGCGTACTTTTCGATGATGGCCACTGACCCGTCCGTCGAACCCCCATCCATCACCACATAGTCAACCCGGCCGAACCCTCGCTGGTTGATGATAGACGTTATGCAATCTTCTAGATATGACCTGTAGTTAAAATTGACGGTCACCATGCAAAGGTGGTTTTGGTCGGATTCAGTCACACGCGAACTTTCAAAATACTCGGTCAAGACGGAGATACGTGATGCGCAGCCTGAGGTCCAGTGCGTGGGGCCATGGCGGAATCGTTTTTTGCCAAAGAAACGAGGACACCTGCTCCTTCAGATCCCGTCAAACTAAGACCACCACTGCGCTCTACATCTCCCTCGATTGTGAAGTCCGGCGTGACATCTGCACCGATTGACTGCCCATCGCCACGATAAACGACGGAACAATTATCGATCGTGAATGCGGCCTTGGCTTTAGGCAAATCAATCTTCAGACTTTCAAAAGCTTCAGGGCTGAAAGGTTTCACTGAAAATTCCAGCGCACTGCGGCCCAAGGGAGAAAGCGCCAGCGGCACAACGAGTTGACGCCGGTCATCAAAACCAACCCCGAGATCGGGTGTGATGATGAGGTTGCCGAGCACAGAGCCGGAACTGACAATACTCGGCGGCACATCCTGATCTTTGAGAGAGGTGGTCACCTCCACCAGCTGTGGTGAGATACGCGCCAGAACGGCAGCTGGCCAGTAGGCTTCATGCCGCTGGATGGCGCGCCACGAAGCAGCATCTCCATATTCCAGTCGATTGACGTCCATGCGCAGGTCGGCAAGGGCACGTCTGTCCTCAAGATCAAAATTGGCCTCGTGAATCCAGCGCCCAATGGTTTCCGCTTCGTGCACGGTGTGGGACCGGGACAGTAGGTGATGGCTTGGGCAAGATACGAAAGGTCATCGGACCACAGCGCGGCACGCACCACGGCGCGCCGGGACAACCAGACCTCTTTGGTCTGGATCGGTATGCTCAAATGCTCGGCAATGGTCTCCACGACACGGTTGAGGAACCGCCCCTCCCGCATGATGCCGCATACGGATTTCAAACCAATATTCGTTGCCGTATCCACCACCCACCGGCCGTAAGCAGCGAAGAGAGGTGCCAACACGACAGCGCCATAGGTCCAGTAAGCGGCGTGTTCAGAAGCAACATCATCTGGCGCACGATGATTAAGCCGGGAACGCAGCCCTGTGAGGCCACCCTCCCCACCGGCATTCAGCCAAGCGCTTTTTCTCTTTGTCAGAACGAATTAGTTCGTGATGTTGGATCCGCGGCAGAGTAGCCCATTTGTCGTAGAAGACGTAAGAAATGCCGTGCGTGGCGCAGGGCGCGACATCCGCATCCACGTTATCACCGAGATGAACCAGTGATTTGGGCTCAATGCCTAAATCCTTGATGACGGTATCAAAAAGATCGCGCGACTTTGGCCGGCCCTGCTCATTGGAGATGTACAGAGTGTCAGGAACACGATTTGAGTCCAGCCCTACAGCTGTGAGAAAACGAAGCAGTTGCTCGCGGGTAAAATATGTGTCGGAGGTCAGAACGACGCGCACGTCGGACTCAAGAGCATGATCCATAAGCGCGATAACGTCATGGTCCAGCACCATGGCCTCAGCTTCTATTTCCACCTCCACAGCGGCGGCGATGCGTTGCGCGTCGTCATCCCGCCAAATGTGACGAGGTAAGGCAGTGTAAATATCCGCCAATACTACTTCACGTAAACCAGTCTGGGACTCTTGCGCTACCCGTGCCGCTTTTTCCGCGGATGCCCGGAGTTGAGCGAATTCCACAGGGGATATGGACTCCTGCATTATTCTGTCTTTGATCAGGGCCTGTCCGATAAGATAGAAAATATTTTTGGGCTCTGGTACACGCCGCCAAAGCAGTGTGTCGAATATATCTACCGACAGCGCTTTATATTTTCCCGCTGCCAGTTCGTTGGCCAAGGGGGTAAGCCGGCGGTCTGAAATTGCACGGGTCATTCGGAGGCCTGTCCCAGCACGGTCAATTCCTTTACACGCAACAGGCCATACATGGATTTGGTTAACGGGACGGCAACATCCAAGAGATTAGCCACCTCAATGGTCGACGCCAAAATCCCGGCCAACTCTAGGCGTTTTCCCTGCTCCATATCCTGAAGCATGGACGTTTTGGAGGGTGGTATTTTTCTGCTGGTGTTGAAGCGGGATTCGGGGTCGGGTCCCGAATCGAGACCAAGGGCGGTGGTCACGGCCCGCCCTTCGTTCATCAGCCCCAGAAGGGTCTCGGCCACAAATTTATCGGCCCATAACAGATCAAGCGTTCCCATAGCCAAAGCACTGACGGGATTAAAACTGACATTGGCCAATAATTTAGTCATCACCTGCTGATGAATGTTGTCTGCGCCATCTGTGTTGTAATCAGCCTGGCGAAATACATCGGCCACGGCCTCTAACCCGCGCGGGTCATTGTCGGGACGGCCGAGATACAATTGATTGGAATGGTCGTGTACCAGCACACCGTCATCGCGTATGGACACACCGCAATTGATCACCCCGCCGATGTGACGTGACAATTCAAAATAGTTGGACACGCAACCGTCATGATCGACACTATTGAGATGCGTACCCTGAAGATCACCCCCAAAAGATGAAAAAAACCACCAGGGAATACCGTTGGTGATCTGCACCACCTGGGTGTGTGATTGGAGTAAGGGCGACAACACAGGAGCCACGTCTTTGAGGGCGTACTCCTTAACCGTAATGACGACCAAGTCTTGCGGACCGAGGTCCTCGGATTGGTCCACTGCTTTGGGCGCAGCGTGAAGGGTCTCGCCGCCATCTAGTAGCGTGAGTCCGTTTTTGTTGAGAGACTCAACCCGATGGGACCGGACCAAAGCTGAAACATCGAACCCCGCTTCCGACAGTTTAACCGCCATCATCCCACCGATGGCACCGGGGCCGACGATGCAGACGCGCGACAGAGTCATGACGGCAGTACGTCCCTTGAAAACATTTTATCCGGATTGAGAATGTTTTGCGGATCTAGGGCTTGTTTGATGCGGGCCATAACGGCAACGCCGTCTCCTGCTTCTTCAACCAAAAGATCTCGTTTCCCCAATCCGATGCCGTGCTCACCCGTGCACGTGCCGCCCATAGCCAACGCGCGTTTCACCATGCGGTGATGGAGCCGTTCCGCTTCTTTAATCTGATCGGGAGCATTGGGATCCATAATGAAACAGACGTGAAAATTACCGTCCCCCACATGTCCGAGAAGCGGTGCCGGCATGGGGCAGTTTTCTAAATCCGCTTTGGTTTCGCGAATACAGTCCGCCAAACGGGAAATGGGCACACAGACATCAGTCACTAGGCCCTGAGAGTCCGGTTTCAACGCCAGTCCGGCGTAATAAGCGTTGTGCCGGGCCTGCCACAGGGCCGAGCGGTCTTCAGCTTGATCCGACCAACCAAAGACCCCACTGCCGTGATCAGCCGCGATCGTTTCAACGGTCTCGGCTTGCTCTTTCACTGACGCCGGTGAGCCGTGGAATTCCAAGAACAAGGTCGGCTTTACTTCCAAGGACAAACCGGCAAAGCGATTGACTGCGTCGATGCTGACCTCGTCCATCAACTCGATCCGAGCGATGGGGATTCCAGCTTGGATCACCTGGATCACCGTATCGACGGTGGCGTCTATGGTCGGGAATGACACCACTGCCGCCGCTGCGGCCTCGGGAATACCGTGCAGGCGGAGCGTGATCTCGGTGACGATGCCGAGCGTCCCTTCCGACCCGATAAACAGCCGGGTTAGGTCGTAGCCTGCCGCGGACTTTCGCGCCCGGCCGCCGGTTTTGATAACCGAGCCGTTGGCCAAGACCACCGTTAAACCGAGAACGTTGTCCCGCATGGTGCCGTAGCGCACCGCGTTGGTGCCCGAAGCACGGGTGGCCACCATACCGCCAATGGTGCACTCGGCTCCGGGATCAATGGGAAAAAACAATCCGGTGTCCCGCAGGTATGAATTCAACTGCGGACGAATGACCCCCGGTTGTATGACGCAATCCTGATCCTCTGCATGAACGGCGACAACATCTGTCATCTGCGACAGATCGATGCATACACCACCTTGGACTGCTTGAACTTGGCCTTCCAAAGATGTTCCCGCACCAAAAGGTACAACCGGAACCTGGCCTTCGGCACATATGGTGACAATGTCGACGACCTCGTCTGTGGTCGACGGAAAAACCACTATGTTCGGCGCTTGGGCCTGATGCCAGGACTCACCACGGCCGTGCCGGTCAAGCACATCACGGTTCACGGAACATCGATTGGCAAAGCGAGACTGCAGATCGGAAATGACTTGCGCTATACCGGATGCTTCACTCATGAATATCAAATGTCCCCAGTATTAAGGACGCGGCGCGCCTTGGTCTTTGAGACGGCACAGTGTGTAAAACCAACCGAGGTTCAAACCGAAACGATCCGCGTCGTCAACGGCGTACCCATACGCTATTGGCACGTAGTTTCCCTTTTCGTGGATACGGAAGAGTGGGAACACGCGTTCTGATGGTGATGAGAATTCACGGGTGTGCAATTGAAACTCCAGCGTGCGGCCGTCGGGCCAGGCGATATCTGCATTACCGCCCTGATTGTGCACTTCGATTTCGGTGAGGAATTCAGTTTTCAGCATATCTCCGTCGAGATTGTAGTTGACCGTGCAAATGAACCAGTGCGCTTTGGTCATTTGAATCCAGGCGTAGTTGGCGCCTTCGGTTTGGTCCCAGGTTACCTCTCCCGTTGCCCGGCTGATCAGGCGGTCACGGGTCCAGTGATGATTTGGACCGAGGACCACTTGGTATTCAAACCAGGATTCATCACCGCAAGACTCCCGCTTCATGCCGCCTCTGAATTGTCCGCCCTCGAAACGCATATAGACATCGCAAGGATCAGAAAACACACGTAAATCGTCCGCTTCGATAGCCGCCAATTGTTCGGGGTCCATGCGCGCACCGATCATGTCCTCGTGACCGTCTTTGAACGCGTGAAGCTTCACCTTCACTGCTTGTTCCGTCTCGTCCACCGACAGCGTATACACCTGAATGCGGGAAATGTTTGAGGGATCGTCGTTGAGATATTCCTCCACATAGAGAACGTTTTCGCCCAGCTCGGGCAGATCGAGCCGAATGTAATGGGAATGGATGCGGAAGATGGGTTCATAGACGTGAACGGAGATCCCACCGCCCGACTGCCGCACGATTTGCTCATGGTTGTCGTACTCGCCGGGCCACCACTCCATCATCAAACGTAAATGGCCGTCCAGCTCTCCCTTGGAAAAGGTTTGCGCTTGAACGGGCAGCGTGAAAGCCAATAGGGCGGTCACGAGAATCAAGACACGCATCATCATCTCCTCATCCAAACACCCAGCTAATTTGTCTTGGGTTCGTATCCCATAACGCTAACCAGCACGCCATCAGGATCGTAGAAGATCATCTCGGTATAGGTGCCCGCCTTCATGTAATCCGTGTCTTCTTCTTTGACGTACTTGGTAGGTGGCGTCAGGAAAGGGTAACCTGCCACTTCGAGATCGGCGTAGATTTCATCCGGCTGATCGGTGTTGACTACCACAGCGACCTGACCCCGGTGGATTTTTCCAGGCGGTGGCGGGTTGGTCTCAAGCACGTCGTCGGCCGTGATTTCGTAAAGTCCGATCAAGCCGTCCTCGCTGTTTTGCGCTTGCAGATGACAGATGTGCATAGAACAGTCGTCCAGGCCAATCATCTTGGCCATGGCCGGGCCGGAGACGGTTTTGTCCTCGGCGACGGTGAATCCCAAGATGTCCCGGTAAAGGGCCAAGGACTTCTCAATATCCCGGCAAAAAATAGTCACCCGTTTTAAAGGGCTGGTGCGATCTGGCATTGTTGTCTCCCCCATTGCCGGATGGCCAGCCGGCTCTCATAATGGCCCATAATGACAGAGCGGACGGCAAATTAAACAAGAGGTTTCCCATGATACTCGAGCAATTCCCCCTTACAGCACTGGCGACAGTGGCGGCCCTATGTGTCTATTGCTTTTGCTTCGCTAAAGTTGGCCAAGCGCGCTCCAAGCATGAGGTCAAAGCACCGTCGATAGAAGGGCCGGAAGACTTTCAGCGTGTTTTTCGTGTCCACCAAAATATGGTGGAACAAATGATTTTTCATCTCCCTGCCATGTGGTTGTTTGCCGCCGCCTGGGGAGATTTCTGGGCCGGTCTTCTCGGTTTTGTTTTCGTCATCGGCCGAATTGTCTATGCCTTTGGATATTACGAAGCAGCGGAGAAACGGGGTCGCGGATTTAGCATTTCGTCAATGGCGTCCATAGTTCTTGCCCTGGGTGCGCTCATCGGCGCGGTCATCGCGCTTTTCTAGGAGACACATACCTATGTCCCGCGAGACCACCGCATTCTCAACACCCACCCGCCGGACCGCTCTTGCTGGCATATCAGCTGCCTTGAGCTTGGGCGCCATGGGTGTTTTGTCCGCCCACGCGGAAGGCCACATCAATAAGAACAAGCTTTATGTCCAGTTGCGCGGCAATCTCAATGGGACAGACGGATTGTGGGCGTACTCGGGCGCTTACTGGGGTAAGCCGCAGGGAGAAATTGCCCGGCAATTGTTCCGCGTCGACGGCTTCAGTTTCAATACCATGACCTTGCGTGATGACGGCGGTGTAGATCAGAAGATGATCGAATGTGGGTTCTGGCAGGATCCGGAAACCGGTGAACTGGCCGACGAATGGATCAACCCGATGAACGGCTTGAAATGCGAGCCGAGGCATTTCAAATCCTCTCAGACCCTGTCCTTTGATGCCGATGGCCAACAGGAATTCTCAGAAGAGGAACTGGCCAGAGCACGGCACGCGGAGGGAGTCATTGTTGAGCCCATCGTCATGGGGCCGATGATCTGGTCGCAGGAACGGCTCATCAGAAAGTTCATTCGCCCCGAACCGGAACCAGGGTCCGACCCGTTGGTCTTTGCGGGGCCTGTCGTGACCATGACCTCGTTGGCGACCTACAAGGCTGAGGTTGCCGACTTGGACGAAGACTTCGTGCCGACGTCCGTGCACTTTCAATCCATCGGTGGCTGGTATCCATGGATGCGCATGGGCCAACGGGCCGGTGTGTGCAGTTTCGAACTGGTTGGTCGCAAAATTCCCGACACATCGGAAGTACCTGAACGTGTACAGGCCTTCCTCGAAGACCGCCGCCCAGGTTTCATCGACGATCCCTGGGCGTAACGGTCGCAATTAATCAGGCAAACGGAAGTTATAGGACCGCCACATCTTGCCGTCCTTGACGTGATAGATGGCCAGCGTTGTTGACGTCCGCGGGCCGTCATCTGTTTGAAATGTGTCCAGCTCTACTTGAACGACCAGGTCCTTGACCACAAGCGTTTCAGGAATTTCTGATTCCAAATAAGTCGAGACCTGACTGAAGGTGCGGGAAAGCCGTTCTGCCGCTTGCTCTTTACCGTCTATGACTTTCATCGGCCCATCCGTCGCCATACGGTAAGCAGTGAAGTCATCGGCCATATTGGCGACAAGCGCGTCCACATCCCGACTCTTAAAGGCGTCGGACTGGCGCTTGACAGCGGCGAGCATCGCGTCGTCTGTCACGTGACTGTCGGCCCAGGCAAAGGATATCCACAGTCCTCCGCACAGCACGGACGCACTCAATGAAAATAAGTTGAAGCGATTCATGGTCAATCCTCCTCCTGAACCGGAAAGCTGTAAGCCCGCCAGAGCTTACCGTCTTGAATATGATAAACACCGAGGGTTGTTGTCGTCCGTTCGCCAGCCGGTGTATCAAACGTGTCTTTTTCCACCGCGACCACGTGATCACCGACAATCATGATCCTTTCGAGCTGCGATTCCTTCAGCGGAACCGCATCAAACATTTTTTGGATGACTTCAAGAGTCTCTGTTTTGTTCGATGTGCGTTTAACGGCTTCGCCACCTTCCATACGGAAAGAGGCATAATCCTCAGCTAAGTTGCTTCCCAACGCACCGATATCCTTGTTGGTAAAGGCGTCCGTGTTCTGCATCATCATCTTTATGTAATCGGGCATTGGTTCCCCCTTAACCAGCTGAAATACAGATTAACCGGTTTCCTCTGGCCTGCCACGATAGATTGCTTATGGTAGCGCGGCGTAGGGGGGCGGCGTGATATGAGTGAAGCGGAGATGGGCACCCGCCTGTCCATCGGGCAGAAATTTGGTTGGGCGGTCGGAGCCCATGGCACGTCGACCATGATCGGCGTGCTGGTCACATACCTTCTCAATTACATGACGGACACACTGGGTATTGCCGCCTTCACCGCCGGTGCGATTATTTTTGCTACCCGCATGTATGATCTCGTCACCGATCCGGTGATGGGTTACATCAGCGACCGCACGCGCTCCCGCTGGGGGCGGCGGCGGCCGTATTTGTTCCTCGGTGCCTTGACCTGTTTCGGCGCTTTCGTGGCCCTGTTCAATGTGCCTGACATCGGCAGTGAAACGGCGATGGCGTTTTACGCCGCGTTCCTTCTGATCCTATTCACCACCGCCTACACCATATTCAACGTGCCATACTTGGCCATGCCCGCGGAAATGACGGACAGTTACAACGAACGCACGTCGATGATGGGGTATCGGGTGGTGTTTTTCACCACGGCCAATTTGGGTCTCTTTCTCGGCGGTAGTGTGCTATTGTGCACCTACGGGACCGAACAAGGGTACAGCCTGATGGGTTGGATCCTCGGCGCAATCCTGATGGCCAGCATGCTGGTTGCGTTCTATGCCACCCGGTCCGCACCTAAAATCGAACGCACGGAAGTGGTGACGTTCACCGTCCGCGAGCAGATCGCCATGGTGGCCGACAACAAACCCTTCCTGATTTATCTCATGGTCAAGTTGTGCCAATTGATCGCACAGGCCAGCAGCCAGGCGGCGTTGTTGTTTTTCGGAATCTACGTTCTGCAACGCAGCGAACAGTTGCTGTTCGCCTTCGGCACCTATTTCACTGTGTCCACTTTGGTTGCCATTCCCATCTGGACCTGGGCGGGAAAGAAATTCAGCAAACGGCCGGTTTATATGACAGCCGCGCTGCTCTATGCCGCCGTCATGGCCACCTGGCTCTTATCCGACGCAACGGAAGCACAATGGATCGTCAATGCCCGAATCTTTGGTATCGGCGTGGCGGTGACAGGAATTCTAGTCCTGGGCTTTTCCATTCTGCCGGACACCATGGAATACGACCGCCGCCGCACCGGTCTTAATCGCGAAGGGATTTATGCCGGGCTCTACAGCACCATGGAGAAAGCCGCCTCCGGATTCGGTCCCCTCCTCTTCGGCGCTTACTTGGGCGCCATGGGCTACGTCTCTACCCGCGGCGGCGAAACCGTGGCCCAGCCCGACGCCGCCGTATCGGGTATTTATATTGGACTTGGGGTATTTCCAGCGGTGGCCGCGCTACTCAGCGCGTTCCTCCTGATCTTCTACAAGCTGGATGAGAAAACTCTGAAAGAAACCGGTCTGGTTACTGGGTCACAGGTGTAACCAGTGCCTGAACGGCGGCCAAATTGGTCTTGTCGGCAAGGCCCGATACACGACCCAGAATGCGGCCATCTTGTGCTGTGACGATGACCATGGGCACGGTCTTGTCGTCTTCACTGATGTTCAAAACTGGAAAAACTTCTTTTTCCTTCACATACAGAATGACAATACGGTCGCGCAGCGCTTTGTCTTCATAGATGCCGCGAAATCCGCCATTGATGAACCCACGCACCAGTGCTCCGGGGTTGGGAATCAACGGCGTATTGTAAACCTGAATTTGATCGGAGCTTTCGCGCAAGGGTGTCAAGGCCGCATCCCAGGCATCGACAGGCTCCTGCATTTCGCGCCCGAAAGACAACAGGAGAATATTGTAGTCGGTAGAGAAGTCGTCGGGAATCGTGATGCGGTCCTTATTGAGTGTGTGTGCTTTAACGGTTGGGAAGAAAGATTCCTGCGCCCAAGTCGGACCGGTTCCCACCAAGGCAAAGACGACGCAACTCAAAAATAAGACGCGAACCATACCCATGATTACGTCACGGATGTGCAGTCCAGATCACTTCTAGCCGGTCGCTTCTTCGCCCCGCTCCGGTGTCAGGTAGATGGCGATACCAGCGATGATGAACGCAGCCACCACCAAACCCATTTCCAAGGCGTATTCCGCTGGCTGAAGCCAAAACTCGTCAAGAATACCCCAGCGGCTCAGCACTTCGATGTCTAGCCAGGTGATGATGGTGGTGGGAATGGCATAGCGCACGGCCGGCGCCATACGGGCGTATTTAATCAGGCGGGTGTTGAGATACACCGCCCAAATGAGAAAACCGAAGAAGACGGCGTAGGTCACCGGATGCTGGGCACCGAGAATGCGCTCATCATAGAGCGTCAAATTAATCACATAGATGAACCAAATGACGAATATGGTTTCGAGCGCGGTGATGCGCGCGTAGTCCCGGCCCTTGCCCGGACCGGCCTTACCCGGATCCATGTGGCCGTGCTTGTGAATCCACTTAAAAGCCGTGCAACGGGTTTCCCGATTGAAATAAAGCAGCAGCGTGGTGGCGAAAATCAAAATACCGGATGCCTGGATAATCTGCAGGCCCGGACTCATCGCCAGCTCTCCACTCGATGTATAGAGCGGCTGCACATTCAAGAGATGGGCGAAGAATTCCCAGGTAAATTCAAACCAGCCGGTCCAGATCAGGATGGCGCCGACGAAACCAAGCCAGGTGGCTGCAGTTTCCTGTTTTTTCAAACCGATCCACACCAAAACGAAGCCGATCAGTCCGCAAACGAAACTGGCGGAGAACGATGTCTCTTCGGCTGAACCGAACAGGTCCTTCATCATCACAAACAGGGTATGGCCGAGCGGTTGGGCCATGATGACAGTGACAAAAGCGATGATGCCGACAAACGGCGGGCGGTAGTACTTACCAAGCATGGGGTTCCCTCCCAGGTGACATACGGTTTCACACCGGTTGATGCTTCCATTTACGATAAATCAGACTGGGCCACAAGGAAAAATTACCAGGTGGTAACTTTTCCTTGATCACACTGGATTTTCCGGCACAATGGACCGCAGACACCCCCATAGAAATGGATAACTATGGCTCCTCTGGATACTGCCGTACCGGCTCATACCTTGACCAAAGCGGGCCGCAAACGGGAAGCCACCAAGGCGGCTTTGATCGACGCCTTCGAGCAGATCATCGCCGCGGACGGCATCGCCGCGGTCGGGGTTAACGCTGTGGCCAAACGGGCCGGCGTCGGCAAGCCGCTGATCTATAAATACTTCGGTGGATTCGACGGATTGGTCCAGGCTTGGGCAGCCCATTCTAAAGTATGGGGCAGTGACGAGGATCTCTTTCCCACTCTTGCTGACAATGAAGACAATGATCCCATTGCCCTGATTCGCGATTACATGACCCGGTCAGCAACGGAGCTGCGATCCATGCCCATCGCGCTGCAGGTGATGGCGCAAGCCCTGCTCGGTGAAACTGAACTCACGGCCGGTCTCGAGGCAGCAAAAGACGATTCAAGCCGGCATCACGATACGCTATACGAACAGGGTGGTGTATTTGATGATCCCGATACCGGCGCCCTCCTTTTGGTGATGTATGCCGCATCCCGGTATCTCGCCATGCGCAGCTTCAACCAAAGCGACTTCAACGGCATCCCCCTGGATACGGAGGATGGCTGGTCAACGATGATGGCGATAATGACCCGGGTATTCGACAACGCGGTTGTCGGGGCAAAACGCATTCAGACGTGATGGAAAAAACGTCTTCCGATAAAGGCCTCTACATTGCCGCGTCGTTGGTTGCGTTTGCGATGCTCACGCTGGGTGGGATCGAAGTTTTCAATCGAATTAGTTTCGTCGAGCCGATACAGCCCGTCACGGCTGTTGAACAGGACCTATTACAGGAGGTGTTTCCTGACGCCGATCTGTTCGCCACTAAGAGCGGCGAATATCCCAATCACAAAGCCTACAAGAGCGATGAAGAAACTGGGGAAACCAGACACGTGGGGTTCGTATTTTTGACAACCGATGTCGTACCGGACGAGCGAGCGTACGGCGGCCCCATAGATATTCTTGTCGGTATGACCACGGACGGTGTCCTGACCGGAATTCGCGTCGTTAAACACCGCGAACCGTGGGGACCGTTTTTCATAGAACGTAAAGATTATGCGCCGCAGTTTATTGGGAAGTCTGTTCTCGACCCTTTCGAAGTTGGTGAAGACATCGATGCCGTAACGCGGGTGACCCTCACCATGGACGGCGCTGCTCGCGCCATCAGGAAAAGTGCGCGGCAAATAGCTCGGCAATATCTTTCTCAGTAGATGTAAAAACGCCTTGAATTAGGTGGACACTAAACGATGCATATTTCTGAACTGATCAAGTTGTGTGACAATGCTGCGTAACGGAATCAAATTCCGCGCCGGGGAGAAACATAGATGCTGAAGAAGCTGTATCGCGTCCCATTCGTCGGCCTGCTCGCTCTGGCAACGGTGTTCATTATCGTGTCGCTCAATCACACCATCCTGGTCGGATTGGAAAACCTGGCTGGCGAAGAGAACCAATACACGGTCGGAATCATCTTCGGTCTCATCGGCCTCGGACTTATCTATTACGTGGCGGCACGCAACACGGAAGCGCTCGGCACATGGCTTGGATTCATCGGCGCCCACATGATGTTCATCGGCTGGATCAAGTTTGGGGTAAAATTCAACGCCGCCGATCTGCAGAAAGTGCCGGGCAGCGACAACTACATTCCCATCCAACTGCTGTTCTATCAGGGCTCGGTGGGGATCCTACTCGCCGTCGCGCCGTTTTTCTTTTTCAACAAAGATTCCAAATGCAATTTCTTTCGTTGGTTCCACCGTGTGTTCCGCATGAACTTGGGCAAACCGAACCCGGCGGCGGGACGTAACTATTGCCTCATCACCATGATGGAAACGGTTTACGTCCAATGGACGTTCTACGTGATCTCGCTGTTCCTAGTGGACACCCGATTCCTCGGCGCCACCCATCCGGTGACTTACGCGCTGTGTTTGTTGGGTGGCCTCTGGGGATTTTATCTGGTGCTGCGCTTGGCGCGCTTTACCCGGGTGCTCGCCGCGGTGCGCTACGCCATTCCGGTGGCCACGGTCTATTGGACGATTACGGAAATCGCCTCCTTCTGGGGATTCTTTGAGGAGATCTGGCTCAAGCCCGGTGACTACGCCCTGGAGATGGCTGGTATTGCCATGGTGTTTGTCGCCGTGGCGGTCGCCACCCTGCTCTCCCCAGCCTCAGCCAAGGCGCCTGATCAAACGGTATAGACTGTGCGAATTAGAAGACATTGGGGGCACTGTATTTGAGCAACCTTCAAAATTTCTGCGGCGCTGCAACTGAAACTGGAAATCAATTTTGCGTCTGTCAATCAACCAATTGGCCCACCTTCGTCGCGGAGCCAAACTTCGGGACATTCGGAGAGTCTGACACTGCTTGTTGCATCCATTTCCCCGGTGAAATTTTGGTAGAGCCGCAAAACTACGTCCAAAGCTTGATCTATCGCGTTGCCTGTCTCGGCGCCAAAAAAACGCAAAGACACTCATTGTCTCATGCGCTCCGGTCATTAAGGAGATGATTCAGCACGTAGCGTATCTAAAGCTCCATGAAAGTGTCGAATTTCTCGAGGCGACACGGCAAGACATGTCTGGGGAAAATGTTGTCACCGTCGATCCTGGAGTCCATGCCGTCCTGATTGCGGCAAACGGACCCTCCATGATGAATAAGCTGAGCCGGTTGTACGCGGATTATCAGAAATGGGACATTCCCGTTGTGGTCATTGCCGGCTGGCCACCGCCCATAAATAGTCAACGGTTTCTGATCGAAGCCTTGCACCCTGGAAACGTAAGCATTCCAGGCATGTTTGATCTGGCGGTAAGTTATTGCCGTGGCGGGAACACGAGGGATTTTCTCGAGTTCGGCACTTTCCAGGGCCACACTTTGCAATGCGCTTATCACGCCTTCCGTAAATACCGGCTCGTCAAAAATAGGCGGTTCATTGCCTTCGATTCATTCGCTGGGATTATCGACACAAAGGAAGGGGAAGGTTTTACAGATGGTGCCTATGCAGCCAGTGAAGAGAGCTTCCGCTTCGCTAATTTACTCGCTGATGTTCCCGACGATCAGGTGATAACAGTCAGCGGACCCTTTTCCGCTACGCTGGAGGACAATGTGGAGCAGACACGCCGGGCACTGGAACCGTTAGAAGCGGCGATTGTCCACATTGACTGCGACGTCGAGGCACCAGCCAAGCTGGCACTTGATTTTGTAACGCCTTATTTGAAGCAGGGGTCGTTGTTATTGTTTGACGAGTTTGATTTACACTTGGCAGATAATTCGAAGGGTGAACGTAGGGCTTTGCACGCGTGGTTGAGCGAAAACCCTAACTTTGAGGTCGAGCCCTACAGAACATACCATGTCCATGCGCGCTCCTTCATTGTACATAGAAAGTAACGCAGAAAATTAGATCGATCGACGTAGGGGCGTCGACATAGAGAGCTTCTATGGTCACTCCGCCGTTTCGACAACCGGAACGTCCCGCTGCAGTTCAATAATGCGGTACGCCACGGCGCATACCAGTACCGTCAAGTTGCAGGCCGCCACGGCAACGAACGGCGCCTGCGGTCCCATTGCATCCTAAAGGCGTCCGCCGATGGCCGAGAGGCAAGGATGCCAAACCCGCCGCACAGGGCTTGCATCCCAAAAGCGGAGCCCCGGATCTTCGCGAGCGCTTCAAGGGCCAGCAACACTTGCGACGACAGTTGTGCGCTGGCCAATCCCATGCCCATACAAAGCAAGGCAAGCAATGCGGGTGTGCTGACGATGTCATCGAGCGACGCCACCCAGCCGTAGCCTATGGATGAAATGACAAAACCGAGGATGAGCAACGTAAGTTTATCGACCTTGTCGCCAATAAAACCGAAGATCGGCGCCCAGATCACCGCGGCGATTTGTGCGATACCGGCGATCATGCCAGCGCGCGCTGTGGCTTCCGCGGTTGTGAGGTCTGCGTTCGAAGCGGCCTGCACGATCCATAGCGTGAGGAACAAAGTGACGATGAACATATCGGCCCGCGCGGTAAACGCACTCATGTAAGAAAGCGCAATGCGGATGTTGCGTGCCGCCAGCAGCCCCTCGCCCATGAGCTTGACGACGGAGGGCTTTTTGGTATCACCGGAAGGCTGGCCCGGTTTCAAGCCGAACATAATTAGCGCAGCGATACCGGCAATTCCGGCAGCGGTAAGGTAGGCGAAACGCCCGGCCCAAAGTTCAGACGTGCCTTGCCCGGTAAAGATTTCAGGTAGTTGCGTCAGGCCTATAAAGAACATCACCGACCCGGCACCATTCAAGAACATCGCCACACCGGTAAGCTTCGCGCGGGAGTCTTCGTGGGCGTAGTCCGCCACGACAGCGGCAAGACTCATGGTAGTGGCTGCAACGCCAAAGGCGAACAGCAGACGCACCAAGGTCAATACAAAGACTGAGTTGGCAAAACCGTAAGCCGTGTAGGCGACAGCCATAATACCAAAACCCAGAATGTAGACAGCGCGGCGGCCAACGCGATCAGAGAATGCTCCCCGCCAGCCAATGACGCCAAGAAGCATGATCTCTTGCCAGAATTGGAGGTTACCAGAGACGCGCCCGAACTCAGCTTCGGATACACCCAAGTTGACACGCAGCACGTACGGCGTCAGCGCGATCAGATAGGTGAACATGCCAATGCTAACGAACGCGGCGAAAAGATAGGAATAGACATGACGCGGCAACACCCCCGGCGCCAATCTGATCGGACCGATCCGCGCGTCTGGGGCGTGTTGGTCTTCAGTCATCAGGTCTCCCGTAAAAGACGCATGCCGTTGAGTGTCACAATCAGGGTAGCACCAACGTCGGCCATCACAGCCATCCAAAGGGTTGAAAGCCCGGGAATGACCAGAGCGAGGAAGGTCAGCTTCAAGCCGAGGCTCAAAACGATGTTTTGTTTGACGATGGCGCGGGACTTGCGGGCGATACGCAACGTCATCGGCACATGGGAGAGATCATCCTGCATCAGCACAACATCAGCGGTTTCGATCGCCTGGGCCGTACCCCCACCGCCCATGGCGATGCCGATGTCGGCGTTGGCCAGGGCCGGTGCATCGTTGATGCCATCGCCGACCATAGCCACAGCACCGTCCGGATTTTTTAAGTCTTCTATGGCTGCGAGTTTTTCATCGTGCAACAAGCCCGCCTTGACGGCATCGATGCCCGGTGTTTCATCAACAACGCGTTTGGCAGCTTGGGCTGTATCACTGGTCAGCATAATTTTTTCACGTGTGGTGTAAGCGCATCTAATTCCGCAAGAGCATGCCGGGTAGCGCCGTGCACCTGGTCTTGCACGCTGATATGGCCGAGGACCTTATTGTCTTGCGCCACATACATGATGGTATTGCCATTGGCATGGGCGTGAGAGGCATTGTCTTGCACATCCCTCCAGTCTTCTGCGGACTGTTCAAACATAGCGGCATTGCCGACGGCGACTTTGGCTCCGCTGGCCAAAGTGCCTTGAACCCCGCGACCAGGCACGGCGGTGACGTCTTCCGCCGATTGCAGATTCACGCCGGCAAGACGGGTTTGGGCTTCTTCAACAATGGCTGTTGCCACCGGATGTTCGGAATGCCGTTCGACGGTCGCCGCCAGAGTCACAAGGTCATCACAGGGTTGGCAGTCATTGTCGCGCCCCGCATCGTGCCTACAGTTGACGGCACGGACTTCGGTGACTTTTGGTTGCCCGTAGGTGAGCGTGCCGGTTTTGTCGAAGGCAATGGTTGTTACGTCAGCGAGGCGATCCAGTTGGGCACCGCCTTTCACCAAGACTCCGAGGTGAGCGAGTCGCGTTAGCCCACTCACCATGGTCACCGGAATGCTGATCACCAATGCGCAGGGGCAGGCAATGATAAGCAACGCCAGACCGCGATAGAGCCAGCCCGATGATCCGTCCGCATACGTCAGTAAAGGTTGGGCAAACAGCAGGACGGGAATAAACGCGACACACAAGGCAAGCGCAACAACATCCGGCGTATACCAGCGGGCGAAGCGGTCTATGAACCGTTCAGCCGGACTACGTTGCGCCTGCGCCTGCTCGACCAGACGGGCAATCCGGGCAATGGTGCCGTCACTGGCCAAACGTGTGACGTGAACTTCTAGCGCGGCTTCACCGTTGACCGTCCCCGCCATAACCGTCTCACCGACGGTTTTGGTCACCGGCATGCTTTCACCGGTGACGGGTGCCTGATTGATGGAAGAAATACCGGAGAGAATTTCACCATCCGGGGATACGCTGCCTGGGGCGTACGAGGACGCGGTCACCGACCACAGCCGTGTAATGACAGACTGCGAACGGGTGGAACCGTTTTTTACGCCCACACCATCGCACCCGTCGTCGCGGCCATTCTCGTCCCGGCCGCCATCTTGTGGTGGTGTTATACGGTTGATCCGTCTTTCCTTACCGTCCTGACGCCGTTTTATGCGGCAACCACGATTGTTTTGCCCTGGCTGGTGGCCAGGCTGGGCGGTGACGGTGTCTCGTATCGGGAAAAATTGGGCGAAGTGAACGCCTTCGTTGCCGACAGCATTCAGGGCATCCGTGACACTGTCGCGTTTGGTTATGAGAAGCGCCGGGCCAAAGACCTGTGGGACATGGACACCACCATGCAGGAAGGGCAAGACAAACTGTACGGCACCGATGCGACACAACGGGCGCTGGCTGAAATCTTCGTCACGGTCGGTATTCTAGCGGCGGCTTGGTGGGGCATCGAACTGTCGATCGCTGGCAAGATCTCTGCTCTGGTGGATCTGCCTGCCATCATTGCCGTTTCGGTGGTCGGCTTTTACACCTCCGTCGGTCTGGCCAATAATTACACGTACTTCCGGGTGTCGATCATCGCGGCGCGGCGTTTGTTCTCGATGATGGATCAGCCGCCCGCAGTCCATGAGGCAGCAAACGCAACAGCCACGACAGCAGACTCGTCATCCCTGCACTTCAAGAACGTAACCTTTGACTATGATTCCGATGATGCTGAATGGAGCCGGGACTCCAAAGTGTTGGAAAATTTCTCGCTCGATATCGACGCTGGCAAACATGTCGCCCTGGTCGGCCCCAGCGGTACTGGCAAATCGACATTGGTCAATTTGTTGTTGCGCCAATGGGACGTGCAAAGCGGTGAGATCGCCATCGGCAATCAGCCGGTCATGGCGTTCTCGCTAGAAGCCTTGCAGAACCAATTCGCCGTGGTGTCGCAGCGCAGTTACATCTTCAACGAAACCATCCGCGAGAACATCGTGTTTGGCCGCCCTGACGCGAATGATACGGAAATAGAAGAAGCTGCCAAAGATGCCGGTTTGAGCGATTGGATTGCGGCCATCCCCGAAGGTTATGACTCACCGGCAGGCGAGCGAGGCAGCAAGTTGTCCGGCGGCCAACGCCAGCGCGTCGCCATCGCCCGGGCCATTCTCAAGAACGCACCCATCGTGCTGTTGGATGAAGCAACCTCAAGCTTGGACGTGGAAACCGAAAAGGGCGTGATGGAAGCACTGAAACGTCTGTGCGAAGGCAAGACCACTCTGACCATTGCCCACCGCCTCTCCACCATCGTCGACAGCGACGAGATCCTGGTCATGCTCGAAGGCAAGATTGCCGAACGAGGGACCCATCAGGAGCTGATGGCCCGCGGCGACTGGTATGCGCAGATGTTCAAGCTGCAGTTGGATGAAGTGGACGCCACCTTAGTAGCTTAAGGCGCCCTACTCCGCCGCTTCCGCCACCGTTTGTTTGCCCGGCCGCACCGGCACGGTTTGATGCACCCAGCCTTTGGGGTCGGCGTTGCGGACGGGCGACGGCGCCACATAGACATCATGTTGACTGTCACGCGCCAGGGTTTCGCCATCGATATAGCGTCCGAGGTTCTGCCGCTCCGCCACCTTATTGCGGAAGGCCAACTCCATACTGTCGGATTCGATCAGCATCTCGCGGGACTTCGAAGATGCGGTAAAGTGCGGCTTGAGAAACCGGACGATGTCGTGATCTTCTTTGATCGCTTCATAGAGACCTTCGACCCGTTCGGCGTCGTACTGAGCCTCCATCAAAAAATTACGGGCCTGGAACCCGTATGACCGCACCGAATGATCATCGACCGGCGTGCGCGCCGAGTACAGCACCTGGGTGATGTCCGTGGTCATTTCCTGATATAGCATTTCCACCAGGGCAATCATGGTCCACTCGAGCGTAACCCGTGTGATCTTTCGGTCTTTGGGAATGATGTCGGTAATAGCCCCGCGTTTTTGGCTGGCCGCTGGCGCAGCCCGTTCACGGGTGGATTTAGCTCCGTATTCCGTGAGCACGATATCAACCTTGGTCCACTCAGGAGAAATACGGTTGCCAAACCGTTTGTGGACAAAGGACGGATGAGCCGTATCGATGGAGTTTTCGCACAAACGTTCCCAATTACAGTTAGTCCATTCATAGGTGTAGCGGACCACACGCCAATCTGGATTGTCTAGGTAAGACGCAAACCAATCGGGAATGTCGGGCCGCTCGGCCTCTGCTTGATCGCCGATGAACACCCACACCAGGCCCAGACGTTCTTCTACGGGATAGGAGTCAATGCGCGCCCGTTTGGGAATGGTGGTGTCGTCGCCTAGCGCAGGAATCTTGACGCATTGACCGTCGCCGTTGAACTCCCAGCCATGATAGAGGCACGCGATGCAACCACTGACGATCTCGCCCCGGTGCAAGGCCCCGCCGCGGTGACAGCACACATCGGATAGGCAATGGATCGTGCCGTTTTCATCCCGGAAGAGAACGAAGTCCAAACCCAGCATGTGCGTGCGGTGAGGTTCGTCCCTGATTTCATTGGCTGTGGCGGCAACGTACCAGTTGTTGATCAGCATAGTTTGTGCCCTTTTTCGACGACGTTCAACCCGCCGATCTGCAATTCCAAGATATTATCTATGTTTAACAATTATGTAGTTCGAGAACCAGTTTGGATGTGCCCTAGACCTGTCAACTGAAGTGTTGCCTCAGGCAGCTTTGAAACGCCCGGGATGCCCAAGCAAAGCAAATCCCCGGTCGGATTTGCTGCGTGTGCTGCACTCGACGTCGTACTCCGCTTGCAACCGATCTTCCAAAGTAAACAGGGCCGCCTGCGGACCTTTGACAAGCTCAAGCTCCACTTCGGAAATGGGTTCACTCTGATCGTCGGCAATGATGCGGCCCTGGTCGAGGCACAGTTCGATGGGCGCAATGGACGATTCAGAATCAGGCCAATTAAGATCGACACGGGTGCGGGTGATTTCGGTGTGAAACATCATCACCAGGTCTTCGTTGTTTACCGGACATTGCCCGCCGGGCCACGCTTGCGGTGGAATAGCCTCGAGATCAATCACAGGGCGGTCGACAGTTTTATTCCATTCAATACGGTGGAACAGACACTCCGCATTTTCCACATGAGTTTTCAGCGTCTGCTTCCAACCCTCATCGCGGTGACGTAGGCGCAACGTCAATCCATGGGATCTCAACGTGAAGGTGGGAGTGTCGAAATACCGGGTCTCGAGTTGCTTAACTTGAACCGGTTCGATCGCTGCATCCCGCACGAGAGCAGATTTCCCGATCTGCTTGAGTGTCGACGCGGACGCCGTCATTTTGATTTCGATTTCTTCGGCAGGCTTTGCCTGCTGTTCCGCATCCAAAGGGCGCGATACCTCACCGATAGCATGGCCGGCGAAAGAAGCATCCGATGTAATGTCTAAGGTCGCTTGCATACAGACTTCTACCTCCAAGCGCGGCAAACGACGTTGACCCAAGTCAATAGACAACAGATTGGAGCCACGGTTGGGGGTGCCAAGGGGTGAGGCTTTTCGGATCAACCAGACCGTGGCAAAGTGACTGGTAAGGCCCGAGAAAAGGCGAATAGGGGACCACGATGAGACGCATGATCAGACTGCTGGCTATTGTCTGTGTTTGGGCTGGACCCACCGTTGTTTGTGTTTGGGCCGGACCCGCCCAGGCCGAGGACGCCTCTGTGCGGGCCTTCCATGATGCGTTTTTCAATGCGTGGAACACAGCGGATGCGGACGGCCTGATCGCCCGGCTCGACGAAGACACCGTTTACCATCCCATGGGCGGTACGACCCTGGTCGGCCGGAATGTTGTCGGCGGCAGCTACCGGGGCTTTCTGAGAGATTTCCGGGTGCGCATGGAAGTCACGCCGGAACTGCTAGAGGCTAACGGTGATCAGGGCGTGATGATGGGCCGTTACCGCTCCATCCTCACCCCCAAAGACGGCCGCCCCGGATGGGAGCGCAGTGGCCGCTATTACATGGATCTTGTCAGAGGGGATGATGGACGGTAGCGCATCGCCAGGGAACTGACCCAGACCACGGCCGATCCCATTGCCGGGGTGCAGACCGTACCGGAAAGGGTCACCACCAACGGCGAAGTGCGCCGGCGGTTCGCCGACATCGCCGAAGGACAGGTGCACTACTGGCAAGGCGGCCCTGCGGCTTCTAGCAAAACGCCCCTGCTCTTTGTTCATCCCGGCCCCCACTCGGCCCGAACGCAAAAACCATTGTTGGATGCCCTGGCAGCTTTGCGCCCGGTCTATGCCCCGGATGTCATGGGCATGGGGATTCCTCACCACCGCCCGAAGACGCACCAGATCTTTCTTATTTCGCCGATGCCATGCTGCGGTTTGCCGATGCCGCCGGGCTTGAGACGTTTGCCTTCTTCGGCTCCAACTTGAGCGCCCGCATTGGTGTTGAGATGTCACTGCAACAGCAGGACCGTTTCCACACGCTTATTCTCAATCGCATGGTCTTTCATCAAGGTGAAGAACTGCAAATGTGGGCAGACGGACATGTGCCTAAGGTCACACCGGATCAAGCCGGGCTCTATGTGGTGTTTTTGTGGAACCGCTTGCGCGACCTCAACACCTATCTGCCTTGGTTCAAAAAGGGCACGGAGAACCTGCGTGGCCGTGGATTGCCTTCGGCCGAAATCCTGCACACCGCTTTTGTTGAACAAGTGAAAATGGCACCGACAATGCACAAGGCGTTTGATGCCTATTGGGTTTATCCCCTCGCTAACAAACTGCCGCAGGTGAAAGTCCGCACCTTTGTGCGCGAACCGGACTTGGCACGTCTTCCATCGGCCCAGGTGTGGGCACCCAATTCCCTCGGTGGCAATGTCATCGAGGCGTCAGCCGAGGCGCTGGCCGAACGGGCGCGGATACTCGATGGATTGATCGGGGATTAGAACGGTTTCGCCTAGAACGGTTTCGATAAACCCAAAAAGGCCAGCAGCAGAGACGTGCCCCAAAACAGGTAAACCACACGTTTGGACCGGCTGAGCATATTGGTGAAAATGGCTTCCACGTCCGGTGTCGAGCCTTCGGCGGCGAGGCGCTGAAAGCCCAGCACCAGATCAGCGACGAAGGAGCGCAGCCACAGGCCGAGAAACACCAGCACCCCGAACAACATCACTTTCAACCCGAGCCAATTGAAGCCAAACCCACTGTCGGTCATCAGAGAGTAGAGACCACCCAAGACCAATACGGGTGCGACAACCCAACGGATGCGATTGTCGATGGTTCGAAACGTGTTGCCGTCATTGGGCCCTTTGTTGAGGTAAACCGCCCAGGACAACACCAGCCAAACGAGAAACACCGCCCACACCAGCCACAGCCAAACGCCTGTCACCGGACTCATAACCAGCCCGTGGGCCAGGGTCAGCCCGACGGGAAACAGCAGGATCAGACAAGACCGCGGCACCAGATCGATACGCAGCATGGCGGTCAGGAACCGCCGCCGCTCCTCGATGGGCAGACCCGGCTTGCAGATGTAATGGGTGGTGACGTAACCACCCCAGTCCGGCCCCAGCCAGTACACAAACAGAACCAGATGGACGTAGATGAGCAGGGTGTGGGAATCCATGGGACACCTTTAGGGCATGAGCTTGCGTGCAGTCATCCTAACTTGAAGTGACACATCGAGGTGAAGCGTTTGTCGTGAGCAGGCGGGAACGACACCCGCCCTAAACATCACGATTATTTGGAGTTTGGTTGCGGATCGTTATAGGCCGCTGGCAATTGACCGCAGTGCACGCCCGCATCCACCAACAACACCTCCCCGGTCACCACACTCGCACCTAAACAAAACCAGACCAGTGATTCCGCAATTTGCTTGGGCATGGGCACGAGCTTTAATGGCGCCGCGTCGGCGGCCATAGTGAGTAGGGCCTCATATTGTTCGTCGCCGAGCCCGCCCTTCAACCATCTCGTCTGTATGGCGCCTGGAGCGATAGCGTTGACTCGGATTTCGGGACCCAGGGCTAAGGCCATCGATTTCGTCATCATGTTCAAGGCGGCCTTGCTCGCCGCATAGGCCATGGACGAGGCTATCCCTGTCACGCCGCCGATAGACGAGGTGTTGACGATGGCGCCGCCACCCTGCCGCTTCATGTGCGGGGTTACGGCACGGATCATTTGATAGGAGCCAACCACGTTGACTTTGTAAATGTCCAAGAAGTCTTCACCGGAGAGATCATCCAGTCTGCTGTAGGGCACAAATTTCGTTTTCGCCGCATTGTTGATCAGATAATCGACCCGTCCCCAGCGCTCGATCGTCGCATCGACCATGGCGCAGCAAGCGTCGTTGTCACTGACGTCACCCTGGCACACCAGCGCATCGGCACCTGCAGCGCGGCAAGCCTCAGCTGTTTCTTGGGCTTCTGTTTCGCTCTTGGTGTAATTGATGACGACGTTGCAGCCCCGTTCGGCCAACATCAACGCTGCCGCAGCGCCAACTCCAGTTGCGGAACCCGTTACAATTGCAACCTTTTGTGTCTCAGCCATGAGATGTCTCCATTGATGTGCCGCCCAAATCCGTGCCGTTTATGATGCGGTCTTGAATGATTTACATTCTTGTTTGCGAAGGTGGTTGAACTATTGCCCCAAGGTGAGCCACGCTTGAAGCGCGTACTATGATCGCCGCACTATATGACCATTCTCCGGTCAATGGAGGCTTTTCTTACGCATGGACAACCGGCTGTATCATCATGGGACGGCTTCGGGAGAATTAAAAATAAGGGGAGTACAAGCAGATGCCGTTTCAAGACATGAGAGCCTTCGTAGATTTCTTGGAACAGGACGATCAGTTACGGCGTCTTGATGTACCGCTTCGCGCCCGCCGCGATGACACCGAACTCCAAGCTCTCATGCGATTGCTGCATTCCGGGTCGGACGGACATGCGTTGGTGTTGAATAAGGTCGAGGGCATTGGACGACCCGAGGTCGGTACCCTGTTCAATATTTTTGGCTCGCGCGAACGGGTCGCCAACGCCCTCGGAGAGAAGACCTGGCGCGACGCGAGAAACAAACACGCTACCATCGCTGCTGATCCGTCGCAGTGGCTCAAGCCAAACATAGTCGAGTCGAATGATGCACCGTGTAAAGACGTGATCATCAAAGACGTCGATGTCGCACGCGACCTGCCCAATCACTGGTTTGGCAAGGAAGGCCCGGCCTACATCACCGGTGCCGTGGTCGTGACCAAGGACGTTGAGACGGGCGAACGCAACGTCGGCTGGTATCGCCTGACCAGTTTCGTCGACGCCAGCCATCCGTTCGGAGAAAGCTACGATCCGTCACGGGCGAAGGCGGACATGGCCGGTTTCTTTTGGTGGAATCCACCGATGTCGGGGATTGGTGTGCATATTGCAAAAGCCAATGCCGCAGGGCGGCCGCTAGAGGTGGCTTGCGCTGTCATGTGCGACCCCACGGTTCATATCGCCGCAGCCACAGGCATGCCATTCGGTGTCGACGAGTTTGAATTTGCCGGCGGATTAAATGGCTCACCTGTTGATCTTGTCAAATGCGAGACCGTCGATCTGGAAGTGCCAGCAAACGCCGAGTGGGTGATTGAAGGCGAGATGATTCCTGGCGAGGAAGAGCCGATCGGATGGCACTCAAACCCGGTCGGTTACTATGACCGGGCACACATTTTGCCCGTGATGCGGGCCAACTGTATCACCCATCGCAAGGACCCGTTGTGGTACTCGACGATGGAAATGGTTCCCCCGTTTGACCATAACTATCTTGGTCTATTGACCATCGAAGGCGAGCTGGCCAGCGACATCCAATCTAAAATACCTGAGATCCAGGACGTCCATGTCACCCCGAACCTCTGCTACATCATTCAGCTCAGCGTCGACGGGGCAGCCAAGCCACATCCTGATTTTGGCAAATACGTCATTCATGCGGTGTGGGGGGCGGCCGGACGTTGGGCACGATCCGCCAAACTGGTCATCGTGGTTGGGCCGGATGTGGATCCCGCCAATTGGGCCCAAATCGATTGGGCGATTATGACGCGGGTACAACCGTGGTCGGATGTCATCATCAATCGCACCGGGCCGGCCATGTTGCTCGATCCGTCAGCCACGAGAAACGAGCAAGGTGCCGCTAGTATTTCGGAGCAGATGGGCATCGACGCGACAATCAAAGTGCCCGAGCGATTTAATGAGTATGCGGTGGTATCGGACGCCTCGGAAGAGGACGTCGCCGCGATCGCCAAAAAAGTCGGTGATTTGTTGTAATTCGCGGTAATCAAAACCTACCCATCGTGCAGCACGCGAGCCCGAAAACCCTAGGGAAAACGGGACTTGCGAAAGGGTGAGCGGCGCGTTAAGCCTGGTAGACCAACAATAATTCGCTCCTTCGATCTTCGAAGAGCGGCCCAAATCGGCGACTTCACCAGGAGGGACACATGAAATTCTCAGTCATACTTTGGGGACTGGTCCAAGCGCTGAGATTGGCCACGCGCTTCTATCCCAAGTTCGCCGAACGGGTGAAGGAACGGGATGTCATCGCGCAGTTCAAACTGATGGACAATTCTGCGGGCCGATGGATTCAATTTAAGGGTGGGAAAATTAAGTCGGGGGCAGGCATTCACGAAAACCCAGACCTATCCCTATGGTTCCAGAACAAAGAGATAGCGGCAGAATTCTTAATGCCGCCGTTTGATCAGTTAACGCGCATCGACGCGGCAAAGAATTTCAAAGTCGGCATGACAGGGCCCGATGAACTGGTCGTCTGGTTTGCGTCCACCCTGACTTATATGACCACGGTCGGCTGGAAAGCCGGCACCGACATGGGCAACGGGGTCACCCGCTACACCAATGGCACCAATGGCGGACCGATTTTCGTCTACGTGAAAGATGGGAAAATCATAAGAATCACGCCGATGGATTTTGATGACGACGACGCGCCGTCATGGTCCATTAAAGCGAGAGGTAAGACATTCACACCGCCGCGTAAGACGTCGTTGGCAGCGCACGGATTGGCGCTCAAGTCCATGGTCTATTCAGAGGATCGGATCCTGACGCCCATGAAGCGGGTGGATTTCGATGTGGACGGAGAGCGCAATATTCAAAATCGTGGCAAATCAGAGTTCGAACCGATCAGTTGGGATGAAGCACTCGATATCGTTGTCAAAGAAATAAAGCGCTCCAAGGCCAAGGGCCGCGGTTCGATATTCGCGGCCAGCGGCTCACATCACCAATGGGGAAATTTTGGACACTATCTGAGCGCCTTTGGCCGGTTCACGAATCTCGTTGGATGTACCAAGCAAATCGGCACGCCTGACAGTTGGGAAGGGTGGTACTGGGGTGCAATGCACCACTGGGGCAACAGTATGCGCCTTGGCACGCCTGAGTTTTACGGCACAGTTGAAGACTGCTTACAAGAAGCTGAGATGATCGTGTTCTGGTCAAGCGATCCGGATAAATCATACGGCTACGAAGGAACCATCCGGCGCTCCTGGGCCAAGGAACTTGGCATCAAGATGGTTCACATTGATCCGCATCTCAATCACACCGCTGCCCTGTTGGGGGGTAAGTGGATTGCGCCTAAGCCAGGTACCGATGCAGCCCTTGCGCAGGCGCTCTGCCATGTGTGGATTACAGAGGATCTTTACGACAAAGCGTTTGTCGAAAACAGAACTGAAGGTTTCGATGAGTGGAAGGATTACATCCTTGGCCTCTCAGATAACATGCCCAAATCACCGGAGTGGCAAGAAGGGGAAACGGGAGTCCCTGCCCGCGATGTAAGGGCGCTGGCCAGAGAGTGGGGGAACAAAAAAACTTATCTCGGTGCAGGGGGATGGGGCTGCGGTCTCGGAGGTGCGTGTCGTGGGCCAATGGGAGCGCAATGGGCCCGGATGATGGCCATTCTTGGTGCCATGCAAGGCTACGGTCGGCCCGGGGTTAATTTCGGCAATTTGCAGTTTGGCGCACCGTTGGACTTTTCTTTCTATTTCCCCGGATATGCTGAAGGGGGTATGTCCGGCGAACTTACAGCCAGTGCGAATGCAGCCAATAACTATCAGCGCATGCCGCATATCGTGACGATGAATCCGGTGAGACAGGCTATTCCGCGGAAATTGATTCCTGAGGCGATTCTAGAGGGCAAAGCGACAGCCTATTTGACCGATGTCACGACTACTCAAGGCCAATTCCTAAAGTTCGGCTATCCGGCCCCCGGGCACGCCAAGATCGAAATGATGTACAAGTACGGCAGTTCGTCGATGGGAACGCAGGTCGATGGCAATCGTTACGTGGAGATGTATCAATCCGAAAACCTGCCTTTCGTGGTCAATCAGTCGATCTGGTGGGAGGGGGAGACAAAGTTCGCCGATATAGTTTTGCCTGCCTGCACGGTATTCGAACACTGGGATATCGGTGAGTGGTACAATGTCGGCGCTGGTTTTGTGCACCACATGTATTCGATGAACAATCACCGCGTTATATCATTGCAGCACAAATGCATCGAACCGTTGGGTGAGTCCAAATCCGATCACGATATCTTTCTTGAACTAGCGACACGCTTAGGCTTGGGCGCGATGTACTCGGAAGGTGGCAATACCGAACTTGACTGGTGCAAACGGGCTTTTGATTCCTCTGATATGTCCAAGCACATTTCGTGGAAGGGATATCTCAAGAAAGGCTACTATGTCGTGCCTCCTGTTTCAGAAGGCGCGCGCGCACCGACAGGAAACCGGTGGTTCTACGAAGGTCGGACCAAGGATACGCCCGAGCCCTATCCGCTGCCTGCGGATTACTTGGCGGACTGGGGCAAAGGACTGCAAACCCCGTCGGGGAAATTCGAGTTTGTTGCCAGTACACTGAACAATATCGACGATCCCGGGCGTCCGCCACTCAACAAATACATGCCAACTTATGAAGATTCCCAGAAGGATGAAAAGCTGGCGGACTATACCCTACAGCTCCTCACACCACATACACGCTACCCCTTCCATATCATGGGTGACGAGCGTGGCTGTACCATCCGGGATATCAAGGATCATCGTGTACGGGTCGATGGCCACGAATATTTGACCGCAACCATCAGCCGGCTGGACGCTGAGGAACGTGGAATTAAAAGCGATGACCTCATCCGCGTGTGGAACAATCGGGGGTCAGTGGTTTGTGCCGCGTTTGTCTCGGACCGGCTGGGGCCGGGTGTTGTCAGCTGCCCCACGGCCTCTGCCGAATACAGACCGGCCGGTGAACCAGGCAACTCAACAGATCTGGGAGGATGCATGAATATGCTCAATCCCAAGGAAAACATTACGGAGCACACCCACAGCATTAAACCCAACACGACATTGGTCCAGATGGAAAAGTGGACCGGCGTCGATACGTGGCAACGGGCGGAGGCGGTGTGATGGCCAAAAAGTGGAATCTGATCGTTGACGTTGCGCGCTGTGACAACTGCCGCAACTGTTTTCTGGCAACCAAGGATGAGCACATCGGTAATGACTTTCCTGGGTATGCTGCGTCTCAACCGGAAAAAGTGCACAGCTGGGTCGACATTGTAAGACACGAGCGCGGCCACTATCCCATTGCCGAGGCGAACTTCATGCCGGTGATGTGTAATCACTGCGATGACGCGCCCTGTATGAAAGTGGCCAAAGACGGCGCCATTAAGAAACGTGCAGATGGCATTGTCATTATCGATCCCGAAAAATCTAAAGGTCAAAAAGAGATTGTCGATGCCTGCCCGTATGGTGCGGTGTTTTGGAACGAGGAAAAGCAAATTCCGCAGGCGTGGATCTTCGACGCTCATCTTCTCGACGAGGGGTGGACCAAGCCCAGGGTCGAGCAAAGTTGCCCGACCAGTGTGTTCCGGGCGCTGAAAGTCGACGACACGGAGATGCAACGGATCAAAGAAGACGAAGGCCTGGAGGTTTTAAAGCCGGAACTCGAGACCAAACCGCGTATCTACTACAAAAACCTGCATCTGATGAATGCGTGTTATGTGGGCGGATCTGTGGTAGCCGATATAGACGATGTCGAAGAGTGTGCCGAAGGCGCAGTGGTCATCCTCAAACAGAACGGCAGCGAGATCGCGCGGACGACAACGGATATCTTTGGTGAGTTTAAGATCGACAAACTCATCCCACAAAGCGGGTCCTATGAATTGCAGATCAGTTCGGACTCGGCGGGCAGCCTAGCAAAGACGTTCGATCTTAGAGACGAGAGTCTTTATCTCGGCGTGTTGAAACTGGGGAATTGAGCGCTCGAGGGCTGACTAGAAGTCTTGCGGCTAGTAGTGCTGCTGCCACCGGTTAGTCAATTCACTCTGGTTCGCTTGTTAAACGGGTCCTTCGGTTCGGCTCCGTAACGCCATGTTCCGACTCCTGGTTCGTCGATATTCACCCAGCCATTAACGTCGTCTGTTTCACAGTTGCCCACTCTTCCACCGACTGACCACGTACGCTGAATGGTGCCGCGCACCGTGCCTCGGCCCGAATCATAGAGTTGCCATTGACTGACGGTGCCGTCGCGATCCGTCACAAACAGATACAGTTGGTCCGATACGGCGCTGCGGTAGAGGCACACCCCAACTGGATTTTCTAAAATGTGAGATAACCGGTTCGTCAAGAATGGGCAGAAGGATGCCGCTATCGGGTTCGAGCATGTAGAGCGCGATCGACTGATCGCGCGTGTTGGCAGAGGCAACGACACTGATCGGCAAAGCCGTTTCAGGGTCTCCGTTGTCTGTGGTGATCGTAAACTCTGACCGCAGATCCAGACCGACCAAGCCGCCATCTTTGCTTTGGTAAGTAACGGTGCCCGTTGAATTGGTGACCGTGAGATAGCCTTGTTCGTCAGTCGACAGGATCAGTGAATTGGCGGGATCGGTGGGATTGGTCCAAGTGACGTCGGTCCTTTCGCCGGAAACTATGCCAGATGGCCCCGGCGACGGGCTGTCCTCACAAGCACTGATAAGCAAGCCAGCAACAACACCACATACACAGTGGAATACTCGTAACGTCATAGGTATCTGTCTCAAACCCCGCCGGGCGGTACCGGTTCCTGCTCGCGCGCGTACCACTCCAACGAAGACAACGACGGCTCTTCCCATTCCTCCGGTGCATCCAGGTATTGCGGATAGTTTTTGGCGATGTAGTCGATGATGCGCTGGTCGGGCGCCTCCTCCAACGAATGCAGACTGTAGGCAAAGGTGTTGTAGAGGCAGTGCCCCGGCGCCTGCCCCATCAGCATCCACGGCAGCCAAGGCGTATGACGGCCCCATACGACCGTGCTGCCGATGGTGGTGAGGTCGGGGTCCTGCAGTTCGTCCAGAGAGAAATTGTAGTTGTAGGTCTCGGTGACCCGGTTCATCGGCCCGCCGCTTTCCCGGATCCACTTTTTGGGATCGAGCGCGTTCGGGTAATACAAGTGAACGTGAATCTCCATCGTCGCGTGGCCGCCAACCTGCTGCCAATTGAGGATGAACGGCCGGGGCTCCCGCTTTTCCTGATTGAGGCCGCCGTAGGATGGCGGATCGGGCCAGGTTTCCCGGAAGATGGCGTTGAAGGGATCGTTAGCCACCGGCACCACACGGACTTTCTCGTTGGTGAAGGGGTTTTCCATCTCCTCCAGAATCTCGCCCGTCTCCAAGTCCGTGTAGAAAACGATCTCCCGCAGCACCCGGCGAAACCCGTACTCGGGCCCCTCATAAGGAATAAGCCGGTTGCAGCCGATGCCACGGAACCCGCAGATGTCCTTTATGGCTCCGCCCGGCGCGACGCCCATGACATAGCCATCGATCCACCCGAAGTGAGTGGACTTCATGTCCAGGTTGGAGGTGAGTTTGAGGTAGGCATCCACATTGCCGCGCCCGGTGGTCAAGTCGAAGGTGGGGCCGTTCAGTGTGGCGCCGCTTTTGTGAGAGTCTGCTCGGGCCGCACCCGGCCGGAGAACAACATCAAGCGCTGGCAGCGCGGTGAGAGCCAGTCCTGCGGTCAATGCACTACGGCGATTAATGATCTCATCAGTCATGACAGATCCCTTTGTATGTGATTAGACCCCACCGGGCGGTACCGGCTCCTGTTCGCGGGCGTACCACTCCAATGAAGACAATGACGGCTCTTCCCATTCCGTCGGCGCATCGAGATATTGCGGATAATTCTTGGCAATGTAGTCGATGATGCGCTGGTCGGGCGTTTCCTCCAGGGAATGAAGGCTCGCCGCCATGACGTTATAGAGACAATGTCCTGGTGCCTGACCCATCAGCATCCACGGTAGCCAAGGCGTGTGCCGGCCCCATACGGTGGTGCAATCCACTGTGGTCAGGTCAGGATTCTGCAGGTCGCTCATGCGTAAATTGTAAACGTAGGTTTCCGTCACCTGGTTCATCGGCCCGCCGCTTTCCCGGATCCACTTTTTGGGATCGAGCGCGTTCGGGTAATAGAGATTGATGTGCCGTTCCATCATCAGCCGGTCGCCTGGAAACAGCTTCCAGTTCAAGATAAACGGTTTGGGTTCGATCTTCTCGTCCACGTTCAGGCCGCCGAAGGTGGGCCGGGACAGTTCAGCTTCGCGGATGATGCGGTTGAAGGGATCATTGGCCACCGGCACCACGCGCACCTTTTCTCCAGTGAACGGGTTCTCCATCTCTTCCAGCACTTCGCCGGTTTCGAGATCGGTGTAGAACACTACTTCCCGCAGCACACGGCGATAGCCATGCTCACCTTCCAAAGGCAGCAAACGTGTGGTGCCAAGACCGCGGAACCCAGCGAAGGTTTTGATCGCTCCCCCAGGCGCTACGCCCATGACATAGCCATCGAGCCAGCCGTAATGAGTAGATTTCATATCCAGGTTGGACGAGACTTTGGCGTAAGCCTCTACGTTACCCGCCGCTGTCGTGAGATCGTAAAGCGACCCCTGCAAAGACGTCTCCCCACTCTCGTGGGAATCCGCCAAAGCTTTACCACCTGCCAAAGCAGCTCCGCCGACTGCAAGTCCAGCTGCCAGGGCTGTGCGTCTGTCTACGGCAACCTCAAGCGGTGTACCTTCAAAATTATGGATGGATTGAGTCATTTATTATGCCTCCCTCTAGTGCCAAATGGTTTTAAACCCCGCCCAGCAAGGCCAGTTCCTGTTCGCGCGAATAACGCTCGATGGATGACAGCGACGGTTCTTCCCACACCTCCGGCGCTTCCAGGAACTTGGGATAGTTGTTAGCGGTGTACTCGACGATATCCGCTGGAATTTCGTCGAGGGAATGACGGCTGCCCATGAAGGTCTGATAGACCACGTTACCCGGTGCCTGCCCCATCAGCATCCACGGCAGCCAAGGTGTAATCCGCGCCCAAGTGCCGGTGCCGTAGACGTGGGTGAGTTCTTCGTTTTGCACTTGATGCAGGGAATGGACGTTGAAGAATAGTTCGGACACCCGGTTCATCGGCCCGGCGCTTTCCCGCACCCATTTCTCGGGATCGAGTGCGTTCTTGTAATAAAGGTGAATGTGTCGCTGATAGAGCAGCCACTCGTCTTTGATTTGCCAATCGAGAATGAATGGCTTGGGCTCGCGCATGGTGGTGTTCAGCCCACCATAGGCCGGGCCCGGCGGAATGACATCGCGGATGATTTGGTTGAACGGATCATTGGCCACATGGACCACCCGCACCTTCTTATCGGTGTAAGGGTTGACCATCTCTTCCATGATTTCGCCAGTGGCGAGGTCATAGTAAAAGCCGACTTCGCGCAACAGCTTGCGGTACCCCACCCCTTCTTCATAGGGGATCAAACGCTTGCAGCTCATGCCTTTGAAACCGCAGATGTTCTTGACCGGCCCGCCGGGTGCGACACCCATCACCAGGCCGTCATACCAGCCATAAGTGGTGGTTTTCATGTCGATGTCGGATTCAATGCGGGCGATAGCCAGCAAGTTGCCTTGGGCTGTGGTGAGATCCACGTAGGGACCGGTCAGGGACGCCCCTTCGATCCGCTTGTACAGATCCGGTGTCGCCGCAGAGGCTTGCCCGGCCATGGCCCCTATTCCGGCGAGTGCTCCGGCACCCGCTGCCATTCCCGCACCTGCACCAAGAGCTTGACGGCGGGTCAGTGACGTTTCGGGACCGCCAAGGCTGTCATAGTCCTCGACCACAAGGCCGGTGCGCACCTCGATATTGGAATCCGGCACGTACGAATCAGTCATCTTTGTCCTCCCTGAGTGTCTTTGAAAAGACGCTAACATGGCCTTTGGTTGCCAGCCTATCTCTCCCACACGTTGTTCACCTATGGGTGGATGAGACTGTTTAAATACCGTTTAGAATTCTTCTAATAAAGGTGCGACGTCTGGTTCGGCCGTTGAGGTCTTTGCCGCATACTTAACCGGTTGGCCGACTAAACTTTCGTCTTCTTCGGCGCGAAAAGCTGGTCGGCGAGGAACATGCCGACCGCCATGGCCAGCACAAACATCACGGCCGGCTCGCCAACGATAGCCAAGGCCGTCAGCGCCGGCCCCGGGCAAAAACCGGCCAAGCCCCAACCGAGACCGAACAAAACAGCGCCAGCAATCAGCCGCTGATCGAGGTCCGTGCGCGTTGGCAATTGGAATTTTTCTGCAAACAACGGCGCAGATCGGCGCAACACCATGCGAAACCCGACGAAGGTTACGGCGACGGCGCCGGCCATTGTCACCAGCAGGCTGGGGTCCCACTGCCCAAACACGTCAAGAAAGTTGAGTACCTTAGCGGGATTGACCAAGCCAGAAATCGTCAAGCCACCGCCGAACAAAAGTCCGACACCAAAGGCAAAGGTCGCACGGGTTGAGTTGGAGGCCATATCAGAACCCTCCGATCAGATGACGCACGACGGCTACAGTCGCGATGGCAATGAACATAAAAGTGACAGTGGCAGCGATAGACCGTTTCGAAACGCGCGCAAAACCGCACACACCATGACCGCTGGTGCAACCGGCTCCGATGCGGGTACCGAGACCGACCAGCAAACCGGCACTGATCAAAGTGGTGGTGGAAGCTTCAATGGTCACCTCGGGGCGATCACCCGTCGCTGCCCAAACCAGCAGCGGCGCAACGATCAACCCGGCGACAAAGGCAAGCCGCCAGGGCACCTCAGCGGCGCTAGGTTTCAATAGCCCGCCGACAATTCCGCTGATTCCGGCAATCCGTCCAAGCAAGGCCATCAAGGCGATCGACGCAAGACCGATAAGAACACCACCAACGAGGGCCGTTTCGGGGGTAAATGGCGTCATGTCGTTTTCTCCCACTGCCGAATCGCCCATAGGATACTCTGCTTGGCCGAGAAACTAGAGCGCCCTGATCACCGATTGTGTAAAATCTACGCGTATAATTAAGTCACTGACAGTTGCCGGAGGACCCTATGGGCGAAATCATTTGGCTGAGCATTCCGGTGTGCATGATCGCAGCCTTTGCCATTGGCGGTCTTTGGTACGGCCCGCTGTTTCAGAAACCCTGGATGGAAGACACGAGCATGACGGAGGAAATGCAGGGTCACCCGGCTAAGGTGTTCGGTGGAGCAGCAGTGTTTGCGCTAATCGGCGCCTTGACCGTCAACCTGCTGTTGGACCGGACCATCGGTCTGATCGCCCATACCAGTGGCGGGCTGATCATCGGTGTCGCCGCAGCATCTGCTATTGGCATCAACTATATGTTTGCCGCTAAACCGAGGCGCCTGCTTTACATCGACGGCGGTTACACCATCCTCCTGTTCGGCGTCATGGGACTGATCGTCGGCCTGATGAAATAGACGCTAGAGCGTTTCCGAGGTTGAATGAATCAAAATTTTGTTGTCATGGTCTTGGCGGACTGATTCGATAGCCGCTTTGGCGGGGGCATCGTGGCTGTATCGGAAGACCTGCGTATTCGTTTGGCGAGGAAAGTGGCGTCGGGCATGTCGCGCCGTCAGGCGGCAGCCCTTTTTGAGGTGAGCGCAAGCTCGGCGGTGCGGGATGGCGGGCGATATGAAGACGAGGGGACTGTCGCGGTCAAGCCACGGCCGTCGCGCCAGCGCCGTCTTGATCCTTGACGGCGAGGATATCCTGCGCTGGATTAAGGAGACGCCAGACCCGACACTGCAAGAGCTGTCTGAGCGTTTGGACGAAGTTCACCAAGTGATTGCGCCGACTTCGACGATTAATGACTGGTTCCGCGCGCGCAAGATCAGCTTTAAAAAAACCGCCCACGCCAGTGAACAGGAACGCGCGGATGGGCAGGCAGCACGCGTGGTTTGGCGCCAACGTCAGGCCCGGCTCCCGGCCCATCCCGAGCGGGTCGGCAGGATCGTGTTCCTTGACGAAACAAGTATCAATACCAAAATGGCGCGCCTGCGGGGGCGCTGTCCCAGCGGCCAGCGGATGGTTGCCGCCATTCCCCATGGTCATTGGAAAACCATGACCTTCATTGCCGGATTGCGCGGTGACGGCCTGACCGCGCCCTGGGTGCCCTGATTTGATCGAGGGCGCCATGGACGGTGATGCATTCGAGCAGTACATCAAAACGCAACGCGCCCCGACCCTTCAAAAAGGCGCTGTTGTTGTCCCCGGCAATCTGCCGGCCGACAAACGCGACGGTGCCAGGCGGGCGGTTGAAAAGCGGGGCGCATGGCTTTTGTTCCTGCCGCCCTATGCGCCGGACTTCAACCCGATCGAGCTCGCATTTTCAAAGTTCAAAGCTCACATGAAGCGCTTAAAACCCCGCACCATCGATGATCTGTGGAAAGCCGCCGGTAACGTCTGCGGCCTCTTCAATCACGCGCACTGCAGGAACTTCTTGGTTGCTGACGGCTATGCGTCAGAATAAATCGGAAATGCTATAGCACCCTAGCGTTACACTCCGTTTCTTTTTTTGGGCGCTATTCGGGTTTAGCATTGCCGCCGTCATGGCTTTGGCACGGCTCATACCAGCATTAATAACGCTGGCGTTTGCGGTTTCCGCTCTAGCGGAGACAACCTTGTGCGTTGGTTTAACCGCTGCACCGCCGAGCAAGGGCAACCCTTATCAAAACTTGGGCACCACATCGAACCTGGTTTGGCCGGCGTTTTTCGACACCCTCACCTACCGGGATAACGACGGTGTAGTCCGGCCGGGTCTGGCCGTGGCCTGGGAACAGGACGGCCCGACCACATGGATTTTTCACCTGCGTCCCGACACACAATTCTCCAATGGCGAACCGCTCACAGCGGAAGCGATCAAAGTTACCTTCGATAAACTAATTACCGATGATGCCAACGGCTACTCATGGCAGCGGGAAGTCAAAGCGTCATATTCAGGGGTGGACATCATCGACGATCTCACTGTCGCCATTCACACGGAGAAAGTTGACATATTGACCCCGGGATTACTGTCCGGTCTCTATATCGTTCCGCCGCGCTATGTGACCGACGTGGGTTATCAAGGCTTGCAGGATGAGCCTCTCGGGTCGGGACCGTTTGTGGTGGACGATTGGCAGCCCGCCAGGATCACCTTGTCGGCCAACCGTTCGTCCTGGCATCCGCCAAAAGTCGACAAACTTGAGATGCTGGTGGTGCCAGATTCCTCGGCGCGTTATCAGGCATTGATCACTGGCCGCATCGATGTGGCCAGTGCCGTCAACACCGATCAGATCGATATGCTCGTGCAGGCCGGACACCGCGTCCACCTGCACACGCCCAACCGGATCATGATGATGGCCCTGCAATCGGTAGATCCAAACAGTCCTTTTCACGACGAACGGGTGCGGCAAGCTGTGAACTACGCTGTCAACATGGAGCTGATCACAGACGTGCTTTTGGCCGGTTTGGTGGAACCGGCCAGCCAGCCGGCTACACCGGGGTCAGTTGGGTATGATCCATCGCTCAAGCCCTATCCTTACGATCCGGACAAAGCCCGTGCCCTTTTTAAAAGAAGCGGGATTCGAGAACGGTTTTTCGTTCACCCACGTCTCCCCTGGCAACACCTTGCCCAACGACACCGCCATTTTTCAGCAGATCGCTGCTGATCTAAGAGTCGGTTTCGAAAGTCATGCGGCTCGGGCCAATCTGCGGACGAGGAGCATGACGGAGGCGGCGTAGAGGAAGGCGCGGGCCGAGGCGATGGTGGCCTCGAAGTCCTTTGCCAGTCGCCGGTTGCGGTTGATCCAGGCGAAGAAGCGCTCCACGACCCAGCGGCGCGGTTGGACGGCGAAGCCGACCTGATCGGGGCTTTTGCGCACGATCTCGACGGCGATCATGGTGGCCGTGGCGACCTTCTCGCCGGCGTAGCCGCTGTCGGCAAAGACCTTCTCGATGAACGGAAACGAGCCGCGTGAGGCGCACAGCAGCGGCCCGCCACCATCGCGGTCCTGGATACTCGCCGGATGCGCCTCGAGCACGAGGCCGCGCCCGTCGGTGTCGACCAGCGCGTGGCGCTTGCGCCCCTTGATCTTCTTGCCCGCATCGTAGCCGCGGGGGCCACCAGCCTCGGTCGTCTTGACGCTCTGGCTGTCGATAATCGCGCCGCTCGGGCTGGCCTCGCGTCCGACCCGCTCGCGATCGGCCATGACCAGAAAGTGGTTGATCTTCTCAAGGAGGCCGTCGTCGCGGAACTTAGCGAACCAGCGATAGATCGTGCCCCACGGTGGTAAATCGCTTGGCAGCAAGCGCCAAGGGCAGCCAGCCCGCATCACGTAGAAAATGCCGTTGACGATCTCTCGCATCGGCCATGACCGGGGCCGTCCCGTGCCATGAGCCGGAGGCAAATGAGGCTCGATCACAACCCACTCCGCAGCGGTCAAATCAGTCTGATAACGCAGCGCCTTGCGGCTATGCTGCTCTCGGGTGGTCGGCGTCCACATGGCGGCTCCAGATCGGTTTCAGCAACCTTCCTGGAATCACATCGACACCGGCCACTCAACCCCTTTCGAAACGGCCTCTAAGTGAAGTCGGCATTACCATGACGACGAAGATCGTTACTTACGGCGAATTGTTGCGGGCCGTCATTCAAGGAGAATTTGACGGTGAGTCTTTGATGATGGACTTCAATGACCGTTACGGCGATGCGGTGCGGCCAATGATGCGAGGCTTTAATCACAGCTGCAGCGGCATAGGCCCCTGGTTCTGCAATCAGGATATTCAAGCGGTGATGGATAAAGCGGTGGTTGCCACCAACATGGAAGAACGCATCAGACTGTCCAAACAAGTGATCAAGTTTTACCGAGATACAGCGGAATCGCTGTTTCTTTTCCCCGTGGTCGGCCTGGACGGCATCGCCCAGCGGGTGCGCCATTGGGAGCCCTGGAACGACGTGCTGATGTTCGATCTGGTCGAACTCGACGAAACCAGTTAGGGGCGTCTCATGGCGGTTCGATCTTCGATTATAACCGCTCTGTTTACAGCGGCGTTATTTGCCACGGCGCAAGAGCCAATGGCCGAAAAAACTTTCCGGCTGGCGATGTCCGACGAACCGCCGGCAAAAGGCAATCCGTATTTTACAACGGCGCCCAACCCCAACTTCTTTTTTGCCATTGTCTATGACGCCCTAACCCAGATCGACAACGACGGCTCCGTGGTGCCGTGGCTGGCGGAGTCCTGGGTGGTGGAGAGCGAAACCGCATGGATTTTCCGACTACGGCCGGGCGTGCGGTTTTCCAACGGTGAAGTGTTCAATGCCGAGGCTGTGAAAACCGTCTTTGACCTACTGCGCACTGATGCTGCGATTGGTTTCAGGTGGCATATAGAGATTGCCCGTTTTCCACGTATCGATGTAATTGACGACTTAACGGTGCGCATCCACACCGACCGGCCCAATGCGCTGGCCCCCAATTACCTCAGTAATCTCTATTTTGCCGCGCCGAGGCACCTGCGGGGGAAATCATTCCAGGGACTGGTGGAAATGCCCATTGGCACCGGGCCATTCAAACTGGATCGCTGGGAAACAGGGCGGGTGTTTTTCACCGCCAACCGGGAGTCGTGGATCGCACCTAAAGTGGACGCCATGGAATTCTTTGCGGTCATTGATTCCACGGCCCGGCTCCAAGCCCTAATGACCGGGCAGGTGGATGTGGTTGTCGCCATGAGCACCGATCAGATTGGCATGCTTGAACAGGCCGGACACCGCGCCGTGCTGCGCACGCCGATCCGCATCCTGGGCTGGGGTCTTAAGTCGACCGACCCAGACTCTCCGTTTAGGGACGTTCGAGTGCGACGAGCAGTGAACTACGCCGTCAATAAACACGCGATCACGGAGCTGTTGCTGTCCGGCGTGGTGCAACCGGCAACCCAGCCGGCAGCTCCTTTTGCGTTCGGCTATCATCCTGACCTAGCCCCGTATCCCTACGATCCCGAAAAAGCATTGGCCCTGCTTAAGGACGCCGGCTACGAAAACGGTCTCTCCTTTCTTTTGGAATCCCCGTCAGGCACCCAGTCCAACGATATGGCGGTACTGCAACAAATCGCGGCTGATCTTTTTCAGGTCAATGTGAAAGTGAACATCCGCTTGCTGACCTTTCCCCAACTGGTGCGCGCAACAACCCTCGGGGAATGGGCGGGAGAGGCTTTGGTTACCGATTACACCAACCGGTTCGCCGATGCCCTGACACCGTTCGCCCGTAACGGCAACCACGGGTGCAACGGTATTAATCCTTGGTATTGCGATCAGGCGATTACTGATATCGCCAACACGGCGTACGGTACATTTAATCTTAAGGCGCGCGAAGCGATGACACGGCAGGTCATCAAGCATCACCACAAAGACGCCCAATCCTTGTTCTTGTTTCCGATTGTCGGATTAGACGGTGTGCACAAGAGAGTTCAATGTTGGCATACCCGCAACGACCAGTTCCTTTACCACCTTCTGGACGTGCCCGAAGGCTAAAGCATTTCCGATTTATTCTGACGCATAGCCGTCAGCAACCAAGAAGTTCCTGTAGTGCGCGTGATTGAAGAGGCCGCAGACGTTACCGGCGGCTTTCCACAGATCATCGATGGTGCGGGGTTTTAAGCGCTTCATGTGAGCTTTGAACTTTGAAAATGCGAGCTCGATCGGGTTGAAGTCCGGCGCATAGGGCGGCAGGAACAAAAGCCATGCGCCCCGCTTTTCAACCGCCCGCCTGGCACCGTCGCGTTTGTCGGCCGGCAGATTGCCGGGGACAACAACAGCGCCTTTTTGAAGGGTCGGGGCGCGTTGCGTTTTGATGTACTGCTCGAATGCATCACCGTCCATGGCGCCCTCGATCAAATCAGGGCACCCAGGGCGCGGTCAGGCCGTCACCGCGCAATCCGGCAATGAAGGTCATGGTTTTCCAATGACCATGGGGAATGGCGGCAACCATCCGCTGGCCGCTGGGACAGCGCCCCCGCAGGCGCGCCATTTTGGTATTGATACTTGTTTCGTCAAGGAACACGATCCTGCCGACCCGCTCGGGATGGGCCGGGAGCCGGGCCTGACGTTGGCGCCAAACCACGCGTGCTGCCTGCCCATCCGCGCGTTCCTGTTCACTGGCGTGGGCGGTTTTTTTAAAGCTGATCTTGCGCGCGCGGAACCAGTCATTAATCGTCGAAGTCGGCGCAATCACTTGGTGAACTTCGTCCAGACGCTCAGACAGCTCTTGCAGTGTCGGGTCTGGCGTCTCCTTAATCCAGCGCAGGATATCCTCGCCGTAAGGATCAAGACGGCGCTGGCGCGACGGCCGTGGCTTGACCGCGACAGTCCCCTCGTCTTCATATCGCCCGACATCCCGCACCGCCGAGCTTGCGCTCACCTCAAAAAGGGCTGCCGCCTGACGGCGCGACATGCCCGACGCCACTTTCCTCGCCAAACGAATACGCAGGTCTTCCGATACAGCCACGATGCCCCCGCCAAAGCGGCTATCGAATCAGTCCGCCAAGACCATGACAACAAAATTTTGATTCATTCAACCTCGGAAACGCTCTAGGGCCCCAGAACCAGAGCCCTAAATCTAAGGTTCGACTCTCTTCTCATCCCTATTCGGGTTAGCATCGGCCGATGGGACGGTTTCTTACCTCACTCTGCTGCACGATTGCCCTCATGGTGACGGGCCAGCAAGCCGCCTTGGCGGATAAGATCTTCCGTATAGCCGTCACCGCTAGTCCACAGATCAAGGGCAATGCTCTGGCCGGTGGAGGTGTCGCCGCCAATTTCATTTGGCCGGCCTTTTATGACTCGCTCACCCGCATCCGCAATGACGGCCGCATAGAGCCATGGCTGGCAACAGCATGGCGGTCGGTATCGGACACGGAATGGCACTTCAGTCTGCGCCCCAATGTGCGCTTCGCCAACGGTGAACCGTTCAATGCCGAAGCTGTCAAAATCACTTTCGACATGCTGCGCACCGATGCAGCGCGCACCTTTATGCGCCATCGGGACATGACCTATTACCCGCGCGTCGACGTCATTGATGATCTGACCGTCGCTATTCACACCAATGAACCCAACGCCATGACGGCGGCCTATTTGTCGGGCACGGCGTTCGCGCCGCCTCAATATTTGCAAGAGGTCGGGTTTCAAGGCCTGATCGACGCCCCAATCGGCACAGGACCGTTCGTGGTTGAGCGCTGGGCGCCGGATAAGATTACGGCCCGGGTTAATCCTTATGCCTGGGCACCGCCCAAGGTCGACTCCCTTGAGTTTTACATTGTGCCCGACTCATCGGCGCGTCTTCAGGCCCTTGAGACCGGACAAATAGACGTGGCGCTGGCCATTAGCACCGATCAAATTCCGTTGCTTGAGGCCGCCGGTCACCACACCGCCGTACGTGGGTTTCATCGGGTTTATATCTTCGTCTTACAAACCCAGGATCCCGACTCACCTCTTGCTGATGTACGCGTGCGCCAGGCGCTCAATTACGCCATCAACAAAGACCTCATCACTGATGTGTTGTTGGCCGGCCTGGTGGAACCGGCCAGCCAGCCGGCCCTGCCTTTAACACGTGGTTATGATCCTGAACTCAAGCCCTATCCTTACGGTCCTGACAAAGCGCGCCAACTTCTAAAAGCCGCCGGATACGAAGACGGTTTCACGTTCACCCTTGAAGCTGTGTCCGGTTTTATGCCCAACGACACGGCCATCCTGCAGCAGATCATCAGCGATCTCGCTCAAGTGGGCATCACCATGAACGTCAATGTCATCACCTATCCGACGCTCCTGCGCACCGTCCTGTTTGGTGAATTCGGGGGAGAAGCGTTTCCGATGGATTTTTTCAACACCACCGGCGACGCCCTGCGGCCGGTCATACGCGCCGTCAATCACGCCTGTACCGGGACACGGCCCTGGTATTGCGATGAGACCATCCAACCGGTCATCGACCAAGCTCGCGTGACCATGGATCTGGATCGTCGCGCCGAACTGACACGTAAAGTGATCCGTCATTACCGCGACAATGCATCATCTGTGTTCCTGTGGCCGGTGCTCGGCCTCGACGGATTGCACAGCCGCGTCACAGCATGGGAACCATGGTTGGATATTCTGAATTTTCATCTGGTCGACGTGAACGGGACAAGCTGAAGGAAGAGTTATGAAAACACAGGTATTCGGCGACGTGTCCGTCGAAAAAGTGATCGATATGATCGAGCCTTTTGATGCGGCCCGGGCCTATCCCAACGAGGATCTCAGTCCCGCGGAGTCATACCGGGAATGGCTGGCGCCCCATTTCTATGATTTCGACGTTCAAGCCATCATTCTGAGCTTTCACAGCTATGTCATCCGCACCCCTTATCACACGGTGCTGGTCGATGCCTGCATCGGCAATCACAAAACCTTCGGCGGCATGCTGGAAAAATGGGGCAACCGGGAAGGTCCTTTCCTTGACAATCTCAAACAGGTTGGCGTTACACCTGACCAGGTTGACTACGTCATGTGTACCCATTTGCATGCCGATCATGTGGGCTGGAACACGCAGAAAAGAGACGGCCGTTGGGTTCCCACGTTTCCGCGCGCTAAGTATGTGTTCTCGAAAAACGATCTCGACGCGTCAATGGAGCGGGCAAAGAATACAGACACGGCCTACATCGCCCCGTCCTACCAGGAGAGCGTCCTGCCGGTGATCGAAGCGGGCCAGGCAGCAGTGGTGGACACCGATTTTGCTCTGGATGATGCGCTCACCATTTTACCAACCTACGGACATACACCGGGGCATTACTGCGTTGAGGTCAACGCCGGGGGTCGCGCCGGGATTTTTACCGGGGATTGTTTGCATAACGCCGTCGGGATCGCCCACCCCGAGTGGACGACAACGTTTTGCGAAGACAAAGCCAAGTCTAATGCCACCCGCTTGGCCTTGGTCGATAGTCTCACCGACCGTGATGTGATATTGCTGCCGGCCCATTTCGCCGGACCCACGGCGGGACGGATCGTGTCGCAAAAAGGTCACGAGCGCCGCATGTTTCAAATCGCACCTGAAGCCGTTTAGGCCAGTATCATGGGCCTCAAACTGACCCTCGATCATATCAATATTCGCACCGCGAACTTGGATGCCATGCTCGTGTTTTATGCGGAAGTGATAGACTTAAAACCTGGCCCACGCCCCCATTTCGGCGGCGCCGGTGGGGCGTGGCTCTATGCAGAAGAAAATATGACGGACAGCTTGGAGTCTGTGCGGGCCGATTACCGCGCGGCCTGGGTCCATTTCATTGAAGTGCCGCCCACCGAGCCTGATCACGGCAACCTGCAGATCGAACACTTCGCCTTTACGGCGTTGGGCATGGACACATTTCTGAAACGTCTGGATGGCCAGGACTTTGTCTATGACCTGGTGGGCATGCCCGATGTGGATCTGGTGCAGGTTAACTTTCACGATCCGGACGGCAACCATATCCATGTGGATTTTACGTTGTCGGAAAAGCCCGTCTAAAGCACCATCGCGCATGCCTAAAGAAATCGATTCGGACCTTGAACGCAAAGCACGGCTGTTCGAGATTCTCGCGCGTAACACCGACAATCTGGTCGCGCTGCTCAAGGATTCTGGAGAATTCGCTTACGTTTCGCCGTCCGTTGAACGCATCACCGGGTATACGCCGGATGAGATCTATGCATTGAAATCGTTTGCGTCATTGGTCCTGCCAGAAGACGCCGCAGAAATAACCAGAGTTCGACGGGCCTTTCGCAAAGGTGAATTAAGCGGGGAAATAAAGCGGCGCGCACAAATCATCCGTAAAGACGGCAGACGCGACTGGGCGGAAATTCATGTGTCTCTCATTCCGGGCCTAGAAGAACCGGATAAGAAAAACATGCTGATCACAGCGCGGTAAATCTCCGCCCTGGTCAGTGCGGAAGAGGAACTGCAGGACTCAAAGGAACAGTTGGAGCGCAGTTCGCGATTGTTCCGCTTGCTGACGGAGAATGCCACTGACGCCATCGCGCTCCGGCCTCAATTCGGCAACTACTATTACATGTCACCCGCCTGGGAACGGTTGACTGGTTATACCCTCGCCGAGTTGACCGAAAAGGGACACCCGAAATTCAAACTTTTACACCCCGATGATCTGCCGATGATTGCGGCACGGGACAAGGAAATGGAGCAATACGGCACCGGTCGCGAGTATCCGCCCATGACCCATCCGCTGGTTTTATCGGGACGGCACTGTTCGCTGGGGTGAGATGGCAACCATATTACTACCCGCCTTGGATGACCCCGACGCCCTTGATGTGCTCGTTTCCATTCACGACGTCACCGAAAGTATGCGCGTTCAAGAAGAGCTCGATGTTGCGAAGAAAGAAGTGGAAGCCAATCTGGAAACCATTAAACGGGATATTGCGTTCGGCGAGTCCGTGCAACGGGCGATTTTGCCACCCGCATTTCCCGTAGGCTCGCGCTATGACATCGACGGTTTTATGCAGGCGGCACGCACCGTTGGCGGTGACTTCTATGATTTCTATGTACTTGATGACGATACGATCGGATTTGCTATTGCCGATGTCTCCGGCAAAGGTGTGCCGGCGGACCTTTATCTAACCGTGCGACTGGCGTGCCATGTGGAAGAGCTGAGCCAGCGAGAAGCAGCAAGACGGTTCGGGTACCAGGACCTGTTCCACATAGGCCTTGAAGGCAGCCCCATGCATCGGCCCGTCGAGGAGCATCGGGGGGCCCGCCAGGCCCCGGAGAGGCGCAAGCCGGCGGTCAACGTGGTGGTCTTCCAATGGCCATGGGGTATGGCGGCCCGGCACCGTTCGCCTTTGCGCGACCATCCCCGCAGCCGCGCCATCTTCATCGACGCGCCGGTCTGGTCGATGAAGATCAGCCGTTCCGGAGCGAGCCCTGCCTGGCCTTCGAACCAGAGCCGGCGCCGCGCGAGCACGTCCGGGCGCCGCTGCTCCGCTGCATGGCCGGTCTTTTTTTGTGCGTCAGCCCGCGCTTGGCGAAGAAGTGCCAGACCGTCGACGGGCACACCCGAACCCCGTGCGACGCCGCCAGCTTCTCGCCAATCTCGGCCAGCGTCATAGCCTTGGTCTGCGCCACCAGAGCCAGGATAAAGGCCTCATGCGCATCCAGCTTCGAGCCAGGCGGTTGGCCCTGGCGGTCGGGCTCGATCGAGCCCGTCTCGCGCCAGCGCCGGTGCCAGTGGATCGCCGTCGCTGGCGCGACACGAAAACGCGCCGCGGCCCCCCGTGCAGACAGACCCCCAGTGACCGCCTCGACGACCCGCCGGCGAAGATCATTCCCGTAACAATGCCCCATGTCTGACACCAAATCGCCTCGGGATATAGAATCATGGAGTGGGACGCTTGGGAATCCCCTTCGATTCACAATTCAGTCAAACCGCTCTAGTGCCGCGAGCAGGTTATTCGCTGTCCCGATGGCGTGCATATCACCGGTGAAGTGAAGATTGATTTCCTCCATCGGCACGATCTGGGCATAACCGCCACCGGTTGCGCCGCCTTTCATGCCGAAACAGGGACCGAGTGAAGGCTCGCGCAGGCAGATCATGGTCCGCTTGCCAACGCGATTAAGCGCATCGCCCAACCCCACTGTCGTGGTTGTTTTGCCCTCGCCCGCTGGGGTCGGCGTGATCGCCGTGACCAGGATTAGTTTTCCGTCCGGCTGATTCGTAAGAGAATCTAAATAGTCGAATGACAATTTTGACTTGTAAGGACCATACCGATAGAGTGCGTCTTCCGGCACGCCGAGCCTAGCACCGATCTCCTCAATCGGCTTCAGCGTCGCTTCGCGGGCAATTTCGATATCGCTTTTCACAGGCCCTCCCCTTCGCTTCCCTTGATGCTGGCAGCCGATTGTAGGGAACTTCCACCGTCTCGATCTTGTTGCACCGTTCATAGCGCTACGAGATCAACTCGAACAGAAGCTCGGCGTCGGCCTTGCTCAGCGGCCCGAAGCCCAACTCGTCGATGATCAGCAGCTTGTGGCTCGCCATCTGCTTTTGCAACCGCAACAGCCGTCGTTCGTCGCGCGTCCCCTGAGTAGATGAACGGCGGCCGCCATTCCCTGCATTTACTTCATCCTCCGATATTCAAGATGTAAACCGGCTAGGTATTGACTGTTAGTGATTGCCCCGCCACCTTCACAGGTCTCGGAATCGGTGAATCTGTGCCTAAAGCCCATGGGGTCATTCTCATGGATCGTGCCGGATGGCATACAACTGGCAAACTCAATACGCCAAAGAAAATCACCATCGTCCTGCTGCCATCGCGCACGCTGGAATTAAACCCGGTTAATAACATCTGGCAGTACATACGCGGAAACTAGAGCATTTCCGTGTCTGAATGAATCGCGAAGGATTGAACAAACCCGCTGGTGCGGGATGGGAGAGAAGGTTGGTGACGGGTTTGATCGAACCTGTCAGGAATTTTGTGTTTATGAGCGCTAGGATGTCCAAAGGAGGACAATATGGCGAGCAGGCACAAACCGGTGGTTCCAGACGAGCTACTGGATCGACTATTGGGTGGATCGGACGCGCTTGAGGCATTTCAAAGCGGCGATCTGGTCCAGGATCTGAAGAAGGCACTGGCGGAACGCATCCTCAATGCCGAGCTGGATCAGCATCTCGACGACGAAGACGAGCAGTCCAGCGGCAACCACCGCAACGGCCATAGTCGTAAGAGGGTGCTCACCGACGATGGCCGGATGGAGTTGTCGATTCCCCGGGATCGGCAAGGTCGATTCGATCCAAAGCTTGTCGAGAAGCACTGCCGGCGCTTGCCGGGGTTCGACGACAAGGTGATCTCGATGTATGCCAGAAGGGCGAGATCCTGACCTTGCGCTGGGAGGATGTCGATCTGGAGGCGAACGAACTGAGATTGCGCGACAGCAAGACAGGCGCGCGGACGGTGCCGATGGCGCCGTCGGCGTCGAGGATTCTCGCCGGCCTGCCGCGCCTTGCCGGCAATCCCTGGGTCATTCCCGGCAAGAAGCCGGGCACCCACAGGCGCAATCTCGACGATCTCTGGAAGACCGTCCGGCTGCGCGCCGGTCTCGACGATGTCCGGCTTCATGACACCGGAGCGGTGCAAGGGTGCTAACGTATTGGCGGATCTCGACCATAGCGCCACAATATTCGGTAGTTTAGGCCTAACCAACTACTACATCTTTGGTAGAACAAGGTTTCAAGTCTGCGACGCGTGCGGTGAGAATCAGAATTAATCCACACGACTCAGCGCCTATAATAATTGTTTTTCATCTTTCTGGAAATATGTTATCGTTTTTCGTGATAAGTTATCGTTTTTCACGGAACGGGCGGCAAGATCGCCCCGCTGCGGAAACGAAATGATTTAGTCATGGACGCTGCTGCACAGAATAGTCTTTCAGGCCCTGTTACCGTTTTTCAGGAACGGCGTCTTCCCGTGACCGCGAGGCTGGCGGGCTACGCTGCGCTGATTAGGGGTTACGATCTGCGGGTGCCGCTTCCCCGGAACCTCAGCGCCATTGGTGAACGGCACAGGTTCATCGAGCAAGGCGGCTGGCGCATCTATTCGCCGCGCTACGCGCCGGACGCAAGTCTGGAAGGTCATCTCACCTTCGCCCTGAAACATGAAGGGCTGGACCTGACCGTCCTCAAGAGGCTGTTTGCCGCGACCGGCCCTGCCCCTATAGCCGATCTGGTCAAGGCCAAGCCCACGGGCGCCTACGCCCGCCGCGTCTGGTTCCTCTATGAATGGCTGACCGGGACGCGGCTTGATCTCCCGAACGCCGATCGCGGGGCCTACGCGCCAATCGTCGACACGGACCAGCAATACGCCGTCCCCGCGGAAACGTCTTCGCGGCACCGGGTCAAGAACAATCTGCCCGGCACGCCGGCTTTTTGCCCTCTGGTGTTCCGCAACGAAGCGCTGGAGCGCTTTATCGCCACGGACCTGCAGGCGCGCGCGCAGGAAGCCATTGCCGCCGTGCCGCGTGATCTGCTGGCGCGCACGGCCGCTTTCCTGCTGCTCAAGGATTCGAAGTCGAGTTTCGCCATCGAGGGCGAGCATCCGCCGCAGGACCGCATCCAGCGATGGGCTCGCGCTATCGGCCAGGCCGGCCAACAGCCGATCGATCATGACGAACTGCTACGTCTGCAACGCATCGTGATCGGTGATGCCCGCTTCGTCCATCTGGGTCTGCGAACGGAGGGTGGCTTTGTTGGTGAACGTGATCGCGAGTCGCGCATCCCAATCCCCGACCACATCAGCGCTAGGCCAGATGATCTGGTGCAACTGATAGAGGGTATGGTCGCTTTCGACCGGGAAGCCACCCAGCAGCTCGATCCAGTTGTAGCCGCATCCGTCCTAGCCTTCGCCTTTATCTATATCCATCCTTTCGAGGACGGGAACGGCCGGCTGCATCGCTACCTGATACACCACGGCCTGGCCAAGCGGGGTTTCAACCCGCCAGGGATCGTTTTTCCGGTATCGGCGGTGATCCTAGACCGGATCGACGATTACCGAGCCGTGCTCGAAGACTATTCGCAGCGCCTGCTGCCGGTAGTGGACTGGGAACCCACGGAAAACGGCAATGTCCGGGTCCTGAACGATACCGGCGATTTCTACCGGTATTTCGATGCCACGCCGCAAACCGAGTTCCTGTACGGCAGCGTACAGCGGACTATCGAACTGGACTTGCCGCAAGAAGCCGGATTTCTGAACCGGTACGATGCGTTTCGGAACGGGCTGAACCTTACCGTGGATATGCCGGACCGCCTTTCGGATCTCCTGTTCCGGTTCCTCCACCAGAACGGTGGTAGGCTGTCTCACCGCGGGCGAAAAAATGAATTCGTCGCGCTGACAGACGACGAGGTCGCCCGCATCGAAGCCATTTACCAGAAAGTGTTCGCCGGCGACGATGGCTGAACATAAACAAAGGTCGGCCCGCGCGGAAGAGTGCCCCGGCGGCTGTTGTTGGCACGCAAAAGGATTGTACGAGATGATTGCATCCGCGCTAGCAGCGGGAAGACGATACAACCGAAAGGTACAGGGCCATATCAGTTGCCGATAGCGAAGATGGCAGCGCTGGAGGACTGACGCCGATCAATCTCATTGACTGCGGTCTGGAGGATTTGGTCGCGGCTCTGTTGCACGGGCAGCCGATTGCCATGCCGGAAGGCAGCCCTCCTTTCGTCCTTGAGAACGACAATGCGGGCCGGATTCTTGCGTACTACGCTGGGAACCGTGACTTGTGGCCGCGAACCAAGACGGTGCAGGCGCGTGAAATCGAAGAAGTCCTTAAGGCCCCGGAAGAAGACCCGCCGGTCAAAAGGACGACGGAGACATCGGGCAAGGCGGAAAAAGGGTTCTGGACCCTGCGGCGCGTCGAGGCCCACCGTTTCGGCGGGTTGCACAGACATTGCGGGCTGGACGGCCAGGACCCTGAGGACTTCGTCGTCGAGATCGACCGGGATGTCACTCTGATTAGCGGCTTTAACGGGGCGGGCAAGACGTCCCTTCAAAACGTGATCATCTGGTGCCTGACAGGCCGCGCGCTGCGCTCGCAACACATACCGGACGAAGTACACGAGCCGCCAGGTCTTCAACTGCGTTGGCGTGACGCCGAGCTCGGCAGCCACACTGCTATGTGTCGCACCCGGCTCCGATAGCCGGGCAACCGACTGTTCCTTGTATTCTGGCGAAAACCGCCGCCTCGTCTGCTTTGTCATCCTGTCCCTCCAGGTCGGTATTTAATTTACCGTCTGGTCCGGATTTTGGGAGCAACGTCAAGCTTGCTGATCTCGGCCAGATCAAGTCTTTTCGTGGGAACCGGTATTCGTGATGGCCATCCGAGAGTATGTGCGATCGGGGTGCGCATGTCCGGCGTCCCGAGCTGGGCCAAGACGGAACCGTCGACATACTCCACCAGACCGTGAACGACGGACTGAGGGTGGATGAGTACATCGATCTTGCTCTCCGGAAGCCGGAAGATGTGGTGTGCCTCGATTATCTCAAGTCCCTTGTTCATCATCGTGGCTGAATCGACCGATATCTTCGGGCCCATATCCCAGGTCGGATGTGTCACAGCCTGAGCCGGGGTCACCTGTGCCATCGCCACATCGTCAAAAGTTCTAAACGGTCCGCCCGAAGCCGGTCAGAATCACCCGGTTGATCGCCTCGCTACGTTCGAAATCAAAAACCTGAAAGATCGCATTGTGCTCAGAGTCGACAGGAAGAATGGTTCCGCCGTTCGACCGTGTCTCTTGTATTAGCAACTCACCGGCACAAACCAGACATTCCTTGTTGGCGAGGGCGACAACTGCGCCGCGCCGCGCTGATGCCAACGTTGGTTCCAACCCTGCGGCGCCCACAATCGCCGCCATAACCCAATCCGTCGGCCACTTCGCTGCCTCGATAAGCGCATTCCTTCCTGCTTCCACCGCAAGGCCGGTGCCGGCTAATTTCTCCTTCAAGGCCAAATACTTGGCTTTGTCAGCGATCACAGTTAGTGCCGGCCGGAACTGGCACGCTTGTTCGGCCAGGAGGGTTTCATTGGTGTTGGCGGTGAGCACTTCAACGTCATAGCGCTGCCGGTTCCTGGAAATCAGATCAAGGGTATTGCGTCCCACCGAACCGGTGGAACCCAATACCGTGACAGTGCGAACACCCCCATCAGTCGTCATCGATATCACTGACACGCGGCCATCCGTACCTCCAGGTTACCCAATTAACGCAGCGTCAGCGCCTGGGCAGCGCGCCTCACGTCACCCATTCTTCGGCGTCGAGCAACTCTCGTGGCAGCTTGAAGGAAACGTTCTCTTCGATGCCATCCATGACAGTCACGGTGGTGTCGAACATGTCACCTAACCGGTCGATCAGACCCTGAACAAGGGTTTCTGGCGCAGAGGCACCTGCGGTGATTCCCACCGTCAGCGCCCCGTCCAACCAAGCCGGGTCCAAACTGTCGGCATCCGGAATGAGGTAACTGTCGATGCCGGCCTCTAATCCGATCTCACCCAACCGGTTCGAATTAGAACTGTAGTTAGCGCCAATTACCAGGATCACATCACATTCGGCCGCCAGCAGTCGCACTGCGGTCTGCCGATTCTGCGTCGCATAGCAAATGTTCTTCACGTCGGGACCTCGGATGTCCGGAAAACGCTTCCTGAGCGCAGCGATGATCTCGCGGGTGTCGTCGACGCTAAGTGTCGTTTGTGTCACATAGGAGAGCTTCGACGGATCGGTCGGAAGGAATACTGCCACGTCTGCCAAGGTTGATACCAAGTAAACCCTGCCCGGCACCTGCCCGATCGTGCCTTCGACTTCCGGGTGTCCAGCGTGTCCGATGAGGACGACTTCGTAACCTTGCTCCGCATACCGCTTCGCTTCGTTGTGCACCTTGCTCACCAGCGGACAAGTCGCATCAATCACCTTCAAGCCCCTGGCTTGGGCCTCATCCTCTACCTTTCTGGATACCCCATGAGCGCTGAACACTGCGACGGCGCCTGTCGGGATTTCCGCAGTCTGCTCGACGAAACGCACGCCCTTGCGCCGCAAACTGTCGACGACGTGTTTGTTATGGACGATCTCATGGCGTACGTAGATTGGCGCTCCATAAAGTTCCAGCGCGCGTTCAACAATGTCGACGGCCCTGACTACGCCAGCACAGAACCCTCTCGGTTGCGCAAGAACAATCCGCAAGGCTGGCCCCGCCATCTAAATTACCCCGTCCATGGCGGCCATGCAGTTGGTCCTATTCTCACCTTTTATAGCCATGTGCAATTTCCAATTAACGCACGCAGAGTATTAGCATAACTTGGGGTGGTTGTCGCTTATCTGGTCGGCGTGTCTGCGTGAGGTTCTTTCATTTAATCGTCTTGTACGCCCCTTCCGCGGTGGCAGTCCTACTGCCGATAACGGCGCGAGCGGCCATATAACCGGGCCGTGCGGCGCTCTCAATCGTCGCCGGCACGCCTGTATCGATCCAATCCCCCGCCAGATATACATTGTTGAAATCAGTCCGGGTTCCTGGGCGGCGTCTCGTTCCTTCGGGTGTCTGCGCGAAAGTAGTGCACTTTTCCTTAATAACGCTGTACGGCGGTAATGTGGTCTCACCGAAATCGAGCGCCGCGGCAACATCGTGCCAAGTTTTCCGGGCAATAACGTCGGCCGGCTCAGCGGCGAGCGCGTCAGCCGCGCTGACCGTTATGGATGCGACGTCGCCACGAACGAACAGCCACTGCGCCGTCCCTCCAATCAGTCCGATCATGGGCAGTTCCGCCAGTAGTCCGGCGGGTTCGGACAATCGAAAATGTGCGTTGACGATGGTATGGCTTTCCTCTGGAACCTTAAGCGATGGCACTATGCGGGCAACCGCAGCCGGCGGCAATGCCAAGACCACACTGTCGTGGTTTGGCAAGTCGACTTTATTCGCGTTAAAATCCAAACGACTCGCTTTGCCACCTACATAAGTAATCCTCCGCAACCGGTGCTGAAACCGAATAGTCGCACCGCGTCGCCTCAGGAATTTCAAGGCCGGGTCTACAAACGCGTCGGACAGCCCCGACCTGGCGAATCGCGGTCGGCAGGCCGTTTCTCCCTTGGCGAAGGTGTCGCGCAATACCAACCACAACAGGCGGGCCGGGCCGGTTTGGGCTGGCGTGTTCGACGCGGCAACAGCAAGCGGCTCCCACAACCTCCGAAACAAAAGACTTTCGTCGCCGACGCAATCGACCACCGTGCGATCCACATCGGCCGCGGCAAGTCGCAAGGCCGAAAAATAGTCCCACGCTCCGGTATCGGGCACACGGCGCCGGGCGTCTAAGATCCACCACGGCAGTATCCCTGCGCTTGGCTGAAGACACCATCGTCGACCGGTACCGATTTCGAAGAATGGAAAGGCTGCGGAATCTGGGCCGATCAGCTTATCCGCTGACCCAATGTCGACCAGATAGCGAAGCGCCGTCTTGTTCCCACTCAGCAGTAGGTGGTTGCCGTTGTCGATCTTACGCTCAAGCGTGGTATCGACATAGGATCGGCAGCGGCCGCCGGCCAGACTGCTCCCTTCGTAGAGGGTAACGGCACATCCCTTCCGCACGAGCGATACGGCAGCTGTAAGACCAGCTACGCCGGCACCGATGATATGAGTTTGGGACATGAGAGAAAGTCGTTAGAGAAACTCGTAACGCAGCGCAAGCCACATTTTTCGACCGCGTGTCAGTTGAACCGGGTTGCCGATTCGCGCCCAGCCCCGTTCTTCCAGGCGATCCAGCGATTCTTGATATACCGCTTTCAATAGGACGGCAGGCCGCATTTGCCGCCGTCTCATTTGCGCTATTAGTCTTTCGGCGTCGGCGTAGTAGTCGCGCGCGCAGCCAGTTCCTCGCAGGCTTTGGCAAAGCCCGGATTAACGAAAGCCGCGTTCACTGAACACACGGCGACACCGTGTTCTGCGGTGCGCCAAAGATGTGGATCGACAGCATGCCAACCGCGCCTGCGACCTGACGACAGTACCCGCTCGGAAGCGGCTTCGGGGCTACGCTGCCTGAGACGCCAGAAGTTCTGGCATTAGGCCGGGGCCGGATTGTCCGGGAAGGCGAACGGGTGGTCTTGCTGTCCTATGGGGCGCGGTTGCGGGACTGTATTGAGGCTGCCGAGAAGCTCGACGCGAACGGTCTGACGGCGACGGTCGCCGACGCCCGTTTCGCGAAACCCCTGGATGAAGATATTGTCAAACGCCTCGCAGGCGGCCATGAGATGCTGGTTACGATCGAAGAGAGCGCGGTCGGGGGGTTTGCCACTCAAGTAACGCATGTGCTGGCGCGGCATGGCGCTTTCGATTCAGGACTCGTGCTCCGTCCCATGATAATGTCCAACGCGTTTCTCGACCACGATACTCCGCAACAGCAGTTCCAAAGCGCTGAGCTCGACAGCACGTCAATCGCTTCGATAGTCATGCGCGGACTCAGACAGGAAGCGAGCGACGACCGACGCTCCCATAGTTGACGCCATGTATAGCTCCGGGCCAATGAGTTCCAGAAGAACGTCGGGCTTGCTGAACGGTAACTCAGCGGTACCAGCCAGAGCCGCCGTTCCGCTATGTCCTTCCCCAAGAACTCACGGGCCAAAGCCAGGAATGCGCTACGCGATCCAGACCGCTGAAGTCGGACGTGGGTGATACGCGCATCATGGCTCGGACTCTCAAAAGCATCTGGTGGCTATTGCGCATTGCCTGGATTCTTGCACGCTGGGACGTGCTCTTCCCTTTCAGATCGCAGGGTTTCGTACCCTCCGTCATATTCCTGGCCAACATGGTGCCACGCAAAAGCGGTCTCGGCACGCCTGGACAACGCCTCGCGGGAGCGCTTCAGGCGCTCGGACCGAGTTTTGTCAAGCTCGGCCAAGGACTCTCCACACGGAAAGACCTGGTTGGAACCGAGCTGGCGACTGAACTGTCGGAACTTCAGGATCACCTGCCTTCTTTCAGCGCCAAGGAAGCCCGCGCGATAATAGAATCGGAATTTGGTGTCCCACTGGACTCTCTGTTCCAGACATTTGCCGACGAGCCGGTAGCGTCGGCTTCGATCGCGCAGGTGCACTTTGCCGTCACCGCTTCAGGTGATCCGGTCGCGGTCAAGGTGCGGCGGCCCGGTGTGGTAAACGACTTTGAACGCGACATCGAGTTCCTCTACTGGCTGGCGGAGTTAGCCGAGCGCGCCGTGCCCTATTGGCGACGCTTGCGCTTGGTCGATGTGATAGATGCCTTCGCCCAAAGCGTAGCGGTCGAGATGGACTTGCGTCTTGAGGCGTCCGCCGCCTCGGAACTGCGACAGAATTTTACGGACGACACCTGGTTCCGGGTCCCCGCAGTTGATTGGGAACGCACTAGTCACCGCGTGCTCACGCTCGAATGGGTCGAGGGCATCTCGATTGATGAGTGGCAGACCCTGATCGACGCAGGACACGATCTCCATGTCGTTCTGGAAAAAACGGCCAGGGCCTTCTTTTTGCAGGTTTTCCGCGACGGTTTCTTTCACGCCGACCTTCATCCTGGCAATCTCATGGTGAATGTCGAGGGTAATATCGTCGCCGTCGACTTCGGTATCATGGGCCGGCTAGACGACGTCACACGGCGTTACCTTGCCAAGATGTTGATCGCTTTCCTTGCTGGCGATTATAAGCGCGTTGCTGATATTCACTACGAGGCAGGTTACGTGCCGCGACGCACGCCAGAGGCCCCTTTTATCCAATCCTTACGGGCATTCGGCGAATCAATCCTCGCCAAGCCGTCCAAGGATCTCTCGATCGCTCACCTTCTTGCCGGGCTGTTCCAGACTTTGGCAACTTTCGAAATGCAGACCCAGCCGGATTTATTATTGCTGCAAAAGGCCATGTTCATGGCAGAAGGTCTGACCAACCGACTCACGCCGGACCAAAATATGTGGGCTGTCGTCCGGCCTCTCATGGAAAGCTGGGCGAAGGACAATCTCGGTGTTGAGGCGCGTGTCAAGGACACGTTATCGGAGGTGCTGGAGGCATCCGGCCGCCTGCCGCGTCTACTTACACGGGCAGATCTTGCATTGGAGCGACTGGAGGGAAGCATCAGTGCCGAACCCGCGAGCTTCCGGCCAAGGATCGGAAGGCCGCGCGCGCCGTCGGCGCTGCACCTCCTCCTCACCCTAACCTCTGAACTTTTACCGGGTCTACCGACCGGGACGAAGCATGTGTCCATGTTACACATTCTCCTCGCAATGATAGTCTGCTTGCTGGCCGCATTACTGGTCGTGCAACTCCTATAAGGCTGGCACGATGCGCCTTTTCCCTTCCATTTACCTCATCCGCCGATATTTGTGATGGAGTCCATCAAGGCGACATACCAAGCAAGCAATTGGCTCGGCCTTTTGCCGAGCCTACGAACGTCAAAAACAACAACCAAACAACCTATATCATCCCAGGGCAATCGGGTGAACGGATCATTGTGTGATGAGGCTTGCGAGGAAGTCGTCGTCCCAGGCGGCGACCTTTCGGCGGAGTCTTAGGGAGTCCTTGCCGGGGTCTCGTCGTATGAGGTTTTGTGCCATGTGCTTGATGGTGGTGAAGTTGGCCGGGGCGTGATCGGTACGCAGGCGGCATTCGTCATCGCGAAAGACCATGTCCATGACCCAGTGCAAGCTGTTCTCTATCGCCCAGTGGGAGCGGATAATTGGGCCTAGTTGCGCCGCCGCGAGATCGAGCGATGAGATGTAGAGTCGGGTCTCGTGCTCGGTCTTGTCGTCGATCTCGCGCGTGCTTTCGACCGCGATGATGGATTTCAGCCCCGGCCAGCCCCGGCCAGCCCCGGCCAGCCCCGGCCAGCCCCGGCCAGCCATGGCGCTGCTGGAGCCAGGCGATATCCTCGCTCACCGTCGTCCTTCGCGTCTCGATGCGGCCATGGTCGCCGCCGACGCTGGTGTGCTGGCTGCTCTTGGTGTTGTTGAAGCCATTAGCTTTTTGTTCGTCAACGAAGAGTTCGACAGCTTCGTGCAAGCTGGTCTGGTTGGCTTTGGAGGAATAGGTTATTTCGTAATCTGTAATAGACATTAACTTATTGATTTTAATTTAATAATAATTACTCCTACCCCTTGACGCCACCATTTAGTTCTGTTGCCGTAAGCATACCGTAAGGGGATTCATTACAACTACAGCGCATCCCAGCGCACCTTTGTCGGTAAAGGTTCGGTGGGGCCGGTACGCGGGTTTTTGTTCGGTCACGCGGTGACAGAAGGGCATGTTGTCACCGGTTGAGAGTTCGCCGCCAGTCCTTTCGGAGGGGCCGGAGCCAGACGTTTTTCTTGGGCTGATCCCGTTTGGTGTGTTTGTCGTAGCGTCCCCGACCCTGAGTGGTTCCGACATGGATCCATCCTGAGGCCTTGTAGAGCGCGCCGGTAAAGCGTGGGGTCTCGACGAAGGTCTCGATGAGCACGGGGGTGGTGTTGTAGCGCTCGGACCAGTCCTCGGGCAGTTGCCGGCGCACGAGCGAGAGGATGTGCGAGCCCAGATTGGGGATCGTGATCCATGGCAGGATGAGGAACCTCGGGTTGTCGATCACGAGGGGGAGGTTCTTCTCATGCAGTTGCGGCGTCCATCCGATGAAGCGGTCGCGGGGCGCGAGCTTGCGTGCGGCGGTGCTGAAGCCGAGCATGGCGAGCGGCCCGCCGTCGCGGTCGTGGACAGCGTAGCGCATCTGGGCGCCAACCAGGGTCTTGTAGCCGAGGTAGTGGTAGCGGGCGACGAACTCGTTCCACAGCTTTCCTTCGCGCGTGTAGCGCACGACGGGGCGCAGGCTGAGCGGGCGGACCTCATCGAGGGTTGTCGGCGCCGGGAACAGCGGCGGTTCGGTGTCCGGTCCGAAGACCATGGGCCGGCGCGGGGGCGTGGCCATTTCGGCGGCGGCAGGACGATCAGCCCGTCCTTGTGCATGGCCAGCATGGTCACCCTGGCTATCATGTCCTTGAGCCCGCCGTCAGGCTTGAACCAGCCGATGCGCCGGCAGAACTCCCTCGACAGGGCATGGCGATTGGGCGGCGGAGAGGCGGCGATGAGTGCGCGTAGCAGCGCCATCTCTTCGGTGGTGTAGTCGCGCCCGTAATAGCGGCACTCGACCTCGGCGGTCATCCCGGCGCCATCAGGGCGCGCCTTCGTTCCTCGCTCATCGAACATGGCAGCCAGGGCGACAGGTCGTCCAGTGGTTTACCGCCATTCTTTGCGCAGGCTTCGAGCCACGCCTCCAGCCAGCGCCGGACATTGATGCCGTTCGTCGCCAGCGTGGCGACCACGGAGTACATCAGCGCGGTGAACCGGGCGTCGGTCTCGTCGATGAAGATCAGCCGTTCCGGAGCGAGCCCTGCCTGGCCTTCGAACCAGATCGGACCGGATCCTCGGCCGGCAGGTCGTGCTGTGACCCCCGATAAGTCCTCCATATGATACTAAAGTCCGGCCTTGAAGAAAGGACTGGACGAATGAAACGATCGCGTTTTTCCGAAGAATAGATCATCGGTATTTTGAAGGAACATGAAGCAGGGGTTCCCGTTGCCGAGCTTTGCCGCAAGCCCGGCATGTCGCCGGCGTCTTTGTCCGCATGGAGGGCCAAGTTTGGCGGGATGGAGGTTTCGGACGCGAAGAGGCTGAAAGCTCTTGAGGCGGAGAAAGGGACGCTCAAGCGCCTACTCGCCGACGCCATGCTCGACAACACCGCGCTCAAGGATCTTCTGTCAAAAAAGTGGTGGCGCCCGCCGCTAGGCGAGAGGCCGTCGCTTATCTTCAAAAGACTTATGAGATGAGTGAGCGGCGGGCGTGCCGAACCGCAGGAGCGGAGCGGACGATGATCCGGTATCGATCGAAACGGCCAGACGATGCGCCTCTGCGCGAACGGATGGTGGACCTTGCGCATGAACGCAGGCGGTTCGGTTATCGCCGCCTGCACGTCATTCTCAAGTCGGAAGGGCTTGTCGTGAACCGTAAGAAGACCCAACGGATTTACCGCGAGGAAGGGTTGAAAGTCCGCCGCCGGGGCGCAAGACGCCGCGCCATCGGAACCCGTGCGCTGATCCCGGTCGCCAACAGACCGAATGCACGCTGGTCGCTCGACTCTGTCCACGATCAGTTCGTCTGTGGGCGGCGCTTTCGCATTCTGAATGTCGTGGATGATGTCACTAAGGAATGTCTCGGCGCGATCCCGGATGTCTCACTCTCCGGGCGCCGCGTCGTTCGCGAACTCGACCGCATCATCGCCAGGCGGGGACCGCCGGACATGATTGTTTCAGATAATGGGACCGAGCTGACCAGCAATGCGGTCCTTACCTGGACGCAGGACACCGGCGTTCAATGGCATTATATAGCGCCGGGCAAGCCAACCCAAAACGCCTTTTGCGAGGCTTTCAATGGTCGGTTTCGTGATGAATGTCTGGAGGCCCGGCACCGTTCGCCTTTGCGCGACCATCCCCGCAGCCGCGCCATCTTCATCGACGCGCCGGTCTCGTCGATGAAGATCAGCCGTTCCGGAGCGAGCCCTGCCTGGCCTTCGAACCAGAGCCGGCGCCGCGCGAGCACGTCCGGGCGCCGCTGCTCCGCTGCATGGCCGGTCTTTTTTGTGCGTCAGCCCGCGCTTGGCGAAGAAGTGCCAGACCGTCGACGGGCACACCCGAACCCCGTGCGACGCCGCCAGCTTCTCGCCAATCTCGGCCAGCGTCATAGCCTTGGTCTGCGCCACCAGAGCCAGGATAAAGGCCTCATGCGCATCCAGCTTCGAGCCCGGCGGTTGGCCCTGGCGGTCGGGCTCGATCGAGCCCGTCTCGCGCCAGCGCCGGTGCCAGTGGATCGCCGTCGCTGGCGCGACACGAAAACGCGCCGCGGCCCCCCGTGCAGACAGACCCCCAGTGACCGCCTCGACGACCCGCCGGCGAAGATCATTCCCGTAACAATGCCCCATGTCTGACACCAAATCGCCTCGGGATATAGAATCATGGAGTGGGACGCTTGGGAATCCCCTTCGATTCACAATTCAGTCAAACCGCTCTAGTGAGGTGAGTTATCGCCGTTCCGAGTCGCACCTTGCTTGGTCAATTCCAAGCCAATCATTAGTTTAGTGACCAGGACCAAGGGCCTAAAGGAGTTGACCCTACCATCCTAGAGCGTTTCCGAGGTTGAATGAATCAAAATTTTGTTGTCATGGTCTTGGCGGACTGATTCGATAGCCGCTTTGGCGGGGGCATCGTGGCTGTATCGGAAGACCTGCGTATTCGTTTGGCGAGGAAAGTGGCGTCGGGCATGTCGCGCCGTCAGGCGGCGGCCCTTTTTGAGGTGAGCGCAAGCTCGGCGGTGCGGTATGTCAGGCGATATGAAGACGAGGGGACTGTCGCGGTCAAGCACATCTGCCGGAGATTTTAAGGTTTCCGCTGCGGTTTCCATCATGGTGCTGGATACGGCCATGTAGAGGGCCACCAAGTACATCCTCCCACCTTCCATCCCCAAAAGGATCGAAGGCTACAGGTGGCAGACTTTTGCGCCGCCCGCGGCCGGGACATTCCCGCCGCTCCCGTGGACTAATTTGTCACCGCCGTTCTCAGACGAGGGACAAACGCGCTGGATTAGGATTTCGGGCAATCCGACATTTGATCGAAACGGAGAGTTTGCCGGCTACCGCGGTGCGGGGAGCGATGTGACTGAACTGCGTCAACGTCACTTAGAAAATTCGGAAATGGTGAAGAGCGAAGCTTTAGCCCGTCTCGCTGGCGGGATGGCGCATGAAATCAACAACATTCTGCAGCCGGTGGTCGTGTATTCGTCGATGGGAGAGTCAGAAAGCACGAACGCGGATCAAACTGCAGGGTATTTTCAAAAAATCTATTCGGCGACACAACAAGCCATGCATATTGTCCAGGATGCGTTGATCTTTGCTCGGGAAGGTCAAGCGCGGCCAAGTCCTATTCCACTTGTATCAGCATTGACTGAAAGCATTGAATTGGTTCAGCCGACGCTGACTAATACCACTATCTTTAACGGGCCAGATACAGACATTGAGCTCAACGTTGGTGCGCGTACCAGTGGGTTGTAGAGGGCGGTGCTCAATCTTTTGCGTAATGCGGCTGATGCAGCCGGCCCGGCCGGCGAAATCAAAGTTAATGTTGGAACGGTTGTACTCAGCCCGTCCGATGCGGGTCGCCGGTCTATGCTGCCTGGCCGCTATGGATATTTTTCGGTTACCGACAACGGTCCCGGCATTGCGGACGACGTGATCAACAAAATATTCGATCCCTTCTTTACAACCAAACCGGTTGGCACCAGCACAGGATTGGGATTGTCCGTTGTCGCCGGCCTGGTACGGGAGTGGGGCGGTGCTGTCGAGGTGGATAGCGTGCCGGGCCGCACAAAATTCACCGTTCTAGTACCGGTCATGATTGCCGCTCAACAAGCGGCGGAATAACTATAGGCTTCCTTTGATGCGCCGGTTACGAAGTAGGATTCACTGAATCCCGGCGTCGCATTAGGATCAATCCTGTGGTCCTGAATAAACAGTCCGGGCACGAATTCCTTAAAAGTCGAATTGCGGTCGAAACCGCACTCAACGTATAGATCCTCTAATGCCATATCATAGACCGTCACCATAAACGGCTCGTTGTTGCAGGTGGCATCCCAATCCCTCAAGGATGCCTGATAGGGAGTGAGTGAGTCGAACTGTGGTGCATCGCAGTGCACCATTACCCCGCCCGGCTTCAACAGCCTGAAACACTCCCGCATGATTTTGGGTAAAGCTTTGGACGACGTTTCGTGAAGCAGAATGCGAGAGACGATGAGATCAAAGGATTCGTCATCAAATGGGATCTCTTCCGCATTGATTTGATGGAAATGGACGTCGACCCCAAGGGGCCCATGCCCGGGCATGGGCATACCGTAGACAAGGAACGCTGACATCGATGCCGTGCACCTCGGCGTCGGGGAATGCTTCTTTGTAAGGCAACGTGTTATTGCCAATGGTGCAACCAAGATCGACGATCCTTTTCGGATTTAGGGATGGAAATGACTTCTTGACCCAGGCTGCAATGCTTCTTGCCGGATCATCATTGTTGACACCCTGACTGCCCATATTGTGGACGGCGATGGTTCTTTCGTATTGGGCGCCCGCGCACACGTCGTCTCTGACAATTTCTTTATGGTAACCGCCTGGCTTGCGATGGATATCCGCTGCGGTGAGGTAACGCGGCATGGCCACATCCGGGTTCAAAGTCAACGAGCCGGTCTGATTTGACAATCGCTTGGCATTTTCTGCCAAATGATCCGCTTGCCGTGAAATCATATCTCCTGAAACAGCATACATTCGGTCTTGATTGTCAGTACGTAATCGATACCAAACACGGGTTTCGGTATGACACCGCATGGCTTTGGCGATCTCTCGAAACGTTGGTTCCCGACCGTATCGGGATTCGAGTTCTGGTTTTACAGACTTTTCATAGAGATCTTTAAGCGGTGGCCGAACGTCGGCAGCCAGCTTAACGGCGAGTTCTCTACAAAATCCCTCGCGCGCTTCCTCATCGTGGGTTCCGGTCGGCAGTATGTCGTATGTCGGCAAGGGCAGCATGGCTGTGGCTTAACGTCTAGTAAGGCGCTGGGGCAATAAATGGCTTGGTTTCAAGGTCTCCCAGGGAGTCGGGCAAATCGGGCTTGTACTCTGGCGTGAGACTGAACGGATACTTCTCTTCACTCCAATTATTGACATGATGTCCGTCGAGAAAACGGATGACGCAGAGATGGCCGTTTCTGGAGCCAAATGGTCCGTGCCAGATGTTGGGCGGACGCCAGAAATACGCCCCCGCATGCATAATGCCCCGTTCGGCAATGATATCACCCGAGAGGAGAAACATTTCCTCCACACAGGGATGGGCTAACGCCCCTTCTTCCCAATTCTTTGGATGCGTTTGTGCACCCGAATGGAGAATCATGGTGGTGTCGCCTTTTACTTCGTCATGTCGAAGTCTCTTGTGGGCGATACGCAGGAAATCCAAATCCTGATCCACACCTTCTGTCGACCAGTCCATGTCATGAAGATAGAGATAGGGGACGGCATCTTCCGTCATGTTTCCAGTACCATCAATGGCATTGGGCCGATGTGAGAAAAAGGTCAAGGCAACGGCACCATCTGGCGCAGTCCACTGGTCGTGGGTGTAGCCCGCTGGAAGATAGGCATAGCTATCAAATTGATAATGCTGCTCCGCAATTTCCATGGCGCCCTCCAGAACCAGAAACTCGTGTGCCCCTTCCAAATGAATGGCACCGGTCTGCGCCCATCCTTTCGGATACCGGACGATCAATGAGCAGGCACCCGTTTCATCGTCCATGCTCAATACTTTGCACTCAATCTCAGCCAGCAGTCCCGGCAAGACACCGGTCTGCCAGTTCAAACTTTGGGCATGAATAAACTCAGTATGTGGCCGTGCCATGGGTCTTCCTCCTTCGACAAGTATGACATGGGCGGGATTGGGCCCCAAGTGCTACCGGTGGTCCTGTTTTAGCCACCCACCAGACCGTGACGTTCGTGCCAAGCGGCCAAATTCTCACTCGGACCGGTTTCGAACTGAACGTCCTTATCCGTGGATTCAGGTTCCACCCAGTCCGCCTTGGAATTGAGAAGAATGTGAAACCGCTCTGGCGGGATGGGCAATGGTGTATCGACGACAGAGGCGAAGGGGTGGAACATTTCCGGGTACTTGTCCGAGTACACCCATAGCCCCGAACCACAGACACCACAGAATTTGCGTTCTGCCCCTGATGTTTTCCATTTCCCTGTTTTTCGGTCGCGGACGCGGGCGTGATACGTTTTGATGTTATCTTCGCCTTCGATTTCCAGGCTATCCGTATCGGCGCGCAGATTGATGGCGTATCCCCCACCGCCTTGCGTCTTACGGCAAATTGAACAGTAGCAGCGCATGTAGGGGTAGGGATGATGTGAGGTGCAGCGAAATTTCACTGCGCCGCAACTGCAGGATCCTTCCATCAACATGAGTTTGACCTCCTCATTAATGAATTCTAGACCGGTTTTTGTGCAATAACTCCAGCATGGGTCTTGGACTCCGGTTGGTCAGGCCGCCCTGAAAACGCTGCTTGTTCTACCGTCAATCCGGCTTCTGCACACACCCGTGCAAGAATGTCGGGGTCCATCGGGTTGAGGTGCCTCGTCAGTCCTTTGGTGCGCGCGGTGTCAGGTAGATACACGGTCACATCGGGAATAAAGCCGGGCCAAGGGTCGCCGGCCACCTTGCGTTTCTCGTAATCAGCTGCCCCGCGCGCCCAAAACCCTGTATAGGGCGTGTCCGCGATTAGAAAGACCTTGCCGCCGGGTATTAGCCAATGGGCAATGGCGCGAACCGCTTTTTCAACACCTTCTCCATCAAGAAAATGAAGCGCTCGCGAGCACAGAATAGCGGCAAAACTCTCGGGATGAAATGCAACGTGGGGCATCTCGCCGACGACGCCATGGATGCAATCTCTGTGCGCGTCGTCAATTTCGGACAGTAAGACACCCACATGGCCCGGCTCCATATCGCAGGCAATGATTCGCGCGCCCCGGTTTAGGGCCGCCAGCGATGCGATGCCATAGGCACAGCCCAAATCCAGGCACCATTCCTCCGTCTGGCCTGCGTATAGCGTGAACGCCGCCGAAACGGGGTCGAGGGAGGTGGACATAAACCCTTTGTTGTTCAGCGTGGGCACCATCCCCCGCTCGGTCACTTCCGGCATCGCGGGTATGGGTGTTTGCTGTTCGCCACTTCGGGGCAAATCGGGCTCCCTATATCTTGCTTTATGGTCGTCGACGTTCCCTAATACGACCACAGAGAAGAGGGGAAAAGCCATGATGGAAAAAGTGAAAGCTTGGTGGGCGCTGGATGAGGCGGCGGAATCTGCCACGGCAGACAATCCCTTTGCCCCCGTCCGGCCGGAGCAACGGCAAGAAACCTTGCCCATGTTGACGCTGGCGTTTGGCTGGGGGTTTCTCATCACCGGCTTGCTAACCGGTGGTCAGCTGGGGGCTGGCGTACCGTTCTGGCCCGATCTGGTGGTGGCGTCTTTCACCGGCAATCTAATCAATTTCACCATCGGCGGGCTGGTGGCTTACATCGGTTACAAGACGGCGTGTAACTCCGGTCTGCTTTATCAATTTGTCTACGGACGAATCGGTGTTTTCCTACCGGTGATATTCCTCGCTCTGTTGACGACTGGGTGGCAGGCGATTGTCGTCGGTGCGTTTGGTTTTGCCTGGGCGCAGGATTTTGACAGCCCAACGTTTTACGCGGTTGCCATCTTCGGCGGCATCTTGTTTACCGCAACAACCTATTTTGGCGTGAAGGGTATAGAGCGGGTCAGCGTACCGTCCGTTGGTATTCTCGTTCTTGTCGGGCTCTATGCCATCTATTTGAACGTTGACCAGGCTGGCGGTGGTGCTGCGTTCTTACAATTGTCGCAGGAAACGGCAGCGGCAAGTCCGATCTCCTTCGTGACGGCTGTGAACTTGGTCGTCGGCTCCTGGATCGTCGGCGCCGTGGTCATGGCAGAGTACACCAGGTTTGCCAAAAAAGCGTGGGTCGCGCTCGCTATCCCCTTCATCGTGATGATCATCGCGCAATGGTTCTTGCAAGTGGTTGGCGCACTCGGCAGCGTGGTCTCCGGTTCCGCCGACTTCACCACGTATTTGCTGCAACAAGGCATGATCATCGGTGGGATCGGGCTCATCGGCATGAGTCTGGCTCTGTGGACCACCGGAGATGCCAATCTCTACCTGCCGGTGATTCAAACATCGGCCGTGTTCAAGCGGCCCAAACGGGTCATGGTGGTGATTTGGGGTACATTGGGCACGATCCTCGGCCTCGGGCTGTATCAGTACTTCCTGGACTGGATCAATTTGCTGGCCGCCTTGGTGCCACCGCTCATCGGTCCGTTAATCGTCGACTACTATATTGTTCATAAAAAGCAGTATGACGCTGCTGATCTGCACCGGCTGCATACGTGGAACTGGGCAGCGGTGTTGTCCTATGCGGTTGGTGCCTATTTCGCTTACGGGGTCACTTATGGTGTGCTGGACTTACCCGACATCTTGATCCCGTCGCTGCTGGGCTTGGTTGTATCCATGATCGTCTATGCGGTGATTTATACAGTCGCCGGGCTGATGAACAAAAAGCTGGGTTACGCCAGCATCTCAAGTGAAGCATCACCGGCGGAGTAGGGTGCTTGTAAGTAAGGGTCTCAAGATGGCCAATCCGGAAGATGACCGTCGGGACATGAGCCGCCGCGCAGCACTTCATGTCGCGGTGGCGGGTGGTGCAACGGCCGTTGTCGGCAGCCAGTTCACACCGGCCTTGGCTGTCATCCCATCGAGTGCGTTGCCGCCAGTAACGGCGAAGCCTTTGCGCCGAGATCGCGTGAAAGTCGCGGCAGTGCAGATGGAGGTGCCACCTTCTACCGACAGCTGTTCTGAGGCAGTCGTTGCAGAGATGGTCCAAGCCATTACGTCGGTGCACGATCAAACGGGTAGCCTTGATCTAGTGTCGTTTCACAGTTGCACCCTACCAACTCTCGATATCCACGGATCCGAACTAGTCGCTTTAATTACCTGTGCTCAAGAATTCGATTGCTATCTGACCTGCGGTACGCAAGATCTACACAACGTTTCCAACTCATCGGAACTCGCCACCTCCGTCCTGATAGAACCCAGTGGTGACGTTCGTCTTGCGCACGACTCCGGTCCACAACAATTCGCCACAGAAGTGGGAACTCTGGCGTTGGTGCAAGGGTCACTGTCACCTGATACGGTCAAAAAGCTCGCAGCCGAGGGTGCTGAAATACTGATTAGAAGTGTTCCCGCAGGATATCCCATTTGGGACATGCAAGCCGGCTCCGCTTACACACAAGTCTATTCCGTCGTTGTAACCGAGGCTCTGGCGTATACAGACCCTTCAACTGCTGCCACAGCGATTATCGACTGTGACGGAAAAATTATGACCCGGACCGGTTCTTGTTGGAACCAAACGGTCATCGCCACGTTGCCCATCGCGAGGATTCGCACGAACCGCGCCTCATAGGAAAACAGTCATGAACAAGATCATCGCAACGGTCATAACCATGCTCATGTGCTTGACCTGTTTTGCGGCGTCAGCACAGGAAGCCAATCATGGGGCTTTGGCTACTGCCCCCGGATCGCTGAAAGGCCTCAGTAGAGGCGTGTACGCCGACGCAACTACCGGCCAAATTCATGTGCAAATGGTGACGCCGGACAACGACACAGGCAAAACACCGTTCGTCATCTTTCATCCCAATCCCTATTCGGGGCTGTATTTTTCTTATCTGTTGGAAGAAATGGGCCGTGCCCGCGTAGCCATCGCCCCTGACGCTCCTGGCTATGGCAATTCCACGAAGCCGTCGGCACCGCCGTCCATGCAGGAGATCGCCGCCGCCATGGCCGCAGCATTAGAAAGTTTAGGATATGGCGAGAATGGCAAAGGCAAGGTCGACGTGTCCGGCTACCACACCGGCACTTACATTGCCTCAGAACTGGCCGCAGCCCGGCCTGACCTAATCCGCCGTGTGGTGCTTACCGGAGTCCCGTTCTGGCAAGGAGAACAGCTGGAAAAGCAGCAAAAGGAGTTGCTCAAACCCAAACCCATTGATGAAGACGGAGATATTTTGGCTGAGAAATGACGGTTCGCTGTGAAAGGGCGCAACCCCAATATTCCACTCGATCGTGCTTTCGATTTGTTTATCGAATCCTTGCAGTCTGGGTCCGATGTGTGGTGGGCGTATAGCGCGGTGGTCAACTGGCCGGCAGTGGAACGTTTTCAAGCGATCACACAACCGGTTTTGTTGCTCAATACCCATGGCGGCCTGAGAGAGGAAACACGAGCTGTTCTGCCGCACTTGCAAAATGGCCGTATTGTCGAAGAACCGGGACTTACCCACGGCATTTACGACGTCGGGGCTCCCGTGCTTGGCCGGTATCTCAGGGCTTTTCTTGACTCAGACGGGCAAGGGTAGAGAACAAAAAAAAACTCGACGTCATACTGTAATGTTTTTGGTCCCCGTACTAAGCGTTCAATTGAACGTCGTGAAACCTTCGGCCTGCACCGTTCATTTGGAACGACTGAAAGTCGTTGCCGGATAAATGATAATAGACGGCGCAACTTTCCCGCCCATCCCGAAGGGTCCTCCAAGACGTGCAGATCGCATTGCCTTTTAGGGTCCAAGTTCCGATAGCCTCACCGCGGCCAAAAGTGACTTTGGCCGAGCCGTCGTCGTTGAAGAAAATTTCACCGGCTCCGCCGCCAACGCCGGCCCAAGTCCCGTGTTTGCCGCCTTTGAGGACATCAGAAAATTCTTCTTTCGTCATCGGCTCTACACCGGGTTCAAAGAATTCAGTCCACTGTTGTCCCCCGCCAGAGGCGCGAACAGCCACCATTTTCACCTTGCCATAGGGTGCCATGTCGACGATTTGACGCCGTGCCGCCAAGGCAACGCCACTGGCGGCGATGCGTTCTGCCAGTGCGTCAACGTCGCTTACCGGTAATCGCGCACTGGCAATGCCGATATTCGGCGGCCTGACTCGGTCGGAAAAATCATAGCCAGTGGCGTTTGGAAAGCTGCGCACGCCCATCAATTGCTCTGCGTCATGGGGTTTGGCACCGCCGAGAACGCTGCAATCCAAACCCCGGGCATTGTGGGGCAGGCCAAAATCGTTGGGGCCGATATCTCTGTCCGTATTGCCGCCGCGGATGCTGAGGTCGCGAGTCCAGAACCCAACAACATCGTTGTAAAATGTCGTCCACTCGGCCGGGTCCTTGACGATTTCGTATTCCCACTTCGATGTGTGTGCCGCCGTCAAAAGAAGGCCATCCACTTAAAGGTGGCGATTGCCGCTCCTGAAACGACAGCATCAGGTCATCCGGACCGATCATGATCATGCTAACGCCTTTGACATTGCCCGGATAAACATAGACCTCGGGCTGGGCACGGGCGTACCATCCGAGCGCCCTCAAACCTTTGACGATGTCTTCGCTGTTTTTAACCAAAACATTGATGTTGAGTATGCCGCCCACGTCCCACCAGCGCGCGCCGGGGCGAATGAGGTCCTGGTCAACGCCTTCAATTTCTGCGAGCCGCACAAAACCATAGTTTGAAGCGGCATTACCGACCAAGACTTCGTGGATGGGCGTAGCGACGGGCATACCCCAGGACTGAGCGATGGTTTTGTCCGTCATGCCTTCGTGTTTGATCTCCCACTTCAGAACATCCGTAAATGCAGGAAGCGTTAGATCTAGGTCGGAGACGATAACGACAAATTCTTGTATCTGGGATTGCTCACCCGGATCGACAGCGATCAGGTGTTCATCCGCTCCTACTCGTTTGTCAAAACTCACAAGGGTGAACATAACTGCAAGAAGCAGCCAAAGGTTTCTCATTGATCGTCCCCATGTTTGGTGCCGGCCTGTGAACCATCGCCAGTGCGGTTTGATCATCAATCGGCGACGTCTGCGGCGTGTCTTAGTGTCTCCAAATCCACTATTTCAACCTTATCCGTGCTGGGCAGAGACAAACAGCCAGATTCTTTTAGTTTAGTGAAGCAGCGGCTGACGGTTTCAATGGTGAGGCCTAAGAGTCGGTTTCGAAAGTCATGCGGCTCGGGCCAATCTGCGGACGAGGAGCATGACGGAGGCGGCGTAGAGGAAGGCGCGGGCCGAGGCGATGGTGGCCTCGAAGTCCTTTGCCAGTCGCCGGTTGCGGTTGATCCAGGCGAAGAAGCGCTCCACGACCCAGCGGCGCGGTTGAACGGCGAAGCCGACCTGATCGGGGCTTTTGCGCACGATCTCGACGGCGATCATGGTGGCCGTGGCGACCTTCTCGCCGGCGTAGCCGCTGTCGGCAAAGACCTTCTCGATGAACGGAAACGAGCCGCGTGAGGCGCACAGCAGCGGCCCGCCACCATCGCGGTCCTGGATACTCGCCGGATGCGCCTCGAGCACGAGGCCGCGCCCGTCGGTGTCGACCAGCGCGTGGCGCTTGCGCCCCTTGATCTTCTTGCCCGCATCGTAGCCGCGGGGGCCACCAGCCTCGGTCGTCTTGACGCTCTGGCTGTCGATAATCGCGCCGCTCGGGCTGGCCTCGCGTCCGACCCGCTCGCGATCGGCCATGACCAGAAAGTGGTTGATCTTCTCAAGGAGGCCGTCGTCGCGGAACTTAGCGAACCAGCGATAGATCGTGCCCCACGGTGGTAAATCGCTTGGCAGCAAGCGCCAAGGGCAGCCAGCCCGCATCACGTAGAAAATGCCGTTGACGATCTCTCGCATCGGCCATGACCGGGGCCGTCCCGTGCCATGAGCCGGAGGCAAATGAGGCTCGATCACAACCCACTCCGCATCGGTCAAATCAGTCTGATAACGCAGCGCCTTGCGGCTATGCTGCTCTCGGGTGGTCGGCGTCCACATGGCGGCTCCAGATCGGTTTCAGCAACCTTCCTGGAATCACATCGACACCGGCCACTCAACCCCTTTCGAAACGGCCTCTAAGAAATCCCCAATACCCTGACGCCCCATGGGCAATCGTACCTCAATCACAGGACCCGTAAGTCCGCCCTGCCGGAGGGTAAGGTAAATTAAGAAAGATGCTAGTGGATTGACCGGAACGAAAGAGTCCGCTTTGGGATTCCGTATTGTGCGGTGTCATGCGAGTCTGTGCGATGCGTACCGGCATCCATTTTACTGTCACGTCTGGCGACCGTCAGCGATTGCAAGCGATCGTCGCGGACCCGAAGAGCGCGCAGAAACACCTCTGGCGGGCGCGGATCATCCTGAAGACCGACGCGGGGCTCGGCACTTCGGCGATCATGCGCGCGACCGGCAAGTCCAAGACCTGCGTGTGGCGCTGGCAGGAGCGGTTCATGCACGAGGGTGTCAACGGCTTGCTTCGCGACAAGTCCCGTCCGCCTGGCAAAGCGCCGATCCCGCCGGAGCGCGTCGCCGAGATCGTCCGCCTGACCCAGCAAGCGCCGCCGCACGAGGCGACCCACTGGACGCTGCGCGCGATGGCGAAGGTTGCTGGCGTCGCGGCGGCGGCGGTCCAGGCGATCTGGAAGGCCCATGGCCTCAGCCCGCACCGCTGGCGGCACTTCAAGCTCTCCAATGATCCCGCCTTTGCCGAGAAGCTCACGGATATCGTCGGCTTGTATGTCGACCCGCCGGCCCATGCCGTGGTGCTGTCGGTTGATGAGAAGTCGCAGATCCAGGCTCTCGACCGCACCCAACCCGGCCTGCCGATGAAGAAGGGCCGCGCCGGTACGATGACCTATGATTACAAACGGCATGGCACGACGACGCTGTTCGCCGCGCTCAACGTGCTGGACGGTACGGTCATCGCACAGAACATGCAGCGCCACCGCCATCAGGAGTTCATCCGCTTCCTCAACCGCATCGAGCGCGAGGTGCCGACGGACAAGGCCGTCCACGTCATCCTCGACAACTACGCTGCGCACAAGAAGGACAAGGTCCGCGCCTGGCTCGCCCGCCATCCACGCTGGACCTTCCACTTCACGCCGACCTCGTGCTCGTGGCTCAATGCCGTCGAGGGCTTCTTCGCCAAACTCACGCGGCGCGGGCTCAAGTGTGGCGTCTTCCAATCCGTCGTCGACCTTCAGGCCGCCATCAACCGCTTTGTCCGCGAATACAATGACGCAAACCCAAAACCCTTGATCTGGAAAGCCGACCCCGATCATATCATCGCCGCACGAAACAGAGGGTTCCAAACGTTGGAATCAATCCACTAGATGGCCTACGGCACTTTTGCGACCGATGGTAAAGGTTAGTTCCATAGATCCGCGCAGGAACTGCCAAGTCACCTCACTGAGAGCACGCCAAACCTCGGGATCTGTCGCTGCTTTGTCTTCCAGCACTTTATGATCAATACGCAACAATGTGCACTTGGACAACGTTTCCACACCAATGCTGTAAGACTTTTCGAAGGTGATCCCGATGAAATCTCCTGGAAAGAGGAACGCCATAATCTGCCGCTCACCGGAAATGCTATACCGGCTCATCACCAAAGTGCCTTCGGCCACGCAATACAGAAACTGGGTTGGGCCCCCTTCATTGAATAAGGGGGTATGGGCATCCTGTGTGATGGTTTCACCCTGTTGAACGAGATCAAGCAACACAGACGGAGCGCGGAACAAGGGGTGGAGTGCAGTTGGAGCGGTTGGCGTCGTCATGCTTTACCCCTGTGAACACGCCGCACCGCCGAGAACACAAAAGCGGGCGCAATGAGGATGATTCAAAGAAACGGGAGCAGCTGCATCCTGCAGGCGCTGTCCATATTCAAAGGCTTCGTCATAGGGGATGAGAGTACACGCTAGAACCGCAGGCTTTTCGGCCCCTTTTCGCTTAACCACCATGCGTGATGTTGCGCACATGACTGATTGAGGGTCCACATCCAATATTCCCCAACACTCAGTGGTTATTTCAGGCACGTCCAGCGCAGCATCCATTTCCGGAAAGAGCACTAATTCAACTGGATTATCGGCATTCACAGAGAGTTTCATATTTTCAAACAAGTCCTTGTAACCGTGTCGGGCGTGCTCTTCTGGTTCATCAATGAATGTCCGGCCGGCAATATTGATGATGAAACCGTTTCTGGACAGCCAATCCAGTCCCTTAAGCGTGGGCTCCCAGCTGCGCGACCCGCGTTCCTCTTCGTGGCCAGTTTTCGTGTAATGATCCAGTGAAACACGAATGGTCAGGGCATCGCCATATTGTGCGCCGATTACAGCCAGCCTTGCCGCAACCTTCATCATGGGTTTCATGGCGTTGGTCAGAACCAAAACGCGAAAACCCCGCCCCAAGGCTTCATCAACCATGTCTAACAATTCAGGATTCATGAAGGGCTCGCCACCGGTAAATCCAATTTCTGCAGTACCCAGTTTGTCGGATTGGATTTTATCCAAATAGGACACGACTTCATCTAAGGAAATGTAGGTCAATTGATCATTCTTGGGAGAGGATTCGATGTAACAGTTGCGGCAGGTTAAATTACAAAGGGTGCCGGTGTTGAACCACAAGGTTTTCAATTGAGTTAGCGAGACGTACGCACGCGCTTTACCGTCCGCCGTTATAGATGGGTCTTTAAATTTTTCGGCAGCTAGCGGCGGGACAACTGACATGTGCATCTCCTTAATCCCTATCGTACCCCGCTATTCTGTGGTCTACAATTTTACTCCGCATAGAAATCATCTTTCTACAATGAAGCCAGTTCAACTTGTCCAAACATCTACTTTCCGAACCAGAATTAATCCTCTTAGGCTTATTTGAGGAGGTGCTCAAAGGCGTCGACCCTTTGCTTGCTGTTCCAGCCGCGCTCCCTGTTAGACCGCATGGTCCCATTGTGGTTGTCGGTGCCGGAAAGGCTGCGGGTGCGATGGCTAAGGCATTGGAACAGAAGTGGGGCAGGGATATCGGCGGCGTGGTGATTACGCGCGACGGTTACGCCAGTCCAACCCATTCGATTGAGGTTCTAGAAGCGGCCCATCCTGTTCCCGATGAGCGGGGGCTAACGGGCACCAAGAAGATCATGTCTTTGGTTCGGAATGCACCTAATCACGCATTGATCGTAGGGCTTTGGTCCGGTGGAGCATCTTCTCTGTTCGTCCAACCAATCCACGGAATGTCGTTGGACGAAAAACAATCGGCGACCAGACAGTTACTGACTTCAGGCCTGCCCATCCAAGACATCAATACCGTGAGAAAACACCTCTCTCTGGTTAAAGGTGGTCACCTCGCCGAACTTGCTGGCAATACACCTATGCTAAACCTGTTTATTTCAGACGTCGTCGGCGATGATTTATCCGTCATCGCGTCTGGCCCAACCGTCGCCGATCCATCGACGTGCCGAGATGCCACCGCCATAGTTTCAAAAGCCGGATTAGAACTGCCCGAATCCGTTTATGAAAAGCTGAAAAACGGAAAATTGGAAACACCAAAATCCATCGCAGAGTCCATGGAGAACATTTTGATCTCGATTCCTAAAACGGCGTTGGCATCAGCCAGTGCAAAAGCAGAGGAGCTTGGCTTAAACGTTATCAATCTTGGTGATCAATTTGAGGGTGAGGCCAGAACGCTTGCCATAACAATGGCGCAACGAATCCTTCAAGACGTTTCGGCCATCAAAGTTCCGACTGTATTTCTATCGGGCGGAGAGGCAACGGTTACATTTGATCAAACTGGATGCGGCGGTCCCAATCTTGAGTTTTGCCTTTCCCTTTGTCTTGCTTTAGACGGCTATCCGCGTATCTGGGCACTGGCTTGTGACACAGATGGAACTGATGGCATTTCGAATTCAGCCGGTGCAATTGTTGCGCCGGATACTCTAATGCGTGCGAGGCACAAGGGCCGGGATCCTGAGCGCGACCTTGACCGCCATAACTCGGAGTCCTTTTTTGCCGCAGTGGACGATCTGGTGATGCCCGGCCCAGCGGCTACAAATGTTAACGATTTCCGGGCTGTACTTGTGCTGCCCGCTAATTAATCGGTGTTTCGATTGAAAAAAGACCCCGCTCAAAGGTGTCAAGCTGGTCTTGGCTACATTGTCGATCTTCTGAAAACCGGTTAATAATCAATACATTGGACTGCTATAACTCCCTTGGACGGTATTTAGGCCTAAACCAAGTTTGTAAAGGTGACGGAATATCGGAAGAAAAAGCGTCAATCCTTGTTATGAAAGCTGCCGGTGAGGTGCGTAGGGCGGCTGAACTCGACAAGAAACGTGCGGCAGAACTGATCAGCGTCGCAGACTACCTGGAAAGCATGGTTTTCGAAGATGAAATGCAATATGACCCGATTGATGAAGACACAGACAGAGAATCTCGGCCGTCTTCTCAAGTCAGAGAGATAGAAAAACTAGTAACGCCGTTTAAGGTGCGACTAACACGATAACGATTACGCGATAGTTTATTTTTCAGGATGCAAAAAGAGAGGGCTCTTGAATAAGGAAGCCCAAAATCTCCAAACTCAATTAGATTCAACGGCCTCCAGTTCCGCATTGGGTCCTATGGCGACGGTATCCGTCGAAATCGCCAATACGTTGATGAATCGGTCACCGGCGCATCTAAAGCATTTCCGATTTATTCTGACGCATAGCCGTCAGCAACCAAGAAGTTCCTGCAGTGCTCGTGATTGAAGAGGCCGCAGACGTTACCGGCGGCTTTCCACAGATCATCGATGGTGCGGGGTTTTAAGCGCTTCATGTGAGCTTTGAACTTTGAAAATGCGAGCTCGATCGGGTTGAAGTCCGGCGCATAGGGTGGCAGGAACAAAAGCCATGCGCCCCGCTTTTCAACCGCCCGCCTGGCACCGTCGCGTTTGTCGGCCGGCAGATTGCCGGGGACAACAACAGCGCCTTTTTGAAGGGTCGGGGCGCGTTGCGTTTTGATGTACTGCTCGAATGCATCACCGTCCATGGCGCCCTCGATCAAATCAGGGCACCCAGGGCGCGGTCAGGCCGTCACCGCGCAATCCGGCAATGAAGGTCATGGTTTGCCAATGACCATGGGGAATGGCGGCAACCATCCGCTGGCCGCTGGGACAGCGCCCCCGCAGGCGCGCCATTTTGGTATTGATACTTGTTTCGTCAAGGAACACGATCCTGCCGACCCGCTCGGGATGGGCCGGGAGCCGGGCCTGACGTTGGCGCCAAACCACGCGTGCTGCCTGCCCATCCGCGCGTTCCTGTTCACTGGCGTGGGCGGTTTTTTTAAAGCTGATCTTGCGCGCGCGGAACCAGTCATTAATCGTCGAAGTCGGCGCAATCACTTGGTGAACTTCGTCCAAACGCTCAGACAGCTCTTGCAGTGTCGGGTCTGGCGTCTCCTTAATCCAGCGCAGGATATCCTCGCCGTAAGGATCAAGACGGCGCTGGCGCGACGGCCGTGGCTTGACCGCGACAGTCCCCTCGTCTTCATATCGCCTGACATACCGCACCGCCGAGCTTGCGCTCACCTCAAAAAGGGCTGCCGCCTGACGGCGCGACATGCCCGACGCCACTTTCCTCGCCAAACGAATACGCAGGTCTTCCGATACAGCCACGATGCCCCCGCCAAAGCGGCTATCGAATCAGTCCGCCAAGACCATGACAACAAAATATTGATTCATTCAACCTCGGAAACGCTCTAGTTTTAATCGATCAAAATGACAATATTGTTGATGTCAATGCACGCGCTGAACGATTGTTAGAAAAATCCGCGGCTGATCTTCGTGGAAATTCGCCAACGCATATTTTTTGAAAAATTCTTGAACGTGTTGCGACGATCGGTCCGGAACGGGCAAAGCGCGGATTTCAAATTCAGTTTGACAAGGCATGGTACGAAGCGCAGGTCTTTGAAACTCGTATAAAAGGATCCGGAAAAAGCGAACAAGCTTACCGGGTTATCCGAGCGACGGACTTTACGGATCGCAAGTCAGCTGAATTCGAATTGTTGGAAAGTGAAGCGAGGCTGGAAGAGGCCACGCGTATTGCCCGAATGGGCACTTACAGACTTTATTGGGATACCATGAAGGTCATTTGGTCTCACCAGATGTATGACATTCAAGGCCTCAATCCCGGAACCTTCAATCCGGCAGTTCCGGGGTACAATGACTACGTCCATCCTGAAGATGTGCAAACCGCAAAAGACCTCGTTCGAGATTTAGTATCCGGAAAAGAATTATCCGGATCTGAATACAGAATCATTCGGCCAAACGGTGATGAGCGGTGGGTCAGATTGGACGGTCGGGTCCTCTTCGAAGCGGAAGGAACACCTTATGCCACTTTCGGCACGCTTCAGGATATAACCGACGCTAAAATGCGTGAGGAAGAACTCAAAGATCTGGTGTCACGCAACACAATACTAACCGAAGCTTTGCAAGCGTCACCCATAGGTGTTGCCATTCTAACGTCCGAGTCTGAATCGCCGATAATTTTTTATGTCAATTCCGCCTTGGAGCAGATCACTGGGCACGGTAGCGGTGGCCTGATTGGCGCACCGCTGGACATATTGAAGGGCTACGAGACAGAAGAGTACGTTTATCAGGACATCATAAATGCCATTCAAACGGGGGAACCCCGCTCATTTGAAATAGCGCTTCACCAAAAAGATCATTCACCATTTTTTGCGCAAGTCGATGTTGCACCAGTTTCCAAGGAACGAGGCGATTACGTGGTCGCTCATACCCTGATCGTGCGCGATATTACGGACGACCGCCGGCGGGCCGAAGCAATGATGGAATCGCAAAAAATGGAAGCCTTGGGCAAGTTATCCGGCGGTGTTGCGCATGAGATCAACAATCTCCTTCAACCTATCATTACGTTGTCAGATCTGGGTAGAGAAGCAATAGACACCAGCGACAGTAAGTTGTTGAAGTATTTTGACGTCATTGCCGGAAGTGGGCGAAAAGCGCGTGAAGTTGTACGGCAGATTCTGACCTTTTCGCGTCAAGATGCACCCTTGATTGGAGCCCTCGAGATTGCCCCAATCGTCAAAGACGCAATTCAATTGGCTAAGAGTGGGTTGGCGCCCGGGTTAGACTTGAAAAGTTCGATCAAAACAGGTTCTTCCAAGGCGCTGGTTAATCCGACTCAGATGTCACAGGTCGTGATCAATCTCATTCGCAACGCTGCAGATGCCATGGAGTCGGGCGGAAAAATTAGGTTATTGCTTAAACACTTAAATGACGAAGAAGTGGAAAATGCGCATTTGCCGAATCGCGGCCATCCATGGCTTGCACTTACGGTCGAAGACGGTGGATGCGGTATTCCAGAGGAGACGCGTGCTCGTATTTTCGAACCATTTTTTACAACCAAACCGGTTGGTAAGGGCACAGGCCTTGGTCTTTCCGTGGTATATAGCATCGTACTTGGGTGGGTGGATCAATCTCCATAGAGAGTGAAGTTGATAGGGGAACAACGGCAATGGTATACATCCCTGAATTTCTTGGTGAATAAAAAGTCAGAATTGCGAAGGAAAAGCGACGTGCAAGTTCTTCTTGTCGAAGACTCACCCGAAGTCAGCCTCTCCGCTAGAGAGATTCTCAGTAGCGTTGGTCATGACGTTTCCGATACTTCCAATGGCAAGGAAGCGCTAGACAAGATCAATCAAAATGAATTCGATCTTGTGGTGAGTGATATCTGGATGCCCGAGATGGATGGTATCGCGTTGCTCAAGGAAATTCGTGGGGCGGGCAATGAGGTGCCTGTCGTCGTGATTTCGGGAGGAGCGCCCAATGCGCCTTTGACCTAAACGGCGCCACTGGCCTCAACTTTTGGAGCCAATGCGGTAGTCTACAAGCCCTTCGAAAAAGAAGAACTGCTCCAAGCCATTGATTCTGATCTATCGGGCGAGTCCGCGGCACCCAGCGAAGGCGCCTAGCACATCCGGACTACACCGTATATTCGAGAGTTATATTTACGCGCGAATGAGTTCGCGGAGGACGCGTTCCATGTGGACTGCAAGGGCCCAGCGGTCCTTCTCTTCCAAGCGGTCCACGGCATCAGCCAAGGCCTGCAATGGGTCTTGTGCGATTAAGGTCTCGCCCTCGGGGGTCAGCACCAGGCGGTGGACACGGCGGTCATTCTTGTCGGCAATGCGCTTGAGGTATCCCTTGCGGACGAGCGCCGCGACCGTTTGTGAAGCCGTCCCTTTGGTGGTTCCCTGAAAATTGGCGAATCCTGTGACTGTGCGCCGGTCTGTGGTGGCTTCCTGGAAATAGCGCAGAGCCGCCCACTGAGCTGGATTCAGCCCCGGCGTATAGCCCAGGTTATAGCAAGCTTTTCCGACCTGCTCGATCAGTCGAGCCAGTCCCCGCGATGACAGTTTTGGATCAGGAAGCACAGTAGACAAAACGCTTTGCTATTCCCCCTTCGAACGTGGCAACTATAGCCTTAACACAGCATTCTGCAGAATAAAAAACCTAAGGTTACTTTGATGCTCATCCCAATTGACCAGGCTGTGACTGCCCGGTGGTCGGAAGTTCAGGGTTTATTGAGGTAAGGTTGAATCGGCGTGCCGGACTTTTACTCTTGGGTGAAACCGCTTTTGTGGCAATTGGAGCCTGAGCAGGCCCATCGTGCTGCTCTGCTTGCCCTTCGCTATGGGCCCCCATGGTCGTTACCTGATTCCGGCGGTGACAAAGGACTAGAGACCGCCGTTTGGGGGCACACCTTTCCTAATCCGACCGGTCTTGCAGCCGGTTTCGATAAGAACGCCGTTGCTATTCCTCAATTATTTTCACTGGGCTTCGGATTCATAGAAGTGGGTAGTGTAACGCACCATGCTCAGTTTGGTAATCCCCGTCCACGGCTTTTTCGACTCAACGAGGATAATGGGGTCATCAATCGCATGGGTCTCAACAGTGCGGGTGTGGAGACTGTAAAGAGAAATCTCGCCCGGCATGAGGGATTAACTTTCCCAGGACCGCTTACGGTCAATATTGGGCTCAACAAGGACTCGGAAAATCCCAATGGCGACTATACGAGCGTTGCTCGGGCCATTGCCCCTTTTGTTGATATCATGACAATCAATGTATCATCACCCAACACACCGGGGCTCAGAGCATTGCAAGATCCCGGGAAGTTGGCACATATCGTCAATGCAGTGCGGGATGCCATTGCCACTCTAGGTCGTCCGCCAGCGGTGCTGGTTAAACTTGCACCAGACCTGACATCCTCGGACATAGCCGACCTCACAGCCCTGGCTCTTAAGGAGCGGTTTGACGGGCTGGTCATTTCGAATACCACAACCGATCGACCTGCATCACTCAGATCAAAGCACAGTGACGAACCAGGCGGGCTAAGCGGTCAGCCACTGATGGAATTATCAACAACCCTGTTGCGAACCGTATACGAGCAAACGGAAGGTCAAATTCCGCTTATCGGTGTTGGTGGGATTTTCTCCGGGCGCGACGCTTATACGAAGATTCGCGCTGGCGCTTCTCTGGTGCAGCTCTATTCAGCCCTCGTTTTTGAAGGCCCTGCACTCATTGGTCGATTAAAGAGTGAGCTCCTGACCTGTCTTGCGACGGATAACTTTTCTACAGTGGCTGAAGCCGTTGGTGCTGATATCAAATCCGGGACCGGACCATGAAGGCGCTGAAGGGCCTATCAGAAATCGCAGATGACTTTGACGGATTCATTCTCGATCTGTGGGGACTCATTCATGATGGGGTAACCGCCTATCCCGGCGTTGTTGAAACTTTCAAAGCCCTCAAACGGGCAAATCTTGCAACCATATTGTTGTCCAACGCTCCCCGGCGCAGTCGATTGCTCGTAGACGGGATGACGGCAATGGGCATAGAGCGAGAGTTATACGGGGATGTTTTTCTTCCGGTGAGGTGACATAGCAGGAGTTGAGTTCACGCACTGATCCTTTTTTTGCAGCACTTGGCACCCGCGCGTATCACATCGGCCCGGAAAGAGACGTCAGTGTTTTAGAAAACACGGGCATTGAGCGGCTCGGCTCCATCGATATTGCGAATTTTGTTTTGAATACCGGTCCCGTGGAATTGGATCATGCATTGGAGGTTTATGAATCCGTTCTCCGTGACGCCCAAAACAAAGATCTCCCGATGGTGTGTGCCAATCCCGACGTCGTCGTTTTACGTGAGGGACAGCGTGTCATTTGCGCGGGTGCGATAGCACGGCCTTATGAAGGGCTCGGGGGAAAAGTGGCGTATCGGGGCAAGCCTGATCCCGCAGTATATCACCTCGCTGCGCAGAAGCTCGGGATTACCGATCTGGAGCGCGTTGCGGTCATCGGGGACGCTTTAGAAACAGATGTTGCGGGCGCCAATGCCTCAGGTATGAGAGCGATCTGGTGTACCGGTGGGATTCATGCAGAAGCGCTTGGCGTATCCTATGGCGTGTCCGCCCGTCTGGAAGATGCCGCCCAACTGGCGCGCGTGCATGGCCGCACACCCTGGGCGGTTATTCCTGGTTTTCATTGGTAACTCCATCGTTTCTACGATTGAGCAGCCATTTTAGGAAGGCGTAAACCATCGGTCCGATAGTGACGATTAGGGCGATGCGTACCACGTGATGTGTGGTGACAAATGCGGTGTCTTGGTTTAACGCCAGCGCCATCAAACTCATTTCCGTTACACCTCCTGGTGATAACGCAAGCAGAAGCGCCATTGGGTTCACGCCAATGATCGGACCGAGCGTAAAGGCCGCTGCGCCGCTGAGGGCGAGCATGACAAAGGTGATAACGGCAGACAGCGTCGCGGTGCGGCCGGCCGATGCAAGTGAAAGACCGGCGAACCGCGCACCAACGGATGTGCCGAGCACGACCTGTGCCGTTGCAATCAGCATGCCCGGCGGTGAAGATGCAGTCAGACCAGCCAGATGAACAACGGCGCTCAAGGCCAGCGGTCCCGCCAAGGCACCAGCGGGAAGAGATAACTTGCTTCCCAGCCACAGCCCGACGATGCCACAACCGATCAAGAGCATGACGTCGCCACCGGATAGGTCTGTGATGGCCGGTCCAATCGATGACGGGCGCTCGTAGCCCATCAATATGACCATGGTAAAGGGAACAACAAAGGCAACCAGGAGAACGCGAACCGTATGCGTCAATGCAATGATATGAGCATCGCCACCGTTTTCTGTTCCAACAATGGTCATTTCTGTCAATCCGGCCGGAAGCGCAGAAAAGTATGCTGTTGCACGGTCGTAACCGGCTTTGTGTAGAAACCAGGGTACGGCAATTGCCAAGACCACAAGAAAAATGACCAGCAAAGTTAAACTCGCGACCCACTGCCCCAGTTGACCGAGCATCGCCGGATTAAATGCGCTGCCCAGCAACACGCCAATGACGGCAATCATGACCTGGCGCATGTGCCGTGACATGGCGATGGGTTGACCAAAAGTAGCAGCGATAGCTGTGGCAGCCATGGCCCCTAGCATCCACGGCAACGGCAAAGATAGGGCGTAGAACACTGCGCCACCCACCGTGCCGAGCGCCAAACTCAGCACGATCCTGCGTATTGTGGCGGCGGGTGGAGTCTCTGGCAGAGGCTCTTCAGTTTGCAACGTCACGGCACAAACTGTTCGGCCAAAATTCGCTCTTCCAGATTATGTTCGGAATCGAACAGGAGGGTCATGGATTGCGTCCGGTCTTCTTCAACGATGACCTCTACCACATTGCGCACTTCTGCGCGGTCGGCAACAGCACTGACAGGACGTTTCTTAGCCTCCAGAACTTTAAATTTAATGACGGCATTATAAGGAACAATAGCGCCACGCCATCGTCTCGGTCGAAACGCGCTGATAGGCGTTACAGCCAATAGATTTGCACCCAAGGGCAAAACAGGACCATGAACCGACAGGTTATAGGCCGTGCTTCCGGCCGGTGTGCAGACCAAGGCGCCGTCGCACACCAACTCATCCATGCGACAACGGTCATTGATGAAAACACGTAGTTTCGCTGCTTGCCTGCTTTCCCGAAGCATAGAAACTTCATTGATGGCCAATGCCCACTTGCGTTCACCATCGGCGGCGACGGTGGTCATCTTTAATGGGTGAAGAACCACTTTGTCTGCATTCTCAAGACGCGCCATCAAGTCATTCTCTTGATAGGAATTCATCAGAAATCCGACCGTGCCTCGATGCATCCCGAAAACCGGTTTAGCCAATGGCATATACGTGTGGAGTGTTTCCAGCATGAAACCGTCGCCGCCAAGCGCAACGATAATGTCAGCGTCTTCAGGCGCCACGTCGCCATATAACCCTTTCAACGCCTTCAAACCATCCTGGGCTGGATCGGTATCCGTCGCCACAACGGCGACGTTTAAATTACTTTTGCTCATTATAGTATCAATTCATCATTAAGCAGCCCGCAAACCAATTCAAATATGAGTGGCGCAGTATACAGAGAGTGTAGTTCCGTGCCTAACCGCCCGTTACACTCATGTGGCGGGCCACGGCCGGTCGATTGTGGTCTCGGTCAATGATGAAATCGTGGCCTTTGGGTTTGCGTCCTATCGCTTCATGTATGGCAGCCATGAGTGGTTCATTGCTCTCACTCTGGCGCAACGGCATACGTAAATCAGCGCTGTCGTTCTGGCCCAAGCACATATAGAGCATTCCTGTGCACGTTAACCGGACCCGGTTGCAAGATTCGCAGAAGTTATGCGTCATCGGTGTAATAAAACCGACGCGTTTGCCGGTCTCGCGGCAAACGGTATATCGGGCTGGCCCACCGGTTTGGAAATCGGTGTCCTCCAATGTCCATTTTCTCTCGAGATTTGCCCGTACCATCGAAAGCGGTAGGTACTGATGGGTCCGATCGCCATCGATATCACCCATCGGCATTGTTTCAATGAAGGTCAAGTCGAAACTTTGTTCGCCACACCATTCAATCATGTGGTCGAATTCAGGTTCATTCACCTCACGCATCGCAACCGTATTAATCTTAATGCTCAGCCCCGCTTCCTTAGCAGCGTTCAATCCAGTTAACACTTTGTCCAGGTCGCCCCATCGTGTAATGACCCGAAAGCGGTCAGGATCCAACGTATCGAGAGAAACATTAATACGGCGTATCCCGGCATCCACCAATTGATCTGCAAACTCCGCCAGCCGTGTTCCATTCGTAGTTAACGTCAATTCGTCCAGCGCATTTGTTTTGATGTGGCGGCCTAAGGAATTAACAAGCGACATTACATTGCGGCGCACCAAAGGCTCACCACCGGTTAGTCGTAATTTGCGAACACCGAGTTCAACAAATGCGCTGCAAAGACGGTCCAGCTCTTCAAGAGTGAGCAAATCGCGCTTTGGCAGAAAAACCATATCTTCTGCCATGCAATAAACACATCGCAGGTCACAGCGGTCTGTGACTGAAACGCGAAGATAGGTTATGGGGCGTCCGTAAGGGTCAATCATGATATTGGTTTATCGTGAGGGAGGCGCGAAGCGCAATAGGCGCATTAGATTTCTTATATGGGAGAACACATTAGCTAACTCAAGTGCCTGTGTCTTAGCGCCGCAAGAACCCTCAAACAAACAATGGATTCAGTCATTTCGAACAGTGGTCTTTGCTATTTGGGCGGGGACCCTACTCTTGCTATGGTCCATTCGGAGCAGGGAAGGATCGCGGGTGAAATGAGCAGTACCCTTCAAATGGCGCAACTATTGTGCACCCGACTATGTCACGATCTAGCTGGGCCAATCGGTGCCGTGTCGGCCGGGGTAGAGTTGATGGGAACGGACCCGTCTCTCATAGACGATGAAACGTTGGCTCTATTGTCGGGTAGCGCTGAGGCCGCTTCGCGAAAACTCAAGTTTCTGCGAATAGCTTTTGGTTGGACCGGAAGCGGTTCATCACCACTTGATCAAGTGGGTGGAGCTTTTGAAGATTATTTGATTTCTATGTCGGGCCCATCCGGTGGCCCCACGTTGACATGGCCCAATCAATCAGATCTCGAACTTTTGACCCAAAGGCTGGCTGAAGAAGCAGCACAAGTGCTGGCTAACATCGCTCTCATCGGATTTGAGGTGCAACCTGGATGCCGCAGCCTAACCATCGAAGTTGCTGCGCAAGGAAACCGCACATCTGTCTCGGTCTTAAATAAACCTTCTAGAGACTCCATAAAGATTCGCGACGACATAAAGAGGGCGACTGAGGATGCGGAAGATATTTCATTAACACCCCAAACGATCCAGGCGCATCTTGCCAGGCAGCTTATCTCTAAGACCGGGGGGAAATTTGTTATTGGAACCTCACCCAATGGAGCCCTTACCACCGTAGAATGGCAATAATCTGATCCTTTTCACTCGGTGATGGGTGTTCTTCACTTCGTGATCACGAATTGTATCGAGCCGCAAATGTTTGCCTTCTGTCTCTTTATCGGTAGGTTTGAACTCACTAATACCAACGGTCATTGAATTTGACCTTCGTGTGCCCATTTGCGCATACCAATCGACATGATTTTCGAGGGCTTGTCGATGAGCTTGTTCCAGGCGTGGCATGCCGCATCGACGATGTCTTCGTAACTGTCGAAGACGCGGTGCGACAGGTAGGTCTGGCGCAGGTACTGCCAGATGTTTTCGGCCGGGTTCAGCTCCGGCGATCTGGGCGGCAGGAACAGCGGCGTGATGTTGTCGGGGAACTCCAATTCGGTGGTGGTGTGCCAGCCGGCGCGGTCCATGAGGAGGACGGCGTGTGAGCCGTCGGCGACGGTGCGGCTAATCTCTTCGAGATGGGCCGGCATGGCATGGGTGTCGGCGAACGGCATCGCCACGGCCGCACCGGTACCGCGCGCCGGGCAGACGGCGCCGAACAGATAGGCGCTCTGGTAGCGCTGGTCCTTGGGCTGACGCGGACGGCTGCCGGTGCGCGCCCACTGCCGGACGATGCCGTTCTTCTGGCCAAGGCGCATCTCGTCTTGCCACCACAGCTCGACCGGCGTTGCGGGCGGCAGGTGGGCTACCGCCGCGGCGAGCGCCCGGGGGAAGTTTCTTTAAACGTCTCCAGCATTGCCGCATCTTGGCCCGGATGGCGCACCCGGGCGCTCATGTGCGAGAAGCCGAGATCGTGCAGCAGGCGCGAGACCGAGCGCTCGTGATACTCCACCCCGAAGCGGTCCCGGATAACCTCCTTGAGGTCGAGCCGGCGCCAGCGTACGACGCCGTCGCTGTCCGGGTCCGCCTCGACGATCTCCGCCAACGCCACCCTCTCCACCGCCGTCAGCTGCGGAACCGCGCCGGGAGATTTGTGGTCGTGCAGGCCCTCGGGGCCTGCCTGATTGAACCGGGACACCCAGTCGCGCAGGCTCTGGCGGTCCATGCCGCCAACCGCCGCCGCATCCCTACGGTTCATGCCATCATAAACCGCCGCAATCGCCAGAAGGCGGCGCACCTGATTGGGATCTGTCGCTTTGCGCGCCAAGGCCCGCGCTTGGACCGCGTCATAGTCCGTTCGCAACGGGATCTTCGCCGACATCAAATCCTCCATTTAAAGCCGGCTTTCTATGAATCACATCATTGCGCCGTGGGGAATCCCTAAAAGAGAATCAATCTCAACGACCGCTGGTATGAGTCCACGGGAGCGGCGGGAATGTCCCGGCCGCGGGCGGCGCAAAAGTCTGCCACCTGTAGCCTTCGATCCTTTTGGGGATGGAAGGTGGGAGGATGTACTTGGTGGACCTTTATCTAACCGTGCGACTGGCGTGCCATGTGGAAGAGCTGAGCCAGCGAGAAGCAGCAAGACGGTTTGGGCTATCCTCGCCGTAAGGATCAAGACGGCGCTGGCGCGACGGCCGTGGTTTGGCCGAAGCCCGTGCGGCCGCTTTCGAGAACCGCAAGCTGGCCCGTGCTGGCGGTGATCCGTTGGCACTCAGGCGGCGGCCCAATATTCCGACCTTTGAGGAAGCCGCCCGGACGGTAATCGAAATCCACAAGCCGACATGGCGCACCGGCAGTACGTCCGCCAGGCAATGGGAAGCATCCCTACGGCGATACGCCTTTCCCCTTCTCGGCGCCAGGGCTGTGGACACGATTACTACAGCGGACGTGATGGCGGTCTTGGTTCCCCTATGGACCGAGAAGGCAGAGACCGCCCGCCGGGTTCGCCAACGCATCAGCGCGATCATGAAGTGGGCGGTCGCGCAAGGATATCGCGGCGACAATCCCGCCGGCGATGCCATTGCGGCCGCGTTACCCAAAGCCAGCGATACGCCTAAGCATTTTCGAGCCGTTCACCACACAAGGGCCGGCGATGCCATCCGGGCGGCAAGGGGCTCCCAGGCTTCGCTATCGGTAAAGCTGGCATTCGAGTTTCTGGTTCTGACCGCCGCGCGTTCGGGAGAGGTCCGACACGCCTTGTGGTCCGAGTTCGACATGGAGGCGGCGATATGGACCATACCCGGCGAGCGGATGAAGACCGGACGCGAGCATCGCGTCCCCCTATCGGGCCGGGCCCTGGAGATCCTGGATGAAGCACGGGCGCTGCCCGACACGCGAGGCAACTTTCGTCGAAGCCTATCCGGTCGTTAACACAGCGCCAAAGGTATCTGTTCGGCAACGCCGCAGAGGTCCGACGTACTGCTTCGGTCGGGTCGGAATGGGCCGGCTCGACTCATCACCGGTACAATCACGATTGACGCCGATCTCAACGACGTGATCGCCATTCAGAGAGCTGCCACGCTCCGAAAACTCTTGACAGCCCTGTTGGCGCGCACGGCAGCTCGGTGGGTTGGCGGTAAACCTTCGTCCGTCGGCTGAACCTGTTCACCGCTGCGGCTCTCCGTCACATCGCGGCGAACCCCTGATCTTCCCGAAAACTTGGCGGGTTCAATCGGTCGTCGCAACACTCTGGCATAGGAGGTTGCTATGACGGTACGCAGACGGCGGTCGGATCGGTCTGGACGGAGCAAGTTGCATTCGCCAGGTCGACCGGACTCGGCACGGCGTGAGGAGCTTGTTCGGTTCTGGGCAGCGATTGCGACGGGGCGTTCGAGCGAGGACGCGGCCCGAGATGCCGGTGTATCCCCTCCGGTACCTGCGCTAGACCTACCTGTCGAACCGCGTCTTCGACAGTTACGAAGACATCGTCGATGCGGCATGCCACGCCTGGAACAAGCGCATCGACAAGCCCTGGAAAATCATGTCGATTGGTATGCGCAAATGGGCACACGAAGGTCAAATTCAATGACCGTTGGTATTATTGCCGTGGTGGACGGGCTCAAGGGCTTCCCCGAGGCGATCACGGCCGCCTTCCCGGACACGACGGTTCAGACCTGTATCGTGCACTTGGTGCGCCACTCACTGAACTTCTGCAGCTGGAAAGACCGCAAGATGGTGGCTGCCGACCTGCGCCGAATCTACGAGGCTGCCACCGCCGATGCGGCAGCCGGTGAACTCAATGCATTCGAGGAAAAATGGACCGGGAAATATCCGTCAATCGCGCCGGCCTGGCGCCGGGCGTGGGACGAGGTGACACCCTTCTTTGCGTTCGATCCGGCGATCCGAAAGATCATTTACACCACCACTGCCATAGAAAGCCTCAACCGCGTGATCCGGAAATCGATAAAAACACGCGGATCGTTTCCGACCGAGGAGGCTGCAACTAAGCTGATCTATCTGGCGATCCGCAACTTCGAAAAGGGCGGCAGAAATGTCCGCGAATGGTTTGATGCCCGAAATCAATTTGCGATGCTGTACGCAGAGCGTTTCAACACGTGACCGTATCTGAAACCCGAATGGGCCAAGCCAGATACACAGAGTTTAGGATACTCCCCCAACTCGTGGCGCATGTTGATGATGGAGTCTAGGCGGGCGCGGAAAAGGTCGTCGTGATCAACCTTGGGCGTCGGTTTCGGGCGCATCGGATCCCCCCTGAGTGATGCATCAAGGGAATCACAACCGGACCTCAAAGGGAATCCCGCGGCGCTCCAAAAGCGCAAGAAAACGAACCCGCATCAGCCACTTTCTTGCAATCTGGAACCTGCCTTCAGATCAAAAACATCAACACCGCCAATGCATTCCAAGTTTTTCACGGTCGACTCATTACAACACAAAATGACCACACAGCGCTTCGCACTACCGACCACCGGCCCCGGAAACCATCGTCCCGATGGACCAAAGGCCTATCATGCACTAACAATCAAACTGGACCACTCAACGGGGGCAGACCATTACGATGGACCACTTCTCGGGGGAGAACCAAAGCCACGGGGTCTCGGGTAATCAGACAATTTGATAAAACAATGGAAACTGGCATGATAGGTGAATGTCTTGGAACATTCTCTCTGACACTACATTTACCGGAGTCACTGGGCAGAGCATCTACGCCGTTTTACTGATCATGTTAGGTGTCGTGCTAAGATCTCTATTTGTTGGAGCGAAGATCAAAAAACTCAAGAAAGAACTCCATGAGTTCCGCAAGATAGAACATGAGTTACGTGATGTTTATCAACAACTTCAGAGACAACAGCTTCTAAACCCCAATGTTCCGGGAAAAGAAGATGCACCGGGACAAACTTCTGTACTGAATAACACCAAGCCGCGCGACGAGTAACACGTGGGCAATTTCTCTTATCCCGCCTTTGGAATCCCCATTGCCACCAACAACAAATTAAGACGGTTGCGGGGCCGCGCTACCACCAAAACCGGCATTCCCGATGCGGACTCCTTGGTCTGTTCTTTTCTGTCCCCGTTTCACTATCGGCGGATGAGGTAAACAGAAGGGACAGGGAGCGTAAGACCCGTTGAGAACCAGCCCAATTGAAACGACTCCCAGATATAGAAACGCAGTTTGATGGTGTGGGCGCTCATTCAAGGTCCCTTGGTTGAAGTTGAGTTAAGATACCGAAAATTATTCTGGGATAATTATTCGAAACAAACCGGATACGCTACAACATGGGAGACAAAAGTAACCGACGAACACAAGCGCACGACCGGTCTCGTTCTCTCCATAGTGACACGTCTTACCGACGTCTTCCTTGACGACTACTTGCGCGTGAACGCTAGTGCATGTCAGTCGTGACCGTCATTCGTAAAATCGACCGCCATAATCAAAGAGGGAGTTAATCGGTCCCATCAACTTCGAAAAAACAAATGAAGCCTTTATTATACCTGGAATCATTGATTTGGCCTGAATTTAGTATTTTGCATTGACCTGATTCGGCTGCCGATTCATGCACCTCTCCAACGACACGAGCAGCGAACGACTTCACGGCGAAGATGCGCAAAAGGGCCTCCTTTCTGACCGCTGACGAACCCAAGGCACTCCTGAATGTCATGCGCAAGCGGAAGGTCGAAGCGCTGCAGGTACGGCGCGCGAATGCGCTGGTTGCCCTTGATGATGGCCACAGCGTGCAGATGGTCTCCAGGATATTCTATCTCGATCCCGACACGGTTCGCGGCTGGCTACGGGACTTCCGCGAGAAGGGTCTCGCCTCTGTGGAGCTTGCGGATTACCCGGACCGCGCGGGCCGCCTGACGGCGGACCAGGAAGCCGCTCTCAAGGCGCAGTTCCGGGACAATCCGCCGCGCGACACCAACGCGGTGCGGGATGCCATCTTCCGAAAGTTTGCTGTGAGATATTCACGTCCGGGCGCCATCAAGCTGATGCACCGCCTGGGGTTCGCATACGTGAAGCCGAAGACGCTGCCGAAGCAGGCCGACAAGCAGGCGCAGGAAGCCTTCATCAGGGATTATGAACAGCTGACGCGCGGGATGTTTCCGGACGCGACGGTTGTCTTCGCCGCTGCGGTCCATCCCGAGTATCAGAGCCGGCCGGCGCATGGCTGGTTCATCCGTTCCGACAAGCCGGCGATCAAGGCCACGACAGGGCGCCAGCGGCTGAACCTGCACGGCGCACTGGACCTTGAAACGATGAAGCTCACCCTGGTCGAGGGCGAGAAGATCAATGCCGAAACCTCTCTGCGGTTGTTCGAGAAGCTGGAACGGGCCTATCCGGACACCCGGGTGATCCCGGGTGATCCCGGGTGATCCCGGGTGATCCCGGGTGATCCATGTCTGTCTCGACAATGCGCGCTATCACCATGCCAGGCTGTTGCGGCCGTTCCTGGAGCGGCCGGAGTGCCGCATCCGGCTGCATTTCCTGCCGCCGTATGCGCCACACCTCAATCCCATCGAGCGGTTATGGGGCGGCATCAGCGCCGGAAGCTGATCCGGTGGATGAACTACCGTCGGACCGAGGCCCGCTGCACGAGACGGAAGGCGTGGCACAGACCGTGCCCCATGCTGCCGTGATGGTCACAGAGCCAAGCAATTCCGCCGCTCCGGAAGGCCAGCTTGTCGAACGTGCGTTGGACCAACTGCGAGCCCACCCAGTTTACCTGGATGTCTGCGGACCGCTGGCGGCCTCACCGGTCCCCAACGATGCGGCAGAGTTCAGCCCTATCATCGAACCTCTGCTGACGACCCGGGACGGCCTGATCCTGGAGGGCCATGAACGATGGGCGATGGCCCGCCAGCAGGACCGGCGGACCATGGCTTGCGTCGAGTACGACCTATCCGAAGAAGAGGCCCTAAAGTTTATGCTGAACAAGTGTTGCCGCCAGGACCGGCTGAACGATTTTTGCCGGATCGTGATAGCCCTGGCTCTGGAGCCTTATTGGAGGAGCCGCGCCCGCGAGCGTCAACGTAAGGAGGGTAAAAATAAGCTTCTGTCAAAATTGACAAAAGGTAACCCGATTGATGTCAGAGCGGAGCTCGCACGCGCCGCAGGTGTAGGTGCCGGGAATATCACAAAGGTCAAGCAGCTGCTGAAGACCATCACCCCGGCAGTGCAAGACGCTCTTAGACGGGGAGACGTCACCATCCATCGGGCATGGCAATAGCGCGTCCTGTCACCGCTCCGGCAGAACGAAGAACTAAAAAAATACCTTAACTGCAAAGACATAAGACACGCCATCCGACACGACATCGACGAACTGCTTCGCAATCACGAGGCCCGACAGGACAATGTGTTGTCGGTCGAACAATTCGCCGAACGATTGGCTCGTCTCGCAGGGGATGTGCTGGCGAACACTCCGCTGGTCGTGACCGAACTCGCCGGGCCCGCAATCGTGGTTACCCGCGACCTGCACGACCGACTGTTGGCGGAGAAGCGCTCGTGAAACGCCGGGGGCGGCTCAAGCGCATTCTGGAACTTGGACGGCCCCACTGGGACCATCAACAAACGCGGCCCGCCGTGCGGGAGGCGTTCCGCAAGGTGTTGGTTTGCGGCACCGCCGCGCTAGGGGCCGAGGTATACGCCTCCGCCAATGAGACACGGTTGGTCTTTCACACCTGCAAGTCCCGCGCCTGTCCGAGTTGCGGCTACCGGGCCACGACGCTCTGGCAGCGAGACCAGTGGCGGGAACTTCCAGACACTCGCTACGCTCACGTCACTCTTACGATGCCGGATGTTCTATGGCCCTTGTTCCAGCAGAACCGCCACCTTCTCCACGACCTACCGGTCCTGGGTGCAAAAGTTATCGAACATTGGGCCCGGTACACATACGGCGTGCGGCTAATGATCCTGGTGATTCCACACACCTTTGGCCGTCACCTGAACTTCAATAGCCACCTCCATGTGCTCGTCTCCGAAGGCGGTCTCGATGCCGACGGCACGACTTGGCGGAAGGCGCCGCTAAAGAACATGGCATTGATGCCCCTGTGGCGCTACGCCGTGGTGGCTTACCTGAGAGAGGCGTATTCCAAGGGCCTCCTGGAGACCGGTCTGAGTACACCCCAACTCGAAGACCTCCTGCAACGGCAACTGGAGCGGTGGTGGAACACTCACATCCAAAGGTTCCGGGGCAAGAAACAATTCCTCGGTTACGTAGGCCGTTACGCCCGCCGGCCCCCCATCGCACAGCGCCGGTTCAGGAAGACAGACGGTCAAGAAGTGCAATTCTTGACGAAAGACACGAAGACAAAACAAACAGTCGTGACTCGGTATACGACGGCTGATTTCGTGACCACGTTGGCCGACCATATCCCTGACCGTTACCGGCATAATATTCGCTACTTCGGGCTGCTGGCCCCACGCACCAAGGCCCGCACCCACGACACCGTGTTCGCCCTGCTGGGGCAGAAACGCCTTGGCAAGCCGAGGCGTTTAAACTGGGCGGCCTCGCTCAGAAAATATTTCGGCGTAGACCCATTGGTGGACCGCAAGGGAGAACGGATGCATTGGGTCGGACGACTGGAGCCAACCAAATGCCCCTGATTGACGCTTAAACAGCGGCGGATACACAGATACCCGTCTCGGCGCGTGGCGACTACCGGATTTGACAGCGTGGCCAACCGACAATCCCGGCGCCTATCACTAGAGAACCTTTATCAGGTCACGCCATCAATGGGGCCGGAACCGATATAGGATTTCTGAAACTACCCTCATGCACACCACTGCAAAGGGAGGCGTTACCCCGACATAATATCGACGCTACCGGAAAGCGGTTTTTGATTTTCCTATAGATCAAGCCACGGCCGTCGCGCCAGCGCCGACTTCGACGATTAATGACTGGTTCCGCGCGCGCAAGATCAGCTTTAAAAAAACCGCCCACGCCAGTGAACAGGAACGCGCGGATGGGCAGGCAGCACGCGTGGTTTGGCGCCAACGTCAGGCCCGGCTCCCGGCCCATCCCGAGCGGGTCGGCAGGATCGTGTTCCTTGACGAAACAAGTATCAATACCAAAATGGCGCGCCTGCGGGGGCGCTGTCCCAGCGGCCAGCGGATGGTTGCCGCCATTCCCCATGGTCATTGGAAAACCATGACCTTCATTGCCGGATTGCGCGGTGACGGCCTGACCGCGCCCTGGGTGATCGAGGGCGCCATGGACGGTGATGCATTCGAGCAGTACATCAAAACGCAACGCGCCCCGACCCTTCAAAAAGGCGCTGTTGTTGTCCCCGGCAATCTGCCGGCCGACAAACGCGACGGTGCCAGGCGGGCGGTTGAAAAGCGGGGCGCATGGCTTTTGTTCCTGCCGCCCTATGCGCCGGACTTCAACCCGATCGAGCTCGCATTTTCAAAGTTCAAAGCTCACATGAAGCGCTTAAAACCCCGCACCATCGATGATCTGTGGAAAGCCGCCGGTAACGTCTGCGGCCTCTTCAATCACGAGCACTGCAGGAACTTCTTGGTTGCCGATGGCTATGCGTCAGAATAAATCGGAAATGCTATAGAACCTACGCCTCGTTTCTTCTAAACTCTGGACCATGGCAGTGAGCTTGAAATATTTAGCCCGTATGGCAGTCCGTCGGTTGGCCTCAGACCCGCGCACACGAGAGAAAGCCAAGGAGGCTGCGCGGGCTATAGCCGACGAAATCCAAAGAGCCGGTCATGAAAAAGGGCATGCCTATGCGGCAGGCCGGGCGGTCCGCCGCACGATCAAGCGCCTGCAAGGAAACTCCGATTCCAACTGATCCGGCCGAAAACGTGGCCGGGTGTCCATTCCGAGAACCTTATCAACTGTCCATTCCGAAAACTTCATCCACACCTAAGCGGTTTACATCACCAATAAATGGAATGGACGCCTCCCACCCACTGACGTTGGCCGGCGGAGGGATGTGGTGGACCCTCGCGAGCCGACGGCATCTAAAGTGTCCAGGTGTAATACCAAACGACTCTGAATAAGACTCACGTTTGGGATTCCCCTTTCGACCGATTTCTGACTCAATTGTGGTGATTCGGGGATGAGGAGGATCACCATGGGAGCAGCAGATTTCGTTGCGTGATGACTTCGATGCCAAGGCGCTGCGTCGCCTGGTCATCGAGACTCTGCGCGAGCAGTGGGCCTGTGTAATCCGGCTCGACGAGGAGATTGGCGACATTGAGCGGCGGCTCAAGCTGTGGCACAGGGACAATCCCGCCAGCCGGCGCATTGCCGAGATCCCTGGCGTCGGCTGTCCGTCGTCAAAACATTTGGGACAAATGAGCGTGTTTTCTAACGGAGGATTTAGCTCATCTTGGTTTGAAGTTAAGCCGCCTGCCGTTGATGGTTCAAGCGGCGGTTTTGGATGGTGAGTTTTTTGGTTTTTTGTCTCCTTTCGATGATTGCGGTGCCTCGCCCGAAGCAGACCCAGGGCAATCGGGTGAATGGTTTCACCGTGAGATAAGGCTTGCGAGGAAGTCGTCGTCCCAGGCGGCGATGCGTCGTTTTACACGCAGACTGTCCTTGCCCGGGGCTTGGCGCAAGAGGTTGCTCGCCATGTGTTTGACGACCGCGAAGTTGGCCGGGGCAGTGTTCTTTCGGACCCGGCACTCGTCGTCGCGGAAGACCATGTCCATGACCCAGTGCAGGTCCATGACCCAGTGCAGCCCGTTCTCGCTGCTCCAATGGCCCCGGATGGCGGCGCTCAGGGTATCGGCCTTGGCGGCGGTGGAGGCGGATGTAGAAGCGGGTCTCGCGCTCGACCTTGGCGCCGGGGTGGATGCCGATCTCGCGTACGGTTTCGACCATAACAATGCTCCCGGGCCCGGGCCAGTGGTGGCGTTCCTTCAGCCAAGCGATTTCGTTCGCCGCCGTGGTGGTCCGGGTTTCGATGCGGCCGTGGCTCTTCTCCACTGTCTGGTGGTGGCTGACAACCGTATCGGCAAAGCCGCATGCTATCTGTTCGATGAAGAAAAGCTTGGTATCGTCGTGCAGGCTGCCCTGGTTGCCCTTGAGGGCAAGGATATAGTCGGCGTCCTTGTCGATGATCTTCGCGGCGATGTTGCGCTGACAGCCCATGGCGTCGATGGTCACCGTCGCGCCGTTGATGGTCAACAGATCCAACAGCTTCGGGAGAGCGACGATCTCGTTGGATTTATCAGCCACCTTGGCTTGGCCAAGCACCAGGTTCTGACGTGTGCTCCACGCCGAGATCATGTGGATGCGCTTTGGCGCCGCCTTCCTGATAGGAGCGCCGCAGCGTCTTGCCGTCGATGGCGACGATGTCCGCGCCGCGCCCGGTGAGCGATGCCGCTCAGGCGATGAAGCAGTGCTGAAACTGTTCGGCATCAAGGGCTGCGAAGATGTCACCGAGTTGATCGTGTGAGGGCGTACCATCCGTGAACGGCCGGAAACGGCGCAGAAACGTCAGTTTCCTCTCGCCGTACTTGGCGATCTCGACCCAGCTCTCACAGCCGGCGGGCACGCCGAGAAGGCATAGCAGCAACACTTCGTCGAGGGGATAGAGGACCGTGGCGCGTTGCCGCGGGTCGTCGAGATCGGTGAAATGCTCCAGGAAATCAACAATCTGATTAAAGGCCTCGTTCGCCGTTCCAAACCGTCGCATCATTTCTGGGATCCTTCTTGCGAATCAAAAGGATCAATAGCGATTCAGACTTCTACACTCTTGTCATCCTCAAATTCACCCGATTGCCCTGATGCTACCTATTAGGGGTCTTGACTTTTTTGGGCCACGGATATACCTCCCCAGCGAGACGGTAATGTGCTAAAATGAAGATCGTCGCTGCTTTTGAGCCATCAAAACCCACAAATGGGTCCTAAAGGGCTCTCGTTAGTAGTCTCCCAGTTTAAGAGCCTTTTTGGCCTGATGAAGATGCCATCGGCCTAATCGGCAGATGCATTGTCACGTTGCGCCACTCCCCGACCGCTGGTGTTCAGGGGGTTTACAGGGCGCGTCTCATCAACAGAAGATGCCCCAACCATGGGAGTAAAACAATGAATACCAGGGCTATTCGCCTAGGAATATCCGTTCCTTTAGCCATATTTGTGACCATTGCCTTATTCTGGTTGATGAACTACCTCATCACACATGGCATGAACGCAATTACGGAAGAGTTTCGCGGCGGTTTGATCGATTTTACCCGCGTAGACCGGGACGAAACGGCCCAGACAAAAGATCGAACCTTACCTGACCGTCCGGATACGCCTGACGTACCGCCGCCGCCACCGCCCATGAATTTCAATATAAATGCTGCTCCTGATTCACGTGGTGTCGCCATTAATGCACCTGCACTTTCCCGAGGATTAAACCTCGATCGTTCAGGACTTGCCATGCCCACAGACGGGGATGTGATTCCGTTGGTCCGCATACCACCGCAATATCCTCAGCGGGCTGCGTCTCGCGGTATCAATGGGTGGGTTCAGCTTGAGTTCACTATTACTGAAAGCGGCGGCGTCGAAGACATCATCGTAATCGCTGCAGAACCAACAGGGTATTTTGAACGCGCTGCAGAGCGGGCTCTGGCCCGTTGGAAGTACAAACCAAAAATTGTCGAAGGCCGTCCAGCGCGGCGTTACAACAATCAGGTGGTTATTACGTTCGAGATGGAGGAATGACGCGATGATGCGCAAGGTCGTTCCAGGTGCAATCACCGCACAGATCTTATTTACCATAGACCTCAAAAGAAAAAGTGCGGTAGACGCTCAGAAAGTGTGTCCGATACTACAATAGCGCCCGGACACACCTTTCCTTAGGCAAGGTTTTGTAAGTTCTAGGGCATTTCCAGGCATTGGCAGACTAAATCGGCTTGAGTTGGAAAGTAAGGTCTCCTAGCCTCCGGCGATGCACAATCCCTTCCGTTATTTCAATAGCTCGCCTTCCGTAATGGGGCGGTCGATGTCAAGCACAGATCTTCACGATCTTCCGGCCTGACACGATCTGACACGATCTCTTGAACATGAAACACCTTCGCCTGCGGGCGATCGTCGTCCCGGGTATGGTCAACTTAGGTGGTTGCCTTGGCAGAAGCAGGCGACTGACTCGTCAGCGCGGCACGGAGAAGGGTCCACGATCCCGCGTATGTCCGTCGCCAGGCTCTCGCTTCCGTCCGTGGTCAGCGCAGCGGCTGCCAACATAATGCCTGGTCCAAGACGATTCCCGAGTGCCAATCTGAATAGCGTGCTCGAACGCGATGAGACGGTTCGGCAGCAAGGCGAGCTACGTGCATCATCGGGAACCGCGTCCCGGCGAGGGGACACCGGTGGGTCGCCACCCTCTGGCGCGACTCTTTCCTCCTGTCCTTGTTGAGTGCTGGCGGGATGCAGCCGCGCCTATGCCGTCCGGATTGCCATCGCCTCCTCGCGCGTGAAGCGGAACTCCGTGCCATCCCGCCACATCCGGTGAAGCACCACGCCGATGCGCCGGGCCAGGGCAATGGTTGCGCGCTTCTTGCCGCGCAGCTTCGCCAGACGCAGAGCCCAGGCCTTCAGCCAGTTCGGTCCCGCGCGGTTCAGCATAACCGTGGCCGCCTGATAGAGCGCCGTGCGCAGGCCGGCGTCGCCGGCCTTGGTGATCGCGCCGACGATATCCTGTTTGAGCGCGGCGTCGACTTCTGCCATGAAACCGTGCGGTACTGGTGGAACCGTTTTGGCCCGTTGTTTGCCGCCAAGATCCGGAAGAGGCGGATAGACCAGCGCAACTGGTCGAATTGGCGCTGGCATCTTGATGAGGTGTTCGTCCGCATCAACGGCGAGACACATTATCTATGGCGTGCCGTTGACCATGAAGGCGAAGTGCTTGAGGTTTTGGCCACGAAACGGCGGGACCGCGAAGCTGCGCTTAGGTTTCTGAGGCGTGCGATGAAGCGCTATGGCCGACCGGCCACGATCGTCACGGACAGGTTACAGTCATACCGGGCGGCGATGAAGATGATCAGCAACGAGGGCTGCCAAGAGACCAAGCGTTGGTTGAACAACCTAGCGGAAAACTCACATCGGCCCTTCCGACGACGGGAAGGGGCAATGGCTCGGTTCAGAGACATCAAGACCTTGCAGAAGTTCGCCTCCGTCCATGCCTCGATCCACACCCACTTCAACCACCAACGCCATCTCAACCGCCGAGACGTTTTCAAACAAGCCCGAGCCACCGCCTTGGCCGAGTGGCGTCAACTTGCAGCCTGACAGTCCTCGATTGTAGGTTCTTCTGCTCCGGGCCAGTTAGTCTGACAATGCCTGGGACGGGTCTATCAGCAAACCTATGTGGACACCTATTCCAAGGTCGCGCAGGCCAAGCTCTACACCACCAAGACGCCGATCACCGCCGCCGACCTGCTCAATGACCGGGTGCTGCCGTTCCATGACGAGCACGACCTGCCTGTGCTGCGGATCATGACCGACAGGGGTACGGAATACTGCGGGCGCGTCGACAAGCACGACTACCAGCTCTTCCTGGCCATCAACGATATCGACCACACCAAGACCAAGGTGAAATCACCGCAAACAAACGGCATCCGCGAGCGCTTTCACAAGACCGTGCTGCAGGAGTTCTACCAGGTCGCGTTCCGCAAAAGACTCTACGACAGCGTCGATGCGCTGCAGGACGATCTGGATCAATGGCTACATCACTACAACACGGAACGCACTCATCAGGGCAAAATGTGTTGCGGCAGAATGCCGTTCCAGACCATGATCGAGGGCAAAGAAATCTGGAAGGAAAAGTTCGTGAACTGAACTTGACCTAACAGAGGCCGCCGGAAAAACGGCCAACTGTCAGATCACATCTGAACCACTACACCTTAGCGCGGTTTGGTGAACTCGTTCAGAATCCCTTGAAACAATTGCGCGGGATTGGGTTGCAGCGGTGACGTTTGAGCTGGCGGCGTTGTGTCAGTGGTCGGATCATTTTGTCCCTTACCGCCCGTGTTCATGGTGACGTTTGGCAGATCCAACGAACCTTCAACGGTAAAGGGGACTAAGGACGGCATCGGTAATCGAGTAGCCAGCAACTGAGTGATGACATTGGCCTCAAGTCTAACGCGGCCTTCTACATCAACCCACCAGCGCGGTAGATCAATAGTGCCGCTGAAATTCCCCGAGTAAACGTTAGATTTTATGGACGTATTGGAAAGCGTGAAGACACCACGCTCCCCGCGAAACTCGGCGCCCATGTTGGCTAATCCTTGGGCTACGCCGCCGCCGAACACACCACCTAATTGACTAAGAGCTCTGACCGGCGCCAATACAGCCGTGAAGACTAATCCCTGACCGTCCAAACTGGCGTCGATACCGGTAGCGGCAAGTACCCCGTCCCCCGCCAAAGACATGACCAAGTCGCGTTGACTGTGACCCTGTGCCGTAAACTGTCCCTGTAAAGCGAACCGGCCCTGGGTTTGCGCGGCATCAGCCAAAGATCCGCCCAGTCGACTTAGCTCCGCGTCGGTAACTACCAACCGAGTCTGAACGTCGAGGGTGGGAACCACTTTCAGTGTGAAGTCTCCGGAAGCCGGTCCGCCATAAAGATTGCCTCGCCAGTTGATCACCGACAAGACGCCGGATGACAACTGAACCCTGGCCGTAAACTGATCGACATCCAATCCGCGCATCACAACTTGGTCAGCTGTGACAGACACGTCGGCATCGAAATCGTTTAAAAGACTGAGATCGATTGGATCGGTAGACCATCGCCCTGATACGGACGCCTCTGGCCCTGTACTGCGCGGCAAACTGGATCGTGTTAATGCACCGGTCGGATCGGGAGGAAAGAGTTGGTCAAGGTCGACCGCCGCCAGAGCGAGGTTTCCAGTAACGATTGGCCGATCTCCCCCCGCTTCGTATTGCAAGGTACCCGCAAGCGAATTGTCGCCCACTATTAAGTTGATGTCTTTTACCTGCAGTGCGGAAGGCGTACCGGAAACTGCAGCAGAAAATTCAGCAACGTGCACACTATTAAGATCTGTGGCAGTGGACAGGCTCAGCGCGGACCACACCGATCTATAATCATCGTGCTTCAATACCGCTAAAACGTTGAACGTGGGTGCCGAGGGTGCGCCGGTTATTGTTCCTTTCACTTCTGCAGCCATGGCATTGAGCGTCAGGTTGAGATCCAACTCAGCTTCTTCAACAGACCCAGACAATATTCCATCCAGGGTCATGGGTCCGGTAAACACATCTGAACGAGGGAGTTCGAATTCGAGGGCCAGATGCAATCGCGCGAAGTCCTCAGTAGCAATGGAGAGTTGCAAATTCTGGGCGTGCGGAGTTGAAAATGCATCGTCGACTCTCCCTGAAATAGAAATGCGGGCACCGGCCATATCGTCGATGGTCGCCTTGTCGATGGTCACTGCACCGTTTTGTATCGACCCCTCGACTCCCACATTTCCATAAACGTTTCTTCCGACGGTCACGGACCCGACCGATAATTTTAGGTTGACGTTGGCGACAGAAAAGAAATTCGGTTGTGAGTTTCCAGCTGGCTCTTCGGACATATCAGGTGAGTCCCCGTCCGAGGTTCCAATCGTTGTCATCAGCCCAAACTGCTGGCTCAGCGCAGGTAGATAGGAGTCCAGATCCAGACTCGAGGCGGTCAGATCGAGAGTCGCTTCAACAGGTGAACCGGGAACTAGAGTGACTGAACCGCTCACTTGCGTTGTATCCAAAATAACATCGATATCTTGGAACTGTAGTTGGGATGCCGTTCCGGAAAGGCGGGTGGTGCCGGAAAAAGAATTCAACCTGCCAGGCGGTACCACTCCAGGCGACGGTGACAATTCGAGCCACTCCAACAAAGAACGCAAGTCGTGGGACGACGCACTGCCTGTGAGATCGAAATTTGGACTACCTGAGTCTGACCCGATGTTTCCTGCAAAGTCGAGTGACGCGTTTCCGGGCATGGAGAGACTGGCCTCGGTTACGTTTAGCTGAGCGTCAGCGAGTGACACATTGACATGCCCATTGCGCATGAGTTTCCCCTGCCATTCGATCAAATTGATTGTGAGATCAATCGTTCCGTTAATGTTTGCTGGCACGGAAAATTTCGGTGGTGAAGTTTGAGCGTGCGCGTCATTGGCCATAAAAAAAGACCGAAGAGTTGCGAAACGATCAGGGCCCGCGAACGATGCAAACTGCCATGCTTCGAGATCGAGCCGGTTGATTCCTAAGTCCAGTTTAAATTCTGTTTCGTCTTCCCAATCCAGCCACCCAGTCCCATCTACGATCGTATTGCCCCACCTCAGAGTCAGATTGTCTGAAAACACCGTAGCACCCCGGAAATCAAACCGGCTTTCCAGCTGAAAATTTTTCCGTAATTCAGTGGGCATAGCTTGATCCGGCTGCACAACACCCAAGGCGTTTAAGGACGAAACTGCATCGCTACCCAGGGCGATAAAGCGTCCTGCAATCACAGGACCGGTATCCGCAAGGGTTAGGGAGCCGACGACATCAAAGGTGAGGTCGGCGTCACTGTTCGATAGAACAACAACCAACGCACCAGGCCGGTCGCGCCGCAACACGCCGAGCGATGTCTCAAATTGCCACGGCATGCCATATATAGTTAGGTCTCCAACGGCATCGAATGGCCCAGTCGTGCTTTCAGCAGCCAGATCAACCGTCAACGCGGTGAGTTCCTGTTTAATGCCCCGCTGATCGTCTTGGTAAATAATGGTTCCGTTGACGATGCGCAGCACATCGATGCCGAGATTAAAGGGCGCCCTGGTATTTCGTTCGCTTCGTCCGGTTTGAGGTCCACTGCGGTTTGAAGACACATCTCTTACAGACATGTCCCAAGTGACCGATCCGTCCGGCATCACTTCTGCGCTAATGACGGGGTCAATGATTTCAATGGAGATAAATTGCAACCGGCCGCGCAACAAAGGGCCAAAAGCAAGATTTACGGCGACGCGTTCTGCACGGGCGAAGTCCGGCGTCGATGCGCCGGCCGGATTGGCAATGCGCACATTCTCAACTTGTAAGGTTGGACGAGGCAACAAGGTCAAAGACACATCACCGTTTATTTCAACCTGCCGGCCCGTAGCGTTGGCAAGTTGCGTTTCAAACGTGGTGCGGTAATTACTCCAATCGATAAATGAGGGGGCCACCAACAGTGTGGTGACGGCCAAAAACAAAATTGCTCCTAGCACGATGACGATGCGTTTCATCTGTGCCGACCTTGTTTTATCCGACATTCCCCAGATGGATTCCGGTTTGTGAAGCGACAGTAGCTCCGATTGCCTGTCGAGGCAATTTTGAGGGCGGTGCGGGACGATATTCGCCTGGAATTGTTGGGAACCGCCGTGAGCACCGCGATCCCAGCCCGCTGATGGCATCCTTTGTGGTCTGCAAGGCGCACCTCTCCCGTTGTCTGTTGCAGCATCGGCATCGGGCTCCGCCTCACGCTGGTGCTAGCGGCGCCCGGAGTTGAGCTATCAGCCGCAGGATTTCGGCGAACAAGCCCCTCGGCACCGCAACCTTGGCCATCTGGAACGTGACGTACCGGCCGTGGCCGATGATCCTGGCTCCAATCTTCAGCAGCTTTTGCCGCAACGAGGTCAGCGACCAGCGCTTGGCCGCCTCCGGCAGAGCCAGGGTGCGCATGAAGTTGGCGAGATTATAGGCAAGGGCATTGTCAGAGTAATTGGGTAGGGCTAACTCCTTTAGGCCCTTGTTCCCTGGGTTTATTCACCACAACGCTGGTTAGCTTGGAATTGACCAAGCTAAGGTGTGACGCGGAACGGCGATAACCCACCTCACGATAACTCACCTCTCTAGACTACCAGATCAATTTAGTCTGACAATGCCGTCTACCGCAATTGTCGCTAGCACATGATCTGTCCGTTTAGGTAGCACACGAGTTGTCCGTTTAGGTAGCACACGAGTTGTCCGGTTAGATGCCTTGATGAGGAGGTGTCGCGATGACCCGAACGGCATGGCTACAGGAACGTAGGATGGAGAAGTTTGAAGATGTACTGGAACGCTTCCAGACGAAGCGTCTTTCGGTGATGGATGCGGCGGAACTGCTGGGAATGTCGGAACGGAGCTTCCGGCGCTACCGTCAGCACTACGAGGATGAGGGTTTAGCGGGTCTGTTTGACCGCCGGCTTGGCAGGGCGTGCGCGCGCCGGGTTGCGGTCGACCGGGTGGAGTGGGTGCTTGAGCAATACCGCACCCGGCATGTGGGCTGGACGGTCAAGCACTTTCACGCCCATCTGTGCGCCCACCACGGCTTCACCTTGAGCTACACTTGGACCAAGGTCGCCTTGCAGCGTGCGGGCTTGGTGTCCAGGGCGGCGCGGCGCCCTGTCCCTTCCGAAAACCTCATCCGCGCCTGGATGGTCTTCATCATGAGGATCGGCAAAATCATGAGGATCGGCAAATAAGGGCTTCGGAAGAGTTGGGACCGAAAAACGAGCCTTGATGTTGCACAGTCTCTCTTCGGGGGTCAGTGTCCGAATGGTCAAGTAAAGGAGTAGGCGATGGTTGATGAACTCAAACACCTTGACGGGCACAGTGACGAAATCCACGAACTGGTTGAAACCGTGCCGCTTAACCAACTGCTCGAAGCCGCCAATGAGAAACAATATTGTCCCAAATGTGTGGCCGTCTCCTTGCTAGAATGGGCCGCGTTCGCAGCAACACATGCTGGTGCCACTGCCGGTGAGATCACGAGCGCCGTCGCCACCGGCACCGTCATGGGTGAGGAAGAAAACGAACGGACGGAGACAGAGTTTACCCGTGAAACACGGCACTAACTGAGCGCGTATGGTCGGAAAAGATAGCCCAATCGAGGTAGAGAAATGAGCATAAATTTTTTATCTCCAAGAGCGCACATTGTTTGTTCAGCATTCCTCGCATTCGCATTTGGATTTTCGGTTCCCACATACGCTCAGACATGTACAGCGTCATTCGGTTTTAAACACATAGTGCAGGTCGAGGTCATGGGGCTGAAGCGGTTCGCGATGCCATCGCCCGGACGATCACGACATTGCCAGCGCAGCTTCGCCGCTCGCTGACCTGGGACCAGGGAGCAGAGATGGCCAGGCATGCGGATCTGCGGATCGCAACCGGCCTTCCCGTCTACTTCTGCGAACCGCACAGCCCTTGGCAACGCGGAACGAACGAGAACGCCAATGGATTGCTTCGACAGTACTTCCCGAAAGGAACCGATCTGAGCGCACACAGTCCGGACGTACTCGCAGTTGTTGCTGACGCGCTCAATACACGGCCCCGCAAGACCCTCGGATGGAGAACTCCCGCCGAAGCTCTGGACCAGTGCTTGCAGGCCAGTCAAACTGAACGTGTTGCGACGACCGGTTGAACCCGCCTTGCACACCGCGATCGCAATGGTGGATCAGCCCCATGGGCGGCCGGCGGTTGCGGATCGCCATCGTCAGCGCATCCTCGCACAGGACGCTCTTCAGCCGCTCGGACATCGACCAGCCGACGATCTCCATCGTGGCCAGATCCTTGACGGCGGCGAGGTAGAGCCAGCCTTCGTCAGTTGGGATGTAGGAGATGTCAGCGCGCCAGACCGCATCGGGCGCAACGGCTTCGAAGTTGCGGTCAAGCAGATTGGGCGCGATCGCATGGGAGTGGCGGCTGTCGGTGGTGATTGGCGCCCGCCGCCTGCCGCGCGGTGGACGAATGCCGTTCTCTCGCATGAGCTTGGCGACCGTGCGCTTCGAGATGCGAAAGCCGCGGGCCTTCAACTCGGCATGGATCCGAGGGGCGCCGTAGCACCTCTTGCTCTGCTCGAAGATCTCCCGGATCTCTGATCCGAGCCGGTCACGCCAGGCAGCGCGTTCAGCTCTCTTTTGGGCCGCACGCCGCCGGGCGTGGAACCAACTGTGAGCAACCCCTAGGACCCGGCACATGAACCGGATGGCGGGCCCTGAAGCATGGGCGGCGATGAAAGCGTGCTTCGTTTTCATGTCTTCGCCGCCCATTGAGCAAAAAAAGCCGAGGCTTTGCGCAGAACCTCAACCTCCTCCGTCAGCCGCTTGTTATCCCGGCGAATGCTGCGCCAGCTCAGCGGCCTCGGCTTTCTGCGCCGCGGTCGCCGCGGTCGAACCCGCGGCCTCAAGCTCGAGCCGCCAGGTCTTCAACTGCGTTGGCGTGACGCCGGGCTCGGCAGCCACGCTGCTATGTGTCGCACCCGGCTCCGATAGCCGGGCAACCGACTGTTCCTTGTATTCTGGGCGAAAACCGCCGCCTCGTCTGCTTTGTCATCCTGTCCCTCCAGGTCGGTATTTAATTTACCGTCTGGTCCGGGATCCGGGAGCAACGTCAGGAAGGCAGATATGACAATAAGCGAGGCATTACGTTTGCTAGCAGGAACTATCCCGATTTTGTAGTTACTTTAACCTTATCTTTTGGCAATTGAATACAAAAAGGGCTCTTCGGGTTCTCTAGTAAAGTCTGCGATTGGGCAGTCGATCATGCATGCCTTGTCCGAGGAATTTGATTACGCTTACGTTCTTTTTCATGACGAAAACAAAAAAATAAGAGAATTACGAAGTCTGTGCATAAGAAAAAAGAAAAGCAAATCCTGAAAACCGTTTATCAGAATTTCAATGTAATTGTCAAATTCGTTTGAACAATTTCGTCAACCGTTATCTTTAATTAGAGGTCCTTTGTTTTTCTTTGTGCTGCCGATGCCGTATGTGTTATGGAAATTGATTGTCTTTTCCGAAAACCTCATCCGCCGCTTTTCTTGTGGCAAGCTGCCTAGGTGTGGATGATGTTCTCGGAAGGCACAGGACCGCATAAGTTCGCAAGAGGGCTACATGAGCAAATCACTACTTCTCACCGCTTCCATTTCATTTGTGCTCAGCGTGCTTACAGCGCTGAGTACGAATGCCCAGTCCTACATGGAATCTGTACCTTGGGACCCGGATGCACCGGACCAAGGGACAATTGAACCCCTTTCGGCCACGGCGAATGAAGGTGTCGAGCGACCTTCAGTTGTTGACGGAACTCAATACACCGTAGTGACGCCAATATTGAGAGGGGAAGCCAACAATTACTCCTTCATCCGCCTAGGAAATGGAGGGCTCTTGCCCGCCACCTTCAATGTTACCGTAGTAGGTTCTCCTTCAGGAGAAAGCTATGGAGCGGCCGAATACGAGGTAGCGCCGTGGGCCTCACCTCAGTACCCCATCGATGACATTCTTGATAAAATCGGTGTTTCAGAGCTAAGAGCTGAAGACAATCAAATTTCGCTCTATTTGCAAAGCCCCCACCAGGGAAATCTACCGGTATTTCAGCATGTCGTATGGAATAGCGTGACAGGCTTTTTTGAGAACGCCAGCCGTTGCACCTTTCGGGAAGACGTTAATTACTCGCAGGTGAATCGGGCGCTGGTCAACGTTCATACGTCGCGTATCGCTAACTATCCAGCCACGGTCTTCCTGCACAATTACGCGGATTTTGCGGTGACGTATCGCGGCAATGTTTTTGATGCCAGAGACGGCACCCTCGAAGGGGCTGTGAACTTCAATATGATGGCCAATGATACGCTTGCAGTGGACTTTGCGGACATTGCGGGAGAGATAGGTTTTGTTCCAGAGTCCAATCAGTTCCACGTCAATATCATCTTCCAGGAGCGCGATGCCGATGGTTTCTATCTCCTGCCGCTGCAGGGCATTCGCAACCTTCAACTGGAAGCCTACATCAACATGTCCGTGGTATGCGTGGTAAATCCTTAAGGCAAGAGGCCGTAGCTTGTGACTTCAGCTTCACGGGCGTCCGGTTAAGGAGCGCATATTCCAATAGCCGGATAACGGGTCACGTCTTGCCCGGTTTACGTGGCCATGGTTTGGTTATGCGTTGCGATATTCCTTTGAGGATGGAAGCGGATCCCAACGCGAAGGTTTTCCACGGTATACAGGCATATATTTGCTGGGACCTAACTTGAGGGCCGTCTCAGCAAGAACCGAGGAATTCGTAGAGGATAAGATTGCCAATACATTCAATTGAGCGATTGAATTTGTGGAGCCAGCATCTTACCGCCATCCCGATGAGTATTGCCTTTACAAGGAGCCGAATATCCAAGGCATTCTGATCGTTAAGCAAACGACGATCTGATCCAGGAGATGCGAATATGGCTTTATGGCTTAAGACCGCGCGTGCAGTGTCCTTTGTAGCAATGGCTGGAATCATTGCATTGATATCAAACGAAGTCAGTGCGCAGTTTGTAATCCCGGAGATCGTGGTAACCGCGCGTAAACGCGAGGAGAGCCTGCAACGGGTGCCGCTTTCCATCACAGCCTTCACCGAGGCGGTGCTGGACCGAGCCGGCATCCAAACCCTGGACGACCTTGCTCGGTTCACTGCTAACTTGACCTTCACTCAGGGCCCAGTCGGTCGACGTGCGGTGCCTGTACTGCGCGGTATTGGCTTGATCGACTCCTTCGGTTTTGACAACCACGTCGGCTTGTTTATTGATGGCGTCTACGTGTCGAATCGCTCGAGCCTAAATATCGCCATGTTCGACCTTGAACGGGTTGAAGTGGTGCGAGGCCCACAAAGTGCGCTCTATGGCCGCAACACGTTTGCCGGCGCCATAAATTACATCACCAAGAAACCGGCAGATCAATTTGAAGGAAAACTGGCCGCCACCCTCGGTCAATATAATGAACAAAGAATCACGGCCACCTTGAGCGGTCCGGTCATCAATGATGAACTGTACGTCAGGGTTGCAGCCAGCTATGATCATAACAACGGCACCTACAAAAATGGTGTCTTGAAAGGGGGGCTTGGCGGGCACGAATACAAGACGGTATCGCTCGCTTTTCGCTGGATACCTAACGAAGACTTTGAAGCGAACCTCAAGGGCTATTATACCGACGACCTCATTGATAGCGCCCCCGTCACCACCATTCCCAACAATGCCGGTGTGTTGCAATTACCACCTCCTTATCCAACTCTAGCGTTCTACTACGTTGGCCAAGTACCCGGCTTCGGGTCGCGGAACCACCCCGGTCTTTCTGAAGAGGCATTTGCCCAGGACCGAACACTGCGCCGTGCCGACCTGACTATGACTTATGATTTCGGAAATCTTACGATTACGTCGATTACCGCTTATGCCAAACTGGTCAATACGACCTTCGAAGATTTTGACCGCACCCAGGGCGGTGAGAATGACGGCCAGTTCCTGCAGTTCGGCTATACGACGGTTCCGATGCTGCGGCCGCCATTTTTCCCGAACCGGCCGTTCGGCCGATCCGGTCCGACAATTAGCCTGCCGTTCCCGACTGCGCCGGCGGCTACCATTGACCCGATTGAGGTGCCCACCTTTATCAGTTTCACAAGCGCCCCTACAGAATACTGGTCGCAAGAACTGCGACTAACATCAGACATTGGCGAAGATCTACGTTGGCTGGCCGGGGGATACTTCTTTCGTAGCCGCGACCGCAGAGGTATTGGCGGGACGTTCGATGTCAGCGCCGCCCCTCCCGAGGCCACGTTTTTTGTCACTTATGGCGGCCCTTTCTTTCCAGGATTCCAAGGTCCGGTGACCCCCCAGAGCTTGTTTCACCGTGGAGCCGTTGTGCGGCGTGACAACCTCACCCGCGATAATGTCGGTGCACGTCAAATTTCAGTTTATGGTCAATTGGCCTACGACTTCTCTGATCAATTGACGGGTACGGCGGAATTGCGTTGGACTGATGAAGAGAGGTTCAGCCTCGCTCTCTATGACTTCTTCTATGGCAATGGAATAGTCAACGTCCGTACCGATGCGTCGTTCAATTTCTGGGATCCGCGCTTCACATTGCAATATCAAGCCAACGAAGATTTCATGATCTATAGCTCAATCGCCAAGGGCTCAAGGTCGGGCGGCATCAATCCAGGGTCTTTCTTGTTTCCTGGGAGCGAGAGGCTCCAAAAATTTGATCCTGAAAGCAACTGGACGTTCGAAGCCGGTGTAAAGTCCTTGTGGGCCGCCGATCAGCTGCAACTGAATGTGTCCGCATTCTATATCGATTGGACGAACATTCAATTTCGAACCAGCCTGGCTGGTGGGGATTCATTCTTCTCCGTTACGCAAAACCTGGGCGATATTACAGCAAAGGGGTTTGAACTTGAGTTAACGGCTCGTCCCGTCGATCAACTGAGTATTGTCCTCGGGTATGGGCATTCAAATCCTAAGTTTGAGGATGAATCTGAAGACACCAGCAGCGCCAACCTCTGCACCAATATGGTGCTGTTCGGATCAGACTGTACTATCGAACCATCCACCAGCGATTTCCGTGGTGCCGATATCAGCAACAATCAATTGGCACGGACCTCGAAGCATACGTTTTCTGCAAATGCTCAATATACCGGCCTTATAAGCGGTGATTGGAATTGGTATCTTCGTGGCGATCTTAGCTACCGGTCTCGGCAATGGAACGACCCAACCAATTTGTATTGGGTTGGTGGCCAAGTTCGCGCCAATGGCCGCATAGGTATTGAAAAGAAAGCTTTTGATATCAATTTCTGGGTCACCAATTTGGTCAATGAAAAGACTCCAGACGAGGCCTCTGACGTGACGTCCAACTTCAATACTCTCCGCCAGGTGATTATCATTCAAAATACGGAACTGCGCAAATTCGGCGTTTCGGCGACCTATAGATTCTAGAGTTTAACTATCTTAGTCAAAACCATACCCAGTGTTTTGGATGTAGTTCGACGGGACGGATCAGTATTATCCCTGTCCTTTCCGAGAACCTTACATCTCCGAATGCCGCCATTCGATTTATGGTCCGGATGGCGGGAGTGGGTGGGAGACCTGATAAACCTTGGTTTTAAAGACCGCGGATGAGCGTGGCTCCCCGTCCTCTGTTCCCCTTAACCTGAACAGTCGCTTGGTCCGCTGTGCTCAGCATGGACCCGGGCGCCACGGACGAGGAGCTGCGTGCGGCGCACCGCAATCTCGTGCGCACCTACCATCCGGACCGGCTGGTCTCCAAAGGGTTGCCAGAGGAGTTCATGAAGCTCGCGAACGACCGGCTTGCCGAGATCAACTCTGCCTATGAGAAGTTGACAAAGGAGAAGCCATTGAGTCGTCGTCGGATTGCACCGCGTCGATCGTACCGCGTTGCATCGCTTGGAAAAGCTCGCTGGTCGGCGAAGAACAGCTGAATTTGCATCCTGTCGCGGGCGATCTTATTGAACATGTCGACCGCCGGAACGATCACATGTTTGGCCAACGCAGGGCCGGCATAGGTTTGCATGCGCCGGAGAATCTTCGTTGGAGCGATCGCCGGCGCTGCGAACGCCGCCAGCGTTGCGGCGGAAGTAGCCACGAATTTCCGTCTTGTGGTCATGATATCACCTTCTCTGTAATGGCCTCGAATTAGCGAATCGTGCTCCTTCTCTGAGTCTTCTTGTTAGTGTCCATAGATGTATTCTGGCAGCCACAGCGCGGTCGCCGGGAGGGTCATGACGATGGCAAGGAAGACATCATAACGCATTCTAAGATTGCCCGAGAACGACGGAGCGAGAGGAAGTGCGCTGCCCGTTGGAACCGCAATACACCACAACTTAAAATTGATTATAGTGAGCTCTGTGTCAAGGAGGCTGAATGCGCCCGCGAAGGTCAGCGGGCATTGTCAGATTAAATCCGCTTGGTCGCCTCTCCCTGTCCCCTTTTGGGGATTTCAGGGCGTACGAACAGGTTTTATCTGGCTTAGACCGGACAAGCACGGGTGACGAAGCTGGCTCAACAACGGGAAAATTCTAACATACGATTTTAGTCTGACAATGCCGTTTTGGTGGCAGTAAGAACAACCAAAGCGAGAATTCTTACTTGCCAGTCCGACAGCGGGAACGACGAATGCAAGGTTTCAAATCGGCTCGATCAGCGCAGCGGTTTCTCTCTACCCACGCCACCGTCTACAACACCTTCAACGTCCAACGCCATCTGATATCCCGACAAACATTACGCCAGTTTCGTAACCACGCAGTGGGCCTGTGGCAAACCGTCACCGCTGCCGCTTGAGCTTGAGTTCTATGCCAGTTCGCGGCACGACCGTTCAATAACGTGACAATGCCTTTTATAGAGTCCGGATCCTAGACATCTTAAGCTGGGGTGTCTTCGGCCGGAGGGTCCTCTGTGCCTTCCGAAAACCTTATCCGGTTGATTAGAGTATAGAACGTCTGAAATCCGCTTGGGATGACACGGTGGTTCGCTCGGTTGTTGTTTGTGGTTTTTGTAGGCTAGCACAGAGCCGAGGCAGCTGCGTGCCTAGAAAGTCCGCCTTGATGGAATACATCACTAATATTGGCGGATGAGGTAATTGGCAGGGATAGGCGTTCCTTCACTGTGGCAGGGCGCTGATCCGCTCCAGGCTGTGCGATCCGGCAGTGCAAATCTAGCGCTCCAGCTTCCCTACTTATGGCGAAGTGCTGGCCGATCAGATCGCTGGTGCCGATTCCGTAGAAATCGATACCGATGAGGAAGAGGGCAACCGCCTGCAGTTTTATTGAAGCGAATTCCGTATCGTTGCCGGCATCTGTGACCCGTTTCCAGTTGCGGACCTTTTGAGGTGGCGGCACCGCCGTGATGAGAGTAGTCACTGACGCTTCCCAGGACGGAAACACGAGATAGCGGGTAGTGGAGTAGAGATATTCGAACATAGGAATCCTGGGTCTGAGTTCGTCGCGCGCTTCGTTCTACCGCGTTCATGGCTCGCGTCCGTCGTGATCGATCAGGGCCGTCGCCTCAGGGTCATCGCCTCAGGGCCATCGGCAGCGGGCGGCTGGAAGGTGACGCCGGTGATCGCCGCCGCGAGCTGACCATCGCGGTGGCATAAAAAAAGGGCGAAGTTTTTGTGCTGCAAGCGTCGCTGTTCGACGGCTAAGCCCTTTGGTAGATCACCCGAATGTTTTGGTGGTGGACCCATCATATGTAATGATTCCAAATCGTAATTCCCATTTGCGCCCTTGGATCGGGAGACCATGCGTATGCTGAGATTCGCTGAAGAAATCATACTGCTGCTGCTCGACGACAAGGGCGGGCGTTTCGTTGATACACCTTCGATGACCCTTGAGTATGCGCTTGCCGGCGCGGTTCTGATGGATTTGGCGCTGGAGGGCCGTATTGACACCGATCCGGAACGGCTCTTTGTGATCAATCCGACACCGCTTGGGGATGATTTGCTCGATCCCACCCTTGAACGCATCGCGCAATGTGCGGAGACGCACGCCCCTATCCACTGGATCGATCAAACGGCCACCTATGCCAGTGGTATTCATGAACGCGCTCTCGCCCATCTCGTCGAGCGCGGTATTCTAGAACAGGAGGATGGCCGCTTCATGTAGGTGTTCCAGACGCGGCGCTACCCGGTCATTGATAACAAGACTGTCCGAGAAGTGAAGCTGCGGATCATGGGGGTTCTGTTCAGCGATGAAATTCCGGATGCGCGCGATATCGTTATCATCTCCCTTTCCGATGTATGCGGTATTTTCCGGGGTATACTTTCCACTCGGGAATTGAAGGATGCCGCCCAACGTATCAATCAAGTCCGCAAGATGGACTTGATCGGCCGGGAGATCTCGAAAGCAGTGTGGGACATCGAAATGTCTCTCACCACCGCCGGGGCAATGGTGCCGATACACTGAAGCGCGATCACCCGGCACCTGCCCAATATCACCAATTTAGCCGGTGAATATCATTTAACGTAGCCGGTCAATATCACCCAAAGTAGCGTGCGCCGTGGAAAGGCGCCATTCCCTAGCGGGTGCGAATCCCGCTCGGCAACTTTCGCTCCAGCCGGTAGTAATCGGAGCGGGTTGTGGAGGTAACGACATAGTCCGAAGCGCTCCGACAGAAGGACCGCCCTGGGCGGTTCAGCGACCATGCGGGCCGCAACGTGAGTGAACGCTGAGCAGGCCTCGCAAAGTGAAGACGCGGAAGCCGACCTGATCGCTACTTCGGGGAAGGCTGCCACCGACCCGGAAGCGAGCGAAATGAGCACCGGCCGGTTCCGCCGGGGTAGTGGCGGCGGCACGCATGGAAGAGGGGAATGGCAGCAACACGGGAAGCCCTGTGCGGTGCCCGCCTTGCCCATGCGCGCTTCCAGGAGACGACGCAGAGTGGCAAAGCCATCCGGCAAAGCCCATCCCTGCAATGGGGCAGCCTGATCAAAGGCACCGATCTTCTTCTCCAGCAGGGGCAGATAGTGCATCGGATCGAAGACCATGTCCTCACGTTGATAGGACCGTTGGTGGCGGGCAATCTCCTCGCCGCCAGCGCAGATCACAACCGTCTCCACATAGCCGCGCACCACAACCTCGTGGTGCCCTTACCCTTGTCATTGCCCTTGGCTGGTCGGCCAAACCGGTCCTTGAACAGATAGTGAGACTGGAGGGCCGGGAACATCTGCGTTCTCAGGCGGGTGCCGTCCCCGAGAATGCGGGCCACCGCCAGCTTGGTATTGTCGTACAGGATCGATTGGGGCACCCCGCCGAAGAAAGCGAACGCTGCAACATGTCCGTCACTGAACGCTTCGGAGGTCTCGCGAGGATAGGCCTTCACGAAGATCGCATCACTGTGGGGCAGATCGACAACCAGGAAGTGGATCTTGCGTTCCGCCCCGCCAATCACCGCCAGAGCCTCACCAAAGTCAGCCTGGGCATGACCGGGCGCATGATGCAACGGCACGAACACTTCCCGGGTGTACCGGCGCACTTCGCAGATGTAATCCTTCACAATGCAGACTGTGTGAAAACTCTGGGTAGCGGGGGATTCCGTCCGGCTCATGGCGATGTTAGGGTCCGCCATGAGACACATTCCTGGCATTGACCGCTCTCAGGTTCTGCTTCTGCCGGAAGCAGTGGACGATTACGTGGGCCGGGATAACCCGGTCCGTTTCATCGACGCTTTCGTGGATGGTTTGGACCTAGCGGCCGCTGGTTTCGAGCGCGCCGCGCCGAAGGCGACGGGTCGTCCCGGCTACGATCCGGCGGACCTGCTGAAGCTCTACATATACGGCTATCTCAATCGGGTACGTTCGAGCCGCCGGCTGGAGGCTGAGAGCAAGCGTAATCTCGAAGTGATCTGGCTGTTGCGGCGTTTGTCGCCGGACTTCAAGACGATCGCCGATTTCCGGCGGATCAATCGGGCGGCGTTCCGCCAGGTATTTCGGGAGTTCGTGAAGCTATGCCACGAACTGGAGCTGTTCGGACGCGAGCTGGTGGCGGTTGACGGTACACGGATCAAGGCAGTGAACAGCCGGAAGCGGAACTTCACCAAAGCGAAGCTGGCGAAGGCGTTGGCCGAGAGCGACGAGAGGTTGTCGCGTTATCTCGACCGCCTCGACGAGGCCGACGGGCAAGACGAGGGCGGCACCGGCGACGGCGACGGCGAGGTGGAGAATATCGAGGAGAAGATCGCTGCGATCCAAGGGCGGCGTGAGCGGTTTGAGGAACATCGAGACGCGCTGGCTGCGAGTGGCGAGGGCCAGCTCTCTTTGACGGATCCGGACAGCCGGGCGATGCGCGCCGAGACCCGGGTCGGTGTCGGCTACAACATCCAGATCGCGGTGGACGCCAAACACAAACTGATCGCCGAGCAGCAGGTCCATAACAAGGTCAGCGATCTCGGTCTATTGGCCGAGACGGCGGTGGCAGCTCGGCGGAACCTGGCCGTTGATCGGATCGACGCGGTCGCCGATGCGGGCTACTTCAAGATCGAGGATATCGAGGCCTGCGAGAATGCCGGCGTCATGCCGCATGTGCCCAAGCCCCAGCGCGGATCAACGGTGAGCCAGGGGCTCTTTCCCAAGGAGCGCTTCCGCTATGACGGCGGCAAGGACATTTACATCTGCCCCGACGGCCAACGCCTGGCGCTACACAGCAGGCGCAAGCGCCGCGATCTCATCTTCGCCAGTTACGCCAATCGCGCCGCGTGCAAGGAGTGCCAACTCAAGTCGAAGTGTACGAAGAGCGACTTCCGTCGGGTCCTGCGCTATGTCGACGAAGCGATCCTGGAGCGTATGGCGGAACGATTGGCGGCCCGCCCGGAGCTGCTCGATGCGCGCCGTGAAAGCGTCGAGCATCCCTTCGGCTCAATCAAACAATGGATGGGCCAGGGTGCCTTCCTGACCCGGCGGCTGGAGAACGTGCGCGGCGAGTTCAGCATCACGGCGCTGGCTTACAACATCCGCCGCGCGATCTCGCTGGTAGGTGTTCCCGCCCTGATCGCCGCCGCGAAGGCATGAGACGGGAATCAGGTCAAAATCGAGCGCCGCACATCGATCCATGGAGGCCTGGAGCCCCTTCCGCGGGGCTACCGGCGCCAAACCGCCAGATTACGTGGGATCACCGCGAATCATGGTCACCTAAACCTCCATCCCCGCTACCCAGAGTTTTCACACGGTCTGAATGGTGTAGCCGCCCTCAAAGCCATACTCGGCGCAGAGCCGTTCAAAGATGCGCTTGGCCGTATGGCGCTGCTGCTTCGGAAGTGCTCTATCGTCCTCAAGGATCTGATCGATGAGCCCTGTGAACGGCCCCAACTTCGGACGACGAATCGGCTTGGTGCGCCGGTAACCAGGAGGCACGGCGTGCAACAAAATCTTCGCCACCGTCCGCCGGTCAATCCCAAACCGCCGCGCAGCTTCGCGTTGGGTCAACTTCTCATGGTGGCACGCAAGCCGAACCCGCCGATATAAATCCACAGTGTACATCCCCAAGCCTCCAGCCAGCGCAACCTGGCTTCAGAGACTAAAAAGACTGGCGTACTATTACGCCGCTACAGCGAGATTACCCCGCCGTTCCTGTGGATCATTTTTGCACCGGCGTTCTCAAATCCCCTTGCCGGTTTCTTTACCTTCCAGAAAGAAGGCGGAGTAAACGACTTTCAGAGTCATGAAGCCCGCACTGCATATGAACCCGACGGGCCGTTGTCGGCAGAGATTGGATACTACAATGCAGAGGTCGATGATGCTTTCGTATTTGCCCTCGGTTTTGCTGTCGGTAATCCGAACTTGGTTATTAACGATCCCACAGACGGCATCCTCGATCTGTCAGGGTTACCAATCCCATTGCGGAATTTTACGATTGATGAAGGGACGGATGCGGTATTCGGTAACGTTCGATATTCCTTTGCCGAGGATCGTGCCCGCATTTCACTAGAAGCCAGGCAAACCTGGATCGACGTGGCGTTCTTTGACAATGTCGCAAACTTAGTGCCGCAGCAGGAAAGCTTTTCGAATTTCACGCCCCGGATAACAGCAGAATACGATTTGAGTGAAGACTCGATAGTGTATGTCTCTGCGGCGAAAGGTGTCAAGGCTGGAGGGTTCAACGGATTTGTTGCCGGCCCCCTTACTCTAATCGAAGCCGAACAAACGTTCGCACCAGAAAAGAACTGGACCTATGAAATCGGCACCAAAAACACGCTTATGGATGGCCGTTTGATCGTCAATGCATCTGTCTATTATATCGATTGGGCGAGCATGCAAATTACGACCATTCCAACTGGATTTGATACGGCAAATCTAGCAGCAGGCACGGTGGCACCGACCATCTTCCTGAATGTTGGTGACGTTACGAACAAAGGCATTGAAATCGACGGCCAGTTCCAAATGACCGAAGAAGTTAGCGTTAATTATGCCTTTTCGACATCAGATCCCACATTTAATGACGGCACCAAATGGGGGCAATTCGTCGGTGTTTGTGATGATGCATTCTGCTCTGCTGATGGTGAAGTGGGTGGCAGCACTCTGCAGCGCCAATCGACAACCCAAGGCTCATTTGGTATTCAATATGATTCCGCGCTTACAGCAGACCTTGATTTCTACGCTCGGGGCGATGTGACATACACTTCTAAGCAATATGTCGACGCAATGAATTTGGCTTGGGGGCCAGGCCGCTACAATGTGAACGCAAGTCTTGGCGTGAGTGGAGATAATTGGTCGGTTACCGCGTGGGGAGAAAACTTGTTTGATACCACGCATGTGATCAATTCACTTTTTATCATCCAATTTCGCCGGTACGTGCCGGCCCTCAACGACGGACTCAAGGCTGGCGTCACACTGTCGCTAAACTATTAGAGAAGAGTGGCAGGCAATTGGTCTAGCAAGGTGAATTTGGCCCGTGATGAAGGGGTTCGGTAAAGACACTATTTTTAGAACATTCACCTTGCTCCACTGAGCATAAGGCACTTTTAGTGAGTATTTCAGGCTCGAACCGGCCTGGCGGACCAGGCCTCATATTTGGACCAGGGCCTGAAGGATGGTGGGATTCGGAACGTGTTTCCTGCCCCAAGGTGCTTCGCGGCGACGATGGTGTTTGGCGCATGTGGCATGTGGTACTACGGCCGTGATGGATCCTTTGATCGTATGATTGGTGTGCCGACGGGCCGTGTCGGCCATGCGGTCTCAAAAGACGGTATCGCATGGAAGCGGGTTCGCGGGCCCGGCGTCATGGGGTCCGTGCTTGATCCCCATTCCGACCCCGACAGGTTTGATTCCTCCCATGTCGGCATTAGCGACATCCATAGAGACGGTGATGTTTATTGGATGTGGTATTTCGGCGGCGATCAGAAAATAACCAACGCACGTGGGACAGAGTCTAAGGGGTTTCCCCTACGCACCGGTGCCGCCGTCTCCCGTGACGGTTTGCATTGGACACGTTTGGACGGGCCCTACCATGGTGCGCTCATTGATTCCGGTCGCCCAGGCGAGTTCGACGCCCTGTTGGCGGCGTGGGCTCAGGTCATTCGCTGGGATGATGGGTCCTGGCGCATGTACTATCACACCCTTGATCCCAGCCAGGGCTATGTCATGGCCTGGGCGGAATCAGAAGATGCCCTCAAGTGGGAGAGGCGGGGGCCGTTGCTCGGTCCTGGACCCAGAGGGCGATTTGACGACTATGGCGTATCGACCCGCCATATCCTTAAACACGGCGGTCAATGGTTGTTGTTTTACGAAGGCTGTATGGATGTAGGCACCAACCCGGAAGTAGACCGTCAAATCGGTCTTGCCGTGTCTGACGATGGTCTTACCTGGGAACGTGTCGACGGATCCCATAGCAACAAATCCATCTTGCCGCAGGCGCCGAAAGGATCGGGCCGCTGGGATGTCCGCCTAGGGTGTCCGTGGGTGGTGCCTTTGGGTGATGGGTCTTTGCGCATGTACTTCATTGGTGCCAATGAGCGATCGGGTGAAGGTCGCAATGAATTGTCCACGGTTCATCAGATTGGCATGGCCGTCAGCGACGGTGACATTACCCGTTGGCAACGCTATGGCGAATAGAGATCATTATTGAGGTGTATCAGAGTTAGCCAAACCGAGGAGCACTACAATATCCACGACGTTAAACACCAGCCGGCGCACACTGCTTGCTACGACGGGCGCCATTATTGGCGCCGCGGCCAGCCCGGCCAACGCCGCCGTTCGGAAGATCGAAAACGCGAGTGTCAACGGGCCCTATCTCGATCTCGAAACGCCTTACGGGAATTTGGAAGGCTACGCGCGGCTGCGGACCAACGTGGATATGGTCAGCACCCACTACGGCTGGTACGACGGCATGGTCATGGGGGTGGCGTCGGGGGGGTCCGCTGCGCAATATCTGCGGTGCCCGGGGCATGATGTGCTCGCGTTTATTGCCTCTGGAGGGTGAGCACGGCTATCGCCGCATTCAGAGGGAGGTCATCTATTACTACGACCTCGACTCAGGCGAGGTTCTAGACGAGATGGTCAATCCGTACACCGGAGAAACCGTCAAAGTTGTTCATGTCGCTAACGACCCCTTCAACCGTGTTTTGCGGGAAACCGCCATGTCACGCCCGACGTTCGGGTGCTTGAACGAGGAAGCTGAGAAGCCGGTTGAGAAGCCCATCCTTTAGGCGTTATTATACTTGACGTACCCAGTCTGATTTGCTAGGTTATCTTCATTGATTGGAGCATGTCATGAGCGTTCTAGACAGACCAGAATTTCACGACGAACAAGCGGCTTACGACTACGTTGAAGCTCGGTTATGGTCGCACGGCCCAACTTGCCCCAAGTGCGGCGAATGCGAGCGCATAGGCAGGCTCCAGGGCAAAAGCACGCGCATTGGAGTCCATAAGTGCTACAGCTGCCGCAAGCCCTTCACGGTCAAGGTCGGAACCATTTTTGAATCCAGCCATATCAAGATGCACCATTGGCTCCAGGCAATCTACCTCATGTGCGCCAGTAAGAAGGGCATTAGCTCGAACCAGCTTCACAGAACCTTGGGTGTCACTCTCAAGACAGCCTGGTTCATGAGCCGCCGTATCCGCGAAGCCATGCGCACCGATGGCCTTGGAGTGCTTGGCGGCGAAGGCAAGCCGGTTGAATCGGACGAAACATTTATCGGGCGCAAGAAAGGCGTACCTGTACGCCGTGGCACGTCCCACAAGATGGCGGTTCTGTCTTTGGTAGAACGTGGTGGCTCTGTCCGTTCTTTCCCGATCAAGACCGCCAAGGCAAAAGAGATCGGCCCAATTGTACGTAAGAATGTTGCCCAAGAAAGCGAACTCATGACTGACGACGCCAAACAATATGGCTCAATCGGCAAGGCGTTTGCAGAACACAAATCCGTGAAGCACAGCATCGGCGAATACGTTGTCGGTGATACTCATACGAACACAGTCGAAGGCTTCTTCTCGATCTTCAAGCGCGGCATGAAGGGTATCTACCAGCATTGTTCAGAGCGTCATCTGCACCGTTACTTGGCTGAGTTCGATTTTCGGTACTCCAATCGTGTTGCTCTTGGTTATGACGACACACTACGCACAGAAACTGCCATTGTAGGAGCCAGAGGTAAGCGATTGACTTATAGGGGCACTGATATCTCGGAATAAAAAAACTGAGTCCGATCAATAACTTATAAGTTATTGATTCTAAAAGGTGAATCTGATAGTTTTGGTAGGCGTTGCGCTGGAAAGCCCGTCGGTAGTTTCCGTCACTTTATGAGACGGTTTCCCCTAGGATGGAAGCCTGCAAGCTCATAATTCATTGGCACCAGGCAACGCACCTTCCTTATGTAATCAGAGATTCTGGCATTCCATAGTGCTTAAAAACCACCTTCTGGTCTTCGGATAAATCAACTTTTCTAAGAGATTGAGGCCAGATTGTAAAACCTTCATCGTAAGCTATTCCATCCGCCGTGCGGTAAATTAATGGGCTTAGAGAGGTAGCATATTCCGGGAAACATTTTCCGTGAGGGTGAATGTTTATTGCCTGAAAGAATGAGCTCGCTAGCACGTCGGCGAACTGTAACCCTGCCCGGCTCTGGTGGTCATAGAAGTGGACGTTATCAAAATCGAATACAGGCCAATTAATTTTCCTTTTTGGCAAGTACACATTTTTACCTTGATTCCAAAGGCGAGTGAAGTAATCCGTGAAATCGTGCCGACGAAGGTCTTTGCGGCGTGAGAATTCCAATTGCAGGCGAAGATCAGAAGTTCCATTTTTTTTGTTATGTTCGGCGCAGAAATCCGTGACGCGTTCTAGAAGTAGGCGCGCGGCCCACCAGTAGAACCAATGCTTATGAGTGGCTACCTTTCTTGCATAAGCATTGTTGTGTCCTCTCATGTTTTGTTTATTTGAGATATATACGAACAGTCGCATGGGTAGTTTCGCAACTTCATTGCAGATGAGTGTTTTTTGACGAGCAGACAGTTTGCGAAAATGGAGATCAGCAGGTTGCGTGTTATTAGCTTTTTCCCTGATAATACTAAGCCATTCAGCAATCTTGGCTTCGTTCTGCTTGCGGATTACTATGGCACCCATAACGAACCACTCGGAGGGCACCTGGTCGATCTATAGGCGCGATGCGTCTAAGGCCAAAATCACCGGCCTCGTCGATGTAAGTGATGTAACCAGTCTTAGACACTGTGAGAAACCTATGACCAACAAAAAATCGAAGGCGCAGCTTGACCAATTCAAAGAGACCGCTCGCAAGCTTGGCGCGGACGAGTCTGGCGATGCCTTGGATAAGGCAATGAGGCGTGTTGAACTGAGGGAAAGCCCGGTTACTAAACGGCCATCTTCCGACCAAACAGACAACACATCTTCTTAGACCTTCTGGCCTGATACACGTTGATATACTACCGCGTTAAGAAGGGGTACGGCAATTATAATGTCGCCATCCTTTATAAGTGGACGCCGAAGGGCGACCGGCTGACCATGGAACAGCATATTCATGTGTACTACCGAAACGCTTTGGACCCCGCCAAATGGGTGAGAGAAAGTTCCGGCCCCATGAACAGGGTCTCGGAATTTATGCAGTACAACGTTTCTCTGGATGACATGCAAAACCAGGATCTCACAACGATTGACTACGTTGGGTACTGGGGACGGGTTACGCCGTGGTTGCCTTGGATGTTGATGGGACAGGCACCTGGCCATTGCCTCTATCAATGTCAGACGGGTTCGGCTCAAAGTTTGGATGGTGTGCCAGCGAACATTGTCGACTACATCCGTGAGAAGTATCCCAAATATTTGGATGCCCCAACCACCTGGGAAGACCCTTCCTTGTCTAGCCTGGAGCGGTACGCCTTGGAGCAAGAACCGGTCCGGCCTTAAGAATAGCATTGGCTCCATTGGTGCAGGTCCAGGATTTATATCGCAACCGGCCCGATAGTGAAGTCTCGGTGGTTGCGGACCCCCGATTTGAACCTAGTCAAGCGGATGGTGGATCAAGAGCGATCTGACCTTGCCGAAGCCATGTAATTTATCGGTGAAGAGGGTATCGAGCCCCCGCAACCATTCCGGCCCGCAAGTTCTTGATATGAACAGGTATCGGGCGCTTTTCTGTTGTCTAGCTCACAACCATATTAAAGTAGGGCAATAAATCCACCCACAGGGTTTGTTTCAAAAGGCCAAGGGGTGGCAAATTCGCTTTAACACTCACATCTCAAAGGGTGCAGATACGTGTGGAGGTGAGTTCACGCAAACAATGGTAATCATTTATCGCGCGCCTCGTTCTTTTATCGAAACAAGTGTGGTGACTGATGGATGATGACGGAATGATTACGGACCGGATTGCTATCGAGTAAGTCCGCTCCTAAGGTGACTTTCTTCATACCCCTATTGGGGGGGAGCCATAATGGACCGACCTATCAGCGACGTGAATTTCTTCGACCCTGAGATTGTCGAATGTCCTTTCGCCTACTATCAGAACGCCCGCGCTGAAGCGCCGGTTCTGCCTTTGACAGCCCCGGAGTCCGGAAACCCTATATTTCTAGTGACGCGTTACGAAGATGTCACCCAAGTCCTCAAGGACCCCGAACTCTTTTCCAGCCGGTTCATGAATCCGATCGGCCGGGAAAAAACCGATCCCCACATACAGGCGATCTACGATCAAGGTTGGCCGTGGGTTGACACGCTCCTGACCAGCGATCCACCGGATCACCGGCGTTATCGTGCACTCGTCAACCGCGCTTTTACCGCCAAGCGTGTACGTGCCCTGGAGCCGTTCATCGAAAGACTGGCCAATGAACTGATTGACGCTTTCATTGAAGATGGGGCTTGTGACTTTGTCGCCGCGTTCGCCCGTCCTCTACCGTTGCGCGTAATTGCCGATCAGTTCGGCGTTCCAATTGAGGATCTTCCCGCGTTTAAGAAATGGTCTGACAGTTTTGTCGCGCGTATTGGCGGTCTTGTATCCAAGGAAGAAGAACTTGACTGCGTGCGTGATGTCGTCGCGCTTCAGCACTATCTCAAGGAGCGTATCGATGAACGGCGGACATCGCCAATGGACGACATCATGTCCGACATGGTGCATGCACAGGTAGAAGGGGAATCGGGTTTGTCCGATGCAGAACTGATCAACATGCTTCAGCAATTGCTGGTTGCCGGTAACGAGACCACTGCGAATTCCCTCGCCGGGGGTCTGATGGGGCTGCTGCACGATCCAACTCAACTGACCGCGATGCGTTCGGATCCAAATCTCATAAGCGGTCTGGTGGAAGAGTCGCTTCGCACTGTCTCTGCGCAATCAGGCATGTGGCGGATCGCCACGCGGGATACGACACTTGCTGGTATTCCCATTCCGGGCTGTGCCACTCTTTTATTGCGCTATGACGCGGCCAATCGGGACCCTGCTCAATTCGAGGATCCTGAAGCCTTTAGTGTCCAGCGGTCGAATGCATCCAGCCATCTCGCCTTCGGTTATGGTATCCATTTCTGCGTCGGTGCTCTTCTGGCGCGCAAGGAAATGGAGGTCGGCTTCAAGATTTTACTGGCGCGTCTCAATACCATTCGATTAGCACCGGAAAACGACTTTAAGCATCAGCCCAACATGATGTTGCGGGGCCTAAAACAATTACAAATCACGTTCGATCCTGACTAAACCATCGGTCAAAACGCAAGACATAACTAAGTGAACCACGATTTCATTTGCGGAGAGGTAATTGAGTGCGTGCTGAACCCCTAAATTTGTTCACAACATTGGCGTATGACCTGCGCAACTGTTTCCGTTGCCGGCCGGTGAGGGCTGCCAGTTCTGTAGATCAGTCCCGCCGGTCTTCGTAGTGGCCCTGACGAGACTCTGAGCGATTTTATGGCACCGCTAGCGATCTCTTTATCAAGGAATTGTTCAGGCAACATGCTCAGGAACCCATGATTTAGAATGAGAGACCTGACGAGTGAGAGGGAGTTTGTCATCACTACGTTATCGGGTGGAGACAACCCATTACTCAACGTGAATTCAACGAAAACGGTAGACACATGCAAATGGCTAACCGCAACCCATTTTGCGTCTTTTACGTTTTGAAGTAATAATCGCTTTTTACGCGTTAACGGGTTCGTTGCACTGGCGGCGATGGTCGCGGTGACGCTGCACAATTCTTCTGATGCCAACCCCCTTTGCGGCACATCATGAGTGAAATTCATAAACACCAAATCGACCTCGCCATTTTGAAGCATGGTCAGAAGGTCAGCATGCATACCTTCCATCACTTCAAGAGTGATTCTCGGAGCTTCGTCATGTAGCTTTGCAACGGCAGCATCCAGAATATACGTTGCGAACATGGGCGCTATGCCAAGAATAACGGATCCTTCGCGGCCGCTTTCAATGGCATTTAAGTCGTCGTGAATGCGGCGGCTTTCGTTGATTGGCATTGTCAGACTAATTGGACCGGGTCTTAAGAACCTACAATCGACGACTGTCAGGCTGCGAGTTGCTGCCACTCGACGAGGGCAGCGGCTCGGGCTTGTTTGAAAATGTCTCTGGACCTGCACCGCAAAAGTGGAGAGTTACCTTCTCACCTAAGCCGCCATACTTTCGCACTTCACCGGACTGATGCTGCCCAGATATGAATGGCGACGACGCGGATTATAAAATCCATTGATATAATGGAACAGGGCGTTTTGTGCCTGTTCCCTGGTTTCATAGTGTTCCCTCCATATTAATTCTGCTTTCAATGATTTGAAGAACGTTTCTACAGTCGCATTGCCATAGCAATTCCCTTTGCCAGACATCGAAGAGAGAAAGCCGTGGCCTTTGAGAAGTTTCCGGTAATCGTTGGAGCAATACTGCGAGCCACGATCAGAATGATGAATGACCCCTGGTGGCGGTTGTCGCAATGCAATGGCCCTTTTCAGAGCCTTGATCGGCAAATCCCGTTTGAGCCTGTCGCTGACGGCCCAGCCAATGACACGGCGTGAATACAAATCGATGATCACCGCAAGATACAGCCAGCCCGCTGCCGTCCAGAGATAGCTGATATCACCGGCCCATTTCTGGTTTGGTCCCGTGGCCTGAAAATCTCCATCCAGAAGGTTGGGAGCTATGTTGTGGTTGTGATTACTGTTTGTCGTGCGTTTGAATTTATGAGTTCTGACGATGCGAATATCGTTCTCCCGCATCAACCGCCCGACCCGGCGTTCACCAATGACGCTGCCTTGATCCCTGAGTTCATCAGTCATTCGCTGGCGACCATAGGCCCGATAATTACGGGCATGCTCGGCACGAATATGGGCCAAATAGACCCTGTCGTCGCGTTGGCGCTGACTGGCAGGGCGAGACACCCAAGCGTAGTAGCCGCTTTCACTGACCCTCAGGACTTTGCACATCCTGCAGATTGAAAAATTGGCCTTCTCCTTTGCGATGAAATAAAACCTCATCGGCTTTGGCTCGCGAAGAAGGCCGTCGCTTTTTTTAAAATGTCCCGCTCCTCACGCAATGTCCTGTTCTCCTTGCAAAGGCGAGCCAATTCCTTGTCTTTATCATTATGAGGACCGGACAGCAGCTCAGTGTGCTTATGACTGGTAATCCACTTGCCTAATGTAGACAGGCCAATGCCAAGATCGGCGGCAACTTGCTTGTGTGATAGCCCGCTCGTCAATGCAATCCGAACGGCTTCAGAACGAAATTCCTCAGTTCTTCCGATACCCATATGGGCCTCCTGTTGAGTTTAAACTTTAACAGAAGGCACTCTCCATTTTACCGGTACCAGTCCACTCTTCGGTTGAGATGGCGTTGGTGGTTGAAGTGGTTGTAGATCGAAGCGTGGACAGAGGCGAATTTCTGTAGGGTCTTGATGTCTCTGAACCGAGCCATCGCGCCTTCTCGTCGGCGGAACGGTTGGTGTGAATTTTCGGCTCGATTGTTGAGCCAACGCTTGATCTCTTGGCGGCTCTCGTTGCCGATCACCTTCATCGCAGCCCGGTATGACTTTAGCCTGTCAGTGACGATCATAGCCGGTCGGCCATAACGCCTCATTGCACGTTTAAGGAACTCAAGCGCGGCTTCGCGGTCCCGGCGTTTGGTGACATAGACCTCAAGCACTTCCCCTTCATGGTCAACGGCCCTCCATAGATAACATGTCTCGCCGTTGATGCGGACGAACACCTCGTCAAGATGCCAGCGCCAATTCGACCAGTTACGCCGGACTATCCGCCTCTTCCGGATCTCGGCCGCAAACAACGGGCCAAAGCGGTTCCACCAGTACCGCACGGTTTCATGGCAAATGTCGATGCCGCGTTCGAACAGAAGATCTTCGACCTGACGCAACGACAGCGGATAACGGACATAAAGCATCACAACGTTACGGATGATCTCAGGCGAGCTGTTGAAATACCGGAAGGGATTTTTCATTACCCGAGGCTAGGAGAGCTTACTTTTCAACTCAAGACGATTTAGTCTGACAACGCCCGTCAGCCCAAGCAGAACAGCAACATCATTGCCAATGTTGACCGCAGTGATGAGATCTTTTCCCGAGATCTGCCCGAACCGATCAGCATAGGCCATAACAGCAGGAAAGATCACCGACATGGGGTCTACGCCCGCTGCCTGGTGAGTACTCACGCAATCAAGACATTGAACTTGGTACCCGTTGGCCATACCCGCACCTAGGGGTGACAACAGGTGATCGGTTCCCCAAACAGGGACGCCGCCATACCCGTAGTGGGTCAGTTGAATGCCGCGGATGATGGGCGCTTTGGATTCTACGCTGCCGAAAAGAGCGCACGCCAACGTGTCCGCAACAAGCTCATTGGTTGCCGGCACAACGTCTGCGGGCAATGAATCAAAGGATGTGGCGTCAATGTAGTCGCGAATAGCGTCGCGAACGCGGGTCATGGGACGTCGGGGTCAAGTGCAAGGGGTCACGGACCGTAACGGGGCCGTCTGCGTCCAGCAAGAGACCGTCGCTGCTTGAGATTTTGACCGCGCCAACGTACCCGTTTCCTGGTGCCTCGGCGACCGCCCAATTCAACCACGTGGCGGACAATTTGCGTGGAACTGCGCGATCCGTCCCTTTCAGACGTTATGTGCAATGATAGTGTCATCCATACGGGAGACCCAGGTGATGAAAGACTCGACCGAACAGATTCAAGACGATCCCACCCAGGGCGGCACGGAGTTTGCCCCTTGGGTGCTGGAGCGGGTGCGTCAATCGGACTTCACCAAAGGCTTTGTCGACCGCATTCTCGACCACATGAAAGTGTTGGATGAGACTCGCGCCGAAAGTCCGGCTTTCAACAAAGTCACTCGTTTGGAACACAGCCTACAAACGGCCACCCTCGCCCATCAAGCCGGGGAAAACGACGAATATGTGGTTTGCTGCTTGATCCATGACATCGGTGACTTGCTGGCGCCGTTCAACCACGGCGAATTTGCCGCCGCCCTGCTTGAGCCGTTCATCAGCGAAAAGAACCACTGGCTGGTGGCCAACCATCATGCGTTCCAGGGCTATTACTATTTCGAACACATCGGTCTCGACAAAAACATGCGCGATCAATACCGGGGGCATCCCTATTTCGATGACGCTGTGCGTTTTTGCGATACCTATGACATGCCTGCGTTCAATCCGGACTTTGAGTCCATGAGCCTTGAGGACTTAGAGCCGATTGTGCGCCGTATTCTCTACGCACCGAAAAATCCATCTGGATTCCGAATCCGCCGGCGTAAGCACGGAATGTTAGGGGAGAAACACTATGGCCGGTAACAACGGCCCCTCTTTGCTTGAGCGCTACCCGCCCGACACGAATGGCAAACACATCCTGATCTATTGGTTCAAGCCCGGTTACACGGGCGTGAACATCGTTACCCTGCTCTATGCCGCCATCTTCAGCATGACCATGCTGACCATGGTCAATTTCGTGCAGCCTTACTTGCTGGAAGAAGTCTACGAAATCCCGCGCCGCGACCAGGGCGCGCTAACGGGACTTCTCGCAGCCCTACAAGAAGGCGTGGTCATTCTTCTCATGGGTCTGATCGGCGCGCTGTCTGACCGCACAGGACGGCGGATTCTCTTTTCCCTGGGGTTTGTCGTACTCGCCGCCGGTTACTTTATCTATCCGTTGGCCACGTCTACAGAACAGCTGATCATCTTCCGTGTTGTGGTCGCTGTCGGTGCAGCCATGGTGCCGGTGATGCTCAGCGCCTGTCTGGTCGATATCATTCAAGAGTGCACCCGCGGCAAATGGCTGGGTACCACATCGATATTCAACGGCATCGGTGTACTACTCATGAGCGCCACCTTCGGCCAACTGCCTGGGCAATTCGAAAACATGGGTTACAGCGGCGCCGAAGCCGGACAGTACACTTTTTGGATTGCGTCGGCGGTGGGCATTGTTACCGCCATCCTGTTGCACTTGGGGCTCAAGGGCGGCCCGCCACCTGAGGTGAAAGATAAACCGAGCGTTCTGAAGAATTTCGCGCGCGGCGTTACTGAAGCCAGGCGCAATCCAAAGATCGCATTGGCCTACAGCACCGCATTTATTTCGCGGGGTGATTTGGTGGTTGTCGGCACCTTCTTTTCCCTGTGGTTCGTTCAGGTGGGCGTCGAGCAAGGGATGACGACGGGACAAGCCATGGCTCGAGCTGGTTTTCTGTTTGGTGCCGTGATTCAGTTCTCGGCCGTGTGCTGGGCTTTTTTCATGGGTTTGATCTGCGACCGGGTCAATCGCACCACAGCGGTGGCCGTCGCCTTTGCCATTGCCACGACGGGCTATCTTTTTATGGGCTCTATCGGTGATCCCTTTGCTGCAGGGAGCTTGATCGTTTTCGCCTGTATCATCACCGGCATGGGGGAAACCTCCACTGTGGTGGCGTCGGGGTCTTTGTTGGGACAAGAAGCGCCGGCCCAGTACCGCGGCGCCGTGGTCGGCGTGTTCAACAAGTCAGGCGCCATCGGCATCATGGCTGCCACTTTGGCGGGCGGGTATCTGGTCGATCGCTTTGACGGCAACGCCCCGTTCACCATGATGGGCATTGCCAACGCTGTGATTTGTCTAGCAGCAATCTCTGTCCGGCTGTGGGTTAACGATTCCGTGCCCCCGCCAACGGATGAAGCTGCGGCGTCGGTGTTGCAAGCGGAAGACGCACAAGCGGCGGAGTAGGTTTAAGCGTTGATGCGTTGAAAACTGCGCAGATCACCGCTCTTGCTGATGGCCATACCGATGGCCCGCTGGGCGGCGTTGGGGCCTTCTGGGTCGGCAAAGCCAAAGTAGGTCATCCAGAGTTCATTTCCGCGCGCGCAAAGCTGCGGATTGGCGACGTTGTAGTCGTCCCAAGCACCATCTGGCGCGGCCACGAAGATGGGACCGTCGAACTGCCGCCGCCAGGTGAGACCATCATCTGACACAGCGACCCCGATGGTGCGTTGTTGTTTTTTCTCCGGGCGGCCATCAACGGCGGTGTAAATCATCATCCATTCGGCGCCGGCGACGGGAATGTTGTGCAGCACCTGGCGGGTGATCATGCCGTTGGAATCGTAGGTGCGCGGATCATCACTCCAGGTGAGCGGGCCAAGATACGTCCATGTGTCCAAGTCTTCTGATGCCCAGTGCGTAATCCAGTCCTTGAAGTCTTTGTCCTTGATGGTGACTTGTAAAATGGTGCGGTTGCCCACTTGATACGTGTTGGGAAAGGCACCGTAGATTTCACCGCCGAGACCAACAAGTGCCCCCCGTAGGCTTTGCCTGGTCGGCGCTGCCAGGTGATACCGTCTTCGCTGACGGCGAGACAGGCATGAAGGTTGTAGCCGGGAAAAGCGTATATGGGATTGGCGGAGTCCGGTGTGCCTATATCACCACCGTAGTATCAGTGGTGCCATTTGCCGTCGCGCCAGGTCATATCTCCGGTGCCAACGTGAACGCTGTCGAAAGCGTTTGGATCGGGATCGGGCACCATAACCGCACCGCCTTTGAGCGGACCGTCGAACCGTTCCCAGTTAAGGCCGTCGTCCGACGTCAGCATCGCGATGGAGCCCGTTCCTAATGCTGGAGCTAAACCAGCAGGGAAATCCTGAGAGCGGCCGTAATACCAGATGCAAAATTTCTCCAGCACCGGATTCCAGCGCATCATCGCGCCGCCCACCTTGGCGTCATCACAGCGACCTATTGGCCCTGTGTTGAAAAGAAATCCCGACTGTCCCTCTCCCGTCATGTGCTTATTGCCTTTCGCACCATATCGTCCAAAGCGGAAAGAAACTTTGAGCGATCCGTCTTTGTGAATCCAGGGTGATGGTCTTTGATCTCACCACTGTCGCGCAAGTGAGTTTTTAAATCGCGCATGGCTAGAGCCATACCGATACTGTCTTCGGTGAACGGTTTGCCGCTATGGCCAAGCACAGCCGCGCCTTTTTCGATACAGCGCGACGCCAATGGAATGTCGCCGGTGATGCAGATATCGCTCGCTGCGATATGGTCGGCGATCCAATCGTCGGCGATATCAGGTCCTTCAGCCACAACCACCTTGTTGACCAGAGGTCCATCAGGCCTGCGCAACTAGGTGTTGCCGACCACGTGAATTTTGAGATCATGGCGCTCGGCGACACGCAACACTTCGTCTTTCACCGGGCAGGCATCGGCATCGATATAAATTTCAGTCACGGTTAGGTTAGAGATCGCCGTTCAGTTCCACCAATTGATAGCGGGAGCCACGCACCCGGTATTCATGCTGAATCATCACCCGGTCGGGACCGGCAATCCAAACATCGGTGTTTTCTCCAAATCGATAGTGCTCTGTGTCAAACGTTCCTGCAGGAACCGTGAGTTCTTCCATCCCGAGAAACTCCAAAGCGATCGGATAGACGGCGCAATGCACACTGCGTCCCGCCGCGCCCAAGGTGCACAGGTTGTGCATCTGCACGCCGCCTTTGGTCATGTCGTAACCGGCTCCGTAATGCCAGCCATCGGCGGAAATGGGATGGAGCAGCAGGGTAAAGGTTTCAGGCAAATCGACGGTCTCAACGAATTGCTCCAACGGCGTGCTTACCGCCACCCGCAAGGTGTCACCCTCAACCGCATACTGACCCGCACCCAGCCAACCGCCACCGGAATAGACGCTGGCGTAGGCATGAATGGGCCGGAAGGTCTTAGCGTCAGAATGCATCACCAGGTCGATCTGGGTGCCGTAAGTGGACTGGTTGAGGTGCGACCGGATCATGCGTGTGCCGTCGCTATGCACGGTCATGCTCCAGCTCTCCTCACCGCACGGCTGGCCGTCGTTGAGCCCGGTGCATACATGTACGCCGGACAGACTACGTTCGATGATGGCCGGTCCGGTATAGACATCAGCGTCTTCGCGGGGTTCACGGTCTTCCTGGGCCAGCGCCGGTGCAGTCCACCAAGCCAAAACTAAAACGGAAGTAAGTGCCGCAATGCGTGTCATGACGTCCCTCCTCTTTTGTTGAAGGAACCTATCACGGAAATCGCAGGCGAATGAGTTAGATCAGCGTGTTGCCTTCCCAGTTTTGCCAGTCGGACAGGAATTCAGGTTCCCGCTCCTTGATAGCGGCAAGTGTATCGTCGGGCATGTCGTCGAAACCGGCGACCTTTTGGCCAAAGCCCCGACCGGGCATGAGGCCGTCGCGGTCGCCCATCTCCTGCCAGGCACGCCAGTCGATGTAGTCCTGAATGGCGTAAGTTGCCGGGACATTGAGCCTATCCAAATCGGCCAAATGGCTGCGTTTGGCGTGGTATTGGATGTAATCGTAGAACACCAGAAGCCGGCCGTTGGGTCCCGGGAACTTGGCCGAGAGATCGTGATTGAGAATGACGTCGTCGCCAACCACACGGGCCGGACCCACTTTGTGGTCGATGGGCAGCTCTTGACCGTTCTGCGACATGGAGTGCGCCGTATGCACAGTGGTTACCGGCCCGGACTTGAGGTGCTCCACATCGTTCATGGCACCGGTATACGGGTTTTTGAGTTTGTCAATGACCTTGCCGGTTTCAATGTCGCAGTGAAACGCCACTTCACGGCGTGTCATGGTGAACGAACCGTCGCCGTTGTTGGTATGTTCGACAATGAGCGCGCCGCGCGAGGTATGCAGGGGAGTCACGTCCTTGCCGACGATGCCGTAGCGATAAATTTCGTGCCAGGCCATGACCACTTCGTTACCGGCGCTGCCGGCGATGCGGATGAAAGCGTGAAATAAACCTTCGTCAGTGGAGAGATCCAGTTCATGACCAGCGGCCCGGGCGGATGAAACAATCCCGCCGCTGCCTGCCCCTCTTTGATCAGCGGGCGAGCGCGCGGCCATCAGACCGGTTGCAAATCCACCCAATCCCGCCGCGCCGAATGTCATCGTGCGCCGTGAAACATTTGAAGGCATCTATACAAACTCCCTACCCAACATACTCAGCGATCCCCGCGAGAGAACGTTCTACGTCGACTTGTGTTGAACCCACAGTCTCGCCGCTCTCTTTGTCGATCTTTAGGACTGTCCCATTGAAGAAGGACGACACCAAAATGTGCCTGGTATCGGCGCTTTCCTTGATTGTTGCCCAGCCAGACCCTTCAAGCGGGTAGGTGCGCACCACGCCACCCTTTTCATCGATTACTTCGAACTTGGCGCCACGCGTCACCAGCAATAATCCGTCGGCGCAATAACTGAGACAGAATATGAACTCCCGCTGGTCTTCGGGCAGTGTGTATAGGTCATCCATTTGCTGATGATTGACGATGTCGTAGCGCATGATGCGCTTGGAGGTTTCGGTGGTGTAGGTGATGTACTGCTCGCTGGGATGCAGCGCACAACTGGTCACTCCCAAGTAACCGGCGAAACTGGTCGATGTCTCCGTATCGTAAGTATCACGCAGCGTGCCGTCAGGGGAAAATTTATAGACGTTGCCGTCACCGATCTTGTCGTTTTCACCCGGCAACGTCTTTTGCATGTGATGGTACTTCTCGGGAACGTCGTCCATGGTGCCGGTGATGTGTTCGTGCAGATAGAGATTGCCGGCCTTGTCATAGAACCCACTGGACCAGGGCCGTTTGGGATAGTCCGCGTTTGACAAGCGTTTGCCGTCGGATCCGACGCGCAAGATTGCGTGTTCCGAAGTATCGAAAGCCCAGAGCACGCCGTCAGGATCGAACATTAGGCCCTTAACCAAATGGGTGGTGTCTGGCGTGTGCAGGATGGCCTTTTGATTGAAGTCCTTGTCGAATTGAAAAATACGGCCGTCACCGGCGTGATCATCGTCCGGATTGTTGAGCAAGGTGGCGCCGAGAAAAATATCTCCAGGCGCAAAAGGCTGGAAAGACTCCGAACCCACATCTGGATTCACTGTGGTCTTAGTGGTGAGATCGTCTGGCATGGCGTCCTCTGAGCTAGGTTTTATTTCTTGCAGAACCGGAGCAGATCACCCGGGGTATTGGATAACGCCGGCCATGGACCGTTCGATGTTCAAGGCAACACTGGCGACTTTTTCACCGGTCTCGGCTTTAAATTTCGCTACTTCGCCGGTGAAGAAGTTGCCCGAATAGATGTGTTCATTGTCCAGAGCACCACCAATCACCGCCCAGCCGAAACCCTCTTGTGGCGTGGTATGGAGGATGTCGCCGGTTTCGGGATCGAGAAACTCGATCTTGGCGCCACGGCTCAGCATCAGCCGACCATCGGGCATGTAGGCAAGGAAGAACACGAACCCTTCGCGCCCTTCCGGATAGGTTTTTAAGGGATCCAGCTGCTTGCCGTCGACCACATCGAAGCGCCGCACTTCGTTGGCGGTTTCCGTCACATACAAAAGCGTGCGGTCGTCGGGCAGAAGGATAGCGCTGGTGACGCCAAGGAACCCGGCAATGCCACCTTGGGTCTCCGGCTTCCATTCGGCCACCAGTTTGCCGCCAGGGCCGAACTTGAAAATTTTCCCTTCGCCGATGGAACCTGATTCATCGATCGCTTTGGCATGGGTACCTGGCAAGTCCTTATCGCTGCACAAATGTTCCCCGAAAATTGTCGAACCATCCGCCATCCAATTGACGTTGGAGAGTGAGCGCGGCGCCAATCCTTCAACCACAGTGACGGCTAACGTCTTGGGGTCGATGTTGAGCACCATGTGTATGTGTTGATCAAAGGCCCAAAGAGTGCCGTCGGGTCCGAACTTCAGACCATTGATCAGATGAGTTGTCTGAGGAACCCACAGGACGCCCTTTTCATTGAGGTCGGCGTCGTATTGCAACAGACGTCCATCGCCAGCGTGATCGTCATCGGGATTGTTGAGCACCGTACAGGCAACGATGACGTCGCCTTTTTCGAACGGCTGCATCGTGTTTTCGTGCGCCATGGAAATCCTCTTTGATTTATTGCTTTGCTGTGATCAGAAAAGATCATTCAAGCCCCGACGATGACACCCGGCAGTCTTGCTGTGACCAAGTGACGGTTAGTTTTCCGCACCTTTGCCCGCTTTGAGTCTTGGGTCCTGGTTATCGGTGAAGTTCCACGGCAGTTCAGCCAGAGGTCGGGGTGTATAGGCGTTCTCGAGCTGAGCGATTTCTTCTTCTGAAAGCGCCAGACACTCGGCGGCAATCGCATCGTCGATATGCTTGGCTTTGGTGGCGCCGACAACAGGCTGAACGCCTTTGTGGATCAGCCAAGCGAGGCCGATCTGGGCGGTTGGAACACCCTTTGCTTTGGCGACCTCAGCAATGGCGTCAAGAACCGGATCGTCCGCAATACCGTACAAAAGGTTCTGGACCAGTGCGTCATCAGTGCTCCGGCTTGTCTGAGCAAACGGTTGTCCGGCCCGGGCGATCCGCCCTCGGGCAAGCGGGCTCCAGGGAATCAGTCCCATGCCTTGGTCGCGGCAGAAGGGAATGAGATCCCGCTCGTCTTTCCGGTGAAGCAGGTTGTAGTGGTTCTGCATGGTGGCAAACCCGCTCCATCCTTGCGCCTGCGCCGCCAGTTGCGCCTTGGCCAAATGCCAGCAGCGCATATTCGAAGCGCCGACAAAGCGCGCCTTGCCCGACTTCACCACGTCGTGCAGCGCCTCCATGATCTCTTCAATGGGCGTGAGTTCGTCCCAGCGGTGAACCTGATAAATGTCCACATAGTCGGTGCCAAGCCGCTGCAAGGACCCGTCGATGGAACTGAGAATGTTTTCCCGTGTCAGACCGAGCAGGTCAGGTGTTTCGCGGGAGGGGTAGAACATCTTTGTGGAGATCACCACATCGTCGCGTTTTGTATTTGCTTTCAAGAAACGCCCGATAATTTCTTCGCTTACACCCTTCGAATACACGTTCGCCGTATCGAAAAAATTGATCTCGGCATCCAATGCTTGTTTCAGAAAAGGTTGCGAGCTGTCTTCATCGAGCACCCAGTTACGCCAGCTGGGGGAACCGAAACTCATACAGCCCAGCACGATGCGGGAGACTAACAACCCGGTACGGCCAAGCTCAGAATACTTCATGTAAAATGTGCGCCCTATTCTTCGAGCGCAGCGAGCTCGGCCGTTTTGGCTTCAATGCCGCGGGCGATAAGGTTGGGAATTGTTGCAATGTTGAACCCGAGTGGAATGGGCTGCCGGCCGAACGCCGGGCCCATACGCACCACAACCAGATGATAGTTGGGATAGATCCAAACATGTTGTTGCCCACGACCAAACAGCTGAAACGCGTCGGGATCGGCAAATGGATCATCGCCAATTGGACCAGTGGACCCGGATCCTTCCGGGAAAGCACGTTCGACCGTGCCCAGCCAAGCCTGATAACCGTAGTGGGGCGAGGCCGGCGACGGGGTGGTCATGCTCTCAACCCAGTCCTCAGGCACCACGCGATTGCCATTTAACGCGCCACCGTTAAGCAGCATGTGACCGACCTTGGCCCAGTCCATCGCGGATGCCGTTAAGCAGCATGACGTATGCGCATCACCTCCGACGCGATCTATCCATACCCGGGCGCGGTCCGCGCCTATGGGCCGCCACAGTTTTTCTTCAAGAAGATCGGCATATCGCATTCCGTAGGCGCGTTTGAGAATGAGACCGAGAAGTTCGGCATTGAGATCGTTGTATTCGAAACGGGTTCCCGGCAACCATTCCGCCTGCGGGATAGCAAGTATGGCCTCCGTGGAGTAGCCGCCGTTAAGCCAGCGGAAGTCATTGGAAAAGGGGTTCATATTGAAACAGTAACGGCTCAATCCCGAGGACATGTTAAGCAGATTGCGAATTGTAATGTCACCGCGGGGATCGCCGCGCCATTCGTCGATGTATTGGCCTATGGGATCATCGATCGAACCAACCCGTCCGTCGGCAATTGCGACGCCCATCATGATGCCCATGATGGTCTTGTGCATGGACATGGATTCCGCCATGCGGCCGCGGTCATATCCCGGTGCGTACCATTCCAGTTGGATAACGCCGTCATGAACCGCGATCAGTGCGAATGAGTTCCATTCTTCCGCATAAGCAATGGCCTCATCGAGCGCCACCGCGGCTACGGTCCTTGACCCCTCTTCAGCTATCGGCAGGACGAGACCATTGCCGCCGCTCACCATTTCTTGCGGCTGACGGCCTTCCGATTCATGGGGATCAAACGCCAAAATGAAGCCCGTATAGCGGCGCCACAGCCAAGGGTCTTGCCAATAAATGACATTCACAACAACGAACAGAATCAGGGCAAACCAGCCGAAGATCTTTAAGGCTTTCATGGGGAGTCCTTTAAATACACACCTGCTCTTTTACAGACCCGAACTTGTACAAGCCATCACCATGGGTTTCAGATACCGCAGGGATCATGTGTAGTGGTTCAGATGTGATCTGACAGTTGGCCGTTTTTCCGGCGGCCTCTGTTAGGTCAAGTTCAGTTCACGAACTTTTCCTTCCAGATTTCTTTGCCCTCGATCATGGTCTGGAACGGCGTTCTGCCGCAACACATTTTGCCCTGATGAGTGCGTTCTGTGTTGTAGTGATGTAGCCATTGATCCAGATCGTCCTGCAGCGCATCGACGCTGTCGTAGAGTCTTTTGCGGAACGCGACCTGGTAGAACTCCTGCAGCACGGTCTTGTGAAAGCGCTCGCGGATGCCGTTTGTTTGCGGTGATTTCACCTTGGTCTTGGTGTGGTCGATATCGTTGATGGCCAGGAAGAGCTGGTAGTCGTGCTTGTCCGCTCGCCCGCAGTATTCCGTACCCCTGTCGGTCATGATCCGCAGCACAGGCAGGTCGTGCTCGTCATGGAACGGCAGCACCCGGTCATTGAGCAGGTCGGCGGCGGTGATCGGCGTCTTGGTGGTGTAGAGCTTGGCCTGCGCGACCTTGGAATAGGGATCGACATAGCTCTGCTGGTAGATCCGCCCCACCCCCTTCAGGGCGCCGACATAGAAGGTGTCCTGTGAACCCAGATAGCCGGGGTGGGCCGTTTCCACCTCGCCGCGGGCTTCGTCGTCGCGATTCTTCTTTTCCAAGGCCTGCACCTGGGCCTCGTATGTGGGCCTCGGTCAGGATGATGCCGTCCTCGGCGACCTTGGTCTCCAGCGCCTTCAGCCGGGCCTTGAAGTTGGCCAGGTCATGCCGCAGCCAGATCGAGCGGACGCCTGAGGGCGAGACAAAGACATCCAGAAGATGGCTGGCGGGTACCGCACAACTGGGACAAAAACATTTGCATCCCGACGCCGCAGACCTTGGACGAAAGGGCGGAGATCGCGAAACTCTGCGTCAAAGAAGTAGGCCTTACCATTCCGATGGTGCTGGACACCATGGACGATGCCCTTCTCAAACGCTACGCCGGTTCACCGGAGCGGCTCTATGCCCATCGGTGCCGATGGCGTCATTACCCACAAATCCTCCATCGGACCGTTTGATGACGAAGATGTAGAAGCCTGGCATGATGCTCTGAAGGCGCTGGCGGATTAGCCACCGATAATAATGGGGGAAACACGTTGGGGGTTTTAGACGGCCGGGTCGCCATCGTCACTGGAACCACAGCGGAGAGCATTGGTCGGGCCTGCGCCATTGCCCTTTCCGACGCCGGTGCGAAGGTCATTGTCACCGGGCGCACCGAAGGCGGTGGCAAGTAAACCGAACGGCAGATCTTAGAGCGCGGCGGCGATGCGCTCTACGTGCGCCACGACGCCACCAGCGAGGACGACTGGAAAACGGTTGTTCAAACCTGCATCGATAAGCATGGGCAGCTCGATATTCTGCTGAACAATGCCGGTGAATCCAAAGGCGGGCCGATTGAAGCGCTGACCATCGACGATCTTCATTTCCTAATGCGCATTAATGTGGAAGCCCCCTTTCTCGGCATGGAAACCTGCTGGCCCCATTTGGAAAAGAGCGGATATGGCGTGATTCTCAACATGTCGTCTTTAACAGCGCAACAACCAGGCGTTGGAACCATCTACGGGCCGTCGAAAGCCACCCAGAACGCCCTCACCCGCGCCGCCGCAATGGAAGGGGCTAAAGTGGGCATTCGCGCCATATCCGTGGTGCCTGGGTTTACCTTTACGGACGGTGTATTGGATAGCATGGGTACGGATACGGAACGCTACAAGGAACCGCTCGCCCAGCGCGTTTGGATGGGAGAATGGGGTGAGTCCAAACACGTGGCTGACGCCTGCGTGTTTCTGGCCTCGGACGCCGCTAAATTCATCACCGGTGTGGAGTTCAACGTGGACGGCGGCGGTATCGGTCAGATGCCCAACCACGGCAAGACCAGGAATACCTTCGGGTTGACCTCATCGTAGGGCCTGAAATGGGAGCGGACGGGATGGATAGGTTGTCGGGCAAGATCGCCATGATCACTGGTGCCGCCCGTGGCATCGGCAGGGAAATCGCGAAAAATTCGTCGAAGAAGGCGCCAAGGTCTGCGTCGGAGATATCGATGAGGACGCCGGCTATGTTACGGCCGAGGAACTCGGTCCACCGACCTTTTTCGCTCCAATGAACGTCACAGACGAAGAAAATTGGCAGGCGGCCTTGGAACAGGTGCTGATCCGTCATGACCGTCTCGACATATTGGTCAACAATGCCAGCGTTTTAGAGACAGGCAATGTCGAAGATACGGATCTGGAAAAATGGAAACGCATCCAGGACGTCAATGCCACCAGTACCTTTCTCGGTTGCAAAGCGGCGGTGCAGACTATGAAAGATACCGGCGGTGGGGTGATCGTCAACATGGCCTCCATGGCAGCGGTGCGCCCACGTTCACCAACCCTCACCTATTCCGCATCAAAAGCAGCCATCGTCAACCTAACGAAAACCGTAGCCCTGCATTGTGCTGAACAGAGCTACAACGTCCGCTGTAACGTGGTCCTGCCCGGCGCCATCGACACAGAGATGATCTACAAGAACAAAACTGCCGATCAGTCTGACGACGAATTTACGGACTCGGTCAAAGCCCGTTACCCCATGGGGCGCATGGGCACGCCAGGGGAAATCGCCGATGCGGCAGTGTTCCTCGCCTCAGACGAGAGCCGCTTTATGACCGGCGCGCAACTGCGCGTCGACGGTGGCGGATCGATTTAGGTCACAAAGGAAATCACGATGAAAAGTATTTCACGCAAAGCCTTTCTCAAAGGCAGCGCCGCTATTGGTGTGTTGGGACTGCTTCCGGCACAGGCAAGAAAGCCGGCCGTCGCGCAAACGAGCAGCAAAATTTTACTCACCGATGCCATTGTCTTGACCATGGATGGTACCCGCCGTGCGTTTGAGAACGGTTATGTATGGATCAAAGACGGCCGCATTGAAGACGTCGACAGCATGGCCACCCTGGGTCCGGTGCCTGAGGATGTGATCCGGCGATCCGCTCAGGGGCACCTCATCATGCCGGGGTTGATCAACTGCCACACCCATCTGTCTAACGGCATTATGCGCGGGATCTACGATGAAATGCCGTTGGAAGTGTGGTTCAGCAAAGGTATGTGGCCCGTCTTGGATGCTTTGGATGGTGCGGCCGCCGAACCGGCCGCCGAACTTTCCATTCTTGAACTGATGACCACTGGGGTCGCCACCGTCGCCACCGGTAAAATGGCTACGGCAAACCCGGATGTCCCTGACGGTGTGTGTGCCGCATTGGAACGCACCGGCATGCGTGCCGTGTTGTCCCGCATCACCATGGATAGCCCGGATGACACCAGTGCAGCTCAATTCATTCCCGAGGCGTACCGTGAGAAACCGGATGCCGCTGCGCAAGGGGTGTGGCGTCTACAGAAGCGATTCAACTCCAGCCGTCTCATGGTGGTGCCGGAAGCCCTCGGCGTATTGCGCTGTACGGCGGAGATGGTTCAGGCCATGCATCAGGTGTCACTAGACACCGACAGTCATTTCGTCATGCATGCGGCCAGTTCCCAGGACGAGCGGGACGAAAGCCGGCGGCGGTTCGGCCACGGCAGCATCACCGAACTGGAACGGCTGGGCGTGCTCGGCCCCAAGACAGTGTTGGCTCACGGCGTGTGGCTAGACGACGGCGAGATTGATTTGGTTGCCAAGCGGCAGACAGGAATCTCCCATAATCCGGTACCTAATGCCTATTACGCCTCCGGTGTGGCGCGCCTGCCCGACTTGGTTGAAGCGGATGTAAGGGTGGGCCTCGGCACCGACGGTGCGTCGACCAACAACAGCCAGAATGTGTGGGAAACCATGAAGATGTCGGTGCTGATCCAAAAGCAGTGGCGGGAACAGGCCAGCTTTGGCTCTGCCGAACTGGCACTGGAGCTGATGACCATTGGCGGCGCTCGGGCGCTTCATCTGGAAAACGAGATCGGCTCGCTGAAAGCAGGCAAACGAGCGGACTTGATCGTCGTCGATACGGAACGTCTCGCCCCTTCTCCCTCACAAACCTTGGTCTCGAACCTGGAGTACTCAAACGATCCGCTGGTGGTGCGGGATGTCTATATCGACGGAGAACGGCTGGTCGAAAACGGACGCCACCGGGATTTGGACCACGCCACCGTGATCAGCAACGCCCGCAGCGCTGCCGCGACCGTTCTCGCCCGTACCGGTCTGGATAGTTACCTCACCGAACGAACCACTTGGGCATGGGAATAACTCGAATTCTTTAGAGGCTAAAAGAAATCCAGCTGCATCTGGTCGAACCCAAGATCCGACACATCGCGACCGGCACCGGACACATACCCTTCGCCGGCTGCGGTTTCGGTTGACTGACTGGCACTACCCACGGATGTAGCCACGGAATAGGTCCCCGTTTCACCATTGAAGTTGCTCACGGACAGGTAATAGGTGCCTGATGTGTCCGGCGTGATGGTGATCTGGGCATTGAGGCCGGTGCCGCTGTTGTCATCCTGCGAAACGAAACCACCGTTGGTATCGCGTAACACCAAAAACGGATCGGCAAGAGTATTACCGCTACCGGAATCGGCACCTTGCACCTCAAAGGTGTATTGGGTGCCGGCAGTCAGATCGATGGCGATGAAATCCCGGTCGCCGGCCGGATCCAGATCTCCTTCAAACGTGTCATTGGGTGAGATCTGGGCTGTGGTCGAGGTGTCACCGGCCACATCCTTATCCCCTTCGGAAACGGTTTGCCCCGGCGTGGAGCCTCCACCACCACCCATTCCGTCTCCATCGCCATCACCGGTGCCATCCTCTTCTGTGCGTTCTCCTGGAGATGAATTCAGCGTATAGGTGCCAACTGTGCCGCCGAACGATCCTACTTACAGATAGTAGGTGGCTGACGTGTCAGGTGTGAACAAAATCTTTGAGTTCAACCCTGTTCCGCTGTCGTCGTTCTGCTGAACGAATGCTCCGCTACTATCGCGCAGCACCATGAATGGGTCATCCAATGTGCCGCCATTGGTGTCGACTCCCTCCAAGTCGAATGTGTATTCGGTGCCGGCTGTAAGTTCGATTCGGACCCAGTCCCGATCGGCCGCCGTATCCAATTCGCCTTCGAAGGTGTCACCGGAAATGAACTCGGCGGCTGTGTCCGTTGCGCTGGTAGCATCTACAGCCCCTTCGGAGATGGTGATACCGGGAATGATGGGGTTGGGATCGGGCACCGGATCTTCAGCCATGCGTTCCCCAGGCGATGTGAGCAGGTCATACGTGCCACTGGCACCGCTAAAAGTGCGGACCTCAACAAAAAATGTGCCGCTGGAAGACGGCGTGTAGACCAATCGGGCATCGTCTACCGGACCACTGTTGTCGTCCTGGACAACGAAATTCCCGTTGGCATCACGCAGGACCAGGAATCCGTCGTCCAAGGTTTGCGACCCACCGCCGGAGCCTTGTAAGTCGATGGTGTATTCCGTGCCGGCCGTCAAATCGATGGCAATCCAATCAATGTCGGTTGCGGAATCGAGGGTGCCTTGAAAGGTGTCCCCGGGGATCAGCGAGTCTGTAGTGGAGACGTCACCGCCCGCATCCGTACTGCCTTCATCCACTTCGATCCCCGCAATGATGGGCAAACCGAGATCTTGTGTCGTCAAGGTATGGGTGCCGGATCCAGTACTAAATGCTTTGGCAACGATATAAAACGTGCCTGTCGTCGTATAGGTGATCCGGGAATCCAGACCCGGTCCGCCATCGTCATTTGAAGCAACCTGCGTGCCTGAAGAATCGCGCAATTCCAACAACGGATCACCAAGCGTGTTACCGGTCATATCAATCTGATACACACGGCCTGCGGTTAGCGTCACAGCAAACCAGTTCTCGTCGCCGGAGGTTTCGAGCTCTCCGTTTACGGTCCCCGGCGCACCAACCGCACCATTTGTGGCGACGCTGTCCGGAGTGAAATCGTCACTGGTGCCGCCGCCGCCGGTGAAACCACCAGCCGCACCGTAAATGGCTTGGGCGCCGGCAATGTCGTCAGACGTCAAATCATTGATCGACGGGTTTGAAAACGTAGACATGATCGCCGGCACATCGTCTTCATGATCGAGACCCAGGGCGTGCCCAACTTCATGGATGGCGGTGGAGAGAAACTCTACAGAGTCTTCGTCCCCGTCGTAGTCTTCGATATCGAAAACGATATGCACCTGCGCGAACGTGTTGTTGGTGCCGGGATTGACGAAAAAGGAGGAGTACGCGACTCCGAGCGTCGAACCGGGTCCATCGTCGGTGTCCATGCCGACCCGAATATCGACGTTGTCACTATCAGCAACCTCGACAAAATTAATGTCGGCAGCCTCTTCCCAGGCATCAAATGCGTCGCGGATTTCTTGTTGGAAGAATGTAGGGAACCGCAGATCGAAGCTGACGCCTTCTGGCTCCACACCCACATTGGCCGTAGCAAAACTCCACGTCACCGTACCGCCGGATGTGCCACTGGTCGTGCTGCCCCATTTGATCTCGCTGAGCACAAAAGATTGGCCTTCCCCGGGACCAGGCTCGTACCCCTCAGGGTAGATGGGGATCAGGATTGGGCCGTCGTCGTACTGGGTTGAATGGTCTGCTGTATGTGACATGGAACTCTGCAATAACTGATGGCATTGGTGATAGATTAACGCCTCAATCAGAGCAAAGGATCGTTAAAAATTTGCGAGTCACAGAGTGTTGAGGGGTGAGAATTTTTCCCAGGATTCCTAGTCAGTCGTAGTGTTTACCGAATCCAAGCAAAACCACCGTATCTTCAAGGTTTTCCGCCACATGGCTCTCGCCCGGTTCAGTGAAAACAAAATCGCCCGGCCCGAGAATTTCCCCAGATAAATCTATCTTACCCGAAACCACGAACATGATTTCCCAACTGTCGTGGGTGTGCTCGGCGTAATCGGCGCCTTTTTTGATTCGGAACAGGTCAAAGGCCACGTCCTGGCCGTCGCGCCACAGGTCCGCCCGTTCGATACCCTTGACTCCGTGTTCAACGGCATAAGGTTCGTAGGACTGATCAGCCGCGCGAACGATTTTCATGATTAACCTCGCTTGAGTGAGAGTTTCATTTTATCAAGCAGCATTCACCGCCCCCAGGTGCCGGGCCCACCTTTGAACGGGCCTTCGATTTCAGACGTGATCCAACCGCCATAGAAATCCCCTTCCTGTGCCTCAACCTTTTCGTCGCCCACGTAACAGGCATGCATGCGGCCCGGATAGAAGGACACGTAGTCTTTAATCGCAGCGAAGCGTTTGGTCGGCTTGGGATAACTCCAGCCGGCATTCTCGGCAATTTGCAGACCCACTTTCAAGGTCCAGTACTCAGCCACCCCCTTCCATTCGCAATAGGACTCATGCGAGGTACCGATGAGAAAGTCGAAGTTCACATCACCAGGTGGAATGTAGAAAGAAGGTGGATGGCTGGTTTCCATCGTTCTGTACGCACCGGACGTGCACGCTATGGTTTCCCCGGCGAATTCCACCCGCACAGACCGGCTGTCTGACTCCAAGGCAGGCGGACGTGGATAGTCCCAGACGGACTCCCGAGCACGCACGGTGTTCATTTGATTTCTATTTGTCCATATCGTCTTCGTGGATGATGGATAGGGAGTTGATGCAATACCGCAGACCCGTCGGTTGCGGACCGTCGGGAAACACGTGTCCAAGATGGCCGTCACACTTAGCGCAGGTCACTTCTGTGCGAATCATGCCGAAACTTTCGTCCCGATGTTCGGCAACGGTCTCGTCTTTGATTTTTTCATAGAAGCTGGGCCAGCCAGAACCAGAGTCAAACTTGGTCTCGGCGTCGAACAGGGGTGTGCCGCAGCCCGCACAGTGGAATACACCGTTGCCTTTGAAATCGTTATATGGACCGGTCCAAGCTCGTTCCGTCCCCTTTTCGCGCAGCACATGATACTGCTCGGGTGATAATTCGGCCTTCGAATCGGTGTCAGTCTTTTCCACTTTCGACATGGCAATCGTCCTAACCTGTGGTCTCATTGTTATACGAAGAATGGCATCGGGCGGATGCTATGAGTCAACTGGCATCGTGCCCTACTTAGCCAGGGTGTCGGTAATTTCCCTGAGCTGGGTGCGCGCCCGCAATAGGTAAAACCCCTGGGATGCCAAATGAGACGGTACAAAGAGGCCATCCTGTTTGCCGTTGGCAACGATGAGTGGATCCATGGCCGCGGCAGTGCGCAGACTGGCCATCATCTGCTCCCAAATGGCGCTGACTTGTTTCTCCGCAATGATCGATCCGAAATCAGCACCCACATCGCGCAGGATAAGGGCATAGCCGTAGAGCCGACCTTTGATGTTGTAAAACACATCGTCTGCACGCATGTCGAAATAACCGGTATTGGATTGAAGGGCTCGTTCGTCCAGGGCCGCGGAGGCAGACCCGAGGTCAGCGGCCACCCGGTCCAAAAAGGCGATGAGGTTGTCGGCGCGGCGGTCGTAGGTGGCATCGCCGGCTGCTAAACGACGGTTGTAGGCCTGTAGAGCTCGGACACCTTGCATATACTGTGAGTCCGCCGTGGCGGTGGGAACCAAATTGCCCGATCCCCAGTACCAAATGGTGCCGTCATACTTAAGCAGCCCGGCAGCTCGGTCGAGATCGGGGTCGATCGCCGAAGACCCGCGCGTCCGCCCCAGGGCATCGCCCAGTTCGATGGCAAAACGGGACACCGCATACAGAATGCCCAACTGGTAATTGGGCGTGTTGTCCAACCCAGCGGCCGGATGGAGCAACGGTTTATTGGGCGACCAGCGGTCCGCTTCCCGGGCGACCAAGGCTGCCGCCGAGGCCACGGCTTTCGAACCGCCGTTCAAGGCGAATTCGTCGCTCGGCTGAAACTCCAGGTCATCGGCAATGGTGTTGTACCAGGCCATACCGACGCCATAGTAAATGACAAAAATAGCGATCACTGCCGCGCCAATACGCAGGGGCAATGGCGACGGCGTGTCGGCCGCGTCCCGGGCGATGAGACGTTTAATTTCCGCCGCTGCCCGGCGTAGCCAATCACTCAATCGGGTTTTGATGGCCTCCATAACCCCTTCAACATGGGGGTCCACGCCATCAAGGTCAACGTCAGGTTGGTGAAAACTCGTCGATTATCGGCATCTCAGTTTAGACCGTGACCGCTCGGGCACATTGGCGCACAATTGCTGGTCACCGCAGGCATAGACCACTTCCAGAATCTTGAGCCGACCACGATCCGGGTCCCCGCAGATGTTGTTGTTGGCCCGTACGGAACAGGACTGCTCGCCGTCGCACCGACGGTGGACAAACGAAAAGGCATCGCAGGCACGGCCATCGATCGACCTGTAGGTTGCGCCAAGGATGGTGAGGCGTGGGTTCCGGTCGTACCGTTCCCGGCTGTTGCCCCGGCCGCCGCCGTAATAGGGCCCCTGGCGAGGCGGTGCATAGCCGTACCGCGGGTAGGGATACCGGTTTCCATACCCATATTCATTGCTAGGATAAGGATTATAACTGTAACGGGGATAGCCAAAGCGCGGTCCGCGGTAAGTATATCCGTAACTGTAACCAAACCCGCGGCCGGGGCCGTACCGGTGGCGGCCGTATCTAACACCGAGGCCAGCGTTGACCCGGTGGGTACACAGGCACCGCCCACACGCCTTCGCTTCGCACACGCGAAACGCTACGCAAAGCCGCGCGGGTCCCTCCTATGCACTACCGGGACAACCCGCAACAACGCCTTCGGCATCACATAAAATGGACTGGTTTTACGCCGCCCAACTGGACTGATTTTGCTCCGCCGTTGACACTTGCCGCGTCCGCATACTTCGGGTTAATGGACAATGCCGTTTCAAGCGTCTGACGCGCTTCGTCAATACGCCCTAACGCCATCAAATTTCCATACATGTTGTTGGCAGCATCGTCGTAAGTGGGATCGAGCATTAACGCCCTCTTATAGGCGTTTATTGCAGCTTGATGCGATGGATTGGAAGAAAGCGCTAAACCTAAATTGTAGTAAGCTCTTGGGTTTTGATCATCAATTGCAATTGCAGTTTGGAGAATTGATATTGCTTCATCAACGCGATTAAGTAATTTAAACGTAATACCAAGGCTCACCCTCGGCTCGATCAATTGAGGGTTCGCATTGATAGCTGACGTTAATACCGTTACTGAATCGTCTAAATTCTCAACCTCACGGTAGGCTATACCCAGATCAGTCAAAGCTTTAGCAAATGTATCGTTCAGGGCGGCAGCGCGTTCGAGATCATCTATCTTCTCATTAAGATTGCCCAATTCGTGTTTGACCTTGGCCCGATTATAGTAGGCGCGGTCGTATTCCAGATTGATGGAAATGGCGCGATTGAGACTTTCGATCGCCTCTGCAAATCTATTCTGTTCAAGCAATAGCGCGCCAAGGTTGTTCAGCATCGCGACTTGATCCGGCTCAATTGTCAGTGCGGAACGAAAATGCTCCTCCGCTTCTTCAGGCTCACCCATTTGCCTTAAGGCCATCGCCAGATTGTTGTGCGCAGCCGCCCAATCAGGCTTCGCGTCCAGAACCTCTTTATAAAGACGGCGTGCCTCATCCAAACGCCCGGCGCGGAACGCTGAATCTGCGTCGCTCTTCAGTTTGTCGATTTCAATCATCGATCAATCGGACCGTGTTCATAGTGTGACCTAAGATCTTCCAGCCATTTAGCATACAGGTGACAGCCGCTCCCTTGCGGGCCACAGTACTGTTGTGCATAGCAAAGAAAAGACCAAGGACCATACGTTATGTCAGATCTTCTCCATTCCTCGCTTAAAGACCGGGTTGTCCTGATTACTGGCGGCAGCCGGGGGTTCGGCTGGTTTATCGCCGAAGCACTGCTCAAGGGCGGTGCCAAAGTGGCTCTCACCGCAAACCGCAAACCGGAACAGTTGAAAGACGTGCAAGCCCAGGCAGACGCCATTGCGGGAGCAGACCACTGCGTCACCCTGAAGGCGGACGTAAGGGATTGGGAAGACTGCCAGAGAACGGTGGACGAAACGATTAACGCGTACGGAAGAATCGATGTGCTGATCAACAATGCCGGGCGAGGAAGCCGGGAATACAAAGTTACTGGGGGCGATGATACCACCCGGTTCTGGGATGTTCCCATCGAAGCCTGGCGTGCCGTCATCGACACCAACCTGACCGGGTCCTTTCAAATGGCCAAGGCGGTTGCGCCTCATATGATGGAGCGTAAGTTCGGCAAAGTCTTCAGCATTTCCACCAGTCTCACCACAATGATTGGCACCGGTCTTTCTCCCTATGGGGCATCAAAATCGGGATTGGAAACAGCGCATATCGTTTGGGCACGGGAACTCGGCCCGCACAGTGTCGACGTCAATATTCTGCTGCCAGGTGGTGCGTCGGATACAGATTTCATTTCAGAGGAAATGGTGCCGGGTGCAGTGGGAACACGTTCGGGTCGAATCTTACCCGGGGATGTGATCGTCCCGCCGGCAGTTTGGATGTGCACGGACGCAACCAACGGGCTTACGGGACGCCGGATCATTGCTAAATTTTGGGATCATGACGCCGGTCCGGCTACCGCCTTTGAAAAATGTTTGCAGCCGCAGCACGAGCACCCTGAAATCATGTAGAGATTATATAAACGGTCTTCGCGCTTCAGATGAGGCCAATACGGCCTAGCTCGGCGCGCATTTCAGGCGGTATTTCAGGGTCGATAAAGCCTGTCCCGTTAGCCAGGTCGCACGGTGCATCTTCGGCTTTCAAGTAGCGCCATCCTTGAAAAGGTCTTTTGCGTTGCGGTTCTACGGCGATGTGATCTGGCGCCAATTCGATGAGGCAAAATCGACGGCCTTCTCGATCGGTTTCGCGGTGTAACGCTATAATCGGCTGTCGGACCAAAACCAGCCGTTTGATAACCCAGAACATGGAGCCGCCATTTAAAATTTCTTCACCGCGTTTGGGAAACATACGCGTCCTATGCCGGAAATTTCCGGCATTGTTCGCAAAACGGTGCTGACGCTCTTTCAATTGATCAAGATGATCGATACCGACCGCTAATTTTAAGAGATGTAGCGTCATTGGGTTGGTGAATCCTTATCGGTATCCTTAGGTATGAATTTTATAACGACCAGAGTCACATCATCGTTGTATTGAACGGGCCCCCGAAAAGCATCAAGCGCTTGGGATACCGCTTCACAGATTGTATCGGCCGGTTTATGTGCGTGGCGGCGAATGACCTCACATAGTGCATCCTTGCCAAACATTTCGCCAAACTCGTTTCGCGCTTCCCAAATTCCGTCCGTCCCCATCACCATAATGGCACCGTCACACCATTCATCGCGCTGCGCTTCTTTGTAGTGCCAGTCTCCTTTTACGCCGAGTGGGATATCCTCTCCTTCTAACTCGCTGAAGGAATCATCCAATGGTTCATAGACAATGACTGGATCATGCCCAGCGCTGACCCAGCGCACTGTTCGTGTTGACGGTTCAATCACCATGTAGACAAGGGTAACGAACCGACCGCCTGCAGAATCTTCCGTTAAATGGACGTTTACATCGTTGACAATAGAGGCGAGCGACAATGTTTCATGAGCCTTTACCCGTAGTGGCGCCCGAACAGTGCTCATTGTCAAAGCAGACGGAACACCGTGACCCGTGACGTCCCCAAGAGCGACACCGACGCGTGGTCCGAAGCCTGCGGCCGGCAAAGGAATGAAATCGTAATAATCTCCGCCAATATCATCGCAGTAGTGACTGCGGCCCGCGATATCCATGCCCTCCATTATTGGTGCGGTCGCAGGCAACAGTTTTTGTTGCACCTCAAAAGCAAGCGCCACGGTTTGACGGACATTCATGTTTTCACGCAATTGAGGAACCATGGAATTAAAGGCCTCAGCCACGTCACCGATTTCGTCTCGCCCTTGCACATCGACTTTTGCGTTAAGATCACCCCGTGCAAGTTGGGTCGCCACTTTTGAAAGATCGCGTAACGGGCCAGTCACGGACCGTGATGCAAAAATGGCTAATGCCCCAACCAAAATGATGAGAAGTATTGAAGCAAAGCTGGCCACTTGCGTCTGATCTTCTGTGGCTTGGCGAATAAATTCCTGCGCTTCCTCGGCCACTTCCTGGATATCCGCGTAAGGTACGATATAGAGAAGTGTGGCTCCGACGCGCTGGAGACGTCCATAAACCCACAGCGAGTCCTGACCTTGATAGTCCATGCGGCGCAAGCCTTGGCGCTGAGACGTGAGATCCTCAATTAACAAGTCCAGTGCAACCGCATTGCCAGCCATTAAAGTTTCTGATTCGATTTCAGAAGCCCAATTGGCATTGTCTGTCTGATACCCGCGATAGGCCACGATCAAGAGTTCAGGTTCATCAGCCGAGAGACCGGGAATGAAAACGTCGCCGTCTGCTTCAGCCAAACGTACGATAAACCCTTCAGCGCGGTCATCCACCTGTAACTGGTTTTGAATACGGTTGAGAACGGAGAGAATTTGCACGTCGATGCCCGTAACTCCGGCAAATTCGCCGTCTGGAAAATGAACGGGCATTGCCGATGTGAGAAGCAGCTAGCCCGTTGTGGCGTCGATTAAAGGAGGTGTCCAAACAAGATCGTTTGCGGCTTTAGCCAACCGATACCATGCGCGTTCTCTTGGATCATATGTTTCGGGATAACCCCCATGTCCTGGAAATACGGAATGCGTGCCATCTTCTAATGCCGTGTATTGCCAGAAAATGAGCTCATCGATTTCTTGTTCCAAGTCTTGATAAGCAGATGTCATAGACGACATTCGGAGGAGACTTGGGGCCACTGCATCGCGCTCAATATCTGGTGGCAAGAAAAACGATTGGTCTTCGTAGCTCACCGGCGAGCCTACTGTCTCTTCAGTACCTGCTTGCTGGCGATGCTCCTCTGACAGGATGGTTCCAGGAGGCCACTGCGATCGGTCCTCGAAGTCGGAACTGAAATAAATCGGGCCAGGATCACGAGAAGCAGGCTCTTGGAGCCGGCGTTCTACCTCCCTCGCTTGAAGCCGCAGAGTCAACTCGATGAGACGTTGTTCCTGGAACAGAATCGTATTGCCAAGGTCGACCGCTTGGCGAAGCTGAGCGTCTACTTGGCTGGCCACAGCCATGCGGCCACGATCGGAGATGGCCATGCCTAATTGCTCGGTTGCCACTTGGGAGCGCCAGCTCAGAGCCGTCAACGGAAGGACGGCAATAACGACCAGCAATAGAAAGAGTTTCGCCTGGATGCGCATCAGGCCCTAGGAAGGCACCAATGCCCGCCTTTGGTCAACAGCGAATTTGGGATTTGTACTTTGGATTGCAGCCTAGGAATTCAGCGATGGTGGCGACCGTTACTTACTCAACATGTCGTCAATCAAGAAACCTTAATACATGGTGATTCCCATGCTGTTGCCCACTTCGAGCGCGCGCTCTTGGTCAACACGAATGAGCACCGGCAAGACACCGCTTTCGATAAGGCCAATGATGGCTTTTTCCCGCTCAGCCAGTACTTCTTCGGCACCGTTACGCCAGTGAATCTTGGCCATACTGGCGCCTAGAAAATCGAGATCAACAAGGCCGACCGTTTGGGGGAAAATCTGATCGACAGCTATGTGTGCGCCGCGCGCACGGATAAGGCCGCGCGCTACTTGAAACTCATCGAAATTTTTAACGATGTTGGACTGGCGGAACTCGAAGACGACTTGGTGCATGACTTCTTCGGGCGTATTTTCGATAAATCCCTCGAAAGCTTCAGTGAAAACGCTCTCCACGTTCAGATTGATTGAAATGCGGTTATCACCCACGTGCAATTTATCGAAAGCTTGTAGCAAGATCTGATCAAGCACGAGAGTGAACTCATTGAACAAGCGGCCACTACCACGCATTTCAACGTCAACGAAAAGTGGTTTCCGCAGCAGATCCATAACTGATGAAGTACTCGGTCATCACCGGATCGGGCGCGTTTCCGTCCATAGAAAGGCAAACATCTTGGGAGCGCACAAAAGTCTTGATGAACTTCTCAGACCCAAACTTTTCATAGGCGTACATGACGCTTTTAATGTCGTTTTGGGTCAGTGGTCGTAACTTTTTCTCTCCGCCGGCACCTTTCGATTGCGCCGCCTGTTGTGCCATTTCCGCGTATTTGGCGACACGGTCGGCCTCTGATCGGTAATTTCCTTGCAGCTCATAACTCAGAACCAACCGAGTTTGGTCTATGGTGCCAAAGCTACCAGGAAAATGGCGTTCGAATGTGCGCAACATCTCCACTTTGAGGTCGCGCACCGTTGCAACCATTTGCGTTTTATTGAGTTTGACCAGCAAGCCGAAATCACACTGCAAGAGCATATACCCTTTGCCGCCTCGCGTGACCGTGGTGGCCAGCACCGCGTCCTTAATTTGTTCAACAAGATCGGGCGTGCGTTTGGTTTCAGGCAAAGCACTAGAAACACTGACGACGATAAAATTTATCCCCGCCTCTTGCTACTCGCGCCATTTACCCAAGTCACGAATTAGGTCGTTGAGATTCTTGATCCTTTGACTAGGAATCCCACCACCTTGCGTAGCCTGTGTTTGGGCAGCCGTATTTGCCATCCAGTAAATTCCTCACATCGGGCTTTGTTATTCGTGATTATCCCATTGACCAATGTAACTCATTATGCTACTCTCTTCTTATCAAATGGAGAGAACGATGCTCAAAGTTAAGAATGTCCAAGACTTTTTCAGACAATTCCCGGACGATGATGCTTGCCTGAACTACCTGATGAAGAAGCATTACGGCGAAACTCTGGACTGCCCGAAGTGTGGCAAACACGGTAAATTTCATCGCGTAACAGGACAGCCAGCGTATGAGTGTGCATGGTGCGGACTTCATATTCACCCAATGGCGAACACGATTTTCCACCGTTCCCACACGTCCCTGCAAAAGTGGTTCTACGCGATCTACATGTTCACCACGACGCGGCACGGTGTAGCCGCTAAGGAGTTGCAGCGCCAGTTGAGCGTGACCTACAAGACGGCTTGGCGCATGGCCCACCAAATCCGCAAACTTATGGCCGATGCGGACGGCGGGCGGCCTTTGGGTGGCTCTGTCGAAGCCGATGAAACCTATGTTGGCGGCAAGAAAAAAGGCGGGAAGCGCGGGCGCGGCGCTCCTGGCAAAACTATTGTGTTCGGTATGCTGGAACGGGACGGCGATATTATGACCAAGGTAGTCCCTAACGTTCGTAAAAAGACCCTCCAACCGATTATTAAAGAGAACGTCAAGAAAGGAAGCGCGGTCCATACGGATGAACTGAAATCCTACAATGGGCTCAAGAAGGCCGGTTTTAAGCATGAAACGGTCAACCACGGTGCTGGCGAGTATGTTGATGGCGATTGCCATGTTAACGGGGTCGAAGGTTTTTGGGCGCGGTTGAAGCTTTCGATTCGTGGGACGCACGTCCACGTTTCGAAGAAGCACCTTGAGAAGTACGTGAAGGAGTTTGAGTATCGCTACAATCGGCGGAACCGCCCTGAACTGATGTTCGGTCATCTTCTCTCGAACGTGAAATGATGTGGTTGAGTACGGACCAGAAAGGCAGAACACACTTGCTTGGGTGCTCTTTGGCGAACCGGTCGAGCTTCCCGCTATTGCGGGCCTCCTCAAGCGATAGGTATTTGCCTTGTGACATACTAGCTCACCTTGGTCTTATTATCTAATCCATCTTTAATCTTCTTAATGCCTTTTCTGTACCCATAGAGTTTAATTAACTCTGAGAACCGCGCAGCACGATGGCTCGTGAAGCTTGGGTTAAATGGTTTAGGGAAAAATCTCTGGTATTTCTCAACGATAATACGCCATCTATAAATCTCAGCTGGGTCGTCAACATTTTTTCGCCTGATCGAACGCTCATTATAGTCGATAGATTTTCTCAGTGATTCCATATCAGAAATAATTTCATATCCTTTTCCCTTCTCCCATCTATTAACTCTATTGCGGATTGCCACACACCAGAAAAACAAAGAATAAATTGCCAGTGTGGCCGCTATGTGTGGCAGGAACGCGCCGATTAGAGGTTGGATCTCGGTTATCATCTTTTTTAGGCCCGTGATGCCCAAGAAAACATCACCTGCCACAAGGGTGAACAAAATAACCACGAGATTATGGACAATACCAACTGAGAAATGTCTCTCCATCCCCAGAACATGTCATGCACCACTACATTGGTCAATGGGATAATCACGTTGTTATTTGGTGCCCGATGGCTTTTTTATGAGGCCCGATCCCCGCTATATGAGCCCTCTCCCATGAAAAGTATCAGTGTTTCCGGTAAACGGTCAATTAACGCCATAAAAATCAAGGATTAAGCAGCCAAAACACACTCAAATTCGGTTTTAGTTCGGGTTCATTTCGAACCAAAACTAAGGTGTTGAAGACGCAGAAACCTGACTGCGGATGCCGCGAATAATGAGGTTAGGAAGAAAAGCGTCGTCCCATTTGAACGCTCCAGTTTGAAAATCCAAGCCGCCTTCTCCAGTGCGGATAATTACGAGCTCCTCAGCTTGACTGACATAGACCCGTTGACCGCCGGACCCATCGAAAAAGATCAGATCGTCGACTACAAACGGCTCCGAATGGGGAACGTATGCCGGCACGCCTTTCCCATAGTCCCGCTTCGCCATGTACTCGGTGCCGAGCCAGGTTTGGAACCCGTAATTGGGATTGGTTGGCGAGGGCTTTTTTACCTCGGCGATCCACGCCTCCGGCACCACCTGAACATCACCGACTTTGCCACTGTTGAGGTGAAGCAGGCCCATTCGTAACCAGTTGCGCGCGGGTGTGAATAGTGAGCCTGACGTTTTCGCTAAACCGTCGGGACGATCCAGCCACGCCCACGCGCTGCTTTCTGCCACATGCGACCATAGGCGTGTTTCGAGAAATTCTGCATAAGGTATTCCGGTGGCGCGCTGGAGGATCAACCCCAGCAACTGGGAATTCAAATTGCTGTAGGCGAAAACCGTTCCTGGAGGATCTTCCGCCGGCGCCTTCAACGCAATACCGCCCCAGTCCGTGCCCAACGAGAGTTTCATGTTGTCGCTCAGGGGACTGAACCCACCCGGTGCCCGGCTAAGTCCATGCGCCATTTGCAGCATGTTGCGAATGGTGATTTTAGACCGCTCGTCGTTTTGCCACTCGGTCAGGTACGTGGACGCCGGCTCATCTACGGACGGAATGAATCCATCGTCGATGGCGATACCAAATAGCAGCGCCATGACCGACTTATGCATGGAGGCTGATTCCATGTACGAAATTTGATCAAAACCATCGCCGTACCATTCAAGTTGCAGTGCGCCACGATGCCAAATCAACAAAGCCATGGATTTGTTGTCGACGGCGAAGGCCACGGCGGCATCCAGTGTTTCTTGCGGAATTGTACGCACTGATGGATCTGCAATTGGAATTGCAGGCGGTAGCCCTGCGCTCACCTCAACGACGGGCTCGTACCATGCCATATTGGTCATGGAATTCGTTGGATCGAACGTAATAAGGCGTTTGTAGTAAAGCCAGTCTGACGCAAGAATGATTCCGGTAACAACGATAGCAATACCGAGGAGCGCAGCCACGCCTTGTAGGATGCGTTTGAAGATCACCATGATTTCACCATTACTAGTAACGAGACCCGGACAGAGCTACAGACGTTAGGGCTGAACACCCCTCATGAGCGCGTTGGGTATACGAGAGTCCTCCCATAGAAACGAACCGGAGGCAAAGTCAACGCCACCGGTGCCGGTCCTGACAATCACCATGTCATAGGACGGGACAATGTAAACCCGCTGGCCTCCGGCACCATCAAAGAAGATCACATCATTGGCTTTATAGGGTTCGTCATGGCGGACGTAGGCGCCCACGTAGGGTCCGTAATCCCGTTGCGCGCGGTACGGCGATCCCAGCCAGGTCTGATATCCGTAATTGGGACCAAGCTCTGAACCAGTGATGATGTCGCTCATCCACTCTTCCGATATGACCTGCACACCGTCGATACGGCCTTTGTTTAAATGGAGCAGGCCGACCCGCAGCCAGTCCTCCGCGGTTGCGTGTAAACAGCAGTACGTTCGCGGCAAGCCACCCTCATGATCAAGCCAGAGAAAGGCATCTTGCGTCCCTAACTTGGACCACAGTTTGTCCGAAAGGATTTGTGCATACCGCTGACCTGTCGCCCGCTCCAATAAAATGCCAAGCGCCTGTGGATTAAAATTGTTGTAATCGAATTCTTCACCGGGAGGACGGCGGGCAGGCTGTTCCAGGATCAGGGAAGTGATTTCCGTACCCAAATTCAATTTCATAGTTGTGCCAAACGGACTTGGACTGAATGGATCCCGATAGAATCCGCTGGTCATGTGCAAGAGGTGACGAATCGTGACGGCAGCCCGGTCGTCGCCTGCCCACTCAGCTATGTATGTCGCTGCCGGTTCATCGACCGATGGTAGTGTGCCGTCTTCAATGGCTGCTCCCACCACTAAGGCGACAACGGATTTATGCATGGACGCGGGACCGGTTCGCGACATGCTGTCGAACCCTGGACCATAGTATTCGTATTGAATGGCGCCGCGATGCCACACCACGAGAGCGACGGAGCCAGTTTCAATGGCGTAGTCCACAGCCGATTGCCAGCCGGCTTCCGAGATCGTGCGGTCTTGCGGCGCAGCCCGTGGCAATGAAGGCCCAAGATTTCCCGGAACTCGCTCCAGGGGTTCGTACCAATCGACATCTTTGACCGGGTCGATGGAGAAGGGCGTTGCAATCCGGCCGTAGTACACGGGGTCGGTGATGTACAGAACGGCGAAGGCAGCAAACGGTAATAAAACAATCAGACCAATGCCAGTCAGGACCGATTTTATGATTCGCATAAGTGTCCCTTGGTGTCAACGGCGGAGCAAAATCAGTCCAGTTGGGCGGCGTAAAACCAGTCCATTTTATGTGATGCCGAAGGCGTTGTTGCGGGTTGTCCCGGTAGTGCATAGGAGGGACCCGCGCGGCTTTGCGTAGCGTTTCACGTGTGCGAAGCGAAGGCGTGTGGGCGGTGCCTGTGTACCCACCGGGTCAACGCTGGCCTCGGTGTTAGATACCGATCAGCTGCGGCCGGCTGTTTGTTGTTTTCTTCGGCTCTGGTTGAGCCGGTAGCTGTCGCCGTTCATTTCCAGAATATGGACATGGTGGGTCAGGCGATCGAGCAGTGCGCCGGTCAGGCGCTCGGAACCGAATATTTCCGTCCATTCGTCGAACGGCAAGTTCGAGGTGATGACGATTGCGCCCCGTTCGTAACGTTGGCTGAACACTTCGAAGAGGAGTTCGGCGCCGGTCTTTGAGAGCGGCACGAAGCCGAGTTCGTCGATAATCAGCAGGCGGACCTTTGCCAATTGCTTCTGCAACCGCAGCAACCGCTTCTCATCCCTCGCTTCCATCAGTTCATGGACCAGGGCGGCCGCGGTGGTGAAGCCAACGGCAAGTCCCTTCTGGCAGGCTTCCACCGTCGCCGCCGGATAGGCCACGACGAAGCATGCAGCGCTGTGGGGAAGGGTCATGACAAAGAAATGGGCTCGCAGCTTGACGCCAGCGATGATCGCATCCGACTCGCCGAAATCCGCCTGCACATGCCCCGGCGCATGCCCCGGCGGATGTACCAGCGGCACGAACATCTCCCGCAAACGACGGCGCCGTTCGCGGACGTAATCCTTGACGATGGTCTGGCCGCCGGTGAAGCCATGCTCATCGCGAAGGCGCTCGAATATCCGCTTTGCCGTGTGGCGCTGCTTACGGTGAACCGTGCGGTCCGCTTCCAGAATGCGGTCAATGATATCCGTGAACGGGTCCAGCTTAGGCCGCTTCGGCGGCTCGCTGCGCCGGTATCCCGGCGGCACCGAGTGCCGCAGCATCTTCTTCACTGTATCGCGCGATAGCCCAAACCGTCTTGCTGCTTCTCGCTGGCTCAGCTCTTCCACATGGCACGCCAGTCGCACGGTTAGATAAAGGTCCACCAAGTACATCCTCCCACCTTCCATCCCCAAACGGATCGAAGGCTACAGGTGGCAGACTTTTGCGCCGCCCGCGGCCGGGACATTCCCGCCGCTCCCGTGGACTAATTTGTCACCGCCGTTCTCAGGCCTTGGGAATGCCGTTGGCCAAGATATGTGTCATGACCAAACTCCATTTTCCTAATTACGATATTGCTTATGTGGATGAGCCAATACACCATGGCATAGGATCAAGTCAGCCTATAAGCGTGCTGGAGTAAGACTCAGTGGAATTTGAAGACATCGTCGAAGACGTAAAAAACCGCGCCCAAGAGCTGGGGGAACTCAACCATACGGTCTTATTTGATCTGGAAGAGTTCGGCAAAATCTTATTGGACGCGACCGGTGCGAAGTCGAAGTCACGGCCAATCCGGACGATGATGAAGCTGAGACCACAATGGTGCTGTCACCGGACAACATGCAAAAGCTGATGGCCGGCGAGCTTAATCCCATGGTCGCCTTCACCATGGGCAAATTGAAGGTCTTTGGCTCTAAAGGCATTGCTCTGAAACTGAGCAGCTTGCTGGACCAATAGCCCTTGTCCTCCGTTAGAGACGTTTAAGACATTGATATAGCTACGTTTTTCTACGTAAGAGTCGATGTCACAGAAACTTGACGTTAACGTCACTATTTTCCATTGAACTGGAAATAAATTCCCTTAACTTAGTAGCGGCGGCGCATCCTCCAAATGCGCCCAGGACTTGATTTTCGGAGCGAAGGGTCAATGGACATCACCACGGACACAGCGCAAGACAAGCCGTGGTTAGTAAGTTATCCGGGCTTTGTGAACTGGGACTTGAAGATTGCCCAAGAACCGGCATTCGCCGCCTTTGAGCGCTGTGTCGCTGCCTACCCAAATCGAATCTGTATGGAGTTTCTTGGCCGCACCTGGACCTATCGGGAAACCGGCCAGCTGGTCCGGTGTGCCGCGAAAGGTCTGCAAGATTTGGGCATCGGCAAGGGCGACCGCATTGCCTTGATGCTTCCCAATACACCCTATTACCTCGTGCTGTTTCATGCGGTGCTGCTCATCGGCGGCGAGGTGGTCAACATCAACCCCCTCTATGCACCGCGCGAGCTGGATGAATTGGTGCAAGATAGCCGGCCTCGGATTTTGGTGACCATGGATCTTGATGTCATGTACCCCAAGGCCCGTGAGGCCGTTGATCGCAACAACATTGAAAAACTGCTGTTGTGTTCGATGACCGATGTTTTGCCGTGGCGTAAGGCGGTCCTGTTCAACGTTTTTCGCCGCAAAACTTTGGCCCGGGTCGACGACGACGACCGGCAAATTTGGTTCGAAGACCTCATTGATAACGACGCATCATTCATACCAGCCGAGGTTAATTGTGCGGAGGATGTCGCTGTCTTGCAGTACACCGGAGGCACGACCGGAATACCCAAGGCCGCCATGCTGACCCATGCCAATGTCAGCGCCAATGCGATCCAAGTATCCTCTTGGTACGACAATGCTAAAATTGAAACGGAAAGTTTTCTCGCCGCATTGCCGTTTTTCCATGTCTTTGCCATGACCGTGGTGATGATGTCAGCCCTGCGGTACGGCGCATCGATCATCATGTTGCCCAGGTTTGATCTAAAAGATTGCTTGCGGGCAATTGATCAGAAGAAACCGACCTTTTTTCCGGCGGTCCCAACCATTTTTACAGCCATTAACACTTTTCCTGATGTCGGGAAGTACGATCTTTCGTCCATTAAGGTTTGTATTTCCGGCGGCGCCCCTCTCCCCGTGGAAGTAAAAAAAGAATTCGAGCGCATTACCGGTTGCGTTGTCGTCGAAGGCTATGGGCTAAGCGAAACGTCTCCTGTCATAACCACAAATCCAACTGAAGGTGTGAACAAGCCCGGGTCAGTGGGTATTCCCATGCCAGGAACCGAAATTGAAATTCGGTCTCTTGAAGATATCACGCAAAAGATGCCGTTGATGCAAAAGGGAGAAGTTTGCGCCCGCGGTCCGCAGGTCATGAAAGGTTATTGGCAAAATCCTGAAGCGACGGACAAAGCGATGATTGGTGATTTTTTCCGAACTGGCGACATTGGATACATGGACGAAGAAGGCTACGTATTCCTCGTCGACCGGCTAAAGGACATCATCATTGCCAGTGGATACAACATTTATCCGCGTATCGTTGAAGAAGCCATTCACGAGCATCCTGCCATCGCCGAAGTTACGGTGATCGGCGTTGAGGACAAGTATCGCGGCCAAGCACCCAAGGCATTTATTAAACTCAAAGAAAACGAATCTTTGACCAAAGGGGAACTCAATACCTTTTTGAAGGAACGGCTTTCGGCGATTGAACGGCCCACTTTAGTCGAGTTTCGTGATGAATTGCCGAAAACGCTGATCGGCAAACTTTCCAAGAAAGAACTCAAGGCGGAAGAAGACGGAAACGCAACCTCAGAAGAGAGTGCGGCATGATCGAAGCGGCCCGAAAAGTTGAACGATCTCATCACGATCGACTGTATAGCACCACGCAATTGGCCGACGACGCCGGGGTGACCGCACGGACCATTCGGTTTTACGAGAGTCGCGGTTTACTCCGGCCCCAGTTGGCGGGCTCGACCCGTGTTTACACCTACCGTGATCGTGCGCGGCTGGCCTTGATTTTAAGAGGCAAACGGCTGGGGTTTTCGCTCGACGAAATTGCCGAGTTCCTCGACCTATACGATGCCGACCCTGACCACATCAGCCAGTTGCAGCATGTCCGGATTAAAGCCCGCGAACGGGCGGACGATTTACGCGGAAAATTACTCGACATTGAAGAATCATTGAATGAACTGGAACAGATCGAACGGGATGCGGCAGAACGCTTATTAAGCAAAGGGGTCGACCCGGTTGAGACCGGGCCAAGGAAACGAAGTTTGAAGCAAATCAACGAAAATCAGAAAGGGATAGACCGATGACCGGTGCTGTTATTGCAGGTTACGCACGTTCACCATTGACCCTGGCCAATAAAGGCGCCTTGACCAAAGTCAGACCAGACGATTTGGCAGCCACGGTGATTAAAGCGTTGGTTGAACGCACAGGGATCGACCCGAGCACGGTTGAAGACCTCATTGTTGGCTGTGCCTTTCCCGAAGGGGAACAGGGACTCAATGTGGCACGAAATATTTCTTTTCTGGCGGACCTACCCAACAACGTTGCCGGTACGACTGTTAACCGGTTCTGCGGCTCGTCCATGCAAGCGGTTCATATGGCCGCTGGTGCCATTGCGCTTGGCGCCGGTGACGCTTTTCTCTGCGCCGGTATTGAAAGCATGACCCGCGTGCCGATGCCGGGATTCAATCCGATGCTCAATCCAAAGCTGGTTGACGCGGGACATGCGGCCTACATGGGTATGGGAGAAACAGCGGAAAACCTAGCCAAGAAATATGGCATTTCCCGTGAAAAACAGGATGCCTTTGCGGTCGAGAGTCACAAACGGGCCGACGCCGCCCAAGCGAGCGGCAAATTCGATGACGAAATCGTACCCATTGAAACTAAGGATGGCACTGTCGAAAAAGACGGTTGCATCCGTCCCGATACGACGATGGAAGTGCTGGCGGATCTCAATCCAGCCTTTGATGAAAAGGGCAGTGTAACAGCAGGAACGTCGTCACCATTGACGGACGGATCGGCGGCTGTGTTGGTGACAACAGACTCCTACGCCAAGGCCCATGGCTTGAAGCCTTTGGCCCGCATCAAATCCATCGCCGTTGCTGGATGTGCGCCGGAGATCATGGGGATTGGCCCCGTCAACGCTACCAACAAAGCGCTTGAACGCGCCGGTGTAAAACTGGATGACATTGACGTTATTGAACTCAATGAAGCGTTTGCCGCCCAATCTCTCGCCGTCGTTCACGACCTCGGTCTTGATTTGTCCAAGACCAACATTGATGGCGGAGCCATCGCTTTAGGCCATCCGCTCGGGGCGACGGGTGCGCGCATCACCGGCAAAGCAGCACAAGTCATGCAGCGGGAAGGCAAGAAGCTGGCCCTCGCCACTCAATGCATCGGTGGCGGCCAAGGCATTGCCACGGTGTTGGAGGCTGTCTAATGGTCGAGATTAAAAAAGCGGCGGTCATCGGTGCCGGCGTTATGGGCGCCGGGATTGCTGCCCACATCGCCAACGCCGGCATTCCGGTCATCTTGCTCGACATTGTTCCCAAGGATAGCGCCAACAGGAATGTCATTGCCGAAGGGGCGATCAAGAAGATGCTCAAGACGGACCCAGCGCCGTTCATGGGCAAGGGCGTCGCCAAGCGTGTGACTCCCGGCAATATCGAAGATCACATGGACTGGCTGTCCGATTGCGATTGGATCGTTGAGGCCGTCATTGAACGCCTGGATATCAAACAGGACCTTTATGCCAAGGTGGCCAAAGTCAAGAAACCGGGCGCGATTCTTTCCTCCAATACCTCCACCATTCCACTGCAGGATCTTACCGGTGGCATGGATAACGCGCTCGTACCCGATTTCATGATCACTCACTTTTTCAATCCGCCGCGCTATATGCGTTTGCTGGAGATTGTGGCATCGGACAAAACACGAGCCGAGGCCGTCGACGCGATCCACGCCTTTGGTGATGTTCATCTCGGCAAAGGCGTTATCCATGCCAAAGACACACCGGGCTTTGTCGCCAATCGCATTAGCACCTATTGGTTCCAATTGGGTCTTACAGGTGCGCTTGACCTGGGACTCACTGTCGATGAAGCCGATGCCATCGGCAGTCGCCCATTTGGCATCCCCAAGTCCGGCTTTTTCGGCACTCTGGACCTCGTTGGTCTGGACCTGATGCCCCACGTTGCCGCGTCCATGCTCGAACGTCTGCCTGACAATGACCCTTATCGCGCCATCCATTCCGAGCCTGAAGTTGTCAAAACCATGCTGGAAAAGGGATGGATCGGCCGCAAAGGCCCGGGTGGCTTCTATCGACTTAACAAAGCGGACGGCAAACGGATCAAGGAAAGCATCGACCTTAACACCGGCGACTACGCGCCGTCGCAAAAGGCACGATTGGACAGTCTTAATGCATCTAAAGCGGGTGGCTTGAAAGCCCTAGTGGAGCATGAAGACAAAGGTGGAAAGTTTGCCTGGCACTTGGTGTCACATGCGATTCCATACGCCGTGTCTTTGGTGCCCGAGATTGCCGATACGATCGTCGATGTCGACGCCGGCATGAAGGACGGTTACGGCTGGAAACACGGTCCTTTCGAACTGGTGGACCAGATGGGCACCGATTGGTTGGCTGAAAAACTCGAAAGTGCAGGTGTAGAAGTACCGCCCCTGTTGAAACTCGCAGCCGACAAAGGCGGTTTTTATCGGATCGAAAAAGGCAAGCGCCAATACTTAACCACGACCGGTGACTATGCGGATGTGCCGTGCCCAGACGGTGTTTTGCGGTTATCTGACGTCAAGTTAACCTCCGAGCCCGTCTTGAAAAACGGTTCTGCTTCGGTCTGGAACATCGGTGATGGTGTTCTGTGTTTCGAGTTTACGTCGAAGATGAACAGTCTCGATCCAGAAATCATGACGCTTTACAAAAAGACAATCAAACTCGTCAAGGGCGATGAGTCCTTGAAGGCACTGGTGATTTACAACGACGGAAGTAATTTTTCCGTCGGCGCCAATCTGGGCCTCTTCCTGTTTGCGGCCAACATTGCCCTGTGGCCGGAAATAGAAAGTCAGATTGAAGATGGCCAGAAGACTTATATGGCGTTGAAAAAAGCGCCGTTCCCGGTCGTTGCAGCACCTTCGGGTATGGCACTCGGTGGCGGTTGCGAGATCCTGCTGCATTCTGATGCGGTCCAGGCCCACGCAGAGACATACACCGGCCTTGTGGAAGTGGGCGTCGGTATCATTCCCGGCTGGGGCGGCTGCAAGGAAGTGCTGTTGCGTCTGCAAAATCATCCTCGCCTGCCGCGTGGCCCTATGCCGGCCGTGGCCAAGGCCTTTGAGATGATTGGCACGGCACAGGTAGCAAAGTCCGCAGCCGAAGCGTTGACAATGGGTCTGTTCAAGAAGTCCGATGGCATCACGATGAACCGGGACCGTTTGCTCGCCGACGCAAAAGCAAAAGCACTGTCCTTGGTGCCCGACTATACCCCGCCGGAAGATCAGGAATTGGTTCTGCCCGGCCCCACCGGCAGGGCTGCCATGCAATTGGCGTTGCACGATTTGGCGCTCAAGGGCATGGCGACACCGCACGATCAGGTGGTTGCCGGTGCGCTGTCTGAAGTGTTGACCGGGGGCGACACGGATATGACTGAAACCGTCTCCGAAAAAGATCTACTCAAGCTAGAGCGCACTTGGTTTATGACGCTGGCCCGCAGCCAAGGCACCTTGGCCCGGATGGAGCACATGCTCGATACCGGCAAGCCCTTGCGGAATTGAGCAAAGCTAGGAGTAAACACTATGGCCGTTTACACAGCCCCACTTCGCGATATGAAATTTGTCTATCACGAATTGCTCGACGGCGACTCTCTCGCCGACTTGCCAGAATACGAAAATTTCTCAGCGGATGTGGTTGACGCTGTGTTGGAAGAAGCTGGCAAGTTCACAGCGGAAGTTTTATTTCCATTGAACTTGAGCGGCGATACCAAAGGATGCGTTTTGGAAAACGGCGTGGTGCGCACGCCGAAGGGATTCAAGGATGCCTACGACCAGTTTACTCAAGGCGGCTGGACAGGGATCGCGGCCGATCCCGACTACGGCGGGCAAGGCGCACCTGCGGCTCTGCATTTTCTCATTCAGGAAATGATCTGCTCCACCAATATGTCCTTCGGTATGTATCCGGGTTTGACTGAAGGCGCATACAACGCCATCAATCTGCACGGCACCGACGAGCAAAAAGCGCTCTATTTGCCGAAATTCGTCGAAGGCACTTGGTCGGGAACCATGTGCCTGACGGAACCCCACAGCGGTACGGATCTGGGTCTGATCCGCACCAAAGCTGACCCTCAGGACGACGGCAGTTACAAGATCACCGGCACCAAGGTTTTTATCTCAGCTGGCGAACACGATCTCACCGAAAACATTATTCACTTGGTTTTGGCTCGCCTGCCCAACGCTCCCGACGGTATTCGGGGAATCAGTTTGTTTGTCGTACCCAAGCTTTTACCCAAGGACGACGGATCGGTGGGACCTCGTAACGGTGTGGCCTGCGGTTCTCTCGAACACAAAATGGGCATCAAAGGGTCCGCCACGTGCGTGATGAACTTCGATGACGCTACTGGCTGGCTGGTCGGCCAATCGCATAAAGGGATGCGGGCCATGTTCACCATGATGAACGCGGCCCGGTTAGGCGTCGGCATCCAAGGGCTCGGAGTCGGCGAAGCGGCCTATCAAGGCGCGCTGGCCTATGCTCAGGAACGGCTCCAAGGCCGGGCGCTCAAAGGTGCAAAGTCTCCCGACCAATCGGCGGATTCGATTTTGGTTCACCCTGATGTGCGGAAAAACTTGTTAACCATGAAAGCGCTGACGGAAGGCATCCGTGCTCTGTCCATATGGATCGCCATTCATCTCGACAAAGCGGAAAACGCCGGCGACGAGGCTGCGCGCCAACAGTCCGACGACCTTGTGCAGTTACTGACACCGATCGTCAAAGCCTACGGCACAGATAAAGGCTTTAAGGTGACCAATCTGGGCGTGCAGATTTACGGCGGTCATGGCTATATCCATGAGCACGGCATGGAACAGTTCGTCCGCGACGCCCGGATCACCCAGCTCTACGAAGGCACAAACGGTATTCAGGCGATGGATCTGATCGGCCGTAAAATGGGCGCCCATTACGGTCGTTACCTGCGCTCTTTCTTCCACCCAGTCCAGGCGTTCATCGAAGAGCACGCAGATGATGATGTGTTGCAACCCTTTGTTCTCGGTCTGGCAAAAGCCTTTGGGCGTTTGCAGCAAGCCACGGGCATCATTGCCCAAAAAGGTTTGAGCAATCCCAATGAGGCCGGAGCTGCGGCGACGGATTACCTTACGTTGTTCGGCCATGTGGCCCTCGCCTTTATGTGGGCGAGGACGGTGAAGTTAGCGTTGGAAAAGAAGGACGACGACACCAGCGGATTTTATGTGGGCAAGATCAAAACCGCCCGCTTCTTCTACGAACGCATCCTGCCGGAAACGGGAGCTCTGTTCTCCATGATCATGGCAGGCGGTGAGTCGATTATGGATATGGACGACGATCTGTTTGGCGCAGCGGTTGCAGCATAACTGAGACGTCCGATGAATCTCCTCTTTCGCATGATCTAGATGTTTTTGACGGCCCGTTTTCGGGAACGTTGCGAGATTTTAGAGGTGTCAGCGTTGTCATTCAGGGTTCTACCCACGGATCTCGATGCCAACTTGCATTTGACCAATTCCCGTTACTTCAGCTTTATGGACCTCGGCCGGGTAGGCCACCTCATCCGCAATGGCGCCTGGAAACCGATTCGCGCCCACAAGCTCATGCCGGTGTTGGGATCCGGTTCCATTCGATATCGACGGGCTGTATCCCCGTTCAAGAAAGTTGATGTGACCACAAGGGTTGTTGGATGTGATGACCGTTGGATCTATTTGGAACACAAGCTGGTGGCCGGTGACGACGTGTATGCGATCGCTGTATTGAAGGCTGCTTTTCTGGACAAAAAAGGACGTGTGCCGACGGAACGGCTGCTGTCTTTGGTTGGGTACAGTGATCCTCTGCCGCCCATGACAGACGCCCTGGCCATCATTCGTGACGCGGATCAAGCTCTCATGGATATCGCAGAGATAGAAGACCAAGCCATCCCGGCCTAGTCTGCTGTCAGATCTTCTCCCGCAAGAACGCGGTCAATGAGACCAATGGTCTCTTCCACTCCATAAAGCGCAATGAACGACCCTATACGCGGGCCTTGATCCTGCCCCAGCAAAACCTGGTACAGAGTTTTGAACCAATCACGCAGTTTGGGGAATGCATCAGAATGTGCCTTACCCACCTCATAGACGATCGATTGCAGATCTTCAGCCGACAGATTGTCGGTGTTTTCAGCTAATTTTACTTTCAGTTCGTCCAATGCTTCTCGCTCTTCGTCATTGGGCAAGCGAAACGATTTGTTGGACAGCACAAAATCCCGGTAATAGGCGATGGCGTGCTTCACCAAATCGTCCAACAGTGGATCGCTCTTGGGATTTGCGGCAGGCGCATAACGGGAAATGTAATGCCACAGCACAGCCGGGTCTTCCGAATGACATACACTGGCCAAATTCAACAGGATGCTGAAACTTAAATGGGCCATCTCCTGCGGCGGCTTGCCGTCGTGGATGTGCCACACCGGGTTGCTAAGCTGTTCACTGACGTCCTGATTGGGAAAGGCATTGAGATGGCCGAGATAATCGTCGACAGATTTCGGAATCGTATCGAAGTAAAGCCGTTTTGCCGCCGTTGGTTTTTTATACATGAACTGCGCCAAGCTCTCGACAGGCGCGTAGGTTAACCACTCCTCTACGGATAAACCGTTACCTTTGGACTTTGAAATCTTTTGACCTTGGTCATCCAAGAACAGTTCATAAGTCAAATTATCGGGCGGACGCCCACCCAGAATACGGCAAATTTTCCCAGACAGCCGCACTGAATCGATGAGATCCTTACCTGACATCTCATAATCGACATCCAATGCATACCAGCGCATCGCCCAGTCGCACTTCCATTGCAGTTTGCAATGACCCCCCGTGACCGGCACCTCAATCTTTGCGCCTTCATCGTCTTCATAGGTAATCGTGCCCGCGTTCGGGTCGCGATTGATAATAGGCACCTGAAGCACTCGGCCAGCTTTTGGACATACCGGAAGGAAAGGAGCGTATGTTGCCCGTCGTTCAGGACCAAGCGTCGGCAATATAACATTGGTTATTTTGTCATACTCCTGCAGAACACGCAGAAGCGCTTGGTCAAATTCTCCGGACCGATAGCAGTCCGTTGAACTCTTGAATTTATATTCAAACCCAAAAGAGTCCAAAAAGCCTTTGAGACGGTCATTGTTATGATGACCGAAACTTTCATGGGTACCAAAGGGGTCAGGAATACTGGTCAATGGCTTACCCAGATGCTCAGCGACCATCTCTTTGTTCGGTATGTTGTCGGGGACCTTTCTCAATCCGTCCATATCGTCAGAAAACGCATAGAGCCGGGTTGGCGTGTCTGGTGACAACAGATGCAATGCATGGCGCACCATCGTCGTTCGCACGACCTCGGCAAACGTACCGATATGAGGCAGTCCGGATGGACCGTAACCGGTTTCAAACAACACATAGCCCTTGTCGCCCATTCCACCCTTGAGGCGTCCATCAAGTAAGGATCTGGCTTCCGTTATAGGCCAGGCTTTGCTCTCGCGAGCGATGGCAGCAATGTTGCTCATTGGAGATCATCCGGGAAATGACAGCGGCGCACCGTATGTCTGTGATCATGGGCGGTCAAGACCTCGCCACAGTGGCAAACACGGTTCACACGCTATATATCAGTTTGATCAATCGATTGGATCGTTATGCCCAAGCCTACGCTCTGCCGAAATCGGTCAATAATATACAGTGCCTGACACACCTGAGATCGTTCTTCCCAATGTTCCGGTATTGGTGACGCGAGCCCACTCCGGCCTGCTGATGTCCTCAGATGGTGAGATTCAAGATGTCACCAATGCGAACGCAAAAACCATCCTGGACCTCACCCCGATTCTCTGTCATGCGCGAGCAACAGCAACACGATTGAGGCTGAAGCCGTTTCCCTGCTTTGATGTCTTGGAACTTTTTGCCTTTGTAAGGCCAGGACAAGTTTGTCTGCCCACAATCAATGGGCTCGTCACGGCTATAGGGTTGAAGCAGCCACATTCGATGAATGATGAAGCTCTATCGTTGGTCGACATTGTTCAAACCTTACTTCAGGACGTAACACAGTTGAAAAAGTCTTCATCTTCAAACGCATTGGGCATTGCCCATGTGCTGAATCACGCCGGATGGTGTTGGGGGCCAACTGTCTTAGCCGCAGCGCATAACCAAAGCGGTGAATCCGGACTTGGGTTGTCCGCCCTTCGGGTATGGTCCCGCCTTGAGCCTTTTGAAGATCGGGCTCCGCCACAGCCACCCGGCAACGAACCGGTAACAGAAGAAGAAAGTGGAGACAGACTCAAAAAGATACTTGGAAAGGACTCCGAGAAGAGAAAATCACAAGAACAGTTTTCACGGGATGTTTCCCACGCCTTTCGCGCGAAACAAGCGCCCGACGAACCCAATCTTGTAATCGCTGAAGCAGGAACAGGGGTTGGTAAGACGCTTGGATACTTGGCACCGGCAAGCCTTTGGGCAGAAAAAAACGCCGGTCCGGTGTGGGTTTCTACATTCACACGTAATCTGCAGCGACAGCTTGAACAAGAACTCGATCAGGTCTTTCCTATACCCGAAGACAAGAACGAACGTGTTGTCATACGCAAAGGTAGGGAAAATTATTTTTGTCTTTTAAATTATGAAGAAGCACTCAATCGTGCCGGAACCGATCCCAATTCTGTTATTCCATTGAGTTTGATTGCACGCTGGATCACGGCAACCCGCTCTGGCGACATGGCGGGAGGTGATTTTCCAAATTGGTTGTCTGATCTTTTTGGCACAAACCGCGTGATGTCTCTGGCCGATCGGCGAGGAGAGTGTATTTTCTCTGCTTGCCCACATTATCGGTGTTGTTTTGTCGAAAAAACGATTCGGAAGGCGCGCACCGCAGACATCGTCGTCGCCAATCATGCCCTTGTCATGGTGCAGGCGTCACTCGGTGGAGTGGACGATGCCACTCAGCCAATGCGCTACATCTTCGATGAAGGACATCATTTGTTTGGTGCCGCCGACAGCGCATTTTCTGCCGGTCTTAGCGCCATGGAAACATCCGATCTACGTATGTGGCTCATCGGGGCAGAAGCCGGCGGCCGTTCATCGCGCGCTAGAGGTCTGAAGCGCCGGCTCAGTGACGTTTTAGAGTCTCTCGATGGAGATAATGAGACCTTGGCAACGTCTTTAGATGCTGTCTTGCAAGCAGCGCGATCCTTGCCCGCTCCCGGATGGCGAACGCGGCTTGAAGATGGCGAACCAAGAGGGCCTACAGAAATTTTCTTAAACCATGTACGGACCCAGGTTTATGCAAGAACAGATCCGGAGTCTCCTTACAGTCTTCAAACGGACTCGATCGAGTTTATCGAAGGACTCTTGGATGCCGCCGCAACCCTTCGCAGCGCCCTCGACCGTCTATTGAAACCGCTCAAGAGATTGATACAGGTCTTATCGGTTCAGTTAGAACGACCAGCAGACGAATTGGACTCATCAACTCGCACCCGCATCGATGGATTGTGCCGGAGCATGGAACTTCGCGCACGGGTGCCACTCACCGCTTGGTGCGATATGCTTGATGCGCTTTCACATCAAACACCAGACGAATTTGTTGATTGGTTCGGTGTCGATCGTATTGGCGGAAGAGATACGGATGTTGGTTTTTACCGACATTGGGTTGACCCCACACTTCCTTTTGCTCGAACCGTGCTCGATCCAGCTCAAGGTGTTGTCGTAACGTCTGCAAGCCTAAAAGATGCTACGGGTGACGATGAGAATGATTGGCTGTGCGCCGAACAGCAGATTGGGGCTCATCATGTAGCAGGAAATCTAACGCGTTCAGCCCTACCGTCACCGTTTGATTATGGCAATGCGACACGTGTTTATATTGTGACGGATGTGAACAAGAATTCTCTCGTTCATGTGGCCAACGCGTACCGGGATTTATTCTTAGCTTCAAACGGTGGCGCGTTAGGTCTATTTACCGCAATCGCTAGGCTACAGGCGACCTACGATCAAATCGAACCTGCGCTGGAGGCCGCAGGTATACCTCTGTATGCACAGCACATCGAACCGCTTCCAACTTCTACACTCGTGGACATTTTCAGAGAAGAGGACAACACCTGCCTGCTCGGCACCGACGCAGTACGAGACGGTGTTGATGTCCCAGGTTCAGCTTTAAGATTAATGGTGTTTGACCGCGTACCATGGCCTCGTCCCGACATACTCCATAGGGCGCGCCGTGAGGCTTTTGGCCGCAAAACCTATGACGACAGGATCACGCGCATGCGCCTAAAACAGGCCTTTGGCCGTCTCATTCGGAGAGAAGGAGATAGAGGAGTGTTCGTGTTGCTTGATTCCATGATGCCGTCGAGACTGTTAGGGGCGTTTCCCGAGGCAACGCCGGTTGAACGATTGGAACTCGCAGAAGTTGTTAAGAAGACGAAGGCTTTCTTTGACAAGTTCGATTGAAATACTCGAATTACAGCGTTGGCGACGGTATACGGCGTCGTTTGTATGATGTACGAAGACCACATCGTAGATATTCTTACGTGAACTAGACTCGATGTGATCTGACACCATCCCGATAAGAGCCATGTCGCTGACATTGTAGCTCAAGTACTAAAGAACTTTCACACCGCACACGAGATTGACGATGTGATTCCATTGAAAGGTCTAAAGAATTTGAGAATCAATCGAACGGTTCACTTTGATTTGAAGCCGTTTCATCTACAGAAATTTCCCGATACGCCTGCATCAGAGATGCGCGACCTGGTGCAGAGCCTTCGTGAGCGTTTTGGATATTCTGTAGTGCCCAATGTCGAAGAAATTGAAGACGGCCTATTTCTGTTATCCCCACCCTGATATTTCTTATTCCAGCACCGAAAAGCTTGTAAGCCGGGCAGTCACCGGAGTTTGACCAAGTGGCACCTTTCTTCGTTGTAGTTCGAGAATTGCCTCACCCTGGTGGCTGCAGGTTCCGGTCCTTCCTACCTCAACGTCATAGGCGGCAATATCGTTAACAGGTATGCGAATTGGGATAATCGGGCGATGCCTACCCCAGTTGGTATCACGCTCAGAGTCAATAAAAAGCAGCGTCCAATGATCTTCGAGATGCCGCCACGTCAGCTGTGAAAAATTGTCGTAACGAAACCCAACCAAATTATCGATCTCCGTCTGGTTCAATCCCGCTCCGAAGGCGCATACCTTGACCCAAGGCCAGTCTGTCAGGCGAGCGAGGTCAACTGTCTCCGTCCCCCGCCATAAAGGCAAACCGCATGTTCCGATGAAAAGAAAGCTCCCGGCATGATTCCAGACCACCCGTTCTGGTGTAAAGGACGTAGATGGAGAGCGGACCGAGTGACAAGAGCAGTAGCAGACCAATCACTTTGATAAATGACTTTGAGGGCATGAGACGGCTCCAGGTCAGTCCATCATATAGCGCTGGTAGGACAATAGAAAAAGGGCCGCGTCATAGTTAGCGCGGCCCATTTCCGTACTTAATTCAGAGCGACAGTGGACTACATGCCCATGCCCATGCCGCCCATGCCCATGTCACCCATTCCGCCGCCGCCAGGCATTGGCGGGTCTTTCTTTTCAGGAATTTCGGCAACCATAGCCTCAGTGGTGATCAGCAAACCGGCAATGGAGGCCGCATCCTGCAGAGCAATACGAACCACTTTGGTCGGATCGATGATGCCTGCTTTGACCATGTCCACATACTTGCCCTCTTGAGCATCAAAGCCGATTGTTGCGGTCTTGGCTTCTTCAACTTTACCCGAAACAACACCACCATCTTCCCCGGCGTTTTGCGCAATCTGCTTAAGCGGCACAGACAAAGCACGGTGAACGATATCCACACCAACCTGCTGGTCGTGATTATCGACTTCGACTTTGTTCAGAGACTTGATCGAACGAAGCAAAGCCACACCGCCACCAGGAACGATGCCTTCTTCCACCGCAGCGCGGGTGGCGTGCAGGGCGTCATCGACGCGGTCTTTCTTTTCCTTCACTTCCGTTTCCGTTGCGCCACCGACACGAATAACGGCAACGCCGCCGGCTAATTTAGCGAGGCGTTCTTCTAGTTTTTCACGATCGTAATCAGATGAGGTTTCTTCGATCTGACGGCGGATTTGTTCACACCGGCCGTTGATATCAGCCTTCTTACCAGCGCCATCAATAATCGTGGTTTCTTCCTTGGTGATGTCGATATTCTTGGCCTGGCCAAGCATATCGAGGGTGACATTCTCGAGCTTAATGCCGACATCTTCGGAGATGACCTGACCCGCGGTCAATGTGGCAATGTCCTCAAGCATGGCTTTACGGCGGTCACCGAAGCCAGGCGCTTTAACCGCAGCCACTTTGAGGCCGCCACGGAGACGGTTAACCACTAAGGTAGCCAACGCCTCGCCTTCGATATCCTCAGCGATGATCACCAGCGGACGTGACGCCTGAACCACAGCTTCCAAAACCGGCAACAGCGGCTGCAACGAAGACAGCTTCTTTTCGTGGATCAGTACATACGGGTTTTCGTATTCACAGATCATCTTTTCCGCATTAGTGATGAAATACGGGGACAGATAACCACGGTCGAACTGCATTCCCTCCACAACGTCGAGTTCAGTATCGAGACCCTTGGCTTCTTCGACGGTGATCACCCCTTCCTTGCCGACCTTGTCCATGGCTTCGGAAATGATCTCGCCGATATCACGGGACCCGTTGGATGAAATGGTGCCAACCTGGGCGATCTCTTCGCTGGTTTTCACCTTCTTGGATTGCTTGGCCAGATTTTCAATAACAGCGATTACCGCACGGTCAACGCCACGCTTGAGGTCCATCGGGTTCATGCCGGCGGCAACGGCCTTAGTGCCTTCACGTACAATGGACTGAGCGAGCACCGTAGCAGTCGTTGTTCCGTCACCGGCAATGTCAGCGGTCTTGGAAGCCACTTCCTTGACCATCTGCGCGCCCATGTTCTCGAACTTGTCTTCCAGTTCGATGTCCTTTGCCACCGTGACACCGTCCTTAGTGATGCGGGGGGCGCCGAAAGCTTTGTCCATGACCACATTGCGGCCCTTCGGCCCGAGGGTCACTTTGACCGCATTGGCCAGAATATCGACACCGCGCAACATCCGGTCACGGGCATCGGTTGAGAATTTGACGTCTTTCGCCATAGCTTTGCGTATCCCTTTGTATGAGGTCTTGTTTGGGGCGATTGCCGAGCGTTACTCGATAATGCCCATGATGTCGGATTCCTTCATGATCAACAGGTCGTCCCCATCGATCTTCACTTCGGTGCCGGACCATTTGCCGAACAAAATACGGTCGCCCTTTTTAACGTCGAGCTTCTGCATTTTACCGTCTTCACCGCGTGTTCCTGACCCGACGGACATCACTTTTCCTTCCATCGGCTTTTCTTGAGCGGTGTCGGGGATGATGATGCCCCCGGCAGACTTGGTATCGGAGTCCAGACGTTTGACCAGAACCCGGTCATGCAACGGCCGAAATTTCATAGACGATCTCCTTTTGGCCTGTGTGTGGCCCTATATTCATTTGAAAAAACAGGAGGTTAGGCCTTCCCGTTAGCACTCTCTCCCGAGGAGTGCCAGCTAGGTAAGGGGTCCTGGCGCGCCTGTCAAGCGGCTGTGAAGATTTGGGAGCAGGATCCACACCGGAGAAACCCCAAAAAAGCCCATTATTGGTGCTGCTTGGTGTGACAAGGTCTCAGCCGGGGACTACTCTCAAAGCCAAAATTGAACGCATAATTGGGAGGCGTACATGCCGGATGACGGGTTTGGAATTGGCGCATCGGTCAAGCGGGTCGAGGACAACCGGTTCTTGCAAGGCCAGGGTCAATATGTCGACGACATCGCCCTCAAGAACCAGTCATATGCCGCTCTCGTCAGATCTCCCCATGCTCATGTCGCTGTCGCCGGAATAGAGACAACGGCTGCACGTTCGGCACCGGGCGTAATTGCCATCTATACCGCTGAAGATTTTGCGAATCTGGGCGGACTGCCCTGTGGCTGGCAGATTCATAACCGCGATGGATCTGCCATGGTCGAGCCCAAGCATCCCGTATTGGCGGAGGGCAAAGTGCGGCATGTAGGCGACCCAGTGGCGCTCGTGGTCGCAGAAACTCCGGAGCAGGCCCGCGAAGCAGCTGGGCTCATCGATGTCAGTTATGAAGAGTTGCCCCCGGTCGTCGACATGCAGAGGGCCATCAAGGATGGCTCAGCACTGGTTCATGACGACGCAGCAAAAAACCTCTGTTTCGATTGGGAGTTGGGAGAGCGTGCTGCTGTCGACGACGCATTCTCGCAGGCTGCCCATGTCTCAAAAATTGACCTGATCAATCAGCGCATGGTGGCTAATGCCATTGAGCCCCGGGCCGCCATCGGGGATTACAATCCGTCAACCGGCGAACACACCCTTTACACCACCAGCCAAAACCCTCACGCCATTCGATTGCTGATGAGCGCTTTCGTTTTGGCCGTGCCTGAACACAAGGTACGCGTCGTCGCACCCGATGCGGGGGGTGGGTTTGGCAGTAAAATTTATCACTACGCCGAAGAGGCGCTGATGATATCAGCCGCGAAAAAGCTCGGCCGGCCAGTGAAGTGGACGGCGGACCGGTCTGAGTCGTTTATCTCTGATGCGCAGGGCCGTGACCACATCACCCATGCGGAATTGGCTCTGGACGATAACGGCAAGTTTCTTGGTCTGCGCGTTGAGACCTTGGCCAATATGGGCAGCTATCTTTCCACCTTTGCTCCCGTTGTGCCTACCTATTTGCACGGCACGTTGCTGGCCGGGCAGTACACAACGCCTGTGATTTACATCAATGTCAAAGCTGTGTTTACCAACACCGTCCCTGTCGACGCATATCGGGGTGCCGGGCGGCCGGAAGCCTCCTATCTGCTTGACCGACTGGTTGACATCGCCGCTCGGAAGACCGGCCGAGATCCGGCAGAATTGCGACGGTTTAATTTCATCCAGCCGGATCAATTTCCCTACGACACACCAGTCGCCTTGACCTATGACACTGGCAATGACGGCGCACCATGGACCAGGCACTCAAGACCGCCGATGTAGACGGTTTTGGCAAGCGCAAGGAAAGATCGAAAAGCCGTGGCAAGCTGCGCGGCCTCGGTATGGCTGGATACATCGAAGCCTGCGGCATTGCTCCTTCCGCCGTCGTTGGCTCTCTTGGTGCGCGGGCGGGGCTATATGAATCCGCTGTCGTCAGGGTGAATCCCACCGGCTCAATCACGGTCCTTACTGGTTCGCACAGCCAGGGCCATGAGACAACCTTTGCCCAGCTGGTCTCGGATCGTCTCGGCGTTCCCTTTGATCAGATTGATGTGGTGCACGGCGACACCGCACGGGTGCCGTTCGGCATGGGCACTTATGGCTCGCGTTCATTGGCCGTTGGCGGCTCGGCCTTGGTTAAAACCATGGACAAAGTCATCGATAAAGGACGCAAAATTGCCGCTCATTTGATGGAAGCGTCTGTAGACGATATTGAGTTTACCGAGGGTGCCTACAAAATCGCTGGCACAGATAAGCAACTGACCTTTGGTGAGATCGCCTTTGCCGCCTATGTGCCGCATAACTTTCCGTTCGAAGAGTTAGAGCCAGGGCTAGATAGAGACCGCCTATTACGACCCCGCTAACTTTACCTACCCGGCCGGAACCTATGTGTGTGAGGTTGAAATCGACCCTGAAACAGGTGTGATTGACGTCTGCAGCCGGCGCAGTCCATGAGGAGGACGGCGTGTGAGCCGTCGGCGACGGTGCGGCTAATCTCTTCGAGATGGGCCGGCATGGCATGGGTGTCGGCGAACGGCATCGCCACGGCCGCACCGGTACCGCGCGCCGGGCAGACGGCGCCGAACAGATAGGCGCTCTGGTAGCGCTGGTCCTTGGGCTGACGCGGACGGCTGCCGGTGCGCGCCCACTGCCGGACGATGCCGTTCTTCTGGCCAAGGCGCATCTCGTCTTGCCACCACAGCTCGACCGGCGTTGCGGGCGGCAGGTGGGCTACCGCCGCGGCGAGCGCCCGGGGGAAGTTTCTTTAAACGTCTCCAGCATTGCCGCATCTTGGCCCGGATGGCGCACCCGGGCGCTCATGTGCGAGAAGCCGAGATCGTGCAGCAGGCGCGAGACCGAGCGCTCGTGATACTCCACCCCGAAGCGGTCCCGGATAACCTCCTTGAGGTCGAGCCGGCGCCAGCGTACGACGCCGTCGCTGTCCGGGTCCGCCTCGACGATCTCCGCCAACGCCACCCTCTCCACCGCCGTCAGCTGCGGAACCGCGCCGGGAGATTTGTGGTCGTGCAGGCCCTCGGGGCCTGCCTGATTGAACCGGGACACCCAGTCGCGCAGGCTCTGGCGGTCCATGCCGCCAACCGCCGCCGCATCCCTACGGTTCATGCCATCATAAACCGCCGCAATCGCCAGAAGGCGGCGCACCTGATTGGGATCTGTCGCTTTGCGCGCCAAGGCCCGCGCTTGGACCGCGTCATAGTCCGTTCGCAACGGGATCTTCGCCGACATCAAATCCTCCATTTAAAGCCGGCTTTCTATGAATCACATCATTGCGCCGTGGGGAATCCCTAAAAGAGAATCAATCTCAATGACCGCTGGTATTATAGGTCATCCCTTTCCTTAACAATATCTGGGCGGGTCTGTCGTGCAATCAGCCACACCACACCCAAAAGGTCGACGACACTTAGGCCCAATCGCCTCCAAAAACCGTATTTAGATCGGCCGTGCACTCTAGGCCGGTGACTGACTTCTATAGAGATCACTCTGCCTCCCGCCCGAATCACTAGGGCTGGGAAAAACGGTGCAGTGCGTTGAACCGCGGCAGCTCGAGAAACAAATCCTGGCGGAATAGCTTGAGCCCGCATCCACTGTCTGGTGTGTGGTCACCGAGGAGCCAGCCGCGAATTTCATTGGCCAGCCAGGATTGGAACCGGCGGGCGAGACGGTCATTGCGCAGCAAACGATGTCCTACATAGAGAAAACGCTCGGCGTGATCTGAGTTTGCAGCGATCGCTTTCTTTCGCGCGTTTAGCAGTTTAGGGATATCGGCAGGGTCATTCTGACCATCGCCGTCCAATGTAATCACCCACGATCCTGATGCTTGAGTTATGCCGGTAATGAGCGCTTGGCTTTGCCCACTAGATTCGGCGTGGCGAAATGTCCGAAGACAGGCCCAAGACTGGACTGATGCTTTAAGCTCTTCTGCGGTGGCATCTGTTGAACCGTCATCAACATAAATGATTTCGTAACTCGGTGAAGCGTCAAGCGACTGCATCGTCGCGACAATCTCCGAGATCAACGGCCCAATGTTGCCCGCTTCATTGAGAACGGGAACGACGATTGAATAATTGGGATGGTCAACTGGCGGCATCTGGGGCGCTAAACCGAAACTCATGTGGGGTGGTCCGCGGCAGCGATACACGGACCAGACACCATCTGAAACCAAAATCGGATGCCTAATAAACGGTCCTGCGACCGCTTGATAACCTTGTTGAACGGCACCAGGTCGCCTAAATCACAGGGATACTCTCAATACCTCACCATTCGGGTCCAACCGACATATGACACAGCCGGCTCTTACCGACCGCACTGCCCAGCAGGTCCGCTTTTGGTTGCTGATTTGTGCCGGCATGGTGTTTGTCATGGTCGTCTTGGGCGGGGCAACGCGGCTAACCGAATCGGGGTTGTCCATGGTGGAATGGCAACCACTGACCATACTCCCACCGCTGACGGATGCCGAATGGCAGGCCGAATTTCGGAATTACCAGCAGTATCCGGAATTCCTAAAAGTGAATTCTTGGATGGCCGTTGACGACTTCAAAGACATCTACTGGCTTGAATATATCCATAGGCTTTGGGGTCGATTGATTGGCGTGGTTTTCGCCGTTCCGTTTTTCTGGTTCGTGGTGTCGGGACAGGTGAAGGGACGGTTCGCCTGGGTGCTGGCCGGACTGCTTGCCCTCGGTGGAGCGCAAGGTGTGCTCGGTTGGTTCATGGTGGCCAGTGGCTTGGTCGACCGCCCGGATGTCAGTCAGTACCGGCTGGCCGCCCATCTCGTCTTGGCCTTTACCGTTTATGGATTGCTGATTTGGGTCGCCCTGGGTGTGAAACAGCCTAAAGAACACGCCACAACAACCCGCACCTTCGATCCCGTCATTGGGCGTCTCTCCCTACTTGCCGCTCTCGCGGTGTTGTTGGTGGTCACCTCTGGCGCTTTTGTCGCCGGACTCAACGCCGGGTTGATTTACAACACCTTTCCCCTCATGGATGGGCAGGTTGTCCCCGACGGTCTGTATGACATGACACCATGGTTCGTGAACTGGTTCGACAATGTGGTGACGGTCCAGTTCAGTCACCGTGTACTGGGGATTTTATTGGCATGTTTTGCCGGATACGTCTGGTGGCGCATGCGAATGGCGGAACATGCCAAATCAGTCAGGACAACAGCCAACGCACTTTTGATCATGGTCCTCATCCAGGCCGGGCTTGGGATTGCCACCTTGCTCTTTGTTGTTCCGTTGGCATTGGCCCTGGCACATCAAACGGGCGCCCTCATTGTGTTCACCCTCGCTGTGATGCTGGCAAGACTGATGCATCCAATCGAACAAACAGATAAGCTCCAGTCACACACCCCGGCGCTCGACGCCGCATAGGAACACCGAAAATATGAGCGATCTTTCCGTTACCGACGATTTGTTCTTCACCCGCACCGGAATGGACAAACACGTGGTTGAGACGACCTTGAACGGCGCGCTGGACGGCTGCGACGACGGGGAGTTGTTCTTTGAATACAGCCAGGCGGAAAGCCTGAGTTACGATGACGGCCGTATTCGTTCAGCCGCCTTTGATACAGCCCAAGGCTTTGGCCTACGCGCCATCGTCGGCGAGACCACGGGGTTTGCCCATTCGACAACCTTGTCGGAAGACTCCGTCGCTCGCGCTACAGAGACAGTCAAGGTGGTGAAGTCTGGACACGGGGGGACAGCCGCCGAACCTCCCATGGGCACCAACCGGGCGCTTTATACGGACGAGAACCCTCTGCCGCTGATCCCTTACGAGACCAAAGTCAAAACTCTCGAAGCCATCGATTCCTACGCCCGCGGTAAAGAGAGCAAAATCCAACAGGTCTCGGCTTCCCTGACGGCCTCCTGGCAGGCGGTGCAGATCATGCGCACAGGCGGCTTAGCGGTGAGCGACATCCGGCCGTTGATCCGGCTCAACGTGGCCATTGTGGTTGGTGAAGGCGATCGCATGGAAATGGGCTCTTACGGCACCGGTGGCCGTCTGACCTATGACCGCTACCTTGACGAAGGCACCTGGAAAGGAGCCGTCGATGAGGCGATCCGCCAAGCTCTGGTCAATCTTGAAAGTGTCGACACACCCGGCGGTGAAATGCCGGTAGTGCTCGGACCGGGATGGCCAGGCGTGCTGCTGCACGAAGCGGTCGGCCACGGCTTGGAGGGGGATTTCAACCGCAAAAAAACCTCCGCCTTCTATGACCTCATGGGCAAACAGGTGGCGGCTAAGGGTGTAACCGTTATTGATGATGGCACCATGATGGACCGGCGCGGATCTCTCACCATCGATGACGAAGGCACGCCGACGTCATCAACAACGCTAATCGAAGACGGCATCCTGGTTGGCTTTTTGCAGGACCGCCTCAACGCGCGATTAATGGGGGTGAAACCCACCGGCAACGGCCGGCGGCAATCTCACGCCCACCATCCCATGCCGCGCATGACCAACACCTACATGGCCAACGGCAATCACGATCCTCAGGAAATTATCGCCTCGGTAGACAAGGGTTTGTACGCCGTCAACTTCGGCGGCGGCCAGGTGGACATCACCTCGGGCAAGTTCGTCTTTTCCGCGACCGAAGCCTATCTGATTGAGAACGGCAAGGTCGGTGCGCCGGTCAAAGGAGCGACATTAATAGGTAACGGCCCAGACTGCCTGACCAAGGTGTCTATGATCGGCAACGATATGGCCTTGGACCCCGGCATCGGCACCTGTGGCAAGGATGGCCAGGGTGTCCCTGTGGGCGTCGGCCAACCGACCTTAAAACTCGACGTTCTGACCGTGGGCGGAACAGCCGTTTAAGGCGCCTGTCCCATCATTGCAGCTTGAAACCGGGGATCGTCCGGATCCGCCAATTTGCAGCGGGCTGAGGCCCATTCCGTCGTAAAGCCAACGCGCCCACTGTCTGGGGTAGCCCAGGCAAAACCAATGACATCTTCTTCCGTGAAGTCGCCCGGCTCGCCGTTGTGCAGCGTCAGACGCATGAGGTCGACGAAGTTGCGGCCGGAGTTGGATGGCCACATCGACGTTAGGAACTCCACATGAAATTCACGCGGGTCTGGTTCTTCTGTCGTGATCGTGAACACGTCGCCACGGTCGTGCATGAAATAAGGATTGATCACTTGATTACTGCCGTCCTCGAAACGGAACGACGTGAAACATTCATAGCGCTGGGCTTTTGACAGACGCAGGTGGGTACGGTCCTCACGTCCGGCGAACAACGATCCGTCCTCCAGATAGCCATTGTCGTAGATCCACAGTTCCTCGGGATTGAGGATCCATTCCGCGTCCCAGGTCATTTGCTGGCCGGTGTTCTTGGATACCATGGTGCACTCGCCGTGCTCGCCAAGCAGGCCGCGCAATTGATTACCGTGGCGGCGCCAATTGAACGTGCAGTTGCCGCCAAAATTGGGATCAGGCTTCAGATCACGCCAAACGTCAGGCCGGAGATGTGCATCGACGAAGTTTTCAGGATCTGCAATACGCCGACCGGAAATGGAGACCGCTCCTAAGTCTTCATTCATGGAAATCAGAAACACCACCTGCTGTCCTGGGAACACCGTGCCGTCGTCGCCATTGAGCCTGATCTGCGTATAAATGACATGTTCAGCCAGGTGAGGCGCGTCGATCTTGGCAAACACCCTGTAGAAAATTTCATGTTCACCGTCGGGCGGCTCACCGAGATTGCGTTCCAAAAAGACCTGGGGAATAGAGGTGTATTCTCCCGGCAGCCAGGCCATTAGATCCTCTAAGACCTTCATGAGTTCAGGTTTTGAGTTGGTGGCTGCTGCCGGTGCGGTCAACAAAGCCAGCACAAGTGCCATGGTGGCGAAACGCATGTGTCCCCTCTCCCTTAATCGTCTTTGAGACAGAGCCTAAGCCCAACTGGGACAAACGCAAAGCCGCGTTATGCGGCTTCTACGTCGATCAAAAATTCTCGGATGACCTCAGCCGTGCGCGGCGCGTCGTATTCGGGGGTTAAGAACATGGCTTTACCCAGCCAGACTTTTTTGGCGTCGGGACAATCTTCGAAGACACGGTCAAACACCGGCGCCCACATATCGTCCTCAGCACAGGTGGCAAGAATGGGACACTGCGCTGCTTTGAGCGCAGCGGGATAGTCCTGCCCCCATACGGCCACAAAGGATTTTTGCCGGGTGAAGTGAGAACGCAGACCGCCGATCAGTTCTAACGGGATCAACTCAGGATCGAATTTGGGAAACAGGGTTTTGATCACCCGAAAGGTGCTGGTGACGAATTCACCGTCTTCGTCGGGCGGCACTGGCTGTTTCATTTTGGCCAGGTTCTCGGCCCGCTCTTCCGCGGTGCAGTAAGCGATGCCGTTGAGCCCGCCCGATGATAGAACACCAACGGTAACCCCTGGCCGTCACTCCAGCGATAATGAACCTGACCGGCTGCGGTATTGGCATAGGCTTTGAGTATGGTGATCACGAAACCACGCAGCCGATCAACGTTGACTTAAGGTGGGCCGCGTCCCCGCTTCGGGCGGTAGAGCGTTGGCCTCCAAGAATACGCGTGCGCTTTCATCCTGTTTGGCATAGGCATCAAGAAACGCGGTGCTCACGCCACGCAAAATATCCACGCCTTGATGATCAAAAGTGTCCTTGGCCCGACACCAGGCGCCGCCGAGAAAATGATCAATGCCGTCGATCCACAGATGATGTTTGGGCGGCAATGGGTCGGGCATTGAATTTATGATCGCATATTCAAATGGAATGCGCGTGTTACCGCGGGACTCAGATCCGTAGTCATCGGTGCCGGTATATATGAATGTGGGTTTATCGATCACTTGCCAGGGAACATCGGGAAGCGTTGGATTGCCACCCGGTTCGCTCAACAGAAGCAAGGCATCGTATCGGTCTTCGGCGGATTCAACTCGTTGTTTGCTGAACGGATTTTCGAGCACCATGCCGGTCGCCAAAAGGGCCGTTGCACCACCCATGGAATGGCCGGCGGCTACCGTTCGCTCAGTATCGATTTTCCCGGCCAACGCAGGAATAGCTTGTTCAATGTCGGACACGCGGTCGAGCACGATGGACATGTCTGCAACACGCTGGCGGATGATGCCTTCCATCCGGCGCGGCTCAACGGTTGCCATGTCAAAGCCAAGTGAAGCGGAATCCGGGTGGGTGGGTTGGATCACCACATAGCCATGGGAGGCCCAATGGTCGCCGACCACATGATAACTACCACCGATACAACCGCCGCCATGGGATAGCACCACCAACGGAAAGGGTCCGCCTTCTGCCGGGTAAGCGATGCGAAGCAACACGTCGCGGTCTTCATCGATCGCCTGGACCGATACATTTTCGGCGACGACGATGCTGTAGGGACCGCTTTGAGCTTTGTAGGCGTCAGCGGCGAGAAGACTTGCCGGCAAACTAACCAGCGCGAAACAGAGGGTAAGGAGAAGTGATTGGGTCATAATGTCCGACGATCCCCCTAACGCGCCGCTTTTTGAACCATTCCTTTGCCCGTCTCCATGTGGCGGATGACATGGTCCGCCATAAAAGCACCGATTCGAGGATCGCCGTTGATGGGATCCCAGATGGTCCAGGTGCCGGTGTATTGGTCTTGCACGGGCTTATCGTCGCTGGGGGGGCCTATGGCGGGGTCATAGCCGACATGACCGTAAGCCGAGAGGTCATAGACCAAATGGGGGTCCGTATCCTCCATGGCCTGATCGATAGGCGTTTGCCTAAGCGGCGGATAAGGCTGAGCGGTTCCACAACCCCCCATGACAAAGCAGCACGGTTCCGTCCGCGGCGCATCTACAGGCGCTCCAATCGGGCGGCACATGGTTTGGGCTTGCCTGCCCCAGTAGTCGGCGAAGGGATGACCGTGATTGGGGTAGCGATCGAAATCACCGTCTTGGTCGTAGAGCCAGGTCTTGGTACCGATCTCTTTACCGATCTGATTGGGCACTTCGACCAAAGTGAGGACGGAATCGATTACAACTTGTGTGAAGACGACGACGATGTGTTTAACCCCGCGGTCCTTGAGATACTCCAGCCCGTCCCAATAGAAATATTTCTGATCGCCGCCTGGCGGGACTTTATCGGTCTGATAAAGCCAGCGGTGCCCCAAGTTCTCCGCCCGCATGTCCCGCGACCGCTCCATATTCGATCGCACCCGACCCCCAAGTTTGATGTTCGGGTTTTCAACCCGAAGCCCCATCCAGGTACCGATGATATTATCGGGATCGATGTCGGGATGGGTGCGAAGGATTTCCGCTTTCAAAATATTATTGAGAACAACGGTATCGTCGACTTTGGGGTCGTACATTTCATTCCAATTGCGGATGGAGTGATTGATGAACATCACCGCCGTGTCTTTATCAGCGACGTTGGGGTTCAGGCGTTTCTCGATGCCGCTGATGTACAGAGCGGCAAAGGCAGGATCTTCCGTAACCGGATTTGGCCGGCCCTCCAGCGGGACCACACTGTCTTTATCGGGAGGACCGAGAGAGCGGGTCCAGCCCGCTGGCTCCAACGGAAATGACTCTTTCATCAAATCCGTCGGATCATTGACCCATGTCACTGGCACATCGGTGCCATTTGCCTTGTTGAAGCGGTCGACCACATCCCGCGTCACCCGGACTACATCATAGGTTTTCCAGAACCGCGCCCCGGCAGTGGTTATGTCGATCATGATGATCTCGTCGACGCCCCGCTTGAGCAAGCGTTCGACCGGACCGTCGACGTTGTAACGTTCTGGATTGCATCCCACCCAGGGCCCACGATCGGTGTCGCTGCCGCAATAGGTCAAGCGCGACCCGCCCTCCACCTGTGGCTCATACATGCGGCGGGGATCGGGGAGATACTTGGTCTGGTCGCCCGATCCAATCCACTGAGCACGATCGATGACGAACGTTACGCCCAGCTCTTGTTCTTTCGCCTTCAAAACCGCCGTCATGTCCGCCAGTTGTTTTGCAGTTCTGTCAGCGTTGGGGTCGTGACCAATGCGGTCGTCTTCAAATTCGTATTTGTCCAACTGTGAGGCGACGTTGCTGTAACTGGCGCCATCGCCAAAGGAGGCGACCGTCGGCCAGGCCTCCTCGTTCCAGATCACCCGTTGATAGATCGCCGTGTGCGGGTCATAGGAAAAAATCTGGATGACGCTATCCCACAGGCTTCCGATCGACGTATCTCCAGAGCCGCCATGAACGACAAACAGCACGCCAACCGTGCGATCCGACGCCAATGACGGATTGGCCATCCCGATCGCTAGAAAAGTTCCAAGACATATGGCGAGCATCTTTCGAAACATGGAGACTTTCCTCTCGGCGCGTGGCATTGGCGTCACTATTCAGCAGCCTGTTTTTGTTTGAACTGCCGCGTGAGCGCCGGTTCTAGAACCCAGTTTTTGGGGTCTTCCGTACGCGCGGGCGACGGAATCACACGGGCAAGTTCGTCATCGTCAGCCGCGGCCTTTAGATCGAGCGACCACCCCTTTTCTTCCAAGGCCCGTATCTTTTTGCGAAACGCAGCAATATGAATATCAGCCTCGATGAACAATTCATTGGTGAAGTTACGGGGCGTTTTGGTCGGCGTCACATATGTAATAACCGCCGCATCTTCCTGAAAGACGTTCAAGTTCCGTTTGATGGTATCGGCATCATATTTTTCGTCGGTCAAGAAGTTACGAGCGTGCATCCAGATATTAAGCACCTTGTTCTCTTCAATCGGTAGATAGGCGGAAAAGACCGTGTGGTGCATACCCGGATTGGGACGGATATCGTTGCGGAATATCAGTCCGGTCATGTTGAATTGGATTTGATTCAGGGTATCCGGGCGCTGGTCATCCATTTCCTCACGCCACTCACCCCGTTTGGGGGTCGACTTAAACTGGTGCTTGGACAGGGTAATTGGTCCGTCCTCTTCGACATCAAAACGAGGTAATCTTTGATCCTCCATGTCGCCGAAATCGGTGTGCACATGGAACGGATGGGCTGGATCTAGAATATTGTCGATCGCCCGCATCCAATTCACATCGAACAAGAACGTACCGCGCGTGACGCGGTACTCGTCCGATTCATACTCCGGGAAGAAACTGTCATCGGGCAGAGATGGCCGTTCGCTTTCATTTAGGTCGCCGGCGAAGACCCAAATCCAACCCCATTTTTCTTCAACCGGATATGAATCCACCCGGGCCCGTTTCGGAATATTTGCATCCGGGCCCAACGACGGTATGTCAACGCACTGCCCTTCTCCGTTGTAGCGCCAACCGTGATACGGGCATTGAACGGTGTCATCGACCAACTCACCTCGGCAGAGGGAGCCGCCACGGTGCACGCAGATATCGCTTAGGCAACGGGCTTGACCAGCGCTATCCCGAAACACAACGAAGTCGTGTCCGAGCATGCGCAATGGGCGAGATGATCCAGGGGCCAGATCCTCACTCTCGCCCACCACGTACCACATATTGATCAGCATCGAGACCTCCCTTTATCTGCCTTTGGTATACGAAATACGTCAAAGACCGGCAATTTGGATTAAAAGGATCTCTGTTTCTTGCCCGCTGAATGGAACTAGTAACTTTCAAGCCCAAAGACGCAATCTCTATTTGATAACCGCCGTGTTGATCTGGAACACTTCGACAATATTGCCGTTGGGATCGTACAACATCATGTTACGTGAAAGGCCCGTTCCGGACGGTTTCACATCAAACAGGATTTCGTGACCTGCGGCTTTGGCCCGGCTGACGATCTTTTCAATGTCACTGACGCGATGAGGCAGGATCGTAGACCCTTGCCGCCCCCTTCGGTTTTCCAGATCATCGCCGCAACTTGGGTCATCGGCATCTAAAATCCCCATGAATGCGATGTTGCCGCCGACCACTTGTCCGCCGGGGTAAACACCGCTGCCGCCCATGATGACGAAGCGGACTTTGCCGCCGTCCTGAACATCGATGTAACGCTGAATGCCACTGCCTTCGAAAGTGACATCCTCAATAATATCCTGTCCCATAACATCTCGGTAAAATGCGATGGACTCTTCGACCTTGCAGGTCACCGTCACCGCACGAAGGAGCAGACTTTGATGATTATGATCCTCCGCAATGGCGGATGATGAGATCACCCAAACGGCAAGTACGGCCACGCTTCCCTTTATAAAAATGTTCAATGCGCTGCTCCCAAATCTATTTCTGTGTCCTGATCCCATGGTGAAAGTATTCCCCCGCCATGCGCCCACCATCCACAGCGACCGCCGCACCTGTTACATGACGCGACGCATCGGATAAAAGAAATGCCACGGCGGTGCCTATGTCGCGCGGATGACCCAGCCGTCCGAGGGGAGTGGTGTCGATATTGAATTGAACGAACTTTTGCGCCCCCTCCAAGCCATATATGGCAATCGCGCCCGGCGAAGGCTTGTCCTCTTCTTCGAACAGAACACCGGGATGAACCGCATTGGCCCGAATGCCGTACTTGCGCCCTTCAACAGCGGCCGCTCGAGCCAAGTGCGTGGTTCCTGCTTTTGCCACAGCGTAGGCCGTGGAATTGGGTGACCCGCGTAACGCGTTTAACGCCGAGATATTGACGATAGACCCACCAGTGTTTTTCATCACCTGAAAAGCGTAGTGCGTACCGAGGAACATGCAGGGCAATTGGGTGAACTTGAGGATGACAAGAGTGTAGAAGTCTGAATCGCTATTGATCCTTTTGATTCGCAAGAAGGATCCCAGAAATGACGCGACGGTTTGGAACGGCGAACGAGGCCTTTAATCAGATTGTTGATTTCCTGGAGCATTTCACCGATCTCGACGACCCGCGGCAACGCGCCACGGTCCTCTATCCCCTCGACGAAGTGTTGCTGCTATGCCTTCTCGGCGTGCCCGCCGGCTGTGAGAGCTGGGTCGAGATCGCCAAGTACGCGAGAGGAAACTGACGTTTCTGCGCCGTTTCCGGCCGTTCACGGATGGTACGCCCTCACACGATCAACGCGGTGACATCTTCGCAGCCCTTGATGCCGAACAGTTTCAGCACTGCTTCATCGCCTGGGCGGCATCGCTCACCGGGCGCGGCGCGGACATCGTCGCCATCGACGGCAAGACGCTGCGGCGCTCCTATCAGGAAGGCGGCGCCAAAGCGCCCATCCACATGATCTCGGCGTGGAGCACACGTCAGAACCTGGTGCTTGGCCAAGCCAAGGTGGCTGATAAATCCAACGAGATCGTCGCTCTCCCGAAGCTGTTGGATCTGTTGACCATCAACGGCGCGACGGTGACCATCGACGCCATGGGCTGTCAGCGCAACATCGCCGCGAAGATCATCGACAAGGACGCCGACTATATCCTTGCCCTCAAGGGCAACCAGGGCAGCCTGCACGACGATACCAAGCTTTTCTTCATCGAACAGATAGCATGCGGCTTTGCCGATACGGTTGTCAGCCACCACCAGACAGTGGAGAAGAGCCACGGCCGCATCGAAACCCGGACCACCACGGCGACGAACGAAATCGCTTGGCTGAAGGAACGCCACCACTGGCCCGGGCCCGGGAGCATTGTTATGGTCGAAACCGTACGCGAGATCGGCATCCAACCCGGCGCCAAGGTCGAGCGCGAGACCCGCTTCTACATCCGCCTCCACCGCCGCCAAGGCCGATACTCTGAGCGCCGCCATCCGGGGCCATTGGAGCAGCGAGAACGGGCTGCACTGGGTCATGGACCTGCACTGGGTCATGGACCTGCACTGGGTCATGGACCTGCACTGGGTCATGGACATGGTCTTCCGCGACGACGAGTGCCGGGTCCGAAAGAACACTGCCCCGGCCAACTTCGCGGTCGTCAAACACATGGCGAGCAACCTCTTGCGCCAAGCCCCGGGCAAGGACAGTCTGCGTGTAAAATGACGCATCGCCGCCTGGGATGACGACTTCCTCGCAAGCCTTATCTCACGGTGAAACCATTCACCCGATTGCCCTGGAGGAACATGCCGTCCACATTGACCTTAAGCAGAAACTCCAGGTCATCGAGGGAAAGAACTTGGATCGGCTTAAGGCGTGCCGCGCCCGAATTGTTCACCAGCCCGTCCAATCGGCCATACATTTCCAACACGCTATTCATGACCTGCTGCCAGTCTTCTTCACGGGTGACATCGTGTTGCAAGAACTCAGCCTTTAAGCCTTGGGCTTTGAGGCGCTTATCCGTTTCCTTTGCGCCATCGGGATTGCGCCCTGAGTAGACAACCGTAGCGCCCTGTCCGGCAGTGGTCATGGTTGTCCAACGCCCAAGCCCGGACGTCCCGCCCGTGACCAGCACGACCGTGCCGTCGAGCTGATCGGTTTTCGCTACATGTGTGTCCGGGGCGGTCATTGGGCTAAGAACCAATCGTCGACCGGCAAATCCATACCGCTCATATAGGCCGCACCATCAGTGGCATAGAACAGGACCGACTCAGCAACGGATTGCGGCGATATCGCCTTTATGCTTAGGGGATACGGCAGTGGAGGCGTTCCAGCTACCGGTCCGACCAAGACGGTGTTCACAACAATCCCGTCTTTGGCCTTGGCGCATTCCAAGGCCGCCAACTTGGACGAAAACAAAATGCCAGCGCTGGCGGCACATGCCGCGACAGCGCCGTCCACGGCGGCCCGTGCCGCTGCCGGAAGCACATGAATGACGGCACCGCCCTGCCCGGCTTCACGCATGGCGAGAATGCCCCGGCTTTGGGCGAAGAAGGCCGGCACGGCCATGGACCGATGAGCGGTTACAAACGAATCGAAAGCCAGATTTTCGATCGGCGCGGAAGACTCACCCATGGTGGGAATGACGAGGACGTCGAGGCGGCCAAACTGGTTCAGGCAAGCTTTGTAAGCCGTATCCCAGGACTTCTGATCCATAGGATCGACTTCAATGGCCAGAGATCCACGCCCGAAATGGACGTCCCTGCCCCGCTGCCGATGCAGATGGACGCACCAGCCTTGGCAAGCCTCGTGCAACAAGCCTGCCCAATAACGCTTTCGGCATTGGTGACAAAAGCCGTCTTTCCAGTCAGATCGGACATGGAAAGACTTTAGGCAGTGGAAGCGCTAGGGCAATGCGATCGCGTATTGAGCAAACTAATGGGTTATATGGTATTGAACTTTGTTGGTAGGAAGCTCACAAAAATACTGGCTGATCGTTTTAGGGAGAGCACACATGTCGAACCATTGGGACATTGTCATCGTCGGTGCCGGTACCACGGGGATGCCGGCCGCCATTAAGGCTTCGGAAAGAAGCGCCAAGATTCTTGTGGTCGACGTGGCCAACGATGTGGGTGGCACGCTGCATTTGTCTGCCGGGTCGTTCAGTGGGGCTGGTTCGAAGCTGCAAAAGTCCAAAGGCATCGAGGATACGCCGGAAAAACACTTCCAGGAGTGCATTCACATCAATCACGGTACCGGTGATTTCGACAAAATGCGCATGTGGCAAGAGAACGCGGGCGAAACTCTTGATTGGCTTATGGACCTGGGCCTTGAGTATCCGGAGGATCAACCTATAGCCGCCGCCGGTCATGAACCTTATGACACTGCACGCATCTCGACCCCGATAGACGGCGGCCGCAGTTACTTAAGTGTGCTTAAGAAAAAATTCGAAGAGATAATCGAAAGCGGTAGCGTTGAGCTTCGGCTTAACACAAAGATGACCGACCTATTGGTGGAGGCGGATGGTTCCGTCTCTGGCATTCAGGTTGAGAACAACAAGGGTGAACAGGAAGAGATCCGCGCGACAACAACCTTGTTGGCGAGTGGCGGCTATTGCAACAGCGATGCGCTTTGGCAGGAGTTCCACAACCGGCCGAAACGGGGGTACACCTACAGGCTCTCAAACGGTGACGGCATTCAGGCGGCCCGCAAACTCACTGCGCAAGTGCAGCTCGCCGAGAACCTGATGATGACCTTCGGTGGCACCATCGATATCGACAACCCCGAAGATTATTGGATCCACACCCTCACCTTCCCCGACATGCGGCCACCGTGGGAGATCTACCTCAACCAGAACGGCCGTCGATTTATGAATGAGGAGAACACAAGCCAGGATTTCCGGGAGCGAACCATTGTGAACCAGCCCGATTGGTCGTGCTGGGTGGTTTATGACCAAGCCGTCAGAGATGAGTCGCCCGACTTGTTTCAAGTCTTCAACAATGTTTGGAGTGCGGAAAAAATTGCCAGAGCGTTCGATACTCATCCTGATTTCTGTAAGGCGGACAGCATCGAAGAATTGGCTGAGCAAACGGGCATGCCCTTAAACACCCTTAGGATGACCATTGACCAGTACAACAAAGGCAGGGAAGTGGACTCCGATCCTTGGGGCCGCAAACATACCCCCTTGCCCATCGGGAAACCCCCTTTCTACGCCATCAAGCATTACGCCATTGCAGTTTGCGGCTTCGCCGGCATTGTTTGCGACAACCACCTCCGGATTTTGGACGAAAATGGTGCTCCCATTCCCAATCTCTACGCTGGCGGTGAAATGCTCGGCATGGGCCTATGGGGCAACGCCTTTCTCGGTGGCTCAAGCATCGGCGGTTGCCTGACCATGGGCCGGCTGTTGGGCGAGCGGTTCCTGTCTTGGGAGTCAGCAACCGCCGCCGCGGCGGCGGAGTAAAGTCTCGGCCTTCCTGGAAGGTGCCCATACACCAGCCTCTACGTGCACCCAATTGGCCCTGCCACAATTAGGAGTGAGACCATGCCGCAATCTTTGCTGAGTCTTGCAAAACGTATTGCTGCAGCGCTGGTGTTGCTGTTCTCGACCACGGCTGCAGCCAAGGAAGACGTGCTGATCATCGGCGGGCGGGCCATGCGGGGTCGGCGGTTGCCAGAATGCTCATTGCCCGGGGCGACACCGTCACGGCCTTTGTTCGACCCACCACCGATCGTGCCCGTCTCGACGGTTTGCCGGTCGACTTTGTGGTCGGCGATGCCATGAAGGCCAATGAAGTTGCTGCCGCACTGGAGGGTAAGCACTTCACGGTGATGTTCGAGACCGTGCAGATCTTTCCCGGGTCCGAGTCGAGCTGCACCCAGATGTATGAGAACTTTGTGCCGTTGGCCAAGCGCATGAGGGTTAAACAGTTCATAAGCCTCGGTGGCGGCTGCGGCGATAATCCCCGAGAAGACTGCCCGCTGAGTCCGCCGCTCTATGCCCTGTCCGGCGATATGAACAATTCTGAACACATCCTGCGCGATTCCGGCATGCCCTATACCATCATTCGCGTCGGTGCACTGATCCCGTCCAACCCCTTTCATCCCGACGCTGACAAGGCCAGCGGTACGTCTTACCTGACAACAGACCTGACCAAGTTCGGCGGCGTCCTGCGCGTTGATCTCAATGAACAAGTCGTAGCCTGTATCGGAGCTGAACGCTGTCTCAACAAAACCTTCGTCATTGATGATCCGACGATAAGGCCGCAATTCGATCATTGGATCTGCAAGCGGGAAAACGAGGGTCCGGTCGTGTCCGGAGACAATCCGCTTTGCGGTGAGATGCCGCGCGTCACCGAAGCCCAACTAAAACGGAAACCCTGATCATGCTCACTCGTCGTAACGTTCTCGCCGCCGCGCCGGCCACTGTCGTTGCCGGTGCCGCTATCAACAACACAGCCAGTGCTGCATCACCGCTTCCGCAATTGGAATTCCCGACACCTGATGCTCACGTCCGTGCCTCTATCAAGATTCTGGCCAGATCTTGAGGAGGCGACCATCTTCCACATGTACAAAGGCACGATGGAAGCACTGCTCCCCGGCCGAGCACCGGTGCGGCTGGTCGACAGCACCACCGTCATCCGCCGTCAAGTTGAAGTACGGCCTGAGGGTCATCACATCAGCATATGGGAAGCCACCTTCTACCACCGGCCTGGAGAGGCTGAACCCCTCGACGCCTTTGACAACCCGCTCAACGGGCGCAAGGTGCGGCCGTTTCACCAGCGCGAAGGCCGCGGTCAGTCGCTATGGACAAATGAAGGGTCAAAGTTCCGGCGCAGCGACGGCACCTGGGTCTCCAGTAACCGCAGCGGCAAACCGTTCGCGCTCGAGTGGACACAAGCTGGCGAACGCATCTGGACCTCACGTTACAATGCTGGTGTTTACCTGAAACGCCCTTTGGACCCGGAGACCTGGCCGCTGGAGTTCGCCGGTCCTGATCTGTTGTATTCAGAAAAGACCACCAGCAACGGATTGGTGCGTGAACTCGCCGACCCCTCTATTGTCAATGCCTCGGCGGCCTATTCACTCAATCAGACGATGATCTGGTGGCCCTGGCTGTTGATGGGACAGACGCCCGGCCATCTGGTGTGGAATACCAATGGGGTGAAGCTGTCCGATCCCGACATGGTCGCGGTCGCCGACCGCAAACTGGTTGAAAAAATTCACCCGACGATCTTTGGTCCTGATGAGCCTTGGGAAGGGCACGTCAACCTGTGGACGGACTATCCGAAGATGCGCTCTACGGAGAAAGCATGAGAGATCATGTGACGGAAAACCCTATCACGCTAAAACAAGTTGCCGGGCAGAACCCATATATTGAGGGACAATCAAAAATCAATTGCTCCCACAGGCGTTAGAAGCGGACTGTTGCCTCATCTGGCCGATCTATCTCGACGTAGCTCTGTCGGCGGGTTTTTGTGCCACACAGCCAGCATGCTCACGTCCGTCCGCCGCCTCACCCAGGCGATGTAGACCAAAAAAAGAAGGACGCTCGATTTCAAATCCTGCCAATCGGCACTCGCGTTCCAGAATGTCCGGATCGAGGGTATTGACAAATTCCGGTACCGCTGATGCCTCCGCATTGGTTGAGCTATGCCGCGCGAAGTCAGGGATAAAGCCGGGCCAAAGTTCCCCCGCGGTTTTGGCAGCCTCGTACGAGGGAATAATGTCATTCCATCCGGGCATGTACGGCGTGTCGGCAACGAGATAAAGGCGCCCGCCCGGCCTGAGCCATTCATACATAGCACTCAAGGACGTACGTATGTCGGACCCAAACAGAAAATGGATCACCCTTGAGGCGAGAATGGCGTGAAACGAATGGGGTGGAAACTGCACGTCGGGTAGAACCCCTGCAACCGTCCGCAGCCTCGATTTCAACTCGGGAGGTACTTGCTCTACTAACTTTTCGAGGTGCTGGGCTTCCATGTCACAGGCGCGCGCGCAGGCACCCGCGTTGAGGGCCGCGAGGCTGGCCACGCCATAAGCACACCCCATGTCGAGAACTTCACCGTCTCTTGTGCGGCGAATGTAATGAATTCTTCCGCATAGGAATCCAGCGCCTCCAACATGAAGCCGCAACCATTGAGGGTGGGGACCGCACCTGGGAATTGGGTTGGGGGTATTTCGATCAGCATGAGAATTACAATAGCACCTTGAAGCCGAGACAGTTATGGCTGAGGATTTAGAGTTCTCGATTTTGATAACATGGGGAAGCGGTGTGCGAAAAACGATTGTCGTATTGGTGGCGCTCGCTGTGGTCTGGGTCGGGGGATATGTGATCCTCGCCCGCTCCGGCGCCTTTCAGATTAGCGTTGAAGAACTGAGAGAAAAATACGCTGATCAGGACTCGAAATACGTCGAGGTCAAAGGCACCACGTTCCATTACAAAGACCAAGGCACGGGCCCCGCCGTCCTGCTCCTTCACGGGTCCTTCGGATCGAACCGGACATGGGATGTTGTGGTCAAGGAATTGGGACCGGACTATCGCCTCATACGATTTGACCAACCCCCATCAGGCCTTTCCAGCGACATTCCAGCAGAAAACGAAGGGCTATCGCTCGAAGACTTTCTCGCTGCCTTTCTTGATGAAATTGGTGTGGACGAGGTCAGTCTCGTCGGCACGTCAAGCGGGGGAATCTTCGGTTATCGTTTTGCCGCCAAATACCCGGACCGTGCCAAGGCTCTAATACTTGCAAATTCACCGTCCGCAGTCGTCGACAACAACGCCACCGATACGCCGTTCGGTCTGGACATCTTGATTTACCTGACCCGTAACATTTTTCACTATCAGCCGCGCCTTTACTGGCGCTCACTCCTGGTATCTCTTTATGCTGACCCAACACGGCTGACGGACGATGTGGTTGAGCAATATTACGACAACGCTAGACGTACACAGACGGCACCCTACGTCCGATCACTGTTTGCACGAGTGAACGACACGGCGGAGATTGACGAGGTTCTGGCGCGGGTGACAACCCCTACGCTGCTGTTGTGGGGTGTACCGGACCGGGTCCTCCCCGAAGCCATGGGATATCAACTGCAGAGAAAACTATCCGCGATTGAACCGGAACTAATTTTTCTGAATGGCACGGGCCATTATCCGCCCGTTGAGTCACCGGAAATCGTGGCGGGCCACATCAAGCGTTTTTTGTCCGAGACCCTCGATTGATGTTCTGAATTTGCCGCAGCGGATCAATATAAAGATCTAACTGAGTTAAAGACGGGGCAACAGACTTTACGATCTATCGTCAGCCACAGCCGACAGTGTGTCCAGCCGATCATTCCGCGCATCTGGATGCACTGCCTGACCGTGCAGCATGAACTCCATGATTTGGCCGCCGCTGTAGTCCGGCCATGGCGTCAGACTGGAATCGTTGGGCTCGCCCGTAGATGCGAAAGCACGCCATGTTGCGTTCATGGTGCGCGCGACGGTCTCATCCGCATCTGTATTGTGTGCTCCATCAGCTTTCAGCGTATCGAAGACATAGGGGATTTCTGCAGCGTGACGGGGCCCCCTTACCTTCCGCCGCGGCGGCATCGTCGACCACCGAGAACAAGTACAGAAACGTCGGGTGACCGTTCTGGCTATGTAACTTCGCCAGGGCGCGTGCCTGTTGGGTGAATAGAAAATCGCTGATGAGGTGGTGGTCGAGTTGTTCTCGGCTTCCATACATTGTTGCCAATGCGTTGTAGTCGTCGTCAGTGACGAAGGCATGGAGGTCGGGGCGGTCACTGTTCCAGGCTATGCCAGGGAACTCATGGCTGTTGGAGCCAAGCATGAACGGCACCGGCGCTTCTTTGTTGGCACGAAAGGCCGCCCACATATCATCGGTCAGCACCTTACCGTCAAGAATGAAATAGAGATGCCCTGGCGGCCTTGGCTGCGCGACAATCGTTGTCGCCGGCACTGCGCGCAGAACGGCTAGGTCGTTTCCCTGCACACCGACAGCCGTGGCAAGTTCCGTACCTTCGGACTCTGCAGCGCGGCGACCGTCGGGTGAATCAACGGTCATGCGATGGAGCCAACCACGGCCGTATCCGGACTGCGAAACGGCGCGATGAAATAGCCCGCGCGCCTCCGGCGAAACCATCAAGGCATTGACCGACAGTCCACCAGCGGACTCGCCAAAGATGGTCACGTTGTTGGGATCGCCACCGAACGCTGCGATATTGCGGACCACCCATTGCAGAGCCGCGATCTGATCCATGAGACCGTAGTTGCCGAGACGCCCGTCATCGGCATTCTCTGCCGTCAGTGCGGGATGCGCGAATACGCCGAGCTGACCGAGGCGATAGTTGATCGACACAAACACCACACTACCGCGCGCAAAAGCTTCGCCGTCATAACTTAGAGGCCGTTTCGAAAGGGGTTGAGTGGCCGGTGTCGATGTGATTCCAGGAAGGTTGCTGAAACCGATCTGGAGCCGCCATGTGGACGCCGACCACCCGAGAGCAGCATAGCCGCAAGGCGCTGCGTTATCAGACTGATTTGACCGCTGCGGAGTGGGTTGTGATCGAGCCTCATTTGCCTCCGGCTCATGGCACGGGACGGCCCCGGTCATGGCCGATGCGAGAGATCGTCAACGGCATTTTCTACGTGATGCGGGCTGGCTGCCCTTGGCGCTTGCTGCCAAGCGATTTACCACCGTGGGGCACGATCTATCGCTGGTTCGCTAAGTTCCGCGACGACGGCCTCCTTGAGAAGATCAACCACTTTCTGGTCATGGCCGATCGCGAGCGGGTCGGACGCGAGGCCAGCCCGAGCGGCGCGATTATCGACAGCCAGAGCGTCAAGACGACCGAGGCTGGTGGCCCCCGCGGCTACGATGCGGGCAAGAAGATCAAGGGGCGCAAGCGCCACGCGCTGGTCGACACCGACGGGCGCGGCCTCGTGCTCGAGGCGCATCCGGCGAGTATCCAGGACCGCGATGGTGGCGGGCCGCTGCTGTGCGCCTCACGCGGCTCGTTTCCGTTCATCGAGAAGGTCTTTGCCGACAGCGGCTACGCCGGCGAGAAGGTCGCCACGGCCACCATGATCGCCGTCGAGATCGTGCGCAAAAGCCCCGATCAGGTCGGCTTCGCCGTCCAACCGCGCCGCTGGGTCGTGGAGCGCTTCTTCGCCTGGATCAACCGCAACCGGCGACTGGCAAAGGACTTCGAGGCCACCATCGCCTCGGCCCGCGCCTTCCTCTACGCCGCCTCCGTCATGCTCCTCGTCCGCAGATTGGCCCGAGCCGCATGACTTTCGAAACCGACTCTTAGCGCCGCTGACGAACCACGAGTGAACCCGCCGCCATGAATCCAAACCATTGCCGGGAGCGGTCGGGTCACGCTCGTGGGTCGGAAAACATTAAGGGTAAGACAGTCCTCGCTCATATTTTCAGGCGTCTCAGTATTGCCAGCGCCCGATGGCCTGGACGGCTGCACACAGATGTCCCCGAAGCGGTCAGCAGCGCGAATGCCCGACCAGGCGACCGCAGGTTGGGGCGCACGCCAGCGCAGAGCGCCTACCGGCGGTGTGGCGTAAGGGATGCCTTTGAACACATCGACCCCATCGAGTGTGACGCCAGTGATAAGGCCAGTCTCGATCTCGAGTGGTTCAGTGACTTGAGCGCCGGTCGATTGCGGGATCGTGAGAACAAGAAAAAGCGCAACTATGCTGATCCAGTGCCGCAACATGAGAAAAGTCCTCTCGATAGAGTTGAGCCACTCAAAATGAATGTGAGCCCTATAATATCTGTGAAGGATGAGTTCTGAGTAACAACAGTGTCAATGTTACGCAAAACGTCCTGTTTGGGTCAAAAAGCAGACATGAAGCGGCACATTGGGTGGGAACCCGCGCGCACCACTCTATCACTCGATGGACTTTCTAAAAATCTGCCGCGACCGACAGCTCAACCCGGCGCTGGTCAAATGGACGGACTTGGCTGGAGACACTCGGCGTGATGCTATAGGTATTCGTGAGATTACGCCCCTGCAGGCGAAACCGCACCGGAACGTCGGAAATCGTTGTATTGTATCTCAGTCCGGCGTCGAACGTGATGGCGCCGGAAATGCGGCGCGAGTTATTCACGTTCAATAATCGCGACGAGATACTCTCGACTTTGGCGTCCAAGGCCAACCCTTGCACGGCCTCGGGCCGATACTGCACATTGACGCGAACGAGACGTGGAATAGGGCCAATCGCGGTGAGCCGGGCTGCACCTTGGGCTACCGACGTGTCCGTGATGCGTGGCCTCAGGAACACGGCTCCTGCAACCACGGTCAATGACTCAGTGACTGAGCCTGCCAACGACAACTCAACTCCGCGGTGACGAATATCACCCAACCGGCGAAACACGTTGACCGGATCCAAGGCATAGTAGGGCTTATCGATTTGAAAGACTCCAGCAACAAATTGCAGGTCGGGGTTTAATTGATAACGGAGACCAGCGTCAATTTGGCGAGTGAGCTCGGCCGGCACGGCTTCATCTCGATTGACAGCATTGCCTGGTGCCGTGCCCAACTCCTCGATACCCCGCGTATAGCTGGCATAGACAGCGAACTTGGAAGACAGATAGGCAGCAGCAGCGGCGTTATACAGCCACGGCGACTGCTCTCCTTTGATAGGCGCTGAAGCTGGACGGAAAAGCGTCCGTTCGTATGACGTTTTTTGCAGGGCCGTACTCAATTGGCCGACATTTTGCCAGATCCCTTCATACGCAACGCCACCGGTGATCTGGCGGGTTGTGGATGCCGTGGGTGTGGTGGTTTGAAACTGCGGTTCTTGCAGATCGGGAAAAGCGCCAATTGTTATCCGGCCGAAATTTTGCCGATCTCCACCACCAAAGGTGTTGTCGCGGTCGCGGGCCCGGGTGTTGAAGTAAACGGTATGGCGGCGCACATCCTCGACAAAGGGCTTCGATAACCGGATTTCCCCCGAAGTGGATCGAGTGCCGCGCGGCGGCGATTGCGTAATGAAATAGTCGCCATTTCCCAGTGCGTCGGTGTTCAGCACGAAGGCGGTAAGGGTCGTGGGCTGGTTGTTCTCGGACCGGAAGACACCAGTACTGAGAGTCCATTGGTCCGGTAAATTTATTTCACCGACAAAGCCGTAGTTGTATTGCCGGAAGCCGAAATAGAGCCACTCCGGACTGGTCAGATCTTCGGCGCGGAATCTTGGCGAGTCGTTATTACCAATAAAGACACGCGGTCTATCTCCATCCACGGCACCGATCTTTGAGTAACTGAAGAACGGAATGAGCGAGACCGTGTCGCTCGGTGTCCAGTTGGCGACAAGACCGCTGCTGTACCCCTCATCTCCAACAGCAAATTGATGAGAGTTATTGCGCCTGTAGCCGAAACCAGCGCCGATGCTAAGCACGTCTTCGACCACAGGAATTTGTGTATCGATCTCAATGTTATGTCTGGCGTAGGAAAATAGAGCCCCTTCTGTTGCCAGCACACTGGTGACATGCCGGTCTCCGGGAACCCGCAAATTGAAATCGACCACACCGGTCGGCGCCGGAAGCGGATATCCCTGCGCACTGATCCCGACATGGATGGTTGAGCCGCGTCGTACTCGTACGTTCGGCGCCGCAGCCTGGTCAAAGTAAAGGCCGTTGATGCGCAGATTTCCGGCCTGGCTGGGATTGAAGCCGCGGGCGCTGGCCGAGGAGTAAAGCCCGATTTCCTCATTGCCGATCACGGTCCCAAAAGCATCATCGGCTTCGGCAACCGCGTTTTCTCCAGCGCGTTGAGCCTGCACATGCCCCGTGAACAGCATAAAGACGCACATAAAGACGGTCGGCAATAGCCTGCCGGTCAAACAGTCAAACAATATGGCATCCCCCTGGACGGCCCCCGCTTACGCCATCAAAGTACGCTGAAAGCTTCCGATGCGATACCCAACGATAGTGATTCGGCACTGTCGGAAATTCAGGCACACCTGGTAAAGTGTCTAGGAATTTAGGCGAAAACCTACTTTAGGGAGAAACCGTTATGATTGATCTCAGAGCGACCCACCTGTCGCGTCGGAACATCTTGCTCACAGCCGTTCAATTGGCAGTGTTTGCCTCAGTTTCGCGTACAACCCACGCGGCTTCACATGCGCTCAAAATCGGTACCGTCGGTGCGGGCAATGTCGGCCGTGCACTCGGGACCGTGTGGATCGAAGCAGGTCATCAGGTGATGTTTTCCTCACGTCATCCCGAGGAGTTGAGGCCATGGGTTGAGGAGCTAGGCCCAACGGCCAGTGTTGGAACGGTCGCGGAGGCAGTGGCCTTCGGCGACGTTATTCTGCTCGCCATCCCCTATGGCGCGCTGCCGCAATTCGGTGAGGATTTCGCACCGGCGCTCGCCGGCAAAGTGCTCGTGATGGACACCTGCAATCCATTTCCCAACCGCGACGGCGACGTTGCGGTGACAGCGATCGAAAAAGGAGCGGGTTCGTATATTGCGGAACTTCTGCCCGGGGCCCCCGTGGTGCGCGCCTTCAACGCGGTCAACTATAGACGCATGGCAAGTGGTGGTGGCCGCCCCGATGGAACGCGCCTTGGCATGCCAATGGCAGGAGACGACGCCAATGCATTGAGCGTGGCTTCCGATTTGGTGCGCGACGTGGAGTTCGAACCGGTCATTGTCGGTTCGCTCGAGTTTGGCAAACACCTCAGACCCCGCCAACCGCTCGCCGGTGAGCTCGAAGTGGACGAAATCCGGAGAATTGCTGCCACGCTCAATTAGGTGGCTGCCGGTCTGCTTTAGTCAGAAGCGGATCGAATGACAGGACATTAAATCTCCATCGTCATGGCGTTGTAGACGAACTCTTGCTCCATGCCGGCACTGGGGGCCTTGGCGCGATCCGCCGGGTCAGCGCTCATATAAACCTTGCCCCGTTCCAATGATTTGACGTGGAACATATTGGCTCGGGCCAACCGCGCCTGTTGGTAGCGCGCGAAGGCCGCCTGCCAATTGCCCTCCTCGGCTTCGAAACAGCGGGCAAGCACAGCACCGTCTTCAAATGCCATGCCCGCGCCCATGCCGTAGAACGGCGTCATCGGACGCGCCGCATCGCCGAGCAAGGTCACCCGCCCGGCAATCCAGCCGTCCAGAGGCTGCCGGCTATACAAAGCCCAGCGGAGGCAGCGCCCGTCGGGCGATGCCTTGATGATGCGCTGTACGTCTGCGTGATAATCTCCGAAATGTTCCAGCACTTCATCGATATCCGTCTGTGCCGTCCAGCTTTCCTCACCGATGCCGTCTGGCAGGTAGGCATTGGCCACCCAGTTGATCTGCCGGCCATGGCGCAAGGGATAGCGGGCAAACATACGTCCTTCGGCGGGATAACCCGCGAAGTGTGGGACGAAATCTATGCCCGGCACATCGGCGGCATTGACCAGGCCGCGCCAGGTCATAAAGCCGGTATATGTTAGCGGCTCGGTGGGGAACAGTTTGTCCCGCACGACGGACTTCAAACCGTCGCAAGCAATGACTACATCGCACCGGTCCATGGCGCCATTGGCAAAACGTAACGTGACACCATCGCCATCCTGTTCGATGTCTGCCAGCGCATGGTCGAGACGCAGTGTATCGCCAGCCTTATCGAATGCATCTTCCAACACCTTGTGCAGATCCGCCCGGAGCATATACCGGGTCAGCGCACCTTGAGTTTTAAGGGCTTGTTCAAGACTGCGTTCCGTAAACAGGATCCGTTCGCCGGTCTTGTAATTCAGGGTGCCGAAAGTGGTTGAGCCGCCGGCAAAAGACTCAGCCGCCTCTTCCAGACCGAGACCTTGGAGAACCAAGGTCATATTAGGCCCGACGGTGGTGCCGGCACCGATTTCTCCCAGAACCGGAGATTGCTCATAGACGGTCACATCGAAGCCGCGCTGCTGGAGGGCGACGGCAGCGGTCATGCCGCCAAGTCCGGCGCCGACGATTCCGATTTTGAATTGCTGTCCCATGATCTTTTGTAACTACCGATTCGCCATCAAATGTTCAAAAAACGATGGACCTTCGTCCAACTCCGGTGACTGGTCGAACAGCGGCGTAAGGGCGCGTGCTCTTTCCAAATAATAGGCATCACAGTCGTCGACACTGTCCAGCTTGACCGCATCGTAATGCCAGATGGCATGGCCGGGCAGAATGCCAAGCTCTTTGTATGGTGCACGCGTTCCGGAAAAGATGTTCCACCCGGCGGAGCGGTAGTGGGCAGCGGTTACGCCAGGATCGAACACCTCACGCGCGCTGGTAAAGAAGGACACGGATTCCAGCGACGGCTGTGGAATCATTGGCGGAAAGTTAGACGACCGTTGCAAACGGATGTCATCGCCGTCCCGTGTCCAGTTGAGGGACAAAGGTTTGTCGGGATAGCGGTCCGGAAATGCCTTTTTCATGCTGCCGTAATAGTGCCCCGTCGGCGTGAACAGTTCCCCTTCCTTGTGGCGGATGTAACTTGGCGTCAGGGTGACCGTCTTGCCGTTGAACGGACTGGTGAAGGTGTCAATGAAGGTGTCGGTTTCCAGGTCAGTAAAAAACGACAACACGGAGGGAAAGCGCACCCAACTGGCTTCGCCAATCTGCCGCCACCAGGCCGACTCACTGTTGCGAAAGCCGTAAAGTGGGACGATGGCGTCGGGCCGTACCGCCATGACGATGCCGCGGGTCTTCTTAACCACCCGCCCACCGTCGGTGCGGCCGAGAATCTTGACGTAAGCCTCATTTTGCTTTGCGGGATCGTTCGGCAGATCATCAGCCAGTGCCTTGGAGAACGGTACAGCCATAGCACCGAGACCGGTTGCAACCGCAGCACGACGGGTGAGTGGGGTCATGGTTGTTGGGTCCCGTACCCAAGGTCGCGCAACACGATATTGGGGATCATCCCGTCATCCCACGTGGGGGATGGCATACCAGTACGCACAATCACGAGATCGGCTGACGAAATGACATAAACCCGTTGGCCGCCGCCACCGTCAAAGAACACCACATCGTCGACCAGAAACGGGTCCGCCTGTTTCACGCCGAAAGGTGTGTTCTTGTTGTAAAAGCGTTCCGGCACATGGGGCGAACCGATCCACATTTGCAATCCGTATTTAGGATTGTTGGGCGACGGTGTTTTCATCTGTGTTAGCCAGTCCGCTGGAATGACCTGCTGGCCTTCGATAACGCCGTTGTTTTTGATGGCTAGGCCGATGCGCAACCAGTCCCGTGGGCGGGCTTGGAAAAAGGAGTACGCCTTGGGTAGTCCGCCCGTGCGATCCATCCAAAGCGTGGCTGATTTTGCCCCAAGAGGCTGCCAAAGTTGTTCCGACACATACTCCGCATAGCTGCGGCCCGTCGCCCGCTTCAGGATCAACATCAGCAGTTGAGAGTTGGCGCTGTTGTAGGTGAACTCTGTTCCCGGTTCCGCCGTGAGATCGAAACGGAGAATGGCGTTCTCCATACTCGGCCCGATGAACAAGCGGATGGCTTTGTTATAGGGATTCTGCAGAAGACGAAAATCAAACCGATGATGTTCCAGGCCGCTGGCCATCTGCAACACATGACGCACCGTCATAGAGTCACGGCCTGTGCCGATCCATTCCGGAATGTAAGTTGTGACGGGATCATTGAGGGACTCGATTGCCCCATCTTCGACGGCAAACCCAAACATTAGTCCCAACACCGACTTGGCCATTGAGTATGTTTCGGTCACATCGTCGGGGCCGAAGTCCCGCCAGTAGGTTTCGAATTGAATGCCGGCACCCTGGTGAACGATGAGAGAAAAAGACTCCAATTGCTCTGCATACGTAACCAAGTCTGCAATGGCCTCTCGAGAAAGCACAGCATTTTCCGGCTCGACGGTCGGCAACTCCTCGCGGAAATTTCCCTCTACCGTTGCGGTCGGACTAATCCAGTGGGGATAGCTGATCGGTGTTTGGTCGCGGATGGTCACGAACCTGGACCAAAAGGTCCAGTCAATGGCAACCGCAGCCACGGCAATAACAATGATGACGGCAATGATCCTTTTTGTCATTGCGCCCCTTCATTTTTGTTGCGTTTGATGCCCCGGATGATGGTGTTAGGCAGAAAGGCGTTATCCCATTCCGGCTGACCCGGCAACGGTCGGAAACCGGTGCGCACGATAACAAGATCTTCAGACGGGACAATGTAAACCATGCGGCCCTCGGCCCCATCGAACATGAACAGATCTTCAGCCAGAAACGGTTCCGAATTGTACACGCCCGGATTGGGCACCTGGTTTATAGGAGACTCCGGGCGGTGATAGAGGCGGCGTTCGATGTGAGGGGTACCCAGCCAAATCATCAAACCGAAATGTTCTTTGTTGGCCGATGGTGTCAGCATTTCATCCAGCCAGTAATCGGGCAGCAGTTGCCGGTCCTGCCACTGTCCACGTTTCAGAATCAATAAGCCGAAACGCAACCAAGTTTCCGGTGGCAGCAGCAGACAACAACCGCCGTGGGGCATGCCCCCTTCCCGGTTCACCCAAATGGAACCACCTCTGGCTTCAAGCGGCTTGAGCAACGCTTCGGAGAAATAGTCGGTGTAACGTTTACCCGTAGCCCCTTGAATGATGTGAGGCATAATGTCGGCGGTCATGTCGCTGTAGTCGTATTCGGTTCCCGGCGTGAACGACATAGGGGGTTCGTTGAGCAGCACTTCGTCCCAATAGGGATCCAGATACCGGCGGGAACTGAGGCCGAATATTGGACGGTCCCGAATGCTGAACCAACGTAATCCGCTCGACATCTGTAGAACATTGCGGATGGTCATGGCTGATTTGTCGGTGCCGCGCCAGCGTGGGATGTAATCCGCCACGGAATCGTCAAGGGACCCGATGTGACCATCGGCGATGGCGCGGGCGATGAGCAGGCCGCCGACCATTTTGTGCATACTGCGGGAGTTGACGACATCCTCAGGCCCGAGGCCCATCCAGTATTCAGCAAATTGCAATGCGCCGTGGTGCCAGACCAGCAAGCTTTCGGAGCGGTTCCGTTCGGCAAAATCCCGAGCCGAGTTGAGAGCGTCGTCACTGATGGTGCGCTTATCGGAGGCAACTACGTCGTAAAACCCGCTGTGTGCCCCTTCGATGGCTTCAGTGGGCTGGTACCAGGTGTAACCATAGGGCTGATTGGTTTGGCCCTGGGTATAAAACCGCTCGATCAGGACGCGATTCGTCCACAGAAACACGGCCCCGCCAATGATCATCACGGCAAACGCGCTTAAGGCGATAGCCTGGATCTTCATGGACCTGAACTCCTAGTGAGCCGGTTGCGGATTGTTCACTTTGACTCGCCGTTCGATGGCGAACAAGAGAAGCGAACATAGAACCAGAGCGATCACACCAATGCACATGGCCATGACCTCTACCCCTTGGTCGATGAGCCAGCCAGTGAGAACAATGATGCACGAGGCAATCATGACATTAAGAAATACATTGAAGGAACGGATCGCCCCCATGTGTTTGGTGCCATACATCTCCGCCCATAAAGTTACGAAAACCACCAGGCCGAGACCGAATGTAAACCCGGTTAAACCCATCAATACAAAGATCGTCATGGGATGATTTGCAAAACCCAATACCAGCAGCGCAGGGATCAGGGGCCATAGATAGATACTGATAAGCCGACGGAATCCCCATCGATCGACCAAAACGCCGCCGATCAAAGTGGCTGTAAGCGACATCACCGAGTAAAGCGCGTATCCACTGGCGAACATCGTCAGGTCCCAGCCTTTGACCTCCACCACATACAATTGATGGAACTGAATGGCGAAGATGATAGACGGCACCGCGATCATAGCCGGTTGAATGAGCCAAAAGCGGATGTCTCGTAGAACCTCTCTCAAGGTCCATTGACGAACGCGTGTTTCCAGCGGTCCTTCTGAGAGTTCCTCCAAGCATTGTTCATACCGTCGGTGGCGCTCGCCATGGCCCCACAGCTGAATCATGATCAATGGCAAAACGAACAAAACGACAAACCAGCCGGAAAGGTTCCACGCCGTCCGCCAGTCGTAGGTGGCAATAAGCCACGCGCCGATGAGAGGGAAAATGGCGAATCCTAGAGCATACCCCGTGTTCGCTACAGCTGCGGCTTTGCCCCGTTCGGTATCAAAATATCGGGCCATACTGACTTGTGCCGACGTGCCCCATAGTCCTTGAGCGGTAAAGCGGACAATCAATATTCCAATAAAAAGACTAACGACGGTTGTGGCCTGGGCAAACATCCAGCAACCAATAGCAACCGCGATTGTGGTCGCTCCGGTGAAGAGGCGGAGATCGATACGGTCCAACAGGCGTCCCAGCACCAGAACGCAGACAGAGCCGACGATGGTAGCGGTTCCGTAAATCCCTGCGAGTTCACCGTGACTGAGGGACAGAGCGTTGCGGATTTCAGCATTATAGAGCGACACATAGAATGTCTGGCCCAACGCAAGAAAGACGTTGAGACCAAACCCAAAGCTGAGAAACCTTGGATTTGAAAGGAGAAACCGGAAATATCCCATCAATGCCGTTAGGCTGCGCCGTCAAAAAACGATCGAACCGTGCCAGCGATTTCTTCCGCGTGTACGTCCCACGCGATGGCGTGGCGAATATGAGTCATTTCAACGACGGTTGCGTTGGGAATTAGCGTGGCGGCCCGCCGACTGTTGTCTGCCAGCATATCGTCGAGGACAACAATAAGAGCCGGTTGGGTGAGTTTTTGCAGCCGTCCTTCCGCGTCATAGCTCATCACCGCTTCCGGTGCGAACCACGCTTTCATGCCGGACCGCAGACGCTCTGTGAACAATTCCAAGCGCCGTTCTGGATCGAGCTCGGCATGACCTTCCAAAACGGTTTGTTGGTAAGAACCGGCGACAAAGTCGGGGTCTGTAAAGTAGGCCGGCGGTCCGCCAAAGCGCTGCATCATCATGGTGCGTTGTTCGTCAGAGAACAGCGCAACGGATGGGTAAGCGATCATTCGCACCAGGTCCGGCCGGATAACGGCCAATTCGGTACCGATCACGCTTCCCGTGTGTCCGCCAAAGACATCTACAGCGCCCTTGCCTCCCGCACCATACCCGAGGTTTTCCAAGGCCATCGCCATGCCTTGGGCGTAGTCATTAATGGTGACCACATCCGGCGGCGCATCCGATCCGCCAAATCCCGGGGTATCCGGACACCACACCACTCTGTCCGTTGCAAGCACGTCCTGGAATGGCCGGTACTGGATGCCGGACATGGGGCTCTGATGAAAGCAAATAACAGGAGTCTTATCAGCGGTGCCGTCTGCGGGTCGCGCTTCGCGAACATGAATTTGTCCAAATGGACCGTCCAAATAGAGACGGTGGGCCGTGCTGCCTGACATTTGAATCCCCCACACTGAACCGGAGTTTGTGTTTACCCCTGCCAAGCATTGGCAGCAAAGGCATCATCGACCTCGGTTTCCACAATATGATTGGTATAATTGCTCAGGGTCTTGAGGCCAATGCCAAGAATGACGTCGAGAACGTTTTGCTTGCTATAGCCGCTCAAAAGAAAAGCGTCGATATCTGACTGCTCGGGATATCCTCGAGACTCAACCAGCTTCGCCGTAAACGTTCGCAATGCTTCTAGCTTGGGAACCTCTATGGCCGTTCCGTCCCGGAGCGCGCGAATCACCTCCGCTGGAACTTTTTGCATCTGGGCAATGCTGGTGTGCGCCGCCATACAGTAATAACATGAATTGCCACGACTAACGGTGAGCAGAACCACTTGACGCTCGATCGGGGAAAGGTCGGTTTTCTGGTATACCTCATTCAGAGTCGTGTACCCTTTAAGGAGAGCTGGCGATTCAGCCATGTAACCAAGCATGTTGGGAACGAACCCCAGACCCTTTTGTACGCCTTCCAGCATGGATTTGGCATCATCAGGGGCGGACTCTAATGTGTGCTGGGTGAAGTCGGACATTGTGCTCGTCCTTCAATTTTTTTGCTGTTGCACCGATGATGTGCACAGTACCATTACACAGCGATTAGATTGATCACAGCTCGTTGACCTTCTTGAGTTGGAGGGTTTGAAGCGTGAACTCTACACGCCGGTCGTTCATAGGCACTGCATGTCCGTCGTCAAAACATTTGGGACAAATGAGCGTGTTTTCTAACGGAGGATTTAGCTCATCTTGGTTGGCAGTTAAGCCGCCTGGCGTTGATGGTTCAAGCGGCGGTTTTGGCCGGTGAGTTTTTGGTTTTTTGTCTCCTTTCGATGATTGCGGTGTCTCGCCCGAAGGAGGCGTCAGCGGGGGTGACGGTGCCGATACTCTCATGGTAGCGGTGGTTATTGTAGTGATCGACGCAGGCGCCGATCTGGTTTTCCAGATCACCCGGCAGGAAGTAGTTCTTAAGCAGGATGCGGTGCTTCAGCGTTTGATGCCAGCGCTCGATCTTGCCTTGGGTCTGGGGGTGATGAGGTGCGCCGCGAACATGGTCTATTTTCTGATCCTCCAACCATTCAGCCAGATCGCCGGAGACATAAGATGAGCCGTTGTCTGAGAGCAGCCTCGGCTTGTGGACGACTTTGGTCTGATCGCAGCCTGATGCTTTCAGTGCTAGAGCATTTCCGATTTATTCTGACGCATAGCCGTCAGCAACCAAGAAGTTCCTGCAGTGCTCGTGATTGAAGAGGCCGCAGACGTTACCGGCGGCTTTCCACAGATCATCGATGGTGCGGGGTTTTAAGCGCTTCATGTGAGCTTTGAACTTTGAAAATGCGAGCTCGATCGGGTTGAAGTCCGGCGCATAGGGCGGCAGGAACAAAAGCCATGCGCCCCGCTTTTCAACCGCCCGCCTGGCACCGTCGCGTTTGTCGGCCGGCAGATTGCCGGGGACAACAACAGCGCCTTTTTGAAGGGTCGGGGCGCGTTGCGTTTTGATGTACTGCTCGAATGCATCACCGTCCATGGCGCCCTCGATCAAATCAGGGCACCCAGGGCGCGGTCAGGCCGTCACCGCGCAATCCGGCAATGAAGGTCATGGTTTTCCAATGACCATGGGGAATGGCGGCAACCATCCGCTGGCCGCTGGGACAGCGCCCCCGCAGGCGCGCCATTTTGGTATTGATACTTGTTTCGTCAAGGAACACGATCCTGCCGACCCGCTCGGGATGGGCCGGGAGCCAGGCCTGACGTTGGCGCCACCAAACGAATACGCAGGTCTTCCGATACAGCCACGATGCCCCCTCCAAAGCGGCTATCGAATCAGTCTGCCAAGACCATGACAACAAAATTTTGATTCATTCAACCTCGGAAACGCTCTAGGTTCAACGTCTCCGTCACATCATCGGCCCGCATGGTGGCGCACAGCTTCCAGGCGATGATGTAGCGCGAGAAGTCGTCCAGGATAGTCGACAGATAGAACCAGCCCCAGCCGATGACCTTGAGAGAGGTGAAGTCGGTCTGCCATAGCTGGTCGGGCGCGGTGGCCTTATCATGGAACTCATCGGCGGCCTTGACGACGACAACGGCTGGGCTGGTGATCAGGTCATGAGCCTTGAGCAGGCGGTAGACGGACGCTTCCGAGACGAAGGAGCCCTTGGTATCGGTAAACGTCACCGCCAGTTCCCTGGGCGACAGCTCCGGCTCATCCAGAGCCAGGTCCATGATCTGGTCGCGGATGTCGTCCGGGATACGGTTCCACACCCGGCGAGGACCACAGGGGTGGTCCTCAAGACCGGCTTCGCCGAAGGCCCGGTAGCGATCATACCATCTGTAGAATGTACGCGACGGAATGCCCAGCTTGTCCAGGGTGCGCCGGACCGGCAAGTGGGAGTGTTCGACCAGGCGGATGATCTCCAGCTTCTCGGATGCGGGGTACCTCATGCGCCGTATCCCCCAGCCCCGGTCATGCTTTTTTTAAAGCAGCCGGTTCTTAAGCGTCAGGTCGGCAACCAACTCCTTCATGTCACGCATCTCGCGGCGCAGCTCTTTGACTTCGCTCGAGGAGGCTTGCCGGGCGGTGTCGCCCGAAAGCCGCTTCTTGCCGGCCGCCAAAAACTCCTTCGACCAGCTGTAATACAGACTCTCGGCGATCCCCTCACGGCGGCACAGCTCGGAAATGCTGTCCTCGCCACGCAGACCTGCCAGGACAATCCGGATCTTCTCCTCAGCCGAATACTGCTTGCGCGTCTTGCGTCGGATATCCCGCACCGCCTGTTCGGCGCTGTCTCTTGTATCCATCGATTTCTGCCTCATCTTCGTTTCCTTCAGTCTCTACGATGAGCCAGAAATCCTCCCTTATCAAAAACCCTCAATCTGTCCCATAGACGCTGACGTCAGACAGGGCTGCACTCGCCGCCGGAATTGCGCCAAAAATCGCAATAAGCGCGGAGGAAAAGGTCCTTCGGCTTGGCTACGGCGGCCTTCCCTTAGAAAAAGGCAATGCATTTTCAAATATTCAAGTGCCCAGCATTCTTTTGACCGGTGGTGTTTTTGAAGGTCTCACGCGATTTAACAGAGATGGCAGCATCGCACCCTGGTTGGCGACGGACTGGGAAGCGGTGAATGACCTGACGTGGCGGTTCAAACTCCGCGACGATGTTGTTTTCTCCAACGGCAATCGGTTCGACGCCGGCTCGGTCGTGCACACGGTCAACTATCTTGTCGGACCTGGCCCCCAGACTGAAGGGCTGCGCCGTGACTTTCGCTTTTTATCGGGCGCCAAAACCGTCGACACGTACACAGTAGACATTGAAACCAAGAATCCCGTCCCCATGTTTCCCCGCTACGCCGCCGTGTTGCTTATCGTCGAGCCCGAGGCATGGCAAAGCATGGGAGTTGAGCAATTCAAGTTGACCCCAGTGGGTACCGGTCCGCTCACTATTGAAGACTGGGAACCAGCGCGTTGCATAACCCGCATCAACAGAAGGTCATGGCGGTCGCTCGCCATCGACGGTGTGGATTTTATGGTATTGCCCGACGTGTCTTCGCGCATTCAAGCCATTCTGTCGGATGGTCTTGACGTGGCCTATCAGCTGGCGCCTGAAGACTTTCCCACCATCGAAGGCTATGGCGGCAGCATTGCGTCGGTCAAAGACGGTGCGACGACTACTGTGATGCTGCAATTCGAAGAAGGCCGGGATACGCCATTGCAAGACGTTCGCGTTCGCCATGCGTTGAACCACGCGGTTGATAAACAAACCATTGTGGATGTTCTGATGGGCGGGCAGACCGTCCTCGCCACCCAGGCGACCGTCCGGGAAGCCTATGGTTACGATCCTGCGTTGAAGCCCTACACTTACGATCCTGACAAGGCTAAAACACTGCTGGCGGAGGCGGGATATGCCGACGGTTTTGACATGACCCTCGAAACCTCAGGCGGAGGCACCAACGGTTGGTTGGTTGTGCAGCGGGTTGCCGACGATCTCGGGCGTGTTGGTGTCAAGGTTGATATACGTCAGAAACCAGTGATGCGGTTCCTGTTGGATTTTGTTCGTGACCGCATCGACACCGACGCCTTCACTTTACAATGGGGCTCATACCCGATTCTGGATGCGATTCAGATGACCAACATCAATTCATGCCGCAAGTCATCACCGTGGTATTGCGACCGAACCATTCAGCCGGTCATAGAAGCGGCCTGGGTCGAGACGGACCCGGATAAGGCATTGGCGCTCCGGCACCAAGTGATGCGCCATTACCACGACGTTGCACCCTGCATCTATCTGCATGAGAACATGGCCTTTCAGGGTCTCCACCCGCGCGTCTCAGGGTTTCGTCAGACGTTCGGTTATATCGACTTTGAAAACATCCGCATAAGCTGATTTTGAAGCTCATGGCCTAATCCACAGTCCATTGCGCCGCGTACAAAGTTTGGGAAATAGCCGAAATGCGGTCAGCCCATCGTGAGTCCTTTTGTCAGGCGCTTGAGAGGACTAGGACTCACCTGGAACTACCCTGAACGGCGCAGATTGAGGGAACCATCATGTACATGAACTTTTGGTACGCCGCCGAACTGAGCGAAAACATCACCGACACACCGGTGAAAGTCCGCATGCTGGGTTTCGATTTCGTTTTGTTCCGCGATTCGGGCGGCGAAGCCCATTGCCTGTCCAACGTATGTGTTCACCGCGGCGGGTCTTTGGCTCATGGCAAGATAAAAGGCGACTGCATCGAGTGCCCCTATCACGGCTGGCAGTTCAATGGTGCGAATGGCGCGTGTATGAAGATTCCGTCCCTTGGTCCTGACGGTAAAATCCCCACCCGGGCAAAGGTCGACTCCTACCCCACGGAAGAACGTTACGGTGTGATCTTCGCTTTTCTCGGCGACCTGCCCGAAGCCGAGCGGTCGCCAATAATGGATGTCCCTGAATGGGAACGGGACGGCTGGGCCATCACCACTCAGCATGGCGACTGGGAAGTGAACTACCAACGTTCAACGGAAAACACTTTGGACCCCGCTCACACGGAATTCGTTCATCCCTCCATGGGATATCAGGGTGACCGGGATGACTATGACGTGCCCGACTTACAAGTAGTGGACAAGGAATGGGGTACAGGCACCATGACGACATTCGTCTCCCCGGACTTGCCGCACGAAAAAATGAAAGGGCTCAAGGGGGGAGGACAAATGGAAGCGGGCGCCGGCAACCATGGCCCTTCAACCACGTGGACTTTTCTACACTTCAGCCCGCATGCGTGGGCACATCAGTATAGTTTTAATACCCCAATCGACGAAAAGACGTTGCGCCGATTTTCTTTTCAGGCTCGCAACTTCAAAATCGAGCCGGAAATGGATGATGTCATCAATGAACGCAATGCGGCGGTGTCGGAGCAGGATAGGGTAGTCATTACTCGGCTGGAACCGGTGCTCACTCCCCTTTCGTCCACGGAAGAAGTCATGGTCAAAGCCGACGCAGTGGTTGTGCGCTTCAGAGAATATTTGAAGGACTGGGAGAACCGGGGTTGGCGCATCGATTCAGCCAAGGTGGAAGCGCTGCGCGACCAAAAAGCGTTTGTCATTCCAAGCCCGGCCCGGCGTCACTCGAAAGGGTGGGCGATTGAGGCGGCACCGATTGTCGCGCCCGATGTGGCGACTAAGGCCGCCGCTGAGTAGAAATGTAAAGAAAACCTCGTTCGCTTTTGATTAGGCTGTGATGAGAATCACCAACAAGAACCCCAAAGTAACGCCTCTAGGGTTTTTGTTTTACTCTCAAGCGTGGTAGTCAAAGCCAACGTAAAAATACTAATACAACTCCTAATAAACGAACCCCCAAGGGACGATTGCCATGCTCATCCGTAATGGTCTTGCCATTTTCCTCATAGTTCTTTTCTCGATCTCTAGTGTCGTCGCTGACGAACATGAGGACGGTGACAAAGAAAACGGAAAATCAGGCAAGTCCAAGGTCGAAGAAGAACCCCAGGCATTCGTCAAGTCATTCACCGGCCGTTTCAATGACCAGCACATTGCATACACGGTGACAGCCGGTGAGACGTTTTTGAAAGACGGCGGCGGCGAGCCGACAGCCAGCATCTTTACCGTGGCTTATACAAAAGATGGAGAAGACGACCCCACCGCCAGACCGATTTCCTTTGTCTTCAACGGCGGGCCAGGATCGGCGTCCTTGTGGTTGCACATGGGCGTGTTTGGCCCCAAGCGCGTGGTTGTCCCCAGCGACGGCAGCGATGCCGGCGCTGCGCCCTACGCCATCGAAGACAATCCGCTCAGCATTCTCGACGTCACGGACATGGTCTTCATCGACCCCGTCGGTACAGGTTATTCGCACACGCTCGGAGGCACCAAGGGGAAAGAGTTTTGGGGTTTGCGCGAAGACGCCAGATCCATTGCCGAGTTTATCCGCCTTTACTTGACCAAGAATGGCCGGTGGAATTCGCCCAAATACGTCGCCGGTGAGAGTTACGGCACCACGCGGGCGGCACAGCTTGTCAATGAACTGCAGCGCACCTTTACCGATGTCGCGTTGAATGGGGTGATCATGATCTCCGCCATTCTCGATTTTCATACTGCCGAATTCGCCATGGGCAACCCGCTGCCCTATATCAGCTTTTTGCCGACCTACGCAGCGACCGCCTGGTATCACGATTCTGTAGACAACAAACCAGTGCAATTGGAAGATTTTGTCGAGGAAGCCCGAGATTTTGCCCTTAACGAATATTCGGTGGCCTTGCTCAAAGGATCCCGTCTTACTGCGGCGGAGCGGGCAGACGTTGTTCGCAAGTTAGCCCGCTATTCGGGGTTGGATGAAACCTATGTCCGGCAAACCGAACTGCAGATTGGCGATTTCCGCTTCATGAAGCAGCTGTTGCGCGATCGCGGTTTAACGGTGGGGCGCTTTGATAGCCGCTACATGGGCGAAGACTACGACGATGCGGGTGAGTTTTTTGACAACGATGCCTCGGCCTATGGTGTAGACGCCGCTTTTGTTGCAGCAGTGAATGACTATCTCACGCGCGTCTTAGAGGTTGAATTCGAGCAGCGCTACAAGATTCTCGACAGCGAACCTGGACGGAATTGGAATTGGTCAACGACCGAAAGAGGCTGGCCCTCCTACATCAATGTGGCGCCCCATCTCGGCCGGGGTATGCGGGAGAATAAAGACCTGCGCGCGTTCTTTGCCAATGGCTATTACGACCTGGCAACACCCTTCTTCGCCACGGAGAATTCCGTCGCGGCCAACGGCATCGATGCCGACCGCGTGGTCATGGCCTATTACGAAGCGGGCCACATGATGTACACCCATGCACCGTCATTGGAAAAGTTGGCACGTGACGTGAGAGCGTTTATCTCCAGTCCTTAGATCCCCTCGGATCTCTCGGTTGTGGACGTGGACAGACCATCGTTGACAAACAGCGGCGAAGGCCGGCTGGGAAATCTGGTCAATAATCCCGCATCTCTGACGGCATAGCGGTAAGACTGGCTGACCGGAACTGAAAGACCGGATTTCAAAACGATTTCGTAAGAGCGGCCGGCTTGCTTGATGCTGTCAATCGCATCCGTGTTGATCCAGAAAGAGCGGTGAACCTGCAAGCCCGGAAGCCCGCGGACTTCGTTGACGGCATCAGAAAATCGGTAGCGGATGAGTTCTTCGCGCTTGCCCGAATACACTCTAATACCAGCGGTCGTTGAGATTGATTCTCTTTTAGGGATTCCCCACGGCGCAATGATGTGATTCATAGAAAGCCGGCTTTAAATGGAGGGTTTGGTGTCGGCGAAGATCCCGTTGCGAACGGACTATGACGCGGTCCAAGCGCGGGCCTTGGCGCGCAAAGCGACAGATCCCAATCAGGTGCGCCGCCTTCTGGCGATTGCGGCGGTTTATGATGACATGAACCGTAGGGATGCGGCGGCGGTTGGCGGCATGGACCGCCAGAGCCTGCGCGACTGGGTGTACCGGTTCAATCAGGCAGGCCCGAGGGCCTGCACGACCACAAATCTCCCGGCGCGGTTCCGCAGCTGACGGCGGTGGAGAGGGTGGCGTTGGCGGAGATCGTCGAGGCGGGGCCGGACAGCGACGGCGTCGTGCGCTGGCGCCGGCTCGACCTCAAGGAGGTTATCCGGGACCGCTTCGGGGTGGAGTATCACGAGCGCTCGGTCTCGCGCCTGCTGCACGATCTCGGCTTCTCGCACATGAGCGTTCGCCGACACCCATGCCATGCCGGCCCATCTCGAAGAGATTAGCCGCACCGTCGCCGACGGCTCACACGCCGTCCTCCTCATGGACCGCGCCGGCTGGCACACCACCACCGAATTGGAGTTCCCCGACAACATCACGCCGCTGTTCCTGCCGCCCAGATCGCCGGAGCTGAACCCGGCCGAAAACATCTGGCAGTACCTGCGCCAGACCTACCTGTCGCACCGCGTCTTCGACAGTTACGAAGACATCTATAGCGCGACAATCTGAATGAGAGTTGCGCGACAATCTGGATAAGAGTTTTGACGTCGCGACGGAGTGGATAGTTTAGATGTTTCTTCTCGATTGCAAGAGCTTTTGCGCCAATTCTGTTTGTCGCGCCGCGACAATCAGAATTGCGCTGTTGGGTTTCAGTGTTGGTGTCAATGAACGCGTAATCGCAGGTCAATGCAGCTGAGATTCCATCCATGCTAGTTGGATCGGTTGTGGCCGCGAGCTGGGAGCTCCGCGGGCCACGTTACAGCAAAGGTGCTGTCGGGGTGGATTCGGGAGCTCAGTCGGACGTGGCGTTCTTGGTGGTCGCTCTCGACGCCGGCCGGCCGCGTTTTCGTTTGCTTTCTTCAATCGCGGCACGGCGACGGTAGCTCTCGACGTTCATCTCAAGGATCGTGGCACGGTGGCCGTGCGGGCTTTCGATAGCACCGTTCTCATGGGCAACGCCACGGTTGTTGCGGGATGGATCCATCCCGTAATACCGGCAAAGCAAGCGATAGCGCCCGGTCATGTCCGCCACGTCTTCCTTGCAGCTGTTCCGGCAGGCCGCGGACAAGCTATCGGTGCGGTGTTCGCCAGGCGCGCCGCCCAGGGACCAGAGCGCGGCCTGCAGCCCCTCGGCCAGGGCCGTGAAGCTCTCGCCGCCAAGAACGACCTGTGCATGAGCAAATCCCGACCAGGGCAGCCGGAAGTGGTACAGCATGTGATCCAGCGGTTGCCCGGCAATGGTGACGCCAAGAGAGTTCATGGAGGTGAAGTCCGACAGGCCAATCCGGCCCGGCTCGTGTGTCTGGCGGAATATCACGTCCCGCTCGGGGCCGTATCTTGCGCGCCAGTCACGGATGCGCCGTTCCAGGGTGCGCCGGATACCCGGGTCCAGTTCGGGATGGCGCCGCATCAGTTCCTGGAGAACGCCCACCGGGCGAACGCCGGCATTGTTCTCCAGCATCGGCACAACCTCGGAGTCAAAAATATCGGCCAGCGGGTCTGGACGCCGCCGTCCCCGCGGGGCTTTCTTTTGCGAGGGAAGTGTCGGATCCCGCTTGATCCTGTAGCCGGTGGCAGCACTGAAACCTGCCTTCGCGGCGGCTACTTCAGTGGCGCTGGTTTTCCTGTGTTTCATGAAAGACCTCATCTGGTGATCAGTTACATGGCGGCCGGGCCCCTCGCGCTCCTCTATCGAGAATATCGCGAGACCATTACCGACCGGCCGCAATCGCCAAAAGAGGACAGGCAAAATTTCTATCCGGCGGCCTTCAACTACAATCGGACTACGCCCTTTTTGCGTTAACGGCCGCCACTTCTGCCTCTCCACACGGGACTCTCAACTTGTTTGTCGCGCTGCTGTCACCTTGATTGCCGCGAAATAGACATCGTCGATGCGGCATGCCACGCCTGGAACAAGCTCATCGACAAGCCCTCGAAAATCATGTCGATTGGTATGCGCAAATGGGCACACGAAGGTCAAATTCAATGACCGTTGGTATGAGGTAATGATCCTCAGCCTGTAGCGCCCAGATCTCAGCATCCGGACCGAGGGTCATGCGTTTAGTGAATTCCGGTGGTTCGGCTGGATCACTGCCGTCAGTTTGATCAGCGCGACCCACGGATTGTGCGTGATGGCCATAGCGCGGCACACCGAGGCTGTGGGCATAGATCAGGTTCACCACCAACCAGATCAGTATGGGCATGGCGATCACGCTTGCATAAGCGAATACAAATTCCTCCCATCCCATACCCTCTGGAAAAGAAATATCTGGCCGGGCTTCAGGCGCCATGCTACCGGTCACATCTCTGACCACCACGCGCAAGGGGCGGGTCACTACTACACCGACGACACCCCCCAAAATCAAAATGAGCCATAGCGGCGCCAGCCGAGGTCGCATTAGCAAAGCAACAAGACGGGAACCCACATCAAAGGCGATCCACAAGGTGAAAAAATTAACCACCCACTCAAACAGGGATACGGCCAACGGATAGTTGGTGGCGTAACCTGCGCGGTACCAGTCCAAGACGGACCCGATGGCCAAGGGAATGACCACATAAAGAATGAGAATCTGGCGGCCGTCCATGCCTGGAAACAACCGCTCGGCCACGGCATCAGCCCAATCCCCAACCTTTTCTTTTGCTGTTGGCGCCATAGGATGGAGAGACCCCGTCCCTGTTCTTTTTTCTGTTCGATTCCGGACTATCAGAGAGTCTCTTAGCCAAATGCGGGGCTGTCAACGTACCGCCGGATACGGTCCATTCGCGACAGAGGGGCCAAATGACGACATGGCGATGGGATTGGCGACAAAGGCCGGATTGGCTTTACCAATTGGTTTAAATAAGGACCACGCGAGGAAATTTGGAGAGATCAGACATGACAGAGGCTCTATCCCGCCGGCAATCCTTTACGGGTCTAGGATTGCTAGGTTTGTCCGGACTGGCATCGACCCTGCCTGATACAGCGCAAGCGGCCGACCTCCCGGACCTATCAACGCCAATGGGCAATCTGACCAATCTGTTGAGGATGTCGGCGAGCCTCGATCCCGAGGATTGTCCTTGGTACTACAACGGCACCATTTTCGGCATTGTTGGTGAAGAAGCACCCCGCCCGCTGTACACGTTCCGTGGCATGGAGATTTACCAGACAAAAAAACTTGAGGAAGGAAAGTATTTCTTCACCGGTGGAACAGTATCCTTCATTACCGATCTTGAGTCTGGTGACTGGCTGTACAAGTTCCAAAATCCTTACACGGGGAAAACCAATGACGTTCCCGCAGCCGTTCAGGGCCACAACCCCGAGCGGGGCTTTCATTATTCTGTGAACGGCGTTGAACCTAATTGGGCCGCTGATAAAATTCCCGATAAGCCGCTAAAGCTCTGGTGGACCGCCGCCGGTGACTATGTCTGGCTTCACAATGAAACGGTTTATCCACCCGGTTTGCCCCAACCACGCAAACAGCGTCAAACCAATTTCGCAAGACGGGATCATTTCACCGACCCATCCGTGCGCAAAATTCCTTCCATGTTTTCTTCTACGTTCTTCTCACCTTGGCCGCGTTGGATGGAAATGGGTGACCGCCCGGGGCATACCATCTGGCACGCTTCGGGAGCCAAGTTAAATTCGGTGGAGGATTTGCCGCCTGACTATTATGCGAGGATCAAATCCGAACACCCAGATCGTATGACCGCCATTCCAGAAGCTTAAAGACTTTCAGAGGAGACCACCCCCATGCTGTTTACATCCCTCGTTGATCACTTAGCTGGCCGACGCCAGTTCTTGCAGTCCGCTGCCGGTCTCGGTGCCGCTGGCCTCGGCGCTATGGCCATACCGGACCTTGCTGGAGAGGCCGACGCTGCCGGGCACAACGCTATCAATTTTGATGACCCAGCCGAAAATCTTAAAGCGTATATCAAGCTGACCGGAAACCTAGACCCCACCGTTGAGACCTGCGGTTGGTTCGGCGGTACACTTTACGCCAACATCGGTGTCGAAAAAATGATGCCGCTCGTTGGCGTCGATGGCCTAGGCGTTATGCGCATCGAACCTCAAGGCAACAACGTCTATCGCGCATTCAATCGTGAATTCGCCGTCTACACGGATCTGAAGACCGGAGAATATTTGGACGACTGGGTTAATCCCTATACGGAAGAAAGGGTCAAAGTTTGGCCAATCCAAAATCTCAATGTCATGGGTGAAATCGCGCCCATTCGGAAACAGGATTTCGACGGGACTATTGTCGAGTTCCCGTTCAAACCCCCGTGGATCATCCAGGGCGATAAAGCGTTCAGCTTGCTCGAACTGCACGCCGCTTTCCCCAACCCATGACTCCAGAAAAGTGGCCGCGGGAAAGTGCCGGACCCATCAACAAGACATCAGAAATGTTCAACCGGATGACGAGCTTGTCGGAGCTGGCCGACCCGGACACAACGTCCGCCGATTATGTCGGCACCTGGGTGCGCATCGGACCATGGCTGCCGTGGATGATGATGGGGCAAAGGGATGGTCATATCGTCTATCGCTCGTTCATGAACAAGAACGGACCAGTGGAAAACGTCCCGGCAAAACTCCGGGCCTACATTGAAAAGAACTATCCCGAGTTTCTTGAGGCCCCTGCAGCAAGTGAATGGGGGAAACCCAATGATTCAAGTTTTTCCGTGTACATGGAAAACAATGAACCGGCACCGCCTTCCAGCTAAAGATGGATAGGACGTGGATCTTTGAACGGCGGCAGTAACGGCCGCCGTTCTTTTTTGAAGCACTGCCTTTCTTCGCTCTGCCACTTATACTTGGATCACGCTCAAACTAACGGGGAATAGCAGCTTAAATTGCAACTAAAGTGAGAACAATATTTGTGGATCAGCAGTTCTGTAAAACGCTTCAAATAGTGAAAACAAAACGCTCGGTTACAGTAATGCTTTCCTATACCTGGAATCATTGATTCGGCCTGAATTTAGTATTTTGCATTGACCTGATTCGGCTGCCGATTCATGCACCTCTCCAACGACACGAGCAGCGAACGACTTCACGGCGAAGATGCGCAAAAGGGCCTCCTTTCTGACCGCTGACGAACCCAAGGCACTCCTGAATGTCATGCGCAAGCGGAAGGTCGAAGCGCTGCAGGTACGGCGCGCGAATGCGCTGGTTGCCCTTGATGATGGCCACAGCGTGCAGATGGTCTCCAGGATATTCTATCTCGATCCCGACACGGTTCGCGGCTGGCTACGGGACTTCCGCGAGAAGGGTCTCGCCTCTGTGGAGCTTGCGGATTACCCGGACCGCGCGGGCCGCCTGACGGCGGACCAGGAAGCCGCTCTCAAGGCGCAGTTCCGGGACAATCCGCCGCGCGACACCAACGCGGTGCGGGATGCCATCTTCCGAAAGTTTGCTGTGAGATATTCACGTCCGGGCGCCATCAAGCTGATGCACCGCCTGGGGTTCGCATACGTGAAGCCGAAGACGCTGCCGAAGCAGGCCGACAAGCAGGCGCAGGAAGCCTTCATCAGGGATTATGAACAGCTGACGCGCGGGATGTTTCCGGACGCGACGGTTGTCTTCGCCGCTGCGGTCCATCCCGAGTATCAGAGCCGGCCGGCGCATGGCTGGTTCATCCGTTCCGACAAGCCGGCGATCAAGGCCACGACAGGGCGCCAGCGGCTGAACCTGCACGGCGCACTGGACCTTGAAACGATGAAGCTCACCCTGGTCGAGGGCGAGAAGATCAATGCCGAAACCTCTCTGCGGTTGTTCGAGAAGCTGGAACGGGCCTATCCGGACACCCGGGTGATCCCGGGTGATCCCGGGTGATCCCGGGTGATCCATGTCTGTCTCGACAATGCGCGCTATCACCATGCCAGGCTGTTGCGGCCGTTCCTGGAGCGGCCGGAGTGCCGCATCCGGCTGCATTTCCTGCCGCCGTATGCGCCACACCTCAATCCCATCGAGCGGTTATGGGGCGTCATGCACCGGCATGTGACGCACAACCAGTTTTATCCCGATTTCCGACAGTTCACCGAGGCCATCTTCGGGTTCTTCAACCAAACCCTGCCCCGGGAATGGGAAACAATCCGAGACACCGTTACCGACAACTTTCGTGTCATCACACACGATCAGTACCGAGTAATTGGGTAGCAGGAGTATAATTGAGAATTAATAGGGTTATCTCACTCGAGTAAAAACCATTTATCATCGACTCAATACTACTATTGCGATCAAATGTTGACCTTTGGTTACAGAGCCGTATCGTTCTCCCGCATAACGAAAAGAAGCTTCAGAGGGATGTGCAGCACGCCTTACGGTCAGGAATTCTGCATACGAGAGCGTTCATTCACCAATGCCAGCAACTCATCAACTGCGAGATTTAAACGTCATTATTGGCGAAAACAGTGAACAGTCGCGATCGGCGCTGACGGCCATGCTGCGCCAGCAGGGCGTGCGTACGGTCAGGTCATCCCGGGATCTACCGCGCTTGCAGCAGGAACTTAATGACAACGCCGCCGATCTCATCGTGATTTCCAGCGATCTAGATGAGAACATTTTTCGTGGGGTCAGAAAACTGCGCCGCCATGCCTATGGCATCAATCCATTTGCCATCATCGCTGTTTTGGCCGAGCCGACGAATACGGTGCATCTCAAGCAAGCCGCGTCGTCTGGTGCGGACGACGTACTGGCCAGGCCCGTATCGCCTGGGAAAATAATGGAGCGAGCGGAGCATGTCGCCTATAACCACCTGCCTTTTGTAGCCATGGTGGACTATATCGGTCCTGATCGCCGCCCTGCCGACAAACAGCAGGAATATAAGTCCTTCGATGTATTGAATTCCTTACGGCACAAAATGGATGGCAAGAGTCTGCCTAAAGAAAAACTTCTTTCATTGATTGAGAGGGACATGCGGCGTGTACGGTCGTCTCAGCTTGATAGTTTTAGTTTTCGCCTCAATCAAACTTGCAGAGAAATCTTGCAAGCTTATGAATCCGGAAAGGTCGACGATTCCGTCCAAAAGCGGCTCAAACTTTTGAATATGAGTTTAAGGCAGGCCGGACTTCACTGCACGGGATCTGGGCGAACAAAAACTGACAACCGTGTGCGGGTCATTTGAAAAGCAAATTGGCTCGATGGCAGACAACTACGAAAATCCATCGCCGGCACAGATCGACTTAATCGGCAAGCTCCACATGGCCTTCAACCAAGTGCGAACGTAGCCCAACTCGCCGTGACCGGGCTGACAACTGGTTGAGGAACTGTTTTCACCCCTCTTCTTTGATTTATAGATTTACTAGTACAATGCTCTTCCCGGCATTTGGTTGCGGAAGGATTGACCATGAGCGTCAGCAATTCAGTCTACCGGCGTCTTTATCGCAATGCGAACGGTCCCGAAGAACTGCCGTGGAGCCACGCAGTCCCGACGGATTACTTAACCGAGGCCATACAGCAAAGGTCCGAGCCCGGGCGTGCTCTGGATGTGGGATGTGGCACCGGAACGGACTCCGTCTTTTTGGCAACACAGGGCTGGTCGGTGACGGGTGTGGATTTCGTCTCCGATGCACTAGCGATGGCGAAGGAAAGAGCAAGTAAAGCAAACGTATCACCGACGTTCGTGTAAGCAGACATCACGACCTGGACCTCTGAAACGCCCTTTGACGTCATCGTTGACCGTGGATGCCTGCATAACTTTAAAGACAACGACCGCCTCGCCTACCGAAAGCGGTTGATGGATTGGTTGGCGCCGGGCGGGGACTACATTCTTGTCCATTTCAATAAACGGCATGTTCTAGACTGGCGTCCCATTGGGCCACGTCGGTTTCCAGCCAACGAAATTCTCGCGTTTTTCGCTCCGGAGCTTAAGGAACAATCCTTCAGTACTGTGAACAACTTGCAGGTGCCGTTGCCAATTGGCCCGACCATATCGGTCAATACCTTTTGGTTTAAGAAATTAGCGACCTAACCGACCGCTAAGTTGGAACGCCGGCACCAAGATCAATCCATTCGTAGTGATTGACGCGAAGGATTTGTGTCGCCTTCCCGTTAAACGGTAGATCTTCGATAAGGCGTTGAAAGTGGACGAAACACTTCGCATCCGGGTCATCAACCTTCAAAGGTAGAGCTATGGTCGCACCTAGACACTCGGTTCCAGCATCGGTGCGAATGGTTTGAGTGCCACGATTACCGCACGGTTGGGTCACGGTGTGCCGCGCCAGCATGCCAACAGTCGCGCACGCCTCATCTGAAAACATGGCAAGTGGATTTTGATTGGTTAAATCTTGGTCGAAAAGGGAAACCCGTTTTGTTCCCACCAATCTGACTTTCAATTGCCCATCGGGAAGCATGTCCACAATCGCTACGCCTGGCTGAAAATCAGGCATTGGGCGGTCAAGGTAATCGCGCAGGTGCGGTAAAAGGTCTTCTTTGGGCAAAGCGTTCCAATGATTGAAAAATTCTTCGGCGGCACCGTATGCATCGCCGCTCGACGATGGTTGGGCTTCACCTGTGGGACCGTCAATCCCGCCAATCATCCTTTTAATGAAGGACCCAATCCCCACCATTTGTCTCCGAACCAAAAAAAATTAACCAGCAGTCCTCAACCACATCATATTGTAGAGTACAACAATGTCGGGATACCCGGGGCTTTCAAAAATCGTAACCCTGTCCGTTATAACGTAGGATTGCCCCCGACTCTGCCATAGTCAGACTTTCGATCACGCTGATCATGCCGCGTATGGACTCGGCTGGGGTAATAAAACGTGGCTCCGGATCTTCCACCTTTTCCACAGCTACTTCACCGGGTGTTATGAGCGTGACGATAACATCGTCGATGCGGCATACCACGCCTGGAACAAGCTCATCGACAAGCCCTCGAAAATCATGTCGATTGGTATGCGCAAATGGGCACACGAAGGTCAAATTCAATGACCGTTGGTATAATCCAAAGATCCGAAGCTTTGACCAGGACCGCGAAAGTCTCCCGATACGCCGGCATTGTTGATCAGGATGTCGATGGGGCGGTCGGCGTACTTTGCTCTGAGTCTGGTCAAGTGCTCACCATTGGTTACATCGAGCAATTCAACCGTGACTGTGTCGTACCGCCGCGCCAGCTGCTGTAAACGGTCAGCTTGCACTGGACGCCGCGTTGTTGCAATGACGAACCAACCTTTGGCGGCGTATTGCCGCACGAATTCCAGTCCAATGCCACGGTTGGACCCGGTCACTAAGACTGTCGATTGTTGCGCCCACGCCTGACCAGGAGATGCGATTCCTGTCACGACTGTCATCAGAACAGTAACAACGAAGACTTGTGCAATACGCATAGTGATCATCCTTGAAAGGAGAAGAGCATGAGTTCGTCGGTTTCCCCGACCTCATTCTCTACGGAAATGCAGGCTACGATAACTGGACTGGTACCGGTAAAATGGAGAGTGCCTTCTGTTAAAGTTTAAACTCAACAGGAGGCCCATATGGGTATCGGAAGAACTGAGGAATTTCGTTCTGAAGCCGTTCGGATTGCATTGACGAGCGGGCTATCACACAAGCAAGTTGCCGCCGATCTTGGCATTGGCCTGTCTACATTAGGCAAGTGGATTACCGCTCATAAGCACACTGAGCTGCTGTCCGGCCCTCATAATGATAAAGACAAGGAATTGGCTCGCCTTTGCAAGGAGAACAGGACATTGCGTGAGGAGCGGGACATTTTAAAAAAAGCGACGGCCTTCTTCGCCAGCCAAAGCCGATGAGGTTTCATTTCATCGCAAAGGAGAAGGCCAATTTTTCAATCTGCAGGATGTGCAAAGTCCTGAGGGTCAGTGAAAGCGGCTACTACGCTTGGGTGTCTCGCCCTGCCAGTCAGCGCCAACGCGACGACAGGGTCTATTTGGCCCATATTCGTGCCGAACATGCCCGTAATTATCGGGCCTATGGTCGCCAGCGAATGACTGATGAACTCAGGGATCAAGGCATCGTCATTGGTGAACGCCGGGTCGGGCGGTTGATGCGGGAGAACGATATTCGCATCGTCAGAACTCATAAATTCAAACGCACGACAAACAGTAATCACAACCACAACATAGCTCCCAACCTTCTGGATGGAGATTTTCAGGCCACGGGACCAAACCAGAAATGGGCCGGTGATATCAGCTATCTCTGGACGGCAGCGGGCTGGCTGTATCTTGCGGTGATCATCGATTTGTATTCACGCCGTGTCATTGGCTGGGCCGTCAGCGACAGGCTCAAACGGGATTTGCCGATCAAGGCTCTGAAAAGGGCCATTGCATTGCGACAACCGCCACCAGGGGTCATTCATCATTCTGATCGTGGCTCGCAGGGCGGGTTCAATCGGTCGTCGCAACACTCTGGCATAGGAGGTTGCTATGACGGGTACGCAGACGGCGGTCGGATCGGTCTGGACGGAGCAAGTTGCATTCGCCAGGTCGACCGGACTCGGCACGGCGTGAGGAGCTTGTTCGGTTCTGGGCAGCGATTGCGACGGGGCGTTCGAGCGAGGACGCGGCCCGAGATGCCGGTGTATCCCCTCCGGTAGGCTCGAGGTGGTTCCGGAGGTCGGGCGGCATGCCACCAGCACATTTATCGCAATCGGCCAAGCCGCTGTCAGGACGTTACCTGTCTTTCGAGGAACGTGAGGAGATTGCTCTTCTGCGCGCTCAGGGAAGAGGCATACGTCATATTGCTTGCCGGCTGGAGCGAGCACCGTCGACGATCTCCCGCGAGGTGCGGCGCAACGCGGCGACCCGAAGCGGTGGCCTGGACTACCGAGCAACGACGGCGCAGTGGCATGCTGATCGATCCGCCAAAAGGCCGCAGCCAGCCAAGCTGGCAACGAATGAGGCGCTGCGGCGCGATGTGCAGGATCGGCTTGCGGGTCGGATCTCGGCACCGGATGGAACGGTGATCGAGGGGCCACGCGTCGTCTGGAACGGTCGTCGGCATGGGCCGCGGCAGCGCAGGCGATGGGCCAGGGCCTGGAGTCCTGAGCAGATCGCGCACCGTCTTCGGATCGACTATCCTGGGGACAAGCCCGAGGATCAAGCGATGCGGATCAGTCATGAGGCGATCTATCAGGCGCTCTACGTACAGGGCCGCGGCGCACTCCGTCGTGAGCTGACCGCCTGCCTTCGCACGGGAAGGGCACTGCGCGTGCCTCGGGCACGTAGCCGCCGGCGGGGAAAATCCTTCGTCACGCCTGAGATCATGATCAGTGAACGATCGGCGGAAGCAGCTGATCGGGCCGTACCCGGACACTGGGAAGGTGACCTGATCATCGGCTTGGGCAGATCGGCGATCGGCACTCTGGTGGAACGCGCCACGCGGTTCACAATGCTGCTGCATCTTCCCCGAATGGAAGGCCACGGCACCGTCCCGCGCGTGAAGAACGGGCCTGCGCTTGCCGGCTGGAGCGAGCATGGGGCTGAAGCGGTTCGCGATGCCATCGCCCGGACGATCACGACATTGCCAGCGCAGCTTCGCCGCTCGCTGACCTGGGACCAGGGAGCAGAGATGGCCAGGCATGCGGATCTGCGGATCGCAACCGGCCTTCCCGTCTACTTCTGCGAACCGCACAGCCCTTGGCAACGCGGAACGAACGAGAACACCAATGGATTGCTTCGACAGTACTTCCCGAAAGGAACCGATCTGAGCGCACACAGTCCGGACGTACTCGCAGTTGTTGCTGACGCGCTCAATACACGGCCCCGCAAGACCCTCGGATGGAGAACTCCCGCCGAAGCTCTGGACCAGTGCTTGCAGGCCAGTCAAACTGAACGTGTTGCGACGACCGATTGAACCCGCCCAGTATTGCTCCAACGATTACCGGAAACTTCTCAAAGACCACGGCTTTCTCTCTTCGATGTCTGGCAAAGGGAATTGCTATGGCAATGCGACTGTAGAAACGTTCTTCAAATCATTGAAAGCAGAATTAATATGGAGGGAACACTATGAAACCAGGGAACAGGCACAAAACGCCCTGTTCCATTATATCAATGGATTTTATAATCCGCGTCGTCGCCATTCATATCTGGGCAGCATCAGTCCGGTGAAGTGCGAAAGTATGGCGGCTTAGGTGAGAAGGTAACTCTCCACTTTTGCGGTGCAGGTCCACAGAAACCCGGTACGTCCTCGTAGGCGTCCCCGCTACGCTCTCCACGCCACGCGTGGTAGGTCCCTGCTATCCGGGCGATATCCTCTTCAGAAAACTCCTTGCGTGTCCGATCGACCAAATGCCCAAGCTTGCGGGCATCAATGAACAGCACCTCGCCCCGCCGATCACGCCAACTATTGCCGGGGTTCTTGTTACGGGCGAGGAACCAGAGGCAGGCGGGTATCTGGGTCGAGTAGAAGAGCTGGCCTGGCAGGGCGATCATGCAGTCCACCACATCGCCCTCGACCATGGCGCGGCGGATCTCCCCTCGCCGGATTGCCCGGAGGACATGGAGCCGTTGGCCAGCACCACCCCCGCCGCTCCGTTAGGGGCAAGATGGTGGTGAATGTGCTGGAGCCAGGCGTAGTTGGCGTTGCCCACCGGGGGCACGCCAAACTTCCAGCGGGCGTCTTCCCTTAGCCGGTCGCCACCCCAGTCCGAGATGTTGAACGGCGGATTGGCAAGGATGAAGTCGGCTTTGAGGTCCGGTAGTTCGTCCTTGTGAAAACTACCCTCGTTGTTCCAGCGGATGTCGGCGTCTATCCCGCGCACTGCGAGGTTCATCTTGGCAAGCCGCCAAGTCGTGTAGTTGCTCTCCTGTCCGTAGATAGCGATATCGCCGATACGCCCGCCGTGCTCCTCCACAAATTTCTCGGACTGGACGAACATGCCGCCGGAGCCGCAGCAAGGGTCGTAGGCGCGGCCCTTGTAGGGCTTCATAAAGCACACAATCCAGGCGTGGATGAGGTTTTCGGAAGGGACAATTGTGCATCTCCGGAGGCTAGGAGACCTTAATTCCCAGCTCAAGCCGATTTAGTCTGACAAAGTCGCCAGGAGACCTTACTTTTCAACTCAAGCCCATTTACTCTGACAGTGCCATTATAGGTTCACTAGTCCCGCTCAGTTAGTCTGACAATGCCCATAGGTCTCCCCTGTTTGTTTTGCAGAACTTGGTATCCAAAGGGTCACCGCCGCTACTGACCGAAGCGATAGACGATCTGGTCAAAGCGGTCCTGGGGGAATGAAAATATGAAAACCAGCGTATCCGCACCGGCGCACCGGAAGGCGTGCCGAGCCTCGGGCGGGATGTAGACCGCGCAGCCCGGCCCGACCTCCGTTGTCCGGCCGTCGATCTCGATCTGCCCGCGGCCGCTAATGATGTAATAGGTCTCTCCTGAATCGTGGTGATGAAGCGCGAGCTGTGCGCCGGGCGGGATTTCCGTGATGCCGGTGACAAGACCGGCGCTCCCTGTGCGCTCACCGGCGATAAGCAGCTTCCAGCGTATTTGGCTCTCGGCGGCAATGCCGGCGTCGTGCCACCCCTCCCAATCCACATCAGCTTGATCAATGATGACCGGGTTCAGCATTTCCATTGAACATCTCCTGATTCAATGCGGACTGGCCGAGGGGTATGAGAGCGCTAATAATGTATAGTGGGCTTTAACTGCAACTGTTTTTTGGGCATTGCCAGACTAGGTGTGGACGAGGTTTTCGGAAGGGAAACCCCTTTGTCGTCCGTTCTTGTCCGGTCTAAGAGTCGGTTTCGAAAGTCATGCGGCTCGGGCCAATCTGCGGACGAGGAGCATGACGGAGGCGGCGTAGAGGAAGGCGCGGGCCGAGGCGATGGTGGCCTCGAAGTCCTTTGCCAGTCGCCGGTTGCGGTTGATCCAGGCGAAGAAGCGCTCCACGACCCAGCGGCGCGGTTGAACGGCGAAGCCGACCTGATCGGGGCTTTTGCGCACGATCTCGACGGCGATCATGGTGGCCGTGGCGCCTTCTCGCCGGCGTAGCCGCTGTCGGCAAAGACCTTCTCGATGAACGGAAACGAGCCGCGTGAGGCGCACAGCAGCGGCCCGCCACCATCGCGGTCCTGGATACTCGCCGGATGCGCCTCGAGCACGAGGCCGCGCCCGTCGGTGTCGACCAGCGCGTGGCGCTTGCGCCCCTTGATCTTCTTGCCCGCATCGTAGCCGCGGGGGCCACCAGCCTCGGTCGTCTTGACGCTCTGGCTGTCGATAATCGCGCCGCTCGGGCTGGCCTCGCGTCCGACCCGCTCGCGATCGGCCATGACCAGAAAGTGGTTGATCTTCTCAAGGAGGCCGTCGTCGCGGAACTTAGCGAACCAGCGATAGATCGTGCCCCACGGTGGTAAATCGCTTGGCAGCAAGCGCCAAGGGCAGCCAGCCCGCATCACGTAGAAAATGCCGTTGACGATCTCTCGCATCGGCCATGACCGGGGCCGTCCCGTGCCATGAGCCGGAGGCAAATGAGGCTCGATCACAACCCACTCCGCAGCGGTCAAATCAGTCTGATAACGCAGCGCCTTGCGGCTATGCTGCTCTCGGGTGGTCGGCGTCCACATGGCGGCTCCAGATCGGTTTCAGCAACCTTCCTGGAATCACATCGACACCGGCCACTCAACCCCTTTCGAAACGGCCTCTAAGCCAGACAAAGCCAGCTTTCGGGCCCTTAAATCCCCAAAAGGGATTGAGAAAAACGACCAAGTAAATTTGATCTGACAAAGCCGATTACGGGCGCTGGGCTTCAACAATGCCTGGTTTAAAAATGCGCTCGTATCCGGTCCAAGCATTCTCGTACCGCCCCTTCAATTCTGCATCGAGATCAGTTGCGTGAAAGATCTCATTTATACATTCAGCGTTATCCAGGCACTCCATTGTCAGCCGTGCTAGGCCGTCTCTGGTGACTGGACCAATGGCCCCGTGATCCCGTGTTAACTTGGCGTTACCGGATTCCCGTGTCTCCAGCGGCAACAGTGTCATGTTGCGAATAATGGTGTAAGGAACACCGCTTTCGGTCAGGATCTTTTCCGCGATCGTCTTGGCGGCAATGGAGCGCCGCTGCATATCGGGTACATTTTCAAAAATAAACATTTCACCGCTGTCACCTGCTCCGATCGCCCCGTGCAGAATAACTTGACCAACCCCCGTTTCCTTTGCCCATTTCGCAATAAGACGCTGACTCTCTATGTAGAAATTATGGTCACCGCCGCGGCGTATGCCGGATGCATCTATCACTGCCCGATATGAGGTCTCTGAAAAAACCCTTTCCATATCTGCTTCAGACAGCATGTCGCCAATAAAATAAGCTACATCAAGACCTTTCAATCGCGAACGGTCCGAAGTGGGGCGCGCAAATACCGTAAAATCCTCACGGCTCTCAATCAGATCCTTGACAATTTCAGAGCCCAATTGTCCAGTCCCACCGAAAATCAAAATACCTCCATCGGATGCTTCTACAATTGGGTTCAAAAAGAACAGAGATAACACACATGCAATAAATGGTTTCGGCATGGCCAAACTCCTGATTCCAATCATGTCTTTAGATCACAAGAAATTTCATCAAAGGGACTAGAACATCAACTTGGGGATCAGCACACGAGAATTGGAAAATAGATCCCTACATTAGCTGTCCCTTTATTTTGCCCTATGCGTGTATAGAGGTTAAGCACGCTCGGCAAAAGGTCGATCCAGCATTGGCCGATCAGCCAGATGTTCCTGGTAAGCGGGTGCATTATTCCGCAGTCTGTTCCATAGAAATATCAGACGCCGCGCGACGGCACTGTCAGAGTAAAAGGGCTTGAGCTGAAAAGTAAGGTCTCCTAGCCTCCGGCGATGCAAAATCCCTTCCGTTATTTCAATAGCTCGCCTTCCGTAATGGGGCGGTCGATGTCAAGCACAGATCTTCACGATCTTCCGGCCTGACACGATCTGACACGATCTCTTGAACATGAAACACCTTCGCCTGCGGGCGATCGTCGTCCCAGGTATGGTCAACTTAGGTGGTTGCCTTGGCAGAAGCAGGTGACTGACTCGTGAGCGCGGCACGGAGAAGGGTCCACGATCCCGCGTATGTCCGTCGCCAGGCTCTCGCTTCCGTCCGTGGTCAGCGCAGCGGCTGCCAACATAATGCCTGGCCCAAGACGATTCCCGAGTGCCAATCTGAATAGCGTGCTCGAACGCGATGAGACGGTTCAGCAGCAAGGCGAGCTGCTGATTATCGACGAACCCGGCTTCGTACCGCTCTCAAAGACCGGCGCCGAACTCCTCTTCGAAGTGTTCAGCCAACGTTACGAACGGGGCGCAATCGTCATCACCTCGAACTTGCCGTTCGACGAATGGACGGAAATATTCGGTTCCGAGCGCCTGCACTACCGGGACAACCCGCAACAACGCCTTCGGCATCACATAAAATGGACTGGTTTTACGCCGCCCAACTGGACTGATTTTGCTCCGCCGTTGACATGTCTCTTACGAAACGGTGCGGTACTGGTGGAACCGCTTTGGCCCCTTGTTTGCCGCGGAGATCCGGAAACGCCGCATTCGTCATGGATCCTATTCGCTGTGGCGCTGGCATCTTGATGAAGTGTTTGTCCGGGTCAATGGCGAAACACATTATCTATGGCGTGCCGTTGACCATGAAGGCGAAGTGCTTGAGGTCTATGCCACGAAACGGCGGGATCGTAAAGCCGCGCTTGAGTTCCTTAAACGTGCCATGAAGCGTTATGGCCGACCGGCCATGATCGTCACGGACAGGCTACAGTCATACCGGGCGGCGATGAAGGTGATCGGCACTGCGGCCGCCCAGACCTGCGGTCGTTGGCTGAACAACCTAGCGGAAAACTCACATCGGCCCTTGCGAAGGCGGGACGGGGCGATGGCTCGGTTCAGAGACATCAAGGCCCTACAGAACTTCGCCTCCATCCATGCCTCCATCCACAACCACTTCAACCACCAACGCCATCTCAACCGCCGTGACATTTTCAAGCAAGCCCGAGCTGCTGCTCTGGCCGAGTGGCAGCAACTTGCTGCCTGAAGATCCTGTATTATAGCCTCTTCTGCTCCGGGCCAGTTAGTCTGACAATGCCAGCATCTGGCTGATCGGCCAATTCTGGATCGACTTTTTACCGAGTGTGCTTAACCTCTATACACGCATAGGGCAAAATAAAGGGACAGCTAATGTAGGGATCTATTTTCCAATTCTCGTGTGCTGATCCCCAAGTTGATGTTCTAGTCCCTTTGATGAAATTTCTTGTGATCTAAAGACATGATTGGAATCAGGAGTTTGGCCATGCCGAAACCATTTATTGCATGTGTGTTATCTCTGTTCTTTTTGAACCCAATTGTAGAAGCATCCGATGGAGGTATTTTGATTTTCGGTGGGACTGGACAATTGGGCTCTGAAATTGTCAAGGATCTGATTGAGAGCCGTGAGGATTTTACGGTATTTGCGCGCCCCACTTCGGACCGTTCGCGATTGAAAGGTCTTGATGTAGCTTATTTTAGGGGCTTATAAACTTATGTTGATTCTGTTCATAAAACACCAGTTTTTGGCTTGGACTTATTAACATGATTCACACAATCCACAGAGGTTATCTAGCGAGGCGTTAATCAAGAAAAAATGACTCGTCAGCCGTGTATTTAGTGGCTATAAAGCTGGACCCTACCACATACAGTAGGGTGCCTCCAGACGTACCAAAGGCCGGGCAGACACCCAGCCTTTGGAAAAGTTTAAGAGGCCCCGTTAAACCTGGACGGCGCACGGGACGATAACGAAGACGAGGGAAAGTACCACTCCTCTCGCAATCGTCAAGTGTCCGTCCTTTGCGTCTGTCCGGAAGACAGAGAAAGGAAACACAATGCGCTACGTTGTCAGTTATGACCTCAAGGCCCCCGGTAAAGATTACGAGAAGCTGTGGGATGCCCTCAGAGCGATGAAAGCTGAGCGTATCTTAGAATCTGAATGGGTGCTTCGCCGCTCAAGCACCAGTGCAACAGGGCTGAGAGATCACTTCAGACAGTTCATAGACTCAAACGACAGACTTCTCGTCGTCTGCATCGACAGTGCTGACTGGTCCGGTTGGAACCTAAAAGTTAAGATCAGCACGTTCTAGAATGTTCATAAAAGTAGATAGAGTATCCATATCCTCTTTGGTCTTTGGGTTTATGTGAATTCCACCTTGCCACCAGTAAATTTCCATGATTCCTCACAAGCATAGCTGACGGTCAACGGGAGGGTGTTGTATTCCCTCGCGTCTGACCGTCTCTATGTGGCCTAGGAACCTGTGTGAGACGGATTTTCAAGATTAAGTGTGGCGACCTATTTAGTCACCAATTCTTTGTATCCTAAACGCTTCCCAGAAAGATTTCTAGCAACGTGGGCCATTTGATCAATGGTATTGGCCTCACGTATGCCGTGGCGGCCTGAGAACTCATCCACGTAACGCTGTAAGTGCTTGACGCTCATTTTGTGGTAGACGCCTTGATGGCCGCGCTTAAGCATGCTCCAGAATGATTCCATTCCGTTCGTGTGAGCCATTTCGTTCACGTATTCGCCCACACTGTGTTTGACGGACTGGTGATCGAACGGCATCCCTTTGTAGGCCGCCGCATCGTCTGTAAAGACGGTAGCTCCCGCCAGCGTGACGGCAGCGACAAAGCCTTGGAGGATTTTGGCGGTAGTATTCTCGACCACAGTGGCCTTGACCTTATTCGTGGCCCGATCTTTGGCACCTACGATAACGGCTTTACCTACTGTGCCACGTCCGGCACGCAGCTTTTTGGAAGCGTGTTTGTTGCTTTCCTTCCCGCCCATATAGGTTTCGTCCACTTCGACCGGTCCTACGAATTTCTTGAGGGCTTTGTCGCCCCAAGCCTCACGGATGCGTTGGCGCATGTACCAAGCTGTGGGCTGGGAAACGCCAATATCGCGGTGCAGCTTCATTGAAGACACTCCCTTGAGGCTGGTCAGATGCAAGTAGATTGCAAATACCCACTTTCTCAAGGGAATGTGGGACTTGTGCATAGCGGTGTTTGTCTTGATCGAGAAATACCCCCGACAATCAGAACACCTATAAGGCATGTGGTTGTGGCCTGCTTTGTGTGTGTCACAGCTGCCACAGTGGGGACAATACCGACCATCCGGCCACATCTTGGCTTCAAACCACTCTCGGGCTTTTTCCTCGTTCGGAAACATATCCGCCAGTTGCATAAGAGAAATGCCTTCGCGATCTGATTTTCCGGGTGCTTGGTGGGCCATGTCTCTGCCTTTCATCTACGAAAAACAGACTAGCAAAACAGAATCGTTCTGTCAACATAAGTTTATAAGCCCTTTATTTTATTGGCGACATGCTGTCTGAAGCAGATATGGAAAGGGTTTTTTCAGAGACCTCATATCGGGCAGTGATAGATGCATCCGGCATACGACGCGGCGGTGACCATAACTTCTACATAGAGAGTCAGCGTCTTATTGCGAAATGGGTAAAGGAAACGGGGGTTGGTCAAGTTATTCTGCATGGGGCGATCGGAGCAGGTGATGACGCCAGGGCAATCGGGTGAATGGTTTCACCGTGAGATAAGGCTTGCGAGGAAGTCGTCGTCCCAGGCGGCGATGCGTCGTTTTACACGCAGACTGTCCTTGCCCGGGGCTTGGCGCAAGAGGTTGCTCGCCATGTGTTTGACGACCGCGAAGTTGGCCGGGGCAGTGTTCTTTCGGACCCGGCACTCGTCGTCGCGGAAGACCATGTCCATGACCCAGTGCAGGTCCATGACCCAGTGCAGCCCGTTCTCGCTGCTCCAATGGCCCCGGATGGCGGCGCTCAGGGTATCGGCCTTGGCGGCGGTGGAGGCGGATGTAGAAGCGGGTCTCGCGCTCGACCTTGGCGCCGGGTTGGATGCCGATCTCGCGTACGGTTTCGACCATAACAATGCTCCCGGGCCCGGGCCAGTGGTGGCGTTCCTTCAGCCAAGCGATTTCGTTCGTCGCCGTGGTGGTCCGGGTTTCGATGCGGCCGTGGCTCTTCTCCACTGTCTGGTGGTGGCTGACAACCGTATCGGCAAAGCCGCATGCTATCTGTTCGATGAAGAAAAGCTTGGTATCGTCGTGCAGGCTGCCCTGGTTGCCCTTGAGGGCAAGGATATAGTCGGCGTCCTTGTCGATGATCTTCGCGGCGATGTTGCGCTGACAGCCCATGGCGTCGATGGTCACCGTCGCGCCGTTGATGGTCAACAGATCCAACAGCTTCGGGAGAGCGACGATCTCGTTGGATTTATCAGCCACCTTGGCTTGGCCAAGCACCAGGTTCTGACGTGTGCTCCACGCCGAGATCATGTGGATGCGCTTTGGCGCCGCCTTCCTGATAGGAGCGCCGCAGCGTCTTGCCGTCGATGGCGACGATGTCCGCGCCGCGCCCGGTGAGCGATGCCGCCCAGGCGATGAAGCAGTGCTGAAACTGTTCGGCATCAAGGGCTGCGAAGATGTCACCGAGTTGATCGTGTGAGGGCGTACCATCCGTGAACGGCCGGAAACGGCGCAGAAACGTCAGTTTCCTCTCGCCGTACTTGGCGATCTCGACCCAGCTCTCACAGCCGGCGGGCACGCCGAGAAGGCATAGCAGCAACACTTCGTCGAGGGGATAGGGGACCGTGGCGCGTTGCCGCGGGTCGTCGAGATCGGTGAAATGCTCCAGGAAATCAACAATCTGATTAAAGGCCTCGTTCGCCGTTCCAAACCGTCGCGTCATTTCTGGGATCCTTCTTGCGAATCAAAAGGATCAATAGCGATTCAGACTTCTACACTCTTGTCATCCTCAAGTTCACCCGATTGCCCTGGGGTAACAGCGGTGAAATGTTTATTTTTGAAAATGTACCCGATATGCAGCGGCGCTCCATTGCCGCCAAGACGATCACGGAAAAGATCCTGACCGAAAGCGGTGTTCCTTACACCATTATTCGCAACATGACACTGTTGCCGCTGGAGACACGGGAATCCGGTAACGCCAAGTTAACACGGGATCACGGGGCCATTGGTCCAGTCACCAGAGACGGCCTAGCACGGCTGACAATGGAGTGCCTGGATAACGCTGAATGTATAAATGAGATCTTTCACGCAACTGATCTCGATGCAGAATTGAAGGGGCGGTACGAGAATGCTTGGACCGGATACGAGCGCATTTTTAAACCAGGCATTGTTGAAGCCCAGCGCCCGTAATCGGCTTTGTCAGATCAAATTTGCTTGGTCGTTTTTCTCAATCCCTTTTGGGGATTTAAGGGCCCGAAAGCTGGCTTTGTCTGGCTTAGACCGGACAAGAACGGACGACAAAGGGGTTTCCCTTCCGAAAACCTCGTCCACACCCGGACGGTTTGCGTCAATAAGATCGGCGGATGAGATTTTCGGAAGTGACAGCCATGACTACGTCGCTGCTGTAGAATATAACCGTGTGTGAGCGGAAAGTGCTCTAGACTCAAAAGTCTGCCACTCGTGTTCGCACAACCGATGGCACTGTTAGAGTAAATCGGCTTGAGTTGGAAACTAAGGTCTCCTAGCCTCCTGTCCTTTGCGAGAACCTCATCCGTCGCTGTCCGTTCCGAAAACCTCAATCACACCTGGGCAGTTTGCACAATGAAGGCGAAAAAGCTTTTCAGGAAGCACTGGTTGCGGGGGCCCGCAACCAGCGTTACTTGCTTCTGTCTGAGGTGTGGCCGTAAGACGGCATAACCGTCATTGCATAAATGTGGCCAATGTTTTGCCACAACCATGTTCGGTTAAGCCCAGTTGCCCTTTCCGCAAAACTTATTCGCTTGGACTGAATAGAAATCTTCTAGAATTTGTATGGTGGATGGGGTTTTCGGAAGGTACAGGCGTCAACTTGCTGCCTGAAGATCCTGTATTATGGCTTCTTCTGCTCCGGGCCAGTTAGTCTGACAATGCCCCGTCAACGGTCGATTCCCGTACTTGGCGCTTGGTCTTCGCCCGGATCTGGACCGTGCGTTTGATGTGCAGGGTATCGTTGTCAGGCAGCGAGGCCCTCTGCACATCTCGGTGACGCTCGGCCACACTCTCCAAGCCCTTCAGGGTAGCGCTGCCGGCCAGAGCCTCCGCGTCACCACCTTAGAATTCAAACCAGGGAAGACCGTGGTCCGTGTACTGCTTCGCCGTCGGCGGCGGGGTGGGTGGCATCTCTCCGGTGATGGCTACCCATTGGGTGGTGTTGACTATAGAGACGAAGGGCATTGTCAGACTAAAATCATATGTTAGAATGTCCCCGTGGTTGAGCCAGCTTCAGTCGTTCCTGCTTGTCCGGTCTAAGCTAGGCAAACCTAGTTTCTGCGCCCTGAAATCCCCAAAAGGGGAAAGGGAAAGGCTACCAAGAAAATTTAATCTGACAATGCCCTCCTATGCACTACCGGGACAACCCGCAACAACGCCTTCGGCATCACATAAAATGGGCTGGTTTTACGCCGCCCAACTGGACTGATTTTGCTCCGCCGTTGACATAAGGGATAGTGAACCAAGGGAGGAGTCCAACTGAGCTGCCTTTGCCTTCAGTTCTGGCATTTGTCGTTCGATGCTTGGCCGCACGGAATCGTACATCATTTCTTGGCTTGCTCGCATCATTGAGCCCCACATCTGATTGTAGGATTCGGCTTCCAGGGCCTCTCTAGCTTCCTTACGGGTTTCGGGAGGACGTCCATAAGATTTTTCAAACTGAGGCACAACACGGGTCGCATAGAGAGCATCATTTCCGGACATCACATTCTGATACAGGTGCCCCATGAAACTCCGGACAAAGGATTGCCGTGAACTCTCATCATGATTGGCACCGGGGAACATGTCATGCGGAGGTTTGGTCACAGTGAGCCTCGCTTATTGATGAAATTACATGCCGGGTCTGTAGTTAAACAGATACAGAGGAACCGTAAAATGTTGTTGTTTTGATCACCCGATTGGTCCCGTCAATTAGACAGGGCATTTGAGAGGTTCATATAGTGTTCGATCTAGCTCGACAGATCTATTCTTGATGGGAGTCAACCATGCCAGCGTTCTTGATTGCCGACATTGACGTCAAGGATCCCGATACTTACGCGGATTACCGCACGGCCAATCCCGACATCGTTAACAAATTTGGCGGTCGCTATGTTGCCCTTGGTGGAGACATCAAAGTCCTTGAAGGGGATTGGCATCCCCGCCGTATGGTCATCATTGAGTTCCCAGATATGGATGCTATTGCCGCTTTCTATGAGTCGCCAGAGTACACCGGACTCCGGGAAATTCGCTGGCAGTGCGCAGATTCGAGACTGGTGGCCATAGAAACTTTGCCGGAACCCATCGACAGGCCCTAACAATTTCTGGCGTGCAGTTTTGATAGAAACTATCGATTGATCGATTGGGGAAAAATGGATGTCATTCCAGGTTACGAAAACCATAATACCAAAGACATACTAACGGCTCGATTTGCGCGATCTGGAAGAAGTTTAATGACAATTAATATTTCACGACGGACCGCCTTGGCTATAGGTGGGGTATCGCTTACGCTTTTGAGTAAGCAGCGATCCGTTCGTGCCGCGGAACGTAGCGATGTTATCGTCATTGGCGCAGGGTTCTCGGGGCTCAACACCGCCATGATTTTGGCCGATGAAGGAGCGAGAGTCACTGTGCTGGAATCCTCCAACCGGATTGGCGGCCGAGCATACACCGGTGATCACATAGACGGAAGGCTTGAACTTGGAGCAAATCAAATTGGGCCGTTTTACGCCCGCGTTATTGATGTGGCAGAACGTCTAGGAGTGCGTTTGATTCCCGGTGCCAATGTAAACGCACCGTTCGCTTTTTCTATCAACGGCACACTGATCTCTCCAGACGAATGGGAGTCCTCACCTCACAATAAACTGAATGAACAAGAGCGCCACCTTCTGCCGTCGGCGCTCCAACCATATTACATGATTAATCATAATCCCCTCGTCGAACTGGATGAGTGGCTGGAAGACAAGGGACGGCCCTTTGACATCCCTTACGGACGATGGCTTCAATCCATCGGTGCGTCTCCTCAAGCTCTCAAATTCATCGGCGAAACTGCAATCGGCGAAGATATATGGCGCGTACCAGCGTTGAGGTATATCCAAGACTCGACCCGTGCGGCAACGATGATGGCGGATCTTAAAGGTGATCCCACCAAGTCCGGCTACGAAATGGCTGCGCTAAAAAGCGCCCGCGTTGAAGGCAGGACCTCTCGCCTTCCAGAGGCTATGGCGCAATATCTTGGTGATAGCGTAAGGCGCAATAAGATTGTTACGCGAATCTCCATGAACAAGATAAGAGCCGAAGTCCATTGTTTAGATGGCTCTCGGTATGAAGCAGACTTTGTTGTTTCCGCGGTCCCATTTCCAGCACTGCGGAATATCGAAGTTGAGCCGGGCTTTGAAGGCCCTCAGAAGACAGCCGTCAACCGCATGCCTTACAAGAACAATTCTCAGGTCTACTTGCAATTAAAGGGCAGCCCCTTCTGGGAACAGGACGGCTTCAATGCGTCCCTTTGGACAGACGGCCCACTCAACATGATTAGACTCCCTTTAAGCCCTGATGGGCGCCGGGACCGGCTATCCGTAATAACTGTCGGTAAAAAGGCAGACCGCCTCGACCAATTAAAGCCGGAAGATCGCGGTGCGTTTGTAATTAAGGAAATTGAACGCCTGAGACCTTCGATAAAAGACAAACTGAGCATTGCAGGAATGCATTCCTGGCGCCAGGCATCCTTTAACCTGGGGTGCAGCCATAGTTTTGATGCCGGTGACGTTACGGCCTACGCTAGAGAGATGATCCGTCCCCATGAACGCCTCCACTCTGCGGGCGAGCACACCAGACGCCTTGAAGTGGGGATGGAATCGGCCATGGAGTCTGGCGAACGAGTGGCTTTCGGTATCCTCGAACTCATAAGCTAATTTGGACACCGTACCTAGAGAATTAACTCTGAAAACCAGGACATCTAATTCGCACAACATTGAGGAGGCGTCACAATGCCGCCTAGTGTGGGTCGGACCTGAAGAATCTACAATCGAGGACCCTGGCTGCGAGTTGACACCTGTCCCTTCCGAAAACCTTATCCGGTTGAAATAAAGGTGGATCCTCTGTAATCCGTTAGGGATGATATTGTTCGTTAGATTGTTCTTCATGGCATTGTTGGTCATGGTCAAGGGACCGCGCCAGTCGGCCGCAGAAAACGTCGCATTAAGACATCAGGTGCCCCTTGTGAAAACCGCATCCGCCTGAAATTGGCGTGAATCCTGTTCAATTCCAGAGGGTGGTCACAGTTTTATTCTGCTACATCGGCTTGAGTTTTCCGGTTTGCCGAAATGGTACGGTCTTCTCGATGAGAGGCTCAAGCCGATTTAATCTAACGACGCCCTAAACTCTAGAGCAGATTCAATTTAGTCCCGATCATATCCGGCGGCGGCGAAGTAGTTTTCGCATTCGGTTGAGGTGAAGGCGTCGATGGCCTCGGCAATGGCGTCCCACAGGTCGTCGACGGTTCTGGCGGCGGCCTTTCTCAGGAGCGCCTTGAGTTTGGCGAAGGCCATCTCGATCGGGTTGCAGTCGGGACTGTAGGGCGGCAGATACAGCAGGGTTGCGCCGGCGGCTTCGATGGCCTGGCGGATGCCAGCGACCTTGTGGGCGGGCAGGTTGGCCATGACGACGCTGTCTCCGGGGTCGAGTTCGGGTGCCAGGACCTGTTCCACATAGGCCTTGAAGGCAGCCCCATGCATCGGCCCGTCGAGGAGCATCGGGGGCCCGCCAGGCCCCGGAGAGGCGCAAGCCGGCGGTCAACGTGGTGGTCTTCCAATGGCCATGGGGTATGGCGGCCCGGCACCGTTCGCCTTTGCGCGACCATCCCCGCAGCCGCGCCATCTTCATCGACGCGCCGGTCTGGTCGATGAAGATCAGCCGTTCCGGAGCGAGCCCTGCCTGGCCTTCGAACCAGAGCCGGCGCCGCGCGAGCACGTCCGGGCGCCGCCGCTCCGCTGCATGGCCGGTCTTTTTTTGTGCGTCAGCCCGCGCTTGGCGAAGAAGTGCCAGACCGTCGACGGGCACACCCGAACCCCGTGCGACGCCGCCAGCTTCTCGCCAATCTCGGCCAGCGTCATAGCCTTGGTCTGCGCCACCAGAGCCAGGATAAAGGCCTCATGCGCATCCAGCTTCGAGCCCGGCGGTTGGCCCTGGCGGTCGGGCTCGATCGAGCCCGTCTCGCGCCAGCGCCGGTGCCAGTGGATCGCCGTCGAAGGCGCGACACGAAAACGCGCCGCGGCCCCCCGTGCAGACAGACCCCCAGTGACCGCCTCGACGACCCGCCGGCGAAGATCATTCCCGTAACAATGCCCCATGTCTGACTCCCAAATCGCCTCGGGATATAGAATCATGGAGTGGGACGCTTGGGAATCCCCTTCGATTCACAATTCAGTCAAACCGCTCTAGAAGTCGGAGCGGTTCTCGTTCAATTAATTGATTTGCGGTGTTTCGGTGTCAAGACCCGCGATCAAGGCCTGCTTCAATTCGTTCGCATAGAGCAGCTGATCGTTTTCGATAATGACTCTCGGGTGATCTTGACCGACACCGTAGACGGCCGCATTCCAGTCCTTGCGCGGTTTAATGACGCTGCCTTCCAAACTTCCTCCGGCAAATAATCCCGTATTCAAAGAATACGCCACGATGTCATTGCCCACGTTCGTGGTGGTCGCCGCCTCCGCCCCGGCACCGATGGCACCGATGCTCAGACCCACGTTGGCACCGATCTTGAACTCGTCGTCCAGAATGGCCTGCATCCCCTTCTCGGTGAGGATCATGAACATGATTTCAGCCGACTGCATGCCCGCCTGCAACCCAATGGAGCCTGACGTCATCCGGTAAAACGCAGGGTCACCAAACGTGTCGTCCCGGTTTTTCTTGAGCAGCACACCGTCGCCGTAACTTCCACCGATGATAAAGCCAGCCTTGTAATAGGACGGAATGACAAGAACGCCACGGGTCTTTTGCAACAGGCCCGTCAATTGTTCCGCTGGCCTGTGTTCTCCACGGACGCGTTCGACGGCGATGACTGCTTCTTCGATGACATGACGGGCATCCATGGCATCGTCCGCATATCCGCTCAAAGAATTGAAAAGAAACCCGCACATAAAAGCCATGACGGCCACGCCGCCGGGCACCAGTTTAAAGGTCTTCACCATGTTCGCACCCATTTAAAAGTTTTCGCGGCATTGTCAGAGTAAATCGCCTTGAGCCGGTAAGTTAAGCTCTCGTAGCCTGGGTTAATGCACAAACCCTGCCGTTATTTCAACAGCTCGCCTGAGGTCATCCGCCTCGCGGTGATGCTGTATGTTAGATTTGCACGGCATTGTAAGGCTAATTGGCTCGGACCTGAAGAACCTTCAATTGAGGACCCTTAGGCTGCAAGTTGACACCACTCGGCCAGCGCAGCGGCTCGGTCTTATTTGAAAATATCGCGGCGGTTGAGATGGCGTTGGTGGTTGTAAGAGAGAACAATCAATATTAGGCACATCTGGTCGATGTGTAGCTCGTAACCATTCTTGGCAAAGCCTATCCAACCCGAAGGTCTATCCCTTCCAAAACCTCATTTACACTTGGTCGGATTGCATCAGAAGATCGGCGGATAAGGTTTTCGGGAAGGATCAGGTCTAAGCCAGACAAAACTTGTTTTTGCGACCTAAAATCCCCAAAAGGAGACAGGGAGAGACGACCAAGCAGGTTTAATCTGATAATGCCGGTCGAACTCCTGACAAGATCCGGTCGAACTCCTGACAAGATAAGGTCATGGATCTATCGGATCGCGGCGACCAATAGAACGGGGAGGCCAACATGACGCGAAATAACACTTCAACGCGACAAGGTTCGAGGTTCACGCTAATCCATTTGCTATCGGCCCTGTTAGGAATAATGTTTTTGGTACCCGCGGTGGCTAGTGCCGCAGATGCGGACGGGTTCGATCTTGAGCTTCATGCGGGACCCGAAGTGTGGTTCGAAGAACATTGGGCTGTGAAGGCGGGAAGGTTTCAACAGTTCATGGAGACCTACCGGCAGGAGGTCTATAGCCTCGCCCGACGCACGTCCGGTTACCGTGGCTACACCGTGTGGACTTTCCTTCAGCCCGAGGGCGGAGATGCGCCTGCTCCGTCCCTCTTTACCCCGGGGTTCAGCCGCGATGAATTCATCCAGCCCCACCGGGCCATCATGCTTAACGGCGAAATACTTACCGAGCGCGTCATCAACATTGGCAGCCTGATGGCCCGAACCTACAACGTGCTCATCGTTCACCATATGCAGACCTGGGCCGACGGCGCCAATTTCCATAACGCCATTGCGGGAATTTATGCCGATGAGCATGACGACGAAAGCTTGTGGGAACATCTCTCCTCGACCTTGTATCCCCATGTCAGCAATGTGTGGACGGCCTACTTCCGCGTCATCAACACGGGATATCCTTCTGACGGCTATCCGGCACTCGGACCGGCCGCGCCCGGAGACGCCGATGATCTGAACCTGGAGCCGCGCCGGGGTCCCATGGTGATGATGGAGGAAGGTTGGGACATCAGGCACGGCAAGCTCAATGAGTTTGTCGAAGTGTATGAAAGGGACGTTTACGCCCTGCTGCGCCGGGTTCCCGGATACCGAGGTATGACAACATTTACACGTTTGCCCCCGCAGAACGGGGAACCAGAGCCGCCCGTGGAACTTGGCGGGCCCGATGACTTCGTTGTGCCTTATCCAGGACTGCTCATGGACGGCCAGATCCGAACCGACCTCTCCATCAATGCCGGCGCCCTGTTCAAGGATGTGCATAACGCCAAGGTGGTACATTACATTGAAAGCTGGAACGCATTGAGTAGCTGGATGCGGGAAATGACGGCGATCTACGAGGAAGAAAATAACGGTGCCGATCCCTGGGATCTGTTTCAGAAGACCCTGTTTCCCCTCATTAACAACCATTGGGATTTTCCCTACCGGATGATCGAGACCAGTTACATGGCCACGGAACGGTAAAGCGACTAAGTGGAGGGTGTCATTAAGGTGGTCTCTGTCTGACGTCAGCTGTCGGTGTCCTTTTCGAAAACCTGTGCCTTCCGAAAACCTCATCCACACTTGGGTACCGTGCACCTTACACGGAGGTGCTCATTCGCGTCCTCCAACATCGGCCCCTGGCTGTCTGAGCTCGCCGGTAAGTACCGCCGGCCATACACCCGCAAGGTCGGATGACCTGATCACCAGCCCAGCCGTTGTCGTCGTCAAGGCCGCCGATGAGTTCCATGACAAGACCACCGCGCCCAACCAGCTGTGGCAGACCGACTTCACCTATCTCAAGGTCATCGGCTGGGGCTGGTTCTATCTGTCGACTATCCTGGACGACTTCTCGCGCTACATCATCGCCTGGAAGCTGTGCGCCACCATGCGGGCCGATGATGTGACGGAGACGTTGAACCTAGAGCATGATCTGACCTGATTGAATCGTTGGGGGATTCACAGGGCGAGGGATTTGTGATTCAAGATGTCGGCCGGGTTGAGGAGGCCGGCATTGATGTCGAAAGCCCTTTCCCTTGATCTTCGCAATCGGGTTCTATCAGCGGTTTCAGAGGGTATGAGCCATAGAGCGGCTGGTGCGCGTTTCGGGGTAAGCGCGGCGAGCGTGAGCCGTTGGCGTGCGCTGGAACGCGAACAGGGAGACGCCCGCCCGAAGGCGCTTGGCGGGGACCGTCGCTCGGGCCGGATCGAGGCGCATCGCGGCGTGATCCTGGGTCTTCTTGAGGAGAGGCGGGACATGGCCATTGAGGAGTTGCGCGCGGCTCTCGGGGACCGAGACCTCACCTTCAGCTACGGGTCGATACAGCGCTTCCTCGTGCGCCACGGCATCACGCGAAAAAAAAGACCGGCCATGCGGCGGAGCAAGACCGTCCGGACGTGTTGAGCCGGCGACAGGCCTGGCGCGACAGCCAGCCCGGCCTCGACCCCGACCGGCTGGTGTTCATCGACGAGACCTGGGCCAAGACCAACATGGCCCGCACCCACGGCTGGGCCCCGCGCGGCGAACGCCTGCGCATGGCCGTCCCCCACGGACACTGGAACACAACCACCTTCCTCGCCGGGCTCACACGGCACGGCATGATCTCTCCCTTCGTGATCAACGGCGCTATCGACCGCGATGCCTTCGAGGCCTACGTCAAAGAGGGCCTCGTCCCCGAACTGAGGCCCGGCGATATCGTCGTCATGGACAACCTCTCAAGCCACAAGGGACCCAAGGTCCGCAAGATGATCGAAGACACCGGCGCACAACTCCTCTTCCTGCCGCCCTATAGCCCTGACTTCAATCCCATCGAACTCGCCTTCGCAAAGCTCAAGGCAAGGCTCCGAAAAGCCGCTGAGCGAACCGTCGATGGTCTCTGGAACGCCATCGGCCAAATCTCCCTGACCTTCTCCCCGCAAGAATGCAAAAACTACTTCAACGCCGCCGGATACAGCGCAACGTGATCGGATTCCGCTCTAGTGGATTGATTCCAACGTTTGGAACCCTCTGTTTCGTGCGGCGATGATATGATCGGGGTCGGCTTTCCAGATCAAGGGTTTTGGGTTTGCGTCATTGTATTCGCGGACAAAGCGGTTGATGGCGGCCTGAAGGTCGACGACGGATTGGAAGACGCCACACTTGAGCCTGCGCCGCGTGAGTTTGGCGAAGAAGCCCTCGACGGCATTGAGCCACGAGCATGAGGTCGGCGTGAAGTGGAAGGTCCAGCGTGGATGCTCGCTCCAGCCGGCAAGCAATATGACGTATGCCTCTTCCCTGAGCGCGCAGAAGAGCAATCTCCTCACGTTCCTCGAAAGACAGGTAACGTCCTGACAGCGGCTTGGCCGATTGCGATAAATGTGCTGGTGGCATGCCGCCCGACCTCCGGAACCACCTCGAGCCTACCGGAGGGGATACACCGGCATCTCGGGCCGCGTCCTCGCTCGAACGCCCCGTCGCAATCGCTGCCCAGAACCGAACAAGCTCCTCACGCCGTGCCGAGTCCGGTCGACCTGGCGAATGCAACTTGCTCCGTCCAGACCGATCCGACCGCCGTCTGCGTACCGTCATAGCAACCTCCTATGCCAGAGTGTTGCGACGACCGATTGAACCCGCCTTGGCTCCCTCTATCGCAATGGTGGATCAGCCCCATGGGCGGCCGGCGGTTGCGGATCGCCATCGTCAGCGCATCCTCGCACAGGACGCTCTTCAGCCGCTCGGACATCGACCAGCCGACGATCTCCATCGTGGCCAGATCCTTGACGGCGGCGAGGTAGAGCCAGCCTTCGTCAGTTGGGATGTAGGAGATGTCAGCGCGCCAGACCGCATCGGGCGCAACGGCTTCGAAGTTGCGGTCAAGCAGATTGGGCGCGATCGCATGGGAGTGGCGGCTGTCGGTGGTGATTGGCGCCCGCCGCCTGCCGCGCGGTGGACGAATGCCGTTCTCTCGCATGAGCTTGGCGACCGTGCGCTTCGAGATGCGAAAGCCGCGGGCCTTCAACTCGGCATGGATCCGAGGGGCGCCGTAGCACCTCTTGCTCTGCTCGAAGATCTCCCGGATCTCTGATCCGAGCCGGTCACGCCAGGCAGCGCGTTCAGCTCTCTTTTGGGCCGCACGCCGCCGGGCGTGGAACCAACTGTGAGCAACCCCTAGGACCCGGCACATGAACCGGATGGCGGGCCCTGAAGCATGGGCGGCGATGAAAGCGTGCTTCGTTTTCATGTCTTCGCCGCCCACTGAGCAAAAAAAGCCGAGGCTTTGCGCAGAACCTCAACCTCCTCCGTCAGCCGCTTGTTATCCCGGCGAATGCTGCGCCAGCTCAGCGGCCTCGGCTTTCTGCGCCGCGGTCGCCGCGGTCGAACCCGCGGCCTCAAGCTCGAGCCGCCAGGTCTTCAACTGCGTTGGCGTGACGCCGGGCTCGGCAGCCACGCTGCTATGTGTCGCACCCGGCTCCGATAGCCGGGCAACCGACTGTTCCTTGTATTCTGGCGAAAACCGCCGCCTCGTCTGCTTTGTCATCCTGTCCCTCCAGGTCGGTATTTAATTTACCGTCTGGTCCGGGATCCGGGAGCAACGTCACTCCTTCAAAATACCGATGATCTGTTCTTCGGAAAAACGCGATCGTTTCATTCGTCCAGTCCTTTCCTCTAGGCCGGACTCTAGTGTCACATGGTCGAATTATCGGGGGTCACAGCAGGCTTGTCACACTCGCGAGCCTTCTCTCTGCGGGCGGCCGTAGATTTTTCTGAAGAATTGATCGGCAAGAACCCTGCCTTTTTGTGGATATCAGAATGATCAAAAGAGAATGGCCTAGACGGTCTGAATCATGAAGATCAGCGGATTAGGTAAACGGAAGGGACTGGCGTGTAAACTGAAATGCTCTCGTGACGTAGACAGATACATTCTATCTGCCTTCATCTGGCCGAGGGAATCCGTTTAGGCTGTCCGGCCTTCTTTCTCCCGCACCATCAAAAAATTCTTCAAACAACTCAAGCAGAAATGCATCAAGAGTCTTAGAGTCAGTGTCGTAAATTTCCTGTCTAACGACCAACTCAGATCGATGTATTGGCTCAGTCGCATTATGGTTTGATAATGCGAGGCGTTGTCCGACAACGCCTACTAGCCCACCTTCAACAATAAATGGCGGTGACAGCTCTAGTTTCTCGATCTCAAATTTCATGTATCGACTTAGAGTTTTGTGAAAAGCATTTTCTATTGCAACTGTAGGTAAAATATCAGCAAAGCGCGGATAGCTCTGTCGACGTTGTGGGGAGGTTAGGTTGACATTGATCCCCCATAATTCTCCCGTAATAAAGAGCTGCGTTATAGCTAACAATCTATCTGCCTGGACTGCACTTGAGAAAACTAATGGCCCTCTATCGTTGCGTGCTACTCGAGAAGCGATAACTCTATCGGTCAATGGCGACAGGCCAAATTGGCTAAGCCCTTCATATAGAGTTGATTCCCTAAGTCTTTGACCTTGAGATGAAGGTATGACACGTAGGTACATGAATTCTTGATTCTTGAATCGAAACTCGACCGGAGTGTCCTCGCCAGGCACTCCTTCATCTCTGTATAATATTTCTTCATTATCGAAGTAAGTGGCCGAACAGAATCCAACGGGCTGTTTGTCATAAGTGACCTCTTGTGGAGCTTCTTCGGCGGCGTTCGTCACAATGAGTGAAATTGCTTCGAGCAGCTGCCCCGTTAGCGCGGGCAGTGCTGCTGTTATCTCTTCGCTCGTGGCTTCTGGTGGGAGTGAATACTCTATGGGTCCACGTTTGTGCTTTAGGTCAAAGGGTAAATCGTCGCGCGTGCCATAGTGCGTATTCATCACCATTAGTAATGAAGAGTCCGTATGCGCTTTCAGAGCATAACCTAGCTCAATAGAAACGTTGGGGTTCATCACTTTTTTTGATGGAACAGGGTTTCCATCGCGTTTGAAATAGCCGGGTGTTTCAGCAACGGCTGTTACATCAGCAACGAAAATATTAGCTTCATCAATCTTGTTAAAAATAACGTTAGCAATACTCGGAGACCCGCCAACACCCCTCGTGTCGTGATCTAAATGTATTTCTTCTCGACGTTCACCTGATGTCGGCTCATCCATTTCCGCTTTGGTCTGCCCTCGTAGTTGCTCAATTGCAGCAGCAAGGGCGTCACGCACAAAGTATCGACCTATCCATCCTGGAGTATCTGATTGCCACGCCCAAAAGACTTTCATGCTAGACGTCCCGCTTTTTCTGTTTGAAGGTATCGTTCCATTCTTGCGAATAGGGTTATCTCTTTCGCAAACCTTACCCTCACTGGACCTTTTGCATCATGAAGACTGGCGGATAAGGTTTTCGGAAGGCACACCCCCGCACGAGAATACACACGCCAAAGGTGCGCCAGGCTTGAACCCGAACCTCGGGCTCATGCTGTCGTCCTGTGCATATCCGTCCGCCCGTATGAACGCTCGCCGTTCAGCGATCAGGCAACGTCGCTGACATATTGCTTTTACCGGTCCGTGGACGAGCAATGGTCCGCCCGCCGGCGGCCGCTCAGGATATCGGCCGCAATGCTGTCCGCAATCCGGACCGCCGACTTCTGCACAGAGTCCCGCGCCAAGTGCGCGTCCCGCGCCGTCGTCTCGATCTGGCCGTGGCCCAACAGTTTACCGATCATCGGCAGGCTCTCGCCCAGCGCTAAAGCTCTTGAAGCGAAGCTGTGGCGCAAGTCGTGAATTCTTACATCGTCAAGCCCGGCGCGTACCCGGATGGTCTGCCAGGCGTCATTGAGGTCGCGCATGTGGGTCCCCGGCTTTTGGCCCGGGATAACCCAGGGATTGCCCGGAACGTGCGGCAGACCGGCCAGAAGCCTTACCGCCGACGGCGACAACGGGACCACCCGTGCGCCGGTCTTGGCATCGGGCAACTTCAGTTCGTTCGCATCCAGCGCCACATCCTCCCAGCGCAGCGTCAGGATCTCGTTCTTCCTGCACCCGGTCAGCATCAGCAGCCGGATCGCCGCCACCGCCGGCGCCGTGGCGCCGCCGCGGGTTGCCACCTCACCCAGCACCTGTCCCAGACGGGTGAACTCCTCATCGGTCAGGAACCGCTCGCGGTTGCATTCCCGGTACTTGACCACGAACCCGCAAGGGTTGCCGCCTTCCAGCACAACGCCCCAGCCTTCGGCCATCGTGAATACCTGCGACAGGGTGGAGATCACTGTGTTCGCCATGGAAGGCGTCCGGCGCAGCCGGTAATGCAACTCCGTGACCTGTTCGCGCCCGACAGCCGCGAGCGGCAGCTTGCCGAGCGCGGGCACGATGTGCCGGTTGATCACCGTGCGCGATGATCAGCGCCGCCCGCTGGCGCGCCTGATCCGCGGTGATGACCTTGTGCCGGCCCACCGTTACACGCTTCGGCCCATCCGGGCCACGCGCCTAGGCAACATAGACCTTGCCGCCCGAGGGGTAGATCCGCACCCCGAAGCCGGTCATCTCACGATCCCAGAATACGGTGTCCTTCTCGACCTTCAGCGCCTCCACCATGCGCATTGAGATCGTCCGGTACTGTAATTTTGCCATGCTGGCACCCGCCTCGTTTTTCTGCCCGGTGGCCTACGCCGCTTCAGCTTTATGCGCCGTGATATGGGTCCCGATGCTGTCGCCGACCCGGGCGGCCGAGGCCTTCTCCATATCCCGCGCCAGATGCGCGTACCGCGCCGTCGTCCCCATGGTGGAATGGCCGAGCAGCTGCCCGATCATGCTCAGGCTCTCACCCAGCGCCAAGGCCCGCGAAGCGTACGAATGCCTCAGGTCGTGGATCCGGACATCCTTCAGCCCCGCTTGTGTCCGGATACGGTCCCAGTAGTATCGAAGGTCCGGCGGAGGGGTGCCCGGCTTGCCCCCGGCGATGACAAGGGGATTCCCCGGACTGCGGGGAATGTCCGCGAGAACCTCCACCACCGCCGGCGTCAGCGGCACCATGCGCGGACCGGACTTGGAATCCCGAATGCGAAGCTCTCCCGCCGTCCGGTCCACGTCGTCCCAACGCAGCGCCGCGATCTCGCCATGGCGGCAGCCGGTCAACATCAGCAGCCGGATCGCCGCGGCGGCGCGGGGCCAGGCCGCCGATCCTTTTCCCTCGGCTTCATCCAGCACCCGGCCCAGCCGCCGGAACTCTTCGGGCGTCAGAAACTGCTCGCGGCTGCGCTCCCTGTACTTGCGTACCGCCCGGCACGGGTTCGCGCCGGGCGGTACAAGGCCCCATGCCTCGGCCAGAGAGAACATCTTGGACAGAAACTGGATCACCTGGTTTGCCATATATGGCGTGTGGCGAAGTTGATAGTGAAGGCGCGACACCTGCGCCCGGTCCACTGCGCTCAGGGACATTCCACCCAGCGCCGGCAAGATGTGCTTGTCCAGCACCTGCCGGTACAGCACCGCTGTGGGCGCCTTGCAGTTCACCGCCACATGGGCGCGCATGCAGCGTTCGGCCAGTTCGGCAATGGTGAGTTCGGGCGCCGGCGGTACCGGCACCGGATCCTTGCCCCGCTTGATGCGATCGATGATGAGCGCGGCCTGCTTCCTCGCCTCGTCGGCCGACACTTCGCCATGGCGGCCGATGGCAACGCGCTTAGGTCCGTCCGGCCCGCGGCTCTGCACGACATAGACTTTCCGTCCGGTGGCATAGACCCGCACCCCGAAGCCCGCGAGCGAGGTCCCGGTCCCAGAAGACGATGTCCTTGTCCTCGGCGCTGAGCGCGTCGACGACACGTTTGGAGAGTTTCAACTCGCTTCTTCTTGGCACGGTCACCTCCCACCAGACTGTTATGTCCGGTTTGCCATGCCATTTCCGTAATCAAACCGCATACGAGCGGCATCAAATCGGGGCGTATTCAAACGCAGATTTGACGGGATTTCAAGAGCCGAGTGACCCTCAATTGATCAGAAAATATGCTTATAATCAGTGTTTTATCATAAATGTGCGCACCTGAGCGTATGTATGGCAAGTCCTCTGAATCTAAACCAAGTCTTATCCCTGTTTAACAGGGAATTGCACATGAGAAGGGTTCGCGATCGACTGTGCACACAGCCAACCGGTCTCTGTGCTGCCGAGACCTTTCTCCCCTCTCCTACATTCTCTAAACAGTTCAAACGGTTGTGGCGATGTGATGCTCGTATGAAGCGTCATTGTGGGACATGAAGAGACAGATTGCGGCGCAGATAAGCGCTTTCTCTCGCTAACATTCTGTTCGCGTCCCCTAATTGTTGGGGATCATTCGATTGCACGAACTAGAGTGACAAAACGTCTCACGAATGAGGCGCCCCTTCTGGATGAGCGGGCACGGAATCGACGCTAAAGACGCGCCGACCGACGCAGCGGCGGACCGGATGGAAGTGCGACGGGTGTGATTCATCGCCACGTTGCCGGAACGGCCGTTCCGTACTGACATACCGCCACAAATCGTTACTGGTTCTTTCGGCGTTCGGCGGCGGCAGCGAGGTCGGCATCGACCTGTGCCTTGCGCGCCTTCAGGTATTTAACCGCGCTCTCGAAATCGACGCCTTGCACTGCGCTCATGGGCGTATCGGAATAGACACTTGCCGTCTTACCAACGTATGCGTCTGACTCCACCTGATCGAGAATCCATGCGGCGAAATCGGCGTACATGATCACGCGCCGCCGCGGCACCGGTTCGCCGTCGACGGAAATACGCACTCCGCCTCGCGGCGGCTCGATCAACAATTGTCCCGGCCGCAAAATGATGTGCCGCAAGCCCGACTGCTTAGTGATCTCCTCCATCTTTAGCATGTCGTTGTAAGGGCCCCGCAGGTTGTAGTCCCATAGGCCCGATTGCGGCGTTACATTGTCTGGCTTGGGCGTATCGGCCTTGTAGCCCTTCGCTGCCACCCGCGGAGCCGCCATGGAGCCGGTTACCATCAGCTTGGTATTCCCTTTCTTTTTCATGGCGTTGATGATGTTGGTGGTGCCTTGGGACATCAGGTCCGTTTCGGGCACTTCGATTGTCGGATCGACCGAGGGGCCGTATACCGAGATCACCACCTCCTCACCCTTGCCGGACAGCGCGGCTTCAATCGAAGCCTGGTCGTACACGTCGCCCTCGAGGATGGTGAGGCGTGGATGCTCAGCGTAACGCACGCGATAGGGCCGCCGCGCAACGGCCACCACCTCATGACCGCGCCACAACGCCTGAGGAATCAACTCATCGGCGGTGCGCGCCGTCGCGCCGATGACGACGATCCTGACGCCCGAAGGTTCGGTGTCTGACTGCGCCAGGGAATCATTTGGCAGCGCCGAGACGACCATGAGCACCGCGGCCACGGCGATAGCACATGTGAAGAGTGTCTTGGTCAGGCATCCGTTCTTTTCTATCCAGCCGAAGATCGTCATGGTTTGTTTCCCCAGGGTTTGTCTATCTAACGCCTTGCAGGCGGCCGTCCGGCCGCCGCCGGGTGGTTCCCATTAGATAATAGAGCATTGTCAGAGTAAATTGGCGTGAGCTCGCCCATTCCGAAAACTTCATCCGGCTTATTTACCTTCCCTGTTCTGCAGAATCCATTCCCTGATCAACTGAAGAAATTCCCTGTTCCACCGCGCAGGGAATTCAATCCCGCAGTCCAGACAAACTGGGGGCTTTTGCATGTTGCTTTGCGGTAATTCTACCTAATTTTGTGATATTTCCCTGTAAATTTCCTATTTATACCTGGAATCATTGATTCGGCCTGAATTTAGTATTTTGCATTGACCTGATTCGGCTGCCGATTCATGCACCTCTCCAACGACACGAGCAGCGAACGACTTCACGGCGAAGATGCGCAAAAGGGCCTCCTTTCTGACCGCTGACGAACCCAAGGCACTCCTGAATGTCATGCGCAAGCGGAAGGTCGAAGCGCTGCAGGTACGGCGCGCGAATGCGCTGGTTGCCCTTGATGATGGCCACAGCGTGCAGATGGTCTCCAGGATATTCTATCTCGATCCCGACACGGTTCGCGGCTGGCTACGGGACTTCCGCGAGAAGGGTCTCGCCTCTGTGGAGCTTGCGGATTACCCGGACCGCGCGGGCCGCCTGACGGCGGACCAGGAAGCCGCTCTCAAGGCGCAGTTCCGGGACAATCCGCCGCGCGACACCAACGCGGTGCGGGATGCCATCTTCCGAAAGTTTGCTGTGAGATATTCACGTCCGGGCGCCATCAAGCTGATGCACCGCCTGGGGTTCGCATACGTGAAGCCGAAGACGCTGCCGAAGCAGGCCGACAAGCAGGCGCAGGAAGCCTTCATCAGGGATTATGAACAGCTGACGCGCGGGATGTTTCCGGACGCGACGGTTGTCTTCGCCGCTGCGGTCCATCCCGAGTATCAGAGCCGGCCGGCGCATGGCTGGTTCATCCGTTCCGACAAGCCGGCGATCAAGGCCACGACAGGGCGCCAGCGGCTGAACCTGCACGGCGCACTGGACCTTGAAACGATGAAGCTCACCCTGGTCGAGGGCGAGAAGATCAATGCCGAAACCTCTCTGCGGTTGTTCGAGAAGCTGGAACGGGCCTATCCGGACACCCGGGTGATCCCGGGTGATCCCGGGTGATCCCGGGTGATCCATGTCTGTCTCGACAATGCGCGCTATCACCATGCCAGGCTGTTGCGGCCGTTCCTGGAGCGGCCGGAGTGCCGCATCCGGCTGCATTTCCTGCCGCCGTATGCGCCACACCTCAATCCCATCGAGCGGTTATGGGGCGTCATGCACCGGCACGTGACGCACAACCGGTTTTATCCCGATTTCCGACAGTTCACCGAGGCCATCTTCGGGTTCTTCAACCAAACCCTGCCCCGGGAATGGGAAACAATCCGAGACACCGTTACCGACAACTTTCGTGTCATCACACACGATCAGTACCGAGTAATTGGGTAGCAGGAGTATAACAGGGAAATCGTATGAGAGTTGTTCGCCGGTGACTACACACGCAGCCAACAGGTCAGCTATTCCGTACTCTTGATCGATTTAGCGCCGGTAGGTCCGCATCTCGGCACTGAAGCCCTGGAAGTCTTCCGTATTTTCCACGCCGGGGAGCGGCTCAATCGAAAGTGTTTCATTGCCGTTAACCTGGATAGCGACGATACCCCGGATGATCGCGTCACAAAGGTTGCCGGCAGGGGCATTGCTTGCGTTGAGCAGCTTGCGAAGGAGATACACTACAGTGCCATCTTCGGGCGTTAACTCCGATGGTGCGGGGTTGCCGTCAGTTAAATTGTAGTGGTTCAGATGTGATCTGACAGTTGGCCGTTTTTCCGGCGGCCTCTGTTAGGTCAAGTTCAGTTCACGAACTTTTCCTTCCAGATTTCTTTGCCCTCGATCATGGTCTGGAACGGCGTTCTGCCGCAACACATTTTGCCCTGATGAGTGCGTTCCGTGTTGTAGTGATGTAGCCATTGATCCAGATCAGCCTGCAGCGCATCGACGCTGTCGTAGAGTCTTTTGCGGAACGCGGCCTGGTAGAACTCCTGCAGCACGGTCTTGTGAAAGCGCTCGCAGATGCCGTTTGTTTGCGGTGATTTGACCTTGGTCTTGGTGTGGTCGATATCGTTGATGGCCAGGAAGAGCTGGTAGTCGTGCTTGTCGACGCGCCCGCAGTATTCCGTACCCCTGTCGGTCATGATCCGCAGCACAGGCAGGTCGTGCTCGTCATGGAACGGCATCGGCAAAGAACTCTTTGAGGCTGAGTGTGGCTCCTGCCATGGGATCAATCTCATGAACGGGACATCATCCGCAATGATCGGAACCGAATTCGTTGAACGATGGGGAGGACAAGCCACACAAGCGGGAAGTTCCACATGGACGGGGTTTCAAGTGGGCGCGTTGCTGGATGAAATGATTGAGACAATGCCGTCCGGGATCGTCGGATCTGTTTCTTCGGACGAGCAACTGTCAATTTTGACGTACGTGCTGCAGGAAAATGGGTTTCCGTCGGGCGACACCCAATTGACGGCCAACTCCCCCAAGCTTCACGACACCGCACTCGAATTTGAACCGACGGTGGGGAGAGTCGGACTTGAGCAGCGGCTGTTGGTCTGGGTGGATCGCCAAGGCCGAGAAGAGATCATTCCGGTTCCGCCACGACATTATTATCTGCCGCGAATCTCGCCGGATGGAAAACAGATTGCGGTTGAGGTGCATCTCGACAAACCGGACATCTGGATCGTCGACGTCTACACCGGAAACATGCGGCAACTCACTCGTGAGGGAATCAACAGGTTTCCGCTGTGGAGTCCCGACGGAACGCGCGTTCTTTACAGCTCGGACCGGCACCGGGAACCGGTGGAGGGCGAACGCGTCTTTTTTGACGGCCATGAAGTGTACTGGCAGGCCGCTGACGGAACGGGAGAGGCAGAACGGCTGACTTTTGGAGAACACAACCACGGTCCCCAAAAGTGGGCTCCCGATGGCAAAACCCTCTCCTTTTATGAGATTCATCCGGATACCTATCGGGATATCTAGATGCTCCCTGTTGCTGGAAATAGAAAACCCTGGCTCTTCTTGAGACTCCCTATCTGGAGGGAGGCATTGGGTTCTCCCGGGACGGCAAGTGGCTGGCTTACACCTCCAAGGAAACGGGACGTTAAGAAGTCGAGATCCGGGCTTTTCCAGACTCATTCCCCGAATATCAAGTCACCACTGAGGGCGGAGTAGAATTGGTCTGGCCACCCGGGAGTAACGAACTTTTTTACAGAAACGAAGACAAACGGATGGCTATGGAGATCAACGTGGGAGAGACATTAAATGTAGGAATTTCACGTGTTCTGTTTGAAGGAAACTACGTCAAGGGCCCGGGATCCCGAGCCAGTTGGGACTCAACGGACGGGCAGCGGTTTCTGCTCCTTAAACGTGTGGAATAGGTACTAAAAAGTTCACGGGTGACCGCGCATCCATGACTAGACGAACAGCCAATGCTTTCTCTGATAAAAAAAGAATGTCCGGGCGCGTCACTAATCACGCCCGAACAAACATTTCAGATTGGTCAGTTAGGCTGGCTTAACTCCCATGATGTTGCCGCCGGGACGACGGGTGGAGTTGGGTCCTTCGCTGACCTGGAAGCCGGCCTTCTCCATTTCGCCGGGGAAGTCCAACGCCACATACTCGTAGTACCAGGGTTCCTAATTCCACCGGTAGGTCCACCACCAGCGCACTTGCTCCCAACCGGTTGAGGGCTTGGCCATGCCGCCCATGCCGCCGGTGTAGAAGTCGACCGGGTAGTACACTCCGCCCGGCCGCAGCACACGATAGGCTTCGCGGATGATTTGTTTGGACACCTCGAGCGTGACCTCGTGATGCAGAATATTCGACATCACGATGTCGAAATAGCCGTCATCGAACTTGGAGTCCTCCGCCAGGCGCTGGGCGAAATTGATGTCCACTCCGAGGTCCACGGCGCGCATGTGATCATAGCGCACCATCGGTCCGCCAACACCGATGCCCCAGACCTCGGCGTCGGGGAACCGTTCCTTCAATCCCATAGTGGTTTGGCCAATGCTGCAGCCCTGTTCCAAGATGCGATTGACTTGGCCGTCCGGCGGAATGGGCACAACCCCCGCCAAGCGCCGCTTGGCTTCGTCCTGGTTGTTGCGACCCATGTGGAAGTTGTTGGTGCCGTAGTGATAGATGTGGCCCGCGAACGGATCGCCCACATAACCGCCCGGTTGCATATGGACTTCATGCTTGGTGTATTCGGGTTCGATGCCAGGGTTGAGTTCTAATGTGCCAGGACCGGCGTTATCGGTCGCTTCCATTTCGGCGAGATACTTGTCGCCGTTCTTATGGAACTCCTCCTGAAAATTTCGCCAGGTCATTTCCTGGGTGCTGGTCCAAGCGCGGAAACGGGTGGCGATCACAGGATCCTTGCTGAGCAGGTCCAGTGCTTCCTTGCGGTCCATGGCCGCACGGGGATTCAGGCCCTTCTCTCTCAGGATACGGGTAGCCCGTTTGGAGGCCAGCCGGGTGAGGTCCTCATTGACGTAGGTGCGAAAGCCGGTGAGAAAATCGTCATGGCTTTCCAGGTCGAGCCGCGGAATGCGCTCGAGCCGGCCGATCTTGCCGCGTGGTTCAAAATCCACCGCTTTCAGATCTTTTGACTCCGGCAGCTTGGCTTGGGCTTTGCGCCAGCCGAACATAGAAGCCAGGGCGGAAGACACGACGGCCGTCGTGCCGAACAGTGAACGACGATCTAGCATGGTCTGTCCTCCTTATGTGTCTTTGTTAAAGGGTTCGCCGGAGAAATCGAGATCACCCTCACGGCTCAAAGCGTAAAACGTGCGCTTCACAAACGCATCACGGTCTTCTTGCCAATCGGCCATGCGTTCTTCCGATGGCATGTAGGATTCCACCATCTCTTCGCTGATGCCTTTGTCTTCAAGAAGCGCTTCCAACACCTTCATGCGGCGGCGTACCGTCCGCACTTCGGCACCAAGGGCAATGACCGTGGTCATGAGATTGTCCGTGGCGGGGTTGTCGAAAAACACCGACCGGTCAGAATCCGATTTGATGAAATCGGAGGCAAAGGTCGGTCGATCAGATGTCTTGTCAGCCATGACGGGGCTCTCCCCCCCTTTTTTTTCGCGTGAATGAATTTCGGTTTTGGAACACAGATACATTGGAAATCAGCGACCGCCCCAAAAGGGTGGTGCGATCAGAAACTTTGATGCGTCATGGTACGCCTGAACGGGCCATGCGGTTATAGAATATAGGGTTTCCGGTCATGGGGCGTCCGTGTCAAATCGCAGGGATTCTCGGCAATATTGAGAGCGGTTGGCTAGGGGCCTGTTCTCAATGAGAACAAATTGCACTTGAGCATGTGTATTGTTATGCCAGAGTCCCGCAATCTTAGGCGTAGGGAGTTTATAGACTGAAACCTTCGTCATTCCTTAAGAGCGCACTTGTGGTCCTAGCGGTCCTGATGCTTGCCGGTCCTTTTGTCCAGTTGACCTCGGAGTCCGGCGTTCAGGCCAGGGATTGGCGGACCCCACCCGCGGACCTTGCCGATCTATCACCCGCGCCGGGCGCCTATACGCCGGCGATCGTGCAGGCATTGTGCGCCCGCGCCTACAGTTGGCGGGGGACCTTTGCCAATCATTGCTGGATTGCCGCCAAAGCCAAGGGCGCGCCTCAATGCCGGCGTTATGAGGTGATCGGGTTCCGACTTCGCCGAACCGGGTCGGCAGTCGTCGCTACAGGCACGACCGAACCCGACCGGCATTGGTTTGGCGCTGCGCCCACACTGCAACAAGACATCCGTGGCCCCGCAGCCGAGACCATCATCGCGCAACTGCCGGCAGCCGTGGCCACTTATCCCTATGCCGAGACCTATCGGGTATGGCCGGGCCCCAACAGCAACACCTTCATTGCCCATCTCGGCCGGGAAATCCCGGACCTGCGGTTGGCTCTGCCTGACAACGCCATCGGCAAGGATTATTTGGGCCCAGCCATCGCCGCCCCTGCACCGAGCGGCACCGGCTTTCAGGTTTCTCTGGGCGGGCTCTTCGGCGTCCTTCTGGCTGCGCGTGAGGGATTGGAAGTGAATATCCTGGGCCTTGTGATTGGCGTAAACCCGTTGGAGTTGTCCCTCACGTTTCCGGGGGTGGGGCGCATACCCGACCGGCCGGTCGAGGACCATTAAGTTGGTCTGCCTGGAACCTGGGCTGAGAGCCTTTTAGATTCGCGACGATGTTAGAGTTGGGATCATAGCGATGAGCTTGAAAACTTTAGCCCACATGGCCTTTCGACGGGTGGCTTCGGACCCGCGCACCCGGGAGAAAGCCAAAGAGGCTGCAAAAGTTTTTGCTGACGAAGTCCAAAAAGCCGGTCAGGACAAAGGCCGGGCTTATGCGGCCGGGCGTGCAGTCCGCCGCACCATCAAGCGCTTGCAGGGCGATTCCGACACCACGTGACCCGACCGCAAACATGACCGGATCTACGATCAGTTTTTAATCTGACTAGCGTTTGTCCAGGTTCGGCTCAGTCGATCCAAAGGTAAGGGTGTCATCGGTATTGCACGCCATGAAGCTCCCAAAACGATACGAAACCACCTACTGTGTCAGGAAATCACGTAGGGGGAGATCACCATGGCCATCGAATTTGGAACACGTCCTAGCGAACTTCTTGATCCGTCAGAAATTGCAGCCTGGGCCGCGATCCCCTCCCCCATTATTGGGGATGAATTGAACCGGACGGGCCTCATGGCCTCACGCATCCGCCCGATCTCACCCTCCTTTTCCTGTGCAGGCCAAGCCCTGACGGTGGACTGTATGGTCGGTGACAACAGCGTGCTGCATTACTGCCTGCGCGAACTCTGGCCCGGCGCTGTCATCGTCGCGGATGGACGGGGCCATACGGACACGGCGATCTGGGGTGAAATCCTTCACACGTGCGCCACGCGCCAGGGAGCGGGTGGAGTCATCGTCGACGGCGCCATGCGTGATTCCGATGTGCTGCGGGAATCGGAAGTCCCCGCTTACAGTGCAGGGGTGTCACCGCGTGGCCCCCACAAGGGATTCGGCGGCGCCATCAACAAGCCTATTCAATGCGGTGGCGTGCCCGTATCGCCGGGAGATCTGGTTGTGGCCGACCAAGACGGCATCGCCGTCATCCAGCCCGACCAGATGGACGGTCTCATGGACCGCTGCAAGAAGCGCATCGAGACGGAAGGGAAAACACTCGCTCGCATCGCCGCCGGTGAACTGACCATCGACATCCTGAACTTCCCCCCGGCAGAGTCCATCGGTTGATAGTACTGAAATACTATAACGCATCCGCTTGATCTAATGCTTCACTGACGACCATCCACTGAGCTTCCTGCGCTGCGATGTCGCGTTCTAGGTCGGCGCGGATTTTCATGAGATCAGATACGGCAACGTCTTGAAATTCGCCCGTAGCCTCTAACGGATTAAATAGAACCCGATCTATGGCAGAGCGACGGTTTGACAGACGAGTCAACTCCGCTTCAGCTTGGGCCACTTCTTTGCGAAGCGCAGTATTACGACTTCTTAGTTGGGCTGTGAGTCTTCTTTGTTCTTTTTTATTTGCAGACTTCTTTTGAACCGTCGCCGTCTTTTGAGAGACACGGCCCATGACTAAGTCCTGATAGTCGTCCAGCGTTCCTTTAAATTCCACGGCTGTTCCGTCGGCAACGAGCACGATCCGGTCTGCCGTCAACTCCAGCATGTGCCGGTCGTGGGTCACCACAATGACGGCGCCGTTGAATTCAGCAAGCGCTTGAACCAAAGCCTCGCGGGCATCCACATCCAGGTGGTTTGTGGGCTCGTCTAGCAAAAGGATATGCGGTGCGTCACGGGTAATGAGCGCAAGAACGAGCCGAGCCCGTTCTCCGCCCGACAATTGCCGAACCTCTCGGTTTGCCATGTCACCGGAAAACCCGAAGCGCCCCAGCTGGGAACGCACGGCGCCAGGTTTGGCGTCTGGAATCATGCGAGTCATTTGTTGAAAGGGCGTTTCATCCGCCACGAGGTCTTCAATTTGATGTTGGGCGAAATAGCCAACCCGTACTTTTCCGCTGTAATGGATGTCGCCACAACATGGCTCTAGGTGACCGGCCAGCAGGCGTGCCAATGTTGTCTTACCATTGCCATTGCGCCCCACGAACGCGATGCGGTCATCGGGATCGATACGAAGATCAAGGTTAGATAATACGGGTGTGCCGGCCACATACTCCACTTCAGCGTCGTTCAACGTAATCAGCGGCGGGCGAAGTTCGTTGGGACTCGGAAACGCAAAAGTCAGCGTCGAGTCTTCTGCAGCTTCAGCGATTGGTTCCATGCGGGCCAGAGCTTTAATGCGACTTTGTGCCTGCCGGGCCGTATGCGTTTTATACCGCCAGCGATCAACATAGGCTTGCAGCTGCTTGCGTTTACTTTCCTGTTTCAAGCGCAGGGATTCCACTTGCGCTTGGCGTTCCCGTCGCAGCCGTTCAAACGAATCGTAATTGCCGGGATACAACGTGGCTTTGCCGCCCTGCAGATGAAGAATGTGATCGACAACCGAGTTTAGGAGATCCCGCTCGTGACTGATGATCACCAGTGATGCCGAATAAGACTTCAGAAAAGTCTCTAACCACAGTTCAGCTTCGAGATCCAAGTGGTTCGAGGGTTCATCCAAGAGCAGAAGATCGGGTTCTGAAAACAAAAGAGCGGCCAACGCGACGCGCATGCGCCATCCGCCGGAGAAGGAGTCCATGGGCCGGTTTTGCGCCTCTTCATCGAAGCCCAAGCCCGCAAGAATGCGTGCCGCTCGCGCGGGGGCGCCAAGGGCATCAATGGTAGTAAGGCGGTCATGAACTTCGGCGATTCGGTTTGGATCCGATGCGTTCTCTGCCTCTTCAAGTAGCGATAGGCGTTCTGTATCGGACGCGAGAACCAATTCGATGGGTGTCTGCGAGCCGCCAGGTGTGTGCTGGGCCACATAGCCAACCCGGGTTTGCTTGGGATACTGAAAACTGCCACCGTCGGGCTGCAGCTCGTCCGCCATAACTTTTATGAGGGTTGATTTTCCGGCTCCGTTGCGGCCCACCAGCCCGACATGGCTTTTCGGCGGCAAAGTTGTAGAAACTTTGTCCAAAATGAGATTTCCGCCGAGGCGAACAGTGATGTCTTGCAAGGTCAACATGGCGGGCGGGAGATAGCACGGCGGCGAGTAGAGCGGCAAATATGTTATGACAGTGGGAGTCAGCCAACGAATTTATACGAATCAAGGTAAGAATGACCAACACGTCCATTGTTCCAAAAGACCGATTGTTGATGGGGCCGGGACCGTCGAACGTGCATCAACGTGTGCTCGACGCCATGGCCCAGCCGACAGTCGGCCATCTCGATCCGGTCTTCTCCGAGATGATGGACGAGGTCAAGCGCCTGATGCGCGCCACCTTTCAAACGACAAATGAATTGACCATCCCTTTATCCGGTCCTGGGTCTGTGGCCATGGAAACTTGCTTCGTCAATCTGGTCGAGCCGGGCGACGAGATCATCGTCTGTATCAACGGCGTGTTCGGCGAACGCATGGCAGATGTGACGAAACGCTGCGGCGGCACCGTCATCCGTCACGAAACAGCGTGGGGCAAGGCGATCGACCGGTCTTCCGTGGAAGAAACCATCACCGCCAATCCCAATACCAAGGTGTTGGCCTTTGTCCATGCGGAAACGTCAACCGGCGTCCTCAGCGATGCAGCGGCTTTATGCGCGCTGGCGAAAGAACACGGACTCCTTTCCATCGTCGATGCGGTGACGTCGCTGGGCGGCGTCCCTGTGGATGTGGATGGCTGGGGTGCCGACGCCGTCTATTCGGGCACGCAAAAGTGTTTATCCTGTCCACCCGGTCTGTCGCTGTTGACCATGTCATCTGCTGCGGCCGAACGCATTCAATCACGTGCCGCGCCCATCCAGAGCTGGTTCATGGATCTCACTTTGGTGATGGCATATTGGGACGGCACCGGCGGGCGCACCTATCACCACACCGCTCCGGTCAATGCCATTTACGGACTGTATCAAGCGTTGCGCGACGCTCATGACGAAGGTCTGGAAGCTCGCTGGCAGCGACATCGCTCAATACACAACGCTTTGGTTGAAGGCTTAGAAGCGTTCGGACTCGCGTTTGCGGTCGAAGAGGCCGTTCGCCTGCCCCAACTCAACGCAGTGGGCATTCCCGACGGTGTTGACGACGCGAAAGTCCGCAACACGCTGATCAACGATTATGACATCGAGATCGGCGCCGGGCTTGGACCCTTTACCGGTAAGATCTGGCGTATCGGTCTGATGGGAGAAACCGCACGGATCGAAAATGTGCAGCGCCTAATTACAGCTCTCGGACCCACTCTCAAAAATCTAGGCTGGGACTGCGATACAGAAGCCGCCTTGGCGAACGTGATCCCCTAAATACGCCCGGCACCCTGGATTGGCTGGGTTTCGTCCTGACTCGTGGCCGTTGTGGCGAAGTGCTATACTCGGGACACGGACTGACAGAGGCTGACCAATCAGCAGGGTGCAGCCCCGTACACTTGAAATCTGAAGAGTGAATTCTGAAGGGAGAGAAACACATGTTCAAAAAAGTTTTGTTTACCACCGCCGCCGTGCTTGGACTGAGCATGGCTCCTGCCAACGCTCATAATGCGCTGGACCTCAAGGAAGGTTATGCCGGCTATTCCACGCCAATGATTCTCAGCGTCAACCACGGCTGTCATGGCAGCCCGGTCGTTGGCCTGCGGCTCAAGGTTCCGGACGGCGTCATCGATGCCAAAGCCGCCTTCGACCCGGCTTGGGATATTGAATACAAAATGCGCTCGTTGGATGAGCCGGCGATGTTCCATGGCCGTCCGATCAACGAAGTGGTCGATGAAATCATTTGGAATAACCCGGTTAAGGTGGTTCCGTCCAACGGTTGGTATCCGTTCAAGTTCCGCATGACCCTGCCGGACGAGCCGGGCAAGATTTTTCACATTCAAAACATCACCGTCTGTGAAGAAGGCACGGACCCCTATGTGGACCTGCCGGAAATGGTACTCGACATCAACGATCCTGAGTTTCCTGCTAAGGCCTGGGAATTCATGACGGCGACACCAACACCGGCGCCTTTCCTTGTGATTCGCGCACCGGAAAAGAAACTGCACCCGTGGGAGTGGACTCCGGAACAAGCCCGTGGAAAATCCATGGAACAGGAAGCCATGGCCAAATAAGCAAGTTTCTATTGCTGAATGAATGCGGGGCGGTTTTTGACCGCCCCGTTTTCTTTTTGAACCCTTTCGCAAGTCAGCGGTCCGTGATGAAATGAAAATTCATAACGGCGCATACATGGGGACCATGTCATGAAAAGATCTATTTCGTTTTTAAATGCGGTAGTGCTGGCGTTAGGCATTGCGGGCTTTGTTCCTGCGCAGGCCCAGGATGAAAACACCGGTCCCAACACAAGCATCCTGCGCTGGGCGGAAGGCACCTACAGTTACTTGGGAGACAATGGTGAGCGGGAACGGGGCATCGAGAAATTCCGCATGAATGTGCATCCCGACGGCACCCGCACGCTGATCATGTGGCACGACTTGTATGCGCGGAATCTGCAGTACTCCGTCATCCTTCGCGTTGAAGAAAACTTCCGTCCGCTGCAAGCCTTCGCCAATTTTTGGACCGACAACGGTTACAACGGGTCCACTTTCATCACTGTCAAAGGCGACATGATGGAAACAGTGACCCATGGGCCAGTGGGACAGGTCACGCAAACCATCGACGTGCCGCACGGTTTGTCCATCGACTCGCATCCTGTGTCGGGCGACGGCTGGCACATGTGGCATGTGGACTCCTCTGCCGACGGCGTGCAGAAGACCGGCGCGCTCTACGGCATCGAATCCAGCGGTGACCTTTCCAAACCACCGCTTGGCGCACTGACCTACATGTCGATGGAAGTGATGGGAGAGGAAACAGTCACCGTTCCAGCCGGAACCTTTGGGACGACAAAGTATCGCTTGGCCGGGCGCACCCTAGTCTGGGTGACCATGCCCGACCGCATTGTCATTAAGATGAACAACTCTGGCCGGGGTCATGACTACGTGCTCACGGCTCTTGAGTAAGGTGACAACTCCTAAGGCGGATCCCGGGCGACGCGCAGACCCAACTGGCCATACCGGCCGTCGGGATTGAACCGGCCGCGGTTAGCAGCCCGGCGGCCGCGCTTCTGCACACTCCAGCCGCCGCCGCGGTAGATCCGTTGCTCGCAGGGACTGGACGTATAGGCTGATCCGTCTACGGGTGTGTTTTCGTAACTGGTCGCGTAGCAGTCCTCCAACCATTCCCAGATATTGCCGTGAACGTCGTGGAGCCCGAAGGGATTGGGTTTGAGCGAACCCACCGGGGCGGTTTCGGCAAAGCCGTCACGACAATTGACACCGACCTAGGTCATGTCCGGATGGGCATCCATGGACGTCAGGTCGTGGCCGTTTTCGAATGGGCAAAGTCCGTCCGGATTATTGCCGGAATAGTAGATGGTCTTGGTTCCTCCTCGCGCCGCGTATTCCCATTCGGCTTCGCTCATCAGTCTGTATGATTCTCCAGTCCGATCTGACAGCCAGGCCACATAGGCTTTGGTGTCATGCCAGGTGATGCAGACCACCGGATGTTCATCGGTTTGAATGAACATGGGGTCGGTCCAGCCGTACCCGTCCCGCTCTTGCCATTCATGACCAACCCATACCCGGCATTGATCGACGGGCGTATGGTCGGTTGCTTGAACAAATGTGTTGAACTGACCCAGGGTGATTTCAAACCGGGAAACGGCAAAAGGCAAAAGGCGCCCTAATCGTTACCCCATGACGCGGGCTTTCGTCGGCGTCGCGTTCCGGTTCGGTATCGGGCGATCCCATGATGAATTGCCCCGGAATAATGACCACCATCTCCGGGCATTCATCGCAGTCTTGAAATGTTGCGCCGGCGTTTAAATCGGCGCCTAAAACAACGTTGCCGAGACACAAGGCTGCACCGAAGGCGAGTAAGCCACCGCCGACCGCTCTAATGATCATGGCCATGCAAAAGTTTTTCCGACAACCCCGTATCATAGGTCACACCTTGAGGTGTGAGACTTGCCTGCGCTGGCGGCATGCCTTCAACCAATCCTTTGCGGGTCAACGCCGCCCAAACTGACGGGTTGTGTAGGCCGGTCGCATCCTGGGCCATGACAATGTAGGACCCGACGTGAAAATGATTGCCGTGGGGAGAGGGCAGCATGGGAACGGGCCGGCTCTTACCAGTGTCCGCGCCGTCTTCTTCGGGCTCACTCAGCGCCTGTAGGATGGTCAGCGTTTTCAGCTGCAGCGCATTGAGTTTGAGCGGATTGCGTTTCGCTGCCATGCCTTAAGCCTCGATCACTATGCGTCAATCCATGTGTATGGAGACCGCATGCGGACAAACTTGCGTGCGCCCACTTCGTTCAACAGCGTATCCTGCAAGGCGTCGGAAGCGTGAACGGCTTCATAATGATCGATAGAGACGTGTTCCCCGTTTTCAACCACCGTTTTGCCGCGGACCATGACGCGGGACACCGCATCTGGCGACGGTCCGTTGCCATAAATGAGATTGGGGATCAGGGCCGCAGGTGGCGACAGCTGAGTTTCGCCCCGGCGGTCGATGACCACTATGTCGGCGTCCTTGCCCACTTCAAGAGACCCGATACGGTCGTCCATGTTGAGCGCACGGGCGCCGCCGATGGTGGCGAGCTCCAAGGCCAATTCCGCACTGCCAAACAGCATTTCATAACCGGTCCACTGTTTGTCTTTGTCGCCCATTTGCACCCGGTGTTGATCGCCCATGCGCTGTGCGGTGAGGAACGCACGCAAGGCGGTCCATAGATCGTGGCCATAGGCGACCACCGGACCGTCCAGACCGATGCCGCAGATGACGTCGTTGTCCAGATACGTGCGGGCATCGAAAGCCACCAAGCCGAGCACCTGTTCCATATCGGGCACCAAGGCGATGCGGGCATCCCGTGATTTGATTAGTTCGGCTTCGCCGGGCTTCAAGTTTTGTGCATGGGCGGCGATGACGTTGGGTCCGAGGATGCCTTCGTGATCCATCCACTCGAAAGATCCGCCTTCCCAACCCCGGCGTTCGGCGAGGTACCGGGTGTCGAGCACGGACGGGGCATGGACATCGAACTGGCGATCATTGTCGACGGTCCACTGCCAAATCTCTTTAAACTCATCTGGCGTGCAATAGGTGATGCCGATGGATGATGCAGTGACGGAGGTAAAATCGTTCTCCCATTCGGCCTTAACCCGTTCCGTCTCAGTCAGACCGGTATCCAGGTCTTCCCGGAAGCCGTCGGGTGCATTGTCGGGATCACTCAAAATTAGACGCGCCATGCGGCAACGCATGCCCGCGTCCCGCACGGCTTTGAGAACACCATCGATCGATCTCTTGTGCACGTGAGTGAAGTGATCGTCGGCCGTGGTGGTCACGCCACGCCGCACGAGATCGAGGATTGGCGGCATGGCCGAGATGTAAGACCGCTCTTCATCGCAGGCGCCGGTCATAGGGCAGTAGAAGCCGAACAGGCGTTCCTCGAAGGTGGTGCCTTCCGCCATGCCGCGAATACAGCCTTGCACCAGATGGGCATGGACGTTGATCAGTCCGGGCAAAACGAGAAAGCCGTCTCCACCAATCTCATCATCCGATTTGAAGTCACATTCCTTACCGGACCCGACGCCAATGATAACGCCATCCTTAATGGCGACGTATCCGTCAAGCAGCGCGCAGCGCTCCGGGTCCATGGTGACGACGATGCCGCGCAGAAGGGTGTCACAATCTTGCATGGCGTGGCTTTGTCCCTGATGTGTTCATCTTTATGGTGGTGCGGTCTCTACCATGCCCTTGTTACCGGGAGCGTCGCCACAAAAAAGTTTAGGGGATAGACCCATGACCGACCTCAACACGGACATCAGTTCCGCCTTTCACACCTTGTGCAGTTATTGGAATGCGCTCAACCAACCGCAAATTCCCGATTTGTGGGACCGGGAGGAAGACGCTCCCTATTGTCTGCCGCAGGAAATAGCCCAGCCGATCATCGGTTGGGATGCGCTAAACACCTATTACAGAAACGCCAAAGAGCGGTTGGTCAGATGTTCCATGCGAACGTGGGACGTCCATGCGAAATCTGTTTCAGAGGATCTGGCTGTGGCGCTTTATCAAATGCATTAGAATGGCGAGATTAAAGGGTTCAACCATTTGTTCGGTATTGATAGCAGGGTCACCGCGTTGTTCAGGAGACGCCAGGACCGATGGCTCATATGCCACTATGTGGAAGCGCCGGCAGCGCCTATGCTGCACTTGTAGAAATATTACGCGATGTCGGTGTATGCCGACTTTGCGAACGCTTAATGCAATTTTTTAGGACAGTTCGTGGCCTCTCCGCAGTCTCAACCTCAACAAACGCTCTCTACAAGTCTGTGCCTGGGCTGGGGTCTGGGCAGTTTGTCCATGTCCGCCATGTTCAACGCCATGAGCCTGCTCTTGCTCGCGTTCATGGTTGAACACATTGGCATCGCGGCGGCCACCGCCGGATTGCTGATCCTGGTGTCCAAGATTTACGACGCGGTAACCGATCCACTGATGGGGGTTTTGACCGACCGCACCAAAAGCCGTTGGGGCCGACGCCGACCTTATCTTCTGCTCGGCGGGTTCTTGGCCGGCGGATCGTTCATCATGGTGTTCACCGTCCCGGCTTTTGACAGCCAAGCCGCACTGCTCATCTATGTTGTTGTCGCCCTCCTCCTCAACGCTACGGCTTACACGGTCTTCAACGTGCCCTATTTCGCCATGCCGGCTGAGATGACGGAGAGTTACCATGAACGTACCCGATTGATGTCCTGCCGCGTGGGTGCCGTAGCTGGAGGCCAGGTGTTGTCGTCGGTACTGGGACCGGTGATCATTGCTTACTTCGGTGGTGGACTGTTTGGACATTCGGTGATGTCCATTGTCGTCGGCGTCGCCATCATCGCCGTGTGTACCGTCTGTTTCTGGTCGACGCAAACTGCCGCGTTTACGACGCAAGTCACCGAGACTCCCCACACCTTAAGCGACCAGCTCCGCTTGGCCGTCGAGAACAAGCCGTTTTTCATTTTGCTGATGGTGAAATTTAGGGAATTATATCGAATAGTGCCGATGGCTAACTGTTTAAACGCCATTAAGTGGACACTTTTCTGTTGTCAGATACCTTATGTTGGACCATCCTACGCACTAGCGGAAGGGGACGCCATGACCAGCAATGCTAAGTCAGTCAATGACCCAGCAGCCCACCAGCCAACCAAGGCAGAATTAGAAGAGGACGTGTGCATTGATGCCACGCCAGAGGCGTTGGCTTGGGCTGTCACGCGTGGCGGTGCTGATCGCCGTCCACTCACGAGGCAGGCACCAGAAAAAGATTAAAGTTTTCTCCTTGTACTCTTTATCTACATATCGAGCACACGTGGGTAGGCATGCCTAGTGCAATCGACAAACTGCGAGAATTCTCTAACAAATATGCTTTAGAGGCCGTTTCGAAAGGGGTTGAGTGGCCGGTGTCGATGTGATTCCAGGAAGGTTGCTGAAACCGATCTGGAGCCGCCATGTGGACGCCGACCACCCGAGAGCAGCATAGCCGCAAGGCGCTGCGTTATCAGACTGATTTGACCGATGCGGAGTGGGTTGTGATCGAGCCTCATTTGCCTCCGGCTCATGGCACGGGACGGCCCCGGTCATGGCCGATGCGAGAGATCGTCAACGGCATTTTCTACGTGATGCGGGCTGGCTGCCCTTGGCGCTTGCTGCCAAGCGATTTACCACCGTGGGGCACGATCTATCGCTGGTTCGCTAAGTTCCGCGACGACGGCCTCCTTGAGAAGATCAACCACTTTCTGGTCATGGCCGATCGCGAGCGGGTCGGACGCGAGGCCAGCCCGAGCGGCGCGATTATCGACAGCCAGAGCGTCAAGACGACCGAGGCTGGTGGCCCCCGCGGCTACGATGCGGGCAAGAAGATCAAGGGGCGCAAGCGCCACGCGCTGGTCGACACCGACGGGCGCGGCCTCGTGCTCGAGGCGCATCCGGCGAGTATCCAGGACCGCGATGGTGGCGGGCCGCTGCTGTGCGCCTCACGCGGCTCGTTTCCGTTCATCGAGAAGGTCTTTGCCGACAGCGGCTACGCCGGCGAGAAGGTCGCCACGGCCACCATGATCGCCGTCGAGATCGTGCGCAAAAGCCCCGATCAGGTCGGCTTCGCCGTCCAACCGCGCCGCTGGGTCGTGGAGCGCTTCTTCGCCTGGATCAACCGCAACCGGCGACTGGCAAAGGACTTCGAGGCCACCATCGCCTCGGCCCGCGCCTTCCTCTACGCCGCCTCCGTCATGCTCCTCGTCCGCAGATTGGCCCGAGCCGCATGACTTTCGAAACCGACTCTTAGAGAATAATACCGATATTGCAGTATATTTCGGTGACATGACACGTCCGGCGGACGAGTGGTTAATTGATGCCTGTCGTAAACGCCGCCTACGCCAAAATATAATGCTTATACTAGCTACCAGAGGTGGCGATGCGAGCGTTGCATACCGTATTGGCCGCGCGTTCCAGAAAATATATAAAATCACCGAGCGCAAGCAAGGCGATAATGATGGCCCAGAGTTCATCATATTTATACCGACCCTTTGCAAAAGTGCGGGAACCATCTTAGCTACGGCGGCAACTAAGATTGTGATGTCTGACTTTGCTGAGTTAGGACCAATTGAGGTGCAGCTTAGGAATCCAGCAGAAGTTGGAGAAAGAACATCTAGTTTAGCTCCAGTCCAGGCTCTTGATAGTTTGAAACGGCAATCAAAATCCCTGTTTGAGGAGCATTTTAAACAACTAAGATTTAATGAAGCGCTCTCATTTTCCACAAAAATGGCAGCCGAAATCGCTTCAAAATTGACGGTAGGCCTGCTTAGCCCAATATACAGCCAAGTTGACCCTATACGCTTAGCCGAAGTTGAGCGATCACTAAAGATTTCTGGTGATTACTCAGAACGCTTAGCAGGTTTGCAGAACGCATCGAACCTCAAGGAAGGTGCTGCGGAAAGATTGCTCGGTGGTTACCCGAGTCACGGATTTGTCATCGACGCACAAGAAGCGAAGGAGCTATTTAATCGAGTGGATGAGCCAAACGCTGAATTGTTGCAATTATTGACAAATGAATATCGCTGGATCACTAAGATATTTCTTGAATCTGACAGCAGCCCTTATGCACACTTTTTGTCAGATGAACCAGATGAACCAGATGAACCAGGGGCACAAAAGGAGCAAAACGATGGAGGACATACTAGAGAGAGTGCAGAAGGAAAGGGAAAAGCAAAGTCAAAAGTACGAAAGAATGGTGACGCCAAAGAAAGTGGATCTGGAGCGCCCAGCAATCAGGAATAAGCCGAATGATAGCAGGACTGATCCCGTTATCTACGCGCCAGAAACTAATCTCCGGTAGTGAAGTCGTTTCCCGCACATATTCCTAGCAATTGAACTCATCATAGCAATGGTGTCTTTGTCTCGGTCATTGTGACGGCCCGAGAATTCGGTGATATACCTGTCCATATGCTTGACGCTGAAGTGATGGAACGTACCATGATAGCCCCGCTTCAGCATGGCCCAAAAGCTCTCAATTCCGTTGGTGTGAGCCATATCGCGGACGTATTCGCCAACGCTATGTTTGACGGACTCATGGGTGCGATCCTTCATGCCTTTGTAGGCTGCCGCGTCGTCTGTGTAGACGGTTGAGCCTTCTTCCGTGTGATCTGCCACAAAGCCTTGTAGGGTTTTGGCGGTGGTATCTTCAACCACAGCAGCCTTGACCTTATTTGTGGCACGGTCCTTAGCGCCTGCCACAGCGATTTTGCCCGCTGTTCCACGGCCAGAGCGTAGCCTTTTGTTTGAATGTTTATTCTTTTCCAGACCACCAACATAGGTTTCGTCGATCTCCACAGGGCCGATGAACTGAGGGCCGTTTTCTTTCCATGCTTCTCTAACACGATGCGCTAAAAACCAAGCAGAACGTTGGGTAATTTTGAGGTCACGATGTAGCTTCATGCTTGAAACACCCTTCAGATTAGTAGTGACCTGGTAGAGTGCAATCACCCAAACCTGGAAACCTAGATTTGATGCTTCCATAGGCGTTTTGGTGCGGACGCTAAACCGTTTAGCACATTCCTTTTCACGACAACGGTAGGGCATAGTTTTGTGCTTGGCCCTAGACTGTACGTTTGTTGATCCGCAATAGGGGCAGTTAGGCCCTTCCGGCCAGCGTTGTTCCGCAAACCATTTTTCAGCCGTCACATCGTCAGGGAATATACGGAAGAGTTCCTGTAGTGAAATTCCCTTGCGGTGCGATTTTCCTGGTGCTTTTTTTGCCATATGCCTGTCTCCCTATCTTTATAAAATAGTGCCGAAATTCAGACAGGTCAAGATATTTCGGCACTATTCGATATAATTCCCGAAATTTACCCAACTGTTCGGCTTTTCCATCTTTATCGCTGCCTTGCCTCTGTTGTTCACCCGTATTCTTGAGGTGTCCTATACCTACCTCGGTACCTATTACCTGTTTCAGGCGGGTTTGGTTTTGGCAGCTCAACCGGTGTGGGTGTCGCTCAGCCGGAAGTATGGCAAGACATCCTGCTATTATTTTGCAGCGACGGTGTTTGCATTAGCGACGATGTCATGGATTGTCGCTTCGTCGACGGATCCCGATTGGTACATCTATGCGCGCGCGTCGATAACCGGGATCGGTGCTGGTGGATTGATGCTGATCGGCCAATCCCTTTTGCCAGATACCATTGAATACGACTTCCGGCGCACCGGATTGCGCCGCGAAGGAATCTTTGCCGGAGTCTACACCACTGTCGAGAAGGTCTCGTTTGCCTTTGGACCCGCGGTGCTCGGTTTGTTGATGGAAGCATTCGGCTGGGTGGAAGCCCAAGGCGGACAGCAGGCGGAACAGACGGAGCAAGCCTTGCAAGCGATTGACATTGCCATGATCGTGCCAACTCTGACCCTCATCATCAGCTGCCTGTTCCTGTCGCGCTATTCCTTAAGCGAAACCATGTTGGCGCAAACGAATGCGGTCACGCAAACAGCAGATCAATAAAGACCAATCAGCCGAAACGCACGGCGTAGACCGGCGCCAAATGGGCGGTGATAAGGGACCAGGATTCGCCGCCGTTGACGCTGTGCCACACGGACCCAGTGGTTGACCCAAACACCAAGGCATCGCCGGTGTCATCGACATCGAGACTGTGACGGTAGACCAGGTCAAAAGCGTTGTCCTGCGGTAGGCCGTCAGTAAACACCTCGAATGTTTTGCCGCCATCCTTTGTTCTCGTCACCACCACTTTACCGTCAACGGGATACCGAGCAGCATCGTCCTTGGCAGGAACAAACCATGCCGTGTCCGGGTCTTTGGGATGCACCGCGACGGGAAAGCCGAAGTTGGAAACCGGCACATCGGTCACTTCGTGCCAGGACGTGAGGTTGTCGGTGCAACGAAAAATACCGTTGTGATGCTGCACCCAATAGGTATCCGGCGCGGCCGGACATTGCACCATGAGATGGGGGTCCTGAGTCACCGGATCAAACTTCGCTTCGGGTGGCACGTATTCGGCCCACATGCCCTGCGATCCTACCGTCCAGCTCTCACCGTCGTCTTCCGTCACCCACGCACCGCCGCAGGACACCGAGACCGCCACCCGCGCGCTATTTCTGGGATCGACACAGATGGAATGAATACCCGGCTCATCAGCACCGCCGCCGAACCATCGTTGCCGGTCAGGATGGGCCCATAAACCGTCGACCAGCGACCAGGTCTCTCCTTTGTCGTCGGAGCGGAAGAGGCCGCCCGGGAGAGTGCCCGCCCAGAGCCGGCCCGGCTAATCGGCGCCACCGGCGGCCAACGTCCAGATCATCATCAGGGACGGCG
>CBDHFR010000001.1:0-64125 GCA_965262665.1 Rhodospirillaceae bacterium
CGCTGATGCCGTTGATCCACGAAGTGGAGCAGGCTTATGAAGCAGCATCGGGTGATCCCGCCTTTACCGCCGAACTTGAGCACTTCCGAACGAGCTATGCCGGCCGACCCAGTCCGCTGTATTTCGCCGAACGACTGACCGAGCATTTTGGCGGCGCTAAAATTTACTTCAAACGCGATGAGCTCAACCACACCGGTTCGCACAAGATCAACAACTGCCTCGGGCAAATTCTTCTCGCCAAACGCATGGGCAAGACCCGCATCATTGCGGAAACCGGAGCTGGTCAGCACGGCGTGGCAGCAGCAACCGTTTGTGCCCGCTTTGGTCTGGACTGTGTTGTTTACATGGGCGTCAAAGACATGGAGCGGCAGAAGCCCAACGTCTTTCGCATGAATCTTTTGGGTGCGGACGTCCGCGCTGTCGAAAAAGGATCGGCGACGCTCAAGGAAGCCATGAACGAAGCCCTGCGTGATTGGGTCGCCAATGTGGATGACACCTATTACCTCATTGGAACGGCAGCAGGACCGCATCCCTATCCGGCCATGGTGCGTGATTTTCAGTCGGTCATCGGCGAGGAAGTGCGCACCCAAATGGAAGAGGTCGAAGGCCGTTTGCCCGACACGCTGGTCGCCTGTATCGGTGGCGGTTCCAACGCCATTGGTTTGTTTCACCCCTTTCTCGATGACGCCGATGTTCGCATGATTGGCGTCGAGGCGGCAGGCAAGGGGCTCGACACCGGTGAACATGCCGCGTCCATTTCAGGCGGCAATCCAGGGGTGCTGCACGGCAACCGCACGTTCCTGCTGCAAGATGGTGGCGGTCAGATCCATGACGCCCATTCCATCTCGGCCGGTCTCGATTATCCGGGTATCGGCCCCGAACATGCCTGGCTCCATATGCAAGGCCGTGTCGATTATGTCTCTGCCACTGACGAAGAAGCCTTAGAGGCGTTTCAATTGTGTTCCAAATTGGAGGGCATCCTGCCGGCACTGGAGCCGTCTCACGCGCTTGCCTATGTGGGTAAGATCGCCCCCGAACTCCTCAGCGATCACCTCCTGGTCATGAACCTGTGCGGTCGCGGCGACAAAGACGTATTCACGGTGGCCGACGCTCTGGGAGCGGACCTGTGAGTGCTGCCGTCAGCGAAAGCCGGATTACGCGACGGTTTGTCAAATTACGGGATCAAAACCGAGCTGGTTTGGCGGCCTTCATCACTGCCAATGACCCCGACCCAAAGACCTTTCACCAGATCCTGGAAGGCCTGCCTGCAGCTGGAGCTGATTTAATCGAACTGGGCATGCCGTTTTCTGATCCCATGGCCGATGGACCATCCATACAGCAATCGTCACAACGGGCGCTTAAGGTCGGGGTGACTTTGCAGGACATTCTCGACACAGTCGCAGGTATGCGCGAATGGGAAATGGACACCCCGATCATTTTGATGGGCTACTACAATCCCATATACCGATACGGCCCCGAGGAGTTTGCCAAAGCGGCCGCGGCGGCTGGTGTGGATGGAATGATCGTGGTCGATCTGCCGCCCGAAGAAGCCGAGGAACTCAATCAGCATCTCCGTGCCAACAACATCCACATGATTTTCTTGGCCGCGCCGACCACAGATAAAGACCGTCTCCCTCAGGTGCTCGAGCATGCCAGTGGATTTCTTTACTATGTGGCGGTCAAAGGCGTGACGGGTACAAAATCGGCTGATATGGCTGAAGTCAGCAAAGTCGTATCCGTGATCCGCAGCCAAACCGATTTGCCGGTGGCTGTTGGCTTCGGCATACGGTCCGCGGAACAGGCCGCTGAGGTTGCTGCCTTTGCCGATGCAGCGGTGGTGGGCTCTGCCATTGTTGATATCATTGCTGATGGTCTTGACACCATGGGACAACCGGTTGCGGGATTGTCCGCGCGCGTTCTGGAATTCGTCAAGGTCTTGGCCGAAGGGGTGCGTCAAGCCCGCGCGCAACCGGCGATCGGAGATGGATCATGAATTGGCTGACCAATTTCGTGCGGCCCCGAATTAAACGTCTCGTTCAGCCACGGGAAGCGCCTGACAATCTTTGGCTCAAATGTCCCGCTTGCAACGAAATGGTGTTCCACCGGGAACTTGAGAAAAACTTTAACGTCTGCCCCCACTGCGATCATCACATGCGAGTGTCCACCAAATTGCGTTTGGAAATGTTGTTTGATGGGCAAAAATGGACGGAGATCGAGCTACCCTCCGTTCCCGTTGATCCGCTCAAATTCCGCGATCGGAAAAAATATACTGACCGGCTCAAAGAAGCGCAGTCGAAAACCGGCCTCAAGGATGCGGTCGTTGTCGCGCACGGAACGATGGGGGGCATCAATGTTGTTGTTGCCGCATTCGAATTCGGTTTTCTCGGCGGGTCCATGGGAACGGCCGTGGGCGAAGCGATCGTCGCGGCGGCTGAGCTCGCTGTGCTGCAGGAAGCCTCGCTGATCGTCATACCGTCATCAGGCGGCGCCCGAATGCAGGAAGGTATACTCTCCTTGATGCAAATGGCGCGAACGACCGTTGCGGTTGACCGTGTGCGCGAAAAAGGATTGCCTTATGTCGTCTTGTTGACCGATCCCACCACCGGTGGTGTGACCGCGTCCTTTGCCATGCTCGGTGATATTCAATTAGCAGAACCGGGTGCAATTATCGGATTTGCTGGTGCGCGCGTCATTGAACAGACCATCCGTGAGACGTTGCCCGAAGGTTTTCAACGGTCCGAATACCTAAAAGATCACGGCATGGTGGACATGGTGGTACACCGGCAGGACCTCCGTGACACATTGATTCAGCTGCTCGGATTGCTCCTTCACCGGGACCCGGCGGCGCCGGTCGTTTCGATGGAAGAGTCGGGCCGCAAGCATAAACGGCTCAGCCGTAGTCAAGATGCAAAGCAATTAAGACAACCGCCGCCCGATCCATCCGTCCCTGATGCCGGTCTATTTGAGCCGAGCGGTGATGACGGAGGCTCTGACAAAGTTTGACCTCTTTGATGGCGCCCGATCCGCCGGTCCTGACAGCGGCCCTTGATCGCATAAAAACGCTACATCCGAAGACCATCGATCTATCTTTAGATCGCATTGAGCGGTTGTTAACAGAGCTCGGATCGCCCCAATTGAAAGTATCCCCGGTTGTTCATGTTGCCGGGACTAACGGCAAAGGATCGGTGATCGCTTTCATGCGCGCTGTCCTGGAAGCTTCGGGATATCGCGTTCATGTCTATACATCGCCGCATCTTGTTTCGTTTACGGAGCGCATTCGGCTGTGCGGCGATTTGATTGATTCCACCTTGATGGCAGATCTGATTGCCCATGTTGAATCCGTCAACGGCGATGCTCCCATCACTTTTTTTGAATTGATCACAGCGGTCGCCTATCAGGCTTTTGCACAAATTCCCGCCGATATTCTCCTTCTGGAGACGGGATTGGGCGGCCGCCTCGACGCCACCAATGTGGTGCCTCAGCCCCGGGCAACGGTGTTGACCCCCATCGCCATGGACCACATGAGCTATCTCGGCGACAGCTTGGCAGCCATAGCGGCTGAGAAAGCCGCCATCATGAAAAACGGTGTACCTTGTATCTGTGCCGAACAGCGGGCCGATGCGGTTGCGGTAATTGAAGACGTCGCCGAAAAAGTCGGCGCGGATATCGCTCTCCAAGACCGCGATTGGACCATTAAGGACGATCCCTTGGGCACGGTGCGCTACGCCGATGGGGCTACGGATTGGTCGATGCCCCGGCCGGGCCTGGCCGGCCCTCACCAAATCGACAATTTGGGTGTGGCATTGGCGACCCTTGCCCGGCTACCGGTGACGATTCCTCCATTCGGGCTTCGCTCGGGCATGCGGCAAGTGGAGTGGCCGGCCCGCTGCCAGCGCATAAAATCCGGTCCCTTAACGCGGTCGCTGCCGATCGGCTGGGAACTCTGGCTTGATGGCGGTCACAATCCATCGGCGGCTGAAGCGGTGGCGGCGTGGCTTGCCGATGAGCCAGCTTTAACTGTCGGGATTTGCGGCATGATGGCCAACAAAGACATCGTCGGTTTTATGGGTCCGCTCGCACCTCATCTCACGGCATTGGCCGTGGTTCCCATTCCTGGTCATGACTCTCGTGCGGACCCGGAAAGTCTCGCCAAGTCCGCACGCGATATTGGAATTACCAATGTTAAACCCGCGGCCACATTGGAGAGCGCTCTGGCCGCCTTACAACCCCATCTATCGACCCATCGTGGTCGTATCCTGATCTGCGGATCACTCTATTTGGCGGGCGAAGTGCTTAAAGATCACAGTTAGCCGTCAAGGAGTACGACGCCGAGCTCAAGCAGTTTTTTAGTTTTTTGGTTCGAATGTATTCAACGCGTTCGGACAAATGCGCTTTCACTTCTTTTTGAGACAGTGAGCGCCTGCCCATGATGATGTCGCCGTCATCGCTGCTAACGATCTTAGTCACGAATTTGACGGCACCGTCCCATCCTTTTTCACAAATGGCCAGTAAGAGCATGGCGTCGATATTGCTGAATTCGATGGCTGTGCCGGCTTTTGGTGCGGCCAAAGGGATGCGCGGCAGGATCAGGCCGAATTCTTTGACGATGCCGCGGTTGCCCATGGCGTCCAGCCGCCGTTTGAAGACCTTGCCGTAACTGGCATCCCGGTCCCTGGTGAGGTATCGCGGTGCGGTCTCCCAGGGAAAGGCTTGGCTCACTTGATTGGCGATCCAAGCCGCTGTCGGATGGAAGGTGGCATTGGTCCACACTAACTCCCGCCGCTTGAGGTAAAGGACGACCAGGCCATATAGGAGTTTGAAACCCGCTGTGGGAGCCACAAACAGATCAACGGCCGCTATGGCATCCTTGTGATTGGCAATGAACGTCTTCCAGCTTTGGCCCCTGGGCCGGTAACAACGCCCAAGATACTTGCTCACTGCCGATTGAGATACGTCAAAGCCCAGTTTGAGGAGTTCACCGTGGATACGCGGCGCACCCCAAAGAGGGTTATCCTGCGCCATTATTTTAATGAGGTCCCGTATTTCCCTATCAATTACCGGTCGTCCGCCGGGATTGCGTGATTTCCAGCGCTACAGGGCCCGGAAACCGTACCTGTGCCAGTGCAGAACGGTCTCGGGCCTAACCACCCCTATGGAGTCGAGAACCGAAGGGCAGTTCTTCACAAGCCAACTCAAGAAGATACGGTCCAGCCGCGAAAGCCGAACCCGGTCAGGGTGTTTACGCCTCAAGACCGAGACCTGATGTCACAACGCGATGTTCTCTGCGGCTAGCCGGCACGGGCCCTTGATCAAGGCCACCAACGTCATGAAGAATATTCCAATGAACGATATCATCCTAAACGGATTACAGAGGATCCATCTTCAATTCAACCGGATAAGGTTTTCGAAAGGGACAATGGGATGATCGAAGTGAGCCGACAGATTTAGCCGATCTGTGGTCAGACATTAAGGTGGAGTTAGATGATATAGCAACTACTTCGGCTTCTTCTGGTTTCCATAACGTCTATGAATTGCATAGAAAGTTTTCCTACGCAGTACCGTCAGTATTGGAATTTGAGTATGTCTTTCGTTGGTCATTTGCGTGGAGGTTTGCCTTTCTGTCGTATAGAATTTCGGTGGTTTACCATGTTTCACGGGGGCAGGAAATTAACCAAAAAAATGTGGCCACAGGTATTGAATAAATGTTGCGGTTACTTGTATGAAAAATCAATTTTGTTGATGAGTGCGAGGATTCTTTTTGGATTCTTTTGCATTTATTCCTTCTGAAATGTTTACACCAATACATGTGCCAAAAGCGCTGAGCGAACTTTACGAGGTTCATGATTGGAATCACGCGTCAGCAATACTAAGCGCAGACTATAGAGAGGAATTTGCTCAGATCTGTGATGCGCTTCTAAATTTCCAGGTTACTGAGAGTCAAATTAAGGCTCTCGGAGGGAATGAGAGTGATATCCCTAAAATATTCTCGAGTAAGCTTAGGCCAGAATGGATTGAAACCCGATTAACTGCAAAACGTGTTGTTGATGACAAGACCGTCGACGAGGATACTCACAAAGTTGACTACGTGAGGGGAAGAATAGCTTTTGATCTGGAATGGAATAGTAAGGATCAAACATTTGATAGAGACCTAAACGCTTTTAGGGCGTTTTGGGAATTTGATCGAATAAGCGTTGCTATCTTAGTTACAAGGAGTAATGAATTAGATCCTTATTTCAGGGAAACAACATACATTAATTCTAGGGGACAAGAACGCCCACTTTATGAAAAGTTTGGCGGTAGTACGACACACATGCGTCAACTTATGCGGCGCGTACAGGCTGGGCGAAGTGGCGGTTGTCCACTGCTTATTATTGGAATAACTCCGCAACTAATAATTAAGGATCATTCAGCAGGAATTTGATTGAATTCTGCCCACTCATAGCCCTTGTGTTTTGGTCGACTTTGCTCATAAGTGTCAACCTGATGCCCCCACGTGTGCCAACCATCTATTCGGTCTCGAGCGAACAATTCAAGGTGCGGCCCGGGACTACATTCAGAGGCTATTTTGTGCAATTGTGGAGGCTTTACTGAGTGCTCCCGTTTTCTATGGGAAATGTAATTTACTTGTGTTCGTCCTGGTTGAAGGGTGCGTAGTTTCCCCTTTATTCCAAAAAGCACCACCTCGGTGACATTACGAAAATAAAAGCCAACACCGCGACCATCGGGACCGCCATCTTTTCGACACTTAAACCAAATTAAATTCGATTTGTAAGTGAAACCCCACGCATTCATCAGTTCGATGGCATCTGGAAGTAGTGCGTTAGGAGTCCAGAGATAGAGGTGACTTGAATCTTGAGCCAATTCGCCAACTGGAAGCGATTTTAGTTCATCTAAAGATAAAGTTTCGTAGCGTGCCAATCTTTTGTGTTCCGGCGCCATTTTTCCGGTGCGATTTGTGAACCGCCAAGGTGGGTCCACTAGAAGTGTTCCAAACCCATCGGGATGATCAGCTCTATAGTCCAGAAGCGATTGAGTCGTTTTTTCAATAGGTGTCATTTGCTCGCTCGCTTTCAGAAATTTCATTACTGAGTGGAGAGTCGGCCTGTACGTACTCCCGAATGGCTTCGCGAATGATCCAAGACCTAGATACCCGCCTATCCTTGGACAGACGTTCGACAGCGTCGTAGTGGTCTTCCGGTATCGATATCGTCAATCGATGCGGTTTTTCCCGACCCATACTACACACCCCCCTTGCTTTCTTCACCACTCTTCACCAACTTGGTGAAGAAAGCAAGGGATTTGTTCACATTATGTTCTCTTTCTTAGTTGTTGTCCCTTCCGTTTACCTTGGCATTATCAGACTAACTGGGTCGGAGCAGAAGAAGCTATAGTACAGGATCTTCAGGCAGCAAGTAGGCGCCACTCGGCCAGGGCGTCGGCTCGGGCTTGTTTGAAAATATCTCGGCGGTTGAGATGGCGTTGGTGGTTGAAATGGTTGTGGATCGAGGCATGAAAGGAGGCGAATTTCTGCAGGGTCTTGATGTCTCTGAACCGCGCCATCGCCCCTTCTCGTCGTCGGAAGGGCTGATGTGAGTTTTCCGCCGGATTGTTAAGCCACTGACCCGTTACCTGGCGACGGTCAATACCCATCTCCTTCATCGCTGCGCGATAGGATGGGAGCTTATCGGTTACGATCACTTTGGGGCGTCCATACTGTTTCATGACCTTGCGCAAAAACCTAAGCGCGGCCCTGCGATCCCGCCGTTTCGTGGCCAAAACCTCAAGTACTTCGCCTTCATGGTCAACGGCACGCCATAGATAATGTGTTTCGCCATTGATGCGGACAAACACCTCATCAAGATGCCAGCGCCAGTTCGAAAAGGATCCATGATGAACACGGCGTTTCCGGATTTCAGCGGCAAACAACGGGCCAAAGCGGTTCCACCAATACCGCACCGTCTCGTGACAAACGTCAACGCCCCGTTCGTATAGCAGGTCCTCGACCTGTCTCAGGGAGAGTGGAAATCTGACATACAGCATCACAGCGAGGCGGATGACCTCGGGTGACGTCTTGAAGTATTTGAAAGGATTTTTCATTCCAGGACCCTAGACGGCATGTCCCGTACACTCAACGCAGTTTCCTCTGACAATGCCAACCCGTGCCCGTCTACCCGCGCAAAGCGGGCTACTCCATCGCGTCGATCAACCCGTTGTCGAAAGTGCCGACCCTGGCCCTGGACGACGGCACGGTGCTGTTCGGCAACCAGACCATCGTCGAGTATCTGGACTCTATCAACGCCAACGGCGTACACGTCTATCCCGCGCCGGGGCCTGAGCGGTGGGATACCTTGGCGCGCCTGGCGTTGGCTGACATCTTTTTTGATGTCACGGTGCGAATGACCCAGGAACGGCTGCTCGACGCGCCAGGTCAACACGTCATTCAGTGGAACTGGCCCAAACTCATGCGCTCCCTAGACCGCATGGACGAAGATGCGAAGACTCTTGAAGCCTTCGACATCGGCTGTATCGGCACACTGCAAGCCCTGACCTATTTCGAGCGCCAGTGCACCATGAGCTGGCCGCTGCCCGCGGTGGAGAACTTTGACTGGCGGGAGGGGCGGCCAAACCTTTCCACGTGGTTCGAACGGGCGACCCAGCGGCCCTCTGTCTCCAATCATTACAACAAACCCTTTGCAGGGGACGACTCACCCGAGTTCTGTCAGGCCAAAGTGTCGGAAGTGCTGTGCACGCAAGGCAAAGACCCGAGCACGGCTGACAAGGATGTGGACTTCACTGCACCGTCAGCGGAACGCGCAGCCTTGCATGAGAAAGTTTTCAGTCTTCTATGGTCTTTGCCAGATTGTGACTGGTGCACAGAACCACGGCGCTACCGTCGCTGATGGCTCCGTCAGAAAATTCTATCGTTGCAGTATCATTCCAGCGTAGGAAACTGCCTTCGCGCAGCTTGATTTCTTGAGGCGTGCCGTCGGCGGTGACACGCAAACTCAGATCGCCCGACAGCAGATACAGCCAATGGGGATCTTCGCTGCCGGCAATGGCGACATCCGCCGGACTGTCCGCACCCATGGGAATGTTCACCAACACCACCGGGCCGGCGCCTTCGGTGCGGTGAGCCAAAAGTTTGATCTTCCACGCAGGGATATGTGGATGTGACTGCCACGGACGGTCCAAAGTGGAGAACACGTTAGCGTCGCGGAAGTTGGTGCGGTCGCTGCGTCCGCTTTCATCGAACTCGACGGTGATGGTTTCCGTTACCGCTTCTGGTTCACCGAGGCCGGTGCCCACACCCGTGTTCCAATAGAGGATCTCAGAGCCTGTTTGCGAGAACGGTTCGGGAAAGCGGCCGTGAATACTGAGGGGTGGGCGATCCATGAAGATGTGGCGCTTGAAGACGATGAGCTCGCCGTCCATGTCCGCACCGGTCCTGAACTCCCAATGGGGAAAATCCCCGGCCAAATGATAGGCCCGCTCGGTGACCGACTTGTGATAGTGCCGGTGGGGCAGGGTGCCCACCGCCGGACCATAAGCGGGTGGCAGATACCACTGTTTGATGTGCCCGCCGGTGACCGGATGCACATGGAGCAAGCGGCGTTTGAACCCGGGAATGGCCGGGTCGGGCTCCCAGTCCATATCGGGCGTATGCAACAGGGTGAATGAACCGTCCATCATTGCGTCCTCCCTAGTCTATGATGGAGTCATCCGCCGCTGAAATAAAGAACCAAACAGGATTTGCATGACTCAATCTTCCTCGCTGGCCGCGGCGACATCGGTGCATACACCATATCCGTCTACCTGGCTGGCCTGGGGCACAATGGTTCTGTTGGCTGGGGCACAGATCATGTCCTTCATCGACCGTTTCGTCCTCAGTCTGCTCATCACCCCCATCAAAGAGACCTTGCTGCTGACCGATTTTCAAATCGGCCTGTTGCTCGGCCCGGCCTTCGCCATTTGCTTCGCCGTGTTCGGCGTACCGGTAGGCTGGCTGGCCGATCGCAAGAACCGCACACTGATTGTTTCCGCCGGTATCGTCGTGTGGTCAACCATGACCGCTGTCTGCGGATTATCGCGGACCTTTGGTGCTTTGTTTGTTGCCCGCATCGGGGTTGGTATGGGGGAGGCGTCGCTCAACCCGTGCGTGGTGTCGTTGGTATCGGACTTCTTTCCCCGCGATCAACGCGCTCGCGCCATGGGCTTGTATATGACCAGCGCTTTCATCGGTGCCGGTTGCGCCTACATCGTCGGCGGCCAGGCGGTGCGGATCATTTCCGAATTGCCGCCGGTAACCCTGCCGCTGTTCGGCGAGTTGCTAGCTTGGCAGACGGTCTTTCTCGTCGTAGCCGCGCCCGGTTTTCTCATCGCGCTTCTGTTGCTGCTGAAGGCCGAACCCGCGCGCCGGGGCGACGGCAACAAAACGCCCGACCCCAAATCCTTCCTTCAGGCGGCTCAGCACTTCCGCCAGCACTGGCGTGCATATGTCAGCGTGTTTGTCGGCGCTGCCGGCACCACGGCGATCAGCGCGGCCAGCTTCTGGAGTCCGGCCCTGTTCGAACGCACCTACGGTTGGACTGTGGACCGCACGGGTTTGGTCATCGGCATCGTTATTCTCGTCGCCGGTATCCCCGGCGCTAACGTAGGCGGCTGGTTGTCCGACCGGATCACCCGCAGCCGTGCCGACGGTCCGCTCATAACGTGCATCATAGGCAGTATGGTCATGTTACCCGGCTTTTCCTTCTTTCCGCTGATGCCCAGCGGTGAGGCCAGCGCCGTTCTGTTGCTATTGGCCTTCTTTGGTCTGGCCATGTGCGCGGGTGTCACGCCCAACGCGGTAGCGGCCATCACCCCTACCGGACTCAAAGCACAAGCGGCGGGCTGGTTCTTCATGACCATCAACCTGCTGGGATTGTTTCTCGGTCCACCCTTGGTGGGTTTGGTGGCCGACCTCTTTGCCACGCCCAACGGGCTGCGCAACGCTATGGTGTCCACATTCAGCTTCATGGGTGTGGGCACCATCGCCGTGTTCTGGTGGGGCATCCCGTCCTACAAACATGCTGCCCAGCTTGCTGCCGAGAAGGAGTCCTGACATGTCAGACGAAACAGAAATCGAAGCCGTCGAAAAAGTTGTTCGGCAAGTGTGGGAACACTTTTTCGCCCAGGAGCCGGATAAGATGCTGGCGCTCATGCATGCCGACTGCACAGTGTGGGATGTGTTCCAGCCCGACCTGGTGACCAAGCACGACATGGAAGCCTATGTAGCGGGCGATTACGAACAGTCCGCAGCACGCGGTTCACTTACCGTGAAGCAATCCAACTTTCTTACCACCGTGTGGGGCGACGCCGCCACCTGCCGTTTCAATGCCTATCACAAATACGAACCGCCCGGCGCTCACGAGGGGCGCGGACGCACAACCTGCGTGCTGCGTAAATTTCCCGACGAAGGCTGGTTGTTGGTCCACGTACACGAGGGCGCACTGCCCGAAGGTATCCCGTCGTTAGAGGGGTCATAACGGCGCTTTAGTGCTCTGACTCGCACCTCTCAAGAAACAAGCCTAAGCTCTGGAGAATTTCAGAACCAGGTGGGGGACTCATGCGACCAACTCTATTGCTTACCACTTTACTCGTCTTGTTTACACCGGCGCATGCGCAAGACTTACGCGGCGAGTTTGTGTTCGACATCGACACGGCTGCGCCCCACACCGTTGATGAAACCCGGCTCGGGGACCGGGCATCTATGAAGTGATCTGCGGACGTTTTGAATGGCAGGACTTGAAAGGCAAAGTCTTGAACGGTGCCGATTGGATGCTGAAACGAACCGACGGCAGTTTTGATTTGGATGTGCGCCTAACGTTGGAAACCGATCAGGGCGATATCCTCTACATGCTCTACACCGGGTTTCTCACGGAGCCGCCGGAGGGGCATTGTCAGACTAAATCGGCTTGAGCCGGGAAGTAAGGTCTCCTAGCCTCCGTTGATGCACAATCCCTTCACGTTATTTCAATGGTATTGTCACGTTATTGAGCGGTGGTGATGCGAATTGGCATAGAACTCAAGCGGTGGCGGTGGCGGTGGCTGTCCCTTCCGAAAACCTAGTCGGTTTAAACTGGGTGTCGTTTCTCTATTTCTCTATGTGGATGGAGTTTTCGAAAGGGACAGATACGATCACTACCGAGCCTTCGGCGAAGCCGGTCTTGAGGACCGCCCCTGTGGTCCTCGCCGGGTGTGGAACCGTATCCCGGACGACATCCGCGACCAGATCATGGACCTGGCTCTGGATGAGCCGGAGCTGTCGCCCAGGGAACTGGCGGTGACGTTTACCGATACCAAGGGCTCCTTCGTCTCGGAAGCGTCCGTCTACCGCCTGCTCAAGGCTCATGACCTGATCACCAGCCCGGCCGTTGTTGTCGTCAAAGCAGCCGATGAGTTCCATGACAAGACCACCGCACCCAACCAGCTGTGGCAGACCGACTTCACCTATCTCAAGGTCATCGGCCGGGGCTGGTTCTATCTGTCGACTATCCTGGACGACTTCTCGCGCCACATCATTGCCTGGAAGCTGTGCACCACCATGCGGGCTGAAGACGTGACCGACACGCTCACGCTGGCCCTCGAAGCGTCAGAGTGCAACAGTGTAGAAGTCCTTCGCAAACCCAGGTTGCTGAGCGACAACGGCTCGTCCTCCATCGCCGGTGATCTTGCGGCCTGGCTCAAGGATCAGGCTATGGATCACGTCCGCGGCGCACCGAACCGTCCCCAGACCCAGGGCAAGATCGAGCGCTGGCATCAAACGCTGAAGAACCGCATCCTGCTTAAGAACTACTTCCTGCCGGGTGATCTGGAACGCCAGATCGGTGCCTGCGTCGATCACTACAATAACCACCGCTACCATGAGAGTATCGGCACCGTCACCCCCGCTGACGCCTCCTTCGGGCGAGACACCGCAATCATCGAAAGGAGACAAAAAACCAAAAACTCACCATCCAAAACCGCCGCTTGAACCATCAACGTCACGCGGCTTAACTTCAAACCAGGATGGGCCAGGTCCTCCGTTAGAAAATACGCTCACATGCCCCATTTGTTCTGACAACGGACAAGTCAAATGTCGAAGCTGAGTATGCTGTCACCCAAAAGGCGGCCGAAAGTTAACGCAGGTGTGACCAGCATACCGCCACAATACGACCGTCCCATGAATTGGTCCGTGCCAAGTAATTCGCCAGCGGCATAGAGGTTCGGGATTGCTGTGTCGTCCTGGCGGATCACGCGCAACTGGCTATCGACCGCAAGCCCCGCCCAGCCTATGAGCTGCGACCCTTGAATACGGATGGCATAAAACGGTGCTTCGGCGATAGGCAGCGGCATGTGCACCCGACCGAGGGCATCCTTAGCACCATCCTGGCCTTGGTTATAACGTGCAACCGTTTTGACTAAACCAGCCTTATCAACCCCAGTAACATCGGCTAGTTCTTCAATGCTGTCGGCACGATAGAACATCGGTTGAGACTCAAAGGCATCTTTAATTTCTTCCCGGGACCAACCACCCACTCCTGGCGGCGCCTCTCTATGAATAGCGTCGTCGAAAACAACCCAGCAGCGCTCTTCGGGCTGCCTCACCAAAGCATGTTCACGAACGTCATGACTGTTCATATCTTCACGCAGAAACCGCTCACCATGAACGTTGACATAAATTTCCCAAGGTTGGCGGTGCGGCGGATAAGAGACCCAGCGAGCAAGCCGCGGGCTCGGGAAATTATCATCTTGAAGGATGCTGCCGAAGGACGGCAGGTGATGTTCACCGCCGCGTACATACCCCCCAGCCGCTGTTCCGAGCGTAATACCCGCACCTTGGCTGTAGGGATAGGATACGTCGCCGTAATCCGTGTGATTTTCGAGGTCCTCGACCATTTGAGGGTTTGACGCATAACCACCGCAAGAGAGAAGGATATTGCGCCCACTGTACCGTGTTGTGCGGCCATTCTCACCGCGGGCCACAACACCAGTGACTGCACCATTACCTTCTTGAATCAACTCGATGACTTCAGTGCTGGTGCGAACAGTAATCACGCCGCTATCGATATGTGGCTGGATGAGTTTTTCGAGGATCTTCAATATCGAGATCCCACCTTCGAGACCCCACGCGTATCGGGGCCTGCTGTAAGGCTCATGGGTTGTGCCCGTAACAGGATGCTCCGGATGGACCTCAAGACCGTTGTCAGTCAGCCAATCAAAAGTGTCGGCTGCATTGTAGACAGCCAAGCGGACGATTTCAGGGTTCGCCTTATTCTTACTGATGCGCATGATGTCGTTGTAGTGCTCTTCCGGTGAGTCTTTTAGACCCTGCGCTTTTTGTAGCTTTGTGCCCGCTGCGCTCATTTGTCCGCCCGACAGAAACAAAGTCCCACCCAATTGTGCGGCGGCTTCAATGATCAAGACACGACCGCCTCGTTTGGCAGCAAAGATGGCTGCAGGCATGCCCAAATTTCCACCGCCGACGACGATGAGGTCGTACTTTTCGGAGTTCTCAGCGGCGACAGCTTTAGGGGCAAGGCTCAAACCAACGGCGGTCGCGCCGACGCCAGAAAGAAAACCTCTCTTGGAAACTTTTGTTGAAAACGGAGTTTCAGACTTCTTGGAGCGTTTCATGGATTTCCTCCCCCTTTTGATTTGTGACTTACGGATACGATCGAGCCGGGCTCTAGCGGACGAGGCTCGCCGTATCCTGCTGCGCGTCCACGGTCTCAATGAAGTCCGCTACGATTTTGGCCCAGCGCTTCGGTTCGGCCATGAATTCAAGCAGATCGCCTTGCGAAAATTCGACGTACTTGAAGTCAGGCCTGTGGGTGAAGGCAACTCGCTTGTCCATGACATTCACGGGATCCTTCGTGTCCGACAGAATCAGCCCAGGCACCTTGATCGCCATCAGGTCCGGCAACATGTCGTAATGGAACGCTGCCCAATGGCCGATGTCGGGACCTTGGATATAAGACGTGATCATCAACCACTGTTTAGCGTCGAGAATGGCCTGACGTTCCGGTGGAGCCTGTGGATTGAACCGGTGATTTATATGCGAGCCATCAGCCTTGGGAGTGCGGTCCCGCCCTGGCCCTGACAGATAAGCATTTGCTTCTTCCTGGGTCAGCTGTGACGCGCCATGCATGACGATGGCGGTGACCCGGTCGGGGTGGTTGGCCGCAAACGCAGCAGCCACCTGAGCACCGGTGTGGTGGCCGGCGATGACAACTTTATCCAACACAAGGTGATCGAGCACAGGCACCAGATTGTCAGCGTATTCTCCGATGGTCGGTTGTTCCGGCGGCAGGTCGGATAGTCCGTCGCCCGGCCGGTCCACCGTAATGGCGCGAATGCCCATTTTGGCGAACGCGTTCTGGATCTCGGCAAACTGGATCATCGACATGGGAGTCTGATGCAACAGAACAATCGGGTGTTTGGTATTGCGCGGTCCGATGTCGCGGTAATGCACCTGCCCCATGGGCGTCGAAACGTACCCCTTACCACCTTTCAAGATACTCCCTCAACCACGCCAATCGTCGACGGAGGTGCCACGGCCCAAAGGTTCTCCGGCGTGCGGTGAAACAGCATGAAGCGTAATAACTGAAAACAGAAGGGCGACCAAAGAACGCCCAGCATTAACAATTGACATGATTACATGCCTCCAAAGAAGGTGGAAGTGTGGAGAACGTTACGGAATTCACCCTATCAAAATACTTCATATCCCCATATCCCCTTAGATTTAATTCTATGCGGTTGAGCTACAGGCATTGTCAGACTAAATCGGCTTGAGCTGAAAAGTAAGGTCTCCTAGCCTCCGGCGATGCACAATCCCTTCCGGCATTTCAATAGCTCGCCCGGGCATTGTCAGACTAACTAGGTCAGACCTGAAGAACCTATAATAGAGGACCTCTAGGCTGCAAATTGCCTCCACTCGGCCAGGGCAGGGGCTCGGGCTTGTTTGAAAATATCGCGGCGGTTGAGATGGCGTTGGTGGTTGAAATGGTTGTGGATCGAAGCATGGACGGAGGAGAATTTCTGCAAGGTCTTGATGTCTCTGAACCGTACCATTGCCCCTTCCCGTCTTCGAAAGGGTTGATGTGAGTTTTCTGCCCGGTTGTTCAACCAACGCTTGGTCTCTTGGCAGCCCTCGTTGCTGATCACCTTCATCGCAGCCCGGTATGACCGTAGCCTGTCCGTGACGATCGAAGCCGGCCGGCGATAACGCTTCATGGTGCGTTTCAGGAACTCAAGCGCAGCCCTGCGATCCCGCCGTTTCGCGGCCAAATCCTCAAGGACTTCACCTTCGTGATCGACAGCAGGCCGCAAACAGCATGTCTTCCCATTGATCCGGACGAACACCTCATCAAGATGCCAGCGCCACAGCGAATAAGATCCACGATGAACACGGCGTTGCCGGATTTCAGCGGCAAACAACGGGCCAAAACGGTTCCACCAGTACCGTACGGTTTCATGGTAGATGTCGATGCCGCGTTCGAACAGAAGATCTTCGACCTGTCTCAGCGACAAGGGGTAGGGATAGCCAGCCAGATCAAGACGCGGCGGTCGGCGCTCGATCCGGCACAGTAGGCCACGACGAAGCATGCAGCGCTGTGGGGAAGGGTCATGACAAAGAAATGGGCTCGCAGCTTGACGCCAGTGATGATCGCATCCGACTTGCCGAAGTCCGCCTGCACATGTCCCGGCGGATGTACCAGCGGATGTACCAGCGGATGTACCAGCGGCACGAACATCTCCCGCAAACGACGGCGCCGTTCGCGGACGTAATCCTTGACGATGGTCTGGCCGCCGGTGAAGCCATGCTCATCGCGAAGGCGCTCGAATATCCGCTTTGCCGTGTGGCGCTGCTTACGGTGAACCCGTGCGGTCCGCTTCCAGAATGCGGTCAATGATATCCGTGAACGGGTCCAGCTTAGGCCGCTTCGGCGGCTCGCTGCGCCGGTATCCCGGCGGCACCGAGTGCCGCAGCATCTTCTTCACTGTATCGCGCGATAGCCCAAACCGTCTTGCTGCTTCTCGCTGACTCAGCTCTTCCACATGGCACGCCAGTCGCACGGTTAGATAAAGGTCCACCAAGTACATCCTCCCACCTTCCATCCCCAAACGGATCGAAGGCTACAGGTGGCAGACTTTTGCGCCGCCCGCGGCCGGGACATTCCCGCCGCTCCCGTGGACTAATTTGTCACCGCCGTTCTCAGTCGATACCCGGTCGTCGCTAGCCCATTTGCAGCCGACGGCGTTGTTTATTGATGGTGTGTTTGCCTTGGACGGCGCTAACGTCATCAACATCCAGGACCTGGAGCGAGTCGAGATCATCAAGGGCCCACAGTCGGCCTTCTTCGGCCGCAACACATTTGCCGGGGCCATCAACTACATCACCAAGACGCCGAGCTTGGAAGATTTCGAGATGGAGGTCGATGCCTCGGCGGAGACCTACGATCAGTTTGAAACGAGCCTAATGGCTTCTATTCCCATCGTGGACGGTAAGTGGGCATTACAGGTCAATACGCGCCTATACAGCCGGGGCGGTCAATGGACGGCGACAGATGGCGGCAAGCTGGGTAGTGAATCGTCCAGTTCCATTTCAGGCGTCGTGTATGGCGAACGGAGCGACCGTTTGTCCGTCAAACTGCGCGCCTATTATCAGAAAGATAACGATGGCCCGGCAGCCCGGGCGTTTATCAGCGGCCAGATGGCCGATAGGTGCTCCGGTAAGTCAGTTCAAGGCTTGGATAACGACGGCAACTCCACCACCTTGACACCGCAGTTTTTTATCTGCGGGAAACTCCCTGAGTTGGGCGCCCCCGGCACGCGGCCTATTTCGTCAGAAACGAGCTTGCGGCCGTCCCTGTTTGCCACCACGCGCTTTTTCTTCAATTCAATCACCCAAACAGGATCGGTCACCTCGGCGCCTGACCTTTTGATTACGGACCTCATCCAGCAGCAATATATCGCGGGAGTTCCCGAGTTGAAGGGTTATGGAATCAACCGCAACAACATCCGTCTATCTGCAAACGTCGACTACGAATTCAAGAATGGTTACGCTGTAACACTTCTCGGCGGTTACAACGACATGGAAACCAACTTTGTCATCGACTTCGACCAAACCGACGTTCAAAGCTGGTATGTGAACGACCCCAAGACGGGTGAAGACTTCAGCGCCGAAATTCGGTTGCTTTCGCCTCAGGAAGAGAAGCTCCGCTGGTTGGTCGGTGCCACCTACTATGACCAAGAATTCATCACCCACGGTGGGGGCGGATATGCCATCACAGCCTGTTTCAACTTCTTCGGTATTCCTGGCGGTCCCTGTGGTGCCGGTCCGGGCATCTTCACACTGCCGCTGACCAGCGGTGACGAGGCCAAAGTGTGGGGTATCTATGCGTCTGCGTCCTATGACATTTCCGATCAGTTCACCATCGACGTAGAGGGGCGGTATCTGGAAGACGAACGCACCACGGGCCTGCAAGCAGGTGCAGAAATCCTGCAAAACATCGAGACCTACAAGCAGTGGACCCCACGCATTATTGTGAGCTACCAGCCTGCAGACGATACCAACTTCTACCTGCAGGCATCACGGGGGGCGTTGCCAGGCCGTGTAAACGGCCTAATTGCAATCTGCAGCGATGGGGAGTTCCTCGTGCCATGGGTGAGCACTGTTACCGGCATGCCCAGTACGGCATCGGAGTGTCAGCAGTTCCAGGATGCTTTGGGTGGTGAGTTGATAGGGTCGACGCCTTCGCAGAGACTGAACGCCGTGGAGTTGGGTTGGAAGCAGGTTCTTCAAGACGGACGTTTCCGCTTCAACCTAACCGGCTAGTACTACGAATGGAAAAACCAGCCCGCCTCGGTTTCCGTCCAGTTCTTCCGTGACGCGGAAGACCCCGCCGACCGCGACCGTATTTCCAACGTTGCGCCCAACACCCTCAGTGTGACCGTATCCGGCAGTTCGGAGTTGTGGGGCGTTGAGTTTGAAAGCTCAGCTATTCTGACTGATGGGTGGGACGCAACTCTGAATGTGGCGTGGAGTGATAATCAATACACGGAGTTCACCAGTACATCCTATGTGGGCATCATCGGCACCACCAACTTCAAGGGCCGCAACGTTCCGCGTTATCCGAAATGGATGGCGAATCTATCCTCTACTTATACGCAGCCCCTCACTAATACCTGGGACTGGTACATTCGCGGCGACATCCTTTACCAGGGCAAGACCTTCGCCGATCTGGGCAATCTGGCACAGCGCGATGACTACATGTTGGTCCATGCTCGCCTTGGCATCCTGCGGGAGAATATGCGCGTTGAACTCTTTGTCCGCAATCTGTTCGATGAAAAAGGCTGGGCTGGGGCCCAACGGGCTGTGGACTTTACCGTTCAGGGTAATTTCAATTTCCTCAACTTCCATGGCATTAACGTAGTACCGCCGGACAAGAGGACGTTTGGAATTCGTACCAATATTTCATTCTAAGCTGAATACGTGTCTTTCCCGAAAACCTTATCCGCTGGTATTCGTGATGCAATCCACCCAGATGTTCACACCTTGAGATGGTGCCGACCCGCACGGTAGGACGCGAAACCGGTGAATCCTCTTCTAAGGAAAGGGACAACGGTACAAGCAAGGCCATACAAACAAATAAGATCGGACAGTTGTGCCTAACATTCATATGGCCTGCTCGGCACACAAGAAAAACCCCACCCCGGTGTCCCAGGGCGGGGTCAGAAACGCAATTGCGTGAATGGGTTGCGCTTAGGCTTTCTTGATGGCGTGTCGGATACCAAAACCAGGCAGTACGGCCTTTGCTTCCTTGTTCATGGTGAAGCCAGCGTTTTCCAATTCGCCTTCGAAGTCGAGAGTATGGAACTCGCGGCTCCAGACTTCGTTGTTCCAGCGATGGTCCCACCACCGGCGATACTGACCGTAGGCTCGGCCTTTGTCGCCACCGGAGCGGAAGTCGATGGGGTAGAAGTATCCGCTCGGGCGCGTAACCCGAAACGCCTCTGCAATCATGGCGCGGCTGGCGTCTTGGGTCAGTTCGTGGTGAATAATGTAGGAGGTGACGATGTCGAAGTGCTCATCGGGGAACTTAGTGTCCTCCCCCAAACGCTGAGCAAAGTTGACATTAACGCCTAGGTCGCGGGCGCGCATGTGGGCGTAGCGGACCATCGGCCCACCAACGTCAATGCCCCAAACCTCCGCATCAGGGAAGCGTTCAGCCATCGCCGTGGTGAGTTGGCCAGTGCCGCAGCCCACGACGAGGATTCGCTTGACTTCTCCATCATCCGGCAGCGGCATGCGTTCAGCAACACCGATATGAATTTGGTCCTGCTCATTGTCGCCGATGGCGCCGACATAGAAGCTGTTGGTGCCGTAATGATAGAGGTGACCGGCAAATTCATCACCGACATAACCCCCCGGCTGAATATGGATTTCATGTTTGGTATATTTGGGGATGTCCATATCCGGGTTGAGTTCCAGCGTGCCAGGACCCTGGTTGTCGGCCTCTTCCATTTCAGCGATGTATTTATCCGCGTGCTCATGAAAGTGATCTTGAAGGATCTTCCAGGTGATTTGCTGGTTGCTGATCCAGGTACGGCCACTGGTTTGAACGAGGGCATCGTCTTCAACAAGCTCTAACACCTTTTCCATGGAGTAGTCGCCCTTTGGATCGAGCCCGTTGTCCTCAAGGATTTTTTCGATCCGGTTGTTGGCGATCCGGTTGAACTGGCCATGGAATTTGCGGAAACCGGTGACGAAGTCGTGTTTGCTTTCCAAGTCCAGTTCCGGGAGACGTTCGAGACGGCCTTTTGAGCCGCGTGGTTCAACATCACCCGTCGGCGTCTTGTTGACGTAGGTGTAGTCCGTAGCGGCTTGCGCTTTACGTCCGCCGAAGGCGGCGCCGACGAAGGAGCCGACAGCCACCGTCGCGGCGAAGAGGGAACGGCGATCTAGCATGGGTGTTTCTCCTTAACTCGGCGAGGGTTTACTTGTTGTCCCGTTGGAAGGCGGCGGAGACGGGGAGGTCGCCTTCGCGCAACAGCGGCGAATAGGTCAGATCAATGAACCGGTCCCGGTCCTTCTGCCATTCGGCTTCCTGTTCCGCCGTCGGCATGTACTTCTCGATCATCGCGTTGGTCACGCCTTTGTCTTCCAACAAAGCTTCCACAACCTTCATCCGGCGGCGGTTCGACCACACCTCGGCCCCGAGGGCGATCAGGCTGGTCATCATGTTGTCGAGGATCGGGTTGCCCAGAAAGACAGCCCGCTCGACGTCGGACGGTATAAAGTCAGATGCATAGGTCGGACGGTCGGTCTTCAACTTCGTGGTGGCCATCGGTGGAAGTCTCCTGAATAAACTTGGTCTTAAACCCATATAGGGCCGAAGCGAAGGATTTTAAAGCACAGCGGTGTCCTGCAACAGTCTGAAATCTCTTGCAGCGCCCTGATTTTCGCTTGCCTGATTGATAGTTGCCTGCTGGTCCTAATCCTTCCCGAAAACCTTATCCGCCGTTTATATGGACGCCCCCCGATGGCAAGGACAGATTTGGTGTTTCGGAACAGTCAGGTTGCAGTCTTATATCCGGCCTGTTTATGCAGGGCTTGTTCCTGCTGGCCCTGATGGAATCTGCTGACCCGCGCCTCATTTCTTCTTCGGCGGGCTCGTGGCCCGACGGCGGATGCAGGCTTGGCGGGTCGCGGTCTGACCTATTTGCCATCACACCTTGTCGTACCTTGCGCAAACGGAAGGGAAAGGACAGCAAAAACCTTTTCCTGATGAAACGGTTTATTGCATCGGCGAAGAAAACGTAAGTGCCGTTCAGGCCGCTGTCTGAGTGACGGCTGGTACCGTATCCCGCTCATGCATCCGAATCACCGCTTACAACACGTACTGCGGTGAAAGATCGGGGCGCACCGTTACGACGGCATCTGCCGCTAATCGGCATTGATCCACATAATCCCGCCCTGCGGCCCGGGCCATGGAGATCACCCGGGAGACAATACCCTGAACATCTTTGAGCATTTTGTCTTCAATTTGCTTGGGCGTAACAAAGGGAATCGCCGACTGAATGGCGACCGATCCGTCTTCGTTGGCTAAACCTGTGCTGATCTGGTTCATCGTGTTACCGTTTTGACCAATTTATTGTAGGTAGCGGCAACCGCGACACAAGATGTCGGGACCTGTTTGGCTCATTGTGGCGAGTCGCGCCAGTTGATGCCGAATCGAAAAGAAGAGCTAGAGCAGATTCAATTTAGTCCCGATCATATCCGGCGGCGGCGAAGTAGTTTTCGCATTCGGTTGAGGTGAAGGCGTCGATGGCGTCGGCAATGGCGTCCCACAGGTCGTCGACGGTTCTGGCGGCGGCCTTTCTCAGGAGCGCCTTGAGTTTGGCGAAGGCCATCTCGATCGGGTTGCAGTCGGGACTGTAGGGCGGCAGATACAGCAGGGTTGCGCCGGCGGCTTCGATGGCCTGGCGGATGCCAGCGACCTTGTGGGCGGGCAGGTTGGCCATGACGACGCTGTCTCCGGGGTCGAGTTCGGGTACCAGGACCCGTTCCACATAGGCCTTGAAGGCAGCCCCATGCATCGGCCCGTCGAGGAGCATCGGGGCCGCCAGGCCCCGGAGAGGCGCAAGCCGGCGGTCAACGTGGTGGTCTTCCAATGGCCATGGGGTATGGCGGTCGGGCTCGATCGATCCCGTCTCGCGCCAGCGCCGGCGCCAGTGGATCGCCGTCGCTGGCGCGACACGAAAACGCGCCGCGGCCCCCCGTGCAGACAGACCCCCAGTGATCGCCTCGACGACCCGCCGCCGAAGATCATTCCCGTAACAATGCCCCATGTCTGACTCCCAAATCGCCTCGGGATATAGAATCATGGAGTGGGACGCTTGGAAATCCCCTTCGATTCACAATTCGGTCAAACCGCTCTAGATCTTCCGAATCGGCATTTTGGCGGCGAACGCTAACCTGTCTGAAATAAATGCCTATGGACCGGCTTGAGGGTGTACGTGTTAGACCTCCGCTCCTCCTGAGGCAGTGCGAGGATGTACACCACAAGCAGGGAAAAGAGGTTAGTTACGAGACCATGCGGGCGTAGTGGAATAGATTCAATCCAATGATTACGGTGTCAATCATGATGTAGTCCGCCGAGGCGTTTACTAACTGAAATAGTGATCGCTCACTCGATGGGACGCCGAAGTATTGTGTCTCTTTTAAGGAAAGATGCACTCGGTCAGGATTGGACACCTAAGCAAACCAACACTGAAACCTGATCCCGAGGTAAGATATTGTCAGCAACAATTGTTGCGATGCCCTAGATGCGGCCACAAATGCCAGGAAGAATGATTTAGCAAGCTGCATCATCCCCGCAGGGTTATAGACGTTGCACACTTAAGCTAACCGGATAAGGCTCTCGGGAAGGACTGGCGTCGGCTTGCTGCTTGACAGTTCTCAATTATAGTTTCTGCAGGTCCGACCCAGTGAGTCTGACAATGCCGAAGGGACACCCCTATAATCGTTTGAGAATAGGCTTTTCGGTAGGGGGTAGTTTTGAGAAAAGTGGCACTGGATAGCTATTCGATTCCGTGTCGGTGCATGATGCGGCGGACGGCAGTCCTGGACCACTTGCCTCTTCGCCACTTGCCGCGACGGCCTGGCGGGAGTTCGTAAAGGTCAAGCAGGAACGAGAGACGGCGCAAGCTTACGCCTTCGTCGCGCGCGCCGCGGATAATCGGAAGCACTCTCGCGTCATGCACAGCAACCTTGGCTGCAATCACAACCCTGGCCGCGCGCCCTCTTTTTTCTTGTGTGCCCATGAGCGGTCTTCAAGGTGCTCTCGTTCGTATGCTTTTCCTGTGTTTTATATCCGGATTCGACTATACGACACAAGTTAAGGTGCTTTTTCCGAGGGGATTTTACTTCTCTACATAATCCTCAAAAGTAATGTAGCCGCTTGAACGTCGGGCAGATGAGATTGCGCTTTACCGGCCCCGCACGATTGACACCTAATCTGCACCTTCCGAAAACTTCATCCGCCTAAACTGGGTATAAGGTGTCTATGACTCTGTGTGGATGGGGTTTTCAGAAGGGATAGGCATTGGCCCAGACCAACCGCTTCAAGTGCAGGATTGCGATCCCATGGAGGCGCCTGAAATCCGCTGTGGGAACCACAAAAAGGTCAACGGCTGCAATGGCCTCTTAATGATTGTTAATGAACGTCCTCCAGCCTTGTCCGGTTGGCCGGTCATGCCGTTGGAGATACTTGCTCACTGTCCATTGGGATACGTCAAAGCCCAACATAGGCAATTCACCGTGGATACGCGGTGCACCCCAAAGAGGGTTATCCCGCGCCATAGCCTTCAGGTCCCGGTGTACCTTTCGAAAACCTTATCCATACCCTGACGGTTTGCATCATGGAGATCGGTGGATAAAGTTTTTGGGAAGGACAGGCGCCAACTTACTGCCTAATAGCTCTCAATTGCAGGTTCTTCAGATCCGAGCTATTTAGTCTGACAATGCCCTACAGCACTTTAAATCAACTCATCAATTTGGTCGGCGCGGTGTTCCAGATTCCCTAAACTGTATCTGTGATGCTTGATCTTCACTGCGCTTGAGAATACCACGCTCAAGCAATTGCTGCCGCATTTGCAGCATGGCTTCAGTGGCATGGGCAAACCCTTCAATGGGAAAGATTACCCTTTGTTTGAATTTGGGTTTTAAACGTCCCTGTTCGTCTTTTTCATTCTCTGCCATGGTCAAGGGACCGCCTCTGCCATGGTCAAGGGACCGCGCCGGCTGGCCGCCGAGAACATCGCTTTGCGACATCAGGTCTCGGTCTTGAGGCGTAAGCATGCTGGCCGGGTTCGGCTTTCGCGGCTGGACCGTATCTTTCTGACATGGCTGACACGGCTTTATCCGTCGGTTCTCGACGCCATAGTGATCGTCCAGCCCGAGACCGTTCTGCGTTGGCACAGCACGGTTTCCGGGCCCTGTGGCGCTGGAAATCGCTCAATTTGGGTGGGCGCCCGGTCATAGACAGGGACCTGAAGCAACTGATCAAGTCAATGGCACGGGACAATCCTCTTTGGGGTGCGCCGCGTATCCACGGTGAATTGCTCAAGTTGGGTTTTGAGCGCTGGAAATTCACTAAAGCCTCAACCAGCCAATAGTGGCCTTATACCCGATTGATAATAAACGATAATTTAGGGTCACCGTCCATGGTGCAGGTTATTCCCTATACGAACCCATTTTATCCGTAAGCAAACAGCAAGCGGATTCAATCTAACTCCAGCGCATCCCTGCGCGTCGCTGTCGGTGATCCCTTGCGAAAACCTCATCCACACCTGGACTGTGTACACCATGAAGATCGGCGGATAAGGTTTTCGGGAAGGACAGGCGTCACAGCACGGCTTCTTAACGGTTAACTCTATACAACCATATTTTTATCTTTAAGGAACTGTATTCAACCCACCGACCATTTCAGAATTCCTATACAGATTATATTGATCTGCTCGGCCCCCCTGATCTGAACAGGCCGATAAGAAGACAGCAAACACGGCTAAGCTAATCTTTCGCATTCACTCACCTCTTGATGATTACGTTTAATTAGATATGAAAAATGACCTGCTCTCAGTTCGTCCCTCATCCATAACGGGAGTCTGTGGGGTTGAACGGCTTCAATTGATTAAGGATTATTTTTGGTTCCGTTTATCCCGCGCGATTCACTAATGTCATAATCAAGTTATACTCCTGCTACCCAATTACTCGGTACTGATCGTGTGTGATGACACGAAAGTTGTCGGTAACGGTGTCTCGGATTGTTTCCCATTCCCGGGGCAGGGTTTGGTTGAAGAACCCGAAGATGGCCTCGGTGAACTGTCGGAAATCGGGATAAAACCGGTTGTGCGTCACATGCCGGTGCATGACGCCCCATAACCGCTCGATGGGATTGAGGTGTGGCGCATACGGCGGCAGGAAATGCAGTCGGATGCGGCACTCCGGCCGCTCCAGGAACGGCCGCAACAGCCTGGCATGGTGATAGCGCGCATTGTCGAGACAGACATGGATCACCCGGGATCACCCGGGATCACCCGGGATCACCCGGGATCACCCGGGTGTCCGGATAGGCCCGTTCCAGCTTCTCGAACAACCGCAGAGAGGTTTCGGCATTGATCTTCTCGCCCTCGACCAGGGTGAGCTTCATCGTTTCAAGGTCCAGTGCGCCGTGCAGGTTCAGCCGCTGGCGCCCTGTCGTGGCCTTGATCGCCGGCTTGTCGGAACGGATGAACCAGCCATGCGCCGGCCGGCTCTGATACTCGGGATGGACCGCAGCGGCGAAGACAACCGTCGCGTCCGGAAACATCCCGCGCGTCAGCTGTTCATAATCCCTGATGAAGGCTTCCTGCGCCTGCTTGTCGGCCTGCTTCGGCAGCGTCTTCGGCTTCACGTATGCGAACCCCAGGCGGTGCATCAGCTTGATGGCGCCCGGACGTGAATATCTCACAGCAAACTTTCGGAAGATGGCATCCCGCACCGCGTTGGTGTCGCGCGGCGGATTGTCCCGGAACTGCGCCTTGAGAGCGGCTTCCTGGTTCGCCGTCAGGCGGCCCCCGCGCGGTCCGGGTAATCCGCAAGCTCCACAGAGGCGAGACCCTTCTCGCGGAAGTCCCGTAGCCAGCCGCGAACCGTGTCGGGATCGAGATAGAATATCCTGGAGACCATCTGCACGCTGTGGCCATCATCAAGGGCAACCAGCGCATTCGCGCGCCGTACCTGCAGCGCTTCGACCTTCCGCTTGCGCATGACATTCAGGAGTGCCTTGCGTTCGTCAGCGGTCAGAAAGGAGGCCCTTTTGCGCATCTTCGCCGTTAAGTCGTTCGCTGCTCGTGTCGTTGGAGAGGTGCATGAATCGGCAGCCGAATCAGGTCAATGCAAAATACTAAATTCAGGCCGAATCAATGATTCCAGGTATATACTAATTACCTTGCCATCCAATGAATGCGCCAAGGTAGTGGTTCACCACCTTCATTTTGTGGTGGTTCGTAAGGGAATTCTTCCCTATGTAGCTCCAATACTTCCCAAACATAATTGGGAATTTTAAAGGTCATTGCGTTAAGGTCGAACCAATCACCATGTTTTAGTGCTCGTTGTACTATCCCCTGAGCTATCAACGTTGCGGCGTAATCACCGTCACTATCGCATTGAAATGTTTTTGATTATGTGCCGGCAAATACCCAATGATTTCGCGTTCTTTTGGTGTGATGAAAAGGATGTAACGCTCCACCTCTTTTTTTCTCTTATTGATATTAAGTCTAATAGTTAACCATTTGTGTATCGGGAAAATACGATATAGGTTGCTCACACAGTTCGCGATAGCCAGCATTCCAAATATCAATAATCCAAAAAACCACAGATTGAACCACCCAGCTTTCAAGAGGGGGAATCCACTCCAAATAATGTGAATACAAGAACAAACCTAGCGCGGCTGCGACGGCTGCCGTTTGCCAACCGCTGGCCTTCAAGAGCTCAAGCCATCTTGAATCAGGTACCATATGTAACCACTAACAAAAGCGCCTAAATTGAAGGATCATGACTTTGGCAAAACTAGGCTGAGCCCAGCAACCTTCCGAGCTACCTCCGGATTCAGCCTCACCACCCCATCGGGTTGCAGCATGAAATCCGCTCCTGAGTAATGTGTGATCTTGGATCAGTTTCAGGATACGACGATCCACAACGGGCCGTTGGGGTTCCATGAGGTCAAAAACGAATGAATGCCGATCCGGCTGCCAGCGGTCATGCATGATGCCAATGGACGGATCATAGCCATCGGCAATGACCTGGATGCGGGCCGAGCTTTCAAGAGCGGTATAGGCGTAGTTGAGCATTGCGTTGATGGGGTGGGTTGCCCGCTTGTTTGTGGGCCGCTTCTCACTCAGAAGTGATGACCGCGCAAAGTACTGCTTCCATTCATCGGGGATGGGATAGCGTTTGACCGCCTTCCATTTCATTTCCAGAGCCCGCCAAGCGTAGAAATACCCCTGGGCTACGGTTCCTTCCATACCCAGTAATAAAGCGACCGTCTTGGGCGGGTCGGTTTTGATAATCTTTAGGATGGCCGTGGCCTTATCGATGGCCTTGTCCCTGGAGGGTGACCCAGGCAGCAGGTTTTCAAGGTTCCAAAGGGTTTCCTTGATCTTGCCCTTGATGAGGGGAATGGCAAATGCCATCCGCTTGGCTTCGTTGGCCCTAGTTGCAATTTGCCAGGTGACCTTTTGCCGGTCGGCGGCATAGCCGTCCGTTCCGGCCATGGTGATGATCCGGCCATCCCATTTGAGCCGGATCAGGTCAACGTTCTACCCGGCCAGCCAATCCAGGGCATCCAGGGTGATATTGCCGGAGCCGTCCACAATGACGATCCGGGGCGGTATGGTTAGTTCACCTTTGAAGAACCACCATTCTCGTTTTTCTGCCGGGTAATGAGTATGGCCGTCCCTGATGATGAGGGTTCCCTTATCGACTCTGACTGAGAGGCCGTGCCCGTTCAGGATCAGCGGCTGGGTTTCCTTTTCCCGCCGCTTGCGTTTTGGCTTTCCGGCCTCAAGGGCCTTGAGCCAATAGCCACACCGTTCGGCCCATTCGGTCCCGTGATCCTGTGACTGGCGCTTGAGCGGTTCAGCGGTCAAAATAGCCTCCGATCAATTAATTGACATTGTCACCTGGATTCTACCCCAAGAAAAATATTGAAAGGCACATAAAGTGAGAAAAATTATGGAAAATTATTTAAATTCTAAATTTTGAAAAATTAAGATTCCCAAATTTCTTTTTGTTCAGCTCTTAGAGTCGGTTTCGAAAGTCATGCGGCTCGGGCCAATCTGCGGACGAGGAGCATGACGGAGGCGGCGTAGAGGAAGGCGCGGGCCGAGGCGATGGTGGCCTCGAAGTCCTTTGCCAGTCGCCGGTTGCGGTTGATCCAGGCGAAGAAGCGCTCCACGACCCAGCGGCGCGGTTGGACGGCGAAGCCGACCTGATCGGGGCTTTTGCGCACGATCTCGACGGCGATCATGGTGGCCGTGGCGACCTTCTCGCCGGCGTAGCCGCTGTCGGCAAAGACCTTCTCGATGAACGGAAACGAGCCGCGTGAGGCGCACAGCAGCGGCCCGCCACCATCGCGGTCCTGGATACTCGCCGGATGCGCCTCGAGCACGAGGCCGCGCCCGTCGGTGTCGACCAGCGCGTGGCGCTTGCGCCCCTTGATCTTCTTGCCCGCATCGTAGCCGCGGGGGCCACCAGCCTCGGTCGTCTTGACGCTCTGGCTGTCGATAATCGCGCCGCTCGGGCTGGCCTCGCGTCCGACCCGCTCGCGATCGGCCATGACCAGAAAGTGGTTGATCTTCTCAAGGAGGCCGTCGTCGCGGAACTTAGCGAACCAGCGATAGATCGTGCCCCACGGTGGTAAATCGCTTGGCAGCAAGCGCCAAGGGCAGCCAGCCCGCATCACGTAGAAAATGCCGTTGACGATCTCTCGCATCGGCCATGACCGGGGCCGTCCCGTGCCATGAGCCGGAGGCAAATGAGGCTCGATCACAACCCACTCCGCATCGGTCAAATCAGTCTGATAACGCAGCGCCTTGCGGCTATGCTGCTCTCGGGTGGTCGGCGTCCACATGGCGGCTCCAGATCGGTTTCAGCAACCTTCCTGGAATCACATCGACACCGGCCACTCAACCCCTTTCGAAACGGCCTCTTAGATTTTCCCATTTCTTTGGACCGGCATTAACGAACTTTATCCCACCGTCGCTGCCCCTTGACCTGCTCCCCGTTCGTCCCTCATTCATAATGAGAGTCTGTGGGGTTGATAATCATTTGTTACAGGTTGTTCAAGCGCCTCTGGCGCGGGGACCATGGTTCGTTCAAGCGTCCGGCGCGCTTCTGCGGGCGGTTTGTTTCCAAGCGAGGAATGCGGCCTGACGTTGTTGTAGTCATAGCGCCAGAGCGCCAGCTTAAGGCGGGCATCATCCAGAGTATCGAACAATTCTTCATTGAGTAGTTCGTCCCTTAGGCTGCCGTTGAATGACTCGATGAAGGCATTCTGCTGCGGCTTGCCCGGATCAATGTAATGCCAGTCGACGCCGTTTCTGTCGGCCCATCTTAGGATCGCGCAGCTGGTGAACCCGGTTCCGTTGTCACTGACAATACAAGCAGGTTTTCCATAGACCCGGACAAGCGCGTCCAGTTCCCGGGCCACTCGGTCGCCTGAGATGCTGGTATCCGCGCTCAGGCACAGGTTCTCACGGCAGCAGTCGTCGTTCACGGCTAGGATGCGGAACTTCCGCTAAGCGCCGAACGTGTCTGCCAGGAAGTCCAGGGACCAGCGCTGGTTCGGCCTTGTGGCCTCGGGCATCGGTGACCTAATGGTTTGACCGGAACGAAAGAGTCCGCTTTGGGATTCCGTATTGTGCGGTGTCATGCGAGTCTGTGCGATGCGTACCGGCATCCATTTTACTGTCACGTCTGGCGACCGTCAGCGATTGCAAGCGATCGTCGCGGACCCGAAGAGCGCGCAGAAACACCTCTGGCGGGCGCGGATCATCCTGAAGACCGACGCGGGGCTCGGCACTTCGGCGATCATGCGCGCGACCGGCAAGTCCAAGACCTGCGTGTGGCGCTGGCAGGAGCGGTTCATGCACGAGGGTGTCAACGGCTTGCTTCGCGACAAGTCCCGTCCGCCTGGCAAAGCGCCGATCGCCGTCGATGGCGCGACACGAAAACGCGCCGCGGCCCCCCGTGCAGACAGACCCCCAGTGACCGCCTCGACGACCCGCCGCCGAAGATCATTCCCGTAACAATGCCCCATGTCTGACTCCCAAATAGCCTCGGGATACAGAATCATGGAGTGGGACGCTTGGGAATCCCCTTCGATTCACAATTCAGTCAAACCGCTCTAGAATTGATCGATCGCGAGCGCCGGATGATCGAGCGGCGGATCAGGCAAGCCAAGTTCCCCGCCGTCAAAAGCCTCGACAGCTTCGACTTCAAGGCCATCCCATCGCTCAACAAAATGCTGGTTCTCGACCTGGCACGGGGTGAATACATCGATCGCCATGAGAACGTCATCGCGCTTGGCAATTCCGGCACCGGCAAGACGCACATCGCCCTGGGCCTTGGTTTAGCGGCCTGCCAGAAGGGACTTGCCGTTGGCTTCACCACCGCGGCCGCCCTGGTCCATGAACTGATGGGAGCGAGGGATGAGAAGCGGTTGCTGCGGTTGCAGAAGCAATTGGCAAAGGTCCGCCTGCTGATTATCGACGAACTCGGCTTCGTGCCGCTCTCAAAGACCGGCGCCGAACTCCTCTTCGAAGTGTTCAGCCAACGTTACGAACGGGGCGCAATCGTCATCACCTCGAACTTGCCGTTCGACGAATGGACGGAAATATTCGGTTCCGAGCGCCTGACCGGCGCACTGCTCGATCGCCTGACCCACCATGTCCATATTCTGGAAATGAACGGCGACAGCTACCGGCTCAACCAGAGCCGAAGAAAACAACAAACAGCCGGCCGCAGCTGATCGGTATCTAACACCGAGGCCAGCGTTGACCCGGTGGGTACACAGGCACCGCCCACACGCCTTCGCTTCGCACACGTGAAACGCTACGCAAAGCCGCGCGGGTCCCTCCTATGCACTACCGGGACAACCCGCAACAACGCCTTCGGCATCACATAAAATGGACTGGTTTTACGCCGCCCAACTGGACTGATTTTGCTCCGCCGTTGACAGTTCAAGTGAACTTCACGACACAGCTCACGGTCCGACTTCATCCCGTATAGATAGCTAATCAGTTGCATCTTGAATAACAGAACGGGATCAATCGAGTTGCGGCCATTGTCAACGCAATAAAGCTCTTTGGTTACTTCGTGGATAAAATCGAAATCAAGTTCAGCGTCGATCTTTCTGAGCAGATGGCCCTCCGGCACCAAGCTATCAATATCTACCGTATCGAACAGAACCCGCTGACCGCTTCGTTGTCCTTGCATAGTTCAAATCCCCTTAAACCTTGGGATAATTGTACTACGACTCCTTTAATCAGAGGGCTTTTTCAACAGGCCGTCGAGTCTAGTTCAAATAAACACCCATCGTCCGTTCGTGTCTTGCGGCAGGCCAGATCGGCTGTCCCTTCCAAGAACCTAATCCGTTTAAACTGGGTGTCCTTTCTCTATTTCTCTATGTGAGTAGAGTTTTCGAAAGGGACACCTTTCAACTGGCCGCGGTGGCCGTTGTTGCCCCAATGGACCGCGCCATACTTGCCTCCATCCGCAGCAGGCATGCGCGTGATATTCCCCGTACCAAGACCCGAGCGAAAGCGGCTGGACAGGTCTGCCTTGTCGCACGGAAAACGGTCCGAATTACGGGCCAAACAGGTAGCACCCATCGAGAATCGTGCCGTGCCGCTCCAACGGAAGGCCCCGCCTCCGCCCGAGGTATGCTACACGTTTAACCTTAGATTCCCCATATGGAGCCCTCCCAGCCCGTTGAGTGTGGCTCGAAACCGCTCGACGTGCAATTCGCCTTCGAATGACGGCCATCTTCGCGCCGATCAGGATGATTGAGGACCAATTTGCGGCGTTGGTGGTCCGGAATGGCATTTTTACCGGCGATCCGGGCCGATCCGGGCGCACCGATCCTGTCGGCGGCGACGCGAACGAATGGGGTGCCGTCGCTCATGCCGGGGCTGGCGGCGGTCTGAGCCGGTCGATACGGCGCAGGATGTCGGCGAACAGGTCACGAGGAATGACAACCTCGGCCATCTGGAACGTGACGTAGCGCCCGTGGCGCGCGATCTTCGCTCCGATCTTGATGAGCTTCTCTCGCAGGCTGGTCAGTGACCACTGTTCCACGGCATCGGGCAGCGCGAGGGTGCGCATGAAGTTGCCGAGGTTGTAGGCGAGCGCGTGAAGTTGGAGGCGAACGGCATTGTGGTCGAACCTGCGGCACGACAGGTGTGTCCATCGGATCGCATTCTTGCCCTCCTTGATCCATTGCCCAGCCGTGCCGCGCTGATTGTAGAACGCGACCACCCGCTCGGCGGGGCGGGCCAGGTTGGTGACAATGAACCCGACCCGCGGGTACAACTCACCCGGATGCCACTCGACCTTGGCGACGACGCGGCGGGACTTGTCCCAGGTTCCGGCCTGATAACTGAAGCTGGCATGATACCGGCGCACGTCCTTGGGCGGCCTGCCGACGGGGCGCTTCAGGAGATGAGCGATGCTCTCTTGCAGCACCTTGTTGGCGGGCAGCCGGATGGCGTAGAGCATGCCTTCGGCTTCGAGGTAGTCGTAGATCTCCGGTGAGGCGAAGGCCGCATCGCCGCGGAAGTAGAGGCGGATGGCTCGTTCCTTGTAACGTTCGACCACCGGTACCAGGACATCACGCCATCCGTGGGCGCTATGCACGTTGCCGGGGCGCAGCGCGCAACGCTCCAGGTCGCCGAACTGGTTGAACACGAACAGCGGGTGATAGCAGGTGCAGCCGAAGTGGCCGTTATAGGCCGTGCCCTCCTGCTCACCGAATGTCGGGCTCACGGAGCTGTCCATGTCGAGCACCACGCGCCTCGGCGGATCGTGGTCGTGAACCCGGTCGATCCACGTCCCCGACAGGTCCGCAAGGGCCGCGAGGTTCTCGTTGTTCGCCAGCAGCTCGGTCTCGAACCGCCCCATCTGGCTGGTCGATGCCCCGCCGCGCTCGACCGCCTTGCCGCCGACGATCCAGCGCATCGCGGGATCACGCCCGAGCCGGTCGGCGTCGTTGACATCCTCGTAGCCGGCGAGACGCCCATAGACGGACTGGCGAAGGAGACTGACGATGCCGTGCCAGCCGTTCCTGCCCGTGCGGCTATCCGCGACCACGCCGCCCGCCAGTGCGGTCAGCCCGAGCGCGTCGTCCAGTTCGCGATAAGCGAGCAACCCCGCGTCGGAGGTCACCCGCGATCCGTGGAACTCCAGTTTCAGGCGGCGGTCGAAAAGGGGCCGGAGTGGCCCATGATCCGATTCACCCTCCGGGTACCGCATCCGAGCCCCCCTCCGACACCCTCAAGCCAGTGATTCTTATAGCAGAATCGTGCCAATCAGGCATCAGGCGAAGCGGTTACTTGGGAAATGCGGGTTAACTGGAGAGCCGATCATCCGCAATCTGCCTCAGAACCCGTCCTAACTTGGGGAAGGCCGGATAACAATCCCGTCATGCGTGACCGCTTGCTTTGTGGTGGGCGCAGCCTATTTAGTCGGAGAAACGGGGTGGCATGTGGCAGCGCGCATACCGGGTTTAGTCCGGGTCTCCCCGATATGTTGAATAAGGATCAGGCGTGAAGATCAAACGTAATTTGATTTTGTGGGTGCTCATCCTAATGTTGATCGTGGCCCTGTACAATCTGTTCCAATCGCCCACATCCCGTGCGCCCAGCCGTGAGCTGTCTTTCACCGAATTCATGGCCTCCGTTGAAGGCAACGAGGTCAGTAGCGTCACCCTTCAAGGCAACAACATAACCGGCATCACCCGGGATGGCAGCCAGTTCCGCACCTACGCGCCTGATGATCCCTCTTTGGTTACGACGCTTCGCTCCAGCGGTGTCGACATCAAAGCCGAGCCACGCAGCGACAGTGGGACCACCTTTTGGAGCATTTTGATCTCCTGGTTCCCGATGCTGCTGCTCATCGGCGTGTGGATCTTTTTCATGCGTCAGATGCAGGGAGGCGGCGGCAAAGCCTTCGGTTTCGGCAAATCACGTGCCAAGCTACTCACCGAGCAGCAAGGGCGCGTCACCTTTGAAGATGTGGCGGGCATAGACGAAGCCAAACAGGAACTGGAAGAGATTGTGGAGTTTCTCCGCGACCCGGCCAAATTCCAGCGTCTCGGCGGCAAGATTCCCAAAGGCGTGCTGCTGGTCGGCTCGCCGGGGACCGGCAAAACCTTGTTGGCACGGTCCATCGCCGGCGAGGCCAATGTACCGTTCTTCACCATCTCCGGCTCCGACTTCGTTGAAATGTTTGTCGGCGTCGGCGCCAGCCGCGTGCGCGACATGTTCGAGCAAGGCAAAAAGAACGCACCGTGCATCATTTTCATAGACGAAATCGACGCCGTGGGCCGTCATCGGGGTGCCGGTCTCGGCGGTGGCAACGACGAGCGCGAGCAAACCCTGAACCAGTTGTTGGTTGAGATGGACGGCTTTGAAGCCAACGAGGGCGTTATCCTCATCGCGGCGACCAACAGACCCGATGTGCTTGATCCCGCTTTGCTGCGCCCAGGCCGCTTTGACCGTCAGGTCGTGGTGCCCAATCCCGACATCATCGGCCGGGAAAAGATTCTCAAGGTTCACACGCGCCAGACGCCGATCTCACCGGAAGTAGACCTTAAGATCATTGCCCGTGGCACACCCGGCTTCTCCGGCGCCGACTTGGCTAACCTTGTCAACGAAGCCGCACTGCTTGCCGCGCGTAAGACGCAGCGGGTCATCACCATGCTGGAGTTTGAAGAGGCCAAGGACAAGGTGATGATGGGCGCCGAGCGGCGGTCCATGGTCATGACCGAGGACGAAAAGAAAATCACCGCCTATCACGAAGCGGGCCACGCCCTCATCATGATGCATGCGGAAGGCCACGATCCATTGCACAAAGTGACTATCATTCCACGTGGCCGGGCGTTGGGCGTGACCATGTTCCTGCCCGAGCGGGATAAATACAGCCAGTCGATCACAGAACTGAAGGCCATGATTGCCAGCCTGTTTGGCGGGCGCGTGGCAGAGGAAATGATCTTCGGCGCGAAGAAAGTCACCACCGGGGCGTCAGACGACATCAAACGCGCCACGGAAATCGCCCGACGCATGGTAACGGAATACGGCTTTTCCAAAAGGCTGGGGCCGCTGCGCTATAACGCCGACCGGGAAGAGGTGTTCCTCGGCCATTCGGTGGCGCAGCAGAAGAATGTGTCCGATAAGACGGCTGAACTGATCGATCAGGAAGTGCGCCGCTTTGTCGACGAGGGGGAAGCGTCGGCACGGAAGATTCTCGAAGAGCATCGTGATGATTTAGAAATCATCGCCAAGGGTCTGCTGGAATACGAAACCCTGTCGCGGCAAGAAATCGACACACTCTTGCGCGGTGAGGCCATCGACAAGTCGGAAAAACCAACATCACGGCCGCGCTCGCCGGGACGCCGCACATCTGTTCCCACTACCGATTCAGGAGGCGAGGAGCCTGACTCCGGGGGTCTAGAACCGGAACCGCAGCCCAACAAGTGAGCGCATCCGTTTCGGGCCTGCCCGCACCGCAGCAGCTCTAAGCGGTGTCGCCTCAAACTGTGTACCTATTGCGGCGCGGACTGGTACGTGGTGATCCTGACGAACAGCTGATCAAAACGGAACAGGCCTTTCGCCTATGTGGACGGACTTGCGCGTTTACCGCTGTCGAACTCTTTTTTCAGAAAAGCGAGTTGAAGTGGGTCTCGGGCTGTCGTTCCCGAAAACCTCATCCACCACGAGTTGAACAGGATTCGCGCCTAATTCGAGCGGATGAGGTTTTCGGAAGACACAACCCGACATGAAGAAATACGCCGGCCGATCCATAATCGGGCGCATTTTCCCTCCACCTGATCCCGCCCCGGCTAGGTTTTTCTTCGCCCCCGGCATCACTAAGCTCTGCGCGTGGTGTTTCACCTTGTGGCGCCGCGATACCAATCCACCTTGTCCCGTTTCGGTGGGGCATTTTTCTGCCCGGATGCCCGTATTCTCAGGCTACTGACTGATATTCGCGGGCTGTTGCTGTCGGTTCCCTCCCGGGTCGGCGAGCGCGCGCGCCATCTCAGCCTTGCGGATATCGAGCTTGTCGACCGGGCAATCTGGGACGCGCTCACAGAGGCACCGTCAATCATCTCGCCTCGGGTGAGCGCGATCCTCGTGCTGCCAGTCAGCCATCCAACGGCGCCCTCCCTCCAGGAGCTTCCCTTCGGGACTCCTCCTGGACCGAGGACATCGCCGGCTGGCATGGGTTTATCACCAGGGTCGCTCACAAACCAGGGAACGGGTTCCCTGGTTTGTGTAAATCAGCTCACACACAAAGTTTCTGACACTCACCAACAATCTGATTAAAGGCCTCGTTCGCCGTTCCAAACCGTCGCGTCATTTCTGGGATCCTTCTTGCGAATCAAAAGGATCAATAGCGATTCAGACTTCTACACTCTTGTCATCCTCAAATTCACCCGATTGCCCTGCCAGAGTCCAGCCAATCCCTTGACTCTCAAGGCTTAAAACCGTACATCTCGGCCGTCTTGGCTGAAAGGTCTGGGCACGGAATTCAAAACCTTTGGGCATCCTGCTCTTGAGGGGGTCCGCCAGTCCGCGAGGGTTCGCGCACTGGCGCGTTACCGCTTTGGGCTAAAGGATCCCAGCTAAAAGGACACAGATCGGCTTTATGTTCGACGGATTGTCGCAAAAGCTGGGTTCGGTATTCGATGCGCTCACCCGCCGCGGTGCGCTCAAGGAAGACGACGTCCGCGCCGCCATGCGCGAAGTACGAGTGGCCTTGCTGGAAGCGGACGTGGCCCTGCCCGTGGTGAAGGATTTCGTCGAAACCGCGACGGAGAAAGCCGTCGGCGAACAGGTCATCCGCTCGGTCACGCCGGGACAGATGGTGGTCAAGATCGTCCGCGATTGCATGGTCGACATGCTGACCGGAGACGACGACGCGTCGGCCCAGTTTAATCTCAAAGCCACGCCGCCGGTGCCATTCCTAATGGTCGGCCTGCAGGGCTCAGGTAAAACCACCACCACCGCCAAGGTCGCCCGTCATCTGCAGAACAAAGAGAAGAAACGGGTGCTGATGGCGTCGCTGGACATCTACCGTCCCGCCGCCATGGATCAGCTGGCCACCTTGGGCCAACAGGCCGATGTCATTACCCTGCCCATCGTCGACGGCCAAAAGCCGGTGGACATCGCCAAGCGGGCCATGGACGAAGGCCGCAAGGGCGGCTTCGATGTGGTGTTGCTGGACACCGCTGGGCGCACCACCATTGATCAACAATTAATGGATGAAGTGGCCCAGGTGCGCGACGCGGTTTCCCCGGTTGAAACCTTGCTCGTCGCCGACGCCATGACCGGCCAAGACGCTGTCGCCACGGCCACCGCCTTCCATGAAAAGGTTGGCATCACTGGCATTGCCTTGACCCGGGTGGACGGCGATTCCCGCGGCGGCGCAGCCCTGTCCATGCGCGCGGTCACCGGGGTGCCCATCAAGGTCGTGGGGGTCGGCGAAAAGACCGACGCCCTTGAAGCCTTTCACGCGGAACGCATCGCTGGGCGCATCCTCGGCATGGGCGACGTGGTCAGCCTGGTGGAAAAGGCGGCCGAGACGGTCGACGAAGCAGAAGCCGAGCACTTGGCCAAACGCATGATGCAAGGCCAGTTCGATCTCAACGATTTGCTGGCGCAGCTGAGACAGCTGCAAAAGATGGGCGACATGAAAGGAATCCTCGGCATGCTGCCCGGTGGCGGCAAGATGGCCAAACAGCTCAAGCAGTCAGGCGTGGACCCCAAGATGATCAAACGGCAGGAGGCCATTCTCCTGTCCATGACCCCGAAAGAGCGCACCGCGCCGGCGCTGATTAAAGCCTCGCGCAAGAAACGCATCGCCGCCGGCTCGGGCACGTCGGTGCCTGACGTCAACCGTTTGCTCAAACAGCATCAGCAAATGGCGACGGTGATGAAAAAGATGAAGAAACAGGGCCTGACCGGCCTGCTTTCCGGTGGCGGCATGCCCGGCGCCGGACTTCCAGGAGGACTCTCTGGAGGTGGATTACCCGGTGGCTTGCCACCTGGGGCCCCGTTCAGGGGGCGCTGAACACAGTTGAACCATAAGGAGAAAGACGCATGAGTCTGAGAATTCGTTTAACCCGGGGCGGTGCCAAGAAACGGCCCTTCTATCGGATCGTGGTGGCGGACTCCCGCTCACCTCGCGATGGCCGCTTTATCGAAAAACTCGGGACCTACAATCCGTTGCTGCCGAGCGATCACGAAAGCCGGGTAACCTTTAAGGAAGAACGCATCCGCCACTGGCTGGGCGAGGGTGCCAAGCCGTCGGACCGGGTTCACCGTTTCCTGGCCAAGGCGGGTATCCTCGAAGCCAAGGCTATTCCGGAGCAGGCCAAACAAGACAAGCCACGCGCCAAAACTCAGGAACGTCTCAAGGAAGCAGAAGAGGTGGCCAAGGCTGCCGCCGAAGCGGCAACAGCAGAGGCCGCAAAACCAGCTGAGGAAGCACCTGCAGAAGAAGCGCCAGCTGAAGATGCGCCAGCTGAAGATGCGGCACCAGCAGAAGCCACGCCTGAACCCGCAGCCGAAGAGGTGTCTGCGGACACACCGGCGGAAGAACCAGCAGCTGACGAGCCTGCCGCTGAGCAAGCACCTGCAGAAGACGCTGCGCCGGAAGAGGCCGCAGCAGAACCGGCAGCAGACTCTGCGGCAAAGGAAGAAACCAAGGAAGAGGAAAAAGCTGAGGGCTAGACGAGTTCCTCCCTCTCTGGGCACGCGCCATGGCAGACACAGCCGCCAACGGCAAACAGACACCGGCAGCGCAGGACAGGGTTTGTCTTGGTGTTGTCGCCGGCGCCCGTGGATTGAAGGGGGAGCTCAGAATCAAGAGTTTCACCGACGTTGCGGCAGATGTCGCTGGCTACGGCCCGGTGGTAACCGATGATGGCCAAACACTGTCGCTCTCAGTGATCGGGGAAGCCAAGGGGGTGGTTATCGCCCGCACGGACGGTGTCACCGATCGCACGCAAGCGGAGACGTTAAAAGGACAACGGCTTTACGTGGCGCGCGATGCGCTCCCGGCGACGGATGATGAAGACGAATATTACCATGCCGATCTGATCGGCCTGGATGTGGTGGATGAAACGGACGCGATATGTGGAACGGTCATAGCCCTTTACAATTTTGGCGGCGGCGACCTGATCGATGTGCGCCAACCCGACGGGCGTACCGTAATGGTGCCGTTCACGGCGGCGACCGTGCCGGTGATCGACACGGCGGCGGGCCGGATCGTAGTGGAGTCATCAGCTCTGACCCAAGGGGACGCCGATCCCGAATCTGCACCGGACGGAGCACCGGAGCCATGAGCCAAAGTGCATCCTACCAGGCAACCGTCCTCACTTTGTTCCCCGACATGTTTCCTGGCCCACTCGGCGCCTCGCTCGCGGGCAAGGCCCTTGCGGACGGCCTGTGGGGCCTGAAAACAGTAGACATTCGGGACTTTGCGCGCGATAAACACCGCTCCGTCGACGACACCCCGTTTGGGGGTGGCGCCGGCATGGTGATGCGGCCCGATGTGATTGACGCCGCGCTCCGCCACGCCCACACCGACGGCCGGCCGCTGATTTATCTCACCCCGCGCGGACGCCTTTTCGATCAGGCTCTCGCCCGGGATTTGGCCGCAGGCGATGGTGTGACTTTGTTGTGCGGGCGCTACGAAGGCATTGATCAACGCGTGGTCGATGCCTGGGCCATGGAAGAAGTCAGTCTTGGCGACTTCGTCCTGTCCGGCGGTGAGGCCGCGGCCGTAGCCATGCTTGATGCGGTGATCCGGTTGTTGTCCGGGGTTATGGGCAGCGCGGAGTCGCTGGCGGAGGAAAGTTTTGTCGAGGGTCTGTTGGAATACCCTCACTTCACACGGCCCGAAGTTTGGGATGGCCGTCCGGTGCCCGAGATCTTGCGATCCGGTCACCACCAAAACATTGAAGCCTGGCGGCGGGACCAGGCCGAAACCATAACCCGCTCGCGGCGGCCTGATTTATGGGATCGGTTTGTCGCCGCAGGGACGAACAAGAAAGGGTGAAACCATGGATACGATCCAGGAACTCGAACAGGAACAGATCGCCAAACTGAGCGACGGCAAAGAGATCCCCGATTTCACACCGGGCGATACGGTGCGTGTGCACGTCAAAGTGAAAGAAGGTCAGCGCGAACGTGTTCAGGCCTACGAAGGAGTTTGCATTGCGCGCAAGAATGCCGGAGTGAATTCCTCATTTACCGTGCGCAAGATTTCCTTTGGTGAAGGCGTGGAACGTGTGTTCCCACTCTATGCCCCCATTATCGACCATATCGAATTGGTGCGGCGAGGCCGGGTGCGCCGGGCGAAGCTTTACTACCTGCGTGGCCGCCGCGGCCGTTCGGCGCGTATCGCCGAAGATACTGCAGCCGTGCAAAAAGCGCGGGAAGCGGCGAAAGCTGCAAACGCCGGCGATAATGGCGCTGAGAGCTGAGCGTTCCGTCGTCTGCCAACTAGAGAATTGCGCTTATTGATATGGCCCAGCCGCGCACCCTGTACGATAAATTGTGGGACAGCCATCTCGTCCATCAGGAGGAAGATGGCGGCGCCCTCATCTATATCGATTTACATCTGACTCACGAAGTCACCACACCGCAGGCCTATGAGGGTCTGCGTTTGACGCAGCGCAAACTACACCGTACCGACAAAACCATTGCCGTGCCCGATCACAACGTGCCGAGCACGCCGGACCGCATGGAAAAAATCGACGATCCCGAAAGCCGGCTTCAACTGGAAACCCTGAAGCAAAACTGTGAAGACTTCGACGTCGAGTACATCCCCATGGATGATATTCGCCAAGGCATTGTCCATATCATCGGCCCCGAACAGGGACTGACCCAGCCAGGCAAGACCATTGTCTGCGGTGATAGCCATACCGCCACCCACGGCGCCTTCGGAGCCCTGGCTTTCGGTATCGGCACGTCGGATGTGGAGCACACCCTGGCCACACAAACCTTGGCCATGCAGAAATCCAAGAACATGCGGGTCAAAGTCGATGGGCACTTGCCCGTTGGAACAACGTCCAAAGATCTCATTCTCGCCATCATAGGCCGCATGGGGACTGCCGGTGGCACGGGTCATGTCATCGAATACCAAGGCGAAGCGTTTACCGACCTGTCCATGGAAGGGCGCATGACGGTGTGCAACATGACCATTGAAGGGGGCGCCCGCGCCGGACTGATCGCGCCTGACGAGAAAACCTTCGAGTATATAAAAGGCAAACCTAAGGCGCCCAAGGGGGCCCTATGGGAGGCCGCCGTCGCCTATTGGCAGACGCTTAAGTCTGACGCGGACGCGGTCTTCGACAAGGAAATCGTGCTCGCAGCCGAGGACATTATTCCCCATGTCACTTGGGGTACGTCACCGGAAGACGTTCTACCGATTACCGCTGCTGTCCCGGCGCCGGAAGACTTTGATGACGTAGATAAACAATCCAGTGCTCGCCGGTCATTGGACTATATGGGCCTGGAGCCGGGCATGCCGTTGGATCAAATCCCAGTTGATAAAGTGTTCCTCGGATCCTGCACCAATGGGCGCATAGAAGACCTTAGGGCTGCGGCAGACGTCATTAAAGGTCGCAAAGTTGCGGATACCGTTACCATGCTGGTGGTTCCAGGATCCGGTTTGGTGAAACAACAGGCCGAAGAGGAAGGGCTGGATCAAGTCTTCCTAGAAGCCGGGGCCGAATGGCGCGAGCCCAGTTGTTCGATGTGTCTTGGCATGAACCCAGACATTCTCAATCCTGGCGAACGGTGCGCTTCCACCTCCAATCGCAATTTTGAGGGCCGCCAAGGGCGCGGCGGACGCACCCATTTGCTCAGTCCGGCTATGGCGGCAGCGGCCGCGGTGACCGGACACCTCTGCGACGTGCGAAAGGTGGTGGCTGAATGAACCAGATGCTGGAAAAAGTTTTGGCGGGAACAGGAACGGGTGCAGAGCCCATCCGCGTCGATATCGATGCGCTATGGCGCAAGGCGTCGGAAGAAGGCCAGAAAAAGCCGTCGAAAGAAAGATTTGATCCTGAGGGCGCGCTCGACGATATGGGTGAATTTGCGGTGATTTCTGCTTGGGCCCGGGGCAAGGGAAAAAGGGGATAAGGCATGGACAAGTTCACGGTTCTCACCGGTGTTGCAGCACCCATGCCCATGGTCAACGTGGATACGGACATGATCATGCCCAAGCAGTTTCTCAAGACCATCAAACGGACTGGCCTCGGCAAAGCCGCGTTTTTCGACATGCGGTATGACGAAAGCGAAAACGAGCGGCCGGACTTCATTCTCAATCAAAAGCCGTATCGCAACGCCAAGATTCTTATTGCCGGTAAAAACTTCGGTTGCGGCTCGTCGCGGGAGCATGCGCCGTGGGGAATGCTGGATTTTGGTTTCCGCTGCGTCATTGCGCCGAGCTTTGCTGATATTTTTTACAACAACTGTTTTAAGAACAGCATTCTGTGCATCACTTTACCCGAAAACCAGGTCGAGGCGCTCAGCCAAAAGGCTGACGGTGCGGAGTTCACTGTTGATCTGGACCAGATGGAAATCACAGCCCCCGATGGCGCGGTCACATCGTTTGAGCTCGACACCACACGGCGCCACAATCTGCTCAACGGATTGGACGATATTGCCCTGACGTTGCAGCATCTCGACAAGATCAAAGCCTTTGAAGCCAAGCAGCAAGCCAAACAGCCGTGGCTCTATAGCTGAGCGTTCCGGTTTCTTATGAGCACCAAAAAAATCCTCATTCTCGCCGGCGACTGTATCGGTCCGGAAGTGATGGGCCAGGCCTGCCGGGTGCTGGACTGGCTCAATGAAACGGGGGTCGCGTCGTTTGAAGTGGAAGACGGTCTCGTCGGCGGTGCGTCCTATGATGCGCACCGCACACCCCTGACCGATGACACCATCGCCATGGCCCTGGCTGCGGATGCGGTGCTGTTTGGCTCCATCGGCGGACCCCAATGGGATGACGTGGAGTACGATCTCCGCCCCGAAAAAGGCCTGTTGCGACTGCGCCAAAGCATGGGGCTGTTCGCCAATCTTCGCCCCGCCATTGTGTTCGATGCCTTGGCCGGTGCGTCGTCGCTAAAGACGGAGTTGGTGCAAGGTTTGGACGTGATGATCGTTCGGGAACTCATCGGCGGCGTCTATTTCGGAGAGCCCAGGGGGATCGAGGATCTCGGTGATCAAGGGCAGCGCGGCTACAACACCCAAGCCTATTCCACTGAGGAAGTGGTGCGTATCGCCCGGGTTGCTTTTGAGCTAGCCCACAAAAGAGACAAACGGGTGTGCTCTGTCGACAAGGCCAACGTCATGGAAAGCGGTGTGGTCTGGCGGGAAGAAACGACCACAGTCCGAGACACCGAATATCGAAATGTCGAGCTCAGCCACATGTTCATCGACAACTGTTCGATGCAGCTGGTGCGCACTCCCAAACAATTCGATGTTATTTTGACCGACAATTTGTTCGGCGACATTTTATCCGACTTGGCGGCCATGCTCACAGGTTCACTCGGAATGCTGCCCTCTGCCAGCTTGGGCACGGCCGGTGACGACGGCCGGCAACCGGCGCTCTACGAACCCGTGCACGGATCGGCGCCAGACATCGCCGGGCAGAACATCGGCAATCCCTTGGCGCAAATTCTGTCCCTGTCGATGATGCTGCGGTATTCCTTCGACATGACCGAGCAGGCCGGCCTCATCGAGAACGCGGTGGAAACCGTATTGGGTAAAAATATCCGCACTGTCGATATCGCCGGTGACGGGATCACACCCATCGGCACCGCTGAAATGGGCGATGCTGTGCTGGCGGAGATGGCAGCCCTGGCCGGCTAGAGCGGTTTGACTGAATTGTGAATCGAAGGGGATTCCCAAGCGTCCCACTCCATGATTCTATATCCCGAGGCGATTTGGGAGTCAGACATGGGGCATTGTTACGGGAATGATCTTCGGCGGCGGGTCGTCGAGGCGGTCACTGGGGGTCTGTCTGCACGGGGGGCCGCGGCGCGTTTTCGTGTCGCGCCAGCGACGGCGATCCACTGGCACCGGCGCTGGCGCGAGACGGGATCGATCGAGCCCGACCGCCAGGGCCAACCGCCGCCGCATCCCTACGGTTCATGCCATCATAAACCGCCGCAATCGCCAGAAGGCGGCGCACCTGATTGGGATCTGTCGCTTTGCGCGCCAAGGCCCGCGCTTGGACCGCGTCATAGTCCGTTCGCAACGGGATCTTCGCCGACATCAAATCCTCCATTTAAAGCCGGCTTTCTATGAATCACATCATTGCGCCATGGGGAATCCCTAAAAGAGAATCAATCTCAATGACCGCTGGTATAAGCTGCTTTTTCCAAATGGGGCCGAAGCCGGCCCGTCACCCACAGGCCGAACATGCGGAAATCGCTGATCAGCGACCAGACAGGATAGGTGAACGTCGCCGGCTTGTTGTTTTCGAAAAAAAATGGGGCGCCCAGGCAAAGCCGTAGCCGAAAAAAGGCATCGCCAGAAACCACCAGGCATTGATGACAAAGCCCAAACCGGCGCACATCACAACCAGCGACGTGCCCACATAGTGCCAGGCCCGGGTGGCGGTCCGGCTGTGTTCCTGCAGGTAATAGGGCCAAAAGGCGGTGTAGGTCTTCAGTTTCTTCATCATGAAAATCTTAATGGTTTTCTTGTTTTGTCCTGCCGATGAGGGTATTGAGGCGCCCCACAAGCGTGCCCTGGCTGAGTGGCCGTGCGCAAGAGGGCGCGAAAGCTGAGCGAGACCCATGTTGGACGATTCAAGCAGACGGCCGGAAAACGGCGGGTATACGGTTGCAGTGGTCGGCGCCACCGGCAATGTCGGCCGTGAGGTGCTCAAGACACTGTGGGAACGCAATTTTCCAGTAAGCAGAGTGATTGCTTTGGCGTCCGAGCGATCAGTGGGTGCCGAGGTCTCCTACGGCGAAGACGATGTACTCAAGGTGCAAAACCTAGCAGACTTCGATTTCACCGGTGTCGACATCGTCCTATCCTCACCAGGCGGGGAGGTGTCCGCTAAATTCAGCCCCAAAGCGGCCGCGGCCGGTGCCGTGGTGATTGATAACACGTCTCACTTTCGCATGGACCCCGATGTGCCGCTGGTGGTGCCCGAGGTGAATGCGGCGGCCATCGCCGGTTACACCAAGAAAAACATCATCGCTAATCCCAACTGTTCGACCATCCAGATGGTCGCGGCACTGAAGCCTTTACATGATGCCTTTGAGATCGAACGCGTGGTGGTGTCCACGTATCAATCCACGTCCGGTGCCGGCAAAGAGGCCATGGACGAGCTGTTCAATCAGACCAAGGGCATCTATGCCAATCAACCGGTGGGGGATGTCCAGAACGTGTTTCCGAAGCAGATCGCGTTCAATGTCATTCCCCAGATCCAGGATTTTATGGACGACGGCGCGACCAAAGAAGAATGGAAAATGGTGGTCGAGACCAAAAAGATCATCGACCCTAAAATCAAAGTACATGCCAACTGCGCCCGCGTGCCCGTGTTCATTGGACACGCCGAGTACGTCAATATCGAAACGCGGAAACCGATTGATGACGACAGTGCCCGCAAGGTGCTCCAGTCCGCTCCCGGAGTCACCGTCGTCGATCATCGCATTGAAGAAGGCTATGTCACGCCGGCCGAAGTGCCCGGGGAAGACGCAGTATATGTGTCCCGAATTCGTGTCGACTCTTCGGTGGAAAACGGCTTGTCGTTCTGGTGTGTGTCCGACAACCTGCGCAAGGGCGCGGCATTGAACGCGGTGCAAATTGCCGAGGTCCTGGTGCGAGATTATCTCAGCGTCAGCGGTTGAGCCGGTCAACGCAACGCATTTATCAACACCGCCAATCCGAAGACCAAAAACAATCCCCCCGAAATCCGATTGACCCAAGAGAGTCTGGCCGCCACAAATCGGCGCAGGCGTACGCTGGTTTGGGCTAGAAAAATCCACCACAGCGTGGAACCCAGGAACACACCGAAGACCAATATAACAGCGGCTCGGGGCTCCTCGACCGGATCAACGGATCCCAGTACGGCGAACAAACCAAAGGCCGCAACAAACGTCGCCGGGTTGGTGATGGCGATGGAAAACGTCGTGACAAAATCCTTGGACATAGTCACGAGATCGACGGGGCGGTCATCATAGGAAACCGGTTGACGCAGGGTGAGGACGCCGACTGTGCAGATGATGATCCCACCCACGGTGCTCAGTGCCGCCTGATTGGATGTAGCGCGGCGCTCGTTTTGGCACAGTTCGGCAGCCGTTTTGGCACAACGTTGTAGAGCCGCGCTACACCATAACGTCATGGTTGGTTCCACACGCTGCCAAAGACATAGCGGCGGTCGCCATTAACACCGCACGTAACACCATGGACTCCCTCTCCCTCTCGCGGTGCCTCCATTTCCACTTTCCGTCCCGAACCTAAAACGGGTTGCCCCGCGAGGGCAAAAGGGCCAGAAATCCCCGGGAAATGGGGCCGGACAGTCTTTTTAGCCTTAGAGGCCCCAGAGAGACAAGAACCCTTTGCGATTCAGTCAATTGAGTCTAAGAGGGCGCCATGCCTGACATCAGCGACCCGCAACATTTGACCGACCCGCAAAGTCCCGAACCGCTGGTTCCGGGATCGGCTTCGCTCCTGGGTTTAAACAGGGACCAATTGGCCACAATCGCCGTGGACATGGGCGAGCAGGCCTTCCGGGGGACACAGATTTTTCAGTGGATTTATAACCGGGGGGTGCGGTCCTTCGAGGAGATGACGGACCTGTCCAAGGCTTTCCGCGCCCAGCTAGCGGACAGTTATATGGTGGACCGCCCGGCCATTGCCCAGGAGCAGGTCTCAAGCGACGGCACCCGCAAATGGCTGCTGGCTTTTGCTGACGGCCAGACGGTGGAGACAGTGTTCATCCCCGAAGAGGACCGCGGCACCCTCTGTGTGTCCTCCCAAGTGGGATGCACCTTGACCTGCCGCTTTTGCCACACCGGCACTCAGCGCCTCGTGCGCAACCTGACCGCAGGCGAGATTGTCGGACAAGTGATGGTCGCCCGGGATGCCCTGGGTGAATGGCCGACGCCCACCGACGAGGCCCGGTCGCTGACCAACATCGTTCTCATGGGCATGGGCGAGCCGCTTTACAACTTCGATGAAGTGTCCAAAGCAATGCACATCGTCATGGCCGGCGACGGTCTCGCTTTGGGCAAACAGCGTATCACACTCTCCACGTCTGGGATCGTGCCGGACATCAAACGCTGTGGCGAGGAGCTGCGCACCAATTTGGCCATCTCTCTTCACGCGGCAAACGACGACACCCGCGACGCCATCATGCCCATTAATAAAAAATATCCACTGAAGGATTTGATGGAGGCCTGCCGCACCTATCCCGGCGTCTCCAACGCCCGGCGCATTACATTTGAATATGTCATGCTGAAAGGCATCAATGATTCAGAAGACGATGCACGCGCCTTGGTAAAGTTGGTCAAAAAGGTGCCGTGTAAGTTCAACCTCATTCCCTTCAATCCGTGGCCGGGCACGCCTTATGAATGTTCCGATCAAGAAACGATCGAGCGCTTTCAGCAGATTCTGGCGGATGCGGGATTAACGTGTCCAATCCGTACCCCGCGCGGCCGCGACATTTTGGCCGCCTGTGGACAGCTAAGAACAGACTCAGAGAAGCTTTCGGCACGGGAACAGCGCGAGCGGGCCGAACAAGCGTGGGTGGAGAAAGAGTCTCTGGTAACCTGATCGTCCTAACCCTTGCTCCTTAGACCGCCCTGCCTATACTCCGCCGCCACACGCTCAGGCGCATCGGGCCTTGAGCTTTTTTGGGAACCAAGACCATGAGCCGCGAGAAAGTGGTCCTCGCCTATTCGGGAGGACTGGATACCTCCATCATCCTGCGCTGGCTGCAGAAAGAGAAAAACTGTGAGGTGGTGACCTTCACCGCCGACATCGGCCAGGGCGAGGAACTGGAGCCGGCCCGGAAAAAGGCCGAGCTCTTAGGCATTCAGGAGATCTACATCGAAGACCTCAAAGAGGTGTTCGTGCGGGATTACGTCTTCCCCATGTTCCGGGCCAACGCCTTATACGAAGGCGTTTACCTGCTCGGCACATCCATCGCCCGGCCGCTTATCGCCAAGCGGCTGGTAGAAATTGCCGCGGAATCCGGCGCCACAACCATTGCCCACGGCGCCACCGGCAAGGGCAACGATCAGGTGCGGTTTGAATTGACGGCCTATGCGCTCAATCCAGAAATCAAAGTGATTTCACCCTGGCGGGAATGGGACCTGTCGTCGCGGACCAAGCTCATCGACTATGCCGAGAAACATCAGATTCCCATTCCTACGGACAAGCGGGGCGAAGCGCCCTATTCCATGGACGCCAACCTGTTGCACATATCCTACGAAGGCAATGCGCTGGAAGACCCCTGGGTGGAACCGGATGAAGACATGTTCCGTTTGAGCGTCTCTCCGGAAGCGGCACCCGATACACCTGAGTATGTGGAAATCGATTTCGAAGGTGGTGATCCGGTGACGGTGAATGGAGAACAGCTCTCTCCTGCGGTCTTGCTGACCAAGCTCAATGAACTGGGTGGCAAACACGGCATCGGCCGGATCGACCTGGTGGAAAACCGCTATGTGGGGATGAAATCCAGGGGCGTGTACGAAACGCCGGGCGGCACCATCTGGCTCACGGCGCGGCGGGCCGTGGAAAGTCTGACCCTCGACCGGGAAGCGGCCCATCTTAAAGACGAACTGATGCCGCGCTACGCCAAGCTGGTGTACACGGGCTATTGGTTTGCGCCGGAGCGGGAGGCGCTGCAAGCGGCCATCGGCGCCACCCAAACCCATGTCACCGGGACGGCGCGGCTGAAGCTCTACAAAGGCAACGTCATGGTGGTGGGGAGGAAATCACCGCACAGTCTTTACAGCATGGATCACGTCACCTTTGAAGAAGACGACGTGTATGATCAGCACGACGCTGAGGGATTCATCAAGCTGAACGCCTTGCGTTTGCGGTTGGGCGCTTTACGGAAAAAGTAGGGACGAGGACGAACCCGCTATGAGTGACCTCATAAAGGCGGATGTTTCTGATCGCATTCTCACCCTCACCGTCAACCGGCCCGACAAAAAGAATGCGTTGACCGTTGCTATGTATGCCGCGCTGGCCGATGCCGTCACCAATGCCAATGATGACGCGGTGGTGCGCGTTGTTCTGATCACCGGCACTGAAGACAGCTACACCGCCGGAAACGACCTCAAGGACTTTCTTGAAAATCCACCGGTGGATTCTGCAAGCCCGGTGTTCCGCTTCATGCACGCCATCGCCAGCGCGCAAAAGCCGGTGGTCGCGGCGGTCAACGGTTTGGCCATCGGCATCGGCGCCACCATGCTGCTCCACTGCGATCTGGTCTATGCCGTTGATACGGCCCGTTTTCAGATGCCATTTGTCAATCTGGGTCTGGTGCCAGAGTTGGGATCAAGTCTGGTGCTGCCTGTTCTGGCGGGACATGCCAGAGCAGCGGAATTGTTGATGATGGGAGATCCGTTTGACTCAACGACGGCCAAAGAGATTGGGTTAGTGAACGGCATTTGTTCAGCCGACACACTGTTGTCGACCGCTCGGGACGCAGCAACCAAGCTGGCCGCCAAACCACCAGCTGCCTTGCGCAAAACCAAAGCGCTGATGAATGCGGACCTCGACACCGTTCGCGCGCGTATTGACGCAGAAGCCAAAGTGTTCGGTGAGCAATTGAACGGCGCGGAAGTGAAAGAAGCCATTGCTGCGTTCTTTGAAAAACGGGCACCGGACTTCTCGAAGTTTGAATAAGAATTGGTGTTCGTTCGATGAAAAAACAGGTTGATGCAAACTTTAGTTTTTATGATGTGTTTCCTGATTTATCGCCCCTTGTCATTGTCGATGTCGGCGCTTTGCCCTTGGAAGGTCATGACGAGGTTTATGCTCCGCTGTTGAAGTCGAAACACGCTGAGCTGATTGGCTTCGAGGCAAATCCGGAGGGGTGCCGGGCACTGAACGAGAAACTGAGTCCACCCCATCAATGCTTACCTTTCGTCATAGGTGATGGACAAAAAGGTGTGTTCCACAAGACAGCCCATCCGAGTTGCAATTCGTTATACCTGGAATCATTGATTCGGCCTGAATTTAGTATTTTGCATTGACCTGATTCGGCTGCCGATTCATGCACCTCTCCAACGACACGAGCAGCGAACGACTTCACGGCGAAGATGCGCAAAAGGCCTCCTTTCTGACCGCTGACGAACCCAAGGCACTCCTGAATGTCATGCGCAAGCGGAAGGTCGAAGCGCTGCAGGTACGGCGCGCGAATGCGCTGGTTGCCCTTGATGATGGCCACAGCGTGCAGATGGTCTCCAGGATATTCTATCTCGATCCCGACACGGTTCGCGGCTGGCTACGGGACTTCCGCGAGAAGGGTCTCGCCTCTGTGGAGCTTGCGGATTACCCGGACCGCCTGACGGCGGACCAGGAAGCCGCTCTCAAGGCGCAGTTCCGGGACAATCCGCCGCGCGACACCAACGCGGTGCGGGATGCCATCTTCCGAAAGTTTGCTGTGAGATATTCACGTCCGGGCGCCATCAAGCTGATGCACCGCCTGGGGTTCGCATACGTGAAGCCGAAGACGCTGCCGAAGCAGGCCGACAAGCAGGCGCAGGAAGCCTTCATCAGGGATTATGAACAGCTGACGCGCGGGATGTTTCCGGACGCGACGGTTGTCTTCGCCGCTGCGGTCCATCCCGAGTATCAGAGCCGGCCGGCGCATGGCTGGTTCATCCGTTCCGACAAGCCGGCGATCAAGGCCACGACAGGGCGCCAGCGGCTGAACCTGCACGGCGCACTGGACCTTGAAACGATGAAGCTCACCCTGGTCGAGGGCGAGAAGATCAATGCCGAAACCTCTCTGCGGTTGTTCGAGAAGCTGGAACGGGCCTATCCGGACACCCGGGTGATCCCGGGTGATCCCGGGTGATCCCGGGTGATCCATGTCTGTCTCGACAATGCGCGCCATCACCATGCCAGGCTGTTGCGGCCGTTCCTGGAGCGGCCGGAGTGCCGCATCCGGCTGCATTTCCTGCCGCCGTATGCGCCACACCTCAATCCCATCGAGCGGTTATGGGGCGTCATGCACCGGCATGTGACGCACAACCGGTTTTATCCCGATTTCCGACAGTTCACCGAGGCCATCTTCGGGTTCTTCAACCAAACCCTGCCCCGGGAATGGGAAACAATCCGAGACACCGTTACCGACAACTTTCGTGTCATCACACACGATCAGTACCGAGTAATTGGGTAGCAGGAGTATATATGAACCGAACATGGAATTTATCGCTAATTTTGAAGGTCTAGTTAAAATCATGCAGCCCGTCGGTACTGAACAGGTGCAGACTCATCGCCTTGACAAAGTTGTTAACCGAGACGAGATTGACTTTCTAAAGATGGATGTTCAGGGAGCTGAACTCTCGGTTCTGAAAGGCGCTGAACGCCTTGCCCCTACGGCCTTGGTTATCCAGACTGAAGTGGAGTTCGCTCCGCTTTATATAAATCAACCTCTATTCTCCGACGTTGATGTCCATTTACGACGGATTGGATTTCAGTTTCATTCCTTCCTGCAATTCAGTGCTAGAGCGGTTTGACTGAATTGTGAATCGAAGGGGATTCCCAAGCGTCCCACTCCATGATTCTATATCCCGAGGCGATTTGGTGTCAGACATGGGGCATTGTTACGGGAATGATCTTCGCCGGCGGGTCGTCGAGGCGATCACGGGGGGTCTGTCTGCACGGGGGCCGCGGCGCGTTTTCGTGTCGCGCCAGCGACGGCGATCCACTGGCACCGGCGCTGGCGCGAGACGGGCTCGATCGAGCCCGACCGCCAGGGCCAACCGCCGGGCTCGAAGCTGGATGCGCATGAGGCCTTTATCCTGGCTCTGGTGGCGCAGACCAAGGCTATGACGCTGGCCGAGATTGGCGAGAAGCTGGCGGCGTCGCACGGGGTTCGGGTGTGCCCGTCGACGGTCTGGCACTTCTTCGCCAAGCGCGGGCTGACGCACAAAAAAAGGCCGGCCATGCAGCGGAGCGGCGGCGCCCGGACGTGCTCGCGCGGCGCCGGCTCTGGTTCGAAGGCCAGGCAGGGCTCGCTCCGGAACGGCTGATCTTCATCGACCAGACCGGCGCGTCGATGAAGATGGCGCGGCTGCGGGGATGGTCGCGCAAAGGCGAACGGTGCCGGGCCGCCATACCCCATGGCCATTGGAAGACCACCACGTTGACCGCCGGCTTGCGCCTCTCTGGGGCCTGGCGGCCCCCGATGCTCCTCGACGGGCCGATGCATGGGGCTGCCTTCAAGGCCTATGTGGAACAGGTCCTGGTACCCGAACTCGACCCCGGAGACAGCGTCGTCATGGCCAACCTGCCCGCCCACAAGGTCGCTGGCATCCGCCAGGCCATCGAAGCCGCCGGCGCAACCCTGCTGTATCTGCCGCCCTACAGTCCCGACTGCAACCCGGTCGAGATGGCCTTCGCCAAACTCAAGGCGCTCCTGAGAAAGGCCGCCGCCAGAACCGTCGACGACCTGTGGGACGCCATTGCCGACGCCATCGACGCCTTCACCTCAACCGAATGCGAAAACTACTTCGCCGCCGCCGGATATGATCGGGACTAAATTGAATCTGCTCTAGCGATCAGATTGTTCAGATTTTATGGAGCGATGCCCTATACTTTCCGAGAATTTTGGAACTGAACGCTTACAGCGATGAGCGCCTGCTCAAGCTCGCAGCAATCTTTCACGACTTATACGGTATTATAGACTTGCCTCTTCGCACTCTCAAAATTCTGGAAACGAGAGGAAATACCGAACCGTTTAGGGCCTATGCGACCAAGTTGGGAGTTTACTAAAAGCCACTAAAAAGATCCCGGCAACTCTAAGTCATCCAACCCATTTTTCAGTCGGGCCGCCTTAAGCAATTGTTTAAACGCGCGGCAAAATTTCACTTATCGATATCGAAAAGTACGATTGTACGCCCTTCGGCTGACAGGGCCGCCGGGTTATGGCGAACGTACACCTGTTCGACGTGCCCCTCAAACATGGCGAGCACATCTTCGACGAGCGGATAATGGGCTGCTGTTCGGCCGGGCGCTTCTTCGCGTCTCTTGTCTTCGGGCCAATAGGTTGAGCCTATGGCTATGGCGGCGCCACGGCGCGCAACGCGTAAAATCTCACTGCAGATTTGACCAGGGTCATTTGAGTAGACAAGGACCCAGCCGGCAACAACTACGTCAAAGGAATTGTCGTCGTAAGGCATGTCATGGGCATTGCCCACATCGATCCACGGCGAATAGGAAATGAGATCGAGTCCATGCACGTTTTCAGGCTTAAGCCCCTGGCCAACCAAACTTAACAATTCCATTTCCGTTCGTGAACCAATACTCAACGCTTTCATTTTCGATGCACCAAAAAAACACCTTATCGATAGCCACCATCGGGCGGATCAATCTGCTGGTACGTCCGACTGCACTGAAATCCGAGAGTCCCTTTTTTAGCGAGATCGATTGCGTCACTCCAGAGCTCTTTTTCATCTTCCGTGACCGCCAAATCACTGTTTTGTATTGCCGCTTCGTAGCGTCGCTTCCCAAGGACATAACGTGCGGCATCCAGCAGAAACAGGTCGTGGGGCGTTGACTGCAGTGCTTTAAGAATATTTTCGACATCAGACTGAACGATTTGAAGCTTGGGCTTTTTCTTCAACGCGTCCTTGTCTTCAGAGTTACTCATGCGCCGTGGTCCCCAATCAATCGGCATGCAAAACTGGCAATGGGATCATTTGCGATACGCGCCGGCAATGTCAGATGATGCGTTTGAACCAGTCTGTTGGTTCGGTAACTATATCCCATAAGCCCATAGTCAGCCTGTAGCACAAGCCTAGAGGACTGCCGCCGTACTTTGCCGAAATGGTAGCCAAACGTGTTGATCAGAAACATTGTCCCAGCCGTACCCGTGAATTCAATCATATCCGAACCGAACGTACTCAGAATCCAATCGGCACTGGCGCGGGAGTTAGTTTGAAACGCTTTGTCTGCGTCACTGGGATTGAGTCCATGGTTTTGACATAACCTGGCCATGCCTTCCTTTGAGTGGGATCCCGGAAGATACATGTGGGGGCCACTTTCTGAATCGACGTCAGTCAGATAGACAAACAACTTGCAGAAACGAAAGTCGTCGCGGTCGCGGTGGGGTATTTGAGCACCGAATGCGTCCGCGTCAGTGGAATGCGACCACCATGCGCAGATATCTATGATTGTCGGCACGGTTCCCAAAAATGATCCGACACTCGCCAGTATTTCAGGTCGGGTCGCAAGGTCTAGGGCATTAGGCGCTTGGAATATGTCAGCAATTTTGTAGTGCCGAAGCGTTTGTTCCGGTTCAGTTTCAGAAACAGATTCAAAGTATGCGACCATATCCTTTATCTTTTGAGCATCCAGCGCTAGCTCGAGGCGAACATATCCCTGTTTTTTTAGAAGCTGGGCATATTGATTGGTCAAACTGTCGGTATTTAAGCCGTCAAAGAGATTTTTTACCCGCATCAATGAGATAACTTCTTCCGCGACTTTCTCGCGAATTTCCGGATCGTTGAACAGTTTATTGATTTGCCAAAGAACGGCATTGTGCAACGTGTTTCCTAAGTCACCGCGGTAGTGCTTCGTGCTCATCAAAAGTCAGCCGGCAATTCCAGATCATCCAATCCGTTCTGTAGGCGCGTCGCCCGTAGTGTATTGAACATCAGGCACGCAATGGTCATGGGTCCCACACCGCCGGGGACCGGCGTGATGGCGGAAGCCACGTGTGACACTTCGTCGAAGGCCACATCGCCCACAAGTTTGTCCTTGCCGCCGTCGCCAGGGAGCCGGTTGATGCCAACATCGATCACCACGGCGCCCGGCTTGACCCAATCCGCTTTGACCATTTCAGCACGACCGACGGCGGCGACGAGAACATCGGCGCGGCGGCAATGACCGGCGAGATCAGCGGTGCGGGAGTGGGCGGTTGTGACAGTGCAGTTCTCAGCCAACAAAAGCTGCGCCATGGGTTTGCCGAACAGCATGGACCGACCGATCACAACCGCGTCCTTGCCGGTCATATCACCGATCTGGCGACGAAGCAGGATCTGGCAGCCCAATGGCGTGCAGGACACCATGCCCACATCCCCGGCCATAAGGCGCCCGGCGTTTTCCGGATGCAAACCGTCCACGTCCTTCAAGGGATCGATGGAATGAATCACCGGTTGTTCGTTCAGATGATCGGGGAGCGGCAACTGCACAAGAATGCCGTGCACTTTTGGATCGGTATTCAGTTCCCGTACCAGTGACTCAAGGTCTTCCTGCTTGGTATCTGCCGGCAGAGTGTGTTCGAAGGACTCCATGCCCAGCTTGATGGCCATTTTGCGTTTGCTGCGCACATAGACCTTACTGGCGGGATCTTCCCCCACCAGGACAACGGCCAAGCCGGGTTTAATCTGATGACTTTGGGTCAACGTTTGCACCTGGCCTTCAATCCAACCCCTGAGAGCCAAGGCTGTGGCTTTGCCGTCGATAAGGGTAGCGGTGTTTGACACCGTATCGTTCATTGAGTTCTCCACTGATCCGCGATAGCGGCAAGGGCAGTCGGGTCACCGGCAATGCGTAACACTTTGCGGCGATCCGTGGCACCGGATACCAGGGTTACGTCCCGTTTGGCAACGCCGAAAGTCTTGGCTAGCAGAGCGATCACGGCATCGTTGGCGCGACCCTTTTCGGGTGCAGCGGTGACTGCAACTTTGAGTGCGGCGGCTGTATCCGTTTCCAAGGTGCTTGTGATAGCCGATCTGGAGGCCTTGGGTGAAACGCGGACCGACAACACCAAACCATCGGGTTCGGTGCGGTAAAACGTCGGCGGTTCGGACGTCATCTAAATTGGATGAGCAGCTGAATCAGAAACTGTTGAAAGAAATACACAATGAGGAGCAGCACGATGGGCGAAAAGTCGATGCCGCTCATGACGGGAAGAAACCGCCGAATGCGGCGCAGCGCTGGTTCGGTGACCGCATGCAAGCCGGACCCGATCATATGGACGAAGCGGTTGTGGGTATTGATGATATTGAAGGCCACCAGCCAGCTTAGAACCACGGAAATAATGATCACCCACCAATAGAGATTGAGCGCGGCGTAGAGAACCTGAATGAGCGGGATGAGTATGGTGTTCATAGGAATGAGGCGTATCGCTGGGAAATAGGCTACCGTACGGGTGATCTGCCGCTACCCTAATGAGCGGGACGGAGACAGACAAGGGAATCAGCGGGGCGTCACTAAGTTTCGATACGCACACTGGGGAGCGACAGATGAAAACCGTCGGCATACTCATTGCACTGACTGTTTCCATCTCTGCCCAGGCGGGTGAGTTGATACTGGACGTGCTTGTTCCCGGGTCCCCTTTCCACGGCGTGCACGGTATGGATTTCGATGCCGCGGGTACGATGTACGCCGGCGACATTATGGGTATGACCGTACACACGGTGGATATCGCCACTGGTGAAACCGCGCCTCTCGTCGGGCCGCCCTATGGCGCGGCCGATGACGTCAAGGTCGGGCCCGATGGAACAGTGGTGTGGACCCATATCCCATCAGGCATCCTTTACGCCCGTGACCCGGACGGCACCATCCGCGAGCTGGCCACCGGCCTACCCGGGATCAACACGGTGGGGTTCCATCCTGACGGCCGTCTATTTGCCACCCAGCCCGCAGTTGCGAACGCTTTGTACGAGATCGACATGAGTGGGGTAAAGCCGCCACGCGTTGTGCTGCAGCCGTCAGGCAGTCTCAACGGTTTTGTCATTCAAGATGATGGCTACTTGTACGGACCTCAAGCAGCGTTGGGCAATGTGATCCGCGTCAACCTTGAAACGGGAGCGCACGATATCCTTGCCGAGGGATTTCATGATCCGACCGGTGTGAAAAGTGATTCCAAGGGCACCCTGTATGTCAACGAACTGATGACGGGCAGACTGTACAGGTTGAACGCAGACACTGGTGAACGGGAATTGGTTGTTCAGCTGTCTCCCGGCAACGACAACATCACGATTTCTGACGACGACCTGATTTACGTTTCAAATTTCGCCTATAGCAGTATTCAAGAAGTGAACCCTGAGACTGGAGCTGTTCGGGATGTCCTACGCGGTTCCTTGTCCGTCCCCGGCGGGCTCGCCATCCATCATGACGGCCAAAAGGAATGGATTTTTGTAGCCGATCTGTTTACCACCCGGCGGGTTGATACCGCCACGGGCGAGGCGGAGATCATCGTCCAGCCCGACGCCTTGGGCTCCTTCGTCTATCCCAGCAGTGCGACCATGAACGGCGAAAATATTGTCTTCTCGAGCTGGTTTACCAACCGAGTCTTGGTTCTCGATGTCAATTCCTTTGAACCCGTGGCGAACTTTGGCGGACTCAATGCGCCGTTCGATGCCCTTGAAATGGATGATGGAACCTTCGTCATCGCGGAAACCGGTGCCAACCGGCTGGTGTTGATGTCACCTGACGGCCAATTGAGACGGGTGGTGGCGGAGAATCTGGGCGCCCCATTAGGCCTGGTGCAAGTCAACGAAGATACGCTCTATGTGACGGAAGCGGACGCGGGAACGGTCGCAGCAATTTCCATCCGGTCAGGCGAGCGCCGAGAGATCACATCTGGATTGAAGCAGCCCGAAGGGATTGCGGTCGATGCGGACGGACGGCTGGTTGTGGTGGACGCAGGAGCACGATCTCTGGTGCGCATTGATCCTGAAACAGGCCGTAAAGAGATCCTGTTGCATGATCTGCCCCTTGGCTTGCAGGGCCCGCCGAACAGACTTCCCGTCTGGCTACATAGCGACGTGGTCATCGGACGGGACGGGACGATCTATCTCAGTTCGGATACGGATACGGCAATCTACAAAGTCGCGGAGCAGTAGTTCTCGCAGACCGCATGCGGCCTCCATGCGGTCTGCTTGACAGTTGAGGCGGCTATGATCAGTATCCGCGCCCGTTGCTTGGGGCCGTAGCTCAGTTGGGAGAGCGCGACGTTCGCAACGTCGAGGTCAGCGGTTCGATCCCGCTCGGCTCCACCAAATTTACTGTTAGTAAGAAACACATCGGCCTCGCCACAGGCGAAAGACGGACTCGAACCCCAATTTATATGTCGGCTCAGCTTCGCTGAGACGGTTCGATTCCCCTCGGCTCCACCAAAATTCAAAAATCAACTTCACTGTAATGGACCGTTCGTGTTAGCATCCCCGTGACTGGCCGTTAACCACGCTGGCCCATGGCGATGGACGGTCTCCTGTCCAGCCGATACAACACAGCCCATATGAAACGGTCATTCTTTGATTTCTCGGCCCTGGGCCAGGCCTTAGCCATCCGCAATTTCTCGCTGTACACGACGGGCAACGCCTTGTCCCTCATGGGCACGTGGGTGCAGCGCCTGGCCGTGGGCTGGCTGATGTGGGAGTTGACTGAGTCCGGTGCCTGGCTGGGCGCCATCGCCATAGCCGAGTTCATCCCAATCATTCTGTTGACGCCCTTGGGCGGTGTTGTGGCCGATCGCTACGACCGCCTGCGCATTGCCATGATTGCGCAGACCTTTGCTTGCGCCCAAGCCGTGGCGTTGTGGCTGCTGACGCTGTCAGGCGGCATCACACCCGAAATGCTGGTCCTGCTGATGATGGTGGGCGGCATCACCATGGCCATGAACCAGGCGGCACGGGTGACTCTGGTGGTCAACATGGTGCCGCGGGAGATTATGTCTACCGCCATCGCCATCAACTCCATCATCTTCAACGTGGCGCGGATCATCGGGCCGGCCATTGCCGGGGCACTGATTTTTTACACGGACATCGCCTGGGCGTTTCTGTTCAACGCCATCTCTTACGGTGCTCTTATTGGCGCGTTGATGCTGATCCGCATGCCGCGCCTGAAGGATGTCGTGCCGCCGAGCGGCTCTTATTTCCGCGGTCTGGCCGAAGGCGCACGCTACACCTTCAGCCACACCGGTGTGGCCGCGATCATTTCTCTCACCGCCGTCAATTCCTTCTTTGCCCGACCGTTGATTGACTTGCTCCCTGGATTTGCCGGTGAAGTGTTCGCCACCGGTCCTGAGGGATTGGCGGTGTTGACCTCGGCCATGGGGGTCGGTGCCATCTGCGCCTCCTTTTGGCTGGCGCAACGGGGCCGGTTGTCTGGACTGACGGGCATTGTCTTCGTCGGTGTGCTCATCAATGGTTTGGCGGTTGCACTGTTTGCGTTGTCGACAAACCTGTGGACGGCGGCGGTACTTTTGGCCGTCTCCGGGTTCACCCAGGCCTGCACGGGAACCGGCACCCAAACCCTGGTGCAGTCCTCCGTGGAGGACCGCTTGCGAGGCAGGGTGATGAGTGTGTGGCTGGTCATTGGCCGGGGCGGCCCGGCGCTCGGAGCGCTCATCATGGGCAGCTTGGCGGAGGTCGTCGGGTTCGGCACGCCCTTGCTGGTCGGCGCCTGCATCACCTTTTTGACGGCGGCCTACGTTATGCCGCGGCGGCAGCGCCTTGCCGCCGCGCTGGAACGGGTGATCGCAAACTGAAGATCAAACAGGCACGAGATCAAACAGGCACGAGATCAAACAGGCACGAGATCAAACAGGCACACTGCCTTCAACGGTGGTGCGCAGCATATGCCGGATGGAGTCTTCGGGGTAGGGCGTGGCGTGATGCATTAGGCAGCGATTATCCCAAAACACCAGATCGTTGGTATGCCACTTGTGCCGGTAGATCACATTCGGATCGGTGGCGTATTTGAAAAACTCCTCAAGAAGTATCCGGCTATCATCTTCACTCACATCTTCAATGGACTCCGTAAAGCCGGGATTGACATAGAGCGCTTTGCGGCCTGAGTTCGGATGGGTGCGCACCACCGGATGCACTGCGCCAACCAGCTCTGCCTTTTGTTCTTCGGTGAGCGGCTTGCGGCCGGACTCGTCCCTCTCCTGGATCTGGTTGTAATTGAACCGGTGGCGGGCTTTGAGTGTCGCTGCGCGGTTCTTTAAATCGTCGGGTAGATTGTCGTAGGCCCGGTACTGGTTGGCAAACATGGTATCGCCGCCGCTGGCCGGCACTTCCAATCCGTAGAGCAGGGAGCCCATGGGCGGCACCGCTTCGTAACTCACATCCGTGTGCCAATAGCGGCCGGCGTCATCGATGCCCATGGACTCGCCGTTTTCGTCCTTCTTGTTGGAAATCAGCAGCATCTTGGGATGATCAGCCATGAGATACTGCTTCAGCACGTGACCTTTGAGCGGACCCCACCGTTCTGAAAAGGCTTCCTGCTGTGCCGGCGTCAATATCTGGTCGCGAAATACCAGGACGCAATGATCGATCTGCGCCTGGCGCACCTCCGCGAAGGTGGCCTCATCAATGGTACCGCCGCAGTCCAGGCCGATCACTTCAGCGCCGCAGACATCTGATAGAGGGTCTAATTTCATACTCAGAGAACTCAATAGTCAACTCGCTCCAACGCTTTTCTCCAGTTATCCTCTAACCCGTCGACTGGTAGCAATCCGCACTGAAAATGACTTTCGCTTGGAAAGCAAAGGAGATTTGACTCAGGCCTGTACTGCGCCAATAGATTTTCCGATTCACCGAAATAATTTTCATCTGAGTAATAGTTAGCAATGTGCCAAAAGCAACTATAGTTTTGATCATCAAGCGTGACGAGAAGCTCGTGTGAACGATCAACATCGTTGTTTTCTACGAAAAAGATGGGGCGATATTTATCAATCGTTTTGCCGCACCCATTAGCGCTTGCTTTCCATGCCTTCGATATCGGTTTTAATAAGATCACAGCCATCCAATTTGAGATCATCAATCATTATCATGGTTACTGCGTCGCTTTTTGGAACATCTCTAAGCAGACTTATAGCTCCAAAATTAATGTCCGCGTCCTGCCTTGGCATCGGAACACCAAGACTTCCGGCTTTGTCTGAAACGACAGCATGGTGGGGCGCGACGCGCTGCAAACCATTAAGCGCGAGGTTACAGCACAGCAGAACGAAACACCCACGCTGGGCTTCAAAGCTATGCACTTCACCATTGTAGCGCGCTGAAAGTTGAGCAAAAAAAACTGTGTGATTACCGATATGTGCGCCGACATCTAAAATAACACGTAGCGGTCTGTGCCCAGCCAACTGGGAGATAGTTTTCAGTTCAGATTCACACCATTCACCATAGCGATCAAGCGACAGGCCAATGATGGGATCGTTCTTATGATAGGCCATCAAGCCGTGGCGGCATTTTTTGATTCGGTAAAATGCGTTTTCAAATAGAACGGGTTGGGCCTTTTGCATTTTCTATCTTAAACGCGGATTGAGGGCGTCGCGCAACCAATCCCCCAACAAATTAACGGACAAGGCCAAGCAAACCAGAGCGAGCGAGGGAAACAGCGTAATCCACCACTCCCCGGAAAAGAGATAATCATTGCCGATGCGAATCAACGTGCCGAGGGACGGCGTAGTCGGCGGCATGCCGACACCGAGGAAACTCAACGTGGCTTCGGCAATGACGGCCAGCGCCAGCCCGAGGGTGGCCAACACCAAGACCGAGGTCATCACGTTGGGCAGCACGTGGCCGAAGACGATGGCCGGCGGTGACACGCCAATAATCTTGGCCTGAGCCACATAGCCCGACTGCTTTTGCACCAGCGTGGCGGAACGCACCACCCGGGCATATTGGGGCCAGTCGGCAATCGCAATCGCAAAAATCAGCATGTACAAAGCAATGCTGTCGTGAATCTCGGGCGGCAAGGCGGCGCGGGCAAAACCGTCCACCATTAAGGCGATCAGCAGCGCCGGAATGGTCAGCTGTACGTCGGCCAACCGCATGAGCACCGTTTCCACCCAACCGCCCACATAGCCGGCGATAAGCCCGATGGTCACCCCAATGGTTGCAGCAAAAGCCACGGCGGCCAGGCCGACAGTGAGAGAAATGCGGCTGCCATAGAGGATGGCTGAAAATATGTCCCGGCCCTGGTCGTCGGTGCCGAGGAAGAAACCGGCCTCACCGCCGTCGCTCCAAACGGGGGGCAGGAACGCGTTTATTAGTTGTAGGTTGACGGGATCAAAAGGATCTTGCGGGGCCAGCCACGGGGCCAACGCGGCGCCCAACAAAAACAGAAGCGTGACACAACTGGCCACCATGGCAGTGGGGTTGTCGCGGTAGGACAGCCAGAGCGCAGCCCGCGGTGGAAGAGTGCTGGCTGTGTCCGTCATGTCTGGTCATATCCCTGCGCTCGCAGCCGCGGATCTACGAAGGCATAGAGCACATCAACAGCCAGATTGATGATGACAAAAACCAGGGCCACCATGACGAGGTAAGCAGCCATGATGGGAATATCGGCAAAGGCCACCGCTTGGATGAACAGCAATCCAAGTCCGGGCCATTGAAAAACCGTTTCGGTGACTATGGAAAAGGCGATCAGCTCGCCCAGCTTCAAACCGATGATGGTGATGACCGGTAAAAGTGTGTTTTTAAGGGCGTAAACATAATGAATACGGGCCTGAGGCACCCCCATGGCTCGGGCGGTGCGGATGTAGTCCGTGCCCAACACTTCAATCATCTCGGCGCGAACCAGGCGCTGGATGAAGGTCATCTGAAACAATCCGAGCGTGACGGCAGGTAGGATGATGGCTTTCCATCCGCTGACCGTTAGCAATCCGGTTGTCCAGCCGCCGAGAGACATTGTTTCCCCTCGTCCAAACGAAGGCAACCACCCCAGGCTCACGGAGAACAGGTAAATCAGGGCGATGCCAATCACAAAGGTCGGTAACGACACGCCCACCAGGGATAAGGTGAGGATGGTCCGGCTCATGAGGCCGTCTCTATGGATGGCCGTGTAGACACCGAGGGGAATGCCAAGCAGCAGCGCGAACAAAGCCGATGCCAAGACCAGCTCAACAGTAGCGGGCAAACGTTCCGCGACCAGATCGGAAACCGGGCGCTGCATGCGATAGGAGATGCCGAAGTTGCCAGTCAAAGCGTTGCCGATGAACCGGACGAATTGGACCGGAGCTGGATCATTGAGGCCGAGGCGGTCCCGCAAGGCCTGCCGGTCCTCAAAGGAGGCCTCCTGGCCGACCAGATTATTGACCGG
>CBDHFR010000002.1:0-854639 GCA_965262665.1 Rhodospirillaceae bacterium
CCGCGCCCCACTAAATGCCATGCAAATATCCTCAGTTAGTTGATGATTTCGAACGCCGGGTGGCGGGCTGCTGTTCGATATTCTTTTACAATATCGTAACACCGAGCTTGACTCCCGGACAACGTCTGATTTACCAATACAAACGTGACCCTCTAAAATTGACGGATGGCGCATAGACACACCAGGAGACAAGGAATGTCTAAAAAGAATCAACATGTTGTACCCCATGCCGATGGCTGGGCCGTGAAGTCTGAAGGGGCCGGCAAAGCATCTTCCATCCACAAAAGACAGCGAGAGACAATCAGCCGAGGCCGGGAAATTGCCAAGAACAAGGGCAGCGAATTGTTTATTCACGGCTCTGATGGCTGAATCCGCGAGCGGGGACAGTCATGGCGGTGACTCCTTTCCGCCTCCCGGCTAATGGAGGACGAATGCGGAACAAGATGTTGCCCCTATCTGAGTCAGATACCCAATATCAAGGGAACTTGCCATGAGCGATGGTCCAAAGCGTTTTAGGGTTTTGAGCATCGATGGCGGTGGCATGAGGGGCGTATACACCGCTGCCTACCTGTCCGCTTTGACCAAGCGCTACGCCGTAACACGTGGTGTTGATGGCCTTGATATTGGCAAGGGGCTGAATTTGATCGCGGCGACCAGCACCGGGGCGATCGTTGGTAGCGCTCTCGCTGTTGGTCTCTCGCTCGACCGCGTCACAGACCTTTATCAGGAATTTGGGCCGAAAATTTTTCCGAAGAAACTCCCCAAGAAGCTGGGTCAGGACTTGGCGGTTCAGATGGTGACGCGACCTGGACATTTGAGAGCGGGTGCGGCGGCCCTAGAGCAAGCCCTCCACGCTGAACTAAAGGATGTGACCATCGGTGAAGTCTGGCGTGGTCGTCAGATTGCGCTCGCTATTCCGGCGGTTGAACTGTCGCAACACCACGCTTGGGTATTTAAGACGCCACATCTGGCAAACAGCAAACACCGGGACGACGGTTATAGATTGGTCGATATTTGCCTCGCAACCAGCGCCGCCCCTGTATTCAGGTCATTGGCCCAAATCGAAAACCCGGATACCCAGGGCGATCACACATTTGCGGACGGTGGCTTATGGGCCAACAATCCAGTCCTTGTGGGACTAATTGATGCCCTGGCTATGACCGAAAACAGTGACCGGATTGAGATTTTTTGTCTGGGTACTTGCCCGCGTCCCGAAGGAGAGCATGTTAGACCAGACACCGCACACCGAGGTCTATCAGATTGGCGGTTTGGTGGCACGGCGCTGTCTCTGTCCATAGATGCTCAGGAATTTGCGTTCGACCACATGGCACACATGCTAGCTCGGTACGTTGATCGAGATTGCCACATTCTGCGCTTTCCACACGGACGTGTACCGGCAGACATCATGAAATATCTGGATCTGGATGAGACCGATCCCGATGCCATGAAGGCGTTGATCGCGCAGGCAAATGCAGACGTGTCTGAGACATTGAGTCGCTGTGGAGACCCGGCCGATCTACAGGGACAGATTCTGGATGCCTTCCTTCGCGAAGTCCCGGCAGCAATGGGAAAGGAAACGGAATATTGATTCCGCCTTGCTCAAGGTCGCGGCCGTCGTCGCACTAGTAAAATTAATTTATGACGCATTGAACAAGAGAAGGGATGAAGAAATGAAGAATTGCCACGAGGACATGATCGCCTTTCATGATGAGGCTGTGACGCTGCCGCCAAAAGAACGTGCGGAAATGCGGGAGAGGCGCAACACCAACCGGAAGCGGCTCAAAAGTGGCCTCCAACGCGATGGTGAGCCCAAGCCTATCGAATGCCGATCACAGGGTTCTTACGCGATGCGGACAATGGTGCAACAACCCGACAAAGACTACGATGTGGACGATGGCGTCTATTTTGACAAAGAGAAGCTGAAGGGCTCACAGGGTGGTGACAAATCTGCCGCTGACGCAAAGGAGATGGTTCGAAAGGCTCTGCATGACGACAGCTTCAAAAGACCTCCGGAAACGCTTAAGAACTGCGTACGCGTCTACTACGACGCAGGGTATCACGTTGATGTTCCCGTATACCGTCGAGTTGTCGAAGAAAATTGGGCCGGTCAAGAAGAAGAGCGGTTTGAAATCGCCGGTACAGATTGGAAGCGTTCGGACCCTCAAGCTGTGACAGGCTGGTTCCTCTCGGAGAATAAACGACAAAGTCCCTGACACTGACAATGGCGGCCAGCTTAGACGCATGACACGATTGATAAAGGCGTTTTCCCGTAGTCGTGCAAGCTGGCGCGAAAGGATTGCTTCCGGATTTATGATCACCAAGCTTGTCGTCGAAAAATATTCGGCGAACACCAACCGCGAGGACAAATCGCTTTACAACACGTTGGTTGCCATACGAGATCGTCTTAATTGGGATCTGGAGATTAAACACCCCATCGTTGCGGATGAGATGCTGACGAAAGGTCCGGATGACGCACGGGCGAAGTTTTTGCGAGACAAGCTCGACGGGGCCATCGAGGAGTTGGACGCGCTGTTCGATCCGAAATGCACGCGTGAACAGGCCCTCAAGGCTTGGGACAGGGTGTTCAATACGTTGTTCTTCAGCAACCAGCTTGAAAAGGGCGATGCAGGCAAACAAGAACAAAAGAGTTCACATGCTCAGGCTGCTGTTGGCGCAGGGCTCTTAATCGCAGGCGCAGAAGAAGCCGCGGCGCAGAGGCCGGTCGACAAACGCGGTGGCGGCAGGTATGCATGATTGTTCAGTTGACCCGGCCGACCATCAAACGATGGTCGAAAGCCGTCACACAAGTTGACGAGTATTTTTCAAACTTTCCGACTGCCAGACGATTAAGCGAAGTCGAACTGGAACGCTACATCGACCGAGGTTTCAAAGGCGGGTGGCAGTTACGCGTCGACGAGTTTGTTGATGGTGCTCAGCGTACCCTCAATGTCCTCGTTGATCGTGACTTTCCATATCAGCCGCCGAGGGTCGTTTGTGGTGAATGGCCCGGAATTGCTTTCCATGGACGCATCTTGAGGAAGACGGTTTTTTGTGCTTGCTGCCCTCTGGCGCGGCCGTTTCCCATGATGATCCGGTGAGTGTGATAAAATCTTTGCTCGGCGAAACTTGCAATGTTGTGAAAGCGAACTTGCGAGGCGACCAAGCATCGGGGTTTCGCAATGAGTTCTTAAGCTATTGGAGCCGAGCAAAAGATAAAGATGCCCGTGGCGTGATCAGTTTGCTGGAACCGCAGGGACCTACTCGGCGCATATATCTGTGGCACGGCAAACACAAGTATGTGGCTGGAGAGAGCCCGGAGGCTCTCCGGCGATGGTTAGAACATTGGGGCGCACAGAAGCCCAAAGGTCAAGATTACGTCATTCATGATGGTGCTTTAATATGGCTGGAAGAGCCAATGGTGCCAAGTGAATATCCCTCCAAGGCGGCTGAGGTTCGCCAATTGGCGCAACTAACACCAGACGGCTCCAACGTGCTAGAAGCGCTGGTAGGTTCTGATGTCGCGCAGATTGATGTGCTTCTCGGGGCACCAACACCGAATGCGGCATGTTTTGGTGCGGTCAGGTTGCGACGCCCTGCACGAAGTGGTGTGCCGGGCCGGAAAGCTGACCCGGTCACCAAGGGATTTAGGCCCGGCCAGGTGCCAAAGTCCGTTCAGGTCAATCGCTACTTCTCACCAAATTATAGAATCGTAAAGCGAGACGTCGAGCGGGCTGATCATCTGTGGATTCACGGCCGGGATCAGGACGTGCGCCAAAATCGTCTGCGCAATGCGCGGGTGGCAGTCTTGGATGCGGCTCAGTCGGTGGGCCGCTCGCACGCCTGCTGGCGCAGGCCGGTGTGGCCAACCTATTGTTGGTTGATCCCGCACACATGGATTGGCCTAATGTAGGACGACACGTTTTAGGCGCTGATTCTGTTAATCATGGTAAAGCGACACAATTGGCACGCGCCATCGAAGAGGCATTCCCGCATCTGAATGATATTTTGTGGCGACGGGAGAAAGTTGGTCCATCTGCGCGGGAGCTAATGCGTGATCTGCTGACCTATGATCTGGTTGTCAGCACGATGGGAGATTGGAGCGCGGAAAGTTTTCTCAACGACTGGCAGCGAAGTCACGAAGATGCAGCACCGATTCTGTACGGATGGGTCGAGCCGAACGCCCTGGCGGCTCACGGCATACTTATACCGCGTGGTGGCGCTTGCTTACGGTGTGGCACCAACAGCACTGGCCAGCCGAACTTTCGAGTAACTGAGTGGCCAAATGGTGGCGATATGCTTCAAGAACCCGCCTGTGCGGCCGTTTTCACACCCTACGGTCCGACTGAACTTTGCTGGGCGCATGCCCTATTGTCGGAATTAGTGATGGATGCACTTCTCGCTGACGGGGTAAAATCCCGCCACCGTGTTTGGATAAGCTCTAGGAGCCGTATAGAGGGAGTGGGAGCAGTATTGTCAGAGAGTTACGTGCGAGAAATTGGTGACCCTGGCCAAGGTCAGAAAGTCGTTGAGCGAGTGTGGAAGGCATCACCATCGTGTCCGGTTTGCGCCGGGAGGGCACATGCCGCGTGATGAAGTACCGGATTGGAAATACTGGACAAGCCTTAATATTTTCTGATTCCGTCCTCTCTCATTTTTTTAAGCACCGCCAGGAAGGGCCGCAAAGCAAAAAAGCTGGTGGGCAACTCTTTGCTCGATTTTGCGGTAATGACATCCGCGTGAGACTTGTCACAGGGCCACGCCATTCCGACCGCAGAAGTGCATTGACCTACGTTCCAAACCGTCTCGCTGAGCGTAGAGAAATCCGCCGACTATTCAGAAAAGGATTCCATTACGTCGGTGACTGGCACACGCACTTAGAGGCTCAACCAACCCCATCAAAGACAGACTTGGCAAGCATGCAGGATATGTTCCGAAAGTCTCGCCACAGGCTCGCTAGTTTTGTCTTAGTGATCGTGGGTATGGACCCGGCGCCAGCAGGTCTCTTTGTAGGCATCTGTAACGAAACTCGTCTCAAGAAGTTGATTGAAATTGCCTGAATGCGGCGCAAGGATAATCCCATATAGGGCTGTTCTACTTTATTGAGTTGTATCAAAAATAGCTGCACCATATTTGCACCACGAGAGCTGTTGGGTCGAGAACAGTACAAGGTAAGTCACTGATTTATTGGAAGGGGTGAGAGGACTTGAACCTGTCCCTTTCGAAAACCTTATCCGCCGATCTCCATTACGCAAGAGCTGTCCAGGTGTGGATGAGGTTTTCGTAAGGGACAGCGGAAATCTAACGTAAAGCATCACCGCGAGGCGGATGACCTCAGGCCTAACGGTTGAAATAAAGGAAGGGATTGTGCAACGCCGAAGGCTACGAGACCTTACTGTCCAGCTAAAGCTGATTTAGTCTGGCACTGTCGATAAAACTGACTATATGTTGCAAACAAAGAGCCAATTTATGGTGGACACCTGCTCAAAATGCGGCGAACCAATCATCTTTCCGCCATGTGGAGGGTATCTTAAAACCTATCCATCTCAACGGCGGCTGGTGCGTCTCATTATCGTCGGAAAGCGGGTTGCCTAAACCAATCACAACCGTCGAGTCCTACGTCAATCCTAATGCGTATTGCCCTGATTGTGGCGCAAAAGTTTTCTTCTATAAGAGCCGCCATGGTGGACGAGTATTCTTCGACGCTCTTGGTTGGCCGTGGCCAAAACATCCTTGTACTGATACATCGAATGAGCCTCTACGCGCGCCACCCATTGCTAGACATCCGACTGTTTTCAAGGATTGCAAAAGGGAATGAGTTTCAAATTTATGATTTGCATGACATCAAAAAGGATGAAGCAAAATTTTTCTTGAGAATTCAGAAATTCAAACAACCAAAAAATTCTGAAACTTTTCTTGAGAAAGATCACTATGCGCAAAGCTGGTGTTGAAATTAATGATTTCCGAGATGCTCCTCTTTTCTGGTCCGCAAAGATACCAAAAAGCACGGCTCTTACCGGGTCGAGTTCATTTCCGGTCGACACGAAAAAATTCTGCGATTTAGAATGGGTGCCAGATGAATTGTCTCGCTAACCTGGTTCGGATCTGACGAATCTACAAGCGGAGCGGTAAGAGACAAGCGCCGCTGGCACCAGAGCGCTAGCTTGGGGCATTGTGAGATTAGATCTGCTTGGTTATCTCTTCCTGTCCCCTTTGGGGTTTTAGAGCGCAAAACAGCCTTTGTCTAGCTTAGACCGGGCAAGCACCGGTAACGAAGGTGGCTCAACACCAGAAAATTTTAACGTACGATTTTAGTCTGACAATACCCCAAGAGTGCTGACCTCCACTAGCCTGCCTGCCGCAGGCCCGCGAGCACTTCGCGAAAGCTATTCAGGCCGGCCTCAAGGTCTTCGATGATCTCTTCGGCGAGGTCGTCGGTTCGGGCAGGTTGTCCAGGTCCGTCAAGCTCTTGTCCCTGAGCCAGAAGATGTCAAGGCTGGTCTTGTCGCGCCCTCTTATCTCCTCATAGCTGTAGCTTCGCCAGCGCCTTCCGGCGCTTCTTCTTCGTCCCAGGTCGCTTTGCGATCGTGACGGTTACGCGGGTTGTAGCAGCTGACGAAGTCCGACAGATTCTCGAAAACCATCGGCTTCTTCTTCAGAGTGTGGTGAACATTGGTGCGGTAGTCGTAATACCACCACCTGCTTGGTCCAAGGTTCCGGGCTGGCTTCCCGGTTATCGAAGAAGATCACATTGGCCTTGACCCTTGAGCGTAGAACACGCCGGTCGGGAGGCGCAAGATGGTATGCAGGTCTGTGTTGTCCAGCAGCTTCTGGCGGATCGTCTCGCCGGCACCGCCTTCAAACAGCACATTGTCGGGCACGACACCCGAGCGGCGCCGTAGTGCCTCGCCGGCCAGGTGGGCAGTGCCACCGCCGATGCGGCAGCCGGTGAACTCAATGCATTCGAGGAAAAATGGACCGGGAAATATCCGTCTATCGCGCCGGCCTGGCGCCGGGCGTGGGACGAGGTGACACCCTTCTTTGCGTTCGATCCAGCGATCCGAAAGATCATTTACACCACCAATGCCATAGAAAGCCTCAACCGCGTGATCCGGAAATCGATAAAAACACGCGGATCGTTTCCGACCGAGGAGGCTGCAACTAAGCTGATCTATCTGGCGATCCGCAACTTCGAAAAGGGCGGCAGAAATGTCCGCGAATGGTTTGATGCCCGAAATCAATTTGCGATAATGTACGCAGAGCGTTTCAACACGTGACCGTATCTGAAACCCGAATGGGCCAAGCCAGATACACAGAGTTTAGGATACTCCCGCGCGCACCCGTAGGCGGAGGGTTTCCATCCCCGCTCTTTCGGTTGCAGAGTGGGGTCACAGTTCCGCCATAGGCCACGTTTCCAGCCGCCCTCCCTAAAATTCCGTACGTCGGGTTTCCCCAGTACGGCTTCAAGCATCAGGCACCTAACAGTTCGGACAGGGGCCTTCCGTGGATGCGTCAGGGTTAAGACCGATCCAGCCATTCACCTTACAACACCCCGCGTTTACCCCGTCCTTAGGCGGTGCCTCCCCCTTGAGCACTTCCGCCTCTGTGTGCGGAACTCAGAGTTATGACACCGCCACCTGAGCCCAGAGGTCCTCGCTCCGACCGGGTTGTGTTGTCCCGGCTATCAACGCTTGACGACCTCATCCGCCAGTGTGGAAATCTCCGCCTCATTTCCCGGCACAGCCGGTTATAGACGCGGTCTTTGCCATTCAAGGATCATCCTGTCTGGTCTCCACACCTTCCGGACTTTCGCTGCGGTACTTCCAGGATTGCCGTCTTCAGCTTACGCCGGGAGCCCCCGATGCGTGCACCTCAGTTCTTCCGCACCGGCACTGGCCATCGGGGAGAAGGGACAAACCCTTGGCAGCTCCAATAGTTCCACTTCAATCAGCTTCGTGCGGGGGTTTATTTCGACGTCTCGTCCGTTCGTTTTCACTACGGCCCTCCTGTTCGCTTGCCCCCCGTGCTGACCAGACCTGAGGGCTCTATGTCCTCCCGGCCTTCCGGGGCTTTTTACATCCGGGCTTTCAGGTCGCCTGGTCACCCCTGGCTCCTGCCGGATATAACTACGACGCCAAACTGAGAATTGCGTCGGCGGAACTTTCACCCGCAAGCACAGCAGTTAGTCTCGCTGCACCCCTTCCGAAAACCTTATCCGAAGATCTTCATGATGCAAACCGCTTAGGTGTGGATGAGGTTTTCGAAAGAGACAGGACGTCTACGCTACGGAGTCTGGCGACCGCATGGTCCGCACGCTCAATCTCTATGAATTCAAAGACGGCAAACGCTGGCGCAACTGGAAATTCTTTCCAGTGGAGAGTCGCCCTAATTAGGGCATTTCCGATTTATTCTGACGCATAGCCGTCAGCAACCAAGAAGTTCCTGCAGTGCTCGTGATTGAAGAGGCCGCAGACGTTACCGGCGGCTTTCCACAGACCATCGATGGTGCGGGGTTTTAAGCACTTCATGTGAGCTTTGAACTTTGAAAATGCGAGCTCGATCGGGTTGAAGTCCGGCGCATAGGGCGGCAGGAACAAAAGCCATGCGCCCCGCTTTTCAACCGCCCGCCTGGCACCGTCGCGTTTGTCGGCCGGCAGATTGCCGGGGACAACAACAGCGCCTTTTTGAAGGGCCGGGGCGCGTTGCGTTTTGATGTACTGCTCGAATGCATCACCGTCCATGGCGCCCTCGATCAAATCAGGGCACCCAGGGCGCGGTCAGGCCGTCACCGCGCAATCCGGCAATGAAGGTCATGGTTTTCCAATGACCATGGGGAATGGCGGCAACCATCCGCTGGCCGCTGGGACAGCGCCCCCGCAGGCGCGCCATTTTGGTATTGATACTTGTTTCGTCAAGGAACACGATCCTGCCGACCCGCTCGGGATGGGCCGGGAGCCGGGCCTGACGTTGGCGCCAAACCACGCGTGCTGCCTGCCCATCCGCGCGTTCCTGTTCACTGGCGTGGGCGGTTTTTTTAAAGCTGATCTTGCGCGCGCGGAACCAGTCATTAATCGTCGAAGTCGGCGCAATCACTTGGTGAACTTCGTCCAAACGCTCAGACAGCTCTTGCAGTGTCGGGTCTGGCGTCTCCTTAATCCAGCGCAGGATATCCTCGCCGTCAAGGATCAAGACGGCGCTGGCGCGACGGCCGTGGCTTGACCGCGACAGTCCCCTCGTCTTCATATCGCCCGCCATCCCGCACCGCCGAGCTTGCGCTCACCTCAAAAAGGGCCGCCGCCTGACGGCGCGACATGCCCGACGCCACTTTCCTCGCCAAACGAATACGCAGGTCTTCCGATACAGCCACGATGCCCCCGCCAAAGCGGCTATCGAATCAGTCCGCCAAGACCACGACAACAAAATATTGATTCATTCAACCTCGGAAACGCTTTAGCATCGCACTCCAACGCCACGACGTCATCGTCGGGGTCGACACGCACAAAGATGAGCACATCGCGGTTGCCATCGACGGCCTCGGCGGCCTCATCGACAAGCCGAAACTGGCGGCGGCGACCCCTGACGGCTACGCCGAGTTGCTTGTCTGGGCGCAATCACTCGGCGAGATCCATGCGTTCGGGGTCGAGGGCCGCGGGTCGTACGGCTCGGGTCTCGCTCGGTTCCTTCGCCGTCACGGCCACATAGTCCATGAAGTCGCTAGACCGCCCCGCAAGGGTGAGCGGCGCCTGTCCGGTAAGAGTGACCCCATCGATGCTGAAGCACGCTGCACGAACGGTGCTCTCTGGGAGCGGTACCGCGACACCTAAACTCGCGAATGGCCAAATCGAAGCCGTCCGCGTAATCAAAATCGCCCGTGATACCGCTGTCAAAGCGCGTACTGCGGCAATCATTACACTTAAGGCAGTTTTGGTCACCGTTTCAGATGAACTCCGCATCGAGCTCGAATCGCTTACCGACCACAAACTCATCATTGTGTGCGCTGCGTTGGAAACGAACGGCAATATGTCGGACCCGCACGTCGCGACCCGATACACGCTTGCGCACCTGGCACGGCGTTGGCTCGACCTTCACGAAGAGATCAAGGTCCACGGTGCTCAGCTCAAAGTCCTCACAAAAACCGCAGCTCCCAAAATGCTCGAGCAGTTCGGCGTTGGTTTCGATACCGCCGCTGAGGTGTTGATCGCAGCGGGAGACAACACAGATCGAATCCGATCAGAAGCAGCCTTCGCCAAGCTTTGCGGTGTCTGCCCGATCCCGGCTGGCTCCGGCAAGACTAGCGGCCGACACCGGCTAAATCGTGGAGGAAACCGACAGGCCAATGCGGCTCTATACCGAGTTGTCGTCGTCCGACTGCGATGGCACCCGCCTACCATCGCCTATGTTAAACGTCGCAAGGCCGACGGACTTTCAAAGAAGGACATCATCCGATGCCTTAAGCGTTTCGTCGCCCGAGAACTCTACCACCTTCTTCCCGAACCTTCTCTTCCCCTTGAACCGACGAGCACCCCTTCGCCGACATAGATAAGGACTTGACGGTCTATAGGAGCATCAATGCTGTGCTGAGGCTTAAAAAGAAAACCGCCCCGCCGAGAGGGCGGGACGGTGTGTGATGATCGGATAGGTATCGGAGTGCTTACGCAGGCTTGATACCCATGATGTTTCGGACACGCCGACGGCCGTAGCCGTCAGTCGAGCCCTCGCCGCTGTCCCGGTTCACCAGCAGGTCGGCGCGGCGCATTTCGCCCTCGAAGTCCGCGTTCTGATATTCGTAGAGCCAGCGCTCGTGGTTCCAGCGGTGGGTCATCCAATCGCGGATGCGGCGCCACGCGCTGCCATCATGAGGCCTGCGGGACGGATTGGTGTAGAAGTCGACCGGATAATAGACCCCACCCGGGCGCAAGATCCGTGACGTTTCTTGAATGATCTTATAGGTCGCTGCTTCCGTCACTTCGTGGTGCAAGATGTAAGAGGTGACGATGTCGAAGTAGCCGTCGGGGAAGTCGGTGTCTTCGGCCAGGGCGTGACGGAAGTTGACGTCGACCCCCATGTCGACGGCCCGCATATGGGCGTAACGCACCATCGGCGCGCCGATGTCCACACCCCAGACTTCTGCGTCGGGATAACGCTGTTTCAAGGCTACCACCTGCTGGCCGCAGCTGCAGCCGGCATCGAGGATGCGCCTCACTTTGCCGTCGGCCGGGACGGGAACGGCTCTGGCCATGTTTCTGTGGAGCTCGTCCTGATAGTTGCGGCCGTTGAAGAAGTTGTTGGTGCCGTAGTGGTATATATGCCCGGCGAATTCATCACCCGTATAACCGCCCGGTTGCATGTGGATTTCATGCTTGGTGTATTCCGGTTCGATACCAGGGTTGAGTTCGAGCATACCCGGACCAGACTTGTCGGCGGCTTCCATCTCGGACATGTAGGCATCATAGTTGCCGTGGAACTCGCGATGGAGCTGCTTCCACATGTGCATTTGCAACCGCTGCCAGCTATGGTTCCTGAACTGGATGACGGGATCGTCTTTCAGCATTTCGATGGCGGTATCCCGTGGCACTTCGTCATTCCGGTCATACCCGTTGGCCGCCAGGATCTGAAACGCCCGTTTCTCGGCCGCACGGGTCAACTCGCTGTTGATCCAAGTGCGGGTGCTGGTGCTCATCTCGTCATAGCTTTCAAGATTCAGCGAGGGCAGACGTTCAAGAATGCCGTCCGTTCCCCGCGGTTCCACATCGGCGCCAGCTAGTTTTGCCAGGGCCGCTGTCGGAGCCACCATTGAAAGACCGGCCATGCCGGTAATCCCGAGGGCCATCCGCCGGTGAAATATTTGACTCATGAATAAATCTCCCTTGACCGTGCCTGTTGTCGGTTCAACAGGCCAGTGGTTGCACCTCTCCTACCTATATTATGCGCTTCTTAGGCTGTCCCCACAACGCATTACAAAGAAAGTCACGGATGGAGATCAATTCGTGTTCTTATATGGAACGCGGCCAAGATCGACCTATCGGGATCGAAAGGCATTATCGCATTTCTTGAGGAAATACAATCAAGCGGTTCGTCCGTCCGCGATCCTTGTCACCGACGGTCTCGGCTCCTAAAGGGTACCCCGAAGAAAGTTTAGGAATTGCAGTTCTCTAAACATGCAAAGAATTGTTGAACAGTCTTGGCTAAACATCATACCAGTCGTTTCGACTACGGGCGGTGGCTATGGCCTGTTTTCTGCACACCAACAACATGCGAAAGTTCGTTGCTGTTAACACATTGTTCCACAACCATTTCCGCCAATAACGCCGTCTGATATCCACTGACGCCCCGCAATCCAATTTTCCTTACTCTGAAATGTCGTCTGCCGATCCTAGAGTTTCCCATCCTCACGCTGATCGACCTCCCAGACGAAGCCATCGGGGTCATGGAACCCCATGGAATGCATTTTGATTTCCCCGTGTCCGCCCGTCTTGGGTACAGTGCGGGAAAACAAATCGTGGGTTACCTTCACGCCCGACGCTTTGATCCGCTGATAGAGCGCAGCGGCATCCTTGCAGCCAGCGACCAACACCGCCTTGCCGATGCCATACTCCCAGGTTGAGTCTCCGGGATCATTCAAAGGGTCTTGCAGGAACTGTAGGGAGGCGACCATGCCGTAGTAATCGTGCTCACAGCGGCAGACGGCAAAACGCACGGTATCGCCGACCTTTCCCGCCGCCAATTGGCTGCCGATTTCCATCGTGGAATCTTGATACTGTGTCAAGCCCAGAGTGTTGGTGAAGAAATCGAGGGCGCGGTCCACATCCCGGCCGATGCAGGTGGTTCGGCGGATGAGGAATTGCTCCGGGTTGGGGCGGTTGTAACGATAATAGAGTTCGTAGAAGAAGCCTTCCGGATCAAAGATGGAGGCCGATGAAAATTCGATCATTCCTTCCCCGTGGGGGTCCGGAAAGGTGCCATCCTGGGGCGGAGAAAACACCGTCGCGCCGGGAAAGGCACCCACTCTGGCAACAAACGAGTCCATGTCGGGTACATCGGCCACCAGAACCACATCGCCAATGCCGAGCTGGTGGGTTGGTGGGCCGGGATCGGGCAGCTTGGGATCAAGCCATTCGAGCAGGCCGATCTTGCCGATCTCACGGTCCATTCCTTCCATCATATAGAGTTGAACACGGTCGCCGGTGTTGCCACAGGGTACGATGCCGCCGGACTGGACTGGTACCGGTAAAATGGAGAGTGCCTTCTGTTAAAGTTTAAACTCAACAGGAGGCCCATATGGGTATCGGAAGAACTGAGGAATTTCGTTCTGAAGCCGTTCGGATTGCATTGACGAGCGGGCTATCACACAAGCAAGTTGCCGCCGATCTTGGCATTGGCCTGTCTACATTAGGCAAGTGGATTACCGCTCATAAGCACACTGAGCTGCTGTCCGGCCCTCATAATGATAAAGACAAGGAATTGGCTCGCCTTTGCAAGGAGAACAGGACATTGCGTGAGGAGCGGGACATTTTAAAAAAAGCGACGGCCTTCTTCGCCAGCCAAAGCCGATGAGGTTTCATTTCATCGCAAAGGAGAAGGCCAATTTTTCAATCTGCAGGATGTGCAAAGTCCTGAGGGTCAGTGAAAGCGGCTACTACGCTTGGGTGTCTCGCCCTGCCAGTCAGCGCCAACGCGACGACAGGGTCTATTTGGCCCATATTCGTGCCGAACATGCCCGTAATTATCGGGCCTATGGTCGCCAGCGAATGACTGATGAACTCAGGGATCAAGGCAGCGTCATTGGTGAACGCCGGGTCGGGCGGTTGATGCGGGAGAACGATATTCGCATCGTCAGAACTCATAAATTCAAACGCACGACAAACAGTAATCACAACCACAACATAGCTCCCAACCTTCTGGATGGAGATTTTCAGGCCACGGGACCAAACCAGAAATGGGCCGGTGATATCAGCTATCTCTGGACGGCAGCGGGCTGGCTGTATCTTGCGGTGATCATCGATTTGTATTCACGCCGTGTCATTGGCTGGGCCGTCAGCGACAGGCTCAAACGGGATTTGCCGATCAAGGCTCTGAAAAGGGCCATTGCATTGCGACAACCGCCACCAGGGGTCATTCATCATTCTGATCGTGGCTCGCAGTATTGCTCCAACGATTACCGGAAACTTCTCAAAGACCACGGCTTTCTCTCTTCGATGTCTGGCAAAGGGAATTGCTATGGCAATGCGACTGTAGAAACGTTCTTCAAATCATTGAAAGCAGAATTAATATGGAGGGAACACTATGAAACCAGGGAACAGGCACAAAACGCCCTGTTCCATTATATCAATGGATTTTATAATCCGCGTCGTCGCCATTCATATCTGGGCAGCATCAGTCCGGTGAAGTGCGAAAGTATGGCGGCTTAGGTGAGAAGGTAACTCTCCACTTTTGCGGTGCAGGTCCAGACAGTTTCATCGCCGCATCATAGGAGCAGGTCCAGCCGAGGACGGTTTCATAGAACTCTTTCATGCGTGCCGCATCACGGACGATGAGGGTGGCGCGTTTGAGGATGGTGTCGGTCATTTGAGCCAGCTTACTTCTTTCCGAGCATTAGCCTCAAAAAAATAACCATTGGGGGTCGAAGAAGGAAATGATGGTGATCTTCCAAACCCGGCGAACGTGAACAATAACAACCTAACGAACGGTAACATCCCAAACGGGTTACAGACGATCGATTTTCATTTCAAGCGGATGAGGTTTTAAAAAGGATAGCCTATCTCAAGCGGAGAACGAGGCGCCAAGACTGTTTATGCCCAGAGCACCGTTCGCATGGGGATAAGGGATATCTTCACCATGCAAAACTAGGAAACGTTTGTCGCCTAGAAGCGGAGATTGGTACGAATACCGAAGGTCCGTTTCTCCTGGGGCACAACAACTATGCCATGGAAGCCCCTGAAGTTGAAAGTGGGCTGGGTGAAATCGATCCTTGAGGAAGCGACGGCCCAGTCCCGCGTCTGGAACAGATTGCGGACGAAGAGCTCAACACGGAGGTCTTCTCGCTGTATGCCGATGCGGGCGTGAGTCAACAGGTAGGAATCAGCCTGGGCTAGATTCTCATCCTCCGCCCAATATTTGCCGTGATAGATGAAATCAGCGCGGCCGTACCAGTCCCAACTTGTGGTCAACGCCGCCCTATAGGTGGTGGATAAATTACCTTGCCAGCGGGGATAACGGCTGATCTCAAGTCCTTTCAGGTTGGTGAAGCCGGTCAGTTGGTTCTTGGACCGGCTGTCTAACTGGTCGAACTTGTTGTCGCTCCAACTGACGTTGAATTGGGCATCCCAATTGTCGGTGATGACAAAGCCGGATTCGAATTCCGCACCCCACAGTTTCTGACTGCCGGGAACACTAACGCCGAGGGAGTTGGCAAAGGGATTGGGCCTGCGGTCCCGCTGCGTTGGATCTTCGGCGTCCCGCACCCAGACGACGCTGAGGCCGAAGGGCCGATTTTTCCATTCATAATGCCAGCCGGTCAGGTTGAAGCGGAAGCGACCGTCGAACAGTGTTTGTTTCCACCCAACCTCTATAGCATCAAGCTTTTGCGACGGTGTTGAGCCGGCGGCCTGCCCTTCCGGCAGTTGCGAAGCAATCTGAGCACATTCGGATGCGGTTGACGGTTCGTTCGTGAACGGGTCGGGATAGGGTTCGAAGAACTCCTCTGGACTGCAGACGGCCACTAAGCCGTTGGTTGTACCCGGCAAGTTCCCCCTCGACGCCTGGATGTATACATTGGTGTTATCAGAGGGCCTGTAGCTAAGGATAAACCGCGGCGTTAACTGCTTGTACTTGTCGGTGAAGGAGAACCCCGCTTGCGAGACGGACCGTTCGTCCTGAAGGTAGCGAGTTTCGATGTCGAAGGTGAGGTTATCCATTATGTCGTAGGAAACCGCACCGTACACACCCCAAACCTTGGCGGTATTGCCGTTTGTAGGAGGCGTGGTCGTCAGCACTGGACCAACGGCGAGTGATTGGAAATTGGCGGTGACCACCAAACCACCTGAGCCGCTGGTGATGAACTCCTGGTCGTAGTAAGTGGCGCCCAGCAACCATCTAAACCGTGCATCCTGCGGCGAGGTAAGGCGGCCTTCCAAGCTCCAGTCCTGCGCAAACTTCGGGTCGAGACCATACCATTGGGAGGTGTCGTGCTGGTCATAGTCGCGCAGGAAGTTCATGCGCGTATCGTTCCAGCCGCCAAGAAAGCTGGCCGTGTAGCCATCCAGGATTCCACCCGTGAACTCATAGTCAGAGTTCAAGGCAAGGCGAACCTGATTGCGCACCATGCCGTAATTATCCAGGTCGGGCACGTTCTTCATGAGGAACCGGTCGCCCGCATCGCCAAGCATATTGTCGATGATAAAATTGGGGACGGGACCGCTGAAGGGCATGAAGACGGGGGCGGAAATGAAACCGCTGCGGTCTTGAAAGAAGGTGGAGGGGTGCAGAGTGGTTTCCCTTGATAAGAGTCTGCCGCCCGGTTCATTGAAACCGAACTCTGGCACCTTGCCGCAGATGTACTGCGTTGGGAAGAAGGTCTCGATAGCGGTGCCGTCTTCGTTATAGCGTTGAACGGATGTTCCCGTGCAGGTGTCGGCAAAACGGCCCCTGATAAGACCGGCAACAGGTGGACCGTCATCGTCCTTCTGATAATAGGCACGGAACTTGAAGGATAAGTTGTCCGTCGGCTCACCATATAAAACGCCGCTAACATAGTTGGAGCGCTCTCTGCCCAACTCTCCACCGTCGGTGGCTACCCACTCAGCACCCCGGTGATATAGCCGCGCATTGAGTTGATAGGCCAGTTTACCCGATATGATTGGGCCTGAAGTGAGCACGTTGCCGTCGTATTTATCATAGGTTGCAAGCGACACGTCGACCTGGGTGTTGTATTCCTCCAGGTCCGGCGACTTGGTGATGAAATTGATAGCGCCGGCAAAAGTGTTACGGCCGAAAAAGGCCGATTGAGGCCCCTTGATCACCTCGACCCGTTCCAGGTCCTGCAGACCGATTGAGTTAGCTGTGCCGAGGACAAAAATGCCATCAATAAACAGCGACGTCGGCTGAAGGTGGTCCAATGAAGATTGTGATACACCGCGGAGCCGGATGACGGAATCGATCCGCCCGGCGCGGCTACCCCCATAGCGGGGGCTAAATTCCATTCCCGCTGTTTGCAGGGCAATGTCGCCCAACTCTTGTAACCCAGCGTCCTGGATGTCTTGCGACGTAAAGGCAGCGATGGCCAGAGGTATATCCTGAAGGCTTTCCTCACGCTTACGGGCGGTGACAACGATTTCTTCGATGGCAGCTTGAACCTGGGCCTTCGCGGTGGAAACGGCTGGCGGCACGCCGGTGAATGCGACCACAACGGCCGAAGCTAGAGCGGCGGCGGGCAGACAACGCCGTGTTGCTGCCGCGTAATCAGACGATTCAGTTGACATGATTGCCTCTCCTTCGTCTCACCTCCGTGTTTGCCTTACGTATTGCATAGGCTTCCCCGCTGCCATGACCGGGACTTCGCAGGAAATTGAGTGAGTGCTCAAATTCTATGCTTTAAAAACCAAAAGCATAGAATTTAGACAAAGAAATCATGTCTACGATTTCAAATTGCCATGGGCAGCGCCTCAATGTTGCATCCAGTCATCGCAGAGGGTGCCGAAACAGTTATCCTAGCCATAAAAGCTTCTTCGGCCCTAACTGGTTGTGAATCATCTATAATTTTGGGTTGTGCTCCTGAATGCCCCATCTAGTCGTAGACGTCTTACATCATCAAGACCGGCAAATAAGGTTTTCGGAAGGGACACTCCCATGCCATCGGCCGCAGCCCGAGCTACATGCACCAGTTCCTGCACCGGGGTATCCCGGCGGCGCTGAACTACGGCGACAGCGAAAAGCTGGGCCAATTACTCGGCTGCAGCAGCTCCGAGCTGCGCCCTGCCGAAGCGCCCAAGCGCAAGCCGCGGAAACGCAGGCGGCGCACACCGCCGGCCGCAATTCCCGGCGCGCGCCTTGCCGCCATTCCCGAGATGGCGGTCGAGGCGGCCGCCGGGGCGGGGGCCTTGATTGAGGAGTTCACCCACGAAAAGGCGCGCTGGCATCTGCCGGAGGGCATGATCCGTCACGAAGGCGATGCCGAGCCCGGCAACCTCCGCGTCCTGCGCGCCCGCGGCGATTCCATGGAGCCCCTGGTCTCCGACGGCGACCGTTTGCTGGTCGACGTTGCCCGCCGCTCCCCCGGCACCGGCGAGACCGCCGTGCTATGGGACGGCACCGGCCTGGTGGTCAAGCGGGTCGGGGTCCTGCCCCATGCCGAGCCGCCCCGGCTCAGGCTGATCTCCGCCAATCCCGCCTATGAGCCCTACACTTGCCTTGCCCAGGGTGCCCACATCGTCGGCAAGGTGCTGTGGACCTTGCGGCGGTTGTGACGGTGGCGGCGGTCCGGGCAATATTCGCCGTCAGGAAACAGGAACAACTTGAAGTGATTTGGTAAGGGAGGATTTCCTGGTTCATCGTCGTTAGAGAAAGGAGCGAAGTTGAGGCAGGGATCCAAGAGCACGAACGGCCGGCACGATCTTAGCGCGCAAACACCTCAGGCAACTTAATCCCGAATAGCAGCGGATGAGGTAAATGGAAGGGACAGCCGGTCAATGAATAAAATGGGAGGCACAAGATGGTGAACTTGCCTTTGACCGGCGGGTGTCAATGCGGCGAGATCCGTTACAAAATAACAACCGAGCCATATACTTTGTACGCCTGCCGCTGTACCGAATGTCAGCGGCAATCGGGTTCCGCCTTCGGCATGTCCATGAAAGTATCGATCAATGCTTTTCACTTAACGCAAGGCGCACCGAAGTCGTGGACTAGATCTACGGATTCGGGCGGACAGACGGACTGCGTATTCTGCCCGACCTGCGGCACCAGACTCTATCACGTGCCGTCGCAGTCGCCGTCTATGGTCAGCGTCAAGCCGGGCACGCTGGACGACCGCACCTGGCTTGCGCCGATCGGCCATTTGTGGACACGCAGCAAGCAACCCTGGTTTGACGTGCCCGACGGCACTGTCAATTGCAGCGGCCAGCCTGAAAGTTACGATCGGCTTAACGAAGCATGGGAGAAATCCCGTCCATAAATCCTCAATGGAAAGACGCCTAATTGGTTGGATTCAAACGTTTGGCACTCACGGTTTCTGGCCGCGATGATGGTGTTTGGGTCGGCGTCCAGGCGAAGGATTTAGGATTTACGCCATTGCGCTCATCGATTAAGCAGTTGATGGCCGTCCTTCCCGAAAAACTTTATCCGCCGGTCTTAATGATGCAAACCGTCCGGGTGTGGATGAGGGTTTCGCAAGCGACAGGTTCCGCTACCGAAGTCCCCAACGCCAAATATGCGCTAGCGTCGGAATCCCGAGGCTTACAGAATGCTTTCGGTGGCCGTCGCGGCTCTCAACAGCGGACAGCGCCAAAAAAGTACAAGCTAGCCCCCAGACTGTTCGAAAAGGCCGAACCGACTCAGATTTCAAACCGAATTGGAATCAATTATTGGCCGTCTTTCGACGGATGCGGATCGTTACCGCTAATGTCACTGCCACGGATGCTTCCGTCCCTGCGGTGAATAACAAGCTTCACCTTATCCCGCTTGGCGAGGTCGCGGCCCTGACCGATCGCTTCCCGCTGCGTGCCATATCGTCCGCTGGCCCGGCTAGCGCCTTCGCGTATGGTCTGCCAGCCGCTCTTGGCGTGAGGAGTTATATGGATATTGCGTTTCTTCCCCATTGTCCCTTCTCCAAATCTGGATTAACTAACAGACAAAATGGGACGGAATAGGACGAGATAGTCAACCATTTTGTGTAAAAAAATGACATCTCAGCTCTTCCCGTCTTTTCGCTATCCTTTCCGAAAACTTTGCCCGCTTAAACTGGGGGTAAACCCTCTATAGCTCCGTGTGTATGGAGTATTCGAAAGGGACACCCGAATGAGGCAGCGAGGCGGCGCTATCAGCCGTGGCGCCACTCTTTGCAGCAAGGTTGTCCGCGCCCTTGATACCTTGGCATGACACCGGAAAAACGCTTGTCAAAGTCATCCGCCTGACAATGCCGTTCAAAAACGTCGTCCGAGTGTCCGGAGGTGAACCCAGATCGCCATTCGGCGCGTCGGCGCAACGATTACTCGGTGCCGGTAATCGAGGCGCGCGATGAGAAGCGACTCCTGCGCCTGCAGAAGCAGATGCTGGCCCCCAAGCTGCTGATCATCGACGAACTGGGCTTTGTCCCGCTCAGCAAAACCGGCGCGGAACTGCTCTTCGAACTGATCTCGCAGCGCTATGAGCGCTCCTCAACCCTGATCACCAGCAATCTGCCCTTTGAGGAATGGACCGAAACCCTCGGCTCCGAGCGCCTCACTGGCGCGCCGCTCGACAGGCTCACGCATCATGTCTCCATCCTGGAGATGAACGGCGAAAGCTACTGCCTCGCGCAAAGCCGCAAAACCACACAAAAACCCTGAACAGAAATTGCCCCTCACGGGGCAATGCGCCCGGGACCCTGCTTGCTACATGAGGAGCCGCTGGTCCCCGGGCGCACACCTGAACCCAATCCGTCCGCTACTTCCGAAACTGGCATACTTTTACGCCGCCCTAATGGCCCAATTTTGCGCCGCCATTGACAGTACGAAAAGCTGTTATCGGGATCGTGAAAGGCGGTTTTGGAGGGCGCCACGCAGAGGCCGAAAATCGGGCTGCAGGAAGAAATCTACGACAAACGCACGCCTTGGTACGCTGGAGTTATAATGAATTCGGTTTCAAAATGATTACGCAAACTAGATACTAGCTTTTATACCACGGTTCAGTATAAGATAATTCTATAATAATAACAATGTGATAAGTGATTTTTCGCTCTTGAAAGCAAGGTAAAGTTCTAAAACTGTCCCATAGACGCTGACGTCAGACACCAACGGCGATGCCGACGGAAAATGTGACCAGAAATAACGTGACCACCGTTTCATCTGCACCGAACACCGCACTGGCATAGGCCGGGAACTCGGCAATAAACATGGCGCCAACCAGCCAGAACCACGATATGCCCAAGATCGAAAGGAACACGGGTCGATTGGATTTTGCTTCACTCACAAGCGCGATCGTTTCCCAAAGGATATTTGCATTGATCTTGAGCGTCGGATCTGTGGAATTCGCCGGGGGAATGAACCACGCTGCTGCTAGACCAAGAATGGCGATCGCAATGACAAAGGCAGAGACGATTGGTGTATCGCGTCGTGCCGGAGGCGCGCTTACAGCGCGATGCACATCCTATGGCGCGCGAATGACGGTGATCGGAGCACACCGTGCTCGTCATCATTTTCAACGACCTCGAACTGATCACGCAAAACCCGCTCCAGGATTGCAAAAGAGGAAGGCGTTGCTGCCGCAGTGTCACGGAATTGCAGCGCCTGGGCGAGGAGATCCTGACCGGCATCGCCAAGGCGGCGTTTCGAAACACTGGGTGCCGTATTCGCGAAAGCGCCATGACCCTCGCGATCCACATAGCGGCGGATTACCTCCCCGCTGATTTGCGCGTGTAGACCGGGATGAACGCGCTCAAGCTCACGGGCAAACTTCGAAATCGTCTCGACAACGATGCCAGGCCGCGTCAGCGTGCGCATCGCCGAACGAAGGCCCGTCGAATCGCCGCCAGCGACGGCCCGATCCTGATCCTTCATGACACGACGGAGTTTTCCTGGAAGCGCAAGCGTCCCGAAGCGGTGGGCTTCACCTCAGAGGTGCGCAGCGGCAAAGACAAGTCCGGTCGCGACCGCATGCACACGGTCCAGACCGTCGGCTGCTTGACCCCGAGACGGCGGCCGAGTTCCACCGACGAGATGCCGCTCTTCGCCGTCACGATCAGGTGGATGGCGGCGAACCAGAGTGTCAGCGGCAGCTTGGTCGCGTGGAAGATCGTGCCCGCCGTGGGCGATGTCTGCTTCTTGCACCGGTTGCATTGATAGAGGACCCCGACCCGCCAGCACGCAATGCTCCCGATGGCCGCAGCAGGGGCAGACGAAGCCGTCCGGCCAGCGCAGCCGGACCAGCGCCGTGCGGCACTGCTCCTCGGTGCCGAAGGCCCTCCCGAAACGCCTCGTCGCTCAGACCGCGCGCACGATGCAACCTTGAACCCCATAACCGTGACCCCTCATGCAGAACATATTGAGAACATACATCCCCGCAGGCGGAGTGTCACGGATAAGCAGAACAACTTTTAAGCCACTGATTTTGCGAGTTCTTGCTCTTCCTTGTTTTCAGCGATCTGGACCAGCTGATAGCCGAGTTGTTTGGCACGTCGGCCCAGGTGCGCGAATGCGCGATTGAGGCGGCGCTTCTCGTAGGCCTCCATACCCTGCTCCACGGGATTCCTCGGCCCGGGTGACCATCAGGTAAATCAGGCAGGCAAGTTCGCGCACCGTCGCAGTGATCGCAACGGGCGTGTCCTTTTGGACGAGAGGCGTGCTTAGCGCCCATGAACGTGTGGCCGCTGCGTGCCGTCATAGCCGCCATGCGCCCGGCCCGGCAAGGGTTTGCCGCCACTGATCCGGGTCCCGGCGCCACCCCCAGCCGGGAGCAGAAGTTCTGAACGAACGGGAAGGCGGAGAAATCCGAGCCGGTCTCCGAGGCAATCACCAAAGCGCTGTTGACGCCGATGGTAGTTGTGACACGGCAACCTCGGCTTCCATCGGTGGTGAGGGGTGTCTACGATTAGCTCCGATATGATTGCCATCTGGGGAATGTCGGGTGAAATGTCTTTCAAATATCACAGAAAATCTCATAATGGCCGACAGTGCACGAATATTGGATAGCCGCGATGGTGGATACGAGCACCGGGACGCATGTCGAATTCTGTGGTGTCAGCAAGACCTATGACGGACGGACGATGGTCGTGCAGGATCTCGACCTTCGCGTGGGGATGGGCGAGTTTTTCACGCTTCTCGGGCCGTCCGGCTCCGGCAAGACGACCTGCCTGATGATGCTTGCCGGGTTCGAAGCGCCCACACGGGGTGAGATATTCATCGCCGGGCGCTCTGCCCATAATTTGCCGCCGCGGAAGAGGGGCATCGGCGTCGTTTTTCAGAACTACGCCCTGTTTCCCGCACATGACGGTGGGCCGGAACCCTGGCGTTCCCTCTGGAAGTGAGGGGTGTCTCCATAGAACGCCGGGCGGCGCGTATCAGAGAGGCGCTTGAGATCGTTCGCCTCGAAGGCTTTGAGAACCCGGCATCCGGGTGAGCTTTCCGGCGGCCAGCAGCAACGCGTCGCCATCGCCCGGGCGCTGGTGTTTGAGCCGAGCCTGGTGCTGATGGAGTGAACCGCTCGGGGCGCTCGACCGGCGCCTGCGCGAGGAACTGCAGTTCGAGATCCGCCGCATCCAGCACGACCTTGGGGTCACCGTCGTGTACGTCACCCACGATCAGCAGGAAGCGATGGCGATGTCGTCGCGCGTGGCCGTCTTTGATCGAGGCTGGATTCAGCAGGTCGCGGCGCCAGAGACTCTTTACGAAGAACCCGAACGGGAGTTTGTCGCCCGGTTCATCGGCGACAACAATATTCTGCGTGGGCGGATCAGTTCCGTCGATCGTGGTGTCTGCGAGGTGGAGACTCCGGGTGGATCGGTCAGAGCGTTTCCGGTGCATGAGTTTCGTCCCGGTGACAAGGCCGCACTCGCCATCCGGCCGGAGCGGGTCGGTCTCACCGAGCCCGGCGTTTACAGCAACGAGTTCGAGGCCGAGATCGATGACATTCTGTTCATCGGCGATCATCTGAGGCTGCGGCTCAATCTGTGCGGCAACCCGAACTTCATCGTCAAGATACCGAACATCGTGGGTCACGGGGCCGTGCTGGAAAGCGATCGCGTTCGCGTCGGCTGGGGTGTGACGGACTGCCGTGCGCTGCCGAACGAGGAAGACTCAGAAGACCATCGCGCGGTGGCGGCTTCTATCGCATGACCATATGTCGATCGGTTGCAGCGGTTTCACCGCCCGCACGAGTTTGCCATAGCCATAGGACGCGCATGTCGGCCCCGGCAAGCGGGAGTGGGAAGGCGGTCAACAACCATTGGAAGGACTTGATTCATGACAACTTGTCGGAGTCCCCGGAAGATGCCGTGGCGTAGCGTGAGAGGATTTGTGGCCGCCGCGTTCTTGACGGGGTTCGCGGGCCTGTCCGCGGCGGTGGACGCCGAACCGGTAACCGTGGTTTCCTGGGGCGGCTCCTACGCGGAGGCAAGTCGGAAGGCGTGGAACGTGCCCTTCACCGCCGAGACCGGCATTGACGTGCGCCTCGAGAGCTACAATGGTGGACTCGCGCAGGTCAGGGCCCAGGTGGAGACCGGCAACGTCCACTGGGATGTTGTCGATCTTGAGTTCGCGGACTTGGTCCGGGGATGCGACGAGGGTCTGTTCGAACTCATCGGCATCGACGAACTCCCGCCGGCTCCGGGCGGCGCTTCAGCGCGTGACGACTATTTCGAGGGCACCTATTCGGAGTGCGGTGGTGGCGGGCTCTTCTATTCCACCATCTACGCCTATAACCGCGAGAGCTTCCCCGGTGCGCGACCGTCCACCATCGAGGACTTCTTCGACCTCGACAAATTCCCCGGTCGTCGCGGAATGCGTCGCACTCCCGGCGTCAACCTCGAATTTGCGCTGATGGCGGATGGGGTGCCTGCCGACGAGGTGTATAAGGTCCTGGGCACGCCGGAAGGCGTGGAGCGGGCGTTCCGCAAGCTCGACACGATCAAGGACCAAATCGTCTGGTGGGAAGCCGGCGCCCAACCGCCGCAAATGCTTGCGGACCGGGAGGTGGCGATTAGCACCGCCTATAACGGGCGTATCTTCAACGCGCAGGTGCTGGAAAATCAGCCCTTCACGATCGTCTGGGACGGTCAGGTGCTGGACTACGGCCAGCTCGCCATCGTCGCCGGGACGCCCAACATCGAGGCGGCGAAGAAATTCCTCCTATTCGCCTCCCGGGTTGAATTCATGGCGGCCATAGGGCGTTACATCGCTTATAGCCCCACGCGGCGGTCGGGTATCGATCTGATTACCACTCATCATGAGACCGGTGTCGATATGCGTCCGCACATGCCCAGTGCTCCGGAGAACATGGCTCGTGTCCTGCGCAACAATTGGGAATGGTGGAGCGACCATGCCGAGGAGATGAACGAGCGTTTTAGCGTATGGCTCGCCCGCTGAGAAGCGCCCAACTCAGGGCCGCGGCTCTGACCCTGCCGCTTGTCGCCTTCATCGGAGTGACGTTCATCGCGCCGCTAGGCGCGATGCTGATCCGCAGTTTCCACGAGCCACAGGTCGCGGACGCGTTGCCGCGAACGCTGGCGTTGCTCGAAGAATGGGACGGCGTGTCGGTTCCGGGCGAGGACGTGTTCCAGGCTCTCGGGATAGAGTTCCGCACGCTGCGTGAGCAACGCAAACTGGGCGGCGTCGCTACCCGCATCAACCGTTTAGAAAGCGGCATGCGCAGCACAATCGTGCGCACCGCCCGTAAGCTGCATCGCGCCCAGCCGGACTCTTGGCGCAACGCGATGATCGCTGCCGATGCGGTATGGGGCGAGGAAAAGACCTGGCGGGCGTTGCGCCGCGGCGGTGAGCGCTATACGCTCCGCCATTATCTAAATGCGCTCGATCTGGACAGGGACGCCTCCGGCAACATTGTTGCGCGGTCGCCGGACCGGCGCATCTACCTGCCGCTCCTCTGGCGTACGCTGGTCGTCAGCCTCGTCATTACGGTTATCTGCTTAATTCTGGGCTATCCGGTTGCCTATCTGATTGCGAACGCCTCCCCGGCAAAGTCCAACCTGTTGCTCCTGCTGGTGCTGGTGCCATTCTGGACCTCGCTGCTGGTACGAACGACGTCCTGGATCGTACTGCTTCAGAACCAAGGTGTCGTCAACGACCTGCTGGTCGCCAGCGGTATGATAGGCGAGGACAGCCGGGTCGCCCTCGTCTACAACATGACCGGCACGTTGGTGGCGATGACCCAGATCCTTCTACCGTTCATGATCCTTCCCCTCTATGCGGTGATGCGTACGACTTCGCCTCTTCATCTCCGGGCGGCGGCGAGTCTTGGCGCGACTTTCCGGCAGGGGTTCGTGAGCGTCTACTGGCCGCAGACGCTACCCGGTGTGGCTGCGGGTTCGCTCCTCGTCTTCATCCTGTCGATCGGCTACTACATCACGCCGGCATTGGTCGGCGGGCGTACCGGTCAGTTGATCTCGAACATGATCGCCTACCACATGCAGCAGTCCCTGAACTGGGGGCTCGCTGCGGCGCTGGGCGTCATTCTGCTTGCCTGCGTGGCGCTTCTCTATCTGGTGTACGACCGCCTCGTGGGGATCGAACGGATGAGATTCGGCTGATGGCGCCGAGAATGGCGAGCTTCACCTTGAGCGATCAGCTGGGCAGTAGCCTTCACCTCGCGTTCTGCGTGGCGGTGTTCGTCTTCCTGATCGCGCCGATGCTGGTCGTGATGCCGCTCAGTTTCAATGCCGAGCCCTACTTCACCTTCACCGAGGGGATGCTGAGTTTCGACTCTGACGCGTATTCGCTGCGGTGGTATCGCAACGTCATCGAGGACGGCGTCTGGCGACACGCGCTGGGCAACAGTCTGATCATCGGCCTCTCCGCCACCGCCATCGCCACGGTGCTGGGCGTTCTCGCGGCGCTTGGGCTTGCGAATCCTGCCATGCCGGTCCGTCCGTTCGTGACGGGCCTGCTCATCTCCCCCATGGTCACGCCCATCATCATCTCGGCGGCGGGCATGTTTTTCTTCTACTCCAACCTCGGGCTCGGGCAGACGCATCTCGGTCTGATTCTCGCCCACGCGGCCCTCGGCACACCCTTCGTGGTCATCACCGTGATGGCGACTCTCGCCGGTTTCGATACCAATCTCGCGCGCGCCGCGGAAAGCATGGGCGCCAGACCGTTCGTCGTCTTCCGCCGCATCCAGTTGCCGGTGATCGCGCCCGGCGTAATCGCGGGCGCCCTGTTCGCGTTCGCCGCGTCGTTCGACGAGGTGGTCACCGTGCTGTTTCTCGGCGGCCTGGAACAACGCACCATCCCGAGGCAGATGTGGGCCGGCATCCGTGAGCAGATCAGCCCGGAGATTCTTTCGGTCGCTACCTTTCTGGTCGTGTTCGCGCTCCTCCTCCTCGGGGCGGTGGAGTGGCTGCGCCGCAGAGGCGGCAACAGTGCGAGGCACATGGTCTGACGGGCGGCCGACCTCGTGGCAGGGAGTATCTCAATGCGCGCCCGGATCATCGAGTTTGGCCGGTTCACTGCGTTGTCCCCAATGCCGGCTTCGACGTCGCAACCGGAGAATGGAGCACCGGCAGCGGTTCCTTCTTCGCCCCCCGTCGGCCCAAATGGCATCGACGGCCTATTACCCGGGCGCTCCAGGAAGGCGCGGACCCGCTCGTCGGTCTCGGCGGACAGCCTGGACACCTGGCTCTTGGAGATGCCGCTCATGCCATGGCCTTGACCAGTGCCGATAACAAACTTGACCGCTTTATGTAACACACTAATTGACCGCTGCCGGGCGCGCCCAGCGAGAGCACCGATGTCTGGGGCCTAGTGACGCGGACCGGCCCGCCCTCGGCCGGGGTCTCGCCCGCGCGCACGTTCGAATACGCGACCCGCCAGCCGTCCCAGGGGGCGGGAGCGACCCCGGTGACCCGGGAGATCGTCACCTGCGCCGACGGCGCTGGCCGTCTCGATGCCCTGTGGAACGCGGAGATCGACCGCGCCGGCGCAATACTCGGGCGGAGAATGTTCCCCGATGCCGCCACCGATCGGCGACGACAAGCGTATCGTCGCCGCGCATGACCAAGCGGTCGGGCGAACCCTCGAATGGATCGAGAACAACGCCGTTGAAACGCGACTGAAAGACCCGGCAACAGGACAAATGGTCCGTGTCGGCGGACAGAAGATGGTCGCCGCCACATTCCGCCATGACACCTCGCGCATATCGGGCAGCGGGCTCTCGCTTAACGGATCGAAGGCGCGGCCCCCATCGCTGAATTCGATCGTCACCCGGTCCGGGTCGGAAGCCAGCTCGATCTCGACCGCCCCGCCGCCATGCTTCACGACATTGATCGCCAGTTCCTCGACCGCCAGCTTGACCTAAAACTCAAGACGGGGAGACCAGCTCTCCCGCCGCGCGAACGCCTCGATCGCGGAGTCGATGCGGGGAAGCTCGTCGAGCCTCGTCTCCATGCGCAGCGACAGTTCCGCGCTCACCCCCCTCCCCCTCGCCGCGCCACAGCGTGAGACAGGTAATGTCGTCGAATTGGGGCGCGCCGTCGGCGAACGATCGGACTGCCTCGAACACAGCGGCGGTGACGCCGCGGGCGTCGCCGGGCGAGCTGGCGGCAAACAGCTGGCGTAACCGCTCAAGGCCGAACTGCTCGCCCCCGCCGTTCTCCGCCTCGGTCACGCCGTCGGTGTAGAAGATCACCGCGTCGCCCGCCGACAGGATCACCGACCCCTTGCCATAGTCGATATCGGGGGTGATGCCGAGCGCCACCCCCTCGGTCGCTGGCAGTAGCGTCGCGGTCCCGTCGGCCCGCAGTACGAGCGGCGGATTGTGTCCGCCATTGACATAGACGAGTTCGCCGCTGGCCGGGTCGAAGATCGCCAGAAACACGGTGACGAACATCGCCGCCTCGTTGTTCTCGCAGAGCAGGCGGTTGACCTCGCCCATCATATTGCCGGGATCGGAATGGCCGATCGCCGCAGCTCGCAGCAGGGTGCGGCTGGACATCATGAAAAGCGCCGCCGGGACGCCCTTGCCCGAGACATCGGCCACGGCGAGGCCGATGCGATCGCCGGGCAGGGCCACCACGTCGTAGAAGTCGCCCCCCACGTCGCGCGCCGGCTCCATGTTCGCGAACACCCGATAGTCGGCGGTCTCGGGAAAGTTCGTCGGCAGGATCGATTGCTGCATCCGGCTGGCCAGGTCGAGCTCATTTTCCAGCGCGACCAGCTTGTCCCGGGATTCGAGCGCCGAACGCCATAGCGCGAGATGTTCCAGGGTGCGGCCAATGGTGAGCCGCAGGTCCTCGAAATCGATCGGCTTGGTGACGAAATCGAAGGCGCCCCGGTTCATCGCCGTGCGGATGTTCTTCATGTCGCCATAGGCGGAGACCACCACCGAGCGCACATTGGGATCGACCGCCGGGATCTGCTCGAGCAGCGTCAGGCCGTCCATCTCGGGCATGTTGATGTCCGAGAGGACCATGTCGAAGTCCTGATGCCCCTTCAATCGCGCGAGCGCTTCGATCCCATTGCGCGCGAACACGAACTCATACTGTCCGCCGCGAATCTCGCGGCGCATTCGTTGGCGCACGAGCTGTTCCAGATCCGGCTCGTCATCGACCACCAGTATCTTGCTAGGCTCTCGCTTGATCGCACCTTCCCAGTTTTCCTTACAATGTGAAGATTATTCCGCCTTCGTCAATGGCCCAGGTGAACGGCGTCCGCCCCCCATTACCGCCGCCGGCGTCGAGTTCCGGGATGCCAAGGGGTTAGTTCCGCCTTGATGGCCGAATACCGTAGTGACGCAGTGTGCCTTCCAGGGTCGGCCGACCGAGGCGGATCCGGTCGTCGTTCAACAAGTAGGAGAACACATAGCCGAGACCGAGAATAAGCACGCCGATCAAGAAACAATAGATGACGGAGCGGTCGGGATATTGATCCTTTAAGTGCTCTCGTACCTCCTTCGAGAGATGGGTATCGACCGTGTAGATGCACAGAATTGAGGTCGATACGCCGATCAGCCCGAACAGTAGGAAAATGCCGAACAACGTTTTCTGAAACAGTTTCTGGATCTTCATCTCACGAAAACCTGTCTTCCCAATTGCCCAAGGTAACGAAACGATCCGCCTCGACGACGGTGCGCAGCTGACAATGTCGGCGCCTGCGACCGCGGCCTCGAGATTCTCCGCGGCCGCGGCGCGAAATCCTTTACCGCCCAGCCTTCGCGCCAACCTTGCGGCCATCTCCGCATCGATGTCCCAGACCGCGACGTCCTCGATCGGACGCACCGCTCGAAACGCAGCGGCAAGGTTGCCGGCGACCCGCCCCGCGCCCACCACCAGGAGCGACCATCGGCAAGGCCGGCGAGATAGACGGCAGCAGGGTTTTGATCGGCCCGGACCGGCGCGGTTGGTTGGAGGGCGGGGAGCTGTGTCATGGCTGGGGCCCAATTTCTGCAAAGCGGTTGTGATAACTGGCCTTCTGATAACCACTTTTCATGTGTCGCCGATCCGGGAGAGCCTGTCCGCCGGCGACGTTAAAACATGGTCCGAATGTAGTGGACTGCGGCTAAAGATCGAACTCGGCAACGGTGCCGTCAGCCCGGCGTATGACCCAGCGGCCTGTCTGCTCTCCGTCCAGGAACGGGCCTTCGGCAACGCCGCCGGAAGCAAAGCGCAAGATCCAGTAAGCCGGTTTGTTCCCCGTTTAAAAGAGATCCTGTAGTCGTAAATTGGTCTTCGCCCTCGGTGCCCCACACCCAAGTAATGCTGCCTGCTCCGTTGGCAAAACGGCTTGAACATCCCCCGGACCATGAGGCCGTTTCGTTTATCGCTAAGTTGGGATTCCATAGGTAGCAGCCGTGCTGATTTTCCAGTTCCATCCAACACGCCGAACCTTCCGGCTTGCCCTCGCGCGTATCGGCTGCGTTTAAACCTTGTGGATCGGCTTGAGCCCTCCTTGCCGCGAGCAAGGCCGCCAGCCCGGCCGCGACCATTCGGCGATAATCGGCTGCAATCATGATGGCCTCCCAAAGATGTGAATCGCCCTTGTATGGTTGACTTGCCGTTTAATCGAGTTGGTTCTGTGCATCGCGCCACCCGTACTCCCGGCCCTGCCGCCCGCCGCGCCTGTTTACTTGTCGTGCGACGCGAGCGCGTCGATGCCGAACCTCTTGATGGACTCCAGAGTTTCCAGCACGTCGTTCCAGGTCGTACTATGGTTGAGGATGCACAGGCGGAGCGAGAACTTACCGTTGAGCGAGGTGGATGTGATGAAGGCGGGGTCGTCCCAAAACACTCGGGCAAGCACCGTCCGATTGCCCTGCAGCCGTTCCTGCTTCCTCTTGCTTTTCTCCCACCGAAAGAGAATGTTGTTCCCAATCACCAACGCCTCAACCACCATTCCGATCAAATGATGCTGGATCGGCTCCCGCCGCCAACGTCGTTCCTTCACGCTCTTACTATCCGGCTTCCACACTCGCAGCCGTTCCGGTATGTCCGCGCCCATCGCGCGCATGCAGTGCTTGAGAACTTCCAGCGCCAATCGATAGGCTGGGTTGCCTTCGTTCGCGAACAACGTGTCGAGGATTTCGGGGTTACGGTCGCCGTGCAGAAATCGGTGCGCCAGCATGCCGGCTTCCCGCCCATCCGGATCGTCGGGCAACCACCATCGGGTGTCGGCGTCTGGCTCCAAGATAAAATCGAGGGGCAGGATGCGTTCTTGCAGGTCGATAATGTTGGGGTCGTCTTTGTCCGTTTCCCGGACGATAAATTTAGGCGGCTTTGGTGCCACGGCCGTGTCCTTGTAGTTCTGGGGTTTCGAGGTAGGGGGTAAATCGGATATCTTTGTCCGGTTCTTCTTGACTTCCGGACATTTTTGTCCGATACTGCTTCCTATGAACGGAGCAGAATTCATCAAGAAAATTAAGAAGGCGGCAAAAGCCCAAGGCCTTGAAGTCCGCTTCGAACAGCATCGCGGCAAGGGCAGCCACGGCACCCTTTACGTGGGCGACAAATACACGGTGGTCAAAGACCGCAAAAAGGAAATCGGCATCGGCCTTTACAATGCGATGCTTAAACAACTCGGGTTGGCCAAGGAGGACATTTAGGAAAACCCGGTTCCGCCCCACACCACGAAAAAGGAATGGAGAATTTATATCATGGGCACACCCAGCAAAGCCCAAACCACACAGGGAGCAACAGCCCTGGCCTATCCGGCAAAACTGACGAAAGATACCGACGGTCGCATTCTTATAAGCTTCAAAGATTTTCCCGAGTGCTTGACCGACGGAGCCGACGAAACCGAAGCCTTGCTTGAGGCCAAGGATGCTTTGTCGGAAGCTATTATGGGTCGGTTGGCACGGGGCGAAGGTATTCCCGCCGCCAGAACGCCCATCCCCGGCGAACGGCAAATTGCGCCTTTCCCCGATACGGCGATGAAACTGGCGATCGCGCGGGCCGTTGATGATGCCGGTTGGTCGACGTCGGAATTGGCCCGGCAAATGGACGTCGATGAAAAGGAAGCCCGGCGGATCTTGGACCCCGAGCACCGCACCAAGTTGGGCCGGTTGTCGGCCGCTTTGATGGCCACAGGGCAAGACGTGGTGGTCTCCACCCGCGCCATGGCCGATATGACTTCGGTGATTGCCGCCAAACAATTGCGCGGGCCGCGCAAGGTTCGCGTTGCCGCCAAACGAAAGGCGGCCAAGAAACGAGCCAGGGCATAACACGGAGGCGTCAGTCACCGGCGCCTCCGCCACTATTACGTCCCCGCACGTAATAAACGAATTGGCCCAGCCAAATGGCGTTGATCACAACGATGGCCAAACCACCGACAAAGCTGAACCATTGGCCCAGGTGCGGGTAATAGAACAGGTTCCACAGTCCCCAGGCCGTAAAGAACGCGGTCGGCGTCCAATGCACACCTTGAACAAACTTGTCCCGATGCAGCCGGACAACATTGGTCAGCAGTAACACCGCGCCAAACAATTCAGATGAACCGTTGATGATGTCAGGCCATGAGGTCATGTACCGTCTCCAAATAATGGTAAGGGGCCGCCTGCCTCGGCAAAGGGTGATGTTTTGGATTGCGCTTTTGAAATGCGGTTGCAGGCCACCTCGTAATACTTGGGGGTCCATCTCAATACCGATGAACTTGCAGCCCAGCTGCACCGCCGCCACACCGGTGCTGCCCGACCCCATGAACGGGTCCACAATCACATCGCCGGGCTGGGTGGAGTTGGTCACCGCATGGGCCATCAAATCCACCGGCTTTTGCGTTGGGTGTTCGTAGGCGTTGGCGGGCACGCGGCCGTAAGCCCACACATCCGATTTGTCTTTGCCGCCGAACCATTGGTCCCCGGCGGAGTACAAACAAAATTCATGTTGCGGCCGGTAATGCTTGCCGCCCATGCCGACCGATTTTTTGTCCCACACGATGCAGCCGTTGACCGTCCAAAAGGCTTTTTCCATGGCCTCTTGAAACACACCCCACGTGCGCCACGTGGTGAAGACATAGGCACAGGCCGATGGCTTGGCCTGGGAGAGGATACCGCCGATTACACCGGCGCGTCCTCGGCCATCACTGTCAACCTCTACGCGGGGTCCGCCATGGATGGAGATGGCGGCGTCGATACCCTGATTTCCATCGAAAACGCCATCGGCTCCGACCACGCCGACGTCATCACCGGCAATGATCGCGACAACATCATCGTCGGTGGCGAAGGCGCGGACGTGCTCATCGGCGGCGATGGCGCCGATCAGTTCTTCTTCGGCGGCCTGTCCGAGACCGGTGATATGATTGAGGACTTCCTCTCCGGCACGGATACGGTCGTGCTCGACGCCAACGCCTTTGTCCTCACCGCCGGTGATGTCATCGAAGGCGAGAACTTCTCGGTCATCACAGGCGCGTTCGACGGCACCGATGCCGGCGATAACAGCGCCTTCACTAACGGTGATGCGGCCCTGGTGTATTCCGAAGAAGACGCCGCGCTCTATTACGACAGCAACGGCTCCGCTCAGGACGGTTACTCTGTCGTCGCCACGTTCACCGGCGGCACCCGTTTGGCCGAAGACGATGTTCACCTCACCAGCCAGGGTCTCGCCTAAACCTGTCCTTCCCGTCCCGGTCCGTATATCCTGCATCGAGTCCTCATAAGACGGGCCTAACGCATTGAAATTCCTCTTTTTCTCACCCCATGCACTGTTGGATTCCACAAGCGGTGCGGCGCAAAGCGTCGCCGCCTTGCTCGCAGAATTGAGCGATATGGGTCACCAATGCGTGGCCGTCACCGGATCCTTGGCCGATCAGGACAACACACTGCTCAATAAAGTCCGGAAGTTGGAGCCTGCGGACACGCTGGAGGCGCGGGGTCTCAACATCAAGACGCCCGTTCACAAAGTCTCGGTCAATGGTGTCACCCACTTCATTGCGTTTTCTGCGAGCAGTAAGGTCACCGATCTATTGGCGGTGGAAGAGACAGCGCTCAAGGAGCTGTATCTAAACAATTTCTCCCAGCTCGAACCGGATGTGTTGCTGAACTATGGGGGTTTGTCCTCCAATTTCTTTGCCGGTTTTCATGCCCAAGCGCAGGGATGCCGGTCCGTGCTCTATGCGGGGTCACCAACATATACCAAGGCGTCCCATTTCATTCATGTGCAAAAAGTTTTTACACCTTCAAACGCATTACGGGAGCAGATGGCGTAGGTGACCGACGTGCCCATTGTGGTTCTGTCATCTTTGATCCGCATTCCTGACATTGTTTGTGAAACTCGGACACCGGAATTCATCACATTCATCAATCCAATCCCCGAGAAAGGTCTCGCCCTGGTGGCCGCCTTGGTTGAGATGCGCCACGCGCAAAACAAACTCTATAAGTTTCTCTTTGTTGGAGGCCGGGGGAAAAAGGATACGGTCTACGAAGCCTATCCGGCGTTGAAAGAACGGGCGAGTGTCTTATTTGCCGACAACACCGACACCATAAGAGTGGTATATGAACGCACGTCCTTGGTTTTATTTCCTTCCATATGGTTCGAAGCGGCAGGACGGGTCCTGATAGAAGCCAACGCCAACGGCATTCCGGTTCTCGCCATCCGCGTCAGTGGGATTTCCGAAGTGTTGGACGGCGCCGGCTACCTGTTCGACCCACCGCAAGACGTGCGTGATGACTTTTCCGCGCCGCCACCGCAGGAGTATGTGGCTCAATGGCTTGAGGTGATCGACCGCCTGCATACGGATGATGCAGAAATGGCCGATGCCGTTGCGCGCGCCAACGCCGCCGCTGCCCGTTACAGTCTCAGAACTCATGCCGAGACGTTTTTAGCCGCCGTCTCTTAAATCGAAGATGCTTTTCACCCGTGATAGAACGGCCGGCCGCTATCCCGCAGCCACAGGCGGACCAATTGCCGTCGGCGTTCCGGTTCGGGCCAGTCTTCGAAGGCGGTGCGTTTGTGGCCGATGAACCGGTTGTCGATGATCTGAATCTGGTCGGGCTCGAAGGTGAACTCCTTATACAACGACGGATCGTTGAGGATGGATCAGTGGACAGCCCAACAGGTGGCACCGAAGAAAAACGTCTGGAGCTCTCAACATCGCGGATGTTCCCCCGCTGGCTGGCGCAGCACAACCTGAGCCTGGCCTTCACCACCTATCAGGCCCACAAACTGTTCTTTGTCGGGCGCAAGTCCGATAGCCGCATCAGTTTTGACGAGCGCGCGCTGCCGCGCTGCATGGGGTTGGTGATTGACGGTGACGAGCTGGCAGTCAGTTCGCAAAATCAGATGTGGCGGTTCCGCAATCTGCTGCAGCCCGGCCAAGCCCACGACGACTACGACCGCATCTACGCCCCGCGGTACTGCACCGTCACCGGCGATGTGGACGCTCATGATCTCGCCTTTGACGCCAATGGCGAGGTGGTGTTCGTCAATACCCTGTTTAGTTGCCTCGCCCGCTTATCCGAACAGCACAGTTTCGAGGTGGTCTGGCAACCGCCTTTCATCTCTCGCCTTGTGCCTGAAGATCGTTGTCATCTCAATGGCTTAGCCATGGTCGATGGACGGCCAAAGTTCGTTACAGCGGTATCGGAAAGCGATGTGGCTGACGGTTGGCGCGACAACCGGTGGAACGGTGGCATCATTGTTGACATAGAGACCAATGAAGTCATCTGTCGTGATTTATCCATGCCTCATTCACCCCGGTGGCATAACGGTATGCTGTGGTTTGCTGAGTCAGGCACCGGTTACCTGTGCAAGTTCGACATTACGACCAACACTTGTGAGCGCGTGGCGTTTTGTCCTGGTTATTTGCGCGGCCTGACGTTTCATGGTGACTTCGCCATCGTTGGTGTATCCCAACCGCGCCACGACGGCGCTTTCAAGAACTTGCCTTTGGACGACGAACTCGCCGCCAAGAAGGCCGAGCCGCGCTGCGGCCTGCAGATCATCGATACCCGTTCCGGTGCCCTGACCGACTGGATCCGCGTTAAAGGTTTGATCACAGAATTGTTCGACGTAGCTGTTTTACCGGGTACCGTCCGGCCCCGGGCCATCGGTTTCAAGGACGACGAGATCAATCGTGTGCTTCATCTGCCGCCTAAAATAACGCAATAAGAGCGCGCGATAGAATGACGGACACCGCAGCCAATACGGCGTTGATCAAAAGCCTATACGATCCCAACTTGGTTTGGCGTCATGGCCGCATGGCCGAACTATTCAGCGACGATGTGGAGGCGGTTTACAACGGCTCCCCCGATCAGATTCCTTTCGCTGGCGTCGCCCACGGGCGTGAAGATGCGATCGCATTGCTCGCGCGTATTCGAGACTACGCTGTTGTCCATAAACTGGACCCCCAGAAATTTGTCACGGACGGTGACGATGTGGTTGTCTTCGGCCACGCGGAAGGGGAAGGGAAGGTGACCGGGCGGTCCTTTTCTGTGAATTGGGTTCAAGCCTGGACAGTCAAGGATGGGCGTATCACCTCGGTGTGCTACTACAATGACACTGCAGCCCTTCAGGCCGCATTGTCCGAATAGCTCATGGCAAATGAAATGCCCGACTCACCTGCCAGCGACCCATTTAGTGCCCAGCCCAAGGACACGATCTTTACCTTCTTCGATCATGCTTTCAACATCAGTCTTCTTGAGCGCCTGGTCGCTCATGGTGAAATCGACCTTACGCACCGAATTTTACCTTTAGAGGGTGTTGTCAAAGCGAGCCGTCTTCACACCTATCGTTTCACCCAAGATATGAATGGCACCTGGACCATGAAACAGGTTCAAGATGAGGGTGTCGTTAACGTGACGTTAAGTCACGTTTTATCCATGACCGAAGTACGCAAAGCCGTACCTGTGCTGTTGGCCGGGATGCCTCAGTCCGCAAAGGAAGAAAAGTCGAATCTCGTCCTTATTGATGGCTTTCATCGCACGGTGCGCCATATTATAGATGGCGATGAAACCATTTCTGTTGCGCTGATCTCACGGCCCGAAGATCTGTGTCGGTTTCATTGCCATAAAATCAATAGCAAGGCTTTCGATGCACTCGGTCAGCCCGTCGATCCAGACCGTATCGAAGTTCGGTATTATTGGGCGGGGCGCTGACGATACTGTGATCTATGTAAATCCATTGTTGGCCGAATTCTTCACTATAAGAGCCCAATACATTCGACCTATGATCGAGACAAGCCTTTTTCATTCTAGATCGTCATCAATACGCATAGCGTCTTGCAAACAATGCGAGAGGAGTATCAAAAAATGATCGAACCGTGGCGTGTCGCTTGCATGCAAACCTACACCCATGCGTTGAACGGTTGCACGAACCGTGAAGACGCCATGGCTATCGTCAACACCAGCCTTAACCGTTGGGAACAACTCATTCGTGGTCAAGCGTGCAACGGAACCAAACTGCTGCTGTTTCCCGAGTTTGGATTACAGGGCTTTCCTGTCGGAGAATCCGCCCAAGCCTGGATCGAAAAAGCCTGTTTGGACCTCCCAGGTCCCGAAAGCGAACGCCTGCAGAAACTGGCTCAGGAATTCAAAATTCATATCGGGGCGAACGCCTATTGGTGCGACCCGCAGTTTCCCGGCCGGTACTTCAACACCAGCTTCCTCATCGACACCTCCGGCGACATCGTTCTCAAATACCGGCGGATCAACACCGCTCATGCCGGGTCGCCGCATGATTTTATGGATAAGTATTTCGATACCGTCGGTATCGAAGGGGCTTTTCCGGTAGCGGACACGAGTCTAGGCCGCATCTCTATGATGCCCTGCGGTGAAATCATGTTCCCCGAGGCGGCGCGCATGTTCATGTTCCGGGGCGCTGAAGTGCTGCTCCATCCCACGTCTGACTTCGGTGCGGCGGATAACAACGGCTGGCAATCGGCCAAGACCGTGCGGGCCTCGGAGAACATGATGTATTTGGTGTCGTGCAATACAGCTGGCATCCGCAACGCGCCGTACGCGGAAAACGAATGCCAAGGCCGGTCAAAGATCATTGACTATGATGGGCGTATCTTGGCCGAAGCGGGCATGGGGGAATGCACACGAGCAGCAACCTTCATCGACGTAGAAGGCCTGCGTCGGCTGCGCTCCGGCGTTGGCGGCTACAACAGGCTTGTGCGCAACCGCATAGAAATGTACCGGCCTGTGTACGACACAGTGAGTTTCTACCCACCCAACCAGTTCGCGGACTCCGTCATGGATTCGAAGGGGCGGATCGAGGAGAACTATCAGCTGGCACTGGATAGTATGGCGGATCAGAAAATCATTCCGCCGCGAGCAAAACCCGTTAAGGAAGCCGCGGAGTAAACTCAAATACCGGTGCGGACGCCGAAATTGACGTCCGTTGCCGGTGGCTGATAGACACCGGTCTTATTGTACCGCGCCAAGACATCGCGCAGCTGTTTGTAGCCTGTATACGGATTTACGTACGGGTCACCAGCCCAAACGTCCAAAGGCATGCCGATCTTCTGAGCGTAAATGTCCATATAGCCTGTTGGGTCATCCCAGATGACCGAGTTCATCGTCGGGTCTTGCCGGGCCATGCGTAGTTCCCGCAAATCCAATGAACCGGACATGAACGCCCGGCCTGCGGTGTCGATTTCTCCCATCACCGATCCGTCAAAGTGAATGATGCGGCTGTAGCCACGCTCAAGAACACTGGGGTGAACCCCGTGAGGGTCGAGATACTCACCACCATTGCGCGGTGTGAGGATATAGGCTGTGTTTTCAAACCCCCGGGTTTGACGCGTCAATTCCCACGGCAATCGGTCGGCGCCGTGCGGATCAGATGTGCAGTGAATGATCACTTCGGCCCCTTTGTGGACCAGCATGCGCGCCGTTTCTCCCACCGTGTGATCGAAGCACACCATGGCGGCCAGCTTACCGAGGGGAGTATCGGCGACGGGGAAAAGATAGTCGTAGCCGAACGTATCGACGTATTGGGTGAAGATGCTCCCCGGCGTGCAGTCCGGGAAAAAGCCCCAAACATCGGCGCAATGGATTTTCCGGTAGCGGTGAATGAGGTCGCCACTGTCATTGATAATAAAAGCGCAATTGAACACGCGGCCGGGAAACTTGGGGTCCTTCTCCAAGGCGGATCCTGCAATGTAGACCTTATTCTTGGCACAGAACTCACCGATCTGATCGGACTCAGGACCGGGGAAAGAGATGGCGATGCGCTCGAAGGTCGCCGGTGTGCGGCGTCCGTATCCGCCTTGACCGTGGAGAAAGAACTCTGGGTAACACAACAGACGTGTGGTCGGGCCGGAGGCGCTGCGTGCCGTGATCGATAGGGCATCTTCCAGATTTTTCTGGATGACCGCTTTTGGGTCTTCCGTGTGCTTTTGAATGAAACGCGGTTCAGGCTGGACGACTAGGACGTCGTAGCGGTCTTCCCGCGGGCCGTCTAAAGCGTTGCGTTTTGCTTGCGCTTCTGTGCGCAGGTTTGCTTCCTTAACCCACCCTGATTTGATTTTCGGCAGAGCGCGCTTGGCTTGCTGGCGCTTAACCTGCTGAAACCCTTTCACGTACAGGTTCGCACGCACATGGACAGGTGGGTTGTAATAAGGGTTCTGTCGCCGGATGCGCAGAGTTTCGATGTCGGCTGCAGCGGACAAAAAGGATTCGTCCTTGCCAATTCTCTGGTGGCGGTAGGTCCAGGAATAGAAGCCGCAACCCGGAGGCAGGGACACCGCATAGCCGTCCCGGTTCACATGGCTTGGAGTAGCCGTCGCCACATAAGAAAGATTTTCATAGGCGCGGACCAAGCGGGCGTTCAGGCGCGCGTCATAGCTGAAATCACGACGCTCGATGGCCGGATTGAGGATGATTTCTGCGCCTTTCCAAGTGAGCGCCCGGCCCAGCTGAGTTTGGAAAATGTCTTCGCCGATGAGCATGCCGATGACGCCGAGCGGCGTCTGGGCCACGGGAAACTTGGCTTTTTTACCAAGATCGCAGGCTGAATCGCTGAAGCCGGTGAGATAGTCCGGTGTGACTTTTGATGTGCGCAATAGTGATTTGCCGTCGGGGCCGAAAAGAAAACCAACGGTTTGTGCAACCTTGGCACCCTTAGCCGTCACCGGAACGGCGCCAGCGAGGTACACTTTTTGTGCTTTTGATAGGGCGGCCAGCGCTTTTGAAACTTTGGCTTCCGTTTGCATCTTTGCACCGGCCTCGCCAAGCGGCAGAAGAACAAGGAGCGGTTCACCGGAGGGTCGTGGTTCTCCTTTTGCGGCCGAGATCAGATTGCTTAGTTCCTGAACGGAATCAGCAGACCATGGCTCTTGGGTCATGATGATCATAGCGGTTCTCCTCAGCCCTTATAAAAGACGGTGGGTTTGGTGCGTTTTTCCGGTAACAAGGTCCAGGTCTGCTCGTCGGCAAGCTGATCGGCTTCGCCGAAGATCCGAGCGTTGGTCGGACACACCTCGACGCACGCTGGTTCCCTGTTTTCGTCGATGCGGTGATAACAGAAATCGCATTTGGCGATGGCACCCTTATCTGCCCGCTTCACATCCGGTCGCTCAAAGTCCGTTTGGTTGTCGGGGAAGGGTGTGCGTTCATCAAAGACCTGGAATCTCTGGTCATACGGACAAGCCAGGACACAGGCGCCGCAGCCGATGCATTTGTCCCAATCGACGAGAACGATGCCGTCCTTGTCCCGGGCGTAGGTGGCTTTGGTTGGGCAGACATCGATGCAGGAGGCGTCATCACAGTGGTTGCACATCACCGGCAGAAACTGACGTTTAACCTCTGGATAGGTGCCGATTTCCTGTTCGAGAATTTTGGTGAAGTTGATGCTCCGCGGCGTGTTGTGTTCCACCTTGCAGGCGATGACACAGGCATTGCAGCCAATGCAGCGGTCCAGATCCATGACCATGCCGTACTTGCTCATGCGGTTGCCCCTATAGCGTCGGAAATTTTGGTTACCTTCACGCGCACGCAGGAATCCGTTTGTCCGCTTAAAGTATCGATAAAAGCCACGTCGGGTGCGGGGAGAAAGTTGTTGAATCCCGTGCCTTTATATTTGGATACCGAATAAGCCCGGGCCCAATAGCCCAGTGTGGAGGGAATCCCGATGCAGTCTGGATGAATAAGCTCGGTTGTCTTCAACGTGCCTTCGCCAGTGGCGAATTGAGACTCTATTTGTATCCGGTCACCGTCCTTCAATCCCTTTTCGTGTGTCGTTTTGCTGTTGAGCATGACATTGTAGGTATAGGGGTTGGCCTCGCTTATTTCGTCGATCCAAAGATTCTCAACCGTTATGGAAAACGTGATGAACGGTACTTTGAAGTTCACCACATGAAGATCGAACCCCGAGTCATGATCTTCGTGAGCATGACAGGGAAAGTATTGCAGTAGAGGTGCATAGGGAGAGACATCCCACTCAATCCCCAACTCGTCGACGACGTCGCTCACCCGTTCGCCAGTTTCAATCAGATGTTCCATGTAGACTGGCACCCGCGCTTTCATAAAAGGACGCGGATAGGCTTCCTCGATGGTCTTTTCCCGGGTGATGAGGCAGGCCGTTTCGTTGAGTTGATCGTATGAAAAACTTTCGCCGATCAGACTTTTGGCCTGCTGTTCGGCAATGTCTTTTACTGTATGCCGTTTTCCAGGCTCTAGTTTGAAAGCCTCGTCGATGTTCCACATGGCTTGGCCCTGGGTATAGAGATCCTCAAGAATACCGGTCCGCTCGGCCAGCTCTAGATAGACCTCTGTCCCGGGGCGGGCGCCCTCCGGCGGGAGAACAGCCTGTTGCCGCATCAACCAATACCATTCACCAGGGCCTGGAGTGATAAAGGCATAAGGGTCGTTGGCGGGGAACAAATCCCACCGTTCGTAGTCGTGGCTATCCGGTAGCACGATGTCCGCAAACTCCGTGGTCTCGTCGATGAATGTGGCGAAGGACACCTGAAACGGAATCTTAGCCAGGACCGATGCCATGGCTTCGGGGTTATGACTGTTCATCATCAGATTGGTGCGGCCGTGCATGAGCACTTCCGGCGTATAGGGAATGCCGAAGTGGTCTGGGTCACGAATACCCCAGGCAAACATGCCACGGGTGAACAGAGCCGCCGGAAAAAGCTCGTTGAGATCCAACGTTTCAGGAACCGTCGGCTGCCGGGGCGGGTAGGGCTTGTGGTATTTGGCGATGTGCTGGGCCGGCACCAGCATGCCGTCTGCATCTTCCTCCGGCGCCCAAAACAGACCAATGGGATTAACGCCCCGCTGGTCACCAGGCACATCCAGATTGCCCACCATCAAATTCAGCATATGAATGGCTAGGGTCGTATGGGCGCCACCCTTGTGCGCCCCAGACCCCCGTTTGAAATGGATCGCTGCGGGGCGCAGCGGCAATTCGTGACCGTCGATGACCACCGTTGAGCCGATCAATGCAGCATCAGCGAACTCCTTGGTCAACCGGCGGATGGTTTTTGCCGTCACGGTCGTCGTTGCCGATGCCGTGTCCACATCAAACTGAAGCAGATGATCTTTGACCTTCTGAAAGGATGGCTGAGTGTGCTGATTACCTACCGTGAAATCCCCTTGCAACGCCGGTTTGCTAATGGACTCATCATCGAAGGGTTTTGCCTCACCGCTGTTTTCATCCCAGATTTGGGGTTTGCCTGTCACTGCATCGCGCACGTAATGCCCGTCATCGCCAATGAGATACGGCGCATTGGTTTTCTCTTTAAGAAAGGTCGTGTCGTATAGCTCGAGTTCATTGAGCAGTACATTGAGCATAGCGAGAGCAAGTGCACCGTCTGTCCCAGGCTTGATGGGAATCCAATCGTGTGCCTTGGCGGCCGCATTGGTGCAGAACGGATCGATGACCACCAGTTTTGCACCCCGAGCGCGGGCCTCCGCCATCATATCAGCCGTATGCAAGGGGATGGTTTCGGCCAGAGCGCCCAGCTGGGTGCCCCACAGCACCATGTAGTTGCACCGTTCGAAATCCAGCTCACCATTAAAGGAGCCGTTGAGCAGAAGGTGCGCCATATGGGGCGCGGCGCCGCAATAGTCTGCCCGGTTCCAATGGAGATTTGGCGTACCGTAAGCCGCTCCAAACGCTTTGGAGATGCCGTAGCCTGGCATATCGAAGTGCGCAATCACCAGCTTGCGTGGATCATCTTCGCGAACGGTCTTGAGGCGGCTGGCGACGGTTTCCAAGGCTTCGTCCCAAGAAATCTCTTGCCACTCTGGATCTTCATTCAAGCCTTTATTGGAGTTGCCACGCTTCAACGGTGTGGTCAGGCGTTTGGGATCATGCAGATCAAGAAATCGGGCTTTGCCCTTTGCACAAATGTAGCCGCGGGAATTAGGAGCAGCGGGAATTAGGAGCAGCGGGATCGCCGACGACGTCGACCACTTTACCGTCGATGCGATGCACTTTGATGCCACAACAGTTGTAGCAACCCATGCAGACCGATGGGGTCCAGGCCTCATCTTTAAACTCTTGTTTGTTTGTGATTTTGTTCACGGTGTGCTTTCCCCGCTCCACTCTACGCAACGGACTCGAAGGCGCCAACCTTGAGGACGGCAAATCGAAACATGATATCGCCCATAATGCGGCCCAGGACGATGCCAGCCAGAACCGGCGTATTTAAAAGCCCTGACAGAATAGCGATCAAAGGAAGAAGAAGCCCTAGTCCCATGGCCAAGGTCCAGAAAAGGAGTGGTTCCTGTCCGATCAACCAATTCGCGGAAATAGTGCTCGCATTACCGCGCCGACGCATAGCATGGACATAAAGAAACGTGGTCAACACGATGACGATAATAAGCGCGCCCCAAATCAGTTTCAGGTCAACTCCCAAAATCGCAACCTGTCCACCGAAAACAACACCTGCCGCATCAACCCTGTCAACGATCCATGCAAAAATGAAAGAAGTGGTAGGAGAGGGGAGGACCAAAACGCGATCCCGGCGGATGCCCGCATTGCCAGTCCAGGATAAAACAAAATGAACAAACCCGTCACCACAGCGCCCAAGATCAGGATGTCATTTAGATTATCAATAAAACTCAGTGCAGGAATTGTGAGCCCACCCACATAGAGACATCCCAGTGCTGTGAACAGCCCAATGGCAAGAGTGCCTCGGCTGATCCAGGAGCGGTGGACGTTGATAATGGCGCGCCAAGCCAGCATTGGTTTGCCAAGGTGTGAAAGTAACAGGATCACGGCGCCGATCATGCAGATGAGGGCGCCAATCATACCGGTCACATGATCAGTGGCCGCGAACAACAGGAACGCTCCAACACCAAGTCCCTCGAGCGCAAACACAATGGCTTCGCGAATCCCCCATACCGTCTGAAATCGGGGGCCTACCGTAAAGCTATGATCGCTTTGTTTCAGAGGTATTTGAGTCACACGTCCAAACTTTAGGTTAAGGCACGATTTGGTAATCAATCGTCGTCAATCTCTATGTCCTCAAGACGCAGCTGTTGGCGGCCAAAGGTGATGTTCTGGACCCGATCGGCGAAAGCAAAGACTGCAGCTTGCGGGAATAGGTAGAGGGATGGCGCCAAGTCGTGCAGGCGCGCCATCAGGTCTTGCAGCTATTTTTCCCGTGACGCCGGATCAAAGTTTGTTTTTGTCGCCTCTATGTCATCCATCATTTCCGGAATACAGAAGAACACGCCATTTTTGGAACAGGACACATTCTCGATGGCCCGGATCGCATCCATATAGGCGGACGTATTCCAGATAGAAGAGAGAATATCGGTGTCTCCCCAGTCGCCGGAAAACCATTTTCTGACCCATTCCGTGCCAAAGGTTGGCCGTATCTCCATATCGACCCCGATCTGACGCAGATCTTGGGCGACGGATTGGTAGATGAGTTCCGCTTCGGGCACTCCCGCAGAGAGTAGGACATCGGCTCTAAAGGAAAGTCCCTCGGCATAACCCGCTTCTTGAAGCAACGCCCGTGCCCGCTCCGGATCGTAAGGGTAGGGCTTGATGTCCGGGTTGTAGCCGAATACCGACGGAATAGCCCCTTGGCCATTGGCCTCCACAGAACCGTTCAAAATGATTTGGGCAATCTCTTGACGATTGGTGCCGTAATTCAAAGCCTGTCTTACACGCACATCGGCGAGAGGATGGTCGGGGCGGATATTCGGCAACGCCAAGGCACCGACCAGGGGCGCCTCCCTCACCAATGTTCGATACCCTTCCTGCTCCAACAAATGCAGCGATTCAAACCCCAGACCGTAGGCGATATCGATCTGATCCGACATGAGCGCCTGCGCCCGGCTTATCTGTTCACCAATAACGACCCATTGAATCTCTGTTAGTTCTCTCACATCTCGCCAGGATGACAAGTTGCGCACCATCCGGGATCGACCGCTGTCCATCCCCCAGTCTGTCAATACGAAAGGGCCCGTCCCGATGGACTGAAGTCCAAACTCATCGGCCCCCATTTCTTGCCAAGCGTTCTTTGGCGCCATCAAGACCATGCTTATAAGCTTGGGAAAAATAGCGTCCGGTGTGGTGGCGGTAAATTGAACCGTATGTTCATCAATGGCATTGGCAGACTGAATACGGGCGACCTCACCTGAAATGAAAAATCGCTGCGCTGGGCCTGTCTTGAGGTACTCGACGATGGCAACAACCGTTTCCGCGTTGAACGGCTCTCCGTTGGCAAACACCACATCGTCCCGCAAGCGAAAGACCCAAGTTATGGGTGAGGTCGATTCCCACGACAAAGCAAGACTGGGAACCACGGCACCGGTCTCATCGATCACCACTAAGCAATCGAATAAAACGGTGCCTGGATGAATGCCGCCGGTGATCATGGAGGCGAACGGATTGCCTAAACCGGGAGTCCGTCCGGGCACGGCGATTCGCAGTGTTTCCGCTCCAGATATATTTGGATTAGAACCCAATCCAGCTAGAACCGCTAAGATGAACGCCAACCCCTGAGTGATGTTCTTAGATCGAAAAACGTTCATTCTGTCTTCGGTTCCAGCGTTGTTCGTTTGTTCATCAAGTGGAGCACAACAGGTGTTCCGAGCAAATGAAAAAGGCGCATGCTAATCTTTGATTCAGACGTTCCTCTGTTTCTATGATCGTCTATTGATCCAACTGAAGACGCCGTAAACCGTTATGCCCTTGTTTGACCTCACACCCGATCAAGAACCTTTCCTCAAAATCGCAGAAGACTTGGCAGAAAACCAACTTCGTCCCAACGCGGATACTTTGGATGAGTCCGCGACCTTTCCTAAAGACAATTTCAACGCTTTAGCGCAATCCGGATTGCTCGGCCTGCGCATCCCGAAAGACCTGGGAGGCATGGGCGCTGACGTGCTCACTTCCGTTCTGGTTATCGAGCGTCTGTCCCGGGCCTGCGGCTCCACCGGCATGTGTTTCAAAATGCATTGTGAGTCGACCGAACCCATCTGGCGCATGGCGACCGATGATCAAAAAGATCGGTTCGTCAAACCCATCGCCAACGGCGAGCGCATCACCACCACCGCCATCGCCGAAGCGGGGACGGGGTCGCACACATGGTCCTTGCAGAGTTCCATCAAACCGGTGGACGGAGGATACGATCTCACTAATGTGCGTAAGGGCTGGGTGACATCCTCCGAGTATGCTGATCTCTATTTCACCCCGGCGATGCTGGACGATGCCGCGCCTGGCTATTTCACTTCGTTCGTGCTCGAGAAAAGCGAAGTGGAGTGGTCCGTCGATGCGCCGTGGAAAGGATTGGGTATGCGGGCCAACGCCTCGTCCCCGATGACGTTCTCCGGCACGGTGCCCGCCGGCAACCGTTTGGGTGGGGAATCAGCCTGGCCTACGGAAGTGCTACCGGTGTTAATGCCGTTTTCCATGATCACTTTTGCCGCCGTCTACCTCGGCATCGCCGAAGGCGCCTACGCCACCTGTTTGGATCATGTGACGGGTCGGGCCTATGGGGATACGGGTCTAAGCTGGCTCAGATCGACGGTATCCAACGGTACATTGGCGAAATGAAGCTGGCTCTCGATCGCACTCGGGCCTTGGTGTACTTGGTCGCCGATTTGGTCGAGACGGGAGACATCGCAGACATTGCCCCGTTTATCGAATGCGTTTGCGCTGCCGATGAGACTTCTCTTTTTGTCACGCGCACGGCGATGAACATCGGTGGAGGGCGCAGTTACGGCGGTGCCAATGCCCTGGGCCGCTACATGCGCGATGCGCAGGCCGGCTCTGTGATGGCGCCGACGGACGATATGATCAAACTCCGCGTTGGGCGCATGCAGTTGGGGTTGCCCCAGTTCTAAGCCGACAGAAAGTTCGTCACGGCTTTATGCATGAGCTGTCTTGGGTTTTGGATGTGGGCGTAGTCACCACCACCGGGAACGATGACCAGCTCTTTGTCATTGGTGGCAAGTTTTTCTAAGAATTCTGCACGCGGCATGGTTCCGTGCATGTAGTCCGCCTTCGCGGCCGCATGGCCGTATATGAGTTGTGTCGGAACGGTGATCTTTTCCGGATTGACCGGGACGCTGCCGACGGAGTTTTCTTGTCGTATGCCGTTGGGTGACTGTGGTTTTTCCCGGGACACCTGCTCGGCTAACGCCTTCTTGGCAGCAAGGTCCGTGAATTCGTCCTCAAGGCGGCCCATAAAATAATCGTAAGTAATAGGCCACCACCCTTCGTCGGGTGCGGGAAGGATCACGCCACCACCACCGATAGCGGGGTCCATGAGCACCAGGCGATTGATGCGTGTTGCGTTGTCTTCCGCAAATCGTCCCGCTATTCGCCCGCCCCAAGACCAGCCGAGCAGGTGAGGTTTGATGAGTCCTTGGGTTTCCAGCCAATCAATGACAGCCGTCAGATCCTCTATGGCTTGGTCCGTCTGTACGGACAGCGGGTCACCGTTGAGTTCGGATTTCGCGTAACCGCGTATTGAGAATGTAACCGCGCCGAAACCCCGTTCCACCAGAGCATCCATAAACGAATAATCTGCCCCGCCCTCGAAGGAGAAATCAAATCCCGCCTGACCGGAGATGTTGGCTCCTTGTACCAAAACCACAACAGATTCCGGTTTGGGTTCAAGGCCTTTTTTTCGGACGGATAAATTCCCGGCCGGACCCGGGATCATGTGGTCATTTGCTGAAGCCATGCCAAACTTTCGTTCATTGGACTGTATTCACAAAACGTAGCGGATCATACGCCTTGGATCACTTTAGGTTTCACCCTTGATCGCAATCCGTGCATCGCAATAAAAGATATTCACATTTATGACAAGGTGAGACCTAGTCAGCCGCTTACATTCTAATGATTGGTAAGCACTTACGTTTTTTTATCGGTCAGGTAATCCATGAATCCGATGAACGTCATCATAGTCGGAGCGGGAATTGGGGGCCTCTCCGCGGCCTTAGCCCTGCAGCGCCGCGGACTCAGCGTCAAAGTTTACGAGCAGGCACCATCGTTGGGTGAAATTGGTGCAGGGATCATGCTCACCCCCAACGCCGTCAAGTGTTTGAATTTTCTTGGCCTAGAGAAACCGCTGTGTGAGTTGGCCGTTGAGCCCCAACATTCCGTCTATAGGCGTTTTGACACGGCGCAGGAGATGCTTAGAGCGCCGCTTAAAGACAAAATGATGAAGACCTACGGCGCGCGATACTTTCACATCCACCGCGCCGATCTGCATCAAATGTTGTTGGATACCGTGTTGCGACAGGACGCGGACGCTGTATCCGTTAATCATGCGTTATCAGACTGTGAACAAGACGATGATAGCGTGACTGCAATTTTTACAAACGGCCAGACCGTCACAGGCGACGTTCTCGTCGGGTGCGATGGTATCCGCTCAGCCCTGCGGCAGTCTCTGTTTGGTGCAGAGGATCCACGGTTTACCGGGCAGGCCGCATACCGTGGCATGGTTCCCGCAGACGCCTTACCTGCGACTGTCATCGAGCCGGTTTCCGTATCCTGGTTGGGAGAGCATAAGCACATCATTCAATACGGTGTGCGAGGGCGGAAATTCATCAACTATGTGGCCATTGTTGCAACAGATGAATGGACGGAGGAGGGGTGGAATCGCCCCGCAGACGTCAACGAAGTCGTCGAGGCTTTTGCCGGCTGGCATGAGGATGTGCTGACCCTACTTAAAGCCACACCGTCTAACGACTGTTACCGGTGGGGTTTGTTCGACCGAGAACCGATCGTTCAATGGACCAAGGGCCGGGTGACGCTTCTGGGGGATGCCGCCCATCCCACGCTTCCCTTCATGGCACAGGGATCAGCGATGGCCATAGAAGACGCGGTGGTTCTTGGTCACGCTCTCTCTCCCTGTGAGTCAGCGCAACAGGGACTAACCGCTTACGAAAATGCTCGACGCGAGCGCACCACGTGGATTGTTCAACAGTCCAGAAAGGCGACGGATCTCTATCAACGTCTGACCGGAGACAAGACACAACAGCGGGCGTCAAACTTAGACACCGTCTATGGATACGACGCGACTACATTGTCCGTTTAACCCTTTTACGGGTGCGCGATATCATGTTCGATGTGTTTTGACGCCATAAAGAAATGGAATGCGGACCACAGGCTGCAAATCGATGCAACGACGAGAAGGGAAATACCCAACGAGGCGTTGCCAACGGTTTCTACCAGCAAGTCGCTGACAATGCCGACCAACTGGGGCCCGATAATTCCTGAAATCAGGTTGATGATAAGGATCATCAAAGCCGCGGCAACGGCACGGCTTTGCACATCCGAGATAGCCTGAATGGTGGCGTAGAGCACTGGGCCCTGCATCACTCCGACAAACGACGGAATAATGAGCCACAGAAACGCTGGTGTGGGGGTCGGCCACAGTAGGACGACCGCATAAAAAGGAGCGGCGGCCAACTGGGCGAAAACGCACAAGTATATAGGTGCTCTGACGCCATAGGCACTCAAGCGGTCGGCAATGAAACCGCCAGCCAAAGTTCCGAAAGCATGAGGAATGCCATTGGTGAAGGCCAACCATGTTCCAACCACGGCCACATCAAGCCCGTGAGCGCGGACAAAGAATGACGGTATCCAGATGAGTACGGCCACCATGATCAGGCCGTACATGCTTCCGCCCAGGACCATGTGCCGGAAGGTCCTCTTGGCCCAAAGTTTCGAAAAAGCGGAGATCATACCGGGTGCATCCGGTACGGCAGATACACCGTCGGCATGACCGCGCGGCGGGTCTCGCAATGTGAAATACACAACTGCAGCGACAAGTACGCCGGGCGCGCCAAAGGTGACCAGAGTCAGACGCCATCCAATGGCCTCAACCAGCCAACCGCCAACCAAGAATCCGACAAAGACTCCAAGTGGGGAGCCCAGCCCGAAAATGGCAAGAGCTGAGGTTCTCCTGACTGCCGGGTAGTAATCTGAAATGAGGGAGTGTGACGGTGGCGTACAGCCAGCTTCGCCGACGCCGACCATGACCCTGAAAAACGCCAATTGTGCAAACGACTGAGCAATTCCGCATAGACAGGTCATGGCCGACCATACCGCCAGCGCTGCCGTTATGATTTTCTTGCGTGAGAATCGATCAGCCAAGCTCGCGATGGGCACACCCAAAAACGCATACATGATTGTAAATGCACCGCCGGTGATGAATCCGATTTGCGTATCGGATAAATCCAGGTCACTTTTAATTGCCGGTAACAAAATGCCGAGCATGTAACGGTCGGCATAGTTGAAAATGGCGACAACCAAAAGAAGTCCGATAACGTATTTGCTATAGGTACTCGTGACGCTAAACGGCCGTTCCGATTGTGCTGTTGTGTCGGCCATACGTGCTTAGCTGCCAGAGTTGAGAAATTTTGTAATCAAACGTGCCGCTTCTTCGGGCTGCTCGATCACCAGATAGTGGCCGCATTGTTCAAGAATAGTCGTTTCACATTGCGGCAGTTGATCGCGCATTTGGGCCATGCCCACACCGCTATCCGCAGGCTCGAAAGGTGTCATGTTGTCTTCATCCCCAGCGAGAAGAAGTGTTGCTGCTTTAACGGACCCGACGCGGGAGCTGAGATCGGTCTTCTCGACTATTTCCGTTCCAGCAATAAACGCCTCAGGACTGGTATGACTGAATGCTTCGCGCATGGATGCCAGTTGAGCATCGGCTTCCGACCGTTCGTAAAAAGAGCGGGCAAATCCGGCGACAGATGTCAGGTCTGCAACCGCTTCCATGCCACTGTCCCGTACGGCACGCTTCCAGGTGTTGCGCATCATGCGAGCAGCCAGGTCGTAACGTGCAAGAAAGCAACTTAATACCAGCCGGTCGATGACATCCGGATGACGGGCTGCCAGCGTCAACGCGACCATCGCACCGAAAGACGTGCCGTGCACATGCAAACGGTCATAGTCCGTCTCGCAGATGAATTCGTAGACCTGCTCCGCTAGGCCATCCATGCCGCCCGGTCGAGGACTGCCGGTACTTTCGCCGTATCCAGGGAGATCGAAATCGATGACCTCAAACCCACCACTCACGTGTGGTGTGAGTTTCTCGAAATTTCGGTGCCCAAATGCGGAACCATGGATATGCAGGAGAGGGGAGCCAGCACCCTGTTTCCGGTACCAGATTGTTTCGCCGCCAGGCAGTTTTACAGTAGGCATGGGGTATCCTGTTGATCGCCGGCGAGCTTAGGGCAATCTCAAAAGAGACATAAGGCGCTTGGTGTCAGGCGCCTGATTAAGGTCCCACGTCGCTTGCAAAATGTCGTCAACCTGGGTGTCCGGCATATGATCTCCGGCGTAGACCTTGAACAAATCCGATAGTTGATCATCGGACATTCGATTGCCCGGGCTTCCCAAAAAGGCATCCACATTGGATGTTTCCTTAGAACCGTCAGTAAACTCAACTTCAAGCGAGCACCCTTCAAAGGTCGCTCGGTCCGGATCGGCAACCAAATCAATGCGGGAGCGCAGGTCCAAGATCTCTTGGTCCGTATAGGCCTCTTCCTTCATTTCCGCCAAAGTGAATTGACCCCGGATCCAGGCGGCAGCAGCGCAAAAACAAAGATCGAAACGAGCAGTTAGTTCGCTGCTGGGATCACAGAACCGTTCCATCCGTTCGTCGCAGATGTCCTTGACGATCTCCTGGACCTTGAAGCGCATTGACTTGACAGTTCGTCCCTGGGCACGCCTAAAAACATCCAAAACACATTCGACCGGACCATGGGTGATGGTTTCGGTCGGCACGGTCTTATAGGTCTGCCCGTGAATGCGCCAGGTCATCCCCAAAGTCCCCAAGACCTCCTCAATCTTGCCTGCGTCCTCGTCGGAGTGGGTCAACAGCATGCCTTTATCGCCCTCAAAGGCGGTGGCCGGTGCATCAAATCCACGCTGTGCTAGGTCAAAGGCAGCCATGCCCGACTTGGCCGTGGCGCCCGTGATGTAAGACAACGTCATGCTACCGACGGAGACGTATGTGCCGAAGGCCGTGCACATGGCGATGCCAAGCGCATTGCGCATTTGTTCGGCGTCCAGATTAGCGAGCAGAGCACAGGCCGCAGCCGCGCCAACACCCCCGGTCAGACCTGCCGGGACGTAGCCTCGGTAATAGGCGGTTGGCATGAGAATGGAGGCGATGGCCAATTCCACCTCCATGCCGAGAGCAAGGTCGGAGATCACATCCTTGCCTGAGTGAGTCCCTGTTTCGGACGCGGCGAGAACAGCCGGCAATACAGCCGATGTGGCATGCATGAAACACGGAATGTAGGTGTCATGAAAGTCGAGCACCTCAAACAAAGCACCATTGACCAGTGCCGCATCGCCCGGAGTCGTTTCCGTTCCTAGCCAAAGCACATGCGCCGGTCTGTCTAAAGGTGGTGCGATAGTGTTGTGCAGGATGCCGATGGATTCGTGCTCTGTTGCGCTGACAGAAGCTTTTAATTGGTTGAGCAAAAGCCGCTTGGCTTCGTGGGCGACGTCTTCGGGGATTCCACGCACGGCCCAGTCCTGAGCGAACGCAGTCAGTCGCTCCGATACCGAACCGCTCATGACTTCACGCCATCGATAGCGCCGTTTTTGGCAACGGGGCCATACATCCAATGGAGCAGGGCGGACTGTCTTTGGTTTTCCGCATCCAACGCAGTGATCGCTTCATAAGCAGCATAGCCGCGCAGGCCGACCAACGTGGGTTTGCCATTGTAGACACTCGTGTAGACAACGCGCACGGGGTAGGCATGTATGGTTTTTACATGAGTCGCTAGCGCGGCAGTATCAATATCAGCAATTAGACTATCGGCGGTGCGGTCATCCTCAAATGTCAGATCCATCCAGGCTTGGTATTGCTGCTCTATGGGATGAGTCTTAACCGGATACCCGGCCTTGCGTTCGGCTTCCATGTCGGGAACCTCAAACAGGCTCAAGCGAAGACGTTTGACGCTTGCGTTCTGCGCCCACGTTTCGGCAATAGTCCGCAAACACTGTCTAAACTCAGCCTCTTCGTTTTTTTGTCTGATAAACAGGGCATACATGGGTGACGGAACCGGCCCTTGCGGTGTAGCGACGCCCGTATTGTCCACAAAGGTAAAGGCGTTGGTACCCAGCGCCCGATAAGTCGTGCTCTTATCGACAATGAGTTCGATATCCCCAAGGAGATGCGGCTTAACAGAACTTTCCGGCGACGCATCAAACTGGGCTAAGCCGTCTTCATCGCGGTAACGGACATCCGACAACCACATCAGTTGCTGATCGGAAGGGCACTCAAATTCAACATCCTTGATCAGTGGAAAGAGATCGGACCGCACGGGATCAAATTGATAATGCCGATAGTCGTATACACCAGCGCGCCTGGTTATGGCGGGGCTATGGACATCGCGCCAATACTTTCTCACCCAATCGAGGGGAAGGTCGGTTTTTTTCCAGCCGCAGGTGATTCGCGCTAAGCCTGCCTGGTTCTCAATATCTGCAAGCGACGCCATAAATCCTCGTCACAGAACAATGAAAAAGAGCGGACACCCTACTTTTATTCGTCCATCTTCGTCTACACTGAGACGCACGCATTGCGAACACCAAGCGGGACTGTTGAGTGAACAATGACGCCAGAAGACGAATTCAACATCTACCGTCGGCTTTTGGCGTCAGCCGCTGATGAAGAGGTAAGTTGGTGGTACATGGGAACCACATTTGTGGTCTTGGAGAACGGCACGTCGATCCCCGTATCTCATCCCGAGACCGTCATGACCTACTCCGTCGAAACCGTATCCGATGCTGAATTTTGGATTCATTGGCGAGAGGTGGGTTATTTCCGGGACCCCGTCACTGGTGATATTGCCTCGTCGTGGTTAAATCCGGTGACGGGCGCGACCGTATCTTGCCCCTCCAGTTTTGAAGAAGGGCCCGCCACCTATGCCGTGCGCCGAACTGACGCTGGTCTAAACATCACTCTTGAGCAGAATCACGCCAATGTGCGCAGTATTACTGTGGAAATGGTGCAAACAAATAATCGGATAATTGTTACGCAAACTGAACGGAAAGTGCGCAGCTTTCCAGACCGAGACGGTGTCATTCGGGACCCGGATGAGGGAGGTGGCGCCGAGGCGCAGACGACCCTCATGTTCTCAGCAAACGCTAATGATTGTCGCAGTGATCAAAGCACTTGGATCAACGCATCCGGAACCTATGAATTCCGCTTGCAGACCATACCGGAAAGGATGGGCTTTGAATCAGAAGCCGGGCATACCGTTGTGCATGGCGTGATAGCCAAAGGTCGGCCTGACGAAAAAATCAAACCTGTAGCGTGGGAGCGATTTGACCGGCTGTATCCCGGATTTTTTCCCAATAGCTAAGCATAGTCTTTTTCTATTTGTTCAACGTGGCGCGCATAAGGTTTCATGCCGGTGAAGATGATTGCAGCGCCGATGAGCAGAATGGTCGGGCAGACGATGCTGATGGAGTACCGGATGAGCATTGAGTCACCTAACACATGGTCCGTAAACACAGCGACTAGCCAGGGCCCGCAGCCCTGTCCAATGAGATTGCCAGCCAAGAGATATAAGGCCACAACTTGGCCCCGCAATCGATTGGGTACGATCATAGGCAATGCTGACGGTCCGGTGCCAAAGGGCATGGTTCCGAAAAAGATCACCGGAGCGAGCAAGATAAGAGACGTGACTTGGGAGTCCGCCAGTGGAAAGGCCACCAGAAACGGCACGGTTAGCAGAGCGGACGTCAAACCCGCGCGCATATTAGAGTCCGCATGACCTCTTGCCTTAAACCAGTCGGACAACAGTCCACCGGAGACGACGCCGGCAGAGCCCAGAATCATGAAGTACAGACCAAATATGCCGCCGATTTCAGCCGCCGTCATGCCGTAGGTCCTGATGTAAAATGTCGGCACCCAGGCTCCCAACGAGAACATCATCATGGCCAGAAAAGTAAAACCGAGGATGACGGACCCCAGGACACGTTTGTTGAGCACCAAGTAACGCCAAGCGTCGCTAATTGAGAGCGTTTCTTGTGGCGTTGTGCTGCGCGAGCCAATGCGTGGTGGTTCCCGAACCACAAGCCAAAAGATGAGAACCAAGACCAGTCCGGGAATAGAGACAATCAGGAAGGCCATTTGCCATGGCCGCACGGTGCCGATGATCCCTAAATCAACCGGACCGACCGCCAGCATTTGATTGATCACCACCCCGCCGATCATCAACGCAATGCCCGACCCAAGAAACCCTGCACCGGTAAAGAAGCTCAACGCCCTGGTCAGGCTTTTGCGTGGGAAGTAATCGGGCAGCATGGAAAATGTCGCCGGTGAGAGGGTGGCTTCGCCGATGCCGACGAACATGCGCGCAATAAACAACTGCCAAAAAACTTTAGCAATGCCGCAAAAGGCTGTCGCAAGAGACCACAGCACCATGCCCACGGCGATGATGGTCTTACGATTTTTACTGTCGGCAAGGCGGCCAAGCGGGATAGCGATTAATCCGTGGAACAGGGCAAAGGCAAATCCCTGGAGGAGGCTGATCTGCGTGTCAGAAATGCCCAGGTCGGCGCGAATGGGGTCGACTAGAAGATTAATAATTTGCCGGTCGATGAAAGAAACAATGGTAGCCAAACACAACATGAAGACCACAAACCAAGCGTACCAGTCGGACCTGAACGCAAACGGGTCATCTAACGGTTGCGCATCGCGTTCGGAGTCGTGAACGCTCATGGAGTTTTTCCAGTGATGAGATCGGCCGCTTTTTCGCCGATCATGATCGCGGTGGCGTTGGTATTACCGCTGATGAGGTCGGGTATGATGGATGCATCGGCGACACGCAAGAAGCCGTCCACACCTTTGACCCTTAACTCTGGATCAACCACGGCGCCATCGTCACTGCCCATACGGCAGGTGCCGATGGGGTGGTAGCCGAGAAATGCTGTCTTGCGTAGGAACACCGTCCATTCCTCATCGGTCTGAACATCATCACCGGGCAAGCGTTCCGCCACCCGGTGAGATGCGAAAGCGGATCCATTGAGGACTGTCCGCACCGATCTGCACCCAGCTATAAGCCGGCCCACGTCATCGGAGTGCCCGAGCAACTGATGGTCGATGATCGGGGGGTCACGAGGGTCGTTAGAGCGCAAGCGAATTTCACCCCGACTTTTGGGATAGGCAATGTTGATGGCCGCCGAGATGGCCGGCTTGTCGTATGGAATGACCCCGTTCTCATCAAAACTAAAGGCATAAGGGCCGAGTTGGACCTGTACATCGGCAAAGTCGAGATCCGGATTGGATTTAAGAAAGGCCACAGCGTGGGGGTAGGGGCTGGTCGCCGGGCCGCGGCCAAACAGAAGCCAATTGAGTGAATGGAGACAAATTTTCCAGCTGTTGATTTCCGTATTGAAAGTCGACTGGTTGACTTCAATGCTGACCATACCTTCCGGATGATCCTGAAGGTTATGTCCTACATTCGGTGAGTCATGTCGCACGGGGATGCCATGTTCCGCCAATTTGCCAGCCGGCCCGATACCGCTAAGGAAGAGCAATTTGGGCGTGGCCAGTGCACCGGCGCATAGAACAACTGTGTTCCGCGCGTGGGCAACGAGTTCGATGCCGTGCTTGATGTACTTTACACCCGAGCACCGGCTGCCATCGAAAGACAACGCCGTCGCCATTGCTTTTGTCTTGATGGAAACATTGGATGGTTTCTTACCAGGCCAGAGGTAGGCCCGTGCAGTGTGGAAACGCCAACCACGTCGTTGCGTCACTTGGCTGTATGCCACGCCTTCCTGTTTTGCACCGTTGTAGTCGTCATTGAACGGCACTCCGCTTTGTTTCATGGCGCCGACAAACTCATGGGCCAACGGATGAGTCGTCCGCAGCCAATTCACGTGTACCGGTCCGTCGCGGCCCCTCAAGTGCGGGTCCCCGATGGCTGTGGCTTCCATCCGTTTCAAAAGGGGGAGCACATCGTCGTATCCCCAACCAGAGCATCCCGAGGTTGCCCAACGGTTGTAGTCCTGAGCTTGGCCACGCACATACAGCATGCCGTTGATGGCGCTGGATCCGCCCAACACCTTGCCGGCTGGCCAGAGATCGATTCTGTTGTTCCGGCTTTGGTCCGGTTGAGCCATGTACAGCCAATCCAGCGATGGGTTGCCGATGGCTTTGATGATGGCGGCAGGAACATGGATAAAGGGCGAGACATCTCGCCCACCTGCTTCGAGAAGAAGAATCGTTTGATCAGGCTGATAACGAGCCAGCCGGTGGGCTAAAGCCGAACCCGAAGATCCCGCGCCGACAACGATGTAATCAAATTCCGTCATGTAATCAAAAGTACCTGTCGATTCCAGCAGGACTTGGTGAATCAAACATGTAAAAGAGCATATCGGATCTGAATCGTCACATATAAATGGTATTGGGTTGTGGTAGTGCTGTTTGAACTTTAGGCGCAATACGTCTTGCTTATGTCAAAATACACTTTGCTTATGCGAGAATACGTCTTGCTTCTGTCAGACACTTTTCAACGTTAGAATTGATCCGCGATGCAACGTATTTCTATCGGTGATGCAGAACTCATGGTCGGGCGCCATGGAGAAGGTGACCCTTTGCTGTTGGTCTCCGGTCTCGGCGGCCGTGCCAGCTTTTGGGCGAACCAGGTAGAGCTGTTCGCCAGCCATTTCCAGGTCATTACCCATGACCACCGGGGAACTGGCGGTAGCACCAAGTCCATGATGACCTATTCCGTTGCCCAAATGGCCGATGACGTTCTCCGGCTTATGGATGCGCTTACCGTCTCCAAAGCGGCCATGGTCGGCCATTCCACCGGCGGTGCCATTGCCCAACATCTGGCGCTCAACCATCCCGATCGATTGTCCTGTATCGTTCTTAGCGCGACGTGGGCTGGTCCCCATCCATATTTCCAAACACTCTTCAAGTTGCGCTCACACATTCTTAGCGACCTTGGACCCGAAGCGTACCTTACAGATGGAATTCTGCGCGCTTACCCGCCCAGCGTCTTAATGGAAAACAGCGCCCTGTTAACGGAGAAAAGCACGGAGCGCCTCGTCGCTTTCCCGGGGCGCGTAATCGAAAGCGCGCGCATTGAAGCGGTCATGGCCCATGACTTGCGAGACCGACTGCCCGATGTCACTCTGCCAACACTGGTTATATGCGCGTCCGATGATCAGATCACACCGGTGGTGTTCTCCCATGAACTCGCCGATCTCATTCCTGGTGCGCACAAACACATTTTGAACTTGGGTGGTCATTTTATGCCGCAAGTCTCTATCGAGGAATACAATCAAACTGTGTTGAGTTTTCTGGTGAAACAATCGGAAGGGGAATCCTGATGCCTCATGATGTGAAAATCCCGTGGTGGGCGGTCGTCGGACCTGACGAAGGGGAGTCAATTTGGCAACCTGAACCATCTCGTGGGTATGTGGACGTCAATTTGACACCGGAAAATACACCCTACGACGGCTTCTCGTCAGGTATTCAGGTGCTGCCGCCCGGGTGTCATGTAAGAGAGCATGGCCATCAAGTGAATCATGAATTAATTTTTATTTACGAAGGAACCGGCCGCTGCGAGATCGAAGACGCCACCTATGATTTGGTGCCAGGCACGACTGTGTTGTTCGGACGTTATGCCCGTCATCTCCTCGAAAATACCGGTGATGTCGACATGAAGCTGTTCTGGGTCTTTTTCCCGCCCGCATTGGAATACTGGTTCCGCGCAATCGGCCGCCCGCGCACGCCGGGTGAGGATATGCCGGTCGCCTTTCCACGGCCCGATAATGTGGCGGACATCAAGGAGCATATGAAGTTTGTGCCGCCGCGCTCGGCCACCAAATCCTAACCAAAAAATTCTGTCAAAATCGTCCGACCGCGTGGCTGACACTGGAAAAATTGTCTCAGCCTGGTCTGCTGATCAGAGCATGGCCAGTAACTCATTGAAGTTTATATATTTTCATTAGACGACCACGGCAATGCGGGCCCGCTTTTTCTGGCGAATCGGTGTATAGTAGGTCCCATATTCATTCGGCAAACCTTCAGTCCATTGGAGACCGCAATGTCCTTAACGGCTCAATTGAATTCCATTGATGGTGTGGCGGAACGCATTCATTCAACGCGCCGGTCGGCCCTCAAGGTTGGGGTGATGTCCGGGAGCGGATTGACTCTGGCGTTTATGTTCGGTCCCGATGTTCTGTCGAAGGCAGGTCATGCGGCAACAGAGGACACGTTTATCCCTAATGCCTTCGTCGAGATTGACCCCAACGGCCGGATCTTGATTTACAACCATAGCCCTGAAGTCGGACAGGGCGTGATCACCGCATTGCCAATGATTGTTGCCGAAGAACTGGATGCGGCTTGGGATGACGTCAACGTTGAACAGTCCATCATCAGTGCAGAAATCTACGGCCGTCAGGTTGCAGGTGGATCGTTTGCGGTCCCCAGTTCTTGGGATCAGCTGCGTCAGGCCGGTGCGGTTGCGCGCAGTATGTTGGTCACCGCGGCAGCGGAACAATGGGGTGTCTCTGCCGACGAGTGTTCAACCAAAGACAGCTATGTGACTCACAACCCCAGCGACCGGACGTTGTCTTACGGTGAGCTCGCGAAACGAGCCTCCAAGGTTCCTTTACCCGACCCTGAATCGCTGACTTTGAAAGCGCGTGAAGATTACAAGATCCTCGGCACGCGGGTTGGTGGCGTCGAAAACGACAAGATTGTCTCCGGCCAGCCGTTGTTCGGTAGCGACGTTGTCGTTCCCGATATGGTCTATGCGACATATACACGCTGCCCTGCGTTTGGTGGGCGCGTGGTATCGGCCAACCTAGACGACGTGAGGTCAATCGACGGCGTACTTGATGCCTTTGTTTTGGAAGGAACCGGCAACGCGCAGGAAGTCATGCCAGGCGTGGCGGTGGTGGCCAATTCCACATGGGCCGCCATGAAAGGCAAGGCTGCGCTCGACGTTGTATGGGACGAAAGCACGGCATCAAAGGACAGCTGGAGTGGTTCAGTTGCACGGGCGGAGGCGCTCGCGGGCACCAAAGGCGATCAAGTCATTTTTGAAAAAGGCGATGCCGACGCCGCCATTGTTAATGCGCCGGTCAAAATCGTCGATGCACTGTACACCTATCCGTTCATTGCCCACGTCAATATGGAACCTCAAAACAGTACGGCCTGGCATCGCGGTGATGAAGTCGAAGTGTGGGCGCCAACACAGACACCGCAGCGGGCTGTCACCTCGGTGGCTGAAGTTTGGGGGCTCCCCGAAGAGAAAGTGAATCTTCACCAAATCAGAGGTGGTGGAGGATTCGGACGGCGCCTTTACAACAACTTCGTCTGCGAGGCCGTGGCCATTTCCGAGCGGGTGGGTGCGCCGGTTAAGTTGCAGTGGACCCGGGAAGACGATATTCGCCACGAATTCTACCGACCCGGCGGGTTCCACTATATGTCCGGTGCGGTGGACGAAAACGGCAAACTGGCGGCTCTACGCGACCATTTTGTCACGTTCACCGAAGACGGTGAGAATGCCATTGGGCTTGCCAGTTTGACCGAAAGCGAATTTCCGGCGCCGCTCATCGACAATGTCAAGTTCACCCAGTCCCTGTTGCCATGGAGCATTCCATCGGGGGCATTGAGAGCACCGCGGTCAAACGTGCACGGATTCGTATTCCAGTCTTTTTTGCATGAACTGGCAGAGGCAGCGGGCCGCGATTACGTCGAGTTTTTGTTGGACGTTGCGGGCGATTCCCGTTGGCTCGATCCCGGAAACATCCGCACTCTACATACGGGCCGTACCGCCGATGTGATTAAGTTGGCTGCTGAGAAAGCAGGATGGGGCAAAGATTTACCCGAAGGGCACGGCCTAGGTCTTGGGTTCTACTTCAGCCATGCCGCACATATTGCAGAAGTGGCCGAAGTGAGTATGGAATCGGACAACACAGTGAGAGTCCACAAAGTGACAGTGGCTGCTGATGTCGGGCCTATCATCAATATGAGCGGTGCCGAGAATATGATGGAAGGCTCAGTGATCGACGGCATCAGCACAATGTTCGGCCAGCAATTAACCATCGAAAACGGCCGTATCCAAGAAGGCAACTTCGATCAATACCCGTTACTGAAGATGGCCGAAGCGCCAGAGGTCGACACCCATTTCATCCAATCGGAATTCAGACCGACAGGGCTGGGTGAGCCGGGCCTGCCGCCCTTACTACCGGCTGTGGCAAACGCTATCTTTGCCGCCTCGGGGCAGCGGGTACGTTCCGTGCCGCTCAAACTGGAAGGCTTCGCCGTTTAAGTCGGTTCGAGACCTGCGTTTCTCAGAGCGTTGTTCTCTCAGAGGCTAGGGGCTCTGAAACCCTTACTCTTGGCGTCTGCCTGTCGTATTCCCTAAAGGAATGTTTGGCGTGATTGGGGAAGGATGGCCTTGAAGGACTGCAACATTGTCCTCATTGGTGCGGGTATTGGCGGATTGACGGCCGCCATCGCTTTGCAGCGCGCTGGATTTCCGGTTTCCATTTATGAACGAGCCGACGAACTGACGGAAATCGGTGCGGGACTGACTCTGGCTAAGAACGCCAGCAAGGCGCTCCGGTCTTTGGGTTTAGCAGATAAGATGGACGCCTACGGTTTCCGTCCGCAGTCCGGTGGCGGCAAGTACCTCGCCACTGGGGAAATTCACCGACGGTCATCCGTGCCGGGAGATATCCGACAAGAACGCGGCGAGACCGACCCCGACGCCCGGTTTCGCATGTTTCACCGTGCTGACTTGCACCAGATGCTGATGAAGACCGTGCTGGAAAACGATTCGCAGGCTATTCATCTGGATCACTGTTTTCAATCACTAGAACAGAACGCGGATGAGGTCACCGTACACTTCGATAACGGTAAGTCGGTGAGGGGCGATATCGTAATCGGTTGCGACGGCAACCGGTCAGGGGTACGGCAGACCATTTTTGATGACGACAAGGTCGAATTTCTTGGTTACGTCGCTTGGCGCGGAATTATCTCCATCGACTCTCTCCCGCCCGGTACCATTGATACGGACTCGTCTCTATTCAGTGGCGACCACCATAGTCTGCTTCGCTACAAGATCCGGGACGGCAACACGCTGAATGTGGTGGCTTACGCCAAGAAGTCAGATTGGGTCGAGGAGGGGTGGTCGGTACCCGCCGAAAAAAGCGAGCTCAAACAAGAGTTCACAGGAGCTGCCCATGAAGTGCAATTACTCCTTGACGCCATTCCGGCAGATGAGTGCTTTAAGTGGGGTCTATTTGGCCGTGAACCGATGAAGACATGGACGGTTGGGAGAGTCTCGTTGCTCGGAGATGCGACTCTTCCTATGCTGCCCTTTTTGGGTCAAGGTGCTGGCATGGCCATAGAAGACAGCGTCGTTCTCGCACGTTGTTTGACAGCATCCGAAACGGCTGAAGAAGCGCTCAGGCGTTATGAAGCCGCACGCCGTGAACGGACGTCATTGGTGACCATAGGGGCACGATACAATGGCCTAAGAATGCACGGCACTATTGAAAAGGCGCTGGAAGAACGGGCCAAAGAATATGATTCCGTCGCCATCCATGAATACGACGCGGCAACGGTCGCCGTTTAAGTGTAACTCAAAGCCCCAATGCCCCCGGATTGATCCGGTTCTCCGGGTCGACCATCTGTTTGACGGACCGGATCATGGCCGCCGTGTTGTCGAATCTGGATTCGAGAAACGGATAACTGCGTCCGATCTGCAGGTGCGTTCCGCCGCGCTTTCGGAACAATTCAGCAAGCCCAATGCGTAACCGACCCACATCGGCCCAGGCTTTCGGGTCATGGTCAAAGGTCTCTTTGGATTTAAGAAAATCCTCATCGAGGTAGCTTTCAATCATGTCGGTGCGCCGGTCGTGCCAATAGAGATTGACCTCTACTAGGACCCGCGACCGGCCGATTAAATTGCAGACCTGTCCCCATGCCAGACCATGTTCTTCAATCACGTTCTTTTGGGAGTCCATATAGGCGTCGATGTCGTCAAGAATAGCCCCGTGCAAGGAGTGGGGCAGAATGCCGTGCATTGGAACCCAACGGTCACCTTTGGGACCGAGCATCATCAGCGGCGGAGGAAAAGGAGTGCCACGCATGACCTTTGGAATGCTGGCTTCGATTTCCTTGCCGTTGTGGTCGGTGCAAGCCTTTTTCACCAAGGCCATCGCGCTTTCAACGTCCGCGTCGTCCCGGCCATCAACACTCATATGCAAGGTGTAGCCGACGTCTTTCAAATAACGCCGCCCTGCCGCGGCGACCTTAAACGCTTCCTTCATGCCGCGCAAAACTGAGCTTTGACCCTTGGCAATGCCCAAAAGCTTGTCGATGTCATCTGCAAATCCAGTTGAGGCGATACGGTCTGACAAAAAGAAAGGATCCAGGCCAAAACATTCCGATACCAAACCTAGTCGTCCAACATCTCCTGTGGCGGCTACAAAATCAAACCGTTCGGGAAAGGTAAAAGCGGCAAAGCGCGCTTCTTTAGGGCGGGGAATAAGTTGAAGGGCAATTTCCGCTTTAATGCCCAGTGCGCCACTGTCACCCAAAAACAATCCCGTGAGGTCAGGCCCGTAATACCGGTTAAAAGGACTGGCATTGTCTGGTGTCGCCCACGAGCCTGTCCGCAATTCTTCGCCGTCTGCCATGATCATGCGCAGGCCGATGACACTTTCCACCAGCATGCCGTGACGTCCAGACCCATAGTTGATGGCGTTCTGCGACAATCCGCCGCCCACCGTTGCGTACAACCCCGATCCGGTTCCCCAGAATGGCGTGCGCAAGCCAAAGGGTTTCAAGGCGTCATTGAGTTGGTTCCAAGTGACGCCTGCCTGAACGCAGACGTACATATCTTCTTGATTGATCTCGACAATTTCATTCATGCGCTGCATGTCGAGGAGAACAGTGTCGTCGCGATCCGTGAGGTACCCCGCCGAATAGGAAAGCCCGCCACCGCGGGCCGCCAGGGTCAACTGTGAACCTGCAGCAATGCGCACCACCGCCTGCACCTGTTCAATCGAGTTGGGTCGGACGACGGCGAGAGGTGGTGTCCGCTCGTAATAGATATCTTTGCCGTAAAGGGCGCGTTCGCTTTCCTCGGTTAGGATGTGATCGCCGCCCACCACATCGGTTAAGGCTGCCAATGCCTCTGCGTGCGCCATCTGGCTCTCCCCCTTTGTTGCAGTCATGGAACGAGCGCTGCCATGGCGCCATTCTTGGACACGGTGTTCATTGGCGATACTGTATCAGCTTGGACCGCCGTTCTGTCCAGGCAAACGGCCAATAAAGTCATAGGAGAAGGGATGCCGACAGTTCTGATCACCGGCGCCAACCGTGGTCTCGGTCTTGAGTTTGTCCGCCAATATGCTCAAGCAGGCTGGCAGGTTATTGCCACATGCCGGAACCCGGACAAGGCGGAGCAACTGCAAAACCTCGCGGACGAAAACACGGACGTTTCGGTGCATCAAATGGATGTCGCGGATCATGCAAGCGTCGATGCGCTGGCCAAACATCTTTCGGGCCGACCCATTGACCTACTGATCAACAACGCAGGCATCGCCAGTGACGATTTTACCCGGCAAATGCTGGGCAACTTCGATTTCGACGGTTGGGGCGCGATGATCCGCACCAATACGTTTGGACCGTTGAAGGTTTCTGAAGCGTTTTTGGAAAATGTCGCAGCCAGCGACATTAAAAAGATTGCCGCCGTATCCAGCACCGTCGGCTCCCTTTCAGAGATGAACAACTATCCCGTCTATCCTTACGGCACCAGTAAGGCCGCGCTGAACAAAGCTATGCGGGTGATGGCCGAACAACTTCGGGACCGGAGCATCGCGGTCATTTGCCTCTGTCCGGGCCATGCCAAGACGGATATGGGCATGAAAGCGGAAGGGGCGTCCGTTGAAGTGGATGACAGCGTAGAGGGCATGCGCCGACAAATTAAAGATTTGTCCATGAATACGACAGGCACATTTAGACGCTACAATGGCAAAACCATTGCTTGGTAAAAGAGGGGGCTGACGTGGACGGCGCGACGCCGAGTTACATTCCAACGCGAGAAGAAATCACCAAGGCGGCGCGGGATTTAATCCCATTATTGAGGAAGCGCGCTGTGGCCACGGAAGAAAACCGTGCGTTGCTCCCTGAAACAGTTGCCGACCTCAAAGCAGCCGGCATCCATAAGATTTTCACACCCAAACGGTACGGCGGGTTTGAGATGGATTGGGGCACCCACGTGGATGTCACCAGAGAACTCGGCAAAGGGTGCGGGTCCACGTCTTGGGTCGCGTCCGTCGTGTACTGTCACACCTGGTTGCTCGCGCGCTTTCCGCCCGATTGTCAGGAGGAGTTTTGGCCAGACCATCCTGATGCGGTGATCGGTACGGCCTTCGCCGGTGGTGGTGGCATGGAAGAAACCGACGGCGGTTATGTGCTCAATGGGCGGTGGCGGTTTTCCAGTGGAATCGATCACGCTGATTGTGCCGTCGTTGCGGCCAAGGTCGGCGGCAGTGACGACGATCCCCATAGTGGTAGAACGCAGGTCTTTCGAATGGCTTTGCTTTTGCCTTCGGAATACGAGGTACTCGACGTTTGGCATTCGGAAGGATTGCGGGGCACGGGCAGCAACGATATCCAAGTGACGGATCAATTCATGCCGGCTCATCGGACAATTTTGACCGAGGAAGCGACAGGCTCCAAACCACCCGGCGCCATTTTGCACGACAGTTATATCTATAACGCTGAATTTTCCCCTTACTTCTTCACTCTAATTTGTGGGCCCATGCTGGGCACGGCTATGGGCGCGTTGGAACAGTATTGCGAGATCACCAAGACCCGAGTTGGGCAGATGTTTAAAGAATCAATTGTTGAACAAGTCCCTGTTCAAATTCGAGTGGGTGAATCAGCAGCCGAAATTCATGCGGCCAACCTTATTGTGGAAAACATCAACCAGTATTTGCATGAAGAAGGCTCCGCTGGACGGGAGTTGCCCGGTAGAACGCTGATGACCATCCGCCGTGATCTGGCCCACGCATCCCGTCAATGTTTATCGGCTGCGAACCGCCTGTCCGCGATGATGGGGGTGACGGCCCAGACCGGCCACAATCCGGTGCAGAGGCATTTCCGGGATTGCCGGACCATTTCCACCCATGGGGGTATTCAATGGGATGCCAGTATGGGCCCGACTGGAAAGACGATGCTCGGCCTTAAGACCGGAGATCCAAAGGTCGATGATGCTGTGCCGTCGCCAGCGCTCGACCGCGTTATCTTCAGTTAGAAAGTTAGTCAGAGTAAATGGCCCGTCCGCACATCGAGTTTGTTCAATCTCAAGTCCTGCCTTTCACCCAAGGTCTCTACGGCGGCGCACGTCCCGAACTGGACATGCGCATCCTCAGCATCGACGACGAAGCGGGCGATGCGTCCACCATGCTGCGCTGGCCGGCGGGATTTACACGGACTGAACCCGAACATCTCGATTGTGACGAGGAGTTTCTGATTCTTGAGGGATCGATCAAGATCAATGGCAATCAATACCGTAAGCATGACTATGCGCATTTGCCGCGCGGTTATTTGCGCACCAGCCAGTCCAGCGAAAAAGGCGCGGTCACACTATCCTTTTTCTCTGCCGAACCTCATGCCATCGCATCCGACTCTCCCGGCAACGATTTTGATCCCAAGCGTCTGGTCGAGCACATCGAAACCCGCACTTATGAGACCGTGACCGATGTCGGCGAATCCTTTGATACCCCCGACTGGGATCCTACGGGCACGTTCCACAAACTTTTGTACCTTGATCCCTACACCGAAGAACGCACCTGGATGATCGGCATGGCACCCCATTGGAGCACCAATCTGTGCGAAGTCCATCCGGTGGTGGAAGAGGAGTTTTCCATCCTCGGCGATTTGTGTTTTCCCATCGGAAATTTCCGCGATGGTGCTTATTTTTGGCGCCCACCCGGTATCCAGCATGGTCCGTTCGCCTCCTGGGGAGGTTCACTGCATATCGTACGCTGCAAAGGTGGACCCTTTGCCACGGAGTGGGTCGAAGGGGATCCGCCAGACTGGTATCCGGACTATAATCCCATTCTCCCGCCAGACTACGAATCCCATGTGAAAGCCGGCGTCAATTACGACCGGGAACCTAACTACTAGGAAGCGGCATCATGGCCCAGGCGTCTTACAAACACGTCCGTTCCCATAACCTCGATTGGGTAGACGACCCCGATATCCCCGGGTTCCGGCAAAAGATGTTGAGCTTTAACGACGTTACCAAGGCCGTTGTCCGTTTGTGGTTCATCCCGCCCAACTGGGGTGAAGACGTTTTTGGTGGCAAGCCCGATCGCCACTATCACAAGTCTGTCGTCGAGCGGGGTTTTCACCTCTATGGCGATTTTCCCCATTGGGAATTCAACAGCGTCGAAGATTTCAAAGGCGATCTCCACGTCTTCAAGCGCGGCATCTTTATGAACCGCCCGCCCGGCAGTCTGCACGGTTTGTTACCTGAGCCGCGCTCGCAAGCCGGTGCGGTGATCCTGTATTGGGTGACAGGGCCAGGCGCCAGCATCAAAGACCCAGAATTCGTCAATGAAACGGTCAATGTGCCGTTCGACAAAGACGCCAAAGTTGAAGTCAATGCCTTTACCCCCTGTTCCATTACCCAAACGGAAGACCTGGACTGGCAGCCTCATCCGGACGAGCCCGACTGGAAAATTAAGTCCTTTGCAGAAGCCGCTTACGGTGCGGACTCGGTCAATCTCGTCCATATTCCGACGGATTGGCAACCGGAAGAGATCGGCGCGTTTGATATAACCGCCGACTCTGATCAGCCATGGCTCTTTGTGGTCAATGGAGACCTCAACGTTACTTTTGGAGACACTGATATTAAACTCGTTCAGGACGATTTTTTGATGTGGTCGGCGGACTCGCCGCTCCTGTTACCAGAAGACTCGCTCAGTGATGTGGGATGTATCGTGCTGTGTTCGGGTCACCGGTTGACCGGCTCTAAAGTCTGATCAAATCCCGGGGCAGGGTGTAGAGCCGCTCCGCACCGTCTTTGGTGATCAACATGCTTTCCTCGAAGAACATGCCGCCCCAACCCACTTCATGCAGTTCGAAATCCATGTTGAGGACCATGTTTTCCTCGATAGGAAAATCCCCCAAGGTGCCGCCCGCAATAAACGGCACTTCGATGTGGTCCAGGCCGATACCATGGATGAACGCCAACTCAAAAGTCGGACAGCCATTTTTTCGTACGGTCTCAATGGCTTGACTACGCAGATCGCCCGTGGAGAGCCCGGGTTTCATCGATCCATAAACCGCATCGACACCTGCCTTATAGCCCTGCCAGTAGGCCTCCATTTTTTTGGACGGTTCGCCCAGGACAACTGTCCGTTGGCAGTCTCCCATGTAGCGGCGCCAGCGCATCATGCTGTCGAAGCAGATCTGATCTCCCTGGGCGATGGGATAGTCCTTGAACACCCGGCCGGCTCCGGCGCTCTTCCGTCCCGCTCCATTAAAAGCGGCTAACACTCTGCCACCCTGTTCGGCCACGCCGACTTCGTAGGCGGTGACAACCTCTTCCCAGGTACCGCCCTCGCGAATGGCAGCGAAGGCTTTTTTCATCGCCGTTTCGTTTTTCTTGGCCGCCGTGCGCAGGATGTCGATCTCGTCTGGCGTTTTGACCATGCGGATTTCAAACAGCAGGTTAGTAGCATCAACGACGGTGGCATCCTTGACGGCATCGCCCAGCACATCGGCAAACCGGGTGTCGTCAAACCCGAGCTTGGCCTTAGTCAAACCCATATCCTGTAACGCTTTGATGGCGGTCTCAAACACACCGACGTAGTGGTTCCTTTCCACATCGTCGACCATGCGCCGCATGGCCTGTTCTTCTTCGGTGAATTCGACGTCGTCGGCAAAGGTGTGGACCTTGAGCACGCCGCCGTAGATGCCGAAGTAGTACAAGCGCACGTCTGGCATCCAGGTTGGCCGCTCATGTAGCACAACCGCTTCGATTTCCGTGGTGATGAGGCAGGGTGCAATGTCCGGGGAACGAGGGAGAATGGCGCAAGCTAGCCACGGCACGTCGTAAATGAAGTCCGTATCGTAGTCGCTGAGATAGACAACGTTATTGGGCGACACGGCGATGAGAGCGTCTAAGCCCTCCTGGTCCATAATGGCATTGGCACGATCGCGATTGAGCAGCATCTATTCCGCCGCCTGCTTCGCTTTGTATTCGTCATAAACCGTTTTCATGGTGACGATGGCTTTTTCAGCCGTTGGAAACCCAGCCTCCAGGCCCGTCAACATCAGGATTTCCTCAACCTCTTCCTGTGGGATCTGATGGTAAGCCGCCATTTTGAAAAAGAATTCCGCTTCATCGCGGTGGAGTCCGGTAAACAGGGAAATGGCACAGAGAATCTTAGTTTTCAGTTCAACCTCGTCCATCTCCCAGATGGGTACCATGACGTTGATGAGCTTCTGATGAAACGCCGGTGGGCGCGTCGCCACGATCCACTGATAAATCTCTTCGCCCTCGTCGGGTCCCCAAAGTTTGTGCGTTATGGCGCGGAATCGCGCCTCCATGTCTTCTGCCATACGTCCCCCAATTTGATTAGTTGTTTATGCCTTGTGTCCGATGGTCATCCACCAGGGATAAGCGCCGAAGAAATAGTCAACGTCGGTGCTCCAACCGGTGAGATGATTGGGCAGGCCTTCTTCTCTCACGTCCGCAAATCCTGCTGTATTGAGAATTTCCTTCCGGTCCAAGGAAAAGAACAGCGGAATAAACGGGTCTTCCATGCGCCGGCCCGTAGAGTCCAACAGGAATTCCGAAAGTGGATGATAGTCCTCGTTCAACACCTTGAAAGGCGGTGACTCCATAATGGCAAAGCAGCCCCCCGGTTTGAGAATGCGCAGCGCGTCGCGGGCAATGTCATCCATGGCCTTGCGATTGATCTCGTGGTACAGCCAGATGGCCGTCACCAGATCGACGCTGTTGTCCTCGAACGGCATGTCTTCCGCCAGCGCTTGTACAAAGTGAACTTCCTTGCCCCGTTGTTCGGCCAGCTTGTGGCCGTATTTGAGTTGCGGCGCCGCATAGTCAACGCCGTACACCTTGGCGTGGGGGTAGAGATCGCAATAGGGGAACGTGCTCTTGCCAATGGCGCAACCGAGATCGACAATGGTTTTGTAATCGCCCTTAGGAATGCCGTTGGCCAAGGCCCAGCCCATTTCATCGTGATCATCGCGGTGACAAAGGAACGGACCGATCATCCAGTGATACATGATCCCGGCAAAAGGACTACCGTGATAATTGCCGGGCTGGGTGTGGATCTCTACATTTTTGTAGTAGCGCGGCGGTTGGACGTCGGGATTGAGCGTCAAGCTCCCTAAGGCGCCCGGTTCGTTATAGGTGTCTAGCCAGGCGATAACCTCGTCTTTCTGTTTGTCCAGAATGTCGAGCACCGTCTGGAACATCATGGCGTGATTGTTGTACTCGAAAAATGCACCGAACTTGTACGCCGCGGACTTTTCCATCAAAGCCTTGGTGTCGGCGAGGGAGGGTGTCTCGGACCCCAGCCTGGACTTGTTCTTTTCATAGAACTCGATCATGCCAGGCCCGATGCCGGTGGAGTTGTATCCCATCAAACCCGAGACAAAATCGTATTTTGCTTGCTCTGTGCGGGTGATTTGAAAGTCCATGGTGGTGCTTCTTTGGTTAAGTGGGGGTCGAGAATAGTGTATCGGGGCAGTGCGGTAGTTGCAAACGGCTGGCCAGCCAAATCGGCCTTTTGTCACGTCAGGCAAAGGGCGCTCATTACCATAGCCTGGGCAGAATATCGGCAATGGCGCTAAGATGGTCTTCAATGGCTCTGGACGGGTTGGCCGAAGGGGGAGGGATGGCTAAAGATTACTTCTTGGATGACGATCCAGCCGTTGACCGGGTGATGAAGGTGGTGGTTGCCTTGGCCAGGGAAACCTACGTGCTGAAAGACCGGCTCGGCATTGTTGAAAGAAAGCTGGATGAAAAAGGTGTTGTGACCCGCGCTGACCTTGATACTTACAAGCCGACACCCAAGGAAGAAAAAGAGATCCTCGCAGCGCGGGATGCCTTTGTGGAAGACGTCCTGTCTCCTATCGTGTCTGACAAAGTCGATATCGATTGATCCTCCCCTGATTTAAGTCACCGGAGTTTTTTCATGTTTCCCTTTAAAGCGTTTTGGACTTCGGTACGGGGATACCCTCTTATTGTCTTTCTGACCTGTTTGCTGGGCTGGAGCCTGACAAGCATGGATCAGTCCCTGTTTGGCTACGCCATTCCGGGCATTCAAGAAGACTTTGGAGCCAGTTATAGCGACGTCGGTTGGGTCCTATCGATCTCGTTTGTTTTCGCCGCTTTTTCGTCAGCGATCATCGGTACGCTGACAGATCGCTATGGCCGGCGCACCATGTTTCTCTTTTGCTTAGCGGTTTCGGCCCTACTCGTGGGATTGCATGCTTTCGTCATTGGGATCCTGAGTCTGACGATCCTGCGCATGTTTGCGTTTGGCCTCAGCAATGGTTTGTCCCCCATTACCACGTCCTTTGTGGCGGAAACGGCGCCGGCTCGTTTTCGAGGATTTCTGGTGGCACTAATTCAGTGCGGCTATCCTATCGGCTGGTTTGTGGCGTCGCTGTTTGTCGTGCCGCTGATCGCCAGTTTCGGGTGGCGTTACATTTTTATGCCCGCTCTTCTGGTGATCCCCATCGCCTTTCTTCTGGTTCGCTATCTGCCGGAGAGCAAACGGTTCACTGAAGCCAAAGAAAAGCGGGAGGCAGAGCAACTTGGCGGTGGATCCGTCTCTGACGAGCCGTTTTTCCAACGCATCAAGGAACTTTTTGCGCCTGACCTGCGCAAACGCACTGTGATGATCTTCACGGCGTTTTTCTGTTTTGGCGGGGCTTATGCAGGCACGGCGTTTTTCTTTCCGGCCTATTTCAATCAGTTCCGGGGCTACTCCATCGAAACCGCGACGGCGATCGTCGGCATCTCATACGGTGTCGGTGTCATTGGTTACATCGCTGTTGCCTTCATCGGCGAATTCGTTCTGACCAGGCGCAACACTTGTGCGTTATGGGCAACGCTTGGATCTCTCGCCACACTCGGCTTGTTATGGCTACCGGAGACCCAAACACAGGATATGATCTGGTTCGGTGTCATGGCAGCGTTCTTCTACGGCAACGCTGCGGCGCTCTCTATGCTTATGGCGGAAGTGTTTCCAACACGAGTGCGGGCGACAGCAGCGGGATTGGCGGGTTCATTCGCCCTTAATTTGGGGCACGCCACATTCCCGATTTTTGTTGCTTACGGTATTGAAACAATCGGGTGGCAGTGGTCATTCACCCTTGCTGTGGTGCCATTCATGTTGACGGTAGCAATCGCGATCCTGACATTGGAAAACATAAAATCAGGTTTGGATTTGGAAGAAATCGCGCAGTAATTTGAGTTCGGATTTATCGCTCTTCATTCGCTTTCTAGGCGGCCCATGGCACCCAGGAGTTTCCAGTCGCCATCGTTATCTTTGACCCAGATATGGGTGATGTGAAAACGCTGATCCACGACCGTCCCACTAGGCAGCATGGTGCGGTGAGTGTTGTAATAGATCACACCCGTGTTGCCGTGCATGGCAAAGCCATCAAAATACAATGTCAACTTTTCTGAATTCGGCGCCGTTATCCGGGTCTGATTTTCCTTCAATTGAGAAAGCGGCGAAGGCGCGGGGATGCCGGGCGGCCAGCCAATGTAGTTGGGGGACGAGTTGGCGATGTAGTAGTCCAGGCCTGTTTCAGCCCGGGCTTTGTAAATGGCCAGTTCTTTTATCCAAATAGCGTCTCTGGCGGCCTCTCTCTCGGCGTTGGTCTGTGCGTGCGATATGGTCGATGATCCTGTGACAACAAGAGTAAACAGAATTAAATGAACGAATCTCAACATGGTCAAGCCTTTCTTGTTTTAGGAACGCGGCTGAGGGTCGGGTGCTGTTTCCCCGGGTCCGCGGATGATGCCGCGCATGATGGTGTTTGGCAGAAACGCGTTGTCCCAGGGTTTGTCCCGGGGAGGTGCATTGCCGACGCGAAGGATAACCAATTCTTCCGACGGCACGATAAAAACAACCTGATTGGCATTGCCGTCGTATAAGTAAAGGTCGCGCGCCAAATACGGTTCCGAATGAAGCGTGATCTGCAAATTTAGAAGGTCCGGATTGGCCGCACCGCGCCGTTCCACATAAGGTCCGGTAACGTAAAGTCCCATACCCGTATGGGGGTTCTGCGGAGTGACGGTGCGGGTTTCGGCAACGTACCCTTCCGGTAGCAAGCGCTTGCCCTCCCAGACCCCATCGTAAAAGGACAGCAATCCGAGCCGCATGAAGCTATCCGCCGGTAACATGATGCAGCAACCGGAGTGAGCCGTGCCGCCAGGTCGGTTGATCCACACTTCTCCACCCTTCGCACCAAGGGGCCTGAGCACCTGTTCCGAAACCCATTCTCTATAGCGCACACCTGTTACGCGTTCGATCAAAGGGGCGACCATTTCTGACGTCGCATTGGAATAGTCGTAGCGTTCACCCGGTTTGTGGGTGAGGGGATATTCGTTGATGATGATGTCCGCGTGGTATGGATGGAGGTAGGCACGGTTGAGTATGCTGTCCGCTTCGCGCTCCATACCTTGGCGGAGGAACCCAGTGCGCATATCGAGAAGATGGCGTACCAACATGCTTTCTCGGTCCGTTCCCTGCCATTCGGTGATGAAATCGCTGACTGGTTGATCCACTGAATCGATGTAACCCTCGGCAATGGCCCTGCCGACGGCGATCACCGTCACCGGCTTGGCGAGAGATCGGCCGACAATCAGGGTGTCCGCGTCAGCGCCTCCGAAATAGGTTTCCCGGATTAGCTTTCCTTTATGCCAGACTATAAACGCCTGGGAGTTACGCTCACCGGTAAAGGTTTCGGCCGCGTCAATTGCGTCACGTCTTATGGTTATATTGTCAGCGCCGGGCTCAAGGGGTTTAAAGGTGTCCGTACCAGGAATTTTTTCCAACGGATCGTAGGAAAATCCTCCGTTTTGCCCCGAACGGCCACTAAACAAAGCTTCCAGGCGTGACAGATAAAGCGCTTCGGCTTCTTCCGGGTAAGGTGACACAGCTTGCGCGATCTGTGAGTGCGGTTCAGTGGCAAGCAACGTATTGGAGAAGACGACTATTGCGCTCCCAAATGAAGCCAACGCCATACCCAATCCTTTGAGCAAACTGTTCATTGTGTGTCCCTTTTTCGTCGTTAGAAGGGTTGGTATCACACGATTATTAATGACTCCATGGGCGGAGAGTAAAGCTCTTCGGTTCCGAAAGACTTCCCCTCTATGTTCATTCTCTATCTCATTGTTTTTGTCGGGCTGACCGGCGTCGGAATCATTATCCCTCTGTTTCCGTTTTTTGGTGAACAGGTTGGTGCGACTCCCGCCGAAATCACCATGCTCATGGCATTGTTCGCCCTTGGCCAGTTTGTGTCTTCGCCCTTCTGGGGCTGGCTCAGCGACCGCATCGGACGCCGGCCCGTCTTCATTATAACCTTGGCGGGATCTGCGTTTTCTTACCTCATGCTTGGCCTGGCCGACACGGTGCCGGCTTTGTTACTGGCGCGCATGGTCGGTGGGCTCATGGCAGGCAATGTGCCGGTTGCGTTTGCCGCTGCGGCAGACCTGACCGCTGGCGCTGACAGATCCAAAGTCATGGGCCGGATTGGCGCGTCCTTCTCGCTGGGTTTCATCTTGGGGCCTGCCATTGGCGGTGCCCTGGCTGGGCCTGACCCCCAGGCGACAAATTTTCTCCTGATTGCCATGGCCGCGGGTGGCATGAGCCTGTTGGCATTGCTGCTGTCCTTAGTTGTGTTCAAGGAATCCCATCCACCCGAGAAGCGCAACCGACGCCCACTGAACCTTGGGCCGTCCTCCATCCGAAATGCTTTCCGGTTTTTTGGTATGCCGGTGTTGGGCACACTTATAATTAGGCCTATATCACCTTGACATAAGATCGCGGCGCAGTTACGATTTCCGTCACTTAGCGCCACCTTTGGAAGGCAATGCCCGGTCGATTCTTGAAATGGCTCGGCGGCAAGGTCGCCGAGCATACGGTTTTAAGGCTTATCGCGACCCCGGCCATGGCTTATCTGGCAGGAGTCGGCGCACAGCTTCAACAGGGGGCAAGAGGCGTGCTTGATGCCGTTCCGCCCCTTTTCTGGCCCATTTTGTCGGCGCTGGTGATTGCAGTGGTTTTCCATGCAACCGTTGTATCTCCAGTGATCAAGCGGCGTAGAGAGTACAAGATGGCGTATTTCAAGCAGGTAGAGAGTACTTTTGGCTTTCTCGCCGGGGCGTACAAGCCGGAAACGCTAGATCCCAAGCGACCTGGCAATCCAGAAGCCATGAAGGAACAGACACAAGCCCACGTCGACCTACTACGCGCGCGAATGATGAAGGACCGGCGACCAAGCATTCCGCCTATGATAGATGTGTCCAGCACGGAGTCTTTGCGTGGGTGGTATGAGTTTCTGCGCGCGGAGCGCGCGAAGGTCTACCTATGAGCGACTCATTCCCTCCCGAAGAAGCGCGGCGGCGCTTCGACGCCTTGTTCGAAGCGATGGTCCTTAGAGGCTCGCCACCAGATCGCCGAAAATCGCTTCGGGCCGCTTCCGACGATTGTAGCGATACTCAAACTCCTTCACGTATTTCTGAAGGTGTTTCCGGGACACGTGAACGTGCGTCCCACGAATCGACAGCTTCAACCGCGCCCAAAAGCCCTCGATCCCGTTAACATGGCAATCGCCGTCAACATATTCACCCGCCCCATGGTTGACCGTTTCATGCTCGAAGCCGGCCTTGGAAAGCCCACTGTAGGATTTCAGTTCGTCGGTATGGACCGTGCTTCCTTGTTCGACGTTCCCTTTGATGATCGGCTGAAGTGTTTTTTTGCGAACGTTCGGGACAACGTTCGCCATTACATCGCCGTCCCGTTCCAGCATCCCAAAGACTACGGTCTTATTAGGTGCGCCGCGTCCACGCTTCCCACCAGTAGTACGCCCACCAACATAGGTTTCATCGGCCTCAACATCGCCGCCAAGAGGCGTTTCCCCATCAACCTCTGCCATGTACTTGCGGATTTCGTGCGCCATCCGCCACGCCGTCTTGTAGGGAATGCCCAACTGGCGCTCCAATTCCTTAGCGGCAACACCGTGACGCGAGACAGAGAACAGATGCATGGCATAGAACCACTTGTGCAACGGCAAGTGTGTCCGCTCCATGGGAGTGCCAACAGTAGGATGCAGGTGGTGGCCGCAATGCTGGCAGACATACCCTCGGTCCTTCGTCATGCGGTAGAATTTTCCGAACACGCCGCACTTCGGGCAGTCCAGTTCTGTACCGCCATAACGCTCTGTCATGATGCGTTTCAGGCACGCCTCATCGTTCGGATATTGTTTCTGAAACTCGTAAAAGCTGGTCATCGCGACCTCCTATGCCCTAAATATAGGAAGCTGCAACCCTTATGTAAAGGTGATAATCGCGTATAATTATGAACTTCGTATTTATCGGAGCCGGTTCGATTATCGACTCCACTTTCGCGCTTTATGCCAGCAAAGCCCATGACCTGGGGCCCCAGGCCGTGGGTTTTCTGTTTACGTACATGGGTGTGATAATGGCGGTCGTGCAGGGTGGCGCCATTGGTCCATTAACGTCCCGGTTTGGGGACATTGCCGTTGCTGGTGCTGGGGTCGCTTTTTACGTCTTAGAGTCGGTTTCGAAAGTCATGCGGCTCGGGCCAATCTGCGGACGAGGAGCATGACGGAGGCGGCGTAGAGGAAGGCGCGGGCCGAGGCGATGGTGGCCTCGAAGTCCTTTGCCAGTCGCCGGTTGCGGTTGATCCAGGCGAAGAAGCGCTCCACGACCCAGCGGCGCGGTTGGACGGCGAAGCCGACCTGATCGGGGCTTTTGCGCACGATCTCGACGGCGATCATGGTGGCCGTGGCGACCTTCTCGCCGGCGTAGCCGCTGTCGGCAAAGACCTTCTCGATGAACGGAAACGAGCCGCGTGAGGCGCACAGCAGCGGCCCGCCACCATCGCGGTCCTGGATACTCGCCGGATGCGCCTCGAGCACGAGGCCGCGCCCGTCGGTGTCGACCAGCGCGTGGCGCTTGCGCCCCTTGATCTTCTTGCCCGCATCGTAGCCGCGGGGGCCACCAGCCTCGGTCGTCTTGACGCTCTGGCTGTCGATAATCGCGCCGCTCGGGCTGGCCTCGCGTCCGACCCGCTCGCGATCGGCCATGACCAGAAAGTGGTTGATCTTCTCAAGGAGGCCGTCGTCGCGGAACTTAGCGAACCAGCGATAGATCGTGCCCCACGGTGGTAAATCGCTTGGCAGCAAGCGCCAAGGGCAGCCAGCCCGCATCACGTAGAAAATGCCGTTGACGATCTCTCGCATCGGCCATGACCGGGGCCGTCCCGTGCCATGAGCCGGAGGCAAATGAGGCTCGATCACAACCCACTCCGCAGCGGTCAAATCAGTCTGATAACGCAGCGCCTTGCGGCTATGCTGCTCTCGGGTGGTCGGCGTCCACATGGCGGCTCCAGATCGGTTTCAGCAACCTTCCTGGAATCACATCGACACCGGCCACTCAACCCCTTTCGAAACGGCCTCTTAGGTCTCGTCGTTCTCATTCCTTCGACAGGATTGATTTCTTTGCTCGCTGCTCTTTCTTTGTTGACCACAGGTGTGGTGCTATTCATCCCCTCCACGTCAAGCCTTGTTTCAAAAAACGCCCCCGAATCAGAGCAAGGAGCCGCTATCGGCGTGTACCAGGCTGCAGGCAATCTAGGTCGAGTCATCACCCCCAGTTTCTCCGGATTTATTTTCAGCAGTTACGGCATGACAGCACCCTTTTACATTGCCATTGCAATTCTTATTCCTACACTGTGGCTGGCGCAGAGAACACGGGCAAGGATATTGGCTGCATGACCTTTTTTTATGGATGAAGGCGTCCGACCTGAGGTACGGCCCGGTGGTTTTTGTTGCGATCTTTACCCTGCTGGCTCCACTTCTTGTCGAGGCCAAGACTCTCCGCGTCGGCTGGCCGGCGACTCCCGTGACAGCCGCTTATCCGTTTGCGCGCGATGACGGCGCGGGGCTTCGCAATGCTTTCTATGACGCTTTGACGTGGTTCGATGTCAAAGGTGTTCTCCATCCCCGGCTTGCCGTTTCTTGGACAAACGAGTCTCCCAAGACTTGGGTGTTTAAGCTGCGTGAAGGTGTGGTCTTCAGCAACGGGGTGCCGTTCAATGCGGAGACTGTCGTCGCAGCACTCGATATTTTCTATGACCCAAAAACACTTCATCCAAGAACCGCCGATATTGGCCGGTTTGAGAGCTACCGCGCACGCGGTCCTTACGAATTGGAAATCACCACCGCGCAACCCGATCCTGTTTTTCCCAGACGGATTGCACTTCTCCCAATTATCGAACCCAATGCTTGGGTAGAGATGGGGCAGAACGATTATTCCAAGGAGCCGGTCGCCACTGGCGCGTACAGGCCTTCGTCATGGGGCGGGAACAACTCCCGCCCGATCTTAGAGCACGTCCCCACGTCCTGGCGGAGCATCGGCAATGTCACGCGTGTGGACATCACCATTACCTCCGATCCTGGGTCCCGCGTGTCAGGGATGTTGTCGGGACAACTGGATTTAGTCGGCAGTCTCGGCAGCGACGATATTCCAACCGTCGAAGCTGCGGGGTTCAAAGTCCACAAAGTGGAAAGTCCCAACATTCTGTCCATCGCCTTTCGCACGTTTCGCGAAGATGATACGCCGCTCACAGACGCGCGCGTGCGCCGCGCCCTCAATTTTGCCGTTGATAAACAGAGTATTGTCGATTTCATATTGGGTGGACGGAACCGGGTAGTGCATCAACCGGCTGCCCCTGGCGTCATTGGCTACGACCCTAATATTCCACCCTTTGACTACAATCCGGAAAAAGCCAAAGCACTGTTGGCCGACGCCGGATACGCAAATGGGTTTCCGCTCAAGTTCGCCGTCTACGGTGGATTGCTGCCCAACGATACTCTCATCTTTCAGAAAGTGGCCCAGGATCTTGGTGCCATCGGTGTGCAAACAGAACTCAGACAGATCTCGTTCCCGGATTATGTCCGCCGTCTGTTCAATGCTGACTGGGATGACATAGATGGGTTTTCCATCGGCTGGCTGCTCAATTCCGTCTGGGATCCGCAGCGCTCTATCGACCAGTTTTCCTGTGCCTATTCGGCGCCCTTCTACTGTGACCGAGACCTCATGCCCTTAATCGATCAGGCAAGGGTTGAGATGGATCCGATACGCCGTGAAGAACTCCTCAAAGAAATTATCTTTACGCTGTCGCAAAGTGGTGCGGCCCTGTGGCTGGTGGATTTCTCGGGTTCAGTTGCCTATGACGCCGATATTGAAGTCGGCCCTTTCCGCCTCGACGGAACCATGTTTGAGCAGATGACGTATCATTAAACCGGCGGCAAAAAGGCAGCCGCGATTCACATCTAAGCGTGACCGGTCGTGCCGACACCGTTAGGCTAAGCGCCACTCACGGTTTTGGCAGGGAGCACGGCAATGGCTCAATCCTCACTCTCAAGACGCGCAACCTTGGCGCTCGGAATGGCGGCAACGGCCACTGCGATGTCTAATCGCCCGCTGCATGCCGCTACGGAGCGTGATGTGATCATTATCGGCGCCGGTTTGGCCGGTCTCAATGCAGCTATGTTGCTAGAAGAAGCCGGTTACTCCGTCGCCGTGGTGGAAGGGCGGAACCGAATCGGCGGCCGGTTGCTGTCGTTCAAGGACCTGCCCGGGCATCCTGAAGCCGGTGGAAATTCCATCCTCGGCGGTTATGGTCGCATGCGTGATATCAGTGACCGTCTTGATATAGAACTGTTGGACTACACGCCGCGCGGGGCCCTGTCCAAACCGGAGGTGGCCTTGGGCGGATCCGTCATACCCAAAGCGGATTGGCCGTCCCATCCGCTCAACAAAATGCCCGAAAGCGCACGGGACAGCAGCCCCAGCGGTTTCATTTGGGGCGTCATCGCCCAAAATAATCCTCTCGATTCCTTTGAAGACTGGTATGACCCCAAGTCGTGGAAATACGACGGTCCGGTTTACGGCTTACTGCGAAACCTGGGCTGGTCGGAAGAGACCATCGCGTTGGTCTACGACACCAACGCTCAATACGGCACATCGGCGCACGATACGTCGCTGTTGATGTGGTACTTCATCCAGAAGTGGTTCCGCACCCAGGATGAGATTGAGCAAGTTTCTTTGTCTGCGATCGGTGGCAATCAGCTCATTCCTGAAGCCATGGCCAATACATTATCGTCTGAGGTTCACCTCGGCAAAACTGTCGCCGGTGTCAGGTCCGAGAACAGTCACACGGAAGTGCATTGCAGCGACGGTAGTGTCTATAAAGGCAAACGCGTCATCTGTTCGTCACCCTTGCCGCCGCTGCGCTGGATGAAGTTCGATCCGATCCTGCCGCCAACTAAACGAGCAGCCATTCTCAGTATTGGTCAGATGCTCATCACCCAGGTGCACATCATTCCAAAAGACCCCTATTGGGAAGAAGACGGCTTCGATCCATCCATGTGGACGGACACGCCCGCCGGCGTGGTGTCGGCCCAGCGGTTCGGGGAATCAGCTGACGACATCACCAACATACTTTGTTGGGCGCGTGGTCATACCGCCCAATATCTCGACACGCTTGGAGAGGACGCGGCCAAGGCGCGGGTGATTGCGGAAATCGAAAAGCTCCGACCCGCCGCTAAGGGTAAACTCGAAGCCCGCGGGCTTAAGTCCTGGCAACTGGATCCCTTCTCTGGCGGTGACTGGGCAGTGTGGAAGCCCGGCCAGATCGCGTCTTATCTATTGGACATCGGTAAAGAGGAAGGGCGTATACACTTCTGCGGTGAACACACAGCGCTGTCCAATCGAGGTATGGAAGGGGCCATGGAATCCGGTGAACGGGCGGCGTTCGAAGCCATGGAAATGCTCTGAGCAACAAAGAAAACGGCCCGCATCAAATGACGCGGGCCGCTTCTCAGCAAATTCTGACCTCTAACCTAAAAGCTGTAGCTCACCCGAGCCCCAAAGGTCCTGCGGTGCTGTGGGATTAGGATGATACCAAGCTTGGTGAAATCAAACACACCTGGCGCGTCAATGATCGAGAAGTCGGTAAATTCCGAGCCCGCCCGCCAATTGTCTTCATCGAATACGTTCTTAACGAAGAGTTCTGTGCGTAGGTTATCCCGCTCGATTCCGATTCGGGCATTGACCAGAAAATAATCTGCGATCGTTGCCAAATTTGTCAGGCCTGCGACATGGCTGCCGTTGTAGATCACGTCACCACGGACATAGTAGTCCCAGTCACCCACAAATGGCTGGGTATACTGACTTGACAAGTTGCCGGACCATTTGGGGAATCGGCTCGACCGGTTGCCCTTAATATTGACGTTTTGGCCAAAGGTTGCCGTGGCGGAAGCGGTTGCCGGAATGAAGTTTTTAAATTCGTTTTCGTGGTAGGTGACGTTCACGTTCGTCGTCCAACCTTCCGCCAAAACAAACGCGCTTTCGATTTCGAAACCGTAGGATTTCGAACTACCCGCATCGGCGACCGGGTTAAAGTTTGGATTGGTATTTGGGTTATACTCCTGCTACCCAATTACTCGGTACTGATCGTGTGTGATGACACGAAAGTTGTCGGTAACGGTGTCTCGGATTGTTTCCCATTCCCGGGGCAGGGTTTGGTTGAAGAACCCGAAGATGGCCTCGGTGAACTGTCGGAAATCGGGATAAAACCGGTTGTGCGTCACGTGCCGGTGCATGACGCCCCATAACCGCTCGATGGGATTGAGGTGTGGCGCATACGGCGGCAGGAAATGCAGCCGGATGCGGCACTCCGGCCGCTCCAGGAACGGCCGCAACAGCCTGGCATGGTGATAGCGCGCATTGTCGAGACAGACATGGATCACCCGGGATCACCCGGGATCACCCGGGATCACCCGGGTGTCCGGATAGGCCCGTTCCAGCTTCTCGAACAACCGCAGAGAGGTTTCGGCATTGATCTTCTCGCCCTCGACCAGGGTGAGCTTCATCGTTTCAAGGTCCAGTGCGCCGTGCAGGTTCAGCCGCTGGCGCCCTGTCGTGGCCTTGATCGCCGGCTTGTCGGAACGGATGAACCAGCCATGCGCCGGCCGGCTCTGATACTCGGGATGGACCGCAGCGGCGAAGACAACCGTCGCGTCCGGAAACATCCCGCGCGTCAGCTGTTCATAATCCCTGATGAAGGCTTCCTGCGCCTGCTTGTCGGCCTGCTTCGGCAGCGTCTTCGGCTTCACGTATGCGAACCCCAGGCGGTGCATCAGCTTGATGGCGCCCGGACGTGAATATCTCACAGCAAACTTTCGGAAGATGGCATCCCGCACCGCGTTGGTGTCGCGCGGCGGATTGTCCCGGAACTGCGCCTTGAGAGCGGCTTCCTGGTCCGCCGTCAGGCGGCCCGCGCGGTCCGGGTAATCCGCAAGCTCCACAGAGGCGAGACCCTTCTCGCGGAAGTCCCGTAGCCAGCCGCGAACCGTGTCGGGATCGAGATAGAATATCCTGGAGACCATCTGCACGCTGTGGCCATCATCAAGGGCAACCAGCGCATTCGCGCGCCGTACCTGCAGCGCTTCGACCTTCCGCTTGCGCATGACATTCAGGAGTGCCTTGGGTTCGTCAGCGGTCAGAAAGGAGGCCCTTTTGCGCATCTTCGCCGTGAAGTCGTTCGCTGCTCGTGTCGTTGGAGAGGTGCATGAATCGGCAGCCGAATCAGGTCAATACAAAATACTAAATTCAGGCCGAATCAATGATTCCAGGTATATTATCCAAATTGTCGTCGAGAAATAGAGTGGCGAATGTATTGGTTGGCTGGTTGGCCCAATCATACCAGTAACCGGCAATGTTAAACAGCAAACGTCCGTCGAACCATGTGGACTTAATGCCGCCTTCAAATGCTTCCAATTTCTGTTCCGGTGTAAACGGCCCAAAGGCGTCATCGAGTTGCTCGCGATATTGTTCGCACTCAGAAGATGTACTGGGTTGGCCTGTGATCGTCGAAATAAAGGGCACCGTATAAGGGTTGTCGTTACAATTAATGATGTTCCCGTTGACCACGCCGGGAAGCTGGCTGATCGAATAGTTGACGTAGATATTCATATCTTCCGTTGGCTTGTAGCTGAGCGTGGCGCGGGGCAGGAATTGCTTGTAAGTCACTTGGAAGTCTGAGGGGCCGTCGCCGCGCTTATCCTGTTGATAGCGGGCTTCCAAATCGAGTGTGATAGGGCCGATATCATAAGAAGCAGATCCGTAGACGCCCCAGGTATCAACGGAATCACCACCGTCAGTCGGGACAGCCGCGAAGAAGGGTGAGTCACAATTTTCGCCCAGACCAAACAAAGCACCGAAGTTGCCGCATGTGAAAACGAGTACACCACCGCCGCCACTGGTCAGGAATTCCTGTTTGAAATAGTTGGCGCCCGCCATCCACCGTAGATTACCTTCATCGGACGATGAGACACGGAAATCAAAGGACCTATCATCGCCTTTTTGCGGGTTGGTAACGTACCAAGCCTCTGTGTTGGAAAAGTCCCAATCGCGGAAGTCATTGGCTTCGTTATCATTATAGGCGGCAGTCGCAGTCATCGTGATGCCGTTGTCCATCTCGTAAGTGCTGACCAAACTGATCCGAATCAAATCCCGTTGAAGACCAAACCCTTCTAGTTGGGGAACGCCTGTGACCGGCGCGATATCTCTGAATTGATCTTGGAAGTTGAGCAGCTGATCAACCAAAATCGTCGGGTTTGTGGTGGCAAGAATTTGAGGGAAGAGCTTTGTGTTGCTGTCAACCACCAATCCGGGCAGACCGCCAGGTCCCGGGACCTCTCCGCAATAAAACAGAACCGGAGATATGGTGATCGGATTGAATTCAGGATCCAGGCCAGGTTGCGAAGTGCCCGTGCATGTGTCGTTCAAACGCCCCTTGAGGTATGCATTTGCGTTGGGGCCATCTTCGTCTCGTTGGAAATAACCCCGAAGCTTTATGTCAAAGTTGTCGCTTGGTTTTGCGTAGAGCATGGCGCTGATGGACTTAGAGTCGGTTTCGAAAGTCATGCGGCTCGGGCCAATCTGCGGACGAGGAGCATGACGGAGGCGGCGTAGAGGAAGGCGCGGGCCGAGGCGATGGTGGCCTCGAAGTCCTTTGCCAGTCGCCGGTTGCGGTTGATCCAGGCGAAGAAGCGCTCCACGACCCAGCGGCGCGGTTGGACGGCGAAGCCGACCTGATCGGGGCTTTTGCGCACGATCTCGACGGCGATCATGGTGGCCGTGGCGACCTTCTCGCCGGCGTAGCCGCTGTCGGCAAAGACCTTCTCGATGAACGGAAACGAGCCGCGTGAGGCGCACAGCAGCGGCCCGCCACCATCGCGGTCCTGGATACTCGCCGGATGCGCCTCGAGCACGAGGCCGCGCCCGTCGGTGTCGACCAGCGCGTGGCGCTTGCGCCCCTTGATCTTCTTGCCCGCATCGTAGCCGCGGGGGCCACCAGCCTCGGTCGTCTTGACGCTCTGGCTGTCGATAATCGCGCCGCTCGGGCTGGCCTCGCGTCCGACCCGCTCGCGATCGGCCATGACCAGAAAGTGGTTGATCTTCTCAAGGAGGCCGTCGTCGCGGAACTTAGCGAACCAGCGATAGATCGTGCCCCACGGTGGTAAATCGCTTGGCAGCAAGCGCCAAGGGCAGCCAGCCCGCATCACGTAGAAAATGCCGTTGACGATCTCTCGCATCGGCCATGACCGGGGCCGTCCCGTGCCATGAGCCGGAGGCAAATGAGGCTCGATCACAACCCACTCCGCAGCGGTCAAATCAGTCTGATAACGCAGCGCCTTGCGGCTATGCTGCTCTCGGGTGGTCGGCGTCCACATGGCGGCTCCAGATCGGTTTCAGCAACCTTCCTGGAATCACATCGACACCGGCCACTCAACCCCTTTCGAAACGGCCTCTAAGACGTCTGTTCCCCGAGACCGCCACCATCTGAAGCCGTATACATCTCTCCTTTATTGAACAAACGGGTCCCTATCCTAAATGCAAGTTTATTCTCCATTAGAGCATGATCTGACCTGATTGAATCGTTGGGGGATTCACAGGGCGAGGGATTTGTGATTCAAGATGTCGGCCGGGTTGAGGAGGCCGGCATTGATGTCGAAAGCCCTTTCCCTTGATCTTCGCAATCGGGTTCTATCAGCGGTTTCAGAGGGTATGAGCCATAGAGCGGCTGGTGCGCGTTTCGGGGTAAGCGCGGCGAGCGTGAGCCGTTGGCGTGCGCTGGAACGCGAACAGGGAGACGCCCGCCCGAAGGCGCTTGGCGGGGACCGTCGCTCGGGCCGGATCGAGGCGCAGCGCGGCGTGATCCTGGGTCTTCTTGAGGAGAGGCGGGACATGGCCATTGAGGAGTTGCGCGCGGCTCTCGGGGACCGAGACCTCACCTTCAGCTACGGGTCGATACAGCGCTTCCTCGTGCGCCACGGCATCACGCGAAAAAAAAGACCGGCCATGCGGCGGAGCAAGACCGTCCGGACGTGTTGAGCCGGCGACAGGCCTGGCGCGACAGCCAGCCCGGCCTCGACCCCGACCGGCTGGTGTTCATCGACGAGACCTGGGCCAAGACCAACATGGCCCGCACCCACGGCTGGGCCCCGCGCGGCGAACGCCTGCGCATGGCCGTCCCCCACGGACACTGGAACACAACCACCTTCCTCGCCGGGCTCACACGGCACGGCATGATCTCTCCCTTCGTGATCAACGGCGCTATCGACCGCGATGCCTTCGAGGCCTACGTCAAAGAGGGCCTCGTCCCCGAACTGAGGCCCGGCGATATCGTCGTCATGGACAACCTCTCAAGCCACAAGGGACCCAAGGTCCGCAAGATGATCGAAGACACCGGCGCACAACTCCTCTTCCTGCCGCTCTATAGCCCTGACTTCAATCCCATCGAACTCGCCTTCGCAAAGCTCAAGGCAAGGCTCCGAAAAGCCGCTGAGCGAACCGTCGATGGTCTCTGGAACGCCATCGGCCAAATCTCCCTGACCTTCTCCCCGCAAGAATGCAAAAACTACTTCAACGCCGCCGGATACAGCGCAACGTGATCGGATTCCGCTCTAATGGGCCTTCGACGCTGAACTGGGCTTCGTATTGATCATACGTGCCGGCGTCGATCTGCACCTTTCCCGAGAACTCATCCAGACTCGGCGTCGTTGTAATGTAGTTGATAGCACCAACGAAGGAGTTGCGGGCAAACTGGGCCGATTGCGGCCCCTTGATCACTTCGACCCGTTCAAGATCCATGAGCGAAAGAGATTGCCCCGCCTGCAAAGCAAAAATGCCGTCCACAAATACGGAGGCAACTTGGATACTTGTAGCGGCCGTAAATTCACCGCCTCCTAGTCCGCGAATACGAATGTTTTGGAACAAACGTCCGGGCCGCGTACCGGCAATATTGGTATTGAACTACATACCTGTGGTTTGCATGGAGATATCTTCTAGAGCAGATTCAATTTAGTCCCGATCATATCCGGCGGCGGCGAAGTAGTTTTCGCATTCGGTTGAGGTGAAGGCGTCGATGGCCTCGGCAATGGCGTCCCACAGGTCGTCGACGGTTCTGGCGGCGGCCTTTCTCAGGAGCGCCTTGAGTTTGGCGAAGGCCATCTCGATCGGGTTGCAGTCGGGACTGTAGGGCGGCAGATACAGCAGGGTTGCGCCGGCGGCTTCGATGGCCTGGCGGATGCCAGCGACCTTGTGGGCGGGCAGGTTGGCCATGACGACGCTGTCTCCGGGGTCGAGTTCGGGTGCCAGGACCTGTTCCACATAGGCCTTGAAGGCAGCCCCATGCATCGGCCCGTCGAGGAGCATCGGGGCCCGCCAGGCCCCGGAGAGGCGCAAGCCGGCGGTCAACGTGGTGGTCTTCCAATGGCCATGGGGTATGGCGGCCCGGCACCGTTCGCCTTTGCGCGACCATCCCCGCAGCCGCGCCATCTTCATCGACGCGCCGGTCTGGTCGATGAAGATCAGCCGTTCCGGAGCGAGCCCTGCCTGGCCTTCGAACCAGAGCCGGCGCCGCGCGAGCACGTCCGGGCGCCGCCGCTCCGCTGCATGGCCGGTCTTTTTTGTGCGTCAGCCCGCGCTTGGCGAAGAAGTGCCAGACCGTCGACGGGCACACCCGAACCCCGTGCGACGCCGCCAGCTTCTCGCCAATCTCGGCCAGCGTCATAGCCTTGGTCTGCGCCACCAGAGCCAGGATAAAGGCCTCATGCGCATCCAGCTTCGAGCCCGGCGGTTGGCCCTGGCGGTCGGGCTCGATCGAGCCCGTCTCGCGCCAGCGCCGGCGCCAGTGGATCGCCGTCGCTGGCGCGACACGAAAACGCGCCGCGGCCCCCCGTGCAGACAGACCCCCAGTGATCGCCTCGACGACCCGCCGGCGAAGATCATTCCCGTAACAATGCCCCATGTCTGACACCAAATCGCCTCGGGATATAGAATCATGGAGTGGGACGCTTGGGAATCCCCTTCGATTCACAATTCAGTCAAACCGCTCTAGGGTCATGAACCCAGCACGTTCGATCTGGTCGGCCGTGAATGCCGTCACCGAGACCGGAATGTCCTGCAGGCTTTCCTCACGTCTACGCGCGGTCACCACAATTTCTTCGAGCGCCAAGGACTGGCCATTGGCCGTGTCGAACTTTAGATCGGGACCCACAGCCAAAATGGCCAAGCCGCAACGGTTGATGCAAGAGTACGCTTGAGCATCGATCTCTCCCCATAGATCACATTGGTGTGACCGTACTTTCCCGGAAAAAAGCAAGAAAATTAAAGGCTCTGGGTCTCTCAAAGCTGATTCATGCCATGCTGTTGCTGAATAGACACGATGCTCCTGGAGCCATTCGACAAATAATTGATTTGTATGGATTTTCTTTGGCTATCACACGGATGTGCAGGAGAAAGACATTCTCCTCGAACTTTAATGCCGGTGACCTTGTTCTAGGCTTCCAGTACGCCAGGGTTCAAGAGTCTCTTCGGGTCTAAAATACGCTTAATCCCATTGAGCAAGATGACGGTGCGGTCGTTGGTCACCGAGGTGTAGGGGTAAAAGCGTCCATACTGCATATGGGCCGCCCCCAGAGACACCATGCCTTCATTGAAGGCGTCGCGGATGCGCCGGGCCAAGAGATCGGCCTCCTTGGACCCGGCAGGGTTCACTGTCTCACGTTTGTCGGCCATGCCGGTGAGATGCAGGGCGGTCGGATTGCCTGTCCAATACAAGACCGGTTCAACCATCATGGCATTGCCCGCACAGGCAAAGGAAATGGTGGCCTCCATGTCTACGCGGGTCATGTCTTCAGTATGTTTATCCAAAACACCTTTAAAGGTTTCGTAAGCGGCTTGGGTCCGGTCATAGGGGAAGACGCCGTGAGTCCAGATTTGCAGCCGTCCCTGGGCGTCAATCGGTGACTCAACGAAAGTAAAAGAATTGGTACGAATAAATGTGGGCACAACGGCTTCTTGAGATTGCCCAGACGAGCCGACCAAATCGCGCAAAACAGCCATGGAGGCGTCGGCAATCGCCTGTGTCCAACCTTCCGTCACCATGTGAAGCGAGGGGCCTTTCTCACCATCGGCGGGGCCAGCGCCAAGACACTCCGACGCCAGTCCTGTTTTGCCGACCGCTTGAATGGCCTCTATGAGATCGTTGAAATGATCAAACGAATATGTTGCAAAGGCCATTCCGGCAGGAATGGGTTCCAATCTGAGGGTCGCAGTGGCCTTGACGCCCAATGCGCCGGCATCGTTGAGAAACAGGCCCGTCATGTCAGGACCATGGTTGCGGAAAAAAGGCCGCCCATGTTCAATTGCGCCTGAACCGGTCATAATAACAGTGCCGTCCGCCGTGACCACCTCTAGCCCAAGCACCACATCAGAGCTCGTGCCTGACTTGGCAGAGCCGAAGAACATGCAATTGTTGGAGAGACTTCCGCCTATCGTTGAATAGCGCCCTGTTGACGGTCCGAACATGGGCACTCGCAGGCGATGTTTGCTCGTCGCCTCCATCACCTGTTCCCAGGTGCAGCCGCATTCCACCGTAATGGTGTGGTTGTCGGGATTGATTTCAGCAATACGATTGAGCCGGCGCGTATCGAGCACAACAAAATTTATCTTCTTGGTATCGAGAACATAGCCGGCCGTGTATGACAAACCGCCACCGCGGGGAACCACAGCATGGCTTGAGCCGGTACACAGTTTGATGGATTGAGATAGTTGTTCCAACGTGTCCGGTGCAATAACCGCAACCGGCAGCGATCCGCTAAAGAACAGATCATTCGCAAAATAGTTCAACACGTCTTCAGCAGTTTGGACCTGGTCTGCACCAAGCAAATCGGTCAATGCGTCAGGCAGCGGATTGGCTTCCATATCCATTGCTCCAGTACCAAATACGCTTCTCGCTTGTATGATGTACCGTATCGTACAAGCACGGCGAAGGTCACAGGAACTGCGTACCCGGGGAGAGAGTCTTGAGAGTAGCCCGCTATACCCAAAGAGGGGAACCGGTCAATGTCATAGAAATTGTCGAGGAAGCAACTCCTGACCCCGGACCTCATGAAGTGACCATTCGCATGGAGGCTGCTCCCATACATTTAGCCGACCTCTATTGTATGCAAGGAAAAGAGCAATTTGAGATGCCACTGCCGGCGACCCCCGGTTTTGAGGGAGTAGGTCGGATTTCGGCGATTGGATCCTCTGTTAAAGAATGGTCTGTCGGTGACCGGGTCTTTCCGCATTTAGCATCAGGCACTTGGCGCGATGAGTTAACAGTCCCCACGGAGGGACTTCTACCAGCTCCGGATGGTGACGCTGATCAGCTGTCATTGCTGCCCATTAATCCACCTACGTCATATCTTATTCTCGAGGACTTCGGTGATCTGGCACCGGGTGATTGGATTATCCAGAATGCCGCCAATTCAAACTGCGGACGGTATCTGATCGAGTTGGCAAAACTGCGGGGAATCAAGACCATCAATGTGGTGCGCCGTCCCGAACTCATACCAGAGCTCGAAGCGTTGGGCGGTGATGTTGTTTTGGTCGACGGCGATGATCTTCAGGAGCGCGTTGCCCAAGCTACGGGTGGCGCCCCAGTGAAATTAGGCGTCGACGCGGTGAACGGTATGGCCACGGCGCGCATCGCGGAATGTCTGCAAGACGGCTCAACCGTCCTTGTCTATGGCATGCTCACGGGTGAACCCTGCATGCTGCCACCGGATGTCTCGTTTCTGCGGGATATCCGTTTGGAAGGCTTTTACACCATTCGCCAATATGCAAAACGAACCCAGGACGAAGTTCGTAAAATATACGACGACTTAGTCGAGCTGTTTGCGAACGGTCATCTGACGGCAAAGATTGCAGCGACGTACGATCTTGATCAGGTCAAGGGTGCGGTCGCCCACGCCGGCCGGCGCGGCGCGGACCGCGAGGGCAAAATCATTCTGACCATGGATTAACTTGCTGAATGCTCGCGGAGCGTCCGCTCTTTGACGACTGGGTGGGTTCTTTAACTAAAATTCGCGGTACACTCAGTCGAAATTTAATCGCCTTTGGGGAGGAGCACCAAATGACACGGCTTATTTCGAAACTCTCAATTTTATCGTTCGGTTTGCTTTTGGCCGGTCAGGTCCAGGCGCAGTCACTTTTAATTGAAAACGTCACCCTTATCGATGGCACCGGTGTCCCACCGGTCGAGGGCGCGTCGGTGCTGGTGACCGGCGGCCGGTTTAGCCAGGTGGTAAAAGGCCAGATTTCCGTATCAGGCGCTGTCGAGCGGGTGGATGGCACCGGCAAATTTCTCATTCCGGGGATTATCGACAGTCACATCCATGTGCCCGGCGGACGTACCGGCGCTGGCAACCGGACCTTGGTTATCCAGCCAGAAATCGGTATCCCTGTGATGGAGGGGCTCCTCTATTCCGGTGTTACAGCAGTTTATGATTCCGGCAATTATGCACCATACATCACGATGATGCGCGCCGATGAGCAGACTGGACGTATCCGCAGCCCGCGCATCTACACCACCGTCAGTTTGATCGCCCCGCCGGATGGGCACGGTTGCTGCGCCGGTGGAACCGTCGTTTATGACTACGAAGACGGCGTCAAAAAAATGGACGCCATCTTTGCGATGAAACCAGACCTCCTAAAGTTTACCCGGGAACGCCGCGGCATGGGGCCGCGAGCACGCAACATGCCGATGATACCTCAGGATCTGATGAACAAACTGGTCGCCTATGCTCATGAAAAAGGCATACGGACCACCGTTCATGTTTCAGAGGTGGAATTGGCACGGGAAGCGATGAACGCCGGCGCCGATGCTTTTGCCCATACCGTTTACCTCGATGATGCCAATGCGGATTTCGCCAAAGAAGCGGCGGAGAAGGGCGTCATCTTTTCGTCAACTATGACTCGCATTGAGGCGGATACATCCTTTCTTGATGAACCGCTTTTTGTGGCAACTGTTCCAGAAGAAGTGCGCGATACCGTCAAGGAAAGCGAACGCTTCAACGGATCGCCCTATACGGGTTGGCTGAGTTCACTGCGCCCAGCCATTATGAAGAACGTTAAATTTTTGCACGACTCAGGAGTGATCATTGCCGCGGGAACGGACCGGTCTATGGGCCCAATGATCCACAAGGAAATGGAAATCCTGGTGGAGTCCGGCATCTCTCCCTTGCAAGCCATCCGTATGGGCACACTTAATGCGGCCATGTATATCGGGGTAGAGGATGAACTCGGTTCGATTGAACCCGGTAAGCTGGCGGATATGGTGTTGCTCAACGCTGATCCGGTTGCCAACATTCACAACACCACCATGATTGACTCGGTTTACAAAGCCGGTCAGCGCGTCGACCGGTCCACGTTGGATGTACCGGCCAATAGGTCCTAGTTCAGGAGACTAACAATGACATCCGTCATGCGCGTACTGGTCGCAGTCGTTGTCACTTTTTGGGCGGCACTGGCGTTCCCATTATCGGCAAGTGCTGAGTCTGAAAAAGAAACCGTGTGGCCAGGCATGGCCGTCATGAAAGGTGGCCAGCGCGGCTATATGGACACGCCCATGGGTCAGGTACATTACCGCATGATGGGAACCGGGGAGCCGGTGCTGCTGTTGCATCAGACACCATGGTTTTCCGTCCAGTTTGCCACCGCGATCCCGTTTCTTGCTGATATGGGTATGCAGGTCCTAGCGCCCGACCGCCCCGGTTACGGTATGTCAGATGTGCCTAACGCGCCGCCGACCATCGAAGACTACGCGGACAATCTGATTCACGTTCTTGATGGACTGGGACTCGAAACCACGGCCGTCGTTGGTCATCACACCGGCGCGTCTGTCGCCGCTGCATTTGCGCATCGGCATCCGGATCGGGTGTCGCGCCTGATCCTCCATGGCACACCTCTTTATACCAAGGAGGAACAGGCACAACGTCTGGCCCGGCCCCATTGGGACCGGTGGCTGGAGGAAGACGGGGCTCACTTGAGCAATCGGTTTGCTATGCGGGCCGCGCGGCTTCCGGAAGGACCTGGTTTTCAAGGAGTGCAATGGTCGGTGTTATCGTTCTTCATGGCCGGCGAAACCGAATGGTACGGCCACAAGGCCGCCTTTGCCTATGACATGGAAACGGCTTTGAAAGAAATATCAGTGCCGACCTTTATCATGTCCCACAAAGGAGACGCGCTGTTCCGGCAAACCGCACGGGTGCAAGAACTGAGGTCTGATTTCGTCTACATGGAGTTCGACGGCGGGTATTCCCACGTCATGTATGACGATCCGGAGCCGTGGGCGGAAAAAATCGCAAGCTTCGTTTTACAAGGCCAAGGCGGATAAGGCAGTGCTCAGCTTTCCGGTGGAGCGACGATCTGCCACCGCCGGATCTTGCCGTCGAAATATCCGCCGGTGACAACACTGCCGCCATCTTCTGAGAATCCTACGGCACTGGCTGATCCATCATGACCGCGTAATGGGTCGAGCACGGGTGTGCCATCATTCGACAACCACAACCGGACTGCCCCGTCGTCACCGGCTGATGCCAATATCGTATTATCAGGGGAAAACTTTAAAGCGCGGACCCAAGCCTGATGGCCTGTCATCTCACGCACACGCGGTGTTCCATCGCTGCCCCATAACCGCACCTTACCATCGTCCCCGGTGGTTGCGAAAGTAGAGCCGTCAGACGTAAAGGCGATGGCTCGCACTGTGCCGCCGTGGGCAGACGCAATGCCGTTCCTGAGAAAACCGTCCACAGACCACAATTTAATCGCACCGTCTTCACCGCCCGTGACAATCGTCCGGCCCGATGGTGAAAAAGTTATGGCGGACACGGCACCCGAATGGGCTTTGATGGGATCCATTCCTTGAGACCCGTCAACCTGCCAAACCGTGAAAGACCCGTTTTGATTTCCGCCTGCAACGGCTGCGCCATTGGTTGAAAAGGCTACTGACATCATCCGGCTGCCATCGCCGGTATGAATTGGTAGAGCTGTGCCGTCGATTGACCAAACGCGCACTGTGCCATCATAGCTGGCCGTGGCGATGCGTTCGCCGTCGAGCGAAACGGTTGCTGCTTCAATCCACGATCCATGGCCCAGAAACGGCCGGCCGATTTGGACACCTTCGGTCATCCAAAGTCGGAAACTGCCGTCGTCGCCGGCCATGACCACCAACCCGCCATCCGGCGAGAAAGCCAGTGTGCGGAACCAGGGGTCATGGGCTCGCAAAGGTTCACCGCGTGGTGAGCCGTCGATGTTCCACAGCCGGACCGTGCCGTCGTAATATCCACCGGTGGCAAAAAAGGAACCGTCGGGCGAAAAAGCGAGGGCCTGTACGGAGCCTGCATGCCCACGCAAGGGGTCGCGCCGTAATGAGCCGTCCAAATTACGCAGCAGCACAGACCCGTCATCTCCGGCCGAAGCAAGCACGTCACCATTGGGTGAAAAGTCGACGACCCAGGCCCGATGACCGGAAAGGGCTTCTTGCCGAGGTGATCCATCCAGATTCCATAGGCGCACCATGCCGTCGTCTCCGGCAGATGCTAAAAAACGCCCGTCCGGTGAGAACCGCACCGCTTCGACCCACCGTTCATGACCCAGCAAGGGACCGGCCAAGAGTCTGCCGTTGGTATCCCAAAGCATGACCGTGCCGTCGATGCTGGATGACGCCACCTTGGTTCCGTCCGGGGAATAGGCGACAGACCGGACCCATTCCGTATGGCCGAGGAAGGGCTCCTCTTTCATGGTGCCGTCCATGTTCCAGATCCGCACGGTGCCATCGTAACCGGCCGAGGCCAGATACCGGCCGTTGGGGGAAAAATCCAATTCCTGGATCGATCCTTCATGACCCAGGAAGGGTTCTCCAACTTGGTTGCCGTCTCGATCCCAAATAAAAATCTGTCCGCGGATGGTTGTCGTCGCAATCAGTGACGCGTCGGGCGATATAGCGACGGCAACGGCTCTGGCATCGATCTCCAACTCTTTCTTGAAGTCCTCATCGAAGACCCACACTCCCAAACTGCCATCGGACACGTCGACAACGGCAAACCGGTTTGGATTGGTGGGGTCGAATGTCAAACGGACAGGGGTCAAGGGTCCGCCCTGGGCAGGCACGCGGAGTTCGGTTTCACTGGTCAGTTGCTGTGCGCGAGCGGGTGTCGTACTTGATTCCAAAAGGATTGCGACAACAGAGGCTGCAATGGCGAGTCCGTATCTCATGTGTGTCCCCAAACCAGGCTGTTGAACCAGTCATCGTTTGACCGCTGAGAGAACTGACAGCATAAAGTCTCTCTTTCGCTCGCCAAACTGATCTAGCTTCAGAAAATAGCACGTAGTCGACGTGCGACTATGCATTAGACGCCGTTCGGACAACGGAGTTCAGATCGATGGTGACGTATAAACACGAAACCAAGACCGACGAAAAGCCTGCGCAAACGCGAAAGGGCCACGTCAGCATCGCCGTCGTCTTCTTGCTCGGTATCGCGGGTTCATTTTTCTTCAGCCGACCACTGGAAGAAAATGCCTTTCAATCATGGGACGCACAGGCGACCGCAGATGCACAACGGTTAACCCGGATATTCATGCTGCTGTTGGATCACTCCAACGGACCGCTGCAAAGTCTGGCGACTTTGTTCAACGGGTCCGGTCGAGTGGCTGCAGATGAGTTCGAGAACACGATCTCCTATCTCAAAGGCCACCGGTCCGGTGCGTTCCCAGACTCCATGGGCTTTTTCACCAAATCCCAACCGTCTAGCTGTCCCGAAAATGACGGATGTTGGATGGTGGCTTACTCTACGGACACAAGCGGCGCACTGCGACCGGGGTCCGATGCCTCCCGTTTCGGCCCCATGATCACCACCGTCGAAACAGCGCTTGCCAATGAAAACACACTGATCATCGGTCCAGTGTTTCAACGGGAATCCGGCAACCAGTATTCTTATTATGCCGTCACTATCCGCAACACACGCCAGTTTGGAGTGGTGGTCAGTCTGATCGATTATCAAAATCTCGTGGACCGCATGTACGAGGAGTGGGTTCCACCTGGGATGCGTCTCAGACTGCAAGCCTCATTCCCGTCTGGCGATGCAGTGACAGAACCTCGGTTTATTGTCGGCGGTGAAGATCCTGTCAGCGACACGGTTAAGACCATCGAAGTGTCAACGGAGATTGATTCCGCTCAGTTCAATCTGGTTTGGGATGTGTTGCCGTCTTACGCTGGCGGGTCTGATACACGGCTTGATGACTATGCACTTTACACAGGCATTTTTGCGACGCTGTTTCTGGTCCTGCTTATGCGGTGCAGACACGTGCGTTAAACGGATTCAGCGATCCGTTCAATCAGTTGCGCCGTTTCCACTGGCATCGTGATCATGGAGTCATGGCCGGTCGGGAGTTCGGCGTAGTGCCATGTCGGGTCGTTTTTGACCATGTCGATCCGCGCTTGCTGCGCCTCGGTCATAGTGGGCCGATCTGAGCAGAACACGAAGGTGCGCGAAAGGCCGTCGGAACCGCCGTTGGGCAGGAATATCTTCTGCAGCCATGTACCTGTCAGCTGCGGCGTCAGGCGCCGCCGCATCCAGGCGACTGCTTCGGTCATGCTTTCGGGAACACCAAACGTGGTATCCGGCGGCGGTGCAAGAAAACCGTCCTGCAAGGGGCCGTAGATCTCTTTGATGTCTTCCATGGTGCGGCCGTTGATCACCTGATCACCATCTTTGGGAATCATGGCGTCGAGAAATATTGCGTGGGCAATGCGGTCCTTTTTGGCATCGCACACGCCGGAGATGATCATGCCGCCATAGCTGTGCCCGACAAGGATGATGTCGTTCAGTTCTTCCCATTCCACCACGTTCACCACGTCTTGAACGTGTGTATCTAGATTGACGTCGGGATGGCGGAGATGGACGCGTTCACCATGGCCTGCCAGCGTGGGGGTAAACACGCGATGGCCGCGATCTTGTAGGTAGTCCCGCACCATTCTCCAACACCAGCCGCCGTGCCAGGCGCCATGGACAAGCACAAAGGTATGCTGCTTCGTTGTCTGGGCATTGGCTGTACCGGACTGTGACGAGACAGCTCCTAATCCCAGAACAGCGGCAAGTCGTGTGATTTGTCGGCGTGCCACCATGAGGAAAATCCCGTTCTTTCAGAAGTGTCGGTTAACCTTGCAACGCTCGAGCGGCGTACGTCCAGGGTCATGCGCCTTGTGAACGAGGGTCTTGGCGGAAAAAGTGCAGCCGAATGTCAAACCGGGCTAAAGTCAAACGGTTAGTCAGCAAAGGAACCACATGACCGGACCCACAAATCAATTAACCGGTGGTCAGATTATCAGCCGTATTCTGAGGAACTACGGCGTGGAAACCACATTTTGTTTGGCCGGTGCCGCCCATGCCCATGCTCTTTATGCCTTCGAAGATGACGGTATTGCCGTTGTCTCGGGGCGCCACGAAACCGGCACGGTCGGTGCAGCTGACGGCTATGCCCGAGTGACCGGAAAACCTGGTATCGCCATGATCGCCGGCAAGCAAGGTATGCCCAATGCCGTCGCCGGCATTCAAACCGCGCGACTGGCATGTTCACCGGTGGTCGTGCTGGCCTCCGTCCATGCGGCAGCAAGCCAGGAATCCTTTGGCGAAGAAGGGGACGACCCCATTGACCTGGTCCGTCCTCTGGCCAAGTGGGCGAAGACCGTGCCCAACGCCGATCGGCTTGCCGAATATTTGCACGCGGCACTGCGGGCGGCCACGTCGGGCCGGCCTGGCGTTGCCGTGCTCGGCATTCCCCTCAATGTGGAAGCTTCCGTGGTTGACGGCGATGTAGCGCTCGACGCCCATCCGCTTCACACCAATATCTCGGAAGCGTCTGCTGAGTCTGTTGATGCCGCGGCAGACATGATTATGGACGCAGAGCGTCCTTTAATTTTGGCTGGTAGCGGAGCCGGGTTGTCCGATGCAGGGCCGGCACTACGAGATCTATCATCGACGTTCAAGCTCCCGGTGTTTGGTCATGCCTTAGGGCGCGGTTTGGTGCCAGAAAACCTCCAACTAGGATTTGGCTGGCCTTTGGCGCAGGTTGCCGCAAAGGAGGCGGACGCGGTTCTCGTTGTCGGCATGCGCCTATCGCAACGCATTGGTTACGGATTGGCGCTGCAGTTTAATCCGAAAGCTAAATTTGCACAAATCGATGTTGTAGCTGACGAGTTCGGCCGCAACCGTATTACCGATATTCCTTTGCTCGGCGATGCGGCGTTGACCGTGCGCAAGATCACCGACGCTCTAAAGGCAAAAGGTTTTATGCCACACGCCGATTCATCGTGGGTGACGAAGGCCATGTCTGCGCGCATGGCCCGTATCGATGAATTGGGGCGGGACGAGAACGACAAGATCCATCCCTATCGTTTGGGCCGCGATCTCATGGGCGTCATGCCCGAGAAAGTGATTTTCGTCGGCGATGGTGCCGATGCTCTCAATTGGATGCACGGTGTCGTCCGTTTGTCTGGCGACCGTTGTTACTTGGATCACTATCCTTTGGGATCCATGGGGATTGGTACAGCCCTGGCCATCGGTGCGGCAGCGGGCGAGCGGGAGCTGGCCGAAGCAGAGGGCAGGGACTACCGCCCCGTTGTTTTGGTGACGGGCGACGGCGCGTTCGGTTTTTATGCCAGCGAATGGAATGCAGCAGTGATGGCGGGCCTCAAAGTTGTTTGCGTTATCGCCAACGACGGGGCCTGGGGGACTGAGAAAAACGGTCAGCTTCATTCGGCTGGCCGCAACGTGAACTGTGAGCTGGGCCAGAACGACTATCAACTCATTGCGGATATTTATGGGTGTCAGGGGGCGCGTATCGACAACCCGACCGACATTAGGCCTGCGTTAGAACGCGCGCTTGCTGCTGATCAAACGACCATCCTCAACGTTATCACCGATCCCGAGGCCGGCTTGGACCGCAAGAAGGACCGACGGCTGCAAATGATCACCTTCGAGGGTCTCCCGTCCAGCCATCGCGCCATTATTCCCCTGAGGTCGCGTAAATGTGGAAGTTCATCGCCGCTTTAGCATCGGCTGTTGTTCTTTTTCCGGGTTATCTCGGCGCTGAAACGCTACGCGTTGCTGTTTCTACCTATTCACCAACACTTGGGAACCCGTTCTCCGGTGTCAGTCAGCCATCGGCGGAACTGTGGTTGTCGTTCTACGACAATCTGACCCGCCTGGGATGGACGAGTGAGCTTGAACCCAATCTTGCCCTGTCATGGGAAAACATGACACCGACCACATGGGTTTTCAAACTGCGTCCCAACGTTGTTTATCACAACAGCAAGCCATTTACGGCGCAAGATGTTGTGGATGTCCTCGCGCTCATAAAGACACCTGAAATGACGCGATTCCTGATTCCCTCCGAACTGCGCGGTGTTGTCGGTGGCCGTGTGATCGATGATCTCACCGTTGAAATCGAAACTGAAGAACCGGATGCCATCCTACCAAATCGTCTCGCCACGTTGATGATCATCGATCCCGAACATTGGAACGATGTGGGCGTAGACGCATATACATTGGCTCCGGTCGGAACGGGACCCTACAAGCTAAAGAGATGGGGCGGTGGGAATAAGGTGGCCTACCTGGTGAGTGTCAGAAACTTTGTGTGTGAGCTGATTTACACAAACCAGGGAACCCGTTCCCTGGTTTGTGAGCGACCCTGGTGATAAACCCATGCCAGCCGGCGATGTCCTCGGTCCAGGAGGAGTCCCGAAGGGAAGCTCCTGGAGGGAGGGCGCCGTTGGATGGCTGACTGGCAGCACGAGGATCGCGCTCACCCTTGGACCATTCTAAACCGCTCCTCGAAGCGGATGGCAAATTCGCCTTTCACCTGCCACCAGAATTGAGGCGGCCGTTTCCACTTTGCCGCAACGCCCCGTAAGGCCGGATAGATCAGCTTCTTGGCCGCGTCGTCGTGGGCAAAGTGGCCTTTGCTCCGCACCGCCCGTCGTACGGTACTGTTCAAGCTCTCAACGGCGTTGGTCGTGTAGATCACCCGATGCACGGCGTTTGGATCATTTAAGTCTATGGAGACGATGGTTGTCTGATCGATGATGCCGACGAGGTGATCTGGGCGGGCATCATGATCCAATGATGTGAAGTGTTCTCCCGCCAACGCCACGTGGGTTGCCGGTCCGCTGTTACCGGAGACCAGCCACAGGCCATCATCGGTGCCGAGCCAGAGAGTATCCCAAGGGTCTGCTTTTGGCGGCAGCACGGCTTCCACCATGGGTGTGCCGCGGTCGGGGGCAAAGTTCACAGCCGTCCAGGTCTGCCCTCCGTCGCTGGTGCGCCAGAGGCCGCGGGTGCCACCACCAATGATCTGCTTGTGGTCGGAGGGGTTGACGTGAAAGAAACGGATGATGTTACCGTGAACCACTTCTTCCAATTGATGCTTGGAGGAAAACTGGTCAGTCACCGTTAAACTAAAGGCCCATCGCCACTCTGGATGATCGAGTACGATGCCGGACCCAGCAAGCACAGCGATCCACGCCAAGCAGGTCAAACCCACCCACCGGTGGGTAACGCGGACCCAGTAGTTGAACCCCGTCGTTCACCGCCGCGCTTTCTCAGCCGTCGCAGGCGCTAAGTCAGAATTGGAAGCAATGTCAACCACGACGCATTCCTTCAAAAGGCTGGCGGCATTCTATACCAACCATTGCAGTTCTGCACTATCACCGCTTCCTTACAAACTCTCTCATGATCTCGTTGATTTTGGTCACACCCAACAGCGCCATGTCGCGTTCGATTTCCGAGCGTAGGATGGACAGTGCTTTTTCCACCCCTGGCTGACCATAGGCGCCCAAGCCATACAAATAAGAGCGGCCAACAGAGCAGGCTTTGGCGCCCATAGCCAGTGCCTTGATCACATGGGTGCCGCGCCGTACACCGCCATCGAGAATCACTTCCAGTTTATCGCCCACTGCATCAACGATCGGGCCGAGGGCGTCGATACAAGCCGGCACACCGTCCAGTTGTCGCCCGCCATGGTTTGAGACCATCACCCCATGGGCGCCGATCTCCGCCGACCTTTTCGCGTCGTGTACTGAATGGACCCCTTTGATGAGAAACTGTCCGCCCCATTCACCAGCCAGCCACTCGGCGTCTTTCCAATTCAGGGAGCGGTCGATTTGGTCGTTGAGATATTGAATTACCGATACGGAACCGCTCTTCAGGCTTAGATCGTCCCTTTGCGCCACATTGGCGAGATCAAACCCGGGATGAAGCAGAGCGTTCAGGCTCCAATGGGGATGGGTGACAAAACTCAACATGCTGCCCAAGGTGAACTTGGGTGGCATGGTCATGCCAGTGACTAAATCCCGTTCCCGATTGCCCGGCACGGGCACATCAACGGTCAAGCAGATGGCGTGATATCCGGCGCCCTTGCAACGCTCGACAAACTCCCGCGTAAGGCCACGGTCCTTGTAGACGTATACCTGAAACATTTTCGGTCCGTCGGTGGTGCCCGCCACATCTTCCAAAGATGTGGTCGCCAAGCTGGACAAACTGTAAAGCGTACCGGCCTTATGAGCGGCGCGGGCCACGGCCCGTTCCGCGTCGTGATGAAACAATTTGGACATGCCCGTCGGTGAACAGAACACCGGCCAATCCAGCGTCAACCCGAGCACGTCCGTTTTTGTGTTGATGACGCTGGTGTCGGTCAAATAGTTGGGTATGAGCTCGTAGTCGTCGAAGGCATTAGTGTTGCGCTGAAGCGTGACTTCATCGTCGGCGCCGCCATCCATGTAATGAAACAGTGGAGCGGGCAAGCGGCTTTTGGCTTTACTCCGCAATCGGTCGATGTTGTGACAGCGCTCTAAAGGCATGAAAACAGTTTAGCGGTCTTCTGCTTGAGACTCTACATCAGCAACGGTACCGATGCGTGCATATGCTTTCGGGATGGGACCAAGAGTGAGTAAGGCGATAGAACTAATGACGATAAGAATAGAGGTGACAATAAGGGGAACATCGTAAGTGCCAAAAACGTCATAGGCTGTACCGTATACAAACGGTGCCGCCACAGTCGCCGAAATAAAAATCAAATACACCCAGCTGTAGATGGAGCCGAAAAACCGTAAACCGAAATACCGGCTAACCAGTATCGCGATCACGTCATATTCCGCGCCCGCCACCAAGCCGATGAGTAAAACCGAAATTATGACCGCTTCCGGACTGATGCCGTTGATGGTGAGAAGAAAACTAGCCAGCGCCGACGGTGCAAAAATGAGAGATGCGACCAGGGGTGGCCAAAAGTGATCCATCAGAACGCCAACGAAGATCCGTCCGACAATCACCATGACGCCGATTAGGCCTGCATAGGCTGCAGCCTCGCTGACCGAATAGCCACTTTCTCCCAGCAACGGAATCAAGATGGGTATCATGCCGCCGGTCCCGGCCGAGACGCCGAACATACCCAGCCCGATCATCCAAAACGGATAAGTCCGAACCGCCGACTTCAGGTCAATGCCCGGCACATCCGTTTCGCTGTCATGACTCTTTGGTTCTGAGTTTGCTGGTTTTATGCGAGCCGGCGGCTCTTTGAGAAAAAGCGCTACCAGCGGAACAGACACAACCAATGTGATTGCTACCATTCCTGGAAACGCAGTGCGCCAGCCAAACTGTTCAATCAGCCACACCGCGTAGGCGGGCGAGAAGGTCGCCGCAACACCGCTTCCCGACAAGGTCAACCCCAGCGCAATACCCCTATACCGGTCAAACCAATTGTTGATGGCATAGGAATAGGTGATGGTCATGGTGCCGATTGAGACAATCGCCATGACCATCCACATGCCATAAAAAATGAAAATATTGCCCGGCAGAAACGCCAAGCTGCCGAAGCTGACAGCAAAGGCGAGTTGCGACCATATGGCGACCTTGCGGACTCCTACTCGGTCTAAAACCTTGCCGATGACGGGGAGTGTGACGAACACCGTAGCGGCATAAAGCGTCAATGCCGATTGTATTTGACCACGGCTCCAGCCAAATTCTTCCTGCAGGGGAATGATGAAAGCCCCGAAGGTGAAAAACGGCATGGCCGACAAGCCGCAACCGATGCCGACCCCACAAGCTAGAATGATAGTCCAGCCGCGCTTGAATTCGCTCAAATCAATCTGTGCCACGACTCCCCCAATCGGCTTGGTGATGAGCATAAGGGAGAGTCCCATTTTGGCCCAGCCCTTGGCCTTCTCTCTGTAGGCCAGTACGATAACTGGATAAGATTAGTGAATGCCGATGGGAGACGCTCCATGAGCACAAACCGTAGAACTGCATTGAAGACTGCCGGTGCGGCAGTTGTTGCAGCGGCAGTCGAATCCAAACGAGCCCGTGCGGCTGACCCCGATGTTATCGTCATCGGTGCCGGACTTTCCGGCCTGTATGCGGCCATGCTGCTGGAGGAGTCCGGCGCGTCGGTGCAAGTGACCGAGGGCCGTGACCGCGTCGGCGGCCGTCTGTTCAGTGCGCGCGATGTGGAAGGCAATCCGGAGTGGGGCGGCGATTCCGTCCTCGGCGGCTATGGGCGTATGCAGGACACGGCCGCGCGGGTTGGTATTGAACTGGTCGATCATCAATCCCGGCGTGATCTCACGCCAGAAGCGCATGAGGACCCAACCAGCACGGAACTGGCCTTGCGCGGCAAACTGATCCCCAAAAGCGAATGGTCGACACATGCGCTTAACAGAATGCCAGACGGGGCTAAGGCACGTTTTCCCGGCCGTGGCTACTACCAGGCCATAATTGGCGACAACAATCCACTGGAAGCCTTCGAGGATTGGCTGGACCCCGAAAGCGCACAGTTCGACACGTCAATCTATAACTTCTTTAAGTCGCTTGGCTGGAGTGATGCGGCTATCGAGCTCAACTACAATATCAATGTGCAATACGGCACGTCGGCGCACGATATTTCAGCGCTAATGTGGTTCTATACCCAGGCCTGGTTCAAACTGCAAAGCGATATCGACCGGGTGGCGTTCAAAGCGCCGGGCGGCAACCAGAGTATTCCCGAAGCCATGGCGGCGTTCTTGAAAGGCGAAGTCCATCTCGGCAAAGAAGTGGTTGGTGTCCGCAGCGAGTCCGGTCATGCGGAGGTGCATTGCAAGGACGGCAGTGTCTACAAGGCCAAACGGGTCATCTGTTCCATGCCGATTCCAACCATGCGCTGGCTCAAGTGGGACCCCCTGCTCCCGCCCAACAAAGCCAAGGCAATCCATACCGTGCCGGTGCAGAAGGTGACCAAGGTCATACTGGTGCCGACAGCGCCGTTCTGGGAAGAAGATGGCTTTTCTCCGGCCATGTGGACGGATTCTGAGTGCGGCGAAGTGCGCGCCCTACGCGAAGGCGATGACGCCAAACGCATCACCTGTCTCATGGCCTGGGCCCGTGGCCATCTGGCCGATCGGCTCGATGTGTTGGGTGAGGAGGGTGCCCAGCAACGGGTGCTGGATGCTTACACGGAAATCCGCCCGGCCGCCAAAGGGAAGCTCGAGATGGCGGGTGTGAAATCCTGGCAGACAGACCGCTTCACAGCGGGTGACTGGGCGGTGTTCGCGCCCGGCCAGGTGACCGAGAGCGTGCCCGGCTTAATGCAGCCTGCGGACCGCATTCATTTCTGCGGCGAACATACGGCGACCTCCAACCGGGGCATGGAAGGGGCGATGGAATCCGGCGAACGGGCCGCGTTCGAAGCACTTGACCTGATCTGACAATGCGATCCACTCGCCGCACGTTTCTACAGACGACAGCAGGTATCACAGCCCTTGGGGCAACGCGACCGCTTCACGCCGCGACGGAAGCGGACGTGGTAGTGGTCGGCGCTGGGATCTCCGGCCTCTATGCGGCGAAACTTCTTGCAGAAGAAGGTGTGAAAGTGGTCGTGGTAGAAGGCCGGGACCGCGTCGGCGGACGCCTGCAAAGCGTGCGCCACTTGGACGGCAATCCGGAAGCCGGTGGTGATTCCATCCTCGGCGGTTACGGCCGCATGCGCAATCTAGCGGATGAGTATGGCTTACCCTTGGTCGACCATGCCCCCCGCGGCGGCCTGTCGCGAACGGAAATCGCCATCGGCGGTCAAGTGATCCCCCGGGATCAATGGCCGGCCCATCCGCTCAATCATTTACCCAAAGGTTCCAAGAATGCCTTTCCAGGCCGGCGTTTTTTTGAATCCGTGGTTGCGGCCAACAGCCCCCTGGAGTCCTTCGAGGAATGGGCCGAACCGCACACCAAGCCTTACGACCGCTCCGTCCACAGTTTTCTGACGGATCTCGGCTGGAGCGAGACCACCGTTGCGCAGAACTACGACATCAATGTTGGGCGAGGCACGTCCTCTCACGATTGTTCCATCCTCACTTGGTTCTTCCGGGTGGGCTGGGACAAACTTCAAAGTGATATCGAAAACGTCCGGCTCAAAATCAAGGGCGGTAATCAAGCCTTACCCGAAGCCATTGCAGCATCGTTTCCCGGTGATATTCATTTGGGTAAGGCGGTGTCAGCCATGCGTCAGGATGCATCAGGTGTGGAGGTCTTGTGCGAAGACGGCACAAAGTTCCGCGCCAAGAGAGTGATCAACTCGATACCGTTGCCGCCATTGCGTTTCGTAAAATTCGACCCCCTGCTGCCACCGGAACAGGCGGCAGCCATTAAGCTGTTGCCGTCCATGATGATCAATAAAATTTTCTTACAGGCCAAAGAACCGTTTTGGGATGACGACGGGTTTGGGCCCGGCATGTGGACTGACACACCGGCCGGCCAGATTGGCGTGCTGCGCCAACTCGATAACAGTGATGCCATCACCGGACTCATCGCACGGGCCAGAGGATACATGGCCCAACGGTTGGACCGACTCGGACCGGACGCGGCTAAGGCGCTGGTGGTGAAGTCCTACGAGGACCTTCGTCCTGCTGCCAAAGGCAAACTGGAAGCGGTGGCCTACAAGTCCTGGGTCATGGACCGCTTCGCCGGTGGCACCTGGATGGAATGGTTGCCGGGCCAAGTGCACCGGTTCCAGCCTCATCTCGCCAAACCATCCGGGCACATTCACTTCTGCGGCGAACATACCGGTCAATCCAACCGGGGCATGGAAGCGGCGGCTGAGTCCGCCGAACGTTGCGCTTTCGAAGTGCTGGATGTGCTTTAGGTTTCCTCCAGCCAAAACCCTTTGGCTTCCGACTTGATGCGCACAGCTGTCGGAGTCGGGAAGTGGGCCGGGATCAGCCATTGGCCAGAGTCCACCACCTGCCCTAGTGGATTGATTCCAACGTTTGGAACCCTCTGTTTCGTGCGGCGATGATATGATCGGGGTCGGCTTTCCAGATCAAGGGTTTTAGGTTTGCGTCATTGTATTCGCGGACAAAGCGGTTGATGGCGGCCTGAAGGTCGACGACGGATTGGAAGACGCCACACTTGAGCCCGCGCCGCGTGAGTTTGGCGAAGAAGCCCTCGACGGCATTGAGCCACGAGCACGAGGTCGGCGTGAAGTGGAAGGTCCAGCGTGGATGGCGGGCGAGCCAGGCGCGGACCTTGTCCTTCTTGTGCGCAGCGTAGTTGTCGAGGATGACGTGGACGGCCTTGTCCGTCGGCACCTCGCGCTCGATGCGGTTGAGGAAGCGGATGAACTCCTGATGGCGGTGGCGCTGCATGTTCTGTGCGATGACCGTACCGTCCAGCACGTTGAGCGCGGCGAACAGCGTCGTCGTGCCATGCCGTTTGTAATCATAGGTCATCGTACCGGCGCGGCCCTTCTTCATCGGCAGGCCGGGTTGGGTGCGGTCGAGAGCCTGGATCTGCGACTTCTCATCAACCGACAGCACCACGGCATGGGCCGGCGGGTCGACATACAAGCCGACGATATCCGTGAGCTTCTCGGCAAAGGCGGGATCATTGGAGAGCTTGAAGTGCCGCCAGCGGTGCGGGCTGAGGCCATGGGCCTTCCAGATCGCCTGGACCGCCGCCGCCGCGACGCCAGCAACCTTCGCCATCGCGCGCAGCGTCCAGTGGGTCGCCTCGTGCGGCGGCGCTTGCTGGGTCAGGCGGACGATCTCGGCGACGCGCTCCGGCGGGATCGGCGCTTTGCCAGGCGGACGGGACTTGTCGCGAAGCAAGCCGTTGACACCCTCGTGCATGAACCGCTCCTGCCAGCGCCACACGCAGGTCTTGGACTTGCCGGTCTCGCGCATGATCGCCGAAGTGCCGAGCCCCGCGTCGGTCTTCAGGATGATCCGCGCCCGCCAGACATGTTTCTGCGCGCTCTTCGGGTCCGCGACGATCGCTTGCAATCGCTGACGGTCGCCAGACGTGACAGTAAAATGGATGCCGGTACGCATCGCACAGACTCGCATGACACCGCACAATACGGAATCCCAAAGCGGACCCTTTCGTTCCGGTCAATCCACTAGGATCGTCGTTCTCCTTTCCCCGGCCATCACCGGGTCCCAGCAGAACTGTGAGGACCACTCGGGATGCTCCACCTGCACAGGGTGATGGATGACATCACCAATGACGTAAGCCACCGTGTCGCCATCGTCCAGTTTAAGCATGACATGACCGGGGGAATGTCCGTGCGCTGGCACTAAAGACACCCCCGGTTCGATTTCGAAGTTTTCGTCAACGATTTTTGCTGTCCGGCATCGAACACCGGCTGGATACTATCCTCCCACGAGCGGTGGTTGGCGTCGGGATCCTTTTCCCAAAACGCCATCTCGTCTTTGCCGAATAGATTAGGTCGCTTTGGGAAAGGTGGGCACCCAACGTCCATCCAACAGCTTTGTGTTCCAGCCAACATGATCGGCGTGCAGATGGGTACACAACACGTAGTCGATGTCATCAACCCCTACGCCAACGCTGCTTAGGTCTTCAATGAATGGTCCTGAGCGCATGTGCCATTCGGGCACCAGCGGGCGATGCTTGTTATTGCCAAGGCAGGCATCTACCAAAATTAAGGAACGAGGTGTACGCACTAGGATACCGTGAAAGGCCATGATGAGCTTGTTTTCATCTTGATCGAAATAACGCGCATCGCCGTAGGTGCGCGTTTCTTTCATGGCCTCTGGTACGGCAGACGGGATCAGATGCTCCGGCTCCCGGAAAGGCCCTTCGAATTCAACGATGCGGTAGATCTCAAACGGACCTGGCAGAGCAACGGCGCCGGTGACCAAAACGATCAGCCAAACCCAAAGGGAATTTGCTGCGGGCCCCAATACTGCTCAACCGAGCTGTCTTTTTGATAGAATATATTCTGCACGTAAGTGCCGCATTTTTGGCTGCGCACGATCACGGCCACTGTCGGTCCGTCGCCATTGTACTCTGCGTGAATTTCCCAAGGTTTGATAAAGTCGATGTAGCCCGGACCCACTTCGACTTTGTCGAGTTCTTTCACTTTCGCGGTTTCGGGCAGGTCCCCAGGCTCACCACCGTCAGTGCGTTCAAAGCGCAACACGTCTTCACCCCCCTCAACGACACCGTAGAGAGTCCAAGACTTACCGTGATCATGAACGGTGGTCTTGGCTAGCGACTTTTTGATCAAGCCATTGATGACGAAGCCGTAATCGGGATCTTCATAGAACAAAAGATTGGCGTGTTTACCCTCGAGACCCAGCTTGGCCGGACTGGTCGGCCAGGTCTTAGAATGCTCCCGCACCCCGGGATCGCGCAGCATTTCTTTGAGTGGCTCGCAAGCTTGGGGCCAAACCTCGTCTTCTCTGAGGCCCTGTTCAAACAGCCCCCGAACGGTCGTGACGAAGGTCTCAACAGCGGGCAACATGGGTTTTTTAGTCATCTTAGAGAAACCTTTGAGTTCCACACATTGTTTGCCCGTACCAATATAGCTTGTTCACAAGGTAAGGCCTTGGCTTTTGGGCGCAAGTCGAAATCTAACATCGTTTTAGCTCGACTAGCGAACTCAGCATCCTTGCAACAAAAGATCACCGACCCAAAGGGTGTACGCTGAAATTGATTGGGGCTTGTAGAGCCCGGCATCAGATCAGAACGTGTTGGCACACGATCGGGGAGAAATACGACACCACAAAAACCTTTGGGAGGGGAATATGTTTTCACGTCACGTGACACAGCGAGCGGCGTCCACTGTTATGATTAGCGCTCTAGCGGTGTTCGTAACCACTGAGGTCATGGCGCAGCTGGCCATCGAAGAGATTGTCGTCACGGCCCGTAAACGTGAAGAAAATCTGCAACAGGTTCCCCTGTCCATTACAGCGTTTACTGAAGCGACTCTTGATCGTGCCGCTATCCAAAACCTTGAAGATCTCGCTCGCTTTACAACCAATCTGACATTCACACAGGGGCCCGTCGGACGACGCGCCGCACCGGTGATTCGCGGCATTGGTTTGATCGATACATTGGGATTCGATAACCACGTCGGTTTGTTTGTCGACGGCGTGTACATGTCGAATCGTTCCGGCCTCAACGTCAGCATGTTCAATCTTGAACGGGTTGAAGTGGTTAAAGGCCCACAGAGCGCACTCTATGGCCGCAACACCTTTGCCGGTGCCATCAATTACATCACGAAGAGACCCTCGGATGAACTTGAGGGCAAGATGACGGCGACTTTGGGCCAGCACAACGACCAACGGATCACGGCGAGCTTTAGCGGACCGATCATCGAAGATGAATTGTATTATCGGTTGGCCGCCGGATACGACCACAACAACGGCACCTATAAGAACGGAGTTTTAAAGGGCGGTCTCGGTGGACATGAATACAAAACCGTTTCGCTCGCTCTGCGTTGGACGCCGAATGAGGAATTCGAAGCAAACCTCAAGGGGTATTACACCGACGATTTCGTTGACAGCGCCCCCGTCACCACCACTCCCAACAACACAGGTGCGTTACAATCAGGGACACCATTCGTCTTCTATTTCGTTGGCAAAGTCCCAAGTTTCGGATCACGGAATCATCCTGGCCTGTCGGAAGAGGCCTTCGCGCAAGACCGGACATTGCGCCGTACCGATCTGACCATGGATTACGAATTTGAAGACTTCACCGTGACGTCGATCACGGCTTACGCCAAGTTGGTCAATACCGGCTTCGAAGACTTTGACCGCACCCAGGGCGGTGAAAATGACGGTCCGGGCCTGCAATTCGGCTATACAACCATTCCAGCCCTACAACCGCCGTTCTTCCCGAACCAGCCCTTTGGCCCCTTCGGTCCCACCTTCATCCTGCCTTTCCCGACGGCACCGGCGAATACGGTTGTGCCCATTGAAGTGCCGACGTTCGTCAGTTTCGCCAGCGCCCATACCGAGTATTGGTCGCAAGAACTAAGATTAACCTCTGATGACGATCAGGATTTGCGCTGGCTAGCGGGCGCCTATTTCTTCCGCAATCGGGACCGCGGCGGTATCGGTGCGACCTTTGATGTCAGTGCGGCCCCACCTGAAGCGACCTTTTTCGTAACGTGGAATGGTCCCGTTTTTCTGGTTTGGAAGGCCCGGTGACACCCCAAGTGCTGTTCAACCGTGACGGTGCCGTTGTTCAGTGTGAAAATTTAACGAGAGATAACGCCGGCGCTCGCCAAATCTCGGTCTACGGTCAGCTGGCCTACGATTTTACCGATCAACTGACCGGTACGGCAGAACTCCGTTACACAGATGAAGAACGGTTCAACCTCAGTGTCTATGATTTCTTCTTCGGTGACGGTATCACCAATTTGCGTAACGATGCCGCCTTCGATTTTTGGGACCCCCGGTTTACCCTGCAATACCAAGCCAACGACGATCTCATGATTTATGGCTCTGTCGCCAAGGGATCCAGATCCGGTGGCATCAATCCCGGCTCATTCTCATTCCCAGGCGGAGAAGGCTTCCAAAAGTTCGATCCTGAGAGCAACTGGACGTTTGAAGGTGGGGTAAAATCCACCTGGGCCGACGGTCGGCTGCAGGTGAATGCTTCGGCCTTCTATATCGACTGGACCAACATCCAGTTCCGCACCAGTCTCGCCGGTGGCGACGCGTTCTTCTCCATTACCCAAAACCTCGGCGACATCACCACCAAAGGGTTTGAACTTGAACTAACAGCCCGTCCCGTTGATCAATTGGATCTGTTCCTGGGGTATGGTTATTCAGACCCCAAATTCCAGGATGGTTCTGAAGATACCAGCCGCGCCAACCTGTGTACTAACTTGGTGTTGTTTGGCGATGATTGCACCATCGAACCATCCACCGGTGGGTTCCGGGGTGCCGATATCAGCAACAACCAATTGTCGCGGACGTCCAAGCATACGTTCTCGGCGAATGCGCAGTACACAGATGCTTTATCAGGTGACTGGGACTGGCACCTTCGCGGTGATTTCAGTTACCGCTCACGGCAGTGGAGCGACACAACAAATCTGTACTTTGTTGGCAGCCAAATCAAAGTGAATGGCCGGATCGGTGTTGAAACGGACGACCTTGATATCAATTTCTGGGTGACCAATCTCTTCAATGAAGATACCCCGGATGAAGCCGCGGATGTGACCTCCAACTTCAACTCTCTGCGCGAAGTGATCGTCATTCAGAACCCGCAACGGCGGAAATTCGGCGTGACAGCGACCTACCGCTTCTAACGCTGGGTTTCTCAAAACATCGGCTGTGGGCCGGGTGCTTTCTCACCCGGTCCCAACAGTGCCGCTGGTTCAGACTCGGCCGGTCCAAAATGCTTCACGGACTTCAGTCGTTTTCAGCTGGTGCAGGATTATCGCGTGATGGGCCACAGGTGTCTGCCCAGAGAAAATACTAACCCACTGAATTTAAATAGTTATTCCTAATCGCGTCGATTCAATCAAAGATATTCTGTCAAAGCATTTACATATTCGATCCGAAACTATAAGACTCTCAGGTAGTGAGTCGAAATGGTATTTGGTTTCTCGCTCGACTCAGGGATGCTCGGTAAATCGCAGAAATATGTTGAATCAAACCAATTTGAAAGACGTAGAGTTTTTCTTGGGCGAACCGAAAGAAGGGGTTCGCACCGGCCTTGTATCCATGTTGCGCAACATGGGGCTGCGCAATATCAGCGCATACGATACAGCGGAGAAACTCACGTCTGCGCTCATGTCGCGCCCACCTGATGTGTTGGTTGTTGCCAGTGATCTTCACGATGAAGTTTTTTCTCTTCTGAAACGGCTGCGTAACCATGACTTCGGGGTTAATCCGTTCACCGTGATCTCCGTCATTATAGATAAGGACAATGCCGCGGAACTGGATGGCGCCATGAAGTCGGGTGCGGACGATGTCCTCACGACACCGATTTCACCTGGCAACCTAATGGATCGCATGGAGAAGGTGGCCTACAACCGGCTGCCATTCATCGCCATGCCCGACTACATCGGGCCTGACCGGCGCAAGGCCGATCAACGTACGATGAACCTTCCCACCTTTGATGTTCTCAATACTTTACAGGACAAAATCGAAGGGCGGCCGTGTTCGCAGTTGAGTATTGAAAGCAATGTCGCCGACCAAATGCAGTCCGTTCGGTCTGCGCAGTTGGAAGGGTTTTCCTATAAGCTTGGTTTCTTGTGCAAGACAATCTTGAAGGGTTACGAGAAGCGTCCGCCTGAAGAAGAAGTGGCCAAGAAACTCCTTTCTTTAAGAAATTCGCTCCACAAAGCTGCAGCTATCGCCACCAAGTGCAGGGAGCCAGGCTTGGTCCGCGTATGTACGTCATCTACCGACAAAATCAACGGCATGAGCGAGCATTACCTGGAGCCGACCGATAGTGAACTCAACTTGATCAAGTCATTAATCAAGGCGTATCAGATGGCTAGGGAAAACATCTCCGGCGCTGAAACGCCTCATTAGCGCCCATCAAAGATCGTCAATCACCACGGCAGAGTGGTGCCATCAAATTTGTGAAACTCACTAATGTCGTCGATCGTAAGACGGTCGATAAGATCGATCATGACACCAATGGTGGATCGCGGTTCTAGTGCCCCCACTTCAATCATGCGTTTGAACTGTGCTGGTATCACGGAAGGATCTGCAGCATGCATATAGTCTTCGGCGTCTACAGTACCCGGTGCAAGGACCAGAACGGCAACACTTCTGTCTTTTACCGCTTCCCCGTAGGTGCGGAACAACATGTTCAGAGCTGACTTGCTCGTTCGATAGACCGGAGCTGTGGCAGACCGTACGTTACCGATGGATCCACCTACGGCGCTCATAGGGACTATCTTTTTTTGTTCACTGGCGGCCACGTATTCCAAAAACGTTTCGGCGGTTTAGAGCTGGCCAAGAACATTGACGCGCATGATTTCTTCAAACCATTCGTAGTCCATCTCGCCGAACCTATTGGGCGAAAAGCGGAAGGTGTTGATAGCGCCATTGAGATTCAACACATCGATGGGTGTGCCGTCATATTTGGCAGCCAGGGCATCGATTTCAGCAAAGTCAGTGAGATCCAGTTCTTCAACCACAACATTGTCATGTTCCGCAGCGAAAGCGGTAAGCCGGTCCGACGTCGATGGATTGCGGCAGGTGGCGATGACGGTCCAGCCACGCGCTGCGTAATCTTTCACAAAGGCAAACCCGTGACCTTTGCTGGACTCGGTAATCAAAACGGTTCGCCCTTCGGATTGAGCAAGTGCCATGTCGGGTGCGCCAAATGTTGATAGTCCCAAGACCACAATGCCTAGACACGCATGTAGCAAGTCTTTCATCTCGATACACTCCTCTTACGGGGAATCAACAGCTGCTATGATCATTTGATCAGCTTACGAAAGGTAAGGGAAAATCATGCTCGGCGATTGAAAGTTCGTCGTTCCGTTCATTGGCCGAGCCACCTACACTCAAAAAGCTATTGAAAACCAAGAGGGGCGGAGATGTATATACGAAAGATCGCTCAGATCGCATGGGTGTTCATCATTCTGTTTTCAGCCTTTCCGTCAGAGGCGGTTAGCGAGTCCCAATGCCGATCTCTTCTGCAACTTGACTTAGGCCAACTCCGGGAAGCGCCGTCGCATTTGGTTTCCGCCCAAGTGATTGATGCGGTGGGAGACAGGCCGGCGTTTTGCCGCGTCGAGGGGTACGTGTCGCCGCAAGTGGGTTTCGAAGTTCACCTGCCTTTGACTGACTGGAACGGCAAGTTCTTGTTTCAGGGATGCGGTGCGATGTGCGGATCGCTTTTCGGAATACAAGGGTGCGAAGAGGGTGTCGCCCCGGGGTACGCCTGCGCCACTACTGATATGGGGCATAAAGGCCTGCCTTACGACGGCAAGTGGGCCTACAACAATCCCATTGCCCAAAACGATTTCGGTCACCGGGCCACTCACGTTGCCACCACCGCCGGCAAAGCTGTCACCGACGCTTTTTATGGCAATGCTCCGCAGGTGTCTTATTTCAGGGGTTGTTCCACTGGAGGACGGCAGGCACTGGTGGAAGCGCAACGTTATCCTACAGACTTTGACGGCATCATTGCCGGCGCGCCTGCCCTGTACACAAAAATGGGGCCGCCCCTTCAGCTGTTTTGGGGGGCAATGAACAGCATTAAGCCTGACGGTACGCGCGTCTTTGATCCGGAAAAGCTATCTTTGGTGTTTGATGCTGCAGTTAAAACTTGTGACGCCAACGACGGCGTTGAAGACGGCGTCATTTCTCAACCCAGAACCTGCGACTTTGACCCGACAGAACTACAATGCCGCCGCGGTGCTGAGGATGATTGCCTGACGTCTGAAGAACTGGACTTGGTGCAAAAACTTTATCGGGGCGCACAGCCCAAAAACGGACTGTCTATTCTCGCCAACGCACAACTGCCTGGGTCGGAGATGGGCTGGGCCGGTTATGTCAGTGGCGGCAACTATAATTTTGCCAGCGAGATTCTCAGGTACTTGGTCTTTTCCATCGATCCCGGTCCTTCCTACACCGTTGCGGAGTTTGATTGGGAAACCGATCCCCAGCGTATGAATTAATCCTGGATCTCAGCCGGTAACCCCAACCTTGAACCGTTTAGAGATGCAGGCGGAAAGTTGGTTCTGTTTCAAGGTTTGGCGGATGCCGCCATCATCGGTACGGGCACGGAAGCCTATTTTAATTTGGTCTCTCAAGCGATGAGCGGTCCAGATCAGACTGAAAAGTTTATTCGCTACTATGAATTCCCGGGCATGGACCATTGTCGCGGTGGCGTTGGCCTGAACCATGCTGATCTGTTGTCGGCTTTGGAACAGTGGGCAGAAGAGAATCGAGCGCCTGAACAAATTATCGGCTATCACATGGACTTGGCGCCAGGACAGGGGCCCGTGGTGCCACCAGTGATTCTTAATCCATCCGCGGCTGCTTTCAGCCGTCCGGTCTATCCTTACCCCGACGTGGCTGAGTTTATCGGCGGTGATTGGACCGACGCCAAAAACTATCAGCGCCAGTCGACGCGATAATTAATTATTACGACTCAATTGGGTCTCCCAGCCATTTCTCAGGCCGGTGCCCCCAACGCCTTCGTCGGGATCCCATTCGATGAGATTGATTTTTTCACCATCGGGACCTCGCATGGCCATCTCACGCTGCTTAATGTGCCCGCGCACTTCCAGTCGTACCGGTTCACAGATGATGCTGTGGAGATGGTCCTTTGCCCGGCGCATGATTTCATCCAGGTCGCTGCAATAGAACACATGCACAGCTCGCCGATATTAGATCCCTGACTAGACCGCTCGATCGGCGGAGGGGAAGGGTTCTTGACTTCGAACAGGCCGATCATGCCAAAAGCCGAATAGTCCGGCTGTTTGAGGACACAGACCCGAGTTGTAACCCCGGCGGGCATGCCAATGAGCGCATGCATGTTGCCGCCTTCTGCTGTGCCTTCCGTATAGACTTCGCTCAGGCCGATCACGTCCTGATAAAAAGACTTGGACCGCTCCAAGTCGGACACTTGCAACGCGGCCCGGACCATTTGACTGATTTTCATCGATTGCCTCAGTTCTCCAACACTTCACATAAAATATAGTCTAAATCGACACTTGACCGGCGATCCAGCGCGAACCTGCTTCACGTATTGAGCGCAGCCGTAAGCCAGCCTTGCGAAAGTCTCCCTCACGCCTTTGATTAGAGTTTTAGCCTGCTTGGCGCTTTCGTTATCACTAGGGATGACCTTTTTAAGCGGTATCCATAAGGATCCGTCAGCATTTTAGGAGGACTTACCATACTAGATCGACGTTCGCTGTTCTCTGCAGGATCGGCTGCTGCAGCAGCCTTAGGTGCGGTTTTCGGGTCCCGCAAGGTTGAGGCTAAGACAGGACCGTTCGACGTTGAAGCGCGAGGGAGTGAAGGCCGGTTGGAGCGTATGCCAACACTCGATATGGAGGGTATCCATGATTTTACCTCCGGCTTCCCTCTCTGGCATTCCGCTAATGCTCGACGTCTGGCCGGCAATCGGGTGCAGAAAATCTTTGAAGAGCGTGGCCTAGACCCGAAAAAAGAGATGCCACTAGAGGATGTCGTCAAAATCCTGGAAGAGGATAAGGTATTAACGACGACCAGTAGGGCGTGGTTAAGCAATCAGCAGGTGACGTGGAAGTCCATTCAGGACCATTACCATGCCCGTGCCGACGAGTATCTGGCTGAAATGGAAGCGTACGACAACCTAGGCCCGGGTACCTTAGAATTGAATCCAGACATGGACATTCCCGACTACACCAAGTGGGAAATTCATATTCAGCCCGATGGATATGTGGGCGATCCATTTGCCGGACATATTTATCACTACGGGACTAACAGCTTCTATTACGGCCTCAGCCCTAAAGGAAACGACCAGGACGAAATTCATAAAAGCGCAGTCGACCGGCTGCCACTGCCGGAAGATGGCAAAGTCAAACGTATCTTGGATATCGGCTGCGGCATCGGGCAGTTCACAGTTGCCTTGAAAGAACGGTTCCCCGAAGCTGAAGTGTGGGGTTTGGACATCGGCGGGCCCATGGTGCGCTATGCCCATATGCGGGCCGTCGATGTTGGTATTGATGTCAACTTCGCACAGCGATTGGCGGAGGATACTAAGTTCCCTGACAATCACTTTGACATTGTGACGTCCTACATCATGCATCACGAAGTGACCGCCGATGCGGCCCGTGCCATTTTCCGTGAAGCGCATCGTGTTGCCAGACCGGGCGGATATTATTATCCCATTGACTTCCGGTCAGGTCGGCAAGCCATGCCTTACAACGCCTATATGGCATTCTCAATTTGGAATGACCATCGTTGGAACCACGAACGCTGGAGTTTAGAATTCCGTGGATTGGATTTTGAAGGCGAAATGGAAAAGGCGGGTTTCTGGCTCAATCCAAATGCGGAGGAAGCATTGCCCGGTTTTGGAATTCGCCACGCGATAAAGAAGACTTAATTGAATATATACTCCTGCTACCCAATTACTCGGTACTGATCGTGTGTGATGACACGAAAGTTGTCGGTAACGGTGTCTCGGATTGTTTCCCATTCCCGGGGCAGGGTTTGGTTGAAGAACCCGAAGATGGCCTCGGTGAACTGTCGGAAATCGGGATAAAACCGGTTGTGCGTCACATGCCGGTGCATGACGCCCCATAACCGCTCGATGGGATTGAGGTGTGGCGCATACGGCGGCAGGAAATGCAGCCGGATGCGGCACTCCGGCCGCTCCAGGAACGGCCGCAACAGCCTGGCATGGTGATAGCGCGCATTGTCGAGACAGACATGGATCACCCGGGATCACCCGGGATCACCCGGGATCACCCGGGATCACCCGGGTGTCCGGATAGGCCCGTTCCAGCTTCTCGAACAACCGCAGAGAGGTTTCGGCATTGATCTTCTCGCCCTCGACCAGGGTGAGCTTCATCGTTTCAAGGTCCAGTGCGCCGTGCAGGTTCAGCCGCTGGCGCCCTGTCGTGGCCTTGATCGCCGGCTTGTCGGAACGGATGAACCAGCCATGCGCCGGCCGGCTCTGATACTCGGGATGGACCGCAGCGGCGAAGACAACCGTCGCGTCCGGAAACATCCCGCGCGTCAGCTGTTCATAATCCCTGATGAAGGCTTCCTGCGCCTGCTTGTCGGCCTGCTTCGGCAGCGTCTTCGGCTTCACGTATGCGAACCCCAGGCGGTGCATCAGCTTGATGGCGCCCGGACGTGAATATCTCACAGCAAACTTTCGGAAGATGGCATCCCGCACCGCGTTGGTGTCGCGCGGCGGATTGTCCCGGAACTGCGCCTTGAGAGCGGCTTCCGGGTTCGCGAGAACGTCTTATTAAGTTATTGGAATAATATGTTTTTTATACTTTACTAAATCCATACTCCCAATTCCGCTCACAAACGGGACCGGGTTTTTGCGAGATTTGACGGGATGGCCTGGGAATAGTTTTGACCGCTCGTGGGCGTTCAATTTTGCCTTCGGTCCCGACAACGAACGCACCGAACGGCACCATGAAGCGCCTGCAGATGGGATCCACCAAGTCGAATACGAAGCAAATGGACGGCGAAGCCTGGATTGCCGACCGATGACGTGAGCCTAACAGATTTGGCGGCCCAAGCCTCTCCAAGTAGTACCCGACGCGGACGCCGGGCGGCTTGAAAGGATTGCCCAGGTAAAATCTCCGAACCTAATCACGCTTTGGGGCGTAATAGAGAGGACCGCCGCCCCGTGAGGGCGACTACACCGGGCCAAATGCGCGTTAAGGTGAATTCGCGTTAAGGTGAATTATCACGCATTTAGATCGGTCCTCGTGCCACCCAAATGGATATTGCCGCGGCATCGAAACGATCAAAATGGGACCCGCCCGGCCTCGGCCCCCCGAGGGGGGTGTCCGATCGGGCCGGCGCGCGCCACGAGGGACCCATGCATGACGACACCAATCTTTTTTTGCCCCGCGCGCGCGGCACCACGGTTTGGCAATAAGGGAATGATACAGGAGGGCCTCTAAGCCCGGTTGAGGCAATACCCCGCGCGCTAGATGAGGGAATTACCAGCCTGTCCGTCGTCAAGACATTTGGGACAAATGAGTGTGTATTCCAACGGAGGATTTAGCTCATCTAGGTTGGCAGTTAAGCCACCTGCCATTGATGGTTCAAGCGGCGGTTTTGGCTGGTGAGTTTTTTGGTTTTTTGTCTCCTTTCGATGATTGCGGTGTCTCGCCCGAAGGAGGCGTCAGCGGGGGTGACGTTGCCGCTGCTCTCATGGTAGCGGTGGTTATTGTAGTGATCGACGAAGGCACCGATCTGGTTTTCCAGATCACCCGGCAGGAAGTAGGTCTCCAGCAGGATGCGGTGCTTCAGGGTTTGATGCCAGCGCTCGATCTTGCCTTGGGTCTGGGGGTGATGAGGTGCGCCGCGAACATGGTCCATGCCCTGCTCGGTGAACCAGCCGGCGAGATCACCGGCGATGTAGCTCGATCCATTGTCGCTGAGCAGACGCGACCGGTGGGCGTTTCGTCCACTGTCGAGCCCTTATGTCTTGAGAGCCATCTCCAGGGTGTCTCGCCCTGCCAGTCAGCGCCAACGCGACGACAGGGTCTATTTGGCCCATATTCGTGCCGAACATGCCCGTAATTATCGGGCCTATGGTCGCCAGCGAATGACTGATGAACTCAGGGATCAAGGCAGCGTCATTGGTGAACGCCGGGTCGGGCGGTTGATGCGGGAGAACGATATTCGCATCGTCAGAACTCATAAATTCAAACGCACGACAAACAGTAATCACAACCACAACATAGCTCCCAACCTTCTGGATGGAGATTTTCAGGCCACGGGACCAAACCAGAAATGGGCCGGTGATATCAGCTATCTCTGGACGGCAGCGGGCTGGCTGTATCTTGCGGTGATCATCGATTTGTATTCACGCCGTGTCATTGGCTGGGCCGTCAGCGACAGGCTCAAACGGGATTTGCCGATCAAGGCTCTGAAAAGGGCCATTGCATTGCGACAACCGCCACCAGGGGTCATTCATCATTCTGATCGTGGCTCGCAGTATTGCTCCAACGATTACCGGAAACTTCTCAAAGGCCACGGCTTTCTCTCTTCGATGTCTGGCAAAGGGAATTGCTATGGCAATGCGACTGTAGAAACGTTCTTCAAATCATTGAAAGCAGAATTAATATGGAGGGAACACTATGAAACCAGGGAACAGGCACAAAACGCCCTGTTCCATTATATCAATGGATTTTATAATCCGCGTCGTCGCCATTCATATCTGGGCAGCATCAGTCCGGTGAAGTGCGAAAGTATGGCGGCTTAGGTGAGAAGGTAACTCTCCACTTTTGCGGTGCAGGTCCAAGGTACGGAATACTGCGGGCGAGTGGACAAGCACGACTACCAGCTCTTCCTGGCCATCAACGATATCGACCACACCAAGACCAAGGTGAAATCACCGCAAACAAACGGCATCCGCGAGCGCTTTCACAAGACCGTGCTGCAGGAGTTCTACCAGGTCGCGTTCCGCAAAAGACTCTACGACAGCGTCGATGCGCTGCAGGACGATCTGGATCAATGGCTACATCACTACAACACGGAACGAACTCATCAGGGCAAAATGTGTTGCGGCAGAACGCCGTTCCAGACCATGATCGAGGGCAAAGAAATCTGGAAGGAAAAGTTCGTGAACTGAACTTGACCTAACAGAGGCCGCCGGAAGAACGGCCAACTGTCAGATCACATCTGAACCACTACAGATCAGGAGTATGACGTCGTAGCGGTGATGGCTGTTGTCCGTATTGATGCGGAGCTGATTGACGACCTCGAAGTGGTTCTTGCACCAGTCCTTGATGTTGACGAGGGTGTAGTTGAGCGGCGTGCCGTCGTCGCGGATGAACGCTTCCCGGTTCCTGAGGGAGCGTGCGGCTTCATACACGTCGGGTGTGACGATCTCATCGAGGAGTCGCTGGAACTCGCCGTCGGTGAGTGTGACACGATTCAGAGCTTCGAACTTTTCCCTGAAGTTTGCTTCAAGCGTTGCTCGATCGCGGATGTCGGGGCGATATTCGTACTTGAGGTCCCGTAGCTTCGTGACAAGGGACTCTTCAAGATCGCGTTCGGGTGTGATCATCGCCATCGCGGGGACTCACTCCTTTTGGCGTCTGCTGAAAGCGTCCGACTGTCCGGTGTTATATACGAACGCGAGCCGAGGTTGGCTTCGATGCCGCGGATGAAGGAGGCGATCTTGTTGTGGATGGCTTGATCCATCATTCTGCTTCCCGGCCGAAGCCGTACTTCGCGTCTTTCGCGTTCAGGGTCTTCATACGACTCCCCGCCAATGCTCTATCCACTTTTGGCCAAATTAGCCCAAAGCACAATGGATTCTGGATTCCGGTAGATTCCCAAAAAATCCGGGCTGACGCTGGCGATACATCTCGCCCTGCCCTCCCGCATAGGACTACGGCCAGGAAGGACCCGGACATTTTGCGAAACGGACTAAGTCGGCTTGAGCTGGGAATTAAGGTCTCCTAGCCTCCGGCGATGCACAATCCCTTCCGTTATTTCAACAGCTCGCCCGAGGTCATCCGCAGCGCGGTGATGCTGTATGTCCGTTATCCCTTGTCGCTGAGACAGGTCGAAGATATCCTGTTTGAGCGCGGCGTCGACTTCTGCCATGAAACCGTGCGGTACTGGTGGAACCGTTTTGGCCCGTTGTTTGCCGCCAAGATCCGGAAGAGGCGGATAGACCAGCGCAACTGGTCGAATTGGCGCTGGCATCTTGATGAGGTGTTCGTCCGCATCAACGGCGAGACACATTATCTATGGCGTGCCGTTGACCATGAAGGCGAAGTGCTTGAGGTTTTGGCCACGAAACGGCGGGACCGCGAAGCTGCGCTTAGGTTTCTGAGGCGTGCGATGAAGCGCCATGGCCGACCGGCCACGATCGTCACGGACAGGTTACAGTCATACCGGGCGGCGATGAAGATGATCAGCAACGAGGGCTGCCAAGAGACCAAGCGTTGGTTGAACAACCTAGCGGAAAACTCGCATCAGCCCTTCCGACGACGGGAAGGGGCAATGGCTCGGTTCAGAGACATCAAGACCTTGCAGAAGTTCGCCTCCGTCCATGCCTCGATCCACACCCACTTCAACCACCAACGCCATCTCAACCGCCGCATTATTTTCAAACAAGCCCGAACTGCTGCCCTGGCCGAATGGCGTCAACTTGCAGCCTGAGAGGCCTCGGTTGTAGGTTCTTCTGCTCCGGGCTAGTTAGTCTGACAATGCCTACAATCGTGCTCGGACGCATCTTTCATTAGACAAGGATTCCCCGGTTTCACGTCCTACCGTGCGGGTCGGCGCCATCTCAAAGTGTGATCACCTCGGTGGATTGCATCACGAATACCAGCGGATTAGGTAAACAAAAGGGACAGGTCAAACCAACATTCAACACACTCTTATCGTTTTTCATTTTTCTTGTGAGAATTAAGCTGGTAGACGCTACACCGCTTCACCCTCTCCAACGGATGATCACCATGAGATGTGTACAGATTCTAGCTGCAACCGTCTTTCTTTTAGCAACGCACTTCGTTGGCGATTATCCGGTAGCCTTTGCGCAGCAACCGACGGTCCTCGTAACCGGTTCTAATCGCGGCATCGGACTGGAATTTGTGCGGCAATACGCTGCCAAAGGCTGGTCAGTCATTGCGACGACACGGCGGCCCCTTCAGGCGGACCGGTTGCAGCAATTGGCCCGACAATACGATTCAATCGCCATTGAGTTGCTTGACGTCACCAACGGCGATCAACTGGCGGAGCTGAAAGAGAAATACGCTGGCCGGCCCATCGATGTTCTCATTAACAATGCAGGTGTGTCTGGTGATTTCCAGGGGGCAGGCCAAAGTTTTGGAACGCTGGATTACACCACCGTTGACACCTTTATGAGCGTCAATGCCATCGGTCCGCTGCGTGTGTCCGAGGCGCTTTATGAAAACATACGGATAAGCCGGCAAAAGAAGATAATTGCCATCACCGCGCTTCTGGGTGTGCACAGTTTTAATTACGGGGGGTTCGATGGTGCCTATTGGTACAAGGTGAGCAAGGCCGCCATGAACGCCGCCATGTACAATCTGGCGCGGGAAGCAAAGAAGGATGACGTTATCGTCACACTCATTACCCCCGGGGAAGTCGCGGTTGAAAAAGTAGAAAATCCCGGGCCAAACTTTATTACTCCTGCGGAGTCTATTCGCGGCATGATCAACGTCATCGAAAAGCTGACACTGGCGGAGTCCGGAACAATCCTCCGGTATAATTGCCGCCGATACGATTTTTAGCGGTCGAGGATTTTAAACGAGAAACCGTCCAAACAATAAGGACAGTTAAAACGACAGGGTGTCAGGGGGGCATTGTCACGTTATTGAAGGCATTGTCAGACTAACTGGCCCGGAGCAGAAGAAGCCATAGTAGAGGACTCTCAGGCGGCAAGTTGACGCCATTCGGCCAAGGCGGTGGCTCGGGCTTGTTTGAAAGTATCGCGGCGGTTGAGATGGCGTTGGTGGTTGAAATGGGTGTAGATCGAGGCATGGACGGAGGCGAACTTCTGCAGGGTCTTGATGTCTCTGAACCGAGCCATTGCCCCTTCCCGTCGTCGGAAGGGCCGATGTGAGTTTTCCGCTAGGTTGTTCAGCCAACGACCGCAGGTCTGGGCGGCCGCAGTGCCGATCACCTTCATCGCCGCCCGGTATGACTGTAGCCTGTCCGTGACGATCGTGGCCGGTCGGCCATAACGCTTCATGGCACGTTTAAGGATTTCAAGCGCAGCCCTGTGATCCCGCCGTTTCGTGGCATAGACCTCTAGCACTTCGCCTTCATGGTCAACGGCACGCCATAGATAATGTGTTTCGCCATTGATCCGGACGAACACCTCATCAAGATGCCGGCGCCACAGCGAATAGGAAATGGATGAACGCCTCCCACCCCTTGATGTTCGAAGGCTGAAAGGGTTGGACCCTCGCGGGCCGACGGCATCAAAGTGCCAAGTGGTGAAGAGCAAGCTCTTCACGGGCAAACCGGAGGATCCGACATGAAGACCAACAGAACCGTCGTTGGTGTGGATACGGCAAAGCGAGTGTTCCAGTTGCACTGGGTGGATATGGAGGCGGGTGAGATTGTCGATTTGAAGCTGACGCGGGCGAAGTTCCTGGAGCACTTCGCCAACCGCACGCCCTGCGTTGTGGCGATGGCGGCGTGCGGCGGCACGCAGCATTGGGCGCGCCAGCTGCGGGAACTCGGGCACGAGCCCCGGCTGTTGCCGTACCAGGCGAACTTCAACAGCCAGCCGGTCTAGGCGCGGCAGACGACGGGATAACGAACCGACACAGGAGGTGACCGCTGAAAGGTTGCGCAAGGTACGACAAGGTGTGATGGCAAACAGGTCAGACCGCGATCCGCTAAGCCTGCATCGTGGTTAGGGCGAGAAGCCCACGGTAGGAAATGAGGCGCGGATCGGCAGATCCCATCAGGGCCAGCGAGCAAGAAGCCTCGCACTCAAAGGCCGGATACAAAACTGCAATCTGCCTGCCCGCCGCACAAAATCGGTCCTTGCGTCCCGGGAGGCGTTCATACAAACCACGATGAATGCGGCGTTTACGGATTTCAGCGGCAAACAACGGGCCAAAACGGTTCCACCAGTACCGTACGGTTTCATGGCAAATGTCGATGCCGCGCTCGAACAGAAGATCTTCGACCTGTCTCAGCGACAAGGGATAACGGACATACAGCATCACCGCGCTGCGGATGACCTCAGATGCCCGATGCTATTCCGAACGGCTTGAGCAAGGTGGCCAATCCGCGCGGGGTTAATGGACTTCCGCGCCTCCATTCTGGCCACGGACGATCCTCCATCGCGTTAAGCTTTTCCAGAATAAATACCGTCGTCAGAGCTTCGTGCTCATCGGCGTCGCAGAACATCTTATGGATATCCGCAAGGAGCGTTTCCCTCGCGCCAGTTTCATCCTTTGTATCGGTGCTGATCGCTTCCGCTGCGAGCCAGGCGCGTTTGCCCTTGCCAGCCCATGCCCCACCAGCGCAATCGGCGATGGCCAGCGGAGATTCCCAGGCATCGCGGGCACGGTCATGCAGGCAGGGCGGATATACCACTTCTTTACGCCGCGCTAGAATAGAAGGGGCGTTGTCGCCGACCCACCTAGCAAGCTTCCGTCGCATGTCTTGAATATTCTGTTGATCGCGATCACGCCACCGTGGCAGGTCGCCTAGGTTTACAGGTCGCCGCTCCAGCTGGATCACGAGAGAGCGATCAAGCACTGTATCGGGCAAACTTCTGATGCCTGAAAGAGCTTTGGCGCACCAAGTATTGAAATTACGGGGTTCGTGATCTTCGCCGACGCAGCGAATTACACGGGCTGAGTCGCGCCGTTGGGAGCCGTTGAAAATGCCGAGTAGCTGGGGATCACCGCGAAAATAGGTGTCGACCTCATCAAGCAAAAGGGTTGGCTCGTGGAGCTCGATGGTTCGGAACAATGCCGCTGGCGTGATCTGGCCGCTAACCGTAAGGGGACGAGCGACCAGCGTGGCAAGGATTTCCATCAAAAGACTTTTTCCGCATCGTTTAGTGGCAGAGGTTAGGTTGAGGAAAGTCGATATCTCAAGTTTGTCATGCAGCCATGTGTGGACGGTCCAAAGCGTCACGGCATCAACCGAAGGCTCGGGCATATGGACGTGTCGTCGGATTAACGAAGCGACTTCATCGAGCACCGCCACACCGTTCACCGGCTCAGGCCACGGTTCTGGGTCTTGCCATTCTAGAGGCCGACCTTGAAGGTCATTTTTCTTACCACCATTCAGCCGATCTATCGCCTTGTCGATTTTTTGGATTCGAACCTTCTTACAATCCTGGCTGATACGGGCGCGCAGATCCTCCCAACGGTTGGGGCTTTCACTTTCCAGGTCCGCTAACCGACGCAATGTCTCGGGCTCTAAAAACAAGCCCGGACTGTCTTTACCAGGACCTGTTCCACATAGGCCTTGAAGGCAGCCCCATGCATCGGCCCGTCGAGGAGCATCGGGGCCGCCAGGCCGGAGAGGCGCAAGCCGGCGGTCAACGTGGTGGTCTTCCAATGGCCATGGGGTATGGCGGCCCGGCACCGTTCGCCTTTGCGCGACCATCCCCGCAGCCGCGCCATCTTCATCGACGCGCCGGTCTCGTCGATGAAGATCAGCCGTTCCGGAGCGAGCCCTGCCTGGCCTTCGAACCAGAGCCGGCGCCGCGCGAGCACGTCCGGGCGCCGCTGCTCCGCTGCATGGCCGGTCTTTTTTGTGCGTCAGCCCGCGCTTGGCGAAGAAGTGCCAGACCGTCGACGGGCATACCCGAACCCCGTGCGACGCCGCCAGCTTCTCGCCAATCTCGGCCAGCGTCATAGCCTTGGTCTGCGCCACCAGAGCCAGGATAAAGGCCTCATGCGCATCCAGCTTCGAGCCCGGCGGTTGATCGGCTCGTGGATATGAGCGAACTGCTCGACGGCTTAACTGCGGATGGGCCGGCCGTGTCCCCGGTCAGCGCCCGGGCTGACCGCCTGCGCCACAACCGGCGGTCCGTACCGGCATTGGCGCGGCGCTTCCAGGTGCTCACCAATGCCGATGAGAGTATCGCCGGTCCGCCCGACAAACGCTCCAGTAGCCAAAAGGTGAGGGCCGCCAAAAAAGCCTGATCACCGGGTGACTGCCTGCCTATCAAAACGGTTGTTCCGAACCGCGCCCTGTGGCTCATTTGCTGGAAATCAAAGCAGAAGCAGGGTACGGCTTGTACCCTTTCCGGGCACATCACTTAAGGGGAGCGTACCATGACGGACGTACAAGGATATCGGGCGAAATTCGGCATTATCGGTCCATCGACGAACACCATCGTCCAACCAGATTTCGACGATATGCGTCCGCGCGGTGTGACTAACCACTACAGCCGGATTTTCACTCCCAACGCCGATGCCATTAGCAATGAAACCTTCATGGCAGGAACACTGACCATCGCCGAGAACGTTATTGATGCTGTACGCAGCGTCATGACCTGTTCCCCTGACTATTTGGTGATGGGGATGTCGGCCATCACATTCTACGGGGGCATCAAAGGGGCCGATGAATTTATCAAAAAAGTCGAAGATGAATCCGGAATCAAAATTAGTGTCGGATCTCACTCGACCGCGGCCGCGCTCAATGCCTACAACGGAATAAAACGCATTGCATTTGTCTCGCCGTACTATCCCGTGGCCAATGCGGAAGTGAAAAAATTCTTCGAAGAAAGCGGTTTCGAAGTGTTTCGCGACGTTTGTCTGCAATGTCCGACTTGGACCGCCATCGCCGAAGAGCCTGAAGACAAGCTGCGCAAAGTTTTGCGAGACGACCTCGACGGCGACGATGTGGACGCCATTGTCCAGGTCGGAACCAATCTCAGCATGGTGCACCTCGCCGCTGAGGCGGAAGTGTGGTTGGGCAAGCCGGTCATCGCCATCAACACGGCGACCTATTGGCATGCCCTGAGAGCCAATGGAATCGACGATCAAATAGAGGGTTTCGGCCGTTTGATGTCCGAATTCTAGCTGCCGGCAGAATCAAAAATTTAAGGAAATATCCTATATATATTGAATATAAGGGGTGTTTCTTCTTAAAAGAGCCGTAATTTAGCCCCTACTTTAGAATATTCTTTCCTTTTTGCCTCTTCACGTCCAAAACCCGTCCTTAACGCCCCAATGAAGGCAACGAGGACGGACAATTGAACAACACACGTAGCCCACAGGGTAACGACACCGCCGGAAGCACGGTTTCCGGGCACGTTACTCTGGTTGGCGCCGGTCCTGGCGCTGCCGATCTACTCACTCAAAAAGCGGTCCGCGCACTAGCCGCGGCCGACGTTGTTGTTGCCGATGGTCTCGTTGGTGAAGACGTCAGGGCACTCAGCAATCCTCAAAGCCGATGGATCAACGCAGCGAAACGTGTTGGTGCCCCATCTATTTCCCAAACAGAAATCATTGATGTCCTCGTTGCCGAAGCCAAAGCCGGGAATTCGGTGGTCAGACTCAAAGGAGGAGATGTCAGTCTCTTCGGCCGGGCTGGTGAAGAACTTGCAGCGCTGAATGCGCACGGGATTCACCTGGATATCGTGCCAGGAGTCACAGCAGCATGCGCAGCAGCTGCGTCCGCGCGATTTTCATTGACCCATCGGGACTTAGCCTCTTCGGTTGCCTTTATCGCCGGACAGACCAAAGACGGTGGATTTCCCAAACTCGATGGCGTGCAAAATAGCGGCCAAACCCTTGTAGTTTACATGGGCTTGAGCGGTGCACGGATGCTGTCAGACAAACTGATAGAAAATAACTTTGCACCGTCAACAGCTGTCGCCGTAATCGAAAACGCATCGCTTAATAACGAGCGTGTGTTTTATGGAACGCTCCGTACTTTGGCTGATCTCATTGATGGGCAAGGTATTCAAAGCCCAGCGCTCATTATCGTGGGCGAAGTCGTGCGAACCGCTCAAGGATGGTGGTGTGGTGATAAGACGGCAGACCAGACAGCCGATCCTGATCAGGTCCACTTTACGCACGGATAGGGATTATGTCTTTTGTTTTATCAGCAAATCGCCTGCTCGACGGCCAGGTTATCTATCTTACCGATGACGGGACCTGGACCGAGCATTTTGAACGCGCAAAACGCCTGATTACAGACGAGGAGCAGGAGCGCGCCTTAACACTTGGTGCGGTCGCTGAAAGTGCTTGCGAGCTTGTCGCTGCGGACTTGGTTCCACTTTCAGATGACCAACCGAAAACAAGGTTCGCCCGGTTAAGGCCCGCCCGTTTAAGAGAAGTCATCAGAGCTGTTGGCCCAACCGTGCGGCCCGACCTTGCTCGGCAGACATTTTAGTTTTCGCACCGAGGATAGTTTTTACCCATGTATGTCTATGACACTTACGATCAAACTCTGGTCAATCAAAGAGTCAGCGAGTTCCGAGATCAGGTCAAACGCCGCCTCAGTGGAGAACTGACTGAAGATCAGTTTAAGCCGCTGCGTTTGTTAAACGGTCTGTATTTACAACTGCACGCGTACATGCTGCGGGTCGCCATTCCCTACGGCACGCTGTCATCGGATCAGATGCGGGCTTTGGCCCACATTGCCCGCATCTATGATCGCGGCTATGGTCATTTTACCACCCGGCAAAACATTCAATTCAATTGGATTAAACTTGAAGATGCACCGGACGCCTTGTTCGACCTGGCCGCAGCTCAGCTCCATGGCATTCAAACCAGTGGCAACGTCATTCGTAATGTCACCGCAGATCATTTCGCCGGCGCAACCACGGAAGAGATCGATGATCCGCGCATCTACGCTGAACTCATTCGCCAATGGTCCACGTTGCATCCAGAATTCTCATTCCTGCCGCGAAAGTTCAAAATCGCCGTAACCGGCGCTGTCAAAGATCGTGCCGCCGTGCGGTTCCACGATATAGGTCTGATCCTTTGTAACGATAACAAAGGGAACATCGGCTTTGAGGTGATTACCGGCGGGGGCATGGGTCGCACGCCGGTTGTTGGGCCGAAGATCAAATCATTCCTTCCGAAAGCCCATCTCCTGTCCTATCTCGAAGCCATTCTTCGGGTCTACAACCGCTATGGACGGCGGGACAACATCTACAAAGCGCGGATCAAAATCCTCGTTCGAGATCGGGGCGCCGATGCCTTTGCCAAAGAAGTCGACGAAGAATGGTCTGCCATGGACTGCAGACGCGTGGACTATCCGGTCCAGGAAGAGCAACGCATCCGGCAAATGTTCGCGCCGCCTCCATTCACGAATTCGACACACCTGCTTAATCGCGAACTCGGTGATAACTCGCCGTTTGAAGCCTGGGTCAAAACTAACGTTCATGCCCACAAGAAAGATGGCTACGCCATAACCACCATTTCCCTAAAGCCCATAGGCGGAATCCCTGGCGACGCCTCTGCAGAGCAGATGGATCTCATCGCTGACCTGGCCGAGCGCTATTCTTTTGGCGAGGTGCGTGTGTCGCATGAACAAAATCTTATTTTCCCGCACGTGCGGCAGGCCGACCTCTTTGATCTCTGGGCCGAACTAAAGATTGCTGAATTGGCAACAGCCAATGCGGGTTTGGTTACCGATATCGTTGCTTGCCCGGGATTGGACTACTGTTCACTTGCCAGTGCCCGTTCCATCCCAGTTGCGCAAAGGATAAGCGAACGTTTCCAGGACCTCGACCGGCAGCACGACATTGGGGACTTAAAAATAAAAATATCCGGCTGCATCAACGCCTGCGGCCATCATCATGCCGGCCATATCGGAATTCTCGGTGTCGATCGTAAAGGTGAGGAGCGTTACCAGATCACTTTGGGTGGCAGCGGTGCCGAGGACGCGGCTATCGGTGAAATCACGGGCCCCGGATTTTCCTCGGACGAAGTAATCGATGCTGTGGAGACCATTGTCACAACCTACGTCGATCTTCGAAAGGATGGGGAACCGTTCCTTGCTGCCTATCGGCGACTTGGCGCAGAATCGTTCAAGGAGCGGCTCTATGCCTCTGTATAACAAACACGGGCTCACCGCCGACCCTTGGATACGTGATCAGGACAGGGCCCTAGCCGATGGATCTGATCATCCAGTCCTTTTTCAATTCGATGAGTTCTTGAGATTGGTTGAGGGGGGGCTTGCCAACATAAAGTCCGCCGGTATTGAAGTGGATGTAGACTTAGAGCCGGCACAGCTTGCTCCGTTCATTGATCGGCTGGGGCTGATATCCGTCCGTTTTACTTCCTTCAAAGACGGTCGTGGCTTCACTTTGGCACGCTTGCTGAGAGAGCGCTGCGGATTTACAGCCGAGCTGCGAGCGTCAGGAGATATTCTGCCAGACCAAATTCTCTTTCTGTTACGCGTAGGCTTCTCAACGTTTGAATTGCCAGATCACTTTCCGACTCATCGTGTCCGCGAGGCACTCGAACGCTATTCTGTATGGTTTCAGTCTGCAGTTGACTCGAGCACACCGGTTCACGTGTTGCGTCAATCTTCAAAATTGGAAGCCGCAGAATGACAGCTACGTTACCTATTTCCCCTGTGAAGGCATTGGACGATCGATTTCTTGGTCTCGAAGGCGGAGACCTAGTCGCTGCCATGATTGACGCTTTTGGCGATCAATTCGCGGTGGTTTCTTCCTTTGGTACTGAATCTGCTGTGCTCTTACACTTAACAGCGCAGGTCAGCAAAGACGTTCCTATAATCTTTCTGAATACCGGTAAGCTGTTTGGTGAGACTCTCAAGTACCAGCGTACACTGGTGGCGCGTCTTGGATTAAACCGTGTTCACACGGTTGAACCAGACGCCGATGACGTTGCTCAGTTTGATCCCAAAGGAGTTCTTTGGGCAACGCACGGCAACCAATGCTGTTTTATTCGTAAAGCCCAACCCTTTGCCAAAGCGCTTAAGGGTTACACAGCCTGGGCTACAGGCCGAAAGTCCTATCAAGGTGGTGCGCGTGGATCGCTTTCCCTAGTTGAAACAGATGGCCCGCGCATCAAAGTCAATCCGTTGGCGAATTGGACAGAACAACAGGTTCAAACTTATCTCGAGGATCACAGGCTTCCCCGTCACCCGCTGGTGAAGGACGGATATACATCGGTTGGTTGCATGTCTTGTACGGCACCGACCCTTAGGCATGAAAATGCCCGGGACGGCCGCTGGCGTGATCAAGACAAATCCGAGTGTGGCATCCACACCCCGGATTTGTTTTTGCAGGCGAGGACAGGTTTATGACCATCCTAACTCATCCCTTTGCGAAACATGCTTTTTCCGCTGCCAATGGCGGTTATGAGTCATTCATGGCCAATGCTTTGAACAAGCTGAGGTCTGAAGGCAATTATCGGCATTTTGTACGGTTGGAACGAATCGCCGGTGAGTATCCAGTAGCGCGGTGGCATAGCGCGACTGGGGTTAAGGAAGTCGTTGTCTGGTGCGCCAATGATTATCTCGGCATGGCACAACATCCGCAGGTCATCAATGCGCTCAAACGCGCCGCTGACCAGTACGGCGCGGGGGCAGGAGGGACCCGCAACATCAGCGGCACACAATCCGTTCATACCAGCCTGGAAAAGGAATTGGCGGTTTTGCACAACAAGGAATCCGCCTTGTTGTTTACGTCTGGTTTTGTCGCCAACGAAGCGATCCTTTCGACGATTGCGGGGCGACTACCGGGCTGCGTGGTGCTGTCAGACGAAAAGAATCATGCGTCGATGATCGCAGGGATTCGCAACGCCCGTATAGAAAAGCGCATTTTCCCCCATAATGATCTCCATGCATTACGGGACATTCTGAAAAATCTTGAACCAGACCGGCCCAAATTGATTGCCGTGGAGTCCGCCTACTCCATGGACGGCACGATTGCAGACCTTCCGGCTCTTGTTGACCTCGCCAAGACATACAATGCCTTGACTTACGTGGATGAAGTCCATGCTGTCGGGTTGTACGGCCAAACCGGCGCTGGCATCGCCGAACGGGACGGTGTGGCTGAATACATCGATATTCTTCAAGGCACTTTGGCCAAAGGGTTTGGCGTTATGGGTGGTTACATGGCCGCCTCTCGCACAATGGTCGATTTTGTTCGCAGCTTCGCACCCGGATTCATATTTACCACAGCCTTGTCACCTGTTCTCGCTGAAGCAGCGCTGGCCTCTGTCCGTTATGTACGAGGGACTCCAGACTTGAGAACACAGCATCAAAAACAAGTGGCACTCCTTAAACACGGGCTACGGGAAGCAGGTATTTCCTTTTTACCTTCGGACTCTCATATTGTTCCCGTCGTCATCGGCGATCCGGTAAGAACAAAATCCATTGCCGATGGATTGCTGCATCGTCATGGGCTCTACGTTCAGCCCATCAATCATCCGACTGTGCCCAAGGGGACCGAGCGTCTGAGATTGACACCGTCGCCGTGGCACACGGAAGAAATGATCGTGACGCTGATTGCGGCACTAAGAGATGAACTGGTGCGCCATGCCTAGAACCAAAATTCGGATAGGCACACGAAGCAGCAAGCTGGCCCTTGTCCAAGTGGACTTGGCTATCGAAGCCTTGATGGAAGCGCATCCCCATCTGGCCGGCGCCATCGAGATCATTCGTATTGAGTCAACGGGAGACGCAAACCGCAGCCAAACGCTCGAAGCCTTGGGCGGGCGTGGCATTTTTACCGATGAAATCGATACGGCACTGGCCGATGGAGCCATCGATCTCGCCATTCACGCCGTAAAGGATTTACCCACGCGACTTCCGGACGGAATTGCAATGGCCGCTATGCTTCCGCGGGAGGATCCACGAGAAGCTCTGGTCGCATCAACCTACACATCCATATCTGACCTTCCACCCGGAGCGGTGATCGGATCAGCCTCTCATCGGCGCATGTCTTTTTTTCGGCATCTCAAACCCGATGTGATATTTGGTTTGTTGCGGGGCAATGTTGAAGAACGTGTGGCAGCCTTATCCCGAAATGATTGCGATGCAACCATCCTTGCTGTTGCCGGTCTCAATCGCCTAGGGCTTCAGCGACACATCAAACAGACTTTTAATACGCAAGAATTTCCACCCGATCCTGGCCAAGGGGCTATCGGGCTGACGTGCCGCGCGGACGACTTCACCATGCGGAGATTGCTCAAAGCGGTAAATCATAAACCCACTTTTGCGAGCGTAATGGCAGAACGGACCATGCTGAACACGCTCGGTCCAAACTGCCGGATTCCCGCCGGTGCGTTTGCCCATGTCTCGACGGAAGCTAACCTTTCTTTGTTTGGGGCGCTTATCTCCGAAGACGGACGTAAGACGGTCAAGACCAGAACAACTAGCGCGCTGGGCTCAGAAAAAGAGATTGGTATTGCCGTCGCCGAACACCTCATGACGATGGCAAGGGAGGAGCTGGCGGCATGATCTTCATGACCCGCCCGCCCGACTTTGAAGAGTCTTTCAGGAACGCACTAGGTGACGGTGTTAAGGTCTTGAACTGTCCGCTTCTAGATGTGTTGCCCATTGGCAGCGAACAGATTGTCGCCACGGGCTATGACACATTGATTTTTACCAGCCGTATGGCGGTAAAACACAGTGAAGATCGAATTGTCGACCGTAACGTGATGTGTGTTGCGGTCGGACCAGGAACGGCCGACGATCTAAGACAATCTGGATTCTCAACAGTCCTTGATGCCGGCGGAACTGCGGATCACCTTGTTCGCTTTCTCCGACAAACAGAATACAACCGTGCTCTGTATATATCGGGGAAAAACGTGACGGTGGATCTGTCGAAACAGTTTCCTGACCGCGTTGATCGTTTTGTAGTTTATGAGACTGTTCCAGTCCTATCATTGCCGAGATCCGTCTCCCACCACTTAAAGTTCGGGAAACCATGGATCGCTCCGTTCTTTTCAAAGAAGTCTTATCAATCCTTTGAACAGCTGGTGCGCCGGGCAAAACTGCAAAGTTCGTGTCGTCACGGTCATGTCATCGCAATATCACAATCCGTTGCGGACGTGTTTGCCATGCCTTGGAGTTCGCATACGGTCGTCGAATCACCTGACGCATCCAGCATGTATGCCGCTATGAGAGCGGCTGCCTAAAGCCATGAACCACTTTCCGGCTCAGTTCCCGGCAACCCGTCTTCGCCGGTTCAGGCAGGCGGGATGGTCGCGATCGCTGGTCCGCGAAACGGTCCTCAATCCGACAGATCTCATTTTGCCGTTATTCGTGAAAGAGGGTGCAGAATCCTCTGAACCTATTCCTACGTTGCCCGGCGTTAACCGGCATACCATTGACCGCACTATTGCGGTGGTTCGTGACGCTCAAAACGTTGGTATTCCAGCGATCGCCTTGTTCCCCGTAACTGACCAGTCCCTCAAGACCTCGGATGGACGGGAGGCGATCAATCCAGACAATCTTGTCTGCCGGACCATTCGCACCATCAAAGAGTCCGTTCCTGAAATTGGTGTCATCGCGGATGTGGCCTTGGATCCCTACACGGACCACGGTCACGACGGTGTATTGGTAGACGGAGCGGTTGCCAACGATGCCAGCGTGGCTGTGCTGATCGATCAGGCCCTAGTACTGGCAGAAGCGGGGTGCGATGTTGTGGCACCGTCGGACATGATGGACGGGCGGATCGGCGCGATTAGGAATGCCTTAGAGTCCGCCTCCTTTACCGATGTTCTCATTCTTTCTTACGCTGCAAAGTATGCGTCGGCGTTGTATGGCCCGTTTAGAGACGCAGTCGGGTCTACCGGAGCGCTCTCCGGCGCGTCCAAATCCACGTATCAGATGGATCCTTACAACAGCAGGGAAGCCCTGCGCGAAGTCGCAATAGATATTCAAGAGGGCGCGGACGCTATCATGGTGAAACCCGGCCTGTCTTACCTGGATGTAATTAATCTTGTACGAAAAGAATTCTCCGTTCCAGTGTTTGCCTATCACGTCAGCGGTGAATACGCGATGGTCAAAGCTGGCGGTGAGGCCGGTTTGTTTGATGCCGATGATGTCATGAAGGAGCACCTTGTTGCCCTGAAACGGGCTGGTGCTGACGCCATTTTGTCGTACGCGGCGCTCAACGTCGCGCGATCACTGACGGGAGGATCATGATGCTGCCGTTGATGCTAGATATCAAAAACACACCAATTGCAATTATTGGCAGCGGCTACGCAGCGGCAATGCGCCTGACGTTGGTCGATCAGTCCGGCGCTGGCAACATCAGCGTATACGCCGTTAATCCTACAGAAGAACTGCGCAAACTCGCAGGGTCTCGATTAATCGAACGCCTGCCGTCTGACAGCGATTTCAATCGAGCAGGTTTTAGAGTTGTTTACATCGGTGACATGCCCGCAGAATCGGCGAGCCCCTTAGTTGATAAAGCCCATCAAGCGGGGGCGTTGGTCAACGTTCATGACATTAAGGCTCTTTGTGATTTTCATGTTCCGGCCCGTCTCGTACGAGGTGATTTACAAATTACGGTTTCCACGAATGGCCGAGCCGCTGGGTTGTCCCGCATTCTTCGCGATCATCTTGCCAATCGTGTTTTCGGTCCCGATTGGGCGGCAAAGGTATCTTCATTGGGACATGCCCGGGACCGGTGGCGGGCCAGTGGTGCATCCTTCGAGGATCTGGTTCGCCGGACAGAGTCTTTTGTCAATGACCGCGGCTGGCTATCCCGTAAATCCAAGAGTGTCTCAGCTGGCCGCGAAGGGTGATCACCTGGGGGTGCTGATTAGGAGCGCCCCTCGCATCCGTTTACATCCCTGACTAAAATTCACCGTCCAGTGGGGGAGGTGTCGAAATGTCAATGTCCGTCTTGGTGACCGGATCTCATGGAAGAACGGGAAAGCCTGTCGTTAAAGCCCTAGCCGACCACCGCGGTGCCGACGTTATCGCTTTCGTCCGTGATTCCGCACAAGAAAGCGAAATGAAAGATCTCGGTGCATCCGCAGTTGCCGTCGGCGATATGCAGGATCAGGGTTCAATTGCCAATGCAGTAGAGGGGTGCGATGCGGTGGTCCACATCGGCCCGCCGATGCATCCGGACGAAAAGACGATGACCGGGTACGTCTTAGATGCTGCGAAGAAAGCGAACTTATCCCGCTTCATCTATTACTCCGTCATGCATCCCCTACGGCGCGAAGTAAGGCATCATCGTCTCAAACTTGATACGGAGGAAATGATCATCGAGTCCGGGCTACCGTATACAATCATTCAGCCCATTCGCTACATGCAACACCTCGAACCGATTTGGAAGCGCGTGGTCAATGAAGGTGTTCATGCCATGCCGTTCAATACCCAGTTTAAATTTAGCGTTGTCGATTTAATGGATTTGGCTGAGGCGACCGCCATCATGACACTGGAGGACGGTTGGCTTTACGGCACATTTGAATTGGCGGGTCCGGAGGCACTGAGCCAATCTGACATGGCGGATATCATCTCTAAAGTCATCGGCAAACCAATCAAAGCCGATCAGGTTCCCATCTCAGCGATGCAGGAAAAGGCCCGCGCTGGTGGCGCGTCCGACGATCGTGTCGAGCAAATGACCATCATGAACGAGCACTACGATGCGTTCGGTTTCTTAGGGAATTCGAAAATACTTGAGCGGATTCTCGGTCGGACGCCGACAACCTTTGAAACATACGTTCGCCGTCTCTCAACACCGAATTGAATTGATGACCGCCAAATGACACGCAGGATCAACCGGCTGTCGGCAAAATTAATCAACGACTGGAAACGTTTAGTTAATTGGTTTTCGTACGAAACCAATGGCAATGACAAAAAAAGGTCGATTTGCGTGTCTTGTCTCACGAGGGATTGTGCCATCATAGCAAGAACGGGGTTTGAGGGCGCACCTAAGAACGCAATACTGTTTGTTAAGACTGAAACTTTGTCGATTTAGGGGTTTTTCATGGGGTCGAATTCGTCTTCGACGGGCTGCTTGTGGTTGCCGTACAAATAGGAACGCTCGAAGAGCTGTTCGACAAACTTGGTGAGTAGCGCAAGGTCTCCCGCAAAGGTGAGACGCTTATCGTTATGCGTGCAACCGGATGCGCCAACGGCCCCGCACAACTCAAGACATTGGCTGAAAATCTTGATTTGGTGTTTGCAAAAATGATTGAGCAGGCACAAGGCCGCTGTTATCGGATGCACGGCCTCGACTATGCTTTCTTGTTAGGTGACAAGAATGAGGAAGCTAGAGAATTTCTGCCAAACCTCCGTGTAGCCCTGTTCAAGGTCTTGTCGAGCGTCGGCGCCGGTCAGTCAACTGAGGAAGGGCAAGGTCTTACCTTTGAACATTTTAATTTGGACAGCGATTTCGGTGCTACTGCTAAGTTTGTTGTCAGTTATATCAAGAATTCCCGAAAAATAAATCCTTCCAAAGCCCCAGGTGACGGATTGCGCCTATTAACCGAGGGCGATTTGAAAGCAGTCATTGCTGCATACCGTAAGGTCGGTGCCGAGAAATTCTTGCGAAAATTTGCGCGCAGTCAACCGATATGTATTTCATCGGATCGTGGATATTTGAAGCCACAATTGACCGAGCATTACATCAGTATCGATCATCTCAGGAAACCGTTTTTTGAAGGTGTTGATTTACACGCTAACGAAGAACGTTTTGTAGAGCTCACAAAAATACTCGATAGTATAATGCTGAACGCCTTTCCTACCCTTAGCAACGCTGTGCGGGGAAAACGCTTTTCTATTAATGTCAATGTACAGAGCGTGTTCAGTAAGGCGTTTGATAATTTCTTGGAAAAAACACCGATCGAGTTGATGAGGAAACTTGTCATCGAATTCCGTCAGGATGACGCAGTCGTCAACTATGATGGCTACGCGATTGCGCGTGAGCGCTTGCGCACCAAAGGAACACACGTCGCTATCGACCAAATCGCACCGTCGGCTATCGGTCTGGTGAATATCAGTTTTCTCGATGCCCAAATCGCTAAATTGAATTGGGATGCAGGTGCAGCGGACGACCTATATAGCCGGCATGATATCGTCGAAAAATTGTTGCGTAACGGTATTCAACCTGTCCTCAGTCGTGTCGACAATGAACGCGGACGGGATGTTGGCAAAGACCTGGGTATAGAGATGTACCAAGGGTTTCTGATTGACAATATTCTTAAAGCTGATGCTGGCAAGTCTGCCGAAGCGGTTGCGTAAATGAGTCCTCGTTACGTCTCTCCGGACAGATTGCAGTCTTTCCAGTATTTGATCTTGCCATCTCTGACCAGAAAAACGCCAACAATATGAAAATGGTTGTCCGGCGCTTCCGACCCTTCTTTGCGCAAGAAGTGATCAATTCTTTCGTTTAGAACGATGTCACCCATGACGGTTGAGCGTAGAATTTCCCAATCGATTTCGCGCATACCTGCCATAAACGGCTGCAACTGAGCAGTAAATGTTTCTTTGCCGTTGATCGGTGGCGCTCCTTCAAACATGTGGTATTCAATCTTATCATCCAGAAATGTCGTGAGCTGAGATGCGTCGCGGCTTGACCACGCCGCGCAAAAGTCGTTCACGATCTTTTCTTTTTCTGCTTCCACGGCAGTATTAACTTCAGGTGTTTGCGCGTTCGCTTGAGTCGAAATCGATAGGGCCAACGCCGCACCGAATCCGGATAGCAGGTCGCGCCTTTCTAACTGATATGGCTTCTGTAAAAGCGGCATGGATTCACTCCTTGGGAAAAAACAACTGTCGTCATCTTATCAGTGTTGTCTGGCGGCCAAACCATTGAAAAACTCTGCTATTTCCTGGCCGATAGGCCACGGATAATCGCTTTTGAAAAGGCCGTGTCTGCTTTTCTGTTCTTATGCTTGGTGATACCTTGGTCAGCAATGGACTATTCCCTTTAAACGAGAGAGCTGTGCCCGCCGATTACATTAACGATTTCAGCTTTCAGTTCTCAATCAATCCAAAGACCACCGCGCTCGTCGTGGTCGACCTCCAATATGCGACGGGAAGCCGTGATCACGGACTGGGCAAGCTGTTACGGGAGCAGGGACGGCTAGAAGAAGCTGACTACCGTTTCTCACGCATCGATGATTTCGTCCTTCCCAACACGCAGCGTCTCCTAAAAACCTTTCGTGAAGCCGGTGCGCGTGTTGTTTACCTGACCTATGGCGCCGAGATACAAGACTGTTCCGATGTTCCCCGGCATATTCGTAATCTGGTTAAAGCAACCAACAATATTGAGGGACAACTCGAGCACGAGATCGTCGACGCGGTCAAGCTGGCCGACGGCGAGATCGTATTGAACAAAGTGACAATGGGCGGATTTGGCTCAACGCGTATCGAGAGCCGTTTGAAAGCCATGGGCATTTCCGAAATTGTCACCGTCGGCGTTTCCACCAACAACTGTGTTGGCATGACAGCGATGGAAGCATCGGACCGGGGGTTCGGCGTGGTGTTGGTATCTGACGCTACGGGGACGTGCGATGATGAGGCCGAAGCCGCATTCGAGGCCATGTTCTTGCGCCTTTGGGGGCGTGTGATTACCACTCAAGACGTTGTAGATGAAATTACCGGCGCACTGTCTCAGGCGGCCGAATAGGAGCCTGATGCAACGGCAAAAAAAGGGCGCCACTTTGGCGCCCCTTTTTGTCATCAATGTGTGACTAGAAGCGATAGTTGAAGCGAACACCGCCTTGAGGTTTGTCGGGTTCAAACGTAATGATTGCTAGATTGCCCAGGGCTGAGAAGTTGCCCGAACTCTGCCCGCTCCGAACCGTATCATCATCAAGAATGTTTTCGCCGTAGATGAAGACTGACCATTGATCCGTTTCAAATCCGATCCGGCCGTCAAGATTGAAGTACGACCCATAGAAGTGAAACGCGTTTGAATCGGAGTTACGCTTCGTTTGGTATTGACCGGCCACATCGATCACCAGGTTCCAATCACTGAACACGGGAGTCCTGTAAGAGGCTGCCAGTGTCAGCGCATGCTTGGGTGTCCGTTCAAGAGGCTCGCCCGAGAAACCGGTCGAACATGTTCCAAGTCCATTGGGTAATGCAACGGGCGTACAATTGCCGGCCAAAGCAATACCCAACGCACTGGTCGTGGTGACGGTGAAGTCCGTGTACTTGCTGTCGAGGTATGTGTACCCCGCTGAGAGATTGATTTCATCCGTGGGACTGGCTGCTACTTCCAACTCGAGACCGTAGACCCGCGCTTTACCAGCATTTCGAACGACGAGGTCGTTGCCCTGGGCGTTGTCGGGGTTTGGTTCAAGCAGAGTCACTTGCTTGCCGGAATAGTCCATGTAGAACGCCGCACTGTTCAACACCAGACGGCCATCGGCAAACGTGTTCTTGGATCCAAGTTCATAGTTCCACAGTTTTTCCGGGAAAAACCGTCCATTGCCAGGTGCTGTTCAAGCGATTGTCGAAACGCCACCCGGTTTCACACCCTTGGAGACCGAGGCGTAAAGGAGGTTGTTGTCCGTTGCTTGATATTCCAAGGCGAAACGTGGTGTAAAAAAGTTGTCGCTGGAGGCAAGAATAGCCGTGGTCCCGACATTGACCTGGACTGGAACATTAACAGGCGGGAATGGGGCAACAAAACCGACAGCGCCGCGGCCACCGGCCACATATCCCACATCCAGACTTTCATCCGAGTAGCGTGCTTCGATTGAGGCTGTGAGCTGATCGGTGAGGTCGTATTCCAAAATTCCGTAGACCGACCAGTGATCCGTATTTCTAAATTCCGGCGATGGTGGAGGAATTGTGATTTGCCTGATATTGAGGGCTGCGGACGGTAATAGCCCGGGGATACCAAACATGAGTGAGATCAGATTGTTGTTAAGCTGATCAATGCGTTCCTGCCAGTACTGGCCACCGATGGACCAATGCAAACCCTCAGATTCGAGGTCACCAATACGAACTTCCTGTTGGAACTGTTTCGTCGTTGTATCCAAGTCAAACTGGAACAAGAAAGGCAGCGGCTCCGCGAATCCACCCGGTGGTGGGAGCACATTGAATGCCGGTGCCGCTCCAAAGAAATCCACATCCTGGTTTTGGTACGCTTCGGCCCGCGTATATCCCGTCCATGACGTCAACGCGATATTGTCGTCGAATTCATACTCCAGAACGTTACTGATAATTAGGGAATCTAGCGTGGATCCCGGAAAACGCTCTCCAGTTGCCGGATTTTGACTCAAGAAAACCGGTCCTGAAGACTTGATCACACCAAATCGCGGTACAAAAGCTTGCGCCGGAAGCGGCTGGGGACCAAACGCACCCGGAATCAGCAGCCCGACGGCGCTGGCCGGAAGGTCGATGGCCACGCTGGTGTTGGTTGAAAGAGAATTCAAAGTCTGGGCACGCGGGGCATACTTAATCCTCCGAATAGGAAATCCGCGTGTTGTTGGTCACATTGTCGTTGGGGGTGAATCGAGCCGAAAACGATACGCCGGCACTTTCAAAACCGCCGAGTTTTTGTCCATCCAACGAGTTTTGATAGTAACCGTCATGCTCGGCATAGGCTGCATTGACGCCGATACTCAAAGTGTCGGACACCGGTCCGCTGACCGAACCACGTATTTCAAACTGTCCATAGTCTCCGACGTCAGTTGTGAAGTTTCCTTCAACTTCGTCGCCCGGTTTTTTGGAGACATAGTTGATGGCTCCGCCAAAGGCGACGCGGCCATAGAGCGCGCTCTGCGGACCCTTAACCACTTCGATCCGCTCCGCATCAAGCAGACGTAGATTGGCCAGCATACCGCCACCGGCGGTCAACATGGACTCGGACGAAACGTCAATTCCGTCAATAAGAATCCCGACCGGAGGACGTCCACGTGTGGCTGGAAGACCACGGATTTGCGGCCGGGTATCTTGTGGAACAAAATCACCGTCGAAAACGAGACCCGGCGTGTATTTAGCCAAATCGTCAATGGTCTGGATGCGATTGCGCTCCAAAGCTGCAGCGTCAAAAGCCGTAATGGAAAGGGGAATTTCCTGAAGTGATTCTTCGCGTTTCCGCGCAGTAACGAGAATTTCCTCGATCTGAGCAGCCGCGTCTTCTACCACAAAACACAGTGCGACGGACGCTAACAGGGCCGTACGTAAAAGATTGGTGTTAGCCATTGCGTGATTCCCCCCCTAAGAGCCTGACTAATCCAGGGCTATATATGAGTTTTCGCTCGCATTGCTCTGAAAATATCGGGCCCTCTCCAACATGCTCATACTGTGAGCATGAATTTCAGCATTCTCTATTCTTTCCAACGAATTGTGACTTGTCTGCAACGCTTTCGGAACAGATATTGGTCTTTGAATGATCGTGTGGAGATAGTTGATGTTTTCTGTATCACGCAAAAAGTTGGACCTCCCCAACAGTTCGGATGCGCTCCCTGGCCGCTCGGAAGAAATGGCTGTGAATAACAAGCACTTTGTTAATGGTCATCCGATCAAAGGTCCTTTTCCCAATCGACTGGAAACGTCCATCTTTGGCCTAGGCTGTTTTTGGGGGGCGGAACGAAAGTTCTGGGAAGTCCCCGGCGTATTCACTACCGCAGTAGGCTACGCCGCGGGCCACACACTCAATCCCACTTATGAAGAAGTTTGTTCTGGCATGACAGGTCACAACGAAGTCGTTCTGGTGATCTATGATCCAGAGAAAGTGACCTTCGCTGAATTGCTAAAGGTGTTTTGGGAAGCCCATAACCCGACTCAGGGAATGCGGCAAGGCAACGATATGGGAACTCAGTATCGATCTGGAATCTATGTCACCACCGTTGCGCAGAGGAAACTGGCAGAAACATCAAAAAATGCATTTAATGATGCGCTGGAGAAGGCAGGTTACGGTCCGATTACAACCGAAATCCTAGATGCCCCGCCATTTTACTATGCTGAAGATTATCATCAGCAATATCTAGCAAAGAATCCTGCCGGATATTGTGGTCTCGGTGGAACCAATGTCTCCTGCCCTTCAATTGCGGCGGAGTAGCGTCCTTTAATCCATTGAGGAACTGCGCAACAGATCGATTGAAAAGGTAAATCTGCCTGCAGGGTGTTCACTCACCGAAACCTCAAAAATGCGTCCGGCCTGATCTTTATAGGACCGAACAATTATTAAAGTTGGACTTGCCGGTTGAACACCCAGCTCCCATGCCTTTTTATCTTCAATAGAATCGGCAAAAAGATCCATGGTGACTTTATCGGCGGTCATCCCGAATTCTTTTTCAATCACCATGAAAACAGGCGTCGCATCTTTGCCCAGACGATCTGCCAATCGTTTATGTTCGGGCCTGACGTAAACATCAGTCCAACAAATAGGAGATTTTTCATCTAAGTAGCGAATGCCTTCAATTTTGTGCCAAGTCTCACCGGGTGTACATCCAATCAACGCCGCCAATTTTGGATCCGCTTGTATATCTTCGCTTCTTTTAACTTTCAGTATTGTATCTTTCGAGTATTGAAGCAGTTCTTCGATCGTTCTCAGTTTTTGCACAAACATGGTTGTCGGGTTTCTCGAAACAACCACCGTTCCCGAACCTTGCCGGCGGATAACCATTCCGTTTTCTATGAGGCGGCGAAAGGCTTCTCTTACCGTAAACCGGCTCACACTAAAGCGGTTGCAAAGAACCAGTTCTGTTGGCATGCGCGTACCGACGGGAAAGGTCTCGGTCTCAATTTCCTGTTGTAAAATATCAGCCAACTCCTGGTATCGCGGCGGAGCGGCGCGCATCGACACAGCGGGTGAGTGAGGTTGATCCATTCGTCAGCTCCAAGTGTCTTGCCAAGACTTTGTCAAACGGCCCAAGCTCATTTGGGTTTGCACTATAGGTACAGACAAATATTATTTGTCTGTACATTTTAACCGAGATACACTGCAAAACCAGACAAAAGCGTGATTTGTACATAAAAATATTGTGGCTTGATCCACCCTATGTGTCGTTTGACCATGGGTCTCGACATAGCGTCCAACACTGCTACCACTCGGTGATCGTCACGAAAGGCAGACGAGAATGGCCCTTAAAGACGCAAAACTCGATCAATCGGATGAAGCCATCATGCTGGAGAGTATCCACAAGTGGCTGGTTCGCGACGTAGCGCCTTACGCCATGGAGCTGGAACATGCGGATGCTTATCCCACGGACATGGTTGAACAGATGAAAGACTTAGGGCTGTTCGGCGCAACCATCGGTGAACAGTGGGGTGGGCTTGGTCTCAGCGCGTCCACCTACGCAAAAATCGTATCCATGGTGTCGGAAGTATGGATGTCACTGACAGGCATTTTTAATTCCCATTTAATGATGGCGGCTGCAGTTGAGAAATTTGGCACAGAAGAACAAAAACAACGATTTTTACCTCGTTTTGCGTCTGGTGAGTTGCGGGGAGGGACAGGGTTAACCGAGCCCGACGCGGGAACTGACTTGCAAGGTATCCGTACCAAAGCGGTCAGGGATGGAGATGATTACGTCATCAATGGAACAAAGACCTGGATCACCAATTCCATCGAAGGCTCCTGCTTTGCGCTTTTGACAAAAACAGACATCCAAGCCGACCCGCCACGCAAAGGCATGAGCATGTTCATTGTCGAAAAGGGACCAGGTTTCAAAATCTCAAAACGTCTCGAAAAACTGGGTTACAAAGGGATCGACTCAGGAGAGATGGCCTTCGAAGATTATCGGGTCAGCGCCGACAATTTGATCGGCGGTGAAGAGGGGCAAGGATTTTACCAAGCCGTCGGTGGCTTGGAACTTGGCCGCATCAATGTGGCCGCGCGTTCAGTCGGTATCGCAAAACGTGCGTTGGACGAAGCCGTCAGGTATAGCCAAGAACGGAAAACGTTCGGCAAGCCCATCTGTCAGCATCAAGCCATCCAACTCAAATTGGCCGATATGGCTACGCGATATGAAGCGTCGAGGCTTTTGGTCGAGCAGGCAGCGACCGCCTATGATGAAGGCCGTCGATGCGATCTTGAAGCTGGTATGGCGAAATATCACGCCTCAGAGGCGGCCATCGAAAACTCACTAGAATGTATGCGTATTTATGGTGGTTATGGGTATTCGAAAGAGTTTGTGGTTGAACGTCTCTATCGCGATGCGCCTTTGATGGTGATCGGTGAAGGCACAAATGAAATGCAGCGCATCATCATCGCGCGTCAATTAATCGATCGGAATAAAATCTAATGTCATTGCCGCTTGAAGGGCTCCGTATTCTCACAGTCGAGCAATACGGTGCGGGGCCATATTGTTCGATGTTTCTAGCTGATATGGGTGCCGAGGTCATCAAGATAGAGAATCCAGCATCTAGTGGCGATTTCGCCCGTGCAACAGGTCCCTATTTCTTAGGTGAGAATGACAGTCTCTATTTCCAAAGTTTCAATCTCAACAAACAAAGCCTGACGCTTAATCTTAAATCCAAGCAGGGGACAGAGGTTTTCCATAAGCTGGTTAAGGCCTCGGACGCAGTCATCAATAATATGCGCGGCAATCAGCCGGCCAAGGTCGGACTCGATTACAGGACGCTTCAGGTCGTCAATCCGAAGATTGTCTGCGGTCATATCTCCGCCTATGGCCGGGACAACTCGCGCACATCCAGACCCGGTTATGATTATCTGATGCAGGCCGAAGCCGGTTTCCTGTCGGTGACAGGTGAACCGGACGGTCCACCGGCGCGGTTTGGCCTGTCGATGGTCGACTTTATGACCGGCATGATGCTGGCGTTCGGCACTACATCAGCCATATTAAAAGCGCAGAAATCGGGGACGGGGTGTGACGTAGATGTGAGCCTCATGGAGGCTGCGCTTCATCAGCTAACCTATCCAGGAATCTGGTACTTGAATGAAGGATTGGTGACGGGGCGTATTGCCCGGGGCGCCCACCCCTCTGTGACACCCAGCCAGCTTGTGCGTAGCAAAGACGGTTGGCTTTTTGTCATGTGCCAGAATCCAAGATTTTGGGATCTGATGTTGGAGGGCGCCGATCGCACGGACCTAGGTCAGGACCCCCGATTCATCGATCTTCCATCTCGTCTGGAAAACAGAGACGCCCTGACAGCTGAACTGGATTCTATTTTCTCAGAACGAACTACCGAAGAATGGGTAGAACACTTTAAGGACAGTATTCCCATCGCACCCGTCTATGACATGGCCGAAGCATTGGATAATCCGTTCCTTCAAGAAATTGGCATGATCAATGAAATACAGCACTCCAACCGGCAAGGGATGCGTGTCCTAAACAATCCGATTCGCCTTGACGGCAACCGATTACCACAACGTCCTGGTCCAAAACTGGGCTCAAGTACGGATCAGTTATTGAAGGATGTTGGATACACCGACGACGATATTGCAGCAATGCGTGCAGCCGGGGACGTCTGAGACGTCCCACATCAGGGTGCATGTCCACTAGCTCGCTGATTAGGGGAAAATCGTGAAACTTGACGGCATCCGGGTCATTGACCTGTCAATGTATCTGCCAGGACCTCATCTCACACTGATGATGGCAGACCATGGCGCGGAAGTCATTCGCGTTGAACCTCCAAGTGGCGAACCGGCGCGTCAGTATGGTCCGTTTCAGTCCGGTCATTCCGTGTGGTTTCGCAACACACACCGTGGCAAGAAGAGTGTCTGCTTGAATCTAAAGGACGATAAGGACAGAGAGCGTCTTCTTTCTCTTTGCGAAACCGCCGATGTTTTTGTTGAGGCCTTTCGGCCCGGAGTGGTGGCGCGTCTTGGTGTGGACTACGAGTCTGTAAAGGCAAGAAACTCAAAAATAATCTATTGCTCGGTCTCTGCGTTTGGACAGACAGGGCCATTGTCCACCAAAGCAACTCACGATATGGGAGCCCAGGCTTTGACCGGCTTGTTGGCAATCAATGACACTGGTGATGGCAAGCCTGTGGTTCCAGGATTGCCAGGGGCTGATATGGGATCATCGCTGGTCGGTCTGACGGGAATTCTCATGGCACTTTATCGAAGAGAGAAAACCGGGGAGGGAGATTTCGTCGACGCCACCATGTATGATACTCTGTTGTCTTGGACGGCCCATCTCAATGGATCCGTTTTTGTCGATGGCAAAGCACCCACGACACGAGAAGGACGGTCGATCGGAGGGGCGGCGTTCTACAATGTCTATGAGACCAAAGACGGACGATTTATTGCTCTAACCGGACGCGAAGAAAAATTTGCGACCAGCTTACTCACCTCATTGGGCCGTCCCGATTTGATTGAGCTGTGCAAATTAGATGATTGCGTTGCACAGGATCCGGTCAAAGAATTTTTAAAAAAAGCCCTTCAAGAAAAAACCCAGCACGAATGGATTGAATACTTAACACCGTTGGAATTGGGTTGGGCGCCGGTGCTCGATATGGTCGAAGCCTTTGAACAGGATCACGCCAAGGCTAGAAATATGATTATCAAAGAGGGCCCAGATATTCAGCATGTCGGCAATCCTATACAATTTATTAAAGAACCCGCAGAAATTCGTTTAGAAGTACCGGAACTGAACCAACACTTTAATCAGTTGTTCAAATCATAAAACTGATCACGTGCACGGCCCGCAAGCCGTCGCCGATCACTCCGAATTCATTGGTAAGAGCCGTTGTCCGATGGCACCATAGTGTCATGGCGCTCAGTAAAATGACTTTTGATATCTTCAGGCAGTTGCAGTCTGAAATAGCATCGCATCCTATCAAACTAGTGACCGTTGGTTATCCAGATTGTCTGGTCAACGCGAGTTTTATCGGGAAAACATTTGGGGAGGATTTGGTTCCGAAACTAATTTATCGCGAAGACTCAAAAGACATAATCAATTGGCACGCTCTGGGAGCGCAGCTAGACAAAATTATTGAGACCAAAAGCCTGCTTGAACTCCTAAAAATTGATATGACCGTTCTCGATATCAATGAAGTACGAAGAGGTGAAACTCTTTGTGATCTCAATGAACCGATTGCTCAGGATTTACATGGGCAGTTCGACATTGTTTTGGACGGCGGAACAATGGAACATTGTTTTAACGTTGGGCAAGTCATCAAGAATTTTTTAGCGTTGGCAAAAGTGGACGGGTATGTCATTCACCAAAATCCACTGATGGTCATGAATCATGGCTTCTATAATTTTAATCCAACGTTCTACTACGATTTTTACAAAGACAACGGCCATGATCTTGTTAGTCCAATTTACGGATCAACTGCTCAAGGCCTTGACTACAAAATCACGAAGCTACCATACATCGAAAAATTTCCAGGCGTACCCGAAGACAGCTGGGTGACTGTCGTAGTAAAGAAGCAACATGACCGCGCCAGTACCTGGCCTATGCAATCAAAATACAAGATGTACCCAGAACTAAAAAAATAGTTTGGAATACGTCGGGTCAGTCGTTAGAGCCAAACTTTGGGTGAGGTTGTTGATATAGAGCACGCAGTACTGCTCCGGTGTAGCAATTGAACCGGTGGCTCAACGGATGGGTTCAGAAAGACTCACCGTCTGACGTGCGTCAACGTTCTTCACTTCCTGAACAACTCCGCTCGGCCAACGGACCTCAATCCGGTCGATCGACTCGTGGCTTCCTAACCCAATGATTAGGGTTGGGTCATTGGTCGAATTATAACCGTGAGCGCTCGTGTGCTCTCTCACTTGAATGAGTTCGTCAGCCTCAATCGTAACCTTGGCGCCATATCCGTTGCGGTTGCTATTGGTCCCTCTGAGAGCAATTTTGATCCACGCATTGTCGTTGCCTTGATTTATAAGCGCATGATTTTGTTGAGGAATATTAACCATTTGGCCATCGCTGTAGTAAGTGCGGTTGGTTAGCAAGAGATCAGCGAAACCATCATTATTTAGGTCTGCCGCACCAACACCACTGCCAATACCGAAGCCTTCTGCGCCTGATCCCTCTGTTATGTCAGTAAAGGTCTGATCACCATTGTTGCGATAGAGCTTATTAAAAGCCGGGTCCCATGCAATGTAGAACTGAACAAACATCGGCATTTGATTTATGACATCGTTGATTAGGACATTAGAGAGGCCGCCATTGTTTACATAAATGTCTAGATAACCGTCATTGTCAAAATCGGCAAATGTACAACCACGTGCTCCGCCTGGGTCACCGGCGCCTGACGTCAGGGTTATGTCTCGAAAACTAACTTTGTTATTCTCCGCTAAATTGCTCAAGATCAGGCGGTTTGCCTGGTCTGCCGTGGGCAAGTAAAAATCAAAATCCCCATCATTATCGATATCGCCGATGCACGCTCCATTTGCGTTTCCGGGATTGAGAAAGGCAAGACCGTTTGGGCCACTCCGATTGGTCGTAATGTCTTGAAAAGTACCATTCTTGTTGTTGAGAAGGAGAACTTTGGTATCACCCTCATTGGTAATGAGTAGATCAACCCAACCGTCATCATTGACATCGGTCCAGTTGGGGGAGCCCTGCGAATTAGCTTCTAATACTTTTCCCAATATAGCGACGCCAGAGTCATGAGTGACATCAGTAAAAGTACCATCGCCATTGTTTTTAAACAGCGCGTTTTCGATGTCGTGATCTGCGCATTTCCAAAAAAGATCGAGATCACCGTCGTTGTCATAGTCTCCCCAAGCCACACCAGCGCCGGTATTTCCGACTCCGCCAACACGTGCGTCATCCTCATTATTTGCGCGCATAACACCGGCCGACCGTGTGACATCTTCAAAATTGGCCGTTCCTGTTTCGATCAAAAGGTTTTTGTAGACAGTAGTCGGAACATGGGCTCTGCGGTTTAGGCCAGGAGGCATATTTGACACTGCCAAATCATCATCGCCGTCATTGTCAAAATCACCCCACGACGCACCCCGGCTGTAACTTCCAGAATTTTCCACTCCCCGTTCTTTCGCTACGTTTCGGAAGTTTCCGTTTCCATCATTTTCCCACAGACGATTGTTGATTCCATCAGCGAGAGCCTCGGCAGGGATGTAAATATCAAGATCCCCATCTTTGTCGTAATCTGAAAATGCCGGGCCGGTGCTGTTTACAGCCATATCAGCAATGCCGATCTGATCGCTGACATCAGTAAACCTGATCGGAGCTTCGTCTGCGGCGGCCAAAGACGAGACAAAAAATAGGCATGTTCCAAAAAGCGCTAATGCGATCATCACAGGCCCCTTTCCTCGGATTCCTATCATTGTGATCAAAAGATACTCAGCGTGAAATAGTAGGTTGGCAATAACCATACCGAGAACAGCGGCTATTGATCAAAGTGTTGTCTAAGAATCTGTCGTGAGAGTGTCACGAAACTGGTTTCATTTTGCTCGACAAATGCGGTAAGTCTGTCGATGGAGACCACCTCAACTAAGTCGTATTCGTCATTGTCAGTATCTTCAAACAGTGTGTGTATCTCGGCCGCGCCCAGATCCACATTGATTCGTATAACAATATCGAAATTGTGAAGACTCAAATCTTCGTAGAGACCAACAATTCCTTCAATACCTGCGATTGAAATCTCAATACCCAATTCTTCTTTCATTTCACGCAGAAGAAAATTGCTTTCGTTGACCACACCGTCTTGACCAACGCTTTCACTGTCCAACGTGCCAGACGGAGCGAGTTCCCATTTATTTGAATCAAGGAAAACCTTGGGTCCCCGGCGGGCAAGCACCAGACCATCGCGGCACACCAATATGCCCGAACAAGCGAGGGGGCGAACATTAAGTGATTGAAATAACGCTGCTTCTTGGGACTGGGCGTAAAAATAGCGGTACTGTGCTTGATGGACGTCGACGCGGTCGGGCGTCACCGACAGTACAGATAACAGACTACCGTCAAAAAGATTTAGGTCTTGATCGAACACAGCCCGTTGCCAAATTTCATCCACTTTGGACTGTAGATTGATCTCCACTTCAGAACTGTATTTAACAAGCTTGACTTGAATGCTCTTGTCTATGGGGTAGGCGCGCAGTCCTTCCCCCAAGTCTTGCCAGTCGTTCGATCCTGTCATGAATCAATCGCTACGCTCGGCAACCATGGACCAATCGAGAGGTTCGCCCTTTTCAAGGGTACGTAACGCTGTACGACCTAAAACCTCGGACAAGCGCTTCGGTGTCAGACCATGTCCTGGACGAATTGATTTTATATTCGTTGGGGTAAACAGCTCACCTTTTTTAATGTTCTCAACAACGTATAGAGACCGTCTAAAGGCAAGGCTTGATTGTTCAGAGGGTGTGGGACCATCATTGACCTGACCACGCACCACCCAAGCACTGCGGCAGTCGTCAACCAACTTTTTGAGCAAATCCGGCGTCAATGAAAACGCAGAGTCAGCGGTTTCCGGTTCGGATGAGTCAATGACATGTTTTTCAATCAGGTACGCTCCAATAGCACAGGCAAGGGCGGACGACATGGTTCCCAATGTGTGATCCGAATATCCCACTGGAATCCCAAACCGGTGTGCTAAATCTGGAATACTGGCCAAATTCGCCTCTTCGGGAACGGCGGGATATGAGCTATTGCAATGTAAGAGAACAATTTCTTTGGCACCCGCCTTCAAGCCAACATTTACAGCCTCATCAATCTCTTTGATCGTGCAGAGTCCCGTAGAAATAATGATAGGTTTTGCGGTTTCAGCGCAAGTTTTTATCAAGTCATGATCAACGGCCTCAAAGGAGGCAATCTTGAAAGCTGGCGCGTCGAGTGAGGCCAACATTTCCACGGCTGCATTGTCAAAAGGACTCGCAAACGGAATAAGGCCACGATCGCGGCATAAAGCAAAGAGATCGGGGAACCACTCATAAGGTGTGGCGGCCTCTGAATAGAGATCGTGCAAACGCCTTCCTTTCCAAAGCGTATCACCCGATAGAAGGAAATCTGGCCGGTCACTGTTAAGAGTCAAAGAGTCCGCTGTGTATGCCTGGAATTTTACTGCATGCACCCCTGCCGTCGCCGCTCCCTCGATAATTCGGATGGCGCGTTCAAAGCTGCCACCATGATTGGCAGAAAGTTCAGCAACAATAAAAGGTGAATAAGATGCTCCGATCCGCCGACCTGCAATCTCAACGCATGTTTCTGCTGTCATGGATTCTAGATTTTCATCCAAAACAAATTTCTTTCCTAACCAGGAAAAACATGGAACAGACTGTCATCTATCTTCTCGATATTGATCAAGTGCTTTAACCCGACTAAGTCACCCATTTCTTTTAACCGGTTAGCGAGTTCCTGACTATCCAATGTAAATTTCTGGATCTATTCTGGCCGCCTATCAACTTTGACCCAGGGGTGATCTTGCAAAGGACTCCAAGAAAAATCTGGTGTACCCGTTCCTCCGGCACGCTCTAAGCAGGACACGATATCATTCGCGATGCGTGCTGCAGAATGACCTTGACCATACCCTTCATAAGCATCTGCCAAACGATCTTCGTGATTGGAAACCAGTGTTATTGGCCCACCCTCATGTTCAAAGAACGCAGTAAGCGCCGCCGCCGCTTCTTGCCAAGATTCAACAACGGCATTGACTGAATTAGACAGTAAATAGTTCTGTTGATGACTATTGGGCCGAGGGGTAATGCTCAGAGCCGGCACGCCAAGTACGGCCGCTTCTGTTCCGGTTGAACAAGACGTATGAATCACGACGTCTGCTCCCAAAGTCCACGGCACATGTGAACTGTCCTTTACGACTACAATATTGTTGTACATGTCAAATCGGGGAGTCCAATAGGAAGGATCCTCTGCAGGATGGGGACGGATGACAATGGTCCGGTCAGGAAAACGTTCCACCGCGCAAGCAATGGTTCGCTCAAGCTCATCCAAATTGGCCCTTTCCCATTCAACCGTGGCTTCATAAGTGGCTAAGCTTTTCGGGTCATCCAAATTCAATCGCCCAGTTCGAATGAGGATTTGCTTTGTATCCTCACTGGCATTCCAAATCGAATTAACCCAGCCAAAATTCGTATTGAATAGAATGTACGGGCCGTATTGATCGCGATTTTGTTTTGCTTTCTCAGCAACAGCCTCGTACCCTCATGACGACAAAAGGTCAATCTGCGGGTTCCCTGTAACCTCAATATTACTGGCAAAATTCGGGTATTGCGTCCTAACGATCTGAGCATGGCGTTCACTTTGAGCATAAAAACGATCCAATACGCGAGAGGCAGTTTCCCCCATTCCGGTTTGGAAACAGATATCGGAGGCACACGCCAGGACCTCTTCATCGCTTGCAGTGACGATATGTCCGGCGTCTTTGGCGTCAATCATGTGGGTCGCTTGAATTTCATTTACCGTCTTGAACAGGAACGCTCCTTTCGGAACGTTGAAAATATTCTTAGACAGCGACCGTTGCTGACCAATAATGACGTGGAGATCACGCTTTAAAGCTTCCGCAGTGACAATGAGTCTCGGATCTAGTGGATTGATTCCAACGTTTGGAACCCTCTGTTTCGTGCGGCGATGATATGATCGGGGTCGGCTTTCCAGATCAAGGGTTTTGGGTTTGCGTCATTGTATTCGCGGACAAAGCGGTTGATGGCGGCCTGAAGGTCGACGACGGATTGGAAGACGCCACACTTGAGCCCGCGCCGCGTGAGTTTGGCGAAGAAGCCCTCGACGGCATTGAGCCACGAGCACGAGGTCGGCGTGAAGTGGAAGGTCCAGTGTGGATGGCGGGCGAGCCAGGCGCGGACCTTGTCCTTCTTGTGCGCAGCGTAGTTGTCGAGGATGACGTGGACGGCCTTGTCCGTCGGCACCTCGCGCTCGATGCGGTTGAGGAAGCGGATGAACTCCTGATGGCGGTGGCGCTGCATGTTCTGTGCGATGACCGTACCGTCCAGCACGTTGAGCGCGGCGAACAGCGTCGTCGTGCCATGCCGTTTGTAATCATAGGTCATCGTACCGGCGCGGCCCTTCTTCATCGGCAGGCCGGGTTGGGTGCGGTCGAGAGCCTGGATCTGCGACTTCTCATCAACCGACAGCACCACGGCATGGGCCGGCGGGTCGACATACAAGCCGACGATATCCGTGAGCTTCTCGGCAAAGGCGGGATCATTGGAGAGCTTGAAGTGCCGCCAGCGGTGCGGGCTGAGGCCATGGGCCTTCCAGATCGCCTGGACCGCCGCCGCCGCGACGCCAGCAACCTTCGCCATCGCGCGCAGCGTCCAGTGGGTCGCCTCGTGCGGCGGCGCTTGCTGGGTCAGGCGGACGATCTCGGCGACGCGCTCCGGCGGGATCGGCGCTTTGCCAGGCGGACGGGACTTGTCGCGAAGCAAGCCGTTGACACCCTCGTGCATGAACCGCTCCTGCCAGCGCCACACGCAGGTCTTGGACTTGCCGGTCTCGCGCATGATCGCCGAAGTGCCGAGCCCCGCGTCGGTCTTCAGGATGATCCGCGCCCGCCAGAGGTGTTTCTGCGCGCTCTTCGGGTCCGCGACGATCGCTTGCAATCGCTGACGGTCGCCAGACGTGACAGTAAAATGGATGCCGGTACGCATCGCACAGACTCGCATGACACCGCACAATACGGAATCCCAAAGCGGACCCTTTCGTTCCGGTCAATCCACTAGGACTCGAACCTTCAACTCACCTGAAATATAGAGAACTGGGTTCATGAACTATTTTTGTGCGACTCATCAGCGTAATAGTTGAGGAGATCAATGTCTTCCGGTGTATCAAGATCGATAGAGCGCACCTGCGGCATGAGGTAACCACGCAAACCTGGTCCATACAATGACTGCGTTTTCAAAAATGCAGAGACACTCACGGCGTATGTCGAACCATTGCCAAAAACGTATTCAGATACGTCCTGTGAATTGCATTCAATAAGCTCCGGCCAAATGGGTGTCAACATTTCGTCTTGAAATTTAAGCGCCTGATGCACCGGCCGGTCGCTTTTGCATACCGCCATTGCAAAGTCGCATTCAACTGGTTTTAACAAGTCCATTACACCGATGATGTCGGCAGCCCGTCCGCAACGGTGCGGTCGCGTAGAGACAAGCCAGAATGTCCCACGTGTGACCCTGCTTCTCCTCCTGTTGTAGTACGTAAATAAGGACTGGCGCGGTCGGTACTGCGTTGTCCGCTAAAGAAACGTCGCGTTTAAAAGGTGAAGCACCGGACTTTATTGCTACTTCCAATATGTCCTGGTCATCAGAGGTAACAACGATTTTCTCAAATCGACCGGTCTCAAGCGCTGCTTCGATCGTATGAACGATCATTGGTTTGCCTCTAAAAGGAATGAGGGCTTTACCTGGAAGTCGCTTCGATCCGCTCCGGGCTGGAATAATCGCGATTGATCGCAACGGTCCATTCACCATCGTCTAAATCCGCCAAGGTCTTGGGATGAGGGTTGTATCAGGGGCATTACAATCAATCAATGAATGGAATGAAGCACTTGCAGATCATCCCAGTTCCCGATCATCTAAACATATCTGATTAGATTCAAGGGATAGACCCCCATGCCATCGTCTTTTGCCCCACTGGACCGGAACTCGATGCTCTGCGAAATCTCGTCGATAACGAGAGCGTTCTGGTGACGGGGGGACTGGATCATTTGGGCAAGCTTTTGTTCGCAAACTCCTCTCAACCGCCAAGCCGCGCCGTTTGATCGTTTTTTCGCGAGACGAATTCAAACAGTCTGAAATGTAAAGCCAGAATGACCTGAGTGAGCGAAGAGATGTCAGATACTTTACAGGAGATGTTAGAGATCAGGACCGCCTTGAACTAGCTTTACAAGATGTTGATGTGGTTATTCATGCGGCAGCCATGAAACAGGTTGCGACAGCTGAATACAATCCATTCGAATGCATTCACACAAACGTCATTGGTGCCGAAAATATTGTAAGGGCATCACTACAAACGAATGTGAAAAAGGTGCTCGCTTTGTCTACAGACAAAGCAGTCAATCCAGTGAATCTGTATGGAGCTAGCAAACTAGCAGCGGATAAAATATTTGTCTCTGCCAATCATTTAAGCGTAAGCGAGGGGACCCGGTTCGCGGTAGTCCGGTACGGCAATGTCGCAGGTTCACGCGGTAGTGTGGTTCCCTTGTTTAAGCGGCTTGTCGCTGATTCTGCTGATCATATTCCCATCACCGATCCTCGAATGACCCGGTTCTGGACCACCTTGGATCAGATGTGTGACTTTGTGTTGTCCTCTCTGGTGCGTATGGAAGGCGGCGAAATCTTTGTCCCGAAGATTCCAAGCGTCAAAATCACGGATCTAGCTGAAGCCATCACTCCAGGAATTGAACAGAGAACAATTGGCATACGGCCTGGTGAAAAGTTGCACGAAGCGCTGATTTCTGAAGATGAAGGTCATCTAACCAAGGAATTTGACGACTATTTTGCCATTGAACCGGCGTTTGACGCTTTGTTTGGGGCGAAAAGAGAAAAACCATTGGCCGGCAGGTCGATGCCAGAACGATTCTCATATGTCAGCGATACGAATACGTCATGGTTGGATATTGCGGCGCTGCGCGATTTACACGCTCCTGACTGAAACTGGGTAAAACAGTGACCAAGGATAAACCCGCCTACCTTCCATATGGTCACCAATGGATTGACGCGACCGACATAGAGTCCGTCATCCAGGCACTTTCAGATGACTGGATTACAACTGGTCCACGGGTTGACGCCTTTGAGCGTGCAGTCGCGGACTTTACCGGTGCCAACCATGGCGTTGCCGTCTCGTCTGGAACCGCCGCGCTTTATTGTGCCTGCCAGGCAGCCGGTCTGGTGGAAGGGGACGAAGCTGCCGTGTCTGTTCTGTCCTTTGAGGCGACAGCAAATGCGGTGCGCCTGACTGGAGCAGAAGTCCGCTTCACAGATATAGACTCACAGACCTGGGGCATGTCGGCCGAAACGTTAACACCGGTCTTCTCTGAGAAAACCAAAGCCGTCTTGCCGGTAGATTTTGCCGGGCAGCCCTGTGATTGGGACCAACTGACTGATTGCATATCAGAACGGGGCATTGTTTCCGTCGCCGACGCAGCCCATGCCATCGGTGCTGCGTATAAAGGCCGGGCTGTGGGATCCATGGCGGATATGACGTGTTTTTCGTTTCATCCGGTGAAAACAATAACCACCGCTGAAGGGGGAATGATCGTTACCAATTCTGACGCCTATGCCGCAGAACTGAGGCGATTACGAAACCATGGCTTGGTAAGGAGTGGTGCAGACTTCTTGGGAACTGATGAGGTTATTGGGGGAGGAGACCCAGCCAATGGTCCAGCGCCTTGGTACTATGAAATCCATGAACCCGGTCTGAATTGCCGCATATCAGATCTACAGTGCGCTCTAGGTTTGAGCCAAATCCAACGCCTACCCGCGTTTATTACCCGGCGCCAAGAACTCGCTGCGTACTACACCAAAGCTTTTGCTGAAACCGAGCTTTTGAAAACGCCGACATTGTCTCCGGATCGGGAGAGCGCTTGGCATCTCTACGTAATCCGTCTCAATTTGAGCGCCCTGATGGTTAGCCGCCGCAAATTTTTAAAGAACTGCAGTTTCGGGGTTTAGGGGTGCAGGTGCACTACATTCCCCTTCATCTTCATCCCTATTACGCGCAACGATACGGTCACAAACGGGGTGACTTTCCCGCTGCCGAAGCATATTACGATGAAGCGATCACCTTGCCATTGTTTCCCGCCATGACGTATGAAGACGCCAAACGGGTGGCAAACACCGTTCTTGACGTATTGACAGCCGTTAAGCGCTGAACCGCGCTTTATTCAAAGATACGCTGCAGTCTCGAAATATTGTTCTGTCATTTCGCGCCATTCAGGCACGTCATTGAAAATGCCGTGATAGCCGTCGCTCATATAGGTTATCCAATACAAGCCGCTATGGGTGGTCACCGGGCCATGGTAAATACCGGGTGGCCTGGATAAATAATGATCCTTCGACAAAACAATGCCGACTTTTTTGTCGTCTTTGTTCTTTGTGTCGTAGGTATAGCCGATATAGCAATCGCCTGAGATGAGATACAGACACTCATTGTGCGGATGCACTTCCGTACCCGGGTCTATAAAACCTGGGGCCTGAGCAACGAGAGCGATTTGCTCTTCAGGGTCCTTATCCCAGCGCAACACTTTAACGAAAACGCCTGCTGGTCGTGTAGGTTTGCCTGTATCCGGATCGATGAAGGTGGATTTTTCGACCATCTCCTTCATGGGATCTTCCCAAGGGATATCCCAGGTCTTTTCATTGGGGCGGTACCGGTCTAACTCGGCACCCTCTTTGTGATCATCGGACCGTGTAAAATCATAAGGCGCACCATAGAAAATCAGCGCCCGGCAGCCTTTTTCTGACGAAATAGGTCCATAGGCCACACCCTTGGGTATGAAGGTATAGCAGCCAGAAATCATGCGCTCATTGCCATGGGTTAGGTCACCCTCAAGGATATAGATATCTTGGGACGCAGAGCAAAAACCGCGCGGGTTGCTCCAACCGGCAGGGACCTCGGCAACCATGTGGCCGCCGCCAGAATCACTGTTGAGCGAAATCGTGCGCTGCTGAATACCCGCCTCGAAATCTCCCTTGAGGGGTTCCAGCGGCTTCGTACTGACGTCTAATCCATCTTCTCGGCTTACCGGCATGGCTTTGTCCTCTCTTGGCCACAGCCCTACGGGTGTTGGTTCAAATAATTAATGAGCAACCCGCAGGTTTCTTCTGGATTGGTGATCATACAATAAGTACTGCCCGCGCCTTTGACAGCTTGCACTTCCGCGTCGGGCTTGAGTGCCAGAAAATCCCCTATCAGTCTATCGAAGCTGGCCGATTCCATAGACTCTTCTTCATTCAGGGCACTTTCATTGCCCATTAGCAAAAGTGTTGGGCATTGAATGCGAGGTACGTCACTGGTCAAGTCAATGGCCGACAAGGTCTCCATGAGTTCTTTCATGGTCGTCATATTGACGTTTGCTTCATAGTTGGGCGCTGCCCATTTCTCATAGGTAAAGTGTTTCTCGCCGTACAATGTTTCGGGAGTCAGAACAACGCCGGCAAAAACGCGGGACAGTTGGGTGATACCGAATACATGGGCCACCCAGTAGGCGGCATGGAACACATTCCGCCAATAATCATCCACTTTGTAATAGGGGTAGGTGACGAGTGTCTTCATTCGGTCGGGATATTTTGAGGCAAACCGAATGCCTATGGGGGTACTGGTCGACGTACACCAGATACTGGCCTTATCAATGCCGGCGGCATCCAAAACTGCACGCAGGTCCTCGACCCAACCTTCCAGGGTCAGGGGCTCTGTCAACGACCAGTCAGATTTACCGCTACCCCGGTAATTCCAATGAATGGTCTGAATTCCTGCCGCGTGGAGGATTTCATTGCAAAAATCGAATTGATTGTGAAGCAAAGCAAATCCGCCAATAAGGACCAGAGGGTGACCTTCACCTTTAACCTCGTACCAAAGCTTCACACCGTTCCTGAAGGTTTCAGACATCGTTTTTCTATCCTTCTTGAGCCAAATAGTCATGGACGACTTTAATACCCATTAGATTGAACCCCATTGGCAGAACATAGCCGCCTAGGACTTCGGTTGGCTGTATCGGCAATAATTCTTCATTTTCGTCATCACCAAATCGCAATGTCGCAGGACCTTTGCGAATCTCACCGAATTGAGTGCCTTCCATGACCATCTGGCACAGATCATGGACATCGGGTTGACCCTTGGGCGGATAGCGAACTTCCGGGAAATGCCGCTCACAGGTCAGCGGAAGGTTGTTGGTGTAGAACGCCATATCGCCGATGTCGATAACGTCCTCGGGGTCTATCGAGAAGGTCACAATGCGCTGACCATTGCGGCTGGCCCATCTGGAGATATGAGTGCCGATAGCTCCGGTCTGCGGAGATCCCGTAACGCTGAGAAGGGGATGAGTCTTGGTTTCATCGATTTCCGCCAGCTTAGAGCACGCGCCGAGAAACCAGCTCATGACAACTAACCAATCCCGGTCACACCACTGAAAGGCGGAGAGCATCGTATTCTGGCCCTCCAGTTTGCTCGGCACGCCAATGACCACCACGTTGTAATGGGATTGCGCCGGATTGATCCTGGTCTCAGCCCCGTCTTCATCGGGATAGACGCCAAAGTGCACGCTCCACAGGAACGCTTCGTCTGGCTTATCTGCCGGGGTAAGGGGGGGGGGCAAAAGTCCGCTCAAGGCTTCCGGATCCGCTTTGAAATGCACCACGTAGAGATCGCCGGCAAAACGCCACGGCAACGCAGGAACCAATGATGCCTGGCCCAGAGGGGTAAATGGTCGACTGAAACCTTTGGGTGCCAATTTCTGTCCCGGATATGGAGTAAAGGTGTTTGTCCGGACAAGAGTTTAGGCCAATTTAGAAGCCATAGAAAAGGAAAAACCCGCCGCGTTTCCGCGACGGGCTTTGTGTCCTTAGGCCGAATTCAGCTTCTAGAGCTTCCGGGCTGCCGGACGACGCTTAGCTGCCTTACGCTTCGGCGCTTTACGCTTAGCTGCCTTCTTTTTCGCTTTGCGCTTCGGCGCTTTACGCTTAGCTGCCTTCTTTTTCGCTTTGCGCTTCGGCGCTTTACGCTTAGCTGCCTTCTTTTTCGCTTTGCGCTTCGGCGCTTTACGCTTAGCTGCCTTCTTTTTCGCTTTGCGCTTCGGCGCTTTGCGCTTAGTGGCTTTCTTCTTCGCTCTCTTCTTTACTGCCATAGTATTTAGATCCCCTGCAGTGGTTAACAACAAATAGACGCCAAAAGGATAAACATCATACCATGTTGATGCGATTTTCGCACGCATCAATGTAAAATTGATCTCACAGCCCCGATTCGGGTCTCAAGAGTCAAATGCGCGACAACGATATTTTTTTCAAAGCGGTGGCTTTTGAGTCACACCATCGCAAACGCATAAACTAACCTATCGGTTCATAAAAAAAGGCAAAAAAAAGTGCGCCGGAGTACGCCGGCGCACGGCAATGACAAACTTGAAATTTACTTAGTTATACGATTCGTTCATCTATTTCTCAGCGATGCAGGCTGGGAATTGAAAACCCCTAGTGCCGTAGTTCATGACCCGGCCTGGCATGTACGTGTCAACCATCTCTAGACGCGCTTTTTCCGCAGAAAACCCAGCTTTTACGGCCTCGGCGGCAACATCCATTTCGCGGTATGTCCCTCCAAATCTTTCATTGTTATTGTACACTTCCCACTCCGCTAGGAAGCTCTCGAGAGGCGGCAATTCCTTCAAACGCGGATTGTCCATGTGCATCATGACACCACCGTCGCGAAGCAGCCGACGACTTTCGGCAAAGATTTTGACAACGGCTTTCGTACTCGTCTCATGCATCATGATATGGGACAGCACGACGTCGAAACTTCCGTCCTCAAAGTTGGTTTTTTCTGCATTTTGCTGGCTGAAACGAATTTTGTGCCCAAGATCCTCAGCACGGGCGTGAGCGTACCGAAGTAGCGACTCGCCCACGTCAATTGCATGAATCTCCGAATCGGGTAAGGCTTCCGCCCAGGCGATTGTGCTTTGTCCGACCGAGCATCCCATGTCCAAAATGCGTTTTGGTTGGGCATTCGGATAGAGTTTTTTGTAATGTTCTAGAAGCGTGCGGCCCAGATAGTCCATCTTGGTGCCGATGTTTCCAAGCGTATAAAGGTAAGTACCGCGGTCGTATAACGCCCCTGCCGAAACATCATCATTAGCATACGTGGCGTGATAGGCGCCGGGCTGCAAATGTATATCGTAGAACGAGAGGTAACCCGGAACTTCGAAGTCAGGGTCGAGGGTCAAAGTTCCACCGGACTTTCCGCAGACAGATTTTGCATTCTCCATCAGGCGGGGAAGGTCCCGTTCGACAGAATCGATTACGCTGTCCCACGTCATTTCCTGGGTATGGCGCTGCATGGCTGAGTACATCTGATAATAGTCGTCACGGGTCATGACCTTGCGCACTTCATGACGGTCTGTGGGTTCACGGCCATTTTCCTTCACGAAAGAGGGCTTTACCCGGGCGTGGTATACGGCCTTGTTGCCGGGCGCGACTTGACTTGCGAGAAACCGGCGAACGTCCATGTAGTAATTTTGTCGTGAATGCTCGTCGTGGGTCGGATCCACAAGCACGGCATGAGCGTGTTGAGCTGGCATGAAAATCTCCTAAATCAGGGTCGCGTATGACGATTTAATACCCCTGCTTTCCGTATTGGCCGAAAGTACCTTGAAACCTGATCGCTGGTCGGACAAGGCGTAGTGTATCACATCTACCGCACTTCACCGCTCTGAGACATGAGAATGGCAAGCGGTTTGGTGCGCGGAAACTGAGCCAGCACGATCATCGCCATAACCATGATGGGCACGCTAAGTATCATCCCGGTAACACCCCAAATGGCGCCCCAGACCGAAAGCGAAAGCACAATGATGACGGGACTTAAATTGAGGGACTTCCCGGTGACTCGCGGCTCTATGACGTTACCGACCAAGATTTGCGCAGCCATGAGCCCAATCAACACAGCGCCGGTTGTAGCGAACGAAGCGAACTGCAGCAGACTGAAGACAACGGGAAACATCACCGCAACCACCGAACCGATATAGGGAATATAATTGAGGATAAAGATCAAGAGCGCCCAAAAAGCGGCAAAATCCACGCCCACGGCCAGTAATAGAAAATAGCTCAGGATTCCCACAAAGGCACTCATAGCCGTCTTGATCCAGACGTATTTTTCGATATTGCGGCCAATGGCAGTCAATGTGTCTCGAATCGCCGCTTCTCGTTCTGGAGTGGAGGCACACGCTTTGATTTTGGGATCGAACGTTTGGCTTTCCAGGAGAAGAAAGGCCACGTACAGGAAGATCAAGAAGGTCTTACCTGCGATGGATTGCAACGCGCCGATGACTGGTAGGACCGCTGACTGGAAATTGATGTTTTCATTTAAGCTGGCAATGGTGATAGCCGTTCCAAACCACTTCTCGACAGAGGCCCGAACGTCCTGAGATAGCGCTTGCAGTTTGGCCTGGTATTCCGGCGCGGCGGCCGCGATGGCGTTAATGTTTCCGGCCACTAACTGGACGAGAAGTGTGATCAAGAAAAGCAGTACGAGTATAGAAACTGTTAGCGCCAACCAAGCGGGCATACACCGGCCACTGATTTCAATTCCTTCGAAACCGTGGGCCAGGGCCTTCAATAGGTACGTGATGAAAATAGCCAGAACGAGTGGGACAAATATGCTTTGACCAACAACTAAAAGGTAAACGGTTAGAGCGACAAGGCCAATCGCTGCAGCAAAAACCACTGTATTGGATGAAGAGGTACCCAGGTTTTCGGTAGTAGGGTTCGGCCGATTTTGATCCGTCATATCCCCAAATCTCCCTGAGACTAACCCTAAAGGAAGAAACGATAGCTGGCTTGCAGGACTGTCTCGTTGGCATGGGACGGCACACCCAAACCCACACGAGCCGGCCGATTTGACTGCACATGTAGTAGTTCCAATGTCAGCCGTTGCCGTTCGAAGGGGCGCAATAATAGGCCGCTGTCCAGGCATTACCTGATTCGTTGTTGGGATCGTCGGGTATTAAGTCATCATCTGCGACTTCGAAATGATCGTACCGGAAAGACAGGCGGTGCCTACCAAACCGCTTACTCAAAAGCCCAAATACAGCCCAATAGTCATTGTCAACCTTTGAACCCAGAACGGGGCGTGTACCCATTGAGGTGTTTCCAATCATGAATTGACTGATGAATTCTAGATCCCCCGGCAAAACCGTCTCATACCCGACACTCGTGAAATAAGTATCCCAAGCGTACTGTTTCAGATCAAAGGCTCGGTCAAAAGCTTGGTTGTCGTAGTAGAGCACGCGCAACCTGCCGAATTCATAGTGATCAAAGGTGAGAGCGGCGTAACCGCCAACACGGCTGTCCAATTGATGAAAGGGTTCTACCCACGGCGCTTGCCGCGCCATGCTGCCAGTCTCAAGCGATGGGATCGTTGGTAAGGGAAGCTGCTCAAACAGACCTGATTCCCGGTCATGGAGAGCCCAACCCCGCCACGCCAGCAGGCTTCCCGCTGGATCGTTAGCCACATAGCCCGCAATGGTGAACGAAATATCGAGGTCTTCAAGCTCACGGCCAACGGTTAGCTCACCGCCTATTGTCTTCAGCTCTTCACCGACCCATGTGTTGATGGCGGACGACGTAATGGTGTAGGGGCTGGTCCACGCTATGGCATCATTCTCAAACGAAATCGGCGGAAAAAAGACGCCCAGGCGTACTTCAAACTGATACTCGGATTTTGGCACGGGCTTGTAACGCAGGAACGCTTCAATCACGTCCACAGGTTGATGCTGTTGGCTATCCACCTTGACGTGAACGACGCCTGACAGGTCCCAGGTCAATTTGGGCAGAAATATCAGTGATGCTTCGCCAAGCTTGCCCAGAACGCGATTATCACCGTCGGCCCCAGCCCCCCAGCGTGTTTTACCCAGGCCTCGGTTCTCCCAGCTGACCGTATCGTCCGTGAGGACCAAACGGGCGTCTACCAATCCACGGATATCAATTGACGGTAAACTTTCCTGGGCATAAACCTGTGAAGTCGCGACTCCACTAAGGATCACTGCGCAGAAAAACCGTTTCATGTCAGCTTTCCTGAGTGGTTGGTGCGGCTGCTGAGGTCGCTTCTGGAGACCAACGAGACTCCTTGTAGAAGGTCTCTATATCGGCAGCGGGAACCGGTTTGCTAATGAAGTAGCCCTGACCGGTGTTGCAGCCGTATTTTTTAAGAATGTTCAGGGATTCTTCATCTTCCACTCCTTCCGCAGTGACTTTTAGACCTAAGTTATGTCCGAGGTCGATTGTCGAGCGTACAAGAATCTCATCCTCCTGATTGCTCGCCAATTTAAGAACAAAGGACTTATCGATCTTGATCTCTTGAACGGGAAGGGCTTTCAAGTAAGCCATGGACGAATACCCCGTTCCGTAGTCGTCGATGGAAAGCGTGTGCCCCCGTTTGTTAAGCGACGTAAGAACCACCATGGCATTGTAGCGGTCTTCCATGATGGCGCTTTCGGTAATCTCCAAGACCAGCCGGTCGGCTGCCAAATCATGGGCGTTGAGAAGCGTGTCAATCTGATCGGGTAGATGGCGGTTGGTGAGATCCCGCGCCGACAGGTTAACGGCGACGATGACGTCGAGGCCTTTATTTTGCCACTCTTTGGCTTGTTTGATGGCTGTCATGAGCGCCCATTCACTGAGCTTCTGAATATTTCCGGTCTGCTCTGCCAGGGGAATAAAGTCGTCTGGCGGCATAAAGCCTCTTTCCGGGTGAATCCAGTGCACAAGCGCTTCGACGTGAGTAATGCGTTCTCCCGCAATATCGACCTTGGGCTGGTAATAAAATTGGAATTCACCCCGGTCCAATCCCTTTCGCAGTTCTCCCATCATCGACAGGCGTTCAGGCTTATGGGGGTCCGCTTCAGGATCGTAAACGGCGAATTGGCGAGACGACGCTCTCGCTTCGTATATTGCCGTGTCGGCCCGTTGAATCAATGTTCTGGCGTCTTGGCCGTGGTCAGGGTAACAGGCCTCCCCGATCGATGCTGTAACGTCCAGTTGGATGCCGGCAATCAGGATGGGTTCTTCAAAAGACTTTAAGATGCGGTCAACGATCTGCTGTACGACATCGGCACCGGCACCAGGCATTAAAATGCTGAACATGGTGCTGGAATGCCGTGCAACCATGTCAGATTGCTTAATCGTGGCGGAGAGACGTTGCCCGATCATGCGTATTAAATCCTCACCCGTATCATGCCCGAGGGTGTAATTAATCTCCGATACCCGGCCAATTTCGATTAGGAGGACGGTGAGCCGTTCAATATTTGCTTTCTCGACGTGTTGATTTAGTTCGCGCTCAAAATATCGACGATTTGGCAGCCCCGTCGCCGTATCGTGCAAAGACTGATGCTCTAAGCGGGCTTCACGCTCTGCAATGCCATCCATCATCTGATTAAAGGTATCGCCCAATCGGCCAATCTCGTCACTCTGGGCGACTGTTACCTTGTCCGTATATTTTCCTTCTTGAATGCGGCGGGCGGCCTCATCGAGGGTTCTGATCGGCTTGGCCACACTTCTAGCAATTGCAACAGATCCAACTAGGGAAACCATAATCGCGATGGCCGCAAGTACGGCCAGCACAAAAAACAGCGGTTGATACGGTACCAGGGCCAGATCAAGCGAATACTGCAGCACAGCGTTTACAGAAGGGCTGTCTTCGGGTGTGGGCAAGTTAGCGACCAGCGTGACATAGTCGCTGCCGCCAAGTGTTAGCGTTTTAGTGTCCCCAATCAGCATTTCGCCTTGAGAAACCATAGCGGCCGGAAGTTCGGTGCGCGCCACTTGATTGAGCGTAGACACACTTGCCACCCAGCCGGCCTCCACTTGCCCGGTGGCAAAGGTCACTTCCAACGGCAAGGTGGATTCCTGACGGAATTCATGGGCAAACGGCTGATCAATCTCGACAGCGATAGCGATCCAAGCGATCGGAACAGGCGCTAGGACCGGCACAACGACAAATTCGTATATGGCACCGTCTAAAACGGCGATCGACTCAGCGCGACTCTGTTCTTCAGCCAGATCGATTAAATCAAAAAACGGAAAATCATACGGCTTAGAACTTGGGTTACCGGTATCCGCGGTGACCAAATAGTCCAGGTCAACCAGCATAACCCTATCAGCAGCGATACGGGCGCCAAGATTATTGAGTGTAGACAGGATTGTTGGACTATCATTGGTGGCAACAGCCGTACGAAAACCGAAGTCTGAGGCAAGAATGCGGGTGCCATCAGCCAAGGCATTGACTGTCGCGGCAACACGACTTGTAAAAATTCGATTTGCGGCAATGAGTTGATCGCGGCTTTGGTCAAAGATGTTCTGAACGATTGCCTGTTGCACCGTATATATCGCGACACCCTGCAATATAAGAAACAAGGCTGTAAAAAAAAGAGCCAGCTTTGTTTGGAAACGTTTGAACACCTAATAGACTCCTTCTTCGAAGTCGTTCCCTCTTTGTCTTCGCCGGTCTGACTTTAGTCCTATTTCGAAAGTTACAGACTGTCCGGCCGTTACGGCCATTACTGTGCGTCTGGCAGGTCCGCGCAATCTCGGATGCCACACTTGGGCTTCACCGACCTCACCGTCTTGCAAACCTGAAATCGTCACAACGCCGTCTTGATCCATTTTACCGAACACGTGTGTATCGACAACGTAAATATAACCCAGCATATTGTCATGAATGTTGCAGCCCAGTGCGACCACGCCAGGCGTATCAAACTTCACTTGTTGCAGTTCATCTCCGCCGTAGAGTTTCAACTCAAACCGTTTGGCCGGTGAAAACGAATAAACATGGTGCCGAAACGGGTCTTCGTTTGGGAATTCAACGGTTGTTCCAATCGCTACAGGGAGAACGAACGGATTAAAGGACTCATTGCGCTGCACCATTCGTTCTAATTGATCGGTAGCGGTCCCAGATTCTGATTGGACTGACACAACGGCGTCTGACACCGGTTGCCCATCGGAATCGCGGACCGAGACCGTTAAATCAGCCGCACCGCCCGCCAATGGGGCAAGCAAAACTGCTAAAGTAGAGAATATCGCCAGTTTCTGGCGTACCATAGCCGCGTCCCTCCCGGCTGAGTTGAACTTAATCTTTCCTCCATTATCGCGTCAGATTGGGGCAACTTCTAGGTCAATTCGATAGTCCAGCCCGTATTACTGATAACGAGATGGGCATTGTTTTGTGGGCTAACTTTGTCTAGGCAGATGGCACGATGCAGCGATTTCTAACATTGTGCTTGGTCATCTGCGCTTCCCTGACTGCGACAAATGCTTCCTCTCAGCAGTTAGAAGAGATTCGTGTGAGCACCCGCCGCCTTCCGGACTCAGTATCCGAAGCGATCTACAGTTCCGTCCGTTTTGATCGCTCAGCGTTGAATGGAGCAGCTTTTGGGTTGGATGACTCACTTCGCCGATTGCCTGGATTTGGATTGTTTCGCCGACAAGCATCCAGGGCGGCCCATCCGACAACCCAAGGCGTCAGTCTGCGCGGGCTTGGTCCCAATGGAGCAGGCCGGACATTGGTTGTTTTAGACGGTGTACCTCAGAACGATCCATTCGGAGGTTGGGTCGAATGGGTCCATCTCCCGCCACTCACCATCGAGCAAGCCACACTCGTCCGCGGCGGCGGTGCTGGCGTTTGGGGCAATGCAGCTTTGGCAGGTGTGGTGCGGCTGGATAGCCGAGTGCTCGACGAACAAATGGCCGTTGCCGACCTCCGTCATGGAAGCAAAGACACTTGGATGGGTTCAGCGTTGGCAGAGTCTCCTATTGGCGCAGGAACGTTTTCCATTACGGCGCATGCAAGTGATGGTGAAGGCTATTTTTTAATTGGAACAGATCAACGCGGGGCAGCAGACCGTCGTGCAGCACGCCGCAATGAAGGCGTTCGGCTGGCTTGGCGGGTGCAAAGCGACAATGGGACTTTATGGAGTATCAGCGGTTCAGCCGCTTCGGACTCTTTTGTCAACGGTTCCGATGTCGCTGGAACGCAGACGGACACATACGACCTTTCCATAGGCGCATTGAACGAAAATGCGGCGAACGGACTGAGCTGGCAATCGGTTCTGTACGTACGGCATAAGGATTTCAGCAGCACGTTCGGTGCGTTCGATGGCACCCGTGACACGGTTCGTCCGGTCCTAGATCAATTTGATGTCCCAGCGACTGTCGTCGGCGGCAATCTTGTGGTGCGCTCAAACGAATTCGAGGCCTGGACGGTCGAAAGCGGAATGGATGTGCGCTTTTCAGACGGGGAAACCAATGAACTGTTCCGTAATCTCGGCGCGGGATTTACCCGTGAAAGAACGGCCGGCGGCAAACAGCTGGTCACGGGCGCATTTCTCGAAGGCCATTGGCAGCAAACGAATCGCTTTCTGTTCACTATTGGAGGGCGAGTCGACCATTGGCGCCAATCCAATGGTAACCGTCGAGAATCCAACCTTATTGATGGCACTGTTTTAGTTGATCGCACGTTTACCAATCAAAACGGTTGGGTCGCCAACGGACGTGTTGGCTTTCGCGCTGACGTGAAGGGCGGCTTGTCAGTCAAGGGCGCAGCCTACTCCGGTTTCCGCGTCCCTACATTAAACGAACTATACCGTCCTTTTCGTGTCGGCAATGATATCACGGAGGCCAACAATGGGTTGGAAAACGAACGCATAGTTGGGGTTGATTTAAGTTTCACATGGTCGTCGGAACACGCATTGGCCGCGGCGACGCTATTCCGTAACGATATTCATGACCCGGTTATCAATGCCACCGTAACCACCACACCGGGCTTTAATACGGAATTCGGCGTCTTTATTCCCGGCGGTGGGAGCCTGCGGCAACGGCGCAATGTCGATCGCGTTGAAACTTGGGGCATGGAAATCGATACAGAACTAACTATCGCAGAAAGCGCGAGTATCCGGGCTGCTTATCTCTTTACATCACCCAAGATCAAGAAGAGTACCGTATCACCCATTCTCGAAGGTAATCGTCTTGCACAAGTGGCCAGGCACCAGGGGACAATTGGTTTAGAACTTCAGCCAAATGATCGGATCTCGTTTACGGTGGATGTACTGGCATCCAGCAATCAATTTGAGGACGATTTGAACTCCAGAGTTTTAAACAGTGTCGTTACGGTTGATACGCAGCTTTCTTACAAAATCAATGACGGCATAGAAGCGTATGTGGCAGCTGAAAATTTATTCGATACCCGGATCGAGGCCGGGCGGTCGGCCTCCGGACTTGTCACGCTGGGAGCCCCAATATTCCTTTGGGTTGGACTGCGTTTGGCCTATTGATGAGTGTGGTCGAGGAGGGGAAGTCCATGCCCAAAAAAAGAAATACGAAATCACGCCAAAATCCAAAGTCAGTAAAACGCGCAGACACGTCACAACCTGTCAGTCTCGCTGCCAAAGCCAGAAAGCCGGCGGCAAAGAGCGATCCGGTCTATACCGCCGTCGCCTTGCAACTGATCACCCACAGCGTGGCCCGCTGCTCCAACCGCAAAACTGCTCGGGCGCGCATGCTCAAGACTCTGAATCACGTCCGCGACAAAGTGGGTGGTATTCGTCAATGGATGGGCCCGTCGGCAAAGCTGGTTGTTCTGCCTGAATATATGTTGACCTCATTTCCCCAAGGTCACGCCATTGCGGATTGGGCTCATAAAGCAGCCTTGGATATGGATGTCTGACGTCAGCGTCTATGGGACAGATTGAGGGTTTTTGATAAGGGAGGATTTCTGGCTCATCGTAGAGACTGAAGGAAACGAAGATGAGGCAGAAATCGATGGATACAAGAGACAGCGCCGAACAGGCGGCGCGGGATATCCGACGCAAGACGCGCAAGCAGTATTCGGCTGAGGAGAAGATCCGGATTGTCCTGGCAGGTCTGCGTGGCGAGGACAGCATTTCCGAGCTGTGCCGCCGTGAGGGGATCGCCGAGAGTCTGTATTACAGCTGGTCGAAGGAGTTTTTGGCGGCCGGCAAGAAGCGGCTTTCGGGCGACACCGCCCGGCAAGCCTCCTCGAGCGAAGTCAAAGAGCTGCGCCGCGAGATGCGTGACATGAAGGAGTTGGTTGCCGACCTGACGCTTAAGAACCGGCTGCTTTAAAAAAAGCATGACCGGGGCTGGGGGATACGGCGCATGAGGTACCCCGCATCCGAGAAGCTGGAGATCATCCGCCTGGTCGAACGCACTTGACGTTGCTCCCAAAATCCGGACCAGGTGGTTCTTCACCTATGCGGCCTGATCGATGGTCATATCTCTCCTGGCCTGTGCCGGCGTCCGGTAGCCGATGCTCGAGTGGCGCCATCGTTGGTTATAGAAGATCTCGATGTACTCGAATAGCGCAAGCCCTGGCCTCGCGCCGGGTACGAAACCGGGTACGGTGCACGAGTTCGGTCTTGAGAGACCCAAAGAAGCTCTCCATGGGGCATTGTCGAGGCAATTCCCCTTGCGGCTCATGGCGGCCTTGATGCCGTGGAGGCGGAGCAGTTTGCGGTCGTCACCGCGGGCATATTGGGCGGGTTCAATCGGTCGTCGCAACACTCTGGCATAGGAGGTTGCTATGACGGGTACGCAGACGGCGGTCGGATCGGTCTGGACGGAGCAAGTTGCATTCGCCAGGTCGACCGGACTCGGCACGGCGTGAGGAGCTTGTTCGGTTCTGGGCAGCGATTGCGACGGGGCGTTCGAGCGAGGACGCGGCCCGAGATGCCGGTGTATCCCCTCCGGTAGGCTCGAGGTGGTTCCGGAGGTCGGGCGGCATGCCACCAGCACATTTATCGCAATCGGCCAAGCCGCTGTCAGGACGTTACCTGTCTTTCGAGGAACGTGAGGAGATTGCTCTTCTGCGCGCTCAGGGAAGAGGCATACGTCATATTGCTTGCCGGCTGGAGCGAGCACCCCAAACCCGGAGAAAAGAGCGTCAGGACCGGGAGCCGTGCCCCAAACCCGACCTCAAGCTCGAAGCAGCGGTCAAACTGCTGCGGGAGGGCAACAGCCAAAAGGCCGCGGCCAAATCGGTCAGCATCTCTGCGGCCCGGCTTCGGCGGTTCACCTATTACTACAAAATCGCCGCACGGATTGGCCGCAAGTGGGTGTTCACCGATGAACGGCCCCGGCGCGTTCCGACCCTAACCCAAGGTCAGGTTAAGACCATTACGGTTCCAGGGTTTGAGGAAGCCAGCAAAGCCGGATCATATTGGAACGATATGGGGCGGTTTCTCCGCACCAATGAGCATGAAATCCTCTTGCCCTATACCGAAGATGGTCTGATCGATCGCGAGGGCCGTTTCTTTCCCTTCGAAACCGATCCCAATGAACTCCACCGCATAGCCGCGATGGACACCCCGCCTTTTCACGAAATCTACCAAATCATCTCAACTAACTAAGGAATTGACCTATGACTACTAAGGAAAAACCTGACTTTGAAGACCGTTTGGAACGGCGTTACCGCAAACTGGATACGCGCAATCCGGCGTGCGTATGCTGTGGCCATAACGATCCTTTTGCCCTTGAGCTGCATCATATCGCGGGCTGTAAACACCATGACGATCTAGCCATAGTGTGCCGGAACTGCCACCGCCGCTTAAGCGACAATCAGCTTGATCATCCCGAGGACACCTTAAGAAACACGTCCGTTCGGAACTCTTCAACGGTAATCACCCGGTAGCTTTGCTTATCAGCGAATGACTTAAGGAGTTCAATTTCAGATTCGGTAAGTGTCTTCGCACAGTAAAAGATGCCTTGCGCGTATAGCTCCAGGCCTTCGCGCACCTGGTAGAAGCCAAAGCGCAAGGCTTACACTTCATCGGTCGTGGTTTCGCAATCGAAAACCAATGTTGAATCTTCGGGTTCGTCCGAATCGTTGTGCGGCTCTTTTTTCCGGCGTCTCTTTTCTGGTTTTTCCGTGTAACAGCGCACAGCAATCTTATTGGGTGGTTTATTGGTCATGGTCATGGTCTTGGTTTCCTTTCATTGATAACTGGCCGCTTTCGATTAGGTCTTTGCCAATGTGTTCGAGGTGATCGCAGAGTTCCCTTGCGTGCTCGACGGCACCCAGAATTGTCCGGCCCTTTCTTTCGAGGTCGCTAACGGGTCCTGGCAAACCGGGTGGTTGGTCTTTTTGAGAGTCGGTGCGTTTGCGGTGACAATTGGCGCAGAGGATGACTACCTCATCGCTGTACTTGCGCCCTGCCAAATGGTCCTTATCCAGACACTCCCAATCATTCAATCCGCAGATCGCGCACTTCGGCTCGCGGGTCCCTAACCGCTGATGCGCTTGCTGCTTACGCGTATTTTTGTCTGGATATTTCTGCGTCATGGCGTCCGCTTAGTCCGGCGAAATGATTTGATAGATTTCGTGGAATGGCGGCAGGTCCATTTGCCGCAAGCGGTGGAGTTCGTTCGGGTCGGTCTCAAATGGATGGAACACACCGTTGACGTCCGTCACACCCTTACCCTTGAAAGGCGCTAAAATCTTTGGATCATTGGTTTCGGTGAATTGGCCTACGGCATCCTCAAAGTCACCGGCTTTCTTGGCTTCATCAAAGCCGCCAACAATGACCGATTTATCCTTACCCTTTGTCAGAACCCTTACCCGGCGTGGAATGTTGTCGGTCATGATCCACTTGCGGCCATCCCAATGGGCGAGCTTGTTGGTAGAAGTGAACCGTCGCAGCCGGTTCGCAGTGATACCGGCGGATTTTGCGGCTGCCCGCTGGCTATCTCCTTGATGGAGGAGCTTTAGGGCGGCCAGCAGTTTGTCATCGGTTTTCGGCTTTACCCGCCCATTGCTGGCAAAAGCTTCACCCGTCTTAGGATGACCTCTCGCCTGGGATCGGCTCAAGCCCCTAGCAAGGCCGCGCTCAATGCGTCTCCGATAGTCGGCGTTGTAATCGCGCTTGCGTTTGGCCATTTAACCTTTTCCACTTTCGTATAGAAAAAGTTTGGAGCCAGCGCGAAACCATTTCAACGGCTCTAAAATGCAGTCGAATTTATTGTTTATTGTTCCTTGTGTTTCAGGGCGTTAGCCAGAAAATCACTGTTAATGACCTGGCGAACGGTTTCCGGACCAAAACCGCTATGCAATTGCTTGAAATTTTCAGGATATTTTTGTCTTAAGCGTTCAATTACCGCGTCAATTGCGGTTTGTTGACTGGCATTAAAATCAATTTCTTTATTTTCCTTACATTCTTCATAAGCCTGTTCAATTTGTGGCCATGTAGTTGGGCGGCCTCTCTTACGTTTTTCACTTCCCGATCCATCTTTTTCTGAATTTGGATCAAATATCCGGACATCTTCAAATTGAACTGTACGGCCCTGGAAAATGTCATTATCCTAATGTGAAAAGGGTTTTTTCGGTCCAACGGGCAAATTCTCAATTTCTTCTAATTTTTCCAAATTTTGGCTAAGCAAAAATTGAAATTCCAAATTTAGAATTTCTTTTTTTGAATTTTCCTTAACAAGCTTAACTTGAGTTCCAATTGCAGTGAGATTGCCGAGATACAATTCATTGCACAAATGTTCACAGAGGCGTTTTTATATTTTTTTCGATCGCTGTCCCGATACGACGGTTCCTTAGGAAAATATTTGTAAAAGTCCGGATTATCGGACTTACATTCACCCTCATGGGCGGGTTCACATAAATTCAAATATTGTCTCTTATCTAATGAGTCGCCAGCATTCGGAAAATTGGAAAATTTAAGAACTGCCTCGCTTAAAGGCACCCCTTTTTCCCACATTTTCTGAGGATTTCGAGGCATCTTGGGCTAGAATCCTACAAGTAAAATCAATGGTTTGCTTGGAGGCTATTTTGACTGCCAAACCGCTCAAGCGCCAGTCACAGGATCACGGGACCGAATGGGCCGAACGGTGCGGCTATTGGCTCAAGGCCCTTGAGGCCGGAAAGCCAAGACGTAAGCGGCGGGAAAAGGAAACCCAGCCGCTGATCCTGAACGGGCACGGCCTCTCAGTCAGAGTCGATAAGGGAACCCTCATCATCAGGGACGGCCATACTCATTACCCGGTAGAGAAACGGGAATGGTGGTTCTTCAAAGGTGAACTAACCATACCGCCCCGGATCGTCATTGTGGACGGCTCCGGCAATATCACCCTGGATGCCCTGGATTGGCTGGCCGGGCAGAACGTTGACCTGATCCGGCTCAAATGGGATGGCCGGATCATCACCATGGCCGGAACGGACGGCTATGCCGCCGACCGGCAAAAGGTCACTTGGCAGATAGCGACACGGGCCAATGAGGCCAAGCGGATGGCATTTGCCGTTCCCCTCATCAAAGGCAAGATCAAGGAAACCCTATGGAACCTTGAAAACCTACTGCCTGGGTCACCCTCCAGGGACAAGGCCATCGATAAGGCCACGGCCATCCTAAAGATTATCAAAACCGACCCGCCCAAGACGGTCGCTTTATTACTGGGTATGGAAGGAACCGTAGCCCAGGGGTATTTCTACGCTTGGCGGGCTCTGGAAATGAAATGGAAGGCGGTCAAACGCTATCCCATCCCCGATGAATGGAAGCAGTACTTTGCGCGGTCACCACTTCTGAGTGAGAAGCGGCCTACAAACAAGCGGGCAACCCACCCCATCAACGCAATGCTCAACTATGCCTATACCGCTCTTGAAAGCTCGGCCCGCATCCAGGTCATTGCCGATGGCTATGATCCGTCCATTGGCATCATGCATGACCGCTGGCAGCCGGATCGGCATTCATTCGTTTTTGACCTCATGGAACCCCAACGGCCCGTTGTGGATCGTCGTATCCTGAAACTGATCCAAGATCACACATTCTCAGGAGCGGATTTCATGCTGCAACCCGATGGGGTGGTGAGGCTGAATCCGGAGGTGGTAAGAGTAGTTTCTAGTAGAATGGATTTTTGATGTGGATTTGAGAAAAACGTGTCTTGGAGATTTTTGTGGATTTAAGGAAACGTGTCTTGAAGATACTGTTTTGGGTGGCCGCCATGACTGCTTTCATTGGTCCGACTCTTGGGATTTTGCTTGGTTACACCCAAGCTGGCTGGGCGTCTTTAGTTTCATCACTTGTTTTAATGTTTGCGACAAGATTCGAAACGGTAGAAGAACTACCTTTTGGGCCACTCAAAGCGAAGTTAAGAGAAAAGATCGAGGAAGTAGAAAACTTTATTGTGCCACTTAATGAAATGGCTTTAACACTTTCTGAAATATCCTTAACCCAATTGATGGGAGGAGATCGCTGGGACGGTATAGGTTTAAAGGAAAAGTTTAAAGCCCGTGAAAAAATAGATGCACTATTAGATAACCTCAACATAGAAGATGACGACAGAAGCAAAATTTATGACAAATAGAACGCATACTTAGAATCTGACCACGCCAACAAAATTGTTGACCAATCCAGTCAATATCCAGAAGATTTTCGTCAAAGACTTAACAGTCTCCGTATTAATCAATTAACAATATCACCTGCGGCTGACTATAGAAGTTTGTTTGTATCCGAGGACTTACTCACGCCAGAAATTGATGCTCTTATAAAAGACCTCGAATATTTTCAACAGCACCAGGAATTAAGAAGACCTGAAATTTGGATCAATAGCGATAATTGAGAAAAACTTTTTTGACTAAATTCAAAAGAAGGAAACCAATAAGGTTGGGAATCGCGGCCAAATAGGACAGGATAGTTTATCTGACCTAGAACTTCCTTATAAGTATCCACGCAATTTCATTTGATTGGGGCACTGACGAAAAGCATAAAGTACGGGAGTTATTTTGTTACATGAAGATACGTTCTCTTAGATTAAAGGGCTATAAGCGATTTTATGGCCTCGAAATTCAACTTGGTGAAAAGCCCTCAAGGTTTATAGCCTTGGTTGGTCCGAACGGATGCGGCAAGAGCAGCATTCTAGACGGACTTCTATATCTTCAAAGGAACTATGTAGAAATCGGTAATACTGGACAAATGGGCACCGATTATCACTCTCTCGGTGATCCTATCACTGACGTCGAAAAAAATATAGAAGTCACTTTTACCAACGGAAGTTATAGGGAAATTCATTCTCAAAAAGAGGTTAAGGGAAAGCAGAGCACTATATTCTCATTTCGGAGTCCCTATCGTCACAACTCAAATGTAAGAATATCTAAGACTGAAGCGACAGACGAAATTGAAAAAAATAGTTATGGCGCGTCGACGACTGTCGCCTTAGACGAAAAGATGGAAAATAATTATAGGAGATTATTAGCTAAATTTAATAGGCATAGAGACAAAAACGATCTCAAACCGAGTGAAGCCCGAGAAGACATAATTAAGGAATTAAATGACGCGATAGAAAATTGTTTAGATTTAAACATTTCCAGTTTGGGAGATGTGGAATCGAATCGCGGTACACTATTTTTTACAAAAACAGACCAGTCGACTGAATTTGAATATAACCTCTTGTCCGCAGGTGAAAAAGAAGTCGTAGATCTTTTACTCGATCTTTATGTAAGGAAAGATGAATACGACGACACAGTGTTCCTTATTGACGAACCTGAATTACATATCAATACGTTGGTTCAAAGAAACTTACTTATTGAGATCAACAAACTTGTTGGAGATAATTGTCAATTATGGTTTGCAACGCACAGCATAGGATTTCTTCGTGCATTACAAGATGATATTAAAGATTGCCAGATAATTTATTTTGAACCAGGCGTTGATTTTGCGGTCTCAGAAAAAATACTTAAACCAGTCCCAAAAAGCCGAGCGCAATGGCAGAAAATCTTTGAAACAGCATTGGACGATCTAACGGGTTTGGTCGCCCCAAGACATTTGGTCTATTGCGAAGGAAAGGCGGAATCTATTGACGGTAACGAAAAAGGACTCGATGCCATTATTTATAACAATATTTTTGGACAAGCAGAAAATGAAACGCTTTTTGTATCAAGTGGTGGAGGTACTCAGCCAGAACAAAGAATGAAAATAACGCTAACCATATTAAAGAAAGCCTTACCCGATCTTGCCATTCTAATTCTATCAGATAGGGACGAAAAATCCGAAGAACAACGAATAGAATATCTTCGAGAAGAAAATTACCGACGCGTATTAAAGCGAAGAGAAATTGAAAACTATCTGTATGACGAGGCAGTGCTAAAAAAATATACAGATAAGAACGGATTTCAATTTAACCAACAAGAATACGAAGACGAATTTCAAGACATAGTGAACCAAGATGTTAAGAGTAAGACTGGAATAATAAAATCTTTATGCAGCGTAACAACAAGCATTAATGCTGAGAAATTCAAAGTAGAATTATCGAATTTCATAACTCCAGACATGGATATATTTAAGGAATTGAGGAATTGTATATTTCAGGCACCCACCTGACAGCAGCGGCTCCTTACTTGACTAGCCGATCAACCCACATAATACAGGGCCATTCAAAGTGAATGGTCTTTACCCTCGCATGGTCAGAAATGCCAACGGGATATATTTTTTCTGGAAATAACTATACCCCCCGGCCTTGCGACCGGGGGTTTTTGGTTTAGCTCACTATCTGGAAGTTAAAACGGAAATTCGCGCTTCAGCGGTTCGGGGCCGCCGCGTTCTTCCATCTTCTTCTTAAAGAAAGTCCACGAGGTTTCGTTTTCCCGGTCGTCGTCCAACGGCGGCGGATCGGTGTACTTGGGATAAGTCTTGGCGATTTCGTCCTTCATGGTGTCGGACATATCGTCCCAGTTATCCAGTTTCCGTCCAGCTGTATGCATGTAGATGATGCCATCGCGTCCGGCCATCTCCATCCACGGCAGCCAATCGGAGTGGCGCACCCAACCGACCTGAACATTGGCAGAGGCCACATCCTCATCCAGCAGGCTTTCCACATCGCCGAAAAAGTTGAACATCTCCGTCGCGCGATAGGTGCCGCCGATGTACTTCTGATACTCGCCGGAAAGGACGTTGTGATAGTAGAGCGGGATGGTGGCGGTGAACCACCAGCGGTCACCCATCATATCACCGGGAAAATTTTGCGGCTTACCATCGCGTCCCAGGCCAAAAGACGGGCCGGAATTAACCGGGTCGTTGTCCACGTGCCACACCTCGACTGTCTCGCCGGTATAGGGGTTTTCCCAGGTGCGTAACACTTCACCTGTGCGCTTGTCCTTGTAGAGAAGGATTTCGCGGGTGCGCAGGGTGTAACCATAGTTGCCGTTCTCGTCGCGTGCGGTGCCGCAATGGCGGACGTTCATACCTTCGACATCGAACAGGTATTTATCCGACATGCCCATACGTCGCCCATAAGCGCGGCCATGCCACCAGAAGGTCACCGCTTCGCCGTCTTCCAGCGAACATTGGATCTTGCGCATTACTTTGGCCATGCCTTCGGCCGTATCCAGGTCATGTTGGCTGGCGTGAGCACTCATTACTGCGGCTACGGGCAGGACAAGGCCGAGCACAGCGGCCATCAGCGTCTTCCTGATCATGTGCGTCTCCCGAATATAGGTTTTTAGTTTATGGAGGCCGACCGTTTTAGATCATTCTTCCAACTTCACAACCACTTTCCCCAAATTTCTTCCACTGAGCAGGTGGTTCACAGTATCGGCCACAGATTCCAGTCCTTTGAATGGTGTGGGGTCGACGAAAACCGTCAATTCGCGACGTTCATACAGGTCGAGCAGGCGCTCTGCGGCATAGGGATGATGCTCTTCAAAATGGGGATTAATGAAGGCCCGGACCGAAGCGGAGCGAAAATAAAGCTTTTGATAAAGGCGTGGGCCGGTGACCTGTTCCCAAGGTTTGCCGACCTCGGATGTATAGCCAGAGATCACCAGCCGTCCTTTGACCGCCAAGTTATCCACAAAGGCATCGTAAATTGCGCCACTAACGGAATCGTAGGCGATATTCAAACCCTTGGGATATTCCCGTTTAAGAACAGCCGACAACGTCCTCCGCCCTGTAATTGATCGGTCGGTCACAGCCGATTTCCCGCAGCTTCTCCGCTTTTTCGTCACTGCCGCATACACCGATCACATGGTTGCCGGCTTTCTTGGCCACCTGAACGATGATGTGCCCCAGACCGCCCGCGCGGCACCGGACACGGCTACTGTTTCTCCTGATTTCAGTTCACCCACTTGTTCGATCCCGACCATGCCGGATATGCCTGTCGGCATGAGACAGAGGATCTCGGGACTGGTTGAGGGCACTTTGTACAAACGACCGACGTCCGCCACCTGATAATCCCGGTAACCCGTACCGACCTGCCACGTGGCCACGGCTTCGCCGACGGCGAAGTCGCGGACACCCGGTCCCAACTTCTCGATTCTCCCGACCACTTCAATGCCGAGATCGGTCTGCGACGTGTAGCTGATGTAACTCACCGCATCGCGGATCATATTGAGGTCGTAAACCCCATTCACACCGGCATAGACATTGCGCACGAGCACTTCACCAAAACCCGGCTCACCGATTTCAGCCTCAACGATTTCCGAACAGGCGCCAAAGTCTTCACCATAGCGGGTCATGATTAACTTACGGGAACGCGGCATAGTCAGGCGTCTTCTGTCTCATTACTGGAAATACGGTATCTGTAGGTCACGAACGTGCCTATTGCCATGGTGATCGCCGCAGATTCAAAGGCCAGAGACAAGCTGGTGAAGTTTGCCACCGTTCCCCAAATGATTCCGCCCCCCGCCATACCGGCGGTAAAACTCATCATTGTCACGGACAAGCCACGCCCTCTCACCCATGCAGGCAGGACCATTTGCGCAGCGACTTGAAAGGACAGCATGCAAATCATCCAGGCGCCGCCATAGAAAAACAGCACAACCGCAAAATAAATGGGGTTACGCACTGTTCCCACACCATAGAGCGCAGCCGCGATGACCAAACTGGCAAAAAACACAATGGCATCACGGGAGTAACGCGTGTTGAGAGGAGGGGTGATAAACAGGGCGGTTACGATTGCACCAACACCGACAGCGCCCATGAGTGTGCCAAAACCCTCAGGTCCAACCCCCAATTCTGCACGGGCGAGCAAGGGGAGGAGAGCCATAAGAGCGCTGGCACAGAAGAAATGGCATGACCCTCTGATGAGGACAGCCTGAAACCGCGCCGCGCGTCGTACATAACGAGCACCGGCGGACATGTTTGACCACAGGGTCTGTCTTTGTGGTGGCCGCAAAGGCGGGCCTTCCCATTTGTAAACCACCCACATAAACGCGAAATAGCTGAGTGCATTGACCAGGAACGCCGGCGTCACCCCGGCCCACCCGATCAACAGCCCCGCTGCGGCCGGACCGATGAGACGGGAAATGTTCATGGACAAGGAATTCAGTGTCACCGCATTAACCACCTCAGAACGGGGCACGATGTCTTGGATGGTTGCTGACATGGCCGGCATTTGGCAGGCTCCGCCGGCGCCGAGCAAAAGGGTGAAAAAAATCAGCCAAAACGGTGTAACCAAATTGAATTGGGTCAATCCAGCCAAAACGATTGTTACCGCAATCATCCACCACATGACTGCGATCATGTATTTACGCCGGTCGATCATGTCGGCCAGAGAACCGGCGATGAAGGCGAGGAAGAGGGTGGGGATCATTTGCGAAGCTTGTACCGAGGCGACAAGAATGGGAGAGCTGGACAGGTCGGTCATCAACCAGGCCGAGCCAATCATTTGCATCCACGAGCCGATGAGGGAAAAAAGTCCGGCGATCCAGAAGGACCGGAAAGTGGTGAGCCTGAGCGTAGTCCACACCGATAGGACCGCTGGTCGTTGAGTAGGCGGTTGAAACTGATCAGACCCTGTTTCAGATCGGTTTTCTGGAATTTCTGATGGTCGCATGCGCGCTCATAGGGGGTGGAGGATTGGTCTGTCAATCGGATGCTCACGGTTGATCGCAAGATGACAAACGGGCGGTCTCACGTTTAGGGTACGTCGGCAACGATACAGATCGAGATTGAGAGAGGGGACGCCACCATGAAACTGATTTTCACACCCAATCCGGAATACATCCATAAAGTCCTGGTCACGGCATATGAAGGCGACATTCTCGATCGATTTGAATTCGAGCGCACTCGGCCGTTCGATGCCGAGACCATTTGGGACTATCATCCGATGGGCAAGGTGCCAGCGCTTGTCTTGGACAACGGCGATCCCCTGTATGGCGGGCTGGTCATTTGTGAATACCTGGATTCCTTATCGACAACAGGAAAGCATGTATTCCCCAGTGGTGAAGCTCGCTGGCCAGCGCTCAGGCAAATGGTCTTAGGCGACGGAATGTTTGATGCTACGACGCTGCTTCGCGTTGAAGGTTGGCGCGACAAGAATGACTGGAACATGGATTACATGCTGCGCGAGCGGCGTAAAATCATTGGTTGTCTCGATCGCATGGATGTTGAAGCGCTGCAATTCCGGGACGCGGACTTCCACATCGGTCATATCTGTATGGCTGGAGGGCTAAGTTATCTCGATCTGCGCAATCCAATCCGAGAACATGTAATCGTCGCCGGCGACGATGGGTTTGACTGGAGGGAAGAACGTTCCAATCTGGCGGACTGGTACGATTCCATTGTCGAGCGACCGTCTCTCAAATGGCGTTTTACCGTGGACGAAAAATAGAGAAGACGGCTCGTTAAGCCGTTGGCGGCTGAGTCTCTGGCATGCGATCCATTAAGAGCTCCCAATTGTTCAACGACGCCACGTGGAAATACATGGCTGCTAACCAACCCTTGTTTCGCCATTCCAATATTTTTTCGTCGGGTGCCTCACGCAGCTTTTGTTCATTGATAGATGAAAAGGAACCGATGCTCAGCTTTTCATCGTTGGGGAGATCCAATTCCAAAGTTCTGTCTTCCACCAGATCTGAGGTTGCAAGCATTTGCGAGAACTCGTCCGTTGCCTGATACGCACCATGAAACTGCTGGCAGAGATCCAATGCATCTGTCACCACTTGAGTTTCTTTGTCTCCTTCAAATAACGGCCTGGCGTCGGCATGATCCGACTTTGCTGTGTTGTCCACACCCAGCTGGAGGCGTTCGTCATCCTCTTTGCCCAATAAAATAAAGGGGTATCGCCTCACATAGGCGGGGATATAACACCGTCTCTCCCACTCGCCATCATCGGAGACAAAAAGGTTTTGGTCGGGACGGAAACCGAGTGCAATCGTCGGCACCAATTGCTCGCCGACGAACACGATGGGGTAGTGCCGGGCTGCTAACACGAATTCAGGCGTCGTTACCGGGACGGCATTGGTGTCTTTGGCGAAGCTGAAATCGCGCTCCCGTAGAATCTTGAATTCTCCATGGGTATCCGCTGTGACCGGAGCGGGTTCGGAATAAAACAACGGTGGAACTTGGCGTTGATCCCCAGATGCATCTTTGGATTGTTGGGTATCGTCTGTATTCAAAGGATTAGCCCTAGGTGAGAGTAACTGGTCATCGAGTGCCTTAAGGATAGGCCTTTCGAAGGCGCAATTTAAGGGCTTCAACGCCTAGAGCAGATTCAATTTAGTCCCGATCATATCCGGCGGCGGCGAAGTAGTTTTCGCATTCGGTTGAGGTGAAGGCGTCGATGGCGTCGGCAATGGCGTCCCACAGGTCGTCGGCGGTTCTGGCGGCGGCCTTTCTCAGGAGCGCCTTGAGTTTGGCGAAGGCCATCTCGATCGGGTTGCAGTCGGGACTGTAGGGCGGCAGATACAGCAGGGTTGCGCCGGCGGCTTCGATGGCCTGGCGGATGCCAGCGACCTTGTGGGCGGGCAGGTTGGCCATGACGACGCTGTCTCCGGGGTCGAGTTCGGGTACCAGGACCTGTTCCACATAGGCCTTGAAGGCAGCCCCATGCATCGGCCCGTCGAGGAGCATCGGGGCCCGCCAGGCCCCGGAGAGGCGCAAGCCGGCGGTCAACGTGGTGGTCTTCCAATGGCCATGGGGTATGGCGGCCCGGCACCGTTCGCCTTTGCGCGACCATCCCCGCAGCCGCGCCATCTTCATCGACGCGCCGGTCTGGTCGATGAAGATCAGCCGTTCCGGAGCGAGCCCTGCCTGGCCTTCGAACCAGAGCCGGCGCCGCGCGAGCACGTCCGGGCGCCGCCGCTCCGCTGCATGGCCGGCCTTTTTTTGTGCGTCAGCCCGCGCTTGGCGAAGAAGTGCCAGACCGTCGACGGGCAACGGCAAGTACTCCTACGGTCCTTTAGAAGGAACGAGAGGTCCAGTATAAAGTCTCGAATAAGTCGTCACCGTCTCAGGAGATTAGCCATGCTTTCGGGTAAATCTGCGCTGGTTACCAACGTTCAGCACTTTGTTGGCCTCGCCGCTGCGCAGACGCTGAACCAACACGGTGCGCAGGTTTTTTGTCACGACAAATCCTTCGCAGACACACGATCGTGCGACGCATTTCGGGTTGACCATCCGGAATTATCGCCTCTTGATATAGCGGACACCGGTGCCGCAATCGATACTGCGGCTGAGGCTGCCGGTGGACTGGATATCGCGGTCATCAACGACTTTTATCCGGCCATCCGCGCTTCGATCGACCAAGCCAGCTTGGATGACTACCGGGATACTTTGGAAGCGCTCATGGTTGTCCCTTTCGCGACCGCCGCTGCCGCGGCACGACATATGAAACCAAGACGCAGCGGTAAACTCATCTTTGTAACCTCTGCCGCACCTTTTCAAGGGTTGCCCAATTACTGCATGTATGTTGCCGGAAGAGGGGGGGCCAATGCCCTGGCGCTGTCCGTCGCTAAAGAATTGGCGCGTGACAATATCCAGGTCAACGCTGTGGCACCCAACTATGTGGAAAGCGAAAGCTATTTTCCGAAGGAGTTGCTCGCAGATGAAAAAGCGTTGGCCAAAATGATCAAAAATGTACCTCTGGGCCGGCTTGGCAAACCCAAGGAGGTGTCCGAAATGATTGCGTTCTTAGCTTCGGATAGGGCCAATTTCATCACCGGTCAAATTATTCCCATTGCTGGGGGATGGGGGTAAATCAGCTGGCCTTTTTGTATTTCTTTCCGCCGCCCAATTCTCCGTAAGCCACTTTTTTTATTCGTATTTAGTAGTTATGGGCTTGATATTGACTCTCGCAATTCCTTGTGCCAAAAGAAGATCGCCACACACAAGACTTGGTGGTGGCGACCTTGGCGCGGTGGCTCGAATGGATAGGCACCCGACTCGCAAATAGGGAACATGCCGGTTCGAATCCGGTCCGCGCCTCACCTTATGCCATAATTTTCTCCTAGCGGCAAGACTGGCTCTTTCTCGCCCCGCGCAGCTACGCTCGGCGTCACAAACCTCTTGCCATCTAGTGGATTGATTCCAACGTTTGGAACCCTCTGTTTCGTGCGGCGATGATATGATCGGGGTCGGCTTTCCAGATCAAGGGTTTTGGGTTTGCGTCATTGTATTCGCGGACAAAGCGGTTGATGGCGGCCTGAAGGTCGACGACGGATTGGAAGACGCCACACTTGAGCCCGCGCCGCGTGAGTTTGGCGAAGAAGCCCTCGACGGCATTGAGCCACGAGCACGAGGTCGGCGTGAAGTGGAAGGTCCAGCGTGGATGGCGGGCGAGCCAGGCGCGGACCTTGTCCTTCTTGTGCGCAGCGTAGTTGTCGAGGATGACGTGGACGGCCTTGTCCGTCGGCACCTCGCGCTCGATGCGGTTGAGGAAGCGGATGAACTCCTGATGGCGGTGGCGCTGCATGTTCTGTGCGATGACCGTACCGTCCAGCACGTTGAGCGCGGCGAACAGCGTCGTCGTGCCATGCCGTTTGTAATCATAGGTCACGTAAAGCGGGGTGAAGACCTTCCCGTAGTGATGGTGTGACCCGTACCAAGCCCGCTTTAGAAGACTCCAAAAGCCTTCGATTGTGTTGGTGTGAGTGTCGCCATCAGCATAGGAAACGCTGTGATTGATGACGGCATGAGAGACAAAGGATTTAGCCGCGTTGTAGCCCTTGTATTCATCCGTGATCAGCAGTGAGCCATTGGGGTCAACAGTTTCCTTAATGAACCGCAAAAGGCCCTTGGCTGAGAGATCTGTGCCAACTCTAGCGGTTATCTTGCCACCACGCTCCACCGCACCGATAACCGGCGTTTTCTTGGTACCACGGCCCGGTTTGTTCGGCTTGTCGTTGTCGCGCTTATTGCCCTTGCGTGGGCGACCGCCAACATAGGTTTCGTCGGCTTCGATGATGCCTTGAAGTAGTGGCCCTTGCTTTGACGCCATGGCCGCCCGTATACGCTGTTGCATGTACCACGCCGTTTTCTGATTCAGATTGAGGTCCCGGGCGAGCTGGCAACTGGACAGGCTTTTTTTGGCATTCACGATCAGGCCGATAGCCATGAACCACTTTTGCAGTTCAATTCTCGTTTTTTCAAAGATCGTGCCGGACAAGACATTAAAGCTCGACTTGCAGCCGTAACAGTTCCAACGGCCAATACGGCCACCATCATCTTTACGTGATACGTGGACGCTGCCACAGTGTGGGCAGTGAGGCTCATCATGCCAGCGTACACTTTCCAGATGTTCGATGCAGGATTCTTGATCCGGGAACTTTCTGAATATGTCAATTAGGTTCATAGCCGCCTCCTATGAACCATTTATACTAGTAGGCTTATTTCATATCAAGCCCATAACTACTAAATGCGTTTTTGTTTGTCCGGTCGGGAATGGGATCCCAAGAGACCTTGTAGAGGGTTACTTCTTTACTTAAACTTTTGAGTGCGAATTCACCCGCATTGTTGAATTTGTCCTGGTCCTTCCAATTTACCCGTTCTATTTCTTCGCTGACCCAAATTTCTTCCGGTCCCGCTTCAGCACAAATTCTGGCGGCGGTCTGAACGGCGGTTCCGAAATAACCATCGTCTTCAATTACAGCTTCGCCGCTGTGCAAGCCGATGCGTACGTCAAAGCCGTATTTGGGTTTCTTGCGGCTGAAGAGATTGATGCCTGCTGAATTTGGATGGCAGCGTCGACAGAAAATTTGGAAATATTGAACGTCGCCATGATGCCGTCACCGGTGTGCTTGCCCGTCGACGGTCTGGCACTTCTTCGCCAAGCGCGGGCTGACGCACAAAAAAAGACCGGCCATGCAGCGGAGCGGCGGCGCCCGGACGTGCTCGCGCGGCGCCGGCTCTGGTTCGAAGGCCAGGCAGGGCTCGCTCCGGAACGGCTGATCTTCATCGACCAGACCGGCGCGTCGATGAAGATGGCGCGGCTGCGGGGATGGTCGCGCAAAGGCGAACGGTGCCGGGCCGCCATACCCCATGGCCATTGGAAGACCACCACGTTGACCGCCGGCTTGCGCCTCTCCGGGGCCTGGCGGGCCCCGATGCTCCTCGACGGGCCGATGCATGGGGCTGCCTTCAAGGCCTATGTGGAACAGGTCCTGGTACCCGAACTCGACCCCGGAGACAGCGTCGTCATGGCCAACCTGCCCGCCCACAAGGTCGCTGGCATCCGCCAGGCCATCGAAGCCGCCGGCGCAACCCTGCTGTATCTGCCGCCCTACAGTCCCGACTGCAACCCGATCGAGATGGCCTTCGCCAAACTCAAGGCGCTCCTGAGAAAGGCCGCCGCCAGAACCGCCGACGACCTGTGGGACGCCATTGCCGACGCCATCGACGCCTTCACCTCAACCGAATGCGAAAACTACTTCGCCGCCGCCGGATATGATCGGGACTAAATTGAATCTGCTCTAGCCATCCTTTCGGCATATATTTCTTGACCAGAATCATCATCGACAACAGGAAAATAACGATGAACCCCAGCATGAGCACGAGGCGCTGCAGTGCCGATTCGACAAAGACGTCCGCCTTCAAAGGGAGCCAGAATCCAAAAGTTATAGTGAGTGATCCGATGACAGCTATGAGTAAGGAATAGGCCAGTACGAACAGCAGGCTTTTGCTTTCGGGTTCTTCCCGAGCCGCTTTACGTGCGAGGCGGCGCCTTTGTGCACGCACATCCTGTTTGTGCTCGCGAACGGACTTACCTTGATCATCCATCGCACGTTACGTCCCAAATTGTATGTCCGAAGAAAAGTTTGGGGTCGAAAGGGTCACCCACCCGATCTACAGACACACACGCCTCAGTTGCTTTATTTTGTGCAGTTTTTGAAGCAACTAACCCAGAAAAGAGAGTGTGAAACTGTGGCCCACAATTCAAGCTGGAATTCGTTGCTTGTTCGAAATGCTCGCGAAGTTGTTACATTCGTCCCTATTCTTATCATTGCCCTAGACCTGCTTATCGGCTGGTAGAGAGTGCATGCCAGATGAGGATTGCTGCGGCGGACCGGTATGGCCGCCAAGTTTCGGCAAGTTTCTCTAATTTAATAGCATCGATCCGTTTTCTATTTCCGGTTATATATTGCCATCCGGTGCGTAAAGCTAGATCACCAGTGGGCCAGACATCGGGTCGGTCCAATCCGAACATGAGGTAAATATCCACTGTCCAATCGCCGATACCCCAGATCCGGGTCAATTGAGAACGGACCTGTTCGTCGCTTCGCCGACTCAAGCCCTGTAGCGTAAAGGCTCGTTCCTCAATGGCTGACGCCAGCGTCCTCAACGTTTTGATTTTTGATGCGCTCAATCCTGCTGCTCTCAATTGTTCGGTCCGGGCGATTGAGACGGCCTTGGCACTCACTCGACCGATGGTTGCATTCAATTTCTTCCAAATGGACGCTGCTGCGGCAGTCGAGATTTGCTGATCCACGATGATACGGGCAAGGGTAGCGAAACCTGCCGGTGATCGTCTGGAAGTTGGGTAGCCAAACTTTCTTACAGCACCGCGTAATTTTTGGTCACGTTTCGCCAAAATACGAACGGCTGCATTAAGCTGAAGTTGGTCGGATTTTACCCAGGGCATACGTTACGTTGTGTCAACTTCTGATGGGAAACAGGGGTTTTAGGTGTATCGGTCTGCCGGTATGGTGCACCGATATGATCCTATCCGATTGTTTTAGAAGTCGCATCAAGCGCATGGCTTACTTGTTCATTCGTGCAACAGCTTATTGTTTTGCCATAGTTGTACTGTGCTTAAACGTTGCGCTAGGGCTTGCAGCCGCCGGCGGTGTTCTTCACCGTGGCAATATTGGCGAGCCGGATTCCCTCGACCCCCATCTCACCACCAGCGGTTATGCCGGTAACAATATCTTTGAGATGTTCGTCGGCCTAACGACCGTTGACGCCTTTGCCAATGTCATACCAGGAGCAGCCGAAAGCCGGACAATTTCAGACGACGGAAAGACTTATGTCTTCACCCTACGCGACGGTATGCAATGGTCCGATGACCAGCCGGTAACGGCATCGAACTTTGAGTTTGCATTCAAGCGAATTCTTGAACCTGCCACCGCGTCACGCAGCGCACCGATGCTCTACATGATCGAAAACGCGCGGCCTATTAACGGTGGTCGGATGCAGGTCGATACCCTGGGCGTAACGGCGCTGGATGAGTCAACGCTCGAAATCAGATTGGAAGCGCCGACACTTTTTTTCCTGGAATTGATTGTCCACCGTGGCTTTCCCGTACCGCGCTGGGCCATTGAGGAGCATGGGCGAGAGTGGACACGTCCCCAGAATATCGTCGTCAATGGTGCGTTTGTTCTCGATGAATGGATTCCGCAAACGTTGCTCCGCGTCGTCCGTAATCCATCTTTTTTTGACGCTGAATCCGTGGAACTCGATGCCGTCGTTTATTACACCACCGAAGATTTGACAGCGGCCTTTAACCGCTATCGTGCCGGTGAACTGGATATGGTGATTTCCTTTCCACCATCCCAATTCGACTGGATCGAACAGAACCTTGCAACTGATTTACGCGTGTCTGAAAACAACGGCCTTGAATACATCACGTTCAACACAACCAGGGAGCTATTTAATGACCCTCGCGTGCGTCAGGCGCTTAGTATGACACTCGACCGTGACATCATCACAAGGCGTGTCATGCGAGGGGGAGAACAGCCTGCCCATAGTGTCGTTCCTAGTGGTTCACGCGACGGATATAACCCAGCTTTCGCGTCTTACCGTGATGTGCCGATGGAAGACCGCGTCAAGCAAGCCAAGTTATTGTTGGCTGAGGCGGGATTCGGACCCGACGATCCGCTGGCGTTCAGTTTTCGCTACAACACCCACGAAGTGTTGCGGCGTGTAGCGGCGGCCGTAGCTGCCATGTGGCAACGCTCTCTCGGCGTTGAAGTCACATTGCTCAACAGTGATTTGAACGTCTTAAACGCTGATTTGCGAAACGGCGATTACGAAGTTGCCCGCTATCAGTGGCTGGGTGAATACCGCGATCCTTCAACATTTTTGTATCTTTTGGAAAGCGATGCTATGGGTGACAATCACTCTAAATTCAAAAATCCCGAGTTCGATGCCTTAATGAAAACTATGTATGCGGAGCCCGATGTAGTTACTCGTATGCGCCTCATGCACGAGGCGGAACGAATCGTGATGGATGAGGCGCCGATAACGCCCATCACCTATTACGTCAGCAAGCGCCTGGTTAAACCGTTCGTTCGAGGACTTGAGAACAATATCCGGGGTATCAATCTGGGCCGCTACGTCGGCGTCGATCGGCACTAGTTAAAATTATGCGGCTTCCGATACTGGGATAAATTTCCGGCTAAAGATCCAACGGGTTTCGTTCGACGATTTGGCATCGAATCTATATCGATCAACCGTGAAGTCCTTCAAGTCTTCAGAATTATTGATGCGATTTTGAACAATAAACCTGGCCATCAACCCCCGAGCCTTTTTAGCGAGGAAGCTGTAGACCTGAGCTTTTCCGTCACGCAGTTCCTTGAAGACGGGTTGTATGACCGATACGTCCAACTGTTTTGTATCAAGAACGGAAAAATATTCGTTGGAAGCTAAATTAACCAATGTTCTTGACTTTGACTTTTTCACTAAGTCCGCAACGGCATCCGTAACCGTGCCATCCCAATAGTCGTACAAGTTTGAGCCGCGTTTGGTGTCAATTTGGGAACCCATTTCCAACCGATAGGGCTGAATGGTGTCCATGGGTCGCAAAATCCCATAGAGTCCCGACAAAATACCCAAATGCTTCTGCGCAAACGCTAAATCCTCTTTGGTCAAAGAAGAGGCGTCCAAGCCCAGGTAAACGTCACCGGCAAACGACAACGCAGCCTGTTTGGTTTCTCCTTTCCCATCGAGGTTAAAAGCCTTGTATCGCTCTACATTCAGTTCAGCAAGATTTTCGCTAATACCCATCAATCGCTTAAGGTCCTGAGGCGTAAATTTGCGCGCCCGTTTGATGAGTTCCGCCGTATGATCAGGAAACAGCGGTTTGGTCTTGGTTAGACCTTTGGTGGGGGCGGAAAAGTCCAATTTCTTAGCCGGGGAAATCACCGTGTACATGGATTTGCCTCTAGATGCCTTGTCAGAAGACTGATCACTTTGGTTGGCCTATGAGGGGTATATCATGATCACCGTATTCGGCATCAAGTCCTGCGACACCTGTCGCAAAGCTCTGGCCTGGCTGAGTAAGGAAAACATAGTCCATACTTTTCACGACCTCAGAGCCGACGGAATTGAGGATAAACGCCTCAAAAACTGGGTTAGAGTTGCCGGTTGGGAGGCTCTTCTGAACCGGCGCAGTACCACATGGCGCCAGCTGTCGGCCGGAGACACATCTGACCTCGACGAGACCAAGGCGATACGCTTGATGACTGTCCATCCCACACTGATAAAACGCCCCGTATTTGAGCAAGGTTCGTCAGTCTTAGTCGGTTTCGCCGACGCCACAAAAAGCGAGCTGCAGCTGAGTCCGAACTAGGTCAATCCGTTGACAATAGGGGCTTATTCCCGCACACCTGAAGCCTTGAATTCGCTCTGGCCAGAAGGAACGACCCATGGCTCCGCCAGGATACCTCCTTGTCCTTGGACATTCTCTCGATCCCGAAAAAATGGCCCGTTATTCCGCTGCCCTACCACCGATCTATAAAAAATACGGTGGGTACTATTTGGGCATAGGTGGGCCTGGGCGGGGCGTTGAGCATCTTGAAGGGCCGTGGCTTGACCATTCAATGGTATTGGCCCGGTTTGATGCCACTGAAGACATCACCAAGTTCTGGTATTCACCGGAATATGAAGACGCAAAGAAGCTCCGCAAAGACGGAGGGACGTTCAATGTCTTTATATTGCAAGGCAATGACAATGAAGCGCCCGATGGCGAACCAGCCTTCTTGATCTCCGTGTATCGTGTGCTCGACGAAGAAGCCTATACACCACTTGCTCAAGCTGAAGAAGACAAGTTAACCCAACGGGGCATCCCATATATTGCCAAAGCAACCTATGACGAAGCAGAACGTTTGGAAGGGGACTTGATAGACCACGATTTTTCCATCGCGGCTTTTCCGACACAGGCGTCCGCGACTAATCTTTGGAATGATCCGGATTACCAGGATCTCAGGAATCAGAGATCTCAGGTTGCGGTATTCAATTCTTTCCTCATCCGCGGTCTCAGACGTTAGATCAATTCGCTGCACGTCAGACCTGAACCGGTGATCAGGCCAGAACCAACATGACCGTCGATCAGATTTCTGCCTTTGCCATACTGGCCGGCGTATTGGTGTTTTTCATAGGCGGATGGCTGCGCTACGATTTCGTCGCACTTGGTGCTCTTTTTGCCGCTGTCGTTGCGGGCATCGTGCCTTCTGACTCCGCGTTCTCCGGTTTTGGCAATCCCGCTGTGGTCACCGTTGCTCTGGTTTTGATGATCAGTGAAGGGCTGCGCCAATCTGGCGTCGTGGACCTAATTGCTGAACATGCGGTGCCAGACACCCATAGTCCAACCCTGCCCATTGCAGTTCTATCAGGACTGGCAGCGGCGCTATCTGGTCTAATGAATAACGTTGGCGCATTGGCATTGCTGATGCCCGTTGCCTTGCAAACAGCGCGCAAATGCAATGTGGCCCCGTCAGTTCTCCTCATGCCTTTGTCGTTTGGCTCCATTCTTGGCGGCATGACGACGCTCATCGGTACACCGCCAAATATCCTCGTATCTAACTATCGTGGGGCGGATGTCGGTGAGCCGTTCGCCATGTTCGACTATTCCTGGGTCGGCGTACCTGTGGCATTGGTAGGTGTAGCGTTCATATCGCTTATTGGTTGGCGTCTGATTCCCAGCGGCCGCGTGTTCGCGGCATCGGGAGACGCGGCATTCGATCTTCAACCTTACGTCACAGAAGTCAGAATCAGTGAGGGATCAAATCTCATCGGTAAATTCATGCTCCAAGTGATCGAAGAACTTGAAGAGAAGGATGTTACGGTCGCGGCATTGATCCATGAAGACCGGCCGATGCCTTACCCACCGCTGACCGATCGAGCAGAACAGGGCGATGTGTTAGCGATCACTGGTGATGCCAAAGCGCTTGATACGGCCATTACCGACTTGAATCTTGAATTGGTGGGAGCTGAAGATCAGGCGCAAGAACACATTAAGTCCGACCGTGTCAGCTTGGTCGAAGCTGTTGTCACGCCGGGGGCGCGAGTGGAGGGCCTGACCGTACAGGAACTCGGTTTGCGTAACCGGTACAACCTCAATTTATTGGCTATTTCCCGGCACGGTCAAAGGACCATGACCCGCATGAAACGTCATCGCTTCAGGGCAGGTGACGTCTTGCTCTTGCAAGGTGAAACGGACTTGGTGTCCGACTCTCTCAATCGTTTAGGGTGCCTGCCCCTGGCCAAGCGGTCACTGGGAGTGGGTCGCCGCCGCCGGGCTTTGTTTGCTAGTGCGGTTTTCATGGCGGCAATCGGTGCGGCTGCATTCAAGATCGTTCCGATTACAGTGGCTTTCGGCGTGGCGGTCGCGGTCATGATCTTGGGGCGCATCATGTCACCCAGCAGAGCCTATGGTAGCATTGGATGGCCTGTGCTTATTTTGCTCGGCTGTATGATTCCCATCGGAGAAGCGCTGGACAGGACCGGAGCCGCGGCCTTGATTGCTCAGGGTATCGTTTTCGCCACCGCGCAATTCCCCGTGGTTGTCGCGTTGATTTTGGTGATGGTCGTCACCATGACGTTGTCCGACATCATGAATAATGCGGCGACGGCTGTCGTCATGGCAACTATTTCAGTGCAAATCGCAAACGGCCTTAATTCGAATCCAGATACCTTTCTCATGGCTGTGGCCATAGGCGCATCCTGTGCTTTTCTGACCCCCATCGGGCACCAAAACAACACCCTAATTCTTGGCCCGGGTGGATATCAATTTGGTGATTATTGGCGAATGGGCCTACCTCTGGAAATCATAGTCGTATCCGTTTCCGTTCCATTTCTTCTTTACGCTTGGCCGCTGTGAATATCACACTCGATCAAGTTTCCGTCCGGTTTCAACAACGGACCGTATTGTCAAACCTGTCTCTATCTCTGACTGAAAAAAGAGTTGGTGTCATTGGCGACAACGGCTCGGGTAAAAGCACGTTTGCCAAGTTATTAAATGGGTTGCTACTACCAGACGAAGGTCGTGTGACCGTGAACGGAATCGACACAAAGGAAAACGGGAAGGTGGTGCGTCAGACGGTCGGTTTTCTTTTTCAAAATCCTGATAACCAAATTGTCATGCCCACGGTCGCCGAAGATCTCGCGCTAGGATTAAAGGCGCACAATGTGGGAGTTAACGTCGTGCAACAGCGAGTCGCACGCACATTGGAAGACTTTGGCATATCCGAATTGGCCGAGCGCTCAGCCCATCTTCTTTCCGGTGGGGAGAAACAGCTTGTTGCACTCGCTGGCGTCATGGTGACACAACCTGACATTCTCGTATGTGATGAACCCACGGCTTTGCTCGACAGGCGCAATGCCAGTCAGATTGCAGGAATCCTCAATGCCTTGTCATGCCCTTTGATCACCGTCACCCATAACGTAGAACAGCTCGAAACGTATGATCGCGTTCTCGTTTTCTGCAACGGTGAAGTCATTCGCGATGCAGAACCCAGCGATGCAATTCGATTCTATTTGGAGACTCTGGCGTGATTGTCGGCCTTTACGTACCGGGCAATAGTTTTATCCACACACAACGTCCTGGGCTGAAGCTGTTTATATTGTTTGGTTTGGGCATAGGATTGGTAACGGTACAGTCACTGACTCTTCTGGCCGCGCTCAGTTTCACCGTTGCTACCCTATATATAAGATTTGCGGCTCTTGGATTTAATCGCTTGTGGCAGTCAACGCGGCCGCTTGTTCTTTGGCTAGTACTTATCGGTGTGGCACAGATCATTGTTGCCGATACGGAGTCGGCCATGCGCATTGTCCTCCGCTTGCTGACATTGGTCTGGGCAGCGACGCTGGTGACTCATACAGCGCGTCTCACGGAGATGACGGAGTGTCTCGTTTTTATGTGCGGGGCTGTGCGTCCATTGGGCTTTTCCTCAAGTCGGATGGCCTTCATGATCGCGTTGACCGTGCGCCTGATTCCGGCTTTGAGCGACGTGGTGAAAGAGGTGCGGGACGCGCAACGCGCTCGAGGATTAGAGCGGTCAATCTTTGCTACCATCGTTCCCGTTCTCATCCGCATTTTCCAGCAAGCTGATGTCATGTCAGACGCCTTGATGGCGCGCGGTTATGACTGTTGGGATGATGGGCGATGACGGCCCGTGACAGCATTCTCATCGCAACATTTGCCGCCTTGACGGCAGCTCTAGGTTTGTTGCCGCCCATTCCTGTGCCGGTCATTCCAGTCCCCATTACGGCGCAATCACTGGGCGTGATGTTGGCAGGGTGCCTGCTTGGGCCGCGGCGCGCGGCATTCTCCATGGGCCTGTTGCTGTTGTTAATCGCTCTTGGACTTCCCCTGCTAGCTGGGGGGCGGGGTGGCTTAGGCGTATTTGTCAGCCCGAGTGTGGGTTTCCTGATTGGTTGGCCGCTTGGCGCCTTTGCAGTGGGTGCGATCGCGGCGCAGGAAGGATCTGGTGCCGGGCGATATATCATTGCGTGTGTTCTCGGAGGGATTGGTGTTGTTTATCTGTTTGGTGCGCCTGGTATCGCACTGATTTCAAGTCTGCCACTATCGACGGCCACAATCGCGACTGCGGCTTTCTTGCCTGGTGATCTTGTCAAAGCAGCACTGGCCGGCGTCATTGCCGCGTCGGTCAAACGGGCTTACCCAAAGGCGCTATGAAACAGGCAGAAAAGGCAGGTCTAGTACACGACGGCCTGATGCATTGGGCGGACCGGGAACCAGACCGAATCGCTCTGTATGTAGAAAATGAGACGCTGACATACAAAGAGCTAGCTTCGCGCAGCGGTCGTATTGCCAGCGATATTGACCGTCATTTAGCCAGGCGGGTCGGTCTTTGTCTCCCCAATGGGACGGCTTTTATCGACAGCTTTTTTGCTTCGATCATGGCTGGTTGTTGCGTCTGTGTTTTTGACCCAACTTGGCCCCTGAATATCCTAAGAAAATTGGTCAGCGAACACGCGCCTAATATCTTCATTGGGACGTCCGATCTATTGCCAATCGTTATCGATGATCAACTTCATATTCTTGGCTACAGCGAGAACACCCTAAGAGACCTGATTTTGGCCAACCATGAGACGGCGGCGTTAAGATCCCAACCGTCACCCGATATGCCGTTTCTTATAGGTTTCACGTCCGGGTCCAGCGGCAAACCGAAAGCCTTTATCCGATCTCATCGGACATGGATAGAAAGCTTTCACTGCAGCGCCCTTGAACTAGGAACCTGCGCGGAAGATGTGGTTGTTGCACCGGGGCCGCTTAGTCATGGTCTGTCCCTTTACGCAGTTGTCGAAGCGATTTCTGCCGGTGCTTCTGTCGCGATTCATCGCCGTTTTAAGGCTGAAACAGTCTTGAAATCTATCCAAGATACCAAGGCCACTGTTCTGGTCGTCGTTCCGACTATGCTGGATGTGATTTCGGAGTGTGGGATCGACCTAGGTCAAACCAATACCAGTCTTACCCGAGTAATTACCGCTGGCTCCAAACTGTCGCCACGTCTGCGCAAAGCTGTGGCCCACACCTTTCCCAACGCAGACATCATCGAATACTACGGGGCGTCAGAGTTGAGTTTTATATCCGTTGCAAAGGGTTCTGAAAATTGCCCTGAAGAATCCGTCGGACGTCCGTTTTCAAGTGTGGTTATTCGGGTGTTAGATGATAGTGGAAAGCCCGTCGAGATAGGGCAGGTGGGGACCATTTGGATCAAGAGCGCCATGATCAGCACTGGCTATGTGGGACAGGTCGACGGCAGTGGCTTTCGCACTCATGGTTCTTGGGCCACCGTGGGTGACCTTGGCCATCTCGACAAAGAGGGTTTTTTATACCTGGACGGCAGGGAAGGTTCTGTCATCACAACGGCCGGGTACACCGTTTATCCATCAGCCATTGAGACCGTGTTGCTGAGTCACTCCGACATTTCTGATGTGGTTGTCATCGGGTTACCTGATTCGCGGTGGGGAGAAGTGATCGCGGCGGCGGTGGCGCTTAAACCCAATGCAGAAATATCCGAGACGCAACTCGTGGAATACTGCCAACAGTTCCTTGAGCCCTATGCCTGCCCGCGGCGCTGGTGCTTTGTTCAAAGTCTGGAGCGCACCCACAGCGGCAAACTCAAGCGCAGTGAGATTGAAGCGCTCTTTCAGTAAGTACTGATTTGGATTGTCAAATTCGGTCGATCGTCAGTAAACCGACAAGGCCCATTGTCCGCTGCCTCGCTGGCAGGCGGAGGCCGAAGCAGTTTGGGTCTCACCGTCAATGGTCAAAGACTGTTCAAAGGTGCGGCAATGCATGGTTCCGAATCGGTTTTCCGATACGGCTCAGGCGGATCCCGATGCTCCCTCATAGGTCCACTCGATGATCTCACCAATTTGCGCGTTAAACGCTGCCGCCTGCGCCGCGTTCTGCAATCCCGCCTGCTTATCGCTCAAACGTACCAGGCAGTCCGCCGGTAAAAATGCCTAAGCCTGCTTGGCTTTTGGCTAAAGCGGCTTGGTGTTGTCGGAGGGCCGCCATCTGCTCATCACTCAAGCGGACCGGCTTGCTGCGCTGAGAATCTGCGGCGGTGTCATGGAATTCGGCGTATAGTACGACGACCGCGCCGGCGATGACGCCCAGGTTGGCTAGGCTCGTTGGGCGATAGGATGTCCGGTAGGAAGGATACCGGACCTGTATGGGCGGATAATACACCTGGGAATTGATGGCATTTAGCCCGCGGTTGACCGACGTATTGACTTGTCCCAATCCACGGCTGACCGACGTACTCATTTGTGTCAGTCCGCGTGATACCTGATTGTTGACGACGTTTAGACTCTGGTTGACCGCACCCGTTAAAGGCGCTGGGTTTATGCGGACACCCAATTGCGCCGCTGCCTCTGAAGCAAACCAAAAGACGGCCAGCCCCAGACTTGCGACACTGATTAAAACGAGCGATCGAATAACGCTGGCTGCCATCTTGCCACTCAATCCAAAAGATCTGTACATGTTACCAGACATCACAGTATACCGCCTTCTTTGAGGCGGATCGATTGCCTGATTATCTTTTGAAAACCAATGACTTAGAACTTAATCCTTGATAAATTCAGGATCAACGTTGGCTTGATACGTGGCTTTCAAATAGGGAAACGCCCCCAATGGAGATTCCACGTAATGACAGAAACGCCATCCTTGTTCGGTGCGACGAACGATAGCGGAGACCCGGACATCGAGGCCCAACGGTGCCTCCTCCATGCCTTTAATCAATCCGTTCCAGTGCATCATAAAGTTCATGGCTGCCAATTCATCGCTCATGTACTTACATCTGAGTCCCCAGGTTCGGATCGAAAACTTAAGCAACAAGTCTTCAGCGGCACGCCAGTATGGCTCTATGGTGTCCCACCCATACATTGGGTCCGGCACTTCTTCCGCTATGTAAAATGGATTGATTTCTTCCGGGTCCCAAAGTTCCTTCAATTTTGTCGGCTGCCGGTGGTTCCACCGGTCTTTAAATGCCACCAAAAGGTCGTTGAGTTCATTTTTTAAGTCCACCATAGTAATCCTTGCGTGCAGCCGACGAGACCAAGCCAATCAAAACCCTAAACCAAAGACGTGAAAACAATATAATGCGGTATTCGGTTCAGAATATGCTTCAATATTGGGACCGGACTTCATCATCAGACAGTCCGTCGATATCCACGCACCTAGAGGGTCCATAACTCATGCGTGTTCTGGTCATTGAAGATGACTTAAAAGCTGAGGGATTCATAACAAAAGGGCTGCAGGAAGCAGGCTACGTGGTGGACCATGCTCCGGATGGCCAACAAGGGATCGACCTCGCGTTGTCTGAGCCTTACGACGCCATGATCGTTGATCGTATGATTCCGGGCCCAAATGGAGTGGCTGTGGTCCAAACGGTACGGGAGCAGGACATTGATACTCCAGTGCTTTTTCTTAGCGCACTTGGTGATGTGGACGACCGGGTTGACGGTTTGAAGGCCGGCGGAGACGATTATTTGGCCAAGCCGTTCGCCATGGCGGAGTTGCTGGCACGTCTTGAAGCCTTAACGCGTCGCGGGAAAGCGCACAGCGAAACGACCCAACTTGCAGTTGGTGACCTGGAAATGGATATCCTCGCACGCAAGGTGACGAGACAAGGGCAACGCGTGTATCTCCATCCCCGAGAATTCAAGCTATTGGAATATTTGATGCGTCATGCTGGCCAAGTGGTGACGCGGACAATGCTCCTTGAAAATGTTTGGGAATATCACTTTGATCCACAGACCAATGTGATTGACGTGCACATCAGCCGTTTGAGGCAAAAGATCGATAAGCCATTTGACTCCGCGGTCCTGCAAACCGTTCGTGGCGCGGGTTACAAACTCGAACCTTCGGACTGACCATTGAACCGCATTGGACGCCTCGTCAAAACCACATCGTTCAGATTGTCGCTTCTATACACGGTAGTCTTCGCGGGTTCCGTTGGTATTTTGTTTGCCTTCGTTTTTATCAACACGAACATATTTGCCGAGCGGCAAATTGAAGCTGCGATTGAGGTCGAGGTCCGAGGATTTCAGGACACCTACCAGCGCACCGGCATTTCTGGACTTATTCAAGCAATTAATCGGCGGATTGATCCCAATATTCGAACCGATGGGATCTATTTGCTTACTGATCCCAACCGTACCCGAATCACAGGAAACTTAAATTCCTGGCCCAAAGATACGGTTGCCGACGATTTATGGGTCAATTTCAGAATCCTCGACATGGAGCGCGCGGAACCTGACACCGCAGACGTGAGAGCGCTTCTATTTTTCATACCTGGCGGTTATCAATTGTTGGTTGGAAGGGATATTCGGGACGCGCACGACTTTCGCGCACAATTACTGCGATCACTCAACATTGGGCTCGGCTTGACCGTTGCGCTCGGCGTATTTGGCGGATTTCTCTTCAGCCGTTCGATAATGAGCCGGGTTGAGCGCATTACACAAACGTGTCGCCGTATTATGTGTGGAGACCTTAGCCAACGCATAGAAAGCTCGGGCAACGAAGATGAGTTGGCGCGGTTGTCAGATTCTGTCAACGAAATGCTGGATCAAATAGAACGCTTAATGAGAGGTCTTCGCGAGGTTTCAGACAACGTTGCTCACGATCTAAGAACACCCCTCAATCGATTGCGATCACGTCTTGAAGTAGCGGTCGGAAACGCCGTCAGTCTAGAAGAAAAAGCAGAGCTACAGGACGCCATCGAAGAAGCTGATGGATTGCTTGCGACATTCTCAACGCTATTGCGGATTACCAGGGCGGAAGCCTCTCTCAAGCGCTCCTTTGACGTTCTTGAACTTGGGTCCATTGCTGGAGATGTAGTCGATCTTTACCGACCACTTGCAGAAGACAAAGGCATTACGTTTGACATCGATATAGACTCCGCTGCTAAGATTCGTGGTGATTCCAATCTAATTGCCCAAACCATTGCTAATCTTGCTGACAATGCTGTCAAGTATACACCAGATGGCGGAACAATCAGTCTTGTCGTCAAATTGGAAAAGGGTAGGGCGTCAATGACGATCTCCGATACTGGGCCCAGCATTCCTCAGGAACTTCGTGGGAAGGTTTTTGAACGCCTTTATCGTCTCGAAAGTTCTCGCACTTCGCCAGGGTCTGGTCTCGGCTTAAGTTTAGTCGCGGCTGTTGCCAAATCACACAACATCGAAGTCAAACTTTCCGACAACAACCCAGGGCTTGTCGTGACGCTGGATTTTCCAGATATTACAGAGTTTACAGAGTTTACAGAGTTTACAGAACAAAACTCTCACGCTGAATAAAAGCGTTTGTCGCTAAAGGCCAATTAATGCGTTTCAAGAACACCATTGTCTGGATTACTGGGGCTTCCTCAGGCATTGGAGAGGCATTGGCCTACGCGTTTGATCGGGATGGGGCTCACTTAGTGCTGTCTACGCGCAGGTCCGATGAGCTCCAGCGCGTTGCTTCCGCCTGCACTCAGGGTCCTGGTGACATCTTATGTGTTGCTTTTGACATGGTTGAGGACTCAGGCCGCCAAGAGGCCTATGCGCAAGTCAAAGCCCGCTTCGGCCATGTGGACATGCTCATCAACAACGCCGGTGTCTCGCAAAGAGCATTAGGAAAAGACACAGCACTCGCGGTAGACCGTGCTTTGTTTGAAGTTGACTACTTCGCTGTCGTGGCACTAACCAAATTGGTGCTACCAGACATGATAGAATGCAAATCAGGGCACCTCGTCGTTACCTCCAGCGTCGCCGGTAAATTTGGCGTTCCCATGCGGACGGCTTATAGCGGTGCCAAACACGCGCTACACGGTTTCTTCGATGCGCTGCGCGTCGAAATACTACCATACAGTATTCAGGTGACTTTGTTGGTCGTCGCCGGTGTTCAATCCAACGTGTCAGTGAATGCTCTAACCGGTGACGGCGGCCGTGTGTGAGAACGGCGGTGACAAATTAGTCCACGGGAGCGGCGGGAATGTCCCGGCCGCGGGCGGCGCAAAAGTCTGCCACCTGTAGCCTTCGATCCGTTTGGGGATGGAAGGTGGGAGGATGTACTTGGTGGACCTTTATCTAACCGTGCGACTGGCGTGCCATGTGGAAGAGCTGAGCCAGCGAGAAGCAGCAAGACGGTTTGGGCTATCGCGCGATACAGTGAAGAAGATGCTGCGGCACTCGGTGCCGCCGGGATACCGGCGCAGCGAGCCGCCGAAGCGGCCTAAGCTGGACCCGTTCACGGATATCATTGACCGCATTCTGGAAGCGGACCGCACGGGTTCACCGTAAGCAGCGCCACACGGCAAAGCGGATATTCGAGCGCCTTCGCGATGAGCATGGCTTCACCGGCGGCCAGACCATCGTCAAGGATTACGTCCGCGAACGGCGCCGTCGTTTGCGGGAGATGTTCGTGCCGCTGGTACATCCGCCGGGGCATGCGCCGGGGCATGCGCAGGCGGACTTCGGCGAGTCGGATGCGATCATCGCTGGCGTCAAGCTGCGAGCCCATTTCTTTGTCATGACCCTTCCCCACAGCGCTGCATGCTTCGTCGTGGCCTATCCGGCGGCGACGGTGGAAGCCTGGCTGGATGGCCACGACAAGGCCTTCGCCTTCTTCGGCGCCCTGGGTGATCGAGGGCGCCATGGACGGTGATGCATTCGAGCAGTACATCAAAACGCAACGCGCCCCGACCCTTCAAAAAGGCGCTGTTGTTGTCCCCGGCAATCTGCCGGCCGACAAACGCGACGGTGCCAGGCGGGCGGTTGAAAAGCGGGGCGCATGGCTTTTGTTCCTGCCACCCTATGCGCCGGACTTCAACCCGATCGAGCTCGCATTTTCAAAGTTCAAAGCTCACATGAAGCGCTTAAAACCCCGCACCATCGATGATCTGTGGAAAGCCGCCGGTAACGTCTGCGGCCTCTTCAATCACGAGCACTGCAGGAACTTCTTGGTTGCTGACGGCTATGCGTCAGAATAAATCGGAAATGCTATAGAACCTCCGTTAGAAAACACGCCACTTGACCTGCCGCTAGGCCTGAAGGCTGATCGGATTTTGGAAGAAAATATGGTCATCAACGTGGATCTTCCCCACATTGAGATTGGTTGGGGTGCCATTCATCTCGAAGATACGGTCCGTGTTACCAAAACCGGCTGTGAAGCGCTCACGTCCATGCAAACAGATTTAAGGGTGATGCCTGCCTAAATCCTTCTAAGCGGGTTTTTCGGCGCGGACCGTTTTTACGACCATAACCTGATCTTCACCGGCCCAGGTTTTAAAACCAACGTCCTGCAGGTTCTTCTGAAAATCACACATGGTGAAGTCGACCGAAAACGGTTCGCAATTGTCCTTGCTGTCGACTTCAATGAAATACCGTATGAAGGGAGGGTAGTTGCCTTTCATGTTATGTGGGAAGTCGAAAATGTTGAAAATTCCGCCCGGTCGCAGCACGCGGAAAACTTCCTTCAAAATATTTGCTTGAGCCTCAAGCGAGACTTCGTGGAACAAGATGAAAGCATTGACCACGTCGAAATGTCCGTCGGGGAATTTCGTATCTTCGGCCAGGCGCTGGGCAAAATGGATGTCTTGGCCTAGATCGACAGCACGTTTATGGGCGAACCGCACCATGGGTGCACCCACATCAATGCCCCAGACTTCCGCATCGGGAAAACGCTCCTTGAGGGCTACAGAGCATTGCCCAATGGAACAGCCAATGTCGAGAATCCGGTCCACTTTGCCGTCCTTCGGAATCTCGTTCGCTTGCACAAGGGTGATATGGGTTTCGTCTTGGGCGTTCATCCCTTCATAAAAGGTGTTGGTGCCATGATGGAAGACGTATCCACCTAATTCCGCTTCTGTGTATCCCCCAGGCATGATGTGGATGGGATGGCGGGTATAGGCGGGCGGTTCCCAGCCAGGGTCGTATTCGACCGTTCCCGGACCCCGTTTGTCGTAATCTGCAAGTTCGGCGGCATACTTGCCCGCATCGCCGTAGTACTCATCCGTCAAACTGCGCCACGTCATTTCCTGGACTGAGCGCATTAACCGATTGCGGGATTTGATAATGGGAAGCGGATCAAAGATCGCTCTCAGGTCTTCGATGTCCGTTAAGTCTTTGTCACCAATTGTCGCTGCGTCCCCTAAAACCTTCTCTACTTCGACCATGGCGGGCGCGTTCAAGGGGCCGAACACGTATTTACGAATACCTTCGCAGAATTCCTGGTAATTCTCCAAATCGAGTTTGGGCACACGTTCTAAGCGCCCAACGGTACCCCGGCCGGTATTGGGAATCATGGCTTGCTCCTGTGACTACTCGGCCGCCTGCGTTTCAGGGATGAAGGGGCAATAGTCTTCTTTTTCCACTAAATCGAACGCGAATATGTACTTAGCCATGCCGCACAGCACGGCCATGATCATGCCTATTTCCAACATCTCACCATCCGTGAAATGTTCATGGCAGCGATCATAGATCTCTTTGGTGACGTGTCCTCTTGGGTTGGTCAGGACCATCACGTCCGCCAGGGCTAGGATCGCCTTTTCCTTCTCGGAAAAAGGTCCGTTCTCATAGTCGTTGAGGCCTTCGATCTGTTCTTCTGGCACACCCGCTTCCCGTGCGCCAGCCCGGTCTGCTCGGTTGCAATGGGCGCATCCGTGGATGTTTGCCAGCCGCAATCGCACAAGTTCAACGATCCGGCGGTCAAAACGCCCCGAATAGAAGACCTTCTTGTAAAAATCATTCATGTACCAGTCATACATGTGTGGTGCGTTGCCCAGCGCTTCGACGAATGTGGCGTCGCCATGCAAGGCCATGGAGCCATCCCATGAGTTTTTCATGTGTTCCGGCAACTCATCGCGGGTCAATTTCTTAAAATGGGGGTCAGGTTTCATGGTGCGTCCTCCTATGGCTGCATTTTGCCACAACGGGACGGCTTGCCATAGGAGAACCGCCCCTGTAAGCCGTGAAGGTAACCTTGAAGTGCCCGATTGTGTCCGAAGCCCTAGACAGCCTCATACCCGACTATCAGTTCTCCGAGCACCACACCACGGTGGTATTGGCAAAGCCCGAGCGTGTGTTCGAGGCCGTCGAGGCGATGGACCTAACCGACTCCTCAATTGCTAAGGTGCTGATGCGTCTGTGGCGCATTCCTGCGCACCTGTACAACAATGAAATTCCCGATCGGTTTATGTCGGTCACCGATTTTATTCCCCTTATTCGCATACCTCCGCGCGATTTGATGCGAGGACTGTTGGGCGGAGCGAATGCACCCGAGGACAAAGGGGCAATCGACGCTGAGGCTTTCCGATCCTTTAATGAGCCTGGGTGCATGAAGCTGGTGTGGGGGATCTGGCTTACCGATCTGGGTGACGACCGGGTGCGTGTGGATACGGAAACCCGGGTGCAGTGCACCGATAAGGCAATGCTAAATAAATTCAGACTCTATTGGATGATCATCCGGCCGTGGTCTGGATTAATCCGCATGCGTCTTTTGGCATCGATCAAGCGGGACGCGGAAACCCCCTAAACCTTTATGACCACTTTGCCGATGTGAGAACCGCTGTCTAGATGGTCGTAGGCCTGGCGGGCCTTGTCAAAGTCAAAGACCCGGTCGACGATGGGATCAAACCCATTGACGTCGATTGCGGCGACCAGTTCTTCCATCACGGTGCGGCTGCCTGAAGTAATCCCCTTGAGGGTCAGGTTCTTTAATAGCAATCCACCAAGGCTTGGTTGTTCGCCGCCAGAAGCCAAGGCACCAATAAGGCCGATACGCCCGTTCGGTGCACTACAGGCAATAGATTGGCCGAGCGTGCCGCTGCCGCCGGTTTCCACGACTATGTCCACACCGCCGGTTTTTTCCAGAATTTCCTTGTCCCAATCAGGATTGGACCGGTAGTTCACAGTGACGTCGGCGCCGAGGGCGCGCATGCGCTCCAGTTTGTCATCGCTGGACGAGGTGATGGCAGCCCGAGCACCGTTCATCTTGGCAATTTGCAATCCGAATACGGAGACTCCCCCAGTTCCCAACATGAGCACCGTATCGCCGGCTTTAATCTGCCCTAGTGTTTGCACGCACGACCAAACCGTCGCCCCGGCAACGGGCAGCGTGGCGCTTTGTTCCGCCGTCAGATTGTTTGGCAGATGATACAGACAATGCGCAGGAACAACGACGCGTTCCGCGAGCACGCCGTCCACGGAAACACCGAGATCATGTCCGAAATATCCGGGAACCCAATCACCGTCGATCCAGTTTGTGAAATGGGTCGCACCCACCCTGTCCCCCGGTTTGAAGTTGGTGACCCCTTCGCCGGTGGAAATGACCTCACCGGCCATATCGCTCAGGGGAATGCGCGTTTCGGACTTCGGGCCACCGTAACGGCCACGCATGATCATGAGATCGCGGTGATTGAGAGAACAGGCCTTGACGGCTAGAACAACCTGGCCATGGCCGGCGACCGGTGCGTCACGCTCCACCATGCGCAAGGAGTCTAATGCGGTTTGATCGCCGATTTCCCAGGCTTTCATGGCGTCCTCCTGCCCGGGTTTTTGCCCGGCATTAGATTTTAATCGTGGGTGATGACGATATTACCGAAATGGGACCGACTTTCCATATGCCGGAAGGCATCGGCGGCATCTGCAAATGGAAATTCCTTGTCGATAACCGGTTTGGTGCCAGCTGCTCTCATGGTGTCTGCCAAATCTTGCAACATTTTTTTGCTGCCCACGGCGACGCCGCGCAGATTCAGGTTTTTACCGAGAAGCGGCATAGTGTTGAGTGGACCGTCAGCGTCTCCGGCCAGGGTTCCAATAAGGTGAATGCGGCCATTGAAAGCAGCCGCTTCGAACGAATTCGCCAGGCTGGCCGGCCCACCGACTTCAATGATGATGTCCGCGCCTCTACCACCGGTGACTTCCAGGACAGCCTTAGCCCAACTGTCTGCACGCTTGTAGTTAATGCCGTGTTCGGCGCCGAGTGCCTTAGCTTTGGCCAATTTGTCGTCGCTTGATGACGTAATTATCGATTTCGCACCTTTTGCAGCGGCAATTTGAATGCCAAAGACGGATACACCGCCCGTCCCCATCAACAGAACGGTATCGCCTTCTTTGACTTTGCCGGCTTCAACGATGCAATTCCAAGCGGTTACGCCGGCACACGGTAGGCACGCTCCGTCTGCGTAGGAAAAGGAGTCGGGCAATTTCACTAGAGCCTCGGCAGGGAATACGCCCATCTCTGCCAAGGTACCGTCTATACTCCCGCCAAGGTCTGAGCCGAAATACTGTGGTCCTAACGGGCCGTCCATCCATGCCGAAAAGAAACTGACACAAATCCGGTCGCCTACAGCGACACTATCGGCACCGTCACCGAGGGCTACAACTTCGCCTGCGCCGTCGCTGACTGGGATCAAGGTTTCGGGTTTAGGCCCGCCGTACCAGCCATTGAGCACCATATAGTCGCGGTAATTCAGGGAGTTGGCGTGAAACTTTACCAGAGCCTGGCCAGGGCCGGGGCTAGGCTCATCGCGTTCCGCCAGGCGTAATGAGCCGATGCCTTTTTGGTCGCCAACTTCATAAACCTTCATGGTGCGTCTCCGTCATACGAGTGAGATGGTGCTTGGAGCACTTCTGATCCTTCCGTGTATCGTTCCCCGGGCAGGCACGACACCCGCCCCGCGCGAACCGACCACGTCTTGGTCGCTTTCCCGGACTCCCCACAGCAATCCTGGAACAGTAGGATGACTTGGACCAGGGAACACAGTGGGAGGGAAGCGGTAATGGCCTTCGGAGGGTGTCTAAACATCGTCGGTATCTTCGGCATTGTCATTGGCTTATCGGCTCTTCAGAGTTCCGCTAATGGCCAAGACCTGTCCTGTCAAACACTCGCCCAACTGGATTTCTCCCTGGTGCCTGACGCACCGACCCAAATTACCAATACTCAAACCATCAGCGAGTCTTTCCCTTTGCCTCAGTACTGCCGGATCGAGGGTTACATCTCGGCCAATGTGGGGTTTGAAATGCGCATTCCGCAACAAAGTTGGAACGGCAAACTCCTCATGCAGGGCTGTGGTGGATTCTGCGGCAGTTATGCAGTTATCGCCCAATGTGACGACGCGCTCGCTCGTGGCTATGCCTGTGTCTCTACCGATCTCGGCCATAAAAGTACGCCGATCGATGGCAAGTGGGCGTACAACAATCCCCAAGGTGAGATTGACTTCTATTACCGGGCCACGCACGCAACGGTGCAGGCTGTAAAGGCCATTGTGTCGGCGGCGATGGGACGCAGTATCGAGCAATCCTATTTTCGGGGATGCTCCACCGGCGGCCGGCAGGGCCTTATTTCAGCGCAACGGTTTCCACAAGACTTCGACGGCATTATTGCCTCCGCGCCGGCAGGAGTGAGCCCGGGCGGCGAGCTCCATTTGATTTGGAGTGCCCTAACCAATCTCGACGAAGACGGTAATCCCATTCTACCTGTGTCCAAGCTGCCATTGCTGCACGACGCCGTGCTCGCGGCCTGTGATGGTCTCGACGGACTAGAAGACGGGCTCATTGACGATCCACGAAGATGTGAGTTCGATCCTGCCGATATGCGGTGCCGCCGCCGGCCACGCGACGACTGTTTTACAGGTCCCGAAGTTGCGGCCATTCGTCGTATTTATGATGGCGCGACGGACTCCGAGGGCAATTCCTTATACCGGGCAGCTCCCATGCCGGGATCTGAGCTATTGTGGAGTCCGGCGTACATCGGAATTGATGGGCAGCCGTCAATTTACTACGTGTTCGGTAGCGACTTCTTCCGTTATTTGGCGTTTGCTGAAGACCCTGGCCCCAGCTGGCAGCCAGAGATGTTCGACTTCGACATTGATCCAGCACGTATGGGCTATAACCGCCATCTCAATTTCGCCGCTAATCCAGATCTGCGGGCGTTCGTTGCCCGAGGAGGCAAGCTAATTTCCTATCAGGGGTGGTCGGATCAGTCCGTCCCTCCGCTCGGGGTGATTGACTATCTTGCCGATGTAGAGCGTTTTATGGGCGGACGCGACGCTGTTGCTGAATTCTTCCGGCTGTTCATGCTGCCCGGCGTGGCCCATTGCGTGGGCGGCGAGGGCCCGAGCCGGGTTGATGCCTTAACCGCGTTGGAAAATTGGGTCGAGACGGGAACCGCGCCGGAGCAAATGATTACCTACAAGCTTAAAGACGATCCGGGCGATTTTACCGCTGCTTAACGTCTGCGGCCTCTTCAATCACGAGCAATGCAGGAACTTCTTCGTTGCTGACGGCTATACGTCAGAATAAATCGGAAACGCTCTAGTGGATTGACCGGAACGAAAGGGTCCGCTTTGGGATTCCGTATTGTGCGGTGTCATGCGAGTCTGTGCGATGCGTACCGGCATCCATTTTACTGTCACGTCTGGCGACCGTCAGCGATTGCAAGCGATCGTCGCGGACCCGAAGAGCGCGCAGAAACATGTCTGGCGGGCGCGGATCATCCTGAAGACCGACGCGGGGCTCGGCACTTCGGCGATCATGCGCGAGACCGGCAAGTCCAAGACCTGCGTGTGGCGCTGGCAGGAGCGGTTCATGCACGAGGGTGTCAACGGCTTGCTTCGCGACAAGTCCCGTCCGCCTGGCAAAGCGCCGATCCCGCCGGAGCGCGTCGCCGAGATCGTCCGCCTGACCCAGCAAGCGCCGCCGCACGAGGCGACCCACTGGACGCTGCGCGCGATGGCGAAGGTTGCTGGCGTCGCGGCGGCGACGGTCCAGGCGATCTGGAAGGCCCATGGCCTCAGCCCGCACCGCTGGCGGCACTTCAAGCTCTCCAATGATCCCGCCTTTGCCGAGAAGCTCACGGATATCGTCGGCTTGTATGTCGACCCGCCGGCCCATGCCGTGGTGCTGTCGGTTGATGAGAAGTCGCAGATCCAGGCTCTCGACCGCACCCAACCCGGCCTGCCGATGAAGAAGGGCCGCGCCGGTACGATGACCTATGATTACAAACGGCATGGCACGACGACGCTGTTCGCCGCGCTCAACGTGCTGGACGGTACGGTCATCGCACAGAACATGCAGCGCCACCGCCATCAGGAGTTCATCCGCTTCCTCAACCGCATCGAGCGCGAGGTGCCGACGGACAAGGCCGTCCACGTCATCCTCGACAACTACGCTGCGCACAAGAAGGACAAGGTCCGCGCCTGGCTCGCCCGCCATCCACGCTGGACCTTCCACTTCACGCCGACCTCGTGCTCGTGGCTCAATGCCGTCGAGGGCTTCTTCGCCAAACTCACGCGGCGCGGGCTCAAGTGTGGCGTCTTCCAATCCGTCGTCGACCTTCAGGCCGCCATCAACCGCTTTGTCCGCGAATACAATGACGCAAACCTAAAACCCTTGATCTGGAAAGCCGACCCCGATCATATCATCGCCGCACGAAACAGAGGGTTCCAAACGTTGGAATCAATCCACTAGCTTAGCGGCCATAACTTGGTTCATGCAGTGCTCAACCCCGCGGGCGAGGTCGACTGGCGTCACTTTCTTGCCTTCCAATTTTGCCTGCAGCGTATTGATCACGTTCAACAGACGAATCTTGGACGGCCGATCCGTATTACGGCGGCGCTCCGGCCCTACGTAATCAGTTGTTGCGATAAATGGAAGGCGTCGATTGCCGAGCTGCCCCATCCGTTCGAGCATTGGCCCCGGTGCGACCGGGTTCATCATAACATCATCGGCACCGGCCAGGATTGCCTTCTTGATGGACCTTATCTTCCTCGGGGTTGACCATGAAAGTGATGACAATGAACGGATTACGGCCGATTTTGTGCATGCGAATATCTTTCACAACCTGAAAGATTTCGGGATCAATATCGTCCGTGACGACAATAAGATGGGCGATCGTTCACGCATGGCGCTGAGCAGATCTTCTAAACGCGCGAACGAACGAGCGCGCCGCAGGCCTTCAGCCCGCATCATGGCGCGCATGCCTTCACGCACTTGTTCATTAGGCTGGCAGAGATAAATGTCTAGCTCGGCAAGGCGTTCTTTATCGACTCTCAGCATTCACCGTATCCAGTACGGTCCGCCATCGCTCTTAGTGTCAGCTGCTAGCCCCACTAAGCAAGGTAAACTCTCGGCATCCAAATCAGACGCCCCCATAACCTCTAGTTTCATAACTCCTTAGAATGATGGCCAGGACATAGCAACTAGCCAGTGCAAATGGCTACCAGTCTTTCAAACATTAAAAGTAACGTCAAAGCGGGCCAGACATAAGCGAAAAGCTACCTTTTTTAGGATTTTTTCAGCGTTATCCGACGGTTTTGTAAGCCAAACCGCGGTTCCTAGATCAAGACCGACCGTCACCGTGCACGGTTAGATCATGATAATTGAGGATCAGATTGTAAGGCGCATAGCCGCGCACCCTTTTGCTGAGGCCGTCAAACATCACCGTGTCGTGCAGATAGAGCATGGGGGGGCATCGTGATAAGCCTTGAGCAGGCGACGCACCAAGGCAATCCGCTTGTCGGGGTCCCATTCCGATTGGGCGGCCTGAGTGGTTTGTTTGAGGGCGTCGCGGCAGTGCCATAAGGAGCGGGACAAGCAACTGACGAATAGGCGCAGCGCATCCAGGCTGGGCTTGGTATTGAAATCCATGTTGAATCCTTGGCCTTCCCATCCGCCATAATTGAATTTGCGGATCATGTCTGGAATGGTGATCGAGCGCACTTCAAACTCAACACCGACCTTTCTCAAGTCCTGCCCAACCGCTTGATAGATGGCTGCGTCTGCTGCCGCACCACCAGCGGCCAGTTCGACAATCAACTTCAAACCGTCTCCATAACCGGCCCCTTTCAAGAGTGCTTTGGCTTTCTCAGGATCATAGGGCCATGGCGGCAACGTGGGGTCCCAGCCAATGGCGTTCGACGGCGTTGCTTGCCGCGCCGGCACTGTGCCGTCTTTCAATAGCGCGGTAATATAGGCGTCGCGGTTGATCGCATAGTTCAGCGCCCGGCGGACAACAGGATCTGCGATGGGTCCGCCCTGGTTGGTGATGAACGCCACGCCCATGGCGCCGGCGCCGCGGCTAACGTGATGGGTATGCCCGGCCGCGGCCAGAGTATCCACTTCATCAGGCTCGATGACCAACGCAATATCGATGGCACCGGCCATAATGCCTTGGGTGCGCGATGTGGGGTCGCCCAATTGAATGAGTTCCAGACGATCCACGCCGGGTGTGTTCCAACCTTCGGTAAACGCGCTCAACTGAATCCTGGCCGGTCCCCAGCGGTCCACTTTGTAAGGGCCCGACCCGACGGGATTGAGGGCAAGGGCGTCCGCCCCCAACTCCTGCCAATGCTTCGGCGCCACCATGCGAATGATGCCCAGTTCCGCCGGCAGCATGAGGTTGGGAAAATGGGTGATGATCTCAACATTTAAGGGATCTAAAGTGCGCACGCCCGATATCGAACTGACCACACGGGAGAGAGATTCCCGCTGGCCCGCCTTGGACGTAAGAATAAGTGAGGGTGTTCACCACTGCATCGGCATCAAACGGCTCGCCGTTATGAAAAACCACATCGGGTCGCAGGCGGAAATGCCACGTGGTCGGGTTGACTGCTTCCCAGTCTTCCATCAGCCATGGGCGTACAACCGCGTCTGACCCCACCATGGTGAGGGGATCGAACATCGCCGCCCAGGAATACAATTCCGACGAACTGGTGGAACGGTGCACGTTACCTAGCGCCGCTGGCAGAGTTTGTACCGCGACACGCAGCACGGTTTCGGCAAGCGACGTGGTGGCGCAGATAATCCCTAGAATAAACCCGAAGCTAACTCGCTTCAGTGCATTGATCAAAGGGTCAGTGCGGCTACGATGGGTCATGAAATCAGAGTAACGGAGGGGCGGATCACATGCACGAAATCATCACGGACTTTGAACGGCCCGACCCGGCGCTAGTGGAAAAAGTTTCGCGCCAGCATGCGGGTGTCGCTGGTTTCGAAGCGGGTCCGCGGCAAGTGGCCCATCCCGATATCAAACCGTTGGACTCAACCTGGCGGATCTGCGGACCGGCTTTCACGGTTCAGCCCGAATATTGGGACGACCGGCTGATGGGGGAGCTGGCTCCTAAATATGCCAAGCCCGGTGACGTGCTGGTGGTCGATGCGGGCGGGCATACGGAAATTGCCGCGTGGGGCATGCCCATGACCATTGCCGCGGCCAAGGCCGGGGTCGCCGGGATCGTCATCGACGGCAGCTGCATGAATTCGGCCTTGCTGGCGCGGGACCGGCCGCAAATTCCTTTGTTTGTGCGCGGTGTTTCGGCCACAGCCAAAGGCTCAGAGCGGCCGGGATCGCTCAATGTGCCGGTGATCTGTGGGGGTGTGATTGTTTACCCGGGAGACATCATCCTTGCGGATTCAGATGGCGTCGTGGTCTTGCGTCCCGAACGGGCGGCAAAGATCATCACCGCCGCCGAAGAACACGACGATCGCTCCCGCAGCGACAACGATCAGAATATTCCCTACTACGAACGTAAGAAGAGCGAAGAAAAGGTGCGCGGTTTCCCCGATGTGACGTGGAAGTGAAACTACGGCAACACTCGAGGTCTTGCACTCTTTGAAATGAAGCGATACACGCTGCCGCCATGGCCGCTCCACCGCTTCTCACGTTGCAGGACATTCATCTTACCTTCGGCGGCACGCCACTGCTGACCGGTGCTGACCTGTCTATCGAACCTGAAGCGCGGATCTGTCTGGTGGGGCGCAATGGGTCCGGTAAATCGACGCTGCTTAAAATCGCTGAGGGTCTGATCGAGTTTGATTCCGGTGAGCGGTTTGTCCAACCGGATGTCACACTGCGGTATTTGCCGCAGGAACCAGACCTCACCGGTTTTGAAACTACCCTGGCATATACTGAGGACGGCCTCGGACCCGGCGACGATCCGTACCGGGCGACCTATCTGCTTGAGCAGCTATAGCATTTCCGATTTATTCTGACGCATAGCCGTCAGCAACCAAGAAGTTCCTGCAGTGCTCGTGATTGAAGAGGCCGCAGACGTTACCGGCGGCTTTCCACAGATCATCGATGGTGCGGGGTTTTAAGCGCTTCATGTGAGCTTTGAACTTTGAAAATGCGAGCTCGATCGGGTTGAAGTCCGGCGCATAGGGCGGCAGGAACAAAAGCCATGCGCCCCGCTTTTCAACCGCCCGCCTGGCACCGTCGCGTTTGTCGGCCGGCAGATTGCCGGGGACAACAACAGCGCCTTTTTGAAGGGTCGGGGCGCGTTGCGTTTTGATGTACTGCTCGAATGCATCACCGTCCATGGCGCCCTCGATCAAATCAGGGCACCCAGGGCGCGGTCAGGCCGTCACCGCGCAATCCGGCAATGAAGGTCATGGTTTTCCAATGACCATGGGGAATGGCGGCAACCATCCGCTGGCCGCTGGGACAGCGCCCCCGCAGGCGCGCCATTTTGGTATTGATACTTGTTTCGTCAAGGAACACGATCCTGCCGACCCGCTCGGGATGGGCCGGGAGCCGGGCCTGACGTTGGCGCCAAACCACGCGTGCTGCCTGCCCATCCGCGCGTTCCTGTTCACTGGCGTGGGCGGTTTTTTTAAAGCTGATCTTGCGCGCGCGGAACCAGTCATTAATCGTCGAAGTCGGCGCAATCACTTGGTGAACTTCGTCCAAACGCTCAGACAGCTCTTGCAGTGTCGGGTCTGGCGTCTCCTTAATCCAGCGCAGGATATCCTCGCCGTCAAGGATCAAGACGGCGCTGGCGCGACGGCCGTGGTTTGACCGCGACAGTCCCCTCGTCTTCATATCGCCCGCCATCCCGCACCGCCGAGCTTGCGCTCACCTCAAAAAGGGCTGCCGCCTGACGGCGCGACATGCCCGACGCCACTTTCCTCGCCAAACGAATACGCAGGTCTTCCGATACAGCCACGATGCCCCCGCCAAAGCGGCTATCGAATCAGTCCGCCAAGACCACGACAACAAAATATTGATTCATTCAACCGCGGAAACGCTCTAGACCGCGGCATTACACGGCATGTCGATCGGTGCTTTGAACATTTTGAATCCTGGCGCGATCAAATTTTTGAAGAGGAACGTCGGGCCCAACAGAAGCTCATAAAGAAAATCTCCGAAGAAGAAGACTGGTTGCGTTACGGCGTCACCGCCCGGCGCAAACGAAACCAGCGCCGCCTCGCCACCTTGTACGACCTGCGTCAACAGCGCCGCGACGCCAAGCGGGCCGGACACAGATCCACGAAGATGGATGCCAGTGATGCGGATCTTGCCAGCAAGCTGGCCATCGAAGCCATCACTGTATCGAAAAGCTATGGCGACTGAAAAATCGTCCGAGGTTTCTCGACAAGAGTGTTGCGCGGCGACCGGCTTGGTATCATTGGTCCCAATGGGGCCGGCAAAACCACACTCCTCAACATACTGACCGGTGGTCTCGTTCCTGATGAGGGACGGGTGCGGGTGTCGCACAATCTTGAGATCGCCACCATGGATCAAAACCGCGAGCACTTGGAAAAAGGCTGGCGTGCCAAGGATACATTGACCGGCGGGCAGGGAGACCGGGTGACGGTGCGTGGTAAATCCAAGCACGTAATCGGCTACCTCAAGGATTTTTTGTTCACCCATGAGCAAGCCGATACCCCGATCACGGTGCTGTTTGGCGGGGAAAAGGGGCGCTTGCTTCTGGCCCGTGCCCTAGCTCGCCCCCCAATCTTTTGGTGCTGGACGAACCCACCAACGATCTCGATTTGGAAACCTTGGACTTGTTGCAAGAGATGCTGGGCGAATATGCGGGCACCTTGATTCTCGTCAGCCACGACCGGGATTTCCTGGACCGAATCGTCACTTCCGTCATCGTTGCGGAAGGTGAAGGCCGTTGGGCCGAATATGCCGGTGGGTACTCCGATATGATCACCCAGCGCGGTGCAGGAGTCGAAGCGCCGGTGAAACAGGCAAAACAAAAGAACCAAAATTCTGGACGGGCAACCAACCAGACCGCGAACGAAAAACGCAAACTCTCGTTCAAGGAAAAATACGCCCTGGAAACACTGCCCAAGGAAATGGATGCCCTGAGAGACCAAATCACGGCCCTGGAAACAAAACTGGCCGTGCCCGATTTTTATAGCCGCGATCCAAGAGCCTTTGAGCAGGCGTCTCAGGACCTCTCCGCGCTGGAACAAAGGTTGGCCGGGGTGGAGGACGAGTGGCTTGAACTGGAATTGCTCCGAGAAGCGTTTGAAAAGGCTTAGGCATTTCTGCAAACGCTTAGGTGCTGGTCATGCTAGAGTGTGCGGACCAACGAGATAAGCCGAAGGAGCCGTGTCATGACCTCTACTTTTGTTCAGCCCCTAAAATTTGTCCTGGTTGCCAGCTGCGTCGGCGCCGTCTTAGGGTTTGCAGACGTAAAGGTCGCGTCCGTTGCCGCTGCAGAAGAATCCGCCACCGGTCTCCCATCAGACCTTGGCACCATCGATTTCCCCAATTCCGGATCGGCCGCTGCGCAAACCGCTTTTCTGACCGGCGTCAAAGCGTTCCACAGTTTCGAATTCGAGGATGCCGGCGAGGCGTTTCTGGCGGCGCAAAAGGCGGACCCGTCCTTTGCGCTCGCTTTTTGGGGTGAGGCCCTGAGTTTCAACCATCCGCTTTGGGCGCGGCAAGATCGTGACGCTGCACACGCCACACTGGCCCGGTTTGCGCCGACACCGGACGCCCGCTCACAAAAAACACCAACTGGCCGGGAGCGCGGTCTAATGGAAGCGGTCGACACCATGTACCGCTCCGGTGACAAGCTTTCCCGAGACATCGCCTATTCGGAGGCGATGCGTCGCTTGCACGAGACCTATCCCAAAGACGATGAAATCGCCACCCTCTACGCGCTATCCATATTGGGTACAGTCCGCCCGGGCGACAAGGGGTTCCGGCGGCAGATGCAGGCCGGAGCCATTGCGTTGCAGGTGTATGAAAGCAACCCCAATCATCCCGGGGCGGCGCACTTCATCATTCATTCCTTTGACGACCCGGAGCATGCCATTCTAGCGCTGCCAGCAGCGAAGAGATACGCAAACATCGCACCGGATGCGGCACATGCCCTGCACATGCCGTCGCACATCTTTGTTCAGCTCGGTATGTGGGACAGGGTCGTTAGTTCGAATGACGAGTCCTACAAAGCAGCTCTTGATCATGCAGAGCGCAAAGGCCTAGAGCGCGGCCGTTCCGAATTTCATGCCCTATCCTGGTATCAGTACGGGCAATTGCAGCTGGGCAACGCCAAAGATGCCAAATGGGCGCTTGAGGAAGCTTTGCGCACAGAAGAGGAATTCCCAACCAATCAAGTTCGTAATGGCGCCATGATGATGCTGGCCCGGTATATTCTTGAGACAGAACTCTGGGACGAATTTGACTTCGGTGTTCTTACGAATCGCGATGACAGTCACGCCGGACTTCATTTTGTCGCCGGACTGAGTGCTGTGAATACCGGAAATATGGAAGCTGCAGAAACTGCTATGTCCAAACTCAGTGATGTGCGGCAGCGATATGAGTCCAAACCTGCTACTGCGTATATGGCTAAGATCATTGCTGTCGGAGAAAAAGAGTTGGCGGCGGCTGTCGCGCTGAAAAGAGGCAACGTTGACGGTGCTGAAGAGTTGTTCCAAGAGGCGACGGCCATAGAAGCTTCCCTCAATGCGCCGTCAGGACCACCGTCGCCTATGAAACCCTCCTTCGAAATGTACGGCGAATTTTTACTAGACCAGGGACGGCTGGAAGAAGCCGCCGTGCAGTTCAAGAAGGCCCTGGAGCGCACCCCCAATCGCACCAAGTCGATCCGAGGGTTGGAGCAAGCGCTGCAAAAACCCTCTGACACGGCGTTGCTACAATAGCTGGACAAAAAAAGACCCCGCCGGCGTGCACACGGCGGGGCAAGAGGGGGGAGGGGAACTCTTGTGTCTAGAGGGACTGACGTTGCTCCCGGATCCCGGACCAGACGGTAAATTAAATACCGACCTGGAGGGACAGGATGACAAAGCAGACGAGGCGGCGGTTTTCGCCCAGAATACAAGGAACAGGCGGTTGCCCGGCTATCGGAGCCGGGTGCGACACATAGCAGTGTGGCTGCCGAGCTCGGCGTCACGCCAACGCAGTTGAAGACCTGGCGGCTCGAGCTTGAGGCCGCGGGTTCGACCGCGGCGACCGCGGCGCAGAAAGCCGAGGCCGCTGAGCTGGCGCAGCATTCGCCGGGATAACAAGCGGCTGACGGAGGAGGTTGAGGTTCTGCGCAAAGCCTCGGCTTTTTTTGCTCAATGGGCGGCGAAGACATGAAAACGAAGCACGCTTTCATCGCCGCCCATGCTTCAGGGCCCGCCATCCGGTTCATGTGCCGGGTCCTAGGGGTTGCTCACAGTTGGTTCCACGCCCGGCGGCGTGCGGCCCAAAAGAGAGCTGAACGCGCTGCCTGGCGTGACCGGCTCGGGTCAGAGATCCGGGAGATCTTCGAGCAGAGCAAGAGGTGCTACGGCGCCCCTCGGATCCATGCCGAGTTGAAGGCCCGCGGCTTTCGCATCTCGAAGCGCACGGTCGCCAAGCTCATGCGAGAGAACGGCATTCGTCCACCGCGCGGCAGGCGGCGGGCGCCAATCACCACCGACAGCCGCCACTCCCATGCGATCGCGCCCAATCTGCTTGACCGCAACTTCGAAGCCGTTGCGCCCGATGCGGTCTGGCGCGCTGACATCTCCTACATCCCAACTGACGAAGGCTGGCTCTACCTCGCCGCCGTCAAGGATCTGGCCACGATGGAGATCGCCGGCTGGTCGATGTCCGAGCGGCTGAAGAGCGTCCTGTGCGAGGATGCGCTGACGATGGCGATCCGCAACCGCCGGCCGCCCATGGGGCTGATCCACCATTGCGATCGCGGTGGGCAAGGCGGGTTCAACCGGTCGTCGCAACACGTTCAGTTTGACTGGCCTGCAAGCACTGGTCCAGAGCTTCGGCGGGAGTTCTCCATCCGAGGGTCTTGCGGGGCCGTGTATTGAGCGCGTCAGCAACAACTGCGAGTACGTCCGGACTGTGTGCGCTCAGATCGGTTCCTTTCGGGAAGTACTGTCGAAGCAATCCATTGGTGTTCTCGTTCGTTCCGCGTTGCCAAGGGCTGTGCGGTTCGCAGAAGTAGACGGGAAGGCCGGTTGCGATCCGCAGATCCGCATGCCTGGCCATCTCTGCTCCCTGGTCCCAGGTCAGCGAGCGGCGAAGCTGCGCTGGCAATGTCGTGATCGTCCGGGCGATGGCATCGCGAACCGCTTCAGCCCCATGCTCGCTCCAGCCGGCAAGCGCAGGCCCGTTCTTCACGCGCGGGACGGTGCCGTGGCCTTCCATTCGGGGAAGATGCAGCAGCATTGTGAACCGCGTGGTGCGTTCCACCAGAGTGCCGATCGCCGATCTGCCCAAGCCGATGATCAGGTCACCTTCCCAGTGTCCGGGTACCAGGACCTGTTCCACATAGGCCTTGAAGGCAGCCCCATGCATCGGCCCGTCGAGGAGCATCGGGGCCGCCAGGGCCGGAGAGGCGCAAGCCGGCGGTCAACGTGGTGGTCTTCCAATGGCCATGGGGTATGGCTGACGGTCACCCATCCATGCTGGTGGTGGAAGAAGAGGACGGTCAGCTCGTTCACAAATATCCGTAGCGGACCGACCCCACATCACCGCTGCATTTCGATGAGGAAATCACTTACACCGGTGAGACCATGCCTACTGAAGGCAGCGACAGTTACGATTGGGCTCATCCCTTATCGTCGATCATCGGTGGCTTGTTGGATGCGGGTATGCGGTTGGAATTTCTGCACGAACACGAAACGCTGCCGTGGGCTTATGTCACGTTACTCGAACCGGACGCTGATGAACCGCGTCTTTTCAGATTACCAGACTCCTTACCCCAGCTGCCATTGTCTTTTTCTTTAGGGGCAACCAAAAGCTGATCCTAAAACACGCCTTGAAGCGAGGGGAGGGCATACATAATCGGCTTCATCCATTGGAACTGCCGAAAGGTGGTGTAGTAGAGTTGGCCGGGTCGCGTTTCTAAATCAAGCGTGTACAGGAGCATCCCCTTGTACGCCCATCGCAATGACTGGTCTTTGGTTTCGATCACCGACCAATACCCGATCGGTGCAACCTTTGAGTCAGCTACAACGGGAGTCCAATAATTTTCCAAGCAGGCTTCACTGCAATGATTTCCACCTTGGATCGATTGTTCTAAAGAGTTTCGATCTTCCATCAGTCTATAAAGAGTCATGCCATTGGAATTGGCAAAAAGCGTACCGCCATCGGACCCGACAACCGTTGTCCAAGAGGGAGCTGGAGGTGTCGGTTCCAGAACCATGGCCTGCCAGGCACCGTCCACACCATCGCCGTTGATGTCGCCACGCTCTGAGTCGCCCGCGAACCGATGCAGCGGCTTATTTTTATACGCCCACTGATAGACTCCATCGTCCCTGGCTTGGATCGAGAAATCACCGTAATCAGATGCACCCCATGGGGCTTCGAACGGCAGCCAGGTCTCCAAGCAATCGGCGGTACATTCAGCCGGCCCAGTCTGGTTTTCCTGCACATACAGTGTTTGTCCGTTTGACGCGGCGAGCACATGCCCCAAGACCGTGCTTGCAACGGACATTTCCAGTGGCGTTATGATCGGTTCAAACGCGATCGTCCACCCGTCACCGTCGCCGTAGGCAGACCCTTCATGTTTGTCACGGGCATAGCGGTATAAGGGCCGTCCCGCGTACGCCCATTGTTGGATTCCGTCCTCCCGTTCGATCAGACTCCAATTGTACGGAATTTCTACCGGCGCTCTTGACGCGATTAGCGGTGGTCGTTTCTCCGCGCACTCGCCAGAACAGGTCGAGGTTCCAGGTTCTCTTAGGTCATTATCGAACCGGTAAAGGGCCAAACCTTGTGTGTCGGTCAGACGAGCGCCATGCCCGAACTGCATAGCCGCGACTTCAGTGGGAAAGGGGCCTGCCGCATGGCTGCTACTGACGGAGAACACCAGTAACATGGCTATCCAGAGTGCAGAATGCTTAGAGTGTGTTGTCATCAGGCGTATCCAAGTCTAGACAAGAATGTCACTGATGGTTTTCGACGTTTTCAGGGACCGCGTGCCCCAGCTGTCGACGGACAATCCCATAATCTGCATGGCGGTGAGGCCGATCCGTGTTGTTGGGTCGGCGTTCCCTCTGACGTATAGGCCGGTTTTGATGCGGCCGCCTGCCCGTCCCACCGTCATAAAAGGGACTTCGTCGATAGAATGAGTTTTGGCGTCGCCGGTTTCGCTTCCGGCCAGGATCAAGACGTTGTCCAGCAACGTGCCGTCGCCCTCCCTAATGGACCCAAACAAATCGATGAATGTGGCCAGTGCCTCCATACTACGCGTGTTGAACCAAGAGGTCTGCGGCTGGAGACCAAGGGCCGGATCGACGCGTTCTTCATGGGACAGACTGTGGTGCGTGAGACTTTCGCCTTCCCTGCGGAGGCTGGACAGAGAATCACTGAACACCACATTAAAGACTTTGGTCTGGTTACAGGCCACCGCCATGGCCAGCATCCGCGTGAAGGTCTCATGGGTGGCAAGGACCTGCTCGACTTCGACACCCAGCATATTCTCTTGAATATCGCCGGTTTCAGGTGGCGGTATCACCTGGCAGGCTTCGTTGGGTGCTGGTTTCTGCAGCTGGATGTCCAACTGATTTTCCAGTTCACGAATGGATGTAAAGTATTCATCCAATTGATCACGATCGGATGCGCCGACCTGCCGCAGCAACTGTTGTCGCTCATCCTTGACCGCCGAAAGCACACTCTTTCTGACCAAGACACGCGGATCAGGCTTAAAGTCCGCTTTGTTGGGGTCAACGAAATCCGGTCCAAACAACCGCGTGTACAGTTTGGTCGGTGATGTTTCCGCCGCTGTCCGAGTATAGGTGCCGCGTGCGGAATAGCTGTGATTTGGATTTCCTGTGCACGAAATGTCAACAATCTTTAGGCGCGTGCTGGTTCCAACCTTGTCTGCAATCAGCAAGTCAAAGGTCGCGGTCGGGATTTCCTTGTCCTTGTCTGGAACTGTTCCCGTCCTCGAGGCAATCCAGCCACTTTCGTGCGGATAGTTGGACCGGCCGTCCAATGGCATGTTGAACTTACCGAGAAAATTGACGATGTCCTCATGACGCTGCAGCGCTTCGGCTTCACCTTTGAATGTGATGCCGGGGCTTGTAACTGACTTGTCCTCAACCCCATGGCCTGGTGTATGTCCCAATCCCCAAAACCATGTGCCAAAACGCACCGGCAAAGGCGCTCCCGCAGCCAAGGCCGTGCCCGACTCATTCAACATGCAGTCGAGGAACGGCAGTCCGACGGACACCGCAGATCCGGCTAAAGCACCACGCAGTATGGAGCGGCGGCTGAATCGACCTTTTTGGTGAATCCTCATGGTCACTGTCCTCTAATATAGTCCTTTAGTTTAGTGCCGCTGAGTTTGCAGCGGTTTCGATCATTTGTTCATCTGAATCGGATGGCAAAACGGCGTAAAACGTTCTACTCGTGGCGATACGTTTTAAAAGTGGTTTCACGCGGAAGCCGTCTTTAGAAAAACTGTCTTCCAGATAAGCCATCCATGCATCCCGTGACGCCAAGGTCTTTCCGCTTGCATAGGCATACAATCGATTGACCAAACACGCCGTTGTGGCCGGATTGTCGCGTAATGCCAGGCCAAGACCGGCGCTGTCTTCAAAATCAATCCCGTCCAAGTCCCCGCTGGCATCAATCGCCACGCCGTTTTCTGTCAACTGAAACTGTCCGGCACCGTCAAAGTTCTCAAGGGCCAATCCGATGGGATCTGTGATGCGGTGGCAACCGGCACAGGCTGCATTGGTTGAGTGGGCGGCTAACCGCTCCCGTGCTGTTTTGGCTGGCGAATCTGGATCATTAAAGCCACTGAAATCCACATCCGGCGGAGGGTCGGGGACCTTTTGGCAAAGCAACATCTCGCGAATGGCTGCGCCACGAAGCGTTGGCGAACTGCGCCCAGGATGAGAGTTTAGGGCCAGGAAACCCAGGTGCGCTTGGATGCCCAAGCGCGGATCATCCACGGCAAATTCATAGGGCTCCCATACCCCTTTGGGGGCTTTCACTTGAACCCGATACACCAGTCCCAGGGTGCGGGTTATGAAGGTATTGCGGGTTGTGAACAGATCGCGATAGTCCCCATCCCTGTTGATCACATGATCGGCTATGGTGCGTAAGGTTTGCTCTTTCGCGTCCCGTCCCGCCGCCACGCTAAAGGAGGGATAGATGACGGAGTCTTTCTCCAGGAAATCAAACTCACTGAATTCGAGCATGTCGCTGAAAAAGGCACGCACTCCTGTTTTAAGGCGAGGGGACGCCATCATGCGTTCAACTTGATGCTCAAGGCCGTCGTTTGTGTGCAGGTCACCATTCTCGGCGGCAGCAAGCAGGGCTTCGTCGGGCGCCGTATTCCACAAAAGGAAACTCAAACGCGCCGCTATGGAGTAAGCATCCAACCGGTACGCGCTGGGTTGGACAGGGTCGGCCTCAACCACGTCGGTGATGAACAGAAACTGAGGCGCCATCAACAGACTGGCCAGGCCCGTCGTCAATCCGGCGCTAAAACTGCCAAGCGCTTGCGTGGTCTCCCGGACAAATTTGAGACGGGCCACGCGTTCCGAGTTTGTCAAAGGGCGGCGGAAAAGCAGGCGGCCAAATTTTGTGATGAATTGAGTCGTGCAGGCTTCATCGTACTGGGCTTGATCTGCAGTGTTGCACGGCACCAGGAAGTGACGATTTGGCTCGCTCATGACTTGTGACGCAATGGACCGCGCCATTTCATCGTATTGAATCAATCCGCCGGGCGTTACGGTGGCATCGCGTGAGCCTACAGCCAGCAGACCGTCTGAACGAACCGGTGTATCAAATCGGCCACCCACAACAATAGCCGTGCCGAAAACATCGGCGATGATATTGCGGTACTGATCCTCGGTCAGGCGGCGCACATCCGGTGGGGATCCTTCGCTGATCGGTTCTGCAGGTCCACACGCACTCAAACAAACAGTGCAAGCAGCGACAAGCGTAAACGAGCAGAGTTTATTCACGATTATTGCCGAGTATTTCATTCGAATAGTTCCTGCACTTAACGCTGACTTGTTGCCAAGGCTCCGGAGCAGGCGGATAGGGTCGCCAATTTTTCAGGATCCGGATGATTGATATAAGCCCGCACGGCATCGAATTTGAACGCCGATGACAATGTGGTGCAGTCCCCAGTTTCCGGGTCCGGGTGTCCGTCGGCCAACTCATGGGCGGCGACGTAAATGGCCGGGCAACTGTATTTGTGCCGGTTGGGAAAAGATGTCAGCAGGCCTCTCACATAGCTGTAAAACTGATCAACACCGTAGTAGCCGTAGACCATGCCTTTCGTTTTGCCGCTCTCGGTCCCCAAGTCCATGTGAACCTGCATGTCGCGAATGAGCTGACGGATGTATTGGTAGTTTCCAAAGTGAGGCAGGCGCACATCCGCGGTATTAGTTTTTAGAACGCCGTCAACGATCTTGCCGGAGACAGCATCACCATACCGGGGCGCACCATTCTCGAGATCGATCTCATAACTGGCAAAGGGCAGAACGGCTCCTTTGCTGTCCAATGAGAAAGACCCGGTTCCCCGATAAAAAGTTACCGTGACATTGTCATCATTGCGCACGTCGTCAACATCGGCGATTTCCATCAGGATCATACCCAATCCGCTGCTCAAGCGATGGGAATTGGCATTGTTCTCGATGTGTCCGTAACTCCGCCATGCTTGAATGCAACCCATCAGCCGGTACATCTGGTTATCGATGCCCGGTTCTCCGTTCAGTCCGGTGAAGTTGTTGTGTTTGCACGTCTTGGCTGTCGCTTCACCGCTGGCATTTCCGTCGAGATCAATGCCGTATCCATACTTTCCCTCGACGATTTTGAGAGGGGGATCTGTGACCGAGGTTGGCTCTGCACACACATCTTCCCCATTGGGGCCGCGGTAGTTGACATGCCGCACCTGGGTTATCAGCAACTCGGGGTAAGAGCGGCGCACCTCGGGGGTTACGGTCGATTCCCAGATTTCCCAATTGCCCGGGGCCGGACCTTCCGGGCATTCGTCCATGAACAGAGTTTCGTGCATCGCCGTGTTCCACTTGGTGATGACAAAACCAAGGGTCTGCTTTTCCGCCGCGGCTTCAGTGACAGGTAGAGACAAGACAAGAATCGATGCCAATAGCAGCGATCTTTTAATGGGCAGTTGGTTCATCTGAATTCCATGTCCTAAAGGATCACGATGGGCATAATATCACGATGGGCATCGGTTCTTCATCTCAAAGGCCCGATTTTTCATACCGGATTTCGGCTGAGGATTAGGGCTCTAATACTCGAGAAATACTACACTTTTCGCGAGTCTGATTTGCGATGTCGGCCTTCTTCGTGAGCCTGTTTCGCGTAGCCCATATTTCGATAGGAATTTTTCCAGCTCTCTTCAATTATGTCGAGCTATCGGAATCCAGTCCTATTTACTCTAGCGTGGGCCGGCGGGCAGAAGGAGTGTCACATGAAAAGGGGTAGAGCTTTGCGACTATTTACAAGCCCGGCTTGGGTCGTTGTGGCACTGATGATGGCCGGTCCGGCCGGAGCCCAGTCCACCGAGTCAGACAATGTGTCGTGTCTCTATTTTTCAACGGATCCGGATGACCGGTCCGGCCCCCCCATACATTTTTCTGCGGATATGTCGGACGACGCAGAACGGTTACCGACGGACAGCCCAGGCATAGGGCGCGCGGACTTCGTGCTTGAACGGGATACCTTAAAACTCTCCTGGCGGGTGAGCTTCCAGGATCTGACGAGCCAACCGGTCGGCCTTCATGTTCATGGTCCGGTACCGGCGGAAGGAACGGCGCCGGCCATGTTTGATCTAGCGCCGGAGGCCTTCAGTTCCCCCGTGGAAGGAGAAAAGATCTTATCCATCGGCGAAGTTACCAACTTTGTGCAGAACCTGGTCTACATCAATTTGCACACGACACGATATCCGGAGGGGGAACTGCGCGGTCCGGTCCGGAAAATACGGCCGCAGTGTTGATAGCAGGTCCTATACAGGTTTTTGCCGGGGCTGAGATTTCATAATAGCCGCAAGCGGAGGACGCAGATGACCGATGATTCAGAGCAGAAACCTCACTCTCTAGCTGTAACACGACGGTCAACACTTCTGGCTGGGGCAGGATTGGTGGCCGCCGGGGCGTTGCATGAAGCCGGACGCAAGCCCGCGCATGCGCAGAACGCGTCTCCCTTGTGTCCGCCGGTCAAGCCCGGGATTGAGCCCAGAGGCGCAAAGATTCCATCATACAGTGCGGCTTGTGTTCAATCCGGTGTCATCCCCACTTTTGATTCGTCCGGAAACTGTTTACCGGAAGCCCTCGATCAGAACGTTGAAAACATGTGTGCCCTGATCAGGCGCGGTGCGGAAGAACACGGCGCACGTTTGATGTCGTTCCCGGAATTTGGGTTGCAAATCCCCAGTTCAGCGATCACAGCGGCTCAATGGTGGCCCGGAACCATCCGTGCCGACGGCCCTGAGATCGAACGCATTGGCAAGGCGGCACAAGACGCCAACGCTTATGTCGCTTTCAACCCCATCGAAGGCATCGATAAGTTCCCCGGCCGTTACTTTCTGTCGGGCATGATTGTCGGGCCTAGCGGCGATCTGATCCTGAACTATAGAAAACTCACCGGCCTCACCAGCAAGACCCGCCCGGGCGATCTCCTATCCGCCTGGCTGGACCATTTCGCCGAAGACAGCTTGTTTCCCGTTGCTGACACGGAGATCGGCCGGCTCGCCTGTGTGGTTGCCGGGGACATGAACTATCCGGAAGTGACGCGGGGCATGGTTTTGAAAGGCGCCGAAGTTATCTTGAGTCCGACCGCATCAGCTGTGTACCCCGCAGATCACAATTTCGATGTGCCCGTCCTCACCACCATGACGCGCCGCGTGCGCGCGTATGAGAACTTGGCTTACGTGTTTTTGTCCGACCTCGGGCCGGTGGGGGTTGATCCCAAACCGCCGTTCGGCAGACGGCAGCCGTCGCAAATCATCGATTTCAAAGGTAACAAGCTGGCCGGCACGCAATCCGGCGGCGAAGAGTACGCCGTGGCGACCATTGATATCGATGCGTTGCGTCGTGCGCGCACGTCTTTGGGTGGATCAAATCTGCTTACCCATCTACAGACGCCGTTGCACCGGGACATGTACAACATCACCGACTTTGCGCCCGTCGATACTCATCTCGATGTTCCGCTGGCCTCCACAGACGAACACAGTGCAGCTCAGCGCGAGACTGTCAGCCGTCTGGTTGACCAAGGGATCCTGGTGCCGCCTGGGATGGGGTGACTATAAGGATCCAAGGAGAGAATCGTGCTCAATCCCCGCTTCACCAGCGCCATGGTGGACGGCGGCGTTAACGTGGAAAAGGGCTACCGGTAAACCTAGCTGCCATCGGCTAGGTCGCATTTATCGGTGAGTTCGGAGAGGGCGTTGGTTTCGGCGCTGCGCGCGATGTGTTGCAAGCGCCCGACAAAACCGCTTTCCAGCACCACATTGTAGTGGGCTGGGACAGCGATGCCGGTCAGGGACGGCGTCGCCTCCGCTTCAATATCCGCAACCGTGACTTCCAGCGAGCCGCCCACGGCAATGTCTGTGCTGGTCCAACGCGCCAACTCGGTGCCGTCTGCGGCATCGTAGATGATGAGTTCGGCGGACAATATTCCCTGTACCGTCGTTATGGATGCGAACGGAGGACGGATAGTTGGCGATGGCGGAGGAATGGACGTTGATGACAACCGTACCGGGACAGCGATCCGACTAACATCATTCGTCAACGGATCGTGATTTTCTCCTCTGACCGCGAAGAAAACGCTATCCGCATGCAGCAGGGGTTTTTCCGCGATGCCGAGGCGGCCGGCGGTGCTCAGGATGATCCATTAAAACTCGGCAACTTGACGGTAGACGACACCTTTTTTCTCGACGGCTACGATGTGTTCTGGCGCAGGGTGGCAGATCAGTACGAAGGCGCAATGAAACCCAAATCTTGTGTGTTTGGAGAGGAGGCGGATGTTCGCTATTCCGTGCACAACCTCATCCTGTCGGCGACCAAGTACTGGCGGGTGGATTCCACCTTCCGGGTTTCAGATGACAGCTTGTACCTGGGCTATCCCGTTGATCGGCCGTATCGCATGCGCCGGGCCAAAATCTTCGAATGCGAAGTGACTTTCCGCAATGAAGACGGCAGCGCGGCTCGATCCATCGCCGGTATACGCATGCACAGCCAAGGTGGGATGGTGTGGTTTGATCCCGACGCAGACGGCGAGGTGTATGGCATCCGTATGCGCGATAAGGAGTACCCTTACTACAGCGAATGGCCTGATTTTCTGTTGTTCTCTTTGCACAAACAAGGTCAAATCCGGATGGCCGGTTATGCTTGAACAGATGTTGATGCCCGCCGGGTTGGCTTTAACCTTGGCTGGGCTCTGGGCCACTGTCACCGCGAGGGGTACACGTTCCGTCAGCCGCTGGTAGTGCTGGACAACTAAAACTCAATCCCCTTGGTCTTGAGTTTTTCGATCAACCTGGGGTCGACATTCTCTTCATGGGCACGTTTGAGCTGGATTAGGGATGCCAATGGCCCTTCGATCCAGTGAAAGAATTTCCAACCGCTCTCTTTTTCCCTGAGCAGCGCGGTCACCCGCACTTCGCCGCCGATGGGTTTGGCATAGAGCTTTTCGGTCGAGAAATAGATGTTCCAGCTCATGTTCCAATAGGCCTGGACGATACCGGGTGCGATGGTGCGGGCCGTGACATCTTTAAACAGAATGAGGTGGTCGGACGTCTCAGGGTCAGCACCGCGGAAATACCCTTCCAGCGCCTCCCAACCAAATAGAGCGTCAATTTCCTCCGCCACATAAATGATGCCCTCATCTTCCGTGTCCCAGAACGGGATCATCCCGTCCGCGTCGTAGTCGTTCCAGCGGTTCACGTAGTCCGTGAGAATCTGTTCGAACGTGTCGGTCATATCGGTCATGGCAAATGTCCGGGTTGGGGTTTGAGAAAAGGCGGGTCTTGGTGCGACGACGGCTGCGGTTGCACCGCCGATGAGGCTGCGCCGGGGTAATTTTGCGGTCATGGTTTCCACACACTGAGTACGGCGATGGTGGCAATAAACACCCACAATCCGAGCAAGACGCCCGTGCCGTATTTATAGATATGCCAGATGGACTGTTCGTATTCGGGCGTTGACCCATCCTGCTTGATCTTGGCCCAGGTACGGTAGAAATCGATGATCGAATAACGAATGCCGATGCCGGACAACATAACGCAGGCAAACAGAATGAGTTTTATCGCCAGCCAGGTCGGCATGTCACCTTGTGCTATGAGTGCGCCGACCCCAATGACGGCCAGGCCAAACATCAGAACATAGCGGATAGTGCGGTCGATGAATCCGAGCCGTGCACCGGAGGGGTCTTTGCGTTTGTGGTGAATGACTTCGACAAAGATCAGCCAGATGGCTGCGACTACGGTGGCGGCCATTGCCATCGTGGTGCCACCCGGAATATAGCCGTAGAGCGCGGCCAGGATGGTGCCGAGGCCGATCTGCAGCACCAGCGCGTACCGCACATGTTGATCCACATCGAGCACATGGTCCATCAACTTGTTGCGCTCTTCAAAGGGCATGGAGGACGCCCGGCAGACATAGCGGTAGCCGCTGTTGATGACGAACTCTGAACCCAGCCAATAACCGAGCACAACGATATGGGTGACCAAAAGCACGTTTGTCAGCATCGCTTCACTCCGCCAAATCGAGGACACTCATGTTGAGAAACGCTTGCCCCGGATGAAAGTTGAGCACGCGGTCTGATACGCCGTCCACACCGGGCATCTCCCATAGGTAAATGCTGGTCGGTTCGTCCCGGTAAAGGCGGACCAGCTCCTGCGTTTTGCGCCGGCGTTCTTCTAAGTCGAATTCCTGTTCCGCGTCTTCGATCAGTGGCAGCCATTCGGGGCGGCAATGCCACGGTGCGCGCCATAAACAGGAATGAATGCGCAACGGCCACAGCACATCCATGGACGGCAGGTTGTTGAAATCCATACTGAAGGCGATGCCCCGCCAGCCGCCTTCGCGAATTCTGCTGATATGGACAGGATAGGGCGCCGGAACATAGGTCACGTTGACGCCGATCTGGGCAAGATCCTGTGCGATTTGCAGGTACCACGAACCGTCGCCGGCCATAGCACCGAGCGTCATGTCGGCGGGCATGTCGAAACCGTCCGGGTATCCGGCCTCGGCCAGCAGCGCCCGGGCTTTGTCGGGATCGTAGGGATAAGCTTCGATCGTTGGATCATAACCGAAGGCGCCTTTGACAGCGGCTTGTCCGGTGGGTTCCGCGGCTCCGGCCAGCAGCACGTCGATGATCCGCTGTTTGTTGACCGCATAGTTCAACGCTTGGCGTACGCGCACGTCGGCCACAGGGGAATCGCCGACGGACATAAAGGTAATGAGCTGAATTCGCCCCGATGGTCGGAACCTTAGTTGCGCACCGGCCGGTTCAATCAGTGGCCCGTCTTCAGGGCCAATGTCGAAAGCAATATCGATGGCGCCGGTGATCAGTCCTTGCACCCGCGTTGTGACCTCCGGAACACCGATGAATTCGATGCGGTCTAACTGGGGTGGCCGCCAAGAGTTGGGATTGGCAACAAGGTTGATCCGGGTCATGTCCCATCGTGTGGCGATAAAGGGGCCAGACCCGATTGGCGCTGTGCTAAATCCTCTGCGGCCGAGTTCCGCCCACGGTCCGGGCGCTGGAATACGCAATCCCGACAACCGCCGCGGTAATAGAATGTTCGGCCGTTTGGTCTTAACTTCCAAGGTCAGAGGATCGATGGCGCGAGCGCTCTCCACATCGATGACCGATTGGGCTACCACTTCAACCAAACCGTCGCCCGAAGCGAAATACATCAATGCCGCCGCCGCGGCGCTCGCATCGAAAGATTCGCCGTTGGAAAACATCACATCTGGCCTGAGGATGAACAACCAAGTCAGTTGGTCCACCGTTTCCCAGCGCTCGGCAATCCACGGCTGCACCACACCCTCTCTATCAATCACCGTGAGAGCGTCGAACACCGAGTGGCCCGGGACCACAGCCGGAGTGGTGTAAGACCCAAAAGGGTTACCCCAAGTCCTGCGGCAGGCTCACCACGCCCATACGCAAGACTTTCTCAGCCTGCGCGACGGGTACCAGCCCCACGACCACCAGGGCAAAAACACAGAGACGAAGCAAACCCATTCTCAATCCTTCTCGTAGGGGAAAAGATTTTGCGGTGTAACCCCTGATAGCGGAATGACGCTTGTTTTGAGGCTCCGGGTATGTACACCTTTAGGGCAACCAGAACGATAAAAAGAATACCGCTACTCAGGAGGGGCGCATGCACCGAGCACTGCTAACGGCAACCACTTTGGTTATCGCCTTTACCGTCACACTGCAATATCCCGCATCGGCCCAAACGGACTCGTCTGAGGCTGGAAAAAGACTAGCGACAGTCAACCGCGATCCCTATCCGAGCACGTACATGCCGCGCTCGGCACCGGTGACAGCACTGGTCGGCGCGACCGTCCTCGACGGCGCCGGTGGCATGGTCGAGAACGGTACGGTGGTCATGGCGGACGGCAAGATCATGGCCGTGGGTGCCGACGTGACAATTCCCAACGGTGCGGTCGTGGTCAACTCAGGTGGTAAGTGGGTCACCGCCGGTATCATCGACATTCATTCGCACATCGGCATTGGACCGGTGCCCAATACGGAAGCCTCGGGTGACGTTAACGAAGCCACGTCGCCCAATACCGCCCAAGTATGGACCGAACACGCAGTCTGGCCCCAGGACCCAGCGTTCGGCCGAGCTATTGCTGGCGGCATCACTACCCAACACATTTCCGTCGGTTCCGCTAACCTGTTCGGTGGCCGCACAGTTGTGGTGAAAAATGTGCCCGCACGCACCACCCAAGGCATGAAGTTTCCCGGCGCCAAACAAGGTCTAAAAATGGCTTGCGGCGAAAATCCGAAGCGGGTCTATGGTTCCAAAAGTGGTCCCAGCACGCGCATGGCCAACTTCGCTGGCTACCGGGAAGGGTGGTTCAACGCCCTCCAATACCAGTACGACCGGGATCTCTACGAAGCCAAAGTGCAACAGGGTGACCCGGCGGCCAAACCTCCCAAGCGCGATTTGAAAAACGAAACACTCGCTTTGGCTTTGTCTGGCGACATTCTGGTTCAGATGCATTGCTACCGAGCCGATGAAATGGCGCTGGTGTTAGATATGGCCAAAGAATTCGGCTATCACGTCTCCGCCTTCCACCATGCGGTAGAGGCCTACAAGATTGCCGACCTGCTCGGCGAGGCCGGTACTTGTGGTGCCATGTGGTCCGACTGGTGGGGCTTTAAGCTGGAGAGTTTCGACGGTATCCGCGAAAACATTGCTTTTGTTGATGCGGCGGAAAACGGCTGCGCTATCGTCCATTCGGATTCCAACGTGGGCATTCAACGGTTGAACCAGGAGGTAGCCAAATCCATGGCCGCCGGCAACCGCATCGGTTTGGATGTCAGCAAAGCCGAAGCGTGGCGCTGGTTGTCGCTCAACCCGGCCAAGGCGTTGCAGATTGACGATCAAACTGGCTCTCTGGAACCGGGCAAGATGGCCGACGTGGTGCTATGGGATGGTGACCCGTTCTCGGTCTACACCCGGGCGGAGCAGGTTTATATCGACGGCGCGCTGAATTACGACCGCAACGATCCAGACAAACAATTTTTGTCAGACTTCGAAGTTGGTTATGTGGAACAGGGAGAATTGCAATGAGACTCCTGTTCGCACTCACCGCTGCGCTTTTCGCATCAACCACTGCCAGCGCGGACAGCATCGCTGTCATCAATGGGACAGTCCATACAATTACCAATGCCGGTGTTCTTGAGAACGCAACAGTCCTCATCGATGGTGAGGACATTGTCGCTGTTGGAACAGACGTAGCTGTTCCCAACGATGCGATCGTCATCGATGCGCAAAACCGGCCGGTGACACCCGGTCTAATGAACGTGATGACCAAGATCGGCTTGCTGGAAGTGGGGCAGGTGGACGCGGCCGATGATTTCAGTCTCGGAGAAGCACCGTTCTCTGCCGCCTTTGATGTCACTGCAGGATTGAATCCTGACTCCGTGCTCATCCCCGTCACCCGGGTGGACGGTGTCACCCGCGCGGTGACCGTGCCGTCCGCGTTCGGTGAAGTTTTTGACGGTCTAGGAGCTGTCATCCATTTGGGCCTCGGCGATGATCTAGTTATCAGGTCTCGCGCCGCTCAATACACCGGCTTCGGGGGACGGGCAGCGGAGGCGGTGGGAGGTGCCCGCGGCGGTCTCGCCGTTTTCTTGCGTCAAGCTTTTGATGACGCCCGCCATTACGACAACAACCGCCGCGACTTCGATCAAAACCGCACCCGGGACTACGTGCTCCATCAGCTCGACCTTGAGGCGCTGTTGCCTGTGCTCGATGGGGACATTCCCTTGGTGGTTACGGTCAACCGGGCGTCGGACATGCGCGTGTTGATGGACATCGCCGTGGACTATGACATCCGCATGATCTTCAACAGCGCCAGGGAAGCGTGGAAGGTGGCAGGGAAGTTGGCCGAGGCCGACATCGGCGTGATTATCGATCCCTCAAACAATTTGCCCACCAGTTTCGACAACGTCTACGCCACGTTGGACAACGCGCGTTTACTGCACGAAGCCGGAGTGACCATCGCCATCGCTACCACGTCGTTCAACGATTTCAACAATCCGCGCAATGTCACGCAAATCGCTGGCATCGGGGTGGCCAACGGCTTGCCCTTTGACGCGGCGCTCGCTGCCATCACCCGTAATCCGGCCGAGATGTTCGGCATTGATGACGACTACGGCACGCTGGAAGTGGGCAAGGACGCCGACGTCGTGGTGTGGGAAGGGGATCCGTTGGAAGTCACAACCTTGCCCACCGATGTCATCATCAAGGGTGAAGTCATCCCCATGGACAGCCGCCAGCTGCGCCTGCGGGATCGCTACAAAGATTTGAGTGACACCACGCCTATGCAGTTCAGGTGACCGTGATGGACAACACCATATATCCGGCCTTCGATCCTATTGAGACCTATGTGGATCTTCGGCCCGATAACAGTGCGGCCCAAGTGCCGGTGACCCCTGACTTTTGGCCGACCATCGCCGACAACACTTCTTTCTTAGCAGCGGCCGCCTTGTCACCTCCTTTGAGATGACCGATCACAGTCATTGGGAAATGCATCCGGCCGGTGAGGAACTGATTTATCTGGCCTCGGGGCGGATCGACCTCGTTCTAGAAACAGACGAGGGTGAGCGAACTGTGGAGATGCGCCCAGGTCCAGGCGTTCCTTATGCCCACCGGCGTCTGGCACAAGTTTGTCGTCCACGACGCCGGTAAAGTGTTGGTGGTGACGGCAGGTGTGGGGACGGAGACAAAGCCTGCCTAGAGACAATGTCAGTGTTGGTGCTGGTTAGCCGGTCGGTATCGCTGCAATGACGCCATCCATGTCCTTTTGCGTCCACGATGTATCGGAAACCAACGCGGCAAGCCCTTGGTCTAACAACGCCCGCCCGTCCGCGTCTTGCGGGTCAGTCGTTCGCGCGGCAATCAAGGCGTCGTATGCCCAGTGCCCACGAAACGCGGTGTACTTTGTTGACTACACAACGGCGGCAACAATCGCAATCGCTTGTGAAGACGAAAACGATACTTTGCCGTCGTATGGGTCCGGCGTGGGTGGTGTCGGAGCGACGTAATCAGGATTATCAACGACGTTGGAACCGTCCCAAATTTTCGACCCGTTGGGCATGGTTTCATCCGACGTTCCATCGGGGACGCTTACCCATGCGTAGGTGTCCGGCTCCATAAGGCAAAGACGCCCTTGTGCGGGCACGGCGGGATTACCGCCCACGTCCAAGCGGTCGTAAAGAACGACGCTCTTTGTTTGCACGTCTTCCCAAGCCGGTTGGTTTTTCGCACCCGCTTGAATCCTCGCCGGTTCACCCGGCGCGGTGTTGTAGACAACCCACATAATCTATTCCTTATAAAAACGCCGTTGCTTCGGGGATTTCTAACAGTGCGTAAGCGCACCCGTCGTCCGTCGCCATGTTGACGATCATGGTCATGCAGCTACCTTGCGAGAAATCGTAATCACCAAGATAAGCCATCACCGGTTGGCTATCCCACAACTCCGCTGCCGTATTTGGATTAGGCGGTCCTGGCAGGACGTGGGCAAAACCATCCATGTCTTGTTGTTCGCCGTAGAATTGGATTTGGTTGTTGAAGCTGGTTGAAGAATTATAGTTGCAAAGCGGTGTCCCGCGATTATCACCTTTGTCTGTGATCGCTGAACGCGGCACAATCACCATCACAATATGGAAACGCTGTTGGTTGCTGCCAATGTGGCTTTTCATATTGGCGAAAATTCCACGATAACAAAAGTTTCCATCATCCCTGGGAAGCTGTATTGTGCCCATGTAAACCGTGACCATAAGAGAACCAAAGCCGCCGACACCGGCGCTTGTCATTTCTAACCATTGGACATTGGTGTTCTTTATGTAATTGACATACCAATCACCCCAACCCCAAGCCTTGACACAGTGGTTCGTTGAGTTGTTCGGGGAAAGGGAACTGTCGTTTACTTCTACTTGGGTGCCGAAGCCTGTGCCGGTTTGTTGAATGACTTGGCCCGGTGTGTTTGTGTTGGTTAATCCTGCCGCTCTTGAACAATAGAAATAAGTTTCATCGTCATTCATGCGCTCAACGCAGCCGACATTGCCGCTGCTCGTAACATCGGCGGCGGCACCAGTTATCGTTTGGTCGAGCGTGTTTATGGTGATTGTCGTGCCGCTAGAGCGTTTCCGAGGTTGAATGAATCAATATTTTGTTGTCATGGTCTTGGCGGACTGATTCGATAGCCGCTTTGGCGGGGGCATCGTGGCTGTATCGGAAGACCTGCGTATTCGTTTGGCGAGGAAAGTGGCGTCGGGCATGTCGCGCCGTCAGGCGGCAGCCCTTTTTGAGGTGAGCGCAAGCTCGGCGGTGCGGTATGTCAGGCGATATGAAGACGAGGGGACTGTCGCGGTCAAGCCACGGCCGTCGCGCCAGCGCCGTCTTGATCCTTACGGCGAGGATATCCTGCGCTGGATTAAGGAGACGCCAGACCCGACACTGCAAGAGCTGTCTGAGCGTTTGGACGAAGTTCACCAAGTGATTGCGCCGACTTCGACGATTAATGACTGGTTCCGCGCGCGCAAGATCAGCTTTAAAAAAACCGCCCACGCCAGTGAACAGGAACGCGCGGATGGGCAGGCAGCACGCGTGGTTTGGCGCCAACGTCAGGCCCGGCTCCCGGCCCATCCCGAGCGGGTCGGCAGGATCGTGTTCCTTGACGAAACAAGTATCAATACCAAAATGGCGCGCCTGCGGGGGCGCTGTCCCAGCGGCCAGCGGATGGTTGCCGCCATTCCCCATGGTCATTGGCAAACCATGACCTTCATTGCCGGATTGCGCGGTGACGGCCTGACCGCGCCCTGGGTGCCCTGATTTGATCGAGGGCGCCATGGACGGTGATGCATTCGAGCAGTACATCAAAACGCAACGCGCCCCGACCCTTCAAAAAGGCGCTGTTGTTGTCCCCGGCAATCTGCCGGCCGACAAACGCGACGGTGCCAGGCGGGCGGTTGAAAAGCGGGGCGCATGGCTTTTGTTCCTGCCGCCCTATGCGCCGGACTTCAACCCGATCGAGCTCGCATTTTCAAAGTTCAAAGCTCACATGAAGCGCTTAAAACCCCGCACCATCGATGATCTGTGGAAAGCCGCCGGTATATAACGTCTGCGGCCTCTTCAATCACGGGCACTGCAGGAACTTCTTGGTTGCTGACGGCTATGCGTCAGAATAAATCGGAAATGCTCTAATACTGCAATACGTAAAGCCGTGGTTCGTAGCTGCGGGGTCGAATACGACTATATTATTAGTGGCCAGCTTAACCATATCCATGCCGTCGCCGCGAGTAGGCCAACCCGTGCCTGTTGCGATGGTGGTATTAGACCCGCCTGTAATGGTCACACCGGAAATCGTACAGGCTACCAATTCCACTTGGCTGTCGGTTGTGCCTTGAGCGGCGCAAACTATACGCGCATCATCAACAGCTACGCACCACGTAGATGCTAACGTGTTCGCATCATTCCAAAGTAGTGTGTCTGTCCCGCGTGAAGAAAACGTACCATCTGCATTGAACGATATAGCGCAAGCATAGAGGTTGGCACTACTTATCCAAGTTTCAACCATGAGTGTGCGTGACAACATGCACTGGCCGTCATGTTTGCCATTGCCACCGGCAGCCATTGGCCCGGTGGCAGTAACGGTTTGCTCTGCGCCCCAACCGTTGTTGTACGGACCTCTATTAAGGCCGACCGATCTATTGCCGGGAGCGTGCCAAATCTTGGTTCCGGCGGGGTCTGTAGAAACGCGCAACACAAATTGTGCGCCAGGCGGTGCGCGAAGTTGTAGAGCGTTCCCCGTTTCCCCCGCTTCTAAAAGATATTCTTCGCTTTCGCCTGTAACGATGCAGTTTATAAAGTCGCCAACCGTCATGCCGGATAAGGCTGGTAATCGGTCACGACCGCCCGCTGTGTTTTGCGTTAGATATAGGTATTGCTTGTGTTGAAGTCCGCCGCCACAAGCGTTGTCGAATCGCCTGTTATCGACCGCGCCGTTGTCGTAGTCGGCCAAGACAGGTCACCGCTTCCGCCGCCGCTCGAAATTACATCAGCCGTGCCAACCATAGTTGTTTCCTTACGCTAGTGCTTTCGCCAACCATTGACCGGCTGAGTTGTCCCAGACGTTTATGGTCATGGCGAAATTTGTGTTGAGGTCGTAGGTGGACGCGGCGGTTTGATCTTGAAGTTTGACGTTGTTGGAATTGCCGTTGACGGTACACGCGTTTAGTTTCCACGCTGCCGCCAATGTCAATGATGATTACCAACTCGCCGTCTTCTAAATCGGCACTATCTATACCATCGCCGTCGTCCGGTAAGTTCAAGGCGGTAATCGCCGCGCTTGTCGTGTCGATAAAGTTGATTGACCCAATGCCAAGGGTCATGTTGGCCGTAATCGCGACCGCTTGTGCGGCACGCAATTTGACGTCTAGCCATTCGTCCGCACCCGAATCCTGTGTGGCTCCGGTCAGTGCACCGAAAAAATGAATCGCGGTGTTGAGAAACCTCCGCGTGGTATCGGTGGCGCTGTTGGCGATGGTTCCATCACCCGTCGTCAGTTGATTGGCGATAGCCGTATCCATTTGGACTTTGTTCACCGCATCCGTGTTTGCTGTTCCTTGCGACAAACCGTTAATTTGCCCGGCGACAGAGAGTCCACCGCTAAATACCGTCGGCGCCGCGTTTAACACATCGGTGCCGTCGCAATAAACCAGCGCCGTTGCGCCATTGGGAACGGCGACACCCATCCCGGCATTGGTCTTTACCGTCACCTGATCGCCGGCGGCATTGATCACCACATACCAGTGGTCAACATTGGGCACGATGACGTTGGCGGCACTGGCGAGCGTGCCCGTGAATTTCAGCACCCGGTTTAGGCTTTCGTCCGCCGTGGTGTAATTGGTGGTGATCAGCGTCTTGTCGCCGGTGAGGACAAAGCTCTCAACACCGTCCAATGACTTATCGATGGCCTCGATCACTTCATTGAGTTTGTCGTCGCCCCAGGTGTTGACGTTGGTGCCAAGCTCTTGTTTGCGCAGCCGGTTGCGGGCTGTCGGTGTGTCAACCATGAGAGATTTTCCTCAGGACGAACTCTTTGTCGCCCGCACAGGCGAAGGATTGCACCATCTATGGGACTCTCTCTTTGGATGAAGCGCGACCGGCCCCGGACGGGGTAACGTAGGGGGATCCGGGAGGGGACATCACGGATCCGGACACTGATGAAATCCTCCCATAGATAATTTGGTAAATCAACAATAAATAATGTTATAACAACAGTAGGTGGCCTAAAACCCTTATGAACCACGGCATTGCCAGGGCGCATTCGCGGTCTATTGTGGCCCTAGCAGTCTTGAACAGAGCAGGGGCAGTGCCATGACTGAGTTTCTAGCCGGCCAGACCGCCGTCGTCATCGGTGGGTCGAGCGGGATCGGCCGCGCCACTGCCGTACGCCTTAAAGACCTTGGCGCGTCGGTCACCATCGCCGGGCGATCAAAAGAACGCTTAGAGGCCGTTTCGAAAGGGGTTGAGTGGCCGGTGTCGATGTGATTCCAGGAAGGTTGCTGAAACCGATCTGGAGCCGCCATGTGGACGCCGACCACCCGAGAGCAGCATAGCCGCAAGGCGCTGCGTTATCAGACTGATTTGACCGCTGCGGAGTGGGTTGTGATCGAGCCTCATTTGCCTCCGGCTCATGGCACGGGACGGCCCCGGTCATGGCCGATGCGAGAGATCGTCAACGGCATTTTCTACGTGATGCGGGCTGGCTGCCCTTGGCGCTTGCTGCCAAGCGATTTACCACCGTGGGGCACGATCTATCGCTGGTTCGCTAAGTTCCGCGACGACGGCCTCCTTGAGAAGATCAACCACTTTCTGGTCATGGCCGATCGCGAGCGGGTCGGACGCGAGGCCAGCCCGAGCGGCGCGATTATCGACAGCCAGAGCGTCAAGACGACCGAGGCTGGTGGCCCCCGCGGCTACGATGCGGGCAAGAAGATCAAGGGGCGCAAGCGCCACGCGCTGGTCGACACCGACGGGCGCGGCCTCGTGCTCGAGGCGCATCCGGCGAGTATCCAGGACCGCGATGGTGGCGGGCCGCTGCTGTGCGCCTCACGCGGCTCGTTTCCGTTCATCGAGAAGGTCTTTGCCGATAGCGGCTACGCCGGCGAGAAGGTCGCCACGGCCACCATGATCGCCGTCGAGATCGTGCGCAAAAGCCCCGATCAGGTCGGCTTCGCCGTTCAACCGCGCCGCTGGGTCGTGGAGCGCTTCTTCGCCTGGATCAACCGCAACCGGCGACTGGCAAAGGACTTCGAGGCCACCATCGCCTCGGCCCGCGCCTTCCTCTACGCCGCCTCCGTCATGCTCCTCGTCCGCAGATTGGCCCGAGCCGCATGACTTTCGAAACCGACTCTTAGCCAAAGCCCATGAAGTCCTCGGCGCGGACGTGGCTCTTGCCGCGGTGGATTGTACAGATGAACCGGCCGCCGCCGGTTTCTTCGAAGGCTTGGAGTCTCTGGATCACTTGGTTATCTCCGTCGCGGCAAACGCGGCTTTAGGACCGTTCACCGACGTGCCGGTGCAAGGATTCCGTGAAACCTTTGACGGCCGGTTTTGGCCATACCTCATTGCCATGCATCACGGCGCAAAGAAATTGTCGGAGCAGGGCACACTGACTCTCGTCACCGGTGCTTCGGCCATTGCCGCTGTACCGACAGCTGCTGCCTTGGGTGCCGTCAATGGCGCACTGGAAGGCATGATTAAAACGCTCGCCGTGGAACTGGCGCCGCAACGGGTCAATGCAGTTGCCCCAGGGCTTACAGATACAGAAGCCTGGAGCCGCATTCCCGATGATATCCGCGAGAAGATGTATGCCGACTCAGCGGCGACCACACCGGCCGGCCGCATCGGTCAACCGGAAGACGTGGCCGACGCAGTTGTCGCCTGCGTCCTAAACGGGTTTCTTACCGGTCTGGTAATCCCCTGCGACGGCGGTAAGCGGCTGGTCTAGTTTTCCGTCAGTTCAACCAGTTCGAACCGGGTCTTGCCCGGATACATTGACAGCACCGCCATTTTGAACACATCGTCGGTGACCCAGATGTTGTACTGGAAGTCCGCATCGTCGAGCGCAGTTCCATCAGGCACGGCACCGCATCTATAGCGCACTGTTTCGAACGTGCCCGCCGGCACAGTAATGGTTTCAGACACCACTCGTTCTACGCCGAACGGTTTGGTTGCCAATGCTGGGCCTGTAGCGCCTTACTTGTTCAGCGTCACCGTGTAGAGCGGGGTTTCCACCCGCGTGTTGTCTGCCTCGGGCGCCATGGCGGCGATCATCCAGGCATCGCCGACGATGTAGGCGAACACGCCTCGGCGTATTGGGCGGCGCATGGGGCGTTTTTCTGCCACCGGAATTTATTCAGCTCCCTCCGGCCACACGTCGTCATCAAGGAAGGCGCGGACAAAAGCGGCTGTTTCCTCTGTGTGGTAATCCAAGAACCCATGGCCCCAGTCGGGCAGTTCCAAGACACGACCGTTGGTCAGGTGTTCACGGATGCGCCGGGTGTAGACCACGAGATCGTCGTTGGTGTTAAGCACCAGGATCGGCGCTGTGACATCGGGAATGGTCGGCGGATAGGTGTAAGAAAACGCCGCCGCGTGACCCCAGTGTTTTTTCTCGCCGCCTTTGATGTGATCGGGAAACGCCCGCATCAGGTCGGCTGGCGTCTGTTCCGGCCCGCGCCACCGCCACAAGCCGGCCCACTGGCCCAGCAAATGGGACCCATCTTCTTGCGGTTCAGTGGGATGGCCCATGTCGGCGTTCTGTTTGGCGAGGTCTTCTTCGGTGTAGATGGGGGCTGAGATCAGAACCAGATGCTTGATTCGGTCCGGCTGCTGACGGGCTAGTTCCACGCTGGTTTTTGATCCGGTGTGGTAGCCCATGACGTCGGCTTCATCGACCTCAAGCGTGTCCATCACCGCCCCCATGGCTTGGGCGAAGGTGCCGATGGTTGGCTGTTCCTGGGGCGGATCGGACATGCCGTAGCCCGGCGTGTCCGGTGCCACAGCGAGGCGGTCCTTACCCATTTCCGCGATCCAGTTCTCGTAAACGATCCCCGACACTGGACTGAGGTGAAAGCAGAAGAGGGGCCGGCCCGTGGGTTCGGGAGGCATGGCCACACGCAGATGTATTTGCCCCGTTGGTCCGTCCACGTACATGCGTCGCACGGGGACTCGATTGTCGTTCATGTATTCGTCCCCCAATGATTATTCAATTTATTCTTTGTCTAAAAATGACCGAATCAGTTTCACTGATTCGTCCATTCGGGTTTGCAAAAAACCATGGCCCCAATCCGGTAATTCCACAATCGTTCTCGGTTTCACATACGGTTCGGCGCGCAAAGTCGAGCCATGGACTTCAGTGGCAATGTTATAGATCACCAGCGGCTGAGTCAGTGCCGAGAGCGCATCTTCCAAGTGAAACTCAAAGGCTGCTCCCGGCGCCCACGGTTTCTTATCGTCATCGGCTCGGATGTGTTCCGGGAACACCAGCATGCACAAATCGGCCGTCTGGTCAGGACCGCGGCCGTCAAAGACCTGGTGCCACAGCGGGATCAAATGGGAGCCGTCCGGCTTGGGTTCGATCACATGGCCGAAGCGATCGCCTAGGGTTTTACGGCCCTCGTCGTTGATGACGGGGGCAGAGAACAGAACCAGCCGCCGCACCGCTTCTGGTCGTCGACGGGCCAATTCAGCGGCAATCACCGAGCCGGTGGCGTATCCCACAAGATCGACCTGCGCGAGGTCCAACGTATCCAGTAGATGAGAAAACGCGTTTGCGTAGGTGGGAATATCCGGGGGTGTGTCCGGTGCGTCCGACATGCCGTAGCCCGGTGTGTCCGGCGCGATGACCAGGCGATCCGTGCCTAATCGTTTGATTAGGTCTTCGTAGATTAATCCTGACAACGGACTGGCATGGAAACACAGCACTGGTGGCTTATCCTGAACATCAGGCTCAGACCGGCGCAAATGCACACTGCCGAACAGACCGTCTACATAGGCTTTACGTACGGATGTTGCACTCATGGATCGCTTAATCCCATCCATGGTGGCACCATGCGGCGCAGCACATCGTCCTTATCCACAACATGATGCTTGATGGCCGCCGTTGCATGGACGCTCACCAATCCGACAATGATCCACCCCGTCCACACATGCACGTTATAGGCCAAGCGGCCGTAATCGAGATTCTTTTCAGTGAAATTGGGCAGGGTCCACGGTGCGTTGGGCGAAACGGGAAACCCCGCGAAAGACGCCATAGTCCAAGCGCTACTAACCATCGCTGCCATAGCGACATATAAGCCATAGTGACTCACATGGGAGGTATTCACCTGCCAACGGGGCATATGAGGCGGGAGAACTGGTGTCGAATTGAGCATCCTCCAGATCACACGCAAGCACAGCAGCACCAGAACCAACACGCCCAATGGTTCATGGGTCAAATAGAACAGTTCATCCTGTCCCTCTCCTGGTCCAAGCTAGGCCATGTAATGGCCAGTGGCAAGCTGCTCAAAAATCAGCGCGGCCATGGTCCAATGCAAGGCCTGGGCAATCCCGCCCCACAACGTCGTTGAATTTCTAATTTGCATGTACCCTCGTCGGTCGACAGTCGAGCAGGCTGGCATGGTTCTGTCCAGAGAGACAGGCAAGGACTATGCTGGCTCCGAGGAGTTTTGATCATGCTTGACCGGCTGATACCGCTCGTTCTTCTAGTGCTATTTCCGCAATTCGCGTTTGCTATTTCTGATGATGCCAATCCGTGGCTGGCCATCGACATGGCGATGTGTGTCGCCCATCGCGGTGCCCAATACGAAAACGACATCGCCGCGTCCGTCGAAGTTGAATTCGCCGAAATGCAAGGCGCGATCGACGGACTGCCGACGTATTGCCGTATTGCCGGGCGGATCGACACTGACATTGGCTTTGAATTACGGCTGCCGGTCACCTGGAATGGCCGCTTGCTCACCGCCGGCTGCGGATTGCTCTGTGGTCAGGTACAGATGCACCGCACAGACGATGCACTTATCCGCGGCTATGCCGTCGCCCACACGGATATGGGTCATCAGACCGAAAGTGCCGGTGACGCAACCTGGGCCTACAACAACCGCAAAGCTGAAATCGATTTCAATCATCGGGCCACTCATCTGACCACACTGTTGTTGAAGGCAGCGGCGAAACGTCACTACGAACGGGACACAGCCGTGTCTTATTTCCGCGGCTGTTCCACCGGTGGCCGTCAGGCTTTGGAAGCGGCCATGCGATATCCTGAGGACTATGACGGCATTGTCGCCGGTGCCCCGGCAGCGGGCATGATCATGCCGCACATTCTTTGGAGTCTTAAGGCCGCGATGAGAGACGATGGGTCCAGCATTTTGGACGGCACGGCCCTTCCCATTTTGCAAGGCGGTTCACTTGCAACCTGCGACGCTAGTGATGGTCTTGCCGATGGCATCATTGCTGATCCGGTGCGCTGTACGTTTGATCCCGAGGAGCTGCAATGCCGGGGAGGGCAGACTCGTAACTGTCTCACGGTAGAGCAGATTGAGGCCGCGCGCGCCATGTACCAGGGTGCGCAAACATCCGCCGGCCGTCCAGTCACCTCCATGGGGTATTCCATGGGTGACGAACCGGGATGGGCCCGCACTTTTATCGGCGTCGACGGCAAACCACCCGGGGGCATGTCCACAAAGAACAATTTTTTCCATTATGTAGCCTACGAACGGGATCCTGATCCGGCCATTCCCTTATCGGATTTTTCTTACGACTTTGATACGGACCCCTGGCGGCTTGGCACCGTGCATTACATGCCCGAACCGGTCGGCGGTTACAGCTTGGCCCGGTACCAGGAGCAGGGCGGTAAGCTGATCCTCTACCACGGCTGGAATGACGAGACGCTAACGCCGGCGTCGTCGCTGGACTATTACGCGGAACAAGCCGATTTGCTTGGCGGTCGGGACGTCCTCGATCCGTTCTTCAGGTTGTTCATGGTTCCAGGTATGCGCCACTGCGGCTCCGGTCCCGGTGCCGATACAGTGGATTTTCTCTCGGCCATCGAATCTTGGACGGAAGGCGAGGCCGCGCCCGAGCGGCTGACTGCCTACAAAATAGAACAGAGCGTGCCCAACTTTGTCCGCCGCCCCTGGTTCCCTGAGGACCTTTCAAAGGTGATGTTTTCCCGGCCGCTCTTTCCCTATCCAGGCGTGGCAATCTATGACGGCAGCGGTCCGCCGGACAGCGAGGCCAGTTTCAACCGAGTGACGCGGCCTTAAGCCTGGTAATTCGTATTGTGACCGGGGAAGGCTTCATGGCCTTTGAGCATGTATTTCCAATAGAAGATGGGCAAGCCGGTCTTCTTGATCCACCAATTGATTCGCCGTTCCTTGCTGGGATTCAGCGGTAGTGTCGGTGTGACTTTGCCGCCATAAGTGAACTCGGCCATCATCACTTTGCCGTAAGCGGTGGTCAGTGGGCAGGAACCGTAACCGTCATAGCCTTCTTCAATTTCACCGCTTTTGATCAGCGCATTGAGGTTGCGCACGACGACCGGTGCCTGCTTGCGAACCGCAGCCGCAGTCTTTGAATTGGGTGTGGAGCAAGCATCGCCCAGGCCGAAGACGTTGGGATATTTGGTCGACTGCATGGAATGCTGGTTTACATCCACCCAGCCGCCATCATTGGCCAGGGCAGAGTTGCGCACGACGTCCGGTGCATGCTGCGGCGGTACCGCGTGGAGCATGTCAAATTCCATTTCCACCATTTGGCCTTCTTTGTCGCCGCCGACCACGGCGAAAGTAGCGCGCTTGTTGGCCGCATCTACACGGGTCAAGTTGTGCTGGAAGTGTTTATGGATGCCATAGCTGTCCGCCACTTTGACGAGTTCAGCAGCAAAGTAAGGCACCGAGAACATACCAGGGCCTTGCGGCAGGAAGTGCACATTGCAGTCCTGCAGAATTCCCCCACGACGGAGATAATCGGCGGTGAGATAAGCAATCTTCTGCGGCGCGCCGGGGCATTTGATCGGCATGGCCGGCTGTGTGAACAACGCCGTGCCACCGGACGGAAACGCCTTGATGGTTTCCCAAGTGTATTCCACAGTGTCCGGCGAATAGTTGCAGCACACCCCGTTGCTGCCCACCGCATCTTCAAAGCCTTCAATGGCATCCCAGTTCATGACGATTCCTGGGCAGACGACAAGAAAATCGTATGTGACTTCCCCACCCTTGGAGAGTCCGACTTTCTTCGCATCCGGGTCGATATTGGCGACGGCGTCCTGGATCCACTTCACATTGTCGGGGATGAGGCCGGCTTCACCTCGGCGGGTTTGCTCCAAGGTATTGACGCCACCGCCCACTAAGGTGAACGCAGGTTGATAGTAGTGATCCTTGGACGGTTCAATGATGGCAATGTCCAGGGCATCGTCGTGGTCGTGATTGCGTAGTGACGCGGCGACTGTAATGCCTGCGGTGCCGCCGCCGATGATGACGATTTGATGATGCTCTGCCATGGTGTGGTCCTCTTTTATTTTTGTCTTGATGTAGGCTGTATCTTTAACCGGTTGATCAGTGGGGACAAGGGTTCAGCCGTGTTTTAAGCTTTGGTCAGCTATGCATCTTTCGGACAAGGTTTTTCATATCATGTTAACCCTCCGCTGCCTGGTCCCGAGTCTGGTCTTCACGTGTTTGTGCACGACATCTTCACTCGGCCAGTCACTGGAGTCGCGGTTCGAGACTTTCCTGTCCTGGTGGCCCGGGGTCTATGACAACGCCCATCAAGTTGAGACGGATGATCCCGAAGCGCCTGTCCCGACACGGCTGTTTATTCGTGAAGTGGACCTCCCGGCGTTCGGCGACCATGTGGTCTATGCGGAATGGCAGACGCTGGACGATCCGAACTACGTTGTCCGGCAACGGTTTTACGGCTTTGAAATTGATATGCAGCGTCAAGCTTTGCGCCTCAATCTGCACATCTTTCCCCCCAACCCGGACTTTGTTGCTGAAACGCGCGGCGCCTATGAAGATCCCGCCAAAGTCTCCCACCTCACGCGGGACGACATGGTTCCCCTAAAGGGGTACGATGTCTATTTCACCTGGACTGGTTCGTCGTTCGAAGGCGCTATGGATCGCGGCGCTTGCGCCTTTCCTGCACCGGGAACAGAGACGGATATCTATTCCTGGTCGCAGATGCGTTTGACCGAGACCGCGTTCGAATACCTCGACGGCTGGTTCAATCTGGACGGCAGCATCTACCTCCGGATGTCAAACGATTGGTACGTTTTCGACCGGAACTAAGTCATTCCGCCGGCTGACCGTCGTGATGCTCAACCAGTCGCCGTCCGCCGCTGAGCCGGTCCGATGTGATCTTGAAGATGATCGGGCTAAGCAGAAATAAAGCGAGCAGATTGGGCACCGCCATGAGAGCGTTCATAATGTCGGCCATGAGCCATATGATTTCCAATCCGGTTAAGGCGCCGACGGGTATGGCCGCGCACCACAGCACCCGGAACGGCGTGATCGCCTTCGATCCGAAAAGATATTCCGCACAGCGTTCGCCGTAATAGCTCCACCCTAGGATGGTGGTAAAGGCAAAGACCATAAGAGAAACGACGACAATGTAGTTGCCGAAGGGTAAGGCCCGCTCGAATGCCAAGGCGGTCAACGTCGCGCCGTTCTCACCACTGGTCCATGCGCCGGTGGTGATGATGACCAGAGCCGTCATGGTGCAGACGATGATGGTGTCGATGAATGTTCCCAGCATGCCGATGGCACCCTGGCGCACGGGATCATTGGTTTTGGCCGCGGCGTGGGCGATGGGCGCCGAGCCAAGCCCCGCTTCGTTGGAGAACATCCCACGGGCTACACCAAAACGGATTGCGGCCATCACGGCTGCACCGGCGAACCCGCCCGTTGCCGCTGTGCCCGTGAAGGCATCGGAAACGATCATCGCGAGAGCTGCTGGTACATCCGCGATGTTGATCGCAACGATGATCAAGCTAGCGCCGACGTAAAACACCACCATGACCGGCACCAAACGCCCCGCCACTTGGGCGATCCGCTGGATGCCACCAATGAGTACCATCGCCGTCAACGTGAGAACGACAAAAGCAGTGATCCACAATGGAACCTGAAAGTTTGATTCAACCACATCGGCAATGGAATTGGCCTGCACCGTATTGCCGGCGCCGAGACCTGCAGTGATGGCCAGCAACGCGAAAGCCGTACCCAGCCAGCTCCATTTTTCACCGAGCCCGTTTTTGATGTAATACATGGGGCCACCGACATAGCGGCCGTCTTCGTCAATCTCCCGGTAGTGCACTGCCATGACGGCTTCACCATATTTGGTCGCCATGCCGACCAGGGCTGTGACCCACATCCAAAACACCGCGCCTGGGCCACCCAAAACAATTGCCGTGGCCACGCCGGCGATGTTGCCGGTGCCAACGGTGGCTGACAGGGCAGTCATCAAGGCCTTGAAGGGAGAGATTTCGCCGTCGCCTTCGGCTTTTTCGCTCGCCTCCCTACTGAAGAGAACACCGAGCGCTTCCGGCAGGCGTCTGAGTGATATGCCTTTGAGGCCGACGGTGAGGAGCAACCCAACGCCGAGAAGCGGGAACATCATGACCAGCCACACCCAACCGCTGATCACGCCCAATACGCTAGCGAAATCTTCCATCAACAATCCCCTACCAAATTTTTGGCTCTGTCCCCAACAGAGCGCACCGGATCATAACGGTCCCACGCTGTCGGCACAAACCCTATGGATTTGTTAACTGGATTTGGGCGGATACAGGTGACTTTGACCAAGCACATCTTCAATTAAGGCAGAGCCATTCTCTTGGAGTTCCGTGTAAGAAGGACCGACTGGAACTTTGCCAAACCCGCCAGGGATATCGAGCATATATGTCGGCAGGGCGATACCCGACAGTGTGCCAAGCAACGCCTTCATGATCTTCTGACCCCGTTCAAGGGACACTCGAAAATGGCTTGTGCCCGATGCAAGATCGGGGTGATGAAGGTAATAGGGGGTCATGCGGGCCGTCACCATCTTCCGGAACAGTGCATCGAGGGTTTGCACCTCATCATTGACACCTTTGAGCAGAACCGTCTGGCCGAGCAAAGGAATGCCGGCATGGCTTAACCGATCACAAGATGCGATCGCTTCAGCTGTTAGTTCCTTTTCATGATTGGTGTGAACGGCCACATAAACAGTCGTTCTCCGATTGGATAAGACGTCTACCAAGTGTTGCGTAATCCGTTCCGGTGCAGCGATAGGCAAGCGGGTGTGAACACGCACGACAGCGATATGGCCGATAGCATCTAACGCATCAAGGACATCGTTGAGACGCTGTGTGCTGAGGACGAGCGGATCACCTCCGGTCAGAATAATTTCCCATATGTTTTTGTTTTTCTCGATGTACGCATACGCCACGTTGAGATCTTCTTTGCTCATAGTAGCGCCGCCTGGCCCCACCATCTCCCGGCGGAAACAGAACCGGCAATACACCGCACAGGCGCTATGGAGCTTCAACAGCACTCGGTCGGGATAGCGGTGGACCAATCCCTTTGCCGGACTGTGGGTATGATCGCCGATGGGGTCGACATTCTCTTCCGCGAGAATAGTCATTTCCTCGGCGGTTGGGAGGACTTGTCGGGCGATGGGATCGTTAGGATCGTTGCGAGCAATAAGATTGGCCAAATGGTGAGGCACGCTAACGGCATAGCGCTTTGCAACATCTTTGAGACGGTCTTTGGCATCAGGCGAGGCAAGACCGTCGGCGATTAACGCGTCTACAGAAGTCAGGGCAGCCTGGGCAGTTGTGGTGTCTCTTGGCATTTACCGTATTATTCAACGGATCGAGTCTGTTCAGGTCTGGAACAGGCATGGGGACCCTTCTTGGCCCATCGTCCGCAAAGCCGCAAGGTCTTACGGACGATCAATGAATAAATAACCCGGGACTGACGCAATGATTCTCATTCAAACGCCGTGGACGCCCTCTACTCTAAAAGACATCATTTCAGATGTGATTCGTCAGGCCTTGGCGACGCAAGTAGAGCCGGCGGGCACAGTTGTGGTGCTGCCCCAAGCTGACGGCGGCCCGGCTGTTGCAGCCTCCGAAGACAAAACGGTGTCGGCACTGTGTGCAGCAGCCAAGAATCTCAATGTGTTTCTATGTGGATCTGCTTACATCAGTGTTGAAAAGGGCAAGGTTCAGACCATGGGATATCTGGCCGGGCCCGACGGATCGCTTCAGCTGCGCATGCCCAAGATCATGCCGGACCTTGTGGAAGGCTTCTCGGATACCACCGCTGATACCACCGTGCCGGCGGAGTTTCCTGTCGCTATGACCGGTGAAGGGCAGGTGGGGATATTGTGCGGGGAAGATATTTTGTCGCCGCATATCACTCGGGCTTTGGTGACCAGCGGTGCGGAGATTATTCTCAATCCCAGCCGGGAACGCACCGATGCCCTGTACGATATTCGCCAAAAAGCCCGGCAAGCGCGGTCTTATGAAAACTTGACCTATGTGGCTTCCGCTTCACCGTCGACAGTTTCGATCAATGGCGCGGCGACGAAATTACCGCCGGCGACATCGCTCAGCGAATTCTGGGGCACCCAAGTGCGGGCCGCCGGCGATGAATCTTTTATAACCACGGACATTGACGTTGAAGGGCTGCGCCGGCGCCGTCAGGAACCCATGGGCAATCTACCAGCCATCGTCCGCATGCGGCTTTATGCCCAAGGTTTCGCCGATGAAGCATCCAACGCGCCACCCAGTCCGATCACGCGGGACGGCTGGATAGCGGAAGGCCGCGACAGAGTTAACCGTTCGGCGAAATCAACAGTGCCCGATGAAGATCGTATCGATCGCTATGATGTGGTTCTTGGGCAAACCATCACTCGCGTTGCCTTGAAACCCGATGATTTGTTGGAGAATCGCCAGCGTAATTTGGAGAATGCGCTCTACGTTGCAGCGCCGTTTTCAAAGTCTCCCGGTGTGAAGCTTGTCGTGTTTCCCGAGTTTTTCCTTACTGGTGCTGTCAGCCAATTGGGCAGCCGGTCAGGCCACATCGCCGACAAGATCGGCATTACTTTTCCGGGACCCGAAGCGGACCGGCTCGCCAAATTCGCGCAAGACAACAACACCTACGTGGCCGGTGGCGTATTTGAGTACGACCCAACGTGGCCCAACCGGTTTTTCAATTCGGCCTTTATCTTTAGCGACAGTGGTGAGTTGATTCACCTTTACCGAAAGATTCATTGCGCTGATGCATTCGGCCGTTTACCCGACACCACACCGGGTAGCGTCTACACGGAATATGTGGACCGTTACGGCTATGATCACCTCTTCCCCGTCGCCGATACACCCTTGGGCAAGCTCTGCACGGTCATCTGTTTCGACATGAATTTCGGCGAAACGCACAGGGCCATGGTCAAGCGCGGTGCGGAAGTGATCATTCATCCCACGTCTGAACCCCATAACGTTCGCCGGCGGGGTTGGGATATCGCCCGCCATGTGCGTGCCTTTGAAAACACAGCTTATCTGTTGACCGCCGGCCACGGCGGCGAGTTCCGCGGCGACGGGTTGGGGTTCCCCGGTGCCATGCAGCGTGGCTATTCCAAGGTCGTTAACTTCGACGGCTCACTGCAATGTGTCGTCGATGGCCCGGGGGCCGTGCCATTGGTGGGGTCACTGGACATGAAGGCTCTACGCCGGGCTCGGGCCGACATCAAAGCCAACCTCGCCGCCTGGGATAACCCGGTGGTCTATGCTCACAAGTATGCCGAGGAGAGGGGCCTGGCCAACGACCTCTGGCCCGACGATCCCATGGGTAATCCCTACGAGGATGCGGCGCAGATCAAGAAAGTCATCGAGATCTACCAGCGGGACAACGTGTACATTCCCCCCAGCAACACCGACGATGGTCAAATCATAGATCAATCCATGCAGGCTGTTGTTTAGGATCTCGGGGTGAATCTGGTCTGCACAGGCCACTGGTTCGTGCCATACTCTGGCAACACATAAAATAAAGTCATCAGGAGATAGCGCATGATTTCCAGAAGGTTTGTGACCGGGTTCGCTGCGCTTGTTGTCGGCTTTGGGATTGCTCCACAAGCCTCTGCCGTTGAAGGCCCCGTTCTTGTTTTCGGCGGCACCAGCGGAACGGGTCTTGCCGCCGTGCAGAACCTACGGGCCGAAGGCGTGGACGTGACGGTGTTCGTCCGGCCGACGTCGGACCTCAGCGCTCTTGAGTCGCTCGGTGTGAACACGGTCGTGGGCAACGCCTTGAACGCTGATGACGTTGACCGCGCGTACGAGTCCGGCGATTTCAAAAGTGTCATCAGCTCTCTGGGCGGACGGCGCGGCGAACGCCGTCCCGACCTCGTCGGCAACTTGAACATCACTGCGGCCGCAAAAGAAAAAGGAGTCAAGCGCGTAATTCAAATCAGTTCCATGGGTGTCGGCGAAACCCGAAAACCACCGAAGCCGGGCGACAACTTCATGGCCGCGGTGCTGTACATCAAGACTCTGGCTGAAGATGGTCTGATCTCCAGCGGTCTCGATTACACCATCATTCGGCCGGGTGGACTGCGGCGCGGCGAAGCCACCGGCACCGGCATGCTGAGAGACTACGAAGAGCGGGAAAGCATCGACCGTCAGGAACTCGGTCGCTTAGTGGCTGGCATCCTCGATGATGACTCCACCCACGGCAAAATCCTTTACGCCTGGGATCCTCAACTTCCAGCCGGTGAAGAATAATATCCAGCTAGCACAATCAGCACTCTAACGAGGAGGGCCGCACCATGTTTCTCCTGCAAACACCATGGACACCGAAAGATCTAGATGCTGCTGACGCAGCGCTTAAGCAGGCACGGCAAACGTCCGTCGATGAAGGTATGGCCATCGCTGTTCTGCCCCACGCTGACGGGTCCGAACATGAAGCCCACGGGGAGGGGGACGTCACATCGGCTCTGGCTGGTCTGGCTAAAACTCATGATCTAATTATCGGTGCCTCCGCCTATGTCGTCGTCGACGGGGAGTCTGTGCCCAGAACGATCGGGTTCATTGTCGGTCCCGATGGCGCGGTGTTGGCGCGTACAGCAAAGATTATGCCTGACATTCTCGAAGGCTATACGGACACGGCAGCGGATACGTTCCAACCGGCGCAGTTCCAGATCACCAAAACCGCATTGGGTCAGATCGGTGTTCTGTGCGGCGAAGATATCCTCGCCCCTCACGTGGTGCGCACCATGATGGTGTACGGGGCGGAGATTATTCTTAATCCGTCGCGGGAACGCTCGGACAAGTTGTTTGAAAGCCGCGTTGTCGCGCGGACGGCCCGGGCCTATGAAAATCTTTTGTATCTCGCGACGGCATCCGCCACCACAGCCACGCTCGATGGCGCAACTGTCACGCTACCCGAAGCGACAGCATTGTATCACCCTCAAGGGGCACCGACCAAAGTGCGCGGGTCTGAATCTTTCACGCGCGTCGATATGGACATCGAACGATTGCGCAGCCGCCGCATGGGTCCGCAGCTCAATTTCCCCGGCATCGTGCGCATGAACCTCTACGCGCCGAGCTACGCCATAGAAAAATCTGCACCCAAAGCCTCGCCGCAATCACGTGCGGACTGGATTGCCGAAGGTAAGGCGCGGGTGGCTGCGCAAGTGGCGGCTCCCAGACCGGACGAGATTCCTGTCTACAGTGCTATGATCGGTCAGCATGTGGTGCATCAATCCAACACGCCAGAAGAACTGGTCGAAAAACGCCAGGCCAATCTCGACGATGCCTTCGATCTGATCCGCAATTACTGTGCCCGGGCCGCCAACCTTAAACTGATCATCTACCCGGAATTTTTCCTAACCGGACCGGTGAGTCCGTTAGGGCACAAGCTGGGTCACATCGCAGATAAGATCGGCGTTAGTTTCCCCGGACCGGAAATGGACCAAGTGGCGGCCTTTGCCCAGGAAGTGGACGCCTATGTCTGCGGCGGTGTTTTTGAATACGATCCGGTATGGCCGGAACGGTTCTTCAATACAGCGTTCATCTATGATCCATCGGGCAACCTGATTCACCGCTACCGCAAGATCCATTGCGGTGACGCCATGGGCTTCTTGCCCGACACCACGCCGGGCAGTGTCTACAACCAATATGTCGACAAGTATGGCTACGAACACCTGTTCCCGGTGGCGGACACGCCGATCGGCAAGCTGGCCACCACCATTTGTTTCGATAACAACTTCCCGGAAACCTATCGGGCCATGGTGCGCCGGGGTGCGGAAGTGATTCTCCATCCCACATCGGAACCCCATGGCGCCCATCGCATGGGGTGGGATTCTGCCCGCCGTATGCGCGGCTTCGAAAACGTCGCCTATGTCATTTCCTGCGGTCACGGTGGGGAGCATTTCCTACCTGGGCGCACGTCGCCCAGTTCACGGGCGCGAGGTTACTCGAAGATCATCAATTTCGATGGCTCGATCCAGGCGGAAGCCGACACGGCCGGGCAAGTGCCTTTGGGGGGCCTTATCGATCTCGGTGCGCTGCGCAAGGCCCGGGCTGATCTTCAGGCCAACGTCGCCCTGTGGGATGACGCTGTCGTCTACGCAGAGGAGTACGCCAAAACACCACGCGGCCTGCCCAACAACATCTGGCCCGATGATCCCCTCGGTAATCCCTATTACGGCGGAGCGCAAATCAAAAAAGTGGTCGAGGAATACGTCAATCAAGGCATATTTGTTGCTCCGGGATCGACTGCCAATGTCAAGCCGGCCCAGGCGGCTGAATAAGTGTTGCCGATGAATCGACTCGTTACGTTTCTTGTTTTTCTTACGCTTTGGAGCAATGCCATGGCCGATGACATTCTCATTTTCGGCGCGACCCGCAATACTGGACTAGAGGCGGCCAAAATATTGGCGGTGCGCGGCGATACGGTGACCGCCTTTGTACGGGAAACATCAGACCTCACCGCCCTTAAAGACTTGAACGTCTCCCTCGTGGTCGGCGACGCGCTCCAACCGGATACAATTGATGCAGCCTTTGCCGGTCAATCGTATGACGCTGTTGTTTCCACTCTGGGCGGCAGCGTACGTAATCCGGCAGTGGACGGCGAGGGTAACATTAATGTATTCGCCGCCACCGAACAGGCGGGTGTAAAACGTCTCGTGCTGGTGACGTCCATTGGCGCCAGCGGAACGGAAAACGTGTTGGAGCCGCGTGCACAGCAGTTTCTCAAGCCCGTTTTAGATGCCAAAACCATTGCAGAGACGGATCTCAAATCCCGCGCTCTGGATTGGACCATCTTGCGTCCCGGCCAACTGCCCGAAGGACCGGCCACCGGCACCGGCGTACTCTATGACGATCAAACGAAGATGGGACGCATCACCATGGGTGAACTGGCCGTGCTCATCGTCAAGGCGCTCGATGACGATGCCACCATCGGCAAGGTCTATCACACCATCGACAGCGCAATGGTCGGCTCGTTCTCATCTTTCGATTAACGCGAGGCCCGAAAGGTGGCTCTTGCATCCAAGATAGTCTGATAGATCTCACCTGATCTTCCGCCAATGGTTTCGATGAGTTGATCGGTCACGGGTGCTGTCGCTGCTCGCCACGCGTCTTTTTGAGTGGGCGTTAACCGATGAATTGAGAACCCGATCTCGTCCGCCTGTTGCAGAAAGCCGTTGGTTTCGTCCCGGCTCATTTTTCGAGCAAGATCGATCGGGATCCATCCCTCCCGAATGACAGTTTGATGAGGTTCAGACAACGACGTGAGCCACTGCTCGGTGCAAATTAGCAGGTTGGTCATATTGATATGACCGGTCAGGGTGAGTTGCGGCGCTTCCTCGGCAATGCCTGTACTGGCATAAAGAATGATCGCATTGCCACCGGCGTCAACCAGGCCGGTCTGCAAGCCGATGATGTTATCGTTGAAGGACAATTGAATGACGTCGGACCCCATCGCCTCTGCGAACAGTTGCGTCGCCAAACCGGTCGGAATCCGGTAGCGCATATCTCGAAGGTCCGCTGGAACGAGAATGGGCATTTTACCGTAGACATGACGAAATCCAACATCATCCCAGGACAACAACACCAAGCCGTGTTCTGCGAGAAGATTACTGTAAACATCGAACAGAATGGTGTCGTAGAGGTGATCCGCTTCGGCTTCTGAGCCAAACAGGTAAGGTGCTTGCAGCAAAGCCAATTCCGGGACCAAAGCGCCGATGACTAAACCCGACAGATTGGCGACCTGGACCCGGCCCCGGCGCATCGCACTGAAAATGGTTTCTTCACCCCCCAGTTCCCCACCGACCATAGGGGTAACGGTAATCTCTCCACCTGACATCTCGGCAACACGGTCGGCAAACATCATCCATTTTTCGTATCCCGCCGTCCCTTCGGGCACGCCCGTGGTACCGCCGATGACCGAGACCTGTGCCACCACTAATTGGGGAAAGACAACCAACACTAAGACGGCGAAAATCAAAGCACCTATATAGTGTTTTCGCAAGCTCATGTGCGCCCATCCTTCCGGCAAGGGGATGAACTCGTCATCATCCCCGGGTATTTTGGGAAACTGTTCGTCTTTCCATTCCTGTTTAGCACGGTCGATGAGATCCTGCCGGCTGGCGGCCAGATTCCACCAGATCAAGCGCTCGCCATCCATGGGCGCGCCGCTAAACAGCATGATTTTCGTGCCTGATTCACTCGAGAGTACAGCTTCGGCACCTGGTTTGAGTACGGCCATCTGTCCGTCTTCGAGAGTTTCTCCATCCACTTCAGCGGTCCCTTCGACAATATAAACCGCGCGTTCTTCGTGTTCTGTCGTCAGGGTGAGGGCGCCTTCCGCAGCGAGCGTACCGCCCAGATAAAACATCGGTGAAAAAGTTTGGACCGGAGAAGTCTCCCCGTAAGCAGAGCCGGCAATGAGACGAAGCTTTGCGCCATCCTGCTCGATCACCGGCAATGTGGCTCCCGGATGGTGGTGAAATTCGGGTTCGGTTTCTTCATGGTCTTTGGGCAGAGCGATCCAGGTTTGAATTCCGTGAAGTGTGTGCCCCGCCGCCCGCGTTTCGGGGCCAGTGCGTTCCGAGTGGACAATGCCGCGCCCCGCCGTCATCCAATTGACATCACCCGGTTGAATAGGCTGATAAAAACCCAGGCTGTCGCGGTGATGAATTTCTCCGTCGAACAAAAACGTCACCGTCGCCAAACCGATATGGGGATGGGCCCGAACGTCGATCCCTTTCCCCGGCGGAAAAACGGCCGGTCCCATATGGTCAAAAAAGATAAACGGCCCGATCATGCGGCGCTTTTCGTACGGCAAAACCCGCCGCACATCGAATCCACCAATATCTTTCTTCCGGGAGCTTATGATCAAGTCGATGGAATCTGTCTGTGGCATCTCATGAACCCTGTATACTGGATTTAAGTTCACTGTGACCGGAGTCCCGTTCCATGAAAAGAGCATTCACGCGGCGGCGTCTTTTCCAGGCGGGTGTTGCATCACTCACGGTTTCGCAGGTGAGGACGGCTCTTGCGGCCGATAGAAAAACGGATGTTCTGGTCCTGGGCGCCGGGCTAGCCGGTCTCAACGCTGCCATCACCCTTAAAGATGAAGGATACTCCGTTCTCGTTCTTGAAGGGGCGAACCGCGTGGGTGGCCGCGCGTTTACGGGTGATCATGTCGACGGCCGGCCCGAGCTCGGCGCATCGCAGGTGGGACCTTACTATGCGCGCGTGCGCGATATGGCGGACCGGCTTGGTGTACGTTTGCTGCCTGGATCGAACATTTATGCACCTTATGCCTTTTCAGTAGGTGGTGAGTTATTTGCGGGGACTCAATGGCCCAACCATGAGCTCAACAAAACCATTGGAAACGAACGAGCGGTTCTCCCCTCGGTTTTGCTCGATCACTATTTTGAAAAGCACAATCCGCTAAAGGGATTTGATGATTGGCTTGAACCGCAGTCCGCTGCTTATGACCTTCCTCTCGGTCAATGGTTGTTGGACAACGACGCATCGCCTGATGCTTTGAAGTTGATCAACGAAGGACCCATCGACGCCGATATTTGGAACGTGTCCGCCCTACATTTATTGCACAACGATGCGCGCGGCCGTTTGTGGTTCTCCGGAGACGGTACCCCGCGAGACCTGGACCGGTTCCAGAAACGCAGTGCCACCAGCCATCGCGTTGAAGGGGGCACGTCACGCTTGCCGGAAGCCATGGCCACCCATTTGGGTGATGTGATCCGGCTCAACAAACTCGTCACGCGTATCGAGAGTTCAACGCAAGAAACAGAAGTGCGCTGCATGGATGGCTCCCGCTACCGCGCCTCCTTTGTGATTGCGGCGCTGCCGTTCACGACCCTGTCGCGGGTGGCGATCGACCCACCAACGCTTGGTGCGCAAGCGGAAGCCATTCGTCTGCTTCCCTACCGGGCCAACTCGCAAGTGCATCTGCGTTTTACCGGCGGTGCTTATTGGGACGAAGACGGGCACGAAGCGTCGATCTGGAGTGACGGTCCTCTGTCTCTCGTCCGTCAGAAAATTCTTGCCGACGGGACCAGAGAGTTTTTGCAAGCGGTGTGTGTCGGCAAAAAAGCCGAACGTCTTGATCTGCTCAGTCCTCGAGACCGCGGTGCCTTTGTAGTCCAGGAGATCGAACGCATGCGACCCTCCTTGAAGGGCCGGTTGACAGTGACAGCGGTCTATTCCTGGTCCGAATACCCGCTGGTCGGCGGATTCCGTCACTCCTTTTATCCGGGGCAAGTGACCCGCTTCGCCCACGACATGATCAAGCCCCACCACCGCATTCACTTCGCCGGGGAACACACCCGCCGTCTTGAAATCGGCATGGAATCGGCCATGGAATCCGGCGAACGGGCTGCTGTGGAAGTCTTGGATCGCCTGGCGTAAGGCCCACAATCTAGCGCTTTGTGCTTAGATTTCTCAAGAATGCGCTCGTTGAGTGAGCACGGGCTGGACTACAATTACCCACCGGTACACTGTGCTGCGCATGATGCATCTATAACCGGAACCACAACGTCCACCGCTACTCGAAAAAGGGCTACGCCATGCTTTTCCTTTCGCAAAAATATTGGACACCTGACGATTTCGCCGCCGTGGCGGAGCACGTTGAGACCATCATAGCGACGACCAGCCGCTTTGAAGTGGTTGATCCCATCGAGCCGGTCATCCTGCTGCCCCACTCCACGGGAGGAGAGGACGCCCATGATCGAGCCGCCGTGCTCAAATCCCTCAGTGAACTGGCAGCGGAGAAGAATGTGTTTCTTGCCGGGTCCGTAGCTGTCAAAAGCAAACAGGCGGGCGTGAGGATCACGATCGGCTTCCTGATCGATTCCGTTGGCAAGGTTGCGCTTGAAACGGAAAAGATTTCGCCCGAATTGGTCAACGGCATCGCCACCGAACACACTTCGGCCTTGGGTCAAAAGAAAGATTTTCAGGTTGCCAACACACCCATCGGGCAGGTCGGTATCTTACCCGGTGAAGACATCCTCTATCCTCACTACGCTCGTTGTCTGGTGTGGAAGGGCGCGGAGATCATCCTCAATCCGTCGCAAGAGATCGCCGATGATCTCTTCGATGCCCGCCAAAACGCACGTATTGCTCGGGCTTTTGAAAACGCTGCCTTCATCGCCTCGGCGTCGGCCACAACCCACGGCGCCAACGGCATGACCGTGACCTACCCCCGTGCCAGCAGTCTGTCAGATTGGAACGGCCGGCAACTTGCAGCCAAGTCCGACGAGGATTTCATCAAGGTCGACGTATACATCGATAAGCTGCGCCGTAAACGCTCTGCCATTTTCTCCATTCAGGCACTACATCTGCGCGCCAATCTTTATGCCGATGGTTACAAAAAGATGATCAAGGCACAAAAGAAGACGCCGGCTGTTCCCAAGAATCGGGAAGAATGGGTGGCGGATTCCGGGGCCCGTTTGAAGACGGCTAAGGCCACAGAAGGCACAGGCCATGAGACCGAGTACGACGTGCTGCTTGTGCAATCTGTCAAAAAGATGATTCAAAAGACCTCGGACGTTCATGCCCTGCGCACTGAAAACATCCAACGGGCTTTGATTTTACCTGGTCGTACAGCATCCAATCCCAACGTGCGACTGGTGGCGTTGTCAGAATTCTTCATGACTGGGCAGGGCGGCCATGGCTATCGCTCACCCATTACGTTGCAGCGTCTCGCTATCCGTTACCCAGGACCGGAAATCGAGTTGCTGTCGGAATTCGCCCTAAAGCACAAAGTCTATCTGGCAGGCTCCACTTTTGAGATTGACGACAAGCTACCGGACTACGTCTTTAACTCGGCATTTATCCTCAATGATTCGGGCGATCTCATTCACCGCTATCGCAAGATTCAATGCGCCGACGTGTGGGGTTCATTGCCAGATACAACACCGGGCAGCATCTACGACCGTTACCTCGATACCTACGGCTATGATTTCCTCTTTCCAGTGGTTGATACACCCATCGGCAAACTGGCCACCTTGGTCTGCTTTGATCAGGCCCACCCGGAAATCGCACGGATGCTGGTAAAAAAAGGTGCAGAGGTACTCATTCACCCATCGTCGGAAGGGCATGGGTCTGGCCGTCGTGGCTGGGACCTTGCTCGTCAAACCCGCGCATTTGAGAACGTGGCATATATGTTGTCGCCGCTGCCGGGTGGGGAACAGTTCGATCCAGACTCACCGTACGAGCATACCAATCAAATGCGCGGCTACAGCAAGATGGTTAATTTCGATGGTTCCATTCAGGGACAGTTAGATACGCCGGGGGCGGCTGTGCTGTCCGGAACGATTGACTTGTTGGCGTTGCGCCGCGCGCGGGCCAATCCCCACATCAATCTGCCCATGTGGGATGACCCGCACGTCTACGTGAACGACTACGCCGCCGATGTGGGACTTGAAAACAATCTGGCCACCGACCCCATGGTCAATCCCTATCGCGGCGTGAAGCCATTAAAGAAGGTGCTAGCCAGTTATATCGAACGTGGCATCTTTATTCCGCCTTCCGTTCCTTCATCCCGGTCTTTGTCCGTTCCTGGCAAAGCGCAACCAGGCTTCGATAAACCGGGCGACGAAGCACCGCCTAAGCCCAAGACTCTTGCCGACGAAGAAAAAATGGATGGGGAATACATCCAGGTCTAACAAACATGTTGGTCCTGTGATGTCTAAATGAAGCAGCCATGGCGATGTTGACACGTTTTGCCAAGCTGGCGATCGCGGCACTTCTGTGTGCGGGCACTCTTGACTCGGGTTATGCACAGGAAACAAACAGCGCGCTCCGGGTTGCCGTGCCCGGGCGTCCTCCTGGCCTCGGCAACCCCTATTCCACCATGCCCATCGGCGCTGTCAATCCGATGCATGTGTTGTATGACGCGCTCACACTTGTTGGCGACAAAGGTGTGATTCTTCCGGCGTTAGCTTTGACATGGGAACCGCGTGGTGACGACGCCTGGGTCTTCACCCTCCGACCCGATGTCACGTTTTCCAACGGGGAACCGTTCAATGCCCAGACGGTGGCCGACGTCATCACCTTTTTAAGAAGTGAAGACGCGGCCGGTTATCCCGTTGCTATCGAAACGGCAGTCATTGATTCAGCAGAGGTTATTGACGACCTAACCGTGTTGATCAAAACCGGCCGGCCCGACGCGCTCATACCGAAACGCATGAGTTTCGTTTTCATGATTCCCATGAACTACTGGTCCGAAGTGGGGATGGACGAATTCGGTTTAAACCCTGCTGGCAGCGGTCCATTTAAGCTGAAGGAGTGGGGGCAAGCCACCGGCACATATATCTATCAACGCAATACCACGTCCTGGCAACCGTCTGGATATTATGACGAACTGCATTTCACCGCCGTGGTCGATGTGGTCAGCAGAGCACAATCCCTGATCAGCGATCAGGTCGATGTGTCTTTCAAACTCAGCCTGGATCTCCTCGAGGATCTCAAATCACGAGGCTACGAAACCCTGGCGCGGCAAACCTATTCCATCGGCGCCTGGGCCTATCGCCAGATCGATCCGGACTCGCCGCTTAGGGATAAGCGCGTTCGCCGGGCGCTCAACTTGGCCGTCGACCGTGACAACATCGCCAAGACCATCCTCACTGGTGTGACCAGCCCGGTGTCGCAGGTCGCCACCGCCGATGTTTACGGTCATAACCCCGACCTGCCGCTGTTTCCCTACGATCCCGAAGGGGCCCGCGCGTTGTTGGCCGAGGCGGGTTTCGGTAATGGCCTCCAGTTAGAAGCCATCGTGCGCAGCGATCCGTCTGTCCCTGAGCAAGTGCTGGTTGGTCAGGTGGTGGCCCAGAACTTGGCCGACATCGGTGTGGACGTGCGACTAAACCAGATTCCAGGAACCCGCTGGTTGACCCACTACTTTTCCGGAGACTGGGACGGGGCGCAAATTCTGGAAACCAGCTTCAACAACACCATTCATGGCGATGTGATCCGCAGCATTGAAACGGCATCCTGCCTCAAGGCCGGGGCTTTTTTCTGTGATGAGGATATGCTCCCGCTGATCGAAGCGAGCAACCGGGAATTCGATGAAGAGACACGAAAGAAAATGTTGCAGGATCTTGTGACGGCCCTTCACTACGATCCGCCGGCACTTTATTTGTTTCCCTATTTCGACACCCTGGCGTATAGCCCGCATCTGAATCCCATGCCAATGACCGGCGCACGCATCAATCTCGAACGCATCAGCCCCCGCCAATGAAAAACATAATCCGTTTTGCCGTAGTTTCTATCTACCTATCGGTTCAGCCGTTTCTCGCATCCAGCGCAGATCTTTCGATAAGATTGATCGAAGGTCACGGCGGCGTACCCATTAACGTCGCCGAAACGGGCGAGCAAGGAAAACCGGGATTTCTGTTCATCCACGGCAACGGCCAGAGTTACCTCAGCTGGACGCGCCAGATTGACTCACATCTGGCCGATGATTTTCATCTCGTTGCTTTTGATCTCCGCGGCCACGGCAATTCGGGCAAGCCGTGGCGGATTGAAGACTACAACCGCGCCTGCATCTGGGCTGATGACATCGATGCCGTCTTGGACACAACGGGTCTTGAAAAGCCGATCATGGTTGGCTGGTCCCGCGGCGGTCTTATCGCCATGCATTACGTGCGCTGCCGGGGCACGGACGAACTATCGGCTATTGTCATGGTGGGCTCACGCGGACGATTGGTACCCGTTTCCTTACCCAGTCAGGACGCACCGTCGCGTGTCAGCCAAACCCAGCTGGAGACCGACGACATTCGCCAGAACATGGCCGGAGCGCAGACCTTTGCCCGTCTCATGACGGTCGAAGAGCCCGACCCTGAGTGGAGCGCGGTTTCCACCGCCATGAATATCATGGCCCCGCCCTATGCGCGGCGGGCCATGCGGGCCCCCATCATTGGGCCGACGGGAGAAGTGGAAACCAGTTACGCGTCTCTCGTCGAAGAGATCCACGTGCCGTTTACCGTGATCCTTGGTGCCAGTGATCCGTTGCGCTCTTCACAGGAGCTGGCGGATGCCTACCGCGCTGCCATGCCCGAGGCGGATATCCTGATGTATCCCGGTGTCGGCCATTCGCCGTTCTTGGAGATGCCGGAGCGTTTCAATGCCGATATGCGCGCATTGGCTGAGCGTGTATTTGCCGACTGAAATTTCCTAAAGAAGGGATCGAGTATGCCTTTAACTGATCTCACCCGCCGCACCGCCTTGGGTGTGGGCGCGGCTCTAGCAATACCGACCTCGACCCACGTCGCCGAGGCTAAAGCGCTTCCCACGCGTATCAAGGATTGGAGCGAGGAAGACCGCGTCCGCGTGTTGATGAAGCAGCAGGCGCGTCTTGATGAGGGCAAAGTTATTTGGCGCACTCGGGGCGTGATCTATGGCTTCAAGGCACCGGAATCTCCAATACCCCTGGTCCGATTCAAAGGCTGCGAGCAGCAATGGATCAAACCGGTCTCGTCTACGAATTTTGTCAAATACACATCACTGCTGACATATTACTGCGATGCGGAAACGGACGAAATCATCGACAGTTTCACCAACCCCATGACCGGTGAGGACGTCACCTTCCGCCCCAACTGGAGCCGCGTGCCGGAGGGCCAAACGGTGTCCAATAAAGGGGTGACCATTAACATCATCGATGATGCCTTTCCCGATTTTTATGCAGACAGTTCCATCAACGACATCGCGATGTCGCTCATCGGCGATACGGTGTCCTTCCATGCAAAAATGCGTTGGCCGGAACCGATGGTGCGCAGGCCGTATAATCAGGACAACGCCTTCTTCGCCAAACTATCAGACCTTCAGGACGAGTCTCTCAGTCTGACGCCTTCTCATGGAGCAGGGCAGATTCTGATGCCGTCCATGGGCAACATCGGCATGACCGATCCGAAGATGGGCCAGGTCATCTGGCACGTGGAATTTTACAAGGTGCGATCTTGGGACGACCTGCCGGAAGACTACCTCACCAAGGCGCTGGCCGAACACGGTGAAGACTTCGATGTCAGCCCCGAGAACGACACAGAACCATCCCGGCTCGCTCGTAATTTGGCGCGGCTTGGCTATCTGAAGAACTAACGGACGATGTCTTCCCGGTCACAATCAGAATGGAACGCAGCGCCGCGTGTGCCGGCTGGACATTTCGTCTCCGGCTTGGTGTACACCGACCCCGGCGTTTATCAGGACGAATGTGGTGGCATTTTTGCCAAAACCTGGCGCTTTGCCTGCCATGAGAGCGAACTGCCGGAGCCCTACGATTACCGGATCATCGATCATGTGGGGCAATCGCTGATCTGTATCCGTGGCGACGATGGAGAAATCCGTACTTTCCTCAATGTGTGTTCCCATCGCGGTGCCAAACTTTTAACCGAGCCTGCCGGTAACGCGCGCCAGATCACCTGTTTCTATCACCGCTGGACCTACGACAGCCGAGGCGCCTGCACCGGTATCCCGCGACCGGCTGGGTTTAGTGATGGCGTCGATAAACAATCCATGGGGCTGCGCGAAGTGCGCACGGCCGTAAAACACGGTTTGGTTTTCCTAGTTCTGAAAGACGACGCACCGGACCTGGACACCTTCATCAGCCAGGCACTCGACCGGTTTGCCGAAATGCTCGGCACCACACCGCTTGAGGTGTTCCATTACAACCGCGCGGTGCTCGACTGCAACTGGAAAGCCTGGCACGAAACCAACATGGATCTCTATCACGAGTTCATGCACGTGGTGTTGCGGCAAACCCAGGTCGGCGCCATGCCCATGGAAGACCGCCGGCTCATCACGTTCGACCATGGTCACGGCGGCAGCGGCGGTGACCTTAGAGCCGCGTACGAGGGCTACGAGGGTTTTGCCGGACGGGGCGATGACGTGCCGCCACTTCCGGGAACGGATCCCACCGACTTCCGTTTTGTCGATCTGTTTCCTTCCACCGCCATCATTGCACGCGGCACGGTCATTCGTATCGATACGGCGACGCCGCTGGGGCCTGATAAAACGCTATTGGAAATGCGTGGCCTCGGCATCAAAGGCGAATCCCAAGATCACCACCGAATACGCCAACGCCACCACAATCAATACTGGGGTCCATTCGGCCGCAACGTGCCGGAAGACATGTTCGCCGCTGAAGCCTGCGCCGACAGTTTCCGCAATCATGCTGGCCGCTATCAGCTTATCGCCAGGGACGAGAATCTCAGCGGCCAGGACGATGCTATCCTCCGCGCCTTCTACGCTGAATGGTCCGCGCGTACTGACCGCGATCCTGGCAACCCAATTGGCGATCCGGTGCTCACATGAATGACCTCAAGCGCCTTCTGGAAGCGGAAGCCGTCCGCCCGCTTATCGGCGGCGCGAGTTTGGCTCTGGATGACGGTGATTTCGCCAGGTTTCTCGGATATTGCGATGATCCGTTTCATTACCGCATCCGGGTGTGGAGCCCGGAACTCAAAAAACAGATGACCTGGCTGGAACATGATCGGTCCGGACTAACGGAACTGTTCAAAAGTTTACCCGAACACCTGCAGCGGCCAGGGCGACTGCACCGGCAGGTGACGGTGGCCACCGTGGAGCCGTCCAATACAGAGGACTTTCTGGTGGTCACAAGCCCTTTCGCCGTGCACCACACCGACATTGAGGGGCAGACCCAAACGCTGGCTGTGGGGCGCTACATCGACATCGTCAATATGTCGGAAGAGAAAATTGTCTTGGCTGCGCGCGACGTCATACTCGACACCCGCGATTTTGGCACCGGCTTGCACGTTCCAATCTGATTTGGCCGATTTAATTCGACTGATCTAGGACTCTGCGGTCTTTTTCTTTCCGGTCACCGCCTTGAAGATTAGGTGGCCGACGATGCTGATGGCGGCTAAGCCGACGACCACCCAAAACAGGTCCCAGGAGATGCCCTCAAGGGTTCGTTGACCCCAGGCGTCCCTGCTGTACCGGAACAGTTCCATTGCTCGAGTTTCCTCTGATCGCCCGCTTCACTAGGTTTTCCATGAGCGGGATCTTGAAGTGGTTGTAGTTGAGCGGTGTCGCCCCACGTGAGGCCGCGCCGCCGCCCAGTTCAGCCGTCTCTTCGTCCTGGGCGCCGCCGCGGACGATGTCTTCCACAACTGTCATGCGCTTGGGTACACATTCCACACCAGCGCAAGCGATGCGAATGTCATCGATCACGCCGCCGTTGACGATCTTCGAGCAGGCAACGTTGACCAGCGGGAAATCCCACGTGTTCCGGTCGGCGACCTTCTCGAAATAGAACTCGGAGCCGGCCCACTTGGACGGAATACGAATGGCGGTGAGAAGTTCACCGGGCTCAATCACCGTCATACGGGTAATGTTGACGGCCGGGCCGATGAAGAACTCTTCCGCCGGCACGGTGCGTTCACCCGCCGAACCACGGATCACCATGGTGGCATCAAGGGCCACCATGGCCGCTGCCGTGTCGGACGGTGAAACGGCGACGCAGCGCGACGCTCCAAACAGGCAGTGTTCCCGGTTCATACCTTCCGGTGTGTCGGCGTAGCAGGTGTTGCCGCCAGCGCGATAGCAGTCCATGCCGGCGCGGTAGTACCAGCAGCGAGCATCCTGGCAGAGGTTGCCGCCGATGGTCCCGGCGTTGCGGATCTGCGGACTAGCGACGCGGCCGGCTGCTTCTGCCAGCAGGCCATAGCCCCGCATGATCGCAGGATGACTCTCGATCTCCCGCAATGTGGTCATGGCACCGATTTCGATGCCGTCGACGGTTTCCCGCACGCCATGAAGTTCGGCGATACCACTGAGATCGATCACGGCTTCCGGACGCTTGGCCCGGTCCTTGAACCAGTCGTAGCTGTCCTGGCCACCGGCCAATTTCCAGCCGTTCTCGCCGTACTTATCCAACAGTTCCAGCGCATTTTCAATGTCGGAAGGCTGAAACAGTGCGAATTGAGGCATCATATCTTTTGACATTGCTGCACCCTCCCTATTGGTTGGCCATCTGGAGCGTCTTGTAAGACTGCGGACGTCCAGCTAGCGCGTTGATGATCATGTCGGGAACAATTGGCGTACGGTTGAAGTACACCCCGCCCAACGCATCTGAGATCGCACTGAGCAGAGCCGACGCCGCACAGCCCATCAATGGTTCACCGATGCCGCGGACACCAATGGGATTGGTCGGATCGGGCTTGTCCACATACATCGCCTCCGTCATTGACGGCACGTCCAAATAAGACGGCGGCTTGGTCTGATAGAAGCCCACATTAGCCGGCAGGCCGTTTTGCGGGTCGTAGACGATCCGTTCCAGACCGGCCATACCGATCCCCATCACCGCGCCACCGCGAATCTGGTGCTGCAGCCCTAAGGGATGAATCACCGTGCCGCAGTCGGCAGTACTCACACAGTCAAGAATTTCGTATTTGCCGGTTTCCGTATCCAGCTCGATCTTTATGAAGGTGGTGGCCAAAGCCAACGTGAACTTGGTCATGGGTGTGGAGTCTTTGGCCACACCGATAAGGCCAGAACCCGCCAAAGCATTAACCGAGTTTTTGGTGATCTGGTTGATGTCGTCCGGCATCTCCTGGCCGCTGAACTTGCCGCCCAACTCAATGGCCCGTTGGGCTGCCTGCGCAAAGGTTAGAGAATTGCTGGCGTCGGTTTTGGCGAACACTTTGTCATCACCGACGTCGTAGTCCTCGGCGCTGCCGCCTAAGTCCATGGCAGCGATCTCAAGCAGACGTTCCCTAGCGGCGACCGCGCCCACATAGTTGGAGCGGGTCATGGTGTAAGAGGTGTTGCTGCCGAATTGGCCCAGGTTGAAGGGCAAGTGGCGGCGGCTGTCGCCTCGTTCGACGATGCAGTTCTCCCAAGAACAACCAAGCACTTCGGCCACCACCCGCGCCGTGGCGGAGTGGGAGTAGGTGCCTAAGTTGCCGACGCCCGAGTGGATGTGCACCTTGCCGTCTGGTGTGATCCGGGTGATGCCGTCGAAGCCGGCGCCACCCGCTGGGTGAAAAGCTTGGCCGACACCAATGCCGATCACTTTTGTGCCGTTGCGCTGGCCACTTTCCGCAATCTTTTCGGCGTAGTTGAATTTTTCAGCACCAATGCGCAGGGCCTCGCGTCCGTAGGCGCTTGAAATGGGTGTCCGTTTGTCCCCGTACTTGGTGTCATTGCTTGGCGCGTTGATCTCGCGAATGGCGAGGCGATCGACACCAAGTTCCTTGGCCGCCTTGTCCATCAACGGTTCCATGATGCAGGCCAGCTGATTCTGTCCCGGTCCGCGCTGAGCACCAGTGGCAGGGGTGTTGGTGGAAACCGGAATGCCTTTCCAGCGCATGGCGTCCGGTGTGTACACCAGAGTCAAGGCACCGCCGGCGCTGGCGTAGTCGGGGAAACCATCGTTGGCGCCGCTTTGCTGAACCACATACATATCGGCAGCCAAAAGCCGTCCATCTTCGCGGAAAGCGAGTTTAACGTTGCCTTGGAAACCATTGCGCCGGGAGCCGAGGTAATATTCCTCGGCGCGGGAAATGCGCATCATGCACGGTTGTCCGGTCTTCTTGGACATGAATGCCGGAATAGTCGCCGTTGGGTAGCCGCTGCCCTTGGAGCCGAAACCGCCGCCGCAGTATTCGGCGATGAGCACCACGTCATCGACGTCGATGCTGAGGAAATTGGCGTATTGAGGTACAGTCCAGGTGTGGCTTTGGGAGGACGCATGCAGGAAGCACTTGCCGTTTTCCCAATAGGCGAAGCAACTGCGCGGCTCCATACTCTGGTGGGGATGACCGGCAATGACAAAAGTCTCATCCAGTGTCAGGGCCGCACTTTCGAACGCGCTATCGACGTCACCGTATTCCCATTGGTCCCGGGGTTCACCGCGAGGCAGGTCGTCATCGCCAACGGAGGCAAAATCCCGCGCCGTCCATTTGATCCGTTTCGTTTCTCCGCCCCGTGCCGTGCTGTTGCCGTCCTCGTGAGCATCCGGTCCGCCCGGATAGAGACTTGCTAATGGGTCAATAACGAACGGTTGCGGCTCATATTCCACATTGATGGCTTCGAGCGCATTCGAGGCCGCGGTTTCGTCAACCGCCGCCACCGCCAGAATGGGATCGCCCACATACTTTGGATTGTTGGTAAGGATGGGCATTTGCGGTGGTTCGGGGTTGGGTACGTCTTCCGCTGTGAGAATGCCAACAACACCATCCATTTTGAGCGCATCCGAGGAATCGATATTACGCACAATGGCGTGGGGCATAGGGCTGGTCAGCAGTTTGATGAACAGCATGCCTTCGGCACGGAAGTCTTCGGCATATTTGGCCTTGCCGGTGACCTTGGCGCGGACGTCAGGAGGGGTGAAGTTTTTTCCGATGTGTTTGTAAGCCATGTCAGGTCGTCCGTGCTGCGCGCATGATGGAATTGAGATAGTGATCGTAAGCGCCACAGCGGCAGAGATTGCCGGACATGGTGTGGCGGGCTTCGTCCCGCGTCGGGTTGGGATTGGCTTTCAACAGCGCTACACCAGACATCACCTGGCCCGGTGTGCAGAAGCCGCACTGCGGTCCCAACTCATCGATCATCGCTTGTTGCACCGGATGCAGGGTGCCGTCGGGCTGTTCTAGTCCTTCCACCGTGGTGACCTGACGGCCACGGACACTGTGGGTCAGGGTCGAACAGGAATTGTGGGCAATGTCGTCGATCAGCACCGTGCAGGCACCGCATTCACCACGGTCGCAGGCGAGCTTGGTGCCGGTCAGGCCAAGCTTGTACCTAAGGGTCATAGCGAGAGTTTCGTTGGGCAGAACGTCCACCGGCCGTTCCCGGCCGTTGACGTTAAGAGTGACCAGACGTTCCACCGATCCCGCGGCCGGCGTCGCATCGTCCGAGCAGCCGCTCAGGCCGGCCAGCATCAAACCGCCGGTGGAGGCCACAGCCCCCGAGGCGATGACACTTTTTATAAAGGCCCGCCGTGACACGGGGTCGCGGTGTTCTTCAAAGTCGAGGACCGGGTCCTCTTTGATCTCTGAATTGATTTCCAAGTTCGCCATAAATCCCATCCCTCATCGGGGTCAAAGTGATTGGTGTCTCAGAAGCACACCACCCCTGCTTTTGGGGCAGACTCTAGCCAAATTCAACCGGATAAAGCCAGTTTAGACCCTGGACCGTCACGGAGCGAGCAAAAGCGAATGGGGTCGTTAAATCCACCGATTCTGACCCTGGCACAAGCCCGCCTGACCCATTAGGTTGCCCGCGGCTTTAGGATTAAGGGGACCCACCAGAGGCATGTCGTCTGAGCGTATTCTCCGCCACAAGTTCGTCGACCGGCTGTTCCATTGGGTGATGGCGGCCACCATGCTGGTGCTGATGGCGACAGCCCTGTGTCCGATCTTGGGGATCGAGTTTGACTGGGTCCCCATCCATTGGATCGCCGGGGTGATTTTGGCAGCGATCATCCTCTTTCATACGGTGCGAGCCATCGTCCAGCAGGATCTCATGTCCATGTGGGTCGGCCCAGTGGAACTGGTCAAAGCCCTTGGTTCCTTCAAGAGCGGTGTCTTGCCCAAGACCGGCAAGTACTCCATCGCTCAACGGATGATGCACAACGCTGTTACTGCGTTTGGCCTCATTGCGTTGGTCACCGGGTTGTTCATGATGGTGCGTATCGATACCCCGTTTTGGGAGCGCGATCCGTATCTCTTGTCCCAGAGCACCTGGGGTATCATTTATGTGCTGCACGGGTTGTCGGCGGTGATCTTTTTCGGCTTGGTGATGATGCATGTATATTTTGCTCTACGTCCGGAAAAACTGTTCTACACCCGCTCGATGATTCTTGGCTGGATCACCCGGTCCGAATTCAATGAGAGCCACGATGCGTCGTTATGGCAGAACGTGGAAACGGTCGAGACAAGTGATGGGGAGTCTTCATCGTGACCGACACCATGGAATTCAGGGCCTGCGTCGACGCTATTGAGTCCAGTTACGAGTTCATGCTCGCCTACGCGGCCCAGGGACGTGACAAAGAGAGCGGTGGCGGTTCGTCCATTCGCGGCTATTTGGAATCTTTGAGCGCAGCGCTGGGATCTATCGGTGATGCGGTGCAGGATGAGATCGACCGCGCGGGTGGAGAGAACTCTGCGCAGATGATGCAATACGCCGCAGTGCTTGCTGCTGATGCGGGTAAGGCCAAAGCAGCGGTCGACATGACCTTGTCGACGCCATCCATCGGGTCGCAAATCGTCGACAACCTCAACGCCACTATTCATTTGCGTACCCTACTGACATCGATCTTCCTCATCGATGAGGCGTTGAGGGTAAGCAATCAATCCGCATAGCGCCCCTGATGAAATAGCGCGCTTCTAAGAAAAGGAACGACTCATGTCTGACGACTCATTGGGCCAAGAATCAAAGTCAGCAGACTATCCGTCCACCATCATCTATTTTGTATGGTTCCTGAGGATTATAAAAAACCCTTTAAATTGGTGGATTTTACCTGATTCCATTCTTGAACATGCTTACCTATTCCCCCATATTCTAACACTATACGTGGGGATCAGTGTTGGGATAAAGCAATGGGAAAACTTACGGCTGCGCGTCTTCGAAGCCTTTCCAAGCCGGGAATGCACGGCGACGGCGACGGGTTGTACCTGAATGTCACCCGTGCTGGTACGAAATCCTGGATCCAGAGAATCACCATTGCAGGCCGACGGCGCGATCTCGGTCTGGGAAGGTTTCCGGACACGGGGCTCGCCGAGGCGAGAGAGGCCGCGGCCCGCAATCGCTCACTGGTGGCAAAAGGTGTTGACCCCCTCGCCCAGAAGCGAAAGACCGCTACCCCGACGTTTTCCGAGGCTGCCAAGCGTGTCTACGAGGCGAACCGCCCGCGTTGGCGCAACGCCAAACATGAGGCGACATGGTGGCAGTCGCTGGAACGCCATGTGTTCCCCGTTATCGGGAACATGACCGTGGATCGGATCGGGCGCACCGACTTGCTGCGCGTGCTGACGCCGATATGGGGATCAAAGGCTGAAACCGCGCGGCGCGTTCGCCAGCGCATCCGTACCGTGCTCAAGTGGTCGATGGCGCACGATTATATCGACCGCAATGTCGCGGGCGAGGAGCTCGACGGCGCCTTGCCGCCAATGCCGCGCGTCAGAAACCATTTTCGGGCATTGCCCTACCGGGAGGTCGGTGGGCTGATCCAGGCCGTACATTGCGCCCAGGCGTCTCCGGCATCGAAACTGTGCCTCGAGTTCCTGATCCTGACGGCTGCTCGCTCGGGCGAGGCGCGCGGCGCGGTCTGGGACGAAATCGATTTAGAGGCGGAGGAGTGGCGCATACCTGGTGAGCGCATGAAGGCGAATGCGGAACACCGGGTTCCACTATCGCCGCAGGCAATGGCGATCCTCGAGAGTGCGCGGGATATCCACGATGGAAGCGGATTGCTGTTCCCGTCGCCGGGGCGTCGCGGCGGGCTTATGAGCGATTTAACCCTGACTAGGTTGCTGCGTAAACTGGGGGTTGCCGATCGCGCGACAGTGCATGGTTTCCGCTCTAGTTTTCGCGACTGGGCGGCAGAATGCACAAACGCGCCCCACGCAGTGATGGAGTTGTCTCTGGCGCATTCGGTTGGATCTGCCGTCGAGGCGGCCTATGCCCGTTCCTCTCTGCTTGAGAAGCGCCGTGCGCTGTTGAACCAGTGGGCGGCGTATCTAAACGGGGGCGGAGAAGTGGTGGCGATGGCGCGTCCTGCAGGGTAGGACCGCCAATGAGTGCCAATTCACTTTTAGAGTGCAGGTCGAGATGCCTCTGTGAAGCTGGGGCGTCCCCAGAAGAAGTGGTTTGGTAACGTCTACATCCACACTGTCGCGTTCTCGCCTGCCCATCCATCTCAACCGCAAGACCGACGCAGGCAAAATGCGCGATAATGTGATTTATCGAGCATTTGAAACCCCACCCCACCGCAATGATGAGTTGTCCGGGATCATCGGACACCCCACCCCCCACCGCCGTCACATCATTTCCCCCGCCAGGGAAACATGATGGGGTTCGAAAAGTCGGAAAGGGGACCCGCCCGACCCGATCGACCCGGGGGGCGATCCGGTTTCTCGCGCCGCCGGCGTGAAGTACCTATGCATCGCTCTGTCTCACGGGAAGCGGCCCCCTATAGAGCCACTCCCTTTCAGGTTGCGTTACGTGGTATTGTCACACGTCAAGGGATGCCTAAAACACGTCACTGGCACAACTGCTGTGCCGGCGCTGTGCCACCTGGGAGCAATGGTGTCAGTGGGTTAAGAAAAGTCTGTGCCGGGCTGTGCCGAAAGTGTGCCAGGCTGGTTGAGTATTATTATTATTATTATTCAATAAGATAGATAGATAGATAGAGGGGAAATCGACTTTTTTTGACGATCCCCCCAGAAAATGCTCCTACGCTATGCGCGGGCGCACGAGCGCGGACGGGCGCGGGCGCAGGCGGGCGCAGGCGGGCGCAGGCACGCGCAGATGAGGGGCATTTTCTGGCTGTTTTTGCGCAAATGGCCGTAAGTCTTTGGTTTCATTGGGCTATGGTGGCACAAAACCGGCACAATGCCGGCACAGCGTTGTGCCACCCCCCTACCTGGCGTCTGAAAAACGGCACAAGCGCGGGGTTTTTGCCCGGCACAGCGGTTGAGTATCGGTTGGGGCCGATCTTGGGGTGACGTTCCCGCGAAAAAATCGCGGCCGGAGCTTTTTTTTGCATAGGAGGGCGGCGGCGGGGTGCGGCGGACCCAGCGTCCCATTGGTTTAATCAATTTTTATCACACGGTGGTCGGGGAGGTTTTCTGAACCCAAAGTTTCCAGTAGCGTAGTAATGCCGTTATCGAAGTTTTTGTGGATCCAAAAAACCCACCGTCCCAAACTGGTTGGGAGGAGATCGCCGATGAACGCTGGCTCAACTAGCATGCGCAGATCGCAATGTCCCTGCGCTCCGCCTGCCGGCCTATCATCAGTCCAACTGGACATGTGGCTCGACGTTTGGGCCTCCAGGGATTTGTATTCGGGATTGGCCGAAATTTTTCGTTCAAACCCTGGCGGCGCAGCAGCTGTTTGTTTTAAGTTGCCGTCCCCTGAAAGACCGGACTTTAAACCTGGCGCACGAAAGAAATACTCGTTCGACGAGATGGTTAGAATAGCGCGTGGTCTTATGTATGGAACAGGGATTCCGGGCTTAGAGCGGAAATTTGAACAGAGCCCCTCCTCCTTTGAGGCGCGCGCGGAATACAAGTTCCACCTTTACCGCCAAGGCGGGTGTCTGGATTGCCCGGCTCTGACCGACAACGCAGATCGCTCAGACGAAGAAGCGTGGTTAGGACAACACTCTTTGCGAACTCTTCTCGGCCTGTTCGACCAGAATGGCGAGCCGATCCCGAAGGCGTTGAGGGAATGGTCGGCCCAATCAAGGCTGAAAGCTGTCAAGGGTAAGCGCGGGAATCCGCGGAAACTATGGCTTCGCAACGTTTACATCCTCCACACTGTTGCAGTTCTCGCTTATGTGACAGGGAAGTATCCGTCCCGCAACGACGAAGCGTCGCATACAGAATCACCCTGCGACGCTGTGGTTGACGCGTTTAAAAAAGAGGGGGTGCATTTGACCCTGAAGGTGGTGCTGAATGCGTGGTTCAAAGAGAATAGAGGACCGAAACTCTTGGAGCGATGGCGACAGGCTTCCAATCAACCCCAGAGCCCAGAGGAGGCAACAGTATGTGGCCTTTCCCAGAGCGGGTATTAAACCGGAACACCGGAACAGCCGTTGAATTCAGGGGGATTCAGCGTGTTCTTAACCGGAACAATTTACCTCTCGTGTTCCGGTTGCGGTCACGGTGAACCCTAGAGTTCACTTCAGTGTTCCGGTGTTCCGGTTCAGAATCCACGGCGTCCGGTGCAAGCCAAGCTTTCCACACGGTATTGAAATCTGATTAAAAATAGACGCTCACCGTTCCAGCGCGGGTGCGCACCTTCTTCGTGCGTATTCCCTAATCACTAAGCATGCGTTAACGCTTTTTCGGCGTCATCTGCTCCCAAGGGTTGCACCCTTTCCGCGGCCTTGCGGCGTAAAGATGTTTGGTCAATTTCGACCAGGGGAGCTAGAGCGATTCTCGGTCGGCTGATGGGCTGCGGCTCGCCGCCTATCCTTTCTCGTATAATCCTTCTGTTCAAACACCATCCCATCGGAAGAGACCGGAACCGCAACGTCCGCCCGTTCACGCGTATTTTTAATTCGGCATTTAAAGGATATGCGGCGAGCCGAAAGCGTCGGTATGTAGGCATACGACCAAACATTTGGAGGTACGTATGACTACATCAGCCATCGCAACACCCGCGTTTGAAAGGTTGCTGCGTCGCGGCGATGTCGAAGCCATGACCGGCATGTCTTGTTCGTCGATATACCGCATGATGAGCGTCGGCGAGTTTCCACGTCCCTTGCGCATCGGAACCGGGTTGAGCGGTGCCGTCGCATGGCGGCTAAACATGAGGGAGAGGAGGGTGAACAGAAGCCCCAGGTAGTAGACGTTGTCACCTTCTTCCTCAGGGGCGTCCTCGTCGTTAAGCATGAGCGATGATCTGCCCGGCATAGAAGGCCATGAGCAGGCTCTTGCCGGAGCCTTGGGTGTGCCAGATGACGCCGATACGGCGGTCGCCATCAGGGCTCGCAGCAGTGGTCGTGTTTTCGACCGCATGGCGCACGGCGTGGAACTGGTGATACCCGGCTACGATCTTAACAAGGCCCGAGCCCGTATCTCCGAACACGGTGAAGTCCCGGATCAGGGTTAGGAACCGTTCTTTGTCAAACACGCCCGCAATCAAGGTCTCAAGTTCCGGCGCTCCCTTTGGAGCGATCTCGCTGCCCTCTATGGTGCGCCAGGGCATGAACCGTTCGATGTCGGCTGTTAGCGCGCCAAGGCGCGCGTTCAGCCCATCCGAGGTCGCGAGCAAGGCGTTGGCGCGGAACAGGGACGGTATCTGGTCCTTGAAAGTCTGGAGTTGGTTGAAGGCCCCTTCAAGAGTGGCGTTCTCGTCGCCGGGGTTCTTCAGCTCAATCACGACCAAGGGCAAGCCGTTGACGAACAGCACAACGTCAGGGCGGCGATTGTGCTCGTTCTCAATCACCGTGAACTGGTTTACCGCCAGCCAGTCGTTGGCATTCGCATCGTCAAAATCGATCAGCCGGGCGACATCTCCGCCGATGCTCCCATCCTCGCGAGCGACCTCGACAGGCACACCTTCGATCAGATAGCGGTGCAGACGGCGGTTCTCCTCAATAAGCGAGGGAGTTTCGGTCAACTGCACCTTGCGCAGCACTTCCTCCAACGTCTCCGCCGGCAGGTGCGGGTTAAAGCGTTTGAGTGCTTTGCGAAGGCGGTCGGTTAGTAACACTTCGTCGTAGCTGACGCGCTCCGGCGAAGGACCCTCCGGGGAAATGTCCGTTCCATGCAATATGGACCTGCACCGCAAAAGTGGAGAGTTACCTTCTCACCTAAGCCGCCATACTTTCGCACTTCACCGGACTGATGCTGCCCAGATATGAATGGCGACGACGCGGATTATAAAATCCATTGATATAATGGAACAGGGCGTTTTGTGCCTGTTCCCTGGTTTCATAGTGTTCCCTCCATATTAATTCTGCTTTCAATGATTTGAAGAACGTTTCTACAGTCGCATTGCCATAGCAATTCCCTTTGCCAGACATCGAAGAGAGAAAGCCGTGGTCTTTGAGAAGTTTCCGGTAATCGTTGGAGCAATACTGCGAGCCACGATCAGAATGATGAATGACCCCTGGTGGCGGTTGTCGCAATGCAATGGCCCTTTTCAGAGCCTTGATCGGCAAATCCCGTTTGAGCCTGTCGCTGACGGCCCAGCCAATGACACGGCGTGAATACAAATCGATGATCACCGCAAGATACAGCCAGCCCGCTGCCGTCCAGAGATAGCTGATATCACCGGCCCATTTCTGGTTTGGTCCCGTGGCCTGAAAATCTCCATCCAGAAGGTTGGGAGCTATGTTGTGGTTGTGATTACTGTTTGTCGTGCGTTTGAATTTATGAGTTCTGACGATGCGAATATCGTTCTCCCGCATCAACCGCCCGACCCGGCGTTCACCAATGACGATGCCTTGATCCCTGAGTTCATCAGTCATTCGCTGGCGACCATAGGCCCGATAATTACGGGCATGTTCGGCACGAATATGGGCCAAATAGACCCTGTCGTCGCGTTGGCGCTGACTGGCAGGGCGAGACACCCAAGCGTAGTAGCCGCTTTCACTGACCCTCAGGACTTTGCACATCCTGCAGATTGAAAAATTGGCCTTCTCCTTTGCGATGAAATGAAACCTCATCGGCTTTGGCTGGCGAAGAAGGCCGTCGCTTTTTTTAAAATGTCCCGCTCCTCACGCAATGTCCTGTTCTCCTTGCAAAGGCGAGCCAATTCCTTGTCTTTATCATTATGAGGGCCGGACAGCAGCTCAGTGTGCTTATGACTGGTAATCCACTTGCCTAATGTAGACAGGCCAATGCCAAGATCGGCGGCAACTTGCTTGTGTGATAGCCCGCTCGTCAATGCAATCCGAACGGCTTCAGAACGAAATTCCTCAGTTCTTCCGATACCCATATGGGCCTCCTGTTGAGTTTAAACTTTAACAGAAGGCACTCTCCATTTTACCGGTACCAGTCCAATACGGCATAACTCGAGCCCGGAGAGCCATTCGAGAGCGGCGTTCTCGACGTCGCTTTCCGAAAACTTCATGCTACGGCCTCGACCGCTTTTTCGGCTTCGGTTATGCGGATTTCGCCGGACATGAGTTTCGGTAGCAGGAGGTCGCGGGTCTTTGATAGTGTACGAGTCCAGTATCCCGCAGTGGCTGAATGGCGTAACCAACGAACTCATGCCAGTGCCGAACCAGATCTTCAGGGTCATCGGCATCTGCGAAGATCTCAAGGAGTGTCTTACTCGTAAATCGGACACTTTGCTTCCTTATCATACTTTATGGGCAAGCAATTGGTGAGACGACTTTCGGGCCGATGGAGACGTAATTCTGATTTACCTTCCGCATCTACCCATATTTCCCCATTAGCGCAGTTAGTTACGGAAGGTGGGTCATCCGAAAGTCCGAGAACATCCTCATCGGTCCCTAAGAGGTCGTTAAGAAAGGTTTTGGCGGACCCCACTAGATTGTTGGTTTTGCCGACCTCACCGAATTGGCCTTTTGTGCTTGCCATAAGCAGGTTATGCCTGATTTGGGGTTCCGCCGTAGGTCGCCAATGGGTCTTGTCGTAAACCCAGAACGAGTGGTCGGCACAGCGGAGTAGGTGAAGTCCGTCGTCATAGTCTTTCTTAAGAACATGCATAGCTAATTTCTGATATGATTCCTGTGGATTCAGCTGCAGGACCAAACTTAATTTGTCCAGAGTGTGATTGAGGCATTCCCTGTCAATTTTGGTCCTCTCAGCGATGTTTTTGAGAACAAGATGTGTGTGTAATCGGCCGAGTGGGTTATCGATAAAAACCTTGAGGACATCTTTTATCTCTTCTGAAAAGCTGTCGGCATTGAGAGTATCCGACAACTTCATGATATCGCTGTATGATAGTTTTGGGTCTGCGCCGTGGTTCAGAGAGCTTTCCTCTACTTCAGTCTTGTTTGATTTGTCTGAAATTGAATCTAGGGTCATCGTTGGCTCCTCTAGTTAGTCCGCCAGGGAGAGCAAAGGCGCGTAACAATGAAGAAGCCGAACCGGCAATATGCCGTTGTCACCCCTCCTATAATCTTTTGCGAGCCTTACTTTTTGTGCTCTCGCTGAGCTAGGTGGAGCTGGCTCTAATAAAAGCAAAATCGAGCGTTTTCAAATACAAAACTGATACCCAACAGTGATACACTTCGATGTACCACAGGGTGCTAAGTCGTTGTTTATCAAGGAGGATGACACCGACGGGTTTTCTTCCTCTCGGAGGCACCATCAAACCGGACACATCGCATGGGTACATACACCGGACATAAAGCTTGTTAGCGACACTAATTTTGCTCCGCCCTTGACACCGAGTCTCTAAATCGCCTTCAATGCAAACGATTTAGGATGTTTGTCCGCACACATTGAGTTCGTGGCTACGCCCTCAAAAGTCCATTCGACTGCATTTCAGACGCAATCGCAGGATTTCGAATAGATATTTAAAAAACAAGTTTGTCTTTGGAATTTATAAATAATACAGTGGGTTCATGCGTCCTAACGGGTGGGCGTTCAGTCTAGCCCCTTAGGGGGTTACGGGGGGGGAGGGGGGTAAATGAAAGTTCGTTTCCACCACATTATTATGGTGTCCATTGGCGCTGCCATTTTCTCGACGGATATGGCGTGGTCCCAGCAGCTCGCTCTAGAAGAAATCACGGTGACCGCGCGTAAGCGCGATGAGACTTTGCTTGACGTGCCGTTGTCGATCACGGCGCTGAGCGCGGTTCAGCTAGATAAGTACAACTTGCAGAGCATGGAAGAACTTTCCCGCATGACGCCGGGCATGTTCTACACCGACTTCGGCGGGACCGGGCGTCAGGACCGCGCCAGCAGCCAATACGTTGTCCGCGGCCTCTCGATCAACAACTTCGCACAGTCTGCAAGCGCCGCCGTTTTGTTCGTTGATGGTGTTCCGATTTACAGCGGCAATACGCCGGGTACACTCGATATCGAGCGCATCGAAGTCTTGAAGGGGCCGCAGACGGCGACCTTCGGCCGTAACACGTTCTCCGGCGCGATCAGTGTGACGACCCGCGATCCCGGAGACGATTGGAGCGGTCGCGCCGTCGCGGAGTATGCGAACTACGATTCGACCCGGTTGGGTCTGTCCGTTGAAGGGCCGATCGTCGAGGATAAAGTTTCTTTCCGGCTCAGCGGTGAGCACCGCAACGAGGGGGCCCAATACCAAAGTTCCGCCACTAGCGACCCGCTCGGTGGCCAGACAACGTCAAGCCTGTGGGGAACTCTCAAATTCACCCCGTCTGACCAACTTGAAATCCGGGCTGTTGCCAACTTGTATAAATATAGGGACGACCCAGGAGCTCATATCCGCTTCATTAAAGAGGACCATACGTGCGACGTGGGCAATACGGGTGCGCCCACCTGGTTCTGCGGTATTGTTCCCGAAGCGAGTGACGCGGATACGCACGCAAGGTTCACCGACCAGCGCTGGCTCGACCTGACGCTTCCGGTCGTGAATTTGCCGGGATTGAATGACCAACCCGGCCTGAAAAGCGAAAACTTTCACGCAAATCTTAAGGTCGGGTATACCTTCGATAACGATGTCACCCTTGAAACGATTACCGGGTATAACGAGACCAAGGACGCCAACATCCAGCAAGAGTGGTCTAATGAGAACTTCGCAAATCCATTCTTCGGCGTAAGGCCAGGCGTAAGGCCAGATTCGTTTTGGCTTTATATCCTTGAGGGCGATGCCAGCGACTTCTCTCAAGAAGTCCGTCTTTCCTCGGGCAGTGATGAGCGGCTGCGCTGGAGCATCGGTGGCAACTATCTTTATTTCTCCGACGTCGGTTCGGTCATCGGGGACGTTTCTCTCGGCGCGCCGTTGAACCTGCCGGGCGCCCGCCGTCAAACCAATACGTGGTCCGGCTTTGCTAGCCTCTACTACGATGTGATGGACAACTTGGAGCTCGGTCTTGAAGGCCGCTATCAGTCTGACAAGATCAAAGACACGCCGAGGTTCTGGGCTCCTGAAGGCCCCCGTACGCCGTTGAAGGGCAGCTGGAACGTCTTTACCCCGCGTGTCTCGCTCAAGTACAAGCCGACGGACGACACCATGATCTTCGCGTTGTGGGCACGCGGGTCTCGCCCCGGTGCGTTTAACTCCAACCTTTCTCCGGGTGCGCTGGCACCGGGTCTCGCGGAGGCGGTCGCGGCGGCCACAGGCGCGATGCTTGAAGTTGAACAGGAAACGCTGGATTCGTTCGACATCGGTATCAAGTCTCGTTTCATGGACGGACGCGGTACCGTCACGTTGACCGGATATACCGGGGCGATTACCAACCAGCAGATTCCGCAATCGATCACTCTGCTGCAGCCGTCGTTGTTTATCGGCACAGTACTGACCAACCAAGGTAAGACGAACCTTAAGGGGGTCGAATTCGAAACGTCCTTCCAAGTGACCGACGAGTTCAACGTCTCCGCGGCTTACTCCATCAATGATACGAGTATCAAGCGGGGCGAAGACCTGTCTGTTGCGTCAATCGGCGCTGACACGAACGTGTTGGGCAACCGGTTGGCGGAAACGCCGAGGACCCAAGGGTTCATCAACGGGACCTATACCAGCGCATTGAACAGTTCGCTGGATTGGTATGCCGGAGCTGACTTCCTGTACATTGGCGGAAAATACGTCACCAGGGCTAACTTGCTGTCGACCGGTGCGCAATACCTGCTCAATGCGCGGATCGGCGTTGAAATGGAAAACATGCGTATCGAGTTGTGGGGCAAGAATATCACTGGCGATGAGACGCCCGACCTAGCGCGAAAAGCTTTCGACTATCAGACCTTTACGCCGACGGCGCTCAACATCCCTCTGCCGAAAAAGACCGCCTACGGCTTGAGAGTTAACTACAACTTCTAGAACGGTCCTGACGGATTTTTACTGCTAAATCGCAGTATTTACAGCTCTCCTCCCAAGCCCTCACTCCTGCGTTGCTAAAGAAATTGCACAACGGGGTGAGGGCTTCTTTTTTGGAGGCGACAGTCCAGAAGGATAAGATCTGACAATGGTTGCTTACTCAGCAACGTAACCATTCAGCATAGTCAATACGTGAAATAAGGTTTGGGATGTCATATTTAGTCTTCGCATTTGGCCTATCTTTCATCGTTTCCGTGTTCGAAATCGCTGAAGCGCAGGCATCAGACAGCAGACCGCCGTTGGACATTACAGCCGCGCGGCTGATTGATGCAGACAGGGAGCCGGGCAACTGGCTATCCCACGGCCGGACCTATTCAGAGCAACGCTTTAGCCCCCTTGCACAAATTGACGGCGCTAGCATCAACGACCTTGGACTGGCTTGGTATTCCGATCTCGACGATCACAATGTGGTTGAAGCAACGCCGGTCGTGGTTGATGGGCGCATGTATGTCACCGGGGCGATGGGTGTGGTCTATGCCATTGATGCCGCGACAGGGGAGAGATTGTGGGTGTTTGATCCCGAAAACCCGCCGGAAACCCTTGTCAAAGCCTGTTGTCAGCCGGTGAACCGTGGCGTCGCCGTATGGGGGGGCAACGTATACGTCGGGGCTCTGGACGGCCGTCTCATCGCCATCGATGCGCAAACCGGTACGAAAGTGTGGGAGCAGGTCACAACGGATCCGGCGCAGGCCTACACCATCACCGGTGCGCCCCGTGTGGTGAAGGACCAGGTGATCATCGGCAACGCCGGCGCGGAATATGACGTCCGTGGCTATGTATCGGCCTACGACGCCGAGACGGGTGAAATGAACTGGCGGTTCTATACCGTGCCGGGTAATCCGGAATTGGGTTTCGAAAATGAAGCGATGCGGGCAGCGGCCGAAACATGGACAGGGGAGTGGTGGACATTCGGCGGGGGCGGAACGGTCTGGGACGCGATTGTCTACGATCCGGACCTCGACCTTCTTTATATCGGCACGGGCAACGGAACACCTTGGAATGCAGCCGTGCGGTCGCCCGGAGGGGGGGACAACCTATTCGTTGCGTCCATTGTTGCCTTGGACCCGGATACGGGCGACTACGTCTGGCATTATCAGACCACACCGGCAGAGAGTTGGGACTATACAGCGACGCAACCAATTATCCTTGCGGACCTGGACATAGATGGGGTGACGCGCAAGGTTTTGATGCAGGCGCCCAAGAACGGTTTCTTCTATGTCTTAGAGCGGACTAACGGGAAAGTGATTTCCGCTGAGCCGTTTTCCAGTGTGAACTGGGCCAGCCATGTGGACCTTGAGTCTGGGCGTCCGGTCGAAAACCCAGCCGCAAGGCCTTTAGGGGACGAACCCGTATACGTTCAGCCTGGACCGTCCGGCGCGCACAACTGGAATCCGATGTCCTTTAGTCCAATGACAGGTCTTGTTTACGTCCCGACCCTGGACAGCCGGTTTATCTGGCAGAACGACGTGAATTTTGAATATGCGGCCGGACTTTGGAACCTGGCCTACGACCTCAGTATTGAGATGGATTTTAGTGTTTTCGTGTCTGAGAGCCGGTCGCGCAGTTATTTGTTGGCCTGGGACCCCGTAACGCAGAGCGAAGCCTGGCGCGCAGACGGCAGTGGGGGCGGGACATTGGCAACGGCTGGTGGTCTGGTTTTTCGTGGAACAGTCACGGGTGATTTTGTCGCCTACGATGCAGCGACCGGACAAAAACTCTGGTCAGCGGATGTCCAAAATAGTGGTGTCGCAGGACCAGTTTCCTATGAGGTGGATGGCGAGCAATATATTGCCATCGCTCTCGGTCGCGGCGCCGCCACACTCGCGCCAGACCCGGTGCCGTATCCTGCAGATATGCTTCACGCGAACCGCGTTGTCGCTTTTAAGCTGGGTGGATCATCTACACTTCCCGAATATGTGTACCAGCCCCAGGAGTTACGCTCCCCGCCCGATATTACAGTCGACGAGAACAAAAGCGCTCTCGGACGCTACGCGTTCCATCGGTTCTGTTTCGGTTGTCACGGCCGCGACGCTCGCGGGAACAAGATCCAACCCGACCTTCGCTATTCCGACTACCTCGACAACGGACTTTGGGATGACGTTGTTCTTGAGGGAGTCCTGTCCGGTGTCGGCATGGTGTCTTTCGAGAATGTTCTGGACACTGAACTGTCAGATGCCATTCGCCATTACGTCATTTCCAAAACGCAAGAATCGGCATGTCAGTAAGGGCCGGTAAGTACTTGTAAAATATAGGCAATAGACAACGATCACCGTAGTCCGGAGTCCCTAGACCATGAATCGTCACCCGATCCGTCCGATAAACGGGGAAGACATAGAGGCCTACAATCGGGATGGCGTTGTCTGTCTGCGGCAGGTTTTTGATCAGGAGTGGGTTGATCTGCTGCGGCCGCTGGCAAAAGAAGCGAGATTGGACAGATCTAAGTTTGGCTTGTTGCCGACCGTCGGAAGTGCCCGGTACATGGCACGGACCATGCCGGAATTCAGAACTTATGCATTTGAGTCGCCTATGGGCGAAGCGGTTGGAAAGGTTTTGCAATCAAAAAAGATTCGATTCTTCTTCGATGAAATCTTCTCAAAAGAACCCCGTTCCACACAGCATACGATTTGGCACAGCGATAGAGCCGGTTGGCCTGTTATCGGCAAAATGGTTCCTTCGTTCTGGTTCCCACTGACGTCCATAACAAAAGCCAATAGCCTTGAATGCATCGCCGGATCACATCATCACGATCAACTGTATTGGCTCTTCTCACCCAACGCCCGGCAAATGATCCGTCCACAAGACCGGCCTATTCAACCCGATGGAGAAGCGCTGCGGGACGAGGACGGGATTACGTTTCTATCCTGGGATATGGAGCCCGGTGACGCATTGCTCATTCATCCGTGGACCTTGCATTTTTCGTCCGGCAATTCCACGACCGATTGGCGTTTTGCCATTTCCACTCGGGTGTTTGGCGATGACATCCGCTGGCAGCCAAGACCGGACTGTGTGAATTTGGCCGGCGTCAGCCTGGATGAAATGATTCCCGGTGAGGCTCCGCAAGGCCCCCTGTTTCCGGTCATCTATAATGAAGACGGCCCCTGTGACAGTGGCGATGACTATCCGCGTGGCTTCGCAACTGCATGGTCTGCCGATGCCTATGAACGTGTACTGGCTGAGGCACGCCCCAAGGGAGGATTTCAAAAACTCCTTGATGAAGAGGGTGGTCCGACCCTACTAGCCCTGGAGCAGCTCAAGGCGGACATCCGCAGATCTGTCTAGGTTTGTAATGGCCGTAATTTTTTCGACTTAAAGATCAAAACACTTACTCAGCTTCGACTTAGGTCTACACCGGTCCAAGGGCAAAGTCTCAGTGGTTGAGGTCTCCCTGCAACCCATTCAGAATAGCGAAGAATTGGCTCCTGTCGTTTGTCATGAATTCGCCTGAATTTTTCAGATGGACTCAGCAAAGCGCTGAATAATTTGTTTCCTCTCCTGTCCCTTCCATTTACCTTATCCGCCGATCTCCCTGACGCAAACCGTTCAGGTTTGGACGAGGTTTTCGGAAGGTACACCAGTGAAAGGGGACCAAGCGGATTTATTCTGACTGTGCGCCGCGCATCAGTAATGGAAAGCGCATGGTAATGGTAAGCTCAACATTTCATAAGTTCATCGATCCTATCGGCAACGCGCTGAGCTGGTTCGCGGAGTTGGTCCACGGTCCAGTCCGCAGCATAGCCCTCGGTCACGTCACCAGGGCGGGCGTGATTGACCAGCCGCTTGGTGAGAGACCGCGGCAGCATCAACTCGCGCTCGGCCACGGAGATGAACGCGTTGCGCAATCCGTGGAACCAGAACTTCGTGCCACCGGCCTTGGTGATGCGGCCGTAATGCCTGTGCAGTTCCACGATATGGCCCGACGTGCTCAAGGGCGAGGGAAACACCCAGTCCCGCAGGTTTGCCGCCATGGCCGCGCTGTCGTCCCGGCGCCTGGCAAGGATAGCGGCAAGCTGACGGGTGACGGGAAGCTCCAGCGGCGCCCCGGTCTTGGTCTCCTCGACCCGGAACGATCCCGCATCGAGGCTCACCCGTTCCCAACGCAACGCCATGATCTCGCCCCGCCGCATGCCTGTGTAAAGCCCGAACAGCAGCAGGTCGTGGTGCACCGGGTTGACCACCGCAGCCTCGATGCCCTTGCGCCAGCGCGGCAGCACCTCGGCTGGCGAGGAAATCCGCCTCCTCGTCTTGGGGTGATAGCGCCCTCCGCCGGCGAGCCACAGCTCGACCGGATTGCGCAGCCCCTCGTGGTCGACGCAGGGCCGGCGATAGACCGAGCGGAGAAACGACAGGCACTGGTTGGCCGGTACCTTGCCGTGACGCTCGGTGATGAGATGGAAGCGGGCCTCAATGTCCCGGCGGGTGATCGCATCAAGCGGGCGGGCGAGCCAGTCGCCGAGGTAGAGATTAGTATAGCGCCGATAGCACCGCTGGGTCTCCCACGACCGGTCGTGACCGGACTCTATATAGTCCATGCAGGCATCCCCCAGGGTGGGCAGGGCGCGCGCATCGGCACGCTCCCCTGCGGGGTCGTCCCCACCGCCGACGCGTCCCAGCAGTTCCTGGGCCAGACGCCGCGCCCGGTCTGGCGTGACCCGGCCGTAGCGCCCGACCACGACCCGCTTGTTGGGGGCCTTGCGCCCGCCGTCTCCTGCCCGGTAGTTGACGATGAAGGACTTGGTGCCAGAGGGTTGCACACAACAGCCGAAGCCGGTGAGCTTATCGTCCCAGGCGATCCAGGGCTTGTCAGTGGGCTCAAGGGCATCGACGGTGCGCTTGGTGAGCGTCAGCTTCACCTTGGCGATGCGTTTTTCGGTGTGTCGTTCCATGGATCGAAGATACCTCCCCATGCCTGATAGTCAACCCTACGATCAACACATGAAAGGAAACCGGAGCGCATGGGAGTCACCGTTTGGCATCTCCAGGCAATATGTAATTCAGTCAATATATTGAAGATATGTACTTATTGTCGCCACATGTCTGCTCATGGCTGCCACTGCGCATTAGTGACAGGAAGGTTTCGGGCCCCCGCAACCACCGAAGCCGACATTTCCGATGCGGGCGCGTTGGTCTGTTCTTTGTCTACGCCCATTTCACTATCGGCGGATGACGTAAACAGAAGGGCCAATAGGATCACGCGACATTCCGGCGGTTCCTTGAAGCCACTTCAGCCTCCAGAGTTAGCCATAGACTGCGATGCGACAGCGGCTGCCGATATCAGATGTCCTGTGCCCATTCCCAATTCCGTCCGGGCGCCGTCGGACTAGGCCGCTCCCTCTGCCGCGCTTTTCAATTTCCGCTTCCGCGGTATTTTCGCCTGCGCTGTATTTCCTTTCACCTTCGGAACCCGCGTATTCTGCGCCCGGCCCTTGCGGCCCTTTGCAGGGTTCGCCCGCCGGTTCGCATCGATCCACTTGGACATCGTGACCGAGCAGGCCCTGGCTTTCTCGGGCACGGCGACACCGTTCTCCCGCGCGATCGCCTCGGCGAACGACATCTGTGCCGGGCTCGGCGGCCTGTTTGATGTGTCTGCGGTGATCCGCGCATCGCCATTGCCTGACCCTTTCTTTGGCGCATGCAGATCCAGGAACGCTCGGCATACCGCTGCCGATTTCGTATAAGCCGCCGGTAACGTCTGCGGCCTCTTCAATCACGAGCAATGCAGGAACTTCTTCGTTGCTGACGGCTATGCGTCAGAATAAATCGGAAATGCTCTAAATGGGGAGCACGTGCGCCAAGGCGGTGCCAGTACCCGAAAACTGGGGACTATTCCGCCGGTGAATTGACCCTTTTTGCTCCGGGATTGACAGCTCATCCAGCGAATCGTCACCCAACAGGTCACTGAGACATCCGGGATCGCGCCGAGACATTCCTTAGTGACATCATTCACGACATTCAGAATACGAAAGCGCCGCCTGCAGACGAACTGATCGTATACGAAATCCAGCGACCAGCGTGCATTCGGTCTGTTGGCGACCGGGATCAGCGCACGGGTTCCGATGGCGCGGCGTCTTGCGCCCCGGCGGCGGACTTTCAACCCTTCCTCGCGGTAAATCCGTTGGGTCTTCTTACGGTTCACGACAAGCCCTTCCGACTTGAGAATGACGTGCAGGCGGCGATAACCGAACCGCCTGCGTTCATGCGCAAGGTCCACCATCCGTTCGCGCAGAGGCGCATCGTCTGGCCGTTTCGATCGATACCGGATCATCGTCCGCTCCGCTCCTGCGGTTCGGCACGCCCGCCGCTCACTCATCTCATAAGTCTTTTGAAGATAAGCGACGGCCTCTCGCCTAGCGGCGGGCGCCACCACTTTTTTGACAGAAGATCCTTGAGCGCGGTGTTGTCGAGCATGGCGTCGGCGAGTAGGCGCTTGAGCGTCCCATTCTCCGCCTCAAGAGCTTTCAGCCTCTTCGCGTCCGAGACCTCCATCCCGCCAAACTTGGCCTTCCATGCGGACAAAGACGCCGGCGACATGCCGGGCTTGCGGCTAAGCTCGTCTACGGGAACCCCTGCTTCTTGTTCCTTCAAAATACCGATGATCTATATCTTCGGAAAAACGCGATCGTTTCATTCGTCCAGGCCTTTCTTCAAGGCCGGACTCCAGTATCATATGGAGGACTTATCGGGGGTCACAGCATCAGCTTTCAATTTACGTGACATCGCCTTCGATAAACTTAGTCACGATGTCCGCGTAGACTACGTCTTGAAACTCAGAAAACTCGAAGAGAGTAAATAGAGGTTCTGTTAGACTTTTCGCATTTTCAACGATCCGATCCCTTAGAGGCCGTTTCGAAAGGGGTTGAGTGGCCGGTGTCGATGTGATTCCAGGAAGGTTGCTGAAACCGATCTGGAGCCGCCATGTGGACGCCGACCACCCGAGAGCAGCATAGCCGCAAGGCGCTGCGTTATCAGACTGATTTGACCGATGCGGAGTGGGTTGTGATCGAGCCTCATTTGCCTCCGGCTCATGGCACGGGACGGCCCCGGTCATGGCCGATGCGAGAGATCGTCAACGGCATTTTCTACGTGATGCGGGCTGGCTGCCCTTGGCGCTTGCTGCCAAGCGATTTACCACCGTGGGGCACGATCTATCGCTGGTTCGCTAAGTTCCGCGACGACGGCCTCCTTGAGAAGATCAACCACTTTCTGGTCATGGCCGATCGCGAGCGGGTCGGACGCGAGGCCAGCCCGAGCGGCGCGATTATCGACAGCCAGAGCGTCAAGACGACCGAGGCTGGTGGCCCCCGCGGCTACGATGCGGGCAAGAAGATCAAGGGGCGCAAGCGCCACGCGCTGGTCGACACCGACGGGCGCGGCCTCGTGCTCGAGGCGCATCCGGCGAGTATCCAGGACCGCGATGGTGGCGGGCCGCTGCTGTGCGCCTCACGCGGCTCGTTTCCGTTCATCGAGAAGGTCTTTGCCGACAGCGGCTACGCCGGCGAGAAGGTCGCCACGGCCACCATGATCGCCGTCGAGATCGTGCGCAAAAGCCCCGATCAGGTCGGCTTCGCCGTCCAACCGCGCCGCTGGGTCGTGGAGCGCTTCTTCGCCTGGATCAACCGCAACCGGCGACTGGCAAAGGACTTCGAGGCCACCATCGCCTCGGCCCGCGCCTTCCTCTACGCCGCCTCCGTCATGCTCCTCGTCCGCAGATTGGCCCGAGCCGCATGACTTTCGAAACCGACTCTTAGTGAATCGACAGTAGTAATGAGTACCGAAAGGTTTTCTCCCTCCGAACACTTCCGAGTTTCAAATAGATCACGATTGGGTGACGAACTCCCCAGGATCCGTCCTGCTAAGCCGGTATGTCGCACGGAGAAACTCACATGCACGCTTCCGAGCACCTGTAAGTCGTTATAGAGCCGGTTGGCAAAAAGCAAGGCCTCCGCAACTCTCACTATCTGCGTATTGAAATATATGATAGGTACTTCGCATCGAGAATGTCTATCCTCGAAGTAACTTTGGAATAGATAAAAATCACCATTGTTACGTATTACCCAGTAATCAAGAGACCTAAATTCGTTTGACGATCCTTCGTTGGGTATTAAGACTTCAGCACGCACTCCGTCAGAAAATGGCTTAGGAGAAAATTCTGGCTTGTTTTCCAACATAACACCGATCGGCCAACCAAATGTATGGATGTTAGCTGCTCGCACGGCGTTCCTTAGTTCGACTTGCGAGTTTGAAATTGAGTCATGCAAGGCGAAACGGATTTCCATGCCACCGCCAAATAAACCTTGTTCGGTTAATTCGGATGCTCTCGCCCCCATGCTAACGAACCATTCGCTCTCTAAGATTGGTATTCCGTCTTTGTTGACTCCAGTGGCCCCAACTTTACGTGGAAGGCTGGGTGGATCCGGCGGTAGGCCGGAGTAAGGGCTTGGTCCAATATCAGGCTTAATATGTTCGGGGGCCTCCAATATATCCCTGAGAAGCTCATCTAGCTTTGCATCGAAATCTCTATCATCGTTAAAATCGATGTGTATTCTTGGTCCAAGAAATATGGGTGTGATTATTTCAGGATTATTCCTTACTACAGGGATAAATTTTCGCGTGTCGATGGTCTCCACTAAATCCTTAGTAACTATCAATTTTTCATAACCAACACCACCTGTACCCGCGTCTGCTTTTTCACAATACGTAGGTGTACAAACCAAAATCACTCGATCCGATTGCGACACACCGTCGTGCATGAACGCGGCCATATCGGCGCCGGGCCTGAGATCCCATTGATCAATAGACGCGTCTACACCGTTTTCACGCAACTGGGTTGCGAGATTCATGACCCAGGTTTTGTGCTCTTCTGAATCATGAGAATAGGAAATAAATGCTCGAGGATTGCTCATGCCAATGCCTTTTTCAATCGTCGGCGGGAATTCAATCATATATTTCTTCGATGTATTGATTTGGCTTCCAACCAGCTGCCAACTTGTCATAAAAGAACGTGTTAAATCCGGAGAGACTAGCTCCCACTGCCATCCCTGTCACTGGGTCTACCGCAGCGAGCAGTTTCGTGGCACCCGTAAAGAAGAGGAATCGCTGCATTTTTGATGGTAGTTTACCTAAAAGGTGGACCCTATTAATCTCATCCATATATGCGTCAAGCAATTCTGCATTCGGGTCCACCGATGACAACCAGGCGTGATACAAAGGTTTGTCTTTCAGCGCACTCAGCAATTCTTTTATAGATACAGAGCCATCATTAACGGCATCTCGAATGGACCGACCTTTGGTATTTACAACCTCTTCAAACGCATCGATTTGGTGTTCGTGCGGTAGAGATCGAGCGACGACGGCATCAAGCCGATATCGCAATAATTCGGAATTAAACCGGGGTGAAACGTAGTCGCCTTCACTGAATGACTGGAGGTATAACTGCTCTAATGTCTCTGGCAGCGGAGCCAGAAGCAAAGCAGGCGTGAGCTCACCGTCGTTTGGAAAATGCCTTTTATGAGACTCTTGGAATGGCTTGAGGTCAAAGTCTGCATCAAAATAATAGCCACCACCAGGAGCGGGTTCGACATTCACAGTCCAATTCTCTGGAAGTTCGCAATCTGGTGCCCGGTACCGCAAACCTAGAGCAGATTCAATTTAGTCCCGATCATATCCGGCGGCGGCGAAGTAGTTTTCGCATTCGGTTGAGGTGAAGGCGTCGATGGCGTCGGCAATGGCGTCCCACAGGTCGTCGACGGTTCTGGCGGCGGCCTTTCTCAGGAGCGCCTTGAGTTTGGCGAAGGCCATCTCGATCGGGTTGCAGTCGGGACTGTAGGGCGGCAGATACAGCAGGGTTGCGCCGGCGGCTTCGATGGCCTGGCGGATGCCAGCGACCTTGTGGGCGGGCAGGTTGGCCATGACGACGCTGTCTCCGGGGTCGAGTTCGGGTACCAGGACCTGTTCCACATAGGCCTTGAAGGCAGCCCCATGCATCGGCCCGTCGAGGAGCATCGGGGCCGCCAGGCCGGAGAGGCGCAAGCCGGCGGTCAACGTGGTGGTCTTCCAATGGCCATGGGGTATGCCCTGGTTGCCCTTGAGGGCAAGGATATAGTCGGCGTCCTTGTCGATGATCTTCGCGGCGATGTTGCGCTGACAGCCCATGGCGTCGATGGTCACCGTCGCGCCGTTGATGGTCAACAGATCCAACAGCTTCGGGAGAGCGACGATCTCGTTGGATTTATCAGCCACCTTGGCTTGGCCAAGCACCAGGTTCTGACGTGTGCTCCACGCCGAGATCATGTGGATGCGCTTTGGCGCCGCCTTCCTGATAGGAGCGCCGCAGCGTCTTGCCGTCGATGGCGACGATGTCCGCGCCGCGCCCGGTGAGCGATGCCGCCCAGGCGATGAAGCAGTGCTGAAACTGTTCGGCATCAAGGGCTGCGAAGATGTCACCGCGTTGATCGTGTGAGGGCGTACCATCCGTGAACGGCCGGAAACGGCGCAGAAACGTCAGTTTCCTCTCGCGTACTTGGCGATCTCGACCCAGCTCTCACAGCCGGCGGGCACGCCGAGAAGGCATAGCAGCAACACTTCGTCGAGGGGATAGAGGACCGTGGCGCGTTGCCGCGGGTCGTCGAGATCGGTGAAATGCTCCAGGAAATCAACAATCTGATTAAAGGCCTCGTTCGCCGTTCCAAACCGTCGCGTCATTTCTGGGATCCTTCTTGCGAATCAAAAGGATCAATAGCGATTCAGACTTCTACACTCTTGTCATCCTCAAATTCACCCGATTGCCCTGCAGCCGTTCCTGCTTCCTCTTGCTTTTCTCCCACCGAAAGAGAATGTTGTTCCCAATCACCAACGCCTCAACCACCATTCCGATCAAATGATGCTGGATCGGCTCCCGCCGCCAACGTCGTTCCTTCACGCTCTTACTATCCGGCTCCCACACTCGCAGCCGTTCCGGTATGTCCGCGCCCATCGCGCGCATGCAGTGCTTGAGAACTTCCAGCGCCAATCGATAGGCTGGGTTGCCTTCGTTCGCGAACAACGTGTCGAGGATTTCGGGGTTACAGTCGCCGTGCAGAAACCGGTGCGCCAGCATGCCGGCTTCCCGCCCATCCGGATCGTCGGGCAAGCCTACGGGCACTTTCCCGCCTTCCAGCAGCATGTCTTCCATCTTTCTGGTTTGGCTCTCACGAAACTCGGGCATCGAGATTTCATCCGGTTCCAGCACTCCTACAGCCTTCAGGTAAGCGCGGGCGGTGTTCTTCGCTTTTTCGTACTCGCTCTCGATGTCTGATTGTGCGTCGGTACCGCTCACCAGCTTGTCTCCCTCTATGGCCGCGCCATTGGAACAACCGTTTCGCCCGCATCGCTTGCCAGATACGCGGCCCACCGATCCATCAGCTTGCGGCGGCGGTCCAACAGGTCCGAGCGGGCATAGGCGCCCTCGGCGCCCTTCACGACGTGGGCAAGGCAGGCTTCGGCAACCTCTCTGGGTACTTGGGCTGACTCCGAACACCAGTCCCGGAAGGTCGAGCGGAAGCCGTGCGGAACGGCGCCTATATCGAGTTCCCGCAACAGCTCGGAAAGCGTCGAAGCGGACGTGGGCCTGCCTCCGGCCGGGGCCGGAAACACCAGGCCGCTTCCGTCATCGAGTTCCCGCGCTTCGTCGAGGATCTCCAGCGCCCGGGAAGATAGCGGAACGCGGTGCTCGCGTGCGCCCTTCATTCGCTCGCCGGGAATGGTCCATATCGCCGTTTCCATATCGAACTCGGACCACAAGGCGCCCCGGACCTCGCCGGAACGCGCGGCGGTCAGAACCAGGAACTCGAACGCCAGGCGAACCGATAAAGAAGCCTGGGATTCCCTTACCATGCGGATCACATCGCCGGCCTCGGAGTGGTGAACGGCGCGAAAATGCTTAGGCGTGTCACTAACTTTCGGTAACGCGGCCGCAATGGCGTCGCCGGCGGGATTGTCGGTACGATACCCGCCAAGACCAATGTCGCACTGCCGTCCGCGCACGAACGTTCGTAAAACCCACGACTTTGAGCCGCCCGGCTTGACCATAAGATACAGGCCGTTGCCGTTGCCGTCGCCGTGCCGTCCCGGCTCCGTCACCGTTGCCGCGAACCTGGCCGTCAGTTTCCCAGCCACCTGCGTTCCCTCCTCTGATCCCACACTATGAGCGGGAACGTAGTAGTATTCGGTAGAACCGTCAAGCTGTCAGAGGCAACAGAACATATTGATTATAAAGGATATTTTAGCATTCCCCAGAACGCTGTAGATGTGCTGAATGCGGACTTTTACTCCGCGATAGTCAGATTATCCGGCTAATTCCACTGACCATTTTGTCTCCGGGATTCACATCTGCTTGCCTCAGTCCGATTCCCCCTGACACTCATGCGGCACGTCGCTACCGAGCAGGCCGGCGGCCTTAAGTTCCTTGATGAAGCCGAACATCTCTCGATCCTCTAAACGGTCAGGATAAAGGATGCCGTCGAGGTGATCGCATTCGTGTTGGACGACGCGCGCATGAAACCCCTCCGCTTTCCGGTCAATCTTCCTACCGTCCGCATCCAGTCCGCGATAGCGTATGCGTGTATAGCGGGGAACCAGGCCGCGCATGTCGGGCACACTCAGGCAGCCCTCCCAATCCGAATCTATCTCTTTACCAATGGGCGAGATTTCCGGATTGAGCAGGATCGATAGCGGAATTGGAGGGGCATCGGGATAGCGCGGGTTCTTGTCGATTCCGAAAATCACAACGCGAAGCGGCATGCCAATCTGAGGCGCGGCCAAACCCGCCCCGTCGAAGGCCTTCGTAGTGTCCAGCATGTCGGTAATCAGGTTAGCGAGTTTGTCGTCGTCAAACCGGTCTACGGCATTCGCCTTCAGTCTTAGTCGTGGATCACCCATCCGCAGGACTTCGCGTACCGCCATTTTCCTATCTCATCCTCATACCTAAGAGCAGCTTTTACCTTACGATATCGACACCAGATTTATTTGCCAGTCTCTCCAACCCTGTTCCTTCCGAAGACTCCATCCACACAGAGTTACGGAGCATCATCACCTAGTTCAAGCGGGTGAGGTTTTCGGAAAGGATAGCCACCGTCCTGGGGACGTATCGTTTCGCTCAGCGAAACAGCGAAGATGAACGGCGTCGAACCCTATGCTTATCTCAAGGCAACCCTCAAGGCCATCGATGCGGGCTATCCGAACAATCGCCTCGACGAACTCCTCCCCTGGAATTTCGAAAGCAGGTCAAGCTGAAATCGAGGTGTGGTGTAGCCATCGCTTACACGGGAGCGATCCGCCAATGGCATGTTGCGATCTGTGAGGTCAACCGATATCACCCCGCGAATTCCGCGATGCGGCTTGCCGTGCGGTTGGCGGTGGCCTTGAGCGGGTCGTTGGCGAGATGGGCATAGCGCGCCGTGGTTTCAACTTTGTTGTGTCCCAATAATTTTCCCATCCCCTTGCCAATCAGCAATCTGCCACTAGAGCATTTCTGTGTCTGAATGAATCGCGAGGGATTCACACGCCGGCAATTTTGTGATTCAAACTGCGTGCTGGGTAGGAGGTCAGCATGCATGGCTCAGTATCTATCAGAAGATCTTCGCATCAGGGTAATCGGCGCGATTGAAGGCGGGATGTCGCGCAACGGGGTGGCCAGGCGGTTCGCTGTCAGCATCGCCAGCGCGGCGCGCTGGATGGATGAATATTTGCGGACCGGGCGGACGGCGCCGAAGCCGCACGGCGGCGACCGCCGTTCCGGCCGGATCTCGATCCGACAAGGCTGGTGTTCCTCGACGAGACTGGCGTATGATCGAGACTAAATTGAATCTGCTCTAGGTGGCGCGGGACGGCAAGGGGGGAGAACAAACGGTGGGCCGGGTAACGGCGATACGGATAACGGCAAGCGGCTTGAGACGCCGTCGGCGGCGGTGCTGGGACTCGTCCGAGGCAGCGCTCGGACACTGGTTGCCGGGTTCGACGGCCCGGCGGGAGCGCACCAAACCGGGTTTGGCTCTCAGGAACTGGGCGTTACGGTGAAGTGACGGCGGACAACCGGGCACACGGCCCGGGTTTTCCGGTTCGGTTGAGTGTCACCTATTCGCGGTTGCCCAGGTACATGAGCAGGAACTGGAACAGGTTGACGAAGTTGAGATACAGCGCCACAGCACCCATCACCGCGACGTGTTCCTCAATCGGTGAACCGCCGACGTGGAAGTAGGAGTTCTTGATGCGCTGGGTGTCATACACCGTCAGTCCGGCAAAGATCAGCACACCGACGACGGAGATGACGAAACTCAGCATGGTCGACGGGAAGAAAAAGCTCGCGATCATCGCCAGGATCAAACCGATCAAGCCCATGAGCAAGAACGTACCGAAGCCCGACAGGTCCTTCTTGGTGGTGTAGCCCACCAGGCTCAGCCCGGCATAGGCACCGGCCGTGATGATGAACGTGCGCACCACACTGACCCCGGTATAGGTCAGCAGGATTGTCGACAAGCCGACGCCCATGGTGACGACAAACAGCCAATAGAGCATTTGCAGCGTCTTGGCCGAGCGTTTTTGCCAGGTGAAACTCATAAAAACGATCAGGCCCAACGGCAGGAACATGGAAATCATGCCAAGTCCGGTGTAGCCGACGATGCGGCCGCCATCGACCTGATAGAACAGGTTCATCAAGCCCGAGTTGGCGACGGCGTAGGCGACGATGCCCGACAACAGCAGGCCGGAAGCCATGTAGTTGTAGACACGTAGCATGTAAGCCCGCAGGCCTTCGTCCATGACGGCCGTTGCGGCCCGCCTGTCTGTCATCGTTCTGCGTTCGAGTTCGGTAGCCATGGTGCCCCTCACAAAAGTTGCAGTAAGTGATCTCGGGATGAGATCCCAGAGCCGACAGTGAGTTCAATATTGGGTGTTTCGCCCCCGTGTTCAACGGAAATCAATCGGAATCTACCGTGTCCATTTCAACTGGATGCGGTTTTCGCAAGGGATAACCATCGCAAAATAGTGCAGCTTGCGCTGCACGCCGCACCGGGCTGTATAAATCCACAGAATACATCTCCCGCCCTTAGCTCGTTCGCCTCGGGGCATTGTCAGAAGAAACGTGTCCCTCCAGCATTGTCAGATTAAATCTGCTTAGTCGTCTCTCCCTGTCTCTTATTGGGATTTCAGGGCACAAAACGTGTTTTGTCTGGCTTAGACCGGACAAGCACGGGCGACAAAGCTGGCTCAACAACGGGAAAATTCTAAACTACGATTCTAGTCTAACAATACCCTAACCCGGCCGACATGCTTACGCCTTAAGGCCGAGACTTGGTGCCGTAGGGCCATGTTCTCGGCAACCAGTTGTCGCGGTCCCTTGACCATGGTCAACAATGCTAAGAAGAACAATCTGACGAACGATATCATCCCAAGCGGATTACAGAGGATCGACCCGCTTTACAAACGGGTCAAGTTCTCCAAAGGGACAGATTAAAAGCGACGACAAGAATTCAGATTCCATAACGGCCCTTTTCGCTCATCAGGAGGCGAATTCGGAAGTCAACGGTGTGATGAGAACTTGCGTCAAGATAGCGCAATCGCGATCTGCTTTAGGAGACGAATAAAGTTTTCGTTGCTATCGTCGCTCTTCCAGCGATTGATGAATCAACAGACAATCTGGATGTTGCCACGGCTGTAACCGAGATCGCTGTCGATGCGGTCCGGTGATGCGCACATCTCACGATCACGGATCTCGGGGGGCAGCCCCAGAGGGAGACCTGAGAGGGCGCAGCGGCCGTTCTGCGTTCGGATAAGCTCGGCGATGTAGGCTTCGAGTTCCAAGCGGCTCATATCACAGTCTTTTTCTTTGACCCGACGCTCGACAATCTGTCCGTTCGCGCTTGATACGGTCTTCAAAATGCTATTAGCGATCTCGTATGCGGCCATCTCAATGGGGCCGTAACTCGTCGTCATGCTGGAGCCCACGGTTGACCGCCTGCGGCCATCGCGTGGCCAATTCCCAATTACCCAGATGAACGAGTGCGAATCCAGAAGCCGAATCGAAGGGTCTTCAAGGGCTGTTATCAGCATCGGACGAAGTCTGCGGACGATCTCGAGAAATCCCACATAGTTGTCCCAGGAACATTGGCTGGCCAATGGGTAATGCAGTCCCAATTCACCAAGACCAGCTTGGAGGCTCTGGGGGCGTGCCGGTGTGAAACGCTCAAGATCCTTGAGGAACCATAAATAGCTAAGCAGAGGATAGTTACGCCCGAGTATGTCAATCGCTTCTTCGAACAGCTCTGCCTCATTACGGACTTCTCGGTACAGCTCGAAAAACAGCCGTTCAAGGGGTGCAGAGCGCTGTTCGTCAAGCGCGCGATCAAGAGCGATCTGACTGCGGGTACCTTCACCGTTTCTGTCATCCCAGGTTAGCAGGTTGTTTCCGGGAACCGTGATTGAGTGGATCACACGCTCCAGGATCGCGCCGGTGCCGATATCTGTCTCGAGCCACGATTCCGATGCGAGCCAGCGCCGTGCAACCGTGTGCACTCTGGCTTTGTAGCCCTCTTCAACGTCGACGACGCCTTGGCGAAAACTTACGAATTCACGACCACGAGGCTCGTGAGCACGAATGATCGCACGAAAGAGCTTGAGTGCCTTCTCCAAGTCTTGCTGTTTGATCTGCATACGATACGCCTCCGTTGCAGAAGGTAGCTCAGAGTCGATTATAGATCTTCAAAGGTCAGATCTCACAAAGGCGAGCCATCTTATTTCATGCCCACGGGCAAATATTCAGTCTCTGCCCGTTCACGGCGGGCGTCTTCTGTGTCGAGCCCTGCCCCCTTCGAAGACATCATCCACACCTGGACGGCGTCCAACATGAAAATCGGCGGATGAGCTTTTCGGAAGGGACAGGAACCTAACATACATCGTCACAGCAAGTCGGATGATCTCGGGCGAACTTTTGAAATAACGGAAGGGATTGTGCATTCCTCAAGGCTGAGGGACCTCGTTAGATGGCTCGAGCCGATTTACACTGACAATGCCCCTCCCGACACTCTCGGGCGCAGCTTCCGCGCATCCGCTTGAACCCCATTTTTCGGCATTGTCAGATTAAATCTGCTTGGTCGTCTCTCCCTGTCCCCTTTTGGGGATTTCAGGGCGTACGAACAGGTTTTGTCTGGCTTAGACCGGACAAGCACGGGTGGCGAAGCTGGCTCAACAACGGGGAAGTTCTAACATACGATTTTAGTCTGACAATGCCCCGGCAGTGCAAATCTAGCGCTCCAGCTTCCCTACTTATGGCGAAGTGCTGGCCGATCAGATCGCTGGTGCCGATTCCGTAGAAATCGATACCGATGAGGAAGAGGGCAACCGCCTGCAGTTTTATTGAAGCGAATTCCGTATCGTTGCCGGCATCTGTGACCCGTTTCCAGTTGCGGACCTTTTGAGGTGGCGGCACCGCCGTGATGAGAGTAGTCACTGACGCTTCCCAGGACGGAAACACGAGATAGCGGGTAGTGGAGTAGAGATATTCGAACATAGGAATCCTGGGTCTGAGTTCGTCGCGCGCTTCGTTCTACCGCGTTCATGGCTCGCGTCCGTCGTGATCGATCAGGGCCGTCGCCTCAGGGTCATCGCCTCAGGGCCATCGGCAGCGGGCGGCTGGAAGGTGACGCCGGTGATCGCCGCCGCGAGCTGACCATCGCGGTGGCATAAAAAAAGGGCGAAGTTTTTGTGCTGCAAGCGTCGCTGTTCGACGGCTAAGCCCTTTGGTAGATCACCCGAATGTTTTGGTGGTGGACCCATCATATGTAATGATTCCAAATCGTAATTCCCATTTGCGCCCTTGGATCGGGAGACCATGCGTATGCTGAGATTCGCTGAAGAAATCATACTGCTGCTGCTCGACGACAAGGGCGGGCGTTTCGTTGATACACCTTCGATGACCCTTGAGTATGCGCTTGCCGGCGCGGTTCTGATGGATTTGGCGCTGGAGGGCCGTATTGACACCGATCCGGAACGGCTCTTTGTGATCAATCCGACACCGCTTGGGGATGATTTGCTCGATCCCACCCTTGAACGCATCGCGCAATGTGCGGAGACGCACGCCCCTATCCACTGGATCGATCAAACGGCCACCTATGCCAGTGGTATTCATGAACGCGCTCTCGCCCATCTCGTCGAGCGCGGTATTCTAGAACAGGAGGATGGCCGCTTCATGTGGGTGTTCCAGACGCGGCGCTACCCGGTCATTGATAACAAGACTGTCCGAGAAGTGAAGCTGCGGATCATGGGGGTTCTGTTCAGCGATGAAATTCCGGATGCGCGCGATATCGTTATCATCTCCCTTTCCGATGTATGCGGTATTTTCCGGGGTATACTTTCCACTCGGGAATTGAAGGATGCCGCCCAACGTATCGATCAAGTCCGCAAGATGGACTTGATCGGCCGGGAGGTCTCGAAAGCAGTGTGGGACATCGAATTGTCTCTCGCCGAGGCTGCTGCTGCTGCACCGCTGATGCGCTGAAGCGCGATCACCCGGTGAGGCTGGTCGCTCACCACCCCTTTTTCAGGATAGGCCGACCTTCACGGCCAACCACACATAACATTCGCCTCCAACTAAGACGGGTATGGGCGATCAAACGAACCCAACGTATGATCCGCATCGGCAGGAACCTTGGAGACGAATGGCGATGGATGTGACGACCGAACGGCAAGACGGTGTGCTGTACGCCTGGGTGGGCGGACGCATTGACGGTTCCACTGCCGCTGAGTTAGAGGAGACCGTCAGAACCGCGATCGAAGACAGCGACCGCGCCGTGATCATGGACTTCGGGGATCTCACCTACATCAGCAGCGCTGGACTTCGCGCCATCCTCTTAATCGCCAAGTCCCTCGGCAAGCAGAACGCGAAGTTCGCGCTCTGCTCCCTGCCTGATCCGATCCGGGAGGTCTTCGAGATAAGCGGTTTCCACAAGATCATCGCGATCCACCCGTCCAGGGCCGAGGCGCTCGCTGCACTGGACGACTGATGCCGCGGGTTTAACATCTCCGTATGGTCCACGACCAACAACCCCACCTTTCCCTTCCGAAAACCTATCCCTATAGAATTTAGCAAGGCACAGAGGCGATTGCTTACTCAGAATGCCGGATTTGTAGAATCCACCACGAAAAACTAGTGGATACAGCAGGGTTGCGCCGGCGGCTTCGATGGCCTGGCGGATGCCAGCGACCTTGTGGGCGGGCAGCTTCTCGCCAATCTCAGCCAGCGTCATAGCCTTGGTCTGCGCCACCAGAGCCAGGATAAAGGCCTCATGCGCATCCAGCTTCGAGCCAGGCGGTTGGCCCCCTGGCGGTCGGGCTCGATCGAGCCCGTCTCGCGCCAGCGCCGGTGCCAGTGGATCGCCGTCGAAGGCGCGACACGAAAACGCGCCGCGGCCCCCCGTGCAGACAGACCCCCAGTGACCGCCTCGACGACCCGCCGGCGAAGATCATTCCCGTAACAATGCCCCATGTCTGACACCAAATCGCCTCGGGATATAGAATCATGGAGTGGGACGCTTGGGAATCCCCTTCGATTCACAATTCAGTCAAACCGCTCTAGAGCCCCGCCGGGATTTTGCCTCGGCGAGAACCCCGGCGAATTGCTCGCGGCGGGATCGGAAAGTCTGGTCGCCGGGGTGCAGGCTCCGTCCTGGCGGCGAACCGACAGCGCATTCGGTGCCAGGGACCGCGCCCCGTCACGGCCTGGGCCACGGTGTTGAAATAGTGATGATTTTACAAATTTGCAGTCGTCCGTTAGGCTCGTCATTCGCCTGCCCGTCTTCGTGATTTATGTCTATAAATCAACATGCATGTGGCATCCTCGGCGCTTCAAGGCAGCGCAGGAAATTCCCTAAAAGAGAAAATCTTTGCTCATTTCAAGCTGGTGAGGTTTTCGGGAGGGACAGGGATTAGCGCCGCCGATGCGGCAGCCGGTGAGGAAAGTATGTGTGAGGGTTCGGGCGTTTCCGCATCGCGTGGCGGGTATTTATATCTCCTCTGTTTCCGGCAGCAGCACTTCCCGTTTGCCCACGTGGTTGGGCTTGCCGATCATGCCCTGGGCTTCCATCTCCTCGATGATGCGGGCTGCCCGGTTGTAGCCAATCTGCAAATGGCGCTGGATGAAGCTGGTGGAGGCCTTGCGCTCACGCGCAACGATGGCCACCGCCTGGTCGAACAAGCTGTCGCCTGAGTCCGTGTTGCCTCCCACCGGACTGTTGAGCTGGGCAAAGCCCGGGATGTCGGACACATCGGCGGCGTCTTCGTCGGTGACCGAGTCCAGATAGGATGGCTGGCCCTGGTCCTTGAGATGACTGACTACTTCTTCCACTTCCTCGTCGGAGACGAAAGGCCCGTGCACGCGGGTAATGCGACCGCCGGCAGCCATGTAAAGCATATCGCCCTGGCCTAAGAGTTGTTCCGCCCCCTGTTCACCGAGGATGGTACGGCTGTCCACCTTAGAAGTGACTTGGAAGGAGATGCGTGTTGGGAAGTTGGCTTTGATGGTGCCGGTGATGACATCCACCGAAGGCCGTTGCGTCGCCATGATGACGTGAATGCCGGCGGCGCGGGCCATCTGCGCCAGACGCTGCACCGCCGCTTCCACATCCTTGCCGGCGACCAGCATGAGGTCGGCCATCTCGTCGATGATAACGACGATGTAGGGTAGGGGCGTGAGATCCAGGTCCTGGTCTTCGTAAATCGGCTTGCCCGTTTCAGGGTCGAACCCCGTCTGCACGGTGCGGGTCAGGCTTTTGCCTTTCTTGGCCGCCTCTTTGAGGCGCTGGTTGTAGCCGGCAATGTTGCGCACCGACAGCTGGCTCATGGCGCGGTAGCGGTCTTCCATTTCCCGCACCACCCATTTCAGCGCCACCACCGCCTTGCTCGCTTCGGTGACCACCGGGGCCAGCAGATGAGGGATGCCGTCGTAGACGGAGAGCTCGAGCATCTTGGGGTCGACCATCAACAGGCGCACATCGTCCGGGGTGTGCCGGTACAACAGCGACATGATCATGGTGTTGATGGCCACCGACTTACCCGAGCCGGTGGTGCCGGCGATGAGCAAGTGGGGCATACGCGCCAGGTCGGCGTAAATGGGTGCGCCGCCGATGTCTTTACCCAAAGCCAAGGTGAGCTTGCCATCGAACTTGTCGCAGGCGTCGGCCGAAAGCATCTCGCGGAAGTACACGGTCTCGCGCCGTTCGTTGGGCAGCTCGATGCCGATGACAGTACGGCCCGGCACTACGGCGATACGTACCGCCACCGCACTCATGGACCGGGCAATGTCGTCGGCGAGCGAGACCACCCGCGCGGTCTTAGTGCCCGGCGCCGGTTCCAGTTCGTACAAGGTCACCACCGGACCGGGGCGGACTTTGACGATCTCGCCCTTGATGCCGAAGTCCTGCAGCACGCCCTCCAGCATCTTGGCGTTGTTCTCTATGGATTGGGTATCGATGGGTGTTTGGGTTTTCACACGCGGCAGGCTCAAGATATCCAGTGGCGGCAGCTCGAACTCTTCCGGCGTGGCCGGCAGCAACGAGCCCTGCCGGGCGGCCAGTTCTTTTTTGGACGGTTTGGTGGTTTGCTTGCACGGTACAACGATGTCGGCTCCCCGTGCTGCGTTGCGGGCAGAGGCGGACGCGGACGCACGGGCATTGATGATGTCAAACCCATCCTCTTTTTCCGCATAGTCAGGGCCAGCGTAACCGGTGTCGTATAAGACGGGCTCGACACGTTCTCCCTTTTGTGCAGGGCCAACCCGGCGCTTGGCGTGCTCATATCGAAGTCGATAAAACAGATTTATGAACCATGCTACAGCGCATGCCAGTTTGCGACTTGGCCAAGCGACGACAATGCCGTAGGCCGAAACGGGTACCGTCCACAGCCAGTGAAACAAAATCAATCCGCCCACTCCACCGAGAACCGTGAGCACCCAGTGCAAACTTGCAGTAGACCCAAGGCCGCTTAGTTTGATAACGCCGAAATCCAGCAGAATGCGGCCGGAAAACCCGCCCAGTTCCGAGGGCAGAATCCACCCTTGCGGCTGACCTATGCCCGACAAGCCAACGGCGACCAGCAAGGTGGACGACGGCAATGCCACCGCGCGCAGCCATGGCCACGGCACCATTTCTGCACGCATCACCCGCACGCCCCAGGCGCCCACGGCCAATACCGGTACGACCGCGGCCAGACCCAAGGCCTGCAGCATGGCATCGGCAAACACCGCGCCCGCATCGCCAAGCCAGTTCTGCACCGGCGCGTCCGTGGCCGTGTTCCAGGAGGGATCGACCAGCTGATAGGTCATCAGGGCGAGCGCCGCGGTCAGGGCCACGCCAACAATAACGAGGCCGGCCATGGCCCAGAGGGTGCGTTTCATGCCCGCCACCATGGTGGGCGGCAGCAAGGGATTGGTTTTTATGTGTGCTCCTGTGTTGGCCATAACCATCAAGCCTGTCCCTTCGGTTTACCTTAGGGCCTCGCCGCCAACTCAATAAGATGCGGTCCAGGTGCGAAGTCTGGACCCGACCGTGATGCGTACGCCCGAAGACCGAGGCCTGATGTCAAAGGGCGATTTTCTCGGTGGCCAGTTGTCGCGGTCACTTGACTATGGTCAACAATGCTAAGAAGAATAATTTGACGAGCCATATCATTCCAAACGGAGCAAAAAGGATCGAACCGCCTTTTAGGCCAATGAAGTTTCCGTAAGGATAGCATGTGGTGGTTTAATCTATCGTCTTCTCTTGCGGCATCTTAAAATCTCTTTTTGCTTTCTCCGTCGGGGATGGTGGACGCTGTCCGTCGTCAAAACATTTGGGACAAATGAGCGTGTTTTCTAACGGAGGATTTAGCTCATCTTGGTTGGCAGTTAAGCCGCCTGGCGTTGATGGTTCAAGCGGCGGTTTTGGCCGGTGAGTTTTTGGTTTTTTGTCTCCTTTCGATGATTGCGGTGTCTCGCCCGAAGGAGGCGTCAGCGGGGGTGACGGTGCCGATACTCTCATGGTAGCGGTGGTTATTGTAGTGATCGACGCAGGCGCCGATCTGGTTTTCCAGATCACCCGGCAGGAAGTAGTTCTTAAGCAGGATGCGGTGCTTCAGCGTTTGATGCCAGCGCTCGATCTTGCCTTGGGTCTGGGGGTGATGAGGTGCGCCGCGAACATGGTCTATTTTCAGATCCTCCAACCATTCAGCCAGATCGCCGGAGACATAAGATGAGCCGTTGTCTGAGAGCAGCCTCGGCTTGTGGACGACTTTGGTCTGATCGCAGCCTGATGCTTTCAGTGCCAGGTTCAACGTCTCCGTCACATCATCGGCCCGCATGGTGGCGCACAGCTTCCAGGCGATGATGTAGCGCGAGAAGTCGTCCAGGATAGTCGACAGATAGAACCAGCCCCAGCCGATGACCTTGAGAGAGGTGCGACGCGAGGTCTTGCCGTCGATGGCGATCACCTCGCCCGGCACACCGGTGATCGCGGCAACCCAGGCGACGAAGCACTGTTGGAACATCCGCGCATCCAGGATGGCAAGGATCGTGCCCAGTTGGTCGTGGGACGGCGTGCCATCGGAAAACGGCCGGAAGCGGCGTAGAAGATCGCGTTTCTTGTCGCCGAAACGGGCAATATCGACAATGCTGTCGGCGCCCGCCAGCACCGCCAATAGGCAAAGCAGCAGCACCTCATCAAGCGGATAGACCACTTTGCCCCGTTGGCGAGGGTCCGCAAGATCCTCAAAATGATCAAGAAAGACAACGGCTTCCGCGAATGCGCCCGAACTCTCCATCATAACCTCCCATACCGAATCGGCGGTCTTCGATAGATTCAGCACATCAACACATTGTCACGCACTTTTTCACCCGATTGCCCTGTCGTTTGGTGAAGCACTGATTGACGATTTCTTCCGCGCTACAAATCGCCGATCGGGCAGTCGCATTGGCATGAGTTTTCACGGCTTTGATGGCGGATTGCACTTTGAGTTCTTCGAGAATCCAACGCAGAATATCCAAACGCAATTGATCAATCGTTATGGCTGCGATGTCCGGCGTTTCGCCGGTTTTCAGCTGACTTTTGATATGCTTGGAGTAATACGTGGCTAAGCCTGCAAGCGCCGGCCGGCCAGCTTTTGATTTTCGGCCTCACCGACTTTATGTCCACAGAGTTTAAGTGCATCTGTGCGAATGCGCTTGAACACGGTCAGCAGCGGGAAAACGATCCCATTGGTTGCACCGCTCACCCCAACGTCAGACCGTTCGCCGGGAACTGGGATCGTTTCTCGAATGCAGTCCGCCAATTTAGGAAGTACGATATTGTCTAGGTCATCGCTGAATTGTTGGTCGAGATCAACCAAATCAATCGCGACCCGGCTCTTTTTGAGCAGTTGGCGTGCGTCGAGAGATTCCGTCAGCTTGGCATCAAGAAGGTTCACATTGGCGAGGCTGATTTCCTTCTCCAACTCCTTACGGGCGATAAGAACCACGTGATCCCGTGCGGTACGGAGTTTCTTTGCAGCTTCAGTGCTCGCATCCTCTTTCGTCACAGAACCACCCGACTTCCTGTTTTTTTGCTGCGCTAGTGTATGAGTTGACGAGCGAAAACTATCTCAGATTTCATCGTGAGACCACACATTCTACTAATGGTCGTCGTTGGGCAAAAGGGTATGTGCTACGGAGTGGCTGGTGCGGAGAGCTGTGATTGTGTGATCCGGAACGACCGCCCCATTTCCCTGCGAAAGGCTTGAAACATGGCTATTTTAAGCTCCAAAGCGTTTCAATATCCGTTGACGCCGTCCGGTAAGGCCAGCTTGCTGGATCTACCGACTGAACCGACGCACCGTGTGGCCGGCGATATGATGGTCATCGCCTATGAGGCGGACTCCGGCTCCGTTCGTGCACTGGTTCCTAAACCCCTTGAACTGGATGGATCAGGTCTTGTTTATCTGAGAACCTACAACGCGTGGTTCTATAACGAGCAGATGGGTGAGGAACACATTTCCCCTGAGCGCATTCACTATACCGAGACTTTCTTCTGGATCCCTTGCGACCTGAATGGCGAACGCTATCATTACATGCCGTTCTCCTGGGTGAACCGCGACTGGCTGGCGACATTGGGGCGGCATCTCGGTATGCCCCACAAAATCGCCACCGTGCAAATGACTCCCTTTCATCCGGCCGATCCGGTGTATAACGGTCCACAGCCCGACGTGCGAGTATCGGTGCGGGTAGATTGTATAGGAACAGTGCTGCGCGCCGATCTCACCTTAAAAGAGCGGATCGATGACGACGAACCTCTGGCCTTCCGGCCCCGTGAAAATTACATCCCGAAATACTTGGGCCGGCGCTTCTTTTTTGATGTCACGACCGGAAAACCATTGGTGGACGATTTGCTCGCCCATTGGGGTGATCGACAGGAGTATGGGCCGGTCTGGTCAGGCAAAGCGTCGGTGAAAATATCCGACGCAGAAAATGAATAGGTTACAGATCTAAAACCGCGGCGCATGATTGGGGGGTGGTGGTATACATTGCGCTTCGATCACGGCTCCAGTCCGCCGGAAGTAATATACAGCTATGTTTAGGAGACATATCGCTAGCTGGTTCCTTTTGGAAAGTTTCCTCGCGGATTGGAAAAGATAGATGTCATCGAGCAACGTCTTATCCGTATTTGGCACGGTCGCTGCGGTCTATGCCATATTGATTCTACTTCTGTTTGTCTTCCAGGCGCGGCTAATTTATTACCCGAATGTTCCGTCCCGGAACCTCGGTCCGAGTCCAGACAGCATTGGGCTTGCCTTTGAGTCCATCAATATCACCACCGAAGACAATGTAAGACTTCATGGGTGGTATGTGCCCGCGCGTGAACGCCGAGGTGTCGTGCTGTTTTGTCATGGCAATGCTGGCAACATTTCCCACCGGCTTGAGTCTTTGAATTTATTTAACCACCTCAGTCTTGATGTATTGATTTTTGACTACCGAGGATACGGGCGCAGCGAGGGTAAGGTTTCTGAACAAGGCACCTACCGTGACGGTGAAGCGGTATGGCGCTACTTGACAAAGGAGCGCGGAGTCGCAAGTGACGAGATCATTGTTTTTGGCCGCTCGCTTGGCGCAGCTATAGCCACTTATGTGGCAAGCGAACACGGCCCCGCTGGATTGATCGTTGAGAGCGGTTTTGTCTCTGTGCCTAACATGGCAGCCGAACTTTATCCCTGGCTACCGGCGCGATGGCTGACGCGCATCATCTATCCGAACAATGAGTACCTACAAAGGATTTCATCCCCCGTGCTAATCATCCACAGCCGTGACGATGAACTCATCCCGTTCAATCATGGCAGAGAACTCTTTGATTTAGCGCGCCAACCCAAGTCCTTTCTAGAATTGCGTGGCAGCCATAACGATGGGTTTCTGATCAGCGGTCAGCATTATATCGAAGGCCTCGATAGCTTTATTACTGGATTGTTGCCACGTTAAATCAGGGCATCGGTATAAAGAGGACAGCACTGCGTTCGACCAAAAAATGTTTAGTGAGCCAAGGCCCATTAATGTCAAAAACGATTGTGCGTTTCCAATCACCATAACACCTGACACACGTTATTCTATTTCCCCGGCGGTGGCCGCAAAGGCAATTCCTTGTCTAAATCGTCAACGGTAACTTGAAGCAGCATGCAGACTTTTTTCTTTGTCTTGGCGACACATCGGTTTGTATGACCGAGCCCCGTCCAATCTTCTGCCAGTGCCACCATTCCAGGCTTTAAATGATATTCCTTTCCGTCGCCCGTAGTCAGAATCTGGGTGCCTTGCATGTAAATGAGCAGGTTTTTGTGTCCTGCATAGTGCCAGGTGTTTTCCTCGCCGTCGGGCCAATAGCCGATAGTAAATTTCTGCACCGGGCGGTCGAAATAAGTCATGAGGTCGTATGGCGTGCGCGCCGCCGGCACAGGCATTTCCTCGATATAGGTCTTACCGTCCGAGGCCGAATACATGTGATACATGACCAGTATTTCGCCGAAATCTTCCATCAGGCTGTCGGCTTCCGCTCGTACCGGTGCCGTTCCCGCCACATAGACAACGGCCGTAATCGTGAACGTAACTGCCTTAATCAGAAAACCTTTCATCGATCTATCCCTTTATTAATCTGCGCACATCTCATCCGAACACACGCCTCTGCCTAAAAGCATTGTAGACTTGGGCGTTCATTGCAACGATCAAACGGAAAAGACGTCACGACTGGGCGAGGGAGGCACTTATGAACGAGAATAAGACTATAGGACCGGCGCGGCGCGATCTGCTGACCAACGCGGGATTGCTCGCATCGGCTATGGCCCTCCTGGCCGGAACGGACGCCGCGGCACAGCAGAACAGCGCCCCCAATGCATCGGCCGGGGTAGACTATGCGCGCCTCCGCGCCAGCCTGGACGGCCGTCCGGCCTATTGGCTGTCCCGCGGGGTCAAGTACGCCTTGTCCGATTTCGAGATCATGCCGATCCACGGCTTCAACATGCTTGAGGGCATCTCCTGCACGCCACAACCGGATGGGGGCACCTGTTCCGCATCTTTGAAGCACCCTATGCCTCTGACTTAGACGCAGGTGAAGTTATCAACATGTTCACCAATCCCCTCACCGGTGCCGCGGTGCCCATTCCTCATGTTCAACCTCTCAGCCTGCTTTATGCGGTGGACCGGAAGGGTAATCTCACCATCCCACCCGGCGACCCCCGGCTCGGCGCGGTGGAGTACAGCGGTTTTGTGCAGGCCCGTCGCAGCTTTTCATCCGACGTCCTGACAGAGGAGCGCTTCGTCACGCGCAGTCCGGCACCGGCCGGTACATTGGAGAAACCGGTCTTGACCGAACTGATTAATTACACCGGTGCGGCTTCATCCTTGAGCGAAAACAGTGATCGGTTTGCCCAAGCACGCAAGAGCATCGTGGTCTTCCGCGACGGTCTTGATGGTCCAAATGTTGGCGGTGCTCCACCGATGCTTCTCGCCTTATACGAGGGTCTCAAGTTTCTCTCCTTTGACGAAGCCGTACAGGAAACCGGCGAGACACAGATGGAACGCACCCACCCAGGCTTCCTGGACCGACTTTCCAGGGTTGCGTGACAATTTGTATTTCAAAAGAAATGGTGCCCAGGGGCGGAATCGAACCACCGACACGCGGATTTTCAGTCCACTGCTCTACCAACTGAGCTACCTGGGCGTACCCCGAGAAAGCCACTCTGGGCTTGGGTAGGCGGCTTTATAAAAGAGAGTCCAGACCCTGTCCAGCACACCGCTTGAGCGTTGAATAACCGAATTACGGCTCCTGCTCCTCTTCGGATTGGGAATCAAGTGAAGCGCTGTCGGGCTCTTCACGGGTCGGTATGCGGTATTTTCCAGTGAGCCATCCAGCGAGATCCAGGTTGGAGCAGCGTTCCGAGCAAAAAGGCCGGAAACGGGGCAACACCGGCTGGCCACAGCGGACACATTTTCCCGCTGTTACTCGCACCCCATCGGGACGGTCGTGGTCAGTGTTTTCAGCCAGCTTGTCGGTCATAAGTCGGTCTCTTGTCCCAAGTCCCTGTCCCAAGTCAAGTTTGCACATCCACATGATTGAGAGGCACATCGGATAAGGCGTTTAAAGTGATCTCCATTTTGAGAAGGGATTCCGCCTCGTCAAGAGCCGGTCGCAATCGTGTTTGCATCAGCGCAACAACGTCAGCATGGGCGCTCACCGATATGCGAGTTGCCTTCGCCGATAATCCTTCCCGCACACATTTACGCAAAGCCTCGTAGACCACCGCATCGGATGAGGGCTGATGGCCGTGCGCGGCATCGAGCAGCAGATCTGCCAATGATGGCCGTAACCGGCGGCGGTTGAGTTCAATACGGCCTTCCGGCGTTAACCCGGATATGCGGGTCGGCACCGGATCCAATGCCACCGTATTACTCAGCAGTTCGACGAATTTCATAGGACTGCGGGTGGGTATCAAGTCGACAATAATCGGACCACTGATAGCACGCAGTCTTAATTCAGTGGCCAAGGCTTCTATGGCAGCTTCGTTCGCATCATTCGCCGGCCTTGGCCCAGCATCGATGTCCACTGTTGTCACCGCCGCCGTGGGTTCAATGATGATTTGCCCCCCGCCGGTCAGCGGAACAACCGGCTCCAAAGCCTGCTCAATTAAATATTCGACACCATAGTGCTCAAACAGAACTGTAGTTTGGGTCCAAGAATCGAGGACGATCGGTGATTCAAGTTGTGACATCACGTGCTGATCAGCGTCGTTTGGGGATATGATGATGCGGTTCAGAGTCTGATAATACTGTTGTCCACACCAAGTGATCGGATGTGGGGCCGACGCAATCAATCCGAGAGCGGTGTTTGGACTATCCTTCTTCAAATCAACGGCGGCAACTTTTGCACCCTTTGCTCCACGGGGCGGCTGGACAATACGAACAGCGAAAAGTTGTCCTTCAGAAGGCGGTTTTGCGCCGCAGTTCATGAATGCCGCTTGATCAAGGCCAATATTTACGAACACCGCGCTGGCATCGGGGAGAGGCTTGCCCGCCCGTCCCCGGTACACGTCCCCGACTTGAGGCTGGCCAGACCGCCGGTAATGGAGTTCAACAACGTCATCGCCCGCGAGGGCGGCTACCCGGGTTTCACCGGGTGACCGATCGACCAACAGCGTATCAATCGCCGACATGGGCAATGGGTCCGAGCAACCCAGCTAATACAGGCTCTATTGTGTACAGACACAGCCCGACGACATTGGAGTAGGAGCCGTTGATCTGTTTAGCAAACACCCCGGCCCGGCCTTGCATGCCATAGCCACCGGCCTTGCCTTGCCATTCGCCGCTATCGATATAGGAGTCCATCTCGTCTTGCGATAACCGCTTGAACGACACTTGGGTCATGACGCAGCGGCTCCAAGTCCCCATGGGTGAAATAACCGCCACGCCGCCATACACACGATGGCGACGGCCGGACAACAGTTCAAGACAACGGCGGGCTTCATCACCGTTGTCGGGTTTTGGGAGAACCCGGCTGCCACACGCAACCACGGTGTCAGCGGCGAGAACGATGTCCTCACGGTGATCACCTGCAACGGCTTGTGCCTTTGCCAGCGCCAAGCGTTCCGCCAGCGCTTTTGGTGCCTCCTTCGGAAGCGGCGTTTCTTCGATGTCAGCCGGAATTATGGAATCAGGTGTCCGTCCGATCTGCTCAAGGAGATCCAACCGGCGGGGAGATGTGGATGCGAGGATGAACGCCACGGCGGTGCGGCGGAGTAAATGGTCAGACGCGCCAGCGTCAAACCATTATTTAAACCGGAAAGTGATGCGGCCCTTGGTCAGGTCGTAAGGAGTCATTTCTACGTTGACCCGGTCGCCCGCCAGGACGCGGATGCGGTTCTTCCGCATCTTGCCGGACGTATGAGCTAAAATTTCATGCTCATTATCCAGCTTTACCCGGAACATGGCATTGGGAAGGATTTCCGTTACCGTTCCGGAAAACTCAATCATGTCTTCTTTCGCCATTCAACCTCATCACATTGTAACAAAGCCCAAAACCGGCAGGGCGGTTCCGTGGGTGGGGTAAAAAGACGGCAGTCCCCTCCCGGGGTCAAGGACTTTCCACGGGAATCTCAGGAATTCCTTAATATTGTTACTAAAATTACCCGTCTTCGATCTGCGGAAAGATATTTAAAATACGGGTTTGCAGGACATCGCGCACTTCCCGGTAAGCCGTCAGCCGGTGTTCACACGAGCCTTCTATCAAAGTTGGGTCAAAAGTGTTCCAGAACAAGACTTCGCACGCCATATAGCGGGTGAGGTCGACCGCCTTATGCTGAGCCTCCGGCGACAGCGAAATCACGTAGTCGAAGGAAGCGTCTTCCAACTGGTCGAACGTTTTGATCGGATGGTTGCTCATATCGACACCGATTTCACCCATCACCTGGATCATGAAATGATCGATCTCACCGGCACGCACACCGACGGAATCAACGAAAACGCGATTATCATGGAACCGCTTCATGATTCCTTCGGCCATGGGTGAGCGCACCGAATTCATTGTGCAACAGAACAGAACCGATGATGGCAGGAATTCCATGTCTACCTATCCGCGCATGTGCAGAACACAAAGCAATGTGAATAAGCGGCGCGCTGTTGCATGATCGAGATCAACGTGTTCGCTCAGCCGGTCTTCAAGTTTTTGCGCTCCTTCGTTGTGAAGACTGCGCCGGCCCATATCGATTGCCTCAATTTGGGCCGGCGACATGGTCTTGATGGCATCGAAATAGGATTCACAAACCAGAAAATAGTCTTTAATGACGGACCGGAAGGCGCGCGTCGGCAGAGCAATCTCCCGGATCGGCGGGGCGTCGGGTGATGAAACTGCGAAAACAAGCCTGTCTTCCTTAGTCGCCAGATTGATGTGATAGGGACCGGGAACTGCACCGTCACCGGTCATTTCAAAATGATTGCGTTCAAGGATATCAAACAGCGCCACTTCGCGTTCGTGCTCCACCTCGGGACGGCGGCGCAGAAACGAATCCTCATCAAGGGTGATTTTGATGATGGAGTTCTGTTTAGGTGAGCCGGGCGGCGCGCTGCTTACAGAGGCCCGGTCGTCACCGGAACCAGACGGCACAGTGACCTCCTAATCCAAATTGAGGCGGATGAAAACGGATCTTGCGTGCGCTTCAAGCTCTTCTGCTTCAGCCATCTGAATTGTGTTTTTAGCGATGTTTTTCAGACCTTCAGCCGTACATTCGATCAAAGAAGTTCGCTTGAGAAAGTCCATCACACTGAGACCGGACGAAAACCGAGCTGTACTCGACGTTGGTAGCACATGGCTGGGTCCAGCAATGTAGTCACCGACGGCTTCAGGTGTGTGCCGCCCAAGAAATATGGCGCCCGCGTTACGGATTTGTTTGCTCAAAAACTCCGCATCATCGACGGCCAGTTCCAGGTGCTCCGGCGCGATCCGGTCGACCAGAGACGGCACGTCTTCCATGATTTCAACGACGATGACGGCGCCGTGGGCTTCCCAACTGGCCCGAGCAATGTCTTGCCGATCCAGAGTGTGCAGTTGAGCGTCAACGGTATCAGTTACATGCTGGGCAAAGCTGGCATCATCGGTGATCAGAATCGATTGAGACGATATGTCGTGTTCAGCTTGGGCGAGCAAATCGGCTGCAATCCATGCTGGGTCATTGTTGGCGTCGGCCACGACGGTGACTTCCGACGGCCCGGCGATCATGTCGATACCGACAGTTCCAAACACCTGTTTCTTGGCGGATGCCACATAAGCATTGCCGGGTCCGACGATGACATCTACGGGTTTTATGGTGTCTGTGCCGTAGGCTAGCGCCGCCACCGCCTGCGCCCCACCGATGCGGTACACTTCATCGACACCAGCAATAGAACAGGCCGTCAGCATGGATGGATTTGTCGAGCCGTCCGGTGTGGGTATGGTGACCACGAGACGAGAGACACCGGCCACCCGCGCCGGGACGGCGTTCATAAGAACCGAAGAGAACAGGGCCGCGGTCCCACCAGGAACATAGAGTCCAGCTGCCTGAACTGCCGTCCAGCGATAGCCGAGGGTCATTCCGTCCCCGGCGTCGTAACGCAGGTCGGCCGGCATCTGTTTTTCGTGATAGGAGCGGATGCGGGCAGCTGCTAGTTCCATGGTTTTCACCAGGGCGGGATCGCACGCCGCGCGGGCCTGTTCGATCTCGGCATTAGAAAAACGAAGGTTAGAGGATTTGAGGGTGAGTCGGTCGAACTTCTTGGTGTACTCCAGCAGCGCGGCATCACCGCGCGCGCTGACATCCTCAAGAATATCCGCGACCACAGCATCCACGTCATTCTTTTCTTCACGACTGGCAGAAAGAAGCGATTGAAATGCCGCGTCGAAATCAGGCGCAGACGATTTAAGCCAAACCGGCATCAACTACGCTCCGGAATTTATCGATCCAGCCATTGATTTCATCGGAACGGATTTTCAGCGCCGTTCGATTGACCACGAGGCGTGAAGACACATCCGCTATGGTTGCCACTTCCACCAGGTCGTTGTCCTTCAACGTTTGTCCGGTTGAAACCAAGTCGACAATACGCGGAGTCAGCCCGAGCTTCGGCGCCAATTCCATCGCACCGTTGAGCTTAACGCACTCAGCCTGAACCCCCTGAGAAGCGAAATACCGGCTGGTGGTCTCCGGATACTTGGTGGCGATTCTGACATGGGAGAGCCGCGACAAATCGAATTCGCTCCCAAGGTCCTTGGATTGGGCGACGCACAAACGGCATTTACCTATACCCAGGTCCAGCGGTGTATAAATTTCAGGATAGTCAAACTCACCCAGCACATCATTACCGGCAATGCCCAACTGTGCCGCACCAAAGGCAACAAACGTCGCCACATCGAAGGACCGCACCCGGATGATCGAGACGTGATCCAGATTGGTGGTAAATTCCAGTTGGCGGGCGTTGTCGTCATCGAAGGCAGACTCAGGGTGTATGCCCACCGCGTCTAGAAGCGGGCGCGCTTCGGCCATGATCCGGCCCTTTGGCAGGGCGATGGTGAGCGGGTCCTGAGACATAACCTGTGACATACCGGTAAAGCTGTTCAACCGGCGGGGCGTGTAGCACGCGAACCGGTTAAACGCCAGGGTTGGGGCGGTAATTCCAGGGCAATCGGGTGAACGGATCATTGTGTGATGAGGCTTGCGAGGAAGTCGTCGTCCCAGGCGGCGACCTTTCGGCGGAGTCTTAGAGGCCGTTTCGAAAGGGGTTGAGTGGCCGGTGTCGATGTGATTCCAGGAAGGTTGCTGAAACCGATCTGGAGCCGCCATGTGGACGCCGACCACCCGAGAGCAGCATAGCCGCAAGGCGCTGCGTTATCAGACTGATTTGACCGCTGCGGAGTGGGTTGTGATCGAGCCTCATTTGCCTCCGGCTCATGGCACGGGACGGCCCCGGTCATGGCCGATGCGAGAGATCGTCAACGGCATTTTCTACGTGATGCGGGCTGGCTGCCCTTGGCGCTTGCTGCCAAGCGATTTACCACCGTGGGGCACGATCTATCGCTGGTTCGCTAAGTTCCGCGACGACGGCCTCCTTGAGAAGATCAACCACTTTCTGGTCATGGCCGATCGCGAGCGGGTCGGACGCGAGGCCAGCCCGAGCGGCGCGATTATCGACAGCCAGAGCGTCAAGACGACCGAGGCTGGTGGCCCCCGCGGCTACGATGCGGGCAAGAAGATCAAGGGGCGCAAGCGCCACGCGCTGGTCGACACCGACGGGCGCGGCCTCGTGCTCGAGGCGCATCCGGCGAGTATCCAGGACCGCGATGGTGGCGGGCCGCTGCTGTGCGCCTCACGCGGCTCGTTTCCGTTCATCGAGAAGGTCTTTGCCGACAGCGGCTACGCCGGCGAGAAGGTCGCCACGGCCACCATGATCGCCGTCGAGATCGTGCGCAAAAGCCCCGATCAGGTCGGCTTCGCCGTTCAACCGCGCCGCTGGGTCGTGGAGCGCTTCTTCGCCTGGATCAACCGCAACCGGCGACTGGCAAAGGACTTCGAGGCCACCATCGCCTCGGCCCGCGCCTTCCTCTACGCCGCCTCCGTCATGCTCCTCGTCCGCAGATTGGCCCGAGCCGCATGACTTTCGAAACCGACTCTTAGGGAGTCCTTGCCGGGGTCTCGTCGTATGAGGTTTTGTGCCATGTGCTTGATGGTGGTGAAGTTGGCCGGGGCGTGATCGGTACGCAGGCGGCATTCGTCATCGCGAAAGACCATGTCCATGACCCAGTGCAAGCTGTTCTCTATCGCCCAGTGGGAGCGGATAATTGGGCCTAGTTGCGCCGCCGCGAGATCGAGCGATGAGATGTAGAGTCGGGTCTCGTGCTCGGTCTTGTCGTCGATCTCGCGCGTGCTTTCGACCGCGATGACGGATTTCAGCCCCGGCCAGCCATGGCGCTGCTGGAGCCAGGCGATATCCTCGCTCATACCGCCAGCATCCTTCAAGAGATGCGCTAGGTGCAGCAAATTCCAGGTCATGAAGGTGGTGTTGCGATTGGTGAAATCATTTTCCGGACCGCCAGAGCCTTCGTCCATATAGGACGGTCCGGGACCGGCCTCCCCGAGCCAGCCGGCATCGGCCTGCGGCGGAATGACATAGCCGAGATGCTGCAGCGAATAGAGATTGTTCATGGAACAGTGCTTGGCGCCGTCCTCGTTGCCGGTGATCAGGCACCCACCGACCTTGCTATAATATAGGCATATTGGCCAGCCGCATTGAGGTCACCGGATGAGGCATAAAGCCGTTCAATCACCTGGGTGCAAACAGAGGTTTTTTCACCAAGCCAGATGGCCGAGCCGATGATGAGAATGTCCGCGGTTTTGACTTTCTCGTAGATGGCTGGCCAATCATCTTTGTCCCAACCCTGCTCGGTCATGTCGGAGTAGACGCCGAATGCCAGATCATAATCAACGGGCCTTACCGTCTCGACCGCCACACCGTTCTTTTCAAGAATGGTTTGCGTGATGCGAAACAGACCGTCGGTGTGCGATAATTCTGGTGACTTCTTAAGTGTGCAATTGAGAAACAAGGCGCGGAGATCGGAATACTCCGCCGGTTTTTCATCACACCATTTCTGTTGTAGATCGTTGAGCATGGCGTCCTCCCAGGTACATGGTTTATTGCCTTGTACCGTGGCGCCTAACACCGCCGAGGGAAAGGTGATTCAGATCACTTTTAGGTCAGATCAGACGCCTTTAATGCGCTCGATCCGGGCACCGCAAGCGGCGAGCTTCTCTTCCAGACGTTCGTAACCGCGATCCAGATGGTAGACCCGGTTAACCGTGGTCTCGCCTTTGGCGGCCAGACCTGCCAACACCAGGGACACGGACGCACGCAAATCTGTGGCCATCACCGGGGCGCCGGAGAGATCTGCCTTGCCGCGGACAATGGCCGACGCGCCGTGCACGTTGACGTCGGCACCGAACCGGCCAAGCTCAGGCACGTGCATGAACCGGTTCTCGAAAATAGTCTCGGTGACCATGGCCGCGCCTTCAGCAGTGGTCATCAAGGCCATCCATTGGGCCTGCATGTCCGTCGGAAAGCCCGGATAAGGCTCAGTCATGACATCCACGCCAACCAGTCCGTTGGCCGCAGTAATGGTGATGGAGTTGTCTTTGGTTTCGACATCGACGCCAGTCTGGCGCATGGCATCAAGGACCGCGTCCAAGAGATCTCTACGGGTGTTTGTCAGCGTCAGTTCTCCGCGGGTGATGGCGGCGGCCAGAGCGTAGGTTCCGGTCTCAATCCGGTCGGGGACGACGGTGTGTTGAGCGCCGTGCAGGGCTTCAACTCCGATTACGGTCAAGGTGCCCGAGCCGAGGCCCGAAATGTTTGCCCCCATGGCGATGAGACAGTCAGCGAGGTCGGTAATCTCTGGTTCGCGGGCAGCGTTTTCGATCACCGTTTCACCATCGGCAAGGGCAGCGGCCATGAGCAGGTTTTCCGTGCCGCCAACAGTGACCATGGGAAAAGTAAAGTGAGCGCCGTGCAAACGGGTTTGCCCAGCCGGGAGTCTGGCCTCTACGTAGCCGCCCGTCATATCAATCTCAGCCCCGAGGGCCGCGAGCGCTTTGAGATGCAGATCGACTGGCCGCGTGCCGATAGCGCAACCGCCCGGCAAGGACACCCGGGCCCGCCCTTCCCGCGCCAGCAAGGGCCCCAACACCAGTACGGAGGCTCGCATCTTGCGCACCAAGTCATAGGGTGCCTCGGTGCTGGTGATGGTCTTGGCATGTAGGGTGACCGTATGACCGTCGTCCGCCTGCTCGACCACAGCACCATGTTGGCTCACTAACGAACCCATGGTGGCAATGTCGGCCAGGTCCGGCACGTTGCTCAGCAACAACGGTTCGTCCGTGAGCAGGCAAGCCGTCATCAACGGCAGCGCGGCATTCTTGGCCCCTGAGATCGGGATCTCCCCTGTGAGCGGCACGCCGCCCCGAATGCGAATGGCGTCCATGGGTTACGGCCTACTCAAAAATTGAGGCACGGTGACGGTGAAACAAAGGCAATTCAAAGTTTGGGCAGGGTTACGCCCTGCTGACCCTGATACTTGCCTTTGCGGTCGGCGTAAGAAACATCGCACTCTTTTTCCGCCTTGAGAAAAATGAACTGGCATGCCCCTTCGTTGGCGTAAACTCGCGCCGGCAATGGCGTGGTGTTGGAGAACTCGAGGGTGACATACCCTTCCCATTCCGGCTCTAGCGGCGTGACATTGACGATGATTCCGCAGCGGGCGTAAGTGGATTTACCGAGGCAGATCACCAGCACATCACGGGGAATGCGGAAAAATTCGACGGTGCGGGCCAGCGCAAAGCTGTTGGGTGGAATGACACAGGTCTCGGTTTTGCGATCGACGAAGCCTTGAGTTGAAAAATCCTTTGGGTCGACGACGGCGTTATCGACGTTGGTGAAAATCTTAAACTCATCGGAGACCCGGGCGTCATAACCGTAAGAAGACAAGCCGTAAGAAATCACCCCTTCCCGTGCCAACCGGTCGTTGAAAGGCTCGATCATGCTGTGTTCGGTGGCCATGGTCTTGATCCAGCTGTCGGGCATTACGGACATTCAAACTTTCCTTCCATCGGCGCCGCACAGCCGGGTTCGGCCAAGGGTGTATGTGTTTCTCGAAGCAGGGGTTAAGGCCAGGTTTGTGTAGTTCATGTGTTGTCGCTCCGGTGTTGTAACCTAGGGACGACAGGCTCTCAAGCAACCGAAGCCAAACCTATTGTGCGTCCTCCGTTTGTGACTTGTCCTGTGCCTCAACCGTACGAACCTGTTGCCGTGCCTGGGTTTTGCGGCGCTTGAGATTTTCCCGAAGCGCCGCGGCGGACCGGTTCCGCGCGACCTGTTGTTTGGAATTCTGTTCTGCGGATTTGGCCGGTTTGGGCGGGGTCGAGGACATAGTCAGTTCTAACCAAGGGTGGGTCAAAGCGCAAACCGGCGGCGCCGGTGCCGTTTCTTGCACCCGGGAGGGCCTTATGGCATGGTCCGCGCCCGCTCCCCGAGCCGTTCGTATACGCAACCGTGCCGCCGTAGCTCAGGGGTAGAGCACACCCTTGGTAAGGGTGGGGCCGATAGTTCGATTCTATCCGGCGGCACCATTTACGCTAGTAAAATCAATAACTAATTTCGTAGCGTGTCGATGAAGCGCAAACTTTAGAACAAGAACAATGATAGAACTGCACCACAAAAGTCGTGCAGATTGATCACCGTTTGTTCCAACCAATTTTGATGTCTTGAGAGGCCAATTCTTTGGCAAACTGTCGGGCATTCTCAGGTGCGGATTTCATGCTGCAAAAAGATGGGGTGGTAAGAGTGAATCCGGAGTTGGTGGGGGTGGTCCATGCCCAACCCCTTTCGATTCCTCATCGGGTGTAAATGATCGACTTCCCTTGGGGCTTCATTGAGCGAACGCACGCGTTTCTGTCTCGACTACTGACCTTAGGAGGCAGCACTGTAATGTGCATTCACTATGGACAGGTCTGTAGTACCTGATTGGGTGCACCCCCGAAAAAAAACCCGACCACCACCCCTTCACCATTACTCAGTAGATTTTCTACATTATCTAATCGGTCTAGGTTTCCTGCGGCGTTTGACAGGGAGTCCGTGTTGACTCACCATGGAAGCATTCGCATTCCCACAACACCACGAGAAACCCCAATGCCTGGCAAGCAAGCGAAAGTCCTGTCGGAACAGCAGATGGCTTTGGTACTGGACCACCTCAAGTGTAGCCGCTAGCCGGCACAGTAGAAGGTGTTTGACGGCGTCGTAGCCGATCGCACCCAGTCGCAAGGCATCCCGGACGGCGCCGTGGAGCTCCGTGGAGCTCCGTGGAGTTCCGTGGAGTTCCGTGGAGTTCCGTGGAGTTCCGTGGAGTTCCGTGAGATCGAAAGTCTCCAGAAGACGCAGGACTTGCACGTATTCACGCGTGCCGGCCTTGCCCATGCGGGCCTCCAGAAGTCGGCGCAACGTTGCAAACGCTTCGGGAAGGTCCCAGCCGACCAGCGGCGCGGCCTGGTCCAGGGCGCCGATCTTCTGCTCCAGCAGAGGCAGATAGTGGATCGGATCGAAAACCAGGTCTTCCCGATCGTAGGAACGGCGGTGCCGGGCAATGATCTCGGCGCCGCAGCCGATGACGACTTGATGGACGTGGCCCCGAACCCAGACATCTTGGTGGCCAAAGGCGACGGGAACGGAATAGTCGTTGCTTCGGTAACGCACCAGGGACAACGAAGTGACTTGGGTCGCCACCTTGTCGCAAGCACCAAATGGGATGGGCGGCAACGCCGTCAGCGTCTCGAGATCTTGCTCAAGCCGTTCACCGATGGTTTTGGCATGGCCGCGTAGAACCTCGCCTTGCCGTTTGCGGCCTTGCTCTTCCAGGTATGCATTGAAGGCCTCCCAGTTCGCGAAACAGGGAAGCGGCGTCATGAAGTTCCGCCGGGCATAGCCAACAACACCCTCCACATTGCCCTTGTCGTTGCCCTTACCCGGACGGCCATATCGGTCTTCGCAGAGGTAATGGGATTGCAGTTCGCTGAACGACCGGGTTCGTTGCCGCCTGCCATCCGGCAGGATACGTGACGCCAAGCACTTGTCGTTGTCATAAAGGATCGATCGCGGCACGCCGCCGAAGAAGGCGAAGGCCTTGTTGTGGCCATCCAGCCAGGCTTCCACCGTCGCCGCCGGATAGGCCACGACGAAGCATGCAGCGCTGTGGGGAAGGGTCATGACAAAGAAATGGGCTCGCAGCTTGACGCCAGCGATGATCGCATCCGACTCGCCGAAATCCGCCTGCGCATGCCCCGGCGGATGTACCAGCGGATGTACCAGCGGCACGAACATCTCCCGCAAACGACGGCGCCGTTCGCGGACGTAATCCTTGACGATGGTCTGGCCGCCGGTGAAGCCATGCTCATCGCGAAGGCGCTCGAATATCCGCTTTGCCGTGTGGCGCTGCTTACGGTGAACCGTGCGGTCCGCTTCCAGAATGCGGTCAATGATATCCGTGAACGGGTCCAGCTTAGGCCGCTTCGGCGGCTCGCTGCGCCGGTATCCCGGCGGCACCGAGTGCCGCAGCATCTTCTTCACTGTATCGCGCGATAGCCCAAACCGTCTTGCTGCTTCTCGCTGGCTCAGCTCTTCCACATGGCCCGCCAGTCGCACGGTTAGATAAAGGTCCACCAAGTACATCCTCCCACCTTCCATCCCCAAACGGATCGAAGGCTACAGGTGGCAGACTTTTGCGCCGCCCGCGGCCGGGACATTCCCGCCGCTCCCGTGGATTAATTTGTCACCGCCGTTCTCACATCTGGAGATAAACCTGCTTGGTTGACAAATGATTCTACCACTTTCAAAGGAACGATACGGTCCTTTTCTCCAACAAAATGAATTTGGGGTTTGGATGCGGTGGCCCTTGCTATTTGGACCAGATTCAAGGAGCCAGACAGAGGTGTGACTCTATGGTGATTTGTCCAAAGATCCGTATCAAGATTGCTGGCGATTGTGATCAACCCAGCGATATCTGATCTTTTTCCTGCAAGAAGTGCCGCTATTGCACCCCCCCCTGAATATCCCACTAAGACAAATTGAACTGGGCTTGTCAGTTCAACTTGGTATTGATCGAGTCGAGTATGAAATGAGTCTACAACTTGTTTTGAATACCGATGGCTCGACCAAAGTTTAGATACACATTCTCCTTCTAAGTAATTCGAATACTGACACGGTCGGCCAAGATAAAGGACAGACCCATCGTGTGTACCAAGAGCAAGTTTTAGGGCAACTGGATTGTCGGGTGTTGGGTCTAGCGAAAGGCGAGACCGGTTTATTCACGCGCTGCCGTCCCCTTCATTATAGACCCAGTTGGGTTTTGTTGAATCACCTTCACGATACGCTTCTAAGAATGGCGTAGTCAGATCACCGGATTGTTTAACAGACCAGCCGTGCTCGACTTGCAATCGATCAATAAAGGCGTAACCACCTGGGGTCGAACACCCCGACAAACCAAGTAGGACAATTGTGATAACCCACAATTTTTTCACGACACTAGCCTTTGAATATCGGGTGCGAGCGTCGATCAAGTTACTCCATACTTGATTTCAGTACTTTGAACCTCAAAATGTATATCTAATGTTGAGGCCGATGGACTCTGAGCTTTGGCCGGAACGTCCGGCTTCGACCGAGCCATAGGCATCGACAGACAGCCGGTCGAAGATCATGCGCAACCCACCACTGAGAATAACACCTTCTTCCTCGCCAAAGCCGCTAGCCTGCACGTCCCGCTCAAAGGTTGCACCTACATAAGGAAAGAATTGCTCCCCGGTGTGTGTCAATTCACCGCCGAGACTCAACCGTCCCAACCGCGAGCGATCCGGCGTCACATCTGAGCCGTCGCTGGTCGTATAGGGATCAAAGGTTTGGTTGGTGTAAGAGTACGACAGCTTGGCCGAGGCCTTGACCTGCTCAAACTGCTTGTAAGCCACCGCCGCGGTGTTGATAGTATAGCGCTCGGAGTCAAACTCCCCGGTCACCGCTACGGGGTTGCCGAAAGAGGCCTCCGACAGATCGTTGTTAAGAGAAATATAACTGACGGTGGCGCTGCCATAGAGCCAGTCGGTAACAATTAAACCCACATAACCACCGAACAGAACCCCCTTGGACTGACGGCTGCCATCCACCGTCGTCAGATCAATGTCGGTATCTTCATAGGACAAGAAGCCGCCGATGACCCCGCGCTCACCAACCAGTCGGTCAGCCCCCGATAAACACGTTCCAAGTGGTGCCGTCAAAGGCCTGGGCCATGTCTTGCCCAGTCAACAAGGCCTTCTGATCAAAGAAGGTCGGGGTGATATTGCCCCATAGTGCCCAGCCGTTTGGATCATCCCCAGCCGATAGGCCCGTGCGCAGACCGGGAGCGAAGGATACTTGTTGAGCGTTGGCACCGCCCGAAGGCAATAACAAAGACACAATATCGTCTACCCTAATCGACACTGCCTGGGCCAAAGTCCGCGACGAGGAACTGACCTGCTGCGCCGTCGTCTGTTCCACGACCTCTTCCTGAATCTCGCCGGACAAACGGCTGACGTTTAGTACCACCCCGTTAGCCGTATAGGACAGAGATGGCGTGAGGAAGGTCAGATTAACTGCCACATCGTCAAACTCGCCGTTGAGCCCGCCGTCGGCATTGAGAATGGTGTAATCGGTTGAGACTTCGTAGTCCCCATCCACACCGGTTACCGCCACCGAACCGCCGTTTAGAGCATGATCTGACCTGATTGAATCGTTGGGGGATTCACAGGGCGAGGGATTTGTGATTCAAGATGTCGGCCGGGTTGAGGAGGCCGGCATTGATGTCGAAAGCCCTTTCCCTTGATCTTCGCAATCGGGTTCTATCAGCGGTTTCAGAGGGTATGAGCCATAGAGCGGCTGGTGCGCGTTTCGGGGTAAGCGCGGCGAGCGTGAGCCGTTGGCGTGCGCTGGAACGCGAACAGGGAGACGCCCGCCCGAAGGCGCTTGGCGGGGACCGTCGCTCGGGCCGGATCGAGGCGCAGCGCGGCGTGATCCTGGGTCTTCTTGAGGAGAGGCGGGACATGGCCATTGAGGAGTTGCGCGCGGCTCTCGGGGACCGAGACCTCACCTTCAGCTACGGGTCGATACAGCGCTTCCTCGTGCGCCACGGCATCACGCGAAAAAAAAGACCGGCCATGCGGCGGAGCAAGACCGTCCGGACGTGTTGAGCCGGCGACAGGCCTGGCGCGACAGCCAGCCCGGCCTCGACCCCGACCGGCTGGTGTTCATCGACGAGACCTGGGCCAAGACCAACATGGCCCGCACCCACGGCTGGGCCCCGCGCGGCGAACGCCTGCGCATGGCCGTCCCCCACGGACACTGGAACACAACCACCTTCCTCGCCGGGCTCACACGGCACGGCATGATCTCTCCCTTCGTGATCAACGGCGCTATCGACCGCGATGCCTTCGAGGCCTACGTCAAAGAGGGCCTCGTCCCCGAACTGAGGCCCGGCGATATCGTCGTCATGGACAACCTCTCAAGCCACAAGGGACCCAAGGTCCGCAAGATGATCGAAGACACCGGCGCACAACTCCTCTTCCTGCCGCCCTATAGCCCTGACTTCAATCCCATCGAACTCGCCTTCGCAAAGCTCAAGGCAAGGCTCCGAAAAGCCGCTGAGCGAACCGTCGATGGTCTCTGGAACGCCATCGGCCAAATCTCCCTGACCTTCTCCCCGCAAGAATGCAAAAACTACTTCAACGCCGCCGGATACAGCGCAACGTGATCGGATTCCGCGCTAGTGTCAGGTGTGCCACCGACCGACAACAAGTCGCCAGAGCCAGTCGGGTTGATGTCCACCGCAAACGTACTGCCCGCGGCACTAGCAAAGTCCCCGCTGATGGTTAACGTGCCGATGGCACCCACATCCCCCGGACTGATAGTGGATGCACCACTCACCGATCCGTTAATCGTGCCTGTACCACCTAAACCTCCACCGTTGAACGACAGCGATAGCGGGCTGAACATACCATTGACTCTTAAAATACCGGCATCAACTGAAATGGAGTCAAAAGACGAATTACCGGAAAGCGTCCAGTCTTCACCCTGCATGGTCAGAGACTCAAAGTTGATAAACCCGCCGTCCTCGGAACCTGTGCCTTCTAAGACCAAGGCATCCGTACCGCCTGCGGCGTCGATATCACCCTGAATATCTGAGCCTGTCTGCAGGGTTAGCGTCGTATCGATAGGGTCAGACACATCTTCTAGAACGACAAAGGAACTGCCTGTGACCGGATCCGTGCGGCCGATCAGTGTGCCGGAGTTGACAATCATGTCCGCCTCAATGGTCATCGCCGTGATCGTGCCCGAGTTGTCCAGCGTCGTCACATCAAGATCACCGTCAATCGTCCCCGCGTTCGTCACGTTGATGACAGGATCATTGGGGTTGGCGATCAGGGGTGCCCCGTTAAAATCGACTATGTCGACAACGCCAATGGCCATCCCCGCGCTTTCTCCACTGCCGTCATCAAAACCGTCAATGAGGCCGCCACTTTCGTTAGTGATGTTTATCGCCGTTGCAGCGTCCGTTTCAAAGACGACGATTGTTGGGTTGAAAAAAAATCCGAAGGACGGATTTGACTCACCCGTTAGAGTTCCTGAATTAGTTATTGAATAGGTGCCGGCATTAACATTGATTCCCGATGCCGTACCGGAGTTATTAATCGTGCCTGTCTGAGGTGTATACGTCTGACTTAGGATTTGTCCGCCTGAGTCAATGGTTTGAGTGTCGAGACCAGAGATGATCATTCGTTCTGCTATCGTTCCAGAATTTGTAATCGAACCAGAACCTGCTATGGATGCGTTTCCTTCGATACTAGAGCGGTTTGACTGAATTATGAATCGAAGGGGATTCCCAAGCGTCCCACTCCATGATTCTGTATCCCGAGGCGATTTGGGAGTTAGGCATGGGGCATTGTTACCCGAACTCGACCCCGGAGACAGCGTCGTCATGGCCAACCTGCCCGCCCACAAGGTCGCTGGCATCCGCCAGGCCATCGAAGCCGCCGGCGCAACCCTGCTGTATCTGCCGCCCTACAGTCCCGACTGCAACCCGATCGAGATGGCCTTCGCCAAACTCAAGGCGCTCCTGAGAAAGGCCGCCGCCAGAACCGTCGACGACCTGTGGGACGCCATTGCCGACGCCATCGACGCCTTCACCTCAACCGAATGCGAAAACTACTTCGCCGCCGCCGGATATGATCGGGACTAAATTGAATCTGCTCTAGTGGATGATCCGTTAATAATTTCACCTTTAAATTGAGAGAACATCGTCGTACCGCTACCTTGCGTGACGACAAACTCACTGAAACGAACATTGCCGACAATGGTTCCCTGATTGTCGACGGTGCCGTCGCCGGCCATAAACAGACCGATACCGTTGGACCCACCGGTTATAGTCCCGGTTTCAGAATTCGTGATTCATCCATCCCCATGAACGGCTACGCCCGCTTGTTCATTCGCAGTGATGGTTCCATCATTCATGACAGACCCGCCTCCAAAGATCTCCACGCCCTGACCTTCGGACCCAGTACCGCTAATGACACCACCAGCACTGTTGGTAATAGTGCCGCCGTTAAGGGGCCTAATTCCGGCATCGTTTTGACCGGTAATAGTGCCGCTGTTATCCAGTGTAAGCGGGCCACCCGCGACACTCACGGATGGGCCGACGGTTCCCGTGATCGTTCCCGCGTTGGTGATGGACACGGGCGTTGAGTCGAAGGAATTCACCAAGACACCTGTTTCACCGGTAATGGAACCGCCAGCTGCATTGTTCAAACTGAACGGCTGCGCATCTGAATCGAGATCGGGGTAGTTGTCAGTCAAGCTGTCGCCGGTGATTTGAGAGTAAATACCAACGCCGTCAAAACTTGATAGTTGCTGATCCTGTCCATCTGGTGAGGCCAACGCGTCAATGGTGCCGCTGTTATCAATCGTTCCAAAGCCCATGTTGACCGTACCGTTTATGTTGCCGCCGTTGGTCAACTGCAGATAGTTGTTCGAGTGAATGCGGCCGTCGATAGTGCCGTCATTGTTGATCGTGGAGATGGCACCAAAGTTTACAATTGTTGACGCGTTAAACGCGTTTGAGTCGGCGACTGCACCAAAAGCGCTTGCGGCGATGGTTTCGCCAGCAGCAACGCTTAGATCTAAAGCCGAAAAGTCCGGCACAAATACGGTAAACTCATCGCCGTCTATCATGTCGACGACTGCGCCTTCCCGAACTTCAAAAACATATCGACCCGGATTGCCGATGTTGCTGGTAAAAACGAGCCCGGTAGAGGCGCTACTATCGAGAAATGAACCGGTGACCCGAGAACCTGATATCTCAAAGAAACTACCAGTCACTCCTGTTCCAGCGGAATAACCAGCAGCAGCCGAAATACCGCCACTTGCAGAACCCGTATCCCCTTCAATCTGACCGTAATTAAACTCAATATCAAAATTACCGGCTCCGGTGTCATTGCGGTCGAATAAAACGAGCTGGAAATCATTGGTTAAGTCAGAACTCAGGCCAAATCCCGTCACACCGGGCCAATGGACGAAAAAAACTGTGTCGCTTCCGACAAGGCCTGTGCCGTAGGTTGTGAGACCAGAGCCCGTAATACTGGTGTTAACGTCAGCGAAGAAGGGCGCGATGATTGGCTGTGTCACATCTCCTGTTAGGCCAAATGGGGTAAACGTTGGCAGAGCGCTGGTGAAAGTGATGTTCCCGTTGTTGTTGACAAATACGGTGTTCGATTGAACTCCAAAAAAATCCAAGCTAAAACCGACGTTAACCGCACCTGTTGAACCGTCATCATTCGCGGCCAGCACTTGAGTAGTGGCGTTGTCTACCGTTCTAATCTGTGCTTCGGCCGCACATGGTGCGATCGCTAGAGCGTTTCCGCGGTTGAATGAATCAAAATTTTGTTGTCATGGTCTTGGCGGACTGATTCGATAGCCGCTTTGGCGGGGGCATCGTGGCTGTATCGGAAGACCTGCGTATTCGTTTGGCGAGGAAAGTGGCGTCGGGCATGTCGCGCCGTCAGGCGGCAGCCCTTTTTGAGGTGAGCGCAAGCTCGGCGGTGCGGTATGGCGGGCGATATGAAGACGAGGGGACTGTCGCGGTCAAGCCACGGCCGTCGCGCCAGCGCCGTCTTGATCCTTGACGGCGAGGATATCCTGCGCTGGATTAAGGAGACGCCAGACCCGACACTGCAAGAGCTGTCTGAGCGTCTGGACGAAGTTCACCAAGTGATTGCGCCGACTTCGACGATTAATGACTGGTTCCGCGCGCGCAAGATCAGCTTTAAAAAAACCGCCCACGCCAGTGAACAGGAACGCGCGGATGGGCAGGCAGCACGCGTGGTTTGGCGCCAACGTCAGGCCCGGCTCCCGGCCCATCCCGAGCGGGTCGGCAGGATCGTGTTCCTTGACGAAACAAGTATCAATACCAAAATGGCGCGCCTGCGGGGGCGCTGTCCCAGCGGCCAGCGGATGGTTGCCGCCATTCCCCATGGTCATTGGAAAACCATGACCTTCATTGCCGGATTGCGCGGTGACGGCCTGACCGCGCCCTGGGTGCCCTGATTTGATCGAGGGCGCCATGGACGGTGATGCATTCGAGCAGTACATCAAAACGCAACGCGCCCCGACCCTTCAAAAAGGCGCTGTTGTTGTCCCCGGCAATCTGCCGGCCGACAAACGCGACGGTGCCAGGCGGGCGGTTGAAAAGCGGGGCGCATGGCTTTTGTTCCTGCCACCCTATGCGCCGGACTTCAACCCGATCGAGCTCGCATTTTCAAAGTTCAAAGCTCACATGAAGCGCTTAAAACCCCGCACCATCGATGATCTGTGGAAAGCCGCCGGTAACGTCTGCGGCCTCTTCAATCACGAGCACTGCAGGAACTTCTTGGTTGCTGACGGCTATGCGTCAGAATAAATCGGAAATGCTATAGAAACAGCCACAAATTTACCTTTACTCACCCTTGGTAAGGGTGGGGCCGATAGTTCGATTCTATCCGGCGGCACCATTTACGCTAGTAAAATCAAAGACTTATTTTTTACGCTTTTGGGACCATTTTTCTGGTGGTGCACGGGTGGCGCAGTTTTTTTGCGTAAAATCGCCTCCATTGTGCAGCTTTTAATGCAGCAGCTTTTTGGTCTCCGTTGCAGTACGTGCTCGAATCGCCGCGACGACTTTCAACCACATACACTCCCCTTCGACGGCTGCTTCCCGCCCAAGCCATAACAATACTCAACCAACTTCTGGTCTAGTTTTAGGAAGCTAGGACAGGGACATTGTCGACTACTTTCGAAAAGAAAAAAGAGACGCCCTACTCCTCGGTGACATCCTCCTCGCCAATGCTATCCGCATAGGTTCGGCGCCCTTCATCGCGCTCTATTACTTCGCGTTGATCTGACACGCTACGGAACACCCTGCCTATGTATGCCGACCGCTTTGCTCGGCGGGTCGACTGGATTTGTTCAGTGAGGCGGTACTCTTCGATGTCTGACCGGCTAACAAAGCCTTTTTCATCCATAACGGTTTCAATGGTGTCCAAGCGATCAATCACAACCGACAGTTCCTGGGTCAAGGCCAGTATGGTCGCATGCATTTGATCCATCGACGGGTCGTCGAAGTACTGTGGCCGCTGGCCACGTGCATAGCGCCTCGGAATCACTCCGGATTGGTCGGTGAGTCCTCCGCCAGTCAATCCATCAGACATTTGATTCTCCTACTTGCGGGCCGAGAAATACCAGAAACCGCCACCGCCACGGTCGGTCCCCACGATCTCGTCCGGACCGGCATTGACTTCTAATTCGTTGGTCGAGGCAACACTCGGTTCCATGGATGTGAAAACACCTTCAGCCTTAAAACCGGCTTTCACACACAGGGCTTCCATATCCATCTCATGGATGATGCTCCAAAAGGGCTCATTGTTATTCAAAGTGTCCCAGTCGGCGAGGAATTGTTCGAATGGGCTTTTGCCGTCGAAGGGCGGCTGTTCACCTACTATAAGCGCGCCACCAGGCTTGAGAATGCGATGGGCTTCACCAATGATGTTCTCGACAGCTGTGCGGGATGTCTCGTGAAATGTGGTGACGCTGACCACAACATCAACGCTGTTGTCTTCAAGATTTGTGTGCTCAGCGTTTTGTTGAGAGAAATGAACCGCTATACCGAGGGATTCAGCCCGCGCATGGGAGTAGCGCAATTCAGCGGCGCTCACGTCTATGCCATACACGTCGGCTTCCGGAAACGCTTCCTTGAGCGCACACGTCGGGCCGCCCATACCGCTGCCAAAATCGATGATCTTTTCAGGCCGAATGTCGGAATAATATTTCTTAATAAACTGAACGGCCGACTTGCCCACACCATCCAATTTCGCGCCGAAGAGACCGTCGGTGAAAATATAGGTGCCCCGGTCATACAGAGCACCCGCTGTAATGTCGCCGGGACTCAAGTCGGCTGCGTATCCACCCGGCATAACGTGATGATCGTTGTCGCGAATATAGCGAGGAACCTCAAAATCTGGATCAAGCGTGAGGCTGCCCAACGTCTCCCCGCTCGTGAGCTGTTCGGCGCGCGCAATGAGATTGGACAATTGGCGCTGAATACTCTCATCAATGGAATCCCACAACAGTTCCTGTGTCGAACGCTGAAACGAGCTGGCAAGTTGATAGTACGGGTGACGCTGCATCGCGCGGCGGATTTCATGACGGGTTAGCGGTTCTCGCTGTTCGCTTTTCTTGAACTGGGGAAGCACCTTCTTTTCGTAAACGCTAACAATTCCCGGCATGATCTCGTTCATGGAATGTTGCGCCACGCTAAAGACGAACTCCTGACGTGCCTCTTCATCGGCCGTCGGTTTTGGTAAAACGTCATGTTCAAATTGAAGTGGCATGGCCTACTCCCCTTGTACTAGATCCATCCGCCCCAGGGCTGTAGATCGGCAGCGCCAGACTCTTGGCTTTCGCTCAGATAGCGTTCGGTTTGTGATTGAGCAACATCCGACGCCGAGAAGTCAAAGTCGATCATTCTTTCCCCGCGGGCGAACCAGACGGCACCAGTGCGCGTTGCCTGAGGGCCGTGGGGAACTTCGCCGGAACGGAAGATATACGTACCGCCGGTGACTTGCCCGGCCATACCCATAAGGAATTCACCTTCAAGCAAGACCAGTTCCTCCCAAGTTTCGTGAGTTTCAAGCCTTGGGTCGAACCAACGACCCGCCATATGCGTGACCAGGGTATAAGCTGAGGTCACTGGATCTTGCCGGATCATCTTGTAGCGCAGCCCCTCCCCCACCTCTGATGCCGGGCGCCCTTCAAAGTCGGGCACCGGAACCCATGGAACCTCGTTGATATCAGCAATGTATTCGGGTGCTGTTTTTTGAGCATCACCGGAGGCCGGATTTACCATCCACAACAAGGCGCAAGGTTCAGTCGTCGTAAGCCGTTTGAGCAGTGTGCCAGCAGAGAGATGGAGGTAGGCGCCCCGATTCATATCCCACTCATCAATGGATAGTGCCCCCTCAAGGATTAGGACTTCCAGGTCGTTGGCAAGTGGTTCGGAAGGTTGCCAGTACCAGTAGGGCGCGACTTTAACGAAGCATGTTTGAGCATTGGAGTCAGGATCGTGACTCAGGGTCACGGACCGCGATCCGACCTCACTGGGTATTAATGGATCGGGTGCAAGAGGCAACGCCGGCACATCCAGAAACTCAACGCGTGATCGGCTCATTGGCCCCCCCTCGATATTCGTCACGGCCTTAAGCCGGTCTTTGACCACCGCATAAGATTTCTGTCACGCGTTCCGTATCACAGTATTCCTTGGCGTGAGCCAACTTACCGTCCCGCCAACGCATGAGGTAATGATATTGGTTCTCATAAAGTTGTCCCGACGCCATTACGCCGCGGGATTCAGTTTCTACTGCCACATACTCACCTTCAGCGATGATGGTCTTAACTTGATATTTGAGGCCTTCCGGAAAAGTATCCAGCACAGTTCCGGCGAGTGCAAGAATCTGATCCTTGGCAAAAGTGCCCGAGACCAAAGTATCGCCCATCACCTCAATAACACCGTCATCTGCGAAAATATCGAGCAATGCGCCGGTGTCGTTGCGATCTAGCGCGTCAAAATAGTCACGTGCACGTTGTTTATTGCGTTCCTGTTCGGACATAAGTCCTCCAACACTGAAGTGTCTTTAGGCCGCCCCTTCAACAATCAATATTAACTTGTCTCGCGTATCCATAAAGTTGAGCTGATCCTTATAGTTTCTTTCAGCGGCCTCAGGAGTGGACTCCGCATCCGCCATGGCCTGCGCCAAGTCTTCAAACCAAAACTCAGCGATACCGTCGAAGACGGGAGCGCGACCCCCCTCGTATTCGGATTCTACTGTGTGACATTGGACATAGCGGTGAATAATCGGCAGCACCTCTACTGCGACTTTGGCGTGGGAGTTGCGCCAATAATCGCGGAAGTGCTCGACGGTCGTACCGTCCCGCATATTGATCGGACAGACCATTTTCTGCGCAATATGTGCAAAAGGCGCGTCTTTCATGACAAAGACACGCGACGCCACGACTGGTGAGTGTTTGTTGTCGATAATGGGATCGAGCTGAGCGGCAATCGCGCCGTCATGCAAAGACCGCTGCGTATCGACGGCAGCCCCCTCACTCTCACATTCGATTTCCAACACGGCGTCATAATCAGGGTTGTCGGACGGCGTATAGGCATTTTCATGCTGATGGCCAGCGGCCAGAGTAAAGAAATGAGAAGCAGCATTGTCCGTACTCAGCGTCTCCTTCATTGCACTAAGCGCATTTTTAAAGTCGTCTTGTGACACCGCCTGGAGACGGCGGAGAAAATGGAAGACTTTATACGTTCCTGCCGTTTTGTCCGCTGAGGATGACATATTCATACGCCCTGTTTTCCTTGCCAGGCTGTAAGCTGGTTATAGATCTATCAGTCCAATTTGCTTAACGGGAAATCTCCTCTAGCTCCAGTCCTGAGCGAATATTGTCGAGAGAGAAAATGGCTGCGGCAGCGATGAGCATTGATGGAACAACAGCCCAGGTGAAAGCCCATTGCCATCCGATGGTCTCAATCGCGATTGTCACTACGATGGGAAAGATGGCATGGCCGAGATAGAGCGCAAATGAAGCTGCAAACCCGACTGCCGTCGCACGCACGCGCGTGGGGAAGACTTCTACGATGAGCATATTGAGTGCGGCCGCGTTGCCGTAAAAAAAGGCGGCCATAATTCCAAACCACAGCATGTCTTCAAACTGACTTTGCGGCAGCCATAGCAGACCAAGAGTCGCAATGGCACCGAGCACGGCCCAAATGACGCAGGTGTTCCGGCGGGTTATGACAAACTCACCAATAAAAGCGACAGCGATGTAGCCCAGCACACCGATACCGTAGGACATACCCACCATTGCGGTGGCGGTTTCGATTGGATAGCCGCGGAATTGGTTGAAATATGCCGGAAAGAAGAACGCAGTCCCGGCATAGGCGCCACCAAAGAAAAAGAACGCAATAAAGAACGCCACCGTACGTTTGCGCAGATCCGGCGCAAACAACTCAGAGAGTCTCTGCAAGAACGGTTCAGTGTCCGACTTGGAGTCCACCTGTCGCTGATTTCGCTCTTCCGTAAACCGTTTGCTTTCCGGCAATCTGCGCACCAGCAGAAAGGCGATCGGGATGACCAACAAGGCCGGAAGAAAGATGTAGCGCCAGCCAAAGTTGGCGATCAGAGGAACAACAAACAAAGAGGCAACGAACCAACCGATGGGATATCCGCACTGGATAAGCCCTACCATCAGTCCCCGGAAGCGGGATGGCGCAGCTTCAGCGACAAAAGCGATGGTGATCGGCCCGAGGCCATTGCTGAACCCCATGGCGAGCATACGCACCACGGTCAAACTGACCAACCCAATGACAAAGGTATGGAGCCCAACCAAAAGCGCTGAGACGGCGAGACAAAACAAAAACATTGTCCGTCGGCCATAGCGGTCAGTCAGAGTGCCAATGACGGCAGCCGTCACCGCCGCAAAAGTAAAAGACAGAGCAAGGACCCAGCCCACGTCAGTTATGGGCGCGTTGAATTCCTCTTGGATTCCGGGGATTGCGTACCCGAATAGCGATTGGTCCATGCTGGTGAGGGTCCAGCCCACCATGCAGGTTATGAAAACGATTACGCGATTATCCCCTTAACGTGTGTAGTGGGCGGTGACACCATGCGCACCGCACGTCTTGGGAGGGGATTATGGCTGAGGGCGCGGAGGGAGATATGACCATCTCGTTCCAAATCACTTATGATGGTGAGAAAGAACTTGAGCGCTCAATGGATGTGCAATCTCTAGCGCCCGCGCTGCTTGGATTTGGTAATTTAATTAGAGAGGCAAATACAACGCTTAACGGTGATAGAACGGCAGTGAAACTGCTTGTCCGGTCCGATTTTGAGAATAAATGCTTTAGTATTGACTTCCAGCTTGTTCAATCGCTAATTGAGCAAGCTAAGGTACTTTTCGGAAACCCTAACGTTGCGACAGCAAAAGAACTTCTGGAATGGTTAGAAATATTAGCGCCAAAGGCCTCAGCTATTGGCGCTGGCGGTTTTGGTATTTGGGGTTACCTGAAATGGAAAAACGGGCATTTTCCAACGAATGTAACTCAAATAGAAGATCCCACTAGGGCTGGAATGGTGAAAGTAGAGGTGGGAACAGGTGCGAACGTTGGATCAATTGTTATCCATAACCACGTTCATCAATTAGCAGAGAATCCTGGCGTCAAGAACGCCATAATTCAAACCATCGCGCCAATTGAAGAAGGTGATTACCAGCGCCTCGAGTTGACGTTGCTCCCAAAATCCGGACCAGGTGGTTCTTCACCTATGCGGCCTGATCGATGGTCATATCTCTCCTGGCCTGTGCCGGCGTCCGGTAGCCGATGCTCGAGTGGCGCCGTCGTTGGTTATAGAAGATCTCGATGTACTCGAATAGCGCAGCCCTGGCCTCGCGCCGGGTACGAAACGGGTACGGTGCACGAGTTCGGTCTTGAGAGACCCAAAGAAGCTCTCCATGGGGGCATTGTCGAGGCAATTCCCCTTGCGGCTCATGGCGGCCTTGATGCCGTGGAGGCGGAGCAGTTTGCGGTCGTCACCGCAGGCATATTGGGCGGGTTCAACCGGTCGTCGCAACACGTTCAGTTTGACTGGCCTGCAAGCACTGGTCCAGAGCTTCGGCGGGAGTTCTCCATCCGAGGGTCTTGCGGGGCCGTGTATTGAGCGCGTCAGCAACAACTGCGAGTACGTCCGGACTGTGTGCGCTCAGATCGGTTCCTTTCGGGAAGTACTGTCGAAGCAATCCATTGGTGTTCTCGTTCGTTCCGCGTTGCCAAGGGCTGTGCGGTTCGCAGAAGTAGACGGGAAGGCCGGTTGCGATCTGCAGATCCGCATGCCTGGCCATCTCTGCTCCCTGGTCCCAGGTCAGCGAGCGGCGAAGCTGCGCTGGCAATGTCGTGATCGTCCGGGCGATGGCATCGCGAACCGCTTCAGCCCCATGCTCGCTCCAGCCGGCAAGCGCAGGCCCGTTCTTCACGCGCGGGACGGTGCCGTGGCCTTCCATTCGGGGAAGATGCAGCAGCATTGTGAACCGCGTGGCGCGTTCCACCAGAGTGCCGATCGCCGATCTGCCCAAGCCGATGATCAGGTCACCTTCCCAGTGTCCGGGTACCGGAGGGGATACACCGGCATCTCGGGCCGCGTCCTCGCTCGAACGCCCCGTCGCAATCGCTGCCCAGAACCGAACAAGCTCCTCATGCCGTGCCGAGTCCGGTCGACCTGGCGAATGCAACTTGCTCCGTCCAGACCGATCCGACCGCCGTCTGCGTACCGTCATAGCAACCTCCTATGCCAGAGTGTTGCGACGACCGATTGAACCCGCCTTGGCTCCCTCTATCGCAATGGTGGATCAGCCCCATGGGCGGCCGGCGGTTGCGGATCGCCATCGTCAGCGCATCCTCGCACAGGACGCTCTTCAGCCGCTCGGACATCGACCAGCCGACGATCTCCATCGTGGCCAGATCCTTGACGGCGGCGAGGTAGAGCCAGCCTTCGTCAGTTGGGATGTAGGAGATGTCAGCGCGCCAGACCGCATCGGGCGCAACGGCTTCGAAGTTGCGGTCAAGCAGATTGGGCGCGATCGCATGGGAGTGGCGGCTGTCGGTGGTGATTGGCGCCCGCCGCCTGCCGCGCGGTGGACGAATGCCGTTCTCTCGCATGAGCTTGGCGACCGTGCGCTTCGAGATGCGAAAGCCGCGGGCCTTCAACTCGGCATGGACTGGTACCGGTAAAATGGAGAGTGCCTTCTGTTAAAGTTTAAACTCAACAGGAGGCCCATATGGGTATCGGAAGAACTGAGGAATTTCGTTCTGAAGCCGTTCGGATTGCATTGACGAGCGGGCTATCACACAAGCAAGTTGCCGCCGATCTTGGCATTGGCCTGTCTACATTAGGCAAGTGGATTACCAGTCATAAGCACACTGAGCTGCTGTCCGGTCCTCATAATGATAAAGACAAGGAATTGGCTCGCCTTTGCAAGGAGAACAGGACATTGCGTGAGGAGCGGGACATTTTAAAAAAAGCGACGGCCTTCTTCGCCAGCCAAAGCCGATGAGGTTTCATTTCATCGCAAAGGAGAAGGCCAATTTTTCAATCTGCAGGATGTGCAAAGTCCTGAGGGTCAGTGAAAGCGGCTACTACGCTTGGGTGTCTCGCCCTGCCAGTCAGCGCCAACGCGACGACAGGGTCTATTTGGCCCATATTCGTGCCGAGCATGCCCGTAATTATCGGGCCTATGGTCGCCAGCGAATGACTGATGAACTCAGGGATCAAGGCAGCGTCATTGGTGAACGCCGGGTCGGGCGGTTGATGCGGGAGAACGATATTCGCATCGTCAGAACTCATAAATTCAAACGCACGACAAACAGTAATCACAACCACAACATAGCTCCCAACCTTCTGGATGGAGATTTTCAGGCCACGGGACCAAACCAGAAATGGGCCGGTGATATCAGCTATCTCTGGACGGCAGCGGGCTGGCTGTATCTTGCGGTGATCATCGATTTGTATTCACGCCGTGTCATTGGCTGGGCCGTCAGCGACAGGCTCAAACGGGATTTGCCGATCAAGGCTCTGAAAAGGGCCATTGCATTGCGACAACCGCCACCAGGGGTCATTCATCATTCTGATCGTGGCTCGCAGTATTGCTCCAACGATTACCGGAAACTTCTCAAAGACCACGGCTTTCTCTCTTCGATGTCTGGCAAAGGGAATTGCTATGGCAATGCGACTGTAGAAACGTTCTTCAAATCATTGAAAGCAGAATTAATATGGAGGGAACACTATGAAACCAGGGAACAGGCACAAAACGCCCTGTTCCATTATATCAATGGATTTTATAATCCGCGTCGTCGCCATTCATATCTGGGCAGCATCAGTCCGGTGAAGTGCGAAAGTATGGCGGCTTAGGTGAGAAGGTAACTCTCCACTTTTGCGGTGCAGGTCCAGCATGGATCCGAGGGGCGCCGTAGCACCTCTTGCTCTGCTCGAAGATCTCCCGGATCTCTGATCCGAGCCGGTCACGCCAGGCAGCGCGTTCAGCTCTCTTTTGGGCCGCACGCCGCCGGGCGTGGAACCAACTGTGAGCAACCCCTAGGACCCGGCACATGAACCGGATGGCGGGCCCTGAAGCATGGGCGGCGATGAAAGCGTGCTTCGTTTTCATGTCTTCGCCGCCCATTGAGCAAAAAAAGCCGAGGCTTTGCGCAGAACCTCAACCTCCTCCGTCAGCCGCTTGTTATCCCGGCGAAGCTGCGCCAGCTCAGCGGCCTCGGCTTTCTGCGCCGCGGTCGCCGCGGTCGAACCCGCGGCCTCAAGCTCGAGCCGCCAGGTCTTCAACTGCGTTGGCGTGACGCCGGGCTCGGCAGCCACACTGCTATGTGTCGCACCCGGCTCCGATAGCCGGGCAACCGCCTGTTCCTTGTATTCTGGGCGAAAACCGCCGCCTCGTCTGCTTTGTCATCCTGTCCCTCCAGGTCGGTATTTAATTTACCGTCTGGTCCGGGATCCGGGAGCAACGTCAAGTTCCATCCATCTAGCACAGAACCTAGAATTATCACACGTAGCGATGCAGAAAAATCAGGAAGAGTTGTGAGGACGAAGCCGACGAGCCTATCAAAGATTTAGAACCAAGTAGCGCTGAGGTGTTTTTGCAACTGTACCATGCAATATTTGACCTTAATTCGGATAAGTGGCGTTTTAGATACGCTGAGCAGACGATCCTTGTTGATATTTCAGAAACTGATATTGCAAAGAACGCCGCTGAACGCGGAATTGTAAACGCTAAGGACACTTACAAGGTCCCTTTAAAGACTGAACAGCGGAAAACGCAGAGTGGAAATTTTAGAAACTACTATAGCATTTCGAAGGTTCTTGAATTTACTCCAGCACTTATCCAAAGCGACCTGCTGCGAGATGAATAACCAGTATGGCACGTGGTAGATACCTATCCCTTGAGGAGGCCCGGAAAGAGGGCAAGATCTATCATTTCGCTGGACAGTTTAAGGATGAGCCGCCGAACCATAGGTTCTGGCCTGTATTCCGTCATATTATCGAAAACTCGCGAGTAGATGACCGAACATCAGTTCAGGGCAATGACGAAGATTGTAGCGGTACTCAAACTCCTTCAGGCACTTCTCAAGGTGCTTCCTCGAAACGTGGACGTGCGTCCCACGGATCGAAAGCTTCAACCCCGCCCAAAAACCCTCGATCCCGTTAACATGACAATCGCCATCAACATACTCGCCAGCACCATGATTGACCGTTTCATGCTTAAAACCGGCCTGCTTAAGCCCATTGTAGGATTTCAGTTCATCCGTTTGGACCGTGCTGCCTTTCTCGACATTCTCTTTGATAATCGGCTGAAGGGTCTTCTTACGGACATTAGGGACCACTTTGGTCATAAGTTCTCCATCCCTCTCCAACATTCCAAACACAACGGTCTTGCCCGGTGCACCACGGCCACGCTTGCCACCGGACTTTTTGCCGCCAACGTAGGTTTCGTCCACTTCAACCGTGCCATCCAAGGGCCATTCCCCGTCAGCATCAGCCATAAGTTTGCGGATTTGGTGGGCCATGCGCCACGCCGTTTTGTAGGTCACGCTCAACTGGCGCTGCAATTCCTTTGCCGCCACTCCATGACGCGTCGTAGTAAACAGATAGATTGCAAAGAACCACTTCTGCAAAGACGTATGGGAACGGTGAAAGATCGTGCCAGCCATTGGGTGAATATGGTGGGCGCACCATGCGCACTCGTAATAGGGATGCTTTTTGACGCGGTGAAATTTACCATGTTTGCCACAGCCAGGGCAGTCCAAGGTCTCGCCGTAATACTCAACCATGAGGTAGCGCAAGCACGCGTCATCGTCCGGGAATTGTCTGAAAAAATCTTGGACGTTCTTAACCGCAATCATCGTTCTCTCCATGTTTAAGGCGAGAAATTATTATAAAGCCTTACACACGTTAAGGGGATAATCGCGAACGATTAAGGGGTAGCCCTTCATTTGAGACCAAAAAGAACCGGGATCAGTCATGCGGTCGATCCATTAAGAGGGATCAGTCTCTGGCGCGGGAGCTTTGCCGAAGTCTCCGCCATATGGTCCAAGCGATTCGATCGTCACCTTAAGATGTTTGATCAACCACTGTCCTTCTTGACGGACATACTGCTCATCATAGCGGGCGGTCAGAACCATAGCCTGATCGCCTTCATGCATCACCATGGGTTTCCACAACAACCATTGGCCCGTCGCTGTATCACCATTGACTTCGATGATCGGGTTGATGACGTAGTGCAGGGCAAGCTTGACGAAGTCAGGGGTGCTGGAGAAGAAATCCTTGATCCCTTGCCGGGTCGCTGCGCCTCCGTACTCAGCCCCATCCCAGACCGCATCTTCTGTGAAAAGGACACCCAATTTTTCTATGTTGTAGCCGTCGTCACAAGCCGCCGCATATTTTCGCTTTAAGATCTTTATATCTTCAATGTCGATGAGCCGCTGCACCTGCTGTTCGAAACTCAACGTATGTCCAGAAGAGGACTCTGCGGCCAGCCCTGTGCTTATCAAGGCATGAAAGCCCACACCAGCCAAAGCGATGATGATTGTCAGCCGATATTTAGACGCGCTGATTTTTTGAGTCTGCACGAGCGGCCCCCAGGTTTAATTGTTAGAGATGATGAAGGTCGGAAATAGACTTGCCGATGTCGTAGCCTAACCGTTTGTCGTCGCGCTGAAAAATCTCCAGGACTTCACCGTTTAGACCATGGAATGTTCGCAAGTGAATAACACCCCACGGGGCATTGTCAGCGATGCTTTGTTCGCAATTGCTATGCCGCCCAAGCTGGTGACCAGGTCCGAAGTCTCTTCCAGGTCGTCGGTTTCAAAACTCAGCGCCAAAATGCCTATGTTGGGGGGGTACGGCAACACTTCGTTTGTCGGCACCTGGGTGGCCCTCGTGAGCTGTGATCTCGACGCGCCCCAACGGACTTAAGTCGGGTTTCTGCAAATTGACGTTGCGCAATTCTGATCCTTTGGGCAGACCGGTGAGCCATTCAACATCTTGTAAAACCTGATCATAAAGAACAGAAAATCCCAGTCCTTGATAAAATGCTTTGACGCTGTCTGCATCGTTGCAATGCATGACCACCGTATGAATGCCACTGGTTGGCGTGTTGAGTGGTTCAAAGTGATCGGCATATTTACTACCGCTGAGCTCGAAGACATCGATCACCAGACCGTCCGGACCAATCCATTGGGTTTCGTCAGCCGATACTCCATCGAAAACGGGCCACTGTTGGCGTTCGGTCCGTTCCCGTGCTCCAACCGCGGCAAGCGCATCAAGTGTCTCGTCGAGCGAACTCACTTGAAAATTCAAGGCAAAGGGTCCGGTATTGTGAAAGTGATCATGTTCGCCCCAAATGGGTTGCCCAGGACGACTAAAACTCATTAGACGAATCACGGGACTGTCGAGACCAGGTGGTCCAACGACAGTAAAGCGGCCGCTGAGGCCGCGGGGCAATTGCCAGGCTGTTGCTAAGGCCACGTCCTGATCGGTAAACGCACCTTCACCTTTTCGCTCAAATTTCAAACCTGAAAAGAAAAATGTTGCCGCGCGATCCAAGTTGCTGACAGCCAGAGTGACAGAGCGAAGTTCAGAAATCATGGGAAAAAGCAGACTCCTAAAGTCTTCATAATCCCTAAGAGAAACGATTACGCCGTCTCTGCTACCTCGGCAGGAAGTGGCGCAATAGAAAAGTCCGGCGCCTTGCCAAGCGTGGCGATGGCAAACACGCCGACACCAAGGGCGAGAACGGCAAAATTAAGAGCAAGATCATAGTTGCCGTTGACATCAAAGACGTAGCCAAAGATGGGTGGGACGATGCCAACTCCGGCGTAAAAGAAGACGAATACCGAGCCGTACAATTTTCCGTAGGCCTTGAGGCCGAAATAGCGCGCAGTGAGATAGGGCACCAAATCGACTTCAGACCCAGCAGCAAGGCCGATGAACACGGCCGCTGCAACAGTGAAGGCAAGAGCCGGTGCCTCGCCGCTGAGCAAAATGCAGCCGATCACCGGCATGGCGAGAAAGAAAGCCGCCACGTAGGGCGGATGGAAACGGTCAACGAGAAAGCCGGTGGTGACACGACCGAGGATCACTGCAATGCCCATCAGCCCGGCGATGCGCACCGCAAGCGAGCGGGTCATACCGGAGTCCGTAAGTAACGGCACCAGATGCACCATCAAGGAAGAAATCATGCCACCGATGAGGGTGAAGGCAAAGGCGAACTGCCAGAAGCGCAAAGACCTCAACGCTTCAGGCACTGTGAAACCCGCCTGCAAGGCCGGCGATGGCGGTGCGGTGGCTTGTGTCTCGGCTTGAATCTTGGCGGTTTTCTTATTCGCCCGCCCGTTTTCGAAAAAGAGAAAGTATGCGGGGATGATGGCAACCAGCGCGGCCACACCCATGGCTACGTACCCGGCCTGCCAGCCGTAGCTGTCAATCAAACCGCCGACGAACACCGGCACCATGAAACCGGCGACGCCGGTCCCGGTGAGGGTAAGGCCGAGAGCAAGGCCCCGCTTCTTCTCAAACCAGGTGGCGACACCCCGGGTCCACACCAATGGCGTGGTGCAGCAGCCAGCCAGGGACAATGCAAAGATTGAGGCGTAGAAGACGGCAATGCTGCCGTTTTGTTGGGTCATGCCGAACATGGCCAACGCCAAACCGACCAAGGAAACCATGGCGATTTTGCGCACACCGAACCGATCAGCAATGTAACCGACAAATGGCGCGGTCACGACGAAACCCAAGGTGAGGAAGGTTTTGGCGCCAGACACCTCGGCCCGGCTCCAGCCGAATGCATCGGTCAGCGGATTGATGAGGATGCTCAGGCTGTAAACCATGGCGCCGGTCACGCCTGCTCCCACGCCAACAGCGGCGGCGACAACCACCGGCCAATGGGCGCGAAATTCGTTGTAGTCCTGACTCATCCCATTACATCCTTACTCGTTAGGCACCAACATGTATTCTTAATAGTCACTCGGCGCATCGGGTGCCAGCGGAACCACGGGCGCAGTACCGATGGCAATGAAGGATGAGTCCTCTAGCCGAATCCAATTGTGATAGTGCCCAGCGCTTTCTCGGATGGCGTCGCCGGGCCCCGCGATGACGTCTACATCATCTTGGAAAAAGCGCATTTTACCTGACCTGATGTAAAGCAGCGCGTCACGATCCCCACGGGTCTTGTTGGTGGGGCCGCCCTTGTAGTTCTTGGTCACCCCAACGGTGTTGCCATCAAGTTCATAGCTGTTCATATCGAGACGAATGGCATTGGCTGGGGCGTTTTTAAGGTCTTCCGCCGTGGTTGCGATAATGCGATTGCCGTCCGGCCCGTCCCAATACCCGAGTTGCATAAAAGAGGAGTCCGCTGCCCGCACAACCATGGCTTTTGCCCGTTCGTTGATGTTGGTGCCGGTGACGTGCCACAGGATCACTGTGGCGTCTCCGTCACCACGCAGCGTGCCGCTGGGATAGCTGACCACGTCGCTCTCACCGATCCGGACTGCCTCGCCGGCCACGTCCACCGTGCCTTCGCCCTTTAACATATAGAGAGTGGTTTCGACGGTAATGGCATGCAACATGCCGCCCTGGTCTTTTCTAAACTCGAGCACGCGGATGGTACCACTCGGAAACACATAGGCCTTTTCCGTATAGCGGGACGCTTCCGGAGGCGCCGCGTCTACTGCCTCCTGCCCCCAGACAATGCGGATGCGCGAGCCCAAGTCGTTGATCACTTCCCACTCGGCCAGAACCATAGGCTCTACTGAATCACCCGCAATGAAGGTCTCAGCCATGGGATTGAGGGGTGCGGCGGTGCGCAGCCCGTGTGGCGGCAGATCCTGCGCCCAAGCGGCCGACGCTGAGACCGTCAATTGTAGGACTGTTAGAATTGATACGAGATATCGCATGTCTATGTCCTTAGTTGAACGGATAGTCGACGACTGCACTGGTGAAGTTGAAGGTACGCGTTAATTGGCTTCAGCCACATACGGCACCACCGGCATACTGCTGGTGGCGACGAAGGACGATTCTTCGAGGCGGATCCAGTTGTGATAGTGACCGGCGATTTCGCGGATGGCGTCGCCAGGTCCGGCAATAAAGTCCAGGTCATCCTGAAAAAAATGAAGCTTGCTCAAGGTAACATAAATAAGTGCATCCAAGGAGCCGGTCGCCTTGCTGGTGGGCCCGCCTTTATAATTTTTAGTAACTCGGACGGAGTTACCGTCGAAGGTATAGCGCCAAAGGTCCAGGCGAATGGCATCGTCGGGCGCTTCCTTCAATGCTTCCGGCGCTCTGGCACGCACCACCTTACCGTCGGGTCCGAGCCATTGGGCGGAATGGGAGACAGGGACGTCGGCGCTGCGCACAACCATGGCTTTGGCCGCTTCATTGATTTTACTGCCGGTCACGGTCCAGGCAATCACTGTGGCGTCACCGTCACCGCGTAACGTTCCCGATGGGTAGCTGGCCAGGTCGCCCTCATTCAACACAACCGTTTTTCCCGCCACCTCGACAGTACCGGTGCCTTTGAGCATGTAGATCGCCGTTTCCACCGTAATGGCGTGCATCATGCCACCCTTGTCTTCTTTGAACTCTAGAACACGTATGGTGCCGGTGGGAAACACGTAAGATTTCTGCATGTAGCGGGATGCCTCGGGTGGTGGCGCATCCACCGCCTCCTGGCCCCAGACAATGCGGATACGGGAACCCAGGTCGTTGATCACTTCCCATTCAGCCAGAACCATGGGCTCAACCGACTCTCCGGGAATGAACATCTCCGCCAATGGACTCACCGGTGCGGCGGTGCGCACGGCATGCTGCGGCAGGTCTTGAGCAAACGCTGCTCCACTCGTCAGCATAAAGGCTGCGAGCATTGTTGCTAAACGTCCCATGATTTCTGTCCTTACTTGAACTGATAGTTATCGACGGGCGTGCTCGTGAGGTTAAGACTCAACGTCGTCGTCGGTACGGTGCTGCGCATGGTGGAGTGATGCTGACAGAGACCATGGACGAGATTGCCGTGCCCTGGCGAACGGCGGCGCATTTCACCGCTCTGTACCGTCGTTTCCAAATGCCCTGACATCACCCAGACGATGGCCATGCGGTTGGTGATGTGCATTTCATTCAAATTGTACGGCTTGGGTGTGTTCTGGCTGAACCCAAGGCCCCAAGTCTCGCCAACCTGCCGTGCACTCATGGCACTGAGCGGACTGGTTTGGATCAGCGGCACTTCGTAGTAAGACCACGAGGAACGGCTGTTGGCATCGAGCTTGTAGCCGGTCATGCGATAGGCGGTGTCAGGTTTAATTTCGGTGATGGCCATGGATCAATGTCCTTTCTGGCTATGAAATTTGATTAAACTGCTCAACATTGCGGGCGCTGCTTGCGGATGGACCCGCGCAATTCGCCGGCAGGATATTTTTCGGTGTGCAGATTGACGTACATGCGATCGGAAACCAGGTAGGCCAGCTCGCCCTCGTTCAGCACCTTTGAGCCAGACACCGGTGACCTCACACCGTCCGGTGCCATATCGAAGAGTATGGCTGCTTCACCCCCGGGGGTTTGCGGGCCGTGGACGTAAACGCCGGTGGGCGATGTGGTCAAATCGTCGTACATTAGGGTCCACGAGAACTCGAGCGTGTCGCGCTCCAACATAAAATCGACACTGCCGATCCCCGGGCTTTCAGTCACTGCGCTTTCCTCGTCAGCGGACAAGTCGGCAAAAAAGGAAATTGTCGGACCGTCCGTGGCATCGGGGTTGGGCGAGAAATAGACACAAGACATGTCGGGTTTGGGTCCGCGTCTTGGATCGCGTGTTTGTCCCTCCCCATCATCAATCGTGCCGATAAACAAGAAAAGTATCAGACCTGCTAACACCGATACCCGCATTTACTTGAGTCCGCTGGGCATGGTGACAAGCAAGTAGTTGCACGGTTCCTGACTGACGAAACGGGTCATGTGCCCCTGCCCGGCGATGTCTTCGGCAATCATCATGTCACCCCGGGCCAGTTGCCGCTCTTCGCCGTTGCTGACGGTGATATGCATCTGACCGGAAAATACGGCGATCATAGTGGTCACTCCGGTCGGCTCGAAATCAATGAAATGACCGGGCAAGGCATGACCGATGCGCCAGTCGGTCACATCCTGCCGGGCCGAATTGATTCGCCGGTAGTAGGTTCCCTCCTGGGCGTCCCCACCCCCGGGCGCCATCATCCTGAGATCAATTTCGTCGAGTAAGGAATGGCCTGTGCCGTCGGAATAAATGTGCGGCAATAACATACGTCTCTCCCCTGTTTGCCTAGGTCTGAATGAAGCATGAAGTTTTATGTGTGTAAGGGCGTCGTTACCTGCCCGATCCGGCCATGACTTTGCCGTCTTTCATGAGGGTCCGCCAATAGCGGTCAGTGCTGCGCTGGCCGTTGAGAGCGCCAGGTTCCGTATCCCGCTTGTGAACGAAGAGTTTCAATCCCTTGTAAGCCCATTGGTAGCGGCCGTCGTCCAACGCAATCACCGACCAAAGTCCGATGGGTTCGGTTGCGCCGTCAGCGTAGACCGGCGTCCACAGGTGCGGTGTTGCCATATCGCGGCCGATTCCAATACCGAAGGCGCGTTGGTCAGGGAGATCATAGGCATATAGGGTCTTACCGATTGAGTCGGCCAACAACGGCCCAGCATCGGAGTTTTGAATGGTGATCCACTCGGGCATCGGTGGTGGCGGTTCCAAAACCACAGCACGCCACGTCTCAAGGCCGTCACCTGACATATCTCCGGGCGCAAAGTCACCACTGTAACGATAGAGCGGTCGTCCACGGTACGCCCACTGTTTGGTTCCGTCGTTCCGATCAATAATGGTCCAGTCGTCCAGTGTCGACCGGGCTCGCCACCAAGATTCTACGGGCCGCCACGTCTTGGCACAGTCCCCGATGCAGGTGGATGCGCTCGGTTCATCCGCATTGGATGTGTAGAGCGTTATATTTTTCTGGTCGACCAACAAATATCCGCCCGGTGTTTTATTCGTGCTGAACCCCGGCGGGAGCGCCACTGGTTTCACCGCCACGTACCATTGCTGGAGGAATTCGTCGCCGTTCATATCGGCTGGAGAGGTATCGCGGCTGAAAGTGTAGAGCGGTTTGCCGCGGAAGGCCCATTGCTTGATTCCGTTTTCTCGCACCACCACGGTCCAATCGCCTGTGGGGTGCGCATTCTCATCCGCTTTTAAGGGCGGCCAGGTTTCCAAACAGTCCTCAACGCAAAGAGGTGAGCCTGAGCGGGGATCCTTTGAATAGGTATACAGGGTCATGCCCTGGGCATTGGTCAGAACCCATCCATGACCCCGTGCATTTAATTTGATGTCTGCTGGCGTGACGTCATCGCTTTCCGTCGCAGCAAAGACGGCCGTCACAAATAACGCAACACCGAACGGTAAAGCCAAGAGAATGAAAGATCGTTTGATCATCACGCCATGACTTCTGTGATTGCCCTTGAAGTCTGCAAAGATTTGGTGCCCCAGCGCCTGAGCGGCACGCCCATAATCTGCATGGCCGTGTATCCGACACGGGTAATAGGATCACCGCCACCGACAATGTGCATGCCAGTTTTCATTCTCCCGCCAGCCTTGCCTGCCATGAAAATGGGTATGCTGTCGATGGTGTGGAGTTTGGCGTAATTGGTTTCGCTGGCGGCGAAGATCAAACAGTTGTCGAGCAACGTGCCGTCGCCTTCACGAATGCTGGACAATTTTTCCAAGTAAGTCGCAAAGGCTTCACTGCAACGCTGATTGAACCAGAAGGCCAGTGGCTGGTAACCGAGATCGGAATCAATCAGTTCCATATGTGTCAACAGATGGTGGGTGTATGACTCGCCGACCCGGCGCACATTGGCGAAGTTATCGGTAAACACCAGATTGAAAACATGGGTCTGATTGCACGCAACCGCCATAGCCAGCAATTCTGCCATTACTGCGTGGGTTTCGATGACATTGGGCATCTCCCGAACCCGGGCCAGTTTTTCTTCCGGCGGATCAGACGGTTTGGTTGGCACTAAACAGGCCTCATTCGGTTCAGGTTTTTGCAATTGAAGCGCCAGCCGGTTTTCGATCTGGCGAATGGAGGTGAAATACTCATCCATGCGGTCCCGGTCTGCCGCGCCAAGCGTGCCGATGAACCGCTGATGGTCCTCCATGAAGGCGGACAGCACGCTCTTTTCCACCATAACGTTGGGATCTGGTTTGAACTCATCAGCATTGGGGTCGACAAAATCGGGTCCGAAGATTCGAGTATACAATTCAACTGGTGAAACGATGGCTTCCGCTCGGCTTTCCGTGTTGCGGGCACTGTAGTTTTCACGAGCGATACCGGCGCTGGAAACGTCGATGGTCTTGAACCGGGTGCGATTACCGATCTCGTCGGCCACCAGCAGATCGAGAGTCGGATTGACGATCTCTCCTTCCTTCTGCGGCACGGTGCCGGTACGATTCCCGACCCAGCCGGTGAAGTGGGTGTAATTGGACCGCCCGTCGAGCGGCATGCCGAACCCTGAGAAGAAATTCAGCTGGTCTTCGTAGGGCTTGAGCGCTTTGGTTTCTTCGAGGAAGTCTATGCCCGGTCCCGACTGCGCCTTGGGTGCAATAGCATGACCGGGGGTGTGGCCCATCCCCCAGTACCAGCTGCCAAAACGCACTGGCAGTGGGCTGCCCTTGGCCGCCAGAGCTGTGCCGTTGTCATTGAGAAAACAGTCCAGCAAGGGTAGAGCGACAGACACGACACCACCGCCCAAGAGTCCGCGCAAGATCTGACGGCGGGCGGGCTTACGGGGCAATAGAATACTCATGGCTGACTCTCCGCCATTGCGATGTTGGCTGTGGATGTTGAGGCCTCTCGCGTGGGATCGGCATCGTTAATCGGCTCCGAAACTGCATAGAACGCCCGGCTGGTGGCAATCCGGCGTAATAGATCCGGGAAGCGGTAGCCGTCGTCTGCAAATCTTTCTTCCAGATACGCCATGTAGCTCCTATCGCCCGCCTCCATTGGCCGGCCTAAAGCATACTCCGTAAGTCGGTTGACCAGACAGGCCGTGGTTGCTGGATTTTGCCACATGGCGCGTCCCAGACCGGCGCCGCCTTCGAAGGGAATGCCATCCAATTCACCACTGGCGTCGATAAAGGCGCCGTTTTCGGTTGTACGGAACTGGGCAATGCCGTCCAGCTGTTCAAGGCCGAGGCCAATGGGGTCTATGATCTTGTGACATCCGACGCAGGCCGGTTCGACACTGTGTGCCGCCAAGCGATCCTTTGCCGTCGGATTGGGCGATTCAGGATCTTCGAACTGGGAGAAATCCACATCAGCTGGCGGGCTGGGCACTTGCTGACACAGCAACGCTTCGCGGATGGCCATGCCCCTTAATGTGGGTGAACTGCGCCCGGGATGAGACGCCAAAGCAGCAAAACCCACTTGCATAAGCAATCCCGCGCGCGGATCGCTTTCCGGGAATTCAAAAGGTTCCCAAGCATTACCGGTGGGGCGGCTGGTTGGCACGCGATAGACGCGGGCTAGCGGACCGGTGACAAACGTCTTTTTGTTAGTGAACAGATTGCGATAATCCTCCCGGCGTTCCATCAACAGGTCGAGCACCGTCAGCAGTACCTGCTCCTTGGCATCTTCGATCACTTGAACGGTGAACGCCGGATAAATAATGCTGTCCTTCTCTAACGTTTCGAACTCTTCGAAGCGGAGAAAGTCCATAAAGAACGCGCGCACACCGGCTTCCAGACGATGAGACGCCATCATCCGTTCCACATGAGCATCGATTCCATCCTGCGTATCCAGCTCGCCGCGCTCGGCCCCATTGAGCAGCGTTTCGTTGGACGTCGTGTTCCACAATAGGAAGCTCAGACGTGCCGCTTTGGCATAAGCAGTCAATCGGCGTTTGGTAGAATCGGACGGGTCCGGTTCTGTTATATCGACGACGAAAAGGAACTGGGGCGATGTCAACATCCCCGCCAGACCAAGGGTAATGCCGTAATAGAAATCACCATTGGACAAGGCGCCGTCCCTGGCCGCCGCGATAGGAATGGCAAGTTCATCGTCTGTCATCGGCCGGCGGTAGAGCAAACGCCCCACCTCGGAAAAGAATTGCCGTGCACAGGTGTCATCGGGTGCGGATGCGGAGGCCGGCTCACACGCAAACTGACTGGACCGGTTCTCTACGTTGACGACCTGCTGGGCAATAGACCGGGCCATGCCGTAAAACTTTTCAAACCCGGATGGTGTGATCCGCGCCGTTTGGGCACCCAAAGCCAGCAATCCTTCCGTCCGTAAAAGTGAATCCGCCTGACCGGCGACAGTGATGTGTGGGCCAAACACATCAGCGATAACGTTGTGGTATTGGTCATTGGACAAGCGGCGCATGGCCCATGGCGATCCGTCGGTGACGGGCTCGGGCTGGTCACAGGCCGCCAGCAAAACGACGCTAAGCAAAAGTGTGAAAGCGGTGCGCATCATATTCATCGCGCTGCCTGTTGGGTGCTGTCTTTGGGATGAATGATGAACGCTGCGTAGGCGCCGACTTCGAAGGCAGTAGAGAGATGGGCGCATTGCCCCGTTTCCGGATCGGGATAGCCGTCGGCCAGTTCATGGGCCGCTCGATACATGGCGGGGCAATCATCCGCTGTTGACGTATGCCCCACCATTCCGCCGACGTAATAGAGAAACTCATCCATATTGTAGTACCCAGAAACGAGCCCATTCGCCGTTGCGCCGTCCGACGTGATTTCCAGGCGCAGGTCCATGTCCTTGATCACCGGGTGCATGAAATTGTAGTTGCCGTAGAAAGGCAGACTGACATCGCCCCGTTCCGTGGTCAGGACGCCGTCCTTGATCGCACCCTTAAGGGAATCTCCATAGCGCGGTTTGTCGCCGTCCATATCGATGTTGTAACTGGAAAACGGCAAGGGCCGGCCGCTGCCGTCTAAAGCAAATTGATCGACGGAGCGGTAAAAAGTGACCGTGACGTCGTCATCGTTGCGCCCATCGTCGACATCAGCAACCTCGATGAGAACCATACCAAGGCCGCTGGTGCCCCGTCCTTCGTGGGCGTTCAATTCCGGCAGACCGCCCTTGCGCCAGCCGTAAACACAACCGACGACCCGGTACAATTGATTATCGATCCCCGGTGTTCCGTCCGGATGGGTGAAGTTTTCATGAGCGCAGGTCTTGGGCGTGGCGCTGCCATCGCTATTGCCGTCTAGGTTGACGCCGTAGGAATACTTGCCCTCGACCACGCGCATAGGCGGATCAGTGACCACTGTTGGATTGAGGCACACGTTTTCGCCTTCAGGACCGCGGCGCATTGCAGTAGGCATACGGTTGAGGTTGGAGCGCAAACCGTTTTCCGTTAGCTCCGCGCGCTTCTCTTTGGAGAGTCCACGCCACCAGATTTCATCATTGCTGACGGACAACCCTTCGGGACATTCGTCGACGAACCGACTGTTGTAGATCGCCGTGAACCAGTCCCGCACAACAAAACCTAGCGTACCCTCCACGGGTTGCTGCGCGTTAACGGTCGTGGGTAATAAAACCAGCAGCGCAGAGCAAAGAACGGCCGTTTGTACCAAGCCTCTCACTGGTCGTGCGTGTTTCATTCTGCCTCCCAAACCGAACCCAGAGAGTTCTATAATAGAGAGTTTACCATCCTCCCTTCCCGTCTTAGGAAGAGGCTTTTGAGGCGGACATATAGCGGACACCCTCTCCACCGCCGTCAGCTGCGGAACCGCGCCGGGAGATTTGTGGTCGTGCAGGCCCTCGGGGCCTGCCTGATTGAACCGGTACACCCAGTCGCGCAGGCTCTGGCGGTCCATGCCGCCAACCGCCGCCGCATCCCTACGGTTCATGTCATCATAAACCGCCGCAATCGCCAGAAGGCGGCGCACCTGATTGGGATCTGTCGCTTTGCGCGCCAAGGCCCGCGCTTGGACCGCGTCATAGTCCGTTCGCAACGGGATCTTCGCCGACATCAAATCCTCCATTTAAAGCCAGCTTTCTATGAATCACATCATTGCGCCATGGGGAATCCCTAAAAGAGAATCAATCTCAATGACCGCTGGTATAAACTTTGGTAAGAGTGGTGCCAGAGATCGGATTCCACCCGGCAGTACCATTTCAACAATAACAATTTGATCTTTTTTACGCCTGTTTCTGGGCCCAGGTTTTGGCTTCGGCAAACGACAAGGCGTAGTACTTCAAATTGTAGATCAGGAACCCGGCAGCGAAGAGCCCGGCCAGGAGCGAGATCGATACCACCGAATAGCGCAGCATGGAATCATCCCGGAACACATAATCCGTGAACAGCGCAATGCCGGTCGGACCAATGGTCAGGCCGAGGATGTTGACGGTAAAGAAGTACATGGCAGACGTCTGCGCCCGCAACTGGTTAGGGGTGACCATCATCAAGGCGGAGAGCCCGGCCGCTGTCGCCATGCTGGTACCGACGGAAACGGGCAAGAGCATGACAATAGACAGATATGGATGGGGCATCAGCGGCGTCAGCACGGCGGTGACGACTCCCAGCAGACTGCCCCACAACGCGGTGCGCATATGGGCATCGTCATACCCTTTGGCGGCGAACATCTCCGCGGTCTTGGCCGCGGCAATCACAGCCAACGGCCCTGAAATAAGGGTGACGATGCCGTAAGCCAGACCGATCTCTTGAATGGTCCAATCCCAAGTGCGGATGAACATGGTCGGGATCCAGGCATAGAATCCATAAGCCAGGATGGTGACGACGGACATGCCGACAAAGTGGCTGCCGTACATGTTGCGGCGCTTCAAGAGAAAGGCCACCACTTGCGCAAAGGGAATATGGCTAGACGCAGTGCCGTCTTCAGCCACACGCTGCATTTGTTCGCGGCGCGCCGGTTCCCGCACCGCCATCATCAGCACGGCCACCAGCAATCCCGGCAAACCGACGACGAGGAACACGGTCTGCCAGGCAAACAAAGTGCCCACCACCGGCAGGGTCACCGGCGGTGCGTTGAACACGAAGGCGATCACCTGACTGCCAATGATCATTGCCATGCCGACACCAAGAGCGATACCCATGGTGTAGAAGGCCACGGCCCGGCCCCGCGTTTCCTTGGGGAAGTAATCGCTGATCATGGATAGGGCGCTCGGGCTCAGCGCCGCCTCCCCAACTCCCACACCGATGCGGGCGGCAAACAATTGAAAGTAGTTGCGGGCCAAGCCGCAGGCTGCCGTCATCAGGCACCAGATCGTCACGCCAGCGATGATAATTTTCTTACGGCTATACAAATCGGCAAGGCGGCCGATGGGAATGCCGAGAAAGGTATAGAAGATAGTAAAGGCCAACCCAAGGAGCAGACTCATCTGGGTATCGGAAATGCCGAGGTCGGCGCGGATCGGCTCAACCATCAGCGCCATGATTTGGCGGTCGATGAAGGACGCCACATAGGCCAGGGTGAGAATAACCACCACAGTCCAGGCATAGGTGGGAGACGGATAGTCCACCATATATTACTCTTAAAATATTGTTATATAATGGTTTTTTATAATTTTACTTTCTTGTCCCCACATTTATCCCCACCTATTGAGCGGGAACGAATGCGAAATCGTGGGAATGAATCCTGACCAGCCAGACCAAATGGTCCAAGTGTTTTGAGAGAATCTGGCCCGTTGGTTTCGTTTTTGCAGTGATGTGTGATCAGGATATGTGGATGTTTGAGGTCCTGGCAAGCAAATCAAACACGCCGCCTGATCAGCCCATCACCAAATTTCGGGCATAGCTCATCGGGGCACCGGGCCAAGACCAGGCATCAAGCCGCAGCCCGGCACTCGAGTGAGCCACAATCGGATACCAGATGACGGCATTAACCAATGACCGTTACGCGTGCGGGAGCCCTAAGGGGGGCGACGTTATCCCCTTAAAAGCCCTATTTCAGGTCTGGAATATGGTGTGTTGGGGGTGGTAGCGCTGCCGTGTGAAGCTGGAGTGGCATGACCGGCGCCCCACGAGCGGGTTGAAAATGAGGGCCCAAAATGTCCCGAGGCCGTGTCCTCACGCGTCCCGATGGCGGGCAATGACAGACCGTTGGCATATCCACCCCACCTGGACGTTCCTGGACGATCAGTGAGATTTATATGCGATCGCGCTCAAATGCCCCTAAGTGGCTGATGGATTGGGTATCTCAAAATCTGAGTTGTCGCGCCTCGGGGCTCCGACATTTAGGCGAACTCGGTAAACGGTTCGGCTCTTTCGGCAGCTAGACCCCGATCTCCACTTCTAGCGCCTGGCCGAAGCCCAAACCTCTTTTTTACAGTCCTCTGGCGGTACTTTCGTCTTACGCCTGTCCGGCGCCAGCCGTTCTTGGCAAGAACATCGACAATAGCCGCGAGAGCACTTGTTCCTTCGCTAGTTTTGGCTCCTTCTCGGGTTCATATTCCTTGAGGTATTGAATCCTCATCTTCATGCGCCCGGTGTTCTCGTCGTAGATCGTTCTACAAAAGCACCCAGGAACTCCTAGCTTTGGTTCCATCTGTTTTGTTGATAGCTGTCGACTTTACCATACCAACGCCTGTTGATTGAGTGACGTTCACCCTACCATCCCACCGACTGTTGATTGAGTGACGTTCACCTACCACCCCACCGCCTGTTGATTGAGTGACGTTCAAGAGCCTGGCCAACTTCGACTTCAACGTCGTGCCGACGATCTCCAAGGCCCAGGTCATGGCGCTTGCGGCCGGCGACGCATGGCTCGACCAAGGCCGTCTGCTGTTTGATTTTTGGCCCGCCAGGTGCGGGAAAATCGCACCTTGCCTCGGCAATCGGGCTGGCCCTGGTGGAAAGTGGGTACCGGGTGCTCTTTACCCGCACCACCGACCTGGTGCAGCGGCTGCAGGTGGCCCGGCGGGACCTGACGCTGGAGAACCTGCTGGCGAAACTGGACCGCTATCACCTCGTGATCCTCGATGACTTCGCCTATGTGCGCAAGGATCAAGCCGAAACGAGTGTGCTGTTCGAACTCATCTCGGTCAGGTACGAGCGCCGGTCACTTCTAATCACAGCCAATCAGCCCTTTGGCGAATGGCACAAAGTGTTCCCCGACGAAACAACGGCGGTGGCTGCCGTCGACCGTCTGGTCCACCGTGCCACGATCCTTGAGATGAACGTCGAGAGCTACCGTCGCCGTGCCGCGATTGAAGAAAGCAAACGAAAACGCGGCCGGCCGGCGTCGAGAGCGACCACCAAGAACACCACGTCCGACTGAGCTCCCGAATCCACCCCGACAGCACCTTTGCTGTAACGTGGCCCGCGGAGCTCCCAGCTCGCGGCCACAACCGATCCAACTAGCATGGATGGAATCTCAGCTGCATTGACCTGCGATTACGCGTTCATTGACACCAACACTGAAACCCAACAGCGCAATTCTGATTGTCGCGGCGCGACAAACAGAATTGGCGCAAAAGCTCTTGCAATCGAGAAGAAACATCTAAACTATCCACTCCGTCGCGACGTCAAAACTCTTATCCAGATTGTCGCGCTATAACCGTCGCAACGTGCGGCGGCTTCAACGGATTTGTGGGTCTATCCCCGCGCGTGCGGGGGAACCGTCCCGCCTCTAGGTGCGCAGACATACACTGAGGGTCTATCCCCGCGCGTGCGGGGGAACCACATTGTGATCTTCACCATCAACATCTACTGGGGGTCTATCCCCGCGCGTGCGGGGGAACCCTTAATATTATGTCGCCTTTTCGTCATCATCTGGGTCTATCCCCGCGCGTGCGGGGGAACCCATTATTCAGCGCCGTGAGAGATTCCTGGTACAGGTCTATCCCCGCGCGTGCGGGGGAACCCACTATCAAGCGCCTCGACCGATGTTTTGAGAAGGTCTATCCCCGCGCGTGCGGGGGAACCTCCGTGCGCTTTTCCCAGCGCGGGATCGGGCCGGGTCTATCCCCGCGCGTGCGGGGGAACCGGGATCATCCTCCCCGACACTTACCGCGACAAGGGTCTATCCCCGCGCGTGCGGGGGAACCCGAGGCTGAGGGAGACGACCAATGACCATCAAGGGTCTATCCCCGCGCGTGCGGGGGAACCATGTCGCGGGCCAAGCGGCGGTAGTCCACTTTGGGTCTATCCCCGCGCGTGCGGGGGAACCTCTTGCTATCAAGTCTTTGAATTCCTTACGATGTCAAGCAGCATGGGGCACTTTGATTAGTAACTATTTGCGTTTTACAAGCAATATCCCGTCGGCGTCGACGATCTCCTTCGGGGGTTCACCGAGGGTCTCGATGCAGAGATTTCCAACCGCTTTACTGTCACGCCAGACCAGGACGACGGACCCTGTGCCAAGCACTTACCACCATTCCGATAGCACGTCCCATACCCGCGCTCGCACACCCGCCGACAGGTCGGGCGCCACGTAGATTCCGGGCGCGATTTCCAGCATGATCGAGGTCAGGAAGCCGCGATAGCGGGCCTCTACATTACGGGTAACGACCATAGCCATTGGCATTTCTGTACTCATTCCTGCTCGGATTGTTCGGCGAGTAGAGATTTTATCCGGTCGATCATTCCGGGTATGACCTGTTCGCGGGCTAGTGCCCGTCCAGTCAGACGGCGGGTGACGCGCTCTATGTTCTCTCCAGGCTGTTGAACGACTCGTTTGGCTGCATGAAAAGCACAGGGGATCGTCACGATGTCGCGGTAGAGGTCGGCGATATCCAAAACGAACGATTGCCCCGGATCCTCATGGATGAAGCCCAACTGCGGGATCGTCCCGGTTGCTGCGACGGCAATGGCGGCGGCGCCCTCCACTGCGCTACACAGGCACCGCCCACACGCCTTCGCTTCACACACGCGAAACGCTACGCAAAGCCGCGCGGGTCCCTCCTATGCACTACCGGGACAACCCGCAACAACGCCTTCGGCATCACATAAAATGGACTGGTTTTACGCCGCCCAACTGGGCTGATTTTGCTCCGCCGTTGACATAAGGCAAATGGAAGGGACAGGTTCGTTCCTCTAAGACATTTTTCGTTGTGTCCGTATGGTGCCCGTAAGTCATGGTCTGTATTTCAGGATGATATGCTCACGTCGTCGTTAGCGGAAAGACCAGAAAATGTTTGAAAAAGTAGTTATTAGTGGCTGCGGTCCTTTGAAGCAGGTAGTTGACCCCGGCCTCGTGGCCCAGAGCCTAGTTTATTACCAACGAGTTCAAATTATTCTCACCTCAGCCAATTTGAACGCCCTTGTTCAAGGGTTGGGTCTCAAAGGCTTTCGCGACTTAATTGAATGTGAATGGCTCGATATCAGCCTTAAACGGTCTACCGCCGCAACTTTTTCTAGTGAAACTTCAAAGGGCACCCAACACAACTTTGAAATTGTGACCCATGCTGGGCATGAAAATCGGCCCAACCTCTCTGACATAGAGTTTCTTGATATGATGCTGACCAGATATACTGGGAAAGGATACTGGAGCAAACAGACCGCCAGGAAGCTTAGCCGGAAATGCTCTTCAATAAATTGGAATGAGATGAAAATTGATGGTCTATCGATACCACAATCTGCGCGTCAGGAGTTATTTAACCTCCCTTTTGTAAGGCGAATGGTCGAGCTAGAGCGGTTTGACTGAATTGTGAATCGAAGGGGATTCCCAAGCGTCCCGCTCCATGATTCTATATCCCGAGGCGATTTGGTGTCAGACATGGGGCATTGTTACGGGAATGATCTTCGCCGGCGGGTCGTCGAGGCGGTCACTGGGGGTCTGTCTGCACGGGGGGCCGCGGCGCGTTTTCGTGTCGCGCCTTCGACGGCGATCCACTGGCGCCGGCGCTGGCGCGAGACGGGCTCGATCGAGCCCGACCGCCAGGGCCAACCGCCGGGCTCGAAGCTGGATGCGCATGAGGCCTTTATCCTGGCTCTGGTGGCGCAGACCAAGGCTATGACGCTGGCCGAGATTGGCGAGAAGCTGGCGGCGTCGCACGGGGTTCGGGTGTGCCCGTCGACGGTCTGGCACTTCTTCGCCAAGCGCGGGCTGACGCACAAAAAAGACCGGCCATGCAGCGGAGCAGCGGCGCCCGGACGTGCTCGCGCGGCGCCGGCTCTGGTTCGAAGGCCAGGCAGGGCTCGCTCCGGAACGGCTGATCTTCATCGACGAGACCGGCGCGTCGATGAAGATGGCGCGGCTGCGGGGATGGTCGCGCAAAGGCGAACGGTGCCGGGCCGCCAGCCTGCACGACGATACCAAGCTTTTCTTCATCGAACAGATAGCATGCGGCTTTGCCGATACGGTTGTCAGCCACCACCAGACAGTGGAGAAGAGCCACGGCCGCATCGAAACCCGGACCACCACGGCGACGAACGAAATCGCTTGGCTGAAGGAACGCCACCACTGGCCCGGGCCCGGGAGCATTGTTATGGTCGAAACCGTACGCGAGATCGGCATCCAACCCGGCGCCAAGGTCGAGCGCGAGACCCGCTTCTACATCCGCCTCCACCGCCGCCAAGGCCGATACCCTGAGCGCCGCCATCCGGGGCCATTGGAGCAGCGAGAACGGGCTGCACTGGGTCATGGACCTGCACTGGGTCATGGACATGGTCTTCCGCGACGACGAGTGCCGGGTCCGAAAGAACACTGCCCCGGCCAACTTCGCGGTCGTCAAACACATAGCGAGCAACCTCTTGCGCCAAGCCCCGGGCAAGGACAGTCTGCGTGTAAAACGACGCATCGCCGCCTGGGACGACGACTTCCTCGCAAGCCTTATCTCACGGTGAAACCATTCACCCGATTGCCCTGGGAACGGCTGCAGCGGGAGCGGGATCAATTGCAAAGCGATTTCAAGGCGATCGGCGAGGACGCCGAAATACCGTTCGAGAAGCTATCCAACACGCATGTCATCGAGTGCCCGAACAAGATGAGAGCCCGCCCATGGAGGCAAAAGAATGGAGGTAGGGGGTTGACTAAGCACGACTTGGTAGAACTGACCAATCAACCGTCGCTAAAGCAGGCGGGTGTTGACGCAATAGAAATTGATCCAGAAATCAAGGTCAGAAAGCATTTCCCCAACCTTTATGTGAGTTAGTCGCGATGTGATCTGACACCGCTCCCTTCCCAGCAAGCTGGAATGGGAGCGGCGCATCTCTTGATGGAGATGGTGGTTGTCCGTTTTGATGGTGGTGCACACCAACCACAAAACGAGGACACCACGATGTTGAATACTACCGACAAGATCATCAAACACAAAACTGGATTGCTGAATCTGGCCGAGGAACTGGGCAATGTGTCGAAGGCCTGCCAGGTCCCTGCCAGGTCATGGGCATGTCGCGCGACACCTTTTACCGCTACAAGGCCGCGGTTGAGGAAGGCGGCGTCGAGGCCTTGTTCGAGCGCACCCGGCGCAAACCCAATCTTGCCAACCGCGTCGGTGAAGCCACCGAGCAGGCGGTGATCAAATCCGCGCTGGAGTTTCCGGCCTATGGTCAGGCCCGCACCTCCAACGAGCTGCGCAAGCAGGGTGACACATAGGTGTTTTGAAGTCGTCGTAGCCGTTTGGGCAGCCTATATCGGCTGGCTGAATGTCGTCGGGAATGCCAGTTCTTCGGATAAACAGATGAAAGTGGCCATGCTCGCCCGGGCGCTGCCTTTCCGGATGGGCGTGATAATAGAATTGGGCGTGGGTCTTGCGGTCGATGACATCGCCGTCCGGATAATGGGACCAGACGGCGAAGGATTCAAAATCGTCGATAATTTCAGAAATCAACGAATCGCCGGTATTGCCCAAAACACGCATGCATTCGAGCACCTGACCGCCAGCGATCACCATATCCTGAAGACGGTCCCGCGGCAGGGTTGTTAAGTCACGCGGGACCGTGTTCATGTCTTAAGGCTATACCTAATTTAAGCGGCGCCGCAGCATCCACCGCAACCACCACAGCCGCCACAACATCCACCGCAGCAACCACCACAGCATCCGCCACAACAGCCACCGCAACAGCCATCGCAACAGCCCTTACATTGAGCCAGATGCTCATTGGTTTGCTTAGCCATTGGCAATTGAGTCTGTTGTTCTAAATCCGCCAACGCGGCTCACGCTGAACCGAGATCCAAGGCGCTACCGGCCATAATCACTCCCGCGCTCAAAACGGTGGGGGCGATGGCGCTACGGATCGTCAACGATTTCTTTTTATTCGTCATGGGTTTCCTCTCTATATTGACCAACTCCAAAACGGAATATCAGCCAGACCAAACAAGTATGAGAGCTAAACCAACATGGGGAACCATGTTTCTATGAGTTTCACCGAGATGTGAAGCGAGACCCATACAAAGTCGGGTCTCCCCACCTCGAGGCGCGGAAATGGACCCGTTTTGGGACGGTTGCAGATCGGGAGTAAAAACCACGTCAAACCGTTGCGCTTTAGCGCCAGCGAGGCTAAACCCTTCATCCTTCGTGGTTTTCCATAAAGTTCAGATTGATGCTCGACAAGAAATACGACCCTGCCGAAGTGGAAGATACGCTTTATCGGCAATGGCAGGAGTCCGGTGCCTTTGCGGCCGATACGGAGTCGAACAAGGCGCCGTACGCGATCATGATGCCGCCGCCCAATGTGACCGGCAGTCTCCATATCGGACACGCGCTCACCTTCACCCTTCAGGACGTCCTTATACGTTACTACCGCATGCGGGACCGTGATGTCCTTTGGCAGCCGGGCACGGATCACGCCGGGATTGCCACCCAGATGGTCGTCGAGCGGCAACTAGCGGAGGAGGGGATCCATCGTCGTGATTTAGGGCGAGAAAAATTTGTCGACAAGGTATGGCAATGGAAAGAGGAGTCAGGCGGAACCATCATCCGACAGCTCCGCCGTCTCGGTGCCTCACCGGATTGGGATCGTGAACGGTTTACCTTGGATGACGGTCTGTCTAAAGCCGTCGCCAAAGTCTTTGTCCAACTCCATAAGGAAGGCTTGATCTATCGGGACAAGCGCCTGGTCAACTGGGATCCCAAACTGCACACAGCCATTTCCGATCTCGAAGTGGAGCAGCGCGAAACCAACGGCAAGATGTGGCACTTCAAATACCCTGTGGACGACCAGGACGGTTTGTTTATCACCGTTGCAACCACACGTCCAGAAACCATGCTCGGTGACACGGCTGTGGCCGTACATCCCGATGACGAGCGCTATACGGACTTGGTTGGGCAGAATTGCGTGTTGCCATTGGTCGGCCGGCGCATTCCAATCATTGCTGACGCTTATGCGGATCCCGAAAAAGGGTCGGGTGCGGTGAAAATTACACCGGCCCATGACTTCAATGACTTTGATGTTGGCGCCCGGCACAACCTTGAACGCATCAACGTACTCGACGAAAACGCAGCTCTGAACGACAACGCACCCGAAAAATACCGCTGTATGGATCGCTTCGAGGCGCGCAAAGCCATTGTCGCGGACATGGAAGAAGAGGGGTTGCTCGAGAAGATCGAAGAGAATCTCATGGTGGTGCCCTATGGGGATCGCTCCGGCGTTGTCGTCGAACCCTGGCTGACGGATCAATGGTTTGCCGACGCCCATACTTTAGCGCAACCGGCCATCAAGGCGGTGGAAGAGGGACGCACCAAGTTCGTACCCAAGCAATGGGAGAACACTTACTTCGAGTGGATGCGTAATATCCAGCCTTGGTGTGTATCCCGCCAGTTGTGGTGGGGGCACCGTATTCCCGCTTGGCATGGGCCGGACGGGGAAATCTTTGTCGAGGAAACGGAAGACGAAGCCAAAATCGCAGCAAAATCGCATTACGGTGAAGACACCGAACTCACGCGCGATCCTGACGTGTTAGATACGTGGTTTTCGTCAGGCTTGTGGCCGTTTTCCACGCTGGGGTGGCCCGAACGATCGCCAGAGTTGAAGCGGTATTACCCAGGTGACGTTTTGGTCACCGGCTTCGATATTATTTTCTTTTGGGTCGCACGCATGATGATGCTGGGTCTGCATTTCATGGGCGATGTGCCGTTCAAAGAAGTCTACATCCACGCGCTGGTGCGTGACGAAAAAGGCCAAAAGATGTCCAAGTCCAAGGGCAATGTCATGGACCCCTTGGATCTTTGTGATAAGTACGGAACGGACTCGGTGCGCTTTACCTTGGCAGCCATGGCCGCACAGGGCCGCGATATCAAGTTGGCGGAACAACGCATCGCCGGTTACCGCAATTTTGTCACCAAAATTTGGAATGCCGCGCACTTTTGTGAAATGAACGACTGCACTCCATCGGCGACGTTCGAACCTTCCTCTGTGACGTCTACGCTGAACAGATGGATTGTTGCCAAGGCAGCAGACGCTGGAAATACAATTGCCAGTGCCATTGAGGCTTATCGTTTTAACGAAGCTGCCGACGCGCTCTATCATTTTACTTGGCACACGTTTTGCGACTGGTTCCTGGAATTCGCCAAACCGGTTTTCCAGGGAGAGGATGACTCGGCGAAAGCAGAAACCCGGGCCACCGCGGCATGGGCATTGGATCAAATTCTGACCTTCGGCCAGCCGATCATGCCCTACGTCACAGAAGAACTGTGGCGCCGTATCGATGCAAACCGTGGTCATGCGCTGATCAATGGGGAATGGCCAGAATACGCAGATCTTGCCGCACCCGAAGCTGAATCGGAAATGGATTGGGTGGTTGACCTGGTCTCAGCCATACGTTCGGTCCGTTCTGAAATGAATGTTCCATCATCAGTAAAACTCAAGGTCACGGTCAGAGACGCCGATCAAGGTGTGGCCGACCGATTAAAGACCCATCGTTCCCTGATCGAAGCCAACGCCCGGTTAGACTCCATCACTCCCGCCGATGGGGACGTTGATATTAAAGGTGCAGCGCAGGCTGTCGTCGGATCCATCACCCTTGTGCTGCCGTTGGCGGGTGTGATCGATTTCGATAAGGAAAGGGCCCGACTGCAAAAGGAAATTTCTAAACTCGACAGGGAAGTTGCCGTGTTTGAGAAAAAACTATCCAACCAGGGTTTTATCGCCAAGGCACCACCCGAGGTGGTGGAAGAAAACCGAGAGAAGAAACGCGCCGCTGAAGAGGCCCGCGGTAAGGTTCAAGACGCCTTAAGCCGAATAGAAGCCGCTTGAGGCCGTCGCACCGCGTGCACGTATATCCGTACAACGCCAGACTCAGTTGCGATGGCTGATTCACCAAATTCTGAGCTTCAGAAGAATCCTGATCTGCGGACACAGGCGGAAGACGCCCTGACCAGTGGCAATCTTGATTTGGCCAGAACGCTGGCAGAAAACCTCAGCGAACGGAAGGTTATCGGGCCATGGGATAAGGTAGTCCTCGGTCGCATTGCCTTGGCCGATAATAAGATTGAACAAGCTATCAATTGGTTACGCAGGCCCGTGAGGAATTGCCCAGTGAAGGGTCAATTCTGGTCGACTTAGCGTCTTCTTATGCTGCAAAGAAGAAATGGTTCCAGGCTGCCGAGACATTGGCGGTGGCCATTGAGCAGTGGCCAACCATCGCCGACCTCCATGAACGCCACGCCATTTATCTCGCCAATGCGGGAAAACAAGACGTGGCGGACGACGCTCTGGAACGGGTTTTGGCCCTGAATGGCACTCACCCCGGCGCTTGGGCCTTCACCGGCGAACGGCAGATGGAAGCGGCGACCTCGCAGCTGCCAAAGCCTCATTTTTGTGCGCCATTGAATCCGATCCGTCCCACCGTTCGGCATTGTCCAACCTTGCACTCCTTTATGAACGGGAAGGGGACCTTTCCGCATCGCGTCACGTGCTGAATCAACTCTGCGAAGCGTACGAGAACGACGCCTCGTTCCAACACCGGCGTGGACAGATTCTGTTGTCCATGGGCCGCTTGAAGGAAGGATGGAGTGACTACGCGCGCCGCCTTAAGAGCAAAGCCTACAAAAGTTGGCAATACGCCTTGCGGGTTCCCTATTGGGCCGGCAAGGACATTTCCAGCAAACATCTTGTTGTCTGGATGGATCAGGGACTGGGCGAACAGATCCTGACAGCAAGTTTGATTCCCGAGGTCCTGAGTAGAGCCGGCGCTGTAACTTTGGCATGCGATCCACGCTTGTGCTCCTTGTTTGAACGGTCATTTCCAGGCGTACGCGTGGTGTCCTTAGAAGCCACACGAAACAAAGGCGAGGCGCTCGGACAGATCGATATTCAAGCCAGCATCAGTGAACTTGGCACATGTCTACGGCCTGTTTTGACTTCTTTCCTGGATCCGTCTCCTTTCTTAATACCAGATGTCGAGCAAGTGGCTTTGTTGAAACAAAAACTGCACGGCAGTGAGTCTAGACCCCTTGTCGGGGTGTCATGGCGCAGTGCCAATCCGCTCGCGGGTCAAGAAAAGAGCACAGACCTGATAAAACATTGGGCGTCTGTTCTGTCCTGTCATGACGTGCGCTTTGTGTCCATCCAATATGGGAGACAAAACCGGAGCTTGATAAAGCTCGAAAAGAAGTTGATGTCAGTATCATCGATCCAGAACTGGATAGTATGCGAGATGTGGACGGTTTCGTATCCTTGACGGCAGCCATGGATCTAGAGCAGATTCAATTTAGTCCCGATCATATCCGGCGGCGGCGAAGTAGTTTTCGCATTCGGTTGAGGTGAAGGCGTCGATGGCGTCGGCAATGGCGTCCCACAGGTCGTCGGCGGTTCTGGCGGCGGCCTTTCTCAGGAGCGCCTTGAGTTTGGCGAAGGCCATCTCGATCGGGTTGCAGTCGGGACTGTAGGGCGGCAGATACAGCAGGGTTGCGCCGGCGGCTTCGATGGCCTGGCGGATGCCAGCGACCTTGTGGGCGGGCAGGTTGGCCATGACGACGCTGTCTCCGGGGTCGAGTTCGGGTACCAGGACCTGTTCCACATAGGCCTTGAAGGCAGCCCCATGCATCGGCCCGTCGAGGAGCATCGGGGCCCGCCAGGCCCCGGAGAGGCGCAAGCCGGCGGTCAACGTGGTGGTCTTCCAATGGCCATGGGGTATGGCGGCCCGGCACCGTTCGCCTTTGCGCGACCATCCCCGCAGCCGCGCCATCTTCATCGACGCGCCGGTCTGGTCGATGAAGATCAGCCGTTCCGGAGCGAGCCCTGCCTGGCCTTCGAACCAGAGCCGGCGCCGCGCGAGCACGTCCGGGCGCCGCCGCTCCGCTGCATGGCCGGTCTTTTTTTGTGCGTCAGCCCGCGCTTGGCGAAGAAGTGCCAGACCCGTCGACGGGCACACCCGAACCCCGTGCGACGCCGCCAGCTTCTCGCCAATCTCGGCCAGCGTCATAGCCTTGGTCTGCGCCACCAGAGCCAGGATAAAGGCCTCATGCGCATCCAGCTTCGAGCCCGGCGGTTGGCCCTGGCGGTCGGGCTCGATCGAGCCCGTCTCGCGCCAGCGCCGGTGCCAGTGGATCGCCGTCGCTGGCGCGACACGAAAACGCGCCGCGGCCCCCCGTGCAGACAGACCCCCCGTGATCGCCTCGACGACCCGCCGGCGAAGATCATTCCCGTAACAATGCCCCATGTCTGACACCAAATCGCCTCGGGATATAGAATCATGGAGTGGGACGCTTGGGAATCCCCTTCGATTCACAATTCAGTCAAACCGCTCTAGTGAGGTGAGTTATCGCCGTTCCGAGTCGCACCTTGCTTGGTCAATTCCAAGCCAATCATTAGTTTAGTGACCAGGACCAAGGGCCTAAAGGAGTTGACCCTACCATCCTAGAGCGTTTCCGAGGTTGAATGAATCAAAATTTTGTTGTCATGGTCTTGGCAGACTGATTCGATAGCCGCTTTGGCGGGGGCATCGTGGCTGTATCGGAAGACCTGCGTATTCGTTTGGCGAGGAAAGTGGCGTCGGGCATGTCGCGCCGTCAGGCGGCGGCCCTTTTTGAGGTGAGCGCAAGCTCGGCGGTGCGGGATGGCGGGCGATATGAAGACGAGGGGACTGTCGCGGTCAAGCCACGGCCGTCGCGCCAGCGCCGTCTTGATCCTTGACGGCGAGGATATCCTGCGCTGGATTAAGGAGACGCCAGACCCGACACTGCAAGAGCTGTCTGAGCGTTTGGACGAAGTTCACCAAGTGATTGCGCCGACTTCGACGATTAATGACTGGTTCCGCGCGCGCAAGATCAGCTTTAAAAAAACCGCCCACGCCAGTGAACAGGAACGCGCGGATGGGCAGGCAGCACGCGTGGTTTGGCGCCAACGTCAGGCCCGGCTCCCGGCCCATCCCGAGCGGGTCGGCAGGATCGTGTTCCTTGACGAAACAAGTATCAATACCAAAATGGCGCGCCTGCGGGGGCGCTGTCCCAGCGGCCAGCGGATGGTTGCCGCCATTCCCCATGGTCATTGGAAAACCATGACCTTCATTGCCGGATTGCGCGGTGACGGCCTGACCGCGCCCTGGGTGCCCTGATTTGATCGAGGGCGCCATGGACGGTGATGCATTCGAGCAGTACATCAAAACGCAACGCGCCCCGACCCTTCAAAAAGGCGCTGTTGTTGTCCCCGGCAATCTGCCGGCCGACAAACGCGACGGTGCCAGGCGGGCGGTTGAAAAGCGGGGCGCATGGCTTTTGTTCCTGCCACCCTATGCGCCGGACTTCAACCCGATCGAGCTCGCATTTTCAAAGTTCAAAGCTCACATGAAGCGCTTAAAACCCCGCACCATCGATGATCTGTGGAAAGCCGCCGGTAACGTCTGCGGCCTCTTCAATCACGAGCACTGCAGGAACTTCTTGGTTGCTGACGGCTATGCGTCAGAATAAATCGGAAATGCTTTAGGTCTTCCATCCCAGTGTTTCCTTTTGCACGGGCGAATGGTACTGCGCCCAGAACAGTGCGGCGACTGCTCCCGGCGTCAAATCTCTGCATAGACGTGGGTTTCAGCCTTGCTGCCTGGATGGGTGACGGCGCCGTCCTTGGCATCGCCGACCTGCTGGGCGTACTTCCACAGTGCTCCCGATTGGTAGTCGTGGGACCGAGGCGCCCAATCGGTGCGACGGCGGGCCAATTCTTCGTCATCGACCTCTAATTCTATGGACCCTTCTTCCGCATCAAGGGCGATCATGTCGCCGTCTTGAATAAGGGCGATCGGTCCACCGACTGCGGCTTCCGGCCCGACGTGGCCGACGCAGAAACCGCGGGTCGCGCCAGAAAAACGGCCGTCGGTGATCAACGCCACCTTCTCGCCCATGCCCTGGCCGTACAGCGCTGCGGTGGTCGACAGCATTTCCCGCATGCCCGGTCCGCCGCGCGGTCCTTCATAGCGGATGACCAGCACTTCGCCTTCTTTGTAGTCCTTGGTCTCGACCGCCTTGAAGGCGTCCTCCTCGCAATCGAAACAGCGCGCCGGGCCACGGAATTTTGTGGTGTTCATTCCAGCCACTTTGACAATGCTGCCTTGCGGCGCCAGAGAACCCTTGAGCCCGACCACGCCACCCGTCGGTGAGATTGGATCGGACACTGGTTGGATCACATCCTGATCCGCGGGAAATTTCACGTCGGCCAAATTCTCGGCCAAGGTCTTACCCGTCACAGTGATGCAATCGCCATGCAGGTAGCCACCGTCAAGCAGCGTTTTCAGAACAATGGACACACCGCCGACGTCGTAAAGATCCTTGGCCACGTACCGCCCCCCAGGCTTGAGGTTAGCGATGTAAGGCGTCTTCTTGAAAATTTCGCAGACGTCGTCGAGGTCAAATTTGATCCCAGCTTCATGAGCGATGGCCGGCAAGTGCAAACCGCCATTGGTGGATCCTCCCGTGGCTGCCACAACCACAGCCGCGTTCTCTAAAGACTCCCGGGTGACGATGTCACGCGGGCGCAGCCCCGAGGCAATCAGGTTCATCACCGCCTTGCCGGACTCTTCGCCGTAGTGATCTCGGGATTCATAAGGCGCTGGTGCCCCCGCCGAGCCTGGCAACGCCAGGCCCATGGCTTCGGAGACACAGGCCATGGTGTTGGCCGTGTACTGGCCACCACAAGCCCCAGCGGACGGACAGGCCACGCATTCCAGTTCGAAAAGGTCCTCATCGCTCATATTGCCGGCAGAATGCTGACCCACCGCTTCGAAGATATCGACGACGGTGACATCCTTACCTTTGAACTTACCCGGTAGAATGGAGCCGCCGTACATGAAAACGGACGGTACGTTAAGACGGATCATGACCATCATCATACCGGGCAATGACTTGTCGCACCCGGCCAACCCGACCAGCGCGTCATAGCAATGACCGCGCATGGTCAGCTCCACAGAATCGGCAATCACTTCGCGGGACACTAGAGATGACTTCATCCCCGCATGACCCATGGCAATGCCGTCAGTGACGGTAATGGTGGTGAACTCTCGCGGGCTGCCGCCCCCTTCGATCACGCCTTTTTTGACCGCCTGCGCCTGGCGATTGAGGGCGATGTTGCAGGGAGCAGCCTCGTTCCAACAGGTCGCAACGCCGACGAAAGGCCGATGGATTTCCTCTTCCGTCATGCCCATGGCGTAGTAGTAGGAGCGGTGGGGCGCCCGCTCGGGCCCTTCAGTCACATGGCGTGAAGGCAGTTTGGCCTTATCAAAAACTGGTCTTGTTGCATCGTCGGGCATGATGAGTCCTTAAGCGGATCAATTTTCGGCCCTTTCATAGGCGGCCATGGGCTAAAACACCAGGGAATTAGGGACTTGTGCGCCTATGACCCAGCAAGTTCTACGAGATCGTAGGCCGGCACGGTCAGGCGCCACGGCAGGGTTTTGATACGTGGTCCGCTGGCTGCCGGAATGACACTCTCAAACATAAATATTGCCGGCGCCAGTTCATGAACACGGGCCTGGGCTTCCTGCAGCAAGGCCAATCGTTTATCGGCCTCCAATTCCACCTGTATCTGCTCGAGCAGCGGCACCAGGCTCTCGTCACAGAAAAATGGCCGGGCACGCATACACGATGTGTACTCAAGAGGCCGCGACGCATTGTTGGTTGGGGCACTGTTCCAGGTGAGGTTAAAGAGGTCGGTTTCAAATGAAGACAGGGTGTACTGTTGTAACCATTGCTGACCGTTGGTTTGCACCAAGGTCATATTGATTCCGACGGCAGCCACATCCTGGGTGATCTGCTGCGCCAGCAAAGACAAATTCATATCCGTTGCGCTTACAGTCAAACTGATGTCAACACCGTCTGAGTAACCCGCCTCGACGAGTAAGGCGCGGGCGCGGGCGGGATCGTACGGATAAGGTGCAACATCGGGATTGTAGCCATAAACAAATGAGGGTGCGCCTTGATCAGCCGGCGGTGAGTTACCGCCGACCAAAAGGACCAGGAGTTCCTTGTTCACAGCATAGTTCAGCGCCTGACGGACGCGCACATCGTGAATCGGCGAGCCAGGATTATCAACGGTGCGAAACGTGAACGACGAAACCATCGCCGTCGCAATGCGATGCATCGTTAATCCAGCCGCCTCCGCGTCGGGAATGAGTTCCGCCGGAATGTTAGCAACCAAATCTGCCTGATCGGTGGTCACCGCTTGCACACGCGACATGGCGTTGGGCGCGGGTATAAGAAGGAATTCATCGAAACCCGGCTGCCGCCACGCCTTCGGTGCTGCAATCAAACGCGTGCGGCCACGGTTATCGCGCCAAGTGTCGAACTGAAAGGGGCCGGTGCCGATAGGCTTTTGTGCGAATGCATCAACCGAGTCATCGTTAGCAAAAGCAGATGGATGGATGACGAATACGCCCGAGAGTTTATTGGGAATAAGGGGATCGGGGCGCGTCGTATGAACCAGAACCGCTTCAGGAGATTCAGCCTCAGCATTTGCAATAGTGTTAATCTCCCGGCCCACAGCGTCGATTTTCCTCGCGTCGATTGTGCCAGCCAATTCAAAGTGGAAGCGACGACGTCAGCAGTAAGCGGGTCGCCATTGGTAAATTCAACGCAGGACGCAGATAGAAAACCCCGTTCAGTGGATCACGCTGTTCCCATGATATTGCTAATGCAGGAACTAATTTGCCGTCCAAACTCCATTCCGTCAGTGAGTCAAATAGCGCATGCCAGTAAAAGGAGCTGGGCATGCCGTTAGCGGTATAGGGCAAACCAAGACTGGGGGGTGGGAACTGAACCACCATGTGCAACGTTCCGCGAGGTTCTGCATGTACCATTTGGCCAACAAACAATGCCAGCGCCGTCACAATAGATTTCAGCGCCACGCGTCTCATCCGGCCGTCCAATCCTCTATAGCATTTCCGATTTATTCTGACGCATAGCCGTCAGCAACCAAGAAGTTCCTGCAGTGCTCGTGATTGAAGAGGCCGCAGACGTTACCGGCGGCTTTCCACAGATCATCGATGGTGCGGGGTTTTAAGCGCTTCATGTGAGCTTTGAACTTTGAAAATGCGAGCTCGATCGGGTTGAAGTCCGGCGCATAGGGCGGCAGGAACAAAAGCCATGCGCCCCGCTTTTCAACCGCCCGCCTGGCACCGTCGCGTTTGTCGGCCGGCAGATTGCCGGGGACAACAACAGCGCCTTTTTGAAGGGTCGGGGCGCGTTGCGTTTTGATGTACTGCTCGAATGCATCACCGTCCATGGCGCCCTCGATCAAATCAGGGCACCCAGGGCGCGGTCAGGCCGTCACCGCGCAATCCGGCAATGAAGGTCATGGTTTTCCAATGACCATGGGGAATGGCGGCAACCATCCGCTGGCCGCTGGGACAGCGCCCCCGCAGGCGCGCCATTTTGGTATTGATACTTGTTTCGTCAAGGAACACGATCCTGCCGACCCGCTCGGGATGGGCCGGGAGCCGGGCCTGACGTTGGCGCCAAACCACGCGTGCTGCCTGCCCATCCGCGCGTTCCTGTTCACTGGCGTGGGCGGTTTTTTTAAAGCTGATCTTGCGCGCGCGGAACCAGTCATTAATCGTCGAAGTCGGCGCAATCACTTGGTGAACTTCGTCCAGACGCTCAGACAGCTCTTGCAGTGTCGGGTCTGGCGTCTCCTTAATCCAGCGCAGGATATCCTCGCCGTCAAGGATCAAGACGGCGCTGGCGCGACGGCCGTGGCTTGACCGCGACAGTCCCCTCGTCTTCATATCGCCCGCCATACCGCACCGCCGAGCTTGCGCTCACCTCAAAAAGGGCTGCCGCCTGACGGCGCGACATGCCCGACGCCACTTTCCTCGCCAAACGAATACGCAGGTCTTCCGATACAGCCACGATGCCCCCGCCAAAGCGGCTATCGAATCAGTCCGCCAAGACCATGACAACAAAATTTTGATTCATTCAACCTCGGAAACGCTCTAGGAATCCCTCAAATCGGTCCGTTTGACCGTAGTAGAAACCTCTGGACGAGGTTTTCGGAAGGGACAGCTGTCCTATACGGAAACTTCATCCGTCGATCTTGATGATTCAAACCGGCCAAGTGTGGATGATGTTTTTGAAAGGGACAGGTCTTCTCTGACAATGCGGGAACGACGGTCGAGCATTCTCTATCGCTTTCTAATAGGTGCGCCTTAGGCCTTTTTCGTGCCGAAGATGTTGCGCTTGCTGTACCAGGCCGGGGTGCCTTCTTTGTTCACGTCGAAGCCCACCCGTTCCATGTCGCCCGTGAAATTCATCTGTTTGTATTTCATACGCCAGACTTCGTTATTCCAGCGGTGATCTTTCTATTCCTGGTACTGGGCAAACCGGGCCCGGCACACCGCGGCTTCCACCTGTGAAGAAGTCGATGGGGAAGTAAAGGCGGCCTGGGCGAAGCACACGATGGGCTTCTGCGAATACGGCGCGAGACGTTTCAGCTGGAATTTCGTGGTGCAAGATATAACTGGCAACAATGTCGAAATGGTTGTCAGGAAAGTCCGTCTCTTCTGCTAGACCCTGTACAAAATTGACATCAACGCCCTGATCGACGGCGCGCATACGGCCGTAGCGGATCATCGGTCCGCCCACTTCAACGCCCCATACCTCGGCGTCGGGGAACCGCTCCTTTAACGCGACAGAAAATTGTCCAAGGCCACAGCCCATATCAAGGATACGGGTCACTTTGCCGTCTTCCGGTACGGGAACCTGTTCAGCCAAACGGGCGTGATGCTGATCCTGATAGTTGTTGGTCGAGCGGGCTGAATAAAACGCATTTGTGCCGTAGTGGTAGAGGTGCCCCGCAAATGGATTGCCAACGTAGCCGCCCGGCTGCATGTGAATTTCATGTTTAGCGTAGTTTGGTATGTCGAGTTCTGGATTTAATTTGAGCGTTCCAGGCCCAATGTTGTCGTAGGCCTCCATTTCTCCGAGATAGGTTTCGGCATCGTCTGAAAATGCAAGAAAGAAATTCCGGTGCGCAAAGCGCTGGCTCTAAATCCTCAGTAAGGCTTCAGTGCCGATGATGTGGTCGTCTTCCAGCATTTCAAGAACTTGATCGAGCGGCCGCTCTTTCTTGGGGTTAAGGCCATTGGCTTGTACAATCGCGTCCGCCCTTTTCTTAGCCGCTTGCAATACGGCCGAACCCCGCCAATTGCGGAAGCCAGTGAGAAAATCGTCTCGATTCTCAGCATCCAGGGTCGGCAAGCGCTCAAGACGGCCACGGGCGCCTCTGCGTTCGACGTCCGGCGCACCGGCCGTATTGGTTCCAGCCTTGGCCTTGCGGCCTGAGATAAAGGACAAAAGGCGGACCCAACGCCTACAGCGGCACCAAAAAAAGGGTACGACGATCCAGCATGTGATGTCTCCTATCCTATTAATTACGTATCGACGTGTAGGTCAGTCGTCCTAAAGGAACCTTCGCCTAGAACGTGATGTTTGTCCTCATGCCAAAGGTCCGCTTTTCCTGAGGAACCACTGTCATACCTCGGAACGCATTGAATGAAAACGTGGGATGAGAAAAGTCAAGCCCAGCCGTAGCCCTTCTCCATGTCCGGGTTTGGAACAGGTTGCGGACGAAAAATTCAATCCGCAAGTCCTCCCTTTGAATTCCGGCCCGTACATTAGTGATTACGTAGGCATCACCGCGGGCCAAATTTTGGGATTCCGTCCAATAGCTCCCGCGATAAAGAAAGTCAGCTCGGCCATACCAGTCCCAATTGACACTTAGCGTATCTGTATAGGTTGTCGCTAAGTTGCCCGACCATTCTGGGTAACCACCAATCTCCAGGCCCTTCAAGTTGCTAAATCCATACAACTGAGCCGCACCGGTGCTGAAAAATTCGGTAAATTCATTATCAGACCAACTGACGTTAAGTTGAGCATCCCAATTATCGGTGATGGCGAATCCGGACTCGAATTCTAAACCCCAAATCTCCTGACTCCCAGGCACTGTCACGCCGAGTGAATTTGGAAAGTCGTTCGGAATTCCATCACGGTCAGCAGGATCGAGGGCATCGCGGACCCATTGAATACTGAGACCGAAAGGACGATTAATCCACTCGTAATACCAACCGATCAGATTGAAACGAGCCCGGCCCTCCATCAAAGTTTGTTTCCAACCAACCTCGTAAGAATTGAGTTTCTGTGATGGTGGTGCGATCGAAAATGCACCAGCTGGGAGTTGTTCTTCGATCTGACCGCATTCTGATGTGGTTGAAGGCAGGCCTGTAATCGGATTGGTGTACGGGACACTGTAGTCCTGATTGCTACAGGTTGCCACCAGACCATTAGTGGTGCCCGGCAGTGTCCCCCTTGAGAACTGGGCGTAAATGTTGGTGTTTTCCGAAGGCTGGTAGCTCAAGATTACACGTGGTGTCCATTCTTTAAACTTGGATGAGAAGACATCGCCTCCTTGCTCCAATGTGCGTTTATCCACGAGATACCGGTTTTCCAGGTCGAGGGTGATCTCTTCGGTAATGTCATAAGACACAGCAGCGTATACACCCGCGACTTTGGCCTCGTTACCTGCCGTTGGTGGTAATTCGGTGAGCCTTGGCCCTACGGCGGTAGAGAAGAAACTAGCCTGGACGAGCAGGCCGCCGGCCCCGCTATTAATGAAGGTTTGATCGTAGAGGGTTGTCCCCACTAACCAGCGGAACTTTTTATCTTGCGGTGAATTGATCCGCGCTTCGAGACTCCAGTCCTATGCAAATTTCGGATCAACTGCGTACCACCATGGACCATCGGTAGAATCATAATCACGCAAGAAGTTCATGCGAGCGTCGTTAAAGCCGGCCAAGACGTTGACAATATATCCTTCACCAAACTCATAGTCCGCGTTGAAGGTTAAACGGATCTGATTACGGATCATGCCAAAGGAATCAAGGTCCGGTACGTTCTTTTCCAAGTAAACGTCACCAGCACTTCCAGCTAGCACATCTATCAAATAGTTCGGTTGCGCCCCGAAGAACCGTGCTCCAGTCGTATCGAATCCCGGACGCACTTACGCAAACAGCGGGGGCTTCAGCGACGTTTCGGTCGATAACAACGTTCGGCCCGTAACCGGTTCTACATACCCAAATTTCGGCACATCGCCACAGAGGCTTCGCACGGTGAAGAACGTCGCTGGGTTTCCGTCTGCATCTAAACGTTCGACCGAAGTGCCCGAGCAAGTGTCGGTAAAACGGCCACGAATGAGTCCTATGACCGGGGGGCCATCTTCATCCTTTTGATAGTAAGCACGCAGCTTGAATGAAAGATTATCGTTCGGTTCTCCCTATAGAACACCGCTTATGAATTTTGATGATTCCTCTCCTAGTTTACCGCCGTCGGTGGCGGTCCATTCGCTACCCTGACTTGCTAGCCGCACGTTGAGTTGGTAGCCGAGTTTGCCTGTTATGAGGGGTCTTGATGTGAGTAGATTGACATCAAATTTATCGTAGGTGGCGCCAGACGCATCGAATTTGGTCTCGAACTCATTCAAGTTCGGATTCTTGGTGATGAAGTTGATGGCACCAGCGAATGTATTGCGGCCAAAGAACGCAGATTGCGGCCCTTTGATAACCTCAACGCGTTCCAAATCCTGAATACCGATTGTGCTAGCAGTCCCAAGCAGGAATATACCGTCAACAAAAACCGAAGTAGGCTGCAAGTGGTCTTGACCGCCCGATACCCCACGCAGCGCGATGGGAGAGTCTACGCGGCCCGGCCGGCCACCGCTGCGACTGAAGAAATCAAGCCCGGCCGTTTGTAGAGAAATATCGCCGAGGTCGCGAAAGCCGGCGTCTTCAATGTCCTGTGCCGAAAATGCAGTGATAGCGAGAGGAATTTCCAACAGTCGCTCTTCACGCTTACGTGCTGTGACGACGATTTCTTCTACTGAGAATTGTTGAGCCTGGGCGGATGTCCAGTAATCCGGTCCAAGCAGCAACGCAGCCGCCGTCCATAGTAGCCTCTGGCGTTTTCTCATGATGTTTCTCACTTTTATCCCTGAACTCCATGAAGGAGTAGGTATGAAATTTTAGGAACATGATTCAGAAATAGACAAACAATTAATTTTCCAGCTCATATTTGACTACAAATGACAATGAAACCTAATTTCAAGCTAAGCATCTATATTCCTTTTGTTTTTCTTCCTGCCTCGATTCAAGACCCAGCTGTAGCGTTTGATAGGCAATCGCGCCTGACAAAAGATCGATCAACATGTCCGACTTCAACGCACAGGGAACCAATTGAGGCGATTGTGATGGCTATTTGGCATTGTCAGAGAAAACGGCGTTGAGTGTATGGATCACGTCCGTGGCGCACCGAACCTTCCCCTGTCCCTTCCGTTTACCCTATCCGCCGGTACTCGTGATGCAATCCTGCCCCTTCCGAAAACCGACTGAAACAAAGCTAATTCGCACTGGACTTCCAGCGGCAGGGAAGCGTTCCTTGCCTGTCCCTTTCGAAAACCTTATCCGCGGATCTTCATGATGCAAACCGCCTTGGCGTGGATGAGGTTCGCCAAGGCGACATTCTAAGCTAGCAAGTGGCTCGTCTCCTTGCCGAAGCTTACGAACGCCAAGAAGAATATCCAAACAACCCAGGCCGTTCCCACCGGGTTATAAATGATTCACACCTAATTTGAGGCGGATGAGGTTTCGGAAAGGACAACCCAATTTTGGTTGTACCACCTTACATTTACACCTCAGACAGGTGTAGGTAACGCTGGTTGCGGGCCCTCACAACCACACTTCATCCAAGTGAAGACAACGTTGGTTGCGGGCCCCCGCAACCACTGTACGTAACCGATAATTGGCGTGAACCAGCTTTCTAAGCAGGAAACGTAAATTGTACGGGCTCATTGTCGATCTCTATGGCGGCGGGCAGACGTGTAAGGATATCGCCATCGGCTTGAACTGGTGCGTTTTTTCTCCCACATATGCGAATGTGCTTTCCAGGAACGATTTGAACATCTGGCAATCGAGGCAAACGGGCGGTTATTAAAGCCAAGCCATAACGCAACACGTTATACCAGCCGGGGTTTTTAGAAAGTATCACTTGGAAACACTCGTCTTCCAGGCTGGCTGAAGGCGCAGCCGCGAAGGGGCCACCGTAGCATCGTCCATTGCAAACAATGGCCGATGCTGCATGGTGGGTCTTTGCATCAATTTGAATTTTGTATTCTTTGAATCCGTAGACGAACGCCAAGCTCACCATTTCCCAAACATAGGCCAGCGGGCCTATTGCCCTTTTTAGAGGCAGGCGCACACCATCGACCACCTCCGCATCAAAACCTATGCTGGCCATCATCACGAACCGACGGCCATTGGCGTTACCCACATAAATTTTACGAAGAGTGCCAAGAGCGATGGTCTCGGCGATGCGTTCTGACTTTCGGCCTACACCTACTTCACCCGCTAAAACATTAGCCGTTCCTAGTGGAATGACAGCGAGCGCCATCGACTTGCCGCGAAGTCCGTTAACAACTTCGTTGACCGTTCCATCACCGCCAGCCACGGCGACCACATCTACTTCATTGTCGTTAATCTGTCGTGTAATTTCTTCTGCATGGCCGGGTAATTGTGTGTCCCGCATCTCTACACGGCAGCCATACTCGAAAAGCTTTTGAATGATCAAGTCAAGGCGTTTTCTTCGGGAACGGCCAGCGGTGGCATTAAAAATGATAACGACGTTACGCGGACGTGCACCAGACTACTGCATATCTCAACCCATGAACTATGGAAAAAATATTTCATTAATTTGGTTGCACGGCATTGTCACGTTATTGAAGTATGGTGAGACAAATTTGGTGTAGAACTCAAGCTCAAGCGGCAGCGGTGGCGGTTTGCCACAGGCCCATAGCGTGGTTGCGAAACTGGCGTAATGTCTTTCGAGAAATCAGATGGCGTTGAACGTTGAAGGTATTGTAGACGGTGGCGTGGGTAGAGAGAAACCGCTGCGCTGATCGAGCCGATTTGAAACGTTGCATGCGTCGTTCCCGCTGTCGGACTGGTAAGTGAGAATTCTCGGCCCGGTTGTTCTTCCTGCCACTAAAATCATGGTGCTTGGTCAGGCCCAAATCCTTCAGAGCAGCACCATAAGAGGGCAGTTTGTCTGTGATGAAGGTATCTGGGACAAAGCCTTGCTTTTTCAACAGTTTGCGCATCAATTCTAGCGCTGCGGTCTTGTTTCTGCGTGACTGAACCCCCCAGCCGGTCGGTTACCGTAGACTAGGGCTCGGCTTGCCGCTTCATTGTGCGCTTCAGGACCTTGAGCTCAGGCCGAGAAATTGGGAGCGACCGAACCGAACCCCGACACATGAGTACTGTGCGGTCCAGAGAGAGATGTGTAGGCGTGAATAAAGGCTCAAACCCCTCCAGTGATACCCGCGGCCGTGACTTGGATGGACGGCGCGGTGCAGAGAACCCTGCGTCCAGCCGCGAACTCCTAGCCGGCCTGGTCGAGCGAGTGACGTTTCACAACCCCGAGAACGGTTTCTGTGTGCTGCGTATCAAGGCTCGTGGACATAGGGATATGATCACTGTGGTGGGGCACGCTGCCGTCCATATCCGCCGGGGAATGGATCACCGCCTCGGGGGAATGGATCAACGACCGGACCCATGGGCTGCAATTCCGGGCTCATTTTCTAAAGGCTTTCGCTCCATCGTCACTTGAAGGAATCGAAAAATACCTCGGCTCCGGGATGATCCGGGGCATTGGTCCGGTCTATGCCAGACGCTTGGTCCGCCTGTTCAGAAAGGACGTGTTCGACATCATCGAGGCCAGCCCTGAGCGTCTGCGGGAGTTCGAAGGGATCGGCCAGAAACGGGCTGAGCGGATTACATCGGCCTGGGCGGATCAGAAGATGATCCGCGAGATCATGATCTTTCTCCATCGGCATGGCGTGGGTACTGCCCGGGCCGTGCGCATTTTCAAGACCTACGATACCGATGCGGTGCAGGTCATGAGCGAGAACCCCTACCGCTTGGCCCGCGACATCAGGGGGATCGGCTTCCGCACCGCCGATCTGATCGCTGAGAAGCTAGGCATTGAGAAAGCCGCCATGATCCGGGTGCGTGCCGGAATCTCATTCGCGCTGACCGAAGCCATGGGCGAGGGCCACTGTGGACTGCCCACCTCCGAGCTGAAGACCCTCGCGGTGAAGCTTCTCGATGTGCCGGAAGACCTTGTCGCCTCGGCCCTTGAGATGGAATTGGCGGAGCGGACCGTGGCGGCGGACAATGTGGCCGAAACCCACTGCGTGTTCCTGAGCGGTCTTTATCATGCCGAACGGGCGGTTGCCGTACACCTTCATCGCCTGAGTGGCGGATCCTTGCCCTGGCAGGAGATCGACGCGGCCAAGGCTCTTCCCTGGGTTGGGGCGCGTACGGGACTCACACTTGCGCCAAGCCAGACAGAGGCCGTGCGTCTTGCGCTGCGTTCGAAGGTGGCCGTCATCACGGGCGGTCCGGGCGTGGGTAAGACCACCATCGTCAATGCCATCCTGCACATTCTTAGGGCCAAGGACGTAAAGATTCTGCTCTGCGCGCCAACAGGCCGGGCCGCTAAGCGCATGTCCGAGGCCACCGGCATGGAAGCAAAAACCATTCACCGGCTGCTGGAGGTCAATGCCAAGACCTTCGGGTTCAACCGCGGCGAGGATAACCCGCTCGATTGTGGCCTCCTTGTTGTTGACGAGACCTCAATGGTCGACGTCATGCTGATGCAATCTCTGCTCAAAGCTGTGCCCGATGCCGCCGCCTTGCTGCTTGTCGGCGATGTCGATCAGCTGCCCTCGGTCGGTCCGGGCCAGGTTCTTGCAGACATCATCCGGTCCGGCACCGTTCCAACCGTGCGGCTTACCGAAGTCTTCCGGCAAGCGGCAAGAAGCCGGATCGTTATCAATGCGCACCGCATCAACGCGGGCCGGATGCCGGAGTTCAAAGCGGACAGCGCTGATGGCGACTTCTTTTTTGTTCCGGCGGAGGACCCTGGACAGGCGGTGGAGCGCATCCTGACCCTTGTCCGCGAGCGCATTCCGAACCGTTTCAGGCTCGATCCGGTACGCGACATCCAGGTGCTGTGCCCCATGAACCGGGGTGGTGCCGGGGCGAGGTCGCTCAATATCGAGTTGCAGGCGGCGCTTAACTCTGCCGGAGAACCCAAGATAGAGCGCTTCGGCTAGACCTTCGCCCCGGGCGACAAGGTCATGCAGATCGAGAACGACTACGATAAGGATGTCTACAATGGCGACGTTGGTACGGTCAAAAGCATCGATATGGAGGAGCAGGAACTGACCGCAGGGTTCGACGGGCGCACCATCGTTTATGGTTTCGGTGAATTGGACATGCTGGTTCCCGCCTATGCGGCGACGATCCACAAGAGCCAGGGCTCCGAATACCCCGCCGTGGTCATCCCGGTGCTGACGCAGCACTATGCCATGCTCCAGCGCAACCTTCTTTACACCGGAATCACGCGCGACAAGCGTCTGGTCGTTCTGGTGGGCCAAAAGAAGGCCGCCGCCATAGCGGTGAAGAACGTCTCCGGCAGACGCCGCTGGTCCAAGCTCAATGAGTGGATGATCAACGGGCTCTAGCTGTCCCTCCCAAGAACCTAATCTACACCTTGGCCGTTTGCACCATGAAGATCGGCGGATAAGGTTTTCCAAAGGGCCAGCGGCCGCGGTCAAGTCCGCGCCGCCCTGTACATGGCCGCTCTCGTCGCCAGCCGTCACAACCCGACCCTAAAGCGCTTCTATCGGCGCCTCGTCGAACTCGGCAAACCCAAGAAGCTCGCGATCACCGCCGTCATGCACAAGCTGCTAACCATCCTCAACGCCATCGTCAGAGACAAAAAGCCATGGCAGAACGCTTGACAACTAAGACAGTCGCTCATCCGCTTGAACTGGGTATGAATCCTCCATAACTCCGCGTGGATGGAATTCTTGAAAGGGACAATGAATGTTGGTTAAGCCGCCGTCCGAGTGGTATCGGGCAACGCATCCCGCTCACGCATGCGGAACACGGCTTTCAATACGTCCTGCGGTGAAAGGTCGGGCCGCACGGCGACAATAGCGTCTGCCGCCAAACGGCACTGGGCCACATAATCCCGTCCCGCGGCCCGGGCGATTGCGATTACCCGTGAGACAATGCCCTGAACATCATCAAGCACGATGTCTCTGCTTTTGTCTTCGGTTTGCTTTGGCGCAACAAAGGAGATGACTGACTGCATAGCAGTCGCGCCGTCTTCCTTAGCCGATCCTGTAATGCTCTGATTCATCATCTTACCGTCTTTATCTTACCGTCTTTCCCGATTTATTGTAGGTAGAGGTATACACAACACAAGACGGCACTCTTTTCCCGCCCTTTCCCGGCGATTCGCGATGGTGTTGGCCGAATCGGCGACCGGACTATACGGCTCGAATCGGCATATTGCCGACAACACCAGTCTATCGCATGACAGGCTGCCTGCTTCTTCTTGAAAACCTCATGCACAACAGAAGGGTTTGACGCTCATACAAGTCTGTCTAGATGGAGTTTTCGGACAGGACCCCACGTCGATTATCAACCCGCAGCAACTCACGTTGCTTGTTCGGTCGCCACCGATTGAGGCGGACGCATTGACCCTCACCGAGCCAGACGTCAGGCCCGGACGTGAACAATTTCCCACACTTGGGGTGTTTAATCAGTCACAAACTGATTGAAAACCACTTCTATCGGTCCTCAGCTCAGGTGTCTTCGGCGGGAGCATCTTCCGCTGCAGCATCCTCCGATGAGGCGTCGTCTGACGCAGTGTCATCCGCCGGAGCATCTTCGGAAGAAGTGTCTTCCGATGGAGCATCCTCAGCCGGAGCCTCCTCCGATGGAGCTTCTTCTATCGAGGTGTCTTCGGCGGGAGCTTGTTCCGCTGGAGCGTCCTCCGATGGGGCGTCGTCTGACGCAGCGTCATCCGCCGGAGCATCTTCGGAAGGAGTGTCTTCCGATGGAGCATCCTCAGCCGGGGTGTCTTCTGCCGGGGTGTCTTCGTTCAGTGTTGTGTCATTCATGATTAAGTAGTCTCCAATTTTTCTTACTTTGTTTCGCGGGCCGTGGCTCACTATAGCCCACTCAGCCGTATTACGGAGACCTTTAATTCCTGTCAATATCTTGCCAACTTAAGCAGGGCAATCGGGTGAACTTGAGGATGACAAGAGTGTAGAAGTCTGAATCGCTATTGATCCTTTTGATTCGCAAGAAGGATCCCAGAAATGATGCGACGGTTTGGAACGGCGAACGAGGCCTTTAATCAGATTGTTGATTTCCTGGAGCATTTCACCGATCTCGACGACCCGCGGCAACGCGCCACGGTCCCCTATCCCCTCGACGAAGTGTTGCTGCTATGCCTTCTCGGCGTGCCCGCCGGCTGTGAGAGCTGGGTCGAGATCGCCAAGTACGGCGAGAGGAAACTGACGTTTCTGCGCCGTTTCCGGCCGTTCACGGATGGTACGCCCTCACACGATCAACGCGGTGACATCTTCGCAGCCCTTGATGCCGAACAGTTTCAGCACTGCTTCATCGCCTGGGCGGCATCGCTCACCGGGCGCGGCACGGACATCGTCGCCATCGACGGCAAGACGCTGCGGCGCTCCTATCAGGAAGGCGGCGCCAAAGCGCATCCACATGATCTCGGCGTGGAGCACACGTCAGAACCTGGTGCTTGGCCAAGCCAAGGTGGCTGATAAATCCAACGAGATCGTCGCTCTCCCGAAGCTGTTGGATCTGTTGACCATCAACGGCGCGACGGTGACCATCGACGCCATGGGCTGTCAGCGCAACATCGCCGCGAAGATCATCGACAAGGACGCCGACTATATCCTTGCCCTCAAGGGCAACCAGGGCAGCCTGCACGACGATACCAAGCTTTTCTTCATCGAACAGATAGCATGCGGCTTTGCCGATACGGTTGTCAGCCACCACCAGACAGTGGAGAAGAGCCACGGCCGCATCGAAACCCGGACCACCACGGCGACGAACGAAATCGCTTGGCTGAAGGAACGCCACCACTGGCCCGGGCCCGGGAGCATTGTTATGGTCGAAACCGTACGCGAGATCGGCATCCAACCCGGCGCCAAGGTCGAGCGCGAGACCCGCTTCTACATCCGCCTCCACCGCCGCCAAGGCCGATACTCTGAGCGCCGCCATCCGGGGCCATTGGAGCAGCGAGAACGGGCTGCACTGGGTCATGGACCTGCACTGGGTCATGGACCTGCACTGGGTCATGGACCTGCACTGGGTCATGGACCTGCACTGGGTCATGGACATGGTCTTCCGCGACGACGAGTGCCGGGTCCGAAAGAACACTGCCCCGGCCAACTTCGCGGTCGTCAAACACATGGCGAGCAACCTCTTGCGCCAAGCCCCGGGCAGGACAGTCTGCGTGTAAAACGACGCATCGCCGCCTGGGATGACGACTTCCTCGCAAGCCTTATCTCACGGTGAAACCATTCACCCGATTGCCCTACCAACTTAGGCGTTTGAACTAGAGCGGTTTGACTGAATTGTGAATCGAAGGGGATTCCCAAGCGTCCCACTCCATGATTCTATATCCCGAGGCGATTTGGTGTCAGACATGGGGCATTGTTACGGGAATGATCTTCGCCGGCGGGTCGTCGAGGCGATCACTGGGGGTCTGTCTGCACGGGGGGCCGCGGCGCGTTTTCGTGTCGCGCCAGCGACGGCGATCCACTGGCGCCGGCGCTGGCGCGAGACGGGCTCGATCGAGCCCGACCGCCAGGGCCAACCGCCGGGCTCGAAGCTGGATGCGCATGAGGCCTTTATCCTGGCTCTGGTGGCGCAGACCAAGGCTATGACGCTGGCCGAGATTGGCGAGAAGCTGGCGGCGTCGCACGGGCGTTGTCAGACTAAATCGTCTTGAGTTGAAAAGTAAGCTCTCCTAGCCTCGGTTAATGAAAAATCCCTTCCGGTATTTCAACAGCTCGCCTGAGATCATCCGTAACGTTGTGATGCTCTATGTCCGTTATCCGCTGTCGTTGCGTCAGGTCGAAGACATTCTGTTCGAACGCGGCATCGACATTTGCCATGAAACCGTGCGGTATTGGTGGAACCGCTTTGGCCCGTTGTTTGCGGCCGAGATCCGGAAGAGGCGGATAGACCGGCGTAACTGGTCGAATTGGCGCTGGCATCTTGATGAGGTGTTTGTCCGCATCAATGGCGAAACACATTATCTATGGCGGGCCGTTGACCATGAAGGCGAAGTGCTTGAGGTCTTTGTCTCCAAAAGCCGGGACCGCGAAACCGCGCTTGAGTTCCTTAAACGTGCAATGAGGCGTTATGGCCGACCGGCTATGATCGTCACGGACAGGCTAAAGTCATACCGGGCTGCGATGAAGGTGATCGGCAACGAGAGCCGCTAAGAGATCAAGCATTGGCTCAACAATCGAGCCGAAAATTCACACCAACCGTTCCGCCGACGAGAAGGCGCGATGGCTCGGTTCAGAGACATCAAGACCCTACAGAAATTCGCCTCTGTCCACGCTTCGATCTACAACCACTTCAACCACCAACGCCATCTCAACCGCCGCGATACTTTCAAACAAGCCCGAGCCACTGCCCTGGCCGGGTGGCGGCAACTCGCAGCCTGACAGTCATCGATTGTAGGTTCTTAAGACCCGGTCCAATTAGTCTGACAATGCCTCCGCGCAATCTGTTTCCGAAAACAGACGATTGATCTTGGACTAATCCTCGACGCGATATTTCTTCACCGTATCGTCAGAAATCTCCAAGCCCAACCCCGACCCCTCAGGTGGGCGCATGCGGCCGTTTTCAATGCGGGCTTGTTCCGTAAACACCGCTTCCATCCACGGCATGTGTTCAATGGGCGCGTCGGTCATGACACCGCAGACCACGTGAATGGTGGACTCCATCATGTGATGGGGTGCGAGGGGCCGGCCGGCCACATCGGCTAGCGTGGCAACGCGGAGCATTTCGGTAATGCCGCCCATACGGATGATGTCCGGTTGCAAAATGTCCACTGCGTCGGCTTTAAGATAAGCATCGAATTCAAAGCGGGAGCCCAAGGTTTCGCCAAGAGCGATGGGGATATCCAAATCCGCCGCCAAGCGCCCATGGCCGGCGATGTCTTCACAATTGAGCGGCTCCTCCAGCCAGCCGACACCCAATTCTTCGAAGGCTCGCCCGGCCAGCATGGAGCGGGGACAGTCCCACATCTGATTGGCATCGACGGTGAGCCAGACATCGTCGCCAAGGGCTTTGCGCACGGCGGTGACCCGGTCGATGTCCGTGCGCGGGTCTTCGTGACCGACCTTCATTTTCACGCCCATCATCCCTTGGTCGAGATAGGCGCGGAACGCGTCCAACATTTCCTCCACGCTCATGTAGAGCCAGCCGCCGTCGGAGCCGTAGACCGGCGCATCATCGCTGATGCCGCCGAGCAGTTTGTACAGCGGCAGACCGGCGGCCTTGCCTTTGATGTCCCACAAAGCTAGATCCGTCGCTGCCTGGGCGTGGACCACCAGACCGCGCCGCCCCACCGCTTGCAGTTTCTTGCCGATCTGTTTCCAGATGCGTTCGTGATTGAGGGCATCCTGACCGATCAGCATCGGTTTGATGTCATGTTCGAGCACCGTGCGCGTGGCCAGCGATCCGCCCATGTGACTCCAGGCATAACCGAGCCCGCGCAGCCCGCTTTCCGTGGTGATGAAAATCACCGGCATGCTGATGTGGGTCACCGGCTTGGCGGCGGCGGAGCCCGACAGCATGGGCCGCGGCAGAGGCAAGCGCAGCAGATCGACCTCAACGTCGGTGATAGTGGTGGCGGTAGTCATAGGATGCGGCAAACCTAAAAGTAGTTGGTGCGTTTTTCGTATTCGGTCAGCTCGTAATAAGTCTGCATGTAGCCAGTGCAATAGGCCTTGAGCATCACATAATCACCGTCCGTTGTCGTCCAGGTGTGGTAGGGTGGGTGTTTGTCCGTGCCCATGTAGTCGTCGTCGGTATTGGTGCCGTAGCTGAAGTGATAGGCTTCAAAAGTGCCCGCCGCCACGGTGACTTCTTCCTTGCCGATGTAATTGATGGTGAGGGTATTGCGCCGCATCAACAGAATTGGTCCATCAGCGCCGCGGTGATGGAACGAGCACATGAGATGTAAAGGTGCAGTGTACTGCCCTGGTCCCTGATCAAGCGGATAGATGTTGCAATGCATGGCATCGGCCTGGATGGGGTGGGTGCCGAAAATGGCCGGTGGTACGTCGAGCTCCATCTGCTGGGAAATGCGGCCTTCGTTGATGGTAAACCCTTCGCATTCCGCCATGGTGTCGGTGAAGCGGAACCAAGAGGAGCCGACAAACTCTTCGTCAACGCTGATCTGGACGAAGCCGTAACGCGGCGTCCAATCTTTATTCAGCGTGCATATGGAATCACGCAAAACGCGCGGCTCGTTTTCGTCGATGGAGCAATGAGCACGCACCACCCGCGAACCGTCCAAATGGGTGGTGTAAATATAGGTCTCACCGCCCCGGTCCTGGTCGAGGATTTCTTTCTTTTTGGATGTATAGCGAATACGCCCACGGATGGTGGTGTGTTCCATGCGTCCCTCCCAGATTTCTTTGGGCGGTAGCTTACACACTCAGGCTTTTGCGGCTAGAGGCCTTCTAACGGCGGAAGTTCGTGTTCCTCCCGATAGGCGCGTAAGTCGGCCCGGCCCTGCTCGAACGCGGTCAAAAAGGGCTCCCGCTCCTTCACAAAGGTCCACCATCGTTTGAGTTTGGGATGGCTTTCGGTCAGGTCGGGGATGCCGAAGTGGGGCATCATCAGCTCGAGGTAATCCATGGCCGGTGCCAGGGCGCAGTCCCTATGGCCAAGGGAATCCCCAAGGGCGAAAGGGGACGGAGACAAGACTTTTTCGAGAACTGAAAGTCCGTCCTTAAAAAATCCCGACCTGTTTTTCTATCAATGCCTGGTCCGGATTGTCCCGGCGCCGCAACGGAATGAGCGGAACGTAAGAGCCCATCAAATAAAGGTCGACAATGCGGGCGATCAAACGACCCCGCGCGGCCCGGGCCGGATCGCGCCGTTCCGTGTCCTTTTCCGGATAGAGATCGCGCAAGTAACTGCAGATCACTTCTCCTTCGGCCAGCCACGGGTCGCCGTGAACCAGGGCCGGCACCCGGCCGATGGGATTAATGGCCCTGAACTCCGGCGACGACGTGTCGCCGCCCGGCACCGGCTCAGCTGTTAAATCCAGACCCAGACTCTGTGCCACCAACATAACCCGGGCGACGAAAGGCGACATCATCTGACCGTACAAATGCGGTTTATCGTTACTCGGCATGAACAATCCTTTCCGCGTAAGCGGTCTTGCCGGTTTTGATGGTCTCGTAAAAAAAGTCTGCCTGACCCCCGATCCGGCGGACGAGCTCTGACGCGACCGGCTGCGTTACGGCCTTCCACTGCGCCAACTCTAACGGGTTCGGCTGATATATTTGAACGCCGCGATCGACCGCCGCTTCCAAATCCGCTGCATTGCGCGCCCGAACCATGCGCCGCACCTCGCTGGCCGTTGGCACAGCGCGGCGCATGGCCTCTTGAAGGTCACTGTCCAGGTTTTCAAACCACGCCGTGTTGGCAGCGTAGATGCCCGATGAATACGCATGCCGGGTCAAGGTGTAGTGGGGTGCCACCGGTGCCAGTCCGTAACTGGCGTAGGTCATGGCGCCAGATTCGGCACCTTGCACCAGGCCGGTCTGCAAGGCTGGTATGAGTTCAGGAAAGGTCAGCGCCACCACGTCCGCGCCAAGGGCTTCCAAAAACAAAGGCGAAAACGGCACCTGTCGAGACCGCATGCGGTATCCAATGAGGTCGCTCGGTGTCTTTAACGGACTGACGCTGAACACACTGAGAAAACCTTCGTCGGCCAGGCCCAAAACCGTTAAACCTTTTTCCGCTGTCAGGGTATCGATTGGTTCGGCCAGGTAACTGTCGAGGACAAAATCCGCTTCGTCCAATGAGTCAAACATGAACGGCGCCATCAGCAAGGACATCTCTGGGATGACAGCTGACAATCCCGAAGACGTGAAGATGGACACTTCGATGCGCCCGCGCCGAACGGCCAACATCAACGCTTCTTCACCGCCGACTTCACCGCGCACAAACAACTCCGCGCTCAAGCGTCCTTTACTTTCCCGCTCCACCCGATCCGCGAACTGCGTCCACAACACTTCGTAGGGATCGCCGGGCGAACTCAGCGCACCAAAACGAAAGGTGTCGCCGAAAGCGGGCGACGTGGCCGCGAGGCCCATTCCCAAGATGAATATTCCAATAAGTATTTCTAATCGCGCCATGTCTGGAGAAGTTATCTAGGGTGTTGATTCCAAGATGGTCATAATCAAGAGTCTATCAAAGACCTTCTGTGAATGCCTGCTCATCGCAGACATCACCGGGTGACAACAAAGAAAGCGATACGCTTATGTCAGGGATTTACGATACCGACCTCGATCAAACACCGGCCAATCATGAGCCGCTCAGTCCCATCTCCTTTATCCGGCGCGCTGCGGAAGTCTACCCGGACCGCATGGCAGTGATTCACGGTCCTATGCGTCTGACCTACGGCCAGGTCTACGAACGCTGTTGCCGTCTGGCTTCGGCTCTGGTCAATCGTGAGATCGAACCCGGCGATACGGTTGCCATTCTCGCCCCCAACATTCCGGCTCACTTTGAGGCCCATTACGGCGTGCCAATGACGGGGGGTGTTCTCAATGCCATCAACACCCGGCTCGATGCGGCCACCATCGCCTTCATTCTCGATCACGGCGAAGCTAAGATTCTTTTGGTCGATCCCGAACTGGCGGATGTGGCCAAGGCAGCTGTAGAAGAATGCGGTCGCGATCTTTTCATCATCGATATCGACGATCCGCTAGCACCGGACGCTGCGCCGCTCGGCGAAATCGCCTACGAAGCGTTTCTCGAAACCGGCGATCCGACATTCAAAGGTGTGCCCATCGACAACGAATGGCAAGCCATTGCCCTGAGCTACACTTCTGGCACCACCGGTAATCCCAAGGGCGTGGTCACCCATCACCGCGGTGCCTACCTCAATGCCCTCGGCAACATGATGGCCTGGGGGATGACGCCCCACCCGGTCTATCTCTGGACCCTGCCCATGTTCCATTGCAACGGCTGGTGTTTCCCCTGGACCATCACGGCTTTAAACGGCATCCATGTGTGCCTGCGCAAAGTGGATCCGGAGGCGATTTTCAAGCTGATGAAGGACGAGGGCATCACTCACTTCTGCGGTGCGCCCACCGTGCTCAACATGATGGTCAATGCACCGGACGAGCAGCGTGCCGGTTTACCAACTGGCATCCAGGCGATGACTGCGGGGGCGGCCCCGCCCGCGGCCGTGATCGCCACCATGGAAGGCATGGGCATCGGTGTGACCCATGGCTATGGCCTGACCGAAGTCTACGGCCCCTGCGTCGTCTGTTCCTGGCACGATGAATGGGACGAGTTGCCGCTGGAGGAGCGGGCCGCACTCAAGGCCCGTCAAGGGGTGCGCTATCACGTGGTCGAAGGCTTGGACGTGATGGATCCGGACACCATGACTCCGGTGCCCGCCGACGGGGAAACCATTGGTGAAATAATGTTCCGTGGCAACGTCGTGATGAAAGGGTATCTGAAAAACCCCAAGGCAACGACCGAAGCCTTAAAGGGCGGCTGGTTTCATTCCGGCGATCTCGCGGTCAAGCATCCCGACGGCTATGTGGAGATCCGCGACCGGTCCAAGGACATCATCATTTCCGGCGGCGAGAACATTTCCACCATCGAAGTGGAAGGCGTACTGTTCAAGCATCAGGCAGTACTGGAAGCCGCGGTGGTGGCGCGTCCCGACGATCATTGGGGCGAGACACCGTGTGCCTTTGTCACCTTGAAAACGGGTCAGTCTGCGACCGAAGACGACATCATTGCCTTCTGCCGGGACAACATGGCGAAATTCAAAGTGCCCAAAACGGTGGTATTTGACGAACTGCCGAAGACGTCCACCGGGAAAATTCAGAAGTTTATTTTGCGGGAACGGGCAAAAGCGCTGGCCCCAGCCTAATCAATCCCATTCACCCTGGTCCCAGTCCGGCCGTACCCGGTAGGCAATTTCGACGGTTTGGTCCAAGAGGTTGCGGGTCGGATTGCGGGCGCAACTTTGCTCAAGCGCGCGGACGATTTTCCGTTTGTCGGAAACAGAGACCACCACACGCGGGTGATAGCGCACACTGATATTGCCTTGCACGAAAGCGAAAACCCAGAATTCAGCCGCCTCGGCTTGATCTTTTTCCTCTCCACGACCTTCCCGGTCCGACGAATAAGCCGCACAGGAATAAAACCGTGGGTCTAGTCCAATATCTGTTGTGCCGGGTAAGGGCCTTGGCGACTCACCGGCGTAAACTGCAGCGGCATGGATGGAAACGTCGTCGCGTCCGGTACAAAACTCTTTGACCCGGGTGACGATATCGCTCTCGGCGAGGAACTGTCACATTAACAGGGTGACCAGCCGCTGATGGCGCAGTAGTGTCGCTGGATGCAGAACATCTCCTATGCCCGATACCGCTTTCCACCCGCGATCATTCAGCACGCTGTCTGGCTGTATTACCGGTTTCCCCTCAGCTACCGAGATGTTGAAGATCTGCTCGCTCAACGTGGTGTTGATGTTTCTTATGAAACGGTGCGGCGCTGGGCACTGAAGTTCGGGCAAGCCTATGCCCGGAGACTGAGGACAACGCGCCCTCGAGCGGATGTCCGGTGGCACCTTGATGAGGTGTTCGTTTCCATCGCCGCCAAGCGGATGTATCTATGGCGCGCTGTCGATAGTGAAGGCGAAGTGCTGGATATCCTGGTTCAGTCACGCAGAAACAAGACGGCAGCGCTCAAGGTGATACGCAAACTGTTGAAAAAGCAAGGCTTTGTCCCAGCTACCTTCATCACAGACAAACTGCCATCTTATGGTGCTGCTCTGAAGGATTTGGGCCTTATCAGGCACCATGATTTTGGTGGCAGGAAGAACAACCGAGCCGAGAATTCTCACTTACCAGTCCGACAGAGGGAACGACGAATGCAGCGTTTCAAATCGGCTCGATCAGCGCAGCGGTTTCTCTCTACCCACGCCACCGTCTACAACACCTTCAACGTCCAACGCCATCTGATATCCCGAAAGACATTACGCCAGCTTCGCAACCACGCTATGGGCCTGTGGCAAACCGCCACCGCTGCCGCTTGAGCTTGAGGTCTATGCCAATTCGCGTCACTACCGTTCAATAACGTGATAATACCGTCCGGGCCCTGTAGGCTGCATGCGGTTTGCTGGGTAGACATCAACAAGTACGGCATGGCACCCACGGTCGATTTGAAGGTACGGCACTTGCGGACAGTAGCCTGATGCGGGTGATTTCATCAATGCTGCTTGCTTTGACGCTGCTGTCGGAGCTGTCCGCCACTGGCGTTGCAGCGGAAACGGATACGGTCGAGGAAGTCATCGTCACGGCCAAGACGGGAAGCCGGATTGATCGGCAGGGCGATTCGCCGTCTCCGCTGTCAAACTATGACACTGCCGATCTGCGCGATGCCGGGCTTAAGGACATACGCGGCCTCGTCGGTGTCCTGGTTATCAATGCGGGGGCGGAGAACAATTCCGATAATCTCACCCAGAACTACACCGTGGGCACGGCCAATATCAACCTGCGTGGGCTCGGCGTCGCGTCCACTCTGGTGCTTTTGAACGGCCGACGCCAGGTGCTCTCCTCTGTTCAGACCGATGATGGCTCCAGTTTCGTGGACCTCGCGGCGCTGGTCCCCATGCTCGCCATTGAACGCGTGGAGATTCTAAAGGACGGCGCCGCGGCCATCTACGGTTCCGAGGCGGTGGCCGGCGTCGCCAATTTCATTACCCGCCGCGGTTTCGAAGGCCTTGAACTACAGGCCGAATACCGTAGCCGCACCAACGATGGTTCCCAGGAGGATATAAGCCTAGATGGTGTGTTCGGCGGCGCCGTCGGCGAAAGCGGAGAATTCCTGGTGGCAGCGAGTTACCTCGATCGCACGAGCCTTGTGCTGGCCGACGTGGACTGGTTGCAACCAGCTACCAGTGGCTTTGGCAATCCGGGCAGCTTTAGCGTGCCGTCGCTGGGGCGCACCGTCGCCGATCCGGGCTGCAACCGCTACGAGGGGTTATTGCAGGAACTGGCAAGCGGCAGCGTCATTTGTCGTTTCGACTACGGACCGCAGCTCACTGCGGTGCCCAACGAAAAGCGCCTTCAGGCCTGGGGACGCGTTAATTGGCGCCGCGACGATAACTCCCAACTCTGGGCCGAGTTAGGCTATGCGCGCAACGATATCAGCCGCGAAGTGTCACCGAGCTTCCCAGTGCTCAACACGCCTGTGGCGCCGGCATACCATCCGGCCAATCCCTTCGGCGAGGATGTCTTGTTTCAGGGGCGGCCCTACGGCTACGGGCATCCGCCGGAGATCAACTACTACGACCATGAAACAATCCGCTTCGCCCTCGGCCTTGAAGGCCGCTTTTCTGAAACGGTCTCCTGGGATATTGCCCTGGTGCACGGGACCAACGATGCCCTGTTGAACCCCCGCGATGTCAATGCGGCCAACTTCCAGGCGGCGCTCAGGGGCTTTGGCGGCAACGGTTGCGAGGCCGGTACTTCCGCAACGGCGGCACCAAATGTGCCCGGGCAGGGCGGCTGTCTGTTCTTTAACCCGTTCAGCTCAAACTTCGCCGCCGCCGTGGGAGATGCGCTGTTCAACGGGCCTGAACTGTATGAATTCATAATTGGAGACTATGTGGGCGATGGCAAGTCGGAGCTGACAACGGTAGAGGTGAACCTCACCGGCGATCTGCCGCGTTATCGCGGCGGTTATGCGGTGGGCGTGCAGTACCGGGATCAGTCGCTGGATTACCGTTACGATGCGGTCACCCGCCAGGACGGTTGGGCATTCCTGATCGGCAATCCCGATTTTGCGGCCACCGACGATGCGTATGCTGCCTACGGCGAGATCTGGCTGCCCCTTTCGGACCGGCTCGAAGTCACCGGTGCGCTCCGCTATGAGAACTACGGCTCGGGTGTCGGCGATACGCTGGACCCGAAGGTTACGCTCCTTTTCCGGGCCATGGAAAGCTTCTCGGTGCGCAGTTCATACAGCACTTCGTTCCGGGCGCCTTCGCCGTTTCAGACTCAGGGCGCGCAGACCAATTTCACCAATATCGTCGATCACGACGGCTCGCGAACCTTCGCTGGTCGCCGGACCTTGGGTGATCCGTCCCTCGAACCGGAAACGTCCCGTGCGTTCAACCTGGGGCTGACCTGGCGTGACGCCGAGCGCTGGGCATTCAACGCCGACTATTGGCGGTATTCGTTCAAGGATGTGCTGCGCAAGGAAAACGCTCAAGCCATCGTCAATGCCGACCCGTTCGACCCGCGCATCGAACGTACCTCGGCGGGTACCATCTCCATTGTCAATGTAGCCTTCATCAACGCCGACCGGATCAATACGAGTGGCATCGACCTCGCCGCCCGCGCCAACGTTGCAACCGATGCCGGGTTGTTCACTGCCTGGTCCGAGGCGACCTGGCTGCTCAGCTATGACGTGACCAACGCGGGCGTTATGATTGATGCGCTAGGGAAACTGAATCGCGCCAACCTAGGCGCCCCCAACCAGAAGTTCCGGGCCACCGCCGGCCTAACCTGGTCCCACGAACCGCTGCAGGTTAATGCACTGGTGCGTCACGTGGGAGGATACGAGGATGATGGCGGCGGTTCCATTGACAGCTTCACGACGATGGACGGAAACATTCGCTGGTCCTTTGAAGGTCTGTTGCGCAATGGTACGGAGACTTCGCTTACCCTGGGCGTCGCTAACCTGTTCGATGCCGACCCGCCCTATGTCGCCATCGCAGGTAGCTACGATCCGCGTTCCGCAGATCCGCGAGGGCGGCGAGTGTTCTTATCGCTCGGTGTAAAGATGTAGAAGCCAACTGAGCATTGTCAGACTGATTGGCCCGGAGCAGAAGAGGCTATAATACAGGGTCTTCAGGCAGCAAGTTGAAGCCTGTATCTCCCGAAAACCTTATCCACACCCTGACGGTTTGCATCAACAAGATCGGCGAATAAGATTTTTGGTAAGGACAGGTCCCGGCGCCGGATGGGTCAACGCTACGCAAAGCTCTTATCCTGATATTGAAAGGCGCTTCTTGGAAAGTGTCACGCCGGAGCCGAAAATGTAAGCGTTCGTTCAGGCCGTGGCACGCTTGACGTTGTGATCATTATCCACATCGGATAAGGCTTCACAAGGCACTGATAACGGTTGCGGCTCTGCGCTATCGTCGCGCGCATGGCGATGCGCGACGAGTATTTTGGCGCGGAGGTGACGCTGAGCGAGGACGGCGATGAAGCTTGGTCTTCCCTCGCGGGTAATTGTTCGGCGGCCGTGTGTGAGAACGACGGTGACAAATTAATCCACGGGAGCGGCGGGAATGTCCCGGCCGCGGGCGGCGCAAAAATCTGCCACCTGTAGCCTTCGATCCGTTTGGGGATGGAAGGTGGGAGGATGTACTTGGTGGCCCTTTATCTAACCGTGCGACTGGCGTGCCATGTGGAAGAGCTGAGCCAGCGAGAAGCAGCAAGACGGTTTGGGCTATCGCGCGATACAGTGAAGAAGATGCTGCGGCACTCGGTGCCGCCGGGATACCGGCGCAGCGAGCCGCCGAAGCGGCCTAAGCTGGACCCGTTCACGGATATCATTGACCGCATTCTGGAAGCGGACCGCACGGTTCACCGTAAGCAGCGCCACACGGCAAAGCGGATATTCGAGCGCCTTCGCGATGAGCATGGCTTCACCGGCGGCCAGACCATCGTCAAGGATTACGTCCGCGAACGGCGCCGTCGTTTGCGGGAGATGTTCGTGCCGCTGGTACATCCGCTGGTACATCCGCTGGTACATCCGCCGGGGCATGCGCAGGCGGATTTCGGCGAGTCGGATGCGATCATCGCTGGCGTCAAGCTGCGAGCCCATTTCTTTGTCATGACCCTTCCCCACAGCGCTGCATGCTTCGTCGTGGCCTATCCGGCGGCGACGGTGGAAGCCTGGCTGGATGGCCACAACAAGGCCTTCGCCTTCTTCGGCGGCGTGCCGCGATCGATCCTTTATGACAACGACAAGTGCTTGGCGTCACGTATCCTGCCGGATGGCAGGCGGCAACGAACCCGGTCGTTCAGCGAACTGCAATCCCATTACCTCTGCGAAGACCGATATGGCCGTCCGGGTAAGGGCAACGACAAGGGCAATGTGGAGGGTGTTGTTGGCTATGCCCGGCGGAACTTCATGACGCCGCTTCCCTGTTTCGCGAACTGGGAGGCCTTCAATGCATACCTGGAAGAGCAAGGCCGCAAACGGCAAGGCGAGGTTCTACGCGGCCATGCCAAAACCATCGGTGAACGGCTTGAGCAAGATCTCGAGACGCTGACGGCGTTGCCGCCCATCCCATTTGATGCTTGTGACAAGGTGGCGACCCAAGTCACCTCGTTGTCCCTGGTGCGTTACCGAAGCAACGACTATTCCGTTCCCGTCGCCTTTGGCCACCGCAGGCCTCCATCACGATCAGGCACGGCGGCACTTCGGAAAGGAATGCGAGGAACTTGCCTCGCGACAGTTTCTTGCGGAATACCGGTAAACCTTCGGCGGCTGCCCCATGAAGTTGGAAGCTCCTCTTTGAAATGTCGATGCCGATGATGGTAACTTGCTCCACGGACGCCTCCTTCGTTGATCGAACGCACCACACGTGTGTTCCTTCCTGGCGCTTATGACGCCGTCAGATGGGGGCGTCCACTCCACCGCACCTGGGCTTCGGTCAGAATCATGCCATCCTCGGCGACCCTAGCCCCCAATGCTTTAAGGCGGGCCTTGAAGTTGGCCAGGTCATGCCGCAGCCAGATCGAGCGGACGCCGGAGGGTGAGACAAAGACACCCTGCTTGCGCAGCTCGTTGGAGGTGCGGGCCTGACCATAGGCCGGAAACTCCAGCGCGGATTTGATCACCGCCTGCTCGGTGGCTTCACCGACGCGGTTGGCAAGATTGGGTTTGCGCCGGGTGCGCTCGAACAAGGCCTCCACGCCGCCTTCCTCAGCCGCGGCCTTGTAGCGGTAAAAGGTGTCGCGCGACATGCCCATGACCTGGCAGGCCTTCGACACGTTGCCCAGTTCCTCGGCCAGATTCAGCAATCCAGTTTTGTGTTTGATGATCTTGTCGGTAGTATTCAACATCGTGGTTTGTATGAACGCCTCCCGGGACGCAAGGACCGATTTTGTGCGGCGGGCAGGCAGATTGCAGTTTTGTATCCGGCCTTTGAGTGCGAGGCTTCTTGCTCGCTGGCCCTGGTGGGATCTGCCGATCCGCGCCTCATTTCCTACCGTGGGCTTCTCGCCCTAACCACGATGCAGGCTTAGCGGATCGCGGTCTGACCTGTTTGCCATCACACCTTGTCGTACCTTGCGCAACACCTCCTGTGTCGGTTCGTTATCCCGTCGTCTGCCGCGCCTAGACCGGCTGGCTGTTGAAGTTCGTCTGGTACGCCCGGTCATGGGCCAATAGGGCCCAGATCGTGCGTGCCGTCTTATTGGCCAGTGCGACCGTGACCACGTTGGGCGGTCGCCGCTCGGCTAGGCGCAGCGCCCATTCGGGGGCGTCTTGGCGTTGGTGAGCACGGCGCGCGCGCCGTGGATCAGCAGGGTGCGGAGATATTTGTCACCGCGCTTGGAAATGCCGAGCGTGCGAACCCGTCCCCCAGTGCCTGTGTGCCGGGGCACCAGGCCGAAGCAGGCCGACAAGCAGGCGCAGGAAGCCTTCATCAGGGATTATGAACAGCTGACGCGCGGGATGTTTCCGGACGCGACGGTTGTCTTCGCCGCTGCGGTCCATCCCGAGTATCAGAGCCGGCCGGCGCATGGCTGGTTCATCCGTTCCGACAAGCCGGCGATCAAGGCCACGACAGGGCGCCAGCGGCTGAACCTGCACGGCGCACTGGACCTTGAAACGATGAAGCTCACCCTGGTCGAGGGCGAGAAGATCAATGCCGAAACCTCTCTGCGGTTGTTCGAGAAGCTGGAACGGGCCTATCCGGACACCCGGGTGATCCCGGGTGATCCCGGGTGATCCATGTCTGTCTCGACAATGCGCGCTATCACCATGCCAGGCTGTTGCGGCCGTTCCTGGAGCGGCCGGAGTGCCGCATCCGGCTGCATTTCCTGCCGCCGTATGCGCCACACCTCAATCCCATCGAGCGGTTATGGGGCGTCATGCACCGGCATGTGACGCACAACCGGTTTTATCCCGATTTCCGACAGTTCACCGAGGCCATCTTCGGGTTCTTCAACCAAACCCTGCCCCGGGAATGGGAAACAATCCGAGACACCGTTACCGACAACTTTCGTGTCATCACACACGATCAGTACCGAGTAATTGGGTAGCAGGAGTATAAGAGATTGAATATCGACCTCACCTTTGGCTGCGAGGAGGGCCGATTTCAAACCCGGCACAAATTCTGAATCTGTGAGTAGGACAAGGGAGGCATGATCCATTTTTCCACTCTGCCTCAAGACCAACCGGTCCGTCGACGGCTCCCTCATCTCCTGCAGTTTGGACCATGTTTTAACCCTTAGGCCCTTGAAATCGAAATCATCCTTCACTAAAGAAACATATAATAAGACTAAATTGGTCCGACTTTTCGAGCGGTAAAATAATGTTTAAAGTCAACAAGTTAACTGATTATGCCACAGTCGTCCTGATTGATATGGCGGACTTCGGGCAGGTTCGGCCCACTCAGGCGATCTCAGTCAGTACCGGCATTCCGTTGCCGACTGTCGCCAAACTCATGAAGAGTCTCGTCAAATCCGGTCTGGTCGAGTCTCATCGTGGTGTCCATGGCGGGTACAGCCTCAGCCGGCCATCAAACGAAATTACGGTTGCAGATGTGATCGAGGCTGTTGAAGGCCCAATCGCATTGACTGCCTGCGTTGATACAACCGATGAGCATTGCCGTTACGAAAATCTTTGCCCCGTTCAGGGAAAATGGAACAGGGTCAATAGTGCTGTAACAGTAGCTCTTCGCACCGTTTCTCTTGCTGAGATGCTCGGTGAGATTTGGCCGCATTCCAAAGCCGACTGCCGAACACTCGCTTAACGCAGCTGAAGCCTTACAACGGAAATAGGCGAGGGACTAAAATGGCTGCGACCCAAGAAACCGTCGATTCCGTAAAGGCGGTTAAAAAATACAAATATGGATGGGAAACGGACATTGAGGCTGACAAAGCCCCAAAGGGTCTGAATCACGATATCGTCCGGTTTATTTCGGCAAAAAAGAATGAACCACAGTGGATGCTCGATTGGCGTCTCAAAGCATTTGAGATGTGGCTCACGCGACAGGACCATGAGCCGACGTGGGCGAAACTATCCTTTCCTAAGATCGACTATCAAGACGCCTACTATTTCGCCGCCCCGAAATTAGAGGACGGGCCTAAAAGTCTGGATGAAGTCGACCCTAAACTTAGAGAAACCTACGACAAACTGGGCATCCCACTGCTTGAACAGGAGATGCTGGCTGGCGTCGCTGTGGACGCTGTGTTTGACAGTGTATCGGTTGCGACGACTTACAAAAAGAAACTCAATGAAATGGGCGTCATCTTTTGTCCCATTTCAGAAGCGATCAAAGATCACCCTGATCTGGTTAAAAAGTACCTGGGATCAGTGGTGCCTTATAGCGACAATTTTTTTGCCACGTTGAACAGTGCCGTCTTTACAGACGGATCATTTGTTTACGTTCCCAAGGGCTTGAGATGCCCCATGGAACTCTCCACCTACTTCCGAATCAACGAGAAGAATACTGGGCAGTTTGAACGCACACTCATCATTGCGGACGAGGGCTCTTACGTCAGTTATCTTGAGGGGTGCACGGCCCCGCAGAGAGATGAAAACCAGTTGCACGCCGCCGTGGTCGAGTTGGTGGCTCTGGATGACGCTGAAATCAAATATTCAACAGTTCAGAACTGGTATCCCGGCGATGAAAATGGCAAGGGTGGAATCTATAACTTCGTGACCAAACGGGCGGCTTGCCGCGGCAAGAATTCCAAGGTGATGTGGACCCAAGTGGAAACGGGTTCCGCGATTACCTGGAAGTACCCCAGTTGCATTTTACAAGGTGAAAACTCGGTTGGTGAATTCTATTCGGTGGCTATAACCAACAATCGTCAGCAGGCCGATACGGGAACGAAGATGATTCATCTCGGCAAGAACACGCGCTCGAAAATTATCGCCAAAGGCATCTCTGCCGGCCGGTCGAACAGTACCTATCGCGGCCTTGTCCGTGTTCAACCCAAAGCGGACGGTGCGCGCAATTTTACCCAATGCGACAGCTTGCTGATTGGCCAGGAATGCGGCGCCCATACTATTCCCTATATCGAAAGCCGTAATCCAACGGCGCAGACGGAACATGAAGCGACAACCTCAAAAATCAGCGATGACCAAATGTTTTATTGTCAGCAGCGGGGAATGAATCCGGAAGAAGCGGTTTCTCTCATTGTTAATGGGTTCTGTAAGGAGGTTCTCCAGACATTGCCCATGGAATTTGCAGTCGAAGCACAAAAACTCGTCGGAATCAGTCTAGAAGGAAGCGTTGGTTAGGTTTGAACTATTTGCACACGGGAAAACTAAAGAGATGTCACTGTTAACAATCGATAATTTGCATGTCTCCGTTGACGGCAACAAAATTCTGAAAGGAATCAGTCTCACAATTGAGGCCGGGGAAGTTCATGCCATCATGGGTCCGAACGGCACCGGCAAAAGCACACTGTCTTATGTGATGGCTGGGCGCGAAGGCTATGACATCACTCAAGGGTCGATCCAACTTGATGGACAGGACCTTCTTCAGATGGAAACCGATGAACGAGCCAGGGCAGGGGTCTTTCTCGCTTTTCAATATCCGCTGGAAATTCCCGGCGTTGCGACCTCGACGTTCTTAAAGACGGCCCTCAATGCTAAACGCCGCGCTAACGGTTTGGACGAGATCGACGCCATGGATTTTCTGAAATTGATGAAAAGCAAGATCAAGGAATTAGAGATTTCCAATGACATGATCAAGCGGCCATTGAACGTCGGTTTCTCAGGCGGTGAAAAAAAGCGGGCCGAGATTTTACAGATGAGTCTGCTCCAACCTAGGTTTGCCATTCTCGATGAAACGGACTCCGGTCTCGATATTGACGCCTTAAAAGTCGTATCCGAGGGCGTCAACGCCATGCGCGGACCGGATCGAGCCTTTCTCGTAATTACGCATTACCAAAGGCTTCTCAATTACATAGTTCCCGACCGTGTTCATGTTCTGGTCGGCGGTAAGGTTGTTGAAAGCGGAGACTCCGCCCTTGCTGAACAGCTTGAGGCCGAGGGTTACGGTCGCTTTGAAGACTCACAGGCGGCGTGAAACAAGAGTATTCGCAATGACGTTAACGACCAAAATCGATCATCCTTTCGGAGCGGATTACGCCAATTCTGTTGGGACAAGTTCCGGCACACAGGATTCTTGGGTAGAGACATTGCGGCAGACCTCGCGGGCCGTTCTTGAATCGCAGGGAATGCCCAATCGCAAAATGGAAGCATGGAAATACACGTCTCTGACCGAGCTTGCAAAGACGGCATTTATACCCGCTGCTCTTGCCGACGACGTCGACGTTGCATCGATACCCATAACGATTCCGCAAGTGCCCGGCGCGCAGCGTTTTGTTTGTGTCAACGGAATCTTCAGGGCAGATTTATCAGATGATGTAGCTGAAATAGAACAGGGTTGTGTGGTTCAGTCATTGGCTCACGTGTTCGCCCAACCGTCTTCAAGTCTAAAAAAGAGCATTGGAACCGTTTCTCACCCGGAATGTTCTCCGGTAACGACTCTCAATACGAGTTTTGTCGAGGATGGGTTATCGATTGACGTCAAAGACGGTGTGGTAGTCGAAAACCCAATTCATATCATTTCAATCGGCGCCTCAGGCGCGCATCCGGGATCTTTTCACCCCCGCAATGTCATTAGGCTCGCGCCAGCATCCCAGGCGACAGTGATAGAGACTCATACCGGCCTGCCGGGCCAGCCCTATCTCACGAACCCCGTTACGGAAGTCGTCATTGAGCCGGATGCCCGCCTCAACCATTTCATTATTGCCAGCGATGATAGTCATGGTTCGCACCTCGGCCGAAATGACGTCAGGGTCAACCGCCGCGGACACTATGATTCATTTGTATTGTCCATGGGCGGTGCGCTCACCAGAAGAGAGATCCGTGTCGAACTAAAAGAGCAAGATGCACAAGCTAAAGTCGATGGTGCGTACGGTGTTCATGGCGCGCAACACAGCGACATTTATTCTGAAATCTATCATTTGGCACCCGGAACAGTATCGCGACAAACAATCAAAGGTGTGCTGGCTGGGACCTCACAAGGCATATTTCAAGGTCGCATTCATGTTGCGCGAGAAGCCCAAGGCACGGATGGCCGGCAACTGCACAAGGCGCTTTTGCTTAATCCCGGCCCCGAAGTCGATTGCAAACCAGAGCTTGAGATTTTTGCCGACGACGTTCAGTGCGCCCATGGTGCCGCGACCGGGGAATTGGATACCGATCATATTTTTTATCTTATGAGCCGGGGTATTGACGAGCAAACGGCCCGTGCGCTCCTGATCGAAGGTTTCCTCGACGATGTGGTGCTCAATATAACGCACCCTGACTCTCAACGATTGATCCTTGATACAGTGAAAAGTTGGCTTGCAGCACATGCGCAGCATACGGGAGCGAGCGCATGATGAACTCGTCGGTTCAGGAATCGCAGTTTTCTGCATTTAGGGAATTTGACGTAGCCGCTGTCAGAGCAGATTTTCCCATTCTGTCTCGAACGGTTCACGACAAACCGTTGATCTATTTAGACAGCGCCGCATCGGCACAAAAACCTCGGCCCGTTATTGAAGCGATCGGGCACCAATATTCCCATGAGTACGCCAACGTACATCGCGGTGCTTATTGGCTGAGTGAGGTGCTCACGTCGAAATATGAAGCCGCCAGAGAAACCGTCCGGGCTTTTATCAATGCGCGTTCTGACCGGGAGATCGTCTTTACGAAAGGTGCGACCGAAGCGATCAATCTAGTCGCGGCAACCTATGGCAGGCGCTTTACGGAAGACGATCAAATCGTCATTACAGCCTTGGAGCATCATTCGAATATTGTTCCTTGGCAACTCTTGCGTGATCAAACCGGTGTTGAGATTATTGTTGTGCCGATTACAGAAGATGGGGATGTTCCCATCGATTCAATCGAACGTACAGTCACTGAAAAGACAAAATTGGTTGCCGTGGCCCATATATCCAACGTCTTGGGCACCATTCTTCCCATAAAGGACATCGCCCACATCACCCACGCTGTTGGTGCGAAAATTCTTATCGATGGCTGCCAAGGAATTGTGCACGAACGTGTCGATGTCCAAAATCTAGATTGTGACTTTTACGCCTTTTCTGGCCATAAACTCTATGGCCCCAACGGGATTGGCGTGCTCTACGGAAAAGAGGATCTACTAGACAGCATGCCACCTTATCAGGGCGGTGGAGAAATGATCAGTTCGGTGACATTTGAGCGCTCGGAATGGGCTGAACTGCCGGCCAAGTTTGAGGCCGGTACCCCCCCCATCGTACCCGCTCTTGGACTCGGAAAAGCAATCGAGTATGTGACCTCCTTTGATCACACCGATATCGCCCAGCATGAGGACGAGCTGATGCGATATTGCATGGATCGCCTGCAGGCTTTGAACAGCGTTTGTTTAGTCGGAACTGCACCCAACAAGACCGCGGCGATCTCTTTCGTTGTTGACGGGGCTCATCCCCATGACCTGGCAACCATATTGGATCGGGCAGGTGTTTGCGTTCGTGCCGGGCACCATTGTGCGCAACCGCTTATGGACAGCCTTGGGTTGACGGCAACCGTGCGCACTTCAATTGGTATGTACAATACAAAAGAAGACGTTGATGGCCTGATAGACGCACTCGAAAAAGCCCGGGAGATCTTGTGCTGATGCAGACTACCACGGAAGATCAGGATGTAATTTCCCTTTACCAGGAAATCATCCTGGACCATGGGAAGTCGCCGAGGAATGCAGGTGTGCTCGAACAGCACAGCTGTAAAAGTGAGGGCCGCAACCCGTTGTGTGGAGACCGAGTGACAGTCACTGCGATTGTTGATGGTGAAAGGATTTCTGACCTCAAATGTGATGGTAAAGGGTGCGCTATTTCCATCGCATCAGCGTCAATGATGACAGAAGCTGTCAAAGGTTTGACCAAATCTGAGGCAACTGAACTTTTTGAAGCGGTTCACCACTTGTGTACCGACGAAAAATCACCAGATGCAACATTGGAAGAGGTGGGCGAAGAAATGGCAGAACGATTGAGCCGGCTGGTTGCGCTGTCCGGAGTGCGACGATTTCCGGTTCGGGTAAAATGCGCCACTTTGCCCTGGCATGCGCTCAAAGCCTGTCTTGCAGGCGGATACCGCCGCGACAACGGAAAACTGAGCACGCTAAGGGAAGGTAGGAGAGAAAGTTGATGATGCCTCCATATTCAATGCCGGCCATGGAAGCCGATCCTCCAGAAGAGGGGGAGGTGGTTAAACGTGGTTCGCCTCTTCCCGAGGGCACGGACGATACAGCGAGCGAAACCGCCGTGGTGGAAGCGCTTAGAAGCGTTTTTGACCCCGAGATCCCTGTTAATATCTATGATCTGGGGCTCATTTATGATGTTCAACTCGAAGAAAAAGGGAACATCGATATACTCATGACGCTGACAGCTCCGGCCTGTCCTGTTGCTGGTACGTTGCCGGGCGAAGCCGCCGAAAGCGTAGCCGCGGTTAAGGGTGCCGGAGAAGTTTCGGTTACAATTACATGGGATCCGCCTTGGACGCCGGAACATATGTCTGAAGTCGCCCGCGTTGCCCTTGATATGTTTTAGGAAGGACTGACCATCTCTTGATGGGAGACCGTGAATGAAGAAAATTGAACGACCAGAACCAATTACCGTTAGTGATGCTGCTGCGGCACGTGCCCGCAAGCTCATCGAACAGGCTGACCACCCTGTTCTTGGTATACGAGTCGGAATTGATACAAAAGGATGCTCAGGGTTTGCGTATAGAGTCGAATACGCAGAGGAACAGCGAAAATATGAAGATGTAGTCGAGCACAACGGTATCCGTTTTTATGTCGACCCTATGGCGGTAATGTATCTCTTAGGGTCCGAGCTGGACTACGAAGAAAGCAAAATGGTAAGCGGATTCGTTTTTACAAATCCTAACGAAACTGGACGATGTGGTTGCGGGGAAAGCTTCTCTGCTGCACCAAATCCCATGAACAGCACGAACTAAAAACTGAATCGTCCTTGAGCAATATCTCTCAAGACAAGGGCAATCGTTTTTCTACTTCAGCTAACAATTTGACTGGATGTACTGGTTTTTGTAAGAGGCTGATTCGTCCCATCTGAAATTCAGGATCATCCTGGACCAAACCCGCGACCAATTCCGGTTGCCCAGTAACCAAGATTGTGGGAATGAGCTGATCCAGCACTTCAATCGCTTGTCGTAATTCCAAGCCACCCATCCCGGGCATCATGATATCGACGATGGCTAGATCAATTTTTTCTTTCTCCAAGAGATCAAGCGCGACTTCCCCGTCTGCCGCCTCTACAACAGTGTATCCCCGTCGTTGCAACACATGGCTAAACGACTCTCTGACAAGAGTGTTGTCATCTTCGATCAATACTGTGCCGAGCAATTGAGTTGACCTTTGTCGCCGCTCACCATTGAGTACCAATAATAGACTGATCCGTTCACGCCAGCATCCCTTAGAGTGTCTTGACGTGTATTTGCACAGTCAAGATTAATGGCCGAAACACAGGCAAACGGGGTCAAACGACCAAGTATTAAGGCGAGCGTTGCAATCTGCGGTTAATTGGCGCACCTATAGAGTTCTATGGAAACAATTCTCATAGTTTTATTGGCGCTTTCTCTCCTAGCAGTGCTGGGCGTGCTCATCACGGGACTATTCGCTTTCGTTAAGGGCGGGGATTTTCACAAGAAGCATGGAAATCGTGTAATGCAGCTTAGGGTGACAGCACAGGCAGTTGCCATCTTTTTGGTACTGTTGTTGGTGCTGGTCAGGACGGCGAGCGATTAACTCGGTTAGGCGAGTGCCATACTAAGTAAGACCAAGCATTCTGACAGCAGTCAGAAGTAAGAATGCTGCGAATAAAAGCCTTAGCGTTTTTGCGGACAATGTGTGCGTAAGCCAACTGCCCAATGGAGCAGTGAACACGGACGTCACCGTTATCAGCACAAATCCGATAACGTTTATATAGCCTAGAGACCCGACAGGCCGCGTTGGCTCGTCCCATCCTCCAATCATAAAACCAGTCGCTGCCGGCACAGCAATCACAAGGCCAAATCCCGCAGACGTCGCTATGGCCTGATGCATCGGATACGACAAAGCGTTCAGGAAGGGGACGGTTAAAGTGCCGCCGCCTATTCCCATCATAGAAGAAAATGCACCGATCATTCCTGGGACAGGGGCGATTGTGTGCCGGTATATACTGTCTGGCCGCACTTGATGTGGGTCATCAACGCGACGCCGTATTAAGAGGTCTAAGGCGACGATCAACGCCACACTACCGAATATTTTTGTCAATGCGGTTCCGGCAAGGGCTGTGTTCGCCAGCCACGTCCCGACGAACACACCGACCAGGAGCCAGGGTAGCCAGATTCGAAAAAGCGTCCAGTCCACAGCTCGCCTACGGTTATGGGCGGCAACCGACGCGACAGCCGTTGGAATGATCGTGGCCAAGGAGGTGCCGACAGCCATATGCATGCTGACGCTTTGATCAATTTCTAAAATGTCGAACACTGAATAAAGAATCGGAACAATGATAATACCTCCACCGACTCCCAGAAGTCCGGCGATAACGCCCGCGGCTGCGCCTGTCGCGAGGAGAGCTAAAGCGAAAGTGAGAAGATACGGAATCGATTCAGTCAATGACTGCGCCGTTTGTTAGGTAAATGACGGCCGTTCGGGCCGGTATGTCACCTTGTAGGCTTTTTCGAAGCCGGTAATTTGCTGCATAAGATCTCTTTTACGGCTACGTGCGGCAGCGATTTGCGATGGTGTAATTGTCGAAGAACTGATGGAATTATCTTCAACCATAAACTGAACGCGTTCCAGAAACGCGGTCAAAGTTAATGCTTCCAAAACATCTGCTGTAAAACCCAAAAAGAAACTCAGTCGCACCGGTTTTTTAGGTGTCGGGTGGTATGCGGAAACCGCAAAAGACCCTGTTTTTCCACCCTTTCTTTCAAGAACAGCAGCCCGGTGGTATGCCGAAAAGGGAGTGAAAACATAAGCTGTTTGACTGTCGTGTTCGACGACAAGGTCTTCTAACGCGCCCACAATATTACTGGACGCTCCCATAATAATAGAGTCATTCACATCGCCTCCGGCAGCGAGGCTTTCTATTTCTTGAATGACGTCTATAATTTCTTCACCCGTGGAAAAGACGGTTTCTCCCTCTAGATGCATCGAAACCCAGTTATCCGGATTATAGTCAGCCTCATAGGTTGAAACGCGTCGGGTCCAAAGACCTTCCCAATCCATGCCAGCAGCATCATGAACCATACCCGGTTCACGCCGGAATTGATCTATAACTAAGCCAGTCAGTCGTAACGTTGATGACATGTTTTGGCCGCGAATAATGCAGGTGTAGGTCGTATCAGCTAATTTAAGGGGGACCACAATACGATTGGATCGAATTTTCAAAATGGGTTCATCCGACTCGTCTTCGCCGAGCTCGATAAAACGATGAACAGTCGATTTCTCTCGGAAAAGAGTAAGATTACCGATTTCAGACATCGTAAATTATGAAACGTTCGGTGAAGAAAAGATGATGTGGAATCAGGCGTAACGACGGGGAATCCACGCGGCACTCTAATTGCCGCAAGGCAAAACGACAAGCGCTGTGTTTAAAGTTTTCTACCGCCATATCACTTGCCCCAGTCTAGAATTCTATTGTTTTACAATGAGTTAAAATCCGTTGAGGGCAATCTCCTGGACCTACTCGGCGCTCATTCTTTGGTAATTCAATTCAGACCTTGACTCTAAACAGAACCCAGACAACAGGTCTAAGAATTGACGTACATCAGATTTCAGTTTGGCAAATCCGGGCCGCCTGCCAAGAGAACTTTCGTCCATGTATAGAGAGCGGTTAAGTTCTATCTGTATTGCATGAACCCCAGTTGTCGGATCACCATAGTTATGCGTTGTAAATCCGCCAGCGTAGGGGTTATTGCGAACCACCGAATATCCTAAACTGCCAAATATACGTTCCGTTTCCTCTGTTACGGATAACGCACAAGAAAGCCCGTTACGGTCACCAAGAACAATGTCCACGCTCTGTTCCGGTACCCGATTGCCCGAAGGCAACCCGACCGATGGCATTGAGTGACAATCCAACAATATACAAAAACTGAATTGATCTCTCGCTCGGTTGACAAGGCGTCTTAATGTCTGATGATACGGTTTATATAGACGATCAATTCTACCTTCGGCCTCCTCAAGCGTCAGTTTCCGTGCATAAATTTCTTTCTGGTTGGCCACAATTCTCGCAATTGTCCCTAGGCCGGCAATGACTCGTGCAGAAGACGTATTGCAGTATTCAGGTAATGAATCAGAAAACATTGCCGGATCGAGCTCGTATGGTTCTCTGTTTAGATCCAAATACGCCCGCGCATAGATGGCGCGAAGTAATGGTGCACCAATGCCAATGGCTGTTGAGAACAGATCATCAATGTAACAGTCTTCGGATCTTCGCAATGCGACTTTACTAAGAAGAGACGCGTCTATCAAATCTCTCGGATAGTGGTTACCGGAGTGAGGGGATGCAATTACCAGCGGAGTGGCTAAGATGTCGGGGTCCAAGACCTCAATGGGCTCGACTAAGTCGTAAATCATGCTCACCCGTTTATTTCCCGCAAACCCAAACAACCCGAATTATGCCGCATACCCACAGCGAACCTGCCTTTCAGCATACCCTATCCGCACCATTTCGAAATACTTGCATTAGCAGATTTGTCCACCTACAAGGGCTTCTTTCCAGCCCCTCGCAGTATTGGGGCTCTGCCACAACCGGATCAGTCCGGTAAGGGGCGCGTAGCTCAGGCGGGAGAGCGCCACGTTGACATCGTGGAGGTCACAGGTTCGATCCCTGTCGCGCCCACCATTTATTTGGTGATGCCACCCACCGCAGATTACGAACGGTCATCTCCATAAAATAACCGATATTTGCACGCTGGAGATACGAGATGAGCAATAGACAGTGGCGTCTGGCTCGCCATCCCGAACCGGAAGAGATAATCGGTTTTGAACATTTCGAACTTACTCAAGAGCGGATTCCCGAACCACAGCGCGACGAGTTTGTTCTCAAGACATTGGCTTTGGGGACTTCACCGGCACAAAGATCCTATATCTCGAAGAGTTTGAGCATGCATGAAAAGATCGCAGTGGGCGACATCATGCGTGGCCGCGGTGTCGGCGTCGTGACCGCGTCGCGACATTCCGACTACACCGAAGTCGAAATCGTCGTCGCTTCAACGGGTTGGCATGAATACTCGGTTCAACATCCTGAAAAAGAAAATCCCAATGTCCTGAGTGTTAGAAAAGTGGCAAACCCCGTCAAACCACTCACTACAGCTCTCGGCACTCTGGGCAGCGCCGGTGTGACAGCCTATTTTGGATTGCTTGACGCCGGACAAGCCAAAGCTGGAGATGCTGTTGTCGTATCTGCAGCGGCCGGTGGTATTGGCTCCGTCGTGGGACAGATCGCAAGAATAAAAGGTTGCTGTGTCATTGGCATCGCCGGCGGCTCGGAAAAATGCAAATGGCTCATCAATGACCTTAATTTTGACGACACGATTGACTATTAAAATGAAAGTGTCTTTGAGCGATTGGACGCGCTTTGTTCCAATGGTGTAGATGTATTTTTTGATAACGTCGGCGGTGACGTACTCAATACGGTCCTCACACGCATATCACTTCATGCCAGAGTGGTGATTTGTGGGTATATTTCCACGGATTACAGCACCAAGACTGATGTGGGTCCTACGAACTATAAGAATCTGGTGAGAAAGCGGGCAAGGATGGAGGGGTTCTTCATTTTTGATTACCGGCATCGGTTTGATGAAGCCGAGTCCGAATTACACGATTGGTATGAATCCGGCCAATTGTTGAATTCTGAAGATGTGGACGAAGGGTTTGAACGCATGCCATTGACACTGCAAAGTTTATTTACAGGTAAGAACAAGGGCATAAAACTTTACCGGGTTGCGCCCGACCCATCCTAGTTTCGTGACTATTCAACCAATGTGATCGTCTCGTAATTGATTTTGCCTTTGTTGGGAGCGTAATTTCCAACGCGGGGACCAACACCGTCTAAAAGCGGCACTTCTTGCAAAAGAATAGCGGTCGCTTGGTCATGATAAAATGCCAAGACCTCGCGCGTAAGTGATGCTCGCTCGTCAAGTGATTCCGCTCTCACCGCTGCCATGTAAGTTGGCATGATCGCTTCATCACAATACCAGGGATTTGGCGATAGGCAGGAATGCAGACGAATGGTTCTTAGCGGTTCAAACGTTGGCCATGAGCCAAATATTTGGCTAAACCCATCTCCACGCCATTGACCTTGCAAAATAATTCGAACCATCTGAGATGTGGGAATAGGTATGATGCGCATTTCAACGCCCACGTCTGCTAAATTTGAGGCGATCAATTGGTAAATGGCGCTGTCAGAAGCGTTTGAGCCGATGATGACTTCCACGTCCAACGTGAACCCGTCTTCATAACCCGCCTCACTGAGCAGAGTCCGCGCTCTTTCAGGATCGTAGGGAAAGGTCTCAAGGTCTGGGTTGTAACCAAATAGTCCTCTGACGGCGCCTTGTGTGGCGGGGCGTGTATAGCCCGACAAAAGGATGTCCGCGATTGCGTCTTTGTTTACCGCGTAGTTTAGCGCGCGCCGTACCCTTATGTCATTTGTAGGGCGGCCGTCCTCAATCACCAAGGTGATTGAGATTACGTCGATGGACCGGCGCTGGTGAAGCCGCCCACTTTCTGCTTCAAGTATCGGTTGATCGTCCGGACTCATCCCGATGGCAACGTCAATTCCACCCGTTAACAGACCTTGCAGTCGGCTCGTTCTTTCAGGAAGAACAATGAGTTCGAGAGAATCGATTATAGGAGCGCGCCATGATAGCGGATTGGCTTGATAATTGACGCGCCCTTCTTGCCATGCCGAAACCACAAACGGGCCTGACCCAATAGGCTCACGGGCGAATTGCTCGGGCCCGACTGACCGCCAATAATCGGGTTCGACGATATAGAGGGGTGTCATAAGCCGCGGCAATATGGCCGTCGGACTGTTGGTTCTGATGGCCAACGTGTGCTCGTCCACCGCGTAGGCGCTATCGATGACAGAGAGGTCCCGATTTACAGCGGCCGTTAAGCCGTGGGGCGTTTGCAGATATTCGAGCGTACGCACCACATCTTCAGCACTGAATGGGCGTCCATTTGAAAAAACCACTCCTTTGCGTAGATTGAAGTGCCACAGGTTGGTTTCAATCTTTTCCCACGAAGTAGCTAGTTCCCCAACGAGCTCTCCGTCTTCTCGGAAGGTGGTCAAAGTTTCAAAGGTCGGAGACCAAGCGTACGTTGAGAAAACGCTGACAGAGCGATGAGGGTCACCGTCGCTGACCGGAAAAGCTTGAACAGCAACTCTTAGGGGCTCCGCGCCAGGTGCCGGGTGTGAATTCCAAAGACCCATTCCGGCCAGCGCCAAAGAACATAAAATATGCGAACGCAGTTGCAAAAATTTCATCCTTCTATGGCGCAAATCACATCAATTATAGCGTCAAAAATCAATATACCTCTCCAATCCATTAATGAAACCGTGTATGTGTCTATTAGGCAAGCCAGTCAGATTGAGATATAGAATAAGACAGCTTGAAGGGTGGGGATAATTTAGATGACCAAGAAAATACTAACTCTGTTGTTCCTTGTTATGTGGGCTAACGATGCCAATGCCATCTGCATTATTAACCGTAGTCAGGATACAGTAGCGTTTGTGCGAGGAGAGCCGTTTGCCGGAATGGAAACTTATTTTACCGGCACCGTACGCCCCTCAGCCCAGCACTGCTCGAGACTATCGCCACGAATGGACGGCACGTTCCCAGTGTCTGTCTATACCTTAACAAGACGAGGGAATTGCGTTGTTGTGAGGGGGTGTTTCTACAGTTCGCATGCTGAGCAGCTGTTCTTTAATGGATCTGCCGGCTCGGCGTGTCCCGTGGCATTCCGCGACAACACCTGCAGTTAGTAAGGAAGATTGAATTATTTATGCACGGGCGACCAACAATCGATTTAGTATTCGCCCTGTTAAGTCAGAGACTTGTCCATTTTGCCGCGTTCTTAACCTGTACGCTCGTCGGTTTATTGTTGTTGCAGGCAACGCAATCTCTGTCCGCCAAAGCAGAGACATTTAGATTGGTCACCGGCAATGATTTTGCACCCTACGCTGATATTCAGTTGCCAAATGGTGGTCTGATTACAGAGCTTGTAGAAGCGGTATACTGTGAATTGGGATTAGATACGGAAATCCAGTTCGGTGATTGGGACCAGGGGTATGTGGATACCTTGAGCGGCCGGTTCCAAGCTACTTTTCCCTACCAACCAGATCAGGTCAAGACCGACGAATTTTTTCTCTCTAGGCCGCTTCTGATAGCGCGACACTCAGTGTTTGTTTCCAGCCGTGGGCGAAATAGATTTTGGACACTCAATGATTTGGACGATAAGAAACTCTGCTTGCCCAATACTTACCGTTCAAACAAAAATGATCTCACAATTTTAAGCAGCAACAAGAGTGAAATACGGCGTACATCTTCGACAGCGGAATACTTTCGAGTTCTAGGCCGTGACGAGGTGGGCTTTATACCAACCTACGATCTTCACGGCATCTTTTCAGCGCATGAAGCGTTCGGGTCAATGGATAGATTCACCGTTCTGAGGGATTCATTAGGTGCAAGTTCATTTCACCTATTGATTCCGAAGTCTCAACCGAACGCCGTGGCGCATCAGCAAAACTTTGATCTCGCACTTAGAGAGATAGCCTCTAGAGGCGATATTGAACGCATGATTAGACGACATATGTCGTCTTTTCAAACTGGAACGGAAAATAGATAGATCAAGTGCGTTGTTTCAACGCCTTCCAATTTGACAATGCCGACTTCGAACTTCGATACTGATTTCGCGCTTTTCGACAAACTGATTTCTTGGTGGCAGATTTCACCTCGGTTGTTTGAAATAACAAGCAACGCATCATCAATCTCCCAGTCAATCAAATACTCACAACCGGGAAGGCCGGTCGGGATTTTATAGGTCAGATCTCCGTCAATTGGGATATCGCGCTCCATAATCGACCACGAATAGTCTCCAATAAAGTATGAAAAATTCAATCGTAATTGTCTCGTTTCTATAATTCTGCACGATCATGACTGCTTTTTCGTCACTCTGGGCCAATGTCAAACTAGGAAGAAGCAGAAATTGAAGGATGATCAACACCATCAGCATAGAAACAGTTTTATAATGTTTGATTGGCGATGCCACAGCTAATGCCTTTGCTTTAGATATCCAGTTCTTTTATGAACTGTGCATTTTCTTGTATGAATTTGTATCGTGTTTCGGCTTTCTTTCCCATCAATTCTTCTATTCTAACAGCAGTTGGATTTGGTTTTCGTTTCGGACCACACTCGTACCCTTCCGGCAATGTCACACGAAGAAGCGTTCTGTGCGATGGATCCATGGTCGTTTCCTTAAGCTGTGCCGGTGGCATTTCACCTAAGCCTTTAAAACGACTGACATCAATTTTTCCACGACCATCAAAATCCTTATTTATGATGCGGTCTTTGTCTTGATCATCCATGGCGTATAGCGTTTTTCCGCGTTGGCTGAGGCGGTATAAAGGAGGCATCGCCAGAAAAAGCCGACCCTTCGCTACCAATTCTGGCAGCTCTTTGAAGAAAAAGGTCATCAAAAGAGAGGCGATGTGTGCGCCGTCGACGTCGGCGTCCGTCATGATAATAATCTTTTCATACCTTAGATTGGCCAAGTTGAATTTGTCACCTTTGCCGCAGCCGAGGGCTTCAAAGAGATCTTGTAATTCTTGATTGGCATGCAATTTATCACGTGTCGCCGAGGCGACATTGAGGATCTTGCCTCGCAACGGCAAGATAGCCTGTGTCTTCCGGTTGCGTGCCTGTTTGGCAGAGCCACCAGCTGAATCACCTTCGACAAGAAAAAGTTCCGTTCCCTCTGCACTGCCGCGGCTGCAATCTGAAAGTTTTCCTGGCAGACGAAGTTTTTTCGTAGCCGACTTACGCCCTAAATCCTTGTCCTGTTTCTTGCGGTGGCGCGCGTCTGCCCGTGAAAGGGCAAGGTCCAATATTTGGCTCGCTATTTCAGGATCACCGGAAAGCCAGTGTTCAAAATGGTCCTTGATGATGCCTTCAACTAATTTTGTTGCCGACGCCGATGCCAGCCGTTCTTTTGTCTGGCCTTGGAACTGAGGGTCAGAGATGAATACCGACAACATGGCACAGGCGCCGCCGACCACATCGTCGGCAGTCAGCGCACTGACTTTCTTATTACCCGCCAGTTCGCCATATGATTTCAAAGCTTTGCCTAGGCTGGACCGGAACCCTGCTTCATGCGTCCCCCCTTCCGGCGTCGGTACCGTATTGCAATATGAATTTAGAAAGCCTTCTTGGTCTTCCGGCCAACAGATCGCCCAATCAACACGGCCCATCTCATCATTGGCTTCAATGGATCCCACAAACAAAGATTTACTGACAAGGTCCCGGTCTTCAGTCACCGATGACAAGTAGTCCTGCAATCCCTGTGGAAAATGCAATTCTTCCTGCACCGGGATCTTGTCTTTGGCGCCGATCAAAGACTTGTCACACGACCACTTGATCCGAACGCCTTCGAACAGATAAGCCTTTGACCGGGCCATCTTGTACATGGTGCCGGGATTAAAGGCAGCATCTTTACCAAAGATTTTGGAATCTGGGCGAAAGGTGACGCTCGTTCCTCTACGGTTTGCGACCGCTTTTACTTTTTTCAGCTTAGATTTGACATCACCCCGACTGAATCTTTGTGACCACAGCGCCTTATCCCTGGCGACCTCGACAGTAAGCTCTTCAGAAAGCGCGTTGACGACCGATACACCGACACCATGCAGCCCGCCTGAAGTTTTGTAGGCGCGACCCGAAAACTTCCCGCCCGAATGCAACGTTGTCATGATGACTTCAAGGGCAGACTTCTTTGGAAACTTAGGGTGGGGATCGATAGGGATGCCGCGTCCGTTGTCACGAATGTTGACTTGGTTATTTTTGCCGAGGTGGACCTCTATGATGGTTGCGTAACCGGCGACGGCTTCATCCATGGCATTGTCGAGTACTTCAGCAACCAAGTGATGCAGCGCTTTCTCATCGGTGCCACCGACATACATGCCGGGTCTGCGACGAACCGGCTCCAACCCCTCGAGAACCTCTATGTCCTCGGCTGTATAGTCTGTTTTTTTACGGCTTCTGGATTGTTGGAATAGGTCTGCCATGAGCGCATTATATACGCAGGACGGCCGCCAACAACTGGATACGGTATGATTGCTATGTTTTTGCTACAATATATTGCGTTTAGGACATGGTCATGACTAACCCTGTCAACCCCAGTGAGCCAACCGGTGAACTTTCACTGCGCACCATCGCCATGCCCGGGGACACCAATCCTGCCGGTCATATTTTCGGCGGCTGGGTGTTGAGCCAGATGGATATGGCCGGGGCCATTCACGCAGCAAGTCATACCAGAACGCGTGTTGTCACCATCGCTGTCGACAGTATGAAATTCCACAAACCCATACATGTGGGTGATGAAGTCTCGTGCTACACGCTGATCCAAAAGACAGGCAGAACGTCTTTAACGATCCACATTGAGACCTGGGTCAGACGCGCCCGCCATGGTGACCCCATTATGGTCACAGCCGGCCATTTCACCTATGTTGCAATCAATGAGAACGGTGAGCCCACCGAAATAGTGAGCTTAGAGACGAAGGATTAGCCCGCCATGGCCGAAGCTGCGTTGTCGTCAGAAACCGGTGCGTCGAGACTTGCCGCGATTGTTGGCGAAGACCACGTGATCACTGATGAAAAAGAACGGCAAGTTTATAGCAATGATATCTTTTTCTGGAATGACGCTGCGATTGCCGACTTTGTCGTGCAGCCCGGGACACCGGAAGAAGTTGCTGGCGTTGTCAAATCAGCAGCGGAACTGGGCTTGAATATTTCGAGCAGGGGAGGCGGCATGTCCTACACCAAAGGATATGTTCCAGCCGAGGCTGGATGCATTGTGCTTGATTTACGGCGCTTGGATAAAATTCGTGAGATTAATGAAACAGACCGTTATGTCGTTGTAGATGCAGGATGCACGTGGACCAGTGTCACTGATGCGCTTAAACCACTTGGATTAAAGGTAGATTTCTCCGCGCCGTTTTCGGGCATCTACTCGACCGTTGGCGGGGCTCTGTCCCAAAACGTTCCCGCGACGATGAAGGGTATCCTAGGTCTGGAAGTAGTCCGTGCTGATGGTGCAATGGTGCGCACCGGTGCATGGGGTCGGCAAGACCCTGATACACCCTTTTTTCGCGACTATGGCCCTGACCTAACCGGAATCTTTCTCGGTGATACAGGCGCTTACGGAATCAAAACCGGAGCCTCCCTCCACCTCAGCCGACGCCCAGATGGCATCGCTCACGGGTCTTTTGCCTTTGAAACTTATGAAGACATGGCGCAAACCATGATCGATCTCGGCCCCTATGATTATGTAACCCGGCGGGTCGGGTTGGATCCGTTTAAGAGCCAAAACGCAGCCAAGGTAGGCTTCAAGGAGGCGATTAAAACGCTCGGTGATGTTTCGACATCGGGGTCCACATTGATGTTCGGCCTCAAAGACTCTGTGAAAATGGCCTCTGCCGGCACCAATTTTATGGAAGGCGTGAAGTGGTCACTCCATTTATCCGTTGAAGCATTGACCGATGATGCCGCCGAGGCAGGTTTGGACATAGTACGCCAGATTTGTTTGAAACGTGGCCGTGAAATTGCCAACATCATGCCGCGTGCAATGGAGGCACGCGGTTTTTCTGTGCGGGGATTCCTGGGGAAAGATGGCCAGCGTTGGGTGCCGACCAATTCCATATGGCCGTTAACCCGTGCTGTGGAAGTCGCCATTGCGGTACAGGCGTTTTTCAATGACCGCCGCAAGGAAATGGATCAACACGGCATGTGGGAATCCTATATGACCAACTATGGTCAGGGATACTTCATGTGCGAGCCGAGCTTCTATTGGGTGGACGAAGTCAGTGAACATCACCTCCGGCATCTTCCCGAAGACGAAGCGAAGAAGTTTCGCAGTCTTGAAGCCAATCCGGCAGCACGGGACTATGCCCAAAAGCTCCGGTTCGAACTGCGGGATTTTTTCCATGAACTTGGCGCTGTGCATGTTCAGTTGGCGAAATTCTACCGCTATCAAGACACTTTGGCGCCTGAAACAAAACGCCTTGTTCATGAACTCAAAGATTTGCTGGATCCTGATCTCTTGCTCAACCGGTCAAACCTCGGACTTTAAGATTTCAATTTTCCGGTTCTCTTAAATGGGCCCAGTTCCGCCATTGCATCCACGTCTTCTTCAACAGCCCTGCGTTCCTGACTGAGATACTGGGCCACAGCTTGGCGAAAATCCCCATCTGCAATCCAATGCGCTGAGTAGGTCTTACGCGGCATATACCCACGCTGGAGTTTGTGGGGGCCTTGAGCCCCGGCTTCGACCCACGTAAGACCGTTTGCAATGGCAAAATCGATCGCTTGGTAGTAACACACTTCGAAATGGAGCATGGGATAGTGAACGACCGTCCCCCAATTACGTCCAAAAAGTGTGTCGCCGCCAAGAAGGTTTAACGCACCGCACACCAAATCGCCGTCTTGTTCTCCCATGACAAGGACCACTTGGTCCGCCATGCGTTCCGACAAGAGATCGAAAAATGACAGATTGAGGTAGGCCTGTCCCCATTTGCGGTCAGATGTCATGCGGTAGAACCTGTAAAAGGCGTCCCAATGCCGGGATGAAATATCCGATCCCGTAACGGTAACTATTTCAACGCCACTTGATCGTGCTTTCTCCCGTTCCTTTCTGATATTTTTTCGCTTTCGTGAGGACAACACATCTAAAAACTCGGCAAACGTCTCGTAACCGTCGTTTTTCCAGTGAAACTGTTGCCCAATGCGTTGCAGTAGGCCCGCTTCGGCCATGACCACATAATCCTCTTCTTCAGGAAACGTAATGTGGAGTGAAGACACATCAAGACGGTCAGCCAGTTCAATCATGCCGGCAAGCAACATGCGCTTGAATTCTGTAGCCTCATCAGGCGTGCAATTCTGGCGCACCATGAGGCGCGGTCCGGTCGCTGGCGTAAATGGGATCGAACATTGCAGCTTGGGATAATATTGGCCGCCGGCCCGCTCATAGGCGTTCGCCCACCCCCAGTCGAAGACATACTCACCATAGGAATGATCCTTGAGATACAACGGCGCACAGGCGAGGACGGCCCCGTTGGGTGACTCCACAACAAGATGCTGAGGCTGCCATCCGGTTGATGCCGTCACTGAGCCAGAGTCTTCCAGTGCACTCAAGAAGGCATGGCGAACAAACGGATTTGCAGTGTCTGATTCGACGCGGGCGCAGGCATCCCACTGTTCAGCGTCGACGTTGTGAATCGACGGGACAATCTTGATCGTTAAAGCGTCCGAATAATCGTCTGTGTCGTCCATTGCGTTACGAAATGCTAGCGATGGCTTCTATTTCAACGGGAGCGTTCAAAGGAAGAGACGGACACCCTACCGCGGCACGCGCATGGCGGCCAGATTCACCAAAAACGTCTACCAATAAATCAGAGGCGCCATTTACAACTTTCGGATAATCAGTGAAATCAGGGCGTGCAGCGACAAAACCACCGATCTTAACAATGCGCTGAACCCTGTCTAAGTCACCTCCGCACGCGCTTCGCAATTGGGCGATGATGTTTACGGCGCACTGCCTGGCAGCTTTGTTTGCCTCGTCAGCGTCAATAGTGTCTCCGACAATCCCGGTAAAAAGCAATGATCCATTCTCTATTGGGAGCTGTCCGGAAATAAAAACCAGAGAACCTTCCTGGGAGAAAGGAACGTAATTGGCAACTGGGGCTGCCGCGTCCGGCAACTCAATCCCCAATTCCTCAAGGCGTTTGGCAATATTGGCGGTCATGACCGATGATTTCCGGCAAGCATAATCGACAAATAGGGCATACAAGGGTTCCAAGAGAGAAATGAAGTGTATAAACCAGCCACGCACTGGCAATGATATCCCTTATTCTTGGCATTCTAATGTGCTTAGCGCAATTTCCGCTGTCCCTATGGACCCCGAAAAGCCCAAATAAGAGCGTCATGACCGTAAGTAAACTTTCTCTTGCAAAGGACAAGATTAAGGTTCTTCTTTTGGAGAATGTCCACAAAAAGCCGTGGAATTGTTTGAACGCCACGGATATCACCACATCGAACAGCTGGGTGATGCTTTGGACGAGGCGGAGCTCAAGTCGAAAATTATCGACGCCCACATGATCGGTATACGGTCCAGGACCCAGTTGTCGGAAAACGTAATGGCGGCTGCAGAAAAACTCATGGTCATCGGGTGTTTTTGTATCGGGACCAACCAAGTCGATACCCTCAATACAAAAATGAAGGGTATTCCCGTATTCAACGCCCCTTATTCGAATACCCGATCGGTTGCAGAATTGGTTTTGGCCGAAGCCATTATGTTGTTCCGTGGCAGGCCTAAAAAATCGTGGCTGGCGCATGAAGGAAAGTGGCAAAAAACCGCAAAAGGGTCCCATGAAATTCGCGGAAAGACGCTCGGCATAGTGGGATACGGCCACATTGGCACCCAGCTGTCGATCCTCGCCGAAGCCCTTGGTATGCGTGTCGTTTTTTACGACATCGTGGAGAAGCTGGCGCTCGGTAACGCAATGCCCATCCGCGATTTGAAAGAATTACTCGCGAGTTCTGACGTTGTTTCTCTCCATGTTCCGGCCACGGATCTCACCGCAGGTATGATGGATGAAAGTCACTTGCGGGCCATGAAGAAAGGCGCTCACCTCATTAACGCGTCTCGTGGCAATGTTGTTGATGTTGACGCGCTCGCATCCTGCCTCCGTGATGGCCACCTGGGCGGTGCTGCAATTGATGTTTTCCCCAAGGAACCAGCATCCCCTGAAGAGTCCTTTGAAAGCCGTCTAAAGGGGCTGAAAAACGTTATCCTGACTCCTCATATAGGTGGCAGCACAGTAGAAGCGCAAGCAAACATTGGCTCCGAAGTGGCCGATAAACTGATCAAGTACTCTGATAACGGGTCGACCATTGGGTCCGTTAACTTTGTCGAAGTGGCTCTACCGCCGCAACAGGATGCGATCCGGTTCATGCACATCCATCGTGACGTGCCCGGGGTACTTTCCAAAATCAATCACGTTTTTTCCAGCCGAGAGATCAACATCTCTGGTCAATACCTGAGGACTGACGGAGAGATCGGTTATGTGGTCACCGATGTAATCGGAAATCTTGAAATCGGCATGGGTATTCGCCGTGATCTCGCCGGCATCGAGGGCACGGTGCGAGCACGGTTTCTCTATTGATCAACCGCATCTGTTCAGGCGCAGACTTCAAGAATTGGCGGGATTGTTTCACAACTATCCTCAGGCACTGGAAATACCTCACCCAAAAGATGCCGCCATTCCAACGCTGTTTTTTGAGGATCTTGCACAACTGACTGTTCGGCGAGGGTCGCCCGCCAATAGGCCGCTTTGGCATGACTGTGCCAAGAGTCGTCAACGAATAGGCTGGTATAGGCGCCGGGCGCCGTGATGTCTCCCGGAGTCTTTGAGCGTCCCCATGCGGCAAAGGCCCGGAAGTCTTCTCGAAGGTTAGGCTGGCGGCGTTGGGTGGCAAAGTAATCTTGCGCAAGCACGTCAAGCGCCAACGACGGAATCGGAACTTGAAGTGTTTCGCGCCACGATTTAAGCAGAGTCAACGGCCTTCGGGTCGCCGACAGCAAACCCTCCATTTAAAGCCGGCTTTCTATGAATCACATCATTGCGCCATGGGGAATCCCTAAAAGAGAATCAATCTCAACGACCGCTGGTATTAAATGCGTCCGCAGACCGGCTGACTTTCAGTTTCGAAGGCAGAAGATAAAGCACGTCCACAGTCGTTATGGGCGATAAAGCCGTTCGCTTACCCACACTTCCGACTATCAGAGAGTCGCCTGTGACTCCGGCGGCAATCCGAATGGGATACCGATCAGCTGCGGCCGGCTGTTTGTTGTTTTCTTCGGCTCTGGTTGAGCCGGTAGCTGTCGCCGTTCATTTCCAGAATATGGACATGGTGGGTCAGGCGATCGAGCAGTGCGCCGGTTAGCCAACAACACCCTCCACATTGCCCTTGTCGTTGCCCTTACCCGGACGGCCATATCGGTCTTCGCAGAGGTAATGGGATTGCAGTTCGCTGAACGACCGGGTTCGTTGCCGCCTGCCATCCGGCAGGATACGTGACGCCAAGCACTTGTCGTTGTCATAAAGGATCGATCGCGGCACGCCGCCGAAGAAGGCGAAGGCCTTGTTGTGGCCATCCAGCCAGGCTTCCACCGTCGCCGCCGGATAGGCCACGACGAAGCATGCAGCGCTGTGGGGAAGGGTCATGACAAAGAAATGGGCTCGCAGCTTGACGCCAGCGATGATCGCATCCGACTCGCCGAAATCCGCCTGCGCATGCCCCGGCGCATGCCCCGGCGGATGTACCAGCGGCACGAACATCTCCCGCAAACGACGGCGCCGTTCGCGGACGTAATCCTTGACGATGGTCTGGCCGCCGGTGAAGCCATGCTCATCGCGAAGGCGCTCGAATATCCGCTTTGCCGTGTGGCGCTGCTTACGGTGAACCGTGCGGTCCGCTTCCAGAATGCGGTCAATGATATCCGTGAACGGGTCCAGCTTAGGCCGCTTCGGCGGCTCGCTGCGCCGGTATCCCGGCGGCACCGAGTGCCGCAGCATCTTCTTCACTGTATCGCGCGATAGCCCAAACCGTCTTGCTGCTTCTCGCTGGCTCAGCTCTTCCACATGGCCCGCCAGTCGCACGGTTAGATAAAGGTCCACCAAGTACATCCTCCCACCTTCCATCCCCAAAAGGATCGAAGGCTACAGGTGGCAGACTTCTGCGCCGCCCGCGGCCGGGACATTCCCGCCGCTCCCGTGGACTAATTTGTCACCGCCGTTCTCAGTTGTATGATGTCTTCCGAAGGCAATGGATCCGCCATGGACTTATGAGAGAGCGCCAGCGGAAAGGTCATGGTGTTCTCACCTTGCCCCCGTGATCTTTGTGAACGAACCTTAAGAACATCCACTTGTCGCTCCGCAGGTGTTGCATTTCAAACACGTGCCATTGCGAATCAACGTGAAATTACCGCATTCTCCACATGCGTCGCCTTCGTAGCCTTGCATTCGGGCCTCTTGCACGGCTGACGCAGTGTCTTGAACAAAGCTGGCACTGCTCGAATTTTGGACGATCTCTTCCGTGCTTTGACTGGGGCCCTCACCAACCACCGCATCGAGTGTCAATGTTTCAGTGGTGGAAACTTGTCCATGACTGACACCGTCGCTACGAGCGGTGTTGAGGAAATAAAGATTGCTGGATCGAATGAAACCTTGTGAGACGGTTCGTTCAGCAATTTCAAGCAGCTTTTCGGCCGCTTCTCCGTCACCGATCGTATCCGGTGCGGTATCTGCATGTTCGGCATGACCCAATTCATGACGACCCAAATAGGAAACAGCGAGTTCGCGGAAAATGTAGTCCAAGATCGACGTTGCCATTTTTATGGAACTGTTGCCCTCGACCAAGCCGGCTGGCTCAAACCGGGTAAACGTGAAGGCGTCCACATATTCTTCAAGTGGAACGCCATACTGCAGACCAATTGAAATAGCGATGGCGAAATTGTTCATCAGACTGCGGAAGGCGGCGCCTTCCTTGTGCATATCGATAAAGATCTCACCTAAAGATCCGTCATCATATTCGCCGGTTCGCAAATAGACTTTATGGCCACCAACGAGGGCTTTTTGAGTGTATCCCTTTCTCCGATCAGGTAAACGTTCGCGTTCCCGTTGCACAACACGTTCAACGATGCGCTCTGCAATGATTTCAGCTCGTGCCGCCGCCGGCAGATCGACAATACCTGCTTCAGCTTCACTTTGATCCAATTCGCCATCAGCCAGCGCATCAAAAATACTCGCTAATAGCGGCTGCGATAACTTTGAGCCGTCGCGATACAATGCGTTGGCTTTTAAACCCAATCGCCAAGACTGTTCGTAAGCATCACGGCAATCCTCGATGGTCGCGCTGCCAGGCATGTTGATGGTCTTGGAAATAGCGCCGGATATAAAAGGTTGCGCAGCAGCCATCATCAAAATGTGACTTTTGGCTGACAGCATACGCGTTCCCAATCGTCCGCATTGATTGGCGCAGTCGAAGATAGGTAAATCTTCCTCTTTTAGGCTTGGAGCACCTTCCAGAGTCATCGCCCCGCAAGCATAGATGTTCGCCTGATCAATGTCAGTCTCACTGAATCCCAACGCCTTTAGCATGTTGAAATCCAGCCTATCGAGATCCGCAGGATCAAGCCCTAAGCGCTCAACACAATATTCTTCCCCAAGTGTGTACTTGTTGAAGACATATTTGATGTCGAACGCATCCGGCAGAGCAGCTTCGATAGCGGCCAGAGCATCGCCATCGAAACCCCGGTCCATCAGAGCCTTGTGGTGAATGACCGGAGCGCCATCGAGTGTTCCGTGACCCACGGCGTAGGCTTGAATGGTATCAATTTCTAGAGAAGAGTACCCAAGGGTTTCCAGCGCAATTGGCACAATTCTATTGATGATCTTGAAGTAGCCACCGCCCGAAAGTTTCTTGAACTTGACCAGGGCGAAGTCCGGTTCAATTCCTGTTGTATCGCAATCCATAACCAAACCGATCGTGCCGGTCGGCGCAATAACTGACACTTGGGCATTGCGGTAACCGTGGGCGCTGCCCACCTCGAGAGCGCGATCCCAGGCTTGTTTGGCGGCAGTCATGACGGCGGGTTCGGGACAAGCGGCGCCGTTCAGAGGAACGGGCTTAATACTCAGTTTTTCGTATCCGGCCTGATGACCATAGGCCACACGCCTGTGGTTGCGGATGACCCGAAGCATATCTTCCTTGTTGGCACGATAACCTGGAAACGCTCCTAATTCCTCAGCCATTTCAGCCGAGGTCACATAGGACGTGCCGGTCATGAGCGCGGTAATGGCCCCGCACAGTCCGCGACCCTCGTCGCTGTCATAAGGTATGCCGTCGGCCATCAAGAGGCCGCCGATATTGGCATACCCCAAACCAAGTGTTCTGAAGTCGTAAGAGCGTTTGGCGATTTCCTTAGACGGAAACTGCGCCATCAAAACCGATATCTCGAGCGCTATGGTCCACAATCGCGTGGCGTGATTGAATCCTTCTACGTCGAAAGACCCATCCTTGCTGCGAAAAGCGAGCAGATTGAGCGATGCAAGATTGCACGCCGTGTCATCCAGGAACATGTATTCAGAACACGGATTGGATCCATTGATGCGGCCGGAATTCGGACAGGTATGCCACTCGTTTATGGTTGTGTCGAACTGAAGACCCGGGTCAGCGCATTGCCAGGCCGCTTCGGCGATCCTATCCCACAGTTCAGTCGCATCGACGGACGCAGCGATTGAACCATCCAATCTATTGCGCAAATGCCAGGTCTTGCCATTAAGCGCAGCGTCCAAGAACTCGTTGCTGACACGAACGCTGTTGTTCGAATTCTGACCGGACACTGTACCGTAGGCTTCGGATTCCCAATCCGTGTCGTAAGTTTCGAACTCAATCTCGGTATAACCTTGGCGCGCAAACTGGAGAGCCCTTTGAACGGCATTCTCTGGGATCATCGATTTGCGGGCTGCCCGCACAGCTTTGAGCAAAGCTTCGTTATTGCGGACGTCGAACCGGCTTTCGCTATCAACCCCATCCCAGTGTCGGGTGGCTTGAAGAATGGCGTTGAGGTGAAGCTCGCACTGTTTGGAACCGACCACCAACGCCGCGACTTTTTGTTCTTCTTTAACTTTCCAGGTGATGAAGGATTCAATATCGGGATGATCGACGTCGACGATTACCATCTTGGCCGCGCGGCGTGTCGTCCCACCCGACTTGATGGCTCCGGCCGCGCGATCGCCAATCTTAAGAAAACTCATAAGTCCGGAGGACTGTCCACCGCCTGACAGGCTTTCTCCTTCACCGCGCAGGGCCGAAAAATTTGTTCCCGTACCGGAGCCATATTTGAACAACCGGGCTTCACGGACCCACAGGTCCATAATGCCGCCCTCATTAACAAGATCGTCAGCTATGGATTGAATGAAACAGGCATGGGGCTGCGGGTGTTCATAGGCGCTGTCAGATTTTTTGACCCAGCCTGTGCGGTAGTCCACCAAGAAATGCCCTTGGGCGGGGCCGTCGATGCCATAGGCCCAATGCAGTCCCGTGTTAAACCACTGCGGCGAATTCGGTGCAGCCATTTGCTGGCACAACATGTACCGCATTTCGTCGTAGAACGCCACGGCATCGCCCTCGCTATCAAAATACCCGCCTTTCCAGCCCCAATAGGCCCAGGTTCCAGCCAGGCGGTCAAAAACCTGCCTGACATCGGTCTCGCCCGTATATCTGTCTTTGGGTTTCAGCCGTTTTAAGGCGCGATGGTCAGGTTCTCGACGCCACAGCAATTCGGGAACATCTGAGTCCTTGACCGCTTTCAATTTGGCGGGGATCCCAGCCCTGCGGAAGTATTTTTGGGCCAAGACGTCGATGGCAACCCGTGACCAGCTCTTGGGCGCAATGATGTCGGCCTGAGCGAACACGACCGAACCATCCGGGTTCCTGATCTCACTTTTGAGGGTCTGAAACGCGATTTCTGCGTACGGCGATGTGCCAACTTGCGTAAACCGGCGGGTAATCCGCATGAAAGTCCCCTCTGGCGCCCAAGTTGTTGCCCTGCGCGAACGGCCGAAAGTCGGAATCCGCGCCTATTCGCGCCTATCCATGGCGCACCAGACACTTAATGCGATTCAAGCATGCCCCTCAGCCCATCGCACCTGTAACGCTACATTTAGTGGTACGTTCACAGGTCACCACAAGAGTATGGAAATGAGCCCGGCCTTTCAACTATATTTTGTGTTCATGGGCAGAAAAATAAATATATTCCGCTATGTTACGGGACCAGGGCGGTATGGCGGAGCGGTCAGTTAGGTTAATCCTGAGTCAGATCAGAGGGTGCCGGAGGCGCTGGACCTATCTCCGGAAAGCCGCCATATTCGCGACGCATAGGGTGGTTTCAACCAAATGAGCCCAAGAAAGACGGTGCGATGGAATTAGGAACGTGGATCTATACCAAGCTTAGGGGCCAGAAAGTCGGAGAAGACGCCTTTGGTAACGTCTATTACCGGTCTTCCCGTAAGCGCGCGGGTAATCGCGAGGAACGTTGGGTGATTTTTGCCGGCGACGCCGAGGCGTCAAAGGTCCCGGCAGAGTGGCATTCGTGGCTACATCACACCACCGATGAACCCATCGAAACACCGGCTAAGGGGTGGCAAAAGCCGCATCAGTCCAATCCGACCGGAACGGAAAACGCCTACCTGCCGCCGGGTCACGATCGCCGCGGCGGGCAACGGGCTCCTGCGACCGGCGATTACGAAGCGTGGACGCCAGATGCCTAACCGCACCCAGCGGGAATTATGGGTAGGATCGCTGGCGGCTGCATTTCTCACCATTGTTTTTGCGTTTACGGCCTTCAATCCCGGTCAACAGGCAAGCAGTCAAGGTGAGGCATTTCTGTTGAAAGCGGAATTCAATCGGATTGATGGACTAACGGTCGGCAGTCCCGTGCGGCTTGCCGGTGTCGATGTCGGCCAGGTAAATGCGTTAAACCTCACTGAGGAGGGGCGTGCGGAAGTTGAGTTGGTTCTGTTCAACACTGAACTGCCCATTCCCACCGACACCGCCGCTGTCATCGAAACCGACGGTCTTTTCGGTGACAAATACGTCGAACTTCATCCCGGCGGTGAATTAGATAATTTTCAATCCGATCAGCGGCTCTCCTACACCCAAGATTCCGTTGTGCTGGAGAGTCTTTTAAACCAAATTGTTTCGCGCGCTAGGGCGCAAAGAGAGTCGGCTTCTGGGTCAATGGGTCAGGGAGAAGAACCGTGAAACGGAACCCCATTGAAACCGTGTTGGGTGCTGTTGTTCTTGTGATTGCCGGTATGTTTCTTGCGCTTGCCTATTCGTCGGCGCGGATTGCAACTACAGAAGGCTATGAGATCACGGCGACATTTCTGAAAGTTGGCGGACTTCAAGTCGGCAGTGATGTCCGGATCAGCGGTATCAATGTTGGCACCGTATCCGGGCAATCATTGAACAGTGAAACATATGAAGCTGAAGTGACTATGATGATCGATCCATCCGTGACCCTGCCGGATGATTCAGTGGCCGCCATCGTGGGCGATGGTTTGCTGGGTGGAAAGTATGTCGATTTAAGTCCGGGCCAATCTGATCAATTGCTGGCAAATGGTGCGGCCATAACAAACAGCAGAGATTTTCAGTCACTTGAAGATTTGGTTGGTGAAATCATATTCCTAGCGACTGGTGGTGAGTCCTGAACCAGATCCATCACGCCCGATTGATGCCGTAATCAGCTCGTAATCGATTGTCATGGAGTCTCTACGTACCCCCGTCAAAGTACTGACCGCCGTGGCCGGTATTTTGGTGACTGGGGTTCTTTTTTTACCCAGCGCTTATGCCACTTATGTCCCTACGGACACGGCCGTCCTGCGTTGGTTGGATAAAGTCACCGGCCGGGTCAACACCTTGGACGCGCGGGTTGGGAATACCGTCCGTCTCGGCACACTATCCATTAGTGTTGAAAACTGCATGACACGGCCTCCCGAGGAGACGCCCGAAAGCGGAGCTTTCCTCCAAATTTGGGAGACCAAACCAGGCGAGGAGTCGGTGAAAGTATTCTCCGGCTGGATGTTTTCATCAAGCCCGGCGTTATCCGCAATGGATCATCCCGTTTATGACGTTTGGGTGTTGGATTGTGAAAACAGAAGGCGTTCTATCTCTGAATAGGGCAGGGGCTCGCCGAAGTGTCCCATATGTCCCAATGAGTCACTTAGTTTAGCCATGTATGATTGATGCGAGATTTCGGTTGCACCGAACTGTTTGAGATGATCCGTAATAAACTGCGTATCAAGTAACCGGTAGCTGCCGGCTTTCATCATCGCAACCAGGTGGCACAGAGCGATTTTGGAAGCGTTAGACTCCCGGGTAAACATACTTTCGCCGAAAAAAACAGCGCCCATGGAAAGGCCGTACAACCCTCCCGCCAATTGATCGTCGCGCCAGGCTTCAATGCTGTGAGCTAGCCCTGCATTGTGCAGGTCCATAAAGAGTCCAACGATCTCTTCATTGATCCATGTATCTTCCCGGTCCGGCCCGGATTCCGCGCACCCCTCAATGACACTTTCGAAAGCCGTGTCGACGCGAATTTCGAAGACTTCGTGGCGGAGCAGTTTGCGAAGCGACCGGGGAACATGAAACTTTTCCAGCTCAATAATCCCTCTTTCCTTGGGCTGAACCCAGAACACATCCCGGTCCTGACGGGATTTCGCCATCGGAAAAACGCCGAAAGCGTAAGCCTTTAATAACAGTTCGGGCGTGATCTGCGTCACGATGTATCCCTAGCGGTGGTTGACACGGTTTACCCTGTCGGTTGTTCCTTGCCGGCTTCGACGAAAGCTTCCAGCCACCGAATATCATACGAGCCGTCCACAAAATCTGTCGCATTGATTAGTTTTTCATGAAGCGGAATGGTGGTTGTGACGCCATCAATGACGTATTCACTCAGGGCACGGCGAAGCCGCATAAGACATTCATTTCTTGTTTTCCCATGAACAATCAATTTGGCGATCATACTGTCGTAAAATGGAGGGATTGTGGCGCCGGCAAACAAACCGGAGTCGACACGCACGCCCAATCCACCCGGAATATGATAGCCCTCCACTCGTCCCGGCGACGGCACGAACGTCTGCGGGTCCTCAGCATTGATACGGCATTCCACCGCATGCCCTGAGAAAACGATATCGTTCTGTGTGACATCTAGTTCGGCGCCATTGGCGATTCGAATCTGCTCGCGCACGAGATCGATGCCAGTGACCATTTCCGTAATCGGGTGCTCCACCTGTAAGCGAGTATTCATTTCAATAAAATAGAACTCACTGTTTTCGTAAAGAAACTCCACGGTCCCCGCATTGCGATATTTCAATTTTCGCATTGCTTTGCACACCGTCTCACCGATGGTTTGCCGTTCGTTGGCGTTGAGGGCGGGTGAGGGACATTCCTCCAGGACTTTCTGATGATTGCGCTGTAGGGAACAATCCCGTTCACCCAAATGGATAACGTTACCGTGTGAATCGGCGAGGACTTGAATTTCGATATGCCTCGGATTGGAGAGATATTTCTCCATATAGACTTCGCCGTTGCCAAAAGCCGCTTTTGCCTCAGCCGATGCAACTTTAAAAGCGTCCATAACGGTCGCGTCGCTGTCGGCCACCTTCATCCCGCGGCCACCTCCACCGGCAGAGGCCTTGATTAGAACTGGATACCCTATCTCCTTGCCGATCTTGCGCGCGTCTTCGGGCGACGTGACCGCACCTTCTGAGCCGAGCACCACAGGAATCCCGCTTTCTTTCGCCACGATCTTGGCGGCAACTTTGTCTCCCATGACTCTGATATGCTCAGGCGTTGGTCCGATGAAGGTCAGACCATGGTCCTCTATCATTTCAGCGAAGTCGGCGTTCTCGGATAAAAAGCCGTATCCTGGGTGAATGGCGTCCGCATTGGTGACGAACGCGGCAGATACAATGGCAGCCTTGTTGAGGTAGCTCTCACTGCTGGGCGGCGGGCCAATACAGACCGACTCATCGGCAAGGCGGACGTGCATTGCTTCCGCATCGGCGGTTGAATGGACGGCAACTGTCCGAATACCCATCTCACGGCACGCTCGTAAGATACGAAGCGCAATTTCACCGCGATTAGCGATCAGGATCTTTTCAAACATGGGTGATAGGTGCCGCTCAGTCGACGATGATCAGTGGCTGATCGAATTCGATCGGCTGCCCATCGGTTACAAGAATCGCCGACACCGTTCCCGGTCGTGACGCACGAACCGGATTAAAAGTCTTCATGGCTTCAATGAGCATTAACGTTTGGCCTTCCGAGACTGTGTCGCCCACTTTAACGTATTGAGGAGAGTCAGGGTCAGCGGCCAAATAGGCCACACCCACCATGGGCGCCTTTACCGCACCGGGGTGGGAGGCAGGATCAGTTGCATCTGACTCTTGCCCTGTAGAAGGAGTAAGGGCGGTTGTCGCTTGACCAGCAGTCAACCCCGATTGTGGAACGGCTGCAACCACACCTTGGAATTGACGCGCAACGCGAATTCTAAGACCGCCGGTGTCATATTCAATTTCCGAAAGATTGGTTTCGTCCAGAACCTTTGCGAGTTGCCTTACGAGATCTTCTTTGATCTCCTCCGCATCACTTGCCATCCTTTTTTGTCCCTTGGTCATTAGGCCTAACTTTTCTCAAGTATCTGTGCCATGGCATTTACTGCGAGGACGTATCCGTGAGCCCCAAATCCACAGATCACACCTTGGGCGGCGCGCGAGATATAGGAATGGTGCCGAAACTCTTCACGTGTGTATATGTTGGAAAGGTGGACCTCAATAACGGGCGTATCAATAGCCAATAATGCGTCCATAATTGCAACTGACGTGTGAGTGTATCCTGCACCGTTTATGATTAAACCGGAGGCTTTTTTGCCAGCCTCTTGAATCCAGTCTACCAAAGTTCCTTCATCATTACTCTGCCGAAACCCCACGGTCAGCCCGACATTTTCTGCCGCGCTTGCTGTGATCTGAGAAATGTCATCCAGGGTCGTTGGACCGTATACCTCCGGTTCTCGTGTCCCCAATAGGTTTAGGTTGGGCCCATTAATGATATAGACGAGGTGGCTCAACGGTCTCGCTCCAAAACGGCGGTTCGTCATGTTTTCCGGTTCGGACAGACCTATACTATTCCTGCCAAAACGGCAAAGTGAATGTCGCGCTGAAAGGTTGGGAGAGTGTTGATATGGGCCAGCCATGGACCCATACTCCGACCCGAAAATAAGTGGAAATATTGGACCGATAGAATAGCGATGCAGATCACACTTAACGGTGAACTGAAAACATTAGAAACCGCCAGTAGCGTGTCTGAACTGCTGGGAGTGCTCAGTATTGATGAAAAGAAAGTGGCCGTTGAGCGAAACTTAGAAATTGTGCCGAAATCGGCATTCGCTGCGACAGTTATCGGTGACGGTGACAGGCTTGAGATCGTGCATTTTATTGGCGGGGGTGAGAGTAGCGAAGATCCGGACTCATTTACTGTCGCTGGCCGAAAATATAACTCGAGGCTGTTGGTAGGAACGGGCAAATACAAAGATTTTGAAGAAACCGCTGAAGCCATTGCGGCGTCCGGCGCGGAAATCGTCACCGTCGCCGTGCGGCGCGTTAATATCGCCGATCCTTCCCAGCCAATGCTGATCGATTATGTCGATCCGGCGAAATACACTTTTTTACCAAATACAGCAGGCTGTTTCTCCGCCGATGATGCCGTTCGAACACTCAGACTTGCACGAGAAGCCGGCGGCTGGGATCTCGTCAAACTTGAAGTTCTCGGGGACGAAAAGACACTCTATCCCAACGTCACTGAAACTGTTGATGCGGCAAAACTTTTAGTCGCAGAGGGATTCAACGTCATGGTCTACACCAATGACGATCCGATCATGGCAAAGATACTTGAAGACATCGGTTGTTGCGCCATCATGCCGTTGGCTGCGCCTATCGGGTCCGGTTTGGGCGTGCAAAATCCAGTCAACATTCGAATTATTGTTGAGCAGGCCTCTGTGCCTGTATTGGTGGATGCCGGTGTCGGAACGGCATCCGACGCTGCCATCGCTATGGAACTGGGGTGTGACGGTGTTCTGATGAATACTGCCATTGCGCAGGCGAAGAACCCCATTGCTATGGCACAAGCGATGAAGTTAGCAGTTGAAGCAGGGCGACTCGCTTATTTGGCCGGCAGAATGCCGCGTAAACTCTATGCCGATCCATCTTCGCCATTGGCCGGGCTTATTTAGGACCCATACCCCTCTAGCCAAATGGGTTGTTGTTGCTTTTTGGTGCGGAGATCTCGTCGACGCTGTCTTTCTCCTCCTGACTGGGCCGGAATTGGGTTGCTTTGACATTACTCTTTATCTGCGCCGGTTTGGTTGCGCCTGCAATGACGCTGGCAACGCAGGGGTTATCCAGTAGCCAGCCAACCGCGAGTCCCAACAGCGAATGACCATGCTCATCGCTTAAGGCCTGTAGTTTTGTCACCATTGTGAACCGTTCTTCGGACCAAAATGCATCCGCCATTGGCCCCCGTCCTTGCCAAGCATGCCAGCGTGTGCCTTTTTTGGGCGACTTGCCAAATTCATATTTTCCGGTGAGCAATCCGCTTTCGAGTGGAAAGAAGGGGAGAATGCCCACGTCATACTTTTCGCATACTGGTACGAGGTCAAACTCGATATCTCGGTTCATTAGGCTGTATCGATTTTGCGCAGAAACAAAGTTTTCCAACCCTGTTGACTGTGCGACCCAGTGGGCTTCAACCAATTGCCAACCCTGAAAATTGGAGCAACCGATGTAACGCACCTTACCCTGACGCACGAGATCATCCATCGCCCGCATCGTTTCCTCGATCGGTGTATCGGGGTCCGGTTTGTGAATCTGGTACAGATCGATGTAATCAGTTCCAAGGCGTTTCAGACTGGCTTCGGCCGCATTCATGATGAACCGCCGGGAGGCTCCTGTTTCATAGACACTGTCGCCCATGGGATTGCCGAACTTGGTTGCAACGATCGCCTGCGACCGCCGTTTTCCTAAGGCTTTGCCGAGGAACTTTTCTGACTTGCCACGCCCGCCATAAACATCAGCGGTATCAAACAACGTAATGCCTTGATCAAGGGCGACATCAACAACAGTTTTGGTCTGTTGCTCATCAATCAGCATACCAAAATTGTTGCAACCAAGTCCAACAGCCGACACTTTCAAACCGGATCGGCCTAGGGAACGGTATTCCATTACGTTCTCCTGAATTTTACCTGTCTAAACTCTGGTGCTCGCCTGGGCACTCTACGCTTGCTGTGTTCGTCCCGGCAATTGTTGCCTATCTAGAGTGCATAATGGCCTCAATTGCCGCCGTGATCTGTCTAGAATTTATTCTAATACCAACGGTCATTGAATTTGACCTTCGTGTGCCCATTTGCGCATACCAATCGACATGATTTTCGAGGGCTTGTCGATGAGCTTGTTCCAGGCGTGGCATGCCGCATCGACGATGTCTTCGTAACTGTCGAAGACGCGGTGCGACAGGTAGGTCTGGCGCAGGTACTGCCAGATGTTTTCGGCCGGGTTCGGCTCCGGCGATCTGGGCGGCAGGAACAGCGGCGTGATGTTGTCGGGGAACTCCAATTCGGTGGTGGTGTGCCAGCCGGCGCGGTCCATGAGGAGGACGGCGTGTGAGCCGTCGGCGACGGTGCGGCTAATCTCTTCGAGATGGGCCGGCATGGCATGGGTGCCGGCGAACGGCATCGCCACGGCCGCACCGGTACCGCGCGCCGGGCAGACGGCGCCGAACAGATAGGCGCTCTGGTAGCGCTGGTCCTTGGGCTGACGCGGACGGCTGCCGGTGCGCGCCCACTGCCGGACGATGCCGTTCTTCTGGCCAAGGCGCATCTCGTCTTGCCACCACAGCTCGACCGGCGTTGCGGACGGCAGGTGGGCTACCGCCGCGGCGAGCGCCCGGGGGAAGTTTCTTTAAACGTCTCCAGCATTGCCGCATCTTGGCCCGGATGGCGCACCCGGGCGCTCATGTGCGAGAAGCCGAGATCGTGCAGCAGGCGCGAGACCGAGCGCTCGTGATACTCCACCCCGAAGCGGTCCCGGATAACCTCCTTGAGGTCGAGCCGGCGCCAGCGTACGACGCCGTCGCTGTCCGGGTCCGCCTCGACGATCTCCGCCAACGCCACCCTCTCCACCGCCGTCAGCTGCGGAACCGCGCCGGGAGATTTGTGGTCGTGCAGGCCCTCGGGGCCTGCCTGATTGAACCGGGACACCCAGTCGCGCAGGCTCTGGCGGTCCATGCCGCCAACCGCCGCCGCATCCCTACGGTTCATGCCATCATAAACCGCCGCAATCGCCAGAAGGCGGCGCACCTGATTGGGATCTGTCGCTTTGCGCGCCAAGGCCCGCGCTTGGACCGCGTCATAGTCCGTTCGCAACGGGATCTTCGCCGACATCAAACCCTCCATTTAAAGCCGGCTTTCTATGAATCACATCATTGCGCCGTGGGGAATCCCTAAAAGAGAATCAATCTCAACGACCGCTGGTATAACTCATTGAAATAGCAGTATTTACGTGGTGGCACTAATCTTGCTTCTAACTCCATGAGATTTTGTGCGTGATGGCGCTTTATGAGCGACCACGCTGTTTCGGAGAGTAAGAAATGAGTCTTTCTGGCACATTCAGTACGGCGACACAGTCGCTCCAGGCGCAGGCTCACCACCTGTCAAATATTGCGACGAATATCGCCAATGTTCAAACCAATGCTTACAAGGTTCAAAGAACGAGTTTTCAGACTTTCTTGAATCACGTGACAGGCCGCAACGAAAGCTTCTTTGCGGTCGACACCGTTGATCGGCGATTTGTTGACAAACAAGGTCTTCTCCTAACGACCCAACGGCAGCTCGACCTCGCCATCGATGGGCGCGGCATGTTCGTCACTAACGTTCTGCCGGACGGAACGGGTGAATGGCAATTTACCCGCGATGGTGCCTTCGTTGGTCGATCCACCAGTTTTGACACGGATTCCGATGGCGATGGAATTAACGACCAAGGTGCCGTTTTGACTACTACGTCTGGCAACACTGTGTTTGGGTAGCCCGCCAATGCGGACGGGACTTTTGATGAAGTCGACAATCTGGGTGCGTTGCAACCGGTAACCATCAACTCAAATCAGATTTTCCCATCCGTCCCGACCAGCAATATTGCCATGCAAGCCAACGTGTCTGCTGAGGATATCGGACGGCAAAGCGTGGATTGCCTTTCATTGATGCTAGCGGTGAAAGCAGAACTGTGACACTAGGGTTTACCGCTTCCACGACCAACGCATACACCCTGGATGCCTCCAGTATCAGTAACAGCAATCAACCGGTTACAGCGACCATAGTACCAGCCACGGCAAGCTTTACTGGTTTTGGCGAACTTGCGACGCTAACTGATGGAATTTTTACGGTCACCATCAATGACCCCACAGGTGATCAGGTGATCACCTTGAATCTCAGTGATACAACTCAGTTTCAAGCCAACGGTAATATCGAGATTGTCAATTTTGACCAGGACGGCATACTTGAAGGCCGCCTGAATAGAACATTCTTTGATTCTGACGGTACTCTGTTCGGCAGCTTTTCAAACTCCGGATTGAAACCCCTCTTCAAGCTTCCGATGGCAACATTTGCCGCTGTCAACAATCTGGAAGCCGTCAACGGTAACGTCTTCATCGCCCGTCCAGAAGCGGACACCATGGAACTGCAGTCGCTTGGGTCCGTGACTGGCTTAGCGCAGATCGTTGTCGGCGCTCTTGAACAGTCCAACGTCGACTTGGCCGATCAGTTTAGCAAAATGATCGTGACACAGCGTGCTTACTCGAGTTCCGCAACGGTCTTGAGAACAGCCGACGAGATGACTCAGCAGGCGCGTGACCTCAAGCGTTAATAGACCTTCGCGATCTACGCTTGGCGCATCAGCAGTTTTTCTTTGAACACATCGTGGATTGACACGCCTACGGTCGCAGCAATTTCCCGCGCACTCATTTGTGTTTCTCTTAGGAGCACACGAATAAAGTCAGGGCGTGATCGCCATGCACCACTGCCGCTTCTTCTCACAAAGGCAGGGCTCTTAGCCGCTTTGGGTTCGTCGTCCAATCTTAGGCCGCGACGAATGGCGTCAGCTACGGCTTGTTCGTGGCGCTTCTTTTCCGTTCTGAGACTGTCTTCATCATTGCGATATGCGCCGCGCGGTGTGCGAAGCTTTTCACCGAACTTTGTGTTTGCCCAAGTATCCTGACCGGGCGTTGATCTTTTCCCTGAATGAATGGGGCGCCGTTGGGGTTCTTCATTTCTCATGCCGGCTGCTTCGTGCAGGCTCATTCCTCGTGAACGAGCCATCCGCGTGGCTGCCGCTAACGCCGCATCTTTTTCACCTTCATACGTGGTGGAATGGGCGACTTCCAATAGCTTACGGAAGCGTTCTCGTTCCCTAGCTGTGAAGTTCTGGGGGCCGGTCATAGGCGTGCAAAACAGTTACCAGCGCTATCCTGGTGTTTCGGATGCTTCTTGAATAAGACGGTCAAATTGATCCGGCGGGATCGCACCTGGAACCAGACTGGAGCCTACAACAAACGCTGGCGTGCCGGATATTTCGAGTTTTTGAGCCATTGCGCGGTTCTTGTCGATGATGTCTTCAATCTGGGAGTCTTTCATATCCGCTTTGAGTTGGTCAATATTCAATCCGACACCCCTTGCCAATGTCATAATCGTTGATTCGCTCAAACCGCCGCGATGATTCATCAAGGCTTGGTGAAACGGTCCGTAAAGGTCTTGTTGGCAGGACGCAAGGGCCGCTTTGGTCGCGGTTACAGAATTAGGGCCAAGGATTGGGAATTCGATCAGGACAAGCCGCAAATCTGGGTTCTTTTGCATGGAACTCATGACCGTTTGAAACATGGATTTGCAGTAGCCGCAATTGTAGTCGAAGAACTCAACGACGGTGATATCCCCATCAGGGTTGCCGATAACCGTATTCTCTTGTGGATTGCGCAGGTCATCCTGAAGTTCGGCCAAATTCTGTTGCTGACGTTCGACCCGCGCAGTTTCTTGCCTCGCCTGCAATAAGGTAATTGCTTCGGCAATTATCTCAGGGTCATCGAGGATGTACTCATGTACAAGTTCACGAATTCGACGCTCTTCGTCATCAGTAAAAGATTGGGATTGCGCGTGTCCACAGGAAGTGGCGACGAAAAGCATTGTTACGAAAACTGCAATTGCGTGTTGCATTGAATTCAGCCTCTACGAACTGACAGATATTAAGATGAAAATACCTGTATTGGGGGCTGGTATGAGCACATCGTGTCCGGAAGTCCAGCCCTTATTGTCGCTTCACATCCGGAAACCTTAACGCCGGCGATTTCGCTCTCTCATATCTTCCATATAGTTCCGCGCTACGGTCTTTATATCTTGCAATCGCACCCAAACCGGCGTTCCGGTGACCAATTCGGCCTCAGCCTTCATTGAGTAGCGCACCACGTCGCCAAACTGTCCCAGGAGGAGAGCGCGTTCCGCGGCTGCATAGGCGGACAAACCCTGTTGGTTATTGATCGAGTAGGATTTCGCGGAGAGGTCCCAAGCAAAAACATCTTGAGGATCTTCTTGCAGAGCAATGCGCAGCGCGTTCTGTGTTTCCTCAACATAAGTGGGGTCGCCTGACTCCACCATGGCGTGGGCCATGGCAACAAGGATAAGAGGCTCGAACGGCAACAGCCGAATTGATTCTTTGTATGCTTCTATGGCTTCAGGCAGACGGCCATTTTCAAACAACATCTGACCTTTCAATTCCCAAAAATAAGGATCGTCAGATCGTTCTTCAATCAAACCGTCAATCAGTGGCACAGAACGGTCCAACTGACCTCGCCGGTAGTAGGCAACAGAACGAGCGTAGCGTGCTGGCAAGCTGGAATCAGACTCAGGGTACTTTCCTAGAGTTAGGTGCTGTGGTTTCAAAAACGAATAGAGTTTAGCCACCATTCGCTGATGGCGTTCTTCGAGTTGCGGATCCGGTGGTACATCCGAATATGGAGATTGATCGATATGGGCTCTAATCGAGGCCATTCTGTTGCGGGTCAGGGGGTGAGTACGAATATAAGGGTCTTGACGGTCAGTGATCAGCAATTCCTGCCCTTCAATTTGCTGGAAAAACGAATACAAGCCCTCGGCCGACAAACTGCTTTCCTCCAACGCCTTTAAGGCGAATTGATCGGCAGAGGATTCTTGGCCGCGGTTAAAAGCAAGAATTTGCCGCTGTGCCGTACCTTGCCCACCCAAGGCAACAGCCATTCCCAAATCTGAATTGCCAGTCGCGACGCCTGCGGCCACACCCAAAAGCGTCGTAAGTAGGGTCGTGCGCAGGGCTGATTCCATCTGATCGGCAAACGTTATGAAGTGGCCGCCCATAATGTGGCCCATTTCGTGAGCGATGACGCCAATGACCTCAGACGAGTTAGTTGCCCTCATGAGCGTTCCGGTGTTCAGAAACATTCGGCCGCCAGTGGTTGCAAAGGCATTCAAAGAGTCATCATTGATGATTCGAATGGTTATGGTGTCTGGAGAAACTCCCGCAACTGCAATAATAGGGTCTGCATAGGCTTGAATTGTGTTCTCGATTTCCGTATCCCGGATCAGCCCGAAGCCCTGCGCCAGGGCTAGCTCGCTGTATAAAGGAAGCGAGACCGCCGCGAGAACACACATGCTTTTAGCCGCTCGGGAAACGTAGGTCACAGGTTTTGTCATGCCTCTACTGGAATTGATGAAGTGTTTAGTCTTGCTTTTGCGTAATCCTATACGATACGGGATTAGCAAAGCTGGCAATAGGGAATCGTCCGCCAAAATGTGGCGGAAGCATGGTATGGCACAACCTTGCTGGGTTTTATCGTTATTGGCTTGCGCGGCTCTAGGAGCCTGTGAAGCTGGCCTAGTCAGGTCACTTCCTTCGATTTCTAGCCGTACCGAATCGGGTGGGATCGTTGTAGCGGATGAACCGCAAGCGGTGCTTATTGCTCGCGATATTTTGAATGCTGGGGGTTCGGCTGCTGATGGTGCTGTCGCTCTCGGTTTTGCCCTGTCTGTGACCCTTCAATCCGCAACAGGATTGGGTGGAGGAGGACTATGCACGGTTCTTGATGCCAACACAGGTAAAGTCGAGATTCTAGACTTTCTTCCTACGCCTGCCGTCGGCCGGCAGACCTCAGCTCGCTGGCAAGTTGCAGTTCCAGGATTGGCTCGTGGCCTTTTTGCTCTACATGCAAAGTATGGCCAGTTGCCGTGGCAACGTGTCGTCGTACCGGCAGAAAATCTCGCTCGATTTGGAAATTCGATTACCAGAGCGTTCGCCCAACAATTGCTCTCTTCGTCTTCGGCGTTGGTCAACGACCCTGCTGCTCTGGACACGTTCATGTCACCTCAGCGAACATTGTTACAAGAGGGCGAACGGTTAGAGCAACTCGACCTGGCCGCTACTCTTGGCCGTATCCGAGGCCGGACCCCAGGGGACTTTTATGCTGGGGCGCTGTCCAAGACCATTGACGAAAGTTCACTGTCTGCTGGAATTTCGTTGAACGCCAATGACCTGCGTAAGTTCTCGCCAAGCTGGCGTGAACCTCAAGCGGTGCAGTCCGGGTCTCTCACCCATTACATTGGCGCATTTGGGGCGGATGCATCGTCAATTTCGATTGCGTTCGGGAATGAAGAACAAATTCAAATTCAGAACTCAAAACCTTCCGCCAGTGGATTTGTAGTATCTGACGCGAATGGCAACGCTGTCGCCTGCAGTCTGACGATGGGTGAGCCGTTCGGTGCCGGCCTTATTCTAAACGGTCTGGGATTTCTTGTTGCACCTAGTCCTGAAATTACCCAAGACAGCACACCTTTGATCGCGCTTATTTCAGTTGATCGCAGCACCAGGCAGGCCACATTCATGGGTGCGTCGGGAGGGCAAGGAGCCATCGGTGCACTTGCAGCGGTTTCTCACTCTGTACTGTCAGGCGACATAACATTGCGAGATAGCTATCCGTCGAGACCATCCTCGGCCGGCGAATCACATGCTCAGGTCAATGCCGTTCATTGTGAGAAAGGTCTCAAAGCGTCTTTCGAATCTTGTTCCGTAAGCAGTGATCCGTCCGGTTTTGGATATGGCCTTGTCGCCTTTGGAGACCCATAGAGATGTCTTTTGGGCCGTCCCAACGCGGACAAGTGCCACCCTTTATTGTTATGGACGTGATGAAAGCGGCCTCAGATCTGGAACGGCAAGGACGGGATATCATTCATCTCGAAGTCGGTCAGCCATCCACGGGCATTCCAAGGTCCGCCATTGAGCCAGTGCAACGTCTTATTGCGCGAGAGTCTCTCGGCTATACGGTGGCGAGCGGCATTGTCGACTTAAGGAAAAAGATATCCTCGCACTATGTTGAGAGCTACGGGGTTGATGTTCCGGTTGAACGGATTTTTATCACGACTGGGTCTTCGTCTGGTTTCCAGTTGGCCTTTCTGTCCGCCTTCGACGCAGGCGACCGAATTGCACTCGCTTCACCGGGATATCCGGCTTACAGACATATTCTCTCTTCTTTGGGTCTGGAGCCGGTGCTGCTTTCTGTCAACGCTGCGGACCGATTTCAACCGACTGTTGCCCACCTTACTGAACTGTCCGAACCCGTCCGTGGTTTGATTGTGGCAAGTCCGTCAAACCCAACGGGCACTGTGATACCAAATTCAGAATTCAATGATCTAATTGCCTATTGCAGGGACAATCAAATTCGATTGATTTCCGACGAGATTTATCACGGCATCACGTATGGTTCGGATGTCACGACGGCTGCCGGAACGTTGGGACCGGAAATTGTCGTTAACAGTTTTTCCAAATATTTTAGCATGACGGGATGGCGGATAGGCTGGATCGTCATCCCGAAGGATTTGGATAGATCAATAGAGTGTCTGGCCCAGAACCTCTTTATTTCACCCCCGACTATTTCTCAATGGGCGGCTTTACATGCCATGGAAGCACGCGAGGAGTTAGAGGCTAATGTAGCCCGCTATGCAGAAAACCGCTCAGTTCTACTCAAAGGATTGCCAACTGTCGGAATTAGCAAACTGGCCCCTTCGGACGGGGCTTTTTACCTCTATGCTGATATTCAAGACTGCAGCACTGACAGTGTTTCGTTCTGTAAAAAGATTTTACAAGAAGCGGGTGTGGCACTTACCCCAGGACTAGATTTCGATCCGGAACGTGGCAGGCACACACTTCGTATATCCTTTGCCGGATCTACAAATGATATGCATGAAGCGATAAGATGCTTAGACGACTGGAACTCTAAACGCACTTAAATTGAATTAGGACTCTTTCTCGCCCTGATTCCACCATCCTCGCCGGGGTGGACCAGATGAAACGCTTTCTTGTGTCGATTCCTCTTCCGCGGCTGTTTCACTTGAAACCGTCTTTGGTTCCTCAGGTTTTATTTCTACTGTTTCCTGAGAATTTGCCTCTTCATTGACGTTATTAGGCATTGAGGGAAGCAACGCATCAGCACCACGTCGTATGGCATCTAGAAATCTTGAAGGTGGTTTCGGATCAAGATCAGGTACGTTTTGAAGGGGAATAGGATCGTCGTCTTTCGGGCTATCCTCCATTGCTGCAGAAGGCCGATTGGCCTCACCCGCCTGTCCTTCAGCAGAAAGAACGCCAACTTCTCGGCTATCGTCGATAGTACCACCTTGCTGTTCAACGATCGTTGTTCCGTCAGCACTCTTATCGTCGCGTTTCCGCTTTCTGCCACCTCTGCGTCCACGGCGGCGCGCTCTCTTTTGAGGTTCGTCTTCTGATTCTTCTTGAATGGCCGGTGGCTTACCGTCGGTGTCGGTATCACCACCCAACTGTTGATCATTGGTTGTTGATGCAGTTGTCTCAGACCCTTCGTTTTCACCGCGGCGTTTGCGTCGCCGGCGCCGGCGCCGTTTTTTACCACCTTCTTGTTCGTCCTCCTGATCGGACTCTGTCGCTTCATTCTCTGGAGTTGATTGTTTAATTTCGTCCTGAGGTCGGACTTGTTCATTGGTGGGTTTACTGGTGTCTCCCTTAACTCGATCCATCAATGTTTCAGGTGGAACAAGAGATTCATCACCCAATATGAACACGTTCATTTCGTATCTTTTTTGAATGTCTTCGAGGCCCGTACGTTTATAATTCAAAATATAAAGGGCAACATCGGGATGCACTTTTACTGTCAATTCACTCGTTCGCTGACGCAATCCCTCTTCTTCGATGGCGCGCAAGGTCTGAATTGAAGTGGATTCTATTGATCGAATTAGTCCGGTGCCTGCGCATGCCTTACATAGTTCAAAGTTTGCTTCGATGAGGCTTGGTCTAAGCCGCTGTCGCGAAAGTTCTAAAAGCCCAAAGTGGCTGATTCGGCCCACCTGTATGCGGGCTCTATCGCTTTTCAACGCTTCTTTCAATTTTCGCTCAACCGCATGGTTGTTGCGATTTTCGTCCATATCAATGAAGTCGATCACAACCAAACCTGCGAGGTCCCGAAGACGGAGTTGGCGCGCTATTTCTTCCGCAGCCTCGAGATTCGTCTTTAAAGCAGTCTCTTCAATATGCCGCTCTTTGGTGGCGCGACCGGAGTTGACGTCAATGGCCACCAACGCTTCCGTTTGCCCAAAGACAATAGAGCCGCCGGACTTGAGCTGCACCGTCGGACTGTGCATAGCGTCGAGCTGGCTTTCGACCTGATAGCGATGGAGCAAGGGGATTGTATCGTCTTTGTACCTTTTGACTTTTTTGGCGTGACTTGGAGTCAGGGTTTTCATGAATTCTTTGGCAGCACGATAACCGTCTTCGCCCTCGACCAAAATCTCTTCAATATCTTTCGAATAGATATCGCGAATTGACCGTCTGATGAGATTGGCTTCTTCATGAATCAGCGCCGGTGCGCGTGACTCCATGGTCACTTCTCTAATCTGATTCCACGTCCTTTGAAGATATTCGAAATCACGTTTGACTTCGGCCTTACTGCGCTCTGCACCGGCAGTGCGCAGGATAATGGCCATTTGGTCGGAGATTTTTAGGTCACTGAGGATGGATTTTAGTCTCCGGCGGTCTTTGGCATTGGTGATCTTCCGTGAAACACCACCACCTCGGGAGCTGTTGGGCATCAGGACGCAATACCGGCCGGCTAGAGATAGGTAAGTCGTCAAGGCGGCGCCTTTTGTGCCTCTTTCTTCTTTAACAACCTGCACCAGCAGGATTTGCCGACGTTTTATGACCTCTTGAATCTTGTAGCGGCGTGATGCGACAAACTTTCTCCGGTGAACATCAAGATTTTCTTCAGCCTCATCCTCCCCGCCGATCTCCTCTACACCAGCCTTGGTCGCATTTTTATTTACGGGGCGTGTGGACTGTTCGTCCGGTATCGGTTCGTTGGCGGTCTCTCCGTTTACCGATTGATTATCGGCATGTTGGATGTCGGCCGACTCTGTATCCATCGATTCTGGTTCAGGGGAGGCAGCTGATGCGTTCGCAAAAGCCAAATCAAAGGCTTGATCAACTTGAAACTGGTCCCAACTCTCATTTTCCGAGTTTGCAGACTCAGTGGGACTTTCAAGAGCTTCAGGTAAATCGTCACCGATAGGTTCAACCGATATCTGCGCCTCAACGTTGTCGGAACTTTGCTCATCGTGAATAAATGAAGCCGTAGCATCGGCGACGTCTTCGTCTACGTCGTCCGAAAACTGCTCATCGTGCGCTTTGGCTTCTGCGAGCAGAGCTTCTCGATCGGCTACGGGAATCTGATAGTAGTCCGGATGAATTTCGCTGAACGCCAGGAAACCGTGTCTGTTTCCGCCGTAGTCGACAAACGCAGCTTGTAGCGAAGGTTCTACCCGAATGACTTTGGCAAGGTAGATGTTGCCTTTATTTTGCTTCTTGGTTGATGTCTCTAAATCGAATTCTTCAAGGCGCGTTCCACTCAACACGACGACCCGGGTCTCTTCCGGGTGGTTCGCGTCCACCAGCATTCTCTTGACCATTCTTTTGGTAACTCCATTGAACCGCAACGGTCAGCTCTGCGCGCAGGCGCCCGTTCCGATGAGATGACAGGAAAAAGGCTGGATTGTCCCAAGCCATGAACGGTGTCGTGGCCATAAAACCAAGACGATCTACGGGCAGAAATTGGTCCACCTGCGCTAAGTGTGAGTCTACGTTCATTTGGACTTGGGCTGGATTCAATCCAACCCAACCCCCTACGGTTAACTTGTGTCCGCTAACCGATCAATTCCGAACGGTTAGGGATCATTTGGCGAAGAGTCGTTCTTCTGTCGCACGCCGTGCTTTCATCACCCAAAATGGTGGAAAACGACCGTGCAATGGCGAAAACAGGCTCATTTGAGCCCAGAATCACGACCAAGCGCCGAAACTTACTTGGTTGCTTGATTGTTCACAATCTTTTCTTGGTCGTCTGGAGCCCCGATTACCACGACTAAGGTTAAAGTTCCCCTTACCGGGCTATACGGATTCTGTCAGATTCTATATATTGTGCCGTGTTTCGAATGGGTTACACCAAATCTTGAGTTTTATGGACGACAGCAACACGCCACCGTCTGACCGTCGGTCTCAAGCCAAAGAGAATACCAATGGGCGATCCGGCGCCAGCAGGCGCAGTCTCATTGGCTTCCTCTCCGCTGCTATTGGGTCCGCGGTGTTGCCACCGGCATTGCGGGCAGATGGCGCCGCCATGTCAGTCAGAATGCATGATCATGGCACGCATACTCGACTTGTCGTCGAACTCACTGATGGTGTTGGGTTCAAGGTTTTTTCACTCTCCCAACCCTATCGCATGGTGATCGACCTTCCTGAAATAGATTGGCAGTTGTCGAACCAAAGCCAACCAATAGGCGCAGGCGTCGTTCGTGATCTGAGGTACGGTCTGTTCCAACCCGGTCAATCCCGCATTGTGTTAGATCTTAATCAACCGGCTAATGTGGAGTGCGCATTCTTGCTGGCAGCAACCGGTTCGACACCATGGAGAATGGTCGTCGACCTCAAACCCGTTTCGGATGCTGCATTCATGGGTCGTGCTGGACCGGTCAATGCAGTGCAGATTTCCGCACCGGACAAAAGTCCACAACTTGCTCCCGAACCGGCGCCCGTGACAGCCTCAAGCGGACCCAGGGCAGACGACCGCATCCCACTTCCACAGCGAAAGCCCGCCATGTTGGCGTCCAACCGTAGACCTGTGATCGCGTTAGACCCAGGTCATGGAGGTATTGACCCCGGTGCCATCGGCGTCAGTGGGGTAAGGGAAAAAGACATTGCCCTTGCCGCTGCGCGTGAACTTAAGAAAGCCCTTGAAAAGACAGGACGATACAAAGTCGTGATGACCCGAAACAGGGATGTGTCGCTCGGGCTGCGGCAACGCATTGCCCGGTCGCGGCGTGCCGCGGCGGATGTTTTTGTCTCACTTCACGCCGATTCCATTGGCCGGTCAGACGTTCGAGGTCTTTCTGTTTACACTTTGTCAGAGCGGGCATCGGACGGGGAGGCCGCCACGCTGGCCGATAAAGAAAACAAGGCTGATCTGATCATAGGTATGGACTTGTCCAATGAGTCAGAGGATGTGCGCAATATTCTGATCGACCTGGCTCAACGTGAAAGCCTTAACTTGGCAGCACATTTGGCTGCAAAACTGATTACGGAGCTTAGACGGCAGGTTAAACTGCTGCGAAATACCCACAGATTTGCTGGCTTTGCCGTCTTAAAGGCGCCTGACGTTCCCTCTGTTTTGCTGGAGATGGGCTACCTTTCGAACCGGGAAGACGAGCGCGCTCTACAACAGTCGCGATACAGGAGTAAGTTGGTTCTCTCCATCGTCAAGGCGCTCGATGCTTATTTCAGTGATATGGATGTCATCCGACCGACATAAAAAAGCGCCAAAAGTACCTTTAATTTGCCTTCTATGGCGCCAATTGTATGGGTGAAAAGAGGCAGGGCAATCGGGTGAACGGATCATTGTGTGATGAGGCTTGCGAGGAAGTCGTCGTCCCAGGCGGCGACCTTTCGGCGGAGTCTTAGGGAGTCCTTGCCGGGGTCTCGTCGTATGAGGTTTTGTGCCATGTGCTTGATGGTGGTGAAGTTGGCCGGGGCGTGATCGGTACGCAGGCGGCATTCGTCATCGCGAAAGACCATGTCCATGACCCAGTGCAAGCTGTTCTCTATCGCCCAGTGGGAGCGGATAATTGGGCCTAGTTGCGCCGCCGCGAGATCGAGCGATGAGATGTAGAGTCGGGTCTCGTGCTCGGTCTTGTCGCCGATCTCGCGCGTGCTTTCGACCGCGATGACGGATTTCAGCCCCGGCCAGCCCCGGCCAGCCCCGGCCAGCCCCGGCCAGCCCCGGCCAGCCATGGCGCTGCTGGAGCCAGGCGATATCCTCGCTCACCGTCGTCCTTCGCGTCTCGATGCGGCCATGGTCGCCGCCGACGCTGGTGTGCTGGCTGCTCTTGGTGTTGTTGAAGCCATTAGCTTTTTGTTCGTCAACGAAGAGTTCGACAGCTTCGTGCAAGCTGGTCTGGTTGGCTTTGAGCGCCAACACGTAATCGGCCTTCTTGTCGACGATCTTGGTGGCGATCTCGCGCTGGCAGCCCATGGCGTCGAGAGTGACAATGGCGCCGTCGATGGCCAACATGTCCAGCAGATCGGGGATGGCGATGATCTCGTTCGACTTTTCCGCCACCTTGACCTGGCCGAGCACCAGCCGCTGACGGGCGGCGAAGGCGGAAACCATGTGGATCGGCGCCTTGGCGCCCGTCTTCTGGTAGCTGCGACGCGAGGTCTTGCCGTCGATGGCGATCACCTCGCCCGGCACACCGGTGATCGTGGCAACCCAGGCGACGAAGCACTGTTGGAACATCCGCGCATCCAGGATGGCAAGGATCGTGCCCAGTTGGTCGTGGGACGGCGTGCCATCGGAAAACGGCCGGAAGCGGTGTAGAAGATCGCGTTTCTTGTCGCCGAAACGGGCAATATCGACAATGCTGTCGGCGCCCGCCAGCACCGCCAATAGGCAAAGCAGCAGCACCTCATCAAGCGGATAGACCACTTTGCCCCGTTGGCGAGGGTCCGCAAGATCCTCAAAATGATCAAGAAAGACAACGGCTTCCGCGAATGCGCCCGAACTCTCCATCATAACCTCCCATACCGAATCGGCGGTCTTCGATAGATTCAGCACATCAACACATTGTCACGCACTTTTTCACCCGATTGCCCTGTGAAAAGAGGGCGAAGTGGGGTGAGATTGATCTGTGGTCTGATATAGTCCGATAAGAATTCCAAACAGAGACGAAAGTATACAAGCAAAAAGTCATGTCCCGTTTTTTAGCCTTCCTTTTCTGTATGTCCATGCTGGGCATATTTGCGGGTGGTGCGATCCTTGTCTGGGTGTTCTATGAATTTGGTCGCGATCTGCCTGACTACAGGCAGTTGGCAGACTATGAGCCCCCAGTTATGTCGCGGGTCTATGCAGGTGATGGCAGACTCATTGAAGAATATGCCATTGAGGGACGGGTATTTGTGCCGTTTTCTGCCATTCCAAAACGAGTGGTTAACGCCTTCCTGTCAGCAGAAGATAAAACATTCTATTCGCACCCTGGATTAGACTTTTTCGGTATAGCGCGGGCCGTTGTCACCAATGTCACGGCTCAGTTCAACGATCGCCGAATGGTGGGTGCCTCAACGATAACTCAACAAGTGGCAAAGAATTTTCTGCTCAGCAACGAGTACAGTTTTGACCGTAAAATTAAAGAAGCCATCCTCGCCCTGCGGATCGAGCAAGCGTTTGACAAAGACCACATTCTCGAACTGTACTTGAACGAAATCTATTTGGGTTTTGGGTCCTATGGTGTTGCCGCGGCAGCCATGAACTATTTCAATAAATCACTGGACGAACTTTCATTGTCTGAAGCGGCATATCTTGCCGGTTTGCCGAAGGCGCCCAACAATTACCATCCCATTCGATTGCCCAAAGCGGCAAAGGAGCGCCGCGACTATGTGCTGGCGCGTATGGTTGACGACGGTCACATCACTGTTGGGGATACGAGAGAGGCGGAGAAAGAGAGAATTGTGGTCCGCCAGAGACAAGAAACGGAATACGTCGATGGCGGTGAATATTTTGCCGAAGAAGTGCGCCGGCGCTTAATTGATCAGTTTGGCGCTGATGCGCTGTATCGAGGTGGTCTAGCCGTTCGCACTTCGCTCGATCCAATTTTACAGGCTATAGCTGACCGTGTATTGAGAGCCGGCCTCATGGAATATGACCGGCGGCATGGCTGGCGCGGCCCACTTGCGCGGATGCCGGTGGGGGCCGGATGGTCAGAGCGATTGAAATCTTTCACACCGCCTCCTGGAACCCTGGCAAAGTGGCAAGTCGCCGTCGTTCGTAGACTTGCGGATAACAAGGCGACAATCGTCTTCTCCGATGGAAGCGCGGGCTCGATCCCCTTGTCAGAACTGAAATGGGGACGCGAATGGCGACCCGAACAAAAACGCGGTCCTTCGATCAGCCGTGTTGATCAAGTTCTCTTGGAAGGGGACATCGTTTTTGTAGAAGCGGTGACCAAGAACGGGGACGGCGAACCTTATCCCGCCGGAACATATGGTCTGAGACAGGTTCCAGAAGTTGGTGGCGCGTTGGTCGCGCTGGATCCCCATACCGGACGTGTCTTGGCCACAACAGGTGGATTTTCTTACGAAATCTCAGAGTTCAATCGGGCAACCCAGGCTTTCCGGCAACCCGGTTCTTCCTTTAAACCGTTTGTCTATTTGTCTGCCCTGGACAACGGATACACACCGTCGACTCTGGTCTTAGATGCGCCATTTGTAATGGATCAAGGCCCTGGCCTGCCAAAATGGAAGCCCAAAAATTACAGCGGTGAATATTATGGGGTTTCAACACTGCGAGCGGGGATTGAAAAGTCACAAAACCTGATGACAGTGCGTCTGGCTCAAGCTGTGGGCATGAAAACGGTTGGTGAGTATGTAAAACGGTTTGGCATTGCCGATGAATTGCCGAACAATCTAGCCGCAGCGATAGGGTCGCAAGAGACAACACTTCTGCGGCTTACCGCGGCCTATGCCATGCTTGTCAACGGTGGAAAAGAAATTGCACCGACTCTCATTGACCGGGTACAGGACCGGACCGGCGAAACAATCGTCCGGACCGACGTTCGTGAATGTACGGCTTGTGGAGATGACAGATGGATGGGATTGGAACCGCCCGAGCTTCCCGATCCAAGGGAGCAGTTAACCGATCCGGCCAGCGCCTTTCAAATGGTGTCCATACTTCAGGGCGCTGTCGAGCGGGGCACAGGGCGGCGGGTGAGAGCAGTCGGGAAGCCATTGGCGGGTAAGACAGGCACATCCAACGACAGCTTGGATACATGGTTCCTTGGTTTCTCGCCAGATCTCGTGGTTGGTGTTTTTGTAGGGTTTGACGAGCCACGCACATTGGGCTCCAACGAAACCGGTTCAACCGTTGCGGCACCCATATTTAGAGACTTCATGATCGACGCTTTAGCAAGCGAACCAGCTACGCCATTTCGGATTCCTCAGGGAATTGTATTGGTTCGCGTTGACCCGGAAAGCGGACTGGTTGCAGCGCCGGGGTCACGTAATGCAATTCTTGAGGCCTTTAAACCCGGCACAGCACCAACACAGAGAACTGCTGTCGTTGGTGGAGAAACCGGTCTATCGTTCAGTGGAACAGACGGCGACCAGCCAAGCGCGGGTGGTTTGTATTAGGAAGGGTATATGGTTGCGAAGAAAAAGGATTTCAAAGTCATCTATGATATGTTCTCGGCCCCGATCGCTAAAAAACTTGATTGCGGCCGTATTTGTGCACCACTGAATGACGGCGTTCCGGTTTGCTGTAGTACCGAAAACGCTATTCCCATTGTCGAGAAAGAAGAATGGAAACTGCTCAAATCGAGAACAGATTTGTGGCATCCGTTTAAACCGTTCGATAAAGAATCAAAGAAAATAGTCAAAGAGTTACCCGATACAACGTGCGCAGTGGAGTGCAAAGGGGCGGCTTTCTGCGAACGTGATAATAGGTCATTAGCTTGCCGAGCATTTCCGTTCTTTCCGTATTTTACTAAGAAGGGTGAACTGGTCGGGTTGGCAACATATTGGACATTTGAAGACCGGTGCTGGGTTATATCCAACATTCAAGTGGTCGAAAAAAAGTTCGTCAATGAAATGATTGAGGCTTACGAGTACCTCTTCGACAAAGACGAAGAACAGTATGAAGCCTATTACGATGAATCCGCGACCATGAGGCGTGTATTCTCGAAAAGGAACGAGCCGATACAATTGATCGGTCGCGATATGGAATGTCTATTGGTTCTGCCAAAATCAGGTGGGCGCATTATTCCGACCAAGGCGTCGGCGTTTAGGCCGGTGGGCCCGTTCGTTTCCGATAAGGCTTACCGCAAAGCCATAAAGGAAGCGGGTGGTGATCCCAAAGGACAAAAACTACCGGCCAAAGTGGTGTAACGCTTGTTAGCCAGCGTGGGTATATCTAAATAAGCGAAGTGAATTCAGCCTAGTCCAGGACGAAGACGGAAAATCATGCGCGCGGAAGCCGACACCAAGGTCTCTGAAATACAGCAGTCTTTACAGCTGCTGAGGAGGCATCTTTGACTGGGATCAAGCGGTCCTGCGTCTCGAAGAGCTGAACGCTAAAGCGGAAGATCCAGACCTTTGGTCTGATCAAGCGGCAGCTCAAAAAGTGATGCGTGAACGCAATCACTTGGAATCTTCTATTCAAAACTTCAAGTCTCTTGAGCAAGGATTGGAAGATGCCGTCACACTCATCGAATTGGGTGAGTCTGAAGGAGACAACGAGACAATTGCTGAAGGGGAGGGCGCGCTTAATCGCCTTCATGCTGAGGCGCAGAAACTAGAATTGGAGAGCCTGCTTTCTGGCGAAGCGGACTCCAATGATTGCTATCTGGAAATTCATGCCGGTGCCGGCGGAACAGAAGCTCAAGATTGGGCTGAAATGATTTCCCGCATGTACATGCGTTGGGCAGAGTCCCATGGCTATAAGATAGAGCTAATGGAAGAAAGCCCAGGCGAGGAGGCGGGTCTTAAATCGGTGACCTACCGCATTCTTGGATTAAATGCATACGGATGGCTCAAAACGGAAAGTGGTGTTCATCGTCTTGTGCGCATTTCACCGTATGATTCTTCAGCCCGCCGTCACACTAGTTTCGCATCCGTTTGGGTGTTTCCTTTTATAGACGACACCATTGAAGTTGAGATCGATGAAAAGGAATGTCGTGTCGATACTTACCGATCATCGGGCGCCGGCGGGCAGCACGTCAATAAGACAGATAGTGCGGTTCGCATTACGCACATACCCACCAACATCGTCGTACAGTGTCAGAGCGAGCGATCTCAACACCAGAACCGTGCGAAATGTTGGGACATGCTTCGGGCACGACTCTATGAGCAAGAACTTCAGAGACGTGAAGATCAGGCGCAGGCGGCGGAAGACACCAAATCAGATATCGGATGGGGGCATCAAATTCGTTCCTACGTATTGCAGCCCTATCAAATGGTGAAAGATTTGCGGACCAATGTGGAAACGTCCGACACACAAGGGGTGCTGGACGGTGATTTGGACCAATTCATGTCGGCCTCATTGGCAGCGAAGATTCAAACCAGCTCTGAAGAGGCTGCGGTAGGAGCAATCTAACGGCACCTCCGGTGTACGTCAGTTCTCCCAATAGGCTGGGGACATACCCGCTTGCAAACGGCCCTCGCGGTTGAAAGGCCCTTTAGGACTGGATCTCAAATGTGTCTGCACCAGCCCTTTCCATTTCGAAATGGGATTGTGACCGGCGTTAGCGCAAAAATTTTCAAACCAATACACACCAATTCTTAGATGTTTGATTTCGTCCGTATATATGCATTCAAGTGAGTTAGTCGCGATGTGATCTGACACCGCTCCTTTCCCAGCAAGCTGGAATGGGAGCGGCGCATCTCTTGATGGAGATGGTGGTTGTCCGTTTTGATGGTGGTGCACACCAACCACAAAACGAGGAAATGGGATGAACGCCTCCCACCCCTTGATGTTCGAAGGCCGAAAGGGTTGGACCCTCGCGGGCCGACGGTATCAAAGTGCCAAGTGGTGAAGAGCAAGCTCTTCACGGGCAAACCGGAGGATCCGACATGAAGACCAACAGAACCGTCGTTGGTGTGGATACGGCAAAGCGAGTGTTCCAGTTGCACTGGGTGGATATGGAGGCGGGTGAGATTGTCGATTTGAAGCTGACGCGGGCGAAGTTCCTGGAGCACTTCGCCAACCGCACGCCCTGCGTTGTGGCGATGGCGGCGTGCGGCGGCACGCAGCATTGGGCGCGCCGGCTGCGGGAACTCGGGCACGAGCCCCGGCTGTTGCCGGCCAAGGCTGTTCGGCCCTTCGTTGGCGGCAATAAGAACGATGCGCAGGACGCGCGGGCGATCTGGACCGCGGTTCAGCAACCCGGCATCAAGACCGTTGCGATCAAGACCGAGGAACAGCAGGCGGTCCTGGCAATGCACCGCATGCGCCAGCAGCTGGTGAAGTTCCGCACTGCCCAGATCAACGGCCTGCGCGGCCTTCTGAGCGAATACGGCGAGGTCATGCCGCAAGGCCGGGCCGGCATAAGCCGTGCGATCGCCCCGGCCCTGGAGCGGGTCTCGGAGCGCCTTCCGGTGATGATCGTGGAGACCTTAGCCGAGCAGTGGGCGCGGGTGGCCCAGCTCGACAAGGAGAGCGGCGAGATCGAACGGCGGATCAAACTGTGGCACCGCAGCAATGCCGCCAGCCAGCGGATTGCGGAGATTCCCGGTGTCGGGGTACTGACCGCAACGGCTGTGGTGGTGGCGATGGGTGATCCCGCTGGCCCTCAGGTCCGGCCGCGAGTTTGCCGCCTGGCTCGGCCTGGTGCCCCGGCACACAGGCACTGGGGGACGGGTCCGCACGCTCGGCATTTCCAAGCGCGGTGACAAGTATCTCCGCACCCTGCTGATCCACGGCGCACGCGCCGTGCTCACCAACGCCAAGACGCCCCCGAATGGGCGCTGCGCCTAGCCGAGCGGCGACCGCCCAACGTGGTCACGGTCGCACTGGCCAACAAGACGGCACGCACGATCTGGGCCCTATTGGCCCATGACCGGGCGTACCAGACGAACTTCAACAGCCAGCCGGTCTAGGCGCGGCAGACGACGGGATAACGAACCGACACAGGAGGTGTTGCGCAAGGTACGACAAGGTGTGATGGCAAACAGGTCAGACCGCGATCCGCTAAGCCTGCATCGTGGTTAGGGCGAGAAGCCCACCGGAGGAAATGAGGCGCGGATCGGCAGATCCCATCAGGGCCAGCGAGCAAGAAGCTTCGCACTCAAAGGCCGGATACAAAACTGCAATCTGCCTGCCCGCCGCACAAAATCGGTCCTTGCGTCCCGGGAGGCGTTCATACAAACCACGATGTTGAATACTACCGACAAGATCATCAAACACAAAACTGGATTGCTGAATCTGGCCGAGGAACTGGGCAACGTGTCGAAGGCCTGCCAGGTCATGGGCATGTCGCGCGACACCTTTTACCGCTACAAGGCCGCGGTTGAGGAAGGCGGCGTCGAGGCCTTGTTCGAGCGCACCCGGCGCAAACCCAATCTTGCCAACCGCGTCGGTGAAGCCACCGAGCAGGCGGTGATCAAATCCGCGCTGGAGTTTCCGGCCTATGGTCAGGCCCGCACCTCCAACGAGCTGCGCAAGCAGGGTGGGCGGCATCGCTCACCGGGCGCGGCGCGGACATCGTCGCCATCGACGGCAAGACGCTGCGGCGCTCCTATCAGGAAGGCGGCGCCAAAGCGCATCCACATGATCTCGGCGTGGAGCACACGTCAGAACCTGGTGCTTGGCCAAGCCAAGGTGGCTGATAAATCCAACGAGATCGTCGCTCTCCCGAAGCTGTTGGATCTGTTGACCATCAACGGCGCGACGGTGACCATCGACGCCATGGGCTGTCAGCGCAACATCGCCGCGAAGATCATCGACAAGGACGCCGACTATATCCTTGCCCTCAAGGGCAACCAGGGCAGCCTGCACGACGATACCAAGCTTTTCTTCATCGAACAGATAGCATGCGGCTTTGCCGATACGGTTGTCAGCCACCACCAGACAGTGGAGAAGAGCCACGGCCGCATCGAAACCCGGACCACCACGGCGACGAACGAAATCGCTTGGCTGAAGGAACGCCACCACTGGCCCGGGCCCGGGAGCATTGTTATGGTCGAAACCGTACGCGAGATCGGCATCCAACCCGGCGCCAAGGTCGAGCGCGAGACCCGCTTCTACATCCGCCTCCACCGCCGCCAAGGCCGATACCCTGAGCGCCGCCATCCGGGGCCATTGGAGCAGCGAGAACGGGCTGCACTGGGTCATGGACCTGCACTGGGTCATGGACATGGTCTTCCGCGACGACGAGTGCCGGGTCCGAAAGAACACTGCCCCGGCCAACTTCGCGGTCGTCAAACACATGGCGAGCAACCTCTTGCGCCAAGCCCCGGGCAAGGACAGTCTGCGTGTAAAACGACGCATCGCCGCCTGGGACGACGACTTCCTCGCAAGCCTTATCTCACGGTGAAACCATTCACCCGATTGCCCTGCATTGAGTTCGATATGGGCGAGGGCATGAACAAGGGCAATACGGCCTTTTTGTCCCGTTGATCGTCGCGGCATCTTATTTGGCGAAAGCAGAAGAGGGTGCTTAGGCCGGTTGGGACGTGCGGGTGACCTTGTGACAAGCCGTCTTTTTGCGACTGGGGGAACTGGTAGCGCTGACAACTCAATTTTTCTCTTGGGGTCGGACTCCGTGAGCACGGCGTGGGCGCGCTCAAATACTGAAGTCTCAAGTGCGGTCACAGGTCCTTCGCGGCTTTCAAAACGTCTTCAACGTGGCCAGGGACTTTGACTTTGCGCCATTCCGCTTTTAGTCTCCCGTCTTCATCAATCAGGAACGTGGATCGTTCTATACCCATGTATTTTCTGCCGTACATATTCTTTTCTTTCCATACTTTGTACGCTGTACAGACCTTGCCATCTTCATCCGATGCCAATGTAAACGGCAGATCATATTTCGCCTTAAATTTATCATGGGAGCCGATGCTATCCTTTGATACGCCTATCACCGTCGCTTTGACTTTCTTGAAATTTGGTAGGGAATCACGGAAGCCGCAGGCCTCTTTCGTGCATCCGGGTGTGTCGTCCTTTGGATAAAAATAGAGAACGACTTTCTTACCCTTAAGATCCTTCAGGGCAATCGTCCCGCCGCCATCGGTAGGCATTTTGAAAGCTGGTGCGTTGTTGCTGGCTTTTATCGTCATTTTTCGCTCTTTCTACTAACGCGAGTCGTTTGAGTTCACTGCCTTGATACCAATATCACGATTGAACACTCTCAAGACTTCATTGCTGGTGTCAACAAGTTGTCTGTTGATTTCTTCAAGTGTTGCGGCACCCGTCAGCTTCAACAGCCGGGCTTCCAGACCCATCGGCATTGCGGATGGAAGTAAATTCTCTCCTAATGTTAAGCGTAAAATCCACAATAGATTAAACCGCAACACGAATGCGTCTCTAAGCGTGCGATAATCGTCTTGAGAAATACGATTACTTGCAACCAAGCGATCTAAGATATCGATGGATCTTGTGGGAAACCTACCTTGATCAAGACCAGACCGCATAAGTGCGTGATACTGAAGTACAAAATCTGAATCCATCAAACCGCCGGGCATGCGCTTCAGATCGTTTTGATGTGAGCCGCCAAATTCCTTTTGTAATTTCTCCTGCATGTCTAAAACGGCTGTTTGTATGTCGCTCTTGACCCGCTCTTGGGTAAGGGTTTTGCTGATCACAGCCCCAACTTTTTGCCCCAGATCAGCAGTTGCGAACACCACTCGGGCACGGGTCAAAGCAAGGTGTTCCCAAACCCACGCGTCCGATTCATGATATTTTTCAAATGATTTCAGACTGCACGCAAAGGGACCTTGGTCTCCCGATGGTCTGAGCCGCAGGTCGACCTCAAACAGTCTGCCTTCCGATGTCATCATGGAGAGTGCCGAAACAATTCTCTGGCTTAGGCGGATAAAATACGCGCTCGCCGGCAGTGAGCGGCTACCCCCTTGTGATGCGGCGGACTCGTCTGAGTCGTAAATGATTACCAAATCTAAGTCAGACGTTGGCATCATCTCGCAGGCGCCGAGTTTACCGTAGGCCAACACGGCCAATGAACTTTGTTCAACATGACCAAATTGCTCTGAAAATTCTTCACTTACTGTTGGCACTAGAGATCGCAATACGGCTTCTGCTACATGAGTGAGCATCCCAGATCCTTCGAGAGGTGAGATGATGCCTCGCAAAACTTGTACGCCAATTCGAAAGCGAAGATCATTGGTCCAGCCGACACACGCTACCAACTTCTCTTCGTAGTTAGCGTGGTGACCCAAACGGCTAATGAGTTCCTTTTCGAGGTTGGCTTGGTCGGGAACAGAATCAAAGAAGACAGGATCAAGAACGTAATCTATTCGATGTGTCGACGCTGTGAGGTAGTCGGCAAGGCTCGGTGCATCGCCCATTATTTCTGCAACCAAGTCCAAAATTTCCGGATTAGAATAAAACACTGAGAACAGTTGGATTCCGGCAGGCAGTTTTTGCAATGATTGGTCAAATTTTAGAAATGCACGGTCCGGCTGAGCCGTTTTACCAAACGATTTAAGAAGAGTTGGAACAAGTTCCGTCAGTATTTGACGAGACCGGGTGCTCCTGGTCGCACGATACCGACCATGGTGCCACGTTCTGATGATTTGAGAGACGGCTTCTGGATTAGAATAACCCATGCGCTCCAACGTCTTCAGTGTATCCGGGTCATGATCAGCCCCGGTGAAGACAAGGTTTCCATCAACAGTTAGATCGGGAGCGTCTTCAAAAAGGTCAGCATAGTGTCGCTCAACCATTGCCAAGTGATGTTCAACGGTTTCACAAAATAGATTTAACGATGCAAACCCACAAAACGAGGCCACCAGTGATGCTCTATCTGTGTCAGCCGGAATCACTTGAGTTTGTTCGTCATTGATCATTTGAATGCGATGTTCCAAACGGCGCAGGAACTGGTACGACGTTTCCAGTTCCTTCTTGGCTGTTTCAGAAACAAGTTCGTCTTCAAAGAGTTGGTTTAAAGCGGTCAATGTTTGCGGGTCGCGGAGTATGGGATTACGTCCACCCCATATCAGTTGTTGAATTTGAACAAAAAATTCAATTTCCCGTATTCCGCCCCGACCCGTCTTAATGTCATGACCAAGGATATTGATATGACGGCCGCCTTTGGCCGCGTAGATTTGGCGTTTGATCGAATGTATATCCTGAATGGCGTAGAAATCTAAGGACTTACGCCAAACAAAAGGAATCAGTTCAGATAAGAATTTGCGCGCGACGTCGCTGTCACCAGCAACATAACGTGCTTTGATCAAGGCTGAACGTTCCCAGTTTTGACCCCAACTTTCGTAATACAACTCAGCGGATGCCGTTGATACGGCGAGTGCAGTGGATGAAGGGCCTGGCCTCAATCGCAAGTCGGTCCGGAATACATAACCGTCCGCAGTTCTCTCTTCTAAGATCTTTACAAGGGCCTTTGCGACTTTAATTGCAAATTCTTGCGGAGATTTGCTACCTGTATAAGGGATAGCTTCACTATCAAACAGAACCATCAGATCAATGTCAGAAGAATAGTTCAATTCTTCAGCACCGAGTTTGCCAAGTGCAAGAATAAAAATACCGCATTCATGCGATAGGCGATCCGGTGACTGCGAGTCAATATTTCCCGCATCTGCCTCAGACCGCAAAACAGCATTCAGTGCCGCCTCAATGCAGAAATCGGCAAATGAAGATAAATGCCCTGTAACGTCTTCCAGAGCCCAAAGTCCCACTATGTCATATACAGCGATGTAGAGTGACGCCCGCTCCTTGTAGAAACGGAGGCATTTCATGAGTTTGCTGCGGTCTGAAGCGGCAGCCTCTGCGCCTGATCTCAGATCTTTCAGTAATTCACTCCAAACTGTATCTGGATCCAAATGTGCCAAGCTTTCAACGCATTGTGGATGCCTAATAACGGACCTCGATAAATACGGACTATGACCAAATAGGCAGTCTAGGACTTCAGAAACGGGAAACACCCCAATACGGGTCGTGTTATCATTGATATCGAGACTAATTTGAGGAATTGCATGACTGAGCCATTGGTCTCTAAACCTATTCAGTTGTTCAGTATCAAAAGGCTTGGAGATCAAAGGTGAATCGGGTTGCAGAGCATATTGACTTGAATCTCGATCTGTCATGGCTCTATCTGACCCACTTGGTTGCGTTTACCGTGCAGCACAAAGGTAACCTTATTTTCAGTCTATTTAAGTATTGAAAATGTTTGATCGATCAACAATCAATATTCGATCAATGGGAGTTGAGATTGGTTCACGGCGCTGTACATAGCCTCATCAGATTAATCGGGGCACTCATCACGGTCTTCGTCTTAGGTCTGGCAATCGTGACCTGGCGGTTGTCTGACGGTCCAATTTCAGTTGATTTTCTAGCTCCTTACGTCGCTGACTCAATTAGTGTTGAAGGGCAAGTCCAATTCGGAATTAGAAGTGCTGTCATTGCCTGGGAGGGTTGGCAAGATAGTCCAGAAATTAGAATCCTTGATATCACTGCAACCGATACCGAAGGGCAAATTGTTGCTGTATTTCCAGAAATGACGGTTCGCCTGAGTATGATTTCTATTCTTGAAGGAACGCCGGCCCCACAAGAACTCATATTAACAAGTCCCGTTATTCAATTAACACGAACCACCGAAGGCAAACTATTATTTCTGTTGGATCCCGAACAAGCGCCAAATCAATATCTAATTGATGCACCATCTCCGCCACGAATTGAATCGGAGGCTAATAATTCGGCCAATTTGCTTCTGGAGGTCGTCGTTAAAGCCTTGGTAGCCCCCGGCGGCTCAACGAATCTACCGGGATACCTTGAACAAGCCACCATTCGGGATGCAACTGTCATCTTTACAGACGAAGCATCAGGAACGGAGTGGCTCGTACCTTCAGGAAATATAGAACTCCAGCGTGATCGCGTTGGCCTCCGCCTGAATGCTGATTTGCCCTACATGAACGAGAATGTAAATTCGTCAGTCAATTTGAACGGGACGTATAGATCTGAAAAACAAGATCTTTCTTTAGCTCTCAGTTTTAATGACGTCAGACCTTCCTCCTTTTCAACCCTGATACCCCAAATTTCCTTGTTAGCAGGCGCAGAACTAGAAGTTAGTGGAACCCTAGCCGTTGACCTGTCACTCTTGAACGCCACAGCAATAGTTGAGTTCGCACAGATTAAAGTTGAAGACGGTCACGGATATATAAATTTACCGCCTCCCATCGATAGGCAATATCCCGTCAGACGTTTCGCTCTAGATGGTAGAAGTGAAGGAAATCTTGATTCTGTTGTTATTGAATCCATGGTCTTAGAGTTGGATGAGCCAGACGATTCAGGACCGGTCATACAACTCAATGTCAACGGCTCGGATCTTCGCGCCTCTCCAAGAATGGCCGCTGAAATTAGCATCAATGAAATCGGTATTGATGTGCTTGGAAAGTATTGGCCCGAAGGCATCAAACCGAATACCAGAGATTGGATCGCCAATAATTTAGACAATGGAAAAATTTCCAACGCGACTTTCGACATCAATCTACAAGGTGAGGATTTCGGAAAACTCAACGTCACGGAATTTGAGGGCAAGGCACAGCTGTCAGATATCGATGTCACCTATATTCGCCAAATGCCGCCGGTCATCGATACTTCAGGGACCCTCAATCTCGGTTTGAGTGAAGTTATCATAGAACTTGATGGTGGCCGGGTAGCCCAGTTGTCCACGGGTGGACAGTTGGGGATTCAGTCAGGGCGCGTTCGGTTACACGGATTGGATACTGAGTCCCATATGGCTGATATCGATCTAAGGATAGATGGCCAATTGAGGGACGCTATCGCGCTAATTGATGAAGAGCCGCTCCGCTATAGCTCAGCACTTGGTATTTCACCTGATGCCACGTCGGGTGACGTTCAGATATTGCTTGGTATCGATTTTCCGTTGATCCAACAGCTGTCGCTCAGCGAAATTCTCATTTCAGCGCAAGCTTCAATGGAATCAACAGGAATTACAGATGCGGCTTTTGGTTTGAATTTAGAATCCGGTCAATTCACCTTAAATCTCGATAATTTTGGTATGAACGTCATTGGTACGGCGGCGATTGGTGGCATTCGGACGGGCCTGGCTTGGCGCGAGAATTTCACCGAAAACAGTAAATTTTTACGGCAATACGCGGTAGATGCCGTCATAGAAAACGAGCAGAGACCTTTGGTCGGGCTTGGTCAGTTCTTTTTTAAACCACCCTATGTTGACGGTCCGTTGAGAATGGAGGCCATTCAAACAGTTTATAGCGATGGCATGGCTGATCTCGTTTTGGAAGCCGATATGAAAAATGCCACTCTATCTGTTCCGCAATTGAATTGGACTAAACCAGCTGGTGTAGATGCTTTGTTCGCCGCTGGTCTTAAATTGAAAGATGATCAACTTTTCTCCGTCGATAATTTTTCCGCGACATCGGCTGAAACGTCGCTCAATGTAAATGGACAAGTAGCTTTTAATGAGTCTGGTGACTTAGATACGTTCATATTGGATCAGAGTTCTATAGGAAACAGCCAGTTTTCAGTAAACGTCGTTAGGGATTCAGACGATATATTGGATATTTCAGTTGAGGGCGAAGTGTTAGATGGGACGACTTTTTGGCCGTCTTTAAGACAGAGCGATCAGACCCGAAGTTTCCAAGATCAAGAACAAAGCGGGGGCCGTCTCCCATTTCGATTCAAAGGCAAACTCGATCGCGTTTTGTTGTCATCCAAAGGCGATATTCAATACGTTGAGGCGGAAATCATTCAAGAAACCTCCGGTTTATCCCACATAGCCGTTAAGGGCATGGTTAGTGACAAAGATAGTTTTGAACTGTCAATGAAACCTGATGAAGAACGCCGTTCATATACAGCCGTCAGCGGCAACGGAGGTGCGGTACTACGTGCATTGGGGTTAGGCGACGACTTTGTTGAAGGTGAACTGAAAGTGACAGGATTCGTTCAAGAATCGGGCGCTGTCGACGGAACGCTAAACATAAAATCCTTTAAGATCGTTGATGCGCCTCTGCTGGCTCGTCTCTTATCTGTGGCCTCACTCACAGGGATCGTTGATGAATTACAAGGAACCGGAATTTCTTTTTCTGAGCTCAATGTGCCATTCACATTTTATGAAAATAACTTTTCTGTTCGTGACGGAGCAATGTACGGCGCTTCGTTAGGGTTAACGGCGAAAGGAGAATACAACATCAGTCAGAACACGCTTGAAGGTGAGGGTACATTGATACCTGCTTACGCTGTGAACAGTGCTTTCGGATCAATTCCAATTCTCGGTCCAATATTGACGGGTGGCGAAGAAAGTGGCGGCGTTTTTGCCGCTACCTATGCTATGCGGGGCAATCCCGAAGGGGGCGAAATAACGGTCAATCCACTGGCTACCCTCACACCTGGCTTCTTGCGCCAGATATTTAGAATATTTGATCCGCCTCGGACCGAGCCCCGTCCCGATGAAATTTCGAAGTCCGATGCAGCGACAAATTAAAGGGTAAGTACGATGCTAACCCACGCATTGAAAACGTACTACTAGACCTCAACAATTACGGCATGGCGCTTTTTTCCGGCTGACAATTTTGCTTCTCCGTCTTTCAAGTCAGATGCCTTAAGAACGTATGACTCGTCATCAATGCGGTCATCGTTGAGTTTCGCACCGCCACCACGGATGAGCCGGCGGGCCTCCCCCTTGCTTTCGCACAGTTCTGCTTTGTTCAACAGATCAACAAGTGGCACGCCTTTACTCAGATCTTGTGATGAGACTTCGATGCGAGGTAAGTCGCCACCTAAACCGCCGGCCTCAAACGTACTTTCTGCCGTACTAAGAGCTTGGGTCGCGGCATCATCGCCGTGCAACAAACGGGTTGCTTTAAAAGCCAAGGTTTTCTTGGCATCGTTTATTTCTCCGCCTTTAAGTGTGGATAACCGTTCGGTCTCATCCAATGGAAGTTCTGTAAACAGCTTCAGAAATCGGCCGACATCAGGATCTTCTGTATTGCGCCAAAACTGAAAGTATTCATATGGGGCGAGGCGCTCTGCATTGAGCCAAACGGAGCCACTGGCCGTCTTACCCATTTTTGCGCCGGACGAATTGGTGATTAACGGGCAGGTCAAACCAAAGAGTTCCGCATCAGCCATGCGACGGCCAAGATCAACTCCATTAACTATATTGCCCCACTGATCTGAACCACCAATTTGCAGGCGACAATCGTGCCTTTTGTATAGCTCTACGAAGTCATAGGACTGAAGCACCATGTAGTTGAATTCTAGGAATGTTAGCGGTTGCTCCCTTTCTAGTCTGAGTTTGACACTATCCATGGTGAGCATGCGGTTAATCGTGAAATGCCGACCGATGTCACGAAGAAAGGAGATGTAGTCAAGGGATTCTAACCAATCCGCATTGTTCATGAGAATGGCATCATGCGGACCATCACCAAAATTCAAGAACTTTTCAAAAGTATTTTGAATTTTTGCAATATTGTCTTCAATGGTCTTATTGTCCAAGAGTTGACGCGTGTCGTCCTTGCCAGACGGATCACCAACCTTGGTTGTCCCACCCCCAATTAAGGCGATTGGACGGTGTCCTGTCTTTTGAACCCATCGAAGCATCATGATTGTCAGCAGATTGCCGATATGGAGGCTATCTCCAGTCGCATCATATCCGCAGTACGCTGTGACGACTTGGTTGGCAGCCATGTCGTCCAATTTTTCCGTATCCGTACATTGATACAAAAACCCGCGAGACTGAAGGATTTCAATTAGGTCTGATTTGGGAGTTGACGCCGTGGCCATCAAAGTATTTCCGGTAATAAAATCAAACGTGTAGGCTAGGTCAGGGACGTATGGTGCCTGTCGCGCGTGGATATCATGAGGGAAGGACAAGGGCAACGGTGAACCGATCACAAGATACGAGCCAGTTAGTGGCGATCGGTCTTATGAGCGGAACATCTTTGGATGGCATTGATGCGGCGCTCATAGAAACAGACGGGAAACAGATTATTGATATCGGAATTTCCCATACGAATGCGTATGACAGCGAATTTAGGTCCAAGTTATCCGCCGCAGTCGCACACGCAGGCCAATATGATGAGCCGACAATCGACAGTGAACTGATTAGAGACCTTAGCGTCCAGCATATCCAGGCTGTGCAGCAGATTCTTGAGCGTGTTCCTCAAAACTCCAAATGGTCCAAACCCTCAATCATCGGGTTTCATGGGCACACCACACTTCATCGACCTGCAAGACAATACACACAGCAAATCGGTGATGCTCAACTGCTCGCAGACACCTTACAAATTCCCATCGTTTCCGATTTTCGGAAGAGGGACGTCACCGCAGGTGGTCAAGGTGCCCCACTTGCACCGGTGTTTCATGCAGCCATGGCTACCGAAGAACCGAAACCCATCGTGATCGTGAATATAGGGGGGATTTCAAACGTCACCTGGATTGGCGACGACGAAAGCGCGTTAGTCGCCTTTGACACCGGTCCCGGCAACAATCTCTTGGACATGTGGATCGAGAAAAATACGGGCAAGCGATATGACGAAAATGGTTCCATCGCCGAGCGGGGAAAGTGTAACGAAGATCGTCTGAAAAAGGTGCTAAACGATTCCTATTTTGCTGCACCCTGGCCCAAGAGTTTGGACCGATCAGATTTCGGTTTGGATATTGTGAAGGATATGGACCTAAATAACGGTGCAGCCACACTCGCAGAGTTGACTGCCAGAGCGATCATTCATGGGATTGAAATCTGCCCTCAACCACCACGCTCAATTTATGTATCCGGTGGCGGCCGTCACAATCGATATTTGATGCACCGATTGGGACAACTGAGTTCTAGTCCCGTCAATGCGATCGAAAATATTGGATGGAACGGGGACTCCGTCGAAGCGCAAGCATTCGCATACCTGGCCGTTCGGTCACTTCGAGGTTTCCCAATAACATTTGAGCGAACGACCGGTGTTGAGTATCCCATGACCGGTGGTACGCTAACAAAACCGTCGTGATTGCCTTAGCTTGCTTCTTCCATCGCTTTGGCTTTCAGAGCATCTCTGGCGTCAAGATAGTCGTCGACGGAACCGACAAGACTCTCCATGTGATCTTTGAAAAAGTGGCTTGCCCCTTTAATGAGCTTGTAATCAACCACGATGTTTTTTTGCAATGCAAGCTTGTTACATAGTTTCTCGACAGACGGCTCAGGAACCACATCGTCGCCTGTGCCTTGAACGATAAGGCCAGACGAAGGGCACGGCGCAAGAAACGAAAAATCATACATATTCGCCGGCGGCGCGATAGATATGAATCCCTCGATTTCAGGCCGACGCATCAACAGCTGCATGGCAATCCAGGCGCCAAATGAAAATCCTGCTACCCAGCACGCACGAGCATTAGGTTTGATGGACTGCATCCAGTCCAACGCGCCTGCAGCATCAGACAGTTCGCCCAAGCCGTTATCAAACTCGCCTTGGGATCGTCCAACTCCTCTGAAGTTGAACCTCAAAACTGAATAGCCGCGGCGAACAAATATATAATAGAGATTGTAGACAATTTTATTGTTCATTGTGCCGCCATGCTGAGGATGGGGGTGCAGTATTATTGCAAGCGGCGCCTTGGGGTCTTCAGCATGATGGTAACGGCCTTCAAGACGGCCTTCGGGACCGTTAATGATAACTTCTGGCATGAATCATCCGATGTTGGGGTGACGGCAAAATACGGTTTTGAGCCTGGGCTGACTATTTAGGGAAATACGTGTTCGGTTGCAAATGCGAAGTTTGGCGACAGATCTTTAGTGGTTTAACCCATAGAGGCCACATAACTCATTGAAAGATATATGAAATCTGATTGATCCATTCAACACCTTCCTGCGTAAAACGTATATTAAGACGATCAAACTCGAGAAATTTAGCGTGAAACCTGGCACCAAAGCAGAATTGGCAATTAACGCCTTGGTCGATCTAGCCAACCGCAAACCAGCAGCACCTCTCGCTTTGGCGCTTCTTGCCAAAAAGCAATCCATATCACTGTCGTATCTGGAGCAGATTTTTGCCGCTTTGCGTCGTAACGGCCTCGTGGACAGTGTGAGAGGACCGGGCGGCGGATACCAATTAGCACGATCCGCTGACCGGATCACCACGGGAGAAATTATTGCAGCAGTGGAATCCGATGGGAGCGATTTGTCATTCGATCTTTGGACAGCCCATCCCCTTGTTGAAAAAGGTAATGATCTGCATGCATTTTGGAATTTCGTTGATGGTCAGGTTCTTCAGATTTACCACGACATTTGTTTGCAGGATATTTTGGACGGAACATATCTTGATCAAGACCAGAAGAGTTAGGAATCGGCACCACAAGCAGCCGAGTAAGTGCTAAAAAGGGTCTGCTATGTCAGACCCAAGAAAAAGAACCTACCTGGATTTTAATGCGACTGCGCCGGTGCTTCCCGAAGTATCCCAAGCTGTCAATCAGGCAATGGATATGGTCGGTAATCCATCGTCTGTGCATCAAGACGGCCGGAGATTGAGGGCCATGATCGAGAACGCGAGAGACGCTGTTGCTCGATTGGTCAATTGTCAATCGACGGGAATCACATTTACTTCTGGTGGAACCGAGGCTAATGCGATGGCGATTGACGGTCTGCGCAGGTCGGGCCGTATATCAAATGTTTTTTGTTCTGCCGTTGAACATCTTTCTGTTCTTAATCATGTTAAAGACTCCAATCTCTTAAATGTTGATGAATTCGGACTCGTTATTCTCGAAAGCATAGCCAGGGCGCTAAACGAAAAACAGAGCCCTGCACTCGTGTGTGTCATGTACGCAAATAACGAAACAGGTGTGATCCAACCCATTAAAGAAATCTGCCAGATTGTTCACCAGTACGGAGGAATTGTTCTTTGCGATGCTGTCCAGGCGCCAGGTAAAGTAAAACTGGACGTGTCTGCTTTGGGTGCAGATTTGGTTTCGCTTTCAGCGCACAAGATAGGTGGCCCACAAGGCGTTGGCGCCCTTATCAACTGTACGGGTATTCAGCTTGATCCATTATTGGTTGGTGGCGGACAAGAAAAACAAAAGAGATCAGGAACTGAAAATACACCTGGCATATTAGGATTTGGTGCTGCAGCAGTGGCGGTGGGACAATCCGAGTCATACGAAACTATCAATGAACTTGGAGATTATTTAGAAGACTCCCTTCTTAAAGCAAGACCAGAAGCAGTCATTTTGGCACAAAGTGTTTCGCGTCTTCCCAACACCACTAATATTGCGCGCCCGGGAATCTCCAGCGAACAGCAGGTCATCAACCTAGACCTTGCCGGATTTTCTATCAGTGCCGGGTCGGCCTGCTCATCGGGCAAGGTTGCTAAGAGCCATGTTTTAATGGCAATGGGTCAATCATCGGACATTGTTGAGTCTGCAATTCGCATCAGCATCGGTGCGACCACAACAAAGTCAGAACTTGATTCATTTCTTGAAACTTGGGCGTCGCTCTAGCTGCAAAAAAGGCTTTCTAAATGGTGTGTGTTGTTTTTGTTCGGCCGTCTGAAGAGTCAATAGAAGTTATCGCTCACGTCGGCGATTCTGTTCTTGATGTGGCGCATTCAAACGACATCGAAATTGAAGGAGCCTGTGAGGGATCAATGGCATGCTCAACCTGTCACGTGATCGTTGACGAGGTTTGGTCTAAAAAGCTGCCTGAACCAAGCGATGAAGAGCAAGATATGCTCGATCTCACGTATGGATTGACACGAACATCCCGATTGGGGTGTCAAATTCGTCTAACAGAAGACTTTGATGGACTCATTCTAAGGCTTCCTTCTGAAACACATAACATGTTGGATTAATTAGAAATCTCTGCTGTTCTGTGTCGGGGATTGAAGATGCAGAACAGCATGATTATAAGCCGCACATGACAACCAACGTTTTAGACCAATCCAAACAAAACACCCGCATCGCCGTTGCCATGTCCGGGGGGGTCGACAGTTCTGTCACGGCCTCAATCCTGACAGCGGAAGGATACGACGTCGTTGGACTAACCATGCAGCTGTATGATCACGGTAGCGAAACAGCTCAATCAAAAACCTGCTGTGCCGGCCAAGACATATACGATGCGCGGCGTGTCGCTGATAAAATCGGTATTCCCCATTACGTATTGGACTACGAGAAACGGTTCGAAGAAAGTGTGATCAAACCCTTTGCACAGTCCTATCTGAAAGGGGAAACGCCGATACCCTGTATTCTCTGTAACCAAACAGTAAAATTCCATGATCTGATTGGTGCAGCAAAAGGCATCGGTGCGGCGGCTCTCGCCACTGGACACTATATTCGCCGTGTCCAAGAAGATTCGAAAGTATCGTTGTGCCGCGCTCGTGATCGGGACAAAGACCAAAGTTACTTTCTTTTTGCGACAACCCGTGAGCAGCTGGAGTTTTTGCGATTTCCTCTTGGTGATCTAACCAAATCAGACACGCGCGATCTTGCCAAATCGTATGAATTAAATGTGGCGGCGAAGCCGGAAAGTCAGGACATTTGTTTTGTGCCGACTGGCCGTTACACGAATATCGTTGGTAAATACTCGAACGAGGCAAATACAAAAGGTCATTTCATCCATATGGATGGTCGTGACTTGGGGGTTCATGAAGGCATTGAACACTATACGGTGGGTCAGCGTCGAGGATTACGGCTTGGTGGGGAGGCGGAGCCCCTGTACGTCGTCGCAGTTAACGACAAAGATAATTTCGTTCTTGTTGGCCCTAAATCAGCATTGTCAAAGGCGCACATAATTACCCGTGACGTCAATTGGCTGGGCAGGGATACTTTTATTCCAGACAGCGGGTTGCATATTGAGGCGCGAGTCAGAAATACGCATGAACCTGTACCCGCATATTTACGTCCTCACAAAAATCCCGGACAAGCCGTAGTCGAATTTGAGCACCCGTTGTTTGGTGTATCACCAGGTCAAGCCTGTGTGTTCTATCAAGGTGACTATGTCCTTGGCGGTGGTTGGATCATGCGCGATGAAGCCAGCCCATTTGTGCCACACAATAAACGCTTAGAATCAACGGTAGTAGCCAAGTAAAGAGTTATGAAGCTTCAATAAATGGCGCTGAAACTGTGGTGTTGATGTTTGACAATTTAGAAACTGGAGCTTAAATAGCGCGCTTTCCAAAGTGTGGCGGAGTAGCTCAGCTGGTTAGAGCAGTGGAATCATAATCCACGTGTCGGGGGTTCGAGTCCCTCCTCCGCTACCATTGGAACCCCACTGATACGATGCACCGCTGTAGCTAAAAGTGCTTACTCGAGAACCATAGCGTCTGGGAGTTATAATTTTGGAAATAGCTTGCCTCGACCTGGAAGGCGTTCTCGTCCCCGAAGTATGGATCGCGTTCTCTGAACTGACCGGCATTGCTGAGCTGCGTGCGACTACTCGTGACATTCCCGACTACAATGTTCTCATGAAGCAGCGGTTATCTCTGCTTGCGCAACACGACCTTCGTCTTCCTGATATTCAAGCGGTAATCGCAGAACTTGAGCCACTCCCAGGCGCAGTGGAGTTTCTGGATTGGCTTCGAGAGAGGTTCCAGGTCATTATTTTATCCGATACATTCTACGAGTTTTCAGCGCCTCTGATGCGCCAACTCAAATGGCCAACGCTGTTCTGCCATCGTCTGATTACCGATGCGGATGGCAAGGTCGTAGATTATACATTGCGGCAGCTTGACCCTAAGCGCGCATCAGTAAAGGCTCTGCACACGCTAAATTATCGAGTGATAGCGGCAGGAGATTCTTATAATGATACTTCCATGCTGAGTGAAGCCGAGGTCGGGATATTAATTCGCGCGCCACAAAACGTGATTGATGAGTTTCCACAATTTCAGGCTGTGAATGATTTTCGTGAATTAAAATCAGCCTTTGTCGCCGCAAGTGATAGGTCGCTCATCCTTTAATCGGGCCCGCTTTGATCCAGAGCGGCCCATTTTTTAAATGGTTCGGATGCCTCCACTTCGTTTTGAGTGATCATATTTCTCCATACCTCGCACCCTTCTATGAAGTTGGGGATCGACCCCGTGAACATGGAATAACTCAGCGCTTCTGACAGGTGAGTTTCTGGAACACCGGCTTCATATGCCCACTTGATGTGCCATTTAAGCTGAGTCCAATTGCGTATGGACGTATGAATGGCAGCCATAGATAGTTGAATCAAACCGTCATCAAGCTCTGCTGAATTGACCAATGCGCTTAGGCCTATCCGATATTCGTCGCGGCCATCAAATGCAGGGACATGCGTTCTCCAGTACGCATGAGCGAACTCAAATGCTGCAGCACCCTGTGCATAAGCGGCCATTCTCACAGATAGGGGAACGAGATCCAATGAACCGCCGGCGGTTAAATATTTAGCGACATGTTGTGTCGCCAGGAATTCTTCCTTGACGGCTAAAATGCCGAGCCAAATGAATTCTTTGTCTTTTTCCGCTAAGTATCTGTTCCCTAAAGTTAGAGCTGAATAACATGCATCATAGCCTTGAAGCAGTTCCGGTGCCGTCAGGGCCAGAAGGCCGTGGTGCGGCATTAAGTAACCTCTTTTCTCTCTAACGGTATTGAGTCGGGATTCTGCGGACTCAATATCTAGCTGTCTCTGAGACGTATTCATGTGAAACTCCGGAATGACGTATAGAAGGATCTTCTTTTCGCAGCGTCGGCCAGTTCGCCAGATTGATCTTAAGACATGCAGATACTCGATATGAAATCATTGAAAATCCTATCGGTCGCAGCGCTTTGCATATCGCTACAGATCGAGATGGTTTTCGCACAGGAGTCAGAAATTCGGGTTGGAATTCCCGCATTTCCGTCCGTCGGAGGCAATTCACTAGGTTTGGTAAACTTGCCTTCGCTTTATACCTTTGCAGCGCTTTTCGATGCACTGACGTATGTAGACTGGTCCGGTGAAGCAAAACCTCAATTGGCGGACTCGTGGGAAGCCATTTCTCCGACGGTTTGGCGTTTTTCCCTTCGACCGAACATCCGCTTTTCTAACGGCGAGCCATTCAACGCATCCACGGTTGCTTCCAACATCGACATCATAAAAAGCCCTATTGGTCAGACCTTTGTCACGGCATCTGAACTGGCCTATATAAAGTCCGCGCGGGTTATAGAAGATCTGGTCGCTGAAATAGAAACGACCCAATCAACACCTTTTCTTCCTCATGATTTATCCATGCTGCGCTTTGTTCCTCCGATGTACTGGCAAGATGTCGGTGTCGGGAAATTTGCCTTAGAGCCAATTGGAACGGCACCTTTCAAACTGGATCGTTGGACGGGTACGGAACTGCAGATGGTCGCCTGGCAAGGGGCATAGAGATCTGCAAAAGTTGATTAACTGACACTTTTTGCCATGCCAAATCCGTCAGCAAGACTGCAAGGGCTGTTATCTGGCCGGTTGCACGTCGCCATGGTGCTCGGCCCGGATGAAATTTCATTGGTCGAATCAGCAGGACATTCAATGTCTGTTCAGCCCGATACAAGTATGATCGTATTGGCGTTTAATTTGGCAAGGCCGTCGCCGCTTCATGATGTTCGTGTACGCCATGCCCTCAATCATGCGGTTAATAAACAGGCCATTGTGGACGGTTTGTTGGCTGGACAGTCTCGTGTCTCGACGCAAACTGCATCAGCCGTCGCCTTTGGGTTCGATCCGAATTTGAAAGCATACGAATACGACCCAGATTTGGCCCGTGATCTCTTAGCAGACGCCGGTTACCCAGACGGGTTTACCATGATCGCCGAGGTGCTGAACGTGACCTCTTCGTTCGCCGGGCCGGCCTACCAGCAGGTTGTGGCCGATCTGGCCCGCGTTGGTGTGGACGTTGAACTGAGGGCAATACCCGTTCCCAAGTACGCTCTGACGTTGCTCCCAAAATCCGGACCAGGTGGTTCTTCACCTATGCGGCCTGATCGATGGTCATATCTCTCCTGGCCTGTGCCGGCGTCCGGTAGCCGATGCTCGAGTGGCACCGTCGTTGGTTATAGAAGATCTCGATGTACTCGAATAGCGCAGCCCTGGCCTCGCGCCGGGTACGAAACCGGGTACGGTGCACGAGTTCGGTCTTGAGAGACCCAAAGAAGCTCTCCATGGGGCATTGTCGAGGCAATTCCCCTTGCGGCTCATGGAGGCCTTGATGCCGTGGAGGCGGAGCAGTTTGCGGTAGTCAAGCTCGAGCCGCCAGGTCTTCAACTGCGTTGGCGTGACGCCGAGTAGAGTTCCTGTTGCCAGATCACAAAACATTGGATCCATTCTGCCCTTTACCAACGAATTACCCGCGACAGGATTGCAGCGGGCAGTTCCAAATGGTGACTCAATATCTTCTCGTTTGACGGCATTAAAGCGTTCGCTTGAACTAAGGGCTGTCACGCCCAGGCAGCACGCGATCGAGCGCAACATGATTTTAGATGCTCTATTGCCCGCAAATCCGGCGACGCGTGCGAATGTCATGCCTCCACCCCAAGGCGTAATTGAGGCGGCGGCCACGATTGGACATTTAGAGCGCTTGCTTTTCGAAGGTGTGATTACAGACTCTGAGTTTGAAAGTGAACGTGCTGTGTCAACGGCGGAGCAAAATCAGTCCAGTTGGGCGGCGTAAAACCAGTCCATTTTATGTGATGCCGAAGGCGTTGTTGCGGGTTGTCCCGGTAGTGCATAGGAGGGACCCGCGCGGCTTTGCGTAGCGTTTCGCGTGTGCGAAGCGAAGGCGTGTGGGCGGTGCCTGTGTACCCACCGGGTCAACGATAGCCTCGGTGTTAGATATCCTGCGCTGGATTAAGGAGACGCCAGACCCGACACTGCAAGAGCTGTCTGAGCGTTTGGACGAAGTTCACCAAGTGATTGCGCCGACTTCGACGATTAATGACTGGTTCCGCGCGCGCAAGATCAGCTTTAAAAAAACCGCCCACGCCAGTGAACAGGAACGCGCGGATGGGCAGGCAGCACGCGTGGTTTGGCGCCAACGTCAGGCCCGGCTCCCGGCCCATCCCGAGCGGGTCGGCAGGATCGTGTTCCTTGACGAAACAAGTATCAATACCAAAATGGCGCGCCTGCGGGGGCGCTGTCCCAGCGGCCAGCGGATGGTTGCCGCCATTCCCCATGGTCATTGGAAAACCATGACCTTCATTGCCGGATTGCGCGGTGACGGCCTGACCGCGCCCTGGGTGCCCTGATTTGATCGAGGGCGCCATGGACGGTGATGCATTCGAGCAGTACATCAAAACGCAACGCGCCCCGACCCTTCAAAAAGGCGCTGTTGTTGTCCCCGGCAATCTGCCGGCCGACAAACGCGACGGTGCCAGGCGGGCGGTTGAAAAGCGGGGCGCATGGCTTTTGTTCCTGCCGCCCTATGCGCCGGACTTCAACCCGATCGAGCTCGCATTTTCAAAGTTCAAAGCTCACATGAAGCGCTTAAAACCCCGCACCATCGATGGTCTGTGGAAAGCCGCCGGTAACGTCTGCGGCCTCTTCAATCACGAGCACTGCAGGAACTTCTTGGTTGCTGACGGCTATGCGTCAGAATAAATCGGAAATGCTCTAGAGCAGATTCAATTTAGTCCCGATCATATCCGGCGGCGGCGAAGTAGTTTTCGCATTTGGTTGAGGTGAAGGCGTCGATGGCCTCGGCAATGGCGTCCCACAGGTCGTCGACGGTTCTGGCGGCGGCCTTTCTCAGGAGCGCCTTGAGTTTGGCGAAGGCCATCTCGATCGGGTTGCAGTCGGGACTGTAGGGCGGCAGATACGCCAACAGCACGTATGGGTTTACATTTGGCGTCTTATCGAAGTCAGGAGGCTGTACAAACAGGGTGGCGAAGCCTGAATTCAAAGTTTGCCAGTGAACTTCAAGGACTTTCACCCGTGATCAGACGTGTGAATCTCGGCGAAGCGAGAGGAACATTTTATCGATTGTTTGCTGGACCGGTAGACAACACCGACCGTGCAACGGCATTGTGCCAGCAGATCAAGCAATCAAACCAATACTGCGATCCTCTTAGTATTGATGGCTAATCTTTTCCAATTAACGGTCAATCGACTAGTTCAATTGATTAGTTTGAGGCAGTAGCCTCAAAAGTATAGGTGCCATCAAAATAGGCACGAATATCTAGAGCCGTCTTTTCTGGATCCTCTAGAGCTGCCATATGGCCTAGCCCTGGATATACGATCAAATTCTTATCCGGCGCTTTTTCTAACAACCCAATGAATTCATAAGCCTGATCCACAGTAACGACTGGGTTTGCTTCTCCCCAAATGATCAATGTTGGTGAGGTTATTGATCTAATTTTGCCTTCAATATCACCAGATACGTATTGTCGTGTGCGGGTTAACTCGGCCTGCCTTTGACCGTCCCGCATCTGCAGGTCATGCCAACGGGTGACAAGTTCATCATTCACTTCACTAGAGTCTCCGAACCCGCTACCCAGCATAAATTGGAAAAATGCCTTAGGCGAAATAAACGTTAAGGCATCGATCCACCAAGGAAGACTCCTGGCTGCGCTGCGTCCTCGCACGCCCGCATTTAAGGCTCCTGGATTAAGGAGAACCAATCGCTGTACTCGTTTCCGGATTTTTAACGCTAAAGTGTATGGCGTGCGTTCCACCTACCGAAGTTCCGACCAAACTCAACTGGTCCACATTTAGTTCAGAGAGAAATTCCTCAATTAAAGCGACACCGCGTTCTAACGTGTAATCTCCAGATGGATCTGGGCCAGTCAATCCGTGTCCCGCTAAGTCAAATCGTATAACGCGGTATTTGTCTTTTAGTGATTCTGCCCACGCATCCCACATTATGAGACTAGCCCAATGGGCATGAATCAGGACGATAGTAGGACCTTCACGAAGACCTTCATCACGAAAATGAAATCTAACACCATCAATCGTCTTGTATTGAGACTCAGTCGAACCATATTTGGTTTCGAGATACGATGCGGGAATGTCTCGGTAGTGCCAGGACGCGGACGCGACAGCAAACACAGGTGCAAGCGTTAGTATCAATAACGATTTTCCTATAATTTGTATTTGGGCCAACGTCTCTCCAATTTGGTCATTGACTGTTTGTTTTAGCCGCCCTCAAAAGGTGACTTAAATTATGGCCCATACATTGTGCAAATCAAAACCTTCGGTTCCGTTATAGAGCCAACCAACAGCAAGTCTCGGTACCGGGCACCAACGCTGGAGGCAGAGAAGAGACTTCCATCGTTTTCGAACACAGTTTGAATCGTATCAAAGTCATTGTTTTTAGCGGTTATTCGCTGCACTTGGGACGGTGCCGGTGAATCGGCATCCGTAAAATGGCGTACCAAAGCTAAAGTATTCGTATGACTGGCAATCCAAAGATCGCCATTGGTATCAAGATCGATATTGTCAACCGAACTTTCTAATTCAGTGGTATCCACGAAACCCTTGAGAGAACTCTTCTCAGCGAGATTATAGACCCGGATCGCTTTTCCCATGGTTTCCCCTACAAAAAGCAGTCTTCTCTTTGCATTCACATTTATGCCTCCCGAAGATCTGAGATCGCTGATCTCAATCGAAAATGTGGAACCGTCATAGAAAACCAAAGGAGATAAGCCAACTCCTAGCATCATTTCACCGGCGCGTTCCAGGCTATTTGTCGCGCCAGAATCGTTGGCGATGAAAAACTTTCTATCCGCGACTGTAACCAAGTCATTTGGGTGTGTAATGAGAGGGCCGGTTAGTGTTTCAATATGATCAAATAGCTGGTCTTCGATCTGTTTTTCAAAAATCTCTATTCGTTCCTCAGTTCCTCCTGAATGGTTGATGACAAACAGGGTTTGAGTGTTGTTTTCGTTTGTAAAGAGACTAATGCCATGCGGTCGAAAACCCTCAGGTTCGCTGGTCAAAGCTGAAATGGGAGGGATACTTAGGTTGGACAAATCCAATTGAAGAATTTTTCCCGATGGATCTTTACCCTGAACAAGCCCCCGGCGGTCAAGCGTGGACAGATAAGTGATCCCCCGCTTTCGGTCGATCTCAATGTCTTCTGCACTTCCTTGATTTGTTGCTACCGTTTCACAATGTCCGGGACTGACATCCACAGTCTCGCGAAATGCACCACCCCTAAATAGAAACGAAAATACGATTGAGGCAACAATCAGAAACAGGACTACGACAATGAGACCAGCAATTTTCGCGAATCTTTTCATTGGCCATTTTTTCTCTTCAAAGATTTAAATTAATGGAAAGTGAGCCGTTCAAACTCGATGCCCATATAGCGGCTGTGAAAGGTTGTGATCTTGTCACTGTATGCTGTTAAATTAGTAAATGTAACGAGCCATAGAGCAGGTGCGATCTCCCGGTAGGCAGCCATAATTTCCCTTACGACAATCTCGCCTTCTTGGGGATCAATGGTCTGGTGGCTTTTTTCGATCAAGCTTACGACGCTAGGCTCACAAAAGAATGGCTTTGCTTTGAGGCAAGAAAAGTATTCAGCCGGCCGAATGACGTCATTAAACGGTGCGTTGTTCCATGTGAGAGAGAAGGCATCTGTATCTTTCCAATCTCCACTGGAGTATTTCCTCAAATAGCTGGAAAAAAGAACGCTGTTCAGCTCAACTTTGACACCAATTTGGGACAAATCTTGAGCCATTTTCTGATAGAGGAGAGTGTCGTTAGGTGAAAGATTGGTGAGTACGTCTATCTTGAGATTAAGACCGTTTGGGTATCCTGCTTCTGCAAGTAAGGCACGCGCACGGACAATATCTACCGGGTAAGGGGGAAGTTCCGGATTGTAGCCAAACGTACCTTTTGGCGCCCCTTGATGAGCCGGTTCTGCAAGTCCTACCAAAATGATTCCGGCCATTTGATCACGGTCGACGGCGAGATTTAGAGCCTGACGAACTTTCTTATCCTTTAACGGTGAATGATCTGTTCGTTCCGTAACAAAGGCTATGGACAAAACAATAGGCTGCGGCCGGCTGTAGATCTTATAGGGTCCAGATTCAATAAGAGGCAAATCATCAGGACTCAAGCCGACCATGACGTCAACTTGTCCCGTGAGAAGGGCTTGTAGCCGAGAGGTAGAATCGGACAGGTTCAATATATGGACGTGATCAATATTTTTATTCGATCTCCACGAGTCATTGAATGACGCGAGTTTAATTGTCGCATCGGTTCGTCCCCATGACTCTAAAGTGAACGGTCCCGTTCCTATGGGCTCTAAAGCGAACCCGTCTGGATTGAGTGCTGACCATGAATCAGGTTCAACCATCATCACCAACGACAAACGTTTGGGCAGAATAGCGTCGATTTCTGTGGTTCGGAATTCGACTATCAAGGGGCCTGCGGCTCGAACCGACTCTATGCCTCTTATCTCATTCGCTACCAGATACCGGGATCCAGCATCGGATCTTAGGTAAGCAATGGTTCTAATGACGGACTCGGCATCAAAGGGGCGCCCATTGTGGAACACAACGCCTGGCCTTAACTTGAACACCCACGTGTGTGGATCTTTGGCAAACCATTCAGTCGCTAACGCACTGACAAGATCTCCTTCTTCATTGACCATGGTCAGCGCATCGAAAATTGCCGACCAAGCAAGGCTGGAAGGGGGCCCAACCGCTGTATAAGGATTGCCCAAGCTGGACGGCCCTTGGCTTGCCCCGATTTTCAAGATGCGCAACTGGCTTTGGGCATATGCCTCACGCAGACCAAATAATGGATCACAGACAAAATTCAGATGCAGAATTAGCGGTGCAGCTGCAAATACAGCTTTCTGTTTGAACTGACGGGTCATGATTTTGAATTGTTAATAATGGACACAGATAGTCTTTGTCTGAAGGTATAGGTCCAGACTTTCGGGCCCAAATTCCCGGCCCCATCCCGACTGTTTGAACCCACCAAAGGGAGCCGTTATGCCGGCCGACCCATGCGTGTTTATGCCCATGGTGCCCGCTCTCACTGTCGCTGCTATTTTGTGCGCTTTACTAAGGTCCTTTGTCCAAACACTGCCAACCAGTCCGTAATCGGTGTCATTGGCCAGCTCGATAACCTCATCGACATCGCTAAATTTTTGAATGCATGTTACCGGTCCGAATATTTCTTCCCTGACAATTTTCATTTCTTGGCTTGTACCAGTAAAAATCGTGGGTTCTAGGAAATATCCTTCCCGATCGACCTTTTCCCCTCCACATACCAAGTCGGCGCCATCTGACGTTCCAGCCTCAATGTATCCCAAAACCCGTTGTCTTTGTTCTTCTGAGATCAAAGGTCCAATCTGCGTACCCTCTTCAACACCGGGTCCAACCTTCATTGAAGTAGCAATAGCCGCCATTTTGTCCACGAACTCATCGTGGATATCCTCATGAATAAAAATGCGAGAACCGCACATACAATTTTGGCCTTGCAGGAAAAAGGCCGAGAATACGGCGGATGGGATCACTGATTCCAAATCAGCATCGGGTAAGACAATGAACGGAGATTTTCCTCCTAATTCCAATGAAACTTTCTTCAGATTTGACGTAGACGCACGAATGATTTGCTTTCCAACCTCCGTTGAACCGGTAAATGCCACCTTGTCCACATCACTATGGGTGGCCAGAGCTGCGCCGGCCGTTTCACCATATCCTGGGACTATATTGACCACACCTCGCGGAAAGCCGGCTTCCTCAATCAGCCTACAAACAAACAACGAGCTCAGAGGTGTTAACTCGGCCGGTTTCAAAACAACCGTGCATCCGGTTGCCAATGCCGGTCCTAGCTTCATCGCCAACATGCCTAGCGGGTAATTCCAAGGGGTGATTTGTCCGGCTACACCCACTGGTTCTTTCTTTGTAAACGTGAGGACGTCTTTGCCTGAGGGAGGCGGGTCAACGGGAAGGGTTGAGCCGGAAATCTTATCGACCCAACCGGCATAATAACGAAACATCTTTACGGCAAGTGGTACGGCTATTGCACCAGCCCGGTTGAGGGGCATGCCGTTATCCAAAATCTCCAAGTGAGTCAGAATCTGTCCGTTTTGCTCGATGAGATCCGCCAATCTGAAGATCAAGTGTGCCCGTTCGGACGGTGCCATGGACGGCCAGGGGCCATTCTCAAAGGCCGATCGAGCCGCCTTGACGGCGGCATCAATCTCTTGTTGTACACCCGCTTGTACTTTGGCGATGATTTGGGCAGTCGCGGGATTGTAAACGTCGATTTCACCGCCGGACGGCGATTTAATCCATTCTCCGTTTATGTATGGCCCATGACTTGCTTCCAAAAATTCTTGTAACGAGTCATCTGGAAAGGAATGCGCTGAGTCCGGCATAGGGGCGCTCATTGACTGCTGAGAATTGAGGTTAGATAACTAGCCTTTCTTGAGGGTTACAAGTCTATCCTTAAAATTCTAACCGCCCGGTGGGCATGGAAATGCGTGAATTCGGATGGGCTCGAGGGTACTGAAGATGAAAGTCGCCTTTATAGGTTTAGGAGTGATGGGTTCGCACGTGGCAGGTCATCTCGCACTTGCTGGGTACGACATACGCGTCTTTAATCGGACTTATGATAAGGCCAGAAAGTGGTCCCAGATTCACGCAGGTGAGGTATGTGAAACACTGGCTCAGGCCTGTGCCGGTGCAAATATTGCGTTCAGTTGCGTGGGGGATGATCCCGATGTGGAACAGGTGATACTGGGATCCTCTGGAATGCTGGAGTCCATGCCTAAAGGAGCCGTCATTGTTGATCACACGACGACGTCTTCTGATTTGGCTCGATTGGTGAGTAATCGCGTTAGCGATAAGGGTATCGGTTTTATCGACGCCCCCGTTTCTGGCGGAAAATCTGGTGCGCAGCATGGACAACTCTCTATCATGTGTGGCGGAGAGGAAACCCATTTCCAGATCGCACGACCGGTTATGGAAACTTATGCGAAAAGTGTGCTGCTTATGGGCCCTTCCGGGAGCGGGCAACTGACAAAAATGGTTAATCAGATCTGCATTGCTGGTCTCGTACAGGGCTTGGCAGAAGCACTAAATTTTGGACTGAAAGCCGGGTTGGACATGGATGCCGTCGTGGACGTCATTTCCAAAGGAGCGGCACAGTCTTGGCAAATGGACAACCGCGCGAAAACTATGGTCAAGGGAGAGTTTGATTTCGGTTTCGCCGTGGGCTGGATGCGCAAGGATCTTCATATCTGTTTTGAACAAGCGAGTTCAATTGATGCGAGCCTACCGGTTACCCAGTTGGTTGATCAGTTCTATTCAGATGTACAAAAAGTCGGTGGAAACAGATGGGATACGTCGAGTTTGATGCATCGGCTGGTGACGGGGTTGTAACGCGAGCTGCGGCTCTATGCTGAGTCCACCATATCTTGCATCCTGGCCGGTGCGGCGGGGTTAGCAATTAACGCCTTTTTGCGGAAGAAACGGAGTATAGAAGCTGGCCCCATTCTAGACCCGCCCATACCCGAAAGGTTGAAGGAATTCTTTTCGGCATCTCTAAGTATGGCTCCGGTTAATGTTGTATCCATCAAACTAACGCCACCGGCATTAATACGACGGCCAATACTCATCGCTTCTTCCTCATTGCCAGAGATAACTGCAGCAGACAGTCCAAAATCCGTGTCATTGGCAAGGGCAACAGCCTCGTCAATATTCGAAAAAGCCATCACCGGCATGACCGGACCAAATGTTTCCTCCCTCATCAGCGCCATGTCATGATTGACGTTTGTAATAACCGTCGGTCTTATATACTTCCCGCCTTTTATGGTTGCTGATTTCCCCCCTGTTCGAATTTTAGCTCCCTTTTTCTCCGCATCTTCCAGCTGACCGTCGATGATGCCCGCTTGTTTATCGAAGATAAGCGGACCGATATGACCAGTATCTTCACCTTTGTCATTGAGTTGAAGCGCGTCACTTTTCTCCACTAGTCGATCGACAAACGCGTCATGAATTTTTTCGTCCACATAGATACGCTCTATGGAAAAACAAATCTGTCCTGTTGCATGTACGGATCCACGTAGAACGGCGTCTGTTGCTCGTTCTATGTCAGCAGACTTCGTTACGATGACCGGATCTTTGCCGCCCAATTCTAGAAAAGCAGGTATGAAATTCCGTGCACAAGCTTCAGCTACTTTCCGGCCGGTTGGAACGGAACCCGTGAAGCAAGCGATATCCACGTTATCAATAATATCTTGTCCTGTTTCTCCTCCTCCGGCGACGTAGGTCAAAACACGATCAAGTTCCGGTACAGCGGCAATTGAGTCTTTGATTGGTTCAATAAATCTTGGTGTCACTTCACTCGGTTTGATGATCGCAGCGCATCCAGCCAACAATGCCGGGATGGCGTCGATCGAACTCAGCATCAAAGGAAAATTCCACGGGCTTATGACACCGAGAAGAGGGTAGGGAACCAATTGTTGTGCCAATTTTGTGTCTGGCATGGTCGAGGATTGACCGACGTCTAAGGCATGCTCGATAACTTCTTTCGCCTTTCCGCACCATCCTCGAATGCCCCAAATGACCGCGTCTGGGCTCTCACTGGCTATTTTCCATCGCCCTGTATCGATCGCTTCTGCTTTGGTTATGGAGTCACGCCGTTTCCATACAGCTTCCGCCCACTTCAACATGGCGGCAATACGGTCGGACAGTGGTGCCTTTCCCCATTCCACCTGAGCCGATCTTAGTTTCCCGCAATCTGCTTCTATTTCTGAACGGGAAGGCGGGGTGATTTGATAATCGACCTCGCCGGTGCGCGGATTCTTGACGGGAATCGTATTCAGTCGTTGAGCGTCTTGGGGCATTTTGCGCCTTTAATGTATTGCAACTTTAGACTTCTTTTTACTGGCTTAGGGTAATTGAGAAAAGCGATAGCTCACCGGTCCAAGGGTCAAAGGTAGCGTTTTTGGGAAATAACGGTATGCTTTAGTGAAGTTAACCGGTTATGAGGGAGTTATGGGCGAGTACGACGATGCTGAAGGACAATCGCCTTCTTTCGAAACTGAAGGCGGCGGCGCACAACCAATAGAAGAAGCGGTTGTGTCTGAAGAGCTGGCAAGCGATGATCCTGTTGAAGACGCCTTGTATACAGCCTTTATGCAAGCCGCTACTACTAGCGCTGATGCGTCACAAGCCTTTAATGTGGGAATTCACACTGCCAAACAAGTTGCGTTAGAACACGGTATTCCTGAGATGGTATTTGAAGGAATCGCCGCAGACTTATTCGGGCCATACTCTGCTGCTGTTGAAGGCGGCCAGTCTCCCCAAGAAGCACTGCGAACGGCATTGAGCACCCTAGAAGATTAGCGGTTAATACGTCTTTTCCGCTCAATCTAAGTGTTCACGAAGCTTGGGAATGATTTGTTCCTTGGCGACGTCAAAAATACCAAATCCGTGATCGGGCCACCATTCAAACTTGCCGTTTGAGATGTAGGCCTCTGCTCTGAGAGAGATTTCCCATAGATCATCCTTAGGTCCGATGGCGAGAATGGGTTGCTTAACCTTTTGAAGTTTTTCCGCAAAAGAAACCTGTCAGGAATTTTGTGTTTATGAGCGCTAGGATGTCCAAAGGAGGACAATATGGCGAGCAGGCACAAACCGGTGGTTCCAGACGAGCTACTGGATCGACTATTGGGCGGATCGGACGCGCTTGAGGCATTTCAAAGCGGCGATCTGGTCCAGGATCTGAAGAAGGCACTGGCGGAACGCATCCTCAATGCCGAGCTGGATCAGCATCTCGACGACGAAGACGAGCAGTCCAGCGGCAACCACCGCAACGGCCATAGTCGTAAGAGGGTGCTCACCGACGATGGCCGGATGGAGTTGTCGATTCCCCGGGATCGGCAAGGTCGATTCGATCCAAAGCTTGTCGAGAAGCACTGCCGGCGCTTGCCGGGGTTCGACGACAAGGTGATCTCGATGTATGCCCGCGGCATGTCGGCCCGCGAGATCCAGGGTCACGTGCGGGAACTCTACGGCATCAAGGTCTCCCCGGAACTGATCTCCAAGGTCACCGATGCCGTTCTCGACGAACTGGCGGCCTGGCAGTCGCGGCCGTTGGAGTCGGTCTATGCCATCGTCTACTTCGATGCGGTGCGGGTGAAGATCCGTGACGAAGGGCTGGTCAAAAACAAGGCGGTCTATCTCGCCATCGGTTACACCTGCGACGGCTACAAGCAGATATTGGGGATGTGGGTCGAGCAGACCGAGGGGGCCAAGTTCTGGCTGAGCGTCATGAATGACCTGAAGGCTCGGGGTCTTAAGGACATCCTGATCGCGGTGGTGGATGGTCTGAGCGGCTTTCCGGAAGCCATTGAGACGGCCTATCCGCGGACTCTGGTCCAGACCTGCATCGTGCATCTGATCCGCAACTCGATGGCCTACGGTTCCTGGAAGGAGCGCAAGCTCAGCGCCGCTGCGCTGAAGGCCATCTACCAGGCGGAGAATGCCGGTGCCGCTCTGGCGGCCCTGGCGGCCCTGGCGGCGTTTGAGGCGGGCGAGTGGGGCCGGAAGTATCCGGCCATCGCCAGGAGCTGGCGGCGCCAATGGGAGCAGGTCATTCCCTTCTTTGCCTTCTCGGCGCCGATCCGCAGGGTGATCTACACGACCAACGCCGTTGAGAGCTTGAACAGTACCGTACGACGGGCGGTGCGGAGCAAAGGCCACTTTGCCCACGACGACGCGGCCAAGAAGCTGATCTATCCGGCCTTACGGGGCGTTGCGGCAAAGTGGAAACGGCCGCCTCAATTCTGGTGGCAGGTGAAAGGCGAATTTGCCATCCGCTTCGAGGAGCGGTTTAGAATGGTCCAAGGGTGAGCGCGATCCTCGTGCTGCCAGTCAGCCATCCAACGGCGCCCTCCCTCCAGGAGCTTCCCTTCGGGACTCCTCCTGGACCGAGGACATCGCCGGCTGGCATGGGTTTATCACCAGGGTCGCTCACAAACCAGGGAACGGGTTCCCTGGTTTGTGTAAATCAGCTCACACACAAAGTTGCTGACACTCACCAAAAGGATAAAGCATCGCCGCCCGACCGCCCCAATGGGCAAGTTCACCTGCCTTGAGTTTGTCAACAAACCCTCTTTGAATGAGCGGTAAAGTCGTTCCAGGGCCAGCCCAACTGACAGACCGCTCCCACTCCGTCGTGATATGAGACCCATCTTCCGTCATGGGAATGGGCCATGGTTGCTTAAAGAACGCATCGATTTCGTCTTGGGTCAGAACCGGCAGCCCGATTAAGACCAGTCGTCGCACCTGATCCGGCCGGCGTACTGCGATCTCGGTTCCAGTCAAAGCCCCCGTGTGATAACCGAGGATATCGAAACGGGTCAGTCCCAATTGATCGATAAGATCTTCCATGGCCGACGCATAATCTTCGATACCCGGCGGCTCGTCCGGTGGATCAGACTCTCCAAAACCTGGTGTGTCAGGGGCGAAAACCTGCCGATCGGCGCCCAAAGACTTGAGGATTTCAGTATATACCTTTCCGGACTGTGGACTTTGATGAAAACAGACCAAGGGTGGATGCTTGATGTCTGTTTCAGTTGCAGGTTTAGCGACTCGCGCGTGAATCTACCCGTAGCGATTGTCTAAATAAAACCGCTCTATTTTCACTACTGACTGCTTTGCCAAACTTGAAAATAAAACAAGCCCCCTCCGTAAAAGGAAGGGGCCTGAGAAAATTGAAAGCTTAGCTGGCCGGCTTTACAAAGAGTAATGTAAACCGGTCACTCTCGCCGATTGCCAAACTTTTCTGACGATCCGCACCTTCTAGGGCAGGAAACCCTTCACGGCCGAAATACCGCAGAGTTGGCGGAAGACGCCAGACGCGACCGTCGTAATCCTTGTCATCCATAGGATTATTGTTGACGTCACTGGTTGAAACTAACTGCCAGCCGGCATCTTCAGCGAGTTTGATCGTATACCCTTCGTTGACATAGCCTGATTGCGCCTTGGGGTCCTGTTTGACCATTGAGTTGCCGCGGTGTTCCACGATACCCAGATGACCGCCCGGTTTTGCGGCGTCATACATCATCGACAACATGTCGCCGATGGAGTCAGAGGCCATCCAGTTATGAATATTTCTGAAGGTGAGCACCAGGTCGGCCGAACCGGGTTCAATCGGCTCCATTTCAGCCGGGCCAATGCCTACCAATTCCGCGTCACCATAGATGCTTCTGTTTGCGTCGACGGCTTCTTGGTGCCGGTTGAAGGAATTTTGAGCCCGTTCACTGATGTTGGGATCAGTCAAAGTGGCGTAATACTTTCCTGTGTTGGCGACTACGGGTGCGATGATCTCAGTGTACCATCCTCCAGACGCATTAATCTCAAGCACCGTCATGTCTTCTTCGAGGCCTAAGAACTTCAATGTTTCGTATGGATTGCGGTAAGCATCCCGTGCTTTTTTCTCTTCTGAACGATGTTCGCCCGCGATTGCGTTGCGGAGGCGCATATCTGTCGAATCACCCACGCCATGGCTGTCGGCTATTGCGATGGAGCATGACAGTGCAGTCGCCAGAGAGGCGACATAAACAAGTGAGCGTCCCATGAGCTTCATGATTTGTCCCTTCTAAAGATTAGGTAGTTACGCTGACAGCCGGATTACTGCACAAAATTGAGCCAGGGTAAAACCCTGAATTGCATCCACCATCTGGTTATGTTTATTGTGTGGTCGGCTCGGTCGTCTGTCCAATATGATCCGGCCCAGTCATTCGGAGTACTAAAGCCAGCAAGGCCCAGGTGGCGATCCACCAATATTGCCATACCCCAAAACTGATCAGTGATAACGTCATTACTGCGACAAAGCAGGCGATCGCAAACGAAATGTCATGATTCTGATCAAGCTCGCACTCAAAATATCTCCAAATGGTGCCGAGCAAGATGCTGACTAGACAGATGCCCACTAATCCCAATTCCAGCCAGATTTGCAAAAAGGCGTTGTGAGGGTGAAGGGGTAGGGCTGGCCAGTTCGTTCCTGGAACTGTTTCGCCCAGGCTCCCCAAGAAACGGGAAGAATCAAAGCCATGGCCAAGAATTGGTCGCTCCAACGCGAGTTTTGAGGAATATTCCCAGATCTCTAGTCTTTGTGACAAAGCGCGGGTTGGCTCAAATCCTGCTTGTGTCAATACATCTCTGGTAACCAGTGAAGAGGTTAAGAAGGGGCTGACAAATGCGACTACGAGAATTCCACCAAATAAAAACCGGGTCATGAGTCGCGGTTTCCATCGCGCGAGCATGACTCCAAAGCAGCCACAGGCGATTGCAAGACTACTGGCATCCATGGGCAGCAATACTGTGGACAAGAACGAAAACGCTACAAAAAGCACGGCGAGAAAGGCTCTATTGAAAGCACGCATCAGCACCGCAGCTGCAACAAAACATAAGGGTGCCAAGATTGCTGTTCCCCGGGCAGCAACCATCAAGAGATAGGGGACCCATTCTCCGTCACGGGGAGCGACGTCGTCTGGTCGGAACAGCTGATGCAGCGCGGCATCGGACAAACCTTCGATCATCAATACGATCAATAAAAAAGTGGATGAACCGAGAACAATGATGGAAAGCTTTTGTTTTTTCTCTGAATCGAGTTCTTCGGCAACCGCAAAAGCCAAAATCGCCATCGTTCCCATCAAAAACAATCTGAGCAATGACAACCAGGCAGGAGAGTCTGACCAGATCGATGACGTAAGACACCAAAACATCAGCGCTCCAAAGGCCAGGAAGCTTGGCTTACGTAAAATGTGTTTGAGTTCTGTCCAGAGACGGTGAAAAGACGCATAGCCAAATAGGCAAATGATCAATAGGGGCACGGTCCCCATTTTAGCAAAAGCGGCGACGGGTCCTAAAAGACCGAACGTGATCGCTGAACTCCAAAAAGGTATGGAATCATTTGCGTTCACAGATGAATTAGATGCGTTTGGTTCAGTCATTCAGGTTTAGTTATTCTTTTCATCATAATAAGGCCTAGTTCCGGATTGACGATCCGGTTAAAAGGTGTGACTGGACTGTCTCAATATTGAATCGTTTCGGTAGCCATGACAGCGCTCCTGTTTTATCCCGCTTTCAAAGACCGCAACTCCTTTCATGATCAGCTCTTTCGGGCCGTCTGGCACTTCCTGCCCATGGCCGAGAGAATTCACCACAGGGTGTTTCTCTATACTGGTGAAGATTATCAGGAAATCGAAGTAAATGAGATATTGAGCAGCGGCGAAAAATATCTTCCTGCCGATTTTGATCCCGCAATTGCTCAATATGCTACTCAATACATCGATCATGTGACGGTCTTGAAGCAAGAAGATTCTCCCAAAGATGAAGCAAGAAGATTCTCCCAAAGATATTGATGATCTCAAGGGGATTATCGTCTGGAATACGTCCGATCCAACTGGTGTTACTCAAGCGCAAAATCTGGCAAAACAAGCAGAGGCGCAGGTCGTCCTTGCTGATCCAAATAGAAATCAACAAGAAACTCTTGAGACTATTCGGTTCGCTTACTCGCTATGGGAACAGGAAGAACTCAGCACGTTTGTTGAACAATCATTCGAGCACTTTCTCCAGAAGGTCGAACAATGGCGGGGCAAAGCAATCAGCGCCTTCGGCAATGGCCCGTCCTTGCACAAAGTGGTTAGAGACCGGTTTGATATCGGCGACACGACACGTGCAATCTGCAACTCAACGATTGGTGATGCAGAGGCACTTGAATATTTAAAGCCCGAGCTCATGTTCTGTGGTGATCCGGTTCAGCACTGCGGCGTCTCTCTCTACGCGGGGCGGTTCCGGCAAGATTTGGCAAAAGCGTTACTAGAAGAGGGTCGCGTTTTATTTACACAACTGGGCTACGTCCCTTACTTTCGTGCAGTAACACACCAAGAGTGCCATGACCGCATTATTGGGATCGGCAATGATCGCCGTCCCACTTTCAATCTCAATTTGACAGCCGAATACCTGACGGCTGCGACGGCAAATATTTTTACTATGCTCGTCCTACCAGTCGCTTTCACTCTTTCTACATCTGTCGACATATATGGCTGCGACGGAATGTCTTTCGCTGCAGCGACCAAACCTTGGTCTCACAGTGACGAAGAAGACTACATGAGCAAAATGTCGGTTACACACCGTGTTCATAAAGGTTTCTGGAAGAGAAATTACGAGGAAGAATATTGGGCTTACAGCCGAGACTTGGTTGAAATCCTCAATTCCGCGGAAGACAAAGGGTGTTACATACGTGTACGCACGCCATCCTACGTTCCCGCACTTGCCAAGAGATTTGTCCCGCTAAATTAAATATCTGATTGCAGGGATTTTCTGACGATTTCACTCACGTCAGGGGACAGTGAACTATCCCTTCTTATACGTTCGAGTTCGTTCCGCATATAATTTTTCCTGTTTTCATCGTATCGGGACCAATTTTGAAATGCTGACGCAAGACGTGCAGCAACTTGCGGATTGAACCTATCAATGGTGAGAATTTGTTCCGCAATGAAGGCATAGCCTTGGCCGCCGCTGTCGTGAAAACCGACGGCGTTGTTGCGCGCAAACGTTCCAATTAATGCCCTGATTCTATTGGGATTTTTAGCTTCATAGCGGGGATGAGACAGGAGCGCCTTAACCCGGCCCAGCGTACCCTCCAGAGGACTGTTGGCCTCCAGCATGAAGCACTTATCGAGCACCAGTGCATCGTCGTAAAAGTCCTTCATAAAACTCGACAATGCTTCCTCTCGCTGTCGGCATTCTAATTGGTTGAGCACGCAGAGCGCTGCCCATCGATCAGTCATATTATCGGCGTTGGTGCAATGAGAGAACGCCATATCCCGTCCCTCAGACGTCTTGTAGTGGACCACGTACTCGAGAGCTCTATTCTTAAGCGACCGTTTTGCTGAGTCTTCTGCATTGGGTCTATATCCATGCTTGATCTCAATGGACTCATATAAAGTTTGAAACGTTTTCCCGTACTCTTGAGCGATGATTTCCTTTAGCCAAAGCCGTGAATTGTAAATGGCGTCGGGATCAATGATTTCCATCTGTTCAGCTAAAATCGCCTCGCTGGGTAGCGACAATAAAAGTGCCGATTCAGCATAATTTACATTTGTTTCATTGAGAACCATACCGATGGATTGGAGGTAGTGTTCTATAAGATATTCATACGTCTCGCCTCGCATCTTCTTATGCAAAATTTGACCGGCAAGCACTTGGGCACTGTCCCAACGAACAAAAGGGTCCGTATCTTTGGCGATTAAGAGTCCTAGTTCCGAGGGGGTTCTTTCCATCTCAATAATAACCGGCGATGAAAATCCTCTATTGAGGGATATGACCGGTTGCTTACCTGTGTCAGGAAAGCCATGAAATTCGTAGACACTTTCAATCTCATCAAATGAAAGTGTGTGCGTTGAATGGTGTTGGTTAGTGCTTCCAACCAACACTGTTTTCAATTCTTCATCCCCGGTGTCTGTAAATCCCAATTTGAGTGGGATCACTAAAGGCGTTTGATTTAAACCCTCTCTCTTGGCTCCCAGTTTCTGACGTAAGCAAAGAGTGTAGATACCTGATTCGCTATCAAAGGACCCGCTCGCAACTACAATTGGCGTACCTACTTGTCTGTACCAGAATAAGAATTGTTCCAATGACGTTTGGGATGCGTCAGCCATCGCTGCAACAAAGTCTTCGCATGTGACGGCCTGGCCGTCATGGCGCTCTATGTACAGATCCATGCCCCGTCGAAAGGCTTCAGCACCCAGAATTGTGTGAAGCATGCGCACAACTTCGGCGCCCTTTTCGTACACCGTGTGGGTATAGAAGTTATTGATCTCGACATATTGATTGGGTCGAACGGGATGGGCGAGGGGGCCGGCGTCTTCAGGAAATTGGGTTGAACGCAGCGCCTGTACATCCTCTATGCGTTTGACACCTGGAGACCTCATATCTGCGGAAAACTGTTGATCCCGGAAGACTGTCAATCCTTCCTTGAGGCTTAACTGAAACCAATCGCGGCAGGTGACCCGATTGCCTGTCCAATTGTGAAAGTACTCATGGGCGACGATGGATTCGATCCAGGCAAAATCCGTATCGGTTGCCGTTTTAGGGTCAGCAAGAATGAATTTATCATTGAAAATATTCAGTGATTTGTTTTCCATCGCCCCCATATTGAAATCGGAGACGGCCACAATATTGAACTCGCTTAAATCGTACTCCAAGCCATAGACCTGCTCGTCCCAAGTCATTGCGCGGCTTAAGGACTCCAAGGCATACCGTGCTCTGTCTTCTTTTCCAGCTTCGACATAAAGATTGAGGGAGACCGGCAATCCTGATTTGGTCACAAATCTGTCAGATACTTTCGACAAGGCACCCGCCACCAAAGCAAATAGATAGCAAGGTTTTGGAAAGGGATCCTCCCAAACAGAATAATGATCGCCGTCAGCGGTCTCGCCTTTGTCGACGCAGTTACCATTGGACAAGAGAACCGGATACAGATCCTTGTCGCTCTGTATTTCCACCCGGTAGCGGGAAAGGACATCAGGCCGGTCAAGGAAGTAGGTGATACGTCGAAACCCTTCAGCTTCGCATTGTGTACAAAACCGACCGCTGGAGAGGTAAAGACCTTCAAGGGCCGTATTATCCTGAGGGCTGATTTCTGTGATCACCTCGAGATCAAACGTGTTCGGCACACCTTTGATCTTTAAGTGCTGTTCTCCCACGTCAATGCGGTCGGCCGGGACAACCTCATCATTGAGCTTCAACGAACGAAACGTGAGGTTTTCGCCGTCCAGAACAAGTGAAGATGACTCGTTCTGGCTATTCGGATTTCTGACAAATTTTGACCGGGCCGTTACACAGGTGCGGGCAGGATCCAACTCGAAAACGAGATCAACAGTCTCGATTAGAAACGGAGTGGGCCTATAGTCTTCAAGCCGGATTGGTACCAATTCTTTGTCAGGCATACTCTAAAAGCGTTTCAATCTCTTTGTATTTTGCCATTAAGCTTGCAGGATAACCCACCATACGAGGCTCGATTTAAAAGATTTTCTTAAGGTTAGACGACTACTGGGCGGGTTCAATCGGTCGTCGCAACACTCTGGCATAGGAGGTTGCTATGACGGGTACGCAGACGGCGGTCGGATCGGTCTGGACGGAGCAAGTTGCATTCGCCAGGTCGACCGGACTCGGCACGGCGTGAGGAGCTTGTTCGGTTCTGGGCAGCGATTGCGACGGGGCGTTCGAGCGAGGACGCGGCCCGAGATGCCGGTGTATCCCCTCCGGTAGGCTCGAGGTGGTTCCGGAGGTCGGGCGGCATGCCACCAGCACATTTATCGCAATCGGCCAAGCCGCTGTCAGGACGTTACCTGTCTTTCGAGGAACGTGAGGAGATTGCTCTTCTGCGCGCTCAGGGAAGAGGCATACGTCATATTGCTTGCCGGCTGGAGCGAGCACCGTCGACGATCTCCCGCGAGGTGCGGCGCAACGCGGCGACCCGAAGCGGTGGCCTGGACTACCGAGCAACGACGGCGCAGTGGCATGCTGATCGATCCGCCAAAAGGCCGCAGCCAGCCAAGCTGGCAACGAATGAGGCGCTGCGGCGCGATGTGCAGGATCGGCTTGCGGGTCGGATCTCGGCACCGGATGGAACGGTGATCGAGGGGCCACGCGTCGTCTGGAACGGTCGTCGGCATGGGCCGCGGCAGCGCAGGCGATGGGCCAGGGCCTGGAGTCCTGAGCAGATCGCGCACCGTCTTCGGATCGACTATCCTGGGGACAAGCCCGAGGATCAAGCGATGCGGATCAGTCATGAGGCGATCTATCAGGCGCTCTACGTACAGGGCCGCGGCGCACTCCGTCGTGAGCTGACCGCCTGCCTTCGCACGGGAAGGGCACTGCGCGTGCCTCGGGCACGTAGCCGCCGGCGGGGAAAATCCTTCGTCACGCCTGAGATCATGATCAGTGAACGATCGGCGGAAGCAGCTGATCGGGCCGTACCCGGACACTGGGAAGGTGACCTGATCATCGGCTTGGGCAGATCGGCGATCGGCACTCTGGTGGAACGCGCCACGCGGTTCACAATGCTGCTGCATCTTCCCCGAATGGAAGGCCACGGCACCGTCCCGCGCGTGAAGAACGGGCCTGCGCTTGCCGGCTGGAGCGAGCATGGGGCTGAAGCGGTTCGCGATGCCATCGCCCGGACGATCACGACATTGCCAGCGCAGCTTCGCCGCTCGCTGACCTGGGACCAGGGAGCAGAGATGGCCAGGCATGCGGATCTGCGGATCGCAACCGGCCTTCCCGTCTACTTCTGCGAACCGCACAGCCCTTGGCAACGCGGAACGAACGAGAACACCAATGGATTGCTTCGACAGTACTTCCCGAAAGGAACCGATCTGAGCGCACACAGTCCGGACGTACTCGCAGTTGTTGCTGACGCGCTCAATACACGGCCCCGCAAGACCCTCGGATGGAGAACTCCCGCCGAAGCTCTGGACCAGTGCTTGCAGGCCAGTCAAACTGAACGTGTTGCGACGACCGGTTGAACCCGCCCTATACACAGTGGTCGATTATAGATCGTAGAAGGGGAGCAGGCCCATGTGTGCCGTAGCTTTCGTACCCGCGAAGGGCCAAAGCGACAGAATTGCGAACAAAAATACGGCAATTCTTGATGGCGACTATCTGTTCAAGCGGAAGCTAAAACAGCTGCTTGAATGCGATGCCATTGATGCCGTTTATCTGGACACGGAGTCTCAAGATTTAATTGACCTTGCTTCTGATTTGGATGTGGAAGTCCTTAAACGGGATCCCAGCCTCGCGTCTAATGAAACAGACGGGCATGCCTTGTTCGCCAATGAGTGCAAGCAAGTCGATGCGGATCTCTATATCCAGAGTTTATGTACCAGTCCGTTCATAACGGCCGATACGATAAGCCGAGCCCTTGAAGCGTTAACCAACGACAAAAATGCGGACTCCTTAGTCGCGGTACAACGCAAGAAACAGTATTGCTGGTCGGATGGACGGCCAGTGTATGGCGAAGGTCGCATTCCCAATAGTGTGGACCTGCCGGAAACCATCGTTGAATCCATGGGACTTTATGTTGTTGCGCGAGGCAAAGACGGTCCGCCTGAAAAAAGATTTGGCCAGTCGCCGTTGCTGTTCGATTTGACCGATGAGGAGGCGGTTGATGTCAATTGGCCGGATGATCTAGCACTCGCTGAACGCATTTGTGCCGGCTATCGCACGGCCCACAATGCGAACCTCGACGCCATTCGGCCTCATCTCTATTCATCGCTTCTCGCGGATATCTGCAAGGAACGGAAAATCAAAGCGCTTTTGCCACCGGGCTTCCAACGCATCAGTGGCCGCTCCGTGTTGGGCATAGCGAAGACGTTGGAACTCAAACGCCTCGAGGATGGGGAAGACTGGCATGGCATTTATGACGCTCTGTCTACTTATAACTTTGTCAGACCTGGGGACGTGATCGTCGTCCATAGTGAAGTTCCTAACGCAGCTTATTTCGGCGATCTCAACGCCAACATCGCCATTCGATCGGGTGTGGTCGGCGCCGTTGTCGATAGTTTCACTCGTGATTCCGTGGCATTGAATGATCTGGAATTTTCGGTGTTCGCTCAAGGCATCTACAGTCACGATATTAAGTACGAAGGCACTGTTGCCGCCATGAACAGACCGATCACCATCGGCGAGGTTTGTATCAACAACGGCGATGATGTCTTTGCCGACGACGATGGTGTCATTACAATCCCGCGTGATGTCTGGCCCTCAATCTGTGATGAAGCCATGCAGTCCCTGAAAAAGGAATTTGACATCCGTTACAGCATTATGATGGGTCAGGACGTGGCATCGGCTCTTAAAGACCACGGTGCTTTTTAGCGTACGCGTCTTTTCAGAACTATTAGTCTTCAGGCCAACCAAAAAAATCGTCTAAGGGGTATGGAATCGTTTGGTCTGGCTTTTTTTAAGAGCGGCCTTTAATTGATCTCCCCCAACTTCAGAAAAGCCCAAATCCACGGCACGCTTTATCGCTGCATGATCCGGCAATGCCAAAGCATATGTGGACCTATTTCCGGCCTTTTTCCGCAAAGATGAGAGTGCTTGGTCAATCTGGATGTAAGTGTAATTGATTTCTGAACGGACCTCACAACCAAGCATGACTTTATCAACCGCTAGCACAGCTTGGTTAAGATCAAGCAAGTCCATGAGTATTCCGACACCACGGCCGACAGGCATAAGAAGGTCCCTGGCTGTCAACAGATCAGTGGCGGATGCCGAATGCGGAACTTCAACAATCTCTGGTCTCAAATACAGAAACCTGTGACTCTCTTCCAATCGTGAGAACGCGCTCAGAATTTGGTGCTGGGCAGGCGACAGTAAAACCCTGAAAGGTATCGGAATGACGATCTTGGCGCGGACTCTGTCTTTAATCATTCCGTTCAGTGCCACAATGCAGGCGCGCGCAAAAGCGGTGGCGTTAGCGACAACGAGAGCCGGATCCTCCCGGCCAAACGGATTACCTCCGTCTGTACTGGCTGGCCTGCAAAAAAAGTGTCTATGGCTTGTGAAACTGCCGACCACGCAGGGAAATAGGTGATTTTGAGGCTCGACTCGGGCTCAACGGCCAGACCGGATCTCGCGGCCTTTTTAGGCTCAATTTCAGTTTTCTTGGCCGCTTCTAATTCCTGGTTGTGCTGAGCCCGTTCTCGTTCTCTCATTTCTTGCCGGCCTGAGCCGCGATCACGACCCGTGCAGATTCTACAGCCCGCCGTATTGCAGAGCGGTTTATTGAATCATCACTGTTGAGGGCGCCAGAAAGGTCAACCAATGCGGTTTGAGGTGTTGGATCTGAATCTTCGTTTTCTTCAAATCGGATGTCAACGGCGGAGCAAAATCAGTCCAGTTGGGCGGCGTAAAACCAGTCCATTTTATGTGATGCCGAAGGCGTTGTTGCGGGTTGTCCCGGTAGTGCATAGGAGGGACCCGCGCGGCTTTGCGTAGCGTTTCGCGTGTGCGAAGCGAAGGCGTGTGGGCGGTGCCTGTGTACCCACCGGGTCAACGCTGGCCTCGGTGTTAGATACCGATCAGCTGCGGCCGGCTGTTTGTTGTTTTCTTCGGCTCTGGTTGAGCCGGTAGCTGTCGCCGTTCATTTCCAGAATATGGACATGGTGGGTCAGGCGATCGAGCAGCGCGACGGTCAGGCGCTCGGAACCGAATATTTCCGTCCATTCGTCGAACGGCAAGTTCGAGGTGATGACGATTGCGCCCCGTTCGTAACGTTGGCTGAACACTTCGAAGAGGAGTTCGGCGCCGGTCTTTGAGAGCGGCACGAAGCCGAGTTCGTCGATAATCAGCAGGCCGGCACGCTTTGCCAATTGCTTCTGCAAGTCCTGCAGTCAACTGGAGACTTCTCGATCCCTCGGAACTTCCATCGGAAGTCCACGGAACTCCACGGCACAGTCCGAAGGATGCCTTGACGGCGTGGGTAGCCGATCGGCTACCACGTCGTCAAGGCATCCTTCGGACGGCGCCGTGGATCCGTGGAGTTCCGATGGAAGTTCCGTGAGATCGAGAAGTCTCCAGAAGACTGCAGGACTTGCAGACGCAATTGGCAAAGGTCCGGCTGCTGATTATCGACGAACTCGGCTTCGTGCCGCTCTCAAAGACCGGCGCCGAACTCCTCTTCGAAGTGTTCAGCCAACGTTACGAACGGGGCGCAATCGTCATCACCTCGAACTTGCCGTTCGACGAATGGACGGAAATATTCGGTTCCGAGCGCCTGACCGTCGCGCTGCTCGATCGCCTGACCCACCATGTCCATATTCTGGAAATGAACGGCGACAGCTACCGGCTCAACCAGAGCCGAAGAAAACAACAAACAGCCGGCCGCAGCTGATCGGTATCTAACACCGAGGCCAGCGTTGACCCGGTGGGTACACAGGCACCGCCCACACGCCTTCGCTTCGCACACGCGAAACGCTACGCAAAGCCGCGCGGGTCCCTCCTATGCACTACCGGGACAACCCGCAACAACGCCTTCGGCATCACATAAAATGGACTGGTTTTACGCCGCCCAACTGGACTGATTTTGCTCCGCCGTTGACAGGGAGCTCTTCCCAAAGTTATCGCTAAGTTTGAAGCATGACCAAAGAATGTCTCCTGACCATTGTCTCTCTTTCCGATATTTATTTCGACTTTTCTTGATCTTATTGTTATTTGATGAAATAGCATAAAGTTCGGCTTTGGCATTGGTTTTTAGCCGCCTATAAGACTAACAGGTTTTTCCTGTCGAGAGCTTTCTTGAAGATACTGGTAAGGTTCGAACAGAAATTGTCCGCTTATGGTCATTAGCAGACCAATCATTCCATTTGTGAGAAGTCTACTTTAGAGTCAATTGCGGACATTTCGACCAGACTACGATACCTCTAGTACCCAGTTTTGTCCTCCCGGGCCTACCATTATCAAAGGTATTTCCTGCCAGAGTTTTTCTGTAAGCTCAGGAACAATTTGGGGGAACCGATGCAAAAACTCTATAACCCAATTGATTTAAGCCGCCGGCAATTATTGATTGGCGCGTCTTCAGCCACAGTCGGACTGGCCGTAAATCCCGGCGGAAGGTCTTCGGCCTTGGCTGCGGATCACTGGGATCTCATCATCGTCGGTGCCGGTACCGCCGGATTGCCTGCGGCCATCTTCGCCGCGCGACGTGGGGCGCACGTACTCGTCATCGAAGCGTCCTATCAGATCGGCGGAACCTTATTCCTCTCCACCGGTCAGATGAGCGCAGCTGGCACCAAGCTGCAAAAGCGAAAAGGCATCAGCGACACCCCCCAACTGCATTTTGACGACGTGATGCGCATCAGCTGCAATACGGCCGATCCCACGCTGGTGCGGTTAGCGGTAGACCACGCCGCCGATACCTTCGATTGGCTCACCGACAATGGTTTAACACCGCTCGATGACCATCCGGTTCTGGGTCTGGCCCATGATCCGTACAGTGTCGAACGTTATGCCTGGGGAGCTGAAGGCGGGATTTCAATCCTTGAAGCCATTGAGCCGTTGGCCCTGGCAGAAGAGCAAATGGGACGATTGACCATCAGCCGCGGTATGCGGGCACGCGAACTGTTGATGCGTGACGGCGTGGTGATCGGTGTACGCGCCGAGGACGACAGCGGAAATATGACTGAAGCTTATGGGCAGTCGGTATTGCTGGCCAGCGGCGGTTACGCCTCAAACCCCGAACTGTTCTTCGAGCTCAGCGGCTACAAACAATATGGCAAGGCGTCGTATCCCTATTGTCGTGGTGATGGCTATGTCATGGCGCTTGACGCGGGCGGGTTCACGCACGGCAAGGAGAATTATAGATGTGGCTCGCCGCGTATCATGGCCAGCGCGGATGAGCCCGCAGCACCCGATACGCGCTTCATCGTTTATCCCGATCGGCGACCGCCCTGGGAGATCCAGGTGAATGTGAACGGCGAGCGCTATGTTGCCGAAGACGACCCAGGTTTTGACAACCGTGAATTGGCTTTGGCGCGTCAGCCGGATTTGCGCACATGGCTCATTTTTGACCAGGCGATCTTCGACGCCTCACCCATTGGTATCGATGGATGGGACAAACAGGATTTTGCCGAAGCGTTTGAGTCTCATCCCATGTTTTTCAAGGCGCAAACCATCGCTGAACTCGCTGAGAAGAGCGGTGTCAATGCGAACGGGCTTGCAGCAACGATCGAACGCTACAACCGCTTCCAGAAAAGTGGTGCAGACTCCGACCATGGCCGCGTATTTATGCCGCTCCCTATTGAAAAAGCGCCTTACTTCGCCATCCGCCAACAAGGCTTTTCGATTACCTCGACGGTTGGCATCGCGGTGGATGATCAGCTGCGCGTCATCCGGCAAGACGGCAGCGTGATTGGTGGTTTGTATGCCGCTGGCGAGATCCTCGGGTCGGGTCAACTGATGGGCAAATCTGCTGTTGGCGGCATGATGGTCACTCCGGCAATGACCTTTGGACGCCTTTTGGGTGAATCGCTGCTGCCGCTCAAAGCGTAGCGCCGGCACAAGGCCCCATTTCTCTGTGCCATTTGCTTGTAGAGTTTCATGGACAAGCGGTATCCGGTTGATGGCCGGATTTCGGCTTGTGATCCAAAGCGGACTTTTCCGCCGCTAGAGCAGATTCAATTTAGTCCCGATCATATCCGGCGGCGGCGAAGTAGTTTTCGCATTCGGTTGAGGTGAAGGCGTCGATGGCCTCGGCAATGGCGTCCCACAGGTCGTCGGCGGTTCTGGCGGCGGCCTTTCTCAGGAGCGCCTTGAGTTTGGCGAAGGCCATCTCGATCGGGTTGCAGTCGGGACTGTAGGGCGGCAGATACAGCAGGGTTGCGCCGGCGGCTTCGATGGCCTGGCGGATGCCAGCGACCTTGTGGGCGGGCAGGTTGGCCATGACGACGCTGTCTCCGGGGTCGAGTTCGGGTACCAGGACCTGTTCCACATAAGCCTTGAAGGCAGCCCCATGCATCGGCCCGTCGAGGAGCATCGGGGCCCGCCAGGCCCCGGAGAGGCGCAAGCCGGCGGTCAACGTGGTGGTCTTCCAATGGCCATGGGGTATGGCGGCCCGGCACCGTTCGCCTTTGCGCGACCATCCCCGCAGCCGCGCCATCTTCATCGACGCGCCGGTCTCGTCGATGAAGATCAGCCGTTCCGGAGCGAGCCCTGCCTGGCCTTCGAACCAGAGCCGGCGCCGCGCGAGCACGTCCGGGCGCCGCTGCTCCGCTGCATGGCCGGTCTTTTTTTGTGCGTCAGCCCGCGCTTGGCGAAGAAGTACCAGACCGTCGACGGGCACACCCGAACCCCGTGCGACGCCGCCAGCTTCTCGCCAATCTCGGCCAGCGTCATAGCCTTGGTCTGCGCCACCAGAGCCAGGATAAAGGCCTCATGCGCATCCAGCTTCGAGCCCGGCGGTTGGCCCTGGCGGTCGGGCTCGATCGAGCCCGTCTCGCGCCAGCGCCGGTGCCAGTGGATCGCCGTCGCTGGCGCGACACGAAAACGCGCCGCGGCCCCCCGTGCAGACAGACGCCCCGTGACCGCCTCGACGACCCGCCGGCGAAGATCATTCCCGTAACAATGCCCCATGTCTGACACCAAATCGGCTGTTCTAAAGCGCATGATCTTTTTCTAGCAGACTCGCTTTAGGAGCGACGATGAACGGTGGACTCTTGCGGCGCGCTGTTTTGCACACCTTCTTTATGGAGGACTAGTACCGGCCTCGGATGGAAAGAGTTTTAGACCGTGTCGTAATAACCAAAGCCGAGCTTATCCGTGGCGCTAGAGAGTGAGTTTTCGTTTCGATTTTCGGTAAACATGAATAATTCTAGACGGGTGCGTGCGGATATGTGGACTGGCGCTTCTGAAACGACAGAATGCCAGGCTTTTGAATCACACCGGCATCAATGTTGACAGCTTTCCTGATGGTTTCATTATTTTGCCAGCTGGCCCACCCCTCCATGACAGTAGGGACATGAACAATCAATGCCGCTGAGATGGCGCGTGACGCACTCTCCCACAAATAGCTTGGGGTATGATCAACCGCGTAATAATCAACACCCAAGACCTTAAACATTGGTTCTGCAAAGGTGGTTGGTTTGGCAAAATAAAACCCCATTTTTTCATCGCAACTCACGTCGATGATCAAGGCGCCCGGTCTGAGGCAGGACTTTTCGTCTTCAGTTACAAAATCAAGAGGAGCCAGAGGGTCTTGAAAAGTGCCGTTTACGATGATGTCGGATTCTTTGATTAGATCGCTTAAAGGCCGTTCCGTGCCATCATGCTCGATCACTATGAGACGCGCTTGTCCCTTCTTGCCCTTGACCATCCTTACATAATGACAGTCGAGAACTTCTTCACGTACTTCATGGTCAGGGCGTTTAATACAAATGGTAATGTCTCTAAAGCCGTGGGCTTTGAGCGCATATATGGCGCCGCGGCTCACCGCTCCAAAGCCAAATATAGTCGTCTTCCGTTGGTTTCCGTAGTGGCCGTCGACCCCCCTTAACTGAAGTGCATGGAGGACGGCGCAATAACCTGCTAATTCATTGTTCTTGTAAAACGTGTGCCGACCGATTTGGCCTTCTGGCCCCCAGTTAAACATATCTTCGAAAGCGATGAGTGTTTGCTTGCGATCAATGGCCGTTTGCGTAATTGCCCGCTGTTGTGCGCAATGGGGGTAGCCCCACAAAATGCCGCCCTCGCGCAAATTACACAAATCGGATAACTCAGGCTTGAGAATGATTACTGTGTTTGCGTTGGTCAGCAAATCTTCGCGTGAAGCTACACCACGACTAAGTGCCGAAAGCTCGGAATCTGAAACACCAAACGCGGCGCCATAACCCTTCTCAAATATCAGATGGCCGCGAATGGACTGTGGAAGCCGGTCCAAATGTTCTGGGTGAATGGGGTACCGCCTCTCATTTTTTTTTCTCGATGTGCCAATGACTCCTAACGACAGCTTATCCATTAAATATTGGGCCTTGAACCTATTAAGCGGGAGTGAATAATTTGCCTGTAATCTACTGGGGACTAAGAGCGGCCTCGGATGGAATGAATTTTATACTGTGTACCTTGTTTCCAGGCCAACTTTTTCTTGCAGCGGATGCACACTCTCTCACCGGCCCATTCACTGTGAAATGGGTCTTTGCACACTAAGCAAGTCCTTACCCTTGGAGAATGCAAGGGGTCTATAGCGGGATTCCGTTTGAGCACACTGGAGCTGGTCATGATTTTTCCTTTGCCTTATCAGACAGGCATTGAAGTTCATCTAGTACGTTCGCGACGAGCACTTTGCGGCGCGGGTGTTGCGCATCGTCAATCTCTGCATATAGCCCTATGAGGTACTGCGCCTTGGTCACCGCGTCGTCCACTGTCTCTGCTTGACAGCTCAAAAATCGGTTTTCCACCTCTTCCTGACGCTGGCGTATTGCTGCCTACGTTACTTCATGTTCATGTCGGCGAGCACGGCGTTTTTCTATGGCAGACAGGATGGCCTTTGAACGATGATTGTCGAGATCAATAGGGTAGTCCAACGCATACAGCCCTTTTTAAAAACCACCGCATTCTGCGCTTTTCACATTTGGCGAATGATATAGCTCAATCCCTAGCGGTTATGGTCATCCCCTCATCTTCAGCCCGTTCGACGGCTTCGCGATCAACCTCACCTCGTATCATGCGCCCCATCTTTTCTCGCTCCAACGCTAAGTCGAGTTCATGCGGATCAATGATTAATGTGTGACTGGTGCCTGGATGGGACGGATCAGCAGGAATATGAAACCGTGATGACGTTCGGCGGTAAGCCTGGAAAGACAGACCTTCTATAAGGTTTTCATCCGTCTCTACCGCATAAACGCCGGGCGGAAACTCGCTATCAAATCCACCTATAGTGAATGGGTTTTCAAACGTAACCGTCGTATTGGTCGTGCGTGTGTTCACTGGCACCTCCCTGGTGAGCCACCCTAACAGACATCGTGCTGAATCGATAAATTACTGGTCGGATTGACCGCACGTGTGGTTAAGCGTCCTGAACGGGCGTGCCAGGTGCGGGTTCGGCTTCGGAAGGTTTGACGGGTGGACCTGAAACTTCTGGGTGTTGTGCGGACTCTTTATTGGCTGGTTCGCTGGCACCCTCTTGTGTGGCTTGCTTGCTTAGGGTGTCTTGTTGTTTGGAGAACGATTTGTAGGACATGAAAATCCCTTAGTTACTCCAGCAATAATTGGCTGGTTCTTAACATAAGTGGTGTTTCAAGTCCTCTTTTTCAATAGTTGGTATTTGTTTCATTTATATTGAACGTACATTGCAACGACTTGTCCGTTATTTACCGTAAAATAGAGTGCCAGCGAGAATTAAGTACTGCCTGCGGATTGTGTAGCCACCAATTCAACCCCATATAACAGGTATCAAAAGTTGAAACCCCATTCAGTGGCGGCATACGCCTGACGCACATAGATGCGGTTTAGCACTCTACCTCGTGAAAATTGATTGAGACGCTTTTGCTTGCGATGATTGAGATCATCAACCTTGCCAGCCATTACGTCTTGAGGGGAAAGTCAGGTTTGTCAGCAGCCTTGCGGCTGAACAGACAATGCTTATTGCTAAACACTATATTTGTTTCTTTCCTCAACAAATTCCTATCACGACTTTCCGTGTCAACCGATAAGGAAAGAATTATTATCAAAAATGAGATTATTCATGACTGAGACACAAAAGGCAGAAGAAGCCTCCGCCGCAACCGAAGAGTCCGTTAAGGCCGACACGCCTTCTGATAAGATGGAAGGAAAAACGGAAACTCAAGGCCCAGATCAGAAGCCGGCTGAACAGACAGATTCAGCTAAGGAATAAAGTGACGAGCCCCCGCGCCGTTACGCGGGGGCCTGACATTCGTCAATTACGCCGCATGTGGGCTAACGTTTATCTCACTCAGACAGGATAAAATGATGCCTTACGAACAAGGAATGCAAATCGATTATGATCCAATATCGAAAGAAGTGCTTATCACGTTCCGCGGAGAACGCGCGATATTGCCAGTAACTTACGAATCCGCTGAAGAAGGAAAAGCCGCAGGAGAGAAATACTGCCGCAAGCATGGCTGGAATGCGTGATCTGAACGCTACTCGCCGTTTGCCGCCTATGGTCAAACACGCTGACTATAGAAGCGTCATGCAGGGTCTTGATGACCATAACGCAGTATTCAAGAACTCTCCTCTTCCTCCGAGAAGTATAGATCTTGCTCGTAAGTCCGAGCCGGCGTCTTTAGAGGCAACGCGATTGCTTTTGCGCTCCCGAGACCGCGGCGCTTTCTTCGCCGGCACCTAAATGACGCTCAGCAACAAAACAATAGGACTAATTTCATGAAGTCACTCATACCGCTAACCGGTAAATCCTTTCTGGCTCTGCTAATTGGAACGCTCATCGTGGCCACCATAGGGACGGCACAAGCACAGCGCGTTGCCGTTGCGATACCTGAGAATGCCATTGCGAAAAGTTACGGACTTGGCTGGGACTGCGTGCCAGGTTTCCAGCAAAAAGAGGGTGCCTGTGAAGCCGTTGTTGCGCCAGACAACGCCTATTTGACTGGTAATAAATATAGTAGGCCTTGGGAATGTCAAACCGGATACAAAAAAATGGGAGACGCGTGCGTCTCTATTGCCGTACCCAAAAACGGCTATTTAACGAACAGAGTGTATGGGAGCGGATGGGACTGTGGCCGTGGCTACCGTGAAAACGAGGATGCCTGTGTTGCAATTGCGCTGCCCGACAATGCTTATTTGACCAATGCACCTTATGGCACCGGATGGAAATGTGAACGAGGGTATAAAGAGAGCGCCGAAGGTTGCAGCGCTATTATGGCACCGGTAAATGCCTTTCTTACAGGCATATCCTTTGGTCGGGGTTGGGAGTGTGAGCGCGGGTATCGCCTTGTCGGTGCATCGTGTGAGGCTGTTAAAGTTCCCGCCAATGGATATTTAACAGACACATCTTACGGCCTCGGGTGGAAGTGTGATCGCGGGCATCAATCAAACGGAGACACGTGTACAGCCATTAGCATGCCAGAGAACGCACTCCTGGATTACTCAGGCAACGATTGGGATTGCAACCCAACGCATCGCCGGCAGGCTGATCAATGCGTTTCCCTACGTTAAAAATATACCCCACGCGCAAGAAGAGCCTTTAGTTTGTCAATGATGGGTAAATCCGCCGTTGGTGGTATGATGGTTACACCGGCAATGACCTTTGGACGCCTTTTGGGTGAATCACTGCTGCCGCTCAAGATGTAGCGCCGGTGCAAGCCCAATTTCTCTGTGCCATTTGTTTGTAGAGTTTCATTGACAAGCGGTAATAGGTTGAAAGTCGGATATCGGCTTGTGATCCAAAGCGGACATCAATTGGCTTTCTTTAGCGTTATAGTGGCGGTCTTGTTAAGCGGACTTAAAACGAATCTCGCCTTTTCATAGGGTGCGGGCCCCATACGCGCCTTGGCGTCATTAGAGAATCCAACTCGTTCTTTTGGTATCCTAAAAAGGCCAGTGTCTAATTCTCCGTCCATATCTTCGTCGTAAAACACACTAATTGCATATTCACCGAGGGTTAAACCAGGAAAGACGGCGCTGATTTAGTCCAGGTCTTTTACTGGAGTAACAACAACATCTACTGGTTCATTCAAATAGGTTTCTTCCGCATCAAAAAGAGATGTGAATACTTGTCCGACATTTGCTTCTACGCCTTGAACATTAACGACCAAGTCAAGCGTGGATTCTTCTGCAACGGTCATGTTTGTCGCAGTTAAGAATCCCATGGCGATTACCAACTTTGTGACTGACCTCATGAGCGCTCTCTTCATCTCTATGTGAAAATATTTTAGTTTCAGTTTGTCTTGATGCATAGGACCGCACAAACAGGCATGAAAATCTCATGCCATCCAAAGTCTTGTGAAGAATTAGGATTAGAAGAATGGGCAAATCGGCCGGTGGCGGCCTGATGTTCACACCGGCAATGACCTTTGGACGTCTTTTGGGTTGAGTCGCTTCTGTCGCTCAAGGTGTAGCGTGCATGCGCTGGCGCCCCCTAAGACGACGCCAGTTTCTGGATCAGTGTTTCTTTGAGGATGGCGTTCCAGCCGCCACGGATTTTCGAGCCGGTGCCGAACTTATCGCCGTAGATGTCGCCAGGCATGGCGTCACTATGGAATATAAAGACTGGGAACCCCAGATAGGTCCATTGGCGGCTGCCGTCCTCCAGGTCCAACGTAGACCAATTGCCGATGGGCTGAACGCCGTCGGGCGCCGGCACCCGGGTCCAATTTTCCTCGACACACTGATCGTCACAGGTCTCGCGGCGAATCTGCTCGGGGTCATTGGTCAGGTAGTACAGCGTCATGCGGTCTTGGTTCGCCATCACCGGTCCGATGTCGGTTTCCTGAAACGTCACCCAGGATGGCAGGGCAGGGGCCTGCTGCAGAACAACGACGTCCCATTGTCCGTCTGCGTCGGTGCCGTTCAAGGCCTCCGGCCGGAAGTCCCCCGCATAGGTAAACAACGGCTGGTCTTGGTAAACCCATTGGGCCAGTCCATCGTTGGTCTGGATGATGGTCCAGTTGTCGCTGACGGGGCGGGCCAGCCACGGCGCCTCCACCGGCCGCCAGGGTTTCATGCAGGCGGCATCGCAGGTCTCGGCAGACGGGGTGTAAATGGCATGACCGTCGAGGTCGGAGAGAATTTGCCCAAGCACGGACGCCTGGATGGAGATGTCCGGCGGCGTGTCCAAGGGTTCGTAGAGGACATCCCATAATCTGGATGCTTTTTCGCCAACGATGGCGCCCGGATGTGTGTCTTTCACGTAGGTATAAATAGGTTGCCCCTTGTACGCCCACTGAAGGGTCTGATTCGGCCGCTGGACAGTGGTCCAGTTATCAGAGGATGCTGCATTTACCGGAGCGATGACCGGCGGCCAAACCACGGCACAGTCGTCGATGCACACCGACGTGCCAGGCTGTTCCCGGTCCTGCTTAAAGGTATAGAGCGTCAACCCACCTTGATTGACGAACAGACGGCCAGCGCCCATGTCCCGGATGCTGACTTCTGCGGGGAAAGCCTCTTGGGCGGAGACCACCGAAGACTGAAATAGCGCCAGGGCGCCAACGGCAGCCCCCAGATATGAATTCATTGTCTGACTTTCGTCCTTGTTAAGGAGCGGTGGCTAAACCAAAACCTCGGTAATGGTCTTAGTCGTTTCCATGGAACCGGTGCCCCAGCGTTCGACTGGAATGCCCATGGCTTGCATAACGGTCAAGCCAATGCGGGAAATGGGATCGCCGTTGCCGACGATGTGCATTCCCGTCTTCAACCGACCGCCGCCCGTGCCAACGGTAATAATGGGAATGTTGTCGACCGAATGGACGCGGGAATTCCCCGTATCGGAGTTGGCAAAGATCAATGTGTTGTCGAGCAGGGTGCCGTCACCTTCGCGGACGTTCTTGAAGGCCTGAATAAAGGTGGCCAGCGCGTCCATGCTGACGACGTGCAATTCCGCCACCCGGCGCTGATAGCCGAGGCTGGAATCGATGGGCTCTTCATGGGTGAGGGTGTGATGGGTGAACGATTCACCGCGCATGCGCAGCAGCGACAGCGCCTGGGAATACAGCATGTTGAAAATGCGGGTCTGGTTACAGACCAAGGCCATCACCAGGATTTCCGTCAGCAGCCGATGGTTTTCCTGGGCAATGTGGATTTCAACACCGAGGTTTTCGTCTTCCGGCGGCGGTGTGGGAATGCCACAGGCTTCCGAGACATCCGGCTTTTGCATTTGCAGGTCGAGCTGATGCTCAAGCTGGCGGATAGAGGTGAAGTATTCATCCATGCGTGCCCGGTCGGCGGCGCCCAGGGTCTGCATGAAGTCCTTGCTTTCCTCATGGACAGCGGACAGCACACTGCTGCGTACCATTACGCTGGGCGCCGGTTTGAAGTCCGCCTGGTTGGGGTCGACAAATCCGGCTCCGAAGACGCGCTGATAAAAGGCCAACGGGGAAACGTCGGCTGCATTGCGGCTGGTGGAGTTTCTAAAGGTATAGCTGTCCCGTGAATTGCCTGTGCTGGCAAGGTCAAGGGAGCGGAAACGGGTATTGCTGGCAATCTGATCGGCAATGATCACATCCAGTGTCGGCTCGGGTGTATCGCCGAAGGAGTGGGGCACAGTCCCCGTCTTGGCCGCAACCCAGCCGGTGAAGTGAACCGCGCTTGGTTTGCCGTCCAATGGGGTATTGAAGGCATTGAAGTAGTTGAGATCGTTCTTATACGGGACGAGCGGTTGGGTTTCTTCCAGGAAGTTGATTTCCGTCGTGCCGTCCATGGCGATGCCGCGGCCCGGGGTATGGCCCAGTCCCCAAAACCATGAGCCGAAGCGGACCGGTATGGGCGCACCGGATGCCAAGGCCGTGCCGCTGCCGTTGAGGAAGCAATCAAGAAAGGGCAGACCGACGGCTACGGCACTACCGCCGAGCGTTCCTCTCAAAAAGGAGCGGCGATTGGTCTTCATGACTTATCCTCCTGCATGGACGATGAACCGGCACCATTTAATGCAGCGGTCGTGTCCACTTGCGGTGGAGCGACGCGATAAAAAGCATCGCTCAACACCATTTCCCGAAGCAGTTCAGGGACTTTATAACCCTTTTCGGCAAACTTTTCTTCCAAGAACGCCATCCATTGCCGCTCAGAGGGCACGGGAGACCGGCCTGTGGCGTAGGCATAGAGCCGGTTTACGACGCAGGCCGGGGCCGAGGGGTTTTGCCGCAGGGCCGCACCCAAGCCCACCGCATCGCCAAACGGGATGCCGTCAAGCTCGCCGGTGGGGTCGATCGGCGTTTCGTTTTCCGTGGTCCGAAACTGCCCGGCGCCGTCAAATTGCTCCATGGCCAAACCAATTGGATCCATCAGTTTATGGCAACCCGCGCAACTGGCTTCTTTGTTGTGCACGTCGAGCCGCTGGCGTGCCGTCCGGTTGATGGGATTGGTGTCATCGTTGAAATCGGAAAAATCCACATCGCCCGGAGGCTCGGGAATCTTTTGACACAATAAATGTTCACGCACAGCCTGGCCGCGCAATGTCGGTGAACTCTTGCCTGGGTGCGAAAATAGGGCTTGAAAACTCAGTTGGGTGTGGATGCCAGCCCATGGACTGTTCTCGGGAAACTCATAGGGCATCCAACCAACAGGGTTTTCCACCGGCACGCGGTAAATGGGACCCAGGGCGCCACTGATGAAAGTTTTCCTGGTGGTGAATATGTCCCGGTAATCTGCCTCTTCTTCAATGAGCAGATGAGTCAATGTGCGCAGTGTTTGCTCTCTGGCATGATCGGCAACGTCCATAACAAACGCCGGATAGATCACCGGATCTTTCTCAAGGACCTCGAACCGCTCGAACTCAAGCATGTCTTCGAAGAAGGCCTGTAGTCCGTCCTCGATCCGAACGGAGGCGATCATCCGTTCGAACTGTGTTTCCAGTCCTTTTTCCGTATCCAATTCGCCGGCTGCGGCGGCATTCAACAGCACTGCATCAGGCGTCGTGTTCCACAGTAAAAAGCTTAGCCGGGATGCTTTGGAATAGGCGTCCAAACGGTAAAGGCCCGGCCGGCCCGGATCGGGTTCCGTCGTTTCATTGACGTATAGAAACTTTGGCGACACCAACATGCCGGACAAGCCATAAGCCAACCCTTGATAGAAGTCGCCCAGGGTGTCTCCTGCGGACCCCGCTGCATCCGTATACAAATCACGTTCGGCGTCCGTCAGCGGACGGCGAAACAGAAACCGGCCGACGGTTGTGAAAAACTGGTCTGCGCAGGCCGGATCACTGCGGGTCGCAGACTGAGGTTCGCACGACACGAGGGTCTTGCGATTCTGCTCGTCAACCACCTGCAAGGCAATGGACCGGCTCAATGCTTCATAGCGCTCCAAAGCGGCCGGTGTGATGATTGCGCTGCTCGCTCCCAAAGCCAGCAGACCGTCGATGCGTTCCAGGGGGTCAAACCGGCCGGCGACAATGATGTGACGGCCGAACACATCCCTGATGGTGTTACGGTATTGATCCTCGGTCAGTCGGCGCAATTGTGCGTCACCACCGTCCGTCAAGGGTTCGCTCTCACCGCATCCGCTCAGTGCAAAGAGGAGCGCAGCCAGAAGTGTTGCCGTTATCGCCTTTGTTTTATTCACCAGGGTCGCCTCAAACATCACTGTGTGCTGGCAGCCAGCCGTTTTTCTTCGGGCTGAGGGGAAAGTGAAGACGTCTTCGGTTCGTCATCCTTTGGAGAGATAACGAACGCTGGTATGGCTTCTATGGAATAGGACGACGAGAGAGCCGTGCAGTTTCCAGTTTCCGGGTCGGGATAGCCGTCAGCCAATTGATGGGCGGCTATATACATGGCGGGGCAACTGAATTGTCCGGTGACGGCCATGTATCCACCCTTACGGAAGTAACTCCAGAAGTTCTCGACGTCCCGGTATCCGGCGATCATGCCTTTCACCCGCTCATCCGCGTTTGCCAAATTCAATTCCAAACGCATGTCTTTGAGGTCAATCTCGGAATGAGTGAGATTGCCGTAATAGGGTAGGGAGGCATGAATGGGGTCCGTGGTCAGGACCCCGTCAACAATCTGGCCTCGGGCTGGTTTGCCATAACCGGGAATGTCGTGAACGCGATAGCTCGCATAAGGCAGAATTTCGCCTTGTGTATCCTTGGGCAAGACATCATTGGCGCGGTGCATACGCACGGTTACGTTGTCGTCATTGAGTTTGTCGTCGACGCCGGTGATTTCGATCAGGATCACACCTTGCGAGGTGTCGATCAGTTCACCATTGGCATTGGTTTCGATGTAGCCGCTGTCACGCCAGCCGTAGACGCATCCCAGCAGGCGGTACATCTGGTTGTCGATCCCCTGTGCACCGTCCGGCGACATAAAGTTGTTATGACTGCATGTCTTAGGTGTTGGGTTGCCGTCCGCATTGCCGTCTAAGTTCATACCGTAAGAGATCTTGCCTTCGACCAGCTTGAGCGGCGGGTCCTGGACAATGGTCGGCATGGCACAGACATCTTCGCCTTTGGGTCCCCGATGGGCCGACATGTCCCGACGGATCGCAGTGACTGGTTCGATGTCACCCCCGTCCGTGAGTTCGTCCCGCACAGCGGGGTCCAGACTCTTCCACCAGATTTCGTCGTTGCCCACGGCCAGTCCCCGCGGGCACTCCTTCATATATTTGGTCTCATAAATGGAGGTGTAAAAAGAGACCACAACAAAGCCCAGGGTCTCTTCTGTGTCGGTTTCGGCCAGTGCAGACGTCGCGCCAAACCCGGACGCCAAAGCGGTGAGACCGGCAACTGCGATGTGTTTTGAAATGAAAGGCTTCATCATGTTCGCCACTCTCCTCTACCTAATGGAAATAGGACCGACTTCACCTTTGGTCAAACGGTTCTGGTCAGGCCGTAAGATGCTTAAATTCCTCAGTAAATTAAATCTCGTTTCACACTCATGGCCACCTGTTGCACCATTAACTAGATAAACAAAGTCACATCGCTAAGTAAATTCACGGTTCACCGGGTTAGGTATACCCCCGCGCCGGGGCCGACAATCCATCCCTATGCAGCACGGTTGGGATTGATCACAGGACGAACAGGTTCCCTCAAAAAAGCCCAAAATCCTGGGTAAAAATGGTCGGACACGCAAGGCCGACTGGACAATCTTCCTGGTGCCACGGTATGGGCGGGCACACCGAGTGACCGAGACCCTTTAAACCCGTGTGAATAAGCGAGTGAGAGACCGTTGGACCGCGCATTTCATCGATCAGCTGTTGTTGTTCTGACCCTGCTGCTTGTTTTGCCGGTGAGTGCGCAGGATTACTCGGGCACGGAGGGGCCACCGATTAAGTTTCTCGCTGCTCCCCTGATGGCCGATGAGCAAAGTGCGCCGACGGAAAGTCCGGGGTCTGGCCGGGCAGAGTTTGTCCTTGACCGGCCTACCCAGCGCCTGGAGTGGACAGTGACTTACGAAAATCTAACCTCTCAGGCCGTTGCCGCCCATGTCCATGGACCTCAGACTCCCGGCGGCAATGCCGGTATTCTGTTTGATCTGGCGCCTGACGGTATGAAGAGCCCTTTGGTCGGTTCTTATGTTCTCAATGATGGCGAGCTTGAATATCTGCTGACAGGGCGCATGTATGTGAACATCCACACCACTAAGTACCCGCCGGGTGAACTTCGGGGACAGGTTATGCGCCAGAGGCCCGAGTGAAAAACCGCGAAAATAACCCGTTTCTCCAGGGTTTGGGGCGTTCACACGGCGCTCACCCGAGGACATGAACATAGCCGTCAGGCGAAGAAAAGCGTATGCACAGATCAGCGAAAACTCAACGATTCAAAAGATTTGGCTGTTGTTTCAGCGGGGTAACAGTGAAATGACGAGAACCACAATGTCCACCATCTGGTCTTATTTGTTTGCGGCTCTTATGGGCGGGGGTGGGGTTGTCAGTGTGATGGCTCACGGCCCTGTCTTGGCAGCGGATGTGGTCGCACCAGCAACGGCAGCAACCGGTGATGCGACATCCGGTGCGACCAAATCCCGCACTTTGGGATTTGTCGTCAAAGATTTCATGCCAGCCGTTTATGAAACAAAGTTCATGGATGAATGTCCGGCCGGTCTCAATATCAGCAATGACGAAATCTGGTGGCGGAAACTGACCAAAGAGCAGCGCACTGAGCTGACCCAGGATGGCTTGATCACTACCTTGGACCGGTGGTTCAATGCCGTTCGTCGCGGACCCAATGGCGAAGACATTTGTATCAATCCACATTTGATTACAGACGATCCGCCTTTGCTCACGGTCGAAGGGTCAACGTCTTTCGGTGTCAATCTCGACGGCAATGTGGACGGTAGCGCTACAACAAATATCTGTTCCCATGAAAACTTCACCAGTCCTGACGGCCTTCCCGGGATCGACAATCAACTCTATCGGTTGATTGGGTGCATCTACGGTTACCGCGAACAGGGTGTGATCGACATCAACGCCAATGAGATGCGCCGGACTAGCGGATTGGCTATGATCCTCATTGAAGTGAGTGATGTGGACGACGTACGCAACGACGATGATGTCACCGTCACCTTTTATCGGTCCGTTGATCAGTTTCCACTCGACAGCGCCGGGCAAGTCATCCCGTTTTCCAGTTACCGGGTCGATTATACCGCTAACGGTCCCCGCTACGGGGACTCACTCAAAGGGTCCATCGTTGATGGCGTATTGCAAGCAGGCTCGGGTGATGTGCGTCTGCCCTATTACGGCAACTACAACTACATGCACCCCGTCATTCGCGGTATGCAGATCCGGCTTGAAATATCTGAAGATGGCACCAATGCCCCGGGTATGCTCGCCGGTTATTACGATTTGGAACAGTACCTGTATTTGACAGGCGGTCTCGGTCCGGTCATCTCAACCGGAAACTTCAGTTGCCCAGCGTTCTTTGAAGCTGCGAAGCGCATGGCAGATGGATATCCCGATCCTGAAACTGGCGAATGTACTCACATCTCGTCGGCTTTTGAGGTCAACACCTTCGCGGCGTTTATTGTTCATCCCAAACACGTAAACGAGACGGAAACAGCCGGGCGTTGACGCCATTGCCTCTTTGGCGACCGTTCGAATTCAGGAGTTAGACGTTGGAGTTTAGAACTTACAGTTTTAAAGGCGTTATCGCTGCCGCGGTATCGATGGTGATGTTGTCTGCGTGTGGTGAAAGTGAGCCGCAGACCAGCGGCGCGCAACCGGATATGCGGCGACTAACAACTGAACAATACCGCAACGTCATCCACGATGTTTTTGGTGAGCACATCGAAATTGCTGGCCGATTTGACCCACTGGTGCGGACGGACGGCCTGTTCGCTGTTGGCGCCCGCAGCGCTCCGATCACGCCGAAGGGTTTTGAAGAATTTTATAATGTAGCGCGTTCGGTCTCGCGCCAGGTCGTCAATGAAGAGAACCGTCTGGTTCTCATTCCATGCGAGCCGGCCGACGCTAACCGTGCCGATGAGTCCTGCAGTCGGCAGTTCTTTACTGAAGTTGGACGCCTTCTTTACCGGCGCCCCTTGATGGACTCGGAACTTGAAACAGCTGTCGCAGCAGCCAACAAGGTCGCTGATGAACTTGGGGGTTTTTATGATGGCATAGAGTTCGGTTTGACCGGTCTTCTTGTCACACCCAGTTTTCTTTTCATTATTGACGAAACAGAAGCGCATTCGTCCGCACCCAGCGGTGTTCGATTAACGGCCTATGCCAAAGCGTCACGACTGAGTTTTCTTCTGTGGGATACGTCGCCGGATGACATGCTCTTGCACGCAGCGGCTTCTGGTGAATTGCATACGGACAAGGGTTTATCCCGGCAAGTTGAGCGGATGATGAACTCAGTTCATGTCGAGCGGGGGGTTCGCGCCTTCTTCGAGGATTTCCTCGACTTGGAAAAATTCGATAACTTAGAAAAAGACACGATTATTTATCCAGCCTTCAGCATAAACGCAGCGGAAAGTGCCAAAGAGCAGTTGCTTTTAACGCTGGTCGATCACACCGTCCGTCAAGATGCGGCGTATCCGGAAATTTTTACGACCCGCAAGACCTTCATCGATGAACATCTTGGGCGAATCTACAAAGTGGCGCTCTCACGTCCCGATGGCGGCTGGGAGGCCTACGAATTTCCCGCCGATGACAACCGTGCCGGTATTCTGACGCAAATGGGTTTTCTGTCTCTTTACTCTCACCCCGGCCGTAGCTCAGCGACCTTGCGCGGAAAGGCGGTGCGAGAATTGTTGTTATGCCAAAAGGTCCCTGATCCGCCTGGGGACGTGGATTTCTCCATCTTTAATGATCCCGCATTACCGAACTTTACGGCGCGTGATCGTCTAACGGCTCATTCAACAGTGCCATCCTGTGCTGGTTGCCACAAAATCACCGACCCCATTGGCCTCGGCTTTGAACAGTTTGACGGGATTGGACAGTTTCGTGTCGCCGAGCAGGGCAAAATAATCGATCCTTCCGGAGACCTAGACGGCCAAGCGTTTTCCGACGCTAAGACGCTGGCCCAATCCATGCATGACCATCCCGGTACAACGGCTTGCCTGACCAATCAGCTGTATTCCTATGCGGCCGGGCGTGCGCCTGAGCGTGAGGAAAGAGAATTCATGCGCTATCTCGAAGCAAAATTTACCGAATCAGGGTATAGTCTCCGAAGCTTGCTTCGTGACATCGCCACAAGCGAAGCCGTGTATGCTGTGACCCGACCCGAGACTGGCCCGGACGGTATGCGGGCAGCAGCCCTTAAAAACTCTTCCCGTAAGGAGCGCGGATCATGAGTTTCTTTATTCCCAGAAAAACCACACGGCGGCAGATGCTGCGCGGTCTCATGGGGGGGGGCGTCGTTTCCGTCGCGCTCCCATTCTTAGACTGTTTCCTGAATGACAACGGCACAGCCTTGGCCAGTGGCGCGCCCATGCCGGTCCGCTTCGGCACATGGTACTGGGGTATGGGGCATACGCCGAACCATGCCGTTTCTGAAAAACAGTCAACAAGTCCCAGCATTGAGTTTTTAGAGGAAACAGCATCGCTGATTCCGCACAAAGACAAGATGACGTACTTCGGAAACTTCAATATGCCGTTGGACGGCCGCTCCAATTACACCCACTTTAGTGGCTGGGTGGTCGTTCGCACGGGTTCTGCGCCCGAGGCTGGAGGTAATATTCCGGCTCCCACGCTCGATTTATTGATTGGCGATGTCATCGGGGAAGGGACTCGTTTTCGCACTCTAGATGCCACCAGCGTTGGCATTGCGCGGGAGAACTATAGCGCCCGCAATACCTTTAACCGGGCTGGCGCCGAGATTGATCCGGTGGCGTTGTTTGACCGCATTTACGGCCCAGAGTTTGCCGATCCGAACAAAGCCGATTTCAAGCCAAGCCCAAGTGTTGCATTGCGAAAAAGTGTCCTGTCGGCCTTTACCGAAGAGACAAAGGATTTCGTTAAAACCCTGGGTGCTGCCGACAAACAGCGTCTTGACCAGTACTTCACTTCAATTCGTGAAGTTGAGAATCAATTGGCATTACAGCTTCAGAAACCTGAGCCCAATGAAGCCTGCGTGGTGCCGCAGCGGCCGCGTGAACAGAAGGAAGACGAATACGTAAGAGTCAGGGAAATGGATTCCGTAGTTGATACGCATGAAGTCATGGCGAAGATCTTGGCCATGGCGGTCGCGTGTAACCAGACCAAGATCTTCAACCTGGTCTTCACGGATAACTTTGCCAATGTGCGGCGCGTCGGGGAAACCTACACCCATCACTTGTTAACCCACGAGGAAGCCATTGACTCTCAGATCGGGTATCAGCCACTGACCTACTGGTTCAATAAAAAATCGATGGATGGCTTGGCCACATACATCGACATCCTAGAGAGCATCCCGGAAGGTGACGGAACTCTGTTGGATAACTGTCTCGTGCTTGCGACGACTGAAACCAATTATGCGCGTCTGCACACCATTGATGGCGTGCCGGCATACCTTATTGGCGGTGCTGGCGGCCGCATCAAACAGGGAATGTACGTCGCCGGTGGCGGAGACCCCATCACAAGGATTGGACTCACGACCATGCAGGCTATGGGAGTCCCGGTCCAAACATGGGGAACGAAGTCTTTGCAGACTTCTAAACCGATCACAGAAATTCTCGCCTAGCCTGCGCTGCATAAACCAGAACGGCTTTGGCGAAGATCAACAAGGGCCAGCTTTATGACGTCTCACTTTTGCCCGAGTAACGAATTGCTTCGCGGTCTCGTCGTCCTTGGCTGCCTGACCATGGGGTCAGCGCACAGTCTGGCCGAGGTCGAATCACTTGTAGCTCCGGATAATTTTGTGCTGGTTGAAAAGGGGCATGGTTGGGCCATAGCCGATGAGCAGGGCAAGACGCTGTACACCTCCAAGCGAGATACCGTGCCCGGCAAGTCAAGTTGCGTTGACGATTGTGCCGCGACCTGGCCTCCCTATCTGGCGCCAGAAGACGCGGTCACAGGAAACGGCTGGTCCGTAATAACCCGTATCGATGAAGTCGAAGGAAACGAATTAGAAAGTCTCCAGGAATTAGAAAGTCTCCAGGAAGTAGAAAGTCTCCAGTGGGCCTTTAAAGACAAGCCGTTGTACCGCTACAGCGTCGATCAGGCCCCCGGTGACACATATGGTGAGGGTATCGGCCTGTTGTGGGACATTGCTTTTATTGAAATTCCCACTCCCCCAGGCATTCGCATTGAAAAAACGCTAATGGGCCATGTAGCGGCAGACCGGCGTCAGAAGACCCTTTATGCACCGGAAGCCGAAGTGGAGGTAGCATCTCTCTGTGTCGAAAAGTCGTGCCAAGATAGTTGGAGTCCCGTCATCGCGCCGCGTGTTGCGCGGTCGATTGGGGATTGGTCTGTGCTCACGCGCACTGACGGTTTGAAACAGTGGGCGTACCGTGGTCAGCCGCTGTTCCGGTATTCTGGCGATGTCTTGATCCGGGAAATTGAAGGCCATGGTGTGACCTACGACACTAAAGGGAACGTGATGGAGGCGATGGTGATCGAGTCGCGTCCGCCGTATCCAGATTGGGTCACCGTACACGACACAGATGCCGGTGAAATGCTGGCTGACTTAGATAGCAAGACAATCTACACCTGGGATCCGAGCAAGCTTTTTCGTCGTCAACTCATTGAAGCCGTCGAGGGCTGCGAGCTTGAATGCTTGGAAGAAGAGTGGATTCCGATTTTTGCCGATGACAGCGATGTAGCACCTGGCGGTAACTGGGCCATACTCACGTTATCGGATGGACGCCGCCAATGGGCGTACAAGGGGCGGCGTTTGTTCACCAACACCCGCGATAAAACTCAAGGCTCGTTTCTTGGATACCGTCACGGCGGTAACCGGGCCTGGAATGTGATTATGCATTCCGGTGAGGCCTTGCAAGGCACTCTACGGCGGCCGTAATCGCACACGGCGTACCATCGCCGTAACGCGGGTTTCAGAAACTTATCGTGTCTCTTATCGCGTACTCTTGGACGTTTCTTTTTCTCTACATCGCGATGATGGTGGCGTTCGGCGTTATCGGTAACCGACGTGTTTCTAATGCTGATGATTACGCCACCGCCCGCGGTGGCTATGGGCCTATTTTTCTTGCTTTGGCCTTTACCTCGACGGCAGCGTCCGGTGCAACATTTCTCGGCATTCCGGCGCTGGCCTACCACTTCGGTCTATCGACCATGTGGTTCATGTTCGTCTATCCGGTGGGTTTGTATGCGGGTGTTCTGATCTGTCAGCATGCCATTGCCCACGCAGGTGCAAACTTCGGCGCACGCTCCATACCCGAGTATCTCGGTGACAAGTACCAGTCCGACATCATTCGCGGTATCACGTCGATCTATACACTGATCCTCTTGTTCTATTTGGCGAGCCAGCTGGTTTCGGGGCTGGTGATGTTTGAAACCATGTTGGGGTTGTCGCTGCCGGCGGCGCTGGCCATCACGACTGCAGTGCTTGCTGGTTACGTCGTCATGGGCGGGGCGCATGCCGACGTGTTCACCGACGGTGTGCAGGGGTTCATCATGCTGATGCTCGCCATCGCCGTGTTGATCATGTTTCTGGTCGGGTTCGGGGTTGATGGTGGCTTGAGCGAAGTGTTGCAGCGGGTAGAAGCTCTCGATGCAAAGACGGTGATGGTCTTCAACCCGGCCAGTCCGGTGACGGCCAACGCCTGGCACGCTTTGGCGTTTTTCATTTCCTTCCTTCCCCTGGGTCTGCTGCCCCACAACGGCAACAAGCTCTGGGCGTTAAAGGACGAGAGCCAAAGAACCCGGTTTGTTGCGGTATCCTTCATTATCGGTCTGATCATGCCGTGCATGGCGTTCGGTGGCATTCTCGGCCGGGCGGTGCTGGGCGATGAACTTATCGGCACGGCCGCCAATGATGTTGTACCCCTCCTGTTCATTGAACTTCTACCGGCTTGGATTGCGGCCTTTCTCGGCATCGGCATTTTGGCAGCGGTGATGTCCACGGCCGACGGCGCGGTCATCACCATGGGACAGATCTTTGCCAATGATCTCTACCGGTTGAGCTATGCCCCTAAGTACGAAACTCACCGCTCAGCCGAAGATGTCGACAAGACGGCTCTCTTGATCGGCCGCATTGCCACCTTCGCTGTACTTCTCGCGTCTGCGGGTGTGGCCTGGATGGGGCAGGACCTCAACATCACACTGCTCGGCGCCATTGGATTTGGCGGTATGTCGGCTGCGTTTGCTGGTCCGTTGATTCTCGGCATCTTATGGTCAGGTGTGACCAAGATCGCCGTTTATGTGGGATTCTTTACCGGCGGTTCATTTTTCATCAGCGTGGTGTCCGGCATGATCACAACAACTGGATCACCGGGAAGTTTTATCCATGCTGTCACGGCTTGGCTGGAACGGGACTCCGGGAACTCTTTCTCAATCGCCGCCGCTGGTGTGATCTTAAGCGTGGTGGCCACGTACACGGTGTCAAAATTCACACCCGCATACGCGCAGGACCATCTCGACCGGTTTGTCTCTCGCTAGTGGATTAAGGGGCGCTGGCGCGATTGGCGCGGGCCGACGTCGAGCTGTCCCCGGATTTCGCCGTAGGGCCATCTTTCGGTGGTGATATTCACGTAACTCCAGCCCGTAAGGAGGTATTGAACCTCCGCTTCGTTGATGACCGCTGACCCCTTTAATGGACTCACGATGCCGTCCGGCGCCAGGTCGATGTAAGGCAAACCGTTGGCGCCGGGCTGAGCGGGTCCATTGAGAGTCGCTGCTGTGGGTTTCGAAATTAATCCTTCAAAACGCACATCCCACGAAAGGGTCAGGGTATTCAGGTCTAGTTCTAGGTCGGCTGTGCCAGTCGCAGGGCTTTCAGTGAGCCGAGTTTGATTCAAAGCCGATAAGTCTGCATGAAACACCCGGCTGGTCATTTGGCTCTGGGCCGGAGCGGTACCGACCACCACCGCAGATATCAAAATCGTAACTAGCCACCGCATAGGAAAATCCCGTTCACCGTTTCTATCCATACTCTCAGGCGGGTGCATCATAGTCATGGCCCGGCAATTGGATAGGCCCATTTCCGGTTTTGACCATCTGGCGTTTTCCACCAGTATTTTTTGTTTGCAGATGGAATAGACCATGCGAAAAACATGAGTCTACGAAGGTTCGTTTTTGAGGTTGCCATGAGCAAAGAAAAACTGTTTTCGCGCCGACGAGTAGTGAAATTAGGGATTCAGGTTCCTGCCGCCGGCGCGGCAGTCGTGGTCCTTGGTGCGTGTGGCGAAGATGAAGCGGAAATCGTTCTATGCACCAATCCCAATGCCCTAAGCTTTAGCGAAAACAGTATTCGTCAAGCCAACAACTTTACTGAGTTGTCCACGGACCCTGAGAAGAATTGCCTCAATTGCGCATTCTTCACGCCGGAGCCGGCAGATGCGGCGGGCGAAGTTCCCGACTGCGGCCACTGCAGCATCTTTGAAGGATTTGCCAGTAAGAAAGGCTATTGTGATTCCTGGTCCACCAAGGACACCGGGCAGGGATAGTTCACTCTATCGCTGCCTGGCTACATCGGCTTCGCTGACCGCCCCGCCCCGATTGCCCCAGTTGGACCGCATGTAGGTGCTTAACAGAGCGATTTCGTCGTCGTCCAACTTATCGCCAAAGGCTTCCATGCTTTTCCAGGCCCTCTCGGGTTGCGGCACGGGAACCTCGGCACCATAGATAACAACGTTGATCAGCGTAGCGGGGTCGTCTGCCTGAACAATGCTGCTGCCAACCAACGCCGGTCCGATGCTGGGATCTCCGAGGCCGGTCGGCAAATGACACGTGCCACAATGGATGGTGTACACCAGCTCGCCAGCTCTGAAATCGGCCGGATCCATCTCGTGTTGCGCCGCGCGTTCGATCGGCGGCAGGCCGGATAAATACTCTGCCATCGCCTGAATGTCATCATCACTGAGTTGCGACGTGCTCAAGGTAATCACTTCGTTCATGGGGCCAAAAGTTCCGGCCTTAGAGCTATGGCCTGTTTTTAGATAAGTGGAGATGTCCTCGTTTGACCACGCTGCTAAACCATCCGGTGCGGTGGTGAGGTTGACGGCCGACCACGGCCGGATGAGGTCTTCCTCCACTTTGTCGCTATAGGTCCCGCCACTGAGGGCCAAATCCTCTTGCTTGCCTCCCAGAGCGTTGCGCGGTGTGTGGCAGGTGCCACAGTGACCAAGCCCCTGGACCAAATAGGCGCCTCGATTCCATGTATCAGATTTGGATGCATCGGCAACGTAGCGACTGCTCACGAAAAACAGTGCATTCCAAATACCCATCAAACTTCTTTGATTGAAAGGAAACCCCATCTCATTTTCGGGCGGGCGGTAAGACGACGGCGCTGTCGACTGCAGGAAGGCGTACAGATCCTTAAGATCAACCTCTGTCACTTTTGTAAAAGACGGGTACGGGAAAGCTGGGTATAGATTTGATCCGTCGGCAGAGACACCGTCATGCATGGCGCGGATGAATTGCTCTTCCGTCCATCCACCGATTCCGGCGTTGGGATCGGATGAAATGTTGGTGGAATAAATCACGCCGAAATCTGTGTGAAACGCCACGCCTCCAGCAAAAGGATCGCCGCTCTCTGTGGTGTGGCAGGCCATGCAGTTGCCTGCCGTTGCCACATACAGTCCGCGTTGAACAGGGTCAGCACTGTCTGCCAGATCACCAACCGCAACTTCTTCCTGCGCCAAGGCCGGGCTCAAGACGGCGACACAGAAATAGAACACAACCAACCTAATAAATGACATGACCTTCCCAAGTCCTCTTTTCAACACTGGAACACCCTTTACCAACCATGTCGGCGCACGTCTAATGGTCATTGGCCATCAAGTACGCAATCCATCGTAGGTGAAACGACCATCGTTTGGACGAACTCTCGGAGGAGATCGGTAATTCTTCCTTCATCGGTCCGCATGTTTCAGAATACGGCAAAACAAATCCTGAACAGGGGGATCAGATAATGGATGCACGTGCCGGGGCCCTAGCGCTCGCTTTATATCTCATATCAGGAACAGCCCTGGCGGCCAGCCATGAGGTTACGGTCGAGATTGTCGTGCCTGGGTCTGTCATCCAAGCCATTGAAGGCATCGATATGGGGCCCGATGGGATGATCTACGGCACCAGCATCCATGCTCAGGCCGTTTACAAGATCGATCCCATCAGCGGCTTTTCCACCGTTGCGGTGGCGCACCCCTATGGAGAATCCGACGATGTCGCCGTGGGGCCGGCTGGCTCGCCTGTGGAAGGGGTGCTGGCATGGACCGCCCAGCGCACCGGTGAGATTCGCATTCAACGCCCCGGTGGCATGCCCGAAGTGGTGTTGGCCAACGCGCCTCGGGTCAATCCCGTTGCGTTCAATAAGGAGGGCCGTTTGTTCACCGCACAATCCGGTGCCGGTGAAAATGAATTGTGGGAAATCGATATCATCGGCAATACACCGCCGCGTGTGATTGCCAAGAACAAAGGGCGCCTTAACGGATTTGGGTTTGGTCTCGATGGGCTTTTGTACGCGCCTCATTTCGGCACCAACGAGTTATTCGCCATCGATGTGGATACGGGCGAGCACACGGTCATCGCAGACGATGTGGGAACGACGGCGGCCACCAAAGTGGATGCCAACGGTGATGTGTGGAATGTGGACTATACCACGGGTGATCTCTGGAAAACGGATATGGAAACCGGAAAGTCCGAGATCATTGCCAATTTTCCTGAGCCTCTCGACAATTTGACCATCGGTCCCGACGGTGTGATCTATTTGGCGGACCTTGCCATCAGCGGCATCACCGCATTCGATTCCAAGACCGGTGACAGCTGGGAAGTGACTGCCGGGTCTTTCACTGTTCCACTGGGCATGACCATGACGACCTTGGGCGGCAAGGAAGCGATCCTGATTGCCGATCCATTCGGGTACCGCTTTCTCGATCCCAAAACCAACGAGATCACCCGCGAACCAGATATGTGGAGTAAAGGCGGATCGTCGTCCGTCGCTGCGAACGATGACTTTGTCGTCACGACCTATGCCGATTTCAACGCCGTCCGCAAAATCGACCGCAAAACCAACGAAGTGGTGTTCATGTCACGGGATGTGGCGGCGCCGCGTGGTGTTGTGATGACCAGCAACGGCGACGCCATCATTGCCGATGCAGACGGGGGCCGTCTCGTTCGACTACGCGGCGAGGACTTCGAAGATGTTGCTACCGGGCTTAGTGAACCGGTCGCTCTGCTCTTGGAGGATGACTCCTCGGTTCTGGCGACCGAAGGCGGCAGCGGTACGATCAGCCGCATCGATTTGTCTTCCGGAAACATAACCGAGCTGGTTACTGGACTTTACAAACCGTTGGGTCTGGCGCGCCTGCCCGACGGCCGTGTCGTCGTCCTCGAACCGGCCAAGGGCACGGTGACGGCCATCGATCTGGATACGGGCGAGCGCACACAATTGGCCCACCGCTTGCCCATATCCCTGGATCATCACGATTTGCCCGAGAACACACCAATGGGCATCGCCGTGGACAGCACTGGTGCCATCTTCGTCGCCTGCGGTGGTGATAACAGTATCGTCAAGATTACACTCGGTGACGGGTAAAACTAAGGTGGTGAAAGTTGTCGCCTCCGTCATTCTGGCATTGGCGATTCAGTGTTTTGTGTTGGTACAAACGGCAAGTGCAGAACAAATTCTGCGCATCGGAATCACCAGTTTCTCAACGTCTCGCGGCAATCCCTTCGCAACAACAAGCGGTCTGCCACCCCTCTACACCTATGCGGCCTTTCTTGAAGGTCTGACCCGGGTCAACAACAGGGCCGAAGCCTTGCCCATGCTGGCAGAGCGCTGGGAGCCCGAAACCGAAACCACGTGGCTTTTCTATCTCCGGCCCGGCGCGGTGTTTTCCAACGGGGAACCGGCGGACGCCCATGCCGTTGCTTTTACTCAAAGTATTCTTACCACAGAAAGAGGTGCCGCTTATCCCATCGCAGTTGAACAAAGGGGCATCGAATTCATCGAAGTGATCGATGACATCACTGTGCGTGTGCATACGTCGCAGCCCGATATTCTGCTGCCCAACAAGATTGCAGCGCTCAAAATTGTGCCGCCGAAGTATTGGGCAGACGTTGGGCCCGACGAGTTTGCAATGAATCCCATCGGCAGTGGCCTTTCATGATCACAGAGTCAGGAACGGCCCGCATGGTTTTGATGCGGTCGCCAACGGCCTGGCGGCAGCCCATAGTGGATGGTTCGGAACTGATCCCAGCAGCGGAACTGGCTTCGCGGGTGCAGGGGCTGCTCTCTGGATGTCTGCACATCGGACTCCAGTTGGGGCCCGACGATATTCCACCAATTGAAGCTGCAGGGCACAAAGTAGCCCTGGGTCTTGATCCCAGCATGCAGGTGGCGGCCTTCATCACCGAAAAGGAATCCCCGCTGACAGACATCCGGGTGCGGCAGGCGCTCAACTACGCTGTTGACCGCACGGCCATGTCTCAGGGTCTGCTCGGCGGCCATGTGGAAATGGCCACACAGACCACGCCGAAGATCGCTTTTGGGTGGGACCCGGACATCGAGTCCTGGCCTTACGATCCGGCGCGGGCAAAAGCGTTGCTGGCAGAAGCCGGATATCCGGGCGGATTTTCTTTTTTCATCGAGATTCTTTTAGGCTCGGCGTCGTATTCCTCCCAGGTTTATCAGCAGGTGGGCGCCGATCTGGCGCGTATCGGTGTGACTATGTCGATCCGTCAGATCCCCGCCTCTCAATATGCCCGCGGTGTCTATCAGGGCCAGTGGGCTGGGGAGGCCATCGGCATGGACTACGGCGTCAACCCGTCCCTGGATGCTTTGATTCCCTTGGTGCGTCATTCCTGTCTCTGGATGAAGCCTTGGTTTTGTGAGCCGTCCATCTTGCCGCTCATGGAACAGGCGTCGTCGGCCTTTGATTTGGACGAACGCCGTCGTCTGACCCAACAGGTGATGCGTAAGCAATTGGAACATGTTCCCGCCATCCTGCTTTACGAGACCGCGCGCTTTGATGGTCTAAACAAAGCCGTGCAAAACTTTTCCATTGAAGTCGGCCACATCAACTACGACGAAATCAGTCTGAGCGAATAGGACGCCACCATGACGATCTTGAAACCGGATGGCGCTGATTTTGCAGGTTCTATTGATGTTTTGGTCATCGGCGGCGGCGGGTGCGGACTGTCGGCAGCGTTGTCGGCTCATGAGCACGGGGCGGAAGTGCTGGTGCTGGAACGGGACTCCTCAGCTCTCGGCACTACCTCCATGTCAACCGGACTGATTCCCGGTGCGGGAAGTCGGTTTCAAAAAGAAAAGGGTATTGATGATACGGCGGAGATTTTTGCCGCCGACATTCTGCACAAGACCAAAGACCAGACCGATCACGCCATGGCTGTACACATGGCCGAACAATCTGCACCGACGGTGGAATGGCTGGTGGATCACTGTGCGGTCCCCTTATCGCTCTTGGACTCGTTTGATTATCCCGGGCACAGCCGCCGGCGCATGCACGGCTCACCCAATCGCACGGGATCTGAGTTGATGGGGGCTTTGCATGACGCTATGGCCCGCAATGCGCTCGATGTTGTGCTCGATGCCCCAGTGACGGATCTGTTTGCCGACGACAACGGACGGATCCATGGCGTGCGCATCACTCGGCCTGACGGAACCATCGAAGACTTGGGATGTAATGCTCTGATACTGGCGTGCTGCGGCTTCGCCGGCAACCAGGACATGCTCAAAGAGTACATCCCCGAAATTGTTGCGGCGGAATTCTTCGGCCATCCCGGCAACAAGGGCGATGCCATCCGTTGGGGTCGGGCTTTGGGCGCCGCCGTGGGCGACATTCATGCCTATCAGGGTCACGGCGGGCTGGCGTACGGACAGGGGGTGCCCATCCTCTGGGCCCACATCATGGAAGGCGGCTTTCAAGTCAACGCGGAAGGCAAGCGGTTCTCCAACGAAGCCAAAGGCTATTCGGAGCAGGCCGTGGAAATTGTCGCTCAGCCCGATCACTTCGCCTGGAGCATCTACGACGAACGCTGTCACCACATCATGAAAGAGTTCGACGATTATCACGATGCCCTCAAGGCCGACTGCATCCGCAAGGCGGAAACCGCAGACGATCTGTTGAAGATCACCAATTTGCCCGAAGCGTTGCTCAAGACCCTCGACAATGTCGCCGCCATGACCCGGGGGGAACAGGAGGATGCCCTCGGCCGGGATTTCACCGGCCATCCCGTGCTGGACCCGCCCTATTATGCGGTCAAGGTCAGTCCGGCCCTGTTCCATACCCAAGGCGGGCTCATCGTCGATAGCAACGGTCAGGTGAAGAAAGAGGATGGGTCTTTGTTGCCCAATTTGTATGCCGGCGGCGGTGCTGCGCGAGGGATTTCTGGACCGTCCTGTTGGGGTTATCTGGCTGGTAATGGGTTGATTATGGCAACCGCTTTAGGGCGGTTATCGGGCCGGGCTGCAGCCCCGGCAGCTAAATAGCCACGATCGGGGCAGGGGTGCGTCTCGCGAAATAGGGATTTTGGAAAACGGGTGTCGGCGGATACAGTCGGCACCAACGCATGTTTTTGGGGGAGTTGGGTCTGTTCTATGAGTGAATCATCCTTTGCTGAATTCAAACAAGGCTGGAAACCGTTGCTGGGCGCCATCGTTGGCGTTGGCTCCGGGCTGACAGGAATCGTTTTTTACACCCACGGGGTTTTTGTGGTTCCCATTACAGAAGAAATGGGCTGGTCCCGCGGCGCGACTCAGTTTGCCTTTTCCTTTGTCATGATGAGCGCGGCCATTACGGCCCCATTCATTGGACTCATCACCGATAAATTCGGAGCCCGCCGCTTGGCTCTGTTCGGTTTGTTCGCTCTGGCTTTTGCTTTCGCCGGACTGTCGCTCACGACGTCCAACATTCTCACCTATTACGCCTTGTGGATATTCATGGCACTCATCGCCGCCGGTACATTCCCCGTAACCTGGACGCGGGCCATAAACACGTGGTTCGACGGGCGCAGGGGTCTTGCTCTCGGATTGACCATGATGGGCACCGGCATTGCCGCCTCCATTGGCCCGCTTTACGCGGCCACTCTGATTGAGAATTTTGGCTGGCGTGAGGCTTATCAAGGCATTGGTGCGACCCTTTTGGTGCTGTCATTTCCCATTGCGTTTCTGTGTTTCCGGGAAAGAGATACGACCGCCACCGACGTGCCGCAGACCTTGTCTGTGTCGATCGGTGTCGCCCCGCGTGCTGCCTTAACCGGAAAAGTCTTTTGGATACTCGGGGTCGGTTTGTTGTTCATCTGCTTTGGCGTCGCTGGTCTGATATCCAATCTGGTGCCATTGCTCACGGACAAAGGGTTTCCGCGCGCCGAAGCGGCAGGTTATGCCGGACTCGTCGGCGTCAGCGTCATCGTTGGCCGTTTGGTTGTGGGCTATCTCATCGACCGGGTGTGGGCGCCTTTGATCGCTTTTATTTTCCTGATCCTCCCAGCACTGTCGTGTTTGCTGTTGGCGGTCGATCAGCCGGCTGCCATCGGTATCACTATCTCGGCGTTGATGATTGGTCTGGCGGCTGGCGCGGAATTAGACCTGATGGCGTTTCTCATCAGCCGTTACTTCGGATTAAAGCACTACGGCCAACTTTATGGCGGGTTGTTCATCTTCTTTGCCGTCGGGTCTGGATCGGCACCAGCCCTGTTTGGTCTGTGGTACGATATGACCGGAAATTACGAGATGATTCTATACGGCACAGCCGGATTGTTTGTGTTAGGCGCGACTATGCTGCTGGCCATGGGGCCATATCCCAAATTTGAAGAACAACCGGCCTGATGCCGGACGCCGGCGCAGAAATATACAAAGATAAATTAGCCGTTGTCACCGGCGGGGCCTCGGGCATTGGCATGGCCGTGGCGCGGACTTTGCTGGGCAAGGGCGCATCCGCAGTGCGTGGCGATATTCAGGACTCACAAGACGATGTCCGATCTCTTGACGTGCGCGATCGTGATTCCGTTGTCACTTTCTTTGATGCGTTGGATCACGCTCCCGACATTCTCGTCACTTGTGCCGGCGGTGCCCAACGACGTGCAGCCTTGGACGTCGACGACGATCTGATGAATGACACCCTGCAGCTCAATTTGGCCGGGTTCTGGCGCTGCACCCAAGAAGCCTCCAAACGGGCCATTGCGGAAAAGCGGCCGTTATCCGTCGTTCATGTGGCCTCGAGTTTACATAGGGGGCCGGCACCGGAGCTGTCGCACTTTGCCGCCGCCAATGCCGGCAGTGTCACCCTGGTCCGCTGTCTCGCCCAAGAGTTGGCACCCCACCACATCCGCGTCAATGCGGTCATTCCGGGTCCAGTTGAAACACCGGCGACAACACCGTTGTGGGATGCCCGGCCCAACGCACGGGAACAGCTTCAAAACGCCCTTCCTCTCGGCCGCATTGCCGTTCCAGAGGACATTGTGCCCGCCATCCTCTGGCTGGCTTCTGATGAAGCGTCGTGGGCAACAGGCTCGGTGCTGACCATTGACGGTGGCCTCGACGTCGCCTCGTGATTCGCTGGCTCGTCATCGGGGCAGGGCAGGCCGGGTGCCGCCACATTGCGGCGATCCAGCGCACTGAGAATGCAGAGCTCGCTGGTGTGATTGATCCCCTGCCACCTCCAATCCTTGATGTAGCCATCTACACGATGTTGCGTCTGTCATTGCATAAACGGACGTAGATGCGGTGGTGATTGCGTCGCCCAACAACACGCAAGCGGCTGTAGCGGCTCAGTCCATTGAGGCCGGCTTGCCAGTCCTCTGTGAAAAACCTGTCGGCCAGTCGGTGGACGATGCTAAGACGATGGTTACGCTGTCTCAGCAGCAAAATGTTCTGGTCGGTGTGGTCTTGAACCAGCGCGCACAGCGCCACAGCCGGTGGATCAAATCACAGATCGAGACGGGGACTTTGAAGCCGCGCTCCATTTCTTTCACTGGCCGACCGGCGCGTTTGACCGGTTGGTATGCAGACCCGGACGTCGCCGGAGGCGGTGTGCTGCGGACAATCGGCATGCACTATCTGGATCTCTGCACCTGGTGGTCAGGGTCAATCGAAATTGTGGAGGCCGTCCTTTCGGGCGCACCTGTCGAAGACAAAATTGAGATAAAGGGAAAGACTGCTAACGGCTACGCAATAGACGTCCGGATTGACACCACCGAAACGGAGTCAACTAGTCCCATGCAGTGTGTGATCGAAGCGGAAGCAATTGAGATCAAATTGATGGGACATGAAGTTGTGTCGGTTACGGGATTGCCCCAGCCGCCACCGGCAGAACCTGCGGATCCAGACTTTCCGTTTGGACCGGGGCATCTCGCCGTGATCGCTGAAGCGATGGACAGTTTGAGTCGCGGCGAACCGTTTCCCGTTCCCCTTTCGGAGTTAGCGCCTCTATTGGAATCGATTCAGGACTTAAAGCCGTAAAGGCCGGCTACGCACTGGCTGTGCGGAGGCCAAAGAGGGTTTGATAAAACCAAGCCAGGGCGATCCAGGCCGGAATGGATATGACGATCGCCCAGAAAAGACCGACGACATTGAAGACCGTTGCAGCCAAAATAAGACCGACCAGAACAAAAAGAATGTCGAGCAAAAAACGGCCGACACCCTTAAAAAATCTCAGTATCCACATCTTTTCGTCTCACACTGAACTGACTCGGATTGAGCCGCGCAACTGACCTGACCTATAGCGTATAAGAACCGTTCGCCCAAGAGCTTTAGACAAGGATTCGCACCCGATGATCTGGCCCGCTGGACCCAGTATATCAAGACTGACGATGATGGGCGTTGTTGCGGGACTTGCAACAGCCAAGCAGACTAAGGCTGATGCGCTTCCTTTTACGCCAACGCCCTCGTTCAATGTAAGAACGTGGGGTAAACTGACGGCGGACCTCTCCGGGAGAACAGTTTTTGCGTTCACAACGGGCCATGTTTATGGGTTCAAGCCCCAGGCTGATAATCTGACCCTCGAAGATTTTGCGCAGGTGCTTTACGGCTACCAGACCTGCAGCGCTCGCAAAGCCTATGAAAGAGAAGACGGGGTTGTCGCCATTCAGCAGCGCACTTGGATTTGGTACCAGGACCCGGAGACCGGCACATTCATCGATACATTGGTCAATCCCTATACGGGAGAGAAAGTTTCAGCATTGCCTTTCGCATCCGGTGTATCGGAACAGGTCTTTAATCTGGACGGACCGGATTTTTCGCGGGCCCCATTTCCAGTTGAGTCTTCAGAGGACAATGTTCCGTTCACGCTTGATTACCGGATTGTGGGCAGTAAGGCCTTTTTCACACGACGTGGGTTCACGCGCTTTCAAACGCCAGACATCACGTGGCACAAACTGGAAGCGGATTTGGTCAGCCATGCTTGCGAACTCAAGGACTTGGTGAATCCGAATCTCACTCACATTCCAAGCACGTGGTCACACAATCTTATGGCTGAATGGCAGACATGGATGAAAATGCATGGCACACCGGGTCGGATTCTGTTTAAGGGGAACGGCACTCATGTGGACGGATCGGATCAACTACCCACCGATTTCAAAGCGGCGGTTGAAGACCGGTTTCCCGGAACACTGACTGACGCGGCGTCTTGGGACGGCTAACATAAACACAATATTAGATTGGGAGATCATGCCATGATTCGTCTGCTTTCAATTCTGTTCGGCCTCATTGCTTCGCTTGTTTCTTTTGCCGTTCGGGCGGATCTCACCTATTCGGAAATCGAAGGCTATGGCGGCGTGCCACTCAATGTCATTGAGACGGGCAACAAGAATGGTCCTGGCATTCTTCTCATTCACGGTTTCGGTCAAGCCTCGCTTGCGTTCAGGCTGCAATTGGAGTCGGACCTGGCCGAAAATTTTCACATTGTTGCTTTCGATATGCGGGGTCATGGATTGTCCGGCAAGCCTTGGCAAACGGAACTCGTCGGTCCGTCGGAAGCCTGGGCCGGGGATGTGGCTGCAGTGATGGCGGCAACCAATCTTGAAAACCCCGTTCTCGTCGGTTGGTCTTATGGCGGCTTTGTGGTGTCTGACTACCTGCGTCATTTCGGCTTGGACAATATTGCCGGCATAAACCTTGTCGGGTCTCTCGGCGGTCTGGTGCCCCGGTCGCCGTTTCCTCAGTCCGACGATACGACTCGGACTATGGAAAATTCCCGCAAGTCCCGCTCCATGGTATTTGACGAGAATGTTGAAGCATCGCTCAATACCGCCATCGGGTTTTACACACCCAACATGACGGAACTGGATAAGCAGGCGCAGTTTGCCATGGGCCTGTTGATGCCGTCCTATGTCAAACGGGCCATGGCCGCCCGTGATTTGGACAACACGGACTTGGCTGCGGATCTAAATATCCCTGTACTCTTAACCAGAGGTTCCCGCGATATGGTCATGCCCGCCAACGATACTGAAGTGGCGTTGAATACGTTGCCGGATGTGTCGCTGTCGTTCTACGAAGACACAGGGCACTTGCCGTTCTATCACCATGCCGAACGGTACAACCGTGAACTGGCGGACTTTGTGCGCAAAGTAACGGCTCGATAAGGACGATTAGTGCCAACCATGCGGGCCATGGTCTTGGATGCGCCGGGGCAACTGTTGCGCCTTGAACAAAGGGACTTACCAGGTCCGGGTGACGGTGAAGTTCAAATTTACATACAGGCCTGTGCGGTATGTCGCACGGACCTGCACATCGTTGATGGTGACTTGATGGAGCCAAGGTTACCTCTCGTGCCCGGTCATGAGATCATTGGCACAGTGTCCGCGCTCGGTTCCGGAGTTACGTCCGTCAAAGAAGGGGATCTGGTGGGTGTGCCGTGGCTGGCGTGGACATGCGGCACGTGCCGGTATTGCCAACGCGGTCAGGAAAATCTGTGCGAGCACGCCCTGTTTACGGGCTATACACGTGACGGTGGCTTCGCCGACTATACGGTTGCCGACGCCCGTTATGTGTTTCCCATTGACCCGGCCGCTGACCCTATAAGTGCGGCACCGCTTATGTGCGCGGGACTTATCGGTTACCGCGCCTATCACGTGTGCGGCGATGCGCAAAAACTCGGCCTCTACGGTTTTGGCGCTGCAGCCCACATCCTGGCGCAAATTGCTGTCGCTCAAGGGCGCGACGTATACGCGTTCACCAAGCCCGGTGATGGGGTAGGGTAAGAATTTGCCCGCTCACTCGGTGCAGTCTGGGCCGGCGGTTCGGACGAGGTGCCACCAAATAGACTTGATGCCGCTATTCTGTTTGCTCCCGTTGGTGCACTGGTTCCTGCTTCTCTGAGTCATGTGGACAAAGGCGGTGTGGTGGTGTGTGCCGGCATTCACATGAGCGATATCCCGGCATTTCCCTATGATCTTTTGTGGTCCGAACGGCAGATCCGTTCCGTCGCCAATTTAACTCGCCAGGATGGAGAAGATTTTCTCGCCTTGGTTAAAGATCATCCTGTGTGGACGGCGTGGCAGCCATACAATTTGGAAAATGCCAATCAAGCCCTGGACGATCTTCGTATGGGACAATTTGAAGGCGCGGCGGTTTTGGTGATGGATCAATAGGCGCACCCATGAACGGTAAAATCAGTGCAATCGATCAAGCCGCTAATTTTTACAACAGCGGGCGTTATTCTGAAGCACGCGAATTACTCGAACGCGCTGCTAAGACAAATCCCGACGATGCTAAAGTATTAAGTCTTCTTGCAGGGTCTCTCGCAGCACTGGGGGAAATTGAACTGGCCTTTCAAAAGATCGAAAGGGCACATCAATTGAAACCAAACGTAGCAATAGTCCAGGTCTTGTCGGGTCACGTTCATTCTCGTGCAAACCAACCAGAAAAAGCTGAGCACCATCTTCGTCAAGCGAATAACCTGATGCCGGATCATCCTGTGACATTGTATTCCTTGGGTCATAATCTGTTGGCGCAAAGTCGTTACAACTAGGCACTAGAATTCCTGCAAAAAGCCGCAGATACCGATCCATCGATCCGAGAACTTAAACAAAAGATCGCCGCGATATACTGGCAACTCCAGGACTATGAAAGGGCATCTCAAATCCTAACGGAAGTCCTCGCCGCGTCTCCTAATAACGAATTGGCTCTTAACGAACTTGGATTGGTCCGAAAGTCGCAGGGTCGTATTCAAGAAGCCATCAATCTATTTCGTAAGGCGATTGAGATTGATCCCAACTACGATCTGGCAAACAAGAATCTCGGCATGGCTTTCCAGGAAATTGGGAATGCTGATGCAGCCGCTGAACATTTTGACAACTACGAACAGATCAACCCAACGATTGAAGTCTCAATGTTAAATGCATTGGTATTGCCCGTCGTTCTCGATTCGTCAAAAGTTATAGATAAATGGAGACGCCGGTTAATTGATCGTTTGACTCGCGTTGTAGAATCCGGCGAAACGCTTAGAGATCCCTTGAGGCAAATTGGCCAGGATCACTTTCATCTCGCCTATCATGCTCGGAATGTCAAGGAGATCCAGAAGCATATTGCCAATGCATACTTAAAAGTTGCGCCATCGCTCGGTTTTGAAGCGCCTCACCGTGCTAAAGATTCTTCTCGCGATCGTATCAAAGTCGGATTTGTCTCATCCAAGTTGCACAATCACACGGTTGGCCATCTCAATCTTGGCTATATCCAGCACCTTGACCGATCAAAGTTTGAAGTACACCTCATTTCCCCCGAAAGCGGACAAGATCCTATTCGCAAGAAGATTGAGTCTGCGGCTGATAAAGTACATATCGTGCCTAAGTCCTTGGAGAAAGTGCGCTCTGTCATAGCTAGAGAAGACTATGACCTCCTGTATTATCCCGATATTAGAATGGGAGTATTCTCCTATTTTTTATCCTTTGCTCGATTGGCACCGGTGCAAGCTGTGTCATGGGGCCATCCAGTTACCGACGGCATCCCAGCGGTTGACTACTTTGTATCGTGCGACTTCACGGAACCACGTGACGCTGAACCTGCCTATTCGGAAAAACTGGTGAGACTGCCCGATGCGGGTGGATTCTATTTCAAGCCCGAAACACCATCAGTTAAATTTGACCGGCCACGCCACAATGTGCCCAATGATCGGCCGTTGATTGTGTGCCCTCAGAGCTGTTTCAAGTTCCACCCAGATTTTGACCCCGTTTTAAAAGCGATCTTAGAAGAACTGCCTGAAGCAATTCTCGTTCTTCTCCATGGCTACCATAAATCTGCAAGCGATCTGTTGAATCAACGGCTCAAACAATCTCTCGGACAGGTGGCAAATCAAATTCGATTTGTGGGTCCATTCGAACACGAAGATTTTCTCAGCCTCGCTAATAAAGCCGATGTCATCTTAGATATACCTCAATGGTCCGGTGGGCGTAGCAGCTATGAATGTCTAGCGATGGGAACACCCATCGTTCACAAACCAGGTGAGTTTATGCGCGGTCGTCACACACTGGTGTTTTACAAGACAATCGGTGTTCCCGACTGCGTTGCGGAAACAAATGAAGACTACGTTGATATTGCAGTCCGGCTTGTCCGGGACTCAGATTTCAATAAATCTGTACGAGAAAAAATTCACTCTAATATCGATAAGCTCTTCGAACGTCAGAGCGCAGTCACAGCTTTGGAAGACTTCTTTGTCGACGCCGTCAAACGCAGCCGCAATTAGACTTTAATGTTCTGCCAGTTTCCAAATTGCCAGACACTGGCAAAAATAATTGTCGTAATGAATCTGTAAGCGATAAACCACGCCCAAACTCCAATGAGTCCGAAACCCAAAACAAGCCCAATCACATAAGCCAGGGGCAGAAAGAGGAGCCACTGCAAGCTGACGGACAGCTTGGCCACCAGCTTGGCAGCACCAGCGCCTTGCAAGCCACTCAACAAGATCATTGAAATGCCTTCAAACCAGATGCTGATCCCGACCAGCATCAAGGGCGGCCTGGCCAGGTCAATGACGCTTTGATCGGTCAAAAAGACAGCCAAGATCAAATTGGGGAATAAAACCATGGGAAGCCCCAGAAGACCCATGACCAACACGCCTATTTTGGTGACATCCCAGCCCCAAGCTTTGGCATCCTCGGGTTCGCCGCGGCCAAGCGCTTGGCCCACCAGAGAAGCGCAGGCGATGCCCAAACCGAGCCCTGGCAAAAACGCCGTCTGCGATACGTTCATCAGCACGTTGGCCGCGGCCAGTTCTGAGGTGCCGATCAAGCCAATGATCAGAAATAATGCCGTAAATCCCGCGGCAAAGAAGAACTGTTGAACGGACGCCGGCAGTGAGATTCGCAAAATATTTCTCAGCGTGTCCCGGTGAGGCAACCGGTCCAAAAAGCCGCGATCCCGGGCAAGATGCCATGCTTGGACGGCATAGAGGGCAGTGCCGATAAAAATAGAAATGGTTGTGGCGATACCGGCACCTTCGGCACCTAAGGCTGGGGCCCCCAAATTGCCAAAGATCAGCACCCAATTCAAAAAAATGTTGCTGATATGCATAATTATCAGCGTACGCATGTACACCATCGACATGCTGATACCGTTCCAAAATCCCCGAAATGCATAATTCATGGAGACGGCAACAGTGCCGAGAATACGGGCCTGGAGATACGGGACACCGTCTTTGACCACCGCAGGATCGTCGATCAAGAGGGGAAATCCATAGGGCGCCAAGATGTAAAGAATGACGGTCAGAGGCAGGCCCATGATGAGCGCTAAAAACAATCCACCGTTCAATGGAATGGCTGTCTCGTTTTGCTTTCCTTCTCCCAGACGCCGGGAGGCAATGGCCTGCACGCCTGTGCCCAACCCGAGAACGATGGCGATGGCCATAAAATTTGTGAAACTGGCTATACCGACGGCAGCGAGGGCTGAGGGTCCAACCCGACCGACCATGGCCGTATCGACCAGATTGAGGATATTTTGTGACACCATGCCGCCGACGATGGGCAATGCCAGGACTAATATGGTTTTGAATCGGCCGGTCGGCAGCGGTGGCTGAGCCACATCGGTCATAAACAATCCAAACAAATCAAACGCTTCGCGCCAGCGCACTCTATCCGAGAATCGCACACCAGCACCTGACAATAGCGTGAACGCTGAGGTCTTAATCCACTGGCGCAGGTGAGGCAAATGTCGTTACGATGACCATCAGAATACTGACGAAAGGGACGATGGTCATGAACACGCCAGTGATGCGTTTTATTTTTGCAATGAGTCTAGGGATATGGGCTTCGTCCGTGTCTGCTCAATCTCTCAGCGAGTCTCAGTGCAGTGCATTGACACGGGCAGACTTCTCAAACGTCATTGATGCCCCAACGCACGTCACTTCATCTACCGCCGTCGCGGCGTCGGATGGTGTTCCAGCCTACTGCCAAGTGCAGGGATATGTGAGTCCGGCGATTGAGTTCGAATTGAGGCTGCCACTGGATGATTGGAATGGGAAATTCGTGCATCGCGGTTGCGGCGGATATTGCGGGGGCGTGTTTATTGGTGCGTGTACCAATCATATGAAAGACGGGTACGCTTGCATCGCATCCGATATGGGCCACACCTCGACGGCATTGGATGCGAAATGGGCGTACAACGCCATTCAGGCAGAAATCGATTTTGGTTATCGCGCCACCCATGTGGTCACTGTGGCCGGAAAGGCAATAACAGAACACACCTACGGTAATGCGCCACAGCGATCCTACTACATGGGATGTTCCACCGGTGGCCGGCAAGGTTTGGTCGAAGCCCAAAGATTTCCGTATGACTTTGACGGCATTGTCGCCGGTGCACCGGTAATCAATGAAACCGGTGCTGGCATGCAACTAAATTGGAACGTTGCGGTCAATCGGGACCAACAAGGCAATCAGATTTTACCTGTCCGCAAACTGCAAGTGATCCACGATGCAGTAATCACGAAATGCGATATGAACGATGGGCTTGAAGATGGATTGATCGGCGACGGCAGGGACTGTGATTTTCAACCGAGTGAACTGCAGTGCTTAGGTCAGGACCGGGATAATTGTTTGACCACGGCACAAGTCGATGTCGTCAATAAAATTTACCAAGGACCTGTCAATTCTGAAGGTATGGCGCTTTATACCGGAGGCGCACAACGAGGGTCCGAACTTAACTGGGCCGGCAATTATATCTCTGAAGACGGAAGTCTCTCGACATATGAGAATTTCATGGGTGATATGTTCCGTTATATGGCATTCGTGCCCGATCCAGGACCATCCTGGCAAAACGCCGATTTTGACTACGACCAAGATTACAAACGTCTTGGGATGATGGAATCGTTGTATTCAGGATCAAACCCCGACTTGCGAAAGTACCGCGATAATGGCGGCAAGATGTTTATCTATCAGGGTTGGCGCGACCAGTCGGTCGTTCCTCTAAATATCATCGACTATTACGACCTCACCACAAACACCATGGGTGGTTTGGAGCAGACCCAAGACTTTTTCCGTCTGTTCATGATCCCGGGTATGAACCATTGCTCAGGCGGTGCGGGCGCGTACGCCATCAACTATCTCGATTACATGGAGGACTGGGTGGAAGACGGTAGCACCCCTGATGTTCTTATCGGCGTGCACCCCAATGTTCGGGTTGATAGCGCGGGCACCAATCTACCTTTATCGGACGCTGAAATTGATTTCAGCCGGCCTGTCTATCCCTATCCAGCCAAAGTGCGCTACAGCGGTGAGGGCGATCCCGACGAAGCCGAGAGCTTCGTTCGGGTTGATCCGTGAAAATTCGGTGAGCTTAAACTGATTAGGTATTATTTTCCTGCGGCTATCGCTCTTTCTTTTCGGCTCAGAATTTTTTGTTCGACGTAGTTGACCAGTTTACCGAGCGATTCATCCAGCGATAGCGTGCCTGTTTCGACCTCCAGGTCGGGATGCTCAGGCGGTTCCCATGGTGACGAAATACCAGTGAAATTTTCGATCTCACCGCGTCGGGCTTTGGCGTAAAGACCTTTTACATCCCTTGATTCGCAGACCGTCAAATCGGCGCTGATATGAACTTCGTGGAATTTCTCGCCGATGATCTCCCGGGCCTGGGCTCTGGCCGCATTGGTCGGGGCAATAAACGCCGAAATGACAATCATGCCCGCGTCGGCAAATAGCTTAGCCACCTCAGCAACACGCCGGATATTTTCATCCCGTTCTTCTTCGCTGAAGCCAAGGTCCCGATTGAGACCATTGCGCACATTATCACCGTCAAGAGTGTAAACGTGAATGGCTCTGCCGAAGAGTTCACGCTGTAAAGCCATAGCAAGCGTCGATTTGCCGGCGCCCGACAGCCCCGACATCCAAAGCACCGCGCCTGAGTATCCATTTGCGGCTGCCCGTTCTTCGATACTCACGGATTGCGGGACAGCGGTCAGATTTCGTGATGCGGTTTCAATTTCAGAACCGCCTTCAATGATGCATCCACCGACAACTTGATAACCGTCCAACAAGACACCGCGGCCGAGGGCCGGTAATTCATGAAAAAGATCGAACGTCATATCACTCCGGCTCCGGAGTGTGACCTCGGCAACGCCATTTTGGCCGACTTCGTGTCCCCGATGGCGGCTGAGGTCATCCACGTCGATCACCGTATCAATCGAATCCACAACGACATCGTATTCAGCCGTGTTCAACTTGAGTTTTAGAGACTCTCCGCGCCGCAAGGCATCGCGGCTGAGCCAGAAAAGCCGGACCGAAAGTGCATTGGCTGCGCGAGGCCCGGCCGTCGGCAGAGTTAGCAAGTGCCCGCGCTCGACAAACAATTCGTCGTTTAAGGTGATCGCAACGGACTGCCCGGCTTTTACTGTTTCAATTACGTCTTCTGTTTCCCAACCCTCGAATGACACAACTTTAGCTGTCCGTCCGGTCGGCCTAACGGTGATCGGCGCGCCGACATGCAATTGTCCGCTTTCAACCCGGCCGACAATGATTCGCTTGCCGTCATGACGATATACATCTTGCACGGGGAGCCGGAATGGTTGCTCAACCGGTGCAGACGGGCGGGGAAACGCGTCAAGAGCGTTCGTTACCGCAGGACCGGCATACCAGGGCATTTTCTCTGACGTGCTGGCAAGATTCTCACCGTGCATGGCCGAAACGGGAATCACGCTTTGTGCCGATAATCCGATCTCTTGGAGATACGTTCGTATTTCAGTTTCGACTTCCTTGAAGCGCTGTTCAGAATAGTCGACCAAGTCCATTTTGTTGATGGCGACGATCACTTGCGGAATACCGATCAAGTGAAGCAAATACGCATGGCGCCTGGTCTGTTCAGAAACGCCTTGTTCGGCGTCGACAACCACTACGCCGGCGCTAGCACTCGCCGCGCCTGTGACCATATTGCGCAAAAATTCCCGGTGACCGGGCGCGTCTATAATGACGTACCGCCGGGCTTCCGTATGAAACCATATCTGGGTTGAATCTACGGTGATGGCTTGATCCCGTTCGAGCTGAAGCGCGTCCAGAACAAATGACCATTCAAACTGCGCACTCCGCCGTTCGGCACTGGCTTGTAATTCCTCGACTTTGCCGGTCGGTAAAGATTGCGTGTCATGCAGCATGCGCCCGATCAACGTGGACTTGCCGTGATCGATGTGGCCGACAATGACGATGGGGAACGCGCGTTCCCGAACCTTACCTTTTACGCTCATATCCTAAAGATCACCTCGTCACAGATATCCAGTGGTCCGAAGCCGTTCGAAACTGTCTTCGGCTTCGTGATCCATGGTTCTGCCTGCCCGTTCCGGATCTCTGGTTGCGTCCAATTCGGCAATAATTTCAGGGATGGTTGCGGCATCGGACTCTATGGGTTCCGTGATCCCGATTTCCCCCAATGATCGGAAGCGCAACCCGTCCTTTGCGAAATACAGCGGCACCATCGGTATGTTTTTTCTTTCGATGTAACGCCAGATATCCACTTCCGTCCAATGGAGAAGGGGATGAACGCGGACATGCGTACCGGGCGGGAAATCCGTATTAAATTGATCCCAAATTTCTGGCGGCTGGTCACGGAAGTCCCACGCATTGTCGACGCTCCTCGGACTAAACACCCGTTCTTTAGCTCGTGTCGCCTGTTCATCCCGGCGAATGCCTATGATCAACGCCTTGAACCCATAGCGGTCAATAGCCTGTTGCAGGCCGAGCGATTTGCGGGCGGCAAAGCGAGAGGCCGGTGGCAGACTGGCGTCTACTTCTTCTATCGGCGGACAATCGTCGGCGATGAGGTCCAAATCCCAATCCTTGGTGTATTGGTCCCGGAACGCATAGGCCTCAGGAAATTCTTTACCCGTATCAAGGTGAATGGCCGGAAACGGCATGCGACCCAAAAAGGCCTTCTTTGCCAGCCAAATCATAACGCAGGAATCCTTCCCCAAGGACCACAGCAGGCCAAGCGGCTCAAACTTGTTAAACGCCTCACGCAATATAAAAATGCTTTGCGCTTCCAGCACTTCCAAGTCATCCATAGCGGGCTTTCCTCAGCGAGAATCGGCGCCTGATTGCCACGGCGCGATGTAAAAGTCCATGGCTGTGGCTCTCTGGGGGCATTCCCGCCCAGTCTAAATGCAAAACTTGCATTCAGAACGGTAAAAAGGGGCCAGAATTCTTTGGATGGGCCCAATTAAACAGGTTCGTTCTCTACTCTTGACGGCGGGTATTGTAGCAGGGCCCAATGCTGTACTTATTGCAATTGAATGACAGTGCTGCGGAGGCGATATGACCCGGTTCCTGGTTTCCGACGACAATCCCGAAGGCTATCGGCTCGAGGACATCCTCATCTCGATCCGTAAGGATATCCTATAATCGCAGTGACAAGATTGCTGCAGATACGCGCCCCGAAGCGCTTCACGTCATGAGCAATAATATGAAGGTGTTCAGTCTCTTATCCGATTGCATCACACTTGCCGAAGATTCAACACGCACGTTGGACAAGGCTTTTGGGCCGCACGGCAGTGAACCGAGAATCGGCAAAGAATAGATAACGCGCAGCGTCACCATCTGAATCGTCCGGTCAAACCGATTGATTGACCGCCAGTTTTGTCATTGAGCACGGTGCCCCCTTGCACCGTGAACTCAATTCCAGCCATTGGGCGATAGGGAACGGATAGGTTTAGCTCTACCCATGTGCGTTCTTCGGGAGTAAGTGAAATACCAAACGGTGCATCGGGCAATAAAGTCAAAGCTGCAACGGCTGTATGGTGCGTTTGATTGGGTTCGTGCGATATTCCCAAGCGTACACGGGATGACACATCTTTAAAATTCACACGCGTTTCCAAAGACGCATGCGCCCGTGTGCTCTGAAGGTTTATAGGTTCGAAAAGGAGTGTCGCGTCCGGCACTCCTTTTTCGGACAACGTACGTCGCGATATATCCACGTGGGTGAGTCCGTAAGCTGCTTCGATGTCCCAACCACTGAGATCAAACTCCCGGCTCAGTTGGCTGTCTATCGCCCAGGCGTGCCCGTCATTCTCGCCTTCGACAGGAGACAATCCCGAAATTCCGCCCAGCCGCATCGATGCGCCTTGCAAATCGCCGGCTATGAACCCAACCTGTCCTGACCAGGACCCAAAACCCGACTGCAATGACGCGCCTGCGAGGGTTGTGTCTCCAGTGATGGCGGATCCCTTCGGCGTTGATCGCGCACGGTATGTCGACCGAGAAAGCATCAGGCTGATAAAGGAGTCGTCACCAACACGAAAATCTGCACCGGCCGTCAATCGTGTTGCGCGCCGATGCAATTCCCCATCGGTCGCACCATCAAGCGCACCGAACACACGGTTAACCTCACCCCACAGTCCGGAGCCAGAAACTCTATGGCGACCCAGAATAATCACTGAATCCCGAACGGCGAGAATATCAAGAGAGGCTAGAGCGTTTCCGAGGTTGAATGAATTAAAATTTTGCTGTCACGGTCTTGGCAGACTGATTCGATAGCCGCTTTGGGGGGCATCGTGGCTGTATCGGAAGACCTGCGTATTCGTTTGGTGATCGAGGGCGCCATGGACGGTGATGCATTCGAGCAGTACATCAAAACGCAACGCGCCCCGACCCTTCAAAAAGGCGCTGTTGTTGTCCCCGGCAATCTGCCGGCTGACAAACGCGACGGTGCCAGGCGGGCGGTTGAAAAGCGGGGCGCATGGCTTTTGTTCCTGCCACCCTATGCGCCGGACTTCAACCCGATCGAGCTCGCATTTTCAAAGTTCAAAGCTCACATAAAGCGCTTAAAACCCCGCACCATCGATGATCTGTGGAAAGCCGCCGGTAACGTCTGCGGCCTCTTCAATCACGAGCACTGCAGGAACTTCTTGGTTGCTGACGGCTATGCGTCAGAATAAATCGGAAATGCTCTAGGGCAAGCGGGAGGCTAGTCACAAGCGTATCCAAAACCTGTCCAGCGGAATCGAGACTAAGAGTGTCGAGTGCCCGAAAGATCCCTTGCGCTTGTTCCGGTGCCGTCGGCAGTGCACCGTCAAGAGCTCTAGCGATAGATTCTGCATTTTCAGACTGCGCGGCATTGGCATAGGAAGTGCGGATGAATGTGACAGCAACGCTTGACGGTGTGATTGACGTTGACCCAGCCAAGAACGCCCCCGAGCCCAGATCAATCGCGTCGAAGTCACCGGATACGGTTTGTCCACTGAGAACAAACAGAGTTGCACCGCTACTGATGGGTGGTCCGGTGCTTGTATCAATGCGCAGTGTTCCATTGATTTCTACATCGCCTGTAACCATGAGAAAGGGGTCGCTTTTAGCTGCTGATTCCGATCCTTGAATCAGAAGCGTCCCTGTTTCCCCAAGTGACAGTGATCCATCAATGACAGCGCCACGATTGACGCTTAGTACGCCATCATTCGTCACCGTGCCCACGGCAGTGCCATTGAGCGAAAACAGTCCCTCTTCAAAGTTGATGATTTCCGGAGCCAGGAGCACCGCTCCGCTGGCGACTTCCAATTCACCTTCAAATATCCTTGCTCTTGTATCGAATAGTGTGTCTCGCTCTAGCCGCCAAACACCGTTGCCAAATTTGGTCAACTCTTCAAAGTTAGTGATATCTGAATCGAAATTTCCGCTGCCGGTGAGAATCAAATCGTCGTTGCCGCTACCGCCGTCAATGATCGCACCTTCCCCTGACAACACGCTACCGGACTGCAGTGTCAGCAAATCGTTTCCAGAGCCCAGTTCGATGTCTCTGAAAATCAGTCCTGTGTTGATGATTTCATCTCGTCCACTGCTTCCCACAATGGCTGTCTGGCCATCTGGCGCGTTGATCGTCCCTGAGGTATTTAAAAATGATCGAGCGTCTATTCCCGAGATCAGCTGAATGGCTGCACCAACCGGTCCTGTTGCAGAAACGAATCCTGAGTTGGTCAGGGTTATGCGGTTGTTCTGAATCAAAGCAATAACGCCGCCGGCCGGTGCCGAAATCGTTCCGGAATTGCCGACCACAATGTCACCGTTGCCTTCGTTAAAAATTCGAATCGCTGCAGCGCCCGGTCCGCTGACTGAAATGGTGCCTGCATTGTTTATGGAGACGGCCGATCCCGTCGCCTGAATACCATCTTCCGGATTGTTCGGATTGGTCGGCCCGATAAACCTAGTCTGAATAATTCCTGTATTGACGACGGAACCAGTCTCACCTTGAAGGCGTATACCGACCGACTGAAAACCGGTGACGTCTATAGTGCCGGTATTGAACACGGATCCATTGTCCAACAGATCGATACCGTGACTGCCTTGACCCGAGGTGCGTATGGCGCCTGCGTTAGTGACCGTCACGTTGTCCCGGCCAGTGATGCCAATTGCCACGATGCCAGACGTTTCAATGAGGCCGGTGTCTTCATTGGCTACGACACTGTTGTCATCTACAACAATACCGTGGCCAGCCAATTCGCGTGTTTGAATATCCCCAACATTTGTGATCGACGTATTTGGTCCGGCATCAATGCCAAAGGCGAGGATATCGTTGGTGACGATTGTGCCCTGATTGACGATCGTACTTGACCCTCCAGTTTGAATGCCCGACGCGCAAACACCAAAGGTAAGGATATCGCCTTGATTGGTGACTGCGCCGTTGCCTCCGATTGAAATCGCCGGAAAGGAAAGGGGGCAGTTGCCACGTCGCTGTACCGTATCGATATTGCGTACCAGTGCGTCGGTTTCAATTTCGACGACAAGATCGTCTTGATCCGATAAAAATCCGTCGAAGTCTGCGCCTGTGCAAAGAACTTGGTCTCCGTTTTGAAAGCAATCAGCCCAAGCTGGATCATGAGGAAACAAACAAATCAATAGCGCCACCACTGGCCCACAAACTAAATAAAAGATGCTTGTATTTCTCAGATGGGCAGGGATGGACGGGGTCAATGGCATGTGAAACGGCGCTTCCACTGTGGTTCAACCCCCAGAGCAAGTTACCCTAAGCTATGGCTGCAGATCATAGCACCCAGGGCAATCGGGCGAATGGTTTCACCGTGAGATAAGGCTTGCGAGGAAGTCGTCGTCCCAGGCGGCGATGCGTCGTTTTACACGCAGACTGTCCTTGCCCGGGGCTTGGCGCAAGAGGTTGCTCGCCATGTGTTTGACGACCGCGAAGTTGGCCGGGGCAGTGTTCTTTCGGACCCGGCACTCGTCGTCGCGGAAGACCATGTCCATGACCCAGTGCAGGTCCATGACCCAGTGCAGCCCGTTCTCGCTGCTCCAATGGCCCCGGATGGCGGCGCTCAGAGTATCGGCCTTGGCGGCGGTGGAGGCGGATGTAGAAGCGGGTCTCGCGCTCGACCTTGGCGCCGGGTTGGATGCCGATCTCGCGTACGGTTTCGACCATAACAATGCTCCCGGGCCCGGGCCAGTGGTGGCGTTCCTTCAGCCAAGCGATTTCGTTCGTCGCCGTGGTGGTCCGGGTTTCGATGCGGCCGTGGCTCTTCTCCACTGTCTGGTGGTGGCTGACAACCGTATCGGCAAAGCCGCATGCTATCTGTTCGATGAAGAAAAGCTTGGTATCGTCGTGCAGGCTGCCCTGGTTGCCCTTGAGGGCAAGGATATAGTCGGCGTCCTTGTCGATGATCTTCGCGGCGATGTTGCGCTGACAGCCCATGGCGTCGATGGTCACCGTCGCGCCGTTGATGGTCAACAGATCCAACAGCTTCGGGAGAGCGACGATCTCGTTGGATTTATCAGCCACCTTGGCTTGGCCAAGCACCAGGTTCTGACGTGTGCTCCACGCCGAGATCATGTGGATGGGCGCTTTGGCGCCGCCTTCCTGATAGGAGCGCCGCAGCGTCTTGCCGTCGATGGCGACGATGTCCGCGCCGCGCCCGGTGAGCGATGCCGCCCAGGCGATGAAGCAGTGCTGAAACTGTTCGGCATCAAGGGCTGCGAAGATGTCACCGAGTTGATCGTGTGAGGGCGTACCATCCGTGAACGGCCGGAAACGGCGCAGAAACGTCAGTTTCCTCTCGCGTACTTGGCGATCTCGACCCAGCTCTCACAGCCGGCGGGCACGCCGAGAAGGCATAGCAGCAACACTTCGTCGAGGGGATAGAGGACCGTGGCGCGTTGCCGCGGGTCGTCGAGATCGGTGAAATGCTCCAGGAAATCAACAATCTGATTAAAGGCCTCGTTCGCCGTTCCAAACCGTCGCGTCATTTCTGGGATCCTTCTTGCGAATCAAAAGGATCAATAGCGATTCAGACTTCTACACTCTTGTCATCCTCAAGTTCACCCGATTGCCCTGCCTTAGCACCGACTTACTCTTTACGGACGTTTGTAATAGAGGTTAAAACCCCAATTCCATTCACGTACAATTCACCATGGCTATCACAACAATAGAATATACGCTTTTGCGTCGCTTGAAGGATGAGGGCCTCATCCCGGACAACCCGACTGTTATCGAATTGGGTCAATCAAATTGGTATGGGGATGTTCCGGTCGATGACTTTGTCGCCGGTATAAATGGTTACGTAAAAAATAAGGCCGAGGCAAAACGTCTCATCGATCAATTATCGACAATCGCGAAAATTCAATCTCGTGGCTGGCTTTTTGATATTGCCGATCTGTTTTGGCTAACGTTTTTGGGGCCGCACACCTATGAAGCTATCGATTTGCACGGTGTGGATGAACGGGCTCACAAGTACGACCTCAATGATCCCACCCCGATTGAAAAGAAATATGATATCGTTTGTAATTTCGGGAAGGCGGAACATGTATTCAATGTCTATCAGGTCTTCAAAACGATCCATGATCTTACGAAACTTGGCGGTTTTATGTTGCACGGAATGCCGTTCCAGGGCTGGATCGATCATGGTTTTTATACGTTTCAACCGACATTCTTTTTCGATCTTGCCGAAGCGAATGCATACGCACCCACTATCTTCCTGTATGCTGAAGTAAATCCGCCACGCATTGTTTCTGTCCAAAACCGGCAGACTCTTCACGAGATGGCAGAGAAGGGTGAGATCGGTGAGAATGCCATGCTTTTCACAGCGCTGCGCAAACGCAGCGGTTTCAAACCGTTTCAGGTCCCGATCCAAGCTTACTATTCACAGAATTTGGATGAGGATTCGGCTCGACGCTGGATGGATCTACGCTAGTCGTCGCTTTCTACGTCATTGAAGAAATCACGCAGCGCCTGTGTGTAGGCTTCCGCATGTGTGATTTGAGGCACATGGCCTGCACCAACGACAACACTTTCCGGGCATTCCGGAATTGAAGATATCAGTTGTTTAGATCCCTGTAGGATAGTGTCGCTGTCACCATCCCCATAAATAACCAGTGCTGGCAGCGGAAAATTTGTCAGTTGCTTATCATATCGCGGTAGGGTTATCACGGCTTCGCCGCAACCCCAGGCCGTATTTTCGTCCAACGGACTTGAATGGCGTAACGCCGGATTGGCCTCCCGCTCTGAGGCTGACATTGCCGCCAAACTGATTGCGCCTTCAATCAGAGGCGTAAACCTTTCCCGGTCGGGGGCAAGACAGGTGGTGCTGCTCAAGACCAGACCTGTGAGCCGGTTCTGGTGATGAATGGCTAAGTGTTGCGCGATCATCCCGCCAAGTGAATGTCCAATCACAATGGCCTGATTGGTGTTATCGTCATTGAGCACCTGTAATGCGTCATCCGCCATGGCAGCGAGCGTATAATTCTCGCGGACACTGCGTTGACTTCGGCCGTGTCCCCGCAAATCTTTTGCTAAACAGTGAAAAGATTTCGACAACGTTTTTATCGGTGCGTCCCACATGGCGAGGGAGGCCGTAAAGCCGTGAAGAAAGAGAAGGGTGGGGCCCGTTCCCTTGGTCTGGTAATGGAGTTCGACCTCTCCATGTCGGGCCACCGGCATGACCGCTTCAGCCGAACTGCTGGCCGCCGTCCACCAGCATGGTCTAACCGGTGACGAAATCGGCGTGACGGGAACAGTAGTAGGTAAGGGGACCGACAAGGTCCTCCTCAAATTGCCATCGCTTTATGGAGCGCCGTTGGGCGTGATTGTCGAGGGCGGATTGGGGGTACAACTTTATGATCGGGTCCGTTGCCACCATGCCCGGCCCAAGCGCGTTGACGGTGATGCCGTGTTTACCCAAAGCCCGGGCCAAAGGTCGGGTGAGGCCAATCACGCCCGTCTTGGTCGCCACATAGTGCGGCAAATCGCCCGGCCCGATCTTGGAAACCGTCGCTGTTAAATTGATAATCCAGCCCCAGCCTTTGTCCTTCATATACGGCACGCAGGCTTGTGACACCAAAAATGCCCCTCTGAGGCTGGCATTGAGAACCTTATCGAATTCTTCCTCGCTGATGTCTTCGAAATCCATGGTGGTTGCGTAGCCGGCATTGTTGATGAGGATATCGATACCGCCAAACGCCTTTGATGCTTCCGTAACCGCCTTGACAACTTCAGTTTTGACTCCCACGTCAGCTTGCCAGCCTTCGACGGTATAGCCTTCCGACTTAAGTTCATCTGTCCGTTGCTCTGTCTTTTCGGAATCGATATCGACCAGCGCAATCTTGGCGCCGGCTTGGGCCAAGGCCCGGGCATAAGCCGGACCGATAACGCCGCCGCCTGTGACCATGGCAGTCTTGCCGTCAAGTTCGCCAGGGGTGAGAGCGCTAACCGCTTTCGGTTTCTGCTGCGCAGAGTCAATCAAAGACGTGTCCTCCGTCGACGACAAACGCTTGTCCCGTCACGAAGGCGCTGGCATCGCTACTGAGAAACAACACCGTTCCGACAAGGTCTTCGGCAACTTCAACACGGGGAAGAGAGCGTAACTGGGCGAAGGCTTCGAACTGTTCGTCCGGGTACAGATCCGCCATATGTTCCGTACGAGTGAGTCCGGGCACCAGGGTGTTGACTGTGACGCCATGGTCGCCGAGACCGGTCGCCAATGAGCGCGTCAGACCAATCAATCCAGCCTTGGACGCTATGTAAGCTGCGCCGTCGGGTAATGGATGCCAAACCGTGTCCGAAGAGACGTTAATGATCCGGCCCCAACCCTGGTCCATCATGGCGGGGCCCACCGCCTGACAGGCAAGAAAGGCTCCTTTGAGATTGCAATCAAGCACGGCATCCCACGCGTCTTCAGGCCATTCGTGCCAAGCCAGGCCTGCGGTTTCCGGAGTGGTGCCAAAACCGGCGTTGTTGATGAGAATGTCTACCGGACCGAAGGCCTGTTCACATCGGGTGACAGCATCGAGGGTATTAGCGCGGTTGCTCATGTCGGCCACAAGAGATAACGCCTTGCCGCCTGCTTCGTTGATGGTCTTGGCCGTTGACGTTGCGGTTGCTGCGTCGATGTCAAGAACGCAAACAGACACATCATATTCGGCCAAGCCTTTGGCGAACGCTGCACCGAGACCGCGGCCGGCTCCGGTAACCAATGCTGTTTTTCCTGTTAGTCCGTCCATGACGTGAATTCTATGTCTCGGTCCCAGTTTCTTTAATCAAGACTAGGGAAGGTTACGCACTAACTCTGGTGCGCTCAACATCTCGCTCGACAGGTGAGCAGAGAAACAACCCTTTAAACCAGCGGCAAAGTGCTAGGTTTTGATATCGCTGGACCTCAGTATGGGGATAGATCCATGGCCGATATTGCAGTTTCCCGACGCTCGTTTGCTACTGTGGCTGCCAGTGTTGCAGCAACAGGATTTAGTGTGCCCTCGCGCGGCAACGCCGCTGTCACATCCCTGCCTACCGACCCGGTCCAACAACTCTACGCCCTCGTCAAAATGTCCGGGTCTATGACTGAAGAGCGGGTGGTCAAGAAGACCCGCGGCAAAATCTTCGCCATCCTTCCTGATGACGTGATTCTGCTGTACGGCATGCGCGGCAGTGAAAGCACTTGGTGGCGGTAAATCGACGACACCACATTTGTGCGTTTTAACTCCACCATGTCGTTCTTCACCAACCCCGAGACTGATGAATTTATCGACACATACACCAGCCCCATCAACGGCGTGACGATGGAGCTGCCAGCGAGCTACATCCGTCATAAGGAAGGCGAGTGGTACACGCCCATGGGCAGTTACTACGGCAGCATGAAGGCGGCGTTTCCCGACTCCTATCCTGAAAAACCGTTGGATTTGGACTGGACTTTGGACGGTGACATTATTCGTAAGCAGGCCGGCGACTCGTTTCCGCCGATACTGCCAGAACCGTCCATTGAATATACGTCCGGCTTTGCCCTTGCCTCAGAGGTGTTCGACCCGAGTGTCAAGAATGCCCAGAACTGGGGTTCCGGTTGGAACATCATGGCTGGGAGTCGGTCACCCTACAAAGAACTCGGTGTTCTGCCCGGTCACGTCAATTGGCATTTTGATTCCGTCAAATTGGATAACGTTGAACAGCTCGATGCTGATTATTTAGCCCGCGCCCGCGCCCGCGCCCACAGTGACCGCTTCGACATCTCGCCCGAATTGGACGACGGTCCGTCCTTCTTCGAGCGGATCGTCGAGCGCATTAAGCAGCGCGAGCGCGGCGCCGGTTAGGGGACGTCTCCTATACCCTCAAGGTGCTACACTCGACTTAAACAGGTTACCAAAAGGAATTGATCCATGAATGACCAAACGCTTTCACGCCGTTCCTTTGCCACCGCCACGGCCGGTATCGCTACGGCCGGGTTGAGCGCACCCAGCCAAGGCAAGGCGGCTGTCACGTCCTTGCCTATTGATCCTGTTGAGCAGTTGCACGCTATGGTCAAGATGATGGGCACCCAAGCTGAAGAACGGGTGGTATGGAAAACGAAAGGTAAGATTTTTGCCATCATGCCCGACGATGTCATCCTGCTGTACGGCATGCGCGGCAGCGAGAGTACATGGTGGCGGCAAATCGATGACACCACCTATGTGCGTTACAACTCGACCATGTCGTTTTTCACCGATCCCAAGACCGACGAGTTTATCGACGACTTCACCAGTCCGCTCAACGGGGCCACCATAACTCTTCCGGCCAGCTATATCCGGCACAAGGAAGGCGAATGGTTCACGCCAATGGGCACCTATTATGGCTCCATGAAAAATGCGTTTCCCGAAAAATACAAAGATGCACCCATACACATGGATTGGACGTTGGATGGCGATGTCATCCGGCGTCAGGAAGGAGACAACTTCCCACCGATCATTCCGCAGCCGTCCATTGAATACGCCTCAATGTTTTCATGGGCGTCCGAGGTGTTTGATCCGGATGTCCACCGGGCCAGTGGCGTATCCTGCGGCTGGAACATCATGGCCGGATCGCGCTCGCCGTATACGGAACTGGGTGTGCCGCCCGGCAACGTCAATTGGCATTTCGATGCGGTCAAATTGGATGATGTGGAGCAACTCGACGACGACTATCTCGAACGAGCCCGCGCCCATAGCGACCGGTTCGATATATCTCCCGAACTGGATGAAGGCCCCTCATTCTTTGAGCGCATTCTGGCGATACGGCAACGGGCCGGATAGGGAAACTGGTACGATTCACGGATCTGCCATTGATCCCCAAACTTGATCCCTAAACAGCGGCTCCTCTATACAGTGCGGTCTCTGATCACCCCTTGCGTGGCGAGACGCCGAGCATGATACCCACCGTGGACCAAGCCGTGGCGCTTCATCAAGCCGGACGGCTGGCCGAAGCCGAACAGTGTTACCGAACCATCCTCGGAGTCGAACCCAAGACGATTGGGGCGTTCCGAGGCTTGGGCACCGTTCTTCTGCAGACAGACCGCGCCGCTGAGGCGGCAGAGCCGTTACAGACTGCGTTGGACATCGAACCCGACAATGCCGATACGCTCAATAATCTGGGGTCAGCGCAGCTTCAACTTGGCCAACTGGACAACGCCCGTAAGACCTACGAACAAGCAGTGGCCCTATCCCCGAGCCACAATCAAGCTCAAGCGAACCTGGGCGTTGCTCTGTTCAAACTCGATGACCTGGAGCGATCTGTGGTGGCGTTTCAAGCCGCTATTTCCACCAATCCAAACAACGCCGAAACTCACTACAACTACAGCCGCACGCTGAGAGCGCTCGGCCGGTTAGACGATGCGGAACAGGCTGCCCGTCAGGCGCTGGATCTGACACCTGATCATGCGGACGCCCGGATAAACCTGGGTGTCGCCCAGGCGGCCATGGGTAAGCGAAGCGAAGCGGAAGCCAGCTACCGCCAAGCTTTGGACGTCAATCCTCGCGCCGCGGCGGCGCACCACAACTTGGCGCAAATTCTCCTGCAGTCGGGGCGCTTCAAGGAAGGCTGGGAGGCCTTCGAGTGGCGCTGGCATACACCGGACTTTCAGGGGGCTGACGCGTTTCGCGCCTTACCCGCTTGGACCGGATCACCCATGGATCAGGGTACGCTGCTGGTTTGGACCGAACAGGGGGTGGGCGATCAGATTCTCTATGCTGGTATCTTTCCTGATCTCAAAGACAAGGCGTCTGATCTTTTGATCGCCAGCACCGAACGGCTGGCGCCGTTGTTTGCCCGCTCGTTTCCTTTCGCCACTGTTGTCGCTCAGCCCGATTTGCAAGTGGATCAAAAAAGATTGTCCTCTATTGTTGCGCAAATTCCTGCCGGTAGCTTGGGTCAATACCTTCGCCCCAGTGAAGATGCATTTGGAGCCCGCCCTGCATTTCTGACAGCGGAATCGGACAAAACAGCCGCTCTCAAATCTAAATATGATGCCCAGTTCGGTGATGCGTTGCGGATCGGACTTTCTTGGCGCAGCGGCAATCCACGCTTTGGCGCTGCCAAGTCTTTAGCGCTCACTGATCTTGCCTCCCTGTTCGAAGCACCAAGCACGGTTTTCATCGACCTTCAATATGGCGATACAGCAGACGAACACGCAGTGCTCCAGCAGAGCGGCGGTCACACCCTGCACCGTGATCCCTATATCGACTCACTAGCCGATCTCGACACCTTCGCCGCCCAGGTGGCGGCCATGGACCTCGTGGTCACCGCGCCCAACACCACCGCGCATATGGCCGGTGCCCTCGGCGTTCCCTGTTGGGTTTTGGTTCCCACCGGGCCTGGCTTGCTGTGGTATTGGTTTCTCGACCGCAGCGACAGCCCGTGGTATCCGTCCCTCCGCCTGTTCCGGCAGGCCCCTCCCGGAGACTGGGCACCGGTCGTCCAACAAGTCAATGCGGCCTTGGCAGGCTTTGTCTCGTCACATCCGGGAACATCATAACTGTTGCAGCGGAACTGACTGACCATGGCCAGCTATCAATACGTTTACACCATGCAAGGCCTGGGCAAGGTCTACCCGGGTGGCCGGGAAGTGGTGAAAGATATCAACCTTTCTTTTCTACCCGGCGCCAAGATCGGGGTGCTTGGCTACAACGGCGCCGGTAAATCCACCCTGTTGAAAATCATGGCCGGCATCGAGACGGAATTCATCGGCGAGGCCTGGGCTGCCGATGGCATAGTTGTCGGCTACCTCGAACAGGAACCGGAATTGGACCCCGACAAAGATGTACTCAGCAACGTCATGGATGGGGTCGGGGAAATCAATACGCTCTTGCAGCGCTTTGAAGAAGTCAGCGCCAAGTTTGCCGAAGAAATGACCGACGATGAGATGAACGATCTCATTGCGGAACAAGCTGAACTCCAAGAGAAGATAGATGCCGCCGATGGCTGGGATGTGCAACGCCAGGTGGAAATCGCCTTGGACGCGTTACGCTGTCCTCCCGCTGATGCGGAGGTGAGTAAACTCTCCGGTGGCGAAAAGCGCCGGGTGGCTCTGTGCAGATTGTTGTTGTCCAAACCTGATATGCTGCTGCTCGATGAACCCACCAATCACCTCGATGCTGAATCTGTTGCCTGGATCGAACGGTTCCTAGAGGAGTACCCGGGTACCGTCGTCGCCGTCACTCACGACCGTTACTTTCTCGACAACGTTACTGGCTGGATTTTGGAATTGGATCGTGGTCGCGGCATTCCCTATCAGGGCAACTACTCCTCCTGGCTGGAACAGAAACAAAAACGGCTGGAACAGGAACAGCGCGAAGAAAAAGCCCGCCAGCGCACCATCTCAACGGAACTGGAATGGGTGCGGCAAACCCCGCGTGCCCGTCAGGCCAAAAGCAAGGCGCGAATCACCGCGTATGAAGATCTTGTCGCGCAAGCGGCGGATCAGGCGCCCGATCAGGCACAGATCATCATCCCAGCGGCGGAACGCTTGGGAGACTTGGTCATCGAAGCCAAGGGGTTGACCAAGGGCTTCGAAGACAGGCTGCTCATCGAGAATCTTTCGTTCAAATTGCCACCCGGTGGTATCGTCGGCGTGATCGGTCCCAACGGTGTTGGCAAGACCACCTTGTTCAAGATGATCACTGGCGACGAAGAGCCCGATAGTGGCACCATCCGCGTCGGTGACACGGTCAAGCTGGGTTACATCGATCAGACCCGGGAAGCGCTGTCTCCTGACAAAACCGTATGGGAGGAGATCTCAGACGGTCTCGATGAAATCGAGTTGGGCAAACACACCGTGCAAAGCCGCGCCTATGTGGGCAGGTTCAATTTCCGCGGCGCTGATCAGCAGAAGAAAGTGGGCCAGCTGTCCGGTGGGGAACGCAACCGGGTGCATCTCGCCAAAATGCTCAAGTCCGGCGCCAACGTGATCCTGCTGGACGAACCCACCAACGATCTCGATGTGGACACCCTTAGAGCGCTCGAGCTGGCATTGTTAGAATTCGCTGGCTGTGCCGTTATCATCAGCCACGACCGCTGGTTCCTTGACCGCATCGCCACCCATATCCTCGCTTTCGAAGGCGACAGCCATGTGGAATGGTTCGAGGGCAATTTCGACGACTACGAAGAGGATAAAAAACGTCGCCTCGGTGACGACGCTGTAGAACCGCACCGCATCAAGTATAAAAAGATCGAACGCTGATCGATCTTATCGCCTCAGGGCTTCGGTGAGGTCGGCGATGGTGCCGTCTCCATCCAGCACCATAACAGCATCAACGACGGCCTTGGCTCCCTGCTCGCCGTAGTACCGGGCCAACAGCGTGTGCGCTTTATCGAGACGCTCTTGTTCCGTTGCGCGCACTTCCGGTGTGCCGCGCGGATAAATCACATCCTGTGTAACGGTCCGGCCATCCGTCAGCGTCACCGTGCCCACACCAGGGCGACCCTCCGGGGTGTGCGCATCTAGCGACGGGTCGTACCGCACAGATACTTTTTCCATCAACGGAGCTAAGGCATCCAAATCAAGCAGAGCATCATCGTCCAGCTCGCCAAATTTGATTGCCGCAGCAACGGTCGCTTTGGCGCTGAACCGAGCTGCCAAGTCGTTGCATGGGTCATCATATACAAGCCATGAGAAAAATCACCGCCCAGTCCTGATTCAGGACAAATAAAACAGCGGGTGTCCCTTCCGAAAACCCCGTCCACGCAGAATTACAGAGGATTCGCACGCAGTTTAGGATGATGAGTGTTAGGAAAAAGAAAGTTGATTTGTCTTATCTGACCCTTGGAATCGCCACCGCAACCAACAGAAAATTAAGTTGGTTGCGGGCCCCCGCAACTTGCTTTTCCCGAACACCTTAACTCTTGTCCCTTCCGAAAACTTCATCCGCTGCTCTTCGAAAAACAAACCGCCTGGGCGTAGATGAGGTTTTCGCAAAGTACAGGTACAAGGGGCCGTTACTGGACTAAATCCCCAGGCTCTTGCGCCAGACCGTGGCGAGCCACGGCTGCTCTGCATTGGGCCGATCAGGCGGGCGGTAATAGTGGTGCAGCTCCCGAAATCCCGCGGCGCTGACGTAGGCGCGCCACGTTTCGAGATCATGGAAGCAACCGTAGCGCCCACTTGCCCAACCTTCCTCGTTGTGACCCCTGGGGTTCGAACAGAACAGGACGCCGCCGGACTTGAGGGTCGCAGCGAGGTCGCCGAGGACCCGGGCCAGCTGGCTGCTCGGCACATGGAATAGCGAGGCGTTTGCGAAGATCCCATCGAAGCGTTCTGACTGCAGGTCGAGCGTGAGGAAGTCTTGGTGCAACACCTCACAATCCGTCGCAGCGCGCGCCATGGCGGCGAGCTCGCCAGAGCCGTCAAGGCCGACCGCTTCGTGGCCGAGCTCGGTGAACCGGCACAGATCCCGACCGGGCCCGCAGCCTAGATCGAGAATGACATGCGGCGCCTCACCCTCGATCGCCTCGAGCAGGGACGCAATGTTTTGGCTGACGTCATGATCGGCAGTGCCGCGACGGTAAGGTACCGCCATGCGGTCATATTCCGCGATCGTGATGTCCACGACCTCTTGTGCTTGCACTGCGTCTTGTTGCGGCGTGAGCTTGCTCATAGCACGAGCTTATACGTCATTATTGCCCGGCATCACCTTGTGATAAACGTTGAGAATTTTCTATTCTATTTACCTGTCCCTTCCGAAAACCTCATCCACACCTGTACGTCTTGTACATAGAAGGCAGGTAAGGTTTTCGGAAAAAGCAAGTTGCGGGGGCCCGCAACCACCTTTACTGAACTTTTGTAAAGCTTAAATGACTTCAAGTCGCTGGCCCGATACCAGCGTTACGTGCAACGGGATGAAGTGTGATTGTAAATCCGTGGCTTTGATAGGACGGCAGTGTATGGTCGCGACGCTCTGATCTTGCTTATGCTGGATCAAACCGTGACGAACCGGATCACGGATTGCCTGTCCCTTCCGAAAACCTCATCCACTCACGATTATAGGGGGCATTGTCAGGGCATTGTCACGTTATTGAATGGTCGTGCTGTGATTGGCATGGAAGTCCTGCTCAAGCGGCAGCGGTGACGGTTTGCCACAGGCCCACGGCGTGGTTGCGAAACTGGCGTAATGTCTTTCGGGAAATCAGATGGCGTTGAACGTTGAAGGTAGTCTGCCGAGGCCTTCCTGAGCGGCACTCTCCTCGACCAGTCGCTGAGTCTTGTAGGCGAGATCGGCGATGTAGCCGACGCGGTCGCCATAGGCATTCCGCACAGACAATGGCGTTGACCATTTCAACGACGGTCATGCATTTTCCACCTTTCTGGGGCCCGGCCTCTGCATCCCGTCCGCAACACAATCCCAAAGGCCAGCCGCTGGCGGACATAGAAAGTAAGGACACTTGATGACTGAGAGATTCCTCCCTGGTTCGACGGCGTACACCAAAGACGGCCGTGCCTATACCGTCGACGAGGCAGAAGATGGTGTTGTCTATTGCACCTTAAGGTAAACGGAAGTGGGAGGTTTGTGTGAGTTTCGAAGTGTATTGTTAAATTTGAGCCAAAAACATTTGTAATGAGGATTGGTATGATGCGGATTTTCATAAGTTCAGTCATATCTGGCATGGAGAGTTTTCGAGATGCAGTGGAGCGCGCGGCTCGAACACTTGGGCATGAAGTGCTTAGGGCTGAGGACTTCGGTGCGCAGCCCGATTCACCGCAAATTGCATGCTTATCAGCCGTTCGACAGGCCCAGGCCGTCATCCTGCTAATTGGTGATCGTTATGGAGCGACACAGCCATCTGGCCTTTCGGCTAGGTTGGGGGGGCTTTGCAGGGGATACTCCTTCCGCAACCTTAACTGAGGCAACTTCCAGATAGAGCACCCATCAATCGGGCTCGACTTCGACGAGTTCGTAGACATCGGGGTGGTTCCGGGCCATACGCCGCGCCTTATGGTGATCGTCGATCAGCTGTATGTCACCGTGGCCGCGCCAAATTAGGCCGGTAGCCCACAGCAGCGCCGTCGACGGAATGGGAGCCCCCATCCATCCCCACTGTGTCTGTCTTCCCAGCTCTTACAAGAGAATTCTGTGGCTCCCGGGCATGGTTTAACCGCCTTCTTACGGGCGCGGCCCAACCGTGAACCACTCAAGAGGCCTTAACCGGGTCCAGGTCGGATTTAGGTCCACGAAAGGACCGGGTTGCTAGTCAAGAAAAGGATGATGCGTTGTGACACCAGTGACACCAGTGACGGCATTTCCCTTATACATATTAAATACCCCTAATACCGTTAATTAATAGCTATAGGGATTCTGCTGTCTCATGCCGTCACAGCTGTCACAGGTACTTTTTTAAAGTCTTTGGTTTTGGTGTCACATGGTGTCACAGCTGTCACAGCCTTCGACATTGAATCTGCTGGCCAAAGCCGCCTATCCATACTGAAAAGTGATCGGCGGTAATGCGGCCTGGGGGTTCGTGCCGTTTAAGAGCGCGACACGGAAGACCTGGTGTTCGACGACGAAGATTGCTTCCCATCCCACTATGGCGGGTACATCTGGATCTGCCAGTGTCCGGCTCAGTGACCTAGAGGAAAGTGTCTCACACTAAGTGGTAGGGCATGTGCCACCAACGAAACATCAACCTGGAGAATTTGACGCTGGACGGTAGGGTACTGTCGAAGATTTTATATCAACCCGCGGAGTGCAGCGGTGACGCAGCCGATGCGCTCGATTATGCGTCGTCTCCAGCGAAGTCCGCGATCCGATCCGGATAAAACCACACGCGCGTCTGAGTACCGTTAATGCGTGTGCGACCAGATTCACAGCCGAAACGCTCGAGTACGCGGGTCAAACGCCGCACTTGCTTAGTAGGCGTACTTTGCGGACTCTCTCCTTGCCGCGGGACGCCGCACCCTTGGGCGCATTGAGCGAGCGTAAAATACGGTTCCCGGCCTGGCTTATCCATGCGTGTTTTCAGCCAAGAGCGCACCGAGTCCTCCAGGATATTGTCTCCGGCCCTGACTGTTTCGTTGGCTTTCTCCTGCAATCCACGAAGAGCGTCGGAAAAATATGCGCCCTCGCCATTTTGGGCACGATCCCAGGCTTCCGCCCATAGCTGTTCGCGGTTCTCGTCCAAATACTGCCGGATGGTGTCGGCCGAGCCGTCTGTGAGCCGCAATGCCACGAAGCGCCGATTGCCCGACGGATCGTTCGGCAGGACAACCGACCCGTTCGCCGTGCCAGCGATCGAGCAGAGCCGTGGGTAATGCGCAGGGTTCCTCCGGAAAGCGAGACGGACATGATCGGTTGTGCGTGAGAGAAAGGCCTTGAGGCTCTCGATATCGGCCGTGGTAGCGCCGGTCATCTCCGCGACTTCTACGATGACAGTGCCTTGCAACGCCTCCACGCGGCGCTTCTCGTCGGCGGAAAGCCGTAACCCGTCCGAGAACCACTGGGTGCGGTGTTCTTCCGGCAACAGCCACGCGAGCGCCGTCGATTTGCCAACGCCCTGCGGGCCGATGAGGACCGGAATAGTGTCGTGCTTGAGACCCGGGTTAATGGCGCGAAGGCACGCAACCATCAATATGGAGCGCGATGCCCAACTGATCAGTTCGTCATTGTCGAAATCGTCCACAAATTTGAAACCGCAGTCCGTCAGCCATCTGTCAATGCGGTCGACCCCGTCCCAGGGCTTCAGCTTCTTAAGCCATTCGACAAATCCATCGACCTCATGGTCTGCGAGGTGCGCGTCAAACACCTGTCGCCATTTTACGTAGGACCAGTCGGCAGGAACGGCCCTCGGATTTGAGTTTTTTGAGCTCCGCCGCATGAACGAAAACAACTTGGCAATGGTTTCCAGGAGTCTCGCCTCTATATGGTCGTTGATGTCGAGCCAACTGCCCCTTTGCGAACGAATTTGCGCCGCCTGAGCACGGATGTCGTAACGGATAATTACATCCATTTGACTAAGCGCGCTCGAAAGCCCGTCGACGCGCTGCGAAATGAAGCGCCGCGTCCGTCCCATATCGCATTCACCAAGCCAAATGTCCTGCTCCAGCCGTTCGCGCACCCATTTCTCTGCGCGTTCAAACGCGGCATTCACGTCCTGTACGTCAATGCGGCATGTGTTGGTTTTTGGATCAAAGGTCGCATGCGCTATCTTGGTGTAGCGCACAAGCGTCGATATCTGAATATCGCTTTTGTCGTCGTTCCACTTCTTTAGCGCCACCAGCCTTATCAATTCGCGCCGCATTTGTTGTTCGAGTTCCCAAAGCGTCGCGTCTGCCGGCGGCTGCTGCGCTATGATCGTTTCCCACTGGGTTTCGTCGTCGTGCGACACCGTCTTGACGAGCTCAAGCGTTTCTGGATTGAAGATCTTGTTTGAGGTTGTTACATGCTTTTGATGGTCACTGGGCTGCCCGAAAATTATCTTCGCATGGTCTTCTAGGTCCGGGCTGGCTTCATCTGGACTGTGCTGGTCCGGGCTGTCTTGGTCGGAGCCGCCCATGTCCGGGCTGCGATTATCATCACTGGGTTCGGTCAGGCCCGCTTCCTCGACGGTGGTTTCGTCGGTGCTGCAGCCATCGGCACTAGCAGCGAGTTCCTCGTCAGTAGCCATCCACCCATCACGCCTCGTGCCGGAACTGCCTTCGTCCGGACTGGTTTCCTCAGCGCTGTCTTTTTCGGCACCGGCTTTATCGGGGTTGTCTTCCTCATTGTCGCTGGGTGGCCCAAAAAGGCGGTACGCTTCCTCTAGGTCCGGGCTAATTTCCTCGGTGCTGGCTTCGTCCGCGCTGGCTTCGGCAGGGATGGCTGCGTCCGAGTTGGCTGCGCCGGCGGTGGTTTCATCATTGTTGGTTTGCTCAGCCATACCCCATGGCCATTGGAAGACCACCACGTTGACCGCCGGCTTGCGCCTCTCCGGGCCTGGCGGCCCCGATGCTCCTCGACGGGCCGATGCATGGGGCTGCCTTCAAGGCCTATGTGGAACAGGTCCTGGTACCCGAACTCGACCCCGGAGACAGCGTCGTCATGGCCAACCTGCCCGCCCACAAGGTCGCTGGCATCCTCCAGGCGCACGGCAACAGCCTGGTGTTCGGTGACGGGCGCTCCGAAGACGACATCCAGATCTACTTCGCGGGGTTCTTCTACCGCGGCCAACGGCTCCGGGAATTGGAGCGCGAATACTTCGAGAACTACTACCCCGTGGACGAACGGGCCCCGCGCCTGCGGCATCTGCCCGACAGCTGGCTGTTCCACATTACCGACCTCTACACCGGGGACGAACTGAAGACCTCCGTGGCGTACAACGAGGCGCTGCCCCGCGGGCATGCCCAGCACAGCATCAATGTGCGCCTGGACGGGCCCAATGGCACGCGCATCGTCTGGGTCGTCAACGACCCGGTCGACGGGGACGGCTGGTCGTCCATCGTCGCCATCGTGTTGGCCAGCGCCGCCGCCGCAACGTTCGGTCGCGACCGCACGCCAAAACCCAAGCCACCACTGCTTCCGCGCCACCTTCCGGCATCACGACATAGGTCTTGATCAAGTCGACGAACTTAGAGAACAGGGCAGCGCCGTCGACCGGTTTTGGGCATGGCACATACTGCGGCCACACAATTGCATGGCCCTGCAAGCGGGCACCGCCGCCTAGTAACGCATGTATCGACTTATCAAGCTCTAGTATCGAAACTTTCGGACACTCTCGCTTGATGCGCTCGCGTAGATTTATCCATTGATCGGGTCTGTTACGTTTCAGTGCCACCAGTCGGCTCAACGTTTCGGGCTCAAAGAACACGCCCGAATTGTCCTTGCCCGCGGCGATCAGGCTTTCCCATTCATCCTCGTTGCCTCCCTCAGGCGATTGGAGTGGAGATCGGTCCGGCGATCCATTGCTCATCCCATCGGGGCTCATCCCATCGGGTTCGTATGTTTGTACGTGCTTCTCAAGCCAGGCGTTGACATCACGCCCCGCCTCGATCTCGTCGACGATATCCGGGCCACCATCAGCGATAGGCGGGAGGACAAGGCGTATATCGGGACAATGCGGATGTAGGTGAGCGGCAAGTGCTTTCATGACTTTGTGGCCGGCTTCGTCCCCGTCCGCGACCAGAATCAAGGGTCTGCCGTAAAGTGGCGACCAGTCTGTCTTTTGCCAAGCGCTTGTTCCGCCGGCCCAGGTAATTGGAAACGCCTTAGTGGAATTGTTGAGGACTGCCTCAACGCATTTTTCACCCTCAACAACCATGATCGGGCGCTTTGGGTCGTACTCAAGCAGGGCAGGCAAGCGGTACAGCGGCCTGAGGCCGCCGACCTTCAAAGATTTGAGCCAGCATGTCTTGGCATTCTCAGGCTGGATAGGAGTGTATGAACCATAACGCTTTTTGCCTTTTTTTGTAGCGTTGGACCACAAAACAGAGGTCGCCCTTATCGTCGTAATACTCGTAGTGCCCATTGTGGCGCGTTGGCAGCTTTTCGATGAGCTCCGAAGCGTTCCCGGACGCTGCCTCCGCCATATGACCTTCTTGTCGCATCTCGGTTCGTCCAAAATACCCATGATTATTGAGACTTTTCGAATCCTAGTGTCTTGTGCCGTCTCGCGATCTCTCGTATTATCCCTTAAAGTATAGTGGGCTAAATTAGGAGTTCATATCATGGCAACTGGTCGCAAGCCCAAGGGAAAGCATCCCGACAAGAAGTTGACTCCAGCTTTTGTGCGCAAGACCACCAAACCTGGCCGATACTGTGATGGCAATGGCCTCTACCTGAAAATCGACCCATCCGGTGCACGGCGATGGGAGCAACGACTAGTCATCCATGGACGGCAGCGGACTCTCGGGCTTGGGGGCGTGGCGCTGGTATCGCTGTCAGAAGCCCGCGAGCAAGCGCTTGCCAACCGCAAGATCGCACGGGCCGGTGGCGATCCGATGGATCTTCGCCGGCAGGTCAGCATACCCACCTTCGAGGAAGCAGCCGCAGCCGTCGTGGAGTTTCACCGCCCGAGTTGGGGCAACGCTAAGCACGCCGCACAATGGGAAACTACTTTGCGCACATATGTGTTTCCCAAGCTGGGCAAGCGCCCGGTGTCGGATATCGATACAGCAGATGTGCTCAACGTGCTCACGCCGATCTGGCACGAGAAGCCGGAAACTGCACGACGCGTGCGCCAACGCATCTCGACCGTCATGAAATGGGCCGTGGCCCAAGGTTTCAGGCAGGACAACCCTGCCGGCGACGCCATCGGTGCCGCGCTTCCCAAGCAGAATGGCAAAGCCAAGCGCCATCATCGGGCCCTGCCGCATGGCGAAGTTGCCAGCGCTATAGAGGCCGTGCGCGCATCTGGTAGCGGTGCAGTCGTCAAGCTGGCCTTTGAGTTGCTGATCCTGACGGCAGCACGGTCTGGCGAGGTCCGGCATATGATGTGGAGCGAGGTCGATTTGGACACGACAATCTGGACCATTCCGGCTGAGCGGATGAAAGCCGGGCGTGAACATCGTGTTCCGCTGTGTGCACGAGCTTTGGAGATTCTGACCGAAGCACGGCAGCTTGGGAGCGGAAGCGGTCTTGTCTTTCCCGGAACGCGGCCCGGCAAGCCGCTCTCCGACATGACGTTGTCCAAGCTGATGCGTGAGCTAAGCCTGGACGCCGTGCCGCACGGCTTCAGGTCCAGCTTCCGCGATTGGGCGGCGGAATGCACCAACGCGCCCCGCGCGGTCATGGAGGCGGCACTAGCCCATACGGTCGCTAACAAGGTGGAGGCCGCCTATGCGCGCTCCGACCTGTTCGCACGGCGTTCCAAGCTTATGGAGCAATGGGCTGAATATCTAGCGATCGGTCACAAGTCGAAGGTCATTCCAATGGTCCGACACGGGAACCGGGCAGATGGGTAAGGGGGAGCAAGGCGCTAAAGAACAACGCCCAGAAGTAGAGCAGGAGAAAGAGACGCTCTTCGAGGTGATCAAGAAAGGTGCGTGCGTCATATTCTCGCATTCGACCCTCCGGTCTAATCTTGGACTAGCTTTGTTTTTTGGTAGTGGCGATATCAGTCCAAAAAAGCGGGCGGCCTTATTTGACAGCATGGTTCAGAAAAACGCTGAATATTGCTTAAGTGGCGATCCTGAGATCGGTGGTACAGCCAAAGACCATTGCCAGCGACTGATAGGAAAGGTGGACTTCTGGCCCCATGCCCGCTCAGCTCTAGAGCGTGCCGTCACGCTGTATCGTGAAGCCGGCGAGCCAATGCCTCCGTGCTTGAAAAAATGGGTCGAGGAACCGGTGGATCCTCCGCCCCAGAAGCGCGGACCGAACAACTTCCCGCAACACTGGAAGGCAATGCGCGACCAAATAATCTGCATGGCAATTGATTGGGCGGTCACGTTACAAGATGACCCACGGTTGCTAGTAAGCTTGACGATCCGGCGCGATTCCTCATCGAACGAGAAGAAAAAAGACTATTCGATTATCCGGGCAATGATAGAAGTCCTCGACGAAATCTACGGTGGCCATAAAGATTACCAACGCCCCACCTACGACATGATTAGGAACGCCTGGAAACGTTACCAAAATGAGATCTTGGCAAAAGGGAAACCGCGCCCTGGCAGGACGCTTCTCCCACCCCAAGGTTTGGAGCCCGCCCCGAACCCTCCCGGTGAAGAGTTGCTGGGGATAATGCGGACGCTCAACAAAATATCCGAGGACTATTTGTGTCAATGTGCTCAACGCGACCTTGAAGACAGTCAGTGATTTTATCGCTGGCGAGAATCTTTACTCCAGCTTTTGCCGCAGCAGTTAAGCATCCTCTCCCGATCTGACGCGGCTGTTCGCGTCCCAACGATTAAGGGAGCAATCAAATGACTGAAGATCGTATTTTGCGCTTATCTGGGGTTGTTAAGATGACGGGCATAAGCCGGTCACGCATCTACGTCTATATGGACCGCGAGACCGATCCGTTCCCCCGCTCGATCAAACTAGGCCCCAACATGGTGGGTTGGCGCCAGTCTGAGGTTGAGGCATGGCTTACCGCTCGACAGCGCTCGGCATGACACCATGGCACGCACAAGAAAGCGCCCGACCGGTAATGGTCAAAACAGGCTGTGCGGTACGGCAAATGCCGAGCGATCCGGGAGTACCACGGTAGCGGTACGCAGCGTTGCCAAACGCCAACGCCTTCCTGACTTCGCTGCCATCAACAACGCAGCACTACGGGTGCTGCCGGCGTTGGTCGCCCGCTGGCTCCCGGATGGGCGCCAGCAGGGCTGGGAGTGGGTGGCCCGAAACCCACGCCGTGTGGACCATCGTCCTGGATCGTTCCGTATCAACCTGCGGACGGGCCGATGGGCTGACTTCGCCTTAGCGGACGTTAAGGGCGGCGATCCGGTGTCTCTGGCCGCATATCTATCCGGGCGGTCGCAATCCGATGCGGCGCGTGCCCTAGCCGACATGCTTGGGGTGTAGTCATGAGTGTCGGCAATGGAGGCAGAAATATGTTTGATCCGCTCAGCGGAGATGAAAGGGCAATGGGAGAGACAGCTTCCGGGAACGATTACAGGTTCATTGAGCAGTTACCTGACAACCATCAAGGCCGGTATGCCTACCGCAACGCCAAGGGCAAGCTGCTCTGGGTAATCCAGCGGTATTACATCGACGGGAAAAAGACGTTCGGTAACTATATGCCCGCCGACAAGAAAGGCGTTCAAGGTTGGGTGCGTGGTAAGGGCGTCCCTATTCCCAAGAAAGACCGGCCCCTCTACGGGCTGGTCGATCTACTCAAGGCGGACCCAGCACGTCAAGTGATGGTAGTCGAGGGGGAGAAATGCCGTAACGCCGTCGCTAGGCACTCTAAAGACGCCGTAGTTGTGGCATGGATGGGCGGCGGAAAGGCGTGGAAGAAGACGGACTGGACCCCTCTGTATGGCCGCGATTTGCTCTTGGTGGCCGATGGTGACTTTGAAGGCCATGACACCATGAAGGCCCTGGCCGAGCACCTGGATGAGCATTGCCCGTCTATTACCCTCGTGCTGCCGCCGGCCACGACAAAGGGCGGGGGCGACGATATCGCCGACGTGATCAAGGCAAAGGGCAATTTGGAAGCTTGGATCAATGAGCACTCGCAACCATACGAACGTGAGGAGGCCGTCGAAGGGTTGTCGGACTTGCCGCCGCTCCAGTTGCCCGACAGCGACAACGAAGACGAATGCGAAAACCTCATCGCCAAGGGCAAGGACAGCCCGGGAGTGTTCTTTGAGCCCGAAATGTTGGACCGACTATCTGAACTGAAACGCAAGACGCCTGACCGATGGATTAACCTGCGCGCCCGCATCAAGCGGGATTGCAGGGACGTTCCAATTCAAGAACTTGACAGGGCAATAGAGACTAGGACCGGCGGTGGCATCCACCTTCAGGGTCAGCCTGTAGAATGGCCGGACCTAGAACCATGGCCTGAGCCGGTAGATGGCGCGGCGGCCCTCGATGACGTTGGCTCGGTAATCCGCCAATACGTCCATATGCCCGAGCCTGCGGTTGATGCCGTGACGCTTTGGATCGTCCACACATTGCTGCATGACAAACTTGAGATATCGGCTTTCCTCAACTTAACGTCTGCAACTAGGCGATGCGGAAAAACTCTCTTGATGGAAGTCATCGGCTCGCTAGTCTTTCGTCCCCTTCCTGTCAGCGGCAAAATCACCCCAGCGGCATTGTTCCGAACCATCGAACTCCACGAGCCAACTCTTCTGCTTGACGAGACCGACACCTTTTTCGGCGACGATACCGAGTTGCGCGGCATTTTTAATGGCTCTCAGCGGCGCGACTCAGCCAATGTTATGCGTTGCGTTGGCGACGATCATGAACCCCGCTATTTCAACACGTGGTGCCCCAAAGCTATTTCGGGAATTGGAGGCTTACACGACACCGTCAGGGATCGCTCTATTGTTATCCATATGGAGCGACGGCCTCCAAACCGCGGTGACCTACCTCGCTGGCGCGACCGCGATAAACAAGCCATCAATGATATTCGGAGGAGGGTCGCCCGATTTATTAGTGACAACGCCGATTCCATCCTGGCAAAGCGTAACGAATTAGCATTTCCGCCCGGCCTGCACGACCGTGCTCGCGATGCCTGGGAATCTCCGCTGGCCATCGCCGATTGCGCTGGTGGACCATGGGCCGGCAAGGGAGGGCGAGCCTGGCGCGCGGCGGAAGCGATCAGCGCCGATACCAAGGATGAAACCAGCGTAAGGGAAACGCTCCTTGAGGATATACATAAGGTGTTCCGCGAAGCAGACGACCCCAAAGTTCTGTCGACAGGGTCCATTCTGGGAAAGCTCAACACGATGGAAGACCGTCCATGGCCGGAATGGCGGCGCGGAAATCCATTGACCGCGCAAGGATTGGCCAAGTTGCTCAAGCCGTTCGGCATCACGCCTGGCACAAAACGCGTAGAAGGGAACGTCACGGGTAGTGAAACCGCAAAGGGTTACAAACGCAGTGACTTCGAAAAGGTTTGGAAGAACTATGCCGTCGGGGAGACCACCTCTCCATCCGTCACAACGTCACAACCCTTGTCTGGCAACGGTTACAGCGATTCTCTATCCGTCACAAACTCCGGCTCTGTGACGGATACGAAATCGCGGGAACCCGCAGCTGCTAACGGTTGTGACGTTGTGACGGATACGCGAGCATCCATACTGCCGGCGGCCAAGGCTTTCGAGCAATCGGAGCGCGGGGCCAAGGCCAGGCGTCGATCCGCGACCCGTCACTCGGATGAGTCACAATCGGATACCAGATAACCGCATTGATCAATGACCGTTACGCGTGCGGGAGCCGTAAGGGGGGCGACGTTATCCCCTTAAAAGCCCTATACAACGCCGGAATACCTATGGTGGGGGGGGGTGTTGGAGTATGACGCTGGAGTGCCATGACCGACGCCCCACGAGCGGGTTGAAAATGAGGACCCCAAAATGTCCCAAGGCCGCGTCCTCGCGCGTCCCGATGGCAGGCAATGACAGACCGTTCGCATACCCACCCCAGCTGGACGTACCTGGACGATCAGTGAGATTTATATGCGATAGCGCTCAAATGCCCCTAAGTGGCTGATGTATTAGGTTTCTCAAGATCTGAGTTGTCGCGCCTCAGGGCTCCGACATTTAGGATGAACTTGGTAAACGGTTCGGCTCTTTCGGCAGCTAGACCCCGATCTCCACTTCTAGCGCTTGGCCGAAGCCCAAACCTCTTTTTTGCAGTCCTCTGGCAGTACTTTCGTCTTACGCCTGTCCGGCGCCAGCCTTTTTTCGGAAAAACATCGAAACTAACCGGGAGAGCAATGACTCCTTAGCGAATTCTGGCTCCTTCTCGGGATCATATGCCAGCTTGTAATAAACCCTCATCTTCATGCGCCCGGTGTTCTCGTCGTATATCGTCTTACAACGGAGCCTGGAACTCCTGGCCATGGTTCCATCTGTTTTGTTGATAGCTGTCGACTTTACCATACCACCGCCTGTTGATTGAGTGACGTTCACCCTACCACCCCACTACCTGTTGATTGAGTGACGTTCACTCTACCAACCCACTACCTGTTGATTGAGTGACGTTGACTCTACCACCCCACTACCTGTTGATTGAGTGACGTTCACCCTACCACCCCACTACCGGTTGATTGCGTGACGTTGACTGGGCGATTTGCATCATGAAGATCGTTTGATCGGGTTTTCGGGAGGGACAACCACTGGAACAACTCAGTTCTTTTCCTGATAGGCTTTAGGGGTGGATTCAACATGACCGACATCCGTCACGAACTGTCCGCTGTTCGCGCCGGCGCATGCGGACACCGCCGAGCTTTATAGAACGCAATGGCGGATACAGTCCGGCATCCCTTTCTAGACAGCCCTCCGCCGCTGGCCTTCGCTCACCGCGGAGCATGCGATCTCGCCGATGAAAATACCATGGAGGCTTTCGAAGCCGCTGTTCAGCTGGGCTATCGCTACATCAAGACTGACGTGCATGTCAGCCGTGACGGTGTCCTTGTAGCGTTTCACGATCCAACTCTAGACCGCGTAACGGGGACCCACGGCTCGATCGAAGCGCTTGATTGGTCCGATATCGAGCCCCGGAGAACCTTGAACGGACACCGGATTACCCGGCTGGTTGACGTCCTCACGGCGTGGCCTGAACTCAAGCTCAACATTGACCCGAAGTCCGATGCGGCAGTAGACGCCCTTGCTGATACCTTGGTCGCACCCCGGGCGCGGTCAGGCCGTCACAGCGCAATCCGGCAATGAAGGTCATGGTTTGGTTCCATCTGTTTTGTTGATAGCTGTCGACTTTACCATCCCACCGCCTGTTGATTGAGTGACGTTCACCCTACCACCCCACTACCTGTTGATTGAGTGACGTTCACTCTACCAACCCACTACCTGTTGATTGAGTGACGTTGACTCTACCACCCCACTACCTGTTGATTGAGTGACGTTCACCCTACCACCCCACTACCGGTTGATTGCGTGACGTTCACCCTACCACCCCACTGCCGGTCGGTTACGGCACGTTTACCCTAGCCCATGTGGTGGGTCAGTTTGAATTCCGGCAGGGGTCTTGGCCGGCCCAACGGGCCTTGGCTGCGATACCGGCGATCCCGGAACGCCTGTCTGAGCTAAGAGGCCGTTTCGAAAGGGGTTGAGTGGCCGGTGTCGATGTGATTCCAGGAAGGTTGCTGAAACCGATCTGGAGCCGCCATGTGGACGCCGACCACCCGAGAGCAGCATAGCCGCAAGGCGCTGCGTTATCAGACTGATTTGACCGCTGCGGAGTGGGTTGTGATCGAGCCTCATTTGCCTCCGGCTCATGGCACGGGACGGCCCCGGTCATGGCCGATGCGAGAGATCGTCAACGGCATTTTCTACGTGATGCGGGCTGGCTGCCCTTGGCGCTTGCTGCCAAGCGATTTACCACCGTGGGGCACGATCTATCGCTGGTTCGCTAAGTTCCGCGACGACGGCCTCCTTGAGAAGATCAACCACTTTCTGGTCATGGCCGATCGCGAGCGGGTCGGACGCGAGGCCAGCCCGAGCGGCGCGATTATCGACAGCCAGAGCGTCAAGACGACCGAGGCTGGTGGCCCCCGCGGCTACGATGCGGGCAAGAAGATCAAGGGGCGCAAGCGCCACGCGCTGGTCGACACCGACGGGCGCGGCCTCGTGCTCGAGGCGCATCCGGCGAGTATCCAGGACCGCGATGGTGGCGGGCCGCTGCTGTGCGCCTCACGCGGCTCGTTTCCGTTCATCGAGAAGGTCTTTGCCGACAGCGGCTACGCCGGCGAGAAGGTCGCCACGGCCACCATGATCGCCGTCGAGATCGTGCGCAAAAGCCCCGATCAGGTCGGCTTCGCCGTCCAACCGCGCCGCTGGGTCGTGGAGCGCTTCTTCGCCTGGATCAACCGCAACCGGCGACTGGCAAAGGACTTCGAGGCCACCATCGCCTCGGCCCGCGCCTTCCTCTACGCCGCCTCCGTCATGCTCCTCGTCCGCAGATTGGCCCGAGCCGCATGACTTTCGAAACCGACTCTAAGCAGATTTAATCTGATGGTATGGACGCCCCCTTTTCGGCGTCGAGTGCGCCAGAATGGAGTTTGGTTTGAACTCCAGACAGAGGGAGCGTCCACGATGGATATTACAACAATCGGTTTTGATCTGGCAAAGACGGTGTTCCAGGTTCACGGTGCTGATGGTGAGGGGCGAGCGGTACTACGGCGGAAGCTGCGCCGCGGGAAGGTGTTGGCGTTCTTCGCCGGATTGCCATCATGTCTTGTCGGCATGGAAGCCTGCGCCAGTGCGCACTACTGGGCGCGTGAGATACAAGCGCTGGGCCATGAGGTCCGGCTGATCCCGCCTCAATACGTTCGCCCCTTCGTCAAGACGAACAAGAACGACGCGGCGGATGCGGAAGCGATCTGCGAGGCGGTGACGCGTCCGACGATGCGCTTTGCGCCGGCGAAAAGCGCCGAGCAGCAATCGGTTTTGATGCTGCACCGGGCCCGTGAGCTGTTGGTCCGTCAACGCACGATGGTGATCAATGCGCTTCGCGGCCACTGTGCGGAGCTCGGACTGATCGTCGCTCAAGGGGCGTCGAAGGTGGAGGAACTGGTTGCCATCATCGAAGATCCCGGTGATGTGCGACTGCCCCCTCTGGCACGCGAGGCGCTTGGCTCTCTGGTTGAGCAGCTCCATTCCGCTCAGGCCCGGATCAAGCAGCTGGAGGCGACGCTTTTGGCTTGGCACCGATCCAACCAGGCGAGCCGCCGGCTTGCGACGATCCCCGGCGTCGGTGTCATCACCGCGACGGCGCTGGTCGCGACGATCGGAGATGGCGCGCAGTTTCGCTCGGGCCGGCAGCTCTCGGCCTGGCTCGGTCTCGTGCCCCGACAACACTCGAGTGGCGGCAAGGACAGGCTGGGGCGGATCTCGAAGCGCGGGGATGGCTATATCAGGCGCTTGCTCGTGCATGGTGCGCGAAGCGTGCTGCGCTGGCGCCGCGCCAAGCCGGGCACGGGGCCTGGCTGGACCGACCGGCTCCTGGCGCGGCGGCCGACAAACGTCGTGCTGGTCGCCATGGCCAATAAGACAGCCCGCGTCGCCTGGGCACTGCTCAGATACGAGCGTATCTACCGACCGACGCCCGCCTGACCAGCTGGAAAGCGGATACAAACTTGCGAGGGTAACGACGATTTGATGGCGAAACAGGGCTCCACCCGAGATCGGCCAAACCCGAGGCATTGTCAGAGCTTTGAGCTCGTTAATCTGACTGGGCGTCGATCTTTCGGATTCCATCAGGGCCAGCGGTCAGCGTACCGCAGCGCAAAGGCCGGATACATGACTGCAAGCTCTACCGCCGTTTTAAGTCAGTTTCTCCCTTGCAACACCGGGGGCGTCCATACATGACAATGCCCTGTTCTGTAATACCCGCCCCCTGACTGATGAACGGCGGTCAGTCGGGCAGGGCGTAGGCGATCATCCAGTCCCCGATGTTTTGCGGGTACTGCCACAGATGGCCGGCGGCGATGATCAGCACGTATTGTTTGCCGTTAGCTTCATAGGTCATGGGAGTGGCCATGGCGGCAGTGGGTGTGTTGACCACCCAAAGTTCCTCACCAGTGTTAAAATCAAAGGCGCGGAACCGTTCGTCCATGGTGGCGCCAATGAATATAAGCCCGCCTCCGGTGATAATGGGGCCACCAGAAGTGGGCGTTCCCAGTTTCAAAGGAATGGGAATGGGCGCCAGCTTGTCGATGGTGCCGAGCGCCGAGCGCCATTTGATCTTCCCCGCGCCGAGGTCCACAGCCACCACCTCCCCCCAGGGCGGAGCAATGCAAGGACTGCCAAAGGGCGATAGCACCGGTTCGCTCAAGAACGCATAGGGCGTGCCAGCGATGGCGCGTGGGGCACCGAAGCGCCGCGGCCCTTGATAGGGTTCCAGTTCATCGGCAGGAAACACACGGATATGAAAAGGCGTCTTGTTCGCCGTGGTGATGAGGGTGTTGGTGGATACATCGTACGCCCCACCACCCCAGTTGGTCACCGACAGGCCGGGGAACGCGATAGACCCGTCCATGGTAGGCGGTGTGAATAAGGGACCGTAGTTGGCTTTTTCGATTTTCTCCCGGCACTTGCCCCGGTCCCAAAAGGTGAAACCCCAGGCGTCGTCAGGTGTGATGCCCGTTTTAATCAACGGCGGTGGCTTTAGGGGAAAGGGTTGAGTGGGGGACAATTGTTCGCCAGGGACAGCCCCGTCCGTCGGCACCGGGCGTTCTTCCACCCCGAAGATGGGCTCGCCCGTTTCCCGGTGGAGAACAAAGACCAATCCCTGTTTGGTCAGCTGCACGACAACGGGGATGGTTTCGCCGTCTTTTTGAATATCCACCAGCATGGGCTGGGCGGGGAGGTCCCAATCCCAGACATCGTGATGGATGGTCTGGAAGTGCCATACCACCTCGCCGGTGGAGCCACGCAAGGCCACCACCGAGTTGGCATAGCGGTTGTCACCCGGCCGGTACCCGCCATAGGGATCGGGCGAGGCGCTGCCTGTTGGCACAAACACCAAGTCCCGCTCTTCATCGACAGAGAGAAACGTCCAGGCGTTGGCGCCAGTGGTGACGGCGAGCGCTTCTTCGGTCCAAGTATCGTGCAGGGGGTCGGCCGGATCGTAAGGCACAGGTTCGAACACCCAGGCGGGTGCGCCTGTGCGGGCATCGAAGGCGCGCACGGTGCCTTTCGGGCTGTTTACGCTGTAGGTGCGCACGTTGTTGGACGAACCGATCACCAACACATCGCCAACAACTACTGGTGGCGCTGGCAGTTGCGCATCGCCCGGGCGGAAGTTTTCAGCGCCTTCAGGGATCATCGCGCTCAGATCGACCGCACCTTTGTCACCGAAGTCTGTACACGCTGCGCCAGTGCGGGCATCGATGGCCATCAGCCGCAAATCGACGGTACCCATGAACAGGCGCCATGCGCACACGTCAGACACATTAGTTTGTGCGTCACGCCAAAGCTCAATGCCGCGGCAATTATAACGCACACCGATGGGACCAAGGTCCACACCGGGATCGAAGGTCCATCGCTCCTCGCCCCTAGCGGGATCGAGAGCGACGATCTTGTTCATGGGCGTGCAGGTAACCAAATGACCGCCCGCCTCGTCGGGCAACTTAAGAGGTGTGGCGTGCCAGGCCGCCATGAAGGCTCGTTCAGGATGAGCTTTCAGCTCGCCGTGTTGGTATGTCCAAGCGATTTTTAGATCATCCACGTTGTCAGTGTTGATTTGCGACAGAGGGGAAAACTTCGAACCCCCGGCGTCGCCACCGTAGTGGCGCCAGTCCTGCGCCAGGGCCTGGTTCCATAGCAAACAAAGGACGATAACAATGCAACGTTTCACGGCTCGACGCCCCCATTGATGATACAATCCACTGTTGTCCCTTCCATTTAACTCATCCGCGGGCATTCGGATGAGGTTCTTACAAGGGACAGTGAAGAAGATGGTCCAAGCGCTACGCGAGGCTGGCATCAGGTTCACCTTTGAAGAAGAAGACGGTGCCCTCGGCGTAAAATTCACACCCCAGCGCCCGAGCATTCTTCGATATCCGACGATCCGAAACGTCGAAGATCATACATTGACATGCCCGATAGAATCGAGGGGCAAAAAGTATACCATCGCAGTTTCCCTTGAACTGCTCGACGATGCCGACGGCTGTAACTACGAAACGGCACGGGCCTATCTCCAGGCATTCCAGAATCACCAAGTCGAAATTCTCAATGCCGCAAGAAAGGCCATCGAAGAGGGCGATATCCTGCCCGACAGGCGAGTTTATGTGACCAACGAGAACTCTGACTTGGGCAGTCCGAATCGCCTTCGGAGTCAAGACAGCATTGTCACGCTAACTCGGTCCGACTTGTAGAACTTAGATTTATGGTCTTTCAGGCTGCATGTTGACGCTATTTGGCTAGGGCGGCATTTGGCTAGGGCGGCGGTTCGCTCTTGTTTGAAAATGTCGGAGCTATTGAGATGGCATTGATGGACACGGTATATCGGACCTTTAGTGGAGAACAAGCAGTGCCTTTGATGTCAACGCCCTGTTGCCAATAAAAATGTCAGTGGGTTTAAAATGTAATTGTTCCCAAATGTTTCATCTTTTTTCACTTCCGTCACTATGATTAGACAATACCCCTCCACTACATAATCGTTTCAGTTTGTCCCATGGGCGCCGACGTCAGACACAGTCATCATGACCGTCTACAGAGTAGCAGCGAAGACGACCATGAAGGCCAAATATAGGATGGCGATGATGTCCCCCGGTTTGAGATGCGTTAATACAAGCATAAGAAATTTTATACCCGCGAATATAAGTAAAACCAGTCCGGCCTCCTTGAAAGATAGACCCCCCGCCCAAAGCGCAACGAAGAGCACCAGCGCTAACAACCAAACCATTACGTTTTCCGTGTTTGTTGGATCAAATGAGTTCTCATGTTCTGCCCTAATGTTTCGATGCGGTTTTGGAACTCAGCCATGTGAACGCCGTCGTCAGTAGTCGAATATTGTAAGAATGGGTTTCATTTGCCGTCTCTATTTATGACGTCAGTCCATCGGCTAATGGTTTGATGATTCGTCGAATACCAATCCGCAAGCTCTTGGACTGCTGATAAACCTTCAATCATCTCGTTCAATTGATTCATGCCAGAAGTATTTTGAACAACCGGCGTCGGAAGCATCAAACCGAAGCTTTTTGTCCTGTTGGGATCTATTTCAAGAGCTGTACCCGTTAGGTCCCGCTCTACAATTGGTGTAAGGAGCCTTCGGAAAGCACCCCATCCGCGAAACAGTAACTTGGCACGCCCCTCTTGCCACTGATGATTCAATATGATGGCGGGCCAATTTCTCCGTGAGCAAACGGTGGGTTCGTGAAAGTATATGGTTCGAGACTGCAAAGGCTTGTTTTTGCCCTTTGTCTTCATTGTGAGGCCAGGGAATTCGTCCTTGATGATTGCAGCATAAGCCTGGAAATTTTGGCTGACCTGGGGGACATCTTCAGCCACCCAACCGGCCTCACAATAATCTATTGCCTTCTTTATGATCGATGTCCCGGGAAACAAGGCGACAAACTCTTCGTAAGGCACCACGCCATCGAACAGTTGTACGCGATTGTCTGCTCCACAATATTTTTCGGGAGCGATCACGACTGTCGCAACCTTGTCAAACCGGCCTTCTTTCAAGAGTGCCTTTTTTTCTTCCACGTATCTTTCGGGTTGCCGGGGCGTGAAGGGTGAAATAACCTTGTTCTCAATCAGTATTGCGACATTTTCCGATCTATTTCGAAAGAACAGACCGGTATCTGTCTGACCGTTTTTCAGAACCCTTTGGGGGCTTTTTTGGATTTGAATATCTTGCGCGTCATCAATCTCCGGTAAGGCGCGACCCGAGATGATTTTGCAAAACGCAGCGAGAGCCGTATTGTCTTGATTCAATTCCGTATAAAGAAAATCGTCGACCTGGCCTTCAATGTTTCGATCCTTTAATTGCATTTTCTCTATCCCTCCGAATCTGACGAACTGTTAAGGGATAGGTCGGAGCGAAGGTCTTCTATGACTCTACTCGTCTTCTGTCTGGCACCCTGTAGCCAGTCAGACTCGCGTTGCTGTAATGCATCAACGAGATGTTCCACTTCATTTTTGAATGCCGCTTGAAGTGATCCATCCCAAATGGCCTGCTCGATTTTGTGACCGAAAAAGCCCATCGGGTACCAGGGTACAAAAGGTGAAGACTGTTTTGACCTGCCTTCAGATGTAAATTCGGACCAAAGCTCCTGGTCATGTTGACCAATACGGCGATTGAACCAAAAATTTACCTGGTCGGGGGACACAAGTGTCCAAGAGAAATACCAGTGCCCGTATAGACCTTCGTCTTCACTATTGAGGGGATTAATTTTCCAACTGAGGTTTTCCTGTATGGCTGTGGCATCAAAACCCTGGACATACAGTTTCTGCCACTTACCCCGAACGCGGACAAGCTGAGGTAGGCCATACATCAATTCCTCGCAGGAAACGGATGGATAAAGTTCCCCTTCAAGGGTTTGGTCATCGGGGTCACCGCCCTCCCTAATATGAGCACAGACGTATGCGCGTGTTTCGAACAACGGGCTAAACCGCTCCGTGTCTGCAGCCCAGCCCATGGCAAGCCTCGCTTCACGATACAAACGTATGGTGACACTTAGGGGCCAGCTTTCCGGATGATGTTTCTCTTCCTTCCAGCCCATTGGGACGGCCACGGGCATTCCGGTTACTTCGGTCGGGTCCCTGAATTCCTCGTCGTCCAAATAGCCTGGTGAGGTTACCTCACCATTGAAGACACGAAATAAAGGCACGGAAGGAAAGCCTGGTGCTGCTTCCCAGCTCTCCAAAAAATCGTCATGATTCCAGGGGTTTTGAGCCATCTTGGCCGAAAGAAATCGACGCGTGAGGACGTCGTACCTAGCCGGCACCAAGAAAAATTTTTTCTCGAGTTCCTCAAGCTCTGCCTCGCGCCTGATCTTTTCACAGAGTTCAACTAACTCGTAAGTGACTTGCTCAGCCTGCTCAGTAACCTGCGAGACATCACCACCAAGAGATTGACCCTTGTGTCGTGACCAATTTTTCCACAAATCCGTGTTTTCAAGCACCTGCAGCTTCACCGTGGCGCTATCTTGACTTGTAAGGTTTGCAACTGCTTCTGCAAGTTTCAGATACGGTCGAGCTTTCTGGGTCAACCGTTTGGCGAGCCTGTCTTGAACCTGTTTGTCTCTAGAGCGGAATCCGATCACGTTGCGCTGTATCCGGCGGCGTTGAAGTAGTTTTTGCATTCTTGCGGGGAGAAGGTCAGGGAGATTTGGCCGATGGCGTTCCAGAGACCATCGACGGTTCGCTCAGCGGCTTTTCGGAGCCTTGCCTTGAGCTTTGCGAAGGCGAGTTCGATGGGATTGAAGTCAGGGCTATAGGGCGGCAGGAAGAGGAGTTGTGCGCCGGCGTCTTCGATCATCTTGCGGACCTTGGGTCCCTTGTGGCTTGAGAGGTATTGTCACGTTATTGAACGGTCGTGCTGCGAATTGGCATAGAACTCAAGCTCAAGCGGCAGCGGTGACGGTTTGCCACAGGCCCATTGCGTGGTTGCGAAACTGGCGTAATGTCTTTCGGGATATCAGATGGCGTTGGACGTTGAAGGTGTTGTAGACGGTGGCGTGGGTAGAGAGAAACCGCTGCGCTGATCGAGCCGATTTGAAACGCTGCATTCGTCGTTCCCTCTGTCGGACTGGTAAGTGAGAATTCTCGGCTCGGTTGTTCTTCCTGCCACCAAAATCATGGTGCCTGATAAGGCCCAAATCCTTCAGAGCAGCACCATAAGATGGCAGTTTGTCTATGATGAAGGTATCTGGGACAAAGCCTTGCTTTTTCAACAGTTTGCGTATCACCTTGAGCGCTGCCTTCTTGTTTCTGCGTGACTGAACCAGGATATCCAGCACTTCGCCTTCACTATCGACAGCGCGCCATAGATACATCCGCTTGCCGGCGATGGAAACGAACACCTCATCAAGGTGCCACCGGACATCCGCTCGAGGGCGCGTTGTCCTCAGTCTCCGGGCATAGGCTTGCCCGAACTTCAGTGCCCAGCGCCGCACCGTTTCGTAAGAAACATCAACACCACGTTGAGCGAGCAGATCTTCAACATCTCGGTAGCTGAGGGGAAACCGGTAATACAGCCAGACAGCGTGCTGAATGATCGCGGGTGGAAAGCGGTATCGGGAATAGGAGATGTTCTGCATCCAGCGACACTACTGCGCCATCAGCAGCTGGTCACCCTGTTAATGTGACAGTTCCCTCAGGGGTATTCGGGTTTAGTACTGGCCTTCATTCAGTTGCCAATAGACGTCGGTGCCCTTGAGGGCGGAATTGTTCTTAGCGTAATCGAAGGGTGTTTCATTAGCTGCATCCCGAGCCTTGAGGTCCGCGCCCGCCTCGATCAGCGCTGCGATGATTGCTAGATTATCGCTGACCAACGCCGCCAAGTGCAGGGGTGTAACCCCATTCTCACCCCGCGCGTTGGGGTCCGCTCCCGCCTTGATCAGCGCTGCGATGATTGCCGGGTTCTCGTTCGTTATAACCGCCGCGTGCAGGGGCGTCATGCCATTCTTATCCCGCGCGTTGGGGTCCGCTCCCGCCTTGATCAGCGCTGCGATGATTGCTGGGTTCTTGTTAATTACAGCCGCCACGTGCAGGGGTGTCCTGCCAGTCTCAGCCCGCGCGTTGGGGTCCGCTCCCGCCTTGATCAGCGCTGCGATGATTGCCGGAGTATCGCTGACCAACGCCGCCGCGTGCAGGGGTGTCCTGCCAGTCTCATTTCGCGCGTTGGGGTCCGCTCCCGCCTCGACTAGCGCTGCGATGATTGCCGGGGATTCGTTCGTGGCAGCCGCCAGCATCAAGGGCGTCACACCATTCTCAGTCCACGCGTTGGGGTCCGCACCAGCTTCCAGGCACTTGGCTATCTGAGCAACATCCGCCACCTCGAAGAAATCTGGGGTGTTCCATTGTGCGCAATCGGTCTGGGCCGATGCGATGCTAGAAAAGCCAACTGCGACCACCGCTGCGCCAAAGCTCTTAATCTGGTAATTCATTCATCTTTCTCCGAAAATTACCCGCTGAAAATTTAGCACATTCATTAGCCGTTATCGAACAACGGCAAATGTACACAGATTCCGCCAAAGGTTCGAGAATCACCTGTCCGGTCGGACCGGCGCTGATCCTACCCAGGGGGGATCAAATCCGCATCTAACCGGAGCACTTTCCGTTTAGACGCTCTTTTTCTCTCTCGCCCGACAGGGGTGCCGGTCCGCCTTGCGCTAAGTCTTCTGGACAGTGCGGAGTCGGTCTGCTGGGTGCAGAGAGCAGCGTATGGGTACCGATGAATATTAGACTGGCCACAGAATATTTTGATTTAGAAAATATACGCTAGAGCATTTCAGATTTATTCTGACGCATGGCCGTCAGCAACCAAGAAGTTCCTGCAGTGCGCGTGATTGAAGAGGCCGCGTACGTTGCCGGCGGCTTTCCACAGATCATCGCTGGCGCGGGGTTTCAGGCGCTTCATGTGAGCTTTGAACTTTGAAAATGCGAGCTCGATCGGGTTGAAGTCCGGCGCATGGGGCGGCGGGAACAAAAGCCACGCGCCCCGCCTTTCAACCGCCCGCCTGGCACCGTCGCGTTTGTCGGCCGGCGGATTGTCGAGGCCAACAACATCGCCTTTATTGAAGGGTCGGGGCGAGTTGCGTTTTGATGTACTGCTCGAATGCATCACCGTGGGCATTGTCAGACTAAATCGGCTTGAGCGGAGACGTAAGGTCTCGTAGCCTCCGGCGATGCACAATCCCTTCCGTTATTTCAATAGCTCGTCCGAGGTCATCCGCAGCGCTGTGATGCTGTATGTCCGTTATCCCTTGTCGCTGAGACAGGTCGAAGATCTCCTGTTCGAGCGCGGCATCGACATCTGCCATGAGACCGTACGGTACTGGTGGAACCGCTTTGGCCCGTTGTTTGCCGCCGAGATCCGGAAGAGGCGGATAGACCGGCGCAACTGCTCGAATTGGCGCTGGCATCTTGATGAGGTATTTGTCCGCATCAACGGCGAGACACATTATCTATGGCGTGCCGTTGACCATGAAGGCGAAGTGCTTGAGGTCTATGCCACGAAACGGCGGGATCACAGGGCTGCGCTTGAATTCCTTAAACGTGCCATGAAGCGTTATGGCCGGCCGACTTCGATCGTCACAGATAGGCTAAAGTCATACCGGGCTGCGATGAAGGTGATTGGCAATGAAGGTTGTCAAGAGACCAGGCGCTGGCTCAACAACCGGGCGGAAAACTCACATCAACCCTTCCGACGACGGGAAGGGGCAATGGCTCGGTTCAGAGACATCAAGACCTTGCAGAAATTCGCCTCCATTCACGCCTCGGTCTACAACCATTTCAACCACCAACGCCATCTCAACCGCCGCGATACTTTCAAACAAGCCCGATCTACCGCCTTGGCCGAATGGCGTCAACTTGCTGCCTGAGAGTCCTCTATTATGGCTTCTTCTGCTCCGGGCCAGTTAGTCTGACAATGCCGTCTCCGGGCATAGGCTTGCCCGAACTTCAGTGCCCAGCGCCGGACCGTTTCGTAAGAAACATCAATACCACGTTCAGCGAGCAGATCCTCAACATCTCGGTAGCTGAGGGGAAACCGGTAATACAGCCAGACAGCGTGCTGAATGATCGCGGGTGGAAAGCGGTATCGGGCATAGGAGATTTTCTGCATCCAGCGACACTACTGCGCCATCAGCAGCTGGCCACCCTGTTAATGTGACAACGCCAGTCTGACAATGCCCCTGAAAGTCCTGTATTATGGTTTCTTCTGCTCCGGGCTAGTTAGTCTGATGGTATGGACGCCCCCTTTTCGGCGTCGAGTGCGCCAGAATGGAGTTTGGTTTGAACTCCAGACAGAGGGAGCGTCCACGATGGATATTACAACAATCGGTTTTGATCTGGCAAAGACGGTGTTCCAGGTTCACGGTGCTGATGGTGAGGGGCGAGCGGTACTACGGCGGAAGCTGCGCCGCGGGAAGGTGTTGGCGTTCTTCGCCGGATTGCCATCATGTCTTGTCGGCATGGAAGCCTGCGCCAGTGCGCACTACTGGGCGCGTGAGATACAAGCGCTGGGCCATGAGGTCCGGCTGATCCCGCCTCAATACGTTCGCCCCTTCGTCAAGACGAACAAGAACGACGCGGCGGATGCGGAAGCGATCTGCGAGGCGGTGACGCGTCCGACGATGCGCTTTGCGCCGGCGAAAAGCGCCGAGCAGCAATCGGTTTTGATGCTGCACCGGGCCCGTGAGCTGTTGGTCCGTCAACGCACGATGGTGATCAATGCGCTTCGCGGCCACTGTGCGGAGCTCGGACTGATCGTCGCTCAAGGGGCGTCGAAGGTGGAGGAACTGGTTGCCATCATCGAAGATCCCGGTGATGTGCGACTGCCCCCTCTGGCACGCGAGGCGCTTGGCTCTCTGGTTGAGCAGCTCCATTCCGCTCAGGCCCGGATCAAGCAGCTGGAGGCGACGCTTTTGGCTTGGCACCGATCCAACCAGGCGAGCCGCCGGCTTGCGACGATCCCCGGCGTCGGTGTCATCACCGCGACGGCGCTGGTCGCGACGATCGGAGATGGCGCGCAGTTTCGCTCGGGCCGGCAGCTCTCGGCCTGGCTCGGTCTCGTGCCCCGACAACACTCGAGTGGCGGCAAGGACAGGCTGGGGCGGATCTCGAAGCGCGGGGATGGCTATATCAGGCGCTTGCTCGTGCATGGTGCGCGAAGCGTGCTGCGCTGGCGCCGCGCCAAGCCGGGCACGGGGCCTGGCTGGACCGACCGGCTCCTGGCGCGGCGGCCGACAAACGTCGTGCTGGTCGCCATGGCCAATAAGACAGCCCGCGTCGCCTGGGCACTGCTCAGATACGAGCGTATCTACCGACCGACGCCCGCCTGACCAGCTGGAAAGCGGATACAAACTTGCGAGGGTAACGACGATTTGATGGCGAAACAGGGCTCCACCCGAGATCGGCCAAACCCGAGGCATTGTCAGAGCTTTGAGCTCGTTAATCTGACTGGGCGTCGATCTTTCGGATTCCATCAGGGCCAGCGGTCAGCGTACCGCAGCGCAAAGGCCGGATACATGACTGCAAGCTCTACCGCCGTTTTAAGTCAGTTTCTCCCTTGCAACACCGGGGGCGTCCATACATGACAATGCCGTACCTGCGGGTGAACCGCGACTCCTGCGGGAAACAGTGACCTTGAGCTAGAAATTTCGAAGGAAAGGCCAAATGGAAGAACTATGGAAGGTTAGTTGTTTCGAGGGAACAGAGGAAAAATGGACAGAAGATGTCCGTCTTTCGAGTCAGGACATGCGCATGCTCTTGCAGCTGCTTCTTTGCCAGAAACTAGAGCATCACGAGATTATGGATTCTGTGGCGGGGAAACGTGATCTGCTTGAGGTTCGCCAAGATGACAAGGGCATGTCCACGGTCGACGGCTTGTTACATTACACGGCATTGTCAGACTAAATCGGCTTGAGCGGGGACGTAAGGTCTCGTAGCCTCCGGCGATGCACAATCCTTTCCGTTATTTTAATAGCTCGCCTGAGGTCATCCGCAGCGCTGTGATGCTGTATGTCCGTTATCCCTTGTCGCTGAGACAGATCGAAGACCTCCTGTTCGAGCGCGGCATCGACATCTGCCATGAGACCGTACGGTACTGGTGGAACCGCTTTGGTCCTTTGTTTGCAGCCGAGATCCGGAAACGCCGCATTCATCGTGGATCCTATTCGCTGTGGCGCTGGCATCTTGATGAGGTATTTGTCCGCATCAACGGCGAGACACATTATCTATGGCGTGCCGTTGACCATGAAGGCGAAGTGCTTGAGGTCTATGCCACGAAACGGCGGGATCACAGGGCTGCGCTTGAATTCCTTAAACGTGCCATGAAGCGTTATGGCCGGCCGGCTTCGATCGTCACAGATAGGCTAAAGTCATACCGGGCTGCGATGAAGGTGATTGGCAATGAAGGTTGCCAAGAGACCAGGCGCTGGCTTAACAACCGGGCAGAAAACTCACATCAGCCCTTTCGAAGGCGGGAAGGGGCAATGGCACGGTTCAGAGACATCAAGACCTTGCAGAAATTCTCCTCCGTCCATGCTTCGATCCACAACCATTTCAACCACCAACGCCATCTCACCCAACGCGATATTTTCAAACAAGCCCGAGCCACCGCCCTGGCCGAGTGGTGTCAACTTGCAGCCTAAAAGTACTCGATTGTAGGTTCTTCAGGTCCGACCTAGTTAGTCTGACAATGCCCATGGCAGTCATACCTGAGGGTGTCGCCGGCGAATCGAATTTGTTCCGCTAGTTCTGTCGCAGGTTGCAGGCTATCAGCCATACTTCTTCCTTGCTTCGGCTATAGCATCAAGCATTTTCTGTGCATTATCTCGCTCTTCGCCCGCAGCTAACGTATTTATCCGATTGTTCCATTTTTGAAACTCTATTCTTAGTTGTTTCTTGATCAGCTCGGCGTCCCACGTCGGCTCTATGCCGAGTAGGTCTTCTACGCTTGCCTGGTCGGAAATGCTGGACCTCAATCCGACGATTTTCCGATCTCGAAGTTTCTCAATTTCGTCGAGGTTCAAGCCTAATGCATCGGCTACCTTCCGAATCGTTTTCATTTCTGACGCATCCGCAACGCCGTCCGCCGCCATCACATCGAAGCACAATTCGATTGCGTCATATTTGAGCTTCTTTTCGCCAATTTCATTGAGGCGCGCGGTGAGCGGGCTCAGGCTTAGGTTTCCTTGCTTGGCGTCTGCGTAGGCCTCGCGCATCGCTTCGTTGTACAGGCGCTTCAACTCTGCCCGCTTGTCGTCAGAAAACGCTTCAATGATACGAATGATCCATTCTTTGAGACATTCACCTTCGCTAGTATCCAAGGAGCCGTCGGCCATGGCAACTGCAATACCAATCTTTAACGCGATGGCTCTGGCTTCGTCGCGGTGCTCGGCGGCTTCTTCATAGCCTTTGTCTAGGAAGTTGTATTGAAATTTAAGTGAGCTAGTCCACAGTAGACCCGGGTCGTTTTCTTGATGGCGACCGAGATTAATGGATGGTTCATTATCAAGATCAATCATTCGCAGTACTGCGACCAACTGCCTGTCGCCACTGTACGGCGGTTGGAGAATATCCGGCAAGACAACGCCCAAGCGAACCCAACTAACAAATCCCTGATTCGGCGATACCTGCCCAACCTCCATTGAGTTCTGATAGACAATATTCGTAGGCTCTTGAAATACCTCGATTGCAGAAAGAACCGGCCCCCACTCCTTGGCGGTTACATCAAAGACAGACGTTACAAATCCGATTCTGGTAGAGTTACTAATTGGAAATAGCCCTCGCCCCTCGATCTCTTTGGTAACTAGGCTGTCGTCACCGTCGCCGAGGTAGCTGTCCTTAAATCTTATTTCGAGTTCCTGCATTCCCTTGAATGCAAAGTCCATATTGTCAGAAAAGCTTCCCCTTCCGACTACTGACCTCGCAACGGCGCCCACTGTCTTTGAAGCGGCTGAAATGATCATCCCGGCAAAACTAAGTCCGGCGAGAACTAAGATTAGATAAACAAACTCCATGTTATTCGACTATGAATTTGTCAATGGCCTCACCGGCGTCTTTACCGGACGATGCCATAGAAAGGTCGATTTCGGTTTCTCGGCCAGTAGGTACATCCACGAACGAGCACATCATTATTTGGTTTTCGTCATAGGCAAAGGTGACTCTGATTTCCTGGTTTGCTTCGCGGTCTGGCGGTAGTTTAAGTTCGCCTTCCCATATTACTTTAACAAATCGCGGGTCGGTTTCGGGAGGAATTGATTGGGTGACTCGACAGTTGACACCAGTTTGGCCTTCATACACCGTGTAAAACGATTTGGTGACAGAACAGGGGATTTTGTCGCCCTTGCGAATAAGTATGGTGTTCGTCAGTTTCTCTGCTTCGCGTGCGGTATCGTGGCCGATTGAGATCGTTCCGAAACACATATTTGTTGTTTCTGAGACTTTGATTTTTGAAATCGCGTTTTTCTGGACCGCCGACAAGATTGACTTATCGCCCTTGTATGCGGCATAGAGCGCCGCACCAAGCGCAACTACTTCATCGACATTTACGCTTGATATCGGTTCCTGCTTGAACACCCGTCGTACACTCTCTTGAACAAGAGGAATGCGAGTGCTTCCTCCGGCGAGAAAAACGCCACGGACGTCGGAGGCCTCAATACCGGCCTCGTGAATTGTTGATTCGCACACCATTTCCGCCTGCGTGACTTTTGATGAGATTGCTTCTTCAAATTCCTCGCGCCTTATGTCAATCAGTTCTCGACCAACCTTGGCTGTAGTCCGTTTACGTCCCGACAGCGATATCTTTTCTTCTTCGGCGTCGTTCGTAGTGAAATCATCTAATTCAATTTCGTCGCCGGTCACTCGTTTATATTCTCTGGCGACCATCCCTCGTAAAATTTCGTCAAAGTCGTCACCACCAAGTTTGGACACCCCGTTAGATGCAAGAACCTCAACGTCTTGGCCGTCAACTCGAATGATTGAAACATCGAACGTGCCGCCGCCAAGATCATAGACCGCATAAATGCCACTCAGGGCTTGCCCGGTCTTGAATGCATAGTAAAGAGCGGCAGCAGTTGGCTCGTTGATTATGTATTTGGTATTTAGGCCCGCAGATCTGGCGGCGGCCATTGTGGCTTCACGTGCTTCGTGAGCGAAATTCGCCGGAATTGTTACGACTGCTTCGCCAACGGGTCCTATTGCCTGTTGTGTGTCTTTCACTAGCTCTTTCAGAACAAGTGTGCTCAGTTCCGTCGGGCTGTATTCTCGGCCACCGATAGAATGCATGTTCGAACTTCCCATATCTCTCTTAAAACGGGCAGCGGCTCGCTCGGGAGCGTTACCCCAGGTCTTGCGCGCGAACTCGCCGACTTCGACGACCCCATCGCTTTCAGTTACACAAGACGGAGTAATGTTTTTCCCCTCTCTATTTGCAACGATCATAGGCCTGCCCGTTTCGTCTATTGTTGCAACGGCAGAGAAAGTAGTTCCCAAGTCGATCCCGATAAACGCTGTCATGTTGGCTTCCTCATGTATCAAAAACAGATATTCTTACTTTGGCTGGTACTAGTACCTCATGACTACTTCCAGAACGTAGTCGGTAGCCTGGTTCAATGACTTCGGTAATTTTGAAGTCATCGCCTTTTTCCTCGGTCGTCACCGTTTCTGGGTTGTCGGAAATACCCTCAATGCGACGATAATCTTCCCCAAGGACAGGTTTGAACGATTCAACCCCGCACTCGTCGAGCGCATCTTCGACGGCCTCTTTTACCTTTCTAAGACATTCGGATTGGTCAGTCTTCGACTGCAAATGTGCGTCAATGAATTGATTCACGCGAATGAACCGGTTCAGGAACTTGCGAAATACATGGGCGTCGTAGCCCTGCTTGAGGCGCTTAATTTCCTTGTCCTTTTCGTCAATCGTATTTTGTAAGGTCATAAAAGTTTCGATCATGTTAGTGACCTGGTCGGAATTGTGCGCGGTTGTCTGACTCAATGAACCCATACGATCGTTTATTGCTCCGGATAATACCGTGACGTCTCGGCCAATTTTTTCCAGGTACTTGCCCCACTCTTCTGGCACCAATCGGCTGGGAGTTCCGATTAAGATTCGACGCCATTTGTATAGGTAGAAAGTGATGGAAACCGAAACCAGTGTTGCCGCTGACAAGAAGATTAGTGCGAATATAGTCCAAAGGTTGGTTTGTATGCTCAATGGGGAGAGCGCCGAATTTGGGGTCTCGATCAACTGCGAGGGCGTGATGGGTTGCGGTTCAGCATCAATGATAGGGGGCGTATCACCCAACACGAAAACGTATACTATGACACCGAGAAGTAAGGTGACCACTACCGTCAATCCTGCAATCCGCCAACGCATTCTAATTCCCCGAAAGTTGTTTATGTCGTTGTGCTGTGACCCCCAACGATCATCCAAAGTGATCTAGAGCCGACGGTTGCATTTTGCGCATTTGCGCGGGTTGATCAACTGGGTGGTTTGCGGAGCCGTCAAGAGGGCACTGTCAGACTAAATCGCCTTGAAGCAGGAAGTAAGGTCTCCTAGCCTCCGGCGATGCACAATCCCTTCCGTTATTTCAATAGCTCACCTGAGATCATCCGCAGCGCTGTGATGCTGTATGTCCGTTATCCCTTGTCGCTGAGACAGGTTGAAGATCTCCTGTTCGAGCGCGGCATCGACATCTGCCATGAGACCGTGCGGTACTGGTGGAACCGCTTTGGCCCGTTGTTTGCCGCCGAGATCCGGAAGAGGCGGATAGACCAGCGCAACTGGTCGAATTGGCGCTGGCATCTTGATGAGGTGTTCGTCCGCATCAACGGCGAGACACATTATCTATGGCGTGCCGTTGACCATGAAGGCGAAGTGCTTGAGGTCTATGCCACGAAACGGCGGGATCACAGGGCTGCGCTTGAATTCCTTAAACGTGCCATGAAGCGTTATGGCCGGCCGGCTTCGATCGTCACAGATAGGCTAAAGTCATACCGGGCTGCGATGAAGGTGATTGGCAATGAAGGTTGTCAAGAGACCAGGCGCTGGCTCAACAACCGGGCGGAAAACTCACATCAACCCTTCCGACGACGGGAAGGGGCAATGGCTCGGTTCAGAGACATCAAGACCTTGCAGAAATTCGCCTCCATTCACGCCTCGATCTACAACCATTTCAACCACCAACGCCATCTCAACCGCCGCGATACTTTCAAACAAGCCCGAGCTACCGCCTTGGCCGAATGGCGTCAAATTGCACCCTGAGAGTCCTCTATTATGGCTTCTTCTGCTCCGGGCCAGTTAGTCTGACAATGCCTTGGAATGTTCTTCATGGCATTGGTAGCCATGGTCAAGGGGCCGCTGCCGGCTGGCAGTAGAGAACACCGCATTGAGACATCATGTCTCGGTCTTAAGGTGTAAGCATGGCATCGTCAGAGTAATCGGTTAGGGCCAACTCCTTTAGGCCCTTGTTCCATAGTTTAGTCACCAAACTACTGGTTCGCTTGGAATTGACCAAGCAACGTGCGGCTCGGAACGGCGATAACTCACGTCACTAGACTGCCAGATCAATTTAGTCTGACAATGCCGTCTTACCTGTCCGGCCCAGTTGGTCTGACAAGGCCCCAAAATCCACCATGACCAAAAATCGAGTCCCTAAAGGAAAGCATCCATCGGTCTTAAGTTCTACTATCTGGAATGCGATTGGTGCGGGATTCCGCTGCGGCGGCTTTGGAGCCTTCCAGCGCGGTTTTGGCCAGCTCGGCAATGCCACCGATGGCACCGATTACCCCCGACGCCTCAAGCGGCATCAACACCAACTTCTCATTGGGGGAATTGGCAAACGCTCCAAGTGTTTCCACATACTTTTGGGCAACGAAATAGTTGATGGCTTGAACATCACCCTTGGCGATGGCTTCAGAAACCATGGCGGTGGCTTTAGCTTCCGCCTCTGCCAAGCGTTCCCGCGCCTCAGCTTCCCGGAAAGACGCTTCCTTTTCGCCTTCAGCCTTTAGTATTTGCGATTGCTTATCGCCTTCAGCGCGAAGAACCGACGATTGCCGATCCCCTTCAGCTTCCAGGATATCTGCACGCTTTATGCGCTCGGCTTTCATTTGCCGCCCCATAGCTTCCACCAGATCACGCGGCGGAGAAATATCCTTGATTTCGATCCGGGTGACTTTAACGCCCCAGGGGTTGGTGGCTTCATCAACCACCGTTAACAAACGCGCGTTGATGGAATCCCGCCGCGACAACAACTCGTCCAAATCCATGCTACCCATGACCGTTCTGATGTTGGTCATGGTGAGATTCAAAATGGCTAACTGGAGGCCGCGCACTTCATAGGCTGCCTTACCAGCATCAAGCACCTGAAAAAAGACAACGCCGTCAACTGTGATCATGGCGTTGTCTTTGGTGATCACCTCTTGCGACGGCACGTCCAAGACCTGTTCCATCATGTTCATCTTGGAACCAATGGTATCGATGAACGGGATAATGACGTGAAGGCCGGGAGAAAACGTTCTCGTGAAATGTCCGAACCGTTCAATGGTGTAGTTCCAGCCTTGCGGCACGATGACGGCCGCTTTGAAAACAACGATGATTCCGAGTAGGGCAATTATGATGGCGAACGTCGACGGCCCGAAAATATCCATGGATGGTGTCTCCCTGTCTTTTGGTTGAGCTACAGCCGAGCTTGGTCATTGTCAGATTAAATCTGCTTGGTCGTCTCTACCCTATCCCATTATGGGAATTCCAGGGCGCAAAAACACGTTTTGTCTGGGCATTGATGCTCCTATAGACCGTCAAGTCCTTATCTATGTCGGCGAAGGGGTGCTCGTCGGTTCAAGGGGAAGAGAAGGTTCGGGAAGAAGGTGGTAGAGTTCTCGGGCGACGAAACGCTTAAGGCATCGGATGATGTCCTTCTTTGAAAGTCCGTCGGCCTTGCGACGTTTAACATAGGCGATGGTAGGCGGGTGCCATCGCAGTCGGACGATGACAACTCGGTATAGAGCCGCATTGGCCTGTCGGTTTCCTCCACGATTTAGCCGGTGTCGGCCGCTAGAGCGGTTTGACTGAATTGTGAATCGAAGGGGATTCCCAAGCGTCCCACTCCATGATTCTATATCCCGAGGCGATTTGGGAGTCAGACATGGGGCATTGTTACGGGAATGATCTTCGGCGGCGGGTCGTCGAGGCGGTCACTGGGGGTCTGTCTGCACGGGGGGCCGCGGCGCGTTTTCGTGTCGCGCCATCGACGGCGATCCACTGGCACCGGCGCTGGCGCGAGACGGGATCGATCGAGCCCGACCGCCAGGGCCAACCGCCTGGCTCGAAGCTGGCGGCGTCGCACGGGGTTCGGGTGTGCCCGTCGACGGTCTGGCACTTCTTCGCCAAGCGCGGGCTGACGCACAAAAAAAGACTGGCCATGCATCGGAGCAGCAGCGCCCGGACGTGCTCGCGCGGCGCCGGCTCTGGTTCGAAGGCCAGGCAGGGCTCGCTCCGGAACGGCTGATCTTCATCGACGAGACCGGCGCGTCGACGAAGATGGCGCGGCTGCGGGGATGGTCGCGCAAAGGCGAACGGTGCCGGGCCTCCATACCCCATGGCCACTGGAAGACCACCACGTTGACCGCCGGCTTGCGCCTCTCCGGCCTGGCGGGCCGCCCCGATGCTCCTCGACGGGCCGATGCATGGGGCTGCCTTCAAGGCCTATGTGGAACAGGTCCTGGTACCCGAACTCGACCCCGGAGACATCGTCGTCATGGACAACCTGCCCGCCCACAAGGTCGCTGGCATCCGCCAGGCCATCGAAGCCGCCGGCGCAACCCTGCTGTATCTGCCGCCCTACAGTCCCGACTGCAACCCGATCGAGATGGCCTTCGCCAAACTCAAGGCGCTCCTGAGAAAGGCCGCCGCCAGAACCGTCGACGACCTGTGGGACGCCATTGCCGACGCCATCGACGCCTTCACCTCAACCGAATGCGAAAACTACTTCGCCGCCGCCGGATATGATCGGGACTAAGTTGAATCTGCTCTAGTCTTGCCGGAGCCAGCCGGGATCGGGCAGACACCGCAAAGCTTGGCGAAGGCTGCTTCTGATCGGATTCGATCTGTGTTGTCTCCTGCTGCGATCAACACCTCAGCGGCGGTATCGAAACCAACGCCGAACTGCTCGAGCATTTTGGGAGCTGCGGTTTTTGTGAGGACTTTGAGCTGAGCACCGTGGACCTTGATCTCTTCGTGAAGGTCGAGCCAACGCCGTGCCAGGTGCGCAAGCGTGTATCGGGTCGCGACGTGCGGGTCCGACATATTGCCGTTCGTTTCCAACGCAGCGCACACAATGATGAGTTTGTGGTCGGTAAGCGATTCGAGCTCGATGCGGAGTTCATCTGAAACGGTGACCAAAACTGCCTTAAGTGTAATGATTGCCGCAGTACGCGCTTTGACAGCGGTATCACGGGCGATTTTGATTACGCGGACGGGCATTGTCAGACTAACTAGGTCGGACCTGAAGAACCTACAATCGAGTACTTTTAGGCTGCAAGTTGACACCACTCGGCCAGGGCGGTGGCTCGGGCTTGTTTGAAAATATCGCGTTGGGTGAGATGGCGTTGGTGGTTGAAATGGTTGTGGATCGAAGCATGGACGGAGGAGAATTTCTGCAAGGTCTTGATGTCTCTGAACCGTGCCATTGCCCCTTCCCGCCTTCGAAAGGGCTGATGTGAGTTTTCTGCCCGGTTGTTAAGCCAGCGCCTGGTCTCTTGGCAACCTTCATTGCCAATCACCTTCATCGCAGCCCGGTATGACTTTAGCCTATCTGTGACGATCGAAGCCGGCCGGCCATAACGCTTCATGGCACGTTTAAGGAATTCAAGCGCAGCCCTGTGATCCCGCCGTTTCGTGGCATAGACCTCAAGCACTTCGCCTTCATGGTCAACGGCACGCCATAGATAATGTGTCTCGCCGTTGATGCGGACAAATACCTCATCAAGATGCCAGCGCCACAGCGAATAGGATCCACGATGAATGCGGCGTTTCCGGATCTCGGCTGCAAACAAAGGACCAAAGCGGTTCCACCAGTACCGTACGGTCTCATGGCAGATGTCGATGCCGCGCTCGAACAGGAGATCTTCGACCTGTCTCAGCGACAAGGGATAACGGACATACAGCATCACAGCGCTGTGGATGACCTCAGGCGAGCTATTGAAATAACGGAAAGGATTGTGCATCGCTGGAGGCTACGAGACCTTACGTCCCCGCTCAAGCCGATTTAGTCTGACAATGCCCTCGGCCAGTAGGTACATCCACGAACGAGCACATCATTATTTGGTTTTCGTCATAGGCAAAGGTGACTCTGATTTCCTGGTTTGCTTCGCGGTCTGGCGGTAGTTTAAGTTCGCCTTCCCATATTACTTTAACAAATCGCGGGTCGGTTTCGGGAGGAATTGATTGGGTGACTCGACAGTTGACACCAGTTTGGCCTTCATACACCGTGTAAAACGATTTGGTGACAGAACAGGGGATTTTGTCGCCCTTGCGAATAAGTATGGTGTTCGTCAGTTTCTCTGCTTCGCGTGCGGTATCGTGGCCGATTGAGATCGTTCCGAAACACATATTTGTTGTTTCTGAGACTTTGATTTTTGAAATCGCGTTTTTCTGGACCGCCGACAAGATTGACTTATCGCCCTTGTATGCGGCATAGAGCGCCGCACCAAGCGCAACTACTTCATCGACATTTACGCTTGATATCGGTTCCTGCTTGAACACCCGTCGTACACTCTCTTGAACAAGAGGAATGCGAGTGCTTCCTCCGGCGAGAAAAACGCCACGGACGTCGGAGGCCTCAATACCGGCCTCGTGAATTGTTGATTCGCACACCATTTCCGCCTGCGTGACTTTTGATGAGATTGCTTCTTCAAATTCCTCGCGCCTTATGTCAATCAGTTCTCGACCAACCTTGGCTGTAGTCCGTTTACGTCCCGACAGCGATATCTTTTCTTCTTCGGCGTCGTTCGTAGTGAAATCATCTAATTCAATTTCGTCGCCGGTCACTCGTTTATATTCTCTGGCGACCATCCCTCGTAAAATTTCGTCAAAGTCGTCACCACCAAGTTTGGACACCCCGTTAGATGCAAGAACCTCAACGTCTTGGCCGTCAACTCGAATGATTGAAACATCGAACGTGCCGCCGCCAAGATCATAGACCGCATAAATGCCACTCAGGGCTTGCCCGGTCTTGAATGCATAGTAAAGAGCGGCAGCAGTTGGCTCGTTGATTATGTATTTGGTATTTAGGCCCGCAGATCTGGCGGCGGCCATTGTGGCTTCACGTGCTTCGTGAGCGAAATTCGCCGGAATTGTTACGACTGCTTCGCCAACGGGTCCTATTGCCTGTTGTGTGTCTTTCACTAGCTCTTTCAGAACAAGTGTGCTCAGTTCCGTCGGGCTGTATTCTCGGCCACCGATAGAATGCATGTTCGAACTTCCCATATCTCTCTTAAAACGGGCAGCGGCTCGCTCGGGAGCGTTACCCCAGGTCTTGCGCGCGAACTCGCCGACTTCGACGACCCCATCGCTTTCAGTTACACAAGACGGAGTAATGTTTTTCCCCTCTCTATTTGCAACGATCATAGGCCTGCCCGTTTCGTCTATTGTTGCAACGGCAGAGAAAGTAGTTCCCAAGTCGATCCCGATAAACGCTGTCATGTTGGCTTCCTCATGTATCAAAAACAGATATTCTTACTTTGGCTGGTACTAGTACCTCATGACTACTTCCAGAACGTAGTCGGTAGCCTGGTTCAATGACTTCGGTAATTTTGAAGTCATCGCCTTTTTCCTCGGTCGTCACCGTTTCTGGGTTGTCGGAAATACCCTCAATGCGACGATAATCTTCCCCAAGGACAGGTTTGAACGATTCAACCCCGCACTCGTCGAGCGCATCTTCGACGGCCTCTTTTACCTTTCTAAGACATTCGGATTGGTCAGTCTTCGACTGCAAATGTGCGTCAATGAATTGATTCACGCGAATGAACCGGTTCAGGAACTTGCGAAATACATGGGCGTCGTAGCCCTGCTTGAGGCGCTTAATTTCCTTGTCCTTTTCGTCAATCGTATTTTGTAAGGTCATAAAAGTTTCGATCATGTTAGTGACCTGGTCGGAATTGTGCGCGGTTGTCTGACTCAATGAACCCATACGATCGTTTATTGCTCCGGATAATACCGTGACGTCTCGGCCAATTTTTTCCAGGTACTTGCCCCACTCTTCTGGCACCAATCGGCTGGGAGTTCCGATTAAGATTCGACGCCATTTGTATAGGTAGAAAGTGATGGAAACCGAAACCAGTGTTGCCGCTGACAAGAAGATTAGTGCGAATATAGTCCAAAGGTTGGTTTGTATGCTCAATGGGGAGAGCGCCGAATTTGGGGTCTCGATCAACTGCGAGGGCGTGATGGGTTGCGGTTCAGCATCAATGATAGGGGGCGTATCACCCAACACGAAAACGTATACTATGACACCGAGAAGTAAGGTGACCACTACCGTCAATCCTGCAATCCGCCAACGCATTCTAATTCCCCGAAAGTTGTTTATGTCGTTGTGCTGTGACCCCCAACGATCATCCAAAGTGATCTAGAGCCGACGGTTGCATTTTGCGCATTTGCGCGGGTTGATCAACTGGGTGGTTTGCGGAGCCGTCAAGAGGGCACTGTCAGACTAAATCGCCTTGAAGCAGGAAGTAAGGTCTCCTAGCCTCCGGCGATGCACAATCCCTTCCGTTATTTCAATAGCTCACCTGAGATCATCCGCAGCGCTGTGATGCTGTATGTCCGTTATCCCTTGTCGCTGAGACAGGTTGAAGATCTCCTGTTCGAGCGCGGCATCGACATCTGCCATGAGACCGTACGGTACTGGTGGAACCGTTTTGGCCCGTTGTTTGCCGCCGAGATCCGGAAGAGGCGGATAGACCGGCGCAACTGGTCGAATTGGCGCTGGCATCTTGATGAGGTATTCGTCCGCATCAACGGCGAGACACATTATCTATGGCGTGCCGTTGACCATGAAGGCGAAGTGCTTGAGGTCTATGCCACGAAACGGCGGGATCACAGGGCTGCGCTTGAATTCCTTAAACGTGCCATGAAGCGTTATGGCCGGCCGGCTTCGATCGTCACAGATAGGCTAAAGTCATACCGGGCTGCGATGAAGGTGATTGGCAATGAAGGTTGCCAAGAGACCAGGCGCTGGCTCAACAACCGGGCAGAAAACTCACATCAACCCTTCCGACGACGGGAAGGGGCAATGGCTCGGTTCAGAGACATCAAGACCTTGCAGAAATTCGCCTCCATTCACGCCTCGATCTACAACCATTTCAACCACCAACGCCATCTCAACCGCCGCGATACTTTCAAACAAGCCCGAGCCACCGCCTTGGCCGAATGGCGTCAACTTGCACCCTGAGAGTCCTCTATTATGGCTTCTTCTGCTCCGGGCCAGTTAGCCTGACAATGCCCATGTATGATTCAGAAGGAAATTCTTGTATTGCGCGAGGTTTACCATGAAAACTGCTCCAGTATTAATGTTCCTGGTGATGTTAAGCCATTCAGGGTTCCTGCTCGCTCAACAACTGTATGCTTATCCAACCAACGCTCAATCTGAAACCCAGCAAAGACAAGATCGATTTGAGTGTTATGAATGGGCCGTTCAGCAAACGGGTTTTGATCCCGTTAACCCATCCCCACCTGCGGCATTGAACCCGACAAACCGGTCTAGAATGCCGTCTGGCCGTACTGGAAATAATTTGGTGTCTGGCGCCCTGGGTGGTGCGGTATCAGGCGCTTTGATTGGTGCTATAGCCGGAGAAGATGTAAAAGATACGGCCCTTGCGGGAGCCGCGGTCGGCGGAACGAGAAGCCTCATCACTGGTAGGGGTGGCCGCGGCCTGTTGACAGGCCAATCAAGCGGCTCAAGCCCTGGTGGCAATGTTGTGGGTGGCGCCGTCGATGGGGCAGCGACGGGGGCACTTATTGGTGCGATATCTGGACAAGACGCCGGTGATACAGCTCTGGCAGGGGCAGCTGTGGGTGGTACTCAGGCCTTGATAACTAGGGGAGGAAATAGGTCTTCAGACCCTGTTGATCAGGCAAAACAAAGACAAAGAGATTCGTATAATCGGGCTTGGGGTGCGTGCATGAGTGCCCGAAAGTATACAGTTCGTTAGATTCGTTCTTATCGTGACGTGTCACTTGATAGTGATCCGACCAATCGCTTTGAAAGAGAAAAATCCGGTGGTGACTTTTCACTATCCTGGTCATCTAGAACAATTGATGAAATTTAGTGCAAGCAGGATGGCAAAGGTCGACCAATCTTAATTTCTTTCATGATGCCTCACAGAGGTTGCGCAAGATTATGTACGCAATGAGCCAGACCAATGAAAAAAGTCATGTTGATCCTTGGTTGGATGAAGAAGAACAGGAGACAGTCCTGAATCAAATGAAGCACATTAAGGTCCTCAAAAATGGTTTTTTTCTATATGTGATGCCAACCATCGGTCTAGTGGCACTAACATCATTTGGGCTATTGATTTCTGTTCATTCGCTCGAAGCAAATCCATCCACTGTCTGCGAATTTAGAGAAGTGGAGATTCCTCCGGCACAGGGAATTGAAACGCCAGATGAGAAAGTCCAGCGCATTGAAAAGGCATTTTATGAAGCTCTGAATGCCTATGATGAATGTCAAACGGCAATGTCATCCTCTTCCGCTAGCTCGGCGTCTGGATCCTCAGGAGCGGTCGGCGTGGCAAGCGGAAGTGCAGCTGGCACAGGTACCGCTTCAACGTTAGACGCAGGCGAAACAAGCGATCAATCGAGTCCCGATGGTGACCGCTCATCCATCGCTAATCTTGAATCTAGTCCAAGCCCATCTGTTTCAACTCAAGATTTGGAAGGGGGTTCGGGTAAAGTTGGCGGTGTTCCGCCCCAAGTCCCGCTAGACAATGGCGCTGTTCCCGAAGACATTCCACCCGGTGATGATGACGATATCGTGGCGCAGCAGATTCGAGAAGCTGCAACATCAGAATCGGACTCGGCCATGAGAGAACGAATATGGGCCGAATACAGAAAATATAAGGGCCTGCCTCCCAAATAGATGTTTTTCTAAGTTTGTTCTAATGATTGAATGGGTGTTGAGCGCCGAACTTTTTGGTGTAAATGAGGAGGGACGTCTTGAATAGCCTTCAATGCTTTTGTTTCTCGATCAGTCTACTGCTGCTGTTTTCTGGGTGCGAGACGACAGGCAGTAGCGGCACAACTTCGCTTTCTTCGGGTCCCAGTTATGTATCGAGCGCATCGGTACGGCAAGTTGAAGCTGAGTCATCCGTCGATGCGCCGGCCAGGGAGCCTCTAGATATCATAGTTTCTATTTTTGATCCGGGATTGCCCGACGATGACTCCGAAATAGATGAGGATGATTGGCCAGAGTTACGCAGGGCTGAAGCTCGATACATGGCTGTCCAAATGCGCGATACTCTGACTGTTGATGGACGTTTTGGGGCCATTAGAGTTGCCCCAGACAACAGTTTTTCGGGTGATCTTTATGTTGATGGAGAGATTCTATCTTCAAACGGCGAAGAACTTAAACTTCGCGCTACTGTTACTGATTCGACAGGCAAGAAATGGTTTTCAAGAAACTATTCACATCGCGTGAAGCCAGCTTGGTACAAAAACAGACGAAACGACAACCTGAAGCCATTTCAACCTATTTACGATGAGATTGTGGAAGATATTGCGAAACGGCAAGATCGGGTAAAAGACAGCAAAATTTCCGAGATTCACGCTGTTGCAGACATGAGATTTGCACAAAATATTGCTCCTGATGCATTTAGTGAAATGATTTCCGTACGAAGAGGCCGTGTTAAACTTGAGCGCATGCCTGCGGCGAGTGATCCCATGCTGCAACGTGTTGCTGCGGTTCGCTACAGAGATCAGATGTTTGTCGACAATGTTCAGGAGCGGTACAATCTTTTTTCTAGCAACATGAAGGAAGGCTACAGGTTTTGGCAAAGCCAGAGTTGTGCTGAGGTTGTTCGTAAACGCGAAGCCAGAAACAAGGCCATATTTAAGGGAGTGGCGGGAGCATTATTAATCGCAGGTGCAGCTGCGGCAGCAAGTGACAACAGTTATTCAGGGGACGCAGTAGCTGTAGCGGCTGGCGTAGCTGGTGCAGCACTTCTGACCGAAAGCTGGCAAGACAGCAAGGAAGCGAAAGTACATTCCGGGGTCATAAACGAACTCGCCAGTACAATCGACGGCCAACTGGCTCCACAAATCATAGAAATGGAAGACCAAACGGTCACACTGACGGGTGATCTGCGACAACAGACAAACCAATGGCGCTCGATACTGGCAAAAATTTGGGCAGCAGAGTCTTTGCCGGAAGCTCCAGTTGCATTGTAAGACCGCCTCGAAGGACACCTTTCTCAGAACGCCCTAGCTTAGGGACTTATGCTGGATTTCAGTCAGGCCAAATCAGCGGCGAGAAAAAGGTCTTTCGCCCTTATTGCTGTTGGAACGTCTGGCATACTGTTGCTTGTGTTGTGGTTTATTACACTCAGCACTTTCCGCAGTAATGACGACGAAATTCGTGCTCTTGAAACAACCTCCGTCAACAGAGACTCTGAAAAAATACTCGAAGATTGTCAGAACTCCTTATCTTCTTCGACACAATGTATTTCCCGGCGCGAGGCCTTGGCTGTTTGGGCAGACGTTGATGAAATGATCAGTACGTTAGGTCGCAAGCATGTAGAAAAGTGGGGCAACAATGAATTTGTTACCTTGTCCGAAGAATTTACAGCCGCCAAGCTGCTGTTTGAGACTAATCAATTCCAGTCTGCTCTGGAGGGATTTCAGTCCGTCTTGAAGAGCTTTGAAGAACTAGATCGATCTTCAATATCCATTCTTGAAGACACAATTAATCGAGGGTGGCAGGCGATTGATGAAGAACGCGCAGACATTGCCCTAGAGAGCTTTGAACTAGCCCTTCAGATTAACCCAGAGAATCCGACGGCAAATTCCGGACAAAGGCGCGCCCTTGTCTTGGAAGATGTTTTGGATCTTTACGTAAGAGGCACCATTGCTAAGCAAGAGGGCAACTTAGAAGCTGCTTTGCGCTTGTTTGAGCAAGCACTGCAGATGGATCCCGACTTTAAGAAAGCTGTAAGTGCTGTTCAATCCGTGAGGCAGAAGATAACCGAGCGTAACTATCGGAACAGCATTTCAACAGGTCTAATCTCCTTAGAGAATGGCAACCTGGCAGCGGCAAAAAAGGCTTTTGAAAGTGCTTTGACATTTAGGCCAGTGTCACAAGAGGCATTGAATGGACTCTCACAAACGGTAATTCTCATAGAAAGGCAAACGATAGGTTCAAATTTAGCCCTCGCTATACAAGCGCATGAACAAGAAAATTGGGAGGAAGCATCCCATTTGTACGGTCAAGTCCTCTCTATGGATTCCACGGTGAAACCGGCAATGGAGGGAAAAAAGATTGTGGATCAAATGATGGGACTGGAATCGGAAATAACGGGGCTTCTCGAACGACAATATCGCTTGAGTAGTGCTGCCGTTTTCGATCACGCGGAAGACATTGTGGCGGAAGCAGAACATAGCTTCGGTTCTAGTCCGCGTCTAAGCGAACACGCTAAAGAGTTGAAGTTGGCTATGGCTGCAATGAAAGTCCCGGTAAGACTCATAGTTCGCTCAGACAGAAAAACCAACATCAATATACAAAGAGTTGGTGAACTCGGCTCCTTTGACGAACAGATACTTAACATTTTACCCGGCAGATATGTAGTTACCGGAAGCCGTCGGGGTTTTCGCAACAAGCGAATGGAAATTGACGTATTATCGCGATCGGATCTACGGATCGTAACGGTGATCTGTGATGAACCAATCCGATAACCCAACCTCTCAGCCGAAGCATGACCTTAAGCAACGTCTAGAACAGGCAAGCACGAGAACAAGGTCACATCGCTTCTATGCTATTTTCGGTTCTCTCATTCTATTAACGCTTGGGGCCGCGTACTTTGTCGCTGGATCTGGATTGCAAGTAAAAATTCTTCCCGAAGAAGCTCAAACTGAGTTTGTTATTGACGTAAGAACAGGCGTGGGATTTGTCTTTGATGATCGCGTTATAGCCCTACCTGGAGATGTGGAAATATCCGTAGCATCACCTGGATTCAAGAAGGGCATATTACGAACGGAAATCGTTTCTGGTGGTAACGTTATTGACGTTGTCCTCGAGAGACTGCCCGATATCTTAAACATAACAGTTGCGCCGAATTTGCCCGATATCGTCATTCAAGTAGACAGTGTAAAAGTTGCAGAGGGGTTCCAAATTGAATATGAATTGGAAGAGGGTAATTATGTAGTATCTATTGGCCACCCCTTGTTCCAACCCTTCGAAACTGAACTTACGATCCTAGGCGGTGGCAACGAGATTGAACTCGATGTTACTCTATCGCCGGCAACACAGCCGATTGAAATAAGAACTGAACCAGAGGGCGCGCAGGTCAGTATCGATGGTGATTTCGTGGGCATCTCCCCATTGTCAACAAATGTCCCGCAAGGTCGGCGCGAGATCAAAGTCTCGCTTGCTGGCTTTGTAGTAGAGACCAGACTCGTTAACGTTTCACTCAGCGAAATTCCTCGGTTGCCAACCATCCAAATGAGTCGAAATCCCGGCATGCTTAGTATTGGTAGTGTTCCCGTTGGTGCGAGCGTGCTCGTCGATAACCAGTTTCGTGGCACCACTCCGATCACTTTAGGTGTTACACCGAATCAAGCTCACACCATTTTCTTATCTCATCCTGGCTACGAGACCGTCACACGTAACGTATCTTTAGAAGCCGGCACACGAGAGACTCTTACTTTTGATATGTCGGAGGTCAGGGGGCTCGTCGAGATTACGTCTGCTCCTGCCGCTGACGTATTTGTAGGTGGAACACCGATTGGCATAACTCCGATCGAAATCGAGCTGCGCGCGGTTGAACAGGAGATAACGATTACCAAACAAGGATATCAACCGTTCACTCAGGATATCGTGCCTGATCCCTTGATTCGAAAAAGCATTACAGTCAACTTGATAACGAATATGGATGCACTGATCGCAAGTGCTCCTAAAGTGTTACGGTCTTCAAACGATCAAGATTTTGTTCTTATTGGCCCGGGCGAGATTGAGATGGGTGCACCGCGAAGCGAGCCTGGTCAAAGGGCAAACGAGGTGCTACGCAAAGTTAACATAACTCGCTACTTCTATGTCAGCGCAAAAGAAGTGGCCGCTAATCAATACGCAAAGTTTCAAAGAACCGATGGCTTAGGAAAAAATATTGAGTTATCGGATGAACCCGTTACTAACGTGACATGGTCAGACGCCGCCCGTTATGCCAATTGGGTCAGTAACAACGATGGTCTACGGCCCGTTTATTTCATGTCGGGGAATACCTTTGAAGGGTTTGATATTGACGCAAATGGATATCGCCTTCCAACCGAAGCGGAGTGGGTCTGGATATCACGCTACGAGGCAGGCCAAGCGCGCAAAACGCTAAGATTCCCTTGGGGTCACAGCATGCCAATCCCTCCAGAATCTGGTAACTTTGCGGATGAGAGTTCAGTGGATGAAACGGAATGTTTTATACCGAAGTATCGAGATGGAATGCCACGCCTAGCACCGGTCGGGTCTTACTCACTAAACCAAATAGGAATTTTTGATCTCGGCGGTAATGTAAGTGAATGGATTCATGATTTCTATGAACTCGCATCACCTGGTCCGGTACGGTCTGAGTTGGATAGGTTAGGCCCAAGCTCAGGAAATCAGCATGTCATTAGGGGTTCTAGCTGGAGGTCTTCCACCCTAACAGAGCTGCGCTTGAGTTACAGAGAAGCTGGAAAAGAACCTCGAGATGATGTTGGCTTTCGATTGGTACGATGGCTAGGAGGAAGGAATGGTGAATAAAAAATCATTTATCATTTTCATGATAATTTTTCTGTTGTTTGGTCCGACATATTCCCAAACAGACAATGAGGGCGAAATTCAAGAGTCCTCATCGGAATCTAAGTCTTCCTCTACCACAGAAAGCGATAACAACAGTGAGGGGAAGGCTTTTGAGTCTTTCGATCCCTCTGTAGAGATTTCTACTGACCATGCAGTTTCGTTTCCGAGGGATATTTAGACGACTGCTTAGCTAGATGGACACACAGACCATGGCAGAGATTAAGGAAATAAACGTTAGCCATCAAAGCAATCAAAGTACTGGTCTCTTATTTCAAATTTCGACGCTCTTGGGCTCCGTTTTCTTTGTTCATACGCTCTATTTGCTTTTCATTAGACCAGAGGCAAACAGGCAAGTCGCTGAAGCCGAACAGGCTAACGAGCCAGCGGCGCGTACAGTTTTTGTTATCTTGAAAGACTATGAACAAGAGATCTGTTTGATATTTATGATTTGGGCAATTTGCCTTATCGCCCGGAAGGTTAGCGAACTCATTAAACAAAAACACTTCTTGGAAGTGGATCTTATCGACCGGATTGAAGAGCTGACAGTAACGCAATCCACTGCGATCTCCGCTCTTAACAATTTATGGGATTTGGGACGCCCTTCAACTGATGCGATCGTAGTTCAAGCTTTGATCGCCGGTCTTCAGAGGTTTGTCTCAACGGGCAGCATTCAAAACGCATCCCACGCGGTGACTGAGTACTCTGATAACGTGGCCATGAGAATGGAAGCGGAGTTGTCGATGGTACGTTATATTATCTGGGCCATTCCCTCAGTAGGTTTTATTGGCACCGTTAGAGGTATTGGTGATGCGCTATCACAGGCTCACGTTGCTCTGGAGGGAAACATAGCAGGAATGACGGCCAGTCTCGGCGTGGCCTTTAATTCAACTTTAATAGCTTTATTGATTAGCATCATTTTGATGTTCTTCTTGCATCAGCTTCAATTTCTTCAAGATAAATCTGTTTTAGACGCACAAGAATATTGTGACCGGATGTTTCTCAAGCATTTGTCTGAGGAATAAGTCTTGTCTTCCTCTTCTATCATGAGAAGGCGGGGACTGACTCCATTTTCACTTGCTTTCCTAGATATTATGTCGTGTGGCTTGGGAGCCGTCATACTCGTCTTTCTGATAATTAAGCACGCCGATGAGTCCAATCCGGTTAACACCAACCGGTTCGAAAATGATATCGCTTTCCAAATCGAACATCAAAAGACGCTCGAGAAACAGATCGAGGTATTAGACCGAGAACTTGCAGAAAGAACAGAAAGATTACTTCAGATCCGCAATCAATTAGCGTCTGCTCTGATTGAAACAAGCAAGATAGACGGACAGAGTGCATCCCTAAGAGAACAAGCCGACATAGCAAGAGCTGATATTGAAAAGGTCCAGCAACAGACAGAGGATGCGGTTGTCGAAATAGAAAATGAAGGTAATCGAAATTATCTAATTGGAATGAAAGTCGAGGGAAAAAGAATTGTCATGCTTCTTGATTCTTCGGCGAGCATGATGGCACCGGATATTATTGATATTATTCGACTAAAGAATTCTTCTGACTCACAAAAGTTAAATGCGCCTAAGTGGACTTGGTCAAAGCGTATTTTGCAATGGCTAACGGCTCAATTACCTAAAGAAAGCCGGGTCCGTATCATGACTTTCAGCAGCGAAACTGTTGATCACAATTCTCAAAAAACATGGACTGATGCAACGCAATCAAAAGAGGTAACACTCTCACTTCAAAGCGCGCTAGATGTTGTACCGAATAATGGGACGAACCTGGAACAAGCGTTTGAAGCGGTCTCCCGGCTGAATCCCAACCCAGATTCTCTTTACATCATTACAGATGGGCTGCCAACCTTGCACGGAGATTTAGGAACTTTCGACTTAGATAGAATTACCAGTTGCTTCAGATCAACAAGTAGCACCGTTACGCCAAAGTGTAGGGGAGAGTTCTTTCTCCGCGCCATGCGCAAGCTTTATAATCTTCTTCCAGATATAAAGACGAATGTTGTTCTGCTCCCTATTGAAGGCGACCCAGGTGCCGCCGTTGGTTACTGGCTTCTTGCCAATCAAAACAATGGCATATTAATAGCCCCCACAGAGTCATGGCCATGAGTAGGCTCAACAAGAGAAAAGACGTAGATATTTTTAGTCTTTCCTTTCTCGATATCATCGCCTGCGGATTTGGGGCGATTGTTCTACTTCTGCTTATAACCAAGACCTCTGGTGGCGTGTCAGATCAGGCAACGAATCAGGACGATGTTATGGCAAACTTATTTGAGCAGATGAGACAGGTCGAAATACTGGAAAATCAAGTCACTGAATTGAAACGAAAGCTGTCTGAGGAGGAAACTAGGGTTACAGAAGTTCTAGACGCATTGACTGCGGCACAGCGTGCAAAGACACAGGCACAGTCCCAGCAAGATGCAACGATAAAAGTGCTTAATGATATGAATGTTGCACGACAGTCGCTGACAGAAGAAATGCGCAGACTTCTTGATCAGAATGAAAAGGATGAAGACGTCGGGGGTATTCCCGTTGATAGTGAATACGTGATATTTGTCGTCGATACATCCGGTAGCATGCAACAAATCTGGTCGCAAGTGATTGCGCAAATTGAAAATGTCTTGAATATCCATCCGACAGTGAAGGGATTCCAAATTATGAATGACCAGGGCCGATATCTCTTTGAAGGATATAGGCGCGAGTGGATGTCTGACACACCATCAATGCGAAAAGGCGCGCTGGATCTCATAAGAAGTTGGACGGACTTTTCAAACAGTGATCCCGTCAATGGCATAGAGGCTGCCATTCGTACGTTTTATGACGGGGAGAAAAAGATTAGTGTATTTGTCTTTGGGGATGAATTCAGTGGCGAATCTGTTGAGCAAACAATCCGAATGATTGAACGTATTAACGTTCCTGACAGCTCCGGCCAAACCAGAGTCAGAATTCACGCCGTTGGTTTCATAAACGAATACGCACTATCAATAGGAACGACAGGCCGCTTCGCTCATTTGATGAGAGAGATTACGCAACGTAACAATGGTACGTTTATCGCATTACCGAATTAGCTGTAAAACACACTACGGACTGTTGAACAACCCTGTTTCGTCGGCGGTGTTGTCACGCTGCGGACGAACGGTAGGCAATAAAGGGATGACTGTAACTGTCATGAATGATTCCGTAACGGCGGAGAGCAAAGCGGCACACCCACCTCTGGAATATGTGCCAAAAAGCTGTGAGCGCCACAATCCGCTTGCAGTTGAGCGCAATAGCGATCATGAGGAACTGAATCTGTACTTTCGACAATCCTCGATATCAAACCCGGGCATTGTCAGACTAACTGGTCCGGAGCAGAAGAAGCCATAATAGAGGACTCTCAGGGTGCAAGTTGACGCCATTCGGCCAAGGCGGTGGCTCGGGCTTGTTTGAAAGTATCGCGGCGGTTGAGATGGCGTTGGTGGTTGAAATGGTTGTAGATCGAGGCGTGAATGGAGGCGAATTTCTGCAAGGTCTTGATGTCTCTGAACGGCATTGTCAGACTAAATCGGCTTGAGCGGGGACGTAAGGTCTCGTAGCCTCCGTCGATGCACAATCCCTTCCGTTATTTCAATAGCTCGCCCGAGGTCATCCGCAGCGCTGTGATGCTGTATGTCCGTTATCCCTTGTCGCTGAGACAGGTCGAAGATCTTCTGTTCGAGCGCGGCATCGACATCTGCCATGAGACCGTACGGTACTGGTGGAACCGCTTTGGCCCATTGTTTGCCGCCGGGGTCCGGAAACGCCGCATTCATCGCGGAGGCATTGTCAGACTAACTGGCCCGGAGCAGAAGAAGCCATAATAGAGGACTCTCAGGGTGCAAGTTGACGCCATTCGGCCAAGGCGGTGGCTCGGGCTTGTTTGAAAGTATCGCGGCGGTTGAGATGGCGTTGGTGGTTGAAATGGTTGTAGATCGAGGCGTGAATGGAGGCGAATTTCTGCAAGGTCTTGATGTCTCTGAACCGAGCCATTGCCCCTTCCCGTCGTCGGAAGGGTTGATGTGAGTTTTCCGCCCGGTTGTTGAGCCAGCGCCTGGTCTCTTGACAACCTTCATTGCCAATCACTTTCATCGCAGCCCGGTATGACTTTAGCCTATCTGTGACGATCGAAGCCGGCCGGCCATAACGCTTCATGGCACGTTTAAGGAATTCAAGCGCAGCCCTGTGATCCCGCCGTTTCGTGGCATAGACCTCAAGCACTTCGCCTTCATGGTCAACGGCACGCCATAGATAATGTGTCTCGCCGTTGATGCGGACGAACACCTCATCAAGATGCCAGCGCCAATTCGACCAGTTGCGCTGGTCTATCCGCCTCTTCCGGATCTTGGCGGCAAACAACGGGCCAAAACGGTTCCACCAGTACCGCACGGTTTCATGGCAGAAGTCGACGCCGCGCTCGAACAGGAGATCTTCGACCTGTCTCAGCGACAAGGGATAACGGACATACAGCATCACAGCGCTGCGGATGACCTCGGGCGAGCTATTGAAATAACGGAAGGGATTGTGCATCGCCGGAGGCTAGGAGACCTTAATTCCCAGTTCAAGCCAATTTAGTCTTACAATGCCGTCGCGCGACATGCCCATGACCTGACAGGCCTTCGACACGTTGCCCAGTTCCTCGGCCAGATTCAGAAATCCAGTTTTGTGTTTGATGATCTTATCGGTAGTATTCAACATCGTGGTGTCCTCGTTTTGTGGTTGGTGTTCACCACCATCAAAACGGACAACCACAATCTCTTTCAAGAGATGCGCCGCTCCCATTCCAGCTCGCTGGGAAGGGAGCGGTGTCAGATCACATCGCGACTAACTCAGCTAAAGTCATACCGGGCTGCGATGAAGGTGATTGGCAATGAAGGTTGTCAAGAGACCAGGCGCTGGCTCAACAACCGGGCGGAAAACTCACATCAACCCTTCCGACGACGGGAAGGGGCAATGGCTCGGTTCAGAGACATCAAGACCTTGCAGAAATTCGCCTCCATTCACGCCTCGATCTACAACCATTTCAACCACCAACGCCATCTCAACCGCCGCGATACTTTCAAACAAGCCCGAGCCACCGCCTTGGCCGAATGGCGTCAACTTGCACCCTGAGAGTCCTCTATTATGGCTTCTTCTGCTCCGGGCCAGTTAGTCTGACAATGCCGTCAGATCCTCAAATCCTTCCAACAAATCGAGATGCCGCTTCGGAAAATGCACAAACAGTTCGTCATCGTAGATCAGTTCACCCTTCCGAAGATTGAAAGTACCCCGCTCTTCGCGCATCTCGTAGAACTCCACCGAGCCACTCCTGTCCTCCAAAGCCTTCATAACCGTGTACTTGACCGACTCCCTACACCCCATCCCGAAGACGATTTCTTCCAGTTCCAAGGGCGAGCCCTCAGTCCCCCGACGCCCAATCAACCGCCATTCCTGTTCGTACGCCCAACTCTCCGCCTTCCTCAACATCACGGCTTCGTCCACACTCGCGCGAGCTTCATCATCACCGTCCAGCATGGCGCCTACCTCACTCGCCTTGACCAGCCTACCTCCGTCGTACGTTACTTCATGGACATCCCCTGTAGCACTCTCCGGTACTGAATAGCCCAGGCAAATTCCCCGATGCTGGTCGCCGTAGTGGCTCCACATCAGCGGACAGTCCTCCCGCTCGGCAAAGGAGACGATCCCCTTCTCGTATCCCAGAAGCAGCTCCAACTCGATGCAGTAACGGAGTTGCGACCTTAGCGCGGTCTCAAAATCGTAGTCCGGGTCGGTAGCGCCGTATTCGATCTCAGCTATGCGCTGTTCCGCCTGCCTGCGACTGTGCTTTTCGATCCAGTCTCTCGTTCTCGGGTCCTTGAGCTTCATCGCCTTCGCCCCCGCGCGCATTTCAGCACCGGTGCGTTGTTCCATCAGAATCCTCAAAATCCTTCCGAGCTCCTCCGTATCAACATCGTCCTCAACCGAAGGTCGGGTATCCAGGGGATCGTTAAACGTGCTCGGGTCGGCGAAATGGATCTTGTCTCCCACGACCATGTCTAAAGTGCGGGCAGTCAAGTCACGATACTTGTACAGCCGCGTAGGCAGTCTCTTCGCTCTTGCCATGTTCTCATGTCCCATTCCGAATATATACGGTTCCCGAGTCGCGGCATGGCCCCGTCAACAGAACATGCGGTGGAGGTCCGTCGACTGTCTTCCATCGGTGCGACTTTCGGGGTACCTGCCACGGAACTGTCACATTAACAGGGTGACCAGCTGCTGATGGCGCAGTAATGTTGCTGGATGCAGAAAATCTCCTATGCCCGATACCGCTTTCCACCCGCGATCATTCAGCACGCTGTCTGGCTGTATTACCGGTTTCCCCTCAGCTACCGAGATGTTGAAGATCTGCTCGCTGAACGTGGTATTGATGTTTCTTATGAAACGGTGCGGCGCTGGGCACTGAAGTTCGGGCAAGCCTATGCCCGGAGACTGAGGACAACGCGCCCTAGACCTGACGTCCGGTGGCACCTTGATGAGGTGTTCGTGTCCATCGCCGGCAAGCGGATGTATCTATGGCGCGCTGTCGATAGTGAAGGCGAAGTGCTGGATATCCTGGTTCAGTCACGCAGAAACAAGAAGGCAGCGCTCAAGGTGATACGCAAACTGTTGAAAAAGCAAGGCTTTGTCCCAGATACCTTCATCACAGACAAACTGCCATCTTATGGTGCTGCTCTGAAGGATTTGGGCCTTATCAGGCACCATGATTTTGGTGGCAGGAAGAACAACCGAGCCGAGAATTCTCACTTACCAGTCCGACAGAGGGAACGACGAATGCAGCGTTTCAAATCGGCTCGATCAGCGCAGCGGTTTCTCTCTACCCACGCCACCGTCTACAACACCTTCAACGTCCAACGCCATCTGATATCCCGAAAGACATTACGCCAGTTTCGCAACCACGCAATGGGCCTGTGGCAAACCGTCACCGCTGCCGCTTGAGCTTGAGTTCTATGCCAATTCGCAGCACGACCGTTCAATAACGTGACAATACCCAAGTTGACGCCATTCGGCCAAGGCGGTGGCTCGGGCTTGTTTGAAAGTATCGCGGCGGTTGAGATGGCGTTGGTGGTTGAAATGGTTGTAGATCGAGGCGTGAATGGAGGCGAATTTCTGCAAGGTCTTGATGTCTCTGAACGGCATTGTCAGATTAAATCTGCTTGGTCTTCTCTCCCTGTCCCCTTTTTGTGGATTTCAGGGCGCAAAAACATGTTTTGTCTGGCTTAGACCGGACAAGCACGGGCGATGAAGCTGGCTCAACAACCGGAAAATTCTAACATACGATTTTAGTCTGACAATGCCCGATCCGCCGTAACGCGCCCGGCGGGAATCGTCCAGATTGCGCGGTCCAGGCCGATCTCGTCACAAGCTGTGTGGCAAACCTCGCCGGATCGGGCTGCCGTCGAATGTGGGAATTATCCTACAGACACCTCTGATGCTTTTCATTCTCGCCTTGTCTTCAATGTCTCGCGCGGAGGCCCCAATAAGAGGGATGCGGTCATGCATGGGTCCCTCGTGGCGCGCTCCGGCTAAATCGGACACCCCCCTGGGTCGGTCGATGGCCGCGGGTCCCATATCGGCGATTTCGAGATGGCGGATCGATGCCTGCCGGCCAGACCGCCATGGGTTCAAATGCTTGATAATTTGCCTTATCGCGCATTTGGCTTGAGCCTGCTCAATCATGGGCCGCTGGTCCGCACTAAGAGCTCTTAGACCGGCCTTGGCCTCATTCAGCGCTCTTTGGCCGGCTCCATTGAGCCGTTCGGCGTCCCACCTGCCGAAATTCGTGCCTAATGCGACAGGTGGCAACCCCGCGCATGGATGCAAAAGCAGCGCGCTCGCAAGAGTGTGGACGAACCGTTCAATCCCAGAGACCCCCTCTCTATCCGTCACAACGTCACAACCCTTATCTGACAACGGTTACAGCTAATTTTTATCCGTCACAAACCCGAACCTCGTGACGGATACGGAATCGCGGAAACCCGCAGCTGCCAACGGTTGTGACGCTGTGACGGATAAAACGCCCCCCCCTACGGCAGGGCTCCACGCGCCAGAGCAATCGGAATCAGAGGCCAGGGCACGCCGACGTGCCGCGAAAGAGCAAAGAGGGGCATGTGCCTTTGGAGGGATTCCGATAGTCTGCTCAACCAAGTGGCTCTTTCTGTTTGTATCGTTCAGAGTCCGTTCGGTTCATGTTTTCCGTGGAAGGATGTATCGGACTTGCCAGCATATCGTGGCGGCAGCGATTGGGGCTGTACCAGTGGCACCAGGCAATTGTATGTCTTGGTGCGGATAAGGACTGTCCTATGCGGTCCCGTAAAATATCGTGAAAACCTGCTTTAGTTATTAGGTTAAATTAGGGGTGTATATACAATGACGAATAAAAGAGTAATTTAAATCAATATGTTAAGTAAAAAATTTGGCGGACGCTGCCTCCGCCAGTGCCTTCTCATCATCGCTAAGCGGTACAAACATATCTCCACCGCCGTCGCTTCCACTCATGATGGCACCCCGAGCATTTTGGCGAGGACGCGTGCCGCATCGCATTGCGACTGGTGGGACAGATATGCGGCGAGAGACACCGGATCTCCGCCCCTTACGTCCGCTAAAGCGAAGTCAGCCCATCGGGCCCGTCCGCAGGTTGACGCGGAAGGATCCAGGACGACGGTCCACTCGGCGCGGGTTTCTGGCCACCCACTCGCAGCCCTGTTGGCGTCCGTCCGGAAGCCAGCGTGCAACTAACGCCGGCAGTACCGGTAGTGCTGCGTTGTTGATGGCGGCGAAGTCGGGGAAGCGCTGGCGTTCGGCAACGATGGGTACCGCTATCGAGGCGTTCCTTGATTGCTCGGGACCAGCCGCGCCGCGCAGCCTATCCCAACCATAACCGGCTGGGCGCTTGTTCCAGCGGGCCATGGTTTCAATCCTTGATTAAGTCTTTTGGATTGGCGACGGGACGGCTGTCCATCCATTTCTTGATGTCTGATACAACCCGTCGCCGTCGCCGTGCATTCCCGGCTTGGAAAGGCTTCGAAGACGCGCAGCCGTAAGTTTTCCCATTGCTTTATCCCCACAATTATCTCCACACTTATTGTTGGAATATGGGGGAATAGGTAAGCATGTTCAAGAATGGAATCAGGGAAAATCCACCAATTTAAAGGGTTCTTGAGAATCCTCAGGAACCATACAAAATAGATGATGGTGGATTAAGCCTCTTCTGTGATCATTCAGGCGGTCAATCCCACCAAAACGAGTGATAAAGCTACCGTCATATAGGTATTTCCGGCGAGCCAAGATAGGGCACTCAATGTTGCCATTTCGAGAACAGGAGGTGTTGCGGCAAGACCGGACAGCTGCCATAGGGTCAACGCACCGGCCAAGACAACGGTACCGACGATCACCAGACTGCGGATGCGTTGCCGTTTGCGCATGCGGGCAAGCACCCGGTCGACAAACGCCATATCCACAACCGGGCCGGCCGCCGCTGCAAAGACGGCACTCAACCAGCTGTCCGATTGAGAAGTTTCGATCATTTTTTTGTTGTCATCGGTCATACCGATACTCTCTTCTCTATTGTTCGCCGGTTATTCACCCAATACCCGGCGCATTTTGTCTCGGCCCCGTAAGGCATGGGACTTTACTGTGCCCAACGGCATGCCGGTCGCCTCTGCCGCTTCGGAATGACTCATGCCTTCGCCAAAACATAACACGACAACGGTGCGTTCGTCTGGTTTCAAAACGGCCAATGCCTTGTCCAGGTCTATCGCCGCCGCTTCCGGTTGGCTCGTGACGGGAACATCCTCCGCACCCAGTTCCGCCAATGCCGTCCGCGCCGTTTTCTCCTTGCGTTTGATCTGCAAAAACAAGGTCGTCGCGATACGCGCAAGCCATGGCCCAAACGTGTTCGGACCGCGATAGGTCGATAATTTGTCGTAAGCCCGAATGAAGGTGTCTTGGGCTAAGTCGTCGGCCAGCATACGGCCACCGGCGGTCAAACGCAGCAAGGTTCGCCGCACCCGCTCCTGGTGCCGTTCCACGAGATCGCCGAACGCCGTCATGTCGTTGACGGCGAGCACCTGGGCGATCAGAGCTTCGTCTGATACCGGCATGAGCCGATGCGTTTCCGGTCTGGGCTTTATTCATCTTTGCTCGTGCGAGTCCACCTCCAAAGCAGCAGGTAGGCGGTGCCCACCAAGAGGGGAAAGGTTGAGATGACCATGAAAAACACGGCGCCACCGCGATCGCCACCAAGCACGCCGGACAAGAGGCCGCTGATAAACAGGGCGGCACCGAAACACATGAACATAACACCGCGGCGCAAATCGCCATCCTTGGGCTGCACTGGCTCCCCGAGAGCTTGAATGAGTTCGGGTGTTAACTGTGAGCCGCTATTGAGTGCACTGCGAATGGTTTCCTGCACCTGTGATCGGCTGCGGTGCCGGTAATGGAGAAAAACACACCAACAATTGCGATGCAAACAATGAGAAAAATCGGGGCCACTTGTTCGGCGTCCATAACAAACACACCTCCTCGTTGACGGCACCATGACTAAGACTTTTTGCCGTTCGTGATGAATAGATGCATCAGCATGCCGGATCGGATGCAATACGTGGTCAAAAAAGTACGAGGTTCAGGTGAAAAAAGCCCAGAAATGGGCCGGAAACGTTAGCCCGCGCCGGCCCCGCCGTCGATATTGAACTCACAGCCAGTGATGTACTTGGCGGCGTCGGTACACAGAAAAGCGCAAGCATCACCCACGTGATGCGGTTCACCGGTTTCGCCCCACGGCAGGCAGGCGGCGATGGTAGGCCGCATCTCTTCAGCTTTGGGTCCGAGCACGTCCGGCACGCCAGCGGTCCAGATCATGCCCGGGTGAACGGACACAACGCGGATATTGTGGGGCGCGCCTTCCAACGCGCCGGCGCGTGTGAGACCGAGTTGTCCGCCTTTGATGGCGCCGTAAGCGGTGCCTTGGGGCATGCCTTTCTGGCCAACGATGGAACTCATGTTGAGGATCACGCCGCCGCCGGCTGCTATCAAGTGCGGCCACACGTATTTCATGCCGAGAAACGGGCCGTCCAGATCGACGTGACGGAGGAACAAGAGGTTGTCATGAGTTAAATCGGCGATAGCTTTTACGATGGCTTCGCCCGCATTGTTGATCAGCACGTTCAGTTGTCCGTATGTGTCTAGCGTCGTCTGGACCACGCGCTCCCAATCCTCCTCCAAGGTAACATCCTGGCGGACGAACAGGGCTTCTCCGCCCGCTTCTTTGACGAGCTGTTCGGTCTCCTGACCTCCCGCTTCGGTGCGGCCAGTGACCACAACTTTCGCGCCTTGAAGAGCCATACTCATGGCGCAGGCCCGGCCAATACTCGCCGCTGTGCAGCCGGTGATGATGGCGACCTTGCCGTCTAATGCGCCCATGGTGCTGTCCCCCGAAACTTGCACTCAGCATGACAGTCTGAGCGAGAGCCCCAAGACAGCTTAGACTGAGTGATCACCCTTCGGCTATGCTAGCCTTAAAAACGCGGTCTCTAACCTTGAGACGGGTCATACAAAAGCAAATCAAAAGGGGATATCACGCATGGTCATCAGACGGGATGCTTTGTCCGTGGCCGCGGGCGCCACCGGGGCATTGATGGGCGCCAAACCAGCTTCAGCCAGTTCAAGCGAACAATTGGCACAGAGTTCCGACACTTACCGGGCCTGGGAAATCGGCGAGCAAAAAGGCATCGATACCTTACGCCTAGTCGAACGGCCATTGCCGAGACTTGCGCGCAATGAAGTTCTGATCCGCGTGGCTGCTTCCTCCATCAATGCCCGCGACCATGGTTTGATCGCAAATCGGTTTCCCTTTCCACGCGGCCGCCGGCCCGACACCCGTATTCCTTTGAGTGAAGGGGCGGGAACAGTAGTCGATGGCGGCGACGAAGTGACAAGAGTCAAACCCGGAGACCGGGTCACCGCCTGTCATTTTTCTGCCTGGGTCGATGGACCATGGGATCCGGAACAGTCCTACATCGGTGATGTGGGCAACAACATCGACGGCTGGTTGACGGAATTGGCCGTGCTGCCCGACAATGTCTCTCATGAAACCGCCGCGTGTTTCGTTTCTTCCGGTGTGACGGCATGGCACGCCCTTTACGAAGTGGCCCGTGTCAAGCCGGGTGACATCGTCCTGCCTCTTGGTACCGGTGGGGTGTCGTCCTTCGGCGTGCAGTTGGCCAAGGCCAGCGGTGCCACTGTCGTTGTCACTTCATCCAGCGACGACAAACTGGAAGAAATGAAAAAGCACGGCGCCGACATCGGTATCAACTATCGGAAGACAGCCGATTGGGGACAGGCGGTGATGAACGCCACTAATGGTCACGGTGCTGACATTGTGTTGGAAAACGTTGGCCGGGAGACCCTGGATCAATCGCTGATGGGTACTGCCGTCAACGGCTATGTGGTGATGATCGGCACCACCCGGCTGCCGGAACCGCTACCCAAGATGCCTGGTTTCTATATGAAGAATATCACCATGAAGGCCATCAGCAACGCCAGTGTGCATATGCTGCAGGACATGGCGGATGCCTATGGGGTCAACGACTTGGAAGCGGCTGTCTCAGGCCGGTTTGATTTTGAAGATGCACCGGAAGCCTTCCGTTTCCAGCGTCAGCATGATGGCATCGGTAAGGTTATTATCGAACACGGCTGAAGGGGATAACCGGTAATGATGAAGCCGCTGCCGACTAAGCAGCCAACATGCCGCCATCCACCGGCAATATGTAGCCGGTGATGTAATAGGCTTCGTCAGAGGCGAGAAAAGCCACCGCTTCGGCGATGTCGTTAACCGATCCAGCGTGCCCCAGAGGTACTGGTGAATTCGCCATCACTTCCCCGTCAGGGGTTCCTTCAATGCGCCCGGCCTGCACGCAGTTAATGCGGATGCGGTCCTTGGCTTCGCAACAGGACAGGGCCGAGGCCCGGGTCATCATGCGGATGCCGTTGGCCGATGCACAGAAGGCGGCCTGGCCGGCAACACCGACCATGGCGGTCGCCGGCGCGACGTTGACGATGCAGCCACCGTTATCGTACTCGCGCATCTTCACCACGCCGTAACGGGTGGCGAGGAAAGTATGCTCGATATTGTCCCGGTTGACACCCCGAAATTGTTCCAGGGTCGTGTCGACGATATTGGTGGGTTGGTCGTACTTGGCTTCAGAAATGGTGACGACGATATCGAGACGGCCATGGGCGTCACCAAGCGCGGATAGACCGCTTTCCCAACCGTCAACGGTGGTAACGTCAAAGTCTACTTTGATCACAGTAGCACCGTCTTTTTCCAATAGCGCACAGATTGCTTTCCCTGTTGCGCCGTCCGCGCGGGTCACCAGCGCAACCCTGTCGTCAAACCGAGCCATGAAACCGTCCCCTAACGTTCAGAGCGCCATTACAGGGCAAAGCGGTGCCCCATCCAAGCTGGGTAACCTGTCCTGTTCGCCTTTTGGCTAAATATTGTGGGTTCAAGTCTTCTGCCGCGTCCGTTCGAACTGTGGGATCTCGGGATCCAACAGGTCCCAATGTTGGGCGGACACCGTCCACACGTGAGCCATGGGCTTGAAGACACTCGGGTCGTCCAGGGAGCCTGCTTGAACACCGACGAAATCCGGCCGGGCGGATGAGCTGGCAAACAAATAGGAGCCGCAATCGGGACAGAACCGCCGCAGGGCTTCGTTGCCGCTTTCGCCTTCAATGGCGAAAACTTTGGGTGTCCCACTTGTGATCTCCAAGTCAGCCGCCTTGAACATCAGAGTGGCTGCATGGCCGCCGCCGGTCTCCCTCTGACAATCGCGGCAATGACACTTCACCATGCCCATAGGTTTGCCGTTCACTTCGTATTGGATGGCACCGCACAGACAGCGCCCGGTGAAATGTGATGATGTGTCCAAAGCCGGCTAACCCCGCCCGCGGTAGCTCGGCACGTTCTGATCAGGGATCCACAAACCGTCAGGTGCATTGCCTGTTTGCCAGAACACATTGATGGGAATGCCGCCGCGGGGATACCAATAGCCGCCGATGCGCAGCCACTTGGCGCTTGTGGTCTCAACGATGCGCTGGCCGATCATCACCGTGCAGTCTTCATGGAAGGCGCCGTGATTACGGAACGAGCCGAGAAACAGTTTCAGGGACTTGGATTCCACGATCTTGTCTGTGGGCACATAGTCGATGACCAGATGGGCGAAGTCCGGTTGACCAGTAATGGGGCATAAACTGGTGAATTCCGGGCAGGAGAGGCGGACCAGATAGTCGCTGCCCGCCTGAGGATTGGCCACGGTTTCCAGCACAGCGTCGTCTGGAGAGGCCGGCAAACCAGTTTTGCTGCCAAGCTGGGTCAGAGTTTCCGGCTGATCGGCCACGATAGAATCTCCTGTTGGTCACTCCCGCACACAATCCATGCCGTGCTTGCATCGGCGCCGTCGGCACGATAGGTGAGGGCGCCATGGATACACCAGCCTCATCCCCGCAACCAGCCCCACCACCGCACGGGGACCTGCCGGCATCGCCGTGTGTCGGGGTGTGCACTGTCGATCCAGAGACCAAGATGTGCATCGGCTGCCTTCGGACCGTAAAAGAGATTGGCGCGTGGCGGACTATGACCCTCGATCAAAAGCGGGAAGTCGTGGCGGCCTGCAAAGCACGCGCGGAAAAATCCCAAACCACATCCGGTTAAACAAGACCACAAAGAGGTCAACTGGGCGTCATACGATTGCTTTACCTTCGCCGGCAAAATGTCGATTCGGACAGTATAGGTCGGTCCTTTGAAACCCAGAGTTAGGCGCGACTCGCCGGGCAGGGCCAGTCCCGACCCGACATCTTGTGTCGTGGCCGGCTCGACCTACAATAAATAGGGCAAGACGGTGAGACGATGAATCAGATCAACATAATTCCGGTCAGCAAAGACGGATCGGCCGCCTTTCAGACGGTCATTCCTTTTATTGCGCCCAAACAGATCGAAGATAAGAGCGTGGGCGTCGTCCTTGACGACGTACACGGCGTTATTTCTCGCGTCCTGCTTTCCGCTCGCGCTGCCGGACGGGACTACGTGGACCAATGCCGACTGGCAGCCAATGCCATCGTTGCCGTGCGTCCCGATCTTTCATTTCAAGAGGCGCATAAAGCGGTATTCCGCATGCGCGAGCAAGAGCAGCAGCCCGACACTGCGAAGACGGCGGCATAATTCCTTTTCAAATTTTCTGCGCCAGCGCAAAAATCCGCTTCATCAGGAACAGCGTTTTGCCGTCCACGCTCTTGGGATAGGCCGCCAACACCCGTTCGCTAAATTCCGCAATAAAATCAGGCTGTTCGGCCTCATCCAGCACTGCCAGATAGGGTCGTAGGCCTGTGCCCATGATCCAGTCCACTACGGGATTCTCCCCTTCCAGCACATGGTGGTAGTCGGTCACCCAGATATCCACGGAGCAGGATGACCTATGATTACAAACGGCATGGCACGACGACGCTGTTCGCCGCGCTCAACGTGCTGGACGGTACGGTCATCGCACAGAACATGCAGCGCCACCGCCATCAGGAGTTCATCCGCTTCCTCAACCGCATCGAGCGCGAGGTGCCGACGGACAAGGCCGTCCACGTCATCCTCGACAACTACGCTGCGCACAAGAAGGACAAGGTCCGCGCCTGGCTCGCCCGCCATCCACGCTGGACCTTCCACTTCACGCCGACCTCGTGCTCGTGGCTCAATGCCGTCGAGGGCTTCTTCGCCAAACTCACGCGGCGCGGGCTCAAGTGTGGCGTCTTCCAATCCGTCGTCGACCTTCAGGCCGCCATCAACCGCTTTGTCCGCGAATACAATGACGCAAACCCAAAACCCTTGATCTGGAAAGCCGACCCCGATCATATCATCGCCGCACGAAACAGAGGGTTCCAAACGTTGGAATCAATCCACTAGTCCCTTAGCGGGGTTCTTCATGTGATGGAGAACGCCCGAGCATTCAATAATGTCAAAGCGTGTATCTAAGTCCGGAAGTTTCAATATATCGCCGATGCCAAACTTGATATTCGACAGTCCCAATTCGTCGGCCTTAGCGATGGCAAAGGCCACACTGGCAGGGCTCAAGTCCATCGCCGTTAGTTCAATGTTTTGAATAGTACGGGCCAATTGCAGGGTGCCGCTTCCTGTGCCACAGCCCGCGCTCAGTCCGATAACCGGTCCTGACAACCGTTCAGCCCAGTCTTGATCTGGAAAACGGTCTGTAAAAAATGTCTTAAGGGCTTGGCCTGCGCTGGCGGCAGACGTTCCCACCGCGGGTAAGGAAAATCATGATACTGGGACTGCACTGATTTTGAGACTCTGTCCGAAATAGCCGTCAACTTTACGAGAGACGTTAAATCCACCGCATCTAACTCGCGGTAAGCGCTGAGAATGAGTTGACCATCCGTGACATTTTCTAGTTTATCCAGCTGATCTGATTCATCCTCTGTAACAGCCCAGGCAAAATCGGTTCGTTTGGCTTGGATTGGCAGGGCTTCAAAAAAACGTGCGGTGACGCTCTAACAGAACGGACGCCGGTCCATTGGTGGCGCACCGCAATCCGTGGCGCCGCATCCGTGTCAGAAGATCCTCCAAATCAAGACTGATATTTGTGGCGTGATTGAGCACAGCTCGGACGAGGGGGTCGGTCAGCAATCCATCAAAGGTGCCGTTGTCCAAGGCCTGTTCCAGTGTATCCCCACCCTCATAAGCCAGAGCAAGCCATTGGTCGCGCATGGGGTTGTGCTGCAGCAGGGTACGGACAACCAGGGCCAGTGCTTGCAAGTCCAGGTCTGAGTCCTCAGTGCACTGCACGAGTCCGTCTAAAACCACTTGGGGCAGCGTCGTGTAATTGGACGTTAACCCCAGCAGTTCCAGAGTCTTGTGGCGATGAACGGGTATTTCCGGATCCAGCGCCAGCGCCATGAGAAAACCGGAGAGCGCGGTTGACTGATCTCCGGCTTTAAGGGCAGTGAGACCACGCGTAAATTCCGCTGACGCTTCACTCATGATGCAATTGCCGTTTGGAGAACCAAATCAAGCCGACAAGAGCGGCGATCGCCAATCCGTTGATGCTGAGCGATCCGTGAGGCCAAAGCAAAACCACAGCAAGGGAAATGGCGATTAGACGGCCGCCGTGGCTCAGCGCGCCTTCCAAATGACCTTGTAAGGCGCCGGCAAACGCATAAAGAGCGACGGCGGTAAAAATGGTTATTTGAAGCAGTTCAATCGCGTTTCCACCGATCAAAGGCGACACCGCCATCACCAAGGGAACGATGTAAAGACCTTTGGCATAAGCCCAAGCTGTGAAGCCTGTTTCGATGGGTTTGGTCCCGGCCAGCCCGGCCGCTGCGTAGGCGGTCAAGCAAACGGGCGGGGTGACATTGGAATCCTGTGACAGCCAAAACACAATCATATGGGCGGTCAGAAGCGAAGCCGTTACCGCGCCTGCGGACAGGCCTTGTTCAGAAACGGTGTTTTTCAATTCAGGCGGCACAGCTGCCAGCAAGGCCACTGCCGCATCTCGGCCCATGGGTTTTGCAAGGGACACAGCCTGTTCGGGCAGAAGCACCATTAGAACGGTTTTCGCACCATCGCTCACAGTGCCCGCCATCAACGCTTCGATCAATTTTGCATCAAGCATCAAATCGGCGAGGGCCGGCGCTGCAAGCGGTGCCAACACGACGTAAGCGGCGGTCACCGGCAGACCCAACCCCAAGACCAGTGACGCCAATGCCACCAGCAGCAGCGTCAATATCAAACTGCCGCCGGACCAGGTGATAATCATCTGCGACACTGTCGGGCCGAGACCGGTTGTCGTCACCGCCATGACCACAAGGCCGACGGCAATCAGCAGGACGGCAATGGATGCTGCTGTCAGGCTGGCCTGCGCCAACGTATCAACGATGTCCTTCCCGCCCATGGGACGGGGACCATAGCGGGCACAGACGAGGCTCGCCAATGCGGCAGCACCGGCCGACCACGTGGGTGTGAAGCCTGCGATGAGTAACGCCACCAGTAATCCGATGGGCAATAGCACCGGCCAGCCCTTCGCCAATCCGGTGATATCGTGCTTTGACTCATCACGTTTTAGCCCATGCTTGAGGGCCGCAATGCGTACTTGAAAAGCAACTGACAAAAAGTAGAGCAGGGCCGGAAGGGTCGCGATGCCGATGATGGTGAGGTAACTCTCACCGGTATAGGTGGCCATAAGAAACGCCCCCGCACCCATCACCGGTGGCATCAATTGGCCACCAGTCGATGCGGCGGCCTCGATCCCTGCGGCTGTGCGGGCGGGAAATCCGGACTGCTTCATCAACGGAATGGTCACCACACCGGTGGACACCGTGTTGCCAATGGCCGAGCCCGACACCGAGCCCATAAGTCCCGAACCGAACACGGCAACCAGACCCGGACCGCCGACAAATCGTCCCGCAGCCGCTCGTGCCAAAGCCAAAATTACATCTGACGCACCGCTCTTGAGGAGCAGTGTACCGAATAGAATGAACATGAATACGTAAGTCCAAGAGATGCGGGCGATGGTGCCGAACATGCCGTCCCCGCCGTAAGTGGCGCGATACAACACCGTTTCCCAGGTTAATCCGGGGAAGTGAAAGACACCGGGGGCAAAGCGACCCCACCAGGCTGTGTAGGTGAGAGCCAGGATGGCCAGAATGGGAATCACCAACCCTGTGGTGCGCCGGGTCAGTTCCAAGGCGCACAGCACAGCTAAGATTGCGAACGTCCAATCCAGCGTCGTAAAGGATTGTCCGCGCTCATAAAACGCATCTTCGCCGAAAATCAGATAAACGCAGGCAGTCAGGACCAAAACGCCGAGCGCCACATTACAAGCTCGGGCAAAAGTACCCGTCCAGGATTTGCGTGCTGGAATAACCAATGCCGTGAGCAGGCCAAGCGAACCGAAATGGAGCATGGACGTCCACAGCTCCGACAACGGTGAAAAGGAATTGAAATACAAATGCAGAACTGCAATCCCCGCAGCCAATAGGGCAAGCCAGCACGGAAGTTTTTCGATTTCAGAGGATGGAGCCGCTGCGTCGCTCACACCTACTGGTTCTCCGGCGGAAGCAGGTCAGGTGGAACGGTCAGACCCGCATCGCGGTAATACCTCACGGCACCTGGATGCAGCGGTAAAGGCAATCCCGACACCGCATTGTCTAAACTCATAGCGCCTGTCGCTTTATGAATGGCCCGAAGAAACGGCAGATTGGCGTAAACCGTTTCAACAATCCGGTAAACATCTTCTTCGGAGACATCTTTGTGCACGGCGAGAAAATTCGGCTGTCCCAAGGTTTGAACCGCTGTGTCCTGCCCCGGGTAGGTTCCTGCAGGAATCACATATCGCGCCCACAATACGCGAGGCGTATTGGCCCTGATCATCTGCTCGTCCGTAAAGGATAAAAGCGTCAACCGGTCACCTATGGCAGCAAACACTCGTGTTACGGCAGCCACCGGCGGTCCGGCCGGTAGATTGGCGGCATCCAAGGTGCCGTTCTGCAATCCATCGGCGCTCGGCTCATAGCCTTGGTTGACGAGGGTAAAGTCTTCATCGGGGTTGTAGCCAAGGCGACTGAGCAGGGCCCGTCCTGACCCTTCCGTGCCTGAGTTGCGTGCACCGATCGACAACCGGCGGCCTTTGACGGTGTCAAAATCCGCCACCGTTCCCGTCGTTGCGAGCGATTTACGCACCACCCAGTGTTCCACGTTGGGCCAAATGGTCGTGACCGATCGCAGGTAGGGTTGGGGACCTTCATTGGCGAGGCCGCCACTGCCGTCCCGTGCCCAAGCACCATAGATCCCTTGCAGAATGGCGAAGCGCACCTGACCTTCCCGCAGTAGTTTAATGTTCTCCGCTGAGCCGGCCGATGAAATTGCCGACATCGCTGGCCCGCCATTCGGCTCCAGTTTGACTTTGGTGAGTGTCGCCAGGGCCACACCCACGGGATAATAGGTCCCGCCAGTCGTTGCGGTGGCAAGGATGTAGGACTCAGCCTGAGCGGCGTTCGAGATACTTGCGCCAACCAACAGGGCTATGGCCGCGCCAACCGTTCTCAATGCGGACACTGAACACATGGAGGGGCAGTGTAGGCCCCGCGGCGCATGGTGCAAGCATTGCCGTCGCGTTAGGCTCGGCCGATAACAAACCGGAAACCGGTACTTGATACCCTGAGTGGGAGGGACGCCATGAACGACAGCACGCAATCCGCGACGGACAACTATAAAGGTGTGTGGGATAACCGGGTGGGTTTCGGCACCACACCGGCACTGGTCGTCATCGATTTCATGAAAGGCTACACGACGGAGGGCTCCCCTTTGTTCGCCCCTGGAGTAGTGGATGCGGTGAAGGAAAGCCCGGAGGTCATCGCCGCGGCTCGGGCCAAAGGGGTTCCGGTGCTGCACACCAACGTGCGCTATAACCCCCACAATTTTGAAAACGGCGGCATTTGGACGGTCAAAGCACCGGTGCTGAAATGTCTGGTAGAGGGTGATCCGTTGGCGGAAACCTGCGACGAGGTTAAGCCGCTGGAGACGGAAACCATGATTACCAAGCAATATGCTTCCGTATTTTTCGGCACGAGCCTTGGTGCCACATTAACGGCCAAAGGCGTCGACACCTTGATCCTGATCGGCTGTTCCACTTCGGGCTGCATTCGCGCCTCCGCAGTGGATGGCTGTCAGCACGGTTACCGCACGATCGTCGTGCGGGACTGTGTCGGCGACCGCCACGACGGCCCGCACGAGGCCAATTTGTTCGACATCAACGGTAAGTATGGCGACGTCGTCTCCAAAGCCGAGATCCTCGACTACTTCAACAGCCTGCCGTAAGGCCAAATAGATAATTTCAGACGGGAAGGGACTGCCATGAGCAACCTGACGCAAACTGCACATTATGACTATTCCGCCATCATCGACCGCGACCCATTGAAGCTGCCCAACGGCGCCCGGGTGGCGGTGGTGCCGTACATCAACATCGAACACTTTCCCGAAGATATTCCCGGCACAGCGTTGGTGCCGGGCACCGCCGGTTTCTCGCCGGACCCACTCAATTACGGCTGGCGCGACTACGGCAATCGGGTCGGCTTGTGGCGCATGATGGACATCATGGATCCCCTCGGCATGCGCGGCACCGTTTGCTTGAACTCCGATATCATCCGTGAATATCCGCGCATCATCGAAGAAGGCGAGAAACGCAAGTGGGCTTGGATCGGCCATGGCATCAACAATGCGCCGGCAAACTTTCTCTCCGGCATAGAAGAAGACCGGGAAAAGGAAATCATTGGCTCAGTGCTAGAGGGTATGGAGAAGGCTCTCGGCCGCAAGACCAAGGGCTGGCTCGGACCGTTCCTGGTGGAAACCATGAACACACCAAATATCCTCGCCGAGTTCGGTGTGGAATACCTGTGCGATTTCTGTGCTGATGATCAGCCGTTCAAGTTCAACACCAAGACCGGGAGTTTGATTTCCGTACCCTACACGGTGGAACTCAACGACATCCCAGCGTTCCTGAACCTGGGTGTCACCGGTGAAGCCTTCGGCGACATGATCATCGACCAGTTCGATGTGCTCTATGAAGAAGGCGCGACCAATGCCCGCATCATGCCGATCTGCCTGCACAACTTCCTAGTCGGCGTGCCGTTCCGGGCCAAACATTTGAAGCGTGCTTTTGAACACATCGCCAAGCACGATGACGTGTGGCTGACCACCGGCGACGAAGTCAACGATTGGTACCGTGAAAGCTATATGTAAGGGCAGCAAAATGGCTCGCCCGCATATCGACTTTTTTCACGCCCAGCAACTGCCCTGGGAAACGGACGCTTATGCGTCACTTCCAGGCTTGCAAAGCAAAACCTTAAGCACTGACGACGAAACCGGTGCCTGCACTGTCATCCTGCGTTATCCGCCGGGCTGGCGCATAGACGGGCTTTGGCACCTTCCTGATGATGTCGAGTTTTACGTGCTCGACGGTAAATTTGAGCTCAATAACCAGCTTTATACATTGGATAGTTATGGTTTTTTGCCAGCCGGCTGGGTGTTTGAGTCCGCGTCCACGGAAACCGGCACTGACATCATTACTTTTTTCGAAGGTGTGCCCGATTTCATTAAAGGCCGGCCAGACGAGGGTCAATACGATCTCTCTCAGGCCATTCCTTATATCGATACCTGTGCTTTGAATTGGACGAAAGAAGGACTCGACCCGGATTACGAATGGTTCACCATGCGCAACAAGATCCTGCGGATAGATCCCAAAACCCAAGCTTGCACCCTGCTGGTCGAACAGGGCGCGCGGCACCTACCCAAAGACAATATCGGCAGCATCGAAGCTCATCCCACCATCAAGGAAATTTTTATCCTCAGCGGTGAAGTGCGCTGCCCTTACGGCGTGCTGTCGGCCGGCATGTATCTCTACCGGCCGCCGGAGATTCGCTACGGGCCTTACTTCAGCCGGTTTTCTAATGTGATGCTGTTGAGGTTGTCTGGGCCGTTGGACAATCAATTCTCCGAGCCCAATACAGAATGCAGCCTCTACATCGACCCCAAACCCCGGCTGCCCGATGAACTGGCGCAGTACCGTGAGATGTACAAACCGGAGCTTTATTAAGCCCGTAAAAATTTAATGGTATTGATGCTCCCTTAAGGATCATCAAACCCGATCATTTCGACTCACTCAATCCTTCCGTTTGAACTGGTCAAAATGCGCGCACGCATGCACACTCAAACTGATCTTCATCCTAAACGGGGGCGATGTAGGATGACTGGGTTAGATGGGTCCAAATCAGGAACAATCGACGCGTCTTTGTTGCATGCCATCGCAGCTGGAACAGCCCATCAAGTCGGTTTGGATTTCCTAGATTCCCTGGTTGTCGCTTTGCGCGACAGTATGCAAACCAATCGCGCGTTCTTGACCATCGGGCTTGGACAGCCACCAACACGTGCCCGGTCAATTTGTGCTTGGCAAGACCAAAAGCAAATTGAAAATTGGGAATACGACCTCAAAGAAACACCGTGTGAGTTGGTTTACCAGGGTCAGCGGATTGTCATTCCGTGCGATCTTGAAGTTCGCTTTCCCAAAGAAGAAGGCTTTCAAGGATATGTGGGTGTACCTCTTCACGATCAAGACGAGCTGGTGTCGGGACATTTAGCCGTTCTATCCCACACACCCATCGAAAACCACGAGGATGCGGAAAACGTAGTCCGGATTTTGAGCATACGGGCCGAAGCCGAACGGCGCCGTGTTGTGGCCGACGCGGAACGAGAAGAGCTGATCGAGCAGCTCAAAGCCATGAATCAGCGTCTTGCACGGCGTTACGGAACCGTCCATCAGGCCAACGCATTCAAAACCAAACTGCTTGCCATGGTCGCCCATGACTTGCGTAATCCCTTAGCCACTGTGGTCAACCAGGTCGAATGGATTGAAACACAGTTTGCCAAGGATGCCCCTGTACCGGAGAAAATTCAAAAAGCCTGTGAAACTATCCTGGCGGGAGCGGACCGGATGACCGGCCTTATCCGCCACACTCTGCAAGAAACCCAAGAGGAAAGCTCAACTTTCAATCTCGATCGGTCCGACACAGAACTGGGACACGTGGTGCAAACTGCCGTTTCCGTAAATCAAGCGGCGGCTATTGAGAAAGACATCACACTTTCAGTGGCAATCGCCGGAGAAGTCTGGGCAAACGTTGACGAGGACCTCATCTTGGAAACGGTGGACAACTTAATCAGCAACGCTATCAAGTATTCTAATAGCGGCACGGAAACAGTAATCACCACTACTGCGACGCCTTCACAATCGATCATTAGCGTTCGGGATCAAGGTCAAGGCTTCACAGATCAAGATCTAGAGCGGTTTGACTGAATTGTGAATCGAAGGGGATTCCCAAGCGTCCCACTCCATGATTCTGTATCCCGAGGCGATTTGGTGTCAGACATGGGGCATTGTTACGGGAATGATCTTCGCCGGCGGGTCGTCGAGGCGGTCACTGGGGGTCTGTCTGCACGGGGGGCCGCGGCGCGTTTTCGTGTCGCGCCAGCGACGGCGATCCACTGGCGCCGGCGCTGGCGCGAGACGGGATCGATCGAGCCCGACCGCCAGGGCCAACCGCCTGGCTCGAAGCTGGATGCGCATGAGGCCTTTACCCGAACTCGACCCCGGAGACAGCGTCGTCATGGCCAACCTGCCCGCCCACAAGGTCGCTGGCATCCGCCAGGCCATCGAAGCCGCCGGCGCAACCCTGCTGTATCTGCCGCCCTACAGTCCCGACTGCAACCCGATCGAGATGGCCTTCGCCAAACTCAAGGCGCTCCTGAGAAAGGCCGCCGCCAGAACCGTCGACGACCTGTGGGACGCCATTGCCGACGCCATCGACGCCTTCACCTCAACCGAATGCGAAAACTACTTCGCCGCCGCCGGATATGATCGGGACTAAATTGAATCTGCTCTAGAACAAATGTTTGTGCCTTATCAGATGTTGTCGGCGAAGCTGGCCGGTGACGAAGAATCCGTCGGTATTGGACTGACCATCGTCAAATCCATTATCGAGGCTCACGAGGGTACACTCGACGTGACCAGCGCGGGAAAAGGGAAAGGTGCAACGTTTCGAATAAATTTGCCGTGTCAGGTTGTTGTCTAGGTCGTTTCGCTTTTCTACAAAAAATTATTTGGCCAGATCATGGTTCGCCACATGTGGGCGACGGGGCTGTTGTCGAAGCCTAGGCCCTCTTTCGGTTGGCGGAAGTTGCGACCGATGATATCGGTGAAGGTGTCGAACTCCACGTTTACGTTGGGATCGAACGCGTACAAGTCATTCACGCAGATCAGCCGCGCGGTCATGTAGTATTTGTGGTCTTTGGCCTCTTCGTAGGCGCGTAAAATGTAGTCGCTCGGGGTGTAGTCCTCACCGAACAGGCGGATGTAGGACTGGGGATATTCATAACCCATAGACTCATCGGGGAAAAAACGAAGCGCCTGATGGGCGCGGATGGCCCAACTGACTTCCTCGTCCACATAAGGCTCGACCAGTTGCCCCCCCAATAGCCATGATCAGTGCGCACCAACGCGCCGTTTGAGACGTCATGGAGCAGGCAGGCGAGAATGACTTTTTCATCGTGGCCGTTTTTCAGGGCCAAATTGGCGCTCTGCAGCAAATGACTCGCCGGCAGCCAGCGCTGACGGAAGAAATCCACCAGGGTCGGTTGGTCCGGCATCGGCGGTAGGCGAGGATCATCGCCCATCATCATGCGTTGGGCGGACGGGTTGGCCGGCTTGCCGCTGATGGTGGTAATGGGGTGGGGCTGGGGCAATTCGGGATAAGCCAGCCAAGGACGGGCGACGCCCACATCGGCCTCCAGTTGTTCCCGGGCGCGGGCATCGAGCGACTCGATGGCCATGGCCTCGACCGCTTCCGCCTTGGCCTCCATGGACATGCCGGGGGCAAACGAGGCGGCAGCCGCGGTGGCCGTGGTGAGGAGAAAATCACGCCGTTCCATGAGGACCTCCGTGTGTGCCACTCCAGTATAGCGCCCAATCTAGGCTTGCGTCTTCTCCGACAGTGGGGCCGCTGTCTCTTCCTTCAGGTCGAACTGGGTCAACAGCAGCGATCCGGCGACACTGCACAGGGCCGGGATGACGGCGGCCAAGAGAAAGATGGCGACAATGGCCGACTGCGGTTGTTCCGGCGGCAGATCGCCGCCCGCGGCGCTGATAAACCCGGACGCTTCCAGCATAAAACCGGCCACTAATGGTCCAAAGGCCGCCGTGCCCTTTTCCACCATGCTGTAGATGGCGGCCAGGGTGCCCTCCTGGGCGACACCGCTGGTCTTGGTGTTGTGTTCCATGGTGTCGGGCAGAAGAGAGAAGCCCATCACTAGAAGGCCAGCGCTGCCGAAACCAATGACGAACAGACGCACATCCGTCACCCAAGACGGTTCTCCGCCGTAAGCCATCAGCCACGATAACGAGATCGCCGCATAAGCGAAGCCCGCGCCCATGTAGGTGTTGCGTTTGCCGAACCGCCGCGCCAGCCGTGCCCATATGGGTAGCGATAACAGAGTGCCCACGGTTTGATAGGCGCCAAAGCGGATCAGAAAGCTCTCGTCCTGGTCCAGCACGTAACGTGCCAAATAGAGCAACGCGGCAATCGTCATTGCGGAGGCAACAAGCTGGAAGAATTTCACGGTTACGAAAATGAAAAACGGTCTGTTGCGCAGGAGGATACGCAGCTGCGCCCAGAAACTGTCGTGCGACGGTGTACCCCGAACCACGACTGGCGTGCGGGCAATAATGGCGGCGCAGCCCCACATCGCGGCGACGATAATGAACCCTTGCACAGCTCCCATGCCCGCATAGCCGGCCCGGCCGCCGCCGAATGCGTCGATCAGCACCGAGCCGAGAATGGATACGTTCAGTCCGGCGGCGGTCATGAAGGCGACACGGTAGGACATCATGGTGGTGCGCTGCTGCGGCACCTCGGTGATCTCCGCCGGCACGGTCAGGTAGGGCACAACGAAAAGGGTATACCCCGTGGCATAGAGGATCAGCGCGCCGAGCACGTAGGCCTCAAGGGCTAGTCCAGACAGGCTTTCCGGTGTCAGGAACAGCAATGCGTAGGCCACTGCCGCGACCGGCGCGCCGATGACCAGAAACGGCACCCGCCGGCCCCAGCGACTGGTGGTGCGGTCGCTCCATTGGCCGACGATCAGACTGGCCCCGATATCCCACAGGCGGGAAAGAAAAATCAGCGTGCCGGCAACCGCCGGATTGATGCCCACATACTCAGTGAGGAAGAACAGCACCAGGAGACCCATGGCACCGAGCATGGTGCTGGAACCGATGGTCCCGCTCGCCCAGCCCGCCGCCGTCCAGTTTGAGATTCCCATGAACGGTGGAGCTACTGGGCGGCGATGAATTCAGGTGTGACGGTTTTACCGCTGGCGTGTTCGAGGGAATACATCGGCCGGTCGGTGCGGAACATGATGTAGTGACCCCCCAGCTGGCCCAGCTGAATACGCATGTCATCGTCCATGTAGGCCACATGCGACCATAACTTTGGCGACGGAGTCATGGACGCCGAAAGGTCTTCTGGTTTTTCAATGCCTGTTGCCGCGCAGTACTCGTCCAAAGACATATCGGGATCCACCGGTACCAGTTCAAAGCGATCGAATTCAACGAAGAACCGGTCTTCATTCTCTTCCCGTTTCTCATACCGGCCATAGGTGAAGTGGTGGGTTTCCACTGGGTTTTCGCCAATGGCAAAGCGGGAATAGAAGTTGTACGACCCGCTTTCAGGATCGATTTCCAAACCGGAGCCGAGGAAGGTCGCCGGCACGTCGGGCAGACGCCCCATGGAAAATACCTTGAGGGATGTAGTTACGCCGACACCTTGATTATGAGCACTAGAGCCGCCGACGAGCTTGCCGAGGTTGTAATAATCTCCACTCCAATGACCATTGAAGACTTCAGGATGGTTGAGGGCGCCCGGATAAGGCGTCAGTGGTGAGAGTTCATCAATGAGCGCGTCGATACGCTGGGATTCGGGGGAGCCTGATGCGAAACCTTCTTTGTACGTTTTGATGATGTCGAGCAATTCGCTGCGCAAAGTGTCCCGTTGGCTCATGTCGTCCATCCCCTTTTTTGAGATTGGCTGAATCGCACCAGCTTCAGTTTCGATCAATTCAGTATATCGAGGTGGGTCAACAATCTCACGGGTCTCGGCTCTTGCAAAGAAGAAGGGCGGTGACCTATGGCCACCGCCCCGCTGTGAAGAGTTTTGTCCGTCGGCTTAGTACTGGGATTTGAGCTCCAGACCCCAGCGCCGTCCTTCTGCCAGCGTCGACAGCCGCGGTGCGCCGAAGGCGCCGAACGGTAGCGTGGCGTTTTGCTGCAAGATGGCCTCGTCGGAGAGGTTTTTGCCGTAGAAGGTCAGAGTCCACTGCTCGTCAAAGCTGATCAGGCTGACGGAAGCGTTGAATACGTTATAGGACGGCAGAGTGCCGATATTGTTGTCCGTGAAGAATGTGTTGTCGCGGTAGCTGTATTCACCCCTGAAGCTGAGCAAACCAAGATTACCCAATTCCTGATCGAACGTGGCGCCGACATTGTAAGTCCATTCGGGCAGACGCGGGATGGAGAGGTTCAGGTCAGCGTCATTGATGACGCCGTCGCTGGTGAGGTCAAAGCGAATCTCATCGTAATCCCCGTTCAGGTAGCCAATCGACGCATTGATGGCGAACTGCGATATGGGCAGGGCGACCATATCAAGTTCGAAACCTTTGATGGTGGCGTCGGCGGTGTTTCTTAGTCCCTGCACCACACCGACAATCGGGTTGGCAATATTGAGTTCCCGCTGGAGGTCTTTCAGGTCGTTATAGAATGCGGCACCGTTCAACACCAATTTCCGGTCCATCCAACTGGATTTGAAACCGATCTCGAAGGAATCCTGCTTTTCTTCGTCAGCCGGGCCGGCGTCGAGGATTTGCGGCACGGTGGTGCGGAAGTTATAACCGCCGGAGCGGAAGCCCTTGGTCCAATGGGCATACACTTGCGCATCGTCGGTGGGGTACCATTGCACCCCGATTTTCGGTGACACATTGCTCCACTTTCTGGCGTCCGAAAAGTCTGGTGCACATTGATTTGTCACCACATCACAAAGACCGAAGCGGGACACGTTGGCGTCTTTCTTTTCTTCCGTATACCGCGCGCCCGCCGTGATGGTGACCCGGTCCGTGATGTCGTATTCAGCAGTTAGGAAACCGCCATAGTTTTTGTGTTTTTGATCACCGCCGAGACCGCCAATGATGGTGCCGAAGGCGATGAAGCGATTCTCCCGGTAGAACACATCTTGATCAAAGTAATACAGTCCGGCAGTTACGCTTAACTGATCGGTAAATTCTCCAAAGTACCGAAGTTCGTTGCTGATCTGATCCTGTTCGATGAATAGATCACCACGAAACAGAGGCAGCGGGCTCGCATCAACATCGGAAAATCCGCTCTGATCGAGTTTTCTATAGCCAAAGATGTTAGTGAGAGTCCCCGGACCGACGTCCCAATTGGTTTCGAAGGTCAGTTGATCCCATTTGATGTCGACTTCGCCAGGTATGTCGATCTCAGCAAAGATGTTGTCCGAGGTGATGGACGGATTGGCGTCCAAGGCCCGTTGCGGGACAGCGCCATCACCCTTCAGGTCGCCATATTCATAGATGAGCGTAAGGTCCACTCTGTCACTGGGTGTGAACACCAAGGTGGGCCGGAACATGATAGTTTCCTGCGCGCCTATATCCCGTGCCGGGTCTGCGATGTTGTCGAAGTAGCCCTCGTCATCTTTGTAATAGAAACTCAATTTGCCGGCGAGTTTGCCTTCCGCCAATGAGCCTTCCACGGACGCCGAAGCAGTGTACTGCGGCCCAGTCTCGTAACTGACCTTGGCTTTGGCGCCGAATTCACCAGTTGGACGTTTGGAGCGCAGCAGCACCGCGCCGCCGGTTACGTTGCGGCCGAACAACAGGCCCTGTGGCCCGCGCAAAATTTCAATACTTTCCAGATCGAAGGTATCAACCACGACACCGGCCGTAATACCGAGATAAACGCCGTCCATGAACAAACCCACGGTGGGGTCGACCGACGGAATAGAGCTGTTAATGCCGAGGCCGCGAATGGAAAAGTTCTGCACACCTGGTGTGGTGCCGACCTGGTCTAGGGATACGTTGGGTGCAGCGAAGCTTAGATCTTCGATGGTGATGAGTTGCCGCGCGTCCAAGGCGCTTTCGTTGAACGCCGAAATGGCCACCGGAACATCCTGTAGTTCTTCGGTCCGGTTCTTCTTGGTGCCGTAAACCTGAATCTCTTCAATCAAAACAGCGGCGCGTCCTGCTTGAGCTGTTTCTTCTTGTGCACCTGATTGACCGGCTGTGAAACAGAGCGCGGCCGCGGATGTGGCGAGCAAAGCTTTAAATTTGATCGACATAGATTTCCCCAATCGTCCCAGACCCTTCAGCGCAGCCACACCTATGCATGCGTGTATATGGTGGCCATGCGTATTTTTTCAGAGGCAATGGTAATGGAAAAGGGGGCGGTGGCGCTAGGCGTTTATTTTCAAAGGGTTAAATGACGTTTAGGCGTGCAACAGGGGACTTCCCTGGACACATTAGGCCTCTTGACCGTAAGTCGCTTTTATTCCCTGGGCCAGCGGCATGCCTATGTACAGTCTCAGTTTTGGATCGGCGCGTAGAGCCAAAGTGGCGTTCCGGTCAATTATCACATCGACCACACTGGGGACATCGCTGGCAAAAGCCTGATCCAAGGCTGGACCAAGTTCGGCCGCCGTCTCGATCCTCAGGCCGAGGCAGCCATGGGCTTCGGCAATGAGATCAAATCTGGTGGGATTAAGCTCTGTATTCACGGGCCGTCCGATCTTGTCGAGATGGCCGGCCCATTCCATCCCCCAGGCGGAATCGTTGGCGACAATGATGATGGGGTTCAACCCCATGGCTTTGGCGCTGCCGATCTCGTTGGAGAAATAGCCAAAAGCGCCGTCACCAGTGACCATCACCACTCGGCGCGGACTTGTGTTGGTTTCTTCTGCCAATTCCCGTACCCCGGCTGCACCGCCGACCATCAAGGGCGTGCCGATGCCCATGGAGCCAAGGGCGTAATGATCGAGGACAGGACCTTGCTGCAATCGCACGGTGGCGTATATGGAGCCGAGTATCTGTGCGCCGTCCTGCACCAACAAGGCGTCGTCGGGCAGCCGCGGCATTAGCTCATGACCGATACGGTAGGGATGTACCGGGCCATCACTGTCCTCACGACCGACCGTATCGATATAAGCGATCCGGTCGGCCAACAGCGCCTTGGTCCAAGGCTCACCCGGCACACCGGTGAAGCCTTTTGCCTCCATCGCGGCGACAAGCTGTTCAACGGCGGACCGTACGTCGGCGACGATGGGCACATCGATGTGCCTGTTACGCCCCAGTTCTTCGGGGACAATATCTACCTGAATAAATTTTCCATCCCGATTGTACGCTGGCGCCAGACCGAAGCCGACGCGGCCTTTGAGCCGTGCGCCTAATACGATCATCACGTCCGCTTGCGATGCGGCCATACCACCGATGGAGAAATTGAAACTGCGTTCCCCATCTTCCGGTACCAGCGCTCGGCCTTGGGAATTTCCTAAAATGGGAATGTTGAATTTTTCCACCAAGGTTTTGATGGCGTTACCCGCGCGGGACGCCCAGGCCCCGCCGCCCGTCAGAATCAACGGCGTTTTGGCAGTCGCAATCAGATCCGCCGCTTGATCGATCATATCTGTATCGGCTGCGGCGCGGGCGGCGACCGTCGGCGGCGCGTACATGGTTTCCGCAGCATCAAGCGCTGCGGCCATCAGAGAAGACGGCATTTGCAGCACCACTGGTCCGCGGCGCCCGGTCAAAGCCCGTTTGATGGCCGTCGATACGTACTCCTGGACCCGATCGATAGAGGGAATGGTTCGCGCCCATTTGCACACTGACCCAACCATGGGCTGGGTGTTGTTGTCGATCTCATAGTCTACTTCAACGCCTGTGGGTCCGGCGTACCAGCCGACAAGCACCAATACCGGCGAACAGGCATGATAGGCGCTGGCGATTGCGGCCATGGCATTTGGCACCCCTTGATCGGCAATGATCAACGCCACGCCGCATTTGCCGGTGACGCGAGCATACCCGTCAGCGGCACCAACCGTACCGTTTTCACTGCGTCCTGGCACAATGGTGAAGCCGTCTTGGTCGAGGGGATCAAGCACGTCCGTATGGGTCGTGCCCGCCAACGAGAACACGGTGTTGATGCCGTTCTCCCTCAAAATACGGGAGACGATCTGGCCACCAGTAAGCCGACCGTTAGGCCCGGGTGCATTCACGGAGTCAGTCATACTGCACTCTGTGGCGATCCAGACGTTCTAGAATGGCTTAACCTTGCCGAGAAAAGCGATGAGGGCGACCAGGAACCACAAAGACAATGCCGCCACCTTGGAGTGCGCCAGCGCAGCAGCAATGATGTCGTTGCCTTTGTCGGCTTCTTCGCCACCAGCTCGGACCATAGGGAACCCGATGATCCAATTTTTGATTTCTCCGCGCAGGTAAATACCGAGAGACACGGCACCGGCGAACAGAAAGATTTTCGCTGCCAACCATTTGTCTGATATGGGGGACTCGTTGATCAGAGACACCAATCCCATAATGCCCATGATGGCGACAACGGCGTAACGAATCATCATATCGACACCGCGCAGTTTGTTCGTCATCGGGTGCCGATCATTGAAGAACATCCACCAATTCGCCGCAAGCCAAACCAGGCACACGATCCAAATGGCGAGAAGATAAATACCACCGATGGGAGAAAGCCCGAGTTCCCAGGACATTTGGAATCCGACCGGCAAGAGTCCGATCAGCGCCGTGCGGGGACCCATGTCGCATTTAAAGAGAACGTCCATGAAGCGGAACCGTTCGTCCAAAGAGAGGTTGCGATCTGCTACATATTTGGCAGACATGTAGACGCCGAGGTCTCCGCCGAGCCAATAAACGAATAGCAGAGTGTGGACGTAAATCAGGATGTCGTATGTGGTGACGACCATGGCCGGCCCCCCCTTTTTAGCCGGTGACGGTTATGGCGCCATCATAGCGCAAGCAAGTCTGGGTGCCACTGTTTGGCAGTCTTATATCGGCTCAAGACTGTGATTCGAGTTCGGTCAACTCATAGGTCGCCTTGAGATGGTCCCAGCGGAGTTTGACGAACACCTTGTGAGGGCCGTGGACCCAGAATTGAATCGGCGGCCGGCCCGCGGCGTGAGGAATCAACTGATAGGATTCGCAGGCAAATGTTCCGGCGGGCACGGTGACGTCCGCATCCGCCAACCGTTCCAGTTTTCGATGTTGTACACAGATCAGCGGTCCGGAGCCGCCGTGCCACAGCGGCGAAGATGTAATGCAATTGCGCAGTTCCTGCACTGGCGGTCCATTGGGATCATGCTGGGTCGCATGCCAACCATCGAGAAAAACCGGGTGAGGGGCGAATATGCCAAGGGGCTGATCAAAGGACATGCGTTGGGAAACGCGTCCTTCAGTCGCCGTCTCTGCCTCCAACTAAATGTGATCGTCGCCGAAGCGGTACCATCCGGAACCCAAAAAATCACCATGCTGCTTCATGTGAATGTATGCGTCCTGTGCTCTAAAGCCGGGGCCGTAGGTGATGGTTGCGTCGCGTTGCAAACCAACATCATCTAATTCGCAGTAGGCTCGAACGGTACGGATATTTTGAGCGTCGGCTGTCAAAGTAATCCATTCACGTCCGCTTTCGCCGCTATCGTCATAGCGGTAAATCAGCGTTGCGTTCACGTGAGCGGAAGTCTGTGTCATGCTGGAAACTCTGGTGCAAATTTTGCGGTCAATCAACGGCGTTGATCATTTCAGGAAACGGTTTTTCGGCACGTGGCTCATATCTTTTACGTTCTTGGTCTGTTGCTCGTCGTCCTGGCCGGCGTTGAAGTGGTTCCGATGTTTGCTGACCTTGTGAACGGTAATCCTGATTGGATGGTATTCGCAATCTCGTCAGTGTTGACCCTCTTTGTTGGTGGAGCGCTCATGCTGGCGAACGCCCACAGGGCGCACCGGTTTAGCATTCGCGAAGCCTATTTGTTGACGGCCCTGCTATGGGTGACGTTGCCGATCATTGGTGCGGCTCCCTTTCTGTTTAGTGCACAAAATATCGGCGTGACGGATGCGGTTTTTGAGGCTGTGTCCGGATTAACCACAACAGGGTCAACCGTGTTGACCGGATTGGACTCGTTTCCACCTGGCTTGTTGTTGTGGCGCTCTATGCTGCAATGGACCGGTGGTATCGGTATCATTGTCATGGGAATTGCCATTCTGCCGCTGTTGGGAGTTGGCGGCATGCAACTTATGCAAACAGAAGCGTCTGATACGTCGGACAAAGCTCTACCGCGGGTTAAAGAAATCGCCAAAGGAATCGGGGCTGCCTACGTCGGCCTGACACTTCTCTGTGCAATAGCCTATGGCATGGTTGGTATGCCCGCATTCGATGCCATCAATCACGCTATGACCACGATCGCTACTGGTGGATTTTCCACCCATGACGCCTCTTTTGCACACTTCCAATTGCCGGTTCTGCCCTGGGTCGCAATTCTGTTTATGATCTCAGGTGCCCTTCCTTTCGCTCTCTATCTCAAGTCATTCGGGCGCGATCCAATGGCCCTCTTTAAGAACGGTCAAGTTCAGTTCTTTATCTCTTTTTGTTGTCTCTTGGTGGCAAGTTTGACGGTGTGGTCATGGCGAACAACGTCCATGGCTCTGTTTGAGGCATTTGAACAATCCGCTTTTAGTGCGATTTCAATTATTTCGACCACTGGTTTTACAGCGACCGACTACACAGTTTGGGGCGGGGCATCCGTGGTGTTTCTCATCATCACATTTGCCGGGGGATGTTCGGGCTCAACGTCCGGGTCCGTCAAAATGTTCCGCTACCAATTGATGTGGTCATTTCTCAAGTCTCAGCTCAACCGACTGATTCATCCCCACGGTGTGTTTCCGGTAACCTACGACGGGCATGAAGTGTCTTCTGACATCGTGTTGTCGGTTACGGCCTTTCTCGGTCTTTATTTGGTCACGTGGTTTGCGTTGTCGGTGGCTTTGTCCGTAACCGGTCTGGACTTTCAGACAAGCGTTTCGGCGGCGGCGACCGCATTGACCAACGTCGGACCCGGACTCGGTCCGATCATCGGCCCCTCTGGGACGTTTGGTGGACTACCGGACATCGACAAATGGTTGCTAGCCGGTGGCATGCTGGTGGGGCGGCTTGAATTGTTCACTCTGTTTGTCTTGATAACACCGCGTTTTTGGCGGGACCTTTGACAGTCCTGCTGACCCGGTAGGACTAATTAGCCTCCACCGGAGACGAGTTGCCACCAGGGGAGCCATCAATCCCTGATACTGTTTGTGGTGGCGTCTCGAAAACGGCGATGCCGCGGCCTTCTTCTATTGCATCTTCCAAGCCTTGATCAGCACGACGTAAGACGTCAGCACCAGTTTCGTCTATTTGCACCATCTCAGCGACGCCGACGCCGACGGTGAAATGTATAACTTCTCCGTAGGCGCTGACTTCAAGATGGCTCAAGTCATCGACCATCCGCTGGGCGAGGGTAAGGGCACCCTGACCGGGTGTTTCGGGTAAGAGGGCCAGAAAACGACGTTCAGACAAGCGGCCAAAACTGTCGCAGTACCGCATGACCAACACACAGTACCCCGCAAAAACTCGGCACACGGTGTGAGCCGCATGGTCACCCCAAGATTCTCGAATGGCATCCAATCCATCGATTTCGAATGCCAGACAGGAAAACGGTTCGCGATAGCGGCGTGCCCGTGAAAACTCGTTGCTCGCGAGCACCTGAATGTGAGTGCGATTGGCTACGCCTGACAGTTCATCTGTCGTAGCGCGATGGCTTAGTTCCCATTTGAGTGAGAATGCCTCCCTAGCTGTGCGATCGGCGAGAAAAGCAATCGTCAAAGCAATTGCTAGGGCGGGTAAGAGGTAGCCAAATGCGGTCAATGCCCCAATAGCAATGTTCTGCAACGGGAATAAGAAGACGGCCGACAGAACGGCCACTATCACGGCTGCCGAAATAGATGCGAGCGCAATCAACAGTGTCGGTGATAGTGTCGGTGATAGTGTTGTCAGATAAAGGCATAATAGGCCCATGAGAAGGGCGAACCTTACACCACTCTCTTCCGGTAGCGTGACAACGCCTAATGCGATGTGCGCCGAGAACGCCAACGCAAATAAAATGGGAATAATACCAGCGGTCGTTGAGATTGATTCTCTTTTAGGGATTCCCCACGGCGCAATGATGTGATTCATAGAAAGCCGGCTTTAAATGGAGGATTTGATGTCGGCGAAGATCCCGTTGCGAACGGACTATGACGCGGTCCAAGCGCGGGCCTTGACGCGCAAAGCGACAGATCCCAATCAGGTGCGCCGCCTTCTGGCGATTGCGGCGGTTTATGATGGCATGAACCGTAGGGATGCGGCGGCGGTTGGCGGCATGGACCGCCAGAGCCTGCGCGACTGGGTGTCCCGGTTCAATCAGGCAGGCCCCGAGGGCCTGCACGACCACAAATCTCCCGGCGCGGTTCCGCAGCTGACGGCGGTGGAGAGGGTGGCGTTGGCGGAGATCGTCGAGGCGGGGCCGGACCCGGACAGCGACGGCGTCGTACGCTGGCGCCGGCTCGACCTCAAGGAGGTTATCCGGGACCGCTTCGGGGTGGAGTATCACGAGCGCTCGGTCTCGCGCCTGCTGCACGATCTCGGCTTCTCGCACATGAACGCCCGGGTGCGCCATCCGGGCCAAGATGCGGCAATGCTGGAGACGTTTAAAGAAACTTCCCCCGGGCGCTCGCCGCGGCGGTAGCCCACCTGCCGCCCGCAACGCCGGTCGAGCTGTGGTGGCAAGACGAGATGCGCCTTGGCCAGAAGAACGGCATCGTCCGGCAGTGGGCGCGCACCGGCAGCCGTCCGCGTCAGCCCAAGGACCAGCGCTACCAGAGCGCCTATCTGTTCGGCGCCGTCTGCCTGGCGCGCGGTACCGGTGCGGCCGTGGCGATGCCGTTCGCCGACACCCATGCCATGCCGGCCCATCTCGAAGAGATTAGCCGCACCGTCGCCGACGGCTCACACGCCGTCCTCCTCATGGACCGCGCCGGCTGGCACACCACCACCGAATTGGAGTTCCCCGACAACATCACGCCGCTGTTCCTGCCGCCCAGATCGCCGGAGCCGAACCCGGCCGAAAACATCTGGCAGTACCTGCGCCAGACCTACCTGTCGCACCGCGTCTTCGACAGTTACGAAGACATCGTCGATGCGGCATGCCACGCCTGGAACAAGCTCATCGACAAGCCCTCGAAAATCATGTCGATTGGTATGCGCAAATGGGCACACGAAGGTCAAATTCAATGACCGTTGGTATAAGTTCGGAGCGATCTTGCACAAAGCGAACGAAAGTGAGCCCAAACAGAATCAGCGTGAAGGCAAAAAGGAAGACAGAATACGTACCGAGTACGTTGGCAGCATCGCCGCTTTGAGGGGGCAGATAGTAGCTGCCAGCACAATATATGGACCCACCCACCAAGACGAGCCACCGTTGAGCGGACTGCGCCGTATAGGACCGATCAGCCTGATAGGCTTGCTCTTTCTCTTCACCAAAGCGTTTATCGAAAATCATGTGATTCCTATGCTGAACGGAAAAACAGCACGTGAGAGACTACCATAGAGTGCTGGCGGGGCCAGCTACAACACGGAGGTTTTGGGGTCGATTAGTTAGGACGAAGGGAAGAGATCTCCGTTGCCCGCGTAATCCGGCAGGTCAGCTTGGCCTGAGCCATTGCTTCAGACGCTTGCTGCAAAACATCGACTGCCTTGATTCGTTTTGAAGCGGATTGTTCGTCAGCGTTTCCACGAGGAAACGTTACCACACCGATGGCAGCACTGATTTCATGCTCACCATCAAATGTACGGACAGGATGAGAAAATACTGTTGCAATGCGGCGGGCGACGATCATGGCCTCGCCGAGGTCTGATAACTGCTCAACGATGCAGGTACACTCGTCACTGCCTAAACGGCCCGTGCTTTCGCCCGGCCATTTCAAGCTTTTCAATCGCCGGCCGGTCTCCCGCAAAATCGCGTCGCCTACCTTGATGCCATAGGCCTCATTGATGAATTTGAGGCCGTTGAGATTGATGTGAACCATTGCGCCGAGGCTTTGACCTTCTTCCGGGTCTGTCATGATGGCTTCAGTGAGCTTGTCCAGCACAGCTTTGCGGTTATAGAGATTGGACAGTGGGTCAAAGAGTGCAGCCCTGGTCAGTTCTTGCTCGTGGCTATGCCGTGCGAGTGTGTATCGGATGGTGCGTTCCAGACCCTCGACGGTCATTTCGCCCTTAACGATGAAATCGTATGCGCCGCGGCTTAACGCGCCGTCATCCAACGATGGGTCTTCCATCGCTGTTAGCATGATGAAGGGGACATTGATCTCACAGCGCTTGGCTTCGTCCATGAGGTCGAAACCTGTATTGGCCGCCAAATAGTAATCTGTCAGGCAGATATCGACTCGTTCCTTGCACAGGATGTCCATTGCTGACGGCAGTGTGTCCGTCGTCAGGATGTTTTTGCCTTTAAATCCGTTGGCTTCCAGGAAGCGCCGAATCAGGGTGGCATCCATGGCATTGTCTTCGAACACCAGGACTCGCAAGGATTCAGGGGGGAGGGATTGCGCTAAACTCATTTTTCTCCTCACGCGAGTCTTAAAGCTCGTCAATTGGCGTCACCCTAGCGGCAAATGGTTACCGCCGAGTGAATCGCAGGGGCAATTTTAGGGGCTTATATACATGACTAGACAAGTCCTTATTTAGCTCCGCGGATCAGCAAGAAGCCCTCATAGATGAGCAAGGAAACCGTAAACGGCACCATAACCAGCCACAAGGTTCCGCTCTCCAGTCCACTGCCTGCCATCTTCGCCAAGTAATTGTAGGCGTATAAATGAACCAGCGCCCCGACCAGGACCGTTACTACGAGCCGAGGCCATTCGGTTTCACCGCGCATCGAACCGAGGATTTTCTCCATGAAAACGAGTACGAGGGCGACGACTGCGAAAGGGTCAATCCAATCAAATATGGGCTTGGCCGCCGCGGGATTGACGGCGTAGAAGAAATTGTTGAGCGTCAAAACGAAAGCTACGACGAGCATGAAGCATCCTTTTAGTGACCGCATATTTCAACCTCTCCAATTCTTCCGTTGTGTCTAGTCATGTATATAAGCCCCCAATTTTAGGGCCCAAAGAGAAATCTGGGAACCGGTCAAAGCGTCCCGTTTTCAGCCTTTTTTGTCCGTTTCGACTCGCCAATGACAAGTCTGTTAGATCACCTGGATGTGAGCCTTGATGTGGGACAGTTAGGGCATATCTGACGTGGTGATCGGGTGTTTCACCTGGCCCGTAAATAGGACAAGGTAACAACAGCCAAATCACCTAGCCTCTCTTGGTGCGGTGGCGGAGAAGGAGATCCCCAATGTTGATCCGGATGGCCCGCAAATCGGACCCCAAACCCAGTGAAATTACGCCCAAGGACCACTATCTCAACCGGCGCACATTCATCGCCGGTAGTGGCCTGATCGCCGGTTCCGTGGCCTTGGGAACAAGCATGCCCACGCGATCGGCCGAAGCCGCCGTACCGCCGCCAGGTGTCAACGCGCCGCTCTCCCCCATCCTCGACGGCTACAGCAAGCTCGGTGAAAACGACCCCATCACACCGTATGAAGCGGTGACCTCCTACAATAACTTTTACGAATTCGGCACCGGCAAGGACGATCCGGTCGAGAATTCAGGCTCGTTCAATCCCCACCCCTGGGAAATCACGGTCGATGGATTGTGCGCCAATCCGGGCACCGTCGGGTTGGAAGATTTTCTCAAACCTCATGACCTGGAAGAACGCATATACCGGCTGCGCTGTGTCGAAGCCTGGTCCATGGTCGTGCCATGGGTCGGTATTTCCCTCGGCGATGTGGTCAAACGGTTCGAACCGTTGGGGTCAGCCAAGTACGTGCGTTTCGAAACGGTTGTTCGGCCCGAGGAAATGAACGGCCAACGCTCACGGCGCATTCTGCCTTGGCCGTATATCGAAGGCCTGAGGCTCGACGAAGCGATGAACCCGATGGCGATCCTTGCGGTTGGCCTTTATGGCGAAGTGCTGCCCAATCAGAACGGCGCTCCCATCCGGTTGATGGTGCCGTGGAAGTACGGGTTCAAGTCGATCAAATCCATCGTCAGGATCACCTTTGTCGAAGATCGCCCCGACAACACCTGGAAGGTCATGGCCTCCAACGAATACGGCTTCTATGCCAATGTGAATCCCAAAGTGGATCACCCGCGCTGGTCTCAAGCGCGCGAACGGCGCATCGGCGATTTTCTCCGCCGCGAAACGCTTATGTTCAACGGCTATGAAGAAGAAGTGGGCGAAATGTACGCGGGCATGAACCTAAGACGGAGTTTTTGATATTTGTTAGCATCGGGGTAAGAAACCCACCTTATACCAACGGTCATTGAATTTGACCTTCGTGTGCCCATTTGCGCATACCAATCGACATGATTTTCGAGGGCTTGTCGATGAGCTTGTTCCAGGCGTGGCATGCCGCATCGACGATGTCTTCGTAACTGTCGAAGACGCGGTGCGACAGGTAGGTCTGGCGCAGGTACTGCCAGATGTTTTCGGCCGGGTTCGGCTCCGGCGATCTGGGCGGCAGGAACAGCGGCGTGATGTTGTCGGGGAACTCCAATTCGGTGGTGGTGTGCCAGCCGGCGCGGTCCATGAGGAGGACGGCGTGTGAGCCGTCGGCGACGGTGCGGCTAATCTCTTCGAGATGGGCCGGCATGGCATGGGTGTCGGCGAACGGCATCGCCACGGCCGCACCGGTACCGCGCGCCAGGCAGACGGCGCCGAACAGATAGGCGCTCTGGTAGCGCTGGTCCTTGGGCTGACGCGGACGGCTGCCGGTGCGCGCCCACTGCCGGACGATGCCGTTCTTCTGGCCAAGGCGCATCTCGTCTTGCCACCACAGCTCGACCGGCGTTGCGGGCGGCAGGTGGGCTACCGCCGCGGCGAGCGCCCGGGGGAAGTTTCTTTAAACGTCTCCAGCATTGCCGCATCTTGGCCCGGATGGCGCACCCGGGCGTTCATGTGCGAGAAGCCGAGATCGTGCAGCAGGCGCGAGACCGAGCGCTCGTGATACTCCACCCCGAAGCGGTCCCGGATAACCTCCTTGAGGTCGAGCCGGCGCCAGCGTACGACGCCGTCGCTGTCCGGGTCCGCCTCGACGATCTCCGCCAACGCCACCCTCTCCACCGCCGTCAGCTGCGGAACCGCGCCGGGAGATTTGTGGTCGTGCAGGCCCTCGGGGCCTGCCTGATTGAACCGGGACACCCAGTCGCGCAGGCTCTGGCGGTCCATGCCGCCAACCGCCGCCGCATCCCTACGGTTCATGTCATCATAAACCGCCGCAATCGCCAGAAGGCGGCGCACCTGATTGGGATCTGTCGCTTTGCGCGCCAAGGCCCGCGCTTGGACCGCGTCATAGTCCGTTCGCAACGGGATCTTCGCCGACACCAAACCCTCCATTTAAAGCCGGCTTTCTATGAATCACATCATTGCGCCGTGGGGAATCCCTAAAAGAGAATCAATCTCAACGACCGCTGGTATTATTTCACCGATGCCCTATGGCTCATATTCGCAGCTATACTCTTTTGCCGGGGCATGACGCTCAGGCGTTAGAAACCGCTCAACACAGCGCCGCGGATATGGTGGTCTTTGATTTTGAAGACATGGTGCCCAATGATGCCAAAGCCAGACTCCGTGTCAGGAGCTGGTTAGAGACCGAGCCCTTCAACGATAAATCCGTCGTCGTGCGTCTCAATTCTTGGCAATCCGGCCCAGACCAAATTGATCGGACGGGCCCTGGCAGGTGTAGGCCTGATGCATGTCTTGGTGCCAAAAATTGGAACGGCTTCTGACGTCGAGCAAAGCCAAATCGCCATCAAAGAGTCCGGCGCCGGAACGCCGGCGTTACATGCCATCATCGAAACACCGGATGCGCTACAGGCATTAGCCGACATTGTAACAGCTGGTGTTGCCTCTTTGGTGCTCGGTGCCTTTGATTTGGCCAAAGCGCTCAACATTGAGCCCGATACCGATGCGGCAGAGATTCTGCGTGCACGACGCTTGGTGGCTGACGCCGCGAAGCATGCTAGAGCGTTTCCGAGGTTGAATGAATCAAAATTTTGTTGTCGTGGTCTTGGCGGACTGATTCGATAGCCGCTTTGGCGGGGGCATCGTGGCTGTATCGGAAGACCTGCGTATTCGTTTGGCGAGGAAAGTGGCGTCGGGCATGTCGCGCCGTCAGGCGGCGGCCCTTTTTGAGGTGAGCGCAAGCTCGGCGGTGCGGTATGTCGGGCGATATGAAGACGAGGGGACTGTCGCGGTCAAGCCACGGCCGTCGCGCCAGCGCCGTCTTGATCCTTACGGCGAGGATATCCTGCGCTGGATTAAGGAGACGCCAGACCCGACACTGCAAGAGCTGTCTGAGCGTCTGGACGAAGTTCACCAAGTGATTGCGCCGACTTCGACGATTAATGACTGGTTCCGCGCGCGCAAGATCAGCTTTAAAAAAACCGCCCACGCCAGTGAACAGGAACGCGCGGATGGAAAGTCCCTGCTTGGTACATCCACGGTATTCTATGGAATGCTATATTATTGTTTGAAATCAATGTGGTCATTCCTTTCTGACAGCTTGACAGTGCTACCGAGTACTACTACATTCCCACTCATAGAGTGGGATCAGAGGAGGGAACGCAGGTGGCTGGGAAACTGACGGCCAGGTTCGCGGCAACGGTGAAGAAACCGGGACGGCATGGCGACGGCAACGGCCTGTATCTGATGGTCAAGCCCGGCGGCTCAAGGTCGTGGGTTCTACGAACGTTCGTGCGCGGGCGGCGATGCGACATGGGACTTGGCGGCTATCCACTGGTCTCGTTGGCCGAAGCCCGTGCGGCGGCTTTCGAAAACCGCAAGCTGGCCCGCGCGGGCGGCGATCCGCTGGCACTCAGGCGGCGGCCGGACATTCCGGCCTTTGAGGAAGCCACCCGGACCGTCATCGAAATCCACAAACCGACATGGCGCAATGGCGGCAGGTCCGCCGGGCAATGGGAGTCATCGTTGCGCCAATACGCCTTTCCCCGTCTCGGGGCCAGGGGCGTGGATACGATCACCACGGCGGACGTGATGGCGGTCTTGCTTCCGATATGGACCGAAAAGGCCGAGACCGCCCGCCGTGTCCGCCAACGCATCAGCGCGATCATGAAGTGGGCGGTCGCGCAGGGGTATCGTGTGGACAATCCCGCCGGCGATGCCATTGCGGCCGCGTTGCCGAAGGTTGGCGGCACGCCTAAGCATTTTCGCGCCGTTCACCACTCCGAGGCCGGCGATGTGATCCGTATGGTAAGGGGCTCCCAGACTTCTTTATCGGTTCGCCTGGCGTTCGAGTTTCTGGTTCTGACCGCCGCGCGTTCCGGCGAGGTCCGACACGCCTTGTGGTCCGAGTTCGACATGGAGGCGGCGATATGGACCATTCCCGGCGAGCGAATGAAGACCGGACGCGAGCATCGCGTACCCCTATCTTCCAGGGCGCTGGAGATCCTCGACGAAGCGCGGGAACTCGATGACGGAAGCGGCCTGGTGTTTCCGGCCCCGGCCGGAGGCAAGGCCACGTCCGCTTCGACGCTTTCCGAGCTGTTGCATGATCTTGATATCGGCGCCGTCCCCCACGGTTTCCGTTCGACCTTCCGGGACTGGTGTTCGGAGTCCGCCCAGGTACCCAGAGAACTTGCCGAAGCCTGCCTTGCCCATGTCGTGAGGGGTGTCGAGGGCGCCTATGCCCGCTCGGACCTGTTGGACCGCCGCCGCACGCTGATGGGGCGGTGGGCCGGGTATCTCGCGAACGATGCCATTGGAACGGTCGTTCCAATGGCACGACCGTTGAAGGACACAAGCTGGTGAGCGGTACCGACGCACAATCGGCCATCGAAAAAGAATACGAAGAGGCTGAAATGACCGCCTGCGGCTACCTTCTGGCCGCGAGTGTGCTAGAGCTGGATGAGGTCTCGATGCCCCAGTTTCGAGAGCACCAAACCAGAATGATAGAGAATCTATTGCTGAAAGATGGGATCGCGGCCGTAGACCTGCCCGACGATCCGGATGCGCGTAAGGCCTGCATGCTGGCTAATCGACTTGTGCACGGCGACAATGACCCCGAAATCCTCGACACCTTACTGTCGAACGCAAGCAAACCAACCTATGAAATTGTGTTGGAAGCTCTTAAACGCCGCATGCTCGCGATGGGCGCGGATATACCGGACCGACTGCGAATGTGGGTGCCGGAGAGAAATACTGAGGTAAAACGCTGGCGACGGAACCCGACCCGAAATCATCGGATCGGGATGGTGGTTGAAGCGATGGTGATGGGTACCGCCACTCTCGAACGGTGGCAAAACGGCGATAAGAAGCAAGTTCAGCTACAGCGCGAGCTTGACCAATTGAAAATCGATATTGCGGCGGTCGGTCAGGACACCGGAAAACCGCAAAAGGACCGGCCCGACGATTATCTCATCAAGCGCCTGAACGGGATGCGAGCCCGCCCATGGCGAACACGGAATGGCGGCAAAGGGTTGACCGATCGTGATTTGGTAGGACTGATGATATTGCAACGGGTGCTCGAACCAGCGGGAATTGATGGGATAAGGCCGCAATTCATAGTCAGAAAGCATTTCCCCAACCTCTACGCAACGCGAAATGATGCGACGATGCCAGAGGGCTTCGCTTACTCGATCTGCGATGCGGTGGCCGAAGTCTTGAAAAAACCAAACAAGCCGCTACCGTATAAAACCGTTTTTCGGGCATGGATGACTTACCGCAATCTAAGATAGCATATAAATCATAAAGAACCGCTTATTTGTCACATGAGTTGGGCTGAGAATTAAGGCATAGGGTGGCTTTCACAAGAAATGTGGAGGCCTTGATGACCGATTACCTGATTCGCCGTCCCGACGTGGAAGCGCTTACGGGCTTCTCTCGAGCCTGGATTTACGCAGCCATGCAGCGAGGCGAATTTCCCCGTCCCATCAAGATAGGTAAGCGCGCCGTGGCCTGGCCGAAGTCCGCGGTCGACGAATGGATTGAAGCGCGAAAGGCCGAAGCCGGCATCAGCGCCGGAGGCTGATCCGGTGGATGAACTACCGTCGGACCGAGGCCCGCTGCACGAGACGGAAGGCGTGGCACAGACCGTGCCCCATGCTGCCGTGATGGTCACAGAGCCAAGCAATTCCGACGCTCCGGAAGGCCGATTGGTTCACCGTGCACTGGAGCACCTACGTGCCCACCCGGCATATTTGAAAGTCTGCGGACCGCTGGCGGCCGCAACGATCCCCGACGACGCGGCAGATCCCACCCCCATCATCGAGCCGCTTCCGACGACCCGGGACGGCCTGATCCTGGACGGTCATGAACGATGGGCGGTGGCCCGCCGCCAGGACCGGCAAACCCTGCCCTGCGTCGAGTACGAAATGACCGACGAAGAAGCGCTCGCCTTCATGCTTCACAAGCATCGCAGCCAGGACCGGTGGAATGACTTTTGCCGGATCGTGTTGGCGCTGGCCTTGGAGCCACATTTGCGTGCCCGCGCCCGTGAACGTCAGAGCCAGGGGGGTAAGGATAAGCTTTCGTCAAATTTGACAAAAGCAATGCCAATTGACGTCCGTAAGAGCATTGCATGCGCCGCAGGTGTAGGTGCCGTGAATATCACAAAGGTCAAGCAGCTGCTGAAGACCATCACCCCGGAGGTGCACGACGCCCTGCGCCGGGGAGACGTCGCCATCCATCGGGCGTGGCAATGGCGCGTCCTGCCACCGAACCGGCAGAACGAAGAGCTCAACAAACACGTAAACGGTAAGAGCATCAAACACGCCATCCGACATGACATCGACGAACTGCTTCGCAATCATGAGGCCCGACAGGACAATGTGTTGTCGGTCGAACAATTTGCCGAACGATTAGCTCGTCTCGCAGGGGATGCGCTGGCGAACGTAACGCTGCTCGTGATCGAAATCCCTGTATCCGTAATCGTCGTTACACCCGATCTGCACGACCGATTGTTGGCGGAGAAGCGCTTGTGAAACGCCAAACGCAGCTCAAGCGCATTCTGGAACTTGGACGGCCTCACTGGGACCATGAACAGACGCGGCCTGCCGTGCGGGAGGCCTTCCAGAAGGTGGTGGACTGTGGCACCGCCGCGCTGGGTGCCGAGGTATACGCCTCCGCCAATGAGACACGGGTGGTCCCCCACACGTGTAAGTCCCGCGCCTGTCCGAGTTGCGGCTACCGGGCCACGGCCCACTGGCAGCGCGACCAGTGGCGGGACCTCTCCCCGATACCCGCTACGCCCACGTCACCCTCACCATGCCGGATGTGCTCTGGCCCCTGTTCCGGAACAACCGCCACCTGCTGCACGACCTGCCGGTCCTGGGAGCCAAGATCATTGAGCATTGGGCCTGGCACACATACGGCGTGCGGCTGATGATCCTGGTGATCCCACATACCTTTGGCCGCAAACTGAACTTCAATTGTCATCTGCATATTCTCGTCTCAGAAGGCGGTCTCGATGCCGACGGCGCGACTTGGCGGAAAGCGCCGCTAAAGAACAAGGCATTAATGCCCCTTTGGCGGTACGCCGTGGTGACGTATTTAATGGAGGCGTATTCCAAGGGCCTCCTGGAGACCGATCAGAGTGCAGCCCAACTTGAGGAGCTCCTTAGCCGGCAACAGGAGCGGTGGTGGAACACCCACATCCAGAGGTTCCGGGGCAAGAAACAATTTCTCGGCTACGTAGGCCGTTACGCCCGCCGGCCCCCCATCGCACAGAGCCGGTTCAGGAATATTGACCGGCACGAAGTTCAATTTTTGACGAAAGACACGAAGACAAAACAAACGGTCGTGACCCGGTATAAGACGGCTGACTTTTTAGCCACGCTGGCCGACCACGTGCCCGACCGTTACCGGCACAATATTCGCTACTTCGGGCTGCTGGCCCCACGCACCAAGGCCCGTACGCACGACACCGTGTTCGCCCTGCTGGGGCAGAAACGCCTCGGCAAACCGAGGCGTCTACCCTGGGCGGCCTCGCTCAGGAAATATTTCGGCGTAGACCCATTGGTGGACAGCAAGGGCGAACGAATGCATTGGGTCGGACGACTGGAGCCAGCCACAGGTCGCTGAATGACGCTGGGACAGTCGCAGGCGTATACGGCGCGTTGTGGCGCCAGGGATCATCCAGGGATCATTGAATTTGACATCGTCGCCCACCGTCAGGACCGGTACCTGCCACTAGAGAACCTTTATCAGGTCACGCCATCAATACGGTCTCAATACCGCCTCAATACGGTCTCAATACCGCCTGAACCCTTGCGGGATTCCCGAGACGTTCCTCATGCACACCACTTCTCAAAGAGGTTGTGCCCCAGGATAGCATCGACGCCATCCGAAATCGTTTTTTGATTTTCCTATAGATCAAGCGACTAGGTCGTCAGTGGTACCCCAATGACGAGAATGGCGAAAGCTACCTAGGCCAGGTTTGTAATGCTGGCTTACTGCGCAAGAGGTTTTGGCGGTCGGTGCTTTGTATCGTCGTCAATATTGGGCTTGTCCTGTTGGTGAGTTTGGGAATCGGCAACGCTGGACTCACCACGCAGGCCATAGAACACGATGCAGATTTTCTCCTTAGCCGAATATTACTTGCGGGTCGCCCGGCGAATGTTCTTCACAATTCGCACAGATGACTATTTTCGGGTTCTGGGAGTCTGTCTCATTCCACTCATTGGCGATTACGCTGAGCCAGAAATCCTCCTATACTCAATACCCTCAATCTGTCTCGTAGGCGCTGACGTGGGACATTGGACAAGGGCAAGAGACACCGGCCAGACATGCGTTTTGCCCGGCAGGCCTCGCTCAATCGTCATTCTCAACACATTGCGAAGGTGCTGCCTAAATCGGTGAACCAGCGCAAAGTTTGCTCATTGCGATATGCACCAACTCTGATCGTGCTTCGATGAAATTCGTGAAGTCTCCTTCAACTAGACTGTCGTAAGGAACCAAATGGCTTTCTAGCCGATGATGCACTTGTGCTTCACTTGCGTTGGCGTCCCCTGCGCGTTCATCGACGTATTGTCTCGGGGTCTTCGCGGCAATTTTTCTATTCGTTTTCCATGAGATAAGAGCACAATTGAGTGCAGAGTTTACTTGTTTTTCCGGGAATACGTCCTGGATGAGGCTCCTTGGATAAAGGTGGTGGTACTCCCTAAGCGTTACATTTTCTGCGGTAGCCCTAGCGCCGTCGGCGAAATCATAACCTCCACCGTAAAGTGAGGCAGCGATGATCGCCCGTCCTAGTCTGTCTTTCCGTCCGGGCCAACCTGCTCGAGGCAACTCCGAGGCGTGTGGCAAAGGATTCTGACTCTCGTCGAAAAGGTCCGGCTGCATTGGAGAATTCGGGTTGCTGATCAAGTCGAGCATGGCCTTGTAATCAGCAAAGGCTCTCGTCGTTGCCGTTTTGAGATACCGATCCGTAAAGCTTGCGCGCCAAATGGCTTTCCTAATCAGCGTGCGTGCTCTGCCCTCCTGGTCAGTTCCGTCGATCGGCACATTCGCCCAGAGAGCTGACGTGAGGTAGACAATCACTTCCGTCGGCAGAAGCATCTCGTTATAGATTGCTTCATCCCGCAAGAAACCAATGCCACGCTTTAGACCTATGACAACGCGATCCCAGACATCAGCCAACTCCCTGCCGAAGGACGGATCGAGATAACTGCGCTTCAACGGCGGCTTGTCGTTAAGCAGTGCACCAATGGCAAGCGCTACATCTTCCACCCTGCCGTAGTCGGCTGCAGCTGGCACTTTACCGCGCAGATCGGAGATCATGTCGTGCAGGGAATCGCCGACCGAACCTTCGATTTGTGCAACGACAATATCGAAGTCTTTAAGTGGTGATGCGGAAGTGTTCATCTTTATGAACACGTCGAGCGCCGTCTCTTGATCGGTGCTGTTCGGCAGCGATAGGAAAGGGATTGGATAAGAGGCAACACGTTGGCGAAGTTTCATGATCGCGTCGTTGGTAGCTGTGTCGGTCCCAGCGTTCTTACGCCAATTGCTCATCGCTTGTTCACCCTTCGCCCCAGGGCACAATAGCGATGCCGGAAACAATTTGCGCTGGAAGGTTGCAATAGGATCGTCGGCCCAAAGGGGCATTCGCTTGCTGGATTTTGACAAGTACCGTTTGTAGATCTCTATATCCGGTTGGTCACCATTGTCTAACGATACGAAGACGGTAAAGTCTTCATAGTCGTCAGTCAACGAGCGCCACAGCGCCGTCATTCTCTGTTGACCGTCCAACAAGTTCATCTGCGGCACGCTCGTTGGGTCGGGGGCTCCTGCGATCGATCGGGAATGGAAAAGCTCTTCAGCACCGACATCTAGGGTCAGAAGCGCACCTATCGGAAGAGACGGTCGCCTCAGAATGTTCTCAAGAACACCTTGAACCTGGTTGTGGTGCCACGCTTCGAATCTCTGAAACCGCGGGAGCGTGATTTGCCCATCCCTGATCATGGCGAACCAATCTTCGATTGTTTTCGTACGAGCTTCCATCAATACCCCTCAAATATCCGTTACCTTGTTACGGTGAAACGCCAAACGAACCTCGGTTTCCTGATCCGTCCGGCGCAGACGCATCTCCGGCGTAAAGCCCGATGCGGCGATATCTTCGTTCGACAGATTCGGGCCAAATAGAATCTTTCCGTCAACATCAAAAGAGATCAGATAAGCATCGAAAGCAGCGTCCAGGTGGGCGGCGAGAAGCAGCCCATTGTGCACATTCAGGCGTTCGGCGTCGGTCTCGCATTCGGCCCAGGGGATGATGTGACTAGCACGCAGAAGCCGGGGATGGCGGACGTCAGTGACGGCGCAAGCCCCGTCCCAGAACAGCATCAGCGCATCGCGGAAAACGTCCTGGCCGATGCGCTCCTTGCGGAGCCGCTCCACCTCGGTCGCGCCATATGGCTCGCGGAGTTGCTGCTCATACCGGCGCAATGGTTCGTCCGGGAGGCTGCGTGCCAGGCGCCAAACAGTGCCGGCGATGATGCTCAGCATTCCGCTGTTTGCGACATGTACGGTACGAAAACCGGGAGGGGCGTCGGACGCCTTCTCAAGGTCTGGCCCCAGGCCGCGCATCGCTCCGGCATGATCGCTGCCGATGGCGTAGCCCGTCTCCGTCGCAGTCATGCAAAGGCGTGCGGGTGCGGCGTGAGCCCTCCAGACCAACCAACTCCCCGATGCCCCTGATCAATGCTGAAGCCGTTATCCACGGCGGCCTTTTCAAGAATTGTGCGAACCGCCATCGACAGCACAATCAAATCCTTTCCGATAAACGAGGCGTGGCCGCGGCATCGCCGATCTCAAAAAGATTATCAAGCGTGTCTTTGTCTACTCCCGCTTTTTCCATTGCAGCGCGCAGCGTCGCGCGAAAGCCACGGTCCTCGATATCCTCGATCACGATGCCCTTGTAGTTGACGATAACTTCGGGGGAAGCGAAATTCACTATCTCGGAGAATAGATCATCAGCACGTTTACGAATTTCGACCTCGATTTTGTCTGCATCATCGCCACCGGACCGCCGTTTCAGGAAACTTGGAGGGCTCGATTTCCAAATGTCTTTGAATTCCTCAAACATCTGGTTTTCGAAACTCTCGCGCGCGGTATCCACAGATTTTTTCAGCGCGTCCTGGTACTTATTTAGTATCTGTTTGAGCCGCTCAATCTGGTGGTCGAAATCCGGCCGATCGCGCTTCAGGATGACGCGACCCTTCTTGGGTAGCACATAGGTGAATTCGTCCTCGATTTCCTTGCGCTCTTTTTCAATGAACGCTTCGTCGACCTGTAGCTCTTCGACGGCATCTTCGATCTCGATAGTCACTTTTTGGGCGCCTATTCCGTCGAGCGGTGCCCGAATCTGGCTTGATATTCTTTTTTTCAGCGCGGTGTCGTCAACGCGGACAAATTCCCCGGGTAGAGAAACACGGCGTTTGCTCAGCTTGTAGTTCGAAACCTTAAGCTCGACAAATTCGGCAGCCGCCGTGAAAACTCTCAGCTTCCGGGTCAGATCAAAAGGAAGTGGTGGATTGGCCTTCAGGTCTTCTTCCATTTGGGCGACATGCCCGGGTTCCATCCCCGTTGCGCCGACTTCCATCTCGCCCTCGGCTGCGCCGGATGCCTCGGCTAGTTTCTCGGTGGCTCCGCCGTGCAACAGGATTGCGTTCGGCTTTTCCTCGGTTGTCGAACCGGCCTCGACATTGCGTGAGACGGGGGCATAAACCATGGTGCGGCCGTCCGAGATCACCACGCCGATGCGCACGCCGGGCTGTTCGCGCAGGTCGAACAGTTCCTTGCAGCTCGCTTCGCGGATGATCTCAAGCGCCTCCACGTCGCCATAGCCCATGCGGTAGACCTCGGCGTCGGCGTCAAGGATGACCGTCAACGACAGATCCGGCAGTTCTTTCATGCGGGTGGCGAGTGCCTTGGCGACCGGGGTCGTTAGACCGGGAGCAATGACGGCAAGCCGGTCCTGTGCCCCTTCGATCAAAGCGATCAGGCTGTCGTCGGTGGCGGTGGTGAAAGTGCGGCTCATCTCACGCCCCCGTCAGCCGGTCGAAGGCCGCCAGAACAAGGCGCTGGGTACGGTATTCACCGTAGCGATCAATCTCATTGCGCTTGAGGCCGCGGAAGGTTTCCGAGGGGTAGCTTTCCCCGTGGGTATCGTCGGGATCAAGGATGTAGCGCAACTCGTCGCGCGTGAGGTTGTATTTGCGGGCGAAGAAAGCGTCGAGCTCGGCCCGCAATTGCGCGCGGCGGTCGGGATCGAAGGCGAAGGGAGCGCCAGTGTGACCCAGATCCTCGGCCCAGAGATGCATGGAATGGGAGGTGTAGGTCAGTTCCAGCACGCGTGGAGTGATGAAGGCGAGATCCTCGGTCGTGAATTGATAGGGGGCAAGGACAGCGTTTTGCTTGAAAACATTGTATTTTAGATGTGTGCCCCCAATCTTCTGGCGGCAAATGTAATCCAGTGTTATCGAACACAGACAAGCGTTAAGGGCCGCGGCGACAGGTGCAGGATGCTGCTGGTGTTTCAGCAGTAGAGTATCGCCAGTCCCCATTCTCGGAAGCACACTCGCAATCACCGTCCGCTCGCTTGTTGCATTGGTGATATCCCGCCACCCCATCAGCCATCGGGGCTGCTTGCGGTCGATCAGCGCGCCGGTAAGTTCCAGCAGATCGGATGGTCCGTCCTTGATAAAGGCGAGGTCGTCCTCGCTCAGGGGCGTCTCGCGTTGCATCTTTTGCGCGCCGCCGGCGGCTTTGCCTAACCAGGTGGCGATATTCGCCCCTACGATATCGCGTTGCAGCGCCCGCTCGCCCAGCACGTCGCGCAGCCGGGCCTCAGCGATCGGCAAGGTGCGAGCCAACCTGTCTTGATAAAGTTCTCCGGGTTCCAGCGTGCCCAGCACCCATTCGGCCAGCACTTTCAGGCACCCCTCCGCATTCTCTTTGCGATAATACTGTTTGAGCCGCGACGGCACGCGGGCCACGCGCAGGGCGGTTTCATCCTCCGGCACCCAATACCACGAATCAGACTCGTAATCCGGGCTGGCTTTGGCGCTGTCCGGCGTCTCGGGCAAGGAACCGTCTCCGGGACGATTATTCAATCCCGCGTACGAGCCAAACCGATGATCGAAGTGATGGATCATCTTAGCTTCATAAAGCGGCACATAAACGCGGCCGTCCACATCCCGCCAATTCGGACCGTCACGATCAAATCCTTGTTGAGAGAGCTGAGCAGCAGTGAAGAAATGCCGACTGTCGTTCGACATGTCGAATAGCCTCTGAAACGTAATACCCCAAGGATTGTCATTGCCATCGGGATGCCCGGGTCGCTCCCGGATCAAAATAGGGGCCGCCCCATAGAGCTTTCGTGTCAGGTCCCGGTCGGCGCGGGCACGAAACAGCGGTGCCGTCAGCGTGTTGGGATTAAAAAATTTGAAGTCGTCTACACCCAGAAAGACTTGACGCTCTTTTTCATAAATCTCATCTATTCTTTGGATGTTGAATATAACCGGGATGGAACCTTTGTGGTTCGCCATTACGAATATGCAGAACGGTTTTCTCTCGTCCGTGTCTTTGAACCACTTTCTCACTTCGTAGAAACTGTACAATGCAACCAACCGGCCCCGTGCGATTAGATCACCGAAGAAGGCGCTGGTTGAACTATCCGTCGCGACCGCCGTGGGCACGATGACACCCGCGCGCCCTGGTGGAGGCGGGCGCACACCGCCCGTGTCAGTGATGACCTGCGCGATGCTCCTTGCGGGTTCAACGTTCCGTGGAGCCCGCGCCAGCCGGGCAAAATGCTCGGCAAACAGCGCGTAGGTGTTCACATCGCCCGTGCCGGTCAGCGGAAAGCGTCCGGTCTTGCGCACGAAGACGCTCACGGCCTCGGACGCGCGTTTGGAGAATTCGAACTCGTCCGACAGCCGCGCCTGCGGCGTTCCAGGCTCGGCCTTCTTGAGCGCCTTGGTCAGCTTGTAACGTTCGGCCTTGTTGGGCGCGGTCGCGATCTCGGCGTCGCGGGCGGCAAAGAACTCCTGTTCCTGCAGCTTGATCCGCTCCCACGGCGGGTTGCCGACCACCGCATCGAAGCCACCCCGTGCCATGACGGCCGGGAACTCCAGTGGCCAGTGGAAGACGCGGTTTGCCTCTGCCGCCTCCATGCAGATAACTTGGACACTGGATTGGACGTCGTTACCACTGATGGTACGCCAGATCGCTTCGGTCGTCGGCAACGGAAGACGGTTGGTGTGACGAGGATCCGGATTATCCCCGGTTTTCGGTAACAGGAACGCCGCCACATACATGTCGCAGGCGGTTTTGAGCGCCAGCCGCTTGGGGTCGCGGAGGAGACAATCCCAGGCGCGCGACTTGGCCTTGATCTCCTCCAGAGTGTCCTCAGACATGGCCAGTACCTTGGCCGCGCCATCGGTGATTGAGGCGGGCGCGCTTAAATCCTTAATCAGGCCCGAGGCGCCAACACCGTCGCGCTGTTGCTTGTTGATGGCCTTGTAGGCCTTGGCCACGGCCTTGTTGTCGCCCGTCAGCGGATCGAAGGCCTCATCGGGTAGGCCGCCGCGCAGCATCCCGTAGTCGAAGACGCCGATCAGGCTGTCGCCGCAGCGGATGCGGGCGTCTAGGAAGGAAAGTGGCTTGCCCGGTTCCAGCGCCTCGATCCAGAGCGCGACCTTGCAGAGTTCGACCGCCATCGGATTTCGGTCGGTGCCGAATATGCAGTTAGAAACGACTTCGCGCAGGGCGTGCTGGAACGCCTCCTGGCTGGGCGCTCCCGGCGAGTCGTGGCGGGCGATACGGGCGGCGGCCCGGCGCGCGGCGGCGAGCAGGAAGTGGCCGGACCCGCAGGCGGGATCGATGATCGAGAGCTTCAGGATTTCGGCCGCCGGATCGGAAGGGTTGCGCGATTCCGCCGCGTCGAGCACCGGGTCAAGCGTGGTGGCAAGGAGGAGCTGGACCAGGCTGTCCGGTGTATAGTAGCTGCCCGTCGTCTTGCGTTCGTTCCCTCTGTTTGCGGCGTCGCCCGCGGCAAAGGCGAAGTGACGGGTCTCCACATACACCAGCGGGATGAGTTCGAGCAGACTTTCGTAGACCGAGCCGAGTTCCTCGGTTTGCATGTCGCGCCAGTTCACGCGGGTAATGGGCTGCCCATCAGGCCGGAACCATGAGAGATGCCAGATAGCCTTGAGCAGTCGGCTATTGGCAATGCGGGCGTGGGTCAGGTCGGCAAGGTTAGAAGGCATGAAGAGTCCGCCCAGTGCCGTCAGGCCGAGCAGCGGTTCGCCCGCGGCGAAGGCCTGAAACAACGCCCGCAGGCCGTCCCAGGCATCGTAATGGCGATCAAGCGAGGTGTTTCTGGTGCATCTTTCGCGCAGGCGGCTCACCGAATAGCCGTGCCTATAGGCCTTTCGCGCAGTGTCCGGTGCGTTTGGGGTGTGCAGCAGGCTGCGGTCCTCGGCGGCGAATAGGAAAATGAGCCGGTAGACGAGGCGCAGAAGTTCCTCGTAATAAGCCTGCCGGGTCAGCTTACCGGTCTGGAGCGCATCGCGCAGATCGCCGTTTGCTGAGTTCTCGAGAAACCCTGCGCCGAGTTCGAGGAGGGCGGCCTCCACACCGAGACGAAGCTTTTCTTTAGCAGCCGAACCGTCGCTACGCCCGCGTTCGCGCCAGCGCTCGAGCGGGCAATCGGATGGAGATGCGCCTGTGGCGCCGAACCGGCTGGCATGGATTACGAGCCAAAGCGCGGAGAAATCGGCGAAGAGTCCTTCGGTGAAGATTTTGTCGAGGTCGGCCTCAACCCAGGCGGGGCGTGTGAGACTGGCATTGTCGCGCATGAGCCGAAGCGTGCAGCCATCCGAGGCGATACCCCAAAGCGCGGCTTCGTCCGCGTTGAGATATTCCTGCAGGAGCTGGGTGGCCGACCGGCGGCGGGTCTCGTCTCCGAACAGGGCGATGGCTTCATCAATACCGGCCTTCCGGCTCTCGACCGGGGCAAGCGGCGCGGTGACGATGGGTACCCGGCCGTTGTGAGAAGTGTGCCGGATCGGGAAGCGCCGCTCGGATAGGATGACCGATCCGGTTTCCGCTATGTTTGCAAAACCGAAGCAGTCCGTGAGGAGGTCCAGAACAAACCGCTGGGGCGCACCGACATTGCCGTCCCGAACGGCGCTGAACCGCTCCCAGTGAGCCAAGGCGATCTGGTAGTACCTGGCGATCTCGTCGCGCAGTTTAAGGCCGGGAAGAATCCCGTAGCTTTCATCCGACTGATCCGCCATGTCGAAGGCCGCGATACGGGTCATGATCTCAGGTGGCAGGAGGGCGCCGGCTATTTCGATCGCTGCAAAATCAAGACGGGCGATCCGGCGGGACTGACGGGAACGTTTGGCGGGCTTGGCCATTGTGAATTCCTCAGAGCACCGGCATCAAGACATAGAACCCGATGACATCGACTGGGGTAATCGCGTCAACACGCACCTGGGCCCGCGATCCCAGCACCTGACGGACACGGGTGTGGTCATCCGCCAGTGTTGCCGCACGCTCGGCGGCGTAGGAATTCAGATCCACGGCCAGCGACGGCAGTGCCGCAAGACCTCTCTCGATTTCCGATCGGCGAATTGCCTCGGCCAGGCTATCGCTTTCATGGTCGAGTAAGCCGAAGGCATCGTCACCGGCTATCAGGCGCGTCCGGGTGGAAGCGGAGAAGGCGATCGCCGCCGCCTCTTCCGCCATGCTGAACTTGGGTCCGAGTTTACCCCGGGCATCGAGCTTGTGGCGGATGCGAAGGATCGCGAGCCAGTTTACCTCGTCAACGCCGGCGCACTCCCAGGCGCCCGTGCGGGGCAGACCGGCAAGGTCGTCTTCCGGCGTAAACTCGTCCAGCGCCTGTTCGAGAAAAGTCTCGGCCAGCACGCCGGGTAAAGGGTGGGCCCGGTGTATGGAGATGCAGCCCGCGGGCGGCCGCGCGGAAAATCCGATCCTGATCGGCTTGTCGGTCGCGTCCTCGATCAGGCTTTCGGCGACGAACCGTTCGCGGAACGCCTTGGGCGTTAAATGGACGGGCGCCCGGTATCCGCCCGGTGAAAGCGGGACGAGCGCCGCGTTCAGCCGCTTCATCGCGCGGGTGACAAACCGCTCGGTGTCGTCATATCCGCCGAGGGCGGACTGTGTCACGTCCCACTCCTTAGCGACCTCTTCGGGCTTTAGGGCGTTTTGGGCAAAGATGGTGCGGGAACGTTTCTCGTTCTCCGAGGCATTCAGCCATGCCATCTCGATTTCGCCTGCCTCTTCGGAATCGCTGATGTCGAGGTCGAGGGTCATCTGCTTATCTTGTTGTGCGTGCAGCAGTACCGCCGACATCAGGGCCTTGGTCAGACTGCCGTTTTCATCGGGGAGGGGGACGCGCACACCGGTTTGTTTTTCAATGGCGCGTGCCTTGCGAAGGATCACGTTGAGAACGGCACCGTCGACCGGATTGTTCTCTCCATAGATGAGCACGCTGCGCACAGTGGCGCTTTTCTGACCGAACCGGTCCACGCGGCCCTCCCGCTGCTGATGGCGGGTGGGGTTCCAGGATAGATCGTAATGGATAACCGCATCGAACCAGTCCTGCAGGTTGATGCCTTCCGAAAGGCAATCGGTGGCAACCAGGATCCGGTGTTCGTGACCGCCGAGTTCTTCAACACGGATTTCGCGCTCTTCCGAGGGCAGCGTTCCGGTAACCACTTCCACGGTGTGGTTCTTGAAGGCTTGGGCGAGCGCCTGGGCGAGCTGCTCGGCGGTCGCGATATAGCGGCAGAAGACAACGGGTGAGAAGTTCTCGCGGGTCAGTTCCTTGAGGGCCTTGAAGAGTGCGCGGTATTTGGGATCTTCGTCGATTTTTATTGCGAGCGCTTCGGCTTGGCCGATCAGTGCGGCGAGGCGGGGATCGTCGACGCCTGCGCCTGGTTCGAGGTCGTCTCCGGCGAGCTCCTCGTCATCCAGGGTCTGCGCCATGATGTGCGTTTCCGAGATTTCCTCGGGATTGAGCTGGGCGCGGGTCTTCAGGGCCCTCACGGCCGCTGCGGGGCTCGAACCCACGCAGCGCATCAACGCTAACGTGCCCCAGAAGGCCAGGCGTTGGCGGACATCGCCCTCGACCGATAAGACCACCTCGGCACAATAGTCGAGAACTTGGCCGTAGAAGTCTTCATAGTCGCCCGTAAGCCGGTATTTGATCTCGGAGGTCTCATGCCCCGGGAATAGCCCGGGCTCGCGCCAGGCATCGATGTCGCGGCGTCTCCTCTGAATGAAGTGTGTGGCGAGTTTCTCGCGCAGGTTCCGTTGCTCTTCGCCGGCGAGGTCCGGCAGCGCCGCAAACGCCTCGTCGATCAATCCGAGGAGATTGTGGAAGGCTTCTTCGTCTCCAGAATGCGGGGTCGCGGTCAGCAGGATCAAGTGACGTTCCCGGTCGTCGGCCAGAGACCGGACCAGTTCGTACCGGCGCTGACGGCTGCGGCCGCGCCTCACGGCGGAATGCGCTTCATCGACGACGACCATCTCGGGACAAGCACGCTTGAAGTCGAAGAAGCGCCGCTCGCTCTTGATGAAGTCGAGGCTTACGACCGTATAGGGATAGGCCTCGAATATGCTCATCGACGTGGGAAGATCCCTTTCGAGCCTTGCCGACGCGGCCGCTGTCACCGGGGTCGCCGGAATAGAGAATTTCGTCTCCAGTTCCCGGGTCCATTGGTCCACGAGATGCGGTGGGCACAGAACCGTGAACCGGTCGATCTCGCCGCGATCCAAAAATTCGCGGAGGATCAGACCGGTTTCGATGGTCTTGCCGACGCCCACGTCATCGGCATTGAGGAGCCTGACCGTGTCCTGGCGCAGCGCCATCATGAGCGGCGCAAGCTGATAGGCGCGTGGCGCGAAGTTCAAGCGGCCTGCGCTGCGGAACGGCCCCGCGCCCCGGCGCAATGAAAGGCGGAGCGCATCCCTCAGCAGTTGGGCCGCATCACGCCCACCAGACCGGGTTGCAGTGGGGGCATCGAAGGTTGCGTAAACGACCGGCTCAGTTTCGAGTTCGGGCAGGATGGTCTCGATCTCCGCCTCGGAGCCTGTTAGTGGGCGGAGGGAGAGCGCGGCATGGGCCTCAACAACAACCCATTCCCGTCCGCGAGCCCGGACAAGTTCACCCGGCGAGAACTGCTCGGCAATTCCCATCGCTCTATCCCTTTAACAATTCAGAGAGGTCTTTTTCGAATGCAGCCCGCCCGCCGGGATCGCCTGGGCGCTTCATGATCTTGACGCTCTTCGAAGCCAGTTTCTCGATGATGGCTTCGGTGACTTCGCCTTCCTCGATAACAACGAGCCGTGCCTTGCGCCAGATATTCGGGAGGGCAACGCCGTCGACTATCAGCGGTTTCTCATCCGGGGGCGGAACTTCATTCGGGGTTCCGGAGATCTGTGTCGGAACGGTATCGAAGGGTCCCGCATGGGCAAGCCGCAGCAGGAACGATAGCGCGCTGTTGTCGCGCCGGTCGATCTGCTCGTGATCGGGCTGATTGAAATAGGAAAGGACGCAGCGGTAGCAACCGGCGACGCACTCAGGCGCCCCGGTCTCCGATAAACGGGCCGGATCGTCTTTCGCCTCGCCGAAGCTATCCGGATCGTAGTGCATGATCTCGAGCGCGCGTTCAGCGACCTGCATCAGGCCGTCCTGCCAACTCACAAGTTGCGCCAACGCGCCTGCGCCGCCCTCGGCGGACTCGTAAAATAGGAGCGCGTTTCTTTCCTCCGAGCTGGGCGCCGGCTCGACGAGAATCTCCCTCTCTTCCAACTGGAAAACAGCTTCCATGCCGCGCGCCAGCGCATGCTGAATCGTGGCGAGCGTTGTCCGGCTTTCGGATCCGAGCTGGGCGAGCCAACGTCCGGGGAAACGAAGAAGCAACGCATTCTTGCGGTCTTCAACCAGCGGAACGATAAGCTGGCGCAGTGTGTCGGGCCGGTTGTCGTCATCGCCGTTCTCTTTCTTCTCGCCGACCCAGACGCCGGATTTCGGGTTGATGAGGAAACCGACCTTCGCCTTGTCCTTGCGCCGCCGCAGCCCCTTGTTGATCCGGCTGATCCGCGCGGCCTGTGCAAAATCAAGCGTTGCAATTTCGCCTTCGGGATCGCGGACGATCTGGCGGGATGTGGAACCGGCGCCCTCGAACGAAAAGGTTGTCTGCAGCTCGAACCCCTGACGTTTGCGGTCCTCGTCGTTGGATGTGATCCGCTCGGCAGGGCGCGTACCGACGTTCTCGATCCGGTAGAGGTTGTGAACGAGGATCGCTCCGCCAAGCGTGGATCCGCAAACGTGACACTTCTCTGGGTGTTCCCCGGGGTGTCCCGCCCCACAGGTCTTGCAGATTGCGCGGCTTTGCGTCGTCAGCATGCCGTCGGGGCGGTCGCCGGCGTCTTTTAGGAGTGCGCGGTCCACGCGGAATGCACGGCCTTCATGGTAGACGAGGCTCTGCGGGCCAAGCTCGGAAATTGCGAGAAACCGGGCGCGCTGGATATAGCGCTGGTTCTTGCCGTCGGAACCGCCCTGGACGTGGGCCATGAGCGGCAGGCGCGGGAAATTGTATCCCGGCAGGAAGCCCTCCGTCGCGAGATACCGGTATAGATAGAAGTCGTTATTCTGCGTCGACGCGGATTGCAGCAGTGTTTTCCGCTGCCAGTTCCCCATGGCGAGGCGGGCTTCGGACGCCCTCCGCTCTTGTGGCGAGATCGAGTAATCGTTGAGCGTTTGCGTTGCCAGTTCCACCGCCCGCTCGGCGGCGGCAAGTAGGTCGCGCCAACGATCGAAAGCTCGTTCAAATTCAGTGGGCGCACGCTCAATCAAAGCGCGGGTGAATTCCTCGCGGCTGGAATACCAATACGGGCGATTTCCGGCATAGTCGTCTTCGAGAGCTGCGAGAACCGTTTCGATGCGCGAGGCCGCACACCGTGCGGCCTCCGTGGAATCGATAACCTCAGAAATGTGCGAACGGAGCGGGCGTGCCGCATCTGACATGTCGAGGTTCTCGGGTATGCGAGGCTGCAACTCCGCCTCGCTTGCAGCCAGCCATTCGGCATGTAGATGGCTCTCGATCAAGTCCCGGTTACCAAGATCAATCGATGGCGGGACGACGACCCCGTCGACCAGATCCTGCATGCGGTCGAAGTAGTACTGATCGTGCGGGCTCTGGGCGGCGCAGTAGGTCATGATCAGCGCAGCCTGCCCGCTGCGCCCGGAGCGCCCGCTGCGCTGGGCATAGTTCGCCGCCGTCGGCGGGGCATTGCGGAGATAGACGACGTTCATCGAGGAGATATCGACGCCAAGTTCCATGGTCGGTGAGCAAAACAGCGCCGGCAGAAAGCGCGAGCCTTCGCGGTGTTCCTTCAGTTCATCCCGCCGCTCGTCGAGTTTTTTCCGATCGTCGTCTTCGTACCGGAAACGAAATTCGCGTAGCTCCCGGAGTTCGCTCTCCACCTGCGCCGTGTGCTCGCGTCCCTCGAGACCGAACAGGGGGGCCGCGTCGGCTGCAAGCGCATCGGATACTGATGTATATAGTCCGGCGAAGAAGCGGTTCGTCACTTCCGCGCCCTCTGGTCCAGTCTGCAAATGATAATGAATGGTCTTAGCAATAAGCCGCCACCCCATGCCACCGACCGGTGAAGCAACTTTTTCTACAATGCCGTAGTTCTTCGCTGCCCTCAGCAAAGCCGCTAGGACCTCGGGAACTTCACCAGCACTCAAGTTCTTGTCGCCGAGCCGGATCGCCCGGATCTTCCTTGCAAGGGCGCTTTGGCGCGTGCCGCGCACGAGGCGTTCCTCGTCCCGCGGTCCGATCCTTGCACGTTTAGGGGGGTCGAGCATCAGGACCGATGCGCCCACCGTGGCTTCGTCTTCGAGCGACCAGGGCGCCTTGATCTGGCCCCGCATCGTTTGTATGAGCGCGTCGGCTTGCTGGCGTCCGAGCACCGCGGTGTTGACCGCTAGGCCTTTGCGCATGTGGTCAAAAAGCTGCTGAAGCGCCTCTTGCCGTTCAGCGGCCACCGCCGAGCTTAGGATGGGCGAGGCGGCGAACTCTTCATCGTCTTGAGCCAGATCACCGATATATTGATATTCCGCGCGCAGGAGGCCGAGTTGTTCGAGGTTCGGGTTGGTGAACCGCCATCCCCGGCGCTGATCGATCCAGAAACGATGTTGGAGCCCTTCGCGAAGTACGGCTTCCGCGTCCTCGCGGGCTTGTCCTTTCAGGCCCGGGTTTTCCAGCCACTCATCGGCGCGATGGGAAAATGCCCGGTCCGCAAGAAAACCGAGTGCCGTCTGGATTCGCGCGCCGATTTCCGGTTCGGGGAGCGAACCTCCCGGGGCTGACTTGAGAGCGGACAGGACTGCCGCCCTGAGGAGAGTGACGAAGATGAAATCGTTGAAATGCCCGGCTTGAAGCGCTGCATCCTGGCGGTTGTCGGTGAAGGCCAGCAGCTTGCGCGTGTGTTCGGGCAGGTTCGATGCGTCGCCGTTCATCCAATGCAGGATGCTTGAGATCAATATCGTCGTCGCCGAACTCCGGCCCTCGCCGCTCAGAGATGCGAGTTTGTTGATGTCGCGGGCGGAGGTGTTGGAGACATCCTTGCAAACCGGGCAGAAACGGAACTTTCCGGGCATGAACCAACTTCGATGCCCGATACCGCATTCGCCGCTCGGCGCCACTTGATGAAGGGAAGCCCTGCGTTTTCGGTAGGTGGACTTCAGGCGCCTGTCGCCGTGCTTCGTCTCTTCCAGCCATGCTTCAGGGTAATCTTCGTCATCGCCCTTGAAGCTGAATTCAGGGTCGGCGGGTTCGGGCATCAGGAAGCCCCACTCGGCGCCTTCATCCTCCTCGTCCACCTCGACGGGAATGTCGTCAATTTCCCGCTTCTCGAAATACTCGTGCGCGCCGCCGCGCCGCAACGTGACCGGGTGAAACTCCTGACCGCAATTCCGACAGAAATGAACCGGGTACAGGCGCTCTTCCTCGTTGTTCGGGTTGAATATCTGCCCCGAGCACGTCACGTCGCGTTGGCTTTCGGGATGAAGGGTCGCATACAGGCGCCCCGCGCCGGCGATGAATTGATGGAGCTTGAAGGCGAACAGTGGTTCGTCGTTTCCATCGGGCACACCGCGCAAGTTCTCCGGCGTACCGAACCCGATCAGGGCGTTCCTAAGAGCTGTCACGCAGTCTTCTTCGGAAACACCGCCATCAGCGGCCAGTTCGGCGGCGGCCTGTTCGCGCGAAACGGGGCTCGCACGCTCGGGCTTGCGATCGACATTCTTTAGGCCAATCCGTGTCTCGATCCAGACAGCCAAATCGTCCTGCGCCAGATCGTCGTTGGTACGCCCGTGGCCGACATTACCCTTCACCGCGGCCTCGACCGCCGCCGTGAGCCCGGACAGTTCGCGTTCACCACTCTTGGACACGTCGGTCACACGGCGGAGCGTTTCCGTAACGACCGCGTCCGCTCCGATGCCAGCGCTGAAGATTTGCGAGGTAACTTGGGCGACTGCGGCGTTCTTGTCTTCGGTGTCGCCTTCGCTAGCCATGGTCGCGGACGTGCCGACGCAAATCGGTGGATGCTCCGGATCACCGATCCGCGCCTTGAGACGGCGCATCAACATTGCCACGTCCGCGCCCTGGCGCCCGCGGTAGGTGTGCAACTCATCGAGCACGATAAACTGCAAGCCGCGGCAGTTCTCGATGACCTGCCGGTCGAGATCGTTCTGCCGCGTCATCAGTAATTCGAGCATCATGAAGTTGGTGAGCAGGATGTCCGGTGGGTTATCCCTGATACGCTCCCGCTCATCCTCGCCTTCCTGGCCGGTGTATCGCGCAAAGGTCGGGGTATGGGGGTGCTCGACGCCGAGGTAGCGCCGCAGCTCTTCCATCTGACTGTTGGCCAGCGCATTCATCGGATAGATAATAACGGCGCGCGTTTTTCGGGGATGACCTGCTTTCCGCGCCTTGATCGCGGCGTCGATGATCGGGATGAAGAAACACAGCGATTTGCCCGAGCCGGTTCCGGTCGTGACGGCGAAACTCTGCTTACTCAGGGCATAGCCGACGGCCTGCTGCTGGTGTTTGCGGAGCTTGAGCGTTTTATCCGGGTCATTCTCGGAGGCCTTGGAGTCTCGAAATATCTCAGCGCATTCCGGTTCCAGATCGCCGGCATCGATGAAGTCCTGGATCGAGCCGCCGCCCGCGTAGTGCGGGTTGAGTTGAATCAACGGCTCGGGCCAGAAGCGTTTGGTCGCGTAGAGCTCATCGACCTTCGCGCTCAGCTCCGGCGAACGGATATCGGTAAAGGAGCGGGCGAAGGCCTTGTAGCGATCGATAACGGTTGTATTGAGATCGAAAACGTCCATTACGAACCTACGCCTCCAGCTGCTCGCTCTGGTTGCCTCAGCAGGATGATTTGTTGGACGGCTTGGGGTCGGCGAGCCGACGGGTCCGTGCCAAACCCGCGGAGTTTCAGCAGGTAGGAGAGCAACGCCTTACCGGCCTTGATTCGAGCCATGCAGCATTTCATCCGGCAATCAAACGCACGGACGCGTTTTCCCATTGCCGACAAGACCGAACGCAGCGTTGCAAAATCCACGCCGCGAGCCGGAGCAACCAGCGCATCGAAGACCCGAGGGCTCGACACCGCCCTCCGTGATGGATCATGCCCCCTCTGGCAGATACCCGCGCGCCTTCTCGTGGGCGAACTCCTCGCCTGAGGAACTGTTACATATAGCTCGGGCTGCGGCGGATGACATGGGAGGCTTCCTTCATGGTGAGGCCGCGTTTCCATTGCAGCTCCTTGATTCTTTGCCGTTGCGCCTTCCGAGAACCTAATCCACAGCTAGTTGGTTTGCACCATGAAGATCTACGGATCGGGTAAATGGAAGGGACAGGGACCGGCCCGCACCGGAACGGTGTTTCAGGCCATCTGGCCCTTCGTCATTGAAACGATGCACCCAATCTCTCAGTGTCTGGCGATCCATACCGCCGACCTTCGCCGCTTCCGTGCGGCTCATGCCGTCGTATGTCGCCGCCAAGGCCAAAAGCCGGCGAACCTGGCAAGGCTTTGATGCTCCTATAGACCGTCAAGTCCTTATCTATGTCGGCGAAGGGGTGCTCGTCGGTTCAAGGGGAAGAGAAGGTTCGGGAAGAAGGTGGTAGAGTTCTCGGGCGACGAAACGCTTAAGGCATCGGATGATGTCCTTCTTTGAAAGTCCGTCGGCCTTGCGACGTTTAACATAGGCGATGGTAGGCGGGTGCCATCGCAGTCGGACGACGACAACTCGGTATAGAGCCGCATTGGCCTGTCGGTTTCCTCCACGATTTAGCCGGTGTCGGCCGCTAGTCTTGCCGGAGCCAGCCGGGATCGGGCAGACACCGCAAAGCTTGGCGAAGGCTGCTTCTGATCGGATTCGATCTGTGTTGTCTCCCGCTGCGATCAACACCTCAGCGGCGGTATCGAAACCAACGCCGAACTGCTCGAGCATTTTGGGAGCTGCGGTTTTTGTGAGGACTTTGAGCTGAGCACCGTGGACCTTGATCTCTTCGTGAAGGTCGAGCCAACGCCGTGCCAGGTGCGCAAGCGTGTATCGGGTCGCGACGTGCGGGTCCGACATATTGCCGTTCGTTTCCAACGCAGCGCACACAATGATGAGTTTGTGGTCGGTAAGCGATTCGAGCTCGATGCGGAGTTCATCTGAAACGGTGACCAAAACTGCCTTAAGTGTAATGATTGCCGCAGTACGCGCTTTGACAGCGGTATCACGGGCGATTTTGATTACGCGGACGGCTTCGATTTGGCCATTCGCGAGTTTAGGTGTCGCGGTACCGCTCCCAGAGAGCACCGTTCGTGCAGCGTGCTCAGCATCGATGGGGTCACTCTTACCGGACAGGCGCCGCTCACCCTTGCGGGGCGGTCTAGCGACTTCATGGACTATGTGGCCGTGACGGCGAAGGAACCGAGCGAGACCCGAGCCGTACGACCCGCAGCCCTCGGCAGCCCTCGACCCCGAACGCATGGATCTCGCCGAGTGATTGCGCCCAGACAAGCAACTCGGCGTAGCCGTCAGGGGTCGCCGCCGCCAGTTTCGGCTTGTCGATGAGGCCGCCGAGGCCGTCGATGGCAGCCTTATGCGGTACGGGGGCTGCGCGCTTTTGCCGAAGCAATGACCGCCGCCTGGTCCGACGAATCCCGCGCTGTCGAAGGCCGCCCCGACGCCCAGGAAGAGGCGGTAGCACTCTACACCATGCATGCCGCCAAGGGGTTGGAGTGGCCGATCGTCATGCCGGTCAATACTATGACGCAGGTTATGGCCCCGGAGAGCGCCGTCACCGATCGTGCAAGCGGCCACTTCTATTGCCCCGTGTTCGGGGTAAGGCCTACCGGGTACGAGGCGGCCCGTGATGTCGCGAAGGCTGAGCTGGACCGCGAGCGTGTCCGCCTCTGGTATGTTGCTACCACACGGGTGCGTGAACTTCTGATCCTCCCACGTCTGGATGTCAGCGCCGGGAAATCGGCCTGGATATCGCTCGTCAATCTGTCGCTGGCGGAGTTGCCGACGCTCGACCTGGATCATCTTTCACTTGAGGTTGGCGTAGGTGCGGGGGGCCCGGAGAATAAGCAAACGCGTGAGATATTTGCCTCGGAGGCGGCCACTATTATGAATCACCAGCGGAGCATCGTCTGGCTGGCGCCAAGCCGGGACGAAAGCGCGGCCGGTCCGGTTTTTCAAATGGAGAGGCCGGAGATTCATATGACTGATGCCGACGGCGCGCCGGCAGATAACAGCGTTGCAGCCACCATCCAGGGCGGGCGCGAACGCGGCCTCATCCTGCACAAGCTCATTGAGGAAGTTCTCACCGGCGAGACGGCGGAGACGATTCCAGACCTCCTTACTCGAGCCGAAACCTTGATACGCGCATTGGGACACCCAGTCGAGGACGATCCCGCCCTGGGATTGGCGCCGTCCGAGCTCGCCGGTTGCGTCGTTCGTACCTTGTTGCTTCCGGATGTTGTCGCCCTGAGGCCAGGCTTGATGGCGGAATTTTCAGTCTATGCCTCTACCCTGACCGACACGCATGAGGAAGCGACGGCAGGCATTGTCGATGCGATAGCCTTCGACTCGGACGGTGCACCGCAGGTAGTGATCGACTGGAAGAGTGATGTCGACCCTACGCCTGAGACCCTCGACCACTATTGCTCCCAGGTCCGCGCCTATCTTGACATGACTAGAGCAGGGCACGGGCTGGTCGTCACGGTAACATCCGGAACTGTCATCCCGGTCATGCGGACGGAATCAGTAAGCGCCGCGTCGTGAGACCTGCTTCGGCCTGGGTGATCTGTCTTCCCTCGCCTCGTGCCCTGGTAGCGGTCGTACCATCGATAAAATCTCGCGGGCACAATACCAATCTTCTCCAACGTCTGGCGTACCGGCAGACGGGATTGCTCGACCAAGCGGATGATTTCCGGTTTATCGGAGGCCGGGTATCTCATTCCTCGTCTTCTCCATCCGCGATCATGTTTATTGAGCAACCGCAGGTCCAGGGCTTGCTCGGCGACGACTTCCTTCAGCTCCCGCGCCTCCCGCTGAAGGTCCGTGACCTCGCTGCTCGGCGCTGCACGCGCCGTATCGCCGGAAAGCCGCTTCTTGCCGGCCTCCAGGAACTCCTTGGACTAGCTTTTGTGAGGCAACTGATGTTGAGTTACAAAGTGAGTTATGTTTTCGGCATGCCTTGGCCTCTCTAGGTTGGCCGGATTGGCGGTTTGTTTTGCCAGGTTGGAGCGTTTATCGCATTTGTCGCACGCCGGTGTGCATACCAAACTTTTATTGGGGCGGTTTTCAGCATCAATGCGCCGGACCCGTTCCCCAATCCCGCTTGCTGCGGGCAAGACTTTCTGGAGGCGGGCCCTTTTGTAATGCGGCGTCTTTCAGCCCCGCTGCAGTTCGACCCCTCACCGCCCGGCCCAGGTGGTTATCCCCGTTCTAAGGGAGATGCTTGCGGAACGGCCCCGCCCACCAGGCTTTGTCAAGTTAACCGGATTCACTCCGAAATCTCGGTAAATTGTCGATGGCTGCCTTACGCAATTTCAATGGCTTAGCCTCATAGAGAAATGCCGAAAACTGCCTACAATCAGTTAACTTGACAATGCCAGTCTGACAACGCCCTGTGATGCAGTTGCATCGGACCGGTCATACTCTTCAGCGGCTTTTTTCGCCTCGGTCTGCTGCGGCTCGAGCGGCTTCAGACGGCACTTCCGCCATGAATCGCCTATATATTCGCAGTGCGTCCTGTTCCCCTCCTGGACGCAGTCGGGCCAGGCGCAAATCTCCTTCCCGTTGGTGTCTGTCCTGATGGGCGTGCACAGTACGTTGCTTTCGGGTCCTCCGAACATCCTTACCCAATAGAAGACGTTGGGGTGGTGATAGAGGAAGAGCTTGTGCTCGGTCAGGAGATTGACGATCCACTTGAGCCACTTGGGTATGGCGTCGATGCAGCGCCTGAGGTCGACTCCGGCTCCGAGCGGATTCTCCGCGTGGATGATCCCGTTCAGTCGATCGTAGACGCTGACCAGCCTGTCTTGCGTCAGGAAATCCTGCGCGTCTCCCCTGGGTTCGGGGTAGTACCGTGCATGGATGGCTTTGAGGTCCGTCATGATCTTCTTGACGTTCCAGGCCTTGCGTAGTTGGTCCTGAGACTTGCGCCAGGCGTCCTTGTTGGAAACCAGGGAGCTGAACATGATCAGTTCCAGAATCATCCGCAGCTGAAGGCAAACCGACTCCACGCGGGTCTGGTTGATGATGCCGGGCATGTCCATCAAGCCTTCGATGGCGTCCACTTTGAGCTTGATCTGCTCCATGAGCTCGGAGTACTGCTGGACGTCCAGTTCCTCGGCCTGCTTCATCCGCCATCCGCAATTCGTGCAGGCGATGTCCCATCCCCATCCGTGCAGGTCGGTTCCCTGCAGTTCGAGCATGTCGTCCCCGCAGTCCGGACAGGTCCGGTAGACGCTCCCGTCGGTGCCCTTGACCGGTTCGTTGGAGCCGAAGTTCAGGCTCATGATCGAACCGTCGAACCGGGGTATCTGGCCGCACTGGGGGCAGGGTTTCGTGGGCGCGATGCCCGACATCATATAGTCAAACGCGGCCTCCGGATGGCCGCGCGGACATTCCCCGCGAGGCTGCTCATCCTTGGATTTAATGAAAACCGGTGATGCTTGCTCAGGGGATCTCATACCCAGGCACCGGGCGATGTTCTCGATGCTCTGCCCGGTCAACCGGTATTTTCGTTTGCGCAATGCGCCGGTTGCATCCGGGACATCCAGGCTGAGCAGGTCGCCTGCGCGGTGCCGCTCGGTATCCCGGTTCGCGAGATACCAGCAGACCCGCCCGTAGGATTCGGGGTCAGCCGTGTGCAAGAGCTGCTCAAGGGGCGGTGCGCTGTGGGCTCTGGCACGCTTTCTCGTCTTATTCTTCCTAGCCATTCCGGCCCTTTTCATCGGGGTCACGACGACAGTATTCGGGCTTGAGAAGCTGACTTCTACATGACTCTCTCGTCGCGAAGATGCCCAGCACGCGACGCCGGCAGTTTCGTTCAATTTTCCGTCCGCGGTTATGCGGAACGCTGTGCCCACTCGGTCGGAGTAGGGACAATCGCCAAGGCACCGTCCCAGCCAACCCGACACACACAGTCGCACGTCGGTCTCGCGCAACTGCAAGCCGCCGCCGTCGGAGGTGATGGGCCGGTCGTCGAAACGACCGATGAAACGACGTGCGACAAGGCCGTGAACCCGAACTTGTGCAAGTGTCCGCTGCGTTGTCACGAGACCTCGCGGTCGAGGTATTGTAAGTGATTGATTCGTGACATCAGCCGTCAAATCGACGTCCCGTTCCTTTTTTTGGCGAGATATTCGAGCTGGATGACCCATTGCATTAGTATTGATTGATCAATCAACGCCTGTTGCGATCAGGAGGGTCTCGGCCTGAAGCCCGAGCTACATCGAGCGGGTTCAGGAGCACGTCGCGTTCGGCATCGAAGAAGGATTGGGTATAGCTGCCCATCTTGTCGTAGATGACGCAGCGCTCACCGTGGGCGCGGATCTGTTCCACCAGATCGGCGATCAGCACGGTTTTGCCCGCCCCGGCGGTGCCCGAGACGATGGTGTGCTGGGTCTCGGCCCGCTTTGGATAGGGCACGCCTGCGATCTCATAGGGTTTACCGCCGGACGGCGCCATTAGCCGCCACGCACGGCGGTGGATCCTCGACGAATTGCCCACCTTGCATCAGGTGCCGAGTTTGCAGCCGGGTCTTGCCGAGAGCCGCCAGTTCGGCGGCTGCTTCGTGCTTGGCATCCAGGTTTCTTGGGCGCTGCGCGATCTCTACGGCCGCAATGGCGCTGAGACCATCTCCGGGCTCTGCGGCAACACAGCGCTGGCAATGGTCTTTAAGCTGCTCTTAGGCGCCAAGAAAAACCGGAGCCGGCTGGACGGGTCTTCAGACCATCTCGCCGAGGTCATTCAGGGTGTGGCGTTCAAAGCCTGCATCAAGCAAAACCAATGCGCCGCCTGACCAGCCCATCACCAATTGTTGCCCATGGCTCCGATCGGAAAACTAATTCCTTGCCGTCTGTTGATTTTGAGGAGTCACGGTGCCCGCACCAATTAACAAGCATCAGCCCGCATTTTAGGTCCAGCTGTTCTCTGGAATGCTCACGAAGTTCCGCTCGTTCTCCAATATTACGTGGTAACCAATGTGGGCCCTTTAACAACGTATTCAAAAAATACTATTTTTATCAAACAGTTAGAATGTATTCTCTTAGGATTACCCGGCAGCACGCGTGGTTTGGCGCCAACGTCAGGCCCGGCTCCCGGCCCATCCCGAGCGGGTCGGCAGGATCGTGTTCCTTGACGAAACAAGTATCAATACCAAAATGGCGCGCCTGCGGGGGCGCTGTCCCAGCGGCCAGCGGATGGTTGCCGCCATTCCCCATGGTCATTGGAAAACCATGACCTTCATTGCCGGATTGCGCGGTGACGGCCTGACCGCGCCCTGGGTGCCCTGATTTGATCGAGGGCGCCATGGACGGTGATGCATTCGAGCAGTACATCAAAACGCAACGCGCCCCGACCCTTCAAAAAGGCGCTGTTGTTGTCCCCGGCAATCTGCCGGCCGACAAACGCGACGGTGCCAGGCGGGCGGTTGAAAAGCGGGGCGCATGGCTTTTGTTCCTGCCGCCCTATGCGCCGGACTTCAACCCGATCGAGCTCGCATTTTCAAAGTTCAAAGCTCACATGAAGCGCTTAAAACCCCGCACCATCGATGATCTGTGGAAAGCCGCCGGTAACGTCTGCGGCCTCTTCAATCACGAGCACTGCAGGAACTTCTTGGTTGCTGACGGCTATGCGTCAGAATAAATCGGAAATGCTTTAGCATTGCCGCTTTTGATATGCCGTATATTCATCATACGGACGTGTCAGGATTTGAGGATCACCTCGAACAGTCCAAATATCTCGGCTTCACCGGCTGCTGCGCCATGAATTCAGATCAGGCAACGCAGATCAATGAGGTGTTTGGAGGCGTGTAGCGCCAGCCTTTCACTCTGCGGCGGCTTCGATCTTTTGGCCAGGAGGGATCAGCGGCACCGCCGGCACGGGCCAATTCTTCATTCCCTGACGGGACGGACTGGGAATGGCATAGGCCATGCGCGTTCTTGTCTCGTATAGTTTTTTCAAATCCATGCGCCAGCCGCGTGCTTCCCACTCCTTAATTTTCTTGCGGTAAATCATCAAGAGGTCGTCCGCCGGTACGATCATCTCGCAAGTGTCCACTGGCGGCGGTAACTCCGGAGCCAGTTGTTCCAGCACCACTCTGTCCTCTTTCGCTACGTTCCAAAGGCGTTCGTGAAATCTTTCATCCATCTCCGGCTCTAAAGCAGTGTTTCTGATGCTGACTAAAAAATAATTGCAGGTTCTACTCGTCGATGGGTGTGGTGTAGAGATAGAGCCGCATTTGCTTGCCTGGGCCGAAATTGATCTCCGTCCAGGTTTGGGCCACGGCGACAAAACCTAACCCTGCATCTCGTTTACCCTCTTGCTTGACCTGTTCGCCAATTTTTTCATCGGACGAAGCCGGCGAGTAAAACTCGGTCATTGCACCGGCGCCCCATTTGTCTTCCTTGATGTCGAACTTGGGCACCTGATAGTCGGGCCGTTCACCTTTGAAGCCCATAGTGCCGTGTACGTACTCCACATGCGACGGGTCTGCCTGGTTCTCCACCAGTCGCTGGTAGTTCACTTTCCATGCATATTTGAGATGCACGATGCGGTAGCCGTCGCCCCCATAGTTGGGAATGGGGGTGATGGGCGGTCGCTCTTCCTCCAGCAGGTCGCCCAGGAAGGCAAACACCAAGCCGTATTTTTCGACCGTGGGATAGGCGTCGATCCGAGCGTTTCTCGGTACGCCCGCTTCGGGACCCAGGGATGGGATGCGCTCGCAATCGCCATCACCGTTGAACGTCCAGCCGTGATAGGGACACTCTACACAATTGCCCTTGTGCCGGCCATCGGCAAGCGAACCGCCCCGATGAATGCAGATGTTACTGATACAGCGGGCTTCGCCCTCATCATCACGGAAGACAACGAAGTCCTGATCCAGCATCCGCACCTTAGAGAGTTCGCCAGGCTTTACGTTCTCCGCAAGGTCAACCGGATACCAAAAATTGATGAACATGAACGTTGATCCCTGAGATCTACATTCCTACGTCCGACACGCCAAAGACCGAACCCTTGCCGCCGGGTCCACCTCCACCTTTTTCTCGTTTGGTGTCGATGACTTTCTTTGAATACGACCATGTGTTTTCGTTTTCAGCTAAGCCTTTCCATTCCTTTGGCGCTTCTAAGTACTTGGGATAATGCTTTTCCGTATAGTCTCGGACGTATTTGGGCAGATCATCCACCCCATTCTTGAATTTGAAGGACTGAGAATGGTAAACCATGTGCCCCAATCGATTGCCCATCTCCATGAACGGCAACCACATACCGTTGCGCGCCCAAGCGGTATGATTGGACGCTGAGGTGATGTCAGGGTCAGCCACTTCCGTCAAGCTGCTGGAGATCGCCCATAACTCACAGGACTGGTACACGTCTTGCTGTGAGTGAAGCGGATATTCTTTGCGGCTGATGGGATTCTTTTGCGCCCGGAACACATCGATCTGAAAAACGATACGGTCGCCGACAATGACGTGATCAAACGGTGGTTCGATAAATCCGCCACTGACTCGTGAAATGCGATTGACGGGGTCGTTGAGAATATGCACCACCTCGACGGTTCGGCCGGTCACCGGATTGGTCCAGGTGTCGAGAATTTCTCCAGTCTCGGGATCCATATAGTAAAGCACTTCGCGGTGATGAAAGTTCCACACACCATCACCTTGATAGTCAAGCCGTGTGGCCCCGATCCCGTATGTTTGAAAAGCCAGGTAGTTGGCTTCGCCTGGCACCCACATCCACGCCTTGCCACCAAATCCACCGATCACGTCTTTACCCGACAGATCGGCCTGAATTTTCAACAATATTCTGAGGTTAGTTTCCGAATCCATGGAGTCGAAATCGGCCGGAACACCAGTATGGGAATCGGCCTTCGCACCGTTTGAGGACAGTGTCGCCGCCAAGCCAGCGGCGCCCAGTCCCGCGCTTCCCAGCATAGACCTGCGGCTCATCGATGAGGCGATCGGGTTAAAGGTATCAGACAGCAGAGGCGGGCGGGCAGCGGGATTGTCGTCATGGGTCATGATCAAGAGGTCCCTTCAACAGAAGACGGTTTCTTGGATGGAGTCATATCAAGCAATGACCAAACAACGGGCCGTCCTCGATAAAGTGTCCGACTGGCGGGCGAGAAAGCCGGATGACCCATTGCCTTAAGCCTGGTGTCATCCTTAAGTTTCAGCACAGTCAAGGAACGGGAGATCCAACACATGAAAAATCTATCGACCGGCGCGTTGCTCGCACTAAGCGGCTTTATTTTAGTACTGAGTCCGGACCGCCTAGCGGCTCAGGTTGCGTCTCTATCTCCCGGTGCGGTATTCCGGGACTGCGATACCTGTCCTGAAATGGTTGTAATTTCGCCGGCCAGTTTCGAAATGGGTTCAGACCGTCTTAACCAGATGCGCGACAATGAGGTGCGGCCCGAGGGCCCCATTCGTGCCGTTACCATCGCAGCACCATTTGCCGCGGGACGATTTGAAATAACAAAAGCTGACTACGCGCGGTTTATAGCTGCCACCGGATACACACCGGCTCAAAAATGCATCACCTGGGGCGGACGCGATCCGGTCGATGGCGTCACTTGGCTGGACCCAAGACTGGGCCGGCCGCCAGCAGACGATGAACCTGTGGTCTGCGTCGACTGGAATGACACCAAGGCCTTTGTCGGGTGGCTTGCCGAGATGACAGGGCAACCCTATCGCTTGTTATCGGAAGCCGAGTGGGAATATGTCGCCAAGGCTGGTTCGCCTGCCACCTGGCCCTGGGGCGAAGACGAAACGCGGATATGTGAGTTTGGCAACGTTTTCGATCAAACCGGTATGCAAGAACCACGAGCGACACTCAATTCAAATGCAAACGCCACAGCTGCCCAATGTGATGACGGTCATATGCTGGTGGCGCCAGTTGGTCAGTTCCTGCCCAACGCGTTCGGACTTTACGATACCATCGGCAATGTCTGGGAATGGGTGGAGGATTGTTCCCCAATGCTCTATCCGGCGGAGCCCGTTGATGGGTCGGCCTATCAGGTCGACGGTGAATGTGAGAAACGCGCAGTGCGCAGCGGCAGCTGGCGCTCGCGCCTTAGCCGGCAACAGCCGACCTTCCGTGGCCGTGATCCTGAGGACTGGGCCTACTACATGTTTGGCTTTCGGGTGGCGCGGGACTTGAATTGAGATTTATTAGGTCAGTTTGATTTCAGCTAAAACCTAAAGCGCACCGTCACCGTACCCGTATGGGCGTTGTACCCGCTGGCTTTTTCAGCATCGTAATCAAGGGCTATTGTGGCGTGATCGTTTTTGTAAAACACGCCGAAACCTAGAGATAAGACGTTTTGGGTGAGCGCTCCTGCCTGCAGGACAAATGGCGTGCCTCCAGCAGCGAACACGACTTCCATATTCCGAGAACCGGTCATGAATTCCCTGGTGTAAGTGGTTCGGACTTCCGCCTGCAAAACGGATTCATCTTCGAGTACCCATTCACGCCGACCGGAAAAACCAAGACCGGCTCTTAGTGAGTCTGTATTGTCGGACAAGAATGTAAGATTAAGGCCGTCTCCTCCACCGGTTTCGGTATGGGAACCTTGATGAAGCAGCAGATAGCTCAGGCGCGCCGACGGAACCAAGCTCCAGCCGCCACGCTTGACACCCAGCGCGAATTGTAGAGCGCCACCCATTTCGTAACCGTTCCAATCGCCGAGAACACTCCTGTCCGTGGATCCAAAGACGACACGCCGTTCTGATTTGAATGTGTCGTAGCCAAAGGTCAACGCACCTTGTAAGTGTCGAAGGGCGCTCCCGATCCTGAAGTATCCATTGAGTTGCGAGGAACTAAACTCAGTCGGTTTGTCCAGTGATGGACCGCGTTCGTCGGGGAAGCTCCAAAGTTGCGTATAGGCCAAACCCGCCCGGGTGAGCCGATCGAATTGCCGGTCCGCGCCAACGGCGATGCCACCGGACCAGGTCGAGTACCCTGGCCGAATTTCGTCTGCTTTACGCTTGGCATAGTGGCCCAAGGTCTGCAGCCAGACGGTCGGCCGATCGCGATAAAACCCTAAGGCCGGGACCCGGTCGAGCCGCCGATTGATGGCGCCAAAGGCCATGTTCTGTTGGTCCAGCGCTGATTGAAAAACCGCGTCACTGGTATCCGGCAGGAATTGATCCAGTGCGCTTTCAAACTCGTCCTGAACAGTGACCGATGCCAGTTCCGTAAACAGTGACGAATCTTGGCTTAATGCAGCGCTGGACGATTCATAAAAAAGACTTTCGTTGGCAACCAGTCCCAGATCGTCGGCCGAGCGGCGCCTGACCTGCAAGAAGATCGTGTTTTGATTGTCGGGATCTCGAATGACCGTCGTTGAATGCATATAAGACGTTTCTGCAGTCGTCGTCTCATCAAAAGTGATGTTGGTGTTGAGTTGTCCGGCGCGCACTAAGGTGAAAGTTTGCTGGTCCGTAATAACACTTCTGAGAACCGGAACGATTGTCGTCGCATCCGAAATCGTCGCTGTATCAGTAGCGACAATTGTTCCTGCACGATCATTCACACCGTCAACTTCAATGCGCAGCGTTGATGTTCCCTGAACATCCAAGGTCCGCAAAGAGGCGGCTTCTCCAGCCGTAATCGTCCAGTCGCTGTCTGCAACGGTGAGGTCTATGATTGCACCGGTCTCAACAAACCCACCGTTCAATGTCGAATTGACAACTGACGCCGTTTTATTTCCGGTGGTGAACAGGAACGAGCCGAGAACCGTCGAATCCGTCAGGCTCACGACATCGTCGCCGCCTGCCAGAGTGATTTCACCTTCTATCGTGCCACTGGTAGAAGTGAAGGTGTCGCTGCCGTCACCTAAGAAAATATCACCGCTGACTGTTCCTGAATTGGTGAAGGTGATATTGCTGGTGGATGTACGGACATCCAGCGCCGTTGAGGTTCCTGTTGAACCCGCGCGAATGAGAGCCAGCACATCCCCCGAGTTGAAAAACGAAGTCAGCGTTCCCGAAAGGTCTATGATTGCACCGGCACTGGATCCAGATCCCGCTGCATCGGCTAGAATGATTCCCGTGTTGGTCACACTGTTAAGTGTGCCGTTTTCTTCAACCACAACCGCATAGGCATCGCCACCGATATCGCCAATGATGTTGTTTTTGACGTCCTCCGATGAGTCGTTGGTGGCGGCCAAAATGTCGCCCGTGTTGGAGATTTCCGGCACGCTTGCATAGGCGCCGATGCGAATGGTCGTCGCTGTGCCATCAACGGTGACTGTGCGAATGTCGCCGCCGTCATTGCGAAGACCCCCCGTTAGAGCAACGTTGTAGGTGGTCCCGCCGGAAACAAGACCTCCTATAGTGATAGCCTCAACGTCGAATCCTTCCTCGTTGCTACCTGTGCTGATCAAACCCTGGTTGAGAACGGCAAAAGCGTTGTCTCCGGTGCCGACGGCGCCGACAGTTACATCTCTTAGAACACCACCTGGACCGCCAGGTGTTATCCGAATGGCTTGTCCCGTCCCAATGACGCTGATATCGGCATCGGCAATCGAACGGGCTGAGTCATCAAACGCCAGCCCGGCTTCGTCCGCCTCTGTCACCTGATTGCCGGTTATTTGAACACCGCCGCTGATGGGTCCGGAGATCCACAGAGCGGCATCCCCGCGGACTTCAGGTATGATGGTACCGTCAAAATTACGGGCCGCGCCGCGTCCAACAGCAAGGCTTCCTGTGTGGGTAATTGTGCCGGTCACGGAACCATTGACGTAAAGTCCAATGCTGTCTCTACCACCCCCACCCATGTTGCCGGTGTTTAGTATAGTGCCCACCATGTCGCCATATATGGCAACGGCCGTCGCCTCTACACCGGTAGTTGATATGGTGCCGTCGTTAATGACGTTCCCAATCATGTTTCCATCGACGCGAACACTAGCTGAAGCGTTGCCGCCAACTTCAATGTTAGCGCCTGCAGAATTGAGGATGGAACCAGTCATGGTGCCTGAGCCAGAAACCAACACACCTATGTTTTCTACCGGTTGATTTTCCAGTGCACTGCCAGAAGCCGGACCGGTTAAAGAAATAAGTCCACTGTTGGTTACACCGCCATCAATATCTGTTTCGGCATTGAGATCGACCAGTACACCGATTGCGTTGGTCTCCGCATCATTGGATATTGTTCCGGAACTGTTGAGCGAGTGATCGCTATTTATGGTGACCGGAACACCGCCAGTAAGTTCGACGCTGCCACCACTCTGAATAATGACATCACCCGGTCCGCTGCCGTCGCCCGCAGATGTGCTGACGCCCGAAGTTTGCGTGGATGTTATGGTCAGATCATCGGCAAGGGCAGGGGTCAACTGCAGAAGTGCGACGACCGAGAAGACGATCAGCCTTCGGGCAAATAAGGGAAATTTGCGAGGTAGGAATTTGTAGTCCAATCCAACCCATCGCTCACAAGGAACATTTATATCAATTCTGACGTTTCTCATGCCGATATCACAGGCCCTGTCCATAACCCGGAAAGGGCTGCGCGCGCGCAGACCCCGTTTATTTTGGGGCCCATGTAGACACGGGTTGAGGCAGCAAAGTCAATCCACACCGGCTTGGATTCCCCCAAAAACGTTGAATATCAGGCAATTTCAAGGCCAAAAGGATGGCAAAAATAGGATGCTTTGAGCTAACCGTGTGGCGCAGGACTTGGCAGGTCTTTCGCGGCGCCGGGCATACGGCCGGGTGATTTCAAGCGGACCAGAATGGCCAATACGAAAATCAGACCGTTCATCGCACCGATCATGATGAATGAGGCGCTTGGGGCAACCGCATCAAACAGCCAGCCACCGATTACGGAACAGAACAAGATGCCCACCGCCCCCATAATATTGAACCCGCCGATGACCGCGCCGCGCTCAGCCAGCGGTGCTTCCTGGCCGATGAGGGCTTGCGAGCCGAAAAACGCAGATATCTGTCCAATCCCCAGTAAAATCACGAATGGCCGGGCGGCCGCGGCGGTCGGATCTTCAACAAATCCCATGCCGAGATATCCCACCGATGCCAATGCCATGCAAAAAACAAGGAATCCTGTTCGATTGAACCGGTCGATGAAGAAAACAATGACAATGGTCCAAAGCAACGCAGCCGATTGAGCCAAGACGAATGCAAGCGTCGCTTTTGAGGTTGCTTCATCCGTCGGTAAGCCGCGATCAACTCCAGCAGTCGTGCCCCACAAGGTTAAAAACGTGCCGATGATGACGAGATCGCCTCGCGCAATAAACGCCGCGCCGTAAGAGAGCGCAATGCGGGGATTTGCCAGTCCCTGTCTTATCGCGCTTGTCGCTAGTTCTTTTAGGGACGGCTTTTCTTCGTCTTGCACTGGGGTGCCGTCCTTTAAGCCAATCCATAAGATGAATGTCGAGATAACGCACAGTCCGGCCACGAGCCAGTGAACCACTTCTCCGGCTTGAGTGCCGTCCATGCCCGAAGCGACAAACCGTTCCGGCAAGATGCCAAAAACCAAATTAATAAAAACAATGCCGAGCCCGTTCATGGCACCAACGATGCTCACAAGTTTCCCGCGGGACTCTTCCTGGGGATAGTCCGTTACAATTGTCGCCAACATGCCAGTCGTCGTTGCAACGCCGACGGCATAGATGAGGCGATAAAAGGTGAGTTCGGTGACGGTGTCTGCCGTAGGGTACAAGGCGTAGCCCAGTCCCATGGATAGAAAGCCAAACAGATATACAGATTTCCGCCCGATCCGGTCCGCGGCAATGCCTACTGGCCCGAAAACCAAGAGCGTTACGACTTCAGTCCAGAATACCAAGGTCCCGCTGATGGTTCCCTGTTCCCCGGTCGGCACCGTAAGAATTTCCGTCAATACATAGGGTGTGCCAACGCCAATGAAGGTCAGCAGTCCGATGGTAAAGAACGCCGCATACATCAGCGTCCAGACATTACCTTTGCCGATTGTTGGGGCGAGCCAGACGGGTCCGAACTTGTTGCAAGACGTATCAATGGCCATGAACTGCCCCCGCACAACCGCGTGCCTCACGCAGTTGTGCGGAGCGGCGCTCTATTATTACATTAGGCGCTGGAGTACACGGCGTCCATCATGACTGACACTGTTCAAACCAAACCCGATTCTACGAAACGTCTGACTGCGAAACCTGATCGTTGGTTCAAACCATTGGTGTTTGTTCTTTGCTTGGTGCCGTTGGCCTGGTTGATTGGTCGGGCGGTCACTGGAGATCTTGGGGCAAATCCAATTGAGACCATTGCCCGATTTCTCGGTGATTGGGCACTTCGATTCTTGCTTATCGCTTTATCCGTAACACCGGCGAGGATTCTAACGGGTTGGAACGCAGTCGGCCGTTTACGACGTATGCTGGGCCTGTTTGCGTTTTTCTATGTCGTGCTCCATCTCTCGAGCTATATCGGGCTCGATCAATTCTTCTACTGGATGGGCATTTGGCAAGATATCGTTAAGCGCGTGTACATAACACTCGGAATGGCTGCCGTGCTGATGCTGTTGCCATTGGCAGTGACCTCTACTGATGCCATGGCTAAACGTTTAGGCGGCCGGTCGTGGCGGCGTTTACACCAGTTGGTCTATCCGGCCGCAATTCTGGGCGTGATACATTTCTTTATGATGATCAAGGCTGACTACACGGAGCCTGTGATTTATGCCATGGTCTTGTCTCTTTTGTTCGGGGTTCGGTTGTACAAAAAATGGGCCTGAACAATCACTACCGACCATGCTTTGAAATGATTCGGCGGTGTACTGAGAAAGCGTATTTGGGGCTGACGAACTCATACGTATGCACATGGCAATGCGCAGGCCGCCGTGGGCCGATCGATCTATCGTTACACCCGCGCATTCCACAACCAATGATCGACGACTGATCTGACGTTGAAACGCGACAAAGGTCATAAGATCAACAGCACCGTTAATTAGTTTTTGATTCGAAACAAATAATACCTACCCTAGTCTTATTCGTCAATGGGCTAGCTAGGGGCGTTTCGGCCTTTGCCGACAATTTTGCAGTGTTTGAGCATCTATGCTTTTAGCAGGTCCACCGTTAGACTTACGGAGCACATGTGGTGCGCTTTTTTTGGGTTGGGGAATACCGCGCATCATGCTGAAGGTGCTTCCCGTGCCATATCGGCATACAGATGGCAGGACGTAAGACAGTCACTAAAGGATCAAAGATTAAGTGAGAACGGCGGTGACAAATTAGTCCACGGGAGCGGCGGGAATGTCCCGGCCGCGGGCGGCGCAGAAGTCTGCCACCTGTAGCCTTCGATCCTTTTGGGGATGGAAGGTGGGAGGATGTACTTGGTGGACCTTTATCTAACCGTGCGACTGGCGTGCCATGTGGAAGAGCTGAGCCAGCGAGAAGCAGCAAGACGGTTTGGGCTATCGCGCGATACAGTGAAGAAGATGCTGCGGCACTCGGTGCCGCCGGGATACCGGCGCAGCGAGCCGCCGAAGCGGCCTAAGCTGGACCCGTTCACGGATATCATTGACCGCATTCTGGAAGCGGACCGCACGGTTCACCGTAAGCAGCGCCACACGGCAAAGCGGATATTCGAGCGCCTTCGCGATGAGCATGGCTTCACCGGCGGCCAGACCTCGTCAAGGGTTACGTCCGCGAACGGCGCCGTCGTTTGCGGGAGATGTTCGTGCCGCTGGTACATCCGCCGGGGCATGCGCCGGGGCATGTGCAGGCGGATTTCGGCAAGTCGGATGCGATCATCGCTGGCGTCAAGCTGCGAGCCCATTTCTTTGTCATGACCCTTCCCCACAGCGCTGCATGCTTCGTCGTGGCCTATCCGGCGGCGACGGTGGAAGCCTGGCTGGATGGCCACAACAAGGCCTTCGCCTTCTTCGGCGGCGTGCCGCGATCGATCCTTTATGACAACGACAAGTGCTTGGCGTCACGTATCCTGCCGGATGGCAGGCGGCAACGAACCCGGTCGTTCAGCGAACTGCAATCCCATTACCTCTGCGAAGACCGATATGGCCGTCCGGGTACACAGGCACCGTAATGGATGGGTGTGGCATCGACGGCAATGACCACCTCACCGGTATCCGGTTCTGAGTCGGGTTCCTCCACAAGTTCCAGCGCCTCCGCTGGCGAGGCGAAGCAGTATTGGCGAAGAAATTGCATGTCAGGCTTTCTTTGAGGTGATAGACGAAAGTATATCGGCGCAGGCGCGACCGTAAATCTACTATCCCTTGCCAAGGCATTGTCATACTAATTGGGTAGGGCCTGAAGAACCCGCAATCTTGCGCCTTAAGACCGCGGCTTGATGTCGTAGAGCCTTGTTCTAAGCTACCAGTCGCCGCGACCTATTCCTTTCGAAAACTTCTCCACACCTGGACGGTTTGCATCATGAAGATCGGCGGTAAAAGGGTTCGGGAAGGAAGGGTGGTAAAGTTTCTCAACGGTTCGGCCTAACCTATCAACATTTTATTCAACTTGTTAAAGACCTTAGCCATGCGAACATCCAATCGCAGAACGGTGTTGCAGTATGCGGCCATTGCCGTGGTGGCTCTGACCGCTGGCTGCTCACCGGCGACGAATACAACGAAAGCAACAGCTGATGTTTCTGGCGGAGACGGAGGAGAACCTGCCATGTCTCAACCCCACCGAGGTTACGCACCGGGACCCTACGGCCAAGTCCATTACTATGACGCTGGCGGTGACGGCCGACCCTTGGTGCTTCTCCACCAATCGCCTATGACGCTGCGTCAGTACGATAGCGTTTACGGATTGTTCGCGGAGCGCGGTATCCGCGCCGTCGGCATCGACACCCCCGGTTACGGCCAATCAGACCCGCCGGCCACCACACCCACCATTGGGGACTATGCTGCGGCCACCCCGGCTGTGCTGGACCATCTGGGCATCGACAAGGCCGATGTTCTCGGTCACCACACCGGCGCCCTGATTGCCACCGAAGTTGCGCTACAGTTTCCGGGCCGTGTCAACAACCTGATCATGCACTCGCCCCTGCCACTGGACGATGACCAGCGAGCCTTTTTCATGAAGTACACAGAAGACGCCGAGATCAACTTGAACCCGAGAGCCGACGGCGAGCACCTAGCGGAACTGTTCAGGTCCCGCAACGGCTGGTCCAACGGTGAAATCGATCCCGAACTCGTGACCCGCTACATCGCCGAAGCACTGATCGGCTACGGCCCGTTCTGGTGGGGCCACAACGCCGCCTTCACCTATGACCACAACGCGACCCTGCCTAAGATCACCCACCGCACCCTGGTATTGGTGAACACCGGTGATACCATCTATCCCAACGCCCAATGGGCCATGGAGATGCGGCCCGACTTCGCATACACGGAGTTAGAGGGCGGCGGCGGCGACATCGTCGACCAGCAGCCTGAGGCCTGGGTGGGCGCCGTCATAGCCTTTCTTAACGGCCAGAGTTAGTGGGATGAAACGGGCATTGTCAGACTAACTTGGATCGAACCTGAAGAACCTGCACTCAAGGACTGTCAGGTTGCAAATAACGCTGGTTGCGGGGGCCCGCAACCAGCGTTATTTGCTGTTGATGGCAATGGGGATTCCAAAGGCGGGATAAGAGAAATCACCTGTTATTTCCGTAACACTCATCAGCCTAAACTACGTGTGAATCCTCTATAACTCTGCGTGGATGAGGTTTTCGGAAGGGACATGTGCCAGTACCCCAAAACTGGGGACTGTTCCGCCGGTGAATTAACCCTTTTTGCTCCGGGGTTGACACGTGTAATTAGCGCGAATGACCGCTTCGATCGCCTATTTTTCGGCGTCTGGAGTCCTTCCCCTCATGGCAGCCATGGTATACCGGACAGCATGATTAGTCGCCTTCTCTTTTCCGTGCTGTGCGTTTTATGGGCCCTCAGTCCCGGCAACGCCGCAGCCCAGGATCGGTCCGTTTTGGTCCGCGTGGGCTCGTTTATTCTGCCCGGCTCGCCTAGCGACGTGCTGTTCAAACAGTACACTGCGGCCCTTACTGAAGCCAGCAGCGGCGCTCTCGAGCCCAACCTGATGATCTACGGCGAAGCGGGCAGCGAGGAACAGGCTCTAGCCGCCGTGCGCCGCGGCCGCATCGAGATGGCCTCCAGTTCCTTTCTTGTGGTCTCCAGCATGATCCCGGAAATCGAAGTGACCATGGCACCGTTTCTGTTCGACGGCATCGATGAATACGATTTCGTGATCGACCGCTACCTGCTGGATGAGTTCCAGGCGTTGGTGGCGGATAAAGATCTCGCCGTCCTGCGTTGGATTGAAATGGGTGCCCAGAATTTTTACGGCAAGAAACCCATTCTTGTGCCCGAGGATGTTAAGGACTACCGCATGCGCGCTTCGTCCGACACCGCCACCCGGATGATCTGGGAGGTGCTTGGGGCGGACATCATTTTTCTCGAAAGCTCGAACCTGCTGCCGTCTCTGCAGACCGGCCTGCTTGATGGCGGGGCAGCCGTGCCGTTGGTCTACGGCGGCACGGGCATCACCCAATACGCGCCCCACTACACCCTCTCCAACCATTTCTTTCTCGGCGGTCTGCTTTTGGCCAACCGGCACTGGCTGGACGGTCTGCCGGACAACCTGAGGCGCATTGTCGTGGACTCGTTTGCCAGCAACGCGGAGATCCGCACTACTTTCCGCAATCTCTCCAGGGACGTGGTGGAGACCAGCTCGGGCGCCGGCGTGATGGTGCACCGGCTCACGCCAGAACAACGGGCGGCGTGGAAAGCAGCAACCGCACCGGCGCATCAACGGCTGATTGAAGAAATAGGCGGCCGCTCCCAGCAGATCTACGACGTCATCCAGGAAGGCAAGCGGGCGTACCAGGCGGAGAAAGCGGGAGACTAGGGTTCGGACCCATTAATGCTATTTCATGAGTCATTCCAACAGCTTAGGGCTTCAGACGACCTGTTCGCGGATTGCTGATCTCTTGAGTCGGATCAAAGCGTTACGGTCGTAATGAGTCCGCACCCTAGAGCGCAATCCGATCATGTTGCGATATATCCGGTGGCGTTCAAGTAGTTTTTGCATTCTTGAGGGGAGAAGCTTTTTGAGATTTTTCCGATAGGGTTCCAGAGGTTGTCGACGGTTCTCTCGGCGGCTTTGCGGAGCCTTGCCTTGAGCTTTGCGAAGGCGAGCTCGATCGGGTTGAGGTCAGGGCTGTAGGGCGGCAGGAAGAGGAATTGCACGCTGGCGGGCATTGTCAGACTAAATCGGCTTGAGCTGGGAATTAAGGTCTCCTAGCCTCGGGTAATGAAAAATCCCTTCCGTTATTTCAACAGCTCGCCCGAGGTCATCCGCCTCGCGGTGATGACGTATATCCGCTATCCGCTGTCGTTGCGTCAGGTCGAAGATATTCTGTTCGAACGGGGCATAGACATTTGCCATGAAACGGTGCGGTACTGGTGGAACCGCTTTGGCCCGTTGTTTGCCGCTGAAATCCGGAAACGCCGTGTTCATCGTGGATCCTATTCGCTGTGGCGCCGGCATCTTGATGAGGTGTTCGTCCGGATCAATGGCGAAACACATTATCTATGGCGTGCCGTTGACCATGAAGGCGAAGTGCTAGAGGTCTATGCCACGAAACGGCGGGATCACAGGGCTGCGCTTGAAATCCTTAAACGTGCCATGAAGCGTTATGGCCGACCGGCCACGATCGTCACGGACAGGCTACAGTCATACCGGGCGGCGATGAAGGTGATCGGCACTGCGGCCGCCCAGACCTGCGGTCGTTGGCTCAACAACCTAGCGGAAAACTCACATCGGCCCTTCCGACGACGGGAAGGGGCAATGGCTCGGTTCAGAGACATCAAGACCCTGCAGAAGTTCGCCTCCGTCCATGCCTCGATCTACACCCATTTCAACCACCAACGCCATCTCAACCGCCGCGATACTTTCAAACAAGCCCGAGCCACCGCCTTGGACGAATGGCGTCAACTTGCTGCCTGAGAGTCCTCTGTTATGGCTTCTTCTGCTCCGGGCCAGTTAGTCTGACAATGCCCTATTGATGGCTCCGCCACCGGAACCTTGGATAGCGCGGCGGACAGGGATTTTTTCAGGGTTCAATTGGTCTCTGGCGCCGGATACGAATTTACGGTCACGGGCCGTGAGGACGCCGACACAGATCCCTTAGACGACCCGTTTCTTGTTCTCAGAGACGCCGATAACGTTTATGTGGCTCAAGACGATGACAGCGGAGATGAATCTACCCCCCGCATTCTCTATAAGCCGTCCGTTTCCGGAGATTTCTGGCTGGATGTAAGATCCTTCGGTACCAATCCAACCGGTGCCTATACGGTGTCAGTCACGCTGCTTTCAGAACCAGGACCGGTGGTGTCCGAAGACACCGATATCGCCAGTAATACAAGAAGCACGGCCAGTCTTGCACTCGGACAATCTTTCATCGGCGAAATCGAAGACGCGAACGATACCGATTGGTTCAAGTTGAATGTTCCGACTCACGTTGTCTATGCCTTTGAAATCGATACCGTTGATTTGGGCGAAGACGCACTTGCGGATCCCGTCCTTGTAGTGCGCAACGAAGTAGGTCAAATATTTGCAACCCGGGACGACAACGCCGGTGGCCGGAACCCAAGAATTATTAGCCGTCCTATTCATTCTTCAAATATGTGGTTGGAGGTTAAGGGGTTCAATGGCTCAACCGGGACTTACCGCGCGACTTTTCGTGAACTGGTCATGCCGACTAACTTTTTCGACACCGACTTTACCGGTGTTGAGTTGCCACCAAGTTCGACAACGAACAAATTTGTGCCCCTGGCGGGATCTGTGAAGGGAACCCTCAAGATAGCTGGAGATAGGGACGCCTACAAGATCGCCTTGACGGAAGGCTATACCTACCGGTTGGAACTCAAGGAGTTGGAAGGCGATGATGAACTCATTGACCCGCATTTGGTCATTCGGGATGAGGACGGCAATTTCCTATCTCAACAGGATGGCAGCGACCGGCAGGGTGCAGCGCTGGTTTTCAGACCTAGAGCGGTTTGACTGAATTGTGAATCGAAGGGGATTCCCAAGCGTCCCACTCCATGATTCTATATCCCGAGGCGATTTGGTGTCAGACATGGGGCATTGTTACGGGAATGATCTTCGCCGGCGGGTCGTCGAGGCGGTCACTGGGGGTCTGTCTGCACGGGGGGCCGCGGCGCGTTTTCGTGTCGCGCCAGCGACGGCGATCCACTGGCACCGGCGCTGGCGCGAGACGGGCTCGATCGAGCCCGACCGCCAGGGCCAACCGCCTGGCTCGAAGCTGGATGCGCATGAGGCCTTTATCCTGGCTCTGGTGGCGCAGACCAAGGCTATGACGCTGGCCGAGATTGGCGAGAAGCTGGCGGCGTCGCACGGGGTTCGGGTGTGCCCGTCGACGGTCTGGCACTTCTTCGCCAAGCGCGGGCTGACGCACAAAAAAGACCGGCCATGCAGCGGAGCGGCGGCGCCCGGACGTGCTCGCGCGGCGCCGGCTCTGGTTCGAAGGCCAGGCAGGGCTCGCTCCGGAACGGCTGATCTTCATCGACCAGACCGGCGCGTCGATGAAGATGGCGCGGCTGCGGGGATGGTCGCGCAAAGGCGAACGGTGCCGGGCCTCCAACCACGGCGGCGGCCAGCTACCTGAGCCTGTTGGACAACGTTACGAACGGGGCGCAATCGTCATCACCTCGAACTTGCCGTTCGACGAATGGACGGAAATATTCGGTTCCGAGCGCCTGACCGTCGCGCTGCTCGATCGCCTGACCCACCATGTCCATATTCTGGAAATGAACGGCGACAGCTACCGGCTCAACCAGAGCCGAAGAAAACAACAAACAGCCGGCCGCAGCTGATCGGTATCTAACACCGAGGCCGGCGTTGACCCGGTGGGTACACAGGCACCGCCCACACGCCTTCGCTTCGCACACGCGAAACGCTACGCAAAGCCGCGCGGGTCCCTCCTATGCACTACCGGGACAACCCGCAACAACGCCTTCGGCATCACATAAAATGGACTGGTTTTACGCCGCCGAACTGGACTGATTTTGCTCCGCCGTTGACACGTATTCTCGAATCGCTGACGGAACCCTTTGACTTACATGGCGAGGAAGGCCGTATTTCCGCTTCGATTGGGATTTCGATTTACCCCGAACAGGCGGACGACGATAAGCAGCTGCTCCATAATGCTGACGTTGCCATGTTTCACGCCAAATCCCAGGGCAAGGCCAATTATCAGTTCTATCGGGATGGGTTGGAGATCGAAGGTGTTCCCGAACGGGAAGCCCATTGATTTTGTGCGCTTAATCCTTGCAATCCCAGTCCTGGTCCGCCAAAACCCGGTGACTCTCATTCGCCCCTCTCATGTGGTTGCCCGGCCCGGATTTTCATGAACGATATATCGTCTCCCGTCACCTATACCGAAATGGCAAATGCCATACGATTCCTCTCCGCTGACGCCGTTCAACAGGCCAATTCAGGACATCCCGGCATGCCCATGGGCATGGCCGATGTGGCGACGGTCTTGTTTACCCGCCATCTGAAATACGACGCCACCAATCCACAATGGCCCGATCGCGACCGCTTTATCCTGTCCGCCGGCCATGGGTCCATGCTGCTGTACAGCGTGATGTATCTCACCGGCTACACCGACATGACCCTGGATCAGATTAAGAACTTTCGCCAGTTGGGAAGCATCACGGCGGGTCACCCGGAGCATAGCCATGTGTCAGCGGCAGAAACAACGACTGGACCCCTTGGCCAAGGTCTCGCCAATGCGGTTGGTATGGCAATCGCCGAAAAAATGCTGGTGGCGCGCTATGGATCGGACGTTGTCGATCATTACACCTACGTTATCGCCGGTGATGGATGTTTGATGGAAGGCATCAGCCATGAAGCTATTTCACTGGCGGGTCACCTGCGTCTCAACAAGCTCATTGTTCTTTTTGATGACAATAAAATTAGTATTGATGGTCCCACCGATCTCTCCGTCTCCGATGATCAAAGTGCCAGGTTTGCAGCCTCCGGATGGTCAACGATCTCGATTGACGGGCATGATTCGGAAGCGATTTCAAATGCGCTTGAACAGGCTAAACAGGCAGATCGCCCAACTTTGATCGCTTGCCGCACAACGATCGGGTTCGGTGCGCCCACGTTGGCCGGCACAGCGAAGACCCATGGTGCTCCCCTTGGCAATGAAGAGTTATCCGGCACCAGAGAGGCCCTGGCATGGCAACATGCGCCCTTTGAAGTCCCCGAAGACATTTTGACGACATGGCGTGTTGCTGGTCAGCGGGGAAGCAAGTCGAGATTCGATTGGCACGAAAAAGTGGATGCCCTTCCGACGGGGGAGTGTGCGGAGTTTCAGCGTACCATATCAGGTGTTCTTCCGGCCGGATGGCAGTCCGTGATAGAGGTGGTCAAAAAAAAAGCCGTTGCCGAAACCCCCAAAATGGCCACCCGGAAAGCTTCGGAAACAGTTCTTAAGGAACTGACGGCTGTCATCCCTGAGTTGGTCGGCGGATCCGCGGACTTGACCGGATCCAACAATACTAAGGTTGGCGATATGACGCCGATCACGGCGCAAGACTTTTCCGGCCGGTACATCTATTGGGGTGTGCGTGAACACGGCATGGCCGCTGCCATGAATGGGATCGCCCTACATGGTGGGTTAATTCCCTATGGTGGCACTTTTCTGGTTTTCACCGACTACTGCCGTCCGTCAATCCGCTTGTCGGGCCTCATGGGTCAGCGCGTTATTTACGTTATGACCCATGATTCGATTGGCCTTGGCGAAGATGGCCCAACCCACCAACCCATCGAGCATCTGGCCAGCCTTCGCGCCATGCCTAACGTTTTGGTGATGCGGCCAGCCGATCTTGTAGAGACAGCCGAATGCTGGGCGTTGGCTGTTTCTCAAACCGATCGACCATCGGTGCTGGCTCTTACCCGCCAAGGACTGCCTGCAGTACGGCTAGACGACGTTTCTGACAACCTTTGCGCCCGCGGTGGGTATGTCTTGTCGGACAGCGACGGCGATCGGCAAGCCACAATCCTGGCAACCGGATCTGAAGTGTCCATGGCCCTGGAGGCGCAATCCCAATTGCATGCATCTGGCGTATCCGTTGCCGTCGCCTCATTGCCGTGCTGGGAATTGTTTGATGAACAAGATGAGGCCTACCGGACTTCCGTTTTGGGCGATAAACCGAGAGTTGCCGTCGAAGCGGCAGCGACATTCGGATGGGAACGCTATGTGGGTTTAAATGGAACGGTTGTTGGCATGACATCGTTCGGTGCTTCGGCGCCGGCCAGTGACTTATTCTCTCATTTCGGTATCACGGCGGACGCAGTGATTGATGCCGTCAAGGCCAGTCTCTGAGCGCGCCTATGTCCATCAAGATTGCCCCGTCCATTCTCTCCGCCGACTTTGCCCGCCTGGGCGAAGAGGTGAGAGCCATCGACGCAGCCGGTGCCGATTACATCCATGTGGATGTCATGGATGGGCATTTTGTTCCCAATCTGACAATCGGTCCGGCTGTGGTTAAGGCGCTGCGGCCACATACGAGCAAGCCCCTCGACGTCCATTTGATGATTGATCCTGCCGATCCGTATTTGGAGAGCTTTGCTGACGCCGGCGCAGACATCATCACCGTTCATGCGGAAGTGGGCAATCACTTGGACCGCTCATTGCAGACAATACGCAGTCTCGGCGCCAAGGCCGGTGTGTCCCTCAATCCGGCGACACCAGCCGAAAGCGTGTCTTATGTGCTCGATAAGGTCGATCTCATACTGGTGATGACCGTCAATCCTGGATTCGGCGGTCAGAGTTTTATCGAATTCCAGGTGGATAAAATTCGGCAGTTCAAAGACATGATTGGTAAGGCGCCGATTGAGCTGGAAGTGGACGGCGGAATCAACCCGGACACCGCTAAGAAATGCGTCTCGGCCGGCGCCAACGTCTTAGTTGCCGGTAGTGCGGTTTTTGGTACTGAAAACTATGCTGGCAACATTGCCGCGCTCCGCGGTTAGGGTCATTAAGGCCTCTGCACTGGACAGCGAAGGTGCTCGTCCCAGCGTATAAGTGAAGTGACAACGGCTTATTCGCTATCGTACGTCAGCAACGTATGGCAGGGGATGTCGAGGCGAGACCTGCCATTTAAAAAGGTGAGTTCGATTATGCACGCCGCTGCCTTGACATCAGCGCCTGATCCGCGAAGAAGCGCTACCGCGGCTTCCATCGTTCCTCCGGTTGCCAACAGGTCATCCACTAAAACAATACTCTGTCCAGAAGTAACGGCGTCGTGTTGAATTTCGATGGCATCCGTTCCGTATTCTAATTCATATGAATGGGAAATCGTTTCTCCCGGCAATTTTCCCGGTTTTCGAATCATGATCACGCCGCAGCCCAACACGATTGCCAGCGGGGCAGCGACTAAGAATCCCCGGGCGTCTATGCCAGCAATGTAGTCCGGCTGGTAGTTCTTCGCCTGTTCGGCCATACGTTCGATTGCGGTTTTCCAAGCTTCAGGATGAGCGAGCAGAGTAGAGATGTCGAAAAAGTTGATGCCCGGTTTCGGAAAATCAGGAATCTGTCTGATGTGATTTTTCAGATCCATTTTATCAGCCAATCAATTAATCAATGCGTTGCCAAAACAGTACCCGGACATTGAGTGCCATCCAAGTTCACCACGGATAGTTCAAAACCCATTCACTCAAACGCGAAATTCAGCAATCCCATCCTTAACCGACATTGCAGCAAAGGCAGTTGATCTCGATTTTTACTGACTACAATTGGAGATGGATTGGCGCTATCCGGCGGCCTGACGTTGCTCCCAAAATCCGGACCAGGTGGTTCTTCACCTATGCGGCCTGATCAATGGTCATATCTCTCCTGGCCTGTGCCGGCTCTGATACTCGGGATGGACCGCAGCGGCGAAGACAACCGTCGCGTCCGGAAACATCCCGCGCGTCAGCTGTTCATAATCCCTGATGAAGGCTTCCTGCGCCTGCTTGTCGGCCTGCTTCGGCAGCGTCTTCGGCTTCACGTATGCGAACCCCAGGCGGTGCATCAGCTTGATGGCGCCCGGACGTGAATATCTCACAGCAAACTTTCGGAAGATGGCATCCCGCACCGCGTTGGTGTCGCGCGGCGGATTGTCCCGGAACTGCGCCTTGAGAGCGGCTTCCTGGTCCGCCGTCAGGCGGCCCGCGCGGTCCGGGTAATCCGCAAGCTCCACAGAGGCGAGACCCTTCTCGCGGAAGTCCCGTAGCCAGCCGCGAACCGTGTCGGGATCGAGATAGAATATCCTGGAGACCATCTGCACGCTGTGGCCATCATCAAGGGCAACCAGCGCATTCGCGCGCCGTACCTGCAGCGCTTCGACCTTCCGCTTGCGCATGACATTCAGGAGTGCCTTGGGTTCGTCAGCGGTCAGAAAGGAGGCCCTTTTGCGCATCTTCGCCGTGAAGTCGTTCGCTGCTCGTGTCGTTGGAGAGGTGCATGAATCGGCAGCCGAATCAGGTCAATGCAAAATACTAAATTCAGGCCGAATCAATGATTCCAGGTATAATTGTTATGAGACAACAAAACTGTAGACTTCGGGAAACGTGGCCATTGCCCCACAACCGAAAGACGATTTGGTCTTTTAATAGAGCCTCCGCGAGGCGTAAATGATCACACGGATGCTTGCAAATTTGGCGAGGAGTTTAAGCGTGCCGATTGCAAAGCTCTCAATCGCCGATGTTGAGCGCTTGGCGTCAAACCCGTCTGCTGAAGCGCGCGCGGAAACGGCTGCCAAATTGGCGGGCGATTACGGCCGTGCGTCTCTGACAACGTCTGAATTGCAACTCGCGCAAGAAATATTCCGGTTGATGTTGCATGATGCAGAAGTACGTGTCCGCAAAGCACTGTCTGCCAACCTTAAATCCAATCCCATCATTCCGCGTGATATCGCCATGGCATTGGCGACCGATGTCGAATCTGTCGCTATTCCCATGCTTGAATCCTCAGAAGTGCTGACCACGGACGATTTGATTGAGATCGTACGAAGTCAAAACCCGGCGAAGCAAATGGCCATCGCCAATCGCCCAACGGTTCATGCGGATGTGGCTGATGCTCTCGTCGAGAACAGTGCCGTTCCGGCAGTTGCCAAATTGGTGAGCAATCCCGGTGCACATTTGACCGAACCTTGCATTCACCGCGTGGTTGATCGCTTCGGAGATGTAGAAGAAATTCAAAGGCCGCTAGTTGAGCGCCCAATTTTGCCGGTCATCGTGGCGGAGCGGTTGGTGACATTGGTATCCAGTCATCTGCGAACCCAGTTGCTCACGCGTCACAAAATTTCTCCGGACCTGGCAGCAGATATCATCTTGCAAAGCCGTGAACGAGCGACCGTCGGCTTGGCGATCGGGGCCGGTGACGATGAGATGGAAGCATTAGTCGGTCAATTGACCACAAATGGCAGATTGACATCATCACTGGTATTGCGGGCCGTCTGTATGGGGAATTTGAAGTTCTTTGAACATGTCATAGCCCAACTTGCGGGCGTTCCACTCGCCAATACGCGGCTTCTCACCCATGATCCAGGAAGTTCGGGTTTGGAAACATTGTGCAAGCGCGCTGATCTTCCACAAAATACCTTTCCCGCCATCAAGGCAGCCATCAATGTCATTCATGAGACAGATTTTGCCGGCGGGGATGATGAGGCGGAACGCTACAGCCGGCGGATTATTGAACGGGTCTTGACCCAGTACGAGACTCTGGATGTGGAATTCGAAGAAGACGACCTCGAATACCTGCTGCCAAAACTCAGTCAGATGCCTGGGCCCGACGCTCACATCCACTGACATCTGACCGGCACCCTATTTACCACTCGCCAATGTTTGCCATCGAAGCCCATGGCTCTTGAATGGGTAGTGCCTCGCCTTTTTGCAGGAGCTCTACGGAAATCAGATCCGGTGAGCGGACGAAGGCCATGCGGCCCTCCCGCGGGGGGCGATTGATGGTCACGCCCGCGTCCATAAGCCGCTGGCAGGTGTCGTAGATGTTGTCCACTTCGTAGGCGAGGTGGCCGAAGTTTCGCCCGCCGGTGTAGGTCTCCGGGTCCCAATTGTAAGTCAGTTCGACGGCGGCATCCTCATCACCGGGTGCGGCCAGGAAAACCAGAGTAAAACGCCCCTTTTCGTTGTCCCAGCGCCGCAACTCCGTAAGGCCTAACTTGTTACAGTAAAAGTCAATAGAAGCGTCCAAGTCAGTGACGCGGACCATGGTATGGAGATATTTCATGTCTCGCCTATGCGCTACGGATTCGTGGGATCTTACTCCGCTCTGGCGGTTTGCACTTTGTCTCGCAGTTCTGCGATTTCTTTCATGGATCGCGGCGGCTGCATCCATAAGGGCATTTCTTTCCGCACGATTGTGGTGATCTGATCGGGCATGGAATCAAAGCTCGAATATCGCCAGGCGACGGCGCTCGACATGATCGGTCCAACCCCGTAGGACACCCAGGTATGCTGGTAACGTTCCCGTTCGGTCAAGTCATCGCCTGGCTGAATGAAGAAATCTGAGTTTTCGAACTTCCCTGTGCCATGCTCAAAGAAGACGGGGTAGTTGAACCACTGCACACCATCGATGGTCTTAGCGGAATAGTTCCGCATCGGTCCCAACGTATAGACGGACCTGCCATTGTTGGATTCCACCGTGTAGATGATGTCGTCTCCATCCAGTTCATAAGTCTTGACTTGATGAGGATAGGCAATCGGGTCACGAATGAGGCGTTCACCGGTTTTCACATCGAAAAAATAAAAAACCTTGCGGGACAGTTGGACCGCCTTGTTAGGGTTGTCCGGGTCACGCAAGAGGGTGCTGGTGTCAAAGCCGATCATCTTGGCGGTCGTCGCTCCGTCTGGAAAGGACTTCACCAATCCTTCTGAATACCAGTAGACGTCCGTCTCACCGCCGCCTGTTCGCATGGTCAGCCAGGATTCAAACAAGTCTTTGTTAAAACCGTCGGCTTTCGCTCCGGTTATCGCCAGGCACAGGCCTGCGATCAGCGATAGAGTGTGTGTTTTCATGGGTTCGCCTCCACTTTGGTAAGTGCATTGTGAAAGGACGCGGACCGTCCTGCAACCGTTGTTCCTTTGGCGCTGTCGCGAAAGGCGACTTGCAGTAGACTGTGGATTAGGGAGATCGCGATGCAAAAACCATTGAACCTTATTATTTTGGTATCTGCTCTGTCGCTTTTGGGCCTCAGTCCGCAATACGCGGCCGCTGACTTATTGATCCAAGACGTCACCTTGATTGACGGCACAGGCGCACCGGCCCGAACTGGTGTGTCCGTCCTGGTCGAAGGCGATCGAATCACTCAGGTTATTTCTCAGGGCAGTCCAAGCCGGACCCACGTCGACATTGTCGATGGACGAGGCAAGTTTCTCATCCCCGGCCTCATGGACATGCATATTCACCTGCTCGGCGCTGGCGCCTGGCGGGGCCTCAGTGTCGTTTCCGATAAGCCGGTGGATTATGAGCAGGGGCTAAAGGCCCTCCATGGGTTTCTTTATGCCGGCGTAACCAGTGTGTTCGATGCCGGTAACGACCCTGACTACATCTATGAAATGCGCCGACGGGAACGAGCCGATGAGATCATCAGTCCCCGCCTGTTCGTCACCGGAAAACTGCTCAGCTACGAAGGCAGCTGGCTGGTGCCCTACGCCGGCATGGCTACACCGGACTGGCCGGACGCCATTCCTGTCCTGGAGGAGAAACTCAGCCGGCAGCCGGACATTCAAAAAATCACCTACGAGCGGTTTGGCTCCGGACCGCGCACCATGGTCAAACAGATGCCGCAAGAGTTGATGGCGAAAGTGGTTGACTACCTGAAAAGCCAAGGGGTAAGGACGACCATTCATATTTCCCATGAGGATCTGGCCCGTGATGCCATCGCGGCCGGGCATCGAAACGCTGGCTCATCCCGTCAATGTGGGACGCCATTCTAAAGATTTCCCGCAGCTTTTGGTCGATAGTGGTGTCGTCGTTGCGACAACGCTCGCTGTCTTTGATGACATTGTGCGTTTATCGCAATCGCCGGAGTACCTCCAGGATCCGCTCTACACTGCAACTTTGGATGAGGTTGGAATTGCAACGCGCCTTGATAAGAGTAAATCCAACTATGAACGCCAGGGTTTGCCGTCCTGGTTTCGCATTATGGTTCGCTATGTGCGGCAAAACCTCCGCGAACTCCATGAGGCCGGCGTTCCGCTGGCCTTGGCAACGGACCGGTCCGACGGCGCAACCGTTCACCGGGAGATGGAACTTTTGGTCGAGGCGGGCATATCTCCGGCAGACGTACTTGTAATCGGCACCCTAGGCGGGCCCTGTTATTTAGGCCTGGAAAGTGAGCTTGGCACCGTCGAAGAAGGCAAGCTGGCAGACTTGGTTCTGTTGAATTCGGATCCCACCGCGGACATCGGCAATGCCAAAGACATCGCCATGGTTATCAAAAACGGCCAGGTCATCGACCACACCACCTTGCATTTACCGATCAATCAATAACGCCAATTGGGGAGGTTGGGCTTTTCCTTTGAGTGTGAGACAAGGAAGGTATGAGCGAAACCCGTCACTCCTCCACGCGCCGGGTCTGGGCGTTGGCGTTTCCGATCATTCTCTCCAATGTGACCGTGCCCTTACTGGGTGCCGTCGATACCGCCGTCATGGGTCATTTGAACTCGCCAGTCTATTTGGGTGCCGTGGCGATCGGGTCCCTAGTCTTCAACTATCTCTACTGGGGCTTTGGCTTTTTGCGCATGGGCACCACCGGTCTGACCGCGCAGGCTCTCGGCGCCGACAATGCCGACGAAGTACGGGCCACACTCGGTCGAGCTGTTATCACAGCTGTCGGGCTGGGGCTTCTCCTCCTTGCCGTTCAAAGCCCGGTAATCTGGCTGATGTACAATGCATTCGAAGCCAGCACGGCGGTCGAAGACTTTAGCGCGACCTACATTGCTATTCGCATTTGGTCAGCGCCGGCGGCTCTGGTGAATTACGCTTTGCTGGGTTGGTTTATCGGCCTTGGCCGCATGCGGTTGGTGTTACTGGTTCAGGTGGCCATGAACGGCCTCAACATCATCCTCAATCTGGTCTTTGTATTGGGACTGGGCTTGACTGTCGATGGTGTAGCGCTGGCCACCGTCATTTCCGAGATTTTTGGCATGGTTCTAAGTATTGCTTTAGCTGTAGGCGTGGTGCGTGCAATTGGTGGGCACTGGGATCTGTCCCGCGTCCGGGCCGTGGCCGCATTCCGGCGCCTGGCCGCCATCAACGGCAATCTATTCCTCCGTACACTGTTTTTGATTTCTGCCTTTGGGTGGTTTACGGCGCACGGCGCACGCTTTGGCGACGTCACTTTGGCGGCAAACGCAGTCTTACTGACGTTTCTGACAATCGCTTCTTATGCGCTCGACGGTTTCGCCCATGCCGCTGAAACTCTGGTCGGCCAATCCGTCGGGCGACGCAATGAATCCGATTACCGCTCCGCCATTTTTGCGTCGACAAAACTGGCAGGACTGGTCGGTGTGCTTTTCACCCTTGTATTCGTGATTGGTGGGTCGTTACTGATTGCCGCGTTGACCGGCTTGGCAGACGTTCAGGTGGAGGCGGGAAGATATCTCCTGTGGGCTGCGGCTGTGCCCATTGTCGGTGTCTGGGCTTACCAACTCGACGGGATCTATTTAGGGGCGACCTCTACCCGCGCTATGCGGGACACCATGGTCGTGTCTTTCATTGTCTACCTTGGACTCTCTTTGTGGGCCATGTCGATGTGGGGCAATCACGGCCTGTGGGCGGCTTTCTTATTCTTCTTTGCCATCCGCGGTATTGCACTGGCCGCATTGTGGCCTCGCCAATGGACTCTGGCATTGGCGCAAAAGGAACCGAACTGAGTTCAAATCAGCTGGCCAAACCGCTTTGTTTTGAACATAGGTGGGTTAAGGCGCGGTCATACAGCGCGTCATCACATAAAACATCATCAATCGTCTGGTCCTTATAGGACCCGCACAGATTCAACGCTGCGAGGGGATCTTTGGAATTTCTAAGCAGTGTGTCGAGCGCTTGACCGTTATCCTGAGCCAAATCGCGCAGCACCAAAGGGCTAGCCATGCCCACAGATTCGATCACATCGAAGCCCACTATGTTGTGCAACGCCGTCAACAATTTCGGTCCGAACATCTGCGGTGAGGAGATTTGTTCCATGCGCTCCGCCATGGTTGTGATGCTGTGTAAGAGAAATTCGAGCGCGGGTGAATGCCGGGTGAAGACCATAAGGGCGTTAGGAACCTGGTTAAATATTTTGAGGTCGTTCCCCTGATCTGGCTGAATCCAAAATTGCCGGCCAACCACAAAATCCAATGTCTCGTCGATGTCTAACAGGTGAGGTGCAAAGACGCAGACGTCAGCATCCAACCAGATAATACGGTCTACGGTTTGGTCCTGTTTGAACAAGTCCTTCGCCCAGGCCAAGCGAGCAAAGTCAGACATCATAGCTAATTTGTCACTGAGTTTTACATGAATCGTATGCGGTACCAGGTCGAAAAATTCGTCACCCATGAATCGGTATGACCAGCTATTAGCATCGGCAAGAGTCTGCGCCGATGCTATGCACTGTGTCATCCAATCTGGAACATCGGTGGTGCGGAAGGACTGAAGGAGAACGGTGCGCATCTTGAACCAGCAGTATAAACCGTAAGATTGGGTGTTTGGCTGCCCCATGCTAGGATTGCGACATGGTCAAAGCGATCCTTTTTTGATGCTTATCTCCTGATGTTTGTGGCGCATTCGCATGCTGATGACGAAGTAAGCGTCGCCGGAGTAACGTTTCCCAATACAATCACCGACGATCAATGGAAGGTCTTTCAAAGAAACGTAAAAGCGGGGGCCAACCCGCCCGTCACACTTAAAATGATGATCCGAGGGGAGGCGGGCTCCGAAGAAATGATGATCCAGGCCGTTCGCCGCGCCCGTCTCCAACTCGCGGCACCGTCCACAGCAGGTTCGACCTCTCTGGTGCCTGAACTGGCCGTTCTACAACTGCCCTTTTTGTTTGACGACACACGCCAAATGGACGCTATCTACGATACTGTTCTCCCGGACTATTTTCGAAAAGCTTTTACCGAGCGGGGATTGGTTTTTCTTCATTGGATCGACAGCGGCTGGTTGGGTTTTTATGGACAGCAGTCCTTTGCTAATCCGGAGGCTGTAGCGGGAATTAAATTGCGAACGGCGCCAACGGAAGCAGCCCGTCTGATTGCTGAATCACTGAACGCCGATGCGATCTACGTGCCTTACACCGAAATTGTACAAAGCCTGCAAACCGGTTTGATTGAAGGCGGAATGACCGCGGACTACGCCTTCGTTACAGGGGGTATCGCGCCGGAAACTAAATTCTTTACGCTTACCCGTCACGGATATGACTCAGGCATGGTGCTAGCCAATGGGGTATGGTTTGAGTCCCTCAGCGAGACCAACAAATCCGTCTTCCAAAGCGCTTATGGAGACACGACAGATTTTCGTCACTGCAGTCGAGCTTATTCCAAGGGTGCGCTTGACCAGTTATCGGCACAATCTCAAACGCGTGTTGTTGAATTGACATCAGAACAACGCGCCTTATGGGTGTCCAAGACCCGCTGGACTCATGCAACATTGTTGGATCGTATAGGGTCACGCGCCATTGAGTTATACACACTGATCGAAGATGCTAAAGCCAGGTTCGAAAGTGAGGGGAGTTAACCTTATCGGTGTATCGTTGACCTCTTTCCGCGATAGTCGATAACTAAAGTATCATGGCCAAATCGGAATCCGGCATTAGAACCAACAGATCCCTGGTCCGGGGCTTGCACGTCCTGACGGAGATCAGTGCCAATGGGCCAATGCGGGCATCCGAAGTTGCCCGCCGCGTTGGCCTTCCCAGGGCAACCGTTGTTCGTCTCATCGAAACATTGATTGAAGCGGAAATGATCCGCCGCCACGATGGCTCGAAGACTTATGAAGTCACAGAGCAGGTCACCCGCTTGTCCCACGGTTATGACCGGTGGAGCGCATTGACTGACTCGGCCATTACCGACATCTCTGCGGCGTCAAAAGAATTGACCTGGCCGCTGGTCCTTTCGACACCGTCCGGTTTGGATATGGTGATCCGCTACAACACGGATCACACCAGCCCGCTGGCGCTCCAACGGTACAATCTCGGATTTAGGATTCCTGTTTTTGATACGGCGAGCGGCATGGTTTTTTTGGCATACGGATCCAATTCGGAACGTGAAACTTATTTGCGACTTCTCGAGGCTGAGCAAGGGACACTGGACGTGAGTCGTGTTCGCCGGCGTATGGATGAAACACGTGCTGATGGGTATTGTGTTCATCATCGCGCCGGTAGCCTGGAAAAAGCGTTGGCCGTGCCGATCTTAAAACAGGACGCTTTTCAAGGCGCCCTGACCATGCGCTATATCCCGTCGGCGGTCAGTTACAGTGAAATCAAGACGCGATACGTAGGTCCCTTACTGGAACTGGCGTCTTCCATCGGCGCAAAACTGTCCGTCTAAGGCTCTAAAAACAAACAAGACTTTCCCCCTTTTGGTTTTAGAACCCGCCCGTTCTCGTAACTGCAATGAAGTGTCGTGACGATGGACAGGGTGCGAGGAACCGAACTGCCGGCCCTTGTCCCTTAAAGACAATATCCGACCTGGCTGAGGTACAATTCGTCCCTGGCGAAGCTCAAGCTTAGGGCTTTAAACATGTGTTGACGAAAGCGTCGAGCTTGCCGCCTTCAAACAAGTAACCTTTCATGCCCATAATATCAGCGGTCTCGATATCTATAATTTTATCTCCAATCAAAAAGCATTCCGATTTCATAATTGGCCATCGACCAAGCAGATCAACTATCATGCCCGGTGCGGGTTTTCGGTTGTAGGAAATTCTCGCATACTCTGGCACGACCGCTTGGGGGTGGTAGGGGCAATACAAAAATTCATCGATGTGCGCGCCGCTTAACGCGAGTTCATTAGCCATCCACCGGTGCAGATCAACAACATTGGATTCTGGATAGTATCCACGAGCCACGCCAGCTTGATTGGTGACAACGAATACGTAAAAACCCTTGTCGTTGAGCATCTTTATCGCTTCTTGTGCTCCGTCGACCCATACAACTTGATCTGGACGATTCACATAGCCAGTGTCCTCAATAATTACTCCATCACGATCAAGGAAAACCGCTGGCCGGTGTATTACCTCAGGTATTAGAGCGTTTCCGAGGTTGAATGAATCAATATTTTGTTGTCATGGTCTTGGCAGACTGATTCGATAGCCGCTTTGGCGGGGGCATCGTGGCTGTATCGGAAGACCTGCGTATTCGTTTGGCGAGGAAAGTGGCGTCGGGCATGTCGCGCCGTCAGGCGGCGGCCCTTTTTGAGGTGAGCGCAAGCTCGGCGGTGCGGGATGGCGGGCGATATGAAGACGAGGGGACTGTCGCGGTCAAGCCACGGCCGTCGCGCCAGCGCCGTCTTGATCCTTGACGGCGAGGATATCCTGCGCTGGATTAAGGAGACGCCAGACCCGACACTGCAAGAGCTGTCTGAGCGTTTGGACGAAGTTCACCAAGTGATTGCGCCGACTTCGACGATTAATGACTGGTTCCGCGCGCGCAAGATCAGCTTTAAAAAAACCGCCCACGCCAGTGAACAGGAACGCGCGGATGGGCAGGCAGCACGCGTGGTTTGGCGCCAACGTCAGGCCCGACCTCCGGAACCACCTCGAGCCTACCGGAGGGGATACACCGGCATCTCGGGCCGCGTCCTCGCTCGAACGCCCCGTCGCAATCGCTGCCCAGAACCGAACAAGCTCCTCACGCCGTGCCGAGTCCGGTCGACCTGGCGAATGCAACTTGCTCCGTCCAGACCGATCCGACCGCCGTCTGCGTACCCGTCATAGCAACCTCCTATGCCAGAGTGTTGCGACGACCGATTGAACCCGCCCAATATGCCCGCGGTGACGACCGCAAACTGCTCCGCCTCCACGGCATCAAGGCCGCCATGAGCCGCAAGGGGAATTGCCTCGACAATGCCCCATGGAGAGCTTCTTTGGGTCTCTCAAGACCGAACTCGTGCACCGTACCCGGTTTCGTACCCGGCGCGAGGCCAGGGCTTGCGCTATTCGAGTACATCGAGATCTTCTATAACCAACGATGGCGCCACTCGAGCATCGGCTACCGGACGCCGGCACAGGCCAGGAGAGATATGACCATCGATCAGGCCGCATAGGTGAAGAACCACCTGGTCCGGATTTTGGGAGCAACGTCAAAATGGGTGAGCTTCAGGTGCAGGCTTACAAGATTCAGTACGACATGGAAAACATTGCAATTGTCCGGCCAAGCAATGTTTATGGGCCCGGCGACAATTTTGACCCTGAGACAGCCATGGTCATTCCGACATTAATATCACGCATTATGAATAAGGAAGACCCGGTACTCATTTGGGGAGATGGCTCAGCAATCCGCGATTTCGCGTACAGCCGGGATGTTGCCGAGGGCACTATATCTTGCACTTTACCACGGCACGAAAGGAGGATTTGTAAATCTTGGCGCAGGCAAGGGTTATACAATCAAAGAACTTGTAGAGACGTTGAGTGCATTTTTGGAGTTTAAAATTGAATTTGATACGTCAAAGCCGTCTGGATTTCCCCGCCGCGTGATGGATATAACGCTCGCAAAAGAGATCATTGACAACAATCCAACCACGTCACTTAGAGACGGTCTTAAGGAAACATGGGACTGGTTTACGACTCACAAAGATGAGTACCTGAGTAAACAGAACTATTTCGCAGATTAACAAATCATAGGCCTATACTTGGCCTGCAATCAGTCCGGCAAAGCTGCAAAAGAGTGGTAAAAGTTCTTGCTTCTCTCACCACCCCGATAACAGCCGTTCGAAAATCCAGAAATCTATTTGGCGAACGGCTTTGAATTAAATGGTCGGAGTGAGTGGATTCGAACCACCGGCCCTGCCTCCCGAAAGGTCCAAAATAGAATATTGCGGTGACTCGCCATCCACCGCCATGCACGAATTTTGTAATCGAATCAAAGTGTTCTAGGATTCTTGTTGTTCACCACGGTTGCTGCCGGATCGCTATTTTATAGCGAGGTAGCACCACCAGTGCACCATCAGATGACGGCAACCTGGACCATCGATGAAGGCTCTGATCAGCGAAAGTGTAGTCCAAAGACTAACTCCTAAAGACCGGTCTTATGATGTGCGCGATACGCGGCTCAAAGGTTTCATGGTTCGCGTCCAAGCCCGTACTGGCGCAAAAAGTTTTCTGGTTGATTACAAACGGGGCCGAAAGTTTACGCTCGGACGCTATCTTGTTCTTTCGCCCAAAAAACACTGATGGGTCGATTACCTTCCTCTGACAATGCTCTGCAAAGACGCGCCGGCCTCGAAGGGCAACGGCTCGGCATGATCCGACAAGGCGCTGACGACGGCGACGAACACGCCGATGCCATGAGGCAGACATTGAACGACAAGCACCGTGACCCAGACGATGGCGGCGACATCGCCCGGTTGCGAGGTCCGTGATACGGCGACCGCCGCAACGATCCCTAGCACGAACAGAATAGCTTCTGCGCGAGCCGCACCCAAAGCTTGCCATAGTGCCGCCGTCTCCTCGCTCTTGGGCGTGCGCAGGAACGGCTGTGACGAACTGAACAATCCAAGCCAAACCGCCCGGCCGACAGTCCACGAAAGGCCGAGGCCGGCAACCGAGGCGGCTATAGCGCTGCCAAGACCGTTACTGGTTTTGGCCGCGTGGAGCCAGAGGGTTTTGGCGACCTTGACCAGAAACAGAAGAAGCACGACCGCTGACAACGCCATCATCGGCACGTCGAACTGTTTGGGATCGACGATCATCAAGCTTGACCAGACGAGCGCTCCGACAACGAACAATAACGCGAACGCATCGGCGAACCACGGCAACCATCCGGCAACGAAATGATAACGCTGTGCCAGAGTCAGCTTGCTGTCTCGCGATCGAAGCGCCTTGGCATGGCGCTTAGCGATCTGCATGGCGCCATAGACCCACCGGTGGCGCTGAGCCTTGTAGGCGGCAAAGGTATCGGGCATGAGACCGCGGCCGAGACTTTTCGGCACGTAGATACAGCGGTAGCCGGCCTTAAGCAATTTGAGGCCAAGTTCTGCATCTTCGGTGATGCACCATTCACTCCAGCCGCCAACCTCGAGCAGGGCGCTGCGCCGCACCGCCGTCATTGTCCCATGCTGAATGATCGCGTTGTGCTCATTCCGTTCGACCATACCGACATGAAAGAACGTACCGTATTCTTGATAAGCCATGGCCTTGAACGGACTTTCGTCGGCATCACGATAATCCTGTGGCGCCTGGACGACGGCCACGTTTAGATTGACGAAGCCAGGAATGACTGTCGTCAACCAGCCCGGCTCGACATGGTAGTCGCAGTCGACGACGGCGATGATTTCAGCCCGGCTGTCGGTGACATCAAGGGCCTTGTTGAGAGCCCCGGCCTTGAAGCCTTTGACCCCAACCATATGGAAAAAGCGGAACTGCGGCCCGAGATTTTCGCAACATGCTTCAACCGGCCGCCAAAGCCGCTCGTCGCTCGTATTGTTATCAAGAACGATGACTTCGAAATTGGGATAATCGAGCGCTGCGAGTTGCTGCAGCGTGCGGCGAACCACGTCGGGGGGCTCGTTATGAGTCGGGACTTGCACCGAAACGAACGGAGCGTAACTAGGCTCCGTGGTGGGCGGCGAGAAGCGTTCACGCCTCCACAAACTGGCGACGAATTCCGCCGTCTCTGTCAATATGAACGCGGCAGCGAATCCGACGGTCGGGATGACGACTGCGGCGACGGCGACGTTCCACAAGTCTGCATATTCCAGCACCGTCGAATCAAAGATCACCAAGGCAGTCAGGATGACCACGCCGAGCATGAATCCGAATGTCAGGTAGCCGACGAACCGTACGGCCGGCAATCTGGTCAACAGCAAGGCACCGGCGACGAACACAGCGACGACTGATGCGAGCGCAAAGACTGGCCATTCGGCAAACGAACTCAGGGCCCCAGTGAGGGGAAACTTTAGGCCGCGCTCGGCATCGAACACGCCCCAGAACGCTCCCACGGCACCTTCCGGACCGGCCTTCCACGGCTGATCGTAAGCCTCGATTAAATAGTAGTCGTAGCGATTGTGCGCCGCGTGATCGAGAAATGTGCGGAGAAAAGCCGCTTCAAGGGAGGGTGTCGCAACTGCGCCACGCCGCATTCGGCCTTCGGATGGCCATCCTGTTTCAGCGATGACGATTAATTTGGCCGGAAACTTGCTCCGAATGCGGGCCAAACGATCCTCAATGTAGGTCATCGCATCGTCGATAGCCACGCCATCCCAGTAAGGAAGCAGGTGAACCCCGATGAATTCGGATGAGCGGGCGATAACCGGATTATCGAGCCAAACGTTCCAGACATCCGCGCTGCCCACCTCAATATTGGCCGGGATCGAGCGATTGACGTGAGCGATGTAGGTCGCCAGCTCTTGGACGGTAAGTTCTCCTCGCAGCACCACTTCGCTGCCGACAAAAACTCGATCGATGGTTTTCGGGCTTTCGATGATGACCTCGATCGCCCGAGCGACTTCCTTCTCGTTTAGATCCCGGTCCGGTCCGAGCCAGATTCCGAGTGAGACAGTCATGCCGAGACGGCGTGCCTCTGCCGGCACAATATCAAGACCGCGGTCGACGGTGTAGGTGCGGACGCGATTGGTGAAACGCGACAGGTGTTCGAGGTCGGTGCGGATGCGTTCTACCGGAATGCGGTCGAGATCGACCTCACTGTAAATTCCGCTCGGACTATAGGAAATGCCACGGAACACACCGGTCCAATCCGGCGCATACAGGGCGCGGTCCTGAAACGCCCAGAATCCCGCCGTGGCAGTGCTGACGATTACCAGCACAGCCACAATGAGAAGCAAAGATCTGCTCAAACCAAGTATTCCAAAATCTGTACGAGTATATCTGTCTATATCTGTCCAGCGCAATGCAACAAATTTCTCCAAGTTTTACTCCTCTGACTGAGCGGTACTTGTGGACGCCTGCGCGCGCGCCGAAGGTGTGAAAGCGTTCAAGATTCGTGCACGCATGCTGTCCATCCGCCAGACCGGGCTGGACTCGTCTGGCAACATACCCGAGGTCCACTTCCAGTCGCCTATGGCGCCGAGCAGCGAAGGTTCTCCGCTAATGAAATGGACCGGTACGTCATGCGGCGCTGAAGTGCCGCTTACAAGGGGCGATGGCTGGTGATCGCCGACGATGAGCATCACAAAATTGTTCCGGCCGCGGGTGACAATATACGACTTTAATGTCCGCAAGACGTACTCGATGGCATGGGTGTATTCGTGTTTTAACTGTGCCCGGTCGAGCCAATCGATCCCGGTGAAGGGCTCCCGCGCCCGGTCAAATATCTCGCCCCTACCCACGGCATCCCAGGGCACCATACGAGGAATTGGCGTCCATGGGTGGTGACTGGAGACCAGACCGATTTCGGCCATGACGGTGGGTCGATCAGAAGAGCTCAACTCGTACTCGTCCAATATGGAGAGCGTGTATTGATCGGGCATCGTCACGTAGTGGAAAGGCGGCCCAGCATAATCCAGGTTTGCCGCAGTGTAGACTTTGTCGTAACCAAAGAAGGCGGCTTCCGGCCAGGATAGCGTGATCTGGGGCATTACCGCTAAGGTGCGCCAACCGCTGCGGCGGAAATCAGCGACAAGTGTCGCGCGGTCGCGGATGAATAAGCTGTCGTAGCGTCGTTGATTATCGAGCCACAACCCAGACAACAAGGTGCCATGCGCAAGCCAGCTTTGACCGCCGAATGTTGGGGAGGTGAGCCACGCGCTTCGGGCAGCGAAGCCATTGGTGACAAGCTCGTCTTCAAATTGCCAAAGAGTTGCCCGCAGCGTCTCCGCGTGAGTCGGATCGTCGAGGGCCGTTCGGCCGTATGACTCGATAAAAATCAAGAGAAAGTCGGTACCCTTCAAGCCTGCGAGTAATCTATCCGATGGGATGGCGCGAGTTTGATCTGTCGCCATGTCATGGCTGAATTGCGCGTCATTGCGAATCCCCTCACTAATCGACCGCGCCCGCTCGGCCGCAAATTTGGTGGACTCCACGCTGGTTACCGGCCACCATGCCGAGCCAATCTTTATATCCTTAAGTCCAACGGCACCGATCGCCAGCATCCCCACAAAAACGATTCCCGGCATACGAAACCCCGATGGCCAGATCGAAGCAAGAACCATTAGCGCCCACCGCGCGACGACGAATACCATCGCGATCACGGCCACGGCGGTAATGGCCAAGCTCACCCCGACAACTATTTCACGGCCCCGGCTCAGGGTATGAAGGGCGATCCCAAAGAGCCCGGGGTCGACCAAAATGTTGAAGGGACGGGCAAAGCCAGTGAAGGCAATAAGGTTCGCAAACTTAAGGACGGTCAGAACCGTCAAGCCGCTAGCGATCAGTGCGCATAACCGCTGCTGCCAAAGTCCATGCGTCAATAGAACCGCTAATGCGATAGCGGGCAACTCGGCGGGCAGGCGGACAAACCAAAGCGGTACGAGATTGCCGGGCCAATCAGGTAGCACCAGTACGATTTGCAGCACTGTCAAGGCGGCGGCGAGCTGCCCCCAACGTTTGAACTCAGTCATTTTGCACTTTGTCGTGATGATGGAGCTTTGCGCAATAGCCAAAGGGTGTCCGCAGAAAAGGGCATTGACAATCTAAAGTAAATAACCCGACAAGACCGCATAGAAGCACAGTCACATCAGTGTGCCTTTTTATATTTCAACCAATGCCCGCTTTGGGTCAGAAGCAGACGTTCTGACAGGCACCAGCGTAAGTCCGCTAATAGCCAGAAGCGGATATAGACAGCCACCGCCGGGATGATCATAGCGGCAATAAGAGAACTGGGAGAAATTTCTTTTTCTGTGTTCGGTCAGCCCTCGAACACCTTGGTTTTCATTAACAAGTCAGGCCTCAAGTAATCCAACACATAGATAATACGACCCATTTAAGGAGTTTCTTACTTGAACAAACGCGTTTCAAACTGCAATGTCCTTAAATGTCTCTCGGTCCTAAAATCAAACCATATGTAGAAACGGACGCCTCCAGTTGTGAGCGGCCGACCCGGGAAGATGCCGAAGACGCTGTACGCACTCTCATTCGCTGGGCGGGTGACGATCCTTCGCGAGAAGGGTTGGTGGATACTCCTGCCCGCATGGTCAAAGCTTATGAGGAATATTTCAGCGGCTACGATGTGAATCCCGATGAAATCTTAAAGACCACATTCGAGGAAACCAATGGCTACGATGAGATGGTTGTCCTCAGGGATATTTCTTTTTATTCCCATTGTGAACATCACATTGTTCCCATAGTCGGCAAAGCCCACGTCGCCTACTTGCCAGACCGCCGAGTTGTTGGAATTTCCAAACTGGCTCATTTGGTGGAAGCCTTTGCACGCCGATTGCAGATACAAGAAAAATTGACAGCCCAGATCGCCGGTCACGTGAACGATATACTTCAGCCTAAAGGGGTGGGCGTGGTCCTGGAATGTGTTCATCAATGCATGACCACGCGTGGCATCAAACAGGAGGGAGCTAGCCTTGTAACCAGCACTATGCTGGGCGGCTTTCGTGAAGATGCAGAAACGCGGCGTGAGTTCATGGCTCTCATCGGCCTTCAATAGGCGTTACCCTTGTTGCGGTTTTGGGGACACACTTACAGTCTTCAATAAAGGCGCACCTTCTCACCTAACGAATTAGATGTTTGTCGTATGACTGAAAGTCTCAGCGGATCATTCCAAGACCTCACAACAGAGGGCCTAGAGCAACTGAATACGGAAACTGCGGTTGCTGTTCTGACGGTTGGTGCTACGGAACAACACGGACCCCATTTGCCCCTAACCACGGATACAATCATCGGCGAGGGCATCGTTTCCGCCGCACTTGAGCAAGTATCTGAAAAGGTCAAGGCTCTGGCACTCCCAACTATGCCCTACGGCGACAGCATCGAACATGCCGCCTACCCCGGCACCGTCAGCCTCGATCCTCATACCCTTTTCGATGTTTGGCTACAGATCGGCGAGTCCGTCGCCCGTACTGGTTTACTTAAACTTGTGATTTTTAACAGTCACGGCGGGCAAATCCATTTGCTTGACAGCGTCGCAAAACAACTCCGGGTCAAACATGGTATGCTGGTGGTCAAGGCCAATTACATGCAGTTTGATATTTTTGCCGATCTGTTCGATGCCAAGGAACTGCAATTCGGCCTTCATGGCGGTGCCGTTGAAACATCAGTCATGCTCCACCTGTGTCCGGATCTAGTCCGCATGGATAAAGCGGCAAACTTCAGATCCTCCCTGGAAGACATCATCGCTGATCAGCCACGCCTGAACGCGGACTCCGATGCGGCTTTTGCTTGGGCAAGCCAGGATCTGAACCCAGCGGGGGTTTGTGGTGATGCAACACAAGCCAACGCAGACCTTGGTCGCAAGGTTGTGGAACGGGCGTCGCGTATTCTTGCAAACATGATAGAAGAAACAGCGACATTCTCTCTCGTGTCCCTGAACTCAAAACCTTAGCGGGTGAAAAGGGAAATCCAGTGCCCGCCTCCTCCAGTTCATTGAGTCCGGATACCATTTGGGACTTTCTCTGCAATTTGAAACAAGCAACCGCACGCGATGAATTTCCAGAGTCTGCCACATCCATCGGCTGGCATAGCGGTTCCGGATTGGACCTAAACCCTCGGCCCGACAGTACTGTAATGGCGGTACAGGACGATGCTGGTGATTGGTTGCCCGTCGAAGAACTACCGTCCGCGGCAAAGGGCATGCTCTTCCTTTATCTTGCGCCGGCAACTGCCCCACGAAATAAGCCATTCATCACCGGTCACTTGGGACAGAGCATTGACGGCCGTATCGCTGCCTCAAACGGTTCATCCCATTATGTCACCGGACCTGAAAACATCCTGCACCTACACCGTATGCGGGCCTTGTCTGATGCGGTTGTCGTGGGTGCGCGGACGGTCGAGCTGGACGACCCTCAACTGACGACACGCAAGGTATCGGGCCCCGATCCTGTGAGGGTCATTATCGATCCGACATGTCGAATACCAACCAATCACAAGATCTTCGAAGAGGCTCATATACCAACAATTGTGGTTTGCGACAAACGGTTTGCCGACGATACATCCGCGTCGTCTTCTAAGTTGAAAACATTGGGTTTGGACTCCGATGAAGGCAGGATTTCACCGAAACACGTTGTCGATGGCCTTTCTGCTATGGGTCTCACAAATCTATTCATTGAAGGCGGCGGCGTGACCGTTTCGCGTTTTCTTCAGGCTGGCGTTTTGACTCGCCTACAAGTCACAATCGCCCCCATATTGATCGGGGACGGCATTCCGGGCATTGCTGTGCGCGAAATTGCTGATTTATCGGAAGCGTTACGGCCGCCCTGCAGGACGGTTTCTCTTGGTCAGGACGTCATGTTCGATTTCGAAATGAGTCAATGAGACGAACCAACTTCACCGTCTACCCAGCATAATAAATCTTCTTGCCCGATACAGAGCGTGGAAATTCCATTCTCTAGAAGAGTCATGCGGCGATTTAGCCAAGACTTGAGGCGCGAGCCGTGTTGTGGCTGCCATTGTGTCAGAGCTCTCACCCAATCGCGCAATAAAACGCGTTGCAATTCCGTATCACCAGCATGACTTTGGCCGTCCAATTGCCAAGGACTCTCACCAGTCACGACCTCATAGCCCTGCTTCTCCATAGCCTCTTTTAGGTAGCTGGCAGCCCTAGGTCCTAACGCAGCTCCGAATCCCTTGTCGGTTTCTTGATGTTGGTTCAAGAGACTTGACACCCACCTATCGTCGGCATCCGTCGGATCGAAAACCAAGTCTCCATTGTAGGACAAGGTAAAAAGACAAGGTGGATGAGAACTGGCAACACGAGCAATAAATCGATCCAACCAGGATTCCGAAACCAAATCTAAAAAAGCTGACGCCGTAACTAGGTCGACATCATCCAACCCGAGTTTGTCGAGGTTATGATTAAGTTCGACCAATTCCGTTGTCACGGTCCAGCGGCCATTCGGAGTGTCTATCTCGATAAGGTGATCATCTCGGCTGATGGGCCAGCCTTGTGCTTGCGCCCATTTACTGATCGCCATTATCGCCGTCTTCAGGAGCCCTTCATCCGCATCGACCAACTGCCAGGATTGTAGGCCACCCAGAATTGGCGCCAGGTAGCGGAAGTTGCTTCCACGTCCAGCGCCCAGATCGATGATCATCCGTTCACGGCTGTTACTTTGTAGTAGTGATTTAACTTTCGCGTTCAATCCGGCATGTCGGGCACGCCCATCGGCAGTTTCTCGTAAGGCTAGCCAATCGGCCGAAAACCCGGTCATAACTCTGTGAGCTTTCGCAAGGCATTCAGGAATATGGTTGCCGCTTCATCCCATGAGGAGAAAGACTTTCTCGACGCCCCCGCGCCCGCCACCAACGACCGACGTAGCGTATCATCTTCGAAATAAGATAATAGCGCGGCCGTTAAAGCGTCTTGATCTCCAACGGGCACAAGCACACCTGCTTTAGAGGGAACCGTATCCTGGATCGCGCCGGCTGCTGTGGCGATAACTGGAATACCCCGAACCAAAGCTTCAGCCAAAACCATGCCATAACCTTCATAGTGGCTGGCGAGAACGAAAAGGTCTGAAGTGTGGTAGTGGGTGGCCAATTCAGCCTCGCTGCATTCCCCGGCCAGATATACGCGATCCTCAAGATGCATCTCATCAACCAGGTCACAAATGAGTTGTGTTGTAGAGGGGCTACGGTCTGTGCTGCCGACACACGTCAATTGCCATGACTGGTTCCTGAGCACCGCCAATGATTTTAATAAAATATCATGCCCCTTACGTGGTGTGATCGTCGCTACACAAAGAAGATTTGCGGTGTCGGATTTCGATCCGAGGGCCTGAGGCGCTGCATCGACGCCTGGTGTGCAGACGCATAGTCTTTCCCCAGTCACACCGTAGGGCTGCAATTTACTGGCAGTGCGGGTACTCGTCGTGATGACACCTTGGGCCATACTGAGTGTTCGTTTCTCGTATTCAAGAAAACGCTGTTTATCTGTTTCCGCCAAACCCGTTTCCATGGCGAGGGGATGGTGAATCAAGGCGATGAAAACGAGCCGGTTTCCATGACGCTCCGCAGTTTCGGGCAAGGCGCCGAACGCTAGCCCGTCGACCACACAGACGGCCTTGTCAGGAAGATTTGCGAAAACCTGCTCGGCACTTTTTTTTTCCACATTGGAAAGAAACGGAAAGTTCCCATTCAGCGTCACGACCTCAACGCTTTGGCCGAAGCCTCGTAACCCCTCAACAATTCGTTTGTCATAGATATATCCGCCGGTTCGGCTATTGAGATCATCGGGAACGACAAAATAGATTGGCGGCATAGTTAAGCGCTGCCGGAGTTCTAGAACTCAGCCTGGTATGACGCCGAAGCCACATGGGACTCATTTAGAGTCACTTTCATAGAGGTCAGAGACGCCGCTCCAGGGCCGAGGCTACCGTGGGAGATCTTTTCCACCATTCGGTCAAACACAACCCGTGCCATGAATTCCGAACTGGTATTCACTCCTTCAAAAGCCGGGTCTTCATCCAGGTTGCGATAGTTCAACTCGGACAGCACTTCGTTGAGTGCGTGACTGGCCCGTCCAATGTCTACGACAAGGCCATCTTTGTCTAATTCCTCCCGCCGAAATTCCACATCGACCACGTAGGTTGCACCGTGCAGCCTTTGGGCCGGTCCATAGACGTCGCCCTCAAAGCTATGAGCAATCATGAAATGGTCGCGCACTGTTACCGTATACATAGCGTATTCCGTAGTTCTAAAAACGTGCTCATGGTTCACCGTAGCCGATAACATGACACAGAGTATTGCCCGGATCACTGGAAAGCGCGGCAAGAGTTTCCGGCAAATCTTCGAAATGACTACAGTCTGTAATGAGGTGATCGAAGATTTCGTCCTTCAATAGGTCGAGCGCAAGCTCCTGTCGGTCGCGGTTGGACCATCGATCTCGGTGAGATGGCGCTACGGCACTGACTTGCGACGAGGTAATTTTCAATCGGCGCGAATGAAAATCACCTCCAAGGGATAGCGGAACCGTTGCATCGCCGTACCAGCTCATCACCACCACATTGGCTTCAAATCCCGCAAGACCTAAAGCTGTGTCTAATCCTCCAGTGGACCCGGTGGCCTCCACCACGATATCCGCGTTGCCTAAATGTTGATCGGGCGCGGCAAAGGCAACATCCAGTTTATTTGCTATGGCGGCCTTTTTTTGATTTATATCTAGCAACTGTACGTCCGTTCCGGGGATGCGGGAGGCGAGCACGGCCATCATGCACCCAACGACCCCGGCTCCTAGAATCGCAATCCGGCAACCCATCAGGGGGCCGGCGTCCCATAAACCGTTAACGGCCGTTTCCATGTTGGCGGCAAGCACAGCACGCTTCGGGGGCAGCCTATCGGGCAACGGCACAACTGCATCGGCAGCCACTACATAGGTGTCCTGATGGGGATAAAGGCAAAACACAATCCGGCTCCTAAGGTCTTTGGGCCCATCTTCCACCACGCCGACATTGCAATAACCGTATTTCACGGGGCCGGGGAAATCCCCGTCCTGAAATGGTGCCTTCATGGCTTTGTGCTGGGAGATCGGAACCTTGCCCTGAAATACCAGACGCTCGGTTCCCAAGCTCAAAGCAGTGTAAAGCGTACGGACCCGAACTTCACCGATGGCAGGATTGCTGAGGGATGTGGATCTGATTTCACCCCGTCCAGGTTCCACGATCCAAAACGCACGGGCTTGGGTTTCATTCATTTGGGCTTGTCCAAACGGTGCCGCCATGGTGGGCTTGGGAACCCATGGTTCTGAGTAAGACTATGATTTTGATGGCCAAATAGAAACCGGCGATGACCGAAAGCAACCCAAAACCTCAACTATATAGTGGGTTCATGGCCCGACTATCCGCAGCACTTGCTTGCGGCCTTTTCCTATTGGTCTTTCTGGAACTGCTTCTGTGGCGGTCAAGCCCTATCCTGCTTGGTCATCTGCGCACGGCAAGCCTCATCTATGCCCTCATCTCCCTCTGGGTTTGGACTCAATATCCGAAACACGCCTCAGACCAGCCATTTGGCCTGGCCAACACCGTAACATTGAGTCGGGCGATACTTGTCAGCGTATTCGCGGGCTTTATCGGCCACCCTCAGACTGTCGCAGAATCCACTCTATTGATCGCAATCATCGGAACCCTTGCTCTGGTCCTCGACGGTGTCGACGGCTGGTTCGCTCGCCGTACCGGCACCGCCGATCCCTTCGGCGCCCGCTTCGATATGGAACTCGATGGCTTCTTTATTCTCATTCTTTGCCTTCTCGTGATTGAGGCTGGCCGGATCGGTTGGTGGGTTCTGTGGGCTGGACTGCTGCGGTATCTATACGTGGTGTTAGGTCTTTTGCTCGCTAGACTCAGGCAACCCTTGGCGCCGCACAAACGGCGTCAAGCTGTAGCGGTAATTCAGACGGCTGCGTTGCTGATCTGCCTACCGCCCTTACTTGGGAAGCCGGTTGAGGTTGTTCTTCTCATAATCGCGGTTGGTTTACTCACCCTGTCCTTTGCCATAGACGTGATATGGTCGCTCAAACACGATCCAGACAGGCATCCGATCAATGGATAGAGACACTAAGATCAGCTGCGTTGCGGGATTGGCTGCTTTCTTCCTTGTGTGGGTCGGCTTTGCGTCCACTGTTCTTGCCGAAAAACACTGCTATGAACTGGATCCCGCGCACACCCTTGTCGGTTTCCTGGTCGCCCATGTTGGCTATGCCAAAACCTTCGGCCAGTTTGAAGACGTCGAGGGTTCGTTCTGTTTTGATGAACAGACACTGACACTCTCCAATGTTCGCGTTGTTGTGAATGCCGAAAGCGTACAAACCCTCAACCGTGCCAGGGATCGTCACCTACGCAGTGACGACTTTTTAAACACGGGCGATTACTCTGAGATCGAGTTTATCGGACTTTCCAGCAAGCAGACCGGAGATCGTACCGGATCAGTAACTGGCAACATTACCTTGCTCGGTCAAACTCGGCCGCTCACCCTAGACGTGACCTGGAACAAAAGTGGCGAATACCCTTTTGGCGACCAGCACTATGCCATGGGCATCGCCGCTAAAGGGAATCTCAACCGCAGTGACTTCGGTATGACCTATGGAGTTGCTGATGGATTGGTCGGGGACCAGGTCGAAATCATCATCGAATTTGAAGCCGTACGGGACGATTGATTTTCTGTTTCTTTCGGAAAGATCAGACGTCTTGAGAGCAGTCGATGAAAGGTCTGCTTTAGGTCAACAGCGGACAATCCAGAGGACTGCGAATTACGTCTGCTTTGGGTTTTTGTCTTTTCGCTGTAAATATTCTGGGTATCCCTCTAGCGCTTTGGTGCGTTCTTGACCGGACTTTGGAAATCATCATCTGTCTGAATAAGTGTATACGAATCATCGAAATCAATTTGGTATTCGAACCGATCAGCACGATACATAGAGACATATCTTTGATAGATACACTCACGATCGTCCCAGAAGTATCCGAGAACCCGGACGATCGGATATCCGATCCTGACGTCTAGAGCAGATTCAATTTAGTCCCGATCATATCCGGCGGCGGCGAAGTAGTTTTCGCATTCGGTTGAGGTGAAGGCGTCGATGGCCTCGGCAATGGCGTCCCACAGGTCGTCGACGGTTCTGGCGGCGGCCTTTCTCAGGAGCGCCTTGAGTTTGGCGAAGGCCATCTCGATCGGGTTGCAGTCGGGACTGTAGGGCGGCAGATACAGCAGGGTTGCGCCGGCGGCTTCGATGGCCTGGCGGATGCCAGCGACCTTGTGGGCGGGCAGGTTGGCCATGACGACGCTGTCTCCGGGGTCGAGTTCGGGTACCAGGACCTGTTCCACATAGGCCTTGAAGGCAGCCCCATGCATCGGCCCGTCGAGGAGCATCGGGGCCGCCAGGCCGGAGAGGCGCAAGCCGGCGGTCAACGTGGTGGTCTTCCAATGGCCATGGGGTATGGCGGCCCGGCACCGTTCGCCTTTGCGCGACCATCCCCGCAGCCGCGCCATCTTCATCGACGCGCCGGTCTGGTCGATGAAGATCAGCCGTTCCGGAGCGAGCCCTGCCTGGCCTTCGAACCAGAGCCGGCGCCGCGCGAGCACGTCCGGGCGCCGCCGCTCCGCTGCATGGCCGGTCTTTTTTTGTGCGTCAGCCCGCGCTTGCCCTCAAGGGCAACCAGGGCAGCCTGCACGACGATACCAAGCTTTTCTTCATCGAACAGATAGCATGCGGCTTTGCCGATACGGTTGTCAGCCACCACCAGACAGTGGAGAAGAGCCACGGCCGCATCGAAACCCGGACCACCACGGCGACGAACGAAATCGCTTGGCTGAAGGAACGCCACCACTGGCCCGGGCCCGGGAGCATTGTTATGGTCGAAACCGTACGCGAGATCGGCATCCAACCCGGCGCCAAGGTCGAGCGCGAGACCCGCTTCTACATCCGCCTCCACCGCCGCCAAGGCCGATACTCTGAGCGCCGCCATCCGGGGCCATTGGAGCAGCGAGAACGGGCTGCACTGGGTCATGGACCTGCACTGGGTCATGGACCTGCACTGGGTCATGGACCTGCACTGGGTCATGGACATGGTCTTCCGCGACGACGAGTGCCGGGTCCGAAAGAACACTGCCCCGGCCAACTTCGCGGTCGTCAAACACATGGCGAGCAACCTCTTGCGCCAAGCCCCGGGCAAGGACAGTCTGCGTGTAAAACGACGCATCGCCGCCTGGGATGACGACTTCCTCGCAAGCCTTATCTCACGGTGAAACCATTCACCCGATTGCCCTGGCGTCATCACCCGCTCCCGTTGACAGGCTGCGTCAAGGGCGGCACTGTCCGGGCATGACTGCTCTCGCCTTCGATACCCACAAAGCCGTTAAAACCCTTCAGGAAGCCGGGGCCGGCGACACCTTGGCCGAAGCTGTCGTCGCCACCATTGGCGACGCCCTGGAGACAAACGTCGCGACCAAGGTCGATCTCAAGGACCTTGAGATGGCGGTGAAGGCTGATATCGCCGATCTCAAGGCCGATATCGCTGCGACGAACGCTGATATGCGGGAATTGGAGACCGGCCTCAGGGCCGACATGAGGGAACTGGAAACCAGCCTCAGGGCCGATATTGCGGAGTTAAAAGCCGACATGCGGGAGGTGGAAACCAGCCTCAAGGCCGATATTGGGGAACTGGAAACCAGCCTCAAGGCCGACATTGCGGCGGTGAGGGCCGACATGGCGACCAAGCCCGAGAAGGCCGATCTCTCTACCCTTGAGGCGCGGATTGTGAAGTGGCTCGTGCCGTTGTTGCTGGGCCAAGCCGCGCTCATTGTCGCCCTGGTCAAGCTGCTGTAACGCGCTCATTCCGCCGCAAACCGCGCCATAGGGGTACGCCTGAAGGTTGCGGGTGTCTCTTCATGGAAATCGACCGCCCAGGCGTCCAAGGTGTCGCCCATGAGGTCGTGAACATGGTCTCTCAGACTGTTGGAAAACTCTTTGGCGTAACAGAAAGAGTCCAAACGGCATGCATATGGCCGTTTATCTCGTTCCTTACCACCCAATTAAACAAAGGAAGGTCGGCCAAGACGGCCAGCCCGTCTGGATCGTCGCAGTCAAAAACCATGGCGGCGAAAGACGATCCCGCATTCTCGATTTGGATGTACGGGAATTTCCAAGCCGCGTGCGGATCAACGCGGAAAGACCTGAACCCCTGCCATAGGCAGACTTGCCGAGACCTTGATTGCCGATCAGGACCGCTACCTCGTCGATCTTGGCGCCCGGCTCGTAGGCCCGTTGTATCGCGCCGATCAAAGGCGCACGTCCGGCCCAATGCGAAAGCGGATCGTCCGGCGCGCCGAAGTTCTCCACCAGCAATCCCTCAAGACGGGAAACGCCGTCCCACGGGGGCAGCTCCTCCTCAAGCCACGTGACAAACGGGTCGGTTTCCTTGTGATGGCTGAGCGCATTGAGCGCATCGGCGCGCGCTTCGCGGCCGTATGCCAAGGCACGAGGCCCGCGCTCGGTCTTGACGAAATACTGGCGCGCTATGGAGTCGAAAAGGTCAGCCATGCGGCGATCATTCGCGGCCGTCCAAACGCCGTCGGTCAGGAGACCGACTATGCGTTGCCGCAGCTCGATCCGCCGCGCCCGCATGTTGTAGCGGAGTTCGATTCCCATGGACCGAAAGACGGTGCTGAGAGTCTCGGCGTCCCGGCGGTCGAACGGCCGTTCATAGCTTCCAAAGTCGGGCAGCTTGGTCACATTGTCGTGTTCCACGGCAGCGCTCATGGGCGGCCGTTCCTGGGAACCGTCCGGCTACGGTCTGCATGGAGGTTTCCGCGTAATTCCGCAGATATCCAGCGCACCGACCGGGCCAGCGAAGATCTGCGATAGCGGGTTAGATCATTGATGTAGTGGGGTTTTTCGCTGGTCGGAGTGGGCGGATTCGAACCACCGGCCCCTGCCTCCCGAAGACAGTGCTCTACCAGGCTGAGCTACACTCCGTCCTTGCGTTGTGCGGGCACATCTATCAGGTGCCCAAGCGGAGGGGCTTATACCGCCACCCCGTGCACCGCGCAAGCGACAGGCCATCTGCAATCAGCAACGATCGACCAAAGATTGAGCCTAATAAGCCCGGTCTAAACAGAAGTCGATAATGTCTAAGAACGCCGTTTTTGCTTCGCTGTCCGGGAAAATGCCAAGGGCATCCCGGGCCACGTCAGCAAAATGACGCGCTCGGTTGATGCTGTCATTGAGACTGTCGTGGCGCGCCATAAGATCCATGGCGTGATTGAGGTCTTTATCCTCCTGCTCGAGGTCCTGCAGACACCGATTCCAGAAGGCCCGTTCTTCTGCATCGCCGCGGCGGAAGGCCAAAATCACCGGCAAAGTGATTTTCCCTTCCTTGAAGTCATCACCTATGGTCTTGCCTAAGTCTTGTTGCTTGGCTGAGTAATCAAGCACATCGTCAATCAGTTGGAAGGCAATACCGAAGTTCAGGCCATAAACCTGCAGGGCTTCCTCTTCCACCTGGGGCCGATCGGCGACAACCGCACCGATCCGCGCCGCGGCGGCGAACAGTTCTGCCGTCTTTGCCTGCACCACTTCAAGGTACTGCGCTTCGCTGGTATCCGTATCATTGGTTGTGATGAGCTGATGGACTTCCCCTTCCGCAATGATCGAGGAGGCACGTGAAAGGATTTCCAAGACCTTCAGCGAACCGTCTTCCACCATCAGTTCGAAGGCCCGGCTGAACAGAAAATCGCCCACCAATACGCTCGGTTGATTGCCCCACAGGGCGTTGGCGCTGGATTGACCTCGCCGCAACGCGCTGTCGTCGACCACGTCGTCGTGCAGCAATGTCGCCGTGTGAATAAATTCGACGCAGGTTGCCAGTTTGATGTGACGGGAACCCGTGTAGCCACAGAGTTTTGCCGCTGCCAAAGTCAGAAGGGGGCGAAGGCGTTTTCCGCCCGCCGCAACAATATGTCCGGCCAGTTGAGGAATCAGAGCAACGGGACTGTGCATGCGCTCAATAATGGTCTGGTTGACCAATTTGAGGTCGTCATCAACCAGTCCTGCCAGCACATCCAATGGCTGCGTAGACTCGGTGCGTCTTTTATCGAGGTGAACGACGGTGGCCAAGATCTCTCGTCCTTTGGAATCCTAATATCCGGCGCTACAGGTCAAACGCCCTTAGCACGTCAGGGCTGTATGGTAGCCCACTTTCGGCCGAGAGCATAAGCATCCCGCCAAGCCGGAGCAAGCTGTCGAATGGTGCGCAAACCCTTGCCATTTAAGAGCATTCAGACCACCGTACACACATGGAAGAGCTCATTCGCAGCACAGATATGGTTGTCCTTGCGGCGCTCAAGGCTGCTCTGTCAGCCGAGGGCATTCCGGTCTTTAAATTCGACGGTGATATTTCCAGTATGTGTGGCGGGATTGAACTTTCCCCCCGCCTTCTCATGGTGAGAAGCGAAGACATTGCCCCCGCCACGGAAGTGGCAAAAGCAATCTGTCCAGATCAGTTTCATTGACAGTGGCACGTCCTAAAGAACTAGAGACGTCAGACACGCTATTGGACGGCCGCGTGCACCTCTTCCAGCCTGAAAATGGTTATCGGGTGGCCATCGATCCGGTGTTGCTCGCGGCTGCCGTCAACGTGCGCGACGGCGCGCATATTTTAGATGTGGGCTGCGGCACCGGTGCGGCGCTGTTTTGTGCATTGATACGGTTCGATAAGGCGCACGGTGTCGGCCTCGAACGGCAAACCAAGCTGGCGGCACTTGCGCGTCGCGGCATTGATGCCAATGGATTGATAGCTAGAGCGGTTTGACTGAATTGTGAATCGAAGGGGATTCCCAAGCGTCCCACTCCATAATTCTATATCCCGAGGCGATTTGGTGTCAGACATGGGGCATTGTTACGGGAATGATCTTCGCCGGCGGGTCGTCGAGGCGATCACGGGGGGTCTGTCTGCACGGGGGGCCGCGGCGCGTTTTCGTGTCGCGCCAGCGACGGCGATCCACTGGCACCGGCGCTGGCGCGAGACGGGCTCGATCGAGCCCGACCGCCAGGGCCAACCGCCGGGCTCGAAGCTGGATGCGCATGAGGCCTTTATCCTGGCTCTGGTGGCGCAGACCAAGGCTATGACGCTGGCCGAGATTGGCGAGAAGCTGGCGGCGTCGCACGGGGTTCGGGTATGCCCGTCGACGGTCTGGCACTTCTTCGCCAAGCGCGGGCTGACGCACAAAAAAGACCGGCCATGCAGCGGAGCAGCGGCGCCCGGACGTGCTCGCGCGGCGCCGGCTCTGGTTCGAAGGCCAGGCAGGGCTCGCTCCGGAACGGCTGATCTTCATCGACCAGACCGGCGCGTCGATGAAGATGGCGCGGCTGCGGGGATGGTCGCGCAAAGGCGAACGGTGCCGGGCCGCCATCGTACCGGCGCGGCCCTTCTTCATCGGCAGGCCGGGTTGGGTGCGGTCGAGAGCCTGGATCTGCGACTTCTCATCAACCGACAGCACCACGGCATGGGCCGGCGGGTCGACATACAAGCCGACGATATCCGTGAGCTTCTCGGCAAAGGCGGGATCATTGGAGAGCTTGAAGTGCCGCCAGCGGTGCGGGCTGAGGCCATGGGCCTTCCAGATCGCCTGGACCGTCGCCGGCTTCCGAAATGGGCGCATCCTTTGATGCGGTGATGACCAATCCGCCGTACTTCGAGGCGGGAACCATACGCTCTGCTGCGACGAACGAACGAGCTCATACGGAAAGCAACTTAGCCCTGGATCATTGGATTGACGCCTGCTTTAAGTTCTTAAAGCCAGAGGGACTATTCGCCATCATTCACCGGGCTGAGCGTTTGGCCGATATCATCACCACCGTGAATAGTCGTGCTGGTGAGGTTAGGGTCATTCCTTTGTGGCCAAAAGCCGGTCAATCCGCAAAGCGCGTCATTGTCACGGCCAAAAAAGGGCGAAAATCACCCTCTTCGGTCCAACCGGGTTTGGTGCTACATCAGGAAAACGGGGACTTTACGCCGGAAACCGAAGCCATTTTGCGGCACGGACGACCTCTCATCACTTCGGCTTAACCTTCCGTCCAAGCCCGGCTATGGTACGGCCATGGCGCTCATTGATCACTTTAATGAATTTGCCGCCCGGGTCGGCGGACCCATGGTCCGTGACGGCCTGCCGTTGGTCAGTGTTGTCCGGCTTACAGGTGCAATTGGCGGACCTGGTCTCAGCCGCCGCAGCCTCAACCTTGCCTCATTGGAAGTGCCATTGAGACGTGCGTTCGATCGGCGCGGTGTCAAAGCTGTCGCGCTGGTGATTAATTCTCCTGGCGGGTCGGCTGTACAATCGGCGCAGATTGCCGAGCGTATCCGCCAGCTTGCTGAAGAAAAGGACGTGCCCGTCTATGCCTTTATGGAGGACGTCGCGGCGTCCGGCGGGTACTGGCTTGCCTGTTGCGCAGACGAGATTTATGCCAGTCCCATGTCTATTGTTGGGTCTGTCGGCGTTATCGCATCGACCTTCGGTTTTCATGAGCTGATTGACAAAATCGGGGTTGAACGACGTCTCTATACCCAAGGCGATAACAAAAGCATGCTTGATTCCTTCAAACCTGAGGATCCCGAAGACGTTAAACGCTTGTTTGATCTGCAAAAGGATATTCACGCTCAGTTCAAAGCCTATGTAAAAGCCCGCCGCGGCAGCAAGCTCAAAGGCACAGACAAATCCCTGTTTAACGGAGATATTTGGACCGGTGAAAAAGCCGTCAAAAAAGGTCTGATTGATGGGCTGGGTGAAATGCGTTCTGTCATGCGGCAAAAACTGGGCGACAAAGTCAGGTTTATCCCGGTGCAGCGTCAAATGGGCTGGCTGCAACGCCGTTTAAGTCGAGGTTTGACCGATGGTCTTGCCGCCGATGAGAGCTGGGCCGGTGAATTGATCGCAGCCGTGGAAGAACGCGCGTTGTGGTCCCGCTTCGGTCTTTAACCTCGGCCAACGGCAATCATGTTTGGTATCAGCCTCTCAAAAATTATCTTCACCATCTTTATCGTTTTGGCGGTGTTTTGGGTCTATCGCCAAATCAATCTCCTGACGGATGGTAAATCGTCGTCAAAAGACAAAACCAAATCAAAAGGGTCGTCAGGAAATGAACAATCACAGGCTACCGCTGATGCGGTTGAAGAGCTAACCGCCTGCCCCGCGTGCGGGGCTTATGTCGCAGTGGGATCGAACCCCGGCTGTGGCCGGCCGGCCAAAGAGTGCCCCATGCAGACTTAAGGTGGTTGGCGCCCGGCCGGATACTGATCGTGCCATCGGCCTTGATTCAACACGGGCCGACCGGTAGCTTGCGCCGGCCTGCGGATAGCACGCGCAGGTGATATTTCACTTGTATCCTCGGACTTAAACCATGGCCGCTGCCCGATCTCCGGCACCCAGTTTTCAAGGCCTTATCCTCAAATTACAGTCATTTTGGGCGGAGCGCGGCTGCGTGATCCTCCAGCCCTACGACATGGAGATGGGTGCAGGCACCTTTCATCCGGCGACAACTTTGCGTGCCCTCGGGCCCAAGCAATGGAAAGCGGCCTATGTTCAACCGTCGAGACGTCCTACCGACGGCCGCTACGGAGAAAATCCAAACCGCTTACAGCACTACTATCAATTCCAAGTCATCCTCAAACCATCGCCACAGGATTCACAGCAGCTCTATTTAGAAAGTTTGGGTACAATCGGTATTGATGCAAATGCGCACGATATCCGGTTTGTGGAGGACGATTGGAAAAGTCCGACACTGGGCGCCTGGGGCCTCGGTTGGGAAGTATGGTGTGACGGCATGGAGGTGACTCAGTTCACCTATTTCCAGCAGGTCGGCGGTCTCGACTGCGATCCCGTGTCCGTTGAGTTTACTTACGGTCTAGAGCGCTTAGCTATGTACGTTCAGGGTGTAGAAAATATCTACGATTTGTCGTTCAACAATGACGGCGTGACTTACGGCGATATTTTTCTACAGGCGGAACAGGAATATTCGGCTCACAATTTTGAACACGCCGATACGGAGATGCTGTTTCGGCATTTTTCCGATGCAGAGGCGGAGTGTCAGTCGCTATTAAAACGAAAGGTCGCGTTGCCTGCATACGATCAATGCATCAAGGCCAGTCACACATTCAACCTTCTCGATGCCCGTGGCGTCATCAGTGTGACCGAGCGGGCGGCCTACATCGGCCGCGTCCGTGCTCTGGCCAAGTCTTGCTGCGAAGCATGGCTCGAAAGCCAGGGTAGCAACTTAGAGCGGTGATGTATGGCTGACCTGTTGCTGGAAATTTTATCGGAAGAGATTCCCGCGCGTATGCAGTCCCGCGCTGCCGACGACCTCAAGCGGCTTATCGGCGATGCTCTCAGTGGCGCTGGGTTGTCGTGTGAACGTCTGGATGTTTTTTCAGGACCTCGCCGACTGACCTTGAGTGCCCACGGGCTACCGAAGGCCCAGGCAGACGTCACGGAAGAGCGCAAGGGCCCAAGCGTCGATGCGTCGGACAAAGCCATCCAGGGATTCCTCAAAGCCAATGGATTTGGTTCCGTAGGGGATACGGAAGTACGCGAGTTGCCCAAAGGAAAATTCTATTTTGCCATCATTCAACGCAAGGGCCGACCTACGGCTGAGGTCATCAAAGAGATCATTGAGGGCGCACTCGCCGCGTTGCCCTGGCCCAAATCCATGCGTTGGGGAACTGGCAACACCCGTTGGGTGAGACCGCTTCACAGCCTCGTTTGTCTTTTTGACGAAGCAGTCGTGCCTGTGGCCTTTGCCGGCCGAATAGCCGGCGATACGACCATCGGCCACCGGTTCATGGCGCCAAACACAATCACCGTCACAGGTTTTGATGACTATGTAGCCAAGTTGGAAGCGGCCAAGGTCATCGTTGACCCCGCCAAACGTCGGTCAGTGATCGCAGGCGGCATCCATGACGCTACACAAACAGCGAATCTCTCCGTTGCCGACGATCCAGCGCTACTCGACGAAGTCACCGGACTGGTTGAGTGGCCGGTACCGCTGCTAGGCACCATCGATGAATCCTTTATGGACGTCCCGCCGGAGGTCCTGACTTCGGCCATGCGCAAGCATCAGAAATACTTTGCCATACAGACCAAAAATGGCGAATTTGCCAACCGGTTTGCATTGGTGGCAAACATCGAAACGACGGACGGCGGCAAAGCCATCATTGACGGTAACGAACGCGTTCTGCGGGCCCGCCTGTCCGACGCAAAATTCTTTTGGGGTCAGGACCGCAAACAAACACTGGCGAGCCGGGTTGAAAAACTAAACGAGCGTGTGTTTCAAGCTGACCTGGGCACCGTGTTTGACAAAGTCCAACGCCTGGAATCACTTGCTCTCTCTTTTGCCAAACACGTGGACGGCGCGGACAAGAAAGCGATCAAACGTGCTGCGCTGTTATGTAAGGCAGATCTGTCAACGGGCATGGTCGGTGAGTTTCCCGATCTTCAGGGACTGATGGGCCGGTATTATGCTCAACATGACAACGAGCCTGATGTCGTCTGCAATGCCATTGCAGAGCATTATTCTCCTTTAGGGCCGTCTGATTCCTGTCCGTCCGCACCGGTCAGCGTCAATATCGCGCTCGCCGATAAGATTGATAGTCTTGTCGGGTTCTTCGCCATCGATCAGAAACCGACCGGATCGAAAGACCCCTATGCGTTGCGCCGCGCCGCCTTGGGTGTCATCCGGCTCATTTTGGAAAATGATCTTCGGCTTCCTTTAAATGAAATGTTTCAAACGTCTTATCGCACTTTTAGCAGTGCACTTAAAATCGATGCGGATAATGTGGTTGAGGATCTGCTGTCGTTTTTCGCTGACCGTCTCAAAGTACATCTCAAGGAAAAAGGTGTGCGCCACGACCTCATCACATCGGTCTTCGCCGCCGGTGGCGAAGACGACCTCGTCAGACTGATGAAACGTGTCGATGCTTTAGGTCAGTTTTTAGATACGGATGACGGCACCAACTTGCTGACGGCCTATAAGCGGGCAGCCAACATCGTTCGCATCGAAGAGAAAAAGGACGGAACGTCATACGCGGGCAAAGACACAACCAAAGATCTCACGGCCGCGGATGCCAAGACCTTGGTGAGTCAGATCAAAACTGTCGAACAGACCGTGCATAAGGCACTCGGTGATGAAGATTTCACCTCGGCCATGGCTGGTCTGGCGAGTTTGCGGCAACCGGTCGACGTGCTTTTCGATCGCGTGACCGTCAATGCGGACAACGCCAAAGAACGGGTCGCCAATCTCGGATTACTCGCCCGAATCGGCGCGACCATGGATCAGGTTTCCGATTTTTCTAAGATCGAGGGCTAGTCCGGTCAGCCAGAAATGAGGGCCAAACCCCTGAATTGCTGAGCTTCCATCCGGTCCGCACCGTCCTGGTCAGATTCTCCTTCCCCACGCTCCGTTTTGTAAGTATGCCTTCCCCGAATTTATTGTAAGGGACCCTGAACTTACGTTCGGTCCGCAGCTTACAACTAAAGCCAGAAAGGACCAGATTATGCGGGATACAGCCCTTCAAAAGGCCATCAAGGTGGCCGGCGGCACCGCTGCGCTGGCTCGGGCCATCAATGTAACTCCCCAGGCGATCAGCCAATGGGAGCGGGTTCCCGCGGAACGGGTTCTGGCCGTGGAAGCGGCGACCCAGGACGCAGTCAAACGTCAGGAGTTGCGCCCAGACCTCTATCCCGTCACACCAGGTCAGAATGAGGCCATGATCCCTGGACGCTGGGTGTACGTCTTTGGCGGCGGCAAAGCTGATGGCCGAGCCGACATGCGTGACCTGCTCGGCGGCAAAGGCGCCAATCTGGCCGAAATGAGCGCGATAGGTGTTCCGGTCCCTCCCGGGTTTACTGTCACCACTGAAGTCTGCACCTACTTTTATGACAATGGCCGCACTTATCCGGAAGATTTGAAAGACCAAGTCTCCAACGGTCTGGCCCAAATCGAAAAAAGTCTCGACGCAAAGTTCGGTGATCCGTCCAAGCCATTGTTGGTCTCCGTTCGGTCCGGCGCGCGCACGTCCATGCCCGGCATGATGGATACGGTTCTCAATCTTGGTCTTAACGATGAAACTGTCGAGGGCTTGGCGGCTCAATCTGGTGACCCACGGTTCGCCTACGACAGCTACCGGCGGTTTATTCAAATGTACGCCGATGTTGTTCTCGGCATCGATCACTACTCGTTTGAAGAACGTCTTGATCTGGCCAAAGACGACAAAGGTGTGCATCAAGATACGGAACTTGACGCTGATGATCTCAAGGCTCTGGTGGAGGACTTCAAGTCTCTGGTTGAAACCGAGTATGGAGAACCTTTTCCCCAAGACCCGAAGGATCAGTTATGGGGTGCTATCGGTGCTGTTTTCGGCAGCTGGATGAATCAAAGGGCGATTACCTATCGCACGCTCCACAATATTCCGGACGGTTGGGGTACGGCCGTCACCGTTCAGTCCATGGTATTCGGCAATATGGGCGACGATTGTGCCACAGGTGTGTGTTTCTCACGCGATCCATCGACCGGGGAAAATGCGTTTTATGGGGAATACCTGGTCAATGCCCAAGGTGAGGATGTCGTCGCCGGCATCCGCACGCCTCAACAGATCACCACCGTTGGCAAAGAAGCACAGGCATCAACTCTACCGGCCATGGAAGAGTCTATGCCCGATATGTATGCGGAGTTGGTGGCAGTGCGGGATCGGCTCGAACGGCATTACCGCGACATGCAGGACATGGAATTCACCATCCAAAAGGGCAGGCTGTGGATGCTGCAGACCCGGACAGGAAAACGCACAGCCAAAGCAGCCTTGAAGATCGCCGTCGATCTCGCGTCAGAAGGATTGGTGACTAAGGACGAAGCCGTCGCCCGCATAGACCCCAGCCAACTCGATCAATTGCTGCATCCGACGCTCGATCCTGATGCCCCTCGCACACTATTGACCCGTGGTCTGCCGGCGTCCCCCGGCGCGGCAGCCGGCAAAATCGTATTTACGGCGGAAGAGGCCGAAGATTGGGTCAAAAAAGGCGAACATGTCGTCCTGGTGCGGCGAGAAACCAGCCCGGAAGACATTGGCGGCATGCACGTGGCAGAAGGCATTTTGACCTCTCGCGGAGGCATGACCAGCCACGCTGCGGTGGTCGCGCGTGGCATGGGCACGCCCTGTGTATCGGGCGCTGGCGAGATCCAGATCGACACCAAAGAAAAGTTTCTCCGGGTGCGAGATCACATTCTTTACGAAGGCGACGTCATGACCCTCGATGGGTCGACCGGTGAGGTATTTGTCGGGCGTGTAGCAACGATCGAACCCGAATTGACGGGCGATTTTGACATCTTGATGGAATGGGTTGACGACATTCGCACCATGAAGGTGAGAACCAACGCAGAAACCCCAGCCGATGTGGAAACCGCGCGGAAATTTGGCGCACAAGGCATAGGTCTGTGCCGGACCGAGCACATGTTCTTTGAATCGGACCGTATTATCAGTGTCCGGCAAATGATCTTGGCTGTCGACGAAGGAGGGCGGACAGCCGCGCTCAAAAATCTTCTGCCTCATCAGCGGTCTGACTTTACCAAGTTGTTTAAGATTATGGATGGTTTGCCGGTAACCATTCGGCTGCTTGATCCTCCGTTGCATGAGTTTCTACCGCACAGTGAAAAGGAAATTGCTGAAGTTGCAGAGTCGGCCGAAGTTTCCGTCGAATCAGTGCGCAATGCCCTGCACAGGTTGAACGAACTCAATCCCATGTTGGGTCACCGCGGTTGCCGTCTTGGTATTACCTATCCGGAAATCTATGCCATGCAGACGCGGGCCATTTTCGAAGCAGCATTAGAAGTTGCCAGTGATGGCACGACGGTCCTTCCTGAAATCATGATCCCATTGGTTGGAACCAAAAAAGAGCTGGATCTGATGAAGGATGTTGTCGACGGGACAGCCGAGGATGTTTTCGCCGCAGCGGGCACCCGGATTGCCTACAGTGTCGGCACAATGATTGAACTGCCCCGAGCTGCCTTAAAAGCGGGTGAGATTGCCGAATCTGCCGACTTCTTCAGTTTCGGCACCAATGATCTGACACAGACCACATTGGGCATGTCCCGGGATGATTGTGCGCCCGTGTTGGAGGTTTATACGGCAAAAGGAATCTATGACCGCGATCCGTTTGCCACACTTGACCAGGACGGTGTGGGCGAACTGATTGCCATTGCCGTTGATCGTGGCCGCAAAACCCGCAAAGACATCAAGCTCGGTATTTGCGGGGAGCACGGTGGCGATCCCGACTCAATTGCCTTCTGCCAATCCATTGGTCTCGACTATGTGTCTTGTTCACCCTACCGCGTGCCCCTGGCCCGTCTGGCTGCAGCCCAAGCAGAGTTGGCCGCGCGGCAATCCTGATTGCTAAGAGTCGGTTTCGAAAGTCATGCGGCTCGGGCCAATCTGCGGACGAGGAGCATGACGGAGGCGGCGTAGAGGAAGGCGCGGGCCGAGGCGATGGTGGCCTCGAAGTCCTTTGCCAGTCGCCGGTTGCGGTTGATCCAGGCGAAGAAGCGCTCCACGACCCAGCGGCGCGGTTGGACGGCGAAGCCGACCTGATCGGGGCTTTTGCGCACGATCTCGACGGCGATCATGGTGGCCGTGGCGACCTTCTCGCCGGCGTAGCCGCTATCGGCAAAGACCTTCTCGATGAACGGAAACGAGCCGCGTGAGGCGCACAGCAGCGGCCCGCCACCATCGCGGTCCTGGATACTCGCCGGATGCGCCTCGAGCACGAGGCCGCGCCCGTCGGTGTCGACCAGCGCGTGGCGCTTGCGCCCCTTGATCTTCTTGCCCGCATCGTAGCCGCGGGGGCCACCAGCCTCGGTCGTCTTGACGCTCTGGCTGTCGATAATCGCGCCGCTCGGGCTGGCCTCGCGTCCGACCCGCTCGCGATCGGCCATGACCAGAAAGTGGTTGATCTTCTCAAGGAGGCCGTCGTCGCGGAACTTAGCGAACCAGCGATAGATCGTGCCCCACGGTGGTAAATCGCTTGGCAGCAAGCGCCAAGGGCAGCCAGCCCGCATCACGTAGAAAATGCCGTTGACGATCTCTCGCATCGGCCATGACCGGGGCCGTCCCGTGCCATGAGCCGGAGGCAAATGAGGCTCGATCACAACCCACTCCGCAGCGGTCAAATCAGTCTGATAACGCAGCGCCTTGCGGCTATGCTGCTCTCGGGTGGTCGGCGTCCACATGGCGGCTCCAGATCGGTTTCAGCAACCTTCCTGGAATCACATCGACACCGGCCACTCAACCCCTTTCGAAACGGCCTCTAAGGCCCGCGGGCGTACTCGTCCGTGTAAACGCCGATCGGCCGATTCAGGTAACGGTCATTGTCGGTTAACGACAAGATCAAGGCAGCGAAGTCCCCGTAACTGAGAATGCTGGACGGATTGGGAGTGGGGACACCGTCGGCAATCTTGAGGTTGTCCTTGGCCGGCTGATCGACAAAACCGCGTGGGCGCAGGATCACGTATTCCAGATCGCTGTTGGCGACGATCTTTTCCATCCGTTGCATGTCTTGATATAGGCCCCGCTTGAGCCAAACGAAATTCTCGGCAAATCCATCGGTCGTGGGTTTTTCATCGGGGATCATCTCTGTCCCACCGGAACTGGTGACGATTAAACGCGTGTTTCCCTTGCGTCGCATGGCAGTGATGATGTTGGCGCTGCCTACGGAATAGAGGTCGACGGATGTTACTTCTTTGCCAGGCACATAACTCGGTCCAATCAAAGAAATCACCACTTCATTCCCAGTCAGCGCTGCTGCAATGGAATCGACGTCATAGACATCGCCTTTCACGGTTGTAAAGTTTTCATGGCTAAACTCGATGCGCTCTGGTGACCGGGCCAGGCCGACAATGCGACGCCCTTGAACAAGTGCCTGATGCAGAATCTCAGGTGCTGACCGGGCCGTTGCACCAATAACGACGATGGGACTCAATGATTGTTGTTGCGCACTAACGGAACCAAGTGAGACCACAAAAACACACGCACTCATAACTGCGGTCTTGAACCAATTGATCATCATTTAGTGTTGCCCCCAGAGTCTGCAGGTAAGACCATCCATGATGTAGGTGCTGGCCTGATCTGCGTCTCGCCACACATGAGAACGCCATCAGCAGCGGATTGCCAAACCCCCAACCGGATGAGGGCGAGGCCATGGGTCCCGACAGCGGATTTCATCTCACCCGCGTCCTTTCCATCAACCGTTAAAGCAGCGCCGGCCGCGGGCGCGGCCCCGTCGATGCTGACCGGCAGCAGCCTTTTCTTGATTAGGGCACGGTAATGGGTGCGGGCCGTCAGTTCTTGGCCGATGTAACAGCCCTTGTCGAAATCGACCCCTGCCAATTCCTCAAAGCCATTTTCCAGGAGAAGGGCTTTATCCACGTCCATATCGCGGCTGCCATCGGGAAGCCCCAATCGCACACGATTGAGATCGTAGTCTGACAAGTCGGCCAGATCACATCCAGCGGCTTCTACAGAAGCACGCAATTGTGCTGCTGTTCCGATGAGACGGACGCCGGCAGCCACCAAACGCGGATCGACAAAAGTGATTACATCATCTTTTGAGTGTGCGGTACCCGGTTGTGGCGATAGATCGAACGCTTCACTGATGTCTGTGGCCCATGCCGCGGCGACTTCTAATTCATCAGCTTCTTCGATAGTGACCTTGGCTCTCAGGCGAAAGCGGGTCAGCCGGGCAATGAGGTCGTCGCGGCGGTCTTGTTCACAATCCAGCAAGTATCCATCTTCGCTTTTGACGACCATGAATTCGTGTAGAAATTTGCCCTGCGGCGTGAGGAACGCGGCCCAAATGGCACACGTATGCGAAACCTGGTCGATATCGTTGGACACCAATCCCTGAAGAAACGCCGCCGCGTCGCTTCCAGAGATGGATAAAACGCCGCGATTGCTGAGAATTGAATAAAACCGGTTAGACATCAGATTTGTGTACTCAGGCCGCTCATCTCCGCTGGGTTGGCTCGAATGTAGTTCCTCTCAACGGAAGAGCAAGGCCGGTCTGTTTACGTGGCGCTTTTTGTCGCCGGGCGTTATAAACCGCAGCCATGAATATCGTGATGTTTGATGATTCGGTGCCGTTTGACGGATTTACCGCGTCCACTAAACCGCTGGGTGGGGCGGAGAAGGCTTTTGCGGCCTTAGCCGGGGCCCTGGCTAAGGCTGGCCACACCGTGACGGCTGTAAATCGCTGCAAACATGCGCTGATGGCAGACGGCGCCCGCTGGCGTCCAATTGACGGTAACCGGCCCACGGAAGCCGACGTCTTGATCGCGTTGAGGGATCCCGAATTGCTGGGCGGTGTGCGCCGGGTTGATACCCGCGTTCTCTGGGTGCCGGGAGATCCGAAATATCTGGGTAATGCGCACAATGCCGACTTGCTGGCATCTTTCGCCCCCCGGCTTCTGTTTCTTTCCGAGCGACAGGCGAAGGCTTATGGCGGACGATTGTCCGCCGTCGTTGCTCCGCCCGGCGTCAACAAGTCGTTTTTCCCCGAACGAAAGGAAACGGATCCCTATCCCGATGCCAATCACCCGGCCATTCCCATAGATGAATCGGACAAAATAGAGGAACCGGAAGGCCCGCCACCGCCACACGCTGTAGTCACGACACACCCGCTGCATGGTCTGACATCCGTTTTGGAATTGTGGCGGGATCGCGTGCACACCTCATTGGAGGACGCCGAGCTCACCGTGTATTCCTCAGTCTTGGCCAAAGGTATCGCCGGTGAGGCTGTGCCAGAGAAAATCAAACCGGTGTTAGAGCTGGTAAAATCCTGCCGGTCAGCGAATGTGGACGTTGCTGCTCCGAAAGGAGATCGGACCATGGCCGAGGCCTACCGTCAGTCTCGTGTTCATCTCTATCCCGGTCACACCAAGGATTACGCCTGTTGGACCTTGCGGGATACTCAAGCTGCCGGTGTTCCGGCTGTCGCCCGCGGTCTCGGGGGTACGGAAGATGTCATCGACAACGGTAAGACCGGATTTATTGTGCCCGATGATGATGCAATGGCGAATGTTGCATTGCAGCTTCTGTCGGATGACAGTGTTTACAACTCTTTTCATGATGCCGCTTCAGCATTGGAGAGGCGCCAGACCTGGGCCACAGCTGCGGATATTGTCGCGCAAATGTGGCTTTAATATCCTTTAGTCACGCTCATGCGAATCTTGCTTATCACAGCGACCCGCATCGGCGACGCGGTGATTTCCACTGGACTGCTTCACTACCTCGTCGAGCGTTATCCTGGGGCAAATTTTACCGTCGCATGCGGTCCACTTGCGGAGAGTTTGTTTGCGGCAGTCCCAAGATTGGACCGGGTCATCGTGCTCGACAAAAAACCGTTTGGTCGGCACTGGTTCTCGCTTTGGTCAACGGTGCGAAGAACAGATTGGGATCTTATAGTGGATTTGCGCCGTTCACTGATTTCCTACGCAGTCCGTACCAAGCAACGGGCGCGCCTCGGCACCGATGATCACAAATCACATCGGGTAGAGTTATTAAGCGGCTTGTTTTCCATAGATCCGCCCCACGCACCGAAAATTTGGTTGACGGAAGAACATCAAGAGGCGGCAAGAAAATTTCTTGCTGATGCGCACAGTCCCGTGATCGCTGTTGCACCTGTTGCAGCTCGGCCCGAAAAGACGTGGCCACTAGACCGGTATTTATCCTTGATTGAACGTTTAACCAGAAACTCGGGCTCGTTAAACCAAAGCTCAGTGGTGATTGTTGGTGCAGAAGAAGATCGCGACGCACTAGAAGCCTTCGCTTCGAAATTTCCCGGCAAAAGCGCCTTGACGTTGATCGGTTGCGAGGATTTGCTCACCGTCTTTGCCATCCTGGGTCACGCTGACCTGACGCTGGCAAACGACTCTGGCGTGGCCCATCTGGCAGCGGCAACCGGCCGTCCGACGGTCGTCTTATTCGGGCCGACACAACCAGAACTCTATAAGCCGTGGGGGCCAAATGTCTCAATTGCACAGGCGCCATCAGCACCAGAAGGCCGCAGAATGGAGGATTTGACTGAAGACGCCGTCTACTCAGTGATTGAGACGGTTTTGAATTAACCCGGTTCCCCCTGTTATAAGGGCGGTATCGGCGACAGCGCTGAACGACAGAAGCGGGTCCGAGCATCTCAGCAGCGGTCGATAGAGGGGAACGGTGTGCACGGCACATGAAAATTTTGCACGCAATATCCGGCAAACCGGTCGGGGGAACCGAACTCGCCTTTGAGAGAACGGTGACGGCTCTCGCAAAAGAAGACGTATCCCAACGGGTAATAATACGGACAGATGCCGAGCGAAAAAAAAGACTGCTTTCCGTCGATATAGAGCCGATTGAGTTGCCATTCAGAACCCGGTTCGATTTTTCTAGCAAGCGCCGCTTAAATGCAGATATTCAGTCGTTTGACACTGATCTAATCATCACATGGACCCCGGACGTGTCGGCTCTGATTGAAGGTCAGTCCGCAAAACACCTAGCCTACATCGGTCAGGACTTTCCAGTGACAAAAATTCAAGGATGCGATCATCTTTTTGTCGCCAGCCAAAAAAGGTTGGATCGTATAACGGCAGCCGGCTGGCCGGCTGACCGAATAAGTTTTCTGCCCCACATTCTTCCCACCGATGGCGAACCATCGGTCAATCGCAAAGCGTTTTTCACTCCCGATACAGCGAAACTGATCATTGTTGTTGGCAGCCTGAAATCTGAAAACGGACTGGATGTTTTATTGGAAGCCGTCGCGCGAATCTCAGGGCTTTACCTTTGGATTGTAGGTGAAGGTCCACTGCGGTCAGAATTGGAAAGCAAAGCACTAGAGATCGGAATAAAGCCACGTGCCAGATTGGTGGGTTGGCGCTATGACGCAGCTTCATTGGTCGCTGCTGCTGATCTCGTTGTTTGTCCCGCACGTCAAGATGATATCGGCAGTCAGGTGCTCGAAGCATGGGCCTGTCAAAAACCTGTTATCGCCGCTGATAGCCTGGGACCGGGTCTCCTCATTAGCCATAGGGAAAACGGAGTGCTTGTGCCTGTGGACGATCCGTGCAGCATGGCAGAGGCCATCAAATGGCTGATGCAAGACGAAACCTTTTCTCAGCGCATTGCAGCGTCGGGGCTCGCGACGTTCCAAGAATCCCATAAGGCGTCCATTACGGTTCCCCTCTACTTATCGACATTCAAACAGATTGTGGATGGCACGACGGTACCGTCTCATACGCCGCATTAGGTATGTATCAAACACATGTGTGGTATCGCCGGAGGAATGACGAAGACCGGGCATCCGCCTTCGGGTGATGCTTTATCCACCATGCAGCACGCGTTAATGCATCGCGGTCCTGACGGACAAGGCCGTTTTGATGCAGCGGCCACAGCCCTAGTTCACACCAGACTCGCCATCATTGATCCTGAACACGGCAAACAGCCGTTCGTGACAAACGAAGGCTATGCCCTTGTGGCGAACGGTGAAATTTACAATGACCTCTCCATCCGCGACGATCTCACCGATGGGCCTTATCAAACCGGAAGTGACAATGAATCGGCGCTCCACTTATACCGGCGGTACGGACTGGAATTTGTCAATCACCTGCGCGGCATGTATGCGCTGGCTGTGTATGACCCATCAAAAAGTCAGCTCATCCTGGCGCGTGATCCATTTGGGATAAAGCCGCTATATTTCGCCGAGACAGACGATGCGTTCTGGTTTGCATCCGAACTCCAGGCCCTGTTGGCGGCCGATGCCGTGCCGCGCCATGAAAACGTTAAGGCAACAGACCAATTGCTTGCACTGCAATTCACCTGTGGTAGCCAAACGGCCATCCAGGGTGTGTCGCGCTTGAATCCGGGCGAAGTCATTGTCGTTCAAGAAGGTCGGATAACTGACCGATTCACAACGGCTCCGATTTCTCAATTCAAAGAACCATCAAACGATTCGGTTCAACACTTTGACCGTCTCTGGTTGGACTCGATCGACGTCCACCGAAGGTCTGATGTGCCCTATGGAATATTCCTGTCCAGCGGAACAGATTCCGCCGCTGTGCTTACGGCTATGGCCCGTCTCGAAAATCGTCCGGTGATCGCCTTTACGGCAGGATTTGGCGGGACGCATGTTCACGATGAACGGGATCACGCATCCCAATTGGCCAAAAAGACCGGCGCAGAACACCACGCAATTGAGATTGGCAGTGATGATTTTTGGCAACATCTCCCCAAGATCGTTACATCTCTCGACGATCCCGTCGCTGACTACGCCGCCGTACCTACGTATTTGTTGGGCAAGGAGGCGGCCAAATCCGTAAAGGTGGTTTTGACCGGTGAGGGTGGGGACGAAATATTCGCGGGCTACGGCCGGTATCGGAGTGGGCGGCGGCCGTGGCCGTTTCGCCGCAAAGCGTGGGCGCGCCACGCCCTGGCGCGGTCCGGTGTATTGAGAAATCAGACAGCGAACTGGCGGAAAGACATTCAGGCCACGGAGCAATCGCTTTTAGAGCAAGAGTTCACTCCTCTGCAACGCGGGCAGGCTCTCGATATTGCTCATTGGTTGCCCAACGACCTGCTTATCAAAGTCGACCGCTGCCTGATGGCTCATGGTGTGGAAGGCCGGGTTCCGTTTCTCGATGGACCCCTGGCAAGCTTTGGCTTCGCCCTGGCCGATCGCGACAAGATCCGTGGTCGGCTGGGTAAACACACCCTGCGTCAGTGGCTGGCGCAGCATCGGCCTGAGTCTCAGCCCTTTACCCGTAAACGGGGCTTCTCGGTACCTGTCGGACATTGGATTGCGGCTGAGGGAAAACGGCTGGCGCCACTGGTCGCGCGGCAGCTGGGTGTTAGCGCCAAGTGCGACCCCAGTGCGGTTGAAATCTTTTTCAACTCAGTGAAAGGTGATCAAGCATTCCCTGCCTGGATACTACTCTTCTATGCTTTGTGGCACCAATGTCATATTAACAATGTCACTAGCGATGGATCCGTTTTCGATGTCTTGGCCGAGCGCTAGCCCGGTGCGACCTCACAAGGTGAAAGGACAACACGGTGGCCGAATCGTATGATCTGGTTTTTAAGGGCGGCACCGTATGGACTCCCAATGGACCTGTCGAAACCGACGTGGGTATTCGCAGCGGACGAATCGCGGCCTTTGGTCATCTGCGCGGCGTTTCTGAAGAGTCCCTTGATATTCAAGGGCTCACCGTTCTGCCCGGAGTCATCGACAGTCAAGTTCACTTTCGTGAACCCGGATTAGAGCACAAAGAAGATCTGGAATTCGGCACCCGCGGTGCCGCTCTCGGCGGCGTGACCGCGGTCTTCGAGATGCCCAATACGGATCCGCCAACGACCACCGAAGAGGCCATCAACGACAAAATATCCAGGGCTTTGGGTAGGGCGTGGACCGACTTTGCCTTTTTTGCCGGTGCCAGCCCCGAAAACGCTTCGGACCTTAAAACGCTGGAGCGGCTGCCTGGTGTATCCGGCGTGAAGATGTTCATGGGGTCTTCAACTGGTTCTCTTCTGGTACCCGACGATAAAACCGTGGCAAAGGTCTTGCGTAATGGTGTGCGGCGCATGGCCGTCCATTGCGAAGACGAAGAACGATTGCAAGAGCGAATTCATCTGGTCAAGGATGGCGCTGCCGTTGCCATGCATGCCGAATGGCGAGATGTGGAAACCGCGTTACGCGCGACAACACGACTTTTGCGGCTAGCCCGAGAAACAGGACGCCGGGTTCACACCCTGCACATCACAACAGCAGACGAAATGGCGTTTCTGAAAGACAACAAGGACATCGCCACCGTCGAGGTCCTGCCCCAACACCTGACTTTGTCTGCGCCGGAAGCGTACGAAAGACTCGGTACTTTGGCGCAACAGAATCCGCCTATCCGAACAACCGATCACCGCGAGGCGTTGTGGCGAGCTGTGCGTGACGGGGTGGTCGACTGCATAGGGTCGGACCACGCGCCCCACACGTTGGAAGAAAAACAGCGGCCGTATCCTCAAAGCCCGTCAGGCATGACAGGGGTTCAAACGATGGTGCCGCTGTTGCTTGATCACGTTAATGCCGATCGACTGACCTTGCAGCGGCTGGTTGATCTCACCAGTTCCGGTCCAGCCCGCATTTATGGAATCGCGGGCAAGGGTCGCATTGCCGTGGGATACGATGCCGACCTCACCATCGTTGATCTCAAAGCCAGGCGTACGATTTCGAACGACTGGATTGCTTCCAAGTCAGGGTGGACGGCTTATGACGGGCAAACCGTCACGGGTTGGCCCATAGCCACGGTAATTCGGGGACTGCTCGTCATGAAAGACGATGAACTCATTGGCAATGCCATCGGCGCACCGGTCCGGTTTACCGAGACGCTTTAATTTACTGACAAGTATTTACAGGTCTCATCATTAACTGACCGAGCCATGGCTCGATCAAACCGTACACCTGCAGCCTCGATCATCGGGTTGATGTCGAGACCGAGAATGAGTTCCTTGCCGGCGAGATCCAGCGTGGCGGCGGCAAACGATTCCAAATAGTCTGCTTTGGAGATGTAGCGCTCCGTAATGGCGGGGCGCGGATCGCCAAGATCTTCACGTTCGGGTATCGTTCGCGCAAATGGAATGTAGCCGCCGAACCACGTTGTCAAACGATCTGGTGCACCCGTAGCTGCGTTGTACGGATTCCAGCCGGTGTGGGTTCCAAGAGGCACGTCGATATCCGGTAAGCGAATGCCCGCGACGTCGATGCCATCTTTGTCAGGGGCAGGTACAAGTGTGACAAATGGCGGACCGTGCCGCGGTGGCACCCGATCAGCGATACCGTCGGTCTCAAACCGTGCTCCGTGGTCCAGGCGCGGTGGCATAAGATGGCTTTCCGGTCTTCTCAGAAAAGCACCGCCGGGGAAGCGGTCGTTGTAAATGCTCAAGGGCACCAAAGTGTCGGCCTCAATTCTGGGGTACCGACTGGCTGGTGGGGTGCGATCCAGGGTAATCCAGGCATCCAAGTGGGACAGCAGGGCGCGTAAGACAGGCCTGTGATCTAACGGGTTGCGGCAATGCACCAAATTGCCGCGCTCCTCGGTTACGCCGATCACATGTTGTCCGCCTGCGATGACGTATAGGCGCACGGATGGGTCCAATTCGATGTCATGAGACCCATCCGTGTCGGATGTGCACCAATGACGCTGAGCGGGTCCAATATTCTGTAGACGTGTTGAGAATGAAAACGCGTGGAACAGCACCGAGTGCTCGAGCTTGATCAAAAAGACTGTCGCTGGTTTGCGTCTCTCGATCCGTCTGCATTCCAGAAGAAAACGGAAAGTAGTCGGTTGGGTAATCAAGACCGATGTCGTGGCCAAAATGACGGGAGGTTTGGGCAAATCGAAAATTGAAACCCCCTTTGCCGGCGCCCGCCGTATCGATGATGGCGCCGTCGAAGGTCATTCGGCCAGTCTCATCCACATGAAGACCGTGCCAGATTAAGGTGTTTAGAACCCGTCCCGATTGGGACGCGCCATAAACCAACACCGCTTCAGGTAGGTCTGCACCATTTTCTGTCAAAGGATTTGGATTGCCGGTGGAATCCATCTGCGCAAACCGGAAAAACGACAAGGCATCGCGAATTGACGCCAAACCGAGCCCAACGATGGGCGGATTGCGGGCTTGGTATACCAGCCGGTAGACACGGCCCGGTTCAAACCCTGAATCCAAAGTGATCCAGGTATCGTCATTTAAGGCAAAGCTGTCCGGCGTAGCTTCAATGGGTCGGCCAAAGCGCCATTGTTGACGGGCAACAGCGGTGTATTGAGCTTCACCAGGTGCACGAACAGACAATTGTGCATTGGACGTATTCGCTAGAATGGGTTTGTAACCAATGGAGCCCGCTGCAATGTGCCCGGAACTAAATGTCCGGGTTAAGGGGGTCATTTCACTGATGACGGAACCCGTTACCGGCTGGCCATTTTCTTGACGGGCAACTGGTAGATTTATATTCAGTAAATTTGGACGGGGGGCCACATCCCAATTCCATCCCGTCCACAGCAGGGAATATCCCTGTTCCAAAAGAAATCCATTGCCCACGTCTACCGCTGTTCGTGCTCCGTCCCGACCCGAAGCGTCATTGAAGCGGCCGAGCAGCTGCATCCTCCCTCTATTGGCGACGTCGTAGAACAACCGGTTGTTGCGGCGCGAAGGATCAAGCGGGGTCAGGAGGATAAAATCACCGCTGAACGTAACCTGCCCGCGGCCGTTTCTGGACGCTAAGCCAAGGTCAACAATCGCACTGTTATAAGTAGAATCAGGATCAACCGAATAATGTAGCCGGCCGGAAATACGAACGTAAGACCCGACCCGGCCGTAGGCAGTACCATTTGCCACTAAACTGCGGTCGTGGATTTCGATCCGGTCTACCGCCGCCAAACCCTGGACGCTGACCAGACTCAATTGTGCGGCGATCAGACAAAAAGCACTAAGAGTCGGTTTCGAAAGTCATGCGGCTCGGGCCAATCTGCGGACGAGGAGCATGACGGAGGCGGCGTAGAGGAAGGCGCGGGCCGAGGCGATGGTGGCCTCGAAGTCCTTTGCCAGTCGCCGGTTGCGGTTGATCCAGGCGAAGAAGCGCTCCACGACCCAGCGGCGCGGTTGGACGGCGAAGCCGACCTGATCGGGGCTTTTGCGCACGATCTCGACGGCGATCATGGTGGCCGTGGCGACCTTCTCGCCGGCGTAGCCGCTGTCGGCAAAGACCTTCTCGATGAACGGAAACGAGCCGCGTGAGGCGCACAGCAGCGGCCCGCCACCATCGCGGTCCTGGATACTCGCCGGATGCGCCTCGAGCACGAGGCCGCGCCCGTCGGTGTCGACCAGCGCGTGGCGCTTGCGCCCCTTGATCTTCTTGCCCGCATCGTAGCCGCGGGGGCCACCAGCCTCGGTCGTCTTGACGCTCTGGCTGTCGATAATCGCGCCGCTCGGGCTGGCCTCGCGTCCGACCCGCTCGCGATCGGCCATGACCAGAAAGTGGTTGATCTTCTCAAGGAGGCCGTCGTCGCGGAACTTAGCGAACCAGCGATAGATCGTGCCCCACGGTGGTAAATCGCTTGGCAGCAAGCGCCAAGGGCAGCCAGCCCGCATCACGTAGAAAATGCCGTTGACGATCTCTCGCATCGGCCATGACCGGGGCCGTCCCGTGCCATGAGCCGGAGGCAAATGAGGCTCGATCACAACCCACTCCGCAGCGGTCAAATCAGTCTGATAACGCAGCGCCTTGCGGCTATGCTGCTCTCGGGTGGTCGGCGTCCACATGGCGGCTCCAGATCGGTTTCAGCAACCTTCCTGGAATCACATCGACACCGGCCACTCAACCCCTTTCGAAACGGCCTCTAAGGCGCAAGTCGGTCCCCGGTTACGAAACATGCGCGGTCGATCCTTTGCTTGAGATGTGGTCTATAGTCCACATTCCAGGTTCACCTGTCGATGATTCCATGAAAGGCCCACCATGATCGACTTATACAGCGTACCCACGGCCAACGGCCAAAGGGTCCATATCATGCTCGAAGAAACAGGACTGGCCTATCAGCCCCATTTCGTTGACCTTCAAGGCGGCGAGCACTTAGGCGCAGATTTTTTGTCTAAGAATCCTCTGGGTCGCGCGCCGTGCATTGTGAACACAGAAGGTCCACATGGTCAGCCCATCACTGTGTTTGAAGGTCACGCCATTCTCTACTACTTGGCCGAAAAATCCGGCAAGTTTTATCCCGATGACCTTGCGCTCAGAACTCAAATTCATACGTGGATGAGTGCTGTTGCAGCGAACCTGGGTCCCGCATTCTCCGCGCAATTTTGGTTTACGACTATGGCACCGGAGCGCAGTGATATGACCATCGAGCGCTACATTTCGGAGGCTCACCGAGGGCTTAAGGCGTTAGAAACGCACCTTGCAGATCACCCGTATATTGCGGGTGAGGCGTATACGATTGCCGACATTCACGCCTATCCCGTCGCGGCAACGTCGGCATCACGTTTAGATGGTGGTCTCGATCCTTATCCGACCATTCGTGCGTGGGCTGACCGTATCAGTAGTCGGGAAGCCGTTAAAAGAGGGATGAGCCTGTTCATGGATGATGAGTCGTAGGGATTTAGACTTCCACCAGGATTGTTTTCCCACAGGTCGTACAGGTCTGCCGCTTACGTTTGCTTTCTTCAGACAGGATTTGATTTACCGTTTCATCAGACAGCATGTATTCCTGCTGAGCAGCTTTCAGACCGACAATCTCCTGTTCCTCAAGGGTCCCATCCTGTAACGCGAGGTCCACGCGTTTGCGGTATTCTTCCCGCCGATGTTGGAGTTCCTCAGAAAATCTGGACGCCAACATCCCTGCAGGCAATGCCACCAAGCCAATACCCAGTATCATGATGACAACACCAATCATTTTGCCAAAGACGGTAATGGGAGTAACATCGCCGTACCCGACTGTGGTGAGAGTTACAGACGCCCACCACATCGCTGCCGGGATGCTGCCGAACGCCTGTGGCTGGACGTTGCGCTCCACCAAATACATCCCGCTAGCGGCAATGATGATTAAGACCACGACAATAAAGATTGCGCCTACCATAGCAGGTGCTTCAGTCCGTATGACCCGCCAAAGCACAACCAATGGCGTAAAGAACCGGACCAATTGCAGAAGACGGAGCAATCTTAATGCGATTAGACTTTGCGCGCCCACAATATCAAAAATAGACAGGTACAGTGGCACGATCGCGATCAAGTCGATAAGGGGAAGCGGGGAGAAACAATATTCAAGACGTGCGCACAATGGAGGTGAGGCGTTGCAAGCCTGGACGCTCGACGCTGGACCAAACTCTTAAAATCCATTCCGCCGTAAAAATCAGGGCTGATACCAACTCGATCAGTCGGAACGATAGAGCATACTGCCGGTTTAATTCTGGAACGGACTGCAGGATGACCGCCAACACATTGACCACAATTAAGACAGCAATGAACCCATTGACAACTATGGCCCGTAAAGGACGTGGCGGTTCATTGTTAAAGAGAAGAAAAGTGTAGTGAAGCAATGTGGCCGACATGGAAATCCAACCCTTACCGTGGTGAGCGCCAACTGATCCAGATCGTTAATCAGCTTGGTATCCAGGCTTTTATCCTGTTATGGAACCTTTTAAACCCTCATTTCTAAGGCGGCGAGGGGAATAACCCGTCTTAGTTTCCTATGTGGTTGGTTTGGTAGGGATAGGTGTGAATCATGGACGATGTTCTGTCGGTGACGGTGGTGGAGGGGCTGGCTGTATTGATGATCAACAACCCGCCGGTGAACGCTTTGTCCTACAAAGTTCGCCAAGCGCTTTCGCGTGCGGCTGATGACGCTGAAAGTAACAACTCCATCTCAGCCATACTTATTTCCGGTAAAGGGCGGAATTTTAGCGCCGGTGCCGATATCCGGGAGTTTGATGCACCAGTCATCGAGCCTGGACTGCCTGCTTTGATCGATCGCATCGAAGCTTGTTCAAAACCTGTCGTCGTGGCCCTTTTCGGCACCACGCTTGGCGGTGGTTTTGAGCTGGCCATGGGCTGTCATTACCGCGTCGCCGCTTCTGGAACCCATGTTGGATTACCCGAAGTGCACCTCGGCATCATTCCCGGCGCCGGTGGCACACAGCGCTTGCCCAGGCTGATTGGTGCGGAAGCGGCTATCGAAGCCATCACCACTGGCCGACATTTACCCATTGACGAAGCATTCGCCCTCGGCGCCATTGATGAAATAGCCGACGGCGATCTCATTGAAGCAGCTACCGCTGCGGCGCATCGTATGGCCAAAGCTGGCGGCGAACCACGGCGAACGGGAACACTCGATGTGGATCCCAAAACCGTTCCTAACGGTATTTTTGAATCGACCAAGGCTTCATTAGCGAAGCGCCGAAAAGGGTTTAACGCACACCCCGCTGCCGTCGATGCCATTGAATGGGCGTGCACCCTTCCAATAATCGAAGGGCTCGCCAAAGAACGGATATTATCCGCAGAGCTGAAGGCATCAGTTCAATCCAAATCGCAGCGCCACCTATTTTTTTCCGAACGCACGGCGCTGAAAATTCCCGATATACCGAAAGAGACTCCACTACGGGACATTAATGCGGCGGGCGTTGTCGGGGCTGGAACGATGGGCGCGGGCATTGCCACCTGTTTTCTCAACGCCGGTATTCCCGTAACACTAGTTGAAACACAAAACGACGCGCTTCAAGCCGGTCTTGAGCGCATAAAAAAAACCTTGGATCGCGATGCAACGCGCGGTCGTATGACGGCAGCTGAAAAGGATGCACGACTGAACATTTTGTTTGGTGTATTGGATCTGGGTGCACTCTCGGATGTCGATATCGTGATTGAAGCTGTCTTCGAGTCTATGGACTTGAAAATACAGATCTTCAAAGAGCTTGATCGTATCTGTAAGCCTAGCGCCATCCTCGCCACCAACACATCAACCCTCGACATTAATGTGATCGCGGCTGAGACCGAAAACCCCGATCGTGTCATCGGTACGCATTTCTTTTCTCCTGCAAATATCATGAAACTCTTGGAAGTGGTGCGTGGTGATGCAGCCGCCAAAGATGTGGTGGCGACGACCATGGCCCTGGGCCGTCGCATTGGTAAAACGGCCGTGCTGTCCGGTGTCGCGTTTGCCTTTATCGGCAATCGCATGCTGGAAGACTACGTTCGGGAATCCCAAATGCTTTTGCTGGAAGGATTGACCCCTGCTCAGGTCGATGGAGCGTTGGAAAGATGGGGCATGGCCATGGGTCCGTGTGCCGTTATGGACCTTGCCGGTCAGGACGTGAGTTTTCTCACCCGCGATCAGAACCGCCATCATCTGCCGGATGATCCACTCTATTACAGGCCGGGCGATCTCATGAATGAGTTGGGCCGATTTGGTCAAAAAACCGGTAAGGGTTTTTATCAATACGCAGACGGACGTATGCGCCAAAATGATCCTGAGGTAGCCACTTTGATACGCGACGCAGCGCAACATCTGGGTGTCAATCAACGCTCAAACATCGAAGATCAGGAGATTCTTGACCGGTGTTTATGTGCGCTCATCAATCGGGGCGCGCAATTGCTGGATCACGGTGTTGCTTTGCGGGCCAGTGATATTGATGTGGTTTGGGCAGCCGGATATGGATTTCCGGCGTATCGTGGCGGACCTATGTTTTACGCCGACACCATCGGCCTCGATACAGTCGTCGATGTGTTCAAGAGCAAAGCTGAGGTCCTGGGCAACGACTATGGGTATTGGACTCCGGCGCCGCTGCTGATTGAATTGGCCTCGCAAGGTAAAACCTTTGCATCCTTTGATGCGGAACACCGAGGAGACACATAACAATGGATTTGTTTGATCTCACCGGTAAGGTCGCGGTGGTAACAGGGTCTTCCCGGGGTATTGGCCGGTCGATCGCAAAAGTCATGGCAGAGGCCGGCGCCAAGGTCGTGGTCTCCAGCCGCAAAGTAGAGTCCTGTGAAGCTGTTGCCAAAGAGATTGACTCAGACGGCGGAGAAGCCATCGCAGTAGCCTGCAACGTTTCCGACAAAGTTCAGGTATCAAATTTGATTAAGGAAGCGCACGCGCAGCTCGGACCGGTCGATATCCTGGTGTGCAACGCCGCCGCCAATCCCGCCTATGGACCCATGGCAGAGATTGAAGATCGTGCGATAGAGAAGATATTTACAACCAATGTTCAGGGTCCGGCATGGCTAATCAATCTGGTAACCCCTCATATGGCGGAATCCGGAGGCGGTTCCATCATTCTTCTGTCGTCCATTGCCGGACTGACGGGCAGTAAGAACATTGGCGCCTATGCAGTTTCAAAAGCGGCCGACGCCCAGTTGGCCCGCAATTATGCGGTTGAACTGGGGTCGCAAAATATCCGCGTTAACGCTATTGCGCCGGGACTGGTCAAAACGGATTTCGCCCGGGCTCTCTGGGAAGGGGAAGAGGGTAAGGCCTTCGCGGACAGGACCCCACTCGGCCGGCTCGGAGAGCCTGAAGACATCGCCGGCGTGGCGGCGTTTTTGGCATCAGACGCAGCCAGGTTCATCACCGGCCAAGTCATCGTCGTCGATGGCGGTGTCATGATCGCCGACCCATTCTAAAACAACCGCGCCAATGTCTGATTTCCTAATACCGCGCCGCGATTTGGCGTTTCTTCTGTACGACGTCCTGGATGTCGAAGCGCTGACGCAAACGCAGCGGTATGCCCAGCATGACCGCTTGGTTTTTGAGTCCGTGCTGGACACCGCGGAAGCGATCGCGCGCGATCACTTCGCAACTCACGCAGCGAAGGTTGACCAATCCGAACCGCAATTCGACGGACAAGCGGTCTCAATCATTCCAGAGGTTAAAACCGCTTTGGATGCCTATGTCGGCGCCGGACTGATGGGTGCCACCTTCGACGAACAACTAGGTGGCTTGCAGTTGCCAATGACCATCGGACAAGCCTGCCAAGCTATGCTGTCAGCGGCGAATATTTCCACCACGGCTTATCCATTTCTTACCATCGGTGCTAGCAACATGCTCTCGGCGTTTGGTTGTAATTGGCAAAAGAAAACCTTTCTGGCTCCCATAGTTGAGGGCCGTTTTTTCGGCACCATGTGTTTGTCCGAACCCCAGGCCGGGTCCTCGCTGGCCGACATCATCACCCGTGCCGAGCCAACGGATGACGGGCACTACCGCATCGTCGGGTCGAAGATGTGGATTTCAGGCGGTGATCACGACCTCGCTGAAAACATCATCCACATGGTGCTGCCAAAATTCCCGGAGGCTCGCCAGGCGTCAAGGGTATTTCGTTGTTTGCCGTACCTAAAAAACGGGTGGAGGACGACGGTACTCTCAGTGATGACAACAATGTGCGATTGGCCGGTCTCAATCACAAAATGGGGTATCGCGGCACCGTAAATGCGCTGCTGAATTTCGGTGAAAGCGGGGAAACGCGCGGTTTTCTCGTCGGTGAACCGCACAAAGGACTGTCCTACATGTTTCATATGAGGAATGAAGCGCGTATCGGTGTGGGATTAGGCGCAGCGGCCATTGGCTATGCCGGTTATCAGGCTAGCCTGAGTTACGCCAAGGTCAGACCGCAAGGGCGCCACCCAGACGTTAAAGATCCGAATAGTAAGCCGGTGCCGATCATCGAGCACGCTGACGTTAAGCGCCTGTTGTTGTCGCAAAAAGCCGCCGTCGAAGGGGGGTTATGCCTGGTTCTGTATTGCGCCCGACTGGTCGATGAACTAAAGGTCGCTCGAGATCAAGCGGAACGCAAACGCATCACACTGTTGCTTGATATTCTCACACTTGTTGCCAAATCCTGGCCGTCGGAATTTTGTCTTGAGGCCAACAAGCATGCGATCCAGGCCTTGGGAGGGTATGGGTACACCCGTGACTATCCGGTGGAGCGGCTTTACCGCGACAATCGCCTCAACGCTATTCATGAAGGCACCCACGGCATTCAAGGCCTAGATCTTCTCGGGCGTAAAGTGGTGATGGAAGACAGCGCGGCAATCGCTGTGTTTGAGGAGGAAATTCGAAGAACCATCCACGACGCACGTGAAATTGAGTCCATCAAGTCTTTTGCATCGGATTTAGAAACTGCCTTGGACCGGTTTAAGTTAACACCCGCGCGCCTTGTTGCGGCACGGTCTGAAAATCTGCGCCTCGCACTCGCCGATGCCACTTTGTATCTCGACACTTTTGGACATGTGGTGATCGCCTGGATGTGGCTCAAGCAGGCCTGTGTCGCAGCCAAGGCGGAGTCCATCAGTGGTGAGGCGGATGCCTCGTTCTATGCCGGCAAACTGTCCGCCTGCCAATTCTTCTATCGCCGGGAATTGCCCAAGGTCCACTCGCAAGCGGATTTATTGGACCGCTTGGATGACACGGCGACTGCAATGGACGTCGACGCGTTCTAAGTTTTTCTGGTTCCGACCGAACGTGATAGCGTGGATCACCGTTTGAGGAGGGACCCATGAGTATTGCGCTTCGGGCTTCACTTATTTTGATTGGCGTAGTTGTCGGCGGCATTGCCTCAGCGGGGGAATGGTTACCCTCGGGCACACCGGAAAAACACGGCTTTTCAATTGATCGCCTCACCCGTCTGTCAGACGCCATGCAGGCTCATGTTGATGCTGGTGAGATGCCTGGCGCACTCATGATCATCGCCAGCCAAGGTGAAGTCATCTATCGCGAAAGCGTAGGCTTCCGTGATTTGGAGTCACAGAAACCGGTTACCCCGGATACGGTGTATCGCATTTATTCGATGACCAAACCAGTCACCAGTGTTGCGGCCATGATGCTGGTGGAGGAAGGCAAACTCCGCCTGAGCGATCCAGTGTTTCAGTACATTCCAGCCTTTCGCAATCTCACCGTCTATCAAGATGGACAGCTCGCAAATATGAAGACAGAGCCGATTGAGCAGCCGATTACCGTCCATCATCTTCTGACCCACACGTCGGGCCTGACCTATCCCTTGTTTGGACGAACGCCCGTTCATATTCTGTATGATCAGCGCAACATCCGACTGCGGGCAAAAAACTCCGTCGAAGACTTCATTCAAGACGTTGCGGCTGTCCCACTGGTCCGCAATCCGGGTGAAGCTTGGGAATACAGCATTGCCACCGATGTACTGGGCTACGTCGTCGAGCAGGTGTCCGGCATACCGCTAGCCGAATTTGTACAGGCCCGGATCCTAGTGGATTGATTCCAACGTTTGGAACCCTCTGTTTCGTGCGGCGATGATATGATCGGGGTCGGCTTTCCAGATCAAGGGTTTTGGGTTTGCGTCATTGTATTCGCGGACAAAGCGGTTGATGGCGGCCTGAAGGTCGACGACGGATTGGAAGACGCCACACTTGAGCCCGCGCCGCGTGAGTTTGGCGAAGAAGCCCTCGACGGCATTGAGCCACGAGCACGAGGTCGGCGTGAAGTGGAAGGTCCAGCGTGGATGGCGGGCGAGCCAGGCGCGGACCTTGTCCTTCTTGTGCGCAGCGTAGTTGTCGAGGATGACGTGGACGGCCTTGTCCGTCGGCACCTCGCGCTCGATGCGGTTGAGGAAGCGGATGAACTCCTGATGGCGGTGGCGCTGCATGTTCTGTGCGATGACCGTACCGTCCAGCACGTTGAGCGCGGCGAACAGCGTCGTCGTGCCATGCCGTTTGTAATCATAGGTCATCGTACCGGCGCGGCCCTTCTTCATCGGCAGGCCGGGTTGGGTGCGGTCGAGAGCCTGGATCTGCGACTTCTCATCAACCGACAGCACCACGGCATGGGCCGGCGGGTCGACATACAAGCCGACGATATCCGTGAGCTTCTCGGCAAAGGCGGGATCATTGGAGAGCTTGAAGTGCCGCCAGCGGTGCGGGCTGAGGCCATGGGCCTTCCAGATCGCCTGGACCGCCGCCGCCGCGACGCCAGCAACCTTCGCCATCGCGCGCAGCGTCCAGTGGGTCGCCTCGTGCGGCGGCGCTTGCTGGGTCAGGCGGACGATCTCGGCGACGCGCTCCGGCGGGATCGGCGCTTTGCCAGGCGGACGGGACTTGTCGCGAAGCAAGCCGTTGACACCCTCGTGCATGAACCGCTCCTGCCAGCGCCACACGCAGGTCTTGGACTTGCCGGTCGCGCGCATGATCGCCGAAGTGCCGAGCCCCGCGTCGGTCTTCAGGATGATCCGCGCCCGCCAGAGGTGTTTCTGCGCGCTCTTCGGGTCCGCGACGATCGCTTGCAATCGCTGACGGTCGCCAGACGTGACAGTAAAATGGATGCCGGTACGCATCGCACAGACTCGCATGACACCGCACAATACGGAATCCCAAAGCGGACTCTTTCGTTCCGGTCAATCCGCTAGATCCCCTGGGTATGGATGAAACCGCTTTCTATGTGCGGGAGTCCCAATTGGATCGTTTCGCTACGGTCTATGCGGTTACGCCTGACGGCCTTGTTGCAGAAGACAAACCTCAAACCAGCGGCTTTCGTGACCCTGAACGTCCCGCGTCCGGTGGTGGGGTTTGATCTCAACCGCTGCCGACTACCTACTGTTTGCTCAAATGCTTCTCAATGGCGGGGAATTGAACGGCGTGCGTCTACTCAGTCCACGCATAATAGAGTCCATGCGTCAAAACCATATGCAGCCTGGTATGTATTCGGCGCCGGGTGGGGGATTCGGACTCGGGTTCGGCATCGATTTGGACCCGGCGCTCAAAGGCGTGCTTGGCGCGCCTGGGACTTACTATTGGTCAGGTGCTGCCCGAACGCATTTTTGGATCGATCCCGTCAATCAGATCATCGGCATGTTTTTCACTCAGATGGAACCGTTCAATACGGTCTACGATGAGGAAATGCGCAATCTGGTCTACCAAGCGATGATTGAGTGAATTTCGCCGGTTTAGCTTTCCGGCGCCAACCTTGCGACATCCTGCCGCCAGTCATAACTGGGCGGACCACCATCGTTAAGTAAGGCGAAAGACTTTCCGCGCAGCACTGGCTCGCGCAAACTGGCGATCGCCACGGTGGCAATATCGCCAATATCCACATTGCGCTTGGCCATAGGCAACTTGATATAATCTTGCCGTCTCATGGCCCGGATGGCTTGTGTTCCGCCAGGTCTGTCGATCAGGCCCGCTGGACCGATAATCGTAAAGGGTAGGCCGCTCGCTTTAAGTCGATCTTCCGCTTTTGTTTTCCAGCATCCGACATAGCCGAACACCGGTATTTTGGTTTGATCACGGGCTGGGCCGGAGGAACCCGAGGATACCAATACAAAGTATTTGGCATCTTGTAAGAAGGCGGTGTCGATGAGATGGCGCACACCCAGATAGTCGACAAACTGCCCGCCGTTCGGTCCGGCGAACTCCGTATAGCCGATGGCACAAAAAACCGCGTCCATATCTTGCAGGGCTTTGGCAACATCAAGGGGATTGCGCACGTCACAAGCGATCCATTCGACGGCATCGCCGAAGCGGTCCTGGGCGCGATTGGGATTGCGCGTTAGCCCACGCACACGGTATCCCGCGTCCAACGCTTACGCGACTATGCGACGTCCCGTCCGTCCCGTCGCACCGGCAACAGCCACTGTTTGAATAGCGGAGTTCTGGGCATAGACGGCCGGCGCATACGCGACGCCGCACAAAGCCGTCAACAGCACAGTCCGGCGTGTAAGGGTAGAGGTGTTAGTCATCAAGGGTTGAACTCACAGCTATGTCGGCAATCGATGGCAAGTGGCGAGACCTCCGGCGGTCAGTTCAGCCTCTTCGGAGAAACCAATTTGGAAGACCCATTGGTCTAAGGTCGGCCAATAGTCGAGTAACACATGGGTGGCTTGGCTCAAGGTACAAAACCATCCTTCCGTCCAGGCAAGGGACACGGTCTGGCCGCGCATACCTTGACTGGTGAGAAAAAACCGTCTGATGGGTGAGTCTTCATCGTCGAGGGAATCGATTTCCGCAAGCGCCGGAAGATCGAGCGGCATGGGTATGGTCTTGCGCTCCTTTTCGTCCGATGCATCTTATACCTGTGTCATCTCCGATCCCGCTATCAATGCAAAAATGAAGATCACCCAAACCACTCCTTTGACGTTGTATCCACTGTGCCTACTGGCCACGCTGTGGTCTCCCTTCTCCTGCGGAATTGGCTTAGACGCTAGACAATTCAACCCTCAGGGTAAAGGCATAGACGCTCGACTTTAGCCCAGGAAACAGCCAAAATCCCGCCCTTCAACAGCCATCGAAGCCTACGGAGAGACCGGTGAGTCTGAAGAAACGCATTCTGTTTTTCATCGTCGGGATTGCTTTGGCGATCCTGACGTTCAACATCCTTTTCCCGGCCGCCGCTCAAACAGAATCGGATAACGATCGCATCCTCTCCGCGCTTAAGACCTGGATTAACGGTCGGTATGACAGCTCGGAACAAGTTGAAAGTGACCTTGAAAATGAGGTGCCAGACAATCGGCAACATCGTTTGATGCACCAGGTGTTTTATCCGGTGGAAGTTCCGTTTCTGGATGGTGTGGTGATCTATCAACAGGCCTCCACCGACGGGTCTGATGATCCCGATTGGGTCGTTCGCCGTGGCCTGCTTCATTTCTTTGTTCACCCGGACACCGGTCTGGTTCATCAGCGGGAGTTATCGTTTAAAGACGAGGAAAGCATCGTCAACGTTCACCGTGATCCATCACAGCTTGAAGGGTTGACCCTTGATGACCTGACATGGAGCGAAGACTGCGATTTTAAACTGACGATGGAAGCGGACGGCATGGCTGTTTCCGGACCAATGGACTTCGGCCCATGCCGGTTGTTCAACGACGGCCTTGGTAAGGAAATGATTGCCGACGACAAGATTCGCATTACACCAAACGAATTCTGGTTCTTGGGCCGTTATGTCGATGAAGACGGTAACATCATGTGGGGTACGGAAAGCGACGAGTTAAACAAACTCAAGCGCGTCAGTGACCTTGGAGAAGATGGATAAGTGTTATGACGGTCTTACGGTATGTTTTTTTAAGTGTTTTACTCACGTTTCATGTTTCCGCCTTCACTCAAGATGAATCCAGCATGACCGAGATGGCGGTTGAGCCACCAAACGGAATTCTCGTTTTTGGCGGCACGCGCGCCACCGGCCTGGAGGTGGTCAAGATTTTGGCTGGCCGCGGCGAAGATGTGACAGCTTTTGTCCGTCCCACCTCAGATGTTTCGCAATTAAAACCCCTCGGCGTGACTTTGTTCACCGGCGATGCCTTGGAAGCTGACTCCGTGAAAGCCGCGTTCGAATCCGGCTCCTATCGCGCCGTCATCAGTTCTCTCGGTAGTCGTACCGGCGACAATCCTGTTGACGACGTGGGCAATATCAACGTGGCCGAGGCGGCCAAGGCGACCGGTGTTGATCGTATGCTCATGGTGAGTTCCATTGGCGCCGGTGAAAGTCGAACGGCGATACCCTTTTTTGTCCGTTGGATTCTCGGTTCGGCATTGGAGAGAAAGACAAGGGCTGAAAATCATATTACGGCAAGCGGTTTGAACTACACCATCATTCGACCCGGCGGGTTGGGTGACGGACCAGCCACGGGAACCGGTGTTTTGAACGACGATCAACAAAGTTTTGAATGGGGTCGGATCCCGCGCACGGAAGTCGCCCGCCTTTTGGTGCAGGCCCTTGATGATCCCAATGCAGCGAACACTTATCATGTGTTTCCCGGAGACTAACGACTGAGAGACCTATGGCCGATACCCTCACATCTGACGCGGATCGGACAATATGGTAGCGGTATTACCGCCCGCCGTTTATCGGCATCATCGCATTGTTCGCCGGTCTTCTGGCCTTGCCCTTAGCCCGTGCCTTTGTCATCGCGGTGCGGGATCTTATCGGCTACGAAAATGCAGGCGGACTGTTTCTTAGCATCGGAGCCTTAGCGGCGATCCTTCTCCTTGTCGGAACCAAACGCAATGAAGAGGTGAGTGGCACACTGCTCGGTTTTGTCGCTGGCATGTTGATCTGGATTGGTTGGGCGTCCTATTCCTTCAAGTTCAATGAAGTATCTTTGGGATTGCCCATGCCGGAAGTGGCGCCCGGCGTAGTGTGGCCGGCGCATCTGCTCTACATTAAGGGGTCGTTCGGCATCTGTGTGGCGACGCTGCTGTTTTTTGTGTTCAACAAGAACAGCCAATGTAATGCGTTTCGCTGGATTCAGAAAACCGGCCGGCTCAATCTCGGCGACCCGGGGCCAGGGCAGGGGCGTAACTACTGCCGCATTACCTTCCTTGAAACACTGTATGTGACCTGGTTCCTTTACGGTGCGTCTTTGTTTCTCGGTGACGGACGGTTTCTCGGCTACGGACATCCCGTGACCTACGGCATAGCGGCCTTGTTAACCGTTTGGGGCTGTTACCTGCTGTGGCGCCTGATGAAGTTCACACGCGTGATGGCGGCCATTCGTTACGCCATTCCAACCAAAGCCATTTTTTGGATTCCCTTTGGCGAACTGGCGCCGCGATACGGGTATTACGACGAAGTCTGGCTCAAGCCCGTAGAGTACTCGGCAGCCATGTGGACCGTGCTCGTCGTTTTTGTGTTAATTTTTCTGGCCACCGGTTTTCTACCTCAGCGCCGGCAACACTGATGGCCAGATTTAAGACGCAGCGGGCAGGTTTTCAATGATGCCGGCAATCCCCTGACCACCACCGATGCACATGGTGATTAACGCATAACGGCCGTTTGTCCGTTTCAATTCATACATCGCCTTGATGGTGAGGATGGCGCCAGTTGCTCCGACCGGATGTCCGAGAGCGATGGCCCCTCCGTTGGGATTGGTTTTCTCACTCGGAAATCCAAGTTCTTGGGCGACAGCACAAGCCTGCGCGGCAAAGGCTTCGTTTGATTCGATGACATCCATGTCTTCAATCGAGAGCCCTGTTTTATCCAGTAGCCGCGTTACGGCCGGAACCGGACCGATCCCCATTTCCGACGGATCGACCGCCGCATGGGCATAGCCCACCAGCCGGGCCATGGGCGTAACATTGGACTTCTCAGCTGTTTCTCCGTTCATCAGCACCAATGCAGCTGCGCCATCGTTGATACCGGACGCATTGCCCGGCGTGACGGAGCCGTTTTTTTTGAATGCGGGACGAAGCCCACCTAAGCCATCCATCGTCACATCGGCGCGTATGTGCTCGTCTTGATCGAAGACGATGATGTCACGCTTGTGTTTGATTTCGATCGGTAGAATCTGATCCTCAAACCGGCCGTCGGATTGGGCAGCCGCTGCCTTCTTTTGACTGTCGAGGGCAAACTGATCTTGGGTGGTGCGGTCAATGTTCCATTTCGCAGCGACATTTTCCGCGGTAATGCCCATGTGCCCGTTGCCAAAAGGATCATTAAGGGTGCCGATCAAGGTATCGACCATGGTGGCATCACCCATTTTCTGGCCCCACCGCTGTGCCGGAACCAAGTAGGGAGACCGGCTCATGCTTTCCGCGCCACCGGCCACGGCCGTTTCTACATCGCCGAGAAGAATCTGCTGAGCCGCCGAGACGATGGCTTGAAAACCGCTGCCGCACAGACGATTGACCGTTACCGCCGAAGTTTCGATGGGTAGGCCGCCCTCAATGGCGGCTACCCGGGCCAGGTACGGGTCTCGGGTGTCGGTCTGGGTCACGTTGCCGAATACACAGGATTCAACGGATGCCGGATCGACATCGGCGCGATTCACTGCTTCACGCACACACGCCGCACCCAACGCGGTGGGTGGGTGGTCTTTTAAGCTTCCGCCAAAGGTGCCAATGGCAGTGCGCACTCCGGAAACGATGACAACGTCACGGCCGTTTTGCATCTATGGTCTCCTTTTTTATCACCATCACTGAGTCATAGAAAAAGGGCTCAAGCGTCATGGCTCAAGCCCTAGCACAAATGGCGGGAGTGACGGGACTCGAACCCGCGGCCTCCGGCGTGACAGGCCGGCGCTCTAACCAACTGAGCTACACCCCCCGGGTGTGCAACCGCAATCTCGGCCATAAGGGGGCGGCCACCCTGCGGAAGGAGCGGGGTTGTAACAGGCCTGAACCAGGCGTGCAAGAGGGCCGGAATTGGCCTGTTCTTGGGTCAAAATGGGGGGGAAGACGAGTCTTAATCGGTGGGTTTGAGTTGCTTTTTTTTGCTCCACACCAGGACCAGGACGAGTCCTAAGCACGCCCCCAACGCGTTTGCTAAGCCATCCATGACATCGGCATAACGTCCTGGTGACAGCATCTGACCCAATTCAATCAATCCGCCGTAACACGTTGCCAATAACCAGATACGAATATTGGCTATCGCGGGCCCCGAAAGTCTGGCGAGGCCAGCGAGAATGGCAAAAGCGATGACATGATCCACTTTGTCCCACATCCCACTAGCAACCGCGAGATTTGACGGCAGCAAAGAAAAAACTGCGATTGCTGCGGCCCAAATCACAGCCACAGCTCTAAAAACCGTTATTTTCTGAGTCTTTTTGTCGAACTTGAGAAGCGATATTAGGTTCACGATAAAATTAGCCATATCAAAATTACACGTTAAAGTTTAGTATTCTTCTGTTCAAACTTTTTGGTAGATTTAATGTGCTCTACAATTTATTTTTGAGTCCAAACTAAAGGGTGCGCACTCTCCGGGATGGATCGATTACGTCATGTTGACCGATGAAAAAGCAACAACCGTGCTTGAACTGAATTCAGGGCCACAGGATGAGGCACAACTCCTCTCCCTTGCCGAAACGGTTGGCAACATGGGGCATTGGTACTGGCACATCCAGTCCAATGCGATGTCCTGGTCTGATCAGGTTTTCTCTATTTTCGGGCGCGATCCAAAGACCTTCGAACCGAATCATACCGCTTTTCTGACCTCTATTCATCCGGAAGACCGCAATCGCATTCAAGCGCATTTTGATCAAGCTCGTAGGGATGGATCGAGCTTCGAGTTTGATGCCCGGATTATCACACCTGCTGAGGCAATCAGAAACATCATTGCCAAAGGGCAACCCGAAAGTGACGAAGCCGGCACGGTTGTTGCTGTTTTCGGTGTGGTGACGGATGTCACGATGCGTTCCGTACATTGCAAGCCGTTCGCGACCAGAAAGAGTTGCTGGATCTCGCAGCGCGCGTATCGGGACTAGGCCATTGGGCATGGGACCCGGATCACTCCTGTCTTGCTTTTTGCTCTGATTATTTGGCCCAGATGTTTGATGTCGATGCGGGCACGATGCTCAACCGTATTAAAGATCCATCGGACTTCTCGCAGTTCATCGATCAGATTGACAAAGAACGCTATGAAGCGTGTGTATCCCAGGCGTTGTCTGACAAATCTACTTATGAAATTGAATACCGTTACAATGCGTCATCTGGCCTTTGTCATTTTAGGGAAATAGGTCAACCCCTCATTGATGAAGGTGGTTCCCTAACGCGCTACATCGCTACAGTCCAGGACATCACCGAGGCCAAGAACCGGGAAGCGGAACTTGAAAGAGCCCGAAAAGAACTCGAGGTTCTGGTCGAGGCCAAAGATCAACGCGATTATCACCTTGACATAAGGGTTGCAGCTTCCTATATTTAGGGCATAGGAGGTCGCGATGACCAGCTTTTACGAGTTTCAGAAACAATATCCGAACGATGAGGCGTGCCTGAAACGCATCATGACAGAGCGTTATGGCGGTACAGAACTGGACTGCCCGAAGTGCGGCGTGTTCGGAAAATTCTACCGCATGACGAAGGACCGAGGGTATGTCTGCCAGCATTGCGGCCACCACCTGCATCCTACTGTTGGCACTCCCATGGAGCGGACACACTTGCCGTTGCACAAGTGGTTCTATGCCATGCATCTGTTCTCTGTCTCGCGTCACGGTGTTGCCGCTAAGGAATTGGAGCGCCAGTTGGGCATTCCCTACAAGACGGCGTGGCGGATGGCGCACGAAATCCGCAAGTACATGGCAGAGGTTGATGGGGAAACGCCTCTTGGCGGCGATGTTGAGGCCGATGAAACCTATGTTGGTGGGCGTACTACTGGTGGGAAGCGTGGACGCGGCGCACCTAATAAGACCGTAGTCTTTGGGATGCTGGAACGGGACGGCGATGTAATGGCGAACGTTGTCCCGAACGTTCGCAAAAAAACACTTCAGCCGATCATCAAAGGGAACGTCGAACAAGGAAGCACGGTCCATACCGACGAACTGAAATCCTACAGTGGGCTTTCCAAGGCCGGCTTCGAGCATGAAACGGTCAACCATGGGGCGGGTGAATATGTTGACGGCGATTGCCATGTTAACGGGATCGAGGGCTTTTGGGCGCGGTTGAAGCTGTCGATTCGTGGGACGCACGTTCACGTGTCCCGGAAACACCTTCAGAAATACGTGAAGGAGTTTGAGTATCGCTACAATCGTCGGAAGCGGCCCGAAGCGATTTTCGGCGATCTGGTGGCGAGCCTCTAAGGACCATCGCTTCGAACAAGGCGTCGAAGCGCCGCCGCGCTTCTTCGGGAGGGAATGAGTCGCTCATAGGTAGACCTTCGCGCGCTCCGCGCGCAGAAACTCATACCACCCACGCAAAGACTCCGTGCTGGACACATCTATCATAGGCGGAATGCTTGGTCGCCGGTCCTTCATCATTCGCGCGCGTAGTAGGTCGACGTGGGCTTGTGTCTGTTCCTTCATGGCTTCTGGATTGCCAGGTCGCTTGGGATCTAGCGTTTCCGGCTTGTACGCCCCGGCGAGAAAGCCAAAAGTACTCTCTACCTGCTTGAAATACGCCATCTTGTACTCTCTACGCCGCTTGATCACTGGAGATACAACGGTTGCATGGAAAACCACTGCAATCACCAGCGCCGACAAAATGGGCCAGAAAAGGGGCGGAACGGCATCAAGCACGCCTCTTGCCCCCTGTTGAAGCTGTGCGCCGACTCCTGCCAGATAAGCCATGGCCGGGGTCGCGATAAGCCTTAAAACCGTATGCTCGGCGACCTTGCCGCCGAGCCATTTCAAGAATCGACCAGGCATTGCCTTCCAAAGGTGGCGCTAAGTGACGGAAATCGTAACTGCGCCGCGATCTTATGTCAAGGTGATATAGGCCAAGATCAATTGTTCTCTATTATTGGTCATGACTTAAAAAGTCCGTTCAATAATATCATCGGCTTTGCCTCTTTGCTGTCCAGTTCAACAATTTCCCTTTCGCCAGATAAGGTGCAGGAATACGCCGGACTTATTCTTGAAGCGGCGGAAAATACCAATGCACTTTTGGACACGCTTTTGGCTTGGGCTGCGGTTGAGAGCGGTGACTTACCTTACCGTCCCGGAATCTTGAGCATTACCGAGGCCTTCACAGATAGTATCCGGCCACTTACAACCCTAGCGCGGGAGAAGGGCGTCGCCATTGAGTCAAATATTAAAAAGCACCAAGTTCAAGCTGACCGGGATATGGTTCTGACCGTATTCCGGAACTTGATCAACAACGCTATTAAGTTTTGTGAGTCGGGTGATCGAATAGTCGTTACCGCTGCGCCTTACGAGGAAGCGCAAGATTATGTTCTTATCGCTGTCACTGATACCGGTATCGGAATGGATGCCGAAAAAATTAGCGCATTTATTGACGGCCGGCGGTTGCAAACAACGGCGGGAACAAGTGGAGAAACGGGGTCGGGTCTTGGTCTTCGAATTTGTCAAAACCTTATCCGACGTCATGGTGGAAACTTGTGGGTCGAATCTGATCCTGGTAAGGGATGTACCGTTCAGTTCATCCTGCCTACTACTTGAGATTCTAAAAGAATCGTCTCCATACCTTAAGCGGAACATTCTGTGACGGACCAATCCGCCCAGCCGGCTAACGCTGCATATCTAATTTGGGAAGATGCTGACCATGAAACGTGGTGGTTTGCGCGCAGCCATGATGAAGGTGCCATTTATATTATCGCCCGCGACTCTGTCACTGCTCATGTATTGCTTTTGTGCCAGCCCGATGGCAGCCAAACTTACAAAGTGATCGGTGCCGTTCCATTGCGTTCCGCCTCCGACTTAGACAGCGCAATCACTGAGGCAAAACGGTTGGGTGTTAAATGGATTGGCCATCAGAATGCGCCTGCAATGAAAAGTTCAGTTCGTCGGTGGCGCGCATTACGCTGGACAAAAATTGGTGCCAGGGAAGTACCACTTGCACTGGCCGCCCTATTTTTGGGTGCCCTGTTAGCGTTCTTTGTATCTGCGTTTTTTATCATGACCGATCTGACCGGTTGGACCATGGTTGTTGTCGGCACTCTTTTTGGCGCCTTGTTTGGTTGGGTTCTTAAGTGGATCGCCGACCGGAAACTGGCCAGTTTAACCGGCGCTATCGGGCGGTTCTTTACCGTGACCTGCAGCGCCGTTGTGGGCGCACTGGTGACGGTCTTTCTATTTTTATTTCTCTTTGGGTCTTAACGGGCAGGCTAATTGATGCTGCGGCGCCACAGCATTTAGGCGCTGGGATCATAGCTTAGATTGGGTGCCAACCATCGTTCGATGGTTTGAACCGCCATCCCTTTGCGCCTGGCGTAATCCTCAACCTGATCTTTCTCAATACGGCCAACACCAAAATACCGGCCATCCGGATGGCTGAAATACAGCCCCGACACTGATGCCGCCGGCCACATGGCATAGCTTTCTGTCAAGGCAACACCGGTGTTACGCTCGGCATCCAGCAACTCCCAGATCAGACCTTTTTCGGTGTGGTCCGGGCTGGCCGGATAGCCAGGAGCAGGGCGGATTCCCTGATACGATTCCGCAATCAGATCATCATTATTAATAGTTTCGTCTGGTGCGTATCCCCAAACTTCTTTTCTCACTTTTTCATGCATGCGTTCCGCAAACGCCTCGGCCAGTCGATCCGCGATCGCTTTCAGTAAAATGGCACTGTAGTCATCATGATTGGCTTCAAAGGCTTTGACATGCTCATCAATGCCGATGCCGGTCGTGACGACAAAAGCACCCACTGTATCAATGATTTCTGTCCCCCGTGGCGCCACGAAATCCGCGATTGCGAAATTGGCGCGACGATTTCCTTCTCGAGGCATCTGCTGGCGCAAAGTGTGGAGTGTGGTGATTGTCGTGGAGCGATTTTCATCACCATAAACCTCAATATCATCACCGACCGCATTGGCTGGCCATAGTCCGATAACAGCATTCGCTGTCAGCCATTGCTCGCCAATGACCCGTTGCAACATAGATTGCGCATCATTGAACAAAGACCGAGCTGTTTCCCCGACAACGGAGTCATCTAACAACGCCGGATACTTTCCTTTGAGTTCCCACGTGGCAAAAAACGGCGACCAATCGATACGTGTTGTCAGTTCTGCGAGGTCATAATTCTCGTAAACTGTGACACCATACTCTTTTGGATACGACGGTTGATAGGTCTTCCAGTCGCTCTTGTGGCGATTGGCGCGGGCATCCGCCAAAGATAACCGTGTCTTTGTTTTTTGACCTCGCTCATGCGCCTCGCGCACCGACGCGTAGTCATTCTCAACCGAGGTAACAAAGTCGGCCTGCTTTGAGTCAGACAACAAGTTACTGGCGACACCGACGGCGCGCGACGCATCGGTCACGTATACCGTTGGTCCTTCATATTTTGGTGCGATTTTGACAGCCGTATGAACCTTGGACGTGGTCGCCCCGCCAATGAGAAGGGGTGTGGAGAACCCTTGCCGTGCCATTTCACTGGCGACGTATACCATTTCGTCCAAACTCGGAGTGATCAAACCGGAAAGACCTATGATATCGGCGTTCTCATTTTTTGCCGTTTCAAGTATTTTCTGGCATGGCACCATCACACCAAGATCAATGATGTCGAAGTTGTTACATTGCAGTACGACGCCAACGATGTTTTTACCAATGTCATGGACATCGCCCTTTACAGTGGCCACGACAATCTTGCCCTTAGACCCAGAATCAGCTGTCGGATTCTTTGCTTTCTCCGCCTCGATATACGGAATGAGGTGGGCCACGGCCTTTTTCATAACCCGAGCGCTTTTGACCACTTGCGGCAGAAACATTTTGCCCGAGCCGAAAAGGTCGCCCACCACGTTCATGCCGTCCATGAGCGGCCCTTCGATGACGGACAAGGGCTGGTCCGCTTGCTGGCGAGCTTCTTCCGTATCCTCTTCGATATAATCCGTTATGCCGTTGACGAGAGCATGGGACAGGCGCGTGTTAACGTCCTTCTCGCGCCAAGACAGATCGACCTCGCGCTTAGTTCCTTCGCCACGGTACTTCTCGGCAATCTCCAGCAGCCGGTCTGTCGCGTCATCACGCCGGTTGAGAATGACATCTTCAACGCTTTCTTTCAGGTCTGACGGAATGTCTGCATAAACGGCCAACTGCCCCGCGTTGACGATCCCCATATCCATGCCCGCCTGTATGGCGTGATAGAGAAAAACCGAATGCATCGCTTCGCGTACGCGGTCATTGCCGCGAAAGGAAAACGAAATATTGGATACGCCCCCAGAGACATGACAATGGGGCAATGTTTCCTTAATGCGGCGGGTTGCTTCGATGAAATCGGGGGCGTATCTGTTGTGTTCTTCGATGCCGGTGGCGACGGCAAAGATGTTCGGATCAAAGATGATATCTTCAGGCGGAAAGCCCGCCTTCTCGGTCAAGACTTTGTATGATTGTGTGCAGATCTCAACTTTGCGGTCTGCCGAGTCAGCCTGGCCTTGCTCATCAAAGGCCATAACCACGACGGCTGCACCGTATCGCTTGATCTTCCGCGCCTGCTCCAGAAAAGGAGCTTCGCCTTCTTTAAGGCTGATCGAGTTGACGATAGCCTTGCCTTGGACACACTTCAGCCCGGCTTCAATAACCGACCATTTGGATGAGTCGATCATGATGGGCACGCGGCTGATATCGGGCTCAGAAGCGATGAGATTCAAAAAGCGGGTCATAGCCGCTTCGGAATCCAACATGGCTTCGTCCATATTGATGTCAATAATCTGAGCGCCGTTCTCAACCTGCTGACGCGCCACATCAAGCGCCGCCTCATAGTCGTCATTCAGAATGAGTTTCTTGAACTTGGCTGACCCGGTGACGTTTGTGCGTTCGCCAATATTGACGAAAGTGGCGGAAGCGACCCCTTCCGTCATGAAGCCAGCGCAAATGGTTCAAGGCCGGACAGGCGCAATTTACGGTCCACTTCGGGAATCTTGCGCGGAGGCTTATTAGCCACCGCCTTGGCAATGGCTCGAATGTGGTCCGGTGTTGTTCCGCAGCAGCCGCCCACCACATTAACAAGGCCATCGTCCGCCCAGGTTCCGATCAATGCTGCCATTTCGTCCGGCGTTTGGTCGTATTCGCCGAATTCGTTCGGCAAACCGGCGTTGGGATGGGTGCTGACATAGGTGTCGGCGATGCGGGACAATTCTGCCATATAAGGCCGCAGTTGTTCCGCGCCCAAAGCGCAATTCAGACCGACGGCAAATGGCTTCACATGACGGACAGAATGGAAAAATGCTTCCGTGGTTTGCCCCGACAAGGTCCGTCCCGATTGGTCTGTAATGGTTCCGGAAATCATCACCGGGACCCGAACTCCCAAAGCTTCAAAAACGTCTTCAATGGCAAACAAAGCGGCTTTGGCATTAAGGGTATCGAAGATGGTCTCAACCAGCAGCAAATCAACGTCGCCTTCAAGCAAACCTTCCGTCGCTTCTTGATAAGACTGTCTCAATTCGTCGAAAGACGTATTGCGTTTGCCTGGATCATTGACATCGGGGGAAATGGACGCCGTCCGGTTGGTTGGACCAAGTACGCCTGCCACGAACCGTGGGTGGTTCGGTGTTTTTGCCGAGTAGTCATCGCAGGCTTTGCGGGCGACGCGGGCTGATTCCAGGTTCATTTCCTTAGCGTAAGTCTCTAAGCCGTAGTCCGCCTGGGCGATTGATGTCGACGAGAATGTGTTGGTCTCTAAAATATCCGCGCCTGCCTCCAAATAAGCCCGGTGTATTTCCAGCAGGATGTCCGGCTGCGTTAGGCAGAGGAGGTCATGGTTTCCCTTCAGGTCCCGATCCCAGTCCTTAAAGCGGTCTCCCCGATACCCGGCTTCATCCAGACCATAGGACTGAATCATCGTCCCCATCGCCCCATCGAGCACGAGAATACGCTCGGCAACGGCGGTGGAAAGGCGTTCAAGTCGGGCGTTACGATCGGTCGTCATGGCGAGTGTCTTTTCACAAAAAGCTTAGGGTTCTGGCGCAAATTCTGCCCTGGTGTAAAGAATTCGGACGCCTGATGCAAACGGTGCGTTCGTCTCAACAGGCTTTAACTTAAACACGTGCTGTCCCTATTATTTGCCCAATCGCGAGTCCCCGAAACAGGAGAACCGTCATGCCTCAGCCATCACATGTCATGGCTCTGAAAACCCCGACCCCTGACGATCTAGACGCTACATTGGATGACGGGATGAAAAAGTATCTCCGGGTGTGCAAAGAGAAGCTTGGCATCGTTCCAAATGTGCTGCTGTCTTATGCGTCCCGGCCTGAGAAACTCAAGACATTCGTGTCCTTCTACAATGAGTTAATGCTCGGAGACAGCGGCTTGAGCAAGCTCGAACGGGAAATGATTGCGGTCGTGGTTTCGTCAACCAATCATTGTTTTTACTGCGTCGTGGCCCATGGTCAGGCGGTGAGGGAGTTGTCAGACGATTCCGAGTTGGGAGAGATGTTGGCCATCAATTACCGAGTGGCCGAGCTAGAACCGCGGCATCGGGCAATGTTGGATTTTGCGTACAAGCTCACGGCGACACCCAGCATGATCGAGGATGCGGATAGAGAGAGCCTGCGAGCGGTAGGTTTCTCTGATGATGAGATATTCGACATTGCGGATACGGCCGGATTCTTCAATATGTCCAATCGCGTCGCAACCGGCGTTGATATGATGCCTAACCGGGAATACCACTCCCGTAATCGATGATGACCAACAGCCTATCAACGTGCTGATTTAACAAGGGACGTAACAATGTACTTGCAAGATGCAAATCTTCTAAAGGACAAGACCTATATAGGCGGTCAATGGGCTCCAGGCGCGACCGGAGACACGTTTGACGTGACCAATCCAGCGACTGGCGACGTCATTGTATCGGTCGCGGATTGCAGAAAAGGTGATGCCGAAGCAGCAGTCGAAGCAGCTGAACAGGCGTTACCGGGCTGGCGACAAAAAACAGCTAAAGAACGTGCGGTTATTCTCCGCCGCTGGTTCGATCTCATGATGGAGAGTCAAGAGGATCTCGCCGTCTTGATGACGGCGGAACAGGGCAAACCTCTCAAGGAATCAAGAGGGGAAATTGCTTACGGCGGAAGTTTCATCGAATGGTTCGCGGAAGAGGGAAAAAGGGCCTACGGCGAAGTGATTCCATCGCATCAAGCTGATAAACGGATCGTTGTCCTCAAACAACCCGTCGGTGTGGTCGGAGCCATCACTCCCTGGAATTTCCCCAATGCCATGATCGCGCGCAAAGCCGGACCAGCTTTAGCTGCTGGGTGCACATTTGTTGTTAAACCAGCGGCATTGACACCGTTGTCCGCGCTCGCATTGGCCGAATTAGGACAGAGGGCAGGTATACCGGATGGTGTGCTCAATATTGTTCCAGTATCCAAAGCGGCCGCGATCGGCGATGTCCTGACCGGCCACCCCGCTGTCCGGAAGTTCACCTTTACTGGGTCCACGGGTGTCGGAAAACGTCTCATCGCGCAATGTGCCGGCTCGGTCAAAAAAAGTATCGATGGAGCTTGGTGGTAACGCGCCGTTTATCGTGTTTGACGATGCCGATCTGGATGCGGCGGTTGCAGGGGCAATTGCATAAAAATACCGCAACACAGGTCAGACCTGCGTGTGCGCCAACCGCTTTCTCGTTCAGGACACTGTTTACGACGTCCTCGCTGCCAAGCTGGCCACAGCAGTGGCCACGCTCAAAGTCGGTAATGGCCTTGAAGACGACGTCGATCAGGGTCCTCTCATTGATGAAGCGGCGCTGGAAAAGGTGGAGGCACTAGTGGCGAACGCCACGGCTGGAGGTGCGCAGGTGATGGCTGGTGGTGCACGCCATGCCCTTGGCCGAACCTACTATCAGCCAACCCTGTTGACCGAAGTGACCGCGGACATGGACATGGCCCGGGAAGAGATCTTCGGGCCCGTGGCGCCACTGTTTCGGTTTTCCACAGAAGAAGACGCTATCGCCTTGGCCAATGACACGGAATTTGGCCTCGCCGCCTATTTCTATGGCCGGGATATAGGGAGAATTTGGCGGGTCGCGGAGTCGCTAGAATATGGCATGGTGGGGATCAATGAGGGCATTATCTCCACTGAAGTGGCGCCTTTTGGTGGTGTTAAGGAGTCCGGGATCGGCCGCGAAGGATCTCATTACGGTCTCGAAGAATTCATGGAAATCAAGTACTTACTGATGGGAGGGTTATCGTCTTGAGACTTTTAGTTTCGGTTAAAAACATAATAAGCCCCAACCTTATTACCAGGGCAATCGGGTGAATGGTTTCACCGTGAGATAAGGCTTGCGAGGAAGTCGTCGTCCCAGGCGGCGATGCGTCGTTTTCCACGCAGACTGTCCTTGCCCGGGGCTTGGCGCAAGAGGTTGCTCGCCATGTGTTTGACGACCGCGAAGTTGGCCGGGGCAGTGTTCTTTCGGACCCGGCACTCGTCGTCGCGGAAGACCATGTCCATGACCCAGTGCAGGTCCATGACCCAGTGCAGGTCCATGACCCAGTGCAGGTCCATGACCCAGTGCAGCCCGTTCTCGCTGCTCCAATGGCCCCGGATGGCGGCGCTCAGGGTATCGGCCTTGGCGGCGGTGGAGGCGGATGTAGAAGCGGGTCTCGCGCTCGACCTTGGCGCCGGGTTGGATGCCGATCTCGCGTACGGTTTCGACCATAACAATGCTCCCGGGCCCGGGCCAGTGGTGGCGTTCCTTCAGCCAAGCGATTTCGTTCGTCGCCGTGGTGGTCCGGGTTTCGATGCGGCCGTGGCTCTTCTCCACTGTCTGGTGGTGGCTGACAACCGTATCGGCAAAGCCGCATGCTATCTGTTCGATGAAGAAAAGCTTGGTATCGTCGTGCAGGCTGCCCTGGTTGCCCTTGAGGGCAAGGATATAGTCGGCGTCCTTGTCGATGATCTTCGCGGCGATGTTGCGCTGACAGCCCATGGCGTCGATGGTCACCGTCGCGCCGTTGATGGTCAACAGATCCAACAGCTTCGGGAGAGCGACGATCTCGTTGGATTTATCAGCCACCTTGGCTTGGCCAAGCACCAGGTTCTGACGTGTGCTCCACGCCGAGATCATGTGGATGCGCTTTGGCGCCGCCTTCCTGATAGGAGCGCCGCAGCGTCTTGCCGTCGATGGCGACGATGTCCGCGCCGCGCCCGGTGAGCGATGCCGCCCAGGCGAGGAAGCAGTGCTGAAACTGTTCGGCATCAAGGGCTGCGAAGATGTCACCGAGTTGATCGTGTGAGGGCGCACCATCCGTGAACGGCCGGAAACGGCGCAGAAACGTCAGTTTCCTCTCGCGTACTTGGCGATCTCGACCCAGCTCTCACAGCCGGCGGGCACGCCGAGAAGGCATAGCAGCAACACTTCGTCGAGGGGATAGAGGACCGTGGCGCGTTGCCGCGGGTCGTCGAGATCGGTGAAATGCTCCAGGAAATCAACAATCTGATTAAAGGCCTCGTTCGCCGTTCCAAACCGTCGCGTCATTTCTGGGATCCTTCTTGCGAATCAAAAGGATCAATAGCGATTCAGACTTCTACACTCTTGTCATCCTCAAATTCACCCGATTACCCTGACCTTATTACCGATTTGTCTTGAATTTGATCTACGTATTGTTTATCCACGAAGGTGACGCAGAAGCCGTCAAGAGTTTTTTTCGTCGCTTAGAAAGGGCGATGGCCATGACCGAAGTCGTGACAAATACAGCTGCATCTTTGCAGCAAGCGCTCGTGGCCGAAAGTCGGCCACGAGCCTTTAACTGTGTCCCCATCAAACTCGGACACGAATTCCAACGAAACACCTGTCTCCGTCCGGCCCACCGGTAAGTCCGGCGCCGATGCAGTTGCCCGTGCGGCAAAACCGGATCAATCCCATGCGGATGACCGTCGCCATCAGCAATCTGCACCAGACCGGAAGATCAAACGGATAGTACCAGATCCAGCTGACGCGCCGAGAACCTCGCGCTCTGAGTCCAGAGGAGAAGCAGTCAAAGTTGAATTGAAAGACTTTGATGTTGGCCGACGGCCTGCCGAAGTGGTTGGTACGGCCGACGTCGTTCAGCGTTTCGACAATAACCTTGATGGCCGGGTTGACCTGCTTGAATCGCAACGGGCCGCTAGGGCTAGAGATTCATCGTCCACCTTTGCAGCACGTGGCGGAGCCCTATCCGAAACACCGTCTATTGCCGAGCAGGTTCAGGACCGTGAAATCGCGCAGTCCGTTGAGACACCGCCGCCACAGGCACAGCAATCAGCCCCGGCAACGCAGGCTGGCCAGAGTGCAGGTCAGGGTGCGCCGGTGAATAAGATTTTTGATGACGCCCAAGTGGTGTCCGGAGGCACGACGGAAGACGGCACAGTGCTTGAAAAGATTTTTGGCAGTGAAGCAGTCGCTAGCCAAGGCACATTCTCTGATGGTGCTCCGGTTGATCAAAAATTCTTTGGCGATGGCGCCGAAGTGGTTGTCGGCCGTTTTGCGCAAGATCCAGAAGTCCATCAGAAGCTCTCTGATAAAGCAGGTCCAGCCGAACCGGGCCGGTTTTACGAAGACGGTACTGGCGAGCAAAAGTTGTATGACAAAGTTGCTCAGACAGAATCAGGCCGGTTTTACGACGAGGAAGGTCAGCACAAGCTTTATGACGAAGCTGATCTGTCACAGTCTGGTGAAACCACGGACGGCGAACCGGCAGAGCAATCTCTGTACGACAAGGCTCAGCAAGTTGAAGCGCAGACTGGCACTGGTGAGCCAGAAGCTGAGCAGCCGAAAAAGATTTATGGTGAACTTAATTTATATGCAGATGTCGCTGGATTGGGTGATGAAACCATTGAAGTGCCCGTATCCGGCGTAGGTCCCGTCACCGCATAAGACATTTGCTGGTTCCCTCGTAAGCATGTTCTCTTGGGCGCGGCTAAAGGCCGCGCCTTTTTTTGTCTGACGGGGTTCTTGCGTAAAGCGTCGTGCCTGTGCCACAAGCTGCGCTGTTCTTACTTCACCTCTGTCCGTTGAACTGGAAACACAGTCGTGCGTGAGGCGCAAGGCCCACCTCCCAAAGACGCAAGCCGCAACCGCAGTGATTTCGAAGTATTGCGGTCATTGCTCCCGTTCCTTTGGCCCAAAGGTGACATTGAGATCAGGGCACGCGTGGTCTTGGCTCTTACAGCCATTGTTGCTGCCAAGGTGGCAACCGTTCTTGTCCCTTATTTTTTGAAACTGGCCGTCGACGCGCTGGACAGCAACATGTTGGCTTTGCCGCTGTGGATCATCCTCGCCTACGGTGGCGCTCGTCTCCTCTCACTGGCCTTCGGTCAGGTACGTGATGCGATCTTCGCCAAAGTCGGTGTCCGCGCTATTAGAAAATCAGCCCTGGCTATTTTGGAGCATCTTCATCGCCTGTCATTGCGGTTCCATTTGCAACGTCAGACAGGTGGCCTATCGCGGTCCATCGAACGCGGCACCATTGCCATACAAAGCCTCCTCTCAATCACACTTTTCAATCTTTTTCCCACACTGTTTGAAGTCAGTCTGGTGACGATCATTCTTTGGGGCGCGTTTGACGGCTGGTTCGCCTTGGTGACTTTTACGACGGTTCTGATCTATGTGCTGTTCACCGCGATAACGACAGAATGGCGTCTTAAGTTCCGCCGCGAAATGAATCAATTGGATAATCAGGCCAATACCAGAGCCATCGATAGCCTGCTGAACTACGAAACTGTCAAGGCGTTCGGCAACGAGACATTGGAGACCGAAGAATACGACACCGTCATGGGAGAGTATGAGCGTGCGGCGGTGCGGACCCAAGTTTCACTAGCACTTATGAATGTGGGTCAATCGGTAATCATTTCAATTGGTGTCACAGTGTTGATGATTATGGCCGGCGTCGGCGTTGTGAATGGAACAATGTCCCAAGGTGATTTCGTTATGGTCAACACCTACATGCTTCAGTTGGCCCAACCGCTCAATTTCTTCGGTTTCGTCTACCGAAACATCAAGCAGGCATTGGTCGATCTAGAGAAGATGTTTGACTTGCTGGACGAGGTTCCTGAAATCCAAGACCATCCCCAGGCCAAGCCCCTGGTTGTCAGTGGCGGTCACATTCGATTTGAAAATGTGTCCTTCGCATACGATCCAAGGCGCCCAATTCTAAAAGGCGTGTCCTTTGACGTGCCGGAAGGCAAGACCGTGGCGATCGTCGGCCCGACCGGATCGGGTAAATCCACCATCGGCCGTCTTCTCTTTCGCATGTATGACATCACCGGCGGTCAAATCACCATCGACAATCAAGACATCAACGCTGTCACCCAGCATAGTCTTCGTGCAGCGATCGGCATCGTGCCGCAAGATACGGTCCTTTTTAACAGTACACTCGGCTACAATTTAGGATACGCCAAGCCAGGGAGTGACCAGGCTGATATTCAGCTGGCGGCGCGCACAGCGCATGTCCACGAGTTCATTGAATCTCTGCCGGACGGATACGACACCCTCGTCGGCGAGCGCGGCCTAAAACTGTCAGGCGGAGAAAAACAACGCGTCGCTATTGCAAGAGTCATATTGAAAAGTTCGCCCATTTTACTGTTCGATGAAGCGACATCGGCGCTTGATACGCATACGGAAAAGGAAATTCAGGCGAACTTAGCGGAAGTCAGCGAAGACCGTTCAACCCTTATGATTGCTCACCGTTTATCGACCATCGTTGATGCAGACGAAATTCTGGTGTTGGAGGAAGGTGAAGTCGTCGAACGCGGGACTCATGCTGACCTTCTAGAGAAAGACGGCAGCTATGCGTCGGCTTGGCGGCGTCAGCAAAAGTCATTTTCGGACGGAGCGGGATCAGAATCCGCGCTCCTCGAAGAAGACGACGGATTTGGCGCCAGTCGTCAACCTCTTTTCGCTGAAACCAAAACGGCATAGGGTCGGTTCCGCTGCATACAGCAGGGCTATCAAGCAATGTGCGCGATCGTATTTGAGGTAGATCATAGTGCCGTCCCATTGCTTGGTATTTTCCTGGGTCTATCCGAGTTGGAGAATTGGCAATGCTGGAAGACAACATCAAAACCAATCAAAGTACACAGATAAAGGGGCGTAATCCCCATTTTTTTGACGATCCAAATACGGACCGCCTCTTAACCATGATCATGGAACTGGCATCTGAAGTGTCAGTATTGCGGGACCGGCTCGACACAAACGAACGATTGGCAGCCAATAAGGGCCTTTATACAGATGCGGAAATTGAATCGTATAGGCCGTCGGATGAAGAAGCGGCACAAAGGTCTGCCTGGCGCAGCCGGTTTCTTGATCGTCTGTTGAAGGGTTTGTACGCGACCTTTGATAGCGGTCCCAATACGGCAGAAAAGGAGCCGTCTGACAAAAACTAGGATCTGCTAAATGTATTTTACCGGTAGAGCCGTAGTAAATTTCATGTCTTCCATGGCAAAACAGGAACTTACATCGGAAAACTCTACTTTTTCGATCAAGCTCTTATAGACTTCGTCATAAGCGCCGATGTCAGGCACAACAATTCTTAATAGGTAATCAATTTCACCCGATAACCGATAGGCTTCCACAACCTCGGGAATTGACTCAACGGCCACTTTGAATTTTTCCAGCCAATCGGTGGCATGCTGACGCGTTTTTACAGCCACAAATACCGTTACACCGACATTGAGTTTGTGCCGATCCAGCAGTGCGACCCGCTTGCGAATCACGCCTTCATCTTCGAGTTTTTGGATGCGGCGCCAGCAGGGGGTCGTGGACAGGCCAACATGGTTGGCGACCTCCGCCACCGGCATCATGGCGTCCTCCTGTAGGAGCTTGAGAATATTCTTATCCTTGTCATCCATAGAACTATTTTTCCAATTATACAACTATATTAGGACCAACTTCTCTATGTTCTCCGATAAGAGTGATCAGATCGCAAACATATTTTAACGGGTTCGGGCTATGGTTTAGGGGCTGGTTGCAGGAGGTCTCGATGTCTGGGTTGAAAAGGTTGTTTTGCGAACACCCAGGAACCGCCAATGAAACCTATTTTGAACATCTCTTGTTCGCCTGCGGTTTCGGCCTGCGTATGATTTTTGGAGGTCTGGCCTGCATTATTCATGGGATTTTCCCCTTTCTCTGTGTATGGACCGGCAGCCAGAGCGTTTGTGATCTTCATGAACAGCTCGCCAGTAACGGCCGGCCAGCCACGTCTGATCTCAAACGGGATCAAGTGGTTCAGAGCTGATCTGACAGGTCCCGGTCAAATCCAAGACACGGATGGGTCCGACCTGCTAATACCAACGGTCATTGAATTTGACCTTCGTGTGCCCATTTGCGCATACCAATCGACATGATTTTCGAGGGCTTGTCGATGAGCTTGTTCCAGGCGTGGCATGCCGCATCGACGATGTCTTCGTAACTGTCGAAGACGCGGTGCGACAGGTAGGTCTGGCGCAGGTACTGCCAGATGTTTTCGGCCGGGTTCAGCTCCGGCGATCTGGGCGGCAGGAACAGCGGCGTGATGTTGTCGGGGAACTCCAATTCGGTGGTGGTGTGCCAGCCGGCGCGGTCCATGAGGAGGACGGCGTGTGAGCCGTCGGCGACGGTGCGGCTAATCTCTTCGAGATGGGCCGGCATGGCATGGGTGTCGGCGAACGGCATCGCCACGGCCGCACCGGTACCGCGCGCCGGGCAGACGGCGCCGAACAGATAGGCGCTCTGGTAGCGCTGGTCCTTGGGCTGACGCGGACGGCTGCCGGTGCGCGCCCACTGCCGGACGATGCCGTTCTTCTGGCCAAGGCGCATCTCGTCTTGCCACCACAGCTCGGCGCACCTGATTGGGATCTGTCGCCTTGTGCGCCAAGGCCTGCGCTTCGGCCGCGTCACAGTCCGTTCGCAACGGGATCTTCGCCGACATCAAACCCTCCATTTAAAGCCAGCTTTCTATGAATCACATCATTGCGACGTGGGGAATCCCTAAAAAAGAATCAATCTCAACGACCGCTGGTATTACTCAATAAAGTGTGCCAAGTACGCGAAGGTACTGTTTGAAAAATAAACGCTGTGTCGCTGTTGTAGTAGCGCCATATCCCGTCTCTCGTTGGATCAAGCGCTTTCCAAAAGCGTGGGCCGAAGCCAATTCCACGGCCCGTTGTTGAGGAGTTCGCGTCAGCCAAGCCGGCTGAGGGCCATCATAAATCAACGCCATCGAGGGATCTGATGACGGTTTTGTTTGGCGGCGGGTCAAGTCACTGTAGTCGTAAACGGACCTTACCGATTGTCGTTATGGCAGCGTCAAATGAGCCGTCGACAGCGAAGATCTCAATGTGATCATTGTTGCGGAACAGATCACGGGCGTCCTCAAAGTACCCGGATTGTTTGATTTCTTGTGCTGTGTCGTCGGAAATGTAGTGCCAAAGAGCGTAGCCGTCCGCATAGGCCAAAACAGTCAGATCGGTGGGGGAAAACGCCATGGCACCCTTCCTTGTTATTTAACAAGGAAATAATACATTTAAATTTGTTATTAGGACCCGATTTTTTTGGGGCTTATATACATGACTAGACACAACGGAAGAATTGGAGAGGTTGAAATATGCGGTCACTAAAAGGATGCTTCATGCTCGTCGTAGCTTTCGTTTTGACGCTCAACAATTTCTTCTACGCCGTCAATCCCGCGGCGGCCAAGCCCATATTTGATTGGATTGACCCTTTCGCAGTCGTCGCCCTCGTACTCGTTTTCATGGAAAAAATCCTCGGTTCGATGCGCGGTGAAACCGAATGGCCTCGGCTCGTAGTAACGGTCCTGGTCGGGGCGCTGGTTCATTTATACGCCTACAATTACTTGGCGAAGATGGCAGGCAGTGGACTGGAGAGCGGAACCTTGTGGCTGGTTATGGTGCCGTTTACGGTTTCCTTGCTCATCTATGAGGGCTTCTTGCTGATCCGCGGAGCTAAATAAGGACTTGTCTAGTCATGTATATAAGCCCCTTTTTTTGGGATTTGGCTGAATAGGCGGGCAGACGTTAAGAAACGCGCCGCATACCATTATGGAATCAACGCGTTAGCCGAAGATCCCGGTTTCAGCCAATACTCTGGCTGAGCCACACAACCCGCCCTTCGACCGCCAGATCGTCGTCTTTGAGGCTGGTTTGGCTGGGATAATTAGGGTTGTCGCTCTTGACGATGAGCAACTTGGAACTGGGTTGACGGATCAGCCGTTTGACCATGAGTTCGTCACCGTCGCTATAGCGGATGACATAAAGACCATCGCGGCTGCAGCGCGTGACCGCCCGGTCCACCAGGATGAAATCGCCGTCTTGCAGGGTATCCCACATGGAATCCCCTGCGACACGCATCACGGCGAGGTCTTTTGCCGGCGAGGCGGTCACAGATTTGAGCCAATCTTGGCGAAAAACGTTGTGGTACAAGGGTTGCGGTACGTCCGCGTTCAGCGAACCAGGTCCGGCAGACGCCCGTGCGTCGTAAACCGGAACCCGGGCATACGCCTGTCCAGCCAACTCGAAATAGGCACTTTCGCCCCCATCTTCGGACACCGTCTGCAATTCCGGTTCGAAAGCCCACGCTGGCGCGGTGTCATCTTTCGTAGCGGTCATGCGCGACAGGTGAACTTGTCCTTTGCCGTGTCGGATCCATTCCAATGGTACGTTCAAGGCTTCGGACAATTCGACAATGTATCGGGGTCGGCTCACCTTGCCTGATTCCAGCTGGTCGATGGACTGTTGTTTTATGCCAATACGGCGCGCCAACTCCGCTTGGCTCCAGGCCAACGCTAGACGGCATTGCCGAACGCGGGCACCAAGTGTCATCTTCTTCCTACCCCTTACAGCACTGTCTCACCGTCAAGCTATCAAGTTTTAGTAGAATTAACAACAATTATTGGTATTTCTCCAAAGGAGACTCCGAAAGGACACAGTCGTGGACTTCCAGCACTTTTGGAGGTTGATTTGGCATGTTTTCTCTGGCCCTGAGGAAGACTTTGTTAATAGTCTGTGGATAACCTGCCCCCTGAGAGAAGGGGTTTATTCGCTAACAATAAAAGAGCCGATCATGGCGAAAGACGCACGCACCGGCGCGGGAAAAACCCGCGCACCGGCCGGTTTGTCCGGTCCATCCAGCAAAGGCAACGGGCAAGGAGCCGAGGGGTCTTCTAAGACCACGCCTAACGCGCCTGAAACGGTGCCTAATCTCAATCTTTCGCGCTTCTGGAAGAAGAGCGGCTCACCTTTTGATGCCACGCGTGCAGCCCTCCAATCGGCAAAAAATATGGCAACCTAAGAGCCTTATGCCGCCGTCGCTCCTGTACCACCGATGAGCTGGGCGACCGCAAACCGCCCCATCTCTGTTGGCGTGATCATCAGTTGTATTTGGTTGGTGGTGTTTGCGTTTTACATCACACGCACGCTGGGCTGGTCTGAACTTTTACTTCTCTTGCCGCCCGAATTTGGCGGTCTCGTCGCCGTTGGCCTTATGCCCATCGCATTTTTGTGGTTGCTCATTGCGTTTATTGATCGCGGCAGGCAACTGACGCAGGAAGGCGAAGCGTTACGCCATCATCTCGCCCGACTCAACCTATCCGGCCGAAGATGCTGCCGGAAATGTGGATGCCGTAACGGCGTCACTCAAACATCAGGCTGATGCCTTAACAGAAGCCAGCGAGCTCGTCTCGCAACGGCTCCATGACTTGCAATCTGAACTGGTCCGCAGCACCGACAAACTTTCCACTGTGACAGGACAGCTGGAAACCGGCGCTAGCACATCGGCAGCAGCAGTCACGGAACAAGTAGACAAACTTAAATCAGCCATTGATGGCGCGGCTGGTGTTAACCACAAAATTGAAGACGCTTTGCGTCGCCAACAGGAATTCATCAGTTCAGCATCAGGAAAAACCTTGGCCCAGGTCAATACCATGAGCCAAGCGTTGGAAGGCCAAGTCGCCAACCTCAATACGGCGACAGAGCGGGCCAAAGGGTTGTCCGCCGCTATCGCGCAGCAGGTCGCTCATCAGGAAGAAACCCTGTCCATGTCCAACGAGTCCACCAAGAACCACGCGGAAGACATGGCCAATGCCGTAGCGAAACATGTCGAGGAAGTGGAGCAGGTTGCCAAGCGTGTCGAAGGCACGGTTACGAATGTTGTTGAAGGGTTCAAATCCAAGCCAAAACGTTGGATGAACTGTTCGCTAAGCAACGCGCTGAACTGACCACGGCCGGTGACCGCATCGACGATTTATCGACCAAGGTCAACACCCGTCTTGGCCAGCAAACCGCAAGTCTCGATCAGGTTATGGAACGGGTTCTGTCGCGGGTGAAGATCGTCGAAGAAGCCCTGTCCATCCAAACCAAAGAACTGTCATCCGCATCCGACGACGCAGTCGCACGCTTGCGCGCGGTTGAAAATATGATCAAGCAACAGGCAGAAGCGGTCGGCGATGCCGCGTCGAAAGTGGAAACCCGCCTCGGCCGGTCAAGCGACGAATTTGAAAGCAAAAGTAAAATCGTTACCGATCGATTCACCTCGGCAACCGGTGACCCGGATAAAGCCTCAGAAATTGCTATTGAACGGGCCGAAGCCATGGGCATGGCTTCAGACGCCTTCATTCAGAAAATTGACTCCGTCGGCGTCCGTGTCCGCGAACATGCGGATTAGCTAACCTCAAAGTCCTGATGGATAAGGTCACGGGCTGGAAAGCCAAGATGTGGGGACCGAGCATTGTGGGCTATGGCAAATATCACTACAAATACGACAGCGGGCGGGAAGGGGACTCCCTCATCACGGGTTTCTCGCCGCGTAAGCAGGCGCTGACCGTCTACATCATGCCCGGGTTTTCCGAATACGGTGATCTTCTGACCAAGCTCGGAAAGTGCAAAACGAGCCGGTCCTGCCTCTACATAAACAAGCTCGAAGATGTTGACTTGAAGGTGCTGGAGAAGCTGATCCGCAAGTCTGTCGCCTATATGAAGAAGAAGTACAAAGTCTAGCGGCGGCTAACTGTCACCAGCGATTAGATCGCGCAAAATGGAGCGGATATCTTCTGAGTCCCATTCCGCAGTGCCCTGCAAGCGGGCAACTTCCCGCCCTTGCTTGTCGATAATCAGGGTTGTCGGCAGGCTTTTCACTTCGGCGGCACGGGCGAACGCTAGATCCGGTGCCACAAAAAGATCGAGATTGGACCAGTCATTCTTCTCCATGAACGGCCGGGCGATGGGTTCACCCTCGCGGTCCTGTGACATGGCGATGACCTGGAGATCGTCGCCACCCAAATCCTTTTGCAGGGAGTCCAAAGTCGGCATTTCACGAATACAAGGCGCACACCACGTGGCCCACAAATTGACCACGACCACCTTGCCCTGAAAATCAGCCAGGACGACATCTTGGCCCTGTCCGTTCTGAAATGGAACCGCTGTTGCCGGTTGCGGGTCTTCACTCCAGGTCAGCTTCTCGACCCCGCTTGCCGTAGCGCCAAACGGCGCTCCGGCAATGAGCAATGCGAGAAGAGTTAAGTGGAGTCGATTTAGAGGAACGGACAATAGTCTTCCTTTTCAACCAAATCGTAAGCAAACAGGAACTTCGCCATGCCGCAGAGGACGGCCATGTTAACGCCCAGTTCCATCAACTGCCCATCGGTAAAATGAGCCCTAGCGCGGTCGTAGATTTTCTGAGTCAGCATACCCTTGGGATTGGTGAGAACCATGACATCGGCAAGAGCCAGTGCGGCTTTTTCCTGTTCAGTAAACGGTCCGTTTTCGTATTCTTCCAGCGCTTCGATCTGCTCCATCGGCACACCGGCATCCAAGGCAGCAATTTTGTCCCCGCGGTTGCAAAAGGCGCAGCCATGGACATTGGCGAGACGCAAGCGAACCAGCTGCATGACCCGGTCATCTATCCGTCCAGAATAGAAAACCTTCTTGTAATAGTCGTTGTTGTACCAATCGTAGACTTCTGGCGCGTTACCGAAGGTTTCCACATAGGTGGTGTCACCGTGCAACTCCTTCGCACGATCCCATGACCTTTGCATACGAGGTGGAAGTTTTTCCCGGGGGACACGGGAGATGGGTGTTGCGGGCATGGTGCCAAAAGTTGCCGCACCTTCTTCCGTCGCCCCTTCAGCGGCGTTGGCGTCAGACCCTTTTGCAAGTGTGGCTGCGGTTGCGCCCGTTAAAACAGATAGAAAGCCGCGCTTCGACATGGCTTTGCGAAAAATCGAACCGATTTTGGTGAGTTCGTTCATGCGAACCTCCTCATGATCCTCGTGTAACCTGTGAGGTATGACTTGTGAGATACGCAGCCCCAACGCGTCTTAGGCAAGGCCACGGCTAGCCGATGGTACGCCTGTAGTCCGGCGTATTCAATTGGGGGATACGACATTGAATGATTGGAGACGATGCTCAGACGCGTCCGGCGAGAAGAAATGGTGGGCGATACTGGGATTGAACCAGTGGCCTCTCGCGTGTGAGGCGAGCGCTCTCCCGCAATAATCCTATAATCCTCGAGCCAATTAGGTGAGTGTCAGAAACTTTGTGTGTGAGCTGATTTACAAAAATCAGGGAACCCGTTCCCTGGTTTGTGAGCGACCCTGGTGATTAACCCATGCCAGCCGGCGATGTCCTCGGTCCAGGAGGAGTCCCGAAGGGAAGCTCCTGGAGGGAGGGCGCCGTTGGATGGCTGACTTGTAGTGGTTCAGATGTGATCTGACAGTTGGCCGTTTTTCCGGCGGCCTCTGTTAGGTCAAGTTCAGTTCACGAACTTTTCCTTCCAGATTTCTTTGCCCTCGATCATGGTCTGGAACGGCGTTCTGCCGCAACACATTTTGCCCTGATGAGTGCGTTCCGTGTTGTAGTGATGTAGCCATTGATCCAGATCGTCCTGCAGCGCATCGACGCTGTCGTAGAGTCTTTTGCGGAACGCGACCTGGTAGAACTCCTGCAGCACGGTCTTGTGAAAGCGCTCGCGGATGCCGTTTGTTTGCGGTGATTTCACCTTGGTCTTGGTGTGGTCGATATCGTTGATGGCCAGGAAGAGCTGGTAGTCGTGCTTGTCGACGCGCCCGCAGTATTCCGTACCTCTGTCGGTCATGATCCGCAGCACAGGCAGGTCGTGCTCGTCATGGAACGGCAGCACCCGGTCATTGAGCAGGTCGGCGGCGGTGATCGGCGTCTTGGTGGTGTAGAGCTTGGCCTGCGCGACCTTGGAATAGGGATCGACATAGCTCTGCTGGTAGATCCGCCCCACCCCCTTCAGGGTGCCGACATAGAAGGTGTCCTGTGAACCCAGATAGCCGGGGTGGGCCGTTTCCACCTCGCCGCGGGCTTCGTCGTCGCGATTCTTCTTTTCCAAGGCCTGCACCTGGGCCTCGTATGTGGGCCTCGGTCAGGATGATGCCATCCTCGGCGACCCTGGATCTCGCGGGCCGACATACCGCGGGCATACATCGAGATCACCTTGTCGTCGAACCCCGGCAAGCGCCGGCAGTGCTTCTCGACAAGCTTTGGATCGAATCGACCTTGCCGATCCCGGGGAATCGACAACTCCATCCGGCCATCGTCGGTGAGCACCCTGACGTTGCTCCCAAAATCCGGACCAGGTGGTTCTTCACCTATGCGGCCTGATCGATGGTCATATCTCTCCTGGCCTGTGCCGGCGTCCGGTAGCCGATGCTCGAGTGGCGCCGTCGTTGGTTATAGAAGATCTCGATGTACTCGAATAGCGCAGCCCTGGCCTCGCGCCGGGTACGAAACGGGTACGGTGCACGAGTTCGGTCTTGAGAGACCCAAAGAAGCTCTCCATGGGGGCATTGTCGAGGCAATTCCCCTTGCGGCTCATGGCGGCCTTGATGCCGTGGAGGCGGAGCAGTTTGCGGTCGTCACCGCAGGCATATTGGGCGATCGCAATGGTGGATCAGCCCCATGGGCGGCCGGCGGTTGCGGATCGCCATCGTCAGCGCATCCTCGCACAGGACGCTCTTCAGCCGCTCGGACATCGACCAGCCGGCGATCTCCATCGTGGCCAGATCCTTGACGGCGGCGAGGTAGAGCCAGCCTTCGTCAGTTGGGATGTAGGAGATGTCAGCGCGCCAGACCGCATCGGGCGCAACGGCTTCGAAGTTGCGGTCAAGCAGATTGGGCGCGATCGCATGGGAGTGGCGGCTGTCGGTGGTGATTGGCGCCCGCCGCCTGCCGCGCGGTGGACGAATGCCGTTCTCTCGCATGAGCTTGGCGACCGTGCGCTTCGAGATGCGAAAGCCGCGGGCCTTCAACTCGGCATGGATCCGAGGGGCGCCGTAGCACCTCTTGCTCTGCTCGAAGATCTCCCGGATCTCTGATCCGAGCCGGTCACGCCAGGCAGCGCGTTCAGCTCTCTTTTGGGCCGCACGCCGCCGGGCGTGGAACCAACTGTGAGCAACCCCTAGGACCCGGCACATGAACCGGATGGCGGGCCCTGAAGCATGGGCGGCGATGAAAGCGTGCTTCGTTTTCATGTCTTCGCCGCCCATTGAGCAAAAAAAGCCGAGGCTTTGCGCAGAACCTCAACCTCCTCCGTCAGCCGCTTGTTATCCCGGCGAATGCTGCGCCAGCTCAGCGGCCTCGGCTTTCTGCGCCGCGGTCGCCGCGGTCGAACCCGCGGCCTCAAGCTCGAGCCGCCAGGTCTTCAACTGCGTTGGCGTGACGCCGGGCTCGGCAGCCACGCTGCTATGTGTCGCACCCGGCTCCGATAGCCGGGCAACCGACTGTTCCTTGTATTCTGGCGAAAACCGCCGCCTCGTCTGCTTTGTCATCCTGTCCCTCCAGGTCGGTATTTAATTTACCGTCTGGTCCGGGATCCGGGAGCAACGTCACTATCTTTCACTTCTACTTTAGTACCCATTTAAGCTCGTCAAATTGCATTGAGGTTGTGAGCTTCTAATTTCGTTCTGAATTGCTGCGCCATTCTAGAAAGTTACCGGCTCTATCATACCTACCTTGTTCACGCTCTACGTTTGGTAGTAATCGGTCTAGATATATAACGGTGTGACACTTGTGACACTCGATTACTAAAGTCCTTAATGAAAATACTCATATAGGAGAAGCTATGTATTCGTATGTCACTCCTGTCACGGATCAGAATTAGACGCTGCCTGTAGCTTCTCCAACTTCTTCCCAACATCTTCAGCCCTCAAATGGGTGTATCGAGCTAACATCCGATAATCCCTGTGGCCTGAGATCAGAGCAACCTCAGGGACACTAAGAGTCGGTTTCGAAAGTCATGCGGCTCGGGCCAATCTGCGGACGAGGAGCATGACGGAGGCGGCGTAGAGGAAGGCGCGGGCCGAGGCGATGGTGGCCTCGAAGTCCTTTGCCAGTCGCCGGTTGCGGTTGATCCAGGCGAAGAAGCGCTCCACGACCCAGCGGCGCGGTTGGACGGCGATCATGGTGGCCGTGGCGACCTTCTCGCCGGCGTAGCCGCTGTCGGCAAAGACCTTCTCGATGAACGGAAACGAGCCGCGTGAGGCGCACAGCAGCGGCCCGCCACCATCGCGGTCCTGGATACTCGCCGGATGCGCCTCGAGCACGAGGCCGCGCCCGTCGGTGTCGACCAGCGCGTGGCGCTTGCGCCCCTTGATCTTCTTGCCCGCATCGTAGCCGCGGGGGCCACCAGCCTCGGTCGTCTTGACGCTCTGGCTGTCGATAATCGCGCCGCTCGGGCTGGCCTCGCGTCCGACCCGCTCGCGATCGGCCATGACCAGAAAGTGGTTGATCTTCTCAAGGAGGCCGTCGTCGCGGAACTTAGCGAACCAGCGATAGATCGTGCCCCACGGTGGTAAATCGCTTGGCAGCAAGCGCCAAGGGCAGCCAGCCCGCATCACGTAGAAAATGCCGTTGACGATCTCTCGCATCGGCCATGACCGGGGCCGTCCCGTGCCATGAGCCGGAGGCAAATGAGGCTCGATCACAACCCACTCCGCAGCGGTCAAATCAGTCTGATAACGCAGCGCCTTGCGGCTATGCTGCTCTCGGGTGGTCGGCGTCCACATGGCGGCTCCAGATCGGTTTCAGCAACCTTCCTGGAATCACATCGACACCGGCCACTCAACCCCTTTCGAAACGGCCTCTAAGGCCCATTTCAAAGAACCTACTTATGGCTTCATGGCGAAGGTCGTGGAAATGAAGGTCTTTTATGCCTGCCCGTTTGACCAGACGGTCCCATGCCGAAGAAAAGCTCTCAAAGGGTATAGGAAAGAGACGGCCATCTATGTCTGGAGATTGAGTTGATAAGATTAGCAACGCTTTTTCAGTAAGTGGAATTTTTCTCGAATACCCATTTTTTGATTCAGTCACGAGTAACACTGCATTGTCTTCATCTATGTCACCACCTCGAATGTTCAGTATTTCGCTCCGTCTCATTCCGGTTTCCACAGCGAGTTGGATAATGGGTTGAATGAGTTTGTTTCTACAATTTGCCGCTTCGACCATCAATAGGTTCCATTCTCCATCAAGTAGCCTTCGCGCTCGTGCAGGGTCTGCTTTTGGGCGACGTATCCCCTCCAACGGATTTTCAATGGGAATGCCCCATTTTAGTTTTGCAAGACGATATACATGACTGAGGTAGGTGAGTTCGTGATTAAGTGTGGGTGCCCTTACTACTCTTGAACGCTCGTCTCTAAACTTTGCAAAGTCCTGAGGTGAAAGTTCGGTTAGGTTTTTTTGCGAAAATGATCGTCTCAAGAGAGCATTCAACACTATGGTTTCGTTTACTTTTCCCTTCTTATTGGGTGTAACAGTATCTCGATAGCGAAGGATTAGGTCTCCTAAGGTAGTTTTATTGAAGATTTCCAATTTGTCGGCAAATAGACCGTGTTGAATCTCGATCTCTGTTTGGTGTGCCCAACGCTTAGCATCGACTTTTCGCAAGAACGTCCGATTCTTTGCCTTGTGCCCGTTCAGTCGAATCTGTACCTGCCATTTGCTATTTCGCTTCCTGAAAGTCGCCATGTTGTATCCGTCCTGTGACCTGAATGTGACAGGCTCGAAACGTGGCTGTGGTACGGATTCTGGGGATTCTCTCAAACCCCATGGATAAGCTTGGGTTTGAAATGGTGGGCGATACTGGGATTGAACCAGTGACCTCTCGCGTGTGAGGCGAGCGCTCTCCCGCTGAGCTAATCGCCCGCACCGGAAGGAGGGCTGTATACGGACCGCTTTCTAGCCCGTCAAGCCGACCGCGCACCTATCCGGTTTGTAATGGTGTAGAGCCCGAAAACCGCCATTCTTTGCCTTTATTGCGCCCAGACCCCGTGGCATTGTGGGCGCGCCTCGGCATAGATCAACACACTGGTCTGGGGCCGATACTTTCAAAAGCAGGATCGTTGCATGTCATCCGCTCAGACCCTCGCCATCGTTCTGGCCGCCGGAATGGGCACGCGCATGGTGTCGAAAATCCCCAAGGTGATGCATTCGTTGGTCGGACGGCCGGTCATCGATCACGTGCTTGCCAGTCTGGCTGCCATTGATGTCGATGACACACGTATCGTCATTGGTCCTGAACTGGAGGATCAAGCGGACCGGTTTGCCCCGCATTCGGTGACAATACAGGTTGATAGGTTGGGCACTGGCCATGCGGTCAAATGCGCACTAGAGCAGCACGATGTAACTAACACCACGGTCCTGATCGCTTACGGAGACGTTCCCTTGCTGTCTGCGGATACTTTGGCGCGCCTGCTTGAGCGTCAGAGTTCAGGCGCTGCTCTGGCCTTGCTCGCATTTCGCCCCGAAGACACAGGCGCCTATGGTCGCCTCGTGACAACCGGCGAAAACGTGGAGCGAATTGTCGAAGCGTTGGATGCATCAGAGGAAGAGTTGACGATTCAATTGTGCAATTCCGGTGTCATGGCCGTGGATGGAACACAGCTTCGAAAGTGGGTCGAGGCACTAAAAAACGAAAACGCCAAAAAAGAATACTACCTCACGGATATCGTTGCTCTTGCCCGGGCGGAGGGAGAGGACTGCGTCTACGCTGAGGGTGATACGGATGAATTTGCCGGCATCAATACACGCGCCGATCTCGCTCGCGCCGAGCAGCTGCTTCAGGTGCGGTATCGCGAAGCGGCGATGGCAGCCGGGGTCACATTGCGGGACCCGGATAGCACTTTTCTTTCTTACGACACTGCCTTTGGCCGGGATGTGGATGTTGGGCCATTTACCGTGTTTGGACCTGGAGTCACCGTCGGCAGTAACGTATCTATTCGCGGATTTTGCCATTTTGAACAGGCAATCATACATGATGGTGCAATCATCGGCCCCTATGCTCGCTTGCGCCCCGGTGCCCGGGTGGATGAGTTAGCCCACATCGGTAATTTCGTTGAAATAAAAAACTCTCACATTGAAGCGGGTGCAAAAGTCAATCACTTGACATACCTGGGCGACGCCCGTGTCGGCAAAGAGTCAAATATTGGCGCCGGCACCATCACGGCCAATTATGACGGCTTCAATAAATCTCACACGGACATTGGGGATGGCGTTTCCATAGGCTCGAACACGGTCCTGGTCGCGCCGGTTAAGGTTTGTGACGGCGCCATAACGGGAGCTGGGTCTGTCATTCGTAAAGACGTCCCAACCGATGCCATTGCCGTCTCCAAAGCGCCCCAAGAAAATCGTGAAGGCAAGGCGGCCAAATACAAAGCGTCCCGCAAAAACATCAAAGACGCGAAAGCCAAGGGTCAATAAGCATGTGCGGGATCATTGGCATCGTCGGCGTCAATGAGGTTGCGCCGTACCTGGTGGAAAGTCTCAAGCGCCTTGAATACCGGGGCTATGATTCTGCTGGCATAGCGACACTCGACAGCGGTGTAATTCAACGCCGCCGTGCCGAAGGAAAGATTGCCAATCTCGAAGCCCATGTTGCAGACGAACCAGTCAATGGCGTGATCGGGATTGGTCATACGCGCTGGGCCACCCATGGCGCCGCCAATGAAACCAATGCCCACCCTCACTCAGACGGTCGTGTTGCGGTGGTGCATAACGGCATCATCGAAAACTTCCAAGAATTGCGCGACCGTCTCACCAAGGCAGGTCACACATTTGAATCGGAAACAGATTCAGAAGTGGTGGTCCATCTCATTTCTTCTCATCTGGACGCGGGGCTCGATCACGTAGCGGCCGCCCACGCCGCCATCAAAGATCTCCGTGGCGCCTATGCGTTGACCGTTCTATTCGCCGATCGTGATGACATTCTCGTTGGGGCCCGCCATGGTCCGCCACTCGCCGTTGGTTTCGGTGATGGTGAAATGTTTGTCGGATCCGATGCACTGGCCTTGGCTCAAATGACCCAAAAGATTTCCTATTTGGAAGATGGGGATTGGGTTGTCGTCACCCGTGACGGCATGACCGTGCGCGACCAAAACGGCACGGTCATGAACCGGGAAGTCAGTCAAACAGCTATGTCGGGCGCACTGATCGGAAAGGGCGAATACCGTCATTTTATGATCAAGGAAATTCACGAACAGCCACAGGTGGTGGGCGACACACTTACGGCCTTCATTAATGCCGGTGACAGAACCGCTGCATTGCCAGAAATGCCCTTTGATCTCGCTGCCGTTCCCAAGATTACTATTGTTGCTTGCGGAACAGCCTATCTCGCCGGGCTCATCGCCAAATACTGGATCGAGCAAATCGCCCGCGTACCCGTCGATGTGGATATCGGTTCGGAGTTCCGCTACCGCGAACCCCCGCTTCAACAAGGGGGATTGGCAGTTTTTATTTCCCAATCCGGAGAAACCGCCGATACCTTGGCGCCGCTGCGCTATTGCCGGGCGCAGGGACAACACGTTCTGTCCATCGTCAACGTTGTCGAGAGTACCATCGCGCGTGAATCGGATCTGGTTTTGCAAACATTGGCCGGCCCCGAGATTGGTGTCGCGTCAACCAAGGCCTTCACTACTCAATTGACGGTCTTGGCAACAGTTGCCATCAGTTTGGCCAGACAGCGCGGTGCAATCGATCTTGCCGAGGAACAGCGCCTGATGTCCGCCTTGTCCGAGGTGCCGGCCAAGATCGCTGAGTTCCTGCATCACGAGTCAGACGTGCATGCCATCGCCCAATCCCTCATAGAAGTTCCAGACGTGCTCTACCTGGGCCGCGGGCTGACCTATCCCATCGCCCTTGAAGGAGCATTGAAGCTCAAGGAAATCTCATACATCCATGCAGAAGGTTATGCTGCCGGCGAAATGAAGCACGGTCCCATTGCGTTAATCGACGAACACATGCCGGTGGTCGTCTTGGCGCCCTCCGATGATCTCCTCGACAAGACGTTGTCCAACATTGAACAGGCCTCAGCGCGCGGCGGTTGGGTGATCGCTGTGACCGATTCAGAGGGGGTGTCCCGGATTGGCACCAGAGCAGCCCAAATCATCCATGTGCCTTCGGTAGACCCCTTTGTCGCTCCCATTCTGTATGCAGTACCGGTTCAACTGCTCGCCTATCACACAGCCGTTCTCAAGGGCACGGATGTGGATCAACCGCGCAATCTTGCCAAAAGTGTGACCGTAGAATGAACAAAAAGGGATCTGAGGCGCCGAAATGGCTGTGCGGCCTGTTGTTGGCAAAGGCTGGAAGGCCTTGAATCCAAAGGATTCGTTAACCAACCCCAGCGTACACTGGTGGGGTATTGAAAGGGGCCAACGGCACAACCTAAAGCATTTCCGATTTATTCTGACGCATAGCCGTCAGCAACCAAGAAGTTCCTGCAGTGCTCGTGATTGAAGAGGCCGCAGACGTTACCGGCGGCTTTCCACAGATCATCGATGGTGCGGGGTTTTAAGCGCTTCATGTGAGCTTTGAACTTTGAAAATGCGAGCTCGATCGGGTTGAAGTCCGGCGCATAGGGCGGCAGGAACAAAAGCCATGCGCCCCGCTTTTCAACCGCCCGCCTGGCACCGTCGCGTTTGTCGGCCGGCAGATTGCCGGGGACAACAACAGCGCCTTTTTGAAGGGTCGGGGCGCGTTGCGTTTTGATGTACTGCTCGAATGCATCACCGTCCATGGCGCCCTCGATCAAATCAGGGCACCCAGGGCGCGGTCAGGCCGTCACCGCGCAATCCGGCAATGAAGGTCATGGTTTTCCAATGACCATGGGGAATGGCGGCAACCATCCGCTGGCCGCTGGGACAGCGCCCCCGCAGGCGCGCCATTTTGGTATTGATACTTGTTTCGTCAAGGAACACGATCCTGCCGACCCGCTCGGGATGGGCCGGGAGCCGGGCCTGACGTTGGCGCCAAACCACGCGTGCTGCCTGCCCATCCGCGCGTTCCTGTTCACTGGCGTGGGCGGTTTTTTTAAAGCTGATCTTGCGCGCGCGGAACCAGTCATTAATCGTCGAAGTCGGCGCAATCACTTGGTGAACTTCGTCCAGACGCTCAGACAGCTCTTGCAGTGTCGGGTCTGGCGTCTCCTTAATCCAGCGCAGGATATCCTCGCCGTCAAGGATCAAGACGGCGCTGGCGCGACGGCCGTGGCTTGACCGCGACAGTCCCCTCGTCTTCATATCGCCCGACATCCCGCACCGCCGAGCTTGCGCTCACCTCAAAAAGGGCTGCCGCCTGACGGCGCGACATGCCCGACGCCACTTTCCTCGCCAAACGAATACGCCGGTCTTCCGATACAGCCACGATGCCCCCGCCAAAGCGGCTATCGAATCAGTCTGCCAAGACCATGACAACAAAATATTGATTCATTCAGCCTCGGAAACGCTCTAGCTTATCGGTGGCCCAAAACGTATGGATAAACGGGGTGAACCGCCTTTGTTCCCTTCGTCACGCGGCACCGATAAAAGTAAGGTGCCCATGGGGTCACAGGTTGTCGGGATGATGAGCGTATGGATCTAGCCACAGTTTTAGGTCTGGTTGCCGGTTCGGCCGTTGTCGGCCTCGCCATTCTGTTTGGCGGCAGCGCGTCTATGTTCGTCAACATTCCAAGTATGCTGATCGTGATTAGTGGCACCATCGCTGCAACGCTAACCCGTTTTCCATTGTCCGAAGTGATGAACGCGCTGAAGCTCGGCACGCCTAACGCATTTCAGCAGGGTTCTGAAAGCAGCGTCGGCTTGATTGACGAGGCGGTTGAACTGGCTGAACTGTCGCGCACCAAAGGGCAGTTGGCGCTTGAAAACGCACCAATCGAAAACGAATTCCTGCGCAAAGGCGCGCTGATGTACTGCGATGGCCTCCAACCTGAGTTTATTGGCCATGCACTCAGCCGTGACCGTGACTTGCTCATCGAGCGTCTGGAAGAGGGTGAGAAGATATACCGGTTCATGGGCGATGCGGCCCCAGCGTTTGGTATGATCGGTGAGTGTCAGAAACTTTGTGTGTGAGCTGATTTACAAAAACCAGGGAACCCGTTCCCTGGTTTGTGAGGGACCCTGGTGATAAACCCATGCCAGCCGGCGATGTCCTCGGTCCAGGAGGAGTCCCGAAGGGAAGCTCCTGGAGGGAGGGCGCCGCTTTGAAATGCCTCAAGCGCGTCCGATCCGCCCAATAGTCGATCCAGTAGCTCGTCTGGAACCACCGGTTTGTGCCTGCTCGCCATATTGTCCTCCTTTGGACATCCTAGTGGATTGATTCCAACGTTTGGAACCCTCTGTTTCGTGCGGCGATGATATGATCGGGGTCGGCTTTCCAGATCAAGGGTTTTGGGTTTGCGTCATTGTATTCGCGGACAAAGCGGTTGATGGCGGCCTGAAGGTCGACGACGGATTGGAAGACGCCACACTTGAGCCCGCGCCGCGTGAGTTTGGCGAAGAAGCCCTCGACGGCATTGAGCCACGAGCACGAGGTCGGCGTGAAGTGGAAGGTCCAGCGTGGATGGCGGGCGAGCCAGGCGCGGACCTTGTCCTTCTTGTGCGCAGCGTAGTTGTCGAGGATGACGTGGACGGCCTTGTCCGTCGGCACCTCGCGCTCGATGCGGTTGAGGAAGCGGATGACACCCTCGTGCATGAACCGCTCCTGCCAGCGCCACACGCAGGTCTTGGACTTGCCGGTCTCGCGCATGATCGCCGAAGTGCCGAGCCCCTCGTCGGTCTTCAGGATGATCCGCGCCCGCCAGACATGTTTCTGCGCGCTCTTCGGGTCCGCGACGATCGCTTGCAATCGCTGACGGTCGCCAGACGTGACAGTAAAATGGATGCCGGTACGCATCGCACAGACTCGCATGACACCGCACAATACGGAATCCCAAAGCGGACTCTTTCGTTCCGGTCAATCCACTAGCGCTCATAAACACAAAATTCCTGACAGGTTCTGATCGGCACGCTGGTCAGACTGGCGCAGATGTTGAGCACCATGGATGATCCTGAAACCATCGGTCCGTCCATGGCCGTGGCTCTGTTAACGACCCTGTATGGCGCTCGCATTGCAAACTTAATTGCTCTGCCGATTGCTGATAAACTGGCGTCCAAATCAGCGCAAGAATACTCCCGGCGATCACTGGTGATTGAAGCGGTTAACCAGATTGCCGAAAAGCAGAATCCGGATTCTATGTATCAATTGTTGTCCGCGTTCTTGCCAGAAGATCAACGGCGCGTTGAAGAGAGATAAGAATCGCGTCGACGAACGAAAAGTAAACCGGGTAACTTTTTGGGGCATGACCCCTTAGCCGGGCGGAAGGACCGAAGAGATGGCTAAAGCAGCACCTGTACCGATGTGGGTCGTTACGTTCGCCGACCTGATGTCCATTCTGGTCTGTTTCTTTATCCTCCTGTTGTCGTTCTCCATCATGGACGTGAAGAAGTTCCATGAGGTCTCCGGCTCGCTGAAGGATGCCTTTGGCATTCAAAAAGAGCGCTTGTTGTCTAGCGTCGTAGAACTCATTGGCAGCCCGGTTCTTGAACACGCTTCAAACATAGAACCCGTGCCCATACCGACCCTGCCTTCTCCCAATTCGAGCACGACTGGTGCAAGTGAGGGCTCAGACCAAGGTGAAGAAGCGGAAACCAACGAAGTAACGGAAGAAGACGATTTTGATTCCAAGAGTGGTTTTGAATCCGACGTCGGCGTTCAGGAACAACTCTCTGAAGCGGAGGAAGAGGCGCTGGCTTCTATGGCCTTGGCGGCGCTGCGTGAAGCTGTTCGGGCTCAGGAGCAGGCGTCGGCAGAGATGGATCAAACCCTCGGGCAGATTCAAATGGCGCTGCAGCGGGAAATGGAAGGGCGCTTGGTCGATGTCGATAAGAATTATTCGGAAATCGTTATCACGTTCCCTGATGAAGTCGAGTTCCGTACGGGCAGCGATCAAATTACAGACAGTTTTTTCGCATCTCTCAATCGTTTATCTGATGTTCTAAAGAAGGTTGACGGTCAGATCATCGTCTCTGGGCATACAGACAACACACCTTTAGCCGGCGGCGGCCGATTCCGTGACAACTGGGACTTTTCGTCTGCTCGCTCAACAGCCGTGGTGCGCCATTTTGCAAACGTCAACAACATTGCGGGTCGGCGTTTGGAAGCTCACGGCTATGGGGATACCCGGCCGGTGGATTCCAATTTTACCCTCCAGGGGCGCAATCGGAACCGGCGCGTGGAAATCATTCTCCGCAAAGAAGGGGATGGTGGGGCGCCGGACGAGGGCCAAAGGGTTGGGGGAGCGCCACCGCCACCTCCAGTGGCCGTTTATCCTCCAGGACTCTTGCGCGCCTTCCACCGCTGATCCACAGTCCTCTCCATTATGACCAAGTTTGATTATGACCTGATTACCATCGGGGCAGGCTCTGGTGGCGTGTGCGCCAGCCGCATGTCCGCCAATTTCGGTGGCCGTGTTGCTGTGATCGAAAAAAGCCGCGTGGGCGGCACCTGCGTGATGCGCGGATGCGTCCCTAAAAAACTACTGGTATACGGCGCCCACTTCGCCGAGCAGTTTGAGGATGCCGGGGGATTCGGATGGGCTGTCGGCGAGGCGACACACGACTGGGGTGCCTTGGTCGCCGCAAAGGATAAGGAACTCAACCGGCTCGAAAAAGTCTACCACCGCATGCTTCATGATTCCGGCGTGGCCCTCGTCGAAGGGAACGGAGTCATGGCCGACCCTCATACTATTGAGGTGGACGGAAAATCTTATACGGCTGAAAAAATCTTGGTGAGTGTCGGGGGCTGGCCTTTCATTCCTGATATCCCCGGTGCCGAGCATGTCATTACATCCAATGAAGCACTTGATCTTAAGGAGCGTCCCGATCGCATCCTGATCATCGGCGGCGGTTACATTGCCCTGGAATTCGCCGGAATCTTCAATGCGCTAGGTTCACAAGTGGATGTCATCATTAGATCAAGTACAGTTTTGCGTGGGTTTGACGAGGATGTGCGCAATTGCGTTACAGAAGAACTGGAGAAGAAGGGCATCCGCTTTCACCGCGACTGCGCTGTTCGCTCCATCGAGACATGTGAAGACGGATATTCCGTAATGGTGGACATGGGCGAAGAGATGATTGCCGATCAAGTTATGTATGCCACCGGACGCCTTCCCAATACGGGGAAAATCGGCCTTGAAGAAGCCAGTATTGACCTCGACAATAAAGGCGCCGTTATTGTTGATGAGTGGAACAAATCATCGGTTGGTCATATTTTTGCGGTTGGCGATGTGACGGATCGCGTTAATCTTACGCCGGTGGCCATCAATGAAGGCCGGGTTTTCGCAGAATCGTTTTTCAACAACAATCCCATGACATTGGACTACACCAACATCGCGTCAGCCGTCTTTACGCAACCACCAGTCGGGACCGTGGGTTTGACGGAAGAACAGGCCCGCCAACATCACAAAGTGCGAGTCTTTGTTTCCCACTTCAAAAATATGAAACACACGTTATCGGGTCGTGACGAGCACACCATGATGAAACTCATCGTCGATGAGAAAACAGACAAAGTGCTTGGCTGTCACATGGTCGGTGAAGATTCGCCTGAGATCATCCAAGGCCTCGCCGTTGCACTGAAATGCGGTGCCACCAAAGCCCAATTCGATGCCACAGTGGGTATACATCCGACGGCTGCAGAAGAATTCGTCACCATGCGGGACGCGGTACCGGACTCAGATCAAGTCTGATTCTTTAACAAAACCCAATCTCCGAGTTTTTTTGTCTTTCTAGATGCCCATGGGTTTATCTTGGGCAGGTAGAATGCCAATTGGGGCGCTTATACCAGCGGTCGTTGAGATTGATTCTCTTTTAGGGATTCCCCACGGCGCAATGATGTGATTCATAGAAAGCCGGCTTTAAATGGAGGATTTGATGTCGGCGAAGATCCCGTTGCGAACGGACTATGACGCGGTCCAAGCGCGGGCCTTGGCGCGCAAAGCGACAGATCCCAATCAGGTGCGCCGCCTTCTGGCGATTGCGGCGGTTTATGATGACTGAACCGTAGGGATGCGGCGGCGGTTGGCGGCATGGACCGCCAGAGCCTGCGCGACTGGGTGTACCGGTTCAATCAGGCAGGCCCCGAGGGCCTGCACGACCACAAATCTCCCGGCGCGGTTCCGCAGCTGACGGCGGTGGAGAGGGTGGCGTTGGCGGAGATCGTCGAGGCGGGGCCGGACCCGGACAGCGACGGCGTCGTGCGCTGGCGCCGGCTCGACCTCAAGGAGGTTATCCGGGACCGCTTCGGGGTGGAGTATCACGAGCGCTCGGTCTCGCGCCTGCTGCACGATCTCGGCTTCTCGCACATGAGCGCCCGGGTGCGCCATCCGGGCCAAGATGCGGCAATGCTGGAGACGTTTAAAGAAACTTCCCCCGGGCGCTCGCCGCGGCGGTAGCCCACCTGCCGCCCGCAACGCCGGTCGAGCTGTGGTGGCAAGACGAGATGCGCCTTGGCCAGAAGAACGGCATCGTCCGGCAGTGGGCGCGCACCGGCAGCCGTCCGCGTCAGCCCAAGGACCAGCGCTACCAGAGCGCCTATCTGTTCGGCGCCGTCTGCCCGGCGCGCGGTACCGGTGCGGCCGTGGCGATGCCGTTCGCCGACACCCATGCCATGCCGGCCCATCTCGAAGAGATTAGCCGCACCGTCGCCGACGGCTCACACGCCGTCCTCCTCATGGACCGCGCCGGCTGGCACACCACCACCGAATTGGAGTTCCCCGACAACATCACGCCGCTGTTCCTGCCGCCCAGATCGCCGGAGCTGAACCCGGCCGAAAACATCTGGCAGTACCTGCGCCAGACCTACCTGTCGCACCGCGTCTTCGACAGTTACGAAGACATCGTCGATGCGGCATGCCACGCCTGGAACAAGCTCATCGACAAGCCCTCGAAAATCATGTCGATTGGTATGCGCAAATGGGCACACGAAGGTCAAATTCAATGACCGTTGGTATTACTTGTTGGGAGACTGCCATGTCACCTTTTCATCTCACCCGTCGCAACACGCTGGCCAGCCTTGGCGTGGCCGCTGCCAAGATGGCTGCGGCCCAAACCAAACCAGCTCATGCCGCTGTATCCATTGATCTAAACGCACCCCAGGGAAATCTAGACGGGTATCTCAAAGTGCGCAGCGATATCGCCGGCAATGAAGCCCTGTTATGGAAAAAAGGCTACGTGCACGCCATGATTCCAGGCCGTCCTGGACGTAGGTTGATGATGTTTCAGGGCGTCAACGTGACCCGCTGTCTAAAAGACGACACCGGTTACGTCTATCTACAACGGGAATGCCTGATCTGGTGTGATCCGGAAACGGAAGCGCCCATCGAGACGTGGGAAAACCCGCTTACGGAACGCACAAACGAAGTGTTTCACCTTCTCAATTCGGTAGTGAACTCCCATTACGACGTTGATGGTCCCAACGGTCCCTTCCATCGGCCTTACGTGGAGCATTCAGGCGACGTCGCCTTCTATAACGACCTCCTGTATTTAGTCCCGTCGGTGCTCACCATGGAAGAGTATTCGCCGTATTCCAGCGCCGACGTCTATCAGGGTGCGGGGCTCTATCATTTTCACGGCAAAAGGGAGGATATCGACGATCCGGACCTAACATCTGCACCCTGTATTCAAACCCACACGGGAGTGCGCCAGTGGTTGCCGTGGATGGAAATGGGGGCCTGGGATGGCCAGTTGATTCTCCCCGCTCGTGGCAAAAAACTGGAGGGTGGGGCTAAGGAACTGCCCCAGCCACTGTTAGGCTGGATGGAAAAGAACGCTCCGGAATACTTGGAGGCTCCGTCACCGGACCAGCCAGAAGCGCGGACCAGCTTTTACCGGGAGTTTAAGAAGTACATCGACGCCAAGCGCGAACAGGAAAAGTGACGCCAAAAGAGCGGCCGGTGAAACCCGGTAAAAATCCATCAAATCCCTGGTAATTCAACACCTAAGCCTCTATATCGCACCTCAAATCATGACCATGGGACGATAGCGTTCCTGGAGGATGACATGACATCCGCATGGACGCGGGAAAGCTGGCGCTCCAAGCCCATCGTGCAGGTGCCGGAATACGGCGATCAGGCCGCGTTGAAGAACGCTGAGCAGCGCTTAAGCAAGTTTCCGCCACTGGTCTTTGCCGGTGAAGCCCGATCGCTGAAAAAGTCGCTCGGTGATGTCGCCGAAGGCCGCGGATTCTTGCTGCAGGGCGGTGATTGCGCGGAAAGTTTCGCTGAATTCCACCCCGACAACATCCGCGACACCTTTAGGGTGATGTTGCAGATGTCGGTGGTGCTGACTTTTGGCGCTTCCATGCCCATCGTCAAACTTGGCCGCATGGCGGGCCAGTTTGCCAAACCCCGCTCCGCGCCGACGGAAACCATCGACGGTGTTGAGTTGCCATCCTATCGCGGCGATATGGTCAACGGCATGGACTTCACACCGGATGCCCGGGAACCGGATCCGGAACGCCTGATTCAAGCCTACAACCAGTCCGCTGCAACATTGAATCTCTTGCGGGCATTCGCCCAGGGCGGGTACGCCGATCTTCACAAGGTCCATCAGTGGACGTTGGGTTTCGTCGGCGACAGTGCCCAGGCGGAACGCTACCGCGATCTCGCTGACCGCATTCAGGAAGCGTTGGCTTTCATGGAGGCCTGCGGCATCACCGGCGATGTGGTGCCCAGCATGCGGGAAACGGATTTCTATACATCTCATGAGTCGCTGCTGTTGCCCTATGAAGAATCGCTGACCCGGATGGATTCCACCACCGGGCGCTGGTATGCCTGCTCGGCACACTTCCTTTGGATCGGTGAACGCACGCGCCAGCTCGATCATGCCCATGTGGAATTCCTGCGTGGCGTAGACAATCCTATCGGTTTCAAGGCCGGTCCGACCATCGAGGGCGACGATCTACTGCGCATGATAGACATTCTCAATCCCAACAATGAACCGGGGCGACTGACTATCATTACCCGCATGGGTGCGGAAAAACTTCAGGACCGTCTTCCCAAGCTCATTCAAACTGTGCAGCGGGAAGGGCGCAGTGTTGTCTGGTCGTGCGATCCTATGCATGCGAACACGGTAAAGAGTGACACCGGATACAAGACACGCCGTTTCGACAATATTCTTGAAGAGGTGAAGGCTTTTTTCGCTGTCCATCGCGGCGAAGGCACTCATGCCGGCGGTGTGCATTTCGAAATGACCGGGCAAGATGTGACAGAATGCGTCGGCGGGTCCCAGGCCATCACGGAAGCCTCCCTCGGCGACCGCTATCACACTCACTGCGATCCCCGTCTCAATGCCACCCAGGCGCTGGAGTTGGCCTTCCTCGTTTCGGAAATGCTGAAACAGGAACGCGGCGCGGCGGGGTCCGCGGCGGCAGTCGCCTCCTGATTATCCGGTCCAAGACACAGATTTACGGCCGCACAACCAACGGTTCACCATGACGGACAGCCTGACCATTACTCTTGCTCAGACCAACCCGACGGTTGGTGGCGTGGCGGCCAACGCGGATCTCATACGTGCGGTGCGCGAGGACGCTGCCGCAGCAGGCGCTGATCTCGTGGTTTTCTCCGAACTCAATCTCAGCGGCTATCCCCCGGAAGACCTGGTGTTCCGACCATCGTTTCTCGATGCCGTAGAAGACGCGGCAAACGCGCTGGCTGAAGAGACCAAGGATGGCGGACCAGCTTTGATCATTGGGGCGCCATGGCGGGACAACGGCGCCTGTTACAACGCAGCGCTGGTGCTCGATGACGGCGAGATCCAAGGGGTGCGTTTCAAACACTATTTGCCTAACTACGGTGTGTTCGACGAGAAACGGGTGTTCGCGTCCGGACTGCCATCCGGACCGGTGGTCGTCCGCAACGTGCGGCTTGGTGTGATGGTTTGTGAGGACATGTGGTTCGAGGATATCGCCGAAACGCTGTCTGAAACAGGGGCAGAACTGCTCATCGTCATCAACGGATCACCCTTTGAACTTAAAAAAGATGACGTGCGCCTTGGTCACGCTGTCGCCCGGGTGACAGAGACAGGTCTACCGCTTATCTATGTCAATCAGGTCTGTGGTCAGGACGATCTTGCGTTCGACGGCGGCTCTTTTGTTCTCAACGGGGATCGTGCCCTCGCCGTGCAAGCCAAATGGTGGCTTGAGGACACGGTTACGACCCATTGGTCCAAGTCCAACAGCGGCTGGTCCTGTGAAGAGGGCGACCGGCAGCCATCCCCCAACCGGTTGGAAAACATCTACCAAGCCATGATGCTGGGCCTTCGGGATTACGTCGGAAAAAACGGCTTTCCAGGCGTCGTGCTCGGCCTGTCGGGCGGGATCGACAGTGCGCTCAGTGCTGCCGTCGCAGCCGATGCGTTAGGGCCGGACAAAGTGCACTGTGTCATGATGCCGTCACCTTTTACGTCTCAGGACAGCCTCGACGACGCGGCAGAACTCGCTCAGAACCTGAGTGTAAAGCTGGACACCATTGGTATCAGCGAGGCCATGGACGCTTTTGGGGACATGCTCAAACCTCAGTTTGATGGGACCCAGCCCGATACGACAGAAGAAAACATTCAGTCGCGTATCCGCGGCCTGACGCTGATGGCGCTGTCCAACAAATTCGGCCACATGGTGCTGTCTACTGGTAATAAATCGGAAGTCAGCGTCGGCTATGCCACCCTCTACGGGGACATGTGCGGTGGCTATTCGGTATTAAAAGACGTCTACAAGACAACGGTGAACGCGCTCAGCCTCTGGCGCAACGAGCATAAGCCTGAAAGCGCGTTGGGTCCTGACGATGCGGTCATGCCCCAACGGATCATCACCAAACCACCGACGGCAGAGTTGAAGCCGGATCAGAAGGACGAAGACTCCTTGCCGCCGTATGAAGAACTGGATGCCATCCTCAAAGGCTTTATCGAAAAGGAAAGCAGCATCTCTGACCTTATGGGCGAGGGGTTTACAGAGGAAACCGTGCGCCGAGTTTGGCGCCTGCTGCGATTGGCGGAGTATAAACGGCGCCAGGCCTCGCCCGGCGTGAAAATCAGCCATCTCGCTTTTGGTCGCGATCACCGCTATCCCATCACCAATGCCTTCGACGGCGACGCCCCAGCGAATTCGTAACGTATGGCCCCTAACCCATGACAACAGTCCGTTTCGCTCCCAGTCCCACTGGCCATCTGCATGTTGGCAACGCCCGCCAAGCACTGATCAATTGGCTGTTTGCCCGTAAACGACAGGGTGAGTTCATCCTCCGTTTCGACGACACGGACTCAGAACGGAGCAAGGAAGAATATGTTGACGGCATTCGCCGAGACCTCACCTGGCTCGGCATTGACTGGGACAGGGAGGAACGCCAGTCCGCCCGCATGGACCGATACGTTGCTGCCGCCGACGCGCTGAAAGAGTCAGGCCAGCTTTACCCTTGTTACGAGACGGCAGACGAACTGGAATTCAAGCGCAAACGATTGCGGGCCCAGCACAAGCCACCCATCTATGACCGTGCCGCTCTGACTTTAACGGACGACGACCGTGCCAAACAGGAAGGCGAAGGCCGCAAACCCCACTGGCGTTTCAAACTAGCGCAAAAGGACGTGGTGTGGTCTGACCTGGTGCGCGGGGACTGCCACTACAACACCGCTAACATCAGCGATCCGGTGGTTATCCGGGAAGACGGCACGTTTCTTTATCTGCTGCCGTCGGTGGTCGACGATCTCGATCATGGCGTGACCCACATCATCCGCGGCGAAGATCATGTCACCAATGGCGCGGTGCAATTGGAGATGATGGAAGCCGTCTCACCGGGTGCCTTGGTGCAGTTCGCCCACGTGTCACTGTTGGCCGGCGCCGGTGGCGAAGGCCTGTCCAAACGGGCCGGATCTCTAGGTTTGGAAGACCTGCGCGACCAGGGCTTGGAACCTCTCGCGGTGTCCAGTTTGCTGGCGCATCTGGGCAGTTCGGAGTCCATAGAAGTGTTCGCGGACATGACGGCCATGATCGCGGATTTCGATATCGCCCACTTCAGCCGGGCCACCGCCAAGTTTGATGCCCACGATCTGGAATTTCTCAACGCCAAGGTCCTTCATGGCATGCCCTATGCGGACGCCTCACCTCGTCTGGAAGCGCTCGGTCTTGATGCCGGAATACTCCAGGAAAAAGGCGAAGCCTTCTGGCTGGCCGTGCGTGGTAATCTGAAGCTGTTCAAAGACACCGCCGATTGGTGGTCGATCTGTTTTGACGCCCATGCGCCCTCCATCGAAGACACCACCTTCATGGCAGAGGCAGCAACCCATCTGCCGGAGGAGCCCTGGTCCGAAGAAACCTGGAGCCAATGGATGGGCGCCGTCAAGGAAGCAACGGGCCGGAAAGGCAAAGGCTTGTTCTTGCCTTTGCGCATGGCTTTGACCGGCCTGGACCATGGTCCTGAGCTCAAGCTCTTGCTGCCTTTGATCGGCCGTGACCGCGTTCTCAAGCGCATTCAAGGCCTCACGGCCTAAAACGACGACGGCTAAGACAATGACAGGCACCAACCGAACCCAAGACCCGGTCACGCCAGCCGGAAGCCCGGCGGTCATCCTGGTGGAGCCGCAGTTGGCTGAGAATATCGGGACCACCTCACGAGCCATGTACAATTGCGGCCTGACGGACCTGCGTTTGGTGCGGCCGCGCCAGGATTGGCTGTCTCCAAAGGCGATCGCCGCGTCTTCTGGCGCGTTGAATGTTTTGGAATCCGCGCATCCTTACGAAACTACAGAAGACGCCATCGCTGACCTCGAGTTCGTTGCGGCGACGACGGCCCGTCCGCGCGACAATGTCAAACCCGTATGGACCCCGCGTCATGCCAGCAGTGAGCTGGTTGCCCGCGCTGAAGCAAACATCAAGCTTGGCATTCTTTATGGCCGCGAGAAGTCTGGCTTGAAAAATGAAGATGTTAGTTTGGCTGACGTTATTATAGAGGCGCCGCTGAACCCTGCTTATTCGTCGCTTAATCTGGCTCAAGCTGTTCTCGTTGTGAGTTATGAATGGTTCCAGGCAGCCCAGTCTAGTGACGCTGTCACGATGCAGTATCGCGAAACGCGCCCAGCCACCAAGGAGGAGCTAACCCTTCTGTTCGAACACCTCGAGCATGAGTTGGATGACTGCGGCTTTCTGCGCGTTGAGGAAAAACGCCCAAGCATGATTCTGGCCATCCGGGCAATACTTCAGCGTGCAGCCCTGACGGAACAGGAAGTCCGCACCCTGCATGGCATTGTCACGGAATTGCGCTATGGCCAGCGTGACGATCACCTGCGCAAATACGAATGGAAGCGGAAGGAGGACTGAAAAGGATAGGGGCGTATGGGTCACACCTTTGAAAAATCGCCCTATATCATTGGCCTTAGCCGCCAGGGCAATCGGGTGAATGGTTTCACCGTGAGATAAGGCTTGCGAGGAAGTCGTCGTCCCAGGCAGCGATGCGTCGTTTTACACGCAGACTGTCCTTGCCCGGGGCTTGGCGCAAGAGGTTGCTCGCCATGTGTTTGACGACCGCGAAGTTGGCCGGGGCAGTGTTCTTTCGGACCCGGCACTCGTCGTCGCGGAAGACCATGTCCATGACCCAGTGCAGGTCCATGACCCAGTGCAGGTCCATGACCCAGTGCAGGTCCATGACCCAGTGCAGCCCGTTCTCGCTGCTCCAATGGCCCCGGATGGCGGCGCTCAGAGTATCGGCCTTGGCGGCGGTGGAGGCGGATGTAGAAGCGGGTCTCGCGCTCGACCTTGGCGCCGGGTTGGATGCCGATCTCGCGTACGGTTTCGACCATAACAATGCTCCCGGGCCCGGGCCAGTGGTGGCGTTCCTTCAGCCAAGCGATTTCGTTCGTCGCCGTGGTGGTCCGGGTTTCGATGCGGCCGTGGCTCTTCTCCACTGTCTGGTGGTGGCTGACAACCGTATCGGCAAAGCCGCATGCTATCTGTTCGATGAAGAAAAGCTTGGTATCGTCGTGCAGGCTGCCCTGGTTGCCCTTGAGGGCAAGGATATAGTCGGCGTCCTTGTCGATGATCTTCGCGGCGATGTTGCGCTGACAGCCCATGGCGTCGATGGTCACCGTCGCGCCGTTGATGGTCAACAGATCCAACAGCTTCGGGAGAGCGACGATCTCGTTGGATTTATCAGCCACCTTGGCTTGGCCAAGCACCAGGTTCTGACGTGTGCTCCACGCCGAGATCATGTGGATGCGCTTTGGCGCCGCCTTCCTGATAGGAGCGCCGCAGCGTCTTGCCGTCGATGGCGACGATGTCCGCGCCGCGCCCGGTGAGCGATGCCGCCCAGGCGATGAAGCAGTGCTGAAACTGTTCGGCATCAAGGGCTGCGAAGATGTCACCGCGTTGATCGTGTGAGGGCGTACCATCCGTGAACGGCCGGAAACGGCGCAGAAACGTCAGTTTCCTCTCGCCGTACTTGGCGATCTCGACCCAGCTCTCACAGCCGGCGGGCACGCCGAGAAGGCATAGCAGCAACACTTCGTCGAGGGGATAGAGGACCGTGGCGCGTTGCCGCGGGTCGTCGAGATCGGTGAAATGCTCCAGGAAATCAACAATCTGATTAAAGGCCTCGTTCGCCGTTCCAAACCGTCGCGTCATTTCTGGGATCCTTCTTGCGAATCAAAAGGATCAATAGCGATTCAGACTTCTACACTCTTGTCATCCTCAAATTCACCCGATTGCCCTGCCTTAGCCGTGTCAATTCGTTGACTTGCCTTGTTTTTTCTCGTAAATCCGAAAGTCTATTCCCGGGAATGTGGGTGGTGCATCGCCCCGCTGGCTGGCAATTGCAGATTGAGCTTCCAGACTACCGGGACAAAAACATAGAAAAAACAGTGAGTTACCCATGACTAATCGTATTTCGTCGAAATACAAAATCGACCGCCGCCTCGGCGTGAACCTCTGGGGACGGCCAAAAAGCCCCGTAAATAAACGAGAATATGGCCCCGGACAGCATGGTCAGCGCCGGCGCAAGCCGTCGGACTACGGCGTCCAGCTCATGGCCAAGCAAAAGCTCAAGGGCTACTACGGCAACATCTCAGAGAAGCAGTTCCGGCGCTATTACAAGGAAGCTGTGCGGCGCACCGGCGATACCTCGGAAAATCTCATCGGGATTCTCGAGTGCCGCCTAGATGCTTTGGTCTACCGCATGAAGTTTGTGCCAACTGTGTTTTCCGCCCGCCAATTCGTTAGCCACGGCCATGTCAAAGTGAATGGGGTCAAGGTGACCATCCCCTCTTACATGGTGAAAGTGGGCGACAAGATCGAACTGCGTGAGAAAGCCAAGACTATGGGCTTGGTGTTGGATGCGATGGAATCCATCGAGCGCGACATTCCGGACTATGTTGAAGTGGATTACGACAAGGGCAAAGGCAGCATGACCCGCGTGCCCAATCTCGCCGATGTACCCTATCCGGTGCAGATGGAGCCTAATCTCGTCATCGAATACTATTCACGGTAAACCGTTTTGCAGATATGTGGTGGCAAGGGGCCTCGCCGAACAGCGGGGTCTTCTGCATTTTATCCGCTCAATCTTTCGCCCACATCGTCTCCCGTGGGCTCAATCCTTCGCCCACATTGGCGCGTTCGAACACACGTTGCCGACAGCGGAAACAAAGAGGGAGGGCGCTTCGTACTGCCGGGTGAGGGGCCGCGCATTGAGGTAGCTCGTGAAAACAGATTCCAGTTGGGTCCCGGTCCATCCACCGACGCATTCGAACAACATCCACCGACGCATTCGAACAACCAAGTGAGCGAACCGTCACCCGTCAGGTCGTCGGCATACTTGAATCCTTCCACCATCCCCATGACGTGCACGGCCCGGTGAGTGGCGTCCAATTGAAGATACTCCGAGCCGGTAAGAGCCGCCGCCGGGCCCGCGCTGAAGCCGCCAATCAGCATTGTTACAGTCCACAGCCGTTTCATCGTCACCTCAGTGGTTTACTGGCATGACTTATAACATCCACCGCCCACTGGGGCGCCCTGACCCAGATTAAATCTTGGAAAACCTTACATTTTGTGTGCGATTCGACACGACTCTAACCGCGTGTTGCACGTCTCACCTGGTTTTGTGTTGCGCATCTTCGCCCCTGCCACTACCGATATCTAGCAACGGACCTCAAATCTGAGAAGATGCCCTATGAACGTGCCCATCAAGCTCTCCCGCCGCGGTCTCATCGTTTCCGGCCTTGCCGCCGGTGGCGGTTTGGCGGTCGCCTATGGCCTGGAAAGCCTTAAGGATGGCGATTCTCGGCCTAAATTCGCCGCGTCAACGCCAGAGTCCTTCGTTCTCCATGCCTATGTGAAGATCCGTCCCGACGGCGCCATCTCCGTGGCCGTGCCCCAGGCGGAACTGGGGCAAGGGGTGACCACCGCTATTCCCATGCTGGCGGCGGAGGAACTGGATGCCGACTGGAACGACGTGTCCTACGAGCTCGCTCCGTTGGACAAGGATTACGGCTCCTACGCCATCGCTGAGGCGGTTCCCATCATCTTCATGGAACCTGGCACGACTGCGGACCTCACCCGGTCAGCACTGTACAAAATCACGCCGCTGATTGGCATGACCATGACCGGCGGGTCCAGCACCATCCTCGGCAACTACACCTATGTGCGCACCGCCGGCGCGGCTGCGCGGCAGATGCTGCTGCAGGCCGCAGCGGAGCGCCTCGATGTTCCGATGAGCGAACTGCGCACGGAAAAGAGCCGTGTCATCCACGATGGCTCCGGAACCACGCTCACCTACGGCGAATTGGCCGAAGCCGCCGCCACTTTCGAGCCGCGCGAGGGCGAACTGTGGAAAGAGGACAAGGACTTCACCATCCTCGGTCAGCCCCTGACCCGGCTCGATACGCCGGAGAAGGTCGACGGCTCCGCCACCTTTGGCATCGATGTTTCACTCCCCGGCATGAAGCTGGCGGCCATCCGCCACTGCCCGGTGTTTGGCGGCACAGTGAAATCCTATGACGCGGATACGGCCATGGCCCGCCAAGGCGTCATCGCTGTGGTGCCGGTCCAAGACAACGCCATCGCCGTCGTTGCCGATAACACCTGGACCGCCCAGCAGGCGCTAAACGACATGGCTGTGGAATGGGACTACCCCGAAGGCGAGCGCTTCAGCACCGGTAAGGCGCTGAAAGAATACGCTGCCCTGTTTGACGATCCGGCGGCCAACGTGCTCACCGAAGACGAAACCTTTGCCGCGGTGTGGGAAGAGTCAGCGCAAACCGTCGAGGCGGTGTACGAAACGCCCTACCTTGCCCATGTGTGCATGGAGCCCATGGGAGCGACGGCACTCTATGAGGCGTCCACCACCGGCAATCCGGAAGACGCCCGCATCACCGTGTGGTCGCCGAGCCAGTCCATGAGCCAGACGGCCACCCAAGCGCAGCGCATCACTGGGGTGAAGAAGGAGAACGTAAACGTCCACGCGACCCTCATGGGCGGTGGCTTTGGCCGCCGTGCCGACATGGACTTCATCCGCCAGGTCTCATCCATCGCCATGGCCATGCCAGGCACGCCGATCAAACTGCAATGGTCGCGCGAAGAAGATGTGCAGCAGGACACCTATCGTCCGGCCACGGCCGCCCGTTTCCGCGCCAAGCTGGATGAAAACGGCACCATGACCGCGCTCGATTTCGTTATCGTCGGCAAGCCGGTGAGCGATGACTTTAGCACTCGCAACGGCAGCTTCTCGCCCTTTGGGCCGGAAAGCGATCCGAGCATGGTCAGCCCCATGAGCAACTCGCACTACGACTTTCCGCCCGTGCGTTTGGCGCTTAATGCGCAGAGCAATCCGGTGCCCAATGGTAATTGGCGCAGCGTGTCCATGTCCCACAACGGCTTCTATCAGGAAGCCTTCTTGAACGAAGTCGCCGAAGCAGCGGGCAAAGACCCGATCGCTTTCCGCCGTGCGCTGGTGCAGGACAAGCCCGAGTTCGTCGCCGTGTTGGACAAACTGGAAGAAGCCAGTGGCTGGACTGAACCCTTGCAGCCCGGGCCGGAAGGATCGCGCCGTGGAAGGGGTGTGGCCTTCCTTGAAGCGTTTGCCTCCATCATCGGGCAAGTCATCGAGGTGACCGTCACCGGCAATGGGGATCTTAAAGTCGATCGTGTGGTTGCCGTGGTTGATCCGCACACAATCGTGAACCCGAGCATCGTCGAAGCGCAGATCGAAAGCTCGGTGATCGATGGCCTCTCCGCGGCCCTGTTCGGCCAGATCGACGTGGAAGACGGCGCCGTGGTGCAAAGCAACTTCGACGGCTACCGCTTGATGACCTTGGCGGAAGCCCCGCCGGTGATCGAGACAGTGATCATGCCACAGGGCGGCCATCCCGGCGGCATGGGTGAGGTCGGCCTGCCCGGTGTCGCGCCGGCTTTGACGGCGGCGATTTACGACGCCACCGGCCAGCGCATCCGCAAACTGCCGATCGCGGTTTCGGGCCAAGTCTCCGTTTAAGAGGTTTCGGTTTAGGGGATTAGCTTTAGGGGTGTCCCTCAACCCACTCATGAAGAGAGGCACGGTGCCGTCCGGGTCTTCGATTAGCATGTAGGTGCCGCCGAGGCCGTCCATCACCTTGAGTTCCATCTGCGGGCAGAGTTCCTTGAAGGCGTCTAACCCGGCGCGGATCTTGGGATGGTCGGCGCCGTTCTCGCCGGAACTGCCCATCAGCATGAGCACGGGCATTTTGAGGGTCTTGACCTCTTTGGTGAGGTCGGCGGCGTAGATGGCGTCAATGATGGGCTGCAGGTCGTCCACATCGAAGTTGCGGGCGAAGGCGGCCGCTTCGAACTGGGCGATGCCGTCGCCGATGGGGCCGTACATGTTTTGCTCGCCGCAACCGATCCATTGGGTGGATTTGGCCAGGGCCACATAGCCGAAGTCGCGCACCAAATTGACGTAAGTGGACGACTTCTTGCGCGAGGCCTCGGTGTAGACGAACGCGGGGAAGGTGATGAGGCTTTTCACCCGGTCGGGAAAGCGCGCCGCCATGGCGATGGAGATGGTCGCGCCGGTGGATGTGCCCCATACATGCACTTTGTCCAAGCCCAGGTGGTCGAGCACCAGCAACATGTCGTCGACCATGCGGTCGAGGGTGAGTGGTTCGGTGAGCTCGCGGGTGGAGTGGCCGCAGCCGCGGTAGTTCCAATCGATCATCTGGATTTTGTCCGCCAACAGCGGGCGGACGGCGTGGAACTGATCGTGGATCAGCCCCCAGCCGCCGGTGAGCACAACCGGCTCGCCTTCGCCGGTGACCTCGTACCAGATCTGTGTGCCGTTATCGTCCACATGCGGCATGGCGCGTCTCCCGAAGTCTTTTTGATTTCTTATAGGCCAAGGACTGTAGGGGAACGACGGCAGAATGAATTTGCGTGCCGGACCGGTGTTCACGTCGCGGTTAAGAGAGTGACTAAGCGGTTCGTTCTGGGTCGTTGCGCCAAGCGAAATATGAAACCACAACTCCAACCAGAAAGCTCGCTAACGCGCCGCCAAGAAGGACAACGGTGACCTCATAGCGGGAGAAGAATGGACTCATTACCAACCCTACCGCACGGGTGAGCGCAAATCCCCACCCGCGAATGCGGCTTGCCATGGTCCAGGCATGTTCGCTTTCTAACGCCCAAGGGATGGGGAAACTGCTGACCAATTCGAACGCGACTTGGACATGTAGTTACCGACCACGATGAAAACGAATGAGACCAGGACTGGAACGACCTTTTCCGAGGCCGGAATTCCCGTGACGGCGCCATACAAGACTAGGAAATGAGTGATCGCAAAGACGGTGGAACAGCCAATCCAGCCTGCAAGCCAAAGTGACGCACTTTTTTTCAGATTCTTTTTACGAGGTTCGATAAATGGCAAGACGGCAAATAAGATGATTACGCATGCAATAATAGCGGGCATCAAAAACAGGGCCCCCAGCTTCCCCGCATGCTGATTTACATCCCATACACGGTTCCAAAGGACGGTAATCGCCGCATCTCCAGGAATCTGAAACCAAGCGACCGCACTCGCTAGTAACGTCAACAACAGCAGCAGGCCGCTCCATTTCAAGCCAGTCTTAATCATGTGGCTGCTCCTTTTTTTTTGGCTCCTGATTCAGGCAAATCTGCAAGAGCGCTTTCGTCACCAATCTTCAATAAGCCCATCAAACCTGACAGTGCATCTTCCGCCACCGATAGATTGATCCTGTAAATCATGCTGGTGCCGTTGCGCTCGGTCGACACAAGTCCCACGTCGCGCAGCACCTGGAAATGACCCGAGAGCGTGGGTTTGGAAAAATCAAAATGTTCAGCCAATTCGCCGGCAGACATGGCCCGTTCCCGCAATAGCGCCAGAATCTGCCGCCGCGCCGGATGGGCCATTGCCTGATAGACGTCGGTCATGGACCTTATTTAAGGAAATGCCTAAATAGAGTCAAGGCCTTGCTTTGTAATGATTTTTTACCATTGCTGAGGCGACAGCGAGACCTAACACTCTGATTAAAAGCAACAATGTGTTCGCAGTCATCATTGAAACAGGGGTGGCAGGTACGTTCGACCCATCCAGTTTTTTCCGCCACACTGATCGTCAAAACCAAACGCGGGGAGGGACGCCATGACCAGCCACACACACCACACCCACAGTGCGGATTTTTCGGGGCGGGAGGGTGCCTGTTTTATCTGCGCGGCGGCGGACGGTCATGAACCGCAACCACCCTCAGCCTCGCGGCGCAGCTTCATGCAAGCGGCCGCATTGTCTGCGGTGGCTCCGATCGCAAAAGCCAAGGCCCAGGCTCAGACAAGTTCCGTGGGCCTGCCGTTCGGGCCCGAGGACGACTTTGTCGTCGACGCGGGCTGGGTTTTGATTGAAACAAACGGAGAGTTAGACCTCCTGCGCGACGGGCATGTGCTGGTGCGCCGTGGTGTGATCGAGGCGGTGCAAGCCGAGCCGTTTACTGAGAACGTGCCGCACTTGACGCTGCCCTATGATCTGCTCATGCCGGGATTCATTTCCGGTCACACCCACTGCTGTTCGGCGACGCCGACGCGCGGCATCATCGAAGGGCCGCGCTCCTATCAGCGGCCGCTGGAAATCGTCGAGATGCTGTCCGATGACGAGATCGATGCCCTGACGGCTTTGAATCTCGCCGAGCTGTTGCGCTCTGGCTGCACCACTCATGTGGAGATGGCGCTCACTTTGCGCCAGGCGGAAAGCTATGTGCGCTTGGCTGAGCGCTGGGGTGTGCGCGGTTATCCGGGGTCGATGATTCCTAACACCGAACGTTTGTTCGCGATCTGGTTCCGTCCCAACGACCAAGTGTTGTTCGATGCAGAAGAGGAGACACTCAAAGAAATCGCCGACAACCTGGTCTTCGGCAAAAAGCACATGGGCAAGGGCGACGGGCGTATCCTCACCATGATGGCGCCCCACGCCTGTGACACCCATACACCGGCGACCATGCAAGCTATGGCCGATGCGGCCCGGGAGCTGGGCACCGGGTTGCACATTCATCTATCGCAAGGTTCGCGGGAGACCGAGGAGATGCGCCGCCTATGGGGCATGACTCCGGCCCAGTGGCTGGACAGTTTCGGTTTTTATGACATCGGCCCGGTGTTCGGCGCTCACATGACTGGCCTCGACTGGTCGACAGACCCAGAGGTGCTCAACCGCGGTGATGCGGTCTACGCCCACTGTCCCTCCGGCGGTGGGGCAGGCAACGGCACCCAGCCCTATCCGGAAGCCCTGGCAGCGGGGATGAACGTCAACATCGGCATCGACACCCACTCCAACGATTACCTGGAAGATCTCAAGTTGGCGGTGGTTTATGGCCAGGCACGTTGGTCCTTGAAGCGACAGCTCGACCCCAACGGCGTGCCGGTGCAGCGACCAACGGTGTGGAACGCGGTCGATGGGGCGACGCGCATTCCGGCGAAAGGTTTGCGCCGCGACGACCTCGGTGTCATCAAGCCCGGTGCCAAGGCCGACATGATCTCCATCGATGTGTCAGGGATGCTGGTGGGCTCAGGCGCGCTACCGCCGGAACCACTCAACAATTTGTTGTATGCCAACGGGCGCATGGTGCGCACGGCCATGACGGAAGGGCGTCTACAAGTGCACGACTTCGCATTCGTTGCCGACGACGAAGCGGCCGTGCTTCAGGCTGGCGGCGAAGTGGTGGAAAAAATTTGGGTCCAGCTGGCAGACGAAGGCTGGTTTACGGAAACGGCGCGGTAGACTTCCAGGCCAGCCTTCAGTTCCGAGTTCCGTACCAGCCCATGCCGAAGTTAGACTCTAATCTCACATATCCCCTAACGTCGGCGCCGGGCGAAGCCGAACTCGTTGCCGTGGCACCTGGCGTGCAGTGCCTGCGTATGCCGCTGCCCTTTGCCCTTGATCACATAAATCTTTGGTTGGTCAGCGACGGTGAGGGCGTCATGCTGGTCGACACCGGTTTCGATACGGATCTGACCAGGTCGTTATGGTCGCGCATCGCCGACGACCGCTTCAGCACCGCGTCGCCGACGCGTTTATTCTGTACCCACCATCATCCGGATCACATGGGATTGTCGGGTTGGCTCACCAACCGCTTTGACATTCCTCTGTTAGTGTCCGACAGCGAATGGGACGCCCATCACCAATGGTCGCGGCCGGACGACGAAGATTTTACGACCATGATGCAGACGTATTACCGCTGGTCCGGGGTTGAGGCCGAGCGGGCCGATCAAGATATCAAGCAACGAAAACGGGTGCGCATCCGAAAGCGAACGGATCCGAGGGACTATGAAACCGTCAAGGCTGGCGAGCGGCTGCTGACCTCATCGGGTTCATGGCGTCTGATCTGCGGGCGCGGATATGCGCCGGAACTGCTCGCCCCGTACAATGACGACCTTAACGTGCTCATTGCGGGCGATCAGATACTGCCGGGGATTTCGCCGAACATCGGCGTTTATCCGTTCGATGTCATGGCCAATCCGCTGCAACTGTACCTCGACAGTCTAGAGGAGTTTCGCACCTTGCCCGACGACACTCTGGTCCTGCCGTCTCACAACTTGCCGTTCTATGGCTTGCATATCCGCATTGATTCATTGATCAGCCACCATGAATTGCGCCTAGATGCCACGGCAGAAGCCTGTCGCGTGCCGGCAACAGCCGCCGCGGTCGCTGCCAAGCTTTTCCCCAAGGCGACCGGCGATCACCACCACTTCTTTGCCCTGGGGGAATCGCTCGCGCACCTCAATATGCTGGTGGCGGACGGCATCCTTAGTCGTGACGTTGAGTCAACAGGCCAAGCTCTGTTTCATGCCGCGTGACGGTGGTGGTTCAGGCTGTTACGACTTCTTTTTCTTTGAGCAGATCTTCCAGCTCACCGCTTTCGGCCATTTCGCGCACGATGTCGCAGCCGCCGACGAACTCGCCCTTCACATAAAGCTGAGGCACGGTCGGCCAGTTGCTGAAATCCTTGATGCCTTGGCGCAGCTCGTCGCTTTCCAGCACGTTGACGCCTTTGAACTTCACCCCAAGCTGGCTGAGGATTTGCACCACGGCGGCGGAAAACCCGCACTGAGGAAACATGGGGGTGCCTTTCATGAACAGGGTGACGTCGTTGGCGTCCACGTTGGCCTGGATTTGGGATAGGGCGGGGTTGTCGGTCATGGATAAGGCTCCGGTTATCAGTCTGAGCCCTATATGGACCAACTGCGAGTGGTTTTCAACGGCAGCCAGGAGACGAAAGTCCAAACTCAACGTCTGTTTTCATGTTGGCCCGGCACCTTTAAGGTTGATCTTGATGGTTCCCAACACTGCTTAGGAGGTTGGCCATGACCCGGCTCTTGACGCTTCTTTACGGCACCGTGTGTTACCTCATCTTTTTCATCACCTTCCTCTACCTCATCGGCTTCACCGGCAATCTCGTCGTGCCCAAATCGATCGACATGGGCGGTGAAGGCCTTGCCGGTCCGGCTCTGCTCATCAACATCGGGCTGATCGCGCTGTTCGGCATTCAGCACACGGTGATGGCGCGCCAGGGATTCAAGAGCTGGTGGACCAAAATTGTTCCGCGTCCGATCGAGCGCAGCACCTATGTGCTGTTCACCAGCCTCATTCTTATTCTGATGTACGTTGAATGGCGACCGATGACCGGCGTGATATGGAACGTCGAAAACGAAATTGGCGCCGGTCTTCTTTGGGCCGGTTTTGCTGTTGGTTGGCTGCTCGTGTTGGCATCGACTTTTATGATCAGTCACTTTGAATTGTTCGGTCTCACTCAGGTCGTTCAGCATTTCAGGCAAAAAACTCACGTACCGCCCACTTTCAGGTCAAATGGCTGTATCGGATCATCAGACACCCGCTGTATCTCGGCATGATCATCGCGTTTTGGAGCACGCCGCACATGACCGAAGGCCATGTTTTGATGGCGGCCGGTTTTACCCTTTACATCCTTGTGGCAATTCCATTCGAAGAGCGGGACATGGCTGACTTCCACGGTGTTGTTTACGAAGAGTACCGCTCGCAAGTCACTGTGCTGGTACCGGGATTGGGAAAAATCGTACCGAAGAAGGAGCCCAGACAATCGTCCGCGGAAGATTCGCCGGCGGTTTAACGCAGGGTCAGCCGTTTTCAGGAACAGCGGTCTGCAGGGCGAGGGCGTGCAACTGGCCGCCCATTTTGCCCTGTAAGGCGTTGTAGACCATCTGGTGCTGCTGGATCCGGCTCTTGCCCGTGAATTCGGCGGAGACCACCAGGGCAGCGTAATGGTCGCCGTCGCCGCGCAGATCCTCAATGGTGACCTCGGCGTTAGGCAGGGCTTCTTTGATCATGTCCTGGATTTCTGCGGCACTCATGGCCATGGTCCGTCTCCCTGAAGCCGTGAAGGTCTACGCCGCCATATAGGCAGGGAACCAGCCTTCGTGCAAATCCCGTAAGGTTGCAAGGGCGACAGATGACCCCCCAGCCACCGCAACGGTATCTCCTCCCGTTGTTCCGATGCGCTGGGCCTTGGTTCCTTGATCCACCAAAGCAGCAATGATCTGGTTGGCGTCTTCCGCGGTGCAAGCGATCAGATACCGGCCCTGGTCCTCGCCGAACAGCCAGGGTGTGGTGATGTCGGTGCCAGTATCGACAGTGACTCCTATGTTTCCAGCTATTGCCATTTCCGTCAGCGCAACGGCGATGCCGCCATCGGCCACATCATGACAGGTGGTAACTATTCCAGCAGAAATGACGGAACGCACGGCGTCACCGGTTTTGCGCTCCTGCGCCAAATCCACCGGCGGCGGCGCGCCGTCTTCCGTACCGTGTACATCGCGGAGGTAAAGCGACTGCCCCAGCCAGCCGTCGGTTACATCCTCGGGACCACCCAAAAGCACAACCGCGTCACCTTCTTGTTTGAAGCCGATTGTCGCGGTGTTGTCTAAAGAGTCGATGACGCCGATGGCGCCGATGGCCGGCGTCGGCAGGATCGGTTGACCATCCGTTTCGTTGTAGAGCGACACATTGCCGGATACGACCGGCGTATCCAGCGTCGTGCAAGCTTCACCGATCCCTTTCACAGCTTCGACAAACTGTCCCATGATCGGCGGCTTCTCCGGATTGCCGAAGTTGAGATTGTCGGTGATCGCCAGGGGCTTGGCGCCGGTTGCGCACAAATTGCGGAAAGTTTCCGCGACGGCTTGCTTGCCGCCTTCGAAGGGATCGGCTTTGACATAGCGGGGCGTGCAGTCCGTAGTGACGGCGAGACCACGGTCGGAGTCATGGATGCGCACCACTGCCGCGTCACCGCCGGGGCGCTGCACCGTGTCACCCATGACCATGTGGTCGTACTGTTCCCAAACCCAGCGGCGGCTGGCTAGGTCCGGCGCACCGATCAGGGTTTTCAGCGCCTCTGTCCAGTCGCCGTGTTCGATGCTGTTTGACTGAAATACATTGGGTTTCTCTGTCGGCACCCAGGGGCGGTCGTATTCCGGCGAGGCTTCGGCGAGGGGATCGATGGGCATGTCCGCCACGGCCTCGCCACCCATTTTCAGCACCATTCGGCCGGTGTCGGTGAGGTGGCCGACGATAGCGAAATCCAGTTCCCATTTTTCGAAGATGGCGCGGGCGATGTCTTCCTTACCCGGCTTGAGCACCATAAGCATACGTTCCTGGCTTTCCGACAACATGATTTCGTATGGGGTCATTGCCACTTCGCGCACCGGCACAGCGTCCAAATCCAGTTCGATGCCGGCACCGCCCTTGGAACACATCTCAAACGAGGAGCAGGTGAGTCCAGCGGCGCCCATATCCTGAATGGCGACGATGGCGTCGGTGGCCATCAGTTCCAAACACGCTTCGATCAGCAGTTTCTCAGTGAACGGGTCGCCCACTTGCACCGTTGGGCGTTTCTCTTCGGAATCGTCGTCGAACTCGGCGGAGGCCATGGTGGCGCCGTGAATGCCGTCGCGGCCCGTCTTGGAGCCAACATAGATCACCGGATTGCCGGGGCCTGAGGCGGCCGAATAAAAAATGCGGTCCTGCTGCGCCAAACCGACGGTCATGGCGTTGACCAAGATGTTGCCGTTGTAGGCGGGGTGAAAATTCACTTCCCCGCCCACGGTCGGCACGCCGACGCAGTTGCCGTAGCCACCGATGCCGCCGACCACACCGGCGACCAAATGTTTGGTCTTCGGATGATCGATGGCGCCGAAGCGCAAGGCGTTCATGTTGGCGACCGGGCGGGCGCCCATGGTGAAGACGTCGCGCAGGATGCCGCCGACGCCCGTGGCCGCCCCCTGGAAGGGCTCGATGAAGGAGGGATGGTTGTGGCTTTCCATTTTAAAGATGGCAGCGAGGCCGTCACCGATATCGACCACACCGGCGTTCTCGCCTGGTCCGCAGATCACCCACGGCGCTTCGGTCGGCAGGGTCTTAAGCCACTTCTTCGAGGATTTGTAGGAACAGTGTTCCGACCACATCACCGAGAAAATACCCAACTCGACCATGTTGGGTTCCCGGCCTCCAAGGATTTCGAGAACCTTTTCATATTCGTCGTCCGTCAGGCCATGGGCGGCAATGTCTTCTTTGGTGATTGATGTGTTCACAAGCGTCATGACAGCCGCTCCAATAAACTTTCAAACAGCGGCACGCCATCCTGGCCGCCAAGGCGATCATCGGACAACCGTTCCGGATGGGGCATCATGCCCATGACCGAGCGGGACTTATTGAAGATACCGGCGATGTTACGGGCCGAGCCGTTGGGGTTGGCCTCATCCATCGGCTCCCCATTGTCGTTGCAGTAACGGAACGCAACCTGGCCGTTACCTTCCAGCCGGTCCAGGGTTTCACCGTCAGCGAAGAAATTGCCATCGTGATGGGCGACGGGAACGCGGATCACCTGTCCGTGTTTGTATTTATCCGTGAACGCGCTGTCAGTTTGCTCGACGGACAGCATCACGTCGCGACAGACGAACTTAAGATCCCGGTTGCGGATCAGCGCGCCCGGCAGCAGGCCGCATTCGGTCAGAACCTGGAAGCCATTGCAAATACCAAGCGTGAGCACACCGGCGTCCGCTTTTTTCTTGATGTCGGCAACAATGGGCGAGTTGGCGGCCATGGCGCCGCAACGCAGATAGTCGCCGTAAGAAAATCCACCCGGTACGGCGATGAGATCAATGCCTTCCGGCAGGGCAGGGTCGCGGTGCCACACCATGGCCGGCGCGTGGCCGGTCACTTTGGTCAGACTGACAGCGATGTCACGATCGCAATTAGAACCGGGGAAAACGATTACAGCGGACTTCATATTTTAGTCAGACACCTCGATCGAGTAGGTCTCTATGACCGTGTTGGCGAGCAGCTTTTGACACATGTCTTCGACCGCCGCTTGGGCTTTGCCGGTATCGCTCTCTGCCAGATCCAGCTCGATGAATTTGCCCTGCCGCACCCCGTCGATGCCGGAGAAACCGAGAGTCTCAAGGGCGTGTTGAATGGCTTTTCCTTGGGGATCGAGAACGCCGTTCTTCAGCGTCACGTGAACCGTCGCTTTGACCATGTGTGCTTAAACAACCTTCGTTTCGTTATTGCAGCGTGTTCGGTCCCTGAAGGTCGCCCGGGCCGCTCTCCGGCAGGATTCCCAGGCGGCGCGCCACTTCCTGATAGGCTTCCTCGATTTTGCCGAGGTCACGGCGGAAGCGGTCTTTGTCCATTTTCTCGTTGGTTTGCGTGTCCCACAGACGGCAATTGTCCGGCGATAGCTCATCGGCAAGGACAATCTGAATTTCACCGGTGTCGTGATAGAGGCGGCCGTATTCCAGTTTGAAATCGACCAGGCGGATGCCGATACCGAGAAACAATCCCATAAGGAAGTCGTTGATGCGCAACGAGGTGTTGAGCATCTCATCGATTTCCTGAATCGTGGCCCAGCCGAAACCGGTGATGTGTTCTTCCGAAATGGGTGGATCATTCAACTCGTCGCTCTTGTAATAGTATTCGACGATGGAGCGGGGCAGGCGGGTGCCTTCCGGGATTGAAAACTTTTCAGAGATTGACCCCGCAGCAATATTCCGCACGACCACTTCAATGGGAATGATTTCTACTTCCCTGACCAGCTGCTCTCGCATGTTGAGGCGGCGGACAAAGTGAGTGGCAATACCGATTTCTTCCAGCTGCTGCATCAGGTATTCGGAAATGCGATTGTTGAGCACGCCTTTGCCGGTGATTGTCCCCTTCTTCTTATTATTGAACGCGGTAGCGTCGTCCTTAAAGTACTGGACGATCGTGCCGGGCTCCGGTCCTTGGTAAAGGATCTTGGCCTTGCCTTCGTAGATTTGTTTACGCCTGGGCATGGTGTTGAATTGTACCGAATATCTGGGACCGCCGGAGGGTTTCCGAACCGGGTCATTGAAGTCATGCCGGATATAGCAGGACCCGTTCCGCCTCTCAATTGCTCATATCGGGCGACTCAAAAAATTCCTGCAGATTAATCCGCTGTTAGAGCGACCGGTTCGAAGGGGGCCTCGTCAGGTGGACCAGGCGCAAACAGCCAGACCGGGCCGTCGGTAGGGTTGTTCATGGCATTGTCGGCTGATGGCAAGGCGACTAGAGCGCTGGAGGAGGTGCCGAACCCCTTATCCGTGCGGAAACACATGGCGGCAAAGGGAGAGCCATTCTCGGCCCTGGCACCCATGAGGGATTGCCACGCCGCCCAATCATTCACACCCGGGTCGGGGACCGGGGCTGTGGAAAACCTGGGCAGAAAGGCCTGAATTTGCTCGCTGGTTGGATCGTTCAGATCGCTCGCGGTCAATATGGAGAGGCCCTCGGGGATCTCACTGACGGTCACCTCGGGGCCTTGCGCCTCATCCAGTTTGAGCCAATAGGCATCGCGGTTATCGGCGATGATGAGATTGAACCCGCGGTAGGCCCGGCCATCCAAATGTGCCAGGGCTTCTGCTGCGGCGACAGCGTCCTCATGATCAAGGGCTTCGAGAACGATCTCACCCCGGCTGCGCTTGTCGTCCTGGGGTCCAAGCGTGCCGCGCCGGTTGAGGATACAGACGACGACACCCCAATCATTGATCCCCATCCACGACCCGCCCGCCATCTCGTCCAAGGCAGCAACCACTTCTGGCCGGTCCTCCCAGTGACGGGCCGGCGCCTGCCAGGGGCGGCTGATTTGCTCGTCTCGGTTGGCGCCGAGGATCAACGGCCAAGGATGGTCGGGGCGGCGCAAAATGACGACGGTGCACATAATGGCTGTGTCGCAGAAACATATTGGTTTGGCAATTGCGCCGCTGCCGCCGGGCCATTATATCAAGGAGAGAACCGTCACGCTGGGCGTGCTCAGCGCCATATAATTTTGTAAGGGGATCGTACTCATTATGTCGACCGATCCGTTTCAGGACCGCGAAAAAGGCTTCGAGCGAAAGTTTCAGATGGACCAGGATCAAGAATTCCGGGCCCATTCCCGTCGAGATCATTTGTTTGGCCGCTGGTTGGCTGAACGGTTCGGTCTGACGGGTGATGACGCCGAAAAATATGCCATCGAAGTGGTCGATTCAAATTTCGAAAAACCCGGTGATGAATATCTTATGGACAAGGTCAAGGCTGACGTCGCTGAAAGAAGCGCAGGCATTGAAGAAAAAGAACTGCGGGCAAAGTTCGAAGAATGCTTGCACGAGGCTTATAATCAGATTACGGCGGAATAGCCCAGTCACTTAATAGACCGAAAACGTAGAGCTAGAGCGTTTCCGAGGTTGAATGAATCAAAATTTTGTTGTCATGGTCTTGGCGGACTGATTCGATAGCCGCTTTGGCGGGGGCATCGTGGCTGTATCGGAAGACCTGCGTATTCGTTTGGCGAGGAAAGTGGCGTCGGGCATGTCGCGCCGTCAGGCGGCGGCCCTTTTTGAGGTGAGCGCAAGCTCGGCGGTGCGGGATGTCAGGCGATATGAAGACGAGGGGACTGTCGCGGTCAAGCCACGGCCGTCGCGCCAGCGCCGTCTTGATCCTTGACGGCGAGGATATCCTGCGCTGGATTAAGGAGACGCCAGACCCGACACTGCAAGAGCTGTCTGAGCGTTTGGACGAAGTTCACCAAGTGATTGCGCCGACTTCGACGATTAATGACTGGTTCCGCGCGCGCAAGATCAGCTTTAAAAAAACCGCCCACGCCAGTGAACAGGAACGCGCGGATGGGCAGGCAGCACGCGTGGTTTGGCGCCAACGTCAGGCCCGGCTCCCGGCCCATCCCGAGCGGGTCGGCAGGATCGTGTTCCTTGACGAAACAAGTATCAATACCAAAATGGCGCGCCTGCGGGGGCGCTGTCCCAGCGGCCAGCGGATGGTTGCCGCCATTCCCCATGGTCATTGGAAAACCATGACCTTCATTGCCGGATTGCGCGGTGACGGCCTGACCGCGCCCTGGGTGCCCTGATTTGATCGAGGGCGCCATGGACGGTGATGCATTCGAGCAGTACATCAAAACGCAACGCGCCCCGACCCTTCAAAAAGGCGCTGTTGTTGTCCCCGGCAATCTGCCGGCCGACAAACGCGACGGTGCCAGGCGGGCGGTTGAAAAGCGGGGCGCATGGCTTTTGTTCCTGCCGCCCTATGCGCCGGACTTCAACCCGATCGAGCTCGCATTTTCAAAGTTCAAAGCTCACATGAAGCGCTTAAAACCCCGCACCATCGATGATCTGTGGAAAGCCGCCGGTAACGTCTGCGGCCTCTTCAATCACGAGCACTGCAGGAACTTCTTGGTTGCTGACGGCTATGCGTCAGAATAAATCGGAAATGCTATAGAAACTCCGCGCTGGCGGAGTTTCTTTTGGCGTGAGAATGTCCGCTTATGGCTAATAGGAACCTTTACGGACAACGTTTCAAAGAGTCCGCTTTAGAACCAAGATTAAAAATCTTTGGGAAGTCTCAAGGTTTTTTTGGCTTGGATAGCGAGCGCTAAAGGAACATCGAATACATCACTAGAGCAGATTCAATTTAGTCCCGATCATATCCGGCGGCGGCGAAGTAGTTTTCGCATTCGGTTGAGGTGAAGGCGTCGATGGCGTCGGCAATGGCGTCCCACAGGTCGTCGGCGGTTCTGGCGGCGGCCTTTCTCAGGAGCGCCTTGAGTTTGGCGAAGGCCATCTCGATCGGGTTGCAGTCGGGACTGTAGGGCGGCAGATACAGCAGGGTTGCGCCGGCGGCTTCGATGCCCTGGCGGATGCCAGCGACCTTGTGGGCGGGCAGGTTGGCCATGACGACGCTGTCTCCGGGGTCGAGTTCGGGTACCAGGACCTGTTCCACATAGGCCTTGAAGGCAGCCCCATGCATCGGCCCGTCGAGGAGCATCGGGGCCCGCCAGGCCCCGGAGAGGCGCAAGCCGGCGGTCAACGTGGTGGTCTTCCAATGGCCATGGGGTATGGCGGCCCGGCACCGTTCGCCTTTGCGCGACCATCCCCGCAGCCGCGCCATCTTCATCGACGCGCCGGTCTCGTCGATGAAGATCAGCCGTTCCGGAGCGAGCCCTGCCTGGCCTTCGAACCAGAGCCGGCGCCGCGCGAGCACGTCCGGGCGCCGCTGCTCCGCTGCATGGCCGGTCTTTTTTTGTGCGTCAGCCCGCGCTTGGCGAAGAAGTGCCAGACCGTCGACGGGCACACCCGAACCCCGTGCGACGCCGCCAGCTTCTCGCCAATCTCGGCCAGCGTCATAGCCTTGGTCTGCGCCACCAGAGCCAGGATAAAGGCCTCATGCGCATCCAGCTTCGAGCCCGGCGGTTGGCCCTGGCGGTCGGGCTCGATCGAGCCCGTCTCGCGCCAGCGCCGGTGCCAGTGGATCGCCGTCGCTGGCGCGACACGAAAACGCGCCGCGGCCCCCCGTGCAGACAGACGCCCCGTGATCGCCTCGACGACCCGCCGGCGAAGATCATTCCCGTAACAATGCCCCATGTCTGACACCAAATCGCCTCGGGATATAGAATTATGGAGTGGGACGCTTGGGAATCCCCTTCGATTCACAATTCAGTCAAACCGCTCTAGTAATGTCTGCGAGGCTATCTATTTCTTCGATCCACACCCTGTAAATATTTTCGAGACGAATTGCTCCGTCCTTTTCTAATTGGTGGAGAGCACGACTCACAGTCTCAAGCGCCAAACCCAGATAATCTGCAATTTCCTGTCGTGTCATAAATAAATCGACGAAATCACTGTTGCCGGTGCGGCGGTATTCCCGGATCCGCATCACCTGTAAGAAGGCCAAAACACGGGCTTTCACGGACTCACGCGCAAGGATTAAGGAGTGGACGCGGGTTTCAATTAATTCGCTAGAAACAGACTTCAAAATTTGACGATCCAGCTCAACGTCAATCTTGAGCAAAGCATCAAACCCTGCGCGGGAGAAGCTGCATACTTCAGTTGGTGTCACGCACTCAGCTGCAAAATCATGAATTGATGATACTCCACCAAACATGTCGCCTGGCTCAAAAACGCCGACACAAACCGCTGACCATTCTGCATATGTTTTACACGCCTTACCATTCCCGAGGTGATAACGTAGATTTTATCGGCTGGTTCTTGCTCGGCGAAAATTACGTCGTTCTTGGCAAAGGTTTGCCGGATAGCAAGTGTCTGAAATTTCGTAGAAATACCCGGCTTGATAACTGCACATGAAGCTAGTTTCTTCGCTGTGCAATTTTTACAGAGCAAAGTGGGATCAGGCCTCAACCAACTGCCGTCTGAAAGGCAATTTAAAGCATGTTTGGACTTCATCTAGAAACCACCTCCCATGCATCCTGTTCGAGCCTAATCTCCTGAATATAAAAGAAAACCCCTAAAGCATTAATTGGAGACGAGCTGTCAATGCCTACCCTAGTAATCTCTCCTGGAGCATGCGGTGAAATCTGAGGATTGATTGGAATCAAGGCTTTCTGTTGCCGGTGGAGATAGTAAAAGGGAATTGACGATATCGATTCATCTTTGTTTGAGTGGTGTCGTCGTAGCTAGGCTTTCTAGTGAGGTCATGGAGCCAAAGTTGTGCCCAGCAGTGATCTCTATGAGATTTTGGGAATCTCTCGAACAGCGTCTGACGACGCCATCGCAAAGGAATATAAAAAGTTAGCCAAGCAGTACCACCCGGACCTCAATCCAGGTGACAAATCGGCAGAAGACAAATTCAAAAAAATCGCAGCTGCTTACGAAATCTTGGGGAACCATGAAAAAGAGGCCGTTACGATCAGGGTGAAATCGATGCCGATGGTGTCGAAGTCCACGAACGGTCCTTTTATCATCATTTCGCTGATTCAGACCCTAACTTCAAGTACCACCGTCACCATCAGGAAGGGGACTTCATCGACCTGAGTGACGTTCTGTCGCAGCTCAACATACACAAAAAGGGTTGGACTGAAGCTAAATTCAGTATGCCGGGTCACGATGTCCGTTATCAAATCGAGGTTGACTTTCTCGACGCTGCGAACGGTGCGAAAGAGAGAGTTACTTTGCCCGACGGTATGACATTGAAAATAGAGATACCGAGTAGACTCAGAGACGGGCAAGTACTTCGGCTGAAGGGGCGGGGAATGCCGGGTTTAAATCAAGCACCCGCCGGTGATGCTTATGTAAAAGTGACTGTACGTCCACACAAGCAATTCAAGCGCGTTGGCAATGACATACATGTGACTCTGCCAATCTCAGTTAGCGAAGCTGTAAACGGCGGTTCAGTTTCTGTTTCGACAATTTCAGGGCCGGTAAAGCTCACCATACCTAAAGGGTTAAACACCGGTCAGATTCTGAGGCTCAGGGGCAAAGGGATTATTCCCAGTGATGAAAAACTTAGAGGTGACCAGTTGGTTCATTTGTCAGTCGTGTTACCTGACGTTATCGACCAGGAGCTCGAGAAATTCGTTAAGAGTTGGTCGGAGCTTTATGCATACGATCCCCGCAAGAAAATGGACACTGTGTCATGAATACACAAGATGAGGTTCTCGCCATCGTGCGTGGGTTAAGCGCGGCCGATTTAGATCTCTGGGTTGGTGAAGGTTTGGTAGCGCCATCCAGGAAACATGGACAAATCATGTTCGACGAAGTGGACGTTGCAAGACTTAGGCTTATCGTTGAGTTTGAACAAGACTTAGGAATAGAGAAAACGAGCATTCCGGCGATGCTATCGCTGCTTGACCAACTTAATACAGTCCGGCGCGATTTCCGATTGTTGGTTGCTGCCGTTGAAAAACAAAAGTCATCCATCAAAGACGAAATCTTTTCTGCGGTTATAGACAGCCAACCTGATCAGCTCGGATCCAATTTCTCTGAAACTAACATTGATCAATAACAACACTCCTCGCAGCTTTCTAATGTCCGCTTTTGGTTAAAGGCTGGCTCATAGAAAGCATCTATGGAATTTCTACTTCTTGTCGAAAGCTGATGCAGCCTGATTCGCTCAAATCTTTCTACTAAGGAGGCTAGATGCAATGTGCCCAAGCCCAGAAACCGAGCCACCGCCTTTGATCCTAGTCATACCGCGCCCAACGATTAACTGCCATAGTATCCTGCGTTATGGACAGAAGGCGTTTCCTAACTCTGTGCAGTATGGCCGCCACCGGGCTGGCGGCAACCGGTCTCACTCCGGCCTTAGCCCAGCGCCGCGCCGCCGAAACGGAAGAGGACTCCCTCAGGCCGCCGCCCAACACCCAAGTCCTGCAGATACGCCGCCGCCGCGCCTGCGAATTTAACCAATCCGACTGCGAGCCCGAGGTCTGGGAACAGATACAGAAGGAACGCCGCGACCGCTTCTGGACCGGGCTGTGGATCGGAGGTGTGTTGTTGCTGATGGTGCTGATGGTGCTGGTGATGATCCGTGCCAATCAGAAGCGAAAGGTTCAGATACGCAAAGAGATGGCCCATCACAAACAGATCATGGCCCACCTCCACGACGCCGCCCACGCAGAGGCCGAGAAGGCTAAACACGAGTACGAAGAGGATCACTTCGGCCCTCCGAAGAAACATATTAAATAGAGGCGTATTGAGAAATTGGCGGAGAGGGTGGCTTCAAACCCACGGTACGCTCGTGCAGACAACGGTTTTCGAGTTTTATGACGGAGATGGCACGTGGTGATTGCAAGTACTAATTAGTCAGGTTCTGTTGGCGAATTTTGGCTGACCTGACCTCTATCAATGTACTCGGCACAGTAGGTCCCCAATATGCTTGTCAACCATCTGAGTAAAATTTAGCTCGCTATAGAAATAGACAAGTTTTGTGTGGAGGACGCCATGCTTCGCTCCACTGCTCTTTTTGCAAGGTTAGTTCTTTTCACGCTCGCTGTTATTTTTATGCAGTTGGCTTTATCACAATAGCTCAATCGCAACCCATGTCGGGCGATGGGGTGGTCCTACGTCTTGATGTGGACGGCGCTATTGGCCCGGCTACCAGTGAGTACATTGCCAACGGACTTGCCGCTGCCGAAGCGCGCGGGGCCGCTCTTGTGGTCATCCGCATGGATACACCGGGCGGTCTAGAGCGTTTCCGAGGCTGAATGAATCAATATTTTGTTGTCATGGTCTTGGCGGACTGATTCGATAGCCGCTTTGGCGGGGGCATCGTGGCTGTATCGGAAGACCTGCGTATTCGTTTGGCGAGGAAAGTGGCGTCGGGCATGTCGCGCCGTCAGGCGGCGGCCCTTTTTGAGGTGAGCGCAAGCTCGGCGGTGCGGTATGTCGGGCGATATGAAGACGAGGGGACTGTCGCGGTCAAGCCACGGCCGTCGCGCCAGCGCCGTCTTGATCCTTACGGCGAGGATATCCTGCGCTGGATTAAGGAGACGCCAGACCCGACACTGCAAGAGCTGTCTGAGCGTCTGGACGAAGTTCACCAAGTGATTGCGCCGACTTCGACGATTAATGACTGGTTCCGCGCGCGCAAGATCAGCTTTAAAAAAACCGCCCACGCCAGTGAACAGGAACGCGCGGATGGAAAGTCCCTGCTTGGTACATCCACGGTATTCTATGGAATGCTATATTATTGTTTGAAATCAATGTGGTCATTCCTTTCTGACAGCTTGACAGTGCTACCGAGTACTACTACATTCCCACTCATAGAGTGGGATCAGAGGAGGGAACGCAGGTGGCTGGGAAACTGACGGCCAGGTTCGCGGCAACGGTGAAGAAACCGGGACGGCATGGCGACGGCAACGGCCTGTATCTGATGGTCAAGCCCGGCGGCTCAAGGTCGTGGGTTCTACGAACGTTCGTGCGCGGGCGGCGATGCGACATGGGACTTGGCGGCTATCCACTGGTCTCGTTGGCCGAAGCCCGTGCGGCTGCCTTCGAAAACCGCAAGCTAGCCCGCGCGGGCGGCGATCCGCTGGCACTCAGGCGGCGGCCGGATATTCCGGCCTTTGAGGAAGCCGCCCGGACGGTGATCGCAATGCACAAACCGACATGGCGCAATGGCGGCAGGTCCGCCGGGCAATGGGAGTCATCGTTGCGCCAATACGCCTTTCCCCGTCTCGGGGCCAGGGGCGTGGATACGATCACCACGGCGGACGTGATGGCGGTCTTGCTTCCGATATGGACCGAAAAGGCCGAGACCGCCCGCCGTGTCCGCCAACGTATCAGCGCGATCATGAAGTGGGCGGTCGCGCAGGGGTACCGGAGGGGATACACCGGCATCTCGGGCCGCGTCCTCGCTCGAACGCCCCGTCGCAATCGCTGCCCAGAACCGAACAAGCTCCTCACGCCGTGCCGAGTCCGGTCGACCTGGCGAATGCAACTTGCTCCGTCCAGACCGATCCGACCGCCGTCTGCGTACCGTCATAGCAACCTCCTATGCCAGAGTGTTGCGACGACCGGTTGAACCCGCCCTGCGAGCCACGATCAGAATGATGAATGACCCCTGGTGGCGGTTGTCGCAATGCAATGGCCCTTTTCAGAGCCTTGATCGGCAAATCCCGTTTGAGCCTGTCGCTGACGGCCCAGCCAATGACACGGCGTGAATACAAATCGATGATCACCGCAAGATACAGCCAGCCCGCTGCCGTCCAGAGATAGCTGATATCACCGGCCCATTTCTGGTTTGGTCCCGTGGCCTGAAAATCTCCATCCAGAAGGTTGGGAGCTATGTTGTGGTTGTGATTACTGTTTGTCGTGCGTTTGAATTTATGAGTTCTGACGATGCGAATATCGTTCTCCCGCATCAACCGCCCGACCCGGCGTTCACCAATGACGCTGCCTTGATCCCTGAGTTCATCAGTCATTCGCTGGCGACCATAGGCCCGATAATTACGGGCATGTTCGGCACGAATATGGGCCAAATAGACCCTGTCGTCGCGTTGGCGCTGACTGGCAGGGCGAGACACCCAAGCGTAGTAGCCGCTTTCACTGACCCTCAGGACTTTGCACATCCTGCAGATTGAAAAATTGGCCTTCTCCTTTGCGATGAAATGAAACCTCATCGGCTTTGGCTCGCGAAGAAGGCCGTCGCTTTTTTTAAAATGTCCCGCTCCTCACGCAATGTCCTGTTCTCCTTGCAAAGGCGAGCCAATTCCTTGTCTTTATCATTATGAGGGCCGGACAGCAGCTCAGTGTGCTTATGAGCGGTAATCCACTTGCCTAATGTAGACAGGCCAATGCCAAGATCGGCGGCAACTTGCTTGTGTGATAGCCCGCTCGTCAATGCAATCCGAACGGCTTCAGAACGAAATTCCTCAGTTCTTCCAATACCCATATGGGGCATTGTCAGACTAATTGGACCGGGTCTTAAGAACCTACAATCGACGACTGTCAGGCTGCGAGTTGCTGCCACTCGGCCAGGGCAGCGGCTCGGGCTTGTTTGAAAATATCGCGGCGGTTGAGATGGCGTTGGTGGTTGAAGTGGTTGTAGATCGAAGCGTGGACAGAGGCGAATTTCTGTAGGGTCTTGATGTCTCTGAACCGAGCCATTGCGCCTTCTCGTCGGCGGAACGGTTGGTGTGAATTTTCGGCTCGATTGTTGAGCCAATGCTTGATCTCTTGGCGGCTCTCGTTGCCGATCACCTTCATCGCAGCCCGGTATGACTTTAGCCTGTCAGTGACGATCATAGCCGGTCGGCCATCACGCCTCATTGCACGTTTAAGGAACTCAAGCGCGGTTTCGCGGTCCCGGCGTTTGGAGACAAAGACCTCAAGCACTTCCCCTTCATGGTCAACGGCCCGCCATAGATAATGTGTTTCGCCATTGATGCGGACAAACACCTCATCAAGGTGCCAGCGCCAGTTCGACCAGTTACGCCGGACTATCCGCCTCTTCCGGATTTCAGCGGCAAACAAAGGACCAAGGCGGTTCCACCAGTACCGTACGGTCTCATGGCAAATATCGATGCCGCGCTCGAACAGAATGTCTTCGACCTGACGCAACGACAGCGGATAACGGACATAGAGCATCACAACGTTACGGATGATCTCAGGCGAGCTGTTGAAATAACGGAAGGGATTTTTCATTACCCGAGGCTAGGAGAGCTTACTTTTCAACTCAAGACGAATTAGTCTGACAACGCCGTTCAGGGTTCATTAATGACAGTTGAATCGGACGCACTAAATTACTGTATAGTCTTTAGGTGATTGCTGAAACTTTGAGCTATTTAAAACGACAGTCCAGTGTCCAAAAGATCACTCTTAGTCTTTTGTCGCCTTTATTGTTGATTTCACTGTTTCTTTTGATGCCAGAAGTATCAAAGGCGCAGTCATCGGAATCCACAATCCGCATAGGAATAACCCAGGCGCCGCCAAGCAAAGGCAATCCTTTTGTAGCTCTGTCTGAGCCCTCAATTTATACATGGGACGCGATCTTTGACGCACTCACTGTTTATGAAAATCAGTCACAGCCTCAACCCAATCTAGCTATCGACTGGATACAATCTGATCCCCTTCGTTGGCGTTTCACACTTCGCGGACAGGTAACGTTCCACAATGGAGAAGTGTTCGATGCCGATGCGGTAAAGACAACGTTTGACTACTTATTGACGCATGAAGGGCAGGCGACCACAGTTGGTCGTGAGGTTAATGGCGTTAAGAGCGCAAACGTCATTGACGACCTGACAATAGAAGTAGAGACGCTCACACCAGATCCATTATTGCCTGGTCGTTTGGCTTTGGTGCCTATTGTCGCTCCTGGCGCATGGAACGATCTCGGTCCCGACGGTTATGCGGAGACCCCTGTTGGCACGGGGCCGTATGCACTTGCGTCATGGGGGGTGGCGAACTCAAGGATTCAGCTGGAACCCCGGGCGAATTCGTTCAGAGCCGCCCCCAATATGGTGCCTATTGAACTCCGTCCCATTCTTGACATCGGAGCCCGTATCTCTGCACTCCGGTCAGGAAACGCTGATATTATCATTGGGTTGTCACCGGACGACTGGAAGCGGTTGGACAGGCAAGGCTTCCGACGGGTCATCGACACTCAATCTCAAATCATGTCGCTGGCGTTCCGGACAGTCGGCAATGTAGGTTCACCGGTGCAGTCTGCGGCGGTGCGACAAGCGCTCAATATGGCTATTGATCGTGATCTTTTGGCGAGTGCTCTATATGAGGGTCTGGCACAGCCAGCTACGCAGGGGGCTGTATCAGGCGTGAATGGCTATGATCCGGAACTTCCACCTTACACGTTTGACCCCGAGTGCGCGCGAGAAGTCATTGCCGATGCGGGATTCCCTGACGGGTTCAGCATGACCATCGACGTTTTTCAAAGCACCACGTCTTCCCTTTCAGAATATCAATTCGTTGCACAATCCTTGGAGCGGATCGGCATTCAAGTGAACCTTCGGCTGATCACTTTCGCCGAATGGCTGCGGAAGTATCACAGTGGTGATTGGGGCGACACGGACGCTTTTTCACTGGTTTGGAATACACAAGCCGTGCGCGATGCTATTCGCCCTATCGAATATTTTTCTTGTTTTAAAGACCCGCCTTTCTTCTGCGAAGAGGAGCTGATGCCGCAGATCTTGGCCATCAAAACGGAACTGGACCCAAAACGAAGAACGCAGGCATTGCAGGATTTTCAGGCGGACCTCCGCGAGGCCTCACCCTCTATTCTTTTAATGCCACGGGTCAACATCATTGCCTTCAATAGCAGGGTGCAATCAATTCCACTACGAAATGGGACAATCCTTTATTCTGCATTGGCGCTCCAATAATCCTCGCACCTTATAGGTTGAACCAGCAGGTAAGATTCTGATGGACGAGAACCCTCCACCGAACGATCACGATCTGGCCTCTGCCCTTGCTGATGCCATTGGACCGGACCAAGTCACCGTTGAGGTGGACGATCTTGTAATGCTGAGTGCGGATCTCTTCACCTGGGACGGGTTTGAGACGCCCGAAGTTGTCGTGACTCCTGCGGCGGCTGTGGACGTTGCGTCCATTCTCAATATCGCACGGTCCCACAAGCGTCCTGTATATGTTCGTGGCGGTGGAATGTCTTATACCAACGGCTATGGACCGACCCAACCCGGCAGTATTCTTGTTGATTTACGAAGCCTGAATCGCGTCCGCGAAGTTGATGTCACCAACCGCTATGTCATTGCCGAAGCCGGATGTACCTGGGCGGATGTGGGGGACGCCCTTAAAGACACCAACATGATCGTCGATTTCCCCGCGCCCTTGTCGGGAAGCCATTCCACCGTCGGCGGCGCGATATCGCAAAACGTGCCCGGCGGGATGCACGGCGTGCTTGGAATAGAAGTGGCGCTGGCGGACAGCACACATATCAGGACGGGCGCGTGGAGTTCGACGGTAAACACCAAACCGTTTTATCGCAATTATGGTCCCGATCTGACCGGTCTGTTTATTGGCGACAACGGCATATTCGGCATTAAGACAGCGGCTGCCATTCATCTCAAAGCGCGTCGCAAAGGTGCGGCGTACGGTTCGTTCGCCTTCGAATCCTATGAAGACATGGCCGCGGCCATGATCGCTATATCGCCTATGGACTTTATATCCCGGTGCACCGGCCTCGATCCTTATGAGACTGCAAACATTGCTAAAGTAGGACTGGGGGATGCGATCAAAACGCTGACGGCAGCCATGACGGAGGAGCAAAATTTGCTGTCGGGCGTAAAGTCAGCCGCGAAGCTGGCCAGCGCGGGAACCGGTTTCCTGGATGGTGTCAAATGGTCGCTTCATCTCAAAGTCGATGCCGTGACTGACCGGGCGGCGGAAGACGGAATGGAACAGGCACGGGACGCGTGTTTGAAATACGGACGGGAGATTCCCGCCATTCTGCCGCGTGCCCGCGATGCCGTCCGTTTTTCCATACGAAAGTTTCTCGGCAAGGATGGCGAGCGATGGGTGGCCACCAGTTCTCTTTGGCCCATTGGCCGGGCTGTGGAGGTTGCGACTAAAGTCGAGGACTTCTTCAAAAAGCGTCGCGAAAAGATGACACAATTCGGCGTGCAGCCCTCCTATGTAACCAATTGCAGCCCGTTCTATTTTCTGTGTGAGCCTTGTTTCTACTGGAATGACTCATTGAGCCCCTTACACCTTAAAAATGTTTCAAAGGCGGAAGCGGATAGATTCTCTAAATTCGAGTCGAATATGGAGGCGCGAAACTACGTACGTCAATTGCGCACCGAATTGCGCGATTTTTTCCAAGACCTCGGGTCGGTCCATGTGCAGATCGGCGATTTCTATCATTTCCAAAATGTAATCAGCCCAGAGACGGTGGCGTTGCTGTCGAGCGTGAAACGCGCGCTGGATCCGGACGCATGTATTAATCCGGGAAAGCTTGATGGGATTGCGCCGTAGTCGGGTTTACACGTTTAGGAATTCAAAGATCGCTTGGGCCGTGTGATCCGGCCGGTCCTGATGAGGAAAAGCACTGGCGTCCCCAATCGCGGCACCTCTGGCATTCGGGAAGCGGGCGACGGCATCGCCAACAAATCTGCCATAAGCGCCCAACGTGCCATAGAGCATTAAAACCGGGCATGTCACGCGTGGTGCGATAGCGAGGTGATCGAAGATGGCGACGCCGCGCGTGCACGGTTGAATCCATCGACCAGCAGCATTCCGGCTGCGCACCATGTCGTCCATATGGGTAGTGTCACGCATACCGAAGGTGGGGGTCATGTAGATTGGATCCCGCGGTAAAGGATTGTCCTCTGCATCAAACATGCCGCCTTCAATATATTGCCGATCTGACTTCACCAGGCTCTCTCGCGACCGGGCTGCAGCGATGGCAGAGCCGGCGGTGATGAGGGCATCGACGCGGTTCGGCCAAAACACACCACAGACAGCGCCAATACAGCCCCCCAGGGAACTGCCTATAAGTGTGACTTTGTCTTCTCCCAAGCTGTCCAGCAAGGCCATAACTTGGGCGGCGAGTTCTTCTTGCGTTGCAATATAGGGCGGGTCGCCATGCATGACAGTGTCGCCATGGCCAGTCAGATCAACCGCAATTGTACGCGCGTGTTCCGCCAAGGTCGGCAAAATCCAGCGCCATTCCCAGGCCCACCCGCCGAGTTTGTGCAGAAGCACGATAGTACGCTCCCCTTGACCTCCAGCGACGTAGTGCAGCGAACCGCCGGTGACGGGGATCTTTCCTTGTTTGAAGTTGAGCAGACGGTTGAGCGCCTGACGCTCTTCAAGAGCCGGATAGAGTTGAGTACCGTTGGAAGACATAGCAGTTGATGTACTGGAACATAGCGGCTCGAGCAACAAAGTCGATGCTGATGATGGAGAGACCAAGTATGTCCAAGCGCGGCTCAAAGCGGGTTCCTAGCAGAGCTTTAAAATGGCGCGGAAACACCTCAAGATGGGTTCTGTAAAGGTTGTCCCTCCCGAAAACCCTATCAAACGGTCTTCATGATGCAAATCGCCCAGTTATGGATGGGGTTTTCGAAAGAGACAGCCTTACATGGGTAGAGCGGTCAAGGACCGAACCGATTTGCTAATTCTCGGGCGATCCGTTCTCCCTCTTGTGGGTTGCCGAGGATGAGCGTGCTTCAATCAACGGCATTGTCAGACTAATTGGACCAGATCTTAAGAACCTACAATCGATGACTGTCAGGCTGCGAGTTGCTGCCACTCGGCCAGGGCAGTGGCTCGGGCTTGTTTGAAAATATCGCGGCGGTTGAGATGGCGTCGGCGGATTAGGGGTTTCAGGTAGTATCAGACAGTCTCAGGAGTATATATAAACCACTGATATAGAATAAAACTTGCTTCCTTAGGGTCTCATAAGATACCTTTTCATCACTTAGAAAAAAGTACAATGATAGGTATAATGATACAGAAGCCTAAGACCCTTTCCGCCCCCTTCGTGAAGACTGTCAACGAGCCTGGAAGCTTCGGCGATGGCCATGGGGGCTTCGGGCTTTATCTAATCGTGAAACCCTTGGCCAACAATCGTTTGAGTAAGGTATGGGCACAACGTGTGAGGACCGGCGGCAAGGTCAATAATCTTGGCCTTGGCAAGTACCCCGCCGTCACACTGTCCAAGGCCAGGACCAAAGCAAGAGAGAATGTGCGGGCCATAGCTGAGGGCCGGGACCCTAGAAACAAGGGCATTCCGACATTCCAAGAGGCCGTTGAAAAGGTGGTTGCTCTGCATCGGGATAGCTGGAAAAGCTCTAGCCGATCTGAGCAGGATTGGCGGCAATCCTTAGGTATTCATGCTTTTCCATTGATAGGGGATAGGCCGGTTAGTCAAGTCACAACGGCGGATGTTTTGAACATTATTACGCCTATCTGGCATGAAAAACATGCGACCGCCAAGAGGCTTCTAAACAGGATTGGGATTGTCATGCGTTGGTCCATTGCTCATGGATTCCGGCAAGACGATCCCGCCCATGTGGCTCAGGCAGTACTCCCGCCCACCAACGGCCACACAAAAAGGCATCATGCGGCCCTACCCTTCGCCAAGGTGGGTGAAGCAATCCACAAGATAAGGGAGGCCGATGGAGGCCAGTCTGCAAAGTTGGCTCTGGAAATATTGATCCTCACTGCTTGCCGATCTGGGGAGGTCCGGGGGGCAAGATGGGATGAAATAGACCTAAACAACGCAATATGGGCTGTTCCTGCCGAACGCATGAAGGCGAACAAAGAACACCGCGTGCCGTTGTCTTCGCGTTGCATGGAAATTCTACGGGAGGCTAAGGGACTATCCGACGGTTCCGGTTTTGCGTTCCCCTCATCCCGCATCGGTAAGCCTTTCGGCGACAAGGCATTGGTCAAGGTACTGCGGGAGGCGGGAATAGAAGAAACCGTCCACGGCTTTCGATCTTCGTTTCGTGATTGGTGTGCAGAGACAGGCAAACCGAGAGAGCTTGCGGAAGCTGCATTGGCGCATGTTGTCGGGGGTGTTGAAGGCGCATATTTTCGCAGTGACCTATTCGATCAACGGCGGTCGGTTATGCAAAGTTGGTGTGACTTTGCGACCGTGTAAGACTTTACGATTTTTGTAGTTGCAATGGGTGATTCATCTGTGAGAAAAGAATCCTAAGACGGGCGTTGTGTAATCCTACCTTGTCGCTTCTGATCGAACTGTGGTTCTTGCCGGAATCGACCCCATCGCCAGTCACCCCGACAGTCGCCGAAAAATCCACGGATGGTGTTGAAAGGCGTGTCCCCTCTCTGACGTGAGGAGGCATGACTATGCCCACCACCGATTATGATTCTCTACTAGAAACCGTTAAGCTCGTTCTACGTCCCAAAGACGTTTGTCATGCGCTTGGGATAAGCAAGGCCACACTGTGGCGTCTTACCAAAACTCCAGATTTTCCGAAACCTATTCAGATGGGGCCGAGGGCAATCGCTTGGCACGTCGAGGCTATTGCTGAGTGGGCGAAAAACCGTCCCATTGCCGACGGCGAGGCCACTCGAAAACAATTTGAGAAGGGGACGGAACAATGACTAATTCGGCCCATTCGATGAAGCATTTACACAGTAAGGCGCACGCTCGGAGTAAGAACGTCCCGAAGCCTAAAGACCTGCAAAAGGAATACGGCTGGCGGAACAAGAGTGTCGCTGGTTTGAGATGGAGAGTATGTGACGGCAGTCTAAACGCTGCCATTTTACTCTACCACCTTCAAAGAATCATGACGCACGAAGCGCTCCATACGGAAGGGTCTTATTTTTGGTGGATTTGCACAGGCAAGGAATTGGCGAGAAGGGTAGGTCTCACACCGAGTGAGTACAAGAATGCAGTGAAGCGATTGAAGGACTTAAAACTGATAGAAGTGAAACGAGGTCCACATGTATCCAGGCCAGGGCTTCTACAATGCACCCATATCAGGATTAAGTATGAGACCCTTCATCACGAGGATCAAAAAGCCCTAAATAAGTACAATACTAAAATGAGGTTAGCGACTCTGGATGCCTTGGAACATGACACGTCAACGCCCTTGGTAAAAAGGTATGAGGCTTTGTGGCGATACGGACTCCCTGAAGATAAAGCCAAGGATTTTCATGGCTTCGACAAGGCCGAACGCAATATGGCGAAGCACCTTACCAAGAAGGTCCCGTGGCCGATCTTATATCAGTCAACTAGGCTTATGCTGAGTAATTGGTACTTGTTTCGACATTGGCTCAAAAATAAAACCAGCGTTATGAACGTGCCCTATGACCCTGAGTTATTGACGCTTTCTCAGCATCCAAATGAGTTCATAAATTGTTGGATGAAAGAAGAAGATGTACCTCTTGAGGTAGTCAATTATTTTTATGATGAATGACCGTTTCCAACCGATCAAAATTTCCGCCATTAAGTGCCCTAGGAGACTTATGATAGGTGCCCTAGGAGACCTCTCTTAATTACTACGTAATTAAAAAGAGTAGAATAAAGAAAAAGAAATAATGGAGAAAGAATGCGTAAGAACGCATGCAGCACGCCAAGGCCTTTTAATTTTAAGTGTCTGACGTCAGCGCCTTTGGGACAAATTGAGGTAATTGCATAACGGAGGATTTCTGGCTCATCGTAGTGACCGAAGGGAACGAAGATGAGACAGAAATTAATGAGCAAGAACGACCCGGCGGAGAGAACGGTTCGGGATATTCGGCGCAAGACACGCAAGCAGTATACGGCTGAGGAGAAGATCCGGATCGTGGTGTCGGGCCTGCGCGGCGAGGAGAGCATCGCCGCCTTGTGCCGCCGCGAGGGCATCGCCGAGGGTCTGTATTACAGCTGGTCGAAAGAGTTTTTGGAAGCGGGCAAGAAGCGGCTCGCCGGCGACACCGGGCGCCAAGCGACCTCGGGCGAGGTTAAAGGCCTCCGCCAGGAGATGCGCGACTTGAAGGAGTTGGTCGCCGAACTTTCGCTGGAGAACCGTCTTCTCAAAAAAAACATGCTCGGGCACGGGGGAGACGAGGAATGAGGTATCGCGCATCCGAGAAGCTGGAGATCATCCGCCTGGTCGAGCAGTCCCACCTGGGCGTCGGGTCCACTTTGGACAAGCTGGGCATTCCGAAGACCACCTTTTATCGCTGGTACGATCGTTTTCTGGCCTTTGGCGACGCCGGTCTTGAGGATCGCAACAGCAGCCCGGGCCGGGTATGGAACCGGATCCCGGATGATGTCCGGGGGCAGATCATCGATCTTGCCCTGGAGGAGACACAACTGTCGCCCCGGGAACTGGCCGTCAGGTTTACGGACACCAGGGGCTACTTTGTCTCGGAAGCCTCGGTTTATCGGCTTCTCAAAGCCCACGACCTGATCACCAGCCCCGCTTTCGTGATCATCAAGGCAGCCGATGAGTTCCGCGACAAGACCACGGCGCCGAACCAGCTGTGGCAGACCGACTTCACCTCTCTCAAGGTCATCGGCTGGGGCTGGTTTTATCTGTCGACCATCTTGGACGACTATTCCCGCTACATCATTGCTTGGAAGCTCTGCACCAACATGACGGCGGACGATGTGACGGCAACACTGAAGTTGGCGCTAGAAGCCTCAGGCTGCAATCGCGCCAATGTCGTCCACAAGCCGAGGCTGCTCAGCGACAACGGCTCGTCCTATATCTCCAGCGATCTGGCTGAATGGCTCGGGGACCACGGTATGGATCACGTTCGGGGCGCACCGTATCACCCGCAAACCCAGGGCAAGATCGAGCGCTGGCATCAAACGCTGAAGAACCGGATCCTGCTTGAAAATTATTATCTACCCGGCGATCTCGAAAACCAGATCAGCGCCTTCGTCGATCGCTACAACAACCAACGCTACCACGAGAGCATCGGCAACGTAACTCCAGCCGACGCCTACTTTGGACGCCACACCGCCAGCATCGAAAAGAGAAAAAAGATCAAAAAACTGACCACCCAAAACCGCCGCTTGAACCATCAACGCCAAGCGGCTTAACATCAAACAAAGATGAGCCCGATCCTCCCTTATGAAACACGCTCAACAGTCCCATTTGTTTTGATGACGGACACTTTGAACTCTCAAATCCGGGTACGATTATTCCTGGAACTATCGGCGCCATCAGCATCGTGCTTGGGCTCTATGCGCTCAACGTTCTACCGGTTAACTACGCCGGCTTAGGTTTGGTTTTGCTCGGCATGGCGCTCATGGTAGCGGAGGGCGTTTGCCCCCTCGTTCGGAGTGCTCGGCCTGGGCGGCATTACGGCATTCATTATTGGCGCCACGTTTTTGTTCGAGACGACCGCGCCCGAATTTGCCCTGTCTTGGACAGTGATTATTGGCACTGCCCTATTCACGGTTGGGTTCCTTATCTTAATCATGTACATGGCCATCGGGGCATACCGGCGGAAAGTGGTGACGGGGAGCGAAGAAATCCTCGGTGCCGCAGCTCAAGTCAATGAATGGTCAGGAACCGGCGGGCGCGTCAATTATCACGGCGAGGCTTGGCATGCAGAAGGCCCAATCGGTCTTACACCCGGAGCTGCCGTTGAAATCAAAGATCGGCGGGGCCTAACCTTAATTGTTGGACCACAAAAGACTGAGTTCAACGCTAAGGAACCAAATAGCGCATAGCGCAAGAAAGGGATTCACCATGGAAATCGATTTCGTCAGCTATACGTTCTTTGCTCTGTTTGCAATTGTCTTTCTCGCCGCGGCCATCAAGATTTTACGCGAGTATGAGCGAGGCGTCGTTTTTACTCTCGGCCGCTTCACCAGCGTGAGGGGGCCGGGTCTTATTATCTTGATTCCCTTTGTTCAACAGATGGTGCGCGTTGATTTGCGCACAATCGTGCTCAATGTGCCGACCCAGGATGTCATTTCCAGGGACAACGTTTCAGTGCAGGTTAATGCTGTGATTTACTTCCGCGTCGTTGACCCAGAGCGTGCGATCATACAGGTCGAAGAATTTCTCGAAGCTACCAGCCAACTAGCGCAAACGACCTTGCGGTCAGTGCTCGGTAAACACGAACTCGACGAAATGCTGACGGAACGGGACAAGCTCAATCAGGATGTTCAGGATATTATCGACACGCAAACCGATGCTTGGGGTATTAAGGTTGCCAATGTCGAAATCAAACATGTTGATCTGAACGAGACCATGATAAGCGCAATTGCTAAACAGGCTGAAGCCGAACGAATTCGCCGTGCAAAGATTATCAACGCCGAAGGAGAACAACAGGCTGCAGAAAAACTAACCGATGCTGCACGCATTCTTGCAACAGAAGACGGTGCCATGCAGCTCCGCTATCTTGGTGCGTTGCAGGAATTCTCCGGTGAAAATGCCTCGACCGTCGTATTGCCGTTGCCTTTGGATCTGATGAAAATGTTTGATAAAACAAGAACGGCTTAATGGTGCCAAAATAGCCAGGTTATGGCTTCGGATTTCCCTAGCGATAAGCCGCGCATCAGCGATAAGAAATCCCGTTTCAATATGAATTCATTCACTTAACGAATGTCCGCTTATGGCTAATTGCATACAAACCAGCTTGGCCAGATCAGGTCCGCTCCTCATTTGACAACAGACATTGCGAACAACTTAAACCAACTGGACCACTGATAGGGGGCAGGTCAATAGGGTTAAATTTTGTTGTCAGTTCTGATCCAGGAACGTTTTAACAATGTCCGCCATTTCGGCGGTATGAATATCCATTGCACCATGAGTCCATCCCGGCAATTCGTGAAGGCGTCCAGTCTTCAAATATGGCGTAATGCGATGGGTGTGCACCCACAGGTCATCCTCAGGGCATAGAACTAAGACCGGTTGTTTGACATGGGGGAGATGAACTGAAAGATCGTAGGCGAAGGCTGCTTCATGTCCCCAATGCTCTGTGCGATATGACCGCAGCCATTCTAACATTATCTCGCCATATCGTTCGTCCGACCCAACATTTCTCCAACCCGTCTTTTGTCCGCCGACGTGCCTGCCTGCAAGCTCCGTTAAGGCAGTGGAAAACGTATGATGTTCACCACCACGGCTGTTCACGTCACCATACCATGATTGCCTGTAGGTATCTAATTCTTCCTGAGTAAATAGCGGTGCAGATATCATAACCACCTTGCGTATTCGGTCCGGGTACGATCTCGCCAATTCTGTCGAAGTCATAGAACCCGTGTGGTAACCCATGACGTCAAATTGATCGATACCAAGCTGGTCCATAAGCTGAATCATGGCGGCAGCGAAGTCTGGAATGTGCACAGGTTGCGGTGGTGGATCAGAGCTTCCGTATCCCGGCGTGTCGGGCGCGATAGCCCATCTGTCCTTCCCCATTTCGAGTATCCAGTTGGAGTACACCGCCCCTGACATCGGTGTTAAGTGAAGGCACAGCAACGGGATGTGTTTCGGTTCGTCGGGCTTAACATATCGATAATGAATCTGCCCGTATGGCCCCTCAACATAAGCCTTCCGGAGCCTCAACTTTTGATCTTCTGCGTGTGCTATGTTCATGTTTGTAAAACCGGTTGCTAATGCAAAGGCGGTCACACTACCTGCATTCGTGAGAAACTGGCGACGAGCTGGAAAGTTTCTAGTTTGATATCCGAATTTCGGAGAGGATTTTGTGAATTGATCGTCGATCATATCGCTCACTCCTCTAATGTTTTACTTGTCTTAATGAAGTCTATTTTGGAAGTCTAATTTGGCGACGGCCCATCCCCAATTAGCAATACCCCCGTCCGTGCCACGGGGACTTTTCGTGTCCGCTTATAGCTATTAGAGGTCGGGAATCAAGGTATATCCGAAGGACTGCTTCTGTCCCAAAGCGGTCGCCTTACATTGAATGTAAATTTATTGAGTTGCGGTCATTTCGGCGCGGGCCTTTTGCAGAGTTTGCATGTCCACACCGAGCTGCGGTTTGTCGGGTTCGACCAAGACGGCAAAAGGCGCGGGAGTCTTATGTAACCAGACCCGCCAATACTCCTCGTCGTTGTCATGGGTATCTACCCAACGTTCTTCACCATCTTCACATTTCTGAATGGTTTTGAAGTACAGAACTTTGCCCGGCGTGTTTGGTAAACCCGCCATAAATTTAAAAAGACCCAACTGTTCGGATGGAAGGGAGTTGCCCTTCCAGATGATCTCGTCAGCCACTTCCGTAACCGGTCCACCTTCGCCCGCAATAGGTTTGTCGACTTTGCGTTTGGTAATCTCGACGTCCCACCCATCTCCCTTGTACGGCACGACGAACTTGATACCGTCCGGCACCTTCAAGCGTACTTCCGTTGTCGGCGAAAGACCGCAGCCATGGGGGATGATTAACGTGAGCATGTCGTTGTAACCAGCCTTGCCTTCCATGTCCTCGATGATGATGTGGGCCTGCCCGTTGGCAATAAAGCTGAACAGGGAACTTAGGCATACGGTGGTCGCAAGCACAGATCGTCTCATATTGTGGTTCTCCAGCTTATTTGGATGGTGTCCTGCAAATCGGTCTCAGCTTAAGGTATCGCGCAAGTGATCCTTCATTATATTAAAGAACGCAGCCGTCTCTTGACCGAATTTCTTTGCGGATTGGTAACTCGCTCAACGAAGAGATGGCCGCTTATGGCTACAAACAGACATCGGCACTTGCCTTAACTTTCGCCGAACACCCGCTCAAAAGATGTAAATTCGGGTGAAAGTGCCAGGATCGTTTACAATCAGTGGTCCTGAGCCGCTTAATATTTATAAAGACTGATTTTCGAGAACCTTATGGCCACGCACGCCGTCTCCATCGTTTCAAAAGCCGATCCTCATATTCTCTCCCGAAATGACCGGATCGTCGGTATCGGCACAGTCATCAGTGCTCTGATGTTTCTCTATTTGTACGGCACCTTCGGTTGGCGCCAGGCTGCCCTATTCGGCGTCGGCGTTACGGCCGGATTGGCTCTCTATCATGCTGCATTTGGTTTTACCTCCGCCTGGCGTGAAGTGGTGCAGACCGGTCGGGGGGCGGCCTGCGGGCCCATATGGTCATGCTGGGAGTCACCGTGCTGGTGTTCACCCCTCTGATTGCCCAGGGAGAGGTTCTCGGGACAAATCTTCGCGGGTCCGTGGCGCCGGTGAATCTGGCAGTTCTCTGTGGGGTATTCATGTTCGGCATTGGTATGTAACTCGGTGGTGGCTGCGCCTCTGGCACACTGTTCACTGCTAGTGGCGGAAATGTGCGGATGCTCATTACGTTGGCTGCCTTTATCGCGGGTTCCGTTATCGGCACCTGGCAGTGGCACCTATGGCGTGATGTTCCCGGGTACGCACCCTTTATCCTTATCGCAGAACTTCGGGGTACTGGGTGGGATCGCCATCAGCCTGCTGATCTTTGCCTTGGTGTGGCCGGGCAGTGCCTGGTATGAAAAACGTCGTCTAGGACTCCACTCTTCGGAAGACCCTCAGTCCACCATCATCTATTTTGTATGGTTCCTGAGGATTATAAAAAACCCTTTAAATTGGTGGATTTTACCTGATTCCATTCTTGAACATGCTTACCTATTCCCCCATATTCTAACACTATACGTGGGGATCAGTGTTGGGATAAAGCAATGGGAAAACTTACGGCTGCGCGTCTTCGAAGCCTTTCCAAGCCGGGAATGCACGGCGACGGCGACGGGTTGTACCTGAATGTCACCCGTGCTGGTACGAAATCCTGGATCCAGAGAATCACCATTGCAGGCCGACGGCGCGATCTCGGTCTGGGAAGGTTTCCGGACACGGGGCTCGCCGAGGCGAGAGAGGCCGCGGCCCGCAATCGCTCACTGGTGGCAAAAGGTGTTGACCCCCTCGCCCAGAAGCGAAAGACCGCTACCCCGACGTTTTCCGAGGCTGCCAAGCGTGTCTACGAGGCGAACCGCCCGCGTTGGCGCAACGCCAAACATGAGGCGACATGGTGGCAGTCGCTGGAACGCCATGTGTTCCCCGTTATCGGGAACATGACCGTGGATCGGATCGGGCGCACCGACTTGCTGCGCGTGCTGACGCCGATATGGGGATCAATGAGAACGGCGGTGACAAATTAGTCCACGGGAGCGGCGGGAATGTCCCGGCCGCGGGCGGCGCAAAAGTCTGCCACCTGTAGCCTTCGATCCTTTTGGGGATGGAAGGTGGGAGGATGTACTTGGTGGACCTTTATCTACGCGTGCGACTGGCGTGCCATGCGGAAGAGCTGAGCCAGCGAGAAGCAGCAAGACGGTTTGGGATAAGGGCAACGACAAGGGCAATGTGGAGGGAGTTGTTGGCTATGCCCGGCGGAACTTCATGACGCCGCTTCCCTGTTTCGCGAACTGGGAGGCCTTCAATGCATACCTGGAAGAGCAATGCCGCAAACGGCAAGGCGAGGTTCTACGCGGCCATGCCAAAACCATCGGTGAACGGCTTGAGCAAGATCTCGAGACGCTGACGGCGTTGCCGCCCATCCCATTTGATGCTTGCGACAAGGTGGCGACCCAAGTCACTTCGTTGTCCCTGGTGCGTTACCGAAGCAACGACTATTCCGTTCCCGTCGCCTTTGGCCATCACATAAAATGGACTGGTTTTACGCCGGTCCTCAAGACCGGCTTCGCCGAAGGCCCGGTAGCGATCATACCATCTGTAGAATGTACGCGGCGGAATGCCCAGCTTGTCCAGGGTGCGCCGGACCGGCAAGTGGGAGTGTTCGACCAGGCGGATGATCTCCAGCTTCTCGGATGCGGGGTACCTCATGCGCCGTATCCCCCAGCCCCGGTCATGCTTTTTTTAAAGCAGCCGGTTCTTAAGCGTCAGGTCGGCAACCAACTCCTTCATGTCACGCATCTCGCGGCGCAGCTCTTTGACTTCGCTCGAGGAGGCTTGCCGGGCGGTGTCGCCCGAAAGCCGCTTCTTGCCGGCCGCCAAAAACTCCTTCGACCAGCTGTAATACAGACTCTCGGCGATCCCCTCACGGCGGCACAGCTCGGAAATGCTGTCCTCGCCACGCAGACCTGCCAGGACAATCCGGATCTTCTCCTCAGCCGAATACTGCTTGCGCGTCTTGCGTCGGATATCCCGCACCGCCTGTTCGGCGCTGTCTCTTGTATCCATCGATTTCTGCCTCATCTTCGTTTCCTTCAGTCTCTACGATGAGCCAGAAATCCTCCCTTATCAAAAACCCTCAATCTGTCCCATAGATAAGGTATGTTCAGTTACTTCGGTCAGGGATGCGCTTGGATACGCTGTAGTATGATAACTATATATTATCACTTACTTTATTCTCGATTCTTTCGAGTTCCAGCGCTTGCATTCCACACCGGCCTGCGCTTGAATGCGCTCCGATTTGATGTCAGTCGGTTGCGATGCGATTACGCATCTGGCAACGCACGACAAAGAAGGAAATACGCTAGCGGGAGGACACCATGGCGGGACAGGGAGCGACCAAACTCTCCAAACGCACCGTCGATGCCCTTTGTGTCGAGAGCAAGGAGGCGGTGTTCTGGGATCGGGACCTGCCCGGCTTTGGGGTCAGGGTCTACCCCACGGGGCGTAAAGTCTATGTTGTCCAAACCCGCGGCCCGGACGGGCCCAAGCGGGTGACCATCGGCCGGCATGGAAAGATTTCAGCCGAGCAGGCGCGTAAGGACGCAGCCGTCATCATCGATCGCATCAAGCGGGGCGAGCCGCCGGTTCCGCCACCGCCCGTTCCGGTGTGGACGGTGTCTGCTCTGGCCGAGCGCTACATGGAGGGCCATGTCGCGGTGAACTGCCGGCCGCGCACCATGGAAACTTACCGGCACATCGTCACTGCCTGTATCCTGCCGGAGCTCGGCGAACTGCCCATCGAGGCGGTGGACCGTGCGCGTGTCTCGGCCCTGCACGACGCGCTTGGCGACAAGCCTTATCAGGCCAACCAGGCAGTGGACGTGCTCTCGAAGATGCTTTCCCTCGCCGAGGCTTGGGGATTAACGCCACCACGGCGGAACCCATGCCGGTCGGTGCGCCGGTATAAGGAGCGACGGCGCGAGCGGTTTCTCACGGCGGAAGAATACCGGCGGCTGGGCCGGGTGCTGGATGCAGCGGAAGCGGAAGCGGACGGCTCGGCCTGGCCGTCGGCCATCGCGGCGCTCCGCCTGCTGCTGCTGACCGGATGCCGGCGGAACGAGATCGTGACCCTGCGCTGGGACGATGTCGACCGCACCGCGCGGGAACTGCGCTTGCGGGATTCCAAGACCGGTGCGCGCCGGGTTCCATTGACGCCGGCGGTGGCGGCGGTGCTGGACGGCATTCCCCGCATCGCAGGCAATCCCTGGGTGATCGTCGGCCAGAAACCGGCTGCGCATCTGCTTAGCCTCCACCCGATCTGGACACGTCTGCGCGCGCGGGCGGGGTTGGAGGATGTCCGGATTCACGACCTCCGCCATTCCTATGCGAGCAGAGCCCTGGCGCTTGGCGAGGGGTTGCCGATGATCGGAAAGCTCCTGGGCCACACGAAAGTCACGACAACCGCACGCTACGCCCATCTGGCGCGCGACACGGAGAAGCTCTCGGCGGCGAAGGTGGGCGGCAGCATCGGGGCGGATATTCTGCCCCACGATGGCGACGCCGCGTGAGGCGGACAGAAACGGGAGATCGGGAAGACCGGGAGCGCAGACATGGCCAAATTGCAAACAAAGACGATTTCGAGGCGCACCGTCGCAGCGCTCAAGGTCGAGAAGGACACGGTGTTCTGGGACAGCGAGCTGATGGGCTTCGGGGTGCGGGTCTATCCCTCGGGGAGTAAATACTATGTGGTCCAGACCAGGGCCGGAGGCGCCGCGGCGAAACGGGTGACCGTTGGCCGTCACGGTGTCATTACCGCCGAGGAGGCACGGCGGCGCGCGGCGCTGATCATCGCCCGGATCAAGGCGGGCGAGGAGCCTGTGCCCGAGCCCATGGCGGCGAAGCTGGCCGGCGGCCCTACGGTGGAAGAGCTTGCGGCGCGGTATCTGGACGAGCATGTGGCGGTGCGCTGCAAGCCGAAGACCGTGGCGATGTACCGTCTGAACGTCGAGAAGCACATCGTGCCCGCCCTCGGCAAACTATGCGCGCCTGAGGCCAGCCAAACGCACGTGGCGGAGCTGCATTACAAGCTCCGCGCTATGCCCGTCATGGCCAACCAGGTGGTGGACACGCTGTCGCGGATATTCAAAACCGCGGAGGATCGGGGCCTTATCCCGGCGGGGAGCAACCCCTGCCGCTATCAAGTCAAGTATAAGGAGCGTAAGCGCGAGCGGTTCCTGACGGAGGAGGAATTCCGCCGCCTGGGCCGGGTGTTGAGCGCGGCCGAGACCTGCCGCGGTGTCTCGGTGCATGCAGTGGCGGCGATCCGGCTGCTGCTGCTGACCGGGTGCCGGCGCAACGAGATATTGACGCTGCGTTGGGAAGACGTGGATCTGGAGGCCAATGAACTGCGGCTCCGCGATAGCAAAACCGGCCCCAGGGCGATTTCACTGTCGCCCGAGGCGGTGCGGGTACTGACACAATTACCGCGCGTTCCAGACAACCCGTGGGTCATTCCGGGAAAAGTCAAGGGCAGTTACATGCGTAACGTCAATGACCCGTGGAAAATCATCCGGCAACGCGCTGGACTGGCGGACGTGCGGCTTCACGATTTGCGCCACTCCTATGCCAGCCGGGCGCTGGCGCTGGGCGAAAGCCTGCCCATGATCGGAAAGCTGCTTGGCCACAGTAAGATCGAGACGACGGCGCGCTATGCGCATCTTGCACGGGATTCGGTGCAGGAGTCAGCAGCCCGCATCGCCGACAGCATCGCCGCCGACATCCTGGGCGGGCGGTGGAGACAGGCGTCCGCGCCGGGTTTGTAACGGTTCCTATAAACAAACCCTGCCGCCGTTCCCCTATGACTTCAATGGTATCTCGGGCGACAACATGATCCTGGGCATCGTCACGTTAAGTGATTGTAAGCTGTTTTCGGCATGTCTCCATGAGGCTAAGCCATTGACATTGCGTAGAGTGTCAATCGGCTTTCAATGTTGACCCCCGATCAGCGTCCAAAATTGATGGGGTGGACGCCTCCTCCCGTCGGCATCGCGATGTGCCAAGGTGGTGTTGCAGTTTAACCCCCTGAAGGAGGAGGCGTCCATGGAACAGGTTAGCACTATGGGCATTGATCTAGCGAAGCGCAGCTTTCAGGTGCATGGGGCGAGTGCGGATGGATCGGTGGCCTTCCGCAAGAAGCTGAGCCGGGCGAAGCTCCTGGACTTCGTTGCCTCGCAGCCGGATTGCACGGTGGCGATGGAGGCGTGCGCGAGCGCGCATCACTGGGGCCGCGAGATCGGCAAGCTCGGCCACGAGGTAAGGCTGGTTCCGCCGATCTACGTCAAGCCGTTTGTGAAGCGGCAGAAGAACGACACGACGGATGCCGAGGCGATCTCCGAAGCCGCCCAGCGTCCGACGATGCACTTTGTGGCGGTGAAGACCGAGGAGCAGCAGGCCCGGGGCATGCTGTTCCGCACGCGCGACCTCCTGGTGCGCCAGCGCACGCAGACGATCAATGCACTGCGAGGTCACCTGGCGGAGTTCGGCATTGTCGCACCGCAGGGGCCGGCCCATGTCGGCAAGCTGGCGCTGGCCATCGAGGATGTGGGCTCCGGGCTGCCGGGGCCGGTCCGCGCGCTGGGCGTTCTCATGCTGGATCAGATCGCCGGTCTCGCGCGCAAGATCCGCGGCCTGGACAAGGAACTTCGCGCTCACGCGTCCCGCGACGAAGAGGCGGCTCGGCTGATGACGATCCCGGGGATCGGACCGATTACCGCGATGGCGCTGCAGGCCCTGGCGCCGCCGATGGAGAGCTTCCGAAACGGGCGCGACTTCGCCGCCTGGCTGGGCCTCGTGCCACGCCAGCATACCACCGGGGGCAAGCCGAGACTGGGCAGGATATCGAAGATGGGCCAACGCGATCTCCGGCGACTGTTGATCACCGGCGCCATGGCCGTCGTGCGATGGGCGGTGCGGCGCGGCGAGACGTCGGATCCCTGGCTGGCCAGGATGCTGGCGCGCAAGCCGAGGATGCTTGTCGCCGTGGCGCTGGCCAACAAGATGGCGCGGATCGTCTGGGCGCTGAGGACGAACAAGGTGAGTTACCGGGCTCCCGTCGTCGCCTGAAAGAGCGGCGAGGGCGGAAGGTCGTCGGGGGTGTGAGCAGGACGGAGGACGAGTAAGGGCAAACGGTCGACCGAGACGGGATCGGGGAAACCAGAGATTGGGTCACGGGCTTGCAAGCCCGCAAAATTGATCTTGGACCCGGTCCGCGCATCTCCATACGGGCCCGCGGCATCCTACCAGCCGCATCATGAGGCCGGACAGATGACCGCACCTGACCACATGCCCACGCCGTTCAAACAAATGCTTGCATCAACGGAGGCGTCCACAGATGACCCCACCTGAGGGGTACGGCGGCGGTTGTCCCGGTAGCCAATAGGGGGGACCCGTGCGGCTTCGCGTAGCGCTTTGCGCTAACGCGGAGTGAAGCCGCGTGGGGGGCTGTTGATTAACTGGGGCAACCCGGGCCGCAGGCACGGCCGGCGTCCGATCAGGTGCAGTGCTTGAAGCGCCAGCTTTCGTTGCCGGTTTCGATGATCTCGCAATGATGGGTAAGGTGATCGAGCAGCGCCGCGGTGATGTTGTCCGCCACAGCCTTATGCTCGATTCGGATTTCCTTGAGAGTTTCGTCAATGGCTTCGGTCGTGGCCTTGAGATCAGTGAAGGTCCGGCAACGCTCGAGTTCGGCGGGTATCGTTCCGACACGGCTTCGGGTGTCGGCGGAGAAGTCGGCCTCTAGTTTTCCCCACTGCGGCGCTTTTCCACCGTATCGAGATAGCTGGGACCATCATCGAATTCAGGAGAGATATCGAAGTTGTCCGCCCATACTCGCGCGTGGTTGAGGTAGTCCTGATCGAGATCATCCAAACCAGTCAGTTTGGTTCCCTCGAAGTGCCAGATCATATAACCCTCCACGTCGGCCATATCGAGCCAGCGGCTAAAGGAACCGGTAAACCAGCCAGAGGAACTGGCTTGGGCACTTGTGGTGGATTCATCTAAGGCTTCGTCAGCGGGTGAAAAGTAGGTGTGCACTTCGTAGATCGGTTGACGGGCCAAGGGGGCAAAATGTTGGGTGTCGAACACCCTGATGGTGCCTGCATCCGTGCGCCAGTCTAGCGATAACGGCTCATCATCATACATGTCTGGAAACCGCTCCCGGGTGATGGGAAAATAGCTGCCCGTCGGTGTAAAGACTTCACCGTCCTGACGGCGCTGGGTGGTTGGTTCCAACGATACTGCCCGGCCAGTCAAAGGATTGACGAAAGAGTCGATGAAGTCGCCGATTTCCGGATCAACGAAGAAATTGATGGATGAGGGATAACGCCGGTAGGTGTTCTCCGCTTCCCGGTGCCACCAGGATCTGGAAGCGCCGCGTATCTGAAGCAGTGGAGTTACCCCAGCAGAGGTCAACGCAAAGATGCGGCTGGAGCCCTGCCAAACGCTTTCGCCGTCTTCGGTCCGCCCCAGAATGCGCACCCATGCTACATTCTGTTTGGCAGGGTCATTGGGTAGTGCGTGAGAGTCGGCCTTGGCGGATGATGACCACTGAGGTGCCGCCGCCCCCAGACCCAGCGTACCAATCAACGCCGTTGCATCCCGTCGTGAAACCATGGTTCAACTCCCAGTCATTCTTTCGGATGGCACCGCAGTCTAGCGCACTTTGGCAGGGTAACAGGAGCAACCCATGGTCCCGGCCGACGTCTTTCACTATCTCCATATCGTAGTTTTCGCTGTGATTGTCGGTATCGAACTGCCGGTGCTGTACGCCATGCGTCTAGCCCGGGCACCTGAAAGCAGTGACGCCACCCAAGTCATGGCCGTGCGCATCAAACGCTACGCGGATGCCGTTTCCGCCCTCATGTTCGTTCTGCTTTTACCGCTGGGCGTACACATCGCCACACATATCGGGGTCTACACCCTGATGTCGGACACTTGGCTATACGCGACATGGGTGGTGGGTGCCGTCTGGCTTGCGATAGCCGTGATGTCTGAAATAACCAGCAACAGCACCATGGCCCGACGCATCTACAAATCGGAATGCGTGCTTCGCATCGTCATCGGTCTGGGCAATGTATACGACGCCGTGGTCGGGTTCATGGGCACAGGGATGATCCAGACCAACTGGCTGGCGACGAAGATTCTATTGTTCGGCTTAATCTTGGTGATCAGCGGCTGGATTCGCTGGCAAACCCAAACGGTGCGCTTCGCGGCCCTGGATGAAAATACTCACGACCTGATGACCACGTTGCGCAAAGCCCAATGGGGCGGCCACAGCATCTTGGCCATGGTTTTGATCGCCGCTTTTATGGGAACCGTGAAGCCCTGGTGAACCTTTGATCTCAGGACCCAATTTCCGTAATATCCAAACTGACAGTTTCGAACACTGAGCCGTCAACGGTGCCAAAACTAAGAGCCATGCGCAGAAGAAGGCGATCTTCCTTGGTCAGCCAGACCTTAGTGCCGCTTAGCATCTCGAACTTATCGGCGTTGAACGTCTTACCGTCAGCGATAGTGATCTCTTCCTCGCCGAGATAGGTGTATTCGGACAAGGAAACCACACCGACCATAGTGTCGTGGCGGGTCCCACCCATCCAATAGACCCCATGGGGCTGTTCTCCCGGCGAACCGAAATCATAGTGAAGGAAATGGAGACCATCGGCCGACGCCGGGCCGACACCGATGGAGTCCAACTGATAAAATGCTTCGACCTCTTCACGGATCATGCCTTCTTCCGCCCGCTCAAACATCAGGTCGGACGCGGCGACGTCTACGGTTTCGTCCCGTTTGACCACGTATGCCGAACCGATGACGCCATTCTTGGTCCAGGTATTCAAATACCCTTCCCGGGTATCCCCGTTGGGATCAACCCAGACCATGGCGTGGCGGGCCTGACCGGCGCGGAAATTGTCCGAGACCACATGCATGTAGCGGTTTCCGTCCCCATGCACATATAGGGTCCAATATTCGGTCGCGCAGGGCGCATTATCTTTCGACGGCTCCCGGCATTCCGTCGTGCCGCGGATGATTTTGACAATACTCGGCTTGCGGTCTTCCGGGCTGATCATTTCCGGCTGCGCCGACGCCGAGACAGACGTCAGCATCAGCGCAAACACAGTGAATCCGCAGCAAATGAGTGTACGCATGGTGGGAGTCCTCGCCTGAGATTTATTTATTGGTAACGAGCTTAATGGGACAAATAGGACAATGTAAGCAGTCATGCATTGATCGCAGGACTTACAACTCCTTTTTTCGCTGGTGATCCGGTCTGAACTGAGGCAAATCGTGCGGCGTTGTTCCCTAAACCTAGAGACGTCGCATGTCCGCCGAAGTAGTCGCCGTATCCCGCACACCAGGCCATACGTTTTCCAAGGCCAACGAGGAAACCATCCGATTGCTTGAAGGCTTTGGTGTCGAGGGCGACGTTCACGCTGGCACGACCGACCAGCATCAATCCCACGTGGCGCGCAATCCTGATGCACCCAACTTGCGACAGGTTCACCTCATCCATACTGAATTTCATGATGAACTGAATGGGTCCGGCTTCAACGTTGCGCCCGGACAAATGGGAGAAAACATCACCACTCGTGGTGTGGATCTCTTGAACCTGCCCACCGGCACGCGATTGCATTTGGGTGACGACGCCGTTGTCGAACTCACGGGTTTGCGCAATCCGTGCAAACAGCTGAACAGTATTCAAGACGGATTAATGAACGCCACGCTGGAAAAGAAGGAAGACGGCACATTGATTCGCAAATCGGGCGTGATGTCCATCGTCATCAGCGGCGGTGACGTCAAAGCTGGCGACACCATCCGAGTGGAGTTACCCGACGAACCACACCGCCCAATGGAGCCGGTTTAATTTCTCGTTAGCACACCTCATCCGGTGTGGATCGGAAACGGCGGCAGCGCCAGTGTGCGTAATCATCGTCCCGCGTATCGTCGGTTGCATGAAACTCCTTGTTCATACAGGCCGGATTGCGGGCGCAGTCGGCGACGAGAACGCCCAGGTCATCATACGTGGTCGGTCCGACATGCAAGGTGTCTTCGGTGAGATAGCCTTCGCCGGTATACGGAATCATGCCCCGGTCGGGGCCCCACAAAATGGCGCCTGAGCGGATGATGGTGTAGGGGCGGCCGCTGTCGCGCAATGTTTGTTCCGCTTTCCCCTTTTCGATAAGGGTAAACAAAAAACTGTCGAAGTTGATGTCAGGATAGTCGGCGGCATTGTCGCCGTCCCCGGCGCCGATAGAACTGTGCAGCACGACGGGCGTTGTCAGACTAAATCGTCTTGAGTTGAAAAGTAAGCTCTCCTAGCCTCGGTTAATGAAAAATCCCTTCCGGTATTTCAACAGCTCGCCTGAGATCATCCGTAACGTTGTGATGCTCTATGTCCGTTATCCGCTGTCGTTGCGTCAGGTCGAAGACATTCTGTTCGAACGCGGCGTCGACTTCTGCCATGAAACCGTGCGGTACTGGTGGAACCGTTTTGGCCCGTTGTTTGCCGCCAAGATCCGGAAGAGGCGGATAGACCGGCGTAACTGGTCGAATTGGCGCTGGCATCTTGATGAGGTATTTGTCCGCATCAACGGCGAGACACATTATCTATGGCGTGCCGTTGACCATGAAGGCGAAGTGCTTGAGGTTTTGGCCACGAAACGGCGGGACCGCGAAGCTGCGCTTCGGTTTCTGAGGCGTGCGATGAAGCGCCATGGCCGACCGGCCACGATCATCACGGACAGGTTACAGTCATACCGGGCGGCGATGAAGATGATCAGCAACGAGGGCTGCCAAGAGACCAAGCGTTGGTTGAACAACCTAGCGGAAAACTCGCATCAGCCCTTCCGACGACGGGAAGGGGCAATGGCTCGGTTCAGAGACATCAAGACCTTGCAGAAGTTCGCCTCCGTCCATGCCTCGATCCACACCCACTTCAACCACCAACGCCGCCTCAACCGCCGCGATATTTTCAAACAAGCTCGAGCCGCTGCCCTGGCCGAGTGGCAGCAACTCGCAGCCTGACAGTCATCGATTGTAGGTTCTTAAGATCTGGTCCAATTAGTCTGACAATGCCCAGGGTCGCCCTGCGGTTCCTTAAACGTGCCATGAAGCGTTATGGCCGGCCGGCTTCGATCGTCACAGATAGGCTACAGTCATACCGGGCGGCGATGAAGGTGATCGGCACTGCGGCCGCCCAGACCTGCGGTCGCTGGCTCAACAACCGGGTGGAAAACTCACATCGGCCCTTGCGACGGCGGGACGGGGCAATGGCGCGGTTCAGAGACATCAAGACCTTGCAGAAACTCTCCTCCGTCCATGCCTCGATCTACACCCATTTCAACCACCAACGCCATCTCACCCGCCGCGATACTTTCAAACAAGCCCGAGCTGCTGCCCTGGCCGAGTGGCGTCAACTTGCAGCCTGAGAGCTCTCAATTATAGGTTCACTAGGTCCGGCTCAGTTAGTCTGACAATGCCATCTGGGACAGCAGGCGGTCCCACGTTGCAAGTGGAACTTCCATCGGGCCGGGAGATCAAGTTCAGATATGTGAGGAATTAAACGACTATGGAATATTCTGAAATCACCAACGTCGACAACTTTAACCGCTTGTACTCAATGGTAAGTCCACTCTTGGACGATAAGCAATGGGTGAGCGTACAAACTCTAAGGGCCAAAAATTGGAGCAGAATCGTTCAATACGAAGAGGTGTTGATCTTCGAGATTTGGCCTCAAATGCCCGAAGTTATCAAGCATGTCGGAACAGACCATCTCTTGTCTGTGTGTGCAAATCCAATAGTTACAGAAAGCGTACAAGATTACATTTCACACGAAAAATGCTTGGCAGCTAAACTATCGCCAAACGAAAAAGCATTTCGGAAATTTCGGCGGGACTCTCCCCCATATAGTTATCTGTTTTTTGACAAGAGCTTGACGTTTGTAATTACTTATGAACCTCCGGACTTGGCTATATTCTCTGGTCCGCAAGATTTACTTGAAACCATGCTCGGTAAATCACTAGAGAAGGCGTACGATGACTTTAAGGAAATAGTCGAAGCTTATAACTTCTTAGGTTCAGTGCTTAATGGCGCTTTAATTACTCTGACGAGCTATAGCTGAATTTTGGTGAGAGCTGTTGCTGTGGCATTGTCAAACTAACTAGCCCGGAACAGAAGCATTCACAATAGAGGACTCTCAGGCAGCAAGTTGACGCCACTCGGCCAGGGCAGCGGTGAGAACGCCGGTGCAAAAATGATCCACAGGAACGGCGGGGTAATCTCGCTGTAGCGGCGTAATAGTACGCCAGTCTTTTTAGTCTCTGAAGCCAGGTTGCGCTGGCTGGAGGCTTGGGGATGTACACTGTGGATTTATATCGGCGGGTTCGGCTTGCGTGCCACCATGAGAAGTTGACCCAACGCGAAGCTGCGCGGCGGTTTGGGATTGACCGGCGGACGGTGGCGAAGATTTTGTTGCACGCCGTGCCTCCTGGTTACCGGCGCACCAAGCCGATCCGTCGTCCGAAGTTGGGGCCGTTCACAGGGCTCATCGATCAGATCCTTGAGGACGATAGAGCACTTCCGAAGCAGCAGCGCCATACGGCCAAGCGCATCTTTGAACGGCTCCGCGCCGAGTATGGCTTTGAGGGCGGCTACACCATTCAGACTGTGTGAAAACTCTGGGTAGCGGGGGATTCCGTCCGGCTCATGGCGATGTTAGGGTCCGCCATGAGACACATTCCTGGCATTGACCGCTCTCAGGTTCTGCTTCTGCCGGAAGCAGTGGACGATTACGTGGGCCGGGATAACCCGGTCCGTTTCATCGACGCTTTCGTGGATGGTTTGGACCTAGCGGCCGCTGGTTTCGAGCGCGCCGCGCCGAAGGCGACGGGTCGTCCCGGCTACGATCCGGCGGACCTGCTGAAGCTCTACATATACGGCTATCTCAATCGGGTACGTTCGAGCCGCCGGCTGGAGGCTGAGAGCAAGCGTAATCTCGAAGTGATCTGGCTGTTGCGGCGTTTGTCGCCGGACTTCAAGACGATCGCCGATTTCCGGCGGATCAATCGGGCGGCGTTCCGCCAGGTATTTCGGGAGTTCGTGAAGCTATGCCACGAACTGGAGCTGTTCGGACGCGAGCTGGTGGCGGTTGACGGTACACGGATCAAGGCAGTGAACAGCCGGAAGCGGAACTTCACCAAAGCGAAGCTGGCGAAGGCGTTGCCGATCTGGTTTTCGAAGGACTCGATGCGGGTGTGCTCGATCGCGTAGTCCTGGTCGCCGAGCTTCAGGAGCAGATCGACGGGCGGTCCGGCCCCGTTCTTTTCCGGATAGTGGACGTCGGCACGCGTCTCACGTGTCGTTTTTTCGAGAGCCCTGACAACGGCGTCGCAGACCTTGCCTTCATTGTTCGGCACGACCATGGCCGATGGATCCTTCCCTTCCAACGCGATCAGGCCCGTTCCGTATCGAGGGGTTTCGGGAGCGGGCTACCGACCGGTTGATAACGGGAACGCCGCAGCTCTGCCACCGGCTTGTAACCGATAGCCTTGACGCCGGGTTGTTCGGGAGCTGGCCGGCGGTCCAGGATCCGTCCCGGCTGACTATCGTCCGCCTCAAACGTGATACACCGACCACACTTACCTGTTTCTGTTTGTTCCGGGATCTCCACCAGGCGTGCTTCGGCATCTGCGTTTGGCTGCTTCTCGGGACTCACGTGCTTGCGCGGTATCGTAAGTCAGGTTCCGGGCCAGGATACGACTGTGAGTGTGGCCTTCATGTGGCATTGTCATGTATGGACGCCCCCGGTGTTGCAAGGGAGAAACTGACTTAAAACGGCGGTAGAGCTTGCAGTCATGTATCCGGCCTTTGCGCTGCGGTACGCTGACCGCTGGCCCTGATGGAATCCGAAAGATCGACGCCCAGTCAGATTAACGAGCTCAAAGCTCTGACAATGCCTCGGGTTTGGCCGATCTCGGGTGGAGCCCTGTTTCGCCATCAAATCGTCGTTACCCTCGCAAGTTTGTATCCGCTTTCCAGCTGGTCAGGCGGGCGTCGGTCGGTAGATACGCTCGTATCTGAGCAGTGCCCAGGCGACGCGGGCTGTCTTATTGGCCATGGCGACCAGCACGACGTTTGTCGGCCGCCGCGCCAGGAGCCGGTCGGTCCAGCCAGGCCCCGTGCCCGGCTTGGCGCGGCGCCAGCGCAGCACGCTTCGCGCACCATGCACGAGCAAGCGCCTGATATAGCCATCCCCGCGCTTCGAGATCCGCCCCAGCCTGTCCTTGCCGCCACTCGAGTGTTGTCGGGGCACGAGACCGAGCCAGGCCGAGAGCTGCCGGCCCGAGCGAAACTGCGCGCCATCTCCGATCGTCGCGACCAGCGCCGTCGCGGTGATGACACCGACGCCGGGGATCGTCGCAAGCCGGCGGCTCGCCTGGTTGGATCGGTGCCAAGCCAAAAGCGTCGCCTCCAGCTGCTTGATCCGGGCCTGAGCGGAATGGAGCTGCTCAACCAGAGAGCCAAGCGCCTCGCGTGCCAGAGGGGGCAGTCGCACATCACCGGGATCTTCGATGATGGCAACCAGTTCCTCCACCTTCGACGCCCCTTGAGCGACGATCAGTCCGAGCTCCGCACAGTGGCCGCGAAGCGCATTGATCACCATCGTGCGTTGACGGACCAACAGCTCACGGGCCCGGTGCAGCATCAAAACCGATTGCTGCTCGGCGCTTTTCGCCGGCGCAAAGCGCATCGTCGGACGCGTCACCGCCTCGCAGATCGCTTCCGCATCCGCCGCGTCGTTCTTGTTCGTCTTGACGAAGGGGCGAACGTATTGAGGCGGGATCAGCCGGACCTCATGGCCCAGCGCTTGTATCTCACGCGCCCAGTAGTGCGCACTGGCGCAGGCTTCCATGCCGACAAGACATGATGGCAATCCGGCGAAGAACGCCAACACCTTCCCGCGGCGCAGCTTCCGCCGTAGTACCGCTCGCCCCTCACCATCAGCACCGTGAACCTGGAACACCGTCTTTGCCAGATCAAAACCGATTGTTGTAATATCCATCGTGGACGCTCCCTCTGTCTGGAGTTCAAACCAAACTCCATTCTGGCGCACTCGACGCCGAAAAGGGGGCGTCCATACCATCAGACTAACTGGCCCGGAGCATAAGAAGCCCTAATAGAGGATCTTCAGGCAGCAAGTTGACGCCACTCGGCCAGGGCAGCGTCTCGGTCTTGTTTGAAAATATCGCGGCGGTTGAGGTGGCGTTGGTGGTTGAAGTGATTGTGGATCGAGGCATGGATTGAAGTGAATTTCTGTAGGGTCTTGATGTCTCTGAACCGCGCCATCGCTTTCTCTCGTCGTCGGAAGGGCTGATGGGAGTTTTCGGCTCGATTGTTGAGCCACTGACCGCAAACCTGACGGTCTTCGACCCCAATATCTTTCATCGCAGCGCCATATGAACGAAGTCGGTCCGTGACGATCATGGTCGGCCGACCATAACGCCTCATTGTACGTCTAAGAAACTCAAGTGCAGCCCTGTGACCCCGCCGTTTCGTGGCATAGATCTCAAGCACTTCGCCTTCATGGTCAACGGCACGCCATAGATAATGTGTTTCGCCATTGATCCGGACAAATACCTCATCAAGAGGCCAGCGCCACAGCGAATAGGATCCATGACGAACACGGCGTTTCCGGATCTCAGCGGCAAACAACGGGCCAAAGCGGTTCCACCAGTACCGCACCGTTTCGTAAGAGACGTCGATGCCCCGTTCGTGGAGCAGGTCTTCGACTTGTCTCAAGGACAGTGAAAATCTAACATACAGCATCACCGCGAGGCGGATGACCTCGGGCGAGCTGTTGAAATAACGGAAGGGATTTTGCATCAACGGAGGCTAGGCGACCGCACAACTTGACTCAAGCCGATTTACTCTGACAGTGCCCAGCGGAGAGTTTATTCCCCAGCATTGGTGCAGACTGCCGCAAGGGCGTTGTGAAGGATGCTGCTTGTGGTGAGGTTCCGTGTCTGTGGGTTGTCAGCGTAAAGCATTTCCACCACGGCTTTCACTTGGTCGTAAGTCCAACTCGCGTCGCCAACTACAATACATTCCTCCATCCAACCGAAGTCGCCAACTCCCCATTGAGTCGCCGTATCAAACGCATCAAACACACCTGTCACGTAACCGGTCTTGTATGCCTCCGGTGTGTCGAGCCAATCGGTACCGGTCTGGAATCCAGCCAACAACGGCTGGGTCAAACCGACTACGAAAACCAGCACCGCCACAGATCCAATCACGCGCCCCCACAGACCCTTTCGCTCAGGCTTAGCAGCACGCTCTAAATCCTTTATGCGCCTGCGTTGTTCATTCACCACTCTTTCAAGAGCTTGGTTTTGAAAGCACAGTGTTTCGATAGATGAATTGTCTGGACTGTTCGGTATTGAAGGATGCATTGGTTTCACTCCCAACGGCACTGTCAGAGTAAATCGGCTTGAGTCAAGTTGTGCGGTCGCCTAGCCTCCGTTGATGCAAAATCCCTTCCGTTATTTCAACAGTTCGCCCGAGGTCATCCGCCTTGCTGTGATGTTTTATGTGAGATTCCCGCCCTCCTTCAGGCAGGTTGTACTCGGCCGTTCATCCAGGAGTCTGTCTAGTTGTGCGCGGGAACGCTGTGGTAACGGTGTTCACTAAAGAAGCCTGCGCCGAGTGGCGCATTCTAACCATCAGAGTCGCCGCAGGATGACCTCGTCGGCCAGACCCCCTGGGGCGTACCTGCCGACATCGCCCGGGGGTCGGGGTATTCCTCGCCTGCAGGAACTGTCGTTCTTGGAAGTAGCTGCTAACGGGGTGTCCGCAGGCTCGACGTTTGAAGAGATCCGTCGTCAGCTAGTCGCACACATGATCGAACTGCGCCGGAATCAGCCCGGGACGGGCAATACAGCCACGTTCCAGTTGGCCCAGCAAGACCCGAAGCGATATGTGCGTAATGCCACGGAGTCTCTGAAGGAGTTGATGCGGCTAGGGCTGGTCGTTCCGGCCACGCTCCCATCGTCGGCGCGTGCTGCCCGTGGGTACAAGAACAGCACCTTCGACTTGACCGAAGCGGGTCAGGGCTGGGCCCGCATCCTCGAAGAGGATCTGAGGCAAGCGTACGACGAACTTCTCGGAATGCTGTGGAAGACTCATCCGCAATTCGAGGGATTCCTGCGAGCAATCTCCGTCAATCCCGCAGGTCTGGTGGTGCCGCTGGCCCAATGGGGTCAGCTGCCCTTACCGCGAACACGTGAACGGTACATCGAGTTCTTGACTGAGCGTGTTTCGGCCACAGTTGAGGTGGACGATCTAGGCTGGTCGGCAACGGCGCCCGAAGTTCGAACCGAAATCACCTCCTACATCGAGGGTATTCGGCAAAGCGCGCAAGAGCGAAATCGACCGGATCCACATCCGCGCAATCAGGATTTCGTCCGCGGCTGCGAGGAGGCCTTGGTAAGGTTCGCGTTTCGTCAAACTGGCCTCTCTCTCGACTACATCAGCCAAGAGATTCTACGTCGCTGGACCAAAGTTCTCGGTGTCGCGAGCTTTTCATATCACGTTCCCGGACCCACCGCGCTTCGCATCTGGCCAACGGCTACGCTCGACGTGAGAGGTGACGTCATTCATACCCGGCGAAGGACCGGCACCGAACAAGTCGCTCGCGTCGTTGCGATGCTGCGCGAGACGTACGACGAGGTTCGCAAAGATAACCCCTCCCGGTCTCTCTGGGTGCCCATCTATCGGGTCCGTGCCGCGGCCAGCTACAGATTGTTGATTCCGGACACGGTGTTCGATCGCGCGCTGATCAAGCTACTGCGGAACGATCTGGACGTTGACGTTCCATTCGGAGTCAACATCGATCCCGCGCAGTACGGCAACGTGCCCCCCACCGAGCTTCCGCTGCAAGTCGAAACCTCTCGCGGTGTCAGAAACTACTATTCAATGAGCCTCGTCCCTCGACGAGAGAAGGAGTGAATCATGCCGAGCGCTACACACAAACCGAAGATTGTTTGGACCAAGAAGCACTGGAAGCTGAAGCGGAATCCATTTCCGCGTGAGGCAATCGCGCGGCTTGGCGGTGCCGATCTTCGGGAGAACGGTCTGCTGTTCGACCCGGAGGTTTTGCCCGGGCAAGTGGCCGAGGCCGCCGAGAAGTTTGTTCTTGGCGCCGCCTACAGCGGCCTCCGCTTCGGGTACCTCTGGTCGCTCGGAGTGGGAATCGAAGGTGATGCAAGAGGATTTGGCAAGTCCAGCCTCATGCAGTATCTCGTCGAGAAGGTGAACGAGGATTTCGGGCGCGACATCTTCATCCGAACCGGGTTGGAGGAAGAAGACGCCGACGAACACCCGCTCTGCGCCGTTCTGGCGTCATTTGACATGGCGAATGCACGCTCTCTGAATACCGTATTTTATGAGGCGGCGCGGTATGCGTGCCGGTTCAAGCGTACCGAGGAATCGCCGACGCTAGCTGAGCGCTTGCGTAACCGGCTCATTGATGCCGCGGATACCGACGAGACTGATCAACTCGTCGAATTCGTGCAGCACGAGCAAGAAAATCTACGAGGACGAACACTGGGACCTCCCGTCGAGGAGTTCTTGCACCTCCTTTGTGCTGGCGATACTCAGAAATTGGGGCAGTTCGTCGAAAAGACCACACCGACTAAGCGAACCCGTAGCGGAGCCATTTATTTGGCGACCTTGCTGATCTTGGCAAAGGCGGCTGGGATCGAGCACGTCCTGTTGTGCTGCGACCAGTTGGAGGACTTCGCGTCGACCACAACGTCTCGCCAAAAGCGTACGCTCGAAACGGAACGATTTCGCGACTACATCCTCGAGTTGCAACCCATGTGCGACATGTTGAGCTGCGTGGTCACGATACACCCCCGCGCGACACAGGCGATCGGTGCCGCATGGCAGCTGGCGGACCTTCCGAGTTACGACCCTGATCGTAAGGAGAATCGGCATCGCGTGGTCATCTTGCGCTCGCTCGAAAACATCGATCACGTGAACGGT
>CBDHFR010000003.1:0-1262087 GCA_965262665.1 Rhodospirillaceae bacterium
TCGGGTCTGGGGCCGGTGCCGTCCGCACCAGGATTGGCGAGATGCGCATGACCTTTCCGAGAACAACAACCATCGTGCCGGGCGAGCACCGTACCGATCTTGCCTGGATGGTAACGGCAGGGCTCGCAGCAACGCTGAGCCAGCGCACAACGTTCGATGTCGCCTGGCGCTATACGGGCCTCAGCGCGATCCACACCGGCCGGGGTGAGGGGCGGGTCGTGTGGCAAGACGGGAGCCGGGAACCGCTGCTACTAGACCTCGCCGTGACGCAGGCCAAGCTCAGGAGTCACGGCCTGCGGCTTTCGCTGCGTTACGCGTTCTGAGACGAAGCCAAGAAGTGATGAATATTGATCGGGCACTGTTTATGAAGGCCTTCGGGGCGCGACGTGGATTACCACGGGCAGGCATTGTCAGACTAACTGGCCCGGAGCAGAAGAAGCCATAATAGAGGACTCTCAGGCAGCAAGTTGACGCCATTCGGCCAAGGCGGTGGCTCGGGCTTGTTTGAAAGTATCGCGGCGGTTGAGATGGCGTTGGTGGTTGAAATGGTTGTAGATCGAGGCGTGAATGGAGGCGAATTTCTGCAAGGTCTTGATGTCTCTGAACCGAGCCATTGCCCCTTCCCGTCGTCGGAAGGGTTGATGTGAGTTTTCCGCCCGGTTGTTGAGCCAGCGCCTGGTCTCTTGACAACCTTCATTGCCAATCACCTTCATCGCAGCCCGGTATGACTTTAGTCTATCTGTGACGATCGAAGCCGGCCGGCCATAACGCTTCATGGCACGTTTAAGGAATTCAAGCGCAGCCCTGTGATCCCGCCGTTTCGTGGCATAGACCTCAAGCACTTCGCCTTCATGGTCAACGGCACGCCATAGATAATGTGTCTCGCCGTTGATGCGGACGAATACCTCATCAAGATGCCAGCGCCAATTCGACCAGTTGCGCCGGTCTATCCGCCTCTTCCGGATCTCGGCGGCAAACAACGGGCCAAAGCGGTTCCACCAGTACCGTACGGTCTCATGGCAGATGTCGATGCCGCGCTCGAACAGGAGATCTTCGACCTGTCTCAGCGACAAGGGATAACGGACATACAGCATCACAGCGCTGCGGATGACCTCGGGCGAGCTATTGAAATAACGGAAGGGATTGTGCATCGCCGGAGGCTACGAGACCTTACGTCCCCGCTCAAGCCGATTTAGTCCTGACAATGCCGTCAAATACATTCATCAAAATATTTGCTTTATTGACGTCCTTGAAATTTAGCGATTCCAGCTGGTCAGGCTGCTTGGCCGCGCCGGCCCCATCACCCCGTTCTCGACTTATCGAACATCTTCATCAGATCGAGCGGCAAGGGCAGAACAACGGTGGACGCTTTCTCACCGGCAAACTCCTGCAAGGCACCGAGATACCGCAACTGCATGGCGCCGTCTTCGGTTGCAAGAATGCGCGCCGCTTCCGTAAGTTTTTCGGCGGCCTGCTGTTCGCCTTCGGCATTGATAATCTTGGCCCGGCGAATCCGTTCGGCTTCCGCCTGCTTTGCAATGGCACGGATCATGGTCTCGTTGAGATCGACGTGTTTGATTTCAACGTTGGCCACTTTGATGCCCCAGGCGTCGGTCTGCATATCAATAATGTCTTGGATGTCTTGGTTAAGTTTATCCCGTTCGGTCAGCATCTCGTCGAGTTCGTGCTTACCGAGCACTGATCGAAGTGTCGTTTGCGCCAGCTGGCTGGTCGCGTCGACAAATTTTTCGACTTGTATAATCGCGCGCTCCGGGTCGACCACGCGGAAGTAGATCACTGCGTTGACCTTTACCGAAACGTTATCCCTGGAGATGACGTCCTGGGTCGGCACATCGTGAACGATGGTCCGCAAATCTACCCGCACCATCTGCTGGATGAAGGGGATGAGGATGATCAGACCCGGTCCGCGCACCCCGGTAAAACGGCCAAGGGTGAAGACGACGCCGCGCTGGTACTCGCGTAGGATCTTGATCGCCGTCGCCAGAAAGACGATCGCGAACAGACCGAAGAGGGTATAGCCGACAAATTCGATTTCCATGATGGGTCCCATTTCTGCGCTATTCAGAGTGTGGTTCAGCGTCTTTCGGTCCAACGCCTTGTGGACCAACGACCTGTGGCAAAACGATAAGGGTCAGCCCGCGCCGGTCTTTGATTTCAACCGCAGAGCCGGGAGCAAGACCGCTTGGGCCTTCGGCATGCCAGGTTTCACCGTGGTAGTGGACACGCCCTGCCGTCCCCGTCCATTCACTGACTTCAGCCGCGGCGCCGAGAATTTCTTCTTGTCCCGTTACCACTTTGCGGCGGTAGGCGCCAATAGCCATGGACATGATCAGAATGAGGAACCCGGCCGTGAATACAGCGCTCCCGATGATCACCGTCCACGACAAGTCGAAGCCAGGCGCGGTCGTCTCAAACAAAAACGTGGCGCCAATAATGAAGGCTGTAATCCCGCCCAGACCGAGCACCCCGAATGAAGGTGCAAACGCCTCCGCTACCATGAGAGCTATGCCGAGCAAGACCAACCCCAGACCGGCGTAGTTGACGGGTAAAACGTTCAGCGCATATAGCGCAAGCATGATGCTGATGGCGCCGATCGTTCCGGGAATGATGGCGCCCGGGTTGGAGAGTTCGAAAATCAAACCGTACGTGCCAACCAACATCAGAATGAAGGCGATGTTGGGATGGGCGATGACCGATAAGATCTTGGTGCGCCAATTTGGTTCCATCGCTTCGACGGCCGCGCCCGCAACATTTAACACGGTTTCACCGTCGACCATTTTCACGGTCCGGCCGTCAATCTTCTGTAACAGGCTGGCAACCGTATCCGCGACGACATCTATGACGTTCTGCTCCAAAGCCGCCTGGGACGACAGACTGGCGGCTTGGCGCACGGCCTTTTCCGCCCAGTCGGCATTGCGGCCACGCATGTCCGCCAGCCCCCGGATATACGCCGCGGCGTCATTGACTATCTTAGCGCCCATGGCGTCTTTGGGCGGTGGCGGTTTGGCGGTCGTGTCCGGACTCTCATCGGTTTGAGCGGACTCACTTGTATCCGAGTTACTGTCCGGTGCCCGTGTGGGTTCGATGGGCTGGGGTTGAGGTTGCGGGCTTCCCGGCAGCGGAACGCCACCGCCTATCTGGACCGGCGTGGCCGCACCCAGGTTATGTGCCCGGCGCCATGGCGGCGATATGGCTGGCATAGAGAATGTACGTCCCAGCGCTAGCCGCCCGCCCACCACTGGGAGCGACAAAAGTGGCGACCGGAACTGGAGAGGCTAGAATGTTTTGAATGATCTCACGCATCGAGGTATCGAGGCCGCCGGGTGTATCCATGCGCAGCACCACAAGGGCAACATTGCGCTCAGCAGCAACAGCAAGTCCGTTGGTAATGTATTCGCTTGTCGCTGGACCAATCGCCCCATCGACGTCAAGACGCAGAACCACACCACCGCCTGGCGCGGGCTGTGATTGAGCCAAGGCGGTAACGCCTACCGCCGCAAAAAGGACAGCGAGTGCGAGACGTCCAAATCGGGCCGTGGAGCGAAGTATGGCATCCTCCACACGAGAGTTCATCTGTGACTATGGCAAATTCGACCATACCAGAACAGGCAGGCTTTGCATTATGCGTCAGATCTAAGACGGACATTAATAGAGGTAAACGTCTCCGTAATTAACCTAAGGTTTAGGGCGATCTACGGCATTGTCAGAGTAAATGGGCTTGAGCGGGGACGTAAGGTCTCGTAGCCTCCGGCGATGCACAATCCCTTCCGTTATTTCAACAGCTCGCCCGAGGTCATCCGCCTCGCGGTGATGACGTATATCCGCTATCCGCTGTCGTTGCGTCAGGTCGAAGACCTCCTGTTCGAACGGGGCATAGACATTTGCCATGAAACCGTACGGTACTGGTGGAACCGTTTTGGCCCGTTGTTTGCCGCCGAGATCCGCAAACGCCGTGTTCATCGTGGATCCTATTCGCTGTGGCGCTGGCATCTTGATGAGGTATTTGTCCGCATCAACGGCGAGACACATTATCTATGGCGTGCCGTTGACCATGAAGGCGAAGTGCTTGAGGTCTATGCCACGAAACGGCGGGATCACAGGGCTGCGCTTGAATTCCTTAAACGTGCCATGAAGCGTTATGGCCGGCCGGCTTCGATCGTCACAGATAGGCTAAAGTCATACCGGGCTGCGATGAAGGTGATTGGCAATGAAGGTTGTCAAGAGACCAGGCGCTGGCTCAACAACCGGGCGGAAAACTCACATCAACCCTTCCGACGACGGGAAGGGGCAATGGCTCGGTTCAGAGACATCAAGACCTTGCAGAAATTCGCCTCCATTCACGCCTCGATCTACAACCATTTCAACCACCAACGCCATCTCAACCGCCGCGATACTTTCAAACAAGCCCGAGCCACCGCCGTGGCCGAATGGCGTCAACTTGCACCCTGAGAGTCCTCTATTATGGCTTCTTCTGCTCCGGGCCAGTTAGTCTGACAATGCCATCGGGACTACAACACGATTACCCAGAACTATGCAGGTTCTATCTATTCGAATGTGTCGCCAGTTGGGTCCACATTTACGTCGAGAGTTCGACCTACAGCGTGGATTTTCTGGATGACAAAGCGGCCAGCACCTACACCAACTACATCGGTTCACTGGCCGTATGATGATCGTTTATTGAGCAGTGCATGGGCTTCCAGCGAAGTCGATCACCGAATGAGTCTGCAAGTAATTTTGTGTTTGTTAGCCATACGACGAACTTTTTGATAAGAGAGACGTATGGCTAAGAAGCAAGACGATGGGATTTTGCGGCTGTCCCTTCCGAAAACATTATCCTCACAGAGTTATGGAGGATTCACATCCAGTCCAAGCGGATAACGTTCTCGAAAAGGGCCTCTCTTTAACGTTAATGCCATGGGTGCGAGTGAAAATAGTCGAAGATTATTTCTTTGGATTTGGGTTCATCCAAATAGTCAATGCCCAGCAATCCCGTGGAATGGATAATTCCAACATTTCCATTTTTTGTGGAAATGGGACCGTGAGGAACACCGGCCGGTCGAGAATAGAAGCCACCGACCCGGCAAGTATATCCGGGGCTGCCGTCCACGGTTGCAATGTTGACGTCGCCGCTGATGACCAGACTTTCCTCCCGGACGGGATGTACTTCTACGCCTTCCTGGAACCAGCCAGGCATCATGCCGGCGAGATATGTGCTGACTCCGTTATCGGGGTCGGTGCGGAACATTTTCACAAAAATCCCAGCGCGCAACGGATTGCTTGGAGCGGAAGCGGTATTGGGATCGATCCAATCCATGTCCCAGCTGTCGATGAACGGAACTGTTTTGTCTTCCTGGGCATCGCCCGCCGATGCGGCCATGTCACTGAATACCGGTCGCTCGTCAAAGATGGCGAAGAGACTGCAGTCTTCCAGGGCTTCCCAGCCTTTCTGTAAAACACCAGCGGGATAGTAAGCAAAGCCGCCGCTGGGCATTTCATGATCTCCCAGCCTGAATGCTCCTTCGAATACGAACAGGTCGAGGCTAGCAGCGCAAACACTCGGTCCATCCCACTTCCAGCCTTTAGGCAAGTGAATAAGCCCGGAAATAGCACCGCCTTCCAAATCCTCGTTGAGAACCCGAATTTCCGCGCCATCCGGCAGTCCTGCCGGCTGCCAAGGTGTTTTTTCCACGTCGAATGCGTTGAGATTTTCCGTTTGTGGTCGTACCACCGGTGTCTCCCCTGAATTTGATGCCTTATGCGACTCTTAAAACGCTTGTTCGCCGCAGTTTATCCATTTCTTTGCCGAATTGTCGACAGGGCATTGATGCTCCTAAAGGTCGTCAAGTCCTTATCTCTGTCGGCGAAGGGGTTCTCGTCAGTTCATGGGGGGGGAGGGTTTGGGAAGAAGGTGGTAAAGTTCTCGAGCGACACACCATCCAAGGAGTACGCCCGTGCCCGCAGCAAGGATCGTTGATCGGCGCGTTGTATAGCGGTTCTTCTATTTTGCTGACCCGGGCATCGCTGCGATCGCCGGAGTGGTTGGAGGAGCCTGCGGCTTTTTGGCTTGGCGGTCGGCGGCCCAGGCCGCGAGCTTCTTCGAATATTCTTCAATACTGCGATCGGAAAGCGACTCGAAATCACCGTGTCGCAATCGGCGTACTTGCAACCACCACCAATGGATCTTATCGAACGAACTGACATTGTAGCGCAGTCTCGTATTTTTCCCATGACCAACCAGATAGCTACCGTAACCGGACTGTCTGTATTTTTGCGCATCTGCTAGCCAACGATTGACCTTTGAATACCAGGAAGAATTCTTGATAAAGGAGATGAACTGAAACATATCCAGTACCGTCATTACTGCCGTAGCCAGCACACGGACAAGCCAGACCATAGTCGGATTGGGAAGCCGCGGCACAATGTCTACGTAATTGATGATCCGATATATGGGCGTCATAACATCGTGCACAAATTCTTTGGTACCGACGGGCGGTGAACCGAAGGTGTAGCAAGCGCCGGTGATATCGTTGGTCAAAAACTTGGTTGCGGTAATGGCCAGAGCGCCGCCAAGCGAATGCCCGGTGATAAAAAGTTGACTATCCTTCAGTTTTTCGTCTGCGAGACTGGTTTCAATCTCTTTCTGAATTGACTGAAACTGAGCCAGGTAGCCACTATGCATTTCAACCTTCGTGCCGCGAATATCAACCGATGTGAGGTTGGCCTTAATATCAGCCTTGATATCCTCCAGGTTTGGTTCGGTCCCTCGAAAAGCGAGAACCGCATATTTATCGGCGCTATGCTTACATAGAAATGCTTGCGAGCCGGTAAGGTTGTCGTCAAATGTCTCGACAAGCTCAAAGCCGTGAGGTTTGAGAATATCTGCTAGTAGCTTCTTGGGCATTGTCAGAGTAAATGGGCTTGAGCGGGGACGTAAGGTCTCGTAGCCTCCGGCGATGCACAATCCCTTCCGTTATTTCAATAGCTCGCCCGAGGTCATCCGCAGCGCTGTGATGCTGTATGTCCGTTATCCCTTGTCGCTGAGACAGGTCGAAGATCTCCTGTTCGAGCGCGGCATCGACATCTGCCATGAGACCGTACGGTACTGGTGGAACCGCTTTGGCCCGTTGTTTGCCGCCGAGATCCGGAAGAGGCGGATAGACCGGCGCAACTGGTCGAATTGGCGCTGGCATCTTGATGAGGTGTTCGTCCGGATCAATGGCGAGACACATTATCTATGGCGTGCCGTTGACCATGAAGGCGAAGTGCTTGAGGTCTATGCCACGAAACGGCGGGATCACAGGGCTGCGCTTGAATTCCTTAAACGTGCCATGAAGCGTTATGGCCGGCCGGCTTCGATCGTCACGGATAGGCTAAAGTCATACCGGGCGGCGATGAAGGTGATTGGCAATGAAGGTTGTCAAGAGACCAGGCGCTGGCTCAACAACCGGGCGGAAAACTCACATCAGCCCTTGCGACGACGGGAAGGGGCGATGGCTCGGTTCAGAGACATCAAGACCTTGCAGAAATTCGCCTCCGTCCATGCTTCGATCTACAACCATTTCAACCACCAACGCCATCTCAACCGCCGCGACATTTTCAAACAAGCCCGAGCCACCGCCTTGGCCGAATGGCGTCAACTTGCACCCTGAGAGTCCTCTATTATGGCTTCTTCTGCTCCGGGCCAGTTAGTCTGACAATGCCCTTCTTCAGCATCTTCGATCAAAGCGTACGAACCTTCGATCCAAACACATCAGCCAAAAAGGCGAAGGCCAAGGGCAAATCAAGGACATGATCTCGATCAGCGAGCGACCGGTGTCTGTTGAAGACCGCGCCGTGCCGGGTCATTGGGAAGGCGACCTCATCACAGGATCGAAGAACAGCCACATTGCGACCCTGGTCGAACGTCAAACGCGTTACGTTATGTTGGTGAAGGTGACGAATAAGGATACGCAGACGGTTGTATCAGCGCTCATCAAGCAGGCGAAGAAGCTGCCGACGGAACTGTACAAATCGCTGACCTGGGACCGGGGCAAGGAACTCGCGGCCCACAAACAGTTTACCTTGGCGACCGACATTGATGTCTACTTCTGCGATCCGCAGAGTCCGTGGCAACGTGGATCCAATGAAAACACTAATGGGTTGCTGAGACAGTACTTCCCCAAGGGAACGGACTTGTCGGTATACTCACAAGCGGAGCTGAACAAAGTAGCTCGTCAGCTCAACGAGCGACCACGAAAGACGCTGGAGTTTGAAACGCCGGCAGAAAGATTTAACGCATGTGTTGCGTCGACCGATTGAGGTGGCAGCTATTAGCGGACATTCCATCGCTGCTAAATCATGTCCGCTGTGTTCAGTTTTGAAAGCGGTCCTAATTTTGGCGCTCAACAGCGCCTTTATTTTCGATGCCACTGCCAAGCGCTACGCTCGGCGAGGAAAGAAACGTGGTCGGGTATGCGCTCATGCAGCCGGCCCACTGCTATTTCGACTTGCTCGATCACTTGAGCGCGATCGAGATAACGATGCACGCCGTCAGAGACAATGGCCTCACCATCTACATATACATCGCGCACCGCCCACGGATCGTTCGAGTAAACCAGGTTCGAGACCACAGCCTGCACCGGGGCAAGGGCCACGCGTTCTGTGTCGATGACAATGAGGTCGGCGCGTTTTCCAGGTTCGAGGGAACCGATCTCGTCTTCCATGTGAAGGGCCCTGGCGCCACCTCGGGTCATGAGTTCCAACGCCAATTCGGCCGATCCAAAGGTTGGCGTATCAAGCCGCGCTTTTTGAAACAGCATCGCCATTTTCATGGTTTCCCATACATTTTGACTATTATTTGTCGCGGCGCCATCAGACCCCAAACCGACGCGCACACCGGCGTCAAGGAGTTCGGGAAGCCGAGCGAGCCCGCCTGCCCAGGTGGCGTTCGACACCGGATTGTGGGACACGCCGGTTTGAGTGTCGGCCAGCAGCTTTATTTCATCGTCATCCAGCCATATCATATGGGCGAACAAGGTCTTCGGACCAAGCACCCCGAGCCGCCCCAGTTCTATGATGCCGCCATGACCGAAAACTCGCCGGCTTTCGTCGTACTCCTCGCGTGAGTCTGCCACATGCATAAAGAAGTGACTTCCCGTCTGCGCGGCCACGTCGTGCATGGCGACCACCATTTCGGGGGTGCACCGGAGAGGCCCGAGGGCCTCGGGCGCGACCGATATTCGCGACGAATTGAAGCGGCGCTGTAATCTGCGTACTTCGTCGGCGGCTGCGGAAGGCCGTTCGCGGTAAGCTTCAGGAATAAATTGCGTAGGACTTTCGTTTACACCGTCGACGGTCATCCGCGATGCCACAACACGAATGCCCGAGCGCTCTATTGCCGTCAGAACTCCATCCAGCAAGTCGGCATGGCCCGTGCCGAATGTCCCGTTGGCGATAGTGGTGACGCCCATGGTCATCAATTCGAGCAACGACAATTGCGAACCGGCTTCGCCGACGGTGCCATCCATTGCATCAACCACATTCCACATGAGTCGTCCACCGAACCAGACTTCGAGAGGTATTTCATCGTAGATGCCCTTCAGAATGCCGTTTGACACATGAGCATGACAGTTAATCAGGCCCGGCATGATCAATCGGCGATTGACCGAGCGATACGAGACGCCATCGGGCACGGCTCCCAGGTCTGCAGTGGCGCCGACCTGGTGGATACGCCCGTTCCGAATCCAAACGTATCCGTCTTCGAATGCCTGCCGCTGATCGTCCATGGTGAGCACCATGGCGCCCGCGAGGATGAACTCATCAGCCATAAGACTGGCCGCCTCATCGTCAGAGGCTGCCTCTTGAGCAACCGCATCTCCCGGTAACGCGCCGGCGAGGCCGAGTGCGCCGCCCACAGCACCTTTCAGAAAATTCTTACGTGTGATACGGCTCATACCTCAAGTCTCCCGCGCATTGAATAAGTTATGGCTTCGATAATAGAACTTTTTAGACGCTGTCGCTACCGAGATTTCCATCCGTCACAAAATCTGAGCTGGCTAGCGCAAAAAATCTTTACAAAATAGAAACTTGCAAAATATCAGATTAAGGACCCTGTCAGTTGGGGAGTGAACTGAACTGAAGTTACATCGCACGAATATTGAGCGGGATTAAGGACCCTGTCAGTTGGGGAGTGACCTGAACCGGATCTACCCTCTTCTGGAGGACCTACTGTGGTATTGTCACGTTATTGAACGGTCGTGCTGCGAATTGGCATAGAACTCAAGCTCAAGCGGCAGCGGTGACGGTTTGCCACAGGCCCATTGCGTGGTTGCGAAACTGGCGTAATGTCTTTCGGGATATCAGATGGCGTTGGACGTTGAAGGTGTTGTAGACGGTGGCGTGGGTAGAGAGAAACCGCTGCGCTGATCGAGCCGATTTGAAACGCTGCATTCGTCGTTCCCTCTGTCGGACTGGTAAGTGAGAATTTTCGGCTCGGTTGTTCTTCCTGCCACCAAAATCATGGTGCCTGATAAGGCCCAAATCCTTCAGAGCAGCACCATAAGATGGCAGTTTGTCTGTGATGAAGGTATCTGGGACAAAGCCTTGCTTTTTCAACAGTTTGCGTATCACCTTGAGCGCTGCCTTCTTGTTTCTGCGTGACTGAACCAGGATATCCAGCACTTCGCCTTCACTATCGACAGCGCGCCATAGATACATCCGCTTGCCGGCGATGGAAACGAACACCTCATCAAGGTGCCACCGGACGTCCGCTCGAGGGCGCGTTGTCCTCAGTCTCCGGGCATAGGCTTGCCCGAACTTCAGTGCCCAGCGCCGCACCGTTTCATAAGAAACATCAACACCACGTTGAGCGAGCAGATCCTCAACATCTCGGTAGCTGACGGGAAACCGGTAATACAGCCAGACAGCGTGCTGAATGATCGCGGGTGGAAAGCGGTATCGGGCATAGGAGATGTTCTGCATCCAGCGACACTACTGCGCTATCAGCAGCTGGTCACCCTGTTAATGTGACAGTTCCCTTGACAGCAAAGGGTGAGGGTAAGCGAAGAATTCTCACAGGGTCAGGATAAACGGACAACCGTCCCAAAGGCCATAGAGTCCGACGTGCAGCCCAACACAATCATCTCGCAGTCACAGGACCCCAGATCGGCCGCACCACCTCTAAGTCTTTGACTAATGTGTCCAGGTTAGACTTATGAGCCAAGTCTTTGTGCAGTGGTATTCGAGCAAAATGAAATGAAAGACCGTGCGGAGCCAGGCGATTGAATTCCACTTCGTTCGTCGTATAGGATTGAGGAACAATGACTCCGGCACGGATCATGCGACCGCCGGCTTATCCTATTTTGCTCATCTCTTTGTATCCTAGCGCACCTGAATTTCAGGCTTTGGCCGCGACCCGGTACGGCCCAAGAATGAGCATAAGAAGAGATCCGCCAATAAGGCTGCCGGCGGCGCAATAGAGCATGAAAGAGTAGGAACCGGTCAGATCGAACGATAGTCCAAATAGCGGTGCGCCAATGCCCGCGCTTAGTTTGAATCCTGCGTAAAGCCAGCTGTATATGATGCCGTACTTGCGCTGACCGAAATATTTGCTGGTCAAGAATGACATCAAGTCAAACTCTGCGCCTGCCGCCAATCCGACGAGTACGGCTGCCAATAACGCCGCCGGCACGCCACCCACCCCCGCCGCCAAGATCATGCATGACACCGCGGGAAGACAGAGCAGAACCATACCGACACCCGGAGCCCAAAATCTGTCGATCAAGTAGCCGGTGCCGATGCGCCCGATAACGACGGCAATACCTATGGTTCCGGCCACTTGTGCCGCCGTTGTCACCGGCACATCCTGGTCGGTTAACATCGGGATCAGGTGTGCAATGATCCCGGCGATACAAAGTCCCACCATCATAAAAGCCGCGTTGAGAGTCCAAAACCGGTATCCCCTGATGACATCCCGGAATTCCATGCCCTCCATTGGTTCCTTTTGCAGGGGTTCAGGAGAGGGGCTGTCGACTGGTTTGGCCGAATGACCGGTGCGGTCAAATAGAAAGATATAGGAGAGCGGCAACGCAATGAGGGCAGGTAGGGCTGCGAGACCCACATAAGTCATACGCCAGCCATACTCTGTCATGAGCCATGTGGCGTAAATTGGAATAAAGGTCGCGCTTACACCTGTGCCGGCCAATGCGATTCCCAGGGCGCGGCCACGCCCGGTATTGAACCAATCGACAATGAGCCGAGTCCAGGTGATAGGAACAGTGCCTATGCCGAGGATGGCAGTTACAAATGCAAGGACATAAAAACTCCAAAGCGGTCCGGTCAGCAGCCCAAGTGACGCCATACCCAGCGCCATACCGACGAGCGACACTAAAGTCACTCGCCGGACGCCTTGACGATCGATCAGCCAGCCAAGGAACGGTGCGGCCACCAGATTGCCAAGGGTCATCCACGTGTACATGGTTTGAACTTCGGCCCTGGACCAACCGTAAGCTTCGCTCAAGGGTATGGTAAAGACGCCCAGGCTATAGATAGGTATGGCGGATAAGCCGCACGCGAGGCCAACACCCGCGACAAGGACGATCTTCCAGCTCCGCTGAAATTCCGCCAGCGGCCCAACGGTGGGGATTGCGGTCAAGACGACAACTTCTGGATCAGAGTCTCTTTCAGGATGGCGTTCCAATCGCCACGAATATCAGATCCAGTGCCGAACGAAAATTTGACCTCAACAATCTTAAGGGGCGGACCTTCGATGATGGCCGGCATCGCACAAACGTCTTTGCCGTTGAGGCCCGGTTTCGCTGACATCGCGCGCCGCGACGCCGTCACCGGCTCAATTTCACCGCCGTCGGTCAATTCGTCCCGGACAGCGGGGTCCGGGCTTTTCCACCAGATTTCGTCATTGCCTATGGCCACTCCGCGGGGGCATTCCTCCATGTATTTGGTCTCGTAAATGGAGCTGTAGAAGGACACCACCACAAATTCCAATGGGCGCTCTGCTTCGGCCTCGGCCAAGGCAGGTGTGCATAGGCATGTTGCTGCGATGAGCATCCAGCCTGTCAAACCCGGCCGCGCCGGTGAAGTCTTTGCAAAGGGAATTATGTCGAATAGTGCCCAAATCTGGCGCTGAAAACGCCGAGACCTATCCGACGAGCCAAGACACGAGCAGGGTATTGTCACGTTATTGAACGGTCGTGCTGCGAATTGGCATAGAACTCAAGCTCAAGCGGCAGCGGTGACGGTTTGCCACAGGCCCATTGCGTGGTTGCGAAACTGGCGTAATGTCTTTCGGGATATCAGATGGCGTTGGACGTTGAAGGTGTTGTAGACGGTGGCGTGGGTAGAGAGAAACCGCTGCGCTGATCGAGCCGATTTGAAACGCTGCATTCGTCGTTCGCGCTGTCGGACTGGTAAGTGAGAATTTTCGGCTCGGTTGTTCTTCCTGCCACCAAAATCATGGTGCCTGATAAGGCCCAAATCCTTCAGAGCAGCACCATAAGATGGCAGTTTGTCTGTGATGAAGGTATCTGGGACAAAGCCTTGCTTTTTCAACAGTTTGCGTATCACCTTGAGCGCTGCCTTCTTGTTTCTGCGTGACTGAACCAGGATATCCAGCACTTCGCCTTCACTATCGACAGCGCGCCATAGATACATCCGCTTGCCGGCGATGGAAACGAACACCTCATCAAGGTGCCACCGGACGTCAGGTCTAGGGCGCGTTGTCCTCAGTCTCCGGGCATAGGCTTGCCCGAACTTCAGTGCCCAGCGCCGCACCGTTTCATAAGAAACATCAACACCACGTTGAGCGAGCAGATCCTCAACATCTCGGTAGCTGACGGGAAACCGGTAATACAGCCAGACAGCGTGCTGAATGATCGCGGGTGGAAAGCGGTATCGGGCATAGGAGATGTTCTGCATCCAGCGACACTACTGCGCCATCAGCGGCTGGTCACCCTGTTAATGTGACAGTTCCATCGGGGGACTTAGAAGCTGGTCGACGGGATTTAACTTAGATACCGGACCCTACAAGCTCACCATTTCTCGGCGATGATGCGAACAGACCTGATTTCTATGGCCGTTATTTGGAAACATTCCAATCATTCGTCAATCAGAAAGAGCAATAAGGGTATAGCGCACCGCAAATTTTATTACACTCGTACTGCGTCATATACCGTCGGAAATCTAGGTTTGGGAGCGGCCATGCGCTTTTCGATCTTATTCCTTTTTTTCGGTGTCAGTATTGTTGGAATACAGCTATCGGAGGCTGACGAAGTCGCTACAGATTTTGAAACGGCCTACCGGTGGTATACGGAAAGCCTTAATGAGAACGATAACGAGAGTGCCCTACGCCACAGTCAAACCGCATACGAGCTTGGGTTAGAGAAGTTCGGCCGAGATGACGCCAATGTCGCCATCTTAGCTTACAATTACTCAAAACGGCATTGTCAGACTAAATTAATTTGTTAGTTTAGTGAGGTGAGTTTTCGCCGTTCCGAGCCGCGCCTTGCTTGGTTAATCCCAAGCGAACCAATGGTTTAGTGCCTAAACTCAGGTAACAAGGGCCCAAGAGAGTTGGCCCTAACCAGTTACTCTGACAATGCCTAAGAAACAGTTCCTCGGCTACGCGGGCCGCTATGTCCGCCATCCCCCCATCGCACAGCACCGGTTCCGGAAGATTGACCGTCACGAAATACATTTCTTGACGAAAGATACGAAAACGAAACAAATGGTTATGACCCAGTACACGACGGTTGACTTCCTGGCCGCGCTGGCCGATCACGTGCCCGACCGTTACCGCCACGCCATCCGCTACTTCGGGCTGCTGGCCCCACGCACCAAGGCCCGCACCCATGACATCGTGTTCGCCCTGCTGGGACAGGAACGCCTCGGCAAGCCGGGACGTCTAAGCTGGGCAGCCTCGCTCAGGAAAAGCGTTGGCAACGACCCCCTATTGGACGAGCGGGGTGACAGGATGCGCTGGGTCGGACGACTGGAGCCGTGTACACGTCTGGAGCCGAGCACACGTCGCTGAATGACGCTGGGACGGCGGCGGTCACACACGGTCCGCCGCGGCGCTTGGCGAGTAGTGTATTTGACGGCGCGGCCCACAGTCAGGCCCGGCGTCTGCCACCAGAGAAGTTTCACCACACCTCCCAATCAATAGGGCCGGAACCCCTATAGGATTCCCGAGACGGCCCCATGCACGCCGCTCCACAGGGATGGGGCGACCCGATAAAACGTCGAGATCACCGGAAAACGATTTTTGATTTTCCTATAGATTAAATTCGTGAGAGAAATCAGAAGAATTAACCTTCCTGCGGAGACAAAAAATGTCGAATGACTCTAAGTTTTCCTTTTTGAATCCGTCGATGTCAAAATGAGTATTTTTGGCTGGATCAGCAGCTTCGATTGGATTAAATGCCCAGCCCTTTGGGATTCGTAGGGCCGTCGCACAAAATGCGGAATGGGATCTCATTGTTGTCGGTGGCGGAACGGCAGGTATGCCGGCAGCCATGTTTGCGGCAGATCGAGGCGCACGGGTTCTTCTGATTGATATTGCCCCACAACTGGGCGGTACTATGGACCGGTCATCGGGCCAAGTCGCGGCCGCTGGAACGGTGTGGCAAAAAGAACAAGGCATCGAAGACAGTCCCGATGCCCACTACGACGATGTCATGCGCATCAACCGTAATACGTCAGATCCACGCCTGACTCGTTTACTGGTCGATAACGCTGCTGATACTTTGAATTGGTTTGCCGCGCGCGGCTATAAAGTGATGGACAACCATCCAGTCGTGGGTGGTGGCCACGAGCCATTTACCAGGCGGCGCTATCAATGGAGTCCTGATGCCGCGCGCGCATTCCAAAACATCATGGACCCCATCATCGAAGAAGCTCAAGCGAAAGGTAACCTCAAGGTTCTCTTGGATACCGGCGCTGTTGAATTAATTCAGGACGAAACAGGCGCTGTTGTTGGTGTCGTCACTGAGAACGATACGGGAGAGCGGATCGACTATCGCAGTAGGTATGTGCTGCTCACCAGCGGCGGCTGCGCGTCTAATCCTCGCATGTTCGAGAACTTGCATGGCGTACCTCTGTTCTGTGACGCCGCTTATCCATACAGCCAAGGGCAGGGCATTACCTTGGGTCTCGGTGCAGGCGGATATGTGCGTGGTGGCGATAAATATGCAACCTTGTTCGGTGCCGTTATGGACAGCGATCACTTCCCCGCCTTGCGACTAGTTGGTGCCAGCCTCGCGCCAGAACGGCGATCGCCATGGGAAGTCTATGTTAATGTTCATGGCAAACGTTTTATTCGGGAAGATGAGCCGAGCGTTGCCCAACGGGAATATACGCTGGGCCTGCAACCGGGCCGCCGTCATTGGGCCATCTTTGACCAGAAAATCTTAGACTCTGCACCTCCGTTTCTACCACGTTGGTCGCGTGAAGAGTTAGACGACGCGTTTATCGACCATCCCATGTTTGCGAAGGCGGAGACCCTTGGAGAGCTCGCCGTGAAAGCGGGCGTGAACCCCTATAATCTAAAGCGGGAAATTGCGGACTATAACGAGAACCTATCTCAAGGCAGGGAAGACAAAATGGGCCGCCAGCACCGGCCAACTACACTTGGCAAGGCGCCTTACTACGCTATTTGTCTGCAAGGCTGGAATGTGATGTCGTACGCTGGGCTCGGTGTCGACGGACAACTTCGCGTGACCCGAGAAGACGGCACACCAATACCTAACCTTTATGCCGCGGGTGAGGTTATCGGAAATGCGTCAACGTCCGGCCATGCGCTAACGAACGGCATGGGCGTCACACCGGCACTGACCTTTGGTCGACTGTTGGGTCAGAAAATGATCCCATTAACTGTATGAAGACATGTCTAAAAACACAGCGGGAGTCTGTGCAGTGTCCGTATCGCACGGGACAATTGACGTTCCCGAGGGGCTTTGAGACTCACGTCTGGATTATGCTGTGATCCGCTAACACTCACTGCGCTAGGAGGAAACGATGCGCTCTTTTCTGATTGGTGTAGCCGCTGCCGCCATTGTGTCGGCAACGGGCATTTCAACGACCGATGCCCAAATGTTCAGCCGGGGCAATGGTTTGATCAACGAAGCTGCTCACGCCCTGGACCGGGGCAAGTGGGATAAAGGTGTTAGCCGGGCACGCCAAGCACTGAAGTCCGGTGAACTGACCCCCCGTAACGTGCCGGCACCACTCAATAACCTTTGCATCGGTTTGACAGGTCAAGGGTACTACGATGAGGCGCTCGATACCTGCAACAAGGCAATCGACAAGAGACCGCGGGAATGGAGCTTTTACAACAACCGCGCCAACATCCATTTCCGTCGCGCTCAATATGACCGGGCATTGTCGGACTACTATAAGGCACTGACCTACAGTCCGGGCGATGACGTGCTCATCACTAACATCAGCCTGGCTCTAAGAACCCGCAAACGGGCGGCTGAAGAATTGGGCCGGCAAACCGGTCAAGAACGCGAGAGCTAAACGTCCTTTTGTGAAATTTCAAGATAGTTAGGAACGGAGAATCTCATGCGAAGTGCAATTGCGGTTTTTGCGGTGTGCATTTTTACGTTGCCGATGCAGGCGGCAACTGTAGTGGAAACCTGTACCGTTGCAGCGAGCGCATTTCTATCGTCACTGAGCGATGATCAGCGGGCAGAGGCCGTGCGAACCTTCGATCACCCGGGCCGCAAAAAGTGGAGCAACTTGCCGGGGGCTCGCCTTCGCGAAGAGGGGCTGGCTTTTGGTGACATGAATGAAGAGCAACGAAAGCTCGGTCATCGGCTAGTGCAGTGCGGCCTTTCCAGCCAGGGCTACCAGAAAGCCACCGGCGTTATGCGCATCGACGACTATTTGTATTCCAAACTGGACGATCCAGAAACTCAAAACGTCATGGATCGTGGTCATGGGTTTTACTGGCTCGGAATTTTTGGTGATCCGGCCGGCGATGCGCCGTGGGGCTGGCAATTGGATGGTCATCATCTTGGTCTGAACTTCACTGTCGCCAACGGCACCATGGAAGTCACGCCCGCGTTTATTGGGATACAGCCCAATGAAGTGCCCGACGGGCCCTATGCGGGGTGGCGCATTATGGGAGAAGAAGAAGACAGGGCCCTGGCGGTGATTGGCAGCTTGACTGCATCGCAGCGCACCCGTGCAATCCTGGCCGACACCGTGCCCGAAGGCATATTTACAGGTCCTGAGCGTGGTGATGCCCTGACAGAAATTGTTGGCCTGCCCGCGTCAGAAATGAACGAGGAGCAACGCGTATTGCTCCAACTCCTCATAGATGAATACGTGCGCAACATGGAGCCGGAATCCGCAGACCAATTGCTCGCGCGTATTGCTGCTGACGGTTCATCAGCGTTGCACTTTGCCTGGATGGGCGGTACTCGACTTGGCGAAGCCTTCTATTATCGCATTCACAGCCCTTCTGTGCTGATCGAGTTTGACCATACCGTCAATGTGAACCTTATCCGGGAGGGTATACGCGAGATCGACGTCAACCACATTCACTCTGTCATGCGTCAGCCCGGCCAGGACTACGGCGCCGACGCGCTGCGGCGTCATTACGAGGAAAGCCACAGCAGTGATTAAGGCGATTTCTTGTGCTGATGGGTAACCGGGCGCAGTTGGGTATGATCTGTTCTTTCCGAAAACCTCACCCGCCGACCTTGATGACGCAAACTGTCTAGGTGTGGATTAGGTTTTCGGAAAGCACACCAGTGTTAGAGCCGAATACTTATTCCACTTTGGACGGTCCTTGCCGGCGAAGCTTCGTTCCGAAACTCCGTCCCCTGCGGACTGCGTCTTCACCGAATTTCTCCCGCACCGCGTCGAGGGCCTTATCGACCTTGCCCTCGGTGGGGGATGCGACACCGAAGAGGTCGCCCTGGCCGGTCGGTCCGGCCGGGCCCAGATCGTGGACACCGATGCCGATCAGGCGAAAGGCCCGGCCGTCTGTCTCGCGGGTAAGGAGGGGCCCGGCGACCCGGATCATATCCTCCGCCGATTGTGTGGGGTTACTCAGGTGCCGCGTACGCGTGATAGCGCGAAAGTCTGACGTCTTCAGTTTCAGTGTGACACCTCTGCCAGAGAGGCCGGCTTTCCTCAGGCGCCGCGCCACGGTCTCGGCAAGTTGCCACAGGATGGGGCGCAGGTCCTCCGCATGGGACAGGTCTTCATCAAGTGTGGTCTCCGAGGATAACGGAAGGGATTTTGCATGGTCTGAGGCTAGGGAAGCTTACTTCCTGGCTCAAGGCAATTTAGTCTGACAGTGCCCTTTTGCTCCTTCCACCTATTCAAGCTCATTCCTGCACCAGCATGTCGAAATGCTGTGCTTGGGGGTCACCGAACGATGCGCCCGCACACCAACCCTCCACGAAGCAGTCTGTGATCGCGGCGGTCACTCATCCCGTCGTTGTCGGCAAGTCCATCGCTTCACCCACGCCCAACCTTCTCCCACACTCCCGGCAGTCCGGGTCCTTGCGCGGAACCACGTTCTGCACGGTATGCCGCAGGAAATGATGGTGTTGATACACCGCGTCCCCGCTCTCCGACCGCAAATCGAGGAAATCGAACACGAAGTCGTTCACCGCCTGTCCCGCAGCCACGGCATTGAGTGTGATCACGCTGGGATCGGGTTCCCTTACTCCGTAGTCCTGGGCCTTGCGTTCCTCATCCGTCTTCGCCTCGATCGCCAGCTGGGTTCCATCGATCAGCCCGTTGCACCAGAGGCACCCCGTTCCCGGCCGCAGCTGCCGGACCGCGCACATGGCCTCTTCGATCGAGCCGCCCGCGCCCGGCCTGATCTTGGCGCCCATCTGAACCGCAGGAATCAAATACTGATGCACCAGCGCGTTCACCACGAGCCGGCCCCGCATCGAGTCCGCCGCCAGGAAAATGAAATCGCAGTCCCGCAGCTTCATCGCGATCGCGTCGTTCGCAACGTCGCCCCGTATCGCCTCCAGACGGATATCCGGTCTTGCTTCCCGCAGGTGCCGCACGGCGATCTGCGTCTTGAACTGCCCGGTCTCCACATCCGTGGACGTCGCGCCGACGACCCGGGACAGGTTGGTGTCCTCGATGACGTCGAGATCGACCAGCACAAGCTGTCCGACCCCGAGGCGCGCGAGGTATTCCGCGACCAGGGAGCCGACGCCACCCAGCCCGACCACCGCCACCTTGCTTGCCCCTAGTACGGCCTGCCCGGCATTGCCGAACATGCGCACCTGCCGATCGAAGCCGGCGCCCGCCTTGGCCGCCCGCTGCGGGTTGGCATACAGCCTTCTGATGGTCCGTCCGACGATTCGGTACGACCCGAGCGCCCGGCGCGCACCGTCGGGGGTATTGTCACGTTATTGAACGGTCGTGCTGCGAATTGGCATAGAACTCAAGCTCAAGCGGCAGCGGTGACGGTTTGCCACAGGCCCATTGCGTGGTTGCGAAACTGGCGTAATGTCTTTCGGGATATCAGATGGCGTTGGACGTTGAAGGTGTTGTAGACGGTGGCGTGGGTAGAGAGAAACCGCTGCGCTGATCGAGCCGATTTGAAACGCTGCATTCGTCGTTCCCTCTGTCGGACTGGTAAGTGAGAATTTTCGGCTCGGTTGTTCTTCCTGCCACCAAAATCATGGTGCCTGATAAGGCCCAAATCCTTCAGAGCAGCACCATAAGATGGCAGTTTGTCTGTGATGAAGGTATCTGGGACAAAGCCTTGCTTTTTCAACAGTTTGCGTATCACCTTGAGCGCTGCCTTCTTGTTTCTGCGTGACTGAACCAGGATATCCAGCACTTCGCCTTCACTATCGACAGCGCGCCATAGATACATCCGCTTGCCGGCGATGGAAACGAACACCTCATCAAGGTGCCACCGGACGTCCGCTCGAGGGCGCGTTGTCCTCAGTCTCCGGGCATAGGCTTGCCCGAACTTCAGTGCCCAGCGCCGCACCGTTTCATAAGAAACATCAACACCACGTTGAGCGAGCAGATCCTCAACATCTCGGTAGCTGAGGGGAAACCGGTAATACAGCCAGACAGCGTGCTGAATGATCGCGGGTGGAAAGCGGTATCGGGAATAGGAGATGTTCTGCATCCAGCGACACTACTGCGCTATCAGCAGCTGGTCACCCTGTTAATGTGACAGTTCCGCCAAACATCCGTCCCGCAAATCCTTGCGCCGCACCAGTTTCCATCCCGCCGTCAACGCCGACGGCGACGATCCACAGGGAAAAGAATGTTGTCATTACCAGCAAGTCACCACGGGAGACAAAGTAGCCCAAACCAGCAATGCTGAGACGCGGGTTTTTGCGAGTTGCACCGAACCCGTCGTGAAATATGTCCCTTAAGGTCTTCCGCTCTTCCTTGTGTTGTTCGGGGCGCCCGTCCTTCACACCGAGATACGTGATAAATGCGCCAAAGGCGGCGAATGCCGCCATTGTCCATAACGTGTAACGTCCAGAGGTTATGGGATCATTGCCCTGGCTTTGATAGATGGTCGGCAATTGCGCGAATAGGAACGCACCGATTAAAGACACACCCAGGCCGGTGATAACTCCATTGATGCTGATCATCTTGCCGCGTGAAGCGTTCTGCGGGTAATCGGCGATGACGGTGCCCAAAATCATGGTGCCCATGGCAAAACCGATACCCATGACCACGCGGACCGCGATGTACGGTTCCACCGTGCGGGCCAACGGCCACACGATACAACACAGCGAGATGATAGTGAGCGCACCGATGAAGAGGGGACGGCGTCCCGATCTGTCCGCCAGTATGCCGAATGGAATGACTAGGCAGAGGGAAACGATTTCAATTAGGACGATCAGATTGCCGGTGAAGTCCCCTTGTTCGGAGGTCGGCATGCCGAGATGTTCATTGAGGAGGTAGGGTGCGATCACGCCTGACGCGGTGACAAAAATGATCACCGTCATGGCGCAGAAAAACAATGAGATCACGTTTATGGGTGCGATTCCCGGCTGCAGCCAGATGGGCCCGAGTCGGCGTTGGCTGCGATCAATCTCAAGGGTCTGTTGTCCGGCCATTCCTTTGCCCCCCACTGGTTAGCCGGATCATAACCTTGATTACTGCCGAGGCGAAACAGACCGCCAAAAAGAAAACCCCGTTCCTAAATGCTGTTTGGAACGGGGGCTTGAGGTTGTCTTGGCGTTATCGGTTTTAATTTCTGAAACTCAAAAAAACTATTGCAGCGCTTCTCCCAGTTCGGCGCGTACCTTTTGCCGGAGCACGTCGATGGCCACCTTGGTGCCCTTCATATCCATGTGCCAGAAGGTCCAACCATTGCAGGCGGGTGCTCCCTGGACTGCCGCCCCCACTTGGTGAATGGAGCCGCGATGCTCGGCGGATATCAGCGTACCGTCAGCCTTTACTTTTGCGGCGTATCGTCCTGCAACGTCGGTGAGGACGGTTCCCGGCCTAAGGAGACCGCGCTCCACAACCGACCCGAACGGTATGCGCGGCTGAGCACGTTTGGACGGCGTATCGAAAAGGGTTTGGTCTTCGATTTTTGTGACCGCTTTAAGACGCTGACGCGCAGCTTTGATGTAATCCCCATCGCGTTCGATTCCTATGTAAGTGCGTCCCAGCTGTTTGGCGACGGCGCCGGTGGTGCCGGTGCCGAAGAACGGATCGAGCACCACGTCGCCGGGCTTCGTCCCGGCAAGAATGACGCGGTAAAGCAGACTTTCCGGTTTTTGTGTCGGATGCAGTTTTGATCCTTCATCGCCTTTTAGCCGCTCTGCACCGGTGCACAGGGGCAACAACCAGTCGGACCGCATTTGCAGACCCTCATTGAGGTTCTTCATGGCGTCATAGTTGAAGGTGTACTTGGCGTCTTTGTCTTTGGCCGCCCAAATCAAGGTTTCGTGGGCGTTGGTGAAACGGGTGCCGCGGAAGTTGGGCATGGGATTGGTCTTGCGCCAAATGACGTCGTTCAAAATCCAATAGCCGATGTCCTGGACGGCCGTACCAACGCGGAAAATGTTGTGGTAACTGCCGATCACCCACAGGGTGCCGGTGTCCTTTAGAACGCGGCGCGCTGCTGAGAGCCAATCGTGGGTAAAAGAGTCATAGGCTTCAAAGTCGGTGAAGCGATCCCAGGACTCTTCAACGCCATCGACCCGGCTGTTGTCAGGCCGGTGCAATTCTCCGCCGAGCTGCAAGTTGTACGGTGGATCGGCAAAAATGAGATCGATCGAGTTTTCCGGTAAACCATTCAGAACATCGACGCAATCGCCGCCGTAAATGACATTGGTCTTGAGCGCGCCCGTTTTTTTGGCGCCATTCGGTTTGCTCTTCGCCATGTATGGTGCATCCCCGAAACTTGGAGCGGTGCTCCCTTTTGGGAGGCTTCTGCCCAAGCGATATCCCCAAAAAATGCAGCCTCGTTTCGCGGGCCGCCTGTGTATGACTCCTATAATAGAATCAATGGGTTAGAGAATGATTAACAGAGCGTCCACATGTTTTTACACCATGAGTCCCAGGACCCCCACATGTGGGAGTCCGGGAATACTGGGACTCAAGATGTGGTAGCTGCGGCAATAACCTTAGAAGTGTAGGTAGCAGCTGCAAACTTGAGCGGACGTAAGACCAAACTAATTTGGATCCCAACTAGACATGGGCTCAAATATCAAAGCTGAGCATACGGTCGCCCAAAAGGCGGCCGAAGGTCAGTGCTGGGGTTACCAACATACCGCCACAATAGGACCGGCCCATAAACTGATCCGTCCCGAGCAATTCACCGGCGGCATAGAGATTGGGGATTGCCGTACCGTCCTGCCGGATGACACGTAATTGAGCATCGACAGCGAGACCGGCCCAACCGATGAGCTGCGAGCCCTGAATGCGAATGGCGTAGAACGGCGCTTTGGCGATCGGCAGGGGCATATGATCCCGGCCCAGAGCATCCTTGCCACCGTTTTGACCTTGGTTATAGCGGGCAACGGTTCTGACAAGTCCACTTTTGTCCACACCTGTAATCTCAGCAAGCTCTTCGAGACTGTCGGCTTTGTAGAACATGGGTTGAGCCTCAAAGGCCTCTTTGATTTCGTCCCGGGTCCAGCCGCCGACCCCCGGTGGCGCCTGGTTGAGAATGGCGTCATCGAACACGGCCCAGCACCGTTCTTCCGGCTGCCGTACCAACGCGTGCTCACGAACATCATGGCTCACCATGTCTTCGCGCAGGAATCGCTCCCCATTCATGTTGACATAGATTTCCCAGGGCGGGCGATGCGGTGGATAGGAGGTCCAGCGGGCAAGTCTTGGGCTCGGAAAATTGTTGTCCTGAAGGATGCTACCGAAGGACGGCAGGTGATGTTCCCCACCACGCACGTACCCTCCGGCCGCAGTGCCCAGGGTGATACCGGCACCTTGGCTGTAGGGATAGGACACGTCGCCGTAATCCGTATGATTTTCGAGGTCCTCGACCATTTCGGAATTTGATGCATAGCCACCGCAGGACAGAAGAATATTGCGACCGCTGTAGCGTGTCGTCTTGCCGTTCTCGCCGCGGGCCACCACACCGGTGACGGCGCCGTTGCCTTCCTGGATTAGTTCAATGACCTCGGTGCTGGTACGGACCGTTATCGCACCGCTATCGATATGAGGCTGAATCAGTTTTTCAAGGATTTTGAGTATCGCAATACCGCCTTCGAGCCCCCAGGCATAGCGGGGCCGGCTGTAAGGTTCATGAGTGGTGCCCGTGACCGGGTGCTCGGGATGAACTTCCAGACCGCTGTCGGTCAACCAGTCAAAGGTGTCGGCCGCGTTGTAGACGGCCAGACGGACGATCTCAGGGTTCGCCTTATTCTTACTGATACGCATAATGTCGTTGTAGTGCTCTTCGGGAGAGTCCTTCAGACCCTGCGCTTTTTGCAGTTTTGTTCCGGCCGCGCTCATCTGACCGCCGGACAGGAACAATGTCCCGCCCAATTGCGCCGCCGCCTCAATGATGAGAACGCGGCCGCCCCGTTTGGCGGCAAAGATGGAGGCGGGCATTCCTGAATTTCCACCTCCGATGACAATGAGGTCGTATTTCTCCGAGTCATCCGCGGCAACGGCTTTAGAAGCCAGCCCTAACCCGACAGCGGCGGCCCCAACGCCGGAAAGGAAAGTTCTTTTGGATACGTTTGCAGAAAACGAACTTTCTGAGTTTTTGGCACGTGTCATATCCGGTCTCCCCGTATTGGTTTACCGTTGTGTTTCGCTATTAAGGATGCGCGGACGTCAGAGTTTAGCGACTCAGGCTGGCGGTATCTTTTGCGCTTCTACCGCTTTCATAAAGTCGGCAACAATGCTGGCCCAACGCTTCGGTTCAGCCATGAACTGGAGCAGATCGCCTTTCGAAAACTCGATATATTTGAAGTCGGGCCTATGCTGGTTGGTGACACGCAGATCCATGACATTAACAGGGTCTTCCAAGTCAGACAGCACCAGTCCGGGCATTTTGATCGCCATCAGGTCAGGCAACATGTCGTAATGAAAGGCCGCCCAATGGCCGATGTCAGGACCTTGAATATACCCTGTGATCGTCAACCACATTTTGGCGTCGAGGATCGCTTGGGGTTCGGGCGGTGTCTGTGGCTTGAACCGGTGGCCAAGATGCGAGCCATCGGCTTGCGGGGTGCGGTCCCGCCCCGGCCCCGATAGATAACGGTCTGCCTCTTCCTGGGTCAGCTGGGCCGCACCGTGCATGATGATTGAGGTAACACGGTCCGGGTGATTGGCAGCGAACGAGGCGGCCACTTGAGCACCGGTGTGGTGTCCGGCGATTGCAACTTTGTCTAATCCAAGGTGATCGAGTACAGGCACCAAGTTGTCGGCATATTCGCCAATGGTCGGTTGTTCCGGCGGCAGATCGGATAGCCCGTATCCCGGCCTGTCTATCGTAATGGCGCGAATGTCCATCTCTGCAAACGCGTTCTGCACGTCGGCGAACTGAATCATCGACATTGGCGACTGATGCAACAGGACGATGGGATTTTTCGTGTCGCGTGGACCGATGTCGCGGTAGTGCACTTGCCCCATCGGTGTGGATACGTAGCCCTTACCGCCGGCCAACATACTCCCCCAACCGCGCCAATCGTCGACGGAGGTGCCGCGGCCCAAGGGTTCACCAGCTTGGGTGGGAGCAGTAAGGAAAGCAACCAAACACGCCGCACAAGCAGCTGCTGATGGGGGGAAAAGCGTCCTACGGGTCAACATGATTCAGTCCTTCGATTTAGATGTGGGAAAGGGAACCATACCTACCGTGCGGACATTAAAGTGCGCCTTACGTCCAATAATAGCAACGGCGAAAACCGGAAAATTGCCACTCATAAGTTATCCAGCACGGCCCGCACCGGGGCATAGCTTTTTCGGTGGTGGGGCGTGACCCCGAGACGGTTCAAAGCATGGCGATGTTCTGCCGTGCCATAGCCCTGATTGGTCGCCCAACCGTAGCCTGGAAAGTCTCGCGCCAGCGATCCCATCATCCGGTCGCGGGTCACCTTGGCGACGATGGACGCGGCGGCGATGGACAGACTAAGGCTATCCCCTTTGACAACCGTGCGGACATTGCAGGGCAGCGGTGGGGTACGGTTGCCGTCCACCAAAGCACAGGAAACTTCTGTATCAAGGGTAGTAAAAGCTCTAGCCATGGCCATATGTGTGGCTTGAAGAATGTTCCAGGTGTCGATTTCCTCTACTGATGCTACGCCCACGCCACTGATCACGGCTCCGCTCATAGAAAGGGCTTCAAACAGAGTGACCCGTTTTAAAGGGGACAAGGTTTTGGAATCGTCCAGTTCCGCAACAAGATTATCTTCAAGAGACGCTCGATCCAGGACAACAGAGGCGGCCACAACCGGTCCTGCCCAAGGCCCCCGTCCCGCTTCATCGATCCCGGCGACCACTCCGCCGGCATCAATTTCCAGGCTAAAGTCGAGCATGAATAAATGGTCCTGAAGTGCAGGTGGCGATGACGGGATCAGTAGCGCAGTATGCCGTTCCCGCGGATGAGATTCTATGGCTGACACCGACGTTCCCAACCTTTCCATCATCATTCCGACACTGAATGCAAAGGACGGTTTGCCAGCCTGTCTACAGTCCCTTGAGGCATGGCCAGCGCGCAAAGAACTCATCGTCGTCGATGGCGGATCCAAAGATGAAACCGTTGCCCTCGCCTATAAGGTTGGCGCAAAGGTTTTACCCACAGAGCGAGGACGCGGACAGCAGTTGCAACGCGGCGGCAAGGCGGCGAAAGGCCAGTGGCTCCTGTTTCTCCATGCGGATACGGTGTTGCAGAACGGGTGGGAAGCGGAGGTACAGGCCTTCATGGATGACATCGGCAATCGGCAACGGGTCGCCGCTTTTCGTTTCACTTTGGACGATGACGGGCCACAGGCTGGACGACTTGAACGCATGGTAGCCTGGCGATGCAAGCGGCTGGGTCTGCCGTATGGTGATCAGGGCCTACTCACCCACCGCGATTTGTATGAGGTCGTTGGTGGCTACAAACCCATACCGGCGATGGAAGATGTTGATCTTGTAAGGCGACTTGGCCGAGACCGCATACACATGTTCGAAACGGCGGCGGTCACGTCTTCAGCCCGTTACGTGAAAAGCGGCTGGTGGGCTCGACCGTCCTGGAACTTATTCTGTCTGTTCTTACATATATGCCGCGTTCCACCCCTCTTGATCTCCAGGCTTTACGGATGAGGGCGGTCAGTTGAAAAAAGGTGTCCTCATTGTCATGGCGCGCGCGGTGCGTTTTGGCGTCGTGAAATCCCGGCTCGCCAGAGATATCGGTGCGTTTAATGCCTGGCGCTTTTACCGCACCACTTTTCAAAACACAGTGAAGAAACTCGGCGGGGCACGTCAGTGGCACATTTGGCTTCAGGTAACACCGGACCGGGACATCAGTCCCCTGCGCCAGTGGCCCCGCTCCCTTGGAATTTTAGGTCAAGGCTGCGGTGATTTGGGAATGCGCATGGCCCAAGGTCTGACCGCTTTCGGGCGGGGCACGCCGGTGGTGTTGATCGGCAGTGATATCCCTCAGGTGACGCAACGACACATCCGCCGCGCCTTCAGAGCGCTGGGGCGGGCCGATGTGGTGCTGGGTCCGACGTCTGACGGTGGCTACTGGCTGGTGGGTTTTGCCAACCGGCGGCCGTTGCAGTCACCGTTCAAAAACGTGCGCTGGTCGTCACCGCACGCCCTCAATGACACACTCAACACTTTTGCCCATCGCCGTGTGGCGCTGGTGGACCGGCTGCGGGACGTAGACGATGGTAAGGACTACAATCGATTAATGCCGCCATTCACAGGTTAATGATGGCGTAAAGACGCGGTAGACGACGATGTAATACGGAGACGGTTTGTGCCAACCGACGATGATCAAAGACCACCCATTCTGGCCGAGAAGTATTTTGATGCGCCATCTGCGTTTACGCCGGAAAACCTGCTCCGAGAAGCCCGTCGCCAGAAAGGGGCAGCCGTCGCACCTGTGCCGAAGACTTGCATTCTTGATCCGGACGGAGACATCGTCCGTCAACTCAAAATGGAGAACCGCGCCACACGGCATGAGAGTTGGGTGTGTTATCATACAGATTTATTTGTTTTCGAAGAAAACGGGCGCGAGATCGGAATAGTCGGCTGTGCTGTTGGCGCATCCTTTGCCGTTCTTGTGGCGGAAGAGCTTTTCTCATCTGGATGCAAACTGCTCATCAGCATCACATCTTCAGGACAGATTACGCCAGTGCAAACACCCCCATACTTTGTCCTGATAGATCGCGCGCTCCGTGATGAGGGGACCAGCTACCATTATTGTCCACCGTCCCTTTTTAGTGACGCACCAGACTCAATCCTGGCGTTACTGGCGCAGTCCTTTGACGATCTGTCCGTTCCTGTAGTACGGGGCGCCACATGGACGACGGACGCGCCGTTCCGGGAAACAACGGAAGCAATCGAGGCCATGCGGGCTCGTGGACTTCTCGCTATGGAGATGGAAGCCGCTGCGCTCTACGCCTTTGCTGCGGCGCGACGTAATTCCGTCGTGTGCTTTGCTCATGTGACCAACCAAATGGCCCAGATCCAAGGCGATTTCGAAAAGGGCGATGCCAATGGCACCGCCGATGCCTTGGCCATCATCCGGCGCACTGCAGAGCGCCTGGTGGGTCCGGGCGAAAGCTAGAGCAGATTCAATTTAGTCCCGATCATATCCGGCGGCGGCGAAGTAGTTTTCGCATTCGGTTGAGGTGAAGGCGTCGATGGCGTCGGCAATGGCGTCCCACAGGTCGTCGGCGGTTCTGGCGGCGGCCTTTCTCAGGAGCGCCTTGAGTTTGGCGAAGGCCATCTCGATCGGGTTGCAGTCGGGACTGTAGGGCGGCAGATACAGCAGGGTTGCGCCGGCGGCTTCGATGGCCTGGCGGATGCCAGCGACCTTGTGGGCGGGCAGGTTGGCCATGACGACGCTGTCTCCGGGGTCGAGTTCGGGTACCAGGACCTGTTCCACATAGGCCTTGAAGGCAGCCCCATGCATCGGCCCGTCGAGGAGCATCGGGGCCCGCCAGGCCCCGGAGAGGCGCAAGCCGGCGGTCAACGTGGTGGTCTTCCAATGGCCATGGGGTATGGCGGCCCGGCACCGTTCGCCTTTGCGCGACCATCCCCGCAGCCGCGCCATCTTCATCGACGCGCCGGTCTGGTCGATGAAGATCAGCCGTTCCGGAGCGAGCCCTGCCTGGCCTTCGAACCAGAGCCGGCGCCGCGCGAGCACGTCCGGGCGCCGCTGCTCCGCTGCATGGCCGGTCTTTTTTTTGGGGAATTATATACTTGGCTAAGTAACCGACGCCGTATAACATGCGCCCGTCTACTTATGGAGGATTGCAATGCAGGAAGCAAATTGGCGTAATCGCACGCTGTTTCATGGTGACAACCTCTTTTTCCTCCGCGCCATGAACTCGGAGTCCGTGGACCTGATCGCCACCGACCCACCATTCAACAAGGGTAAAGATTTTCACGCCACCCCCGACAGCCTAGCGGCAGGGGCCAAGTTCCAGGACCGCTGGTCATGGGAGCGCGATGTGCATCAAGATTGGGTGGATCAGATCACAGACGATCATCCTAAGCTAATGGAGGCCATCGAGAGTGCCCGTTACGCCCATTCAGACGGTATGGGCGCGTTTATGTGCTTCATGGCAGTCCGCTTGCTTGCTCTGCACCGGGTCCTGAAGCCGACCGGAAGCATATATCTGCACTGCGACCCCACCGCCTCGCACTACCTCAAAGCTGTTATGGACGCCATCTTCGGGTGGCGGAACTTCCGCAATGAGATTGTTTGGAAAAGAACCGCCACGGTGAAAGGAAATTTCGGACAGAATAGCAAGTTCTTCGGTCCTGCCACGGACACAGTTCTGTTTTATTCCAAGTCCAGTAATTTCATTTTCAACCAGCCGTTTACTCCTTACTCAGAGGAGTATATTGACAAGTCCTACAGGCATAGGGATCAGGAAATAGGTCGACGATATAGGTTAGTTAGCATGATTGGCCCGGGCGGAGCATCAAAAGGTAACCCGTCCTACGAAGTCATGGGAGTGACCCGATATTGGCGATACTCGCGCGAGCGTATGGCCGAATTGATTGATTGTGGCTTGGTAGTACAATCCAAACCCGGTGCCGTTCCTCATCGGAAATACTATCTCGATGAAGGCAAAGGTGTGCCCGTTCAGTCGCTATGGGACGATATTCCGAACCTTCAGGCATCGTCCAAAGAGCGTGTCGGCTACCCGACGCAAAAGCCTCTTGCCCTATACGAACGAATCATAAAAACCAGTTCAAACCCAAACGATATTGTACTGGACCCGTTCGCGGGTTGCGCGACCGCTTTGGTTGCCGCTGAACATCTGGGGCGTCAATGGGTCGGCATGGATATTTGGGAAAAAGCCCATGAGGTGGTGCAAGACCGCATAGAGCGTGAAGTCGGACTATTCGGCAAGGTAACGTTTACCAACCAGTTACCGGAGCGCACCGATGACGGCGAGACGGCCTCGCCGTTCCTCCGCGTCAAGCAACGGGTCCGCGAGCCGGATGGCCCTAAGAGTCGGTTTCGAAAGTCATGCGGCTCGGGCCAATCTGCGGACGAGGAGCATGACGGAGGCGGCGTAGAGGAAGGCGCGGGCCGAGGCGATGGTGGCCTCGAAGTCCTTTGCCAGTCGCCGGTTGCGGTTGATCCAGGCGAAGAAGCGCTCCACGACCCAGCGGCGCGGTTGGACGGCGAAGCCGACCTGATCGGGGCTTTTGCGCACGATCTCGACGGCGATCACGGTGGCCGTGGCGCCTTCTCGCCGGCGTAGCCGCTGTCGGCAAAGACCTTCTCGATGAACGGAAACGAGCCGCGTGAGGCGCACAGCAGCGGCCCGCCACCATCGCGGTCCTGGATACTCGCCGGATGCGCCTCGAGCACGAGGCCGCGCCCGTCGGTGTCGACCAGCGCGTGGCGCTTGCGCCCCTTGATCTTCTTGCCCGCATCGTAGCCGCGGGGGCCACCAGCCTCGGTCGTCTTGACGCTCTGGCTGTCGATAATCGCGCCGCTCGGGCTGGCCTCGCGTCCGACCCGCTCGCGATCGGCCATGACCAGAAAGTGGTTGATCTTCTCAAGGAGGCCGTCGTCGCGGAACTTAGCGAACCAGCGATAGATCGTGCCCCACGGTGGTAAATCGCTTGGCAGCAAGCGCCAAGGGCAGCCAGCCCGCATCACGTAGAAAATGCCGTTGACGATCTCTCGCATCGGCCATGACCGGGGCCGTCCCGTGCCATGAGCCGGAGGCAAATGAGGCTCGATCACAACCCACTCCGCAGCGGTCAAATCAGTCTGATAACGCAGCGCCTTGCGGCTATGCTGCTCTCGGGTGGTCGGCGTCCACATGGCGGCTCCAGATCGGTTTCAGCAACCTTCCTGGAATCACATCGACACCGGCCACTCAACCCCTTTCGAAACGGCCTCTAAGTGGACACGCGCTGCCATGTACGAGCACCTGTTGGAACAGCACGGCCCGCACTGCCGGGGCTGCGACCGCACCTTTGACGATTCCCGCTACCTTGAACTTGATCACAACACGCCACGCTCGGACGGCGGGATCAATCACATATCCAACCGCATCCTACTGTGCGGCCCGTGCAACCGGCTCAAGAGCAATACCTTCACGCTCTCAGGGCTGCGGCGCGAGAACAAGAAACATGGATATATGATCAAATGAGGAATACGATGGACAACGAGATAGAAGACCGGCTGGAATATATTGAAGCCGAAACTCATCGGATTCATGGCGAATTAGCCGCCTTACAGAATGTGCTTGTTGGTGCTCTACGCGACACCTTTATAGCGAAGCCCGACGTTGTCGAGAGGATGTTAGTTAGTCTTCAAGTCGAGATCGATAGGCTCGACGATCTCGTCAAACCCATACCGGCACAATCCTTCATGAAAGAAGGAGCACAACGATTCTATAAGAAATTCTCCGCTCTTGTCCGTGATTCTATTGGAATTGGAAATTGATTTGGTATTACTAGACATGACAAGTCACTCCGGTTAGGTTGTCCTAACCGAGGGGTTTCTGCACTTGACTCTGTGCCCTGCGTTGGCCTTCAAACCTGCGGGGCGTTTCTACTTTAAGCAATCAAATCCTTATAATTCAATCTTTTTCCTACCATTCGGTTAACAACTGCTTCCATCTGGTTCAGCGTATCCAGTTCGCGCACGTTGTGACGGCCTGAAAACTTGTCCACGTAGCGCTGTAAGTGCTTTGCACTGATCTTGTGGTAGACGCCTTTGTGGGCACGCTTTAGCATGGCCCAGAAACTCTCGATGCCGTTTGGTGGGCCATCCCGTCAACGTACTCGCCAACGCTGTGGCGCACGCTTGTATGATCAAAGGGCATGCCCTTGTATGCCGCCGCGTCGTCTGAATAAACCGTGGCCCCTGCCAGTGCCGTGGCGACAACGAAGCCTTGGAGCGTCTTGGCGTCGGTTGTCTTTACGACCGCAGCTTTAACCTTATTCGTCTTGCGATCCTTGGCACCAACAATGGCAGCCTTGCCAACCGTGCCACGCCCGGCCCGCAGTTTCTTGCTGGCATGCTTATTTGTCTCTATTGCCACCGAGGTAGGTTTCGTCGACCTCCACCGGGCCTACAAACTGCTCAAGGTCGCCAGCGCTCCATGCCTGGCGGATACGTTGAAGCATGAACCATGCCGTCTTTTGCGTAACCCCAATATCCCGATGAAGCTTCATGCTGGACACGCCTTTGAGGCTGGTCAGGTGTAGGTAGATCGCATAAACCCACTTGCGGAACGGCAGCGGGGAGCGCTCCATGACCGTGCCGACACGGACAGAGAAATGTCGCTTACAGGACGGGCACCAATAGGGCATCGGCGGCGACCCGGCGCATTCCACGGTCTCAATAGAGCCACAACGCGGGCAATGACGGCCTTTCGACCATATCTTTGCCTCAAACCATCCCCGTGCGGCTTCGTCTGTCGGGAACATATCAGCCATCTGCATCACAGTGACACCTTCGCGGTCCGATTTGCCTGGTGCGTTGGTCATGGCCTGTCTCCCTTCCCACTGAATATAGGGAGATGCCGTCACTTAGTCAAGTATATAATTCCCTTTTTTTGTGCGTCAGCCCGCGCTTGGCGAAGAAGTGCCAGACCGTCGACGGGCACACCCGAACCCCGTGCGACGCCGCCAGCTTCTCGCCAATCTCGGCCAGCGTCATAGCCTTGGTCTGCGCCACCAGAGCCAGGATAAAGGCCTCATGCGCATCCAGCTTCGAGCCAGGCGGTTGGCCCTGGCGGTCGGGCTCGATCGAGCCCGTCTCGCGCCAGCGCCGGCGCCAGTGGATCGCCGTCGAAGGCGCGACACGAAAACGCGCCGCGGCCCCCCGTGCAGACAGACCCCCAGTGACCGCCTCGACGACCCGCCGGCGAAGATCATTCCCGTAACAATGCCCCATGTCTGACACCAAATCGCCTCGGGATATAGAATCATGGAGTGGGACGCTTGGGAATCCCCTTCGATTCACAATTCAGTCAAACCGCTCTAGTTAAAAATCACTTTTCTTTGAGGCGAGGAATCAGCTCGACGAAGTTGCAGGGTTTGTGACGAATATCCAGCTGGTATTTGAGGATTTCATCCCAGCCGTCTTTGACGGCGCCGTTGGAACCGGGCAGCGCGAATAAATAAGTGCCGCGAGCGACACCGGCGGTCGCGCGAGATTGCACCGTTGAGGTGCCGATGGATTTCAGACTGACATAGCGAAACAGTTCACCGAAGCCTGGAATATCTTTTTCACACACCTGTTCAAAAGCTTCCGGCGTCACGTCGCGGCCGGTAAGACCGGTTCCACCGTTGGTGATGATGACATCCACGTCGGGATCATCGATCCAGGCGGTGAGCTGATCGACAATATCCGGCACCTCGTCCTTGACGATCTTACGCTCAGCCAATGTATGGCCAGCTTTGGTTAAACGATCGGCCAGCAGTTTACCCGAAGTGTCTGTCTCCGGTGTGCGGCTGTCGGTAACGGTCAACACACCGATGTTGATGGGGACAAAGGGTTTGCTTTCGTCGATGCCAGCCATAGTTATGAACTCATCATGGTCAAGAGAGGCTGTCCAGTTTCTCTTTCACCGCCAGCAGATCGCGCCAAGCGAGGCGTTTCTGCTGGGGCGAGCGTAGCAGGTACGCAGGATGGAACGTGGCCATGGCCGGGATCGGCGCCTCCAGACCAGGAAGAGAAACCTCTTCCCATCGGCCGCGCAACCGGGTGATGCCTTGGGACCGGTTAAGAAAGGTCTTCGCTGATAATCCGCCGACCATGAGAATCACTGCCGGCTGCATCAGCTCCACATGGCGCACGATGAAGGGCACGCAGAGACCCACCTCTTCCGGCGTGGGTTTACGGTTGCCGGGCGGGCGCCAAGGGATGACATTGGAGATGTAAGCCGTGTCCCGCGTGTAACCGATGGACTCCAGCATTCGATCCAACAGTTTTCCGGACACGCCGACGAAGGGCAGACCCTGACGGTCTTCGTCACTGCCTGGGGCTTCGCCAATAATCATCAACCGGGCATCGGGATTGCCGGCTGCAAACACTGTCGATTTGGCGGTGGCTTTAAGCGCACAGCCCTCGAAAGCTTCAAGAGCCAACCGCAATTCATCCAGCGTTGTCGCGGCCTGGGCCGCATCAGTCGCCGATTGAGCATCGGCCGCGACCGGCTGTGCGGTCGGAATGACAGACCGGCCTGTGCGCTTGGCCGGACGAGAGGCCTTCATGTTTGGTGGCGCCGGGCTCGGGCGTTGTCTCTCAATACCGGCGTTTTCCGACAGTGCATAGCGGTCAATGGGATCCTCTCCGATTGCCTCGTCAACGCCGGCGTCAAGGTAAAACCGGAGCACGTCGTCGGGGGTCAGTTGACCGTCAAAAGCCTGCTTGAACATGGGTTTAGCCTTAACACGACCGAGAACTTGGAACCACAGCGGCGATGGACCATAGACGCCTCCAGCGGCTATGTTGCTTCAACCTCTGAGACGCTGATGTAAAGGGAAGCGGCATGGAACGGGAAGCGATGGAATTCGACGTGGTCATCGTCGGTGGTGGACCGGCCGGCCTGTCAGCCGCCATCCGGCTCAAGCAATTGGAAGCAGAGAAAGGCCGCGAGGTTTCCGTTTGCGTGCTGGAAAAAGGCTCGGAGGTGGGTGCCCACATTCTTTCCGGTGCCGTGATCGATCCCATTGCTCTCAACGAGTTGATTCCGGACTGGAAGGAAAAAGGGGCACCTCTCAACACGGAAGTGCGCCAGGACCGGTTTCTCTATCTGACGGAAAACGGCGGACTGCGTTTGCCCAATTTCATCATGCCGCCGTTGATGAACAATCACGGCAACTACATTGTCAGCTTGGGCAACGTCTGCCGTTGGCTGGCAGAACAGGCGGAAGCCCTTGGCGTGGAAATCTATCCGGGCTTCGCCGGCGCCGAAGTTCTCTACGCGGACGATGGTTCCGTGCGCGGTGTGGCGACTGGCGACATGGGCGTCGGCAGCGACGGACAAAAGACCGACATGTATGAACCGGGCATCGAGCTGCTCGGCAAATACACCTTTATCGCTGAAGGCGTGCGCGGCTCTTTGGCCAAGGAAATCATCGGCAAGTTTGAATTGGATGGCGAGTCAGACGTGCCGAAATACGGTATCGGCCTTAAAGAACTGTGGGAGGTCAAGCCGGAAAACCATGTGCCGGGGCAGGTCACCCACACCATGGGCTGGCCGCTGACCAGCGACACCGGTGGCGGATCCTTCATATATCACTTGGAGGACAATCAAGTGGCCATCGGCTTTGTCCTTCATCTCAACTACAAGAACCCGCATCTCACACCCTTTGATGAGTTTCAACGCTTTAAGCATCATCCGAAAATCAAGCCGGTGCTCGAAGGCGGCCGTCGTATTTCCTACGGAGCCCGGGCGATCACGGAAGGTGGATTGCAATCGGTTCCAAAGCTTAGTTTCCCTGGCGGCGTTTTGATCGGATGTTCGGCAGGTTTTGTGAATCTGCCGCGCATTAAAGGCAGCCATAACGCCATGAAGTCGGGCATGCTCGCCGCCGATGCAGCCTTTGAAGCGCTAACGGCGAAGCGCTCGGGCGACGAACTGGCCGCTTATGAAGAAACCTACAAAGCCTCTTGGATCTACAAAGACTTAAAACGGGTGCGCAACGTCAAGCCACTGTGGAGCAGACTCGGCATCGTAGGCGGGCTGATCCTAGGCGGGATCGACATGTGGATGAACAATCTGGGCATCGGTTTGCCCTTCACTCTTAAGCATGGAGTATCAGACGCAGACACCCTGGTGCCAGTGGATCAAGCCAAATCCATTGATTATCCCAAGCCTGACGGAGTGATTTCCTTCGATAAACTCAGCTCGGTGTTCATCTCCAACACCAATCATGGGGAAAATCAGCCCATCCACCTCAAGCTCAGCGACGACACTCTCCCAATCGGCAAAAACTTGCCTGAGTGGGATGAACCTGCGCAGCGCTATTGTCCGGCGGGGGTTTATGAAGTGGTGGACGATGAGCAAGGAGACGGTAAACGGTTTCAAATCAACGCTCAGAACTGCGTTCATTGCAAAACTTGCGATATCAAAGACCCCAGCCACAACATCACTTGGACCGTCCCCCAAGGTGGCGGCGGTCCCAATTATCCCAACATGTAACGCGGTGGTGAAGAATTTGGGGTGGAAAACGGGTTTTTCGTTAAGGCGTTACGCCGTATGATAGGGTCATGATCAAAATCCGATTCTTTGCGGCTCCTGCCCTCACTGGAGCAGTCGCATTTTTCCTCGCTTCATCACCGGTTCTGGGACAGTCGGAACCAAGTGGCTTGGCGGCATCTTATCTGTCGTCCATTCACGCCCAGGCAGTAAACGACCCCGAAGCAGCTTCGTTCTATTTGGATGAGGCTCTCAAACTCGATCCCGATAACCGGGGCATGGTCTTACGCGCCTTCATTCAAAAAGCGCAAATGGGGGATATCGACGGCGCCCTGCCCTATGCGCAAGCTGCCTACGCCGATCGCCCCAGCCTGTCTCTTGCTCCACTGCTGATCGCGGCGACCCATTACCGGGTCGGGCAATTTGAACGGGCGCTGGAGATCATCAATCGCATATCCGGTTCCAGCACCATCGGTTTGTCGCTGCCTCTTATTCGGGCCTGGGCGCGTGCTCCGCTGATGGATCATTCCCAAACGTTGGCCACATTGGCTCCGTACGAAGGACGGTCCGAGTGGCGCGTCGTCTACGCCATCATGGCCGGTATGATTAACGAGTTTTACGGGCGCAACGATGCGGCCCTGGTCTATTACCGCGCCCTGGCCGAGACCGTTGATCGGCAACCCTTGTCCGTCTTGCGCATCGTTGCAGAAGGATTTCATCGCTTAAGCCACAGTGACGAAGCCGTCTCCGCCGTCGATCGGTATCGGCAACGCCGTGGGTCGCCCATATGGGAAGGTTATTTGTCCAAATATGAGGACCCCGACCAAGCTCCGCCAGCCGTTACGGCACAAATGGGAATGGCTGAAGCTCTCTATGCGGTGACGCGGGCACGGATGCGGGCCTCGCGACGGTCCTTCGGCCGGCAGATCTCCATGGTCTACGCCCATTTGGCTTTATACTTAAATTCGGATTTGGAGCGGCTATATCTAGAAATTGCTGAAGCGGTGGCTGGCCAAGGACAATACGACGACGCCAACGCAATGTTGGCAAATATCAAGCGGAGCGAAGCCGGATATCTGATTGCGCAACTACGTATGGCAGAAAACCTGGAACGGTCCGACCGGACTGATGAAGCTGTCAGTCTCCTCAGAGACCTGGCACGCGTTCGCCCCAATCTTCCCGAACCACTCATTTCCATTGGCGACATATTGCGCGGCCGGCAGCGGTTTAAAGAAGCCGTTGAAGTATACGATCAGGCGTTTGCCCGATATCCAGGTGGCGATCCCGAAAGATGGGCCCTGTACTACACGCGCGGTATTGCGCTTGAACGGGTGCAGCAATGGGGCCGCGCCGAAAAAGATTTCAAACGGGCTTTGCAATTGAGTCCTGAAGAAGCGACTGTTCTCAATTATCTCGGATATTCCTGGCTCGATCGGGGTGAAAACGTCGCCGAAGCACGCCAAATGATCGAATTGGCGCTCAGCAAGAAGCCGCAAGACGGCTATATCGTCGATAGTCTGGGCTGGGCCATGTATCTCATGGGTGAGTTTGAGGAAGCGGTCGTTCAGCTTGAACGGGCAGTGTCCTTGAACCCCTCCGATGCCACCATCAACGAGCATTTGGGGGATGCCTACTGGAAAATTGGCCGTGAAAGTGAAGCCCGGTTTCAATGGCGCAGGGCTCTCACCATGGAACCCGAAGCGGACCAGGCCGTCGATATCCGCGAAAAAATGCAGCGCGGTCTGGCGCGCAACTAAGTGTGGCGCCTTAACCGTCAGGGTTCGATCGTTCGAAAATGACGGTATCCGTGACGGTGGATGCGCCGGCCAAGATCAATCTGGCTTTACATGTGACCGGACGCAGAGATGACGGGTTTCATCTGCTCGATTCCCTCGTCGGCTTTGCCGGCATTTGCGATCGCGTAACCGTAAGTCCGGCCGACGATATTACACTGACGGTAACGGGTCCTGAGGCAGACAACGTGCCGACGACGGACGACAACTTGGCTGTGCAAGCCGCTCAGTTCATCAGAACTCTCTTAAATATAAACACCGGCGTGAACATCGTATTGGACAAACACATCCCCGTATCAGCCGGTCTTGGCGGCGGCTCTGCTGACGCGGCGGCGGTGCTGAAAGCCTGCCGGCGTTTGTGGGACAAACCGTTGAACAATTCGATCGATGACGTTGCCTTAGCCAATGTTTTAGGGGCCGATGTTCCTGTTTGCCATTTTGGCCGCGCCGCGCGCGTCACCGGCATCGGCGAAACGGTTGCGGCGGTGACTGCTTGGCCTAACGCGTGGATGGTGCTGGTCAACCCACGGGTTCCGTTATCGACTGCACAGGTCTTCGATGCTTTTTCTGAGCCCGCGGATGAGCAGCAAACGGAAAGCTTCATAGCCAGTGGCTGGGGTGCGTCAGCAGAAGACTTCGCAGACAGACTGAAACAATCGCAAAACAGTTTGACGGATACGGCAAAAAGCCTCGCACCGGTTATCGGCGAAGTTCTGACGGCTCTGGAGGCTGCGCCAAACTGCCTCCTGACCCGAATGAGTGGATCCGGTCCAACCTGTTTCAGCCTGTTTGACACCGAAGCTTACGCCCAAGCGGCGGCTGCGACGCTCTCTGCTGAGGAGTCGTCGTGGTGGGTGCGGTCAACTCAATTGCTGGCAGAAACAGAACATGAATAGGCGCTATACCCGTCAAACCTTTGTTTTGCACCGTATATCTTGGACTGAACGCTCCCGCGGTCGTGACTTGAAACCCGTGCTCAGAACACTAAAGTCCGCCCCATGAAACGATTCGGACAACTTCTCCTTATCACCATGGGTTTCATCGTTGGTTGGGTGAGCCTTGCCACGGCCCAGTTGCCGATGTTGGCGACCGTAACGACCGAGCGTGTAACCGCGACATTAATGACTGAGCGTCCCGCTGTAGCACCGGGTGAAACCATTTGGGTCGGTTTGCGTCTGCAGATGGACGAGGGCTGGCACAGCTATTGGCGCAATCCCGGAGACTCCGGCTTGCCAACGATGATCGATTGGTCAGTGCCTGACGGATTGGCGGCGGGACCCATTCAATGGCCCGCGCCGGAGCGGCAGCCTTATGGCAGCTTGATGAACTTCGGTTACAGCAATGATGTCACATTGCTCGCCAGGCTATCTGTTGCTGACAACGCGCCGACCGGGTCCGCTGTGCTCAGCGCCCGGGCGACGTGGCTGGTGTGTGCCGACATCTGCATCCCCGAAGACGGATCTTTCGCGATACCAATCGAAGTTGGTCCAGATGCGGCTCGCGCTTCGACCCTGGACGGGGCTCATCTCATGTCCGTAGCGGCGACATTACCAGAACCTGTGCCGGGGCCGGTGCGCGCCTCTGTTTCAGACGACACTTTGACGGTCATAGCAGAGTGGGCGGACATACCCGCGGGTGACATCGACTTTTATCCCTATGCCACCTATCTGATGGACAACGTGGCGCCTCAGGATGTGACCACGACGATCGACGGATTCCGATTACGCGTTGCCACCGTGCCCGAACCGGAGGTGGATGAGACGCTGGGTGGTTTGATCACCATCGGCAGGGGTGAAGACCAGCGAGCCTTTGCCTTTGAAAACGCACCGATGACCATCGGCACCGCGCCACCGTTGGATGCTGTCGGTGCACTGGAGATTGGTCTGATCACCGCTTTGCTGTTCGCCTTTATCGGCGGTTTGCTGCTCAATCTCATGCCTTGCGTTTTGCCGGTGCTCTCTATCAAAGCAATTGCTGTAGTCAAACATGCAGGCGAAGGCCATACCCGGCGCGAAGCGTTCGCCTATACCGCGGGTGTCATGGCGTCTTTTGGTGTGTTGGTCGCAGCCCTTCTTGCTTTGAAAGCCGGCGGTGAAAGTTTGGGCTGGGGATTTCAGCTTCAATCTCCGGGCTTTGTGACGGTTTTGGCCTACATCATGCTGGCCGTCGGCTTAAGCTTGAGCGGTGTGTTCACCATCGGCAGCGGCATGATGGGTTTCGGATCCAGCTTGATCAAAGACGACGGCCCGACCGCTTCGTTTCTAACCGGTGTTTTGGCCGCTGTGGTGGCAACGCCGTGTACGGCACCATTTATGGCCCCGGCCATGGGTTACGCTCTGACCCAACCTCCGTTAATCGTTTTGGCCGTATTCGAAGGTCTGGCACTCGGTTTGGCAGCTCCGTTCTTAATCATTGGGCTGGTACCAGCGGTGGCAAATGTTTTGCCCAAACCAGGTGCTTGGATGGACACCTTCAAGCAAGTACTGGCCTTTCCCATGTATGGCGCGGCCGCCTGGTTGGTGTGGGTGGTCGCCCAGCAAGTAGACCCCATGGGTTTGGCAGCAACGCTGTCCGGTCTGGTGCTGATCGCGTTCTGCGCCTGGCTGTTGGGGCGCGGCTCAGCTGACAGCCGGAGCCGGGCCATCGGTGTCGGGTTTGCCACGGCGGTACTCATCGGGGCACTGGTGCTGGCCGGTATTCCGACGGCTCCCCCGGCAGGAACGGCGCAAGTGCAGTCCGCCGATGCGGATTGGGAATCCTATTCACCCGCCCGGCTTGACGAATTACGGGCATCGGGTACGCCGGTGTTCATCAATTTCACTGCGGCGTGGTGCATTACCTGCCTGGTCAATGAGCGGGCGGTGCTGTCCAACACGGATGTACGCGCCGCGCTTGAAGGAAAGGGCGTGGTGTATCTCAAAGCCGACTGGACCAACCGCGACCCAGCCATTACTACGGCGCTGGAATCCTTCGGTCGGTCGGGTGTGCCGCTATATGTGCTCTACGGCACCGACGGCCAGCCACAAGTTCAACCGCAGATTCTCACCCCGGGCGGGTTTTTAGAGGCGCTCGAAACCCTTTAGATCAGCGGTTGAGAGGCGTTGCGGGTCCGGATGCTTTCCCTTATGGTCCGCCCGATTCCCTGGTGGGGCGTGGCCAAGTGGTAAGGCACCGGTTTTTGGTATCGGCATTCGCAGGTTCGAATCCTGCCGCCCCAGCCAACCAGTCTTGCCCCGGGAGAGACTTCTCTCCCCTCTCCGACATCTTATAAACATTTCAAACGGTTGCTGCGGTATTGGCACCGTGTTGGGCACGGAACGGGCACACGGAGAGGTCGAGTAACGTCTTGTATCTCCGGTTTTCTCCGCGACATTTTTTCCAAGTACCCTTTTTCTTCCGCCGCTCAAAGGCGGGGTATCGGGCCAAGCCTGCCGGCCCGGCAACCTCAACAAAAGCCGCGTAAGAATAGATGGAAGTGCTAAGCGAACCCGAAGTGTGTGCGCTGTTCATCCCACGTCATGGGGAATGGCTTGAGGATAGCGATGACCGTCAGGTCCGGTGGTTGCCGGCCATGAAGAATAGCCTCCGTTATGTCGGGAGCCAGGAACGCAGTCTTGAGTGTGCGTGCCACATACTTGTGGTTCATACCGGCCTGATTGGCGATGGCCTTTACGGACTCTATCTCACCTGAAGTGAGCTTTCTCACCCAGTGTTGAGCCCGGGCAATGCAGCGGATGAGGTCGGGGTTTGGTGACTGCACCGTTTCAGTCTGTATGTGACCGGGAGTCTCGATGATCTTTTCCGAACCGTTCTTTTTCAGGGTGGCAGGAATGGTAAGTGTCATCTGGTCGTCATCTCCCGCGTCATCCGAATTGATATGGTCATCTTCTTCACCATCACACAGCCGTTTGTCCAGGACCGCTATAACCGCGGAGCGTGAGATCTCGATCGCTACCTCACGTGGCAGGACCGTTACGCGCCGCACCACTACTCTTGTGATTTCACTACGCCGGTTGAGATCCAGCTTCGCCCAATCCTTTTCAAGCTCCCCGGCAATACTCTTGGCCTCTTCTCCACTGGACCGGCCATTGAGTATTTCCGGCCCGGGATTGAAGAGAACCCGTTCAACCTGCTCCATGACCAACCGCTCGATATCGTAAGCCGGGATGCGGGTGACCGGTCCGGCCTCCTTCGCCCGGTGCTGGGTCAGGGCTTGGCTGACATAGTAGCGGTAACGCTTGCCCCGCTTGTTGGCGTGGGACGGGCTCATGTGGTTGCCCCGGCCGTCGAACAGCAGCCCACGAAGAAGGCTTGGATATCGGTTGTTGATGCCCTTCTCGTGATGGGCCGCCTTCTCCGCTAGGTGAGCCTGAACCTTGTCCCAGAGGTCCACCGTAATAATAGGATCGTGTTCCCCCGGATGGGCGGTGCCCTTGTGAACGGCTTCGCCGATGTAGAGGCGGTTTTTGAGGATGTAATACAGCGCTCCCCTCTTAAAGGGCTTGCCGCCGTAAGTCCGGTTTGAGCTGCTGGTCCACTGCTTGGAGCGGTATCCCTTCCGCTCCAGTTCATCCTTGAGGGCCTTGACACCGCCAAGCTCCAGATAGCGGGTGAAGATATGCCGGACCACCTTAGCTTCGGCCTTGTTGATCACCAGCTTGCGCTCGACGATGTCATAGCCCAGCGGCGGATGGCCGCCCATCCACATCCCCTTGCGGCGGGAGGCCTCGAACTTGTCCCGGATGCGCTCTCCGGTCACTTCCCTTTCGAACTGGGCGAAGGACAAGAGCACGTTCAAGGTCAGCCGTCCCATGGAGGTGGTGGTGTTGAACTGCTGGGTGACGGAGACGAAGGAGACCCCATGGCTGTCGAACAGTACTACCAGCTTGGCGAAGTCGGCGAGCGACCGGGTCAGCCGGTCGACCTTGTAGACCACCACCACGTTGACCAGTCCGGCCCGGATATCCTCCAGCAGCCGGGTGAGTGCGGGCCGGTCCGTGTTGCCGCCGGAGAACCCGCCGTCGTCATAGTTATCTTTTATAAGGACCCAGCCTTCGTGCTTCTGGCTCATGATATAGGCCTCCGCCGATTCCCTTTGAGCCTCGAGGGAGTTGAAGGCTTTCTCCAGACCATTGTCGGAGGATTTGCGGGTATAGACGGCACAGTGGATGTTCCGGCCCATGGGGGCTTTCCCGCTCATGGGGTTGCCCTCGCCTCGCCCGTCTTTTTGAGGCCGAAGAAGACAGGACCGGACCAGCGCGTCCCGGTCACCTCCGCCGCGATCTTAGACAAGCTGCCGTAGGTGCGCCCCTCAAAGGCGAAGCCCGTCTCCAGCACCATCACCTCAATGCGCCGGTCTTGCCATTGGCGGATCAGCTTGGTTCCGGGCTTAAGCGGCGGTGCCGGGCCGGGACAATAATCCGGATCCTTCTCAATGGCCTGGGCGATCTGTACCAACCGCCGTTTGGTTGCCGCCTTCAGACCGCCGTATCCCTTGACCTGCAACTCATGGGCCATGGCCCGCTGCAAGAACTCCCGGCTGGCGTTTTTGGGCAAAGTGGCGCCGAACATCTTCGACCATGTTTTGCGGACGGCCGCGGTATCGGCCACACAGAGCGCCCTTAACTGATCTTCGACTTTTGCCCGCATGGCCAGTCTCCCTTCCCCACCACACATGCTTGCCCGGGGGTGGAAGTCCAGTCCAATCAGCCTGGGGTTTCGGGAGTTGTTAAGTACGTTTCGGGGTCGGAGCCGGCAATCACACGCAGCGACTTCGCCACATCAAGGGCATTGTCTATAGCCCTATGGAGGTCCCGGCTGAGTCCATGATATTCGGCGGGCGTCAACCGGGACGACTGCCCGTCTGCCGCCAGTTGTGCCGCATCCTCCAGCAAGGCTGTGGTCTTGGCGAACAAATGGGTTACCAGTTCTCTGTCTTCGCGGTCCATAGGTCCTCACCCATAGGGCAAGGAACGCTTCCCCGCAGCCGGAAGTCCAGTGCGAATTAGCTTTGTTTCGGCCGGTTTTCGGAAGGGGCAGGATTGCATCACGAGTACCGGCGGATAAGGTAAACGGAAGGGACAGGTGTTTTTTCGGTTGAGGCTAACCATACAATACTGCCACGACTGTGGACGTGCTTTTTGTTCAGGAGAACACGGTAGCTTCCAAGGAGGAAGAACGGGTGTGTGCGTCAATTTTTATAAATTGAAAGAATGACAAGACAGAATATTGATGAGGATGCAGGGGATTTTGGTTCACATGGGGAGTGATTTAGATACAGCGGAGGATACAGCAAATTATGATTGGTCAATTTCTGATAGACAGGAACTGAATATGACTGCTGACACCGAGCATCCAGTTGTAAAACCATGCCAGCCGCAAAATACCAATGTCAAAATATGGCGGTATATGGACTTGCCAAAACTTGTGGCGTTCTTAGAAACAGAAAGCCTTCATTTTGCAAGGGCTGATACACTAGGGGATAAATTTGAGGGAAGTTGGACCCTTCTAAATCCACTTATCCATGAGGACCATAGGATTCCAAATATAATGGCCGATATGGACCCAAACACCCCAGAGCATAAAAGGAAACTATATCTGGCTAGTCTACTGAAATATCACAAGAACGTTAGCGAAGAAGGTAAGAAAATTTTTTACATAAACTGTTGGCATGGGGGAGATACAGAAAGCGCTGCTATGTGGAGGTTTTACGGAGCAGAAGCAGGATCATTAGTGATACAGAGTACCTACGAAAAACTTGTGAGCGCGTTACCAGACCATGCCTGCACAAAAAGAGAGAAACATGACGGAGCCAAAATTTACGTCTGCATGGTGCAGTACAAGGATTACAAACAAGAATGGATACCAGATGGCAATATCATGTATCCGTTTATTCATAAGAGAAAGGAGTTTGAATACGAGAATGAGGTGAGAGCCTTTGTGTTGCTGCCTGAGGACAATAACCGACTAGGTATAGATGTGAACATTAATATCAATGAGGTTATTGAATCAATTCGCGTGAGACCCGGCACGCCTACTTGGAAACTAGAAGCTATCGAAAGACTTATTAAGAGATATGGATTCGGTCAGAAAGTTGAACAATCTGATATTGATTTTGGGCCATTCTTTTAGGGTATAAATGGATACTTAGAAAGATTCCGAAGGGCATTGTCAGACTAACTTGGTCGGACCTGAAGAACCTACAATCGAGGACTTTTAGGCTGCAAGTTGACACCACTCGGCCAGGGCGGTAGCTCGGTCTTGTTTGAAAGTATCGCGGCGGTTGAGATGGCGTTGGTGGTTGAAATGGTTGTGGATCGAGGCATGGACGGAGGAGAATTTCTGCAGGGTCTTGATGTCTCTGAACCGAGCCATTGCCACTTCCCGTCGTCGGAAGGGTTGATGTGAGTTTTCCGCCCGGTTGTTGAGCCAACGACCGCAGGTCTGGGCGGCCGCATTACCGATCACCTTCATCGCCGCCCGGTATGACTGTAGCCGGCATTGTCAGACTAAATCGGCTTGAGCGGGGACGCAAAGTCTCGTAGCCTCCGGCGATGCACAATCCCTTCCGTTATTTCAATAGCTCGCCTGAGGTCATCCGCAGCGCTGTGATGCTGTATGTCCGTTATCCCTTGTCGCTGAGACAGGTCGAAGATCTCCTGTTCGAGCGCGGCATCGACATCTGCCATGAGACCGTACGGTACTGGTGGAACCGCTTTGGCCCGTTGTTTGCCGCCGAGATCCGGAAACGCCGCATTCATCGTGGATCCTATTCGCTGTGGCGCTGGCATCTTGATGAGGTATTTGTCCGCATCAACGGCGAGACACATTATCTATGGCGTGCCGTTGACCATGAAGGCGAAGTGCTTGAGGTCTATGCCACGAAACGGCGGGATCACAGGGCTGCGCTTGAATTCCTTAAACGTGCCATGAAGCGTTATGGCCGGCCGGCTTCGATCGTCACAGATAGGCTAAAGTCATACCGGGCTGCGATGAAGGTGATTGGCAATGAAGGTTGTCAAGAGACCAGGCGCTGGCTCAACAACCGGGCGGAAAACTCACATCAACCCTTCCGACGACGGGAAGGGGCAATGGCTCGGTTCAGAGACATCAAGACCTTGCAGAAATTCGCCTCCATTCACGCCTCGATCTACAACCATTTCAACCACCAACGCCATCTCAACCGCCGCGATACTTTCAAACAAGCCCGAGCCACCGCCTTGGCCGAATGGCGTCAACTTGCACCCTGAGAGTCCTCTATTATGGCTTCTTCTGCTCCGGGCCAGTTAGTCTGACAATGCCGTCCAGCAAGCTGGTTTCGTCGTTCGCCACAGCAATGCGGCGAACCTGATGCACCGCGTGTCTTTCACGGACGCCTACAAGGAGTGGCGCAATCGCGCCCGCAAATACAATCTAGAATCCATCGTCAGCGGTGCGATTGACGTGCTTCGTGAGCCGTCGTCTGATCCGGTCGAAGAACTCGAAAAGGCTCCCTGGCTGACGATGCTGATGGTCAAGTGGGCATGTCAGGACCGTTATCCCGGGCGGGCGCACTTACCCTCGATCTCTCCCGAGCAACTCTACGACTTGCGCCAGAGACTATGGAAGTTTCAGGACCGTCTCGATATAGGCGGCCGCAGTGCAATGCCGCTTGGATTGTTCATGAGGCAGATATTTCGCCCTCAGCTCGGCTTTCAGCGTGGCTTTAGCAAGAGTTTTGTACGTGAAGCCGCATTGCTTGCCGAGCAACGCGAGGACTACCCGCTTCGTAAGCTATTCAAGGAAAGGAGCGGGTTCGATGTTCTTGAATTTATTGATCTGTCGATTGCAATGTGTAGCAAGATTGTGGGAACTGTCACATTAACAAGGTGACCAGCTGCTGATGGCGCAGTAGTGTCGCTGGATGCAGAACATCTCCTATTCCCGATACCGCTTTCCACCCGCGATCATTCAGCACGCTGTCTGGCTGTATTACCGGTTTCCCCTCAGCTACCGAGATGTTGAAGATCTGCTCGCTCAACGTGGTATTGATGTTTCTTATGAAACGGTGCGGCGCTGGGCACTGAAGTTCGGGCAAGCCTATGCCCGGAGACTGAGGACAACGCGCCCTCGAGCGGACGTCCGGTGGCACCTTGATGAGGTGTTCGTTTCCATCGCCGGCAAGCGGATGTATCTATGGCGCGCTGTCGATAGTGAAGGCGAAGTGCTGGATATCCTGGTTCAGTCACGCAGAAACAAGAAGGCAGCGCTCAAGGTGATACGCAAACTGTTGAAAAAGCAAGGCTTTGTCCCAGATACCTTCATCACAGACAAACTGCCATCTTATGGTGCTGCTCTGAAGGATTTGGGCCTTATCAGGCACCATGATTTTGGTGGCAGGAAGAACAACCGAGCCGAAAATTCTCACTTACCAGTCCGACAGAGGGAACGACGAATGCAGCGTTTCAAATCGGCTCGATCAGCGCAGCGGTTTCTCTCTACCCACGCCACCGTCTACAACACCTTCAACGTCCAACGCCATCTGATATCCCGAAAGACATTACGCCAGTTTCGCAACCACGCAATGGGCCTGTGGCAAACCGTCACCGCTGCCGCTTGAGCTTGAGTTCTATGCCAATTCGCAGCACGACCGTTCAATAACGTGACAATACCCCTTCAACGTCCAACGCCATCTGATATCCCGAAAGACATTACGCCAGTTTCGCAACCACGCAATGGGCCTGTGGCAAACCGTCACCGCTGCCGCTTGAGCTTGAGTTCTATGCCAATTCGCAGCACGACCGTTCAATAACGTGACAATACCCCCACAAGGAAGCTGCCTCACTGCAATCGGTGGAAATGGAGATAGCTTGTCTGTCTTCTATACAATTGCTATACGATTGATACACCTCAGGAGGAGATGGATATGGCTCAGGTCAATTTCCGCACGTCCAGCGAGCGCTTGGCATTCATCGACCGGGCAGCAGCGATCCGGGGTGTGACCAGGACCGAGTTTGTACTTCGGTCGAGCGAGGCCGCGGCCATCGAGACCCTGAACGAACGTCCCCTCCTCACCCTTGATGATGAAACCTACGAGGCCTTCACCACTGCCCTCGACGCTCCGGTAGAGTCCGATCCATCCCTTAAGGAGCGTTTTGCCCGCCGGCCGCTGTGGGATCTCTAACGGCTCCGGAGCCTCTGGGTCCGCAGCACGACGTCTCGCCATTTTCCTCGGGTGTGCCTGCTCTCGATGCCTGGCTGCAGGGCAAAGCGCGCCTTAACGAAGCCAAGGGCGGCGCGCGCACCTATGTCACCTGCGACGGTGGGCGTGTGGTGGGTTTCTACAGCCTCGCCGCCAGCGCCGTGGAGAAGCGCCGGGTGTCATCGCGCGTCGGCAGAAGCATGCCGGAGCCGATCCCTGTCATTCTGCTAGGACAACTGGCGGTGGATACTAACTACCAGGGTCGTGGCCTTGGGTCCGACCTGCTGATCGACGCTGCGCGGCGTGCCTTGACGGCCGCCGATGTCATCGGCGCCCGGGCAATCGTCGTACAGGCGCTCGACGAAGATGCCAGTGCATTTTACGGACGGTTCGGCTTCCGTCTGTTCTCGGACCGCGAGCCGCTGATGCTGATCCTGAGGATATCCGAGTTGAAGGTACTGTTGCAGGCTTGAGCCTCGCCATCACCGAAGTCGGCTCACCGCTGTAGCACCATGGTCGATCCTGCAAGCCGTCTTGGCGCGTGCAGCCGGCACGCCGTCAGCCGGCCCTACTCCCGCTGTGCCACCATCGTAGCGGATGAACATCCAAAAGCCGGATGGCGGCACACGCTTGCTTTGCATCGCGGCGTTAAGGAACAAGACCGTCCAAAAGGACTTGGTGAAGTCAATCCTGACGCCGATATGGCTATAAATGAGTGGCGTTCATCTCAAGCGAACCCCATTCCCTGCAAATTCCCTGTTATTCCCTGATAGGGCTTAAAAAGTTCCCTGATACCCTGAAAAATTTCCCTGTTCCTTTGAGTAGGGAATTTGATCATAAAGTCGAGGGTTTGTGCGGGATACAGACCGGTCAAAAGGCCGGAAAAGCCGAAAAAAGAATAATTTCCCTGTATTTTCCCTGCTTAACAGGGAATTCCACATGAGAAGGGTTCGCCGTCGACTGTGCACACAGCCAATCAGTCTTGCGCGAACCACGGCAGATTGAGTCTCTCCACGGAACTCTAAACATTTCAAAGACATGTCTGCGCATGTGGTCACCAAAAGCGCCTGATGACCACCGGATATTGGGTGATCACGCCCTCATCGGCCCGAGTTTCTCCGCCCGCCCATTTTCCACTGACGTTTTTGATTCGGTGCGAGGGTCGATTGACCCTTTCATGGAGCAAAAAAGGCCGCGGACGGCCTCATCAGCGCCGGCAAACGTAAGTCAAACTATGGCGCGTCGAACCCCAGTACGCGGCGCTGGTCCGACCAGTCCAAGGGTAGATTTTTCAGGAGATCCGCGGACTTCAGATCAACGGGCTGGGTGCCGGCAAGGATGGACTCCGTGATATCGGGCGCGAGGAACGCGACCTTGATGACGTTACTGACGTAGGTGCGTGACCGTTTGAGTTGACCGCCGAGCTCATTGATGGAGGCAACCCGACCCGAGGTGACGGCACGGAGCCAGGTATGCCCGTACACGATCAACTTGATCAGCCTGGCGTTCGGCGCAGGAGCCTTTCCCGCGAGATGATCCGGCACCAGCACCTTCTTTTCTCGGCCGCATCGCCGGACCGATGCAACTGCGTTTAAGGTAACGATAGTGCTGTCTTCCGGTTCGGTGGCCGGAGTCTCAATCGAAGCGTTCTCCGAAACGTTCTCCCACGGCCGGCACTCCAGTACGGCGTCCAACGTGGTTGCCGAAAGCTGTATTGCAAACCCGTTTACACCCAGTTCGACCCGTTGAACTAACGCGCGGAACAGATCTCGGGCCTTGGCATCGGTATGGTCGGGCAGGGCACCGGCAAGCCCCTCGCCCGCCAGCTCAAGACCGTGCGCCAGCTTTTCCTTCAGGGCCGGATCAGTGACATGACTGAGGATGCCGGTAGGGTTTGTGATCGCCCGGCAAAGGACGCCAACAATCTGCCGTTCCAAGTCATGAGCCGGGACCCGTGTCACAGACCCTTTGTCTTGCTCGCGATGCTGGTTGAGGGCCTGACTTACATAATAGCGGTAGCGTTTGCCTTTCTTGTTGGCATGGGAAGGGCTCATGTGATTACCACGGTCGTCGAACAACAGACCCCTGAGCAGGCTCGGCTCCTTGTGGGCGATGCCTTTCTCATGGTGTGCGGCTTTCTCTCTTAAGGAAGCCTGGACGTGTTCCCATGTGTCCGGGGCGATGATGGGCCTATGCTCGCCGGGATAGACCATGCCCTTGTGGACCGCATCACCCATATAAAGCCGGTTTTTCAGGATGTAATAGAGGGCGCCCCGCTTGAAGGGCTTGCCGCCGTGGGTCCGTTTGGAGCCGCTGGTCCACTGCTTGGAGCGGTAACCGTCCCGGTCCAACTCCCCTTTCAGAGCCCTTACATTGCCCAACTCCAGATAGCGGGCAAAGATATGTCTGACCACCTTGGCTTCGCCTTCATTGACAATGAGCTTGCGCTCGGCGATGTCGTAGCCGAGCGGCGGATGGCCCCCCATCCACATGCCTTTCTTACGCGACGCCGTGAACTTGTCCCGGATGCGCTCGCCCGTGACTTCCCGCTCGAATTGGGCAAAGGACAGGAGCACGTTGAGGGTCAGGCGCCCCATGGAGGTGGTGGTGTTGAACTGCTGGGTGACCGATACGAACGACACGCCATGTCCATCGAACAGATCCACCAGCTTGGCGAAGTCGGACAGCGACCGGGTCAGGCGGTCGACCTTGTAAACCACCACGACGTTCACCCGGTCCGAGGTGATGTCGTCCAACAACCGCTTCAAGGCGGGCCGCTCGGTATTCCCTCCCGAGAAGCCGCCATCATCGTACTTGTCGTTGATCAGGACCCAGCCCTCGTGCCGCTGGCTCTTGATATAGGCTTCAGCGGACTCCCTTTGGGCATCGAGGGAGTTGAAGGCCTGCTCCAATCCGTTTTCCGACGACTTGCGGGTAATAGACGGCGCATTTGAGCTTGGCGGTCATGTCAGGCCGCCTTGGTGCCGGGCCGGCACAGTCCGAAGAAGACGGGACCGGACCAGCGGGTCCCTGTGATCTCGCGGGCGATCTTGGACAGACTGTCATAGACCTTGCCGTCATAGGCAAAGCCCGTTTCCAGAACCGTCACTTCGTGTTTTCTGTTGTGCCATTGGCGCACCAGTTTGGTGCCGGGCTTGGCGAACGGCACAGGCACGAGATCGGTGTTGGGAGACCGATCCAGTGTCTTTGCCATCTGCCGTAGCCGCCGTCGCGTTGACGGTCTAAGGCCGCCGAAGTGGTCTTCCTGGGTCTTGTAGGTCAGGGCGCGGAGCAGGAAATCCCGGCTTGCCCCCTTGGGAGCCGGGGAGCGGAACACTTGACCCCAGCATTTGCGCAGCTCGGTCGGGCTGAGGTGCTCAAACGCCTTTAGCCGGGTTTCAATTGCCGTCGCCATGGCCGGCCTCCTCTCCCCACCACACACGCTTGCCTGGACCGGAAAGTCCAGTCCAATCAGTCTGGGGTTTGGGGGATTTCCGGGGAAGTCTCGGGGTCGGAGCCCGCAATTACACGGAGCGCTTTCACAACGTCGAGGGCCTTGTCCATAGCCCTATGGAGATCCCGGCTGAGACTGAGATACTCAGCGGGCGTTAACCGGGACGACTGACCGTCTGCTGCCAGTTGCGCCGCATCCTCCAGCAAGGCTGTGGTCTTGGCGAACAAATGGGTTATCAGTTCTCTGTCTTCGTGGTCCATTGGTCCTCACCCATGGGGCAAGGAACGCTTCCCTATCGCTGGAAGTCGAGTGCTGTTTGACCCTGTTGCGGCCGTTTCTCCGGGCCTGATTAATTAAGGATAAGCGAGAAATCGGGCTCAGAAAACATTGGCCAAACGTCGAGGTCATCCTCACCGGATATTATCTCGGGAGGAATGATGGCAATATCATCAAAGCGATTCCTTCGTTTCCATCCCAGAAATTGGGACAAACTGTCGACCTGGTCGTCATGGCGCGTATTTGGAAAACCCAGCACTTCATGAAGAAAAGTGTCCAGCCACGGCGCATCATGGGACAAGAGCACCTGACCGGCCTCGATTTTCGCACTTTGGGCCTCCATGCGCGTCACTTTGTCGCCCTCGGGCTTGATGCCGATGGGACGCGGAAACCCGACGGGTGAATCGTCTCTGAGATCCTGAACCAGACTCTGGCCAAGCCCCGCCTCTTCGATCAAAACCGTACCGGCATTGAACTCCCTTTGGAGATCCGCGACCTTTCGTTTCAGGTCCGGGAAGTTGACCCGGTCACGCCATACATGGACGAGGTAGAAGTCCTTCTTATCAACCATCCAAGTGGTACAAACCGACCAATCGCTCCGCTCGGCATTGTCAGACTAACTTGCCCGGAGCAGAAGAAGCCATAATAGAGGACTCTCAGGCAGCAAGTTGACGCCATTCGGCCAAGGCGGTGGCTCGGGCTTGTTTGAAAGTATCGCGGCGGTTGAGATGGCGTTGGTGGTTGAAATGGTTGTAGATCGAGGCGTGAATGGAGGCGAATTTCTGCAAGGTCTTGATGTCTCTGAACCGAGCCATTGCCCCTTCCCGTCGTCGGAAGGGTTGATGTGAGTTTTCCGCCCGGTTGTTGAGCCAGCGCCTGGTCTCTTGGCAACCTTCATTGCCAATCACCTTCATCGCAGCCCGGTATGACTTTAGCCTATCTGTGACGATCGAAGCCGGCCGGCCATAACGCTTCATGGCACGTTTAAGGAATTCAAGCGCAGCCCTGTGATCCCGCCGTTTCGTGGCATAGACCTCAAGCACTTCGCCTTCATGGTCAACGGCACGCCATAGATAATGTGTCTCGCCGTTGATGCGGACAAATACCTCATCAAGATGCCAGCGCCAATTCGACCAGTTGCGCCGGTCTATCCGCCTCTTCCGGATCTCGGCGGCAAACAACGGGCCAAAGCGGTTCCACCAGTACCGTACGGTCTCATGGCAGATGTCGATGCCGCGCTCGAACAGGAGATCTTCGACCTGTCTCAGCGACAAGGGATAACGGACATACAGCATCACAGCGCTGCGGATGACCTCAGGCGAGCTATTGAAATAACGGAAGGGATTGTGCATCGCCGGAGGCTACGAGACCTTACGTCCCCGCTCAAGCCGATTTAGTCTGACAATGCCGGTCACCCTGTTAATGTGACAGTTCCCCGTTTCGTAAGAAACGTCGATGCCCCGCTCGTGGAGCAAGTCTTCGACTTGTCTCAAGGACAGTGGAAATCTAACATACAGCATCACAGCGAGGCGGATGACCTCGGGCGAGCTGTTGAAATAACGGAAGGCATTTTGCATCTCTGGAGGCTAAGAGACCGCATTACTTGACTCAAGCCGATTTACTCTGACAGTGCCGTACCTGCTTGGCTGATTATGCGGTCTGGCGCCTTATACCAAAGCCACGGGGCTCAAAGCCCAGTAGCCACAGAAGCCAGCAGGCGTGAACGGTTGGCCATGAAGTCTCCCTCCAAGTGATATGAAAGAGGCCTTCCTATACGTGTCACCCGGCAAAACATGCGTTGCCGTGAAGAAGGATTTTGCAACTCAACCAAGGAAAGTGGACACAACATTGGTTAGCTCAAGAAATGAGCTAATACTCAAGTCGTCATTTTATGATGAGCCCCAATGGGCTAATCGTAAGACTTCGGTTTTTCCAATACGGAGCAGACGGAATGTCCGCGGCTAGAGCCTTTCTACTTATCTTCGTCGGCTTACTGAGTGGCGTGCCGGCTGCTGCCGGTGAAGGCGTATTAATTTTCGGCGCAACCCGGAACACCGGATTGGAGGTTGCAAAGATTTTGGTTGAGCGTGGAGAACCGGTCACCGCCTTCGTCCGTCCCACCTCAAATTTGGACGGTTTGGATCCTCTCGGCGTGTCCTATTTTGAGGGTGACGCTATGAATGCAGATGACGTCGCGGAAGCGATTTCCTCAAAGGACTTCAAGGCGGTGATTTCCACCCTTGGTGGTGGCCGTGGGGAGCGCCCACCGGATCTGGTCGGGACCATAAACATCGTTGATGCAATGAAGACAGCTAAGACTAAACGCCTGCTGGTGGTCACCGTCATTGGGCCGGGCAAGAGCATGGTCATGGTGCCGGAACCGCAGCGCCAGCGTTTGGGGCGCGTCATAGAACTCAAGGCTGAAGCGGAAAACTACATTTTCGAAAGCAATCTTGAATACACGATCCTGCGACCCGGGCAGCTCACATCTAATCCGCGATCCGGGATTATTCGGATCAGCGAAGATACGGCGCCGACTGGTCCAGTCACGCGGTCTGATCTGGCTGACATGGTCGTGCAGGCGTATGACGATCCGAATAGTGTACGGAAAGTGTATCAGGTAATCGGTGACGACCCGTTGGCTACCGTGCGCATGGATGAGCAGTAAAAAGTGCTCTCTGTATGATGACGGTGATCGACAGTCTCACGCTAGAGCAAAGCGAGTTGTTTTTCGATTGGAAGGGACGCGTTCAGAAATGGTGATTCTATCAGGCTTTTTAGCCCCAGTTATTGCCGTTCTCCGAGTGCTCGCGTTTAGCGCGTGGGCTGCTGAACCAACCATTGTCAAAGACTGTGAAACCTGCCCTGAATTGGTCGTTATTGAAGGCAGTTCGTTTACAATGGGCGCGGAAAAGGCTGAGGGAGAAAAGTGGGACGCGCTCGAGCGCATGGGCACTGTCAGGCATTGTCAGACTAACTGGCCCGGAGCAGAAGAAGCCATAATAAAGGACTCTCAGGCAGCAAGTTGACGCCATTCGTCCAAGGCGGTGGCTCGGGCTTGTTTGAAAGTATCGCGGCGGTTGAGATGGCGTTGGTGGTTGAAATGGTTGTAGATCGAGGCGTGAATGGAGGCGAACTTCTGCAGGGTCTTGATGTCTCTGAACCGAGCCATTGCCCCTTCCCGTCGTCGGAAGGGCCGATGTGAGTTTTCCGCTAGGTTGTTGAGCCAACGACCGCAGGTCTGGGCGGCCGCAGTGCCGATCACCTTCATCGCCGCCCGGTATGACTGTAGCCTGTCCGTGACGATCGTGGCCGGTCGGCCATAACGCTTCATGGCACGTTTAAGGATTTCAAGCGCAGCCCTGTGATCCCGCCGTTTCGTGGCATAGACCTCTAGCACTTCGCCTTCATGGTCAACGGCACGCCATAGATAATGTGTTTCGCCATTGATCCGGACAAATACCTCATCAAGATGCCAGCGCCAATTCGACCAGTTGCGCCGGTCTATCCGCCTCTTCCGGATCTCGGTGGCAAACAACGGGCCAAAGCGGTTCCACCAGTACCGTACGGTCTCATGGCAGATGTCGATGCCGCGCTCGAACAGGAGATCTTCGACCTGTCTCAGCGACAAGGGATAACGGACATACAGCATCACAGCGCTGCGGATGACCTCGGGCGAGCTATTGAAATAACGGAAGGGATTGTGCATCGCCGGAGGCTACGAGACCTTGCGTCCCCGCTCAAGCCGATTTAGTCTGACAATGCCGAATTGACCAAGCAAGGTGCGGCTCTGAACAGCGAAAACTCACGTCACTAGACTACCAGATTAATTTAGTCTGACAATGCCCATGGCAGATGTCGATGCCGTGCTCGAACAGGAGATCTTCGACCTGTCTTAGCGACAAGGGATAACGGACATACAGCATCACAGCGCTGCGGATGACCTCGGGCGAGCTATTGAAATAACGGAAGGGATTGTGCATCGCTGGAGGCTACGAGACCTTACGTCCCCGCTCAAGCCGATTTAGTCTGACAATGCCGTTCGTGGAGCAGATCCTCGATCTGCCTGAGGGAGAGCGGAAATCTGACATACAGCATCACAGCGCTGCGAACGACCTCAGGCAAATTGTTGAAATAACGAAAAGGATTGTCCATCACCGGAGGCTAGGAGACCTTAACTTCCAGGCTCCAGCTCTTTTCCTCTGATAATGCCTTATTCAGTCGCACTTTTCGGAAGTCAACTGCTCTATGGCAAGAGACTCTTGGGGCAGGAGTACTAAATCGTAGCGCCCCGCAACACGTGAGAATCGTAAGAGGTATTCGCAAGCAAAATCATCGGACGGCGGAAGCCATTCGAGAGGTCCCGCTGCACCCTTTGACCGATTGGCAGACGCCCATACGGGTAATAGATTTGCAGAGTCATTTGCGAAACGTCGCTGTATTGCTGGCTCCCAAAGATGCGCTCCGCGTTTCCAAGCGTAAAACAAAGGAACCACATGGTCGATTTCTATATCGCTGGCAGCCGTAAAGATTTTGCCTGTGTACGGATCCTTCCAATACCCATTGGTTACCAGGCAGCCGTCTTCAGAGAGCTCCACAGACTCAATGGATCGCGCAATCAATACCTCATGACGCGTATTTTGACAGTCCCCATCGTCATCCTCCCAAACCCCGAATACACTCCGGTCATACTTTCCAGGTTTTAGCAGATGCATAGTTTTAAGTTCGCTTATAGGCGCGCTAGGGCAAACCCCCTGTCCTCTTTGTGGTTCACGCCCACCGCTTGCTAAACAGGCTTCAAGAGTATCGAATGCGGTGAATTTTGATGTCCGACCATAAAACTGGCCGCCAGGACAGTGGCAGATGCCAGATCCAGACTTCTTGACTATCCCTGGGCTAGGATCTTCGGTTTTCTCTTGACCCGTTCCAGCAGAGTTTTCGCTGAATGCGATCGAACAATCGCCTTGACCACGCCTCGGTTCCCGCCCTCCGCTTGCCAAACAAACTTCAAGAGTATCGAATGCCGTGAAGTTGGAAGTCCGATCATAAAACTGGCCGCCGGGACAGTGGCAGATTCCAGATCCAGACTTCTTGACTTCCTGTGTCTTCGCATTATCCGAAATACCAACGGAAAGGGTTACAACAACGACCAGAAGAGCTTTGGTTGACGCCAACCAATTTTCTGTAACCTTTTCATTGATGAAATTTTTCACTTGCACGGAAATAACCTTCCCAAAGAGCTGGTTTCAACTAACGTCATTTCTGACTTCACGATTCAACTATCACCAAGAATGGCATTGTCAGACTAACTTGCCCGGAGCAGAAGAAGCCATAATAGAGGACTCTCAGGCAGCAAGTTGACGCCATTCGGCCAAGGCGGTGGCTCGGGCTTGTTTGAAAGTATCGCGGCGGTTGACGTTGCTCCCAAAATCCGGACCAGGTGGTTCTTCACCTATGCGGGCATTGTCAGACTAACTGGCCCGGAGCAGAAGAAGCCATAATAGAGGACTCTCAGGGTGCAAGTTGACGCCATTCGGCCAAGGCGGTAGCTCGGGCTTGTTTGAAAGTATCGCGGCGGTTGAGATGGCGTTGGTGGTTGAAATGGTTGTAGATCGAGGCGTGAATGGAGGCGAATTTCTGCAAGGTCTTGATGTCTCTGAACCGAGCCATTGCCCCTTCCCGTCGTCGGAAGGGTTGATGTGAGTTTTCTGCCCGGTTGTTGAGCCAGCGCCTGGTCTCTTGGCAACCTTCATTGCCAATCACCTTCATCGCAGCCCGGTATGACTTTAGCCTATCTGTGACGATCGAAGCCGGCCGGCCATAACGCTTCATGGCACGTTTAAGGAATTCAAGCGCAGCCCTGTGATCCCGCCGTTTCGTGGCATAGACCTCAAGCACTTCGCCTTCATGGTCAACGGCACGCCATAGATAATGTGTCTCGCCGTTGATGCGGACGAATACCTCATCAAGATGCCAGCGCCAATTCGACCAGTTGCGCCGGTCTATCCGCCTCTTCCGGATCTCGGCGGCAAACAACGGGCCAAAACGGTTCCACCAGTACCGTACGGTCTCATGGCAGATGTCGATGCCGTGCTCGAACAGGAGATCTTCGACCTGTCTCAGCGACAAGGGATAACGGACATACAGCATCACAACGCTGCGGATGACCTCGGGCGAGCTATTGAAATAACGGAAGGGATTGTGCATCGCCGGAGGCTACGAGACCTTACGTCCCCGCTCAAGCCGATTTAGTCTGACAATGCCATGAGTTGTAAGAATCGGTCTTCACGAGAAAGTTGTCAATGGCGGCGCAAAATTGGGCCATGAGGGCGGGGCAAAAGTATGCCAGTTTCGGAAGTAGCGGTCTGCTTTGGGCCTACGGTAACGATCAGACGGAAACCCAGTCGCAAGACCGGACCCCATCCCAAATGCTTGCCGTCATTTCCCAAATACCTGATAATCCTGTATGGCGTGAAATTCCTATGGGTGCGTTATGATCGGACGAACAGTTAGGTGTGGAGTCTGGAGTTCTTAAGCCGAATAGTTTTTGCGTTCGCGCTGGTCATGGGCCTTAGCAGCTTGAGTTTCTCTGCAGAGTCTGAGCCGCGCCCGCCGCGCCCGCCGCGCCCAACTGAAATTGATCAGCCCGACATTCAAGAACGCCTTACGCGCCTGCCCGCGTTGCGGGCTCAACTCTTTTTCTCAGAACCACAAGTAGAGCAAGATGACAAAGAGCGATCCTCAACAGCTGTCATCGGGGTCAAGAGAACACAGACCGTAAAAGTCAATCCCACCGCGGTCAGCCACATGAAGGCTGCAGTGCCATTGCGGCTGGACCGGGAGTCTAATGCGCCGAGCGCCGACCCCACCAAGCATGTGTTGAACTTTTTTGACGTTGATCTGCATGTCGTCAATCTTGAACAGAAGCGCAATGAGTTAGGGCTTATCGTCTGGCGCGGCACGGTTGTCGGTGATCCCTACAGTTCCGTCACTTTGGTGTTTGACAATGGCGCTATCACCGGTCGCGTCATGACACAGGGGCAAGTCTTTGCGATTACCCCCATGGGGCGGGGGTGGCATCGGCTATCTGAAATCGATGAGTCGGCGCGGCCAGAAATGAAAGATGACGCCATACGCCCGCCGGTGCCCGAGCCCGGCGCGGCCAAACCAAGTCGCAAATCCAACTCAAGTTTTGAGTCTGCTCAAGTGGAAGGAGATACGATCATCACGGTTTTGGTGGTCTACACACCAACGACTTTGGCTTCATCTCCAAATATTCGATCGGAAATCTCGCTCGCCGTCGCTTGGCTTAACACGGCACTCACAAACTCAGAGGTCACCGCGGAGGTTCAGATCGTCGGTATTGACCAGGTCAACTACACAAATGCGGCGCCAGCGCTTGAAGTCATTACTGATGCTCAGCAAGGTGTTGAGGATTTCGCGAGGATTCTTGACCTGAGGGCTGCACTCGATGCCGACCTGCTGTCTGTGTGGGCTTTCGAGGCTACGGAGAACGCCGGTCTCGCCTACCTGCTCGATAATATTACTGAATATGCCAACCCGTCTGAGTTGGCTGTCACTTTGGTGGCCAATCCCGCTCCGGAAAACTTCGCCCATGAAATCGGTCATAACCTCGGCGGGAAACATGATCGCTACGCCGTTAAGGATGATCAGCCAGGCCCCGCCGAATACAATTTTGGCTACGTCGATACCGATGCCCAGTTCAGTACCACCATGGCGTACCCAAATGAGTGCCTGGACTTAAGGATTTCCTGCTCCAGGCTGCAATACTTCAGCAATCCCGGTATCACCGTGAATGGGTCGGCCCTTGGAATCGACGCAAACGCCGCGGAAGCAGCGCACAACGCGCGGGAGTTTAACGAGAACATCAATGCGGTCGCTGACTTTGGCAGCCAGCTTGCCGATCCCGCATCGCCCATACTGGCCACGTTAATCAGTGGTACCGGTTCTGTTGTAAGTGAACCGGCTGGGATAGATTGCGGCAATGCCTGCAGTGCCTATTTTGACACAAATCAGGTCGTAACGTTGACGGCGCAGGACGTCCCGGGGTGGGCTTTCGAAAGCTGGTCGGGAGCATGTTCGGGCTATGATAGAACCTGCGAAGTCACATTGTCGGAGAGCGCAAGCGTAACGGTAACGTTCACGCCCGCGGTTTTGCCCTCGGTTCTGTTCTCGTCTAAACAGACAACCGGCCAATCCTTCTTGCGCTTTTATAACGCCGGCACGACCACCGAGACGGTGCGGGTTGATTTATCGGATCAGGAAACGGGCGCTTACCTATCCACATATACCAGCCCGCCTATTGCCGCCCGGGCCTCCATCCAGGTTGCCGTGACGGATATGGAGTCCAGTCTTGATCCCGGCACGGACGTGCCCGCTTACTATGCGGCCGCTGTGCACGGTGGCTTCGAAGGTTGGCTTCAGCACGTTCTATGGAGTCCTGTAGACGGCACGCTGACGAATCTCAGCACCTGTGACTTCGGCGTGACCGGCGGCGCCGATGCGCTGGCCAATGTCCACACCTCTCAGCTCGATAACGGATACCCTAGTGCGGTCGTTGTCACCAATAGAACGAAAGTGAACTCGTCATTCACACTCGGACTCTACGACGCCGCCAATGGCGCGCGGTTGGCAACCTATGAAACACCTGAACTTTCCCGCGGTGGCGGCCAGGTTGTGATTCCCTCCGCCGATATTGAAGCGGATGCCGGCATCAATACCAAGGGCATCAATCACTTCGTCATTCGCGTCGAAGGTTTATCCGGTTCGCCTTCACCTTATTATAATCCCGAAACACCGGCTTTCTTGCAGGGCATTGTCAGACTAAATCGGCTTGAGCGGGGACGTAAGGTCTCGTAGCATCCGGCGATGCACAATCCCTTCCGTTATTTCAATAGCTCGCCCGAGGTCATCCGCAGCGCTGTGATGCTGTATGTCCGTTATCCCTTGTCGCTGAGACAGGTCGAAGACCTCCTGTTCGAGCGCGGCATCGACATCTGCCACGAGACCGTACGGTACTGGTGGAACCGCTTTGGTCCGTTGTTTGCAGCCGAGATCCGGAAACGCCGCATTCATCGTGGGTCCTATTCGCTGTGGCGCTGGCATCTTGATGAGGTATTCGTCCGCATCAACGGCGAGACACATTATCTATGGCGTGCCGTTGACCATGAAGGCGAAGTGCTTGAGGTCTATGCCACGAAACGGCGGGATCACAGGGCTGCGCTTGAATTCCTTAAACGTGCCATGAAGCGTTATGGCCGGCCGGCTTCGATCGTCACAGATAGGCTAAAGTCATACCGGGCTGCGATGAAGATGATTGGCAATGAAGGTTGTCAAGAGACCAGGCGCTGGCTCAACAACCGGGCGGAAAACTCACATCAACCCTTCCGACGACGGGAAGGGGCAATGGCTCGGTTCAGAGACATCAAGACCTTGCAGAAATTCGCCTCCATTCACGCCTCGATCTACAACCATTTCAACCACCAACGCCATCTCAACCGCCGCGATACTTTCAAACAAGCCCGAGCCACCGCCCTGGCCGAGTGGTGTCAACTTGCAGCCTAAAAGTCCTCGATTGTAGGTTCTTCAGGTCCGACCTAGTTAGTCTGACAATGCCCAGGCGAGCTATTGAAATAACGGAAGGGATTGTGCATCGCCGGAGGCTACGAGACCTTACGTCCCCGCTCAAGCCGATTTAGTCTGACAATGCCGTCGCGAGGGATGCACGGCGTCTTGAAGCGCTACGTAATCGATCTTGCCGGTCCCGAGTACGGGCAATTCGTCAAGAACACGGATCTCTTTAGGTACAAGAATTTCAGCAACCCCGTTGTCACGCGCCCATACTTGTAACTCGGATTTGTCAGCGTCGGATCTGTCGGTCATGAGAATGATCTGTTCTCCTTTACGCTCGTCCGGCAAGGCGATGGCGGCATGCTGATTGTTAGGCCAGAGCCGGCTGGCCGATCCTTCCACGGCGGTCAGGGAAACCATCTCGCCTGCAACCTTAGCGAAACGCTTGGCTCTGCCTATTATACACACAAAGCCGTCTTCATCCACATCGACAATATCGCCGGTGTCGTACCATCCGTTTTCTGGCGGTTGTATAACACCAGGGTCGTCGACCTTGAGGTACCCCAGCATGACATTGGGACCCTTCACGACCAGCCGGCCACCGTCCTTGATGCCGGGCACGGGATCGAGGCGGTGTTCAATGGAAGGCAGAAACCGTCCTACCGTTCCCGCTTTGACGTGCATGGGTGTGTTAGCGGCAAGGACCGGTGAGGTTTCCGTCGTGCCATAGCCTTCCAGAAGGCGAATGCCAAACTTCTCGGACCAGACACGCCGAGTTTCCTCCCGCACCTTCTCCGCGCCGGCAAAGATATAACGTACGCTGTAGAAGTCGTAAGGATGAGCGACGCGCGCATAGCCGGACAGGAAGGTATCCGTGCCAAACATGATGGTGGCGTTGCTGTCGTAAACCAAAGCGGGAACGATCCGATAGTGCAACGGCGACGGGTAAAGGAATACCTTTACGCCCGAGAACAGCGGCAACAACGTGCCCCCCGTAAGCCCAAAGGAGTGAAACACCGGCAACGCATTGAACACCGTGTCGGACGCATTGAAATCAATGCGGGCGGCCAATTGATATCGGTTGGCAAGAAGGTTGCGGTGGCTCAACACCACGCCCTTGGGTACGCCTTCTGACCCGGAAGTGAATAGAACGACTGCAGGGTCATTGGGTTTCCGGTCTGCCTTAGGCAAGGCCAAACCCGGAAGTCGGCACAAAACAAGGCCCGCAAGTTTGTCGATGACCGACAGACGTTGGCGGACATCTTCCAGATAGATGATGGTGATGTCTTCAGAAAGGGCATCGACCGTGTCTGTCAAACGGGCCATTTCGACGAAACGGCGGGAGGTCAGAATGGTTCTGATGTTCGCTGCGGTGCAGGCGTATTTGATATTGGCCAACCCGGTGGAGAAATTGAGCATGGCCGGCACCCGGCCGAAGGCCTGAAGACCGAAAAAGGTGACGCCGACGCCAAGTACGTTGGGAAGTAATACACCGACGTACTCTCCTTTCTTGGTTCTCTTCGCCAAAGCGCGGCCAAGCACCATGGACCCCAAGACCAAACCTTTGTAGGTCAATGGTTTGCGGTCCATGTCTTCTAAAATTTTGTGGTTGCCGCCGTGGATCGACTTGGCGTCAAGCAGTGCCTCAAACAAAGTTTGTTCTGTGTTGCAGGTGTTGAAAATGAGGTCGGACATCACGTCATAAAGGCGTGTGCCCGCGATTTGCCGGCGGCGACGGCCAAAAACCTCTTGTGGTAAGCTGAATGAGTGGGGTTCCAAAATCGTGATTGTGATCTTGGGGAACCACCGTTGCCGGAGCTTTCCGGCTAACCGGCCGAAGCGCGTGTACTGGGCACCGTCGATCCGGACGGGCACAACCATGGATTCAGATTTATCAGCGACCAGGCCCGGGCCCTCGAACACCTTCATTAGAGCGCCTGTAACCGTCAACCTGCCTTCCGGGAAAATGACGCAATGGCGGTCCTTTTGCACTTCCCGAATCAAAGCCTTGATGGCCATGGGATTGGTTGGATCAAGCGGGAAGGCGTCGACAAATTGGAGGAAGAATTTCACCCACCACTTCTGGGCCACGTAGGTATTAATGGCGAACATTGGGCGGCCCGGGAGAAAAGTCGCCAACAATGGGCCATCCAGCAACGAACTGTGGTTGCCGATGATAATGGCACGTTCTCCAGCTTTATGAATATTTTCCAGTCCTGTGACTTCGACGCGGTAAAGTGTCTTGAAGATCCAAGTGAGAACAGAGCGCATGAGCTCCTGGGGCAGCAGACCGCAGATGTAAACGGCAACCAGAGCGTTAAGAAGGCCGATCGTAAGAAACACATCAACGACGTCGAACCCAACGGCCAGCATCAACGCGACAAAACCCATTCCGGCAGCCATGAACGCGGCATTGAGGATGTTATTGGTGGCGATGGTCCGGGATCTTCGGTGCTTTTCCGAACGCGTTTGCAGAATCGCATAAAGGGGTACTACGTAGACGCCCCCACAAATGGCGATGGCCGCCATGTCGAACAGGATTCTCCACGTCCCGTCGACCGCCAGAAAACCAGCAACACCAATTACTTCATCGACGACCTCCTCTGACGCGAAGGACCCAGAGACGATACTCAAGTCGACAATGAACAGGGTCATGAAGACTGCGGCCAGTGGGACATATTTGGCCGAGATTTCACCACTCAGGAGTCTGTTGCAGAGCACGGACCCAACGGCAATGCCGATGGAAAATGTGACCAGAAATAACGTGACCACCGTTTCATCTGCACCGAACACCGAACTGGCGTAGGCCGGGAACTCGGCAATAAACATGGCGCCAACCAGCCAGAACCAGGATATGCCCAAAATCGAAAGGAAGACGGGTCGATTGGATTTTGCTTCACTCACCAGCGTGATCGTTTCCCCAAGGACATTGGTATTGACCTCAAGCGTCGGATCCATGGAATCCGCCGTGGGAATGAACCACGCTGCTGCCAGACCAAGAAAGGCGATCGCAAGGACAAAGGCAGAGACGATTGGCGTACCGTTGTCACCGAGAATAAGCAGTCCACCCGCTATGGTACCGATCAGGATCGCAAGAAAGGTGCCGGCTTCGACCAGACCATTCCCGGCGATCAACTGATGCTCTTGCAGATGCTGTGGCAGGATGCCGTACTTCAATGGGCCAAAAAAGGAGGATTGCGTCCCCATCAAAAACAGCACGCCGATCAGAAAGGTGGAGCTTTTCGAAGCGAGAGCCAAAACACCCAGACACATGACCAGGATTTCAAAGACTTTGATGAGACGAATCTGACGCGACTTTTCAAACTTGTCGGCCAGTTGACCGGCCAGAGCGGAAAACAGAAAGAACGGCAGGACAAAGACACCGGCGGCAACGGTGATCAGGATTTGACCGTCAGACCCTTCCGTCAGGGCAATGTCGTAAAGAACCAGGATCACCAGCGCGTTTTTGAAAAAGTTGTCGTTCAGCGCGCCAAGGAATTGGGTAATGAATAGAGGCAGAAACTTTCGCGATTGCATCAAGGAAAGGGAACTAAAGGACATCAAAAAAACCCTTTTGTCTGGAAAAAGAGACCCGGTGAGCCCGCAAGGCGGCGCTAATTGAACCGGCCCCTCTTGAGGAAGTTACGAACGGCCGTAACCGTCTCAGTCTTACTATCTATGTTCCAGTGATTGGCTCTAGCGGTTGTCCAATCCTTGGCACCGGAACGAATCGTTTCGTCGAGGCGAACCACAGGCATTGTCAGACTAACTGGCCCGGAGCAGAAGAAGCCATAATAGAGGACTCTCAGGGTGCAAGTTGACGCCATTCGGCCAAGGCGGTGGCTCGGGCTTGTTTGAAAGTATCGCGGCGGTTGAGATGGCGTTGGTGGTTGAAATGGTTGTAGATCGAGGCGTGAATGGAGGCGAATTTCTGCAAGGTCTTGATGTCTCTGAACCGAGCCATTGCCCCTTCCCGTCGTCGGAAGGGTTGATGTGAGTTTTCCGCCCGGTTGTTGAGCCAGCGCCTGGTCTCTTGACAACCTTCATTGCCAATCACCTTCATCGCAGCCCGGTATGACTTTAGCCTATCTGTGACGATCGAAGCCGGCCGGCCATAACGCTTCATGGCACGTTTAAGGAATTCAAGCGCAGCCCTGTGATCCCGCCGTTTCGTGGCATAGACCTCAAGCACTTCGCCTTCATGGTCAACGGCACGCCATAGATAATGTGTCTCGCCGTTGATGCGGACAAATACCTCATCAAGATGCCAGCGCCAATTCGACCAGTTGCGCCGGTCTATCCGCCTCTTCCGGATCTCGGCGGCAAACAACGGGCCAAAGCGGTTCCACCAGTACCGTACGGTCTCATGACAGATGTCGATGCCGCGCTCGAACAGGAGATCTTCAACCTGTCTCAGCGACAAGGGATAACGGACATACAGCATCACAGCGCTGCGGATGACCTCGGGCGAGGGCATTGTCAGACTAACTGGCCCGGAGCAGAAGAAGCCATAATAGAGGACTCTCAGGCAGCAAGTTGACGCCATTCGGCCAAGGCGGTAGCTCGGGCTTGTTTGAAAGTATCGCGGCGGTTGAGATGGCGTTGGTGGTTGAAATGGTTGTAGATCGAGGCGTGAATGGAGGCGAATTTCTGCAAGGTCTTGATGTCTCTGAACCGAGCCATTGCCCCTTCCCGTCGTCGGAAGGGTTGATGTGAGTTTTCCGCCCGGTTGTTGAGCCAGCGCCTGGTCTCTTGACAACCTTCATTGCCAATCACCTTCATCGCAGCCCGGTATGACTTTAGCCTATCTGTGACGATCGTGGCCGGTCGGCCATAACGCTTCATGGCAAGTTTAAGGAATTCAAGCGCAGCCCTGTGATCCCGCCGTTTCGTGGCATAGACCTCAAGCACTTCGCCTTCATGGTCAACGGCACGCCATAGATAATGTGTCTCGCCGTTGATGCGGACGAATACCTCATCAAGATGCCAGCGCCAATTCGACCAGTTGCGCCGGTCTATCCGCCTCTTCCGGATCTCGGCGGCAAACAACGGGCCAAAGCGGTTCCACCAGTACCGTACGGTCTCATGGCAGATGTCGATGCCGTGCTCGAACAGGAGATCTTCGACCTGTCTCAGCGACAAGGGATAACGGACATACAGCATCACAGCGCTGCGGATGACCTCGGGCGAGCTATTGAAATAACGGAAGGGATTGTGCATCGCCGGAGGCTACGAAACCTTACGTCCCCGCTCAAGCCGATTTAGTCTGACAATGCCCGGCCCGCAGTTCCTTGGCAATTTTGTTCACTTTTGAAATTCCTCGCGCACGGCCCGAAAATGCGGCCCTCAACACCCGTGCGAAGCATCGAGGGCCGCGTTTGCGTGAGACCGAAGGAAAAGAGGCGCACGCAAAATTTTTGTCGGTTACGAGGGAAGGCTGCCACGGCACTTTCAAAGCGCCCATCCGCCGAATTGGCTGGGTCTTAGTAATTCGGCGCTCCGCCTACGGCCCTCCAGCGGGCTTCATTTCTCGACAGCGCACGGCAAGCGGAGTGGTGAGAGCGTACACTAATTCGAAACGAAAAAAAACACCCCGTCGGACGCTGAATTCCGGCGAGGTGTTTTCGATCTTGTCAACGCGGCCTTTATACCATGCCACGCGCAAGTGAGTCGACATACTCACGCCATGCAACTTGTTCCGGAGTCACCGGCCCGCGATTTTCCCGCGCTGTTTTTTCAATGTGGCAACCGCGGCAAAGAGTCTGCAAACCGTTTACGTCGAAAGGGTCTTGCAGCGGTTCGCGCTCCAATGGCGTGATGTGATCGCACTCCAAGCGCCCGGGCCGGCCGCAGGAAACGCAGCGCCAGCCGTCACGCTCGAAGACAAAACGGCGCACCCGCGCCCAGCGTTTTTTGTGTAACTGATTATGATGTCGGCTCATCGGACCGAATCTCTAATCAAGACAGTTCACAATTTGTCGAAATTGCTCCGCTATTTCGTTCGGTCTAAGGTAAAGTAAAACATTTTCTTGAGAGGCTAGCTTCCTGACAACAACATACACCGCGCCGGGGGTAAACGCGACGTGATCCACTTCGTCCTTACGAATTGAAAAGAAACTGAACATTTCGTCATTTTCAGCCCGGCCAAAGAAAGACAGGTATTTCTCACCGCAAATCACCGGGAAATCTTGTGCTTCCGACCCATCTTGTGCTTCCGACCCATCTTGTGCTTCCGACCCAATGGGAATGACGCCCACAAAAAGGGCAGTCAAGGTCCCGATCAATCCTTTTATCATCTACCGCTCCCTTGCGTTCCGAGCCTTATTAAACAATTGCGTATCTCAGTTTTCGGGCGGGCCGGTCAAAGGCGCTTTCAGCGAGTCCACACGCAATGATCGCAGCGCTTAAAACGTCAATCCGGCCCCTCGATGGGGCTGTCACACTAACAGGGTGACTCGTTACTGATGGCGCAGTAATGTCTCTGGATGCAGAAAATCTCCTATGCCCGATACCGATTTCCACCCGTATGATTTCCCGAAAGACATTGCGCCAGTTTCGTAACCAAGCAATGGGCCCATGACAAACCGCCATCGCCAACCTTTTAGCAGGACTTCTGTGCTAACTGCACATAACTACAGTTCAACAACGTGACAATGCCCGTTTGAACACGAGCAGACATGCTAGCCAAGAAGAAGGGAGCCAAAGGGTGACAAAATACGGTGTGCTTATGCTGGCTATGATCCTCACCGCGGCATGCGCAGGGCAAGGACCACTTGAAACCGTTGGCGCGATCGTTACCGCGCCAATCATGGCGCCGACTATGTTCTTTGCAGCACGGGTCAACGATCGCGAGGCATTCCTGGAAAGAGCAAGGCAAAACCATAGGACTTTGTCTCCAATAGATGCGCAGTCGAAGGAGAAGGCCAGAGTCACTCTCGAACAGGCACTTGATCGCGGCGTGGTTGATGAGGGAATTTACTGGCAGAACGATAACGACGAGGGTGGGTACGCAGCGGGCGGGGCAACTGTGCTGCGGTTAGAGGGATCCGGCGATCAAGGGATTTGCCGTGAAGTTTTGATCGAGACCGTTGTCGCGGATCGTTCGACTGATCAGCGTGTGCGGCTGTACTGCTGGGCCGGAAGCGGATGGATCGCGCACGCACCTGGAAACCCTTGACACCACTTTACCAGTGGCGTGGGCATTGTCAGACTAAAATCGTATGTTAGAATTTTCCCGTTGTTGAGCCGGAACTGTCACATTAACAGGGTGACCAGCCGCTGATGGCGCAGTAGTGTCGCTGGATGCAGAACATCTCCTATTCCCGATACCGCTTTCCACCCGCGATCATTCAGCACGCTGTCTGGCTGTATTACCGGTTTCCCCTCAGCTACCGAGATATTGAAGATCTGCTCGCTCAACGTGGTGTTGATGTTTCTTATGAAACGGTGCGGCGCTGGGCACTGAAGTTCGGGCAAGCCTATGCCCGGAGACTGAGGACAACGCGCCCTCGAGCGGATGTCCGGTGGCACCTTGATGAGGTGTTCGTTTCCATCGCCGGCAAGCGGATGTATCTATGGCGCGCTGTCGATAGTGAAGGCGAAGTGCTGGATATCCTGGTTCAGTCACGCAGAAACAAGAAGGCAGCGCTCAAGGTGATACGCAAACTGTTGAAAAAGCAAGGCTTTGTCCCAGATACTTTCATCACAGACAAACTGCCATCTTATGGTGCTGCTCTGAAGGATTTGGGCCTTATCAGGCACCATGATTTTGGTGGCAGGAAGAACAACCGAGCCGAGAATTCTCACTTACCAGTCCGACAGAGGGAACGACGCATGCAGCGTTTCAAATCGGCTCGATCAGCGCAGCGGTTTCTCTCTACCCACGCCACCGTCTACAACACCTTCAACGTCCAACGCCATCTGATATCCCGAAAGACATTACGCCAGTTTCGCAACCACGCAATGGGCCTGTGGCAAACCGTCACCGCTGCCGCTTGAGCTTGAGTTCTATGCCAATTCGCAGCACGACCGTTCAATAACGTGACAATACCTACGGCATCACAGCGCTGCGGATGACCTCGGGCGAGCTATTGAAATAACGGAAGGGATTGTGCATCGCCGGAGGCTACGAGACCTTACGTCCCCGCTCAAGCCGATTTACTCTGACAATGCCCTTTTTTGTATCTACAATTGACAGTACATATGGTCTAGAAGTAGGCCAATCGGTCAGATCCGGTGAATAAAGACTTGGAAATGGAAATTACGTTTTCAAAAAACTGCCAAGGTTTTCTAGAGAACTGGATGACGCTTCGCGAGCCAGAAGATCCAGTGGTTACCCTGTCGACTTTCCGGGATAACCCCTATCCCTTCCGAAAACCTCGTCCACACCTGGACGGTTTGCGTCAGGGAGATCAGCGGATAAGGTAAATGGAAGGGACAGTTGATCATTTGTATATTTCTGTCTGGATGTTGGGTAGATAACCGATAAAGGTAACGACCATGAGACATGGATTGGGATTGGGATTGGTAGTTGTTTGCTTGATCCTCGCAACGCTTTCGCAAGCAATGGCGCAAGACCCGGCAAGCGGGCGCGATGCCTATACCGGCGACAAAGTCACCATCCGCACGATTAACGGCTCACACATCTGCACCACGATGAGGGATGGTACGCCGTGCGGCAGCGACCATTGGACCATCACCGAGCAAAACGACGGCACGCGTACGATACGCTCTTTTCACGACGGCACGGTCCGCGGGACACAAATGAACCTCGTTATGCGCGCGGACGAAGACCTGAAACCCCTTGAAGCCTTCATCAACGTTTACTCACAGGGCAATTTCTTGGGTTCCGGCTTTTACGTCATGAACGACGGAAAACTGGATGTAACCGTGAATGCTCCTGACGAATATTTCACCGATCAGGTGGAACTACCCGAGCACTATTCATTGCTACTCCATCCGATCTCAGTCGACGGTTGGCATTTCGGCCGTTACGACCGCGCGGTCGGCGGTGCACAGCCCATCACGTTGTGTACGCTAGGCGCTGCTCGACGTAGTGTTCACTGTGGCACTTATCCATTGGAGCTCGAATTCGTTGCCGACGAAACGCTTACTGTCCCGGCTGGCACATTCGAAACTGAGCATTACAGATTCGGTCCTGACACGGACGTCTGGATCACTGGACCTGATGGCATCATGGTGCAACATGAATACCGTGTGCGCGATTCCCGCTGGCAGCTCACGGAAATTAAAGGTGATTACTAAAATACTTTGCGACGGGGATTGTCAGAGAAAATCTGCTTGGCTGTCCCTCCCTGTGCCCTTTTGGAGGTTTCAGGTCGCAAAAGCATGTGTTGTCTGGCTTAGACCGGCCAAGCACGGTCGCCGAAGCTAGCCCAACGACGGGAAAATTCTAACATACGACTTTAGTCTGACAATGCCTTTGTGGGTTCTTAAGATCCGGCCCTGTTAGTCTGATTAAGGCATTGTCAGACTAACTGGGCCGGAGCATAAGAAGCCCTAATAGAGGATCTTCAGGCAGCAAGTTGACGCCACTCGGCCAGGGCAGCGTCTCGGTCTTGTTTGAAAGTATCGCGGCTGTTGAGGTGGCGTTGGTGGTTGAAGTGGTTGTAGATCGAAGCGTAGATAGAGGCGAATTTCTGCAGGGTCTTGATGTCTCTGAACCGAGCCATCGCGCCTTCTCGTCGGCGGAACGGTTGGTGTGAATTTTCGGCTCGATTGTTAAGCCACTGACCGCAAAGCCGGCGCTCTTCGACCCCAATATCTTTCATAGCGGCGCCGTATGAACGAAGTCGGTCCGTGACAATCGAAGCGGGCCGGCCATAACGCTTCATAGCCTGCTTCAGAAACTCAAGCGCAGCCCTGTGATCTCGCCGTTTGGTGACATAGACCTCAAGGACTTCGCCGTCGTGATCGACAGCGCGCCATAGATAATGTATTTTTCAGTCACCTTAGTCAGAGATGCGCTTGGATACGCTGTAGTATGATAACTATATATTATCACTGACTTTATTTGCTATTCTTTCGAGTTCCAGCGCTTGCATTCCACACAATGATACGCTTGAATGCGCTCCGATTTGATGTCAGTCGGTTGCGCTTCGATTACGCATCCGGTAACGCACTCCAGGGCAGGATATACGCTAGCAGGAGGACACCATGCCGGGAAAGGACGCCACCAAACTCTCCAAACGCACCGTCGACACCCTTTGTGTCCAGAGCAAGGAGGCGGTGTTCTGGGATCGGGACCTGCCCGGCTTTGGGGTCAGGGTCTACACCACGGGGCGTAAAGTCTATGTTGTCCAATCGCGCGGCCCGGACGGGCCCAAGCGGGTGACCATCGGCCGGCATGGAAAGATTTCGGCCGAGCAGGCGCGTAAGGACGCAGCCGTCCTCATCGACCGCATCAAGCGGGGCGAGCCTCCGGTTCCGCCGCCGCCCGTTCCGGCGTGGACCGTGTCCGCTCTGGCCGAGCGCTACATGGAGGGCCATGTCGCGGTGAGCTGCCGGCCGGCAACTATAAAAATCTACCGGGCCGTCGTCACCAAATACATCCTGCCGGAGCTCGGCGAACTTCCCATCGACGCGGTGGACCGCGCGCATGTCTCGGCCCTGCACTGCGCGCTTCGCGACAAGCCTTATCAGGCCAACCGGGCGGTGGAAGTGCTCTCGAAGATGCTTTCTCTCGCCGAGGCTTGGGGGTTAACGCCACCACGGCAGAACCCATGCCGGTCGGTGCGAAAGTACCAGGAGCGACGGCGTGAGCGGTTTCTCACGGCGGAAGAATACCGCCGCCTGGGCCGGGTGCTGGATGCAGCGGCAGCGGACGGCTCGGCCTGGCCGTCGGCCATCGCGGCGTTCCGCCTGCTGCTGCTGACCGGATGCCGGCGGAACGAGATCGTGACCCTGCGCTGGGACGATGTCGACCGCACCGCGGGGGAACTGCGCTTGCCGGATTCCAAGACCGGTGCGCGCCGGGTTCCATTGACGCCGGCGGTGGCGGCGGTATTGGACGGCATTCCCCGCATCGCCGGCAATCCCTGGGTAATCGTCGGCCAGAAACCGGCTGCGCATCTTTCGAATATAGAACCGGTCTGGATCCGCCTGCGGGCGCGGGCCGGGTTGGAAGATGTCCGGATTCACGACCTCCGCCATTCCTATGCCAGCCGCGCGCTGGCACTTGGCGAGGGATTGCCGATGATCGGCAAGCTCCTGGGCCACACCAAAGTCACGACAACCGCGCGCTACGCCCATCTGGCACGGGACACGGAGAAGCTCTCGGCGGCGAAGGTGGGCGGCAGCATCGGGGCGGATATTCTGCCCCACGATGGCGCCGCCGCGTGAGGCGGACAGAAACGAAAGACCGGGAGCGCAGACATGGCCAAATTGCAAACCAAGACGATTTCGAGGCGCACCGTCGCAGCGCTCAAGGTCGAAAAGGATACGGTGTTCTGGGACAGCGAGCTGCTGGGCTTCGGGGTGCGGGTCTATCCCTCGGGGAGTAAATACTACGTCGTCCAGACCAGGGCCGGAGGCGCCGCGGCGAAACGGGTGACCGTTGGCCGCCACGGGGTGATCACCGCCGAGGAGGCACGGCGGCGCGCGGCGCTGATCATCGCCCGGATCAAGGCGGGCGAGGCGCCCGTCCCGGAACCGATGGCTTTGAGGCTCACAGACGGACCGACAGTGGGCGAACTTGCGGCGCGGTATCTGGCCGAGCATGTGGCGGTGCGCTGCAAGCCGAAGACCGTGGCGATGTACCGTCTGATCATTGAGAAGCACATCGTGCCCGCCCTCGGCAAACTATGCGCGCCTGAGGCCAGCCAAACGCATGTGGCGGAACTGCATTACAAGCTCCGCGCTATGCCCGTCATGGCCAACCAGGTGGTGGACACGCTGTCGCGGATATTCAAAACCGCGGAGGATCGCGGCCTTGTCCCGGCGGGGAGTAATCCCTGCCGCTATCAAGTCAAGTACAAGGAGCGTAAGCGCGAGCGGTTCTTAACGGAGGAGGAATTCCGCCGCCTGGGCCGGGTGTTGAGCGCGGCCGAGACCTGCCGCGGTGTCTCGGTGCATGCGGTGGCGGCGATCCGGCTGCTGCTGCTGACCGGGTGCCGGCGCAACGAGATATTGACGCTGCGTTGGGAGGACGTGGATCTGGAGGCGAATGAACTGCAACTCAGCGATAGCAAAACCGGCCCCAGGGCGATTTCACTGTCGCCCGAGGCGGTGCGGGTACTGACACAATTACCGCGCGTTCCAGACAACCCGTGGGTCATTCCGGGAAAGGTCAAGGGCAGTTACATGCGCAACGTCAATGACCCGTGGAAAATCATCCGCAAACGCGCGGGACTGGCGGACGTGCGGCTTCACGATCTGCGCCACTCCTATGCCAGCCGGGCGCTGGCGCTGGGCGAAAGCCTGCCCATGATCGGAAAGCTGCTTGGCCACAGTAAGATCGAGACGACGGCGCGCTATGCGCATCTTGCCCGGGATTCGGTGCAGGAGTCAGCAGCCCGCATCGCCGACAGCATCGCCGCCGACATCCTGGGCGGGCGGTGGAGACAGGCTGCCGGGCTCTCCGCCAACTGATAAAGACAATGAGCCAAGATGATCCGCTGGAGCTCATAAAGATGCGTCGTCACCTTGGTGGGAGCCATCACGAGTTTATGCGGATGAAGTAGACCGAAGGGACAGGTTCATCAACCTGGAAGAGCTGCCGTCAGCCGTGCCGATGGTGCAGGCCGCGCTCTACCAGCTAGTGCTCGACCGCAAGGTCGGCGAATACCAGCTGCCCGAGGGCGCCTCGCTCATCGCCTGCGGCAACCGCGACACCGACCGCGGCGTGGTCCACCGCATGCCGACCCCGCTCGCCTCGCGCTTCGTCCACCTCGAAATCCGCATCGACGCCGAGGACGGCATTGTCAGACTAACTGGGCCGAAACTGGAAGCGGAACTGAAGCGGATCGGCCGATGGACCCTGGAAATCGTCAAGCGCTCGAACGGCGCACAAGGGTTTGAGGTTCTGCCCCGCCGCTGGGTTGTCGAGCGCACCTTGACTTGGTTAAACCGCAACCGGAGACTGACCAAAGACTTTGAGGCAAAATCGCCGCCGCCCAGGCTTGGCTCTTCATTGCCAGCGTTCAACTCCTCGCCCGGCGACTCGCAAGGGCTTGAAAAACAACGATTCATTATGGACCAGACTCTTAGAGAAACCCTTGAACCGAGCGTCCCCTAAGCACCAGGAGCAAGTTGATTCAGCGAGCCGCATCTCCGGTTTCGAGCCAAAAGAAGTTGCCGGCGGTGTGCTCGGCGCAAGGGTTGGTTGTCTGGCATGGCTACTGCTGGTAGGCAGTTCTAACGTGGCCGCCGAGACTCACGGCATTGCCATGCACGGGTCACCCAAATACCGCCCGGATTTCGAACATCTGGATTACGTCAATCCCGAGGCTCCGAAGGGCGGAGAGCTGGGGCGTGCGGTCACTGGTACTTTCAACAGCCTCAACCCTTTCATAATCAAGGGCGTTCCGGCGCAAGGCCACCATCTAATATTCGAGAGCCTTTTAAAGCGGACTCGGGATGAGCCGTTCTCGCTCTACGGGCTTATCGCAGAGTCGATCAAGGTGCCAGACGACCGCTCCGCAATCACGTTCAAACTAAGGCCGGAGGCACGTTTTCATAATGGCACCCAAGTCACCGCTGAAGACGTCGTCTTCTCCTGGAAGACCCTTAAGGAGCTAGGTCTGCCCAATCACCGGCTCTACTACAACCAGGTCCAACGCATTGAGCGACCGGAGCCGCACTCGGTAAAGTTTGTCTTCTATGCCGAATCACAGGACCGCGAACTGCCAATGATTCTTGGCCTGATGCCCATCCTGTCAAAGGCCTACTACACGACGACTAAGTTCGAAGAGACAACGCTCGATCCACCGCTTGGCAGCGGTCCTTACCGTGTTTCGAGTATAGATGTCGGTCGCAGCATTGAGTATCGCCGCGATCCTGACTACTGGGGACGTGACCTACCGATTAACCGCGGCCAATACAATTTTGACCGCATTTGGTTCGACTACTATCGCGACGGCGACGTTATGATGGAGGCTTTCAGGGCAGGTGAGTACAACTTCCGCAATGAGCACTCGGCGCAGCGCTGGGCGACTGGGTACGACTTCCCCGCGGTCGCCGATGGTCGCGTCAGGCTTGAACTCTTGCCACATGGCCGACCTTCGGGGATGTTTGCCTTCGTTTTCAATACACGAAGACAGATTTTCTCTGATCGTAACGTCCGTCACGCGCTTGCGTACGCTTTCGATTTCGAGTGGGTCAACAAGAACCTTCTTCACGGGGCGTATGTACGCACAAAAAGTATCTTTGATAACTCCGACCTTGGCTCGCGCGATGTTCCCGAAGGACCGGAGCGGGATTTACTTGAGGCGTTTCGCGGGCCGTTACCGACCAAGCTATTCGTGAACCCTTACTCTCCGCCGGGCGCTGGTGGAGGCATACGCGCCAATCTGCTGGCGGCGAGCCGCTTGCTGAACGACGCCGGGTGGACCGTAAGGGAGGGGCGGCTCGAACGATCGGCCGATGGCCTGCCGATGACATTTGAGATATTGCTATTGCATCGCGAGAACGAGAAGGTCGCGCTCGCTTTTGCTCGCAATCTCAAGCGGCTGGGCGTCGCAGCCCGGGTCCGTACCGTCGATACCGCGCAGTATCAGTATCGGCTTAACACCTACGATTTTGACATGATCATCTACCACTGGGGTGTGTCGCTTTCGCCGGGTAACGAGCAAGCCTACTACTGGTCAAATGCGGCGGCCGAACAGGAGGCGACACGCAATTATCCTCGGGTACGGAATCCAGTCGTCGATGAACTCATTGATCGTATGACTAAAGCTCAGGACCGCCAATCTTTCGTTTATCATGTCAGAGCGATGGATCGTGTGCTGCTGTGGGGATACCACTTTATCCCCCTCTATCACCTCAAGGATGATCGCGTTGCCTATCGGAAGACGCTTGGCCGTCCGGAGAACACGCCACTCTACGGTTTCTTCTTGGAGGCATGGTGGGAAGACCCCGCAAGGGCCGCGATCGACCGGTGATCGTCCAGTTGTTCCTGCTGTTTACCTGACATTGTCAGACTAGAGCACGGGCGTTTACTTTGCCACGTAGCCAGTGTCTTTGAGGTAGTTCCAGCATTGGTTTGGGTCGAAGGGCACCGTCAGACTAAATCGCCTTGAGCAGGGAAATAAGCTCTCCTAGCCTCGGGTCATGCAAAATCCCTTCCGTTATTTCAACAGCTCGCCCGAGGTCATCCGCCTCGCGGTGATGACGGATATCCGCTATCCGCTGCCCGTTGTCGCTGAAAAACGTCGAAGACGTCCTATTTGAGCGGGGCATCGGCGTCTCTTACGAGACCTATGTGGACGCCCCCTGCAGTGCAAGTAAGGAATTTGAACAACTTGTGACATGCGGTCAGATACTGTCGTATGTCCGGCCTCTGTGAAGCGGCATTCAAGCGCCGCGGGCCCATATGGTGTTCGTGGATCGGATCCAAATCGGTGCGGCGGTATGCTTCACAGCCCTGAGTCTCGTACTGGTTTTCCCGACCCCGTCGTTGCTGACCTTGTGCCCCTATGTTGTCTTTCGTCCCAACCGCACCAACCGGGGTTATCCACGCATCACGACCTCAAGACCGTGTCCGCAGAGCCCGGCGTTCCAATTCCAAACAGACCCTTCCTCTTCCAGCCAGCTATTCCGCACCAGCGGCAACCGCTGCTGGCGCCCGGTAGGTTTCCTTCTTGACCGACAGCGCCCAGATGATGCGCGCCATCTTGTTCGCTAGCGCGACGGCGACCAGCTTCGGCGGCTTTCCCGCCAGCATCATCCTCCGGAGCCAGGGATCGCCCAGCTCCTCGCGCTTGCGCATATGCCGGAGAACAGACGTTGCGCCCAGGACGAGCAACCGGCAAAGATCGCGCTGCCCCATCTTGGTGATCCGGCCGAGCCGCTGCTTGCCGGCCGTCGAGTGCTGCCGCGGTGTCAGCCCGACCCAGGCCGCGAAGTCCCGCCCGCAGCCGAAGTTCTCCATCGGCGGCGCAAAGGCATGCAGCGCCATCGCACAGATCGGGCCGATGCCGGGGATCGTCATCAGCCGCTTCATGTCCTCACCCGCCCGGGTCCGGGAACGGATCTCCTTCTCAAGGCCGGCGATCTGCTCACTGAGAGCGGCAACCTGCTCGAACAGCAGTTTGGCCATCGACACGACCTGTTCGGGAAGCGACCCTTCCACTTCTGCCAACTCAAGCCGCATCACCGCGAAGCCCGCCACACCCTGGGCCGCGATCACGCCGAATTCCGCAAGCTGGCCCCGAAGTGAATTGATCGTCTGCGTGCGTTGGCGGACAAGCAGTGCGCGGGTACGAAACAGCATTGCATCCGCCTGCGCCTCCACCGACTTCACTGCCACGAACCGCATGGATGGGCGCTGTGCCGCCTCGACGATCGCGGCCGCGTCGTTACTGTCATTCTTCTGCCGTTTCAGGAATGGCTTGACATAGATCGGCGGGATCAGCTTGCACGTGTGGCCAAGAGCGATGATCTGTCGACCCCAGTAATGCGCGCCGCCGCAGGCCGCCATCACAATCTGGCACGGCGGCGCTTCGGAGAGGAATACGAGGAACTTTTCTCGCGAAAGCTTTTTGCCGAACACCGGCTTGCCTTCCGCCGTTGCCCCATGGAGTTGGAAACTCCTCTTCGAAATGTCGATGCCGATAATGGTAACTTGGTCCATGGATGCTCCTCCGTTGATCGAACGCACCCCGCGTGCGTTCCTTCCAGGCGCTTATGGCGCCGTCAGATGGGGGCGTCCACACCATCAGTGCGGTACTGGTGAAACCGCTTTGGTCCATTGTTTTCTGCGGAGATCCCCAAACGCCGCGTTCATCATCGATCCTATTCGCTATGGCGTGGCATCTTGATGAGGTATTTGTCCGCATCAACGGGAAGACACATTATCTATGGCGTGCCGTTGACCATGAAGGCGAAGGGCTTGAGGTCTATGCCACGAAACGGCGGGATCACAGGGCTGCGCTTGAGTTTCTGAAGCAGGCCATGAAGCGTTATGGCCGGCCAGCTTCGATCGTCACGGACAGGCTACGGTCCTACCGGACGGCGATGAAGGTGATCGGCACTGCGGCCGTTGGCTCAACAACCGGGCGGAAAGCTCGCATCGGCCCTTGCGACGACGGGACGGGGCGATGGCGCGGTTCAGAGACATCAAGACCCTGTAGAAATTCGCCTCCATCTATGCCTCGATTCACAACCATTGCAACCACCAACGCCATCTCAACCGCCGCATTATTTTCAAACAAGCTCGAGCCACCGCCTTGGCCGAATGGCGTCAACTTGCAGCCTGAAAGTTCTCGATTGACAGTCTGACCCGTCCGGCCCAGTTAGTCTGACAATGCCGTTTCTCTCTACCCATGCCGCCGCCTACAACACCTTCAACGTCAGACGTCATCTGATTTCCCGAAAAACATTACGCCGGTTTTGCAACCAATCAATTAGCCTATGACAAACCGCCACCGCTGCTGCTTGAGCTTGAGTTCTACGCCAATTCGCGGGACGATCGTTCAGTAACGTGACAATGCCACGGCCGATGAGTCCTGGTACAGGGACTTCAGCAGGCCGTAGATCATCAACAGCAGCACCACGCTGACCGGCAGCGCGGCGGCGAGGGTGGCGGTTTGCAAGGCGCCGAGGCCACCCAGCAACAGGAGAACGGCTGCAATCATTCCTTGGCCGAGGCCCCATACGATGCGAAAGCGCCGTGGCGGATGCCGGTCTCCCATACTGAGCATTGTCGTGATAACCAGAGTGCCCGAGTCTGAGGACGTGATGAACCAGGTGGCCAGCAGAACGGTCGCCAGCAGCGACATCGCCCAGGTCAGCCAAGCGATACCGCTAAGGTGGTCTATGGTGGCGTAGAGCGCGGCCTCGTAACTCGCTTGACGCACCAGGTCCATGACGCCCGCCGTGCCGATACCGGCGGCGGCGTTCAGTTCCATGTAAATCGCGTTGCCGCCGAATATGCCAATCCACACCAGGGACATTGTCGCCGGCACAAACATGACGCCTGCAGTGAACTCGCGCAGAGTACGCCCCCGCGAGATGCGGGCGATAAACATACCGACGAAGGGCGCCCAGGAGATCCACCAGCCCCAGTAGAAGATGGTCCAATGGCTCTGCCAGGCCGCAGGCCCCTTTTCGCCAGCGGACCAGAAGCCCATCGGCACCAAGTTCCACAGGTAGTCGGCGGCGGTAGTGGCGAGAAATACGATCAGCCACTCGAAGGGCCCGAAGAACAGGAAGAAAGCCAGCAGGACCATGCTGAGGCAGATGTTCCATTCGGAGATGATCCGAATTCCACTGCCCACGCCGGATACCGCCGACAGCGTGGCCGCCGTTGAGATGACGGCGATCAGCACGATCTGCGTTAGCCTGCCGGGATCGAGCCCGAAAAGCATATCGAGCCCGGCGGCCATCTGCGTGACGCCGAGCCCAAGGGAGGTGGCTACACCGAATACCGTGCCGAATACTGCCAGCAAGTCCACCACGTCGCCGGCGAGACCGTAGATTCTGCTGCCGATTACCGGGTGCAGCGCCGAGCGTAGAGTCAGCGGCAGCTTCTTGCGGAATCCGAAGTAGGCCAGACACAAGCCGACGATGACGTACACGGCCCAGCCGTGTAGACCCCAATGGAAGTAGGCGACGCGCATGGCGTGCACGGCGCGTCGCTCATCCAGCACCAGCGCTCCGGCGCGGTCGGCGTGGGGGTTATTCGGGTAGCCCTCTGACAGGCTGTTGTCGAAGTAGAACATAGGTTCGGCGATGGAGAAAAATAGCAAGCCGATACCCACGCCGGCGGAAAACAGCATGGCGAGCCACGAAAAGTTAGTGAACTCCGGCCTTGAGTCGTCGTCGCCCAGCCTTATCCCGCCGAACTTGCTGCACATCAAGAACAGGCAGGTAAAGAGCGCCGTGCATACGACCAGGATGTAATACCAGCCCAACGTGGCATCGACCCACGAGCGGATGCTCGTGAAAGCGGCGGCGGCGGCTTCGGTGTCCAGCACCGTGAGGACGATGAGTGCCAACACCATGCCCGTGGAGGTCAGAGCCATGCCGGGATGCAACCCCTTCCACAGCCCCGTTTTTGCCACGGGCCGCAGACTTCGCGTCCCGGTCATGGATTGCGCCTAAGGGCCGACCCTCGGGGGCCAGGAGATGGTTGGTAGATGAATCGTATAGCTGATTTCCTCAAGCGCGATCGTAGGCCCGTATAACGCGATCGTCAAAAAAGCAGGAAACTGTAGTTAATACGTAAGCCTCCGGCGTGGGCCGCCTTCTTGGATTAGTGTGATCAAGCGAGGTTGTGCGATCGGGAGTGGACACCTGCGTGGTGTCCACCAAAGTATAAGGGCTGATCCTGAAAGTTTTTGAGTCAGTGGAGTCGGTTGGGTTTCGTTGTCGGCCCCCGAATCGCAGGAGTGTGCTCGATGTGAAAGCCCGAACACCGTGGCTCTGCCGCCCGCCGCGGCCTGCGCTATCCTATAGCCATTCGGTTTTACCCTGAAACATAACCGGCGGCTTAGTGTCCGTCATCAAAACAAATGGGACTGTTGAGCGTGTTTCATAAGGGAGGATCGGGCTCATCTTTGTTTGATGTTAAGCCGCTTGGCGTTGATGGTTCAAGCGGCGGTTTTGGGTGGTCAGTTTTTTGATCTTTTTTCTCTTTTCGATGCTGGCGGTGTGGCGTCCAAAGTAGGCGTCGGCTGGAGTTACGTTGCCGATGCTCTCGTGGTAGCGTTGGTTGTTGTAGCGATCGACGAAGGCGCTGATCTGGTTTTCGAGATCGCCGGGTAGATAATAATTTTCAAGCAGGATCCGGTTCTTCAGCGTTTGATGCCAGCGCTCGATCTTGCCCTGGGTTTGCGGGTGATACGGTGCGCCCCGAACGTGATCCATACCGTGGTCCCCGAGCCATTCAGCCAGATCGCTGGAGATATAGGACGAGCCGTTGTCGCTGAGCAGCCTCGGCTTGTGGACGACATTGGCGCGATTGCAGCCTGAGGCTTCTAGCGCCAACTTCAGTGTTGCCGTCACATCGTCCGCCGTCATGTTGGTGCAGAGCTTCCAAGCAATGATGTAGCGGGAATAGTCGTCCAAGATGGTCGACAGATAAAACCAGCCCCAGCCGATGACCTTGAGAGAGGTGAAGTCGGTCTGCCACAGCTGGTTCGGCGCCGTGGTCTTGTCGCGGAACTCATCGGCTGCCTTGATGATCACGAAAGCGGGGCTGGTGATCAGGTCGTGGGCTTTGAGAAGCCGATAAACCGAGGCTTCCGAGACAAAGTAGCCCCTGGTGTCCGTAAACCTGACGGCCAGTTCCCGGGGCGACAGTTGTGTCTCCTCCAGGGCAAGATCGATGATCTGCCCCCGGACATCATCCGGGATCCGGTTCCATACCCGGCCCGGGCTGCTGTTGCGATCCTCAAGACCGGCGTCGCCAAAGGCCAGAAAACGATCGTACCAGCGATAAAAGGTGGTCTTCGGAATGCCCAGCTTGTCCAAAGTGGACCCGACGCCCAGGTGGGACTGCTCGACCAGGCGGATGATCTCCAGCTTCTCGGATGCGCGATACCTCATTCCTCGTCTCCCCCGTGCCCGAGCATGTTTTTTTTGAGAAGACGGTTCTCCAGCGAAAGTTCGGCGACCAACTCCTTCAAGTCGCGCATCTCCTGGCGGAGGCCTTTAACCTCGCCCGAGGTCGCTTGGCGCCCGGTGTCGCCGGCGAGCCGCTTCTTGCCCGCTTCCAAAAACTCTTTCGACCAGCTGTAATACAGACCCTCGGCGATGCCCTCGCGGCGGCACAAGGCGGCGATGCTCTCCTCGCCGCGCAGGCCCGACACCACGATCCGGATCTTCTCCTCAGCCGTATACTGCTTGCGTGTCTTGCGCCGAATATCCCGAACCGTTCTCTCCGCCGGGTCGTTCTTGCTCATTAATTTCTGTCTCATCTTCGTTCCCTTCGGTCACTACGATGAGCCAGAAATCCTCCGTTATGCAATTACCTCAATTTGTCCCAAAGGCGCTGACGTCAGACATCCCGGAAGAAGCGCAACAGCATTAGCGAGTACGTTTCAGCCATCGGCTCCTCCCTAACCTCCCCATCCGGTTTGTTCAGTACATAGACTTGTACCATCTCGAAAGCGCTTTCGATTTCCATCTCTTCGGCCCCTTGAATTTCCGCCCCGGCAGCCGCTCGAAAATTTGGACAAGCCAGCTCAAACAAACAGCCGTTTTCGTCCTGGCTTTGACTGCCACGAGAAAACCTCTTCAAGCTGTCCGCCCACTCCCTCGGACGGACCCGCACGCACAGCCCTTCCGTTGCTTCTTCCCACTTGAATTCCAACAGATTGTAAATGTAGTTGAAACCTTCCTCGGCAATAGGTGGAACGGTCGCCCCTGCCGCGAGCATCATCAGGTCCCTGCCGTCATCGACAGGCTCCACACGCACGCCAGGATCATGTTCGTGGCCTGAAATGAATATTCGTGCACGGTTCGATATGTACCGCATGGCGTCCTCTGAATCCCTGAACCAATGCAACGGATGATGGCAGAGTACGACAAGCTCTTCTCCGGCCCGTTCCCGCATTACTCTCTGTCGCGCGCCCAGCAACAGCTTCCCTGCTTCGTCATTCCTTGAACAGACGAGCGCCGAGTTGAGGCGGATGAACCGAAGGAACTGTCACATTAACAGGGTGACCAGCTGCTGATAGCGCAGTAGTGTCGCTGGATGCAGAACATCTCCTATTCCCGATACCGCTTTCCACCCGCGATCATTCAGCACGCTGTCTGGCTGTATTACCGGTTTCCCCTCAGCTACCGAGATGTTGAGGATCTGCTCGCTCAACGTGGTGTTGATGTTTCTTATGAAACGGTGCGGCGCTGGGCACTGAAGTTCGGGCAAGCCTATGCCCGGAGACTGAGGACAACGCGCCCTCGAGCGGACGTCCGGTGGCACCTTGATGAGGTGTTCGTGTCCATCACCGCCAAGCGGATGTATCTATGGCGCGCTGTCGATAGTGAAGGCGAAGTGCTGGATATCCTGGTTCAGTCACGCAGAAACAAGAAGGCAGCGCTCAAGGTGATACGCAAACTGTTGAAAAAGCAAGGCTTTGTCCCAGATACCTTCATCACAGACAAACTGCCATCTTATGGTGCTGCTCTGAAGGATTTGGGCCTTATCAGGCACCATGATTTTGGTGGCAGGAAGAACAACCGAGCCGAAAATTCTCACTTACCAGTCCGACAGAGGGAACGACGAATGCAGCGTTTCAAATCGGCTCGATCAGCGCAGCGGTTTCTCTCTACCCACGCCACCGTCTACAACACCTTCAACGTCCAACGCCATCTGATATCCCGAAAGACATTACGCCAGTTTCGCAACCACGCAATGGGCCTGTGGCAAACCGTCACCGCTGCCGCTTGAGCTTGAGTTCTATGCCAATTCGCAGCACGACCGTTCAATAACGTGACAATACCACCCCACATCTTGACGTTGCACCGATTTGTCGTCTCGTTGAATTCAACACGGGCATTGACCTGCATCTCGAACTTGCCCTCACCGGTATCGACGAGGCACTCTTGAAAGTGGACTTCGTCCTCATCCTCAAGTCCGGTGAATCTGCAGTTAATCTCGATCGGGGCGTGCTCAGTTCCGGCTCGGAAATCATCCTCCGTAAGCCGGAGGGAATCGAAATCCTGGACCTGCACCGCAAAAGTGGAGAGTTACCTTCTCACCTAAGCCGCCATACTTTCGCACTTCACCGGACTGATGCTGCCCAGATATGAATGGCGACGACGCGGATTATAAAATCCATTGATATAATGGAACAGGGCGTTTTGTGCCTGTTCCCTGGTTTCATAGTGTTCCCTCCATATTAATTCTGCTTTCAATGATTTGAAGAACGTTTCTACAGTCGCATTGCCATAGCAATTCCCTTTGCCAGACATCGAAGAGAGAAAGCCGTGGCCTTTGAGAAGTTTCCGGTAATCGTTGGAGCAATACTGCGAGCCACGATCAGAATGATGAATGACCCCTGGTGGCGGTTGTCGCAATGCAATGGCCCTTTTCAGAGCCTTGATCGGCAAATCCCGTTTGAGCCTGTCGCTGACGGCCCAGCCAATGACACGGCGTGAATACAAATCGATGATCACCGCAAGATACAGCCAGCCCGCTGCCGTCCAGAGATAGCTGATATCACCGGCCCATTTCTGGTTTGGTCCCGTGGCCTGAAAATCTCCATCCAGAAGGTTGGGAGCTATGTTGTGGTTGTGATTACTGTTTGTCGTGCGTTTGAATTTATGAGTTCTGACGATGCGAATATCGTTCTCCCGCATCAACCGCCCGACCCGGCGTTCACCAATGACGCTGCCTTGATCCCTGAGTTCATCAGTCATTCGCTGGCGACCATAGGCCCGATAATTACGGGCATGTTCGGCACGAATATGGGCCAAATAGACCCTGTCGTCGCGTTGGCGCTGACTGGCAGGGCGAGACACCCAAGCGTAGTAGCCGCTTTCACTGACCCTCAGGACTTTGCACATCCTGCAGATTGAAAAATTGGCCTTCTCCTTTGCGATGAAATGAAACCTCATCGGCTTTGGCTGGCGAAGAAGGCCGTCGCTTTTTTTAAAATGTCCCGCTCCTCACGCAATGTCCTGTTCTCCTTGCAAAGGCGAGCCAATTCCTTGTCTTTATCATTATGAGGGCCGGACAGCAGCTCAGTGTGCTTATGACTGGTAATCCACTTGCCTAATGTAGACAGGCCAATGCCAAGATCGGCGGCAACTTGCTTGTGTGATAGCCCGCTCGTCAATGCAATCCGAACGGCTTCAGAACGAAATTCCTCAGTTCTTCCGATACCCATATGGGCCTCCTGTTGAGTTTAAACTTTAACAGAAGGCACTCTCCATTTTACCGGTACCAGTCCATCCCGGCTTGAGAACAACATGAGACGCAGTGCATCGATGACCGTCGTCTTACCCGAGTTATTCTCCCCAACCAACACCGTCAGACCGCGCGAAAAACTCACTGTCAGCGCGTCGATCTTTCGGAAGTTACGGATCTGTACTTCATGGAGCCACATCCGCATGACCTCCGTTTCTGCTGCAGCCACTCATGTTGTGACCTCTTCACGTTGTTCGAGCAGCGCTGTCACGTGGCGATCTCCCGTCAAGAGGTCTTTCATGAGACCGGTCTTTACCAAGGCAACTTTGCCCATCATGTTCTCGATCTGCCGCAGGTCATCAGCTGCGGCGCACAGGACCTGCTCAATTCGCAACATCTCCGGTGGTGGCGGGGTTGGCAATCGCGTTGTGCGCAGCGTCTCCGATCGTATCGATGCCATTATTCCGCCCTGTTCATCTCGTGCGAAGTGATCATGCACCCAGGGCGAATGATTGATCTGGAGGCATGCCAGAAATGGAGAGTTACAGATCCTGATTCAGTGACAGGGTCCAGACATGTTTTGATGACAGCGCTTCGCCAATGTTATCGGGCACGACGCAGCAGCGACCGACCGTTCCATGATAGTGATCATCAGATCGCGAGGGCGAACTCGATATCGATGTAGTTGCACCGCCTTCTTCGGTGAAACAAACCTCTTAAAGTCGGGAACGAATCTCTCAGGAAGAACATTGTCGATACCGAGCAATGGGACTCCAGACTCCACTAGCTCTTCTTTTAGAAGTGCGCTTCCGAATGGCCCGCTCCGCATTGGGGAGCTGACATTCGCGAGCAGTGACTGAAGATCTCGCACCTCCCACTCCACTGGAATCCGCCCGAGCGGGGAGTCTTTGAATTTGTGGGTCTGTTCGGAGCGGAGGTTGCCGTGTTCGTCGACGCCACGGGTGAGCAGGTCCTGCATCAGGCCGGTTCTGATGCGCTGGTGCTTGGCGATAAGCGCCTTGGTCTGCTCGATGGCTCGATCAACCGTCGAAAGCACCTCGGCGATCTTGGCTTGCTCGTCTGGTGGCGGCCTCGGCGTCGAGATCTTGTATAGTAAATCGCGCGATAGGCTCGGTACGCCGGTCGCTTCGTTCAGTGCGCGCAGATCGATGCTGCACAGGAGGTAGTACAGCCACTTCGGCACAGTGTCATCGAAGTCGCTGAGGAAGTACGCGGTGTCGATCGTCCAGAAACGGCCTTCGGCAAAGTGGAGGCGATCAATGCTCCCTTTCCGGCCGAGGATGATGGACTCGCCCTCGTAGTGATAGCCCGTGCCTTGACGCTCGCTGCCGGATGTTCCGTAGACGGGATACTGCCCAGCGTCGTCGAGTATCGCGCTCGGATCGCGTCCGTAGTTGATCGTCGCGAGGTCCCGCAACGATTTATCGGTCCACTTTGTTGGTAGTTTCATGGCAGGTACCCCAATCCCGTCAGGAAACCGCCCATCGTGGTGAGGGTTGTGGCTCGATGTTCCTCCAGATCATTCGCGGCAGTGGCATACTTTTCCCACAGATTCTCGGCGGCTCGCACCAGCACCCGCTTCTCCGCGTTGAGGTAGCGGTCGAGCTCGGCGCGGGCGACGTCGTAGGTCTTCTTCAGGATCAGGCGGCGAGCGTCGGCCTCGCTTATCTGGCCGCCGATCGCCTGGAGTACCGCCTCGACTTGGGTGCGACGGGCGTTCAGCGCCTCCTTGTCCTTATCGAGCGCGGCGATGGTCTTCTTGTCAGCCTTCTTCTTCGGGTCCAGCCCGGCGAGACGGGCATCGGCCTGCGCGACCAGCGACTGGGTCTCGGCCTTGAAGTCGTCGGCCCCGAGGCGCTTGAGTTCGAGCTTGAACTCCAACTCTGCGGCCTTTTTCTTGAGCGTCGCCTTGGCGTCCTTGATGCGCTTCTCGATCACCTTTAAGGCCCTGTCCTGGTCCTCGAGCTTCTTGCGCTCCTTCCTGGCGGAAGCGCCGGTGGTGCCTTTCAGGTCGTCAATGAGCGCCTTGAGAGCCCTCTTCATAACGGTGGCGGTGACCTTCTTGTCCTCGTCGGGCTCGTAGCCGCCGACCTCCTGGGCGGTCTCGACGGCCTCGGCCAGCTCGCCCTGGGCTTCGGCGATGGCCGCCTCGAGCGCCTCAATGGCGTCGGCCTCGGCCTGGAAGTACTCGGCGATGAGGTATTCATCGGGGATCAGGGAGTGGTGCCAGCCAGTGGAGACGATGGTCTTGAGGTCGTAGCGGATTTGCTGCCACCAGTTGACGAAGACGCCGGCACTCTTGAACTCGTCGAGCACGCCCAACGGCACGAGCTTGGCCTTGAGGGTGGTGAGCAGCTCGTGGCGGACCTCGGGCATCTTCTTGCCGCCGTTGCCCGCATGCTGGAGCTGGGCGAAGTCGTCCCTGGCAACCGCCCACCAGGATTCGAGGGCATCGTGGTGCCGGGTGAGAGTGCCCAGCAGCGCCGGGGCCGCTTCGAGCGTGGCCCTAATGGCGGGCCTGGCGTCGATGGACTCGCGAAAGGCGAGGTAGGCGGGACGCTCGGGCTCGAAGAGTGAATCCGGGTTGACGCCGAACTTGGCGAAGTCGTCTGTGAGCGCAGCGACCTCCACCTCCGGGATTCCGCCGATGAGGTGCGCCTGGACATCCTCCGGCTCGGGGTCGGGCGTGTTGTCCACGTAGCGGCGGATGTTGAGGTTGTAGTCGTGGGTATCCATGATCTCGGACTTAGGCACGAGGCGCGAGTACTTGGGCAGCTCGCGCTTGTGGGTGAAGACGAAACCGATCTTCTCGATGTCCTCGGGGCGAAGCCGGTTCTGATTCTTGCCCTCTGCGTATTCGCGATCGGCGTTGATGAAGAGCACCGTGTCCTTGAGTGCGTCGGGCTTGCTCTTGTTGCAGACCAGCACGCAGGCGGGGATGCCCGTGCCGTAGAAGAGGCCGGGCGGCAGGCTGACGATGGCCTCGATGCAGTCGTCGTTGATGAAGAGCTCGCGGATGAGCTTTTCCTTACCACCACGGAACAGGACCCCGTGCGGCATGATCGTCGTCATCCGGCCGTTGGACTTGAGGCTGGCGAGCATGTGCTGCACGAACATGAGGTCCGCCTTCTTGCCGGACTCCGGGCACCACTCGCGGAAGCGACTGGTAAACTTCATGCCGGCGCGGCTGTAGTTCTGCGAGAACGGCGGGTTGGCGAGCACCCGGTCGAACTTGCGGATCTGGCCGTTGTCGAGGATGAGCGGGTCCTCCAGCGTGTCACCGTTCTCGATCGTGGATCGGGTGATGTTGTGGAGGATCATGTTCATGATGCAGATCGACCAGACCGTGCCGTTGGAGTCCTGGCCGTAGAGGGCGAGGTCGTCGGCGTTCTGGCCCTGCTCTTCCACGTACTGGTGGGACTGAATGAGGAAGCCGCCGGAGCCGACCGTAGGGTCGTAGATGGTGTTGCCGGCCTCCGGCTGGGTGAGCTGGACGAGCAGGCGGACGACCTCGCCAGGGGTATAGAACTCACCGCCTTTCTTGCCGGCGCTGTCGGCGAAGAACTTGATGAGGTACTCGTAGGCGGCGCCGAGCAGGTCGGGGAACTCGAAGTTGTCGTTGACGAGGACGAACCCGGGCTGGCTGAAGTGGTCGAGCAGGTCTTTCCACTTCTGGTCTGGAATCTTCGTCTTGCCCTTCACCGCGTTGAAGTCGATGTTGTTCTTCAGCACACCGGCGAGTGCATCGTTCTCGTCTTCGATCGCCTCAATGGCCTTGTTGAGCATGCTGCCGATGTCGTGCTTGAGGTCCTTCAGGGCCGGCACGAGATCGCCGTTGTCGTCTTGCCAGGGCTCGTGCCAGCGGGCTCTAACGGGGACAAAGAAAGTCTCGCCGTAGGATGTCTTGTCTTCGAGCAGTTCAGCCACGAGTTCTGACCTGCCCTTGAGGTGGGCGAAGTCTTTCTTAAGGAGCTGGTCACGTTTGCGGTCGAACTCGTCGGAAAGCCGCTTCAGGAACAGCATGCCGAAGATGAACTCCTTGAATTCCGAGGCGTCCATCTTGCCGCGCAGGATGTCGGCGGCCTTCAGGAGGAAGGTCTCGAGCTGGGCGAGGGTGATTTTCTCTTGTTTCAACTGAACCAGACTCGATGTGATCTGACACCACTCCCTTCCCAGCGAGCTGGAATGGGAGCGGCGCATCTCTTGATGGAGATGGTGGTTGTCCGTTTTATGGTGGTGCACACCAACCACAAAGCGAGGAAACCACGATGTTGAATACTACCGATAAGATCATCAAACACAAAACTGGATTGCTGAATCTGGCCGAGGAACTGGGCAACGTGTCGAAGGCCTGCCAGGTCATGGGCATGCTCTTAGGCGCCAAGAAAAACCGGAGCCGGCTGGACGGGTCTTCAGACCATCTCGCCGAGGTCATTCAGGGTGTGGCGTTCAAAGCCTGCATCAAGCAAAACCAATGCGCCGCCTGACCAGCCCATCACCAATTGTTGCCCATGGCTCCGATCGGAAAACTAATTCCTTGCCGTCTGTTGATTTTGAGGAGTCACGGTGCCCGCACCAATTAACAAGCATCAGCCCGCATTTTAGGTCCAGCTGTTCTCTGGAATGCTCACGAAGTTCCGCTCGTTCTCCAATATTACGTGGTAACCAATGTGGGCCCTTTAACAACGTATTCAAAAAATACTATTTTTATCAAACAGTTAGAATGCATTCTCTTAGGACCGTCCGTCCGCGAGCCTCAAAGCCATCGGTTCCGGGACGGGCTCCTCGCCCGCCTTGATCCGGGCGATGATCAGCGCCGCGCGCCGCCGTGCCTCCTCGGCGGTAATTACACCGTGACGGCCAACGGTCACCCGTTTCGCCGGGGCGCCTCCGGCCCTGGTCTGGACAACATAGTATTTACTCCCCGAGGGATAGACCCGCACCCCGAAGCCCATCAGCTCGCTGTCCCAGAACACCGTGTCCTTCTCGACCTTGAGCGCTGCGACGGTGCGCCTCGAAATCGTCTTTGTTTGCAATTTGGCCATGTCTGCGCTCCCGGTCTTCCCGATCTCCCGTTTCTGTCCGCCTCACGCGGCCGTCGCCATCGTGCGGCAGAATATCCGCCCGATGCTGCCGCCCACCTTCGCCGCCGAGATCTTCTCCGTGTCGCGCGCCAGATGGGCGTAGCGTGCGGTTGTCGTGACTTTGGTATGGCCCAGGAGCTTTCCGATCATCGGCAACCCCTCGCCAAGCGCCAGGGCTCTGCTCGCATAGGAATGGCGGAGGTCGTGAATCCGGACATCCTCCAGCCCGGCACGCGCCCGCAGGCGTATCCAGATCGGGTGGAGGCTAAGCAGATGCGTGCGAGGTTTCTGGCCCACGATCACCCAGGGATTGCCTGCGATGCGGGGAATGCCGTCCAGCACCGCCTCCACCGCCGGCGTCAATGGAACCCGGCGCGCACCGGTCTTGGAATCTCGTAAGCGTAGTTCCCCCGCCGTGCGGTCCACATCGTCCCAGCGCAGCGTTACGACTTCGCCCCGCCGGCATCCGGTCAGCAGCAGCAGGCGGAGCGCCGCGATGGCCGACGGCCAGGCCGAGCCGTCCGCTTCCGCTGCATCCAGCACCCGGCCCAGCCGCCGGTATTCTTCCGCCGTGAGAAACCGCTCGCGCCGTCGCTCCTGGTACTTTCGCACCGACCGGCATGGGTTCTGCCGTGGTGGCGTTAACCCCCAAGCCTCGGCGAGAGAAAGCATCTTCGAGAGCACTTCCACCGCCCGGTTCGCCTGATAAGGCTTGTCGCGAAGCGCGCAGTGCAGGGCCGAGACATGCGCGCGGTCCACCGCGTCGATGGGAAGTTCGCCGAGCTCCGGCAGGATGTATTTGGTGACGACGGCCCGGTAGATTTTTATAGTTGCCGGCCGGCAGCTCACCGCGACATGCGCCTCCATGTAGCGCTCGGCCAGAGCGGACACGGTCCACGCCGGAACGGGCGGCGGCGGAACCGGCGGCTCGCCCCGCTTGATGCGGTCGATGAGGACGGCTGCGTCCTTACGCGCCTGCTCGGCCGAAATCTTTCCATGCCGGCCGATGGTCACCCGCTTGGGCCCGTCCGGGCCGCGCGATTGGACAACATAGACTTTACGCCCCGTGGTGTAGACCCTGACCCCAAAGCCGGGCAGGTCCCGATCCCAGAACACCGCCTCCTTGCTCTCGACACAAAGGGTGTCGACGGTGCGTTTGGAGAGTTTGGTGGCGTCCTTTCCCGGCATGGTGTCCTCCCGCTAGCGTATATCCTGCCCTGGAGTGCGTTACCGGATGCGTAATCGAAGCGCAACCGACTGACATCAAATCGGAGCGCATTCAAGCGTATCATTGTGTGGAATGCAAGCGCTGGAACTCGAAAGAAATGTAAATAACGTCAATGAAAATAGAGAATTATCATACTACAGCGTAGCCTGGCGCATCTCTGACTAAGATGACTGAGAGTTACATTATCTAAGGTGAACTGTTGAAATAACGGAATGGAATTGGCATTCCCAAACGCTAGGGAACATCGCAAGGCAGCTCAAGCCGATTTACTCTGACAAAGCCTCAGGTGCAACATGATGTTCTCGTCGTTCCATCGGATGGCCTCAAGATTATCGAACGCGCGGCGGACTTGTTCGTTGAAGCCGCAACATGCCTCCTCTAGCTCCCGCCCGTCATACAGAGAAAAGGTTGAATAGTGGTGACTCCGCACCTGTTCAAACAGGCGTTTCAAGCTCGCCGTTCGAGCAAAGCGAAACACCTTCGCTTCGACCATTTCGAGGCCTGATGTCTCCGCGACGAAAGCTTCCATTCTTTCGATGGTGTGAAGCCGCGACTCTTTCTCGGTGAAGCCCGGGAAGAAACGTCCCCATAAGTTGCCAGCGTTCTGTTCGGGCGTACGTGTGTAAATGAATAGGCGGCCGTCATCACCGAGCGCACGCCGTGCGTTAGCCAGAAATAAGGGAACGTTGAAGTGATGCACCGCATTGAAGGTGAGGATGGCATCCAGGGAGGCGTCCTCGAGCGCCATGTCGTCGACGCCAGACAACCGGGTCACAAAATTGCGAATGCGCGCCTCGGCGAGGTAGTTGGAAAGCTGTTCCAGCATCGATGCGCTGGAGTCGACGCAAACGAGGTGCAGGTTGGGGATGTGATCGAACAGCAGCCTGTCGTAGCGCCCGGCGCCACATCCGATATCGGCCGCGCGCACGCTTGCCCGATCGGCCAAAGCGTCGCGAATATAAATAACCGGCTCCGGATCGGTGGTCCGTACCGCGCGGTAGAACTTCGCCACCCTGCCGAAATGTCCGGACATGCCAACACTCGCCGTCGCTCCGGTCATGTTCCCAAGCTCCCACCAAGGTCGGTCGAGACCACCGCAGGCAGAGCAGTTTTTGCTCCCGGTGTTCGGAACACGCGTCTACTCCGCCGCTGCCATTGACCCGGCCGTGCGTATTTCGGCGGACCCTTCTTCGATGAACGCATCACACAAGTCGTGGGCGACGGAATCGCGCATCTGCACCGGCGGCGACTTCATGAAATAGGAGGACGGCACTTCCAGCGGGCCGGTCATTCCCCGCACCATGCCGAGCCTGGCGCAGCGGACTGCATCGATGACGACGCCGGCGCTGTTAGGCGAATCCTGGACCGAGAGGCGCATCTCCAACTCAATGGGAGCGCCCCCGAATCCACGCCCTTCCATGCGAATAAAGGCGACTTTGTTGTCGCCTTGCCAAGGAACATAGTCGGATGGCCCGATGTGGATGTCGCGCGAGCTGAGGCGCCCGTCTAACTGAGACTGGACAGATTCCGTCTTGGAGATCTTCTTCGATGTCAACCGGTCCAGGGCCTTCATGTTGAGGAAGTCGGTGTTGCCGCCGGTGTTCAGTTGGTAGGTGCGGTCCAGCGTGTAACCGCGATCGCCGAACAGGCGGGTCAACAACCGGTGCGTGATCGTAGCCCCGACCTGACTCTTGATATCGTCACCCACGACCGTCACCCCGGCCATCTTGAACTTCTCAGCCCATGCTGGGTCTGAGGCAATGAACACGGGTATGCAGTTTACCATGGCTACCTTCGCGTCGAGGCAAGCCTGGGCGTAATGTAACGCCGCCCGTTCCGACCCAACCGGAAGATAGCAGACCAATACTTCCGCACCGGTTCGGCTCAAGACTCCCGCGACATCCACCGGCTTGGCATCGGCCGGCAGGAATGCTTCGTCATCGGGATAGTCCGCCATGTGCGGCGCAACTCCGTCGAGGACAGGGCCCATCTGGACGATGACGCCAGATGACGGAAGCTCGCCCTCGAATACCATCGCGCAATTAGGTTTGGCGAAGATGGCCTTCTCCAGAGGTCGACCGACTTTTCGGCGGTCAATGTCGAAAGCAGCAACGACCTCCAGATCACCTGGACCCCAGCCCCCGATATCGGGGTGCATTAGGCCGGGCAGGGCCTCAACGCCGCGCTGCTTATAATACGTAATGCCCTGAACCAGCGAACTCGCACAATTTCCAATCCCTGCAATAGCCAGCTTGATGTTACACATACGTTGTTCGACGTTGGGCATTGGCTGCTTTCCTCCTTGCCTTCCTATTAGGCATTGTCAGGGCATTGTCACGCTAAGTGATTGTAAGGGGAATTATACACCTAACTAGCCACGTGTCCCTTCCGAAAACCTTATCCGGTTGGAATGAAGATAGATCCTCTGCAATCCGTTAGGGATGATATCGTTCGTTAGATTGTTCTTCATGACATTCGTGGCCATGGTCAAGGGACCGCGCCGGCTGGCCGCCGAGAACATCGCTTTGCGACATCAGGTCTCGGTCTTGAGGCGTAAGCATGCTGGCCGGGTTCGGCTTCGCGGCTGGACCGTATCTTTCTGACATGGCTGACACGGCTTTATCCGTCGGTTCTCGACGCCATAGTGATCGTCCAGCCCGAGACCGTTCTGCGTTGGCACAGGCACGGTTTCCGGGCCCTGTGGCGCTGGAAATCGCTCAATTTGGGTGGGCGCCCGGCCATAGACCGGGACCTGATGCAACTGATCAAGTCAATGGCGCGGGATAACCCTCTTTGGGGTGTGCCGCGTATCCACGGTGAACTCCTCAAACTGGGCTTTGAGGTATCTCAATCGACAGTGAGCAAGTATCTTGGGCGTTGTTACCGGCCCGGGGGCCAAAGCTGGAAGACGTTCATTGCCAATCACAAGGATGCCATTGCAGCCGTTGATCTGTTTGTGGTTCCCACAGCGCGTTTCAAGCTCCTCTATGGGATCGCAATCTTACACCTCAAACGAAGGGCGCTGGTCTGGACCAATGCCACCTCTCATCCCACCGCGGTTTGGATCGCCAACCAAGTGAGCCAGGCCTTTCCTTGGGAAACCGCGCCGGATTACCTGCTCAGGGACCGAGATACCAGTTACGGCAAGGTCTACAAACGGCGATTAAGCACTATGGGTATCAGAGACCGTCCTACGGCGCCAAGGTCACCGTGGCAGAATGGGTATGTTGAGCGCGTGATTGGCTCCATCCGCCGGGAGTGCCTGGATCACACCATCATCTTAGGCGAGGCTCATCTGCGGCGGACGCTCAGGCGCTACGCCCGATACTACAATCATGCCCGGACGCATCTTTCCTTAGGCAAGGATTCCCCTATTCCACGTCCCGTCGAGCGGGCTGGCCACATCTCTAGGTGTGAACACCTGGGTGGTTTGCATTATGAATACCGGCGGATAGGGTAAACGGAAGGGACACCGCTGGTATAAGATCAGCAAATTAGAAAGTGTACATAGCGCCCATACCGACAACCGCTTGGAAATCATTTCCGTTCTGTCGAACAAATGGCGCATTGCGTGACTGTTCCATAAGCAACCCACCATGGACACGACCGAGGATTTGCCAGTTTTCGTCAACCTGATAGACGGCTGTCAGGCGCATGGTGATGTCCTCTAAACCGGCCTTGGGTTCATAGAACGCAAGACCAGAAACAGCGGTCGACGCTGCGGAGACACCGTAGAACTTGCTCATATAGGTGCGGTTTTTCCATTCCACCGTAACTTCCGGGACCAAGTGAACAGGTCCAACAGGTACAGCAGAACCCACCGTAGCGGATAGGCCTATACCGCCGTGGCCACCAGACACCTCTTTCCGTGCACGAATGCGAAAGGCTACCAGTTCTGCTAATCGCCCTTCAAAGGTCGCCCCAATGTCAAGTCCAGATGCCACATTGGGCAGCAGGTACGCCTGGCTGACCGGGTCAGGATTCCGGCCAGGTGCTATACCCGTCTGGGCCAAGAGACGGCAGCAGTCCGTGTCCCAGACCTTGACACGTAGCCCCAAGGGATCTAGCCAGAAATCGTTCTTGTAGCGAACCTGTAGCAGGGGCAAAAGCCGGGTCTTGTAATCGGCAGAGCCAGAATAGTCAGGCACACGGCCGACCGCTCCGCCCATTCGTACCCGCCAAGCTTCAAGATCGAAATCACGTAACTCGGAGAAGTAATCACTCAAGCCCTCAAGAGCGGATTCAATACCCTCCCAGTTCTGAGCCTGTGCCGTCGACGGCAAAGCCAGCAAAAAACCCACAAGCACCAAATGCGTGGCAATTATCGGTTTACTGAAATACCGGAATCGAAAGACGCCAGGGTCAGAATGAAGCAACCTTAGAATCACGTATATTACTTTCTTTACACTATCCCTTCCGAAAACCGTTTCCGCCGATGTGCATAATTACAAGGGCCAAGATTATGGATACGGTTCAGGTAAGATAAATGGGTGTCTTGTAACCTGAATCTACTGTCCTTCCCGAAAATCTTATTCGCCGATCCTGTTGATGCAAACCGTCAGGGTGTGGATATGGCGTCGGAGGGGGCAGGTACGCATAGCTATAGACTCGCATGACACCGCACATTACGGAATCCCAAAGCGGACTCTTTCGTTCCGGTCAATCCACTAGCTTAAGCCAGGGGGCCGCGGCCGCGCCGGATAAGTTATCTGGATGGACCTCGGCAACCCGGCTGCCGAGCTTCTCGAAAGCCCGGCCGATCTCGCCGGTGAGACTGGCGCGCACCGCCTCCTTCAACTCGGCGTCCTTCTGGCGCAGGATCTCGTCCATCACCGCGGTCTGCATGCTGGCGCGCTGCAATTGGGCGAAGGGCTTGCCGGCGTCGACGGCGTCGAGCTGCTTCTCGTCGCCGACGAGTACCACGCGCGGGATGCGCAGCGTGTTCGCGATCCGCAGCAGGTCCCGGGCCTGCAAGGTCGAGGCGAGGGAGCCCTCGTCGACCACCAACACGGTCTTCCGAAAGGCCGCGCGCATCTCGCGCGCACCCTTCCTGGTCAGCCTTCCTGCCGCGACCCCGGCGTTGCGGGCGAGGAACCGTTGCAGGGTCTCGGTCTCGATCCCGGCCTCCGCCGCCAGCGTGCGCGCCGCCGAGGCCGACGGGGCGACCCCGATCATGCGGTAGCCGCGCTTTGCGGCGAGCGCCCGGGCACGTTCGAGCATGGTGTTCTTGCCGGTGCCGGCATAGCCCTGCACGCCCACCACCCGGTCCTTCGACGAAAGGATCAATTTCACCGCCTCCTTCTGGCCCAGGGTGAGCCGTCCGTTATGCAGCAACGGCCCCGCCATCCAGCTCCGCATGACGGGGCGCGATACGCCCTGGCCGCGTTGCATCAGTGCGATGGTTTCCTTCTCGTCAGCCACTGCCTTGTCGGTGGTGAGCGACTCACCCCGCGATGGCAGGCCGCAGGGGTGTAGTGTCCCGGCCTTCTCCAGCCGCGCTACCGTGGCCTCCGCCTCTGATATGGTCACGGTCCCTGGCTGCCAGGCGAGAGCCGCGGCGAGCAGGTCGGTGCGCGCGAACACTGCGTTACGCTCGGCGAGATGATCCACTGCCCAGGCTATGGCCTCGGCCGCCGGGGATTGCGTTCCAGGATCGAAGAGGTCCGTCTGGCGTCCCGGTGCTTCCTCCGCTCCGGCTTCCAATGCGGCCTCGCGGTCTACGCCCTCGGCGCCGCGGCTCCGTTCCGTGGCTCCGGTGGCGAGGGCGCGCGCATCGAAGCCGAGCTCGGCGGCTTGGCGCTCCCAGATCGCCGTTATTTCACCCCGGTCCACATCGCGTTTCGCGGCTCTGGTCATCAGCGCCGCGCGCTGCGCCAGGCGCTGGTTCGCCGCCGTGCCTTCCGCGCCTCGCTCCGCGACCGCCGCCTCGATTTCGGCGCGCCGGGTCGAGAACACCTCGATGACCTTGCGTGGTACCCCTGCAATCTCGAACCGCCCGTCGGCGTGGGTCTTCTCCACACGATAGCCGAGATCCACCAGCCCGCGCGCGAGCTCGCTGCGATAAAGTGTGCCGATCAACATTTTCGAGGCGTAGAGTTTCTCGTTGGCCATGGTGCGCCACTTGCCGTCGGCGCTCTGCACCATGTTGGCGATCACCGCATGGGTGTGGAGTTGGGGGTCGAGATTGCGCGAGGTCTCATGGGTGAAGGTAGCGATCACCGCCTTCTGGTCCCCAGCGCGGATCATACGCCCGCTCTCCGGATCCTTCATCCGGTTCTCTACGGTGCGTTTCTCCACCCAAGCCAGCGTCCGCTTTACCGCCCGGCCGTGGGCCTCGGCAACGCGCCCATCGCCGCCGACAAGCGCGGCCAGCGAAACGGATTTGGGGGCCGAGAGGGTCAGGTCCCGGCCGGGCCGGTGGACGATCTCCCCGTCCTTGCCGGGCCGGCCGAGGCGCGGTCCGACCGGCACCCGCCCGGCCCGGGCCGGGCGCGGCCTCTCCCTGGCGTTCAGCCAGTGCAGGGTGCGATGGCGAGAGACCAGGAGCGTCGTTGCCGGCGAGGGAGGAAAGAACCGGGGAAGCGCGGGCTTGGCTTAGGTGGACGATTCGGTCCGTGCTGGGGGCGCCACGGATTGGGGATGCCGGTATGTGTTGGGGCGGCTTGATATGATATGTATTGATGCCCATCTAGCTGATCCCGAAGGGTCGTGTGATGACGAAGAAGCAGAAAGCGTCGCGGTCGGTGAGCAAAGCCTCGAAGCAGGTCATCAAGACAACACGTTCCCGCTCGGGAACGTGTACCCTGTCCGGGGTCAGCGCGGCAAAGTCTGTGACGCCGACCTCCGAGCGGATCATTAAGGCGACCTCCGTGAAGCGTCGGACTGCCATGAAGGTGCTGGCAAATCGGTAGGCGGCACTACCGCGTCACCTGGGTGGACGCGGTCCGCGGCCATGAGGAAGCGCTTCAGGATGGTGGAGCCCCTGGGATCGTAAACGAGCACGCGATTCAGTCCGCCATTGCTCGCCCTTACCACGGCTATCACCGACGCATTCATCAAAAGGCGGCGGCACTGGTTCACGGCATCGTCTGCAACCATGGGTTTTCGGACGGCAACAAGCGGACAGCGCTCTATCTGGTCGAATTGCTGGTCCAGAGGAGCGGTTATGAATTCGTCGAAGACGACGAGATGATCGCGGACACGATTACCAGCGTCGCCCGCGGCGAAACGGGCTACGAGGACCTCGCGGAATGGTTTCGTGAACGCCTGGTTCGGCCAGGTGACCCATAGTCGCCGGAAAAACGGAAGACGGTGTGTACCAGGACCTGTTCCACATAGGCCTTGAAGGCAGCCCCATGCATCGGCCCGTCGAGGAGCATCGGGGCCGCCAGGCCGGAGAGGCGCAAGCCGGCGGTCAACGTGGTGGTCTTCCAATGGCCATGGGGTATGGCGGCCCGGCACCGTTCGCCTTTGCGCGACCATCCCCGCAGCCGCGCCATCTTCATCGACGCGCCGGTCTGGTCGATGAAGATCAGCCGTTCCGGAGCGAGCCCTGCCTGGCCTTCGAACCAGAGCCGGCGCCGCGCGAGCACGTCCGGGCGCCGCCGCTCCGCTGCATGGCCGGTCTTTTTTTGTGCGTCAGCCCGCGCTTGGCGAAGAAGTGCCAGACCGTCGACGGGCACACCCGAACCCCGTGCGACGCCGCCAGCTTCTCGCCAATCTCGGCCAGCGTCATAGCCTTGGTCTGCGCCACCAGAGCCAGGATAAAGGCCTCATGCGCATCCAGCTTCGAGCCCGGCGGTTGGCCCTGGCGGTCGGGCTCGATCGAGCCCGTCTCGCGCCAGCGCCGGCGCCAGTGGCTCGCCGTCGCTGGCGCGACACGAAAACGCGCCGCGGCCCCCCGTGCAGACAGACCCCCCGTGACCGCCTCGACGACCCGCCGGCGAAGATCATTCCCGTAACAATGCCCCATGTCTGACACCAAATCGCCTCGGGATATAGAATCATGGAGTGGGACGCTTGGGAATCCCCTTCGATTCACAATTCAGTCAAACCGCTCTAGGTCCTGGCTGGTAACGTTCTTGCACGAGAAGCCCTTGGCCTTGTAATGTCTCTTGACTGTCTTCTCAGCCGCCTTCTCGACCTTCTTGCGATGCTCGGGAGTGCCGAAGCCCGCCAAGAGCTTGGCCGGGCCGGCACCCGGGTCGGGCGCCCTTGCGTCCGTGGGATTGGTGATCGCGACAGGTCTGAGCTTCTTGAGGCGGCGCTTCAAGCGCCGCAGTAGTTTGCCCTTTCTTGCGGATGTCTCAACGCCAGGAACGGCAAGGAACGAGTACTTCCCTTGCCTGACTGAGGGATGCGAGAAGGGCATCGTGCGCTCTTCGGGTGGCACGAAGTAGGCGGTCGTGCTGGTAATGCAATACTTCCAGCCGACGATATGGACACCCTTGCGCTTGGGGTGCTTTGCGAGGCAAACGACGGTCCAGCCGGTCTGGTCATCATTTTTCGGGGCGTATTCCCCACCTTGGGGTGGAACGTAGCAATAATATGTGCCGTCCTGCGCAGGCTCGAAATTGTATGCTTCGTGGCCCCGATTGCCTTTCCCCGCAAGGTGGCTGAAATTGCCGTCGACCGGTCCGCCGCGATAGAATTCGGACCAGCCGAACTTGACCCAAAGAACCTTCTTCACAGTTCATTTCCCGCCTGTCGCTTCATCATGCGCGTGCCAATCGTCGGATTCGTTCGGTTGGAAGTGCCGGACCTTGCGGAGCGAGTCGGGGCCCGGACGGCCGTCGATCGTTGCGGCCCAGCCAACGAGGTCCGGGCGCCGGCCAAACAGTACGAAGACCTTGCCGTCCCGATCAGGGCCGGGCTGGAGGCCGCCCTCCACACGCCAGCCGCTGGCGCCGCTCTGCTTCAGCGCGGCCGAGGGCGCGGAGATTCCGTCCGCGTGTTTGCGAATTTGTTGCGCGATTTCGCGGCATGCCGCCCAACTCGCCCGGCCGCCCAATAGTATCTGCAGAGGTAACGAGGGCTGGTGCGACGGGGCTTCACCGATTTCGACGGCCCAAATCGCGCAGCGTATAGTGGTGAGGTCCTCCGGGTCGTGGATCTCCTCATGGCGAAGGAACTCGGCCCAAGCGCCGTCCGGGGTATCGCAGAAGTAGTGGGTCAGTTCGCCCGCGGCGTTCCACCGGCCGGCGGATTGCAACGAATCCTCCCGCAGGAAGGGGAAGCGGGGATCGGCATGGCGGTAGGCGATCATGTCGCCGGGGATGATCCGAGTGACCGGGCGAGTTCGCGTATCCGTTGCGGCGCACCGTCCTCCGGTGACCACGCATCTCCAAGCGCTTGGGCAGGCGTCTTGCCGTTCAAACGCTCGCGCCGGCGGTCGAACCAGCGCCTGACGCCGATATCATTGTAGGCGCCGGCAAGGTCGCCGACGACAAAGGCCAGGAAATGAAGCCGGGCGGCGATCGTGTCCGGTGTGGCGCGGCTGCCGGACAGGTAGCGTCGCGCACTGGATTGAGAGATTCTCAGAAGGCGCGTGAGCAACTCAAGTCCCAGAACGTCCTGCAGGGCTCGCCACTCGTGCGCCGGGGCCGGAGACTGATCGAGGGCTTCGGTGATCTTTTCCAGCAGGGCGGAAAGACGGGCCGGATCAGCACATGGCAGCCGGTGGAGTTCAGCAAGGAAGGTCTGGCCAATACCGGCTTTGGCCATACCCGTCTCGAGGCCGACCATGGCGGAATCGTCCAGGCAGGTGACCGGTCGGGAGAGCAGACCCATTGCGTCGGCGCGGGTCAACGCACCGATAGCTGCGGCTGCAAGCCTCGGGTCGTTGTATGGACTACGGATGGATTGGATATGGAGATTGCTCATGACCCGAAACCTATCCGCTGGCTTCAGCCGGGTCAACCTGTCCCTTCCATTTGTCTCATCCGTCTGTATTCGTGATCAAGTCGAGTGAGGTGTTTGCGCTCTAAGATAACGGCTGCGGCCTCTTCAATCACGAGCAATGCAGGAACTTCTTGGTTGCTGACGGCTATGCGTCAGAATAAATCGGAAATGCTCTAGGGAATTCAGCGGAACCGACTTCGCCACGGAGTACTACGTCCACATGCGCGCTATGGCGCGTGCGGTTTCATACGGTTTCAAGTGCGTCACCGTCGTCATGCTCAAGGCCGTCATCGGCTGGCCGGCGACGGATACCCAAACATTGCTCCGAAACTTCATTGCGTCCGGCGGAAAGCCTTAGGGTCGGCCTTGCCTGTTTCGCGCCAGGTCATGGCCTCAAGTTTAGCAAAGGGCCGGCGCACCGATTCTGGGGCAATGCCGGCTCGGAACGCACCAAGCACGCCCACCGCCTCCCAGTAATTTTCGACGACTGTGAGCTGGCTTGGGCGCCATGGCAGCGTGGTCAGATCGTTCGCCATCAGCCCTTTGCCCTCGCGAACTGCGATTACTGGGATGCCCTGCTCTAGGGCGGCCAGGGTCGGCAACCCGATGCAGCCGTCAGGCAGAACCAAGCACGAGACGTCTTCTACCGTCAGCACGTCGTCCATTCGTATCTGTGGCGGATCGGCGACGATAGCAGGGCTTTGCTTGAGGCCCTTGAGTACGCACTGGAAGAACGACGAGGAGATCGCTTCCGCCGCCATGCGGGGATCGACCCGGCCCGGATCGCTGAACAGGATTTCGCGCGATTCCATCATCGGCGCGTGCGCCGACGGGACATTAAGGAAGTGCGATACCGCGTGGGTCAGCATCGCCTCTACGCCGCCCCACGGGTTGACCATGGTGCCATCGCTGGTGAAGTACTGATCGTGGTAACCGTCCGGCACGGCGATCAAGGACGAGATCGCGACTGCATCGTAGTCGTCCCGGATCTCGCCCAGGAGATCGAACAAGCGTTCGATGCCGTACCCGATGCCCACCGCCCGGCCCGACTCTGCGTAGGTTGCGGTGAGATCAAGCGGCGGATCCAACCTGTAAATTCCCGCACACTTCAAACCATAGGTCGCGCGTGTGGCCTCAACTGTATTTAGCGCGAGGTTCTCGATCATCTCGTCCGGCTGGGCGTCGATAACGACAAGGACCCGGTTGGCGCGGACCGGCTTCAGCCCCGCTGTCCCCATCAATAATCTGCAAATCACGCTGCCTTCGACGTAAAACGCGTTCACCGGAATCTCGTTGATGTCGCTGGCGTTGACGACATTGGGATGGGTGATCAGATGATCACAGCCGGAAGCCAGCAACTGCGCCGCCGGGGTCGCGTCGCCAGCGTGCCCACCGATCTCGGCACCGATGCCTGTCGGCACCAGAAAGACGACGTTAAAACGGTCGACCTTTTCCGCGCCGCGCCGACGGAGATCGAAGATCGAGCGGCCGCTTTCGCGCTCGCCCGCCCGCGCGCCGACCAGGCAGCCGACCTCGCAGTGATAGTGATCGTCATCGATCGAAGTGACGGCGAGGCGAAGGGGGATTTCTCCGTCGACGAAGCGGAAGGAGAGCGCCTTCTCGATGTGTTCGATCAGTCCGCGGTTTCCGGGCGCGAGCGGAACCGAAACTGGTTTCTCATGCAATTGCAATGTCGGCCACTCCCGCGGTTCGGGCGAATTCGTCAAAGGTATCTTCCTTTATCATCTCCAGCGTGCCGTCGGCGTGGCGGGTATAAATCGTGGGCAGGCCGACGCCATTGAAGCGGTGCGCCTTCGACAGGGTGTAGGCCCCCATGTTGAGGAACGTGATCCTGGAGCCGACGGCGAGCGGTGCATCGAAGGCATACTCGCCGAAGACGTCTCCAGCCAGGCACGTGCACCCGGCCAGCACATAGGGGTGCACGCCGCCGTCGATGTGGCCCAGGACGTCCGGTTCGAACTGGAACTCGAAGACTTCCGCCATGTGGTTTACGGTGGTGTCTAGGACGGCGACTTGAACGCCATCGCTTTCGAAGAGATCGTAAACCGTCGCCTCGATGCTTCCCGCGCGTCGGACCAGGGCCGCACCGGGCTCGATGAAGACGTCGAGGCCGAAGGTGTCGCGGAAGATCTCTACAGCCTGGAAGAAGTCCGATGTGTCGTCGGCCAAATTGAAAAGGTAGCCGCCCCCCATGTTGATCCAGTCCAAGCTTTCGAGAAGGTTCGGGATCACGTCCTGGATGCGGCGCGCGGTGGCCAGCAGGCTGGCGAAATCGGTCTCCTCGCAATTATTGTGGAAGTGGAGACCGTTAATCCCCCGCAAGCGGGCTGGTTCCGCCTCTGCCACCTCGGCCAACTTGGAGATCGGCACGCCGAGTTTGGAATTCTGTCGGCACGGGTCGTAGCGCGGGTCGCGGATGAACGAAAGCTCGGGATTAACCCGGATCCCGGCCTGTGTCACCGTCGGCACCTGTTTGCGAAGCAGTTTCCACTGAGACAGCGAATTGAACGTCAGGTAATCGAGACGGCCGCCAATCTCGCTGAGCGTTTCTTCCTTGAGCAAGGGACTGACGAGGTGGAGCGGCGTCTCGCTGCCGCACACGCGATCGATCAGTCGCAGTTCGAACAGCGAACTGCAGCCGAACCCGTCGACATGCCCGGCGATCTTTTCGAGGACCCGCGACAGCGCGCACGCCTTGGGCGAATACAATAGCTTGCAGGCAGCCTTGTCGGCGATCTTGCGGAGCGCCCTGAGGTCGCGGTTGAGAATATTTTCATCCGTCACGTATGCCGGCGTTTTTATTGTGTTGGCCAAGTGAACGCCTCCCCGAGACGTCCGTTTTCTCCGCTCCCGCGCAGCCGGAAGTTCAAACATTTCATGTGTTTTAACATTGTACTTGCTGTCCCCGACAACGAAAGATCAAAATACATTTCAGCCGCCCAGTCATTCACCGATGACGTGCGGGATGAAGTTGGCATTTTCCGTGGTCACTAGGTCCCGGCCCTCGCGGATGCCGAGCCCGGCGGCCCCGCCGGCGACCATCCAACAGCCGATCAAGGGGTAGCGGCCGTCGAAGTTGGGTAATGGGTGAAACGCCTGCACGACGAACCCCTCCCCGCCGTAGGGGCCGTCTTTCCGTACCTCGACATTACCTTCGTGGATGATTTCGACGTTGGCGCCGCGCCGGGACAACAGGGGTTTTCGGACGAAAGTGTCCGACAGTTCCGCCGCGCGCGCCTCGCCCTCGAAATAGGCCGGCAGCAGATTCGGATGTCCCTCGAACGTCTCCCACAGCAGTGCGAGCAGGCCTTTGTTCGACAGCACGGCCTTCCACGGCGGCTCGATGAAACGGACACCGCTCTTGGGCATGTAGCGGCCGAATTCCTCCTCCATCAACCACTCCCAGGGATAGAGCTTGAACAGGGTCGCGATCACTCGGTCGTCGAGGTCGGTGAAGCGGCCTTCGGCGTCGACGCCGATCTCTTCCATCGACAAGAACGTGGTTTCGACGCCGGCTTCCTCGGCGACGTCTTCCAGGTATTCGACGGTGCTGCGGTCGTCCTCAATGTCCTTGAGACACGCCATGTGCAGCGTACCATCGAGTGCCAATTCCGAAAACGCCTCAAGTAGAAACTCGTGCAGCAGGTTGAACTGATCGCAGCCTTCGGGAACCAGGCCGAGGTCGATCGCCTGCTCCAGCCATTCCCACTGAAATAGCGACGCGTCGTACAGCGTCGTCGGGGTGTCGGCATTGTATTCCAGGAGCTTCGCCGGCCCGCTGCCTTCGTAGGCGAAGTCAAACCGCCCAAAGAGGTTTTTCTCTTGGTTCCGCCAACTCTCGGCAACGTAATTCCAATAGGCCTCCGGTATGCGAAGGCGCCGGAACACCGTCTCGTCGGCCACGGCGCGGTTCAAGACCTCGAAACAGAGGCTCTCGATTTCCTCCGCGGGGCCCTCCAGGTCGTCCTCGATCTGGCGCAAGGTGAAGCGGTAGTAGGCGGTTTCATCCCAGTAGGGAACGCCGCCGGCGTCATCGTACGGGTAGCCGTGCGCCAACGCCGATTGCTTCAGGTTGGGCCGTTGGGCAACCGGGACGCGTCGCATCGGCCGAACGCGGGTTTACGGGGTTCAGGCGCTGCGCTTGGCTTTGAGCCGGGCCAGCACGTCGCCGCCCTTCGCGCCGCCATCGACGATTCCGGCGGCTTTGAGCTTGTCGTCGAGACTGACCTCTTCGGTCGAATGGGCGAGTTCGTTGGCGGCCTCGAACTTCGCAGCGCGTTCCGCCTGTTTCGTTTTCAGCCGTTCCAAACTGTCGACCGCGCTGCGCATGCTCGAATCGGCGCCAGAGTGGCGTGCCGCGACCGCGGCCTGTGCGCGTTGCACCGTTTCCGTCGCCTTGACCGTGTCGACCTGCTGCTTGAGCCGTTTCAGGTTGGCCTCGGTTTGAGCGACGGCGCGGCGAAGTTGCGCCTCGCTGTCGGCGAAGGATTTGGCGAGGCCTTCTTCGCCAGCGAATTCAGCTTCCATCCCGGCGATCTTGCCAGCGATCTCCGTCGCCAGGGTTTCGTCGCCCTTGTCGAGCGCCTGCATTGCGTAACCATCATATTCCTTGATCGAGGCCTGTAGGGATTCGATTTTCTTGTCGGCGAGCTTGCGCTTGGCGATGATGCCGGTCAGAGCTTCCTTCGAGCGGATGAGTTCGTTGTCGGCGTCGCGGATTTCCTGATCGAGGATGCGTAGCGCCTGATTGTCGGCGATCGCCTCGCCGGCCTCATTGACGCCACCGCGGATGGCCGTCGCGACCTTTGCCCAAATATTCAACTGCCTTACTCCTTCGTCAGATTCGTTGCGCGCGTTGCGGCGCAATTATTCAAGCGACCTTCTTCAGGTCCGTCTGGTAGGCCTCGGCGACCTGCATCGCGTTGTCGGCCAGGGTTTCGATTTCGAATATGACCGATTCCAATATCGAACCCGCGCTGAGCGCACCGAACAGTTCGTAGTAATCCTTTCCGTCGGGCCCTGTGCCGATGCCAAAGGTCGACAGCGCCAAGAGCTTGTGGGTTTTTAGGATCGTGGCGTTGAATTCGGCGGGGTCCGCCACGTCATCCACGGGCCAAAGTAGAGTATCAACCAGGATCTGACCGCCGCTGACGCTCATGATGAGGGGCAGATCGCCAAATTCCGTCATGGTGATGAGAATCCCCGGATCGGCGCCTTCCACAAGTTCGACGATAAAATTGCCGGACGACGCGGGCTCCGATTGAGCCAACGCCGCACATAGGGTCTCTATTGTCCAGTTTTCGTCTTGGCTCATTGTTCTCTTCCTAACGGTTTTCGGAATGAAGGGAATAATTCCCTCCCTGAGCGCTGCCTGACAGTCGCTGAGGGCCTTGGCGAATTCGGGTGGAATCCAAACCTCGCGCTTGACGAAGCCCCGCTCGCGCAAGCGCGCACGGTACCGGGACTGATAGTAAGATGACTTTTTAGATGGCATCAGGTTCAAACTTTACCTCTTTACACGTCATATATTACATGTAATATAGAATCAAGTGTTTTCTTGGCAAAACGGGAACCGAACCACCGGGAACTGTGCGCCAACATGGGCCTGTGACTAGATGCACGCGCGGGTTGGCAACGACAGGCGGGCCGGTTGATTTAGTTGACTTGAATGCGCATCATTCTGTCGAGAGTCGCGAAACGCATCTACTCCAGGATCGCCGGGCTGAGTTGGGATGCGGTATTCGTCCTCGCGGCCTGCCATTTCGCCATATCTTGGGTCGTGATCGCCCTTACTGGCGGCGAGGAAATAGCTGAGGGCGGCATATTTTGGTACTTCTACGCTACCACCGCCACCACCGTTGGTTACGGCGACTACTCGCCGACAACTTGGGGGGGGCGACTGGTCACAGTCTTGTGGGTAATGCCCGGTGGCATCGCGCTGTTTACGACGATCATCGCCAAAGCGGTGCAACAGGGATCCGACCGATGGAGGAAAAGCGTGCGCGGAAAATCAAATTACGATAATCTGGCGGATCACATCGTTATTCTCGGCTGGCATGGCTTTCGGACCCAGCGGATGGTCGATCAACTCCGCGGCGATATCGGCGAAAAGGACCGGGAAATCGTCTTGTGCACGGCCCAGACCCTCGATAACCCGATGCCCGATCAGGTGCTCTTCGTGTGCGGCGACGCGCTCAACACGCCGGACGTGCTGACCCGCGCCGGTGTGGCTACGGCCGGGTACATTATTGCCCTCGGCCATGACGACAGCGAGACCCTCGCCGCCGCCTTAGGAGCCGCTGCGATCAACCACGACGCCCATATCGTCGCCTATTTCGACCTCGAGAGTTTCGCCGACCTCCTCAAGGCCCATTGTCCGCACGCGGAATGCAACGTTTCGCTGTCGATCGAGCTCATGGTGCGCTCGGCCCAGGACCCCGGTTCGAGCCGCGTCCAGCGCCAGTTGCTGTCGACCCTGGTAGACCCGACCCAATTCAGCCTCAAGGTGCCGAAGGGCGCCGGCGCGGTGAGTTACGGCGCCCTGTTCGCGACGTTGAAGGAAAACCACGATGCCACCTTGATCGGCGTCGCCGAAAGCGCCTTGGGCGACGACCTCGTCCTAAACGCGCCGTCGGGTCACCCGGTCGATCCTGGAGCGATTGTCTATTTCCTGGCGGCGCGGCGGATCGAGCCAGGCGAGATCGATTGGCTGGCGCTAAAGGCAGGATGGCCGACATGATCGGCGACAGTATGAAATCGCTCTTTAAGAGCGGTGTGCGCGACATTAAGAACAGGTTTTCCAAAGGCGGCGAGGAGGATGAGTTGCCTACGCCGCTGGGCCTACGCATCGGCGCCGCGGTCGATATCGACACTCTGCCGTTGCGCATGCACGCCGACGACCTGTATGTTGAGTTGCCGGAGGAGACGATCCTGATCGTCGCCCAGGGACTTATCGATCTCGGCGACGACGCGTATGTTCACCGCTATTACGGCGAGGACGACACGATGATCCAGGTCCTCACGGTCAACGGCGTCGAGGACCAGCATATCGAGGAAGTCACCCTTTTTGTGCCGCACGAAAGTATCTATCCTAGTAGCGGTGGGGAATGGGCGCAATGGATCGCAAAGGGCGGCAAGATTGGCGGGCCCACCTACCGATTCGACGACGGCACGGAGTATGAACGAATTTGGTTCGACACGACGCCGGGCCACGCCGATCCGGTGGTGTTCACCGAGGAAGTTTACGAAGCTGCTGAAACCGAAGGGGCGGACGTCGTTGTCCAGCAGGTCATGCTGTTCGGTCGCAACCTGGAAGAGGGAAAAAAGAATGAGTACCTCTTGATCACGGTCGAAGCCTACGAAGGGGAAAAGACGGTGGAACTCATGGTCGGCGTGGACCTCGACCTCCCCACGGTGAAAGTCATTTGACGGGAAGATCGGAACCGGTGGCCGAATGACCGTCCCCACGAACACCGGCCGAGCGTCCGCGAAGGAGTTTTGAATGATTGAACAACTCAACAGAAATTTGACGGATTTGCCGGAATTCCTTGCGTTCTTCGTTGTCGCCGTCCTCATGATGATCGTATTCGTCGCGGTCTATACCAACGTCACCCGGCACAGCGAGATCAAGCTGATCAAGGAGAACTCGGTCGCCGCCGCGGTCGCATTTTCAGGCAGCATGATCGGTTTTGCCCTGCCGCTGGCGAGCGCCATGATCAGTTCACGCACGATCCTCGAAGTGATCATCTGGGGCATGGTCGCGCTGTTAGTGCAGATTGTCGTCTATCTCCTCGTGCGGCTGCCGATGCCGCGGGTATCCGAGCGTATCGAGAACAACGAGATCGCCGCTGGCATCTGGCTTGGCGCGTCGTCGCTCGCCGCCGGCATCCTGAATGCCGCCAGCATGACCCCGTAAGTAAGGAGTGCGTCCGTTGAAACGCTCAATCACATTCAAAATGGTCATGCTCGGGGCGAGCGCACTGACCCTCAGTTCCTGCGGCGAATCAAAAGAAGAAGTCCTCACTTACCCATCGGTGGAGGCGTGTATCGCCGCCGGAGTACAGGACGTTTCGACGTGCCGCGCCGAATTCGACAAGGCGAAGGCGTTGCAGGACGAGGTCGCCCCGCGTTACCAGACATCCTCGACGTGCTACGCCGACTTCGGCAACGACCAGTGTTATCGACGGCAAACCTCCAGCGGTTCGTTCTGGTTGCCGTTCATGGGCGGATATATGTTGGCGCCGCGCGGCTCCTCGGCGGCTATCTACTCGCAGCCGCTCTATCGCCTCAGGAGCGACCCCCGGCAGTTCTACACCAGCGGCGGCGTCGGGGTCGGCAACGTGTCCCGCGACGGCCGCGCACAGGTTACCAAGTCCCAGGTCAGCCAGCCCCGCGCGCGCGCGCGCGCGGTCGCGAGGGGTGGTTTCGGCGCCCGGTCGACGAGTTCGGCCAGTTAGGTGTCCCCGGTCCGGGGCTGGTACTTATGATCCAGACAGGCGACGGCGATGCCGGCGATCAGGCCGAACAGGTGGCCCTCGAAGGAAACGTAACTTCTAATCGGCAGGATGCCCCACAGGAGGCCGCCGTAGAAGATCATCGTCACGCCCGCAACGGCGATGGAGACGAGGCCGCGCTCGAAGTATGCGCGGGCCAGCAAGGCGCCGAAATACCCTAACACCAGACCGCTGGCGCCGACGTGAGGCACGCTACGTGCGAATAGCCAGACGAGGACCCCCGACAATAATATGATCCCGACGGTGCTCGCCCAAAACCGCGTTTTGCCGCCGATCAGAGTGAGCGCGCCCAGGACCAGCAGGGGCACCGTGTTCGAAGCGGCGTGCCACAGTCCGGCGTGAAGGAAGGGCGCAAGCGGGATCCCAATCAGCCCGCTCACCCGCCGCGGCAGGATGCCCCACGACGTCAAGCCGTGGCCGAGGAAGAAGTTCACGATCTCCGCGACCCAGATCGCAGCGACGAGGACGATAACCGGAAAAAAGAATTTCTTGATGAACTCCATCGAACCGTCGCGCTATTAAGAATTCGACGCTCCCGATTTAGAACCCAAACAAGAAGCCCGCGTCAAGCGCAACTTGACCGTGGTCTGCCCCTAAGTAGATGAACCACCACTTAATTTATACACTGGCACGGATTAATACCAATGGCCATGAGTGTTGACTCACTTTTGGGCTTTTCAAGTCGTCACGGTTCTGAGTCAAGGTTGTCAAAGGAGATTTCCGATGCCAGCCAAAGTGACCCTGCGCTCTGATTTTGATGCCCTTCGGCTTCGCCAGTTTGCCAAACGAAGTTCCGATACATGCCAGACCTGCCGTTTGTTGGCCCTGGCGGCGGTGTATGACGGGATGAGCCGTGGGGAAGCTGCGAAAGTCGGCGGGATGGATCGCCAGACTTTGCGTGATTGGGTTCATCGGTTCAACGATCTGGGTCCCTATGGACTGGTTAATAGTCGAGGCCCAAAGCGCAAGCGCCGCCTCAGCGAAGCGCAGTTGCAGGCGTTGGCTGAGATTGTGGAGACCGGTCCCGACCCTGAGGTTGATGGTGTTGTACCTCATGCGCCGTATCCCCCAGCCCCGGTCATGCTTTTTTTAGGGAATTATAACTTAATATTGACTTTCTGAGCCCCGCCTGTTATACATAAATCATTGAAAGGCAGGGACAAATGGCACATCCAGCCCCCGGAAAATCAGACCGCAAAGGCATCACGATGATAGAGCTTTGCGACATGTTCCCCGATGAAGACACAGCCCGTGCATGGTTTGAATCTCGTCTCTGGGCCGATGGCCGTTACTGCCCACACTGTGGCAGTATAAAGACACACGAAGCCAGTCACAACAACATGCCGTACCGCTGCACCGATTGCCGGGCCTACTTCTCGGTCAAGACCGGCACCGCCATGCACGATTCCAGGATTCCCCTGCGGAAATGGGTCTTTGCGATCTACTTGCACCTGACCAGTCTCAAGGGCGTGTCGAGCATGAAACTCCATAGGGATATCGGGGTATCCCAGAAAACCGCTTGGTACATGCTCCAGCGTATCCGCCAGGCATGGAGCGCTGGCGCTCTTGAGCAGTTTGTAGGCCCGGTGGAGGTCGATGAAACCTATCTCGGTGGCAAAGAGACCAACAAGCATGCCAGCAAGAAGCTGAGGGCCGGTCGCGGCACGGTTGGTAAGGCCGCCATTGTGGGCGCAAAGGATCGCAAGACGAATAAGGTCAAAGCCAAGGTGGTTGGCACGACAGACGCTAAAACTCTGCAAGCCTTTGTCCTGGCTGTCGCGCTGGGTGGGGCCACGGTCTACACCGACGATGCGGGCGCATACAAAGGCATGAAGGGCGTCGAACACCAGAGCGTCAAACATAGCGTAGGCGAGTACGTCTCAGGGATGGCGAGCACCCAAGGTATTGAGTCCTTTTGGGCCATGCTGAAACGGGCGCACAAAGGCACGTATCACAAGATGAGCGCCAAGCACTTACAGCGGTACGTCAACGAGTTCTCAGGCCGCCACAACGTGCGCGGACTGGATACCGCCGACCAAATGAACCGCGTTGCCCACGGCTTGGCCGGGAAGCGGTTGAGCTACAAGGACCTGACCGCCTGAACGAGAGCCGGTCAACCGGCCACCCCTCTCCAGATCAGCTTGATTTTACCGTGGCGAATGTATAGATTTCCTGGGTGCTTACAGGCAGGAGAATCCAAGATGTCGCTCTCCAAAGAGAGAAGTGTCGTGCTGTCCGAACTAAGCGAACAGCGTGACAAAACCAAACGCCAGATCATTTCCTTTCAAAGCCGGGTCGAAAGGCTCAAACAGCAGTTGATCGGAATCGAGACCTGCATCAACGCGGTCGGTGGTGATGCGCCCCAAAGGGCCAACGGATCGGTGAAGCAAGTAATCCTCGACAAACTGAAGGAGGCCGGTTCTCACGGCCTAACTGTCGGTGAAGCCATCCGGTCTGCGGAAGAACGGTGTGAGGGCCTTAATCCAAGCTCCATCTCCGCATATCTGAGTACGTTCAAAACGGACGGCATCGTCAAATATGCCGACGAAAGGTATTATTTGCCGGAATTTTATCCGAACCGCATTGTTGGGGAAGTGACGTATATTGATACAAAAGGGGTGAAGATCGTAAAAAGATGAGGCCCCGGAACGACAGTTCCAGGGCCTCATCTGCGGGTGTAGCTCAATGGTAGAGCAATAGGGTTCCCACCTTGTAGATGTCGGTTCAATTCCGTCCACCCGCTCCAAATGGTCTGATGCCGGTGCTTACAGGCAATCCGATGTCTGACCATTCACATTCAAAGTTCTAGAGCTTGCTAATCTAGGTCAAGTTATTAGCGTAGGTCGTCTAAGCCCTAGGCGTACGCCATGGCAAGTCTTAAGGTTTCCAGCAACCGTTGCGAGTCAAGCAAGAGGGTCAGGGGGCCGGATATCTAGTTTTAGCGGGAAAATTCACGGGCGATCCGACATGGGGTCACTCGTGCGTGTTGTTGGCAGCGATGAGAGGATGAGTTAAGCTGGGGATATAGTCAATATTAAGTTATAATTCCCTTAAAAAAACCGCCCACGCCAGTGAACAGGAACGCGCGGATGGGCAGGCAGCACGCGTGGTTTGGCGCCAACGTCAGGCCCGGCTCCCGGCCCATCCCGAGCGGGTCGGCAGGATCGTGTTCCTTGACGAAACAAGTATCAATACCAAAATGGCGCGCCTGCGGGGGCGCTGTCCCAGCGGCCAGCGGATGGTTGCCGCCATTCCCCATGGTCATTGGAAAACCATGACCTTCATTGCCGGATTGCGCGGTGACGGCCTGACCGCGCCCTGGGTGATCGAGGGCGCCATGGACGGTGATGCATTCGAGCAGTACATCAAAACGCAACGCGCCCCGACCCTTCAAAAAGGCGCTGTTGTTGTCCCCGGCAATCTGCCGGCCGACAAACGCGACGGTGCCAGGCGGGCGGTTGAAAAGCGGGGCGCATGGCTTTTGTTCCTGCCGCCCTATGCGCCGGACTTCAACCCGATCGAGCTCGCATTTTCAAAGTTCAAAGCTCACATGAAGCGCTTAAAACCCCGCACCATCGATGATCTGTGGAAAGCCGCCGGTAACGTCTGCGGCCTCTTCAATCACGAGCACTGCAGGAACTTCTTGGTTGCTGACGGCTATGCGTCAGAATAAATCGGAAATGCTTTAGAGACGGAATGATGTCTTCCGCTGATGTTATGGTCTTGCCGAACATACCGAACGATTTTGCCAGCATTTCCCAATTGGGATTGGTGAAGGCCAGTTCTGAGTGGCGCCCATCAAAGCTATTCTGCTGCTTCCATTTGATCAGACCGTATTCCCCATCTTCCCAAACCATGGCAACGACGGGGATCTTGTAACGCGCTGCGGTTTCAATATCTTGAACGTTCATCATGAAACCAGCATCTCCAGATATGGACAAAACCTTTCTGTCAGGCTTGGCAATTTTGGCTCCTATAGAACCTGGCAGCGCAAATCCCATGGTGCAAAAACCGTTGGAAATAAGACACGTGTTTGGCATCTCACACTGGAAATAGCGCGCTATCCACATCTTGTGCGCCCCGACGCCGGATAAAAGAATGTCGTCGGGGCCAAGAAATTTGCGAACGTCATTAAGAATACGCTGCGGTTTGACGGGGAACGACGTATCCGCCTCTTCCATGGCTAAGTCATCACTGATGATCTGACGCAGGTCGGCGCGTGCTTTAATGTCAAACAGCGGAAGCTTGTCACCATACCGTTCGTCCAGGTCTTCATTGATCTGCCAGAGGGCATCCGCCAAGTCAGAAACAATGTCGACCTCTACTGGAAAATTCGTATCGATTTCAGCCGGCATAAAGTCGATATCAATAATGACTTTATCCCGTTTGGAATTCCAGAAGGCGGGCGCGTACTCAACAAAATCGTAGCCAATCGTAATCACGACGTCCGATTGCTCGAATGCCAGGTTTGCGTAGTCACGACCTTGCAAACCCATCGTGAACAGGCAGTGTGGGTCGGACATGGGAATGGCACCCTTACCCATGAAGGTGTTAACAACCGCGATCCCTGTTTTGTGCGCGAGACGTTTCAATTGCTCAGCCGCGCGTTTCCGAACCGCGCCGTTGCCGGCAAGTATAAGAGGGTTCTTTGCGTTCGCTATGATATCGACGGCTTGTGTGATCGCTTTGTGATCCGCCGCAGGCTGGCGCGTCTTGGCAATGGGCATAGGCGTCAAGCTATCATCAGCTTCCATTTCCGCAATGTCTTCCGGAAGTTCGATAACCGTGACGCCCGGTTTTTTCCGTTTCAGCGACTTTGAACGCTTACGCACAATCTCCGGAATATTTTCCGGTGCAAAAACCGTTTGGGCCCATTTGCTGATCGGCCGCATCATCGCCACAGAATCCATGTTCTGATGGCTTTCCTTGTGCAGACGGTCCGTCCCGGCTTGCCCGATGATGGCCACTACCGGTGCGCGGTCCATGTTGGCATCGGCAAGACCAAGACCGGTGACCAGGTTTGTTGCCCCTGGTCCAAGCGTTGATAAGCAGACACCCGATTTACCCGTTAATCAGCCGTAGGTGTCTGCCATAAAGGCCGCCGCTTGTTCGTGACAGCACAGGACAAATTGGATCGGGCTATCTAAAAGTGAAATCATCACATCGGTGTTTTCTTCGCCGGGAATTCCAAAAATTCTTTCGACACCTTCGGCTTCAAGGCATTTCACAAACAGATCAGAGGCTTTCATTGCCAATCTCCTATAGGCGTATGTTTAAAAGTTTTCGAGCGCAGGTGATTTAAGGACGAGCATCTTTTCGACGCGCATGTCGTGCAGCGTATAGGGCATACCGCCCGTACCAAGTCCGGATTGTCCGAGCCCAGCGAATGGCATCCAATCGGTGCGGAAAGCCGTGTGGTCGTTGACCATAACGGCGCTGGCGTTCAATCCGGTATACGCGGCCATGGCCTTATCAATGTCTTGCGTGAAAACCGCCGCTTGGAAGGCAAAGTCTATGCTGTTGGCCCGTTCGATGGCGTCGTCCATGGATTTGGTGCGGAACACCGCAATCACCGGACCAAACACCTCCTTGTTGGCGATTTTCGAGTCAGCCGGAGGATCGACCAAAATGGTCGGTTCATACACCCGCTCGGTTATGGCTTTGCCGCCGCGGACAAGTGTTGCGCCGCCATCAACCGCCTCTTTCACCCATGAGTCGACACGCTCCACTTCGGCCGGCCTGATCAATGGACCGACATCCGTGGCCGGATCGGAGGGATCGCCCACAACCAGATCGGCCGCTTGAGAGTCCAACGAGGCAATGAGGTCATCAGCCACGGCGTCATCGGCGAGAATGCGCTGCACAGACACGCACACCTGACCGGCATGATAGAATCCGCCTTTTAACAGGGATGTGGTGGTTAGACCGAGATCCGCGTCGGCCATGACCAACGCCGGGGCCGCTCCGCCGTGTTCCAGGGCACAACGCACACCCGGTGCCAATTTCGATTTGAGAGACCAGCCAACACCGGGAGATCCGATAAAACTGAAGAAAGAAATACGCGGGTCCGTGACCAGCTTTTCTGACTCCGCCGTGGTGTCCGTATTTACGACCCGGCACCATTCTTGTGGCAGTCCGGCTTCGACAAGTATGTCGGCAAAGGCATGGGCACACATAGGTGTGTGCTTTGCCGGTTTAACAATGACCGGGCAGCCCGAGGCGACGGCGGGGCCAGCCTGATGGACAATCAGATTGAGCGGATGATTGAACGCACTGACGGCGACAACCACACCGATCGGCTGAAACTGAGTAACCGCCAAGCGACCCGCCGACGCGGGATTGACACGCATGGGGATAACAGTGCCGCCTTCCTTGCGCAGTTCTTCAGCGCAGATATGAAGGCCGTCGATCGCCCGGTCTACTTCCACGGCCGCGTCCTTGAACGGCTTACCGCCTTCTCCGGCAATGAGCAGGGTTAGCTCCTCACGCCGGCCTGCCATGATCGAGGCCGCCGATTGGAGAATTTCAATTCGGCGATGGGTGGACAGCCAGGATGATTGGTTCTTGTGAAGATCAGAGGCGGTTTGAAGAAGGTCCTCAACCTCGCTGGCGCCGGACACAGGCACTTCACCGATGACGTCTCCTGTATAGGCCGACAGAACTTCGCGGGTTTTGGACGCGCCCATAACTGACCTCCCTTTAGGGCCTGACTCCATTAAAAATCCATGTCACCGGACCACCCGAAGGTCGGTGATGAAGTCAGCATTTGTTGTCTTCGGGGTAAAATGGCACAGCGGTGCCCAGAGTTCTTGCGCCCTGGCTAAAAGTGTTCAGAAATCCCCGTCCCTGCTTATATAATGAAGCTTAGCCTCTTCTGGGCATCAGGTCTAACCCAACGGTGTCTTGGAATGAGGAAAAGTGATGATACGAAGCCCGAATCCTCTTTGAGGAGCGATCCGACATGGGTATCGACGTCACCGTCGACATTGAAATTTCATCTGATCCGCAAGCGGTCTTCGTCTTTCTTGCGGATCCAGTGAACGATCCTGAGTGGATTGGCGGCGTTCAAAAATCTGAACTGTTGTCGGCAGGACCGGTGAGCTTGGGCACCAGGTCCGGCGCACAGCCGGTTTCATGGGTAGGTCTATGGAATACGTGACCGAGATCACGGCCTTCGAACCCGAAAACCTCATTGAGATGGAGACCGTCTCTGGGCCGTTTCCAATGATCATTACTTACGAGGTGGAACAGCGCGATCAGACCGCCCGTGTGATCCTCCGCAACCAAGGAGGGCCGTCCGGCTTAATGAATCTCTTTTCACCCTTGATGGCACGTATGGTGCGCAAAAATACTGCCCAAGACTTGGTACGACTTAAATCTATTCTGGAAAGCAGTTCAATTTAGCCGCCAGAGAATACAGTTCGGCCGATTTTTTCAGACTACGAAAAAGTTGAGAATAGCATCCACTTGGCCGGGCAAACCTTCTTCCAGGGTGACCAGGCGCCTCTCGGACGACGGCACGCGCGCCGCCACATCGTCCAGATAGATGTGTAATGGGTCGGTCTCCGAGGCCAGAAACAGTGACGGCGTTTTAACCAAGGGAAGGCGTTTGTCTGTTTCGTGACGGAAAACGGCACGGTAGCCATTGTGGTACGTCGTCACTGCCTTCAAAACTTCAGTGACCATTCCGTGCAGGGCTTCCGCCGAAGGAACGCTGCCACCCAAACGATGGTCGGGATCACGCATGAAGTAGGGAAAATGGATGAATTGATCGCGGAGGAAATGCCACGCCCAGGTAAATTGGGTACCGAATTCATCGGGCGTGATCTCAGGTGCATAGTTTTCCAACAGCGTTTTACGGAAGTCAGCATCAAAGACTCCGATTCCGTCAAAAATGATTTTACGAATGCGGTCTGGATGGGCGATCGCTAGTTCGCAGCCGATATGGGCGCCGGTATGGCTGCCGAAATAATCGACTTGGTCGATCCCTATGGCATCAAGCACACGGCATATACTGTCGGCGTAGTAATCCAGGTTTAACCCGTTTTGAGCTGGCGGCGCGGAATCTCCATTGCCCAACGTATCGGGCGCGACAACGTAACAGGATTCACCTAACGCAGCGATGAGGGGCGCATAGCCAGCGGACGAGCCTGGACCGGCGTGGGCGACGTAGATGGGAAGTGCTGCATCATCGTTACGGGTGCCGGCGTGTCGGTAATGAACCAAACCTTCTTCGATACGGACAAATGCGCGGTCGACGTTAACAGCCATGGCGGATTCTATTACTCTACAGCCTGCTGGACTTTGTTTTCGCTATCGATTTTTGGATCACCAGTCGGCAGTCCAAAGATGTACTTACCGCTGCGCTGCATGCCTGCCTCCCAGTGAAGAGCAGAGTGCGTCGACATGGTACGCACATCGCGATAGAGGCGCTGCACCGGGTTGTGCCCGGTTAGTGCGCTCACTCCTATCATCCTTGATAAGCGATCGGCCGAAGCGTGAGCCAGCTTTCCGGCTGTCACCAAATCCCGATAAGCCTTGAGCCTGAATGGTCCGTCTACACCTTGGCCGTTCATGCCCCGCTCATGCAGCTGATTGCATAGAGTGTCGATTAACAGGTCTGCTGTTTCCAGTTCAGCCAAGGACTCCGCCACGTGCACCTGAACGGCGGGTTGATCGATAATGGTTTCGCCCATCATCGCGCCGACGCGGGTCAAAGTTTGTTCAATATATTCATTGTAGGCCCCACGAGCTGCACCCAGGATCGGGCCAGCCAGCAATGTAATGAAGTAACTGTGAAACTCGACGCCGTAGAGATAGTAGTCGTGTAATTTTGCGCCCGGCGGATCATCTGCCATCACTTTGAGGTCGAGCGTTCGGTGATTGGGGATAAAAACGTTGTCGACCTTGATGTCTTTTGAACCGGTACCCTTGAGGCCCTCTGAATGCCAAGTATCGAGAATCTCAAAATCACCTTTCTTCAATACGATCCAAAGGTCGTTGAATGCCGCTTTTGAGTTGGGTAGCTTGGCACCGACAAGCATGGCGTCGGCATGATCAACACCGCTGGCAAACTTCCAGCGACCAGAAACACTGAAGCCGCCGTCCGTCGGCGTGGCTTGGCCACCGCCAGCGAATCCCGTTGAAATGATCGCATCCGGCCATTCGCCCCAAATCTCTTCTTGGCAATCCGGCTCAAAGCGGCCGAATAGGAAGGTGTGGGTAAAGACCACCGATGATACCCAGCCGGTCGATCCGCAGCCCTGTCCCAAAATGCGTGAAACATCCACGTGGGTGCCCCACGGCATTTCAAAACCACTAAAGCGTTTCGGTATGAATAATTTATGGATACCAGCCTGGCGCAGGTCGGCGACCGTCTCGTCCGGCAACCGCCTGAGGTCATCAGTGGCTTGAGCCCGTTCTTTTAGAGCCGGCACCAAATCCCGGGCCAATTGGATAACCTCATCCCGGGTTGGGATGGTGCTGGGGCTGTTATCTGACTTAATCGCTGGCATGACAAATTTCCTTCAGCGTCACACACCGTATTCCGCTAACTTAGGGACGATGCGTAGGTGCTGTCTGATTCATTTTTATTTTAATCCACGGATTGGTCATCGATTAATCGTCCAACGTTACTGAAAGCCACCCATGCCGAGTTCACACACAAACATTCAACGCGGGTATGCCGATATTTCATCCGGTCAGATTCACTACCGGCTGATTGAAACGAACAGCGATCGCCGGCCCGTATTGCTGCTTCACCCCAGCCCACTGTCGAGCATCGTGTGGGACGGGTTTATGACGGCGCTGAGTCGCGACCGAACAGTGGTTGCTCCGGACACCCCAGGTTTTGGCGAATCGTCGCCGCCAGTCTCCGAACCGGAAATCGCTGACTATGCGACCGCGATGGCAGATCTTCTCTCTGTTCTTAAACTAGGCTCGATTGATGTCATGGGCTATCACACTGGGTCACTGACCGCGGTGGAACTCGCGAGACTTAAGCCTGACTTGGTCCACAGCATCGTGATGATTTCCGCGACCATTTTCACCGATGAAGAACGGGATGGTTTTCGCGCCCAGTACACGCCCAAGACTTTGGATCAAAAAGGCGAAGCATTGGCCGAAACCTGGTCCTTCATGAAAACGTTTTGGCGCGACGAACCGGAACCGGACCGGCGGTGGGACATCTTTTTAGAAGGTCAGCGCCATCACACCTATTCCCATTGGGGACATCAAGCCGCGTTCAACTACGATCTCAGTGCCGCTCTGAGCCAATCGTTAAAACCAATTTTTATTTTGAATCCGGAAGATGACCTGTGGGACTACACGCCACGCGCGGCCGGACTTTTACATAACGGCCGGGTGCATGATCTGCCGGGTTGGACCCACGGTTTTCTCGATGCCCATAGCGATGAAGTCGCGGACCTGGTGCGCAATTTCCTCGACCACAAGTCATAGGGACACGCCATGAAACACCGCAGTTATCAGGGCAAGGTGCTTTATTTGACCGACGGCCAAGGTGAGATGGGACGTGAAATGTTTTACGTCACCATCCAGCCCGACGGCACCCGGACCATGCGCGTCACCTGTGAAATGGATGACGACCGCTTGCTCCGCGATGCGATCCTTACGGTTGATGGCGATTGGTATCCCGTTGATGCCTTTGTCCGCTTGACCATTAAGGAAAAACTTGTTGGCAGCACCTGGTACACTTTCACAGATCGCACCGCGGAATGTCAGGGTTTCACGGCCGAGGACGGCCGGTTTGAACAGCGTTTCGAAGCCGACAAACCTATCGGATTTTTTGGCGCCCATCCGGTACATGGTGATGCCTGGGGCCTGGCGCCATGGAAACGGGACAAGGATAAGGATCCCAGTGAATTAGGCCCGGTGTTTTCCACGTCTCACATGCCGAACGGTGGATCAGGGCCAATACTGGAGCAATCGGATCACTCCTTCACACGCCATAATTACATTGGACCCGAGGATATAACCGTCCCGGCAGGCACCTTCCAAACGGAACACTTCCAGTTTTTGGTCAAAGATTATCCCCCCATTGATATTTGGGCTATCGGTGAGGATTGCGTCCCTGCCCGATTGCGCTGGGATTTGCTTAATCAAACCTATGAACTGGTCGAATTAAGCGGCGACGTCCGGTAGGTAAGCTTTTTGGTTCCATCGCCTTTATCGTAGGGCCTGAAAAGGCAAGAATACGCGAGACGGTCGCCACGCTCGGCGCTTGATTCAACGCTGGAGACACAGCCAATGCATCACCGCCAAACATTGCACGACATGCTGCCGGCCGTGGCTCACGATGAAAACGCCCGGCAAGATTTCGTCCTCAACTTTCGCCAACATCTAGCACGCGAAGTGAATCCCGGTACAACCGTTGCCTACGAAAAGCGGGTCGAGCCCGCATTCGTGAAGGAACACGGGCGTAAACCCGAAAATTCTGACGAAGTGCGCAAAGTTTTGACCCAGGATCCGTACTATCAGCTGTGGAGCGCCATGCAGCGCAACAGCCAAATGATGATGTGGGATTCAGTCATCGACAGTGTGGAACGCACCTTGCCGGACATGATCAGCAAAGCACGGGGTTCGAACGGGCCATCGACCGTTCGCCTTGCCGATGACACCTTTGAGGTGCCCCGTTATCACACCTCTTATGACATTCACTTGCAACCAGGCGGTTACCACACCGACAGCACGGAAGAAGACATCTCAGCCGGGATGGTCTACGACGCTGCGGTGCCCATTTATGCCATGGGCATGATGGGTCCGGAGAACGACGCGACGGGCGAAACCATCGTCAATTTCTACAAAACGGTCTACGGCGACCGCTCACCTGAGCGCGTGTTGGATCTGGGCTGCGCCATTGACAATTCCACGGTGCCATGGGCGAAATCCTATCCAGATGCGGCGGTGCACGGCATCGACGTGGCCGCTCCGTGTCTGCGCTACGGCCAGGCCCGCGCCAATGCTATGGGACAGACCATACACCTCAGTCAGCAGAATGCGGAGCAGACCTATTTCCCCGACAATCACTTCGACGTTGTTGGATCGGCGTTGCTTTTTTCATGAGACATCGCGGCTGGCTGTGATCAACATCATGAAGGAGATTCACCGCATACTGAAACCAGGCGGCGTGATGATTCACATGGACGCCTTCAAACAAGACGATCCAAGCGAACCCATTCAGGAATTTCTCTGGACATGGGAAGTGTTCAACAACAATGAGTATTTTCTCAAACAGTTGAGGCTTATCGATATCATCGTTGAAATGGTCGATTGTGGGTTCGACCGGGACAAATGTGCCTTCCGCAAGACACCGTTCATCACAAAAGTTCATGCGACCGAAGAGGGTACTAAAGGGTACATGGGCGGTGGGTTCCGGGACGTCTCGGTCCTGGTCGCAGAAAAATAACCAAAGGACTCAGACAATGCCGGTCATCGACGCCGATACCCACGTCATCGAATGCGAGCAGACCTGGGCCTATATGGATCGGGCCGATGAGGCGTTACAGCCGAAAATCGTCACCTCGGAAGTTCCGGTCACCCATAAACGGGAGTCTCCCATGGCCGGGCACAGCTTCTGGCTGGTGGATGGGCGCATGTATATGAAGGGCGGCCAAAAAGCAGCGCGTTATCCGGATGGCACCCGCGACTTGATGGACCCCGATGCCCGCATTGCCCATATGGATGAGCTGGGCGTGGACACCCAGGTGCTTATTCCCAGCTTTTTCTTAGGCTCCATTATTGACCATGCCGATACGGAACTGGCGCTGGCTAAAAGTTACAATCGTTGGATGGCGGATATTTGTGGCAGCCGGCAGTCACGATTGCGCTGGTTGGTGGTGCCGTCCCTAAAAAATATCGACGCGTCCTGCGCCATGATGGAGGAGGGACAAAAGAACGGTGCCGTCGGCGTGATGATGCGCGGCTACGAAGGCAACATCACCATCGATGACCCCTCCTTTAATCCGATTTATCGCAAGGCCGCCGATCTCGACATGGCGATCGCATTGCACATCGGCAATGGCAGTCCTAGCTTTGACGAAGTGCGCAACACCTCAGGCAAAAAGGGCAACATTGTCGCCTTTATTATGCCCATGGTTGTGGCCTTCAACGCTTTGATGATGAGCGAAATCCCGCGAAAATATCCCAACTTGCGTTTCGGGTTTCTCGAAGGCGGGTCCATGTGGCTTCCCTTTGTGCTTAACAAAGCCGACCGTTTTGCCGACACCTATGGCCTCAAACGCACGACAGAGAATGCCCTGGCGGACTCTCGTTTTTATGTCACTTGCGAAGCCCATGAGGATTTGCCGGAAATCCTCAAGTGGGCGGGCGAATCTAGCCTGGTGGTCGGCACCGACTACGGCCACGCCGATACCTCGACGGAATTGGAAGCGCACCGGTTGATCATGGAGCGCAACGACCTCCCCGCCGGTGCGGCGCAGCGCATGGTCGATGATAATGCCCGGACGCTTTACGGTTTATAGGTTGCGGGCAAGACAGACTTGTCCATCACGGCCGTAAGGCATCGAGTTGTGCCTAATCTAGTCGGAAGGATTTTTCGGTGCCCATAATTGACGCCGATACCCACGTCATCGAATGCGAACAGACCTGGACTTATATGGATAAGGTTGATGAAGATTTGCGGTCGAAAATCGTAACAACCAGCGCACCGGTGAAGCATTTAGGCGAATCACCCATGGCCGGACAGAATTTTTGGCTGGTGGACGGCCGCATGTACATTATCGGTGGCCAAAAAGCGGAATGTTATCCGGTGGGTACACGCGATGTCGGTGATCCGGACGCGCGGATTGCTCATATGGATGAACTCGGAATTGATACCCAAGTTTTGATTCCAAGTTTTTTCTTGGGCTCGATCATCGGCCGAGCAGACACCGAACTCGCCCTCGCCAAAAGCTACAACCGTTGGATGGCGGATGTCTGCGTAAGCCGGCAAGCACGATTGCGTTGGTTGGTCGTGCCGTCACTGAAAAACATCGATGCAACATGTCTCATGATGGAAGAAGGCCGCAAGAACGGTGCCGTTGAGCTCGTGATGCGCGGCTATGAAGGCAACGTCACCGTCGATGATCCCCGTTTTCAACCCCTTTACGCCAAGGCCGCGGACCTGGATATGGCCATTATCCTGCACATCGGTAACGGCAGCCCCAGTTTCGACGAGGTGCGTAGTTCATCGGGCAAGATGGGTAACATCATCGCCTTCATCATGCCCATGGTGGTGGCCTTCAACGCGCTAATGATGAGCGATATTCCAAAGAAATATAAATCTCTACGTTTTGGCTTTATGGAAGGCGGGTCCATGTGGCTGCCTTTCGTGCTCAACAAGGCTGATCGCTTTGCCGAGACCTATGACCTCAAACGCACCACCGACAATGCCTTGGCGGACTCTCGTCTATATGTATCCTGCGAGGTCCATGAGAATTTGCCCGATATCTTGAAATGGACGGGTGATGGCAATTTGGTTGTTGGGACCGATTACGGCCATGCAGATGAATCCATGGAACTCGAGGCACACCGGTTGATTTTGGAACGTGATGACTTACCAGCTGGTGCAGCTCAACGCATGGTCGACGACAATGCACAAGCCCTTTACGCTCTATAGGATGTCCATGTGACTGATCACCCAGTGATCGTCAACACCGCGAACCCAACCGTTGCGGTCGAACCACAGCCCATTACCAATCACAGATATGACTGCAAAGAGTGCTCCCGGATTACTGCAACAGGCTGAAGTCGCTTGGCGCAACGGCGATTACATTGCCTCTACGACTGCCCTCGCCGCTAAGAGGCCGTTTCGAAAGGGGTTGAGTGGCCGGTGTCGATGTGATTCCAGGAAGGTTGCTGAAACCGATCTGGAGCCGCCATGTGGACGCCGACCACCCGAGAGCAGCATAGCCGCAAGGCGCTGCGTTATCAGACTGATTTGACCGATGCGGAGTGGGTTGTGATCGAGCCTCATTTGCCTCCGGCTCATGGCACGGGACGGCCCCGGTCATGGCCGATGCGAGAGATCGTCAACGGCATTTTCTACGTGATGCGGGCTGGCTGCCCTTGGCGCTTGCTGCCAAGCGATTTACCACCGTGGGGCACGATCTATCGCTGGTTCGCTAAGTTCCGCGACGACGGCCTCCTTGAGAAGATCAACCACTTTCTGGTCATGGCCGATCGCGAGCGGGTCGGACGCGAGGCCAGCCCGAGCGGCGCGATTATCGACAGCCAGAGCGTCAAGACGACCGAGGCTGGTGGCCCCCGCGGCTACGATGCGGGCAAGAAGATCAAGGGGCGCAAGCGCCACGCGCTGGTCGACACCGACGGGCGCGGCCTCGTGCTCGAGGCGCATCCGGCGAGTATCCAGGACCGCGATGGTGGCGGGCCGCTGCTGTGCGCCTCACGCGGCTCGTTTCCGTTCATCGAGAAGGTCTTTGCCGACAGCGGCTACGCCGGCGAGAAGGCGCCACGGCCACCGTGATCGCCGTCGAGATCGTGCGCAAAAGCCCCGATCAGGTCGGCTTCGCCGTCCAACCGCGCCGCTGGGTCGTGGAGCGCTTCTTCGCCTGGATCAACCGCAACCGGCGACTGGCAAAGGACTTCGAGGCCACCATCGCCTCGGCCCGCGCCTTCCTCTACGCCGCCTCCGTCATGCTCCTCGTCCGCAGATTGGCCCGAGCCGCATGACTTTCGAAACCGACTCTAAGGCTGGGACCGAACCCAATTTCGTCACGGAATCCGCTTTTGACCCGAACGCCTTACCACCGGACGTCACCAGCGAACCGCTGTATTGGCAGGGCGAACCGTTGCCTTCTCATTTGGTGCGGTTCGAAGAGGGCATCGCCATATTCGATATCGGTGTACCGATGACACAGGACGGCACCTTTATGTCGCCTGCGTTCTGTCATCTCAAATATCCCGAACGGTATTTTCACCTGTTCGGCACGGATTCAGGTAGCGCGCTCAAAACAGCGGCACAGTCCGATCGCTTTATATCCGATGCGTATGTCACGCTCGTCCGGCCGCCTTATTATCACTGGCTACTGGACACCCTGCCCCATTTGTACGGTGCCTCCCGGCTAGGGCACCTGGGCGAAATCAAACTCATTGCGCCAAGGTCCCAGCCTTTTGAACCCTGGCAAAAAGCGCTGTTGGAAAAAGCAGCTGGAGTGTTTGGCATACCCAATCTGTCTTATCTGCCCCTCGACGGCACGGCCGTTGGCGTCCGGCCCGCATACAGTCAGACCCGACTGCCGGTTCGTGACCGTCTTCCAATCGTGCGCAGCATCGCACCAAATATCAAAGGCCTGGATTCACCGCTGTATCTTTATAGCCGACGCAGCCCAACGGACTCTCGACAGCTCCACAATGAAGACGCGGTGATCGCTGCTTTGGGCGAGCGTTTTACGGTTATTAACCCTAGGCAGCTGGATCTGGACACCCAGATGTCTGTCTTTGCTCAAGTCCGATGTGTTGTCGGTGTACACGGGTCAAACCTAGCAAACATCGCTTTCTACCGACCGGGAACAGCTGTGGTGGAAATAGCAGCCGGTTTACCGCAGCCGCATTTCGAGACACTTGCAGAAGCGGCGGACCTATCCTTCAGGCGCGTGACAGCAGATGCCGTGGACGCCAGCGAGTCACAGAAGACTTGGACCCAAGCCCGTGGTGATCTCACCGTTAATCCGAAAGCGGTTACCGACACCGTCGATGCGGCATTGAGCTCCTCTACCAGCCCATAAAGTAGTAGGTCAGCACTCTGCTTACATTGTTTTCGATGTTGGTGTCATACCAGCGGAGATGGGAATACTCCGGCATACGCACCTTGCCGGGTATTTCAAAAACGGATGTGCCACCGTCGAACTCCGCTTTAACTTTGGCCATCAATTTCTCGACATAGTCGCGTCGTTCCGTCACGGCAGAGCGATGGGCCAGCGGACCGGCGTGCCCGGGAATCATCATCTCCCAATCCTCCATGGCTTCCAATTCACGCAATGTCCGAACCCAATGATGCAATGAGTTGTCGGCAAAGCCGGCTAACGGAATGGCACCGGGTACAACAATGTCGACGATAAACATGATATTGCCCGGATCGGGCCGCATCACCACCAAGCAGTCGCCATGATTGGGCCCGAAGTACAGTAGGTCGAGGCGCCGCCCGCCCAACTCGATGGTGTAGTTACCGGAAAATGTGATGTCGGGCATGACGATGTCAGGATTAGGCAGGTCTTCGAAATGCGCGGCGCAGTTTTCATGGGAAATGAAGGTTGCCCCTTCGTCCTTGAAAATTTGACCACCGGGCACGTGATCCCAATGCTCGTGGGAATAAACAACAAACTTCACTGGCTGATCAGTGACTTTGGCAATTTCCGCCCGATAGACTTTGGCTGCCTCCGGACTGATGGGATCGGTGGCAATGACTCCGTCATCGGTAACGAGAAAAATGTTGCGGACATAGCCATACCGGAAGGAATAGAGCCCTGGGGCAATTTCTTCCGTGTCGTAGCCGTTCAGATTGAACACGTTCCATGTGGGATTGGGCGCGGGTTTTAACAACTCTTCCCGTGTCGGCGAGTCCTGGGCCATCCCTTGGTCGGCCACCACTGAAAGGATAGCGGCTGCGATTATGGTCCTCATGGGGGTGTTCATGGCATTGCTCTCTCTCTTACAGTGTCCGTCCTGCGTCTACGGTCAGGAGTAAAGAGTATGCGGCAATGGGGCCGTCCGTCTGTAATAAAGCGTGCAACCCGCCGCCTTTTGGTCGCGATGATGTGCGGCACCTTGGGCTTCGGGTTGGCGCTCCCTGGACCAAGTTTCGCGGATAGCCATGAGACAACCATTCGCTTGGCCCTCGGCGGGCTACCAACACGGCGCGGCAATCCTTTCCGCACCTCTCAGACACCGACGAGCACCGTTGTTTCAGCCATATATGACTCCCTCACTTGGCTTGAATCCGATGGCTCCGTGATCCCATGGCTGGCGACGGAATGGCGCAACCTTGACGATCTCACCTGGGAGTTCACCTTGCGCGATGACGTGACCTTCTCCAATGGCGCACCGTTCAATGCGGAGACGGTGGAGTTCATGGTCAAGTACATCGCCGGTGACGGACCGCCGACGGAAGACCTGCGCCGGGAACTGGAACCTCTGGCCGATGCCCGTGCCACCGGGCCATATACCGTCGAGATCACCACCAAGCGGTCGATGCCGTTGTTCCCGCGTTTAGCGTCGATCATGCCCATGGTTGATCCCGAGGCCTGGCAGACAATGGGGGCCCAGGCTTATGCGGAACAACCCATCGGCACCGGGCCTTTTATTTTGCAGGAATGGACACCGAGTTCCGCGTCCCTGTCCGCCTATAAAGAGTCTTGGCGGCCGCCAAAAGCAGATCATTTGGAACTTCTGGCCATCGCCGATCAGACCGCACGCATACAGGCTTTTCAGTCGGACCGCATTGATATCGCCCTTGGCGTGAGTCCAGACCAATTCGACTTCATCCGCGACTCAGGTGGCACCGTTGCCGACTGGCAGGATGGCTCGGTCATCAGTGTGTTGATTCGCACCGATCAGGACAACCCGTTGGCCGATGCCCGCGTGCGCCAGGCACTGAACATGGCCGTTGACAAGCAGTCTATTGTCGACGTGCTGATGGACGGACGGACGGTTGTGGCCAGTCAACCGGCGACAAGAACGGCATTCGGTTTTGATCCTTCACTGGAGCCTTACCCCTACGACCCGGAGGCTGCCCGCGCGCTGTTGGCCGAAGCGGGCTATCCGGACGGATTCTCTTTCACGCTTGAGGTTGGCATTGGGAATGCGCTGGTTCAACGGGTCGCAGACGACCTCAGCCGCATCGGTGTGACCATGGAAATCGAGCTACGCCCGATCATGGCGTTCCTCAGCGACTTTACCGGAGGGCGGTTGTCACGCGACGGCTTCATGTTGAGCTGGACGGCAACACCGGTGCTGGATGCAACGCAAGCGGTGGCGCTCCATTCCTGTCTCAAGCCGCGTCCCTGGTATTGTGATCAAAGCATTATGCCGACCGTCATGGCGGCTATGAGCGAGTGGGATACGGAGCGGGCTGTAGATTTACGGCACCAAGTGATGCGCTATTACCGCGACCAAGTGCCTGGTATTTTTTTATACGAATCCGTCGGTTTTGCCGCACTCAGCAGCCGTTTATCAGGATTCAAGTACACCTACGGTAAAGTGTTGTACGATCGGATTAGCATTGCGGACTGAGACCAGCGTAACTGTACGCCAAGGAGACAACCCATGACTCTCAGCAACACCCATGTGGACCGGGGCAAACGGGGCCATACGCCCGAGATGACCACACGGGCCGACCAAAGCTATCTGGAATATCTGACCGAAGCCCGGACGATGATGCTCAATGAAAAGGGCCAACGGTTCATGAAGCTGGGCTCACAAGTGATGAAAGACCGGGGCATCCCTTTCGAACATAACCATGAGGTGGCTAACCAGATCCGCGAAACCTTTTCCGATGTGCAAGAACTGGCCGTATTCCTCAGGGTCAAACGATCTTTGCAAGAAGCCTATAAGGAGCGGATCATTAATTCCTATGGGCTGATTGAACAGCAATGGCTCAACCGGCTGGACGAAGCCGATAAACAAGGCCCGGGAACGGTTAAATACGATCCCGATTGGAACGTTCCCGACTACGCCTGCCGAGACATGCACATCCAGCCCGGCGGTTTTGTCGGCTCACCCCTGGCCGGACTCTATTATGATTATAACACCCAGATTTTTTTCTCCGATGATATCGCCGCCGATGCTATGCACGCCGGCTTTGTCGCCAAGACGCCGCCACCCATGGACGGCAAGGTGGAGCGGTTTATGGAAATCGGTTGCGGCATCGGTCAGATCGCCTGCGAACTCAAAAAAGTTTACCCCGACGCTGAAGCCTGGGGCACGGATATCGCCGTGCCCATGGTGCGATACTCCCATTGGCGGGCGATGCAGCAAGACCTGGACATCAATTTCGCTCAGATGCCGGCAGAGGACCTGAATTTCCCCGACGGCCACTTTGATATGGTAGCCGCCCACATTCTCTTCCACGAAATTCCCGTACCCGTCATTCGCAAGGTCATCGCTGAGGCGTACCGGATACTGAGGCCGGGCGGAATCTTTGTCATCTGGGATTTTCGCACCGCTTCGGACGACAAGCCGGGCTACCACAGCGTTCTCGGTTTGGTGGATGCCGCCGACAACGGCGAGCCCTACGCCTTGGGATTCGTCAACTGCGGCGTAGAGGAAATTCTTGAGGAAACCGGCTTCACCTTACGCGAAAATTGTGGCGGCGGGATCTTTATGGAAGGGCGTTTTGCCGACAAGCCGAGCGGCTAGGATCCGTTTGCACTTATCGTGCGATCCGGTCAAACACCCGCGCCGCGCCCTCACCTTTTAACGGTCGCAAAACGTGTCCGACGTTGGGCAGAACTTCGTAGTACACGCGCTGGCCCATTTGATTGAATGCGTTCTCGAGCCGGTCCATGCGGTCTTTCCATGCTGTATCGTTCTCACCCACATACATAGAGATACGCATATCGCGTAAGACCGCAAGATTGCGCCAGGTTTCGATCTCAGGTGGAAAGCCCGCGTAGACAGTGACGCTGTGAACCGGTCAGGGTGTTGAAGCGCGATATGAAACGCCGATAGTCCGCCGTTGGAAATGCCGGCGAGATGCACTTTGTCTCCGGCTGGAGAAAACCGGTCAACAATGTGATCCAGCAATTCCGGGATGACCCGTTCTGCACCCTGAAAATACAACTGGCCTTGCACGGCTGCCGGGCTGACCACGACCCAGCCCCGCCTGCCCGCCTCTTCGGACCAATAGTCGTTCACACCTTGCGAAACCGCTGACTTAGTTTGGGGCCCCGGGGGCAAGGCCAGCAGTACTGGCGCCTGCGAGCCTATTACGTATTCGGGCGGTACGGTGACCATGAATTCAACAATCGAGCCGTCTTGTGTAGTCAAAGACTCGAAGTCTTGTGCATGGACTTTGAATTGGCTAGTCCATAAGACTGCGCACACCAAAGAGAAAACTTTCATCTGATTATTCATCAACGGTGTCATTAGCCCTTAGCGTCGTGAACATTCGTTTGTTGTTAAGTTGCTTTGCGAATCAAAGTGATTTTGAAAGGCTCAAGCTCCACATTTCCGCATAATCCTCTGGCCCAAGCAACAGACACTTTATCTTGACCGTGACTGACACAACCGAACAGACAAGTCCGATCATTGAAGACCTCAAAAATGAGTTCATGTTGGCAAATACCTTCGCTAAGTTGGAGTCGCCCCTCCTTGAGCTAAACCGTTTGTTATTGGATAGGACTGATAAGAATAAAGAATATCCAGACGCACTTTCGTTATTGGTGGACAAAGTCAGAACTCTGACACTTTCGCGCAATGGTGGACCGCTGTTAGTCGAACTGTTGTTGATTGCGCCCATTGCAGCCCGTTTGAATTACCAAATTCCATCCCAACAGACTTGGAAAGGCATATCAGAGTCTTTGCTTCAGCCACTAACTCTCAACTGAGCGATACTCTATTGACGACATGTTATACCAACGGTCATTGAATTTGACCTTCGTGTGCCCATTTGCGCATACCAATCGACATGATTTTCGAGGGCTTGTCGATGAGCTTGTTCCAGGCGTGGCATGCCGCATCGACGATGTCTTCGTAACTGTCGAAGACGCGGTGCGACAGGTAGGTCTGGCGCAGGTACTGCCAGATGTTTTCGGCCGGGTTCAGCTCCGGCGATCTGGGCGGCAGGAACAGCGGCGTGATGTTGTCGGGGAACTCCAATTCGGTGGTGGTGTGCCAGCCGGCGCGGTCCATGAGGAGGACGGCGTGTGAGCCGTCGGCGACGGTGCGGCTAATCTCTTCGAGATGGGCCGGCATGGCATGGGTGTCGGCGAACGGCATCGCCACGGCCGCACCGGTACCGCGCGCCAGGCAGACGGCGCCGAACAGATAGGCGCTCTGGTAGCGCTGGTCCTTGGGCTGACGCGGACGGCTGCCGGTGCGCGCCCACTGCCGGACGATGCCGTTCTTCTGGCCAAGGCGCATCTCGTCTTGCCACCACAGCTCGACCGGCGTTGCGGGCGGCAGGTGGGCTACCGCCGCGGCGAGCGCCCGGGGGAAGTTTCTTTAAACGTCTCCAGCATTGCCGCATCTTGGCCCGGATGGCGCACCCGGGCGTTCATGTGCGAGAAGCCGAGATCGTGCAGCAGGCGCGAGACCGAGCGCTCGTGATACTCCACCCCGAAGCGGTCCCGGATAACCTCCTTGAGGTCGAGCCGGCGCCAGCGTACGACGCCGTCGCTGTCCGGGTCCGGCCCCGCCTCGACGATCTCCGCCAACGCCACCCTCTCCACCGCCGTCAGCTGCGGAACCGCGCCGGGAGATTTGTGGTCGTGCAGGCCCTCGGGGCCTGCCTGATTGAACCGGTACACCCAGTCGCGCAGGCTCTGGCGGTCCATGCCGCCAACCGCCGCCGCATCCCTACGGTTCATGCCATCATAAACCGCCGCAATCGCCAGAAGGCGGCGCACCTGATTGGGATCTGTCGCTTTGCGCGTCAAGGCCCGCGCTTGGACCGCGTCATAGTCCGTTCGCAACGGGATCTTCGCCACCTTGTCGCAAGCATCAAATGGGATGGGCGGCAACGCCGTCAGCGTCTCGAGATCTTACTCAAGCCGTTCACCGATGGTTTTGGCATGGCCGCGTAGAACCTCGCCTTGCCGTTTGCGGCATTGCTCTTCCAGGTATGCATTGAAGGCCTCCCAGTTCGCGAAACAGGGAAGCGGCGTCATGAAGTTCCGCCGGGCATAGCCAACAACACCCTCCACATTGCCCTTGTCGTTGCCCTTAGCCCTGAACCCTTTCACAGACCTGTTCATGTCCCCCAAACCGGCTGTCCAGGACGCCCTTTGTAGGCTCCGATAATGGGGAGTTATCGGAGGTTAGAAACGTATACATTACGCCGCGCCTCATTGAGTATCGGGAGGTCTGAGCGGAGCAATACCATCACCTCCGCTACCTTGGTCGGTTCCAGGTCAAAACATTCCAGGTCAGAAATTTGCCTAAGGTCATCACCCACCTTCCACCGCAGCCGCTCGCTCACCATTCCGCCCTCTACGCGAAAGAGGATCAGACCTAGAAACTTGCGTCGCTGTCCCTTTGGGAGATGAGCGTTTACCCAACGGGCCGTGTCGCAATCCGTTGTCAAGAACCGCTCCATGGCCCGGTTACCCTCCCGGACGTACATGTCGAAGGCCCAGCAGGGGACACCGCCGATCAGCTCCTCGGCGGGGATGTCATCCGGCCCGGTTCCATGGGGCACGTTTTGGAGTTCCCGCCAAAGCAGAACAACGAAAGGACAGAGAACCTCACTGCACTTGCGAAAGCCTTCTCGGGCGACCTCGACAATGGCGTCAGGCAAACCCGCCTCCCAGAGAAAGTCGAAAGCGGCTTGTGGTTCTCCCCGTCTTTTATGCAGATTAACTGACGAATAGCGCTGGGTGCCAACGGCATACCAAAGGGCCAAGGCCCGGGTGAGAAGGTCGTCTTCACCGACTGCGCATTTTAGTAGACACAAAGTCGGCCTAAAGGACAGGTCAAGCCGGGCTTCTTTGTACTTGGGGCAACTTTCGACAATAACCAGCAGATCATCAGCTGATCTGCATTTGATGGTCCGCGCCAGGCGGCTTACGAGATAGCTCGCCACCGGCCATTCACCTCCGACATGCGACCGCCATGTCTTACCCTTCAGGGCACTTGTGACAAGAAAAACGGATTCTAAGTCCGCAACCCCGATATCCTCATAGGCGGTCACACATAGTCGCCGCCACAGCCGCGCGGGAGAGATTTGGAGCAGGGTCGCAGCAGCACTCAGTGCCAGGTCCTCTCGCCCACGGCGGATAGCCTTTTGCATCAAGCTCATAGCTAACCATGGCGTGATATTCAGGGGCTTACATTCGGGTAGGTCCGCCGCGTGATCCTGGACCAGGTCGGCGAGTTGGGTTCGGCAATGTTCGAGAGTTTGGTCTTTGTTCACCATGTCCTCCTCCTTGAGTTTTCCAAGGGGGAGGACGTGAGACTTCAGTCCCACTATTGACGTTAATCTTGTGACTGCAAATGTAAAGAAAGATTACGATTCGTATGGGTTGACTAAATTTCAAAAAAGGCGGCAAAGGATGCTTTGCCTAACTACAGCAGTTCCTTTTCAAGCACTCTTACACTATTCGAGCAGCACAAATCCCAAACGGAGTACAGACGTTTTATACTCAAATCAACCGGATGAGGTTTTCGAAAGGGACAGCGCGCTGTCATGGGGCAAAACTTGGAGACAAGGTCAGATTCATTCTGGTGCAGCGGCAAATGGGCTGGTTGCAACGCCGGTTAAGTCGGGGCTTGAATGCTGGTATCGGCTATGAGGCCTGGGCAGGCGAATTGATCTCAGCCCTGGAAGAACGCGCTTTGTGGTTCAGCTTCGGTCTTTAACCAAGGCCACTCGTTGCCAATCTCTCTTATAGCTTCCGTTTAATCTGCCGGGACGATCCACACTCAAATCAACCGGATAAGGTAAACAGAAGGTACAGGTCTCGCGGATGTCATAGTGCCCGTGATTTCATAGCGCCCGTTCATCCGAGGCCCTTCTTGTCCGGGTGAGTTTGAAGATAGCGATTGATTAGGGCGCTGCCGTGAGCTTGGTCCGTCATGACAAAGCCTTTCTCTTCCAGCAACTTCTCCACCGCTTGGTTGTACGCTAAATGTTTGTCGCGCACCTCTTCCCGCTCCGCCACGGTGGCGCCCTGCGATGTGACGTAGCCCCCTGCCATGGCCGGCAGATTTTCCTCCCCGCCGTCGGCGTACAATCGCACATGGCGGTCGCTGGTCATGCGGTGCATGGCATAGTAGTCGAGGCGCTCCCGGCCATCCTCAGGGTCGATGTCGAGGCGTGTCCAGATACTCCATCCCCGTTGAGCGATGAGCCAGATCACGCCGGGCGACAAGGCGTCGACCGGCAGCTCTATCCCCCAGTGTGCAAAGGTGCGGTTAAACCGCTGTCGTAGCTGCTCCAGGCCGTCCATACCACTCCTCTGTCCCTTTCGAAAACTTCATCTACACCTGGAAGGTTTGCATCATGAAGGTCGACGGATAAGGTCTTCGGCAAGGACAGACAGATGTCATCATCTCGGGTAAAGTCTGCCGTGACCTTCATCCTTAAAACACCTTGAACACAATAGACGGCGCTTAAGGGTAGGTTGAAATTTTTTTCTACACCTTGCGCATGGCCTTCCCGGTCTTCCATTTAGGACGGGATCCAACGTCGGCGGTATCATAGGCCCATCGTCGACTGCATGTCGTTGCTCATCGCCTGCGGCCATTATTAAGTTCTTGTGCTTAAGCATCGACTTTTTCATTTATTCTCAACACCATTGTCAGACTAAAATCGTATGGTGGAATTTTCCCATTAATGAGCCAACTTCGTCGTCAGTGCTTGTCCCGTCTAAGCCAAACAAAACCGTTCTTTGCGCCCTGGGATCCCTAAAAGAGGACGGGGAAAGGCGACCATACAAAATTAATCTGACAATGCCGATCAGCGAGTTGAGCTCGGTAATGTTCGAGAATTTGGTCTTTGTTCAGCATGTCCTTCTCCTTGAGGTTTGCAAGGGGGGAGGACGTGAGACTTCAGTCCCACTATTGACGTTAATCCGGTGTCTGCAAATGTAAAGAGAGATTAGGACGGGTCGGTGTTATTTTAGAATTTCAAAATAGCTTGGCCACGTTTCGTTGAATAGACGAAACACTCCTACAAGAACTACACTTCCGGACGAGAAAGCATAGTTTTGCATGATTGAAAAAGCCGACCAAAAACCATTCCCACCAGGTTGGTGTGATGACGATCTCAGCAACTACTTGGAAATAGCTCACCAAAATCGATTCGGTACCTTTGTAAATAAACCCAAATAGTTTGAGCTCTTGAGACGTGTAGACGGTTGCTTCGTGACAGTTTCCGAAGAGTGGAATAACCCTGATCACATGATCACGCCATTGCTATTTATACGGTGTCATAGTGCCTATAGAGCGGCGTGCGAGAATTCAACAGCTGGCCAAATCGCAGACGTCTTTCCTCATATAAGAGTGTGTTTGGAGTACGCCGGGTGGGCTCTTCACATGTACAAGAATACTGACTTAGCCGAATTGTGGATTAAGCGGCATGACAATGATCAAACTCTTAGACGGGAGAAAGGTGAGTTCAATCCTTCCACAATTAGAGATACTCTGCACAAGACAAACAAGCACGCAGCTAAGAAATTCGACACACTTTACAAACAGGCCATTGATTTTGGTGGTCATCCAAATGAACGATCTGTAACAGGCAGCCTTGATATGGTTGATTCAAGTGGAGAAAGAATTTTTAAGCAGCTCTTGTTTCATGACGATGACGAGAGCCTTGGCTTTGCGATGGGTGCTACCTTTGAGTCTGGCATGTGCGCGTTGGAAATATTCCAAGACGTTTTTTCGGCAAGATTTGAGTTGAAGGGAGTGCGCTCCGAGTTGTTGGAGCTTAAGAGGGAATTTAAGATTTAATCGCCATCAAAAAATCTGTACCCTACGTTAGGCTCTCGCACCTAAATTAAATTGGTGTCAACAAACTAGACTATTGGCGTACCAAAATTTATCTTCGAATTAGGACATATCGTTGATCAGTAAGCTAAAGCATTCACTTTGTTTGAATCCGAAGACACACCGGACACTCCCGCAACTTGGATGTTTTCCACTAATTGATGTTGTCTTTCAGTAACCACCGAATCGATCTTGGGCACGGAACAAATAGGAATACGTTCCCTCCTCAATCAGGCTATGGCTCTGATACCCTAAGGCGCTGCCAGCAAGGGCAAGTGTGGACGCGACCGGTCCAGTCACAGCAGAAACGGCTGATCCTGCGAGTGTCAATGCAAACGAAGATGGTTTCTTCCACGCCCCGCGGGCTTGGCGGCGAAGATCACTAGCGAGGTCATTTAACTCCAATTGTCGGATTTCAAGAGTAATCTCCTGCTCCTTCTCGGGCATACGTGAAAGCTCCATCACAAATTTGCGCACCGACAACATGTATTTCTTGTGTGCTTGTAGGTTTTGTTGACGGAAGTCTAGAACTTCATCCAGCGGTGCCGCCCGAAGATCGACCGTCACCGTATTGAGGTCAAATTCAATTACGTTTCCTTCCGAAGGAGCACTTTTTAACGATAAAAACTCCGATAGCGCTTTTACCATATTTCCAAGATCGGTCGCAGGACTTAGATTAGCGCCAATGGTACTGCCGTAAGGGCGCAGGACCTGCGACAAGAGAACAAGGACTAGCGTTCGCACCTTGGGATGCATCGGGATAGAAACATTATCTTTACTTTCTTCGGCCAAACCCCGCTTTTTGAGCTCATCGAAGATCATATTGTAAAGACTCTCATCACCGTAGTGCCCAAGTCGTGACATCGATAATTCATGAAATGCTGTTTGCTCGTTCGCGAGTTCGTCCAAGACTCCAGAGGCAATAATGTCGGTCATGGCCATCGCCAGTTTTTCTGTTGCTGATTTTTCAACGGCCACCTCTGGCTCTATAACTTCCAGCAAACCTTCCTGCTTTAGCCCGACCACTATGGGCCCGTCGATCTCCTCCAGCTGCTCTTTCATGTAACGCGGCACCAATAGGGCGATACCATCGAAAAAAAGAACAAGATTCTTTATCCAATCTCTATTGGACCAAATTGGATTTGGATAATAAAACGCGAGTTCACGAGTTTCTGTGTTATTCATTCCATGTCCTATCTACCTAAAATCACACAACACCTGCCTAGCGTATTGAGTTGGGTATCCTCCGCCTGTCAATCCTGCACTTTCAAACCTGTGACCTCTTACATCACGCCGCCTCGGCAATACACTCAGGCGTGTCGTTCTTCACGCTATTCACCGCTTTGCTCACCGCACGCACCGTCAGATCATTGCCGTCATAGGGCCTGAGAAGAGCCAAGGCGTCATATGAGACCGTGTTGCCGGATATCCACAGGTCATAGTCCCTCTCCGCAAGGATGACAGGCATGCGGTTGTGGTAGGGCTTGACCACCCCATTGGCCTCGGTTGTCACAATGGCGCAGGAGGTCACGTCCAGTTGGCCGTTGTGCTCCCATATCCCGGCAAAGCTGAACGGGCGTTTATCTTCCATATGAAACCAGTGAGGCTGCTTTGACCCGTCGGACATCATCTTCCATTCGTAAAACCCGTCCGCCGGGATGAGGCAGCGGTGTTTATTCGCTGCGGTCTTGAACGAGGCCTTTTCCGTGATGGTCTCGGCCCGGGCATTGATCATCTTATAAGCGATCTTCTCATCCTTGGCCCAGGGCGGCACTAGGCCCCAGTGGGCGATTGTCATCTCCGGCTCTCCGTCCGGCTGACGCAGGATGGGGATATCTTGTGTTGGGGCCACGTTGTAGCGGGGCTTGAAGTGCTCACGCTTGAAATCAGTCTCACGTTCCACAGTCAGGCGGTAAAGCTCATAGATCTCGCGCCAGGACATTGTCCGTGTGAAGCGCCCGCACATCAGCCGGGATGTCCTTGTTGGTTAGGCTGAAAGGGTGACCAGTCAGGGATAACGTCTATATTGCTACCCCCACAGGCCGAGCACTTAAGCCTGGACCTTATGGCCTGTAACGGTGTCTTGGGTTCAAACCGTTCCAACTCCACCACTCCCCTATGACGGTAGTTAAGGATTTCGCAATACACGTTTAGCCGAGTAACACTGTTAGCCGTCAAATATTCCACGGCCACTACCATGCGTCCCTTAGCCATGGCGAGTATGTTCCATTAAGCGGTGCCTTTTGCAATCAACGTATTAGGAGGTCGGGTGGCGGGTCTACCAACAGGTTTTGAAGGAGATAGCCGCGTGCAATTAACTGCACTTGCGAGACCTGATCCAATTTGGGCACAGTCTCTCCATGCAAGACAGTGCGAATGCTCTTTGGCCTGACGTATAGCGCGACAATCTGAATGAGAGTTGCGCGACAATCTGGATAAGAGTTTTGACGTCGCGACGGAGTGGATAGTTTAGATGTTTCTTCTCGATTGCAAGAGCTTTTGCGCCAATTCTGTTTGTCGCGCCGCGACAATCAGAATTGCGCTGTTGGGTTTCAGTGTTGGTGTCAATGAACGCGTAATCGCAGGTCAATGCAGCTGAGATTCCATCCATGCTAGTTGGATCGGTTGTGGCCGCGAGCTGGGAGCTCCGCGGGCCACGTTACAGCAAAGGTGCTGTCGGGGTGGATTCGGGAGCTCAGTCGGACGTGGTGTTCTTGGTGGTCGCTCTCGACGCCGGCCGGCCGCGTTTTCGTTTGCTTTCTTCAATCGCGGCACGGCGACGGTAGCTCTCGACGTTCATCTCAAGGATCGTGGCACGGTGGACCAGACGGTCGACGGCAGCCACCGCCGTTGTTTCGTCGGGGAACACTTTGTGCCATTCGCCAAAGGGCTGATTGGCTGTGATTAGAAGTGACCGGCGCTCGTACCTGACCGAGATGAGTTCGAACAGCACACTCGTTTCGGCTTGATCCTTGCGCACATAGGCGAAGTCATCGAGGATCACGAGGTGATAGCGGTCCAGTTTCGCCAGCAGGTTCTCCAGCGTCAGGTCCCGCCGGGCCACCTGCAGCCGCTGCACCAGGTCGGTGGTGCGGGTAAAGAGCACCCGGTACCCACTTTCCACCAGGGCCAGCCCGATTGCCGAGGCAAGGTGCGATTTTCCCGCACCTGGCGGGCCAAAAATCAAACAGCAGACGGCCTTGGTCGAGCCATGCGTCGCCGGCCGCAAGCGCCATGACCTGGGCCTTGGAGATCGTCGGCACGACGTTGAAGTCGAAGTTGGCCAGGCTCTTGCCGGGCAACAGCTTCGCCTCGTTCAGGTGGCGCTGGATACGCCCGCGGGCACGTTTCGCCAGTTCGTGCTCGGCGAGGGCGGTGAGGAACCGCGCCGCCGGCCAGCCCTCGGCATTGGCGCGTTCGCTGAAGCTGCGCCAGATATCCTTCATTGTCGGCAACCGGAGTTCCGTCAGCAACAGATCGAGCTTGAGTGCATCGACCTTGTTGGCGGCGTCATCGCGTGTCTTCGTCATGATGCGCCGCCCATGCCGAGCAGCGCGCCGTAACCGGCAAGACGCGCGGGGATCACGCTGATCCTGGGCATTCCGCCCCGATCCGGTGCAAACCGCGCCTTGAGGCGGTCAAGATCCGGCAACCGCCGAGCCCGGAGGCAGTCGTCGATCTCCGTCGCCAGTGCCGCCTCGCAATTCTCCTCATGAGCCAGTGCCAGGAGCTTCACCGTCAGCCGGCACGCCGCGCGCTTGCCCGGCAATGGTGACGCCAAGAGAGTTCATGGAGGTGAAGTCCGACAGGCCAATCCGGCCCGGCTCGTGTGTCTGGCGGAATATCACGTCCCGCTCGGGGCCGTATCTTGCGCGCCAGTCACGGATGCGCCGTTCCAGGGTGCGCCGGATACCCGGGTCCAGTTCGGGATGGCGCCGCATCAGTTCCTGGAGAACGCCCACCGGGCGAACGCCGGCATTGTTCTCCAGCATCGGCACAACCTCGGAGTCAAAAATATCGGCCAGCGGGTCTGGACGCCGCCGTCCCCGCGGGGCTTTCTTTTGCGAGGGAAGTGTCGGATCCCGCTTGATCCTGTAGCCGGTGGCAGCACTGAAACCTGCCTTCGCGGCGGCTACTTCAGTGGCGCTGGTTTTCCTGTGTTTCATGAAAGACCTCATCTGGTGATCAGTTACATGGCGGCCGGGCCCCTCGCGCTCCTCTATCGAGAATATCGCGAGACCATTACCGACCGGCCGCAATCGCCAAAAGAGGACAGGCAAAATTTCTATCCGGCGGCCTTCAACTACAATCGGACTACGCCCTTTTTGCGTTAACGGCCGCCACTTCTGCCTCTCCACACGGGACTCTCAACTTGTTTGTCGCGCTGCTGTCACCTTGATTGCCGCGAAATACTGACGTCTCGGACCTTAGTTGCGCACCTTCAAATTGGACGGTTTGGAAAAGGGAACGCATATGTCTAACCTTTCAATTAAAAACTATAGCATTCTCTTCAATGCTAGCTGGCACACGACGGGGCTCTCGAAAAGTATTTCCAAAATCAATCGCGGTATCCTTTACAGGGAATATGAAGAATTAAGACGTTGCGCTCCGCGACGCTCGGACAGGGGAAAGAGGTATTTTGTCGATGGACACGACGGAAACCTTTTGACGATGGGCGGTAGCAACCGCTTCGAGGAGCACCTGGCAATCGCGATCTGGCGCATAAAGGGACTTTGGCCGCGCCCGGGTAGGGGTAGGTTTCGTCTGCTTGACTATCAATTTCCGCTAAAGGCCCATCAGTCGGATAAAGGTATCGGTAAGGTCGATCTGTTCGGCATCACAGTTGACAACAGACCAATGGTTATCGAGTTGAAGGTTAGGCCACAGCAGGACAATAGCCGGGGTGAGAGCCCCGTGGCTGCTTTGATGCAAGGGCTTCGCTATGCCGCCATTGTGGAGGCTAACCAGGACGCGATTGCGAAGGAAGTAAGGGACATTTGTAATGTGAAAATCGTCAAGGCACCACCGATTGTGCAAATACTCGCACCAGAGGGGTGGTGGCATGGCTGGTTGGAACTTCACGGTTCAACTCGCAAAGCTGCGGGGTGTTGGGAACCGGAGTTCGCCAAGCTCGCCCATGATATCGAAGGGCAATTAGGCGTCGTCGTCGAGTGTGTCGCGCTTGAAGACTTCAGTCATGCCGACATCGTCTACGGTTCAGACGGCATGAGCCACAGATCAACCACATCCCCCTACTTTATCCCGTTCGACCAGGTGAGGCCCAAGCTATCGGACCTGCTTTGCCTGCCCTCCGACCTGAAAGCTAAGCAATGACACGTTACGCCAACTATGAAAGTGCGTTGCTCCAAACTATGTGGACTTGGGCAGACCAGCATCATCAAGGTGAGTTCGATGGGATCGAACGGCATGGGCGCCCCCCTGTTCTCGCAGACAGGTTTGCCTCAAAGAATATCTTGGTTCCACGGAATAGCCGAAAGGCGCACGAAATCCGGGCCGCCATCCCGGAGCGTGAGAGACACCGGTGGTTTACCAGCTTGAAGAGCTCCCAAGCCTTAGCACAAAGCTTTTTTGGGGCGATCCGTGCTTTCAACCGCCTCGATTTACTACAAGATGTGCCCACAGAGTGTGGACGACCGGCCTTCTTTGAAGGTCTTCACGGCTCAACACTTGAATTTGAGCATGAGGTGCGTGGGCTGGGAGAGCCGAGACCGACCAGTATCGACGTATTGCTCCGTGGGCCGCAAAAGCGAATCGCCATCGAATGCAAGTTCACTGAGCGGGAGTTTGGCACCTGCTCCCGCCCGAGGCTGCGTCCTGGCGATAAAACCTATCCTGAACAGCACTGCGACGGTAGTTATCGGATTCAACGTGGTCGCCGCGAGCGCTGTGCCTTGACAGAAATCGGTGTCCAGTACTGGCAGCATCTACCTCAACTCTTCGATTGGACGGCAGATTGCGACCATGTACCGTGCCCCTTGGAAGATGTTTACCAACTGGCACGAAACGCCCTTGCCGCCACTCTCACTCCTGACGGTGCGATAGACCAGACTACCGGGCATGCCCTTGTCGTTTACGATGCTCGCAACCCCGAGTTCCAGGAGGGTGGCAAGGCCGAGATAAAATGGGCTTCAGCGACCTTAGACTGTCGTATACTAGGATTTTTGCGCCGCTTAAGCTGGCAAAGTCTGTTGGCTACTTTGGCCGATGCGCCGGAATTGGCTTATCTCGTTGACGGGGTACAAACGAAATACGGCTTGAAGCCAGAGTGAGTGGAGTTTGCACTTAATTGCAACATTCGTGACTTTGCCAAACGACACAACCATATCGTAACGGTTGCCAGGGCACGTATCACAATTCAGAAACGGAAGCTAATTCAGACCAGAAATGTTTTAGCTTCTTGAAATGTCCGTTTGCCGGAGATGGGTCAGGCACCATCGCTATGACCGTTTCGCCCACGGTGATATGGGAAATGCCCCAACCTGAATTCTTGCCGAGACAGCCTATGGCAGGATTCCTTCCCAGGAACGCAAGCACTTTCGGAGCATGGTTAAGCACAAGCTTTTTCTTAATGCTTTTCGGTCCCAGTCCGTTGGTTCAGTGCCGTCACCATGGACCGAATTTTTCATCAAGTCCGTCAAACCTATCCCGTAGTCTAAGAGCCTTTGGTCTTCTTCAGGCCTCAGCACCCGTGGTGTTAATCCGACTTCGTGCAGGGTTCCCCAGAAGCGGTGACTTGGGTTTGAAAAATAGTGACCCGTTAAAGCGGACTGAGGTCCGGCGTTATACCCGCAAAACAGAATCCTAAGATTGCCACCAACGATATCGGGTAAGACAGGCATCAGAACGGCTTCGGCAACTTCTCTGCATATACCATAGGTCAGCGTTATATCATTGAAATCCGCTTGGCCTGTATGAATCAAGTCACGAATTATGTGCTGGTCGCCTGGTCCCATACCCCCACCAATACAGACAATCCTTGTGTCGTGATCATGCCCGGTAACGTGATGTTGGGCCTCCCAACCGCCTGTAAAGGGGATTTGCAGTTAATTGCAATTGCACCGGTCCACTGCCGTCGACACGGCTTCGGACCCTCGTTCTGTCCCTCTTGACATCGGGGTTTTAATGCACGCTCTGGCTTCCCTCTGAATCCCCCAATAAACGATTTATTTTCAATCTCTTACCAATGTCTTAATGGATTTTATACTTCTGTTTCCGGTATTGTCCGAAAGTGATTCTCGGACACAATAAAACATCCGGAAGTGGCGTCTCCGAAATTATTAAGAGCTCGCCAGAATCGCTACCCATCACTACCCAAGAGTGGTGAGTAAACCACTGTCTTCAACGACCTGGGGCCATGTCCCCCAAAGTGTTTCTGGTTTCCATAATTTTCCGGACGTTGAGGCGATAGCGTCTTCGTACTCCTGCCTCATGTCTTTGGGCAACTGGGTTCAAGGCTCCCTCAAGACCACGGTATCGGCAGAATAAATTAACAAGTCTGGTTTCTCTGCTAGCTGCTAGCGCCTGGAAAGGATGTATGCTTGGAAAACCCATTTTGCAATTGGTTGCAAATTAGTTGAATGGGCACACGCTTGATCAATCAGCTCAAGATATGATCCCCAATAACTTAATTTTCATAGTGATTTGCCCAGAACTTTTCTGGCACGGCAAAATACTACAGAAAATATCAAGACCTATTCCTTGGTTTACTTGGTCATCTTGGTAATGTTGATCATCTTGAATTTACGCCGTCATCTGAACTCATATTTCCTCTCCCGACTTCAGTTGATATGACCCCAATAAAATCTGGAAAGAAACTTAGGTAAACCTAGTCAAGATGACCAACATGACCAACATTCTCTTATGCTCTATAAGAATCAGCCAAGGCGCTCGCATATCTCACACCTGCTGCCTACGCTGTACCATTGCGATCCAAACGGGATGACGATTTTGAAGTCCCTTAGGTCTGCACAATCCATCCAGATGATCAACACCCGCAGTTACACAAAGGGCAACCGTCGGCTCTAGATCACTTTAGATGATCGTTGGGGGCACAGCATTTTTTGCAATTGAATTGCAAATTTGTTCTAGCTGATCCCGATTATAGAAGTCCTTGGTTGTCTTGGTTATGTTGGTCTTCTTGATCAATATGACGCGAACAAAACTAACACAACTCCTAGCTGTTCTCATGTGGGATTTATGGAAAATCACTTCGAGTTTTTTTAGCCAAGGGGACGAACCAAGGTGACCAAGATATCCAGGGTAATGTGGTTGCAAATTGATGTTCTTGACCATTGCTAAAAGTCATCCTGCTTTGGAAGTGACCATTCCCACCAGGACATATTGTTATCGTCGTGGGTCTTTTTCTTTTTCACTCCGATCTTTTTTGCTGCTCTTTGTAACGTCGACTTCGAGTGTCCGTTCTCTTTGGCAATCTTGGCAAGTTTCTTTTGTGAAACTGGACCATTTGCTAGCACCTCTTGAAGAAATTCGACAGCGTCGGCAATGGCACTCGCTGTTTGGGGGTTGGTCGTTGAAACAACGTCATTCGCTGAATATTCCGTCAACCCAATCATTTTTATAGCACCCGCTTCCCATTTATTTCCTTCTTCGGTAATGCCGGATTTGCTTTCTATACAAAAGCGCCAAGCCACAGGCTTTTTTGCTAGATTGGCTTTCACAGGCACCAAGACCTGTGAATTTGCGTCGTCTGGCGCTGGAGCAATCAGCAATGCGGAACGCACAGAAGCAATCAGGCCGATTGACCCGCCGCCTCGATACATGGCGGTTGTTTCACTATTCTTGGTGAGGTGTCGTACAGCAATTATCGTGAGATGACATTCTTCTGCCAGAGTCTTTAGCGGACCTAAGGCTCTTCTGACGTGTTGATCCTTATGAGAGTTTGTTTGCTCAGAGAGAAAAGCGACCAGAGGCTCTATGATTAGGAGCCTAATGTCATGATCTTCGCAGTACTTCTGCAAGAAGTCTAAGTCATCAGGAATAGAGATTAAGCGACGGTTTCCGCTTGCATCTTCTAATTCACTTATCAAATGCACCCGCTTCACGTCTGCACCAGAAGCGCAGAGTCGCGGGACAACGGTTGTACTTAAGTTGTCCTCAATGCTTAGAATTGCTGCTGAGCCAGGGTCACAAGGTGTGCTATCAGGAAGAGGAAGGCCAGCGGATTGGATCGCCGCGAGGTAGCAGCAAAAGGTGGACTTGCCAACTCCAGGGTCGCCTTCGACAAGAGTGGTAGCTTCGCGTGGAATTAATCCAGGTAAAAACCACTGAGTCTCTGTAGGGGCCACGTCACTGGCTAATACAGCCTTTAGCTCACCAGAGAAGTTTGAGCCATTTTGGCAATGCGTATGCTCTTTTAGCCCGAGCCACTGACAACATTTCTTTGCAACCTCCTCGCCGACTTCTCCCAACAATTGGATTGCGATTGGCCAACCGTTGACAGTTTCCTTTTTCGCAATCTTGGATGCAGTGGCTTTGACAGCCTTTGCTCGACTCGTTGCTTCTTCATCACCTGCAAATTTAGCAGCTTCGAAAATTAGCTTCTCCACAAGAGCGGGGTCACATCCGTTGCGGATCATAGCGCCAGCATAGGCTAAGGCTAGATTCTGCCGCTCACCATTCGTTTTGGGCCATGTACAAGCAAGGAGTGCGGCTACCGCCAGCTGATTTGTTCGCTGGCGCAAGGCTTACCGTCAACCAATGAGGGCATTCCAGCTCTCCCGTCTTTGAATTGTATCTGTTCGCCGCTTGGATGTACCGAAGGAGGAACCGTAACTAGTCGATTACCCCCTCGGAGCTCCAATAGAATTGTCGTCTTTCCGTGAAGAATTGTTTTGTATACGACAGTCTCAATCTCTTCCTGAGCACGGTAGAGGTAATGACTACCAGGAGCTGAGGCACGACCAAATACACAGTCCGTGTCACCAAGAAACTGTGAAGCTAGCGCCCTTACCTCAGCAGAATCCATATCGATATCGACGAGTTGGCCATATTCCTTGCCAAGTCGAAGGGATACGCCGTTGTTGGACCCAAATTCGTCTTGTGAATTGACAGGATCAAAAGTGTACTCTGTCCACTTCACAGAAGGTTTCTTTGTCTTGGGACTCAACGGGATTGGGAACAGACCGTTTTCATGATAGATCTTCGCGACAATGATTGGCGACGACAAGTCCGTAAAGACTTGATCGTTGTAGACAACCGATTTCCTTCAAAAAGTATAGGCATTTGGGCACCTCATTCTTTACTTGTGAGATGAGTTGAAGTTCGCTACACGTTGCTCTTCGATCCACTGATCAAACGCATCTAAATCAACCAGTACCTTCCTCCCCACTCGCAATATTGCTCCTGCTTCGCAAAGTCCATTGCCCGGGATTTTTTCACCCCGGCTGTTGAATCTTGCTTTTGAATTAAAGATGAGGTGACGCATCGCTGACTCTGAGAAAACACTCCCATATGCGGGATTGTTGGCGACCTGCTTTACAGTAGCCAAACGTAAATGTGATGTATGGCGTTGTCGGTTTTCCATGGATCCCTCCTAACCGCGCACTGTGCCTTTGGGGCAGGAAGAACTACTGACATTTTGAATTTAAAAAATGTCCTAGAGGGACTCATGGAGGTCAGGTTATTTGGTCAGGTTTTAGGTCAGTTGGTCTTTGACCAGGGAAAGATCAATGTCCTGCCATTTAATGTTCGGCTTTTTTGGTCGGCCACCCTTATGGGGACTTCTTCCCTTGAGATAATTCCTTATGGTTACTGGGGAATAAGAGGGCAGATTTAGGTGCGGTAAATTCGCGGGCAGCTGCGTCAACGCTTTCGCCACGACTTCGGCAGTTGCATTAGGCCATTTTTCCCAGACGATTTTGGCGGCCTCAACATAGATGTACTCGGCGTTTTGGTGAACCGCACCAGCTTTGGCTTGTCCTTTGTTGTGATAGGCGCCCCAGACTTGTTGGGAAATCCTAAATTTCCCCGCACCCCTTTCTCTGACATGCCGAAGTAACGTGCCGGGTACGAAATGTGGTTCATTTTCAAGTTGCTCTACAGCGTAGAGGCGACTGTAGTCGTATTCCTTCTTAAGCCAAGCATACAGTTGGTAGACCGGATGGGTGGTCTTATTTTTATAGGGAACTGGGTTGTTGGGATCGTAACCGCTTATGAGATGTGCCGCTTCGTATAGTGTCCAAGTTGCACGTTGGACCCAATGTGAGACAAAGTTGGTCACATTGAACCCTGCGGTTCTGAGAATAATTGAGACATAGAATTTAGTACATTTGCGTTATGCGTAATTAAGAGATGCGCATATCTTTTGACCACTTTTGGCGACTTATGGCCTCGCTCTTCAGCGATTTCACGTCTGCTCGCGCGGTTTATGGCGAGATAACTGGTAAAGAAGCGATATGCAGCTGCTTGCATGTGGCCAAACACCCTTAAACTCATGCTGTCTGTGATGGGCCTTTCTGACGCGGTAAGTCGGAAAATCCCTCTGATTTCTTACTATGAAGAAAAATACCTTTTTTAATCTTAGAGTCGGTTTCGAAAGTCATGCGGCTCGGGCCAATCTGCGGACGAGGAGCATGACGGAGGCGGCGTAGAGGAAGGCGCGGGCCGAGGCGATGGTGGCCTCGAAGTCCTTTGCCAGTCGCCGGTTGCGGTTGATCCAGGCGAAGAAGCGCTCCACGACCCAGCGGCGCGGTTGGACGGCGAAGCCGACCTGATCGGGGCTTTTGCGCACGATCTCGACGGCGATCATGGTGGCCGTGGCGACCTTCTCGCCGGCGTAGCCGCTATCGGCAAAGACCTTCTCGATGAACGGAAACGAGCCGCGTGAGGCGCACAGCAGCGGCCCGCCACCATCGCGGTCCTGGATACTCGCCGGATGCGCCTCGAGCACGAGGCCGCGCCCGTCGGTGTCGACCAGCGCGTGGCGCTTGCGCCCCTTGATCTTCTTGCCCGCATCGTAGCCGCGGGGGCCACCAGCCTCGGTCGTCTTGACGCTCTGGCTGTCGATAATCGCGCCGCTCGGGCTGGCCTCGCGTCCGACCCGCTCGCGATCGGCCATGACCAGAAAGTGGTTGATCTTCTCAAGGAGGCCGTCGTCGCGGAACTTAGCGAACCAGCGATAGATCGTGCCCCACGGTGGTAAATCGCTTGGCAGCAAGCGCCAAGGGCAGCCAGCCCGCATCACGTAGAAAATGCCGTTGACGATCTCTCGCATCGGCCATGACCGGGGCCGTCCCGTGCCATGAGCCGGAGGCAAATGAGGCTCGATCACAACCCACTCCGCAGCGGTCAAATCAGTCTGATAACGCAGCGCCTTGCGGCTATGCTGCTCTCGGGTGGTCGGCGTCCACATGGCGGCTCCAGATCGGTTTCAGCAACCTTCCTGGAATCACATCGACACCGGCCACTCAACCCCTTTCGAAACGGCCTCTAAGGGTGCCGTCCTTCAAAGTTGAAAAATCTGAACGATATTCTTCGTTTCTTCAAAGGAATTCCCAAGTCACATCGGACGCGCATATACAATCAAGGGATATATGCTTGTACTCATCGGGATTCTTCCAATTGGGCCAGGTCATTTTAGAAAGATCTTCTTATTCATAGACCTAACAACCTTGGTCGTATGGTCATCCGACAAGTGCGCATACCGCGCAACCATTTGGTACGTCTTATGACCCAGAACGCTTGCTATTTCTGGAAGCGAGGCACCGTTCATAGCTAGATAACTAGCCGTACAATGCCTTAGATCATGAAACCGAAAATTCGAGATGTCGGCTTGTCTTAGGGCGGTATACCAAGATTTTTTTATGTCCAACCGCCCAGTCAGGCCGTTGCCCGGAAAGACAAGCTCGCTTTCTGACGCGCCGCCTTTGAACATTTCTTCAAGAACTGCCTTTGCTTTGCCAACCAAAGGCACAGCCCGGCGTTCATCGTTCTTGGCTTTTTGGATTATTATTCTCTCATGTTTGAAATCGATATCATCCCACTTTAATGACAATATCTCGCTCTTTCGCATTCCAGTGGAGAGAGCCAATACGACGATTGGGTACAGGAATTTGCTACTGCTCCTCCGGCAGACATCCAAGAGTTTTTCTCTTTCCGCTTCTGAAAGAAACCTAACGCGGGGGCTCGGCTCTTTGAGCTTTGACACATCGCGCATTGGTGACTCATTTAGCCATCTCCACTCCCTCACTGCGACGTTCAGGGCATGCGACAGAGCTGCCAGATATCGATTTACAGTCGCCCAACTAATCGCTTCACCGGCCCTGCTCTTTCGCCTAGTTAACCGGTTACGACAGTCCACAATCAGGTCAGGTGAAAGGTCAGCGAGTTTCAAGGTTCCAAGTTGATCTCTCCACCACAAGAGCTGTTGTTTTCGTGTGGGAAATGATCGAGGTCTATTTGGCAGGACCTCTAAAATGTATCGATCTATCAGTTCACGAACGGTGCGCTTTTTGGCTTCAGCAACGTGACTGAATCGGCGCTCGTCGATCGCTGTTTCGACTGATCGCGCCCATTGCTGGGCGTCGGTCTTGCGTTCGAAGGTCATCGACTGCGCAGGAAACCCACGTTTCCGCACGAGCGCCCTATACCGGGTCTTTCCGTCCTTAGTGTTTCTCTTCTCGATTGTTGCCACCGGCTGCACTCCCTTGCTCTTCCGGTATCTTTATGATGCCCCAAGTGTCGTTGGAATTCCAGCAGAAGTGCACCATTTGTGCACTATAGGAGTTTTCGTGAGTGCAAAATAATGTATAAGTTATTGATATGGCTGGTGGGCGCAGTAGGGCTCGAACCTACGACCCGCTGATTAAGAGTCAGCTGCTCTGCCAACTGAGCTATGCGCCCCACCTGAGCAATCGGGTCGCGGGGAATAAAGCACGCCCCGCTGGAAGTGGCGGTTTATAAGTTGTCCTAAAGTGAGGCGCAAGTTTCGCTCGCCGGTGAAAGGTATTTACCCTTCATCATAGCCGCCGCGGAGGCCGATCTGCGCATCCCGGTGGACATGCACACTCATCAACAGCCCCATGCACAACATGGTCGTCAGTAACGCCGTGCCTCCGTAGGAGATCAAGGGTAGCGGCACACCAACCACGGGAATCAATCCCATCACCATGGCCACATTGATGAAGACGTAGAGGAAGAATGTCGCTGTCACCCCAATAGCGACCAGCCGGCCGAACTGGTGGCGGCAGCGGATGGCGATGGCAAACCCGTATGCCAGCACAATCAGATAGAGCGCGATCAGGCCAACACCGCCAACCAGGCCGAGTTCTTCCGCCAGCATGGTAAAAATGAAATCGGTCTGTTGTTCCGGCAAAAAATTGAGATGGCTCTGCGTCCCCTGCAAAAATCCCTTGCCGAACAAGCCACCGGACCCAAGCGCGATTTTGGATTGCAGAATGTGGTAGCCGGCTCCGAGCGGATCCCGTTCGGGGTTGAGAAACGTCAAGATGCGGTCTTGCTGATAATCTCTCAGCAATGGCCAAACAATGGGAATGGCGGCGAGCCCGGCAATAACCAGAGACGCGAATTTCCACAACCGAACCCCCGCCATGAAGAACAGCACACCGGCCCCCATCACCACCATCAGGGCCGTCCCCAGGTCAGGCTGGCGGATAATCATTACGGTGGGAACGGCCACCATGATCAACGGCAGGATGAGAAACGTTGGCCGACCGGCATCTTCCAAACTGAGACTGTGGAAGTAACGGGCCAATGCCAGTACCAGCGCCACTTTCATCAGTTCGGACGGTTGCAGATTGATGATGCCAAGATCGATCCAACGCTGTGCCCCGCCGCCGATGACGCCGCGCACTTCCACAAAGATGAGGAGGGCAAACACCACGGTATAGAGCAGGTAGGCGTAGCGCATGACCAATCGGATATCGACCATAGCAATGCACAACAGCAAGACCAGTCCCAGACCGAACCGAATCACCTGCCGCAAGGTCCAAGGGTCCAAGCTGGCGTTGGCCGCGGAATACAGCATGAAGAACCCGATGGTAGCGATGGCGCACAGCCAGAACACCAGCGACCAACTGGTCTGCCAGAGTTTTTCCGTCATGGTCATGTCGCCGCGCCGGAGGCGGGCCGCCAGGAAGCCAGTGTCTGTCATGCCGGCGCTCCCGGATCAGTGGTTGCCACCTGATCTTCGTTGACGCGAGGTTTGCGCGAAGGATCGAGCCGCAGCACTTCGGTCATAATGTCGTGCGCGATGGGAGCCGCAACTGCAGCCCCGCCACCGCCGTGCTCAACCAAAACGGATAGAGCGTATCGCGGATTGTCTTCCGGTGCATAAGCGACAAACAAGGCATGGGTGCGTTCGTTCCAGGGAATCTCATCGGCGTCGGGAAGGCCCGCTTCCCGTTCAGCCATAGTGATGCTCTTAACTTGTGTGGTTCCTGTCTTACCGCTCATCTGAACGCCATCGAGCTTGAGCTTAGATGCGCGTGCCGTTCCGCGCGGTCCGTTTAACACCTCAAACATGCCTTGCCGGGCAACTGCCATGTGCGATGGATCGATGTTGAGTGTGGCAAACGCTTGCGGCGGACTTTGCACCACAACATCGTTCATCATTATTTGCCGGGTGAGTACAGGTTCGACCGCCAGGCCGGTGGAAAGTCGTGCTGCCATCACCGCCAATTGCAGTGGCGTTGACAAAACGTATCCCTGTCCGATACCGACGTTGAACGTGTCTCCTTGTTGCCAGGACTCGCCCATGGTTGCCCGTTTCCAGGCCTCCGTCGGGATCAGGCCGCCCCGCTCCCCAGTCAAACCAATACCGGTGTCCTGCCCCAGGCCCAACCGTTGAGCCATATCGGCAATACGGTCCACACCCAGGCGTTTGGCAACCTCGTAAAAATAGACATCGCAAGACTGCGCAATGGCTTGCACCATATCCATGGCACCGTGTCCGCGGTCTTCCCAACAGTGAAAACGCCGTGTGCCCAAATCCGTGTGACCTTTGCAGAATACGGTTTGATCTGGCGTGATCGCCCCGTGCTCTAAAGCCGCCAAAGCAACGACCATTTTGAAGGTCGACCCTGGAGAGTGCTGACCGGCAAGAGCCTTGTTGATCATAGGGGCACGGGGATCGCCGGACAAAGCGTTCCATTCCCGCTGGGTCAGGCCACGATTGAAGGCATTGGGGTCATAACTCGGTGTCGACGCCATCACCAGTACTTCACCGCTGTGCACGTCAAGAACAACACTGGCGGCACTTTCTCCGCCCAAGCGGTCCGCTGCAAATCGTTGCAGACGCTCATCCAGTGTTAACGTGAGATCGGTCCCCGCCTCTCCTTCTTTCCGTTCCAACTCCCGGATGACACGGCCGAGGGCGTTGACTTCCACCTGGCTGTTGCCACCGGACCCGCGCAACGCCAAGTCAAACTCCCGTTCCATGCCCGCCTTACCAATGCGGAAACCAGGCAATTGTAGAAGTGGTTCGCCCGTTAGGTCTTCCTCGTCAACACTGGAGACGTAACCCAACACATGCGCAGCGGTTTCCGTTTGTGGATAGAAGCGGGTCAGACCTTCGTCAACCACGACGCCGGGCAGATCGGGCGCGTTCACCTGAATGCGCGCCATTTCCTCCCAATTTAGATTTTCCCGTACCGTAATGGGTACAAAACTACGCCGTCGCCGAACTTCCTTTCGCACCCGGTCGCGATCGTACTTGGAAAGCTCAATGACATTTGCCAGAGCGTCCAATGTTGCACTGAGATCATTGGTTTGCTCGGAAACGATCAAGACCCGGAAGTTCTGCCGGTTTACGGCCAGCGGTTCGCCAAAGCGGTCGAGTATGCGGCCTCGCGGTGGTGGCAGAAGTCGCAAGTTGATGCGGTTCTCCTCTGCCAGCATGCGGTAACGGTCGGATTCAACGACCTGTAGAAAATACATGCGCCCAACCAGAGCGGAAATGAGCAATGCCTGACCACCACCCAATACAGCTGCGCGTCGGTTGAACACACGGGTCCGGTCATTGTCCCTGTTGATGATCATAATTCGTCCAGCAGACCCGTTTGCGCCTTAGAAAACAGCCATGCGATGACGGGATATATGGCAACAGTGATCAGATAAGCGGCGAACAGATCGCCAAAGGGTGTAAATCCGCTTTCTTCAACCAAGCCGATGCAAATCCATTTGAGAAAAGCGGCACCGAATGCGACTAAGACAAACGTAAACCACGTCACGGTAAACGGTTTGGCGTGGAAAAATTTCTGCTGATTGAACACAGCCCATTGAGTCAGCAACAGCGTCAATGCACCAACACCGAGGGGCGCTCCTGTGAGAAGATCTTCCAGCACGCCGATGGCAAAGCCTGACCCGTAGCCAAGCAGGTCAGGGCGGTAAATCGACCAGAAATACACCGCGATGAGCGCATACATGGGCGTGATTTGAGCCAGGCCCGGAACGTAGGTGGGAGTCAGTCCGAACAGCAAAATAATCATAGTCAGACCGAAGGGCAGAATGCGCCGGGCCCGGGAGTCGACTTTTTGCCAGACGGTCGGCTGCATGGGATCGCTTACTCCTTGCGGTCGATTTCAGCGAGGATGCCACTCAGGCCGAAGTCCAGCGCTTCCACGTATTGAAGCCGGTCACGGGAGGCATAGGGTTCCACAAGTACTTTGTTTTCATCGGCGATGACCACCCGCCCCACAGGTAGCCCAGGGGGAAACGCACCCGCATCCCCAGAGGTAACAATACGGTCACCGGGCGCGACGGCCGATTTCATACCGAGATAGTTGAGCAAGGGTCGGGGTGAATTGTCGCCTGCCAAAATGGCGCGGTCGCCTGCCTCACCCACACGCACTGGGATCCGCGAGTTGATATCAGTAATCAGAAGCACGCGGGCCGAACGGAACCCTGCCTGGGTTACACGACCGACCAGTCCTTCACCGGTGACGACTGCCTGTTCTTTAGCGACGCCGTCGCGGCTGCCGGCAGTGATAAGAATACTTTGCGCGAACGCGCCACCGGAATCTGCAACAACACGGGCCGATATGGATCTAGCTTCGGGTTCGTAAACGGTACCGAGAAGCCCACGCAATTGTTGATTTTCGTTTTCCAATTTCTGCGCAACCGCCTGCCATTCCAGCAAGAGCATATTGGCTTCGCGCAGATCGGCGTTTTGTTGACGAATGGCAGCCAATTCACGAATGTTAGTGACGAACTGAGAAATGGCAGCGGCTGGTTCAGCCATGACCCGGAGAATGGGGGTGACTGCATCGCTGACCGCCATCCGGGCCCGTTCCACAAAAATTGTGTCCGCTTTACCGATCAGCATGAGGGCAAAGGTCAGCCCGATCAGGCTGAGGAAGGCAAGCCGCTGCAGCAGGTACTTGAACGTCCCTAGCCGGGAAATCTGACCCGTTAGCTGTTTCACAATCGCCTCTCCAAGGCGCCGGCCCGTTCAGCACACCGGCGGGTTTACTTTAGTACATGGATGTTAGCACACCACGCATCATCTTCATCTGTTCCAATGCCATGCCGGTGCCCAAAGCCACACAATTGAGCGGCTCGTCGGCGATAGACACGGGCAATCCCGTGGCATGACGCAGCACAAAATCGAGGTTGGTCAACATGGCTCCGCCGCCGGTGAGAACGATGCCCTTATCGACAATATCCGCCGCCAGTTCTGGCGCTGTGTGTTCCAGTGCAACTTTGACCGCATCGATGATGGCGGTCACGGGTTCGGCCAAGGCCTCGGCGATCTGGCGCTGGCTGATGAGAATTTCTTTCGGGACCCCGTTCATCAGGTCCCGGCCCTTGATTTCGATGGTCTCGCCTTCGCCGGTCTCAGGCGGACAGGCGCAACCGATCTCTTTTTTGATTCGCTCGGCTGAGCTTTCGCCGACCAGCAGATTATGATGGCGACGGATGTAGTTGATTATGGCTTCGTCCATCATGTCGCCGCCCACCCGGACGGAGCGGGCGTAGACGATGCCGCTGAGCGACAGCACCGCCACTTCCGTTGTACCGCCGCCGATGTCGACCACCATCGAACCGGTGGGCTCGGTGATCGGCAACCCGGCGCCAATGGCCGCGGCCATGGGCTCCTCAATCAAAAACACCTTGCGTGCGCCGGCGGCTTCCGCTGATTCCTGAATTGCCCGGCGTTCCACGGCTGTTGAACCAGACGGCACGCAGATCACCACCATGGGGCTGGCCCAGCCCTTGCGGTTCTGCACTTTGCGGATGAAGTGTTTGATCATTTCCTCGGCGACTTCGAAGTCGGCGATCACTCCGTCGCGCAAAGGGCGGATAGCTTGAATGGATCCAGGGGTACGGCCGAGCATTTGCTTGGCCTCGTTGCCAACGGCAAGCACTGCTTTACGGCCTTTTTCTTCCTGCAACGCCACCACCGATGGTTCGTTCAAAACGATGCCGCGCCCTTTGACGTAGACCAACGTATTGGCGGTCCCAAGGTCGATAGCCATATCGGCGGAAAGCCAGCCGGTTAAACTCGCAAACATGTACTGTGTCTCTCTATCCCGTTCTTTGTTGTCTCAGTCTTCTAACGTTTGAAACGTCCGGAGGCTTCCGTGTGTGACAGTCCATCCGGACGTTCCTGTTTTCTTTTATGCCCTTAATACAGTGCGGGTGTGAACAAAGCTCATACCGCCACCGCCTCGGGCGCTGTCTTCTCGCGCTTCAGCAACAGTTTGTTGAGCGCATTGACATAAGCGCGGGCTGACGCCACCAGAGTGTCCGTATCTGCGCCTTGGCCCATTACCGTCTTGCCGTTTTCTTCTAGACGCACCGTAACTTCCGCCTGGGCATCCGTTCCTTCGGTCACCGCATGGACTTGATAGAGCTGCAGATGCTGGGTTTCGAATGTCAGCGCCTTGATGGCATTGAACGTAGCATCGACTGGACCGTCGCCTTCCGTAGTGGTGGACACCACGTCCCCGTCAAACTCCAGTTCAAGTTCAGCTGTCTGATGTTCCACTTTGGATCCACACACCACCTGAAGTGAAACGAACTTGATGCGATCGTTGTCCCGCACCTCGTCGTCCACTAGGGCAATGATGTCTTCGTCGTAGACGTCCTTCTTCTTGTCGGCCAGGTCCTTGAAGCGCTTGAACGCGTCGTTCATGGCGTTATCGCCCAAGGTGTAGCCCAGTTCCTTGAGCTTTTCCTTGAAGGCATGTCGGCCCGAGTGCTTACCCATGACCAGATTGGACTCCTTTAGGCCAACGGACTCCGGCGTCATGATTTCGTAGGTTTCGGCGTGTTTAAGAAGGCCGTCCTGGTGAATACCGCTTTCATGGGCAAAGGCGTTGGCGCCGACGATAGCTTTGTTGGGCTGAACCGGAAAACCGGTGACGGTCGAGACCATGTGCGAGGCCTTGGTGATCAACTCAGTTTTTACATCCGTTTCGTAAGGGATGTGATCCTTACGGGTGCGCAAAGCCATAACGATCTCTTCCAACGCCGCGTTGCCGGCCCGTTCACCCAAACCGTTGATGGTGCATTCCACCTGACGCGCCCCGGCTTGTACGGCGGCCAGGGAATTGGCCACCGCCAGACCCAAATCGTTGTGGCAATGTACGGAGATCACTGCCTTGTCGATATTAGGCACCCGGTTGAACAGCATCGAAATGAGGGCATGAAATTCATCCGGCACGGTGTAACCGACAGTGTCGGGAATGTTGATGGTGGTGGCGCCGGCATCGATGGCGGCCTCAACACAGCGGCAGAGGAAATCATGCTCCGTGCGCGTTCCGTCTTCGGGCGACCATTCCACGTCGTCGGTGAATTGGCGGGCAAAGGTTATGCTGTCGATGGCCGCCTGGTACACCGCCTCCGGCTCCATCTGCAGCTTATATTTCATGTGCAGCGGCGAGGTAGAGATGAAAGTATGGATACGACCACGTTTAGCCGGCGCAATTGCATCCGCTACCCTTTGAATGTCACCTTTGGCGGCACGGGCGAGGCCCGCAACTGTGGATTCCGTGACAACTTCAGCGACGGCTTTCACCGCTTCGTAGTCACCCTGGGAGGCGATCGGGAAGCCGGCTTCGATGACGTCGACACGCATCGCTTCCAAGATTTTGGCGACCCGCACCTTTTCTTCGCGGTTCATAGAGGCCCCGGGGGACTGCTCGCCGTCCCTCAAGGTGGTGTCAAAAATGATAACTCGGTTGGTATTCATTGTTCTGTCTCACGACTGGGGTTTCGATACAAAGGCTCATGCGAGCGACAACAGTGCTGCGCTTTTTCCCCTGAACGTCCGCCGCTCGTGACAAACGACGCTCAGGGGCTGTTAAGTCGCAGACCCCGGTCGGAGAGAAGCAGCCCGAGCAGACCGGACAGACGCACTAATCCGTCGGTTCCGGCCGCAGCAGCGGTCGGAGCGATGGTCGGTTCGCGGTCTGTGATCCGGTTGATCACGGGCTATCCCTCAATTGACGCCATCCAAGCACCTAAACGAGACGGCGTGTGTGGTACCTTAAAAGTACTTTCCACCCCTTAAGTCAATAACTTAGCACGAATAATGGTTAAATTGAGGTGAAGTCCATAGAGAACAGTATGAAAAAGGGCCCTTTTTGGGGGCCCTTGTTCCACTGGCGCTTCTGAGTGCGGCTAATTCCGGCTTTTGTCCACCAGGGCCTTGTCGCCGCCGATCCACGGCATCATGGCCCGGAGGCGTTCGCCCACTTCTTCGATTCCATGCTCGGCCCAGAGCCGGCGGGTGGCCTTGAAACTGGGCTGACCGGCGCCGCATTCGGCCATCCAGTCGCGGACGAACCGGCCTTCTTGGATGTCGGTGAGGATCTGCTTCATTTCCGCTTTGGTCTCGTCGGTGATGACCCGCGGACCAGAAACGTAATCGCCGTATTCCGCGGTGTTGGACACCGAGTAGCGCATATCGGCAAGGCCGCCCTCGTACATCAGATCGACGATCAGTTTGACCTCGTGCAGACACTCGAAGTAAGCCATTTCCGGGGCATAGCCGGCTTCCACAAGGGTTTCGTAACCGGCTTTGATCAGGTGGGAGAGGCCACCGCAAAGCACTGCTTGTTCGCCGAATAGGTCGGTCTCGCATTCCTCACGGAAGGTTGTCTCGATGATGCCCGCCCGGCCACCGCCGATGGCAGACGCATAGGACAAGGCAATTTCCATGGCATTGCCCGAGGCATCCTGGGCCACCGCCACCAGACAGGGCACACCGGCGCCTCGCTGGTACTCGGCCCGCACTGTGTGACCGGGTCCTTTCGGAGCGACCATAAAGATATCCAGGTCGGCCCGGGGCACGATCAGATTGAAGTGAATGTTAAGTCCATGGGCGAAGGCCAAGGCAGCGCCTTCCTTGAGATTGGGCGCAATGTGATCGCGATAGAGATCACCCTGAAGCTCGTCGGGCGTCAGCACCATCACCACGTCGGCCCAGGCGGCGGCATCGCCTGGGTTCATGACGGTGAGACCTTCTCCTTCAGCCTTCTTGCGGCTGCTTGAGTCTTCCCGCAAAGCGACAGCAACATCCGCCACGCGAGAATCACGCAGGTTAAGAATGTGGGCATGGCCCTGGCTGCCGTAACCTATCACAGTCACTTTCTTGCCTTTGATGATGTTCACATCGGCGTCGCGGTCATAGTACACGCGCATGATTGTCGTCCTTTCCGGTGCTTACCGTTTTTTCTTTCGTGTTGATGTTTTTTTCTTCAACGCAGTTTTGCGTTTGGGCGAAACTCTCTTTTTCGCTTTGGTCTTGGTAGTTTTCTTTTTTATCGATTTCTTTTTTGTCGCTGTCTTTTTGGCTTTGAGCTTCCGGCGACCTGACTCTTCCATGCCGGTCGAGCCGCGGGCAATGGCGGCAACGCCAGTGCGCGATACTTCGACCAGTCCAAGCGGTTTCATCAAATTGATAAACGCATCGATCTTTTCCGACGCGCCGACGACCTCGAAGATAAAGGAGTCTGTGGTTGAGTCGACCACATTGCAGCGAAAAATGTCACCGATGCGCAGCGCTTCGACGCGATCGTCTTCAACACCGTAAACCTTAATAAGCGACAGTTCACGCCCTACCGACGGTCCTTCGTCTGTCAAATCCTTGACCGTATGCACCGGCACCAAGCGGCCCAGCTGAGCTTTGATCTGTTCGACAATCTGCCGCGTACCGGAAGTGACCAAATTGATGCGTGACAACTGCTGTTCCGGATCCACCTCAGACACGGTCAGACTTTCGATGTTGTAGCCACGGCCAGAGAACAGCCCGATCACCCGCGCCAAGGCCCCGGCTTCATTGTCCACCAGCACCGAAATGGTGTGCCGGTACACGTCGGTGTCTTTCAATACTGAAACCGGCACCGAGCCTTCATAAATGTTGCTGCTCACAACCCATTCTCCGAAAAAGGACGCGAATTTTAACGCCCTATGATCTTACTATTTACATGGTGTTAGACGAGAACCATGCCTTCTTCTGAAACCGGCTTCTGCGCTTCGTCTTCTGGACCTAAAAGCATTTCGTTGTGGGCTGCGCCGGACGGAATCATGGGGAAGCAATTTTCTTTTTGGTCAACGCAGACATCGACAATTACCGGGCCGTCGACGGTAATCATTTCCTTAATAGTATCGTCCACTCTTGCCGGATCCTGGACGCGCAAGCCTGTCATCCCGTAGGCTTCGGCCAGCTTGACGAAGTCCGGCAGGGAATCCGTGTAACTTTCCGAATAGCGCCCGCCATGCAACAGTTCCTGCCATTGGCGCACCATGCCCATATATTGATTGTTTATGATGAACAGTTTGATGGGCAGGCGGTATTGCACTGCCGTCGACAACTCCTGAATGTTCATCAGGATCGATGCTTCGCCAGCAACATCGACAACCAACCCGTCTGGGTTGCCCAACTGCACACCGATGGCGGCCGGTAGGCCATAACCCATGGTGCCGAGACCGCCGGAAGTCATCCAGTGGTTGGGCCGATCGAAACGGTAAAACTGCGCTGCCCACATCTGGTGTTGACCCACTTCCGTGGTGATGAAGGTCTCCCGGTCTTTGGTCAGTTCAAATAGACGTTCAATAGCGTATTGTGGTTTGATCAGTGGGCCGTCCTGGCGATACTTCAGACAATCGCGCACCTTCCAGCTTTCGATCTCCGCCCACCAGTCTCTCAGCGCTTTGACCTTGCGCGGATTAGCACGCTTTCTCCATAGCGTAAAAATGGACGTCATTGCCAAACCGGCATCACCAAGGACGGGTATATCGACGATTACGTTTTTATTGATGGACGAGGAATCGATATCCACATGGATCTTCTTCGAACCAGGCGAAAAGAATTTCAGGTTACCGGTCACCCGGTCATCGAACCGCGCGCCAATGTTGATCATCACATCGCAATCATGCATTGCCATATTCGATTCATATGTGCCGTGCATGCCGACCATGCCAAGCCAATGTTTGCCGGACGCGGGATATGCCCCCAGACCCATAAGTGTGGACGTGATGGGAAAGCCGGTGTCGTCAACCAGCTGAGTGAGTGCACGCGATGCCGACTCGCCTGCATTGGTAATGCCGCCGCCGGTGTAGAACAGCGGTTTCTCGGCATTGACCATCAGCTCGACGGCCGCGTCGATGGATGTGGGGTCGGGCACGTAGGCCGGCTGATAGGTTTTGTGCTTTTGACGCTTTATGCCTCGCGGGGCCGTGGAATAGGTCCCCTGTTCCATGACCACGTCTTTGGGCAGGTCAACCACCACCGGACCAGGCCGGCCGGAGCGGGCGACATAAAACGCCTCATGGACTACGGCCGCCAAGTTGTTGGGATCCTTCACCAAATAATTGTGTTTGGTGCAAGGCCGGGTGATGCCCACGGTGTCGGCTTCCTGAAAAGCATCGTTGCCAATCAAATGGGTCGGCACTTGCCCGGTCAGGCAAACAACGGGAACGGAATCCATCAGGGCATCGGTCAGGCCGGTCACCGCATTGGTGGCGCCCGGTCCTGAGGTGACCAGCACCACACCAACTTTACCGGTGGAGCGGGCGTAACCTTCTGCCGCATGAACGGCGCCCTGTTCATGGCGGACCAAGATGTGGCGGATCTGGTTTTGCTTGAAGATCTCGTCATAGATCGGCAGCACGGCCCCGCCCGGGTAGCCGAAGACGACCTCTACGCCCTGCTCATGCAGAGCTTTCAGTAAGATCTTGGCGCCGACCATCCGGCGTCCGTCGATGGCATCCCGTGGCATGGTAAACCGGTCCTTAGAAAAAAAGTGGTCAGTGTTGGCTCTCAAATTGCGCCTTAACGTCCCAGACAAAAACAAACCGCCCCCGGCCGGAGGCGGAAAGCGAGGGTACTAACAACTGTTTAGGCCGAGGTCAATAGAAATTGGCGAATAATTGGAAAGATTTCATTAAAAAAACTTTCTGAATATTTCTCTGAAAGAGTTTCAGACGCACGAAACTGAGTCCGAAACCAGGTCATCTGCCGCTTGGCGTAGTTACGGGTGTGCTGTTGAGCCTTGGCTATGGCGTCCTCGCGGCTGGCCTCACCGGCCAAAAAAGCGGCCAATTCGGGGACGCCTAAGGCTTTCATCACCGGCAGGGATGGGTCCAGGCCCCTTTTTGTCAGCGCCTCCACCTCGGCCAAGGCGCCGGCCTTGAGCATGGCGGCAAACCGCGCATCGCAAGCGGCATAGAGGTCATCCCGGGGCGGTTCCAGCAGCACTGAGAAGAACCGGGCGTCGGGCAAAGGCCGCTGTAAGGGTTGATCCTGCCAGACATGGAGAGGGGTGCCGGTGGCCTCGATGACTTCCCAAGCCCGCAGCACCCGCTGGCGGTCTTTGGCTTTCAGCAGCGCCGCTCCGTCCGGGTCTTTCTCCTTGAGGCTTGTGTAAAGAGCGTCATGGCCCTGTTCCAGACGCAAGCGCCTGGCGGCTTGGCGTACGCCATCTGGAATCTCCGGAATCTCCGCCAGACCCTCCGTCAACGCCTTTATATAAAGTCCAGTACCACCCACCAGGATGGGCTGCTGACCAGCGTCATGGGCCGTCTGAATTTCCTGCGCCGCGTCTTCGGCCCAAGCAGCGGCGGTGCAGGCCTCAGCGCCATCGCGGGTGCCGTAAAGTTTGTGGGGCACCCGTGCTTCGTCTTCTTCGCTTGGCCGGGCTGTTAAAACACGCAGGTCCGGATAGACCTGCATGCTGTCGGCATTGATCACGACACCGTTCAGTTCTTCAGCGAGTCTTAAGGCCAAGCCCGACTTGCCGCTAGCCGTCGGCCCCGTGACGACGAGGACTGGCGGCGATACCACAATCATGACGTGATGCTAGTCCAACACATGACTCAGAAGGCCGTCGGCCAATTTGGGTTCGAACCAAGTGGACTTGGGCGGCATCACTTCACCGGCGTCGGCGACGGCCATGAGGTCGACCATGCTGGTGGGAAAAAGTGCAAAGGCGACCTGCATTTCACCGGAGTTCACTCTCTTCTCTAGTTCATCCATGCCCCGGATGCCGCCGACGAAATCAATGCGCTCGTCGGTGCGCGGGTCGGCAATGCCGAGCAGAGGCTCGATCAGATTGGCGTGGAGCAGACTTACGTCCAGCCGACCGACGGGGTCATCTGGAATGTATTCTTCGTGCAAGTCCAAAGTGTACCAGGCGCCGTCCAGATACATTCCGAATTGCGTCGGTTGCGTCGGTTTGGCCTGGCCATCGGCGCGGACCACATCGAAGCGTTCTCCGATTTTGGCCAGCAGATCCGACACAGTGTGACCATTGAGGTCTTTGACTACTCGGTTGTAATCGAGAATGCGCATTTCATCGTCGGCATAGGCGACGGTGAGAAAGTATTGCGCGTTGTCGATATCCGGTTTGGCTTTGGCAACACGAGAACCGGCGGCCGAGCGGTGGTGGCCGTCAGCGATGTACAACGCCGGCATAACGTTAAAGGCATCGGACAGCGCCGCAATTTGCGCATCTTCATCAATGACCCACAGGGTATGTCCGACTCCGTCGTCTGCGGTCACATCGTAAGTCGGCGCGTTTGACGTCACCGCATCCAACGCCACCTTCACCACGGATGATGATTTATAGGCCAACAAAACCGGTCCGGTTTGGGCATTGAGTGCCATGATCTGGTCCACCCGGTCGTTCTCTTTCTTTGGACGGGTGAACTCATGTTTTCGGATGGTGTTTGCGTCATACGCGTCCACTGATGCCACCATGGCCACGCCAGTTTGGCTGTGGTCGCCCATGGTCAAGCGGTAAGCGTAATAACAGGGCTTGGCCTCGCGCATGAGCGCGCCGTCTTGGACCAGCCGTCGCAGATTTTCCGCCCCCTTGGCGTAAACCTCCAAGCCATAGACATCGGTGCCAGGCGGCAGATCGATTTCTGGTTTGGAAATATGCAAAAAACTATTGGGCCGGCCTTCGGCACGAGCGCGGGCTTCTTCCGTGTTGAGTACGTCATAGGGCGGCGCGGCCACGGCAGCGGCGTGCTCGGGCACCGGGCGCAGTGCGGCAAAGGGCCTAACCAGATCTTTGTTGGCAAGATCGGACATCAAAACACTCCGACGAGACGTGGACCCGTCGTGTACCCGGAGCGGCAATCGGGATGCAACCGTTGGTTCTCCACCCACGTTCTTAGGCGTGTTGTTAAGGGCGATTTAACTGAACCAGGATATTTCGCCAGTTGTGAGGGTGGCATCTAAAGAGGCTCACGACATAGTTGCTTAATCGTTGAAAAGTTTAATTTGACCCATACCCCCAGTTGTTGTAGCGAGTCGATAGGGCTGGGCTTGAGGGATTAGACAGAGGGAAAAAGATGGCTAAATCGAAATCGGACATTCTCGATGACTTTCAGGCCTTTATGGGCAAGCACGGCGCCAATTACAAAGAATGGTACGTGTCGACATCGACGAATCCGAAAACGGACCTCTTCAAATACCATGGCTTCAAGAACGGCGACAAAGGCTTGTTCCGAACGGCTGAGACAGATATTCGGGCGGCAGAGGTCGCGGAGTTCTTCACCGATCTCGGCGCCAAGGGCGATCCCACCATCAAGGACGACCATATCTACGTGTACGCCTTCAAGCTGGCCAGACACACCCGTCCCAAAGCTGCTTAAGAAGGCCGCTTAAGTCAGCGCGGCCTGAGACATCTTATTCGTAGTTGTCCGCGACAAAGCGGTTGAGTAGGCGCACGCCGTACCCAGTGCCGCCTTTGGGCACCAATGCCCGTGCGGATTCCGCCCAAGTCACGCCAGCGATGTCCAGATGAGCCCACGGCATGCCCTTATTAATGAAGCGGCCTAGAAACTGAGCCGCCGTAGTCGAGCCGGCATAACGCCCGCCCAGATTTTTCATATCGGCGATGGGTGAGTTGATCAGTTTGTCATACTCGGGACCCATGGGCATGCGCCACAGCCGCTCTTTGACCACCTGCCCGGCTTCGGCGAGCTGACTAGCCAAGTCTTCATCGTTGGCAAACAGTCCGGCGTAATGTTCCGCCAAGGCGACGATGATGGCACCGGTCAATGTGGCGAGATCGATGACCAGCGCGGGTTCAAAGTGTTCCTGCACGTACCAAAGAGCATCGGCCAAAACCAGACGCCCTTCCGCATCGGTGTTGAGCACCTCAATGGTTTGTCCATCGGCCGATGTAACCACATCGCCGGGACGTTGAGCCGCACCGTCGGGCATGTTTTCCACCAGACCGATGACACCGACGACGTTTGCCTTGGCATTGCGGCCGGAGAGCGCTTTCATCAGTCCGGTGACCACACCGGCTCCGCCCATATCCCATTTCATGTCCCACATGCCTTGACCGGGTTTGAGGCTGATACCGCCGGAATCGAAACACACACCCTTGCCAACGAAAGCCAATGTCGGATCGTTTTTGCGCCCACCGTTCCACTCGAAAACGACCATTTGCGGTTCATTGACCGACCCCTGCGCTACACCGAGCAGGGCACCCATGCCGAGCTTTTCCATTTCCTTACGGCCGAGCACTTTGGCTTTGAGACTCCCTCCGGCCAGCTTTCTGGCGATGGCAGAAAAGGATTTGGGGTTGAGCACATTGGCCGGCTCGCTGACCAGATCACGGGTGAGAAAGACACCTTCATTGACGGCTTCAAGCTCTTTGTAGGCTGCGCGGGCGCCGGCCGCCGCAGACGTGGTAATCGCGATGGACTTGAGTTTGGGTTTCTGCGCCGGTTTTTCTTTGGTGCGGTATTTGTCAAAACGATACGACTTAAGCACCACACCGGACGCCAAAGCAGCGGCCATGTCGGCGGCGTCAACCTGCGCTCCTTTAATAACATCCACAACCACAGTGGCACGGGGATCCTTTGACAACGCGTCATACACCGACCCGCCGGCTTCCTCCACGGACTGCGCCGTCAAGTCTTTGGCTTTGCCCAATCCAATGGCCACCACCCGGGTGAGCTTGGATCGAGGCGGCGCGTAAACGGAAACGGTCTTGCCAGACTCACCGTTGAACTTGGCGGCTTTCATGGCGGCAGAAAGAGCACCGCCGGTCGCCCGGTCCACGGCTTGTGCTGTTTTTCCGAGCTTTCCACCATCTGAAACACCGACAGCGACGGCGCCCGACGCGGGACGGGCCAAATTTCCGAACAATACCTTCATAGCGCCCTCATATATTTGTACCAACGGTCATTGAATTTGACCTTCGTGTGCCCATTTGCGCATACCAATCGACATGATTTTCGAGGGCTTGTCGATGAGCTTGTTCCAGGCGTGGCATGCCGCATCGACGATGTCTTCGTAACTGTCGAAGACGCGGTGCGACAGGTAGGTCTGCCGGTGCGCGCCCACTGCCGGACGATGCCGTTCTTCTGGCCAAGGCGCATCTCGTCTTGCCACCACAGCTCGACCGGCGTTGCGGGCGGCAGGTGGGCTACCGCCGCGGCGAGCGCCCGGGGGAAGTTTCTTTAAACGTCTCCAGCATTGCCGCATCTTGGCCCGGATGGCGCACCCGGGCGCTCATGTGCGAGAAGCCGAGATCGTGCAGCAGGCGCGAGACCGAGCGCTCGTGATACTCCACCCCGAAGCGGTCCCGGATAACCTCCTTGAGGTCGAGCCGGCGCCAGCGCACGACGCCGTCGCTGTCCGGCCCCGCCTCGACGATCTCCGCCAACGCCACCCTCTCCACCGCCGTCAGCTGCGGAACCGCGCCGGGAGATTTGTGGTCGTGCAGGCCCTCGGGGCCTGCCTGATTGAACCGGTACACCCAGTCGCGCAGGCTCTGGCGGTCCATGCCGCCAACCGCCGCCGCATCCCTACGGTTCATGCCATCATAAACCGCCGCAATCGCCAGAAGGCGGCGCACCTGATTGGGATCTGTCGCTTTGCGCGTCAAGGCCCGCGCTTGGACCGCGTCATAGTCCGTTCGCAACGGGATCTTCGCCGACATCAAATCCTCCATTTAAAGCCGGCTTTCTATGAATCACATCATTGCGCCGTGGGGAATCCCTAAAAAAGAATCAATCTCAATGACCGCTGGTATTATAGGTCATTCATACCCTAGGGGCCGCCCTGCCCGGGAACAAGACCGCACGGGGTGACGGCCAGGGCAATTGGGTGAACTTGAGGATGACAAGAGTGTAGAAGTCTGAATCGCTATTGATCCTTTTGATTCGCAAGAAGGATCCCAGAAATGACGCGACGGTTTGGAACGGCGAACGAGGCCTTTAATCAGATTGTTGATTTCCTGGAGCATTTCACCGATCTCGACGACCCGCGGCAACGCGCCACGGTCCTCTATCCCCTCGACGAAGTGTTGCTGCTATGCCTTCTCGGCGTGCCCGCCGGCTGTGAGAGCTGGGTCGAGATCGCCAAGTACGCGAGAGGAAACTGACGTTTCTGCGCCGTTTCCGGCCGTTCACGGATGGTACGCCCTCACACGATCAACTCGGTGACATCTTCGCAGCCCTTGATGCCGAACAGTTTCAGCACTGCTTCATCGCCTGGGCGGCATCGCTCACCGGGCGCGGCGCGGACATCGTCGCCATCGACGGCAAGACGCTGCGGCGCTCCTATCAGGAAGGCGGCGCCAAAGCGCATCCACATGATCTCGGCGTGGAGCACACGTCAGAACCTGGTGCTTGGCCAAGCCAAGGTGGCTGATAAATCCAACGAGATCGTCGCTCTCCCGAAGCTGTTGGATCTGTTGACCATCAACGGCGCGACGGTGACCATCGACGCCATGGGCTGTCAGCGCAACATCGCCGCGAAGATCATCGACAAGGACGCCGACTATATCCTTGCCCTCAAGGGCAACCAGGGCAGCCTGCACGACGATACCAAGCTTTTCTTCATCGAACAGATAGCATGCGGCTTTGCCGATACGGTTGTCAGCCACCACCAGACAGTGGAGAAGAGCCACGGCCGCATCGAAACCCGGACCACCACGGCGACGAACGAAATCGCTTGGCTGAAGGAACGCCACCACTGGCCCGGGCCCGGGAGCATTGTTATGGTCGAAACCGTACGCGAGATCGGCATCCAACCCGGCGCCAAGGTCGAGCGCGAGACCCGCTTCTACATCCGCCTCCACCGCCGCCAAGGCCGATACCCTGAGCGCCGCCATCCGGGGCCATTGGAGCAGCGAGAACGGGCTGCACTGGGTCATGGACCTGCACTGGGTCATGGACCTGCACTGGGTCATGGACATGGTCTTCCGCGACGACGAGTGCCGGGTCCGAAAGAACACTGCCCCGGCCAACTTCGCGGTCGTCAAACACATGGCGAGCAACCTCTTGCGCCAAGCCCCGGGCAAGGACAGTCTGCGTGTAAAATGACGCATCGCTGCCTGGGACGACGACTTCCTCGCAAGCCTTATCTCACGGTGAAACCATTCACCCGATTGCCCTGGCGCCGCAGCCCATAGCGCTGGATTGGTTGTGACATCACGCAACGCCATGCGTCCTGCAGCGATACCAATGCCCAGGGTAAATTGAGTCAGCGCCATCGCCGCAAAGAACGACACGGAAAGAGCCAGACCTTCGTCACCGAATGCGAACAGACACAAGGGGATGCCCATATTGCCCGCATTGGGAAACGTCAAAGCTGGTAAAAATGCCCGCAGAGGCTGACCAGCAATGCGCAAACCGATGGCAGCGACCACGGCGACGCTGCCGACAACAGCCAACGCGGCAATCGCCATTCCTCTGATGACCTCTGGGTCCGGCCGGTTCTCTAGCAGGGTCGAGACAATCAGACAGAGCGCACCGACACTGGTGACAAGATACGCCACCATATTGGTGTCGAACGGCAAACCTTTGCGATCCCAGATAAACCCTAAAACGGCGATCAATCCGACCGGCGCGATGACGGTCAGAATTTCAGCAAGCATCAAACACTCAATTCAAACGGTCAACTCAATCGTCTTCATTGTTAAAGGGCGTTCATAGCCAGGGCTACTATGCTGCCGAGAATAAGAATCACGGCGGTTATGAACGATATAAACAGACCCGGAAATCTTTTCTCCGCTGCGGTGTAGTATCCGAGCGCATATACGACCCGCCCAACGATCCACACCAAACCAAGCGCTGCGGCCCACATGTCGGATACAAGCACAGCAAAGATCCACATGGCCGGCAAAAAGGATGCCATATGCTCAAGCGTGTTCACGTGAGCTCGATAGATACGGCGATAGTAGTCATCCGGTCCATCGGTACGCGGCGCATCCACGTTGTATTTTGCCCTGGCACCCCCTGCCCCAAACATCATCCAGTGATAAACCAGGAGAACCAGTAACGTAGCCGAAATGGTGAACGGGTATTGCAACTCCATGACACAACCCTTTTTGTTGATTGTATAACCAATGTCGCAGAGTAACCGGAGGCATCACAGGCTGCGTAGTCTAAAATTTTCACATACGCTGGAATGCGTGCCGCGATAATCGTGAAAACGGATCGTCGAATGATTTGACGGGCGGGTCTCCGAGCGTCACCCTTCTGCTATGGCCTTGATCCACGCCACTTGCATCGCTGTTGATGGCACCGGTGTCCTCATTCGGGGGCCGTCGGGCAGCGGGAAATCGGATCTTGCGCTTCGTCTCATTGACGCTGGTGCGGAACTGGTTGCCGACGACTACAGCGAATTGTCCGTTGTGGACGGCATTTTGCGCGCGACCGCACCGCAAACCATAGAGGGAAAGATCGAGATCCGCGGCTACGGTATCGTAAACATGCCACATCAAGCGTCGGTGAATGTCGAACTATTGGTCGAACTCGTACCAAAAATGGAAATCGAGCGATTTCCTGAAGAGGAGACGGTTACCGTTGAAGGTGTCACACTGCGGAAGTTGGCTGTGGATCCTGACACTGTTTCAGCCGCAGCAAAGGTGCGCATGGCACTTAAGTATCATGTGGACGAGACATTCAACGGGACAAAATGATTATGAGCGTTGATACACGCACGCGTCTCATTGTTGTCACCGGCCTGTCGGGAGCGGGAAAGAGTTCTGCCCTGCATGCTCTTGAAGATCTTGGCTTTGAAACTGTGGACAATCTTCCGGTTTTTTTGCTGGAAGCCGCGCTACGCGGTGGCGGTGTAGATCGGCCCCTTGCGGTGGGGATGGACGTTAGAACACGCGACTTCGATGCGCGACGTCTGTTGTCGGAACTTGAAGCACTGTCGGCGCAAGCTCAAATCACACTAACCCTGCTCTATCTCGAATGCGATGACGATATCTTGGTGCGCCGATATACCGAAACCAGACGTCCGCACCCCTTCGATGGTGAAATTCCCGTGCTCAGCGCTATTGTTTTGGAACGGCAGCTGCTGAATCCAATGAAAACAGCTGCGGATCAGGTGATCGATACGTCGAACCTGACTACAGCGGATCTAAAGCGGACTATTAAAAATACCTTTGGCATAGATGACCGCCGTTCTATGCGCATCCATTTGGTGTCATTCGGCTACCGCAATGGTGTGCCGCGCGAAGCCGATCTCGTTTTTGATGTTCGCTTTCTAAATAACCCTCATTATATCCCTGAGCTCAAACCCAAGACTGGACTCGATGATGACGTCGGCGTCTTTATATCAAAGGACCGTGACTACGAAACTTTTGTGCGAAATATAAAAAGTCTACTTCAGCCCTTGCTACCTCGTTATCAGGAGGAGGGTAAAAGCTATCTCACCATAGCCATTGGTTGTACGGGCGGGCGGCATCGATCCGTCTTTGTATTGCAGGAATTAGCGGCCTGGCTTGGTACGCTGGGTCACGAAATAGACCACAGGCATAGGGATTTGGACTTCTAGATGGCTTAGATGGCTCCACTGAAAAGACTTGCAGCGCATTGATAAACCGCGATTCAGGTTCAATAGTGCTTGCGAGTGCTCTAGTCTCCCAAAAATTGAGGGCAGCTCATAAATGAGTTGCGCGAATGAAACGATAAGTGCGTTTAGGATGTTGTTGATGTCACGGACGTGTAAACAGAAAACGGGTGTTTAATCCATGATAGGGATGGTCCTTGTTACACACGGACGGCTTGCTTTGGAGCTGGTGTCCGCTTTGGAGCACGTTGTGGGTCCACAATCGCAGATCGCTAGCATCTGCATTGGACCAGACGACGACATGGAACAGCGGCGAGAGGATATCGTAGCAGCTGTAGAAAAGTCGGAGAGTGGTAGCGGTGTCGTCGTATTGACCGACATGTTTGGGGGAACACCGTCTAACCTTGCCATTTCAATCATGGAAAACGCCAATGTTGAAGTCATTGCGGGTGTTAACTTACCACTGTTGATCAAACTCGCATCGCTGCGCTCATCAACATCACTCACGGATGCAGTCGTTCAAGCGCAGGAAGCTGGTCGGAAATATATCAACGTGGCGTCTGCTCTTTTGGCGCAAAACGAATAGTGCGGCTGGAAGATGAGTGGGGCATTGCGGCGCACGGCAAAGATCGTCAACAGCAAAGGATTGCATGCACGCGCGGCCGCGAAACTTTGTAAGGTTGCCGAAAAATTTGACGCTGAAATTCTGGTGTCTAAAGGAGAGCTAGAAGTATCGAGCAGTTCGATCATGGGACTTTTGATGCTCGCTGCAGCTCAGGAAACAGAGATTCACCTTTCTGCTACCGGTGCTGAAGCAGATAAAGCCATGGACGTTATTTGCAAATTGATCGCCAATGGGTTCGATGAAGAGTGAAGTGAAACACAGAGGTCAAAAATGGGAACGCATGTTTAATGGCGTCCCTGCAGGACCAGGCATAGCCATTGGCATTGTATACCGCCATGAATCTGGATCAGACATCCACGTCCATGAAGTGCGGATTCCAGAGAATCGCATCAAGCGTGAACAGGGGAGACTCTCGGGCGCCGCCTCGCGGGCGGGACAAGAAATCGACCGTCTACAAACGGAAGCGCAAAAACTGCCGGGCGCCGCTCGAGAAGAGCTGGGCTATCTTTTAGATGCCTATCAACAAATGCTCAAAGGCTCTCGTTTGATACGCGGTGTGGAGAAACGCATTGCCAATGATCAGATCAATGCGGAAGCCGCCGTTCTCAAAGAAATCAGCCTAATGGAACAAGCCTTTGCAGCGATGGACGATAGCTATTTGTCCGCCCGTATCGACGATATCCGCGAAGTGGGAAACCGGTTGGTGCGAAGCCTGGGCCGGGAAACAGTGGCGGCCTTTTCTTCCCTGCCGCGCAATGCTGTGATTGTCAGCGAAGAATTATCTCCGGCAGACACGGTCTTGCTTGATCCCAGCTTGGTGGCCGGTCTGGCGACGGAATTGGGTGGGGTCGAAAGCCATACTGCGATCATGGCGCGGTCCCTCGCACTGCCCGCTGTGGTCGCAGTCCCCGCAGTGGCCGCCGCCGCCATGAATGGCGATGTCATCATTGTTGACGGCGCTTCTGGGCGGGTAATTCTCAATCCTTCAAGAACGACGCTGGCCGATTTCCGTAAACGGCGTGCCAACTACTTACGCGGCCGGCGTGCCTTGGATAAACTCCGCGCCGTGCCGGCCGTGACGCAAGACGGTATGGCCATCAGCTTACAGGCCAACATCGAACTACCCAGTGAAATTGAAAGCGTGCTCAAAGCCGGTGCCGCTGGGGTCGGTTTGTTACGCAGTGAATTCATGTTCATGAATAGGGACGACTTACCTGGCGAAGAAGAACAATTCCAGGCGTTGAGAGATGTGGTCAAACGTATGGATGGTCGGCCGGTCACTATACGCACGCTCGATGTCGGCGCTGACAAACTGGGAGATGGTTTTGGAATTGAACCTGGACCCAATCCCGCACTCGGCTTGCGCGCTATTCGGTTTTCATTAAGCCACCGCAAAGTATTACTGGAACAACTTGCCGCAATTTTGAGGGCCGGCGCCTTGGGACCGGTGCGGATACTGTTGCCCATGGTTTGCTCCGTGAAAGAAGTCAGGGAAGTGCGTCGGGTCCTGAACCGACTGGCCGGACGAATGCGCCGCAAAGGCGTGCGCATCGCCGATCCGCTGCCGCCGCTCGGGATTATGATCGAAATTCCTGGTGCAGCCCTTGCTGCTGACGCCTTGGCTGCCGAAGCGGATTTTTTTGCCATCGGCACCAACGACCTCACGCAGTACACATTGGCCATCGATCGCACCGATGAGACCGTCGCGTATCTATACAATCCGCTGCACCCTGCGGTGCTAAGACTGATCCAATTTTCAGCCGAAGCGGCGGCAGCGGCCAGTATCCCGGTTTCGATTTGCGGCGAAATGGCCGGAGATGAACGCTTGACCCCGCTGCTTCTTGGCCTCGGCATTGCCGAATTGTCTATGGCGGCGGGAAGTATTCCGCGTGTCAAAAAAAGGGTCCGTGAACTCAATTTGTCTGCCATAGCCGGCCGGGCCCGCCGTCTCACCAGCGATGCGGACCCGGAGAGACTCGACGTTTTCATAGCTGAAATGGCAGAACAGTAAGGGACTTAATTTCATAGTCCACCGGGTTGCCCGGACGTGAACCCTGCTGGTATACGCGGGACCGATTTTCAATACCGTATTGGGGGCGGCATCTTGCCGCCCTTCGTCCATATAATTTTACTCCCTGACAACCAGGAGCCTGCAATGAGTTTCACCGATTACAAGGTCGCCGATTTGTCCCAAGCCGACTGGGGCCGCCATGAAATCGATATGGCCGAAACGGAAATGCCGGGGCTTATGGCTATCCGGGAAGAATATGGCGACAAGAAACCACTGTCGGATGCGAGAATTGCCGGCTGCCTGCATATGACCATTCAGACAGCAGTGCTCATCGAAACTCTGACTGCCCTCGGCGCCGAGGTTCGCTGGAGTTCGTGCAACATCTTCTCCACCCAAGACCACGCCGCGGCTGCCATAGCGGCGGCGGAAATTCCCGTATTTGCGTGGAAAGGCATGAGTGACGACGAGTTTTGGTGGGCCATCGATCAAACCATCGAAGGCCCAGACGGCTGGCGACCGAATATGATCTTGGATGATGGCGGTGACCTGACTCAGGTCATGCACGAAAAATTTCCAGCGTTGCTCGACGACGTCAAAGGCATATCGGAAGAGACAACCACTGGGGTGCATCGCTTGTATGAGATGGCCAAGGACGGAACCCTTAAGGTACCCGCCATCAACGTCAATGACAGTGTGACAAAATCGAAGTTCGACAACGTCTACGGCTGCCGTGAAAGTCTAGTGGACGGCATCCGACGCGCCACCGATGTGATGATGGCCGGCAAGGTGGCGGTAGTGAACGGATACGGAGACGTTGGTAAAGGGTCGGCGGATTCATTGCGCAATGCCGGCTGCCGGGTCATGGTCACGGAAATCGATCCGATCTGCGCCCTGCAAGCTTCGATGGAAGGCTATGAGGTCACGACCATGGACGACGTGGCACCCATCGGCGACATCTTTGTCACCTCAACAGGAAACGTTGACGTCATCACCATCGACCATATGCGGGAAATGAAGCACCGCGCAATCGTCTGCAATATTGGGCATTTTGACACCGAAATTCAGGTCGATGCCCTGAAAAATTACAAATGGCATAACGTCAAACCGCAAGTGGACGAGATCGAATTTCCCGACAGCAAACGGATTATCCTTTTGGCGGAAGGCCGGCTGGTTAATCTCGGTTGCGCGACCGGTCATCCCAGCTTCGTCATGAGCGCCTCTTTTACAAATCAGGTCCTGGCCCAGATCGAACTGTGGAACAATTCAGACAGCTATGAAAAACAGGTCTACGTCCTACCCAAGCACCTGGACGAAAAGGTTGCTGCATTACACTTGGCTAAAATTGGCGCAAAGTTGACGCAACTATCCACTAAACAGGCCGACTATATTGGCGTTGCAGTGGAAGGGCCGTTCAAGCCGGAAGCCTACCGGTATTAATGAGCTAGTTACGGCTAAAGATTTGGCCGAACCCGGATGTTAAAAGCGATAGAGATGCGGTCACCCTCGCCCGCGTAAGGGTGGGCCAAATGGCGCACCCAGCTTGGGAATACGACAATATCTCCGGTCAGCGGATGTTCGGTCTTTGACTTGCCAAAGATGGCGCCTGGAATGACCATCATTTCCGTGCCGGTGCGCGGGTCAAGCAATTCCAATGCACCAGCCTTTGGAATAGAAGTGTCTTGGGTCGTTCCGGCATCGACATAATAGACGCCTGACCACACACAAGTAGGATGCGTGTGAGACGCGTTATAGTTGCCCGATTTGTTGGCATTTGCCCAAGCATTCAATTCCAATTTGCGCTGATAGATCTGTCCAGCAGAAACAGCTTGTGTCAAATCTTGGAACGCGTCGATGATCCAGTTTTGCAGCTGAGCGATCGCTTATCCGCCCCAAGTCAACAGATCTTCATCGGAATGCCAACCGCCGAAGTTGCTTTTGTTTGTGCCGGGACTGGATTTCATCTTTTCTTTGATCAATGTCTTGAGCTGCTGATTGACAGGTTCAAACCCCTCACAAGTCCGACGCAGGATTGGCGTCGTCCACCATACCAACGTATCCGGCTCCATCGTAAAGTCCGACGATTGCATGCCGGGATCGAGAATTGCAGATTGCGTGTTCACGGTGCTCACCTACATCATGTCCAACAAAGCAATATTAAAAGCGATGGATATTCGATCGCCGTCTCCACGGTAAGGACGTACGCCGTGTAAGAGCCAAGACGGAAAATAATCATTTGCCCTGATATGGGTTTGAACTCGCGCCCTTTACCGAAACGGCTGAAAGGATCCTCAACCATGCCCGCACCGCCTCGCGGATCCAGAAAATGAAGAAATCCTGATTTCTCCTCATCCGGCGTTGGTGTGCCCACATCAACATAATAGACCCCGGACCAGGCACATTGAGGGTGATTGTGAACATCATTTGAATGTCCTGGACCGTTTACATTGGCCCAACAGGTGAGCTGGAGACGACCTGCGTAACTTTGTCCCCCACCGGTACGTTTTGTCGCGCGGCGAAATCCCTCAATGATCCAATCTTGCAAGGTCTTCGCCGCTGGTGACGGCCAGGTCAATAAATCGTCTGAAGAATGCCATCCCCCAAAATTACTTTTGTGAATTCCAGGGGTTGTTTCCTTGCGATCCAGTACAAGTGGTTTGAGTTCTGTGTTTAACGCGTCATGATCGGGCAGGTTAAAAACAAAGATTGGTGTGCCCCAACACAACGCAATGCCGTTTTGTATTTTAAGGTCCATGGCAAATCCGCGCTTTACGGAGGGCGTCTATACCATATATCCATCCGATACCATGCGAGCCATGTGCAATATTTGATACAGGGCAAAATCGAGGCTTGATTCGGACATGAAGTGGATACGCCGCCTTACCCACCGCCTGACTGCACGCCCTGATGTGGACCGTCGGCCGCAAGACTCCTCGGCGTCACTTGTTGCCGGAATGGAAAAAGCGAAAGAGGAGCAGTGGGCCGATGCGGCGCAGCATTTTCAAGACGCTGTGCGTTTCGATCCTCTATCCGCCGAAGCGCACCACAATCTGAGCATTGCTCTGTTACATCTTAATGATATTGAGGAGGCCTTTTTATCAGCGTTGACCGCAGTCGAGTTCACACCGGACTCTGTAACCCTTCTCCTTAATCTGGGCAGCGCCGCGCTCCGGACTCAGCGCACGGAACAAGCTGAATACGCGTTTAAGGAAGCGCTGGCGTTGGATCCTGACAACACGTCGGTTCACAGCAATCTTGGGATTCTTTATTGCCAACAGAAATCTTGGGACTCAGCGATCTTCCATTTGACCGAAGCAGATGTAACGACGCAGCCCAACCCGTCAGTGCTTGTTCCATTGACAGCGGCTTACCGCAATTACGGTAAACTCAGTGCAGCAGAGACGACAATTGACCGCGTACTTGAATCCTTTCCCGCCTCCATAGAGGGGCTCATGGAACGTGCCCGCATATACCAAGCCAAAGCCCTTTGGGTGGAAGCCGGGAATACAGTACGAAAAATTATTGCGCTAGCTCCAGATCATACAGAAAGCCAATATCTTCTCGCGCTTTCGCTGCACAACCGGGGGCAGCCCACGGACGCCATTGAAACCCTTGAAACCTATTGGAGTCTAATCCCAACCACTATTCGGCGACAATGCTGTTGGCTGAAATCTTAAGAGAGACACGGCAAGAAGAGCGATGTCTTGAAGCCTTATACAAATATCAAACAGCAAATTCAGATGATGCCGGAAGTCATTTTCTTCTCGGGTTTCATTACCATGAAACAGCGGATTTTGCTGAGGCGTTAAAGCATTACGAGCGAGCGCACAAAAAATCTCCCGAACATTCCGAAGTATTAAGGGGTGCTTGGGCGGTTGCAGTACGAATTGAGAAATTACGATACAGCTCGAACTTACTTGGAAAAATCTTTAGCCAAAAGTCCGCAAAATGGATCGACTGTTCGTTATCTTGCGGAGTTAGAGTTAACCACGGGGCGATTGGATGTTGGATGGAACTTACTGTCAGATCGTCGGACTTCAAATATAAGGCCGGTTCTAAACTGGGTCGACAAAGACGAAGATCATTTCAACGTGCCCATGAATGGGAAGAAAGTTCTCATCCTACGCGAACAGGGCCTTGGGGACGAGATACGGTGGTCCAGTTGTTATGACGAAGTCATAGATGAATCAGACTCTTGTATTATCCAATGTGACAAGAGATTGGCTTCTATATTTGGTCGATCGTTTCCGAATGCGAATTTCTATCCGGTGGAATCCTTGAATTCACAAGAACGATTGCCGCCGCCTGATACCTACGAAGTGAAATGCCTCGCTGGCGACTTAACTGCCCGATACCGTCGAAACATCTCCAATTTCCCAAAGCGCGATTATGTTCTAAAGCCCGACCCCCAGAAAACTGTTCTGTGGAAGAAACGACTTGAAGAATTGGACGATAATTTGAAAGTTGGTATTTGTTGGCGTTCTGAAGTGGTCGATTGGTGTCGCATGAGAAATGCGTTCTATTCCCATCTCGATGAATGGGGCGATATTTTAAATACTTCCGGTGCCACGTTTGTCAATCTGCACTATGGAGATTGCGCTCACGAATTGGAGCAGGCAGAAAAAACGTTCGGCGTGCATATACATGAATGGCCCGACCTGGACCTGCGCAATGATCTTGATTCTGTCTTTGCTCTGATATCTCAACTTGATCTCGTTATCACTGTACAAATAGGCATATGGAATATGGCCGGCGCTGTGGGAACTGAGACTTTAGCGGTTCTTAATCCGATCATGCGTTTAGGTACGGACCATGTTCCTTGGTACAAGAGTGTAATGCCCATTCGATATGTTTTAGGTGATTCATCGGAAGTGGTACTAGGTCGAATCGCGGCGGAGTTGCGGGTGCGTATTGCTGTCCAAAGGTAGTTAATGCAATACATGTGTTCCGAACCGAGGGACAGCGGTAGCGTCATAGGATGATCGCGTGAGTTTAGACTCAAGATGACGGTTTTAATGTCCCCTATGTGGCTGTCGATTGCCGGCGCGGTCTTATTGATCGTCATGCCGGCTGCGGCCGTACTTTTCTGGCAGCACCGGCGGTGGCGGCAAGCAGAACAACTGCTTGCCGGATCTGAAGAGCAGTATGCCGCTGTAGAAGCAGCCTTAAATGCGTCGCCTGATGGCTTTTACGCTTGGATGGGTGATGACTCAGAAGAGGATCAGGGGGTCTGTTCCCGAAGGTTGGCCGTATTGCTTGATCTGTATCGGGGCCTGGAATCCGATTTTAATGACGTTTTGAACGGTTTCGATCGCACCTCCACGGAACAACTTTCGTCAGCCGTTGATCGTTTAAGAATGGACGGCCGCGGCTTTGATATCGAACTGTTTAATGCGGCGACAGGACGACGGATCGAAGCCCGTGGAGTGCGAGCCGGGGAAAGATCCGAAGCTGTACACGTTGATATGGTTTGGATGAGTGACGTCACGGAAGGTGTCGCCGCTGTTGACACGTTGACCAAGGAAAATGATGCACTCAAAGAAAAGAATCGTTCTTTGGAATGCACGTTAGACGGCATGTCCTCTCCAATCTGGCTGCGGGATGATGACCTTTCCCTTATCTATTGCAATGCCACCTACATCAAGGCCGTAGACGCTCGTAGCGCCAATGATGTCACAAGTCGCGGACGTGAGTTGGCACCACGGGCGTCTGTTCGTGAAGTGCGTGCGCTTGCTGCTGCAGCGCGCGCATCAGGTGTAACCCGGAGAGCCCCTTTTCATATGGTGATCGAAGGCAGCCGGCGATTGCTTGAGGTCACAGAGAATCCTGTATCCATGAGTGGTGCAATAGTCGATGACGAAGAGTTGGAAGACAACAAGTCTCGGCCTTCGTTGTTTGGTGACGGCAGCGGATTAATGACGGCTGGCATCGCTTATGACATCACCCGCCAGGAAGAGCTCGAAACCCGCTTGCGCCGTGAAACCGCATCCCATGCAGAAGTGCTTGAACGTTTGGGTACGGCTATCGCTTTTTACGCCGCAGACCAACGCCTGGCTTTCTACAACACAGCTTTTTCACAATTGTGGGACTTGGATCCGGCTTGGCTCCGCGACGGCCCAACCTATGGTGACATAATGGAAGCGCTGCGGGATCAGCGCCGGTTGCCGGAAGTGGCAGATTTCCCAGCATTCAAGGAACAAGAACTGGATCGTTTTCATTCGCTGATTGATCCCCTTGAAGACGTCCTTCACCTGCCGGACGGCGGCACCCTGCGCCGGGTCATCGCGCCGCACCCCATGGGAGGTTTGCTGACCACATACGAAGACGTTACCGACACCCTTGCTTTGGAACAGTCCTATAACACATTGATCGCTGTACAACGGGAAACCATAGATAACCTCAACGAAGCCATTGCTGTGTTTTCGGCCGACGGCCAGTTGCAACTGGCCAACCCAGCATTTCTATCTCTATGGGGGTTGCCGCCGGAAGTCGTGGAAGAACGCATTTCGATTGCCTATGCAGTGGACCGAATGTCGGAATCTTTCGGTGACGGAACGGTACAAGAACAGCACCGCGGCATCATTTTGAACGCCATGCAGCCCAATTCTCAAGCGCAACCACAACAAGCCCGTTTCGAAAGGGCTGATGGCAAAGTCCTTGAAGTTACGACTGTTGCCCTCCCTGATGGTGGCGCACTTTTTTCTTATGATGATGTGTCGGATCCAGCGCGAGTCGAGACGGCTTTGCGCGCCCGCGCACGTGACTTATCAGCAAGCGAACAACTGCGCAGTACGTTTTTCGCCGATGCGATGAGTGAGTTGCGCGCCCCCTTGGGCAGTTTTTTAACTCAAGTATCGAATAATAAACGAAAAGGAAATACGGCTTATAAATCGACAGATGCCATTGAAGATTTGGTTCGACTTGTTGACGACATTGCCGAATTGGCCGCACTGGAGTCCGATAGGGATACCTTGTCGTTAGACAGTTTCGACCTCCGTGCTGCGCTCGACTCGACGCTGTCTCTGACTAAAGAAACGATGAAGGCTCATAGTTGGGAACTCAACATAAAATGCCCCGACTCTATTGGTTGGCTTGTCGGTGATGAGCAGCGGATTCGCCTTCTGCTCTATCACATGACGACCAGCACTCTGCGTGGTGCACCAGATGAAAGTAAGACAACGTTGTCGCTAAAACGGACAGATCAGAAGGATGCTGGCGATATCATAGAACTATCGACTAAGGGACCTCCTGCACCTGATCGTGATCCTGATGCAGAATGGACGGGTCTCTCACTTATTCGCCATATTGCCGATTTACACGGTGGTAGCGTCAACGCGAAGACGGCGAAAAACGGTGCCAGAAGCATCACCTGCCAATTGCCAACGGGATCTTGAGCAGCGATCCAGACCAACCGGTCCATTGCAGCCGTCCTTTACCAAAGGTACAACGGAAAGGACGACTTAAAGGATGTGTTTTTGCTGTGCCCAGTCTTTGTTTTGACTCTGAATCTCAGACCGTAGCTTTTGGTAAACAGCTTGCTGATCTGGCTGAAGTTGGGGACGTCATTGCGCTGTCGGGCTCGTTGGGGTCGGGCAAGACCGTCCTAGCGCGTGGATTAATTCAGGCACATACGGGTGAGTCCATAGACGTAACCAGTCCGACCTTTACCCTCGTTCACGTCTACGATGATGCCTTGCCTACTATCTGGCATATGGATCTCTACCGACTTGAAGACCAGAGTGAAATTGAAGAGTTGGGATTGGACGAAGCGCTCGCCACGGGCATCACCATCGTCGAGTGGCCGGAAAAAGCAGGACAATCGCTGCCTCACGACCGGCTAGACATAAAGCTCTCTGGTGCGGGCAACACAAACAAACGCACGGCGGTCATTACGGCGGGGCCGAGCTGGACGTCACGCCTTAAAGAGGTGATTGCCCGTGTGCCCTGACCGGTCCGGCGCCGTTGAGTATTTTCTAAGACAGTTTGGATGGGACGACGCTACGCGATCACTGCTTGCAGGTGACGCCTCTTTCCGGCGGTATGAACGATTGCAACGGCCTAACGGTGACACGGCTGTGCTGATGGACGCGCCGCGCCCGCAGGAAGGCGTGCGGCCCTTTGTTTGTATCGCCGAACATCTGGTTAGTTTTGGATTATCGGCACCGCGTATTCTCGCCAAAGATGAAGAGCGGGGACTTCTTTTGCTCGAGGATTTCGGCGACAGCACCTACACCCGATTGCTGAAAGAAAACCATGACGAGCGGAAGCTCTATGAATTGGCGACCGATGCACTCATCCACCTTCACGCGCGACCGAGCGACACAGCCGTACCCGATGGCGTCGGCGACTACAGCGAACCACGGTTGATTGAAGAAGTCGACCGGCTCCACGTCTGGTATTTACCCCTGGTCGACGCACCCGCCCTTTCCGACCAGGTGCAAGCCACCTATACGCAAGTTTGGCGTGACCTCTTTCCGCACGCATGGACCGTCCCACTGTCCCTGGCTCTGTTCGACTATCATGTCGATAACCTGATGCTTTTGCCCGATCGCAATGGCGTCGCTGCCTGTGGGTTGCTGGATTTTCAGGATGGTGTACGCGGTCCAGTAACCTACGACCTGATGTCCCTGTTGGAAGACGCGCGGCGCGACATAGATCCGACGTTGGTGGCTGCGATGAAGGATCGTTACCTTGCAGCCTTTCCCAACATTGATGAGACCCTATTCGACCAATCGTGGGCCGTGATGGCGGCGCAGCGGCATGTCCGGGTGATTGGCACCTTCGCCCGGCTCAAACTGAGGGACCATAAATCTCAGTACCTGATCCACATCCCCCGCCTCTGGCGCTATATGGACCAATGTTTGACCCATCCCCTACTCGCACCCCTTAAAAATTGGCTGGACGAAAACGTGCCGCCTTCCCTTCGTCAGGTGCGAGTATGACGTCTTCAATCCGTACCGCCATGGTGCTGGCCGCTGGACTGGGAGCCAGAATGCGCCCCCTCACCGATGATCGGCCCAAGCCAATGATTGAGGTCGGCGGCAAATTGATGATCGATTGGGTGTTGGATGACTTGGCGGATGCAGGCTTCACCTCAGCCATCATCAATCTTCATTACCAAGCCGATCAGTTGCAGCAACACCTCAGTTCACGTCACACACCCAAGATCCTTTTGTCCGACGAAACGGAACAATTGTTGGATACAGGCGGGGGCGTTGCGGCTGCATTGCCGTTGTTCAACGACGATGTTTTCTTGATTACCAACAGCGATGCCCTTTGGCAAACCGGCTTGACATCGGGTTTGGCAACACTGACGCAAGCTTGGTCACCAGAGTCTATGGACGCTTTACTGCTGCTTGCCGATATGGAGAGGGCTTTCGGTTTCGACGGTACCGGTGATTTTTTCTTGGAAGACGACGGCACGCCAGTACGGCGCGGTGAAAACGCGCATGCGCCAGTGGTATACGCTGGGACGCAAATCGTGCACCGTCGTCTGTTTGACGACTGTCCTGAAGGTCCGTTTTCATTCAATCAGCTGTGGGACGCGGCAATAGAGCAGCGTCGTCTTAAAGCCATCATGCACACCGACGATTGGTACCATGTGGGAACGCCAGCCGCTGTCGAATCCACCGGCCAAGCCTTGAACAAAGGCCGGACCATTCCGTGAGCACCCTAAAACCAGGCTGGTTGTCGGACGCTGCACGGTCCGGACAGCGGCTATGGACGATTCCCCCGGCCATCAGTTTCGTCGATGCTTTGGCTGATGGTCTGTTAGAAGAAACCGGCGGTGATCCTTTGGTGCTGGCTGAGATCACCGTGTTGTTGCCGACACGCCGCTCGAAACTCACCTTACGGGACGCTTTTCTAAGGCGTTCAGAGGGTGCGCCGTTGTTGTTGCCCCATGTCCTGCCATTGCACGACATTGACGAAGACGAAGCGCTGCTCAGCGGTTTTGCGGGCAGCGATACTGGTCCGTTGGACATACCTCCGCCGATTGCGCCCCTGACAAGGCAAATCCTTTTGTCACGTCAAATCATGCGCCTTCCCGGTCCCGACGGACTTTATCCCGGACCAGAACAGGCGGTGCTCCTGGCGCAAGAGTTGGCCCGCTTGTTGGATCAAGTACAGCGGGAACGGCTATCGTTTGAAGCGTTGTCGTTTCTCGTGCCGGATAACCTCGCATCTCACTGGCAAGTCACACTGTCGTTTCTCAAAATCGTAACCGAGCACTGGCCGCACATTCTCGACGAGCGTGGTGAGATAGATTCAGAAGAGCATCGCAACCGGGTCTTTCAGTCCCAGGCCGATGCATGGCGTAAATCGCCCCCAGACGGGCTGATTGTCGCCGCCGGTTCGACCGGCAGCGTGCCGGCGACCCGCGACCTTTTGGCTGTGATCGCCAGCCTTCCCAACGGCAGCATCGTCTTGCCCGGACTCGATCAACATCTGGACGAAGCCAGCTGGAACACTCTTGAAGAAAGTCACCCCCAGTTCATTTTGAAATCGCTGTTGACTGAGTTGGCGACGGAACGGCAGTCGGTGGCGCCCTGGCCCATCAGCCAGACCACTTCAATCAATGAACACCGTCAGGTATTGGTAAGTGAGCTCATGCGCCCGCCGGCGACCAGCGATCAATGGCGAGCCCTCGACCATCTCCACCCAGACTCTGTCACCGGCATTCAACGGATTGAAGCGCCGACGCCGCGGGAAGAAGCGGAAGCCATCGCCTTGGTAATGCGTTGGGTGGCGGAAGATGAAGGCCGCACGGCTGCCTTGGTCACACCTGACCGCAATCTGGCGCAAAGGGTTTCAGCTGATCTGGAGCGCTGGATGTTGGACGTAGATGATTCCGCCGGCCGTCAAATGTCCGAAACGCCGGCAGGTGTATTTTTACGGCTGACCGCCGCAATGATCTACGACGACTGCGCACCCGTTCCACTGCTGTCGGCTCTAAAGCATCCTCTCGCGGCGGGAGGTGTGGACCCTCCGGCGTTTCGCGATCGCGTCCGTGAATTAGAACAGGCGGCCTTGCGTGGTCCACGGCCACCGGAAGGCTTATCCGGGCTGCGCCAAGCTTTAGCCGAAAAGGATACAGCTGAGCCAACTCTCGACACTTGGTTGTACGGATTGCAGTCCATCATCGAACCTTACTCTCAAATGATGAGCGGTGGCCCAGTGCCGTTGGCCGACCTACTCGCTACTCACAGCACCATGGCCGAAGCCCTCGCCGCGTCCCATGATACCGCGGGACCTATGCGACTGTGGGCTGGTCATGACGGTGAAGCTTTGGCTCACTTCATCGCCGAGCTGCGGGACGCGGCATCGAACCTCGAACCCATCGAGCCGTTCGATTATCCCGGATTGCTCGACACTTTGTTGTCAAGCCAAACGGTATGGCCGCCCTATCGCAAGCATGCACGGCTGAGCATTTTAGGCCCCTTGGAGGCCCGGTTGTTGCAACCGGACGTGCTAATTTTGGCGGGTTTGAACGAAGGGACTTGGCCGTCCGATCCACAAGCGGACCCCTGGATGAGCCGGCCCATGCGCAAGGCTTTCGGATTGCCACCACCCGAACGGCGCATCGGCCAAGCCGCACACGACATTGCGCAAGGGATGTGTGCACCAGAGGTTATTCTAACCCGGTCCTTGAAAGAAGGCGGCGCACCGACCGTACCGTCGCGCTGGTGGCGACGGTTTGATCAGGTCACTGGCGCGGCGCGTATCCCCGTTCATTCCGAAACCGGACGCTACGCATGGCTGCCATGGGCCGCCAAGTTGAACCGGCCAGACAAAATTGAAGCCAGACCCGCTCCGGCCCCTAAACCGCCGGTCTCGGTCCGGCCGCGGCGTTTGTCGGTGACGGAGATCGAACTATGGATGCGCGATCCTTACGAAATCTATGCGCGCCATGTACTCAAGCTGAAGGCGCTCGATCCCATCGATGCCGACGCCAACCGTGCGGATTACGGGATCATCGTGCACGACATTCTGCAAGAGTTCATCAAGCACTACGGGGAATTTCTCCCCGACGACCCGGCATCAGCGTTGCGAAAAATTGCTGACGACACTTTTGGACGCGCCGGTCTGTCTCCTGCCGTAATGGCGTTTTGGGCGCCACGTTTCGATAGAGTTGCCGATTGGTTTGTCGAGGAAGAAATGGCGCGACGACACTTGGTGCAACGGGCTCATGCGGAGATCAGGGGGTCGGTCACCCTTGACGGTCCAGCAGGTCCTTTTGAACTGGTGGCCAAAGCCGACCGTATCGATGAACGCACTGACGGCACTGTCGCCATCATCGATTACAAGACCGGTGCCGTGCCGTCGACCAAAGAGGTCTCTGCGGGCTACGCCCCGCAATTGCCGCTGGAAGCCGTCATTGCAGCAGCCGGAGGGTTTGACGTCATTGGCGCCAAAGCGGTGTCCGAACTGGCGTACTGGCGTTTGACCGGTCGTGGCGAGGGCGGGGAATCTTACGTTGCCGGTGACGACGCTGACGTCCTGCGGGCGGACGCCCTCGCCGGCGTGCTTCAGCTGATAAAAGCCTTTGATGATCCCAACACACCTTACGAAGCACGCCCTCATCCGATCATGGCCCCCGCTTACGGTGACACTCAACACTTGGCCCGGGTCAAGGAATGGGCCACGGCTGACGGGGGTGATCGATGAACGGTCTCTCACCGGTTGCCATTGCAGCAAAACAACAGAACCGCGCCGTTGATCCGTCGAAATCCGTTTGGGTTTCCGCGTCTGCTGGAACGGGCAAAACCAAAGTGCTCACCGACCGTGTCTTGGCGTTGATGCTCAACGGCACAGCCCCGCAACGCATCTTGTGTTTGACCTTTACCAAGGCAGCAGCGGCGGAAATGGCCAACCGTATCGCGGCAGATTTGAGCAAATGGGTGACACTGGATGATGACGCACTGGCGGCGAATTTAACCAATCTGCTGGACCATACACCGGAGGACGATGATCTTACTGTTGCCCGGCGTTTGTTCGCCCGTGTGTTGGAAACGCCCGGCGGCATGAACATTCAAACCATCCATGCTTTTTGTCAGTCCGTGTTGCGGCGTTTCCCATTGGAAGCAGGCTTGGCGCCGCACTTTAATCTGCTCAACGACCAAGACACTCTTGAGGTTTTGGACGCAGCCGAAGACGCCGTCATCGCCCGGGCCCATCATGGCGGTGACGAACAATTAGCTGAGGCCTTCAGTGTCATTGTCGAGCGCGTTCATGAATATCGCTTTCCCGAATTGCTGGCCCAAGTGACGGCCGTCAGAGATAAACTTGAACGGTTTCTGACTACACACGGTGGTGTTGAAGACGCAAGCGAAGCTGTGAGAACCACCCTCGGTGTCTCGGCGTCCGAAACTCCGGAGTCCGTGTTGAACGAGGCCTGCACCGTTTCAACAGTGGATGAAAACGAGTTGACAGCCGCCGCGGAGGCTCTGAGTGCCGGATCAAGAACGGACCAAGAACGCGGCGGAGTAATTACCGAATGGTTGGCCAACAATCTGGACCAGCGTTACGAAACCTTTGACGCCTATACCCTGGTCTATTTGACGGCGGCGGGTACGGTCCGCGCCAAGTTAGCAACCAAGGCAGTCATCGACTCACATCCGGGTGTGTTTGAGACTTTGACAGTAGAAGCAGACCGCGTTCTCAAGGTGTTAGAACACCGGCGCGCCGTTGAAGTGGCGACGGCAACCCACGCCTTGCTCGTACTGAGCAATGCCTTTCTCGATGAGTATGCAACACGCAAAGCGGCTTTTGCCCGCCTCGACTACGATGATCTCATTCAACAGACTCGGGCCCTGTTGAATATGCCGGGCGTCGCGGAGTGGGTCTTGTTCAAGTTGGACGGTGGCCTCGACCACATTCTGATCGACGAAGCCCAAGACACCAGCCCCGACCAGTGGGCCGTGGTGCAAGCACTGACGGAAGAGTTCTTCGCCGGGGCTGGGCGTCATGAAGACCGCACCGATGACCTTCGGACGGTGTTTGCCGTCGGCGACCGCAAGCAATCTATTTACAGCTTTCAGGGGGCTGCGCCAGAAGGCTTCGATACCATGCGGTCATATTTCCAGGAGCGCGTCACCCAAGCGGCCCGCAAGTGGACAACCGTGGACCTCGACGTCTCTTTCCGTTCAACACCGACGGTGTTGCGGGCGGTCGACGCTGTCTTTGCTGGTGAGGGTGTCAAAGCAGGCGTGGTCGTTGACGATGACGTGCTAACTCATTTGGCGGCACGGCAGGGTCAAGCCGGCTTGGTTGAGCTTTGGCCACCGATCGATCCTGATGATGCTGGTGAGCCGGTGCCCTGGAAGCCTCCAGTGGAGCGCGTTAGTGGCGTATCGGCTCAGACCCGTCTCGCCCGCGTCATCGCCAAACGTATCGCAAAAATGTGTGCGGACGAGCGGCTTGAGTCCAAGAACAGGGTCATCGCGCCAGGAGACATCATGGTTTTGGTGCGACGGCGGACCGGCTTTGTCGACGATCTGGTTCGTGCATTGAAGGAATTGAAGATCCCCGTGGCCGGGGTCGACCGCATGGTGTTAATCGAACAGATGGCGGTGATGGACCTGGTCGCATTCGGCCGGTTCTTATTGCTGCCCCAAGATGACCTGACTCTGGCAACGGTGCTGAAGAGCCCGCTCATCGGTCTAACCGAAGATGAACTTTTTGAGTTGGCCCATGACCGCGGCGAGCGGACCGTTTGGTCGACACTGCAAGACCATGCCGGTGCGGATTCAGTGTTCGGTCAAGCCCACGACGTTTTGACCGACATGCTGGATCAAACAGACTACCGCACACCCTTTGCGCTTTATGCTCACCTCCTCACCGGGTACGACGGCCGGCGCAAATTGCTTGGCCGGTTGGGCATGGACGCGGATGATCCCATCGACGAGTTTCTCGCCCAAGCCCTGGAATACGAACGGCTGCACACGCCGAGCCTAGAGGGCTTTCTGCATTGGCTCGAACACGGCCGGCTTGAGGTCAAACGGGATTTGGAACAGGCCAGCCGCAACGCTGTCAGGGTGATGACCGTGCACGGGGCCAAGGGATTGCAGGCACCCATTGTGTTTCTGCCGGATACTTTACAGACACCCGGACAAAGCGATCCGCTGCTGTGGTCCACCGACAACAACGGCCGGCCGTTAATGCTGTGGGCACCACGCGCCGCGGATCGGGACCCCATGACCGCGGCGGTGAAGGGCAAAGCCGATGCAGATCGCGATCGGGAATATCGCCGTCTTCTTTATGTGGCCATGACTCGGGCGGAGGACCGTCTTTACATTTGCGGTTGGAACACGGCGCGCACTGCACCGGCACAATGCTGGTACAACATGATCAACGAGGCGCTAAAGCCCATTGCCAAGCCGGTGGCTGAACCTTTGCTGGAGGGCCTTAGCGCGGACGAAAACACGGTCCTACGTCTCGCTGAAACGCAAACGGCGAACATCGAACATCGCAGTCCGCCGGAAGACGAAGTGCCGGTTATCGACACGGTCCCTGGTTTTGCCGAGACACTTGCACCGCGTGAACCGGCACCGCCAAAACCATTAGCGCCATCGCGGCCACAGCTAGAAGACCCACCTGTCGTTTCGCCAGTGATGGCAGACGGTGCGAACCGGTTCCAGCGCGGCCTGCTGATTCACCGTCTGTTGCAAAGTTTGCCCGATGTGCCGGCCGAACGGCGCGCCGCTGCTGCCGAATCCTTTTTGTCCCGGCCTTCACTGGGTTCGGCACGCACGGACATTGAGTCTTTGACGGAGGAAGCCCTGGCCGTTCTCAACGATGAGACTTTCGCGCCTTTGTTCGGCCCGGGATCCAAAGCGGAAGTGCCGCTGACGGGATTGATCGATGGTCATGCGTTGTCAGGTCAGGTGGACCGACTGGTCGTAACGGGCACGGAGGTGTTGGTCGTCGACTACAAGACCAACCGGCCGCCGCCGCAGGATGTTGAATCGGTCAGTCCGGCCTATCTGTTCCAAATGGCGTCCTACCGGGCGGCTTTGAGAAAGATCTATCCCAATCACATTGTTCGATGTGTGCTGTTGTGGACAAGCGGTCCGTTCCTGATGGAATTGCCGGACGACGCCATGGATTCGGCCTGGCATAAGCACGATGGCTGATGCACCAAACATCAACACGGTGGTTTTCGATCTGGGCGGTGTGCTGATCGATTGGAATCCGCGTTATCTCTACCGCAAGATTTTCGACGACGAGGAAACCGTTGAATGGTTTGTACGTGATGTATGCAGCCACGAATGGCATGAACAGCAGGACAAAGGACGACCCGCACAACAGTCCGTCGACGAGCTAGTCGCTAGACACCCCGAGTTGAAATTGGAGATACACGCTTACTACGAACGGTTCGACGAAATGCTCAGCGGTCCCATTGCTGATGTTGTTGATCTATTGGCCGAACTAAAGAAACAGGATTGCCAGCTGTTGGCTCTCAGCAATTGGTCAGCCGAGGCTTTTCCCGAGGCTAAAACACCCTACGATTTTCTAGACTGGTTCGATGGCCTGGTGATTTCGGGCCTGGAAAAGATGACGAAACCAGACCCTGCCTTCTTTCAACTCATGACCGACCGCTATGCACTTGAACCCGGTTCCACCCTGTTTATCGACGATATGATGTACAACATCGACGCCGCCGGTCGTCTTGGTTTCCTTACCCATCACCATACCGGCGCGGCGGGACTGGCAGAGACACTGAAGTCTTACGGTCTGATTCCGCATGAATGACCCTATGGGGTTGATTTTCACCCATTCACCGGCACCATCCACTGATGAATGATGTGACCACCGAGATCGAGTCTCAGCCTGAATTCTTGCACGGCTTTTGGTATTACGCCGCGGCTTCGCACGATATCAAGCGCAACCAGACAGTTCACCGTGTCTTGCTGAACGATCCGGTGTTGATCGGCCGGGACAAAGAAGGTGTGCCCTTTGCCCTCAAGGACACCTGCCCTCACCGCGGTACGCTATTATCCCGCGGCGAATTTGATGGCCGGGAAGTGGAGTGCCCTTACCACGGTTGGCGGTTCAACACTGATGGTCAATGCACCGCCATTCCATCCCAACTGCCTGATCAAAAGCCGCAGCCGCAAGACATCAAGGCAGCGACCTATCCGGTGAAAGAAAGTCAGGGCAATCTGTGGGTGTTTGTCGGGACGCAGCCCGACTCCCTCCCGCCTCTGCCAGAAGTACCGTCTACCGGTCATAAATTTCAACTGCATCTGCGCAAAACGTTTCACTGTCCCATAGACCTTGCGGTGACGGGATTGATGGATCCAGCCCACGGCGCCTTTGTCCACGCTTCCAAACTCTGGCGGGGTTACCGGGATGTAAGAACTAAGGAGAAAACGTTCTCACCGACACCGCTGGGCTGGCGCATGGACCGGCATACGGCGTCGGGGAATGCACGGGCCTATCGCATTTTTCTTGGCGGCACGCCGCAAACGGAAATCACCTACAGCTTGCCAGGTGTGCGTATTGAACAGGCCAGCACCGGACGGTTCACCTATTGCGGACTGACGGCCTGCACGCCGGTGGATGGAACAAAAACGGACGTGCATCATGTCATGTACTGGGATGTGCCGGGCGGCCCGGCCTTGCGATGGCTGGTGCGGATCGTGACGGACCGCTTTCTCAGCCAGGACGCGGCCGCCGTCTTGGACATGCGGGACGGCCAAGCCTTTGGCGCCGACACCATGCTGGTTCAAGACGCAGATGCCCAGATCCGCTGGTATTACCGCCTCAAACAGGAGTGGAGGTGCGCCCAAGCTGAAGGCCGACCTTTCGAAAATCCCATCGAGCCGATAACCTTCAAGTGGCGGAGCTAGAGCGTTTCCGAGGTTGAATGAATCAAAATTTTGTTGTCATGGTCTTGGCGGACTGATTCGATAGCCGCTTTGGCGGGGGCATCGTGGCTGTATCGGAAGACCTGCGTATTCGTTTGGCGAGGAAAGTGGCGTCGGGCATGTCGCGCCGTCAGGCGGCAGCCCTTTTTGAGGTGAGCGCAAGCTCGGCGGTGCGGTATGTCAGGCGATATGAAGACGAGGGGACTGTCGCGGTCAAGCCACGGCCGTCGCGCCAGCGCCGTCTTGATCCTTACGGCGAGGATATCCTGCGCTGGATTAAGGAGACGCCAGACCCGACACTGCAAGAGTTGTCTGAGCGTCTGGACGAAGTTCACCAAGTGATTGCGCCGACTTCGACGATTAATGACTGGTTCCGCGCGCGCAAGATCAGCTTTTTAAAAAAACCGCCAACGTCAGGCCCGGCTCCCGGCCCATCCCGAGCGGGTCGGCAGGATCGTGTTCCTTGACGAAACAAGTATCAATACCAAAATGGCGCGCCTGCGGGGGCGCTGTCCCAGCGGCCAGCGGATGGTTGCCGCCATTCCCCATGGTCATTGGAAAACCATGACCTTCATTGCCGGATTGCGCGGTGACGGCCTGACCGCGCCCTGGGTGCCCTGATTTGATCGAGGGCGCCATGGACGGTGATGCATTCGAGCAGTACATCAAAACGCAACGCGCCCCGACCCTTCAAAAATGCGCTGTTGTTGTCCCCGGCAATCTGCCGGCCGACAAACGCGACGGTGCCAGGCGGGCGGTTGAAAAGCGGGGCGCATGGCTTTTGTTCCTGCCGCCCTATGCGCCGGACTTCAACCCGATCGAGCTCGCATTTTCAAAGTTCAAAGCTCACATGAAGCGCTTAAAACCCCGCACCATCGATGGTCTGTGGAAAGCCGCCGGTAACGTCTGCGGCCTCTTCAATCACGAGCACTGCAGGAACTTCTTGGTTGCTGACGGCTATGCGTCAGAATAAATCGGAAATGCCCTAGACGTCACGAAAACGCAGGTCTCATATGTGGTTTAGGCATCGGACCAGGAATACCAGGGGCAGCCAACCCGCTGACCGTCCCATCACGGTCCTGTGACCTTTCGCCTTTCTTGACGGCCCAGAGTCCCGTTCCTAGATTGGGGCACGACCGGGCACTCGCCCTAATCTCTCACCGAACAAGGACAAATGGTTATGAAACATGTTTCCGACGATTCCTTTGAGTCCGATGTGCTCAAAGCCGACGGACCAGTTCTCGTGGATTTCTGGGCGGAATGGTGCGGCCCGTGCAAGCAAATCGGCCCCATTCTTGACGAAATGGACCAAGAGATGAGTGACAAAGTCACCATCGCCAAGGTGAACATTGATGAGAATCCAGACACACCGACCAAATACGGTGTACGCGGCATCCCGACGCTGCTTTTGTTCAAGGACGGCGAAGTAGCGGCCACCAAAGTCGGCGCTTTGCCAAAAAGCAAATTGGTGGAATGGGTTAAATCGGCGATCACCTGATTGCCTGATTCGTGTGACTGACTCTTTAAAAAGCTCCGCCTTTAATTGTGGAGCTTTTTATTTTTGGAACAACTTCGAGTGTATTCTCACATGATTATCAAACCCCATGTTGTTTGGTTTGCCGTCGCCATAGCGGTTCAGTTCATTGCGGCGCCTCTGGCCGCTGAGCAGAGTCCTGAACCCTTAACCCACACACGCCTCATTACCTTAGACGGTCCGCGCAATTTACGTGACATTGGTGGTTACACAACAATTGGCGGGCGGACCGTCAAATGGGGGAAAATATATCGCTCAGATCATCTCGCTGCCTTAAGCGAAGCGGACAAAGCGCTGCTGCGTGACTTTAATATCACTACAGTCATCGACTTTCGCTCCGAGACGGAACGAGAAATGGCATCAACATCATGGAGTGGTGCTAGAGCTCCCAAATTTCTGCACTTACCCATTGGCGGCACGGCAGCAGATTGGTCTGTTTCACTGCCACAGTTTTTCCGCACAGGAAACTTTTACCGTGATGATATTCACAACACGTTTCTGGACGCCTATCGGACAATTCCATCAGATGCTTCTAACGAGTTCAGGACGCTCTTCGAACACATTTTAGCCAACGAAGGGGCTGTGTTGTTTCATTGCACCGCGGGAAAGGATCGCACAGGCATCGCAGCTGCGCTGATTCTGTCGGTGCTAGGCGTGCCACGACGAACCATCTTTGAAGACTTTATGTTGACCAACAACGCGGTTGATGCAGAGGCTTCTTCTCAGCGTATGGCTCAAGTATTCGGTGCGCGACAAAACCGGGAGATCAGTACTGAGACAATGTTTCCATTGGTCGGCGTTTATCCAGAGTATTTGGACGTGATGTTTGCCAGCATTGAGGAAGACTTTGGTTCCGTTGATGGCTATCTTTCACGCGCTCTAAAACTTTCGAGTGAAGACTTTACCGTCCTGAAAAATTTGCTTTTGAGCGACCTGGCCTATTAGGTATCTCTGTCAGACAGACGTGCGTCGACGGGAGGGATAATGACCGACGGTTATGTGACCGATACCGCTTATGTGGCGGAATATTACGCTGATCATGCCCCCACCCATATGAATCTGGCATGTGCCTTCAACGGCTTCCGGCCGCGGCCGTTAGACGAGCCGTTTACATGGTGCGATTACGGCTGTGGCAATGGGGTTACCGCAAATGTGCTTGCGGCCTGTTATCCCCATGCCCAGTTCTACGGCATCGATTTCATGAACGCCCATATTCGTACCGCTGAAACGCTGTCGCTCCGTGGCGGACTCGAAAACACCACCTTCCTCTGCAAAAGTTTCACCCAACTGGGTGAAGACGAAATTCCACCGCTGGATTTTGCCGTCATGCACGGGGTCTTGTCCTGGGTGGATGAGACGACCCGTTCGGGGCTGCTTGAAGACGTCGTCAAGCGTCTTAAGCCGGGTGGCATTCTTCTCACGGGTTACAACGCCTTGCCCGGATGGGCGGCCAAATTACCCATGCGCGACATGATCTATTCTTTGACCTCGGACGATGTAAATTCGGAAGAACGCGCGCGCGTCGGATTGCAATGGCTGGTGAAACTGAAAGACGCGCAAGTTAAATATTTTCGCGACAATCCAGCGTTGGCTGAAGCTGTTGAACAACTGCAACGGCTCGATTTGCGCTATATGGCCCACGAATACTTCAACACCAACCTGCGTGCTTTTCACTTCTCGGAAGTGCGTCAGGCGATGGAACAGGGCGGCTTAAAGTTCGCCGGTTGCGCCACATTGTTTCTCAACATGGTCGATCTCTCTGTCCCGCCCGACCTTTATGAAGACTTTCATGACATCAACAGCCGCAATGAACTTGAAGTCAAGCGTGATTTTATCCGCAACGAAACCTTCCGCCGTGATGTGTGGGTGAAAGGCGAACCCATCAAAACAGAAGAAGAGTGGCTCGAGATCAACGAGGCGTTGACGTTCGGAACCCTGGTCGGCCTCGATGAACTCGACAAGGACATGGCTTTTGGCGACATTCAATTGACCTATGAAGGTGAACCCTTCGACTCCATCCTCAACGTCATCACCGCGGGGGCAAAATCCGTAGCTAGAGCAGATTCAATTTAGTCCCGATCATATCCGGCGGCGGCGAAGTAGTTTTCGCATTCGGTTGAGGTGAAGGCGTCGATGGCCTCGGCAATGGCGTCCCACAGGTCGTCGGCGGTTCTGGCGGCGGCCTTTCTCAGGAGCGCCTTGAGTTTGGCGAAGGCCATCTCGATCGGGTTGCAGTCGGGACTGTAGGGCGGCAGATACAGCAGGGTTGCGCCGGCGGCTTCGATGGCCTGGCGGATGCCAGCGACCTTGTGGGCGGGCAGGTTGGCCATGACGACGCTGTCTCCGGGGTCGAGTTCGGGTACCAGGACCTGTTCCACATAGGCCTTGAAGGCAGCCCCATGCATCGGCCCGTCGAGGAGCATCGGGGGGCCCGCCAGGCCCCGGAGAGGCGCAAGCCGGCGGTCAACGTGGTGGTCTTCCAATGGCCATGGGGTATGGCGGCCCGGCACCGTTCGCCTTTGCGCGACCATCCCCGCAGCCGCGCCATCTTCATCGACGCGCCGGTCTGGTCGATGAAGATCAGCCGTTCCGGAGCGAGCCCTGCCTGGCCTTCGAACCAGAGCCGGCGCCGCGCGAGCACGTCCGGGCGCTGCTGCTCCGCTGCATGGCCGGTCTTTTTTTGTGCGTCAGCCCGCGCTTGGCGAAGAAGTGCCAGACCGTCGACGGGCACCGTTCCATCCGGTGCCGAGATCCGACCCGCAAGCCGATCCTGCACATCGCGCCGCAGCGCCTCATTCGTTGCCAGCTTGGCTGGCTTCGGCCTTTTGGCGGATCGATCAGCATGCCACTGCGCCGTCGTTGCTCGGTAGTCCAGGCCACCGCTTCGGGTCGCCGCGTTGCGCCGCACCTCGCGGGAGATCGTCGACGGTGCTCGCTCCAGCCGGCAAGCAATATGACGTATGCCTCTTCCCTGATCGAGGGGCCACGCGTCGTCTGGAACGGTCGTCGGCATGGGCCGCGGCAGCGCAGGCGATGGGCCAGGGCCTGGAGTCCTGAGCAGATCGCGCACCGTCTTCGGATCGACTATCCTGGGGACGGGCCCGAGGATCAAGCGATGCGGATCAGTCATGAGGCGATCTATCAGGCGCTCTACGTACAGGGCCGCGGCGCACTCCGTCGTGAGCTGACCGCCTGCCTTCGCACGGGAAGGGCACTGCGCGTGCCTCGGGCACGTAGCCGCCGGCGGGGAAAATCCTTCGTCACGCCTGAGATCATGATCAGTGAACGATCGGCGGAAGCAGCTGATCGGGCCGTACCCGGACACTGGGAAGGTGACCTGATCATCGGCTTGGGCAGATCGGCGATCGGCACTCTGGTGGAACGCGCCACGCGGTTCACAATGCTGCTGCATCTTCCCCGAATGGAAGGCCACGGCACCGTCCCGCGCGTGAAGAACGGGCCTGCGCTTGCCGGTCATCGACCAGACAGACCCCCAGTGACCGCCTCGACGACCCGCCGCCGAAGATCATTCCCGTAACAATGCCCCATGTCTGACTCCCAAATAGCCTCGGGATACAGAATCATGGAGTGGGACGCTTGGGAATCCCCTTCGATTCACAATTCAGTCAAACCGCTCTAGAATTGATCGATCGCGAGCGCCGGATGATCGAGCGGCGGATCAGGCAAGCCAAGTTCCCCGCCGTCAAAAGCCTCGACAGCTTCGACTTCAAGGCCATCCCATCGCTCAACAAAATGCTGGTTCTCGACCTGGCACGGGGTGAATACATCGATCGCCATGAGAACGTCATCGCGCTTGGCAATTCCGGCACCGGCAAGACGCACATCGCCCTGGGCCTCGGTTTAGCGGCCTGCCAGAAGGGACTTGCCGTTGGCTTCACCACCGCGGCCGCCCTGGTCCATGAACTGATGGAAGCGAGGGATGAGAAGCGGTTGCTGCGGTTGCAGAAGCAATTGGCAAAGGTCCGCCTGCTGATTATCGACGAACTCGGCTTCGTGCCGCTCTCAAAGACCGGCGCCGAACTCCTCTTCGAAGTGTTCAGCCAACGTTACGAACGGGGCGCAATCGTCATCACCTCGAACTTGCCGTTCGACGAATGGGCGGAAATATTCGGTTCCGAGCGCCTGACCGGCGCGCTGCTCGATCGCCTGACCCACCATGTCCATATTCTGGAAATGAACGGCGACAGCTACCGGCTCAACCAGAGCCGAAGAAAACAACAAACAGCCGGCCGCAGCTGATCGGTATCTAACACCGAGGCCAGCGTTGACCCGGTGGGTACACAGGCACCGCCCACACGCCTTCGCTTCGCACACGCGAAACGCTACGCAAAGCCGCGCGGGTCCCTCCTATGCACTACCGGGACAACCCGCAACAACGCCTTCGGCATCACATAAAATGGACTGGTTTTACGCCGCCCAACTGGACTGATTTTGCTCCGCCGTTGACACATAGCGGGCAGCTTTTCCTTCTTCACCCTTTAACCATCCAGTTCCGCTGATGTACCACATGAGCCATTGATCACCCGCCTTCATTACGCACGGATTTGAGCAAAAGAAGGGGTCGTGCACAGATCGGTCGAGTACAGGCCCGGCAAATTTTCGGTCAACCTTTGGAGGAACGCCAACGGCCTGTGCTTCAGAGACGATAGCCAAGCCGATGCTGTTGTGAAACGGGACGGTGTTTCTCACGTTCCAGCCGATGAAATAGTGGTGGGCTACTGAATCATTCGGAACAATCCAAGACGTCATAGTCCCACAATCATCAAAACACCCCCGCTCGCCAATGTTGAGCAAGGGAGTTTCACTCGTTGCCAAAATCTTCAGGGGATCTTTCAGGTCCAGATCAATCCATCCAATTTGCGACCTGTTTTCTGCATCCCGTGGTGTGAAATATACGCGACTAAGAGTATCCGCATCCCCGAGAGGAATAAGGAATGGAACCGAGGCATGCGAGTCCATCCATACGGGCCCATCTCCGCCTGCATAAATACGACCGAGACGCTCCCAATGTGCCATGCCTCTCCTCAGATTTGCTTTAGTTTGTCAGATTTGATTCGTTTTAAGCTTGCTTCTTCAGCAGCGTAAACCGAACCCTGCTCAGTGTCTGACAGTATTGTCGTACCTGCGCCGATCAATGCGGCCTTCCCAAGCGAGATATTGTTTCTAAGGGTGGCATTGACGCCGAGGAAACACCGATCCGCAATGGTGACGTTACCTGAAACAACGACATGTGAAGAAATAAAGCAATGGTCACCGATTTTTGAATGATGTCCGATGTGATTGCCTGACCAAAATATCGTGTTGTTGCCGATTTCGACAAAGGGTTGGATTGTATTGTCCTCCATAACAAACGAGTTCTCACCTATTTCCAGTCCATCCCATGTCGTGGCTTTCGAAGAGATATACTTAGCCAGCTTGTATCCCCTGTCTTTCGCTTCCCTATATTTGGTGGTGCGCAATTTGTTCATGTCTTGATAGCTGGTGGCAATAAACAGGTCGTGATCTGATGGAGGAAACCGCTTTTCTAAGTCCTCGAACGCGACCAATGGAAGGCCATGGAATGTGTCCTTGTCCAGAAAATCGCGATCAACCGTATAACCAACGACATCGTATTGGCTGTCATGGTCAAAATAGAAACCCAGCACTTGAGAGATTTGGGCTGCACCAAAGATGACCAGCTTTCTCATGTGACAGCACTCGACTTCACTTTGGCCGTGGACATCTCTGGCGTCATTTGTCAGCGCTCCCGTTAAGACGTGATGTCATGGCTTGAGCAACGGAGTCCGGCGCAAATTCAACAGGATTGCGATAGAGGTAGGCGGTGTACTCCCACAGTCCATAATCAAGTCTAAACACGACGTTTTTCGTGACTGATTGCTTAAAAAATGCCGCCGCTTCATCAAGCGGAAAATGAAATAGATCATCCCGCTTCCAATCAACGTGCTCAGACATAAAATTGACAGCCAAGCCCTTGCGAACACACGAAAATGCGTTGGCGACCATGTTTTGCGCAAACGCGATCATTTCATCATTGCTGTTATCGGACTTTACCGTCAGCACGCCATTCAAAACGGCATAGTCAACGGATTCATCGTCTACCGGATTTTCAAGGATGTCCCTGACTTCAAAAGTCTCACCCGGATAGAGTTTGTGGGCCGCATCAATCATAGCCGGTGAAATGTCTATGCCACGATAGTCAATCGTCAAACCCTTATGTGATCTCAAATAATCAGAAAAGAACCCGGGGCCGCACCCAATATAAAGTAGAGTTATCGTGGCATCATTTTCTTCCCGACACTTAAAGAGATCGCACATGATGCTGTAACGCATCAGTGTCGATTCGACATCTGGCCAATCGATACCAGAAAAATTTACGCCGTTTCGCTTGAGTTTATCTTCGTAGTACTCTTTTAGAGCTGTCGTGGCGGATTTTTCTATTTGACGCCTTTAACGCCCAAAATGAAGGTGTTGGGTGGATACAATACGGTTCACGAAATAAAAAGAACAGGGAATACATGACGACTGTAGCAGTGATGCAACCATACTTTTTTCCCTATGCGGGATATTTTCGTCTATTTGCCGGTTGCGATGTATTCGCGTTATTCGATTGCGTTCAATTTCCCCGCCGGGGTTGGGTACGCCGCAACAGGCTACACGACGCCAACGGAAATCTTTCTTGGTTGACATTGCCACTAAGTAAAAGTGCAAGAGAAACAAAAATTTGCGACTTGCGATTTACGGATGATGCGTTAGCAACGTTTCAAAAGCAGTGGACCCGGTTTCCCTGTTTAACAAATGCGGAACCTTATAGTGAGCTCATGCAATTGTTAGAGCATTTCCGATTTATTCTGACGCATAGCCGTCAGCAACCAAGAAGTTCCTGCAGTGCTCGTGATTGAAGAGGCCGCAGACGTTACCGGCGGCTTTCCACAGATCATCGATGGTGCGGGGTTTTAAGCGCTTCATGTGAGCTTTGAACTTTGAAAATGCGAGCTCGATCGGGTTGAAGTCCGGCGCATAGGGTGGCAGGAACAAAAGCCATGCGCCCCGCTTTTCAACCGCCCGCCTGGCACCGTCGCGTTTGTCGGCCGGCAGATTGCCGGGGACAACAACAGCGCCTTTTTGAAGGGTCGGGGCGCGTTGCGTTTTGATGTACTGCTCGAATGCATCACCGTCCATGGCGCCCTCGATCACCCAGGGCGCGGTCAGGCCGTCACCGCGCAATCCGGCAATGAAGGTCATGGTTTTCCAATGACCATGGGGAATGGCGGCAACCATCCGCTGGCCGCTGGGACAGCGCCCCCGCAGGCGCGCCATTTTGGTATTGATACTTGTTTCGTCAAGGAACACGATCCTGCCGACCCGCTCGGGATGGGCCGGGAGCCGGGCCTGACGTTGGCGCCAAACCACGCGTGCTGCCTGCCCATCCGCGCGTTCCTGTTCACTGGCGTGGGCGGTTTTTTTAAAGCTGATCTTGCGCGCGCGGAACCAGTCATTAATCGTCGAAGTCGGCGCAATCACTTGGTGAACTTCGTCCAGACGCTCAGACAGCTCTTGCAGTGTCGGGTCTGGCGTCTCCTTAATCCAGCGCAGGATATCCTCGCCGTCAAGGATCAAGACGGCGCTGGCGCGACGGCCGTGGTTTGACCGCGACAGTCCCCTCGTCTTCATATCGCCCGCCATCCCGCACCGCCGAGCTTGCGCTCACCTCAAAAAGGGCCGCCGCCTGACGGCGCGACATGCCCGACGCCACTTTCCTCGCCAAACGAATACGCAGGTCTTCCGATACAGCCACGATGCCCCCGCCAAAGCGGCTATCGAATCAGTCCGCCAAGACCATGACAACAAAATTTTGATTCATTCAACCGCGGAAACGCTCTAGGGCACGCTCAGTCAAAACTGCTTTTATTCATCCCGACGATAAACAATCTCGCCCCTACGCATAACCAATTCCGGACGCGCAAACGCCGTGATGTCTTGCGCCGGATCGTCGGCAAGAACAACCAGATCGGCATCTTTGCCGATTTCCAAAGTACCCGTCCGGTCACCCAGCCCAAAGCGCTTGGAGGGAGTTGTGGTGAGGGATGCAAGAATCTGTTCAAAGGTCAATCCAGCTTCCTGCATATAAACGTATTCGTGCGTCGAATCGAAATCAGTGACGTACCCGACGTCTGTACCGAACATCACCTCACCGCCGAGGTCGGAAAAGGCTTTGAGCTGGTCTTGACCAGACCGTATAGACGCTTGAATTGCAGGCTCTGGAAGACCGAAATGCTCGAGGTCAAACCTTCACAGCTTCAGTGTGGGGATCAATGCAATGCCACGCTTAACCATGGTCGGAGGAATGGTGCGGTCCCAGCCGTCTTGGGGAAACGTGTGGGCAAAAATATCAACCCCGCCGTTGATCGCCGCCCATGCACCGTCATTGTTAGACGGATGGGCGACGACAAAAGCGCCTCGGACGTGGGCGGCATCTGCGATACCACGTACTATTGCGACGTCCATAGGAACGACACTACCGAGACTGACGATGGACCCCGTGAAAATTTTGATGCCGTCAGCACCGGAACCAAGGATCAAATCCACTTGCACTTGCGCCTGGTCGGGTACGGGCGCGTCGGGCAATACTGCAGGACGAACGTAGAACGGGCTTGAGCCCTTGGGTACCAGCGACCCGCTGGCCAAAATAATATCCGGGCCCAGCATTTGTCTGGATTCTATGGCATCGCGAATTCCGGTTGTGATGTCGATTATGGAACCAGTATCGAGCACATGTACGAAGCCATACTGCAAAAGCATATCACGAGTGTATGTTTCGGCCTGTTCGAGGGTTACGGGCGGTGGCAGACTGAAATGAACATGTGTGTTCCAGAACCCTGCTGTGATTATCTTTCCGCTAACATCGATCAACGCTTCATCATCGGATAGGGACTCATAAGAGCCAGCCCCCAATGCACTTATAGTGCCATCAACGATATGGACGAAACCGCTCTCAATTGGCTCTGAGTTTGGTGAAGGATAAATTTTCGCGCCGCTCAAGGTGACCTCAGCAGCGAATGCGTTCGATATAGCTGTAAGCGAAAAGAAGACGCTTAAGACGATCTCCAAAATGAAACGCCTCGTGACGTCGCTGTGCCGCACCTGGAAATTTACTCCGCGGCGTGGCGCAGGGCTTCGGGCTTCCAGCGCAGAATGGGTTTGCGGGCAGCCTGGGTCTCATCGAGGCGCCGGCGCGGTGTTAACAGCGGCGCATTGGCAAAGGCTTCGGCTGCATCGCCACGCCTGGCTTTTTTGGCCAGCGCCAGGACCGAATCACAAAACTGATCGAGAGTTGCTTTGCTTTCCGTTTCGGTCGGCTCCATCAGCAGCGCGCCGTGTACAACCAAGGGGAAATACACCGTCGGTGGATGGAACCCTTCGTCGATCATCGCCTTGGCGAAGTCGAGTGTGCTGACGCCGGTGTCCTTGAGGAAGCGGTCGTCGAACAACACCTCATGCATGCAAATGCTTTCATAGGACGGAGTCAGTTCTTCAGATAACCGGACGCGCAGGTAGTTGGCGTTGAGCACGGCGTCGCCGGAAGCTTGTTTGAGGCCGTCCTTGCCGAGACTCATCATGTAAGCGAGGGCGCGGACAAAGACACCGAACTGGCCGTGATAGCCCTTCATACGGCCAAAACTGTGCGGAGCGTGAGCATTACCGGCATGTTCGGCCATGGTGAAGCCTTGAGGCCCGTGCACGACGAAGGGAACCGGTGCAAACGGCGCCAACGGGTCGCTCAACACGGTCGGGCCGGCACCGGGTCCGCCGCCGCCGTGCGGCGTGGAAAAAGTCTTATGCAAATTGATATGCATGGCATCAACGCCGAGCTCAGCCAGGGTGATGCGCCCGACGATGGCGTTGAAATTGGCACCGTCCATATAGAAGTACGCGCCGGCGTCATGAACGGCATCGGCGATCGCCCGGGCGTCCGTTTCGAACAAACCACACGTATTGGGGTTGGTGATCATCACCGCCGCCACGTCCGGACCAAGCCGGTCCTTAAGGGCGTTGATATCCACGCGGCCGTTACCGTTGCCCGGGATGGCCTCGACCTTGTACCCGCACAGCAATGCCGTAGCGGGATTGGTACCATGGGCGGATTCCGGCACCAGCACCACAGATCGCGCATCGCCGGCAGCTTCTAAGGCGGCCCGGATGCACATCAACCCGCACAGTTCGCCGTGAGCGCCGGCGGCTGGAGACAGGGCTACCGCTGGCAGACCAGTGAGTTCCTTTAACCAATAGGCCAGCAAGTCCATCAGCCGGTAAGCACCTTGTACCGTGACTTCCGGCTGGAAGGGGTGAATGTCCCCAAGACCAGGCAGGCGGGCCACCTTTTCATTGAGCCGCGGGTTGTGCTTCATGGTGCAGGAGCCAAGAGGGTAATAGCCTGAATCGATGGAATAGTTCTTTTGCGACAAGCGGGTATAATGGCGAACCGCTTCGGGTTCCGATAAGCCTGGTAGACCAACGCCGCTATGGCGCTTCAATCCGCCGAGACGGTCGCGGTCATGGGCAGGGTCAGGAAAATCCACGGCGGACGAAGTGGGCGTGTCCAGTTCAAAGATCAAAGGTTCTTCAAACGTCAAACCGCGGTGACCGGAATGGGCTGGTGTGGAATCGGTGGTAGAAGTCATTTTTAAAGTGCCTGATTGAGAGCGGCGACCAAAGCGTCTATATCGCTGTCCGTCGTCAGTTCAGTTGTAGTCAACAGAAGCACGTTTTCTAGTTCTTGGTATGACGGGTAGAAACGGGATACGGGCACGCCGGCGAGAATGCCCCTGGCCGCCAGCTCATTGACCACATCCGCAGCGGACCGCGGAAGTGTGATCGCAAATTCGTTGAAGAAGGCTTTCGGCACCACCGAGACACCGGCCAGATCACTGAGCCGTTCTGACAACGTCACAGCAATGGCGTGATTAATTTCGGCCAGCTTGTTGAAGCCCGCTTCTCCCAACAACGTCATATGAATAGTGAACGCCAAGGCGATCAGACCCGAGTTGGTACAGATGTTGGACGTCGCCTTTTCGCGCCGGATGTGTTGTTCCCGGGTAGACAATGTCAGGACAAAACCACGACGGCCGTCCGCGTCCACGGTCTCGCCGCAAAGCCGGCCCGGCATCTGCCGGATGAATTTCTCCCTGGTTGCGAACAGGCCTACGCCCGGCCCACCGAAAGAGGCTGGCCCGGCCAGGGACTGGCCTTCGCCAATGACAATGTCAGCCCCCATGGCGCCGGGTGGCACGACAAGTCCCAGGGCTACCGGTTCGGTGACACAAGCGACAAGCAACACCCCCTGGGCATGGCACTGATCGGCGAGGGGCGTCAGATCAAACAGGTGGCCGAAGAACCCCGGGTTTTGCACAATAACGCAAGCGAGGCTATCGTCGATCCGGCCCATTAGATCTTCTATACCGACGGGATCGGGTGCCAAAGCTTCGATCTCAAGCCCGAGGTGTTTGAGTTGTGTATTGGTGACGTCCCGGTAGTGGGGATGCACAGTGCCCGACATCAGGATACGGCTGCGCTTGGTCACGCGGCAGGCCATGGCCGCCGCCTCGGCGCAGGCCGTGGCGCCGTCGTACATGGAGGCGTTGGCCACGTCCATGCCGGTGATCAAAGCGACCTGGGTTTGAAACTCGAAAATGGTTTGCAATGTGCCCTGACTGATTTCCGGCTGATAAGGCGTATAGGCGGTTAAGAACTCACCGCGCTGAATGAGGTGATCAAGGGAGGCGGGCGTGTGGTGGCGGTAATTGCCAGCACCCAGAAATGACGGCACGTCGGCACAAGACACATTTTCATTGGCCAATGTGGTCAGTAGGCGTTCCACTTCCAGTTCGCCCAGATGGTCGGGTAGGTCGAACTGCGCATCAGACGCCGGTAGTTCTTCAAATAAAGCATCGACCGAATCCACACCGATGGCGGATAGCATGGCGCCTCGGTCGGCATCGGTAAGGGGGTGATAACGCATATGATTGTCCCTTTCTTAGGCGTCGAGTTCTTGGAGGTAGGCGTCGTAGGTGGCCTGATCCATCAGGCCGTCGAGCTCGGCGGGATCCGCCACCGTCATTTTGAAAAACCAGCCGTTGCCGGTTGGATCTGAATTCACCGTGTCGGGCGCATCGGCGAGACTTGTGTTGCCTTCGGTCACTGTGCCTGAGACCGGGGCATAGACTTCGCTGGCCGCCTTCACGGATTCAACCACGGCAGCTTCGCCGCCTTTTGACACAGCCTTGCCTTCATCCGGTACTTCAACAAATACGGTGTCGCCAAGCTGGCCTTGGGCGTAGTCTGTTATGCCCACCGTGGCGACGTCGCCGTCCATACGAATCCATTCGTGTTCCTTGGTGTAACGGATGTCGCTCATTGTGCTCCCCTGTAATAACGGTGTGGTACGAACGGCATGGCAGCTACCTCAGCGTCATGCACTTTGCCGCGAACGATAAGGTGAAGTTTGGTGCCAACAGCCGAGAATGCGGCGGTGACATAACCCATCGCAACGGGGCCACCGGCGGTTGGACCAAAGCCCCCTGAAGTAACGATGCCGACGCCTTGTCCATCATCGGATTCAATCACTGTGCCTTCTCGGGCTGGCGCCTTACCCAACGGCTTGAGGCCGACCCGGAGACGGGAGGGACCTTCGTTGAGTTCACGCAAGACGCGCTCATCACCCGGAAAACCGCCTTCGAGTCGGCGGCGCTTGCCGATGGACCAAACCAATGCCGCCTCAACCGGAGAGGTCTCTTCGTCGAGATCGTGACCGTAGAGACACAAACCAGATTCCAGCCTGAGGGAATCCCGCGCGCCCAGTCCGATCGGTTCGACATCGGGGTGCTCAATAAGCTTTTGCGCGAAATTCTCGGCGTGGTCCGCTGGAATAGAAATTTCGAATCCGTCTTCACCCGTGTAACCACAACGGGAAACTGTCACCTCTGCGTCACCAATCGCGGTTTGCCGCAACGACATAAAGGGCATGGCGGAACAATCGGGATCAAATTTGCTCAGCAGGGCTGCTGCTTTCGGACCCTGAAGTGCGAGCAGCGCGTGATCATCTTTGCGTTTGAGCGTCACATGATCGCCCAACTTAGAACTGATGAGGGCGTAGTCTTTTTGTTTGCAGGCTGCGTTGACAATCAAATGCAGACGGTCTTCCACACCGTCAACGGGCCGGGCAATCATCAGATCATCGACAATGCCGCCGGTCTCAGTGAGCAACTGGGTATAGCGTATGCGTCCAGGCTTGAGCGCTTTGAGCTCCCCAGGGACAAGCTCTTCTAGGACCTGAGCAACATCATCGCCGATGAGATCCGCCTGCCCCATGTGCGATACATCGAACAATCCTGCGGCTGCCCGGGTGTGCAAATGCTCCTTCAAAACACCGAGGGGGTACTGGACCGGCATGCTGTAACCGGCGAATGGCACCATCTTCCCACCCAAAGTTCGGTGCAACTCATCGAGCGGAGTTGTTTGCAGGGTTTCAAGGGTTGCCGTATCGGGCACGCGGGGCTCTCCAGAACAATCAAAAAAGAGTCGTCACCGGCCACGGCTTGCGCCGCAATCGATGCCCTCCTCTGTCGATAAACCTGAGAGTTTGGCCGGGGGCTTTAGGTGCCGGCTTTCCCCGTCGGTGAGACAAAATGCCGAAAAGGCAATTGCCTACTTTCCAGAGTCCCCTGCCCCTGCGGTCCGTTTGCCTGAGAGATTCCGAGGGCGGTTGCTCCTTCGGCGCCGGATCACTGCTTAAAAAGCAGGTCCCGGACTCTTCCACAGGGGGGTACCAGGACCACTTGCTTAGACTGAGTCAGGCAGTCAGGTCAACGGGGGTTAGCGACGGCGGGACCGGTTGTACTCAAGCTGTTCATCATTCAGCTGAAATCCGAGATAGACGTCATAGGCGCCGCCCAAAAGCTTGTCCTCGAGAGGGATAAAAACACGGATATTAGATTCGGTGATTCGCTCCCGGCGGGCGCCGCTTCTCGGAACGGTGTAACGGCGGTCGAAGATCTTCTTGCCTGCAGGGTCGGGATGAAACCGTGGAATGGCGACAAAATAGAACAAATCGACGGGACCCGGCTCCGCTGCCGGACCACCACTAATCATCATATCCATGTCCATGGTCACTTCGACACCGTCGCCGTCAAACTCACACGTACCTTCGAAAGAAACGATTTCGGCTTCATAGGCGATATCGGTTATGTCCTGACGACCCCGGCCCGGTGCAAATTCGGTTAACCGAGCCGTGCTCGAGTCGATGCGAATTTCAGGACAAGGCGGTACGGGCTCAAGCGCACATCCAGCAAGAACAGCATAGACAACGAAACACAAGCCGGCGGAAAAATACTGCTTCACAAAAGAAAACCTTAACTACAGTCAAAGGGGAAAAGCTCTGGAGCTGAATCAGATTTTGCTATGGGTACCATCGCAAAGCGGGCTTTTGCCAGTAGCTTTGCATCCGCAAAAGTAGAGGGTCCCGTCTTTATCTGCCGCGTATTCCAGGGGAGAAAATTCTGTTCCCTTGTGAGATCCGTCACAGAATGGCTGCTTTGCACTCCGCCCGCAGGCACACCACCAATATTTCTTGCCGTCTTCAACCTCCACTGCAAACGGCGATTTTTGAGTCACAACGGCTTCTGAAGAAGAGGGCTGCGAACCTGACGTATCGGACATGGGATCAACCTTTTGCACGTTGTTGATTTCTGCTAAGGGAACGCCGGTGAGCCTGTGCGGCTTTGCGATGACACTCCTACGCTTGCGGGCCACCATAACGGTCCTCTTTATCAGACTCTAGAGCAGATTCAATTTAGTCCCGATCATATCCGGCGGCGGCGAAGTAGTTTTCGCATTCGGTTGAGGTGAAGGCGTCGATGGCGTCGGCAATGGCGTCCCACAGGTCGTCGACGGTTCTGGCGGCGGCCTTTCTCAGGAGCGCCTTGAGTTTGGCGAAGGCCATCTCGATCGGGTTGCAGTCGGGACTGTAGGGCGGCAGATACAGCAGGGTTGCGCCGGCGGCTTCGATGGCCTGGCGGATGCCAGCGACCTTGTGGGCGGGCAGGTTGGCCATGACGACGCTGTCTCCGGGGTCGAGTTCGGGTACCAGGACCTGTTCCACATAGGCCTTGAAGGCAGCCCCATGCATCGGCCCGTCGAGGAGCATCGGGGCCGCCAGGCCGGAGAGGCGCAAGCCGGCGGTCAACGTGGTGGTCTTCCAATGGCCATGGGGTATGGCGGCCCGGCACCGTTCGCCTTTGCGCGACCATCCCCGCAGCCGCGCCATCTTCATCGACGCGCCGGTCTGGTCGATGAAGATCAGCCGTTCCGGAGCGAGCCCTGCCTGGCCTTCGAACCAGAGCCGGCGCCGCGCGAGCACGTCCGGGCGCCGCCGCTCCGCTGCATGGCCGGTCTTTTTTGTGCGTCAGCCCGCGCTTGGCGAAGAAGTGCCAGACCCGTCGACGGGCACACCCGAACCCCGTGCGACGCCGCCAGCTTCTCGCCAATCTCGGCCAGCGTCATAGCCTTGGTCTGCGCCACCAGAGCCAGGATAAAGGCCTCATGCGCATCCAGCTTCGAGCCCGGCGGTTGGCCCTGGCGGTCGGGCTCGATCGAGCCCGTCTCGCGCCAGCGCCGGCGCCAGTGGCTCGCCGTCGCTGGCGCGACACGAAAACGCGCCGCGGCCCCCCGTGCAGACAGACCCCCAGTGACCGCCTCGACGACCCGCCGGCGAAGATCATTCCCGTAACAATGCCCCATGTCTGACACCAAATCGCCTCGGGATATAGAATCATGGAGTGGGACGCTTGGGAATCCCCTTCGATTCACAATTCAGTCAAACCGCTCTAGGTTGTAATGCAGCTCATACCTGGCTGTGCCACAATCGGATTACCATGACGAAACCCGCTCTCACCATCCTTCTTGCTGAGCCGCGCGGTTTCTATGCCGGGGTTGACCGGGCCATCCTCATTGTTGAGAAGGCCTTGGAGGCCCATGGCAAGCCGGTCTATGTGCGTCACGAAATCGTTCACAACCGATATATTGTCGAGCGCCTGGAAGCGAGAGGCGCCGTTTTTATCGAAGAACTGGATGAAGTCCCGGACGATGTCCCGGTGGTTTTTTCAGCCCATGGGGTTCCCATGTCCGTACCCGCCGCCGCGGAAGCACGGGACCTTACCTACATCGATGCTACCTGCCCTTTGGTTTCAAAAGTCCATGTGGAAGCGGGGCGTCATTACCGGCAGGATCGGCAGATCATTCTGGTGGGTCACGCCAATCACCCCGAAGTTATCGGCACACTGGGACAAGTGCCCGAGGGATCGATGATATTGGTAGAGACGGTGGAACAGGCGGAAACTGTTACACCGAATGATCCACTCAAGCTGGCTTTCGTGACCCAGACGACGTTGTCCGTGGACGACACCGCAGAAATCGTTGCCGTACTCAAGCGACGGTTTCCCGAAATCCTTGGTCCGCGCAAAGAAGACATACGCTATGCAACAACCAATCGGCAAAATGCCGTCAAAGCCATTGCGGAACGATGCGACATGCTGGTGGTGATCGGTGCCGCCAACTCCTCAAATTCTAAACGACTTGTTGAAGTGGGCATCAAGAGTGGGTGTGCAGATTCGTTGTTGGTGAATCAGGCGAACGACATTTCCTGGGACAAATTGCATTCCGGCATGACCATGGGAGTAACGGCCGGTGCATCGGCGCCTGAAATATTGGTCGAAGAAGTCCTTGATCAGGCGCGACAGCGGTTTGAGGTTTCGGTCGAAGAAATCAAAGTTGCGGACGAAAATGTTACCTTTAATCTTCCCCGCGCATTGACGGCGTAAGAAAAAGATCACGGATTATCATGAGCGTACCCGGTTCTTCCTCTGTGGACATCTTTACCGATGGAGCGTGCCTAGGTAATCCAGGGCCCGGGGGATGGGCTGCACTATTGCGTTTCAATGGCACGGACAAGGAATTATCGGGCGGAGAAGCAGACACCACCAACAACCGAATGGAAATGCAAGCCGTCATCAAAGGGCTCGGCGCTCTAAGCAGGCCGTGTACGGTAAATGTTTATACGGACAGCCAATACGTTCAGAAAGGCATCACCGAATGGATCGACGGCTGGAAAGCACGGAACTGGAAAACAGCGGCAAAGAAACCGGTCAAGAATGCAGACCTGTGGCAAGCCTTAGATGAAGTCCAAGCCAAGCATTCCGTCTCTTGGCATTGGGTCAAGGGGCACGCCGGGCACGTCGAAAACGAGCGCGTAGATGATCTAGCCCGCGAAGAGGCGCAAAGGATTCAAGCTCAAGGCTAGGTCGTCATTCGGAAACCAGAGCGCTCAGCACATTTTCCGCACTGGAAACGCCGAAATTGCCCTGCGGTTCAATGAAGAACTTTTGCACGACACAGTCGTCCACAATCATTGCCGACCTCATCGCCCGAAGCCCCATTGCCCGCTCGGACTGATCAACATCGAGCCCCACAGCGCGAATGAATGTGCCGTTACCATCGGCAATCATGGTTATTGCGTCTTTAGCGCCGGTGGATTTCGCCCAGGCCTCCATAACAAAGGCATCGTTGACAGACACACAGGCGATGAGGCCTACGCCTTTGCCGCGAAAGTCTTCCGCTTTTTCGATATATCCCGGAACATGCCGCGCCGAACACGTGGGTGTGAATGCACCCGGCACACTGAACAACACGGCTTTTGTTGCTCCAAACAATGCGTGCGTTGTCGTTGCCATCTGTCCTTCGGGCCCGACGATGGTAACCGCAACGTCCGGTAGCTTTTCCGTTTCAGCAATAGTCATAATAATCTATGTTCGCTCTGAAAAAAATGAAAAAAATGAAAAAAATGTCATCTGATGAAACCTGCACAATTACTTGAAGACAAAATTTGCAAGGATTTTATTGTTTCGACTGCCCTTGTATTGCCATCTTCATAAGCGCATCCTATTCGAATGATACGTAACTCTTCGGACCCACGATACTTGGCCGGACAGTTTCTTGTCGCAATGCCCACTATGGGAGATCCTCGCTTCGAGAAATCTGTCATCTATATGTGTGCGCATTCCGAAGACGGTGCAATGGGGTTGATCGTCAATCAACCGCTAGAAGAACTAAAGTTTCCAGACATTCTTGAACAGGTGGGCATTCAGTCCACGCCGGCCTGCGATCAAATTACGGTCCATTGCGGTGGTCCGGTGGAGTCTGTGCGCGGCTTCGTTTTGCATTCTTCCGACTATCAAATGGACGGCACCATGGTGGTGGATGAGGCGGTAGCCCTCAGTGCAACAACGGAAGTACTCAAAGCCATCGCCTACGGAACCGGCCCAAAAAAATGTCTTATGGCGCTAGGATATGCCGGTTGGGGTGCCGGTCAACTGGACGAAGAGATCAGAAGCAACGCGTGGCTCAGCGTGCCGTCGGATGGGGAATTATTGTGGTCCTTCGACGATGACAGCAAATGGGACCGCGCATTGGCAATACTCGGCATCAGCCCTGCAATGCTCGTCGGTGACGCAGGGCACGCATAGGGCGCTTGTTGTTACCGCGCCGTCCAGCCCCCATCCACTTTTAAGCACGACCCGGTGACCATCCGTGACGCCTGAGAGGCGAGATAGACAACGGCGTTGGCGACATCTTCGATTTGCCCTATCTGGCCAAGCGGAATCTGCTCCAGCACCGATTGCTTGAACTCATCGTCCTCGAAAAAAGGTTTGGTCATGGGTGTTTCAATGAACGTCGGTGCAACCGAATTGACTCGAATACCGTGCGGCGCTAATTCCACCGCCATGGCTTTGGTCAAACCCTCGATGGCGTGTTTAGACGTGCAATAGACTGTCCGGTTGGCTGCGCCCACATGCCCCATCTGCGACGACATGTGGATTATCGATCCTTGAATACTTTCGGAGATCATTCGCACCGCTGCCGTCTGGGCGACGAAGAACGCCGCTTTCACGTTAACGTCCATAATCTGGTCGAAATGCTCTGCTGTCACATCGGCGAAGGGTTCAGGAATGTTAGTCCCAGCGTTGTTGACCAAGATGTGAAACGGTGGGGCTGCTTTCAACGCGGATGAAATTGTAACCGCGTCGGTGACATCGGCGGCAATGACGTGGGCGTGTCGTCTCTTGGCTTCAATGTCCGATGCCACTTTGGCAAGATCATCGGCGTTGCGGGAAACGAGGATGAGATCCGCACCAGAGTCGGTCAGCGCAAGAGCACACCCGGCTCCCAACCCCTTCGATGCTCCGGTCACCAACGCGGTTTGTCCTGTCAGATCGAACGGTGATGCAGCTTCAGTCATATCAATCGCCAAGTTTGTTCGCGGCTTTAGCCTTGTGTGCAGTCAGCGCCATTAAGCGCCGGTCACGCCACGAGCGCCGCGCTGCCAAATCATCTGCCTTGAGATGCGTGCGACGCTCCACTTCTACAGCCTGGATCAAGTCCTGACTCCAGGGTTGTGGTTTGGTTCTCGATTGCGCAACGCCGTGATACAGCGGACCCAAACGTGTCGCATAGTCGGCCACACCGCCAGGGGCATTAAGGTCGATGGTCTGAAAGGGTCCCATGAACGACCAACGCAACCCCAGACCGTCCGAAACCGTCTTATCGATGTCTTCAGCCGACGCATAGCCCTCTTCACACAGCGCCCAGGCCTCATTGAGTAAGGCACCCTGCAGGCGATTGAGCACGAACCCTTCGACTTCCCGGACAATGCGGATCGGGCTTTGGCCAGCAGCAACCATCAGGTCGTAAACGAAATCCACAGCCTCTGGTTTTGTCCAGGGCGCCGGTACCAGTTCGACCAAAGGCACCAGATAGGGTGGATTGACCGGGTGGGCGATGAGGCAGCGGTCCCGGCCGTTGAGGCTCTCGGTGAATGCCGAAGCGGGAATACCGGACGACGAACTGCCGATCACAACATCCGCATCGCAGACATCATCCAAAGCCTTCGTCACGTCAGTTTTGACGGCAACGGTTTCAAACACAGACTCCTGGACATAGCTCACACCGTCGACAGCAGCGTCCAGGGAGTCGAACACGTCGATGCCTGCTGCGATGGCGGTGGCATCTTCAATAAGTTCGAAGGAATGGAGATCGGACAGTTTGGACTCAATCTCCGCTAAGACACCGGCACGGATTTTCTCGTCTTCGTCATAGATGCGCACCGGATGCCCGGCCCTGGCGAATACGATGGCCCAGCCCGCCCCGACCAAACCGGCCCCGACGACGGCGACGGAGGATTTCATGAACCGGGCTCAGGCATTGCCATAACGGCGGACACGTAGGTCACACTGTTCCTGATGACCGGCAAAGTTCTCGATGGCACATAGTCTCGAGCCATATTCACCAATAATTTTAGAGGCTTCTTCCGTACAGGTCTGATAGGTGCAGGTCTTGATGAATTTACCGACCCAGAGCCCGCCGGTGTAGCGCGCCGCTTTGCTTGTGGGTAGGGTGTGATTGGTGCCAATGACCTTGTCTCCATAAGCGACGTTGGTTTCCTTGCCGAGAAACAGCGCCCCATAGTTGGTCATATTGTCGAGCCACCACTGTGGGTCTTCAGTCAGCACTTCCACATGCTCGGAGGCAATACGATCGGCCTCGTGCAGCATTTCATCATTGTTCTCACACAGAATAATCTGGCCGAAATCGCGCCAGGCGGCACCGGCAACGTCGGCGGTCACAAGAACGCCCAGTTGGCGTTCGATTTCCTTTTCCGTTTCTTCAACCACGCGCTCGGATGTGGTCAACAGCACGGCCGGCGATGTGGGGCCATGCTCGGCCTGTCCCAATAAATCGGTCGCCACCATTTCACCGTCAGCCGAATCATCGGCGATCACCAGAATTTCTGTCGGACCGGCAAACAGGTCGATACCAACGCGGCCATAGAGCTGGCGTTTGGCTTCCGCAACATAGGCGTTACCGGGACCGACCAGCATATCCACCGGGGCAATGGTTTCCGTGCCCAAAGCCATGGCTGCAACAGCCTGGACCCCGCCAATGAGGTAGACCTCATCCGCACCGGCGAAATGCATGGCAGCAATGGTTGCAGGATGCGGCGCGCCGTTGGTCGGTGGCGTACAAGCAATCACCCGTTTGCAGCCGGCGACCCGGGCGGTCAACACGCTCATATGAGCCGAGGCGACCATGGGATACCGCCCGCCGGGGACATAACACCCGACGTTTTCGATGGGAACATTCTTATGCCCCAAACGCACTCCGGGAATGGTTTCGATTTCCACGTCTTGTAGCGCGGCGCGCTGAGCTTCGGCAAAGGTGCGGATTTGCTTCTGGGCGAAATGAATATCGTCTACTGTTTGTGGCTCGAGTGAGTTGATGCATTCCTGTATTTCCGTGTCCGACAAACGGAAGCTTTCCGGTGAATATTTGTCGAAGGTTTCGGAGTAGTGGCGCACGGCGGAGTCACCTTCCTTGCCGATGCGGGCCAGGATGTCCTTGACGATAGCTTCAACTTTAGCAGCAGCGGCCTCCGTTTCCTCCGTAGAGGCACCGCGTTTTAGATAGGTCGCCATTGCGCTCTCACCTTTTGAGTTCGAATCCGGTTAAAAGTGTGCCGCAGACTAGTCGTCATCGAAAGGGTTACGAGTCGGATGATCCACCTGACCGGCGTGTGAGCGAACCGGCGTGGTCCTTATGACAGCCGGTGGACGATGGCGTCGTAGGTGTCAAGGTGGCCGATCTGCCCTACCGCTGCGACTGTGGGCGCGGTGGAGAAAATGGCCTGGGTGGCGGAAACCACTGCAGTCCTGTCGACATTTTCTACCTTGTCGATGATCTCCTGGGTTTCGAGCGGCTTGCCGTAAACCAATATTTGGCGGGCCCGCTGCACGCAGCGGCTGCCGGGACTCTCAAGACCCATAAGCAATCCCGCCTTCAGTTGAGCCTTGGCGCGGGTGATTTCGTCCTCAGAGATTCCGTCGCTCACCTTCATGATTTCATCGCAAAGGACTTTGACCAGTTCCTCGGTTTGGTCAGGACCGGTACCGGCGTAGATGCTGAACAGACCTGAGTCGTCACAGGCGCCGAGAGACGAAAACATAGAGTAGACAAGCCCCCGCTTCTCACGAATTTCCTGAAATAAGCGCGACGACATGCCTTCACCGAAAAGAACGGACAATGCCGACAGGGGATAGTAGTGGGGGTCGTGGAAACCGACCCCGTTGAAACCCAACACGAGATGCAGTTGTTCAACCGGGCGGGATTCGCGCACGTCGCCACCAACGTACTCGGCTGTGGTTAGGCTAGGACCGTCCCCAGACGAAAGTTTATCAAACGCTTTCTCAGTTTGTTGAACAAAATCATCGTGATCAACTCGTCCCGACGCAGAAATAACGATGTCACCGCATCTGTAGTTGTCGCGCATATAGGAGCGCAGATTGTCGGCGGTCAACGCGTTTACGGTTTCGACCGACCCCAAAACTGGCCAACCAAGTGCCTGGCCGGGATAAGCTTTAGCCTGCAACCGATCGAAAACAATGTCGTCAGGCGTGTCTTCGGCTTGATAAATTTCTTGAATGACGACCTGTTGTTCACGTCCAAACTCTTCTTCGTCCATAGTCGAGTGAAGTAGGATATCCGACAGAATATCGAGGGCGAGCGGCAGGTCCTCTTTGAGCACCTTGGCGTAGTAAGCGGTGTGATCGCGGCTGGTGTAGGCATTCAACTGACCACCGACATTATCCATCTCTTCCGCGATCTGTAGCGCCGACCTTCGCTGGGTGCCCTTAAACGCCATATGCTCCAGGAGGTGTGAAATTCCATTGACCTCTGCCGTCTCATGCCGTGTTCCGGCGGCTACCCAAACACCCAGCGCTGTCGTCTCCACCGACGAAACTGGGTCGGTGACGATGCGCAGTCCGTTATCCAGCGTGGTCATCTGCATGGTGAAGCGGTTCTCCTAAACCCGGGTATGTGCGCGGACAAAATCTTGAACGCGCACCAGATCATTGGGCAGCGTGGTCATCCGTTCCTGGCGGTCATAAAGATCACTCAGACTTGGCGGCAGGTCTGGGCGGATGCCTGTTGCCTCTTCCACCGCGTCGGGAAACTTCGCCGGATGTGCGGTCGCTAAAACGATGCGCGGGATGTCGGGCGAAAGTAAAGCAGAAGAAGCCGCATGCACACCGACCGCGGTATGCGGGTCGATCAGCTGCCCGGTCGTTTGCAGCACATCACCTATGACAGCCTTAGTGCCGTCGTCATCCGAGCGTGTGCCAGTGAATTGGGCCGCGATTGACGCCCGTGGTTCGGGTTCCACTGTATAGGACCCACTTTGGACCAATCCATCCATCAGACGTTTGACCGCATCACCGTCCCGCCCATAGGCCTCGAACAGAAGCCGCTCGAAGTTGGATGAGACCTGAATGTCCATAGCCGGGCTTAGCGAGGGTTCGACGCTCTGGATCGTCATGGCACCCGTCTCAAAATAACGGGTCAAAATGTCGTTGCGGTTTGAGCCAATAAGGAACTGTTCGATGGGAAGACCCATCCGAGATGCGCAATAGCCAGCGAAAACATTGCCGAAGTTTCCGGTGGGCACGGCGAAGGCAACCGGCCGGTCCGGTCCGCCCAGAGCAAGAGCCGCGACCACGTAGTAGACCGTCTGTGCCATGATCCGCGCCCAGTTAATGGAGTTCACTGCAGACAAATGCAATTCATCGCGAAAATTTTGATCGTTGAACATGGCCTTCACCAAGGCCTGGCAATCATCGAAGGTGCCTTCTATTGCGACATTGTGTACGTTGTGGGCATCGACCGTCGTCATTTGGCGTCGCTGTACTTCCGATACGCGCCCTTGCGGGTGAAGGATGATGACATCAACCGCATCCCGCCCGGCGCAGGCGGCGATGGCGGCGGACCCTGTATCGCCGGAGGTTGCACCAACGATAGTCAAGCGTTCACCGCGCGCGGACAACACACGGTCAAAAAGATGGCCGACGACCTGAAGGGCATAATCCTTAAACGCCAATGTCGGGCCGTGAAACAGCTCCATCAGCCAAGTGTTGTGTGACAACTGAACAAGCGGTGCCACGGCGTCATGGCTGAATGGTCGGTAAGCGTCCTGCATGACTTCGGAAATTGCGGATTCAACCACCGATCCGGCCATAAACGGCGCCATGACGTCCGCCGCGAGGTCCGCATAGGGCAGCCCGCGCAAAGCACGCCATTGGTCGGCCGTTTTTTCGGGCCAGGACATCGGCAGATACAAGCCTCCGTCCCGGGCAAGGCCGGTCAACAGCACGTCGTCGAAACCAAGCTCAGGGGCCTGGCCGCGGGTTGACTGATAGCGCACTGGAAACTCCTAGGTCAGCAAACAAGTGAGCCGGAAAGGCGCGGATACTAACCGGGCAGGCTTGACCAAACAACCAGCAGGATGGTGGTCATTTGCCCAAGCGAAACGCTGCTTTTTGCGTTAGTTTGCCGCTGCAATGTCGCGCACCACTTGGGCGATCAACTGATCAACAGTGGTGCTCATGGCTTCGACTGCACCCGGCACATCGCGGACCGCAGACCGTTCAGTCTTATAAGTCTTCAATAGAATGGTGTAGCCACCCCGAACGCGACGCAAAGCCACATCAAATTCAACGGAAACTTTGGTTTGTGATCAGCTGACGTCGTGTTCGAGCCGTCTAAGAGTGCCGATTAACTCATAATCTCTGTCAGCTCTTATTTCAGGTGCTGCTACCTGATCGAAAGTTTGGGACTGCCTCAATGCATCGATAAAACTACGTTGCAACATGACGGCCGGAGGCTCGGCCCAGTAGTGATAGGAATACTGCCGCTGTTCGGTTACACTGGCCCGATAGACGATGGCGCGCTCGTTGACCACGCCGCCGCCGCGAAGCCGCGGCACCTCAATGGTACCACCCAATTTCGATACCGATACGGAAACGCCCGTACGGCCTGACGTCAGATTGTAAAACGTATCCGTTGGAACCGGCGGAGACGTGCACGCGGCCAGCACAATGGCGCTGCCTATGCCAATCGCCGCGCGAGAAAGACGCCCTATCAGCGTGACTTGTGTCATGTGCCCTCCGTCAGTGTGGATTATTGGCTAGAGCTTCATCTTCCTGGGGCGAACCACCCAGCAGGAGGCCTGGATTCTGTCGAATCAACCGGCTGAACTCAGCAAAGTTACGGCTTGACGCCTCAAGATTGCCGGTGATGTCGTCAATGGTGCGCGAAATCGTTGCGAGGGTGTACCTCATATCAGTAATGGCGTCGCCCACGCCTGTCGCGTTATCGGCAACGACCATGTTGATCTGTTCAACCGCTTCATGAATGAGCGCACGCGTCTCATTCAGTTCGCTAGCCAATCCAGCCATGTCACCGGAAGCGGCTTCAAAATTTGCCAGCACCTAGGACAGATTGTTGCGATTGGATTGACTCAGAATATCGGTTTCGATCATGCCCGCTGTGCGATTGAGACTGGCAGCGATCTCGGGGACCTGATCATTGAGATCTTCAGAAATGGACCGCAAGTTGACCATCATCGGCCCCGCGTTCTCGACAGCGGTGTCGCCAAGCTCAGTAACGTAATTGCTCAAATTGTCGAGCAGTGGTTTTATGGAGTTTTGACTGAGATCACCGAACTCCGCGCCGATTTCGGACAGCGCGGCAAAGAAGTTGCTCGGCGCAACACCTGGTATTTCAGACCCAGGCGCGAGGGGTGCGGGGCTTTCACCACCCGCTATGTCGATGGTCATGGCTGACAAAAGACCGGACACAGTCGCTTGAGCAATACTGTCTTCCGGAATAACCCATCCTTCCTGGACTTCGATATTGACCCGGAACCGGACCGTATTGTCGTCAAACATGGGTTCGATGCTGTCTATCTGCCCGATTTGATAGCCTTCATACAAGACTTGGGTACCAAACTTGAGGCCGCCGACGTTGTTATAAACCGTAAAGTATTTGTCGGTCGCGCCCGTGCTCCCAGCCAGCATGCTGATGACAAACACAAACGCGACGATCATCACGGACGTGAATCCGCCGACAATCACATAGTTAATGCGGGAGTATTTCATGACAGTTTCAAGACGGCCTAAGCCGTCAGCGTCCCTTTTTCTGTTCCCTTAGTCGTTCGCAGCCGTTAACCGGCGCAGATATTCGTCCGGATCCAATATTTCTTCCTCTGTCCGGCGATTCAACAAGTTTTGTATACGTTGGTTGTCACTCGCTTTGACTTCTTCCACGGAGCCGGCCATCAAAATGTGATCTTGGTCCAGCACACAGATACGGTCGGCGATCTTAAACGCGCTTTCTAGCTCATGGGTAACGACCACAATGGACATGCCCATGGCATCGCGTAGATCAATGATCAGGTCGTCAATGGCTGAAGCCACAACGGGATCGAGACCCGCAGACGGCTCGTCACAGAACAGCACACGTGGATCCATGACAATGGCCCGGGCCAAAAGCGGCCCGCTTGATCATGCCGCCGGAAAGCTCGGCCGGCATGAGATTGTCAAACCCGGACAGACTGACGACCTCCATTTTAAGTCGGGCCATGATCTGCATGGTCGTTTCGTCCAGAACCGTATGCTCTCGCAGAGGCAACATGATGTTCTGAATCACGTTCATGGAGGTGAACAAAGCCCCGCCTTGAAACGCCACGCCCATTTTCTGTCGCAGTTTGGTCCGTTCCACGTCGTCTATGGCGTTGAGGTCCTGACCCAACAACCGCACATAACCGGATGTTGGCCGGACCAGGTCGAGCAAAGTGTTGAGCATGGTGGTCTTACCCGAGCCAGACCCGCCCATAATGACGAGGATTTCTCCCTGATACACGTCGAGACTGACCGAATGAAGAATTTCGCGCGGCCCATAATGCGTCACCAGGTCACGCACTTCGATGACGACCTCCCGGTCGTTGTCAGGCGCTTCTGAGTCTATGACAGCGGCTTCAGACATATCAACGTGTCGTTATGAATGCGAAAATCATGTCGGTCACGATGATCGCACTAATGGCTAGCACCACGGACCGCGTCGTCATGCGGCCAACCCCCTCGGCGCCGCCTTCAACAAGCGCGCCGTTGATCACGCCAACAAGGGTGATCAGAACGCCAAAAAGCACGCTTTTGCCGAGCCCGTGCATGACATCATCAACAACGATGATCTCCGTCAAACTGTCTGTGTAAGCCGCCAGGCTCATGCCAAGTTCGACCGAGATATACCAGCCAGCGCCGGCCAACATGACGATATCAGCCCAAAAGGTGAGAACCGGAACCATCACCGTCATCGCGATCAGGGCCGGTGTCACTATAAAGCGAACCGGATTAACCCCCATGACTTCGAGGGCATCCACTTCTTGATTGATCCGCATGGTGCCGATGCGCGCAGCAAGTGACGATCCCGTTCGCCCGGCCACGAGAATTGCCCGTGATCAAGGGCCCGAATTCGCGCACGACTGAAATCCCCACTCCGATCGTCACTTGCGATTCGGCACCAAACGTGGCCAGGGTATAAATGCCTTGAATGGCAAGCATCATGCCAATGGTGATGGACATCATGGTGACGATGGGAACCGCTGCAATTCCCACTTCCATGCAGCGTTCGAAAACCATGCTGATGCGGACGGGGTTGGGCGTGTTTTGAACCCAGAATCATCCAAAAAATGCTTTGGCCGAACAGAACGGCACCAAAACCAACTTCAGCCACCCCATTGATGGTGGCTTTACCTACGCGTTCCAGTGATTGAGCGACCCGTTCGGTCACAGGATCAACCGCTTGCTGCGATGGCATCCTCGATGTTCTCAAAAATTGAAAACACCTTGTCGAGCCGCGCTAAGTTAAGGACCCGCAAAGCCGCTGCGCTGACGTGGGCCAAGGCGAAAGAAGATCCTTTTTTTCGGGACACCTGAAAGGCCTTCACCAGGCTTGCCACGCCGGAGGAGTCGATATAATTGACCTGAGACATGTCGACCACGACTTTGTCGTGCTTTTCCAGGCACTCAAGCAAGCCCTGACGTACCTCCGGCGACGTCTGCAAATCAACATCTCCGGAGAGCGCGACTATGGTCGCCCCGTCCTGTTCGGTTATCTCTAACGCCATGCGTCCCCCTGCGTTGGCCCTGAGTTTAGCGTGTTCTATAGGCGCTTGGTCAATTTAAATAAGTTGCCCACACCCGCCGGTGGCTCTACGAAAATGGCCTCATCGGTGACGGATTTGATGAGATGGACACCGAGTCCGCCGGGGCGGATGTCATCAAGGTCCCGGGATTTGATCTTGTCCTGATCTATCGGCTCCGCGAAGTCCATCAGGTGAACAACGAGCCTGGTCGGTTCTTTGATGAAATCAACCACAATATCGCCCGGCTCGTCCCAGCCGCTGTAGGCATGGCGAATGACGTTTTGGCAGCCTTCGTCCACCGCCATGACCAAATCGAGGGTCCAGGCGTCGTCCTTGCCGCAATAGGCCGCTGCCTGTTCCGTGCCCATACGGATCATTTTCAAACGGTCCGCCCGGGCTGGCACACGCACCCTGAGGATTTGTCCTGATACCGTATCGTCATGCTCCGGTGGCGGAGTGGACAGCGCTTTATCAGAATCGACCTCCAAATCCTTGATGATCACCACAGTGAGATCGTCGCGCAGCGTTTGGCCAGGCAGTCGCACCGCACCGGTGATGGAGTTGACCTGACGTTCCGGATTCTCCTGGGCATGGTCGCGAATCAAGGTGCGCGCCCCATCGATTCCCAACATACCTCCGCCGAAGGTGGTTGCCTCAGTCAAGCCGTCCGTAAAAATGTAAAGGGTCCCGCCGACCAACTGGATGACCTGTGAGGGATAGCCGTCTGGGCCGTTGATACCAGGGGCAATACCAAGCGGCGGCGCCTCGGCTTCAAAAGAACTGAAGCTCTCTCCGTATCCGTCCAACAGTAACGGCGGCTCATGCCCTGCGTTGGACAGCAACACTGTCCCCGTCGCTGGGTCGAAAATCCCGCCAGCCAATGTGACGAATAGGCCGTTGGTCCCTGTTTCACACAGCTCGTTGTTGATGGCATCCAGCAACCTGCCTGGATTATCTGTGCCCTTCGCCAAACATCGAAACAGGCTACAGGTTTTGGCCATGAGCAGTGCGGCGTTCATACCTTTGCCCGAAACGTCGCCCACATTGAACCAGATTCGCCCATCGGAAAGCGGCAGGATGTCGTAGAAGTCTCCGGATACGCTCAGTGCCGGCACATTGATGCCGTGAATAGGAAACTCAGGACCCTCCGATGGTGGTAACGTTTGTCTTTGGATTTGTGCGGCTAGTTCAAGTTCGTGTCGTTGACGTTCCTGTTTGACGACCTGCTCGGTCAGGCGGAAGTTGTAGATAGCGAGCGCGGCAGCACCGGCAAGTGTTTCTAGAAGTGTCAGGTCATCTGTTTCAAAAAGATTATCGCCCGTTGTCTTGTTGATGATTTCAATACAGCCCAGGCAATCGTCGCCAAGAGAAAGCGGCGCACAGAGGATCGACTTGGTGGTGAAACCGGTTTGTTCATCGACCATCGCACCGAAGTCTTTGTCCTCGGTGACATCGCGAACCATTTGCCCGTCACGTTCCTGGTAACAACGGCCGACAATTCCTGCATCCGCTGGAATGCGGAGTCCGGTAATGTCCACTGGGCCAAAACACGCGGAACAAACAAGTTCATCACCATCATCATCCAGTAGGAACAATGAGGACGCTTCTGCACCGACATAGTTGGTGATTCGTTCCAGACCGGTTTTGGCCATGACTTCAGGATCGCGGGTTGTGGTAAACTCGCGGGTCATGGCGGCGATCAGACCCAGGTGGCCCCGGACTTGATCGTCGTCCCCCACTACGGAAGCCAAGGATTCAACTGCTTCAGACATCGGTACAACTATGCCCGGAACGTACTGAGAGGTAAATCACGCGCGGTGATCGTCCGGAAAAGGGCCAATCAATCAGCGGATTTCACAAGGCGGGCAAACAGATCGCAATAGGCATTTGTTACGGTATCCCTTGAGAAGGGACCGTCCGCCTGTACCCGGCCACCGGCTATCAAGCGGTCAGCCAGGTCTTGGTCTTGCACGACCCTTTGAACAGCGAATGCCAGTGCCTGCGAATCGCCGATTGGAACCAACAACCCGTTGACCTCATTTTCAATCAAAAAAGCTGGTCCTTGACTGGTGGCCGCAACAACGGGGATGCCGTTCGTCCAAGCGTTGACGATCACATTGCCGAACGGTTCATGGCGGGAGGGAACCAGACAAACATCAGCTGTTTTGAGCAAGGCTTCCCGATCCGCGCGCCATCCTAGGAAGCGAACCCGATCATTAACGTTTAGCGATTTTGATAACGCTCTTAAGGAATTTTCCTTGGCGCCTTCCCCGGCGATCCAAAGGTAGGTGTCAGGAAGGTCTTTAAGAGCGCGTAAAGCGACGTCGATGCCTTTTGTGTCTTCGAGGCGCGCTAGGATCAAAAGCACCGGCGCATCGTCAGGGGTCGAAAGGCTGGCTTTGTCTACCGCTGCGCTGGCAACTGCTGGTGAAAAATTAGGGATGCAGTCCACTTTTCCGGCAGGCCAACCGTTATCGATGCAGTGGTTTACAATGTCAGGAGTGTTACAGACGAGAAAGTCACACCCGTGGTAATACTTGAGATCATAATAGCCACCCAGCCGCCCGATGTTGGTCCAAGGTCCAGGCTGCACCAGATGGGCGGCCCGGCTCATCCAGGACAAAACGATATCCGGGTTCTCGGCACATAGAGTGCGCTTCAGTTTAGTTTTCGAGAGAAAATCCAATGGCCCACCCATTCGGGCCTCTGTTGTCGTACACCCCATTTCCTTCAGATGTACGAGCCGTCCTTCAAATGGTCTGGTGAAGGCATGTTGCGTCACACCCCGTTCCGAAAGTGCGCAGGCAAGGTCAATAAAAAACGTTTCGGCACCGCCGAAACGGCCGCCAGCGATGATATGAAGGATCCGCATAAGCACCCGGACTGTACCCGATTGCGCCTATGCCGTAATAGTTTGCACTGATAAAGTTCATGCGTAATTGGAGCATACAAACACCGATGAGCGAGCGATCCCTGATCAGAGACATACGATACCGGCTGGAAGCCGCGGTCGCGTATGTCCTTTACTGGATCTTCCGTTTGCTCCCTGTAGACGCTGGGTCCGCACTCGCTGGACGACTCGCGCGCTGGTTCGGACCCATGAGCCGAGCCCAAAAAACAGCGCAGCAGAATTTGGCGTCGGCTTTCCCACACCTGTCGCAACAGGACAGACAAAATATTCTATCGGACGTATGGGATAATCTGGGGCGAGTGATGAGCGAATATGCGTCCCTTTCACGCATAAAAGGCACAGCAACCAAATCGCGTATCGATATAGAGGGGGAGGAACATCTCCAGGGATTAACCGAAGCCCAGTCTCCGGCGATTTTCTTTTCAGGTCATTTAGGCAATTGGGAAGCGATTCATTTGACTCTGAGCGCTGTTTTGAGACCGCCAGCCATTGTCTACCGGACACCGAATAACCCTTATGTGGATGGGCTATTGAGGACAGCACGGGGACCGACGACCAATGGTCAGATTGCCAAAGGCAGTTCAGGCGCCCGGGAGATGATTCGCACGCTGAAGGATGGTGGCCTCATTGCCATGCTGGTCGACCAGAAAATGAACACCGGCATGGCCATACCCCTGTTTGACCGGGACGCGATGGCCGGCGATGCCATTGCCCGCTTGGCCCTTAAATCCGGATGCGCTCTCGTGCCAATGCGCGTCGAACGCACCGGCGGATGCCGATTTAAAGTGACGTTCGAAGCGCCATGGACATTCGATCAAGGTAGCGACACGGACTCCAACGTTAGAGACTTACTCGTTCGCATCAATAATAAGTTGGAAGCCTGGATCAGGGAGCGCCCGGGCCAGTGGCTTTGGTTACACAACCGGTGGCCAAAGGAAGAGCCATTGCCGTGATTCAATACTCCTTTGCCGGTGTTGAAATCCCCTGCCCCCTTTGCAAGAGCAACGATCACTCAATTGTTGGCACACTGGATCGGCACGGCGAACCGCTCAGAACAGTGATGTGTCGCGCCTGCGGCCATGTCTTTACCAACCCTCAGCCGACCAAGAGCGAGCTGCAAGAGTTCTACAGCGAAAAATACCAGCTTGCTTATAAGGGTACGGGAACACCAAAACGAAAACATGTGTATAGAGCCGGGCAGCGTGCGCTGGAGAGATTGGAACAGCTCCAAAGTCATCTCCATAAAGGGTCCCGCATTCTCGATGTCGGATCCGGCGGAGGCGAGTGCGTGTATCTTTTGAATACATCCGGCTATGCGGCACAAGGATTGGAGCCCAATCAGGGATACGCAGCTTTCTCCCGTGCGGAATACGGGGTGGACGTCCGTGACGGGTCTTTGGAAGAACTGCCGGCCGGTGACGCGCTGTGGGACGGCATAACCTTGCATCATGTGCTTGAACATCTCGCCGAACCCGTTGACGCCCTTCGTCACCTTCGGCAAATGCTCAAGCCCTCCGGTAAATTGATCATTGAAGTACCCAATATGGAAGCCCGCTATCATGGGCCGTCCCGCCAGTATCATTTCGCCCATCTGCATGGATTTTCTACAGAGGGACTGACTGACGCAGGATCACAGGCTGGTCTTGAAGTCACGAACCTGACGCTCCAAGCCCACACCCAACATATCAACGTTGCGTTTACGCCGAGCGACGGTAATGCAGAGGACCAAACTAAATTCTGCGATCGGTCAACGGCCGAAAGGATCGAACGGGCCCTGCAAACCTATACCGCTCTCACGGATACGTTATCACCACGCCCCTACCGGCGTCTCTTGGCCAATGTGAAACGCCCTGTCGTTGAGCGCATCGCCTTAGCCCGATTGGGCTGGCCGGTAAGTGCGAAAGAAATCCTGGATCGGCTTTACAAACGTCACACCCAAAAGACCGGGGTCAATTGAGGTCACGAGCCACCCGAAAGCCGAAGAACGCCCCCATGCGCCGTTCGGGGTCCCGACCGCGCCATGTTGGACGCTGACGATAAGCTTGCGTAATCCACCCGCCGCCGCGAATAGCCCGCCAATCGCAGGCACCTTCGACTTCAACGGCTGATCCATCAACAGGTTCGGGCGGATAGGGCAGGATGGAGCAGTCATGGGTCCACTCCCAGACATTGCCGAGAATGTCATACAGGCCGAAAGGATTTGGTTTGAACTGTCCTACCGGTGCGTTGTCGGCAAAACCGTCGTTGCAGGCCGGAGCGTCCCAATCTTCCGTGGGCCATTTGGCGGCGGCGGTGATGTCATAGACATTGGCGTAGTCGCAGGCTATGTCCGGATCTTCACCCCAGAAATACTTTGTTTTGGTGCCCCCTTTGGCGGCGTATTCCCACTCGGCTTCCGTGGGGAGACGATAGCGCCGCCCGGTCTTTCCAGATAGCCAAGCGACAAAGGCTTTCGCGTCACGCCAAGAGATGCAAACGACCGCTTCATCATCTCTCACGGGTCGTTTGTACCCCGGATCTAACCATGTGCGGTCAGGTGTTGAGATATCCGTCATCACCCACATACTACATTCGTCGATTTCTGGTTGTTGCCCAGTCGCCGAGACAAACTCTGCAAACTGTTTATGGGTCACTTCATAACGGCCAAGGGCGAAAGCATTTGTGATGGTGACGTGGCGTTCCGGCCCTTCTGTCCGATCGGGATCGCCGTCGTTTTCACCCATGGTGAATGATCCCTTGGGAATAACCATCATTTCAGGACAGTCGGCGCAATCACGGAACACGGTGCCCGGCTCAAGCGATACCTCCTGAGCCACGACCGACATAACCGATGTGGCCAAAATCATCCCTACGGTGATGAATCGGATCATTGTTGCCTCTATTTTTTAAGACAGGAATGATAAAGCGTCCGCGATACAACACAAAGGTGTCAAAGCTGAATGTCAAATAAAGTGCGCCTACTGCACAAATTATCATGACGATTATTTGGGTGTGAGCAAGAGGCCAGACTGCCTGTTTAATAGTGAAACCGACCGGCGTCACGCGTGGGCAGTTGCGTTTCTATTCTTCGGGTGCAACGGTCAAACTGATGCCGTCCAATTCATCCGTAACCTGGATCTGGCAGCTCAGGCGCGAGTTGTCGAGTTTATAGTGCTCGGTCTCTTCCACCAATTCTTGTTCATCGTCGGACCGCGCGGGCAGTTTGGCTGCCCATTCGTCATCGACGAAAACATGGCAGGTGGCACAGGAACAGCAACCGCCGCAAATCGCCTCCACGTCCATATCGTTGTCGCGCAGGGCTTCCATCAGGCTGACGCCCGTTTTGCCCTCGATTTCGTGCTTTTCCCTGGCACGGTTAACCACATGAATAAGTGCCATTGCGCCTTGAACCTCAGCGTTTTCATTGGGTGTTGAAAGGTTGGAGGGGCTGGTAACCCAAGGGCGTCCGCGGAGCAACCCCTTTCGCTTGTTTCCCTGAGTGGACACCTGGGCAACGGGGGGTGCGTCCGCATATTGGGCAATTTATAGTGGGGCCATATTCAGTTTCTTCAGACAACGCACACCCGATAGAGGACCGAGCCATGCTGCTCCCCCCACTCCAGGCCAGACATGGGATTACACCCGACTGGTCCCACGACGACAAATCACGGCAAGCGTTTCAGCGAACACTCAGGGAAAACGTGATTCGCAAACTGTCCAAGGGCAGCCGGATTATTTTTGAAAACCGGGTTAAACCTCGTTTTGAAAAGGAACACAGCCGCCCGGTTAAAGACCGCCATGAAATAAAGAAAGAGATGCGCAAAGACTCCTACTATCAATCGCATCTCAGCATTCAACGCTCGGCTCAGGAACTGATGTGGGCGTCGGTGACCTATTCCCTCGACCGGCAGATCGACGAGATGATGGCACGCGCCAAACAAAGCGGTGATACGCTGGGAAGCCTGACCCTCGATCCTAAACTTCCTATCCCGCGCTACATCGACAGCCTGGACATCCATTGCATGCCGGGCGGCTATACCACTGACCTGTGCGACGGCGACATCGCCGCCGGTGCCATCTATGAAAAAGGCTTATATATTTACGGCAGCGGCCGATCCGGCCCTTACGGTGACAGTTCGGGGCAGTCAATCGTCGATTACCTCAAGCGGGAGCATCCCGACTTTGCGCCGAAACGCATTCTCGACATGGGCTGCGCGACGGGAAACAACACCCTGCCGTTTTGCGACGGCTACCCCGAAGCAGAGGTACATGGCATCGAATTGGGTGCGGCGCTGTTACGCTATGGCCATGCGCGGGCCGAGTCCCTGGGCAAGGCGGCTCATTTCAGTCAGCAAAATGCCGAGAAAACAAACTTTGACGACGAATCCTTTGATCTCATCGTCTCCTGCATCATTTTCCACGAAACCTCCCGCAAGGCGCTGCCGCGCATCATTGCCGAGACCCGCCGCTTGTTGAAACCAGGTGGGCTCATGGTGCATCTGGAAGCGGGTCAATTCGAAAATTTCGACCTCTGGCGCCAGGTGGTGTTCGACGCCGAGACCTACAACAACAATGAACCGTTTTGGTCCACCTACAGGGACATGAATCTCGATGAGGTCATGGCCGAAGCCGGTTGGCCCGAAGGCAGCGCCCATCTGCATTTAGAGCCATTCGGTCACGCCCCGGTGACCTCAGCCAAAAAAGTACAAAAGAACATGTTGGGCTTTTGGTTCATGGTCGGACAGAAGTGAGGGGCACATCATGAACGAGACCAGCAAAGTCCATGTCCCCCAAACCGCCAAGGGACATCGCCCGACTTTTTTTGGCGATCCGGCCAACGACCGGATCATCGCCATGTTTATGTCCATGGTGACCGAAATGTGGGTGATGCGTGAGCGTCTTGATAGCGTTGAAGCCTTGGTCGCTCAAAAAGGTTTTTTCTTGGAAGAAGAGTTAGAGCGCTTCGAGCCTGACCCCGAACGAGCCGAGGAACGGGAAAGAATGCGTCAGGAGTTTCTCGACCGAATCTTCTATATCTTCCAGGAAGAAGCCGAAGATGCGGAGCGTGGAGACACGGAAGAAGCTTACGAAGAAGCCGTCAACATCAGCGCAACTCAATAACGGGTGCTGCCTAACCCTTGCACGGAACACTCGGCACATTAGATTGTGACGGAATGACACAGTTTGTCGGTATTTGGATAGGAGCTTATGTCCATCACTCTGCCACCCACCTATGACCGCAGCGGCAGGCATGATCTGTCGCCAAACATGGATCATGATGAAGTGGCGCGATTTAATTTTCTCACCAATTTGAACGTCCATCTTGGACAAAAGGTTTCTCCCGGCAATAACGCGGCTTTCGAGAAGCGCGTCAAACCGGCTTACAAAAAAGAGGCCGGCGAAGAACTCGCCACTCGTCAACAAGTGCGCAAAGCCATGCGGAAAGACCCTTATTACCAATGTTGGGCGGCCCTGCGACGCAACACTATGGAACAGCGCCACCAAGCCGGACGGCATGTGGTGCTGCGCCAGCTCGATGACCTTGTCGACAAAGCGAAAGCGCTTAACGACGGCAAGGGCACGTTGAGCGTTGACCCCGGTATGGAACCACCGCGTTATATTGCCCATGTGGACAATCACTGCATGCCGGGCAGTTACTACACCGAGATCGTTCCCAATGACGTTCTAGCTGGAGCCAATTACGAAGCGGGCTTGTTCGTCACAACTGCGGGGTCGATGTCGTCAAAAGGGGATGGTGGCGGGCGTTCCATTGTCAATTTCGTCAAGGATGAATTCAAAGACTTTCAGCCGAAACGCATCCTTGATCTCGGTGCGGGCATTGGCGTCAATACACTGCCCATTGCCGATGCATTTCCTGACGCTGAAGTGATTGCCGTAGATGCGGGCGCGCCCATGGTCCGCTGGGGTCATGCACGAGCGCAGGCCATGGGCTACGACAAGGTCAAATTTATCCATGGCGACGGTGACAATCTGGATTTCAAACCGGAAAGTTTTGATTGGATTCAGACCACCATGTTCTGGCACGAGACCTCGACCAAGGCGATCCACAGCATGATGGAGAAAATATACGGCTTGATGGCACCGGGCGGATTGTTTCTCAATGTGGAATAGCCGAACTTCAAGCCCGATACCTCATTGTACGATCAATTCACGCGGGATTGGGACTCCTGGTACAATAACGAACCGTTCTGGTCGAAGCTTCACGTCATGGACGTGTTCGACGTTATGGAACAAGCAGGATTCAAAAAAGAAAAACTCTTCGACGGCGGCACGGAGGCCGATATCGAACAAGGTCAGTTCCAACCCTGGTCGAGTACGCTGTCGCGCCACAAACCGGAACTCAAAGACGGCGGCGACATTAAACACAATGCCTACAAGGGTGAGCGCTGGTACCTCTTTGGCGCCTGGAAATAGATCTGGAAAGCGAAGGAACGCACAATGACCGAGATTGATGTCAACAAACTGGCCAATGCCAAAGCCAAGGGGAAGCGACCGTATTTCTTCGACGACCCGGCAGTGGAGCGCGTGTTGTCCATCACCATGGCGGTAGCGACAGAGCTTGCCGTCACCCGTGAGCGGCTGGATACGGTGGAACGACTGTTGGAAGACGGTGTGCCGGTGACCAAAGAGAACATCGATAAGTATCGGCCCGATGACGACGCCTCAAAGGAACGGCAGCAATGGCATGCTGACTACATTTCGAGAATCCTCAGAATCGTGCACCAAGAGCTGGAAGCCATCGAAAACGAAAGCCTCAATGAGGATTCTGAAAAGCTCGCCGACGAATACGTCGCCGCCTAACACTCGCTAACCGATATTGAGCAGGATTTCAGTCGTCTCGTCGGGCGACGTGACCATGAGGTCGTGTCCCGTATCGAGCGTGACATAGGTCCATTCAGGGTCCGCTTCGGCCATGGCGGCGACCGGGTCCGGCTCACCGCTGGCCATACGCGCGCCACCTAAACAGCGGACGAAGGTTTTCGGCACACCGGACGGACCACCGTTTTCGTAAGCCACCGTTTCCATCAAAGTGGGCAGCGGGTGTTCGACCAATTTGCCCTCGACCCAGCCATACAACGGATGCCCAACGGGAATGCCGAGAAAGGCCATGCCCGCCGATGCCATGAGGTAGCCGTCTTTAGCGGTCTTCATCCGCTCTTCACCGACGCCGGGGGCGAGGAAGGGCTGTCCGTCGGTCGCCAACACCGCATCCAGGTAGACGATATGCCGCAGCCGATCTTTCACTTTGTCGGCCACCCAGCTGACCACATGGCCCGCATAGGAGTGACCGACCAGAATTACGTCCTCAAGTTCTTCGAAGTCTAACAGATTGACGATGTCGGTGACGTGGGTGGACAGATTGACGTTGGGATTGCGCAGATGAACACGGTCACCGAGGCCTGTGAGCGAGGGCGTAAATACTGCATGGCCGGCATCCTGCAGCGGCCGCCGGATGTCGCGCCAGCACCAGCCGCCATGCCAGGCGCCATGTACCAGGACGTACGTCTTACGGTCAGCAGCCGCAGCGGATCGTCCGAGCCCGTTAGCGGCAAAGGCCGCAGCGGCAGTGGTTGAAAGCAGATCCCGTCTGGTCATTTTTGTTCTCCCAGAAGTCTTTTGTGACCGTGCCGCCGACAATGGGCGATCTTTGCCTTGCGATCCAAGACCGATTAGAAAGATCATACGAATTGCTGATGTTCCGCGCACCTTTACTGCTTCGTTTGGCAATTCGTAGCTTCGAAGACCAACAAGAAAGGGGCCACACCATGAATGATGCGAGCGCCTCGGGCACCTCCATGGTCAGAGAAGACGGCACTTACCCAACGGTGCCGTTGCGCAAAGACCGCATTACCGTCTCCGTGGTTCAGACAGAGGTCCACGGTGTTCCCGGTGACAATCCGGAACCGGCGTTGGCTGAGAATTTGGAGTACATGCTGGACAGCATCGATGCCGCCAACGGATGGGGTGGGCCGTGCGATCTCTTGCTGTTCCATGAATTCCCGCTTACCGGGTTCAGCACCTGGACGCGCGATCAACATTACGAAGTATGCCGCGAAGTTCCCGGTCCCGAGACCGAAGCCATCGGCGCCAAAGCCAAACAGTACGGCTGTTATGTGGCCTTCGGCACCTACGCCAAAGACCCTGAGAATTGGCCCGGTCACATACTGCATCTCATGGTGTTGATCGGACCCGACGGCGAGATCGTCGCCAAGCATTGGAAGCAGCGCAATGTGCGCGGCATGTTCCCAGGCTCCGAACAGTTCACCACCAACATCTACGACGTCTATCCGCGGTTCATTGAAATGTACAGCGAAGACGCGGTCATTCCCGTGGCCCAGACGGACATCGGCAACATCGCCATGTCGGCGGTACAGTTTGAACCGGAATTATTTCGCTGTTTTGCCTTAAAGGGGGCGGAGATCATCTGCCGGGTGGCCACAGGCGGCTTCGAATACGAAGACATGCGCCTGACCTCCTATCACAACAGCCTGTACACGCTGATCACCAACAATTCGGTGGCCATAAGCAAAAAGAACAAATCGTTCTTCCAGGACACGGCCTACGGCGGATCGGGAAGGTCGGCCATTTTCGGCCCGCGCGGCACCGAGTTGGCCAAAGCCGGACCGTTCGAAACGCAACAACGGGCTTTTATACCGATCAAGGAATTCCGGGAAAAACACAGGATTCCCGACGTGCACATGACCCTCTACCGACCGGTTCTCGACCAATACCGGGAACGCTATGATCCGGGCATGTATCTTGGTGATCTGCCCAAGGATCGTCGCGAAGCGGGCAAACAGTTCGCCGAGCGGGCCCGCTGGATTCATTATTGGTAAGTCGGGCTCTGAAGAGCGCGGCGCTTTGATTAGGAAAATCGTAATGGGACATTTCGTTCGCGCCGGCCTGATGATTGTGCTGATGCTCGCCGGGCCGGCGTCCGCTGAAATGGTATTGAACCGGTCCGGGGGCAGCGACCCGTCCTCACTCGATCCGCAAAAAGCCACAGGCAATACGGCTGCTCCCATTCTAAATGAACTGTTCGTCGGCTTGATGACGACGGACCCCAACGGCAAACTCACCTACGGCATCGCAAAAAGTCATACGGTTTCAGAGGGCGGCAGGGTCTGGGAGTATACCCTTCGCGATGGATTGAAGTGGTCAGATGGCGTTCCCCTCACCTCTGAGGATGTGGTGTGGTCGCTCCACAGGCTGATGTTGCCGGAAACCGCGTCCCGCTATTCCCAATTCTTTTTCTCGGTGAAAAACGGACGCGCAGTCACGGCGGGTGATGCTCCGCCGGAGAGTCTTGGCATCTCCGCACCGGGCGCCAAAACCGTTCGTTTTGAACTGATCAATCCCGATCCGTTGTTTCCCCAAGCCCTTAACAGTTTCTCGGCAACGCCGTCGCCCCGCCACAAAGTGGAAGAACTGGGAACGGGCTGGACCCGGGCAGGACAATTCGTCTCCAATGGCGCCTACACTTTGGAAGAATGGGTGCCTGGAACCCGCTTGACTCTTAAAAAAAATCCCAACTTCTATGATGCGGACAACGTCACAATCGATAAGGTCAATTTCTTTCCGACACAGAATTTGAACACCGTCTTCAACCGGTTCCGGGCCGGCGAGCTGGACGCCATTCTCAATTTTCCGCCGGAACAAATGGAGTGGATCAGGGAGAACATGGCCGAAGAACTGCGCATCGCACCGACCTTGGGCATTTATTACTTCCTGATCAACGTCAACAAACCGCCGTTCGACGATCTCCGGGTGCGCAAAGCGTTAGCCTTGGCGTTTGATAAAGACTCATTGATCGACCGGCTACTCAACACCGGTGTCATTCCCGCTTACAGTTTTGTCTCGCCCGTGGTCGACGAATACGAGGTGGCCAAAGCCTCTATCGCCAACAGGACTATGCCCGACCGCATTGCCGAGGCAAAACAATTGATGGCGGACGCAGGCTATGGGCCGGACAACCCGCTCACTTTTGAACTGGCCTACGATACCTTGGAAGAAAACCGCAAGATCGCAGTGGCCATGAAGTCTATGTGGAGCGCTATCGGTGTCAATGCAGAGTTAATGGACACGGAATTCCGCAACCTCAACCGTAAAGCCCGCACACGGGATTACGACATCATGCGCTGGGCCTGGTTTTCACCGTTCAATGACGCAGCGGGGTACCTCAACCTGATGCGGTCCAGGGACCCCAGCAATTACATCGGATTTTCTAACGCAGAATACGACTCCATCATGGCCGAAGTGGACACGATTTCCGACTTGACCCAGCGCAATGCATTGATGCACCGGGCCGAGCAAATTCTCATGGAAGATTATGTTATGCTGCCAGTGTATCATTATGTCAGCCGGCGGCTGGTGAAGACCTATGTGGACGGGTGGAATGCCAATGCCCGCAACACCTATATGGCCCGGTATTTGACGGTGAACCGCCCTGAAGGATAATAGGCTAAGAGAGCACGGCGCCGATCTGAAGGAGACACAGCTATGCTGATGAATTGCTGGTATGTCGCGGCAGACGCGAAAGACGTAACGACGGAACCACAAGGCGTGCATATGCTCGGCCAGGACCTGGTGGTGTTCCGGGATTCGGACGGCAAAGCCCATTGCTTAAGCGACATTTGCGTTCACCGCGGCGGCTCCTTATGCCGCGGTAAAGTTGTCGACGGTACGGTGCAGTGTCCCTATCACGGCTGGCGATATAACGGCAACGGCGAGTGTGTGGAAATTCCATCGTTGGGTGCTGATGCCAATATTCCTAAGCGGGCGCGGATCGATTCCTATCCGGTTGAAGAAAAATACGGTTGGATTTGGGTGTTCCTCGGTGACGCTCCAGTGGCGGAACGTCCGCCCATGCCGGATTACTTCCCCGAATACGAAGCCTACGAAAAAGGCGAGAGCGACGAATGGCGGTTCGTGCGCGGCAATTTCGTTTTCGAATGTAATTGGGTCCGCGCCATCGAAAACGGCAGCGATCACACCCACGCGTTCTTCGTTCATACGGATTTCGGCAATCCCGAAAGCCCCGTGGCCAAAGATTACGACCTGGACATTGATGACGCCAAGATCGAATCCCTGGGCTATGCCCAGCCGACACAAAAACGCGGCGTGTGGGCCGACAAGATCGACAATGATCGCCCCGACGTAAAAACCATGGTGCGGATTTACAAACCGGCACCGTCGATCCGCATTGAAATGCATCTCAAACCGCCGATGTGGCAGATGATCGTCTCTGGCTACACACCCATCGACGAACACCGCACCCGGGTGTGGTTCTGTCAGGGCCGCAACTTCTTTACCGATCCAAAATATGATGCCGACTCCCGGCGCCGGGTGCTGCTGGTTTTCCAGGAAGATGCCAAGGTGATCGATCACATTCGCCCCGCCATGGTGCCGCCCACGTTGTCGGACGAATTGGCGTTGGAAAACGACAAGCACGGCATTGAGTTCCGCAAATGGGTCAAATCCCAGGAGGCCATTGGCCGCGCCATCGATCTGAAAGTGCAAGAAACCGAAGACGAGATGGTCCGCGTGATTCCCTCCCCGGCGAGGCGCGAAGATCCGAAGAACTGGGTGCTCGATACGGTGCATACCAAGACACCTAAGGTCATCCGGGAAGCAGCGGAATAATCGCCGGCCGGTGGACCGAAAACGAAGCGTTTAGGACAGCATTGAAACCATGACCGGTTATGCCCTGCGCCGTCTGTTGATTGGGGCACCGACTCTTTTCATTATCATTTCATTGTCTTTCTTCTTGATGCATTTGGCTGTCCCTTGTGAAAACCTCATCCGCCTGAAATGGACGCGAATCCTGTTCAACTCCGAGTGGATGAGGTTTTCGGAAGGGACAGCCCGACGGATCCCGTTCGAAACCGTCCGGTCCTAAGCACTGTCATTTGGCGAGCGCGGCCAATCTCAAGATGGACAGATGGTGACGTTCTTATACAAACTGGATCATTAACTAGGCGCAAATCAGAAATTTAGTTCTTTTCAGCAATACACTTGTGGAGGTCTGACATGGCAGACAGAAACCGTTTCAGTGTTTGCCGGCGTCAAGTAATGAAAGCTGTAGGACTGGCCGGGGTAGCAGTTCCTTCGGTCATACGGGCGCGAACGAGTGCTGCCCAACCAGTCAATAACTTACGTAGACGTCGAGCTTTCATGGATGATGCAGAGGGTGGTCAAATTCATTATTGGACTGCGGGTGCAGGGCCAGCTCTTATGCTCATTCACCAAAGCAACAACTCCAGCGATGAGTTCATAGGGATTATTCCTTATCTCGCAGACAAGTTCCGGTTAATCGCAATCGACCTTCCCGGCCATGGTTTGTCGGATGATCCCGCGGGCCCACACACCATGGAGCGCTTACGTGATGCTGTTATTCGTTTAGCAGATCACCTGGACGTGGGCCGTTTCCATCTGCTTGGCCATCATGGCGGGTGTTTGGTCGTGTCCAGTGTCGCAGCGACGGTTCCCAACCGAATTGATCGCGTAATCATGTCCGGTACTAGTTTTCCTCGAAACCTTTCTGAAGAAGAAAAAGCAGAAATACGATCGGTTGACAGAAACACCTTTAATCCGGATTGGGAAGGCAACGAGTTTGTGAAAATTTGGCGGGGTATTGCCAGAATGAGAAGTGAAGGGGCCGAACCTAAGGACCTGGTTACGCCGTTTTTGAACAGTCTACGGATCCGTCAACGGCCTTACGAAGCATGGGGATTGCACTATACCTGGGATCGCACACCCGCCCAACTGACCATGAAAATGCCTGTTCTACTGATACAGGGTGAACTTGATGAAGTGATCAAAGATCAAGAGCGTCTGCTTGAGCGATTTCCGAATGGCACTCGCATCACATTGTCTGGATGCAACGTGTTCTTGTTTTATGATCGTCCGACTGACTGCGCAAAGGTAATAGAAGACTACTTAGTCTGATGTGTATTTCATAGTCTTCCGACCGGTCGTCATTGTTCCCCTTTCTTTGAATTTGCGTTGCTTTAGCTGAACCTTAGAGGTTAGCCCCCATTTATCTAAAGCGGTCCCGGATCGTGGGCAGTTCGTCAATGCTGTGCGGAATCAGACTCGAGAAACTTGACCACTGCGTCAACCCATGCTTCAGGTTGTTGGTCCACGATATCTACTCCGCCACCCTGTAATTCGACGTATTCGAAATCAGGGCGCATCCCTCTTGTTTTTTGTGCGCCTTCATGGATCATATCGCCGGTATTGGTAATGATTAGCGTGCGGTGTTTGATCAAGGTAATCTTTGCGCCCAGGTCATACTGAATCCCTGCGTGGTGTCCATACCAGAATGGTCCGGTGCCCATGAATTTCTCGACCACATACCGCGTGATCAACTGCGGGTCGGCATCTTTGCCGTACATGTTGTATCGCGTAGAAAAACTGTTCACGAGATGGCTGCCATCTTGCTCATAAATAAAATTGACTTCCCGCTCCTTCACACCCTCAAGCGATCTTTTCCTCTGCTCTTCATCTCTCGGGAGCGGCCCTGCCATGACAAGGTTTCTGACTCTGTCTGGGAATTGAATGGCAACCTCCGTCGCCAAAAAGCACCCCGTGTGGTGTCCCAGCACATCAGCGACATCGATATTTAGGTGATCTATGACAGGCGGTATGGCTTTCGCCCAATCTTCAATGGCTGGCACGAAATCGGTTGGGTCCGACATGCCGAAACCCGGCGTATCAATTCCAATGGCGCGAATGCCACGCGCAGCCAATAAGCCGTATACGTTGTCAAACTGACGGGAAGACATCGGTGATTGATGCAACATAAGGAGTGGGCGGCCTTCCCCCACATCCCGGTAATGGACCAAGCCGTAAGGGCCTTCAGCGTATCCGCGCTTCATTCGTATGGACGGAGAAACGTTGGCTTGAGCTTTGTTATTACCAGCAAGGAACATGGACATTGAGGTGGCGCCAAAGAGTGTTGCCTGGCCAAATATTCTTCGTGATTGTCCTTTTCTTTCATGAGTCATGTTGATTCTCCAAATTTTGGATTTACAACGTTACCTTGACTGTAAACCTTACTGCCGTGTTGAAGGTATCAAAGCGCAACTAGCGGCGTAGAATGTTGTTGTTGGCCCGGTTACCCACAAACAACAGACGGTCACGGGTGACGCTGCGGGGGTCTTATACGCTTCCGATCGGCACGTAAGGCCGAAGAGAGGCATTTCGGTGACGAGGTCCATATATTAGTGATTTTAGTGCCTGGTGCTGATTTGGCTTCATCTCAAAACTGAGAACGCTGGCAAACGGACTTGTCCGGTCGTTGTGCCCGCTCAAACGTTCATTTGGTAATCCGTCTTCCTTCCCATGCAAGCGTATCGGTTACGACTCTGTCCTCCCAGCCCCGTAAAGAATGGGGTGCTCCATCTGCATACCACACGCTATCAGCCGGGCCGCCAGCAGCTTGAACAAACTTCTTTTGAAACGCCTCGTCAACAAATGAGTCGTTGCTGGCAGTTATGGAGAGTGCAGGAATCCTCACTTTCTTAATCTGATCCGTATGCATGGTGTTTGCGTTGGGGCCCCAATGAGACAAAAACTCTCTGCCAGTTGAGGACGTATAGTAATTAAACCCGGTGGTGCGGGTGGTTTCCTTTCAAAGACGGGAACCACCATCTGCCGTTTCCCGTTGCCTTGCGCCACCATCGCTTGCGCTTCTGCAACAACACTTTCGTAATACTCTATCTCCCATAGATCGCTTCAAGTTCGCAGGCGCATTACGGGTCGGCGCCAAGTAAAAAATCCAGCGACACGGTCGTCTTCAGAGCTAACTGCGTATCGCGTAATGCGTATACCGTCCCAACTATGTCCAACAAGTACAATCTGTTCGTGACCTTCTCTTTCCAGCCAATCTACGCATCCGCCAAAGTCTGGCATTTCCGCTTCTAAGGTTTGCCTGTAGATTTGCTGACTGGCGCCACTGGTCTGACCTGCCACACATCGGCGGCCGAACTGGGCCAGCCGGACACACATCCAGTGACTAGAACTCCACATGATGTCGCCAGAGTAGCCGTACATCACCATGTAGCCAGGCGGCCCACTGGCTTCACCATTAGCTGGTTCATAGGCAATACCGGACAGTTTGCGTCCGTCGTCAGCGATCATATCAGCGAGGCGTGTGCGAACAAAGGGGCGAGCTTCGAGACCCTGGCCGATCAACCACTCCAACGCATCTTTGGATGTAATCTCACGATGCCCATCAAAAACATGGTTAACACCACCCTCGTACCATTTCACCGTAACGGAAGGGCTGCCAACACGTGCGGCAGCCTCAACTTCGTCCATCCATGCTTTCGAAACAAAACCGTCGGCGTCACCGGACAAAAGCATTATCGGAATATTGATTTTACTGAGCCAATCGGTTTGCCGAGTTTGAGCGGCTGGGCCCCACCAGTTCAGCCAAATTTCGGCTGTGTGCATGTTGCCCACTTCAATGCCTGAAGGGGCTGGTGGTGGCATCTCATAAGTCTCGTATAAGGACGTATCCCCCCTTCCCTCAGAAACCAAACGCGCTGCATTGTTCATAAAGGCTGCATATTTCTCCTGTCCCATTCCGGCTCGCATCCAGTCGGGCATATTTCTTGTTGGTGCGAAATGAACCATTGCATCAACACGACTATCTTCTGTATCCGTCATATATTTGGTGATTCGGATCGAACCGAGGCTGTGTCCCGCCAATATAATTTTTGGCGCACCCAGACCGTCTAACCAATCTATCGCTGCTGCAATATCGCGAGATGCTTTTTCGAATGGTGTTCCGACGTGACTCCGTTCTGGCCCGGAAGCGTGTCTCGAAAGGATACTCAAGGTCGTGTAGCCCCGCGCGGCAAGGTATTCAGCGCCCACCGCGGTGCACCCACAGATCGTACGGGGTGGCCGCCAGGGCCTCCATGATGCAAAACGATTCCTGGTGTATGGGGATTAAGACCCGCAGCAGGAGTCATTAAGACGGCAGGTATAGTCACACCGTCGGATGCTTTCAGATAGATGATTTCCTGCTTCGGCGCCAACTCTTCAGTCTGTGCAGACACTGCCGCCGCCGAACCAGCCAAAATAGGTGTCCCTTTCGAAAAACCCATCCAAACAAATTCAAGAGGAATTCGACCCACTCCAACCGCATGAGCTTTACGGACAGGACAACGGAGCTACGCCGACTACGTTTTTGGGTATAACAATGTCCAAATTTACCTAATAACGGTTGTGCCGTTGTGCAACCACACCTCTCACAGGGGCAAGTAACGCTGGTTGGGGGCCCCCGCAACCAGCGAAACCGATATTCCCGATGCGGACGCGTTGGTCAGTTCTTTTCTATTCCCGTTTCACTATCGGCGGATTAGGTCAACAGAAGGGACAGGCCTGTTCGCCGAAATCCTGCGGCTGATAGCTCAACTCCGGGCGCCGTCAGCACCAGCGTGAGGCGGAGCCCGATGCCGATGCTGCAACAGACAACGGGAGAGGGACGCCTTGCAGACCACAAACGACACCATCAGCGGGCTGGGATCGCGGTGCTTACGGCGATTCCCACCAATTCCAGGCGAATACCGTCCCGCACCGCCCGCAAAATTGTCTCGGCAGGCATTCGGAGCTACTGTCGCTTCAAAATCGGGGTCCATCCGGGGAATGTCGGAGAGGTCGGATAGTATAACTTGCCGTTTTAGAGACACCGTATCGTAAGTAAGAAAGTTTACGCCATGCACTCCGTCAAACATGCCGTGCTCTATGGCTTTCTCGTCTGGCTGATCCCGTTTGCCGCGGCGATACCGTTCTATTCGCGAGCCGGCGAACTGGTGATTGATGTCTTTCTGTTCAAATCCATCCTGATTGTCGTCGGCTCGCTGATCGGCGCGTTTCTTCTGGTCCGCTACTTCCGTCGCGTCCAGCGGAATCACATCCGCGAAGGGGTCGCCGTCGGGGTCTTGTGGCTGGTACTGAGCTGGGCGCTGGACTTTGTCACCCTGGTGCCCATGAACGACATGGCGGTCGGCACCTATTTTGTTGAAATCGGCTTGCGTTATCTGACCATGCCCATTTTCGCCGTTGCCATCGGCGCAGTTCTGCAACAGCGGAGTGTAAGTTGGTGAGATTTCTGGCGTTCCTTATGGCGGCTATGACCAGCACCGCCTTGGCGCAAGAAGGGACGATGTGCGATGCCCCCGCTACCTCCTGCATATGAGCAACGAAGTAAATGGGATCGCTGACTGGGATTCCTTGATCCTTAACGGCAGGCCGTTGCGTGTTTATGAAGGAGAGCCCTTTGAATGGTCGCACTATGCGGTGGCGACTTTGCCTTGTGACGATGACACTCTTCCGAATTTCAAGACCGGCGAAAGTGTGGTCGCCGGCGTTTTTGTTGGCTCCGCTCCGAGCGAGTCAGACGCAGACTTGGTGCCCGAGAACTGCAACAACCCGATTTATCTCTTGGGCATCAATACGGTTACGGACGCGAATCAGTATGCCGTCTACATAGAGGCGTTGAGCAGGTCCCGGATTGCACCGCGTCATGGTTTCGTGCGCCTGTTCGGCCGCACACCCAGTCCATTGCTTGAGGGAACCTGGCCCGACAACACCACAGCGACGCTATCCATCTGGCCCTGCGCTGAGGCGTTTCACAAAATGCATACGTCCGATTGGTTTCAGAACGACTTGCTGCCTTTGCGCAAGGACGCCGCCCACTACCGGCTGATGACGTATGCCCCGGTGAATCAGCCTTAGTCTCCGCCCTATTCCGATGCAGACGCCTGCATGCGCGCTGTCACATCAGCCGAGGCCGGTCTTGATGCGCATGACGACGGCGGCAATACAGACAAGGGCATTCATGGTCGCCATGTAAAGAAATGGCGTCTGGTAAGAGGTGGAATCAAACAAAACGCCACAGACCTTGGCGTGGATGAGCACACCGAATATGCCGCATGAAGCCATGAGGCCGAAGACCGACCCGTGCGCTTTACCGGGTGCTTCCTGCCCCACCAATACTGGGCCGGAGACAATCACCGCCGCTTCGCCCGCTCCGGCCATGTTCGCAACCAGGATCCTGAAGGACGACTCATGGGGGTTGCCGGCGATGTACAGAGCGAAGTAGCCGACGGCGGCAATGCCCAACGAGAGGGCCAAGGTGGTCACCCGGTCGAACCGGTCCACCAGCATTCCCATTATCGGGAAGAACACGAGCAGAGCCAGTTGGGACGTATCAAACATGCCGCCCGCATATCCCTGGACAGGGCCGGTTTCCATCCCGCCGTCAACACCAACAGCGACAATCCACAATTAGAGCGTTTCCGAGGTTGAATGAATCAATATTTTGTTGTCATGGTCTTGGCGGACTGATTCGATAGCCGCTTTGGCGGGGGCATCGTGGCTGTATCGGAAGACCTGCGTATTCGTTTGGCGAGGAAAGTGGCGTCGGGCATGTCGCGCCGTCAGGCGGCAGCCCTTTTTGAGGTGAGCGCAAGCTCGGCGGTGCGGGATGTCGGGCGATATGAAGACGAGGGGACTGTCGCGGTCAAGCCACGGCCGTCGCGCCAGCGCCGTCTTGATCCTTACGGCGAGGATATCCTGCGCTGGATTAAGGAGACGCCAGACCCGACACTGCAAGAGCTGTCTGAGCGTCTGGACGAAGTTCACCAAGTGATTGCGCCGACTTCGACGATTAATGACTGGTTCCGCGCGCGCAAGATCAGCTTTAAAAAAACCGCCCACGCCAGTGAACAGGAACGCGCGGATGGGCAGGCAGCACGCGTGGTTTGGCGCCAACGTCAGGCCCGGCTCCCGGCCCATCCCGAGCGGGTCGGCAGGATCGTGTTCCTTGACGAAACAAGTATCAATACCAAAATGGCGCGCCTGCGGGGGCGCTGTCCCAGCGGCCAGCGGATGGTTGCCGCCATTCCCCATGGTCATTGGAAAACCATGACCTTCATTGCCGGATTGCGCGGTGACGGCCTGACCGCGCCCTGGGTGCCCTGATTTGATCGAGGGCGCCATGGACGGTGATGCATTCGAGCAGTACATCAAAACGCAACGCGCCCCGACCCTTCAAAAAGGCGCTGTTGTTGTCCCCGGCAATCTGCCGGCCGACAAACGCGACGGTGCCAGGCGGGCGGTTGAAAAGCGGGGCGCATGGCTTTTGTTCCTGCCACCCTATGCGCCGGACTTCAACCCGATCGAGCTCGCATTTTCAAAGTTCAAAGCTCACATGAAGCGCTTAAAACCCCGCACCATCGATGATCTGTGGAAAGCCGCCGGTAACGTCTGCGGCCTCTTCAATCACGAGCACTGCAGGAACTTCTTGGTTGCTGACGGCTATGCGTCAGAATAAATCGGAAATGCTCTAGTCACTGTCTCGTTGAGCAAGGAATGTAATAGGCTAGACACCGTCACAGGAAGTGATGGCCCGTTAGGTCCACTTCCCTCTAAAAACGAAAAACCCCGTCTCACACCGAGGCGGGGTTTTTTCTGTGCTCGGTAGATTGAGCCCTAGCGCCGCGGACGGTCGCAAAAGTCTTCAAAAGCGTCGTGATGCAGGGCAACGCCTTTGTCGATTATCGCCTTGAGGATATTTTCCCCCAAGTCCGCGACACTGATCAGAACGCTAGGTTCTGCACCCAAAACGCGTGCCAAGGCACTGACTTGAATTTCTGCCGGATGGCTATCGAACACGGCCCGGCTTTTGACAATGGATAGACCCTCCCGTTGATCGGAATGACCGCTTGCCTCTACGGAACGCGACGCGATCTCGTAGGCGACAAAATCGATCACGCCAGGCGCTAGTTGATCCGAGCGGGCAATGATCTTTTTCGCGGCGGTGCGATCCAATGAGGCTGACGGTGCCGCATAAGTCGGGTTGCGCTTGATGCGGCCATACAGCACATCGTCTTGACTGCCTGACCGTGAAGCCCACTCCTTCTCATTGAACAAGGCGCTCTCCGGAAAGTCCGTTTCCGCGCCGTTGGGTAAGGTGCAATAGACAACACCATCTTCTGCCTCGTCGACGGTATAGGCACGGCCGTCTTTGGTGTACGCCGTCGAACCAGGGAGGAATCTCTCAGTCATCAAGTGTCCTTACTTTCTATGTCCGCCAGCGGCTGGCCTTTGGGATTGTGTTGCGGACGGGATGCAGAGGCCGGGCCCCAGAAAGGTGGAAAATGCATGACCGTCGTTGAAATGGTCAACGCCATTGTCTGTGCGGAATGCCTATGGCGACCGCGTCGGCTACATCGCCGATCTCGCCTACAAGACTCAGCGACTGGTCGAGGAGAGTGCCGCTCAGGAAGGCCTCGGCAGACTACCTTCAACGTTCAACGCCATCTGATTTCCCGAAAGACATTACGCCAGTTTCGCAACCACGCCGTGGGCCTGTGGCAAACCGTCACCGCTGCCGCTTGAGCAGGACTTCCATGCCAATCACAGCACGACCATTCAATAACGTGACAATGCCCTGACAATGCCCCCTATAATCGTGAGTGGATGAGGTTTTCGGAAGGGACAGGCAATCCGTGATCCGGTTCGTCACGGTTTGATCCAGCATAAGCAAGATCAGAGCGTCGCGACCATACACTGCCGTCCTATCAAAGCCACGGATTTACAATCACACTTCATCCCGTTGCACGTAACGCTGGTATCGGGCCAGCGACTTGAAGTCATTTAAGCTTTACAAAAGTTCAGTAAAGGTGGTTGCGGGCCCCCGCAACTTGCTTTTTCCGAAAACCTTACCTGCCTTCTATGTACAAGACGTACAGGTGTGGATGAGGTTTTCGGAAGGGACAGGTAAATAGAATAGAAAATTCTCAACGTTTATCACAAGGTGATGCCGGGCAATAATGACGTATAAGCTCGTGCTATGAGCAAGCTCACGCCGCAACAAGACGCAGTGCAAGCACAAGAGGTCGTGGACATCACGATCGCGGAATATGACCGCATGGCGGTACCTTACCGTCGCGGCACTGCCGATCATGACGTCAGCCAAAACATTGCGTCCCTGCTCGAGGCGATCGAGGGTGAGGCGCCGCATGTCATTCTCGATCTAGGCTGCGGGCCCGGTCGGGATCTGTGCCGGTTCACCGAGCTCGGCCACGAAGCGGTCGGCCTTGACGGCTCTGGCGAGCTCGCCGCCATGGCGCGCGCTGCGACGGATTGTGAGGTGTTGCACCAAGACTTCCTCACGCTCGACCTGCAGTCAGAACGCTTCGATGGGATCTTCGCAAACGCCTCGCTATTCCATGTGCCGAGCAGCCAGCTGGCCCGGGTCCTCGGCGACCTCGCTGCGACCCTCAAGTCCGGCGGCGTCCTGTTCTGTTCGAACCCCAGGGGTCACAACGAGGAAGGTTGGGCAAGTGGGCGCTACGGTTGCTTCCATGATCTCGAAACGTGGCGCGCCTACGTCAGCGCCGCGGGATTTCGGGAGCTGCACCACTATTACCGCCCGCCTGATCGGCCCAATGCAGAGCAGCCGTGGCTCGCCACGGTCTGGCGCAAGAGCCTGGGGATTTAGTCCAGTAACGGCCCCTTGTACCTGTACTTTGCGAAAACCTCATCTACGCCCAGGCGGTTTGTTTTTCGAAGAGCAGCGGATGAAGTTTTCGGAAGGGACAAGAGTTAAGGTGTTCGGGAAAAGCAAGTTGCGGGGGCCCGCAACCAACTTAATTTTCTGTTGGTTGCGGTGGCGATTCCAAGGGTCAGATAAGACAAATCAACTTTCTTTTTCCTAACACTCATCATCCTAAACTGCGTGCGAATCCTCTGTAATTCTGCGTGGACGGGGTTTTCGGAAGGGACACCCGCTGTTTTATTTGTCCTGAATCAGGACTGGGCGGTGATTTTTCTCATGGCTTGTATATGATGATGCCAACGCTGGGCCCTGAGGTTCGACATTCCTTAGGATCAATCTATTAGGAAAAGAGGACGCACGTATTATGAGAATCTATGGCGCTATTCTTTCGCCGTTTGTCTGCCGCGTTTTGTTGGCTTTGCGCCACAAGGGGGTACGGCATGAGGTCATCATGCCCAAAGACGGGATCAAAACACCCGAATACCTGGCGATGAACCCGCTCGGAAAAATACCAACCATGAAGGACGGCGCAACGGTGCTTCCCGAATCTTCCGTCATCTGCGAATACATCGACGAAAAATATCCCAGAAAGAAAATAATCCCGGCGACACCGAAGGCAGCGGCAATGGCGCGCCTGTTGGCGACGATTTCCGAGCTCTATGTCCAGAACCCGGCAACGGCGCTATTCCGCCAACGGGATCCCGAAAGCCGCGACAAGGCCGTTGTAGAAGAAAAACTAGCTGAGTTGGACAAAGGGTTGGAAGTCCTCGGGCATTATTTGGATGCCAAGGGCCCGTGGGCCATGGGCAAAAGATTCACAGTGGCCGATTGCTTTGCGCTCCCTGCGCTGTTCTTTGTCCAGTTGGCTATTCCCGGTTTTGGCGTCAAGGACCCGTTGGCCAAACATAAGAAGGTCAAGAAGTATTGGAATTCCCTAAAACGGACTCCTCTAACCAAACAGGTCATCAAAGAAATGAATGCCGAAGCCAAGCAATTCTTTGGCGGCAACTGAAGCAGCCATCCCGGTTGGTTTTGACTCCGGCGCCTTGACCGCCGCTAAGGCCACCGCCAATCAGTATGACATGTCAGGAGTGGTCAAATAACTTTACTCAAGCGTTTCCTCTTTTCCGTCGGCCTTGTGTTTGTGTGGGTCTTTCCCCTTTCGGCAGAGGTCGTGCTGCACCGCGGCAACGGCACTGAGCCGGATACTCTCGACCCGCATCGCGCCGCCGGCACTTGGGAAAACAACATTATCGGCGACATGTTCCTTGGCCTGACCACGGAGGCTGTCGACGGAACGTCCATTCCAGGCGCGGCGATAAGCTGGACTGTCAGTGAAGATGGTTTGGTTAATACTTTCGCACTACGTGAGGGCGCTGTTTGGTCCGATGGTATGCCGGTGACGGCCGGCGACTTTGTGTTCGGCTTTCGCCGCATTATCGATCCCATGACGGCAGCCCGCTATGCCTCCCTCTTGTTTCCCATAAAGAACGCGTATCCCATCAACAAAGGTCAGATGACACCGGATCAAATTGGTGTGCGGGCCATTGACCCGCTAACTCTCGAAATTACCCTCGAAAGTCCGTCGCCGTTCCTGTTGGAACTTTTGACCCACACCACAACGTTTGCGATCCCGCAACATGCTTACGCAGAGCACGGTGAAGACTGGGTCAAGCCGGGCAACATGGTCTCGAATGGGGCCTATGCGCTAGAAGAATGGGTCTCCAATGCGCATGTGAAAGTGCGGAAGAACCCATTGTCTTATGATGCGGACAATGTTGCCATCGATACGGTGTTCTATCACCCGATTGAGGATGCGCACACGGCGGTGAAGATGTTTCGCTCCGGCGAGATCGACATGAATATCACAACGGGCGGTTTTCCAGCGTCTCAAATGGAAGGGTTGATGGCGGAGTTTCCGGGTGAAGCGCGTGTCTACGCCTATTTGGGCAATAGCTATTTCCCGATGAACACGCGGCGGCCACCGTTTGATGATGTGCGTGTGCGCAAAGCCATCTCCATGCTGGTCGACCGGGACATTATCAACAACCGCATTGTCAACGTTGGCAGCAAGTCAGCCTACGCCTTTGTCCCGCCCGAAACCAACAATCATCAGGCCGGTGCGCATGTCGATTTTGCCGAACTGTCCATGCCCCAGCGCATCGCCGAAGCGCAGCGGCTGCTGGCAGAGGCAGGATACGGTGATGAGAATCCTCTGGAATTCGAGTTCACCTTCCGCAGTTCTTACGACAACACGAGACGAATGGCAGGAACGGCGGCAATGCTCAAACGCGCCGGCGTGATCGCTAACATTGCCGGGTATGAAGCGCGTATTGCCTACAACCGTATGCAGGAAGGAGATTTTGAAATAGGCGATGCGGGCTGGGCCGCCGATTACAACGATCCCTATAACTTTCTCTATCTCATGCTGTGCGATGCCGGACCGATGAATTACTCACGATACTGCAATCCGGCATTCGATGCGTTGATCGAACAGGCATCAAAGACACTCGATCTAAAAAAGCGTGCCAAGCTCATGGGGCAAGCCGAACAGATCATGCTTGACGACCACCCCGTTGTCCCCGTCGATTTCAGCACTCACCGGGTGCTCGTATCCAAGCGGGTGAAAGGATATGCAGACGCCATAAACAATACTCACCGTACCCGGTACATGTGGTTAAACGATTCCGAGGCAAAGGCCGCGCAAAGATGAAGGGGTTTAAGCTGTCCCTTTCGAAAATCTCATCCACACAACTTGCGCTCCGGCGCATTAACGAGGGATGTTCGCCAATGGCTACACCTCCTAAATTCAATTCAATTCGAGATTACGTGGCAAGCATTACTGACGTCGGTTTCTGGTGGCCGTACGTCTCCGAGATCGTCGAACGCCACGATTTACCCCATGTGGGGCGGGAACCAGTTGCCGGTTACAACGCGACCTATCCCACTTTTCTGTATGGAGATGTCGTAGTGAAGCTATTCGGATATTGGGGAACATGGCGAGAGCGCTACGCGTCTGAGCGAGCGGCACACATCCTAGTCGGAACCGACCCGAAGATCGCCGCGCCGCGCCTGCTAGCAGAAGGGAGTTTGTTTGGAGATGCTGATGCTCCATGGCCATATTTTATCACGGAACGCATGTCCGGAGCCCCTTGGTGGCTTGCAGACTTATCGACTCCACAAAAAATCTCAGTCATTGGTGAATTGGGACGGCAGATTCATCGCGTACACCAGTTAAGTACCGTGGAGCATACGATGCACTCGGATTGGCAAGTCCGAGACATAGTTGCCGCAGCCAAGGAAAGCTCACTTCCACATCATATGGTTGCCCAGATTGACGAATACCTCGCTCGGCTCAATCCCTTTGATTATGCCTTCGTTCACGGCGACCTTGTCGACAACCACATTTATGTCATGAATGGCCGTCTCTCCGGTATTATCGATTGGGGCGATGCGATGATAATCGACCGGCATTATGACCTCGCCAAGCTGTACTTTGGCGCCTTCAATTGCAACAAGGACCTGTTACGAGTTTTCCTCGATGCTAGTGAGTGGCCTGTTAACGAAGATTTCGCTCACAAGGCACTTGGTCTCGCCTTGCACCGTCAAGCGCTGGGCTTTGCTCAGCACCACACATTTGACGTTTTCCACAACCTTCCCAACTTGATAAGACTTGATAACATTAACTCGCTCGATGAGTTGGCTGTCGAACTCTTCGCCTTGTAAATATTAGCTATCTCTTCCGAAAACCTCATTCACACCTGTAGGGTTTGCTTGATGATCAGCGGATAAGGTTTCCGAAAAGGACGGGCCGTAGTCTGAATCTGCTTAGTTGTCCCTTCCGAAAACTCCAACCGTGCAGCGTTTTAGAAGATTCACGCATCCTTCAAGCGGATGAGGTTTTCGACAGGGACAGCCATGAATAAGGAAGCTAAACCTAGAGCTATCGCGACGATCGCAAACAAATAAAACAATATCCACTTAATAACTTTGTGAAAATTCTTATATGAAAAAATTACCGGCTTAGGAGATCGCTAATATCAAGAAGCTAACGCGTCCTCTGCTTTTCACAGTGATTGAATATAGCCACCAGGAGCTTATCGTTCGCCTGCCGTTTTTGCGTCAGCGTTGCGTTGGCCGGAAGCCCTAGAAAGCGATTAAATCCTTTACCGGGAAGCCCTTCCTGGCGGTTGACAACAAGGGCGGAAAGGGGCGGGATACCTGCGGTCTGATACTGCTCTGCCAGGCGTGTCAGCGTGCGTATGAGGTTCGACCTGATCTGTGCACTCCAAGTCAATCCGAGCTTTCGAACAAACTCGCCGTAGGTGATCGTTGCCCCTGCGGTGCCTAGATCCAGCAGAAAATTTTCTACGCGGTTTTGATCCATATCTGCGCCTGATTGTTGTTTTTGTGACGGAACTTTGCCGGTTTCGCGAGGATTCTCTGGCATTAATGATGTAGGTGGCCCGTGAGGGTCATTTGCATCAATCGATGTTCTTCCTGCCGACCCCTGCTCCATTGATTCCCAAGACGCATTGATGGGCAGGGCTAGCCGCTTGGCTGCCCAGGACAGATAATCATGAGTTTCGGCCATCGTCGCGACGACCATATATCCACTGGCAGTATCTCCGATGACGGCGTTGCGGCCGACACCGTAGGTCAGCCAATGGAACCCGCAGATTGCGCAAATAACACTGTCCAATCGGTCTTGGTCAGCTTTGGCCGGTGCGGGGTTCGAAGCAGCCTCTCGTGCCCAGGACTTCATCACACCGATTCGATGCTCGGCGGCATATACCTCAACGAAACGGCACACCGATATCCAGTCGTCCAGGTCAAATGTCTTGCGATTGGATGGATTATAGTGAGCCGCTCGACCCCGCTCGAAAACTCAGGTACCAAACTCAACAGCGAAAGTGCCGGAAAGACTTCGATCAACGCCTTCGAGCCCGCGGCGTCTTTGGACTCGAGTACAGACCATGGCAGTTGTGGATATCCGAGTTGATCGAGAAAGCGCCAAATTGACGCGCTCTCGTCGAACATGTGGATGCGCGAGCGTGACGCTGGTTGTGCGCCACTTTCCACTGAACTTAACAGCGAGCCAGCAACGCGATCCACCGGTCTGGCACCGGTCATGTTGTTGACGATGGTTGGCTGATCTAACGCGACCAGGTGTTTGTCTGCACCATCAGCGATGGATTTCAGGCTTTCCAAGGCTTCGCGAAACGTCGCAAGGGTAGGAAGGATAAGGCGCCGATCCTCCCCCTCCATGACGATGTGTGAAATAGCGCCAGGCTGACGCGGATTGTCCGTCCATGCGCTGTCGAACCCGCTGATAACTGTCTTAACCACAAGATGAGACGCTGGGTTATTTTTCCGAAACAGACTTGAGCGAGAAAGAAATTTCATATTCGACGAGTCTAATGTTCTCAACTAAGGAAGCTGCCAGGATGAGGTCCTCGGAAATCTCGCTGGCGACGATGATGCCTCTAACCGTGGCTTCACCGGCGAGGTTCTCTTTGACCCAGCCCATGTACCGGAGAATCTGGCCCACGACTCGGTCGTAGGCCCGGGAAACTTTGGACTCGACCACCACGTAGGCGCCATCGGTGCCGACCCCGAGAATGTCGATGTAGCGCTGGCCCGCGGGGAACTCGACACCATTGAATTGACCGTCCTCGTCTTCGTAGAGTTTGAGACCAGGTTCCAGAAGCCCCAGATTTTGGACGAGATAGTTCTGAAGGTCCCGCTCGAAGGCGAATTTGCGCGATCCGCGGTCGTCTTCCTCTGCGTTCTCCTCGGTGGGACTTTCGGTCTCGTCAGTGCTTGGTGGAATACCCGCTTCAAAATCGGCTTTGTAGAGGGGAGTAGGATCTTTCTCAGGTTCCCACAGACGGAATTCGCTCGGGCCCAACTTGAAGAACAGATCCCAACCGGCTCCTGGCTTTACTCGAGGGCTATGCTGGCGCCGACAAGAATTTACGGACATGCCATTAACATGCAGCCCGACAGTGTTCCCTTTGATCTTCGGATAGTGGTTGGCAAACCAGTGAACTGCATCCTTGCGAGAAAACACCTGACCGGACTTCAGCTCTTGGGCTGCGAACTCGTGCATCAGTTCCTTGGTGGATTTCTCGTAGACCGGCATTATGACTATCCCACATGCGCAAATTCTTCTTGAACCGGCAACACACATCTGACGCGTGGCTCTGTCGGTTATCAGAACAAATTGGATTTGATAAACGTATTTCTAATGAACTACGTGCCTAATCGTCGTTTCCTTTAGTATTTTGCGATGATCTCAAAATCCTTAAATCTCAAATCCGTTCAATCTTTCCCATAAACGCCGACGTCAGACACCGCGATTCATTTTTCCTGGTAGCGTTCTGCGGACAAAAGGAAACCCAGTTAGTCGAGATAGCGTGCCTCTAGATGGGCTTTGAAGGAACCGGCATCAAGCGAAGTACCGGCCACCTCCTCCAGCAGCACGTCAGTGCTGAGAAGCGAGCCTTTGCCATGGACATTGGAACGCAACCAGCCTACCAGCGGTGCGAATTCGCCGCACGCAATAGCATTGTTAAGCCCAGGTAGTGAAGTTCTGGCGGTGGCGAAGAGCTGCGCCGCCGCGACCGCTCCCAGGGTGTAGGTCGGGAAGTAGCCCCAGGCCCCTTCGTACCAATGGATGTCCTGTAGGCAACCCAGCCTGTTATTCGGTGGGACGATATTGAGCATACTCTTCATCGATTCGTTCCAGGCACCGGGCAGGTCCTTTGTAGTGAGATCACCAGCGATCATCGCGCGTTCCAGCTGGGTGCGTATGATAACGTGGAGGGTGTAGGTTACTTCGTCAGCGTCGACGCGGATAAAGTCACGCTCGATCCGGGTATTGAGGCGATACAGATTCTCAGCCTCCCACGCCGGTCCATCACCGCCAAACGCGTCTCGTATCAACGGCGCGGCAAAGGCAAGGAAGGGACGGCTGCGGCAGAGCTGCATTTCGACCAGCAAAGACTGGCTTTCATGAAGCGCCATCCCTCGTGGCGCCCCGACGGGCTGATAGCGCCAGTCTTCCGGTAGGCCGGCCTCATAGAGTGCGTGACCAGTCTCGTGCAGCACCCCCATTAACGCTGACATGAAATCGGTCTCGTCGTAACGGGTCGTAATACGAACATCGCTGGGAACCCCGCCGCAAAACGGATGCGCGCTGGTATCTAGACGTCCATGCTCAAAATCGAAACCCAGCCTTGCCATCAGTTGTTCGCCGATGGCCTTTTGGGCGGTGACCGGAAACGGGCCTGTTGGCATGATGGGAATTGGCCGAGCTGCCTGAGTCGCCAGCGCTTGGTCAAGGAATCCGGGCAAGAAAGTGCCGAGATCATTGAACAGGGCCTCGATGCGGCAAATCCGGGCTCCGGGTTCGTATTCGTCCATCAGTGCTTCATAGGGCTTTACGCCGAGCCGTTCAGCCTTGGCCGCTGCGACCTCGCGTACCAGCTTAAGCACTTCGGCTAGCAGCGGTTCGACACGGTCAAAGTCGTTGTCGGCACGGGCGCTGCGCCAGACAGTTTCACACCGGGATGTAGCGCGGGACAGTGCCTCGATGAGGTCGCCTGGTACCGCTACGGCGTGGAGCCACTGGCGGCGCATTTCGCGCAGATTAGCCACGTGCCAGGGATCAAGTTCAACATCGCCCCCTGCCTCGTCAAGCCGGTCCGCGATTTCCGGCGTGGTAATCAGGTCGTGGCAGGTGCGGCCAAGAACCGCCAGCTGTTCTGCGCGAACCTCAGCCCCGCCTAGTGGCATCATCACTGCCATGTCCCATTGCAGCACAGCGGTTGCGGTGCGCAGGTTGGCATGGCGATGAAAAAGGCTTTCGAGCTCCTGATAGGCTGTCATGATTGATGTGCCTTTTGAAAATCCCATCTATACAGAAAGCTAAGGGACGGCTGAAATTTGAACGCTGATTAACACCCTCACCTAATGCCGCGTCACGCGGGCGGCCTCTGTCTCTGTCCGTTCGTTTTCTTCTTCGCCCATGGCGGCACCGTCGGCGACGGCGTTCGTGATCTCACCGATAGTGGTACCCGCGCATGTCGCTGCGGAGGTGGCCCATTGCAGTAAGGCGACGGCCACACACTTGAGACAATACTGTTTCGCATTGGCGGCTTCGGGCAGATGGTTTGGTGCCACGGTTTCAACCAGTTCGTGGATTTCGTTACTGTGTCCGTCCAGGTGTTTGAGATCATCGACCGTTGCCTATTCCTTTATTTGACCATTCGGTCAACTGACCCACTGCGAGAGCCTACACAATATTGAGACCTGCCTTTCGGTCCATGCGCCGAAGCTCTATCACATGGGGTCCCGCCAAACCACAGAACCGATCGGTCCTTAACTTCTTTCATTGTCGTGTCGGTTCCTTATTTCCAGCCTTGCAGATTAAGCTCAATACCGAGACAGGTATTCAAATGAATGAAGAAGATCAGCACTGCGCCGCAGAATTTGCCCGGATCATGGCATTGAGGTGCGTGCCAAATCTTGCACGCAGCATTTCGTGATGAATGAGGCGGTCGGCGATTGCATCGGTAATGGTTGGTTCACCGATGAGGGCGTGCCATTTGTCGACGGGGGGCTGTGCGGTGATCATGGTTGACTTTCGGCGGCAGCGTTCTTTGCAGATCCTGCGGCGGTCGAGGCGCTGTCGGCCGTCTATGCCATGGAATCCCCGATCGTCGAGGACGAGGTGTTGTAAGCGGACGAGTTGGTCGAGCAACCCCGGTCCACGGCCATCGAGCCGGTCCACTGCCAAGGATGGAGTGACTCAATAAAGCCCGGAATTCAATGGCATGAAACCAGCGCTGTATCATTGCCCGAATACGGCTTACGCCGTGCGAGCAGGCCTGGTGCGCTTGCCGCTCTACCGATCCGGTTCATGGCTCAAGGAGTTGTAAGCAGACTTACCCGATGTTCACCGTAGTCGCCCCCACGACGAGCCTTAGCCTCGATGCCCATTTCATAAAGCGCCCGGCGGCGACGTTCTTCGTCACGGCCGCGGGCAGCGGCCTAACCGAACACGGAATTCTGGCCGGCGATACCCTGATCGTCGACCGCTCGCGCACGCCGGGCGTGGACTCAATCGTCATTGCCGCCATTGAGGGCGAACTGACCGCCCGTCCGTTTACCACAATCGATGGCGAGGAGGCCCACGTTTGGGGTGTCGTCGCCGGAGTGGTGCGGAGCCTGCCATGAGCGTCTACGGGCTGGCCGATTGCAATAACTTCTTCGTCTCCTGCGAGCGGGTTTTCCATCCCGCGCTCGAAGGCCGCCCGGCCGTGGTGCTGTCGTCGAACGACGGCTGCATCGTCGCGCGCAGTGACGAGGCCAAGGCGCTCGGCGTCAAAATGGCCCAACCGGCATTTCAAGCGAAGGATCTCATCAAGCGGCACCGGATTGCGATGATCAGCGGCAACCTCCAGTTCTATACCGATATGAGCAACCGGGTGATGCAGGTGTTGGGGGAACTGGTCCCGGCGGTGGAGCAATACTCGATCGACGAATGCTTTCTCGATCTCACGGGACTACCGGAGGATCTCACCGCATTCTGCCAGAACCTGAAACAGACCGTGCACCAATGGACCGGGCTGCCGGTCAGCATCGGTATCGCCGAGACCAAGACCCTGGCCAAGATCGCCAACCGGCTGGCGAAGACCTCCGTTAAGGCGGACGGCGTTCTCGATCTCACCGGCGCGCGCTGGCGCGACCGGGCGCTGGCGTCAACGGCAGTCGGTGATATCTGGGGGATCGGCAGGCAGTACGCCCAAAAACTAAACCGCAACGGCGTCATGACGGCGCTTGATCTTGCGCGCCGTCCCGATGGCTGGGTCCGCAAGGAGATGGGGGTCGGCGGACTGAAGACGGTCCAGGAATTGCGCGGGGTTGACTGCATCGGCTTCGGCGACATGCCCCAGCCCAAAAAGACGACGATGGTCTCACGGTCCTTCGGCACGGAAGTGCGCGATTACGATGAGTTGGCCAATGCGGTTACCTTATTCGCGACCGATGCGGCGAGGTCTATTCGCAGGGCCACCCTTGTCGCCGCCTCGGTGAGCGTGTTCATTGAGACCAATCGTTTCGGCAAAACCCCGCACCATGCTCCCTCTCACTCGGAGGCGCTGTCGCCCGCGACCAATAACACGAAGCATGTGGTGCCAGCCGCGCTGTCTGCTCTCAAGCACATCTATCGCGAGGGACTGACGTATAAGCGGGCCGGCGTGATGCTGCTTGATCTCGTCGAGGCGGGTCAGGCGCAAGTCTCGCTGTTCGACGCACACGATCCAAGAGACGATAATCTGATCGAGGCGTTCGACGCGATCAACGACCGGCTGGGGCCGGGATCGATCCAGTTCGGCCCCGCGGCGCAAGCCGCAGCCTGGCAGTCGAGCAGCGCCTTCCGCTCGCCCTGCTACACCACCCGGTGGCAAGACATCCCGAAGGTTAAGACCTGAGCATCGACTGGCCGGGCGACCTGACCTCGCGTTCACGGCACCGTCCCGCGCGTGAAGAACGGGCCTGCGCTTGCCGGCTGGAGCGAGCATGGGGCTGAAGCGGTTCGCGATGCCATCGCCCGGACGATCACGACATTGCCAGCGCAGCTTCGCCGCTCGCTGACCTGGGACCAGGGAGCAGAGATGGCCAGGCATGCGGATCTGCGGATCGCAACCGGCCTTCCCGTCTACTTCTGCGAACCGCACAGCCCTTGGCAACGCGGAACGAACGAGAACACCAATGGATTGCTTCGACAGTACTTCCCGAAAGGAACCGATCTGAGCGCACACAGTCCGGACGTACTCGCAGTTGTTGCTGACGCGCTCAATACACGGCCCCGCAAGACCCTCGGATGGAGAACTCCCGCCGAAGCTCTGGACCAGTGCTTGCAGGCCAGTCAAACTGAACGTGTTGCGACGACCGGTTGAACCCGCCAGGTTTTCGCAAGATACAGGTATTGGACGTATAGAAGCGAAAGGCTGTCACGCCTTGATGCCTCCCGCGTAAGCTTAAAAAAGTGAGACACGGAGATGCATAGGTACTTCGATCAGAAACCGAACGAAATCCGAGACCCCCCTACCTTCGTCAATAGCGCGGGTCCCATTCCAATCAATGCAAACCATCATGCCAAGCGCCTGATAACTCAACTCATCGCGCATTTTGCCTGAGACGTGGTCAATCACGGGCATCGACTAGCAATAAGCACTCTATACGGTCGGTGGCCTCGTGGATTTCGCCTTAACCACCTTGCTTGGGCCGTTAGGCGTCACGCTGAGCGCAATCCGCGCCGATTGGAGCACTACGGCTGGCTGAACTACGAAGAGATACAAACACTTTAACCACCGCTACCATGAGAGCAGCGGCAACGTCACCCCCGCTGACGCCTCCTTCGGGCGAGACACCGCAATCATCGAAAGGAGACAAAAAACCAAAAAACTCACCAGCCAAAACCGCCGCTTGAACCATCAATGGCAGGTGGCTTAACTGCCAACCTAGATGAGCTAAATCCTCCGTTGGAATACACACTCATTTGTCCCAAATGTCTTGACGACGGACAGGCTGGTAATTCCCTCATCTAGCGCGCGGGGTATTGCCTCAACCGGGCTTAGAGGCCCTCCTGTATCATTCCCTTATTGCCAAACCGTGGTGCCGCGCGCGCGGGGCAAAAAAAGATTGGTGTCGTCATGCATGGGTCCCTCGTGGCGCGCGCCGGCCCGATCGGACACCCCCCTCGGGGGGCCGAGGCCGGGCGGGTCCCATTTTGATCGTTTCGATGCCGCGGCAATATCCATTTGGGTGGCACGAGGACCGATCTAAATGCGTGATAATTCACCTTAACGCGAATTCACCTTAACGCGCATTTGGCCCGGTGTAGTCGCCCTCACGGGGCGGCGGTCCTCTCTATTACGCCCCAAAGCGTGATTAGGTTCGGAGATTTTACCTGGGCAATCCTTTCAAGCCGCCCGGCGTCCGCGTCGGGTACTACTTGGAGAGGCTTGGGCCGCCAAATCTGTTAGGCTCACGTCATCGGTCGGCAATCCAGGCTTCGCCGTCCATTTGCTTCGTATTCGACTTGGTGGATCCCATCTGCAGGCGCTTCATGGTGCCGTTCGGTGCGTTCGTTGTCGGGACCGAAGGCAAAATTGAACGCCCACGAGCGGTCAAAACTATTCCCAGGCCATCCCGTCAAATCTCGCAAAAACCCGGTCCCGTTTGTGAGCGGAATTGGGAGTATGGATTTAGTAAAGTATAAAAAACATATTATTCCAATAACTTAATAAGACGTTCTCGCGGACCCGGAAGCCGCTCTCAAGGCGCAGTTCCGGGACAATCCGCCGCGCGACACCAACGCGGTGCGGGATGCCATCTTCCGAAAGTTTGCTGTGAGATACCCTGCATGGCGCGAAGTTTCTCGGGCGGGAAGATGAACTCGGCACCATTGCCGTCGGCAAACGCGCCGACTTGGTGATGCTGGACGCGGATCCAACGATCGACATCCGTAACGCTCAGGCCGTGGTGTCAGTTATCAAAGATGGTGCTCTTGTCGATCGCAGCACTTTGAATTTGCCCGGCAACCGGATGTGACCCTGCACAATTGAACGAAAAACACGTCACAAGCTCGCTTTAGCGCTGGGGTGCGCCCCATCCCTGCACTAAGCTCCGGCGATGTTTTTCTTTCCCTTTCGCGATGACAACCCCCACACCACAACGCCGATTGTCACTTGGATTCTCATTGTCACCTGCATAGCGACGTTCCTGTGGCAACAGGGCCTGGATCAGCAATCAGCGCAGTTAGCGATCCTGGCTTACGGAATTATTCCCGCAGATCTATTTGGCACTGCCGAAATCAGTCCGATGATTTCACCTTTACCGGCCTGGATGACCATCTTTACCTCGATGTTTCTCCACGGCGGGTGGATGCATCTCGGCAGTAACATGCTCTACCTGTGGATTTTCGGCGACAACGTGGAAGCTTCCATGGGCCGGTTGCGGTTCCTGCTGTTCTACCTCAGCTGCGGCCTCATCGCGGCGTTGACGCAAAGCCTGGCCGCACCCCTATCGACCATCCCCATGGTCGGTGCGTCCGGTGCCATTGCCGGGGTGCTCGGTGCCTATCTCATTCTGCATCCGTTCTCCAACATCAAGGTGTTTGCCTGGATCATCCTCTTTATCACGGTGATCAACGTGCCCGCCTGGATCGTTCTCGGCTTTTGGTTTCTCGGCCAATTGATGAGCCAGGCAGGATCGACAGCGGGGCAGGGCGGTGTCGCCTTTCTCGCCCACATCGGTGGATTCATCGCGGGTGTGATTTTGGTATTCAAACTGAGAAAAGCTGGTGTGCCGGTGTTTGGCCGCAGCGCCACACGGGCGTTTGCCATGGATCGGCGGCGCACCCTCACCCGGCGCCGCGGCGGCAGTGTGCCCCCTTCCGGTCTAACGTCACGCCCGAAAGGCCCGTGGGGATGAGTCGCTCACTCGGAGTCTGGGTGACCTGCTATGGCCCGAGTGACGATCATTTGCTGAGCGAATCCGATAGCCTTCTTCCAATTCTCCTGTTCCAGCGTGTCGAACGTCTCGCGGTCGAACAGGGCAAAGTACGGTGAAAATTCCCGATGCCGTTTTACTAGTTTGTACAGACGCTCAAACTGGGATCGCATTTCAACCTCACGATCGACTTCGCGTTTCAATCCCTCAATCTGTAAACTAAGGCCGACGATTAATACCAGCGGTCGTTGAGATTGATTCTCTTTTAGGGATTCTCCACGGCGCAATGATGTGATTCATAGAAAGCTGGCTTTAAATGGAGGATTTGATGTCGGCGAAGATCCCGTTGCGAACGGACTATGACGCGGTCCAAGCGCGGGCCTTGACGCGCAAAGCGACAGATCCCAATCAGGTGCGCCGCCTTCTGGCGATTGCGGCGGTTTATGATGGCATGAACCGTAGGGATGCGGCGGCGGTTGGCGGCATGGACCGCCAGAGCCTGCGCGACTGGGTGTACCGGTTCAATCAGGCAGGCCCCGAGGGCCTGCACGACCACAAATCTCCCGGCGCGGTTCCGCAGCTGACGGCGGTGGAGAGGGTGGCGTTGGCGGAGATCGTCGAGGCGGGGCCGGACAGCGACGGCGTCGTGCGCTGGCGCCGGCTCGACCTCAAGGAGGTTATCCGGGACCGCTTCGGGGTGGAGTATCACGAGCGCTCGGTCTCGCGCCTGCTGCACGATCTCGGCTTCTCGCACATGAGCGCCCGGGTGCGCCATCCGGGCCAAGATGCGGCAATGCTGGAGACGTTTAAAGAAACTTCCCCCGGGCGCTCGCCGCGGCGGTAGCCCACCTGCCGCCCGCAACGCCGGTCGAGCTGTGGTGGCAAGACGAGATGCGCCTTGGCCAGAAGAACGGCATCGTCCGGCAGTGGGCGCGCACCGGCAGCCGTCCGCGTCAGCCCAAGGACCAGCGCTACCAGAGCGCCTATCTGTTCGGCGCCGTCTGCCCGGCGCGCGGTACCGGTGCGGCCGTGGCGATGCCGTTCGCCGGCACCCATGCCATGCCGGCCCATCTCGAAGAGATTAGCCGCACCGTCGCCGACGGCTCACACGCCGTCCTCCTCATGGACCGCGCCGGCTGGCACACCACCACCGAATTGGAGTTCCCCGACAACATCACGCCGCTGTTCCTGCCGCCCAGATCGCCGGAGCCGAACCCGGCCGAAAACATCTGGCAGTACCTGCGCCAGACCTACCTGTCGCACCGCGTCTTCGACAGTTACGAAGACATCGTCGATGCGGCATGCCACGCCTGGAACAAGCTCATCGACAAGCCCTCGAAAATCATGTCGATTGGTATGCGCAAATGGGCACACGAAGGTCAAATTCAATGACCGTTGGTATAACCCATCTTCTCTCAAAATTGTCGGCGCCTCTGCCAGGAGCGCTTCAACTTCCGGATCATCGCTAGTGGCAACTAAGAAATGATTTTTACGGCTTGCTTTTAGGTTTTGAGTATACGCTTTGATGTAAAGGTCAACTTCCTGACTGTGAGTGCCATAATCGAAAAATACGGCGTTGCGGGGTCCTGGCGGTGGAATGAATTGTGATGGATCCTGCTTCGTTAATTTTGCCTCATCACGTGGATGCAAACATCGCCTGGGGTCGCTTTTCAGTCGCTTAGCTCCAGCGCCATGCACGAGGTTTAAATTCCAGATGACCAAGTCGCCAGGTTGGGCCGGCACGCAATCGATAAAATTCTCAGGATTAGCTTCAGGCTGAGATGAAGGCGGAATCCTAATTGTACTGAAAGTATCTGGCGCTGAAGGATCGAAGTCAGTTGTCCACAGGTGTGAACCAGGGACAACTCTCAATCCACCGCTGCTGTTTTTATAGTCCTGAAGATAAATGGCAAAACGATAGGCAGGAAAAGGCGCGCTGCGGTCTGGTTGTTGGTATAGGTGATATGGCCCTCCAAAAGCATCTGAATGCATTGTGACGTAGGGTGATTGGGTAAGAGCTCCGATCTCCTGCTCATAGTTGATCGAACCGTTTAAGTAGTAAACAAGGTCTTTACCTAAAAGGGCTTGCGCAACGTGACGCACGCCCGAGTGCACTAAAATCCAGCGCAGTGATGGACAACTTAACAGATCAGGAATGACCGGCTTAAAATTTCGTGATTATCCCATTGACCAATGTAACTCATTATGCTACTCTCTTCTTATCAAATGGAGAGAACGATGCTCAAAGTTAAGAATGTCCAAGACTTTTTCAGACAATTCCCGGACGATGATGCTTGCCTGAACTACCTGATGAAGAAGCATTACGGCGAAACTCTGGACTGCCCGAAGTGTGGCAAACACGGTAAATTTCATCGCGTAACAGGACAGCCAGCGTATGAGTGTGCATGGTGCGGACTTCATATTCACCCAATGGCGAACACGATTTTCCACCGTTCCCACACGTCCCTGCAAAAGTGGTTCTACGCGATCTACATGTTCACCACGACGCGGCACGGTGTAGCCGCTAAGGAGTTGCAGCGCCAGTTGAGCGTGACCTACAAGACGGCTTGGCGCATGGCCCACCAAATCCGCAAACTTATGGCCGATGCGGACGGCGGGCGGCCTTTGGGTGGCTCTGTCGAAGCCGATGAAACCTATGTTGGCGGCAAGAAAAAAGGCGGGAAGCGCGGGCGCGGCGCTCCTGGCAAAACTATTGTGTTCGGTATGCTGGAACGGGACGGCGATATTATGACCAAGGTAGTCCCTAACGTTCGTAAAAAGACCCTCCAACCGATTATTAAAGAGAACGTCAAGAAAGGAAGCACGGTCCATACGGATGAACTGAAATCCTACAATGGGCTCAAGAAGGCCGGTTTTAAGCATGAAACGGTCAACCACGGTGCTGGCGAGTATGTTGATGGCGATTGCCATGTTAACGGGGTCGAAGGTTTTTGGGCGCGGTTGAAGCTTTCGATTCGTGGGACGCACGTCCACGTTTCGAAGAAGCACCTTGAGAAGTACGTGAAGGAGTTTGAGTATCGCTACAATCGGCGGAACCGCCCTGAACTGATGTTCGGTCATCTTCTCTCGAACGTGAAATGATGTGGTTGAGTACGGACCAGAAAGGCAGAACACACTTGCTTGGGTGCTCTTTGGCGAACCGGTCGAGCTTCCCGCTATTGCGGGCCTCCTCAAGCGATAGGTATTTGCCTTGTGACATACTAGCTCACCTTGGTCTTATTATCTAATCCATCTTTAATCTTCTTAATGCCTTTTCTGTACCCATAGAGTTTAATTAACTCTGAGAACCGCGCAGCACGATGGCTCGTGAAGCTTGGGTTAAATGGTTTAGGGAAAAATCTCTGGTATTTCTCAACGATAATACGCCATCTATAAATCTCAGCTGGGTCGTCAACATTTTTTCGCCTGATCGAACGCTCATTATAGTCGATAGATTTTCTCAGTGATTCCATATCAGAAATAATTTCATATCCTTTTCCCTTCTCCCATCTATTAACTCTATTGCGGATTGCCACACACCAGAAAAACAAAGAATAAATTGCCAGTGTGGCCGCTATGTGTGGCAGGAACGCGCCGATTAGAGGTTGGATCTCGGTTATCATCTTTTTTAGGCCCGTGATGCCCAAGAAAACATCACCTGCCACAAGGGTGAACAAAATAACCACGAGATTATGGACAATACCAACTGAGAAATGTCTCTCCATCCCCAGAACATGTCATGCACCACTACATTGGTCAATGGGATAATCACGTAAAATTTTGGTCCGTTTCCGAAAGACCAGTTTGAATGCGCTCCAACTCGCTAGCGTTGAAAAACCGCTTAATCAAACATATTCCGTCACGATTACATGTCTCTACAATCGCATCAGGGTTTATCGAGTCAATCGTGTATGACCATTTCATCGGTCTTGATCACAACTCATTGAATGTCCAAATTCATACCATAATGATGCATAGTTACTTTCAATTCTTGCGAGCGCGAGGATGAGCATCATCGTAGACCGTGCGCAGTTTGGCTTCGTCCACGGCCGTGTAGCGCTGTGTTGTCGACAACGATGCATGGCCGAGCAGTTCCTGTATGGTGCGCAAATCGCCGCCTTCGGCCAGCAAGTGAGTGGCAAAGCTGTGACGTAGCGCGTGAGGCGTGGCGCTATCACCAAGGCCTAGGAGCGCGCGTACTTTGCGCACCTGACGCTGAACCACACCAGCATTCAACCGCGCGCCGCGTTTACCGACAAACAACGGATCATCGGCGGTCAGTCCGTACGGACATGCTTCCTGGTAAACGCGAATGGCGTCCAAGACGATGGGCAGTACCGGCACAATACGTTCCTTGTTGCCCTTGCCGAGAACTCTGAGCGTTCCGTCCGCATTTTTATCCGCGCCGATATCGCTCCCGTTGAGTGCCAAGGCTTCGCCGATGCGTAAACCACAGCCGTACAACAGCAACATGATCGCCATGTCCCGTTTGGCCAACCACGGCTCGTCCTGCAATTCAGCGGCGGTCTTGACCGCGGCCAACGCATCGTCCGGCGTCAACGCCTTGGGGATACTGTGTGGTATTTTCGGTGTGCGCACCGCGTCAATGGCCGGATTATGAACTTTGCTGGTGCGGTCAAGAAAACGGAAGAAGTTGCGTACCGTGCTCATGGATCGCGCGACCGAGCTTTTCGCCAGCCCTTCGGCGGCCCGCCGGGCAAGAAAACTTCTGAAATCCGCCGGCCCCAAAGTTTGCAGATCATGCAGAGCAGGTTCGCCGCCGAGGTGATCGGTGAGGAACGAGAGAAAGGTGGAAAGGTCTCGGCCATACGCATCGGCGGTGTTGTCGGACGCGCGGCGTTCGCTTTTGAGCCAACGGGTCCAATCGGCAATGGCGTCGAGCACGTCTTGCCCGGCGGAATAGTGGATCAGTCTTGCTCCGGCCACCATCGCGCCACCGCGTAGCGCACGACTTCAGCGAGGAAGCCGAGCAGCTCCGTGCCTTGATCTTCGGAAAAATAGCCTTCGTCCCGGCTGCCCACGGCAAACAATCCCACAGGCATAGCTCCACGCAGCTCCAACCGCACCAGCGCATCGGAGACCACAAGGCCTTCCGCTGCACCGTAGAGCGCGGTCCCGCCATCAGCTTTTGTCCGCAGCCGGTTGCCCTCACTGGACCCGAGAAGCATGTCCACCGTGCCCGGTGTGAGCGGCCGCAAAGCGGCATCTGCACCCGGCGGCAACACGCCGGTCTTGGGATTCACTTCAATACCGACGGCCGCCGCGTCCACGCCCAGGAACAATGGAATATCTTCAGACAAAAGCCGGCCGAGGGCCGGAAAATCTTCCGCTTCTAGAACAGCCAACGCGCAATCGTGCGTTTTCTCCAGGATCGACATATTGGACCGGGTGGTCGTCACTAGATGTTCGCTGGAGGCTTTGAGTTCATCCACCTGGCGCCGGAGCCGCTGAACCACGAACCGTTGCATGTCGACCACGGTTTCGGAATCGAAACGCCGGTCCGGTGCGATCTCCGACAACAGCTTCGGATTATTCAGCAGCAGTTTCGGATGAGCCTTGAGGAAGGCCAAGACCTGCTCTTCGGTTACTTCAATCGTGCCATCATCGGTGGTTTGGTCAGTCATCTGACGTGTGATCCGGTTCCGCTAGCCGAGGATCGACTGGCCGGTTTTGGCCCAGTCGTCTAGGAAGGCTTTCAAGCCTTTGTCTGTCAACGGATGCTGATACAGCTGACGCAACGTTTTGGGCGGCATGGTGGCCACGTGGGCGCCCATGCGTGCCGCTTCCACCACATGCATGGGATGGCGGATGGAGGCGACCAGCACTTCGGTCTTGAAATCGTAGTTGGCATAGATGTCGCAAATCTCATCTATCAATCCCATGCCATCGGTGCCGATGTCGTCCAGCCGCCCGACAAAGGGAGAAATAAATGTGGCTCCGGCCTTGGCCGCGAGTAGTGCCTGAGCTGGTGAGAAGCATAGCGTCACATTGACCATGACACCGTCGTCGGTGAGCGCCTTGCAGGCTTTCAATCCATCGGGGATCAGCGGCACTTTGATCGCCACATTGGGTGCAATCTCGCGCAGGACCGCTGCCTCTTTCATCATGGTGCCGAAATCGGTGGCTGTCACTTCGGCGCTGACCGGACCGTCCACTACGGCGCAGATCTCGCCGATCAATTCCAAGAAGGACTTGCCAGATTTAGCCGCCAGTGAGGGGTTGGTGGTGATGCCGTCGACCATACCGGTCGCCGCCAAATCTTTGATTTCGTCCGTATCCGCGGTGTCGATGAAAAATTTCATGGCGGTTCTGCTAAGACCCCTCGAGGTTAAATAGGGCACGTGCCTTCGGTTTGAAGTGGACGCCAGGTGGCGGCCTCTATGATATGACCAGGACACCATGACCCAATCAAGGTCCCAATCAAGTGCTCCGCTTACACCAGTTTCCCGATCAGGAGAACCGCTGCTTCATTTTGTCTCCGGTGACCGGATTGAGGTACTGCTCCCCTTGCCGGTGAAGGGTGCCTATGACTACCGGGTCCCAGACGGTCTGACCCTGACGGTCGGAGACGTAGTTGAAGTCCCGCTCGGACGGCGGTTTGAGACCGGCGTGGTCTGGGGTCCCGGTGACGGGGATGTGGCCGAAGACAAACTCAAAGACGTCGTCCACCGCCTCGACATTCCGGCACTCCCACCCATCTCGCTCGCTTTTATTGACTGGGTCGCTGAATACACGCTGCAGCCCAGGGGTGTCATTCTGCGCATGACCCTGCGGGCCTCGCGCGGACTGAAGCCCCGTCCACCGGTGGTGACTCTGGAAAAAGTCTCAGTGGTGCCGAAGGGTCTGCGCCTTACCGATGCTCGGCAGCGGGTGCTGGATACCCTTGCCGCACCGTTTGCAGACGGCGTTAGTGTCTTGGCCAAGAAAGCGGGTGTGAGCGCGTCCGTGGTCAAAGGACTTGTTGATTCCGGCGCCGTCGACAAAAAGTTGACTCCTCCGCCTCCCTTATTTGCCCGTCCCGATCCAGACCGGACGGGTATTCGTTTGGAGCCGGATCAGAAAGCCGCCGCTGAGGCCCTCAAACGCACCGTTGGACAAGGCTTTTCCGTTCACGTCCTTGAAGGCGTGACCGGGTCTGGCAAGACCGAAGTGTATTTCGAAGCGGTGGCCACGGCTTTACGGGCCGGTAAACAGGTGCTGGTGTTGGTGCCGGAGATCGCCCTGACAGCCCAATGGCTGGACCGTTTCAAAGACCGCTTTGGCGTGGCACCTACGGTTTGGCATTCCGACATTCCCGGCCGGGTACGGCGGGAGACGTGGCGGGCGGTCACCAGCGGCGAAGCGCCCGTCGTTATCGGTGCCCGGTCCGCGTTGTTCTTGCCCTATGCCGATCTCGGTTTGATCGTGGTCGACGAAGAGCACGACGCGGCCTTCAAACAGGAAGACGGGGTGATCTATCACGCCCGGGACATGGCGGTGGTACGGGCGCGGGAAGGCAACATTCCCATCATCCTGGCATCAGCAACGCCGTCCCTAGAAACGGTGATGAATATCCGGGCTGGGCGGTATCACCAGCTGCATTTGCCCGACCGGGTCCAAGGCGCGATCCTACCGGATATGCATGTCATCAACATGATCCGCACGCCGCCCGAGAAAGGTCCCTGGGGCCGGTCATGGCTGGCGCCGCCCATGGTGTCAGCGATCGAAGATACGCTGGCGGCAGGGGAACAGGTCCTGCTGTTTCTCAATCGGCGCGGCTATGCACCGCTGACGTTGTGTTCCAGTTGCGGACACCGCATGCATTGCCCCAGTTGCACGGCCTGGCTGGTGGAGCACCGGCTGACCAAGCGGCTGCAATGTCATCACTGTGGGTTCGTTGCCCCACGGCCCGAAACGTGCCCGTCTTGCGGCAAAGCGGATAGCTTCGTGCCTTGTGGACCAGGGATCGAACGGGTGGCGGAAGAGGCGGCCGCCCGTTGGCCACAAGCCCGTGTGGTCGCGGTTGCCAGCGACACATTGGATCGTCCGTCGGCCGTGGCGGCCCTCATTGACGCCATCGAACGGCGGCAGATCGATATTGTGGTGGGGACCCAGGTCCTCGCCAAAGGCCACCACTTTCCCGGTCTGACCTTGGTCGGCGTGGTCGATGCGGATCTGGGTCTTTCCAGTTGGGACCTTCGGGCCTGCGAACGCACTCACCAGATGCTCAGTCAGGTTGCCGGGCGGGCGGGTCGGGCGGACCGGCCGGGCCGCGTGTTTCTCCAGACTCACGATCCCGGCCACCCGGTGCTGGCGGCTCTGGCCAGCGGAGACACAGCGGCATTCCTGGACCATGAAGCCGATGGACGGCGCGCTTTAGGCATGCCCCCGTTTGGCCGTCTCATCGCCATCATCCTGTCGGGCACCAATGAAGATGCGGTACTCAAAGACGGTCGTGATCTGGCCAAGGCCGCACCCTCTTTGCCAGGGATCGACGTCCTCGGACCGGCCCCGGCCTTTATGGCCTTGTTGCGCGGCCGTCATCGCCACCGTTTTCTGGTCAAGGGGCCACGCAGCCAGCGCCTGCAACCAGTTGTCCAGACCTGGTTGGACTCCGTCAAAGTGTCGTCATCGGTGCGGATCCAGGTGGATGTTGACCCTTATAGTTTCTATTGAGGTAGCGCGGCTCCGAAGTGCCGCTGGGACTCTGTTGCCACACACACGACGTTATGATACCACCCCAAACGCGGTGGCCGAGGGGCCTGTTCTGGGTTCCAAGATCGCTAATAAAATCAAACGGTTAGTTCTGCTTTTTCGGTTGAAGAGGAGCTTCGAAAACGCTCTTTACCGACCGGAGCAAACCGTCGTCTTGAAGGGGCGTTAGGATGGCAGCGGACGGAGCAGGTGTGGGCGGTCTGGCCGCACGATATGCCTCAGCCCTCTATGATCTTGCCGACGAATCCAACAGCATTGATGCGGTCGCCGCCGACTTGGAGGGTCTCAAGACTCTAGTTGACGATAGCGACGACTTTGCCCGGTTCATCAAAAGCCCGGTGCTCAACCGCGAGGACCAAACCAAAGGCATTGCGGCGATCGCAGCCAAAGCCGGCTTGACCGATATTTCGCAAAAGTTTTTGGGGCTGGTCGCTAGCAACCGTCGCCTCTTCGCGCTGCCGGACATGATCCGGTCATTTCAAACTATCCTCGCCGCCCGCCGCGGCGAAATGACTGCGGAAATCACCTCTGCCGCCGAACTCTCGGCCGCGCAAAGCCAATCCCTCGCGGCTTCCCTCAAAGCCGCCGTCGGTTCCGCTGTTTCGGTCATCACCAAAGTCGATCCATCCATTCTCGGCGGACTGGTCGTGCGCGTTGGTTCGCGTATGGTTGACAGTTCGCTCAAGTCCAAGCTGCAACGCCTTAAGCTGTCCATGAAAGGGGTCGGATAAATGGAAATCCGCGCCGCAGAAATCTCTGCCATTCTCAAAGAGCAGATCGCCAACTTCGGCACTGAAGCTGAATCCGCCGAAGTCGGCCAAGTGCTGTCCGTCGGTGACGGTATCGCCCGCGTCTACGGCCTCGACAATGTTCAGGCCGGGGAGATGGTCGAATTTCCCGGTGGCATCAAAGGCATGGCGCTCAACCTTGAGTCCGACAATGTGGGCATCGTCATTTTCGGTGACGACAGCGGCATTAAAGAAGGGGATGTGGTTAAGCGCACTGGGGACATTGTCGACGTGCCCGTCGGCATGAGCTTGCTCGGCCGCGTGACCGACGCTCTGGGTAATCCCATCGACGGTAAAGGGGACATCGACAGTTCTGAGCGCCGCCTGGCTGAACTCAAAGCACCTGGGATTATCTCGCGTCGCTCAGTGCATGAACCGGTGCAGACCGGCCTCAAGGCCATCGACTCTTTGATTCCCATTGGTCGCGGCCAGCGGGAATTGATTATCGGCGACCGGCAGACCGGAAAGACCGCCGTTATTCTAGACACCATCATCAATCAGAAATTCGTCAACGATAACGCTACCGATGAGTCACAAAAGTTATATTGCGTCTACGTGGCTGTCGGTCAGAAGCGGTCGACCGTTGCCCAAGTGGTGAAGACGTTGGCCGATTACGGCGCGCTGGAGTACACCTGCATCGTCGCCGCCACGGCATCCGACCCGGCACCCATGCAGTTCCTGGCGCCCTATGCCGGTTGCACCATCGGCGAATGGTTTCGCGACAGCGGTAAGCACGCGGTCATTTTCTATGATGATCTGACCAAGCAGGCTGTCGCCTACCGTCAGATGTCCCTGTTGCTGCGCCGCCCACCGGGCCGCGAAGCGTTCCCCGGAGACGTGTTTTATTTGCACTCCCGTCTATTGGAGCGGGCCGCGAAAATGAACGAAGACAATGGTGCTGGTTCGCTTACCGCGTTGCCCGTGGTGGAAACCCAGGCCAATGACGTCTCGGCTTACATTCCCACCAACGTGATTTCCATCACTGACGGTCAGATCTTTTTGGAGACCGACTTATTCTACCAGGGCATTCGCCCGGCGGTGAACGTCGGCCTGTCCGTGTCCCGGGTGGGATCGGCCGCTCAGGTGAAAGCGATGAAGTCGGTCTCCGGCGGCATCAAGCTGGATCTCGCTCAGTATCGAGAGATGGCGGTCTTTACCCAATTCGCCTCAGACCTCGATCCATCGACGCAAAAACTTCTGGCCCGTGGTGAGCGGCTCACCGAACTGCTGAAGCAGGACCAATACACACCCATGCCGGTGGAAGAACAGGTGGTTTCCATCTACGCTGGCACCAAAGGTTATCTTGACGGCATTGCCGTGGCCGACGTGGGACGGTTCGAACACACGCTCATCCATGCACTCAAAGACAAAGGCGCTGATATTTTCGCCAGCATCCGCGACAGCAAAGCGCTGGACGAAGCCACCGAGGGCAAACTCAAAACCTTCCTAGATGACTTCGCCAAAGCCTTTAGCTGAACCACCGCAAAAGACCCGCAGGGAAAGACCGTAAGACATGGCTAGCCTGAAGGACCTGAGACTTCGCATTGCCTCGGTCCAATCGACCAAAAAGATTACTTCCGCGATGAAGATGGTCGCCGCGTCAAAGCTGCGCCGGGCGCAGGAAGCCGCGGAACAGGCCCGTCCTTACGCCCAGCGGATGGAAGCCATGCTAGGCAATCTAGCCGCTGGGTCTATTGGTCAGGCCGGCGTACCGCCCCTCCTTGGCGATACCGGACAAGACGACTCCCATCTGATCGTTGTTATGACGGCCAACCGAGGCCTCTGTGGCGGTTTCAACACCAACATCATCCGCAGCGCCCGCGCCATGGTCCGCGAACTGACCCAGCAGGGAAAGACGTTCAGTATTTACACGGTCGGCCGCAAAGGGCGCGACAACCTCAAGCGAGACTACGAAAGTCATATGGTCGGTCATTTTGATGAATTCGGACGCACGGTTTCCTCGTTCAGCGAAGCCAAGCATGTGGCCGACGCCATCACCCACAGGTTTGACAATGGCGACTTCGACGTGTGCACGTTAATTTACGCCCACTTCGTTTCGGCCATGACCCAGGAAGTGACCAACCAGCAGGTCATTCCCTTCCCCGTACCGGAAGCTGAGGACGGTGCCGAAGCGGCCGATACTGTCAGTGGCGGCGGTTACGAGTACGAGCCGTCCGATACGGAAATCCTGGACGAATTGCTGCCGCGCAATTTGGCTGTCCAAGTGTTCCGGGCGCTGCTGGAAAACGGAGCTTCGGAACAAGGCGCTCGCATGACCGCTATGGACAGCGCGACCCGCAATGCAGGCGACATGATCAATGATCTGACAATGACCTACAACCGTACCCGTCAAGCGCAGATCACCACGGAACTGATTGAAATTATTTCCGGTGCTGAAGCCCTTTAGGGCAGCCCCGATTTTTGTGAAAGCGAACGTAAGCGTTCGAGAGGAGCAGAGCAATGGCTAATAACAGTGTCGGGACAATTGCCCAAGTGACTGGCGCCGTGGTCGACGTCAAATTTGAAGGCGATTTACCCAACATCATGAACGCCTTGCACTTGGAAAACCAAGGCAAGCGGCTGGTGCTCGAGGTGGCCCAGCATCTGGGCGAAAGCACCGTGCGCTGCATTGCCATGGATGCCACTGAAGGCTTGGTCCGGGGACAGGACGTCACGGATACAGTAGCTCCTATCCGCATGCCTGTGGGTCCGGGCACCTTGGGCCGGATCATGAATGTGGTTGGTGAGCCCGTTGATGAACGTGGTGATATCGAAGCCAAAGACTATTTCCCCATTCACCGCCCGGCACCGGCGTTTGTTGAACAGGCGACGGAAACGGAAATTCTCGTTACTGGGATTAAGGTGGTCGATCTGCTTGAGCCCTACATCAAAGGTGGCAAGGTCGGATTGTTCGGTGGCGCCGGGGTGGGCAAAACCGTGCTCATTCAAGAACTCATCAACAATGTGGCTAAAGGCCACGGCGGCTATTCCGTGTTTGCCGGTGTCGGCGAACGCACCCGCGAGGGTAATGACCTCTATCATGAAATGATCGACTCCGGCGTGATTGATCTCGACGGTGAAAGCCGCGTGTCTTTGGTGTTCGGCCAGATGAACGAACCGCCGGGTGCCCGTGCCCGGGTTGGTCTCTCGGCGCTGACCCAGGCCGAATACTTCCGCGATGAAGAAGGCAAAGACGTGCTGCTCTTCGTCGATAATATTTTCCGGTTCACCCAGGCGGGGTCCGAGGTGTCCGCCCTGTTGGGCCGCATTCCCTCGGCCGTGGGCTATCAGCCGACCCTGTCAACAGATATGGGCGCGCTACAAGAACGCATCACCTCCACCAAAAAAGGGTCCATCACATCTGTTCAAGCTGTGTATGTGCCCGCCGATGACTTGACCGATCCGGCGCCGGCCACTTCCTTTGTTCACTTGGATGCGACCACCGTGTTGTCCCGTCAGATCGCCGAACTCGGTATTTATCCGGCGGTGGACCCGCTGGACTCCACCTCCAGGGCGCTCGACCCGCGCGTCGTCGGTGAAGAGCACTACAACGTTGCCCGTGAAGTGCAGCGCGTTTTGCAGACTTATAAAGGCTTGCAGGACATCATCGCCATTCTCGGCATGGATGAGCTGTCCGAAGAGGACAAGATGGTGGTGGCCCGGGCGCGCAAGATCCAGCGCTTCCTGTCCCAGCCGTTCCATGTGGCTGAAGTGTTCACCGGCTCACCCGGTGTGTTCGTGCAGCTGGAAGACACCATCAAAGGTTTCAAAGGCATCGTCGAAGGCGACTACGACCACTTGCCTGAACAAGCGTTCTACATGGTCGGCACCATCGAAGAAGCGGTGGCCAAAGGCAAGAAGATGGCGGAAGCCGCTTAAGCATCGGATAGAACAGCACCATGGCGGACACCTTACAGATCGATCTGGTTTCACCGGCCAAGCTGCTGCTGTCGGAAGCCACCGGCATGGTCGTCGTGCCGGGTGTGGAAGGCTATTTTGGTGTCCTGCCCAATCACATGCCTTTGGTCTCATCTCTCCGGCCCGGGGTCGTTTCTGTGCATGAAGACGTTAACGCCCCGGCAGCAAAGAAATTCTTTGTCGATGGCGGATTTGCCGAGGTAAATCCGGAAAGCTGCACCCTTCTGGTTGAGAACGCGCTACCCTTAGAAGATATTGATGATTCGTTGATCTCTGAACGCCGCACTGCTGCTGAAGAGCAACTGGAAAAAGCAATGTCGGACGAAGACCGGGCGGCAGCCGAAAGAGCTCTGACCGTGGTTGAAGAAATGGCTCGCGCCGCGCGGGATGCGGCCTAAGTGTCGGTTTCGAAAGTCATGCGGCTCGGGCCAATCTGCGGACGAGGAGTATGACGGAGGCGGCGTAGAGGAAGGCGCGGGCCGAGGCGATGGTGGCCTCGAAGTCCTTTGCCAGTCGCCGGTTGCGGTTGATCCAGGCGAAGAAGCGCTCCACGACCCAGCGGCGCGGTTGGACGGCGAAGCCGACCTGATCGGGGCTTTTGCGCACGATCTCGACGGCGATCATGGTGGCCGTGGCGACCTTCTCGCCGGCGTAGCCGCTATCGGCAAAGACCTTCTCGATGAACGGAAACGAGCCGCGTGAGGCGCACAGCAGCGGCCCGCCACCATCGCGGTCCTGGATACTCGCCGGATGCGCCTCGAGCACGAGGCCGCGCCCGTCGGTGTCGACCAGCGCGTGGCGCTTGCGCCCCTTGATCTTCTTGCCCGCATCGTAGCCGCGGGGGCCACCAGCCTCGGTCGTCTTGACGCTCTGGCTGTCGATAATCGCGCCGCTCGGGCTGGCCTCGCGTCCGACCCGCTCGCGATCGGCCATGACCAGAAAGTGGTTGATCTTCTCAAGGAGGCCGTCGTCGCGGAACTTAGCGAACCAGCGATAGATCGTGCCCCACGGTGGTAAATCGCTTGGCAGCAAGCGCCAAGGGCAGCCAGCCCGCATCACGTAGAAAATGCCGTTGACGATCTCTCGCATCGGCCATGACCGGGGCCGTCCCGTGCCATGAGCCGGAGGCAAATGAGGCTCGATCACAACCCACTCCGCAGCGGTCAAATCAGTCTGATAACGCAGCGCCTTGCGGCTATGCTGCTCTCGGGTGGTCGGCGTCCACATGGCGGCTCCAGATCGGTTTCAGCAACCTTCCTGGAATCACATCGACACCGGCCACTCAACCCCTTTCGAAACGGCCTCTAAGGCTTTCGAAATCCCCGGCTGATGCCTTAGAGTTAAGTGTTCAAACGCTTTGCCCCTGATTCAATCGGAACGGCCTTGCCCAATGCCCACCTGGACTCTTGAAAGCATTCCTTGGTCCGCCTTTGATTCGACGGCGGTCAATGCGGACCTGACCCAGGTGATCAAAACCGCAGCCTTGGTCGAGCGCAATGGGGCAGACTATGGCCGCTATTTGGCCAATGTCTTTGCCGACGATTCCACTTTCCGGTCTGCCGTCGAAGCCTGGGCGGCGGAAGAAGAACAGCACGGTCTCGCCCTCGGACGCTGGGCCGAACTGGCAGACCCGTCGTTCAATTTCGATCAGGCCTTCCAACTGTTCAAAGAGATGTACCGCATCCCCGTCGATGCCACGCAGTCGGTCCGCGGGTCACGCACTGGCGAATTGTGCGCCCGCTGTATCGTCGAGACCGGAACCAGCTCGTTTTATTCCGCCCTGCGCGATACCGTTCGAGATCCTGTATTGAGAGACGTCTGCAAAAAAATCGCGGCCGACGAGTTTCGCCACTACAAACTGTTTTCCGATCACATGGCGCGCTATCAAGACCGGGAACCTCTGACGCTTTGGGCGCGGTTGAAGGTGGTGATCACCCGGTTCCAGGAAACCTCCAATGATGAATTGGCCTCCGCTTATCACGCGGCCAATGGCACCGGCGCGGCCTATGACCGCGCCAGCGCCAGCCATGCCTATTCGGCCCGGGCCACGGCCTTTTACCGGCGCCGGCATGTGCGCCGAGCTGGCCACATGATGGCCCAAGTGGCCGGCCTTTCGCCCAAAGGATGGAGCACGCGTTTGCTATCCAACGCATTGTGGTGGGTGATTGCGATTAGAGGTCGGAAGTACCGACCACTGCTGACCAGCAGCTAATACCAACAGTCATTGAATTTGACCTTCGTGTGCCCATTTGCGCATACCAATCGACATGATTTTCGAGGGCTTGTCGATGAGCTTGTTCCAGGCGTGGCATGCCGCATCGACGATGTCTTCGTAACTGTCGAAGACGCGGTGCGACAGGTAGGTCTGGCGCAGGTACTGCCAGATGTTTTCGGCCGGGTTCGGCTCCGGCGATCTGGGCGGCAGGAACAGCGGCGTGATGTTGTCGGGGAACTCCAATTCGGTGGTGGTGTGCCAGCCGGCGCGGTCCATGAGGAGGACGGCGTGTGAGCCGTCGGCGACGGTGCGGCTAATCTCTTCGAGATGGGCCGGCATGGCATGGGTGTCGGCGAACGGCATCGCCACGGCCGCACCGGTACCGCGCGCCGGGCAACGCCACCCTCTCCACCGCCGTCAGCTGCGGAACCGCGCCGGGAGATTTGTGGTCGTGCAGGCCCTCGGGGCCTGCCTGATTGAACCGGGACACCCAGTCGCGCAGGCTCTGGCGGTCCATGCCGCCAACCGCCGCCGCATCCCTACGGTTCAGTCATCATAAACCGCCGCAATCGCCAGAAGGCGGCGCACCTGATTGGGATCTGTCGCTTTGCGCGTCAAGGCCCGCGCTTGGACCGCGTCATAGTCCGTTCGCAACGGGATCTTCGCCGACATCAAATCCTCCATTTAAAGCCGGTTTTCTATGAATCACATCATTGCGCCGTGGGGAATCCCTAAAAGAGAATCAATCTCAACGACCGCTGGTATTAGTCGGCATCGATACGGTCTTTGAACGCATCGACGATTTGCCGGTAAAGGTCTTTCTTAAAACCGACGATCAAGTCGGGCAGGGATTGAAACTCGGCCCACTTCCATTCCGAGAATTCAGGATGGTCGGTCTCAATGTCGATGTCGTCATCACTGCCGGTGAAGCGCATAAGGAACCACTTTTGTTCCTGACCGCGGTATTTGCCTTTCCACACTTTGCTTTGCAGATCCGGCGGCAAGTCATACCGCAACCATCCGTCGGTTGCGGCGATGAGGTCCGCCTTGTTTGTACCGGTTTCCTCTTCCAGTTCGCGCAAGGCCGCGTCGAGCGGGTTTTCACCCTTGTCGATGCCACCTTGCGGTAGCTGCCAGGCGGGTTCGTTCGTATCGATGCGTTGGGCGACAAAGACCAGACCGCTGTCGTTGATGAGAACAACGCCGACGCCGCGGCGATAGGGCTTGGCGGTGCCTCCGTCTGACTTGGAGGGCACTGTTACTGAATGAGAACCTGAGACACCGGAGCGACCGAAACGCCGCGCCGTCCGATGTCATCAAGCCACAAGGCGATGCGCTCAAAGGTCACCGGCTTGGCCGAAGCCACGGCCACCGAGCTGCCCTGGTATTTTGCTAACCGCTCGACAAAGTCCAAACGGGCATCGATGGACGCACGGAAGGTGCGTTCGTCGAGCACGATATCGGCGGTGGCTGACGGTACTTTGGTATCGCCCAACCGCAAACCCGGCCGGCCTTGTACATAAAACAGACCGCGGGCTTCCAGGTTGTTCATAACAATGTTGATGTGCTCGGCGGATTCCCGAAAACGACTACCGGTGATGTCGATAATACCGACTGTGCCTTCGGCTTCTTCGAGGATGGCCGACAACCGGTCCACGTTTTCGATCTGATCAAGGGAGGTCAACAAGCCCAGCGGACCCGGATCATCGGCCGGGAAACGGTTGCTTTCCATGGGCAGTTCGACCAGCACTTCGTGACCGGCCTCTTTGGCCTTATCCAGCCAATCTTTTAGATCACGGGCGTAAGGACTGAAGGCCAACGTCACACTGGACGGCAATGTTTCGATGGCGGCTTCGGTGGCAGCCCGGCTCAAACCCAAGCCTTCGTCGATGATGGCCACACGGGCGGCCGCATCCGGTGCCATGGCCAGTTCTTCAGCCGGGGGCAGTGTGGTGGAGCGCGGCGGTGCCGCACTCACAGCCCGGCTATCCGTCGGCGGCAAGATGGGTTCGGCAAGACGCGGCGCACCACCAGCCGACGCAGGACTCACATCAGCGGTGCCCACCATGGCGAACCGTTGCGGCGCGCCGGGAACCAAACCCGGGTCGGCTAAGGCTGGCACCATAGCGGTCTGTTGGGGCGCTGCCTGCTGCGGTTGAACATCAGTCGGCACATCTGTTGGCATACTGGTTGGCGTGTCAGCAGAGGGCATAGCCATGGGTGCCGGGTCGCCCAAAGGTACGGCAGCGGCGGGTGGCTGGGCGGTCGGCATTTGCGTGATTGGCGCTAGCGCCATCGGTGTTGGTGCTGGGCGGTTTTCTCGTGAGCGGCGCAGCAGGTCGTCCACGGAGGCGGCACGGCTCGGCGGTTGCGCGGCGGGGGCGGGTTCATCCCGATCCATCCCGAGCCGCTCCCCGTCACTTGAATCTGTCGCCAACCACGGTCGGCGGTTGGCGGACCGGTCGGTGCCGCCAGTGGCATCGGACACAACTTCAGTGTTCGCAGGGCTTGGCGGTAAAGCAATCGGCGTGCTGATTGGCGCTGGTACCGCAGGACCAGCTAATCCGGGGAGGGCGACGACGGTTGACGGCTGTGCCTGATCAGAGCCGTCACCTGTTTGAACGGACGGTGTTAGGGTCTGTAACACTTCACCGTCTTCAGAAACCACTTCAGAAATTTCTGTGGGGATCATGCCCACTTGCGGTCCGGCGGTTTCATCGACGTTGAGCACGGCAATGACAATGAAACTCACCAACAGCAGAGCCATGAAACCGCTCATGCCAAAGGCAACCATCCGGCCGACATTGCGCTCTACCGGCTGCTCATCGTCATAAAAATCGTCATCGTCGCCGGCGCCAAACGGATCCGTCGCTTTCTTACCGCGCCGGAACAAGGCCGGAATAGAAAAGGCCATGACCGTCTCCCTCTGGTTGGGGTTTTTTAGCCCAATCCCTCAAGTTATTTGTAACGGCGACCCCGTTAACAGGGCCTTAATCGACATTTAGTTCGTCAAATTCTGGCGGTAAAAAGCCAATCCCTGAATCAGGTCTAGCGCCCGGGCCAGTTGATAATCGTCAATGTCCTCGGTGGTGCGATCGTCAGCCGTTTCGGCCTCTGGAATGTCTTCATCCAACATGTCGTTCTCCAACGCCCCCCGGAGGCTCGATTCACTACGGCCGCCGCGCGCTGTCAATCGTTCGACCGTTGCAGGCCGGACATTAATATCCGGTTCAATGCCGGTGCCTTGGATGGAGCGTCCCGACGGCGTGTAGTACCGGGCCGTGGTCAATCGCATGGCGCTGGAATCCTGCATGGGGATGATGGTTTGTACGGACCCTTTGCCGAAGGACTTGGTGCCGAGAATGATGGCGCGGCCATGGTCTTGGAGTGCACCGGCGACAATTTCCGAAGCAGAGGCCGATCCGTCATTGATCAAAACCACAACTGGCAATCCGTTTGTCAAATCACCTTTCTTGGCGGTCTTGCGTTCCGTTTCTTCGCTGTACCGTGTCCGCGTTGAGACGATCTCTCCACGGTCCAGGAACGTATCGGTGACCGACACCGCTTGATCGAGCAGTCCACCAGGATTGCTTCTTAAATCAAGCACATAACCTTTCAACAAACTGCCCAGTTCGGTTTTGATGCTCTCGATGCCGTTTTCCAGCCCTTCCTGGGTTTGTTCGTTAAAAGACGTGACCCGGAGGTAGCCGACATCGCCTTCGGTGCGATAGCGCACGGATCTGATGGTGATGACGGCGCGGGTCAGGGTGACATCGAAGGGTTCAACGCCTTCACGCCGGACGGTAATGGTGATGTCCGTATCGACCAGTCCGCGCATCAACTTGACCGCTTCTCCCAAGGTCAGACCGAGCACACTGTCACCATCAATGCCGGTGATGTAATCCCCGGGCTGAATGCCAGCATCATAAGCAGGTGTATCGTCAATCGGTGAAACCACTTTTACGAAGCCGTTTTCCATGGTGACTTCAATGCCTAAGCCTCCGAATTCCCCCTTGGTCTGCTCCTGCATGTCTTCGAAACTTTTTGCAGATAAGAAACTGGAGTGGGGGTCGAGGGAAGTCAGCATACCGTTGATGGCGGCTTCAATCAGATCCTGATCAGATATTTCTTCGACATAGTCTTTGCGTACACGTTCAAAGACATTGCCGAACAGTTCCAGCTGACGGTACGTATCGTCAGAAAATTTGGTATCCGCCTGGACGGCGGGTGTCGTTGTTGCCAGGAGCACGCAGGCGCTTAAAGCGATAACTAAGGTTCGGGTCATCCGCGGCTCTCATTGTTTTGGGCTGCCAACCATGGCAACGGATTAATGGGTTGGCCGGCCCGGCGCAATTCAACATAAAGTAAGGGCGCGCCTTCCGGTGCCATTACACCAATCGGCTCACCGGCCAATACACGTTGACCGACAACACCGTCGAGACGGCTCATGCCAGCCAGGAGGGTATGGTATCCCTCGCTGTGTTCCAGGATCAAGAGGGGTCCGTAGCCCCGAAAAGGGCCAGAAAAAGCGATCACGGCGTCAAACGGTGAAACAACCTGTGCCTCAAGTCGAGTGGCAATGATGATGCCCTTTGCCCGGACGTCGCCTTCCGTCCCTTCGCCATAGCGCTGAATGAGGCGGCCCGCGGCTGGAAAGGGTAGTGTGCCGCGTGCCTCTGCGAACGAGCGCGCTTCAGGCGGGGGTGCCGGACGTCGCGCTGTGACCACATCTGGTGTGGGGGCGACGCCATCGGGCGGTATGAGAACGACAGGTTTTCGGCGCGCCTGTTCTTCAGTCTGGCGGCGCCGATCGGCGATGACCCTATCGAGCAGATCACGTAAACCGTCCGCCTCTTTGGCCAATGTGTCCATACGTTGCGCGGAGGCTTCAGCCTGCTGCTCTAACCCCACCTGCAGTGCGGATTTTTCTGTATAGAGCGTTTCAAGCCGCGCTTGATCATCCAATAATGCAATAGCATTGGTGGCAACTTCGGCCCGACGGTCGATGATCTCGCTTCGTGTTCGATAGAGCGCGTCCAAATCCGTGCGTAAAAGGTTGGCGTTCTCCGTCAATGCAGGAACGGCGGCCGACAGGACCAAACCTGAGCGGATTGCATCGGCCGGCCGCAAAGGTTGCAACATCAACGCATCCGTTGGCCGCACGGCGAGGCGTTCCAAAGCCATTAGCACGTCGCGCATTTGTTCGTCTTTTTTTGCCAAAGTCTTCGATAGAGCGAGGCGTCTTGTTTCATGAACAGCCAGTTCGTCCTCCAACTGGAGCAGAAGCCGTTCCCGGTCCTGGATACGACGGGCGGCGGCAACCATGTTTTGACGAATCTTTTCAGCATCTTCCGCAACTTGGACAGCTTGCCGTGCTGCTTTTTCCTGTGCGGCCCGCTCTCGTTGCAAGTCTTGTTCTACGGCTTGTAGATCAGCGGCGTTGGGTTGGCCGTCGTCAGTTTGGGCAAGGCTTGGTGATGTAAGCGCAATAATGCTCACACCGATTGTGCCGACAAAGGCATTTCCAAGAAAATTTAAAGACCTATTCTGCGGCACGGCGTGGTGCTGCGGCTGATCGATCCAATAGAGATTCCCCGGTCATCGCTTCCGGTTGATCCAGTTTCATCAAATCCAAGATCGTGGGTGCGATGTCGGCGAGGCGTCCATCTCGCAGACTGTTGACACCCGCCGGCCCGTTGATCAGCACCACCGGGACCACGCCAATGGTATGAGCGGTGTGCGCGCCACCGTTTTCCGGATCAACCATCAACTCGCAATTGCCATGGTCGGCGGTCACCAACAGCGTTCCGCCCACCTCACATACAGCTGTTTCGAGGCGGGCGAGGCATTCGTCCACAGTTTTGGCGGCATGAATGGCGGCAGACAATTTGCCCGTGTGGCCGACCATGTCACCGTTGGCATAATTGACAACGATGAAATCAAAAGTCTCCGACTGAACCGCATCGACCAGTTGATCCGTCACTTCAACGGCGGACATGGCTGGCACCAAATCATAGGTCGCAACTTTTGGACTCGGAATCAGGCACCGCTGTTCCCCGGCAAATTCATTTTCCGTTCCGCCATTCAGGAAAAAAGTGACATGGGCATATTTTTCTGTCTCAGCGATACGCAGTTGAGTCAATTTGTTGTCGGCAATCACGTGCCCAATGGTTTGTTCCGGTGCGGCGGCGGGAAAGAGCGTTGTCATCCGTTTGGAAAGACCGGTCGAATAGTCTGCCATGCCAAGGGCGGCCGACAATTCAAGCTGACGTGCGCGTTCAAACCCATCGAAATCGCGTTCAAGTAGAGCGGATAAAATTTGGCGGACCCGGTCAGCGCGAAAGTTCGCCATGATAAGGCCGTCGTCGTTGGTCATGCCGCTATAGCCATCAACCACCCCCGGTTCGACAAACTCGTCTGTGACACCAGCGTTATAGGCATGATCGATGATCTCAAGGGTGCTGCTGCCGCCATCACCGTCACCGTCGACTATGGCGGCGTAGGCCCGCTGCACCCGATCCCAACGATTGTCCCGGTCCATGGCGTAATACCGGCCCGACACGGTGGCAACGACGGTATCGGCGAAGCCGCCAATAGCATTGAGAAACTGCTCCATAAAACCACGCGCCGATTGAGGCGGCGTGTCGCGGCCGTCAAGAAAGGCATGAATGCGCACTGGGATACTGGCCGCTGAAATGTCTTTTGCGAGCGCAACCATATGGTCCTGGTGGGAATGCACACCGCCCGGCGACACCAGCCCCAGCAGATGGCAGGTGCCACCGCCATCTCTAAGCGTGGCAATGAATTCGGTCAGCGCCGGGCGCACAGACAAGGTGCCGTCGGCGATGGCGGCATCGATCTGGGGTAGGTCCTGAAGGACCACACGGCCGGCGCCGATGTTCATATGGCCAACCTCCGAATTGCCCATCTGACCGTCAGGCAACCCCACATCTCGACCGCTGGTTTCCACCAGGGCATGGGGCTGTCCATCGGGGTGAGCCGCCATCCAGCGATCCCAGGTCGGTGTGTCCGCCATGGCAATAGCATTGTTGTCCCGCTCGGCACGATGGCCCCAGCCGTCGAGGATGCACAGCACCACCGGTTTGGGTCTCTCCTGTCCTGTCGGTGTCTCAGTCATTCTCTATCATTTATGGGCTCAGCGTTGAATTTGGGCCTGTTTTTGAAGGCTCGAGCGCTCTTTGGCAAGCGTTGTGCCGGTCTGATTCCAGGGTGCGGCTGCCTCAATCCACACCCTCTTGTGCAAGTGCGCCAGACGTTTGATATAGTGGCCGTGAGGGACTGGCGGCGGACAGGCGTCTCGCCAACCCGGTCAGGTCCGGAAGGAAGCAGCCGTAACGAGTTTCCGCCTGGGTCGCCGTCAGGACCTCACCCAATTTCCTGTCCAAATTGCTCTTCTAGGGATACCTGCTTTATGACCGACGAACCTCAGCCCTCCGGCGATGTCGGTCCGGATTCCCTTCTTCCAATCGATATAGCGGCCGAAACCTATCAGGTGTTGGCGCGTAAATACCGTCCGACCACCTTTGAAGATCTGATCGGGCAAGAGGCGGTGGTGCGCACACTCACCAACGCCATTGGGTCGGGCCGGTTGGCTCAGGCCTATATGCTGACCGGTGTTCGTGGCACCGGCAAGACGACCACCGCTCGTCTTATCGCGCGCGCTCTTAATTGTATCGAGCTCGACGGCAGCGGCGGCCCAACGGCGACGCCGTGTGGACAATGTGAACACTGCACAGCCATCGGTGAAGATCGGCATGTGGATGTGCTGGAAATGGATGCAGCAAGCCGGACCGGCGTCGACGATATCCGCGAGCTGCTCGACGGTGTGCGCTATCGCCCCACGTCGGCGCGGACCAAGATTTATATCATCGACGAAGTACACATGCTGTCCACACAAGCGTTCAATGCCCTTCTCAAAACATTGGAAGAACCACCCGAGCATGTGAAGTTTATTTTCGCCACGACGGAAATTCGCAAAGTCCCGGTAACGGTGTTGTCCCGCTGCCAGCGGTTTAATCTGCGGCGGATCGATATGGAGCAGTTGAGTCAGTTGTTTCGTGACGTGGCGAACAAGGAAGGCGCGGAGATCAGTGAACCGGCTTTAGCCCTCATCGCCCGTGCCGCTGACGGGTCCGCTCGTGACGGATTGTCCATACTGGATCAGGCCATCTCGCAAAGCACCAGCGGTGAAGGATCACCACACATAGAAGAGTCGCATGTGCGGGACATGCTCGGCCTTGCCGACCGCATTCAGGTATTTGATTTGCTCGACGCCGTGTTGCACGGCAATGTCCAGGAAAGCCTCTCTTTGCTGACCAGTCAGTACACATCCGGTGCGGATCCGATCATTGTTCTGCAGGACCTTTTGGAACTGACACACTGGCTGACGCGAATCAAAGTTGCTCCCGAGGGCGCGCAGGATGCGTTGGCGGCAGAAGCGGAACGCACCCGCGGCAAGGCGATGGCGGATGCATTGTCCATGCCGGTACTGACCCGGACCTGGCAAATGCTGCTCAAGGGGCTGAGCGAGGCCCGGACTGCGCCCATGCCACTGCAAGCCGTGGAGATGACGCTGGTGCGCTTGGCCTATGCGGCTGATTTGCCGACCCCAGAAGAGGCGCTCAAGGCGGTTCATAAGGGCGACGGCGTTACACCGTCGCCACGCCCAACAAAGCAGGCCGCGCCAACAGCAGGAGGCAACGGTGCGCAAGCCGTTGCCGCGGCTCATACAGACTCCGTGCCTCAGTCACGAGTTGAGCCACACCCGACGCCTGAAGCGTCAATCAATCCAACACCTGTGCCCCAATCTCTGTCCGACGTTGTCGCCCTGTGTGACACCCATAATGAAGCCCTGCTGGCCGGTCAACTCACCCATGGGGTTCATCTGGTTCACTTTGAACGGGGCCGCATTGAGATCCGGCCGAAAGAGAGCACGCCCAAGGATGTGTCCGGAAAACTCAGCGCCTTTCTAAGCACAACGACCGGTGAACGCTGGGTGGTGAGTATTTCAAACGCCGATGGGGAGCCCACTTTGCATGAACAGATAGTCGAAGCTGCTGCGGCGGAACCATTTATAAAATCCATCCTCGACTCCTTCCCCGGCGCCATTGTCGAACGGGTCCGGCCCGCGTCCGACGACAGTTAAGCTGTAACTTTTTACGCACAAACAAGGACCGCGATCATGAAAAACCTCGGCGCGCTGATGAAACAGGCGCAAGAGATGCAAGAAAAGATGGGTGAAATGCAGGACCGTCTTCAGGAGATTGAAGTCGAAGGATCTTCGGGTGCGGGTCTTGTCACGGTGACGTTGTCGGGAAAATCTGAAATGCGGGGTTTGAAAGTCGACCCGTCTTTGATGAAACCCGACGACGTTGAAGTGCTTGAAGATCTCATAGTGGCCGCGACCAACGACGCGCGGGCCTGTCTGGAAACACGCATGCAAGAAGAAATGAGCAAGGTGACGGGCGGTCTTCAACTGCCGCCGGGCTTCAAAATGCCGTTCTAGGGGAGTTGTTTCACTTTGGCAGGTCCCGACATCGAAGCACTCATCCGGCAGGTCTCCAAATTGCCAAGCCTTGGGCCGCGATCGGCCCGGCGGGCGGTGCTGGAATTGATCAAGAAAAAAGAATCGCTGATGATGCCGCTGATCCAAGCGTTGGAAAAGGCAGCTGACAGTGTCAAAATTTGCAGCACATGTGGCAATTTTGACAGCCAAGATCCCTGTGGCCTGTGCTGTAACGCCAAGCGGGACCGTTCGCTCATATGTGTGGTTGAAGACGTTGCCGATCTGTGGGCACTGGAACGGAGCGCCGCATATCGTGGGCTCTATCACATCACCGGCGGATTGCTGTCGCCGTTGGACGGTGTCGGACCCGACGACCTCAACATTGCCGGTCTAGTGTCGCGGGCTTCTTCGGCTGATGTCACCGAGATCATTCTAGCCCTCAGCGCCACCGTCGACGGTCAGAGCACGGCGCATTATATCGCCGACCGACTCGACGGGGCGGATGTCACCATTTCAGGTCTGGCCCATGGGGTGCCCGTCGGCGGGGAGCTGGACTATATGGACGACGGCACGCTGTCCGCCGCCCTTAAGGCCCGTCGCCCGCTCTAACGACCCTGCAGTACAGCCAAGTGTCACAACAATGTGAAAGGCACGCTGCTGACTTCGCCATGGCCTTGCCATATTCTCGCCGTATCCATTACCCGGTTAAGATAGATCTCCAGTGTCGTGTATGATTGACTGGAACAGGATGCCCTAGGATTCAAAGAATTTTTGTTTGAAAGATTGCCCACGGGTGCAGTGGAGAAACGGTAAAATGACAGCTCGTATTTTGAAGAACATTATGACCGCGTGTATCGCGGCTATTGGGCTGGCGGCGTGTGCCAGTCCTAAATACGTTGTCTCGGATGTCACCCGTCATCACAGTATGCCGCGCGCTCCATCCGGTGAAACATTTGTCGTTGTTGCATCGGAAGGCAATCAAGATGAGAGCCTCGCCTTCACCGCCTATGCCGGCATTCTCGAACAACACTTGTCCCGGCTTGGTCTGCGTCCCTTCGGCGGCGAAGCGTCCAATCCCGATCTGGTTGTTACCTTAAACTGGTCCATTGAAGGCCCCAGCCCCGACGTGAAATCTCGCGGCGACGGTTTCGGTTATAGCTTGGGCTATGGCTACGGGTATCGGCGCAGTCATTTCGGATACGGTTTCGGTTATGATTCCGGGTACGGCAACCGTACAACGACACGGCAAATGTTTGTTCGCCGTGTTGAACTCGCCATTTACGAAGGCGCGTCCTACAACACAGAGAATCCGAAAAGGATATTTGAAGGAACGGCGGTGAGCACCGGCACCAACGGTCAGATCGATCCGGTGATGCCGTACATCGTCCAGGCCATTTTCGATCAATTCCCCGGAGCATCCGGAGAGACCCGGACGGTGCGGATCGAAGTGCCGCCGGATTCAGAACCGGTGATGACCAGCCAATACAGTTCGCGTTCCGCCCGCTAATGCGCTTTAGGCGTTAATCCATTACAGGCGGCGGAGAGTTACTCCGCCGTTTCCACTTCTAGAACCGCGCCGTCCACCGCCGTCACCCGCACTTTTGTGCCGGCGCGTAGGTCAGGCCCTTTGGCCAGCCAAGAACTGTCACCCACGTGTAGACGGCCACGGCCGTTTTCCAAGGCTGTATCCAAGGTGAAGGTCTTACCGATGTATTGATCGGCGCGCCGGTTGAGGGTCGGGTGCTCCGTCTCAACTTTACTCGGCCGCCACATTTTGCGCCCGACAATGATCGACGCCACACTTAACAGAGCAAAAATAACAAAGTTCATTTGCCAACTGAGATCGGGTATGAGCCAGGCAATGATCCCGGTGATGGCGGCGGCCAACGCCATCCACAGGAACACAATGCCCGGCGCTGCCAGTTCGAGGACGAACAACAGCAGCGCCAGAATCCACCAGGACCAAAAATCGAGGCTTTCTAGAAATGATTCCATTGGATTTAGGCTCCGCTATCCGGAATACGGCCGCTCCGTGACTCTGCAGTGGCTGCTTTTGAATCTTCTAGAGCCGTCTTGGCCAGTTCGGCAATACCGCCGATGGCGCCGATGACACCGGAGGCCTCGAGCGGCATCAAAACGAGCTTCTCGTTGGGGGAGGCTGCGAAAGCCCCAATTGTTTCGACATACTTTTGCGCAACGAAGTAGTTGATCGCTTGAATGTCTCCTTGGGCGATGGCTTCGGAGACCATGGTGGTGGCCTTGGCTTCCGCCTCCGCCAAACGCTCGCGAGCCTCGGCATCCCGGAACGACGCTTCACGTTCCCCTTCAGCCTTTAAGATTTGCGACTGTTTGTCACCTTCTGCGCGTAGGATCGCGGATTGGCGGTCGCCCTCCGCTTCGAGAATATCGGCACGCTTGATACGCTCCGCTTTCATTTGCCGGCCCATGGCTTCAACCAGATCCCGCGGTGGCGAAATGTCCTTGATCTCAATGCGGGTCACTTTGACGCCCCACGGGTTGGTGGCTTCGTCGACCACGGTGAGCAGGCGTGCGTTGATTGAATCGCGCTGGGACAACAGTTCATCCAAATCCATACTGCCCATCACGGTTCTGATGTTGGTCATGGTGAGGTTGAGGATGGCCAGCTGCAGGCCGCGCACTTCGTAAGCGGCTTTGCCCGCATCCAGCACCTGGAAGAAGACCACGCCGTCAACCGTAATCATGGCGTTATCTTTGGTGATGACTTCCTGGGACGGTACATCCAACACCTGCTCCATCATGTTCATTTTCGAACCGATGGCTTCGATGAACGGTGTGATCAGATGCAGTCCGGGAGAAAAGGTTCGGGTGAATTGCCCGAACCGCTCGATAGTGTAGTTCCAGCCCTGGGGCACAACGATCGCCGCTTTGAATACGACGATGATCCCGAGCACAACGAAAATGATCGCGAACGTAGACGGGCTGAATATATCCATGGGTGATTTCTCCCTAATGCGCCCTTGTGTGACGGTTTCCCTCATATCCGGCCGTGTAAAGGTGTTCAGCCGGAGTTTTTCTTTATCTCTTTGATATGGGGCCGGTCCTATGCAGTGTCAAGTTAAGGTAATTCCTTTTCTCACCATACAATCTTAAATTGAGTCCATTTTAGAGGGTCTATGACTGTGCCCGATGACTGCTGAGATCGGTGACCTGAGCGCCACTGTCTTTTGGCGCATCGCTTTCACTGTCGGGCGTCCCATCCTGAAGCTCGACCTGGCGAATGCGTGATCCGTGCTGGACAATTTTTCGCGTCGATTTTTGAATGTCTTCAATATCTTTACCCGTCTGCTCGAAGTGCCGGGACAGACTGCCAACCCGTTTGTCGAGGCGCGCCACATCATCCATCAATGCGCCAACTTCTTTTTGGATGAGGCCAGCTTGTTCGCGCATCTTGGTGTCACGGATGAGGGCGCGCACGGAATGCAGGATCGCCCAGAGTGAGGATGGTGATGCCACCACGATTTTGCGCCGGTATCCTTCCTGAATGATGTTGGGGAAATTGGTGTGCAGTTCCATGTAAATGGATTCGGCCGGGACAAACATCAGCGCCCACTCTGACGTCTCGCCGGGAATAATGTATTTTTCGGCAATATCCTGAACGTGCTTGATGATGTCACGGGTAAACGCCTGGCCTGCGGTCTTTCTGTCATCTTCCGTCTGTGCCTCCATCAACCGCACAAACCCTTCGTGGGGATATTTGGAGTCCACGCCGATGGCGCCATGGGAACCGGGTAAGGTGATCATGCAGTCGACCCGTTTGTTATTCGATAAAGTTGCTTCAAATTTAAAGTAGTCCGCTGGCAGCATGTCCCGGACAATGTCTTCCATCTGCACTTGGCCGAAGGCACCGCGGGCCTGTTTGTTAGAGAGGATGTCCTGCAGGCCGACGATATCCGTCGACAGATCGGCAATGTTTTCTGGGCCGCGTCGATGACGGCCAGCCGCTTTTGTAGATCGGTCAAAGACTCAGATGTCTTCTCGGTGGTTTTCTGTAAGTTTTCCCCGACCCGGTGGGTGACGTCGGCCAACCGCTCTTCCAAGGCTTTACGGATTTCCCGTTCCTGAGACTGCAACTGGTCGGACATCTGCGCGCGCACCGTTTCCTGCACCTTGGTCATGTTCTCGATCTGCCCGCGCAGCTTGGTTTGGTCTTCCTTCATGGAAGACAGGGACTCAACAAGAAAGGCCAAATGACTCTGTTGTCCGTCGCTGGCTTTACTCTGGTTGCGCAAAACCACAACGGCTAGCACAACCCCAAGCCCGATGACGGCTACACCGAGCCCGGCTTCAACCCCGGTCAGCCCCAATTGTGTTAGAATTTCCATAGGCTTACGCCTTGCCATACCGGTGCCATGACCCCACAGTAGCTTAGGCGCCCGCGAGACACCACGACCGAGCGAGTTTCCCAATGTTCCTGCCCTCTTTTTCTTTGCCCGTCTTTTTTTCCGCTGTGCTTGTTCTGGCGGCAGGCTCGACTACCGCTACCGAAGTTCAAGTTTTGCCAGACGCCAGAACCGATCTTTCCGTTACGGTTTACAACGGTGATCTGGCCCTGGTTCGGGACAGTCGGACAGCGACGCTTTCTTCTGGCGATGTCGACCTCGCCTATGCCGGTGTCAGCACCCGCCTTCAACCTGAAACCGCTTTACTGCGTTCCCTCGACAATGCGTTTGCGGTCAAGGAACAGGTGTTTGATTTCGGTGTGGTCGATCGTCAGGCGCTGCTCAATGCCTCCGTCGGTGAAACGGTCGGTGTCATCACCGTTAATCCCAGAAACGGCGACGAAAACGAACGGCGAGCAAAAGTCATAGCCGTTGCCAATGGCGTGGTGCTTGAGATGGACGGGCGCGTTATGACCGATCCTCCCGGCCGTTTGGTCTTCGATGAACTGCCGTCCGGCCTTCGCGCTCAACCCACGTTGCTCGCGGTTATCGACGTGCCGACCGCGGGGGATGTAACGGCTGACCTCAGTTACCTCACCAGCGGTTTGACGTGGCGGGCCGATTATGTGGCGGAGTTGAGCCGCGACGGCACCACTTTGGATTTATCGGCGTGGGCAACCATTTCCAATGTTACGGGAACGGATTTTCCCAACGCGACACTGAAACTCGTCGCCGGTGACATCAACCGCGCGGCACCCGCTCCACAGAGGATGATGGCCATGGAAATGGCAGCCCGTACAGCTGTCATGGCAGACAACGTCGGGCAGCAAAGCTTGGCCGCGTTTCACCTATATACCATTGATCGGCCGGTCACTCTTGCCGACCAGCAAACAAAACAACTGGCGTTGCTTTCAGCCGGTCGTGTAACCGTTCGCACAGACTTGGTTAGTCAAAGCGACGGCATTGCCTTGCGCAGTCCGTTGAATAGTCAATTGAGAACGACACAGGTCACACGGGCGCTGGTATTTGAAAACACCGAGGCGGAAGGCTTGGGCACGCCGCTGCCATCCGGAACAGTGCGCGTGTACGGACAGGACACCGAAGGGTCGCTCCAATTGTTGGGTGAAGACGGGCTGGCGCATACGCCCGTTGGCCAGGACGTCCGCTTCACCCTGGGCCGTGACTTCGATCTCACGGTGGAGCGTGAGCAAACGGATTTCTTGCGGGCGTCGGACCGCATAACCATCACCGCCCACAGGCTCACAGTCAGCAATGCCAAGGACGAGGACGTCACCGTTCGCTTGGTCGAATCCATGCAAGGAGATTGGGAAATCATCGATCAAAGCGTGGCGCACACCCGGTCTCAGGGTAACGCCGAGTGGCTAATTGATGTTCCGGCCAGCGGCGAAGTGACTGTTAGCTATCGCGCCCGCGTCCGGTTTTAGGGCACATTGTTCCGCTATGTTTGAGGACTGCAAAGGGAGGTGGGCATCCTAACAGTCGCCGCACCTGCATTGGTCTTTCTCGGTCTCACTCAAATCTATGCCACCGAGCGATGGCAAACATACTACCGCTGGCTGTCCGACATGGGCACGGCGGGCGTGCGGTTTAACGGCCTCGTCAGTCTTGCCATCGGCAGCCCCATTGTCATTCTTCACAACGTGTGGTCCGGTCCGCCCATTCTGCTGACGTTGCTTGGCTGGTTGCTCTTGTCTGAAAGTGCGCTGTGTTTGTTCATTCCCGGTGCTGGTTTGGCGGGTCTTGCCGATGTGGATGACGTAACGCGCGGCCGGATTATCCGAGGCACCGGCGCTGCTTTGATTATTGTCGGTGGTGTGCTTGTTATTTACCTCATGGCGGCGACAGCTTGACCCTTGTCTCCGGGCCGCCTATGTCACCTCATTCTTCTGCGGCTTGAAATTCACCCAGCATGGCCAAACGCGACATCATCATTGCTCCCGACCCCAGACTGAAGAAGGTCTGTTCGGCTGTGGACAGCGTCGATGACGAGCTGGCCACGCTAATGAGCGACATGCTGGAAACCATGTATGCTGCACCCGGCCTCGGCTTGGCGGCACCACAGGTTGGGATTGCCAAACGCATCGTCGTGGTCGATGCCACTCGCGGCGAGGGACCACCACAGCCCTATAAAATCGCCAATCCGGAAATCATCTGGTCGTCGGAAGAAACCAAGGAAAACGAGGAAGGTTGCCTGTCTCTGCCCACCTACTATGAAAACGTCACCCGGCCCGACCGAATCAAAGTGCGCTATCTCGATGAAACCGACACCGAACAGGAGTTGGAGGCAGACGGGTTATTGTCCGTGGCGATCCAGCACGAAACGGATCACTTGGAAGGCGTATTGTTTGTCGATCACATCTCCAGTCTCAAACGCAACATGATCCTGAGAAAGCTCAAGAAAATGAAAAAGCAAATGGCAGCGGAGACCGAGTGAGCCATGAGGCTGGTCTTCATGGGCACTCCCGACTTTGCCGTCCCCATCCTAAAAGTGCTTTGCGACAATCATTCGGTTGTTGCGGTTTATACCCAACCGCCCCGCGCTGCCGGCCGCGGACAGCAAGAACGGCCCAGCCCTGTACATCAGTTGGCTGAACAAAACGGCATTCCCGTCTTCACGCTCTCAAGCCTCAAACAAGCGGATGTTCAGAGCGCTTTCGCGGACCATGAGGCTGATGCGGCGGTGGTCGCGGCTTACGGATTAATTTTGCCCCAGGCCATTCTCGGTGCGCCGCGATTGGGCTGTATTAACGTTCATGCCTCTTTGCTGCCCCGCTGGCGGGGGGCGGCGCCCATCCAACGGGCGATCATGGCGGGGGACAAGGAAACCGGTATTACCATCATGGACATGGAGGCCGACTTGGATACGGGGGCTATGTACAAACAAGAGTCCGTACCCATCGATGAGTCCACAACGGCCAGTTCGCTCCACGATGTTCTCGCTATACTGGGCGCGAAATTGATCATTGATGTGCTTGCTCAACTCGAACAGCAGCCCTTTGAACCCACACCCCAACCGGACAAGGGTGTGACCTATGCCGAAAAAATCGACAAGGTTGAAGCTAAAATCGATTTTGACCGGTCGGCCCAACTGGTGCTCCGGCATATCCATGGTTTGTCGCCGTACCCTGGCGCATTCACCGATGTTGCCGGGGAGCGCATAAAGCTTCTTACCGTCGAACAGCACAAAATTGCCGAGATTGACTCACAGGTATCGCCGGGCACCATTGTCGACGACGTGTTCACCATTGCCTGCGCAGACGGTGCTATCCGTCCCAGGACTGTGCAGCGGGCGGGCAAAGGGCCGATGGCGACGAAGGATTTTCTCAGAGGATTCAAGTTGCGTCCGGGGACCCGTCTTGGCTAGATAGGCGGCTTCCACCTTTAAGCGTCATTCTTTGTTTTGGACAAAAGGGCAAGTCATGTTCGGACGCCGCCGTAAAGCCATCGCCCGCGGAACGGATGTCTATCTGTTTCTGCCCAACAAAGATGCCGAGTCAGAATTTCTGAAAATGACAGCGGCGAGTATGGATTATCATCGGCCGTGGGTGTTTCCAGCCATCGATATGCGGCGCTTTAAACTGTATCTGGAGCGCATCTCCAATGACCGCACATATGGCTACTTTGTCGGGCGCAATGAAGACGACCGCCTCGTCGGCGTGGTCAATATCAACGACGTGATCATGGGTGGCTTCCGCACCGGCTCCCTAAGCTACTACGTCGACATGGAATTGGCCGGCAAAGGGTATATGACCGAAGCGCTGGCGCTGGTCTTGGATCAAACATTTACAACTCTGGATCTCAATCGCCTTGAAGCCAACATTCAACCGGCCAATGCGGCATCCATTGCTTTGGTCCGCAAACTCGGATTCCGCAAAGAGGGTTTCTCACCCAAGTTCCTCCAAATCGATGGTATTTGGCGCGACCATGAACGCTGGGCCATTCTCGGTGAGGAATGGCGGACCGCTTCCGGAGCACGCTAAGGCCATGCCCCGTTTCAAACTCACCATCGAATACGACGGCACGGGTTTTGTCGGTTGGCAGCGCCAGGACAATGGTCCGTCCGTGCAACAAGCTTTGGAAAACGCGGCTAAAGCCTATTGCCAGACTGAAATCACCGTACACGGCGCTGGGCGGACTGACGCCGGCGTGCATGCGCGGGCACAAGTGGCCCATGCCGATCTGCCCCGCTCAGATGCCGGATCAAAGGTGTGCGATGCGCTCAACGCCCATCTACGCCCACTGCCCATTGCTGTTCTGAAAGCGGAACAGGTGCCAGACGATTTTCACGCCCGGTTCACTGCCGTGGAGCGGCAATACCTTTATCGTATCGTCACTCGTCGGGCACCGCTTGCTTTGGATGTCAATCACGCCTGGTGGTTGCCCAAGGTTCTCGACGCGGAAGCCATGCATGCGGCGGCCCAAACTTTGATCGGTAAGCGCGACTTCACAACTTTCAGTGCGACGGAATGCCAGGCCAAATCTCCAATAAAGACCTTGGATCAGCTCGATGTGGCACGGAACGGCGACGACATAGAAGTGATTGCCCGGGCATGGTCGTTTCTGCATCACCAGGTCCGCAACATGGTGGGAACCTTGACGCTGGTGGGAGAAGGGAAGTGGTTACCGTCCAATGTATCTGATGCGTTGGAAGCACTTGATCGCAGCGCTGGCGGTCCGACCGCTCCCGCTTGCGGTCTTTTTCTCACGGCCGTGCGGTATCCCGCCTAAAGCATGGCGAATGTGATCTGGCCGACCATTAGGGTTAGCAGGATATCGATCAAAACGATGCCGATGGCGGTACCGACGGCGATCTCCATTCCCAAACGAGCAATGAAAGCGGCATAAAAAGTATAAGCGATAAACGACATGGTGCCGACAAAGTCGGCAACGGATACGGGCAACAAACCAAAGCCCGATAAGATGATCCACGGCATGATGATGAGACCAATGCCCATCCGGAACCAGTTGTAAGCCACCGCATATCGGAAAAACATGTCTTCGCGGTCCAGCAACCGTGTCACGTAATAAATGGTCAGCGGGTACAGCAACCAAAGAATGACATACTCCAACCCCTCGACAATCGTCATCCGCAATGCGTGGGGTGGTTCCTCCAGGCCCGTATAAACCGTGATCTGATACAGAGCCTGAAAGGGCGCCAGGATAAAAGCAGCCGTAAAGGATCGCCAAAATCCGTCTTCGGTCGCATTGAAGAACGAGAGGGCTTTGTCATCACAACGAAAGATTTGCCAGACCCCATACAGGGCACCGGCCGCTTCCCGTGCACCGATCATGAAGCAAAATATCCGGTCAGAACGTGCCGGTAGATCTCCGTTAGATTTTCCAGATCGGTCAGCGCCATCCGCTCATCTGCCTTATGCATGGTCTGGCCAATTCCACCAAACTCACAGACGGGACAGGCGTCCTTGATAAAGCGGGCGTCGGAAGTTCCGCCGCTGGTCGACAGTTCCGGCGTGCGGCCACTCACATCTTTGACGGCCTGAACAACCAATTCGCTGAACGGTCCTGGCGGTGTGACAAAGGATTCTCCGCTGACCTGGATATCCAATTCAAAGGTCGTGGTGCCCGCCGCATCGGTAAGAGTTTGTCTGAGCCAATCAGACAAACTGTCGCCGCTGTGCCGATCATTGAAACGAATGTTGAACGCTGCCCGCGCCTCTGCCGGAATCACGTTCGGTGCCGGATTGCCCACGTCGACTGACGTGATGGTCAAAGTAGACTGTTGAAAAGTATCCGTTCCCTCATCCAGGGGTGTTTCCGTCAGTGCAGCGAGAAGACGCATAAGTTCGGGGATGGGGTTTTCCGCGAGATGGGGATAGGCCGCATGCCCTTGCGTACCGAGTACGGCGAGCTGGCCGTTGAGACTGCCCCGCCGCCCGATCTTGACCATCTCACCCAAATCGGTGGGGTTGGTCGGCTCGCCGACCAGACAGACGTCGAGGGATTCCTCCCGCTCCGCCAGCCAGTCCACGACCTTGCGCGTGCCATTGATCGCCGGACCCTCTTCGTCGCCGGTAATCAGCAAACTGATGGAGCCCTTCGGTTCGCCATGTGCGTCGAGGAGACGGGCAACAGCGCCGACAAAACACGCAATCGCGCTTTTCATATCCGCCGCACCCCGACCGTATAGAACGTCATCGCGCACTTCGGCAGCGAACGGATCCATGGCCCAGCCCTGACCAACCGGGACCACATCGGCGTGTCCGGCAAAACAAAAGTTCGGCGCGGCGGTGCCGCGACGGGCGTAGAGATTGTCCACCGGTTCCGAACCCGGCTCTTCGAACCGGAGGCGATGACAGGTAAATCCGAGTTCCTCTAAAGCCGCAGCCAAAACATCCAGGGCTCCGGCGTCTTCCGGCGTAACGCTGGCACAGCGAATCAGGTCCCTCGCCAAGGGCAGCGGGTTGGCCAGTAAACTGGCAGCGGCTTCTGTTTTTTCTGAATTGTTCACGCGCGGAGAAGTTCGTTGATGGATACCTTTGAACGCGTTTTGGCGTCCACCCGTTTGACGATCACGGCACAATACAGGTTCGGTCCCGGCGTTCCATCGGCCAGAGGTTTTCCGGGCAGTGTGCCGGGCACGACCACGGAATAGGCCGGGACGCGGCCCATGAAAATCTCACCCGAGTCACGGTCGATGATTTTGGTGGATGACCCGATATAGACACCCATCGATAACACCGATCCTTCTTCGACGACCACGCCTTCAGCCACCTCGGACCGCGCGCCGATGAAACAGTTGTCTTCGATGATCACAGGTCCGGCCTGCAACGGTTCTAAAACACCGCCGATGCCGGCGCCGCCCGAGAGGTGCACATTTTTTCCGATCTGGGCACAGCTGCCCACCGTCGCCCAGGTATCAATCATCGTGCCTTCATCCACGTAGGCGCCCAAGTTGATGAAGCTGGGCATCAACACAACGTTTGTTGCCACATACGCAGAATGGCGCACCACACTGGTGGGCACGGCTCTAAATCCTGCTTTCTTAAAGTCGCTTTCAGACCAGCCTTTAAATTTGGAAGGCACCTTGTCCCACCACACAGCGCCGTCAGGTCCGCCGCTTTGCACGGACATGTCGTTCAACCGGAACGACAACAACACGGCTTTCTTGCACCATTCGTTGACGATCCACGTTCCGTCACTTTTCTCGGCCACACGCACTGCACCGGAGTCGAGCAGATTAAGGGTCTCTTCCACCGCGTCGCGCTGATCGCCTTTGGTCTCTACCCCGATTTGATCCCGGGCGTCCCACACCTGTTCCACGCGATCTTGTAAGGCTTTGATGTTCATACCAATTATGTCTCCTGAACCCGGCTCGGATGTGCCCTGTCCGTCCGCCGCAAGGGTGGCTGAACATAGCCACCGGCATACCTAAGTCAACGCCGCCACACGGACGTGACTAAGGGACCTTGAAAGGAACCCACTGCACAAAACCGTTTCCCATAACGGATGGCTCTCTTTATAAAAAGAATATAAATATCAAGAAGTTAACCGTTAAGCTCACAAAACGACGCTTCGTTTCGGGGATCGTTCATGGCCCAAAGTAAAGACACCGGGGGCTCCACGACCGATGTGCAACACGTTCTCAGTGAACGGGGCTTTGCGCTGTTCGACGAACCGATCCTCAATCTGTCTGAATCGGGCGAATTGAAGGGACTCAATCAATCGGGGATCGCGTTTCTCGACGCCATACCTGACGAGATCAAAGACAAGGTAAGACGCACTGCCGAACCGGCTTTGTCCAATGGCCGTCCCATCTTTGATCAGTTTGAGCTCAAGGTTTCCAAAGAGCCTCAAACGGTACAGCTCACCGCCATTCCCTTAAAGGATGGGCACGCGCACATCCTACTCAGAGATATTACACTGGAAACCAGTTTGCGCCTCGCTCTGGTCGATTCCCGCCAACGCTATAAAGACTTCGTTGAAATCTCGGCGGACTTCTCATGGGAAACAAACAGTGACCGTCAATTTGCATTCGTGTCACCGCGCGGCGGTTTGGGATATTCAGCCGACGAGTTGGTGTCGCTCAGTCCGCAAGACCTTGTCATGGATTATGCCCACGGCGGTCCTAACCCGTTCTTGCCTGACCGGCGCATAGAGAACAGTGAGGTATGGTTAGCGAGCTGATGGACGTTCGTCCTGTGTCGTGATTTCCGCCATGCCTCTGCTCAACGCGGACGGTGCGTGGAGCGGAGCCCGGGGTGTTTGCCGCGACGTGACAGAGTCCCGCGAACGGGAAGCGACCCTCGCTCGGGTCCGCAATCGGGAACGCATTTTGACCCGTATCGTGCGTTCATTTCGTGACGAGGTGAATCCCGAAAACATGCTTATGGCCGCAGCGGAAACCCTTGCCCGTGGCCTGGGTGCGGAGTGCTGTCAGATATATCGGCTCGCCGATGCAGACTCGCGAGGCTCGGACCCACCCGACAACTCTGCCTTTGAACCGGCCGGGTCCTTTGGCGAGGTTGACGGTGATCTTCATGTGCCCATACTCGATTCCCTAGCCAGCGGCGCGGGGGTGGCCGAAGTGTCCAAAGAAAATTAGCAAATCCTGGCAGCCCCGGCGCGTTATCAAGGAGCGCTCAATGGGGCTGCCATCCTCTGGCGCCACATCGAACGTGGCGCATGGGCGGATGATGACCGCCTCCTGATAGGTGATATTGCCAATCAAATCGGTATCACAATCGAACAGCTGATCCATCATAAACGCGTGGTTCACGGATGCGATGACCGGTCTGCTTAACCGCGGCGCCTTTATGGACGCCCTCAGCCGGCAACTGCACCGGATGGACCGTGCTCCCGAAGCTGGAGCGCTGATGTATGTGGACTTAGATAACTTTAAAGCCGTTAATGATACGCGTGGTCACCAGGCTGGCGATGAAGCGCTACTCAAACTACGCGACATCTTGATTCAGCAGACTCGCCCCACCGATCTTGTCTCTCGTCTGGGTGGCGACGAATTCGCTGTATTCTTAGCGGGGGCGGATACGGACATCGCGACACGCCGCGCGGGAAAATTTCTCGAGGTCGCCCAAGAACTCAAAGAGCTGCCCGCTTCGCCTGACAAACCTCTTGGCATGTCTGTTAGAATCGCTGTGTTGGAACGCGATGCCGTGGAGCCGATGGATGACCTACTGGCGCGCGCCGACGCGGCCATGTATGACGCCAAAAAATCGGGGAAGGGACGGTTAGCGATCGCACAACCGCCCTCGCAGCAGGTTGCGTCATGAAACTGGCAAAGGACCAACTGGTAAAACTCTTGGGCCGTGATGATCACGCCATCAATTACGAACAGGCGCGCGATCTGCTCGATCATCCTGACGCAGAGGTTCGTATCGCCCTTGGGCAACGCGCCGATCTTGAACCTGGAATCCTGTTCTTTCTCGCCCGCGATCCCGATACAGCAGTGCGCCGGGCGGTGGCCATCCATCCCAGCACGCCTTAAAAAGCGCATTTAATGGGGCTTATATACATGACTAGACACAACGGAAGAATTGGAGAGGTTGAAATATGCGGTCACTAAAAGGATGCTTCATGCTCGTCGTAGCTTTCGTTTTGACGCTCAACAATTTCTTCTACGCCGTCAATCCCGCGGCGGCCAAGCCCATATTTGATTGGATTGACCCTTTCGCAGTCGTCGCCCTCGTACTCGTTTTCATGGAAAAAATCCTCGGTTCGATGCGCGGTGAAACCGAATGGCCTCGGCTCGTAGTAACGGTCCTGGTCGGGGCGCTGGTTCATTTATACGCCTACAATTACTTGGCGAAGATGGCAGGCAGTGGCCTGGAGAGCGGAACCTTGTGGCTGGTTATGGTGCCGTTTACGGTTTCCTTGCTCATCTATGAGGGCTTCTTGCTGATCCGCGGAGCTAAATAAGGACTTGTCTAGTCATGTATATAAGCCCCCATTTAATCTTGGCCGAGGATTCAGTGGAAGAACTACGGTCTGATCTCGCCGATCGTCTCGGCCATCTCATGCCCAATTTGTCAGATGACGAAAAAGACAAGGCTTACCGCACCACCCATCAAATCATGTCCTTGTTGGCGCGCGATCAACTGCCCCGCGTCCGGCGTGTGTTGTCGGAGGCATTGAAGCAGGTTTCCACGGCGCCGCGGGACATCGTGCTCACATTGGCCCTTGACCAAGATACGGATGTGGCCTCTCCCGTACTACAGTTCTCTCCTGTCCTGACCGATGACGACCTGTTGGAAGTGATTGCCAGCATCCCTTTAAGCGCGTCTTTGGCTGCCATTTCCAAGCGCAGCGGGGTCAGCCACACGGTTTCGGATGCCATTTTCCATACCGGAGACTCTACCGCGGTCACGTCTCTGCTCAACAACGAAAGCGCGCAAATCCGCGAAGAGACGCTGGATGCCATTATCACCGCCGCTCCGGAGCATAACAGCTGGCACGAACCGCTTGTTCATCGGCGTGAGCTCAATTCTAAAGCCGCGTTGCGCATTGCTGAATTTGTTGCCGACACGCTCACACAAGAACTCGCGTCCAGAACGGATTTCGAACCCGGAATGGTCGAGCGTCTCAAGGATGTCGTCAGCAGCCGTCTTAAAAAAGAGCAAGATAAAGAAACACTATTGGCTCCAGATATGGAGTCGGGCTCCCTTGATGAGGACTGCCTTGCTCTCGCGCAACAGCAAGTGGATGCTCTGCATTCAAAAGGCGAACTGCGAACGCACCACATCCTCAGTGCGATAGATGAAATTAATTATGCTTTTGCCCTTATAGGCACGGCAACATTGGCTGAGTTGGAAGTCCCCACCGTACGTGCGGTTGTTGAAGCAAGAAGCGCAAAAGGCACGCAAGCTGTCGCATGGAAGGCAGGATTCTCCGCCGAAGAGGCAGTGACCCTACAAATGGCTCTATCCCGGGTGCCGCCCGGCGATATCATCACACCGCGTCCCGATGGGACCTTCGACGCAACAGACTCTGAAATGATGTGGCAGATTGAATTGTTCACCGATGAGGCCAAGGCAAACGGTTAGGCAGCTCCGTTACTATCGACGACCTCTTTAAGCCATTGTTTCAAGTCACCCGTAATGTAGTGACAATGCTCCGCATCGCTGATGTCGTCCAAAATACTGTCGTGAGTGACCAGTACCGTAACCATCCCCATGTCGGCAGCCGGTTTAAGATTCTTGACTGAATCCTCAAACATGATCGCAGAGTCTGGTTCAAACGCGTGGCTTTCCAGAAATTTGCGGTAGGAATCGGGGTCCGGTTTCGGAATGTAGCCGCCGGCGCGAATATCAAACACGGCTTCGAACTGGTCTGCGATGCACAACGCCTCCAAAACACTGTGAGCGTGTCCGGCGGATCCATTGGTGTACACCAGTTTCCGGCCGGGTAAATCGTCGATGATCGCACCGAGGTGCGGATCCGGCGCCAGCACCGTATGGTCGATATCATGGACATAGTCGAGGAAGGCATCTGCATCGACATTGTGATGGATCATCAACCCACGCAACGTCGTGCCATGTTCCCGATAATAGGTTTTCTGTAAGCGATACGCGTCGTCCTGATCTATATTCAAGAGGTCCGAAATAAACGCTTTCATCCGGACGTCGATCTGCGGAAATAAATTGGCCGTGGCCGGATACAGAGTATTGTCCAGATCGAAGACCCAGGTATCGATGTGAGATAAATCGAGCGGACGATTGTGCGGGGTGCCAGTCACCTCGCCGCTACTTGATGAGCGTGCCGGCACCATGCGGTGTGAACAGCTCCAACAAAATGGCATGGGGAACACGGCCATCTAAGATAACCGCTGCCTCGACACCGTTTTCAACCGCCTGCACGCAGGTCTCCACTTTGGGAATCATGCCACCGGAAATGGTGCTTGCTTGGATTAGGGTTCTCGACCGTTCCGTTGTCATTTCCGTGATCAGTTCTCCGGTATCGCTCAATACGCCTTCGACATCGGTCAGCATCAATAACCGCGCAGCTCCTACCGCGGACGCAATTGCACCGGCAGAGGTGTCGGCGTTGATGTTGTAGGTTTCGCCTCCTTTGCCCACGCCGATGGGGGCGATCACTGGAATAGTGTCGGAGTCCTCGAAGGTGCCAAGAATGTGGGGATTGATCTCTTCCGGCTCACCGACAAAACCCAGATCCAGTATCTTCTCAATGTTGGACTCAGGGTCCTTTTTTGACCGCCGAAGTTTACGGGCTTTGATGAGATTGCCGTCCTTGCCCGACAGACCCACAGCAAATCCACCGGCACCATTAATGGCCGTAACAATCTGTTTGTTGATGGAGCCGCACAGCACCATTTCAACAATATCGACCGTTTCGGCATCGGTGACCCGAAGCCCATCGATAAAGGAACTTTGAATCTTAAGCCGCTCGAGCATCTCCCCGATTTGCGGTCCACCGCCATGGACGACCACGGGGTTGAGCCCAACCTGTTTGAGAAGAACGATATCCCGGGCGAAATCAGTTGCGAGTGAGTCATCGCCCATGGCATGACCGCCGTATTTGATGACGACGGTCTCTCCTGCAAACGCTCGCATATAGGGCAGGGCATCAGACAGGATGCCGGCCTTCTCAAGCCATTCGGCGTGATCTTTGGATTTAGACATGGACCCCTAACTTTCCTTCAACACAATGCCCGCCGGTTTTGGCTTACGTGGCTGCTGCTTTGGCCAATTGTGACAGGGCCGCCCGAAGCTCGGCAAGACCCGTTCCTTTTACCGCACTGGTGACAACAATTTCAGGATGGGCGGCTCCATGATTTACAGCTTCCCCGGTCACCGAGCCTACGGTTTTGTCCAGTGCTGCCTCTTTGACCTTGTCGGCTTTGGTGAGGACGAGCTGATAGCTCACCGCTGCTTCGTCGAGCTCTTTCATGACCGCCAAGTCATTGGCTTTGAGACCATGGCGGCTGTCCACTAAGACGCAAACCCGCCGCAGTTGCGGGCGTCCGGTGAGATAGGCCTCTACCAACCGGGTCCAAGCCGCCACTTCCTTCTTGGGTGCGCGGGCGTAACCATAACCGGGCAAGTCAGCCACCATCAGTCGCCCCCCCACATCAAAGAAATTGAGCTGCTGTGTGCGGCCGGGCGTGTCTGATGTCCGCGCCAGGGTTTTGCGGTTGGTCAGGGCGTTGAGTAGGCTCGACTTACCCACATTGGAGCGGCCGGCAAAGGCGATCTCCGGCAGGTCGCTGTCGGGGACTTGAGACAAGTCCGCTGCACCAAGCAGAAAAGTACACTCACCGGCAAAAAGCTTGCGGCCCTGTTCTCTCAGTTGATTTTCGGTGAGTCTAAGTTCCGGCATGGCCCAGGCCTTCGGCCTCAGGCCTTAACGCCGGCTTGGCGCATGATCACCCATTGCTGGAGGATGCCAAGCGCATTGCTCCAGGCCCAATAGATCACCAGACCGGCCGGGAAGGTCGCCAACAACACGGTGAAAATGATCGGCAGAAAACTCATGATCTTCGCCTGCACCGGGTCAGTGGGTGCTGGATTGAGTTTTTGCTGCAGCCACATGGTGGTGCCCATGATGATGGGCCAGGCACCGATGGCCAGGAACGAAGGCACATCGAACGGCAGCAACCCAAACAGATTGAAAATGCTTGTTGGGTCGGGGGCCGAAAGATCGTTGATCCATCCGTAAAACGGCTCCTGCCGCATCTCTATGGTGACGAACAAGACCTTATAGAGCGCAAAGAAAATGGGAATTTGAACCAAGATCGGCAAACAGCCGGCAGCGGGATTGGCTTTTTCCCGTTTATAGAGCTCCATTAATTCCTGGTTCATGCGGGTGCGGTCGTCCGCATACCGCTCCTGCAATTTTTTCATTTCCGGCTGCAGCTTTTTCAGTTTGGTCATCGCCCGGAACTGCTTATCTGCCAGTGGATAAAGCAGCAGGCGTAGACCAATGGTCAGCCCCAGAATGGCGAGGCCGAAATTGCCCAGCACGCCTTTGAGCCAGATCAGTGCATAGAAAAACGGCTTGGTGAGGAAGTAGAACCACCCGAAATCAATAGCGAGATCGAACCGGTGTATGCCGAGGCTGTTGGTGTATTCGTCCAGCAATTCCACTTCTTTGGCGCCGGCAAATAAATGGGTGTGCGCACCAGAGCTTTCACCAGGCGCAATGACCACCGGCTCGCTGGAACGGAAATCGGTTTGATACCGATCGCGGCCGTTTATGACACTGTAGCGGAACGTGGCTTCAACCGTTTTATCCTGCTCATGGGCCAGAACAGCCAACCAATACTTGTCGGTAAACCCGATCCAGCCGCCGGTAGAGTTCACCGTTTCGACCGGTGTTTCTTGCAGTTCGTCGTAATCCATTTCCTTGAGGGTCTCGTCGAACACGCCCAAGGGACCTTCGTGCAAAATGAAGAATCCAAGCACATCCGGCGTATCGATACGCGCGATCAGGCCGTAGGGAAATAAGGAAATGGTTTGGTCCGTCTTGTTCTCCACTTCGTCGTAGACGGTGAACATATACTCTTGATCGATAGTGACCGTGCGCCTGAACATCAGGCCGGCCCCGTTGTCCCAGGTCAGGACCAAGGGCCGGTCGGGGGTCAGTTCCGGTCCATCCGATCCCGTCTGCCAAGCCGTTTCCGCCGTCGGCAGGGCAAGGGACGGGTCGGCGCTGAGCCAGCCCAGTTCGGCGTAATAGGGTTTGAGTGATCCAGCCGGTGACAACAGATCGATTTCGGCGCTCGCGGGGTCTGTGGTTTCCCGGTACCCCTTCAAAGTGAGATCGTCGAAGCGAAGCCCCTGTAAGGGAACCGACCCTCTGAGACTGGGTGTGTCGATCCCAGCTCGCGGAAACTCGGTCAAAGTGTTGGCCCGGTCCGCCGGTTTAGGCGTTCCCGGCGCCTCAATGCCTGGTGCTTCAATGCCAGGCGCCACAGGCTGTGGCGCATCGGGGGCAGTCAGCGGTTGCGCTGTTTCACCTTCGGCCGGAACGGGCGTTGGCTCCGGCGAAAAGTAATAGTCCCAGCCGAACAAAATGGCCATGGACAACACAATGGCCAAAAACATGTTGCGTTGATCGGTCATGGCTCAATCTTGGCGTCCACCGGCGCGGACAAATCGTTGTGTATTGACCGGCATGGAACAGGATCGTGCCCGCCGTCGGACCAAGGGTGACAGCGGGCCAACCTTTTGAAACCGAGCCACCAACCGAAAAGTAATCCGTGTTCTTTAATGGCCTCTGCCATGTAGGTTGAGCAGGTCGGATGGAACCGGCAGCGTGTCCCCAGTACAGGCGATAGGACAACCTGATACGCTTTGATCAAGACCAAAGATGTACGTTGAATCAGGTTCACTTGTGATCGCCTTTCTGCTGAGCTGGCAGTTTCAGGGTTGTCATAGCCTGACGCAGGTCTTTTTCCATAGTCTCAAATGGCAATGACGTCGTTTCCTGTCTTCCAATTAAAACGTAATCCACACCGTTCATTCCAAGTTCCGGCATTACCCGTTCGGCCAAGGCGCGCAGACGGCGCTTCGTGCGGTTGCGGGCTACGGCATTACCCACTTTGCGGCTGGCTGTGAAACCGATGCGGATGTTCGGCTGCCCGTTATCCCGCGCACAGACCTGCAACACAAACCCGGGCGTTACGCGCTTGGTCCGGGCAGCAGCAACGGCCAAGAAATCTTCCCGGCGTTTCAGGCGGCCCAGGGGGCGTCCCATGGTCCGGTTCCTCGGGGGACTAAAGCTTAAGCGGACAAGCGCTTGCGGCCCTTGGCGCGGCGGCTAGCAAGGACCTTGCGGCCAGCTTTGGTGGCCATGCGGGCACGGAACCCATGGCGACGCTTGCGGACCAATCGGCTCGGCTGGAACGTCTGTTTCACGTGGGTTACTCCGCTGTAGCGCTTAAAGAATCATCCCGCCAGCGCAAGGCGGCGGGCTGCGGCGAAAGCCGGTGGGGTGTATAGCCGTGGGCCTAAAGGCTGTCAATGTGCTGGTGGCTGTGAGACACCGTTGGATACTGCCCTTTTTTTGTCTGTTTTCAGCCGTTTCTGGCCTTATGCTCACGTAAACCTGAATGGCCATGCTCCCCTCACAGTGTTATGGCCCTGGTGGTGGTCCAGTGGACCGCGCCCCGTGATGATAGAACCAATAAGGCGGTATTCCGCACCATGATCAGCACCGAAACCGATCACTCAGCCGCGGACCCGGCCTCCCGATCTGCCGATTCTCCACAAAAGACGTCGCTAGCGAAAAGGCTTGTGGTTCTCGGACTATTTGCAGCCATGATTGCCGCCCTGCTGTCCAGCGGCGTTCAGGACTTTTTGTCCTTAGAGGTTCTGAAAGACAATCGCGAGTCCCTGCTCGATTTTGTTGACCGAAACTATGCCGCCGCCGCCGCGGTGTTTGTGGTGGTCTACATCCTGGCAGTGACGTTTTCCATTCCCGGTGCCGTTTGGTTGTCCATCGCTGGAGGATTCGTCTTTACGGCTGGGCCGGCTACCGTATACATCGTTGTTGCCGCCACCATCGGCGCGACGCTGGTTTTTCTGTTGGCCCGCTATGTTCTGGGCGACATGTTGCGGCAAAGAGCGGGCGGCGCCATCGATCGTATGCGTGCAGGTTTTCAGGACAACGCCTTGAGTTACATGCTGGTCCTGCGTCTTGTACCATTATTTCCCTTCTTTATTGTCAACCTGGTGCCGGCGTTCCTAAACGTGCCCCTGCGCATCTATGTTCTGGGCACCGCCATCGGTATTATCCCCGGAGCCTTTGTTTACGCTTGGGTCGGCAGCGGTGTCGGCGCCGTGTTCGATGCCGGCGGCGCCGTGGACCCAGGCGCTATCCTCTTGCAACCCAATGTCATCGGCCCATTGCTCGGTCTTGCCGCCCTGGCTTTGATCCCCGTTGCCTACAAAAAGCTGCGCAAGACCACCGATGACTGACGTGCTGAAACCTGACTTGTGTGTCATCGGCGCCGGTTCCGGTGGCCTTTCGGTCGCGGCCGGGGCGGTGCAAATGGGGGCATCGGTGGTCTTGATCGAAAAGGGTCCCATGGGCGGCGACTGCCTCAACACCGGATGTGTGCCCTCAAAAGCTTTGCTGGCGGCCGGGCATGCGGCCAATGTTTATAGCCAATCCGAACGTTTCGGGGTGCGCGGCCAGACCCCCGAGGTGGATTTCCAGGCGGTGCATGATCATGTCCATGATGTCATTGCCGGTATTGCGCCCCATGATTCCGTCGAACGCTTTGAGAGTTTGGGTGTCAGGGTTATTCAGGGTGACGCCCGGTTCACATCCAAACGAGATGTTGAAGTAAACGGTCAAATCATCCGGGCACGGCGGTTTGTGTTGGCCACGGGGTCCAGCGCTTTTGTGCCGCCCATCGATGGATTGGCAAATACCCGCTACCTCACCAACGAAACCATCTTCGATCTCACTCGGGCACCAGACCACCTCATTATCATCGGCGGCGGCCCCATCGGGTGCGAAATGGCCCAAGCACACCGGCAACTCAGATGCAGGGTTACCGTGCTTGAAGCCTCCACCATATTGCCCAAGGATGATCCAGATTTGGTGTCGGTCGTTCGTGATCAACTCACCATAGATGGTATCGACATCATCGAAGGCGCTAAGGTGGTTGGTACAGCAGCCAAAGACGGCGGTGTTGGGGTTACCTTTGAACGGGACGGCAAGCAGGAAACCGTCGGGGGCTCCCATCTCCTTGTTGCCGTGGGGCGCAAAGCCACAGTTGAGGGTCTTGGGCTCGACACGGGAGGGATCAACTACTTACCCAAAGGCATCGCCGTCAATGCCGGGCTGCGCACCTCCAACCGGCGGGCCTACGCCATTGGCGATTGTGCTGGCGGTCTGCAGTTCACCCATGTCGCCGGATATCACGCCGGGATTGTTATTCGCAGCGCCTTGTTCCGGTTACCGGCTAAGGCCGATCACACTGCTGTACCGTGGGTGACCTACACCGATCCTGAATTGGCACAGGTCGGATTGAATGAGACCGAAGCGCACAAAAAATTCGGCGATAACATTCGTGTCGTCACTTGGCCCTTTGCAGAAAACGATCGCGCCCGGGCGGAACGCAAGACCCACGGTCTGGTTAAAGCCGTGTTGGCGAAGAATGGGCGCATACTTGGCTGCGGCATCGTCGGCCCCCATGCCGGCGAGCTCATTCAGGTTTGGATTCTGGCTCTGACCCAAAACCTCAAGATCGGTGCTATGGCCGGCATGATCGCGCCCTATCCCACCTTGGGCGAGGTTTCGAAACGGGCCGCCGGCGCGTATTACACGCCGTCTTTATTCAATGACCGCACCAAGCGTGTGGTCCGCTTTCTATCCAAGTTCGGGTGATCCCCTATGGGTGAGTCGTCGTCCATCGAAAATCGGTCCACCGCACGATCCGGCAGTCGTGCTTGGTTTACCGGATTGTCCGCGCGCCTGCTCTGGCTGACCATCGCGTTCATCATGTTGTGCGAGGTTTTGATCTTCGCACCGTCCATCGGCCGTTTCCGCGTCCAGTACCTTGAGATGAAACTGGAAGCCGCACATCTCACCCTTACGGCTTTGGAAGCTGCCGAGATGGTGGACCCCGAACTGCAACGCCGCCTGCTCAATCAGGCGGGTGTGCTCGGCATGACGGTCATACGCCCCGGTATGCCGGCCCGGACCCTCGGCCCCGACATGCCGTCGCGTATTCCGCTGCTGTTTGATCTGCGCGATGGCACGTTCTTCTCGCTGATTCGGGATGCCCTGTCGTGCATGATCCAACCGAAGGGCATGGTCATTGGGGTCACCGGGTACTCGCCAACGGATCCGAACGTCATCGTTGAAGTGATATTGGCAGAAGAGCCCTTACGCCGTGAGTTGATCGATTACGGTCAGCGTATTTTTCTGTTGAGCCTATTCATCTCCATCGTCACGGCAGCGTTGGTCTACCTCACAATCCAATGGCTCGCGGTGCGTCCCATGCGTCGATTGACTGAAAACATGATCGCCTTTCAAGAAGCGCCTGAAGATCCCGCCCGGGTCATGACACCGGGTGACCGTCAGGACGAAGTGGGTGTCGCGCAACGCGCGCTGGCTGACATGCAAGACCAGTTACGCTCCGCACTGACGCAAAAAGAACGTCTTGCCGGTGTGGGTACGGCGGTGACGAAAATCTCCCACGACCTCAAAAATATACTGGCGACGGCCATGTTGGAATCGGACCGTCTCGATCAATCGGATGATCCCGAAGTGCGCCGCATCACCTCCGGCTTGGTGAAAGCCATCAATCGCGCCATTCATCTTTCCACCAAGACTCTGCGTTTCGCCAAAGAGGGTCCGCCCCGGGTGGAACTGAGCGAGATCGATCTGGTTGCTTTGCTAAATGAGATCAAAGAAGCCATGGCGCCGGCCTTGACCGCGTGTAATGTGCAGATCAATACGACAGATCAGAATCACATCAACGCAGACGCAGACTTGCTGCGCCGGGCTTTGGAAAATCTCATCAGAAATGCGACCGAAGCCGGGGCAACGGAAGTGTGCATATCCATTGAACCGGAACCTGAAAGCTTCTGCGTCATGGTCGCCGACAATGGTCCCGGCTTGCCTGCCAAAGCGATGGAAAATCTCTTCGTTCCCTTCGCCGGGTCCGCCCGATCCGGCGGCTCCGGCCTTGGTCTACCCATTTCCAGGGAGGCCATTCGCGCCCAAGGCGGTGACATGTTTTTGAAGGATTCAACGGCATCGGGCACCATTTTCGCCATTCGTCTGCCGCTCTAGGGTGCCGCCGCACCCCTATCATCCATAACCCAAATGGTCTAAACCCCGCACCGGCTCAAATAATCACAGGCACGCATCAGGACCGTCAGCCATGAGCACGACTGAACCCACCGAATCCCGGACTACCACGCGCGACTTATTGGCCCGCAAAGGCGGCGCCCCGATCGTGTGCATCACTGCCTATTCGGCACCCATGGCCTCGCTCATGGACGACCATGTGGATGTGTTGTTGGTGGGCGATTCCCTCGGCATGGTGTTTTACGGGTTGCCGTCAACGCTGCCTGTAACCACCGACATGATGATCAATCACGGTGCGGCCGTCGTGCGTGGATCGAAGAAAGCATGTGTCATTGTCGATCTGCCGTTCGGCTCCTACCAAGGCTCGCCCGCACAGGCCTTTGAAACTGCCGCCCGGGTGATGGCCGAAACCGGCTGCGCTGCCGTCAAACTGGAAGGCGGTGTAGCCATGGCCGAGACCATCGGCTTTCTGGTGACCCGCGGTATTCCGGTGATGGGTCATGTCGGCATGACGCCCCAATCGGTCAATGCGTTTGGCGGGTACCGGGCACAGGGCCGGACCAAAGAGGTGGCTGACACCGTTCACGCTGATGCCCAAGCCATGGCCGACTCCGGCGCCTTTGCCATGGTGATCGAAAGCACGGTGGAACCTGTGGCCCGCGCCATCACCGAACAGGTCAACATCCCCACCATCGGAATCGGCGCCTCGCCGGCCTGCGATGGGCAAATCATCGTTGCCGAAGACATCCTCGGTCTGTTCCAGGATTTCAAACCCCGTTTTGTCGAACGTTATGCCGATCTCGGCGAGGAAATTTCAGCAGCGGTGGAACATTACGCGGAGGATGTGCGCGCCCGTCGGTTCCCGACCCTCGATCACTGCTACGGTGTTGAGAAAGACTAGGGCGGATCAACACACCCATGTCCGACTCAAACTCTTCCCTTCATGTCGTCCGTGATGTCGACAGCCTGCGCCGCCGCGTTGCATCGTGGCGGGGCGCACTGCAATCTGTGGCTCTGGTACCGACCTTGGGCGCCCTTCACGACGGGCATTTGGCCCTGGTGGAGCGGGCCAAAGCCCTGGCCGATGCGGTAGTGGTGTCTATCTTCATCAACCCCGCCCAATTCGGACCGGACGAAGACTTAAACGCCTATCCCCGCCCGGAGGCTGAAGATTGGGAGTTGCTCGATCAAGCTGGAGTAGATCTTCTCTACCGGCCCGATGGGGCGGCCATGTATCCCGACGGTTATCAAACCAACGTCACCGTACGAAAGGTGAGCCAAGGCCTGTGCGGCCATCACCGGCCCGGACACTTTGACGGTGTTGCCACCATCGTTGCCAAGCTGTTGCTCCAGGCTTTGCCCGACATCGCGCTGTTTGGCGAAAAGGATTACCAGCAGTTGATCGTCATTCAGCAGGTGGTACGGGATTTGAATATTCCCGTCGATATCATTGGCGTGCCGACGGTGAGGGAAACCGACGGCTTGGCTTTGTCCTCGCGCAATGCCTATTTGAGTGCTGAGCAGCGGCGCATTGCACCCGCTCTCTATAAAGAGCTGACGGCTGCGGCCGCTGACATTGCTACCGGTGCCGCCATCACGGAGCGCTGCGCCGCGACAACGGACACCCTCACGTTGGCAGGGTTCACGTCCATCGACTATGTGGAAGCGCGCGACGCCAAGACACTGGCACCGTTACGGACATTGGAGACTGAGGGGCGCGTTTTGGCTGCAGCCTGGCTCGGCAAGGCCCGGTTGATCGATAACGTCGCGGTGCCGAAAACCTAACGAACGTAGATGTGCACTTCCGCGGACTGGGCGGTCGGGCTCGCCATGGCGGACAGCATCACCCGGTCGGAGGGCAGGCCCATGCCCGAGAGGGATTGCAGCACCTGTTCCGCATTGCGCCGGGCCGATCCGGACGACAGGTTTTGGCTGCCCGAACCCGGGCTCACCGCGACCAAATCAAAGATGGCATCGGGCCGGCGTTCCAGAGCGCGGCTGACGGCTTGGTACAGAGCCGGTTCATAGGCGACGTCTTGGCGGTCGAACCTGATCACCACCAAGGGGCGGCGCTGAGAGAAATCGCCCGGTGCGGCTGAGGCCATTTGTGGCCCAGCCGATGCCGCTTGTTGGGAACCGTAAAGCTGACCCGAATTGATGTCCCCGGCCAGCTCCATGAGGTTTTCCCGTTCGTTGGCGACGAACTGTTGCTGCCGGCCAATGTCGGTGTTGAGTTCGCCGAGCAGGCGTTCAATGGTCACTGTGGTCTGATTGACCTCGTCTTCTAAGCCACGCAGACGGCGATGGTCGTCGTCGACCGCGCCGGTCAGGCCATAGGCCGCGCGCACGCTATCCAGCAGATACGACGACATGGCGGAGTCCGCTGCAACCTGAGCGGCCAATTGGTTCATATTTGAAATGTCGCCTTCAATCCGATTGAGCTGCTCTTGGGAAGAGCGCCACTGGCCCATCAGGTTGGGATTGCCCGGGGTGGTACCGACTTGCAGCCGGCTTTTGATGCCGCCGACCATGCCGTGATAGGCCGACGCATTGGATACGGTCTGGGAGCGGATCGCTTCCAGCTGATTGTTGCGCACCGCCAAGGTTTGGCGCAGCTGGCCGAGTTCACCGCTGAACTGGCTGACCTTCTGATTGACGAAGGTGCCGGTGTTCATCGCCGTCATGCCAACCGGCGCCATGGGTGCGACCGGTGCGGGACGGAACTCAGATGCCGTGCTTGTCGGCGGCGGCGTCATCGCTGGCGCGGCTACCGGCGCTGCAGTTTCTTCGTCTTCGCCGAAGAGCGGGAACAAAGCATCGGTGGCAAACGAGCACCCGCTCAAGCCTAAAACCGCGCCCAGCGTCAAAATGTGACGTACGGACAGCCCCATCAAATCCATCCCTTGCTTTTCTTAAACACGTGTCTTGATCGCATCTAAATAGCGTGAGAGGCCACCGTCCTCTCTCAACGGTATCCCCCAACATATTGAGGCAGAAACATAAATTGGTTTCCTCCCAAGCCGGAGGCGAGTGTACGCAAAGTGCGGAGGGGGAACAAGCCGCATTTGCCCAAGGGCTGGCCATTGCGTCGATGCCGAGAGTGGAGGGGGCGGCCTCTTCGAGAGGGCTAACCGCCCAGGGCGCCGGGATTTCCCCTGGACAGGCTGGGGGCGGTTGAGTAGGACAACCGCTCCCGTCAGCGATGGGGCGCCCGTAGCTCAACTGGATAGAGCACCTGACTACGGATCAGGAGGTTAGGAGTTCGAATCTTCTCGGGCGCGCCATTTCTCAAAGAGAAATGGGCCGCCCCAATCAAATTTTGGGTTCGAACGCTTTCGAACCCGCGCGCCATTCCTTTCGAACAATCACAGATTCACCAACCGTGTGATGCAAGGATTTCCCTTAGAGTCGGTTTCGAAAGTCATGCGGCTCGGGCCAATCTGCGGACGAGGAGCATGACGGAGGCGGCGTAGAGGAAGGCGCGGGCCGAGGCGATGGTGGCCTCGAAGTCCTTTGCCAGTCGCCGGTTGCGGTTGATCCAGGCGAAGAAGCGCTCCACGACCCAGCGGCGCGGTTGGACGGCGAAGCCGACCTGATCGGGGCTTTTGCGCACGATCTCGACGGCGATCATGGTGGCCGTGGCGACCTTCTCGCCGGCGTAGCCGCTGTCGGCAAAGACCTTCTCGATGAACGGAAACGAGCCGCGTGAGGCGCACAGCAGCGGCCCGCCACCATCGCGGTCCTGGATACTCGCCGGATGCGCCTCGAGCACGAGGCCGCGCCCGTCGGTGTCGACCAGCGCGTGGCGCTTGCGCCCCTTGATCTTCTTGCCCGCATCGTAGCCGCGGGGGCCACCAGCCTCGGTCGTCTTGACGCTCTGGCTGTCGATAATCGCGCCGCTCGGGCTGGCCTCGCGTCCGACCCGCTCGCGATCGGCCATGACCAGAAAGTGGTTGATCTTCTCAAGGAGGCCGTCGTCGCGGAACTTAGCGAACCAGCGATAGATCGTGCCCCACGGTGGTAAATCGCTTGGCAGCAAGCGCCAAGGGCAGCCAGCCCGCATCACGTAGAAAATGCCGTTGACGATCTCTCGCATCGGCCATGACCGGGGCCGTCCCGTGCCATGAGCCGGAGGCAAATGAGGCTCGATCACAACCCACTCCGCATCGGTCAAATCAGTCTGATAACGCAGCGCCTTGCGGCTATGCTGCTCTCGGGTGGTCGGCGTCCACATGGCGGCTCCAGATCGGTTTCAGCAACCTTCCTGGAATCACATCGACACCGGCCACTCAACCCCTTTCGAAACGGCCTCTTAGTCCTTGGTTTTGAGCTGGGACAGCATATCGTTGGCGTCGGGCGATGAGGTGTCCATGTTGCGCCACACTTTCCAGCCCTCCGGTGTTTTGCGGAGCAAAGTGAAAAACCGCCCGGCGTGGTAATAGGGCTCGGCATCAGCCGCTGCGTCCTTGGGTTGGCGCTTTGAGGCGAAGCGTCCGTTCAAGAAAGCCCAGGTGCCGTTGAACTCCACTTCCTCCACATCCAGCAGTATGTCGATGGTGTTGGTTTCCAAGGTCTTGCTCAAACGCGGACCAAGCACGTCAGGGCCGGTGATGGGTGCGCCTTCGGCCATGACAAATCCCCCAGGATCGTAGCCGTCGGCCACCGCCTGGCCGTCCCCGGTGGCGTACGCCTTTTTCCAGGTCTCGACGATCGCCGCCATGGCCGCGCGGTCTTCCTCGCTGCCGCCGCGCCATTCGGTGGCTTGCGCTGTCGTGTTAAAGACCAGAAGAGTGATAGCAATCTCTGTCAGCAGTCGGTTCATGGTCAAGCACTCCTTTGTGTCGTTTACTCAGCGAAGGCACTTTCATTTGGTGCGCCGGACCCGAGGTCGATCCATTCAAATTCCAACGTGGTGTTCCATCCACCGATCTTGTCTCCATCTTTCGGGGGGTCCTTGAAAATCTGGCTAAAGCTCACAAATCGGGTCGGACGATCAGTCAGTGTCGTTAAGGGCAGCAATAAGGCTTCGACATAGGCCGGACGTCCGGTGCCAAGGGTGAAGCGGTTAATGACGTGCATTCCACAGGGCACACGAACGATGTGAAGGCTGTTCCGGAAAAAGCATCACGCACCTTTGGGTCTTCATGCTCGATTGCTTTTTTTCCGGTGCGGTCCATGCCCCAACGTTCGACCAGTCCTGTCCCCATCAAACGCACAATAAGATCAGTATCCGCGTGCTCTAACACGCAGATCATGGGTGCATAGGCGGGGTGGGCTTGATCCAGAAACGTTTCGGACGTCGGTGCCAAACCATCCTTCGGCAACGACTGCCAATGCTCGAAAAAGCCTTCGCATTCCTGTGTTTGGAAGTCCGGCATTCTTTTTCTCCCCGCTTCACGCTATCCCATTGCGCGGTGAGTCAAAAGGGTGTTCCGGCTGCTACCCGCGCCGCAACAGCTCTGCTTCGGAAAGGGCAAAGGAGGCTGGATTGTCCACGTCGATGGGCCCGAACGGATAGGGCAGATTCACCACCGATGCGGTGATGCCCATATTCTTGCCGATGCGGGCGATGAGTTCATCGAGGGTCGCCCATTTCATTTTGTAGAGCAGGAACGACATGAGGCCGAAGGCCTTGAGAATGCGCAGGTGCCGTTTGCCGAACTGGCCACCCCCTTCGAAAATGCGCGCGGTGACGAGGGACTGCTCAGTGCGTAGACCGAACAGATTACACGCCGACCAGCCGCCGTCCTTGATGCGGTGATAGGCCAGACCGGAATGGGGAAACTGGGTCCGCACCACATCTTCCGAGGTGAAGCCGAGACACACATCCTCCGTGTCGGCTAGAAACCCGCCAACAAAATCCCTCACCAACTCCGGCGTATGCAGCGCGTTATCCCCGGTGGTGATAACCAGAGGCAGGGGATTGTCCAATGTTTCGACAGCAGCCAACACGCTGTTGGCGAGATTGCCACGGCTCGGCGTCACCACAATGGTGCCGTCGTCCAGCCAGGTGCTCAGTTGTGGCACTCCACGGAGGACGGCTTCCTCTTCAATGGAAATAGCAACACGGTTGAAACACCCGCTGTCGAGGAGCGCAGTGATAACCCGCACAAGCATGACCTGTCCGGCGATCTCTACCAGGCACTTATGGGATTTGTCTTGCAATTGGGCGACGGAGTCCCGCGGCCCCGCCCGGCTCGCCGCCATGACGAGGGCGGTGACACGCTGTACCGTCACGCCACACTCTCGGCAAAGGGAATCCGAAGCGGTGTCATCATCTCGCTGATGGTGTTTAGACCATTCATGGCGTCGAGTGCCTCGCGTACCGGCTGACACTGTTCAGACGTCATCAGGCCGTCCACACATCCATCGAACTTGGTCCAGTACTGGGCGTCGGTGAACGGTGCCGCCTTGCTGCCGAGCGGCATGTCCAATCCCCTTTCGACCACGTCGCCCGAGGTAAGATGAACTTCGACCACAGTGGTCACTTCCCCTTCCAACTTGTCGATGGGGTCGAGTTTGATTTTTCCAAACAACGATCGCACCTCAGAGCGCATCACCGCGTCCGAAGTAAAGTCCGCAAGGGTACAGTTCCCGCTGAGTAAAACGACAGCCAAGCCGTACTGCATGGAGAATTTCGCTTCCATGGGATCCTGCGGGTCGTGATGCATGAGATTGTTGAAATGTACCTTCGGCGCGTGAACGATGATTTTGTCGACATCGTTTTCACCGAAGCCATGCTCGTCCATCAGCAACTGCAAACAATCCATCGCCCGGTGGGCAGCGCCACAATTGGGAAAGCGTTTGACGCGAAAGCCGTGTTCCAAAATCAATAGCGGCTCACCCACCTGCTCGGTTTCAAAGCGGAGGTTCTGGCCATGGTCGAAATGGGTCAAGGCGTCACGCTGTTCCTCATAGTCGGGCCCGACCATCAATCGGTTCATGCCGGTGCGTCCATCCAAGGTGCCCATTCCCGCGGTGATACCGCTCCTCGCCATGGATGCGGCAACAACACCCGATTTGGCCGCCAAGCCTGCGTGCACCGGCTTGGCCATGGTACCGAACTGGGACATGAACCCCGCCGCCATACTGGTGGCCAAAGAGATTGTGTAGGCGCTGCGCAGGGCGTCCAGTTTTAAAAGTCGTGCACAAGCAGCGGCGGCGCCGATGGCGCCTACGGTGGCGGTGGCGTGCCAGCCGCGATTGCGGTGTAGCGGATTCACGCCCTGGCCGACGCGCCCCATGATCTGCAGGCCGCAGATGTAGGCATCCAGACAGGCATGCCCCGAGGCATTTTCCTGTTCCCCCAGGGCCAGGATGGCCGGCGCCAGGACGGCCGTGGCATGAGCCTTGGGCGGATCGAAGTTGTCGTCGAAGTCCAGCGCATGACCGGCAGTGCCGTTGATCAGCGCTGCCCACGGCGCCGCTAAGGCGGTGCTTTGGCCGACAACGGTACAGGGTCCCGCGCCCCAGTCTTTGACGGTGGCGAACACACCCAGGGTGGACTCATCCACGGCGCCGGGCACGGTCACGCCGATGACGTCGATGAACTCCCGCTTGGCGGAATGAAGCGCTTCTGCAGGCCAATCGTCTGGAGCGTTTGCAATCCAGGCCCCAAAAGCTTCCGTTGGCGTTAGGCTGTTGCCCGGGTATGCCATGCTGTTTTCCCTGACCCGAATACAGTGTTAGAATGTTTGGTGCCTCAGGTAACAAGGGAATGCAAGGCCAAGAGGTTTGGGGCGATGGGGGAGGATCCATGCCGACACAACCGTTGGCCAAGGACCGCTTGCAGGCGATCTATGCGCTGCCCGATCATGAGGTTGTCGGCGATCTCATTCCTGATACCGATCGTTCCTTGTCTATTGACGAGGCCTTGAGCCGGATTGCCGATACGCCGGGGATGGTGCCGGTGGCCATCGATCACACCGACGGCGGACATGTACTGTGGGCGGACCTCGGCGATCACCCCTTTCGTGAATGGCAGTACATGTTCACGGTCAAACATCTGGCTGAGAACGGCATGGTGGGAGATGCGTTCCGTACCGATTTTGCCATTCTTAAAGAGGACCGGGTGGTCAACGGCGGCATCGCACCGCGCGGCTTCGTCTTTCACATCTCCCGTTGCGGCTCGACTCTCGTTGCCAAAGCCCTGGCGCGCTCAAAGTCCCATGTGGTCATCACCCAGGGTGCGCCGTTGCAGCGCGGCTTCTGGGCCACGCTGACGGACGACTGGCGCAAGCCGCTGGAATCCACCCCCGAGGCATTACACATGTTCCGCAATTTGGTGCTGGCGATGACGCGACCGCGCCGTCCGGAGCAGACCACCGCTTTCGTCAAGTTCATCAGCTGGAACGTGCTCTATGCGGATTTCATCGCCGCCGCCTTTCCAGGCGTACCGGCGTTGTTTCTCTACCGCGATCCCGTCGAAGTGATCGCGTCGGTGATGAACGAAACCACGGCCGTGTTGCATGCCAAAGGCACCCGCGAGGCTGAGTTTCTAACCGGGTACTCTATCGACGACAACGCCGCCATGAGTGATGTGGCCTATCTGGCGAAGTGTTATGCCCGGTATTTTGAAACCGTCGGCACGTCGTCGTTGGAAAAGTTGTCGTGGCTCAACTATACGGACCTCAAGGCCGAGCGCTTCATCGACATTGTTGCGCGGGGATTAGAGTTTAAACCCGAAGCGTCAGTGGTGACGGACATGCTGGAACAGTTCCAATTTCATTCCAAGGACGACAGCGATTCAACAGCATTCAAAGCCGACAGTGACGACAAGCGCCAATCCATGGCGCAAGAGGATCAAGAGTTGATCCGTAGCGTGTGTGGTGAAAGTTACCGCGCCCTCAATGCCGCGACGCGCAACCTATTTCCAAAATCAGACGATTAGTCAGAGACCTAATCCTCAACGCGATATTTCTTCACCGTCTCGTCAGAAATCTCCAAGCCCAACCCCGGCCCCTCCGGTGGGCGCATGCGGCCGTTTTCGATGCGGGCCTTATCGGTAAAGGCCGCTTCCATCTACGGCATATGTTCGATCGGCGCGTTGGCCATGACGCCGCAGACCACGTGAATGGTGGACTCCATCATGTAATGGGGGGCGAGGGGATAGCCGGCCACATCGGCCAAAGCTGCGACGCGGAGCATTTCGGTAATACCGCCCATGCGGATGATGTCCGGTTGTAATACGTCGACGGCATCCGCTTTCAAATACGCATCGAATTCAAAACGGGATCCTAAAGTCTCACCAAGGGCAATGAGGATGTCCAAATCAGCGGCCAAACGAGCATGCCCGGCGATGTCTTCGCAATTGAGCGGTTCTTCCAGCCAACCAATACTCAATTCTTCAACGGCCCATCCCGCCGCCAAAGATTGAGGGTAGTTCCACATCTGATTGGCATCCACAGTAAGCCATACATCGTCGCCCAAAGCTTTACGCACGGCAGTGACCCGTTGGATGTCGACTCTTACGTCGTCATGACCCACTTTCATTTTCACGCCCATCATCCCTTGGTCGAGATAGACGCTGAACGCCTCGAGCATTTCTTCTGCGCTCATGTAGAGCCAGCCACCGTCTGAGCCATAAACCGGCGCATCATCGCTGATGCCGCCGAGCAGTTTGTAGAGCGGTAGACCGGCGGCCTTGCCTTTGATGTCCCACAGCGCCAAGTCCGTCGCTGCCTGGGGGCGTGGACCACCAGACCGCGCCGCCCCACCGCTTGCAGTTTCTTGCCGATCTGTTTCCAGATGCGTTCGTGATTGAGGGCATCCTGACCGATCAGCATCGGTTTGATGTCATGTTCGAGCACCGTGCGCGTGGCCAGCGATCCGCCCATGTGACTCCAGGCATAACCGAGCCCGCGCAGCCCGCTTTCCGTGGTGATGAAAATCACCGGCATGCTGATGTGGGTCACCGGCTTGGCGGCGGCGGAGCCCGACAGCATGGGCCGCGGCAGAGGCAAGCGCAGCAGATCGACCTCAACGTCGGTGATAGTGGTGGCGGTAGTCATAGGATGCGGCAAACCTAAAAGTAGTTGGTGCGTTTTTCGTATTCGGTCAGCTCGTAATAAGTCTGCATGTAGCCAGTGCAATAGGCCTTGAGCATCACATAATCACCGTCCGTTGTCGTCCAGGTGTGGTAGGGTGGGTGTTTGTCCGTGCCCATGTAGTCGTCGTCGGTATTGGTGCCGTAGCTGAAGTGATAGGCTTCAAAAGTGCCCGCCGCCACGGTGACTTCTTCCTTGCCGATGTAATTGATGGTGAGGGTATTGCGCCGCATCAACAGAATTGGTCCATCAGCGCCGCGGTGATGGAACGAGCACATGAGATGTAAAGGTGCAGTGTACTGCCCTGGTCCCTGATCAAGCGGATAGATGTTGCAATGCATGGCATCGGCCTGGATGGGGTGGGTGCCGAAAATGGCCGGTGGTACGTCGAGCTCCATCTGCTGGGAAATGCGGCCTTCGTTGATGGTAAACCCTTCGCATTCCGCCATGGTGTCGGTGAAGCGGAACCAAGAGGAGCCGACAAACTCTTCGTCAACGCTGATCTGGACGAAGCCGTAACGCGGCGTCCAATCTTTATTCAGCGTGCATATGGAATCACGCAAAACGCGCGGCTCGTTTTCGTCGATGGAGCAATGAGCACGCACCACCCGCGAACCGTCCAAATGGGTGGTGTAAATATAGGTCTCACCGCCCCGGTCCTGGTCGAGGATTTCTTTCTTTTTGGATGTATAGCGAATACGCCCACGGATGGTGGTGTGTGTTCCATGCGTCCCTCCCAGATTTCTTTGGGCGGTAGCTTACACACTCAGGCTTTTGCGGCTAGAGGCCTTCTAACGGCGGAAGTTCGTGTTCCTCCCGATAGGCGCGTAAGTCGGCCCGGCCCTGCTCGAACGCGGTCAAAAAGGGCTCCCGCTCCTTCACAAAGGTCCACCATCGTTTGAGTTTGGGATGGCTTTCGGTCAGGTCGGGGATGCCGAAGTGGGGCATCATCAGCTCGAGGTAATCCATGGCCGGTGCCAGGGCGCAGTCCCTATGGCCAAGGGAATCCCCAAGGGCGAAAGGGGACGGAGACAAGACTTTTTCGAGAACTGAAAGTCCGTCCTTAAAAAATCCCGACCTGTTTTTCTATCAATGCCTGGTCCGGATTGTCCCGGCGCCGCAACGGAATGAGCGGAACGTAAGAGCCCATCAAATAAAGGTCGACAATGCGGGCGATCAAACGACCCCGCGCGGCCCGGGCCGGATCGCGCCGTTCCGTGTCCTTTTCCGGATAGAGATCGCGCAAGTAACTGCAGATCACTTCTCCTTCGGCCAGCCACGGGTCGCCGTGAACCAGGGCCGGCACCCGGCCGATGGGATTAATGGCCCTGAACTCCGGCGACGACGTGTCGCCGCCCGGCACCGGCTCAGCTGTTAAATCCAGACCCAGACTCTGTGCCACCAACATAACCCGGGCGACGAAAGGCGACATCATCTGACCGTACAAATGCGGTTTATCGTTACTCGGCATGAACAATCCTTTCCGCGTAAGCGGTCTTGCCGGTTTTGATGGTCTCGTAAAAAAAGTCTGCCTGACCCCCGATCCGGCGGACGAGCTCTGACGCGACCGGCTGCGTTACGGCCTTCCACTGCGCCAACTCTAACGGGTTCGGCTGATATATTTGAACGCCGCGATCGACCGCCGCTTCCAAATCCGCTGCATTGCGCGCCCGAACCATGCGCCGCACCTCGCTGGCCGTTGGCACAGCGCGGCGCATGGCCTCTTGAAGGTCACTGTCCAGGTTTTCAAACCACGCCGTGTTGGCAGCGTAGATGCCCGATGAATACGCATGCCGGGTCAAGGTGTAGTGGGGTGCCACCGGTGCCAGTCCGTAACTGGCGTAGGTCATGGCGCCAGATTCGGCACCTTGCACCAGGCCGGTCTGCAAGGCTGGTATGAGTTCAGGAAAGGTCAGCGCCACCACGTCCGCGCCAAGGGCTTCCAAAAACAAAGGCGAAAACGGCACCTGTCGAGACCGCATGCGGTATCCAATGAGGTCGCTCGGTGTCTTTAACGGACTGACGCTGAACACACTGAGAAAACCTTCGTCGGCCAGGCCCAAAACCGTTAAACCTTTTTCCGCTGTCAGGGTATCGATTGGTTCGGCCAGGTAACTGTCGAGGACAAAATCCGCTTCGTCCAATGAGTCAAACATGAACGGCGCCATCAGCAAGGACATCTCTGGGATGACAGCTGACAATCCCGAAGACGTGAAGATGGACACTTCGATGCGCCCGCGCCGAACGGCCAACATCAACGCTTCTTCACCGCCGACTTCACCGCGCACAAACAACTCCGCGCTCAAGCGTCCTTTACTTTCCCGCTCCACCCGATCCGCGAACTGCGTCCACAACACTTCGTAGGGATCGCCGGGCGAACTCAGCGCACCAAAACGAAAGGTGTCGCCGAAAGCGGGCGACGTGGCCGCGAGGCCCATTCCCAAGATGAATATTCCAATAAGTATTTCTAATCGCGCCATGTCTGGAGAAGTTATCTAGGGTGTTGATTCCAAGATGGTCATAATCAAGAGTCTATCAAAGACCTTCTGTGAATGCCTGCTCATCGCAGACATCACCGGGTGACAACAAAGAAAGCGATACGCTTATGTCAGGGATTTACGATACCGACCTCGATCAAACACCGGCCAATCATGAGCCGCTTATACCAGCGGTCGTTGAGATTGATTCTCTTTTAGGGATTCCCCACGGCGCAATGATGTGATTCATAGAAAGCCGGCTTTAAATGGAGGATTTGATGTCGGCGAAGATCCCGTTGCGAACGGACTATGACGCGGTCCAAGCGCGGGCCTTGGCGCGCAAAGCGACAGATCCCAATCAGGTGCGCCGCCTTCTGGCGATTGCGGCGGTTTATGATGACTGAACCGTAGGGATGCGGCGGCGGTTGGCGGCATGGACCGCCAGAGCCTGCGCGACTGGGTGTCCCGGTTCAATCAGGCAGGCCCCGAGGGCCTGCACGACCACAAATCTCCCGGCGCGGTTCCGCAGCTGACGGCGGTGGAGAGGGTGGCGTTGGCGGAGATCGTCGAGGCGGGGCCGGACCCGGACAGCGACGGCGTCGTGCGCTGGCGCCGGCTCGACCTCAAGGAGGTTATCCGGGACCGCTTCGGGGTGGAGTATCACGAGCGCTCGGTCTCGCGCCTGCTGCACGATCTCGGCTTCTCGCACATGAGCGCCCGGGTGCGCCATCCGGGCCAAGATGCGGCAATGCTGGAGACGTTTAAAGAAACTTCCCCCGGGCGCTCGCCGCGGCGGTAGCCCACCTGCCGCCCGCAACGCCGGTCGAGCTGTGGTGGCAAGACGAGATGCGCCTTGGCCAGAAGAACGGCATCGTCCGGCAGTGGGCGCGCACCGGCAGCCGTCCGCGTCAGCCCAAGGACCAGCGCTACCAGAGCGCCTATCTGTTCGGCGCCGTCTGCCCGGCGCGCGGTACCGGTGCGGCCGTGGCGATGCCGTTCGCCGACACCACCGGCAACCCAAAGGGGGTGGTCACCCATCACCGCGGTGCTTACCTCAATGCCCTTGGCAACATGATGGCCTGGGGAATGACTCCTCACCCGATCTATCTCTGGACCCTGCCCATGTTCCACTGCAACGGCTGGTGTTTCCCCTGGACCATCACTGCCCTGAACGGCACTCATGTGTGTCTGCGCAAAGTGGATCCCGAGGCGATTTTCAAACTGATGAAAGAAGAGGGTATCACCCACTTCTGTGGTGCACCGACGGTGCTCAACATGCTGGTCAATGCGCCCGAGGATCAGAGAGCCGGTTTACCAGAGGGCATCCAAGCCATGACCGCAGGCGCCGCGCCACCCGCCGCCGTGATCGCCACCATGGAAGGTATGGGGATCGGTGTGACTCATTCTTATGGTTTGACCGAAGTCTACGGCCCGTGCGTGGTCTGTTCCTGGCATGGGGAATAGGACAATCTGCCGTTGGATGAGCGGGCGGCGCTAAAAGCCCGCTAAGGGGTGCGCTATCACGTGGTTGAAGGCTTGGACGTGATGGATCCGGACACCATGACATCGGTACCTACCGACGGTGAAACCATCGGCGAGATCATGTTCCGTGGCAACGTGGTGATGAAGGGATACCTCAAAAACCCTAAGGCGACGACCGATGCCTTGGCAGGCGGTTGGTTTCATTCGGGTGATCTCGCCGTTAAACATCCCGATGGGTATGTGGAAATCCGCGACCGCTCCAAAGACATTATCATTTCCGGTGGCGAGAACATTTCCACCATCGAAGTGGAAGGCGTTTTGTTTAAACATCCAGCCGTGTTGGAAGCGGCGGTGGTGGCGCGGCCCGATGATCATTGGGCGAAACGCCGTGCGCTTTCGTTACTTTGAAGTCAGGTCAATCGGCAACGGAAGATGACATCATTGCCTTCTGTCGCGAAAACATGGCGAAATTCAAAGTGCCCAAAACAGTGGTGTTTGACGAACTACCGAAAACATCCACCGGGAAAATTCAAAAATACATTTTGCGGGAGCGGGTGAAAGCGTTGACCCCGGCCTGACTAGTCCCACTCGCCCTGATCCCAGTCCGGTCGCACCCGGTAGGCGATCTCGACGGTTTGATCCAAGAGGTTGCGGGTCGGATTGCGCGCGCAGCTTTGCTTGAGCGCCCGGACGATCTTGCGTTTATCGGAAACGGAGACGACCACACGCGGATGGTAGCGTACGCTAATATTGCCTTGCACAAAAGCGAAAGCCCAGAATTCAGCTGCTTTGGCTTGATCTTTTTCCTCTCTGCGGCCTGTCCGGTCCGCCGAATAAGTCGCACAAGAATAAATTCGCGGATCAAGCCCAATCTCTGTTGTACCGGGTAAGGGTCTTGGTGACTCACCGGCGTAAACCGCAGCGGCATGGATGGAAACGTCGTCCCGTTCCGCACAAAACTCTTTGACCTGGGTGACGATATCGCTCTCTGCAAGCTCCGCCTGTTCGGTGAACTCCAGAACTTCGTCTGCCTCGAATTTGCCGGTTAAAAAGCTGACCAGCCAAAACCGAGCCACTTGCGCCCGTTTTACATCTTTAGGGCGGGCTTCATCCACTTCGCCTTTCATGAAGGCCATACAAGCGAAACGGGCATCTTCGATGCGGCGGTCGCTGACAGCGAAGGCAGGAGTCACGGCGGCTAATAGCAGACTGCTAACAGCACCGAATAATCCGACTTTAAAAACTCGCGTCATCATCCTCATGAACGTGGTGGTCTTCACCCAATCCTTGTGCACTATACAGCTAACGAGACGGCATGTCCGAAGAACTCCGTCACACAAGCCCGTGAGTGTCTTGGTCTATAATTAAGAACGCCTTCGACGATGAAAGGATGCCCCATGGCTGTGACCTTATACAAATTCGGACCGATGATGGGCCTGCCGGACCCCAGTCCATTCTGTTTCAAGCTCGAAACTTACCTGCGCATGGCCAGCGTCGACTACCAAGTTGCCTCAGACCGCCGCAAGAAAGCCCCGACCGGTAAACGGCCTTTCATTGTTGATGAAGATGGCAATTTAATGGCCGACAGCGGCCTCATTATCGCCCACCTGGAAGCCAAAAACGGCCATCCGGTCGACGGCAAATTGACCCTGTCCGAACGCGCCGAAAGCCTGGCGTTTCAAAGGCTGATGGACGAGCACCTCTATTGGGCCACTGTTTACAGCCGCTGGATCGATCCCGATGGTGTGCGCCATTGGACCCCGTTCATGAAGGAGGTCCTCGGCGTGCCCGGGCCTGTGTTTGCCCTGGTCAAACCGCTGGCCCAGCGCATCGTCAGGAAACAGTTGCACGGCCATGGCTTGGGCCGCCATGCGCCCGAAACGCTGTGGGAATTGGCCATTGCCGACATCAATGCCTTGGCCCATTGGCTCGGACAGCGGGACTGGGGTTTTGGCGACCAGCCAACCGTGTTCGACGCCGGGCTGGCGGCGTGCGTGGGCGAATTGGTTGCCCAGCCATGGGACAATCCGCTGGTGAATCAGGTCCGCAAGCATCGTAATCTCGTCGCGCACTTTGAACGGATGATGGCGCGTTATTATCCTGAGCGAATCACAGCCGAACCGTCAGCAGCGGCAGAATGAAAAGCGAACACCAAAGAAGGGACTATTATGTCAGATAAAGGTTACGCCAATCCGGAATTGATCATTGAGACTGATGCCCTCGAGGCAGAACTCGGAGCAGATGATCTGCGCATCGTAGACTGCAACGTGATGATGAAACCAAAGCCGGAAGGTGGTTATGAAATCCAATCCGGCCGAGATGATTACTTTGGATCCCATATTCCCGGTGCCGTGTTTCTCGATCTTTTAAAAGATCTGTCCGACGATCATCCCACACTGCGCTTCATGATGCCGTCAGCGGAACAATTCGCCTCTGTGGTTGGTAGTGCAGGCATTGGCAATGATCATCGGGTTGTTCTCTATTCACGCGGCGCCAATTATTGGGCAACGCGCCTGTTTCTCATGTTCCGTGCGTTCGGGTTTGACAACTGTCGGGTGCTCAATGGTGCGTGGGACAAATGGATTGCCGAACACCGGCCAACTACGGTGGATATACCGGTATTGTCACCGGCCACGTTCACACCCAATCTCCGACCCGGGCAAATTATCGGCAAAGACGAAGTGCTTGCTGCGGTTGAGCGCAAGGATACGTGTTTGATCAATGCGCTGACGCCCCAGGTCTATTCCGGGGAAACCTTCAACACCGCCTATGGCCGGCCCGGTCACATCGCAGGCAGCGTTAATCTCTATGCCTATGAACTGATCGACAAGGCGGACAACACCTTCGCCGATGCGACGACCATGACAGAGAAGTTCGACGCCATTGGCGCCTTCGACAAAGACCACGTCATCACCTATTGCGGCGGCGGCATTTCAGCGACAACGGATTCTTTTGCCTTAATGCTGCTGGGCAAAGACGATGTCGCGCTATATGACGGATCCATGACCGAATGGGGGCCAGACGAAAGTTTACCCATGGCCACGACCGCCTAAACCCGCAAAACTCGGTCAATCATTCGAAACGCACCAAGGGACGACACAATAGGGGCGACACACTCATGTACACCAATGTTTGGTATACGGCGGCCTTCTCTAACAAAGTCACGGCAGGACCGCGCCACGTGAAGATGTTGGGACGGGACTTTGTGTTGTTTCGCGATCCAAATGGAGCGGCCCATTGCCTATCGAACGTCTGCTGCCATCGCGGAGCACCGCTGGATCAAGGCGCCTGCCACAGTGATGGGACCTTGGCCTGTTGTCAGCATGGCTGGCGTTTCGGCGGTGACGGCCGCTGTGTGAAAATCCCCGCAGCGGCTGATGGTGCTGCGATCCCTCACTCGGCCCGGGTGGATTCCTATCCGGTCGAAGAACGCTATGGCCTGGTCTGGGTTCTGCTCGGCGACGACCCGGAGGCGGCTGCGCCCATTCCCGACATCCCCGAGTTCGATACCGAAGGCTGGCGCTGGCTGGAGTACGAAGAGGACTGGGATGCCAATTATCATTGGGCCAAGTTTTCCAACTTGGATTACGTTCATTTGCCCGTGGTGCACGGCCAGCCATGGAACGGCGGCATTCGTCCACCCGATCACACGGTCGAATATCTTGACGAGACCAGCCTCTCCACCGGCATACGCGTCAAAACCAAACCTCAGCGCGGACTTTGGAAACGCGTACGTAAGCCCGATGCGGAAGTCCGCTCCCGGCTCAAGTTTTACCTGTCGGGGTTTACCATTAAAGTGGATGTGGAAATCGGCGGTGCTGAGTCGGGCATTCGCTTCATCGCTCTTGATATGTCTACTCCCATCGATGAACGCACTACCACCGAGCGCTTTCTGTTCGGACGTCATTTCATAACGTCCAAGTGGGCGGACAAGAATCACATTAAACGCAACATGAAAAATATCCGTGAAGATCGAGCAATTGCCGAAGCGCAATTGCCGAAAGTGTTGTCTTCCATTCCCGACCCAAACATGTTGCAGACCGACCCGGAAGACAAAGTCGTCAAGGAATATTGGGCTATCCTCGCCAAGCTGCGGGCCAAGGGCTGGCAAATCGACCGTGAGGCCTTGGAGCGGGTTGAAAAGGCCGGCGGTTATTATGTGATCCCGTCCCCCGCCCGGCGCAAAGACCCGGACGGTTGGGTTTACAAGGAAGTGCCGCGCATCGACCCGGCCACATTAGCGCAAGCGGCCGAGTAACGGATTCATGAAAATCGCTGTGCTTGGCGCATCGGGCCAGACCGGTCCGGTCATCATCATTGAGGCGCTTAAACGGGGCCATCAGGCCATCGCCATCTGCCGTTCGCCGGACAAGATGACCCTGTTCGACCCTAACTTGGAAATTCGGCAAGCCGATGCTTTCAACGCCGATGAAGTGTTGCAGGCGACGAAAGGGGCTGATGCTATTGTGACGTCCGTCGGCGCCACAAACTTGAAGGACAAACGTCCGCTCAACACCGTCGCCCACCGCAACGTCATGGACGCCATGAAGGCCCATGGCCAGGACCGGCTGATCGCCATTTCTTCCTTCGGGGCCGTGCGCAACATTAAACGCAAAGGTTTGCGCCGGAACATCTATCTGTGGCTGCGGCGGAAGTACTACCGGGATATGGCAGAGATGGAAGACATGGTTACCGCAGACTGGCCGCTTGCGACCATCCTTCGCGTCCCGTCGCTGCACAACCGCAAGCCCAAACAGAGTTACATCACCACAGATGACGGCACCCTTCCCAATGGTCTCGGCATATGCCGAGCCGATGTCGCCCACTACATTCTCGATGCCATCGAGCAGGACAAGGATCGAGGAAAGATCATCGCCATCGTCGACGAAGGATCGGAGCTTCCGCCCTTTAAGGAAATGATTCCGCCAAAGCGTTAGTGATCTTCGGACGATCCGATCTCTTCTTCCCACTCACGGCGATACTGTTGCTGCAGTTCCGTTTTTTGCACTTTGCCCATGGCATTGCGCGGCAAGGCGTCGGCCTGAACGACAAGCTTGGGAACCTTGTAGTTGGCGAGAGACTCCTTCAACGCAGCGCGAATGGTGTCCGACTCAATGTCGTGGTCACGCGAACAAACGACAATGGCCAATCCCGCTTCACTAAAGTCCGGATGGTGCAATCCGACAACGGCAGATTCCCCCACCTCCGTCAGTCCGTCGAGCACTTGCTCGATTTCCTTGGGGTAAATGTTGAAACCACCGGAGATAAACATGTCCTTGGCCCGGCCCACCAGAGTGAGTTGCCCGTTCTGCTCAAGACGACCGATGTCGCCGGTTCGGAAAAATCCATCCGCCGTAAAGTCCTCTTTCGTCTTATCAGGCTTGTTCCAATAACCGGTAAAGAGCCCGGCACTTTTGATCTGCACATCGCCGATTTCACCCGGAATCATCGCAGTGTCAGATTCATCCGTAACCCGTAAAGACACTCCATCTAGAGGCCAACCGACCGTACCCGCTTTGCGGGGTTGGTCCGGATCAGCACTGGTGATGATACCGGCTTCCGTCATGCCATACCGTTCAACGATCGTGTGACCGGTCCGATGTTCAAAAGCGGTATACGTGTCCTCGAGCAACGGAGCTGAGCCGGAAATGAACAATCGCATGTGACGGCATATGTCCGGCGACAAATCGGGACAAGACAACAGCCGGGTGTAATAGGTGTGGACACCCATAAACACGGTGGCTTTACCCAGATCTTCGATCACAGTTTGTTCATCAAACCGTGTGTGAAAAACCATCTCTGTGCCGTTCATCAGGACCGTGTTGATGGCGACAAAAAGTCCGTGGGTGTGAAAAATTGGCAATGCATGAAGCAGCACATCGTTGGGATTAAATCCCCATACCTTTTTCAATGCTATTGCGTTGGCCGCGAGCGCACCGTGGGAAAGCATTGCACCTTTAGGACGGCCAGTGGTGCCGGATGAATACAGTATGGCGGCTACGTCTGACTCAACGCAGGCAACAACCGGATTGGCGTTATCGTAATCTGCAAGTTGATCTGTAACGCTACCCCCGCCTTGATCGTCCAGCGTGAGCACATGGTCGATGTCGAACCGGTTAGCTCGCGCTTGCATATCCGCTGCACAACTGGGATTGCAGACCACAGCATGCGGCGTTGCATCTTCAAGAAAGTAATCCAGTTCCTGGCCCGTGTAGGCCGTGTTCAACGGCAAATAGACAGCACCGGCGCGCAAGCAGGCGAGATACAAAAGAACTGCCGCTGACGATTTCTCAACCTGTACCGCGACACGATCGCCTTTGCCGACGGCCAATGCCGAGAGCATGGTGGCCAACTGACCAGAACGCGTATTCACATCGCCATACGAAAGGGCTGACCCGTCGCGATGACGTAGAAATGGATGTGAAAGATCTAGGGGGAACCGGTCACGAAATTGGGCGTACAGATTGGCGGACATAACAGCCCGTTGTCCCTAAGACGGATGGGCAGTTCAAGTCTGTCGTTCATTCGCTGTGCAATGAAACGCGTTTAGAAGCTAATGTTGAGTTGCTGACCGCGATTTTCCCGCTTGGCCGCTTCATCAATGACGTGTTAACGAATGGCATCGTCCTGCAATTCCTTGGTGCGGCTGCCCCGATTGGGGTCATCAGCCTGGCTCGTCTCCGATGTGGGCGGCTGACTGACCGCCTGGCTTTGCTGCAAAGCCGGTAGGTGTGGGTTGTTGTCGCCGATGCCATCGACCATAGCTCGCCCTTTGCGGTTCGATCACGTCTGGGTATCACTTTCGCAAGCCTCGCCCAGGACCTCAAGACACGACTCTGTGACCCTATTTTCCTTCAATATTCAGTGACTTATAGAAGGTCTTCCAGGGGGACATCCGGATCCGCCAGGCGCGATTCGTCGATGGCAACTTTGGCGGCGATGACCTTTTTCGACTGGAGGAAGTCTTTGGGCCGGTTGAGAGCGTTCACCGCCACCAGGACTCCATCGCGCAGGTAACAGACCGAAAAAGTCCGCGAACCGGAATCGCCGCGCACGACGACCTGATCGTCCGGATCATTGATTCCCGCCATTTGCAGTTTGACGTCATATTGGTCCGACCAAAACCAGGGAACTTCCGCATACGGCATATCCTTTTCAAGAATGGTATTGGCCGCCGTCTTGCCTTGGCTAATGGCGTTTTGCACGGATTCCAATCGCAGACGCCGACCCAGGAGGTCATTGGGATGGTTGGTGCAGTCACCTACTGCATAGACATCTTTCGTCGATGTCCGCGCATACGCGTCGACGACGATGCCGTTGTTAACCTCCAGGCCAGCGGTTTCGGCTAAATCTGTGTTCGGAACGATACCAATGCCGATGACAACGCACTCTGCTCCGACCTCGCTGCCGTCGGTACAAAGCACCGTTTCAACTTTGCCGTTCCCTTTAAAACCTGAGACGCGCACATCGGTCTTGATGGTTACCCCTTCTTCCGTGTGGAGGCGGGTGTAAAATTCGGACACCACCGGCGCGACCACGCGGTTGAGCACCCGGTTTTCCATTTCCAGAACGGTTACGTTGCAACCCAGTTTGGCTGCAACGGCCGCGACCTCCAGACCAATGTAGCCGCCGCCGACAATGGCCAGTTTTGTCTTTGGGTGGAGCGTGTCACGGAAACCGAGCACATCATCGATGGTGCGCAGGTAATGCACGCCGTCAAGATCAACGCCGGGAACAGGCAGCTGCCGGACTGCACCGCCTGTCGCCAAAACGATGGCATGTCCCGGAACCATTAAGCCGTCCGAGAGAGTCACATGATCACCAGGCGCAATAGCCGTCACCCGGGCGTTTGATTTGAGGATGATATCTTTATCTTCGTAAAAATTTTCGGCGCGTAAATACATGCGCTCCATGTCCAGCTCGCCAGCCAGAAACTGCTTGGAGAGAGCGGGGCGCTCATAGGGAATGTAGGGCTCTTCGCCAATGACTGTTACCGGCCCGGCAAATCCACCCTGACGGAGTGAAATGGCCGTCTGTCCTCCGGCTTCGCCGGCGCCGACAATCACCACGGAATTGGCCACTGCGAACTCCTCAATCGCTCACATTTGTTTTCACAATAGTCTGGTGAACCGGAGCACCGCCAAAAGAACGGTGTCTAGTCGTCTGTGATTTCGCCACCAGCCACGAGACGGTCGATTTCCTCCTGTGACAGAGCGTCGCCACCGTCACCTTCGGGCTCGGGTTTCGGTGTGTCTTTACCGCGCCGATCTTCCTCGTCTTCGACGATGGCAACCGCGCGCCGCCGCCGGTCAGGGCCAAAATATCCACCGACATCGACAAACGGCCGCGGCCGTTCGATGACCTCACGAATGCGCAAAAACAATCCCTTAGCCGTGATCGGTTTGGCAACGTATTCTGTGACACCCGCGTTGCGGGCTTCAATCACTTTTCCCCGACACGTCTCGCTCGTCACCATAATGATCGGTGTAAACTTGGCGAGTTCAATCGGTCGTCGCAACACTCTGGCATAGGAGGTTGCTATGACGGTACGCAGACGGCGGTCGGATCGGTCTGGACGGAGCAAGTTGCATTCGCCAGGTCGACCGGACTCGGCACGGCGTGAGGAGCTTGTTCGGTTCTGGGCAGCGATTGCGACGGGGCGTTCGAGCGAGGACGCGGCCCGAGATGCCGGTGTATCCCCTCCGGTAGGCTCGAGGTGGTTCCGGAGGTCGGGCGGCATGCCACCAGCACATTTATCGCAATCGGCCAAGCCGCTGTCAGGACGTTACCTGTCTTTCGAGGAACGTGAGGAGATTGCTCTTCTGCGCGCTCAGGGAAGAGGCATACGTCATATTGCTTGCCGGCTGGAGCGAGCACCGTCGACGATCTCCCGCGAGGTGCGGCGCAACGCGGCGACCCGAAGCGGTGGCCTGGACTACCGAGCAACGACGGCGCAGTGGCATGCTGATCGATCCGCCAAAAGGCCGCAGCCAGCCAAGCTGGCAACGAATGAGGCGCTGCGGCGCGATGTGCAGGATCGGCTTGCGGGTCGGATCTCGGCACCGGATGGAACGGTGATCGAGGGGCCACGCGTCGTCTGGAACGGTCGTCGGCATGGGCCGCGGCAGCGCAGGCGATGGGCCAGGGCCTGGAGTCCTGAGCAGATCGCGCACCGTCTTCGGATCGACTATCCTGGGGACGGGCCCGAGGATCAAGCGATGCGGATCAGTCATGAGGCGATCTATCAGGCGCTCTACGTACAGGGCCGCGGCGCACTCCGTCGTGAGCTGACCGCCTGCCTTCGCACGGGAAGGGCACTGCGCGTGCCTCGGGCACGTAGCCGCCGGCGGGGAAAATCCTTCGTCACGCCTGAGATCATGATCAGTGAACGATCGGCGGAAGCAGCTGATCGGGCCGTACCCGGACACTGGGAAGGTGACCTGATCATCGGCTTGGGCAGATCGGCGATCGGCACTCTGGTGGAACGCGCCACGCGGTTCACAATGCTGCTGCATCTTCCCCGAATGGAAGGCCACGGCACCGTCCCGCGCGTGAAGAACGGGCCTGCGCTTGCCGGCTGGAGCGAGCATGGGGCTGAAGCGGTTCGCGATGCCATCGCCCGGACGATCACGACATTGCCAGCGCAGCTTCGCCGCTCGCTGACCTGGGACCAGGGAGCAGAGATGGCCAGGCATGCGGATCTGCGGATCGCAACCGGCCTTCCCGTCTACTTCTGCGAACCGCACAGCCCTTGGCAACGCGGAACGAACGAGAACACCAATGGATTGCTTCGACAGTACTTCCCGAAAGGAACCGATCTGAGCGCACACAGTCCGGACGTACTCGCAGTTGTTGCTGACGCGCTCAATACACGGCCCCGCAAGACCCTCGGATGGAGAACTCCCGCCGAAGCTCTGGACCAGTGCTTGCAGGCCAGTCAAACTGAACGTGTCGCGACGACCGGTTGAACCCGCCCTTTAGGGCTGAGTTTTATTCACGAATGGATCTAAGAAAGTCCAACCCGTTGACGGGATCCATGCGCCATTCGGTTAAAACGATGTCAGGTTGCAGGCTTCTGACCGCTTCCAAGGCGTCGCCGCCGTCTTTTGCCTCTTCGACTCGTTTGGCCCCAAGAGTCTCAAGCACGCCTTTCAGCAAGTGACGCATATACGACTTGTTGTCAACGACCAAAAAATTAATCGGTTTGAGATAGTCGGTGGTCGCTTGAACCATAAATCCCAGCCGTGGTCTGCGGTCTATCCGAACCGGGTCTCCCGCCCAGTTCTTCTATAAGGTATTGGGAAGCCGTCAAAAAATCAAAACCTGCAGATGGTTGACCGTTTTCAACCGATCACCTGTGTGTTTTTTTACCGGTTTCAATAGGGGCTTATATACATGACTAGACAAGTCCTTATTTAGCTCCGCGGATCAGCAAGAAGCCCTCATAGATGAGCAAGGAAACCGTAAACGGCACCATAACCAGCCACAAGGTTCCGCTCTCCAGTCCACTGCCTGCCATCTTCGCCAAGTAATTGTAGGCGTATAAATGAACCAGCGCCCCGACCAGGACCGTTACTACGAGACGAGGCCATTCGGTTTCACCGCGCATCGAACCGAGGATTTTCTCCATGAAAACGAGTACGAGGGCGACGACTGCGAAAGGGTCAATCCAATCAAATATGGGCTTGGCCGCCGCGGGATTGACGGCGTAGAAGAAATTGTTGAGCGTCAAAACGAAAGCTACGACGAGCATGAAGCATCCTTTTAGTGACCGCATATTTCAACCTCTCCAATTCTTCCGTTGTGTCTAGTCATGTATATAAGCCCCTTTCAATAGACGGTAATTCCCTTCCGGCCTATGCCCAAACCGGGAGCCCCGCTACTGTGAGCCCACTTCAACCCGTTGGAGCCACCCTTTGACGTCCCGTTCTCAAACCACCGCAGACCGGCTCGCTGATCATGCTCCGCGCACCTGGCAGCGCATGCTCTCCGGCCGCCGTTTGAACCTGCTCGACCCGTCGCCCATGGACATTGAGATTAAGGACATCGCTTTGGGTCTCGCCCGCAACACCCGGTGGAATGGACAAACCACCGGGGATCATGGCTGGAGTGTGGCCCAGCATTCAGACTTGGTTGTCGATATCGTCCGTCGGCTGGATCCCCGTGCCAGCGCCGAGGTTTTGTTGACCGCCAAGCTTCATGACGCCTCTGAATATGTCACCCATGATCTGATCACACCCTTGAAAGCCGTCGTCGGCGACGTCTTCAAAGAAGTGGAGCAACGCCTCTTGCACGCCATCCGGCTGCGGTTTGGGCTATCCCCACAGATGTCGAAAGAGACGGAACGTTTGATCAAACGGGCCGACAAAATTGCGGCTGCCACGGAAGCCGTGCAACTGGCCGGTTTTACAGTTCACGAAGCGCGGTCGATCCTCGGATTTAGGGAAAAACCCCTCGACGATGTTACGCTTGTACCGGTGCCAGTGGCTGAAGCCGAACGGCGTTTCCTTGACGGATTTCGCACGTTGGAGAAAGCTTTGACCCTGCAAAAAAGATGACGTTTCCCAACATAGGTATTTTTTATTAGCGTTGTTGTTCGATCTTAATCGAGGGAGGGCAATCCCATGTCACTCAGCCGTACATCCGTTTATTTCATTGTGTTCGCCGCGCTCAATGGTCTGATGGCCGTCATCACCGGATCCATGGCCGCGCACGGTATCCAAAATATTGCACCGACCGGTGAGGAAGCCATCAACTGGTTCTATGACGCCAGTGATTTCCAAATGAAGATGGCCTTCGGCATTGTTTTTGTTGCGCTGTTGCATGACCGGGTCAAGGAAGGGCGCCCCCGCAAATTCATGGTCGCCACAGGCATTTTGTTTGGTTGCGGCATTCTATTTTTCTCCGGCGCGCTGTACTCAATCTCGTTCGAGGGTCCCGGCATTTTCGCGCCATTCGGCGGACTATCAGCCATGCTCGGCTTTATCTGCTTGACCATCGGCGCCATTTCCTCCGGTGCCAAGTCGCTTGAAGGTAAAGTTCCCAATGCTCATCCGGAGGCGGCGGAATGATCGGTTCCTTGTTAGAGGGCGTCGCCTAGTTGGGTGTCGTCCTCGGCATGATCGGCGCCATGGCCTGCGGATCGCTCTACTACTCGCCGGTCATGTTCATGAAGATGTGGATCGCCGAGATCGGTAAAACACCCGAAGAAATGGGCAACCCGATGAAGGCGTTAATCAACGCTGCGGTGATGAATCTCATTGCCGCGCTCGGCATTAACATCGTTATAGTCATGCAAGGCGTTACCACGATCATGGGTGCTGCCGTGGTTGCCGCTTTCCTTTGGATCGTCTTCTGTTTGACCACAGAGTTGCTGCACGATCGCTACAACGGTGCGTCGGTGAAACTGTCGGTCATCAATGCCGGCAATACGTTCGGCGCCTACGTGGTCATGGGCGTGATTATTCAGCTGCTTCGGTAGCGGGCGGTTGTTGGGGTTCCATTTGGCTGTCCGGCAGGTTGAACAGGATATAGAGCAGGAACGCCAACACCATAAGCAGAGGCATAACAATACGGATCAGTCCTTGGGGCATGATTGATCTCCTGCCTTAGCCAGCAAGGCTAGGTTGTCCACTCGGGCTGGCGTTTCTCGACAAAGGCGGCGATGCCTTCGGTGCAATCGTCTTCCAGCATATTCTGGGCCATGACCGCTGCGGCATAAATGTAACTGTCGGCCATGGGCTTTTCGATCTGTTCGTAAAACGCCCGTTTGCCCAGCGACAATATCCGCGCTGACTTTGATTTGATGAGCCGGGCCAAGGTGTCCACCGCCGCATCCAATTCGTGGTCCGGCACCGCGGCGTTGATCAGGCCGGACGCTTCCGCTTCCGCTGCCCGCATGGGCTCGCCGGTGAGTAGCATTTCCATTGCTTTCTTGCGGTGAACCGTGCGGCTCACCGCCACCGATGGTGTGGTGCAGAACAAACCGATGTTGACGCCGGGTGTGGCAAAGGTGGCGGTCTTGCCGGCGATCGCCAGGTCCGCCGTGGCCACCAGCTGACAGCCCGCCGCTGTGGCGACACCGTGTACTTTGGCGATGATCGGTTGGGGCATGCGGATCAGTTTCATCATCAGGTCTGCGCAACGATCAAACAGCACTTGGGTGGCCGACGGGTCCGGGTTGTCCTTGAGTTCCTTGAGGTCGTGGCCGGCGCAAAAGGCCGGACCAGCTCCAGCGAGAATAATCACCCGGGCGTCGTCACCGGATTCAATGGCCTCCAATTCTGCGATCAGCGCGTCAATCATGGCTTGGGACAGCGCGTTGCGTGCGTTCGGCCGATTGAGCGTCAGCGTGACGATGCCGTCATCATCATTGCGCAATACGAGAGTATTGGAGTCGGTCATAGGGTTGATGGTGTCACGGACGTGGGTCCTCAATCAATTCCGTCAATTCCCCGGCCGGGCCAATCAACGTCGCCGCGCGTTTGCCACCGTTATCAATGACCGGGTCTGCAATGAAATCGATATCAATCGCACTCAGATCTTCAACGCTGAAAGTCGTCATTGCGACCCCCGGCGGCAATTGCCCGTCCGCACTGGGCCGTGCACTGGTGCCGGCGGGATACTCATCTAACTCAATGTTGTTGCCGCGCTCTCCTAAACGGAGCAATCCCAGCGGATAGGTCGTGCCGGCGGGCTGTCCTTGGGCCTGTGAGACAAGATCAAGGTTGTAATCACGGTGTGGCTCTGGGTTTAAGTTAAAGGTACCGACATAGAAATTTTCCAATTCGGTTATGTCTGGTCCGGCCAGGACCATGACAAATGGACGGTCTACCTTGCTGCGCGGTAGCGGTAATGTTGATTGCTCGCGGTCGCCGGTTTCGCAGGTGAGGTAAATCACATCCTCTGCCGGGCCCTTGTATTGGGCGGCGCGGATCGAAGACGCGCCTCCCATAAGATTCGCCGGACCGCCAATGTGCTCAAAGTCCGAGTCTTTTAGCTCTACAACCAACGCTTCAATGCCGTCGACAATAATTTCTATGGTGCTCCAGCCCCAGGTCGTTATTGCCCAGTAACCGGGGACGGGGTCGACTTCGACGGCCCGGAGGTAGACGTCGTCCATAGCCGCGGATTGTAACGTGACCATTTGGCGTCCGGCGCTGTTGGGCGTGCCCCAAGACTGCGCCAGAGAGTTGCTGACGGTTGATTGGGCCTGCACGGTGTATCCGAGCCATGTCGTATAGAGGCGGACAAAATCATCGACAGACGGCGCACCGACGGTCGCCATCTTGATGCGGCTTAACAGGGGCTTTGACACAGGCTTAACGCGGCTCTTCAATCAGTTCCGTCAATTCACTCGCAGGTCCGACGAAGGTGGCCGTGCGGCGTCCGCCGTATTCGACAATGGGATCAGAGATAAAGTCGATATCGACGGCGTCCAGGTCATCAATGTTGAACGAGGTCATGGCCACACCAGGGGGTAACTGGCCCGGGGCAGAAGGTCGCGGCTTGGTATCCGGCAGATACTCGTCCAACTCGATGTTGTTGCCGCGTTCCCGGCAACGGATGAGGCCCATGTTGTATTCTTGGTCCGGGGAGCGGCCCTGCATGCGTGAAATTAATCCGCCCTTGGAAATGAACCGGTAGCCGTTTTCATGCATGCCAAACGTCTCGGCGTAGAAGGATTCCATGGCGTCAATGTCCGTGCCTGACAGGATCATGATGAATGGCCGGTCGACGGCACCACGCGGGATGGGCAGGGGAGAGGTCGTCCGGTCACCGGTTCTGCAGGTGAGATAAATCACGTCTTCCGCCGGTCCGATGTATTGGGCGGCGCGGATCGAAGCGTTGTTGCCGCTTAGATTAGACGGGCCGCCGATATGGCGGAAGGGCGATTTGAGCATGGTCTCGTGCAGCGTATCGATGTCGTCGACGATGATCTCGATGGCGTTCCAGCCCCAGGTGGTGATGGCCTTGTAGCCCGGTACCCAGTCCACTTCGACGCTGCGGATGTAAACATCGTCCTTGGCGTCCGACTGCAGGGTGATGAATTTGCGGCCGGCCGTGTTGGGCGTGCCCCACGACCGCGCCACTGCTTCGTCCACCGTGCCCCGTTCCACCACTGTGTATTTAAGCCAGGTGGTGCACCACTCTTCCGCGGTATCCACGTCGGCGGCACCGATGGTCACCATTTTAATACGGCTTAAAATGGGTTTGGTCTCCTGGGCCTTACTGGGCCTTGGTAAAGTTGATGCAGCCGCTGCAGCACCGGACAGCGTAAGGAACTTTTTGCGGGACATATCTTCCATGACTAACGCGCCTCTTCGATCAACTCCACCAACTCGCCGGCGGGGCCCATAAACGCGGCAGACCGCTTACCGCCGTATTCAGTGATGGGCGCAGTGAAGAAGTCGGCCGCCACTGCACTGAGATCATCTACGTTGAAGGTGATCATGGCGTTGCCTTGAGGCAGATGACCGGGCGCACGTGGGCGCGGCCCGGCACCCGCGTTTTCAGGATAGCCGTCGAATTCAATGGAATTGCCCCGTTCGCGCAGGTTTATGAATCCCAACTGATAGGTTGTGTCGGCTGGCAGGCCCTGGGCCTTGGCAATGATGCCAATGGGTGTGGGCATGACAAAGCCTTGACCGAGGCCGAAGGCGTTGCGGTAGAAATCCATGGTCGCGCTCACATCACCACTGGCGAGAATGACGATGTTGGTGCGGCCTACATCGTCGCCGGGATCGGGCAAATTCGATGCCGACCGGTCGCCGGTTTCACAGTTGAAATAGAGCACTTCTTCCGCTGGGCCGATATATTGAGAGGCGCGGACCGACGAGGTGCCGTCGCCCAAGTTGGCTGGGCCGCCGATATGGCGGAAGGCCGAGGTTTGCATCCGCTCATGCAAATCATCCACGTCGTTAACAATGATCTCGAAAGAGTTCCAGCCATAAGTGGTCATGGCCTTGTAGCCGTCCACCGGTTCGATCTCGACCGCGCGGATCATCACGTCTTCACCGGTCGCCGGTTGCAGGAGCACAAACGGCCGCCCTGCCGCATTGGGCGCACCCCAACTGTTGGCCATTGGTGTGCTCACCGTAGATTTCTCCACAACCTTGTGACCGAGCCAGGTGGTGTAGTACCGCTCAACCGCATCCACACTGGGTGCGCCGATGGTCGAGAACTTAATGCGGCTAAGGATCGGGCTGGTCTCTTGCGCCAGGGGAATCTTTGGCGCGACGGCAGCAGCGCCTGCGAGAGCCAGAAATTGTTTACGAGAAAGAGTCATGGATTCAGTCCTTCTTTGGTGTCGCGCCTAATTCTCAACAATGGCGCGGACGTTAATTTCTAAAAGCAGTTCGGGAATAGCGAGGGCGCTGACACCGATGACCATGGACACGGGCTTGTGTCCCGTCGGAAAAAAGTTGCGTACGTCTTGATATGCGGGATTAGGATCGATGTTAGCCAGGTCGACGATGAAGATTTGAATCTCGACCACGTCTTCGCGCGTTGCCCCTGCTGCTTTCAATGCGAGGTCGATGTTCTCCCAGGTCAGCTTGGATTGCTCGGCCAGGGTTTCAGGAATAAAGCCATCAGGTTTTAGACCGGCCTTGCCGCCGAGCAGGACCATCTTGCCGGTGCCTTCGATAGTCACCACCTGGGAATAGCCAACCGGTTGGTCCAGCCCTTCCGGATTCCAGCGTTTGATCTCCACTTCACCCATGGCAGCCACCGGGCCCAGCATGGCCAAAGCGGCCAGAATGGCGCACGACTTTTTCATTTCTTGTCCTTCCCCTCATGAGGTTAATTCTTCTTCAATGACTTCGACCCATTCACCGGCGGGGCCGACAAAGCTGGCCACCCGTCCGCCGCCATAGAGCACCTTAGGCGGGGCGATGAAGGGCACGTCAAGGGAGTCGAAGTCGTCCGTTGCCAGACTGATCATGGACACGCCTGGCGGCAATTGACCGCTGGCGCGCGGACGCGGGCCAGAATGCTCTACCGGGTAGGCATCGAACTCGATGGAGCTGCCCGGCCGGGTGCCGCGAGCGCCGCCCATGGCGATGGCGCGGTCACGGGAATAGCCAAGGGCACCGGCGACAACGCGCACTTTAAACTCCATGAGATTGCCCAAGCTCATGCCGAGGACGGTGCTATAAAAATTGTGGCTGGCCTTGATATTGGGCGTGCCCACCACGGCGTTAAAGATACGGTCGACCTGTAACTTCGCTTGAATCAAACCAAATTCGTTTTCGCCGGTGACATCGCTGGCGAAATAAAACACCTCTTCTCCGGCCCCCTTCATCTGCATGGCATGAACACTGGCATAGGCTTCGCTTAAGGGGCGCGGCTCTCCGATCACGTCAAAGCCGGCGGACAGCACTTTTTCATTCACCGCATAGATATCCGTCGAGATCATTTCGATGGCGTTCAAGCCCCAGGTACCCATGGCGCGATAACCCGGCACCGGGTCCACCTGGATGATGCGAATACGAAAAGTTTCATCGCCGCTGGCACAGCGCATCATTACCCAGGGTCGGTCCTGCATGGCCGGCGCTCCCAGGAGGTGGCAACTTGCTCGCTGACTGTGCCGCGATTGACTTCGTAAAGGCCGATGGCTTTTTCATACATGGCCTGTGCGGCACCTACATCGGGCACGCCGATGGTGGCAATGGCATGGCCGATGATGGGATTACCGCGGTCCGGCATCTGTGTCTTGGTTTCGTTCGCGGCTACCGTTGCTGCTGCCGCGCCGGTGACAACGCCGCGTCTGGACAGACGAGGTGCGGCGTCGTCCGTCATTACGGTCCCTCGACCAGTTCGATCAACTCGCCGACGGGGCCGCGGGCAGTGCGCGTCCGGCCGCCGCCATAAGCGATGCTCGGGTCCGATACAGCGTCGCCGACAAAGTCGAGATCAAACCCATCCAGGTTGTCGACCGAGAAAGACACAGTGGAACACCCCGGCGGCAGTTGGCCTGCGGTCTGCGGGCGGGCACCGTACTCGGGTCCGTAACCGTCGTATTCGATGAAGTTGCCGGCCTGGCCTAGGAACATGAAGCCCATGTCGAAGACGTGATCTTTCGGCAACCCCTGCGCATCGGCAATCACCCCGATGGGGCTGGTCATGTCCCCTTCCCGTTTCATCAGGAATTTATCGCAGTAGTAAGACTGCGTCGTATCCACACCATTGCCGGCGAGAATGACAATAAAGGGCCGGTCGACGAAGGAGTCAGGCAATGGCAACAAAGAATCTTCTGCACGGACGGTGTCGCAGGTGAGGTAAAGCACATCATCGGCCGGGCCGAGCACCTGCATGGCATGGATGAAGTTCAATTCGCCGTCCAACGGGGACGGCTCACCGATAATTTTGAAAGGACTCTTCAAAAGCCGTTCGTTGAGTTTGTAAACATCGTCGATGATGAGTTCGAAAGAATTCCAGCCGAGTGTGGTCATCGGCTTGTAACCGGCAACCTCATCGATCTCGACCACCCGGATGAACACATCCGTTCCGTTTTCCGGCTGCATGACGATGTAAGGGCGTCCCGACATGGCGGCCGCGCCCCAGGACGCCGCCAAATCGGCGCTGATCTCACCCCGCTCACAAACAGAGTATCCGAGCCACTCCGAATACCAGCTTTCCACAATGCCGATGTCCGGTGCGGCGACGGTGTTGATCTTCAGCCGCTTGAGCAGCGGGGTGGGTTCATCGTTCATGAACGGTCCTTACATCTGCTGTGATCGATCAAACGTTTTCTTCAATCAGTTCCAAGAGTTCGCCGGCCGGTCCGATCACGGTGGCGGCGCGTGTGTGGTAGGCGGTTATGGGATCCGTGATGAAGTCCAGGTCCAGGTCATCCAAGCTGTCCACGGTTACGCTGGTCATTGCGATGCCCGGCTGCAGCTGTCCTTCGTTCCGTGGCCTGGGTCCGGTGTGATCCCCATAGCCGTCCAATTCAAGAATGTTGCCGTGATTGGCCATACCGACGATGGTCAATGGGCGCTCACTGCTAAGGGGCAACCCCTGCGCTTTGTTGATGAGATCAACCGGGGAGTTATTGATCGGCCCACGCTCCATGTTGAACGTATCTGCATAGAAGTCCTGCAACGCTTGTATGTCGGGGCCGGCCACCACCATGATGAAAATACGCCCGATAAAGGCACCGGGCCGGGGCAACAGCGAGTTGGAACGGTCGCCGGTTTCCGCTGTCAGATACAGCACATCATCGGCGGGTCCCTGAAATTGTGTGGCGCGGATCGAAGGATAGTTCGTCAGACCTGCGGGCCCGCCCAAATGGGTAAACGGAGAGTCGATCAGTTTTGCGTAGACCGCATCGGGATCATCGCAGATGATTTCAATGGCGTTCCAACCCCAAGTGGTCATGGCTTTGTAATCGGGTACAGGATCGATTTCGACCGCGCGGATGAACACATCCGCTCCGCTTTCGGGTTGCATGACCACATAGGGCCGCCCGGCTGAGTTTGGTGCACCCCACGACGCGGCCAGATCCGCCGCCACCTCGCCGCGTGCGACGGTGTCATAACCGAGCCACTGTTTATAAAGCGGAGCAATAGCGTTCACTTCTGGTACGCTGATCGTCGCCATCTTGATTCGCTTAAGCGTGGGCACACCTGTCTCCTGCGCCGAAGTTTTTGACGACGGGATGGTCGACGCAGCCGCAGCAGCACCTGCGGTGCTCAAGGCGTTCCGTCGCGAGACACCTCTGTCAGTCATCTCAAGCCGCCTGCGCTTTAAAGGCGTCGAGGATCTCCGCGCCGGTCGCGGACCACACTCCGTCGTGGCCTTTGATCCAGCCCAGCACCTCATCGAGGTACTTGATCCGGTAGTGCATGCCGATGAGATAAGGCGTCAGCACCAGAGACAACACTCGTCCACCGTATTGATCGGTCTCGCCGTAAAGCACCGAAAACGCGTCCTGCACCTCTTCGACGAATTCCGTCTCGTTGTGCTTTTTGTCCATGATGATGGTGCGGTCCCAGATCTCATCGCCATGAGGCATGGCCCAGAGATTGCCGGCGTCTTCGTTCATCTGATAGGGCATGTCGTCATTGCCCCAGTCGCAGCAATACTCAACGCCGTTGGCGGCGAGATGCTTCATGGTATTCCAACTTTGCGACTTGCCCGGTGACCACCAGCCCGTCACCGGCTGGCTGGAGGCGGAGCGCAGGCTGTCCAGACTTTCTTTAATCAGGGCCCGTTCCTCGCCGTCGTCCATGCCGCCGTAGTGGACCTTACCCATGTCGACGCCGTGGCCGATGAGTTCGTCGCCGCGCTCGTTGATCTTTTTGACAAGATATGGATAACGCTGCGCGACCATTGAGTTCATCGCCGCCGAAGCTTTGAGGCCGTGTTTGTCGAGCACTTTCCAGATGCGCTGGATGCCAACCCGGTTGCCGTAGTCCCGGGTGGTGAAATGGCGCAGGTCCGGATAGGGCGTCACCATGCCGCCGGGCGCCTTAAACGGTTTGGCCGGTTGATCGAGCGGGAAGAACTCCAAGGCGTAACTGATCCACACGGCAATCTTAGACCCATTGGGCCAAGTAACCTTGGGACGCTTCTGCAGAATCGACCAGTCATAGAGATCGTGATCCATGCCATAGCGGCGGTTGGGATATTCGAGATATTCCTTATCGACAGTCATGGCTTAGCCTCCTTTCCGCGCGGCAATGTCGGCGAGGCAGTCTTCGTAATAATTTTCGTAATAGTACTCGGCGATCTCCCGACCGGTGGTGATCCACACATCTTCCTTGCTGTGCCCGGTGATGTACTCCAGCGCTTCATCGAAACCGCCGATGCGGTGTGGATGACCCACGGCGTACGCATGAAGTGGAATGCACATGACCGTGCCGCAGTCTTCGCCTTCGGCCAACAATTGATCGAACTGATCCTTAATCATCTGAGCGTAGCGGCGCGGTGTGCCGAGATAGGAGTTGTAGACAATGATGTCGTTGATCTCGAGCGAGTACGGCATGGAGACCAAACGGCCGCTGCTGACCTTGACCGGCTGCGGTGTGTCGTCCTGGAACAGATCGCAGGTGTAGAGAAATCCGTACTCGGCGAGCAGGTCCATGGTCCGTTCGGTGTGGGTGAGGGCGGGGGCCAGATACCCGGCCAGCTTCTGCCCGGTCGCTTTCATCACGGACTCAAGGCTGTCTTCCATGATGGCGCGTTCTTGCGCTTCGTCCATTTCGTATGAGTAACGGGTATTGTAAATGCCGTGGGAGAAGCACTCCCAATTGCGCGCTTTGGTTTCCTCGATCAGTTCCGGATGATGTTCGATCAAGCCGATGCTCAATGAAATGGAACCGCGCACGTTGTGCTTATCCATCACGTCCATCATTCGCCAATGGCCGGCCCGGTTGCCGTAATCCCGGTTGGAATTGAGCAGTACATCGGGATGCGGCCGCGGCCATGCTACCCGCTTCGGGTTGATGGGCGGGTCGAGTTCGTAGAACTCGATGTTGGGTGCTACCCAGAAGGCGAGTTTGGCGCCATTGGGCCAGCGGATTTTAGGGCGGCCTTCGTAAGGCCAGTAATCATAAAGTTCGAGATCGGGTTTCACGCACCCCTCCCAGTTTTAGCGTGATCAACGAAACGGTGTGTGCGGTTCAGTTCTTACCGCGTAGCCACTCCTTCACCGTATCCACGGATTCGACATCACAATATTTAAGAGCGAGGTCTGTGAGATTGGCGAAGTGATAGCTTTCGTGTTTGTCGGCGACGCATTCTTCAATCACCGTGGTGCGATAACCGCGCGACAGACTGTCAACGCCTGCGGCCCGAATGCAGCCCGATGTGGAGCCGCCGGTAAGGAGTACGGTGTCGACTTGGTGGAACACCAAAAGCGACTGAAGATTGGTTTCGAAAAACGGCGACGGCATCTTCTTGTCCATAACGATGTCGCTGTCTTTGCGGTCGATCCGGTCGTCAAATTCAGCACGTTGTGATTTGTACTTGATGTTTTGCAGGCTGTCGGGGGTGTCGGTGCGCGTTCCCCACACGCCGCAGTCCTCACCGGACTCCACATAAGCCACATAGGTCCAGATCACCGGCCAGCCTTTTACGCGAACCACCTCTGCCACTTCGTTGATGTGCTGAATCTGATTGGGATCGTTCTCATAGGCCGTCTTGAACAGATCGGTCCGAGTGTAAGCTTTTTGAACGTCAACATTGACCAAGGCCGCCTTATTGCCGAAGCCGAACTTGGCGCGCTTGGGATTGGCTTTGACTTCTTCGTAGAGCTGGCGGGCTGTCTTATCGGACAGTTCCATGGCGGTGCATCCCCTTTAACTTTCTCATTTGTGCGTTTTTATAGCCGCAGGCGCGACGTTGATATTTGCCGCTGCCGCAGCGTTGTTCAGACCGAGAATAGCCTTGCCAGAAGGGGAATCAAACCGCCTATTCCGCCGCCTTCAAAGTCTCCGGGCCGTAGCGTTTGCCGCTGTCCAGCAAGTCCTGGGTACCGAGCAGATCGTTGAGGCCGTTGAAATCGAACATGCGGTCCCGCACCTGGGCCGTCGAGCCGTCCTCCTTAAGGGCGCGCAGATAGTCCTGACCCGCCTTGGCGACCATGCGGACCATGGCGCCCGGGAAGATCACGAACTTAAAGCCCATGTCGCCTAGGTCCTGAGCGGAAGACAACGGCGTCTTGCCCCCTTCCACCATATTGGCCAGCAAGGGCACCCGGTTGGCAAAGCGTTCTCCGATGGTGGTCATCTGTTCGATGGACCGGGGCGCTTCGATGAACAGCATGTCGGCGCCGGCCTCCGCATAGGCATCCGCCCGATCCAAAGCGGCCTCAAAGCCCTCCACGGCGATGGCATCTGTACGTCCGACAATGACGGTGTCGTCATCGAGGCGCGCGTCCTGGGCGGCTTTGATCTTGCCCACCATCTCTGCTGTCGAGACCAGGGTCTTACCGTCGAGATGGCCGCAGCGTTTAGGTGTGGTCTGGTCTTCCAGTTGCAATCCGGAAGCGCCGGCGCGCTCGAACATGCGCACCGTGCGCTGAACGTTCAGCGCATTGCCAAAGCCGGTGTCCGCATCGACCACAAATGGAATCTCGATGCGGTCGCGGATCTTGGCAATGGTGTCGGCCACTTCGGAACACGTGGTTAAGCCGATGTCCGAGCGGCCGAGGCGGGCATAGGCAATACTGGCACCGCCCACATAGGCCGCATCAAAACCCGCCTGTTCCACCAGCAGGCCAGTAAGGCCATCGTACATACCAGGGGCGACAACCGTTTCAGGCCCGGCGAGCAAGTCCCGTAAGCGTTTTGCATGACTCATTTTGGTGGCGCTCCTGTTTTTAGGTCTCCGGCGTCAATTTTCTTTTTCAAGTACGGCATCAGTCCTCCCAGTTGAATCATCTCCATGAGATGTTCCGGTATGGGCGACACGGTGTAGGACTTGCTGGTGGTATCGTTTTTCACCGTCCCGGCAATAGGATCGACGGAGACCCTATCTCCGGTGCTGATTTCATCGGCTTCGGGAAATATCAGCGCGGGCGCACCGAAGTTCAGTGCGTTGCGGTAAAAGATGCGGGCAAAGGATTTGGCGAGAATTGCACCTACTTTCAGATGCACAAAAGACAAGGCCGCCTGTTCCCGGGCCGAGCCGATGCCGAAGTTGCGTCCGGCGACAACAATATCGCCTGGTTTCACGTTCGGTGCGAAGTCTGGGTTGACCGCTTCGCAACAGTGGCTCGCCATCACATCCATGGACTCTTTGAAGTAGATGCCGGGCGCCATGACATCGGAGTTGATTTCGTCGCCGAACACCCAGGCCTTGCCACTCACTTCACTCATGACAGCATGTCCCTGGGATCGACGATCTCTCCGGCCACTGCCGCTGCTGCCACCGTGTAGGGCGAACCCAGATAGACGAATGCATCTTTCGATCCCATGCGGCCCTGGAAGTTTCTGTTGGTGGAGGAAATGCATACTTCCCCTTCGGCGATGATGCCGGCGCCCAAGCCGGCGCACGCGCCGCAGCCCGACGGTAGAATCATGCCACCGGCCTCGGTGATTGTGGCAAGCGTGCCGTCGGCCGCCGCCTCACGCATGATCTTTTTCGACGATGGCGCCACCATCAATCGCGTGCCGGACTTCACCTGGCGGCCTTTCAACACTGCCGCGACCATGTGCAGGTCCGTCAACTTGGCACCGACGCAGGCGCCGATGTAGGCCTGGTCCACTTTTATATGATCGCGTTCGTAGTCTTCTGCCGGCGCGGAGTTGGACGGCTTGTGCGGGGCCGCCACATAGGGCGCCAACGTCGACGCATCAAACGCATGTTCTGCACAAAATGCTGCATCGTTATCGCTGTGCCAATCCAACGCATCGACGACGGGTTCCGTGCCGCCGCCGCGGATCGCTTGTAGGGTGGTTTCATCGGGAGCAATGAGCCCGGTCTCTGCGCCCAACTCAGCGGCCATGTTGGTCAGCACCATACGTTCCATCATCGACATGGCGCTGATCGTTTCACCACCGAATTCGACCACCTTAAAAGCGTTTTCCATACCTAGTTCGCGGGCGAGAAACAGCATGATGTCTTTGGCGGCAACGCCGGTGCCGAAGGATCCCGACCAATCCACCTTGATGGTTTCCGGCACCACCGACCAGATCTCGCCGGTAATGACCACGCCGGTCATTTCAATGGCGCCGAAGCCTGCCATATAACAGCCGAACGCGCCGCCCATGGTGGAATGGCTGTCGCCGCCGCAACAGAACATACCTGGTTGCAGATGGCCGTTCTCGGCCATCAGCACATGGCAGATGCCTTCCATGTCATAGAAATTGGTGATGTCGTATTTCTCGACAAAGTCACGGGTGAGTTTGAGAATAGCCGCGCTTTGCGGATCGGCGGCCGGGACGAAGTGATCAGCGACCACGACCACTTTGTCTTTGTCGTAGACCCCGACATTCAGTTGCATCAGCCGCGGCCAAATCTTTCGCGGGCCGCCGGAATCCAAAATCATCGCCAGATCAACGGCGCAGGTGACGATCTCGCCGGGCGATACGCTCTCCCGTCCCGAAGCCCGGGCCATGATTTTCTGGATCAGTGTGTGTCCCATATCCTCTTCTTTCGATGGCGCTGACTCTAGACCCTTAGACGGGCCAAGCTAAGGGTTAAGAGGCTTTGGTTTCTGTAATGATCGCTCACACTTGCCTTCTCTAGGTCTTTGGGCGATTGCGATCAACTGGTAGCCAACCTGTATCCAGCCCTGTAAAACCAGGGCCCATGACCCAGACATCTATCCCCTTACCCCCACCGTATGCCCGGCTCAACCGCCATTCGTTGTTGCCAGACGCTACTCACGATGACTCGGCGCGGATGAATTTCCTCGCCAACCTTTTTACCCACATTGGAGCTGTTTTATATCCTGGCGTGCCTGCAGCCTACGAGGCTCGGGTCAAACCCGCATTCGATAAAAAGCATGGCCGTGACCCGGCGACCTCAGTGGAAGTGCGCGACGCCATGAAACCGGAATTTGCCTATCAATTCTGGTCGGCGGTCCGGCGCAACACCCAGGAATGCCGTCAGCAGGTGGGGCGCGAACTCGTCTTCCACCAAATTGAAGATCTGGTTGAGCGGGCCAAAGAGATGAATGCCGGCAGCAACCGGCTACGGTTGGACCCATCCGTTGAGGTTCCCCGCTACCTGTCCGAGGTGGACAATCACGCCATGCCGGGCAGCTATTATTCGGAAGTAATACCCGACGATATTTCAGCGCCCGCCAATTACGAATCCGGGCACTACACCACTGTTTCTGGCGGCACCGGACCGAAAAGCGATCTGGTTGGACGCACCATGGCCAAGTGGTTGAAAGAGGCTCATCCGGATTTTCAGCCCAAACGCATTGTCGATATGGGGGCCGGTGCCGGTTTCAACACGCTGCCCCTTGCCGAAACCTATCCCGATGCAGAGGTGTGGGCCGTCGATGTGGCCGCACCCATGCTGCGCTATGGCCACGCCCGCGCCAAGGAAATGGGTGTGGAGAACATCATCTTTCAGCAGGCCAATGCGGCAACCATCGAAATCGACGCCGGCAGTGCTGATTTGGTGCTGTCCGCCATGTTCTTCCATGAGACGTCAACCAAGGCGATGAAGGCACTTTTGAAAAAAGGTCACGACTTGCTCGTACCGGGCGGCATGATGCTGCATATGGAGCAGCCTAATTTCGATCCGGATACATCGCCGTTCGAGAAATTCATCCGTGATTGGGACTCCTGGTACAACGCCGAGCCCTTCTGGGCAAAATTGCACACCATGGACGTCGAGGAAGAAATGATCGAAGCGGGGTTCGAGCCCGACGACATGTTTGAAGTTTCGGCACCCGTCGACCGGCACGGCGATGCCTATCCCACCTGGGCGGGGTCGGTTGGCCGGCACAGCCATGAAGCAAAAATGCGAGCGACAGCCGCAAAGCCCAACCCCAAAAAAGCCGGGGGAATGTATATGTTTGGCGCTTTTAAGCAGGCTTCCTGAATTAGCAACGCTTGTGGCTGAAGGCCCATTCCCGGTACAGTCCGTCCCGCAAAAATAATCAAGAGGAACCGCCGTTTAAACTTTCTCGGGCGGTTCAGGGACAGCGCACATGGCCGCCGAAGCTCCTCACCATCCATCCACTGATTCCCATGCCACGCCATGGGCGAAGTTCGATTGGCAAGACCCGCTGCTGTTGGAGGAGTTGCTGACCGAAGAGGAGCGCTTGGTGCGGGACTCTGCCCGGGCCTATGCCGAGGACAAGCTTCTGCCCCGCATCACTCAGGCGTTCCGCAATGAAACCTATGACCCGGCCATCTACCCTGAAATGGGTGCCGTCGGTTTGCTCGGCGCGACAGCATCCGAGGCTTACGGCGGCTCGGCCTTGGGCCACGTCGCCTATGGTTTGATCGCGCGTGAAATCGAGCGGGTGGATTCCGGTTACCGATCGATGATCAGTGTCCAGTCTTCCTTGGTGGCATATCCGATCGCGGCCTACGGCACCGAAGAGCAGCGGCAAAAGTATTTGCCGGGTCTGATCAGCGGCGATGAGATCGGGTGTTTTGGTTTGACCGAACCGGACTCTGGGTCCGACCCAGGCAGTATGGCCACGCGGGCAAAGAAAACCGACGGCGGCTATGTTCTCACCGGCACCAAAACGTGGATTTCAAATTCACCAGTGGCCGACGTCTTTGTCATTTGGGCCAAGACGGAAGACGACGTCATTCGCGGCTTTGTTTTTGACAAAGGCACGAAAGGCCTGTCGGCACCGAAGATTGAAGGCAAGTTGTCTTTGCGCGCATCAGTCACCGGCCAAATCGTCATGGACGATGTTGAAGTTGGGGAAGACGCCTTGTTGCCGAATGTGCAAGGCCTCAAAGGTCCGTTCGGCTGTCTCAACAAAGCCCGTTACGGGATTGCCTGGGGATGCATGGGGTCTGCCGAGTTCTGCTGGCACGCGGCGCGGCAGTACACGCTCGATCGCAAACAATTCGGCAAGCCATTGGCGCAAACCCAGCTCATCCAAAAAAAGCTGGCAGACATGCAAACGGAAATCACTCTTGGGTTACACGCAGCGTTGCGTGTCGGCCGTATGATTGATGCCCATCAGTGTGCACCGGAAGACATTTCCCTGATCAAACGCAACAACGCGGGTAAGGCACTGGACATTGCCCGCATGGCCCGGGACATGCACGGCGGCAACGGCATTGTCGATGAGTTTCACGTTATGCGCCATGCCATGAATTTGGAAACGGTCAACACCTATGAAGGGACACACGACGTGCACGCCCTCATTCTTGGTCGTGCCCAGACCGGCTTACAGGCCTTCTTCTAATCACGAGGACTGGTGCGCCATGACCGAACCAGCCAGTCTTCGGGTCCCCCCTGTTGGTCGATGACGACTCGGCCTTGCGCATGATGTTTTCAGCCCTTCTTCAAGCCGCAGGAATGGCTGTTGTGGGTGAAGCTGCGGATGGCCAACAAGCTGTGGACTTTTTTAAGACCCATCATCCCGACGTTGTCCTGATGGACCTCAATATGCCCGGAATGGATGGCCTTGAAGCCCTCAAGCACATCATGCAAGAGAGTGCCGATACGGTGGTGATCATGTTGTCGGGGCTACGTGACGAGAACCCGCTTCAAAACTGCGTCGATGCCGGAGCAGTGGGGTATATTCGTAAGGACAAACCGGTGACGAATCTGGCCAACACCGTTCGCCGCCTCTATGAAGACTCACGTACCTAGAGCGTTTCCGCGGTTGAATGAATCAAAATTTTGTTGTCATGGTCTTGGCGGACTGATTCGATAGCCGCTTTGGCGGGGGCATCGTGGCTGTATCGGAAGACCTGCGTATTCGTTTGGCGAGGAAAGTGGCGTCGGGCATGTCGCGCCGTCAGGCGGCGGCCCTTTTTGAGGTGAGCGCAAGCTCGGCGGTGCGGGATGGCGGGCGATATGAAGACGAGGGGACTGTCGCGGTCAAGCCACGGCCGTCGCGCCAGCGCCGTCTTGATCCTTGACGGCGAGGATATCCTGCGCTGGATTAAGGAGACGCCAGACCCGACACTGCAAGAGCTGTCTGAGCGTCTGGACGAAGTTCACCAAGTGATTGCGCCGACTTCGACGATTAATGACTGGTTCCGCGCGCGCAAGATCAGCTTTAAAAAAACCGCCCACGCCAGTGAACAGGAACGCGCGGATGGGCAGGCAGCACGCGTGGTTTGGCGCCAACGTCAGGCCCGGCTCCCGGCCCATCCCGAGCGGGTCGGCAGGATCGTGTTCCTTGACGAAACAAGTATCAATACCAAAATGGCGCGCCTGCGGGGGCGCTGTCCCAGCGGCCAGCGGATGGTTGCCGCCATTCCCCATGGTCATTGGAAAACCATGACCTTCATTGCCGGATTGCGCGGTGACGGCCTGACCGCGCCCTGGGTGATCGAGGGCGCCATGGACGGTGATGCATTCGAGCAGTACATCAAAACGCAACGCGCCCCGACCCTTCAAAAAGGCGCTGTTGTTGTCCCCGGCAATCTGCCGGCCGACAAACGCGACGGTGCCAGGCGGGCGGTTGAAAAGCGGGGCGCATGGCTTTTGTTCCTGCCGCCCTATGCGCCGGACTTCAACCCGATCGAGCTCGCATTTTCAAAGTTCAAAGCTCACATGAAGCGCTTAAAACCCCGCACCATCGATGATCTGTGGAAAGCCGCCGGTAACGTCTGCGGCCTCTTCAATCACGCGCACTGCAGGAACTTCTTGGTTGCTGACGGCTATGCGTCAGAATAAATCGGAAATGCTATAGTGGATTGATTCCAACGTTTGGAACCCTCTGTTTCGTGCGGCGATGATATGATCGGGGTCGGCTTTCCAGATCAAGGGTTTTGGGTTTGCGTCATTGTATTCGCGGACAAGGCGGTTGATGGCGGCCTGAAGGTCGACGACGGATTGGAAGACGCCACACTTGAGCCCGCGCCGCGTGAGTTTGGCGAAGAAGCCCTCGACGGCATTGAGCCACGAGCACGAGGTCGGCGTGAAGTGGAAGGTCCAGCGTGGATGGCGGGCGAGCCAGGCGCGGACCTTGTCCTTCTTGTGCGCAGCGTAGTTGTCGAGGATGACGTGGACGGCCTTGTCCGTCGGCACCTCGCGCTCGATGCGGTTGAGGAAGCGGATGAACTCCTGATGGCGGTGGCGCTGCATGTTCTGTGCGATGACCGTACCGTCCAGCACGTTGAGCGCGGCGAACAGCGTCGTCGTGCCATGCCGTTTGTAATCATAGGTCATCGTACCGGCGCGGCCCTTCTTCATCGGCAGGCCGGGTTGGGTGCGGTCGAGAGCCTGGATCTGCGACTTCTCATCAACCGACAGCACCACGGCATGGGCCGGCGGGTCGACATACAAGCCGACGATATCCGTGAGCTTCTCGGCAAAGGCGGGATCATTGGAGAGCTTGAAGTGCCGCCAGCGGTGCGGGCTGAGGCCATGGGCCTTCCAGATCGCCTGGACCGCCGCCGCCGCGACGCCAGCAACCTTCGCCATCGCGCGCAGCGTCCAGTGGGTCGCCTCGTGCGGCGGCGCTTGCTGGGTCAGGCGGACGATCTCGGCGACGCGCTCCGGCGGGATCGGCGCTTTGCCAGGCGGACGGGACTTGTCGCGAAGCAAGCCGTTGACACCCTCGTGCATGAACCGCTCCTGCCAGCGCCACACGCAGGTCTTGGACTTGCCGGTCGCGCGCATGATCGCCGAAGTGCCGAGCCCCGCGTCGGTCTTCAGGATGATCCGCGCCCGCCAGAGGTGTTTCTGCGCGCTCTTCGGGTCCGCGACGATCGCTTGCAATCGCTGACGGTCGCCAGACGTGACAGTAAAATGGATGCCGGTACGCATCGCACAGACTCGCATGACACCGCACAATACGGAATCCCAAAGCGGACTCTTTCGTTCCGGTCAATCCGCTAGGAAGTAATGGGAAAAGGCCATGTCGAACGCTTTGACGATCCTCCTTGTTGATGATGACGCGTCTATTCGGTTTTCATTCAGAACGCTGTTGGAAGAAGCCGGACATACCATCGTCGGTGAAGCCGAAAACGGAAAAATTGGGGTCGAGAAATTTACCGAGCTCAAACCGCAGATCACATTGATGGATATAAATATGCCGGTGATGGATGGGCTCGATGCCCTGGTCTCCATCCGTGGCGAGGATCCTGCCGCCAAGGTCATCATGATTACCAGCGTCGAAGATCTCGGTGTGTGGGAAGATTGCATGATGCAGGGCGCCATCGGCTATATCCGCAAGGACGAGTCATTTAAAGTCATCACTGAAAAAGTTGAGTCCTTGTGGCAGGAACACAGTGGATGAACTACGCCTTTATCTGTATCGATGACGGTGATCAGGATGAAACCCGGTCAAAACATCTCATCAAGCATCTGCGCTACGTAGAAAGCGTGCTGGGAAAAATGGTCGTCGGCGGTCCGTGCCAGCCGTCCAGCGCTGATGATACACGACAGTTTCAGGGATCGATCATGGTCTATGAGGCGGGCTCAGAGGCCGAAGCCCGCGCTCTGTTTAACGGCGACCCTTATGTGAAAAACGGTGTATGGAAAGACGTCACCATGTTGCCGTTTACTCCGGTCGCCGGTCAGTTGATTGGTGGCAAGACCTGGGAGATTGACGGCGAGACGATGAAGAGAACAGAGCCACACGGACTCTGACGCGAAAATTTTAAGTCAAAAAAAGAAATGACACCAAGAATAGGACGCAGATATGAACGTAGATCCATCCGCCCGTAACGACCGATTGGTCGAAACTTTAACTGACATTCTCGGTGTCGAGCAGGTCATCACCGATGAGGAAGAACGCACCTTTTATGCGTCGGACGTCTACTCTGTCGGCTCCACACCCGCTGTCGCCGTTCGTCCCACGGATAAAAATAAATTGGCTGAAGCCGTCGCCGCGGCCACTAAGGAAGGGTATGCGGTCGTACCCCGGGGCGGGGGTATGTCCTACACCGGCGGCTACCGGCCGGTGCGGGAGGACACGGTCACCGTCGATCTCAGTGCCATGAATGAAATCATCGAGATCAACGAAGAGGATTTGTACATCACCGTCCAGGCGGGCGTCACTTGGCAGCAGATTTACGAAGCCCTGAAACCGCGCGGCCTACGCCTGCCCATGTTCGGCACATTCTCCGGTGTCCGCGCCACTGTCGGCGGCGGCTTATCCAACGGGGCACTGTTCATGGGCACGGGCCGCTACGGTACGGCGGCAGAAATGCTCCAATGCATGGAAGTGGTGTTGGCAGATGGCACATTGCTGAAAACCGGTCAGCCCGGATTCAAGAATGTCGACAAGCCGTTCTACCGCACCTATGGGCCGGATCTCACCGGCCTATTCGTTCATGATGCCGGGTCGCTCGGCTTCAAAGTGCAGGCGACCTTGAGGATGATGCGTATTCCTAAGGTTACCGATTTCGCCTCGTTCTGTTTCCCCGATCTGGAATCCACCGCCAGAGCCCTGTCCGATATTGCTCGCACGGGAGCGGCAGAAGAAGCCTACGTATTCGATCCCGGCTCGACCAAAAAGAATATGCAGGCGGAAAACATCGTCGAGGATATCAAGACCCTCGGTGCCGTAGTCAAAGGCCAATCAGGCTGGCTCAAAGGTCTGGTGGAAGGCGCTAAGCTGGTGGTGGCTGGCCGCGATTTTATTGAAGAAGGTGCTTTCTCCATCCATACGGTGGCGTCAGGCAACAGTCAGGCCGCCGTAGATGTGGACCTGGAAACCATCCGGGAGGCCGCGCTCAAGAATGGCGGTGAAGAAATTCCCAATTCCATTCCCAAGGCGGTGCGCACCGATCCCTTCAAGCCACTCAACAGCATACTCGGACCGGACGGCGACCGTTGGGCCGCACTTAACGCAAAGGTCGGGCATTCCTTGGCGATTCCGCTCATGCAAGAAAACGAAAAGATGCTGGACTCGTACAAGGACAAGATGGAAGCGCACGGCATCTATGTCACCCGGCTGATGATCGCCATCGGCCAACACTATTTTTCATATGAACCGGTGATGCACTGGTTTGACGAGTGGTATCCCGTACACAAACGCACGCCGGAACCGAGTCATCTCAAGACATTGACGGAACCCGAGCCAAACCCGGAGGCCGCTGCCCTTGTCACTGAGATCCGGGAAAAGACCATCTCAATATTTACCAAATACGGTGCCGCCTCCAATCAGATCGGTAAGACCTATCCGTACTTCGACTCGCTCAGGCCGGAAACAGCACAGGTCATGGGCGGGATTAAAAACATGCTCGACCCCGATGGTTTGGTGAACCCGGAAACGCTTGGGTTCAAGTAAAGGGACCCAGCGTTGGACCCGCGCATCAGCCTTATCACTTTGGGTGTGGACGATCTCGCCCGCTGCCGTTCCTTCTATGAAGCGCTTGGGTGGAAAGCATCCGAACAAAGCAACGACGACGTGGTGTTCTTTCAGGCCGGCGGATTGATCTTTGGCCTTTACGGCCGGGCGGCCCTGGCGGAGGACGCGCAGGTTGATAACATTCCATCCGGATTCCGTGGTGTATCTTTGGCCTATAACGCCCGCAACCGGGCCGAAGTGGATACTGTGCTCAAAGAAGCGGTCGCCGCCGGAGCCGAGCTCATCAAAGCGGCGGAAGAGGTCTTTTGGGGTGGCTACTCGGGCTACTTCGCCGATCCCGACGGTCATCTTTGGGAAGTGGCCCACAATCCTTTCTGGACCATCGAAGACGACGGCTCGATTGTTCTTGACGCTCAGACTTAGCGTTTTTTCTTCGCGGCTTTCTTTTTTGCCTTCTTAGGGGGAAGTGTTTCCACAAACGCCAGCCCTTTGTTGATCTAGCGCTCCAATTCTCGTTTGGTGCGTAGGCCGACCGACTTCACCGTGATAAAACCGGTCAACGGTTTGCCGGTGAACTCCATGGTGGTGGCGTACTTGAGCTTTAGTGCGGACCCGTATTGATCAGGTCCAACGCGGACCATTAAATATTTGTCTAACGGCCCGCAACACATATGGCCCGGAACCATGAAGGCGACGCCGCCGAACATACGCTTCTCTTCCACGTCTTTACGCGCACTTAAGGCGTCGCGAATGCGTACCACCAGTTTTTCGTCGGCGGCCATGGTTCGATGTCCTAAGATACCAGTATAAAAGATTTTCAAATATGATAGCGGACTCACATGACGGATACCCACCTCAAGCGCACCACCATCCTGGTTAACGACTGCGAGAGGTCCATCGCTTTCTACCGCGATGTGGCGGGCATGACCGAATACTACAACCAGTCCATGACCGTCGGCGGCCGGATCATCCCAGCGGGCGAACCGGGGGCCGAGGTGCATCTCGGCATCATGGCCGGCAACCGGCCCGATATCGCCAAGCTCGGCATTTTAGAATGGACTGATCCGCGCCTGCCCGAGAACCCGGGCTTCACCTCGCGTAACCGCCTTGGCATTGGCGATGTGGTGTTTGTCTGTGAAACCCCGGACATGGCCCCGCTGATCGAACGGCTCAACGCTTCGACCGAATGCCGCATCCACTGCCCGCCCCATGATTGGGCCGTGCCGATGCCGGACGGCCGTGGCGAGATTGAAATGACCACGCTGTCGTTCTTCGATTCCGATGGCCTGTTCTTCGAAGTGAATCATAAGCGCAACATGCCCAACATCGAGTCCTTCGGCATCAAGCGCACCACTTTGATTGTGCGTGACATTCAAAAGTCCGTCGACTTCTATTCCGATATCATGGGCATGAAGATCTGGTACGACCAGGAGATGGAAGTGGGCGGTCAGGTGCTGCCCGCCGGCGAGCCAGGCGCAAAGGTGCGGATCGCCATCCTGCAGGGCAACGACCCCGAAGTGGGCATGCTCGGTCTCATGCAATACCTTGACCCGGTGATTGACGATCCCGGCCCCTACCCAGACACCATCAGCATCGGCACCGCCATGTTTGTTGCCGGCGCTGAAGACGTGAATGAGATTGCCGCACGCTTGGACGCGGCAGGTGACAAGTTCGGCCATACCGTTCACTGCGCGCCCGAGCATGACGAAGTGCCCGGTGCTGATGGCACCACCATTCAACTCACCACCATGTCGTTCTTCGATCCGGACGGCTATTTCTTCGAACTCAACACCCGCAAAGAAGCGAAGTGAATAATATGACCGACACCATTCTCAAACGCACCACTCTAATCGTTCGCAATGCGGCACGGATGAAAGACTTTTACGAAAACGTTTTCGGCTGGACCTGTTCCTACGATGCGGAGATGGAGCTGTCCGGCGGCATCTTGCCCTGCGGTAAGCCGGGCGATCGTGTGCAGCTCTACATGATGGAAGGGGCGGATAAGGACATCGGCAAGATCGGCATTCTCGAATGGCTCGATCCCAAACTGCCCGACCCGGGCCCGCCTAGCCACCGCCTCGGCATTGGAAATGTGGTCTTGGTGGCCGACGTGCCCGACATGGACTCGCTTATGGCCAAGGTCGAAGCCTTCCCCGGCGCGAGAATCTACGCGGCGCCGGAAGACGGCACCTTCCCCAATCCCCGCGGTGAGGGAATGATCGAGTATGCGTCCGCGCACATTTTCGACCCCGAAGGGTTCTTTTACGAGATGTACTACCGGTACAACCAGCCCAACCCCGAGCAGTTTCTCATCCGCCGCACCACCTGCATCGGCCGCGACGTTGATACGTCGCTGGACTTCTTCACCAACACCCTCGGCCTGACCAAGTATCAGGACTCGACCATGGAGATCGGCGGACAATTGGCCGCCGGCAAGCCGGGCGACACGGTGCGCTTCGCCGTGTGCAAAGCCGACCACGATTACCACGGCATGATCGGCAGCCTGATGTTTGTCAAAGACCCGCTGGACGATCCCGGTGACGTGTCTTGGGAGCTGGGCATCGGCAAAGCGGTGTTCGTCGCCGGTTGCCAGGATGCGGCGGCGCTATACGAGCGCATCCAAGCATCAGCGGTGAAGATCACCTGCGAATTGTTCTCCCGCGCCGTACCCAAAACCGGCGGCCAGGGCGAAACCCAAATGCACTCCATGGGCTTTCAGGATCCTGATGGTTTTGTCTGGGAAGTGAATCAACGGGAAGACGGGAAATAGAAATACAGTGTCCGGCTCGACACCTCGCATCGAAGAATACAGCTGGGGCCAGATGGAATGGCTGGCCGATCATGCGTCTGACCCAGGGGTAGGGGCTTCCCTGGTACGCATGGTGGTGAACGTGGGTGCATCGTCACCAAAACACCGCCATGACAACTGTTCGGAAATTCTGCACTTGCTTGAGGGATCGGTCACGGTTCCTATTGGTGAGGACGACAGGGCGACTCTCAGCGCTGGCGACACCCACGTGTTTTCCGCCCATACCCCCCATTCTGTTCACAACAACGGCAGCTCTGATGCTGTGCTCATGCTCGCGTTTTCCTCTGGCAACCGGCAGCACAAACCGCTGGAAGCGGAGTCCAATTGAAAGCGCCATCGGACGATCACAGACCGGTAGGGCGTCCGTAGTCGATTTGGCTCGCCTATTGAACGGCCGAACGGGTACATTTGTCGTCTGTCCATCCCCGTTTCAGGATGGGGTACAAATTAGAAACGTCTAATCACAGGGAACCAAACTCATGCGCTACACCGCCGTCTGCTTGACCGATGGACCAAAACCAACCGGGGACGATTGGCACGGACGTATCGCCGACCTGGACGCCGACTACGACGACCTCAAGCTCGTCGTAGTTCCGGCTCTGCCTAAAGGCGAAGAGGCGGACGAGGTGCGCGGTAGTCTCAGTGAAACAGCCACTCATTTCGGCGTGCACATCGCCGGATCGGTGGGCGCCCAAGCTTTTCTGTTTTCACCGGATGGGAAAAACCTGTTGGCGGATGCCGACGGCCTTTATCCCGTCGTCAAAACAGACATCGGTGATTTAGCTGTTGTGACGAGCGATGACATCCGGTCCCACGAAGTGGTGCGCGGACACACCCTGGCCGGCGCTGAAATCATCCTCAATCCTACGCGCGAGCGGCCCGATGCCTTGACTCACGCCCGCAAAGTCGCGCGTTCTGCCCGGGCCTGGGAGAACTTAGTCGCGCTTTTAGTGGCATCCGCGGGGGGCATCTCTGGCATGTGGGACTCCCGTGGCTTTGAATTGGCCACCGGTGGAGCGGAGACGGATGCAGTTGCCAACAAAATCGATCTCGATACGTTGCGCATGTGGCGCACGGCTCCCATGCTCAACTTCCCGGCGCAACTGCGCACCAAACTCTATGCGGTGGAATACAACCGCGCGCCGGCACGGGCCAAGGATTGGGCGACAGAACCAAAAAAGCCTATCGCGCCTTATCAAATTTTGTTGGCCCAGGCTCATATCACCACCGCTTCTACCGTGGAACAGGCCGACGAAATTATTTCCATGAATTTGGACCGCAGCCTCGGTATGGCCTCTAAGTTTGCTGACCGGCCCGAAGTTAAGCTGGTGGTGTTCCCGGAGTACTGGATGACCGGCGCCAGTTTCGGCAAATCGGTGGACGACTTCTGGCCCAAGGTGGGTATCCAGATGGCTAGCCCTCACTTTGAGCGCCTACAGAAATTCGCATCAGACATCGGGTCTTACGTGGGTGGCGCTATCTTTGAATACAATCCAGATTGGCCGCGGCGCTGGTTCAACACGGCGTTCATCATCAATCCGTCAGGCGACGTGATACTCAAGTACCGTAAGATTCAATGTGGTGACATTAACGGCCTGCTCAACAATACCACTCCGGGCAATGTCTATTCCGAATATGTGCAGCGCTATGGCGAAGACGGACTGTTCCCCGTCGTCGAGACGGACATCGGCACGCTTGGCGCCTGCATCTGTTACGACACCAACTTCCCCGAGTTGTGGCGTTCGTTGACGCTGCGCGGCGCGGAACTGATCGTCTATCCCACCGGAGAACCCCACAACGGCCATCGTACCCCGTGGGACATCGCCAAGTGTGCCCATGCGGCGGAGAACCAGATCTACATCGCGAGCGCTAATACCGGGTGTGAGTCGTCAGTCCCCGGTGGGCCGACCACATACTTTCACCGCGGTTTTTCCAAACTCATCGGTCCCGATGGCCGCACCGTTGCCGTTGCCGATACCGGCGGGGAAGTGCCCTTAGTTGCCCGTGTGGATATCGAAGCGTTGCGCCGTGCGCGGCGTGATCCCGGAATGTCCGCGATCGATAAAATCGATTTCGACAAAGCAGCGGAAATGTATCGCAGTCACGACGGGTTCCCGCTGGACTGGGCGCTCGAAAAACCGACGGAAACTGCTGTAGAAGGCATCGGTGTGGTGATGGAAACCATGGCCCGTTACCGGGAGCAGGGGGTTTACCGCGCCCCGTCTTCCAGGGCGGCCTAGCGTTTACGGCTTTTCGAGTAAAGCGGCATAGCGTCCGCGTTTGGGCAGAAGAGCCACGGCCCAGAGGCCGGTGATGATACCCCCGGCGATAAGAGGCCAAGCAAAGCCGTACAGCTCGGCGAAGGCACCGAGGATCAATGCGCCCAACGCCTGTCCGCCGTTGACGGCGGTGTACCACACACTGATGGCCCGGCCCCGATAGGCTTCATCCACGGCGGTTTGCACTAAAGTTTGGGACGTGGTGCCAATGGCGGCGCCAAAGAGACCGACAATGCCGATCAATCCGTAAGCCATCGGCAGCCAGAGCCGGTGAAGAAAACGCGGCAATGGTGGCGGGTATTTTGTCGGCGGCCCAAACTCGCAATGGCAATACCGCGCTGATCAAAGCACTGATGACAACGAACAGACGCACACTGCGTCTCCAATTCATCAAAGTCCCAATGATCCTGGGTTCATCAGGCCTCGGGGGTCGAGGTGGGTTTTGAGGGTTTTAAGCAAGGCCTGAATCTCAGGGCTCTGGCTTTCCAAATAGGGATAAACCCGCCCGATCTGCATGTGCACACCGCCAAGCGACCCGAACAAAGTGATCATCTCTTCGCGCAAAGACTTTACTGCCGCGCGCGCCTCCAAGTCCTCCGGGTATTTCGGTTTGTCTTTGATATGACTTTCGGACAAATAACCGTCCAGCATGGTGGGCCGTGCATCCCTCCAATATAAATTTGGCTCGATCAAGACACCTGACAATCCCACAAGCACGCAGACGAAACTCCATGTTATATTGTGCCGCTCAAGGATATCTTTCCGTTCGTCCATGAATTCATGAAGACTGGACAAAAGTGCGTCTAAGCGAGAATGGGGTACGATCCCGTGCATGGGAATCCATCATTCACCCTCGTGTCCGACAGCGATGTTGGCATCGGGAAACGGTGTGCCACGCATGACTTTGGTTATACTGGCTTCGGTTTCCTTGCCGCCCGGTTTAAGCGCGTCCCGCGCCATGGCCATCTTAGAGTGCGCATCTGCTTCGTCCCGGCCATCCACGGTCACATGGATAGAATAGCCGAGATCTTTCAAATAGGAGTCACCTGCCACTGCCACAGAGACCGCTTCTTTGACTCCGCTTAACACTGATCCCTGAGTTTTGGCGACACCGGCCAGCAGTTTCAAGCCGTCTTTAATCCCGGCGTATGTGGTGCGCATGTTGGGAAAGCTGGGATCAAAGCCAAAACACTCCGATACGACGTGACACCTGGCCACTTCACTGATCGCCCGTTGGAAGGCGTCGATGGTCTCGTATTCAAACGAGGCATGTAGTGTTGCTGGCGGCCGGCGGATGAGCTGCAATGTGGCCTTGGCTTTGATGCCGAGGGCACCGCAGTCGCCAACGAATAGACCGGTCAGGTCCGGACCGTAGTGACGAAAAAAGGGTGTGGGATTTTCGTTGGTGCCGCCGGACCCAGTCACCAAAACGGAACCATCGGCGGTGACCACACTCAAACCGAGCACCGACTGCGCGGCAAGGCCAAACTGACCCGTTCCGAAGTTGATCGCGTGCTGTGACAGGGCACCACCAACGGTGGCATATTTACCCGAACCCGTCCCCCAAAACGGTGTTCTTAATCCTTTCGCTTCAAGGGCATCATTGAGGGCGGACCAGGTGATACCTGTTTCGACGGTGACAAAGAGATCGTCTTCATTGATCTCCACAATGCGATTGAGCCGGCGCATATCCAAAAGCACAGCGTCGGCTCGATTGGCGACATATCCTGCGGAATAGGACAAACCGCCGCCACGGGGCACTATGGCGCATCCACCCATCGTGAGCGTTCGCACGGTTTGCGCCAATTCTTCCGGCGTGGCCGGGCTGACGATGCACATCGGAGCGGCGCCGTCGTAAAACAAATCCGTTGAAAACAGGGACCGGGATTCTTCGTCATCAAGTACGTGATCAGCTCCGACAATACCGACTAAAGACGAAATCATAGATTCGTGTTGAGTTTGACTCATCTAGTTAGCCTCGGTGAGGGGTTCAAACACTTCGAGAAAGTAACCATCCGGATCTTGCGCCATGAACAGTTTGGCCGGAACGAAGCCGCCGTCTTTATCTCCCAGATTACGCGCGGTGGTCACGGGCATGAGAACAGTGCCGCCGTTCTCTATAACCGCCTCGGCTGCCGCGTCCGCATCGGCGACGGACAGCACTAAGGCAACGCCACCAATACCAAGGCGGCGAACGTCGTGTGCCGGTTCGGGAAGAGGGGGGTCGCGAATTTCCATCAGACCGACCATACCCACCAACGGATTTTCACCGCGCAAAATGACGAACCCGCTGCTGCCGGTTCGCGGTTCATGGCCGACGGGAAAAAACGGCACCCGGTCGAGATCGACCTCAAGTTCCGTGTAGCGGGTGAGGCCAAACACGCGTTCATAAAAGGTGAGGGACCGTCCATATTGCGCACCAGCAAAGTCGTCCGCCGCACGACGGCTGAATTGTGAGTCTCAGGGTCGCTCATGGTTCAGTCCCCCTGTCCTTAGGTTTGGAGGAATGAGAGGATTGCGCCGGCCCGCACGACGGCGTCGAACGGCCGCGCTGCAAGTGATCCTTCCTTCAAGGTCTTTGCCGCATCTCTGGACCAACGATACCGCACGTCGTCTTCCGTATTGAACACCAGAGCGGAATTGTTCACTTGGTTGACCAGCGCTTGACCAGCGCTTGACCATCGATGTCCAAGGCCGCGGCAATGGCATCGCTGGCGTGATCCCACTGTTTTAGAGTGTCGATCAAACGCATGTTTAAAACGTGGGGTTCCATGTCCGGTGTGATCATGCGAACCGCGTCGACGCTACCGTCGTACCAGGGCCAGTGCACGGCCTGATCGCGGAGCATGTGCCAGTAACGATGCAGATGGGATCCGTCCAAGAGCGGCCGCAAGTCCGGCACGTAATTCACTTTCATTTCCGTGCGCAATTCCGCGTCGGCCATCATGATGCCGTCGAGGGCGAGTTTTCGGACACGGTTGCCGTGGTTGGCTGCAAGGTGCAGAGCCAGCGGTGTGCTGAGACCCACAGCCACCATATCAACAACATCGAGGCCGAGTTTATCCAAGGTGGCGATGATCTGATTGGCATAGGCGTCCGGAGTCTGTTCCGCCAACGGATCGGAATCACAGAAGCCGGAAAGATCCAAGCCGAAGGCCGGGCGGCCCCGGCCAAGGGCTTTGATAAACGTCTCATCGGCGCGGGCGCTGCCCGGCAGGTCGTGCAGAACCACCACCGGCGTACCGTTGCCTCCACCGGCGCGTCGGACCAGTACTTGTCCGTGATCCGTGGTCCGTGGTCACATAGCCTTTGGTGACAGTGTTGCCGTCCAAGGGGCCTTGCAACGGGTCGGGTGGTGTGAAATCGCCCGCGCCATCAAAATCTGCATACTCGTTAAAGAGTTCACCGAGGCGGGCTTTCCAGGCATCTTTGTCTGCGGTCATGCGTTCGATGGTGGACCCTTCCGGTAAAGGATCGGGCAGGCTGTCGAGAAAGGCATACAACACATCGTCTTCCCGAGCTGTAAACACACAGCGGGAGGTCAGGGTGGGCACCACGGCCGCGGCCTTGTAGCGCATGGCTGCTGAATAGGCATCGGAAAAGTTGGGTCCGGCCATGAACAGATCCATACAGTATTCGTGCATGTAGGACATGGACCGCAAGGACAACGGCATCCGCGTGGCCTTGCTTTTGGCAAACCAAGGGAACCACCGTTGAAAATCGCGCACCCGAGTCCATTCTTCTGCCAGATAACTGCCGGTGTCTGTCACGGCAAAGGGACGCATATAGCTATTGATGAAGGCGTGGTCTGTGTCACCGGGCGGCAAGGACAGACCATCCATGATGGCCACCGCCACCCGCTCCGGATGATTGGCAGCGAACTCCAGCAGAATTTTCGAACTGGTGTGAAAGCCGTAAACCGGGCATTTCTCTACACCAAATCCAAGAATGGTCTCCGCCAAAGCGCCAGCGAAATCTGAGATTTCCGGCCGGGGTTCCGACGGCAACGCGGTTGAATGGCCGTAGCCTGGTGTGTCGATGGCGATGGCGGTGAAGCGGTCGGAGAAATGCTCCAGCAGCGGCACATGCAAAACCGAAGACCGCGGCGAATCATGCAAAAGAATGATGGGCGGGCTTGAGCCGGCCATGCGGTAATGCACCTGGCCGGCGCCAACATTGACGAAACCCTTCCGGACTGTAGCGGTCATAGCGTCCCTCCCCCTTTATTGTGGGAGAGACTAGCGGTCTGGAGCGGCGGGCGCGAGATTCGTTTTTCTGAGGGCGCGGGCGCAAAGGATAAGGCTGGTGAAAAGCAGGAAACTGGATGCATAGAACGGCGCACCAGGAACATATACCGGCGCACCTGGTTCGGTGAACACACGGAACAACTGGGTCAAAGCCAACGGGGCAATCATCGCCGTCAAGCTCATGAGGCTGGTAATGGCACCTTGTAACTCACCTTGGGCGTTGGCCGGGACCTGGTTCGCCATGATGCTGCGTAGAGAGGGCAGGGCCAGACCGCCAAATGAGGACGGCACCAGCAAGGCATAAATCATCCAGCCTTCCGTCGCACTGGCAAAGCCGAAGAAACTCAGGCAGGCGATGGTCATTCCGGCAAGGGCGGTGCGTTTTTCACCAAATCGTTTTGTCAGACGCCCGATAGCAAAACCTTGAACAAACACCGTCATCATGCCGAACACACCAAGTGAGTACCCAACCTCGCGCACCGACCAGTCAAATTTCAGCATGGTGTAGAAGGACCACACACTCGGATGCGCAAAATGTGCTGTTAGTAAAAAGAACAACACACTGATTAAAGCAATCACCACCGGATATTGGCGCATTTGGACGACGGCACCGAAGGTATTGGCCCGCGCCCAGGAAAACGCCCGGCGGTCTTCTTGCTTGAGCGTTTCGGGGACCACCAGAAAGCCGTAAATCAAGTTGGTGAAGGCCACTCCAGCGGCAAAGAAAAACGGGACCCGTGGGCCCAGCTCGCCGAGAAAACCACCGATCACAGGCCCGAGGATAAATCCCACTCCGCCGGCGGCACTGACCAGGCCGAAATGTTTAGCCCGGTTTTCGGGCGTGCTGATGTCAGCCATGTAGGCATTGGCAGTGGTGATCGTCCCACCGGCGATGCCGGCCATGATGCGGCCAAAAAACAGCCAGGCCAATGTGGGCGCAAATCCCATGATGACGTAATTGACGCCGAACATGAGCATGGAGATCAGTAAAACCGGTCTGCGGCCGTAACGATCGCTGAAATTGCCGAGCACTGGGGCAAAGAGAAACTGCATAAACGCATGGACAAACATGAGCATGCCGCCATAGGCCGCCGCCTGACCTAAGCCTTCACCCGTTAGGTCGGTGATCAGCTGTGGCATCACCGGCACAAGAATGCCGAAAGTGACGGCATCCAAAAGAATGCTAATCAGAATAAAGGCAGCGGCAAACCGCCCGGGTGTGCGGGAAAACACGGGTTAGAAAATCAAATCAACCTTAATACGGCAGAGAGTTGTCGTAAGAGTCCGCCAGCTCCGCTCTTTTATCGTCCGGCAAGATGGGGTCATATGGTGCATTCCATTGCACCGGGTAGGTTTCATCGGACCAGTCGGTCGTCAGCGGACCACCTTTGCAGCGGAAAATACCGAGCGCTCCCGTTTTGGTTCCGACCGGACCATGAGGAATATCAGGCGGGCGCCAGAAGTACGCCCCTTTTTTGAGGACGCCCTGGGGCATGTGCATTTCCCCGGACAACACGAACACTTCCTCAACGACGGGATGGGTTTCCAGACGATTGACCTCGCCTCCCATGCCGGTCTCGTCCACATCCAACAGCCAGGTGGTGTCGCCGGTGTCGGGATCTTTGCGCAAGCCGAGACGGCGCACACCGGGAGCCGCAACGTTGGGATCCGTGGCGCCACCCCATTCCACGTCTTCTGTCGGGATCCGTGAAACCAGTTTGCTGGCATCGTACAGTCCCTCCGGCGGGCCGCCCGCAACGCGTTTGTGCTGACCTTCGAGATAAATGAGTACGTCGGCACCGACGGGAGACGACATATGGGTGCGCCGGTAACCAGCAGGCAAATACGCATAATCGCCTTTGCTGTACGTCACGTCATTGATGGTCAAGGCACCGTCGAGAACGAGCAGCTCTTCATCACCGTCGAGATAGTGATCCTGATCGAATGTCCAGCCTTTGGGGTGACGTAAGATGGTTGTCGCGGCTTTGCTGTCGGGGTCCCGGCTCAAGCGTTTGGCCTGGACACCGGGGCGGGTCGCGGTTTCGCCGAGATCATGCCACGCCAAAGCCTGGGTCTGAATGAATTCGATGTGTGGCCTGGCCATAATCCGTGCTCTCTATTCTTCGTTATGCCCTTCGAGGGCGGTACGGGATTCGCGCACAGTGCGGAACAGACGGCGAATCAATTGTTCCCGTTGCTCGCGCCGCTCTTCCCATGCGGTTTCATCCGGTTCCCAAGCCTCGATGTCGGCCCGGGTGACACTGCCCTTTGCCCTTTTCTTCCAGCACCCGCTCGATGGTATCGAAACGGTCGGTCAGCACGGACACTTCCGTTGCCAAGGCGACGATCATAGCGTGCATCTGATCCATATTGGGATCGTCGAAGTATTGTGGCCGGTTGCCTTTTGAAGGTCGCGGCGTCTGGATACGGTCAGCCATAACGGAGGGAACGTCGTTCGCGCTTACTTGATCATGTGCGCATACTACGCACCGACACCGCCGCGGGTCGAGCCCATAAATTTCTTATTTTGCACTTCGACGGCATCGGTCAAGGCGTTGGCTTTGGCGATGCCGGGGCCATAGCCCTGCCAATATTTGCTGTGGTCGAACCCGGCCGCTTCCGCCACTTCGGCGAAGTCCATCTCATGCATGGTGCCCCAGAACAGCTCGTTGTTGTTGTAAGTGTCCCAATCTTTGACGAACTGAGTCCATGGGTCGACTCCTTCATACGGCGGCAGTTCGGACATGAGGAATACGCCACCCGGTTTGAGCACCCGGTATACTTCTTTGAAGACATTGTAGACGGCGGGGCGTGACATCTCATGGAAGGACGCACCGCAATTGACAAGATCAAACGTGTCGTCGTCGAAGGTCAACGCTTCGCCATTCATTTGATGGAAATGAACGGGAATGCCAAAGCTTTCCGCTCGAGCGTGGGCATAACGCAATACTGCCGGACCCACATCGATGGCATGCACTTCTGCATCGGGATACGCCATTTTTAGAGCAGTACTCGCCGCACCAGCGGTGCAGCCAATTTCGAGAATCTTTTCCGGTTTTAGATCGGGAAACTCCTGTTTCGCCATCAAGGCCGTGGCCTTGCCGATGCCGTCCATGCGCGGGCCGAACAGACCCCGGGTGTAGATATACGCGCCTTTGTCGTAGAGCGCGCCGGCTGTGATGTCGCCCTCAACCAAATCACCCGAATACACGCCGGGCATACAGTGGTGATCGTTCTCGGCGACATAGGCCGGAATTTCAAAATCGGGATCCAATTGCAGCGAGCCCAGCGTCTCGCCATCACGGATGCTTTTGGCTGTGGCGATCAAGTCTGGCAATTGCCGTTGGATGGTGTCGTCAACCGAGTTCCACATCATTTCCTGCACAGTGCGCTGGAATGAGCTGGTCATCTAATAATAGGGATCCCGTACCATGGCTTTGCGGATCTCATGGCGGGTCTCCGGCTCCCGACCCTCATAAGCCTTGAATTTTGGCAGCACCCGGCGCTCATAGGCGGCTTTGTTGCTCGGGGTGATTTCATTGAGCACGTGTTTGCCAAGCTGATTGAGGAAATCTTGGCGTGCTTGTTCATTGACCGAGGATTTAGGCAGAACGGCATGCTGGCCTTGGGGTTGCATCGCGGTCTCTGTGGCCTGAAAGTGAGGCGAAAAGGGATCCTTAGGGTAACGCTGAACGCCTCTTTTGGCAACGGATCGGCTTCTCAGACCAGGTGTGGGCTTGATCATGCAGGTCATAATGCTAACGTCTGGTAGCGGGTTGGTGAGACAAGGGCACTGTCCAAATTCGTTGTTCGCTTCATATAGAATACGGGGATTCACAGTTGGTTTTTGATCTGCGCCGGTTTGTAAAGGACTGTGAGAACGCAGGCGGAGAGCTCAACTGCGCTGATTATGTCAGTGTGCGCCTGCGCTATGAGCTGACCAATCACTTTTCCATGGCTGCTGCGCTGCCTGTTTTTGAAGAAGAGGAAGTGCTGCTCCACGCCGACGACAACATCACGATTTTTCTTGTCCAACTCAGCGCCAACGTTCTCTATCCACCGCACAATCACAATATGGCAGCAACCGTAGCGCTGTGTCAGGGCAGCGAAATTGCAACGTATTATCGACTGCGTGGTGGCAAACCGGAACGCACGGTGGGCCGGACCTACTCGGCCGGCGATCTGGTGTTTTTACCGGCCGACGCCATCCATGCGGTTGGCAACCCGGGCAACGCCCGCTCTATCGCCCTACACGTGTATTACGGCAATCTACCGGCTATGCGCCGCAGTCTGTGGCACCCGGAGACCGGCGAAGCGTTGACCTTTACGGAAGAGAATTATTTCCGGTTCGCCAAACCGGTAGACGACACTCTGCCGTTTGCGCCGCCTGAACAGGAAAAGTGGGTCACGGCCAGAAGCCAATAGGGCTTACGTTACTGCGTTGGCGCACTCCAACGAGTCCATCAACGATGTCGCTCTCACAAAGGCATAAAGCTTTTTTTCATCGCTGGCGATCTCCTGCATTTCCCTAAGGATCGCCTTTCGTTTTTCCGGATTGGGCTCGCGGTGCCGCCTATAGTTGGCGTCGGACGTCGATTGGATGTCGGTGTGAGCCGCAAAACGCCGCTGGCGGGAATACAAATCCAGCAATGAGTCATTCTCTCCTTGCCAAACCCTGATCAATTTGTCCGTCAGGTTAAAAGCGTCGTGCACGCCGCCGTTCATGCCAAACCCGCCCGACGGGCTGTTGAGATGAGCGGCATCCCCGGCGAGTAGGATCCGGCCAATGCGGAGGCGGTCCACCAAACGCCGGTGTATGCGGTACACGCGCACGGTGATGATTTCGAAGGATCCTGGATTGGGGACGATGCGATTCAAGTGCTCTTGAATCGAGTCATCAGCAAGGGTCGCTTCATCTTCCATATCTTTAGGAGGAGAATAGCCCACCCGCCACATCTGCTTGGTACGGAACATGCCGAAAGCCCATCCCTCAGCCCAAAAGTAATTGACTATGCAAGGGTTATCCAAGTGCTCATGAAAGGGAAACGGAGTTCCGATGGTAATGGACCTCAAGGGATAGGTCTCACCTATCAACGGCAAGGCCATGGAGCAGCGGACGACGCTGTTGGTACCGTCCGCACCCACAAGCCACCGTCCGCGCAATTGCGTTGGCTCACCCTCAACTATGGCATGCACAGTGACTCCAGCTTCGTCCTGCGACACATTCACCGCTTCCGCATTGTAGATCAGCGCTCCTGGTGATTCGGCTTCCAACATTTTTGCCGCCTCAATCACCAGATTGAGCTGTTCGCATTGCAGGCGGTAGGGATGATTGGTCTCGTTCTTGATGATACCGATATCAAATACCGCCCGCTCACCGGTTTCGAACATGCAATATTGCCAGGTCGGAGCCGGGTGGCCTAACTCAACGAGCCGCTGTCCCAGGCCAACGGTATCGAGGAGATCCAATGTAGGAGGGTGAAAAGTAGAAGCCCGCGGTTCCGCATGAGGCTCACCGGCGGCTTCCAGGACCATAACCGGGATTCCCGCTCTGACCAGTCTAAGAGCCGCAACCAGACCGACTGGTCCGGCGCCAATAACAATAACGCGATCGTCCGTATTCATCGGTTGTCCCTATCCGCTGATTCTTATACCACGGACAACACAAGTTTTAGCCGACCACCGCAAACCGGACTTTTATACACCGATGTGGGATACTCCGCGCCGCACAGTTTCGTCCTCCAGCTTCAAGGATTAGGCTCTTGCTGTTCGCCCGCTTTCTAAAACCCCTAATGAAACGGGGCACGCTGATCATCATCGACCATACCGGCCACCGCCATGAGGTGGGCACGGGCGGTGACCCAAAAGTCACGGTCACCTTTCACGACCCCAAGCTGGGCACCAAGCTGTTCATCAACCCGGCCCTTTATGCTGGTGAAGGTTATATGGACGGCACCCTGACCATTGAAGACGGCGACCTGTTCGACATGCTCGATCTGGTTATGGCCAACATCGGCACAGCTCACGGCCATTGGGCCGCACGCATGCTGAAATCCATCGAGCGCTTTGGCGGGCTGGTGCGCACATACAATCCCATTGGCCGGGCAGCCAAGAATGTGGCCCATCATTACGATTTGTCGTCGACTCTCTACGAGCGTTTCCTCGACGAAGATATGCAGTACTCCATGGCCTACTACCGGTCGCCCAACGATTCTCTGGAAATCGCGCAACGCAACAAGGTTGACCACATCGCTGCCAAGCTCTGCCTGGAGCCCGGCATGACTGTGCTCGACATCGGCTGCGGTTGGGGCGGCCTTGCTCTGGGCTTGCACAAACGTCACGGCGTGTCTGTCACAGGCATTAACTTGTCGGAGGAACAGTTGAAAGTCGCCCGCGAGCGGGCCGACAAAGACGGAGTCGGGGACGATGTGCGCTATCTCTTTCAGGATTACCGGGAAGTGGACGGCACCTACGACCGCATCGTTTCCGTCGGTATGTTGAGCACGTTGGTCTGCCGCTTTACCGCATATTTTTCAAAACCATGCGGGACCATCTCACCGACGACGGTGTTGCCCTGCTTCATACCATCGGCCGAGCCGACGGTCCGGGAGCGTCGGATTCCTGGACATTGAAATATATTTTCCCCGGTGGGTATGCGCCGGCGTTGTCGGAAATCGTACCCCATGTGGAAAAGGCCGGATTCTACATCACCGATGTGGAGACGCTGCGTTTGCACTACGCCTACACATTGAAGGAATGGCGCCGCCGGTTCATGGATCACCGCGATGAAATGGAAAAGATTTACGACGCACGGTTCTGCCGCATGTGGGAATTTTTTCTCGCCAGTGCAGAAGCCAGCTTCCGCCATGCGTTCCATGTCAATTTTCATATTCAAATGAGCCCAAGCCTGGAAGCCGTGCCGCTGACCCGGGACTACATGTACGCCGCCGCTTAACCCTGAACGAAAGCGACGACAGCGCCGCAGGCATCATTGGGAGCAACGAAAAGTTCACCGCCAGCACTGGTCTGTACAGTGACGCTCCTGTCTTTTAGATACGATTGGGTGTCCTGAAGGTTTGCGACACTGACCGTGAATCCAGCCAGCGCCGGTGGTGCGATGGTTACCGCTGAGGGAAAACGTTGCTCCAACACTGCTTTATCAAGCACTTCGATAAACTGTTTGCCAAATTCTACGCGTTGGCCGTCGACGTCGGAAATACCGGGCAAGGTAGAATAGTGGGACAACGCATCTTTTGCGTTCGCGGCCAAAACGGTGACACCAACAATCCCGGTTGCTCCATTGGGATGACCATCTTCTGGGGGTTGAAAAACCAGGTCAGGGGTCAGTTGTTCGACCACACAGAGAAAGCCCTCATCGCCAAAAGCGTCCGGGACTTTAAGCCAGTAAAACTGAGCATCGCCGTGATGCTGTCCATACTCCACATGACGGCTGGCGTTTTGCACGGCGGGAACCTCAAAGCCTTCGTTCGCTAACACATCGCGGCTGTCTTTAGCGTTGCTGGTGCCCAGCGCCAAAATGTGAAGGCCGTCCCGGCGGGCAAGCCAAGGGGCGAGATGGTGGTTGGGATCCTGCGAGGTGACACCTGACAGTTCGACATAACTGTCGGCAAAAATGAGATGGGCAGAGTCCTGTCCCAGCGGAACAGGCTTGCCGTCCTGCTCCCCCATCAGCGGCACCGGTTGAGTGGGCTGGAAACCCAAGCGCGTGTACGCAGCAGTTAAGATACTGATGTCCCGGCCGACGACGCCGAGATGATCGATGGCCGAAAACGAAAATTGTTGTGCCGACACCATCCCCCATAGGTGCCATGCTCCGGACCAATCAGGAAAGCCTGATGTGACACAAAACAGGCCAAACAGGGGGAGCCGCTTCATGCAAACCACTGCGCGTTATCCGGACTACATCGGCATTTCCGATGTCAGCACCCAATCCTTCGAACAAATGCGGGTCGAAGGGTATTTCGACGGCCAGCCGTCGATCATGTTTGACGAACCCGAAGGCTTTGACATCGGCGATCCGCCCGATCTGCAAGGCCGGTCCCGGGGCTGGACCCCGGTTCATGCCCAGCTCTGTGCCTTGGCCGCCTGCACCTCCATCACGGTTCGCGTCGTCGCCCGCGATCAGGGATTCAAGTACCAGGCGATCAAAACCGATATCCGCTCCCTGATTGATATTCGCGGTTTCTTTTTTGATCTCCATCTTCAGCCTCAATACGAACAGATCAATTTCGATCTTCATGTGGACTCGCGGGAGAAGACGGAGCGGGTCAAAGAGCTGGCCCGGGAGACGGACCGCCGTTGCCCGCAGATTGGCCTGTTCAGAAAAGCCGGCATTCCCATGGTTATGAGCTGGTACCGGCAAGGGTCAAAAAAGCCTCTGTTTGAAAACAAATTCCACGTCGGACGGGGTAAGACGCCGGAAGAAAAATTGATCGAAAAACAGAAGAAGGCTGAGGCGAAAGCTGGTAAGAAAAAGTAGGCGTTGCGGACACTTGGGTGGGGTGTCTTGAGGTGGCTCACACCCTCTGCAATGGACCCAAAAAGAATAGGGTTTGTCACAAACCTATAACGTTCCTTTTGTGGCCGTTTTTGCTAGAGCATTTCCGATTTATTCTGACGCATAGCCGTCAGCAACCAAGAAGTTCCTGCAGTGCTCGTGATTGAAGAGGCCGCAGACGTTACCGGCGGCTTTCCACAGATCATCGATGGTGCGGGGTTTTAAGCGCTTCATGTGAGCTTTGAACTTTGAAAATGCGAGCTCGATCGGGTTGAAGTCCGGCGCATAGGGCGGCAGGAACAAAAGCCATGCGCCCCGCTTTTCAACCGCCCGCCTGGCACCGTCGCGTTTGTCGGCCGGCAGATTGCCGGGGACAACAACAGCGCCTTTTTGAAGGGTCGGGGCGCGTTGCGTTTTGATGTACTGCTCGAATGCATCACCGTCCATGGCGCCCTCGATCAAATCAGGGCACCCAGGGCGCGGTCAGGCCGTCACCGCGCAATCCGGCAATGAAGGTCATGGTTTTCCAATGACCATGGGGAATGGCGGCAACCATCCGCTGGCCGCTGGGACAGCGCCCCCGCAGGCGCGCCATTTTGGTATTGATACTTGTTTCGTCAAGGAACACGATCCTGCCGACCCGCTCGGGATGGGCCGGGAGCCGGGCCTGACGTTGGCGCCAAACCACGCGTGCTGCCTGCCCATCCGCGCGTTCCTGTTCACTGGCGTGGGCGGTTTTTTTAAAGCTGATCTTGCGCGCGCGGAACCAGTCATTAATCGTCGAAGTCGGCGCAATCACTTGGTGAACTTCGTCCAGACGCTCAGACAGCTCTTGCAGTGTCGGGTCTGGCGTCTCCTTAATCCAGCGCAGGATATCCTCGCCGTCAAGGATCAAGACGGCGCTGGCGCGACGGCCGTGGTTTGACCGCGACAGTCCCCTCGTCTTCATATCGCCTGACATACCGCACCGCCGAGCTTGCGCTCACCTCAAAAAGGGCCGCCGCCTGACGGCGCGACATGCCCGACGCCACTTTCCTCGCCAAACGAATACGCAGGTCTTCCGATACAGCCACGATGCCCCCGCCAAAGCGGCTATCGAATCAGTCCGCCAAGACCATGACAACAAAATATTGATTCATTCAACCTCGGAAACGCTCTAGCATACAATTCCCTTTGAAAAGGGTAACGAAACTCTGAAAGAACACGCCAACAAACTCGATCATCTCAAACGGATCACAGATGATTTTCGCCTATTTCAACCGGATGAGGTTTTCGGAAGGGACAGCTTTGCGGAATATGTAGGTCCGACCCAGTTAGTCTAACAATGCCGGTTTCTCGGCTTTCTGTTCGCCCACTTACATGCGGTAGCTCAGTCGCAGCCCAATCTGCCGTTCATCAGGCACGAATAGGTTAATGGCCGTGCCGAAGGAGAACAGGTCGAACATCTCTTGGCTGCTGCGAACGGTTTCGGAGTCCAATAGATTGTCCGCATAGAAAATGGCCGACCAGGAATCCCCTTCGACACCGAGGCGAGCATCCACATTCCAATAGGACGGCAGCATCCAGCGGTTCCAATGGGCTTGGAACCGCTTGCCCTGGTACTGCGTGGCCAGTTCCGCCACGATATTGAAGTCATCGGTGACCGGGAATGAGCCATTCAGCCCGAAGGTAAGCCCATGTCTAGGCGCTCGCTCGAGCTGGTTACCGTTCAAGCTGACTTCGCATACAGGAATGGGGGTGCCGTCGGCGGCGTTCTGCGTCGCTGCTGTGCAGTTACCGGCACGGACGATGTCGTTGCCGCTCAAGGCGGAGAATATGAAGTTTGTGTACTTCGTATCCAAATATGTATAAGCGGCATTGAAGGTGACCTCGTCGGATACGACCACAGCCATGTCGGCCTCAAGGCCGTAGACTTCGGCTTTACCGGCGTTTCTGGTCACTGTGCCCAGGTTGACGCCTTGACCGGCGGACCCGTCCTGCGTCGTCACCTGCTTGTTGGAATAATCCATGAAGAAGACCGAGCCGTTGAGTTGGACGCGGCCGTCCGCCCATTGGGACTTAGCGCCCGCTTCATAGTTCCACAGGGTTTCGGGCAGGAAGCGGTTGGTTGTTAGAGTGGTGCCGACGTTAAGGGTGGAGAAGCCTCCCGGCTTGGCCCCCTTGGATACCGTCGCATACACCATCACATCGTCAATGGCCTGGTAATCCAGCGACACCCGCGGGGTGAAGAAAGTATCGCTCGCCTGAGCCAGCGGCAATTTAATGGCCGGTGAGTAGGGCACTGGTCCGAAGAAAAAGACACCGAAAGCCCTGTTGACGTTGCCGTCCACGTCATAGGTGAAATTCTCGTCCGAATAGCGGGCTTCCGCCGTCAGGGTCAGGTCATCGCTAATATCAAACTCAATATAAGCATAGCCGGACCAGTGCTCTGTATCGCGGTTGAGGAACGCGGAGTTCAGGCCGGCACGGCCCTGCAAAGCCAGATTGAGCTCGGCGGAGCCACGTCCCGAGAAATCAACCGCCGCACTACTATTGGAAATCTGCCTGACCTTTTCATCCCAATACAGACCGCCGATGGCCCAGCGGAAACCTTCGGATTCAAGGTCGCTGAAACGGATTTCCTGACTAAACTGTTGGGTGTCGGTGAAGAAGTCGATGTCGACCGACCGGGGTAGCGGTTCGGCAATGCCGCCCGGTGGCGGGAACGGCACAAAAGTCCGCGGTGCACCGCGTCTGTCGGAGTCAAACCTCTGTGTTGTCGTGGCGTCGTTGTAGCCGGTCAGGGAAGTGAAAGTTATGGTGTCCGTGATATCCCACTCTGCTCTCAGACTGTAAATATAGGATTCCATATCGGTACCCGGGTAATCCATGCCTGGATTGAATGGATCGGTGCTGAAAGTGACCGCGTCACCGGGCTCTATGGACAGCAGACCGAAGGTGGGATTGAATGCCCCGGTCAGGCCCAGCGGGTTGGCAGGGGCGGGAATGAAGTTGGCGCCGCCCTTAACGACCTGGGGACGGATTTCGTTGGAATCGTCTGAATAGGCAACGCGGGCCGTGACGTTTAATTTTTCAGTCATCTCCGCGCTCAGCACACCCGACACGCCAAAGCTGTCAAAACCGCCGATTTCGGCGTTTGTAATTGTGTTTTTGTGAAACCCATCATGTTCGGCGTAAGCAGCGTTTACGCGGATACCCACCTTCCCGTCGTCGTCGATCGGTCCGCTGACGCCGGAGCGTATTTCCAACTGGCCGTTTTCTCCGGCATCAACAAATACGTTGGCACTGAATTCGTCGGACGGGCGTTTGGTGATGTAGTTGATGGCCCCACCAAAGGCGACGCGACCATACAGCGCACTTTGCGGCCCTTTCACCACTTCGATCCGCTCCACATCCACAAGCCGCATGTTCATGAGGTTGCCGCCGCCGGCGGTTTGTATGGACTCACTGGAAACGTCAATGCCATCCAGCAGAATGCCGACGGGGGGGCGGCCGCGGGTGGCGGGCAGACCGCGAATGGCCGGACGGGTGTCTTGTCGGGCAAAACCGAGGTCGAACGTAAGACCCGGAGTCAAACGCGCCACATCTTCAACGCTGCGGATGCCGCTGCGCTCGATCTGTAGATCGGTGAAGGCAGTGATGGACATGGGAATGTCCTGTAAAGATTCAGCCCGGCGCCGGGTTGTCACCGTAATTTCTTCGATGGCGACATTTTGCGCAGCAACGTCCTGCATGCCAATCATAGCAATGGCCGAAAGCATGGTCGCGCAGGCAAGGCTTTGCCGGAAGTGGCGTAATGCCATGATTTGACCCCTTATCTCTTTAGGTTTCGTTTGAGCCGCCCGATTTCCCCAATAAGACGCCAAAATCCCCTAGTGCAGGTATGGTATTCCAAGAAAGCAGTTATTAATAGGTGGATACCATACGTCAACCAATTGATGGCATGCTGTTACAAAAAAAGACAAGCTAACGAAAATGGACGAGACTATGCGACCGGTCCTTTCCGAAAACTTCATCCGTCGACCTTCATGGTGCAAACCGCCTATCTCCGGATGAGATTCTAGGAAGACACAACCAGTGGAAAAGGTAAATGGAAGTGACATCCGACCCAGCTAGTCTGACAATGCCGTTTGAGATGGTGGCAGGCCGATTACCGAAGAGTTTTGAGAATCCCATTCACTGGAGAGTGCAATGAAAAGATTCCTGTTTCTTATAGCAGCTACAACCGGCGCGCTGACCCTTTCAGCCGCGTCTTCCGCCAACGCCCATATTGTCATTGAGAATTTCAAGGGCAGGGCAGGGTACAACGAGTTTCTGACGTTAATGGTGCCACATGGTTGCGGTCCGGCACCCACAACCGAGTTGCGCATGAAGATTCCGGAAGGAATTAGTCCCGCCGTTCCTGAGCAAAAAGAGGGGTGGGAGACCCAGGTCATCATGAAGAAACTGGATGAACCCATTCGCGGCGAAGGCGGACGCATGATTTCGGAGGTGGTCGATGAATTCGTGTGGCGGGGGAATCTACCAACCAACCAATTGGGAACTTTCAAGTTTCTAGCACGCATGCCAGCTAAGGTCGGGTCCGTTGTCGCCTTCAAGACCATTCAAAAATGCGGTGATGAAGAAGTCCGCTGGGTCGACGCGATCGACGAAGGCCAGGAGGCTTGGGAGATGTGGATTAATCCTGAACCGGCACCTTTCGTCGAGGTTATCACGGCCGATGGGCCGCAACTCGGCGCGAGCATGGAGCAGCTTCAGGCTGCCCGGCAAGCCCAAGTTCAAGGCGCCAGCCGCGAATAATAGGCAAGTAGATGTATTTCTGGGCCGGTGGTCCTTTGTCCATCGGCCCTTTCTGTGCAGGCTTTTGATCTCCGCGACCGAGAAGGGCCCGGGGAGCTTGAGATAGCCGGTGAGATTGGGCAGCCGCATGACCTCGGACGGGCAAGCGCCAGCGAGCGCAGCTCGCGCCTCGGCGTCAGCGACACGCCGTCGCGGATGGTGTTGGCGCCGTAACTAAACGCCTCGGAGATCTCCTCGACCTCGGCTCCCCCGAGGCTGTCGGCGGACCATTGCGCGGTATCCCGGTCGGGCGCGGCGAGCACGACGCGGGTGCCGCAAAGCCCGGAGATGGTCTCGGCCCCGTTGCGGCCATAGAGATCGCGTAGCGCCGAAGAAACCTGGATGCCGAGCACGAAGCAGCCGCCGAACTGACGGCTCTCGGCAAGGCCCGGCTGCAGGCTCGGCACCTGATGCAGGGTGGGCAGTTCGTCGAGGATCACCCAGACCCGGCGGCCGCCGTCCTGCTCGAGCGAGAGTAGCGCGTTGACCGCGATCTCGAGCCAGGTGGAGATCAGCCCGCGCAGGCTCGCATGCTGGTCGCCGCGCGAGGTCAGGAACAGGAAGCCGCCACTGTCTTTGGCACCGTCCTCTTGGCCGTCCTTTTTGCTAATCCAATCCCGGATCGAGAACGGTTTGCCGCTATCGGGCACGATCCGCTTGAGCCGGGTGTTCTCTTTCTCAAGCGACTTGAACTCCTGAAGCTGAGATTTCGCCATGCCACCGTAGCGCTTGCGCCAGGTTTAATACCAATCGACATTGATCAGAACCGATGGGCCCATATTTGCCGTCCAATGGATGTGATTTTCCACGGTCGGTCGATGATCTTGTTCCATGCCTGACAGCACAGGTCGACGATACCCGGACGGCCATATCGGTCTTCGCAGAGGTAATGGGATTGCAGTTCGCTGAACGACCGGGTTCGTTGCCGCCTGCCATCCGGCAGGATACGTGACGCCAAGCACTTGTCGTTGTCATAAAGGATCGATCGCGGCACGCCGCCGAAGAAGGCGAAGGCCTTGTTGTGGCCATCCAGCCAGGCTTCCACCGTCGCCGCCGGATAGGCCACGACGAAGCATGCAGCGCTGTGGGGAAGGGTCATGACAAAGAAATGGGCTCGCAGCTTGACGCCAGCGATGATCGCATCCGACTCGCCGAAGTCCGCCTGCGCATGCCCCGGCGCATGCCCCGGCGGATGTACCAGCGGCACGAACATCTCCCGCAAACGACGGCGCCGTTCGCGGACGTAATCCTTGACGATGGTCTGGCCGCCGGTGAAGCCATGCTCATCGCGAAGGCGCTCGAATATCCGCTTTGCCGTGTGGCGCTGCTTACGGTGAACCGTGCGGTCCGCTTCCAGAATGCGGTCAATGATATCCGTGAACGGGTCCAGCTTAGGCCGCTTCGGCGGCTCGCTGCGCCGGTATCCCGGCGGCACCGAGTGCCGCAGCATCTTCTTCACTGTATCGCGCGATAGCCCAAACCGTCTTGCTGCTTCTCGCTGGCTCAGCTCTTCCACATGGCACGCCAGTCGCACGGTTAGATAAAGGTCCACCAAGTACATCCTCCCACCTTCCATCCCCAAACGGATCGAAGGCTACAGGTGGCAGACTTTTGCGCCGCCCGCGGCCGGGACATTCCCGCCGCTCCCGTGGACTAATTTGTCACCGCCGTTCTCACAATAGTGCAAATTTAATAAGTCTTGAAACCGATGAATTTCATTTTCAAGCCGCCGTGGACATTATCTATTCAAAAGATTTGGAAATGACCAAACCGGCCCGTCAACTCAAGAAGAAGATTGAATCTTTTGTTCGGTCACTTGGATAGAGAAGCAACTTTATGTAGGAACCTTGATAGTTAACTTGAGTGTATCTAGCAGGACTCACATAAAACTTACTCACCTTCCTTTTAACCGCATACGCCGCCATACGTAGGAGATCTGTCAAAGATGACCCCTACTCGTTTCGTGTGGACGAATTTTCTTTTAGAGCGATAGATCCTAGAAACTGTAAGTAATCGCTCACGCTTTGTTGCGGATTTTCATAAGTGACATTGTGCCCAACACCTCTGTAGATGACGACGCTTACGGCTGCATTGTGAAGGCGGCTACTAAACTCCTCGACTTGGCTTATGGGCAGGTTGCTATTGTTTTCACCCCACATCAGCAGTGTAGGCGCTGTGATGGTGTTAAGTTCCTCCGTCGTATAGCCGACGGTAAACTGCGCATTGCGGGCGATCTCCGACTCCCGTTGCCCTTCACGCATGTTGAACCGATACCACTGGTCCACGACTGTGTCGGGAATGCTCTCAGGATCACCGGAAACACCACGAAGAATGCGCTCTATCAATGATTTCGGAGTGTAGTAGGCAAGCACATCAATCCACCAGGCCATTTGATATCTGTCGTTTGGCCCTCTGTTTGGGTTCTTTAGGCCACCAGAGTTGATTAGAGCGAGGCTGTTAACACGCTCAGGATGTGCGGCTGCAAATTTATAAGACACCATTCCACCAATTGACGTGCCGGCGATGTGAAAGGCATCGATATTCAGTTGATCAACGAATTGCGTAAACAGCGAGACGGCTCGCTCGTTAGTGTAATCACCTGTCGGGTCAACACCGGTGAGTCCATGACTAGTCAGATCAAAACGTATAACGCGATGATTCTGAAGCAGTGCGGGCATCCATGCGTCCCATTGAAAAGGGCTGCCCCAATGTCCATGGATCAATACGATAAGCTCGCTACGGCCTTCGTCACGGTAATGCACCCGAACACCATCAATCATCATGAATTCAGATGGCGGTGTACCATATTCTGCATCTAGAACCTCTGCGGGGATGTCCCGGTACTTCCACAATGTCAAGCCAATGCCAGCGATACCGACAAACACGGCCAGTGATAGAATGATCTTAATGAGTTTCCAGATAGCATTCACGTTCACCACCTATCGTTTTTTTCTCTTTTCGAAAAGACCACATGAACCTAGTGCGGCTGCGGGATTGACACCCGCTGATCCTTGATTATGCCGCGTATGATTGTGTTGGGAAGGTAGGCATTGTCCCATTCGGAGTTTTCGCTGCGAGCCGGCGGAAGGCCAGTCCGCAGGACAACCAAATTCTGTGAGGGGATGATGTAAACCACCTGGTTGGCATTGCCGTCGAACAGATAGAGATCCTCGGCAAGATACGGCTCGCTGTGTAGAACTTTTGGCACAGGACGGTCTGGATTGGCGAAGCCGCGTCGATCCGCATAACGCCCCGCCACCCATATACTAAAGCCGTAGTAAGGGTTCCCCTTTGTTGGGGTGATCATTTCCTTCACATAGCCGTCGGGCAGAAGTTGGTTTCCCTTCCAAACACCGTCCTGGAGCATCAAAATTGCCAACCGAAGGAAGTTCTCGGCCGGCACCATCATGCAGCATCCGGAGTGTGCCATACCTTCCGGCCGGTTGACCCAAACCGTCCCACCCATTGCTCCTAATTTTCTGCCAAATTTCGGTACCGACGAACTCTGTGTAGCGCCTCCCTGTTGCGCGCTCAATTACGACGGATACCATTTCGCTGGCCGCGTTATTGTATTCGTAGCGCGTGCCCAGCTCGTCGATGACCGGGTAATCCGCAACGATGATCTCATCGTGTCGCGGATGCAAAAAGGTGCGGTTAATGACGTCATTTTGTCCAGCGGGCGGAAGTTGCGGCAGGAAACCGGCGCGCATGTCCAGCAAATGACGCACCAGAATTTTTTCTCGTAAAGGTATCGTCAGCCCATTCGGTGACAAAATCGGCAACCGGTTGGTCAAGAGAGGCAATGTCGCCCAGCAAGAGCGCGCGCCCGATTGCCATTGCCGTAACCTGTTTGGCCAAAGAGTGCGAGATGATGGGTGTCGACCTGGTGTGGTTACCAAAATAGGTTTCTCGTTCGATTTTCCCATTACGCCAGACAATGAACGCGTTCGAATTGTTAGTGGCGGCATAGGTTTCCGCGTCTTGCAACGCTGACTCCGAGATCGTTTGCTCTTGTGGAGCCGCGATGGGAAACGGCGACCAATCGTCAGAACCAAATATCGCTTCCTGATCGAAATAGATCTCATCCGCCGCCTTGCGGACCTTCGCTTTTTCCAGTCGCTCCAGATAGAGGGCTTCCTCTTCGGGTGAGAACATGAGCTGACCGAAATAAGGTCCATCTTCTTGTTGAATTTGCGCTGGCGCCGGAAAAGTTGTCGCGCAACAACATAATATAAAAACACGAAGCAATTGAACCTGAGCGCTCATTTCAAGACCCTGCCTTAAGTTAAACCGAGCAATTCTGTTGTATACCTACGCATCGTAGCTTAGGGCTCTAGGAGTACACTCTCAAATTTCAAACCTCCTGTTCCCATCCGAACGTTTCGTACTTGTGGGTTTGACGCTGAAAGATGCACCGTATTAGTCAACCAAATGGCCGGCGCTAAGTCTTTCATGCGAACCATGATCCCCTGCAGGATTTTATTCCTTTTTTCAGGATCCGACTCCCTGCGACTGGCTCGTATGACTTCCGTTGTTGCGTCGTCGCAGAAAAACGGCTGCGGCCTCAGGCATGAAAAGTACTCCAACGCTCGGCCCACATCCCGCATGGGTTCATTATTCCAGAGCAGCGAGAACGCGTCGTATTCGCCCCAATCATTACTCATGAAGCGGCGTAGAAACTCTGCTCCTGGGACGGCTCTGACTTTCGCTGCTATGCCTATGGCTGTCAGGTCCTGACCGACTTTCTGGTACGTCGCTTCCTGCCCCGACCCTTCCGCCTGTAATACGCCAATGGTGAGCGCAAAACCTTTGGGGTAACCAGCGACCGCAAGCAATCGGCGCGCTTCTTCCGGGTCATAGGGATATGGCTCTATATGAGGGTTGAATCCAACGGTTCCGTTCACTGCCCCCTGACTAGCGACATCCACCAATCCGCCAAAAATGTGTTTTGCGATACTCGGCCGGTCGACGGCGTAGTTCAGTGCTTGTCGAACGCTGGCCGAATTCAGGGGAGAGCTTTTTTGCCGCACATTGGGCAATGCAATGGATAATATCTGAGATACGGGATGCACCTGAACGCTGAAGCCCGCACTGCGTATGCCCTCAACCGAGTCTGGGTTGACGCCCCATATTAGGTCCAGTTCACCCGACATAAGGGCTTGCTCACGGGCCACCGTATTAGGCACTTCAACAAACATGAGCGTCTTGACGTCATTGGCGTTACGCCTGTCGTTCTCAAAGGCCTCAAATGTGGCGGAGCTCTTTCCCCTTCCCCACCGCGAAAAGGAATAGGGTCCCGTGCCAACAGGAGCTAAGGCGTATTCTTCTGGACCAAGTACCGTCCATAAGCCTGGCTCTATCATCTTGATCAGACCAAGGCGGCGCGGAAGGATCGCATCCGGTTCGCGTGTCACGATTTCAATATCATGGTCCGAAACTGCGTGGACGCCGACAATGTTCTTTACTTCATTGGCGAGCAGAAAGCGCGATGCTTCAGCGCTTTGTAAGTAGGAGATTGTGGCGACTACGGCCTGTGCATCAAACGGCGCACCGTTATGAAAACGAACGTCACGTTGCAAAGAGAAGGTCCATGTCGTCGGTTGCGTCTGGTGCCAACTACGGGCCAGAGCTGGGAGAACATCTCCGTTATCGGCCACTTCCGTCAAGCTGTCGTAAAAACTTCCCCAGAAGTGAGTCGATGGAGGTCCCATGGCCGTGAAGGGATTTCCAAGAGATGGTGGAATGTCAGTCAGGCCGAAGCGCAACATGCTAGGCTGCGCAAAGCACTGCCCAGCGCTCAAAAGGGCAATGAGAAAGGAAAATATGGAGACGCAGGACCTGTTACAAGTCTTCAGCAGCCAACTCTCGCAGTCAGGGAAAAACATATTTACCAAGACTTTCTAAGCTCAACTTAGTCATAGATTCATGTTGAATAGGGAAGTGTGACACATTCAAGTGCTCATGCGAAAACACTTGCGCAGATCATTGAATTGTTCAACCACCGTAGACAAAGGAATTACCGTTCGTCCACTTTTGGCTATAAGCGGACTGCAGCCGGGCTCTGTAAGAACGTCTGCTTCTGACCCAAAGCGGACATAAAAATCGTCTGTTGCCGGTGTCCCGCCATCAACCACTTTTTTTATTTGAACTCATGATCTTCAGCGCCCTGGAATGTCACAGTGAGGTACATGACGGGCACACGGCGAGGCCCAGACGTGAAGTGGTGTAGAATACGTCCGTCCAAGAAGACCCCTTCGCCGGTGGATAGGCGACAAGCCTCTCCATCCTGCCCGGCCACTTCTCAATGACCTTGGGTAGACAAAGTTGTATGTACCAATTGCGACAAATTTTCTACTTCACCATAAAAATCCAAAATCCTTATGTGTATTTAAAAAACAAATTTGCTTCGCATTCTTTATTGCTGCCATCTGAAGACCATGCAGTGGTGAGCACCCAAAATTGGGCGTGCAGTGTGTATAATTCCTGCGGTCAATACATCATTATTCACCGCAACTTGAACATGTTAGTTAACAGCATTGGGTTTTCGACAACACTGCTCGCATGTTCACCTTATGGGATATACTAATTTCTTGCGTTCGGGGGCGCGGCCAACGATGCGTCACAATCTAGGAGAGATACACTAAATGAAACGGACTTCAGCCCTTGCGGCGACCACTGCTCTTGTCACGACACTCATGCTGCCAGATGCGGCTGTAATGGCTCAAAACCTCGCACTTGAAGAAATCGTGGTTACGGCGCGTAAGCGCGACGAGTCAATTCAAGATATCCCGCTGAGCGTCACGGCTTTCAGTGCCTCGCAGCTCCGAAACCAGGCGATCACCGATGTCGAAGATGTTCTTCAGTTCGTCCCCGGGGTGCACATGAGCAACCACACCGCCAATCGCAACAATCCGGCGATCCGGTTCCGCGCCATCGACCCGCCCTCGAGTGTGCGCAGCGCGCAGACATCGTCGGCGTTTATGGATGGCGTTTATCTGCCAACTGGTAGCCAGTGGGTGTCCATGAACGACATCGAGCGCGTGGAGGTGGTGAAAGGCCCCCAGAGCGCCTTCTTCGGCCGGGCCACTTTCGGCGGTGCGATCAATTTCATCAGCAAGACACCGGAGGATGAGTGGGGCGCGGATGTTTCAATGATCCTCGGCGATAATAAACGCGCGGACCTGTGGGTCAGCGGCGAAGGCCCGCTTGTTGAAGACAAGTTGTACATCCGGGCGTCCGGCCGGTATTACACCTACGACGGCGCCTGGAAAAACGAGCACCCCTCCGGCGGTGACCTGGGTGCTCAGCAGACGAGTGAAGGCAGCGTGTCCCTGTATGCCACGCCGACGGAAGATCTCACCATCAAGTTGCGATATGTGCATTCCGTCCTCGACGACGGGCTGGCCGTCCAGTTTCTGGCCAAGGGCGAGAGCAACAATTGCGGACCGTTTGGCACCGGGACCGCCACGTATTACTGCGGGACGCTGACCCGCGACCTGATCACCAACGGCACATCGATCGACACATCGCCCCTGGAGGACACGACGTTTAAGGACGACTTGGGCCTCGATCGCAAATTCGACTTCGGCAGTATGAATATTGATTGGGACATCGGCGGCTACACATTGAGCTCAGTGACCGGCATTTACAGCGAGAGCACGCAAGAATTGCGCGAGCTCCTCACCGACGAGATCATGGTCTTCCTGCAATGGAAGGATGACTCGTTTTCCCAGGAGTTCCGTCTGACCTCACCCCAGGATGACCGGCTGCGTTGGATGGTGGGCGCCTATTATCTCGACCTGACGTACAACAAGGATGCTCAATCCGGCTTCCCCTGCCCGGGCAATGGACCCTTCTGCGCCGACCCGACCATGGGCTTTGCACAGAGTGGAAGAGGCGGCCGCGGCCTGTTCGGAGTCAATCCAGGGGTCACTGATAAGGTCGAAAACAAGGCGCTATTCGGCAGCTTGTCCTATGACATTACCGAGCAGCTTACGATTAGTGCGGAGTTTCGGTATGAAGAGGAAAAGCTTGAGAACGGCTCCTCTGTGACTCAGGAGGCCATGCCGCTTGATCCGAATGATCCCATCGTTACGGCACAGCCCTTTGGCGGCGCCGAGGTCCAACTGGCCGCCAAATTCAAAGCAGAGCTGCCGCGTGTGATCCTAGATTACAAAATGACCGACGACACCCTGATGTATGCAAGCTATTCAAAGGGCAACAACCCGGGTGGCTTCAACCCTGAGGTTGTTCAAATGGAGCCCACCGTTGCGTTCCCGGCCTTTTTCGCTGCAGAAGGCATCGGGTACGAAGTCAAGCAGGCAGGGCTTGATGCCTACGAGTTCGGGGCCAAGCACACCCTCGCCGACGGCAGAGGGTACATAAACGGGGCTTTCTATTTTATGGAATGGACCAACCAGCGCTTCCGGGGCTTTACGAGAGACGTGGACAGCAACGGTGATGGTGTTTTCATTCAGGGGTCTGACCGGCTCGGTGCACAGATTGACTATAACGCGAACGGCAGTACCGACATCATCGGTTTTGAGCTGGCGGGGAGCTATGCGCTCTCCGAAAACTGGCTCGCGACCGCGTCCTATAACTACAATGATAGCGACATCAAGGTGTACGAGGACGCCGTCAATAGGCGGGTCTACGGCGACGGCGATGCAAGTGGCTTTGACGTGGCGCGCTCACCGAAGCATGCCGCGACGTTTGCTCTGGACTTCAACATGCCTGCCGACACTATCTTCGGTCAGGACGGCGAGTGGTTCGCGCGCTGGGACGCCTGGTATCAGTCGTCAACCTTTAACTGGGTGGTCAACCTGGCCAAAACACAGTCTGCGGTGCTGCACAATCTTCGCGGCGGCTGGCAAAATGATCGCTATAGCATCATGGCCTGGGTTGAGAACGTGGCCGATAGCGACAAAGTGCTGTCATCGCAGCGCACCACGGGCAGTTTTTTGACGGGCACACTGGGTTACCAATTTACGCTGCCGGAGCCGCGCACCTTCGGCGTGACGTTGACCGCGAGTTTCTAGAACGGTCTACGAAAATTTGGAGTAGTGGTGTGGAAGGGACCGCCCCTTCCACACCTGCCTCCACCGGCCACGTCGGATTGAAGAAAGACGCTGCGATTCAAGACGCTGCCTGTCACCTCGGCCGACAGATGTCTAGAAGGGCACTCAAGGTATGAGGAATTGCCGAACCCCAAAGTCTTTAAGCCGGCGCGTTTTTGGGGCGTTAACTTTCGCTGGATCCGCTATTGCCGGCGTTGCCGGACAAGCCCCTGCCCAGACTCATAACAGTGGCGCGCTCAACAGTGACGTCGAACTTGTAAGGGCGTTGAGAAAGATGCGGTCCAATACGAACGGCAGTCTCAGAAGCGGCTGGCTTGAGGCCAAGCGATTTTCATACATTGACGGAGAGTTCACGCCACTGCTCATCCTCTTGGCGGGGACCATTAGCACCTCGCGTGACAATGGTGATGGCACGTTCGACATAAATCTTGTTGAGACCACGTACTACCTTGACGTCGAGACAGGGGCGTTGCTGGGCACGTTGGTCATGCCTGGAACCGGAAAGAGGGTAAAGGTTCCACTCTATCGTTCTGGTCCGGCTGTTGTAACGATTGGCACAAAAACAGACGATACCGAGGTCTCGACAGGTGGTGCAGGTGTGGTAAGTGAAGGCGGCGAAGACGCAACTGGGGTGTTCGCGCCCAAAGGAGACGTCAAGCTTGAACGATCTGTCGGACCTGCTGTGATTGACGGCAATACGGTTTGGATACAAACCGAGGAATATGGCCGCGTTTTTCCATCAGATCCAAAACTAGCCCGGGGTTTCTATAAGGAGTCCGCCATTTGGCAGGGTGAGCGGGATGAGCTTCTTGATCCTAGTGTCACCGCTGCCTCAGCAAAGCTCTCATACACTGCGGCATCCAGTTGGCGTCCCTGGATGGAAATGGGAGATGTAAAAGGACACACCATGTCGAGTGGTATCGGTGCGACGTGTGATAGGCTGCAGGACATGCCAGAGGAATGGTTGCGTCTTACGAGAATTCATCACCCAGATATTCTGGATAATCCCGAAGGCGTTTTAAAGGGCGAAACTTGAAGCGGATGAAGACACGCTCCTTATTTGTTGTTGCTCTACTTGCCATTTGAGATCTAGGGGGATCGCATATGTTTTCGCGACGTAACTTTGTGACATCGACCGCTGCAGCAGGGGCAATAACTGGGGCAGGGCGCGCGCAGGCGCAAAGCCTTGTTTCGATGTCGCCGCCGGTCAGCCAAGTTGAATCCCAGTTTCTGTACTTCGACGATCCGGTGGAGGAATTCCGCGCGCACATGCGCATCGAGCGCGATCTGGCAGAGGAACAGGGCGAAACCATCACCTGGTATCACTGGATGGTGTTCGTCATTCCCGGCGGCCGCCGTCCCGAGCCACTGATGCGCTACGAGGGTATTGAGTACAGTTATTATCGCAATCTCGGGAACGACACCTACCGCATCCACGCGCACAATCTGTCGTTCCCGCGCGATCTGAAAACCAACAAATTCACGGACACGGTGGTCAACCCGATCACCGGCGAAACCGTCGAGGCTCCGGTATCGCTGCTGCTGACCGATCCGGGGACCATTGCCAGCCCGATTGGGTTCCGCAACATCTCTGGCGACGGCACGCCACAGGACGTCTACCGGCAGTTTCGGATAGAAGATAACTTAATTAAGCTCGACAGCGTTCGCAGTGCGCCCCCCGATTGGCCGGCAGCCCATATCGAAAATTCTTGTCAGTGGGTGGATGTCGACTTGTTTGCCAACGAGACAATCACGTCGCTGCCGGTGCACTTCTGCGGGCACTATGCGTTTGAGAACTATCCATGGCTCAACATGCCCGAAGGGAAGGGCCATTTGTCAGGGTTCTGGGACGGTAAGAAACTGAATTCACCGGCCGATATTCCCCGCGAGATGCTCGATCGCTTGGAGCGCGAATATCCTGAGCTTCTTGAACCCCGTTGGAGTGATTTTGACAAGCCGGTTCCGTTCGAAATCTAGACCAAATTCTGAAGGAGAATGTACTCGCCATGAGCCACCAGACATTCAACCTGGGAGTCCGGCTAGATAGGTGTGCCGCCATTGCCACCGTGTTTGCCTTATCGCTGACCTTTTCCGTCCCCATCGCTGCTCAGGATTTTCCTCGCGGGGTTGCCAATCCCTATGACGTGCTCAATGACCCGGTCTACAGCGATCCGGTCTTCTGGTGGCGGATGACATCGCGGCCTGATAACGTCTACGAGCCGGATCCATATTTTTATTGGCCCGACGCGGTCATCGCAGGGCCAGGCGGCGATTTTCTACCGGCAGCGGCACCGGGAGAAACGACGCTTCCGGCGGACACACTCGACGCCCTGGCCGATTGGGCCGAGGCCCGAGACACCTATGCCCTGATCATCGTACACAACGGCAAGGTGCAGCTGGAGCGGTACTGGCAACAGGGTGCGCCCGACGTGCTAACCAACGGGCGTGCAATCACCCGCAGCGTCACCCCCATGGTGCTGGGTTTTGCGGTCGCCGACGGCGCTCTCGCGTTAGACGATCCCATCGGCGCGTACATCACGAAATGGCGCGATGACCCGCGCGGCGCCACTACGGTGCGGCAACTCGCCCAAAACGCCTCTGGGCTCGAGGTGGCCGAGCAGATGGACCTGACCCAGATCCACGGCAACAAGGACCTTTGCCTCGTGTATTGCGGCGACGTCATTCGGGCAGCGCTCGCATACGAGAAGGCCAGCGAACCCGGCACTAAGTTCGAGGTGGCCCAGGAAAACATGCAGCTGTTGGCGCTGGTCATCGAACGGGCCATGGGGCGACCGATCCAGGACATTCTTTCCAAACGCGTGTGGCAGAAAATCGGGGCCGTGGATGCGACGTTTCAATTCGACAGACCGGACGGGGTCGCGCGCGTCATGTGCTGTATGCGCGCCACACCGAGGGATTGGGCGCGGTTCGGAGTCTTGATGCTGACCGGCGGAAAATGGAACGGCGAGCAGGTGCTGCCGCGAGGCTGGGTCGATACAATGGCGACGCCGTCGCTCACTAACCCGCGTTTCGGTATCGGCCTCTGGCTGGGTACGCCCTATGTCGCCATGCGCACCTATTTCGAGGGCGAAGCCGGCGTCATTCCGCATTCCGAGCAATTTCTTGCCGATGACGTGCGGATGATGGAAGGCGGCGGCTTCCGGGTCGTGTTCATGGTGCCATCGGAAGACCTGATGATTCTGCGCCTCGGGAATTCCCAGCACCCCGATTGGGATCATGCCTATCTGGTCAATGCGTACTTGCGAGGAAAGTAGTATGCGACCAAAGTTCCTTACCTCGTTGATGATCGCGTTCATAATTTCTGGGTGCGCCGCGCAAGATAGCGGTTCCAATGCACCGGCGTTGATCTCGTTTTCTCAAGTTCAAGATCTCGTGACGTACACTGAGGGTCGAGAGGTCTGTTTAGACCGTAACGCCAATAGGAATGCCTACTTTGGCGATCTTCACATTCACACCGGTTTCTCCTATGACGCACGGCCTTTTGTACTGAGGTGACACCAGCCGATGCGTATCGGTTTGCTATGGGAGACCCCATACCAGCACCCCCCTATGATGAGTCCGGAGAAGCGCAACGCACGATTACTCTCAAGACCCCACTCGACTTCGCAGCGGTTACTGATCATTCCGAGTTCTTCGGTGAACTCACACTCTGTTCTGACCCGTCAAGTTTAGTCTACAACCACGAGACATGCCGGCTCATGCGGGAAGGCGGCGGCGCAGGCATGTTTCCCTTCGTTCGGGTTGTCTTGATGAAGGAGCCTAAGCGGATTGCCGATATCTGCGGGGAAACGGGGGCGGCTTGCGACGAAGCCTCTGTGTCGTTGTGGCAAATGACTCAGGACATGGCCGAGGACGCCTATGATCGGTCGTCACGTTGTCAATTTACGTCTTTCGTCGGTTACGAGCACACAGGCACACCCGATTCCAACAATTATCATCGGAATGTCATCTTTAGAAACCACGACGTGCCAGAGCGTGTCATCTCATATGTTGAGACTCCGACTGACCGCGAGCTTTGGGAGCAGCTCTCGGAGCAGTGCCTGAACGGCGCGCCCGACTGCGACGTCCTTGTTATCCCACACAATTCGAATCTGGGCTCGGGGTCCATGTTTCCCTCCTACATTTCTGGCTTTGAAACCAAGGAGTCGGCAAGAGCGATGGCGCAATTGCGAAACGCGATGGAACCCGTGATGGAGGTCTTTCAACACGAGGGGAATTCGGAATGTTTCAGCGGCTTTGCCGACATTCTCGGTGAACCAGATGAATTGTGTGATGTAGAGCAATATAGGAAGACCGGCGAACACATAGACATTCAAGGCAATCCGTATGTAGTCGAGATTTGTGAGGAAGGCGAAATTGGTCGGCGCGGCTTCATCGGTCGGGGCCGCATCTCAAAGAATGATTTTTATAGGAGTGTTCTGCTGACCGGTCTCCAGGACGAAGCGGTCATCGACGTCAATTCTTACAAGATTGGCGCGATTGCGTCGACGGATACCCATATTGGATTGGCCGGTCACACGGATGAACACGGCTGGCAAGGGCACCTTGTTGACGAAACGGAGTTGGAGCAACGGTTAGCCGACCGGAAGACATCGCCGAGAAGTCTCACCGCAAATCCCGGCGGCCTGGCGGGAGTCTGGGCCGTCGAAAACGCGCGCGACGCTATTTTTGAGGCCTTGCGCCGCAAAGAAGTATTCGGCACCACGGGGACGCGCATTCAGCCACGGCTGCTCGCAGGGTGGGAGTTCGCAGACAACGCCTGCGCTATGGAAGACAAAGCAGCGCATGGCTATGCCAACGGTATACCTATGGGCGGCGACCTCAGCGACGGACCTTTCGGTGAATCGCCACAATTCTTCGTGAGCGCAATCCAGGACCCGAACGCGGCGCAACTACAAGAACTCCAAGTGATCAAGGGATGGGTCGATGCAGCTGCGCAGTCCCGCTACAAAGTCTTCGACGTTGCGGGTCACGAAAATCACGGGGGCGAAGTCGATCTGGAAACTGGTAAATGGAACGGTAACGGTTCAGCATCCCTGTGCACGGTATTTGAAGACCCGGAATTCGATCCTGCAGAGCCTTCATATTATTATTTAAGAGCCGTGGAGGTGCCTACCTTACGCTGGAGCTGGGCACAATGCGCTGTGTTGCCGGCGGGTGAGCGCCCAGCAGAATGTGAAAACGATGCACCGAAAACAACACAGGAATTGGCCTGGACCTCACCGATTTGGTACTTGCCGACGAATTGAAGAGGGGCACCAAGAAACAATGCTGTAGCAAATTGATATCAAACCTAATACTGAGGAATATTCACGAAACAATAGAGCATTTCTGAAGTGTTTATTTAGGGTTTTCTTATGTCCGTTTTTGGCTAATAGCGGACGTCACGCTAAGCTCACTGTCGTACCAAGGAAGCCACACAGTTCTACGGATGGCAGTCTATTCGCGCACCGGCAGGCTTGCCTCGAACCGTCAAATCAAAAAGGCATGGACTCACTTTAGTTGACTGGATCACACATGCGGGGTATTTCACTGTCACAATTGGAAATCCAATGAATGATAGAGTTTCATTTGACTACATCATTGTTGGCGCTGGGGTGGCGGGCTGTGTACTCGCTGAGGCTCTATCGAAAGACTCCAATTGTCATGTCTGCGTTCTCGAAGCGGGCGGATCAGACTGGTCACCGATACTGCAGATACCGCCGGGCAAAGTATTTGCACTCGGCAACCCAAAGTTCGATTGGTGCTATCGAACAGAACCAGATCCCACGCGTAATAACAAAGTCGAGGTGTGGCCCCGAGGCAAAGTTGTTGGAGGCAGCACATCTATTAACGGACTCTTTAACGTGCGCGGAAACCCCACTGATTTTGATGACTGGGCGTCCTTAGGAAACGAAGGCTGGGCGTATGAGGATGTCTTGCCTTATTTCAAGCAGATAGAATCCTACGACGGAGGAGAAGAGGATTACCGAGGAAGAAATGGAAGGCTGCGCATCACGGATGTATCTGCGCCCCACATGTTAAGTTCACTTTTTGTCGACGCTGCATATGAGGCAGGCATTCCAAGGGTCGCCGACTATAATGGTTGCGATCAGGAGGGTGCGTCTCTTGCGCAAACCACAATCCATTCCGGCTTCCGCCAAAGCGCATCAAGAGCTTTCTTGCGAGATGCTCTTACGCGCCCCAACGTAACTCTGATTACGTATGCCTACGTTGAAGCAGTAAACATCGATGCCGGCCTTATGACCGGCGTGACGTACAGAAAACGAGGCGAGACTAAGCGGCTTATAGCTGAGCGTGAGGTGCTTCTATGCGCTGGTGCGGTGGCGACACCCCAACTGCTTATGTTATCCGGCATCGGACCTCGTGATCATTTGGAAGACATGGGAATTGAAACCATGGTCGACCTTCCTGGAGTAGGTGAGAATCTGCAAGAACACTGCGGTATATGGATTATGCAAGGCGTGCGGAAAGGCATCCGGACGGCCAATATGGACTACAACCTATTCGGCATTTTAAAACATGGTCTGCGTTACTTGCTGACACGAGGCGGACAAGTTGCAACACCAACATCTCAAGCCTTGGCCTTTATCAAAACGAGGCCGACTGAGCACATACCCGATGCCCAAATTCACTTCATGCCCATGGGCTATAGCATCGGCGATAATGCCATTAAGGTTCTGCCAACTCCTGCGATGATGGCTGTTCCTAATGTCAGCTGCCCGAAAAGCCGTGGCTCCATACGATTGTCATCAAGAGACCCTCACGTGCCGCCACGCATCCATCCTCGGTTGCTCGACCATGAAGAAGATATGCAACGTCTGATATCGGCATGCAAGATTGTGAGAAAGATATTTTCGACTAGTGTTTTTTCGGGGGTGACCGAGGATGAAATATTTCCCGGACCTGACGTGGAAACCGATCGAGATTGGGAAAGTCTGCTTCGCAGACACGCAGGCCCAGTGTTTCATATCGCCGGCACTTGCAAGATGGGTGTGGACGACATGTCGGTCGTAGGAAGTGACCTCTGCGTACATGGCGTAAAAAATTTACGCGTCGTCGATGCGTCAATTATGCCTACAATCACCAGCGGAAATACAAACGCTCCCACAATGATGTTAGCTGCAAAAGCTGCTGATATGATTGCAACGAAGCTCAACTAGAAGAATATAGCTATGTTTCAGGACAAAGAGCCAGATCTTACACATACGTGACATCAATTAGTTTGAGACAACGGAAACGCCAATGAATCGTAACCTACTCGCCGAAGTCACGGACAAAGACCGCGACACCTATCGTCGTGACGGCGTTGTCTTAATAAAGGGGGCTTTCGATCTCACGTGGATCGAACATCTGCAAGAGTCCTGGGAACGAACGCGCTTATTGAGCGCGGAAGAAACCTACGGCCTGCCTAAAGACTTTTTTGCGCAAGATCCGGATTTAAAGGAGGAGGTCGACACCGTCAGAAGTGACCACGCCGAAAGCCGTAAACTTTATACGGAACAGGCTGAGGGATTCGTTCGCTGCAAGTATATGCGTTGGTGGGTGCCGGAAATTCAAAGGTTTGTCGTGGAATCTCCTGCGGCTGAGCTCATCGGCCGGGTCATCGGCGCTACTGAGGTTCGCTTCTTTATTGACGCCATTTTCATGAAAGAGCCGGCCTGCGACACCAAGACCTATTGGCATTCTGACCAATCAGCCTGGCCGGTGCGCGGCGAACACGTCCCGACTATGTGGATGCCGCTGTATCCGGTAAGCGCTGAGCTCAGTAGCCTTGAATACATTGCCGGTAGCCATAACGAAGAAGACATGTCTTGGCCCAATACGGTCAATGCCAAAAAGATTGGCCGGCCGCAGGATCGAAGCGAATACTTTGATTGGGAAACACGGCGTTCGGACCCAACTGTCCGCTTCGTTGCATTTGATATGGACCCCGGTGACGCCGTTATCCTGCATCCCGCTATGTACCATGGAGGTGGCGCTAATTTACATCAAACCCAGCCGCGCGTCGCGCTAAGTACGCGCTGGTTTGGCGATGATATACGATGGGATCCTAGGCCCGAATGTATCAACATACCCGGTATGCCTAGGGCTGCCATGGAAAGGGGACAGCCCGTCACCCGGGACGACATCTTCCCAGTCGTCTGGAGAGAGTCTAAAGGTGGACAAACTTAGTGCGGAAAACTGTTCGCAAACTCGCTGTTGATGACCTTGACTGGGTGCCAGCCGGCACGCCGGGCGTTTTTGAGAAAATTTTGAATGAAGATGATGTCACCGGCGCGCGGACGGTGATGTTAAAATCTCTCCCGAGACCCAGCGATCAATTAACTGACCGCAGACCGCAATATCATCCGGTCGATGAAGAATTCTTTTGCCTATCTGGTAGGTTTACACTGGAAGGTACACCTTGGTTGACACCGATGAGCTATGTCTTCTATCCGCCCGGGTTGGTTCACGGTTTCAACGTTGATGTTCCTGATGGTTATGAAGTTTATCTGAGAAATTCCGGTCCGCATGAGACGGAACGCATAGAGTCTCTTGCACAAGACAGTCTCTATTTTATCGCCGATAGCGAGCATGACCGCCAGGGCGTCATCGTATCGGACTGCTTTGGGCTGGTCCGCGAAGCGGTCCTATCCTCTCTTCCTTCCGCAATTGCCTTACGTGAGGACGAAAAGACAGAGGAAGGAACTCTCCTGATTGTGTTGCCTAATAGTGCGAGCATCGCATCTGAAATTGCGGGCCCTGAAGGCAATCTAGAACTCTTTGTATTAGAGGGTGAGATACAGTTGCGCGACCAGGAACGGATTGGAAAAAGCTGTTACGTTTCTCTTGCTGCCCCTCTGGATTTGAACATCGCCAGTATTGGACCGTCCATTCTTATCCTGAACTATCGCGACCAGAAACTCGCCACAGAGATCAAAGATAAGGTACAGAATGTGCGTTATCCGCCAAACCTATGCTCATAATTGCGAGTTTCTTGCGTTGGACCTCGTTTCCTGCTGCGGTGCTATTTTCATAGGCGAAACGGTCGGTCGCCATCCGAATGTACTCAGGAAAGTCAGGGGTAACCAATACTAATGATAGACGGTCCTGATACACCGGCCGAACAAACAGGTTGGCCAAGTCCGTTTGTGGCCTGGCGCGTGAACATCATTTTGACACTGGTTTTCGTGCTGGCTTTCATCGACCGGCAGATCATCGCTCTTTTGGTTGGTCCCATTCAGGAAGACCTCCAGATTTCGGATATGGAAGTGAGCCTGCTCGGCGGATTTGCGTTCGTATTCATCTATACGTTCCTCGGAATCCCCATTGGGCGCATCGTTGACCGCAGCAACAGAAAACGTTTGATTGCGATTGGCGTCTTTCTCTGGAGTTGCATGACCGTAGCCTGCGGTTTTGCTGGAAGCTTTCTCCAGCTCTTCCTAGCGCGGGTTGGTGTGGGTGTGGGAGAAGCAACGCTCTCTCCAGCTGCACTCAGTATTATCGCTGACTATTTTCCACCCAAGCGGTTAGGTTTTGCCGTTAGTGTCTATCTTTCAGGCGCTGCCATTGGTACGGGTCTCGCCTTTCTTTTAGGTGGCGCCGCTCTCGAATTTTTCGAGCGTTTTAGTCTTTCTGAAATACCGTTTTTCAGTGACTTAAAGACATGGCAGTTCGCATTCATCGTTGTCGGCGCCCCGGGTGTGATCTTTACTCTCCTTATATTGGCGATTCCGGAGCCGTCTCGTCGCAGCAAGTTGGTCAAGATGTCTACGAAAGGGGAAAGTGAGGGGTTGCCGCTTTCTCAAGCCGTCCACTATCTGTTGGAAAGAAAGCGGTTCTATCTCTCCCACTTCGCCGGATTCGGCCTATATCTGGCTTTTACCTATGGTCTATCGTTTTGGGCTATCGAATACTTCGTCAGGACGTTCGACGCAGAGCGAAGTCAGATTGCTTACATATATGGTGCGCAAGTGGTCCTGCTTGGCGGTGGTGGAACTCTGCTGGCAGGGTACCTGTCCGACTACTTTGAGCGCCGTGGCTGGAAGGACGCAAAACTGCGTGTCGCTGTTTGGTCCATGGTGCCGATGTTCATATTGGCAAGCTCAATACCCTTTGTCGAAAGCTATGAAATCGCAATCGGCGTAATTATGGCTATGACCTTTTGCTGGAAATTTCCGCTGGCACCCGCTGCCGCTGCACTCCAGATTGCAACACCCAATGAAGTGCGTGGTCTTGCAACGGGTTTGTACCTCTTTGTCGGAAATACGCTAGGCTTGGCGATTGGCCCGGCTGTAATCGGTCTCTATTCTGACTTTGTCTTGCGTGATCCCAGCGCAATCAAGTGGTCTATTGCCCTTGCCGGCTGGACCTTGTTGCCGTTCTCTTTATTGAGTGTTTATCTTTGTCGAAAATTCTTCTCGCAATCTTTAGTTCAAGGTCAAACACTAGCCTTTAGCGAAGGATAGACCGATATTAACATAGTTGGTGCTCGGTTTCAGGGTCAGTGAAAGAATTGAGCATAATGGATCAGAGTAACGATTACGTTTGAGGAGAAAAGACCGTGGTTTTTCATCATGTCGGTGTGGATGTATCTGACTTCAACAAGAGTCAAAAATTGTATGACGCGTTATTGTCGATACTCGACATTGAAAGTTATGAGCTGCCAGGTCACATAGCCAAGGCCTACGGTACGGCGACATGCAGTTTTAGGATCGTTCAGGATGACTCCAGGGAATTATCTGTGAGTTCCAGCCATATCTGTCTGACGGCCCCAAATGAACAATCTGTGCGAGATTTTTATAATACGGGGATCGATATGGGGGCAGCAGGTGTTTTCTCACCAAGCGAATACGAAGACTGGGGCTTTCGTCATCTCACGGCAATGATCAAGGACTACGACGGTAATGCGATTGAGGCCGTGTATGTGGATCAAGGGTGATCACGGATAAGTGATGGCGCATCTAAGAATTCTCTTTATTGGGTTCGCAAGAGAGTTTCTTTTTGTTTTCCATGTGCTTGTGTTCCTCTTTGGGTTTTCTGTCGCCCCCTCTCCCACTGTTGCCCAATCTGCGTCAATTCACTTAACGGCGTCGGCGCCGTGGCGGGCGTTCGCTGATCCACTGGCGGATGCGACCGGGTCCCCCTTGCTTTCAGCCGTTTTTGATGCGCTTACCATTATTGAAATGGACGGGACGTTGAGCCCGGCCCTGGCAGACTCTTGGGGCAACGATTCCGGAACGGTGTGGAAGTTCAAATTGCGTTCCGGCGTTATTTTCAGCGACGGTACGCCGCTTGACGCAACCGCCGTTGTGGACTGCTTGTCCATGCTCATCGGGCCTGCCGGGCAGGTTTATGCGCCTTACCTTTATACCGGTAGCATTAGCGGCGTAAGGGCACTCTCAGAAAACGAAATCGAGATCACCACATACCAAAAAGACGCGCGTCTGGATCGCAAACTCGCCAACGTGAGTATTTTTATGTACCGGCCCTTAAACGTCTCGGTCGGACGGAATTTTCAAAGAGTCCCGTTGGCACAGGCCCGTTCAAACCCGAAAGCTGGTCGAACGACGGCACACGTGTCGTCTTGAAACGCGTGCCCTCCTCCTGGCGGGTGTCACCTCAGGTGGATAGAGTCGGAATTACCGTGGTCCCCGATTCCGCCGCTCGTCTACAGAACATACTTTCCGAAGGCACAGATATATCCGCCAACATTGATCCTGATTTCATTCCCGCGATCGAGGAGGCGGGGTTTAACGTCAGTGTCAGGCCGGGGCCCATCGTTCTGGCAATCGCCTTGCGCACGGCGGAAGGGGCCTCAGTACCGCTGCGGGACCGACGGGTTCGGATGGCCCTCAATTTGGCCATAGACCGTGACAGCATCTCGCAACACCTGCTGCGCGGCACTATGGAGCCGGCGGCGCAACTCGCGACGCCGGAAGCGCTTGGCTACGACCCGTCGATCGAGCCTTACGCCTATAACCCCGGCCGGGCTAGAACGTTGCTGGCCGAGGCCGGCTATGCAAACGGGTTTGATTTGGCGGGCACCGTTATGACGGGGCAGTTTCCCGCTGACGCACAGATCTTCCAGCAGGTGGTTCAGGACTTGGACTCCATAGGCGTCAGAGTCGTCTTGGGCACATTACCGGTTATAGAATTCATACGCCGGCGCTCAGCAAACACATGGGACGGGGTCGATGTGCTTTCGACACTCCCGTCACATTACAGGCTTGGTGACATCAGCCGGGCGGCGGAACTGTTTTCCTGTCACGACCCCATAACTACGTTTTGCGATCCAACTTTGGACGACATGCTCAACAGATCCCACCAGGAAATGAACCCGGCCGCGCGCGAAAAACTGTTGCAAGCCGTCAACGCGCGTCTCCAACACCTCGCCCCCTCCCTATTGCTCTTGCGATATTCCGCCATTGATGTGTTGTCCAAGCGGATTACAAAATTCCCCCTTTTTCCTGCCGGTAAGATGAGGTTTGAGCAGATTAAAGTCGCCGAAAGCCGATAGCGCTACGCCGAGACAGTTCTGAGAAATTCGACTCATACCAACGGTCATTGAATTTGACCTTCGTGTGCCCATTTACGCATACCAATCGACATGATTTTCGAGGGCTTGTCGATGAGCTTGTTCCAGGCGTGGCATGCCGCATCGACGATGTCTTCGTAACTGTCGAAGACGCGGTTCGACAGGTAGGTCTGGCGCAGGTACTGCCAGATGTTTTCGGCCGGGTTCGGCTCCGGCGATCTGGGCGGCAGGAACAGCGGCGTGATGTTGTCGGGGAACTCCAATTCGGTGGTGGTGTGCCAGCCGGCGCGGTCCATGAGGAGGACGGCGTGTGAGCCGTCGGCGACGGTGCGGCTAATCTCTTCGAGATGGGCCGGCATGGCATGGGTGTCGGCGAACGGCATCGCCACGGCCGCACCGGTACCGCGCGCCAGGCAGACGGCGCCGAACAGATAGGCGCTCTGGTAGCGCTGGTCCTTGGGCTGACGCGGACGGCTGCCGGTGCGCGCCCACTGCCGGACGATGCCGTTCTTCTGGCCAAGGCGCATCTCGTCTTTGAGAGTGATGGGGCTGATTTGAGTGTCGGCGTGGTGGGTCGGGCTTTGAGATGGATGTTCTGGCCGGGATAGTTGGGCAGGCTTTGCGTATGATTGGTTTTTTGGTGGGTTTCGGGCACGCGGGAGTCATCGCCGCCGTAGCGTTGCCCCTTTTCCCTGTTGTGGTGGAGAGTTGCGATCAAGGGGCGCCAGGGCGGCGTTGGCCTTGAAGAACAGGTCTTTGTAAGGGCAGGCATCGGGCAGGGAGAGCTTGATGCGTCGCACGGAGTTGATGACTTTGGCGCCGAGCTTCAGAAGTTTCAGGCGTATGGTATTGGGGACGGCCTTGGCCAGGGTCGTCTTTTTCAGGGCGACGCGGCGGATACCGTCGATGAGGACATAGGCGAAGGCGGCGAGGAGCAGGCGAAGCTGGTTGGCTTTGTAGGCGTGTGCGCTCATGCGATTGGCAAACAAATCGAGTTGGCAGTCCTTGATACGGTTTTCCATGTCGCCGCGTGGGCAATAGGTGTCTTCGTAGAGTTCCCTGGGCGGGACTTGATGGCGATTGAGGGAAGTGACGAGGAAGCGGCAGCGCTGTTCGTGTCCGGGCTTGTGTTCGACCTTGGCGATGACGCGCCGTGGCCGGGCCCAGGTTCTGGATTTGGTGATGTGGTGGAAATCGCCGTAGGCGCGGACCGGCTGGCCGGTTTCGATCATGGCTATGGCGGCTTTGCCGCGGACCCTCTGTGCTTTCTTGAGCAGGACATCGTTGCGCGCCAGGCCGAAGACGTAATCCACGGCATTTCCTTCGCACCAACGCATCAGGTTCTCGCGCGCGAAGCCGCTGTCGCCGCGCAGCAGGATGTCGACGTTGGGCCATCGTTCGCGGATCATCCGGACGATGCGTTCGCGGATCATCCGGACGATGCGGCGGATCTGGTTGCGCGCACCCCTGGCGCCATCGATGTTGGCGGGTCGGAGTTGGGCGAGCAGGAGATGGCGGCCGCAGAAGACATAGAGGGGCAGGAAACAGCGGTGTTCGTAATAGCCGTGGAAGAAGGCGTTCTCCTGGCGCCCATGGGTTTCCACGTCGGTGGCGTCGATATCGAGGGTGATGCGCGCGCGGCGTCGACCATATCCGTTATCTGGTCCGCCTCACGGCGCTAGAGCGGTTTGACTGAATTGTGAATCGAAGGGGATTCCCAAGCGTCCCACTCCATGATTCTATATCCCGAGGCGATTTGGGAGTCAGACATGGGGCATTGTTACGGGAATGATCTTCGCCGGCGGGTCGTCGAGGCGGTCACTGGGGGTCTGTCTGCACGGGGGGCGGCGGCGCGTTTTCGTGTCGCGCCAGCGACGGCGAGCCACTGGCGCCGGCGCTGGCGCGAGACGGGCTCGATCGAGCCCGGCCGCCAGGGCCATACCCCATGGCCATTGGAAGACCACCACGTTGACCGCCGGCTTGCGCCTCTCCGGCCTGGCGGCCCCGATGCTCCTCGACGGGCCGATGCATGGGGCTCCGTTCACCACACCAAGGCGGGCGAGGCGATCCGTATGGTCAGGGAATCCCAGGCTTCGTTATCGGTACGGCTGGCGTTCGAGTTCCTGGTTCTGACCGCCGCGCGTTCCGGCGAGGTGCGGAGATCCGTGTGGTCCGAGTTCGACACGGGGACGGCGATATGGACCATTCCCGGCGAGCGAATGAAGGGCGGACGCGAGCACCGCGTTCCGCTATCTACCCGGGCGCTGGAGATCCTCGACGAAGCGTGGGAACTCGATGACGGAAGCGGCCTGGTGTTTCCGGCCCCGACCGGAGGCAAGGCCACGTCCGCTTCGACGCTTTCCAAGCTGTTGCGGGAACTGGATATCGACGCCGTTCCGCACGGCTTCCGTTCGACCTTCCGGGACTGGTGTTCGGAGTCAGCCCAAGTACCCAGAGAACTTGCCGAAGCCTGTCTCGCCCACGTCGTGACAGGGGTCGAGGGCGCCTATGCCCGCTCGGATCTGTTGGACCGCCGCCGCAAGCTGATGGATCGGTGGGCCGCGTATCTTGCCAGCGATAGCGACGACACGGTGGTTCCAATAGCTCGGCCGTCGAAGGATACAAGCGGGTGAACGGCGTGGACACAGGACCCGAAATTAGGAGCGAGTACGAAGATGCCAAGAACACCGCCCGTGGCCTACCTTCAGGCCCTGGGAGTGCTGGAACCGGATGAAATCTCGATGCCCGAGTTTCGTGAGAGCCAAACCGAAAAGATAAAGGACCTGTTGCTGAACGGCGGAAAAGTGGTCGTAGACTTGCCCGACGATTCGGATGTGCGTGAAGTCGGCATGCTGGCATACCTGTCATTCCCGAAAACCTTATCCATCGATCTTAATGACTCAAACCGTGCAGGAGTGAATGAAGTTTTCGGAAGGGACACGTCAAAACTTGACCACCGGCGGAGCATTGGACAGGGACCAGGCCTCATAGGGCACCAAGGCGGAGGAAAAAGGGTCGGAAAACAATTGATCCTGAAGCCAGGTTTTCCGCTGCCGATCCTGTGCTGCAATAGCGTCGGCACTGATGGGATCGTTTTTCCTCTTGTCCAGCACAGTAAAATAGGCTTCCAGCAACGTTTCGAATGCCTCTTTGATGAACGCTACATTGCCATCTGTGATTAGAATAGCAGGCGGGCCGTAAAAACTCCCGCCCACACCAGCCGGTTTACGACGCCACGTGCGGTCAATTTCTTCCGGATTTCCTTCAACAACAAGCTGACGGTGCGGTGCGGGGTCCACCTCGTGTTTGTTAAAAACAACGTTCATTCTTTCCCGCATCTCCGCAAGGTCATCTTCATGCCAAACGGCAGGAAGCACATCCATCCAGCCACCCACGGTTCCCGTACCGTCGGCCATATACTGGAACACCATTGTGAGATGCAGCATCGGGACATGCGGTGTCTTGGGATGCACATCAAAAAAGATAGACCGGTTCCACCGCGGTTCACCCAGATATGGCGGCAAAGGAGCCGTCACTACTGCCGACATGACTCCCGCTTTTTCTACGACCGGCCCTCGCGCTACCAAGATTTCATAATCGGCAGTATCGAAGGACAATGTTTCCACCTCTGGTGATAAGGATCCGTTATACCGCTCAACATGAGCGAGGAACCGCTCTTCCATGGCGCCAATAAAAGCCATTATGTCATCGGCATGGTATTTTTGCGCGGGGGTCAGAGCGTCATAATCCCGGCCCGGCGACTGCGCGCTTGCCACTCCGACAGTTCCCATTAGCAAGATGATTGCGTTCAAAATACTTTTCATTTGATGTATTCCTCCCCGAAAATGGGATCACCAACCCAACAAAAATTCAAGATCCCCTCATGCTCGTCCTGTTCCCAAGAATACTATCCCCCTTCCTTTACGTCATACCCCTAGATTCACAATTGCAAGCTACAAAGATGTTATACTCCTGCTACCCAATTACTCGGTACTGATCGTGTGTGATGACATGAAAGTTGTCGGTAACGGTGTCTCGGATTGTTTCCCATTCCCGGGGCAGGGTTTGGTTGAAGAACCCGAAGATGGCCTCGGTGAACTGTCGGAAATCGGGATAAAACCGGTTGTGCGTCACATGCCGGTGCATGACGCCCCATAACCGCTCGATGGGATTGAGGTGTGGCGCATACGGCGGCAGGAAATGCAGCCGGATGCGGCACTCCGGCCGCTCCAGGAACGGCCGCAACAGCCTGGCATGGTGATAGCGCGCATTGTCGAGACAGACATGGATCACCCGGGATCACCCGGGATCACCCGGGATCACCCGGGATCACCCGGGTGTCCGGATAGGCCCGTTCCAGCTTCTCGAACAACCGCAGAGAGGTTTCGGCATTGATCTTCTCGCCCTCGACCAGGGTGAGCTTCATCGTTTCAAGGTCCAGTGCGCCGTGCAGGTTCAGCCGCTGGCGCCCTGTCGTGGCCTTGATCGCCGGCTTGTCGGAACGGATGAACCAGCCATGCGCCGGCCGGCTCTGATACTCGGGATGGACCGCAGCGGCGAAGACAACCGTCGCGTCCGGAAACATCCCGCGCGTCAGCTGTTCATAATCCCTGATGAAGGCTTCCTGCGCCTGCTTGTCGGCCTGCTTCGGCAGCGTCTTCGGCTTCACGTATGCGAACCCCAGGCGGTGCATCAGCTTGATGGCGCCCGGACGTGAATATCTCACAGCAAACTTTCGGAAGATGGCATCCCGCACCGCGTTGGTGTCGCGCGGCGGATTGTCCCGGAACTGCGCCTTGAGAGCGGCTTCCTGGTCCGCCGTCAGGCGGCCCGCGCGGTCCGGGTAATCCGCAAGCTCCACAGAGGCGAGCCCCTTCTCGCGGAAGTCCCGTAGCCAGCCGCGAACCGTGTCGGGATCGAGATAGAATATCCTGGAGACCATCTGCACGCTGTGGCCATCATCAGGGGCAACCAGCGCATTCGCGCGCCGTACCTGCAGCGCTTCGACCTTCCGCTTGCGCATGACATTCAGGAGTGCCTTGGGTTCGTCAGCGGTCAGAAAGGAGGCCCTTTTGCGCATCTTCGCCGTGAAGTCGTTCGCTGCTCGTGTCGTTGGAGAGGTGCATGAATCGGCAGCCGAATCAGGTCAATGCAAAATACTAAATTCAGGCCGAATCAATGATTCCAGGTATAACGTGAATTGATAGGACCGGTTCAGCAAACTGAACACGACATGGCCTGGAATGCTTCCTTAGATGCGGTCCAGGTGGCATTGTCAGACTAAATCGGCTTGAGCTGGGAGTTAAGGTCTCCTAGCCTCGGGTAATGAAAAATCCCTTCCGTTATTTCAACAGCTCGCCCGAGGTCATCCGCCTCGCGGTGATGACGTATATCCGCTATCCGCTGTCGTTGCGTCAGGTCGAAGATATTCTGTTCGAACGGGGCATAGACATTTGCCATGAAACGGTGCGGTACTGGTGGAACCGCTTTGGCCCGTTGTTTGCCGCTGAAATCCGGAAACGCCGTGTTCATCGTGGATCCTATTCGCTGTGGCGCCGGCATCTTGATGAGGTGTTCGTCCGGATCAATGGCGAAACACATTATCTATGGCGTGCCGTTGACCATGAAGGCGAAGTGCTAGAGGTCTATGCCACGAAACGGCGGGATCACAGGGCTGCGCTTGAAATCCTTAAACGTGCCATGAAGCGTTATGGCCGACCGGCCACGATCGTCACGGACAGGCTACAGTCATACCGGGCGGCGATGAAGGTGATCGGCACTGCGGCCGCCCAGACCTGCGGTCGTTGGCTGAACAACCTAGCGGAAAACTCACATCGGCCCTTCCGACGACGGGAAGGGGCAATGGCTCGGTTCAGAGACATCAAGACCCTGCAGAAGTTCGCCTCCGTCCATGCCTCGATCTACAACCATTTCAACCACCAACGCCATCTCAACCGCCGCGATACTTTCAAACAAGCCCGAGCCACCGCCTTGGACGAATGGCGTCAACTTGCTGCCTGAGAGTCCTCTATTATGGCTTCTTCTGCTCCGGGCCAGTTAGTCTGACAATGCCAGGAAGGCAGTGCGGAAGAAACCGCAACACCCTGGCACAATGATGAATGTCTCTTTCATCTTAGGGGACACCACAGCCCGTCCATGTGGGTGGCCCTGACCGATATCGATCGTACCAATGCGCCACTGCAAACTTTGGCCGAGTCCAACAAGGATCCGCACCGCTTCGTCAGCTCTTGGGCTCTAAAAGACGTAGAGGCGCCGCCTAATTTTCATCCCTGGTCCGAATTGCTGGACAGAACCAGTGCGCCTGACGCGGACATCAGGGTCTGGGAAGCCAGAGCTGGCGACATGCTGATCCTTCACCCAAAAACCATCCATTCCTCCTTGCCCCGTACCGCCGACCATACCGGACGGCGCATTGGATTTTCATTACGTTGGATCGGCAGCGATATTCGTTACGAATTCAATCCCACAGCAAAACGATCGCCCTTTCAGGATCATGCGCATTTGAAGGAAGGAAAGCGTATTCCGGATGACGTTATACCCGTGACGTGGCGCCGCGACCCCCAAGATGCAGCGGCTTAACGAACTCGGACAAGAGTGTGAAAATCAAGCGTTCCTTTGTTGAAACGCCGTCCGGTTTCGTTCATGTCAGGTCGGCGGGGACCGGATCTCCTATCCTGTTGTTGCATTGGACCCCGGCATCCAGTCGTCAATACTTTCATGTGCTCAGGCATCTCAGTGAGGCTGGCTACGCGGGTTACGCCCCCGACCATTTGGGCTATGGCCAGTCGGACCCGCGACCGACGCCTTGGGTTGTCAAAGACTACGCAGACAATATCGCCACCGTGATGGACGGCCTAGAGATAGAGAAAGCGGCTGTCGTCGGCGGACATTTTTCGTTGGAAATTGCTGTTGAGCTTTCTCTTTACCATGCAGAACGCGTCACCCATCTCATTCTTGATGGCAGTCCGGTATGGGACCGGTCGTTTCGTGAAGAGGTGCTTAGGACCGCCCGACAACTCACGCCATCGTGGTCTGAGGACGGCGCTCGCATCGCCTGGGTGTGGGAGCGTTCTCTTTGGCTGCAACGCATGTGGGATTCCAAGTTCAAACTCGATGAAAAGGGAGCAGCACATCTCCGCAATGCGGTGATTGATAGTATGCTAACCCAGCAAAGTGACGATTCTGCCGAGGCGCTCAAAAACTACGATATGGAAGCGGCGCTGAAACAAGTCCGTGTGCCCACTCTGGCGCTGACGGCGGAGACCGATCCTTTAAATAACTGTCACGAAAAGGAGCTGGGTTTGGTTGATGGGGCAGTTGGGCATTCATTTATAGGTGGGCACCCGCTTCACTATCCTGACAAAGCCAAAGATTATGTAGATGTGATTGTGCACTTTCTCGGAAGTGAACAAGAGGACTCCTCGTAGGTATGGGCTCGGTAGCAATCGGGAACCATTGCATCCATATGAGTAAAAGTCTTCAGTGACTGATCCGATAGGGGCGATGAGAAAGGGCGCGTTGATCATCAGTTATGGGATGCTGTGATCTCCGAGCCACATACAAATTGTGTAAATTGTCAGCGATTAACCCCAATCCGTCCCTTACGGCCGCCTACCAGTCCACCTCAACGCCGGCGCCCGAAGCGGCGCGGATAGCAGCAACACCGGCCGCAAGATCTTGAGCGGCGACCCCCAGTGATTTGTAAACGGTGATTTGGTCGTCGTTTTCGCGGCCTTTGATGTTGCCGTCGAGCACTTCACCGATCTCACCAGCTATGTGGTCTTCGCCTATCAGTCCGGCTTCCACGGCATTCAAATATTCACCAGCTTGGGCGAGGGCAGATTCGCGATAATCCACGAAGAACTGTGACCGAGTCACCACTGTGGCATCGGCTTCCGCCGATGTGCGCACGGCCGCACCGACGAGATTGACATGCGTGCCCGGTGTCAACCAGTCGCCCCGAAGGACTGGTGTTGGCGATGACGTTACGGTGCAAATAATGTCGGCCCGAGAAACGGCAGTTTTAGCGTCTGCTTCGACTTCAATGGATACACCTGAGGCGAGTGTTTGACCGTCAACAAAGGCCTGAGCACGGGAACGATCACGGCCCCAGATAATGATTTGAGATATCGGCCGTACTTGAAGAAGGGCCTGAATATGGTGGCCAGCTTCTTCGCCGCAACCTATCAAGGTCATTACGGTTGCATCAGGACGAGCGAGTGCATTTGTTGCTAACGCACTGGCCGAAGACGTGCGGATCGCTGTCAACTCCCCGCCATCGAGCAGGGCGAGGGGTAGGCCGGTGTCGGCATCGAAAACCATAATGGCACCCACATGACTGCCGTGTTTGTCGCCGGCCGCGCGGGGGAACTTGCTGACAATTTTGACGCCAAAGCTGCGTGGATTCCCCAGATAGCCGGGCATCAGTGCCAGTTTTCCCTCGCTGCCAGGGATGCCCATGAACTGACGCAACGGCATAACCACATCCCGGCGCGATACGCTTTTCATGGTGTCAGCCATGATATCGATGCATTTGGCGTGAGATAGACTCGCAGCAACGGCAGCTTTGTTCAGGATCAACATCTAGAGACGACTCATTTGATTGGAAGCGAAAAAGATAGCGTTCTGTGATCTCGAAGTCAGGATCGAATCGACTGTACCGGTACTCCATCGGACCCCAGTCTCAAATCGCCAATACCTTCACTATCTTACACAGACAGGCTTCGCGCCAGGCCTTACGGCACCGCCTGTCCCTCGCGCGGGCATTGCGGCGCCGGGTTTCCACGTTGCGTCCCCCGTAGAGCATTGCGCCGGCGGCTTCGATGGCCTGGCGGATGCCAGCGACCTTGTGGGCGGGCAGGTTGGGTCAGGCGATCGAGCAGTGCGCCGGTCAGGCGCTCGGAACCGAATATTTCCGTCCATTCGTCGAACGGCAAGTTCGAGGTGATGACGATTGCGCCCCGTTCGTAACGTTGGCTGAACACTTCGAAGAGGAGTTCGGCGCCGGTCTTTGAGAGCGGCACGAAGCCGAGTTCGTCGATAATCAGCAGCCGGACCTTTGCCAATTGCTTCTGTATCCGTGAGCTTCTCGGCAAAGGCGGGATCATTGGAGAGCTTGAAGTGCCGCCAGCGGTGCGGGCTGAGGCCATGGGCCTTCCAGATCGCCTGGACCGCCGCCGCCGCGACGCCAGCAACCTTCGCCATCGCGCGCAGCGTCCAGTGGGTCGCCTCGTGCGGCGGCGCTTGCTGGGTCAGGCGGACGATCTCGGCGACGCGCTCCGGCGGGATCGGCGCTTTGCCAGGCGGACGGGACTTGTCGCGAAGCAAGCCGTTGACACCCTCGTGCATGAACCGCTCCTGCCAGCGCCACACGCAGGTCTTGGACTTGCCGGTCGCGCGCATGATCGCCGAAGTGCCGAGCCCCGCGTCGGTCTTCAGGATGATCCGCGCCCGCCAGAGGTGTTTCTGCGCGCTCTTCGGGTCCGCGACGATCGCTTGCAATCGCTGACGGTCAGGTAGCTGGCCGCCGCCGTGGTTGCCAAACGACGGCGCCGTTCGCGGACGTAATCCTTGACGATGGTCTGGCCGCCGGTGAAGCCATGCTCATCGCGAAGGCGCTCGAATATCCGCTTTGCCGTGTGGCGCTGCTTACGGTGAACCCGTGCGGTCCGCTTCCAGAATGCGGTCAATGATATCCGTGAACGGGTCCAGCTTAGGCCGCTTCGGCGGCTCGCTGCGCCGGTATCCCGGCGGCACCGAGTGCCGCAGCATCTTCTTCACTGTATCGCGCGATAGCCCAAACCGTCTTGCTGCTTCTCGCTGACTCAGCTCTTCCACATGGCACGCCAGTCGCACGGTTAGATAAAGGTCCACCAAGTACATCCTCCCACCTTCCATCCCCAAACGGATCGAAGGCTACAGGTGGCAGACTTTTGCGCCGCCCGCGGCCGGGACATTCCCGCCGCTCCCGTGGACTAATTTGTCACCGCCGTTCTCACACGTTTCGAGAAGACGGCTTAACCGATCAGAATATGCCTTTTTTAGCTGAACTTCTCGAAAGGCAGTGGGCGCAGATCGGTGGATACCCCGAGCATATCAAGACCTGGGAAAAGCATTTTTCCAACATATCATTTATTTATCACGACGATTTGCATACCGCCGATGGCACTGGACTAAAGCAAATCTGTGAAAGCCTGGGCGTATCGTGGGGCATCGGCCACTTTGTAGAGCGTGATGTCAAGGTCAACTCTCAGGGCACTGACGCGTTTCCGCCTGCATTGCGCATGTGGGTTGCGTCAAAACGTATGGACGAACTCAATTGGGTGGCCGACAGATTTGGTGAGCGGGCTGAACAGTGGCGTGATGAAGCCTTCGCATTGTCGCAAAGCTGAGACTTTTATTCGCTTAAGCGCTGGGCCGTGCGCCTTGCCCGGGCGGTCCGGCACCCGGTGCTGGTGGACCGCCGATGAATGAGGCGGGGTCGCCATCCTCAGGCGCCAATGACTGGACTTTGCCGTAAAGATCTTCTTCTGTTGCCAGGCTTTCCGTGGTTACGCCAGCGACTTTGTCCCACTTGGCTTCATCAAACACTTCTTCCTGCAATGTCAGAGTGGAGTGTTGGCCGGACAGCAGAATTTTGAAATACACTTCCATGAAATCATCCACAGCGGACTTAAAATCATCCCAGCCCGTATCGCTCCGCTCTGTATAGGTGGTTGCAGCTTTGACCAAATCTTCTAACGCGTCCCGGCTTCGAGCCAGTCGCATGTTCAAGTTTTCCAGGACCTCGGCGTGTTCGTCACCCTCTTTGACGTGCGGGAGTAAGAAGTCATGAATACGTTGGTCCTGTGCATGAAGTCGGTCCATGGATGCTTTGATATAGGCCACACAAGCGCCAAAGAATGCAGCTAGCACGTCCGCCCCTTCTGACTTTTGTTTAACGCCCGCGTCAAAAGATTTACGCACCTGGGAGAGCCGCATCCGTTCCTGAGATGTTTGCTTTCGGGACTCGTAGGTGTTGGATACATGTGTCATCGCGGTGCGCTCCTGAATTCGTTTGGGCTCCAAAACAAGCCGAAGGAATTATAAGTGCTTACTGACAGACTCTAAACACACTCTAACTGCATTTGGAATAACCACAGCTGGTACAGGAATCACAGCCTTCCTGGCGTACGAGCGCATAGATCCCGCAGCGCGGACAAGCCCGGAACCGGCTGTCTCCAGACGGCGTATCCAAACGGACAACGTTGCCTGGTTCCGAGCTCGTCCCGGTCAGCCTTGCCTGATCTTCTCTGGTGAGGAACCCAATTTCGATCATATGCTGTTCGATCACGTCACCAATGGCAGCCAGAAGACTGGGCACATATCGGCCATCCATCCATTGCCCGCCGCGAGGATCGAACACCGCTTTGAGCTCTTCTACGACGAACGTCACGTCTCCACCACGCCGGAACACAGCCGAGATCATACGCGTCAACGCTACCGTCCATGCGTAATGTTCCATGTTCTTCGAATTGATAAAGACTTCAAATGGACGCCGCTGACGCTGTCCGTTTCCCTCCACAACATCGATATCGTTGACCGTGATGTAGATGGCATGATCGCTTTCCGGCCACCGTAGTTTGTAGGTCTTGCCGGGGATGGCGATGGGCCGATCAAGGGGTTCGCTGGCATCATTTGATGGTGCAACGGGGTCATTGGTCCTGTCCTGATCCCCTTTGTTCTGCACTTCTAGTACCGCGCCGCGCACGGCCGAGGGACGATACGTGGTGCACCCTTTGCATCCGCTTTCATAGGCTTTGGCGTAGACGTCCTTGAGACTATCAAAGGGGAATTCAGACGGCACATTGATGGTTTTTGAAATGGCACTGTCAACGTGTCGTTGAATGGCGGCCTGCATCGCCAAATGGGCTTCTGGGGGTAGGGTTTGTGCATCGACGAAATAATCGGGGAGCGATGTTTCCTTACCCTTTAAGTCGCGGAAAACACGGTAAGCATAGTCACTAACTTCTTGAGACTTTCGGGTTCCGTCCGGTTGTGAAACATGGCGGGTGTAAGAAAAACTGAACACTGGCTCTATGCCTGATGACACATTGTCAGCAAACAGGGAGATCGTGCCGGTTGGAGCGATCGAGGTCAGAAGAGCATTCCGAATTCCATTTTTCTCAATGCCGGCGCGAATCTCCGGCGGTAACGACTGGATGGTTGGGCTCGCCATGTAAGAATCCCGCTCAAACAGGGGAAAGGATCCCTTTTCCTGAGCCAGTCCAATGGATGCGTTGTATGCCGCATGTGAGAGAACGGCGGTCAAATTCTCCGCAGCCTGGGCAGCGGCTGGTGACCCATAGGTCAAGCCGCACATGATTAAGGCGTCGGCAAGACCGGTGATTCCTAAACCAACACGCCGTTTGTCGAACGCTTCTTTTCGTTGCGAGGCAAGCGGGTACCGTGATGCTTCAACCACATTGTCCAGCATACGTGTGGCTGTCGTCGTTAGATCAAACAGTGCCTTTTTGTTAATACAGGCATCTTCAGTAAACGGGTTTTCAACAATACGCGCCAGATTAATGGATCCAAGCAGGCATGTCCCGTACGCCGGCAAGGGTTGCTCGCCGCAGGGATTGGTCGCAGATATGGTTTCACAATAGGAAAGATTATTTCGCTCATTGATGCGGTCGATAAATATAACGCCAGGCTCGGAGTACTCATATGTGGCCAGCATTATGGCGTCCCACAAGTCCTTCGCACGCACTGTCTTGTAAACGGTTCCGTCAAAAACCAAATCCCAATCCTGACCTTCTTTAACAGCGGCCATAAAGGCATCGGTAGCAAGCACGGACAGATTGAAATTGGTCAATCGACCGGGTGTTTGCTTGGCTGTAATGAATTCTTCAATATCAGGATGGTCGCATCGCAACGTTGCCATCATGGCGCCACGCCTGGAGCCGGCGCTCATAATGGTCCGGCACATGGCATCCCAGACATCCATGAATGACAATGGTCCGGAGGCGTCGGCACCGACGCCTTTCACCTCAGCACCCTGGGGCCGGAGGGTCGAAAAGTCGTATCCGATGCCGCCCCCCTGTTGCATGGTCAGAGCCGCTTCTTTGAGATGCTCAAAGATGCTCGCCATATCGTCGCCGATGGTGCCCATGACGAAACAATTGTGCAGAGTTACGGTCCGGCTGGCGCCGGCCCCCGCCAAAATGCGCCCTCCTGGGAGAAAGCGATGGTCCGCAAGCGCTTGATAAAAAACAGGTTCCCAGCGATCAGGGTCGCGTTCAACAGAGGCCAGCGCCTTGGCCACCCGGTGCCAGGTGTCGGCCACCGATTTGTCCACAACTTGACCGTCCGCCTCTTTAAGACGGTATTTCATGTCCCATATTTCGTGGGCGATGTCCGATGTTTCGACCAAGGCTTGTGCTCCTGGGTGACAAACGCCAGCAACAAGAGGTTGGCACAATAGTCTCGTTTAGACCAAAAGTCCCTTAAAACCGGGCCTTTCGGCTATGCTTCGCCAAGCAGGTTTGCGCCCAATTAGGCCTGATGTTGAGGGTCGTGCCGAGCTTGCCATTCCTCTGTCAGTGTGCTGGTAACTATTTGATAACAAAACTGAAAAGTGCTCGAAGAAGCCAATTAACCCAAATCGAGCGAACGAGTCCACAGAGTTATCCACACCCCAAATTCAAATTTGTTTGGCGAATGCGGAAAAGATTCTGTCCACACTCGGCTTAATCCCTAGGACTGAGGCATGCCGGTAGCGGCGTTTTCGATAACCGTCCTTAAAGTTCCTAAAAAGGTGTCCCGATCCTGTCCCTTTTCTATAACGGGCAGGAACTCGAAGACGATGGTTCCCGGGATTTTTTTCAAGCGGGACTTACCCCAAAAATAGCCTGAATTCAGGGCCATGGGCACAAGCGGTGCGTCACAATGCTGGTAAAGCGCGACGATGCCGGGTTTGTATTCTTGGTAATGGCCTGCCGGTGTCCGCGTGCCTTCCGGAAAAATGAGAATTGTCTCACCGTGCGCAATGGCTTCATCGGCAGCGCGAAGCACGCGTCTCATGGCACTGGCGCCGGCGTCCCTGTCAATGGCAATCAATCCTCCGCGCTTGATATACCAGCCGATGAGTGGAATCGATTGCAGCGAGTCTTTGAGGATGAAGACAGGGTGCTTGAACAGCAAAAACAGCAAGTAGGTTTCAAACGCCGATTGATGCTGAGATGCGATGATGCACGGCCCATTTGGCAAGTGGTTCTGACCCCTAATTTCAAACCGAATGCCGACAATCCAGCGCGCCAGATAGCGCACCCCGTGCGCCCAAAAACGGGTAGTCGACAAAGCACCCTCACGTGTTAACAGCAATGGTAGCCCCAGGATTGTAACCAAGAGCGTCCAAACTAAAAACACAAATAGATAAAACACTGATCGAAATTCGGTCATAATTTAATAGGTGGCCTATAGCACTCTAGTCTTCTTCGGCCGCAGAGTTGCTCCAATTTCGTAATCCAGAAAACAGATACTTGGTGTACTCAGCGGCCAGTAAACTGGCAGTGCCGGGATACCGCCACCAGTCCTGTTTGACCTGCACCGGGAAAACAGGATGCGGGATGATTACAATGTCCGGCATAACATTCCGGAACCCCCTTAAACTCCGCGGCATGTGATAAGCCGCAGTCACAAGACGAATTGACTTTAGATCCGACGTTTTAAGCCACGCAGCAGTTTCTGCCGCATTTCCAGGCGTATCGGTTGCCTCTGAACCGAGGGTTATTTTCGCGATGAGAGCGTTTCGGTCAGGAAGGTCGGCAGACAAAAGCGTATTCACGTTGACTGCAGAACCCACACCGGAAATAAACAATCGTTCCGCAACGCTGTTTATAAGCAGATCTATCCCCGTCGCAATGCGTTCGCTGCCGCCAGTAAGCACAACAATTGCGTCGGTCTTGTCGTTCGAATTGGTGATTTCGGTGGGAATACGATTGGCAAAGGCGATTAGACCAATAAGCCAAATCAATGTGAGTGAAACACAAATAATTGCAGCCCATAAAACTGAACGCGAACGCAATATCGACATCACTACATCATCGTCCGTAAAGTGCCCATTACCGTAATGTATGCTGTTATCATTGCGAGGAGTGCTGCCAGCAATGCAATGATCGGGAGAGAAACCCAAAACGTCCAGCTCAACGATATATCAGGTAAGAAGCCGCTTTCTACGTTTTGTGCCAACAGAGCTATACTCAACAACATCACGAAGGCACCTAATAAACCTCCGGCACTCCCCTTAAATGCAGCCAAAAATGTGCGCTTCGAAAATTGCGCTGCCACGTACATGTCTCTGGCACCAATGAAATGGAAAACGGCAATGATCTCACTAAATTCAGCCAGGCTTGCCCGAGTGGCATAGACAACGGTCAAAGCCAGCGCAAAAGTAACGACAATAGCCACGCAAAACGCCAGCATTCGAAAGCCCTTGGTTAACTCAATTAGATGTTCAAACCAACGCCGGTGGTCATCTAACACGGCGTTTGGAACGAGTTCATGAACAGCTGTTCGGATTTCGTTTAGTGCCGACGGTGCGTCGTTTGTCAGTGTGACGTCGATCAAGGCCGGTAACGGCAGATCGCTCATTCCAGGCTTATCACCCAGCCAAGGAGAAAGAAGAGCGTCAAGTTCCGAGTCTGATAAAACTCTTACGGATTGTATGGTGGGTATGGACTGGAGTGCCGTAACGACCCGCTCAGCGCGGTCAGTATTTGCACTGCTGATTTGATCTGACGGCAAAGCAGGAATTTGAATCGTTAACGTGCCCGTCACGGTGCGCGACCACCCTGACAAAATTATGTCGAATACGTTCACACCGCTGATCGCCAAGATTCCAAGAAAAACCATTATGGCGACCAGCCAGGGAATAAAACCGCTGGCGCTATCACCACTGATCGGCAAGTCAGAACGAAGTTTTATCATTCCATACTTCCCGGTATTCCATGACCATCAGTCTCGACTGTATCATTCTCTAATCGTGCCAATGGAGGTTGTTCTTCCAGACGGCCGTTCGAGAGTGACAAACGCGGAAAAGAGAAACGAGATACCAAATGCTCGTTGTGAGTAGCTATAACGACGCAGGCGCCAAGTTTATTTAATTCCATAAATAACTGCATGAGGCGCAAACCAATGGCATCATCAACACTTCCCGTTGGTTCGTCCGCCAATATAAGTTGAGGCCGATTAACAACTGCGCGGGCTATGGCAACGCGCTGCTTCTGACCACCGGAAAGTACTGCCGGTTTAGAGTTCATATAGTCCTCTAAACCAACCCAAGACAGCAGTTCGGCAACGTTTTCTTTCACCTTTGATTCGCTTTCACCGGCAATACGCAGCGGCAGCGCCACGTTGTCAAATGAGGAAAGATGATCAAGTAGGCGAAAATCCTGAAACACGACGCCAATCTTACGGCGGATGGCCGGCAAGCGTCCTCGCTGCGCCACCGTTACATTTGTGCCAAAAAGACGAATGGCGCCTGAGCTTGGCCGTTGTGCCAGATAAAGCAGACTCAAGAGGGACGTCTTGCCGGCACCTGATGGTCCAGTGAGAAACCAAAATGAACCGGTAGGTAGAGAAAGGTTCAGGTCCGTTAACGAAAACGGGCCTTCGTCGTATCTAAGACCGACGTCCTCCAGCTCTACCGCTGCAGAGTTGGTAACTGCTTTTTCTTTTCGACTCAATAACACCGCAATAAGCCGCTTGGGTTTCCCGGGGTCAATCCACTAAAAGGTACATCCGAACGGTTTCCCGTCGGTGTGCTGCTGCCAGCCAAAGGCCCTCCTAGGCTGGGAATGTCCGTCGTCAAAACATTTGGGACAAATGAGCGTGTTTTCTAACGGAGGATTTAGCTCATCTTGGTTGGCAGTTAAGCCGCCTGGCGTTGATGGTTCAAGCGGCGGTTTTGGCTGGTGAGTTTTTGGTTTTTTGTCTCCTTTCGATGATTGCGGTGTCTCGCCCGAAGGAGGCGTCAGCGGGGGTGACGGTGCCGATACTCTCATGGTAGCGGTGGTTATTGTAGTGATCGACGCAGGCGCCGATCTGGTTTTCCAGATCACCCGGCAGGAAGTAGTTCTTAAGCAGGATGCGGTGCTTCAGCGTTTGATGCCAGCGCTCGATCTTGCCTTGGGTCTGGGGGTGATGAGGTGCGCCGCGAACATGGTCTATTTTCAGATCCTCCAACCATTCAGCCAGATCGCCGGAGACATAAGATGAGCCGTTGTCTGAGAGCAGCCTCGGCTTGTGGACGACTTTGGTCTGATCGCAGCCTGATGCTTTCAGTGCCAGGTTCAACGTCTCCGTCACATCATCGGCCCGCATGGTGGCGCACAGCTTCCAGGCGATGATGTAGCGCGAGAAGTCGTCCAGGATAGTCGACAGATAGAACCAGCCCCAGCCGATGACCTTGAGAGAGGTGAAGTCGGTCTGCCATAGCTGGTTGGGCGCAGTGGTCTTATCATGGAACTCATCGGCGGCCTTGACGACGACAACGGCTGGGCTGGTGATCAGGTCATGGGCCTTGAGCAGGCGGTAGACGGACGCTTCCGAGACGAAGGAGCCCTTGGTATCGGTAAACTGAACTAGACTCGATGTGATCTGACACCGCTCCCTTCCCAGCAAGCTGGAATGGGAGCGGCGCATCTCTTGATGGAGATGGTGGTTGTCCATTTTGATGGTGGTGCACACCAACCACAAAACGAGGAAATGGGATGAACGCCTCCCACCCCTTGATGTTCGAAGGCCGAAAGGGTTGGACCCTCGCGGGCCGACGGCATCAAAGTGCCAAGTGGTGAAGAGCAAGCTCTTCACGGGCAAACCGGAGGATCCGACATGAAGACCAACAGAACCGTCGTTGGTGTGGATACGGCAAAGCGAGTGTTCCAGTTGCACTAGGTGGATATGGAGGCGGGTGAGATTGTCGATTTGAAGCTGACGCGGGCGAAGTTCCTGGAGCACTTCGCCAACCGCACGCCCTGCGTTGTGGCGATGGCGGCGTGCGGCGGCACGCAGCATTGGGCGCGCCGGCTGCGGGAACTCGGGCACGAGCCCCGGCTGTTGCCGGCCAAGGCTGTTCGGCCCTTCGTTGGCGGCAATAAGAACGATGCGCAGGACGCGCGGGCGATCTGGACCGCGGTTCAGCAACCCGGCATCAAGACCGTTGCGATCAAGACCGAGGAACAGCAGGCGGTCCTGGCAATGCACCGCATGCGCCAGCAGCTGGTGAAGTTCCGCACTGCCCAGATCAACGGCCTGCGCGGCCTTCTGAGCGAATACGGCGAGGTCATGCCGCAAGGCCGGGCCGGCATAAGCCGTGCGATCGCCCCGGCCCTGGAGCGGGTCTCGGAGCGCCTTCCGGTGATGATCGTGGAGACCTTAGCCGAGCGGCGACCGCCCAACGTGGTCACGGTCGCACTGGCCAACAAGACGGCACGCACGATCTGGGCCCTATTGGCCCATGACCGGGCGTACCAGACGAACTTCAACAGCCAGCCGGTCTAGGCGCGGCAGACGACGGGATAACGAACCGACACAGGAGGTGTCTTTGTCTCGCCCTCAGGCGTCCGCTCGATCTGGCTGCGGCATGACCTGGCCAACTTCAAGGCCCGCCTTAAAGCATTGGGGGCTAGGGTCGCCGAGGATGGCATGATTCTGACCGAAGCCCAGGTGCGGTGGAGTGGACGCCCCCATCTGACGGCGTCATAAGCGCCAGGAAGGAACACACGTGTGGTGCGTTCGATCAACGAAGGAGGCGTCCGTGGAGCAAGTTACCATCATCGGCATCGACATTTCAAAGAGGAGCTTCCAACTTCATGGGGCAACCGCCGAAGGTTTACCGGTATTCCGCAAGAAACTGTCGCGAGGCAAGTTCCTCGCATTCCTTTCCGAAGTGCCGCCGTGCCTGATCGTGATGGAGGCCTGCGGTGGCGCACACCACTGGGGCCGGCAAATCATCGCTCTCGGCCACGCGTGCAAGCTGATCCCGCCGTTGACAATGTCAAGCCATTCCTGAAGCGACAGAAGAATGACAGTAACGACGCGGCTGCAATCGTCGAGGCTGGCCTCGGTGTTAGATACCGATCAGCTGCGGCCGGCTGTTTGTTGTTTTCTTAGGCTCTGGTTGAGCCGGTAGCTGTCGCCGTTCATTTCCAGAATATGGACATGGTGGGTCAGGCGATCGAGCAGCGCGCCGGTCAGGCGCTCGGAACCGAATATTTCCGTCCATTCGTCGAACGGCAAGTTCGAGGTGATGACGATTGCGCCCCGTTTGTAACGTTGGCTGGACGGCATTATCAGACTAACTGGGTCGGAGCAGAAGAAGCTATAGTACAGGATCTTCAGGCAGCAAGTAGGCGCCACTCGGCCAGGGCGTCGGCTCGGGCTTGTTTGAAAATATCTCGGCGGTTGAGATGGCGTTGGTGGTTGAAATGGTTGTGGATCGAGGCATGAACGGAGGCGAATTTCTGCAGGGTCTTGATGTCTCTGAACCGCGCCATCGCCCCTTCTCGTCGTCGGAAGGGCTGATGTGAGTTTTCCGCCGGATTGTTAAGCCACTGACCCGTTACCTGGCGACGGTCAATACCCATCTCCTTCATCGCTGCGCGATAGGATGGGAGCTTATCGGTTACGATCACTTTGGGGCGTCCATACTGTTTCATGACCTTGCGCAAAAACCTAAGCGCGGCCCTGCGATCCCGCCGTTTCGTGGCCAAAACCTCAAGTACTTCGCCTTCATGGTCAACGGCACGCCATAGATAATGTGTTTCGCCATTGATGCGGACAAACACCTCATCAAGATGCCAGCGCCAGTTCGAAAAGGATCCACGATGAACACGGCGTTTCCGGATTTCAGCGGCAAACAACGGGCCAAAGCGGTTCCACCAATACCGCACCGTCTCGTGACAAACGTCAACGCCCCGTTCGTATAGCAGGTCCTCGACCTGCCTCAGGGAGAGTGGAAATCTGACATACAGCATCACAGCGAGGCGGATGACCTCGGGTGACGTCTTGAAGTATTTGAAAGGATTTTTCATTCCAGGACCCTAGACGGCATGTCCCGTACACTCAACGCAGTTTCCTCTGACAATGCCATCTCAACCGCCGCGATACTTTCAAACAAGCCCGAGCTGCTGACCTGGCCGAATGGCGTCAACTTGCTGCCTGAGAGTCCTCTATTATGGCTTCTTCTGTTCCGGGCCAGTTAGTCTGACAATGCCCCAGGGCATCGTCGCCGTGTTCGAACTAAGCATGGTCGTCGTTTGATTCCGGCGGTTTGTGCCATCGAATCTTAGCCGCTGAGCTTACGCCCGCAAAACCGCGTTACGGCCCGCAGACCGACCTGAGATCATGGCTTCGGTCAGGTAGGTGCCGTTCTGATAGAGATCGGCGACCATGGACCCCAGCTGGCCTGCCTCGTACAGACCCGGAATGGGCTCGCCGGCGCGGTTGAGAACTTCGCCTTTAGAGCGGAATCCGATCACGTTGCGCTGTATCCGGCGGCGTTGAAGTAGTTTTTGCATTCTTGCGGGGAGAAGGTCAGGGAGATTTGGCCGATGGCGTTCCAGAGACCATCGACGGTTCGCTCAGCGGCTTTTCGGAGCCTTGCCTTGAGCTTTGCGAAGGCGAGTTCGATGGGATTGAAGTCAGGGCTATAGGGCGGCAGGAAGAGGAGTTGTGCGCCGGTGTCTTCGATCATCTTGCGGACCTTGGGTCCCTTGTGGCTTGAGAGGTTGTCCATGACGACGATATCGCCGGGCCTCAGTTCGGGGACGAGGCCCTCTTTGACGTAGGCCTCGAAGGCATCGCGGTCGATAGCGCCGTTGATCACGAAGGGAGAGATCATGCCGTGCCGTGTGAGCCCGGCGAGGAAGGTGGTTGTGTTCCAGTGTCCGTGGGGGGCGGCCATGCGCAGGCGTTCGCCGCGCGGGGCCCAGCCGTGGGTGCGGGCCATGTTGGTCTTGGCCCAGGTCTCGTCGATGAACACCAGCCGGTCGGGGTCGAGGCCGGGCTGGCTGTCGCGCCAGGCCTGTCGCCGGCTCAACACGTCCGGACGGTCTTGCTCCGCCGCATGGCCGGTCTTTTTTTTCGCGTGATGCCGTGGCGCACGAGGAAGCGCTGTATCGACCCGTAGCTGAAGGTGAGGTCTCGGTCCCCGAGAGCCGCGCGCAACTCCTCAATGGCCATGTCCCGCCTCTCCTCAAGAAGACCCAGGATCACGCCGCGCTGCGCCTCGATCCGGCCCGAGCGACGGTCCCCGCCAAGCGCCTTCGGGCGGGCGTCTCCCTGTTCGCGTTCCAGCGCACGCCAACGGCTCACGCTCGCCGCGCTTACCCCGAAACGCGCACCAGCCGCTCTATGGCTCATACCCTCTGAAACCGCTGATAGAACCCGATTGCGAAGATCAAGGGAAAGGGCTTTCGACATCAATGCCGGCCTCCTCAACCCGGCCGACATCTTGAATCACAAATCCCTCGCCCTGTGAATCCCCCAACGATTCAATCAGGTCAGATCATGCGCTAGTGTTGCGCTTCGCCCCAGCAGACGTGCAGACAAGACCCGGCTTGATCTCAATGGCGTAGTAGGGCGGTGTCACGATGGGTTCAAGCGTTGACGGATCCCGGTTAAACGTGAGGTCTGTCTTGGCGGCGCAGGCAGCATTGTATTCGGTGACCGTCTTAATCAGTTGATCCTGATCCCGGCCCAGCTTAAGGGCGAGCTCAGCAATGGAATTGGTCTTGGTGATCCAGCCCTTTTCAATTTCCTTGCTGTTGTCTTCGCTCCACTCATACCCGTGGACGGCGGCATTCCAGGTCATCCACTTCATGCCTAGGCTGAAATTCTTGCGCACGTTCTCATCAAAAATCATGTGCACCGGCATCACCCAGGCATGCAGGGTATCGACATAGTGGCCGTGCTGCTTCCATTTGTAGTGCGTACGGCTAAAAGGATAGGTCTCGTCGCCGAAGCGTCTGTCGTCGGCGGCCACTTCGATCCAGCTATATTTAGTGTACCGAAAGGCGCGCATGAAGGCGGTCTCGTAGTCGGGTACCTTGATGGCGAGATGGAACCCGCTGGAGTTCATGCGGTTGCGCAAATGCCATAAATCCGCACCGGCCCGTTGCAGCATATGAATACCGTCGCCGGTGTTGTAGGGACTACCAAAAGCGTGGACATCCATCCACCCGGCGTAGTTCAGCTTCATGTCATCGTTGTTCTCATACCCGCCGCAGGCTAGAACCACGCCGCCACGCGCTCTAACAGAGATCTCTTGCCCCGCGTGGTCAACAATTATGCCAAAGACTTCCCGAGTGTCGGGGTCTTGCACCAGATCGACAGCGGGGCTTTCGTACCAGACCGTCACCGGGCGCTTGTCGACGTTGTTCTTAAACGCTCCCCACAGGCCACCTGGACGCGGCAATATGGTCGCCGCGTTTTTAACAGCCGCCTTTGCACCGAGGTCGGCAAATTCATAGATAGGTTCAGACACCACGTACTCTTGATTTGCTTCCTTAGAGTCGGTTTCGAAAGTCATGCGGCTCGGGCCAATCTGCGGACGAGGAGCATGACGGAGGCGGCGTAGAGGAAGGCGCGGGCCGAGGCGATGGTGGCCTCGAAGTCCTTTGCCAGTCGCCGGTTGCGGTTGATCCAGGCGAAGAAGCGCTCCACGACCCAGCGGCGCGGTTGGACGGCGAAGCCGACCTGATCGGGGCTTTTGCGCACGATCTCGACGGCGATCATGGTGGCCGTGGCGACCTTCTCGCCGGCGTAGCCGCTATCGGCAAAGACCTTCTCGATGAACGGAAACGAGCCGCGTGAGGCGCACAGCAGCGGCCCGCCACCATCGCGGTCCTGGATACTCGCCGGATGCGCCTCGAGCACGAGGCCGCGCCCGTCGGTGTCGACCAGCGCGTGGCGCTTGCGCCCCTTGATCTTCTTGCCCGCATCGTAGCCGCGGGGGCCACCAGCCTCGGTCGTCTTGACGCTCTGGCTGTCGATAATCGCGCCGCTCGGGCTGGCCTCGCGTCCGACCCGCTCGCGATCGGCCATGACCAGAAAGTGGTTGATCTTCTCAAGGAGGCCGTCGTCGCGGAACTTAGCGAACCAGCGATAGATCGTGCCCCACGGTGGTAAATCGCTTGGCAGCAAGCGCCAAGGGCAGCCAGCCCGCATCACGTAGAAAATGCCGTTGACGATCTCTCGCATCGGCCATGACCGGGGCCGTCCCGTGCCATGAGCCGGAGGCAAATGAGGCTCGATCACAACCCACTCCGCATCGGTCAAATCAGTCTGATAACGCAGCGCCTTGCGGCTATGCTGCTCTCGGGTGGTCGGCGTCCACATGGCGGCTCCAGATCGGTTTCAGCAACCTTCCTGGAATCACATCGACACCGGCCACTCAACCCCTTTCGAAACGGCCTCTTAGCGCGTTCTTCGATCCAGGGATGGAGGTCCATCAATTCGCTGACCCAAAACTCGAGTAAATCCTCAGGAACGGGGTTCGAGTAGGACAGATTGCGCTGATAACGCTTCATTGCTTCCTTGTCTTTGGGGATTACCAAGCCTTGACCAGAGGCGCGGGAGTTGCCTCCGGCGTGCTCCTCAGGCGCTTTCTCGAGAATCAAGATTTTTGCATCCGGCCTTACATCCAACGCTTCGATGGCGGCGGAACACGCTGCAATACCAAATCCGACAAGGACGATATCGTATTCCTCATCCCAATTAGTGCGTGGACTCGCTGCTTCCGCAGACTCGACAACCGCCGCAGCCGCAGCGGTGCCAACTATCAAAGAACGGCGATCAAGTGGTTGATTACGATTGTCTTTGACGTCCATCTCTCTCTCCGTATCGGATTCAATTATACGATAAGACCAACTTCACGTGTCCCTTCCGAAAACCTTATCTGGTTGAAATGAAGATGGATCCTCTGTAATCAGTTTGGGATGATATCGTTCGTTAGAGGGCATTGTCAGACTAAAATCGTATGTTAGAAATTTCCGGTTGTTGAGCCACCTTCGTCTCCAGCGCTTATCTGGTCTAAGCCAGACAAAACATGTCTTTGCGCCCTGAAATCCTCAAAAGGGGACAGGGAGAGACGACCAAGTAGATTTAGTCTGACAATGCCGTATTGTCGTACAGGATCGATTGGGGCACCCCGCCGAAGAAAGCGAACGCTGCAACATGTCCGTCACTGAACGCTTCGGAGGTCTCGCGAGGATGGGCCTTCACGAAGATCGCATCACTGTGGGGCAGATCGACAACCAGGAAGTGGATCTTGCGTTCCGCCCCGCCAATCACCGCCAGAGCCTCACCAAAGTCAGCCTGGGCATGACCGGGCGCATGATGCAACGGCACAAACACTTCCCGGGTGTGCCGGCGCACTTCGCAGATGTAATCCTTCACAATGCAGACCGTGTGAAAACTCTGGGTAGCGGGGATGGAGGTTTAGGTGACCATGATTCGCGGTGATCCCACGTAATCTGGCGGTTTGGCGCCGGTAGCCCCGCGGAAGGGGCTCCAGGCCTCCATGGATCGATGTGCGGCGCTCGATTTTGACCTGATTCCCGTCTCATGCCTTCGCGGCGGCGATCAGGGCGGGAACACCTACCAGCGAGATCGCGCGGCGGATGTTGTAAGCCAGCGCCGTGATGCTGAACTCGCCGCGCACGTTCTCCAGCCGCCGGGTCAGGAAGGCACCCTGGCCCATCCATTGTTTGATTGAGCCGAAGGGATGCTCGACGCTTTCACGGCGCGCATCGAGCAGCTCCGGGCGGGCCGCCAATCGTTCCGCCATACGCTCCAGGATCGCTTCGTCGACATAGCGCAGGACCCGACGGAAGTCGCTCTTCGTACACTTCGACTTGAGTTGGCACTCCTTGCACGCGGCGCGATTGGCGTAACTGGCGAAGATGAGATCGCGGCGCTTGCGCCTGCTGTGTAGCGCCAGGCGTTGGCCGTCGGGGCAGATGTAAATGTCCTTGCCGCCGTCATAGCGGAAGCGCTCCTTGGGAAAGAGCCCCTGGCTCACCGTTGATCCGCGCTGGGGCTTGGGCACATGCGGCATGACGCCGGCATTCTCGCAGGCCTCGATATCCTCGATCTTGAAGTAGCCCGCATCGGCGACCGCGTCGATCCGATCAACGGCCAGGTTCCGCCGAGCTGCCACCGCCGTCTCGGCCAATAGACCGAGATCGCTGACCTTGTTATGGACCTGCTGCTCGGCGATCAGTTTGTGTTTGGCGTCCACCGCGATCTGGATGTTGTAGCCGACACCGACCCGGGTCTCGGCGCGCATCGCCCGGCTGTCCGGATCCGTCAAAGAGAGCTGGCCCTCGCCACTCGCAGCCAGCGCGTCTCGATGTTCCTCAAACCGCTCACGCCGCCCTTGGATCGCAGCGATCTTCTCCTCGATATTCTCCACCTCGCCGTCGCCGTCGCCGGTGCCGCCCTCGTCTTGCCCGTCGGCCTCGTCGAGGCGGTCGAGATAACGCGACAACCTCTCGTCGCTCTCGGCCAACGCCTTCGCCAGCTTCGCTTTGGTGAAGTTCCGCTTCCGGCTGTTCACTGCCTTGATCCGTGTACCGTCAACCGCCACCAGCTCGCGTCCGAACAGCTCCAGTTCGTGGCATAGCTTCACGAACTCCCGAAATACCTGGCGGAACGCCGCCCGATTGATCCGCCGGAAATCGGCGATCGTCTTGAAGTCCGGCGACAAACGCCGCAACAGCCAGATCACTTCGAGATTACGCTTGCTCTCAGCCTCCAGCCGGCGGCTCGAACGTACCCGATTGAGATAGCCGTATATGTAGAGCTTCAGCAGGTCCGCCGGATCGTAGCCGGGACGACCCGTCGCCTTCGGCGCGGCGCGCTCGAAACCAGCGGCCGCTAGGTCCAAACCATCCACGAAAGCGTCGATGAAACGGACCGGGTTATCCCGGCCCACGTAATCGTCCACTGCTTCCGGCAGAAGCAGAACCTGAGAGCGGTCAATGCCAGGAATGTGTCTCATGGCGGACCCTAACATCGCCATGAGCCGGACGGAATCCCCCGCTACCCAGAGTTTTCACACAGTCTGAATGGTGTAGCCGCCCTCAAAGCCATACTCGGCGCGGAGCCGTTCAAAGATGCGCTTGGCCGTATGGCGCTGCTGCTTCGGAAGTGCTCTATCGTCGGCGTTGTCAGACTAAATCGTCTTGAGTTGAAAAGTAAGCTCTCCTAGCCTCGGTTAATGAAAAATCCCTTCCGGTATTTCAACAGCTCGCCTGAGATCATCCGTAACGTTGTGATGCTCTATGTCCGTTATCCGCTGTCGTTGCGTCAGGTCGAAGACATTCTGTTCGAACGCGGCATCGACATTTGCCATGAAACCGTGCGGTATTGGTGGAACCGCTTTGGCCCGTTGTTTGCGGCCGAGATCCGGAAGAGGCGGATAGACCGGCGTAACTGGTCGAATTGGCGCTGGCATTTTGATGAGGTGTTTGTCCGCATCAATGGCGAAACACATTATCTATGGCGGGCCGTTGACCATGAAGGCGAAGTGCTTGAGGTCTTTGTCTCCAAAAGCCGGGACCGCGAAACCGCGCTTGAGTTCCTTAAACGTGCAATGAGGCGTTATGGCCGACCGGCTATGATCGTCACTGACAGGCTAAAGTCATACCGGGCTGCGATGAAGGTGATCGGCAACGAGAGCCGCCAAGAGATCAAGCATTGGCTCAACAATCGAGCCGAAAATTCACACCAACCGTTCCGCCGACGAGAAGGCGCGATGGCTCGGTTCAGAGACATCAAGACCCTACAGAAATTCGCCTCTGTCCACGCTTCGATCTACAACCACTTCAACCACCAACGCCATCTCAACCGCCGCGATACTTTCAAACAAGCCCGAGCCACTGCCCTGGCCGGGTGGCAGCAACTCGCAGCCTGACAGTCATCGATTGTAGGTTCTTAAGATCTGGTCCAATTAGTCTGACAATGCCGGAATTACCATGTTTCTCGTAGATCGCAACAACCCGGGCGTCACCATCGAAGAGCCGGGCATTCAAACGTGGCTGGGCACGCGGCCGTCGCAATACATCTTCCACTTCGATGATTGCCGCGTTCCTGCTGCAGATATTCTAGGGGAGGTCGGCAAAGGTTTCAGATTGGGTCAACGCTGGCTGACCATCCACGACCGCCTCCTCCGTGGCCCATTTGCGCTCGGTAAGATGCAACGGGCGTTAGATATGTCTATTGAATGGGCGAAACAGCGGGAGACCTTCGGCAAACCTCTGTCTGAACGCCAAGCTATTCAATGGAAGTTGGTGGATATGTATACCGATCTCCAAGCCTTGCAGTCGATGGCCTATCAAATGGCTGCGCGTGCCGATACCGGCGAAGACATTCGCACTGAAGCCAGCATGATCAAGCTGGTCTCTATGAATTGGGGCGCCAGGTGCATGGACGACGCCATCCAGATTCACGGAGCCATGGGTGAATCACTGGAGCTGCCGTTTACTCTTTTCTACCTCTACCTCCGTCATGGGCGGATTGGCGGCGGCACCGATGAAATTCAGAAAATGCTGATCGCCCGTAAATTACTTCGGGATTAAGACTATAGCGAGATTAGAACAGGCTGTTTGCAGGAAAAGACTATGTGGCAACCCACACAAATCATGATGAACGGTGAGCTTATGCCGTTCGCCGAGGCCAGCCTGCACCCCATGTCATTGGCGGTCACCTACGCCGCAACCGTGTTTGAGGGTATACGCGCGTATCAAAGTCCAGACACCGGACAATTCGCAATCTTCAGACTAAAAGAGCACATTGAGCGGCTACAGGTCGGCATGAAAGTTTTGCGCTTTGATCAAACCTACGAAGTCGAATACATGCGCGACTGTCTAACCCGCTTACTCCAGGCCAACGAGCCCGATGCCGATGTGTATTTCCACCTTCTTGTTTACATTGAAGGCACGGGATTGCTGGTTTCTACGGGACCGGTTGGCTTCACTGCTGCGGCGATGCCACGTTCGGAGCCAAAGTTTGCGGAAACAGGCGTGGGTCTGGGCGTGAGTTCTTGGCAGCGATTGTCGGATAACGCCAGTCCGCCACGCATTAAGGGTACCGCAAATTATCTCAATGCCCGATTGGCTGTTCATCAAGCCAAAGCGGATGGATACGACGGAGCCCTGATGCTGACGCCGGACGGAAAAGTCGCGGAAGCGCCCATCGCCTGCTTTTTCATGGTGCGAGATGGACATCTCATTACGCCAGATTGCACCAGCAATATTCTGGAAAGCATCACCCGTGACACCATTATCACCCGCTACAAAGAAATAACGGGAGACGATGTCGTTGAACGCGCTATTGACCGCAGTGAGCTGTATTTCGCGGAAGAAGCGTTCCTGTGCGGCACTGGACAGGAAATCCTACCAGTCGTATCGATTGATAAAATGGCCATAGGCGACGGCAGCGTTGGCCCCATAACCCGCAAGATGAGCGACGACTATTTCGGTATCGTTCGTGGCACAATTGCAGATCATCTCGAATGGCGGACGATGATTGGTTAAAATTTAAAATGAAATGGTCGTAACTCACCTACGGTCAAAGCACTTGCGCTCCGAAAGTGTAAGTCACAGTAAGGAGCGCCAGTATGACCCAGACACCATCGACAGAGCCATGGCCAACACCTCGCGTTGCTTGGTACGGGCTTGGCATTTTGTTAACAGCCTTCCTCGTATCAGCCGTCGACCGCGTCATCCTAGGCATGTTAGTGGTCCCCATTAAAGAAGACTTGGGTGTATCTGATTCTGCGATGGGTGTGTTGCTTGGCATTTCTTTTGCTCTGTCATTTACGATTATGGGTCTAGTTGCAGGCTGGCTCGCTGACCGTTTCTCGCGGCGACGCATTGTGAGCATTGCAATTGCTTTTTGGAGTCTCGCGACGGTTGCCTGCGGCTTCGCCGGCAGTTTCATGCATCTTCTGGTGAGTAGAATCTCAGTTGCTGCGGGAGAAGCAGCGCTATCTCCTGCTGCGTTCTCCATGATTTCCGATTACTTCCCGCCCAAAAAGCTCGGCCGGGCGCTGGGTATCTACATGTCTGGGGCATTCTTTGGCGCAGGTGTATCGTTTCTTGTTGGTGGAGCAGTCCTTAGTCTGGTGGGCCGGATTGGCCCCATAGATCTACCGCTACTCGGCGTCGTGAAAATCTGGCAGGTGGTGTTTTTCATTGTAGGTCTGCCGGGACTTCTGGTCGCAGCAATTGCCATGACAATGCAAGAGCCTGTTCGGCGTGGCGTTAGCCAAGTCCGCGCATCAAATGCAGCTATTTTCAAGTACATGAAGAGTCATGCGCGGCTCTACACTTGCCATCTCATCGGCTTTTCTCTGCTGGCAAGCATCATTGTCAATACGCTCACTTGGTCACCCACGTTATTCGTTCGCGTACATGAATTTTCTTTTGCTGAAGTCGGAACAAAATTGGGGCTAATTCTTCTGTTTCTATCACCAGGGGGTGTCTACACGGGCGGTTGGCTTGTTGACGTAATACAAAGAAAAGGACGCCAAGATGCACCGCTTCTTGTGGGTATTTTGGCGGCGGCGACTTCGTTGCCTTTTGGAATTGCGGCCAATCTTGTGTCTGATCCAAATTTAGCCGTTGCCTTATATTGCCCACTGGTTTTCTTTGCTTGCCTTGCCGTGGCCTGCGGACCGACAGCTATTCAACTTGTCACGCCTAATGAATTTCGCGGCCAAATCTCCGCGGGATATCTCATGACGATCAACATCGTGACCTCGATTTTCGGAGCAACGGGCGTAGGGTTTGCAACAGACTACATTTTTAAGAGTGAACAAGCCGTTGGCAGCTCCATGGCTCTGATGTGTGCCGTATGTGCACCTTTGTCGGTGATGCTTCTTTTGTATTGCCGTCGGCCCTTCGGAGCCAGACTGGAGACCGCCATAGCGTAGGAAGAGTAAAGCGTGCTCACGGTTTCATTCATGATCATCAAATTGGTTTAGTAATGACTACCCTGCCCCCTGTGAAACGACGGTATGTGGATACAAGTTTTGGCCAAGTCCATTATTACATGTCAGGAGAACAAGGACCTCTCCTCTTCCTCTTTCACGAAACGGCCTTATCGGGAAACCAGTATGAGAAAGTTTTGCCCCTACTCGGTGTAAAGTGTCGTGCCATCGCCATTGATACGCCCGGTTACGGCATGTCTGACCCGCCAGCCGCCCCGTGTGATATGCAGAGTTTATCAGCGCGATTGTTTGCGGCTATTCAAGAGTTTGACGACGGACCCGTCATTCTTGCAGGGGCGCACACGGGGAGCTCGTTCGCATTAGAGCTTGCAACGACAAGCTTAAGGGACCGCGCAACTCATGTGATCTTGTCGGGCCTCGCGTTGTTGACGCCAGCCGAGATTGAGGATTTCCGAAATATCATCACTGTTCCCGAGGTTGACCAAGACGGCCGTTTTCTCGTTGTTGAATGGGAAAAGCGACGGGACCGTTGGGGCGACAGAGCCAAACTCGAAGACATACTTTGGGGCACGGTTGAGCAACTCAAAGTGTACAAAAGATTTCATTGGGCGTTTGAGGCAGTTTTCACACATGACGCTCAAGCAGCTCTAAAGAACCTGTCAGCGCCTACGCTCTTTCTCATTGGTGAGAACGACAGCCTTTTGAAAAGCGATGAGAGAGCATGTGCCTTGGTCGACAATGCAAAACTCGATGTTCTACCAGGAATCGAGGGACGGCTTGCGTATTTTCATCCGCAACTTTACGCTCAGAAAGTTCTTGAATTTACCGGCTTGTCCTAGGATTGACTGAGCTGTCTAAAGAAGTCTTCAAACACATCGGCTAACGTAGCTGCCCGTTGTTCAATGGTCTGCGATGACCGTGGTGATCCAACAAATTCCCGACACGCTGGGACGGCCTCCACAACGATTTGGTGCGCTTTGGCCAAAGGGTCATCTGGCGTAGTCATGGCAAGCACGGGAATACTCAATAGAGGAAGCCGCGGTGCCATATCATACGCAAACACTGCTTCGTAGCCAGTATGATAGGTATGCCCTGCCTTTAATAGATCGACGCAATCAGCGAATGCCTCTTCCAACGGCATTGTCGGATAACGTAATGCCCGCTTCCACGCCCACATCATATGGCTGCCATCCGCATGAACTTCGAGAGGCGACGCGTAGAGACCTGCGAGTTCTTTTCGCTCCTCGGCGTCAAATATGGGACTGCCATCTAGGACCAACGCCTTTACCCGTCCTGGCTCCGCTATAGCGAATTCAGCCGCGATAGCAGCGGACGTATGACCGCCATAAAGGAAGACAGCATCGAGGCCTAAGACATCTAGAAGTTGCTTTAGGTTTTGCGCGTGATCAGCGATCGACCACTGCCGATCCGGCTTATCTGAATCGCCGTACCCCATCAGGTCAGATGCAAAAACCTGGAACCCTCGGGTAGCCAACAATTTTACAACGTCGGCATTTTGGCGGCTTGATCCGGGCGCCCAGTGAAGCAATAGGACGGGGTCGCCCTCGCCTGCTACACGATAGTGAACTTGCCCTTCAGGGGTATCGGCATAAGCCCGCCGCACAGTCAGTGAGTCTTTCATGGCGCTTACCCCAACTTTAGCCGGTTACAGTCGCCGCATTGTACGCCCAAATCCCAAGGCTCTCTGCGGTCACATGTTTCTGCTCACTGCACTCATCTCGCCCGGAATGATAGGCCTTGGCCGCCTCTCGTGACTGAACCATGACGTGAGTTGTCCGCTCACACCGCGCAGCAAAATAGCGGTCTAAGGCTTCGCTGATTGAAGACGCGGACTCGAATGCTCGCGCGAAAATTACCGCGTCCTCAATAGCCATAGCCGCTCCAGAACCTAGGAACGGCAACATAGGGTGGGCTGCGTCGCCCATAAGGGTGACATGGCCCCGGGTCCATTCCTTAAGCGGCTCACGATCAAACAATGCCCACTTGAACAAATTGCTTTCGGGTGCACTCCGAATAATCGTGTGCACTTCCTCATGCCAGCCATCGTACTCAGCGAGAACTTCTTCAGTGTTTGCAGGAATAGACCAACCCTCTTCGCTCCACCCGTCTCGTTGGGCAAGACCGATGAAGTTGAGAACTTTTCCATCGCGAATGAGATATCGCGCAAAACTTCTATCCGGGCCCTTTGACAAGCATGACGACGGCAGCTCTACTGCGCCAGAAGGGAGTTGATCTAAGTCCACTAGGCCACGAAACGCAATATAACCGGTGAAGCGCGGTTTGCCAGGGCCAAACAAAGCACGCCGAATTGAAGATCGCAGACCGTCGGCTCCGATGACCAGGTCTGCTTGCGCGGTTGACCCCGACGCAAATTCTACATCGATGCCTGACGCCCCTTCTTGAAATGCGGTGAACTCAGCATTGAGATGTATAGCCTCAGGATCAGCAGTCCGCACTTTGGCAACCAGCGCGCCGTGCAGGTCGGCTCTGTGAATATGCGTATAGGCCGCGCCGAACTTATCAATCATCATCTGGCCACGGGGCAATGTGATTTTCAATTCCCCTGTCTGCCAATGCCTGACGCTGGCGTTCTCCGGCGGAAGCCCAAGCTTTTGAATTTCATCTGAAAGACCAACTGAGTTTAGTGCATGAACCGCATTTGGAGCTAGCGTGAGCCCTGCCCCTACTTCACCCAACGCGGCCGCACGCTCGTAAACACGGGGTTTCAAGCCAAGCCTTTGCAAAGCATGGGCCGCCACAAGCCCGGCGATACCTCCACCTATAATCGCAATACGGATCTCCTTCATTGAGGTGATGAACCACTGTCAACGAACTGACCATTTGCCCAGAGTCCTTCTTTTATGGACGTATCTGGATTGGTCAGCCGTCCTTGACCATTGGGCATGCCGTCTTTCCATTCTCCGTAAAACACACCGCCGTCGGGCAAGATGAAACGGCCTAGGCCGCCAGGCTTACCTTCGAACCAATCGCCGAAGTAGATTCCGCCGCTGGGATAAACAAACGTGCCCTTGCCCTGTTTGTCGCCGTGATTGTAACCGCCGGCATAAGTGCCACCGTCATTGTACATAACGGTCCCGTGCCCGTGCTCCCGATCATCATGCAATCCAACGTATTTACCTCCGTTCGACCAAGCCCAAGGACCATTGGTTTGAGGTTCATCGCCACTCCACTCTATCGCGTACTTGGCACGGTTCACAAAAGTGTATACAGCGCGCCCCTTGCGTTCACCGTTTTGCCAATCGCCAACGAATTCACCACCGTTTGCGAGCTTCAATGTTCCATAGCCATGGCGCTTTCCGTCTTTCCACTGGCCGATGTATTGGGAGCCGTCATCATATTTCATGCGGCCCTGTCCATTAGTGCAATCACCGTCAACGCACTCAGCAAGGGCTGGATAACTGAATAGGAATGCCAAAAGAAAGGGTGCGGTATATTTCATTTCAATATCTCGTAAGTTTAAGCTTGAAAGCAATCTGACTTACCATAGACCGAAATTGACATTACAGCAGGCCAAAACAGCATTGTCATTGCGCAACCAGTAGGTCACTGGAGTCATAACTACTCCAACATTGGCTGTACCTCTAAATATCACTTAAAACTAAGCTGTTGGGTGCAAGAGACTCACCACTTCATTGAGTACACGCTCACCACTCGAGCCATTAGCGCTTGGATAAAGAAGATTGAAATTCGTTGCCTATTTTTAATGCTGCATCGAAAAGTAAGGGCAAAATTTCTTTCTTGATTTGCGGTCCCTTTAGGGCGGATGAATAGTATCGCATGGCAAGACACGCAAATATTCGGTCACTAGAAAAGAGCGGCACCAAAATCACCGACCGGGATTTTTCGACGCGCTTGGCATACCCCGCTCTTCGCACATTCGCGAATTGCCGCGCCATACTGGTTTTGTTATTGAACACCGAATTGAAAGGCTTTTGACCGGCTTCGGTTGCCATTTCGATCAAGGTATCACGTTGATTCTCATCACAATAAGTTAGAAAAACCATTCCAGATGCACTACCTAATAGCGGTACCCGATGTCCCGTGCAAAACGGTTTTGCGACAAAGGACTCTCAAAGTCTGTATTCAAGCGAATGAGCATGAAAATTCCAGATGGAGTGGAAAGGGTTAGTGGCCAAACCAAATCCATTTCCTGAATGATTGGACGTGCAATATTGTCGACCCAAAGCTCGTCAGAGTATCCGTCGGCCAAAGTTCGGACCCTCAACTCTAACCAATATTGACCTGAGTTATTATCCCTTCGAATGAAGTTCGATTCTCGCAAGGCTTCCAATAACCGAAAAGCTGTTCCTCGCGTTAGCCTGTACCACGCGCTACTGCATTTGCATTTGAGCCGTTGTGCACATTGAGATATTCGAGAATCTTCAGACCGGGATTGAATGACTGTACCGGCTGCGTCACAGAATGGCACTTTCCGTTGAGACCGCAATTAGCTCACTTTATGAGCTTTAAGCTGGCAAGAATCCAGTACGAGAGTAGTTTTTAGGGCACTGTCAGAGTAAATCGCCTTGAGTTGAAAAGTAAGGTCTCCTAGCCTCCAGAGATGCATAATCCCTTCCGTTATTTCAACAGCTCGCCCGAGGGCATTGTCAGACCAACTGGCCCGGAGCAGAAGAAACCATAATACAGGATCTTCAGGTAGCAAGTTGACGCCACTCGACCAGGGCAGTGGCTCGGGCTTGTTTGAAAATATCGCGGCGGTTGAGATGGCGTTGGTGGTTGAAATGGTTGTGGATCGAAGCATGGACGGAGGCGAATTTCTGTAGGGTCTTGATGTCTCTGAACCGAGCCATCGCGCCTTCTCGTCGTCGGAACGGTTGGTTTGAATTTTCAGCTCGATTGTTGAGCCACTGACCACAAAGCTGGCGATCTTCGACTCCTATATCTTTCATAGCGGCGCCGTATGAACGAAGTCGGTCCGTGACAATCGAAGCTGGTCGGCCATAACGCTTCATAGCCCGTTTCAGCAGCCGTAGCGCAGCCCTGCGATCCCGCCGTTTCGTGACATAGACCTCAAGGACTTCGCCTTCGTGATCAATAGCGCGCCATAGATAATGTGTCTTGCCGTTGATGCGGACGAACACTTCATCAAGATGCCAGCGCCACAGCGAATAGGATCCATGACGAATGCGGCGTTTCTGGATCTCCGAAGAAAACAACGGACCAAAGCGGTTCCACCAGTACCGCACCGTTTCGTAAGAGATGTCGATGCCCCGTCCGTAGAGGTAGATCTTCGACCTGTCTCAGGGACAGTGGAAATCTAACACACAGCATCACCGCGAGGCGGATTACCTCGGGAGAGCTGTTGAAATAACGGAAGGGATTTTGCATGGTCTGAGGCTAGGGAAGCTTACTTCCTGGCTCAAGGCAATTTAGTCTGACAGTGCCGTCGGAAACCATGTCGGTGTCACCTTAGGACTGTTACCGGTTTGACGATGACAATCGCATCAATAATTGACGGAAAGACCTTGGATAGCCAACTCAGAAAGATCCGATCTAAGCGGGAAACCCGGACTCGACCCGAACGCTTGTGCCTCAAGACCGAGACCTGATGCCTCAGCACGATATTCTCTGCAGCAAACCGTTTCTGCGACTTGCCCTGAGATAAGATTACCAACACAAACAACGCAAGAAACTGGATCACCCGCAAGGGGTTACAGTTGATCCGATCTCAGTTCAAGCGGACGAGGCTTGCGGAAGAGACAGCACGAAGATTGTTAACCGTAATATAACTATCTAATATCGCTATACATAAACCGTGCCCAAGGTTCGGCTGAATCATGAAATCTCAGATTAAAATAGACTTCACCAGCGCGTTAGTCGTTGCGGCATATATCATGCTCGGCATCAGCCTAATCATAATCCCCGGAGCAAGCGGTGAAAGTGTCGAAGTAGCAACCGCTGAAGAAGAGCAACGTCTAAAACAGGTGTTCCCTGACGCAGATGTATTCTCGGCGAAAACTAGGAAACTGCCGCACCACAAGGCCTATAGGACAAATCCCGATACTGGCGAAAAGACGTTGGTGGGGTTCGTATTTATTACTCGGGAGGTCGAACCCGACGAGTGGGCGTATTCCAGTGAAATTGAAGCGCTTGTCGGGTTAACAACAAATGGCATTATCACCAAAGTGATGATGATCGATCATTATGAGCCTATGGATATTTTTCAATCGACCCACCTGAGTTCGTCGAACAATTTGAGGGCAAGAGTATCCTCGATCCATTCGAAGAAGGACGCGATATTGACACGGTTTCGAGTGCAACTATCACGGTTGAAGGCGCCGCCCGTGTTATCCGGAAGAGCGCCCGGCAGATTGCCCGCCAACATCTACTCGAACAGAACAAAAATTGATTATGAGAGGATTGGGCAGCGCAGAGTACACTTTAGCTCTTCTGTGCTTTTCTGATTTTACTTTCGGTATTGGTACAAACAACTCATGCCCTTAAACATGTAGTAATCACACCGAAGCATGAAAAAGCCGCACAACATAATTGGGAGGGACACAATTATGGGGTTGAACGGAATTCGACTTTGCACGGGTATAATAGCGCTGACGCTCGCCCTCACTGGCGAAATCGATCCGGTGGCCGCGCAAGTGGGATACGGCGCAAATCCGTAATTGCCCCCGCCGGACGAAAGTTTGATTCCGGTGGTTAAAGTATCCAAGGCTGTTGGCTGGAAACCGGGCAGCAAGCCGATCGCCGCAGCCGGTTTGCAAGTGTCTCTGTACGCATCCGGTTTCGATCACCCGCGTTGGCTCTATATGCTGCCGAACGGTGATGTCCTAGTGGCGGAAAGCAACTCGCCGCCGCCGGAGGCAGCTGCGCCAAGGCGCAGCATACGTTCATGGGTACGGCGCTTTCTGATGGGCCGAGTTGGTGCCGGGGTGCCCAGCGCCAACCGAATCAGCTTACTGCGCGACGCCGACGGAGATGGAGTTGCCGAGACCAAGACGACCTTCATCGAGGGGCTGTTCTCGCCTATTGGCATGGCTCTGGTGGGTTCGGACTTCTACGTCGGCAACGCAAATGCGCTGATGCGCTTTTCCTATACTGAGGGCGCGACGTCCATCACCGAGCCCGGCATCAAGGTCACTGATCTACCCGGGGGGCCGCTCTACGGGCATTGGACCAGGAACATCATCGCCAGTAAGGATGGTACCAAAATCTATGTGGCGGTCGGATCCACCGGTAACATCGCTGAAAACGGTTATGACAAAGAGACCAACCGCGCAAACATTCTGGAAGTCAATCGCACCACTGGGCAGTTTCGTGTATTCGCATCCGGTTTGCGCAATCCGACCGGGCTTGCCTGGGAGCCGGTCACCGGCATGCTGTGGACAGCTGTCAACGAGCGCGATGAACTCGGAAACGACCTGGTGCCCGACTACATGACTTCTGTGAAAGAGGGCGCTTTCTACGGCTGGCCATTTAGCTACTTTGGCCAAAACATCGACGAACGGGTCCAGCCCCAGCGTCCCGACCTGGTCGCCAGAGCAATCCCACCCGACTACGCTCTCGGCGCTCATACCGCTTCGCTTGGCATCCACTTCTACCAGGGTTCTCTATTACCGGCTGAGTACCGAGGCGGCATTTTTGTCGCCCAGCATGGGTCGTGGAATCGTAACCCTCAGGCTGGCTACAAGGTGATTTATGTCGCCTTCGATAACGGTAAACCAGTTGGTATGCCCAAGGATATTCTGACTGGCTTCCTTAATGATGAGGGTGAAGCCCAAGGCCGCCCGGTCAGCGTGATCGAAGACAAGACGGGTGCGGTGTTGGTTTCCGATGATGTCGGCAACGTCATCTGGCGCGTGACGCCGATGTAAGGTTCAAGCTACGTCAGCGGAATCAGTGCGATCGCGTTATGGGGGTTCATCGGGATAACCAGCTGGTTGGCGTCTGAGTCGAAACACATCGACGCGGCAGACGGAATGCCGCTGGCAATCATCTCGGCGGGCTGCCCTGGCCGGATACGCGATACGCCGCCAAACCGCACGCTGCTGATGTATTTGGTGCCGTCCGTCATGATAACCAAGCCGTCATTGCCGGCTTGGACGGCCTTCTCGGTCTTTACCAACTCACCTTCAGGCGAGAAGGTCAGTACGTCATTATTGCCAACATTGACTACTACGATATTGCCGTCGTTATCCATGGCGATGCCGTTCGGTCGGAATAACGGAGCCCCCACGAGAAATTCGCTGACCTCACCACCGGGCATAAACTTATAAACTTTCCAGGTCGTTGGATCAGGCGTCTCTCCGCCGGCACCGGTTTGGGTGCCGTAGATCGTACCATCCTCGGCGATCGCAAGGTCGTTTAGGAAAGTCGATTCCGGATTGCGGATTACTCCGGCCGGCGCACCCGAATTCATGTCGAACTTGCGGATCACTGCGACCCTCGGCTCAGCTGAACTTGTTCCGCCGTCGACATCGGCAATATATAAAATGCCATTGTGGATGTCGCTGCCCAGGGGATCGTTGAGTGTGAGGCCGTTCCGGTTAACGCCAATCCAGCGCGAGGTATGGACGGAGCCGTCATGATTAATTAACGAAACGTAACCGTCATTGGGAATTTCATTCTGACGAGCGCCCCGGTTGGGCACGACGACCAATCCGCGTGTCGCATCGTAAGAACAACTTTCAGCGAAGTTGAACGCGCCATATACCGTGACGTTGCTTGACATCGGTGTATAGGCACCGTCAACGACCACGCCGAGGGGTTGGCCAGCCGTAAAGGGTTGGTTTGCCGGCAATTGTGCATATGCATTTTGGCTAGCCAACAGCATGGTGACCATGAAGAACTTGCGAATCATGAGCCTCTCCAATTCCTAAATGTATCTCAGCCTAATTTGAGGCGTTGTCAGACTAAATCGTCTTGAGTTGAAAAGTAAGCTCTCCTAGCCTCGGGTAATGAAAAATCCCTTCCGGTATTTCAACAGCTCGCCTGAGATCATCCGTAACGTTGTGATGCTTTATGTCCGTTATCCGCTGTCGTTGCGTCAGGTCGAAGATCTTCTGTTCGAACGCGGCATCGACATTTGCCATGAAACCGTGCGGTACTGGTGGAACCGCTTTGGCCCGTTGTTTGCGGCCGAGATCCGGAAGAGGCGGATAGTCCGGCGTAACTGGTCGAATTGGCGCTGGCATCTTGACGAGGTGTTCGTACGGATCAACGGCGAGACATGTTATCTATGGAGGGCCGTTGACCATGAAGGGGAAGTGCTTGAGGTCTATGTCACCAAACGCCGGGACCGCGAAGCCGCGCTTGAGTTCCTTAAACGTGCAATGAGGCGTTATGGCCGACCGGCTATGATCGTCACTGACAGGCTAAAGTCATACCGGGCTGCGATGAAGGTGATCGGCAACGAGAGCCGCCAAGAGATCAAGCGTTGGCTCAACAATCGAGCCGAAAATTCACACCAACCGTTCCGCCGACGAGAAGGCGCGATGGCTCGGTTCAGAGACATCAAGACCCTACAGAAATTCGCCTCTGTCCACGCTTCGATCTACAACCACTTCAACCACCAACGCCATCTCAACCGCAGAGACATTTTCAAACAAGCTCGAGCCGCTGCCCTCGTCGAGTGGCAGCAACTTGCTACCTGAAATTACTCGAATTACGGCTTCTTCTACTCAGCGCCAGTTAGTCTGACAATGCCCCCCAGGCCAATCCTGTTGTAGAGCCGGAAATCAGCCTTCTGCTTCCTCCCGGCGTCAGCCTGCATGCATCGCGTTTGACGGGAACCCACCCCGAGTCCAGGGACAAACTCATTGAGTACTTCACGAATCTTCAACATACGTTGGAACGTTTTGACACCTTTAAGCCGGATGCCTTCGGATTTGCCTGCACAAGTTCGTCCTATTTAGTCGATGCCGATGAAGAGCGGCGGACATTTGACTCTCTTCAGGAGCGGTTTGGTTATCCGATCATCTCTTGTTGCCGGGCCATTCTCGACGGACTGCGGCATGTGGACGCCCAATCCATCTGCTTGATCTGCCCCTATCCAGACTGGCTTATGATGGAATCGGCCCGGTATTGGAAACGTAACGGGTTGAAAGTTTTAGCCACCCACTCCGCCAACCCCAATGCGTCGGATACTCGTGAAGTCTATGACCTCGATGTGGGCGCGTTCGTCCAACAGATGCTGCATCTGGTTTCAGACACGGAGGCTGATGTCATCCTGATTGCGGGGACAGGACTACCGTCTTTGGCCGCCATCAGAGATATGAGCGCCGCAACCGGTAAGACCATACTGTCTTCCAATTTGTGCTTGGCTTGGCGGCTGCTGACTGAAGTTGGGTTGTCACCTGATCACAATGGAGAAAACCCGAGCTTTCCTCTGCTCGACGGCTGGCAACAGAGGCTGGACGCTCCTTCCAGTGATTAAACACCGATGGCGATTGAGCCTATAGTGGAGTTGCAATGGAAAAGCGTGTTGTGATCACTGGTGGCAATCGTGGAATCGGTCTTGAGTTCGCTCGTCAATACTTGATGGATGGATGGCAAGTCGTGGCAACCACACGCTCTCTCGACTATGCTCAGGCGTTGCGAGCCTTAGAGGCCGTTTCGAAAGGGGTTGAGTGGCCGGTGTCGATGTGATTCCAGGAAGGTTGCTGAAACCGATCTGGAGCCGCCATGTGGACGCCGACCACCCGAGAGCAGCATAGCCGCAAGGCGCTGCGTTATCAGACTGATTTGACCGCTGCGGAGTGGGTTGTGATCGAGCCTCATTTGCCTCCGGCTCATGGCACGGGACGGCCCCGGTCATGGCCGATGCGAGAGATCGTCAACGGCATTTTCTACGTGATGCGGGCTGGCTGCCCTTGGCGCTTGCTGCCAAGCGATTTACCACCGTGGGGCACGATCTATCGCTGGTTCGCTAAGTTCCGCGACGACGGCCTCCTTGAGAAGATCAACCACTTTCTGGTCATGGCCGATCGCGAGCGGGTCGGACGCGAGGCCAGCCCGAGCGGCGCGATTATCGACAGCCAGAGCGTCAAGACGACCGAGGCTGGTGGCCCCCGCGGCTACGATGCGGGCAAGAAGATCAAGGGGCGCAAGCGCCACGCGCTGGTCGACACCGACGGGCGCGGCCTCGTGCTCGAGGCGCATCCGGCGAGTATCCAGGACCGCGATGGTGGCGGGCCGCTGCTGTGCGCCTCACGCGGCTCGTTTCCGTTCATCGAGAAGGTCTTTGCCGACAGCGGCTACGCCGGCGAGAAGGTCGCCACGGCCACCATGATCGCCGTCGAGATCGTGCGCAAAAGCCCCGATCAGGTCGGCTTCGCCGTCCAACCGCGCCGCTGGGTCGTGGAGCGCTTCTTCGCCTGGATCAACCGCAACCGGCGACTGGCAAAGGACTTCGAGGCCACCATCGCCTCGGCCCGCGCCTTCCTCTACGCCGCCTCCGTCATGCTCCTCGTCCGCAGATTGGCCCGAGCCGCATGACTTTCGAAACCGACTCTAAGGCGATGAACACCAGAATTATTTGCACATTCATCCTTTGGATATAACCGAAGCAGGTTCAATCTCTGCGTTCGCCGAGTTGTTTACCGACGTTCCCATTGACGTACTCATCAATAACGCCGGTGGACTGGGGCCGCACCCCAACCGACGAGGATTTGTTGGCAATGACCTTTGGCCGTTTAGATTATGGTCTATGGATTGACTTGTTTCTGCTTAATGCTGTGGGTGCCGTTCGTCTCACAGAGTCGCTGATCGATAGTGTTGGTGCATCGGATGACAAAAAAGGTGGTGTTTATCTCGAGCACGGCCGGATTGATCTTGGAAGGTGGTCATCCGGCGCTTGCATACGGCACCAGCAAGGCCGCCCTCAACAAGGCCGCCGCTCTGATGGCCGCAGACCTGAAGAAACAGGGTATTTCCGTCATGTGTTTGTGTCCGGGCCGGGTAAAGACCCGCATGGGCATCGGTGCGGACATTGAACCGGGGGACAGTGTGTCCGGTATGCGCAAACGTATAGACGAGCTTTCCATCAATCAGACGGGCCGGTTTGCACGCTTCAACGGTGAGGCGATCCCATGGTGAAGACCGTAGCTCGGTTTGCCTTACGAATGGTCGCGCACTTGCTGATGCTCCTCGTTTGCGTCATGGGTGACGACCGTCCGGTTCTTGGCCAAAGCCGGGAGGACCGCGTCCGTATCGCCGTACCCAATCTACCTGCGTTTAAGGGCATTCCTTTTGGCCGCCCATTCGGGGGCTCACCCGATCCATTCACCATATCCGCCGTTTTCGAGGCATTGACCTTTGTCGACTCTGCCGGTCAAGTTCAGCCCTTGCTTGCGACTCGTTGGGAACGGCTTACACCGACAAGATGGCGGTTCCACTTGCGCAAACAGGTATCGTTTTCAAACGGAGAGCCGTTCTCCGCAGAGACAGTCCGGCGCACCCTTGAAATCGTCCGGCGACCGTCAAGCGCTCTCTACTCGGTGGGGCGTGAAATGTCTGTCATCACGAACGCGGACACACCTGAAGACCATATCGTTGAATTTGAAACAGCCACGCCACTCCCGTTTCTGCCTCACTTGTTGTCCATTTTTCATGTGGTCGAACCGGACCATTGGGATGCGCTGGGCGACGAGGCCTTTGCCGAAAATCCTATCGGAACAGGTCCCTATCACGCGAGCCGCTGGGGAAACGATGTGGTCAGATTGGAGGCGAACACTCGAGCGTGGCGAACGCCATTAATGGAGAAACTTGAGTTTGTCGAGGTTCCTAATTCTACAACGCGACTGCAGGGACTGCTATCGGAAGATCTTCATGTAATCTTTTCCATGGGGCCTGACGACGCCGAAATCATCGAAGCGTCTGGACACAGGGTTCATGTGCGGCCGGCGCCGGGTGTCATCACCTTGTCCTTCAATCTCATCGAGGACTCACCATTGAAGGACCTGCGCGTCAGACGGGCCCTCAATCACGCGGTAGATCGCGCAACCATTGTCGGGGCCATCCTTGGCGAACGAGCGGTCGTTCCGACCCAGTTCGCTGCACACACAGCATTCGGCTATATCCCCGATTACGATCCCTATCCCTACGACCCCAACCGAGCTAGGCAGTTGCTAGAAGATGCTGGCCATGGTGACGGGTTTGTCTTCACAGCTGAAGTGGTTCAAGGCATGTCGAGCTACTCCGCAGCCATTTACCAATTGGTGGCTGCGGACCTGGCTAAAGTGGGCGTACGTCTCGACGTACGGACCGTGCCCGTGCCACGGTACAGTTCCATCCTGCTCCAGGGGCAATGGAATGGTCTCGCGGTAAATTTGGATTATGCCGTCGATCCCACAATGGATGCTCTTGCCCCTATCGAGCGCCATTCCTGCGCCTGGGCGGTCCCCTGGTATTGTGACGAGACCATTATGCCAATTCTCAGCAGCGCAGCGACGGCATCCAGCATGGATGAACGGTTGCGATTGACCCGTCAGGCGGTGCACCGTCAGACGGAACAGGCACCTGGACTGTTGTTGTGGGAAAAGATCCGGTTTGACGCCGTAGCGGAAGAGCTGGAAGGGTTTGTCCACCACATCAATTTTGTACCCTATGACAAACTGGCCGTGGCGCCATGAAGTGATGTCCTAAAAAACGGTGCGCGAAAGGACGCAACAAGTAATGATAAATGACAGCAGTCCGAAGAGTTTTCCGATCCTGACCGGCGCAGAGGTCATCACCAAAAGCCTCGAGCGGTTCGGTGTATCGACAGTGTTTTCCCTCGCCGGCGGTGCTCATACTTATTTGCTGGACGCATTCGAAAAAGCGGGCATCACCATCGTCGGCAGCCGTCATGAATCCGCCTGTGTGGCGTCGGCCGAAGGTTATGCGCGCTTCACGAACAGCCTTGGCATTTCCTGCATCATAGAACCCCAAGGCGTACCCAGCAGCATCGCGGGTATTACCAATGCCCGCTACGCGTGTTCGCCCGTGGTGGTCCTGGTGTCCCGCCTCCCGGACCGTTGGCATGACGCGCAGGACGAGGTTTTCTACAGTGAAGAGTCTATGTACGCCTCTGTGGCCAAGTGGGCACGGGTGGTACCGTCTCTAGATCGCTTGTCCGAATTTGTCGATGCGGCGTGCCGTGAAGCGTTGAGCGGCCGCCCCGGGCCAGTGGTGCTCACCCTGTCCCGGGACCTCTATGTTCAAACGGTGGAAAGCGATGCCGTGCTTGATGCGCCGCCGCCGCCGCAGACCAAACCGGTACCTGATCCATCGGACATGGGACGTTTGCTGGAAGATCTGAAAAACGCCAAACAGCCGTTGTGTATTGCCGGAGCCGGCGCCCTGAAGAGTGGCGCCGGAGTCGCCCTGCGATCTTTATCGCACGGATGGAACATTCCGGTCTTGGGCAAGGCCCAGGGCCGCGGCCTTGTGCCGGAAGATCACCAGCTCGGGTTCTCCTGGGGTTTCGGCAATCCCGCCGCTCGGCAAGCTGACTTTGTCTTTGTTCTGGGCAGCCGCCTGCTTACCCACGAAAACTTCGGCCTTCCACCCTATTTTGCTGCGGATGCCAAGATCGCCAAGGTGGACATTCACGCCGAAGAACTGAACCGCTCCCGCTGGGTACATCATCCCTTTCATGCGGATTGTTCCGCGTTTGTGCACTTGCTTGTCGCCGGCCTCAAAGACCAGAACATCAAACCTTGGCCGGTGCCCGGCTGGATATCGGATGCGTTACAGCCACGCCGTGACACTTTGAAGGATGTTCTCGGGTCACTAGAGGGCAAGCTCCACCCCCTGACCATCTGCCAAACCGTCGCCGACACCGTAGGCGACGATGCTGTTGTCGGGGTGGACGGCGGGTATCCCAACAATTGGATGAATCTGACCTACCGCGCCCAAAAGGACGGCGGATTTAACGATCTGTACCCGCTGGGACAGATGGGGACATGCACACCGATCACGATCGGCGCGGCCGCGGCCGCCAAAGAGCAGGCCGAAAAAGACGGCACTGCTCAGCGCCAAGTGGTCTTGGTGACGGGCGACGGCAGTTTCGGTTACTACCTCACCAATTTATCCGAAGCGGTGCGCGCCGGCTTGAAACTGACCGTCGTTGTTCTCAATGATTCTGCTTGGGGGTCTGAACTGAATATTCAGGTCCACGATAAGATCGGCCGACCGGTTAATACACGTCTCGGTCCCCAAGATTTCAGTCTGGTGGCCCGGGGATTTGGTTGCAAAGGCGTGCGAGTTAATGCACTGGACGACTTCCGCTCAGCTTTCAATGACGCATTAACCGCTGACGTGCCCTCAGTCATTGACTGCGACATTGACGTGTCCGACGCCCTTATCGCCCACGATAAGCCGGACCTCATAACACTAGGATTCAAAGAACTGACGCTTGAGGCGAAACAAAGCGTCGAAATCTAGGTCGCCGCTAGGGATCCCCCATCACTGATTCACCGGAAGGTCAGACAAAGCGGCGCGATCAACAATCTTTCCGCCTTTGATCACCATTTCGATGGGCCGGCCGTTATTAAGTCCAGGAACGACGTTGCGCCTAAATTTGATGGGACCTTCTCTCACAAACCCGATCTGATTAAACTGGTAATCAACGCCGAGGGAATGATGGCGGAAGACTTGATACCGGTCTTTCCCGATCTACTAACGGACGCGGTGCAGTACTCGAAAGGGCACTGTCAGACTAAATCCCCTTGAAGCAGGAAGTAAGGTCTCCTAGCTTTAGGTGATGCAAAACCCCTTCCGTTATTTCAACAGCTCGCCCGAGGTAATCCGCCTCGCGGTGATGCTGTGTGTTAGATTTCCACTGTCCCTGAGACAGGTCGAAGACCTGCTCCACGAACGGGGCATCGACGTCTCTTACGAAACGGTGCGGTACTGGTGGAATCGCTTTGGCCCGTTGTTTTCTTCGGAGATCCGGAAACGCCGCATTCATCATGGATCCTATTCTCTGTGGCGCTGGCACCTTGATGAGGTGTTCGTCCGGATCAACGGGAAGACATATTATCTATGGCGTGCTGTCGATCATGAAGGCGAAGTCCTTGAGGTTTTGGCCACGAAACGGCGGGATCGCAGGGCTGCGCTAAGGCTGCTGAAACGGGCTATGAAGCGTTATGGCCGACCAGCTTTGATCGTCACGGACCGACTTCGTTCATACGGCGCCGCTATGAAAGATATAGGAGTCGAAGATCGCCAGCTTTGTGGTCAGTGGCTCAACAATCGAGCTGAAAATTCAAACCAACCGTTCCGACGACGAGAAGGCGCGATGGCTCGGTTCAGAGACATCAAGACCCTACAGAAATTCGCCTCCGTCCATGCTTCGATCCACAACCATTTCAACCACCAACGCCATCTCGGCGGAACTAAAAGCCTAAACCTTTGATATAGAGTCTTTTTTTAGGATGAAGGGGAAACCGTTATACCTAATATTATACGAAGCGTCTTCCGACCTTGGGACCCAATCTAGTTATTGGGAAATTCACGCCACATGGACGGCCTCAGATTCGCTTGATTCTTTTGCTTCATAAGTTCGCTTCCACCGCACCCTGATCTGGTTCATATCGACATGCGAGTGCCTATAGAACTTCTTTGTTTTGACTTTATACCAATTAGACCTATTAAGAAAAGTTGTGCAGCCTCCATCTAATAGGTTACTAGGGCTGCGCATTAAGTTGAACGGGTCAGTCTCATAGTGTTGCCAAAATTCAGGCCTTATTTCCAACAGTAACGGAATTTCCCACTCGAATAAGAGTGATGAAGGCTCTGCGCCCCAGATCGTTATGCCCCCATCAAGCGCTGCCTGTCTAAGGTAGTGGGCGATTTGTGGGGACTCGTCACCTTCTTTCCAGGCTCCCATTTCCAAAAGATACTCATACGCATGATTAATAGGCTGGCGATCCATTTGTGATGCCTGAGCACTACTTTGATCCGGTTTCGATGGTTCGACGATCTGCTTATGGGTGGGCGATAATGATCTCCGCCAGACAATAATCACAGGAACCAAAATCAAAAAACACAATGCCGTTACGATGTTGTCTACATTCGGGCCTGCAAAAGCGTTGGGTAATTTCTCTATGCCAAACTTATTAAGCCAGCCCACCAAATTTGAAGTTGCCTCTTCAGGTGGCATTTGCGCCATGATCCCCAGCAAAGTTACAAGAATGGAAACCACCGCCAAAAAAATGTGCATGATAGAATTTATGCTCCGCCCTTGGGACCCTATCTAGCTAAGTGGTAATACGGCCACGTGTAAAGGTCAGGCTTGAACTAATTCCTTCACAAGCTCATCCCATGCCAGCGCCCCTGGTGATGATGGTTTGCGCTCATTCTCTTTCCTGGTTTTCTCGATATGGCACCCCCGGCAGAGTGTCTGGAGGTTCTCCAGTGCATAAAAATCTTGATCCGGTTTCACATGCAATGGCGTGACGTGATCGCATTCCAACCGTCCAGGTTTCCCGCATGACCGGCAGTGCCAGTTATCACGGGCGAAAACCAAGCGCCTGAGTATCCGCCAGCGGGGAGTGTTATAAATATGATGGTGGGCGCGACTCATCCGATAAAGGCCCCTAACATCGCCGCTCCCGTGTCTTCGATAGCCGGTTCACTTGCTCGGGAAATACCGGCACTCACGGCTAAGACTGCTGCTGCTGCATCGTCTCTTGCCCTTAAGCGCCTACCGCCTTGTGAGCCTTTTGAGAGTTTACTATTGCCCGCAGGATCGCTCACTGTCCGGGCTTCACTCATTGCACTGCGCAACAACAACGAAGGCAACGGAGTCACTTTCCCATCGGCCATGGCCCGCCTAAAATTCCTTACATCCTCGGCACCGTCTTTAAAGCCCATGCCCCTGAGAATCAGCGCAGCAGGGGGAACCCCGGCCTTGTCCAAAGCGTCTCTTAACTCGGCCTCGCGCCATCTGTCGGCAACCACAAGAGACGGTTTCCCAAACCGATTTAGAGCCTCAGCAAGCAGGGCTGCAACATCGGTCGCACGTTGGCCAAGGGTGACTAACTCGCCACGATTTGAGCACTGGACATAGAGGTTTCCAACACCATCACGCAGACCACGTTCTGATAGGGAAGGCTCACACGGAAAAGCAGCGAATGATTCAAGCCGTCCACTTTCAGGCCAGTAGCAGGCAATGGCCGATTGTGCGGCAGACGTGCCTAGATCGACTCCCCAAACACAAGGCCCGGATCGCTCGGCTTGGCCCTCACAATCGCTCCACAGAGTCGCATCCAAGAGGAATGAAACCTCAGTGTCAGCCGTGCCTAGATTAAGCCTCAGCGCATCGAAGCTCGCCAGCAATGCACCATCCTTTTTCGCTTGGCCAGCCTCAGTGCGGAGGGCTAACTCTAAATCAGGAAAGTGATTCAGACTGGGGTTGGACTGGTACCGGTAAAATGGAGAGTGCCTTCTGTTAAAGTTTAAACTCAACAGGAGGCCCATATGGGTATCGGAAGAACTGAGGAATTTCGTTCTGAAGCCGTTCGGATTGCATTGACGAGCGGGCTATCACACAAGCAAGTTGCCGCCGATCTTGGCATTGGCCTGTCTACATTAGGCAAGTGGATTACCAGTCATAAGCACACTGAGCTGCTGTCCGGCCCTCATAATGATAAAGACAAGGAATTGGCTCGCCTTTGCAAGGAGAACAGGACATTGCGTGAGGAGCGGGACATTTTAAAAAAAGCGACGGCCTTCTTCGCGAGCCAAAGCCGATGAGGTTTCATTTCATCGCAAAGGAGAAGGCCAATTTTTCAATCTGCAGGATGTGCAAAGTCCTGAGGGTCAGTGAAAGCGGCTACTACGCTTGGGTGTCTCGCCCTGCCAGTCAGCGCCAACGCGACGACAGGGTCTATTTGGCCCATATTCGTGCCGAACATGCCCGTAATTATCGGGCCTATGGTCGCCAGCGAATGACTGATGAACTCAGGGATCAAGGCAGCGTCATTGGTGAACGCCGGGTCGGGCGGTTGATGCGGGAGAACGATATTCGCATCGTCAGAACTCATAAATTCAAACGCACGACAAACAGTAATCACAACCACAACATAGCTCCCAACCTTCTGGATGGAGATTTTCAGGCCACGGGACCAAACCAGAAATGGGCCGGTGATATCAGCTATCTCTGGACGGCAGCGGGCTGGCTGTATCTTGCGGTGATCATCGATTTGTATTCACGCCGTGTCATTGGCTGGGCCGTCAGCGACAGGCTCAAACGGGATTTGCCGATCAAGGCCCTGAAAAGGGCCATTGCATTGCGACAACCGCCACCAGGGGTCATTCATCATTCTGATCGTGGCTCGCAGGGCGGGTTCAACCGGTCGTCGCAACACGTTCAGTTTGACTGGCCTGCAAGCACTGGTCCAGAGCTTCGGCGGGAGTTCTCCATCCGAGGGTCTTGCGGGGCCGTGTATTGAGCGCGTCAGCAACAACTGCGAGTACGTCCGGACTGTGTGCGCTCAGATCGGTTCCTTTCGGGAAGTACTGTCGAAGCAATCCATTGGTGTTCTCGTTCGTTCCGCGTTGCCAAGGGCTGTGCGGTTCGCAGAAGTAGACGGGAAGGCCGGTTGCGATCCGCAGATCCGCATGCCTGGCCATCTCTGCTCCCTGGTCCCAGGTCAGCGAGCGGCGAAGCTGCGCTGGCAATGTCGTGATCGTCCGGGCGATGGCATCGCGAACCGCTTCAGCCCCATGCTCGCTCCAGCCGGCAAGCGCAGGCCCGTTCTTCACGCGCGGGACGGTGCCGTGGCCTTCCATTCGGGGAAGATGCAGCAGCATTGTGAACCGCGTGGCGCGTTCCACCAGAGTGCCGATCGCCGATCTGCCCAAGCCGATGATCAGGTCACCTTCCCAGTGTCCGGGTACGGCCCGATCAGCTGCTTCCGCCGATCGTTCACTGATCATGATCTCAGGCGTGACGAAGGATTTTCCCCGCCGGCGGCTACGTGCCCGAGGCACGCGCAGTGCCCTTCCCGTGCGAAGGCAGGCGGTCAGCTCACGACGGAGTGCGCCGCGGCCCTGTACGTAGAGCGCCTGATAGATCGCCTCATGACTGATCCGCATCGCTTGATCCTCGGGCCCGTCCCCAGGATAGTCGATCCGAAGACGGTGCGCGATCTGCTCAGGACTCCAGGCCCTGGCCCATCGCCTGCGCTGCCGCGGCCCATGCCGACGACCGTTCCAGACGACGCGTGGCCCCTCGATCACCGTTCCATCCGGTGCCGAGATCCGACCCGCAAGCCGATCCTGCACATCGCGCCGCAGCGCCTCATTCGTTGCCAGCTTGGCTGGCTGCGGCCTTTTGGCGGATCGATCAGCATGCCACTGCGCCGTCGTTGCTCGGTAGTCCAGGCCACCGCTTCGGGTCGCCGCGTTGCGCCGCACCTCGCGGGAGATCGTCGACGGTGCTCGCTCCAGCCGGCAAGCAATATGACGTATGCCTCTTCCCTGAGCGCGCAGAAGAGCAATCTCCTCACGTTCCTCGAAAGACAGGTAACGTCCTGACAGCGGCTTGGCCGATTGCGATAAATGTGCTGGTGGCATGCCGCCCGACCTCCGGAACCACCTCGAGCCTACCGGAGGGGATACACCGGCATCTCGGGCCGCGTCCTCGCTCGAACGCCCCGTCGCAATCGCTGCCCAGAACCGAAAAAGCTCCTCACGCCGTGCCGAGTCCGGTCGACCTGGCGAATGCAACTTGCTCCGTCCAGACCGATCCGACCGCCGTCTGCGTACCCGTCATAGCAACCTCCTATGCCAGAGTGTTGCGACGACCGATTGAACCCGCCCAGTATTGCTCCAACGATTACCGGAAACTTCTCAAAGGCCACGGCTTTCTCTCTTCGATGTCTGGCAAAGGGAATTGCTATGGCAATGCGACTGTAGAAACGTTCTTCAAATCATTGAAAGCAGAATTAATATGGAGGGAACACTATGAAACCAGGGAACAGGCACAAAACGCCCTGTTCCATTATATCAATGGATTTTATAATCCGCGTCGTCGCCATTCATATCTGGGCAGCATCAGTCCGGTGAAGTGCGAAAGTATGGCGGCTTAGGTGAGAAGGTAACTCTCCACTTTTGCGGTGCAGGTCCAGCCCGTTTCAAGAGTGATCGAAAGTGAAGCGAGGGCCAAGTTAAACCCCAAGACGGAATTTAGTTTCCAATCTCTTGCCGCCTCAGACCTTCATGGCCGTGCGAGGTCATTCAAATCACTGATCGACGGCGGAATGTCGTTGCATGACGCTGCCGGAGCGAGTGGAATACTGATCGGGGAGGATGAATAGCAATGTTTCCCCCTCAGACAAACAAAGCTATTCCGTCCCCCTCAGTCGGGAGGGCGTTCCGATCCGCTCTCCTGGCTATGGACCTGCACCGCAAAAGTGGAGAGTTACCTTCTCACCTAAGCCGCCATACTTTCGCACTTCACCGGACTGATGCTGCCCAGATATGAATGGCGACGACGCGGATTATAAAATCCATTGATATAATGGAACAGGGCGTTTTGTGCCTGTTCCCTGGTTTCATAGTGTTCCCTCCATATTAATTCTGCTTTCAATGATTTGAAGAACGTTTCTACAGTCGCATTGCCATAGCAATTCCCTTTGCCAGACATCGAAGAGAGAAAGCCGTGGCCTTTGAGAAGTTTCCGGTAATCGTTGGAGCAATACTGCGAGCCACGATCAGAATGATGAATGACCCCTGGTGGCGGTTGTCGCAATGCAATGGCCCTTTTCAGAGCCTTGATCGGCAAATCCCGTTTGAGCCTGTCGCTGACGGCCCAGCCAATGACACGGCGTGAATACAAATTGATGATCACCGCAAGATACAGCCAGCCCGCTGCCGTCCAGAGATAGCCGATATCACCGGCCCATTTCTGGTTTGGTCCCGTGGCCTGAAAATCTCCATCCAGAAGGTTGGGAGCTATGTTGTGGTTGTGATTACTGTTTGTCGTGCGTTTGAATTTATGAGTTCTGACGATGCGAATATCGTTCTCCCGCATCAACCGCCCGACCCGGCGTTCACCAATGACGCTGCCTTGATCCCTGAGTTCATCAGTCATTCGCTGGCGACCATAGGCCCGATAATTACGGGCATGTTCGGCACGAATATGGGCCAAATAGACCCTGTCGTCGCGTTGGCGCTGACTGGCAGGGCGAGACACCCAAGCGTAGTAGCCGCTTTCACTGACCCTCAGGACTTTGCACATCCTGCAGATTGAAAAATTGGCCTTCTCCTTTGCGATGAAATAAAACCTCATCGGCTTTGGCTCGCGAAGAAGGCCGTCGCTTTTTTTAAAATGTCCCGCTCCTCACGCAATGTCCTGTTCTCCTTGCAAAGGCGAGCCAATTCCTTGTCTTTATCATTATGAGGGCCGGACAGCAGCTCAGTGTGCTTATGACTGGTAATCCACTTGCCTAATGTAGACAGGCCAATGCCAAGATCGGCGGCAACTTGCTTGTGTGATAGCCCGCTCGTCAATGCAATCCGAACGGCTTCAGAACGAAATTCCTCAGTTCTTCCGATACCCATATGGGCCTCCTGTTGAGTTTAAACTTTAACAGAAGGCACTCTCCATTTTACCGGTACCAGTCCAGGCATGATCGTAGAGAATACGAACTGCCTAAACGCCTCACGGGCTGAACTCGCTTGACCGCCAGTGCCGAACATTGAGGGAGGTACGCCACAAGCCGCTAACACTTGCTCATGGCTATCATTGCGCAGTTTCACTAGGCTTTCAGGCGGATTAGCGCCTATACGCTTGCTTGACCAATCACTACCGGCAGGGCGAGCGTCTTCACCCCATGACCTGAGCATGGACGGAACTAACTTAGTTCTTCCTTTGCTCAGTCTTAAGTCATCCGCAAGACGTTTGACGGCCTCTTCGCCAAGGTTATCCAATGGAGCCGGGAGCACATATCCAGACGGGCTATTGGCCTCGCCGGAAAGCATAGATTCCACTCCCGCCAATGCAGTCGCAGTGAAACCGGCCAAGGCAAGTGGGGATATTCCTTTATGTGGCTGGACCGGATTGGCATTGATCCTAGGGTGAAAAATTTGCTCGCCAGGGACCGTTATGGACTGGTGGTAATCAGGCCCCGGAATCTCGACACGATAGCGCCAGGATCGGCTATCAGTGCCACGGCCCGTGATATCCCATGAGGCGGCACGAATGAGAACAACGGCCCCGTTTTCTACCTCGATCAACCATACCGATTCACCATGAGTGACAAGGGAGCTCCCGACCTCATGGAGTACATCAGGGCTTAAACCAGTCTCGCCAATTGACGGCTTAATGGTGCTCCCCGCAAAGGATCGCCCCCACAATCCGGCACACGTAGAAGCAGCCCCAGTGAGCCTAGGATCGGCTTTTGCAGTGCCTTGGGCACTACTGAGCATCAAGCCCAATAACGCTTCGCTGTAGCCTTCCCGGACCTCAGTCTTAAACGGCCACATCATCACCCCCCACCAAAGGCACGATTGGCCGCTTTATAAAATCACTTAGAAGCAATGCCGCACCTGAGTTTATCCAGGCGTTTGCGTGGCTTGTATAACCGGGAGCGGTAGGCCGTTGCAGCAGGTAGGCGCCCAGCGTCACGATTGATTGATTGCGGATTCCATGGGGAGTGTCAGCAATAGTCCGGGCGTCAATGATGGTCCGCACACTGTCGAATAACATGCGAGTTTCATTGCCGTCCGAGTCTTCGGGCAATTGATCGGGGTTTGAGTGTTTTCCGATCAACAGACCAAACTCGCCCGCCGTTATCTCAGCTTTTGTTGAGTACGTTAGAAGCACCGATTCTTTTTGGCGTGGTACTGCCCACCGTGATAGCGCCAGCCGTTTGCGGTACGTCCGCACCCTTGGCCACAGCATCGCTAGTAACAGAGGTTGAAACGGTCCCGGTTGCGTATGTCCCGGATTTGACTGTCGGCATATCCACTTGCAACTTGTCAGCGACGGAAGGTGCGAACACGGCAGGCCGGATCGGATCAAGATTTATGCCCACCGTTCCAGGTGCGGGCGTCACGGTCGTGGCCCGGTTCTCAGTGTCCCGGTTCTCTGTCTGAGGTACGTCCCACAATTCCAACGGGATTTGACCGGCGTCTAACTCGCAAGCCTCATGCAGTTCTGCATCGGCCCCAGTCACCGCTCGGCCTTTCATGGCACTGGCAATGAAATTGGTTACCCTGGCCTTGCTGCGAAGCTCTAACCTTTCCCTGGTCTCAGGGTCCAATCGTTCGCCCGAATTGTCGTTTGAAGCTTTTTCGTCCGCTTCACTCTCTTGAGATACCGCCGCCCGGAATCTAATTTCCAAGCTTTTGACTTGCTCCCCAGCTTTTTCAAGGGCCGTTAGATCGTCGGCGGGAGCCTCGCCCCCGTCCGTGACAGCTTTGTTGATTGAAGCCGTGAGACTGTCTCGGGTCTCCCGCTGTTTACTCAATTCAATTTGCAGATTTTGAGATTGTCTCATTGATTTGTGGCCCCTCTATCTATGAGGTGACCACAAAAAAAGGCGAGCGCTTTTCGAGCGGTCACCCTCCGTGGTGTGTTGAATGAAGTTTATTTCAATGCGTATGCATTAATCAAGTAAAAAAAATGCACGCAATTTCAATTAGCGTTTCAGTAAGTCGCAAAATAATATTTTTTTACTGAAAGAGTGCATGGCAAGCTCATACTGTTGAACGCCCCCCAAAAACGCCGTAGATGAGTCTCATGCTCTTGGCGGTATGATCCTGACCTGAAAGATCATAGTTGCTCATCCTGAGCGATCCTAGGCGGTCGTATGAATCTTTAGCAGCCATCGGCCAGGGTGAATCTGCGGGGAGGTATACTGGCGGTCCCGATTCCGCCAGAACTTTATTAAAGTCTGTAGGTAAGGATACATCCAATCATTCTTCTATATCTTCTCATCCTTTAATACTCTTCTCTTTCTGCTTCTCTTTCTTAAAATTAAAAACCTGCTCGCCACTGTCCGTTAGGACATTTGCTTGCTCCTATATTTCTTTTTCTCCTATTTCTTTATCCCTCTTATATGAATACCCCTAATTTTGCGCAACCGCCCTTTCAATTCTGCGCAACCGCCTATCAAAATCTGCGCAACTGGAAACGGAAATTCTTTCCTATTGGTCATAACTTGAGCTTTTCCCACTTCGCCAGTGACTCTAATTCTTCTTCCCTTGCCTTGAGTTCCGCCCAGTGGCAGTTCACGAACGTATCAGAGTATGTGTAGATAAAAAGTGGGTCAGGCGTATGGGGACAATCCTCGTATTTTTTGTAAACGTTTTTCGTGAGATATTCCAAGTAGCCTTGCCAATCCTGCAAGGCTGACTTGATCGCAGGCATCAGATCGGGGTGACAGGCATCCACTTTCTTTCGTAACAAGTTAACTGACTTGCGGTCTACGCTTGAAAAGCCGTGAAAGTCTTTTGCCAATTCATCGGGCAGACTTAACCGCCAAACCGTTTCAAACTTTTTGTAAGTGTAAGGTGGGCATTTTGCTTCGATGGTCTCAAGCTCAGCCTTTGTGCTGTTCTCAACATACTCCGATACATTGCCCTTGCCCTTGTATAGAGTCTCGTAACGGATTCGAATCTTCGTGCAATTCAGTGATCGGCGAATTTCTGTATAACCTTGCCGAGTTTCGATCAGGTCCAACTTTTTCAAACGAGTTATCGCACGTCGGTATTCCGCATAAGTCAAACAGGCATCCGCCGCCAACTCTTTCCCAGTGCGAACCCACCACACAAAACCGTCTTCTTCATGCAACGCTTCATGCGTCATTATTCGTTGCAGTCTATACAGCAGAACCGCCGCCGCCATGCCCGTGCTGTCCATGCCAGTCATGGACCGAATCGTGGCAATGTCCATAAATCTGAAACCATAACGTGCAACAAATTGTCTAGGGTCCAACGTGTTTTTGTTGACTTGACCAATCTTGCTTTTGGCGTACTTGGTAGAGTGTTTCGGGTTGGTCATTGTTCCGTCCCTTTTTCGAACTGCTCACGCGTGACTCCGCCGTCTGCAACTGGACGGTTTGCCACCCATTGCTGAATGGCATCGACCGGCCAAGCGATTGCCCTCGGCCCCATTTGTATGGGCTTGGGAAAGTCGGGAGTTTTAGTGAGACGCCACAGTGTGGCCTTGCTTATCCCAAGCGCATGACAAACGTCTTTGGGACGTAGAACGAGCTTAACGGTTTCTAGTAGAGAATCATAATCGGTGGTGGGCATAGTCATGCCTCCTCACTTGAGAGGTGACACGCTTTTCCATACCATCCGTGGATGTATCAGCGGCTGTCAGGACGACTGGCGAAGGGGTCTTTTCCGGCAATGACCTCGGTCAAATCAGAAAAGACAGGTGGGAACACAACGCCCGTCTAAGACTCTTTTCTCACAGATGAATCATACTCTGCAACGACAAAATTCAAAAAGTCTTACACGGTCGCAAAGTCGGCCCATGCGTCCATGACCGTGCGCCGTTGTTCGAATAGGTCACTGCGAAAATATGCACCCTCAACTCCCCCGACAACGTGAGCTAGTGCAGCCTCGGCAATCTCTCTTGACACTCCCGTTTCTGCCGCCCAATCACGAAACGATGATCGAAAGCCGTGGACGGTTTCTTTTATTCCCGCCGCTCGCAGTACCTTGACCAATGCCTTGTCGCCGAAAGGCTTACCGATGCGGGATGAGGGGAACACCAAGGTTGAACCATCTGACAGTGATCTAACTTGTTCCAGGATTTCCATGCAACGCGAAGACAACGGCACGCGGTGTGCTTTCCCTGCTTTCATTCTCTCGCCTGGAATAGTCCACACGGCTTGCTCTAGGTCTATTTCATCCCATCTTGCCCCCCGGACCTCGCCAGACCGGCAAGCAGTGAGGATCACAAATTCCAGGGCCAACTTTGAAGACTGGCTCCCATCGGTCTCCCTTATCTTAGCGATTGCTCTTGGAACCTTTGCAAAGGGTAAGGCCGCATGGTGCCTTTTCGTGTGGCCGTTAGCGGGCGGTAAGACGGCCTGAGCCACGTGGGCCGGATCATCGGTGCGGAACCCATGAGCGATAGCCCAACGCATGATAATCCCGATCCGATTTAAGAGCCTTTTAGCGGTCTCGTGTTTCTCGTTCCAAATAGGGGTGACAATCCCCAAAACATCCGCTGTTGTGACCTGACTAACCGGCCTATCCCCTATCAACGGGAAAGCATGAATACCAAAAGACTGGCGCCAGTCTTGCTCAGATCGGCTCGACCCCTTCCAGCTTTCCCGGTGAAGGCCGATCACGGATTCAAGGGCTTCTGCAAGTGTGGGGATGCCTTTGTTCCTGGGGTCCCGACCCTCAACGATGGCTTGAACATTTTCTCTTGCTTTGGTACTGGCCTTGGACAGTGTAACGGCAGGATATTTGCCAAGGCCGATATTATTGACCTTGCCCCCGGTCCTAACACGTTGAGCCCAAACCTTACTCAAACGATTGTTGGCCAAGGGTTTCACGATTAGATAAAGCCCGAAGCCCCCATGGCCGTCACCATAGCTTCCAGGCTCGGCGATGGTCTTCACAAAGGGGGCGGAAAGGGTCTTAGGCTTCTGCATCATTATACCTATCATTATAACTTTTTCTGAGTGATGACAAGGTATCTTATGAGACCCTATGAAGGAAAGTTTTATTCTATATCAGTGGTTTATATATACTTCTGAGACTACCTGATACTAGCTGAAACCCTAGTCTGCCGACGCCATCTCAACCGCCGCGATATTTTCAAACAAGCCCGAGCCACTGCCCTGGTCGAGTGGCGTCAACTTGCTACCTGAAGATCCTGTATTATGGTTTCTTCTGCTCCGGGCCAGTTGGTCTGACAATGCCCCCTGCACACCCACGGATTTTCTAGAGCTAGGTAGGACTACCTGCGAGCAAACGTTCTTGGGGGAAATCGCTCTGGCGAGCGACCAGGATCAGCAGGACAGGTGAAAAAAGCCGCGAAATGCTTTCCGGGTTCCACGGCCGAGTGCGATTAACAGGGTGAGTGTGACGAATATTCGCTCACGAACCGCTGCAGCTGAAAAGAGGGAGCGAAATGGCTCGACCGTTGACGAAAACCAAAGGGGGAGGCGGACTGTATGCGCGTCCGATAGCGGTCGGGGCTCAGATCGACGAGGCCGTCTGCCTCTCACGATCCGAGTTGCAGACCCGTCTCTTGATCGCTGATCGCAACGCCCCCGGCTATCTGCGCTCCGAGTGCCTCGTCCATCTGGTGCGACAGGGGCGGCGGTCTGACGACCAACAGCTGATGAGCGCTGTGTTGCCAGTCTTGCTTGGGCGATGCGAAGCGAATCTCTTGGTTAAGGTCCCGGACGGTGGAATGCCGGACGCTGCAAGCCTTCGGCAAGAAATTCTGGAAGACCTGACGGATCTTTTCGTGACAGACGGGACGGGCGCCCTCCCCGACGAGCTCGATTTCTACGAATGTCGGTTCAACAAAGCGTTCAGGGCCCTGCGCATCGATGCGGTTCGTCGAGATGTACGGCGGCGGAAACGCGGCATTACTGTGATCGACCTGCCGCCATCCGAAGCGGCAAGTGAACCAGAAGGTTATGAGGATGCATTCGCCCGAGTGTCGGACGCATTCAAGATTCTGCCGACGCAGGAGTGGGATGTTTTCCGGGAACCGTTCGTGAAGGAGATCGAAGCTCTGCCGGCCGATGAACGCGACGCCGTCATCCTCGTCCATGTCCTCGGGTATCGACGTTATTACCGAGTCGACGGAGAGCACCTCCATCCTCACCGACTCCGCCATGATCGGCAAAAAAAAGACACGGGCGATGGCAGCTTGGGCTGAGCGGCGCGGCTTCGTGACTTCTCTCCAAGAGCGGATTTTCGCCGCGGATTTCACGCGGCAGGCGGACGAACCGGCGGTTGCGCTTTGCGGGCTCGACAATGGAGCAGGTCGACGGGCGCTGGATCAGGTTGGTTTTGACTTTATCGTAGAAGCCGGTCTCGGCCGCGGACATCGTGATTTCCGCACCATGCGCCTTCACGTCTTGCCCGGCCGGCGCGCCGCCGCCGATATCTGGAAGCAGCCAAGCGAAGGAGAAAAGGTCGATGACCGACCCGCATATGCCAAGCTCATGGAGGACGGTGTTCTCGATCGCTGCGGTATGACACTGCTCGCCGGCAAGGCGGTGGGTGCTCCGTTCGTGGGCTCGATAGCGGCAACGTTGGCGTTGTCGGAGGTGCTTCGGCTGCTGCACGGCGGGGTAGTTTACCAGCTGATTGATATCGACCTTCTCAGCCTCGACCAGCGCTTGGCCTCTCGGCATTCCAATGATTTTGCCAACCTCAATCCGGGATTCACGATGGCGGTGGACGCACGGGCTCGGCGCTGGAGTACGTCGAAATCCGATGACGAAGTCGTGGACATGGAAAGCCAGCCGTGGCTGCGAGTTTGAATCCAACCGATTGCGGGCCGATGACGGGCGCGTCCCATTTCATTTCTGGCAGCGCCAAAAAGTTATGGAATTTATTGAGTTACCGTTCACGAATTTGCCAGGTCCAATCCGTCAAGCGATGTGCGCCTTCTGACGCACGATACGATTCCCCAGTACACGGCCCGGGGCCTCGGCCTCACAGCGGATCTGATCTCGGATGATTGGTTGCTCCCATCTTGCGGCAACGCCCGAAGCGCAGCGTGGAAGGAGTCAAAATCGCCAAGTTGGCGGATTTGCGGATAACCCCTGTACAACTGCATCAAAGGCTCTGCCGTCCGCAGGGACGGGGCCTATTGCGCCATGTAACTGGCCAAGCACCAATCTGTGAAAAAACCATAGCCCAGCTTGGCCTTGGCCAAAGGCGATAGGAACGGAATAGTCGTTGCTTCGGTAACGCACCAGGGACAACGAAGTGACTTGGGTCGCCACCTTGTCGCAAGCATCAAATGGGGTGACCGGGCCAGTGCGGGACGCTTGCCTTCGGCGTCGCCAATGATCGCCATGCCAAGGCTGTGGTAGGTCCGAACCGTTATGCAGCGGGCGGTTGCGGCGCCAAGCCGCTTGCGGACGCGCTCCTCCATCTCGTTACGGGCGTCCCGCGCAAAGGCGAGCAGCAAGAGCTCCGACGGCTTCCGATATCCATTTTTGTCCGGCAAGGGTCAGAGCTAAATGTCTGATACAAAATATCTTCCGGAAATGGTGGACCGGTAAGGACAAAACTGGGCACTGGGTGCTGGTCTTGTCGATGCCAAGTGCTAATCGGCTATTAGCCAAAAGCGGACATCGTCAGACCTGTTTGACACCGCTCGTGTTCACTACCTGTTGCGCGTCGGGCGGCGGGTCGCGGTCGGCATGGGCAGGTCATCATCGATGGCGTGGAAAATCTTTCCGGTGCAGCGGGGCTGCTCCATGCAATCGACCGCCAAGCGTGACAAATCTGCCCGGGTGATACGGCCAAGCACATCCCGCCGGTCCGTCAGCCGGCCACGCCCCGTCGCCGCAGCCGGTTCGACCGGCAGTGAGCCGTGCCGGATGATGGTGTAGGTCAGGCCACTAGCTTCGTAATACTCTTCGGCCCTGGCCTTCGCTTGGATGTTGGGCAGCTCCATCAGGTTGCCGTACTGGGGAAAGTACTGCGCGCTTTCCCGCACGCCGACCGAGCTGTGCAGGATGAGATGGTCCACGCCAGACTGCTTGGCCGCGGCGAGAATGTTGGCTGCTGCGTCATCGTAGAAATCCCCGTCGTTGCCTGCATTGTTGGCGGTGGTATCGAAAGCAACACGGGGGGTCGTCTGAGCAAGCGCGTCCATGACAGACTCACGATCAAGAAGGTCGCCGGTGACGTAAGTGACGTTTAAGCCCTTGAGCCGGGAGCGGTCTGACGTGGGGCGGACAAAGACTGCTACGTCCTCACCGCGCTCAACGAGGAGGCGCACGTGGTAAGCACCCAACTGGCCTGTTCCGCCAAACACCAAAACGCCTTGTGCCGCTACGGGGACCACCCCCAGCGCCGTGCAAAGGCTCAAGCACACCGCCAGAGCCACCAACAGAATGTTTGACTTGAACATGTAAGAGATGCCTCTCCTGATTTTTCACAAAAGGAATCGTGAACCGGTCTTCGTGAACTATTATAGGAGCACCAAGGGAAAGCGCGCGAGGCCCAAACACATGAAACGGATAGGGAGACGGTTGTTCCTGTCGCTCACTGCTGCCGGTATGGGCATGGCGCGGCTGGCACGGGCACAGAACGGCAAAAGGGTGATCGTCGTCGGAGCATCCGGCGGGACGGGCCGTTTGATCATCGCCATGCTCAAAGAACAGGGTTACACAGTGTTGCCGACCAGCCGGAACCCGGATCGGGCCGCAGAGACTGTGGAAGGTGATTACACGTGGTTACCCATGGACATTACGGACCGGGACAGCGTCGAAGCCGCCGTAAAGGATGTGGATTTCATCATCACCTCCTACGGCGCAACGGAGCGGGAGGGCCCTAACGATCCTGAGCAGGTTGAGTGGATCGGCGGCCGATACCTTATAGATGCGGCCAAGGCCGCAGGTGTACGCCATTACGTAATGATCTCGTCGGCCAGCGCCGGCAACCCGGACTCTCCCTTGAACCGGATGTTCGGCAACGTCCTAGTGTGGAAGGGACAGGCGGAGGACTACCTGCGCCAGTCCGGCCTGCCCTATACCATCGTGCGCGGGCCCGGCCTTCTGGACGAGCCGGGCGGAGAAAAACCCGTCGTGCTTGAGAGCGGCGGTTCGGGGCGGCGGCGGCTTACCCGGGCGGACCTGGCGACGGTGACAGTTACAACGCTCAACAATGTCGCCGCTCTGGGAAAGACCTTCATTGCCAAAAACAGCGACGGGGAGAGTGCGCCCGATCTGCCAGAACAGCTGCGCGCACTACCGTTAGATTGACGGCAGATCGCCCATCACGAGCACAGTTCTAACAGCCGCCGCCGTGCAAGGTCTTGCCTCGGGTCCACTCCCTAAGTCGGCATTGTCAGACTAACTGGCCCGGAGTAGAAGAAGCCGTAATGCGAGTAATTTCAGGCGGCAAGTTGACACCATTCGGCCAGGGCAGCGGCTCGGGCTTGTTTGAAAGTGTTGCGGCGGTTGAGATGGCGTTGGTGGTTGAAGTGGTTGTAGATCGAGTCATGGACAGAGGCGAATTTCGGCATTGTCAGACTAATTGGACCAGATCTTAAGAACCTATAATCGACGACTGTCAGGATGCGAACGGCATTGTCAGACTAAATCGTCTTGAGTTGAAAAATAAGATCTCCTAGCCTCCAGAGATGCATAATCCCTTCCGTTATTTCAACAGCTCGCCCGCGGTAATCCGCCTCGCGGTGATGCTGTATGTTAGATTTCCGCTCTCCCTCAGGCAGGTCGAGGATCTGCTCAACGAACGGGGCATTGATATCAGTTACGAAACGGTACGATACTGGTGGAACCACTTTGGCCCGTTGTTTGCCGCCGAGATCCGGAAGAGGCGGATAGACCAGCGCAACTGGTCGAATTGGCGCTGGCATCTTGATGAGGTGTTCGTCCGCATCAACGGCGAGACACATTATCTATGGCGTGCCGTTGACCATGAAGGCGAAGTGCTTGAGGTCTATGCCACGAAACGGCGGGATCACAGGGCTGCGCTTGAGTTTCATGAAGCAGGCTATGAAGCGTTATGGCCGACCGGCCACGATCGTCACGGACAGGCTACAGTCATACCAGGCGGCGATGAAGGTGATCGGTAATGCTGCTGCCCAGACCTGCGGCCGTTGGCTCAACAATCGAGCCGAAAATTCGCATCAGCCCTTCCGACGACGAGAAGGGGCGATGGCTCGGTTCAGAGACATAGACCCTGCAGAAATTCGCTTCCATCCATGCCTCGATGCACAACCATTTCAACCACCAACGTCATCTCAACCGCCGCGATATTTTCAAACAAGCCCGAGCCGCTGCCCTCGTCGAGTGGCAGCAACTTGCTGCCTGAAATTACTCGAATTACGGCTTCTTCTACTCAGTGCCAGTTAGTCTGACACTGCCGTTTATCAGAGGAAAACCGTTGTGGCAGGGATGGAACTTGGACGTAGCCCGGAAGTCGATCTACGTGAAACTTGGCTGAACGAGACCAATGATCTTTTGCCCTGGCTCTCGAACCAACTATGGGAGTGTAGGGTTGTCTCCCGTGATAATGCCGGTTTGAGAGCGTTAAGCGTATTGTGGTTGGTGGGTCTGCTTAGCCGGATCTCATCCGGCGGGGATGCAATCGCCAAGCAACCAGCTGAATCCGAATACATAGAAGAAATCATTACAGTCGGCACCCGGACAGCGGGCCGAACCGCCACGAACAGTCCAGTGCCGGTGGATCTGTTCAACCAAGACGAGCTGGAGAGTGTAGGTAATTCCTCGGACCTGACCGACGTCATCAACAAGCTTGTGCCGTCGTTCAACGTAGGCCGAGAGCCCATCGCCGACGGCGCGACCTTTGTACGACCGCCCAGTTTCCGGGGTCTGGATTCAGATAAGACTCTGGTTCTGATCAACGGCAAGCGCCGCCATCGAGCGGCGCTGGTGCGGCTCGCCGGTTTTGGCTCTCACGCACCGGATCTTGCCACGATTCCGGCGATTGCCCTGAAATCGGTCGAAGTGCTGCGCGATGGTGCCGGTGCTCAATACGGCTCCGACGCTATTGCCGGCGTGCTGAACTTCAACTTGAAGGATGTTGCAGACGGGGCAGAGGTTCACGCTTACTACGGGAAGTATAAAGACGGAGGTTGGGATGATCGAGTGGCTGGGAATTTTGGTCTCGGCCTTGGCGACGAGGGCTTTCTCAACGTTAGTGCCGAATATACCGAAGGCTCAGGCACAAATAGGGGCACCCGCTACGATCTCACCCTTCCCTGGGGCTCAGGTTTGACCCCCTCGGAAGCCGCAAAGGTAGAAGTAGACACAAACGGGGACGGTATCACAGATCGTTTTGGCCCCGATGTCTTTACCGAGGTTCGTGATGCCGATGGCAACCTCCTGAGTATGGTAACGGGCGCTGATGGAATTCCCGATGACACCACGCCTCGTTTTCGCGAGAATCTTAGTGACCCGGAGCAGGTTTGGGGTGAGCCACCGCGAGAAGACGTGAAAGTGTTCGTCAATGCGGGACTTCCATTGGACGGCAATACAGAAGCATACGGTTTCGCCAATTGGCGCAAATATGAATCTAACGGAAGTTTCTTCTATCGCCGTCCAGGCGTTCAGCAATTGCTGCCGGTGCGTCTGGTAGACGGCTCAATCTACGACCCCCGAGACCGTTTCCCCGGTGGGTTTACCCCGCGTTTCTACGGGCAGGTCGTGGATTACGCTATTACCGGGGGCATGAATGGGACTCTGAATAACGATCTGAACTGGGATTTCAGCCTCCGCACCGGCGAGAACAAGATCCAGTACACTATAGAGAATACGTGGAATCCTTCTCTCGGCCCCGCCTCGCCCACGTTATTCCGTCCGGGCGCCCTGGTTACGGACGAGTGGTCGGTTAATGCCGATTTCAGCTATCTGATGACCGGCGATGGTTTCGGTAATCTGAATATTGCTTTCGGTTTTGAATACCGCGAAGAAGGCTACGCTCTGCGGGAGGGAGATCAAGCCTCCTATCAGGTTGGTCCGTTCGCGTCGATTGATCCTTTCAATTTCGAGATCACCCAGGCCGAAGTAGATGCCGATCCCAACGACGATCTAACGGTCGTGGAGTGCCGAATCCCGGGGCAAGAGCGCCTGGGGCCGTGTGTTTCCGGGGATCCAATTAACAACGCCCTTCCCGTGGGCTCCAACGGATTTCCTGGCTACGCGCCCGAGTTCACCTCCAATTTAGATCGGGCCAGCAAGGCCGTTTATCTGGACCTGGAAGCGGACATCTCGGATCGGCTCCGCCTCAACGTGGCCGGCCGGCTTGAGGATTTCGCTGACTTTGGTCAAAATTTCTCATGGAAGGTGGCGGGAAACTACTCGCTCCTTGAAGCTGCTTCGTTCCGTGCGTCTGCGGGCACCGGCTTCAGGGCACCGACGCCAGGCCAGATTTCCACGACAAACGTGTCCACCAGGATCAACGATGCAGGTATCCCGGTGGCCGAGGGGATCTTCCCGGCGACCCATCCCATATCCGCATTTTTTGGCGCCGAGCCGCTGGATGCCGAGAAGGCCACCCAATTCACCATGGGTATTGCCGCAATACCTACAGACAATTTGACGTTTTCTATCGATTACTACTTTATCGAACTGCGGAACCGGATCGTGCTGTCCTCGGATTTCACGATCGGGCCCGAAGAAAGGATCGCTCTGGAAGCGATTGAAGTGCCGGGCGCCAATACTATCGCTCAGGTGAGTTTCTTCAACAACGACCTAGATACCGAAACCCAAGGCGTTGACGTGGTGGCGATCTACACCTTTGCCTCCGCCGACAGAATCACGGAGCTATCGGCTTCCTTGAACGTTAACGACACCAAGGTTACGAAAGTACCGGTTCGAATAGATCGCGACGGCAATGCGTTTTCTTTTGTGAACGACGAGGACGTCTTCGACACCGAGAATCAACTGCCGAAATCTCGGGGTGTGTTCACAGCTCAACATTCGTGGGGCCGGTATGAAGTCATGGGGAGAGCCAATTGGTATGGCAGCTACAAGCAGGCCAATCACTCGGACTTCACGGACCCGAACAACATTCAGAAGTTTGGAGGCAAAATACCCATAGACATGGAAGCTGCTTGGAGGATCAACAGCACTTACAAACTTACGTTTGGCGGGCTAAACGTCTTCGGCGAAACCCCAGATCGGGCAGAGTTCGAGGCGTGCTGCGGGAGAATCTATCGTTCGGATTCAATAATTTCCTGGCAAGGTCCCTATTACTACTTGCGCGTTAGCGCTAACTTTTAGGAATTGAAAGTTTCGAGCGGCTGTGGCGCACGCTCAAGTGTGCCACGCGGACCAAGCGACTGTTCGGGTTCGTAGGAACAACGGACGGGGAACTCGCTCATCCCCGGTCTTGAAGACCAAGGTTTTTTCGGTCTCCCGCCCGCTTCCGCTACCAGCACCGTAACATCCTATGCCGGTCTGACTAGAGACAAGGTTTTCCGAAGAGACAGCCTCACGTCATCCCAAACGGCACTGTCAGACTAAATCGGCTTGAGATGAAAAGTAAGGTCTCTCAGAGGCCGTTTCGAAAGGGGTTGAGTGGCCGGTGTCGATGTGATTCCAGGAAGGTTGCTGAAACCGATCTGGAGCCGCCATGTGGACGCCGACCACCCGAGAGCAGCATAGCCGCAAGGCGCTGCGTTATCAGACTGATTTGACCGCTGCGGAGTGGGTTGTGATCGAGCCTCATTTGCCTCCGGCTCATGGCACGGGACGGCCCCGGTCATGGCCGATGCGAGAGATCGTCAACGGCATTTTCTACGTGATGCGGGCTGGCTGCCCTTGGCGCTTGCTGCCAAGCGATTTACCACCGTGGGGCACGATCTATCGCTGGTTCGCTAAGTTCCGCGACGACGGCCTCCTTGAGAAGATCAACCACTTTCTGGTCATGGCCGATCGCGAGCGGGTCGGACGCGAGGCCAGCCCGAGCGGCGCGATTATCGACAGCCAGAGCGTCAAGACGACCGAGGCTGGTGGCCCCCGCGGCTACGATGCGGGCAAGAAGATCAAGGGGCGCAAGCGCCACGCGCTGGTCGACACCGACGGGCGCGGCCTCGTGCTCGAGGCGCATCCGGCGAGTATCCAGGACCGCGATGGTGGCGGGCCGCTGCTGTGCGCCTCACGCGGCTCGTTTCCGTTCATCGAGAAGGTCTTTGCCGACAGCGGCTACGCCGGCGAGAAGGTCGCCACGGCCACCATGATCGCCGTCGAGATCGTGCGCAAAAGCCCCGATCAGGTCGGCTTCGCCGTCCAACCGCGCCGCTGGGTCGTGGAGCGCTTCTTCGCCTGGATCAACCGCAACCGGCGACTGGCAAAGGACTTCGAGGCCACCATCGCCTCGGCCCGCGCCTTCCTCTACGCCGCCTCCGTCATGCTCCTCGTCCGCAGATTGGCCCGAGCCGCATGACTTTCGAAACCGACTCTTAGCCTCCAGTAATGCAAAACCCTTTTCGTTATTTCAACAGCTCGCCCGAGGTAACCCGCCTCGCTGTAATGCTGTATGTTAGGTTTCCACTCTCCCTGAGACAGGTCGAAGACCTGCTTCACGAACGGGGCATCGACATCTCTTACGAAACGGTGCGGTACTGGTGGAACCGCTTTGGCCCGTTGTTTGCCGCTGAAATCCGGAAACGCCGTGTTCATCGTGGATCCTATTCGCTGTGGCGCCGGCATCTTGATGAGGTGTTCGTCCGGATCAATGGCGAAACACATTATCTATGGCGTGCCGTTGACCATGAAGGCGAAGTGCTAGAGGTCTATGCCACGAAACGGCGGGATCACAGGGCTGCGCTTGAAATCCTTAAACGTGCCATGAAGCGTTATGGCCGACCGGCCACGATCGTCACGGACAGGCTACAGTCATACCGGGCGGCGATGAAGGTGATCGGCACTGCGGCCGCCCAGACCTGCGGTCGTTGGCTGAACAACCTAGCGGAAAACTCACATCGGCCCTTCCGACGACGGGAAGGGGCAATGGCTCGGTTCAGAGACATCAAGACCCTGCAGAAGTTCGCCTCCGTCCATGCCTCGATCTACAACCATTTCAACCTGTCCCTTCCGAAAACCTCATCCGGACCTAGACGGTTTGCATCATCAAGAGTGGCGGATAAGGTTTTCGGGAAGGACAGGTGTCGCCGTGCCCGAGAAGGCCAAGGCCTGTTCGGTCACGATGTCCAAGTGGATCGATGCGAACCGGCGGGCGAAGCCTGTAAAGGGCCGCAAGGGCCGGGCGCAGAATACGCGGGTTCCGAAGGTGAAAGGAAATACAGCGCAGGCGAAAATACCGCGGAAGCGGAAATTAAAAAGCGCGGCAGAGGGAGCGGCCTAATCCGACGGCGCCCGGACGGAATCGGGAATGGGCACAGGACGTCTGATATCGGCAGCCGCTGTCGCATCGCAGTCTGTGGCTAACTCTGGAGGCTGAAGTGGCTTCAAGGAACCGCCGGAATGTCTCGTGATCCTATTGGCCCTTCTGTTTACGTCATCCGCCGATAGTGAAATGGGCGTAGACAAAGAACAGACCAACGCGCCCGCATCGGGAAAGTCGGTTTCGCTGGTTGCGGGGGCCCGCAACCACCTTTACCGAACTTTTGTAGAGCTCAAATAACCTCAAGTCGCGGGCCGATACCGGCGTTACGTACAGCGGTCTGAAGTGTGATTGTAAACCGGGGCTTTGATGGGGCGGAAACGTACGGTCATTGTGTTCCGATCCTGCTTCCGTTGGATCAAACCGTGGCAAACCGAAACACGGCCAGCCCGTTGTTCAGTGCATTAGGATTCTGCCGTCTACCGCACGGTACTCGGCGGGTTTAATGAGTCTGGCCTGGCACACGGTGACGGAGTGTAGGGGTCCATCAAGATTGTCGGTCCAAAAATCGAGAAATTTCGTCAGAACCGGAAATCCGGGGGCAATGTCGAGATGCTGCCAAACGAACTCCTGAAGCAGACCGGGGTGATCGGGGAGGTGATAGAGAATCTGGGCGGTGGTGAGACGATATCCGTCTAGCTGCTTCTCCATCGCGGTCATGTAACCTCTCCGGCGCTGTTGGCAGTCAACTTCCGAATCGTGCCAGAAGGCTTCCCATCAAATCAATAAGCCTTATGAATCAACGATTTAGCAGCCAAACCCCAAGAGTGCTAACAGCCCGGGCTAGGCCGTTGAAAATATTTCCCTTTTCCCCCTTGACCCCACATGGAATCCCATTAAATGCCCCGGTGGCTGTCCTTACCGGGAGGCCACATCAATATCCTTAATATCCTTAGTCATTTGCGAAGAGGAATGACGCACCATGCCAACAAAATTTCGACCCTTACACGATCGTGTACTCGTCCGCAGGCTCGATAGCGACGAACGCTCAGCCGGCGGCATCATCATCCCCGATACGGCCCAGGAAAAGCCGATGGAAGGCGAAGTCATCGCCACCGGGCCCGGTGCCCGCGCCGAAGACGGCTCCATCGCGCCGCTGGATGTCCAAGCCGGCGACATCATCCTGTTCGGCAAGTACTCGGGAACGGAAGTCAAAATTGACGGCGAAGATCTGCTCATCATGAAAGAGACAGACATTCTCGGCGTCATCGAAGTGAAGAAAAAAGCCGTTCGCAAGGCTGCCTAGAGAATATGGAGTAAATTGAGATGGCTAAAGACATAAAATTTTCCACCGACGCCCGCAACCGTTTGCTGGCGGGTGTCGATATCTTGGCGGATGCCGTCAAGGTCACACTCGGGCCGAAAGGACGCAATGTCGTTCTCGACAAGTCCTTTGGCGCCCCGCGCATCACCAAGGACGGCGTCACTGTGGCCAAGGAAATCGAGCTTAAGGACAAGTTCGAAAACATGGGCGCCCAGATGGTCAAGGAAGTGGCGTCCAAGACCAGCGACACCGCCGGTGACGGCACCACCACGGCAACGGTCCTGGCCCAGTCCATCGTCCGCGAAGGCGCCAAGGCCGTAGCAGCGGGAATGAATCCCATGGACCTCAAGCGCGGTATCGATCTTGCCGTCAATGCGGTTGTTGGCGATGTGCAGAAGCGGACCAAGAAGGTCAAGACCAACGACGAGATCGCCCAGGTCGGCACCATTTCCGCCAATGGCGAAGAAGAAATCGGTAACATCATTGCCGAGGCCATGGAAACCGTCGGTAACGAAGGTGTTATCACCGTCGAAGAAGCCAAGATCCTGGAGACCGAACTCGACGTGGTCGAAGGCATGCAGTTCGACCGTGGTTATACCTCGCCCTACTTCGTCACCAATGCGGAGAAGATGGTGGCGGAACTGGATGATCCGCACATTCTCATTCACGAGAAGAAGCTGTCCAACCTGCAGCCGCTGTTGCCGGTTCTGGAAGCGGTGGCGCAGTCCAGCCGTCCGTTGCTGATCATCGCCGAGGACATCGAAGGCGAAGCTCTCGCCACCCTGGTGGTCAACCGCCTGCGCGGTGGCCTCAAGGTTGCGGCCGTCAAGGCGCCGGGCTTCGGTGACCGCCGCAAGGCCATGTTGGAAGACATTGCCACACTGACCAAAGGCCAGGTGATCTCAGAAGACGTCGGCATCAAGCTCGAGAATGTCACCTTGGATATGCTCGGTACGGCCAAGCACGTCACAGTCACCAAGGAAGAAACCACCATCGTCGATGGCGCCGGCAAGAAAGCCGACATTAACGGCCGGTGCGAGCAGATTCGCCGCCAGATCGAGGAGACGACATCGGACTATGACCGGGAAAAGCTTGAGGAGCGTCTGGCCAGGCTTGCCGGCGGCGTGGCTGTCATCCGTGTCGGTGGCGCCACGGAAGTCGAGGTCAAGGAGAAGAAAGACCGGGTCGACGACGCCCTCCAATCCACCCGCGCCGCTGTTGAAGAAGGCATCGTTGCTGGTGGCGGGGTCGCGTTACTCTATGCAAGCCGCGCCCTGAAGAACCTGGAAACCGACAACGACGACCAAAAAGTGGGTATCGACATTGTCCGCCGGGCTCTTGAAACGCCGGTGCGGCAAATCGCCGAAAACGCCGGCGTTGACGGTGCCGTCGTGGCCGGCAAGCTGCTCGATCAGAAGGACACCAACCATGGCTTTGATGCCCAGGCCGGTGAATACACCAGCCTGGTCCAGGCGGGCATCGTTGACCCTACCAAGGTCGTGCGCACAGCGCTGCAAGACGCCGCGTCCATAGCCGGTCTGTTGGTCACCACGGAAGTCATGGTGGCCGATAAGCCTGAACCCAAGGCTAACGCGCCAATGCCCGACATGAGTGGCATGGGTGGCATGGGTGGCATGGGTATGTAGGCCACTAAGGCACACTAAAATTGGAAAGGGCCGCTCCACCGGGCGGCCCTTTCTCTGTGTGCCAAACATAACCGGCAGCTCGAAGGTGCATATCCTCTAACTGGCAACACCTGGACGGCTTGCATCATGAAGATGGGCGGATAAGGTATTCGGGAGGGACTACGCATCTTGATGATCGGCCCTACCCGACTAGGTGACTCTTTTTAAATCATTTATCGCTTTCGCGGATTTGATTGTAGCGGATGAACAAGCCTTCCGCTTCAAACCCCTCAAGACCAGCGCGCACGCCGTAATATTCCACCCTTTCAAACAGATAGAGCATGTAGGCCTGTTCGTGATAGCGGCGCATGATCTCTTGGGTTAGAGCTTTCCGCTGGGCGAGATCTGGCGCCGCCATGGCCTCTTCGATCAGTTGCAGGTCGCCGGCATCACAAAGCCATGGCGTTTTCCATAGGCAGCTATGTAGCCTTAGTCCCCTCAGGGCGTCCATCTGCGGCGCGACGGGAAAATCCATCATGAACCCCTGCCCCTTGAACTCACCCATGTGGATGGCGTTGAAATATTGCGGTAGTGGAATGGTCTTGAGTTCCACTCGCACGCCGATGGCCCGCAGATCTTCCGCCGCCTTCTGGAAAATCGCCTCACCGTTGGGAATGGCAGTACCGGTCACGACTTCGATGACCAAATCGAAGCCATCCGCGTAACCAGCTTCCGCCAGCAGAGTTCTTGCCCGCTCCGGATCGTAAGGATAAGGCTCAAGCTCTGGATCATAGCCGAACACACCGTCGGTCGCTGGTTGGGACGGAGCACGGGTGGTGTTGCCCAACAACGCAGCGATGTAAGCGTTCCGATCGATGGCGTAATTCAACGCACGGCGGACCCGTACATCCATAAGCGGAGCGTTCTCAGGACCAAAGGCCGGATGCTCAGGGTTTAGGATGAGAGAAAACAAGATGATCCCGCCTCCCGGGAACCGGATCCACTGGTGTCCTGCGGCCTCCAGTTCCGCCATGAGATCGGGGATGGAGCCGAGAACTATATCCAGTCGCCCGCTGATAATCCCTTGGACCCGCTGATTACCCTCAGGCACGGCATAGATTTCCAATTTCTTGAAATGAGGCGGCCGCCAGGACTCCTCGAAGGCTTCCATGCGCACCACCGCCGGCTCCCAGGACACGGCCCTAAAGGGCCCGCTGCCGTGGGGATCGCGGGCGAAGGCCTCTCGGCCCAGCTTGCGCCAGTGGTCCGGCGCAACGATGCGCAGGCTTGCCGCCTCGTTGGGAAACATCACATTGGTCGCCTTAGTGGTGATCTCCACCGTGTAATCGTCGATAATCCGCGCTCCGGCGAGAGAGTTCAGCATTTGGGCGACAGACCCGGTGGCCGCATCGGGTGTGAGCAGATAATTGACCGCATTAATGACCGCGTCGGCGGTGAAGTGTTCGCCGTTGGAGAACATCACGTCGTCACGCAATTTGAATTCCCAGGTGATCGGGCTAGTGGCCCGCCACGAGGTCGCCAGCCAGGGCTCCACAACGCCGCCCTGGCTAACAAAGGTAAGGCTGTCGAAGATCGCCGCCCAAGTGTAGATGGTTGGCGCATTCAAAGAGGCGTAAGGGTTGCCCAGCATGGCCGGCAGCCCCAGCACTCCGACGCGCAGGGTGTCTTGGGTCTTACCCGGCTCGAACCTTTGCGTGTTTGTGGTTTGCTCGTTACCGCAGGCTGACAGCCAGACGGCCAGAACAACGCAGGCCAAAAGCGGACGAAAACAGCACATGCCTTCAGCATTCCCGCCACGGCAAAACAAAGCAAGGGAAAGGCGGAGGCGGTCTACGCTGCCAAGATGGAACAGATCGCGACACATCTGTACCGTTCCGCTGTAACGGTCCCCTCTGAAAACCTCATCCGGTTGAAATGAACGTGGATCCTCTGTAATCTGTTTGGGATGTTAAAGTTCGTTGGATTGTTCTTTTGGCATTGTTGACTTTGGTCAAGGGGTGTCCCTTCCGAAAACCTCATCCGCTGATCTTCATGATGCAAATCGTCCAGGTTTGGATGAAGGGTGGATCCGGAAGCCCGCCCACTTAGTCCCCGGGCGGACCGCCCGATGGGACCCAGCCCAATTGCTGGAACATGCCCAGCGCGTCTTCATTACCCCATCGTCCGTAAAACTTGCCGTTACGGAGGAGATAAGCATCGGTGCCGATGACGCGGAACGTCTTGCCCGTGGGCGGTCGACCGAAATAGGGGCCGGTATGGGTGCCGGTCACCACTGAGCGCACGATGACAAAATCGCCGGAGCAAAGGATCCATTCGTTTTCAACTTTGCGGGCGGGAAAGGCTTTGAGGAGAATTCCCTTGTACTCGCGGATGGCATCGGGTCCCTGGGCCGCCCAGGGCGGGGCATTGTGGTTACGGTATTCGGGCGCAAAGAATTCGTCCACCAGGTCCAACCGGTTCTGGTTGACGATAAGATCCAGTTCCTCCTGATAGCGCCCCCAGTTGTCCTCGTGGCCGATGCAACTCGGATCCATTGCTGGGCTGGGTGCCGGTGCGTTGTCAGCAGCGCGAACGGCTCCTGTGACCACAAAGATCATGAGTGCGGCACCAAGGACTGTTGTTTTCATGAAGCGTACCCATCCCTTTGGAAAACTTTGTCCGGTAAATTGGGGCATATAAACGCCAGTCCTTTCCGAAAACCTCATCCACACGGAGTTATAGAGGTTTCACACCCAGTTCAAACGGATCAGGTTTTTGCAAAGGACAGGTATCCCTGCGGAACCGCATGCTCCAGAATCTTCGCCACCGTCTTGCGGTCGATCCCAAACCGGCGCGCCGCCGCGCTCTTGCTCATCCCTTCAACATGGCACGCACGCCGCACCCGGCTGTATAAATCCACAGAATACATCTCCCGCCCTCAGCTCATTCGCCTCGGGCACATGATTCGGACTCTTACTCCGCAACGGTCAGTCCGTCCGACCGATTCCGCTGACCATTTTGTCTCCGGGATTCACAGTGCCTCGATCCACAACCATTTCAACCGCCGACGCCATCTCAACCGCCAGCAACATTTCAAATAAACTCGAGCCGCTGCCCTGGCCGAGTGGTGTCAACTTGCTGCCTGAAAGTCCTATTATGGGTTCATCTGCTCAGCGCCAGTTAGTCTGACAATGCCCAAGGACGATCTGGAGGCATTGGGTCTGATGAAGGTGGATGTGCCGGCCGGCACCTGATTGACCTGTGAATGCTCAACTTGCGATTAATCGGCCATTGTCCCCTTGCTCCCTATGGGATTCTGTCTGACCCTGGCTTGACTGATCAAGGGGCCAGCGAGGGAAATGAACGACAATCCAAGCAACCTTCCACGGCGAACGGTGCGCTTAAGTGGCGCAACGGCAGCGCTTTTACCACAGTTCAATCATAAGGCGTGGGCCGCCATCGATCGGGCAACCTTGAGTGACCCCGCTAATCGATTGGTCATCTATGCCCGCATCCGATCGAATGGGATCGATAGGCCCAAAGCCCTGTGGTGGATCTCTGGACTCATATACGCCAAGCAGTATGGAGAGATGGCCAAGCCGTTGTTCCGTGTTGTCGGGGTGAGCTGGAACCGAATCATGGCACGACCCGACGGAGGAGTCTCTCAGGTTATGGAAGAGGCGGGGTATTTTGCCGACATCGAAACGGGGGCCATCATGGCCTCCTGGACCAACCCGATCACTGGCGCCCAAACCACGCCTGAACCTTACCGTATGACCGTTGCTCAGGGCATTACGCGTGATGGTGTGGTTGTCCGTCCGGATCCGTCCATACCCATGGACGTGTCCGGAGCCATCGGGCCGGTTGAGGTTTCTGGCGACGTAATTTGGATCGAGGAAAACTTTTCCGCCCGCGTCACCCTGTTGAGTCCTTCCTTAGCGGGGCGAAAGGAAGAACGGGAAGAAGGCAAGTACCGTGTAGTCGACAGCTTGGCGACGTTCCAAGCTCGTATCGACGATGTCCTACAGCCCGAGGGGACTTTTGTTCCCGCGACGCTGGCATACCAGGAAATCGATCCTTGGTTTCCCTGGTTGAATATGGGTGACGCGCCGGGACTGCAGATTTGGCAATTGAAGGGCCGCAAACTGGCGGATCCCGATGAAATTCCAAACCCGCTCAAAGACCGCTTAATGTCAGATTATCCAGACCTGATTTGAAGGAAACACCATGTCGACATTGTCAGACTAACTGGCCCGGAGCAGAAGAAGCCATAATAGAGGACTCTCAGGCAGCAAGTTGACGCCATTCGGCCAAGGCGGTGGCTCGGGTTTGTTTGAAAGTATCGCGGCGGTTGAGATGGCGTTGGTGGTTGAAATGGTTGTAGATCGAGGCATGGACGGAGGCGAACTTCTGCAGGGTCTTGATGTCTCTGAACCGAGCCATTGCCCCTTCCCGTCGTCGGAAGGGCCGATGTGAGTTTTCCGCTAGGTTGTTCAGCCAACGACCGCAGGTCTGGGCGGCCGCAGTGCCGATCACCTTCATCGCCGCCCGGTATGACTGTAGCCTATCTGTGACGATCGAAGCCGGCCGACCATAACGCTTCATCGTGCGTTTCAGGAACCTAAGTGTAGCTCCACGATCCCGCCGTTTCGTGGCATAGACCTCAAGCACTTCGCCTTCATGATCGACAGCTAGCCCATTCTTGCTATTTGATGTCAGGACACGCTACCTAATTGATAACACGTCATAATTTAGCTATCTAAAATTCATCAAAAAAAACGATGTACAAATCCGTAATCAAACTGAAAGCGGATTGGTTACAACTCCAGCGCACCCAGGCGCACTTTTGTCGTATGCTTTCTCCGGCACCCCGTTTTTGGCCCCGACGGAGCACGCTCCCAGAACGCCTTTCGTGACCCACAAAAAGGGGCCCAGGCGGAGTGATGTAAGGATCAGTTCCTCTGATTGTCTGTCGGGAACGCAGTCAATGTATGAGTGCGCGCAGCCTCGCCCGGCACGGCCGCGTTCATCAGCGTTTCGATTCGATCAGCAATACGCTGAGCGGGTTCCCTGAGTTGATCGATGGTCCAATTGGCGCCATGGTCTTCCGGGAAATTACCGCGGCGTGCCCGGTTGACCAAGCGGTCGGTGAGCGAAGTCGGAAGCATCAGTTCACGCTCCGCCACGGCGATGAAACAATCCCGCATACCCTGGAACCAGAACTTCGCACCGCCCGCTTCACTGATCCGGCTGTAGAGATGATGCGGATCCTCTACATGGCCCGATGCGCTAGTGGGTGATGGGAACACCCAGGCACGAAGACGGGCCAGCAGACCCATGCTCGCCGAGCGCCGGCGATCAACGATGGTCGCAAGATGCGTTGTCATGGGAAGGGCGAGGTGAACGCCGGTTCTTGTCTTGCCCAGCCTGAATGTTCGCGCCTCCATGTCGAGCCGTTCCCAGCGCAGGGTCAGCACTTCGTCGCGGTGCATTCCGGTATAGATCGCGCACCACAGCGCATCCCGCATTACCGGGTTGAACACTTCCGCCTCGATCCCGGTGCGCCAGCACGGCAAGATCTCGGCGGGCGGCGAAATCGTTCGCCGCGCTTTGCGGTGGAAGCTTCCGCCCGTGTCAAGCCAGAGACTGACTGGGTTGCGTAAGCCCTCGAAATCCGCGCAGGGCCGTTGGTACACCGACCTTAGAAGAGAGATTGTCCGGTTGGCCGCCGACCAGCCATGGTCGGTGGTAATGAGCTCGAAGCGGTCCTTGATATCCTCGTATTCGATCGTATCGAGGGGACGGGAGCGCCAGTCGCCGAGATAGCGCTTCATTTCGTAGCGGTAAAGCTCGTCGGTGCGCTGCGCGCGTCCGGTAGCGGCCCTCATGTAGGCCTCAAAGGCCGCCGCGAGCGTCGGCATGGCGAGGGTTTCGGCGCGCGCTTGTTGCGGATCGTCGCCGCAAGCGGCGCGTTCGATGATCTTGCGGGCGCGCTGCCGGGCGTGACCGGGGAGCATCTGCCCGACCTTGCCGATAACCAGACGCTTGTTGAGAGCGTTCCTGCCGCCCGCCCGGGTGCGGAAGTTGACGATGAAGGATTTGATGCCGGTGGGATGCACCCGGACACCGAAGCCGGTCACCTTGTCGTCCCAGGCGATCCAGGACTTTTCCGCTACTTCCAGAGCGGCGATGACCGGAATGGTGAGAGCGGTGCGCAGCTTGGCGGTGCGTTTGCGGGATTTCCCGTTCATAGCGAATGGATGGCGGAATCACCCGGCGTAGTCAACAGGTTTGAGACACCAAAGTTCCCGGACGGTAGGGCTACAGGCTGTGATCAACGTGCTGGAGTCACCACCAAGGGGCGGTAGCTGTTGGCAATTCACCGAGCTTTTGGTAGTATGGGACATCAGTATCGTAGCTAGGCGTAGAGTTGTCGGTGTTACAACGTCAGGCTCATAACCTGAAGGTTGGAGGTTCAAATCCTCCCCCCGCAACCAAAGCTAAGACCTTGATAGTTAAGACGTTTTCAAGGTCTTTTCCATGATAAATCCTGGCGATATTGGCAAGGTGGCAAACGATTGGCAAACAAAAAGATTACCAATTGAGACCCTCCGCGGCACCGCACGCGCTACCATCCGGGTTTCGGACCGGGCTGGTACGGCCCGCGGCGCCCGGTAGACCGTCACGAAGCAGGAGATCGTGGGCGGAAGCACCATGGTCGCGGCCGAGACCGGAAAACCCTTCGAGCAGCATGCGACGGAGAACCTTCCCGTCGTCGGCGACTGGCTAGCAGGGCAGCTGTTCGGCACCGCGAAGAACGCCGTCTCGTTCACTTTCTATGTCGGCACCCTGAAGGGGGTGGGGCGGATCTACCAGCAGAGCTATGTCGATCCCTATTCCAAGGTCGCGCAGGCCAAGCTCTACACCACCAAGACGCCGATCACCGCCGCCGACCTGCTCAATGACCGGGTGCTGCCGTTCCATGACGAGCACGACCTGCCTGTGCTGCGGATCATGACCGACAGAGGTACGGAATACTGCGGGCGCGTCGACAAGCACGACTACCAGCTCTTCCTGGCCATCAACGATATCGACCACACCAAGACCAAGGTGAAATCACCGCAAACAAACGGCATCCGCGAGCGCTTCCACAAGACCGTGCTGCAAGAGTTCTACCAGGTCGCGTTCCGCAGAAAGCTCTATGACAGCATCGATGCGCTGCAGGGCGATCTCGACGATTGGCTGTATCACTACAACTCATCAGTATAAAATGTGTCGCGGCGGAACGCCGTTCCAGACCATGATCAAGGGCAAGGAAAGCTGGAAGGAAAAGTTCCTGAGCTGAACTTCACTTGACAATCGTCGCAGGAAATCCGGGTAACTGTCAGATCACATCGGAACCACCACAGATGATTTCGTTTTCGTATACGACGAGAGTTTCAACAGTTACAGGCCCAAATACTTTTCCGACCTTGTCACGAATTTTCGACAGTATAAGGATGGATGAGCTGGTATGACGCTGCGCCTCATACATACCTCAGACTGGCAGATCGGGAAGGTATTCCGGTTTGTCGATAATGCGACGATGGGACTCCTTCAGGAAGCGCGTTTGCGGACGATTGTCCGCCTTGGCGAGCTTGCCGGTAAACATGCGGCCCGGCATATACTGGTCGCCGGCGATATCTATGACATGGAAGCCCTCTCGCCGCGCTCGCTCAACCAGCCCCTTGAGCGGATGCGCAACTTTGCAGACATTCATTGGCACTTATTGCCAGGAAACCACGATCCCCACCGCCCGAATGGGCTCTGGGATCAGCTTCAGCGCAAAGGCCTGCCAGACAATGTGCATATCCATATCGCGGCGAAGCCCGCGATCTTTGAGGACGATGCTTTCGCTCTATTGCCGGCGCCGCTGCACCATCGCCGTACGCTTGATGACCCGACCGCCTATATGGACGAGGTTGACCTTGCAGACGGTCTTGTGCGCACAGGGTTTGCCCACGGCACCGTGACCGGCTTCGGTTCCGACGACAAGGATGTCCCCAACTACATCACCCCGGACCGTCCTACGCGCGCCGGCCTGTCCTATCTTGCTCTCGGCGACTGGCACGGTCAGAAGAAGATCAACAACCGGTGCTGGTACAGTGGTACGCCGGAGACAGACGCCTTCGATGTAATCGACGGCGGAAAGACGCTATTCGTCGAAATTGAGGGACCGGGCGGTCCCCCCGCGGTGACGCCGCTCCAGACAGGGCACTTCACCTGGACCACAAAGTCAGAACTAGTCAACAGCCGAGAGGACATCGATTTCCTCGCTGAAAAACTGCGGGGCGTCGCCGACGACCTCGATCGCGTCCTGGTCCAACTGACGGTGGAGGGCGCCCTGTCCCTGGAGGACCAACTGTATTTTGAAGAGCAGATCGTTGACGGTGTTTCGGCCGCTTTCTGTTTCATGCGCGTTGACGACCGGCACCTGTTCCCGCGCCCCACACCAGAGGACCTTGATCGGATCGACCGCGGCGGCTTTGTGCGCACGGCCGCCGAAGAGCTGAAACGGAAGGCCGAGGAAGGCAATGAAGTCGAGCGCGAGATTGCCGCCGAAGCCCTGCAACGGCTTTACATCGAGCACATGAAACAACAGGCGGGACGGCGATGAAACTGCGTTCGCTAGCGCTCAATCAGTTCAAGAAGTTCACGGCACCAACGCGGTTGGACGGCATCGACGATGGCCTGAATGTCGTGGTCGGTCCCAATGAAATGGGCAAATCCACCTTGCTCGACGCTTTAAGGGCCGCCCTCTTCGAAAAATACAGCTCGAAAGCGCAGCCCATCACCGCCTTGCAGAACGACCGCAATCAGGCCGGGCCGGTGGTCGAGCTGGCTTTCGAGCTTGATGACGGCCTCTACCGGGTGATCAAGCGGTTTATCAAGAAGCCCTATGCCCGTCTGTCCTGTCCCGACGGGCGCACACTTGAAGGAGATGCCGCCGAGGACGCGTTGCGCCTCCTTCTAGGTTTCGATGAGCCCGGGAAAACGGGCGCAAAGCCGGAAACACTCGGCATGTGGAATGTCCTTTGGGTTCAGCAGGGGCAATCCTTCGGCGCGCTTGACCTTCCCGAGAGTGCGCGATCAAACCTCCACAGCGCTCTGGAATCCGAGGTTGGTGCCGTCCTGGGTGGTCGGCGCGGGCGGGCTTTACCGCAGGTGATCGAGAAGCAGCTCGAAGAACTTGTCACGAGCAACTGCAGGCCGCGAGCCGCATACAAAGACCTGATCGACCGCACCCACTCTCTTCAGTACGAGCTTGAGGGCCTGCGCATGCGGCGCCAGCAACTTTCCAAGACATTAGACGGCCTCGAAGAAGCCCAGGAAACGGTGGCGCGCCTGTCCGTCGGTGATTGTGGCCTGTCAGACCAAAAGGAACTGGTTGAGGCGCGGAAACGGCACAGTCAGCTCGCTGAGCTGGAAGCCCGCATAGAGGCCGCGGCCAGTGACCTTGAGCTCAAAAAGCGCAACCTTGAGCAGGCCGAACAGGCAGAAGCAGAGCGTTCCTGCTTGCGGGTGATGATCACATCAGAAGAAGAGGTGGTAGAGACAGCCTGCAAACGACTGGACGAGGCGCGCAAGCAGGAGAGGGAGGCCCGGTCGCGGCTTAATGCGTTGCGGGCTGGGGTTCGCGAGGCCGAGGCGGCTGTCACCAATGCTGACGAAGCCGTCTCCCGGCAGCGTCGCATATTTGGCGCGGTAGAGCGCCATGCAAGGATTCGCGTGCTTGAAGCCCGACGCGAGAAAGCGCAGACCGCTGAAAAGCGTCAGCGCGAAGCTCAGCAGGGCGCTGCCGCTATCCTGGTTACGGACGAAGCCATCGAGGGGATACGCAGCGCCGCGAAGGGGTTGGAGACCATCGAAAGCCGCCTGAGTGCGACCGCCACCCGCATCATTTTTGACATGGCGCCGGGGGGTTTGTCCGGCATCGAAATTGATGGACAGTCGCTGACGGCCGAACAGTCGTCGGTTCAGGCTATTGAACCGACCATGATCGCAATTCCCAACCGCGGCCGGATCATGATCGAACCGGCCATCGAGGACCGTGACAAGCTGCTTCGCCAACAGAGGGAGGCCAAGGCCAAGCTCAAAGAGGCATTGTAAACGGGCGGCTCCAAAACCGTCAACGATGCCGAAGATCAGTACACCAAGCGCGAGAAGCTCTTGCAGGGAGCGGATCTTGCCCGGCAGGAGCCGACCTGCACGCTCCGGCCACTGACGACCGTGACGCAGGGGCGCAGGCGCTTGCCGATCATATCGAGAGTTTGCAGCAAATCCTGTCGTACGAATTGGGCGAACTCGGCTTAGAAGAACTGCCGACACACCACGAGGCCGACACCATATTGCGGATCGCCGAGGAGCAGACCGAAGAGGCGCGGCGTGCAATGGGTATTGCGCGGGCCGCGCTGAGCGGCCCAGAGGACAAGCTGAGTGCGCTTCAAACCGAACTCGGCACTGTCAAGGCACGGCACGATGACGGCAAAGAGCGGCTCGAAAAATTGCGGCAGCAACTCGCAGAGGCCGAAGCGGCACATGCAGACGATAAACTTCAGGCCGCCATAAAGATGGCCCGGACCGAAGTGTCAGACCGGGAATCGGTTGTTACCGATCTCCAGGCACAGCGCACGGACGAGACGCTGCCTCAACTAGAGGCGCGCGCCGCCCGTCTTGAAAAGGCCATTCAGGACAGACGAGACAAGCGCGTCAATCTCAAGGAGACAATCGCCGGGCTTCGATCGCATGTCGAGGTGCTTGAAGGTGCTGGGCTCGACGAGGTAATTGAGCAGCTGGCTCGAGAGCTGGAACTCTGCGAGGAAGAGCGCAGGCGCTCAGAGCGTGAAGTGCAGGTTCTCAGCTTCTTGCGGTCAACGCTGCGCGCCGCTGAGCAGGAAGCCAAGGAACGGTATTTGTCGCCGGTGCTGAATCGCGTCCGGCCATATTTGCAGCTTCTGTTTCCCCGTGCCGAAATCACGATCGACGAAAACCTTCACATCGTCGGGGTTGTGAGAGAGGCCGGATACGAGGAAGCCTTTCATCATCTCAGCTTGGGAACCCAGGAACAAATCGCCGTCCTGATCCGACTCGCGTTTGCGGAAATGCTGGTCGAACAGGGTCACCCGGCAACTGTCGTTCTTGATGATGCGCTTGTGTTTTCGGACGACCGCCGGATGAGCCGTATGTTCGACATCCTCAATATGGCGGCCCGGAACGTCAGGTAATCATTTTGACATGCCGGGAACAGCTTATCGAGGAACTTGGTGGCCGCCAATTGTCATTGCAGCCCGGAAGTGCAGAAGAGCTTGTGTCGGCATGAATTGCGGAGGAGGAAGCCATGAAAATATCGTCTGTCCGCAGTGAGAAGTTCCGATCCTTTGAGGACGTAATAGTACCTTTGAACGATTATACCTGTTTGGTTGGTCCCAATGGCGCTGACGTCAGACAGTTCTCCGAGAGCAAACGTGACCGGCTGGATCCCACAGAACGCGAGAAGATTGAACGCCAAGATCGACTGCTGCAGCAGGGCTACACGCGCCGGACAGCGCGAACAACAAGAGCATCGAGCGAATGGAGGCGCGAATCTGTCGATTTCAATCGTGCTTGGTGGATTTTCTGCGTTTCGGAACGAACCTCTGATTGGGAGGAGGAGGCTTGGCGATCAACCCAGGACCCCGCATACGACCACGTGACCGAAATCTATCAACCCAGGAAGTTCGCGCAGGCCTTGGGGTTGGCGCCAGCCGAACAGCTTGAAATTGAAAGAGACCACTCTGTCATGCGCTCCAGCGTAGACGGTAGCAATGAGGTTGAGCGCAGATTCCGCGTTCAACAGGTCTTGCATGGGCAATGGCGGCAACCATCCGCTGGCCGCTGGGACAGCGCCCCCGCAGGCGCGCCATTTTGGTATTGATACTTGTTTCGTCAAGGAACACGATCCTGCCGACCCGCTCGGGATGGGCCGGGAGCCAGGCCTGACGTTTGACATACCGCACCGCCGAGCTTGCGCTCACCTCAAAAAGGGCTGCCGCCTGACGGCGCGACATGCCCGACGCCACTTTCCTCACCAAACGAATTCGCCGGTCTTCCGATACAGCCACGATGCCCCCGCCAAAGCGGCTATCGAATCAGTCTACCAAGACCATGACAACAAAATTTTGATTCATTCAACCTCGGAAACGCTCTAGTGAAGTGAGTTATCGCCGTTCCTCGCCGCACCTTGGCTTGGTCAATTTCAAGCGAACCAGTAGTTTAGTGACTAAACCCAGGAAACAAGGGCCTAAAGGAGTTGGCCCCAACCAATTACTCTGACAATGCCGGAAGCTGGGTTAAACACGTTTTTGGTTGGGGGACAGCATAGGCGGCTCGCGCCGGAGCGGCTATAACAAGCAGACTTTAGACGACGGGAAACCCGATGCCGGACGACGCTAAATATTTACCGACTGCGACCCATTGGGGCGCTTACACTGCCCGGGTGGAAAACGGCCGGGTCACGGCGCTCGAGCCCTACGCCGACGATCCCGACCCCTCGCCTATCGGCCCCGGCATGCCCCAGGCCATCAACGATCCGGTGCGCATCGCCAAACCCATGATCCGCAAGGGCTGGCTCGACGGTTTAAGGGCCGGAACACCCGGCGGCGATACCAGCAAACGTGGGTCTGACCCGTTCGTCGCCCTGCCCTGGGACGAGGCGCTGGACATCACCGCCAACGAACTCACACGGGTGAAAGACACCTTCGGCAACGAAGCGATCTATGCCGGCTCCTACGGCTGGGCCTCGGCGGGACGATTCCACCACGCCCAAAGTCAGATGCGCCGGTTCCTGAATCTCATCGGCGGCAACACCTATTCCATGAACACCTATTCCTCCGGTGCGGCGGAAGTGATCGTGCCCTATGTGGCGGGCGCGTGGGGCGACGTTTGTTACACCAGCAACACCACTTGGGGCGCTATTGCTGACAACACAAAACTCGTCGTCGCCTTCGGCGGCTTGGCGTTGAAGAACTCGCAGGTGCACGGCGGCGGGCTGGGCCGGCACATCGCTCGCGATGCACTCCAGCTGTGCCGCGACCGTGGCGTTGAGGTGGTCAACGTCAGCCCGATTAGCAACGACGCAGTGGATTTCCTCAACGCAACATGGCTCGCCGCACGGCCGGGCACCGACGTGGCGGTGATGCTGGGTCTGGCCCACACATTGTTGTCTGAAGATCTCTACGATCCCGAGTTTCTGGCCAGCCATTGCGTCGGGGGTGACCAACTCATCGCCTATGTGATGGGCCGTAGCGACGGCCAGGAGAAAGACGCGGCCTGGGCAGCCGAGATCTCCGGACTCGATGCGGAAATCATCAAAGGTCTTGCCCGCAAGATGGCGGGGCGGGGCACCCTCATCACTGTCAGCTGGTCGCTGCAGCGGGCCGATCACGGCGAACAGACCTATTGGATGGCGATGTCACTGGCTGCGCTTCTGGGACAAATCGGTCTGCCAGGCGGCGGCTTCGGCTTCGCCTATGCCGGCGCAGCCGGTATGGGCGGGCCCGGTACAACGGTCGCACCGAAACATTTGCCCAAGGGGGAAAACCCGCTGCGCACCTTCATCCCCGTCGCCCGCATCGCCGACATGCTGCTCAATCCCGGGGGCACCGTTGAATACGACGGACAGACGTTGACCTATCCCGATATCCGTTTGATCTATTGGGCTGGCGGCAACCCCTTCCATCACCACCAAGACCTCAACAAGATGCTCAAGGCTTGGCGCAAGCCGGAGACCATCATCGTCAACGAGGTCTGGTGGAACCCGATGGCGCGCCATGCGGACATCATTCTGCCAGTGACGACGACACTGGAGCGTAACGACGTCACCGCCTCGCCATTGTCGCTGCAGATCATGGCCATGCATCAGGCTGTGGAGCCGGTCGGCGAAGCGCGCTCCGATCATGACATCTTCAAGGGTCTGGCCGCGCGTGCCGGTGTGGAAGACGTGTTCACGGAAAACCGCTCGGAAATGGAGTGGGTGCGCTGGCTCTACGACGAGACCTGCAACAACGCCGCCGAGCAGGACCTCAACACGCCGGACTTCGACACCTTCTGGCAGGAGGGCATGCACGAGTGGCCGTCCCGCCCAGAACGCACGTTGTTTGAAGAGTTCCGTAAAGATCCATCCGCTCATCGTTTGCAAACCCCGTCCGGCAAACTGGAACTGTTTTCGGAAGACATTGCGGCGTGGAACGATCCCGACCAGCCCGGCCATGCGGTGTGGCACGAACCGGGCGAATGGCTCAGCAGCGAGCGGGCCAAAGCCTATCCCCTGCATTTGATTTCCAACCAGCCGGCGACACGGCTGCACAGTCAATACGACAACGGCGGCTATGCCCAGGCGTCAAAGGTGCAGGGGCGCGAGCCGGTGTGGATCAACCCAGGGGACGCCGACACGCGCGGCATCAAAGACGGCGATGTGGTGCGTCTGTTCAACGACCGGGGGGCTTGTTTGGCCGGGGCCGTGGTCACCGATCAGGTCAGCGCCGGTGTTCTGCAGCTGTCCACTGGTGCCTGGTACGACCCGGAAACCCCGGGCGAGATCGGCTCCCTCTGTGTGCACGGCAATCCCAACGTGCTGACCCGCGATGTCGGCACCTCGCGCATGGCCCAAGGTTCAAGCGCACAGACATGCCTGGTGCAAATGGAAATACTCGACGGTGATCCGCCACCGGTGAAAGTGTTCGACCCGCCGGAGATCATCGAGCAACCACCCTCCTCCGGCTAACGTTAGTATCCTGTTATGGCCTCACCCAAAATCCGTTTGTATGTCGCTGCGTCGCTGGACGGATTTATTGCCACGCCCGACGGCAGCGTCAGTTTTCTCGACCGTTTCAAAGGCAACTACGGGCTGGATGCCTTTCTCGCCGAAGTGGGCACGGTGGTGATCGGCCGCATCACCTACGATCAGATCAAGGCTATGGATCAATGGCCCTACGAAGACAAGCGGGCTTACGTGCTGACCACCAATCAAATCAAAACCACCCACGGCAATGCCAAAAGGGTGGACTCCGCCGCCAAACTGATTCCCCGGCTGCGCATGCTGGAAGACGGCGACGTCTGGGTGGTGGGCGGCGGCAAAATCCAGCGGGCGTTTCTCGACGCCGGTGCTGTTGATCAGTTTGATCTGTTTGGCATGCCGATCATTTTGGGTGCCGGCATCCAATTGTTTCCCAGTCAGGCCACCGGCGTTGAAATGAAACTCAGCGACGCGTCCACCTTTCCCGATGGCGTGCTGAAACTCAGTTATACGAAATAGTACCCTTGGGTTGTTGGCATCCGTACACGCAGTCCTGATTCATGATCGGACTGAGGATGCCTACTCTTGTATGGTTCTGGCGACCCGGAGACCGATAAAGATGCCCCGGCTGCCGGCCCCCATGCGGTGGCGATGATCGGACCGCAGATTGAGCGCACTGTTAATCCACGCCCCGCCCCGATTGTTGCGCTGGCAGTGACCGTCCCTTTGGACAGCGCTGCCATCTGTGGGGGCGCCGTCATAGGTTGACTGATAACAGTCCTCGACCCATTCTCACACATTGCCGTGCATATCATGAAGCCCGAACGCGTTCGGCAGCTTGAGTCCGACCGGACGAATGTGTCCGCCTGAGTTCTCACCAAACCACGCATAGCGGCCGAGCTCTTTGACATCGTCACCGAAGGAAAACAAAGCCGCACTGCCGGCGCGTGCGGCGTATTCCCATTCCGCCTCTGTCGGCAATCGGTAGGGCTGTCCGGCACGGGTACTGAGTTTCTGGACAAACACCTGAGCTTCATTCCAGGAGACGGTTTCGACCGGAAGATTGGCAGTGCCGTCCTGGTAGTCGCTGTGGTTTTCCCCATCACCGCTGTCCAGAATTCCTGGGTCACTTCGTACTTGGCGAGGGCAAACGAACCAACCGTCACGGTTCGCTGCGGCATTTCATCGGGCGCAGGCATGAAATTGATGCTCGGGATCGGTTTGGCGCCCATGACGAAAGTGCCGCTGGGAACAATCACCATTTCTGGACAGTCCTGGCAATCCTTGAAGGTTGTGCCGGGCGTTTGCGCGAGAGCAGGCAGGCAGCCCAACAGGCCAAACAGCGAAAGCGCCCAAAGTACCTTCATGGTGATAGTGTCCTCGAGACTAGCCTGTAGTGGGACTGTAAGGTAACGAACATCGAACCAACCCGCTATCCTTAACCCGGATCATGCACCAACCCCCGATATCGGCTACTCTGATGGCCGGTGCGCCGATAAAAGCAGAGCAAACATGGCTGCAGGAACAAGAGTTCGGATTGTATTGGTGTTGGGAGCTCTGCTTGGCCTGTCAGCGTGTGCACAACCACCCATCGCGTCGATAAAAGACTGCGCCAATTGTCCTGAAATGGTTGCCATCCCAGCCGGCACCTTCATCATGGGCGCAGACCCCGATGCGAGTCCCGTGTTTACGCCGGTCCCCAACGAACTGCCGCAGCGCACCGTGACGGTTCGTTCTTTTGCCATGGGCAAGTTCGAAGTTACCCAGGCCCAATGGTTTGAGGTCACGGGGGAACGGCCGAGCGAGTTCATTGGTGACGATCTGCCGGTCGAGACTGTCTCTTGGAATGACATTCACGGTTTTACCGAGAAACTCAACGCCAAAACGGGCCAACTCTACCGGCTTCCCACGGAAGCAGAGTGGGAATACGCAGCACGGGCAGGCAGCACCACGCAATTTACCTTCGGCGATGATGTCGGGGCGCTTGGTCAATACGCCTGGTATCTGGACAATTCGGAGGGCCACACCCACCCGGTTGGCCAGAAACTGCCGAACGCCTTCGGCCTCTATGACGTCCACGGCAATGTCTGGGAGTGGACCGCCGATTGCTACAAGGATTCGTTTGAGGGTGCGCCCAAAGACGGCAGGGCTGTGCAGAAAGACGGTCATTGTTACCGGGTCGATCGCGGCGGATCGTGGATCAACAAACCCTTTAACCTGAGATCGACACAGCGGCATCGCAGCGGCGCCGGCGACCGATATTTTGGTATGGGATTCCGGTTGGCCCGATCACTCAATTAGCCGTTCGGTTAACTCATCATTGCGTGTAGCGCCAGCGAACATTGTTTCGTGGTCCTTACACATTTTCAAAGGCGTCGTGCCACATGGGCTACCTGGTTTGATATTCAATGATCGCGTGCAATGATCGTTTTTTAAGGAGACGGCTATGAAAGAAATTGGATCGAAATTGTCACGCCGGACACTTGGCGTGCTGGCTGCCTCCGCGCCTGGACTGGCCTTGTCGGGTCGACCTGCGTGGTTGTCGCCGAAGAGCCGACAACCACGCAGTAGGTCCGTGAACGTTTTCCGGTCTTAGCACGTCACGAGGGCGTCTGGGACGGCACGTTTATGCGGTTGGATGCGGACAACAAGGTGGCTGCCGAATTTAATTCGCGAATCATCAAACGTTTCCTGCCAGATGAATTTTGGCCGCAGATCTATCACCAAACCAACATCTATGACTTGCAGGACGACACGCGTCAGGTCATCGACACAAAAGGCGAGTACCGTGACGGCAAGATCCATTTCGGCAGCGAACGAGTCCAGGGCTGGCAGCTCGATGACCTGACCGATCCGTTCCATCGCACGGTATTTCTCTACATGGTCTACACCGGCAACCCGAATCAGTACGTCTATGAGTTGATCAACATTTCAGATGACGGCGAACACCGGACGCGGATAACACAGTTTCTCGAAAATGGTAGGAATTCCCGGCGCACCTTGATTGATGAAGACCTTGTCAGCCGTGACTGGTCTAAATTCTGATGATCACGGCATGCAGAAAGACGGACGACACTGTCACGAATGACGTTTGATCGTAGCTAGACGGCAGAGGCTCTGCGCCGGTTGAGGACGATGAACATCGTCGCGAAAACGATGGAGACGAGCAGCGACACACTGAGGCCGATCGCCTCGCCCCACCACAACACCCCGTAGTGCAGCACCAGAAACGCGAAAATCATAATGGACACCACCCTGAGAGCGCCTTGCATGGTCAGCGCCAGAAAGGTGCCGCCCAAACGGATGTGCAGGATTGCGGTCAGAGACGAAAAGACGATGGGGAACGCAGCGCCCATGCCAGTGTCGATGGTGCCGAGGGCATCGGACAGGGTCACCACAGCCGCAACGAACAGGCCGACGACAAAGGCGCGCAATGGCAACTCGAACCAGCGCGGCTTTGTCGACGGAATGGTATCGATCTCAAAGACCATTTTACGGGTCAGCCAAATGCACACGGCATAGATGACAATGTTGACCGCAAGGGCAGTTAAGGGCGACCAGGCGACTTGGGAAATGGGAAAGGCAAACAGCGCCCACACTGCCAATCCGCCGCCGACAGTACCGAACACGTTGGTCCGGGGAGCCAGGTAGATGTGCGAGAACCCCCGCGCTATGAAAACGCACACGCAGTTTATTTCCTATTATGGATCCTCCGGCTGACCGGCGGCTTATTGTGTATGCGCGATCACAGCCGCCCGGGAGAGGCGGCTTTTTTTGTGATCTTCACAGCAAAGACCGTCCATCCCCAAGCGACTGAAAATGCGATTGAGTGATTTTTAGGGAAGACAGACATGAGCAAGCATCTAGACATTGAAAAAGAGTTCTTTCTCCGCAGCGCCCGGGGCAATGAATACGATGCGTATGCTGCCTTGGTGGCCGAGGTGGATGCCATGCATCACGCGGAAATACCGGCGTTGATCAAAACGCCGGAACGGACCAAGCCAGAGGAGCAGGACTTTCTGACCTGCCTGCAGGACCCCGATCGTTTGCTCGATTTCGCCGTGGAAGACACCGAAGGCGAGCGCCATCACGATCCGGCAAAAGGGGTTCAACTGGTTCGCGCGGCGATGCTTGTGGAGCATGAACACGAGGGCCTCTTCGTCCGTTAAGTCATACTCAATGCAGGGCAGGGTTCGACGGCCCTGCTGGCGGGCCACCGCCCACCGCTCATGGCCGTCGAGGATTAAGCCGTCCCGGTTCGTCAGCAACGGTTCGACGATGGGGCGGGGCTCTGCCGGGTCGTCGGGGATCGTTGTGGCCGCTAGTGGACCGAAGACTTCGAGATACACCGAGTGAGGGCGCAGTTGCTCAGGCGAACGATGGACCAGCCGGAGTTCCGGAGCCGTGGGACCGTCCGGTGTTGCAATCGTCACGGCTGCCTGTGACACGGTCTGTGCCGTGCCTTCCGTTCCGTGCAGCGGGCCTTGATCCGGGGGTAGGTTACCCACCGTGTCAGCTTCCGGCGCTGATGCCGGCTTCGGCTTTGCGTGCCTCGATCCATTCCGCGATCGCGGACTTCGGCCAGGCCACGGCGCGCTTACCTATCTTCAAGGGGCGAGGGAAATCGCCCCGCGCCATCGCCGCGTAAATCCATGCCCGCGATAGGCCGGTAAGCGCCTCGACCTGCTGTCGCCGCAGCAGAGGGTCAACATCTGGATATCCGTGCATCGGGCTTCTTTCTCAATTGAGTAGAAACCGATAACTGCCACCTAGCGCTCGAAAAGTCGTAGTGAAATAAGAGTCACCTGTGCTGGCCTGCAAAATGGGTTGTTTTTTGTATTGCCCCATGCAGAGACGACAGCTTCAAAAGATCGTCCCAGCTTTCCATCGTCTAACGCCTTCCTCACTGCGTCGCAAATCGAGTTTTTCTGCTTCGCGTAATGACCCCTGTCCCTTCCGAAAACCTCATCCGCCAAGACCAAGAAATGAAGGTCGATCATCCAAAATTCATTATCTACCCAGAATCATTGATTCGGCCTGAATTTAGTATTTTGCATTGACCTGATTCGGCTGCCGATTCATGCACCTCTCCAACGACACGAGCAGCGAACGACTTAACGGCGAAGATGCGCAAAAGGGCCTCCTTTCTGACCGCTGACGAACCCAAGGCACTCCTGAATGTCATGCGTAAGCAGAAGGTCGAAGCGCTGCAGGTACGGCGCGCGAATGCGCTGGTTGCCCTTGATGATGGCCACAGCGTGCAGATGGTCTCCAGGATATTCTATCTCGATCCCGACACGGTTCGCGGCTGGCTACCCGTTGCCTCGAACCCGACTTGGACCGGCAACTGGTAGGATCCGCGTCGCACGGTCCCCCCGACGCATGGAGGTGCAGGTCAATATCGTGGCCATCCAGTTCCTGCATGAAACGGCTCAACCGCGCGGCAGTGAACAGCACACCGCCGGTGTTGCCGGGGTCCGTGGTATAGGGCTCTATGTTGAATTGCGTTGAATATTGACCCGTTCAATGTGAGCCTGATGATGGCTCGGTTTTATTCTTTTTTGTCGGTGTTTTCTCCATTTAGGGCGGTTGATTGTTTGAACCGGTAGCTGTCGTTCCCGGTCTCGACGATGTGGCAATGGTGGGTATGGTCGGTCTGATGGAAATTCGCGACCCCCCTCTTCCCGAACCGGCACACGACGTTCGCCGCCTTGGTATTGGTGGCGTTGCCTTAGTGCTGTCCGTCGCCGATGCGGACGCGGCAGCCGAGGCGGTTATAGAGAACGGCGGCACTGTTCTCATGCCCGTGACCACCGCGCGTAATCTGGGAGATAAAGACGGCGGCTTCGTTCCGGCCAAACTGTTCATGGCGCAAGATCCGGATGGTTACTTTCTCGAAGTGTTTGAACCCCTCACCGAGGCTAACTAGATGAGTCAAACTCAACACGAATCTATGATTTCGTCTTTAGTCGGTATTGTCGGAGCTGATCACGTACTTGATGACGAAGAATCCCGGTCCCTGTTTTCAACGGATTTGTTTTACGACGGCGCCGCTCCGATGTGCATCGTCAGCCCGGCCACGCCGGAAGAATTGGCGCAAACCGTGCGAACGCTCACGATGGGTGGATGCGCCATAGTGCCCCGTGGCGGCGGTTTGTCCTATTCCGCAGGATATGTCGCCAATCGAGCCGACGCTGTGCTTTTGGATATGCGCCGGCTCAATCGCATTGTGGAGATCAATGAAGACGATCTCTTTGTCACCGTCGAAACAGGTATCACCTGGTCCGCCCTCAATGATGCCCTTGAAGCGAAAGGATTAAGAACACCGTTTTGGGGGACGGGTTCGGGTAAATATGCCACCGTTGGTGGTGCCCTGTCACAGCACGCGATCAACTTCGGAACGGGTCAGTTTGGCCTTGCCGCGCAGTCGGTGCTCGGTTTGAGTGTGGTCACCGCCGATGGTTCCGTTTTGGTGACTGGGTCCGGCGGCACCAACGAAAATCCCACACCCTTTTTTCGTCACTACGGTCCGGACCTGACCGGTCTATTCGTTGGCGACTGCGGTGCCCTCGGCATCAAAGCCAAGGCCACATTGCAGCTCATCCGCCGGCCGCCAGCAACACTACATGCCTCGTTTGAATACGAGACCATCGACGCCTTCCAACGGGCGATCAGTGAAGTGGCCAGGTGTCACGTCGTATCGGAGTGTTTTGGCTTTGATCCCAGCTTTCCCAACATGCGCACCACATACGCCGGGATTAAAGACGGCTTGAAACTGCTGGCCGGTGTCGCCAAAACTCAGGGATCAGTGTTAAGCGGAGTCAAAGAAGCGGTCTCTGTGGCAGTGGCAGGTGACTCCTATTTGAAAGATCTCGGCTATTCTATCCATGTGACCGTGGATGGCCGGGACGAAGCAGATGCGCACTCTAAGAGTCGGTTTCGAAAGTCATGCGGCTCGGGCCAATCTGCGGACGAGGAGCATGACGGAGGCGGCGTAGAGGAAGGCGCGGGCCGAGGCGATGGTGGCCTCGAAGTCCTTTGCCAGTCGCCGGTTGCGGTTGATCCAGGCGAAGAAGCGCTCCACGACCCAGCGGCGCGGTTGGACGGCGAAGCCGACCTGATCGGGGCTTTTGCGCACGATCTCGACGGCGATCATGGTGGCCGTGGCGACCTTCTCGCCGGCGTAGCCGCTATCGGCAAAGACCTTCTCGATGAACGGAAACGAGCCGCGTGAGGCGCACAGCAGCGGCCCGCCACCATCGCGGTCCTGGATACTCGCCGGATGCGCCTCGAGCACGAGGCCGCGCCCGTCGGTGTCGACCAGCGCGTGGCGCTTGCGCCCCTTGATCTTCTTGCCCGCATCGTAGCCGCGGGGGCCACCAGCCTCGGTCGTCTTGACGCTCTGGCTGTCGATAATCGCGCCGCTCGGGCTGGCCTCGCGTCCGACCCGCTCGCGATCGGCCATGACCAGAAAGTGGTTGATCTTCTCAAGGAGGCCGTCGTCGCGGAACTTAGCGAACCAGCGATAGATCGTGCCCCACGGTGGTAAATCGCTTGGCAGCAAGCGCCAAGGGCAGCCAGCCCGCATCACGTAGAAAATGCCGTTGACGATCTCTCGCATCGGCCATGACCGGGGCCGTCCCGTGCCATGAGCCGGAGGCAAATGAGGCTCGATCACAACCCACTCCGCATCGGTCAAATCAGTCTGATAACGCAGCGCCTTGCGGCTATGCTGCTCTCGGGTGGTCGGCGTCCACATGGCGGCTCCAGATCGGTTTCAGCAACCTTCCTGGAATCACATCGACACCGGCCACTCAACCCCTTTCGAAACGGCCTCTAAGATGGCCATGGCGCGGGACGCGCTTAAACCGGGCGGCAAGGAAACCGAAGCCAGTATAACCAAAGTCATGCGTGGCACACCGTTTCCCGATGCCAACATCGCTGTCGGACACGAGGGTGAATGATGGATTCCCATGCACGGGATCGTACCCCATTCTCGCTTAGACGCACTTTTGTCCAGTCTTCATGAATTCATGGACGAACGGAAAGATATCCTTGAGCGGCACAATATAACATGGAGTTTCGTCTGCGTGCTTGTGGGATTGTCAGGTGTCTTGATCGAGCCAAATTTATATTGGAGGGATGCACGGCCCACCATGCTGGACGGTTATTTGTCCGAAAGTCATATCAAAGACAAACCGAAATACCCGGAGGACTTGGAGGCGCGCGCGGCAGTAAAGTCTTTGCGCGAAGAGATGATCACTTTGTTCGGGTCGCTTGGCGGTGTGCACATGCAGATCGGGCGGGTTTATCCCTATTTGGAAAGCCAGAGCCCTGAGATTCAGGCCTTGCTTAAAACCCTCAAAACCCACCTCGACCCCCGAGGCCTGATGAACCCAGGATCATTGGGACTTTGATGAATTGGAGACGCAGTGTGCGTCTGTTCGTTGTCATCAGTGCTTTGATCAGCGCGGTATTGCCATTGCGAGTTTGGGCCGCCGACAAAATACCCGCCACCATTGCCGCGTTTTCTTCACCGGCTCTGGCTGCCGATGCCCTTTACCTGAACATGGCGGCTCAGTTGGAGAACGCGCCCGGCGATCCGTTCGATGTCAGGGCTCTGGTGCGCGGCGAATTGGGCTCGGACGAAGCCCATTTTTATGCGTTGCGACGGGGCCGTATTCAAATCGCCGGCGTGGGATTTCAGTCGGTGTCCACCGCCGTTCCTGAATTGACTGTTCTGAATAGTGCTTACTTGTTCGACAGCTGGGATGAAGTGGATTTCATTTACGAGACAGCAATTATTCCCTAGGTGGAAACGCTTTTTGCGGAGCACAACATCAAAGGACTCCGGATATACGCCTCAGCCTGGCACGGCATTTATGCGAAGGAACCCATTCGCACTCCTGATCAGGCCACAGGCAAGCGGTTCCGCGCGCTCATCGATCCATCGTCCCAGCTGTTCGTTGCAGCCCTTGACGCAGACATGTTTCAGATCGCTATGACGGACATGGTGACGTCGCTGCAAACTGGATTGATAGAAGCAGGAGAAACTAACGCACATGTATACACCATAACTGGCACGTCGACAGAAGCCCCTTACTTCACCCACACCCGGCACACACCGACGATTATCAATGTCATTGCCAACAAGACGTGGTGGGACCGCCTGGCCCCCGGCCAGCAACGCTTAGTCGAAGCGTCTCATCCGTCAATGCGAGAGTCAGGCCGGGCGCTCCGTGCCGACGAAGAGCGCATGCTTGTGATCGCGGCCGAGGATCATGTCACGGTCATCGAGCCGACTTCGGAAGAACTGGCTGCCTGGCGTTCGGTTGGGAAGTCCACCCACCGCGCGTTGGTCGATGCGGCAGGGGGACGGGCGCAAGAACTGTATGATCTGGTGATCGAAGCCAAGCAAGCGTATACAAATGACCGGGATTGAATCGTTGGTGATGAATGACATCCCGTCTGTTTGATTTTTCCGCTTCACAACGGGCGTTGCCTTCGAGGGTTCTCGCCAATCTCGGCCAGCGTCATATCCTTGGTCTGCGCCACCAGATCCAGGATAAAGGCCTCATGCGCATCCGGCTTCGAGCCAGGCGGTTGAAGAACCACCTGGTCCGGATTTTGGGAGCAACGTCAGATAGAGGGGATGCCGGATCTTCCCAACTCCGGTCAGGACAATAGAGGAGGCCATCATGGCGTCAGTAGCCGAGGCGATAAAAAAAGAAATCGCGGAGATCATCCGCTTGGTCTATTCAGCCGCCCTTGAGTCCCATGATGCGGATGACACCGATCAGCCGTTTCATGACGACGCAACGCTTTGGGACGCGTTTGAGCCTTCGCTTTACATCGGTAAAGAAGAGCGCATGGAGTTCCACAATCTCGATCAAGAACAGCTTAAGGGCCGCGGCCCGTTGACCATGAATTTGGAAGAGCCGATTGTGACTGCCTGGAGCGATACCGCTATTGCCCGTTATCATCTCGACTATGCATTTGAGCCGCCCAACGCCCACGCGGGCCGGATCCGCATCACCGACGTCTTTCGACGCATCGACGATCGCTGGATGATAATGCATCACCACGAGGGCAAGGTGCCCTCCGGTTTCCCGCCGATTAGCGAATAGGGGCAACTTGTCCCTCTTGAAAACCTCATCCAGACATGGACGGTTTGCACCATCAAGATCGGCGGATAAGGTTTTCGGAAGGCACAGGTAATGGACATACCGCATCGCCGCGCTGCGGATTACCTCAGGTGAACTGTTGAAATAACGGAAAGGGTTGTGTGCATCGCCGGAGGCTACGAGACCTTAATTCCCAGCTCAAGCCCATTTAGTCTGACAATGCTGAAGTAATTGTTTGAATCGCCGCAATAACCTTCAACCTCTTGACCACGTGGTCGAAGTTGACTCGGTCCTACGTCCTAAATTTGTGACCTCCTTCTTTCCATTCCGGTTCAATTCGCTAGCATGACGCGATGCCAGAAGATAAAGCTATGGGTTACAGAAAATTCAATAACCGACCCACTCAGTCCGAAAAGTTCTAAGGGTTCATACAAAAGGATAGCGGGGGCCTGCTCTCGATAGTGCGCCATCACTGCCTGTGTCATGGCGCGCCGTTTCTCCAGATCAGGTTGCCTTAAGGCGGATGCAATGGCCGGCATGATCTCCTGATCACAGAACCAAGCAGCAGGCCATGTGCAGGAGTGATACCTAATCCCCCTAAGGGCATCCAAATTGGGTTCTGTCGAAAAGAACAAATTGAACGCCTCACCTTTCCAGGCGCCAGTTCGGAAATTGGACGCAAACGTCGGATAGGGGATGGTCTGGATCGTCAACTGAACGCCTACTCGGCGCAAATCATCTGCGATCTTCTGGAACACTAATGAATCATTGGGCCCAATGATGGTGACTTCCGCCGTCATTTCGAAGCCATCAGGATATCCGGCCTTGCGGAGAAGTTGTTGCGCCCTGTCCAGGTCATATCCGTAAGGCGCAAGCTGCGGATTGTAGCCGAATGCCACACGAGAGGTCGGTTGGCTCGCTACTACAGTCTTCCCGCCCATAACCTCATTGATGATGGCATCCATGTTGACGGCGTAGTTCAAGGCTTGCCGGACGAGTTTTGACTGGAGCGGTGACCCGTCTTTCGTCGTTATGAAGATAAGACCGAGCACGGCCGGGAGAGGCGCGATGTATATCGAACCCTCAGCTGAGGTAATTAAATCTGCATCATCATGACCAACAGCGAACGCGATATCCAACCGGTCTGAGAGCAATCCGTTCAGTCGAGTGGCAGGTTCTTTAAGAACCAAAAATTCCAGACCCGTTTCCCTTGGGGGACGCCAGGACATTTCGAATGCGGATAGGCTAGCCTTTTCATCGGAGAGAACGTCAACTTGGAAAGGGCCGGTTCCCACTGGCGCAAGCGCGAAAGCCTCAGGACCAAGTTCTGCCCATTCCGCTGAGTCTGGGATGAGCAATTGAGAGACTGTCCTTGGAAAGATAACGTCGGGGTTTCGCAAGGTGATTTCGACCGTATGGGGGTCAATGGACTGCGCGCCGACGACATCATCAAATTCTTGGGCCAATACTTCGCGAAGCGTGAGCGGTCCCGTCAAATAGTGCAACGCCGCCACAACATCGTCCGCCGTAAAAAGACGGCCACTGGAGAACATGACGTCATTTCTAAGTTCGAAGCGCCAGACCGTCGCATCGTTGCTGGACCAGGATGTGGCGAGCCACGGGTGTGGTGAGCCGTCCGGTCCCAGCCGAGTTAGTCATCAAAAACAGCTGATAATATGAAGGCCCCTGGCATGTTCGGCGAGGCCCAAGGGTTAAAGCGTGCCGAAGGGAGCGCTGTAACACCGGCGCGGATCTCCTTTGCCGATGCCGGCGTCCAAAGACACGCGCACACCACGACGTGTAACAGTATGAGGAGTGGCCTGTTTTTGAGTGGTAAGATGCGGCTGTCTTTCTTTCGTAACCAAACTGGTTTCTCTGAACAATCATACCAGTCCAGTCGAAAAGGAAATAATCAGGTTGCCTTGCGTTGGTCAAACCGAGCCTGTTCCAGGAACAGGGAGCGAATGGCGAGACCATTGTTTACGTGAGTTCTTTCTTAGCCGGACTGGTCCGCACCAGGGACATCGTCCCGGCGCCCCTAGATCCTCCGGCATAATACCTTGTGCTATTTGTAGCAGAAGACCCTAGACCGTCCTTGCGATGAAATGTCCGGTGTTTCCATGAAATGGTCTTATGTTCGGCAACCGGGAAATGATCTTTTGAAAGTGTCTGGTTACGCGAGCGACATATGAGCACATCTAAACCACGTGTAGTCGTTGATGCGGATTCCCATATCGGTATGCCGTTGGATCTTTGGGATTTTTTACCTGAGGACGTAAAGGCACGGGATGACCGACCCCGCTATGTGGAGGAGAACGGAGCGCTTGTCTTTCGCGCTGGCCGATATCGTTTTCCGCCCGAAGGCATAAAGGCTGCCCTTACGCCTTCGGCGAGTGTGCCGGGACCGCGGGGGGGCTGGGACCCGGACGTCACCGTCAACGAGTTTCAGTTAGCGGAAGGGGTTGATCGCAGCTGTCTGATGCCACATCGGATCATTTGTCCCGCGTATTTGGGCGATGCGCAACTGAGTAACGCCATAGCCCAGGCCTACAATTCCTGGCTACAACAATTCTGCCAAAAACATCCCACACGCTTGTTCGGTTATGGCTTCGTCAATGTGGCCGACATTCCTGGGGCTATCGCCGAGATGCGGCGGTGCGTCACCGAACTGGGGTTTCCTGCGATTGTCTTCAATCCATCGGTGATCGGCAATTCACCCGAAGACTACAAGGTGATCTCCGACGAGTACTTTTTTCCCCTTTATGAGGTAGCCGAAGAGATGGGCGTCCCCATCGGGTTTCATGCTTTCGGCGATCCCTATGTGCCTGGGCACGAGCACAACTGGCCCCGTGGACCCGGCTTATGGTCCGACATCGTGGGGTTTCCAATGCAAGGCATGCAGATCTTTTTACACCTCGTCGCCGGGGGCGTATGCGAAACCTTCCCCAAACTGAAAATGGGTGTCTTCGAAGCGGGCGTTGCGTGGGTAGGCATGGTCATAGACCGTATTCATGAGCGCCTCGAAAAGTTCGGCGATATGCCGAAAATCCTGGCGCCCAATATGAAGCTGCGTCCCGAAGAATACATCCAGCGGCAAATCTGGTTCGGATTTGAACTGGAGGATCATTTCGTGGGCGAGTTCATAAATTGGACCAAAGCATCTAACCGCCTTCTGTTCTCGGCCGACTATCCTCATTTGGATTATGAGCCTGGCCAGTTGGGCGAATTTTTGCAGCGGGACGACCTGGAGCCGGAGACCATTCGCAAGGCGCTGTGTGACAATGCCCTGGAGTTTTTCCGTTGGGACGATACGGCCGCTGACGCTACATCCGACGCGGCCGCATAGGCGTGCGAAACGTGAACGCAAAGTGTCAGGCGTTCGCCGTCCAGCTACAGATCGTCCCTGCATTCCGTTCTGATGGGACCTTTGTCGATGATGCCGAGGAGCGCAACGTCTCGCGTATCTGTCACCACGTAAACACGACAAGCAATAGTTCAGACACCGCGCTTGTTGTCTTTCCAGAGTTTTTCTTGCAGGGCTACACGCCGGGCATTGGCGTAAAGGACTGGATACGAGCAAGTATTAAGAATTCCAGGTCCGGAAACCGAAGCCATTGCTGAAGCTGCCCAACGGGTAAAAGCATATGTCTCTGTTTGTACTTACGAAGTCATACGCGAATTTCCCGGCCGCTTTTTCAACACCAACAACGTCATCGGCCCAAACGGCGATACGATCCTTGTCTACCGCAAGCTTTATGCCATGATGGCCAAACACGGCCTAGCGATGTCTATGATCGGTGGCTTGAGCTATTCGGGTCCAGCAGCCTGTTCCCGGTTGCCGATACGCCATTCGGCAGGATCGGAGCGCTAATTGCCCGTGATATTCATTGGCCGGAAGCTGCGCGGTGCCTGACCCTTAAAGGTGCAGAAATCATCGTCAATCCTTTGAGCGCCGTCGGTCCGTCGACCAACGAACAGTCGGGCGCAGATTGGATCCGCCCGGTCCGCGCTCACGAGAATCTGGTCTATGTGATCTGCGCTAACATCGGTCCTTTCGGTGATGATGGGGGGAACGTTAACGATATGGGACGAATAAGATCTGAAATTGTAGACTTTACCGGCAAAGTTTTAGCGCGGGCGGATACAGAAGAGGAAACCGTTGTCGTATCACCCTTGGATATGGACGCCCTCAGACGATTACGCACTCAAAAAAACACCAACTATGTCGCCCAGCTCCAGCCGCACTTGCATGCCAGTGCTTATGCTGATGCAGACCTCTTCCCCGCCAACGGATGGCTGGAAGAGCCGATTGAAAAAGACGAAGAGAACGACCGTACGGAACGGTGTGTCATAGACCGGATGATTGCAAACGGACTGTCGATCGATCCAGATTAAGGATGCTCGGGTGCCGGACATGAGTAAATGACACCGATGGGCAACAGTCGGGCCTCAATCCTTTTGTGTATAATGTCGGTTGCCTTGACTCAGCATACGTTCCATTACTTTTTGAATCCGGATACGCTTTCTGTTCGGGACGTAGCAAACATGCGGGACCGCTAACCGTGAACAAACATCCATTGAAACCGCTCACAGATGAACACCGTGAAGTTTATGCCCGTGACGGTGTGACATGCCTGCGCGGCATGTTGGACCAGGACTGGATCACTAAAATGCGTGCGGCGGTAGACGCCCTTATTGCGAATCCCGATCAAGCCCCCATGCAAGGCCCGTCTGACTCGGAGGGGTTTGCCTCTTTACTCTTCATGTGGAGGCAGGAAGGGCCCTTTCGGGACTTTGTTCTCAGCTCTCCCCTCGCGGAGATGGTGGGCCGTACGATTGGATCAAAGGAAATACGTGCCTATCACGACCACCTTTTCGTTAAACACATGAGATCGCCCCACATCATGAATTGGCATCACGATGCCGCCACCTGGCCCTTCGACGGAGAACAGGCTCCAACCATCTGGGTTGCACTCTCTAACGTGTCGGAAGAAAACGGTAGGCTGGAATTCGTCAAGGGCTACCACAAATACCTTATGGAAAAGGACGTTACTTACAGTGGGCACTACGCCAAAGGCGATTTCGGGCCGGCGGATGCGGTCAAGTGTCCGAACTTCTGGGAAGAGGCCGAAAGCGCTGAACTAGAGATCGTGTCTTGGGATCTCAGCCCGGGCGATTCTTTGATCTTTCACCCACGCATACCACACGGGTCAAAGCATGCCCTGCACGCCTCTGAACCACGCATTGGGCTGAGTACGCGGTGGATCGGCGACGACATAGTTTGGCACTACCGGAAAGGCAACGTGAATGTTCCCGGAGTAGACAAGATGCCAGTAGGCGACAAAGTGCGGGGCAAATTCTTTCCCTTGGTATGGCAAGACCCGGACAGTGCGGATTCACAGGCTGCGTGACCCAAGAAACATACATAAGCAGTCCCGGTTGGACGCGGACGGGACCGCAACTTTAGAGCAAACCGATAGATTCCCCTTTTAACAATACACGGACAGCCCAGTACCTATCCGTAGGTCACTGGCAATGCACGGCCTATGCGTCTTTTTTCATTTCCAATTTCAGATGAAAATAGATGGCAATAGTCACCGTCCCGAACTTTGGCTTTGCGTAAAGCGGGATGTCGCCCCATGGTTATTTATGAACATTCTAATTAGTCGACTGTTAAGAAGCCGTTTTGCATGCGGCCATTGGTATGAGAGCCGCGATTATGTCTGCGATGATTGGGCGCAAGAGAAGCTTCATCCATACAAGGAGGAGGCGGAAGTTGTAGCCAATGGCGCTCATCACGGCGTTGATGTGATCTCCGAGGTATCCCTTGAGGAAGTTTCGACCAAGCTGACCGTCGGTTTTGTTGTGACCGATGACGGCCTCAATGGCGCTTCTTCGCCTGAGTTCTTTTTTGATCTGTCCGTGGACGCCGCGTTTCTGTCCGGATTTGAAGACCCGGTTCGGCCTAGGCACGTCGTGGCCACGGTAGCCCTTGTCGACATAGATGCGCTCGACCTCGCGCCCGGTGAGGGCCTCGGTCTCCTCGATGATCCCCTTCAGGGTGTGGCCGTCGAAGGGATTCCCGGGGAGCGCGGTGGCGTGGAGGATGAACTGGCCACCCTTGCAACGCTTGTTGGTCGTGGTGATCGAGACCTTGACGCCGAACTCGTAGGGCTTGGCAGCCTTGCCTTTGGCGGTGCATTCGACTTCGGGGGCGTGCCAGGAGTAGAGCTTCCGGCCGCGCTGACACTGCTTCTGGCTGCGGATCCGGCGGGCCTTGACGAGGGCGCCGGCGAGGACCGCCTCGAGGACCGGATCGCCATTGATCTTGCGTGTGATGTCACGGGTCAAGCGGCCGAGCCGGGTGCGGAGGAACTTCAACTCCCGGTTCATCCGCTTGAACTGTTTGGCGTGCGCATAGCGCCCGGCCATCATCGCTGCCCGCTTGGCGAGCCTCTAGGTGTTTCGTGGAATCAACGGGGACACGATCGCAATCCACGGCGAGCGGGACCGGCGGGATCGCGGGTCACCAGCCGCCTTACAAATTCTCAATCCCATCGACTTGACGGTCCCGTGGTTACAACGTCAACCGGCTCGCTGAGGGGGGCGGCTTCCGCTATCTAACCAGAGGTATTGGACGTACAGAAGCGAAAGGCTGTCACGCCTGCCTCCCGCGTAAGCTCAAAAAAGTGAGACACGCAGATGCATAGGTACTTCGATCCGATGCCGAACGAAATCCGAGACCCCCCTACCTTCGTCAATAGCGCGGGTCCCATACCGATCATTACAGACCTTCATGCCAAGTGCTCGATAACCCAAATTGCCGCGCTTGTTTCATAGGCGTCTCGTTCGCTTACCGCCAGTCCGGGCTTCCCGATCGGCGATCGGCATTAAACGGTGGGCAACTTGTTCAAGCCGTTCAGCATCACACCCAGCGCAATCCAAGTCGAAGAGATCGCCACAGATGGCAGCGCCGCGTAAGGTTACAAACGCATTGCCCTCGTCAAGGTGGTCGAAAAACCATTTAATCGAAAGGACGCCATCCCTATCCGTCAAAACGTCACAGCTCTTATCTGGTAGATTCAGCACATCAACACATTGTCACGCACTTTTTCACCCGATTGCCCTGCGGCGTCCATGAGACACGTTGGGGGTTCTTGATTTATAAAGTACTTCCGACGAGTTGGATGAGGCGACTTTATGGCCGTCATGCGGCGCTGCACCAATGAACGACTATGCCGGGATGGTTGCTGGGCCGTAAGCGTTATACAGCACGGAACTTTGATACCTTTGAATCGAATGACGTCTTTGGGCTAGGATGCCGGTCTAAGTTTAATCCAGACCATAGGAATTGTAATTCCCGACACAGGCGAAATTGTTTAAATCTTTTTCACCAGTGAGCGTGCTGATTTTTGGCTTTCACATGCTCGGTGACCTGCGCCCCCGAAATGTCGCCGCTATTACAATGCTAGGAGCGTGTGTGATGGGAGACAGGTGATGGGGGATTCTAGAAAAAACAAAGAACGGCTGGAAGTCATTGCTGACTCCTCGTTGAGCACGTTTTCAAAGGTTGCTGAGGCTGCTCGCATTCATCTTGGACGAGCCGCTTCTCCGGCTGGCCCAGAGTCTTTCGCCAACATTAACACTTTCACGTCTACCGAGACGCTGCGTACCCAAGACCGCATCAATCGGGAGAATGCCGAGGGGTTCAAGCTCCTAATGAGGGAGCCAGCTATCGCCCGAGTCGTGGTCGCCGACGAAGGGGATAACCGGAGGGTCTATTACATCTGGACCTGCACCGCAAAAGTGGAGAGTTACCTTCTCACCTAAGCCGCCATACTTTCGCACTTCACCGGACTGATGCTGCCCAGATATGAATGGCGACGACGCGGATTATAAAATCCATTGATATAATGGAACAGGGCGTTTTGTGCCTGTTCCCTGGTTTCATAGTGTTCCCTCCATATTAATTCTGCTTTCAATGATTTGAAGAACGTTTCTACAGTCGCATTGCCATAGCAATTCCCTTTGCCAGACATCGAAGAGAGAAAGCCGTGGCCTTTGAGAAGTTTCCGGTAATCGTTGGAGCAATACTGCGAGCCACGATCAGAATGATGAATGACCCCTGGTGGCGGTTGTCGCAATGCAATGGCCCTTTTCAGAGCCTTGATCGGCAAATCCCGTTTGAGCCTGTCGCTGACGGCCCAGCCAATGACACGGCGTGAATACAAATCGATGATCACCGCAAGATACAGCCAGCCCGCTGCCGTCCAGAGATAGCTGATATCACCGGCCCATTTCTGGTTTGGTCCCGTGGCCTGAAAATCTCCATCCAGAAGGTTGGGAGCTATGTTGTGGTTGTGATTACTGTTTGTCGTGCGTTTGAATTTATGAGTTCTGACGATGCGAATATCGTTCTCCCGCATCAACCGCCCGACCCGGCGTTCACCAATGACGATGCCTTGATCCCTGAGTTCATCAGTCATTCGCTGGCGACCATAGGCCCGATAATTACGGGCATGTTCGGCACGAATATGGGCCAAATAGACCCTGTCGTCGCGTTGGCGCTGACTGGCAGGGCGAGACACCCAAGCGTAGTAGCCGCTTTCACTGACCCTCAGGACTTTGCACATCCTGCAGATTGAAAAATTGGCCTTCTCCTTTGCGATGAAATAAAACCTCATCGGCTTTGGCTCGCGAAGAAGGCCGTCGCTTTTTTTAAAATGTCCCGCTCCTCACGCAATGTCCTGTTCTCCTTGCAAAGGCGAGCCAATTCCTTGTCTTTATCATTATGAGGGCCGGACAGCAGCTCAGTGTGCTTATGACTGGTAATCCACTTGCCTAATGTAGACAGGCCAATGCCAAGATCGGCGGCAACTTGCTTGTGTGATAGCCCGCTCGTCAATGCAATCCGAACGGCTTCAGAACGAAATTCCTCAGTTCTTCCGATACCCATATGGGCCTCCTGTTGAGTTTAAACTTTAACAGAAGGCACTCTCCATTTTACCGGTACCAGTCCAAAAACGCGCCGCGGCCCCCCGTGCAGACAGACCCCCAGTGACCGCCTCGACGACCCGCCGCCGAAGATCATTCCCGTAACAATGCCCCATGTCTGACTCCCAAATCGCCTCGGGATATAGAATCATGGAGTGGGACGCTTGGGAATCCCCTTCGATTCACAATTCAGTCAAACCGCTCTAGGTCACCTGTAAGGCGGCCTGTTCTGTGCTAATCCCGTCGTTACTTACACGGCGCAATTGCATCACTTGGAACAGGGCCGAAAGGTGGAGAATGATAAAAATGGGCACCAAAAAACTCGGGAACAAATTAAGCGGCCATATTTCCATGGCTCTACTGGTCAGACTGTTATTGATCAAGCCAGGGAAGGCACCCGAAGACAATGAAGCCGTAACAATGGCAACGAGAAAGTCGAACAGTCCCGCAAAATGAAGACCAAGGTAGCTCCTAGTTTTGATGAAACTTGGCTCACGGACCATGCGTATTAGAACAAAGGCTGCCATTACACCGACCGCAACATCTCCCAGTCCTGCGGGCCAGGCAAACAATCCCGGTAACACGCCAAAAGCGTAAAGCGTCAAAAATGTGAATCCGATCACCCGCCACAATTGGAAGGCCGTCAGTAAACGCAAGTCCTGCGCCAGCACGAAGGCTTTGAACCGTTCTGAGGTTGCATAGGCCACAAGAAAGAGTCCGACTGGGACCAGGGCCGTCAGGGCGATCGGCCGAAAGGGCGTGAGCTCTTGTGTGGCGACCAATTGGTTGACCCCAATAAAGTAAGCGACACCTAGCCAGACCAACAATCCAACGGTCAGTCCTGCTATTTGCGGTGCCGACCAAACGTGAGTTTCTCTTTGTTGTGTTTTGTTCGCTCTCCTTTGATGAGTGTATTTACACGTATTGTCAGAAATTTTTAGCGGTTTTGGACCGCGTCAACCGTATCTTGCAGGTCATGGATCAACGACGCCCAAGTGGACGAACCGAGACCGACTGCGGTGTCCGTTTGCACTTTGCGCCACAAGGGCAGAGCTGACTTGAATACGGAACGGCCTTTGTCAGTCAGACCCACCTGTTTCACCCGTTGGTCGTCCTCCCGGGCGATAAAGATCCATCCCTGGGCTGTCAAAGGTTTGAGATTGCGGGTCAGCGTGGTCCGGTCCATTACCAGGGAGTCCGCCAGCTTGGTCAAGGGCTGGTCTCCTGAGCGGGACAAAGTGGCCAGGATGGTGAATTGGGTGGCCTTCAAGCCCGCCGGCTTGAGCGCGGCGTCGTAAGTCTGAGTGACAACCCGGGCCGCTTTGCGAAGAGACGCGCAGGTGCAAAAAGCCACATCCTTGGCATCCAGATTGGCGGATCGTTTCATTTTCTTGTCTATATATGTGTAGTTACACTTTATGAACCGGTGAGTCAACAGTGTTCAGAAAACGACAAACAGGGAAAACGGTTATCCGCCGCCGCTTGCGATGCCAGCGTCTTGCTCAGAGTCGGTTTCGAAAGTCATGCGGCTCGGGCCAATCTGCGGACGAGGAGCATGACGGAGGCGGCGTAGAGGAAGGCGCGGGCCGAGGCGATGGTGGCCTCGAAGTCCTTTGCCAGTCGCCGGTTGCGGTTGATCCAGGCGAAGAAGCGCTCCACGACCCAGCGGCGCGGTTGGACGGCGAAGCCGACCTGATCGGGGCTTTTGCGCACGATCTCGACGGCGATCATGGTGGCCGTGGCGACCTTCTCGCCGGCGTAGCCGCTGTCGGCAAAGACCTTCTCGATGAACGGAAACGAGCCGCGTGAGGCGCACAGCAGCGGCCCGCCACCATCGCGGTCCTGGATACTCGCCGGATGCGCCTCGAGCACGAGGCCGCGCCCGTCGGTGTCGACCAGCGCGTGGCGCTTGCGCCCCTTGATCTTCTTGCCCGCATCGTAGCCGCGGGGGCCACCAGCCTCGGTCGTCTTGACGCTCTGGCTGTCGATAATCGCGCCGCTCGGGCTGGCCTCGCGTCCGACCCGCTCGCGATCGGCCATGACCAGAAAGTGGTTGATCTTCTCAAGGAGGCCGTCGTCGCGGAACTTAGCGAACCAGCGATAGATCGTGCCCCACGGTGGTAAATCGCTTGGCAGCAAGCGCCAAGGGCAGCCAGCCCGCATCACGTAGAAAATGCCGTTGACGATCTCTCGCATCGGCCATGACCGGGGCCGTCCCGTGCCATGAGCCGGAGGCAAATGAGGCTCGATCACAACCCACTCCGCATCGGTCAAATCAGTCTGATAACGCAGCGCCTTGCGGCTATGCTGCTCTCGGGTGGTCGGCGTCCACATGGCGGCTCCAGATCGGTTTCAGCAACCTTCCTGGAATCACATCGACACCGGCCACTCAACCCCTTTCGAAACGGCCTCTCAGCAAAGGCGGCTTTGCCCTCTTGCACCAGATCATAAATCCGCTGGGCGTCGCCGCCGATGCGAGTAATCAGATCTTTATGGGTGGTGCGGGTGCGTTCGACCCAGGGCTGTAACGCCGCTGCGTCGAGACGATGGGCAATGACCCCTTCCTGCTCCGCCGTTTTTAGTTCCAGTACCAAAGAGTCTCGGGTGTCACGGCGGACGAAGTCCTGATCGGGAAAACTGGTGGTCATGACTTGGCGATCTTCCAGTGCCAGACCTTCCAGCCATGTCTTGTTGGCCAGTAAAGCGGCGAAGGAATAGGAATGGCGGGTCAGCGTCAAATGAGGCGCTTCCTGATACAAACCGGCGCGGGCGTACATCAGCGTCGATGACTCTCCGCCATCGACAAGTCCCGTCTGCAGGCCCGGAATGACGTCAGGAAAGGACAGATTGATCACATCGGCGCCAATGGCCGCGAGAAAGGCCTGCGAGGTCTCGTAGGGCAGGGCCCGGAGGCGGTAGTCAATGGTGTCTTCGGGTGAGGTCAGCGGCGCTTTGCCGTAGAGGTTCATCCAGCCGATTTCCACCCACTGCATAAATTCAAGATCCCGCGCCGCTGCCAGCTCTTTGACGGCCGGGGTCACGAAACCGTCGACGACAAAATCCAATTCCTCCGGCCCGTCGAACAGATAGGGCATGTTGAGCACCGACACTTCGGGCACCACTTGAGCAAAACCGCTTTCGCCGACGATGCCCATCTCTCCACGCCCACGGCGAATGGCCTGGATGACCAGGTCGTCCCCGCCGATTTGCCCGTGCACCAGCAGGCTTAACTCCAAGCGGCCCTCGGACTTTTCCGTCACCGCCTCGTCGAACATCTTCCACAGCTTGTCACCCGGCCCACCCGGCGGCGCATTGCCGACGATGGTGATTTCTTGTGGTGCCGGTGGCTGCTCGCCCGGCTGGGCCAATGCCAGTTGGGCGACAAGAGCAGCGCAAACAGGCCCTAACAAAAGAAAACGGAGTGACATACGGCGACGGACTTTTATTTCTGCTCGAAGAATTCGATGCGCGCGCCGTTGGGCGCTTTCAGCGCCAGCATGTCCACGTCCCCGTAAGGCGGCAACGTCAACGACGTGACGGGTCTGTGAATGCCATAGCCTTTGGCCTGCACCTCCCGGGCCAGGGCGTCCACGTCGTCCACCGGCACGCGCATGGTGAGGATACCCAGATTGGGCGGCTCGGCCCGGTCCCGGAAATCACGGCCGGTCAACCCTTCGGCCATAAGAATCTGCAGCGACCCGTTTCGATTACTCTCATGGGGTGCGAAGGCGGCAAACCGACGCGGCGAGGAGCTGGCCAAATTGGCGGGAATGCCAGTCGGGTTAAAGCCCGGGGCCGGTGTCATGGACCGGCCGTTCAAGTGCACATTCCAGCCGGGCACGTTGGCGAAGAATTGTTCGTTGGCTTCGTAGTCCGCAACGATAAGCGCCGTGTTGAAGGGCCAGCCCATGCCGCTTTCCGATCTGGCGGCTTTTTGAGCATAGGGCGGTGCATTGCGTTGCATGAGACACAGCGCTTCGCCGTTGGGGCCGCACATGATGGACTCATCAATGTCAAAAGCCTGCAGGGTGTAATGAACGGGATCGTTGTAGCCCTGCCAGCCACGGTCGCGCAGTTGTTCGAAGACCAAGTCGACGTCGTCCACATAGACATAAAGATCGAAAAAGCGGCCGTGATCCCAAGGTAAACCAGACGAGCGGATCTGCACTTGGGGTAGGCCGTAAATTTGCACCAGGCGCACCAAGCCCCGGTTGCCTGATCCTTTGCGCAGCACCACTTCGTGCATGGGCGTATCCGCCGGTAAACCCCAGAAGGCGGCGAGGCCTGCTTCCACTGGCCCGTCACAAATCACGTCATAACCGCCGACGGTCTGCCAGGTTTCATTGGCCGCATCGAGATCACTGACGCTGATCACCGCCTCCTGAAAGCCGGTGACGCCTGCAGATGACAGGTCAGCGACTGTGCAGGCGGCGTGGGCGAAAGACGAAACACATAAGGAAAGGAGAAATCCTATCGTTCGCATGAGAGATCCTTTCCGATCACACTGCTGGTTTGAATATATCTTTGATTATGTCGTGCCGCGTTTCTTTGGTTTCGAATGTTGTTTTGCGGCCGTCCGCCGCGGGCGGATGCTGACCGAAAGCCACATGACCGGACGGAACCTCTCCACCGAGTATCGTGGTGCCGGTAGAGACCATGCAGTTGTCGCCCACGGTTACGTCGCCGATTACCCGGCTGCCGCCGTAAAGGACAACGCCTTTGCCGAAGGTGGGATGGTTGTCGTCTAAATCCGCGCCCACGCCCACGTTTTGATAAGCGCAAAAGTAATCACCATAAGAGGCCCGCCCGAGCACGGTGCCAACAGGATGCACAACCGCAAACACGTCCGGCAATTCCACTTCGTAAAATGCGTCTAACCCATGCAGCGCCTTGTTCAACGCATAGGTCTTTTCGGCGATGGGTGTCGGTCCGGCCATGCGGTGCACCGAGTTGGCGAGGTAGTAGAGAAAGATGGCGTGCTGGTCCGTATGCAGATGATTGTAGCGGGGGCCGTCCTTGTCCGTATGAAAGCCCTTGAGGCCGGCGCGCAGCACACAATGCTCCATGCGTTCTAAGGCCGTCGAGACAATCGGTTTGAGCCCGGGACGGACCGGAAAGCCGTCGTTGAACAGGGCGTCCATCTGCTTGGCTACATATTCGGTCAAGTCGCCGGCTGACAACGAGGTGCTAAACGGCTTCGGTTTGTTGCTGACAGGCGGTCGGCCCATATGGATGTGCCCTTAGTTCCGGCTGGTTTTAATTTCGACTGGTCTTAATTTCTACTGGTCTTGCTCGCCCGCACGTTAATGCCGTTGGAGTAAAGATGCGAGCGCAGCTTGATGGGACTGTGGTCGGTAAAGAGAAAGAGCGAGGAAATGGCCACCGCTGAGGCGCCGTTGGCAAAGGCGTCGATGCAGTGTTGCAGGCCGCCGCAGCCGCCGGAAACCACCAGGGGCACATCCAATTGCTCGTTCAGTTTAGCGATCATGTCAGTGTCGTAGCCGGTCATCATGCCGTCCTGATCGATGGAGGTGATGAGGATTTCGCCGCACAGGGAGTCCTGCATCTTCAACGCCCAATCAATAGGATTGTGCTGGGTCTTCTCCCGCCCGCCGGCAATGAACACGCGCGGCACACCAGGAGAGATATCCTTGTAATCAATGGAGACCGTGATGCACTGGTCGCCGAACTGCCTGGCGGCAGACGCGACAAAATCTGGATTGCGCACAGCGTGTGAACTCACCGAGACCTTATCCGCCCCGGCGCGCAACAGTTCGTAAACGTCATCCAATGAGGTCACCCCGCCGCCGACGGTGAAGGGCATGAAAATCTCTTCGCTCATGGTTTTAACGATATCGCGCACTTTGGCTTTGGACTCTTCGCTGGGCACGATGTCCAACACGATAAACTCATCGGCGCCGTAATCGTTGTAGACCTTGGCGGTGGACACGGGATTGCCAGCCATGCGTTCGTCGTCGAAGAACTGGCGGTATTTCACCAGCCGCCCGTCGCGTAGCAGAAACTTGGGAATGATGCGGTGCTTCAGCATTGCTTTACGGATTCCACGCGTGTTCGATCACGGGTTCCACCCGATGAAGTTCTCCAGCATCTCAATGCCAGAGTCCTGGCTCTTTTCCGGATGGAATTGGGTAGCGACGATGTTGTCCCAGGCGAGCGCGCAAACAAATGGCGCAGCATACGTGCAGATGCCGAGAATCTTGTCCGTGTCTTCGGTGGTCACCGCGTAAGAATGGACGAAATAGAACACCAACGTGTCTTCATTGAATCCCTCGAACAAAGGATGCTCTCGGTTCAGCGCAACGCTGTTCCAGCCCATATGGGGAATCTTCAGACAATCGGGGCCGGGCTCAAGCCGGCGCACTTCAGCGTCAAGCCAGCTCATGCCTTTATGTTCGCCGTGTTCCAATCCGGTGGCGGCCATCATCTGCATACCGACACAGATGCCGAGAAACGGTTTGCCCTTCTCAAAAGCCTGGCGATGCAAAACCTCGGGCAAACCCCGGGCCTTCAGCTCCGCCGCCGCATCCCCGAAGGCACCGACGCCCGGCAGGAGAATGTGGCTAGCATCATCGATTGCTTTGGAATCGTCGGTGATGACCGCATCCGCGCCGGCATAATCGAGCGCGTTATAGACGGAGCGTACATTGCCGCGTCCGTAATCGATGATGGCGACGGATGTCATGAAGTTGACTTTACGACTTTTTCGCCTGGGACCCATGAGACTTAGACCAAGTCACCATGCGTTCGAGCTTTTTATCTGTTTATGCAACTCTTCGATGATCTGTCCATGTCTGTCATCCCTGAAGTCGGGCCAATCCGGCTTTGGTTGACCAGCATAGCGATGCAGAAACTCCGCAACTATGAGATCGACCATCCTTGGGCTGGCGTGACGGCGGTCGGGTTGCCAGGCAAATAGGGGATCGGATCCCATTACCGCCTCGTAGCTTGGAAAGTAATCGATGCTGGGATGATCAGCGGCTGCAGATTGTGCGTGGGCCACCAGAGTAGACTTGGACTGGCTGTTGGCGACGATCACATCCCGGCCACTGAAGGTCAGATTCAACGCCACCGGCGAGACGGTAAGGATCATGCAGGCGTCCTCAGCGGTGTGGGTAAAGATCAGGTCGATGCATTGGTCGAGAAAGGTCTTGTTCTCTATCGTAGGACAGCGCGCGGAATTTAAACCGGTCCGGCTCCGCGTTGAGCGCCGCCATAGCCGGCGCCGTGTTGAGATAAAGATCGTAGGTCTTATCGTACCAAGCCTCGGTCATGCCCAAGGTCATGATGACGGTTTTGGCATTTGAGATGCGGGCGAATACGCCTGTCACTTCGGCATGGCGCTTAAGCAGTTGGACCTTTTGTCCGTCGGGCGTTTGGTCATCCAGGTGAGGATCAACGAATGATGTTCCGCCTATGATCAGGAATTCATCCTTAAATGTATCGTCCTTTGATACAGCCAGGTCAGTTCCTGCACGACGGACGGAATATTGTATTTGTTGAGGACGGAGTTGGGTCTGAGTCCGCGTTCGGCGGCAAAATCCATAACGACAGATTTTGCAGGCACCTGCGCACCAGCCGATTCCAGCGCATCTTCAATGTTGCGGGCAAAACAGGAGCCGATGGTGAAGATGGGCTGGTCCACGTCTATTGCAAACGAGGGCGTAACTTCGGGAATGACGACACTGCGGGCTAGCCGGGACCGGGCGTCTTGATCTGACTTGCCTTTGGATGACCAGCGGCTGACGGGGTTAGACGCCAGTGTGCGCCAGACGTTAGGACCGTCGGACGTCATCCGCCGATTTTTATTGATGGCCGGTCAGGCCAGGGGACATTGGTATGATCCCATTGATCCATGTCGTGCATGGGCTCGCCATCTTCGACCTGATTGGGTTGAAAACGGTGCGGATCCACTTGATGGCTCATGGCTGCCTCTAAAAACTCGTCTTCGCTCATGTGCAGGTACTCGAGAAAGATGTCCAGCGAAGGCGGGCGCTTGCCGTCGTACTCGTTTTCCAGTTCAGCGCCGCGCTCCCGGGTCATACGGCCGTTGCGAATTTCGATGTTGGCCAAATGGTTGGTGCGCCCGAAGCCGCGCTTGATGTACTTCAAATAATCGCGGATGCCTTGCATGTGGCATTCGATTTTTTCGTAATCGAATTCCGGTGGAATGCCTTCCACCCGGTCGCCCTGCCAGCCCAATTCCTTTTTGATGATTTCCACCTGCTTCTTGGTGTCCCACTTGACGTAGTTGCCAAGGCACACACTGCGGCAGCCGAGCTTTTGCAGCGCCTTGCGTGGCGGGTAGGCAAAGGGATAGAGGTCCCGCTTGGAAACGCGGCCTTGAAGAAACTCGAACATGTCGTCAGAGGTCATGCCGAGGTTCATCGCCCGGTTGAAGCGCTTTTCGTCCACCTCTTCCATTTCTTCGTAAGAGTAGAAGCTTTGGTACTCTGCCAGGCTTTCGCCCCAGAACAACAGCGGTGTTTCATAACGCAGCGCCACTTGCATGGTGTGGGCATAGATGCCCGTATGACAATGCCAGCAGAAGTCGCCCCGGCGTTTCAAGCTCTCCAGCATAAGCTCGCGCACCACATGCCAGCTGGGGGTGAACTGCACCACGTCGACGCCGAGGATCTTGAACGTGCGCTTGTTGTTGTCTTCCAATTGCGGGCGGTAGAAACCGTGATCGAACCGCACAACCAGCGGCTTCATCTTTAATTGAGTGACGATGTACCACAGCTGGTAAGTGGAATCCTTGCCGCCCGAAAACGGCACAATGCAATCGTACAGATCTTTGTCTTTGTAGGTGGCCACCAGTTCATCCAGCTGCCGGGCACGGTCTGCCCAGTCCACTTTTTCTTCTTTGAATTCGATCTGACGACAGACGGAACAGGTGCCGGTGTCATCGAAGGTAGTGGCTTCGGCGGTTTCCGGTATCAGGCATTTGGCGCAGGATTTCATGGATGAGCCTTGGGGCGCGGACTGAGAGGATGGGGCGGGTTGTAGCACGGGGCTCGCGCGGTGGTCGAGGCGCGCCGGCGGTCATGGTCATGAAAAATATGTAAGAGAGTCAAGCGGTTCGCATTGCTTTCTCTCAAGGGCGCCCTTGGACAACGGCGCATTAACCCCCATACTCCACCCAACCTCTCTAACCGTCACAGGCCTGGTGTGGTGAAAGACCAAACCCAAATGGACACGGACCTGGTCTCCGTCATCATTCCCCTCTTCAACGAAGAGGAAAACGTTGAACCCTTGTGCGAGGCGCTGGGACCGGCGCTGCAGAACCTGGGTCGCGCCTATGAAGTGATCTTCGTCGACGATGGCTCCTCGGACGGCACCGCCGAGGCTTTGGCCGCACAGGCTAAAGAGAACGCCGCCTACAAAGTCATCAGCTTCAAACGCAACGTCGGGCAGACCCCGGCCATAATGGCCGGCATCGACCATGCCAAGGGGTCGGTGATCGTCCCCATGGATGGAGACCTGCAAAACGACCCGGCGGACATTGCCAAGCTGTTGGATAAGCTGGACGAAGGCTACGGTGTGGTCTCGGGCTGGCGGCAAGACCGCAAGGAGTCCTTTTTCACACGGGTGCTGCCGTCGCGCATCGCCAATGCGCTGATCTCCTGGGTGTCGGGTGTGCCGTTGAAAGATTACGGCTGCACCTTGAAAGCCTATCGCCGCGACGTGCTGGAGGATTTCCGCCTTTACGGTGAGATGCATCGCTTCGTGCCCATCTATGCTCATTGGCAAGGCGCAAAGGTGACGGAGCTGCCCGTCAATCACCGCCCACGGGAACGGGGCACGTCCAAGTACGGGCTCAGTCGTGTGTTCAAAGTGCTGTTGGATTTGCTGGTGGTGAATTTCCTCACTCAGTACGACGCCAAGCCCATTTACATTTTCGGCATGGTCGGCTTCGGCTTCTTCGGCATTTCGTTCATTGCCGGCCTCTGGGCGCTGTATCTCAAATTTTTTGACAACACCTCGTTCATCGAAACGCCGTTACCCCTGTTGTTCACCTTGGGCTTCATCACCGGGGTGATGTGCATCCTGATGGGATTGCTGGCCGAGGTGCTGGTGCGCGTCTACTACGAAAGTCAGGGCAAGCGTCAATATACGGTGCGGGACCGCATAAACGTGGACGAGGGCGAGTGACGGTCCGCTTCTCTAAAGAGCGTAATTTTGAGTCATGTGTGGGCTAGCGGGATTCGTCGGCGTCGGCGACGAACAGGACCTGCGCACCATGACCGCCGCCTTGGTGCACCGCGGTCCTGACGGCGACGGTTACTACCGCGATCATCATGTCCCTGTATTTCTCGGCTTCCGCCGTTTGATCGTGCTCGACCCGGACGGCGGCCATCAGCCCATGTGGGATGCGGACGGTACCGTCGGTGTGGTGTTCAACGGTGAGATTTACAATCACCGCTCTTTACGCACGGAATTGGAAGCACATGGCCACACATTTCTTTCCGATCACGCGGATACGGAAGTGCTGGTGCACGGCTGGAAAGCCTGGGGCCGGGATTTGTTTGCGCGCTTGGACGGCATGTTTGCGCTCGCCGTATTCGACCGCAATGCCGGCACGGTCACCCTGGCGCGGGACCGCTTCGGAGAAAAGCCGTTGTACTTTGCGGCGCGATCCGACGCGGTTGTGTTCGGGTCAGAACTGACAGCGCTGCTCAACCATCCCACGCTCAAAGACGTTTCCGTCTCCAAACCGGCGCTGCAGAAGTTCTTCGCCCACGGGTTTTTTCCAGCCCCCCATACACCATACGAAGGCGTCCACAAGCTCGGGCCGGGACACCTCCTGAGCATCGATGCCAAAACGCTTGAGACGAACGAGACCTCTTATTGGCAGTTTCGTTTGAGTGACCAGCAACCGCCACCGGGCACGGTTGAAGATTGGGCAGCGGAACTGAACGCGCTCATCGCCGAAGCGGTGACCACGCGACTGGAAGCAGATGTACCTTTGGGATTGTTTCTGTCCGGCGGTATCGATTCCAGTGCTGTGCTATCCTGCGCCGCCGACGTGCGGGACCCGTCCAGCCTCAGTACTTTTTCCATCGGCTTTCGCGAAACCAGTTTCGATGAGTCCCCATGGGCGGAAGAGATGGCCCTGCATGTGGGCAGCACCCACCATGTGGAAATCTGCGATCTCGACGCGGCACAGACGTCGTTACCGGCTTTGCTATCCCGCTTGGACGAACCGTTAGGCGATCCATCGATTTTACCCACCCATATGTTGTGCGAATTTGCCCGTAAGCATGTCACCGTCGCATTGTCCGGTGATGGCGGTGATGAACTGTTTGCAGGCTACGATCCGTTTCGCGTGTTGAAGCGCGCCCAATTCTATGACCGCTTTGTTCCGGCACCCGTTCACGGCGCCGTCAAAGCGTTGGCGGCAGCTTTGCCCCGTTCCGACGCCAACATGAGTTTTAACTTTGTCTTGAACCGTGGCCTGCGCGGACTCAAACATCCGGAGGCAGAATGGAATCCCCGCTGGCTGGGCGCCTTAGAGCCGGACGACATTGCTACCCTGTTTCAAGAGCCGGTCGATGCGGAGTCCCTATACAGCGAAGCCATTGCCGCCTGGGACGCCTGCCCCGGAGACCACATCGCCGACAAAACGATGGATTTTTACACCCGCTTCTATCTCCCCGACGGCATCCTGACCAAGACCGACCGGGCCAGCATGGCCGTCAGCCTGGAAGTGCGCAGTCCGTTCCTCGCCAACGATGTTGCTGCCTTTGCCCAACGCCTGCCTTGGCACGTCAAACTCCACGGCCGAACGACCAAATGGATTTTGAAACTGGCGCTGCGCGACCGGTTGCCCGGCGACATTTTGAGTCGCAAGAAAAAAGGATTCGGGATTCCGTTATCCCGCTGGCTGCGGAATATGGACCCGCCTGAGCATACGGTACCCCATGTTGATCTTTCTTGGCTCAAAGGCCGGTGGATGACCCATGCTTCTGGGCGCCGCGACGACCGGCTGGCTCTGTGGTGTTGGATGGCCCTGAGCCACGGACTTAAGCCATGAGCTTGGCGTCGGACCTGTCCTCGCCCGACTGCACCATCACGGACGAGGCCTTTGCCCGCGTTCGCGTTGGCCAGGGGCACTATTTTGAATCAATTCAGGGATTGGACCCGGATCAGTTCGCCGCGGACACATTGAATCCCAACCGCGCGTTGGAAGCGGCGGCAATTCTGGAACGCCATGTGGACCTCAAGGGCAAACGGGTGCTGGAAATCGGGGCCGGCTGCGGCGTCACCCACATTGTTTGGACCAAGCGGTTCGGCATCGACGGCACGGCCATAGAACCCGAAGGGGAAGGGTTTGGAGACTCCGCCGCCGTTGCCAAGGATCTGATTACCGCCAACGGGCTCGATCCCGACCGCATCGTTAATGCGAGCGGAGAATCTCTCCCTTTCGACGATGGTCACTTTGACATTGTTTATTCAACCAACGTGCTGGAACACACGGACGATCCATCTGCGGTTTTGCGAGAAGCGGTGCGGGTGGTGAAACCGGGAGGGACCGTTCAAATCGTTTGTCCCAACTACTTGTCCTATTTCGACGGCCACTACGCCGCCTTTCATCCGCCGGTGTTTTCCAATCGGTTCTTTTGCTGGTGGATGAAAACCGTCTACCGCAAAGATCCGGCGTTCGCAGCAACACTGCGCACTCAACTCAATCCGATCTGGGCGCGGCGGGAAGTGAATAAGATTGCGGCACCAATGCCGGTCGATCTCCTCGGTCTGGGTCAGGATGTGTTCCGGGAACGTATGGCCACTGGCCTCGCCAAAGAATGGATGGCCCTCAGCAAAGTGGGAAAGCTTGTGCGTTTCGCTACTACGCTGAAACTTAATCGCGTGGCCGCAGAAATCGCCATTCTACTCCAGGGTTGGACGCCGCTGATCATCACGGTGCGGAAACGGCTTTAATGCGGTCATCAGACGTTCATAACCGACAACAGGCCGTTGGTTGATTGTACAACTCCCGTTACCTTCGCGGCCGCTACAAGGTGGCTGGGGTAATTGACAGCATGTCCAAGCAAAAAATCGATCTCATGGTGCACCGGCCGCACATTCTTGTATCTGATCATGAGCGTGCGTTCGAACTGTATTGCGGCATATTAGGTTTCAAGGTGGATCGCGTGGCCGATGCCCTGAGTGTGACGTATGACATGTTTGGCTGCGATGAAGACAAAACCAAACTGCGTGTGGCGTTTCTCAGTGACAGCAAGACCAAGTTCGGTGCCATCGCCGTCACGGAAATGAAAGGTCAGCCCTTTCCTGCACCCCAACCGCCCTACCCTATGAACATCATCATTGAAGTCAGCCTCGATACCTTGGAAGACAAAGTCATGCAGTTCCGGGAGCGTGGCCTATACACCAGCGAGCCATACGTCATCATCGACACGCCTCCGCCGCGAACGGACTGGGTGGTGAGCGACTATGACGGCCATCGTATTTGCCTCTTCGCCATGCATTCCCATGAAAGTGGCCGGAGCGTCAATGTGAAAGACAGCGTATGAGTTCGCGGCTGAAATTGGCGGCGGTCAAAACGTATTCTCTTGTTGCGTCAGCTGTACTTATTGCTTTGTCGATGGCTGCCCCGCTTCGTGCTGAAACAACAGCGCGTGTGGCACTCATCACGCTGCCAGCCAAGTACGGCAATCCTTTTGCCTCCTTGGGCTATCCGACCATCACCACAACCTCGGCCATGTTCGACGGTCTCACGCGTTTGACCAACAACGGCGCTTTGGAGCCTGGATTGGCAACGGCGTGGGAGAAGGTCGACGATTTGACCTGGCGATTTACATTGCGTCCGGACGTTACCTTTTCCAACGGCCACCCACTAACGGCACGCGCGGTCACCCATGCCGTCTCCTATCTGATCAGTGATGACTCTTTGGGAGATTTCTTGCGCAACGAACTCCCGCCTATGACGGGGGCCCGCGAAGTGGATTTCCATACCGTCGAAATCGTAACCGCAGGCACAGAACCTATTTTTCCGCGTCATGTGGTTGGCCTCATGCTGGCCGAGCCAGAGGCATGGCAAGATCTCGGCCGCGAGAGTTTTGCCAGAACACCGGTTGGCGCCGGGCCGTTTCAATTGGAAGCCTGGGAACCGGGCCGGGCCCAATTGCGTGCCTACAAACAATCCTGGCGTACCGCGAAAGTCGATCGCCTTGAACTGATTGAACTGCCCGACCGAGTGGCACGGGTACAAGTGGTTCTCAGTGGACAAGTGGACATCGCGTTGGATCTAGGACCCGAAGATCTTGCAGCCATCGAACAGATCGGTGGTGCCGGTTTAGCATGGTCCGACGGCGGTATTCACGGTGTGTCGTTTGCGACTGACCGGGAGGCACCGTTCAAGGACCACCGAGTCCGGCAAGCGCTAAACTACGCCGTGCAAAAAGAGCCAATTGTTGATGTGATTCTAAACGGGGCAACGGTTGTGGCGAGTCAGCCGGCAGCGCGCTTGGCATACGGCCATAATGAAGCCATCGACCCCTACCCTTACGACCCGGATAGAGCCAAAGCTCTGCTGGCAGAGGCCGGCTACGGGAACGGCTTCAGCTTTACCATTGATGTGACTACAGCTGCACCTGGCGCCGAGCTGACGTATCAGTTGATCGCGGAAGACCTCCGAGCCGTTGGTGTGACCATGGATATCAACGTGGTGCCGCGAGGTCTGTTTCTCAGCAATGTGTTCGTAACTGGAAACTACGGTGATGCGTTTGGCATGTGGTGGGGCACGCAACCGTCGCTGGATTCCATTCGGGCGGTCACCTTGCATTCTTGCCGGCAGCGTTTTGCCTGGTTCTGTGACGACTCAATCATGCCGAAAGTTAACCAAGCCCTGACCACTTGGGACGAGGCGGACGCCCTTCGGCTGCGGCACGAAGTGCATCGCTATTATCATCAACAGGCACCGGCGATCTTTCTTTATGAAACCGTTTTGTTTGCTGGCCTCGCCCCGGGAGTGAGCGGATATGAGGACAACTTTGGTTTTGTCCGGTACGAAAACATCAGCGTGGCTGACGACGCACCTGAACGCTGATGTGAGGAGTTTTTAATGCGTTCCCAATACAATTTTCGGCGCTCGACCTCCAATAGGAGAAACGGCCTCAAATTCATGACCGTTGTGAGCCTGTTAGCGTTCTTGTCTGTCACCGCTTCGGCAGAGATGACCTACACCCAACACACTGTGGTGAGCGGCTTGCCCACCCACGGTATCAACGGCCTTACCTTCGGACCAGACGGTTGGCTTTACGGCAGCACCGTGATGGGCACCGGCCTCATTCGCGTCGATGTAAAAACCGGGGCATTGGAAAAACTGCTGGCTGATCAGGTTAGCGGTGACGATCTTGCGTTTGCGCCCGACGGATCGCTGGCGTGGACGGCTTTGTAAACCCAGGAAGTGCGGATGCAGTCGTCCGATGGCACCATCCGTACCGGCGCGACCGGATTGCCGTGGGTTAACCCCATCACTTTTGACGGCAACGGACGCATGTACCTCGGCCAAGTGACGCAGCCAGATACGCTTCAGGTTTACGATATCCCTGGTGACGCGCCGCCTCGCAAAATCGGTGAAGGGTATGGCGGGATCAACGCGTTTGTTTTGGACGATAACAATGGCCTGATCGCTCCGTCGTCCTTCAGGGGACAAATCATTCGCATTGATCTGGACACAGGTGACTCTTCTGTCATTGCGGATGGTTTAGGAGACATAGTTGCAGTCCGACAGGGATCGGATGGAGTCCTCTACGGCTTGGAATGGACCGGCGGCCGTGTGGTGCGCGTGGATCCTGATACGGGTCAATTTTCGGTCATCGCCGAACCTGGACCACCCCTAGACAATCTCGCCATCGGAGAAGACGGCACGCTTTATGTGTCACGACCTTCCGATACTGCGATCATGGCTGTTAATCCGACCTCAGGTGACTACACCTTTGTTGTCAAAGGTCAGTTCTCAGCCTCCGGTGGTCTGACTGTAATGGGTCAAGACGGGGACGACACCCTGTTGGTGTCTGACATGTTTGGATATCGTTTTGTCGATCCCAAAACCGGAACGGTTAGCGCCACCGCTTTCGATCTGTTCAAAAAAGCGGGATCGGCCGTGGACACGGACGGCCGTGTCATTGCGTTGGCCCATGTGCAGCGGGGCACGGTGTCGGTGCTGGACCGTGAAACGGAATCCGTTGTCAACACCTGGACCAGCGCCAAGACGCCGATGACCGTTGTCGTTCGCGACGATGAAATACTGGTCACCGACTTCAAGGCTGGCGAAGTTGTCGCCTTCACGCAAGGTGACGCAGCGACCAAACGGATTTTGGCCTACGGTTTGAATGGGCCGGTTGGGCTGGTTGAAGATGAAGAGGATGTGCTGATTGTCAGCGAAGCCACAGCCGGCCGCATCATCCGAATCGATGATGCGGGCAGGAAGACGGTCATCGCCGGTGACCTAAGCCAGCCGGAAGGAATTGCTTTGCGCGAAGACGGCCACATTCTCGTTGCCGAAGTCGGGGCACAGCGCCTTTCTGTTGTCGACCCTGAAACGGGAGCCAAAACCGTGATTGCGGAGGCCCTTCCCATCGGGGACACCATCGGCCAAGGCGTTGTGCCGGTGCATCTGCCGACCGGGATTGCCGTTGGAACGGATGGCACCATCTACATGACAACAGATCAAGACAACTCGATCCTTGCCTTTACACCCAATCCTTAGGCCGGCGTTATTGGCTGCATTCGCTGCACGTCAAATAGAGACATCGTGATGACCAAGGAATGGGATGTGATCGTCGTCGGCGCGGGAACTGCTGGACTTCCCGCGGCTCTGTGTGCTGCCGACCGAGGAGCAACAGTGCTGCTGATCGACGCGGCCGATTACATCGGCGGCACACTTCATCTGTCCACCGGATCATTCAGCGCAGCCGGGTCGCTTTTGCAAAAAAGAATGCGGCATCGACGACACCCCCGCGCAGCATTTCAAAGACTGCATCGCTATAAACGGGGATACGGGAGATCACGCGCTGTTGCGTTTGTGGATAGAGCGTGCAGCCGAGACACTCGACTGGCTCTTGGAGCTTGGTTTGGATGTGGATGCTGCCCACCTATCCACCGGTGCGCCTCATGAGCTGTACAACACGCCGCGGATCATTACGCCACAGCGTAATGGCCTAGCTTACCTCGATGTGTTCGGGCCAGTGCTGACAAAGAAAATCGAAAGCGGCGCCGTGACCTTGCGTTTGGAAACGGAAATCACTGAACTGATACAAGATACGGACCAAAACGTTTCTGGCGTCTCGGTGCGGAACGGCAACGGTGATGTGGAAGCGTTGACAGGCAAGGTCGTCGTTCTCTCAAGCGGCGGATTTTCGAACAATGCGGCGCTATGGCAAGAGGTTCACGGCCACCCCTGCCGTACGTTTGCCAATATCACTGCAACAGGGTCCGGGCACCTCCGGGCACCGTGCAGCCATAGCGGAGGGTGCACAGATGGCATACGCAGACAGTTACTTGCCCACCTTCGGAGGAACGCGCGATCCAGATCGTGACGCAGTGTTTGGATTCCACACGATCACGCTTCCCCGGTTCCGGATGCCTTGGGAAGTGTACGTCAATAGATCAGGGAACCGGTTCATGGCCGAAGACGAACCGAGCCCTGATAAACGGGAACGGTTTCTTTACGCACAAGAAGACGAGACATTTTGGTGCGTTTACGATCAAGCCATCGCTGACGCCGCACCTCCGCTTTTCACCTGGTGCCAGGAAAAAACCACCAGAGCTTTTGCCGAGCATCCCGACTTTCAAACGGCAGATTCATTACACACTCTTGCGACACAATGCGAAATGGATGCTAAGGCCTTAGAGTCGGTTTCGAAAGTCATGCGGCTCGGGCCAATCTGCGGACGAGGAGCATGACGGAGGCGGCGTAGAGGAAGGCGCGGGCCGAGGCGATGGTGGCCTCGAAGTCCTTTGCCAGTCGCCGGTTGCGGTTGATCCAGGCGAAGAAGCGCTCCACGACCCAGCGGCGCGGTTGGACGGCGAAGCCGACCTGATCGGGGCTTTTGCGCACGATCTCGACGGCGATCATGGTGGCCGTGGCGACCTTCTCGCCGGCGTAGCCGCTGTCGGCAAAGACCTTCTCGATGAACGGAAACGAGCCGCGTGAGGCGCACAGCAGCGGCCCGCCACCATCGCGGTCCTGGATACTCGCCGGATGCGCCTCGAGCACGAGGCCGCGCCCGTCGGTGTCGACCAGCGCGTGGCGCTTGCGCCCCTTGATCTTCTTGCCCGCATCGTAGCCGCGGGGGCCACCAGCCTCGGTCGTCTTGACGCTCTGGCTGTCGATAATCGCGCCGCTCGGGCTGGCCTCGCGTCCGACCCGCTCGCGATCGGCCATGACCAGAAAGTGGTTGATCTTCTCAAGGAGGCCGTCGTCGCGGAACTTAGCGAACCAGCGATAGATCGTGCCCCACGGTGGTAAATCGCTTGGCAGCAAGCGCCAAGGGCAGCCAGCCCGCATCACGTAGAAAATGCCGTTGACGATCTCTCGCATCGGCCATGACCGGGGCCGTCCCGTGCCATGAGCCGGAGGCAAATGAGGCTCGATCACAACCCACTCCGCATCGGTCAAATCAGTCTGATAACGCAGCGCCTTGCGGCTATGCTGCTCTCGGGTGGTCGGCGTCCACATGGCGGCTCCAGATCGGTTTCAGCAACCTTCCTGGAATCACATCGACACCGGCCACTCAACCCCTTTCGAAACGGCCTCTTAGAGAATACGGTTGCGGTATTCAACGAAGGCCAAAAAACGAGCACCGATGCCTTTGACCGCACACTTATGCCGCTGCCACTGGCGCAAGCGCCGTTTTATGCGGTCAAACACTATGGTGTGTCTGTGCTCAGTTTCGCCGGACTCAAGACGGACGACCAGTTGAGGGTCCAGAACGCGCAAGGTCAGCCCGTCCCCAACCTTTACGCGGCAGGCGAGGTTCTGGGCATGGGGGTTTTTGGCCAAGCGTATTTGGGTGGCGCCATGATCTCTGCCGCTATGACCTTCGGGTGGCTTTTGGGAACCAGAATTTTGTCGTGGCAATGAGTTTAAGATTCACTCCGCTCGGCTCTTGAAATCGGCTACAGCGCCGCCGACCGCACCCAGCAGCGTGAATGCCAACAGGGAAAACGACAGCGCCACGGCATCAGCCGGCGCTACGCCGACGAACCCGAGTAGCACGACCAGCCCGCCCTCGCGCAAGCCGATCCCGGCAACGGTCACCGGCAACAGCAAAACCAGCGACACCATCCCTACCACCGCCACCCAGGCGGCAAAGGAGAGGCTGATTCCCATGCCGGTGCCGAGATAAGCGACAACGATGACCGCTAGCACTTGAAAGGCGATGCCGGTGATGAAAGAAGCGATCAGCGGCCACCACTCGCCGGCGGACGCATGCCAGGCACGGAGAAACCGCCCCAACGCGTTGTCCAATGTTGCCGGCACTTTGGGCACAAACAGCGGCAGAACCAGCGCCAGGATCAATCCGACCAGAAGGGCGAAAGACAGAGCCGGAAAGGCAGCAGGAAAACCACGCGGGTCGACCAGCAAAGCAATCCCGGTGATCAGCAAAAGAGCGGCAAGGCCAGTGATTTTATCCACCACTACAGCCGCCACCACGGCGGCGCCGTCGTCACCGGGGCGGACCAAATGATAGGCCTTAACCGCGTCGCCCAGAATTTGACCGGGCAACACGGTGCCGTAATAGAGGGCGACGAAGGTGTAGCGGATCAAGTCCACCAGAGGCCGGCCGGCCATCAGCAATTGCAGTTTGAAACCGTTGAGCCCATGGGCCAGCACATAGAGAACGGCGGCAACAACAAGGGTCTGCGCGCTGAGCCGGCTTAACGCATCGGCCACCGCGGACATCTCCAGCTGGCCTACCACCACCGTCAACAGAGCAAGGCTGACCAGCGCTTTAACAGCAAAAATGGCGGTGCGATTGGAGAGAACTGACATATGGCGAGGGACACCCTTCGTCCTTGAGTGTCTCGGGTATAGTCTGCTACCCCCGCGGCGACAACGCCTAGCCGATGACACCCACAAGACCCCGCGCCCATGCCCAAGCACCCGCGTTTTCTATTGATCAATTACGAGTACCCGCCGGTCGGCGGCGGCGGCGGCAATGCCACCCAACAGATTGGCAGGGCGCTGGTTGAGAGGGGTGCCCGGGTTACGGTCCTGACCGCCGCTCAGGGCGATCTCCCCCGCCGGGAGAACGACCGCGGGGTCCAAGTCTATCGCATTTGGGCGGCCCGCCGGCACCAGGACCGGTGCTCCATTCCCGAAATGCTGATGTTCCTTGCCCACGCGTCGATCACAGCACCGGGTCTGGCCCGACAAGTGCGGGCAGATGCTGCTCTGGTATTTTTCTCTCTGCCCACCGGCCCGGTGGGGTGGTGGCTGAAAAGACGGTTGGGCTTACCCTATGTGGTTTCTCTGCAGGGGGGCGACGTGCCCGGCTTCTTGGCCGACGAACTCGCTGTGTATCACCGCCTGACCGCACCAGTGATTACTAAGGTCTGGCGAGACGCAAGTGCCGTCATCGCCAACTCAAACGGCCTTGCCAATCTCGCGCGTCAGTTTGCGCCCGACGTGGAGATCGGCATGATTCCCGCTGGTGCTGATCTCCGGGCGGTGACACCGCCCACCGTGCCTACATTGGAAGGGCCGTTGCGGTTTCTCTTTGTCGGCCGGCTGGTCAGCCAGAAAGGCTTGGATGTCTTGTTTCGCGCGTTGTCCTTTCTCAAAGACCGCACCGATTGGACTTTGACCATCGCCGGGGAAGGGCCGCTCAAAGACGAACTGGCCCGCGCGGCGCAAGGCTTGCGCTTAAGCGAATACATTGTGTTTCGCGGCTGGTTGGAACGGGACCATCTGCCCGCCGTTTATGAAGATGCCGATGTTTTTGTCCTGCCCTCCCGCGACGAAGGCATGCCCAACGCCATGTTGGAAGCCATGGCGGCAGGCATGCCCGTGATCGGCAGCCGCGTGGCCGGCATTGAAGAAGTGGTCATCGACGGCGAAACCGGTCTGCTGGTGGAGCCGGAAGACGCAGACGGGTTGGCCAGCGCCTTAAAAACGTTGATCGAAGACCGGGACAAGACGTTCGCCCTCGGTCAGGCCGCCCGTAAGCGAGTGGAAGACCACTACAGTTGGACTATGGCTGCCGAAGAGTATTTGACGCTCTTGAGCGATGCCGCCGGCGTGGAGTCACCGTGACGACGGCCACACCCATGGATGCGGCGGATTACGACGCCCTGTGGGCGGCCGGATGGGACGACACCCGCCTTTATGGTCCCATGGCCCGCCATTGCCGGCGCTTGATGAAAAAAATGTCGGCCGATCTCACACCGCGCTCCATTCTCGATGTGGGCTGCGGTGAAGGATCCCTGCTGCGGGATCTTCTAGCCAATCATCCTGACGCTATTGGGACCGGTATCGATGTGTCCGACAAGGCTGTCGCCTTGGCCCGCACGGTTGTGCCTGACGCATCCTTTAAAGTTGGCGATGTGGCCAATGCGCCGTTGCCGGATACTTTCGATCTCGTCGTGTCGGCAGACGTGGTGGAACACATCACCGACGATAGTGCGGCAATCAGAAACTTAGCGGCTATGACGGCACCGGGTGGAAGGATGATCATCGCCACCTTGCAAGGCCGCATGCGCAACTTCGAGCGCCAAGTCGGACACGTGCGCAATTACGCCCCCGGCGAGTTGGAAGAAAAAATTCAAGCAGCCGGGATGTCGGTTGAGCGGACCGTTGCTTGGGGTTGGCCGTTGTATTCGCCGCTTTATCGCAACCTGCTTGAGGTCCTAGACAACAAAGGCACCATGGGTCGTTTCGGTCTGATGCGGAAACTGATCTGCCATCTGCTGTACGCCCTGTTTATGCTCAACCGGTCGAACAAAGGGGATTACCTGTTCGTGCGCGCGGTAAAGGACACGTAAGCCATGGCCGATCTAGGAAAAGTTTTAGTCACCGGCGCAGACGGGTTCATCGGCTCCCATTTAACGGAAGCGCTGGTTCGGGCCGGACACGATGTGCGCGCTTTTGTCCTCTACAACAGTTTCAACTCCTGGGGCTGGCTCGATCACAGCGATGAGGATATTCGCGATCAGCTAGACGTGTTTGCCGGCGACGTGCGGGACTCCCACGGCGTGCGCACGGCCATGGCGGACTGCGACACGGTGCTGCATTTGGCGGCGCTGATTTCCATTCCCTACAGCTATCACTCGCCGGCGGCTTACGTGGACACCAACGTCAAGGGCACGCTCAATGTTGTGCAAGCAGCGCAGGACCTGGGCGTCAAACGCGTCGTCGTCACCTCCACATCGGAGGTTTACGGCACCGCTCAATTCGTCCCCATCACCGAAGACCACCCTTTGCAGGGGCAGTCGCCGTACTCGGCTTCCAAGATCGGGGCCGATCAGATTGCCCTGTCCTTTCACCGCGCTTTCGGCACGCCGGTGAGCGTGATCCGCCCGTTCAACACTTATGGACCACGCCAGTCCACCCGGGCCGTCATTCCCACAATCGTCACCCAAATTCTCGCGGGCAAGGCAGAGATCAAACTGGGCTCGCTCCATCCCACCCGGGATTTCAATTATATCGATGACACGGTGGCGGGGTTCCTGGCCATGGCGGGGTCCGACGCCTCCTTCGGCGAGGCCATCAACATCGGCTCAAACTTCGAAGTGTCCGTCGGAGACACGGTGGACATGATCAAAGACATCATGAACGCGGACGTGAACATTGTGACGGAAGACCAGCGCATCCGACCCGATGCATCGGAAGTGGAACGGTTGTGGGCCTCCAATGAAAAAGCGAAAAAGGTGCTGAATTGGTCGCCGGCTTATGGCGGACAGGAGGGCTTCAAACGCGGTCTGAAACAGTCCATCGCCTGGTATTCCGACCCCTCTCACGCGCCTTTGTACAAAGCCGACCTCTATAACATTTGAGACTCAGGCACCCGCATGGACATCCCCACTCTTGAAACCGACCGGCTCATCCTCCGGGCCTTCCGTGCCGATGACATCGATGCTTATGCGGTAATGGTGGCGCATCCGGAGGTAGCAAAATTTATCAGTGTGGCTGGAAAACCCATGGACCGTTTGGAAGCCTGGAGACATATGGCCACTGCCATGGGCCATTGGGCGTTGCGGGGCTTCGGCATCTGGGCGTTGGAAGAAAAGGACAGCGGCCATTTTGTCGGACGCACCGGTTTGTACTATCCCGAAACCTGGCCGGGTCGGTAAGTGGGATACGGCTTGGCACGGGAGCACTGGGGCAAAGGCTACGCCACGGAAGCAGTTTGTGCTGTGCGCGACTACGCGTTTGAGACGCTGGGCTGGGATGAAGTGATATCAGTCATCAGCCCAGCCAATCCACGGTCCATTGCCGTGGCCTTACGAGTAGGGGAAACCTTCAAGGAAGAATGGCAGGTGAAGGACATACCTGTACATATCTACGCCCTCTCCCGTGCCGACTGGAAAAAGATGGATCGCAAATAAGTGACCGACTTTGACCGGCATCTGCGTTTTCCCGGCACCATCAACTTTCGCGACATGGGCGGCTACGCCACGGCAGACGGCGGACGTGTGAAGCCGCGGTGCTTATTTCGTTCCGGTCACCTGGCTCACGCGGAACCGGAAGGACTGTCTGAAATCGCAGCGCTGAACATCACACTGGTCTGCGACTTCCGCATCGACGACGAGCGGGCGGAACATCCCAACGAGTTTCACGACTCACATGCACCTAAGACGCACGCATTTTCAGTTTGGCCCGTATCGACGCCAGGCGTGCACATCTCCACTCAAAAAATGTTGCGCGGGGAAATAGGTTTCGAGAAGGCAGAAGGCATGCAAGGGTCAGGTTACCGGGAGTTTGTACGTGAGCAGTCGGATCGCTTTGCAGCCATGTTTGCAACAATATTGGAAGATGATCACCCTGCCCTCTTACTGCACTGTTCCGCCGGTAAAGACCGAACAGGGATTGCTTCGGCCATGCTCCACGTGACTCTTGGCGTGTCCCGTGAAGATGCCGTAGCCGACTACATGCAATCCAGTCATGGCCAAGGGGCACGCGCGCAAAGCATGTACTACATCGAAAAAGAATGGGCCGAGTTTGAAGGAGCGGAACCAGCCTGCTCACAGGAAGACGTTCTGGCCTTATTTTCGGCACACCCAAACAAGATCAACGCTGCCTTCGATGAAATGCAAAAAGTGGGCGGCTCGGTTGAGGGTTATATCCGTGATGTGCTCGGTGTAAACGAATCTGCACAAATGGAGCTCAAGCGGCGCTATGTGGAACCGGCCTAAGCTTTCTTGAGCAGGGCAATATAAAAACCATCCATGCCGCCGCTCTTGGACCAATAGCAGGGCACAGTGCGCAGAGCACCGGTGTCTTCGATCCAGGCGGGATCAACACCGAGTGGGTTTGGATCGATGGGTACCTGCGATAGGCCGCCGTCACCCACAACCGCATCGACAACGCCTTGTCCTTCTTCCGGCTCCAGGGAACAGACGGCGTAAATCAAATGGCCGGCCGGTTTTAAAAAACCAACGGCCCGTTTGAGCAGAGCTTTCTGATGCTCGGGAAATTTCTTTATATCCTTGTCACCTTTCAAGTACGTGAGATCGGGATGACGGCGCAGGGTCCCCGTGGCCGAGCAAGGCGCGTCCAACAGCACCGCGTCAAAGCTCTGTTTGGGTTGCCATTTTTCAACGTCGGCTTGGATGACGTCGGCGGGCAAACCGGACCGTTTGAGATTGTCACGCAGACGGTCTAGCCGCTTGTTGGACTTATCAACGGCGGTGACACGGCAGCCGGCCGCTGCCAGTTGCAGAGTTTTGCCACCGGGCGCAGCACACAGGTCGGCAATCGTTTTATCATTCGTATCGCCAAGTGCCTGCAGAAGAACACGCGCCGGCAGAGCCGCGGCCGCATCCTGCACCCACCAGGCACCGTCTTGAAAACCGGGCAGCTCTTGGACCAGACCGGTCATGGGACAACGCAGGGACTCGGTGGACAAAACATCGGCCTTTAGCTCCGTTGCCCATTTCTCGGTGGAACCAGCATCTTTCAAGGTCAAGTCCAGCGGCGCTTCATGAAGATGCGCCTCCGCAATACGGTGCGCACCGTCTTCGCCAAAGGTTCGGACCCACCGCTGCCATAACCAGTCCGGCGTGTTGAGACGCGGGGCGTCGTGGTCCGCCATCAAACCTTTGCCCTGGTCCGCGACCCGGCGCAGCACGGCGTTGACCAGACCCGACATCTTCGGATGGCGCACTTTTTTGACCAGCTGCACGGCCGTATCGACGGCGGCGTGGGGGGCGGTGTCGAGAAACAGAAGCTGCGCCGCACCAAGACGAAGAATGTCCTCCACCGGAGCCGGTGGAGTGCGGTTCACAAAATGCGCCAGCACGGCATCAATCTGACCAAGACGCCGAAGCGCCGTCGCCACAAGAAGACGGACAAAGGCCCGGTCACGGGCTTCTAAGGTGCTAGCGGCTTTTTGAAACCGGGTGTCAACAGCCTGGCCGTCCCGCAAAGCACCGGACAGGAGAGCGAGCGCCGCTGCGCGCGAGGCAACGGTGTCGGATGTCATTCGGTGGGCAAGTTGAGGTCGATCGGCAAGGAGGCAAAACCAAAGAGCCAGCCGTCGGAGGCAGATCCGTCCGCGTTGGTGGCGGTGAACACCCGGTTGGCCGCGTCGGGATGACCGGCAGCAGCAATGGTCACAGAGGCCAAGTCGTCACGGCCGATGAACATACCGCCGCGGTATTCAATGCGGGGGATGAGAGAAATGGCTTTCTCGCCGCCGGGACTGTCGTCGATTCCCGCCGGACCGACCACCACATATTCCATGCTGGAGTCCACTAACACTTCTTCGGCTTTGCCTTTCCAGATCAGCACATTGCCGCCGATGGTGTTGAGGAAGTGATCCTTCACGCCCGAGCTTGACGAGGTGATGATGACGAAGCGGGTGGCACCGGCCGCCTTGGCGGCGTTGGAAAGATTGAGCGTGCCTTCGTAATCCACTTTCTCGGACCGGTTACTGCCCATGGGCATAGCCGTGGCCACGGTGGAAATGACAATGTCCACGCCCTCGACGGCGGCAGTCAGAGTTTCCGGTTCAGTGACATCCGCTTTGACCCAGGTGTACTGGCTGCCGTGATTCTCGATAGCCCGTTCCACGTTGCGGGTCATGGCGCGGACATTCAGTCCGAGATCGTGCAACTGCGTCAGCACGTGGCGGCCGTTCTTGCCCGTCGCTCCAGCCAGCAAAATGGTCTTGCCTTGAAGATTGGCTAGGGACTCATCGCCAATGGACGCCGGTGCAGCGAAAACCGATGGGTGAAACAGCAACAGCGCCGCAGCACAGACAATTCGAAAAACTTTAATCAGCATCGAGAAACTCCCTAACAATGTTGGCGGCCTCTTCGGTTTTCAAATCAAGAAAGCCGTGGCTCCACCCTGGCAAGTCGTGAATACGGCTCTCCGGATGGGCGAGTAAATTCTTAGCCCGGGGTGTGCGGTCCCACACATCGTCCTCGGGATTAAGCACAAGAATGGGTTGGGTGACCTGCGGAATGGCCGCGACGCTATCGTAAGAAAACGCAGCGGCATGGCCCCACCAAGATATTTTCGGGTTCAGCACCCGCGCCCAGAATGTCCGGCCGATGTCATCAAGCGTGCGGCCGTCCATGCTCCAGTGCACCGCCGACTGCCACCACTTCTGCAAGTGGGAGCCGTCCTCTTGAAGTGGTTCGGGTCCATATAACGCTTTGGCTTTGGCCAATTCCTCTGCGTTGTAGATCGGCGCCGACACCATGACGACGCGATGCACCGTGTCTTGGTTTTCGATGGCCGTCTGCACCGCCACTTTTGAACCGGTGTGATAGCCCATCACATCGACGGCGCTGAGATCGAGGGCATCGATTAGATCCAACACCGCATGGGCGTAGTCCAAGATGGCTGGCTGATAGGGCGGCGCATCCGAATTGCCGAAGCCCGGCGTATCCATGGCAATGGCCAAGCGGTCCTGCCCCATAGTAGCAAGAAATCGTTCGTAGATGATGCTGGAATAGGGACTCATGTGAAAACAGATGAGCGGACGGTTGCCCTGATCCTCGTCCGGCTGGGCGATGCGGTAATGAATCTGGCCGAAACGGCTATCAGCGTATCCGCGCTTGACCACGCCGGGCTTCATGGTGTCGCTCCGTCAAGAAAGGTGCGCACGATCTTGCCCGCCTCTTCCGTGTGCAAATCCAGATAGCCGTGACCCCAATCGGGCAATTCGTGAATGCGCCCGTTCTGCATGATGCCGTCGGCGCGGCGGGATTGTTCCACCAGATCGTCGTTGGGATTCAACACCAATACCGGTTGTGTGACCTGCTTGAGTTTCTCCGCCATGGGAAAATCAAAAGCGGCGTTTTGGCCCCACCAGGAAATGTCGGGACGGCGCAGAGAATCGGCGAACTGATAGCCCACGTGATCCATGGTGTAGCCGGGGCCGGCCCAAAACAAATGGCCCTTCCATTTCTCCGCAATGTGGCTGCCGTCTTCGGAGATCTCCGGTTTTGCATAGTGGTCACGGAAGCCTTGAAGTTCTTCCTCAATAAAAATCGGCGCGGAGGGGAGCACCAATTTGCGCACCCGGTCCGGCTGTTGCAGGGCCAGTTCCACACAAGTTTCGGAACCGGTGTGGTAGCCCATGACATCGACAGTGGTGAGATCCAATGCGTCCATCACATCGGTCATGGCGGCGGCATAGTCGGAGATAGAAGGTTTTTCCGGTGGCGGATCGGAGTCGCCAAACCCGGGTGTATCCGGTGCCACGGCAAGACGGTCCGTGCCCATGTGGCCGATGAAAGTTTCATTGATGCGCCCGGAATTGGGGCTCATGTGAAAACAGAGGAGCGGCGTGTGATCCCAATCGCTTTCGGGCGTGGCCATGCGCAGATGGATTTGGCCAAAACGGCCATCGACATAGGTTTTGCGGACGGGAACGGACATCGTCATGGCGGGACCGTCCGATGCACAGCCATGGAGGTCAAGGGGAAACAGTGTTCCGCTTACTGGTATCCAGTGAGAGACCGAACATGTTCATTGACATGACGCAGGCATAATCCGCGGTATGATCCGCACAAATAGAGGAACAGGGAGCGCATCATGAGCCAGGCGTGGGACGTCATCATTATCGGCGCGGGCACGGCAGGACTGCCGGCCGCCATCTTTGCGGCCGAACGCAGCGATAAAATCTTGGTGCTGGATGCAGCACCGGAAATCGGCGGCACCCTACATTTGAGTTCCGGTCAAATGAGCGCGGCGGGCACCCGCCTGCAAAAGGAAAAGGGGATCGACGACACCCCGGTCCTGCACATTGAAGACATCATGCGCATTTCCAAGAACACCGCCGACCGGCTGCTGGCGGGACTGGCCGTCGACAACGCGGCCGAGACCTTGGACTGGCTCGAGACCATCGGCTTCAAGCCCCTGCCGGACCATCCGGTCAAAGGCCAGGCCCACGAGCCCTACAGTGTGAAGCGGTATGTGTGGGGCGAAGACCTGGGCAAGTCGATCCTGGCGGTGTTGAAGCCGGTGTTTGAACAACTAATTGCTGACGGCCGCGTCACTCTGAAGCTGAACACCCGGGTGTCAAAGCTGGTGCAGGCCGACAACGGTGCGGTCACCGGTGTTGTCGCCGTAACCGACGGTGCGGAAGAAACCTTCACCGCCGAATCCGTGCTCATCGCCGCCGGCGGCTATGTGGCCAACGGCGCCATGTACAAAGAGCTCAGCGGCCATCCGGCCTACGGCGATCACTCCTATCCCTATTGCGTCGGCGATGGATTGAATTTGGGTTTGTCCGCCGGCGGGACCGCACAGGGTCATGATAATTATCTCGCCAGTTTCGGCGTGGTGATGCAGAGTTACGATGTGCCCAGCAAAGTACGCTGCCGCCAAGTCCATTGGCCCGAGCGGCGCATGCCCTGGGAGATTTACGTCAATGCCCACGGCAAACGGTTCATTCGCGAAGACGAGCCGTCCGTCGATGTGCGCGAACACACCATTCAGGACCAGCCAGACCTGCGCCATTGGATCGTGTTTGACTCTGTGACGTTGAAAGAGGCGCCGCCTTTGTTTGCTGATTTCAGTCCAGACGACATCAAAGCCGCGGCGGAAAACAGCGAGCCCATGTTCTACGTGGCTGACACCATCGAGGCGTTGGCGGATAAGGCTGGCCTACCGGTCGAAACCGTTGTTGAAACGGTGACGGCCTACAACGAAGGCCAAGCCAGCGGTTCGGATTCCTTGGGCCGGGAGAATATGCCTCGGGGAATCACCGACGCGCCATTCTACGCCATCCGCTCCCAGGCCATGTCCGTGTCCAGCACGGTGGGGCTGAAGGTGAATCAAAACCTGCAAGTCATCCGCGATGATGGCTCGGCCATTTCAGGCCTTTATGCGGCTGGGGAATCCCTCGGTCAGGGAGCGATGATGGGTAGTTCCTTTTGCGGCGATATGCTGGTCACGCCAGCGATTACTTTCGGGCGGCTGCTGGGACAGCGGTTGCTGCCTTTGGATGAGTCGGCCCAGGCCGCAGCGGAATAGGCGGTCCTCCCTAGCCCCACGGCCCTTTGCGGCGGCCACTGCTGGGGACGGATCGACGTCCCGATGAGAACGTGCTCTGTCCTGCCATGGCTTCCAACTGGGCGATGCGGTTGGCCATGCTCGGGTGGGTGGAAAACAGATTGTCTGCTTTATGGGCATGCAGTGGGTTGACGGTGAACAGATGGGCCGTGGCCGGATTGGCTTCGGCGATGTTGTTGTCGATCTGTCGCGCACCGTTTTCCAGCTTCGTCAGTGCTGAGGCCAGCCACAGGGGATTGCCGCAGATCTCCGCCCCGCCCGCATCGGCGCCGTATTCCCGGGTGCGGGAAATGGCCAGTTGGACCAGGGACGCGGTCAACGGCGCCAGGATGGCCACCGCCAACACGCCGATGAATCCCAGCGGACTGTTCCGCCGCGTTCCAATAGGCGAAAGCGTTCATGCCCAACGCCAACAGAAACGCAAACATCATCCCGCCTTCGCCGCCGATGAGAAAACCGACAAAGAGAAACAGCGCCGTCATCGCCGCCAGCAAGAGTCCGACCTTAACCGTATTCATTTAAAATCCTTTTGGTGTTGCCAGGGGTCTTCTATGGATTTATGTGAAGGCAGTGCAAACACAAGGGTGTGTCATGACATCGTCTAAAATGGACTCTTCGAAACCCGATCCCAAACCGGCTCCGTCCAAGGCCAACGAGGCAAGGCAAGATGCGGATTTGAAGTCGGACGGAAAAACCGACTCCGGAGACCGGGTGGAGAAGACCGACGAGATCGGTGGGCCAAAAGGACCGGAACCCACCCGCTATGGCGATTGGGAAAAGAAGGGGCGCTGCTCGGATTTCTAAGCCGGGATGCTGTCTGCCCCCTCCAACTTAAACGGTTCTTTAAAGAGCTTGCCGTAAGCCTATGAGTCTGAATAACGACTCTAATTTGATTGAAGGTGTTCAATCCCGGGTTGTTAGGTCCTTTGCGCTTAGGCGGTAAACTTAAACCATGCTCTTAACTGCCTTCATTGACCGCCTGAAAGGGCAACCTAATGAGGCCGACGAGGCGTTGGCCCTCGACGATCCGGAAGAAGTTTTTACGCCGTCGAACCCCTAACTTTGCTGATCTGTCCCATGGCCGGAGACTCTACCGGCCGCTCGGCTCAGCATATTGGTACACGGTTGTCAGGTAGGCTGGGGCTAAAGATAGAGGTGCTCGATCGGGCACTGACCTCCGCCAAAGCAGATTTGTTTTTGCCCTCCTCCCTGTCCATGGCCGTGGATCTGGGCGGGACCTGGTTGCAGCGCCACGATGCCGACCTGTTGGTCTGGGGCGACATGACCAAAACGGGCGGCTGGCGCCTGCGCTTCCTCAGCCGCTCCGTTTCCGTGCAGCCGGATGCGGCCACCTGGACAGCCATCGACCGTCTCGATGTGCCGGCCCTGTTCTCCGACGCCTTCAGCGATTTGGTATTTGCCTGCGCTCTGTCCATCGCCGACCTGGCCACCGGTGAACAGTTCCAAGCGCGGCGAGCTTTGCTCGATCCAGTGATGGACTCCGTGCCCAATTTGACCGAGGGCGACCATTCCGGTACGGTGGCGGAAGGAGCGACGGCGCTGAGCGCCTATGGCGCTCTACTGCTTATGCAAGGCGCATCACGCGGCGATCTCAAAACTTTGGAAAAGGCCGTGTCCCTCAGTCAGGCAGCGTTGATCATGGGACAAGACGTCTTCCCGCCTCACGAAGAGGCGATTATCGGTGCGCGCATTGCCGACGGCATGTCTCTCATCAGCGACTTGAAGTCAGGCACAGCGCTGCCGACCAAGACCGTCGACTACTACCGCACGGCCGTCAGCATGATCGACCGGGGCGAGTTCTCCGACAATTCGGCCGCACTCAATGTGCGCCTCGGATTGGCCTTGCACGGTTTGGCTTTGCATGACGAAGACATCGACCTGCTGCAGCAATCGGCCGATGCCATGACCGACGCCACTCGGGTGTGGACCCTGACGGAACATCCCGTGCGCTGGGCCGACATCCAAAATTCTCTCGGCGGGTTGCTGCTGACAATGGGCAAGTTGAGCGACGCGCCGGATCTTTACGACAAGGCCATCAACATCTTTCTCTCCATTGTCAGTGTCTGGACCCGGACCAAGGCGCCCATGGTCTGGGCTACCACCTTGGCCAACCTTGGCGCGGCTCTGAAAGAAAAAGGCGAAGTGGCCCACAGCCGGGCGATCCTGTCCAAAGCCGCCGACGCCTTCCGGCAGGCGGGTGAAGTGTTCACTGAGCTCAACATGGAACACTACGTCGCCATCGTCGATGCGGAAGTGGATGCCATTGAACGCAAACTGGCAGTCGACGCGGTCTAGCGACGCTTACACGCCATCGAAAGCGGAATGGTAGCGGACGGTGCCTTCCGGCACGGCTGCCGGCCCCAACCGCACGGCCTGGAACGCATATCCCCCGCCGTGTTCCCACGACAATCCGAAGTTGGACGCCGGTTGAAATCCGAACCTTTTGTAATAGTTGGGGTCACCAAGCAGGACGAGGCCCTGTCCGCCCATGTTCGAGGTTTCGTGAAGCGCTTTGAGCATCAGCGCCACGCCAATGCCTTGGCGTTGATGATCGGGATGAACGGCGATGGGTCCCAAACCTAACCAGGACGGATCGCTTTGACCGTTGATGGTGACCCGACTGACAGCCACATGACCAACGATGATGCTGCCGCGTTCGGCCACTAGCGAAAGCGTCAGCGCATCGGCATCTCGTAACGCGTCAACGAGATTGGCTTCGGCCTCTTGTTCAAACGCTGCTGCGAGAACAGTGTGGATGGCTTTAACATCGTCTGCCGTTTCCGGACGAATGACCGGTGAGAGTGAACTCACGCGCCGGCCCGGTTATTCACCAGGTCGTCGACCACGCTGGGATCGGCGAGCGTCGACGTGTCACCCAAAGAGTCCACATCGTCCTCGGCGATCTTGCGCAGGATGCGGCGCATGATTTTGCCGGAGCGGGTTTTCGGCAGACCGGGCGCCCATTGTAAATGATCGGGTTTGGCGATGGCACCGATGTCGTTGCGCACCCAGATGATCAGTTCGTCGTGCAGCTCCGGCGTCGGCTCCGTCCCTTCCATTAGAGTGACATAGGCGTAAATGCCCTGGCCTTTGATGTCGTGGGGATAGCCGACCACAGCCGCTTCGGCCACAGCCTTATGAGCGACGAGAGAACTTTCTACTTCCGCCGTGCCCATGCGGTGGCCGGAGACGTTGAGCACGTCGTCGACCCGGCCGGTGATCCAGTAGTAGCCGTCTTCGTCGCGGCGGCAGCCGTCACCGGTGAAGTACTTGCCGGGGTACTGCACGAAGTAGGTTTCGATGAACCGCTTATGATCGCCGAACACGGAGCGTATCTGGCCAGGCCAGGAGTCTTTCATGCAGAGATAGCCTTCGGCGGCACCGTCCAGTTCATTGCCGTCCGCGTCCACCAAACAAGGTTGAATGCCGAAGAACGGCCGCGTCGCCGAACCCGGTTTCAGTTTGGTCGCGCCCGGCAACGGTGCGATGAGGATTCCGCCGGTTTCCGTCTGCCACCAGGTGTCGACAATGGGACAGCGGCCGTCGCCGACGACCCGGTGATACCACAGCCACGCTTCCGGATTGATGGGCTCGCCCACCGTGCCAAGCAATCGCAGCGTGGTGCGTGAGGTGCGTTTGACCGGCTCGTCTCCTTCGCGCATGAGCGCACGCAAGGCCGTCGGTGCGGTGTAAAACGTGTTCACCCCGTGTTTGTCGACCACGTCCCAGAAGCGGCTGGAGTTGGGATAGTTGGGCACACCCTCGAACATGAGAGTAATGGCGCCGTTGGCCAGCGGCCCGTAGACAATGTAGGTGTGGCCGGTGACCCAGCCCACGTCAGCCGTGCACCAATAGATTTGACGGGCGTCGTAATCGAACACGTATTTGTGGGTCATGGCGGCGTAAACCATGTAGCCGCCGGTGGTGTGTAGCACGCCTTTAGGTTTTCCCGTCGAGCCCGAGGTATAAAGAATGAACAGCGGATCTTCCGCGCTCATCTCTTCGGGCTCGCACCAGGTTTCCGCCGCCTTGCACATGACGTGGTACCAAACGTCCCGCGGCGATTGCATCGGCACACCAACTTCCGTCCGCTCCACCACCACCACGTGACGCACGCCGGGGCATTGCTCCAATGCTTTGTCCACGTTGGCTTTTAAGGGAATGGTTTTGCCACCGCGCACCCCTTCGTCGGCGGTGATTACCAGTTCCGCGTCGCAATCGTTGATACGATCGGCCAGGGATTGGGGTGCGAAACCGCCGAACACAACGGAATGCACCGCGCCGATGCGCGCGCAAGCAAGCATGGCCACAGCGGCTTCGACGATCATCGGCATGTAGATGCACACCCGGTCACCTTTGTTGACCTTGAGCGTCTTCAGCACATTGGCGAATCGGCAGACTTGCTCGTGCAACTCCGTATAGGTCACGTTTTTATGTTGGGTGGGATCGTCCCCTTCCCAGATGATTGCCGTGTCGGGGCCGTGGTCTTGAAGGTGGCGGTCAACGCAGTTGTAACAGGCGTTCAAGGTGCCATCTTCGAACCACTTGATGGCAACGTCATCGGCCCCGTACGTGACCGACTTCACTTTGGTGTAGGGCGTAACCCAGTCGACGATCTGGCCGTGTTCGCGCCAGAAGCCCTCCGGATCATCGACGGAACGCTTGTACATTTCCTGGTACTGGTCGTCGTTGACCAGCGCGGTTTTGGTCCAGTTTTCAGGAACATCGATTACGGTGTGATCGGTCATGGCGGCGTCTCCTGGTCCCGGACGTGTTCCTCCGGCTTAGGCTGCGTCATTATCAGGAATGATGCCCGATGGAATTGACGCAAGTCACCCTTTTGCTGTGACGATTTTCAAAACGTCTCAATACGGCTCCGGAATGACGATGACGTCTCCGTCTTCCACCTTGATAGGGAAGGGGCGCAAGCTTTTGCCCCGGCAGGGTCCACGAGTGCAGAACCCGTCCGACGGACGAAAGTGAGCCCCGTGCATGGTGCACAGCAGGTAATGTCCGGTGAGATCAAAGAAAGTGTCACCCAGCATGTTGAGCGGCACCCGGGCGTGGGGACAGGAGTTGACGTAGGCACGGACGGTGTCCTGCCACTCCACCACCATGATTGAGTACTGCTCCTCGCCGTTGACGATGACCACATCCTTGGCCCGTGTGGCGGCCAGGTCTTCCACCCGGCAGAGCACGCGACCGGCCAGTTCATCGGGATCGGGTAGCATGGCTGTGCGCTCGTCTTCCCGACGCTATGTCATCGGCAAGATGTTGCGGCTGGGACGCATGACCACAGACTCAAAGAGGTCGGCCTTGTAATAGGGTTCGTCCTTGATCCAGTCTCGGGCGGCGGCGACGGAGTCAAACTCCAGAATATAGAGACTGCCCTTAAAGGTTTCGCGGTCGTCTTCAAACAGCGGCCCCACATAGGCGCCATCGGGCATGTTGGCCTTGAGCCATTCCAAATGGCTTGGCCGGGTGGCCATGCGCAGGTCCAAATGATTGGGTTTGTCTAGACACATGATGGCAATGAGCATGGGGTGCGTCCTTTGCGAGTGCGCGAATTCGTTTAACCGTGAAACTGAACGATACCGAAAAGGGACTTTGGTGCGATGGTGACGCGGGCCAAAATCTCCCCGTCATCGAGGGGCACTTTGACCACCTCGCCGGTGAACCAGTTGGCGGCATAGGCAGTCTCACCCTTAAGCCCCGATGCAATCAGTACCCAGCCGAATCCTTCCAGGGGAAAACTGGCAACTTCTTCACCGGATTCACGCATCACCGTGACCTTGGTGCCGAGGGGTAGGACCAGCTGGTCGTCTTTCAAGTGCTCCACATCGAACATCATGGCCGGCGGTGCCCCGGGCGGTGAGTCAGGCAGGGTCATAAGGTCGGCCAGTTGGGTGCCGGACTTGAGATCAAACCGCATCAGCCGCGGCCCGGTCTCGGAGGTGTAGACCAAGGTGTGGCCGTCCGAGGCGAGGGTCGTATGGGTGGCGCCCATGCTACCGCTGACACCGCCGTGCACATCGGGCACATATTTTTTGACGAAGTTTTCTTCAGCGGCGTATTCGTAAATTTCGCCGTGGCCGACGCTGTCGGGATCGTCAGGCAGATAGGGATATCGGGTGGTTAGGTTTTCCGGTTGGGCATTGCCTTTGAGATACTCGATCAAAACAAAATGCCCGTTGTCGAGAAACTGCACCGAACCGAAAGGCCGGTCGGCGAATTTTTTTGGCGGTAACGGCGTGCCGTCGGGTTTCACCCGCACCACCGCCCAGGCGAAACTGTCAAAAGCCCAGAGGGTGTTGTCGGGCCCAAAGGTGAGGCCGCCGACCAGGTGCGACGTGCCGTCCGTCCACAACACGCCTTTGAGATTGAGATCGGCGTCGAACTGGAGGATACGGCCACGACCGGCATGATCGTCTTCCAGGTTGTTCAGCAACGTCGCGCCGATAAACACATCGCCGGTGGCGAAAGGCTGCAGGGTCGACTGATCGGGTTCGAAATCGCTCATGGAATTCTCTTCACTCACCGCCGGACTTACGGCGCATAACACGCACCAGATCACCAACCATAGAACTCTCATCTAACGCTCTCACTTTTTATCTCGACCGTAATCGTCTTCGATGCGGACGATATCGTCTTCGCCCACGTATTCACCGGACTGCACCTCGATCATTTCAAGAGCCACCTTGCCCGGATTCTCCAATCGGTGAACGGTACCCGAGGGAATGAAAGTGGATTCATTCTCGCCGAGGAGAAAAGTCTCCTCGCCGTTGGTCACCATGGCCGCGCCCTTGACCACCACCCAATGTTCGGACCGGTGCCAATGTTTCTGCAAAGACAGCTTGGCGCCCGGTTTAACCCCGATGCGTTTGACCTTGAAGCGCTCGCCTTCGTCCACGGTTTGGAACCAGCCCCAGGGCCGGTAGGTTTTGGCATGGGCTGTGGCTACTTCTTTGCCGTCCTCTTTAAGCTGGGCCACCACATCCTTGACCTGCTGATCGTGGGCTTTGTCGGCGACCAGAACCGCATCGTCAGTGACCACCACCACGGCGCCGTCGAGCCCAACCACGGCGGTGGTTTGCCGACCGGAGCGCACGTAAGTGTCTTTGGTGTCCAAGGCGAGCACATCGCCAACGAGCGTGTTGCCGTCTTTGTCGTGCTCGCTTTCCCCGTGCAGGGCGGACCAGGAGCCGATGTCGGACCAGCCCATGTCGACAGGAACAACCGCTGCATTGTCTGTGCGTTCCATCACCGCGGTGTCGATGGCGTCACTGGGCACGCCGGCAAAGGCCTCCGGGTCCAACCGGAAAAAGAACAGATCGGATTCGCCTTTATCTAACGCGTCACGGCATCCGCTAACGATGTCGGGACTGAACCGGGTGAGTTCTTCCAGATACAAACCGACTGGATAGAGAAACATGCTGGCGTTCCACAAATACCCGCCATCGCTCAGAAAAGACTCAGCCGTCTTCTGATCGGGTTTCTCGACAAAACGGTCGATGTGAAAAACCCCATCGTGACCGTCAATCGCAGCGCCTTGTTTGATATAGCCGAAACTGGTGGCGGCGGATTGGGGGATAACGCCTAAGGAAATCAAGTGGCCGGCTTGGGCCACCGGCACGGCCGTGACGACAGCATTGCGAAATGCCTCCGGCCGCCGTACCAAATGGTCCGAAGCCAAATGCAAAATCAACGCGTCCGGTTCTTTTTCCAACAGCAGCGCTGCGACCGCGGCGGCGGGCGCTGTGTTGCACCCAACCGGTTCTATGAGAACCGCGCGGGGTTCAATGCCCACTTCCCGCAGTTGCTCGGCGACGATGAACCGGTGGGCGTCGTTGCACACCACGATGGGCGCCTCCACCGCCGGCGTCGTTTCCCGCCCGAGCCGCAACGCCGTTTCTTGAATAAGCGTTTTGTCGCCCGTCAGCGCTTGCAATTGTTTTGGAAACTGTTCCCGTGACAGGGGCCACAGGCGGGAGCCGGACCCACCGGACAGGATGACAGGATAGATGGTCGGTAGAGACGCCAAAGGTCAGTTCCCTAATGGCAACACGAGGCACGGTTAGCGAATTGGTCCGGCAGTGACTCCGGTTTGTCTATGGGGTCTTACCCCAATTCCGGTCGGTCAGGCCAGAGAGGGGCGCCGGGCCGGAATTCGTCTGAATTGACCTTACGGCACGGCGGTAAAATCCAACTCTTCCTTGATGGGCCGGTGCAGCATCTCTTGAATCGCCGTATCGACCGGTGTGCCGTGGTTGAGAATGTGATCCATCGCCCTACAGATCGGCATGTCGACGCCCTTCTCCTTGGCCAGAGCGACCACCGCTTCGGCGGTATAGACCCCTTCGGTGACGGCCCGACGCTCGCCGAGCACCTCGTCCAGGGTGCGGCCTTGGCCGAGGGCAGCACCAAGCGAATAGTTGCGCGACTGCATGGAGGTGGCCGTCAGTAGGAGATCGCCCAATCCGCAAAGACCCATCAGGGTTTCCGAACGGCCACCCAAAGCGACAGCCAAGCGCACCACTTCCACTAGACCGCGAGTGATGAGGGCCGCGCGGGCGTTGTCGCCGAGCGCCTTGCCCTGGACGATGCCGCAAGCGATGGCGAGCACATTTTTGACCGCGCCACCGATGGCTGCGCCAACGAGATCGTTCGACGTATAGGTACGAAAGGTGGGCGTGCCGATGGCGACGGCTACTTGGTCGCCGATGGCAGAGTCTTTGCAGGCGAGGGTCACCCCTGTCGGCAAACCGGCAGCCACTTCCTTCGCGAATGTGGGTCCCGACAAAACCATCGGCGGAGCCGATGGGAGGGTGTCGGCGATGACATCGGTCATCAAAACGTTAGAACCGCGTTCGATCCCTTTGGAACAGATCACTGCCGGTGTTCCATCGTTCCATGACCGTGCGAGACCTTCACACACGGACCGCAAATGCTGCACTGGTGCAACCAGCAGCACCAGATCGGCATCAACCGCTTCCGCCGCATCATTGGTGGCGCGAATGGCTTGATCCAACGCAACGTCCGGCAGGAACAGCTCATTCACGTGACGGCTGTTGATGCTCTCCACCACCTCCTCTTCCAACGCCCACAGCACCACGTCGCGCCCTGCGCGACTGGCTGCCGCGGCCAGGGCCGTACCCCAGGCGCCGGCGCCGATAACTCCGATGTGCTGCATGATGGCTTACCCCTTGTTCGCCCCAATAATCCTGTGTGACATGGCCGATACAGGTGAGTCTATCCCGAACGCCGCGCAGACAGTGGGGTACGGGGTCGGGCACGGACTTGCAATACCGGGACGTCTCGTCCACAACCGTCCCCATGACCGTGCTGGTGACAGGGGCTGCAGGTTTTATCGGTTTTCACACCACAAAGCGGCTTTTGACCGACGGGGAATCGGTCATCGGCGTGGACAATTTCAACGCCTATTATGATCGCTCGTTAAAAGACGCGCGCTGGGCTCAGTTGTCCGAGGTTGAAAATTTTAACGGGTTACGCTTGGACATTGCGGAGCGTAATGCAGTGGCGTCCCTGTTCCAATCCCAACACTTTGACCGGGTTATTCACTTGGCGGCACAGGCTGGTGTGCGCCACGGCATTGAGCATCCCCACGACTATGCCGACGCCAACCTTGTGGGGATGCTTAATATACTGGAAGGGTGCCGGCGCGCGCAGGTGACTCACCTGGTGTATGCCTCAACCAGTTCCGTCTATGGCGCCAACGGCGCGATGCCGTTTTCGGAACATCATGGCACCGCCCACCCCGTCTCTTTATATGCGGCGACCAAGTTGGCCAACGAAGCCATGGCTCATGCCTATGCGCATCTCTTCAAGATGCCGGCGACAGGGTTGCGGTTCTTCACGGTGTACGGGCCGTGGGGCCGACCCGACATGGCCTTGTTTAAATTCACCAAGGCGATTCTGGCGGGCAAACCCATTCCCGTGTTCAACGAAGGCAACTTGGCCCGTGACTTCACTTATATCGACGACATTGTCGAAGGCGTCGTGCGTGTGGCCAAACATCCACCCACCATCGACGCCGCATGGTCAGCCGATGCACCAGACCCGGCGTCAAGTGGTGTGGCGCCCCATCGTGTGTTCAACATCGGCCGGGGAGAACCAGTCAAGCTGATGGACTTCGTCTCCACGCTCGAAAAGGCACTTGAGCGCAAAGCGGACATTAAGTTCCTGCCCATGCAGCCGGGCGATGTGGAAGAGACCTGGTGCGATGTGTCGGAACTGGATCGGGCCGTTGGCTATCGGCCGCATGTCTCCTTACGGGACGGCATCGCAGCCTTCGTGTCGTGGTATCGCGATTATTATGGTGGCTAATTAAAAAGAACAGTGATCAAGACGCCACGGTATCCAGCGGCCAGCGCGGCTTCGGTTTGAAACCCATCGTGTCCTTAAGACCAAGCCGCAACCGTTCCACACCAGCCCAGGCAATCATGATGCCGTTGTCCGTACACAACTCCGGCGGCGGAATGACGAGCGGCACACCGTGAGAATCCGCCATCGAAGCCAGTGCTTGCCTTAGCGCTGAATTGGCAGCGACGCCCCCGGCGGCAACGAACGCGGTGGGCGCTGCGGCCCGAGCCATGGCCAAAGCGTGGTCCATCCGCTCAACCAGGGTTTCGACAATGGCCAGCTGCAACGCGGCAGCCAGGTCTGCGGTGTCCTGGGTGCTGAGCGGTCCGGGCGGTAAACCGTCGACACAATGACGTACCGCTGTTTTCAATCCTGAAAAAGAAAAGTCGCAGCCCTCTCTGCCTTTAAGCGGACGGGGAAGTGAAAAGCGATTGGGCTGTCCGGCTTTGGCCGCCTCTTCGATCGCCGGACCGCCGGGAAAACCAAGACCCAGCATCTTTGCCACTTTGTCGAAACATTCGCCAGCTGCGTCATCCAACGTGGTGCCGAGACGGTGGTACTCACCCACACCACGCACCAGAAGAACCTGACAATGACCCCCCGACACCAGGAGCAAGAGATAGGGAAAAGCGACATCGTCGGTCAGACGTGCGGTGAGTGCGTGACCTTCCAAATGATTGACTGCCAGAAACGGTTTGCCATGGACAGAGGCCAGGGCTTTGGCTGTCATCACACCGACCAGCACGCCGCCGATCAGCCCCGGTCCCGATGTGGCTGCGATCCCGTCAAGATTTCGCAGGTCCAATTGAGCATCCTGCAATGCGGCCTTCACCAGCCCATCCAAATGATCAAGATGAGACCGGGCGGCGATTTCGGGAACGACACCGCCATAGGGGCGATGCTCATCCACTTGCGAGGCCAAGCAATTGGCGAGCACGGTTTTGCCGTCGTCGACGATGGCGACAGCGGTTTCGTCACAACTGGTTTCAATGCCGAGGACCCGCATGGGCGGCGATCCTTGTTTTGCCCGTAGGCAGCCTCTACAACACGCGAGCATCCTTGCCTAGGGTGGCGGTGCATAAAGGCTGACAACGGAGACCTGTGGGCTAAAGTCGATGCGCATTGCGATCATGAGTCCCGCGCCGGAATCGGAGGTTCTGGTCGCGGCGATGACAGGACGGGGACACGATGTCCTTCACGTCCCCCTGATCACCTATGAACTGGTCCCTTCCCCTGAAATTAAACTGGAAGGGGCGCAGGGTTTCTTGGTGACATCGACGGAAGGGGTGCGGGCTTTGGCCGACGCCGTTGCCGCGCGTTTCTTTCCCATTTACGCCGAAAGCCCTGAGGTTGCGGAAGCGGCACACAAGGCAGGCTTCACGAAAGTCACCTCAGCTCGCGGAGATGCTGCAGATTTTGCCCAATTGATTGAACACGAGGTCAAGGCAGACGCCGGAGCACTGGTTCACGCCTGTCACGAGAAAGAGACCCATGCGGTGACCGGTATGCTCATCAACATGGGGTATGCCATTCGGCCTCTGAAACTTTTCTCGATTAAACGTGCTGAGAATTTACCACCGGTTTTGTTGGAAGCCCTCGACGCACAGTCGATCAACGCCGCCCTGGTTCTTTCGGTTGATGAAGCGCGGGCATTCACTGCGTTGGTGCAACGCGCGGAGCTAGAATATTTGGTCAAAGATTGGGTGGTCTACGCGACATCCACCTTGGCTTCAGCGCCGATGCGAGCCTTGGAGGTGGACCGGACGGTTGTTGCTGCCAGTCCAAGTTTGGAAACCTTGATCGATACCTTTGATCGGGACCAGTTGTTTAAGCACAAAAAAGCTGAACAGCTGGAGCCTGAACTTGAGCCAGAGCCAGAGCCTGAGCCGGAACCTGAACCCGAACCGGAGCCTGAGCCGGAGCCCGAGCCGGAACCTGAACCCGAGCCCGAGCCGGAACCTGAACCCGAACTGGAGCCCGAGCCTGAGCCGGAACCAGAACCCCTAGTCCCCAGCCCAATAGCACCGTCACTGCAACAGCAGGAGCCATCGGTTACTTTGGCCCAAACCCAAACCGACCCCGTTGACATGCCCGAAGACTCTGACGTGAGAACAGACACAGACAAAACAGACCGCTCCAAGCTGGAGCCCTTATCCACCGGCCACACGGCACGGCTAATGGCCGAGGATGCGGCTGACCAGCGCTCGCGGACGAAAAAGGCACCGCCGCACCGCAGCGACGAGACGCTAGAACCGGATCCCATTCCCGATGCGCCTATGCCGTCGGTTCCAACCGAACCGCCACCGCCACAACAAGCGCGCGAGCCGGCCAGCAAAAAGAGAAGTGGCAGCCGGTTCATCACATACTTTGTATTATTGGTTGTCGCCGTGTCTGCGGCGCTTGGATCGTTGCCCTGGTGGTATCCGCGCATGCCGGTGATGGTTCAAGGCTGGATCCCGGATCAATTGAAGCCGCCGGTGGCGGGCGTATCTGAAAATGTTCTGGCGGACATCACAGCGTTGCGGCAACGTTTGGACGCTGCAGAATCAGACATCGCAGCCGTGCGTCGGGATTTTGCTTCCTTATCATCTGCGCCGGTTGGCGACACTGTGTCACCGGCTGCGTTGGCCGCGTTGCAACAACGACTTACGGCCTTAGAGGCTCGTCCTGCGACTGCGACCGTCGTGACACAAGGGGGTAGTGGTGCCGATGCAGCCGCGGTGACGGCCATGGGTGAGTCCTTGTCGACGCAAGCGCAGCAGTTGGCTGCGATGACAGCCCGCGTCGCAACCATCGAAGCCGCGTTGGGCAACGCGGTGCGCCTCGACGACCTGTCGGAAAGATTAGAATCTTTGGAAGATCGTAGTGCTGATGCTGCGGCCGTGCTGGCATTGACCGCCCGCATTACCCAGGTGGAAGCGGCTGCAGAAACCCTTGTTGCCGAACAAACCGGTGCGGTCGGATTTTTACTGGCCGTGTCGCAATTGCAGGGCGCCGTTGCCGCGGGACGGCCGTTCACTTTGGAAGTGGAAACGGCTGCCGCCCTTGCCGACCGGTTCGATGGCATTGCTTTCGATCAAGATGTCTTGCGGCAACATGCCGAAACCGGATTGCCGAGCCGCGCGGTCTTACAACGGCGGTTTGATGACATCGCACCGGCCGTTGTTCGCGCCGGTTTGATCCCGGGTGATTCCGCCTCGTGGTTGCAACGAACCCTCGATCGCATTTTGTCCGTGGTTAATATCCGGCGACTGGATGACGACGGCAGCGCTGCCGTTGGTGTTGTTGTAACCCGTGTTGAAAACGCGCTCGGTGACGGTGACTTGGTGGCTGCAATCGACGCGGCTGGGTCTCTCCAAGGTTTGGCCGCCGAGACCATCGCACCCTGGCTGGCTGGCGCCCGTAGTCTAGGCGTGGTGGAACAATCGCTTAGTGAATTGACCACTAAGGCGGTCGCTCAAATGGCAATTGGGCGGTCAACGCCATCATCATCGGCGACGGATTAATAAGTCATGGTCAAGATCGTCCTCTATGTCATCAGCTTAGCCATTCTTGTGGCCATCGCTGTTTGGTTTGCTGAAACACCGGGCGCCGTCACTGTCGAATGGCATGATTTGCGAATTGATGCTTCCGTCGCCATGCTGTTTGTCTTCGTCGTGGGAGCCTTGGCCGTTGGTACTTTTCTGGTGCGCGCGTGGACAACGCTGGTCGGTGCCGGCCGCGCTTTTCGCGATGCCCACAAAGACAAACGGGTCAATCGCGGACTGGGTGCTTTGGCACAGGGATTTGCGGCCGTCCGTACGGGTGATGGCGTCGCGGCCGCGAAAGCAGGACGAGAGGCGCGGTCAGCGCTTGGCGAACAAGAGGCTGTGCGCTTACTTGAACAACAAACCGCCCGCATCAGCGGCGATGACACCACAGCCAATGCCAATGCACGAACTTTGCTTACTGAACCTGCTTTGGAAGGCGCTGCCTTGCGCGAACTCGCGGAAATGGCTCACCGCGCGGGGGACAAAGAAGCGGCCTTGGGTCACACCCTGCGCGCTTTGGACCGCAAACCACTGCCAGCATGGGCCTGTCAAATGAGTATGGATCTGCAAATCGCTTTGGGCCGCTGGCAAGACGCGGCGCAGATGATTGACCGCAAGGACATTCAAAATGCGTTGAACCGCACGGACACGACGGCCCTGAAAGCGGCGTTATACAGCCGCACGGCCCAATCCGCCCTGGCCGATCAGGATGCGCCTGGTGCCACGAAATGGGCTCGCAAGGCGATCAGTGCCGACCCTAAGCGGGCCGATGCCCATGCCACCTTAGGCCGCGCTTTGATGGCAGAGGGTAAGGCCAAGAAAGCCGCCGCCGAATTGGAACGGGCCTGGTCCGCCACACCTGACCCACAGATCTTGACTGCATATCTGCAAATCGTACCGGCGGAAGCACCTTTGGCCCGTGCCGGTCGGGTCGAAAAATTGGTTTCCGGCTACCCGGATCATCCCGAAAGCCGTATCGCTTTGGCCGAAGCTGCTTTGGCAGCGGAGCTATGGGGTCAAGCACGTAGCCGATTGGAGCCGCTGCTCGACAAAGGATCGGCGCCTTCTGTGTTGGCCCGGGCTGCTGCGCTGATGGCCCGTGTCGATTTAGGCGACAGCGGCGATACCAAGGCCGCAGCTCAATTTCTCACCACCGCGTTGGAGGCCCGGAGCAAAACTACCGACCGTCCGGCTCCTGCTTCCGCCGATGAGCTACTGGCTTGACCGATTGACGGTAAGAGTCGTCATGACAGCATCATCGGATGCGACAACACCCCATCACTGAGCACAGGGTAGCGGGCTCGGGCCCGGAACAATTGATAGTGCCACCATTCATTGCGAAAGAAGTTCCAGCCGGCAGCCGTCATCAGGCCGAGGAGCAGGGCACGGTTGCGTTGCGCTTCAGCCGACACATTCAGACTGCCGTGGTGGGCGCGTGGTGTGAAATCATCAAACCCGGTGCCCATGTCCAATTCCTGTCCAGTCGACTCAATTAGTGTGAGATCAACAGCAGCACCCATGGAATGCGGAGAACCGCGCCGAGGGTCGGCTAAGAAATCGGGATCGGGTGTGTGATCCCACAACACCCATTGCGCCTCGGACGGGCGAAAGGCATCAAACACTTTGAACCGGAGACCAACGGCCTTGGCCAATTCGACAGCTTGTGTCAGCCGGGCCGCAGCATCTTGATGGAGATAACATCCCGGCCGGGCATAAACCGATTTGCCGGTAAAATTGCGATCGGTGGCATAAACAATGTCGAGATCAACATCGAATTCGGCCGGTGCAATCTCAATCAGCATGGACGGTAACTCTCCCTGTTCTTTGCGGCTATATAATAGCGTATCTAGAAGGTGCTTTTCCAAGGAGCCTGAACTTTTCCATGCGCGTGCTGGCTTTCGATACCACCATGGCCGCCTGCTCTGTTGCTCTTTGGAGTGACGGCACGTGCGAATCAGTTTTTTGTGATCCCATGATGCATGGTCAAGCGGAAGCGTTGATGCCGGCTATCGAACAGGTGAAGACCGAGGCGGGACAGGATTATGACACAGTCGACCGCATTGCCGTCACCACCGGCCCTGGTTCGTTCACCGGTGTGCGGGTCGGTCTTGCCGCGGCGCGGGGTTTAGGTTTGGCTTTAGAGCGACCCGTCGTCGGTGTCTTAACCACCGAAGTTTTGGCGGCGGACGTCCGTCAATCCAACCCCAATCGCCCTGTTGCTGTGGCCATCGGTGCCCGTCGGGCGGAAGTGTATGTGCAGTGTTTTGATCGCGCAGGCGAACCGATCGATGAACCGCAATGCTTGTTGCCCGATGATGCCGCACACTATTTGGCCAGCTTGCCAAACCATTCAAAGGTCTGGTGTCTGACGGGGGACGGTGCAGAGCGACTGGCGCATGCTGTGACCTTTGATCACGAGATTGTCGGTCCGCGCTATCCGGATGCCACGGTGTTGGCCGCCATTGCTGCCAATCGGCCAGTGCCGGACCATCAACCGCGTCCAGTTTACGTGAGACCACCCGATGCGGTGCAGCCGAAGGCCGGCGGCAGATTGCGTCCGTAGTGGTCCCGAATGGTAAGTGACATGGAACTCATTGCGCTGACTCCGGCTCATGCTGCCGTAGTCTCTGCCTTGCATAAAAGCGCATTTAATACCCCATGGCCCCCAGACGCTTTTGCGGACCTTTTGGCACAGCCGGTGGCGAGTGGCTGGATCCTCGCCACACCCGATCCGGTGGGATTCATATTGATGCGACAAGCCGCAGATGAGGCAGAAATTCTAACCCTTGTTGTTGTCGAAGGTTGTCGCCGCCGGGGGTATGGCCGGCGCTTAGTTCACCATGCATTGAATCAGGCGCTGGCAAAAGGCGCATCCGTGTGTCATTTGGAAGTGGCTGCCGGTAATGACGTGGCACTGTCCTTATACGCCGGCTTGGGTTTCAGCATTAGAGCGGTTTGACTGAATTGTGAATCGAAGGGGATTCCCAAGCGTCCCACTCCATGATTCTATATCCCGAGGCGATTTGGGAGTCAGACATGGGGCATTGTTACGGGAATGATCTTCGCCGGCGGGTCGTCGAGGCGGTCACTGGGGGTCTGTCTGCACGGGGGGCCGCGGCGCGTTTTCGTGTCGCGCCAGCGACGGCGAGCCACTGGCGCCGGCGCTGGCGCGAGACGGGCTCGATCGAGCCCGACCGCCAGGGCCAACCGCCTGGCTCGAAGCTGGATGCGCATGAGGCCTTTATCCTGGCTCTGGTGGCGCAGACCAAGGCTATGACGCTGGCCGAGATTGGCGAGAAGCTGGCGGCGTCGCACGGGGTTCGGGTGTGGCCGAGACATATTCCGCAATACCACGCCACAGCAACTGCATGGTTTTCCGATTGCGAAATGCGGCGTCGACGCAACTGCGGCCAAGTTCCATGATGTTGCCGCCGTTAGATTTAAGCAGCGTGACGTCGTATTCGTCAGAGGAGCAAAAAATCCCCTGCCTGCACCGCATGTTCCGCTAAAAGAAAGCGATACGTGCCGACCACTTCGCCGTTGTGCGGCTCGGACCGATCAATGACGACGGGGTGATCACAGGTTTCGTCAAACCCATCGAAATCTCGGCGCACGTCAGCCATTTCAGGAAGGGGATGGGCTCCCATTTCCTCATAAAAAACTCGATAGCGGAGGGCTTGGGTAGCTTCCACTTCGCGACGACTGACGGCCAGTCGTATAATTTGACTTCCGGCAATGATCGGTTCGAATGCGCCCACAGTGCTCACGTCGTTTGATCAGTTACGCGAAGGTCAGACTAGTAGAGGGTAACGATATCAGTATGTAAGAAAAGCCTTACTACCATACTTGCAAATCAAGTGTCCTGTTACTGTTTTTCGGACACTATTGTGTGATTTTGATGGCAGTGGCGAAAAATAAATAATGCGCTGATCTGCAGGTCTGTCAGGTCTTTTCGTCTGGGTCCAAAGGCACAGCGAAAAGCTCCAAGCGGTGATCAACCAAACGATAGCCATGGCTCTTCGCCACTTCTCTTTGCAGCCTTTCGATGTCTTCGTTCTGAAACTCTATAACTTGACCTGATTTAATATCGATCAAATGGTCGTGATGTTTTGTTGGCGCTTCTTCGTATCGGGCGCGCCCATCACCGAAGTCGTGACGTTCAACGATGCCGGCGTCTTCAAACAAACGCATCGTCCGATAAACGGTCGCTATACTGATACGGGAGTCCTCTTCGGCAGAGCGTCGATGGACTTCTTCAACATCAGGATGATCCTCGGCTTCTGACAGCACCCGCGCGATGACACGGCGTTGATCCGTCATTTTCATGCCTTGTTCGACGCAACGGCGTTCAAGTTGGGAATGTTTAGTGGCCATGAGACACACTTCGTCAGTTGAGCTCGGCGATTACGGTATCAATAAGTGTAACGGTCCAGATGCAGAGTGAAAAGCAACCCTATCGCGATATGGGTAAAAGGTCGCCAACGTTATTTTTTCTTCTGCCCAGCTGCCTGTTTTTGTTTGGTTCCAAGCCCGATCTCTTTGGCAAGGGAAGACCGGCGTTTGGCGTAATTGGGTGCCACCATGGGATAGTCAACGGCCAGACCCCAACGGTCCCGATACTGTTCTGGGGTCATGCTATAGGCGGTCTTTAGATGACGCTTGAGCATCTTGAGTTTCTTGCCGTCTTCTAAACAAACGATGTAATCGGGTGTCACAGATTTCTTGATTGGAACTGCGGGTTGCCTACACACGACTCAACGGTTTGCCGACCGGCTTTTGCTGGCGGTCATTTTTTGCCTGGCACGGGGATATGACCTTGGGCTCCCATGTGTGGCGCTTCCTACAATTGGGCCGGACAACCGTGGAAATCGCCTTTTTGGAGCCGATTGCGATACAGGACAAAATCGACCGCAAAGCCCTGGCGGAGGCGACGGAGCAGGCGGTTCGAGCGGGTTTCAATGGACTCCAATGTGGCCGGGCACCGCTTTGAAGCTTTGCCTTCCCAGTCAAAAGCGGGTATAGAGCGACACAGCGTGCCACAGCTTGGGAAGCACTCGGGAAACGCATGAGCTGGCCCAACCGCCGCAAAAAGCTGTTCATCAAGACCTACGGCTGCCAAATGAATGTTTACGACTCCGCTAGGATGGCGGACGTCTTGGCGCCGCTCGGCTATGACCACAGCGAAGATCCGCGTGAGGCCGACCTCATCATCCTCAACACCTGTCATATCCGGGAGAAAGCGACAGAAAAGGTGTATTCCGAACTGGGCCGGCTCAAACCTCTGAAATCCGCCCGCGCCGACTCAGGTGAGCCAGTGCTGATTGCCGTCGCCGGATGTGTGGCCCAAGCGGAAAGCGAGGCGCTGCTCCACCGTGCACCCTACGTGGACATTGTCATGGGTCCACAAACCACACACCGTCTGCCTGAACTGATTGCCCGGGCCCATCGCAATGCCGGCGCGGTGCTCGATACGGAATTTCCCACTGACACGAAATTTGATCACTTGCCGCCGCCACAGGCCGACGGACCGACAGCGTTTCTGTCCATTCAAGAAGGCTGCGATAAGTTTTGTACGTTTTGTGTCGTGCCCTACACCCGCGGCGCTGAATTTTCCCGCCCTGCCGCCGCCGTACTTAAGGAGGTGAAAGGCCTGGTGACTGACGGTGTGCGTGAGATCACCTTGCTTGGGCAAAACGTCAATGCCTACCACGGCGATGGCACGGGAAATGGTGAAACATGGGGTCTGGGCCGTTTGATCAAAGCGCTTGCAGACATAGATGGACTTAACCGGATCCGTTACACCACCTCTCACCCGCGTGACGTCGATGATGAGCTTATCGACGCCCATGCTTCCGTCCCCGCACTGATGCCGTACCTTCATTTGCCAGTGCAGTCAGGCTCTGATCGTATTTTGGAAGCCATGAACCGGGGTCACGACCGCGACACCTACCGCCGTACCGTTGATCGCTTAAGGTCGGCACGGCCAGACCTGGCGTTGTCCTCAGATTTCATCGTCGGCTTTCCGGGTGAGACCGACGACGATTTCAAAGACACCATGACATTGGTGAATGACATTGGCTTTGCCCAGGCGTTTTCATTTAAGTACAGCGCCAGGCCCGGAACACCGGCCGCCGATCATCCCGATCAAATTCCTGAGCCTGTCAAGGCCGCACGTCTGACCGCTTTACAATCGCTGCTCTCGCAACAGCAGATGGCCTTTAACGCAACCTGCGTGGGACAACTGGTGCCGGTTTTGTTGACGGGTCCGGGCCGGCATCCGGGACAAATGGCAGGACGCAGTCCATATCTTCAGGCCGTTCACATGGACGCACCGTCAGATTTAACAGGAACGATTGTCGACGCAGAAATCCAGGCTGTCGACGCGAACAGTTTGTCGGCCATATTGATTGATAGCCGTCCCTCCGCTTTTTCCACTTCCTCGCACACTGCTGGGGCATCCGTCCATTGACCAAGTCCACTGCCCGATTGACCTGTGAATTCGACGACAACGGTCTCATTCAACAACTATACGGCCCCAACAACGCATACCTTGACCGCATTGAAAATCGGTTGGGGGTCACGCTCCATACCCGCGGCAACACAGTGACCATTAAAGGCGCACGCGAGCCGGTCGAAACGGCACGCGCCGCGTTGGTGAGTCTCTACCACCGTTTGGAAGCGGGCCATGAGATTGACGACGGTGATGTGGACGGCGCGGCGCGGCTGGCGGAAGACAGCGAGCAGTCGGCGGCCAATCGGGACGACCTCGCCATTCGTACGCGCAAACGTCATGTGCGGCCGCGTTCACCGGGCCAGGCAAAATACTTGGAAGCTCTGGATAAGAAATCCATGGTGTTCGCCTTGGGCCCAGCGGGAACGGGCAAGACGTATATTGCCGTTGCCAAGGCTGTCGAAATGAAACTCACCGGACAGGTGGACCGGATTATTTTGTCCCGGCCAGCGGTGGAAGCGGGTGAACGCCTGGGCTTCCTCCCCGGCGACATGCGCGACAAAATCGACCCGTACCTGCGGCCCCTTTATGACGCGTTGTACGACATGATGCCGGGCGATTTGGTGGTCAAGTTGCTCACCGCCGGCGAGATCGAAGTTGCGCCTCTAGCGTTCATGCGCGGACGCACGTTGTCCAATGCATTTGTTATTTTAGATGAAGCACAAAACACCACACCCGTTCAGATGAAAATGTTTTTGACCCGCATGGGTGAGAACTCCCACATGGTGGTGACCGGCGATCTTAGCCAAATCGATTTACCGCTGGGTGTGAAATCAGGGTTACGCGATTCAATTGATACTCTCAGCGACATCGACGATATCGCTCAGGTGACCTTTACCCATCGTGACGTTGTCCGCCATGGTCTGGTGACGCGCATCGTCGCAGCTTATGACGCCCGGGATGCCCGTCTTGAAACCGATTCACGCCAGGCGAATTCTCGCCGGGCGAAGAAAAAGCGTGGTGATAAACCGGATCAAGAGTTCGATACGACCCAATGAGTGCATCCAGACTGCGCGCTGCAATCCGGATTGAGCATGACGGCTGGCTCACAGCCGTGGACGACCCATCGAAGAATTGCCGTCAAGCGGTGCGCAGCGCCTGGCGCTTTGGTAAAAAAACATTGGGTAAGGATCACCCCTTGGCCGGTCCATCGGCCGTACCCGTGGAGGTGAGTGTTTTGTTGAGCTCTGACCGCGTGGTCCATGACCTCAATCGGGATCATCGGGGCAAAGACGGGCCGACCAACGTTTTGTCGTTCCCGGGGGACATAGAGGACTCCGCAATCGGCGCGGAGATTCTGTTGGGAGACGTCGTTCTGGCGTGGGAAACAGTGCATACCGAAGCAAAAGAAGCGGGAAAACCCGTTCAGAACCACATGATTCATCTTGTCGTTCATGGCGTTCTTCATCTTTTGGGTTATGGTCACGAAAGTGATGCCGACGCCGAAATCATGGAACGTCTGGAAGTGGATAGTTTGGCCCACTTGGGTTTGCCCGACCCCTATGCGGGCAACCATTGAGTTGCGATGACTGACACCGCCCGCCCGGATTCTCAGCGTAACGATGAAGAGTCTAGTCCGCATTTACTGCAACGGCTTCGGTCCATTTTTTCGCCAAGTGGTTCGGACAGTGGTTCGGTACGCGATGCCATTGAAGAGCTCATCGAAGAACAACCGGACGCCGATGACGCAATTGACGAACACGAACGTGCTCTGTTGTCCAATGTTCTTAAACAGCGCAACGCGACGGTTGAACAAATTATGGTGCCGCGCACAGATATCATTTCCACCGATGTCGAAACACCACTGGCTGAAGTGATCAAGTTGATGGTTGAAGAGGGGCATTCCCGCGTGCCGGTCTATCGGGGATCTCTCGATGAAGTCCTTGGGATGGTGCACATCAAAGATTTAGCCTCGGTCATGCTTGATCAAGCCAAGGGCGACAATCAACCGATCCTTGACAAGGCCATGCGCCAAATAATCTTTGTTGCGCCGAGTGCACGCGTCCTCGATCTGTTGTTGGAAATGCGCATTAAACGCACACACATGGCCATGGTAGTTGATGAATATGGAGGCATAGACGGCCTGGTAACCATTGAGGACCTGGTTGAACAGATTGTCGGTGAGATTGCTGACGAACATGATGAAGACGAAGAACCGGAACTGACTGATCGCGCCGACGGAACTATAACCGCCGACGCGCGGACGACATTAAAAGATTTCACCGAGCGCTATGGCGAGGTGTTCAGTGAGGAAGAATGTAGTGAGACCGATACTCTTGGCGGACTTGTTTTCCGTCTGGCCGGACGTGTTCCCAGCCATGGCGAACTGGTCAGTCATTCGTCGGGCCTTGAATTCGAAATTGCTGACGCAGACCCGCGTCGCATCAAGAGACTGAGGATCCGTAACATGCCAACGATTGAGCGTGTGTCGTGATCCTGCACCTGTTCATCAAAACTGGATATTGGGTGTGATCTGGTCCGCGCTGGACAAAACCTATCAACATTTTCTGATCACGCGCTTTTGGTATAAGGCAGTCATCGCTTGTGTCTTGGGCGCGGGTTGCACACTGGCCATGCCGCCTTGGAGCTTCTGGCCGCTGCTTTGGTTAGGCTTTCCGGGTTTGTTCCTTCTTCTCGGAACCGCTCAATCAAAACGCGCCGCGGCTTTGTTTGGTTGGTGGTTCGGGTTCGGTTTTTTTGCCACCGGGTTCGCTTGGATTAGCAACGCCTTTTTTGTCGATCGAGAAACTTTTGCTACTCTTGCCGTCCCCGCAGTCGGCGGTCTGGCTGCGGGCTTTGCACTTTACGTAAGTTGTGTCGCCCTTGCCGTTTTCTTTTTTCCGCCGATACCCAAAGAGACTATGCCGCGTGAGCGTGTGCTGCATACAACGTTCCGCATCATTTTTTTCGCCTCGGCCTGGGCGTTGGTTGAGTGGTGGCGGGGCTGGTTTCTGACGGGCTTTCCTTGGAATCCCATCGGCAGCATTTGGGTCGTGTTATTGCCGGTGCTGCAGAGCGTTAGTGTCATCGGTGTTTATGGACTTAGTTTCTTGACCGTAGTTTCCGCAACAAGCCTCAGCTTGTTGGTGCGGGTCCAAGACAAGAGCACCATGTTCACCATGATTGCAGCTTGTCATTTGCCTCTCGTGGTGGGCGGTCTGTGGGGCTGGTTTCATTTGTACGGATCAAACTTCGACCCGGTTCCCGACATTAAACTGCGTCTGGTTCAACCCAATATCGCCCAAGCCGACAAATGGCGGCCGGGGTTGCGAGAGCGTCACTTGATCGATCAGGTGGCGATGAGTCGGGACGCTGCCGAAGGAGTAACCCATGTGCTGTGGGCCGAGACCGCCGCCCCCTTTGCCCTGAATAGAGCGCCGCAAGCGGTCGCCACAGTCGCCGCCGGGAGTCCGCCACAAGGTGTTGTCTTAACCGGAGCGCCCCGAATTATCGGTGCCGGTGAAGCCCGGCAAGCGTACAACAGTCTGTTTGTCATTGCTGACGACGCCTCCGTGATTGCGACTTACGACAAAACCCATTTGGTTCCTTTTGGCGAATACACTCCGTTGCGCGCTCTATTTCCTCTACCGCAATTGACCGGCGGCACTGGGTTCGCGGCCGGTCCCGGCCCTCGGACCCTCTCCGTTCCAGGGTTGCCCCCGTTCAGTCCACTGATTTGTTATGAGATCATTTTTGCTGGCGCCGTCACTCAACCCGAGCTCAGGCCTGATTGGCTGTTCAACCTCACCAATGACGCGTGGTTCGGGCTATCGAGCGGTCCCTATCAGCATCTCGCTGCGGCACAATTGCGGGCAGTCGAAGAAGGTCTACCTGTGGTCCGGGTGGCCAACACAGGGATCAGCGCGGTAATCGACGGCAGGGGCAGAATTCTTACCTCCCTTGGTCTGGGTGAGCGTGGGAGTATCGACAGCCCTCTCCCCCAGGCCCTACCTGAGACCGTGTTCAGCCGGCTCGGTCATGGCGTGTTTTTGGTCCTGGCCCTGGCCGCTGCAGGATTGACTTGGATTTTGGCGATAAGAACTGAAGATTAATTAGCAACCCATTTCATCAACCAAACGTTTATAGTTTGCGCAGATAAAGCTTTGTATCGAAAGTAGTTTTTGTGGTGTGGTGTTACAACGAATGGTTGGTAACCCCGTGGCTGCGTGATAAATTAACGCGTTGTGGTTGATTTTTATTACGTGAGCACCTCAAAAAAGGGAATGAAAACAATGGGTTTTGCTGAAGAACAGGACCTTGATATCGCCGTGGCGCGCTCGACTCGAGGCCGCATGCCGTCGGGCAAACCCAATCCAGTGGATGTCCATGTGGGCAGCCGGGTCCGCCTGCGCCGCACGTTGCTCGGCCTAAGTCAGGAAAAATTGGGTGAAGCCATTGGACTGACGTTTCAACAGGTTCAAAAATATGAACGCGGCGCCAATCGAATTGGCGCCAGCCGACTCTGGGATTTGAGTCGTGTGCTTGACTGTCCGGTTTCCTATTTCTTCGAAGAAATGGAAGACGATGTACAAGCTGCCAGCCCGCGCAATCTGACTGGGCGAACGGCAGAACCGGAACAGAAAGATGCCGATCCGATGACCAAGCGGGAAACGCTTGAATTGGTTCGGGCTTATTACAAGATCACCGACCCGCAGGTTCGCCGTCGAATTTATGAACTAGCAAAGTCTCTCGCTGCAGCAGAAGGTGCGATCCTCGACGACGACTAAGGTCTTTGTCAGCGTGTCGCAAAAAGCCCCGCACGGTTTGTGGGGCTTTTTTCTTATGACAACTGGCACGCTCCGAACTGAAGCGCTGTGGGTCCAAAAGAATAGTTCTGGTATTTGGCAGGAGCAAAACTACTTCTTGCCCAGGGGACTCTTTGCGGTTTGACTATCCCATAACACGCGTGTGTGAACATTGAGGGAATCGGTTTTGCTCTAAGGGGAGGGGAACCTTGGAGCAGTTAAAGACCGGGTCTTCGGACCCGGTCTTTTTTTTGGGGCTTATATACATGACTAGACACAACGGAAGAATTGGAGAGGTTGAAATATGCGGTCACTAAAAGGATGCTTCATGCTCGTCGTAGCTTTCGTTTTGACGCTCAACAATTTCTTCTACGCCGTCAATCCCGCGGCGGCCAAGCCCATATTTGATTGGATTGACCCTTTCGCAGTCGTCGCCCTCGTACTCGTTTTCATGGAGAAAATCCTCGGTTCGATGCGCGGTGAAACCGAATGGCCTCGGCTCGTAGTAACGGTCCTGGTCGGGGCGCTGGTTCATTTATACGCCTACAATTACTTGGCGAAGATGGCAGGCAGTGGACTGGAGAGCGGAACCTTGTGGCTGGTTATGGTGCCGTTTACGGTTTCCTTGCTCATCTATGAGGGCTTCTTGCTGATCCGCGGAGCTAAATAAGGACTTGTCTAGTCATGTATATAAGCCCCTTTTTTTGGCGGGGGTCAGCAGATTTGCCGGACACTTGCAAACGGCAAGGCGTTCCGGTACCTCCCTTGCTCACATGAACGCGCTTTTATAACGCTAGGAGACCGCATCCGTGTCGCTGTCCGATTTCATTTTTACCAGTGAGTCCGTTTCCGAAGGTCATCCCGACAAAGTCAGTGACCGAATCTCTGACGAAGTGGTTGATTTGTTCTTGAGAGCAGAGCCGGAAGCGCGGGTGGCGTTAGAGACCCTGTGCACGACAAATCTGGTTGTGCTCGCCGGTGAAGTCCGCGGACCGCAGTCCGTTACCAAAGAGTCCATGATTGAAGCGGCCCGGGTGGCTGTTAAGGACATCGGATACCACCAAGATGGTTTCGATTGGGAGACCATGAAGGTTGAATGTCATGTCCATGAACAATCCGTAGATATTGCCGTGGGCGTTGACTCCGCCGGTAACAAAGATGAAGGCGCGGGCGACCAGGGAATCATGTTTGGCTACGCCGTCACGGAAACCCCTGAACTCATGCCGGCGCCGATCTCTTATTCCCATCAGGTGTTAAGGTCATTGGCTGATGCCCGCCGTGCGGGGGATGCATCCTTTTTGGGCCCTGATTCGAAAAGCCAAATCAGTCTGCAATACAAAGACCGCAAACCCGTGGGTGCCACCTCCGTGGTTGTCTCGACACAACACACGGAAGATGTCGATCAAGACACCGTGCGCGAAGCCGTGCGCGAGCATGTATCCGATATTTTGCCTGAAGGGTGGATGTGTCCTGAAGGCGCGTTTTACGTCAATCCCACAGGACGGTTTGTCATTGGCGGACCCGATGGGGACTGTGGTCTGACGGGACGCAAGATCATTGTCGATACCTATGGCGGTGCAGCGCCCCATGGTGGTGGCGCGTTTTCGGGAAAGGATCCAACCAAAGTGGATCGTTCGGCAGCCTATGCTGCGCGTTACCTGGCCAAAAATGTGGTTGCCGCCGGACTTGCGGACCGCTGTTTGATTCAACTGTCTTATGCCATCGGTGTTTCGAAACCACTGTCGGTCTATGTTGATCTGCAAGACAGTGGCGAAGTGCCTGAAGACAAACTGTCCGCCGTTCTGCAGGAGCTGATGGATTTGAGTCCGCGTGGCATTCGCGAACATCTCGGTCTCAACCGGCCCATTTATGCGCGTACCGCCGCCTATGGCCATTTCGGGCGGGAAGCCGATGGCGGTGGCGGATTTTCTTGGGAGCGGTTGGATCTGGTAGCGGATCTCGAATCCGCGTTCGGTGTCTGAGTCTGGTCACCGCTCGTTACCCCTACGCCTCTACGGCCGCCGCAAGGGCAAACGCTTACGCCCGCGAAGCCGCGCCCTCCTCGATTCAGACCTCGATCAAGTTCGTATTGATCCCGACGCGTTGAAAATGCCGTGCCAACCCGGCGCCTTGTTTTCGTCGCCGGTAGATGAGGTGTGGCTGGAAATCGGTTTTGGCGGCGGCGAACACCTGGCCGCCCAGGCCAAGGCCCATCCCCAGATCGGTTTCATAGGCGCTGAAGTCTTTGAAAACGGTATCGCATCTCTTTTGCGCTACCGGAAAGCGGAAAATCTGGCCAACATCCGTGTTTGGGATGACGATGTGCGGGCTCTGTTGCCCCATTTATCGCCACAATCGTTGGACCGGGTGTTTCTTTTGTTCCCTGACCCTTGGCCCAAAACGCGACATCGCAAACGCCGGTTTATCTCGGACGAAACTTTGGCCGAACTGGCCCGGATCCTGCGCCCAGGCGGCCTGCTTCGCGTGGCCACGGACCATGCGGTATATGCGCGCTGGTGCTTGCGCCACGTGCCCACACACCCCGCCTTTCACTGGGTCGTCAGCGGTCCCGAAGATTGGCGCCAACCGCAGCCGGACGCCCACCCCACCCGGTATGAGCGCAAGGCCGTTGCTGCCGGCCACCGGCCGGTCTATCTGACGTTCGTCAGAAACCCAGAATCCTAAAACTCTTGATTGAACAGAGGATTCCGATTATATCGGCCTTCTAACTTCACATGTCGACTGAGATGAGGAGTGGGCCAGCGGCCCACTTTTTTATTGTTTGAAACACAGTGTTTTTCACTTCCTTACAGCGTCGACTTGAAACGGTTGGTTCAGATGGAACGTCTGACATGGCTTGAAGATCAAATTGCGCAGACGCTCGAAGCCATGGGCTTTGAGGTGGTGCGGGTTGCGATCACCGGCGAAGGTGGCCGGCGTGCGCTTCAAGTTATGGCCGACCGCACGGATGGGCGCCAAATCGATATCGACGACTGCACAGCCATCAGCACAACCTTGTTCGATATGTTCGAGGCTGAGGATCCCATTCCCGGCGGATACAATCTAGAAGTCAGTTCAGCCGGTATTGACCGGCCACTAACCCGGCCGAAGGACTTCACCGCGTTCGCCGGTTACGAAGCCAAGATTCAGACCCGTCGTCCCATCGACGGGCGTAAGAAGTTCCGCGGCATTCTCAACGGCCTGTCGCCAGAAGAAAACATTAAGATGACCGTTGACGGAGAGCAGGTAACCCTACCTCTAGCCGAGATCAGCAGGGCGCAACTGATTTTGACCGATGATCTCATCGCCGCAACAGCGAACAACAACGAATAGACATTTATTCTAAGAGAGTGAGCACACGATCATGTCACAAAGCATAGCAATGCCTCGGCCCGAACTGATCCAGGTGGCGGATACGGTTGCCCGTGACAAATCCATCGAGCGCGAAGAAGTTTTCGTCATCATGGAACAAGCCATTCAAAAAGCAGGGCGGTCCAAGTATGGCCATGAAAAAGATATACGCGCCGCCATTGACCGGAAAACAGGTGAGATTCGATTGTCGCGATATCTAGAGGTTGTTGAGGATGAGGCGGCGGTCGAAGACGAAAATATTCAAGTCACACTCGATCAAGCCAACCGGAAAAAGAAAGATGCCCAGGTCGGCGAATATTTAATCGATGCTTTACCACCCATCGACTTCGGACGCATATCTTCGCAGATGGCTAAGCAGGTCATCGTGCAACGTGTCCGTGAGGCCGAACGGGCACGGCAGTTCGACGAATACAAAGACCGCGTCGGTGAAATCGTTAATGGATTGGTCAAAAGAGTCGAATTTGGCAACGTCATCGTTGACCTGGGCCGGGCCGAAGGCCTGCTCAGGCGGGACGACCTGATTCCCCGGGAACACTTTAAGAACGGAGACCGGGTGCGGGCCTACATCATCGATGTGCGCGAAGAAGCCCGCGGGCCGCAAATTTTTCTCTCCCGCACCTGTCCTGAATTTATGGCCATGCTGTTCGCGCAAGAAGTACCCGAGATCTACGACGGCATTATTGAAATCAAAGCTGTCGCCCGCGACCCCGGAAGCCGGGCCAAAATCGCAGTTATTTCCAAAGATAATTCAATCGATCCGGTTGGTGCTTGTGTCGGGATGAGAGGCAGTCGCGTTCAAGCGGTCGTCGCCGAATTACAAGGCGAGAAGATTGATATTATTCAATGGAATGAAGATCCGGCTACGTTCGTCGTCAACGGCCTGGCGCCTGCCGAAGTCACCAAGGTGGTGCTCGACGAAGATTCTGGCCGCATTGAAGTGGTCGTGCCCGACGATCAATTGTCGCTCGCGATCGGGCGCCGGGGACAGAATGTTCGCCTCGCATCCCATCTCACGGGTTGGACCATCGACATTTTGACGGAAGACGAAGAAAGTGCCCGCCGTCAGGAAGAGTTCCATAGCCGGTCCCAAACCTTCATCGATTCTTTGGACGTGGACGATGTCATCGCTCATCTCTTGGTCACCGAAGGGTTCACGTCCATAGAGGAAGTTGCCTTCGTTCCCGATAACGAATTGGAGATGATCGAAGGATTTGACGAAGACATCGCCGCCGAACTTAAAGCCCGGGCTCAAGCCTATATCGAAGAACAAAACCAAAAATTGATGGAAAAACTGAGCGGGCTGGGCGTCGCTGAGGACCTTCTCAACGCCGACATTGAGGGTCTTGAGATCGAAATGATCGTGACGTTATGTGAGAACGGCATCAAGACTTTGGACGACCTTGCCGATCTCGCCTCAGACGAGCTGATCGATATTGTCGGGGTGGGAACCCTCACCATGGAACAAGCCAATACCATGATCATGGCTGCGCGGTCTCACTGGTTTGAGGATGAAGACGACGACCAAGGTGACGCGGAAGAAAGCGCCGAAGCCGATGGTCCAGACGAGGAAACGGAACCAGCGTGACATTTCAAGGTTCTGATATAACTCGGCCAGACACCACTATGTCCACAGATGCCCATATTGCTGACGGTGACAAGCATGGGCCTTTGCGCCGTTGCCTAGTCAGTGGCGCCAGTCTGCCGAAACACGACTTATTGCGGTTCGTCGTCGATCCTGCAGGGACCTTAGTGTTCGATGTTGCCCAGGGATTGCCCGGCCGGGGTTTGTGGTTGAAGGCGGAGCGGGATATGATAGACACCGCTGCGTCTAAGTGTTTGTTTTCCAAGGCAGCCCGGCACACGGTGGACGTTCCGGACGGTCTTGCGAACATGGTCGCGGCAGGCCTCAAACGCCGTTGCCTTGATCGTCTTGGACTGGCCTGCAGAGCCGAGCTGGTGGCGGTGGGATTTGAGCAGGTGCGCGCCCAGGCGCGGGCGGGCGGAATTGCCCTTCTGCTCGAGGCTGCGGACGGCTCGGAAGACGGCCGCCGCAAAATAACGGGGATTGTCCCTGATGTTCCGGTGGTCGACGCCTTCACCGGGGAGGATTTAGGCCAGGCGCTTGGCCGAGAGCACACGGTGCATGTGGCTCTGAGCGCTGGCCGACTGACAGATGCCTTGTGCACGGATGTGACGCGTTATCTCGGTGTCGCATTGCCAACGGTGCAAGACGGAAATGAGTAATTGAGGTCTTTGGACCTCAACGACTGGATTGGTACGGAACGGAATGTCGAACGAAGCGAAGAAGCCTCTGACCCTAGGTCGCGGCAAGTTAGAGCTAAAAAAGACTGTTGAAACCGGTCAGGTTCGGCAGAGCTTCTCGCATGGTCGAAGCAAAGTTGTTCAGGTAGAGCGCAAGCGCAAACGTCAATTTGAAATTGGCGCAGACGGCAAAGTTCAGGAAGTCAAATCCAAGGCTGGTGCGACTGCGAAAAAGGCAAACTCTGAGGTAGCGGCTGACGCGGTTAAAAGAAAACTCAGCGAAGAGGAAAAAGCCCATCGGCTGAAAGTTCTTCAAGAGGCCAAGCGGGTTGAGGAAGAGGAACGCCGCGAGGAAGAAGAACGGCGCGAAGTAGAAGAGGCGCGCCAAGCTGACGCCGCGGAAGAAGCCAAACTGGCGGAGGAAGATCAAGACGCAGCTGCCGTAGAAGAAGGTGGCAAAGCGGTGCCGGCAACGGCAGACATCATTCCCCTTGAACCCGTTGTCGTCCCCGATCCGGATCGCCCCGCCGATCGCACGCCAGCCAGTCGGCGTCCGAGCGAAGATGAAGAGGCCGAAGAAGGAAAATCGGCTAAGAAGTCAAAGACAGGGCATAAACAGCCGACCGCCAAACGGACTGAACAGCGGCGCCGGTCGGGCAAACTGACCATCAGTGCGGCCCTGGAGGGCGACGACAATGCGGAGCGGGGTCGCAGTATTGCAGCGTTGCGGCGCGCGCAGGAAAAAGAACGCCGCAAACAAATGCAGCAACAGAAAACGACGATGCCGTCGGAAAAGATGGTGCGTGAAGTCACGGTGCCCGAAAACATCACCGTTCAAGAGCTGTCAAACCGTATGGCCGAACGCTCCGGCAACGTCATCAAGGCCCTGATGAAGCTTGGCGTAATGGCGACAATTAATGAGGTTATTGATGCCGACACGGCGGAATTGGTGGCGCAGGAGTTTGGCCACACGATCAAACGTGTCGCCGATGACGATGTTTTGACAGGCTTGAGTACCGGGCCGGACGACGACAGCGCAACGACCGAACGGCCACCGGTGGTGACCGTTATGGGCCACGTGGACCATGGCAAGACCTCGTTGCTGGATGCTTTGCGGACAACCGATGTGGTGGGTGGTGAAGCCGGCGGTATTACGCAGCACATCGGCGCCTACCAAGTCCGCTTGGACAACAAAAGGAAGATTACCTTCCTCGACACACCGGGTCATGAAGCGTTTACATCCATGCGCGCCCGTGGTGCCAAAGTTACGGATATCGTTGTTTTGGTTGTCGCTGCTGACGATGGGATCATGCCGCAAACCATTGAGGCCATTAAGCATGCGCAAGCGGCGGAAGCACCCATAATCGTCGCCATCAACAAAATCGACAAACCGGAAGCTAACGCTGACAAAGTGCGTCAAGAGCTGCTCAGCTACGAAGTGGTGGCAGAAGAAATGGGCGGTGAAACGCAAACGGTGGAAATGTCCGCAACGCAAAAAACGAATCTGGATGGATTGCTGGAAGCCATCCAACTGCAGGCGGAAATCCTCGATCTCAAAGCCAATCCCGACCGGGCCGCCGAAGGCGTTGTGGTGGAAGCCAAGATGGAAAAGGGCAAAGGATCCGTGGCCACCATCCTGGTCCAACGGGGTACGCTTCAGGTCGGCGACATCTTTGTATCGGGCGGCGAATGGGGCCGGGTACGGGCCCTGGCCAACGACCAGAACAAGCAGGTCAAGTCGGCTCAGCCCTCTGCACCGGTTGAGGTCCTTGGCTTCAATGGTACGCCGCACGCCGGCGATGATTTCATTGTGGTTGATGACGAGGCGCGGGCACGGGAAGTGGCCGATTTCCGTAGTCGTAAGACCCGTGACGCTATAGCCGCCGGCGGCGTGTCCACCATGGAACAGATGTTCGCCAAGATTCAAGCGGGCGAAAGCGAAGACCTGCCGGTGGTCATTAAGGCGGACGTACAAGGGTCGGTTGAGGCGCTCACCGGTACGTTGGAAAAAATCGGCACCGACAATGCTCGAGTTAAAGTCATTCACGGCGCCGTGGGGCCGATCAATGAATCGGATGTGACGTTGGCGGCGGCATCAAGTGCCGTCATCATCGGCTTCAACGTCCGCTCCAATACCCAGGCCCGCGAAACCGCAAAGCGGGACAATGTCGACATCCGCTACTATTCGATCATTTATAACCTTGCAGACGATATTAAAGCTGTTCTCTCAGGCCGTTTGGCACCGAGGTACCGGGAGAATTTCCTTGGTTATGCGGAGATCCGAGAAGTGTTCTCCGTGTCCAAGGTGGGCAAAGTGGCCGGGTGTATGGTGACAGAAGGTCAAATCAAACGTGGCTGCAAAGTGCGCCTGCTGCGGGACGATGTAGTCATTCACGAAGGTGACTTGTCCCAGCTCAAGCGCTTTAAAGATGACGTCAAAGAAGTGCGCGAAGGATATGAATGCGGCGCGGCTTTGGCCAATTACCAGGACATACAAGTAAGCGATCGCATCGAGTGTTTTGAACTCGAAGAAGTGGCGACTGAACTCTAGGACTATGTCGGCGCAACCGACAGGTCGCCGGAAGACGGAACAATTTCATGGCCCGAGGCAGATCAAAAGCGCCAAGTCAGCGCCAGTTGCGTGTTGGCGAAACATTGCGTCACGCTTTGGCTGAAATCCTTGAACGGGAGTCCTTTCAGGATCCCGCTCTTGCTGACGTCACCTTGACGGTCACTCAAGTCACCGCCAGCCCCGACCTCAAACAGGCAACGGTGTTTGTCACTCGTCTCGGGGGTGGGGACGTGAGCGACATTCTGGCTGGCCTTGAACGGGTTAAATCATTCCTGCGCCGCGAGGTTTCAAAGCGGGTGCAGCTTAGATTTCTGCCTGACCTTCGCTTCGCGGCCGATGTCACGTTCGATCAGGTAGATCACATAGATGGCTTGCTCCACCGGCCCGATGTGGCCCGCGATTTGAACAAGAAAGCCGACGGATAGAATGGCGCGTAAAAAGAGGGGCCGGCCTGTACACGGATGGCTGGTGCTCGACAAGCCGGCGGGGCTAACCTCGACACAAGCGCTCGGCAGAGCACGGCGCGCGCTTGACGCGGCCAAGGCTGGCCACGGCGGCACACTCGATCCTTTGGCCACTGGGCTGCTGCCCATCGCCTTGGGCGAAGCCACAAAGACCGTTTCCTTCGTCATGGACGGGGCCAAAAGCTACCGCTTTGAAGTGACCTGGGGAACGTCGACCGATACCGACGACCGGGAAGGCACGGTGATTGCCCAGTCCGATGCCCGGCCATCACTGGCTGACATAGAGGCGGGGCTGGCCGGATTCATCGGCGAAATCGAACAAATTCCGCCGCAGTATTCAGCCGTCAAAGTCGATGGCCGGCGGGCCTATGACCTTGCCCGGGCTAATCAGACCGTAGTCTTAAAACCCAGGCCGGTACGCATCGACAAACTAGAAATCAGCCGCGACCTGGGTCGGGACCGCACGGAGCTGACGCTCGAATGCGGCAAGGGCACCTATGTGCGGGCCCTGATCCGGGACCTGGCCGCAGCCTTGGGGGTGTGCGGGCATATCGCAGACCTGCGCCGCACCCGCTGTGGCCCGTTCACCGAAGATATGGCAATTTCTCTGGATAAACTGGAGGCTTTGGGGCATAAAGCCGCCGACTCGACGGTCCTTCATCCCGTTGCGACCGTGCTGGACGACATCCCGGCACTGGCCCTGACGGAAGAAGAGGCCCACCGCATGAGCCACGGCCAGTCCGTTTCCTTGTTTGCCGTGGCCCGCCGCTCCCCCATAAGCGGGTTACACCCCGGCGCTGCCGTGCAGGCAGTGTGTGGAGAACGGTTGGTTGCGGTGGCCACCATTGTGGATGGGTTGGTGAAACCCAAACGCGTCTTAAACACTTAACCTCGTTAAGGAGTACACGATGTCGATCACCGCAGAGCGCAAACAAGCGCTGATCAAAGAGTATGCCACCAAGGACAGCGACACCGGTTCACCGGAAGTTCAGGTGGCGATTCTCAGCGAGAGAATCAAAAACTTAACCGACCATCTCAAAACCCATGCGAAGGACAATCACTCCCGCCGGGGATTGCTGATGATGGTCGGTCAACGCCGCCGGATGCTGGACTACCTCAAAGGAAAATCCCAGGACCGGTACGAAACCCTGATCAAGGGCTTAGGGCTCAGGCGTTAAGAGGTTGCCCTTACCGCAACACATCACTCGAATGGTCCGGTCTGCCGAAGTCGGAATCACCAGCGGCCAGTCCCGGATGAGCCGGGAACGGTTGACGCTGTGTGTCGCCATGCAGCGGTTGGCGGACCAGTTGGAAATCATAATTCACCGCTGCCTGTAGGAGGCCGAGCCCGTTCAATACGTGAAGAGGGGGTGTGCACACTTTGGTGCCGGTCTGTAGGAAAAGGATAATACCGTATGTCTATGTTCAAAGTATGCCGCAAGGAGATTGAATGGGGCGGACGCACGCTGGTACTGGAAACCGGTAAAATGGCGCGACAGGCCAATGGGGCTGTCATCGCTACCTATGGAGAAACATCTGTGCTGTGCACAGCCGTCGGCCAAAGGACACCCAGGGTCGGGATCGATTTCTTCCCTCTGACTGTCAATTACCAGGAAAAAACATTTGCCGCCGGTAAGATTCCGGGCGGCTTTTTCAAACGCGAAGGCCGGCCCACCGAAAAGGAAACGCTGACCTCGCGGCTCATCGACCGGCCCATCCGGCCGCTCTTTCACGAAAGCTTCCGCAATGAAACGCAGGTCGTCTGCACGGTGCTCTCCCACGATTTAATTAACGACCCCGATGTGGTCGCTTTGATTGGGGCCTCAGCAGCCCTGACTATTTCCGGCATTCCATTCTTGGGCCCCATCGCAGCGGCCCGCGTCGGGTATAAGGACGGCCAGTACACCCTCAACCCGGCCATGGACTCCCTTGAAGAGTCCGATCTTGATCTCGTGGTCGCCGGTACACGGGACGGCGTGCTGATGGTAGAGAGCGAAGCGCGCGAGTTGTCCGAAGAGGTGATGCTAGGTGCTGTGACCTACGGTCATGAGCAGATGCAAACAGTCATCGCCGGCATCATCAATCTGGCGGAACAATGCGCCAAGGAACCGTTTGATTTGACGGAACCACCAGCTGAACTGGCCACCGTCAAAGAAAAGTTCAGAGCGTTTACCGGCGACCTCGAAGCCGCGTATCAGATCCAAGTGAAACAGGACCGTCAGGACGCCATCGCGTCGGCTAAGACTAAAGCAATCGAAAGTCTAGGCGATAACGAAGTGGAATTGGCAGTCGGTGACAAAGTGTTTAAGACCATGGAAAAAGACATCGTCCGTGGTCAAATCTTAAAGACCGGAAAACGCATCGACGAACGCACCACGGTGGATGTGCGTCAGATCGAATCAGAGGTCGGGATTCTGCCGCGTGCGCACGGCTCTGCCTTGTTCACCCGCGGTGAGACCCAGGCCTTAGTCACAACCACTTTGGGCACCGGACAAGACGAACAGATCATTGATGCATTGGAAGGCGAATTCCGTCAGCACTTTATGCTGCACTACAATTTTCCGCCCTTCTCTGTTGGCGAGACGGGCCGTATGGGCGGCGCCGGCCGTCGCGAAATTGGCCACGGCAAACTGGCATGGCGGGCTGTTCGGCCTCTGCTGCCACCCAAAGAGGCGTTCCCTTACACCTTGCGGGTGGTATCGGAGATCACTGAATCCAACGGCTCGTCCTCGATGGCCACAGTCTGCGGAACCTCATTGGCCTTGATGGATGCCGGTGTGCCGGTGCAACGTCCCGTCGCCGGCATTGCCATGGGTTTGATTAAGGAAGGCGAAGACTTCGCCGTTTTGTCCGACATTCTGGGCGACGAAGATCAACTCGGCGATATGGATTTCAAAGTTGCCGGAACTGATCAGGGCATCACCTCCCTGCAAATGGATATTAAGATCACGTCGATCACCCGGGACATCGTGGATATCGCACTGAAGCAAGCCAAAGACGGCCGCATGCATATCCTCGGTGAAATGGGCAAAGCGATCTCCGCATCGCGCGATCAGGTGGCCGGCCATGCGCCGCGCATCACCACCCTCACGGTGCCCAAAGACAAGATTCGCGACATCATCGGTACCGGCGGCAAAGTCATTCGTGAAATTCAGGAAGAGACCGGCTGCAAGATTGATATCGAAGATGATGGCACTGTCAAAGTGGCGTCCTCTGATCAGGCAGCCACCGATGACGCGGTAAAACGAATCCGTGACATCATCGCCGAACCGGAGATCGGCACCATCTACACTGGCAAGGTGGTAAAGCTCATGGACTTCGGTGCCTTCGTCAATTTCCTCGGCAAACGCGACGGCTTGGTACACATCTCCGAATTGGCGCCTTATCGGGTCAATCAGGTGGCTGACATCGTCAAGGAAGGCGATATGGTCAAAGTGAAGTGTTTGGCTGTCGATGACCGGGGCAAAGTCAAACTGTCCATGAAGCGGGTCGACCAAGGGACCGGCGAAGACATCGACGGCAAGGAAAAAGCCAAGAAGGAAGAGAAAGAGCCGGCACCCGTCGAAGGTTAAATTCAAACCTTCCGTCCAAGCCATGGCTCTACTTCCTCGAGTCGTTGGTCACCGTGGCGCGTCCCGCTTGGCGCCGAAGAACACTCTGGCGTCATTCCGGGCCGCTGCGGCAACCGGCATCAAAGCTGTCGAGTTTGATGTCGCCCTCACCTTTGACGGTCGGTCGGTGGTGCTGCATGACGCCAGCCTTGAGCGCACCACCGATGGCACAGGTCTGCTCGCAGAAAACACTCTGGAAGCAATCAGCGGATTAGATGCCGGGTCGTGGTTTGATTCTTCCTTTGCCGGTGAAGTTGTGCCCGCCCTGGAAGAAGCCATCGACCTCTTGGTGGCACTTGATTTGACTGCGGACATCGAATTGAAACCCGATCCCGGCCGGGAGATGGAGACAGCTGAAGTCGCCTTGGCGGTTGCACAATCCTGTTGGCCCGAGGGAAAAGCACCACCGGTCGTGACCAGTTTTTCTCGCGTCGCCCTCGCTGCGGCCAAAGAGACGACGTCGGCGTGGCCTCGGGGGCTGTGCTTTGAGTTGCTGCCGGAGGATTGGACCGACGCCAGCGCCAGTCTGGACTTAGCCTTGCTGTGCCCCAATGCTGACCGACTGTCGGCCGATCAGTGCGCGTCTATGGTTACGGCAGGGTTTAAGATCATGGCATGGACGGTAAACGAGGAAGACAAGGCAAACACTTTGATTCAATGGGGTGTCGGCAGTCTGTGCACCGATATTCCCCAGTCCCTAAGGCCGCTCTTGGCCCGACACGATTTGGTTTGACGCTCAGAAAATATTATATTCCGAGGTAGCTTCGGGCGCTTTTGTGCGCGACGCTCGGTCGGTGGAAACGATAGGACGTCGCGTGAAGACACTTAATCCGATCATGATTTCAGGCGCAGAGGTACTGCCACTCATCGAGGGCGGCAAGGGAGTCAGCGTATCCACCGGTCTAAGTTCTGGCTCATGGGCATTGGCCGGTGGCATAGGAACGTTTTCCGGTGTCAACGCGGATTCCTTCACCGACGACGGCACCATCATTCCGCAAGTTTATCATGGCCGCACCCGCAAGGACCGCCACGAAGAGTTGGTCCAATACGCCATCGAAGGCGGCATCGCCCAAGCTCAGTTCGCGCACGAAACCCGCGACGGTGAAGGCCGGCTGCACGTCAATATTCTATGGGAGATGGGCGGCGCAGAACGGGTGCTTCACGGCATCATGGAAAAATGCCGGGAGATGGTGCATGGCGTGACCTGTGGTGCCGGCATGCCCTATCGCTTGGCAGAGATCGCTACCCAGTACGACATCTATTATTACCCGATCATATCTTCTGCTAGGGCCTTTCGGGCCCTGTGGAAACGCGCTTATCACAAGTTTGCCGAACTGTTGGGCGGCGTGGTCTACGAGGACCCCTGGCTGGCCGGTGGACATAACGGCTTATCCAACTCGGAAGATCCCAAGAGCCCTGAGGACCCCTATCCCCGCGTCGTTGCGTTGCGCAAGGTCATGAATGAAGCCGGGCTTGAAAACGTACCTATCGTCATGGCCGGCGGCGTGTGGTGGCTGAATGAATGGGAAGATTGGTTGGACAATCCGGAGGTGGGTCCGGTGTGTTTTCAGTTTGGCACACGACCGCTGCTCACCCATGAAAGCCCCATTTCAGAACAATGGAAAAGACGCCTGCTTGATCTCGAGCCCGGCGATGTGTTGCTGCACAAGTTCAGCCCGACGGGCTTTTATTCCTCTGCCGTTAAAAACGAATTCATTGATGAATTGGTGGAACGCTCGGATCATCAGATTGCGTTTTCTCCCGAACCGGTTAGCGCACACGACACCGCCTTTGGCGTCGGTGCACGCAAGCGAGATGTGTACGTCACCGCTGAGGATAAAATCCGCGCAGAAGCCTGGGTCGCAGGGGGAAGAACCGATACTTTGAAGACGCCGGGTTCCACTCTGATTTTTGTCACCCCTGAAAAAGCAGAAGAAATCAGGACCGATCAAATCGCCTGCATGGGGTGTTTATCGGCCTGTCAGTTTTCCAATTGGGCGGAAAACGAAAAAGGGTCCACCAGTCGCAAAGCTGATCCAAGATCTTTTTGTATCCAAAAGACTTTGCAAAACATCGTCCACGACGGCGAGGTCAATGAGGAATTGATGTTTGCGGGACACAATGCCTACCGGTTTGCTCAGGACCCTTGGTACAAGGACGGTTTCATTCCCTCCGTCAAACAGCTGATGGAACGGATTATCACTGGCTGGTAGTACACCGTGCCCATGACTCATACCAGCGGTCGTTGAGATTGATTCTCTTTTAGGGATTCCCCATGGCGCAATGATGTGATTCATAGAAAGCCGGCTTTAAATGGAGGATTTGATGTCGGCGAAGATCCCGTTGCGAACGGACTATGACGCGGTCCAAGCGCGGGCCTTGGCGCGCAAAGCGACAGATCCCAATCAGGTGCGCCGCCTTCTGGCGATTGCGGCGGTTTATGATGACTGAACCGTAGGGATGCGGCGGCGGTTGGCGGCATGGACCGCCAGAGCCTGCGCGACTGGGTGTACCGGTTCAATCAGGCAGGCCCCGAGGGCCTGCACGACCACAAATCTCCCGGCGCGGTTCCGCAGCTGACGGCGGTGGAGAGGGTGGCGTTGGCGGAGATCGTCGAGGCGGGGCCGGACCCGGACAGCGACGGCGTCGTGCGCTGGCGCCGGCTCGACCTCAAGGAGGTTATCCGGGACCGCTTCGGGGTGGAGTATCACGAGCGCTCGGTCTCGCGCCTGCTGCACGATCTCGGCTTCTCGCACATGAGCGCCCGGGTGCGCCATCCGGGCCAAGATGCGGCAATGCTGGAGACGTTTAAAGAAACTTCCCCCGGGCGCTCGCCGCGGCGGTAGCCCACCTGCCGCCCGCAACGCCGGTCGAGCTGTGGTGGCAAGACGAGATGCGCCTTGGCCAGAAGAACGGCATCGTCCGGCAGTGGGCGCGCACCGGCAGACCTACCTGTCGCACCGCGTCTTCGACAGTTACGAAGACATCGTCGATGCGGCATGCCACGCCTGGAACAAGCTCATCGACAAGCCCTCGAAAATCATGTCGATTGGTATGCGCAAATGGGCACACGAAGGTCAAATTCAATGACCGTTGGTATTACTCGCTGCCGATCTTTTGAATCTTCTCGTTTTCGCCTTTTAGAGCGGTTTGACTGAATTGTGAATCGAAGGGGATTCCCAAGCGTCCCACTCCATGATTCTATATCCCGAGGCGATTTGGGAGTCAGACATGGGGCATTGTTACGGGAATGATCTTCGCCGGCGGGTCGTCGAGGCGGTCACTGGGGGTCTGTCTGCACGGGGGCCGCGGCGCGTTTTCGTGTCGCGCCTTCGACGGCGATCCACTGGCACCGGCGCTGGCGCGAGACGGGCTCGATCGAGCCTGACCGCCAGGGCCAACCGCCGGGCTCGAAGCTGGATGCGCATGAGGCCTTTATCCTGGCTCTGGTGGCGCAGACCAAGGCTATGACGCTGGCCGAGATTGGCGAGAAGCTGGCGGCGTCGCACGGGGTTCGGGTGTGCCCGTCGACGGGTCTGGCACTTCTTCGCCAAGCGCGGGCTGACGCACAAAAAAGACCGGCCATGCAGCGGAGCAGCGGCGCCCGGACGTGCTCGCGCGGCGCCGGCTCTGGTTCGAAGGCCAGGCAGGGCTCGCTCCGGAACGGCTGATCTTCATCGACCAGACCGGCGCGTCGATGAAGATGGCGCGGCTGCGGGGATGGTCGCGCAAAGGCGAACGGTGCCGGGCCGCCATACCCCATGGCCATTGGAAGACCACCACGTTGACCGCCGGCTTGCGCCTCTCCGGCCTGGCGGCCCCGATGCTCCTCGACGGGCCGATGCATGGGGCTGCCTTCAAGGCCTATGTGGAACAGGTCCTGGTACCCGAACTCGACCCCGGAGACAGCGTCGTCATGGCCAACCTGCCCGCCCACAAGGTCGCTGGCATCCGCCAGGCCATCGAAGCCGCCGGCGCAACCCTGCTGTATCTGCCGCCCTACAGTCCCGACTGCAACCCGATCGAGATGGCCTTCTCCAAACTCAAGGCGCTCCTGAGAAAGGCCGCCCCCAGAACCGTCGACGACCTGTGGGACGCCATTGCCGACGCCATCGACGCCTTCACCTCAACCGAATGCGAAAACTACTTCGCCGCCGCCGGATATGATCGGGACTAAATTGAATCTGCTCTAGCACCGCATAGATGACGCTCGACCAGTAGCGGTCGCCGGACCGGTAGTGTTCGCGCAACAGGCCTTCGCGGGCCATGCCGAGTTTTTGCATCACCCGAATGGACGCTTTGTTTTCGGGCGCACATTGGGCCGATATGCGATGGAGGCGGAATGTCTTGAATCCGGCCTCGACCATGGTGCGGGTGATTTCTGTGGCAAACCCCCTTTTCCAGAGGGCTGGTGATACACCAAAACCGATTTCCCCTTGGCCATGTCCGGGTGGGATCAATTTCAAAACCGCTTCACCGATGACATCACCGTTTTTCGCGTCCGTTGCCGCTAGGTAGTAGTTCACCCGTGGTGCAATGGTCTGCTCACGCACAGCCCATTGGAACAAAGCTTTGACCCGGTCTTCCGATGGCGGTTCGCCGGCCTGAAATTTCCAGAACGCCTTGTCTTTGACATAGGCGTAAACCGTAGGCCAATCCTCTTCGGTGTATTCCCGAATGGTCAGCCGGCGGGTTTTTATGGGCAAAGAGAGGGCTGGAACTGTCCCGGATGTTTGAGTCATGTCAGCAGAGTATGGCGCACTTTTACGGAGAGCAAGACAGCCGGACAATCATGTCTAAGGTTTAGCGTGTGAGGTGACGGGAGATAAAAGCATCGATGGCTTCGGGATCGAGTCCCTTCTCTTCCAATTCAGAGCGAATGGCCGTTAGGTCCACATTGGCGTAGTTGTGGATGCTCACCGGATCTACAGTTGCTCCAAGATCCGTAATGCGGAAATCGAAATCAAAAACATCGCTCTTGAAGACGTCGTATTGAAGGACCTGATCGATTTCATTGCCGGGCGTAAAGGTCAAAATGAGAGGTTTGTGGGTGTAGAGCTCATCGGGCGTCACTGTACTGCTGGCCGCAAGAATCAGTTCATCGCCGATCTGACACGTCCGCGCCGCCGCGCCGTTGAGAACGCAGCAACGGGACCCCGGTGCGCCGTAAATGATGTAGGTGGTCAGGCGGGTGCCTGAATTTTTGTTCCACACATCGACGAATTCAGTGGGATACAGTCCAGCTTCTGCACAGTGTTCAGGGTCCAGCGTAATGGAACCGTGATAGTGCAAGTCGGCGCCGGTGACCCGAAGGCCGTGGAACTTGGCCCGCAAAACTCTGATCACAGCGGCGTCCTTTTTCGGGTCTGAAAACGGGGCGCACCATAAACCTTTTGCCGCCCAGAACAAGCGGGCTTCGCACGTTGAGCGCCAGAACCTAACCATGCGTATGGGAATGCGCCGCTTTACCCGGCTAACCAACGGATTCAGCAAAAAGCTAGAAAACCACCTGCTTATGCTGAGTCTGTATTTTGTGCACTACAATTTTGTACGCATCCACAAGACACTGAAATGCACCCCGGCAATGGCTGCTGGCGTATCCGATACACTGCATGACATGGAATGGATTGTTAGTTTAATCGACGCTCGGGCGCAAAAGCCCATTCGCCCTAAGACCTATCACAAAAAGCAAATTGCAAACTGAGACACTACCTCGCCGTCTCTCAAGAGGACAGGACTTGCCGGTCTGTGACCACGGCCGTACAGTGGGGCAGGGGAACAATATATGAACACACAACTGGCACAGACCCGGTCAGGGCCCCTACGCTACACCGACCCGGCGGCCATTACCGCCGGCGTAACCCGGGGGGTGTGCCGTTGGCTGGGCGATCTCGGCTACGCCGCCCTGACGGAATTTAAACTGGGGAACGGCCGCCGCGCCGATGTGGCCGGCCTGTCACCGGACGGCCGTATTGTCATGATTGAAGTCAAGAGTACGGTTCAGGATTTTCGCGCCGATGATAAATGGCTGGACTATGTGCCCTATTGCGATGGGTTTCCTTTGCCGTACCCGGCCATTTTCCACTCAAAATTCTACCTGAGACCTGTGGCATTCTGGTCGCCGACCATCACGGGGCAACGGTTATTCGGCCAGCCATAATGCACCGGCTGCATCCAGGACGGCGTAAGGCTTTGACGCTGCGGTTTGCCCACACGGCAGGCCAGCGCCTAACGACGATGACGGACCCGCGCCTCTAATACCGTTTATGCGTCAGTAATACCGATCGACTATCAGCCGCAGCGCAGATTGACAATACGATTGTCGCTGTCGAGATCCACGTTCAGCCGCTGCGGGACAAAATCCATGGTGGCGGATGCGCCCGGCGGCAATATGCGATACGGCGGTGTGAGGCTTTCTTCGCGCAGGTATTGTCCCCTGGAAGGCAAGCAACCGGCGGTGGGCACGAACGTCATGCCAAGCGCGGGAACAAGAACATGACCACGGCAGTGGACCAGCGTCTCGGGGCGGATCGGTCCGCTCATGGGTGACCCTTGCGGCATGCTGGGTGTCATGGGCGTGCTGACACGTGGACCGGCGCTGCTGCTGGACGGTTGAAAATCGGGGAAAAATTCTCCTATCGCACCACAGGCGGACAAAAGAACGGCACATGTCAAAAGACTGAATAGCGATCTCATAGAACTAACCCTTCTTTGCAGCATCAATTGTGGCGGTGGTTGAGAAAGCATCAACCAAGTCCGCTAGAATAACACGGCCACCATTCGCTTCCACGATATCGGCACCGACAACGTCGTCTTTTGCATAATCTGCTCCTTTAACCAAGACATTGGGCCGAATCGCTTCAATCAGAGCGTGGGGGGTGTCGTCGTCGAACACAACGACCAGATCGACACCCTCCATGGACGCCATGACGGCGGCGCGGGCGGCTTCGGTCTGCACCGGCCGGTTGGGTCCTTTAAGGCGGGTCACTGACGCATCAGAATTGAGGCCGACAATCAACTTGTCACAAGCCGCTTTCGCCTGAGCCAGCAAGGACACATGACCGGGGTGCAGCAGGTCGAAACACCCGTTGGTGAATCCGACAATGAGTTTGTCGGAGCGCCACAATGTTGAGCGTGCCGACGCGGTTGCCTCGTCGACCACTTTGGATTCTGCTGCGGAAAGATCCCGGTGCAACAGACCGGCTGCTAGCTCGCGGGCTGTGACCACGGTCGTGCCACGGCGCATGACCACGAGCCCAGCCGCCGTATTGGCCATCAGGGCGCTCTCAACCAAGGAGGATCCAGCAGCGAGGGCCGTACCGAGCACGGCGACAACCGTGTCCCCTGCGCCAGTGACGTCAGCGACTTCGCGGCTTTCTGCACGCAAGTGTAAAACCGTTCCGTTTTTTTCAATCAAGGACATGCCATCCGCTGATCGGGTGACGAGCACCGCTCCGGTATCGATAGAGTCCATCAGGCTCTTGGCCGCGGCAACCAGATCATCTTCCGACTCTATGGATTGACCGGTTACCTGCGCGAGTTCGGCCCGGTTGGGGGTGATCACCGTCGCGCCGGAATAATGCTCATAGTCGTTACCTTTGGGATCGACAACCACGGGGGTGCCGGAGTCGCGCACCAATGAGATAATCATTTGTGCAAACGATGGGGTGACCACTCCTTTGCCGTAATCCGACAAGAGAACCACAGCCGCTTTTTCGATTTCATGGACCAGAGATTTTTTGAGGTCCGCTTCATCATCAGGAGCAATGGGTTTGAGCGTTTCCCGATCTGCCCGGAGCAAATGATGACCGTCGGTGGAAAAAAACCGGTTCTTAATGGTGGTTTCCCGGTCCGCGGTAACACGAACAAAGGGTTCGATAGCGTCCCATTGATTTAGCAGATGGGACACTTCCTCACCGGCCCGGTCCGTCCCGATCACGGAAAAGAAAGCAACAGTCGCACCAAGTGACGACACGTTGCACGCGACATTGCCCGAGCCGCCTAATTGAGAAAATTCCTTGGTGACTCGCACCACCGGAACCGGAGCCTCTGGTGAAATGCGATGGACGTCACCATAGATAAACCGATCCACCATGACGTCACCGACACAGACAACACGGCGCCCTTGAAAACGCCCGATGTGGTGAGACAGCTCTGCGGTGTCATGGGTCATGATAGATCTCGACACACCATCACATGAGAAGGGCCTTAAAAAACTGAACCGTCTTTTCCAAACCGTCCTCAAGCGGAACGGTCGGCTGCCAGGTAAGATTTTGATTGGCTAATGTGATGTCCGGTCGACGGCACACTGGATCGTCTTGCGGTAGTGGGCGGTGCACGATTTTGGACGACGATTGCGTTAAGCGAATGATCTGTTCAGCCAGTTCAAGGATGGTCGTCTCGTCAGGATTCCCGAGGTTGACGGGGCCGGTAAAGGACTCGGGTGACCCCATAAGTTTGATGAGTCCGTCGATCAGGTCATCCACATAACAGAACGATCGAGTCTGGCTGCCGTCGCCATAAATTGTGATGTCTTCGCCTTGCAGCGCTTGAACGATGAAGTTCGAGACAACCCGGCCGTCGTTTGGGAGCATGCGCGGACCGTAAGTATTAAAAATACGGGCGACTTTGATGCCGAGTCCGTGCTGCCGGTGATAGTCGAAGAACAGGGTCTCGGCACAGCGCTTGCCTTCATCGTAGCAGGCGCGAGGACCGGTCGGATTGACATTGCCGTTGTACGTTTCCACCTGCGGGTGACAATCCGGGTCGCCGTAGACTTCGCTGGTCGACGCCTGCAGGATCTTGGCCTTGGTCCGTTTGGCGAGGCCCAACATGTTGATGGCGCCGTGCACGCTCGTCTTGGTGGTTTGGACAGGGTCGAATTGGTAGTGCACCGGCGAGGCCGGACAAGCCAAATTGTAGATTTCGTCGGTCTCCACATAGAGCGGAAAGGTGACATCGTGGCGCATGAGCTCGAAACCCGGGCCTTCACCCAGATGAGCGACATTGTGCCGGCGTCCGGTGAAATAGTTATCCACACAGAGAATCTCGTGATTCTCGGACATGAGCCGCTCACACAGGTGCGAGCCTATAAAACCGGCACCGCCGGTCACCAATATGCGCTTCACGCGGAGTCCCCTCTCCCAAGTGGCGGTCGCCGCCACTAGAATTTCAACCGAACGTATTCCTTAACCTTTTCCAAATGGTTACCATAGTACTGCCCCATCAGACGAGAGGGGTCACGGTGTGGTCCACTCTCCACCGTCTCAGGGGACAAACGTAAGGAGAGACGGCGGCTGTCACGTCGGATGCGAGTATATGCAGCAAAACACCGCGTATCAGGAAAATCTGCTGTGTGACACCATCGACCGGATGCGTCGGAATCCAGAGGGCCGCAAGGTCGTCCATATCAAGCTTTCGAAATTGTTGCCTGTCAATCGAACTGAAGTGAAGATAAAAATTGTCTCCCGCATGTTCGGTAATCTTGAAGGCGGCATGCATGTGCAGATATTTCCTCTGGTCAACCAAGACCTAGAGCAGATTCAATTTAGTCCCGATCATATCCGGCGGCGGCGAAGTAGTTTTCGCATTCGGTTGAGGTGAAGGCGTCGATGGCGTCGGCAATGGCGTCCCACAGGTCGTCGACGGTTCTGGCGGCGGCCTTTCTCAGGAGCGCCTTGAGTTTGGAGAAGGCCATCTCGATCGGGTTGCAGTCGGGACTGTAGGGCGGCAGATACAGCAGGGTTGCGCCGGCGGCTTCGATGGCCTGGCGGATGCCAGCGACCTTATGGGCGGGCAGGTTGGCCCTGGCGGTCGGGCTCGATCGATCCCGTCTCGCGCCAGCGCCGGTGCCAGTGGATCGCCGTCGAAGGCGCGACACGAAAACGCGCCGCGGCCCCCCGTGCAGACAGACCCCCAGTGACCGCCTCGACGACCCGCCGGCGAAGATCATTCCCGTAACAATGCCCCATGTCTGACTCCCAAATAGCCTCGGGATATAGAATCATGGAGTGGGACGCTTGGGAATCCCCTTCGATTCACAATTCAGTCAAACCGCTCTAGCCATGACAGTCAATGCAGGCGCGCAGCGTGATGTAAACGCCATCTGCAATCGCATACGCGCTTTGTTCAATGACGATCCAATCACGTTCTCAGAAGACGGTTCGGGAGAAGATCAGTTCGTGACCTGGTTCGATCTTGAAGTGGATTCAGCCATGGCCATGAACCTTGCGTAAACCCTGCGCACCGAGGCGACAAAGATTTTAGGCCAACCACCGCCGCCGAAACCGCCGCCGGTGATGACGCCTGCTCAGCTGGATAACATTCAGAAACAATTGGTGGCCACCAACATCATTCCATTCGTGAAAGATCAGGTAGCCATGCGCGTCAATCCGGGAACCACGGATGCGTCAATCGAGTTCTATGAGTTCTTTATTTCCGTTGGTGACTTGCAGCGCACCCATTAGGTGACAGCCATGAATCCAAGCTGTTAGAGGACCTGCGAGGCCTGGAACCCAGTGCGCGCAATCGGGGGGTTGTCCGGGTCCACTTGTCCCGCCTGCAACCCGAAAACCGCGAACAAGATGACCTGCTCAGTGCTGAGACGTCTTTTGACGAGTTCACGCGAACCCGCAACGCATGGTTATACCGCCTCCGCAACACCGATCTTATGGTGGTGTACGAGAACGCTGAGACCAAGGGCATTGTGAGGAGGCCATTGTTAAACTGCTTAAGCTGTGGAGCGGCGATGCGTTGATGAAACGGTTCAAGACAGACCCGCGTAAAAACAGGTTGGCCAGCTGGTTTGATATGGCTGCCGATTACGACAAGCTTATCGCTTTTGCTGAACGCCAGGCGGCAGCGCGGGGATCGGTTCGCAAGAAAAGGTCTCTACAGGAATTAATCAATGAGAAGGAATCTCTGCGGCAAAAATCAGAACGGGGTCATCCCTTGACACCGGCAGAACTCTCTCGCATCGAAGAAGCATTGTCGCGCGTGGGCCTATCCAGCCACACTCGTCGGCAGCCCATCTGCGCCTTTGTTGAAGATGATCAGCCGGAAGTGGTGTTCACGGAACTTTTTGTCTCCATCGGAGATCTGCGTGAAACATTGATGCCCAACACGGACATGACAGCCAATCCATGGCTGTTTCAGCGTTTGACACAAACCCTCGACCGCCGTGTTTAGCGCAACTGAGCCGACGGGATGACCGAACGTTGATGCGCGAAGGGTTCAGCATCAATCTCAACGTGGGAACCATATTGTCAGAAGAATTTTTGACCTTCGACAGCGATATCAACCCGACCACCCATGAAACCGTTCTTGAGCTCAGGATTGAGGACGTTTTTCCGATCCCAAAGGTTTTGCCTTCGCTCGGGACTTTCTATACGAACGCGGTTACCGCATTTGCATTGACGGACTGAACCTGGGCAATTTCCCTTATGCCGATCCCAACCGCATGGGCGTGACCTACGGCAAGCTGGGCTGGTCGAGCGAACTGTCCGGCATGATAGGCACTGAGCGCAGCGAAGAACTCAAGGCCATAATCATGATGCGCAAACGCGGCCGGACCATACTGGCCCGGTGCGATTCCGATGCCGCCATCAAAGTTGGCCGGCAACTGGGCATCACCCTTTTCCAAGGCCGTTATATTGATAGTTTGGTTCGGGAACGATATTGACGGATGAGGCAGTGGACAAACGGAACATTGCTCCGCATGGCTTATTCAGGCTAAATAGAAAAAAGCGCGGTCAACCAGTGAATTGGGTTTCACAGGACCGCAGCCACAAAATCGACTCAAAAGGGACCGACACTGCCGCCTGACATTGGTCAGGGGCGATGTAGCGATTCGGCCAATTGGAGAATCGGGTTCGTGGTAAGACTTGAGAGGCAAGGAATGGGTTCAAAGATGAACAAAACATTTTGGTACGTATCCCGCTTGGCGACGATTGCCCCCTTTGCATGCGGACTTTTCTTTAGCGCATCAATCGGTTGGGCCGATGATACCATGGATGCCCGGCACGTCATTGACGAAGCGGCCATCGCGGTCGAACGCGTTCGTGGTGAGCACCGTCCCTCGGGACAGCTGTCTGCCCTCTTACAAAAAACCCGGGGCGTGTTGGTTATTCCCTCCTATTACAAAGCTGGGTTCATTTTGGGCGGAAGCTATGGTGACGGTGTGTTACTCAAAAGAAAGCGGGATGGAACCTTTGGCGACCCGGCCTTTTATCGGATGACCTCGGGCTCAGTCGGCCTTCAGGCGGGCATGCAGTCGGCAGAGATCCTATTCATGATCCTCACTGATAAGGGCATGCAAGCCGTGTTGGATGACGAGTTTAAAATCGGCGCCACTGTGGGTATCAGCATCGGCGCTATTGGGGCCGGAGCGGAAGCCGCCACCACCACGAATGTCGGCAATGACATCGTAGCGTTCTCCTTGAACGCGGGTTTGTTTGCCGGCGGCAGTTTCGAGGGTGGCGTCATTAAACCGCGCAAGGATTGGAACGCTGCGGTTTACGGTGTCGGTCAGGACCTGCCTGGGTTGATTGTTGAAAACGACCAGCTGTTTTATGCGGATGATCTAAAACGGGCCTTGATCGCCGGACTCTACACCGAGACACCGCAAATCAATTGAACGATAGAACCTCAGGTAAGAAACCTAGTGGATTGATTCCAACGTTTGGAACCCTCTGTTTCGTGCGGCGATGATATGATCGGGGTCGGCTTTCCAGATCAAGGGTTTTGGGTTTGCGTCATTGTATTCGCGGACAAAGCGGTTGATGGCGGCCTGAAGGTCGACGACGGATTGGAAGACGCCACACTTGAGCCCGCGCCGCGTGAGTTTGGCGAAGAAGCCCTCGACGGCATTGAGCCACGAGCACGAGGTCGGCGTGAAGTGGAAGGTCCAGCGTGGATGGCGGGCGAGCCAGGCGCGGACCTTGTCCTTCTTGTGCGCAGCGTAGTTGTCGAGGATGACGTGGACGGCCTTGTCCGTCGGCACCTCGCGCTCGATGCGGTTGAGGAAGCGGATGAACTCCTGATGGCGGTGGCGCTGCATGTTCTGTGCGATGACCGTACCGTCCAGCACGTTGAGCGCGGCGAACAGCGTCGTCGTGCCATGCCGTTTGTAATCATAGGTCATCGTACCGGCGCGGCCCTTCTTCATCGGCAGGCCGGGTTGGGTGCGGTCGAGAGCCTGGATCTGCGACTTCTCATCAACCGACAGCACCACGGCATGGGCCGGCGGGTCGACATACAAGCCGACGATATCCGTGAGCTTCTCGGCAAAGGCGGGATCATTGGAGAGCTTGAAGTGCCGCCAGCGGTGCGGGCTGAGGCCATGGGCCTTCCAGATCGCCTGGACCGCCGCCGCCGCGACGCCAGCAACCTTCGCCATCGCGCGCAGCGTCCAGTGGGTCGCCTCGTGCGGCGGCGCTTGCTGGGTCAGGCGGACGATCTCGGCGACGCGCTCCGGCGGGATCGGCGCTTTGCCAGGCGGACGGGACTTGTCGCGAAGCAAGCCGTTGACACCCTCGTGCATGAACCGCTCCTGCCAGCGCCACACGCAGGTCTTGGACTTGCCGGTCGCGCGCATGATCGCCGAAGTGCCGAGCCCCGCGTCGGTCTTCAGGATGATCCGCGCCCGCCAGACATGTTTCTGCGCGCTCTTCGGGTCCGCGACGATCGCTTGCAATCGCTGACGGTCGCCAGACGTGACAGTAAAATGGATGCCGGTACGCATCGCACAGACTCGCATGACACCGCACAATACGGAATCCCAAAGCGGACCCTTTCGTTCCGGTCAATCCACTAGAACTGCGTTGCTTCAAACGTAGTCAGCGCCGGGTCAATGGTCTCGGCACCGTCACGGGACACTTCCAAAATCGCAAAACCACGCTCCGACAGTCCCGTGGGCAACAACCGAAACACCCCGTCGACACCGGTGAATCCACTCGGCGAAGCGAGCGCGTCGGAACTGAAAGGCCGCGTTGTCTGCGTTCGTCCGAGCACGGCTGCCAAGGCAACCGCGTCATAGCCGTGGGTGGCAATGGCGGGCGGCAGTTGACCGTATAAGCTTTGATACCGTGAATAGAATCCGGCGTTGGCCAGTGGTGACGGCGCTGGGTACCACCCTCCGACCAGAGCTGCTTCCTTGCCCAACCCCGGGCTATGCCACAACAAGGTCCCCAATAATTGAACACGCGCCGGATCAACATCGTAAAACGGCAACAAGGCCGCAACTTCGGTGAGCCGACCACCCTGCTCAGGCAACAGGATGGCATCAAACGGAACGTCACCAATGGTATCGAGCCGTTCGAGACGCTGTAAGGCCGACCGGGAGACGGGATCATTGCGCATTTGCAAAGCGTTCTGCTGAGCCAATAGAGCATTGTGACGCCGGTCGTATTCGGCAAAACCGCGCACGACGTCATCGAGATTCGATCCCGACGCATCATAATAGGCAACGCGGGTTAGGTACCCTCCAGTCTGCAACAGGATCTGATTGAGAGCATCGACGGCGGTTTCACCGTAAGGCGTTGCCGGTGCCAGCACAGCAAACCGTTCAATGCCCTGGGCGCGGCTAAAACCAATGATCCGCCTGACTTGTTCATGCACGAGAAATCCCATGACGAAGACACCCGGCGCAGCCACTGTCGGATCAGTGGTGAACGGAATCATATTGACGCCTGCGGCCCGGGCTTGCGGAATGACGGCCTTTGCTGAGGCAGAAAAGACGGGACCGAGTAAAACCTGCGCGCCGTGAGCGACCGCAAGCGCAGCGGCTTCGGCCGCCCCGTCAGGGGTACCCCGCGTGTCATAGGGTTGGAGCACAAACCGTTCATCGCCCACATCGAAAAGGGCGAGCTGAGCCGCATTCAGTAACGCTTGGCCGATATCGGCCGATGGACCAGACAGCGGCAGCAGCAGACCAACACGGACAAGTCCGTAGGGATCCTCCGGCGGTGTCGGCACCTCGACGGTTTCATAGACGTCGAAGCCGGGAATGAGTTGGGGGCGGCTAAGGGCTGGAAATTCGGATACCGGCGCTGCAACCGTTGTCGGTGCGCCTACTCTAACGGCTTGCTGATTTGCGCCAGCCACGGGGCGTGGTACATCCGTGCTCTCACACCCAGCGAGCAAGACACTGACAATCCAAAGCCATGGCAAAATCCGCCAAACGCGCATCAAAAACACCCCGTAAACCGTTGCGGCGGAAGACAGCGAAACCTAAGGAATCGTCTTCAACATCCGCTAGGCGGGACGGTACCGCTGCCTCACGGGGAAGGCAACCGGACCACCCCACCCGGGAAGAGTCCAATCAATCCTTAGACAGTGGTCTTTATGTGGTGTCCACGCCGATTGGAAACCTTGAAGACATGACCTTGCGGGCCATTGATACTTTAAAGCGTGCTGATCACATCGCCTGTGAGGACACGCGGGTCACGGGGAAACTTCTCAAACACTTCGGTATCACCACGCCGACCAAAAGTTATAACGACCACAATGGCGCCCGGGTTCGGCCGCAGTTGCTGGGGGATCTGTCCGAAGGCAAGGCCGTCGCCTTAGTTAGCGATGCAGGCACACCGCTGATCTCAGATCCTGGTCTCAAGCTCGTCCAGGCCTGCGCTCGCGATGGTGTGCGGGTTTTCCCGGTCCCCGGTGCGTCCGCCGTGCTGGCCGGTTTGGTCACGGCTGGTTTGCCGATAGATCGGTTTATGTTCTGCGGATTTCTTCCAGCCAAAACAAAGGCACGGCAAACGGTCCTTCGCGACCTTGCCACCATTCCTGCATCGCTTGTCTTTTACGAATCGGGTCCGCGCTTAGCGGCAGCCTTGGCGGACATGGATAGCTGTCTCGGATCCCGGCAAGCGACCATCGCCCGGGAAATGACCAAACTTTATGAAGAGATAACGCGGGGTACTCTTAAAGACCTTACAGACACCGTGCGCAACGCTCCTGCACCAAAAGGGGAATGTGTCCTCTGCATCGGCCCACCTGAACAAGGTCCGGATATAGGTGACGCCGACGTAGAGGATGTATTGCGCGAAGCGCTTGAAACCATGAGTGTGAAGGACGCCTGCGCGTTTGTGAGCGATAAAACGGGACGCTCGCGTAAGACACTCTATGCGACTGCGCTGACATTAAAGTCCGGCCAAAACAGTGAACCGCATTGAAAAGTCAAAAGCGTTGCGTCGCGGCAGGTGGGCCGAATGGTTATGCTTCATAACGCTTGTGTTTACCGGATGGCGCATACTGGCTCACGGTTATCGACATAAACGCGGCACCGGTGCCGGTGAAATTGGCCTCATCGCCTGTCGCGGGCGAATGTTGGCCTTTATCGAAGTCAAGGCGAGAGACACATTGGACTCAGGTATCTAAGCGGTGTCTGAGATACAGCGCGACCGCATCGTGCGCAGCGCCGATGCTTTTATTGCATCCCGTCCTGATCTCGCCGGTTATGACATGCGTTTTGATGTCATGGTGGTGAGGCCGTGGCGCTGGCCCATTCGAGTGGTGGATGCATGGCGTCTTTAGGGCCGTTTTCTATAAGATTGACATGCACGACGGGGGACCGATTGACCCTTAAGGCCGATTGGATAGTGTAGCGGCCATGGTTTTCGAGAAATACACTGGGCATGCACGCCTCGCATGGATTGCTTTGGGAGTGGCGCCGGTCATCATGGGGTGCACTCCTTCGCTTTACCAAGCCGCTTATGGTGGCGGTGTGGCTATGGCCTCCCGCGACGAAGACCCGCCCGCCTTCGCGGAAACAGTTAATGACCGAAGCATTGCCCTTGCCGTTAACCGGGCGTGGTTGGACGCGAGCCGGTCACGGTTCGCGGATTTAGATGTAATGGTTAACGATGGCACTGTTACGCTTTCGGGTTCGGTTGCCAGTCCAAATGATCTCATCGAGGCGCTTGAAATCATTTGGCGTCAGGAAGGTGTTGCGTCCATCGAAAGCAAAGCCACTTTTGGCGCAACGGACTCGGACCGCATTCTTGCAGACGGTATTCGCACACGTCTGTCCTCCGATCCCGAAATTCAAGTCGATGGATTTACGATCGAGGTCTTTGATCAAAGTGTCTATGTGATTGGCCGGGCTCGAAGCAAATCGGAGCTAGACCGTGTTCTACGCCATATTCGATCCTCTGGACCCATTCCGCGCGTGGTATCCTTGGTCACGATTGGTCGGGTTGGGGTATGACGGTGCAAAGGGACACATACGAGGACGTCCGGACGTTACTTGACCGGGGAGATGACGCCTATGACCTGGCGGAAGCGGCCTTGCTCCTTGCCGCGAGGGACGCACCAGCCACAGACCTTGATCCTTATTTAAGTCACCTTAAGAGTCTTTATGCGTCCGTGGAAGAGCGCGTAACCCAAGACAAACTGGACGAGCGCACGATCACACCGGAACAAATGGCAGCTGTTTTGGCAGCAGTCATTTGTGATGTCTTTCGATACCGCGGCGACGAAGAAACCTACGAAGATCTCGACAATGCAAATCTGATTAGGGTGATTGATCGCCGCAAAGGTTTGCCGGTCACGCTAGGCATACTTTTTATCTCGGCCGCCAAGGCTCAGGGATGGAATGCATCTGGTCTGAATTTTCCCGGACATTTCCTCATTCGACTTGAGAGCCTTGACGGATCCCGAAGCATCATCGATCCATTTCACGGCGGTAACGTTTTGGATACGCCGGCACTGCGGGACCTGCTTAAAGTCGTTGCCGGCTCAACGGAGGAACTCGATTCACGCCATTACCGGCCGGTGAGTTACCGCGATATTCTTATGCGCGTACAAAACAACGTGAAAACGCGCCGGTTGGACCTCGGTCAAATGGATGAAGCTTTAAGCGCGCTTCAATCCATGCAAATCCTTATGCCGGATAGTGCTGCGTTGTATCGTGAAGCTGGTCTTTTGCATCTCCGGTTGGGTCAAATGTCGCAAGCCCTGCAAGCGCTAGAAACTTATCTAACCCGTGCCCCTCAAGGGCCTGAGCGGTCACGCATCGATACCGTCGTGAAGGATCTCAAGCAGCGGATACATTGAAGATGTTTCACGGTTACAGAGGACACACGTTATGACCTTGGCAGTTGCAATCCAGATGGACCCCTTAGATGGAATTGACATCAATGGGGACTCCACATTCGTCCTCGCCATGGAAGCGCAAAAGCGTGGTTTTGCGTTGTTTCATTATCTGCCCAGCCGGTTGTCGTTCCGCAACGGCCGGGTGGTTGCCAAGGCCAACCCAATGGAAGTGCGGCGTGAAGTTGGCAACCATTTCAGCCTAGGAGACAACCAAGAAATAGACCTATCGTTGATGGACGTGGTGCTGATGCGGCAAGACCCACCCTTTGACATGGCCTACATCTCGGCAACCCATATCCTCGAGCACATCATGGAAAGCACCCTGGTGGTCAACAATCCCATCAGTGTGCGTAACGCACCGGAGAAACTCCTTGTCACCCATTTTGACGGTGTCATGCCCCCGACGTTGATCACCTCCGACCCGGATGAGATCAAGGACTTCAGAAACGAACACAATGACATCATCATCAAACCGCTATACGGTAACGGCGGTGCCGGTGTGTTTCATCTCCCACCGGAAGATGAGAACGTGGGCGCGTTGGTGGAAATGTTTACGGAAAACTTCCGTGAACCGATGATCGTCCAGCGCTATGTGCCGGAGGTGCGCATCGGCGACAAACGGATCATATTGATTGACGGCAAAGTGGCCGGTGCCATCAACCGGGTGCCGGCAAAAGGCGAAGCCCGTTCTAATATGCATGTTGGGGGGCGTCCGGAAAAATCTTCCCTGACCGTACGGGAACAGGAAATTTGCGAAACCATCGGACCGGTACTTGAGGAACGCGGCCTCATATTTGTCGGCATCGACGTCATCGGCGATTACCTCACCGAGATCAATGTCACCTCTCCTACAGGCCTGCAGGAAGTCAATCGCTTTGATGAAGTTAGTCTTGAAGCCCAGATCTGGGATGCCATTGAAAGCAAGCTGTAAATGCGACTTGGTCAGAGCGCAGTTCCGCCGCGGCCATCACGCATCATTAGGACTTACTGACGAACGGGGAATTCATGAAACTTGAACAGCGCATGACCGAAGCCCTTGAGGCCAGTATCGGTGTGATCACCACCTACGGCCTGTCTGTGGTCGGCGCGATTATCATTTTTATTGTCGGCTGGATCGCCGCCAGCTGGGTGTTAGGCGCCATCCGCAGGGCTGCCGAACGGTCAGACCGCTTTGACACCACCCTCGTCAGTTTCTTTGCCTCCATCGCCAAATACGCCATTCTCACTTTCACTTTCATCACCGTGTTGTCGCGCTTCGGCGTGGAGACCACCAACTTTGTCGCCTTGCTTGGCGCCTTAGGGCTAGCCATCGGTCTCGCGTTGCAGGGCACCCTGGGGCACATCGCGTCCGGGGTCATGCTGATCATTTTCCGGCCGTTTAAAATCGGCAACTTTGTCGATACTGCCGGCGTCTCCGGAACGGTCAAGACCATCGGTCTGTTCACCACCGAGTTGGCAACCGGTGACAACGTGCAGGTGATCGTGCCAAACGGGGCCGTCTGGGGTGGCACCATCAAGAATTTCTCCGGCAATACCACACGCCGTGTCGATATGGTGATGGGCATTGGCTATGGCTCGAACATCGAATTGGCCATCAAAACGATGAAAGACATTGTCGAGGGGGATGACCGGATCCACGGCGACCTAGCGCCGTTTTTTGCGGTCAGCGAACTGGCCGACAGTGCGGTGAACATCACCGTGCGAGTCTGGACCAACGCCTCTGCCTAATGGGGCGTAAAATTCGACCTGACCAAGAGTTTTAAAGAAGCGTTCGACCGGAAGGCATCGACATTCCGTTCCCGCAGACAGTGGTGCATCACGTCAATGAGCCGAACTAACGCAGTTGGCAAAATAGACGTTTTACGCAGCGCCTGCGTTTGAGAAATCGGAAACGGCTTTGACCGTGACGTCGATCGTCAAGTCGACGAAGTCATTTGAGCCGCCGGTAAACGTGCCGGAGATTGGAATGGCCTGGGACGGGTCACGAGCCACGGCGATGCGGACCAGATTGTAGGTGCCGTAGGAACCGTTGGTGGGGTCGAACTCCACCCACCCCGCACCAGGCAAGTACACTTCGACCCAAGCATGGGTTGAACCGGCGCCTGTGATGTCGCTGGGTCCACCGTCAATGGCAGGGTCGTAAAGATAGCCGCTGACAAACCGCGCCGCGAGGCCGACACTACGCACAGCCTCCATCATAAAGAGGGCGTAGTCGCGGCAAGTTCCCGATTTTTTCTCCAGTGTTTCCAACGGTGTTTGCACACCCGGATCATAGCGCTCCGCGTATTGAAATTCCTCACAGATGGCGCCGGTGGCTTTGAGCAGAAAGTCTTCCGTGTTGGTTGCGCCGATACCGTCGTTGAGAAAACGGCGTGTCCATTCCGTCACCTTGCGGTTTGGATCGCGGTAGTGACGCTCAATAGTGCGTCCTAAATCAGGGACTTCGCTCGCCGGATAACTGAACGGTAAAGTGCTGGCAAACGGCTCCATGGGAAAGCCCCACGACACCGGGGCAAACCGTTCAATGAGAATGGTCGATTCAATGGTCAGGGTATCTGCGGCTACGGCAAACATAGCAACGGCCACGGAATTCCCAAACACGTCGTGTATCCAGCGTAAGTGAGCTTGCGGATTGATACGGAGCTCGGCGCTGAGCAGGCGCAAGTCGTGGCTGTCCCGCGGCCGTAACATCATGCGGTGTTCGCCAAAGGTCACAGGCTGTGCATAGTGATATGTGGTGACGTGATAGACCGACAGCCGTTGCACGGAATTTCCTTGTCAATGTCCAGCGATGAAGCGGCGGTTCTTATATTAGGCTGAACTGGTGTCAGCCAGCAGCCAATGTCCTCAATAACTCCAGTACTTACGCCACAAGCAGGAAATCCTTGGCGATTTGGTCGGACAGCGCGGCTGTAGATTCAGTGAAACTCTCTAGCGTTTTATGCAAATCGTTTTTTTTGATCAGCGTTTCTATGGTGTCGTGATCGAACTGGCGTTGTAATTGTTTGGCGAAGCGTGTGCATTGCGCCCGCGGTGCAAGATCAGCGAGGGTATCTTGCATCTGCTTTGTGCAATGGTGGATTGAACGGGCAGGTCCGGATTGAGCAGCAGGAGTTCAACCACCTTCATCGGCCTGACCGCATCGCTGTAGACGGTGCGATAGGATTTGAACGCCGACAAGGAGCGCAGCAATGCGCCCCAGCGGTAGTAGTCTTCAATTTTGTCTTCCGGATTTTGCATCGACAGAAAGTGAAATTTGGCGTCAACCAATCGTGCCGTGTTGTCGCCCCGTTCAATGAAAGTGCCGATGCGATGAAACGCGAAGGCCTCAGTCTGTAGCATCACGCCGTAGATCAATCCGCGCAGGGCATGAATGCGGTCCTTAATCCAGTCAAACACGGATCGGTAGCCCTCTTCGCTGAGAGACTGTGGCGTGAGCTGTTTCAATTCCAGCCATGTTGAGTTGAGACTCTCATACACCTCCGTCGGCAACGAGTTACGTTCGGCTCGCGCGTTTTCCCGGGCGGCGCGAAACGTATTTTTGATGCTGAACGGGTTTTTTTCGTCGACCGTGAGAAAGGCGATCACTTTTGCCGGTGTTAGTTTTTTGAAACGGGCATCGAAGGCTTCGTGCTGCCCCAACGATTCTAGAGTACCGGTCCATTCGGCGTGGGGCACCAGACTGGCATTGGGCAACTGGCTCATGCGGTAGGCGACATCGAGACTGCGGGCGGCGTTTTCCACCCGCTCCATATAACGCCCGAGCCAGTAAAGATTATCGGCAGTACGTGAGGGCAAGGTCACCGGCTCAACACCCAAGTGTCTTTGGTGCCGCCGCCCTGGGAGGAATTGACCACCAAGGAGCCTTTTTTCAAAGCCACACGTGTCAGCCCGCCGGGCACCACCATCGGACCGTCCCGGCCGATAAGCACAAAAGGGCGCAGGTCCACATGGCGCGGATCAACTCTTTTTCCGTCAAAGGTCGGGCAGGTGGACAACGCCAATGCCGGCTGGGCGATGTAATTGCCGGGTCGCGCCATCACTTTACGCATGTAGGTGTCACGTTCTTTTTTTTTCGGCCGCGGTCCCACCAGCATGCCGTAGCCACCGGCACCGTGAACCTCCTTCACCACCATGGACGTGATTTGATCGAACACCACATCTCGGTCTTTTTTCGATTTCAAATGATAGGTGGGGACGTTTTTGAGGATGGGGTCTTCTTTGAGATAGAACCGGATCATATCCGGCACGAAATCGTAGACCGCCTTGTCGTCAGCGATGCCGTTACCCACCGCATTGGCGATGGTGACATTGCCTTTGCGGTAGGCCTTAAACAGCCCCGGCACACCCAGCGTCGACGATGCATTAAAAACCTTGGGATCAAGAAACTCGTCGTTGATCCGCCGGTAAATGACGTGGACTTGCTGTGGCCCTTCGATGGTGCGCATGTAGACCTTGTCCTTGCGCACATAGAGGTCCCCGCCTTCGACCAGTTCCACTCCCATTTCATCGGCGAGATAGGCGTGTTCAAAGTAAGCGGAGTTAAATCGCCCCGGAGTCAGCACAACAGCAACCGGATCACGCACAGTATTGGGGGCGACGGATTTGAGGACGGACAGTAGTTCTGCTGGATAGTGACTGACCGGCGCAACGGGCATGCGGTCAAACAGATCTGGGAACAGGCGACTCATCACGCTCCGGTTTTCCAGCATGTAAGACACACCGGACGGACAACGGAGATTGTCCTCAAGCACGTAAAAATTGTCTTCGCTGGTGCGCACCAGATCGACGCCGGAAATATGCGTGTAAATACCGCCCGGCGGCGCGAAGCCTTTCATCCTAGCGCAGAATTCTTTGTTGTTATTGAGGAGCGCGCGCGGAATTTTACGGGCCTTGAAAATATTCTGACTGTGATAGACGTCGTGAATAAAGGAATTAAGCGCCGTCACCCGCTGGCACACGCCTTTTGACAAACGCGCCCATTCGTCATTAGCGATGATCCGGGGAATAACATCGAACGGAATTAGGCGTTCATCCTGTTCCTCCTGGCCATACACTGCAAAGGTGATGCCGAGCCGGCGGAACATATCATCGGCTTGAGCGTGACGTTGAGCGATACGATCAAGAGCCGTGCGGCGGCGCAGGAATTTTGCGTAGTCGGTATAGGGCGGGCGAATGCGCCGGCCATCGCGCATTTCATCAAAGAACTTTTGCTGCGGAATGGTGCCCCCAAATTCAAAGCGACGTGTTGATCCCGATCTCTTTGTAGCGCATTCATGTCCTCTGTTCACGGCTTTGTGTGTCGGGCAGTCTCAGTGCTGCCGCAATTCACTGGCTTACTGAACGCTCACGGCTGCACGTCTTATCTCAACGGGATGGGAGATCATTGATGGCCTGGGGTAAGTCGATTTTTGCGCTCATCATGATCGGGCCGTTGACCAGCTGCGCCGATCCCAATGTGTGGAGTGCGGTCGCACCGGCTTACCGGGACGGCATCGCGCTCTCCCGCGTCATGATAGACGTCAGTGCTTTGCAGGAGCCTGAGCGCAGCTGGTCGGCCCAAGCCATGACGGAAGAGCTGACCAATATCGGCGTCACACCGGTCCTTGATGCGAAGAGTCACAGGGAAGCGGACGAGAGCGAAGGACCACAAACTGTGCCGGCTATAGACCCATCACACGATGCGGTATTGGCCATGGAGATTGCCAACCAGCAGTACGTCACCGTTTACGTTCCCGAGACCCATCATCCGGGAGAAAAGAAAATCACCACCGAAGAGAAAGACGGCAAGGTCGTTACCACGCTCAAGGAATACCCAAGCACTACGACTGGAGGCTTCACCTACAAGGTGCCGGTGCTGCAGGCGCGATTCGGTTTGGTTCGTATTCCGGTTGAAGGAACACCAGCCTCTGCTTACGAAACCATCTGGACCGCCAATGTGGAGATCACTGGAGAACGGGGTACAACGTTAGAGGAAATGGCCGTGGAGTCTGCCCGCAAGGCCGTGCGTCAACTCGGTCGGGACCGGGTGATTCTGCCGCCCAAAGCTCTACATACGGCGCAGCGATAGTTTTATATAATCTCCTGCCTCATTGACTCTCTTCCAAGCCATGCCAGGATCGAAACACTTTTAGTCCTGGATGGGGACGGATGTCATGACTCGTTTTGCTTTTCGCGTTTTCATCAGTTGTCGCCGTGATCGCTTTTGGTGCGACAGGAGACGCAGTTCAAGTCATAGCGCAAGACAAACCCACCATCGTTCTCATCGGCGCTACGTCGCGGACCGGAAAGCAACTCATCCCTCAAGCGTTAGATCGGGGGTATTCGGTTGTCGGATTGGCGCGGCGGCCGGAAGCAGTCACCTTCACCCATGACCGTCTCACCGTCAAAAAAGCGGACGTATGCGACATCGCCTCTTTGGCAGCGGCGCTCACCGGTGATGAAGTGGTCATCTCCATGGTCGGTCCGCCGGCGGTGATCGAACAAGACTACGGCCTCACCGATCTCAAATCCCAGGGCACCGCCAACATCATCGAAGCCATGAAGCGCAACGGCAACAAACGCTTCATCGTTACCAGTTCGTCGCTAGCCGAGATCGTCGCCACCGAAGGCCCGCCGCCAGCCGATGCATCCCCCTACAACAAATATCTATGGAGCATGCGCACGGTCTATCAGGACGAGCGGGACATGGAAGCCATCGTCTGGGTCAGTGGATTGGATCATGTGATTCTGCGCCCCGGCTTTTGGTCGAGGAACCGGCCCGCAACAACGTTCAGATCGTTGAGTCCAAACAGGGCCGCGCCGTGCTGACACCCAAACGCACCATCGTCACCTATGTGGACTTCGCCGCCTGGACGTTGGATCAAGTGGAATCCGATGCCCATGTGGACATGACCGTCGGGATCTACAGCGAGGTCTGTCCGCCGCGCACCACCCTGACCGATTGGGGCTGCGAGAACCTCTAGTCCCGCACCTTAAACAGATTACGCGGAGACCTTTGCCCGCTAGGATAGGCGGACCCGCATCTCTTTCAATTAGAGGTTCTCTTGGTCGCCGCTGTCCGTACCGTTGCCTTTGCCGGGATCGACGTTCTGCCCATCGAAGTCCAGGTGGCCATAAACGGAAATAAGAAGCGAGGGAATCAGGAGGCGCTTTAACTTTTAACGTTTCGTTCCTGGCAGAAACTATGAGAGGCCTAATTCCTTTGCGTAAATCTGGAAAGGTTCGGTCTGCCCCCTTTTCTCAAGAACCCTCAGGACAGCCAACGCCAAGTCAACCGATCTATATAGGTCGTGCAAAAGCGCCGACAGTTTTAGCAAACGAACGTCGCTATAACTGTCGAGATGTAAAATATCTGGCACATATACTGCATCCGACCAAATTATCTGCCTAAATCCACCTTTGAAAATTTGTTTTTTGAGAGATTGGTATGGCCTCGTACCGAATCCCAAAAATGTATGAAACTGAAAGCCGATACCCCTTATGTGCAAGTCAATATCAGCAAATAGTGGCTGATCCTTATAGAGGGGAACAAGTTCTACTTCGGTCTGAATTATTAGAGCGCTTTGGGCTATCCGCGTTGCACCCTTCAGTACAGACAATTCTGCACCTTGAACGTCCAATTTTATAAAATCGATTTCATCCAATTCAACAACATCATCAAGACGGTGAGTTTGCACAGATTCATTGCCATTTGGTGTCAAATCCTCAGGCAAATTTGAGAATCTAGAGCGGTTTGACTGAATTGTGAATCGAAGGGGATTCCCAAGCGTCCCACTCCATGATTCTATATCCCGAGGCGATGTGGGAGTCAGACATGGGGCATTGTTACGGGAATGATCTTCAGCGGCGGGTCGTCGAGGCGGTCACTGGGGTCTGTCTGCACGGGGGCCGCGGCGCGTTTTCGTGTCGCGCCAGCGACGGCGATCCACTGGCACCGGCGCTGGCGCGAGACGGGATCGATCGAGCCCGACCGCCAGGGCCAACCGTTGGAGAGCGGCCGCGCTGTTGTCGCCCGGGCCAATGCCCATGTCACCTACCCTGCGCGTATCCAATTGATTGCAGCCATGAACCCCTGTCGCTGCGGCCATCTTGATGATCCCGCGCTCGCTTGCTCCAAAGCGCCCCGCTGTGCGCTCGATTATCAGAACAAAATCTCCGGACCGTTGTTCGACCGCATCGACTTGCATGTAGATGTGCCGGCGGTGGGCCCGCTGGATCTGTCCACCCCACCGCCGGGCGAAGACTCGGCCACGGTGGCGGCGCGGGTCACCGCCGTGCGGCGGACGCAAAACGAAAGGTACAAGAAAATGGGTTTGGAGGGTGTCACTTGCAATGCGCAAGTGGACGGCGAAGCGTTGGAGGAGATCGCTGCACCCGATGACGACGGCCGTAGTTTACTCACTCAGGCCGCCGACAAGATGCATCTGTCCGCCCGGGGTTATCACCGTATTTTGAGAGTGGCCTGCACACTGGCGGACTTGGCCGGCGATCAAGACGTCGAACGCCTGCACATCGCCGAAGCGTTGTCGTATCGCCGCATTGCACCGGGGCGCAGTTAAGAGCAGCGGTCTTAGTTAGGACGGGACTCGACGGGAAAGAACTTCCAGTTGCGCCACCGCTTGCCGTCTTTGAATTCGTAGAGATTGAGCGTTCGGACCATGCGCTCGCCGGTCTCCGTGGCGTACACGTCCTCTTCCACCTGAATTAAAATGTTGTCGACCATGCCGAGCCGATAGGTTTGCGAGTCCAACCAAGTGTTGTTGCTCTGCCCGAAAAACATGCGCAGCATTTGCACCGTCTGCTCGCGCCCGCTGACCCGGACCTTGGGTCCGTCTTCTGTCACGGACCAGCCGCTAAAGTCTTCGGTGATGATGGCGCCCATGGCCTCCGCATCCCGGTTCATGAACTGGCCGTCGGTGGCCTCGACCACCGCCCGCAGCTCCGGTGGAACGCCGCGGAACTTATCTGCTGGATCAGAGGCCGGGTCAGCGGCACAGGCGCTCAAGAACAAGAGGGAAGCGGCGAACGGCAATGCTTTTTGGCGAAAACGTGACATGGACATTTCCTTCGACGGAGGTGGTAAGGTGACAACACACTTCTGACCAAAGTGTAGCGGATTATCGGATCGGATCATTGACCCATCACGCAGCGGCGGACTTGAACCGTTTAGGAGAGGGGGTATGAAAACCATCGCCAACACAATGCTTTGGCTGTGCATGGTCGTTTCCTTGGCCGTAAGCCCGTCGGTGCAGGCCGCTGACGACCCGGTGCGCATTGTCATTATCGGTGCCACGGCGAAAAGCGCTAAGGAGCTGATCCCCCAGGCCCTGGCGCGGGGTTATCACGTCACCGGCCTTGCCCGCCGGCCAGAAGCGGTTGGCTTTGCCCACGAACGGCTGACGGTGGTGAAGGGCGATGTGTATCTGCCTGAAACCCTCGAGGCTGCGTTCCGGGGCGACGAGACTGTCATTTCCATGGTCGGCCCGAGGGATAACCCTTACGCCGAAAGCCAGCCGACCGATCTCCTGTCGACGGGAACCGCCAACATCATTCAGGCCATGAAAGCCAAGGGCAACACCCGGCTGTTGGTGGCCAGTTCCATCGGCGTGGAGAACGACTTCCCCACAACCAAACCGGATAACACCGAAGGCCGCGCCGGGCGGCTGTGGAAACGGCGCCATCGGTATCTCGACATGCAGAAGATGGAAGACATCGTCCGGAATTCCGGCATCGATTATGTCCTCTTCCGGCCGGGGTTTCTGGTCGAGGAACCCATGCGGCACGATCTGATCTTGGCCGTGAACGAACCGTCGCCAAAGGAACGGATGATCACCTATGCGGATTTTGCCAGCTTCGTCCTCGATCAGGTGGAGTCCGCCGATCATCTGGGTGATTCGGTCGGTATGTATAGCGATCGCGTTCTTGCCTGGGGAGAGAACGTGGACTTTGACGCCTTGGCGCAAGAGGCCCTCAAAGCGCGCAATGCGGCGGGTGCAAACAGGGGCGCAAACAGGTGATCTTGGGAACAAGATGATCAAACCATATTTAGTCTTAGCGGCCGCACTTTTCTTTGCCTCGCATGCGGCACAGGCCCAATCGGTCACGGAAGCACGGTTTGTGCTGGCGGATATCGAACGGTGGCTGCTGGGTCAATTCGACAATGAGGCCCAACGCTTTGTCGAGACCGCCTTTGGTGCTGGTGACGATGGCAATCACGAATGGTTTCATATCGACATTAAAAAAATCGAGAACGGCGATGAAGGCAGTGTGCAGTTTCTTTCGACCATGCAAGATCGCAGCACTCCGTCCGCACCACTCCAACACGCTGTATTCGTATTCTCAATCGATGAACACATGCGGGCGGTGCGCATGGATCGCTATCGAGTCCCGCCTGAGGGAATGAACGATGGCCAATTGCGCGACAATGCCATCAAAACTGCTGCGGAGGTGTCGAACATCCCATGCCCGGTCTATTGGCGCCAAGGACCTGGTTACGTCTACGGAGCCATGCAAGGAACCTGGTGTGAAATGGGCGCCGGCAACGAGAGAGTATTTGTCCGCGCCGATTATCATTTGACGGCCGATGAATTTTGGATGCTCTCCGCCACTCGGGATAAAGAAAACCAAAATATCATCCGGGGCCGCACGGACGAGGTGCCCCACCGTTTAAAGAAAGTCCGCTGGTATGAATGCTTTATCAACATCGTTCATGCCGACAGTGAAACGAATACGAGTATCAATCCGTTCACCATGCACGACGGCGGCGATGTTTATACGTTAAAGACCGACGAAGCAGAGCCGCGCAAAATAGACGTTCTTTTGAGACGGTCCATGTGGACCTCCCGATCCGGCCGCAACTTTGTGCCGTTGCTGCAAATCTGGATCTATGAAAACGACGACCGCGAGCACCCCCTTGCAAGCTCTTGGTCGGACGCCGACGGCGGACGGGTCGGCTGGGATGCGAGAGGGATCGGCGGCGGCCGCTGTAAAATTCCGGCGGGCTGAGAAAAACTCATTGAACAAAAAACACACATTACTAATTACACTATACTAAATACGCTATGACCCGCCTCACCCACACCGATCACATCCAATTGGCCATGCCCGAAGGCGAAGAGGAAAAAGCGCGCGAGTTCTACGCCATCGGCCTCGGCCTCGGCCTTACAGAAGTGCCTAAACCGGATAACTTGAAATCTCGCGCCGGTGCCTGGTTTGAATCCGGGTCGTTGCGCGTACGCTTGGGCATCGATCCCGCGTTCCGGCCGGCCCGCAAAGCCCCTCCTGCTTTTGTGGTGGCGGGCCTCGCTGCTTTGCGCCAGCGTCTGAGCGATCTCGGCCACGCCATGGAAGAAGCCGAACCATTAGACGGCATCGCCCGCTGTTATGTGTTCGACCCGTTCGGTAACCGCATCGAATTGATGGAGCCGTTGAACGAACGCGCCGCCAAGATCGATGAGGATGAGAACGACGTCACCGAAGCCATAGCTTGAATCATGTCCGCTGCCGTTCCCCTCGTTGAAGGCCCGCTGTTCACCCAAAAGGACATCGAGGCAGGCCTGCGCGCTGTCGGTGTGGCGGCGCGGGTGACATTCTACTCGTGCATACATCCTTGAAAGCCTTCGGTTGGGTCTGCGAGGGTAGTGTTGGGGAGATAGACGCACTCAAGTGTTGCGTTGGCCCGACGGGCACTTTGGTGATGCCGTCCTTCTCGGCCGATTTGTCGGACCCCTCAGCGTGGTGTAATCCACCCGTACCGGAAGAGTGGTGGCCGAAAATCCGCAAGACCATGCCCGCTTACGATCCCGCACGATCCCGCACAACTGGCTTAGGGCAGACGCCGGAAACCTTTCGCACAGACCCCAACGTGATCCGCAGCACACATCCAAAAACGTCGTTTGTGGCTTGGGGTGCCGGCGCGGACACAATCATGGCGGTTCATGAGTTGGAAAGCGGCCTCGGCGACGGTTCACCCCTTAAGGTGCTTTATGATCGGGACGCCCGTGTGTTGTTCCTCGGCACCGGCTACGGCGCCTGTACGGCGTTTCATTTGGGTGAATGGCGGGCCAAAGCCAAACCGATGACTGACGATGGCGCTCCGGTGATGATCAACGGCAAACGCCAGTGGATCACCTACCAAGACATGGACTACGACGAAGCGCCCTTTGCCGACATCGGCGCGGAATTCGAAAAGGAACACACCGTTGCCCAAACCCATGTGGGCTGGGCGACTTTGCGGCTGTTTTCTCTGCGCGACGCGGCGGACTTTGCCGAACAGGCGCTTAAGCAAGAAGCGGGTTAATCGTCCCGTTTTAGTCTCGTCAGTTTGATATCCGCCGTCTCTGGGTTAGCGGCTTAGGCCTCAGCCCATCGTTTACCATTCCATGCAGGTGTCGCCCGCTCAATTTCCGGTATACTCTGTGGTGGTGAAAAGGAATGTTTAGAAATAGAAGTCAGGGACCGGTGGGCAGCTTTGAACGTCCGCAGGGCAATCTTAATTTGACAGAGAACTGCAATGGCTAGTACGAAAACGAAGGCAAAGGCCAAGTCAAAAGCCAAGTCTCGGACCAAGTCGACAGGCGTCTACCGCATCACTGAAATCATCGGCACGAGCAAAACGTCCTGGGAACACGCCGCTCGCAGCGCTGTGGAGACGGCCGCGAAGTCACTGCGCGATTTGCGCGTCGCCGAAATCAGCAAGCTTGATATGAAAGTGGAGAACGGCAAGGTGGTCGCGTACCGGGCCAGGGTGACGCTATCATTCAAATACGATCCTTAAGCGGGTTAAGTCTCACCGTTTAGATTTCCCCGTTTAAATCTCTACCGTCCTCGGATTGTAAGCCATCAGCGAGCCTTCCGGGCCGCCAGCGGGACTGGGTTGGGGAAAGCCGGTGAAGTTGTCCGGGTCGGTGGTCTGGTACCACACCCCCATGGCGCGGGAGCCTAAGAGCACACCGTTGGCATGGTCCACGCGGGCTTTTTCATAGCGCTGAAAGGCTTCGTCCACCGATGCCGAGGCTTCGAAACAGCGTGCCAGCACAGCGCCGTCTTCCAAGGCCATGGCCGCGCCCATGCCTTGGAACGGCAGCATGGGGTGGGCGGCGTCGCCCAGCAGGGTCACCCGGCCTTGGCTCCACACCGGCAGCGGATCCCGGTCGAACAGCGCCCATTTGTAAAGCGTGTTTTCTGGAATGGCCTTGATGATGCCGATGGTGTCGCCGTACCAACCTTCGTACTCGCGCAAAACCTCTGCCGTGGTGGCGGGGGTGGTCCAGCCTTCCTCTTGCCAGGCGTCGGTCTTGGCCAAACAGACCACGTTCACCATGGTGCTGTTGCGGATGTAATAGCGGGTCAACGTATGCCCCGGACCCATGGCCACCGCCGCGGGGGCGACACTCATGAACGGCTCGACGTCTTTCGCCGCCGCCAGGCCGCGGAAGGCCACCTGGCCGGTGAATGTGGGTTCCGGTGTTTCGAACAGGCACTCCCGCACGGCGGAGCGCAAACCGTCAGCGCCGATGACCACATCAGCGGTAGTGCTTTTACCGTTACTGAAGCGCACGGTCACTGCATCGTCGGTTTGGTCCAAGTCGACGAATGTATGATCGAGAACGATGGCGTTTGGAGAGTGGGCGTGCAGTTGATCCACCATGGCGCCGTGAAGATCGGCGCGGTGAATGAGATAGTATTGAGCGCCGAACTTGGTTTTGTAGTCCCGCGCGATCTGTGGCTGCACCAGCGACTTACCGGTGCGGTAATGAATCAAGCCACCCTGATCGGGGGTGAAACCGTGTTCAGCCAGGAACGGACCGAGGCCGCAATACTCCAGTGCATGGGTGGCGTTGGAACTGATAGTCAGGCCGGCGCCGATCTCGCCTAACTCCGGCGCGGTTTCATAGACGGTGGCATTGATGCCGACGCGCTGCAAAGCCAGCGCTGTGGTGAGCCCGCCCATACCGGCGCCGATAATGATGACTTTAAGGTCTTTCATGCGAACCCGATCTCGATTCTGTCTTTATATTTCTACTGTGCCGGGATCATAGCCCATCAACGGCACGCGCATTTCCCCGGTTCGCCCAAAGCCGGCGTATTCGTCAGGGTCGGTGTTCTGATACCACTCGCCTTGTTTGCGGGAATCCAACAACACGCCCTTACAGCGTTCCTTGCGCGCTGCTTCATAGGCCGCGAAGGCTTCTGCTGGTGTGTCGTATTTCTTGATGCAGCGGGCAACGACAACACCGTCTTCCAAAGCCATGGCAGCCCCCATGCCGAGGAAGGGCAGCATAGGATGGGCGGCGTCACCCAATAGCGTGACCCGGCCGTTGCTCCATTCGGGAATGGGATCGCGGTCGAACAAGGCCCACTTAAACAGAGTCTCGTCCGGTATGGCTTTGATGATGCCGGTAACGTTGTCGTTCCAGCCCTGATACTCGGCGAGAAACTCATCATGGGTGGCGGGAATGGACCAGCCTTCCTCCTGCCAGTCATCGGTTTTGGCGATGCCGACCACATTCACCAATGCGCCGTGGCGCATGTAATAGCGGGTGAAGATGTGCCCCGGCCCCATGGTCACTGCCGAATTGTGGATGGTCATGTAGGGCTCGACCTCTTTGACCGGCACCGTGCCGCGGAAAGCGGCCTGGCCGGTAAACGTCACTTTCACCTTGTCAACAATCGCTTCACGCACGACAGAGCGCGCGCCGTCGGCACCGATGAGAACATCGCCTGTCGCTGTCTCTCCATTGGCGAAGGTGGCGGTGACCTGCGCATCATCCTGCGCGAGGGATTCGAATTCATGATTGAGGACAATGGCGTCCGCGTCGTTGGCCTGCACCGCGTCGACCAGGGCGTCGTGCAGGTCAGCCCGGTGGATCTGATAGTACTCAGCGCCGAACCGGTCTTTAAAACTGCCCTGGCTCTGGGTCAGGGTTAGCGGTTCGCCGGTTTTGTAATGGATCAAAGCGCCGGTGGACGGCGTATCACCATTGGCCTCCATGAACGGGCCGAGACCAACGTATTCCAGGGCCCGAGTGGCGTTGGGACTGATGGTCAGGCCCGCGCCCACCTCGCCCAGTTCCGGTGCCTGTTCATGAACGCTGACCCTTAAGCCCAGTTTCTGCAGGGCCAGCGCGGCTGTCAGGCCACCCATACCGGCACCGATAATTGAAACTTGTGTGTCGTGCATAGCGCCCCCTCACGTCCTCTGGAACCACGTTAGGAAGTGTGGACCAATGCCACAAGACCGCCGCGACGCCACGCCACTCTGTGAGTATAGTGAGTAGGGCGTTGAGCCACGCAAATGGTACGACCGAGGTCTTTGCGGTGGGAATCGTTTTGGTCAGATCTGGCATTTTTTTGCTGCCGTTGTTTTGAACGTTGCCATATATCAACCAGCACAGGCGCAAGAAAATCCAGATCATGAAGATCACACGTCTGTGTCGCTTATGAATGAGAATGACTTTTGGGTCATTGGTGGAACCGACCGTTATTACACCAACGGACTGTTTATGGACGTCCGCTACAACCACGCCCCCAAATGCGGCACTATGTTGCATACACTGGGATCAACCTTTGGCATGGCCGAGGGTTGTGAGGAAAGAACGCAAGACTCTTACGGCTATGGCTACAGTGCCGGCCATTTGATTTTTACACCGGCTGATATTGAAGACCCGAAGCCGCAAAACACTGACCGGCCTTGGGCCGACTATCTATACGGTGCGGTATCCTTTCAAAAGGATCACACCGTCAACGATCTGTCTGTCTATGACACATTTGATCTTCAATTGGGTGTGATCGGTGAAGCGTCGGGTGCGGTGGTGGTGCAGATCAACTGGCACAAGTTCATTGGGGCCGAACGGCCCAGCGGCTGGGACAACCAATTACCGGACGAGCCAGCGTTCCTGGTGAAGTTCAAGCGGGAATGGCCAGCCTGGCGAGAATGGCGCGTGACTGACTTCGGCACTCACATGCGCTTGCGCCCCTTTGTCGAAGGACAAGCGGGCACTATAGCGGTGCGGGCCAAAGCCGGATTAGAGACGCGCATCGGCCATAATATGAAAGACGATCCTTTGCGCAGCATTTGGAGTGCGGATGACAAAGCCACATGGTTCGCTTTTATGAACGTCAACTGCAGTGCCGTTGCCCATAACATTTTTCTCGCGGGCAATATCTTTCGCAAAAGCGTCTCTGTTCCACAACGGCCTTTCGTCGCAGAACGCCGCTGCGGTGTCACGGTGCAATGGCAACAGTTCTTTGTGACCTTTGCGGAGATCTGGCAGTCGAAAGAGTTCGACGGCCAGTCCAAGGGCCACCGCTATGGTGCCGTTAGACTGGCTTGGTACTATTGAGTCGCTTGTTTACAGACCGTACTCGCTCCACTTGCTGTCCACCAGATCAAAAGACTCGGAACACATGTCTTCCAGCAAAGTGCGATTGAGCGGCGGATAGGAGTCCGGCCCGCCTTCCTCCGGTAGCTGGCGGGTGGCGTCGATGATGACCTTGCTGGTCATGCCGCGCACCGGTTGACTGGGATCGAGACGCATACCGGTCACCTGCGGAATGATCTGCGTGCCCGGATGAGGCTGCCAGCGGGATCCGACCGCCGCCATGACATCGGTCCAGTTGAGCACATCCACATCCTTGTCGACGACGATGACCACTTTGGCAATGCTGAGACTACCGGCAACGATTTGCCCGGCAGCGATGCCGGCCCCAGCCTGTTTTTTATCGATGCTGATAATGCTGTAACCCGTGGCATCAGTCGGGATGTGCATGGCCTGCAGACCGGGCACCATCATTTTGAAGCGCATCTGCGCCGTCGCCGACATGGGGGACGTTAGAAACCCGCGCATCACACCGGTGTAGTTGTTGATGATCCAAGGGTTGGTGCGATGGGTCACCGCCTGGATGTTCATAAAGAAGTTTTCGTCCTTCTTGAGGCCGAGGTAACCGTACATTTCACCGAACGGGCCTTCTTCTTCAAAGTCACGGTCGAGGGGGATTTCCCCTTCGATGATGATTTCGGCATGGGCCGGGACGAGGATGTCGCTGGTCTTGCACTTAACCACATCCACTGCCTTGTCGCGGAAGCCGCCCGCAATGGCCAGCTCATCCAGTCCGGTACCAGCCACTTTTGAACTGCTCATAGCGAAAACGATGGGGTCGGCGCCGATGACCACCGCCGCCTTGACCGATTTCTCGCCGCGCTTCTTGGCGTTCATCAGCATGGTCCAGCCGTGCTGAAAGGGTTCGGGATTAACGCCGATTTTGTTCGGCCCTTTGACCTGGCACCGGTAGGTGCCGACGTTGCGGCCCAGTTCAGCATCTTCGATGATCACCGAACCGCAGTTGATATAGCGCCCACCGTCGGCCGGATTGGTTTTCAGCCAGGGAAACTTGAGAATATCCACATCGTCGCCCAGTTGAACGTGCTCCTTGCACGGCGCCGCTGCATTATCGACGGTGTTGGGGTCGATCTTGGGAATGCCCCGTTTGCACAGAGCCTCAATTTCCCCCATCGCCGCCCGGTACATCGCGATGTAATCGTCGGTGATGGTCTCCACACCGAAACCGAGCGCTTCCGCCTGCCAGGGTCCGTAAGGATTGCCCAGCACCGGGCCGTCCATCCATTCGCCGTCCACTTTGACCCGTTCAATGAGAAAAGCAGGTGCGGTGTTGTAACCCTTGCGGTCCACCAGCTTGTAGGCAAAAGCCGTGGCTTCGTACTGATCCTGGTCCATTTCGGGAATACGCAAGAGATAGCCATGGGCTTCCAAGGCGGCGATGAAGTCCCTTAAGGAATCATAAGGACCCGTGGAGGCAACATTGGCCAAATCGCTTGTGGTTTCAGGTGTGGTATCGGGTGCGGTATCCATGGTCGAAGATCTCCGAGAGCGGAAAAACGGCAGCGGATAAACCGAGTGCTGGCCCCGTTTTAGGGGGAGCCAGGAACAGAGTCGACCGTTCCGGCGTCGGCAGCCAAGCGCTAACCGATCAGCGGGCGGCTTGTCTGCACCGCTGGGCTTTGAAAGGATGACTGATGCGTTGCCCTACTGGACTTCTTCGATACCTCGCCTTGGCCGGCCTGGTCGTGGGCTGGATTTGCAGTGTTGAGACCGCTTCCGCACAACCGTCCACCAAGCGCAAGCCGCTGGCTCAAGAGCGGTTGGTCATGCCCCTGTTTCCGGCCAATTGGACTGAGGTGTTCAGGGAGAACGGCCCCAAGGAATTGGTGGAATATGTACCCACCGGACAAAACGCTGCAGCTTGGCAAGATAAAATCAGTCTTTAGGTCTATCACGAACTGAACGACCTGCCGTTGGACGCCATTCAACGGCGCACCCAAGGACAAAACCGCAACCGCTGCACCGGCGTCATCGAAGGACTGTTGCAAACAGGCCTCAACAACGGATTCCCTTCGGCGTTTTGGACTCTCGGCTGCCGCTATCTCAACGACGTGGTTATTGGCGAAACCCAATACACCAAGGCCATCCAAGGGAAGACGGCTTTTACGTTCTCAACCGCATTTGGCGCACACCAGCTTTTGGCGAAGACGGTCCGGCCATTGACGCAGCCGCCATCAATGACGGTATTGCGTTTCTCACCACATCAATAATTTGTGTGCCGGACTCCACCAATCATCCGTGCAATTTGAATTGAGGTATTGGTTCAGCCGCTGAGCATGGGCCCGAGACGCTTGCCGCCAAACACATGAATGTGCAGGTGGGGCACCTCTTGGTGACCATTAATGCCTGCATTGGCGAGAATGCGGTAGCCGTCCTCTTCCAAACCTTTGGCTTCGACCACTTTTAAGACCGCCCGGTTGAGTGCACCCATTTCTTCATTTGAGGCTTGTTCCGAAAAGTCAGTCATGGAGATATATTTACCTTTGGGAATGACCAGTACGTGCACTGGCGCCTGTGGGTTTATATCCTCAAAGGCGAGAGTGTGGTCGTCTTCATAGACCCTGGTGCAAGGAATCTCGCCGCGCAGAATTTTGGCGAAGATGTTGTCGTCATCATAAGTGGTCATGCATCCCCTCCAATATCCTTACCCTTGTCTTTGTCGCGAAGACCGGGTGTGCCGAACCGGTCTTCGAGGACGGCATAGACCTCTTCCGGCTTGACCTCTTTCGCCGCCCACAACAGCAAAAGCATGTACAACAGGTCGGCACTTTCCTCGAGCAGGCTGTCTTTGTCTTCGGCCACCGCTGCCAGCGCTGTTTCCACACCTTCTTCGCCTACTTTCTGGGCGATCTTGGTGATGCCCTTGCCGTACATTTTCGCGGTGTAGGACTTTGCGGGGTCAGCCCCCTTGCGGCTCACCAACACTTCATAGAGCCGGTCGAGAATGGCCGCGTCGGTCTTGTCTTTCTTTTTGCTCATACTGCCTCTCCGGACGATGCCGCGATGGGTCGGACCGGAAGTCCGGCCGCCGCCAAATGGGCTTTCGCCTCGCCAATAGAGTAATCGCCAAAGTGAAAGATGGAAGCGGCAAGCACGGCAGTCGCATGACCGTCGCGTACCCCCTCAACCAAATGATCCAGGGTACCGACACCACCGGAGGCAACCACCGGGATAGAAACTACATCGGCCACCGCACGGGTGAGCGGAATGTCATAGCCGTCGCGAGTGCCGTCGTGGTCCATGGAGGTGAGAAGGATTTCACCGGCGCCGTATTCTTCCATGCGTTTCACCCAGTCTATGGCATCGATGCCCGTCGGTTCACGGCCACCGTGAGTGAATATTTCATACCGGTTACTGCCATCGTCATTTTTGCCAACGCTCTTTGGATCAACGGCCACGACGATGCATTGGCTGCCAAATTTTTCCGCCGCTTCGCGCACGAACTCAGGTCGTTTAACGGCGGCGGTGTTGATGGAGACTTTGTCGGCCCCCGCCAGCAACAGTTTGCGGATGTCATCGACTGTGCGCACACCGCCACCAACGGTGACCGGCATAAAGCAATGCTCGGCGGTTTGGGCGACGACAGTGTAGAGCGTGTCGCGATTTTCATGGCTGGCAGTGATATCGAGAAAGCACAGCTCGTCAGCCCCAGCCGCATCATAGACCTTGGCCTGCTCGACCGGATCACCAGCGTCGCGCAGGTCAACAAAGTTCACCCCTTTGACGACACGGCCGTCTTTGACGTCGAGACATGGAATGATGCGGACGGTGAGCATGGTCGGACTTTCAGGCGGCCAAAAGAGCGAGAGCTTCGCCGAGATCAATGCGGCCATCATAGAGGGCGCGCCCGGATATCACACCGGCCAGACCGGGTGTGGTCTGTGCTTGTGCCTTGACAGCGCGCAGATCGTCCAAGGACGAGACACCACCCGACACAATGACGGGAATGCTGACCGCCGCCGCCAGGGCTGCGGACGCGTCCACGTTGGGGCCGGTGAGCACCCCGTCCCGGTCGATGTCGGTGTGAATGATTGCCGCCACGCCGGCGTCCTCAAACCGTTTGGCGAGGTTAACGGCGGTGATATCGGATGTTTCCGCCCAGCCTTCCACGGCTACGCGGCCACCCCGGGCATCGATGCCGACAGCGATGCGATCAGGAAACGTACGGCAGGCGTCCCGCACAAAGTCAGGATCTTTAACCGCCGCGGTGCCAAGAACCAGACGCGCTACGCCGGCTGCCAACCAATGATCAACCATCGTCATGTCCCGGATGCCACCGCCCAACTGCACCGGGCAATCCACAGCAGCAAGGATGGACTCCACAGCCGTCCCATTGACCGGTTGACCGGCGATAGCGCCGTTGAGATCAACCACATGTATCCACGGCGCACCGGTGTCGGCAAAAACTTTAGCCTGGTCGGCCGGGTCGTCATTGAAGATCGTTGCCCGGTCCATGTCCCCTTGGGCAAGGCGCACGCATTGGCCGTCTTTCAAGTCAATGGCCGGATAGAAAATAACCTGTTCCATAATCACGGTGCCCAGCGCAGAAAATTGGCAATCAAGGAGAGTCCGAACGCCTGGCTCTTCTCGGGATGAAATTGAGTGCCAAACATGGTGCCACGTCCCACCGCTGCGGTGACGGACTGGCCGTAGTCAGCCGTGGCGCAGAGATCGCCGGGATCGTCGCAGACGAGGTGATAGCTGTGCACAAAGTAGGCGTAAGGATCCGCTCCCAAATCTTCGAGCAATGGGTGCGATTGTTCAATATGAAGAGCGTTCCAACCCATATGGGGAATGCGCGCGCCCGATCCGCCGGGGCCGGCTTCGTTTGATGGGCTTAGGGGACTGACAGCGCCGGGAATCCAGCCGAAGCCATCCGCCTCGCCGTGCTCAAACCCTTTGGTCGCCATTAGCTGCATGCCGACGCAAATGCCGAGAAACGGACGCGCCTTTGTCACAACCGCCTCGATGAGTGCATCGGCCAATCCGGTCACGGCCATGAGTCCCGCTCGGCAATCCGCAAAAGCGCCGACGCCCGGCAGTACGACACGGTCGGCTTGGGCGACGACATCTGGATCGGACGTCACATCAATAGTTGCCGATAGATTTACTTCGGTTGCCGCGCGCTCGAATGCTTTAGCGGCGGATCGCAGATTACCTGATCCGTAATCGATGATGGCGATGTTCATAGACTGGTTTCCGGCTGCGGTGTTTTAACTCACCGCAGGACTCATAACGGCTTGCTTCAGAGTGTGCCCTTGGTTGAGGGAATAGCGTCTGCCTTGCGCGGATCAATCTCGATTGCGGTGCGCAAGGAACGCGCCAATCCCTTGAAACAGGATTCCACAATGTGGTGATTGTTTTCGCCGTACTTGTTCCACACATGCAGGGTTGCTCCAGCGGACTGGGTGAACGCCTGAAACCACTCTTTAAACAGCTCCGTATCCATTTCACCGAGCTTGGGCTTGGAGAAATTCACTTTCCAGATGAGGTAGGGGCGGTTGGACAGGTCCAGCGCCACTTCGGATAATGTTTCATCCATGGGAATCACAGCGGAGCCGTATCGGGTTATGCCGGCCCGATCACCCAAAGCTTGGGACACGGCCTCGCCGATACAAATGCCCACATCTTCCGTGGTGTGGTGAAAATCGATGTGCAGATCGCCTGAAGCCTCCACAGTCAAATCCATCAGGCTGTGACGGGAGAGCTGCTCCAGCATGTGGTCAAGAAAACCAATGCCGGTGCTCACCGCATATTGGCCACTGCCGTCCAGGTTTACCGAAACGGCAATGCTTGTCTCTTTGGTTGATCTGCTAACCGATGCCTCGCGCATGGCGATGCCCCTTATCCGCAATTCGGCGCCCTTTTAGCAGGTCGCCCCGGCCAAGGCCAGCTGAGGAACGACCCCATTGCGGTAACTCATTTCCGCTTTATCAACCGGGGCTTTCCGCTGTTCGGGTAGCAGTCATCCCATATTTTGGCAGGACACGCAGGGAGGGAAAAGTTAGAATGCTTATAGGCCTAAGACGTAGGCGAATAAAAAAATCTCCTTGAACACGATAACAAGAACAAACGGAACCAGCAGCAGTGAACACAATGGCAGCAAATCGCAGAGGCCGGCCACCGGGCAGCCGAGCGGGATCTCCTGATCCCATAGACATACATGTTGGGCGGCGGGTCAAACTCCGCCGCACACTTTTACGGATCAGTCAGGAACAACTCGCCGGTGATATCGGTGTGACGTTCCAGCAAGTGCAAAAATACGAAAGCGGACACAACAGAGTGAGCGCCTCGCGTCTCTACGACATCTCGTGCGTGCTCGATTGTCCGATTTCTTATTTCTTTGAAGACATCGGCGATGAAGTCACGTCTGACAGGGCAACGCCAAAACCGCGTACAGGCGATGGATTGTCTGAAGCCCAAGCCGGGTTTGACGACGACCCTATGCAGCGCACAGAAACGTTGGAATTGGTGCGCGCCTATTGGCGTCTGCACGGCGGCGAACTGCGTCGCAATGTCCTCGACTTGCTCGTTAATATGTCTAAGCGGGAATAGCTCCGCGCTTTATCGACTGGTGTGCAGACTAAGAGGCCGTTTCGAAAGGGGTTGAGTGGCCGGTGTCGATGTGATTCCAGGAAGGTTGCTGAAACCGATCTGGAGCCGCCATGTGGACGCCGACCACCCGAGAGCAGCATAGCCGCAAGGCGCTGCGTTATCAGACTGATTTGACCGATGCGGAGTGGGTTGTGATCGAGCCTCATTTGCCTCCGGCTCATGGCACGGGACGGCCCCGGTCATGGCCGATGCGAGAGATCGTCAACGGCATTTTCTACGTGATGCGGGCTGGCTGCCCTTGGCGCTTGCTGCCAAGCGATTTACCACCGTGGGGCACGATCTATCGCTGGTTCGCTAAGTTCCGCGACGACGGCCTCCTTGAGAAGATCAACCACTTTCTGGTCATGGCCGATCGCGAGCGGGTCGGACGCGAGGCCAGCCCGAGCGGCGCGATTATCGACAGCCAGAGCGTCAAGACGACCGAGGCTGGTGGCCCCCGCGGCTACGATGCGGGCAAGAAGATCAAGGGGCGCAAGCGCCACGCGCTGGTCGACACCGACGGGCGCGGCCTCGTGCTCGAGGCGCATCCGGCGAGTATCCAGGACCGCGATGGTGGCGGGCCGCTGCTGTGCGCCTCACGCGGCTCGTTTCCGTTCATCGAGAAGGTCTTTGCCGACAGCGGCTACGCCGGCGAGAAGGTCGCCACGGCCACCATGATCGCCGTCGAGATCGTGCGCAAAAGCCCCGATCAGGTCGGCTTCGCCGTCCAACCGCGCCGCTGGGTCGTGGAGCGCTTCTTCGCCTGGATCAACCGCAACCGGCGACTGGCAAAGGACTTCGAGGCCACCATCGCCTCGGCCCGCGCCTTCCTCTACGCCGCCTCCGTCATGCTCCTCGTCCGCAGATTGGCCCGAGCCGCATGACTTTCGAAACCGACTCTAAGGATTTAGCCGGTAACCACCTGGCTCGGTAATGAGGAGTTGTGCATTGGACGGGTCCGGTTCAATCTTTTGGCGCAAACGGTAGACGTGAGTCTCGAGCGTATGCGTGGTCACACCGGCGTTATAACCCCACACTTCATCCAGTAACGTTTCCCGGGCCACGGTCTTGTTGCCGACACGGAACAGGTACTTGAGGATCGCCGTTTCTTTTTCTGTTAGACGCACCTTCTTTTCCGTTTCGTCATGGACAAGCATTTTGGCCGCTGGCTGAAATTTGTACGGCCCGATGGTAAAAATGGCATCGTCAGACTGGGTGTGCTGGCGCAGATGAGCGCGCACCCGCGCCAACAAAACCGCCATACGAAACGGTTTGGTGACGTAATCATTGGCACCGGCATCGAGTCCGGTCACCGTGTCGTCGTCCGTGTCAGCGGCCGTCAGCATGATGATGGGAGAACGCACACCGACGTCCCGCATAGACCGGCAGACATCGCGCCCATCCATATCGGGCAAGCCAATATCGAGCAGAATGATGTCGAACACCTGCGCCGTGGCAAGCGTGACAGCCTCCGCCCCCGTCTCGGCCTCGACAATGGTGTCGAAGTCCTGCAGACCTTCGAGCTGCTCCACCAGGGAGCGGCGCAACATGTCATCGTCGTCAATGAGAAGGAGGGTTTTTCCGGCAGCCATCAACATCCTCAACCAATGCCATAATCGTGACCTTGGATATTAAGGGAAACCCGCTCAGGTGCCACCGCATTCGGCCATGGCGCGGTCAGCGGTTAGGCAAACCGGTTGCTTTTGTGCCCATGAATGCCCACATCCACGGCATGCAATAAACAGAAAAGCAAGCTATAACAGGGACATGAGGGCGGATCCTACATCCGAGACCGAAATTGACGTGGCCACCGTTCTGGAGACGGTTGACCGCGCTGTCGCCGAAATCAGGCGTGGTGCTGTCGTTGTGGTTTCGTCTGATGGCGGCGCCGTGTTGGCCCGACCGTCGGAGACCTTGGATGACCGACCCTTAACCTTCTTTTACCGTCCCGGGATCGGCTCTGTGCGGGTGGCTGTTACCGGGCGCCGCGCGGCTATCCTCGGTGTTGCCGACCCCGGTGCATCGACCGTCCTGTTAGACAGTTCTTCCGGGTTCGACCCGGTGACCGTCCTTTCGTTGATTGATCCGAAGTCCGATCAAGGTCCGGTGCCACCACCTGGACTTTCCGGTACCGCCGTCGATCCCATGTCTGCAGAAGACGCGGCGGTACGTCTGACCAAAATCGCCCGATTGTTACCGGCGGTGGTCGTCGCGCCCATTGAATCCGACGATCCCATTGCTTGGGCACGGGCCAATGGCAGAGTTGTGGTCTCCGTGGCGGCCATCAATGCCTACGACCGCCTTCAAGCCGACAGTTTAGAACCGGTCTCCGAAGCGCGCGTGCCGCTGGCGGGATGCGAAAACACGCGGATTATTGCCTTCCGGCCACGCGACGGTGGGGTCGAGCATCTTGCCATTATTATTGGCGAACCGGACGTGGCGGCCCCTGTACTAACCCGTCTGCATTCCGAATGCTTCACCGGTGATTTACTGGGGTCATTGAAATGCGACTGCGGCGATCAGTTGCGGGGCGCCATCGAGGAAATCGCGAAGGCGGGCGCTGGTGTATTGCTTTATCTGGCACAGGAAGGCCGGGGTATAGGGCTGGTCAATAAGTTGCGCGCCTACGAACTTCAGGAAAGCGGGTTTGATACCGTCGACGCCAACGAGCAGTTGGGCTTCGACGACGACGAACGGATCTATCTGCCCGCCATGCAAATGCTGTCTTGCTTGGGCATCGACCAAGTACGTTTGCTAACCAACAACCCAGCCAAGGTCGGCGCCTTGGCCCGGCACGGCATTGCGGTGACCGAGCGAGTGCCCCACGTGTTTCCGTCAAACCAGCACAATTGGTCCTATCTGGAGACCAAAGCCAAGCGCTCCGGTCACCTGTTCTAACCGCCCTCTCCAGGGTCTCCCGACAGATCTTTCCCGGCAAAATTTGCCAGCTGCACTAGTATTGCACCGGTCTTTTCCACTAACCCATTGATGAGTCGACCCTCTCCAGCGGCACGGAAATTGCTTGGTATAAGCAAAAGGACCCCTGCTGCCATGACTGACGTTTCTGACCTTCAATCCCTCTACACCTATCCCGTCGGGACACAGCCCGCGGGTATTGAAGAGATCACCGTCAAGGCCAAGAAAACAGACGACGGATTTTCCTTCTGGGACTTCCTCGATGTCATCAATCCCCTGCAGCACATCCCGGTGGTCAACACCATCTACCGGGAGATGACCGGTGATGAAATCAAACCGGCGTCAGAGATGATCGGCGGTGCCATTCTCGGCGGCCCCATCGGTCTGGGTGTAGCCATGGTTGATACGGTCATCGAGGACAGCACTGGCAAAGACACGGGCGGTCATGCCATGGCGCTGTTCCGCGGTGATGACACCGGTGCACCGGCACCACAAACCGCATTCGCCGTCAATTCACAACCTGCACCAACAGCAGCCTCCTCCCAGACTGTCGCACAAGAATTTATTCCTGCTCCATTGGCCACCCTCCCGAGCGCTGTCCTGATGGCCGACAGCATCCTAGAAAAGGAAGACGAGGAACCTGAAGCGGCACCGCCGCCGGAAGAAACCGAAGCGGCGATCGCCGCAGCAGCCGCTGCTGCGCCTCAAGGCATGGTGTTTATGCCGTTACCAGGACGTCCAAGTCATTGATGTTTAACGGGTCGAACGCAGCCGTGGGAGCGGAGGTGAGCCAGGCGCGTGAATTCATACCCATCAATCAGTTAGAGCGCTCTGCGATCGCTGCCGAACGGGACGCCCGCGCCGCATCTCAAGCCACTGTGGCGCAACTGCGCGCCCAGTCCGCGGCCTATGCAGGTGCGTTGAATCCATCACCCAGCCGCAACTCCGTCCTCGACCTGACCAAACCGTCTGAGGACACAGGCGACATGCCGGCGGCAGATCCCTTCGCGACCGCCCGTTTGATTGCCGATGAGACCAGCGCGGTTGCTGTACCGGCTTGGTTCGACAAAGCCATGATCGATGCCATGGACAAATACCGCTCCACCAACACAGCGGGGACTCGGGGCACCGCTGGTTAGTGCCTGACCGCGTTGCTTAAGACTCGTACACTTTCCCAATGGACTTACATGTGACCGCCGACAGCCGCAACGCGATCCGCGGCAAGCTTCAATGTGGGGATGGCGTTTTCGACTGTGCTCTTGGCCGGAGCGGAGTCAGCGATCACAAGACAGAGGGTGACGGCAAAACCCCACTTGGGAGATTTGCCTTGCGCCACGTGTTCTATCGGGCGGACCGGTTGAGCGCGCTGCAAACCGGGTTGCCACTCAAACCCATAGATGAAAACGACGGCTGGTGCGACGCACCCGACGATCCGTCCTACAACACTTTGATCACCCATCCCTACGCGGCAAGTGCGGAACGGTTATGGCGCGACGACGATCTCTACAACGTTATTGTTGTGATGGGTCACAACGACGATCCTGTTGTCGCTGGTGCCGGGAGTGCCATCTTTTTGCACGTGGCTACAAACGATTTCGCCGCCACCGAAGGATGCATTGCTATTGCCCAGCCGGCACTGCTCAGCGTGCTTGAGCGCTGTACTGATCCGTCCTGGATTCACATCATGGATTCAAATTGAGGACGCTAAGACTTAACCGGTCGGGGTCCGAAGATCGCCGTACCGAGACGGATGTGAGTGGCGCCCAATTCGATGGCGGTTTCGAAGTCGGCCGACATACCCATACTGAGACAAGGCACGTTCGTCCGTTTTGCGATCTCCCTTAAGAACGCGAAGTGCAAAGCCGACTCTTCATCTAAAGGCGGAATGCACATCAGGCCCTCTACTGTGAGACCATACGTTTTACGGCAGGAGTCGACGAACTGTTCCGCATCCTTGGGCATGACTCCTGTCTTTTGTGGTTCTTCACCGGTATTGATCTGAACAAAGCAGGGGAGGGGACGGTTCTGCGCTTTCATTTCATCGGCCAGCTTGGCCGCAAGCTTTGGACGGTCCACCGTTTCGATAACGTCGAACAGAGCCACCGCATCACGCGCCTTCTTAGTTTGCAGCGGACCAATGAGATGGAGTTGGCTATCAGGAAAGTCTTTTTTCAGAGTCGGCCACTTTTCCTGGGCTTCTTGCACTCGGTTTTCTCCAAAGAGCCGGTGCCCAGCCTCAAGCGCCGCGCGGATGGTTGATTGAATATGAACTTTAGACACCGCCACCAAAGAAACATCATCGGGATTGCGATCGGCTTGCCGTGCGGCTTTGGCAATGCGCACCCGTATGGTCACTAAATTGTCGGCGACAGCTTGAACAGCATCTGTGTTTTCTGACTCCCCATTGGATAAGACAGACATCGTCACGACCCTCTCCTACAATGACGCTATGAAACCGAGCACCATGGTCGAGACGCTACCAAAGCGGCAGCGCGGGCACAAAAAGCAATTGCCAACCGTGTTGGTGATGACCGATGAAAAACGCCTACCTGACCCTGTGGCTGTGGCTCAGGTGATGCCGCAAACCTGGGGTCTTATCGTCCGTCACTATGACCATCCGGACCGGGCGGCACTGGCTCAATACACTGCGACTGTATGCCGTGCGCGGGGTGTGGTGTGTCTTATCGCCGGCGATTGGCGTCTTGCTGACAGAGTTGGCGCGGATGGCGTGCATATGCCCGAAGGGCTGCTACACAGTGGATCCTGCGCGCCACTCAAACTCTGGTGTCGCAGGGGTAAACATCTGACGGTATCGGCGCACGGCAGGGATGGCCTACGACGTGCTGCAGCGCTGAGCGTGGACGCAGTCTTGCTTTCAACCGTGGCAACAACGGTAAGTCATCCCGACCACAAACCCATGGGACGGTTGCGGTATGCCGCGGTCGTGCAGTCACGAACGATGTCCGTTTATGCCCTTGGCGGCATGACGCTTGCGCACGGTCAACAGATCAGCGCTTTAGGGGGCGCTGGCATAGCCGGGATCGGATTTGCGGAAGCGGTATTTTAGAAACGCAATTGGAGACCGACACGGGCGCCGGCGCCGGGCGGTTCAACCGTCGGCATGGTCAATTCGCGATCGATATAAAAGGCGTTGGCGTTGAGCAGAATAGACGGCGTCAATTGGACCAAGCCACCGATCATCCATTGCTTGCCTTCCAGCTCCGTCGGGCCGCCTTGCAGGAACGCCGACTGCACGTAGGTGACGCGCACATCGAAATCGTCTGAGCCGTAACCGAGACCGGCTTGCCACGCACGGCGGCCTTCGAGCAAACCATCGGGACCGGCGTCTTCATAGGCACCGCGCAAGTAAAAGCCGGCATAGCCAACGGAGGCCCCAACTGTCCGTGAGATCGTCGGCTCAAGGGTGAAGGCGCTGCGGCTATCCGTATAACCGCCGAACACACCCACTTCGCCGCCAAGCAGGGAGGTGGAGTAGGCACCGTAAACATCGATTGGTTCATCGCGGGTCAAAGGGACACCCGATTGCTCAAGTAAAACCGGGTCGGCGGAATCCACATCGAGGGTGAAGCTGCCGAACGCAGTTAGGGTGTAGCCAATGGTCAGGGCGGAATCCGACAAAATACTGGAGGAATCGGTTAAGGCCAGAGGTATGACTGAGGAGTCACTGGAGGTGTCGTCCGTCTGAGGCTCCTCTACGGGGGTGGCACTCTGGTCTAGAGCGCCCCATGCGCCGCCAACCGTCCAATCGGTGGCCGCGGCCGGGGCCGCAAACAGGACCGCTGCGGTGAACGCAGAAAGCCAAGATCTGGATAAAACTGGCGTGCACATCGGTTTGGCTCGCACCTCAAACTTTAACCATTCTAAAAATGCGCGTCGCGCAGACAAGGGTCAAGGGATGGTGTGTGAAAGTTTCGCGAACCGTCCAAATTTGTGACATTTCGCTCACAGTTCCTGCCTTTTCAGACCCTTAGTGTGACTCAAAAACCATAGGTCGGGTATGGTCAGCACATGCTCACCGGCGGTTGCACGGGTGTTCTGAGGCCTAAAACGACTCGGTCAAGAGCCTCAAACCAGAGGGAACACAGCCCAAATCAGGGCCGGGTCCACAAATAACTGGCCAAGGTCATCAGCCCCTGGAGGTGATGGCGATAGTTTTGGACGCCTTTGCGGCGGTGGCTTTTTTGGGAATCGAGACGTGCAACACCCCTTTGTCGAATTCCGCCTTGATCTTGGCTTGATCGGCCGTTTCGGGAAGACGGAAACTGCGCTGGAACCGGCCGTAGGACCGCCCCACCGTATGCACGTGTTCCCTATCGTCGGTCTTTTCGATCTTCTTTTCACCCGCCAAGGTCAACAGTCCGTCGCTGACATCGAGTGAAACATCGTCTTCACCCATGCCGGGCAATTCCGCATCAATGGAAATCGCCTTGTTGGTTTCCTTGATGTTGACCTGCAGCGTCATGATCGACTTGCCCGCATCCCCCAACAGAGAGGACCCGTTGCGCATGAACGGGGACATGAATCCCGATGATGGAAAGCGATCGAACATACGGTCCATTTCTGCGCGCATGGCTGAAAACGGATCGTGAAACGTGGTTGCCGGAACAGTGGCTTTTTTCTTTGCTGGCCTAGGCATGGTGAGTACTCCCATAAATCATCGTGTTGATGGTTCGTTGCTGAAAGACAATGAACCGTCACTGATTTCCATATAGGAGAAAAAAATAGGGGCGCCATTCTGCCGCACTTACAAAAGTGATCTTACATAATCAGAAGGCTGCGCTGTCCCGTTGCGACTGCCTCTCACTCTAAAGACGATGGTTTTCTAGTCCGGCACTTCCGAATTCGGCACGTTACGTTGAATGAGATTCACCAGGATGCCGTCGCGATCGAAAAACAGGCTCTCATAGGACTGGGTGTCTGATCCTTCCCTGGGGAACAGCACGATTGGTTCGGAGACAATGGAATAGCCAGCGGCTTTGACCTTGTCGTTGATGCCGAAAATATCTGAGGTGAGAAACACCACAGCCGGATCACCGGTTTCCACATAGGCGCGGGGCGCGGGGCGCGGCGGTGGATTGTTGTCCACTAACTGAAACAGGCCCACATTGGCGAACACCGTATCGCCCGATTGCATGATCGCCACCCGCACGGTCTTGTCTTTGATGCCGAGTATCCGGTCCCACTCTTCGCTTTTGAACGTTTGTTCGACGCGCGGCCGAAGCCCGAGGATGTCGCGGTAGAGTTTGAGGGACTCATCGACGTCGCGCACGAAGTGGGTGGAGCGCATCAAGGGCGAAAGAATAAAGCCGTCGGGGATGTCGGGTTCTTGAGTCATGGTAGGGGATGTACTCCAAAGGGAAAACAGAATGGCGGTGAGTAGTACGCGGGTCATATCGATGTCCTCACACTAAAATGTTATGGGCCTGAAAAGCGCATGGGCCCGAAAAACTCGTGGGCCCGAAAAACTCATGGGCTTGGGTTCGAAGTTGGCGGCATCGTTTTCATCGCCGCGGCCCATGTAGCGGGCGTTGTTGGGATAATCGTAAAGTGGGGGGAGGTCTTGATGACGGTGTCCGGATCCAGCGGCCAGGCCACCGCACCGAGCAAGGAGATATCGCCGTCGCGGCGGTAACCGATGACCGTTCCTGGCGCATCGCCGTCTTCCACCCAGGCCTGGATTTCAGAAACCCAATCAAAGGTATCGACACCGGGTCCGCCGCGGCAGTGGTTCATGCCGGGGATGAGATACAAGCGCATAAACTCATCCGCGGCGTCTTCGCCGCCGACCACCCGTTCAACTTTCTTGACGTAGTCGATCAAAGGCTCCGCGTTGAGCAAATCGTTGAGTCCTTGATAGGTGATCAACTTGCCGCCCCGGCGTTTGAAGTCTGTCAGGTCGGGATTGCTCGGCGCTTGTATAAACCCTTTGGTGAACAGACGCGGGAAGTCGTGGTCGAGATCAAAAGTATCGGCGTCGTAGGTCGGGCCCGGATCGTAATCAATCCAGGTGTAACGCAGACGGTCCTGTGCCATGGGCTCAAAGGTGCCGACCTCACCGGCGTCATTCAAAATGTAACGCATGACGCCGAGCTCGCCGCCTTTGGGTAATCCCCAGCTCACCCGCAATCCGTTTGATAAAAACGCGCCGATGTAGAGACGCTCGGCGGACGCAATCTGATTGTCGGTCAAGCACCCGTCGCCAGACTCACCTCGTTTACAATTTAAAACAGAGAGGTCCGGCTCGCAGGCCCACGGATCATCTATGACACCATCTTGCAATCCGTCGGCGGGGTCACATTGGCGCATGACCTCGTCATGCAGCATAGGAATTTGGCTCTGGCCGAGAATGACCCGGCCGTCTTCGGCGAGATTGGTCAGCGTGCGCCAGAAGATATTGATGCAAGCCGGCTCAACACCCGCGGGAGCCCCGGCGATGATGCCGTTGAAGTGCCACGGGTAGCGTTGCGCCATCAACAAACCTTGACGGCCGCCGGTGGAACACCCGCGCCAATAGGCCGTGTCAATGTCATTGCCGTAGTACGACGTGACGATAGCTTTTGAGGCGAGCACCGCCTTGTGAGTGCCGCGGTAGAAGTAATCCAGTTCTTGTTCGGTGTTGTTCAACGCCCATTCGCCGGAGCGCATGATGACGCCGTAGTTGGGCCTGTCGGTACCGATCCAATCTTCCGTCGCCAGAGGGGCGGACCGTCCCATGTCGGTGATGGCCACAGCAGTGTTACGCGACAACGGATCATCGGCGTTCTCGATCATGCGCACACCGCACAAAGTGCCGCAGCCTTCCATGTGGAAGCGACCGTTCCAGTTTTCCGGCAAGCGCGCCTGCCACCCCACTTGGGCGGCGGTGTACCCGATCACATCACAGAAGGCAGGCAAGCCGTCGCCAGCAGGGACGAACCGTGTGCCGGTGATCTGGCTGGGAGCATCGTTGAGGGCGGACAGACTCAAACCGGCCAGATCGCGACAGGATTGGGCATCGGCGAGAGCGTCTTCGGACGCTGCAGCCAAAACACCCATAGAAATGGCGAGTATGGTCCCGTGAAGAATTTTCATGATTTGATCCCCCTTTTGCACCGAGTATACGCCGCTATCGGCGCGCTAAGACTAGAGTTTCTGCGGGGTTTTCACCAGGGGTCCGATTGCCCGTTTGACGAGTGGTTTGTGCACGATGTTTCGATTATAGTGTGGGAATGACCATGATTTCGGGCGTCAGCGCCCGCCTCCAGATTGCTTCCTCTTTAGCCGCCGCCAAGGCCGTGGCCGGCCTGATCCGTTATGCCCAGAGCCTGCAAGAGGAACGGGATGAGGCGGCCAAGATTGTCACCGCCGCCCCGGCCTTGGACGAAACCCGGGAAAACTTGACCCTCACCGATACCTATGAAGCGGACGACACCTTTGCCCACACCGAAGGCCAGAAGCTGCGCGGCAGACGCCTGGATTTGATCGTCTAAAGACCTCGTTCTTTCCTCATCCGACGCGTGGTCACTTCAGGTGATTTCAAATCCCTTTGAATGCCGAATGCGTACACAATCAGAGTGAACGCTAAAGGGGATCAGCCATGCTGATGAACAACTGGTATGTGGCGGGATTCGCCGACGAGGTCAAAGAGGCGCCGAAACATGTTCGCATGCTCGCCCAAGACTTCGTCCTCTTTCGCGACGAGACCGGCACGCTGCATTGCCTCTCTGACATCTGCATTCACCGCGGCGCGTCACTTTCCCATGGCCGGGTGTACAAAGGCTGTATTGAGTGCCCCTATCACGGGTGGCGCTATCGCGGCGATGGGTCCGGTGCGGAGATCCCCGCCCATCCCGATGTGCGTATTCCCAAACGGGTGCGCGTGGACAGTTATCCTGTTGAAGAACATTACGGCTTCATCTGGGTTTTTCTCGGCGATGCGTCGGAAGAAGAACGCCCGCCCATACCCGAATTTCCCGAATACGTCGACCCGGAATACCGCAACGTGCGTGGAACGTTTTTTTGGAACGCCAATTACGGCCGTGTCTTGGAGAACGGCTGCGACTTTGCCCACACGGCCTTTGTGCGCCCGTCCTTCGGCAGCCGCGACTGGCCCGAAATCAAGAAGTACGAAACCTTCCCGGGCGAGTGGTCTTACGGCGCTCGCCTAACCATGCCGACACCACCGGACACGGGCTTCTGGGGCTTGGTCCGTGGGCGTCGGGAAAAGGTCGATGTGATTTCCGAACCGGAATGGCATATCGCCGGCATGACCGTAGTGTTGCGCCTGCATATGAACCGCGGTTGGAACAATGACTTGTTCGATTGCAACACGCCCATCGATGAAAACGCCACCATGACCTATTGGATGCTGTCGCGGAATTTCTTCACCCAAAAGATTTTCGACGGCGCCACCACCCGACGCGCGTTGCAAATCTTCAACGAAGACCATGCGGTGCTGAACCATCTCAACCCGGTGGAATTGCCTCCGGGATTGCGCGATGAATTTTCCGTTGAGTCCGATGCGCTGATGGTCGCCTTCCGCAAAAAGCGCCAGGAGCTTTATGCTCGTGGCTGGGGGGTCGATCTGCAGACCTATGAACATGAATACGGCGAACGTAAAGCCGCTGTCATCCCGAGCCCGGCCCGGCGGGAGGACCCCAAAGGCTGGGTGCTGCCGGAAGTGCCATGGCTGTCAGAAACCGGCGAGCCGATCAGGCGGGCGGCGGAATAAGTTTTACCCAGGCTTTCTGAACTTCACCAGAAACCGACAGGTGTGATCGCGCAGACCCTTCTCGAAGGGAATCTTGTCGCGGCTGTCGGTGCCGTTTTCCAGACAGTCGGATTCGTCCACCAGCTCAAAGCCGTTGCCGGTGACCTCTTCGATGAGCGCGCACTTTTCGATGCGGTGGCATTCGTGGGCATCGTCGAAGCCTTTGCCCCCTCGCGCCGCATGATCGAGCACGCCGAAGATACCGTCCGGCTTCAACGCATCGAAAATCAATTTGTTGAGCGCGTCACGGTCCACATCCATGTAACAGACATCGTGGTAGGTCATGATCATGAACACGGCATCGAGATCACCGGGGATGCCTGGCTCGGCCACTTCGCCGACCAGCGGCGTTATGTTGGTCAGGCTGTATTCATTGATGCGCTCGACGATGGGATTGACCCCTTTGCGCCGGGCGATGCTCGCCGGCGCGTTGTGGGCGTAGACATGGCCACTGTCGCCCACCGCCGCCGCCAGCAACCCGGAAAAGTAACCGCCGCCCGACTGCAGCTCCGCCACACGCATCCCCGGTTCCACCCCGAAGAAAGCCAGCACCTGATCGGGTTTGCGCCCGGCATCCCGGGTGCGTTCTTGCTCGGAGCGCTGGTCGCAGCCGCATGCGGCCGCGATATGGGCGGGAACAGCAGTCATCATGGCCTCCCGTAGCATTGCCAATGTCTTATAGAATAACTCGGAACAAAGAGGAGGGACCACCATGCCCACCACAAATATGAGTTCGGATTTCAACCCGCTGGCCGAACTGGGCCGGGAACGCCGCCGGCAGATGCAGATCCGCCAGGCGCTGAAAGGCGGCATTGAGCATACGCCTCCCGGAAACGACAGCCTTACCGCCCTGTTCGAGGCCTGCGCCGCCTACATGGTGGTGTCCATGGGCCGGCTCGACCTCACCGATATGAACATCCACGACCTCCTGCGCGATCGCGTGCCCCGGGACAATACCGAAGTGCATGACGGGTTGGATGTGTTGGGCGCGCGGCAGGAAAAAGCCCGGGTGGAAATCGCCGCCTTGGCGGCGGCGCTTCAGGCATATCGGGACAGTCAGCGAAAAGATTTCACCGCCTTCGATGCCGCGGTGCGTCACAATCACGAGGTCATGTCGGCGATGATGACACCGCGTAAGAATCCTTATCAGAAATACACCGACGAACTGTTCACCATGGACGACTGGGCCGACATCGCTGCGGCCAACGACGATACCATCGCCACGGAACATAAGCTGTTCGACGCGGTTGTCGCCGCCGCGCCCGACGATCTCAATCCGGACTCCTTCTCCGGCACCCACGGCATGAAGCCGTCGGAGATCCCCAAGAAAGATTAAAGTCCAAAAGAGGATTAGCGGGCAGCCGTCTGCACTTCGATCTCTGGCACCCACCAAACCTCGCCGGGATCCAACGCGCGGAATATATCTTCGCTCACATCCGCCGTCGTGCGTTGGCTTTTGAATTCATCCAGCGCCACGTTGTAGCCGTCATCCGCCATGGGAAAGGTGTTGAAGTGGTGGGCGAGGCTGAAGGCGGCGCCGAGATCACCGTGTGCCTTAAGCGCATCGCGGGGGTTCATGTGCGGATAGTTCATGAACCACTCGGGCAGATAGGCACCGATGGGCAAGATGGCCAAACGCGGTCCGCCGAATTTTTCCGCGGTGGCACGGAAGTAATCGCCGTTGCCGTAGCCGGTGTCGCCAGCGAAGTAGATGCCGCCGCCGGGGGTTCGAATCACATAGGCCGCCCACAGGGCTTTGTTGTAGTCGCTCAAGCCGCGCATGGACCAATGCTGCATGGGTTCCAGGAACACTGAGACGTCGTCACTGAGCACAACTTCATCGTCCCAATCGTATTCTTCCGTGCGTACGTCCTTATCGTACCGGAGGACGGTTTTGGCATTGCCCAAGGGGACGATCACGCGGGGGTTGGAGTGCACAGCCAGACGGCTGAGCGTTTCCAGATCAAGATGGTCGTAGTGGTTGTGGCTGATGATCACTGCATCGATGGGGGGCAAGGCATCGAAGTCCACACCCGGCGCATTGACCCGCTTGGGCCCGGCGAATCCAAACGGGCTGGCGCGCTCCGACCAAGTGGGGTCGGTCAGGATGTTGAGCCCGGCTGTCTGCACCAGCACCGTGGCATGGCCGATGAAGGAGACACGCAAGCGCCGTCCGTCAACCTGCTCGGGAGGTGTGTCTTCTGACTCATTCTCTATCCAGTCGGGCCAAAACCCTTGTTCGCGGATGCGCTGCCATCTCAGAAAATCGGCGAAGGACCGGGTCATGGGTTTGCCCGGATTGAAAAACTCCCCTGCTGCGAAATGGTCGGAGTCCGGCCCGTCGTAATAGACGGTAGCGCAGGCGGCGAGGGCCAAGCCGGTGAGACACAGGGTAAAAGCTTTGTGGCGCATCGTGTTGATATGATGATTGGTGGGACCTGTACAGACACCTAGAATGGCACGTATAGAACGGCATGGGGAACTGTTGCTACGCCCCGAAGAATTTTGCCCGCGCGCACGGCATTACAAATCGAAATCGAGGACGCACTCATGCGATACATCACGCATCATATTTTGATCGTCTTCCTGGCGCTGTCAGGCGGCAGTGTGTGCCAACGAAAGCGACGATCTGCGCATTAATGCGTTGATGGAAATGCTGACGGGCAATTTCGATACTGGCCGGCACCGCCACGACGAGAGGCTCAACGGTATCGCTGTGGATCAACTCAGCATCTGGGCTAGTCGAAGCTTCGCGCCAATGAACGCGCCGGATATCAGCACGCATGTCATGCTGTCCGCCTCCTATAATCGTTACGATGGGGCATGGTGCTTTGATCCCTATGAGTTCCTGGTGTGGACCCTGGTTTGGACCCTGGTTTCGGTTCCGGGCAGCGACGAAATTTTGATGTCGCCGAAAAGCCCGATCGGCCCCGAGAGCTACTACAGAAGTGCGCGCATCCCCGGCATCCTTGACGGCATCCAGCCGGGCGGCTTGGTGAACGGCGTCGGCGGCGCGGTGTATCCCATACGGTGGACAAAAACAGTCGACGGTTATCTTGGAATTTCAAAAGACTGTCTCATCATGTCCGTTTCGCAGATGAAAGTGCTCAACTGGAATTGGACTTTGAGCTGAGAGACGACCGCTTGGAAATCGAACTCGCCGGGCGCGACAGGGATGACGGTACGTTCCTGTTCGGCACTTCGGACGGCCGCCCGTCTGTTCTATACCGTTTGAGCGACGTTTCGGAGTATGAGGCGGCACGCTACATGCTGGAAAATACATCCAGCAATGCGGACCTGATATCGGCCGAAGACCTGTTGCGCGAGGTCATCAAAGCGGACCCGAACCATGCCGCAGCCCATCTGATGTTGGCCCAGGCCAGCGTCGCGCGTGGCACCTATGACGACGCACAGCGCCACCTAACAAAGGCGCACGCTTTGCGGTCACGCTTAAGTGCGGACGATCAAGCGATGCTTGACGACCTTCAGACCCGCGTCGAAGAAGCTGGTGGCGGGGGCTAAGAGTAGTATTCACGCTCGGCCCATTTCGAATACTTGATCAAAAACGCCGTCACAAAAATCTGCATTAAATTGCCGACCATGGCCTGCAAAGACCCAAAATTCAGTCCGACCACAGCGATGGTGTGGATCAACGCGACGATGGCGCCGATAACAGAAGCGATAAACACGTAATAGGCCACAGGTTTCTTGAGCAGCAACAGGAGACAACCGAGCGCACCACCGAACACGGCGAGGGCGAAAGCGCCCGTGGCCCACACAGGCCGGTTTTCGATAATCGGCTGATAGGTCTCGGGCATCATGGCAAGGTTATTGGGATCCAATTGAGCGATAAAATTTGACACACCCATCAGATTGTAAATCAGCATGATGACGCCAACGGCCAGAAACTCTTAGGAATACTAGAACTGGTTTCTTCGTTCATTCCGTTCTCCTTTTATCGCCGCGCGCTGCGGCCGGCGGCCGCCACCTGTATCAACGCCCGTTCGATCAGCGCTTGGGCCGGCATGTCCGTGGATTTGGCCTGCAGTTCCGCCGTCGTCAGCACGTCAAGGCCGCGCGCGAGCAGCGGCGCGTTCCACCGTCCCGCCTGCGCCTTGAACTGGCCTTTGCGTTTGAAGAACACCGGCGGACGCAGCTTCAACATCGCTTGGTCTAGTGATCCGCCATCTGCGCACAATCCCCACACCTGATGTAGACGCATGAGATGGCGTGAGGCGGCGGTGAGCACCGAAATGGGGCTCGTGCCTTCGGCCATCATCCGGCCGAACACCCGCTGCACCACCGGTTGATCGCCGTCCCCCATGGCGAAGACCAGATCGTCCAAATCGAGCGCGGCGGTGTCGCCGACGCACGCCATGGCATCGTCAAGGGTTATGGTCGCGCCGTCCCTATTATCTGAAGGGGGGCCTTTATAAAGCGTAAGCTTTTCCATCTCTTGCCGGCTGAGTGCCCGGTCGCCGCCGAGATGATCCACCAGCCAGGCTAGGGCGTCTGCATCAACGAACAGACCGTGACCCTTCAACGTTTCTCGGATCACCCGATCGAGCGCGCGGGCATCGTCGGCGTAGCAAGGCAGGGCCGCGGCGTTGTCCGCTTTTTCGAACAGCTTACGCAAGCTGGAGCGCGGCCCGAGATCGCCGCCGACAAACACGAGCAGAGAGTCTCCTTTTGGGTCTTCGAGAAAACCCTCGACGGTTTTGGTAATGCCGTCGGTGGCATCGCGGATGCGCACCACTCGTCGGCCGCCGGTCAAGGCCATGGCCGCTGCTTCGTCGGCAAGACGGGCGGGATCGGACTTGAGGATATCGCTGTCGATTTCAGACAAGCGAAAGGGATCCGCTTCGCCTTTCAGCACCGACTGGAGCAGCGCGTCCACCCGTTCGCGCACCAGACCCACATCGGGGCCATAGACCAGCACAGCCTGCGCCGTGTCATCGGGATTTTTGGCAAAGCTGTCAGCGCGTCCAGCCTGAACCTTCATGAAATTTGATCCATGGGCAAGCCTCCAACTGCATTGTGATCGGTATATCCCAATGCGCGAACAAAAGGATCAAGAGTCGGGGCAAGGGGTGTCATAAAGGTCCGGTAGTTGTGCCAGCGGTTGAGGGAGTCTTGGTAGATAGGTTTCACCACTTGTTCATAGCTGGGTGTGTTGATAGGCCGCTACATTGCATGGCGATGAAAAGAGAAAACGGAGTCGTCCCAGGATAAATTGAGAAAGGACAGTAACTCATTCACACGGTCTTCAAAACTTTCGACGACATCTTCATAACGCAAGGTGTGCACTGTCAGCGGCAAGACTGATTGAGAGAGCTGCCAAATCTCCATACAGGACTTATAGAATGATGCCGTATCCTCAAGGGTCAAAAAATTAACCATAAACAGGTTCAAGGAAAACGGTTGGGTAAAATTGCTGAGACACACATCAAACGGATGACGGAGCACCATGACAATATTTGCACTCGGAAAAAGACAGTGAATGGTGCGCATGAACAAGAGATTCAAGGGAAGCTTGTCGACAAGAACGCCATCGGGACGTGACCCCAAACGGTCTTCGATCAAAGTCCAATAGCGTCCCCTCAATGTCTCGGCGATTTCAAATGCACCGGATGTACATAAGTCTTTGTCCAAACCGTTTTTCAATAAGTCGCTGTGAATGGCTTCAATGGGACTCTGCTCACTCAGCGCCGTGACCTTGGGATGGCTGGCTAAAATGGATTCAACCAACGTTATCCCAGACCTGGGAAAGCCGATGAGAAAGACAGGGGCCTGGCCGAAATAGGGCGAGGTTTCGATTGCGGCAGATTGTTTTTTGAGCCGCCTGTTTAAGATTGTGCCGCTTTTCTGCATGAGCGGCGCGCTCTCGCAACTCTGTTATGTATCCAGAATCATGGTCGCCTGCCGTCATCGCGCTGTGCAATTACCGTGACGCCTGTTGCGACACGCTCCTTAGATCTTGCGCCGTGTCCAGAGTTCGATCGAAGTAGACAGCCAAGCGCACGCGGATTTCGTCGCTGATCTGTTTCAGGGCCCGGCTTTCCGCATCTCGTTCCGAAGCAATGGTGGCGTATTGATCATCCAGGATGTTGTAAGACACCGTGGACCGCACCCGGTCGCGCAACAAACGGCGGCTGCCGTCCCACAAAACAAAATTGGCGGTGAGAATGAGATTGGCCCGGGAGGTGGTGGAGTCCTTACGCACGCCCAGCTCCTGCGTGCGCGACGCCAGCCGCACTTGGAGATCGTAGCGATTGTTGCGCAGGCCGCCGGGATGGAGCTTTTCGTTGAGTTGCTGGCGCAGGACCATGCCCCGGCGTTCGGCGATCGGGCGCACATCCACCCGGGCCAGCGCTGCCACCACCGTGTCCGATGAGGTCACGCCGCGGCTTCCGTATATGGGGGTGAATCCGCAGGCGGTGAGACCGAGGATGGCAATGGTCAAGGCGATGACTCGCATGCCTTGGTTGGACCCCACTGGCCAGTTTGTGTCAAGGTCGGACGCGATGACTGGGGAGCAGCGTATTAACCGTTTCAAATGGCTGGTGGGGATATTTCTTGCTTTTGTAAGCGGAAGCGCCTGCGCCCAAAACGAACAGGATGTCATGGCCGCCATGGGCAGTGCCTCAAAGGCCAACACCGGCCCCTTGCATACGGTGACCTTCATCACGCCGGACCTGGCGAACTTACGCAAACTCTATGAAACCGGCATGGGGATGACCGTCACCGGACCACACATGCTGTTGGGTACGGTGCGCGACGTACAGCGTCGGCTCTGGGGCCTGCCCAGCGATCTCGGTTACGACGTCTATCTGTTCCACCGTCCAGGTGTGGAGGGCACGGTGGAAATGCGCATCATCGTCACCGACTGGGAAACACCGCCCATGCGCGACAGTTGGAACCGCCAGCAGCTGGGGCCATACGGCATGGGGTTCCCAACTCTTGACGTATACAAATGGGACGACGAACTGCGTGCTCTTGGTTTTGAACGGGCCGTGCCTGAGGTGGAAGTGTTCCAAGTCTCAGCACCGAATGGGGAGACCTACCCGGTGACCGAAGCGCCCTTTTTCGGGCCTGAGTATCTGCGCATCATCGCCATCGGCCGCGGCGGCGGCCGGCCGCAGGTGGGTGCCTATGATGAGCGCACCGGGCGCGGTGGGCCGGTCTACGCCACCCAAATCGTCGACGATGCCGATGCCATGATCGAATTTTTCACCCGTGTGCTCGACATGGAGGTGCGCTCCGATCGAACCTGGGCTGAATACGCAGTGCCGTTCCGTTTCACATTGATTCACGCCAAGGGCTTGCAGACCGGGCACACGCCCCTGGTGGAATACACCGATGAACATGAGATCCCTGGCCTGGCCGCACCGCGCCCACCCAATCGGGGCATGGCCATGTGGAGCTACAAAGTCAAAGACCTTGATGCCATTATCGCCCGCGCCGAAGCCGAGGGTGTACCTATCCACGCAGGACCAGAGATGTACACCTCACCCAGCCTCGGCGAACACCGCGCCGCGACCTTCCTGGCACCCAACGGATTCATGATCGAGGTGTTTGAGGATCGGTAGGACGACTATGTCGTCACTTCATGAAAGTGACGCTTAATGTCTGCCTCATCCATGAAGTGTTTGAGCATTTCGGCGGCGCGGTCTTTGGTGCGGATGTCTTCCACAAAGCCAGCGTAAAACGTTGTTGCGTTTTTGACTGCGTCTTCGTCCGTGATTTCTTCTGTGGCCGGCTAATGCGTTCACATAAACATCGAGATACTTGAGCGCACAGTCGGTGAGCTCATCGAGCCGGCCCATATCGTGCATACCATGTATGGCGCAGTCATGTTTGTAGGGCAGCATCCAATCGGGATAGGCGCCCTTGCTTTCGAAATCGTCAAACGTTTTTAGGATTTCCGTGCAGGGATCGACCCAGTTGGTCAGGTAATCCGCATCGGTGCGCGGTGTGTAGATGTTCAATTGAGAGACAAACTTATCCGCACCAGTCATGAGAAAGAAGGAGAGAAAGATCGGTGCTTCAAACTCGGGTTTGGGATAGATGATGGTGTTGAGCACATCCAAAGGCGGCTGATGGATGGTGTGGCGCTGGCAATAGACCTTGCGCAGTTTGTCAGCGGTCCAGTTCCACGCCCGCAAACGGAACACCGGGGCGTCGATGTCAGAGATGGTGGGATCGAGATCGACGGGTGTCAGCGGACTCATGGCGTTGATCTTCCCGATGATGGCGTCGCGGCGAGCGTCTTGATCCATAACAGATGTTAACTCACCACCACGTTGACGATCTTACCCGGCACGATGATGACCTTGCGCACCTGCTTGCCGTCCATCTGCGCCTGGACAGTGGGAAGTTCGAGCGCGGCTTTCTCACAGGTATCCTTATCAGCGTCGGCGGCTACCTCGGTGGTACCGCGCATCTTGCCGTTGACCTGCACGGCTAACGTCACTGTGTCTTCCACTAAGAGTGCGGGGTCGTGCTCCGGCCAGGGCTGATCGGCGAGCAGACTCTCTCCACTAAGCGCGCTCCACATCTCTTCGGTAATGTGAGGCATCAGCGGATTGGCCAGCCGCGCCAACGTCGTCATGGCAAACAGCCTTGCGGCTGCGCCTCCTGTGACCGAGGTATCCGCGTCGGCAATAGAGTTGGAGAATTCGCGAATATGCGCCACCGCCGCGTTGTAACGGAACTCTTCCAGAGCCGCCGTCACCTGGACGATGGCTTTGTGCGCAGCTTTAACAACACCAGCGGCTGCGTCATCTATGTCGTGCAATGACGGCACGTCGCCAGCGTCCGTGTTCGTTTCCGACGTCAGGCGCCACAAACGATTTAAATACCGCCACGCGCCTTCGATGCCCGCATCGGTCCATTCCATGTCCCGGTCGGGCGGGCTGTCCGACAGCATGAACAGCCGCGCCGCATCAGCGCCGTAGGTTTCAATGATCGCTGCGGGGTCGACCGTGTTCTTTTTCGACTTGGACATCTTTTCCGACCGCCCGGCGGTGACGGCCGAGCCGTCGCCAACATGCACCCAGTCACCGGTGTCAGTGCGCCGCACCTCGTCCGGCGACAACCAGGCACCGTCGCCGTTCTGATAGGTCTCATGACCAACCATGCCCTGAGTAAACAAGCCGTCGAAGGGTTCCGCCAAATCGAGATACCCGCACTCGTGCAACGCGCGGGTGAAGAAGCGTGAGTACAACAAGTGCAGCACCGCATGTTCAACGCCGCCGATGTATTGGTCCACCGGCAGCCATTGATTGGCTGCGGTTTTGTCGAACCCGATGGACTCGTTGTGGGGGTCACAGAAGCGGGCGAAGTACCAGGAGCTTTCGAAGAAGGTATCGAAGGTGTCCGTCTCCCGTTCGGCCTCTTTGCCGCATGAGGGGCACGGTGTGTTCTTCCAAGTGGGATAGCGTGCCAGCGGATTGCCCGGTTCGTCAAAAGTGACATCGTCAGGCAGAGTCACCGGCAAATCCTTGTCGGGCACGGGTACCGCGCCGCAGTCGTCGCAATGGATGATGGGAATGGGGCAACCCCAATAGCGCTGACGGGACACGCCCCAGTCGCGCAGGCGGTATTGGACCACCCCTTCGCCGAGGCCTTCGGCTTTGATTTTTTCGAGGGCGGCCTGTTTGGCGTTGTCAACGGACAAGCCGTCCATGAACTCGGACTTGACCGCTACGCCGTCACCGGTGAACGCCTCGTTGCCCTCTTCCAGTTCTCTGATGAACGCGTCCTTTTCGTCATCAGCGTCACTATCTTTGGGTGCGATGACACAGATCACCGGCAGACCATATTTGCGGGCGAAATCCATGTCGCGCTGATCATGACTCGGGCAGCCGAAGATAGCGCCAGTGCCGTAATCCATCAGCACGAAGTTGGCCACAAAAAGCGGCACTTCCCAGTCCGGGTCGAACGGGTGCTGCGCCGTCAGCCCGGTGTCGAAGCCTTTCTTCTCGGCTTTCTCAATGGCTTCTTCCGACGTGCCCAGGTGGTTGCATTCGGCAATGAAGGCAGCCAGTTCTTCATTGCGCTCAGCCAGGTCGACGGCCAGGGGATGGTTGGGCGACAAGGCACAGAAAGACGCACCGAACAAGGTGTCGTGCCGGGTGGTGAAAACCTCCAAAGGCTCGTCAAGAACACGGCCATCGGGTTCGAGGATATTCCATTTCACCCGTGCCCCTTCCGAGCGGCCGATCCAGTTGTGCTGCATGGTCCGCACTTTGTCGGGCCAGCGCACGAGCGATTCGATCGCCGCCAACAGGTCTTCGGCGTAGTGGGTGATCTTGAGAAACCACTGATTGAGCTTGCGCCGTTCGACAGGGACTCCTGAGCGCCAGCCACGGCCATCGACCACCTGCTCATTGGCGAGTACGGTGTTTTCCACCGGGTCCCAGTTGACCCAGGACTCCTTGCGGTAAGCCAGCCCGGCTTTCAGGAAATCCAGGAACATTTTTTGTTCGTGACGGTAATAGTCGGGCTCGCAGGTGGCGATTTCCCGGCTCCAATCCAACGACAAGCCGAGCGGCGTGAACTGCTCGCGCATGTCGGCGATGTTCTGCCGGGTCCAGGTGCCCGGATGCACACCACGTTCCAAAGCGGCGTTCTCTGCCGGCAGACCAAAAGCATCCCAGCCCATGGGATGCAGCACGTCATAGCCTTGTGCCTTGCGGAAGCGGGCGACCACGTCGCCGAGCGTATAATTGCGCACATGCCCCATGTGCAGCCGGCCGGACGGATAAGGGAACATCTCCAAGACATAATATTTGGGTTTGGCCCCGTCGCCGCTTGCGGTGAACGCGCCGGCCGCGGCCCACGCCTTTTGCCAGCGGGGCTCCACTTCTTTGAAGTTGTAGCGCTGCTGTGAAGGCGCGTCGGTCACAGAGTTAGACACTGAATCAGACATGGGGGAAACAATAGGGGGAGAGGCGTGGAGAAAGAAACGGAAACGAAACAGGGGCGCGGGTGGTTAGCCCTCTTCGGCTACCGCCTGCATGCGCAGCTGACGAGCGCGGGTGAGCACTGCTTCCTCGAATTCACCCGGCACATCAGCGCCCACTGGAGCATCCGTCCACCGTCCGCCAATGCCTTCGGTCTGTCGGAACACCGAGACCTTCAAACCGTCGGCCCGGAGCGAGCGGCCGAGAATGTAGACGTTGACCTTGAACCGTTCGCCCGGCGTTTCCGGCGGCGCGAACCAGTCAGTGATGATCACCCCACCGAAGGGATCGGCAGAGGCCAGGGGCATGAACGAGATGGTGTCCAGCGAGGCCCGCCATAGGAAGGCGTTGACCGCCACCGCGCCTTCGGTGCCGTCGGATTCCGATTCACCGAACAGAGTAATGCCAAGCCCGCTTTCGGCCGGGGCGTCGGACCGGAATTCCGGCGACGTGCGGTAGGTGGAGCCGCTGTTACCATCATCGCTGGAGCAGGCCGTCAGACCACAGGTAAGGACGCCGGCCAAAACAATCGCCATTGGTCGGGTTAATGGTCGGGCCAACGATCGGGCTGGTGTTCTCAATGGAGCCATCGCCATGTCTCTCCAAAAGTTAACGTACCCAGGGCCCAAGGAGCCGGAAGGGGCGTTTAGTGCCATACCTGTGACGTCGCGACAATGGCTAAGGCCCTATGGAATCCGCCAGCAAAATGGACCTCTTTCGCAGAATGGTCACAGACAGGCCCATAAAACCGTAACAAACGGGGTTTAGGCTGCCTCTATGGCAGAAGCATGGCCGTTTGTCCGCACGGATAACGGGCGTGCCCACTGCGCTCATAGACCCCCTCAGGCCCCGGCACTGAATCCGCCGGGTTCTCCCCTCCCGGAAGGCAGAGAAATCTGCCTTCCTTTTTTTCGTTTTAGACGGGACTGCTGTACGAACGGACACCGGGGATTCAAATCCTGTCGGTGACCTGCAATAAACGTCAGAAAAGTGTCATCAAAGACACCTTTATTGTAATGAAACGGACCTATGTTGCGGCGCAACGGCTGAAAAGAATGAATAGATGACGGGGTTATGACTCAATGATTACAGCGTTTCGTTTCCGCAGCTTTTTGACGGTCCTTATGTGGGCCGGTTTTTCCTTTCCTCTTGCTGCCACCGCCGCCGAGCAAATCAAGCTCTCCGTCAGCGGCAAGATGGAACAGTACTTCTTCTATATGGATGCGGATCAACTACCCGGGGAGAACCTCAATTCCACCGGCGCCTTGTCCGATGTGGAAGTTTATTTTTCCGGCAAGACCGTACTCGACAACGGTGTTGAAATTTCCGCCCGTATGGAACTAGAAGCGGAACACGAAACCGGTCGGGATGCGGACGAGCAATACCTCGACATAAAGAGTGCCTTCGGCAAGCTCCGGATCGGCGAGACCGAAGGCTTCAATCACAATTACACCTACCACAATGCCTACGTCGCTTATGAAGACGACGAAATCGTCGGCCGCGTGGTGCCGCGACGTATTGCTATCGGGGCCAAAGAAGTTTTGACCTTCGAGCGGTTTACCGGCACCGCCTTCACACTTGGTTATGAATCGCCCACAGTGGCTGGCTTCACCATTGGGACCAACTACTTCCCGACCACCACCCAAGGCGAGGACGGCTTTTTCGACAAATCCTCCATCGACCACAACGCCTGGGAATTCACCGGCGCTTGGGAAAGCGATATAGGCGGCGGCACCGTGGGTATCGCTGCGGGCTATTTCGACAGCCAATCCCGCGCTGGCGGCACCGACGGCGAGCAGGCCTGGAACGTCAGTGCCCAGATGGAGATGGGCGGGTTTACTATGGCCAGCGCCTATATCCGTTCAACCCCGGACGACAATCTGGATTCCACGGCGTTTAGTTTAGGGGCCACCTATAAAGTGGGACCCGTCGGGCTCGGCACCTCTTACTTTCGGGTGCGGGCCGACGCCACCCCCAATGCTTTGGTCCAGGACAAGCTGGACCAGGTCAAAGCGGAGGCCTCTTATATATTGGTCCGCGGCATCAAATTGGGACTTACCGGTTTTTGGGCCGGCCAGGAACCGGCGGGCGTGCCGGAGTTCGACGACATCGGTTTGATCAGCTCCGCTATACTGCGCTTTTAGGGTCGGTTTTAAGACCCCATTTCCGGTCGACCTTTGATAAGGTGCCCGCCCGATAAAAACGGGCGGGTTTCTTTTTGACGACAGCACCAAACAACGTTGCCTTGGACGACGATGCCCTAGCGCCGTTTATGGGTGACTGGCTGCGCGACCGCGCAACGGAACACCCTGACGATTTAGCCACCGTAGATCTCGCTCTGGGTGTCGAGCACCGCACCACGTACGGCGCTATGTACGACCGCTCGCGGCGCATCGCTGCGGTGCTAGCGGCCACGTACAATGTCAAAGCCGGCGACCGGGTCATGGTGCTGGCCACCAACGCCGGCGACCTTTACCAGATTCTGTTTGCCTGCTGGCGTGTCGGTGCGGTGTACATGCCGGTGAACTGGCGCCTGGCACCGCCGGAAGTGAGCGCCATCGTTGCCGATGCGACGCCGGCAATTATCATTGCCGATCGTGCGTTTGAATCGCTTGTAGCTGGCGTTAGGTTGCCGTTGTGGTGGCGTGAGGAAGACCACGGCAACAGCCCTTTCGAAAGTGAGATTGCGGGAGCCGACCCCTGGGACGAATTCGTCACGCCTGAACCTGACGCCATGACCACACTGCTCTACACCTCGGGGACCACCGGTCAGCCCAAGGGGGTGATCAACACCTGGTGCATGCAGGCTATGGCCGTCAACCAGGCATTGATCACCAACTTGGGGCGCGACACCAAAACCCTGACGGCCGCACCCATGTTTCACACCGCCGGTCTCAATTCTTTTTCCCTACCGTTGTTTTATTACGGCGGCACGGTGCACATCATGCGCCAGTGGGATGCGGAGTTGGCGCTCAAGTATTTGTCTGATCCCGATGTGGGCATCACCCATATATTGGGTGTACCGGTACAGTTTCAGATGATGACCCAATGCGCCGGTTTTGCCGATGCCACCTTCCCCACCGTCGAACGCGCCGGCGCCGGTGGCACACCGGTGACCGAAGACCTGCTCACCCGGTTTCAAGACAAGGGCATGACCCTGTGCAATTCCTACGGCATGACCGAAGTATTCGGCGTTGCCACATTGCCGCCCGACATGGCGCGTAAAAAACTGGGCGCTGCGGGCTTTCCCGTCACCGGTACGGAGATCCGCATCGCCGATACACACGACCGTCCGTTGGACCCAAATGAAATCGGTGAGATTCAGATTAAGAGCCGCGGCGTGACGCCGGGCTATTGGCAGGCGCCGGAGTTGACCGCCCAGGCGTTCACCGCCGACGGCTGGTTCAAGACCGGCGACATGGGACGGCTGGACGAAGATGGGGCGCTCTATGTGGTCGACCGCAAGAAGGACATGTACATCTCGGGCGGTGAAAATGTCTATCCGGCGGAAGTGGAAAACGTGCTGGCCACCTTTGCTGAAATTTCCCAGTCCGCCGTCATCGGTGTGTCCGACGAGCAATGGGGCGAAGTGGGACATGCGGTGATTGTTGTTAAAGACGGTGAAAGTTTAGGCGCGGACTCTGTTCAACAGCGTTGCGCCGAACAGCTTGCCCGGTTCAAAGTGCCTAAACATGTTTCGTTTACCAATGAAATTCCCCGAAGCGGTCAGGGCAAAGTGTTGAAGAATGAATTGAGGAAACGCTATGCCCGATGAGTCGCACGCCGTGCAAATCGATGCCGTCAACGCTCGCGTGGCCGCTATCAAACAGCGGCTGTCTGTGCCCGCTTTCGCCGCGCCCATGTTTCTGGTCTCCGGGCCCGAGCTGGTCATCGCTGCCTGCAAGGCCGGTGTGATCGGATCGTTCCCGACCATGAACGCGCGGCCCATCAGTGTTTTGGAACAGTGGTTCGAGCGTATCACCTCGGAGCTGGCGGATGCGGAACAACAATCCCCCGGCACCGTCGCGCCCTGGTCCGCCAATCTCATCGTTCACCGTACCTTCGAGCGTTTCGAGGAAGACATGGCCCTGGTGCAAAAATACAAACCGGACATCGTCATCACCGCATTGGGATCGCCCAGGCGAGTAACCGAACAGGTGCACGACTACGGCGGTTTGGTCTTCGCCGATGTCAACTCAATGACCTATGCCAAGAAGGCGGTCGACTCCGGTGCCGACGGATTGGTGCTGGTCTCTGCCGGGGCCGGCGGACATACCGGTTTCGTCACCGGGTTTTCTTTCGTCCCCGCCATCCGCTCGTTCTTTGACGGGCCGATCATTTTGGGCGGCGGCATCGTCGACGGGGCCGGTATCCGCGCTGCTGAAGTGCTTGGCGCCGACTTCGCTTATCTCGGCACCCGTTTCATACCGACCGAAGAAAGCATGGCCAACGACAAGTACCGCCAGATGCTGGTGGAATCCACCGAAGAGGATCTCATTCTCACCGCCCACTTCACCGGCGTGCCCGCCAACTACCTACGGCCGTCCATCGAAGCGGCGGGCATCGACCCGGAAAAACTAGGCGTGCGCGAAGAAAAGAAATTTAACAGCCGGGGCAGCGATAGCGAGACCAAAGCCTGGCGGGATATTTTTTCCGCCGGCCAGGGCCTGCGCACCATCGACCGTGTACAAAGTGTTGCTGACCTCGTCGGCGAACTCAAAGCCGAGTACATCAAAGCGAAAGTGAAACCATGACAACCCTCACCCCGCCGCCCATCAAGGCCCGGGAACTGCTCGGCGGCAGCGAAGCCAACTTCGATGAAGACACCGGCGTCGGTCGCATCCGCTACACCCCCACCGACGGCTTGATGAACCCAGCCGGCACCGTGCTCGGCGGCTACCTCGCCGCCATGCTCGACGATGTCGCTGGTCTTGCCACTTGGTACGGCTGTGGAGAACGCTGGTTTGCCACGGCGCAGATGTCGGCCTCGTTTTTGCGCGGCGCCAAACTGGACGACGTGCTCATCGGCGAAGCGGTGGTCACCGGCAACGGCAAGCGGCAGGCCTTCATCGACGCCACGCTCAAACGGGAAAGCGACGGCAAGGTCATCGCCAACGCTACATTGGTGCAAACGTTTTTGGATTAGGGCGTGCTTTCAAGACACCGTGCGAAACCAATACGTTGGGCCTATAAAAATATCCGCCGGATTAGAGGAGAAGGGTATAGTTGTCTCCTATAGAGAATAATTTGTCGTAGTTACTCAACGTAATGCTCATCAGTGAAGAGTATAAAAAACTAAACACCGCGCTACACGGTGAAAGCGCGGCGTATGGCGCAACGGCCCATAAGTACACCTCCACCATTGCGCAGATTGTGTTGGCCAGTGGCGATACGTCGGTCCTCGACTATGGGTGTGGCAAAGGCACGTTAAAGCCCGCTCTGTTAGACCTTATCCCCGGTCTTATACCAGCGGTCGTTGAGATTGATTCTCTTTTAGAGGCCGTTTCGAAAGGGGTTGAGTGGCCGGTGTCGATGTGATTCCAGGAAGGTTGCTGAAACCGATCTGGAGCCGCCATGTGGACGCCGACCACCCGAGAGCAGCATAGCCGCAAGGCGCTGCGTTATCAGACTGATTTGACCGCTGCGGAGTGGGTTGTGATCGAGCCTCATTTGCCTCCGGCTCATGGCACGGGACGGCCCCGGTCATGGCCGATGCGAGAGATCGTCAACGGCATTTTCTACGTGATGCGGGCTGGCTGCCCTTGGCGCTTGCTGCCAAGCGATTTACCACCGTGGGGCACGATCTATCGCTGGTTCGCTAAGTTCCGCGACGACGGCCTCCTTGAGAAGATCAACCACTTTCTGGTCATGGCCGATCGCGAGCGGGTCGGACGCGAGGCCAGCCCGAGCGGCGCGATTATCGACAGCCAGAGCGTCAAGACGACCGAGGCTGGTGGCCCCCGCGGCTACGATGCGGGCAAGAAGATCAAGGGGCGCAAGCGCCACGCGCTGGTCGACACCGACGGGCGCGGCCTCGTGCTCGAGGCGCATCCGGCGAGTATCCAGGACCGCGATGGTGGCGGGCCGCTGCTGTGCGCCTCACGCGGCTCGTTTCCGTTCATCGAGAAGGTCTTTGCCGACAGCGGCTACGCCGGCGAGAAGGTCGCCACGGCCACCATGATCGCCGTCGAGATCGTGCGCAAAAGCCCCGATCAGGTCGGCTTCGCCGTCCAACCGCGCCGCTGGGTCGTGGAGCGCTTCTTCGCCTGGATCAACCGCAACCGGCGACTGGCAAAGGACTTCGAGGCCACCATCGCCTCGGCCCGCGCCTTCCTCTACGCCGCCTCCGTCATACTCCTCGTCCGCAGATTGGCCCGAGCCGCATGACTTTCGAAACCGACTCTTAGGGATTCCCCACGGCGCAATGATGTGATTCATAGAAAGCCGGCTTTAAATGGAGGATTTGATGTCGGCGAAGATCCCGTTGCGAACGGACTATGACGCGGTCCAAGCGCGGGCCTTGGCGCGCAAAGCGACAGATCCCAATCAGGTGCGCCGCCTTCTGGCGATTGCGGCGGTTTATGATGACATGAACCGTAGGGATGCGGCGGCGGTTGGCGGCATGGACCGCCAGAGCCTGCGCGACTGGGTGTACCGGTTCAATCAGGCAGGCCCCGAGGGCCTGCACGACCACAAATCTCCCGGCGCGGTTCCGCAGCTGACGGCGGTGGAGAGGGTGGCGTTGGCGGAGATCGTCGAGGCGGACCCGGACCCGGACAGCGACGGCGTCGTGCGCTGGCGCCGGCTCGACCCTCAGGACCTGGTTGTGGCATTCGACGTGATGGAACACATAGAGCCTCATTGTCTGGACGACGTTCTTGCCCATATTCAGTCAAAGGCGCTGAAGCACGCGGTCTTTCTCATCGCCAACGTGCCGGCAAAAAGTTTCTGCCAGACGGGCGAAACACTCATCTGATCGTTGAAGATAAACAATGGTGGGAGCACAAAATCGCACCTTACTTTGACATCAAGGAAGCGGTCGATGCGGGCACGGAATGCCTGGTCATCTGTTCGGCCTTAACCCATGACCACGGGTAAATGAGCAGGGTTGGGATGGTAAGTTTAAAGAAAGGACCGCTCGTTTGAGCGGCCCTTTCTGTTGGCGGTCCTAAGAAAGAACCAGCAAGTTATCTGCCAAGATCACGCGGTGAGATCAAACCTGTCCAGGTTCATCACTTTGGTCCATGCGGCCACAAAGTCACGCACGAACTTCTCTTTGCAATCGTCCTGGGCGTAGACCTCGCCCAAGGCACGCAGTTGCGAGTTTGATCCGAAGACCAGGTCCACTCGTGTTCCGGTCCATTTAGCTTCACCAGTTTCGCGATCACGGCCTTGGAAGACATCACCAGCATCTGACGTGGGGCTCCAGACGGTTCCCATATCCAACAGATTGACGAAGAAGTCGTTGGTCAGTTCACCGACGCGCTCAGAGAAGACGCCGTGGTTCGAGCCACCTGAATTAGCGCCGAGCACACGCAGTCCACCAACCAGCGCCGTCATCTCAGGAGCGCTGAGGGTCAGGAGCTGCGCTTTGTCGACCAGCATTCGCTCTGCCGGCACGGTGTAGGCCGCTTTCTGAAAATTGCGGAAACCATCCGCCTCCGGTTCCAGCACTGCGAACCCTTCAACATCGGTCTGGTCCTGTGATGCGTCGGTGCGACCGGGTGTGAAGGACACCTCCACATCTTGGCCGGCGTCTTTTGCGGCCTGTTCAACCGCCGCACAGCCACCGAACACGATGAGATCGGCCATGGAGACTTTCTTGCCACGGCGTGCAGTGTCGTTGAAGTCCTTCTGGATATCCTCCAGTGTGGCCAGTACCTTGGCGAGTTGGGCTGGCTGGTTTGCTTCCCAGTCCTTCTGCGGGGCGAGGCGGACGCGTCCACCGTTGGCGCCGCCGCGGTTATCGGACCCGCGGAAAGTTGACGCCGAGGCCCACGCTGCACTCACCAGTTCATTCACCGACAAACCGCTGTCCACGATCTCCTCTTTAAGGTCTTCAATGTCGCCGTCATCGATCAATCGATGGTCGGCGGCAGGGACTGGGTCTTGCCAGATCAAATCCTCGTCGGGCACCTCGGGACCGAAGTACCGGGCTTTGGGGCCCATGTCGCGATGAGTGAGCTTGAACCATGCCCGTGCGAACGCATCGGCTAGCTCGTCCGGATTTTCGTAGAAGCGGCGCGAGATCGGTTCGTAAATCGGATCAAAGCGCAGCGACATGTCGGCCGTCGTCATCATCGGCGGGGCCAGCTTGGACGGGTCGTGCGCATCGGGAATCAAGTTCTCGGGCTTGGGATTTATCGGCACCCATTGTTGCGCACCAGCGGGGCTCTTGGTCAGCTCCCACTCGTAGGTGAACAGCATCTCGAAGTAGCCGTTGTCCCATTGGGTCGGGTTCGGCTTCCAAGCGCCTTCAATGCCGCTGGTTGTGGTGTGCACGCCCATGCCGCTTTCAAACCTGTTGATCCAGCCAAACCCCTGTTCTTCGATGGGCGCTGCTTCAGGTTCAGGACCGACCAGCGCCGGATCACCGGCGCCGTGGGCTTTGCCGAAGGTGTGGCCACCGGCCACAAGAGCGACGGTTTCCTCGTCGTTCATGCCCATACGCCCAAAAGTTTCGCGGACGTCCCGGCCCGACGCGACAGGATCGGGGTTACCGTCAGGACCTTCGGGGTTAACGTAAATCAGACCCATCTGAACCGCAGCCAGCGGGTTCTCCAAATCACGCTCACCGCTATACCGCTCATTGGCGAGCCACTCGGTTTCCGCACCCCAATAGATGTCTTCCTCGGGCTGCCAGACGTCTTTTCGGCCGCCACCGAAACCAAAGGTTTTGAAACCCATGGACTCCAGCGCCACATTGCCTGTGAGGATCATGAGGTCGGCCCAGGAAATTTGGTTGCCGTACTTCTGCTTGATCGGCCACAGCAGACGGCGCGCTTTGTCGAGGTTGCCGTTGTCCGGCCAACTGTTCACCGGGGCAAAACGCAGATTGCCGGTCCCGGCACCGCCACGACCATCACCCGTGCGGTACGTACCGGCGACGTGCCAAGCCATGCGGATGAAAAGGCCACCGTAATGGCCCCAGTCGGCGGGCCACCAATCTTGGCTGTCGGTCATCAAGTCGCGCAAATCTTGTTTGAGCGCCTCGTAGTCCAAATTCTTAAAGGTTTCGGCGTAATCGAAATCCCCGTCCATCGGGTCGGAGGCAGGTGCGTGCTGATGCAGGACGGTGAGATTGAGTTGCCCGGGCCACCATTCATTGCCGGCGAGCGCACCGCCAACAGTCGATCCGAGTGCGTCGTCCATTGATTGGGCTGCAGCGCTTAAGGGCTGGGTGGTGGCGGCAGCAGCAAGTGCGGTGGACGCGGCCAGAACACTGCGGCGGCTGGTCCCCGGCTGTCCCCCAGAGTGTCCAAAGGGGCATTTTGATTGTTTCGACATTTCAATCTCCTCTAATTGAAAGTGCGTTCTACTAAGTCGGCATCAGACTACGTACCCACCTTAGTCGGGCACAGCGCGGCCGAATAACTTCGATACTAATCTAGCCGTCCGGGCTGTCAATTAGTTTTTAATTATTCTAATTCTAATAAAGGTTGTGAAAGCATGCGGCCGCGTTGATTGCCAGGCCACGGACAAACCCCGCTCCGGTTTTCCAGAGCGGGTTTTGATTTGAACCTCAAAGCATAAAATTAGGCCGGTTTGACGCCGTGGTATGCCCGCCGGCGATAAGCGTCTTTTCTCAAGGTCAGGTCGACGTCAAAGCCAGTCTTACGCATCAAGCCCGGGAAGTCCGATTCCCGGTAGCCGGGGATCCACGGCTCCACGTTGTGACGGTGATCCACCCACAGCCACGCTCTGTCGTAAATGGTCTGAGGCACCGGAATGTTCGGGTTGCCTTCAGTGACGCTGTCGTCGTGATTGAAAATGCCGCCCGGACGTAGGATCCGGTAAAACTCCGGCACGATCTTTTGTGCCGCTGGAACGGTCACTTCGTGGAACAGCAGATAGTCGGAAACGATGTCGAAGTACCCATCCGGGAACTTGGTGTCTTCCGCCAGGCGCTGAGCGTAGTTGACATCGAGGCCACGTTGCACAGCCTCGTGGTGGCCATAACGGACCATGGGTCCGCCCACATCGATGCCCCACATTTCCGCGTTGGGGAACCGTTCCTTGTAGGCCATGGTGCCTAAGCCAGAACCGCAGCCCACATCGAGTATGCGCCGGACTTCGCCGTCGGCCGGCACAGGGCAGTCCTGGGCGGTGCCCAGGAACGCCTCGTCGAATTGGTTCCGCCCCTGATAGAAGGCTTGGGTCAACGCCCAGTGATAGACCCAGCCGGCGAACGGATCGCCGACATAGCCGCCCGGCTGGGCATGGATTTCATGAGTGGTGTAGTCGGGCAGCGCCATGTCCGGATTGAGTTCCAAGCTGCCGGGCCCTGAATTGTCGGTCTTTTCCATCAGCGCGAGATACTTGTCGGCCTGGCCGTGGAAGGCGCGCATGGCCCGGTCCCACATCAGCGCCTGGGCGCTGCGGTTGAACCGGATCGCGGCCTCGAAGTGATGGTCCTCGAGCAGGATTTGGTAGCACTCCTCATAGGGAATGTCTGTTTTGCCAGTGGGTAGACCTTTGGCCCTGAGAAACCTGTTGTAGTGGCGCCTGGCATCCCGGCCGCCCATATCCCTGCCGTTCCATCGCTTAAACCCTTCGGTGAAATCCATCAGGCCTTCCTGATCGAGGGTGTCGAAGCGCGCGGCGTGCAATGCCTTTTGCGCGGCAGTCTGATTGAAGGGATCGATCTTGATGTCGGTGCTGGCGGCCTTGGCGTAGCGCGAGCCGATGATTGTGAAAGCGGTGGCAGCGGAGGTGGCTAGAATGGTACGGCGACTAAGCATGATGAACCTCTCGGTGTTCAAAATTTTTGCTGTGGGAAACGATCACAAACGCGTCGGCAAGTATGGTGCGCCGTGAGCAGTGCGATCACAATAGCAAAGACTCGCTGTAATCGTGGGCCGGACTAGCTCTGAGAGCGAGCTCGGATGCCCGTAAGCGCCGCTAGCCGCGGCCTTCCAGCCTCATCACGCCAGTTTGACGGGGGTCATGTGCCGCCGACGCGGGTAGGGCGACGGCGAGTCGGTGCGCACATCGAACCCGGTGTTTTGGAACGCTTTGGCGTAGTCGAAGTCGGCATAGTAGACGTACCACACCTCCGTATTCCAATTGGTGTTCCACCAGGTGAAGTAGCGGGACCACACCGTATCGGGCGGTTTCGGCACTTGGAACACCGGCTCGTTGGGGAAGAACACGCCACCCGAACGCAATGTGCGATGGCTTTCGCGGATAATCTCGTGGGCCGCCTCGGGCGTCACTTCATGGAACAGGATGTTGGCGGTGATGATGTCGAAGTGGTCGTCGGGGAAGCCATTGTCTTCGGCCAACCGCTGGGCAAAGTTGACATCGATGCCGATGTCCGCCGTGCGCATATGGGCGTAACGCACCATCGGCCCGCCGATATCGATGCCCCACACTTCGGCGTCGGGGAAGCGTTCCTTGAGCGCTGTGGCCGTTTGCCCGCAACTGCAGCCGAGATCGAGAATGCGCCTGACCTTGCCGTCATCAGGGAGCGGCACATAACTGACCGTGTTGATATGCTGGGCGTCCTGATCGTTGCGGTGGATGTAAAGGTTGTTGGTGCCGTAGTGGTACATGTGCCCGGCAAAAGCATCGCCCACATAGCCGCCCGGTTGATTGTGGATTTCATGAGCGGTGTAGGGCGGAATAGTCATGTCGGGATTCAGTTCCAACGAACCCGGCCCGGATTTATCCGCCGCCAGCATCTCGGTCAGGTAGCGGTCGGCGTCGCTGTAAAAGGCATCCTGAAGACGGTTCCACATCAACAGCTGGCCGTCGATCCAGGCGTGGGTCCGGGACATGATGATCGGATCGTCTTCAAGCAGCTTGATCATGTCCACCAGCGAGATGTCTTTGACACTGGTAATGCCATTGGCTTTGAAGATTTCATTGGCACGCCGCGCCGCCGCCCGGCTGAGATCGGTCTGTACGAAATTCCGGAGCGTGGTGGAAAAATCCTCCGCGCTTTCAATGTCCCGCGTCGGCAGGCGTTCGAGCCGGCCGATTTGACCGCGCAGTTCAACATCTCCGGCAAATTTGGCGTGGGCTTTGGCAGCCGATAGCGCCATGGTGCCCGCAGCAACCGATGCACTGAGTAATTTGCGACGATTAAGTGTCATGACTAACCTCCTTTAGGCAGGCAGTGAACTGGGTGGCCAAAACAATGATGCAATCGTTAGCGTAACGGGCCGGAGGGCTGGGCCGGGAAACGGTAAGGCCCGACAGCGGCCTTAAATTGGAGAACGCCTACTATACAGAGCGCGGGAGCCCGCCTCAACGGCGCACACTCTTTCTTTGACGGTGTGGTCAGCGCGCGGATGCCACGTTCAGGCCAAACGGGAACATTTCGATAAGCATTATGGTTCTCAAAAGGAGCTTCATATGTCGCCGCACCGGCGTGTCTGATGATAGCAATGAACCGACACAGAAATTAGAGCAAAGCGGATCAGCGACTATTCCGCTTTCGCCTTTGATTTGTCAAAACCCTGTAATTTTTTCAAAGACCCCGCGCTTAGCCGTCTCATACCAGCGGTCGTTGAGATTGATTCTCTTTTAGGGATTCCCCACGGCGCAATGATGTGATTCATAGAAAGCCGGCTTTAAATGGAGGATTTGATGTCGGCGAAGATCCCGTTGCGAACGGACTATGACGCGGTCCAAGCGCGGGCCTTGACGCGCAAAGCGACAGATCCCAATCAGGTGCGCCGCCTTCTGGCGATTGCGGCGGTTTATGATGACATGAACCGTAGGGATGCGGCGGCGGTTGGCGGCATGGACCGCCAGAGCCTGCGCGACTGGGTGTCCCGGTTCAATCAGGCAGGCCCCGAGGGCCTGCACGACCACAAATCTCCCGGCGCGGTTCCGAAGCTGACGGCGGTGGAGAGGGTGTGGCGCATACGGCGGCAGGAAATGCAGCCGGATGCGGCACTCCGGCCGCTCCAGGAACGGCCGCAACAGCCTGGCATGGTGATAGCGCGCATTGTCGAGACAGACATGGATCACCCGGGATCACCCGGGATCACCCGGGATCACCCGGGTGTCCGGATAGGCCCGTTCCAGCTTCTCGAACAACCGCAGAGAGGTTTCGGCATTGATCTTCTCGCCCTCGACCAGGGTGAGCTTCATCGTTTCAAGGTCCAGTGCGCCGTGCAGGTTCAGCCGCTGGCGCCCTGTCGTGGCCTTGATCGCCGGCTTGTCGGAACGGATGAACCAGCCATGCGCCGGCCGGCTCTGATACTCGGGATGGACCGCAGCGGCGAAGACAACCGTCGCGTCCGGAAACATCCCGCGCGTCAGCTGTTCATAATCCCTGATGAAGGCTTCCTGCGCCTGCTTGTCGGCCTGCTTCGGCAGCGTCTTCGGCTTCACGTATGCGAACCCCAGGCGGTGCATCAGCTTGATGGCGCCCGGACGTGAATATCTCACAGCAAACTTTCGGAAGATGGCATCCCGCACCGCGTTGGTGTCGCGCGGCGGATTGTCCCGGAACTGCGCCTTGAGAGCGGCTTCCTGGTCCGCCGTCAGGCGGTCCGGGTAATCCGCAAGCTCCACAGAGGCGAGACCCTTCTCGCGGAAGTCCCGTAGCCAGCCGCGAACCGTGTCGGGATCGAGATAGAATATCCTGGAGACCATCTGCACGCTGTGGCCATCATCAAGGGCAACCAGCGCATTCGCGCGCCGTACCTGCAGCGCTTCGACCTTCCGCTTGCGCATGACATTCAGGAGTGCCTTGGGTTCGTCAGCGGTCAGAAAGGAGGCCCTTTTGCGCATCTTCGCCGTTAAGTCGTTCGCTGCTCGTGTCGTTGGAGAGGTGCATGAATCGGCAGCCGAATCAGGTCAATGCAAAATACTAAATTCAGGCCGAATCAATGATTCCAGGTATAACCAATTCTCGATGGGAGCGAGGCGTCCTGCCGTCGCAAACTTGGCGCGGAACTTTGCCGGAGTCATGTATGGACCTTTCGGCGGCTTGTCGCTGAAAAACCGGACTGGTTTTTCGCCACATGCCTAGCCGCTAAAACACATCATATCACTTTTAGTGTTAAGAGATGGTGTGACTTTGATAAGTCAGCATTCACCAAAAAGATGGTCGATAAACGGACCAGTTTCCAGGTTCAAAACCAAATCGCCCCATTGGGTCAGACGCCGACTTTCCTCTAGCGAATAAAGTCAGCGCCGGGATGGGCGCGGGGCTGGCCTTGCAGATAATCGATGTGTCTTTTCAGAGCAGTGTCCGCTTTGGTCAACAGGCCCGGGCGGAAATGCAGTGAGCGCAAAATGGAAATGTCCTGCATAAAGAAATCGGTTTCCATATCGAGCACCGCCACTGCCGCTTGTGTGGCTGCGGTGATGTCCTCTTCTGACTCGCTCACTTTTTCCGACGCGCCGACAAAATAGATTTCCGATGTTCCGGGAGACGGGATGGACTGGGCGGCAAAGAACCCGAACCATTTCCCAGCCAAGTTGCCGCTCAAGTTAAAGACAGTTGTTGCCGTAGATGGCCTGATGATTGTCGTAGGGTGTGCCGAAACGGTTGGTGGAGAGCAGACGAAACTCGCATTTGTGATCGGACCAGACGATTTCGTTCTCCGGATTGGCGGAGCGAAAGGTCATTTCATGCACGGAAACGAAATGCTGAAAGTCCAGCGGATTGGTGATAACCATCCACGGGTCCAACGTAATAGAAGACCGCTCCGGATCATCGGGAAAATAATCCAATTGTTTTGCTGCCGTGCACAGGTCGTCGTCGGTGAACTGACGCTCGCCCAACACGTCGGCGAAGTCGGGCAGTTGCCATAACGGTTCAGTGCTGTTGAAAGCGAAGATCAAACCCCAACGTTCTTGACTGGGATATTCAAACAGGTTGGCCGAAGGTGGTGGTGGATCACCCGAACCGGTCTTGACGCAACGGCCGTTGGCATCGAACTGCCAGTGGTGATAGGGACAGCGCACGCAGTGATCGACCATAGTGCCTTCCTTGAGGTTGGCGCCCATGTGCACGCAATAGGCCCCGAACACATGGGGTGTGCCGTCGGCGCCGCGAAAAACAATCACTTCACCATCGAGAAATCCCCGGCCGATGGCGTCGGCAGCGCCCACGTCTTCCGATAGACAAATGGGATACCAGGTCTGCGCGAACAGGCTGTCGTCTCCTTCCTGCCAAAAGTCTCCCGCGTGCGGCCGCTTGGTTGATTGTTCTTTTCCTATGGTGAGTCACTTCTGCTACGTGTTGTGTTGGATCGCCGACAAGGTGGTATGCGGCATGATAGCGTCCGGATCCACATGGATGTGGATGATCGAAAACGTGTTTGCTTTGACCGCGCGTTCTAACGCGGGCCAAAACTCTTCCGTTGTCTTCACCGTTTCTCCAGTTCCGCCCATAGCCCGCGCCATCGCCGCGAAGTCGGGATTGACCAGGTCGGTGGCGATGTCCCGGTTGGGATAAGCGCGTTCCTGATGCATGCGGATGGAGCCGTACATTTCATTGTCCATGACCAGAACGATGATGGGCGTGTGATACTGCCGCGCCGTCGCCAGTTCGTTTGCCGACATTATGAAGCAGCCATCTCCGGCCATGGCAATGACCGGTCGGTCGGGATGCACCAGCTTGGCGGCGATGGCGTCGGGAATGCCATAGCCCATGGCACCGCTGGTGGGTCCGATATAGGTGCCATAGTGCTTGTGCATATAGAAACGGTGATGCCAAGCGGTGTAGGTGCCGGCACCGTTGGTGAAGATGGTGTGTTCGGGTATGTGATCAGCGAGGGTGGAAAAGAGTTCGGCTAAATCGACATCACCAGGCACGTGTACCGGGGCAGTAAAGGTTTCGTAATCGGCGCGGGCGGCGGCGGTCCATTCGGGCCACGGCGGGTCGGCGATGCCGACGACGACGCCACAGTCAATTGGACCGGTGCCGCGGCAACGACGGTTGATTGAAACAGTGCCCAAAGGGCAAAAATGAACGTCCCTAGAAAACGTGGCATTAGGATCGGGCGTCGAGAAACGCAGCAATGCGCTGCGCTTTTTCCGTCACATAGTCGCCAGGCGCATTGAGAGCTTCTTGAAAGACCATGCCCAAGACCTCTGCACCGGGAACGGGGGCCGCTTCCTCTGCCGTTGCCAACGTCGGTAGGTTGATCTTTGTCAGTGCCGTGCGCAGGTCGTGGCGGAACACGGCAGCGAAGATCACCGGCATACTGTCCTTGCCTTTGAGCACCTCCATGGTTTTGCGAAACAAAACCTGTGGCGGCGGCAGATCCATGTTGCCCAATGCTCTTTGTCTTGGGCGTACCAGGGAAAGTAAATGTATTGATCGCGCACCCATTGAAATAGGCGAAAGAACCGTTGCCCGTGGGTGTCGATGGAAATGTCCGGCACGTAATTGGCTTTGAGGTCGGCAATGTCGTCGTCGGGAATCAAACCAGCGTCGTCCAGCACCAAGGCGTTGATGTGACTGCTGTGGGTGAGCGCCACTTCAGTTGCGATGTGACCGCCGGTGTAGGTGCCGTAGAGATCGAACTTATCAATGCCAAGCGCCGTTACCTCCGCGAATGAGATGTTTGCGAGTTCGTTGACTTCAATAGTGTTAAACGGCAGCGCTGAGGAATCGCCGGTGCCAAGCGTATCGGGTGCGTATACCGGTCTGGCTTTGCCGAGCTCTTCAATCAATGGCTCGGGCACGTAGGACGACGCCGGTTCACCGTGGAACATAACCAAAGGGCGTTTGTCGGTGTGTTCCAAACCGGCGCAACGGAAATGGATTTGTCCCTGCGCCACATCGACGAAACCGCGTCGAATCATTGTGCGCTCATGACAGTGGGTGATTTGAGAATGAATGCGAAAAACGTATGGAGTGTGACTTATCCCGGCACGTCGAACCCGGCGTCGCGGATGGCTTCTTCGATTTGGCCTTGCATGATCACCACCGGATCAAACTCCACTTCCACGTTGGCCCCTTCCAAGGATGCCGTCGCGGCGGCAATACCGTCCCGGGCATCGAGCGCCTTTTCCACACTGGACGTACAGCCGCCACAGGTCATGCCTTCGACGGGAATGAGAACTTTTTCCATTGCCAAATTCCTTCCAACCAGAAGCCGCTAGTCTAATACAGGACGCCAGCGTCGAAGCAATAGAGCATTGGTGACAACGCTGACGCTAGACGCCGCCATGGCCGCGCCGGCCACTGCCGGACTCAAATAGCCGAAGGCGGCCAGGGGTATGCCAATGACGTTGTAAATAAACGCCCAGAACAAATTCTGTTTGATCTTGCGCCATGTCGCCCGGGAAATGCCGAAGGCACCGGCCACCAAACGAGGGTCGGGACGCATGAGAGTGATCGCCGCCGTTTCCATAGCCACATCCGTGCCCGTGCCCATGGCCACGCCCACATCCGCTTCGGCCAGGGCTGGCGCATCGTTGATACCGTCGCCGATCATAGCGACGACGTGATTCTGTTGGCGCAATTGGGTGACGGCCGCTGCTTTGTCTTCGGGACGCACACCGCCTTGGGCTCGATCGATCTGAACGGTCGCGGCAACGGCATTCACAACAGCGGGCGCATCACCGGACAACAGATGAACATCGATGTCGAGACGGTGCAAAACGCTAACCGCCGTTTTGGCGTCCTCCCGCACCGGATCTGCGAGCGCAAACAACGCCATGAGGATGCCGTCCACCGCCATCCACACCACCGTGTGCGCCTCTCGTTCCCACTGGCCCGCCTTATCGATCCAGGACACGGTGGCAACATGGTTGGTTTCGAGGAAGGCGCGATTGCCGAGTAAAATGGTGCGGCCATCGTAGTCGCCTGTGACACCCTGGCCAGTAACACTCTTGAAGTTGGACACCGTTCCTATGTCGACACCGCGGGTCTCGGCCAAGATCACGAACGCTTTGGCCAGAGGGTGTTCGCTGCCTCTTTGCGCCGACGCGGCCAGGGACAGCACGTCCCGTTCGTCTCCCGCGACCACGGTGAAATCCACCACTGCCGGATGGCCTTCGGTCAACGTACCAGTCTTATCAAAAATCACCGTGTCGACCCGATGGGCGCGCTCCAGAGCTTCTACATCCTTGATGAGAATGCCAGCCCGGGCAGCGGCGCCGGTGCCAGTAACGATGGCCGTCGGTGTGGCCAGACCCAAGGCACAGGGACAGGCAATCACCAGCACCGACACCGCGGCAATGAGTCCCTGCTCGAAGGTGCCGCCGGTAACGAGCCAGCCGGCAAAGGTGACGGTGGCGATGCCAATGACAATGGGCACGAACACCGCCGCGACCCGATCCACCAATCGCTGCACCGGGGCTTTGCCGCTTTGGGCGTTTTCGACTAGGCGAATGATCCGCGCTAGTGTGGAGTCCTCGCCTACTCGAGTGGTGCACACGGTGAGCAAACCAGTGCCGTTGATGGACCCACCGGTCACCGGATCGCCAAGCTGTCTAGCGACCGGCAGGCTCTCGCCGGTGAGCAGGGCTTCGTCCAATTCCGAGGCGCCGTCTTCGATGATCCCATCCACGGGTACTTTTTCACCGGGACGGATGAGAACGATGTCATCCTCTTTCACTTGGTCGACGGGAATCTCGATCACATCGTCGCCACGTTTGACCCTGGCCGTGGCTGGGCGCAAATCCATCAACGCGCGGATGGCAGCAGTGGTGCCCCGCTTGGCCCGCGCTTCCAGAACTTTGCCCAGCAAAACCAAAGTAATGATGACGGCGGACGCTTCGAAGTAGAGCTGTCCCGCTACACCGTTACCGAGAGTGAGCAGAAGGTAGAGGCTGTAGCCGAATGCCGCCGTGGTGCCCATCACCACCAACACATCCATGTTGCCCGACCCGGCGCGTAGTACTTTCCACGCGCCCACATAAAAGCGGGCGCCGGCGATGAGTTGCACCGGCAAGGCAAGAGCGAATTCCGTCCACGGCGTGAGATGAAAACCGGCACCAGTAAAGTGCGCACCCATTTGCGCCACCAGCGGCGTGGTCAACAGGATCGCAAACCCTAAGGTGAGATAATCTTTGAGCAGACTCTTTTGCCGGTCGTCTTCGGCGCCGCTATCGGTGTTTGCACTCAACGCGCGGGCAGTGAATCCAGCTTTGGCCACAGCCTCCGACAACGTATCAAAGGTGACCGTGCCTTTGGGTGCGGAGATGGTGGCCTGTTCCAATGCGAAATTAACATTAGCCGCCGACACCCCGGGTACGCGCGACAGAACTTTTTCCGAACGCACGGCGCAGGCGCCGCAGGTCATGCCGTCGAGGGCGAAGACAATCTCTTCATCGGGAACGGCAAACCCGGCCCGGCCAACGGCCGCGGCAAAATCAGCAGGTGACACCTGGTCCGGGTCCACCGCCACGTCCGCCTGTTCCAAAGCGAAGTTGACCGCGGCGGACTCAATGCCCGGCACCTGGGATAAAGCCTTCTCCAAACGCGTGGCACAGGCGGCGCAGGTCATGCCTTCGATAGGCAGGCGCAGGGTGTCCACGGCGGATACAGGTTGAGAGGTGTCGGGCATGATCCTCATATAAGGCTTCCAGAAACTGAAAGGTCAAGGTAATGACCAGTGGTATGTGGGGTGATCAAGCTGTTGTGACCGGGTCCACCGGATGCAAGGTCCAGCGCTCGGCCTCTTCCACTGGTGGGTCAAAACGGAAGGGCACAGCGTTGGCGCTGCGGGCGTCGGGCAGGGCGCTGAGCAACTCGGCCATGATGCGGAACACCCCGCCGTGGCTAACCAGCAACAAAGGTCCGGGCCGCTCGTGTACATCGACCAACGTAGTCATCACCCGTTCCATGAAATCTGTTTCCGGTTCGGCGCCATCGCCGGGCCCACCGTGATACCAGCCCGGGTTCCAGGGTTTACCTTCGTATGGACCGAAGAACCGTTCCATTAGACCGGGATGGGTTTCCAGCGGCAGGGCCAAGGACCGGTTGAGGATCTCGGCCGTCTCCGAGGCCCGCTTAAGCGGGCTGGTGATAATCCGCCTGATGCCATGACCGGTGAGGAGCGGCAAGGCTAGACGAGCCTGATCGCGGCCGGCATCGTTTAGCGGAATATCGGTCTGGCCCTGGGCCAGACCGGATTTGTTCCACTCGGTTTCACCGTGGCGAAGGAAATAGAACTGGTTGTTGGGAAGGGCAGTCAGGGCCGTTAGCAGATCCATGGTGGCCCACCTAATATATGTATATCAATATAAAAAATGTTTAAGTTTAGTAGGTTAAAGAATCTTATTTTTTATCCGTTGATCCGGAGGCGCCCACATCACCGGCTTTAGGGTCAGGCTGGGCCGTCGGTTTGGCTGGATCTTCCGAGTGCCCTTCCTGCCAATGGCCGGTCTCGGCATCAGCTGCGCACATGGCCTCGTCTATGCCATGGTCTTCGGATCCCGATGACTCGGCCTGCGGCTTAGGCAACCGTTCGAGTGCACCGTCACTGCCGACATCGTCCGCCTCCGGATCGGGGTGGGCTGTTGGATCGGGGCGATCTCCGCTGTGGTTTTCCCGCAGTAACTGCACCCGGCCTTCCCGCTTGGCCAGCACTTCTTCGATGTCGAGCACATTGGAGTCCCGGGACTTGGCGTCGCGGTTGAGAAATTGAGAAGAAGACGTTTTTTGCATGGTCAGCCGCGCGATCAGATCGTCCAGTTGTTCCAAATCCGTATAGGTCAGGGACAAGGTGCCCCCGGCTCCGTCAAAGGTGATGCCGACTTTAAGACCGAGCGCTTCTTCCAACCGGGCTTCCAGGGCGCGGGTATCAGCGTCCTTGGCTTGCGCTTTGGTGCTTGCCTTTTTGCGGGGCCGGCTGGCTTTGCCGTGCTGTTTCACCAGCGCTTCCACTTGCCGCACCGACATCCCTTTGGCGACGATCTTACGGGCTAAGGCGACGGCGTCTTTGACTCCAAGCAAAGCGCGGGCATGGCCAATAGAAAGTTGACCGTCGTCGAGCATGGCTTTGATGGGGTCGGGCAGAGCCAACAACCGAATCATATTGGTAATGTGAGTCCGGCTTTTGCCTAACAAATCGGCCAAGATTTCCTGGGTATGGCCAAACTCATCAAGCAGGCGTTGATAGCCCTCCGCCTCTTCCAGAGGCGTGAGGTCGGCCCGCTGCAGGTTTTCCACCAAGGCCACTTCGAGAACTTCCGTATCGTCCAAGTCTTTGATGAGAGCCGGAACCTGATGTACCTGGGCCCGCTGGGCTGCGCGCCAGCGTCGTTCTCCGGCGATGATCTCGTAGCCAGTGCCGACCATGCGCACCAACAAGGGTTGGAGCACGCCCTTGTCGCGGATGGAGGTGGCCAGTTCTTCGAGCTGGGAATCATCAAACTTTCGGCGGGGCTGCAGTGGCGACGGGAACAGCTGACCGATAGGGAGCTGCAACAGACCTTTGCCAGGGGTGCGGGATGTGCCGTCGACAGACCCGCCGCTCTCTTCAGCAGCATCGCCGAACAAGGCATCCAGGCCGCGGCCAAGGCTCTTCCGGGATTTAGGTGGTGTCATTGTGTTTGTATCAGGCGGCTTGAGCGTGTTCGCGTTTCAGAACTTCGCCGGCCAGATTAAGATAAGCTTGCGCACCTTTCGACTGAAAATCGTACAGCAGCACGGGTTTTCCATGGGAGGGCGCTTCGGAGACCCGTACATTGCGCGGGATCACGGTGGTGTAGACCTTGTCGCCAAAATAGCCGCGCACGTCTGATTCTACCATGTCCGAGAGGTTGTTGCGCTTGTCCACCATGGTCAGGACGATCCCCTGAATTTCCAGATCCGGATTAAAGGACTGGCGCACCCGCTCGATGGTGCGGACCAGCTGGCTGACCCCTTCGAGAGCGAGAAACTCCACTTGCAGCGGCACCAGGACGGCGTCAGCCGCCACCAGAGCGTTGAGGGTCAGCAGACCGAGAGACGGCGGACAATCGATCAGCACATAATCATAGGCAGCGGTGGCGCCATCCAGGGCATCACGCAGCTTATCCTGCCGGTCGTCCACCTGCACCAGTTCCAACTCGGCGCCGGCAAGATCAACCCCCGACGGCACCACGGAGAGGTGAGGGACCGCTGTGGTAACAGCCGTGCTCTCCAGATCCGCTTCGCCCATCAACAGATGATAGGTGTTGGTGGTACGGGATTTGGCGGGAATGCCCAGGCTGGTGGACGCATTGCCCTGGGGGTCGAGGTCTACGATCAGCACGTTTTTGTCGACCGCAGCCAGGGCCGTGGCCAGGTTGACGGTGGTGGTGGTTTTGCCGACCCCGCCTTTTTGATTGGAGATAGCGAGGACGCGTGGCGAAGCGCCCGAGTCAGACCGATGGGCTTGAGGGGGATTGGAATCGATCGGTCTGGACACGGGACACCTCGCGCACGCACAACACACTGCCTCTTGGATCGGTGGTGCTGGGCGCCCGATCCACCTGCATTTTCCATATTTTGTATGCCTGCGTCAATTCATCCTCAACATGTAGTCCTTTTTATGTAAATGTGACAGGTGTGAGGACCACTGAACCGCTGGCCGTAGCCGATCAGTTTGTCCAGCGGACCGAGGGCCCGGGCGGTCACCACATCGGCCACGAACGGCGCCGCCGCCTCGACACGGGCCAGATGTACGGTCAGGGTGAGGCCGGTTGCGGCCGCTGCAGCCTCAAGGAAATTGGCTTTTTTCTCAGTCGATTCAATGAGATGGACGTCGGGCACGCCGAGCAATGCCAGCACCAGGCCGGGAAATCCGGCGCCGGTGCCCAGATCCACCAGGGTTTTGGTGTGCTCCGGCAAATGATCCATGATTTGGGCCGAATCCAGCATATGGCGGTGCCACACCGCATCTTCCGTCGAGCAGCCGATAAGGTTGGTGCGCTGGTTCCAGTCTAACAAAAGGCCCACAAAAACTTTGCGGCGCTCCAGTGTTTCACGTGAAACGCCGGTGGCGGCTTGAAAATCATCTGCGGTGAATGGGGATTGTTTCACGTGAAACAGCCCTATGGACTACCCACTGAAGTAGCGCCCGTGGTCTGGATCAAGAGCACGCCCACACCGGCCAAGGCCAGCCCGACAATCGCGTCCAGCAGCCGCCTTTGGGCCAGCAGCCGGTCGCGAAACAGGGGCCGGGCCAGGATGGTCGCCAGCAGGGAAAACCAGGCCAAGGTCAACAGCGGCATGCCGAGGACCAAAGCGACCAAAGAGCCTGTTTCCGGCGCGTCTTCGGCCAGCACAGCGGTCAGTCCGACCAGGACAATGGCCGCCTTGGGATTAGCCAGATTGGTTGCCAAGCCCAGCAAAAAAGGCCCTGCCGTGATCTTCGTTGGCACCGCAGCCGGCGACCGGGATCCATCACGGATCGCCGCGGACAGGGCCCGCGCACCCAAATAGATCAGCAAGCCGCCGCCGATGAAGCGAATCGCATCCCAGACCACAGGGGCGGTGGAGATGACGGTCCCCAGACCGGTGGCGGCAGCCACGACCCACAGGCCGACCCCAAAGGTAATGCCGGCTGCTGCGAGGAGCGCTTTGTGGGAGCCGCGGCCGAGAGCCAAGGTGGTGACCAAAAAAAAGTCCGGGCCAGGGCTGAGGAGACCGACAATAAAGGCGCCGTACACTGCCAGCAGGGTGGTCAGGTCGGGCATCAGGTCCATAGTTTCACGTGAAACGTCAGGCGCTTTGGGCCAAAGGTGCCGCTTTGCCTACTTGTGACTTGCACGGGCCCGGCTTATGCACATGACGCAAGAGGGCGGTCAACGCCGCCGGGGTGATGCCGGGGATCCGGGCGGCTGCCCCTAGGGTAGGGGGCTTTGCCGCAGCCAGTTTCTGGCGCACTTCCGTAGACAAACCGCCGATCACGGCATAGTTCAGGCTTTCCGGCAGGGCGAGAGATTCATCACGGCGGAAGGCTCGGATATCCGCCTCCTGGCGCTCCATATAGCCCGCGTAGCGGCCTTCAATTTCCAGTTGCTCCCGGACTTCAGGACGCACGTCGGCCAGCTCCGACCACAGGGCCTCAAGCTCCGCCCAGCCAATATCCGGATAGGCGAGCAGGTCAAACCCGGTGCGGCGGATGCCGTCCTGATTGACCTTGAATCCCTTGGCCGCCAAAGTCGACGGCGTGGCCACCAGTGTGTCCAGCCGAGCCCGGGCAGCAGTCAGGGCGTCCCTTTTTTCGGTGAAGGCCGCGGCCCGGTCCGGACCGACGCAGCCCGCTTCGATGCCCTTGTCGGTCAGCCGGAGATCGGCGTTGTCGGCTCGCAGGCGCAGGCGGTATTCGGCCCGGGAGGTGAACATGCGGTAGGGCTCATTGGTGCCCCGGGTGGTCAGATCGTCGACCATAACCCCGAGATAACCTTCGGCCCGGTCGACGGTCACCGGTTCCAGGCCGCCAGCCTGTCGGGCGGCGTTGAGGCCAGCCAGCAGGCCCTGGGCACCGGCCTCTTCGTAGCCGGTGGTGCCGTTAATCTGCCCCGCAAAATAGAGCCCCGTCACCTTACGAGTTTCCAGAGTGGCCCTGAGTTCCCGGGGATCGACAAAGTCATACTCGATGGCATAGCCGGCCTGCAGCATGGCGGCGTTTTCTAGGCCGGGAATGGTCTTGAGCAGGGCCAATTGGACGTCCTCGGGCAGGCTGGTGGAAATACCGTTGGGATAGACGGTGTGGTCATCCAGACCTTCGGGCTCGAGAAAGATCTGATGGCCGTCCCGTTCGGCGAAACGGACCACCTTGTCCTCAATGGAGGGGCAGTAGCGCGGGCCGGCGCTTTCAATCTGGCCGTTGTAGATCGGCGCCCGGTCCTTATTGGCCAGGATGACGGCGTGGGTCTCCGGTGTGGTCCGGGTGATGTGGCAGTGAATCTGCGGCGTACAGATGACGTCGGTCATAAACGAGAACGGCACCGGCGGATCATCGCCTGGCTGCTCGTCAAGAATGCCGGTGTTGATGGTCCGCCCGTCGAGCCGGGGCGGGGTCCCGGTTTTTAACCGACTCAGAGAAAACTCTAATGATTTCAATGTGTTAGAGAGTCCGTGCGCGGCCTTTTCGCCGATCCGCCCAGCCGGGATGCGCTCTTCGCCGCGGTGAATGACACCGCTTAGGAACGTGCCCGTGGTCAGCACCACGGCGGTGCAGGCATAGCGTGATCCATCTCCGGTGATGACCGCCGTCACCCGTTTGGTCTCAGCGTCGATCTCCAGATCTTCAACCGCGGCGGCGTGGATGGTCAGGTTGGCCTGCCCCTCTAACAGTCCTTGCACGGCCTGTTTGTAAAGCTTGCGGTCCGCCTGGGCGCGGGGGCCGCGCACCGCCGGACCCTTGGAGCGGTTGAGCATGCGGAACTGAATGCCGCCGGCATCGATGGCTTTGCCCATGATGCCGTCGAGCGCATCGATCTCGCGCACCAAGTGACCTTTGGCCAGGCCGCCGATGGCCGGATTGCAGGACATCTCGCCGATAGTTTCTAGCTTATGAGTCAGCAACAGCGTGCGCGCACCAGTTCGCGCGGCGGCGGCGGCGGCTTCGGTGCCGGCATGGCCGCCGCCGACAACAATGACGTCAAAGCTCTGCGTTAAGTCACGGGACATGAACGAAAGGCGCTCCTGATTTTGCGCCTTTCTATAGGTCCTTAGTCCTCGGCTGCAAGCGGTTCCGGATCAGCACGCATGGCCATGGGCAGCAGGGCCAGAGAGGCGATGCAACACAGCGCGACGCCAATCGCGACAAAGATTGGACCGTCACTCAACGTCGGCGCCACCAATTGCGTCCCCACCGCCGACAATCCCATGCCGGAGAACATCATCAAGCCGCCGGCCGAGCCAGTGTGAGTTCCGGCGAAGGCCATCGCTTTGGCGAAACCGGGTCCACCACGAAAACCCAATCCAATGGCCGTGGGAACCATAGTCATGGTGAAGCTTGCCGCACTCATCAGTGCTGGTGTGACAAACACCAGTGTCAAAAAGGCGACGGCACTAAACATTTGCAGCCAGGCGCCGATGACGATGATGCGGTCGATGCCATAGCGATCACTGAGTCTGCCGGCGGTGTTCGCGAACACGACAAAGAAAACGATCAGCGTTACTTGCATGACGACAAACGCCGTCGTGGTGTGACCGAGATACGTCACCAGCAGATACGGCGTCGCCATGATGTAAATGATGAGACCTGCAAAGGCAAAGGCGTGACTGACTTGGTAGCCCATGAATCTTCGTGACTGCATCAGATGCCAATAGCGCAGATGCGCAGGCGGACGATCAGGATCATGGGGCGGCGGTGATGGGAATTTGAAAACCTGAAAAGCCGCCATGGTGAAGACCGCGATCACCGCCATCACCCAGAACGTGGACTCCCAACCGAACACCACCACCAACCAGGCACCGATGACGGGAGCAATGGCGGGAAACACCGCCTCCATGGATGAGACAATCGACGTCAGGCGCACGACCAGGCGGTCGTCCCCGGCTTCCCGCAACAGCGCCGGTGCCAGCGCCGTCCCCGCACTGGCGGCAAACCCTTGCACAACGCGCAAGGCGATCAGCGCGTTCATGGTTTCAGCCAAGGCACAGGCGACGGACGACAGGGTGAACGCTGCCAATGCCCAGGTCAGAATCAGCCGGCGGTCATAAAGGTCGGCCAGAGTGCCGAACACCAGTTGGCCGACAGCGAAGGTGGCGAAGAACGCCGCCAGGGTGTATTGTGCGCCGACTTCATCGCCGTTCAGCGCTTCCGGTAACAAGGGGATTGCTGGCAGGTATAAATCCGTCGCCACCATCGATGAGCCGGCGGCAAGAAACACGGGAAGCGCAAGCAACAAAATCGCACGATTCATTTTTCTGCCTGCACCACTGGACACTGTTTCTCAGCGTGTCGTATACCAGAGTAATGGCTGTCGTGTGATTTATTTCCCGATACAAAACTCGGCGAACACCACGTCGAGTAAATCTTCAACATCCACTGTGCCGGTGATGCGGCCAAGTGCGCGCGCCGCCAAGCGCAAATCTTCCGCTGCCAGTTCGGGCAAGTCAGCATCGCGAGCGCGCCGCAAAGCCGCAACGCATTCTTCCAAAGCATGGCGATGACGGGTGCGGGTGATGGGTGCGTCTTGTCCTGTTTCACACAACGCACCAACCAGCTTGGTCAGTTCGGTGAGAAACAACTCGAGACCAAACCCGGTTTTGACAGAAAGGAAATGAGTGGCACGCCAATCTTCTTGCACATCGAGTTCTTTTTCCCGCGCTTGATCCAACAGGTCGGCTTTGTTGACAACGACCATGGTAGACGTGGTGATGGTTGCGCGCGTCGCCTCATCCAATTCCGGATGTGTCGCGCCGTCAAACAGGGCGATGACTAAGTCAGCGTCCTCGGCCCGCTGTAAAGCCCGCTTCACCCCTTCGTCCTCAATGGCATCACTGGTAGCGCGCAGACCGGCGGTGTCGGCGACGGCCACGGGATAGCCGTCGAGATCGAGATGCACTTCAATGACATCACGAGTGGTGCCCACGGTTTCGGAGACGATGGCCGCATCCCGCTTGGCCAAAAGATTGAGCAGGCTCGACTTGCCGGCGTTGGGCGGTCCGATGATGGCCACATGAATTCCGGTTCGCAGCCGCTCGCCCCGTTGGTCATCGGCCAGATGAGCTGCGATGTCACCGATGAGAGCGTCCACCGTCTGCCACAGAGCCTGGGCGGTGTCCTCGGGCAGGTCCTCGTCGGGAAAATCGATCACGGCTTCGAGATGGGCCAGGGCTTTGATCAGCTGATCGCGCCAGGCGTCGTAGCGGAGTTTGAGGGCGCCGCCCATTTGGCGGAGCGCTTGGCGGGCCTGGGCCTGGGTTTCGGAGTCCACCAGGTCGGCCAGGGCTTCCGCCTGAGTGAGGTCCAGCTTGCCCGCGTCGAAGGCCCGGCGGGTAAACTCTCCTGGTCCCGCCGGACGAAGGCCGCCGATGGCGTTGAGGGCGCTGAGGAGGCCGTCAAGGACTGCGCGACCGCCATGGACATGCAGCTCGGCCACATCTTCACCGGTAAAACTATGGGGGCTGGGAAACCACGCCACCAGGCCGTTGTCCAACACCTCGCCCGAGCCAGGTTCGCACAAGGTGGCCCGGGTCAGGTGGCGGGGGTCGGGCGTGTCCACGCCGAGCCAGCTCAACGCCTTTTCCGCTTTGACGCCTGAAATGCGGATGACCGCCACGCCGGCGCGGCCGGGTGCCGTGGCCGGCGCAAAGATGGTGTCGTCAGACGCCATGGGTCAATCCAGGCTCGGCCGCGTTATGTCTTCTTCGACGTGGAGTCGGCGACACCGCTGGTTATGGCGGACCAGAATTGCTTCTGCATGTCAGCCAATCCATCCGTGCCCGCCGGGAACAACGTTTTCATCATCTGCTCAGGGTTCATCGCGTCCGCTGCAGCCGCCATTTGGCTGCGTATGTGCGCCATCATGTCCTCTTGCAGAGGCGCGATATCGGGTAACCCCAAAAAAGCACGGGCTTCTTCGGGGGTGCAGTCCACATCGTTGGTCACTTTCATGACGGCGTCTCCATCGCATTTTCAATTGAGTGAGTGGGCATTTGAATCCGTGTTGTCGAGGTCTACAGTAGATAGTGAACCTTCTGAACGAAAGTCTTTCCGTTCTTTTTGCTACGTCAGGATACCCAATGACGGACCCCGTGATCCCGTCCAACGGCCGCAATCGCCTTAACGATGAAACCAGTCCCTATTTGCGGCAGCACCAAGACAATCCGGTGCACTGGTGGGCCTGGGGCGATGATGCGTTTGCCGCAGCGCAGGAGGAAGACAAACCCATTTTGCTGTCGGTGGGCTATGCCGCCTGTCACTGGTGCCATGTCATGGCCCACGAAAGTTTTGAAAACGACACCATCGCCGGTGTGATGAACCGGTTGTTCATCAACATCAAAGTGGACCGGGAAGAACGTCCGGATGTGGACGCCATTTATCAAAAAGCCCTGGCCTCCATGGACGAGCAGGGTGGGTGGCCGTTGACCATGTTTGTCACGCCCGAGGGCAAACCGTTTTTCGGCGGCACCTATTTTCCACCCGCGTCCCGCTGGGGACGGCCCGGGTTTCCCGACGTGCTGGAACGGATCGCCGAGATCTACAAGACCGACCGCAGCACCGTAGAAGACCAGGCCGGCAAGCTGACAACGCATTTGGCACACGGCCGGGACGGTCAACTGAAAGATCCGTTATCCCTGTCTATGCTGGACGATGCGGCAACCCATCTGGCGGATCATTTTGACCCGGTCAACGGTGGTCTCGGCGGTGCGCCGAAGTTTCCCATGGCCGAGGTGTTTGAATTTTTGTGGCGCGCTTTTTGCCGGTCGGGCGAAAGCAAATTTCAAGACATGGTCATCCTGACTCTGGACCGCATATGTCAGGGCGGCATTTACGATCATCTCGGCGGCGGCTTCGCACGCTATTCCACCGATGAAGTTTGGCTCGCCCCACACTTTGAAAAAATGCTTTACGACAACGCGCAGCTCATCGATGTGCTGGCGCAGGTGTGGCTGGAAACCAAATCGGATCTGTACAAAACCTGCATTGAAGAAACCATCGCCTGGCTCAGCCGCGAGATGATGGGCGAGAACGGCGCCTTTGCCGCCACCCTGGACGCGGACTCCGAAGGCGAAGAAGGCAAGTTTTATGTCTGGTCGGACGCCGAAGTGGATCAGGTGCTCGGCTCCGATGCGGCATTGTTCAAGGACGTTTACGACGTTACTGCCGACGGCAACTGGGAAGGTAAGAACATTCTCAATCGCATTGACAGTGGAACACGTACGCTCACCGAAGAGGAAGAACAGACTCTTACACGCGCACGCGCAGCATTGTTCGACGCGCGGGCACCGCGCATCCGACCTGGGTGGGATGACAAGGTGCTGGCCGATTGGAACGGTTTGATGATTCAGGCTTTGGCGCGGGCGGGCATGATTTTTGACCGGCCGGAGTGGATTGACTTGGGGCGTACGGCCTACGACGCCATCCTGTCCACCATGACCTGGCAAGACGGCGATGGACGCACCCGTTTGGCTCACTCTTTGTGCGGCGGCCGGGTACAGCCGGTCGACATGCTCGACGACTATGCCAACATGATCGGCGCAGTACTCACCTTGTCCTCTGCAACGGGCGAAGAGTTATTCGTAAACCAAGCCATCGATTGGGCGGACTTGGTCCACGCGCTGTTTTGGAATGAAGACGGCCACGGATACTTTTTTACCGCTGCCGATGCGGAACATCTCATCGTCCGCGCCACTTCGGTCACCGACACGGCAACGCCGTCAGGCAACGGCACCATGTTAAACGTCCTAGCCCGGTTGTTTCATTTCACCGGCGATGATCGCTTTCGCATTCGTGCGGAAGCTTTGATCGAAGCTTTCGATGTGGAAACCATGCAGCACTTTCCACATACCTGTGCCTTTCTCAACGGTTTTGAAAACTTCATCGACGGGTTGCAAGTGATTGTCGTCGGTGACCGTCAAAACCAAGACGTTCAATCCTTGCTGCGCGGCGCACTACAAGAATCCCATCCGACGTTGAATCTGGCCACGGTCGGTGATCCATCGGCGTTGCCGGCCAGTCATGCCGCGCACCTCAAGGATAAAATTGACGGCCAGGCAACAGCCTACGTGTGCCGCGGCCCAGTGTGCCAACCGCCGGTCAACACGGCAGCCGATTTACAGACCGCGCTCATCACCTAATTCAGCACGATTTATGCCCCATCTGTCTTTTCATTCTTCCATTGGCGATCTCACCGTATCGGAAGAGAGCGGGACATTGGTCGCAGTGGACTGGGGCTGGGGCCGGGATCAGGAGTCCTCACCCTTGGTTGAAGAGGCCCGGATACAGATCGAAGCCTATTTGGACGGTGATCTGACGGCTTTCGACCTGCCGCTTAATCCTGCCGGGACCGCCTTTCAGCGCCGGGTGTGGACGGCGATGCAAAAAATCCCGTTCGGCGCCGTGGAAACCTACGGCGGGTTGGCCAAACAAGTGAGCTCGGCGGCTCGGGCTGTGGGCAAGGCCTGCGGTGCCAATCCACTCCCGATTGTGATCCCCTGCCACCGGGTAGTGGCCGCAGGTGGTGGCCTTGGGGGCTATTCGGGAGACGGCGGTTTGGCTACAAAGCGGGCCTTGCTCACCATTGAAGGTCGGGCGGTGTGAATAACAAGCCAGCTCCGCCATCCGGTTGTGAGCGGCATTTGAGGGGCGGAACATGGTGAAAGCAATCGTGGTGCGGGAGACCGGCGGTCCGGAAGCGCTGATCTCAGAACAGGTGGACATAGGAAAGCCAGGCCCCGGTGAGGTGCGTTTGCGCCAGACCGCCATCGGCGTCAATTTCATCGACACCTATCACCGCTCCGGTCTTTATCCCATATCGCCCATGCCCTTTACGCCGGGCATGGAAGCGGTGGGTGAAATTGAGGATGTGGGCGAAGGTGTCATCGAATTCCAGGACGGCGACCGGGTGTGTTACGGCAACGGTCCCATCGGGTCCTATGCCGAAGTGCGCATCATGCCGACGTCGACCTTGGTCAAGGTGCCGGGACAGCTGAACGACGACCATGTCGCCGGAATGATGCTGCGCGGGCTGACTGTGTGGTACTTGCTGCGCAGTCTGTACACCCTCAAAGCCGGCGAGACCGTGTTGTTTCACGCAGCGGCCGGCGGCGTCGGTTTGATCTTTTGCCAATGGGCCAAGCACATCGGTGCCACCGTCATCGGCACCGTCGGTAGTGCGGAGAAAGCGGAGCTGGCCCGGGAGGGCGGCTGCGACTACACGGTGCTCTACAAGGAACAGAATTTTGTCGACGAGGTTAAAACCCTGACCGACGGCAAAGGGGTGTCCGTTGTTTATGACGGTGTCGGCAAGGACACCTTCATGAACTCCCTGGATTGCCTTGCCAAGCGCGGTCTGATGGTCTCCTTCGGCAATGCGTCAGGACCGCCGCCGGCGCTGGAGGTGGGTGCGCTTGGTCCCAAGGGGTCGCTGTTTGTCACCCGCCCAACCTTGTTCGACTACACCGGCACCCGGCCCGAGTTGGAACAAGCCTGCACCGAACTGTTTGATGTGGTCGGATCCAGCGCGGTGAAGATCGAGGTCGGACAAAGCTACGGATTGGACCAGGCCGCCCATGCTCACAGCGACTTGGAATCCCGCAAAACAACAGGATCGACCGTTCTTTTAGTTTGATGGGGTTCTTCAAAGGTGTTGGTGTAGACGATCAGTCGTTGTCGGCTATGGTCAAGGTGTCCGGCCTAATCACCAACCCTTTCCAGTGCGCCCGTTGCACCATGCGCTCTTTGTGAGCACCTTGGACCTGACCGCGCTCTTGGTCGTTTTTGCAATTGGGCAGTCTGGTTTTGTATTCGGAGACTTCCGCCGCAGTTATCAAGGATTGACCGAACACCTCATGTTTATCGGCGACGGCGGATCCTGCAAAACCAACGCAGACTGACAGAGCGAATAGAATGGCAAGCGCCAGAGTACGCACCATCGCACTCTCCCCACAAAGAACGACGAAACAAAAGTATGCCTGAAAAAGGAATGTCTGTCAGCGGTTGAATCAGGGTAATCGGGTGAATTTGAGGATGACAAGAGTGTAGAAGTCTGAATCGCTATTAATCCTTTTGATTCGCAAGAAGGATCCCAGAAATGATGCGACGGTTTGGAACGGCGAACGAGGCCTTTAATCAGATTGTTGATTTCCTGGAGCATTTCACCGATCTCGACGACCCGCGGCAACGCACCAAGGTCCTCTATCCCCTCGACCCCGGACTTCTCCCGAGGCGTTTTTGATGCGCTGGATTTGAGAGTGATGGGGCTGATTTGAGTGTCGGCGTGGTGGGTCGGGCTTTGAGATGGATGTTCTGGCCGGGATAGTTGGGCAGGCTTTGCGTATGATTGGTTTTTTGGTGGGTTTCGGGCACGCGGGAGTCATCGCCGCCGTAGCGTTGCCCCTTTTCCCTGTTGTGGTGGAGAGTTGCGATCAAGGGGCGCCAAGGCGGCGTTGGCCTTGAAGAACAGGTCTTTGTAAGGGCAGGCATCGGGCAGGGAGAGCTTGATGCGTCGCACGGAGTTGATGACTTTGGCGCCGAGCTTCAGAAGTTTCAGGCGTATGGTATTGGGGACGGCCTTGGCCAGGGTCGTCTTTTTCAGGGCGACGCGGCGGATACCGTCGATGAGGACATAGGCGAAGGCGGCGAGGAGCAGGCGAAGCTGGTTGGCTTTGTAGGCGTGTGCGCTCATGCGATTGGCAAACAAATCGAGTTGGCAGTCCTTGATACGGTTTTCCATGTCGCCGCGTGGGCAATAGGTGTCTTCGTAGAGTTCCCTGGGCGGGACTTGATGGCGATTGAGGGAAGTGACGAGGAAGCGGCAGCGCTGTTCGTGTCCGGGCTTGTGTTCGACCTTGGCGATGACGCGCCGTGGCCGGGCCCAGGTTCTGGATTTGGTGATGTGGTGGAAATCGCCGTAGGCGCGGACCGGCTGGCCGGTTTCGATCATGGCTATGGCGGCTTTGCCGCGGACCCTCTGTGCTTTCTTGAGCAGGACATCGTTGCGCGCCAGGCCGAAGACGTAATCCACGGCATTTCCTTCGCACCAACGCATCAGGTTCTCGCGCGCGAAGCCGCTGTCGCCGCGCAGCAGGATGTCGACGTTGGGCCATCGTTCGCGGATCATCCGGACGATGCGTTCGCGGATCATCCGGACGCTGCGGCGGATCTGGTTGCGCGCACCCCTGGCGCCATCGATGTTGGCGGGTCGGAGTTGGGCGAGCAGGAGATGGCGGCCGCAGAAGACATAGAGGGGCAGGAAACAGCGGTGTTCGTAATAGCCGTGGAAGAAGGCGTTCTCCTGGCGCCCATGGGTTTCCACGTCGGTGGCGTCGATATCGAGGGTGATGCGCGCGCGGCGTCTGGTGGGCGTCGAGAAACAGGGTGACGAACAGGTTGGAGAGTTTCTTGAGGTTGGGGACCATCTGGTGATAGCGGCGGTTGCCGGTTTCCCAGGATTGTTCCAGCCGGTTCAGCGTTGACTTGCCGGCCAGCGGAGCCGGGATCTCCGGTTCGCGGTGAGGCCAGCAATTTCAAGGCCGGGTCGAAACGGAGCGTGTCGTGGTCGATGATATCTTCATAGCCGAGCGCCATCCCGCAAACCCGTTGAGCCAACAGGGCGGGAAGGGCATGGGTTAGGCGTTCTCGATCCCGGTGATCGGTGAAACAGCCCGCCATGCGTTCGAACAGACGTATCCGGCGCGCCTGTTCGCGCAGTAACAGGACACCGGCGTCCGACGTGATCTCGCCGCCGTCGAAGGCGGCAAACACCACCCGTTTGCCGTAATCCGCAAAGCGCATCCTGAAAACACCCTGTTTTATTAAAGCCCATCCGAATCAGTACTAATACATTGATTATAAAAAGAGAATCTGAATGCCGCCAGATCCTGGTGAGAAATGCGGGTCGGCGAAGTGTTGCTGCTATGCCTTCTCGGCGTGCTCGCCGGTTGTGAGAGCTGGGTCGAGATCGCCAAGTACGGCGAGAGGAAACTGACGTTTCTGCGCCGTTTCCGGCCGTTCACGGATGGTACGCCCTCACACGTGTCAACGGCGGAGCAAAATCAGTCCAGTTGGGCGGCGTAAAACCAGTCCATTTTATGTGATGCCGAAGGCGTTGTTGCGGGTTGTCCCGGTAGTGCATAGGAGGGATCCGCGCGGCTTTGCGTAGCGTTTCGTGTGTGCGAAGCGAAGGCGTGTGGGCGGTGCCTGTGTATCCACCGGGTCAACGATGTCATAAAGGATCGATCGCGGCACGCCGCCGAAGAAGGCGAAGGCCTTGTTGTGGCCATCCAGCCAGGCTTCCACCGTCGTCGCCGGATAGGCCACGACGAAGCATGCAGCGCTGTGGGGAAGGGTCATGACAAAGAAATGGGCTCGCAGCTTGACGCCAGTGATGATCGCATCCGACTCGCCGAAATCCGCCTGCGCATGCCCCGGCGCATGCCCCGGCGGATGTACCAGCGGCACGAACATCTCCCGCAAACGACAGCGCCGTTCGCGGACGTAATCCTTGACGATGGTCTGGCCGCCGGTGAAGCCATGCTCATCGCGAAGGCGCTCGAATATCCGCTTTGCCGTGTGGCGCTGCTTACGGTGAACCGTGCGGTCCGCTTCCAGAATGCGGTCAATGATATCCGGGACCGCTTCGGGGTGGAGTATCACGAGCGCTCGGTCTCGCGCCTGCTGCACGATCTCGGCTTCTCGCACATGAGCGCCCGGGTGCGCCATCCGGGCCAAGATGCGGCAATGCTGGAGACGTTTAAAGAAACTTCCCCCGGGCGCTCGCCGCGGCGGTAGCCCACCTGCCGCCCGCAACGCCGGTCGAGCTGTGGTGGCAAGACGAGATGCGCCTTGGCCAGAAGAACGGCATCGTCCGGCAGTGGGCGCGCACCGGCAGCCGTCCGCGTCAGCCCAAGGACCAGCGCTACCAGAGCGCCTATCTGTTCGGCGCCGTCTGCCCGGCGCGCGGTACCGGTGCGGCCGTGGCGATGCCGTTCGCCGACACCCATGCCATGCCGGCCCATCTCGAAGAGATTAGCCGCACCGTCGCCGACGGCTCACACGCCGTCCTCCTCATGGACCGCGCCGGCTGGCACACCACCACCGAATTGGAGTTCCCCGACAACATCACGCCGCTGTTCCTGCCGCCCAGATCGCCGGAGCTGAACCCGGCCGAAAACATCTGGCAGTACCTGCGCCAGACCTACCTGTCGAACCGCGTCTTCGACAGTTACGAAGACATCGTCGATGCGGCATGCCACGCCTGGAACAAGCTCATCGACAAGCCCTTGAAAATCATGTCGATTGGTATGCGCAAATGGGCACACGAAGGTCAAATTCAATGACCGTTGGTATAATTTGTCACCGCCGTTCTCACACACGATCAACGCGGTGACATCTTCGCAGCCCTTGATGCCGAACAGTTTCAGCACTGCTTCATCGCCTGGGCGGCATCGCTCACCGGGCGCGGCACGGACATCGTCGCCATCGACGGCAAGACGCTGCGGCGCTCCTATCAGGAAGGCGGCGCCAAAGCGCATCCACATGATCTCGGCGTGGAGCACACGTCAGAACCTGGTGCTTGGCCAAGCCAAGGTGGCTGATAAATCCAACGAGATCGTCGCTCTCCCGAAGCTGTTGGATCTGTTGACCATCAACGGCGCGACGGTGACCATCGACGCCATGGGCTGTCAGCGCAACATCGCCGCGAAGATCATCGACAAGGACGCCGACTATATCCTTGCCCTCAAGGGCAACCAGGGCAGCCTGCACGACGATACCAAGCTTTTCTTCATCGAACAGATAGCATGCGGCTTTGCCGATACGGTTGTCAGCCACCACCAGACAGTGGAGAAGAGCCACGGCCGCATCGAAACCCGGACCACCACGGCGACGAACGAAATCGCTTGGCTGAAGGAACGCCACCACTGGCCCGGGCCCGGGAGCATTGTTATGGTCGAAACCGTACGCGAGATCGGCATCCAACCCGGCGCCAAGGTCGAGCGCGAGACCCGCTTCTACATCCGCCTCCACCGCCGCCAAGGCCGATACCCTGAGCGCCGCCATCCGGGGCCATTGGAGCAGCGAGAACGGGCTGCACTGGGTCATGGACCTGCACTGGGTCATGGACATGGTCTTCCGCGACGACGAGTGCCGGGTCCGAAAGAACACTGCCCCGGCCAACTTCGCGGTCGTCAAACACATGGCGAGCAACCTCTTGCGCCAAGCCCCGGGCAAGGACAGTCTGCGTGTAAAACGACGCATCGCCGCCTGGGATGACGACTTCCTCGCAAGCCTTATCTCACGGTGAAACCATTCACCCGATTGCCCTGCGGTTGAATGGGCTAGAGGTGAAATCGGGGTCAGCAAGTTTCTACTGATTCATGCGGTCGAAGAAGTCGTTGTTGTTTTTGGACTCGCGTAGTTTGTCGAGCAGAAATTCCATGGCGTCCTGGTTACCCATAGGATCGAGGATGCGGCGCAGCACCCACATTTTTGATAGCGTCTTCTGATCCACCAGCAGCTCTTCCTTGCGGGTGCCCGACTTGGTGATGTCGATGGCCGGGAACACACGTTTGTCGGACAGTTTACGTTCCATGACGATTTCCGAATTGCCGGTGCCTTTAAACTCTTCGAAGATGACCTCGTCCATACGGCTGCCGGTCTCGATCAGCGCCGTGGCGATGATAGTTAAGGAACCGCCCTCTTCGATATTACGCGCCGCGCCAAAAAAGCGCTTCGGCCGTTGGAGGGCATTGGCATCGACACCGCCAGTGAGCACCTTACCGGAAGACGGCACCACGGTGTTGTAGGCCCGGGCCAGGCGGGTGATGGAATCGAGTAGGATCACCACGTCGCGTTTGTGTTCGACCAAGCGTTTGGCTTTTTCGATTACCATCTCGGCCACTTGCACGTGACGTGAGGCCGGCTCGTCGAAGGTGGAGCTGACCACTTCGCCGTCAACGGTGCGGTCCATGTCAGTGACTTCTTCCGGCCGCTCATCGATGAGCAGCACGATGAGGTACATCTCAGGTTGGTTGGTGGCGACGGAGTGGGCGATGTTTTGCAGCATCACTGTCTTGCCGGCCCGGGGTGGCGCCGTGAGCAGCGCCCGCTGACCTTTGCCCAGCGGCGAGACAATCTCGATCACCCGGCCGGTGAGGTCTTTGGCCTTGGATTCGTCGAGCTCCATGTTGAGCTTTTCGTCGGGATAAAGCGGTGTTAGGTTGTCGAAGTTGATCCGATGTTTGATGGCTTCCGGCTTCTCGAAATTAATGGTGTTAACTTTTAATAGGGCGAAGTAACGCTCGCCGTCCTTGGGTGCGCGAATCTCGCCTTCCACCGTATCCCCGGTGCGCAGACCGAAGCGGCGCACTTGGCTGGGCGAGACGTAAATATCATCAGGTCCAGCCAGATAGTTGGATTCTGGCGACCGTAGAAAGCCGAAGCCGTCCTGTAAAATCTCCAATACCCCATCGCCAACAATGGCTTTTTCCTGCTCAGCCAATTGCTTGAGTATGGAAAACAACATGTCCTGCTTGCGCAGGTTTGAGGCATTTTCAATCCCCATCTCTTCAGCAAAGACAAGAAGTTTAGGTAGGGTTTTTTGTTTAAGGTCTTTCAGATGCATGGAAAGAAGGACTCATGTGACGGGAAGCGAAGGGAGAAGAAAACGATCTGATTTAGGAACCTGACTCAATCCAGCTAAGGGATGGAATGGTGCATAAAAAATAGATCACGGGAGGGAAAAAGGGCAGATCAAACCTTGAGGCAGCAAAGCGTTAACGTAACGCAGTGGCCTCTGTCAATTCATTATTCTGTGACAGCCAGGCAATTTAATTCACCTAACCTATACTAATAATAAGACTCTTAAAGAAATAGTTATTGTATTTGAGCCTGTTGATAGGGGGGATTAAAGAACACCCACAACTTTTACAGACTTTTCTAAGTGGCTAGTCAGAGGGGTCAGTTTATGTGGATATTCCTCAGTTAAGTGGAATAGAAACCTAGTTTTAAAGGCGTAAACTTGGGATTATCAATAATTAATTAATGTGAAATTAAGGGATAAGCAAAGAAGATTGAGTTGTACTGGTTATGGCGAGCGGTCTTATCCCGCGTTGGTAAAGGGGCGAATGGAAGACTAAGAAGGGGCACAAGTATCCGGGCAAGGATTATAAAGGACTGGTTATCCCCACTGTTCTTGATCGATACACAAGGTAAAAGAAACCTGTCAGGAATTTTGTGTTTATGAGCGCTAGGATGTCCAAAGGAGGACAATATGGCGAGCAGGCACAAACCGGTGGTTCCAGACGAGCTACTGGATCGACTATTGGGTGGATCGGACGCGCTTGAGGCATTTCAAAGCGGCGATCTGGTCCAGGATCTGAAGAAGGCACTGGCGGAACGCATCCTCAATGCCGAGCTGGATCAGCATCTCGACGACGAAGACGAGCAGTTCAGCGGCAACCACCGCAACGGCCATAGTCGTAAGAGGGTGCTCACCGACGATGGCCGGATGGAGTTGTCGATTCCCCGGGATCGGCAAGGTCGATTCGATCCAAAGCTTGTCGAGAAGCACTGCCGGCGCTTGCCGGGGTTCGACGACAAGGTGATCTCGATGTATGCCCGCGGCATGTCGGCCCGCGAGATCCAGGGTCACGTGCGGGAACTCTACGGCATCAAGGTCTCCCCGGAACTGATCTCCAAGGTCACCGATGCCGTTCTCGACGAACTGGCGGCCTGGCAGTCGCGGCCGTTGGAGTCGGTCTATGCCATCGTCTACTTCGATGCGGTGCGGGTGAAGATCCGTGACGAAGGGCTGGTCAAAAACAAGGCGGTCTATCTCGCCATCGGTTACACCTGCGACGGCTACAAGCAGATATTGGGGATGTGGGTCGAGCAGACCGAGGGGGCCAAGTTCTGGCTGAGCGTCATGAATGACCTGAAGGCTCGGGGTCTTAAGGACATCCTGATCGCGGTGGTGGATGGTCTGAGCGGCTTTCCGGAAGCCATTGAGACGGCCTATCCGCGGACTCTGGTCCAGACCTGCATCGTGCATCTGATCCGCAACTCGATGGCCTACGGTTCCTGGAAGGAGCGCAAGCTCAGCGCCGCTGCGCTGAAGGCCATCTACCAGGCGGAGAATGCCGGTGCCGCTCTGGCGGTCCTGGCGGCCCTGGCGGCGTTTGAGGCGGGCGAGTGGGGCCGGAAGTATCCGGCCATCGCCAGGAGCTGGCGGCGCCAATGGGAGCAGGTCATTCCCTTCTTTGCCTTCTCGGCGCCGATCCGCAGGGTGATCTACACGACCAACGCCGTTGAGAGCTTGAACAGTACCGTACGACGGGCGGTGCGGAGCAAAGGCCACTTTGCCCACGACGACGCGGCCAAGAAGCTGATCTATCCGGCCTTACGGGGCGTTGCGGCAAAGTGGAAACGGCCGCCTCAATTCTGGTGGCAGGTGAAAGGCGAATTTGCCATCCGCTTCGAGGAGCGGTTTAGAATGGTCCAAGGGTGAGCGCGATCCTCGTGCTGCCAGTCAGCCATCCAACGGCGCCCTCCCTCCAGGAGCTTCCCTTCGGGACTCTTCCTGGACCGAGGACATCGCCGGCTGGCATGGGTTTATCACCAGGGTCGCTCACAAACCAGGGAACGGGTTCCCTGGTTTGTGTAAATCAGCTCACACACAAAGTTTCTGACACTCACGGTAAAAGACGAGCGCATTAGTGACCGAACAGCTCTACAATCTTCATCTGGTCTCAGATTCTTCCGGCGAAACAGCCAGTGGCATCGCCCGCGCCTGTCTCGTTCAATACGACGAAGATGCCGTCACCGAACATTTCTGGTGGTTAGTACGAACCACCGGACAAATCAACCGCGTTATCGACGGCATCAAAGCATCACCCGGCCTGGTTATTTTCACTCTTCTGGACCCGACCATCCGTGGTTATTTGGAACAAGCGTGCTGGGACTTGGGCGTGCCCTGTGTGTCGGCTTTGGACCCAGTGATGGATGCCTTGGCAGCTATGTTCAAGCGGGAAGGCGGCCATGAAATCGGCCGTCAGCATAACCTCGATGAAGAGTATTTCGACCGCATAGAAGCCATGCACTTCACCATGGCTCATGATGACGGACAAAGTCTCAACGGTTTGGCTGAAGCGGATATCGTATTGATCGGCGTTTCCCGCACATCAAAAACACCCACTTGTATGTACCTGGCCAATCGAGGATTCAGAGCGGGCAACATTCCCCTGGTGCCCGGGATCGACCTTCCCGGGCCGGTTTTGTCCTCCCAAAAACCACTGTTTGTCGGCCTCACCCGCGAACCTAAAAGCCTGACGGACATACGCCAGAGCCGGTTGCGGTTGATGAATGAAAACCGGGGTATAGATTACGCCGACGTGGACAGTGTCAAAGAAGAAGTGGCTTCATCCCGGCGGCTGTTCCGCAAACACGGCTGGCCGGTTATTGACGTCACCCGCAAATCCATCGAAGAAACCGCAGCCTCCATTATCCAACTTTATAATGAACGGCAAGCGGCTCAATGACTGGTTTGATGAACGATGGAGCGAACGTCATCCTGGCTTCGGCCAGCGTTAGCCGGGCGCGGTTGTTGTCGGACGCGGGCCTGTCCTTCACCACCCAACCTGCTGGCATTGATGAAGGTCCGATAAAGGACTCTTGTAAGTCCGATGGCGCCTCGGCCATCGACACCGCGGTAAAACTGGCGGAGCGAAAGGCGATAACGGTATCGCGCTTGAATCCAAAGGCTTTGGTCATCGGCGCAGATCAGATTCTCGATCTGGACGGCACATGGTTCGATAAACCGAAAGATCTTGATCATGCGCGCCGGCACTTGCTGAGTCTGCGCGGCCGCACCCACATTCTCGCTACGGCCATTACACTTGCCTTGGGTGGCCGATGTATCTGGCAGGATCATATATCGCCGTCTCTGACCATGCGATCCTTCACCAAACCATTTCTCGATCGTTATCTCGAGACCTATGGTGATGCCATTTTGTCTTCGGTCGGCGCTTATCACCTTGAAGGACCCGGCGTTCATCTGTTTAGCCGTATCGATGGAGATTTCTTTTCCATTCTCGGCCTACCACTTCTTTCCCTGATGGCTGAGCTTCGTGAACGTGGAGCGATTCACTCATGACGATTTCCGGTGCGGCAAAACTGGCCGGTGTTATAGGGTGGCCGATTGCCCATTCCCTATCACCGCGACTGCACGGCTATTGGCTTAAACATTACGAAATCGACGGCGCTTACTTGCCGTTACCGGTCGCGCCCAACCACCTTGAACACGCTTTGTATGCTCTGCCGCGGCTGGGATTTCGCGGCGTTAACCTCACCGTGCCGCACAAAGAAGCGGCGCTCGGGTATATGGATGCGGTTGACGATGTGGCCCACCGCATCGGCGCGGTCAACACCGTGATTGTCACACCAGACGGCACGCTCGCGGGTACCAATACCGATGCAGAAGGGTTCTTACAAAACATCACCACCAACGCGGACGCATGGTCACCAAGCCAGGGTCCTGCCGTGGTGTTGGGTGCCGGCGGGTCGGCCCGTGCCGTTGTTACCAGCTTGATTGATGCTGGCTGTCCATTGGTGATCGTTGCCAATCGAACGGTCGCCAAAGCCGAAATCCTCGCTGACCATATCGGCGGTTCCATTCGCATCGCACCCTGGGCCGACCGCAATACGGCCCTACAGGAGGCAGAGCTGTTGGTCAATACAACAACCCTTGGTCTCGACGGGCAGCCGCCGCTGGACATCGACCTCCAATCATTGCCGGCAAACGCGGTCGTGACCGATTTGATTTATGCACCGCTTGAAACGCAACTGTTGAAAAGCGCCAAAGCCAGGGGCAATCCCGTGGTCGACGGTTTGGGCATGTTGTTGCATCAGGCCGTGCCAGGATTTGAAGTTTGGTTTGGCACCCGTCCAGAGGTGACAAACGAATTGCGGTCCTATGTTTTGGCCGACCGGGCCTAGAGATCAAACCGACCGATGACACCAGATCCGAACGTGGTTTCAAGACTGATCCGGCACCGCTGCTGGCCCTTCTTGGTTGTCGGACTGACGGGTTCTGTGGCTATGGGCAAATCAACCGCAGCGGCCATGATCCGGCGCATGGGGATTCCTGTTTACGATGCTGATGCAACCGTTCACCGGCTCACGGGTCCGGGCGGCTCTGTGTTGGCGGCAATCAAAAGCCGGTTTCCCGATGTTGTTGACGCGGCAGGTGTTAATCGTCAAAAACTTGGCGCCATTGTATTTAACGACTCAACGGCGCTGGCCGACCTGGAATCTATACTTCATCCAATGGTCCGTGCAGACCGATACCAGTTTTTGCACATCCATGCCCTGCGGCGGTCCCGCTGTGTCGTTCTTGACATTCCTCTGTTGTTTGAAACCGGACAGGACGCACACTGTGACGCCGTCATCGTCGTTTCCGCGCCGGCGTTCCTGCAGCGCCAGCGTGTTTTATCCCGCAGCGGTATGACAAAAGAAAAACTCACCGGTATTCTTGAAAAGCAAATGCCCGATACGGATAAAAGACATCTCGCGACTGTCGTCATACCAACCGGTCTCGGCCGTCATGAAACATGGCGCCGTTTAAGACATGTGCTGAACGGCGAAAAGAGTGTAACAGTAGACCACAACACCTAATACCAGCGGTCGTTGAGATTGATTCTCTTTTAGGGATTCCCCACGGCGCAATGATGTGATTCATAGAAAGCCGGCTTTAAATGGAGGATTTGATGTCGGCGAAGATCCCGTTGCGAACGGACTATGACGCGGTCCAAGCGCGGGCCTTGACGCGCAAAGCGACAGATCCCAATCAGGTGCGCCGCCTTCTGGCGATTGCGGCGGTTTATGATGGCATGAACCGTAGGGATGCGGCGGCGGTTGGCGGCATGGACCGCCAGAGCCTGCGCGACTGGGTGTACCGGTTCAATCAGGCAGGCCCCGAGGGCCTGCACGACCACAAATCTCCCGGCGCGGTTCCGCAGCTGACGGCGGTGGAGAGGGTGGCGTTGGCGGAGATCGTCGAGGCGGGGCCGGACCCGGACAGCGACGGCGTCGTACGCTGGCGCCGGCTCGACCTCAAGGAGGTTATCCGGGACCGCTTCGGGGTGGAGTATCACGAGCGCTCGGTCTCGCGCCTGCTGCACGATCTCGGCTTCTCGCACATGAACGCCCGGGTGCGCCATCCGGGCCAAGATGCGGCAATGCTGGAGACGTTTAAAGAAACTTCCCCCGGGCGCTCGCCGCGGCGGTAGCCCACCTGCCGCCCGCAACGCCGGTCGAGCTGTGGTGGCAAGACGAGATGCGCCTTGGCCAGAAGAACGGCATCGTCCGGCAGTGGGCGCGCACCGGCAGCCGTCCGCGTCAGCCCAAGGACCAGCGCTACCAGAGCGCCTATCTGTTCGGCGCCGTCTGCCTGGCGCGCGGTACCGGTGCGGCCGTGGCGATGCCGTTCGCCGACACCCATGCCATGCCGGCCCATCTCGAAGAGATTAGCCGCACCGTCGCCGACGGCTCACACGCCGTCCTCCTCATGGACCGCGCCGGCTGGCACACCACCACCGAATTGGAGTTCCCCGACAACATCACGCCGCTGTTCCTGCCGCCCAGATCGCCGGAGCTGAACCCGGCCGAAAACATCTGGCAGTACCTGCGCCAGACCTACCTGTCGAACCGCGTCTTCGACAGTTACGAAGACATCGTCGATGCGGCATGCCACGCCTGGAACAAGCTCATCGACAAGCCCTCGAAAATCATGTCGATTGGTATGCGCAAATGGGCACACGAAGGTCAAATTCAATGACCGTTGGTATTAGCAGGGCAGCAAATCTTATGCGCGAAATTGTACTTGATACGGAGACAACGGGGCTTGATCCGGCATCAGGGCATCGCATTGTCGAAATTGGTTGTGTCGAACTGCTCAATCACGTGGCGACCGGCAACACGTTTCATACCTACATCAATCCACAGCGGGATATGCCGGCCGAAGCGGAAGCGGTGCACGGGCTGAGCATTGAATTTTTATCCGACAAACGGCTGTTCGCAGACATCGTCGATGGTTTCATTGAATTTATCGGCACGTCTCCCGTCATTGCACACAACGCAATGTTTGACCTTGGTTTCATCAATGCGGAATTGACGGCCGTTGATCGCCCACCTCTTTCTACTGAAAGAGCGATCGATACGGTTCAAATTGCCCGGCGGAAATTTCCCGGTGGGCAGGCCAATCTCGACGCCTTATGCCGCCGCTTCAACATAGATTTGTCAGCCCGGGTCAAACACGGTGCGCTGCTCGACGCAGAGCTTCTTGCCGAAGTCTATTTGGAACTCGTTGGTGGCCGGGAACCGGGTCTAGGATTAGCGGTTGCGTCCGATCGCACACAGCAAGCAGAGCTTCAATCTCAGCTTACCCGTCGGCGGCGTGAGCCGCGTCCTCATCAACCCAGTGCGGATGAACAAATGGCGCACAAAGCGTTTCTTGAAAAAATTAGAGAACCGCTTTGGGTTCAGTAAAAGCTGGCTCGTGCATTAGCGCGGAATCCGATCACGTTGCGCTGTATCCGGCGGCGTTGAAGTAGTTTTTGCATTCTTGCGGGGAGAAGGTCAGGGAGATTTGGCCGATGGCGTTCCAGAGACCATCGACGGTTCGCTCAGCGGCTTTTCGGAGCCTTGCCTTGAGCTTTGCGAAGGCGAGTTCGATGGGATTGAAGTCAGGGCTATAGGGCGGCAGGAAGAGGAGTTGTGCGCCGGTGTCTTCGATCATCTTGCGGACCTTGGGTCCCTTGTGGCTTGAGAGGTTGTCCATGACGACGATATCGCCGGGCCTCAGTTCGGGGACGAGGCCCTCTTTGACGTAGGCCTCGAAGGCATCGCGGTCGATAGCGCCGTTGATCACGAAGGGAGAGATCATGCCGTGCCGTGTGAGCCCGGCGAGGAAGGTGGTTGTGTTCCAGTGTCCGTGGGGGACGGCCATGCGCAGGCGTTCGCCGCGCGGGGCCCAGCCGTGGGTGCGGGCCATGTTGGTCTTGGCCCAGGTCTCGTCGATGAACACCAGCCGGTCGGGGTCGAGGCCGGGCTGGCTGTCGCGCCAGGCCTGTCGCCGGCTCAACACGTCCGGACGGTCTTGCTCCGCCGCATGGCCGGTCTTTTTTTTCGCGTGATGCCGTGGCGCACGAGGAAGCGCTGTATCGACCCGTAGCTGAAGGTGAGGTCTCGGTCCCCGAGAGCCGCGCGCGACTCCTCAATGGCCATGTCCCGCCTCTCCTCAAGAAGACCCAGGATCACGCCGCGATGCGCCTCGATCCGGCCCGAGCGACGGTCCCCGCCAAGCGCCTTCGGGCGGGCGTCTCCCTGTTCGCGTTCCAGCGCACGCCAACGGCTCACGCTCGCCGCGCTTACCCCGAAACGCGCACCAGCCGCTCTATGGCTCATACCCTCTGAAACCGCTGATAGAACCCGATTGCGAAGATCAAGGGAAAGGGCTTTCGACATCAATGCCGGCCTCCTCAACCCGGCCGACATCTTGAATCACAAATCCCTCGCCCTGTGAATCCCCCAACGATTCAATCAGGTCAGATCATGCTCTAGAGGTTTTGACCGGCAACCTGACCGCCGGTCATTTTCGCTATCGCTTCGGTTTGTATTTGCGCTTCCCGCTCATGCTCTTCCGACGTGGCATACTTGCGTCGGTAAAGATCGGTAAAATCAACCAGCTGAAGCATCAATGGCGGGAAGCCGCCCTGCACCGTTGTGTTGGCCACTATCTGACGGACAAACGGATACATCTGTCGCGGCACCTCGATCAAAAGGACGGGGCGAATATGTTCTTCCGGCAGGTCGCCAAGGATCACCACACAACTGTAACTGACTTCCAATATGAACGCCGGCTTTTCCCCGATGGTCGCTTCCAAATGAAGAATAAGAGTGACCTCATATTGGCTGTCCTTCATTTCCCGCATTTCGCATTCGATCGAAATAGGTATGTCCGGTGCCGTCTGGCGCATGTCCTGAAAAATGTCAGGCGCATGGGGCACTTCGAAGGAAAGGTCTTTGACGAACTGGCCAACGAACTGAATGGGTGCAACCGGTTGGCTGTCGGCGCCAGCGTCAGTAGACGTGTCGCTCATGCAATCTCCTTTGGTCACTCTGACGCCCGAGTCGGCGCTTCATGGGGCGGGGGAGGTAGTATGGATCAATCAGAGCGACAAGCATCGCCCGCTGATCGAAAAGTTTATCCTTGGCGATCGTCTTCTTTTGGTTGACCCAACGCCTGACGTCCCGTTGGCGTTACGTCCTTATATTCGGATTCAACATCATAGGGATGCCTGGCGCTGTCTTCATCGGCAAATTCTCGAGATCCAACCACGGTGATCGCGGCCGAGGCGATCAAGCGATTAAACAGAATCAAACGCACAAATGGGATAAACAGCAGCAAACCGGTAAAATCTGTAAGGAATCCGGGGATTAAGAGCAGTCCGCCGGCAATAAGCTGACACGCCCCGTCAAATACGGCCCTGACCGGAATATCGCCCCGGTCCAAGGCCCCCCTGACTTTGATCAGAGTCGAAAGCCCCTGCGCCCGCATCAAAAAGACACCGGTTATCGCCGTCAACACAGTCATTCCTATGGTCAAGCCGACACCGAGGACCTCGCCGACCTCAATAAATACGGCGATCTCCAACAGCAGAAGACCGATCAGCGCCAGTAGGATAAAGAGCGCCATGCTTGCCCTTGTTCTTTGAAGTGCCTATGTTCGGCTGAGAGGCCGATCTCTTGATCACGTAATGATCAACCCGCTGCTGGTCAACTCCGAGCCGAAAATTGAGGACCACTAGAGTTGGATTAAGGATCGGTTCACGCAACGGAACGGAACAGTTCGGACGGCCATGGAAGGCTTTCAATTTATCGACATCATCTTGCTTGCCATGGTGGCGGGGTTTCTTATCCTGCGCCTGCGCAGCACCCTAGGTCGTCGCACCGGGCATGAACAACGTCCCGATGGTTATAGCCGCAATGACAATGTTGTGAATTTGCCGCCGCGCAGCGGCAATGACTCCGACGTACCCGCCGCCCGAGATATTGATCCCGCTTACCAAGGCACGCCGTTTGAAGAAGGTCTCACTCAGATCACCCTGTCCGACCCCAACTTTTCTGTTGATGGATTTCTAAATGGTGCCAGCAAGGCCTTTGAAATGATTGTCTTGTCTTACGCCGACCACGACACCGATAGCCTCAAGCCATACCTGTCCGGTGACGTCTACGCCAACTTTGCCTCCGCCATTCAGGATCGTGAGGACCGCGACGAACGTATGGAAACCGAGCTCGTTGTCATTAAGCCGGCAAAGCTTGAAGAGGTTCACGTTAACGGACGGGCGGTAAATATTGCCGTTCGGTTCGAAAGCGAGCAGATCAACCTCATAAAAGGTAGCGAAGGCAATGTGGTCGATGGTGATCCCGATAACGCAGAAACGGTAACCGATATCTGGACCTTCCAGCGCAACCTCTCCAGTCAGGATCCCAATTGGCAACTCGTCGCTACACGCAGCGTGGACTAACTAATCCTGCGCGGTGACTGAAACGCCTTTCATCCGTTTTCTCCGTTCTCAAGGCGCACCCTTAGCCGTTGCGGTATTTGTCGGCTTTTCCATCGGTCTGCTTTTTGCCGCTTTGTTTTTCCCCACCCGGATTGAAGTGGTCGAGGTTCAGACGCCGCCTGTTGCTGAGCCGCCGCCCGACACACCTGCTCAACCCGTAGCGCCGGATGTTTTTTACACGCCCGTCGCCATTGAAACATTACCGGATTGGTCAGACGACGCTATCACAGACGCTTATCCCGCCCTGGTGAATGCCTGTCGTGCTTTCGAAAGTAAAACCGCAAGCCAGCCCATTGGTCCCGACGCAATCGGTGGAACGGTATCGGATTGGATGATCCCGTGCGCGGCTCTTAAGACCGTGTCGCCCGATGACGACGAAGCTTTTCGCACATTTCTTATGGATCACTACACGGCTTACGCTGTTGAAACGCCGACTGGTCCGACCGGTACATTTACCGGTTACTACGAAACCGCCTTACGCGGTTCACTCACTCGAACAGACACATTCTCTGTTCCCCTTTTCGCCTTGCCACGTGATCTCGTCGAACTGGATCGCCGCGCCTTTGATCTTCCAAACGATGTTCCTGCGGTGGTCGGCCGCGTGGCCAACCGCCGGCTGGTTCCCTATGACACCCGTGCCGACATTGAAATTAGCTCGCGGTTTGCAGAGCGTGCCGACGTTCTTGTTTGGGTCGATGATCCGGTCGACGCTCATCTGCTCCACATTCAAGGGTCAGGCCGGGTCACACTGACCGATGGTTCGGAACGCGGTATCGGGTATGCGGGCAACAATGGCCATCGCTTTCGCGGGATCGGCAGCATCTTGCTGAACTCCGGCGCAATTGGTTCCGGTCAGGGGTCGATGCCGGCGGTGGCCGAATGGTTGAGGAACAATCCTGATCAAGCCCAATGCTATATGCAGGACAATCCCCGGTTTATTTTCTTCCGGTGGATCGACGGTCCCGGTCCCATCGGAGCGTTTGGCGTGCCGCTGGTGTCCCGGCGCAGCTTGGCCGTCGACCCGCGATATATTCCTTACGGAGCACCGGTATGGCTGGCTGTGAATGATCCTGACGGCGATGCGCTCGACCGTTTGGTCGTTGCTCTCGATACTGGTTCAGCGATCCGGGGGGCTGTGCGCGGCGATTTCTTTTGGGGTGCAGGGAGCCAGGCTTTCGCTAAAGCGGGCCGGATGAAATCAGCGGGGCGATACTATCTTTTTCTGCCCCGTACGATTGCTTTACCCCCCGTTTCGGAAGGAAAATCTTTATAGTTTTGTCCGACGCTGTGACAGCATACCGAAAGAGTGTGCCGGAAAGGGGCCTGTGGAGCGCTATGGCCAGTGAAGGTGGAAGTAAACGGCGCGACCGGGCGCTCTACGGCCGACTGATGGAGTCCTATCAGGCTGACCGTATCAGCATTTATGTGGACTTCGATCGCCTCAACGCTCCCAAAAGCCCGGTGTTCAGTCCCTGGGAAAATGTCGCGCCACTTCTCATCATCATTCTACTGGCGATGGCGGTCATGCTGCTGTTCGATTTGTTGTTCGGCACGGCGGCGATGTTGCTCAGTGTGATCGGGTATTTGTTTCTCGTCCGGCCATGGATCTCGCAGCGGGTCTACCGCCGGGCCATCGATGCCGCAACGGACAATCTGCACAACTGGAATGTCTTGTGGAAACTGGGCGGGTTGGTGCTCACACTCAACTACATGTCTAAGACCAGATGTGTCTCACCTGACGGCGACTGGCGCGCATTCGTCACGCGATACTTACCGGAAACGGAAGTGGACGGTGTTGACGCCTATTCAGAATTCAAATCTTCGCCAAACGATGAGTCTCTCAAGGGAATTGTTCGCGAAGACAACATCGATATGTAGGCCAACGGTTCACACCTCGTCTAACGTCGCCACATCCTGACCAAAGTTTGACCCTTGAGTAAAAAGTCATCACCTCGAACAGTAACGGACGACGAGCGTGCTTTATGGCGTCGCGCCATGGTGAAAACAAAACCGATAAGCCCAAAGTCCAACGATGCTGCAGTTGCGTACCGGCATCCATCATCGTCGGACCATACAAAGACCGGTCACACTTTGTTGACCCAAGCGGACGAACCTGTTTGGCAAAAGGCACACACGTTTACGCCGGTCAATGGCGCGCCAAAATCGCAGCCGATTCCGAGTGCGGGAGTATCACCGCACGCAATGCCGGTATTAGAAGTCGGCAAGACCGGGGGCACCGACCGGCGAACAGCAGATCGGTTGCGTCGCGGGAAATTGACCATCGACATGAGTCTCGATCTACATGGTCTGACTTTGGACGTTGCCCACCGCCGCCTACTCGGTTTTCTATCTGCCGCCCAAGCGTCCGGTGCAAAGTGCGTGCTGGTGATCACCGGTAAGGGTGCCCGCGCCCCTGACGGACAGGGGCGGTTGCGGACAGCTGTTCCCAGATGGCTGAACGAACCGGTGTTTCGTTCTCTGGGTCTGTCCATTGCCCAAGCGCAACAAAAAGACGGAGGAGAAGGTGCATTTTATGTCCTCCTACGCAAACTCCGGAACACCCGACCATAACTCCCTTTGGCGCCCGTCTTCGCGCCTTGCGGTCTGCTCGAGGCATCACGCAAAGAGCATTGGCCGAGCGTTTCAATGTATCACCTGCCTATCTGTCCGCACTCGAACATGGCCACCGCGGCCAACCCGGACCGGGGCTGGTCTTGGAAATCTGTGGGCATCTGGATTTGATCTGGGATGAAGCCGAAGACCTCAAGCGCCTGGCGGCACAGTCACGGCCCAAGGTGACTCTAGAGCAGATTCAATTTAGTCCCGATCATATCCGGCGGCGGCGAAGTAGTTTTCGCATTCGGTTGAGGTGAAGGCGTCGATGGCGTCGGCAATGGCGTCCCACAGGTCGTCGACGGTTCTGGCGGCGGCCTTTCTCAGGAGCGCCTTGAGTTTGGCGAAGGCCATCTTGATCGGGTTGCAGTCGGGACTGTAGGGCGGCAGATACAGCAGGGTTGCGCCGGCGGCTTCGATGGCCTGGCGGATGCCAGCGACCTTGTGGGCGGGCAGGTTGGCCATGACGACGCTGTCTCCGGGGTCGAGTTCGGGTACCAGGACCTGTTCCACATAGGCCTTGAAGGCAGCCCCATGCATCGGCCCGTCGAGGAGCATCGGGGCCGCCAGGCCGGAGAGGCGCAAGCCGGCGGTCAACGTGGTGGTCTTCCAATGGCCATGGGGTATGGCGGCCCGGCACCGTTCGCCTTTGCGCGACCATCCCCGCAGCCGCGCCATCTTCATCGACGCGCCGGTCTGGTCGATGAAGATCAGCCGTTCCGGAGCGAGCCCTGCCTGGCCTTCGAACCAGAGCCGGCGCCGCGCGAGCACGTCCGGGCGCCGCTGCTCCGCTGCATGGCCGGTCTTTTTTGTGCGTCAGCCCGCGCTTGGCGAAGAAGTGCCAGACCCGTCGACGGGCACACCCGAACCCCGTGCGACGCCGCCAGCTTGAGCCCCAAGGCGACAGAGCTGGTCAATGTGCTGGACCGACGGCTCGATACCTTGACCGACGCCGAAATTGACCGGCTCCTGGTGATGTTACGTCCACCGTCCGAATAGGGATCGAAAATAGTGCGGTGAAAAAGTCTGTTGATGTGGGTCAGAGCGTTGGCGATCCGGGTCCGCTATCTTTTTTAAATGAGAATGAGTCGCAAATTTAACTGGACGGATGCCGCCAGGCCTCTTAAGAATGCGAATCATTCGCAATTATTTAATCGGATCTTATGACATCCCAACCCCGTGTTTCGCTGGATCAATTTCCCCAAGGCCGTCGTGGCCGCATTGTGCGGGTAGGCAATGTCGTGGGCGATCCGGTCAATGGCGAGGCGTCCCTTGAAGAACTGCTGCTTGGCCTCGGTTTTGAAGAAGGGGCTGGGGTGGAAGTTCTTCATCAAGGCCCGTTCGGCGGACCCTTGGCAGTTCAGGTCAACCACCGCCTGATTGCCCTTCGCCCGGCCGACGCTGCCGCCGTATTGGTCGACCCGGACATTCAGCCGTCTTCCTCTGAACGGACCCCTTAGACCATGAGCGATGTCTTGCGGCTGGCGCTGGTGGGTAATCCCAACAGCGGGAAAAGTTCGCTCTTCAACGCGTTGACTGGCAGTCGCCAAAAAGTGGGCAACTATCCGGGGGTGACGGTGGAACGCCGCGCCGGATCCTTCACCACAGCCGATGGCCGCCTCATCGATGTGGTCGATTTGCCCGGCACGTACAGTCTAACACCCCACAGTCCCGACGAGGTCATCACCCGCGACGTACTATTGGGTCAGAGTGCAATTGAATACGATCCCGACGCCATTGTCTGTGTCGTCGATGCCACCAGCCTCCGGGCGCATCTTCGTTTCGTTCTTGAACTGAAGCGTATCGGCAAACCCATCATCGTGGCCTTAAACATGATGGATCTAGCGACACGTGATGCCATTGAAATTGATCACCACCGCTTGGCTCAGGAACTCGGTCTGCCAGTTGTATCGACTGTAGCAGTGCGACGCACTGGAATTGCCGACTTGGTGACAGCCTTTTCAAATGAAACTTGGTCCGCGTTATGGCGGGATCATCCGGTTACAGATTTACCCACCGGTGACCAGCCAACCGTTCGCGCTTTGCAAAAAGAAGCCCGGCGCATTGCCGCCGCGGTCACACTAAACGAAGGACTGGAACACGCCCTCACCCGCCGCCTGGACGCGGCAGCTCTCAATCCTGTTGTCGGTCCCGTGATTCTTCTGTCTTTGCTGTTTATCATTTTCCAGGCCGTGTTCGCCTGGGCGGAAGCGCCTATGGCCTGGATCGACAGCGGCACCATCGCCTTGCAGCAATGGGTGCTGAACACCATGCCGGACAACGTGATCCGGAGTCTATTCGTCGACGGAATCCTGGCCGGTGTCGGCACCGTCGTTATCTTCCTGCCGCAGATTTTGATTCTGTTTGCCTTCATCTTGGTTCTCGAGGCGTCGGGATACATGGCCCGCGCCGCCTTTCTCATGGACCGGATCATGACCATGGCTGGACTCAATGGCCGGGCGTTCATTCCCCTGCTGTCCAGTTTCGCCTGTGCCATTCCCGGGATCATGGCCGCCCGCGTTATCGATAATCCCCGCGACCGCCTGACCACCATCATGGTGGCACCGCTGATGACCTGTTCCGCCCGGTTGCCCGTGTACACGCTGATCATCGCGGCGTTTATTCCCAACACCGTCGTTTACGCTGGAATCCGCTTACAGGGTTTGGTGATGTTCGGGCTCTACCTGGCCGGCATCATCAGCGCGCTGATCGTTGCCGCCATCCTCAAACGCACCTTGACCAAAGGCGCCCCGCCTCGGCTGTTGCTGGAAATGCCCAAGTATCAAGTGCCGCGCCTGCGCGATTTGCTGATCGGTCTATATGAGCGCGGCCGCTTGTTTGTCCGCCGCGCCAGCACCATCATTCTGTCTGCCATGATCGTGCTTTGGGCTTTGGCGTCTTTTCCGGGACCGCCGCCCGACGCTGACAAGCCTGACATCTATTACAGCGCTGCGGGAACACTGGGCCGCGGATTGGAAGTGCTGTTCGCGCCGATCGGTTTCAACTGGGAAATTTCGATCGCGTTGGTACCCGGCATGGCGGCGCGGGAAGTAGCTGTCGGCGCTCTCGGTACAGTGTATTCGTTGAGCGGTTCGGAGGATGCCATCGCCTCCAGTCTGGCCGGTGTGTTGCGATCAGCGTGGCCCCTGCCGACCGCTTTGGCGTTTCTCGCCTGGTATATTTTCGCACCCCAATGTCTGTCGACTTTAGCAGTTGCCCGGCGGGAAACCAACTCCTGGGGCTGGACGCTGTTTATGTTCGGCTATCTGTTTGCCCTCGCCTACGGGGCGGCGGGCGCGACCTATTGGACGGCCATGGCATTGCTGTGATCTCTAAAAAGGATCCGTTCCCTACAAAATGAACCGGCTGAGATCACCCTTCTTGGCGAGATCGCCTACCTGGCTCTGCACCAAATCGGCGGTGATGGGAATGGTTTCGCCGCCCCGGTCGGTGGCTGTGAAACTGATCTCTTCCAACAATTTTTCCATCACCGTATGCAGCCGCCGGGCGCCAATGTTTTCCACATTTTGATTGATCTCCGCTGCCAATGTGGCGATGGCGTCAACTGCATCCTCGGCGAATTTCAAAGTCACATCCTCCGTTCCCATCAACGCTTCGTATTGCCTGATCAGACTCACTTCCGTTTCGGTGAGGATGCGAACAAAGTCGTCCTTGGTCAGCGCCTTCAGTTCGACCCGGATCGGCAGCCGGCCTTGCAGTTCCGGCAACAGATCGGACGGCTTGGCGAGATGAAACGCACCCGAAGCGATGAATAAAATGTGATCGGTTTTGACCGTGCCGTGTTTGGTCGCCACCGAGGTGCCTTCAATCAAAGGCAAGAGATCACGCTGCACACCTTCCCGTGAAACTTCACCACCGTGCGTATCGCTGCGGGCGGTTATTTTGTCAATTTCGTCGAGGAAGACGATGCCGTTGTTCTCCACCGCTTCGATAGCATCACGCACCATGAGGTCTTCATCCAAGAGCTTGTCGCTTTCTTCATGCAAGAGTACGTCATAGGAATCAGAAACCGACATGCGTTTGGTTTTCTTGCGGCCGCCCAACATACCGCCCAGCATGTCGTTGAGGTTGACCATACCAACCTGCGCGCCCGGCATGCCGGGGATGTCCATGGTCGGCATGCCGGCACTACCGCTTTCGGTGACATCAATCTCGATCTCTTTGTCGTTGAGCTCGCCGGTGCGCAACTTGGTGCGGAAACTATCCCGTGTGCCTTGACTTGCCACCTCGCCAACCAGTGCATCAAGCACCCGTTCCTCTGCCGCAATCTCTGCTTTGGCGGTGACCTGTTTGCGTAGGCGTTCACGGGTCATGTGCAGGGCGATCTCCACCAGGTCGCGAATGATGCTTTCCACGTCGCGGCCGACATAGCCCACTTCGGTGAATTTGGTGGCTTCAACTTTCATAAAAGGTGCCTGGGCCAGCTTGGCCAGCCGCCGAGCGATCTCCGTTTTACCCACACCCGTGGGTCCGATCATGAGAATATTTTTGGGCAGCACTTCGTCTTTCAATGCGTCGGGCAATTGTTGGCGCCGCCAGCGGTTGCGCAAAGCGATGGCAACGGCGCGCTTGGCATCGTCCTGGCCAATGATGAAGCGGTCCAGCTCGGAAACAATTTCGCGGGGAGAAAACGATGTCATAACGGCTAAAGGCTTTCCACGACCAAGGAGTCATTGGTGTAGACGCAAATGTCGGCGGCGATGCCCATGGCTTTGCGCGCCACGGCTTCGGCGTCCATGTCGTCCCGGTCGATCAAAGCGCGGGCGGCGGCCAAGGCGAACGATCCGCCCGAGCCGATGCCGATGAGACCGTCCTCCGGCTCGAGCACATCCCCGGTGCCGGTCAGCACCAGGGAAGTTTCCTTATCGGCCACCGCCATCATCGCCTCAAGCCGGCGTAAGTAGCGGTCGGTGCGCCAATCTTTGGCCAGTTCCACGCAGGACCGGGTGAGCTGTCCGGGATGCTGATCGAGCTTGGCTTCCAAGCGCTCGAACAGCGTAAAGGCGTCGGCCGTTGCGCCGGCAAATCCTGCAATGACGGCGCCGTCCGCTAAGGTACGTACTTTCTTGGCATTGGATTTAATGACCTGCTGACCGAAGGTCACTTGGCCGTCACCGGCGATGACGACGGTTCCATTTTTCCGGATAGACAAGATAGTTGTGCCGTGCCACGCGGCGGCGTCGGAGGGCATGGACGATCCTTTCAGGAACTGGCCTTTCGGAGGAAGAGGGCGCGCGTCGGTGTTTGCTTTGATTGGTTCCCTAAAGGATGGGACGCTGGCTGATTAGATTCAAGGGGTTGCGGTAAGAGAAGACAGTCTATTCTGATAAGACCAAATGTTCACCCAAGACAAATATACCATCGCGATTTCGCTGTCCCAATCGTTCCACCCGGTGTTCGTATGTTTCAAATTTGCCGAGACCGCGCCGCAGAGATGGGCTCGACGGGCTCAAGCTTCAAGATATAGTCTGTCACGGCAAAGCAGGTAAACGCGAATAAACTACGCATTCTTTCAAGTAGGCGAACAGAATCATGTCTTTTCAGAATGAGCTTGAAGCCACTTACGAAAAGGGCATCGAACTTCTCAATGCGGGAAACGTTCATGAATCAATACCGTTTCTTGCAAAGGCGGCCGATCAGAACCGGAGTTACAAGACACTAAACATTCTAGCCTCAGCTTTTATGCGCATCAACAAGTACAACGAGGCGCTCACCTGCTTCAACAAGATCGATGCCAACGGTTGGACGAACGCAAAATCGCTTCTTCGAAAGAGCCAAGCGCAGGAAAGGCTTGGTCATATCTCAGACGCAATGGAAACCTATCGTAAACTATTAGCGCTAGACCCGATGCATGTTCCAAGTACACTGCGATACTGCGAGTTCCTTTGGAACATCGAACCCAACGCAGTTCTAGGCCAACTCATACCAGCGGTCGTTGAGATTGATTCTCTTTTAGGGATTCCCCACGGCGCAATGATGTGATTCATAGAAAGCCGGCTTTAAATGGAGGATTTGATGTCGGCGAAGATCCCGTTGCGAACGGACTATGACGCGGTCCAAGCGCGGGCCTTGGCGCGCAAAGCGACAGATCCCAATCAGGTGCGCCGCCTTCTGGCGATTGCGGCGGTTTATGATGACTGAACCGTAGGGATGCGGCGGCGGTTGGCGGCATGGACCGCCAGAGCCTGCGCGACTGGGTGTACCGGTTCAATCAGGCAGGCCCCGAGGGCCTGCACGACCACAAATCTCCCGGCGCGGTTCCGCAGCTGACGGCGGTGGAGAGGGTGGCGTTGGCGGAGATCGTCGAGGCGGGGCCGGACAGCGACGGCGTCGTGCGCTGGCGCCGGCTCGACCTCAAGGAGGTTATCCGGGACCGCTTCGGGGTGGAGTATCACGAGCGCTCGGTCTCGCGCCTGCTGCACGATCTCGGCTTCTCGCACATGAGCGCCCGGGTGCGCCATCCAGGCCAAGATGCGGCAATGCTGGAGACGTTTAAAGAAACTTCCCCCGGGCGCTCGCCGCGGCGGTAGCCCACCTGCCGCCCGCAACGCCGGTCGAGCTGTGGTGGCAAGACGAGATGCGCCTTGGCCAGAAGAACGGCATCGTCCGGCAGTGGGCGCGCACCGGCAGCCGTCCGCGTCAGCCCAAGGACCAGCGCTACCAGAGCGCCTATCTGTTCGGCGCCGTCTGCCTGGCGCGCGGTACCGGTGCGGCCGTGGCGATGCCGTTCGCCGACACCCATGCCATGCCGGCCCATCTCGAAGAGATTAGCCGCACCGTCGCCGACGGCTCACACGCCGTCCTCCTCATGGACCGCGCCGGCTGGCACACCACCACCGAATTGGAGTTCCCCGACAACATCACGCCGCTGTTCCTGCCGCCCAGATCGCCGGAGCCGGACCCGGCCGAAAACATCTGGCAGTACCTGCGCCAGACCTACCTGTCGCACCGCGTCTTCGACAGTTACGAAGACATCGTCGATGCGGCATGCCACGCCTGGAACAAGCTCATCGACAAGCCCTCGAAAATCATGTCGATTGGTATGCGCAAATGGGCACACGAAGGTCAAATTCAATGACTGTTGGTATTAGCGCTCTTTGCGATTCACTCAGCGACAATTCACTACGCGCCCTTCATACGTTTGAATAGCTTGCGACCTATGCAGAGAGACATGAAAGACGTCAGCGCGGCTTGTCTCCGGTTCATGGCAGGAGCCTCGATGACGTCTATTCACATACGCCATTGAACAACGCGAAAGTCTTGTTGAATTAGCGAGAAGACGCCTTTCAACAAATGAAGCTGATACCGATGCCCTGGCCACACTCGCGATCTTCGATCTCAGTCAAGGCCGATGGCAAGACATGGAAAAACGTCTAGAACACTTAAGATCGATCTCGTCTACGCACAAAGATCTAAACATGTGGATCGACGACGATTATGGAGCCTGCCTAAATGACATAGAAGAAGACATGGCGGTCATGTTGCCGCCCGTCATTGATATCATCGCACTCTCGCCGTCCCGCGACGGCACCATCTTCCTGTGTTCCGACCCAATCTACTTTTACAGATTTACAGCCCCTCTACTTCTTTCCCTTGAGAGCTTGGCAAAGAAGTCGCGCGTTCAAATTCATATTGTGGATGCAGAATTTCTCAACCTGTCCGTTACCAGGGAATTCTTAGCCAACCTCAAGCATGTTCAATGCGGACTATCTGTTGAAAGCAGCGGCCTCGGAGAAATGCCGTTGAATCAGAAGGCGAATTATCATCATGCCATACGGTATGTGAGACTATTTCAGGCACTTTACCGAGGTCAGGGATCGTATTGCCTCGCTGATGTTGACGGCTTGTTCGTTCAGGACCCTGCGGACATTTTCACCAGCCTGTCGGATCACGACATGGGTATTTGTGTGGTTCCGGGCATGTGGCATTCCTGGGCCCATTTCCGCGCCGCTTTTACCGTGTTTACGAAAACAGAATCAGGATTGAATTTCATGCGACTGGTTGCCGCCTATATCTCGGATGCTATCAATAAGGTTATACTCCTGCTACCCAATTACTCGGTACTGATCGTGTGTGATGACACGAAAGTTGTCGGTAACGGTGTCTCGGATTGTTTCCCATTCCCGGGGCAGGGTTTGGTTGAAGAACCCGAAGATGGCCTCGGTGAACTGTCGGAAATCGGGATAAAACCGGTTGTGCGTCACATGCCGGTGCATGACGCCCCATAACCGCTCGATGGGATTGAGGTGTGGCGCATACGGCGGCAGGAAATGCAGTCGGATGCGGCACTCCGGCCGCTCCAGGAACGGCCGCAACAGCCTGGCATGGTGATAGCGCGCATTGTCGAGACAGACATGGATCACCCGGGATCACCCGGGATCACCCGGGTGTCCGGATAGGCCCGTTCCAGCTTCTCGAACAACCGCAGAGAGGTTTCGGCATTGATCTTCTCGCCCTCGACCAGGGTGAGCTTCATCGTTTCAAGGTCCAGTGCGCCGTGCAGGTTCAGCCGCTGGCGCCCTGTCGTGGCCTTGATCGCCGGCTTGTCGGAACGGATGAACCAGCCATGCGCCGGCCGGCTCTGATACTCGGGATGGACCGCAGCGGCGAAGACAACCGTCGCGTCCGGAAACATCCCGCGCGTCAGCTGTTCATAATCCCTGATGAAGGCTTCCTGCGCCTGCTTGTCGGCCTGCTTCGGCAGCGTCTTCGGCTTCACGTATGCGAACCCCAGGCGGTGCATCAGCTTGATGGCGCCCGGACGTGAATATCTCACAGCAAACTTTCGGAAGATGGCATCCCGCACCGCGTTGGTGTCGCGCGGCGGATTGTCCCGGAACTGCGCCTTGAGAGCGGCTTCCTGGTTCGCCGTCAGGCGGCCCCCGCGCGGTCCGGGTAATCCGCAAGCTCCACAGAGGCGAGACCCTTCTCGCGGAAGTCCCGTAGCCAGCCGCGAACCGTGTCGGGATCGAGATAGAATATCCTGGAGACCATCTGCACGCTGTGGCCATCATCAAGGGCAACCAGCGCATTCGCGCGCCGTACCTGCAGCGCTTCGACCTTCCGCTTGCGCATGACATTCAGGAGTGCCTTGCGTTCGTCAGCGGTCAGAAAGGAGGCCCTTTTGCGCATCTTCGCCGTTAAGTCGTTCGCTGCTCGTGTCGTTGGAGAGGTGCATGAATCGGCAGCCGAATCAGGTCAATGCAAAATACTAAATTCAGGCCGAATCAATGATTCCAGGTATAAACTGTTTTGGGGTATTGATCAGACCGCCCTCTTTACTGTCTATAACTTTCTAACCAAACACGATGAGTCTCCGTGCGTAAAGGCGTTGGACGAAAGCGTTTTTTCGTTGGAGGCGAAAGAAGGGTCTATATTTTAGAACGATGGCGGAAAAGAGAAGTTTGAATTGGCGAATCGCGTTGAAAATGAGGATCCAACCCTAGTTATCGATGAGCTCGGGTCTTATGCCCAATTGTACGCAAACTATCCGAAGCAGTCGTGTTCAATATGCAATCGTCTATCTCACAGAGCAATCGGGTGAACGGATCATTGTGTGATGAGGCTTGCGAGGAAGTCGTCGTCCCAGGCGGCGACCTTTCGGCGGAGTCTTAGGGAGTCCTTGCCGGGGTCTCGTCGTATGAGGTTTTGTGCCATGTGCTTGATGGTGGTGAAGTTGGCCGGGGCGTGATCGGTACGCAGGCGGCATTCGTCATCGCGAAAGACCATGTCCATGACCCAGTGCAAGCTGTTCTCTATCGCCCAGTGGGAGCGGATAATTGGGCCTAGTTGCGCCGCCGCGAGATCGAGCGATGAGATGTAGAGTCGGGTCTCGTGCTCGGTCTTGTCGCCGATCTCGCGCGTGCTTTCGACCGCGATGACGGATTTCAGCCCCGGCCAGCCCCGGCCAGCCATGGCGCTGCTGGAGCCAGGCGATATCCTCGCTCACCGTCGCCCTTCGCGTCTCGATGCGGCCATGGTCGCCGCCGACGCTGGTGTGCTGGCTGCTCTTGGTGTTGTTGAAGCCATTAGCTTTTTGTTCGTCAACGAAGAGTTCGACAGCTTCGTGCAAGCTGGTCTGGTTGGCTTTGAGCGCCAACACGTAATCGGCCTTCTTGTCGACGATCTTGGTGGCGATCTCGCGCTGGCAGCCCATGGCGTCGAGAGTGACAATGGCGCCGTCGATGGCCAACATGTCCAGCAGATCGGGGATGGCGATGATCTCGTTCGACTTTTCGGTAGTGTCTCAGTTTGAAATCTGACTGGGTTGACGCATATCTCGCAATTAAGACAAGGCTCCTGTATGCTTCCTGCCAAGAATTAGGAGGCCACATGCCCAAAGGACCCCAAGGCCAGAAGCGCCCTGCCGACTTGATCGGCAACGCTGTCCACGTGGCGAAGATCGCCACTGGCGAAGTTGAGGAAACCACATACAGGCAGCCGAACAAGGCTAAGGGCGGGCGGGCTGGAGCAAAAGCGCGTGCTGAAAGCCTAACGGCAGAGGGTCGCAGTGCAATTTCCAAGAAGGCCGCAAACGCAAGATGGGGTTGACTACGCGAATTCTCTTAAACACCGGCGGCGCAGCCCGCAAGCATTAGGACCAATCCCTAGTCCAGGATATTTTCCAGGGCATCTTCAGACTTCTTCGGATACCAAAGTTTCATGCGCTGGTAAACGAGTCCCCGAATTTTCAATCTCTTCAAGGCGGTGCGCCCTGATCTTTCCAAAGTCTTGAAATTTGAGTCGGGAATTCTTGTCGCAACTTCTCGAAAAATATCAACCCCCCTCCGGCCAGGACGTTCTTTAATAACATCGTAGATCGTCGATATGACAACCCCGCCATCCGCTCCTACGGGCCGTACGGTTTTTGGCTGTGAGGGTTTAATAGGAAACTGCAGCTCCGTTTGGCCTGAGGCTATCTTTTTGGCTTGCGTATTAAGACAAGCAATAGCATCGCTCCAGCCACGCTCGTATGATATTTTTTGTAATTGCTCTAGCCCTTTTACAAGCTCATTCAAGTCTGACATAACTCTAATATACAGTCATGGTGGCTCGTTTCAAGCCTTATAACAAGTCAGCCGACATACTGGCCTGTTACCCCGAATTGAAAAAGGGCTTGAACCTGACTCGTTTTCGCTCTATTAGGAGAGTTGTGGATCACCAGACGTTGCGCTTCGGTTTCGTCTGGTGATCCTGGGGATGGACTTGGCGGTCCATCGCTGTTCGAGAGAGCCTCTTAGCCCTGAACTTCCATCAGCCAAGGAACCTGGGCCGCTATCCCAGGAACTGCGGCCCCCAGTGGGGGCTGGGGGCCGCAGCTTACATTTGTGGGCTGAAATTTTCAAACCAATAATTGTTGTGGGGCTTGAATCCCGTTTGAGAATAGAAGGGCCCGACTTTATTTAAACTGAATATATTGCTTGATAAGTAAGTTTTATGCCCTATTATCAAGGGTATGAGAAAGCTTGATACTGCCAAACGCGCACAAATCCTTGGAATGCTGGTCGAAGGCATGTCCATGCGCGCGGCCAGTCGGATTGCCAAGGTCTCGATCAATACCGTTACAAAGCTGATGGTTGAGGCTGGCGAGGCGTGCGCGGCCCACCACGATGAGGCCGTGCGTAATGTCACCTCTAGCAAGGTCCAATGCGATGAAATCTGGGCCTTCTGCTACGCTAAGGACAAGAATGTTGCGAAGGCTAAGGCCGCTCCTGAAGGCGCAGGCGACGTGTGGACGTGGACGGCATTAGACAGCGATAGCAAGATGATTTTGTCCTATGAGGTCGGGGATCGGTCCAGCGCCACAGCGATTGAGTTCATGGACGATCTGCGGTCTCGCTTATCTAACCGTGTGCAACTGACCACCGACGGCCACAACGCTTACCTTGAAGCCGTAGAAGGCGCTTTTGGTGGGGATGTGGACTATGCGCAGCTTGTGAAGCTGTACGGCGAACCTACAGGCCGGAAAGGGCACGAGCGCAAGTACAGCCCGTCAGAGTGCACGGGCACTTTGAAGCGACGCGTTGAAGGCAATCCTGATATCAAATCAGTCAGCACTTCGCACGTTGAGCGCCAGAATCTAACCATGCGTATGGGGATGCGTCGTTTCACTCGGCTGACAAATGCTTTCTCCAAAAAGGTTGAGAATCACTTGCATATGCTGAGTCTGTATTTCATGCACTACAATTTTGTGCGCATCCACAAGACACTGAAATGCACCCCGGCAATGGCTGCTGGCGTATCCGATACACTGCATGACATGGAATGGATTGTTAGTTTAATCGACGCTCGGGCGCAAAAGCCTATTCGCCCTAAGACCTATCACAAAGAACAAATTTCAAACTGAGACACTACCGACTTTTCCGCCACCTTGACCTGGCCGAGCACCAGCCGCTGACGGGCGGCGAAGGCGGAAACCATGTGGATCGGCGCCTTGGCGCCCGTCTTCTGGTAGCTGCGACGCGAGGTCTTGCCGTCGATGGCGATCACCTCGCCCGGCACACCGGTGATCGCGGCAACCCAGGCGACGAAGCACTGTTGGAACATCCGCGCATCCAGGATGGCAAGGATCGTGCCCAGTTGGTCGTGGGACGGCGTGCCATCGGAAAACGGCCGGAAGCGGCGTAGAAGATCGCGTTTCTTGTCGCCGAAACGGGCAATATCGACAATGCTGTCGGCGCCCGCCAGCACCGCCAATAGGCAAAGCAGCAGCACCTCATCAAGCGGATAGACCACTTTGCCCCGTTGGCGAGGGTCCGCAAGATCCTCAAAATGATCAAGAAAGACAACGGCTTCCGCGAATGCGCCCGAACTCTCCATCATAACCTCCCATACCGAATCGGCGGTCTTCGATAGATTCAGCACATCAACACATTGTCACGCACTTTTTCACCCGATTGCCCTGGTCTATCTCAGACCGAAGAACAATCGTAAGCTTCTGCGGACTGAAGTCAGGGCCGGCCTGAACTTGTTCCTTCAGTCCAGCGGCAATCTCCAACTACAATTTCACATCGTCTGGACGGCGGCTGAGAAAATATACGCCCATACAAGATTCCATAATTAAAACGCACCAATCCGAAAACGCCTCCAAAGCCTCGTTGTTGGTCCAGTCCGGCTTAACGTGCGCCTCAAAAGGATTGCCGTGGACCTCTCCCTGTTCGGAGTGAATCAACGGAAGCGACACGAGCACGACGCGGCAATGGGTTAAAGCGGTCTCAACGACATTAAGAGCGTCTTCTTTGGACATATGCTCCAGCACGTCACCGAAAATAGCAACGTCTAAAGGTGTGACCTTGCTCCAGTCGAGGTATCGAATGTCGCAAACAACAAGGGAATCGTATATCTCCTCGAGTTGAAACGCCTTGATGTACGGTGCACACACTTCGACACCGGTCCACACTTGCTCAGGCTGGCGAAAGGGCGTGTACGTTCCGATTCCAGGTCCGACATCGAGGAACCGGGTAAGTTTAGAAAGGCGATTGAACCGTTTTAAGATTTTCTGCGACCACCGTTTTCCACCGTAATTGCTTTTAGGCATATTGTGCTTGTCCTTGGGATTTTCTTAACGACATCGAAGCAGACGGTTCACTAACGTCCAGACCGCACAAGATGTGTTGACCAGGAACACCCTTTTAGCATTACACACCATTCAATATAAGCATCACCGGTGCATGATCCGACGGTGGTGACCAATGGCGCACGGCGGTCAGCATCTCCACATCGGCAACGCGGTCTGCCAGTCCCGGGGTGACCCAGATGTGATCCAAACGCCAAATTTAACGGGGGTCAACCATGGTGCCGAAGACGGGTAAAGACCGGCTCATAGTCGCGCTTGATGTATCTACCCATGAAGAGGCGCTTAGACTAGTCGACAATCTCGACAATGTGTCATTTTTTAAGATTGGCCTACAGCTACTTTTTGCTGGCGATGTGCTGGGATTTATACGCAGAATTCAAAATAGCCGCGCCATCCAGGGCGGTGTGTTTGTAGACCTGAAGCTCGCCGGTGACATTGGAAACACGATCACTGGATTTGTTCAGAATTGCTCGGCTCTTAACGTAAAATTCCTCACGCTAGTTGAGACGGCACCAGCAGCGATCACCATTAGAACTATTGAGGCCATCAAGAAAGCCAGGGGTGATCATGAATACCCTCGTCTATTAATGGTTACGCTTCTTTCTAGTCTTGACACTGACGATTTAAATAGCGCCGGTATCCAGACCGACGCAACTCAATATATCGTTAAGAGTGGGAAGGCCCTGTTGAGACATGGTTGTGATGGGCTGATCGTTTCCGGCGAGGCTATAAGGGAATGCCGCGCGGAATTTCCAAGGGCAGATATTGTGAGTCCTGGAATAAGGCCGCACTGGGCCGCATCTGATGACCACAAGAGGACTGCGACTTCTCGCCAAGCGATCAGCTTTGGTGCAGACTATCTCGTAGTTGGTCGGCCCATATCAAAGGCTGAAAATCCTAGGGACGCTGCACAAAAAATAATCGACGAAATCGATCAAGAACTGGATCGGATTCCGAAAACGATCACGCAGGAGACTCATCCCTCCACCCAAGGGCAGACGCGGTATCGCGCTCAACCTTCTCTTTAGTAAGTCCCTAAGATTAGGCTAATGGCAAGATAAAGTTATAATTCCCCTTTGTTGACCTGTTCCCAGTCGGCAGCCCGGCAACTCCACCAGGTAAAGACCGGGTCCTCATCGCCAACCATTTGGCGCTGGGTATCAATCCAGTTTAAGGACCGTTTCAAACGCTCTAGCGCCGCCACTTTGATCTCCGTATGGGCGATGACGTTTTTCAGTTTCCTGTGATCCCACACATCCGAAGGCAATGGCGCGACGTTGAGATCGCCGGCCAACACCATGGGGTCGCGGAAACCATAGGCGCCAGCAAAGTGATCGGCCAAGGCATCGAGATAGCGCAGCTTGTAATCGAACTTAAGATTGGCGTCCCGGTCGGGCACGCCGCCGCCGGCCGGAACATACACACAATGCACACCGAGACCGCCACCCTGCTTGGTCAAACGGGCAAAGATATGACGGGTGCCGTCACGACCGGCCCACGAGAACGTTTCCACATCTTTCAACGGAAAGCGGGAAAGGATGGCCACCCCATTGTATCCCGCCTGGGCAGCAACAGCCTGGTAAGGATAGCCGGCTGCGGTGAAGGCTTCGGCGGGCACGTCTTCGTCTCCGGCTTTGAGTTCCTGCAGGCACAAAACATCCGGTGCCCACCGGTCAATGATCCGCATAAGCTGATCCAGCCGGCGGCGAACCGAATTGACATTCTATGAAATCAAACTGAACGACGGGCTCACTTAGAGCGCTGACATAGAAGACGGGTCCATGGCCGCTCTTATAAACAACAGCTGCCCAAAATTCTTAGGCCAAAAAGAATTGCGCCCGATGTTGGGGGGACATCGGGCGCGGTTTCTTATTTCGCCGGACGCGGCAGGGGAAACCGTTTATGTGCCGGCGCGCTGCTGACCATTACGGTAGCAGCGATCATGGCCCGACTATGAGGACCGGCCCGCTGGTTTAAAAGTGCCAATGCTGCATAGCAGATATGCGGTCTAGTCTCGGTCAGGTTGTAATCCAGAAAGGATCGATTGTTCAGAGGATTACACCCGTGGGCTCAGGCATTGCATCAAGCGTAAATCACGCCTCTGTGATCCATCGTCCGCAACTCAATCGTCGTCGAAGACGTCATCCTCTTCATAGTGGAACAGGGCCGAGTCCAAACTGAGACCGGTTTGGGTCTCAAACAGGGTGACAGTGACCTCCTGGCTTTGGGCGTCTTTGACCCGCCACTGGCGCAGCGCGAACGGCCGTTCGGAAAAGACGAAGGTCAGCTCACCAGCGGTGATGTCGTCGGCGCGGGCGACGGTCACTTCCACCACCCCTGGCAAGCGTACCACGTCCCTAACCTCAACGTCCTCATCCGTGAACGACCAATCCGGCTCCAGTAAAAACGCGGCCGGCGTGTCGTCGATGTCGAGGTAACTGGGTTCGCCCAATTCGAGATCCACGTAGATGACGTAGTAGCCATCGGCGACGATGAGAATGGGCGTGGGCGGATCGTAGGCCAGCCGCATTTTGCCCGGGCGGTCGATGTACAGGTCTCCCTCCGCCACGCCGCCGCGACCGTCGACTTGCAGAAAGCGCGCTTGCAACGTGTCGATGTTGTTTAGGTACGCCGCCGCCTGCTCAAGCACCGCGGCATCGTCCGTCGCTGCCGGTTGCGCCAAACTCGCAGGCGTGGATCCCACCACGCACATTAAAATCAGAACTGCAGTCAGAGCCTGTTTCATGGTGCCTATCATGGTTTCCGCTTATGGCGGCATTGGGGCAGCAGCGCAAGCTGCATCGATATGGATATGCAAGCCGCATTGGGATCGGGCCGCAAGCCGCATAGACTGTTCGCGACATCACCTGGGAGTTCCGCCTGTGAAACTGTTCTATTCGCCGATCCATGCCTTCGCCCACAAGGCACTGATCACTGCCCATGAAGCCGGGGTGTGGGATCAGATCGTGCCGGTCGCGGTTTACCCATTCCGCGAAGGCTATGATCTCACTCCCATCAATCCTTTGGGTAAAGTCCCGACCCTGGCCTTGGATGACGGCACAGTGATCTACGGCAGCCAGGCTGTGGTCGAGTACCTGGACAGCTTGGCACCGGGCGGCCGCGCCCTCTATCCCGAGCCCGGTCCCGTGCGCTGGGACGCACTCAGGCGTCTCGCTCTGGCTGATACGGTGTTCGATATCGCGACCCAACTGACCATGGACGACAACTACTCCGATGGTGGAGAACCCCGGTCCAAGTTTATCGATTGGCTGTGGCCTAAAATCGGCAAGGGCTTGGCGGTGATGAACCAGGATGCGGAAACCGGCCATGCCTTCGACATCGGCGATGCCTCGGCCCTGCACACCCTAACCTATCTGGACCTAGTGGTGCCCAAGTACGTGCCTGAGCCGATTCCGCGGGACTTCAATTGGCGCAAGGGAAACGCCGCCTTAGAGAAATGGTTCAATGAGGCGATGCAGCGCCCGTCGGCGCAATCACACTTTCAGAAACCCTTTGAGGGCGACGACAGTCCCGACAATTGTACGGCCAAAGTGGGCGAAGTTTTCGCCTTAAGACAAACCAAATAAGGACAGACCCAAGTGGTGGCGCCGGCTAATACCAACGGTCATTGAATTTGACCTTCGTGTGCCCATTTGCGCATACCAATCGACATGATTTTCGAGGGCTTGTCGATGAGCTTGTTCCAGGCGTGGCATGCCGCATCGACGATGTCTTCGTAACTGTCGAAGACGCGGTGCGACAGGTAGGTCTGGCGCAGGTACTGCCAGATGTTTTCGGCCGGGTTCAGCTCCGGCGATCTGGGCGGCAGGAACAGCGGCGTGATGTTGTCGGGGAACTCCAATTCGGTGGTGGTGTGCCAGCCGGCGCGGTCCATGAGGAGGACGGCGTGTGAGCCGTCGGCGACGGTGCGGCTAATCTCTTCGAGATGGGCCGGCATGGCATGGGTGTCGGCGAACGGCATCGCCACGGCCGCACCGGTACCGCGCGCCGGGCAGACGGCGCCGAACAGATAGGCGCTCTGGTAGCGCTGGTCCTTGGGCTGACGCGGACGGCTGCCGGTGCGCGCCCACTGCCGGACGATGCCGTTCTTCTGGCCAAGGCGCATCTCGTCTTGCCACCACAGCTCGACCGGCGTTGCGGGCGGCAGGTGGCTACCGCCGCGGCGAGCGCCCGGGGGAAGTTTCTTTAAACGTCTCCAGCATTGCCGCATCTTGGCCCGGATGGCGCACCCGGGCGCTCATGTGCGAGAAGCCGAGATCGTGCAGCAGGCGCGAGACCGAGCGCTCGTGATACTCCACCCCGAAGCGGTCCCGGATAGCCGCCGGGCATGCAGTGGATGTCGACCACATCAATGTATTTTGGCATTTCGAAGTTCGGATCGAGCGCCAAACTGCCCAGCGGCTCGGCGCTTTTCTTCTTGGCCTCCGCTTCCATGCGATCAAGTTGCCGCTCGGCAACCCGGCCCTGGTTGTACCAGTTGGCCTCTTGCAGATTGCGGGCAACACCGCTCCAAAATTTTGTGTAAGGGTCGTCCATCATCAAATGATGAACTTCATCGCAATCTTCCGGCTCGCGGCCATGCTCTTTGACGAACTTGGGTTTGGCCCGTTTCTCGTACACCAGCTCGTCGTACGGGTAGAGGTATTCCGACGCATAAAGCTTGAGCGCCACCGTGAAATCTTCCCGGGCGTGCTCGTCGTGGTCGGGAACAGGCATCAGGTCATGGGGAAACGGCTGATCGATTACCGGCAGCATGGCCGTTCCCGTAAAAGGATAGGCGGGCATACTACGCCCGCAGTGCCATGCGAAAAAGCAAATCCGGTGGACTCAGACAAATCCGAGATTTGTCGGAGAGCTGCCGTGGAGCTTTGGTCTTATATCTCCTCTGTTTCCGGCAGCAGCACTTCCCGTTTGCCCACGTGGTTGGGCTTGCCGATCATGCCCTGGGCTTCCATCTCCTCGATGATGCGGGCTGCCCGGTTGTAGCCAATCTGCAAATGGCGCTGGATGAAGCTGGTGGAGGCCTTGCGCTCACGCGCAACGATGGCCACCGCCTGGTCGAACAAGCTGTCGCCTGAGTCCGTGTTGCCTCCCACCGGACTGTTGAGCTGGGCAAAGCCCGGGATGTCGGACACATCGGCGGCGTCTTCGTCGGTGACCGAGTCCAGATAGGATGGCTGGCCCTGGTCCTTGAGATGACTGACTACTTCTTCCACTTCCTCGTCGGAGACGAAAGGCCCGTGCACGCGGGTAATGCGACCGCCGGCAGCCATGTAAAGCATATCGCCCTGGCCTAAGAGTTGTTCCGCCCCCTGTTCACCGAGGATGGTACGGCTGTCCACCTTAGAAGTGACTTGGAAGGAGATGCGTGTTGGGAAGTTGGCTTTGATGGTGCCGGTGATGACATCCACCGAAGGCCGTTGCGTCGCCATGATGACGTGAATGCCGGCGGCGCGGGCCATCTGCGCCAGACGCTGCACCGCCGCTTCCACATCCTTGCCGGCGACCAGCATGAGGTCGGCCATCTCGTCGATGATAACGACGATGTAGGGTAGGGGCGTGAGATCCAGGTCCTGGTCTTCGTAAATCGGCTTGCCCGTTTCAGGGTCGAACCCCGTCTGCACGGTGCGGGTCAGGCTTTTGCCTTTCTTGGCCGCCTCTTTGAGGCGCTGGTTGTAGCCGGCAATGTTGCGCACCGACAGCTGGCTCATGGCGCGGTAGCGGTCTTCCATTTCCCGCACCACCCATTTCAGCGCCACCACCGCCTTGCTCGCTTCGGTGACCACCGGGGCCAGCAGATGAGGGATGCCGTCGTAGACGGAGAGCTCGAGCATCTTGGGGTCGACCATCAACAGGCGCACATCGTCCGGGGTGTGCCGGTACAACAGCGACATGATCATGGTGTTGATGGCCACCGACTTACCCGAGCCGGTGGTGCCGGCGATGAGCAAGTGGGGCATACGCGCCAGGTCGGCGTAAATGGGTGCGCCGCCGATGTCTTTACCCAAAGCCAAGGTGAGCTTGCCATCGAACTTGTCGCAGGCGTCGGCCGAAAGCATCTCGCGGAAGTACACGGTCTCGCGCCGTTCGTTGGGCAGCTCGATGCCGATGACAGTACGGCCCGGCACTACGGCGATACGTACCGCCACCGCACTCATGGACCGGGCAATGTCGTCGGCGAGCGAGACCACCCGCGCGGTCTTAGTGCCCGGCGCCGGTTCCAGTTCGTACAAGGTCACCACCGGACCGGGGCGGACTTTGACGATCTCGCCCTTGATGCCGAAGTCCTGCAGCACGCCCTCCAGCATCTTGGCGTTGTTCTCTATGGATTGGGTATCGATGGGTGTTTGGGTTTTCACACGCGGCAGGCTCAAGATATCCAGTGGCGGCAGCTCGAACTCTTCCGGCGTGGCCGGCAGCAACGAGCCCTGCCGGGCGGCCAGTTCTTTTTTGGACGGTTTGGTGGTTTGCTTGCACGGTACAACGATGTCGGCTCCCCGTGCTGCGTTGCGGGCAGAGGCGGACGCGGACGCACGGGCATTGATGATGTCAAACCCATCCTCTTTTTCCGCATAGTCAGGGCCAGCGTAACCGGTGTCGTATAAGACGGGCTCGACACGTTCTCCCTTTTGTGCAGGGCCAACCCGGCGCTTGGCGTGCTCATATCGAAGTCGATAAAACAGATTTATGAACCATGCTACAGCGCATGCCAGTTTGCGACTTGGCCAAGCGACGACAATGCCGTAGGCCGAAACGGGTACCGTCCACAGCCAGTGAAACAAAATCAATCCGCCCACTCCACCGAGAACCGTGAGCACCCAGTGCAAACTTGCAGTAGACCCAAGGCCGCTTAGTTTGATAACGCCGAGATCCAGCAGAATGCGGCCGGAAAACCCGCCCAACCCTGACGGTAAAGTCCAGGCTTGGGGTTGACTGATCCCGGCTAGGCCGATGGCAATCATCAAGGCGGACGAAGGCAACACCACCGTGCGCAACCACAGCCAAGATACCGGTTCGGCGCACATCACCCGCACACCCCAGGCGCCAACCGCAAGCAGCGGCACGGCGGCAGCCAGACCAAGGGCCTGAAGCAAGGCATCGGCAAACACCGCCCCGGGCTCACCCAGCCAATTGCGGGTTGCGGCATCGGTGCCGGTGTTCCAGGACGGATCACCGGGCTGATAGGTAAGCAGCGCAGTCAATGCGGCCAAGGCGATGCCGACAATGACGAGACCGGCCACGGCCCAGAGGGTGCGTTTCATCGCCGCTACCATGGTCGGCGGCAGGAACGGTCCGGTGTCAACGCGGGTTGCTGAGCTGGCCATAACGATCAAACCTCTTTGGCTAGAATGTCGAACATACGGGAAAGGGCGTTTGCGGTGGCCATGCGGTCGTGCACCAAGGCAACGCGGATGTAACGGTCACCGGGATTGTTTCCGGTTTCATCGGGACGGCTTAGGTAGGTGCCGGGCAACACTTTGATGCCGCCCTGTTGCCACAAGGTGCGGGCTGCGGCTTCGCCGTCACCCACATCGAGCCACAGAAAGAACCCACCGGCGGGAATGGAAAAGCCAAAGCGTGTGCCGAAGATGTCCGCCGCGTCATCGAACTTCTGGCGGTACATAGCGCGGTTGGACTCCACGTGTTCCTCGTCGCGCCAAAGCGATGTCGCCGCGGCCATCAGCGGCAAGGGTTGGGCGGCACCGCCATGGGACCGCAACGTTTGTAGCCGCGCAATGAGGTCGGCATCACCGGCGACAAATCCGGCCCGCAGACCGGGAACGCTGGAGCGCTTGGAGAGGGAATTAAACACCAGCACAGTGGTCAAATCGTCACCCAATTCAGCGCAGGCTTGCAGCAGTCCGGGTGGCGGCGCGTCGGCGTAAATTTCCGAGTAGCACTCATCGCCGGCTAAAACAAAGTCATGGTCTCGCGCCAAGGTGATGGTGGTCTTGAGGCGGTCCATATCCGCCACCGACCCTTGCGGGTTGGCCGGGCTGCACAAGTAGGCCAGTGCGACGCGGTCAAGAATGTCTTTATCAAGTGTCGACAGGTCGGGTTGGAAGCCGGTGTCTGCCGTGGCTGGCACAAACACCGGTTCGGCACCGGCCATCACCGCCGCACCCACATAAACTTGATAGAAGGGATTGGGCATCGCCACCGCCGGCTGCTTGCCGTTCTTTTCCGGTGGCACCGCCAGCATGGCGGCCATGAACAATCCTTCGCGGGTACCGGCCACCGGCAGCACATGGCGATCGGGATCGATCCAACCTGCTTGCAATCCGTAACGGCGAATCAGCCAGTCGGCGACAGCTGCGCGATAGGTTTTTGTTCCGGCCGTCGGTGGATACTTGTTCCAACCGTCGCGGTGGCGGTTCAGGTCTTCGAAGATCATGTCGGGAGCGTCGTGCTGCGGTTCGCCGATGGACATGGCGATGGGGTCGCCGTCACCCGCCGGGGTGATGTTCGCCAACAACGCGTTCAAACGCTGGAACGGATAATCGATCAGCCCATCAAGCCGGCTGTTGTACATGCGCCCCCACTCAGCACCGCAAAACCGCTCGCCATTTGGCAAGCGGTTGCCCTCACCCCGCCAGGGTCGCCTCCAAAGGTAAACGGGCCGTTAACAAAAGGCCTTTTTTTGTTGAGAGTCAGGGCCTTGGACCCTTTGGCTCAGGAATTGTGGTAATAGAGGTGAAGACCCCTAAGGGACCCCTCGCCAGGGGCTCCAAAGACAGCTAGAGCAGATTCAATTTAGTCCCGATCATATCCGGCGGCGGCGAAGTAGTTTTCGCATTCGGTTGAGGTGAAGGCGTCGATGGCGTCGGCAATGGCGTCCCACAGGTCGTCGACGGTTCTGGCGGCGGCCTTTCTCAGGAGCGCCTTGAGTTTGGAGAAGGCCATCTCGATCGGGTTGCAGTCGGGACTGTAGGGCGGCAGATACAGCAGGGTTGCGCCGGCGGCTTCGATGGCCTGGCGGATGCCAGCGACCTTATGGGCGGGCAGGTTGGCCCTGGCGGTCGGGCTCGATCGATCCCGTCTCGCGCCAGCGCCGGCGCCAGTGGATCGCCGTCGATGGCGCGACACGAAAACGCGCCGCGGCCCCCCGTGCAGACAGACCCCCAGTGACCGCCTCGACGACCCGCCGCCGAAGATCATTCCCGTAACAATGCCCCATGTCTGACTCCCAAATCGCCTCAGGATATAGAATCATGGAGTGGGACGCTTGGGAATCCCCTTCGATTCACAATTCAGTCAAACCGCTCTAGAGTATTTCCGATTTATTCTGACGCATAGCCGTCAGCAACCAAGAAGTTCCTGCAGTGCTCGTGATTGAAGAGGCCGCAGACGTTACCGGCGGCTTTCCACAGATCATCGATGGTGCGGGGTTTTAAGCGCTTCATGTGAGCTTTGAACTTTGAAAATGCGAGCTCGATCGGGTTGAAGTCCGGCGCATAGGGTGGCAGGAACAAAAGCCATGCGCCCCGCTTTTCAACCGCCCGCCTGGCACCGTCGCGTTTGTCGGCCGGCAGATTGCCGGGGACAACAACAGCGCCTTTTTGAAGGGTCGGGGCGCGTTGCGTTTTGATGTACTGCTCGAATGCATCACCGTCCATGGCGCCCTCGATCAAATCAGGGCACCCAGGGCGCGGTCAGGCCGTCACCGCGCAATCCGGCAATGAAGGTCATGGTTTTCCAATGACCATGGGGAATGGCGGCAACCATCCGCTGGCCGCTGGGACAGCGCCCCCGCAGGCGCGCCATTTTGGTATTGATACTTGTTTCGTCAAGGAACACGATCCTGCCGACCCGCTCGGGATGGGCCGGGAGCCGGGCCTGACGTTGGCGCCAAACCACGCGTGCTGCCTGCCCATCCGCGCGTTCCTGTTCACTGGCGTGGGCGGTTTTTTTAAAGCTGATCTTGCGCGCGCGGAACCAGTCATTAATCGTCGAAGTCGGCGCAATCACTTGGTGAACTTCGTCCAGACGCTCAGACAGCTCTTGCAGTGTCGGGTCTGGCGTCTCCTTAATCCAGCGCAGGATATCCTCGCCGTCAAGGATCAAGACGGCGCTGGCGCGACGGCCGTGGTTTGACCGCGACAGTCCCCTCGTCTTCATATCGCCTGACATACCGCACCGCCGAGCTTGCGCTCACCTCAAAAAGGGCTGCCGCCTGACGGCGCGACATGCCCGACGCCACTTTCCTCGCCAAACGAATACGCAGGTCTTCCGATACAGCCACGATGCCCCCGCCAAAGCGGCTATCGAATCAGTCCGCCAAGACCATGACAACAAAATTTTGATTCATTCAACCGCGGAAACGCTCTAGCGTGGCAGCTATGAGGCCGCCAAACCCCAGTCGCCGCGCCGTTTTTCTAGGAGTCGCTGCGGGAGTCGGGCTGCCTTCACCCGTCCGTGCCCAACTCACTCAGCAGGGAGCTTTCGATATGCGCGCTGCCGCGTCCCTTCTCAAACGCATCACCATGACCACCATCGGCGCGCCGGACGTGACCCAGGTCAAAGCCTGGTACGGCGACTGGCTCGACTATCAAGTGGCCGACGAAGGCACCGTGCCCGAGGCCTGGGCTCAATCTTGGGGGGCACCCGCTTCGGCGGGGCGGCCTTATGTGACGCTCGGTCCGGCCAGCGGTGAAGAGGTCACCGTGCGCGCGGTGGAAATCGATCCCGTGCCCGCATTCAAGACTCTTACCACCCACGGCTGGGCGGCCATCGAGATCACTGTCGCCGACGTGGACGCGGTGATGAAAAAACTCGACGGTTCGCCCTTCCGGGTGGTCGGTGTGCCGCGGGCGCTGACCGCGGACTCACCACTGCGCGCCATGCAGGTGGTCGGCCCGGCGGAGGAAGTGGTTTACCTCACCGGCAACACCGGTGACCGCGCCGCCTCCAACCATCCTGAACCGAAGACGCTGATCGACCGGGTGTTCGTCATGGTGTTGGCTGGACCGGACTTGCCGGCGCTAAAAAAATTCTACCTGGACACGTTCAAACTTGGCGATCAGGGCGACCTGTCGTTCCCGGTGAAGGTGCTGTCCGACGCTCAGGGCCTACCCGCCGATCACAACTTTGATCTTTCCGTTTTGATTGCCTCCGAACGCGGCAACAAACTGGAGCTCGACCAATACGATCCCCCGACCGGCAAGCGCCCTGGTCCGCCTGATCAGCTGCCGCCCGGTGTGGCCATGACCACCTTTGAAGCGGACTCCCTCGACGACTTGAACGTGAATTTCATTTCACCGCCGGCGCCTTTATATGACGGCTACACGGCCGCCACCTTCATCGGCCTGGCCGGAGAACGCACCGAGCTGGTCGCCCGGATATAATTTTTAGCGCGCTCAAGAAATTACGCGGGTGCGCAAAAAAGGTGCGTTAATCAAATGTGCACAGAAAACTAAGACGCGTTTTTCAAAAACGGAATCAATGTCGATAAAAATGCATCGCGGTTGTCTTCCATGATCCAATGGCTGCCGCGTTCGAACACTTTGTGTTGCACGTTTTGATGGCCGAGCGCCGTCATCCCTTCCGCCAATTGCGGCGTGATGAAACCGGCCGAAAACTGGCCGCCCAGCAACAACACCGGCACAGTCCCTGCGATTTCCGCCGCTTTGATGAATTCCGCATCTGCATCCATAGCCCGGTAGATCTCGAACCCCGCAGTGAGTTGTTCCGGTGCGGCATAGGCGTCGTAAAACTCTTGCAGGGCGCGTGCTGAATAGGGACCGGGGCGTGGTCCGCCGACGCTGAAGAAATTATTGAAGTAGTCGACATGGCGTCCTCGCACCAACTGCTCCGTTAACGGCGGAGACATGTGAAAGCCCCAGTGCCAGAGAATGGCGCCGAATTGGCGCCAATCGGGCGCGACGCCGGGCAACAGAATTTCTGCGCTGGTCATGGATGCGGTGTCATTGGGGTACATCACCGCATAGGCATGCGCGACCACGCCGCCCATATCGTGGCCGACAACATGCACGGTATCGAGGTCGAGATGCCGGGCCAAGGCATGAAGATCAGCGGCCATGGTCTGCTTACTCTACCCCGCCTGGTCACTCGTAGACTTACCGACACCGCGTACATCGACGGCAATGACATCGAAGTCTTGGGCGAGTGTCGGCATAACTGTACGCCATACATACCAATTGTTGGGCCAGCCGTGGATGAGGATGACACTTTCATCCCCTTTGCCACCGCGCACATAGTGCAACGTGATGCCATTGACGTTAGCCGTGTTGGAGGTAAACGCCGCGTCAAACTCGGCATCGCTCATGGTGACAACAGGAAAATCTGCTGAGGCGTCTTGTGCAACACAGCCTGCGGCCCATGTGAATGTTGCAAACGCCACCAAGCAGAAAGCAATTTTTTGCAGCGACTGTTTCATATCCATGAGTGTGCCCCTTGTTGTTTCGTGATCTGTTCCATTCACGATGCTATCAGCGGAGCTGGTTTGTAAGGGGCTTCATTGTTGGGGGCGTCCGGTAACCGGCTGGCGGAATGGGGCGAACAGGGGGTCTGGTGCCAAAGCTCAAGTCCTCCTATGTCCGCCCGCAGGACCCAGGTCAAAGGACATTCAGATGAGCGATCAAACACCCCAGCACTTTCTCGTTTTCGGTGCCACCGGCGGCACCGGCAAGGCCTTTGTCGAGCAAGCCTTGGATCACGGCCATCGGGTCATGGCTTTTGTCCGCGATCCGTCGAAGCTGACACCGCACGACAATCTCAAAACCATCGAAGGCGATCTGTTCGACACCGAAGCGGTCAAAGTAGTATGCACACCTGACGTCACTGCCGTGTTCACCGCCTACGGGTTTTCCAACAAGGAGCCCGACACCAAACATGAGCGCGTCACCCAAGCGGTGGTCGACGGCATGAAGGCGGCGAGCATCAAACGCATCGTCGCCGTCAGTTCTATGGGGGCGTCGGACACGGTGGGCATCGGCCCCTGGTGGGTGCGCATGGTGGCCAGGTACATCCTCAAGAACATCCTCCCGGACAAGACGCTGCAGGAAAACGTGCTGATGAATAACGGGTTAGACTGGACCATCCTGCGTCCGCCCATGCTGGTCAGCGATCCGCCGAAAGGGGCGTACACCACTTGGACTGGTCTCGAGCCGCCCACCAAAGTGAAATGGAAAGTGGCCCGGGCCGACGTGGCCACCGCGGCGCTGAGCGCCATCGAGAGCGGAAACCAGACCGGCGAGGGTCTGCAGATTTCCTGGTAGGCCCTCGTTTTCTGCGGGATTTCAGGCGTTACACGGTGAACAATCCAGAATCCATTGACTCTCATCATTGGTCTCTGGCCTATGCTGCCCTACATACAAAACACAAGCCTCAGGCGCACAGAGCAGAGGAGACGCCCATGGTTGCCGCCCCCGGATTGACCGGTCCCGCAGACAAAGTGTGGGTACCCAAAGGCCGCCCCCATCCCTTCCATGACGGCCCCACCAACGATCAGCTCATGGCCATGGTCATGGCCCTGACAGTGGAAGTGTCGGTGCTGCGCGAACGTGTCGACACCCACGAGCGGGTATCGGAAGCGAAAGGTGGATTCACCAGCCAAGACGTTGAAACTTATAACGCCGAAGGTGACGCCTTGGCCGAACGCTCATCCTTGCGCAATCGGATCATGCACAAGGTGTTCCGCATCCTTCGCGTCGAAAGCGCCCGTCTGGAGTCAGGCGATGAAGACTATGATACAATGATGAAAGAATTCGACGACGTCTGACGCATGCCTTTTCTAACAAATGATATTGGCATGACATCTAAAGTAAGACTTCGTCACTAACAGAGAAGGACTCACCCATGGATGCCCACCGTCCCCATCCGATGATGCCGGAATCCAATCACGACGAGATTGCCGAACAACTGGCTATCGTCGATATGAAGGTCTACCTCGGTTCCAAGATCGATCCGGGCCAGCGCACTTTGCTGGAAGAAAAAGTTGTTCCGGAGTTTGAAAAACGGGAAGGCCGGGAAGCGCGCAATCATCAGGAACTGCGCAAGGAGATGGAACAGGAGCCCTATTACCAGGCCTACATCACCATGACCTCCGTCGCCCAGGACATGATGTGGGATGCGGTCGGCACCTGCGTCGACCGACAGATCGACGATCTCATGGACCTGGCCGAGATTGAAAACCCCAAAGGCTCGCTACGGGTTGATCCCAATTTCAAAGTGCCGCGGTACATCGCCGCACAGGACATTCACCGCATGCCCGGCAACTATCACAGCACCTTTGGTGATCGCGATGTGCGCCAAGGCGCGGTGTTCGACCGCGGCGCCGTGGTCTATCAGATGGGCCGTAACGGCGGCTACATGAACGACATCCGCGGCCACACCATCGTCTCCCATTTCTTTGCCCGCTGGCCCGACGGTCAACCCAAACGCATTCTCGACATGGGCTGCACGGTCGGTCATTCGACTCTCGCCATTACCAACTATTTCCCAGAAGCGGAAACCCATGCCATCGACGTGGGCGCCGGTCTGTTGCGCTATGCCCATGCCCGGGCCGAGCGTTTGGATATCCCGGTGCACTTCTCTCAGCAAAACGCCGAGAGCACCGACTTTGACGACGAGAGTTTCGATCTCATCACCTCAAGCGCCATCCTGCACGAGACGTCCGGCAAGGCGCTGCCCAACGTGATCAAGGAATGTCACCGCCTGCTCAAGCCGGGCGGCGTCATGGTCCATTTGGAAGTGCCGGCCCGCCTTGAGGAAATGGACACCTGGGGCAAGATCCGCGGCGACTACGAAATCCAATACAACTATGAACCCTTCTGGAAGGGCGCGTTGACGGCGGACTTCGAAAAGCTGACCAAGGACGCCGGCTTCAAGGACGTGGAAGTGGGTTACCAGGACGCCACGCCCAAGGCCGAACGGGGCAACGATGGCTTCGGCGGCCCGTCCAAGGGCGTGCACCGTTCCTGGCTGATGATCTCAGGGGTCAAGTAAGAGGATGGTGAAGTAGAGGGCCTACTCCCCCCCAACCTCAATCGCTTCGTAGCGGATGAAGCCAAAGTCGGCGCGGAAGGTTTTGATCCGCGGGCCGAGACCGTTGAACGCCACCGTCTCGTATAAAAACATCGCCTGTGCATTGACATGGGCGCGGGCCATCACCGCCCGGGTCAGGCGTTCGCGCCGGTCCAGATCGGACTCCGCCAAGGCCTGTTCAATCATCGCCACTGCCTCTTCGTCACAATAGTAAGGCGCGTACCACAGGCAGGAGTTCTGGCGCATGGGGTAAAGGGCATCGGCCACCGGGGTGAAAAAAGGAATGGCCATGGCCGTGCCGCTCCAGGCGCCGGTCTGAATGTTTTCAAGAAATTTGATATTCGGCATCGTGCGCACGGTGAGTTCAATGCCGACATTGGCCAAATCCGCTACCACTTTTGAAACACATCGGTGTACATCACCGCACCCGACGGCATTTCCATCACCGCTGAAAAGCCGTTCTCATATCCGGCTGTGCGGAGCAACCGCCGGGCCCGGTTGGAATCGAACAGGCGCGGGCGCAAGGTTTCGTTGTAGCCAAAAGCGGAGCGGGGCGCCGGCTGGTTGGCCACCACCGTTTCACCACCGAGCAGGATGTCGACGATGGATTGCCGGTCGACGGCGTGGATGACCGCTTCGCGCACCCGCCGGTCGCGAAACGGTGTGTCCTTCACCGTGTTAAAGGCCAAGCTCACCACCGCGGGAATGCGATCACTAAACACGTGACCACCAATGGCTCGCACGGCATCGAACTCGTCGGGAGAAACCGAGGTTAGTGCCACATCGGCCTGTCCGGTGACCTGCACATCATGGCCGTAGCGATCCATGTCGGCGACCCGGGCGGTGGGATCACCGAGAGTGCGAGTACCTTCGCCGTACATCGGCCCGGGCTGGCCGCCGCGACCGTAAAGATCACCGTCGATCAGCCAGAACTGTCGCTCGCCCGAGGAATAGGCCAGATTGGATACTTCATCGGCGGTCACGGAAACCGGTTTGTAGGCCGCATCCGCTTGCGACACGTAATCCCAGATCATCACATCTTCGACCACATGGGTATCGGCATCGATGACGGTCATCGCTGAGCCTCCTTTTCCGTGACCCTGACATGCCTGAGCAAGCAATGGAAAGACAACGAAAAGTCTTGTTCTTGGCGTTACCCGAGCAGCGCTCCGATCACCGAATTGAGCACCAATCGGCCCTTTTCGGTGGTTCTGAGAGAGTCCGAAGAACGGGTGATAAGCCCTTCAGACTCCAGCGACTCCAGGCTCTGTTGAGAGATCACTTCAAGAGGATTGAGACCGGTCGCGTGCTCCAGGTGAGCCAGGTTCAGACCGCTGCTCAGGCGCAACCCAACGAGCACCATTTCTATGGCTCGGTCCCCGGGGGTGAGGGCGCTATCTTCCAAAGTGCCGTACCCGTTTGCCCCGACCTTCTTCAGCCACTGGGCTGGAGGCTTGTGTCGGCGGGTGGCATGAACTGTTCCGCCGATCTTCACCCGGCCGTGGGCGCCCGGACCGATGCCCGCATACAAACCGCCCTGCCATACGTGCATGTTGTGGCGGCAGGCGTCACCCGGTTCAGCGTGGTTGGAAATTTCATAGGCGGGAAGACCGGCGTCTTCCAAAACCTCTTGTGTTGTTTCGTAGAGCGACGAACCGTCGTCCTCATCCGGAATTTCAAATTCGCCCAGCGCGTACGCTGTTTTGAACGGTGTGTTGTCTTCGATGGTCAGTTGATAGCAAGATAGATGAGAGCCACCGGCGTTTCGCAATACGTCCAACGCACGCGATAATTCATCGCGCCAGGACTCTTCGCTTTGATGGGGCCGTGCGTAAATCAAATCGAACGATAAGCGGTCGAAAGTTTCTCCCGCTAGTGTGATCGCGCGCAGGGCATCGTCTACTGAATGTTTGCGCCCGAGAAAACTCAACTGCTCATCATCGAGACTTTGCACGCCGAGAGATAATCGGTTGATGCCGGCATGCCGGAACGACTCAAACCGTTCCACATCCACCGTGCCCGGGTTGGCTTCCAAAGTGATTTCCAAATCGTCGATCGGAGCCCAATGTTTTTGTGCCGCGTCGATGATCGCTTCGACGGTTTGCGCATCCATCAGCGACGGTGTGCCGCCGCCGAAGAAGATCGACTGCAAGCGCGTTGCTTCAAGGCGCTCTGCTTCGAACGTCAGTTCTTTTAAAAAAGCATCACACCACGCGCCGTGATCGACGCTTTCCACCACATGGGAATTGAAATCACAGTACGGACATTTAAAGACACAGAAGGGCCAGTGCACATAGAGCGCGATGTCTGATTCGGTGTGCTGTGTTGCGGTCATGCGAAACAGGCTGTCACCAGTTTTCGGAAGGCATCGGCGCGGTGGCTCATGGCGTGTTTCTTGTCCGGCGCCATTTCCCCGAAAGTGATGTCATAGCCATCGGGGATAAAGATCGGATCGTACCCGAACCCCTGTTCGCCCCGGGGCGGAAAACTCAAAGTGCCGTCGACCGTGCCCTCGAATGTTTCGCAATGGCCGTCGGGCCAGGCCAGGGTCAGAGCGCAGACGAATTGAGCCGAGCGGTCGGCGGCATCGCCCAGTTCGCTCTCCACTTTTTCCATGGCCAAAGTGAAATCCTTGTCAGGGCCGGCCCATCTGGCCGAATAAATGCCGGGCGCACCGTCCAGCGCGGTCACGGCCAGGCCGGAATCATCAGCGAGAGCAATCTCACCCGACGCCTCAGCAGCCGCCCGAGCTTTCAGCTCTGCATTGGCGACAAAGGTCGTCCCGGTCTCTTCCGGTTCGGGCAGGTCCAAATCCCCGGCAGAGACCACGTCCGCCGGGAACGGCTCTAGTAACAGTTTGATTTCTCTCACTTTTCCAGGATTGTGGCTGGCCATCACCAGGCGCCCGCCTTCGAAACGCCGGTGGGTCATGACGGTCCTTTTGTCATGATCCCAACGCCGCTTTCTGCATAGCCACCAGATCGGCGCAGCCCTGTTGCGCCAGGTAAAGCAAGTTCTGGAATTCCTCAGCGGTGAAAGGATCCTCTTCCGCCGTGCCCTGCACTTCGACAATCCGGGCCGAGCCGGTGAGGACAAAATTGGCATCGGCCTGGGCGTTGGAATCCTCGGCGTAATCCAGATCCAGCACCGGCGTGCCTTGATACAGGCCACAGGAGATAGCGGCGACCGGTTCCATCAGCGGCACCTCGGCGATCACACCCATCCCGACCATGGTGTCGAAAGCCTGGTGGAGAGCGAGATAGGCGCCGGTGATGGACGCGGTGCGGGTGCCGCCGTCGGCCTGAAGGACGTCGCAATCGAGACGGATCTGCACTTCGCCGAACTGGTCCATTTTGGTCACGGCCCTCAGCGCCCGGCCGATGAGGCGTTGAATTTCCTGGGTCCGTCCCGACTGCTTGCCGCGGGCAGCTTCTCTATCCGTGCGGGTGTTGGTGGCCCGCGGTAGCATGCCGTATTCGGCGGAAACCCAGCCCTTGCCGGTGCCTCGCATCCAGCCTGGCACCTTGTCTTCCACCGAGGCAGTGCACAGCACGTGGGTATCGCCGAACTTGACCAGACAGGAGCCTTCGGCGTGCTTGGCAAAGCCCAGGTCGAAACTGACCGGACGAAGCTGATCGGGTGAACGGCCAGATGGGCGCATGAACACAGACTCCAGAATGGCGCGCCACAAGCGGCGCGCACCCTGCATACCCGCTCCCGGCCTATAGGAACAAGGGCCGTGCATGGTTAACGACCGGATGGGCTTTCATTGACGGCCCCGCCCTCCTTGCTTACATAGCCGGACATGGCTCACACCCCATCCGATCTTCCTTTCTCAGGTTCCGACCCCGTGTCCGAGCTCAACGCCCGGTCCCGTGAGGTCTTCCGCCACATTGTCGATGCCTATGTGGAGACCGGTGAACCTGTCGGATCGCGGACCATCGCCCGTAAACTCAATGGCTCCCTGTCGCCGGCCACCATCCGCAACGTCATGTCGGATCTGGAATTCGCCGGGCTCCTGTTTGCCCCCCATACCTCCGCCGGACGCTTACCAACAGAAGCGGGCTTGCGCCTGTTTGTCTCCGGTCTATTGCAGGTCGGCGGATTGGATTCTGAAGAGCGCCAGGAAATCGAAGCCCAATGCGCTGCCGCCGGCAAAGGCATGCAGGAGGTCCTGGAAGGGGCGTCGACGATGCTCTCCGGTCTCACCCATCACGCCGGTCTGGTGATGGCGCCGAAATCGGAAGCGGCATTGAAACACATCGAGTTTGTCAGCCTGGCGCCGGGCCGGGCTTTAGTGGTGATGGTGTCGGAAAACGGCATGGTCGAAAACCGGGTCATCGAAGTGCCTGAAGGCCTGCCGCCGTCGGTGTTGATCGAGGCCGGCAATTTTCTCTCTGCCAAACTGGGTGGACGCACTTTGAGCGAGGCCAAGGATCATATCCTGACGGATCTCGAACACCGCCGTGCCCAACTGGATGAACTGACAGCCAGGTTGGTGGCTGAGGGTCTGGCCACATGGTCGGGCGATCAGAGCGCCGGCGGCTCGCTGATCATTCGCGGTCAGGCCAATCTGTTGAACGACGTCACCGCGTTGGAAGATTTAGAGCGGGTGCGCCATCTGTTCGAGACGCTGGAGACCCGCGAGCAAATGATCCGGCTGGTGGATCTCGTCGGTGATGCCGAAGGCGTGCAGATTTTCATCGGCGCCCAAAATGAGCTGTTCAATCTCGCCGGCTGTTCCATGGTGGTCGCGCCGTTTAAGAACGGCCACGAACAAATCGTCGGCGCGGTCGGCGTCATCGGACCGACGCGTATCAACTACGCCCGCATCATTCCCATGGTGGACTACACGGCCAAGGTTGTGGGCCGCTTGATAGACCAGCCTTAAGAGATCAACCGTAATACCCAGGAAAATTTTGGTATGAGCGACACCGATCCCAAACCTGAATCGGACGACGACGAAGCAAACGATGCTGAAGCCGAGGCGGCGGAAGACCCGACGGTATCCGACGGTGACGAATCAGATAGTGACGACGGGCAGAGTGAAGGTGCCGATCAGGACTCGGACGCTCCACCGACACCCGAGGAACGCATTGCCGATCTGGAACGCGCCCTTGGCGAGGCGCAGAAAGAACGGCTACTGGCGTTAGCGGAAGCGGAGAACGCAGGCAAGCGGGCCGACAAACGCATTTCCGATAACGCCAAGTTCGCCACCTCCAACATCAGCAAATCCATTTTGCAGGTGGCGGACAATCTTGAACGGGCTTTGCTGGCCGCCCCTGAGAACCTGCGCAACGAAAACGATGTGGTGAAGAACCTGGCCGTCGGCGTGGAGATGACCGCCAAAGAACTGACCGCTGTGCTCGAAGGACAGGGGGTGTCGAAATTTGTCTCCTTGGATCAGCCGTTCGATCCCAACCGCCACCAGGCCATGCAGGAAGTGGAGCATACGGATGTGCCCGCAGGCACGGTGGTGCAGGTGGTGCAGGAGGGGTACATGATGGCCGACCGTTTGTTGCGCCCGGCCATGGTGGCGATCTCCAAAGGAGGGTCCAAACGGGAAACGCCGGCCTCCAATGGTGACGACAGCGAAAACGGCTTCAACACAGAGGTCTAATTTTCCAAACGGTCACGTTTCAGTGCATGGGGATGGCTCGGCTTGAACTCGACCAGAGGCCGTGCCACGACTCCTCTTAATAAGAGTAGAGGAGTGGAACGCATGGTGAGACGGAGCCTGAAACTTGGCCTTGTCATGGGAATTGTCTTCGGTTTTGCCGCAGAGGCGGCGCCGTTGGATCAGACCGTCGGCCAGACCCTGCGCATCAATCTCAACGCTTTGGTCAAACCCAATCCCGATACCGGGCAGCGCCCGCGGGACATCAACTTCTCCCGGCCACGGCCGCGCACCGCCGAAGACGCGCCACAAGTGCCCGATGGTTTTTCCATTGCGCTCTTCGCCGACGACCTAAGCCACGCCCGCAACATGGAGATCGCCCCCAATGGCGATGTGTTCATTGCCGAACCACGCGCTGGCAAGATCACAGTGCTGCGTGACACCGATGACGATGGCATTGCCGACGACCGCTATACCTTTATCGACCATCTCAACACGCCCCACGGCATTGCCTTCATCGACGGCGCCGTGCTCATTGGCGACAAGACGGGAGTGCGCAAATATCCGTACGACCCTGATGGCACCCGCGCGCCAACATCCAGTGTGCTGCTGACGCCGCCCGGTGCTTTGGGTCCGACGGACATGCGTTTTCACTGGGCGCGCAATGTGGCTGTGCATCCCGATGGCTCCAAGTTCTACGTGGGCATCGGGTCGGCCTCGAACATCGGTGAAAATCCTCTGCCCCATGCCACCATCCAAGAGTTTCCCATGGACGGCGGACCCGGCCGCACTTTCGCCTCGGGCATGCGCGTGCCGACGGAAGTGAAGTTTTATCCCGGCACAAACGACCTCTACACCGTGGTCAACGAACGGGACCGGCAAGGCGATGAATTGGTACCCGACTATTTCACCCGCGTGCCCGAAGGCGCGTTCTTCGGTTGGCCGTACAGTTACATGGGCTCCAATCCGCAACCGGGTTTTGCCGACAAGCGTCCCGATCTTGTCGCCTCGGCGATCAAACCGGATGTGCCGTTCCTGTCCCACTCGGCGGCGATCGATCTTGAGTTTTATCGAGCCGAACAATTCCCCGTGGACTACCGCGGCGGCGCTTTTGTGACCTTGCACGGCTCGTGGAACGCCAATCAGCCGCGGGGTTACACTTTGGTCTATGTGCCGTTCAATGACGGCAAGCCGCGGGGCACCTACCAGGTGTTCGCCTCCGGCTTCTGGAACGGCGACGCGGACAACTCCCAGGTCTGGGGCCGCCCCGCCGGTGTGGTCGTCGCCCCTGATGGCTCACTGCTGTTGTCCGATGACGTCGGCAACACGGTGTGGAGAATCACCTATGACGGTTAGGGCTCTTGCGGGTCTTGCGGCCGCACTAATTTTTGCCGGCACCGCCCACGCCCAACTGTTCGAGCAGGAACCGGGCACGGTCATCGCCATCGACCTGGCCTCTCTGCCGCGGCCCTACAACCCGCCGAGTCCGGCCAATCCGCCGCGCACCATTCCTAAACCGGCCCGTGCTCAGCCGACCGTGCTGCCCGGCTTCACCGTCAACGCGTTTGCCTCGGGCCTGAAAGACGTGCGCAACCTTAAAGTCGCGCCGGACGGCACGGTGTTTTTGAGCGAACCGCGCATCAATCAGATCACATTACTGCGGGACACAGACGGCGATGGTCGCGCCGATGTCATCAGCGAATTCGCCGACGGTTTTCGACGGCCCCACGGTATTGCCATAGGAGAGGGTTTTGTTCTCGTTGGCGATCTCAACGCAGTGTGGCGTTTGCCCTATGCATCCGGCGACCGGGAAACGCGGGAGGACGCAGTGCAGGTCACAGGACGCCGAGCCCTCGGCGACCCCGGCGGTCATTCCACCCGCAATGTGGCGCTCCATCCCGACGGCTCGAAGTTTTTTGTGGCCATCGGTAGCCGCGGCAACATCGCTGTCGAGCCTGAACCGCGCGCCACCATCCAAGAGTTCGCCCTCGACGGTTCCAACCAGCGCACCTTTGCTGCCGGTCTGCGCAATCCTGTAGGTGTGGCGTTTTATCCCGGCACCACCGATCTCTATACGGTGGTCAATGAGCGTGACGGTCTGCACGACGAATTGGTGCCCGAGTATATGACCAGAGTGCAGGACGGCGGATTCTATGGCTGGCCTTATAGTTATCTCGGGTCTAACCCCCAGCCCAACTTCTTCGACCGCAGGCCTGACTTGGTGGCCGCGGCCATTGTGCCCGACACTTTGTTCCGGTCTCACTCGGCACCCATCGGCATTGCCTTTTACATGGCCGATCAGTTTCCGGATCAATTCAAAGGTGGTGCTTTCGTCACCATGCACGGCTCGTGGAACGCGGACCAGCCCCGCGGCTACAACGTGGCCTTCGTGCCGTTTGAAAACCTAAAGCCGAAAAACGAATACATGGTGTTCTCATCCGGTTTCTGGGCGCGCGGCGAATCCCGCGCCCGGGTGTGGGGCCGGCCGGCCGGCGTAGCGGTTGCAGACGACGGATCACTTTTAGTCGCCGACGATGTCAGCCAAACGGTCTGGCGCTACACCTATACTGGCGGATGAGCGGCCATGGACAAAACAGAAGCCACCAACGCTTTTTTCCAAACCGCTAAAGAGTCCGGCATCGATGTCGGTGAGGATTATTGGGTGCGACGCATCGGCGGCGATCCTGAGACCGTCAACATCATCCTTGATCTCATTCTTAAAGGGGACAAGTACGGCACCTTCGGAATGAAGATGCTGCAGGAGCGTAACCCGTCGATCACGCCCACCTTGGGGGGCGTTGCGGTACTGGTGGATATCGATGGCGCACCCCATGCCGCGATCAGAACCGACAAACTCACACCGGTCGCCTACAAAGACATCACCGAAGACCATTTGACTGTCGAAGGTCCGGGTGCGCGTAAACTCGAGGTGTGGCAGAACATTCACTGGCCCTATTGGACCAGCTTGCTGGAGCCTTGCGGGCTTGAGCCCAGTGAAGACATGATTGTGATGGTCGAGCACTTCGAACTGCTCTATCCGCCTGTACCATAAACCAAAGCCGGGGGACCTAATGGAGAAATCAGATCAAACGGAAGCGTTTTGGCAAAAAGTGAAAGAGGTGGATCCTGATGCGGGAGACGACTACCGCGTCCGCAGTCTCGGTGCCGATCAAGACATGGCCGAAATGCTATTCGACCTCATCAAGACAGGAAACAAGTCCGGCACCTTCGGTCTCAAAATGCTGCACGACCTCGACCCGGTCAATGCCCCCACTGTGGGCCGCGTCACGATCATGGTGGATTTCCACGGCAAACCGCACCTCGCCGTCAAGGTCGTAGAAGTGACACCGGTGGCCTATAAGGACATCACCGACGACCATGTGTCCGTTGACGGCCCGACAATGCGCACGGTGGAGGCTTGGAAAGGGGTTCACTGGCCGTTTTGGACCGCGCTTCTCACCAAACATGGCCTCACCCCCAGCGAAGACATGATCGTGGAGGTGGAGCGCTTCGAGCAGATCTACCCGACATCATCTTGAGCCGTGCACGACCTGCGCCGTCTTACACCGGACGACCGTCCGGCCGTCGATGCGTTTTTGGAGCGCCACCGAGCGTCGTCCATATTTCTCCGTGCCAACTTGTTTTACAGCGGCATTGAAGACGGCCCGGACCGGTTTTGCGGTCTCTACATGGGCGCGTTTAATGGCGATGACCTGACCGATGTCGGTGCGCACTATTGGAATAACACCATCATCCTGCAAGCACCCACCGCTCCCGTGGATTTGGCGAGCGCTTTGGCCAAGAACTCCGGCCGGCCGATCAACGGCGTCAACGGGCCCTGGGCCCAGGTCAAGGCGGCGGAACCGGAACTGGATCTGGATCGCACGCGCTTGGGCAAGGTGGTGCCGGAATATCTCTATACCCTCGACCTCAACGGCCTATCCGTGCCGGAGTCGCTGTCGTCTGGTCGTGTCAGCCACCGCCGCGCCGTAGACGGTGATCTCTCGACGCTGGTGCAATGGCGCCACCAATACGATCTCATCACCATGGGCTATCCCGCGCACGCCATTGACGATGAGCGCAATCACGCCATGCTCGCCGGCATGATCGAGGACAAACGTCTTTGGGTGTTGGAGGAAACGGATGGCCTCGTTGCTATGACCGGGTTCAACGCCGCCCTGCCCGACACGGTGAAAGTGGGCGGGGTGTTCACTCCGGAAGAGGCGCGGGGTCGTGGCCATGCCCGCGCCGTCGTCGCCGGGTCTCTGCTTGATGCCAAAGCGGACGGAGTTGCAGAAGCCATTCTCTTTACCGAGACAGATAATTTCCCGGCACAGAAAGCGTATGAGTCTCTCGGCTTCGAACGGATTGGCGATTACGGTATGGTGGCGCTCGATCCAATTTGAACAAACAACAAAGGACGCACTGATCATGACCCGCACTCTTGTTATTGGCGAAGGCCCCGCCTTGCCCGACGACGCCGCGCTGGATGCGTTTTGGGCCAAAGCCAAAGCTGCCGTGCCCGACCTCGCCGACGATCATCAGGTGCGTTCCATCGGCATCGACGAAGAAACCACCGGGCTGATTCTCGAGTTCATCAACGCCGGCACCAAGGTGGGCACCTTCAGTCTGCCCTGGATGATGGAGGCCGAAGGTTATCCGGAAACCAAGCCAGGCACGCCCATCATTCTCACTGGCTATAGTGGTGCACCACAGGCGGTTATACGCATCGGTGAGACATGGAACACAACCTTTGGCGGCATCAGTGAAAAAGAAACCAAATTGGATGGACCGCCGGTGCAGGATTTGGAGGTCTGGAAACCGTTGCATCGCGACTACTGGAATGGACTGATGTCCAAGTACGGCAAGAGTTGTACTGATGATATGCCCATTATCGTCGAGCCCTTTGAACTCGTTTACTCGATTGCAAACTGATGTGTCGGGTTCTTGTTTTTGCTGTGCTACTGGTTTCGTTCAGCGCTCGAGCAGAGTCCGTTTCTGAATTTTGGCAGGGTTGCTTGCCTGAAATTTCACAACCGCCGGCGGATGGCTTTTACCGAGTGCGTTCCATCGGCGGCACGCCGGAAACCATCGAAGCCATCACCCGGTTGATTCTTGCTGGTGACAAGACCGGCACGTTCACCTCGCCGTGGATGTACGAAGGGGACCGGTCCATCACGCCGGTGGTCGGCGGTTATTCGGTGCTGACGGATTCAAATGGTGCGCCGGCGGCGGTATTGAAAACCACGCTGCTGATGACCTTGCCGTTTGATCAAATCACCGAAAACGAAACCGCCGTGGACGGCCCGCGCGTGCGTCCGCTTGAGGTGTGGCGGCCCATCCATGTGACGTTCTTCACCAATGAACTGGCGGCCCGCGGCAAGACTTTCGTCATGGACTTGCCGGTGACGGTGGAAGCCTTCGAGGTGGTGTGTAGGGGCTGATCAGTCAGCGTCTTCCACCACGCATTCCGCTTCAATCTCCACCAGCCAGTCTGCGCCGATGAGTTTGTGAACGGCGAGCATGGTCGCCGCCGGTTTGATCTCACCAAACACTTCGCCGTGGGCGCGGCCCACGTCTTTCCAATCAACGACATTGGTCAAATAGGTGCGTGTGCGTACCACGTCGCTGAGGGACCCACCGAGATCGGCGATGGCTTGGGTGATGATTTCCAAACAGCGTTTGGCCTGGCCGTAAGCGTTCCCCGGCGCGGCGGTTTTACCGTCCGCGCCGATGGGTCCGGTGCCGGCAACGAAAATATGATTACCAACGCGCACCGCCCGGCAAAAATCAATCGAATCTTCGTAAGGGGAACCCGACGATGTGGAAGTACGGATCATATAACGGACCTGTCTATGAAAGCGCTTTGCGGAAGGTGAGACTGATCCGCCCATCCAATCCAGGCAAGGGGCTGGTGCCGGGATAAATCTTGCGTACACCATGAAAGCGCATTCGGCTTTCCCCGCCCATGACAATGACATCACCGCTTTCGACGGTGAGAACAAGCGGCTTATCGGATCGCGCGCACCCACCAATGAGAAAGTCCGCCGCCGCGCCGAGACAGACGGTAACGATGGGCTGGTCAAAATCCGCTTCGTCACGGTCCTGGTGCAAACCCATCTTGGCGCCTTTGGTGTAGTGATTGATCAGGCAGGCATCGGATGAAAAATCAGGCCATGGGGTGTCGACCACGATCTCGTCCAGGACCTTGCTGAACGTCGGCGGTATCCTGGGCCAGGGTACGTCCGAGCCCGGCTGAGCTTTGGTATAGCGGTAGCCCTTGGCATCGCTCCACCAGCCCACGGTGCCGCAATTGGTCATTTCGGCCGAATAAAGGCCGCCGGACTTGGTCCGGGCCTGACGAAAGGGCGCTTTTTGCTCAACCCGGCGGACAGCGGCCAACAGCCTGGCCTGCATACCCTTGGCTACCGCTGCCTTCAGATGCTGGGTGCCGGTGGGCAAATCGGGTGGAAACAGGTCGGCAGAAAGGTCCATAAGTGCGCCTAAACCCTTGAAAAAAGAGTCGGTTCCTCGTTGCGGGCGAACCCCCCACCCCCTATATACCCAGCGACCCTGGAGGGGGAACCGGGTCATGGTTCAGACCATGGTTTTCCCTACCATTTTATTTTTTGGGGGATGCCCCCAGGCGCCGCCAGCGGGCCGGAGACATCCGCCTCAACAATAAGGATAAAACCCTATGGGCAAAGTAATCGGTATCGACCTCGGGACCACCAACTCCTGTATTGCCGTTATGGACGGCTCGGACCCGCGGGTGATTGAAAACGCCGAAGGCGCACGCACAACGCCGTCGGTGGTGGCCTTTTCCGACGCTGAAGAGCGTCTCGTCGGCCAGCCGGCCAAGCGCCAGGCGGTAACCAATCCCGAAGACACCCTGTTTGCCATCAAGCGCCTCATCGGCCGTCGTTTTGACGACCCGACGGTGAAGAAGGACCAAGGCTTGGTGCCCTATTCCATCATCAAGGGCGACAATGGCGATGCCTGGGTCGAAGCCTCCGGTGAAAAGTACGCACCGTCACAAATTTCCGCCTTCATCTTGCAGAAGATGAAAGAGACGGCTGAGAGTTACCTCGGTGAAAATGTCACCGAAGCGGTGATCACCGTGCCTGCCTATTTCAACGACTCTCAGCGTCAAGCCACCAAGGATGCCGGCAAGATCGCCGGTCTGGATGTGCTGCGCATCATCAACGAACCGACAGCAGCCGCGCTTGCCTATGGCATGGATAAGGAAGCCTCCGGCACCATCGCGGTTTATGACCTTGGCGGCGGAACGTTTGATATCTCCATTCTCGAAATCGGCGACGGCGTGTTCGAAGTGAAATCGACCAACGGGGACACCTTCCTCGGCGGTGAAGACTTCGACGCCCGCATCATCGATTACCTGGCCGATGAATTTAAAAAAGAGAACGGCATCAATCTGCGCGAAGATAAACTTGCCTTGCAGCGTCTCAAAGAAGGTGCCGAAAAAGCAAAGATCGAACTGTCCAGTTCAGGCCAGACCGAAGTCAACCTGCCGTTCATCACCGCCGATGCGTCGGGACCCAAACACCTCAACATCAAGCTCACCCGCGCCAAGCTGGAAGCGCTGGTAGACGATCTCATTCAGCGCACCGTCGATCCGTGCAAAAAGGCGCTCAAGGACGCCGGGCTCAAACCCAACGAAATCGCAGAAGTGATTCTCGTCGGCGGCATGACCCGCATGCCCAAAGTACAAGAAACGGTGAAGGACTTCTTTGGCCGTGAGCCCCACAAAGGCGTCAACCCGGACGAAGTGGTCGCTCTTGGTGCGGCCATTCAAGCGGGCGTGCTCAAAGGCGACGTCAAGGATGTGTTGTTGCTGGATGTCACCCCGCTGTCCCTCGGCATCGAGACGCTAGGCGGCGTATTCACCCGGCTGATCGACCGCAACACCACCATTCCGGCGCGCAAGAGCCAGACCTTTTCAACGGCGGAAGACAATCAGCAGGCGGTGACTATCCGCGTCTTCCAAGGCGAGCGGGAAATGGCAGCCGACAACAAATTGCTTGGCCAGTTTGATCTGATGGGTATTCCCTCAGCGCCCCGCGGCGTGCCGCAAGTCGAGGTGACCTTTGACATAGATGCCAACGGTATCGTCAATGTGTCGGCTAAGGACAAAGCCACGGGCATGGAACAGCAGATCCGCATTCAGGCTTCGGGTGGTCTTTCAGATGACGACATCGATCAAATGGTCAAGGACGCCGAAGCCCACGCCGATGAAGACAAGAAGAAGCGTGAGCTGGTGGATGCCCGCAACCAGGCAGACAGCCTGATTCACACCACGGAAAAAACGCTCAGCGAACACGAAGATAAAGTCGACGCTGGCGACAAAGAAGAAATCCAAGCCAAGGTGCAAGAACTCAAAGACGTGCTTGAATCGGAAGACGTGGATGACATCAAGGCCAAGACCGAAGCCCTAATGCAAGTGGCGATGAAGTTGGGCGAAGCCATGTATCAGGCGGAGCAAGAAGCGCAGGCGGATGCTGGAGAGGCTGGTGAGACTAGTGGCGACGATGCATCTAGCGAAGCTTCTGAAGATGACGCCGAAGTGGTCGATGCCGACTTTGAGGAAGTCGACGACAAAGAAGACAAAAGCTGACGTTACCAGCGTCTCGCGTCGTTAGGCTCGTAGTCATGATTACTCGCAGCGCATTTGTGGACGTATTCCGGCTCAACACGAGCCGGACCTGTTCCGCTGCGCGCCGGGAGCGGGCTTCATGAGCAAGCGTGATTTTTATGATGTGCTCGGCGTTAGCAAAGGCGTCTCCGGAGACGAGCTGAAAAAGGCTTACCGCAAACTAGCCATGCAGTATCACCCGGACAAGAATCCGGGAGACAAAAAGGCCGAGCACAATTTCAAAGAGCTCAATGAAGCCTACGAAGTTCTGAAAGACGAGCAAAAGCGCGCGGCTTACGATCAATTCGGTCACGCGGCGTTCGAACAGGGCGGCGGGCCGCGTGGCGGCGGTGGTTTCGAATTTGGCGGTGGCTTCGCCGATATCTTCGATGAAATGTTCGGCGACATCATGGGCGGACGGCGCGGATCGCGCGGCCGGGCCCAGGCCCGCGGCCAGGACCTCCGTTACAACATGGAAGTCAGTCTTGAAGACGCTTACCACGGCAAAAAAGCCACCATCACCGTACCGTCTTCAACCACCTGTGAATCCTGTAAGGGCACCGGCGGAAAAGATGGGGCTGCACCGGATACCTGTTCGACCTGCAACGGCGCCGGAAAGGTGCGCAGCCAACAAGGGTTTTTCACGGTCGAACGGACGTGTCCCGCTTGCGGCGGAGCCGGCCGGGTGATCTCAAACCCCTGTGGTGATTGCCGCGGGTCTGGCCGGGTGCGCAAGGACAAGACCCTCGAGGTCACCATTCCCCCCGGTGTGGAAGACGGCACCCGCATCCGCTTAGCCGGTGAGGGGGAAGTGGGCATGAACGGGGCACCCGCGGGCGACCTCTACATCTTCTTAAGTGTCACCCCCCATCGCTTGTTTCAGCGCGACGGTGCCAACCTCTATATGCGCGCACCCATTGCCATGACCACGGCCGCGCTCGGCGGCGATATAGAAGTGCCCACCATCGAAGGCGGCAAGGTGCGTGTCTCCATTCCCAAAGGCTACCAGAACGGCCATCAATTCCGGTTGCGCGGTAAAGGCATGAACGTTTTGCGCTCAACGGCGCGGGGTGACATGTTCCTGGAAGCGGCGGTGGAAGTACCTGTCAATCTGACCGCGAAACAGAGAGACCTGCTGCGGGACTTCGAGAAAGACAGCGATCAAAAGACCTATAGTCCCGAAGCCCACGGCTTTTTCCATAAGGTCAAAAACTTTTTCGAAGACCTGACGGACTAGTCACCTCCACGAATAGTGCTGTTAAAGCCGACCAGTCAATCGTTGGCGCCAGGAGAGCCGGTCGGGTTTTGAGTCACCGCTTTCCAGATAAGACCAATAGAACGACATGGTGTACTTCGACGATTTCGCCGGTGAAACACCACGGTGAAGGTGAGTCCAAAAGGGTGGAAAGACAGCGATCTTGCCGGCTTCGGGGCGCACCGAGAGGTTTTGGTGGGCAAATTCCGTATAGCCATCTTCTGCGACGTCCGACAAATAAATCAAACATGCCAAAACAGTTTGGACGTATCAATGTTGGCGTTGTCTGCGTGCCATTCGAACGAGTGACCCGAGTCGACCCGTTCGATGCGCGGATAGTGGCAACCTATCCGACCCGACGCAAGATGCGCTGCCAAGGCAGGAAACTCTTTTGCGTAATCTGTAACCGCTTTGGTAACGGCATTGTGAGTTTGGATGACCACATCCCGCCATTCTTCCATGGTGTCATGGAGATACAGAATAGTGCCCGTTCGGCCGGGGTCGACGCGTTCATTTCCAACCCGACCGACAGTCGATGGATGCTTTCGATCATCGGCTTCAAACCGATCGACGATGAGTTGACAGTATTCGCGCCCAAGCAAATTGGGAAACGTTTGAACGAAGGTAGGGGCAGTTTGGGACACAGCGCTCTTGTGGGTTGTCTATACAGCCTTCACACTTTTACCATAGCGGAAACAATCGGCTCTGGTGAAGGAGGACGGGATTGTTCTCATTACTTTCACGTCTTTTTGCTTGGAATAAGAGAACCCTGCCGCCGTCGGCTGCATTCAATGAAAACGCAACACCGATACAGGCAATCCAGCGTCTTGCCGCCCTTATTCCAGAAGCAGAAACATTGGACGCGCCGGCCCGTCAGGCACTTGCGGACGCGTTTCATGCCGGCGGTCTTGAGTGTTTGAAGTCCAGGCATCCCGGCGAAGCGGCTTTCTCCCTGTCGCATGCTGCGGATCTTGGCTGCAACGATGATCATCTGCATTACAACCTAGAGCGGTTTGACTGAATTGTGAATCGAAGGGGATTCCCAAGCGTCCCACTCCATGATTCTATATCCCGAGGCGATTTGGGAGTCAGACATGGGGCATTGTTACGGGAATGATCTTCGCCGGCGGGTCGTCGAGGCGGTCACTGGGGGTCTGTCTGCACGGGGGGCCGCGGCGCGTTTTCGTGTCGCGCCAGCGACGGCGAGCCACTGGCGCCGGCGCTGGCGCGAGACGGGCTCGATCGAGCCCGACCGCCAGGGCCAACCGCCTGGCTCGAAGCTGGATGCGCATGAGGCCTTTATCCTGGCTCTGGTGGCGCAGACCAAGGCTATGACGCTGGCCGAGATTGGCGAGAAGCTGGCGGCGTCGCACGGGGTTCGGGTGTGCCCGTCGACGGTCTGGCACTTCTTCGCCAAGCGCGGGCTGACGCACAAAAAAAGACCGGCCATGCAGCGGAGCGGCGGCGCCCGGACGTGCTCGCGCGGCGCCGGCTCTGGTTCGAAGGCCAGGCAGGGCTCGCTCCGGAACGGCTGATCTTCATCGACGAGACCGGCGCGTCGATGAAGATGGCGCGGCTGCGGGGATGGTCGCGCAAAGGCGAACGGTGCCGGGCCGCCATACCCCATGGCCATTGGAAGACCACCACGTTGACCGCCGGCTTGCGCCTCTCCGGCCTGGCGGCCCCGATGCTCCTCGACGGGCCGATGCATGGGGCTGCCTTCAAGGCCTATGTGGAACAGGTCCTGGCACCCGAACTCGACCCCGGAGACAGCGTCGTCATGGCCAACCTGCCCGCCCACAAGGTCGCTGGCATCCGCCAGGCCATCGAAGCCGCCGGCGCAACCCTGCTGTATCTGCCGCCCTACAGTCCCGACTGCAACCCGGTCGAGATGGCCTTCGCCAAACTCAAGGCGCTCCTGAGAAAGGCCGCCGCCAGAACCGTCGACGACCTGTGGGACGCCATTGCCGAGGCCATCGACGCCTTCACCTCAACCGAATGCGAAAACTACTTCGCCGCCGCCGGATATGATCGGGACTAAATTGAATCTGCTCTAGGTCTTGCTTATGAACGAAGCGGCCAAGCCAAAGCCGCCCATGATTGTTTTCGCTTGGCTGTGTCACGCCGCCACCTGAGCGCTGCAGGCGACGGATTTTACATCCGCAATCTCCACGCCTTGAACGATGTAACGCTGTCCGATTTAAAACACGAAGCCCGTGCCTGGTCGGAACGTCACGCCAGCGGTCACTCAAACAACGCGTTTGTCCCAAGAAATCCTGATCAACAGGTATTGAAGGTCGGGTTTTTGTCCAGACGGTTTTGTCGCCATGCGGTGGGTTTTTTCACTGTCGGCGCTCTGGAAAATCTCGATCGAACGAAAATTGAACCGGTTTTATTTGTGACCCGCAACTCAAACGATGACTACTGGGACCGGTTCACCAAAACAGCCAACGCGGTCCACGATATTTCAGCCTTAAATGACGATGAAGTGGCTGGCCTCATTCGTCATCATGGCATTCACATTCTGATAGATATGGCAGGTCACTCTGCTGACGGCCGTATCGGTGTAATGGTCCGCAAGCCGGCGCCTGTTCAGGCAAAATGGGTGGGCGGTCAGCATGGCACCATGGGTCTTGAAGCGATCGATTTTTTTATTACTGATCCGATTGAAACACCGGCAGAAGACGACATCCATTTTGTTGAACGGGCCCATACGGCTGCCCGAAAGTTACGCCGTCTATACACCACCACCCGATGCGCCATCGGTCAACGCCTTGCCTGGTGTGGCAGCAAATTCGATTACGTTCGGATCTTTCAACAACATCGCCAAAATCAGCGATAACACGCTCGATGCTTGGGCCAAGATCCTCAAGACTATTCCGGATAGCCGTCTTGTCCTGAAACACTTTGCCCTTTCCGAAGAGCGCACCTGCGATCGCATCAAGGCCGTGTTCCCAGCGCGCGCTATTTCATCCAACAGGCTTGATTTACGCGCGCCCACTGAACAAGCCGCCCACCTCCGTGCTTACCATGATATCGACATCGCGCTTGATCCGTTTCCTTGGTCGGGTTGTGTCACCACTTGCGGGGCGCTGTGGATGGGCGTGCCTGTTCTGACGTTGCCGGGTGTCGCCTTTTGTCACCGCCATTCGGCGAGCTTCCTGACAACCGTCGGACTCACCGATTGGATCGCAGGCGATGTAGATGATTACGTGGCAAAGGTGATTGATTTTGCCAGCCGGTGCGACGAACTCGCGGGTTTGCGGCTAAGTTTGCGGGACCGGGTCAAAAACTCACCGTTATGTGACGCCCCCCGCTTTACCCGAGATTTTGAAAATATGTTGTCTCACATGTGGCAGGAAACAGGTTAACGGTTGGTCATTCTGACCAAGTGTAGGTAAAGCTCGGGGTGCACGACGGCTAGGCTGTCGAAATTATCGACAACGTCTTCCACAAAGTCTGGATAACGGGACAGCGCAGCATCGCTAAGAAACAACAAGATGTTTTGACGCAGCCACCACAGCACAAGGTTATTATTCCATATCATCGGACGGATGGCATCAATGGCGCGATAGCCACGTGCCGCAAATTTCACCGCCCAATATCCCGGCCATTGCTCGTTAACGTGACCACGGCCACCTTGAAAGGGAATGGCAGCCGAGAACAAAATAACGTCGCTATGCCGCACCGGGCTCTCAACAAAGATATCAGCGGCGGTCTCTGGTAAATGCTCTGCCACTTCTAAGCTAATGACGAGATCAAACGTCCGCTCCAGATCCAACGGCTGTTCAAGGGCATGGGTCCTAAAGTTTTGTTTTGGGATCATCAGGGCATCGGTATCGATCCAAGGTCCATCAACGCCTTGAACGGTGTCCACGCCCAATTCCCGGGCCGCCTGTAGCCAAGCCCCATGGCCGCACCCCACGTCGAGCACGGATGTGGGCGCAAAGGTTTGAATGAGGGGCGCTAGGACGGTCCGAGCTGACGTCAGACGCTCCGCGCTGAGGTTGTCCAATGCTCTGTTATAGTCCGCAGGATCTTTGGCGTTATGGTCTGGTCTTGCATCACGCCACTATAGAGCCCGGCCCGCCATAAAAAAGGCTATCACCCGGCCCGGCGGTCTTTATACTCCGGCGCCCAAGGAACAACCGGATGCAAGGACATCATCATGACTGTCGCCATCGGTATCGTCGGCTGCGCCGGTCGCATGGGGCGTACGGTCATTCAAGAAGTCGTAGGGACTGATGGGTGTTCTTTGGCTGGCGGGACGGAGGCTTCCGGTGGACCGGTCGGCACCGACGTGGGCACGCTTGCCGGATTGGAGCCTGTCGGCCTGACCGTCGGAGACAATGCGGCGGCGCTCTTTGAAGCAGCTGACGCGGTGATCGATTTCACCGTGCCAGCGGCCACCCGTCTTCATGCAGAAGCGGCGGCAAGCAGCAGCACCGCCTATGTGGTCGGCACCACCGGTCTGTCCGACGACGATCAAAATGTGATTACCACCGCAGCAGAAAAAGCCCCGATTGTTCAGGCCTCCAATTTTTCCGTCGGGGTTAATTTGCTGTTTGCCTTGACCAAACAGGTGGCAGCAACGCTCAAGCCCGACTACGACATCGAAGTATTGGAGATGCACCATCGCGATAAGATCGATGCGCCGTCGGGCACGGCCTTGAGTTTGGGCCAGGCTGCGGCTGAAGGTCGCGGCGTGTCCTTGAAAGACGTCGCCCGCTACGCCCGGGAAGGTGAAACCGGCGCCCGGCCCCCTGGTGAAATCGGCTTTGCCACCTTGCGCGGTGGCGGCGTGGTCGGTGATCACACCGCACTGTTTGCCAATGAGGTTGAGCGCCTGGAACTCACTCATAAAGCGGGGTCTCGCGGCATCTTTGCCGGCGGTGCCGTGCGTGCCGCCCTTTGGCTGCAGGACCGCCCGGCGGGTCTGTACAGCATGGCAGACGTGCTCGGTCTCGGCTGAGGCCGGCGAGCGGTGCGCGTCAAAGACATTCCCGAATTCTACAGCCGTCTGCAGGCGCTGGACCCCGAGCCCAAAGGCGAACTCAACTACATCAATTCCTATACGCTGTTGGTCGCAGTTGTTCTGTCCGCCCAGGCCACGGATGTGGGTGTTAACAAGGCAACCGGGCCGCTGTTCAAGGTGATTAAGACACCGGAACAGATGGTGGCGCTGGGTGAACGCAAACTGAAGACCTACATCAAGACCATTGGCCTGTTTAATGCCAAGGCCAAAAACGTCATCGCGTTATCAAAGCTGTTGATTGCCGAGCACGGAAGTCAAGTTCCGGAGGACGGGGAAGCGTTGGAAAGGCTTCCCGGTGTCGGGCGTAAGACCGCCAACGTGGTGCGCAACATCGCGTTCGGTCATCCCACCATTGCCGTCGACACACACATCTTCCGGGTCGGCAACCGTACCGGTTTGGCACCTGGCAAGACCCCACTCGACGTTGAAAACAAACTGGAAAAACGCACACCTGAAGCCTTCAAGCGTCACGCCCATCATTGGCTGATCTTACATGGCCGGTATTTGTGCAAGGCCCGCAAGCCTGATTGCTGGCGCTGTCCGGTCATAGATCTGTGCGGTTTCAAACCGAAGACACCGCCGCCCGATAAGGTCCCACCCAAGCGCAAACCGGCGGCAAAAGCCAAAGCAAAATCAAAAAAAAAAGAAAACGAAGACGCTGAAGAAGCGTGGAGGGTGACTTAGTCCTCGTCCACCGCATCGATGCTGTCGATGGTACCCTGAACCCGACCGCCGGAGGCGATGGAAATGTCGCTGTAAAAGTATCGTGCCTTTGATATGTCCAGAGGCTGCAACTTCCTAGGACCGGCGCGCTTTCAAGGTCCCGTCGAAGGTGCCGGAGATGATGGCATAATCCACTTCTGCCGTGCCTTTGAACAAGCCGCCTTCCGCCACTTCGATGGTTTCCGCATCGGACAGGCTGGCTTCCACCTTCCCCTGCACCACCAAGGTTTCACAGGCCGAAATATCGCCGGAGACGGAGATGGGCTGGCCCACCACCAGACGTTTGCTGTCATCGGTTGCGGCGGACTCTATACGCTCCGCCCGTAAGCGGGAGGGGTTCGGGATGTCGACCACTTTGCGCGGTATTTCAGGGCGGTAAGACGGACTGGGCGGGTTGGCCATGCGGGACCTCTTTCTAAACGGTTTCAAAGGCGGCGCCACGGTCTTCACACGCTGGCCAAGAGAAACGGCGCCGATTTCATCGGCTTTTTCCGTGGCAGTGTCGTTGGTTGCCGACCCCGCCTCTGCGGTCCCGTCCCGACTGGGGCGTGTGCTTTGTTTTGCCGTTAACTTCGCTTTATCAGTGCCGAGCATGCGTTCCCTGATCCCTAAGGCTGATTACGAGGGGCTACCCCGTTCGCCTGTCTTGCCGGCGGGTCATGTGGTGTGCCCACCGTTGATCGAATGGAACAAATGTACCATGGCCGCCGTGCCAATCACAGGGGCGATCATATTGACGATGGGAATTGTCAGCAGCGCCATGGTCGCAGCTCCGGCGATCCAGAGGCGAGCCCGGTAGCGTCGCCGTAAGGTTTGCGCTGGACCGGGATTAAGCCGCCGCAAGGCCACCACTTCGAAATATTCCCGGCTGAGCAGGTAGCCGTTGAGGCCGTAATAGACAATCACGTTGAGACCGGGCACCAGATAGAACGGCAGGGCGAGGAGGTTGAGGATCACCGTCAGGACAATTAGGCGGGCCGCGGTGCCGAGGAGAGCCAGCCAGCCCAGTGTTCGCGGTGGGCCGAGGCCTTGGTAATGGCGGGATTCTACCGCATCCGCCACCTCTTCCAGCAACACTGAAGCCAGGGCAGCCACCACACCGGGAAACAGAATCAGCGCCAGGAGCACGGTCGCTAGCCCGCCGAACACGTCTACCGCAGTCTCAACCCAAGTGATCTCAAACAAGCTGGTGTTCGCCAAGACCCAGCCAATACCGGTGAGCAAGGCGATGAAAATGAGGACCGTGCCCACCACACTTTTCCAGATCACCCGGCGTATGGGGGGATCGGACAACTGGCCTAAGGCCTTGATAAAGGCGCCAATCATGCTGCCGCTCTGTTAACAACCGATTTTTTCATGGCCTGCTCTTACGCCGAGGCAGTTCTCTTGTCTCCCAAAAAGCGCTGGGTATACTGCGCCGCCGTTCGTACCCCTTAGCAAACCCCTGATCCGGAGTGACTATGGCCGCCGCCACCGAAGCCCGTTTCGATGTTGTCGGCATCGGCAATGCCATTGTCGATATCCTGGCCCATACGGATGACGTGTTCCTGTCGAAGCATGATGCGCACAAAGGCACCATGATGTGGGTGGACGAAAAACAGTCCGATGCCATGTACAACGACATCGGTCCGGCCATTGAAGCTTCTGGTGGATCAGCCGCCAACACCATGGCCGGCATTGCCTCGTTCGGGGGCACACCAGCCTTCATCGGCAGAATCAGCGACGATCAGTTGGGTAAGATTTTCACTCATGATATCCGTGCCATCGGCGTTCATTATGAGCCGGACGCAGATGCGGAAGGTCCGGCGACGGGCCGCTGCGTTATTCTCATCACGCCCGACGCTCAACGCACCATGTTTACTTATCTAGGTGCCAGCGGATTGCTGCATACCGACGACATGGACGAAGATGTTATCGCTGCCGGGCAGGTTTTGTACATCGAAGGATATCAATGGGATTTGCCCGAAGCGAAGAAGGCTATCGTGCACGCTTGCGAAATTGCCGCCAAAACGCACCGCAAGATTACCCTGACCTTGTCAGACCCCTTCGTGGTCGAACGTCACCGCAACGAGCTTTTTGATCTAGTCAATGAGCATGTCGACATTCTGTTCGGCAATGAGCAGGAGATCACGACTCTATTCCGTGCCAATAGTTTTGACGAAGCGGTCGAGGCGCTGGAGGGACGGGTCGATATCGCTGCGTTGACCCGCGGTCCGGATGGCGCCGTCATCGTCACCAAAGACTCTCTGGTCCAAACGCCGGCCATGCCGCAGGGCAAGGTTGTCGACACCACCGGTGCGGGAGACCTCTACGCGGCCGGATTCTTATACGGTTTTACCCAGGGCGAAGACTTAAAGGTCTGTGCCACGCTCGGGTCCTTAGCGGCAGGAGAGGTGGTCTCTCATGTGGGACCCCGACCGGAAGCGTCGCTCAAAGATTTGGCCACAAAACACGGGCTATAGGCGCGGCCCACAGCCCTGACCTGCCTCTTCGGATACAGTTTTTATGTCCCTACGTAATATTGCGATTATCGCCCATGTGGATCACGGCAAGACCACATTGGTCGATGCCCTGTTCCGACAATCCGGCATGGTGCGAGAAAATCAACGCATCCAAGAACGGGCGATGGATTCCGGTGAACTGGAGCGGGAGCGGGGCATAACCATTCTTGCCAAGTGCACCTCCGTCACCTGGCGCAACACCAAAATAAACATTGTCGACACGCCTGGCCATGCTGACTTCGGCGGCGAGGTGGAACGCATCCTGTCCATGGTCGACGGGGCAGTGCTGCTGGTTGACGCGGCAGAGGGCCCGTTGCCACAGACCAAGTTCGTCGTTTCCAAAGCCCTCGACCTCGGCCTCAGACCCTTGGTGATCATCAACAAGGTGGACCGGTCCGACGCCCGGCCGTCGGAGGTCTTGGATGAGATCTTCGATATGTTCGATGCCCTGGGCGCCGACGAACACCAGTTGGATTTTCCCGTGCTCTATGCCGTCGGTCGCGACGGTTGGGCGGTTGAGGATTTGGATGGGGAAACCGGGGTCAACCTCAATCCCCTGTTCGACCTCATCGTTTCCCATGTCCCGTCACCCGCGCATGATACGGAACAGCCCTTCGCTATGCTGGTGACGACGTTGGAGTCCGATCCCTATCTCGGGCGGGTGTTGACCGGGCGTATCGCCACCGGTCGGGCGCGCCTCAACATGCCGACCAAAGCCTTGGACCGGGAGGGCAAGGTCATCGAAGACGGCCGGGCGACCAAACTATTGGCCTTTCGCGGTCTCGAACGGGTGCCAGTGGACAGCGCCGATGCCGGTGACATCATTGCCATTGCCGGTTTGGCTGAGGCGACGGTTGCCCACACCCTGTGCGCGCCAGAGGTCAAAACACCGTTGGCCGCCCACCCCGTCGACCCGCCCACATTGGCGATGACGTTTTCGGTCAATAATTCTCCCTTGTCCGGACGGGAAGGCAAGAAAGTCACCGGCCGGCAAATCGGCGAGCGTCTGTTCCGCGAAGCCGAGGGCAATGTGGCCATTCGGGTGCGCGAAACCGAGGAACGCGATGCTTTCGAGGTGGCCGGTCGCGGTGAATTGCAACTCGGTGTGCTGATCGAAACCATGCGCCGGGAAGGATTTGAACTATCCGTCTCCCGCCCGCGCGTTTTGTTCAAAACAGAAGACGGCATGAAATTTGAGCCCATCGAGGACGTGGTCATCGATGTGGACGAAGAGTTTTCCGGCGCCGTGGTCGAAGCTGTGTCCGAACGCAAGGGGGAAATGACCGGCATGAAACCCTCCGGCGGGGGCAAAGTGCGCATCACATTTCTTGCACCCTCGCGCGGTCTCATCGGCTATCACGGCCAGTTCCTCACCGAAACCCGGGGCACCGGCGTGATGCACCGTCTGTATCACGGTTACGCCCCGTTTAAAGGTGTCATCGGGACGCGTCGGGAAGGGGTGTTGATTTCCAACGCCGATGGGGATGCGATGGCTTACGCCCTGTTCAATCTGCTTGACCGGGGCCCCCAGTTCATTGCCCCCGGGGTGAAGGTTTACCGCGGCATGATTATCGGCGAGCACACCCGCGACAATGACCTCGAGGTCAATCCGCTGAAATCAAAACAGCTCACCAACTTTCGCGCCGCCGGCAAGGATGGCGCTATTAAGTTGCCGCCACCTCAGGCGATGTCGTTGGAGCAAGCCCTGGCCTATATCCAAGATGATGAGCTGGTTGAAGTGACACCTCAGAACATCCGTTTGCGCAAACGCCACTTGGATCCCCATGAGCGCAAGAAATTGGCCAACAAAGCTGCTGCGGCGTAACCTGTGGCTATGGTTTCGGAAACCCTGTTCGGTTGGCTCGCCACGAGCCGCATCTATGTTCAACGCCGGCTGATCGTCATTTTTATGCTCGGGTTTGCCTCGGGCCTGCCCTTTCTCCTCATCGGCCCGACCTTAAGCGCCTGGCTATCGGAAGTCGGCGTCTCCAAGACATCCATCGGTTTGTTTGCGCTTGTCGGTGGCGTCTTTGCCGTAAGCTTTACCTGGGCCCCATTGGTAGACCGGTTGCCATTGCCTCTGATCTCCCGGGCAATGGGGCAGCGGCGCAGCTGGCTGATCTGCGCCCAGATTGTCTGTGTCGGCGCGCTGATCGCTTTGGGTTTATCGAACCCGGCCGAGAACTTAGGCCTAACGGCACTACTCACCTTCTTCCTGGCAGTGGCCTCCGCCACCCAGGACATCGTCATCAATGCCTACCGCATTGAAACACTAGAGGACGACGAACAAGGAGCGGGGGCAGCCAACTATCAGCTGGGCTACCGGTTAGCGATCATCCTAGCTGGCGCCGGGGCGTTGGTGCTGGCCGACTTTTTCGGCTGGTTCGTCACTTATGCTGCCATGGCAGTGCTGATGGTTATCGGTGTTGTTACAACTTTATTCAGTCCCGAACCCCAACATCCGGTCACACCAGACACCTCGGGACTCTCCAGGGGTCAAAGATACTGGGCGTGGATACAGCGAGCGGTCATCGCGCCGTTCGCCGATTTTATGTCGCGTCCGGGCTGGGCGCTGATTTTACTGTTCGTCATTTTTTATAAATATGCGGACGGCGTTTGGGCCTTCATGGCCAATCCGTTCTATCTGGAAATCGGCTTTACCCTGACCGAGATCGGCGTGGTCAGCAAAACCTACGGCGTGGCCATGACCATGATCGGCGTGGTCATCGGTGGTTTGATGATTGCCCGTTACGGGTTGCTCAAGTCGGTTTTGTTCGGAGCCGTCACCATGGCGGTGACCAATTTGGGTTATGCGGTGTTGGCCATGATGGGCTCGTCTATTCCCGCCTTTATCGTCGCCATCAGTCTGGAAAATATCGCCAACGGCATCGGCGGCACCGCTTTCATCGCGTACCTGTCGAGCCTGTGCAACATCGCCTATACGGCAACCCAGTACACACTACTCATGTCCCTTGCCAATTTTTCAAGAACGCTGTTGGCCTCGGGCGGCGGTTGGGTGGCCGATCAAGTAGATTGGGTGACGTTTTTCATTCTCACCACCGTCGCCGGCATTCCCGGTGTGGCGTTGTTGCTGTTTATGATGAAGCGCTATCCGCACCATACCGAAGCGGCAAACCGGTAAGGTTTAAGCAGCCGTCAGTGTAACGGTCTGTTGCGTTACCGGCGTGGCCCCGAACTGAGCCCGCCCCGATGTTTCATCCTCTGCCGGTGCTAGCCAGCGCCCCTCGAAGGGAATCGCGATGCCGTCTTCCGTAAAAGGGAAAGGGTCGAGCCTATAGCGGCCACCGGACTGTTCCGTGATGGCAATGGTGACGTCGTCCCCGCCTTTGGTCGGCACATCGGGAAAGGTGCTTTCCCCCCGATGCTCTTCTGGCTGGGCATGGAAATACAGGGACAGCATGTCGAAAAACTGCAACTGTTTGTAAGCGCGCCACACCGCATCGTTATCCGCGCCCGTTGCGGGTTTAAGTTCTTCCTGGCGGGCCAATTCATCGGCCAGCACTTGCTCCGCAAAAGTCCGTTTCTCGCCTTCGAACCGGGCGAGAATACCGGGAGGCGCGAAGCTGTACCGGCCATTGAGCAACCCCGCGGTGTGCATGCTCGAAATCAAACCGGACAGCGGATGATGTTTGGCGTTGAAGTCGGGCGAGCCGCGCATGGTTTTTGAGGTCAACTCGAAGGGGGTTCCGGCCAGGTGATAGGGCAGACCCGTCTCGGGGTTGATATGCACTTCTGCGTCCACCGGCTGCCACCCGGCATCGTGATGGGCGATGACATAGCGCACTGCCGGGTCGTCCACCTGATCAAACTGTTCATTGCCAAAGGCCTCGGCCAGTTTGTTAGCGAAAGCCGTGTGCTGGTCCATGGTCATAACAAAACGCTCAGACCCATCCGGATTGTCTTGCACGATCATGCTGTGCTGTCCCTGTTCAGACAAAGCTCATGCGCAGTGAACCAAAGGGTATCACAAGAGTGTCACGCCTAGCCTCTCATATCCGTTCCCGAACGACCGGCGCTGGGGTAATCTCTCCCGGCTGTGCCTGACGAATCCTATCCTTCCGCTGTAAAACCCGCAGCCAAAGAACCACTGGCCAAAGAACCACTGGCCAAAGACCCGCCGGACAATGGGGCGAAGCCGCCTGCAAAATCCGGTGTGACGCCGATGATGACCCAGTACCTGGCCATCAAGCACGACTATCCAGAAGCCCTGTTGTTTTACCGCATGGGTGATTTCTACGAGCTGTTTTTTGATGACGCCAAACAAGCCGCAGCAGCGCTCGATATTGCCCTGACCAAACGGGGGCACCATGCGGGTGAAGACATTCCCATGTGCGGCGCGCCGGTTCATTCCCATGAGAACTATCTATCGCGTCTCATTCGCAAAGGATTCAAAGTCGCCGTTTGCGAACAATTGGAAGACCCGTCTGAAGCCAAAAAACGCGGTGTAAAAGCGGTGGTCAAACGCGATGTCGTCCGTCTGATCACACTGGGTACCATCACCGAAGACGCCCTCTTGGATGCGCGGTCCCACAACGCGCTGGTCGCTGTAACCAAAGCTGAAGGAAAACTCGGTCTCGCCTGGGTCGATGTGTCGACCGGTGATGCCCAAGCGCAACCCATTCAAGCAACGGGCCTGGCAGCGGCTCTGGCCCGCCTCCAGCCCGGTGAAATTCTGATCTCGGATTTGTTGGTTGAGGCAGACCCGGTTGCCGGTGCGGGGCAAGACTGGGATGAATGTTTGACCATTTTGCCTGCCGTTCGATTCGATTCCGAAAACGCCCGCAAACGACTTGAAGATCTCTACGGCGTTTCCACACTGGATGCGTTCGGTCCGTTTTGCCGCGCTGAGATCGCCGCCCTCGGGGCTCTCGCTGACTACAGACCCAGAAAAGCCGCATGCCCCGGCTCAAAACACCGAGCCAGGTGACCGGCGGCGCGATCATGGAAATCGACGCAGCGACGCGGCGTAACCTGGAACTCACCTGCACCTTGTCGGGCGAACGCAACGGCATGCTGCTCAGTGTCATCGATGCCACCCGCACCGGCGCCGGTGCCCGGCTGCTGGCCAGTCGGCTCGCCGCCCCGTTGACCGATCCCGTGATCATCACCAACCGGTTGGACCAGGTGTCCGTTCTGGTGGATTGCCCCGACCGGCGCTCAGCCATACGGGATGCGTTGAGCGAAACCCCCGATATGGAGCGGGCGCTGAACCGCATCGCCCTCGGCCGCGGTGGTCCGCGTGACCTTTCAGCCATCCGCACGGCGTTGTTTCACGTGCCCCAACTGAAACAAGCGGTCAGCGCCGCGGTGGACGAAGCGGCCCTCGATGTTCGCGACGATCCGTACCAGACAATCCAAAAACTCTTGGTGAACACCGCGTCCTGTTCGAACGATTGACCCGCGCTCTAGATGACGAGCTCCCAATGTTAACCCGCGACGGCGGGTTCGTCCGGCCCGGCTACGACGCCACGCTTGATGAATTACGCGGCCTCAGGGACAACAGCCGTAAAAGCATTGCCGCCTTGCAAAACCGCTACGCCGAGGAGACGGCTGTTCAATCCTTAAAAGTGCGTCACAACAATGTGCTGGGGTATTACGTGGAAGTGCCCGCCCGGCACGGCGATACACTACTGGCTACAAGCACGGAGTCCCAAGGTGGCAAACCGCGTTCATTCACCGCCAGACCATGGCCAATGCCATGCGGTTCACCACCGTTGAGTTGGGAGATCTGGAAGATCGCATCCGTGCCGCCGCCGACAAAGCGCTTGCCCTTGAACTAGAATTGTTCCAAATCTTGGTCGATGAATTATTGGAACGGGGTGACGCCATAGCTCTAGCGGCCAAAGCCCAAGCTGAAATCGATGTGGCGGCCGCGCTGGCCCATGTGGCGGTGGAACGGCGCTACGTCCGTCCACACATTGAGGATAGCACCGCATTCGAAGTTCGTGGTGGCCGGCATCCGGTGGTTGAAGCAGCGTTGGTCGCTGACGCCGGGGCCGGGTTCGTTGCCAATGACTGTGTCCTTGAAATCGATTCGGCAACGCAAGAAGACGAAACATTCGGATGGTTGTGGCTTATCACCGGTCCCAACATGGCGGGCAAGTCTACGTTCCTGCGTCAAAACGCGCTCATCGCCATTCTGGCGCAAATGGGATCCTTTGTTCCCGCCGATGATGCCCAAATCGGCATTGTCGATCGCCTGTTCTCGCGGGTGGGGGCCGCCGATAATCTGGCCCGCGGCCGGCCCACCTTTATAGTGGAAATGGTCGAGACGGCCGCGATCCTCAATCAGGCGACGGATCGCTCGCTGGTCATTCTCGATGAAATCGGCCGCGGCACCGCCACCTTTGATGGTCTCTCCATCGCCTGGGCCGTGCTTGAATACCTGCACGATGTCGGCCGCTGCCGCGCACTGTTCGCCACCCATTATCACGAACTGACGTCGTTGGCGGACAAGTTGAAGGCGCTCGCCCCCCATCACATGCGGGTCAAGGATTGGCACGGAGAGATCGTGTTTCTCCATGAAGTGGCCCCGGGGCGGCGGATCGCTCCTACGGCATCGTACCGGCGCGGCCCTTCTTCATCGGCAGGCCGGGTTGGGTGCGGTCGAGAGCCTGGATCTGCGACTTCTCATCAACCGACAGCACCACGGCATGGGCCGGCGGGTCGACATACAAGCCGACGATATCCGTGAGCTTCTCGGCAAAGGCGGGATCATTGGAGAGCTTGAAGTGCCGCCAGCGGTGCGGGCTGAGGCCATGGGCCTTCCAGATCGCCTGGACCGTCGCCGCCGCGACGCCAGCAACCTTCGCCATCGCGCGCAGCGTCCAGTGGGTCGCCTCGTGCGGCGGCGCTTGCTGGGTCAGGCGGACGATCTCGGCGACGCGCTCCGGCGGGATCGGCGCTTTGCCAGGCGGACGGGACTTGTCGCGAAGCAAGCCGTTGACACCCTCGTGCATGAACCGCTCCTGCCAGCGCCACACGCAGGTCTTGGACTTGCCGGTCGCGCGCATGATCGCCGAAGTGCCGAGCCCCGCGTCGGTCTTCAGGATGATCCGCGCCCGCCAGAGGTGTTTCTGCGCGCTCTTCGGGTCCGCGACGATCGCTTGCAATCGCTGACGGTCGCCAGACGTGACAGTAAAATGGATGCCGGTACGCATCGCACAGACTCGCATGACACCGCACAATACGGAATCCCAAAGCGGACCCTTTCGTTCCGGTCAATCCACTAGCGGACAGCGCCGAATGACCCCATATAAGAGATAATCTGTTAGATTGGTCCACGCTGTACGATTTTCAGCGGCAAGAGATGGGAGGCCCGTTATGGCCTATTCCTTTAACGACGACCGGCCCAACCCACCGGCGATTGTGCGCATACTCAATTTTATGGGCTGGACCAGCATTCTCGGCTGCATCTGCGGCGTCATGCTGGCGTTCTCCGGCTATGACTGGGTCAATGACCTCTACGCCATGCTTGGATCGGGCGTGTCCATCATCTTAGGCATATTGTTCATCGGACAAGCGAAGACCCTTGAGGCCCTCACTATTCTCAATGCGCGGATGAAATCGCGGTTCGCCATGGAAGGCTTAACCACCGGGTCTACTGCCTTGGGTGAATCAACCAAGACACCACCAATCATTCCGCAAAAGAAGGAACGGGTGGTCAAAGTGCCCGACGAACTTGTCCGTCAATCCGGGTTGCGCACCCGCTGACTCCTGTTGCCGGCGGACGCAACCGTCCGATCCGGACCGTAGCAGTCAAAAGTGCGACTGCGTATAGTCGGGCCTAATCGCGAAAGTCGGCCGGTGAAAAAAATACTCTCCCCCCGCTTGATCATTGACCGCCGAGCTTTGCTCGGACGGCTGGAGACGCGCACTGGCAGTGAAGTTTTCGATGCCGATGTACGCACAATTCTCCTGGACGAAATCAAGAATTCACTTGAATCAGGACGGAACGAAATTCGCCGCCGTTTGGAAAACGGAGAAAGCTTAGGGGCTGAAACCGTCGCCGAACTGTCATTCCTAACAGATCAATGTCTTCGCATTATTTTCGATTTTGCATCGGCGCGGGTGTTTAAGCGCGGCGTGCCCACCATGGGAGAGAAACTGAGTCTGCTGGCGGTCGGCGGTTATGGCCGCGGCGAATTGGCACCTGGGTCCGACCTGGACCTGTTGTTTCTCCTGCCTTACAAGCAAACACCGTTTACCGAAAATCTCGTCGAATACATGCTCTATGTGCTGTGGGATCTCGGTTTCAAAGTCGGCCATGCGGTGCGCACCGTAGACGACAATATCAACCAAGCCCGCAATGACATGACCATTCGCACGGCGCTCCTGGAAGCACGGTGGATTTGGGGCGATCAACAATTGGCTCATACCTTTCAAGACCGCTTCCGCAATGATGTGGTCGAAGGCACCGGCATGTCTTTTGTCGAAGCCAAGCTGTTGGAACGGGACGTGCGGCACGAACGGCTTGGCGACAGCCGCTACGTGCTCGAACCCAACGTCAAAGAAGACAAAGGCGGCCTGAGGGACCTGCATACCTTGATGTGGATTTCCCGTTATCTGTACGGCACCTCTGACATTCAGGATCTAGTCGACCGCGGTGTCATCTATCCTGATGCCGCGACCCGGTTTCGCAAGGTGCACAACTTTCTGTGGACCGTCCGCTGTCACATCCATTACTTGACCGGTCGCGCGGATAACCGTCTGGCGTTCGATCTCCAACCCCGCATTGCTGAACGCATGGGCTATACGGATCATGCCGGCGGCAGTGCTGTGGAACGACTCATGAAGCACTACTTCCTGATTGCCAAGGATGTAGGTGATCTCACCCGTATCTTTGCTGCCGTTCTTGAAGAGAAAGAACGCCGTAAACCGTTCCTGCGGCTACCCAAGGCGCTGAGACGGAAAACGTTGGAAGGCTTTGTTGTCGAAGGTGGGCGTATTTCCGTGGCCGATGACGATGCCTTCAAAAAAGATCCTGGCAAACTCTTGCGCATATTCCATGTCGCCCAGGACAACGGATTGGATTTTCATCCCCGGGCGTTGGAATTGATCACACGTAATGTTCAACGGGTCCCACAAATCAGAAACAACCCCGAAGCCAATCAACTGTTTCTCGATATCCTCACCTGTGAAACGGGACCCGAATCCACGCTACGTCTGTTGAACGAAGCTGGGGTGTTTGGGCGATTTATTCCCGATTTCGGCCGGGTTGTGGCGCAAATGCAGTTCGACATGTACCACGTTTACACCACCGATGAGCATACCATCCGGGCCATCGGCATTCTCCATGGCATCGAAACCAGGAAGTTGGCGGACAAGCTGCCCATTGCCACCGAAGTGGTCGATAAAATTCAATCCCGTCGCGCTTTATACGTGGCCGTTCTGCTGCACGACATTGCCAAGGGCCGGGGTGGTGATCATTCGGAGATCGGCGCCGATATCGCACTCACTCTATGTCCGCGTCTGGGTATGTCGGTAGAAGAAACGGAAACCGTCAGCTGGCTGGTGTTGAAACATCTGTTGATGAGCAACACGGCCTTCAAACGCGATCTCGATGACCCGAAGACCATTACCGATTTTTGTGAAGAGGTGCAGTCGCCGGAGCGCTTGAAACTGCTTTTGGTGCTTACCTGCGCAGACATTCGAGCGGTCGGCCCTAAGGCGTGGAACGACTGGAAAGCGACCCTGTTGCGCGAGCTATATAGCCGCGCGGACGAACGCATGTCCGGCGCTGAGAGCACAACACCGTTGGATATGCGGGTCGAGCATGCCCGTCAGGAACTCGACGATCGCCTGGTTGACTGGCCGAGCAAGGCCCGTGAGGATTTTGTTACCTCCGGCTCCCCAGCCTACTGGGTGACGTACGACACCGATACCCACGAACGCCATGCCCGCTTTATTCGCGCAGCTAATGACGGCGATCAATCTATCGCCATCACGTTTAATGTGGATAAGGCCAAAGCGATCACCGAAATGTTGATCTATACGCCCGATCATCCGGGACTGTTCGCCAAAATTGCCAGGGCTTTGTCCATGTCCAACGTCTCTGTGGTAGATGCTAAAATCCTCACGTTGTCCAACGGAATGGCCTTGGACACGTTCACAATTCAAGACTTTGACCGCACCGCAATTTCATCAGAGACAAAATTGAAACGCATCAAGTCCCGTGTCGTAGCCGCCCTGGAAGACCGGCTCAAACTTGATCGGGAACTGAAAGAAGCTCACGCGCGCTCAGCCAGCCGATACCGAGCGCTAGAACTACCGCCAAGGGTTATTATCGACAATTCAGCTTCAAAGCTGTTCAGCGTGATCGAAATCAACGGGCATGACCGGCCGGGTTTCCTATCTGACGTGACCAAAGTCATCACTGATCTTGGTTTGCAAATCGGATCAGCGCACATATCCACGTATGGCGAACGGGCGGTCGACGTGTTCTATGTCAAAGATATCTTTGGCATGAAGGTGGAGAACGAAAGCAAGATCCGCCAAATCCGCGATGCCCTCAATCAGGCGCTGGGTGTGGCTGACGAATTCTCAGTTCGCCGGCCGGAGACCAAATCACTGGCTTCTGCTGCTGCCGAATAACGTGAGCGCACCGCTTTCCTCCCTCCTTAAAAAACTCACGGGCGGCGACCGGCGGCAGATCGGCCAGTCCAACACAATCGTCCAAACCGTATTGAAAAAACCAGTGCTGTTTGACGAGCTGTTTTCGGGGCTGACCATCGACGACCCGCTGGTACGTATGCGTGCCGCTGATGCGGCGGAGAAAATTACCCGCGACAATCCCGATCTGTTACAACCCCACAAAAAAGCGGTGTTACACATTTTAGAGTCCACAACCGAACAGGAAGTGGCCTGGCACGTGGCCGCGATGGCGCCCCGGTTGCGCTTAAGCAAAAAGGAATGCGCCCGCGTGCGCACCATTCTTGAGTCCTACCTCAACGCCCCGAGCCGCATTCAACGGGTGATGGCTTTGCAGGGACTGGTCGACCTCACAGCACAAGACCCGTCGCTTCTCCCTGAGGTCAAACGGACGGTGTCAGCAGCCCTCAAAACCGGTGCGCCCTCGGCGCGAGCGCGAGCGCGCAGGCTCAAGGAGCAGCTTGACCAGCTGTAATCTCAAGCGTTGGCCACCCAGACACGGTTGCCCCGGAGCCGCCATACCTTCGCCGCCCCTTTGCCCCTTTGTTCTGGTGGGTTAAACACCTGCCATGCCGTCTTCCTCAGCGTCGTCTCACCCTACTTTATTGCGTGCCTTTGCCACCGTTGGCGGCATGACCCTGATCAGCCGCATCACCGGGTTCGCCCGCGACATCCTCATCGCCGGTGTGCTCGGGGCCGGGCTGGCGGCAGACGCCTTTCTCATCGCCTTTCAGTTTCCCAACCTGTTCCGCCGCCTTTTTGCCGAAGGCGCGTTCTCCGCCGGCTTCGTGCCCATTTTTTCCGAGATTCTAGAACAGGAGGGTCGGGACAAAGCCCGCCGCTTTGCCGAAGACGCCTTTGCCGTGTTGGCCACGGCGCTGCTGATCTTCGTGCTCGTCATGGTCATCGCCATGCCGGTGGCCCTATACGCCATCGCGCCTGGCTTTGATCGCATTCCCGGACAGATGGAACGGGCCACGGATCTGGCCCGCATCGCCTTTCCCTATTTGCTATTCATTTCTTTGGTGTCTCTACAGTCGGGCGTGTTGAACGCTTTGGACCGCTTTGCTGCCGCCGCGGCTACACCCATACTCTTGAACCTGACACTGATTTCGGCCGTTCTGTTTGCCTTGGCTACCGATGCCGAAGCAGCCCACGCCCTGGCTTGGGGCGTGTCCTTGGCCGGGGTGATTCAATTTATTTGGCTCACTTGGCGAGTCCGTGCTGCTGGCATGCCGTTGACGTTGCGCCGGCCGAAGATCAATCCACGGGTCAAACAATTACTGTTGCGCATTCTTCCCGTTGTGTTTGGCGCCAGCCTTTATCAGCTCAATCTATTGGTCGACAAAATCATCGCCACTCTAGTCGCCGTCGGCGCGGTGTCCTGGCTCTACTTTGCCGACCGGGTCAATCAGCTGCCGTTGGGAGTAATCGGTGTCGGCATCGGCGTTGCTTTGTTGCCCATGCTGACCCGCTCCATTCAGGGCGGGTATGAAGACGATGCCCTCGCCACCCAAAACCGCGCCATTGAAATCAGCCTGGTGCTGACCCTGCCCGCCACCGTAGGCATCTTTGTACTGGCGGAACCCATTACTGCCGTATTGTACGAACGCGGTGCCTTCACCGCCACCGACCGGGCCGCCGTCGGTGCCGCCTTGGCCGCCTTTGTGTCCGGCTTGCCCGCCTATGTGTTGATCAAAGCCTTGGCGCCCGGCTTCTTCGGCCGCCAGGACACGGCCACGCCGGTCAAGATTTCTGTCATGGCCATGGTGGTCAACATCGTCTTGAACCTCATCCTGATGGGTCCGCTGGGTCATGTGGGCATTGCCGTGGCGACCGCCATTTCAGCCTGGCTCAATGCGGGTGTGCTCGGATACGTGTTGATGCGCCGCGGCCAATTGGTTTCGGACCAGCGATTGTCACACCGCCTGCCACGGATCATAGGTGCGTCCGCGTTGATGGGTCTTGCCGTGTGGGGTGCCTGCGTCGGACTGCAACGCGTATTCGGGCCGCTGTTTGGTACCGATGGCACCGCCGCCGCCGCCGAATTGCCGCGGGCGGTTGCTTTGACCGCTCTCATCGCCCTCGGCGTGGTGGTCTATATGGTCTCGGTGCTGGCGCTGGGCGGTGCAGCGCTATCCGATCTTAAGAGTTTGCGCCGCCGTTCGGATGCGACGTCACCTTGACCAACTCCGGGGGGTGGGCTATCCCCCGCGCCTAATCTGACTTTTCTTCAACCGCGCGGCATACGGCTTCATCCATGGCGTTTCCCACCAACCGCATTCTGTCGGGCATTCAGCCCACGGGCAATCTGCATCTCGGCAACTACTTGGGCGCCATGAAAAATTGGGTTGCCATGCAGAGCGATTACGAATGCCTGTTCTGCATCGTCGATCTCCATGCCATCACCGCTTGGCCTGATTTGGATGACCTCGCCCAAGTGTCGCGGGAAGTGGCGGCGGGGATGATTGCGTCGGGCATCGACCCGGAGCAGAGCACCCTATTTATTCAGTCTCATGTGCCGGCGCACGCGCAGCTGGCTTGGCTGTTCAATTGCGTCACCCGTTTGGGTTGGCTCAACCGCATGACCCAGTTCAAGGACAAGGTGGGTAAGAATAAGGAGAAAGCCTCATCGGGTTTGATGGTTTACCCCAACCTGATGGCGGCGGATATTCTGGTTTACAAAGCCACCCACGTGCCCGTTGGCGAAGATCAGAAACAGCATCTGGAATTGTGCCGGGACATCGCCCAAAAGTTCAATGTGGACACCGGCAAAGAGGTCTTTCCCATGCCAGAGCCGGTGATCCGCGGGCCCGGCACCCGAGTGATGAGCCTGCGCGACGGGACGCGCAAGATGTCCAAGTCCGACGCCTCGGACATGACCCGCATCAATTTGACCGACAGCGCCGATACCATTGCCGATAAAATCAAACGGGCTAAGACAGACCCAGACGCTTTGCCGGACTCCGCTGAAGGTTTAAGCGACCGTCCCGAAGCCACCAACTTGATCAATATCTATGCCGCGCTCGCCGACCAATCCATCGATGACGTGGTGCCGGAATTCGCCGGGCAGGGTTTCGGGGTGTTCAAGCCCAAACTGGCCAAGCTGGCGGTGGCCAAGCTGGGCCCCATCAATGCGCGCATGACTGAACTGTTATCTGACCCGCCGGAACTGGATCGCTTGCTCAGCGCCGGTGCCGACAAAGCCAACGCCCTAGCCATGCCGATTTTACAAGAGGCTTACGAGGCGGTCGGGTTTTTACAGCGGGGGTAATCGCTCTCACACAATTTCACACACCTCATGGAAGTCGAAACTCGGCGTGCGCGGGTAGACCTTTTCATCGTCACCACGGCCGATGTTGCAGAGGAAGTTGGCCTTGAACCGTCCGTTAGGGAAAAACGCCGCGTTGAGTTTATCTTCGTCGAAACCGGACATGGGTCCGCAGTCGAAGCCGAGCGCCCGCGCTGCCATCATCATATACGCCCCTTGCAGTGAACCGTTGCGGAAAGCGGTCTCGTAAATGAGTTTGTCGTTACCGGTGAACCAACTTTTGGCATCGGCGGGGGGATACAGTTTCGGCAGGTGCTCGTAGAACTCCGTGTCATAGGCGATGATCGCGGTCACCGGCGCCGCCATGGATTGTTTCACATTGCCTGACGACAAAGCCGGTTTGAGTTTTTCTTTGCCTTCCGCTGAGGTGACAAAGACAAACCGTGCCGGCGAACAGTTGGCCGACGTGGACGCCATTTTCATAAGATCAAAAATCTCTTTGACCACCTCATCCGCGACCGGCTCGGACTGCCATTTGGAATGGGTGCGGGCGTCGCGGAACAAAAGGTTGAGGCCGGCGTCGTCGAGGGGAGTGCGGGGCATGGCGCGTCCTTATGATCAGTCTGCTACAGTGGTTCTTATGATCCGTGTCTTTAGCAGACTTTGTCTCTTTGGCATTGCTTGGCCTTTGGCATTGCTTGCCCTTTGGTACATGCCTGCGGTTGCTCAAGGACAACCGGCACGCGATGCGTTTGCCGTTATTCTCATGTATCACCGCTTTGGCGAAGCCGCGTTCCCGTCCACCAGTACAACGTTGGCTCAACTGGACGATCACATCGCCGCTTTGAAAGAGGGTGGACATACGGTGGTGCCTTTATCCGATGTGGTGACGGCCATCCAGAGCAACACCCCGCTGCCCAACCGGGCCGTTGCCATCACCATCGATGATGCTTACCGGTCTTTCCTTACTGACGGCTGGCCCAAGTTCAAAGCTGCAAGCTTGCCTGTCACGTTATTCGTGGCCACAGCCGGCGTTGACGCTGGGTTTTCTGATCTCCTCAGTTGGGATGAGATCCGATCATTGCAGGACGAAGGCGTGACCATTGGTGCGCACAGCCACATCCATGGCCACTATCCCGGCATGAGTGCGGAGGCGGTGAACGATGATCTGCGGCGGATGAAAGAGTCGTTTGCAAAACAATTGAACCACGTGCCCCCGCTGTTCGCGTTTCCCTACGGTGAGGCGGGTCGGGCCGATATGGCGGCTGTTGAGGCCGCCGGATTCCGTGCCGCGTTCGGTCAGCATTCCGGTGCCGCAGGTGTGTTATCGGACTCTTTCTATTTGCCGCGTTTTGCCCTCAACGAAGCGTTCGGCGGGGCAGAGCGGTTCCGGCTGGTGATCAACACCGTGCCCCTGCCCATTGCCCGCTTGGATCCCAACGAGCCGGTGTTGAAAGACAACCCACCGGTGCTCACCCTCGCGTTATCAAATCCACCAGCCAACCTTGTAGCGTTGACCTGTTTCGGTCCCGGTGGCCGGCCTCTGGATACCGCCGTGGACAAAGACTCCGTTTGGATCACGCCGGCTGAATCCTTTCCCTCCGGCCGGGCCCGGCTCAACTGCACGCTCCCGGTCGGTTCCACACTTATGCAAGGCCGTTGGTATTGGTTTGGCTGGCAGATGATCGCCGGTTTCGAAAGCGAGGGCGTCGCCGTTCACGGGCGCTACCGCTGAGTCCATAAATCAAACTTTAGTCGTCTGTAGATGCCAGCTGCACCATGGCGTCAGGTGAGGCCAGTTTTGCTTGATCAAGCGGCCGGAGGTTGTTGACGCGCATGATCGCGTGAAGGGATTTCACATAATCTTCGCGCCGCTCCGAATAGCGGATCAGGGTTTTGGCCAATTCCCAGCTGTCTAACGGTTGTCCCGCTTGCAACATCGCCGCTCGTTGGTCACGGAAGTCCGCATAAGCCCAATGGGTGTTGAGATTGCGGGCATATCCCTGGACCGATTGCAGCGGACTCTCAAAAGCCCGCACCGCATGGTCCGGTCCCTCTCGCTGTTCCTCTGGCACGATTCCCGCGTCCTCGTTCCACACCCACTGACCAAACAGGGCGTTGCCCTCCCGGGCAAAACGGGATGTGCCCCAGGCGCTTTCCTCTACGGCTTGCGCCAAGGCCAGGGCGGGGGGGATGGGCGCAACCCGTTTCATCAACACCTCAGCCGCTTCTGACAAAGTGACGTCATCTTCAGCCAGATCGATACCGTAGCGTTCGGCAAGTTGGGTAAGCCACACCGTATCCTCTTCGCTCAGATCATTGGCCTCAGACCCTTCAGACCGCATCCGGCTTCTCACCGCTTCCAGCTGGGCCCGTTCATTGGCAATGGATTCATTGACGGTGAGGACCATGGGAAGGACAGCTCTAAAAAAGAGGCGCTTGCGCCGGTCGATTACCCGCATGTCTTTAAATCCAGCAGGAACGCCGGCGATGATCAGGCGTGGCACGTTTTTCTCGCCGCTGCGGATGTCACCCAACCGGTAACCGTAAGCGGCAAACGTGTTTTCCAGAGTGTCGATCTTGAGGCTGTCGCCAGCGATGATCACGCGACCGTCGAGATCTCGTTCTGATTCGCTAGGCAGCCGCAACCCGCCGACAATGATCAGCCCGATCACAAACAGGATTTGTAACTCTATGGGATTGCGCTTGATCCATAGACCGACCGCGTGCAGTGCACCGACGATGGTTAAGGTAATTGTCTTGAGCGCGTTCATACGTCCGTTAAAAAAATCCGGAAAAGGATTTATCCAGAATTATAGAACGGCTTCCACTTGGTCTACCTCGGGAACGTAATGGCGCAGCATATTTTCGATGCCCGTTTTCAAGGTCATAGTCGAACTGGGGCAGCCGGCGCAGGCGCCGCGCATATGTAAGAAAACCGTGCCGTCCTTGAACCCTTTGTAGACGATGTCGCCACCATCCTGCGCCACAGCCGGGCGAACACGGGTCTCAAGAAGTTCTTTGATCTGATCGACAACCTCGGGATCCACATCCTCGTCTTCGATAACCGCACTGTCGTCACTGCCAGTGGACTCGTCGCTGATGATTGGCTGACCGGAGGTGTAATGATCCATGACAGCGCCCAAGACCAAGGACTTGATCACTTGCCAATCCGTCTCTTCGGTTTTGGTGATGGTGATGAAGTCGGCGCCAAAGAAAACGGCAGCGACGCCGCCGACTTTGAACAACCGCATAGCTAACGGTGAACGGGCGGCCTCTTCGGCGGCGGTGAAATCAGCGACCCCTGAGTCCATCACGGGCCGGCCGGGTAAGAACTTCAACGTGGCCGGATTGGGTGTCTGCTCGGTTTGAATAAACATACAGCGGTGTCCCTGACTGAGCGGTGCTTTGATTCTGACAGGTAATTAGGACCATTTCAGTCCTATCTCAAGACCTTGGCGTGGGAAAGAGCTCGATTAGGTCAGTTCGTCGATCTCTTCCGAGGTTAAATTACCGGGCACGATGATCACGGGAAGGCGGATTTTACCCGCCAGGCGACCGGACAGGGCCGTAACCAGAGGTCCAGGCCCGTCTTCGCCCGTTCCAGCCGCCAACACCAGTACCGATATGGTTTCTTCCTCGTCGATCACGGTCAACAGCTGTTCGGTGGTATCGCCTTCACGCAGAAACAGGCCCGGCATTTGACCGGTCAAGCGTTGCACGTCGGCGGCCACCCTTTGTAAGAGTTTCTCCGCTTCGGACCGGGCTTCGCTATCCATTAACTCAGCGATGGAGGCGAAATGATGAAAATCCGCCGGCTCTACGGCATGAAACAAAGCCACGTTGCCATCGGTGTGCAATGCCCGACGACAGGCGAAACGCAAAGCGGCATTAAGTTCAGCCGAATCATCGACCACCAGCAAAAACGAACGGGGCATGTCCGCACCATCGGTTTTTGAGGTGTCTGGCTGATCCGACATCAGGGTCCTGCTTTACGTCCGACGGAACACGGCTTCGGCTGCCCACCCGGCCAGCACCGCAAGGGCAATGGCGATCAATCCGTAAAGCGGCGCCAGGTTGTGAGCGAACTCATAAATCTCCGCACCGACACCAATTTTGGAAATACTCAACGGAACGATTTCTGCGCTCGCCACATCACCGTTCCGGAACAGATAAATTTCAACAAAGTAAACTCCGGTGGGCACATTCGCGGGAAAATGAAGTTCGGTGCGGAACAGTCGGTTGGCCAACAGCGACACCCGACCAACTTCAGCAGTGTAAACACTGCGGTCCTGATTGAGACGCAACAGGGCGTCACGATAGGTCGTGCGTTGCTCTGGCTCCAACTTCTGGTCGTCAAAGGTGAGGCGCAGATTTTCCAAGCCGATCTGATAGCGCTCGCGCAGGCGGAACGAGGCGAAGTCTTCCGGATTGCGGTTGCTGGCCACACTGTAAAAGGATGGCACGTCGCGCAAGTCAACCGCATCCGCATTGGCCCAGATGGGTCCAAACCGTTGCTTACGTCGGAGCGTGATGTCTTCCGCCGGACCGCGCACAATGATGACCACGTCACCGGGACCGTCCGTGGCGCCAAACAGCAACACATCCGTACCCGTGAAGCCGGTGGTGATGGCGACCAGGTGGTTTTCAAGGTCGGCCACCAACGGCACGGACTGGGCGTGTGCCTGAGATGGCAAGACCATCCCACAAAACAGCCAGAGGAAAATCAGCACCGCTCTCATTCGCCGGCTCCGGTGAAGGAAAACGGCTCCGCCGGTGTGATCACCAAATCAAAGGCCATGCGTAAACACACGCCGAGCACAATCAACGCCAACAACACCCGCAACTGTTCACCGCGAAGCTTAGCGCCGAGGCGGGCGCCGACCTGTGCGCCAATGACACCGCCGATCAACAGCAGCAGCGCTAGGACCACGTCGACCGTCTGATTGACGGTTGCTTGCAGGAACGTTGTATTGGCGGTGACAAAAATAATTTGAAACAAGGACGTGCCGATGACAATTTGGGTCGGCATGCCGAGGAGATAAATCATCGCCGGCACCATGACGAACCCACCACCCACACCCATGATGGCGGCCAGAATGCCGACAACGAAGCCCACGCCCAACGGCAACAGGGCCGAGATGTAAAGCTTGGATTTGCGGAAGCGCACTTTGAACGGCAAGCCGTGAATCCAGGTGTGTCGTCCTGGCCCGCGTGCTGTGCTCAACGGCTTGTCTGTACCAGCACGGCGCTGACGCATGATGACGTTGAAGCTTTCGTAAAACATCAGCCCGCCGATGACGCCGAGAAAAATCACGTAGCTCAACGAGATCACCAATTCAATTTGGCCGAGGCCGCGCAGGATGGAAAACAAAGCGACGCCGAGACCAGAACCGACAAATCCACCAACGGTGAGCACGGCCCCCATGCGGAAGTCCACATTGCCACGGCGCCAGTGGGCGAGCACACCGGAAACGGAACTGGCAACGATCTGGTTGGCTTCGGTTCCCACCGCGACGGTCGGCGGTACACCGATAAAAATCAGCAACGGGGTCATGAGAAAACCGCCGCCCACGCCGAACAATCCGGACAGCAAACCGACCGCCCCGCCCATTCCGAGAATGAGGAAGATGTTCACCGACATTTCGGCGATGGGGAGGTAGATTTGCATGCCGGTGGTCCAGCGCCTCCAAGGCAAAAAGGGTAGCGTTTATAAGGCGTTGTCTTTGGTGTTGTACGGAACGCCCAGCCTGCGATCAAGCGAAAAGCCCGCATACCCTGAACGCAGGATAATGGTGTGCGGTTGCATCAGGTCAAACGTTTGAATCCGGCATGGGCAATCGGACCTCGCAACCGGCCTTCAACACTGCCGGTGGACTTGGCCGAAGCGATCAATCCGAACACCTCGCGGCAGGCATCGCCGTAATCGGCGATGTCATCATCCGTGTGGGCCGCCATGGCATAAAAAGCCCCGCCGGCAAGAAAGCCGCGGTCGAGCATTTCCTGGGTAAACAGGGTGCGCTGGGCGTCAGCATCGTCACCGTCAAAGGCGAGATGGGCGAGGGGATCGAGACCGCTAACCTGTACGACCAATCCCGTGTGCTCTACAGCTTCGCGCCAAATCTGTTTGACTGCTTGGCCAGTTTTGACCAAACCAGCCGGTACATCGTCGTGTTCATGTTTGTCGATCATGGCCAGGGCCGCCGCCGGTCCGGTGCGCTCGGTCCAAACCGTCGAGCTAATGAAGGTGTCCTGGGCGGCTTGCATCAGATCACCGCGGCCGATGATGGCGGAAATGGGATAGCCGTTACCGAGGGCCTTGGCGAAGACTGCCATGTCTGGCGCAACCTTCAACGTGAGATGAATGCCGCCGGTGTTGATGCGGAAGCCCGCGGTCACCTCGTCGAACACCAGAACCGCGCCGGTCTCATCGGCAATGGCGCGCACGCCCGGCAGGAAGTCCGGGTCCGGTTCGGACTCGCGCACCGGCTCCATGACAATGGCAGCCAGATCGCCGTCGTGGGCCGAGACGATTTGTTTGAGCTCGGCGAGGCTGTTGTAGTGAAACGGCTGAGCCAGACCCCTCAATCCGCGTGGCACGCCTTTGGGATCCAAACCGGGTAGAAGATGGCCGTCCAATGCACCGTCCTCGGCCAAATTGGCTGACAGATACCAGTCATGCCAGCCATGGTAGCCGCAAAAGGCGACGACGGATCGGCCCGTGAAAGCACGGGCGATACGCACCGCCACGGCCATGGCCTCGCCACCGGCCCTGGAAAACCGGGCCATGTCCGCCCACGAATGCAGACCGATGAGCCGTTCCGCCAAGGCCACCTCTTCCGGTGCATTAAGAGTGCTCATGGAGCCCTGGTCGATGACCGCTTTCACTGCCGCGTCGACATCGGGATCGGCGTAACCGAGGATCGTCGCGCCCACACCACCAATGGAGAAGTCCCGGAAGGCGTTGCCATCGAGATCGGTGACGGTTATGCCTGCTGCCTTGGCGTAGTAGCTCGGCCAGCCCTCCGGCAAAAACATCTCGGGTCGTTTAGACAGCAACTGGGTCCCGCCCGGAATCAGAGACCGGGCTTTTTGATAAAGGGCCTGGCCTTGTTTGGTATTTACCATGATTTCGGCGCCGCTCCGGTCTCAGGCCTCATGGTCCAGATACCAGGCATAGGTCTTAGCGATACCGTCTTCGAGATCCGTCGTTGCGCGCCAACCGAGGTTGTTAATCTTGGTTGAATCCATGAGCTTTCGCGGCATTCCATCGGGTTTGCCTTTGTCATAGGTGACTTCACCCTCGAAGCCGATAACCCGGGCCACCGTTTTAGCAAGATCTCTAATTTTTATGTCTTTGCCATATCCGACATTTATGATGTCGGGACTGGAGTATGACTCCAATAGAAAGACGATGGCCTCAGCGAGATCGTCAACAAAAAGAAATTCCCGCGTCGGTTCTCCTGTACCCCAAATCTCAAAAGAGTCTGCGTTGGTCAGTTTTGCCTGATGGGCTTTGACCATCAATGCAGACAGCACATGGCTTTCTTGCAGGTCAAAACTGTCACCGGGTCCGTAAAGGTTGGTCGGCATACAGGCAATGTAATCTCTTCCATGTTGTTGCCGGTGCGCTTGTGTCATCAAGATGCCAGCTATCTTGGCGATTGCGTACCAGCGGTTGGTCGGCTCCAGCGGACCTGTCAGTAGCGCCTCTTCCCGCATCGGCTGGGCGGCCAGCCTGGGATAAATGCAGCTGGATCCCAAAAACAACATACGATTGATGTCAACGGCGTGGGCCGCGGCAAAAATATTGGTTTCGATCTGTGTGTTGTGGACCAGAAACTCGACCGGAAAAGCATCGTTGGCCAGAATCCCGCCGACGTGGGCCGCGGCCATGATGATCGCATCCGGTTTCGTCTCTGCGAGCCAGACCTCCGCGTCCGATTGCCGGGTCAGATCAAGTTCAGACCGCGACACGGTGACGATCTCACAGTTCGTGATCTGTAATCGCCGGACAATGGCGGACCCAACCATGCCGTTGTGTCCGGCAACCCAGACACGTTTACCGGCTAGCGAATAATGGACGTCAGACATATATGCCGCTGTTGATTGTTCGCTTCATGAGTTCGGTCAATCGTGGGGTGCGAAACGTTTAGCTTCGTCTTTAACGATTTCGAGATCGCTGGCTACCATTTCTTTCACCATGTCGGCAAAGGGTGTTGTGTGGGTCCAGCCCAATTTCTCCTTCGCCTTGGTCGGATCGCCGAGCAACAGATCAACTTCTGTCGGACGGAAATACCGCTGGTCCACTTCAACCAAGACAGCGCCAGATGCAGCATCAATCCCTTTTTCATCAACCCCGTCTCCTTGCCATTCAATGGTGCGGCCGATTTATTCGAAAGCACGCTCTACAAAGGACCGCACGGAATAGGCTTCACCGGTCGCCAGCACATAATCATCTGGTTCCGGTTGCTGGCATCATCAACCACATGCCCTGCACGTAGTCCCGCGCATGGCCCCAGTCCCGTTTGGCGTCAAGATTGCCGAGATAAAGCTTGTCCCCCCGCCCGAGTTCGATGGCAGCGACGGCACGGGTGATCTTGCGGGTGACGAACGTCTCACCGCGCAAGGGGCCTTCATGGTTAAAGAGAATGCCGTTGGAGGCATGGAACCGATAAGCCTCCCGGTAATTCACCGTGATCCAATACCCATACAATTTAGCCACGGCATATGGGGAACGGGGATAGAAGGGCGTGGTTTCCTTTTGCGGTGTCTCCTGCACTTTGCCGTACAGTTCCGATGTGGAGGCTTGGTAGAATCGCGCCTTTTCACCAAGGCTAAGAATACGCATGGCCTCCAGCAATCGCAGAGTTCCCATAGCATCGGCGTTGGTCGTGTACTCGGGCGTTTCGAAAGACACTTTAACGTGGCTTTGTGCCGCCAGATTATAGATTTCATCCGGTTGCACTTCTTGCACCAAACGGATCAGGTTGGTGGCATCGGTGAGGTCGCCATAGTGCAAGAAGAACCGCACGCCGGTTTTGTGAAAATCCTGATAGAGATGATCAATCCGTCCCGTATTGAACGACGACGAGCGGCGTTTGACACCATGGACGGTATAGCCTTTATCAAGCAGCAGTTCCGCCAGGTAAGCACCGTCTTGTCCGGTGACACCCGTGATGAGAGCAACTTTATCGGTCATGGAATCCTATGAGGCTGGGTCATAAAAGGGGCGGTCACGGCATTATGTCGTGGAAGGGCTTGGTGCTCAATTGGTCCAAGTCGATGTCGGCTAACACGGTGGCGATCTGTTCCGACGCACCGCCCCGGCCATAGGGCGGCTCCGTTGTTTTTGCCTGCTCTCGGAAAGCCTCATCGCGCGCGTGGTCTATGGCTTTGACGATCACGTCGGGATGATCGGCGCAATCGATCACAGACGTGCTGCGCAAGCGCCCTTTCTGCCGGTCACCGATATTGACCGTGGGAACACCGAGGGCCGGTGCTTCAATGAGACCCGACGATGAGTTGCCGATTACCATTTCAGCTTCACGCACAGCACTCAAATAGCGTTGTTGTCCCAAGGATGTAACGACGGTACGACGCGTTTTGTTTTTGCCGACAAAAGTTTCAATGGCGTCCCCGATCACCTGGTTGCCCGGATCTGAATTTACACCGGTGAAGATCATGGCCACATCTTCAAACCGCGCCAGTGCATAGATGAGGGCATCGATGGCTGTGGTGCCGTCCTGCAACTTCAGGGTCACCGGATGATAGGTGATGACGAATAGCGGACCTGATAAATCGACACCTAACTGTTCCGCCAACGCGGCCCGGCTGAGAAAGGTCATGGCCTTGATCGGGTCAAGTCCGGGCGCGCCGACAGTAAACACATGAGCCGGGTTTTCTCCCATTTGCCGAACACGGGCGGCGTAAGGCTCGGCGGCACAGAAATGCAGCCGCGCCATTTTTGTAATGGCATGTCGTATGGCGTCGTCTACTGCCGCTTCTGTGGCTTCTCCGCCATGGATGTGGGCTAAGGGAATGTTGAGCAACAATGCACTTTGCGCTGCGGCAAGAATTTCAAAACGGTCTCCGAGAACCACAACCACATCCGGTTGCAGGCGATTGAAACTGTCGGCCAGGGCGCCGACACCGCGTCCGACGGCTTGGGCCGTTTCAAGAGGAGTGTCCTGACCCAAAGACAATTCGACTTTTTCGTCGATAGAAAACCCGTCGTCTTCAAGCGCCGACCATGTCGCGCCGTAACGAGGATCCAAATGCTGTCCGGTGACGACGATTTGCAATGAGAGTTCAGGATGGGCTCTGATCGTTATCATCACCGGGGCGAGGTGGCCGTAATCAGCCCGTGATCCGGTAACGACACAAATGCATCGGCTCATGGTTTGTCACCGGCCCAGGCGGACATGTGCACATACCCTTGGGCAACAGCGAGCTCGGCCAAGGCCAAATCCTCCGGTGTTTCCACTTCAATGGAATGACAGCGGTCCATAACAATGCCGTAGCATCCCGCCGGGTCACCGTAGATTTTGCCGGTGCGGCGGAAAGCGTCCCAACGGATCAAATAGAAGGCACCATTCATGGTTACCTCGACCGGTTGGTCCTGGCGCCGCAGCCCCGCGGCCGCATGCATCTGTTCGACGATGCCGGCAATGGACCCGGTATCGGCAAGCGGTCCGGAGAACACGGAATAAGTATCCAACACTCTTAAGCCGACCACCAAGTCGGCGTTTTGTTTCTCATACAAGGCAATGGCTTGATCATAATGGTCCGCCGTCGCGAATGGAGAGGACGGTTCCAGCAACATGACAGCATCGTAAGACTTACCCTCTATCTCTTCGATCCAATCCAGGGCGTGGGCGACGACACCGTCGGACGGTGCGGTGTCCGTGGCCAATGCCGCCGGTCGGGTGAACGGGACTTCAACGCCTAAGCGCCGGCCTTCGGCTTGGATCTCTTCTGAGTCCGTCGACAGGATCAGCCGTGAACAGCCGCGGGAGGCCTGGGCTGAGCGCGCCTTGAAGCCGAGCAAAGACAACCCGGCCAGAGCTCTTAAATTCTTGCCAGGCACCCCTTTGGAGCCGCCCCGGGCGGCGATCATGAACAGAATATCCAGGGGGGCAGGCACAGAAATCTCAATCTCTTCAAGCCGTTGACAGCGCCACCATAGCCGAGGGGCGGGCTGTCACAAACCATCTTTCCGTTGCACGGTCCGCCGCCGTGGTCTACCTCCTTGAGCCGTGTCAGACCCGTCGCCGCATACCTTTGTCATTGCCGAGGCCGGTGTTAACCATAACGGCAGCATTGAGCGCGCCCTCGCTCTTGTTACGGTCGCCGCCGACGTCGGCGCTAACGCCATCAAGTTTCAAACGTTCAAAGCGGAACGCATCGTCTCGGCCAGCGCACCCAAGGCGGACTATCAATCGCGCAACACCGGTGACGACGGTTCGCAGCTCGCCATGCTCAAGGCCTTAGAGCTGTCGGATGATGATCATCGCGCTCTCGCAGCCGCCAGCGCAGACTGTGGGCTGGAATTCATGTCCACACCCTTCGACGAAGACAGCGCGACGTTCCTCGCCAAAGACATCGGCGTCACACGGCTGAAGGTGGGGTCCGGTGAACTGACAAATGCGCCTTTGCTTCTCCATCTCGCCCGCACCGGCAAGCCGGTGATTTTATCCACCGGTATGGCGACCCTTGACGAAGTGGAAACGGCGCTTGGTGTGTTTGCTTTTGGTTACACGTCACCCACCGATGCGGACCCTTCTAAAGCCGCCTTTGCATCTGCGTTCCAACACGACGATGGCCAACGAGCGCTCCGGCAAAACCTCACATTGCTTCACTGCACGTCCGATTATCCCGCCGCGCCGGACACCATCAATTTGAAAGCGATGGATACATTGAAGGACCGCTTCGGCCTGCCAGTTGGTTTGTCCGATCACAGCCAGGGAATCGCCATTCCCGCAGCGGCTGTTGCCCGCGGTGCCGTCGCCATTGAAAAGCACTTCACCCTGGACCGTTCATTGGAAGGACCCGATCACGCGGCCTCGCTCGAACCCGTGGAACTCAAAGACATGATCGCTGCTGTGCGCTCGGTTGAGCAGGCGCTTGGCACCGGCGCCAAAGCACCGACGACGGCGGAACAAAACACTGCGACCGTCGCGCGGAAAAGTTTGGTGGCGCTGAACACTATCGCGGCGGGCGAGCCGTTCACGCTGGACAACCTTGGTGTCAAACGACCCGGCACCGGTATCTCGCCGCTCGAGTTCTGGAGTTACGTGGGCAAGACCGCCGCGCGGGATTATCATCCCGATGATCTGATTGAACCCCAATGACAATGATGAACTCTTCTTCTGGCCGAGACCTCTATGTGCTGTGCGCCGGCGGTCACGCTCGGGTGGTGATCGACATCTTGATAAACGCTGGCCGAGCCGTCGCGGGATTGATCGACGCTGATGAAAGTTTGCATGGCACCGAGTTCTTGGGCGTTCCCGTTGCCGGCAACGACGATTTTGTCGCTTCTCTCAATCCGGACTCGGCGGCTCTCATCAATGCCCTGGGCAACCGGCCTCATGACGGACAGTCGGATCTGCATCGCCGCCGTGCTCTGTTCGAAAAATTCAAGAATCAGGGTTTTGTATTTGAAACCGTGGTCAGTGCTGATGCCACTGTTTCAAACAACGCTTCACTCGAGGAAGGCTGCCACGTCATCACCCGGGCGGTGATTCAGCCGGGATCCGTACTCGGTGCCGATGCCATTTTGAATACGGGCGCCAGCCTGGACCATGACTGTGTGGTCGGTGCCCACAGCCATATCGCACCGTGGGCGGTGCTCTGTGGTAGCGTCACGGTCGGTGCGGAATGCCACATCGGCGCCCGCGCGGCGTTGGTTCCCGGTATCACGGTTGGCGACGGTGCTGTTGTTGGTGCCGGTGCCGTTGTCATTGACGATGTCGCTGCCGGTGTCACCGTGGTTGGCAACCCGGCGCACGCCGTGACGCGGTAGCGCGGGCGTGGCAAGGACATCACGGCTATGACCCGGGACGTAAAAGACAACCTGGTCACAGCGGCAACGACCATTCTTGAAACCCTTAAGATCATCGACACCCACGGTGTGCCGATCGCGCTGGTCCAAGATCAAGGCATTTTGCTGGGCACGGTTACGGATGGGGACATCCGCCGCGGCATATTATCCGGCGTTCAGCTCTCCGACGGGGTCGAGGCGGTGATGAACACGCGACCGGTCAGCGCCCCCGGCGAGACATCCGATGTGGAGGCGGCCAGGCTCATGCGTCATCACGGCATCGCCCATTTACCCCTGATCGATTCACGTAAAATCGTTGTCGGGCTCAAAGTGCTCAAGGATTTGGATCCCAAACCCGAAGGTGGCAATCCGGTGGTTCTGATGGCCGGCGGCAAAGGCACTAGGTTGCAACCGCTCACCCACGACCTGCCTAAGCCGCTGTTGGAGGTGGGTGGCCGGCCGATCTTGGAGACAATCATTGAGCGTTTTGTCACTCAAGGGTTCAGTCAGATTTATTTATCGGTCAACTACAAAGCCGACCTCATCGAAGCCCATTTCGGTGATGGTCATGCCCTTGGAGCTGACATTACCTATCTCAAGGAAGACGATGCGTTGGGCACCGGCGGCGCCTTGGCGCTTCTGCCCGAGCGGCCAAGCCAACCGATGATCGTCATGAACGGTGACGTGCTGACCAAGATCAACTTCCATCATTTGGTCAAGTATCACGACAACCATGATGCAACAGCGACCATGAGTGTACGTGAATACCGATTTACAGTGCCGTTCGGTGTGGTCGAAACCGACCACACCCTACTCACGGCTATCGCTGAGAAACCGGAACATACATTTTATGTGAACGCCGGGATCTACATTATCGATCCTGATGTGTTGGATTTGATTTCCGTCGGTCAGGCCATGGATATGCCCGATTTGTTTCAGCGCTTGCTTGACGATGGTAATCAGCCCAACGTTTTTCCGCTGAGGGAATACTGGATGGACATTGGCCGTCTCGACGATCTTGATCAGGCTCAGCGGGATTATGCCGATCTGTTTCCGGCCTCACCCAGCGATAGCGAAGAGGGTTCGACATAATGCGTACCGTTTCCAATCTGTTTGATCTGTCCGACCGGGCAGCACTGGTCACCGGCGGCAACGGCTATCTGGGCCGGACCATTGGCGCCGCCTTGGCCGAATGCGGCGCGCGCGTGTGCCTGCTCGATAAAGTCGACCCTCAATCCGCGTTGTCCGATTTGCCAACCGTAGACACCGGCGCCCATGCCGCGCTAACCACAGACTTAAGTGTCACTGACGACGTGCAGGCAGCACCGCAGGCCGCTGTCGACGCTTTGGGCCGTCTTGATATCTTGGTCCACTGCGCTGCCTTTGTCGGCACTGACGCCCGCGACGGCTGGACCACACCCATCGCAGACCAAAACCTCGAGACCTGGCGCGAAGCTTTGGAAGTTAATCTCACTGCGCCCTTTGCCCTGACCCAGGCGGCCCTACCCCATCTCAAGGCAAACAACACTGGATCGGTCATTCACATCGGCTCCATCTACGGCGTGCTCGGTCCCGACTGGTCGCTCTATGACACCTCTGACGTGCCGGGCACGCCGGCGGCCTACGGTGCCTCTAAAGGCGGTCTCATGCAGATGACGCGCTGGCTGGCTACGTCCCTGGCACCGGAGATCAGGGTTAACGCCATCATCCCGGGCGGGGTGGAGCGCAACACCGCGGCCCGGTTTAAGCAGGCTTACGAGGACCGCACCCCAATGGGACGCATGGCCACGGAAGAGGACGTCAAAGGCGCCGCCGTTTTCATCGCCTCCGATGCCTCCGCCTATGTCACCGGTCAATGCCTGATGGTCGACGGCGGCTGGTCGGCGTGGTGAATCTTAGCCCTGTGCGGTAAACTCAGTCCGAGATTCCGTTGGTGGTCAGAGAGATACGTTGAAATCCGTCAGTAGCCTATTCACACAGCCGCGTAACCTGCTCGTCTTATTGCATGATACGGCAATGGCCTTCTTTGCCGTCGGGGTGGCGTTCTTCCTCCGCCTCGGCATGGCCATGTTCGACCGCTTGGAAACCGTGCTTGAGCAAGCAGCGCTTTATGCCGGCCTCGCTGCCATCGTTTATCTGTTCACGGGCTTGTACCGCCACGTCTGGGCTTATGTCTCCTTGGCCGATGGCGTCAACATCGTCCGTTCCGCCACGGCAGCGACGCTTTTGTTCGTGCCGTTGATGTTTTTGGTTACGCGCTTGGAAGAGGTGCCGCGCTCCGTCCCCATCATCAGTTGGTTCGTCATGGCCGCGTTTCTGGCGGCCCCGCGCTTGGGATATCGCTTTTTGAAAGATCGCCGCATCGGGTTTGTGGGTACCGCCCAAGCGGCCAAGGAACCGGTGTTGCTGATCGGCGCCGGCGACGAAGCCGCTCACTTTGTTCGGGCAACACAACAAGATGCAGACAGTCGCTATCGAGTGGTTGGTTTAGTGACGGCCACTCCAGCCCGGGTGGGACAACTCATCCATGGTGTCGAAGTGCTCGGCCTTGAGCGGGACATCGAAGCAGTGGTAGCGCGTCTTGCCGCCGAGGATCTCAAACCAACACGATTGGTCTTGGCCCGTCCCGAGACCAAAGGGGATACCATCCAAACCCTGCTCCAATTCGCTCAAGCAGCGGACTGTGCCACCGCCCGGCTGCCGGCAGCGACCGATGTCCGCGCTTATGATGAGCCAGACTTTGCGCCCCGTCCCATTGCCCTAGAAGATCTCCTCGGCCGTCCAGCCAAGAAATTGGACCGCGCCGCCATGCACCGGCTGATCGAAGGGCGGCGTGTTTTGGTCACTGGCGCAGGCGGGTCCATCGGCTCGGAATTGGTGCACCAGATCGCCGCGTTTTCACCGGCGCATATCTCTTTACTCGATCACGGCGAGTACAATCTTTACGCCATCGAACTGGAAACCCGAGAGCAGCGGCCTGATCTTTCACTAACACCAATCCTGGCGGACGTGCGTGACCAGACTCGCATCGCCACCGTGTTCGCAGCTGAACAGCCGGACATCGTGTTTCATGCCGCTGCCCTCAAGCACGTGCCGATGGTCGAATACAATCCGCTGGAGGGATTGGCCACCAACGCGCTGGGCACACGTATTGTTGCCGACGCCTGCCTGGCCCATAGCGTGCCCGAGATGGTGACGATCTCCACCGACAAGGCGGTCAATCCAGCCAATGTTATGGGTGCAGGTAAGCGCCTGGCCGAACTCTACTGCCAAGCTGCCGACCTCAATCATACCGGCACCCGGTTCATCACCGTCCGCTTCGGCAACGTCTTAGGTTCAGCCGGTTCGGTGGTACCGCTATTTCAAAAACAACTGGCTGTAGGTGGACCGCTCACCGTCACCCATCCCGACATCGAGCGCTATTTCATGACCATCGGCGAGGCGGTGGAACTGGTACTGCAGGCGGCAGTGCTCGGACCGGGCCGCAACGATGAGGGCGCCATCTATGTGCTCGATATGGGCGCGCCAGTGAAGATCATCGATCTTGCCCGACAAATCATAAGACTGGCCGGCAAAATTCCCGATGAAGACATCAAGATTGAGATCGTCGGATTGCGGCCCGCCGAGAAACTGTATGAAGAACTCTTCCATGGCCAGGAACCGCCGGTAGGGACGGACATGGACGGCATTCTTATCGCCCGGCCACGGGCCGGCGCGTACGAGACCGTCACTACCAAGTTTGATGAACTGGCAGCGGCCTGCCGGCGTCAGGACGAAAACGCAGCTCTGGCCATAGTCTCTGATCTGGTGCCCGAATTGACCCGGCCGCAACAATCCGCAGTAAAAGACTCTGCCGCGCCGTCCCACTTAAAAATCGTCAAGTAATTTTCAAAAGCAGGGCCGCAAGGCGTTTTCCCTTGCGACAACCCATGCTAAACCCCCTGCCACTTCGGCTGCTTTTTCCTTTCCCCCTTTGAGGTGACCATGCCCACTTCCGCTGTGCGCCGCGCTCTGTTGTCCGTTTCTGATAAAACCGGTTTGGCCGACTTCGCGACGTTTCTGCATGACAAGGGTGTGGAACTGGTATCCACCGGAGGCACGGCAAAAGCGATCGCGGATGCCGGTTTGCCGGTGCGTGAAGTGTCCGATCTCACCGGGTTTCCGGAAATGCTCGACGGCCGGATCAAAACTCTGCATCCTAAAGTGCACGGCGGCCTGTTGGGGGTGCGCGGCAATGAAGACCATGAGTCCACCATGGCGGAGCATGACATCGCCCCCATCGATATGGTGGTGGTTAACCTCTATCCCTTCGAACAGACCGTCGCCGGGGGTGCCGATTTCGACACCTGCATCGAGAACATTGATATCGGCGGTCCGGCCATGATCCGTTCCGCGGCAAAAAACCATACCGGCGTGGCGGTGATCGTCAGCCCCAACGACTACGCCCAAGTACAAGCGGACATGGACGCCAACGGCGGGGCGGTCTCAAATGATTTGCGCACCATCCTCGCCGCCCACGCCTATGCGCGCACCGCGGCTTATGACTCTGCCATATCCGCGTGGTTTGCCGATCAGCTGGGCGACGCCTTTCCTGATTCTTTAGCCGTTGCCGGCACCAAGAAACAGGACCTGCGCTACGGTGAAAACCCACACCAGCAAGCGGCCCTTTACTTAACTGGAGAAGATCGTCCCGGTGTCATCACAGCAGAACAGATTCAAGGCAAGGAACTCAGCTACAACAACATCAACGATACCGATGCCGCTTTCGAATTGGTCGCCGAGTTTTCCGAACCGACGGTCGCGATCATCAAACATGCCAACCCTTGTGGTGTGGCGATGGCAGACACTCCGTTGGCGGCATATGAAAAAGCGCTGGCGTGTGATCCGGTGTCGGCCTTCGGCGGCATCGTTGCCTTGAACCGGCCGTTGACCGAAGACCTCGCAGCAAAAATCACCGCGCTGTTTACCGAGGTTGTCATCGCGCCCGCTGCCGATGATGCGGCCTGTGCGATTTTTGCTAAAAAGAAGAACCTGCGCTTGCTGCTCACTGGTGCCATGCCTGATGCGTCAACCAAAGCCAGGATGATCAAACCCGTCGCCGGAGGCTTGTTGGCCCAGAGCAAAGACTCTGGGAATGTGACAGCTGCCGACCTCAAAGTGGTGACCAAGGTCAAACCGACGGAGGAGCAAATCGCCGATATGCTGTTCGCCTTCACTGTCGCCAAGCATGTCAAATCAAACACCATTGTTTATGCCAAGGACGGCGCCACCGTCGGCATCGGCGCGGGGCAAATGAGCCGGGTAGACTCAGCCCGCATCGCTGCGCTCAAGGCCGTCGACGCCGCCCGGGAAGCCGGCGCCGACACACCGGCTACCATCGGCTCGGTGGTCGCGTCCGATGCCTTCTTCCCTTTCACCGATGGGTTATTGGCTGCTGTTGAAGCCGGGGCGACGGCGGTGATTCAGCCCGGCGGTTCGATCCGTGATGACGACATTATCCAAGCGGCCGATGAAAAAGGGTTGGCCATGGTACTCACCGGTATGCGCCACTTCCGTCACTGAGACGCGCACCTCTGCTAGAGCATTTCCGATTTATTCTGACGCATAGCCGTCAGCAACCAAGAAGTTCCTGCAGTGCTCGTGATTGAAGAGGCCGCAGACGTTACCGGCGGCTTTCCACAGATCATCGATGGTGCGGGGTTTTAAGCGCTTCATGTGAGCTTTGAACTTTGAAAATGCGAGCTCGATCGGGTTGAAGTCCGGCGCATAGGGCGGCAGGAACAAAAGCCATGCGCCCCGCTTTTCAACCGCCCGCCTGGCACCGTCGCGTTTGTCGGCCGGCAGATTGCCGGGGACAACAACAGCGCCTTTTTGAAGGGTCGGGGCGCGTTGCGTTTTGATGTACTGCTCGAATGCATCACCGTCCATGGCGCCCTCGATCAAATCAGGGCACCCAGGGCGCGGTCAGGCCGTCACCGCGCAATCCGGCAATGAAGGTCATGGTTTGCCAATGACCATGGGGAATGGCGGCAACCATCCGCTGGCCGCTGGGACAGCGCCCCCGCAGGCGCGCCATTTTGGTATTGATACTTGTTTCGTCAAGGAACACGATCCTGCCGACCCGCTCGGGATGGGCCGGGAGCCGGGCCTGACGTTGGCGCCAAACCACGCGTGCTGCCTGCCCATCCGCGCGTTCCTGTTCACTGGCGTGGGCGGTTTTTTTAAAGCTGATCTTGCGCGCGCGGAACCAGTCATTAATCGTCGAAGTCGGCGCAATCACTTGGTGAACTTCGTCCAAACGCTCAGACAGCTCTTGCAGTGTCGGGTCTGGCGTCTCCTTAATCCAGCGCAGGATATCCTCGCCGTCAAGGATCAAGACGGCGCTGGCGCGACGGCCGTGGCTTGACCGCGACAGTCCCCTCGTCTTCATATCGCCCGCCATCCCGCACCGCCGAGCTTGCGCTCACCTCAAAAAGGGCTGCCGCCTGACGGCGCGACATGCCCGACGCCACTTTCCTCGCCAAACGAATACGCAGGTCTTCCGATACAGCCACGATGCCCCCGCCAAAGCGGCTATCGAATCAGTCCGCCAAGACCACGACAACAAAATATTGATTCATTCAACCTCGGAAACGCTCTAGGGTTCGCGCACACCGCGCAGCAAAACCAATCCCACCACCAAAAAAAATAATATGGTGGCCATACCGATGCGCTGGCTGCCTGCCAGCACCGTCACCCAGCCGACGGCAAAGGGTCCGGCAAAGCTGGTGATTTTGCCTGAGACCGCATAAAGGCCGAACATTTCGCCGCGCATGTCTGCCGGGGCCAGCCGGGCCATAAAGGTACGGCTCGCCGCCTGCACCGGTCCGAAAAACACGCTCATGATCAAGGCAGCGATCCAAAATTGCGGCACGGTCTGGGCCGTCAACACACCGACGGATGTGACAATGAGGGCAACGAGACTGATGGTCAGGGTTTGTTTTGATCCCAACCGGTCATCGATGAAGCCGAAGACCGCCGCGCCGGTGCCGGCGGTGACATTCAAAGCGATGCCAAACAAAATGATGTCTTCCAGAGTCATGCCGAAGGTGCCGGCAGCATAAATGCCGCCAAAGGCAAACATGGTGTTGACCCCATCAATGTAAATCATCCTGGCGATCAAAAAGCGAAAACTGTTGGCATGGTGTTTCGCCTGCTTAAACGTCGCAACCAATGCGGCGAATCCCTGTCTGATGGCCGTGGCCATGGACAAACCTGTGGGCGCTGCGTCGGGGGTAAACACAAACAACGGCCAGGCAAAAAGAACGACCCAGCCGGCCGTCAGTAGCATGGTTGCCCGCACCTGTTCGGCGTTGTCTGTGTTCAAGCCAAAGGGCGGCGGGTCAGCTTGAATGAAGCCCACCAGCGCCACCACCAGGCAGATCAACCCGCCGCCATAGCCCAAGCCCCAGGCCAGACCAGACAAACGCCCCAACCGGGCGGGCGGACTTAGGGACGGCAGCATGGCGTTATAAAACACTAGCCCAACCTCAAAACCGACGGTGCCGAATACCACGGCCGTCAGCGCTAGAGGAATGGACTGTGCACCTGGCGCAGCGAACCACAACGCGGCTGTGGCGACGACGCAGAGCAAGGTGAATCCGGCAAGCCACGGCTTGCGCCGTCCGGTGTGATCGGCGATGGCGCCGGTTACCGGACTGGTCACAGCGATCAAGAGACCGGCGACCCCTGTGGCCGTTCCCCACTGAGCCGTACCTGTTTCCGGATCAGGTGCGATGGCCTGAGTAAAATAGGCAGCGAAGACAAAGGTCGACACCACCGTGGTAAAACCTGAGTTAGCAAAGTCGAACACCGCCCAGGACAGCACACCCCGGCGTGTGGCCGGTTGGGTTGAGCCAGAATTCATCAGGCTAAACCAGCCGCAGCGCGAACGCGGTTGGCCAAGCGCAAAGCCTTAAGGCCGTCAGATCCCATGGCTCCCCCGTTCTCGCCGGTGCGTGCGACGTGGACAAAGGCGGCCAGTTGACGCCGCAGGGCATCGCCTGGTTCGACGGGAAGGTCTTCGGAACCAGATTTATCTTGCCGGGTTAATTGCTGCGCCATGAAGTCGAGGGTAAATGTATCGGTTGGCGTTTCAATGATCAGGTCCCGCACGGGACGGTCAGTTTCTCTGTCAGCGGACAGAAGAACGTTGGTATTTGCCGCACAGCATAATTGGACGACCACTTTGTGATGATGCGCACCGTCGTCGATGGTTATCTCTTCAACTTCACCCAAAGGCAGAAGCGCCATCAGATCCAAATCGTGAGTCATCAAATCCAGGACGACATCCACATCATAGGCTCGGTCGCTGAATACATTGTGACGGCGCACAGCCATCCGATGAACGGGCCCCGAGGCGCTGACGAGTGAAACCAATTGCTCAACAGCCGGATTGAATCGTTCCACGTGACCGATCTGGAGAATTGCGCCACCACGCGCTGCCGCCGCAATCATATCTTCCGCGTCTGATTCCCTAAGCGCTATGGGTTTTTCCACCAGACAGGAAATCCCTTCCTGGAGCAAAGTGGCCGCGGATTCGGAATGATCGGCCGTAGGCACGGCTATGATTGCGATGTCGATTTTTCCCACCAGACTTTCCAGATCGGCAGCAACCAGGCTCTGTGTCTCAGCGCCGACCTGCACGGCCCAATCCGGTTTGTGGTCGAGCACGGCGACCAGTTCCACACCGGCCACATCTTCACAAGCACGGACATGATGCATTCCCATTCGGCCCAAGCCGATAACGGCCGTCCTCAGGCTTACCGTGCCGGACATAGATTTGAGGCTAGCCGCCGACCGCTGCTATGACGGCAGCGACTGTGCGATCTTGTGCATCGGCATCCAAATAAGGATGCATCGGCAAGCTCACGGTTTGTTTGGCAAGCGTCTCAGTGACCGGCAATCCACCGTCGGGCTTCGGGCAATGCGCGTAGGGCGCTTGGGTGTGAAGCGGGTGCGGATAAAACAATGCAGTCGGAATACCATCGGCAGCCAAAGTTTCGACAATGGCGTCGCGCTCAGGAGAGACAATGGTGTATTGCGCCCAAACCGATGTAGCTCCCTCTATCAAGGTAGGCCTACGAACATAATCCTGAAGACCATCGTGATACCGGGCCGCAATGGCATTTCGCTTGTCGCACTCTTCAGCGAAGATCGGTATCTTAGCCAACAGGACGGCCGCTTGGATGGAATCCAACCGCGCCGTCAGACCTAACCGGGTGATCTGACCATTGCCGCCCCCGTTGCCATGGACCCTGATCCGACTCATGCGTTCACCAAGTTCCCCATCGTCGGTGAACACAGCGCCGCCATCCCCATAACAGGCCAACGGTTTGGACGGATAAAAACTTGTTCCCGATACCCGACCGAAGCCACCAACGGGCTTACCTTTATAAGCAGAACCAAAACTTTGCGCGGCGTCGTCTAGGATCCAAAGATCATGACTTTCACAAACGGACTGTATTGCATCATAGTCAACAGGCTGGCCGAACAGACCGACGGGCATAACGACTTTTGGTTTTAAACCTGCGGCCTTTGCCGACGCGATCGCCGCATCTAAACTTTTTGCGTCCATGTTGAAGGTGGAGAGATTCACATCCACAAAGACAGGCGTGGCTCCTAATAGAGCGGGGACTTCTGCCGTCGAGATAAACGTAAAAGAGGGCACAAAAACCGCATCGCCGGGTCCAATATCCTCAGCCATGAGTGGGATCATCAAAGCATCGGTTCCGCTAGAGCAGGTCAGGCACTGAGTCACGCCCGCCATGGCTGCCAGCTGCGTTTCCAGTTCAACCACTTCTGGACCCATGACAAAAGCGCCATGTTCAAGGACTCGCGCAATCCCTTCGTTGATGTCTTGCTCGATACGCGCCCGTTGCGCTTGCAAGTCAATAAATAGAATGGGTAGGGACGCCGTATCGCGCATATCGGGAGAGACCTTTTTAGCCAGCCTTTAGAGCCCGCTGACTAAAGCAGGACTGGCCATCATATATTCAAGGCAACCTACCCCGTTCCCGTGAGTCTTGTAAATGTACACGGTTGAACGCCAAAAGATCCATTCCCGTGCTGGACAAGTGTGCACGTCCACCGTTTACTGTTTGTTCAAGTCATGTCGGAAAACACTCAAAACCCAGAGACAGTCCCGCTTCTGCGCCGTCTCGTCCGTGAAGCTGTCGCGCCGTATAGCGGCCGAATTGCTGTTGCCGCGGTCTGCATGGTTGCAGTGGCGACGACGACGGCTGCTCTGGCTTGGCTGATGGATCCTGTGGTCAATCGTGTCTTCGTTGAGCGGCGGGCGGATTTACTGTGGCCGGTGGGCGGCGCGGTGTTGACCGTGTTTGTTGTTAAAGGGCTGGCGACCTATGCCCAGACCATCCTCATGACCAGCGTTGGCCAAAACGTCTTAATGGACATGCAAAACCGACTGTTCCGTCATCTCATGACTCAAGACCTGGCCTTCTTTCACCATCAATCCACCGGTAGCCTGATGTCCCGTTTCACCACTGACATCGGCATGATGCGCCAAGCGGTGTCGACGGCCTTGACGGGACTAGGCAAAGATAGTCTTTCGGTGATCTTTCTTGTCGGCATCATGTTTTATCAAGACTGGCTGTTGGCGAGCATCGCGTTTGTTGTTTTTCCCGCGACAGTGATTCCCATCACCACGTTGGGCCGCCGCTTGCGCCATGTCACCGCGGACACCCAAGCGCAGACCGGCGGACTGATGACTTTGCTTCAGCAAACTTTCACCGGTATGCGCCTTGTCAAATCCTACCGCATGGAGGACTACGAAGCCGACCGAGCCGCAGCCCTTACTAGCAATATTCGTGATCTGGTGGTGCGCGCCGAACGAGTCAAAGCCGTGGCCAGCCCGCTGATGGAAACGATCGGCGGGGTCGCCGTGACCATCGTTATCGTTTACGGCGGCTGGCGGGTGATCCAAGAAACGACGACAGCCGGCGCGTTTTTCTCTTTTCTCACTGCTTTGTTGATAGCTTACCGCCCGATCAAAGCGTTGGCCAATCTCAATGCTCAAATTCAAGAAGGCCTTGCCGGTGCGTACCGTCTTTTCATGGTGTTGGATGCGGCCCCTACTTTAACGGAAACCCAGGACGCGAAACCTCTTTCCATTACCGGCGGTGCGGTGACGTTTACAGACGTTTCCTTTTCATACGGGGACGGTAAAGCGGCATTGCATAGCCTCACCTTTGAAGCTCCGGCCGGTAAAACAACGGCCCTGGTCGGACCGTCCGGCGCCGGTAAAACAACGATTCTCAATCTCATTCCCCGGTTGTTCGATCCCGATGCAGGCGTAATCGCCATTGACAGCCAGAACATTCGCCAAGTCACACTCACGTCGTTGCGCGAATCCATCAGTCTGGTGATGCAGGATGTGGTTCTTTTTGATGACAGCGTTCAAGCCAACGTCCGGTTTGGCAAACCGGATGCCACGGACACAGATGTCGACGCAGCCATTCGCGCAGCCGGCGCAAGCGATTTCGTCAAGGCTTTGCCGCAAGGCCGTGACACTTTAGTCGGTGAACGCGGTGAATCTCTGTCCGGTGGGCAGCGCCAACGCATTACCATTGCCCGCGCCGTGCTCAAGGATGCTCCCATTCTCCTACTTGATGAAGCCACCAGCGCGCTCGACGCGGAAACGGAACGATTGGTTCAAGACGCTGTGGATAACCTAAGAAAAGAGAGAACGACAATCGTCATTGCGCACCGTCTTACCACGGTGCAACGCGCCGATGTTATTCATGTCATTGAAGCCGGCCAGGTGGTCGAGAGCGGCACTCATGAAACACTGCTAGAGCAGGGCGGTACCTACGCCAAATTATCGGCGTTGCAATTTGCGCCGTCGGAAAACATCTGTTCCTAAAACCTTTAGCGCGACTCCCGAATAAGCGTTTCAAAAACGCCGGAAATTTCATCGATGGCCGAGGTATCGTTAAACAGGACACCTGCCGTGTCAGCGATTTTGGCCCGGACAGACGTGCGGAACGGACGATCGTGAACCAAACGGACAGCCGTATCCACGTAGTCCTCAGCATTATGAACGACGCAATCCATCACCCCATCCGCTTGTAAAAGGCAAGCGTGTGCCGTCCGCGCATAAACCGGCCGGGCCAGTGAACAATCGGCGTGCCCGCCGCCAAACTTTCCAAACTTGTTTTTCCACCCGACCAATGGGGCACATCCAGCAGGACGTCAGCGGACTTAAGCAATAAGAGGAATTCTTTGCTTGGGATGCGGGGTATCAAGTGGACCCGGTCCATGTTCGACCCCACAACCCGTTCCAAGCGGGAAAGAAAAATGTCATCCGATTGATTGCGAATGGAAATAAAATAAGTACGGGCCTCCTTGTCTTTATCAAGAATCGCGGCAACAACAGGGTCAAATTCAGGATGAATTTTGTAAAGACTTTGAGCACAAAAGTAGGCCGGCCAATCCGGATCTAGCCCAAAACTCTCGCGATCTGGGATGGTTTTATCCATCAACGGAGGTGAAACACAAAGCGACAAGCCATCCAACGCAATAAGGCGTTCGCTGTAATGAGTTGAAGTGTCCTCCGGCTCCATGTCGGTGACAGAGAGAAAAACATCGACGTTGGGAATACCGGTGGTGACCGGATGTCCCCATCCGACCACTTGAACGGGAGCGGACCGGGCAAAGGCGAGGAAGTAGACCAGATCTTCCATGCCAATTTCAGGAAAATAAATAAGATCGGCTTCCGTTTCCGCCACTAAAAACCTTGCGGCTGCCAGGTTGTCGGGCAAGTCGATTACTTCATCCGCCAATGCTGCAATCGCTCTCGTCATCGGATCGTCGACGGGGATAATGGGGCTACGCAACAATGTGATGGAGAATCGTTTCCGGTCCAAAATGTTCGATGAGACCACGACACAGGTACCCCACGGTATGATTGCGCAAAAAACTCGTCAGAATAGCCACCTTGAAACGATCTCGTTTCTGTGGCGCTGTCACACGTGGCGCAGACGCAGCGAGATCGGGGCAAATATCCAAATAGTAGTGAGCGATTTTTTGTTGTAAGTCGCGATCGTTCTGTCCCTGGTAGGCCAGATAAAAATTTGTAAAGCCGCCCGATCCATAGGGGTCGGAGATTTGCCGACGCGGCAGATCAGCAAGGGCATGTTCGATCCGCTTGCGGTCCAGGGCGATGGACTCGTCGCTCTCCGAAATGACCGGCAATGCCAAAGCCCGTTTCAGTTTGAGCAGCGTGAGAAACGAAGGAGCAAGATCCAATGCCATAACGCGGTCGAATAATTTACGCGCGCGTTCAATGCGGCCAGACTTTTCCTCCGTTTCTGCGAGGTAATAGGTCGCTTCCGAATGACCCGGCAGGTGTTGGAGAACCAGCTCCAATTCTTGCCGTGCTGCTTCGAGTTTGCGGATTGATAAATACGCATGACCAAGCACTAAATGAGCGGTCCAGTTGTTTGCGTCTACGGAAATCGCTTGTCGTGCGGCATTGACGGCCATACCAGGCTGACCCATTGCCACCCGGGCCTCAGCCAGTAAACGTAGCGTTTCACTGTGGTGTGGCCGGGTCTGATTGGCTTGGCTCAACCATCGTTCTACCTCTTCCGCCTGTCTCTCCCAAGCAGCAATCGGCCGAGATTCATGGCGGCGGGCGCATGATTAGGCTGCAAGGTGCATACGGTTTGAAAGGCTTTAATGGCCATCTTCACTTTCCCGATGCGTCCGTAACAGGCGCCCAGGTTGTTCCAGATTTCCGGCGTCTCCGGAGACAATCGCGCAGCCGTAATGAGGGCTTTTACTGCGTTTTCGTCGTCATCCAACCGGTAATAGGTTGTGCCTAAGCCAAAATAAGCCAGTGCGGATTGGTTATCCCTTTGACATGCCTCTTCGAAGGCGGTTTTCGCTTCCGCCAAGTTTCCGGCTTCGGCCAAACGATTCCCGTTTTCGACAAGCGCAGCGATGGTCTGGTGTGGATCTGACATTAATAAGAACGAAGAAACCTGGCTTGAGTGACGGGTGCCCTTATAGCATTGCGACATTGGGCTGCGAATTCTATAGGCTAGACCTATAACCGCGCTTGAAGACCGTTTCCAGGAGGCGATGACCGCTTATGAAGCGGGCGACCTCGAAGCCGCCATGGCAGCAGGCTCTGCTCTGGTGGCTGATGATCAGAGTCACGGTGATGCATTCAACTTACTTTCTGCTATCGCTCAAGAACAGGGCCGGTTAGCGGATACGGAGTCTTTTGCCCGTTCAGCAATCGCAACGGATATCACCAATCCTCTTTATCACAACACACTTGCTAACGCGTTGCTTCGGCAGGGCCGTACCGACGAATCTATCAATACGTTTGAAGTAGCCCGGCGCATGATGCCGGATCAACCTGACATACTGTTCAATTTAGGCAACGCGCTGCGTGATGCGGGCCGCTACGCAGAAGCGGTGGAGGCATTTCGCGCCTCACTTATCATCCGGCCGGGCATCGTGCCTGCCTACAACAATTTGGCGATTACCCTTAAAGCCATGGTTGATCCGGAGGGCGCGGCGACGGTTCTGATTGAAGCGCTTGCCTTCTCGCCGAAGTCTCCAGAACTCCGGTTCAACTTAGGCAACGCCCTCCAGGCATGGGGCCGTTTAGATGCGGCCGAATCGTCATACCGCAGGGTAGTCGACCTTGTGCCAGAGCACGCGGATGCTTGGGTCAATCTCGGCGTCGTACTGGCCGACCAAAATAGAAAGCCAGAAGCAGAACAATGTTTTCAAAAAGCCATCGAACTCGATCCATCCATGGCTCCGGCCTACGTCGGTTTGGCGGATCTCGCGGACGACGGAAGTCTCGATGCTGTCGATCACCGCCGGCCATGGCCGGCCATGTCCTTGCTATGCGGCCCGACTTACCCGCTATTCGCTCAAGTTTACTGATGTGCATGCATTACACCGCGCAAGCCACTCCCGAAGACCTGCGCAAAGAACACCTGGATTATGGTGCGCTCCATAAAAGCGTTGGCCAACCAACGTACAATACCGCACATGCATTCTCCTCTGACCGGCCTTTGCGGTTGGGCGTGGTGTCTGGAGATTTCCGTTTCCATGCCATGCGGTTTTTTGCCTGTCCCGTATTTGCCGCGCGTAATCACGATGAGTGGGCTCTCATCTGTTTTTCCACGACGGCGAAGCCGGATGCGTAGACCGCGGATTTTCACACTGCTGCAGACCGCTGGCGGGATGTGCGCAGTGTTTCAGACGACGATTTGAGTAGCCTGATCGCGCGTGACGAGATCGATATCCTCATCGATCTGTCAGGTCACGCACCGCACAACCGCCTGCCTGTTTTCGCCAGCCGCCCAGCCCCGCTGCAAGTGGCGTGGGGCGACTACGTCAATACCCGTGACCAAGACGCCATCACTATTCTCATCGGCGATCCGGTTCACACACCGCAGCAGGATGAGAATTTTTATGTGGAGCGGGTGGCGCGCATGCCCACGGACTACATTTGCTATCAACCGCCGGCGTATTTGGCACCTTTGGCACCGTCACCCGTTTCAAAAAACGGCTGCATCACCTTCGCAACCTTTAGCGAGCTGACCAAGATCCAACCGGAGACCGTTGCCTTGTGGGCCAAGGTTCTCAAAGCCCTTTCCGATGCCCGCTTCATTGTCAATACAGTTCTCTTGTCAGACGAGGAGCGTCAAGGCCGGCTCTATAAATTATTTATTGAAAACGGCATCGGCACCGACCGGATTGTTATTGGAACCGGCGGCGAGCATAAGGATTTTCTCGATCAGTACCGAACGGTCGATGTCATTCTGGATACCTGGCTGTACTCGGGCGGGCTGACAACTTGTGAAGCTCTCGTCATGGGAGTGCCCGTCGTTACCTTGACCGGCGACCGGTTTTGCGGCCGTCATGCCACGGCTCACCTGACCGCTGCGGGGTTTCCTGAATGGGCGGCGTCAGACGAAGCGGAATTCGTCGATATTGCAAAGCGATTGACTGCGGACGTCGATGCCTTGACACCCTTGCGTCGGCGCGTGCGAGAAACAACTCTTGCTTCTCCGCTTTGCGATATCGTTGGATTTTCAAACGCGTTTTACACGCTGCTCAAAGACGAATGGCAGAAGGTCTGCGACGAAAACCAGACATAAGACCAGGTATATTCCCGTAAGCGGGATGCGTGGCCGCTACCGTGCCCGCACGCGTAAACAGTCTTACTACGAATCATTCGCACACAGCATTGCGCTAAGACAACGCAGCTAGCGAAACCAATAAAAATTGGATGAGGCTAAGAAAAAAATGGAGCGGGCGAGGCGATTCGAACGCCCGACCCCAACCTTGGCAAGGTTGTGCTCTACCCCTGAGCTACGCCCGCTCACTGAACAGCCCGCTACGCACTGCATGGCCGCCACGAAAGGAGGCGGACTATACCGGTACATTGGGGCTTTGCAAGGGGCACCACAGGCCCCTTGATTAGCGCGAAATTGAGGTCCAAAAAACTCGCTCTCCCTTGCGTTTCCGCTCATTAAGACGCATCTAAGAGCCAGCGATACGGTTCACAATTGCGATGAGGCCCCAACTATGCTGATCGGCGACCCCTCCGCGCCATCTCCCGCCGCGGCACCGGCTGCGTTGGCCGGAGATGTCATCAAAGAAGGAAGCACGGAAACTTTCCAACAGGATGTCTTGGACGCGTCCCAGACGGCACCCGTCATCGTCGATTTTTGGGCTCCCTGGTGCGGGCCGTGTAAGCAGCTTGGTCCGGCGCTGGAGAAACTGGTGGCCAGTTACGGCGGCAAGGTGCGTCTGGTTAAGGTCAACGTGGATGAAAACCAGCCCCTGGCGGCGCAGTTCCGGGTTCAATCCATTCCCGCTGTGTTTGCGTTCAAAGATGGCCGCCCCGTTGACGGCTTCATGGGCGCCCTTCCCGAAAGTCAGCTTAAGACCTTTATCGACAAGCTAACCGGCGGTGAAGGTTCGCCCATCGATGCGGCGCTTGACCAGGCGGAAACGTTGGTGGCAGACGGTAAGCACGATGACGCCCTAGGTCTGTATCAGCAGGTGCTGGCCCAGGACCAAGAAAACGCCCGTGCTCTCGACGGTGCGTTGCGCTGCTACATGGACATGGGCGAAGACGATGCTGCCCGTCAAGTTATCGAACAGCTACCCCAAGATCTGGCTAGCAAGCCTGAGATTGTCGCTGTCGCCACCGCCCTTGAGCTCAAGGATGCGACGGCCGACGCCGGAGCAACCGCAGACTTCACCGCACTTGAACAGGCGGTAGCAACCGATCCTAAAAACATGCAGGCGCGATTTGATCTGGCCATGGCCCGTTACGGTGCCAACGACCGTGAAGGGGCCGTCGATGGCCTGCTTGAAATTGTCAAGCTCGACCGAAAATGGGACGATGATGGTGCACGCAAGCAACTAGTAAAATTTTTTGAAGCATTCGGTCCGACGGACTCGCTCACCGTCGAAGGCCGCCGGAGGTTGTCGTCACTGCTGTTCACTTAATTCGAGGGGTGTAACATCACGCTATGTTCAGCCCCATTTCAACACGGTTTGAAGACTTACCGGAGGAACTGCCGGTATTTCCTTTGACCGGTGCAGTGTTGCTCCCGGCCGGCCGCTTGCCGCTGAATATCTTTGAGCCACGGTATCTCAATCTCACCCTCGACGCTTTAGCGGAAGGCCGTATGTTCGGCATGATCCAGCCGAATTACGACGCGTTGGCGGCCGAAGAGTTTGAACAAGACGACGACGATGACGAAGAATACAATACAAGAAGCGCGGCACCCTTCGACGTCGCCGATGACGAAGAGCCGCCGCTTTACAAAACGGGATGTGTTGGCCGGATCGTCTATTTTGAAGAGACCGAAGATGGCCGGTTATTGGTTGCGTTGCGGGGATTGAGCCGTTTCCATGTGCTGGACGAACTTGATGGCGTGAGAGGCTACCGTCGCATACGCGCGGACTACTCTTCCTTTGTTGCGGATATGGAACCGCCTGAGGAATTCGATCTTGATCGCGACAGTTTGCTGGAGGCGTTGCAACCCTATGTCGATGCACAAGGGATGCGTCTGAAGGTCGAAATCATCAAAGGCTTGTCCGATCACACCCTGGTTTCGTCTCTCTGTATGATCTGCCCATTCGATCCACGGGAAAGACAAGCCTTGTTGGAATCGAAAACCGTTGCCGACCGGGCGGAGATGCTGTTGGCTTTGCTGCAAATGGGTGTTTTTGAAACTGGATTACCGGACGGTCCTCGCCAGTAAGCGCGGAAAGTCCGTATACATATCGGTTACACCGAAAGAACGGAGTGTGAGTGTGGCGCCTTCGGACATTGATCCCAAACTGCTCGAGATCCTGGTGTGTCCCGTAACCAAAGGGCCGCTTGAGTTCGACAAAGAAGCGCAGGAGCTGATCAGCAAGCAGGCGGGCCTGGCCTATCCTGTGCGTGACGGCATTCCGATCATGCTGCCTGACGAAGCGCGGCGTCTCGACGACAAACCGTGACGGACCAAAAACAACCGACGCCTGAACCACACGCCTGGCCGACGGATATTTCCTACAACGCTGAAAGTAAAAGTCTCACCGCCTCCTTCGACAGTGGTGAAACGTTTACCCTGCCGGCCGAATACCTTCGGGTTGAGAGTCCGTCCGCGGAGGTACAAGCCCACGGTGGCGAAAAGGTGATCGTCGGCGGCCGGCGTCACGTCGGCATCATACAAATCGAACCGGTGGGCAATTATGCCGTACGGCTGGTGTTTGACGATCTGCATGACACCGGTATTTATTCCTGGCAAACCCTGCTCGAGCTCGGCCGGGAACAGGACGACCGTTGGGCTACCTACTTGGCCGCCTTGGTGGAGCGGGGCTTGAGCCGGGACCCGTGAGAACGATCACTGCGGCAATGCAAATGCCGGCAACTCATCACTGAGTGTTGTACCGACCAATCGGCTGCCGCCGGCAGCGACCACCACATACTGCCGGCCATTGATGGCGTAATACCAACGGTCATTGAATTTGACCTTCGTGTGCCCATTTGCGCATACCAATCGACATGATTTTCGAGGGCTTGTCGATGAGCTTGTTCCAGGCGTGGCATGCCGCATCGACGATGTCTTCGTAACTGTCGAAGACGCGGTGCGACAGGTAGGTCTGCCGGTGCGCGCCCACTGCCGGACGATGCCGTTCTTCTGGCCAAGGCGCATCTCGTCTTGCCACCACAGCTCGACCGGCGTTGCGGGCGGCAGGTGGGCTACCGCCGCGGCGAGCGCCCGGGGGAAGTTTCTTTAAACGTCTCCAGCATTGCCGCATCTTGGCCCGGATGGCGCACCCGGGCGCTCATGTGCGAGAAGCCGAGATCGTGCAGCAGGCGCGAGACCGAGCGCTCGTGATACTCCACCCCGAAGCGGTCCCGGATAACCTCCTTGAGGTCGAGCCGGCGCCAGCGTACGACGCCGTCGCTGTCCGGGTCCGCCTCGACGATCTCCGCCAACGCCACCCTCTCCACCGCCGTCAGCTGCGGAACCGCGCCGGGAGATTTGTGGTCGTGCAGGCCCTCGGGGCCTGCCTGATTGAACCGGTACACCCAGTCGCGCAGGCTCTGGCGGTCCATGCCGCCAACCGCCGCCGCATCCCTACGGTTCATGTCATCATAAACCGCCGCAATCGCCAGAAGGCGGCGCACCTGATTGGGATCTGTCGCTTTGCGCGCCAAGGCCCGCGCTTGGACCGCGTCATAGTCCGTTCGCAACGGGATCTTCGCCGACATCAAATCCTCCATTTAAAGCCAGCTTTCTATGAATCACATCATTGCGCCATGGGGAATCCCTAAAAGAGAATCAATCTCAACGACCGCTGGTATTAGTCCACGGGAGCGGCCATGGCCGGCGCGTCCAAAGTTACCAACCACAATGTTTCGCCGGTTGCTATATCCAGCGCACGAAAGGCGCCTTCCATGGTGGCGTCGATGAAAACCAAACCGCCGCCGGTGACCATGGGGCCACCCGAGATCGGTCCACCCCAAGCCTTGGGGGAATTCAACATTCCAAATGGCCCAAAGGGCACCCGACCTAAAGGCCGCCGCCAGCGGTATGCGCCGGTGTTGAGTTCGATGGCGGAGAGTTCGCCCCACGGCGGTGGATTGCATGGAATGCCGAAGGGGGACTACCAACGGCCGCCTTCGATACGGTAGGGCGCGCCTTCTATAAACCGATTCAGCGAACCACCGTCGGAGGGATCGCCGCTTGCCGCTGAAACCAAACGGAAAATGTTGCCGAAGTTCTGTCCTTTGACGATTAAGAGATTCTGTGTGGGATCCACGGCTGCGCCGCCCCAATTGCCGCCGCCGGGCGACGGAAAAACCAGCGTCCCCTGTTCGCTGGGGGGTGTGAACATCCCCTCGTAGCGCAACGCACGAAAACTTTCCTTACATTGCCCGCGGTCCCAAAAGGTCAGTCCAAAAATGTCGTCTTCGTTGAGCGTTGAACGCGAGAAAGGGGCCGGACTGAGCGGCATGGGTTGAGTGGGGAACGCTGTTTCTCCGGGGATGTCCGATGCCGGGACGGGCCGCTCTTCAATGGGAAACAGCGGGTCGCCGGTTTCGCGGTGAAACACGAACACCGTACCCATTTTTGTGATCTGCACGACGACGGGAATGGTTTCGCCGTCGCGGACGATGGTGGTGAGAATGGGTTGGGCCGGCAGGTCGTAGTCAAACAGATCGTGATGGACGATCTGGTAATGCCAGACCACCGCCCCTGTCTCACCATCGATGGCGAGCAAGGCATTGGCGTAAGGAATCGGGTCTGTGCGTCCGGCTCCATAGACATCCACGCTGGGACTGCCCGTGGCGATGAAGGCCATGTTGCGATCGGGATCCACCACGAAAGGCGGCCACACATCCGCCCCACCAGTGGCCTTGCTCAGGTATTCGGGCACCAGCAACAGCCGCCATTTAAGCGCACCGGTCCGCACATCAAGGGCGCGGACGATCCCATCCGTTGAATCCGCTTTGACATTGTCACCGACAGCACCACCGATGATCAACGCATCGCCCAACACCGCTTTGGGCGAGGTCATAAAAATGCGACCGGTGCCGCCTTGTTCGGGACCTTCAAGTCAGCAAAGCCGCTGGTGCCGAAATCCATGCAGACTTGCCCAGTGTCCGCATCAACGGCGAACATGCGGCTGAGGCGGTCTCCTTTAAAGAGACCCTTCTCACACGGTGTGTCGGCGCGCGGATTTTCCGCCTGCCAGTAAGCGACCCCGCGGCAAGTGGACGCCACGGCGTCGTCGTCAAACAGAGTATCATGGGGATCGAACACCCAGACCTCGTCGCCGGTCTCAGGGTCGAGGGCAATGACCCGGTTGAAGGGCGTGCAAATATATAAGAGGTCGTTCACAAACAGCGGCGTCACCTGATAGGACGCTTCCACGCCCATCGCTGCCGCGCGGGCCGCGTGACCGGTGGAATGGCTCCACACCATTTCGAGATCATGGACGCTGTCGCGGTTGATGTCGTTGAGCGCCGAATAGCGACCGCCACCCGGGACAGCACCATAGGTGCCCCATCCGGAGTTCTGCGCCGGATCGGATTGCGCCGTCACTGTGTTCGCTGCGAGACACAGGGCAGCGCCCATCAAAACCCTGATCATGAAATTCTCCTCTAAGAGGGAATGCTACCCCGGCGCTTGACCACGCATCAATTTCGGCAGGTCGCCCACTTGGCCCATGGCGTGGCGCATGAACGTGCGTTTCAATGGCGGCAGTCCGTTGACCGCGGCCAAACCAAAATCACGGGCGGCTTTAATCGCCGGGACGTCATTGGAGAACAGCCGGTTGAGCACGTCGGTCATACCGGCCATCAGCAAATTATCGGCCCGGCGCCAGCGTTGATAGCGGCCCAACCCTGCGCCGTGGGCGAGATCAAGGCCATACCGCTTGGCGTCGACCACGATGTCGATCAAGGCAGTGACGTCCCGCAGTCCCAGATTCAAGCCTTGTCCGGCGATAGGGTGGATCCCGTGGGCCGCATCACCCACCAAAACCAAGCGGGTGTCCGTATACCGCTCGGCCACCTGCAAGCCGAGAGGGTGGCAAAACCGCGGTCCGACTAAAGACACATCGCCGAGAAACCCGCCAACCCGCTCGGCGATTTCACTGATAAAAGCATCGTCATCCAAAGCCATGAAGGAGTCCACCAAAGTGCTTTTCTCGGTCCACACCAAGGAGGACCGATGTCCGCCTTTGAGCGGCAGGATGGCGAAAGGCCCCGACGGCAAGAACCGTTCATGGGCAATGCTGTGGTGTGATTTTCTATGGTCGATGGTGGCGACGATGGCATGCTGGGTATAGGTCCAACCGGTCACAACAATACCTGCAGAGTCTCGAGTCGGCGAAAATCGGCCGTCGCAGGCCGCGATCAACGGAGCCTGCACAGTGCGCCCGTCTTTCAACATAACCCGGGCTGCCGACTCTCTGCGTTCTGTTCGGGCAATCTCAACCGGCGCCAGCAGAGTCAGGTTTGATGTTTCACTCATCAGGGCCAATAACCCGGCCCGGAGAACGCGGTTCTCTGCCATATGACCCATTGGCTCGTCGCCGATGTCGGCATGATCGTAATGGAGGAACATCAAAGACGGTCCATCGGAGACCCGGATCTCCTTGATCGGTTCCGACTTGTCCGCAACTAGGGGCCACAGCCCAATACCTTCCAGGGCTACCCGGCTGGTCTGCGCAATGGCGGAGGCCCGGCCATCGAAGGTGGGCGCGACGCTATCTTTGGGATCGGCCTTATCAATCAAAACAACGCTTACACCCTGGCGCGACAGACCGCAGGCCAGGGTCGTGCCAATCAGGCCGGCGCCAACGATGATGACATCGGCCTTGATCGCCGCTGGAACTGATCTTTGGCTCATAGCTTCAATTTGCCCTTGGGAACGGCCTCAATAATTGGCGCAGACATAGAAGTGCTTCAAATGCAGGAAATCATGCTCTATGGTCCCGCCGCTCGCCTATAGGGTACGCCGCCTTAGCTCAGTTGGCAGAGCATCGCATTCGTAATGCGGGGGTCGCAAGTTCGAGTCTTGCAGGCGGCACCAGCCTCATGCCGCGCAACGCTCCGCCCTTATTCTCCGTTTTGGCAAAGAGCACCCATTCTAGCAACGCTGCATAACATAAACAGTATCTTCCATTATGCTGGCGCGAAAGCCCATGGCAAAGGACACGTAAATCATCGAACAAAACAGGCCGCTCGCAAGAACGACAATGAAGACACGGCGCGTGCGCTTTTGGTCTGATCGGTCATCGCCGCATCCTTTCATAGTCGTCAATTTTGATGATGTAAGGTTGCATGGCCGATCAGGCGATCAAGGCCAAATGCACTGCAAGGGTTTCTCTACAGCACCGGAAGGGATTAGCGTTGGTTTGAATTTCTAATAACCAAGTCCCATAGGAGGACCAAATGTCTCGCCTTTTTATAACGCTGGCCGTAGCCAGTCTTTGCGCTGCCACCGTTGCGGATGCCCAACCTATGGGCCGCGCTCGACCTCCGGCTCCGCCTATGGGGAATATCGGTGGTCAGGGTATGGGACCAGGTATTGGCCCAGGCACAACCCGAGGTGGCGCCAGCCCGGCGATGATGACCTGCCGTGGTGAACTTGCCTCCCTTTGTGGCGGTCAGATGGACATGCCGGGTGTGCAGTGCCTGATGGATAACATCACCGACATCTCCGAACCCTGCGCCGATGCCCTGTCCACGGCCATGGAAAATATGGAACAAGGCCATGGCAATGACGGTGCCGAAGGCGGGGATGATAACAATTAAGACCGGGCGGGACGTCGCAACGCAGCGCTGAACACTTTTATGGGCGCACCTGCCACATAAGCGTCGAAGGCAGACAGTATCGTTTCCACGTCACCGTCTTTGAATCGCACATTCAGCAGCTGTATTGCTTTTTGCCTGAGCGCGTCCGCCGGTAACGGATGGGTGTGATCGCCGAGAGGATGAACAACCTTATTCTCTAGTCTCTGGCCATCGTTCAAGGTGATGGTGATTCGGGTGGGTCGCCCGCCAGGATAATCCGCATCCAAGTCAGGATCATGAATCACGCGAGTCCGCGACATGAGATTTTTGACGGCGGGATCGTCCAGGGCAGCAGCGGTTAACGTTGAATTATCCAACCGACCATTGTGGAGGGCGATGGCTGTTGTGGCTGTCAGGCTGAACCGCGCCGCCAAATCATTTTCCGGGGCCGGGTTATCGAAGGCTAGGCCTGCCTCATAGGTCGCGATCTCAACGGTCGAGATGTCTTCGCTCCTGAAATCATGTTGCCGCAAGAGCGCGAGCACGGCGTCGTTGGCACCATGAAGGTGCGCGCACGTGGGATGCACTTTGATGTAAGCCCGTTCAATTTCATAAGTAGACCAGCCGCCGTCATAATTAAGCCCATCGGTCAATTGTGCGGGATTGAACGCGGCTCCGGTGCGCGGCCCAAAAAACGTCTCCAGCGTTCCCGGCAACGCTGTTTGACCCGCGATGACGGCACGTGCAGCCATGACCGCTGTGGTCGCGCCAATTCCGATATAAAGATGATGGGCCGTAGCGCCGGCCACCGGCAGATCACGGTAGGGCATCAAGGCCACGGCTGCAGAAGCTTCGATCACGGCGGCTATGACGGCTTCGTTCTTACCGCCGGTCAACATATGAACAGCGGCAACGGCTGTGGCGATGGTCGTCCAGGTTCCGGTGTCGTGCAGTGCCGGATCAAGCCCGCCTAAAGCGATCCCAATGCGAGCACCGACTTCGTAGCCGGCGACAAAAGCGCCAAGAATGGAATCTGCCGATGCGTCGGTTTCTTCAGCCAAAGCCAACAGCGCCGGCATCATGTGACTGGCGGGATGACCCCGGCCCATGCGGTGGCCGTCTTGCAGCTGTAGGACCGTGGTCGCGCCCCCGTTGATCTGAATCGCCGTGTTGACTGGAACGCCATGAGCCAATCCCGAGATCGTCGCACAGCCCGTTTCTTGGGCGAGGGCTTTTACTAAGGGCGCGTAGGTTTCATGACTTAAGCCTGCGGCACTCACCGCCAACGTGTCGAGAAAAAGCGCAACGGCCTGATCGCGCACAGTGTCGGGCAATGCGGACCATTCGGTTTGAGCAGCGGCTTGAGCGAGTTTGAGGGCTGCTTCACCGCTCACCGGAGAGTCCTTTGCCGGGTGTCGGTCTGGACAACGTGCTTACGGTTCCGCTTCTTCAGATTTGGGTGGCGCCGCTGGTTCGGTTGCTTTTTTGGCCATGGCGAAGGCCTTGGTGAGTTTGCGAATAAGATCAACGTTATGGTCACTGGGATTTTCGTAATCCTCAGCTAATTCTTCGACCTCCCGCGCAAAGGTCAAACAAATTCCGCTAACTCGAATTCACCGATCATCTTTACGGTTTTACCGGCTTCCTCGAGACAATGCACCAAGGTCAACAAATTCTCTTCGACCTTAGTCGTGATGTTTTTCTCGTCATAGGCAGTGAGAATCAATTTGCAGACATAGCCGAGACGCAAACCATGACTATCCAGTTGTGCCGAGCGCACTGAAATCATGGTCTTATCGACCATTTTCTTGAGATCACTCACTTTGACCTTCTTGCCGTCCATTTTGTCCCGTAACGTATTGACAACCGTCAATGTGGGGATCTGGCTGTCACGTTCACGGCGCCGGTCAGGGCCGATATAATCCGACGTGGCAATAAACGGAGAACGATGGAAGGCAATGTGCTTGGCCCGTTCGACAATCTTTCCCGGCGCGACTGGTTTCAGCATGACGTCGTCCGCACCTGATGACACAGCCCGTTTCATGGCTGTGCTATTGTCAGGGTCAACCATAAAGGTAATCACCGTGAACGGGTTCATGCCGATCTTGTGGTGACGCACATCTCTAACCTTTTGATAGATGTTCTCATGCAGAGAATCGGCGACGGCAATGAGATCCATCGGCCGTTTGCGGATGGCGTCCAACAAGGCGTCTAGGGACGATACCGAGCGGCATTGCCGCATGCCCTGAGAGCGCAACATGCCGAGCAAGCCGGTTCGCAGCGACTCATTCGGCTCTGCGAGCACAAAATCAATGTCTTGAAGATTTGTCCCGTACATGCCCACTCATCGACCCCTGCGCTGGAGCCGATCCATTCTATAACTAGTTAGGCTACGCTCCTTCTTGCTGAGCGCCAAGCCTGTCGAAAATTTAGGGAGAAAACTTTAGAAAAGCCTTCTTAATTTGTCTTAAAGCCGTGTTTCGGCATCCGTTCAGCGGCTGCGTTTTTGGCCATATCAAAGGCTTTTGTCAGGGTCCTGATAAGGGTCAGAGATCGCTCATCGGGTGTTTGATATTCCTCCGACAGATCCTCGATTTCCCGACACATCTTTTTACAAATATCGGCCAGGTCGGGTTCACCGATTTCTCCGGCGGCCTGGGCGGCTTCTTCCAAACATTGCGCCAGAACCAGAAGGTTTTTCTCAACATCCGCATCGACCATGTTTTCATCGTAGGCTTTGAGAATGAGGTTGCAGACATAACCCATGCGCAATCCTTGACTGTCCAACTGAGCCGTGCGGATTGAGCGGAACCCTGCCTCCACCGCTTCAGTTAACTCATCAATCGGCACTCGTTTGCCGTCGAGCTTATCGCGCAGTGTGTTGACCACATCAATCAACGGAATGGCAGACTTGCGGCCGCCCGAACGCCGGTCCGGTCCGATGTATTCGGTCGTCGCGATGAATGAAGTGCGGTGATACGCGATGTGTTTGGCTCGTTCGACAATCTTGCCGGGCGCGACCGGCTTGAGCATGACGTCATCAGCACCCGCCATGACAGCGCGTTTGATGGCTTCTTTATTCTCCGGTGCGACCATAAAAGTAACCACGGCAAATGGATTTTTACCGATGTTGTTGTGACGGAGTTGTCTTATGCAGTCATAAACGTCATCGCCAAGGCTATCAGCCACAGCAATAAGATCAGCCGGCGACGATTTGATTTCGTCCAACAGGTCATTCATCTTTCCGGCTTGCCGCAGGTTCCGGAATCCCTGTTGGCGCAACATACCCAACAGACCAAACCGTATGGTTTCATTCGGTTCGGCGAGGATAAACTGGATGTCCTGATACCCTGTGTCTTTGGGCATGACCATTATACTGATCCCCTCCGGCCATTTCTGACCGTCCCCCGATTCTTTGTATCTGTACGCAAATTCTATTCTCAAGAAAAGGCAATAGGATCAGTGATCAAAGTAAAATGATCCATGTCAGTGAATAAAAAAGAGCCCGGACACGCGGTCCGGGCTATTGGTCGTTTTTTGCTGTTGTTAAATCTATTCACGGTTGCCCAAAAACATAAGCAGGAATTGGAACAGATTGAAGAAGTTGAGATACAGCGACACAGCACCCATCACGGCGGTGTGTTCCATCAAGCCTGATCCTTCAACCATGAAGTAGGTGCTTTTGATGCGCTGGGTGTCATAGACGGTAAGACCGGCAAAAATCAGTACACCCACCACCGGAATAAGAAAGCCCATCAAGGTGGACGGCCAGATCATGTTGACGATCATGGCCAAGATCAATCCGATCAGTCCCATGAGGAAAAACGTGCCGAAGCCGGAGAGGTTTTTCTTGGTCGTGTATCCGACCAGACTCAAACCGGCGAAGGCACCGGCGGTGATGACAAACGTCCGCGCCACACTGACACCCGTGTAGGTGAGCAGAATAGTCGACAGGCCGATACCCATGGTGCCGACGAACAGCCAATACAAGAGTTGCATGGTTTTGGCTGAGCGTTTTTGCCAAGTGAAGCTCATGAAGAAAATAAGGCCGAGCGGCAGGAACATGGAGATCATGCCCAATCCACTATAGCCGGCAATACGGCCCGCATCATCAATCTGATAGAACAATTGAATGAGTTGGGAATTGGCGACGGCATAGGCAACGATGCCCGACAACAACAGGCCGGAGGCCATGTAGTTGTAGACGCTCAGCATGTACGCCCGCAGGCCCTCATCCATTGCTGCGGTTTCGACCCGCGCGCCGGTCATTGTCCTGGGATCAAGTTTGGTAGCCATGGTGCTCCTCACATAAGTTGCGTTTAGGGGCTCGTCGTTTAGGACCTGAGCCCGCCAGTGGCCCTAATATTGGGTGTTTCGACTTTGTATTCAACGGGAATCGGTGGAAATTTACAGTCCTGTCATTGTGCTGAGTTATCAGAAAAAGCCCAGAGTTCTTGGGGTTTTGGCTCAGTCGTTGCGCAGCAACGGCGCCGCTTTGATGCCTAGGGCCCGCCATACCCCGGCGAACCCGGCCAGCAAGGTAACCAGAATGCAGGCGAGGATGACGCCGACGACGATGCCTGGAAACAAGATCCACTCGATTTTCATGACAAAGACCAGCACCGCCCAGGCGGAGATGGAACCCACCGCGGCAGCGATGCCGCCGGTAGCAAAGCCGAGCAAACAGTATTCGAAGATAAAGGCCTTCAACACATCGCCCCGGGTGGCGCCAAGCACTTTGAGGACGACGGATTCATAAATGCGCCGGGCATGGCCGGCGGCAATGGCGCCTGAGAGCACCAGGGCCCCGGCAATCAAGGCCACCGCTGCGGTGACCCGAACGGCGGCGCCGAGTGCGCCTAAGACCTGTTCGAGTATCTCCAATGCTTCGCGCACTTGCATAATGGTGACATTGGGAAGCGCATCAACCACGGCCCGTTCAATCCCTTCTTCCGCTCCGTCGGCGGAATTCACCGTGGCGATATACATGCCGGGTGCACCGCGCAGGGCGTTGGGTGAAAAGATCAAAGCGAAATTCATCGTGCCGGATTCCCAGCGTACATCGCGGGTGTTGGCAATCTCGGCCGTAATGTCCCGGCCGAGGATGGTCACGGTCAACGTGTCGCCAATGGTCAATCCCATGCCAAGGGCGACCTCTTTATCCAACGACAAAAGATTTTTCCCTTCGTGATCTTCGGCCCACCACGTGCCTTCGATCAGTTTGGCGTTCTCCGGCATCGTCGCGGCTTGGGAAATGCCGCGTTCGCCGCGGGTTGCCCAACGGGCTTCGGGGGTGACAGCAGCTTCTGCGGAGGGCACGCCATCTATCTTGGTGATGCGTCCGCGGATCATGGACGCCATGGTCAGTTTTTCGACGCCGGTTTGCGCCTCGACAATGGCGCGGAATTGATCAGTTTGCTGTGGCTGAATGTCGATGAAGAACATGCTCGGTGTTTCGTCGGGCAATTCACCATTGATCTGAGCGTTGAGGTTGGCCTCCAACAGAGCAATGCACACGAGTACGGACAGGCCGAGACCCAAGGACAGCACCACAGACGTGGTCGGACTGCCAGGCCGGTAGAGATTGGCCATAGCCAAACGCAACGTGGGCCGGCCCGAGGTTACGCCACCCTGCTTGCTCGACAGACGCACCGCAATATTCATCACGCCAGCGGCGGCGAACCGGAACAGCACCATGGAAACGGCGGCTCCGGCAACAAAGAAAAGCGCAAACAGCGGCCGGTCGGCGGTGAGAATGGTGAACAATCCTAAAGCACCACCGAGCACAATCAGTCCCGTGAGATAACGCCGGCGTGGCCACTTGCGGATGTCGCTCAAGAACTGGCGGAACAGGGCGACAGCCGGAATCTCTCGCGCCTTGGCCAAGGGCCACAGGGCAAAGACACCGGCGGACAACACACCGAAGATGGCCGCCTTGATCAGCGGTCCCAGATAGACGCCGAAGCGGGCTTCCACCGGCAGCATGCCGCCGATGGATTGGGCGGCGATAAACGGCACCACGATACCGATCAACAGCCCTAAGACAATGCCCACCACCGATAGCACAGTCAGCTGAATGGCGTAGATGGTAAAGATCATGTCGCCCGGTGCACCTAAGCATTTCAATGTGGCGATGGTGGTCATCCGACCGTCGAGATAAGCGCGGGCCGCATTGGCCACACCGATGCCGCCGGTGAGCAACGCCGTCAAGCCGACGAGGGTGAGAAACAAAGTGACGTTGTCGAGAAATATTTCGAGACTGCGAGCCGCCTGGCGTAAACCGCGTAAACGCCAACCGGCGTCGGGAAAGCCTTCACGCAATTGCTGACGCAAAGTTTCCGCCGGTACGTCACCGGTCACACGGACGTTATAGACATAGCTGATCATGCTACCGAGTTGAATCAGTTCCGTCTCGGCCATGGCCTCCTTGGATACCATCACCCGCGGGCCGGCCGTAGCGAAGGTGATTACCCGGTCCGGCTCACGATCAACAAAAGCGCGTACTTTAAGCTCGGCTTCGCCGACGCGGATGATGTCACCAATGTCGATACGCAAGCGGGTTTTCAACACCGGGTCAACCGCAGCACCCCAGTAACCATCACGGCTGGCAATGATATTAGCCAGCGGCTGATCGGGCGATAGCTCCATAGCGCCATAGAGGGGATAAAAGCCATCGACAGCTTTAAGTTCGATCAGGGTCCGTTCCTTGGTCTCATCGGTGGCGAGATTCACAGACCGGGCCATAGAGCGCATGGAAATCTGTTCGCTGACATCGCCGGCCGCATTTAAAGCAGCCCGTTCTTCATCATTAACTTCGCGGTAACTGAGCCGCGCCTGAATATCGCCGCCGAGCAGCAGCTGCGCGTCTTCTTCCAAGCCTTTTTGAATGGCTTCGTTCAAGGATCCGGCGCCGGCGATGGCGGCAACACCGAGAGCGAGACAGGCAAGAAAAATCTTGAACCCAGCCAGACCGCTTCTCAGTTCCCGAAAGGCGTAGCGCGCAGCGAGGGAGACCGGCGGCATGACTATATTACTCCGCCGCCGTCGACAGGCCTTCACCGGCGATCAAGCCGTCGGCCAACCGGATGATCCGGTCACAGCGCCGTGCCAGAGTCATATCGTGGGTGATCAGCATCAATGTGGTGTTGTAGTGGTCATGCAGTTCGAACAACAGGTCGATGATCTGATGTCCCGTGGCGCCGTCCAGGTTGCCGGTGGGTTCGTCCGCCAACAGCAGTTTTGGTTTGACCGCAAAGGCGCGGGCCAAGGCGACCCGCTGTTGTTCACCGCCCGATAGCTGACCTGGATAGTGCCCCATGCGATGACCGAGGCCGACCGCATCCAATTGTTCTTCGGCGCGAGTGAAGGCGTCCTCGTGCCCGCCGAATTCCAATGGTACGGCGACATTCTCCAGCGCCGTCATGGTCGGGATCAGGTGAAAGGATTGGAAAACAATGCCGATGTTATCGCGCCGGAACAGAGCCAGTCCGTCTTCGTCCAGTGTGGCGTAATCCTGCCCGGCCACAGCCACGCGACCCGAAGATATGCGCTCCAAACCCGCAGTGACCATCAACATGGTGGTCTTGCCTGAACCCGACGGCCCGACCACACCAAGGGCTTCTCCGGCGGGTACATCGAGGGTGATACCGCGCAGAATGTTGACCTGCCCGGCTGGTCCCTCCAAGGTGAGATGTACGTCGTTGAGGCCGATTGCCGTTTGCATGCGGGCGACGTCCAATTGATGCGGAGTTTCATTCATGATTGCGCGCACCCTTACCACGCGGCGGGGTGTTTTGTTAGCCCTCGCCGCCGCGCCGCTACTCTGCGGTTGCTCTGAAGGTTCCTACGCCGAAAACGGCGAGACGGATCAGACAACCGAGTCTGCTGCCGAATATACAGCGGCTCAAAATGACCGGTCCATGACAGCCAGCCAACCGGAACCAGCGATCCAAAACGACAACATCAAAATATTGGCCTTGGGCGATAGCCTGACGGCAGGCTACGGACTGGATAACCTGGACGACGCTTTTCCGACCCGGCTCGAAGCGGCACTTAGGGCCGAGGGATATGCTGTTGAAATCTTAGATGCTGGCATCTCTGGGGATACGACATCCGGCGGCCGGTCACGCCTTGACTGGTCATTGGCAGTTAACCCGGATGCGGTGATCGTTGAGCTCGGGGCCAATGATGGTCTCAGAGCCATTGATCCCGATGTCACCTATGCCAACCTCGATTCCATTCTCAAGAATCTGCACCGGAAAGACATACCCGTCCTGTTGGCCGGCATGCTGGCGCCGCCCAATCTGGGGCGGGAGTACGGCGACCGTTTCATGGGCGTCTATCAGCGACTTGCTGAGGAATACGATGTGGTGTTCTACCCGTTCTTTTTGGACGGGGTTGCCAGTGACCCGGTGCTTAATCAAGCAGACCGCATTCATCCCAACGAAGCTGGTGTTGATATCATTGTCGAACGCATCACGCCTTTCGCTGCGCAACTTGTTGATCGGGTGGTTGACGCCCGTAGATCAGACCCCGCGTCATGACAGCATTTTCCCATGCCCTTGCAACTGGCTCTGAATGGAAAAGCATTGTTGCCGACGTGGGAACTCAACTTCCGGATCGGGAACACCATTCCGGTCACCTCGGATTTATCTACGCGACGGAACCTCTAGCGTCTCATTTCTCTGATATCGTCAACACGCTCCGCGAGCGCACCGGTATTCCGCACTGGACTGGTTGTGTGGGCCTCGGTGTGTGCGGCTCAGCCGACGAACATCACGAAGACCCGGCCCTGTCGGTTATGCTTACTCCTTGGGGTGACAATTCCTTTCGCGTGTTCGACACCATAACCACACCTGATGATGTCGCGTCCGCATTGTCCGGATCATGGGCAAAAAACCATGGCCCCGTTTTCGGGCTGGCGCACGGCGACCCCCGCAACCGGCATCTTGGCCACATTGTTGAGGCCTTGCCATCGGCTGGTGAAGGATATTTTGTCGGTGGCCTGACTAGTTTGTCCGACGGTCCAGTTCAAGTGGCCGATCAACCGACGGCCGGTGGCTTATCGGGAGCGCTGCTGGCCGCTGACATTCAAGTGATGGTTACGCTGAGCCAGGGCTGCTCACCCATCGGGCCGTTTCACCGCATCACATCCTGTGAGCGCTCCATTATTGGCTCTCTCAATGACCGTCCGGCATTGGATGTGTTGAAAGAAGATATCGGCGATGTGTTGGCACAGGATCTCAATCGGATCGGTGGATACATCCACGTGGCGTTGCCGGTTTCGGGCAGCGACACTGGAGACTACACAGTGCGCAATCTGGTGGGGATTGATCCCAATGGCGGCATGATCGCTATCGGCGCCGACATTGAGGGCGGTGATACCATCATGTTTGTGCGCCGAGACCCAAATGCAGCCCAGCAAGACTTTACGGATCATTTGACGGATCTAAAAAAACGTATTGGCGATGCTCCCATCCAAGGGGGGTTGTTTGTCTCCTGTGTTGCCCGCGGTGCTAACATGTTTGGGGCTTCGGGCGAGGAAGTCGGTATGATCAGGGAGATTCTCGGTGAATTTCCTATGACAGGATTCTATGCCAACGGCGAAATTTGCGGCAATCGCATGTATGGTTATACCGGAGTCCTGTCCGTGTTTTTATAGGCTGCGCAAACCAGCGCGCGGCTGAAAAGGGCCTTGGCATTATGTTCCGATTGTTTGTCGGCCTCAAACTGCCAGAAACGATAAGTCAGCAACTGGCTAGAGCGGTTTGACTGAATTGTGAATCGAAGGGGATTCCCAAGCGTCCCACTCCATGATTCTATATCCCGAGGCGGTCACTGGGGTCTGTCTGCACGGGGGGCCGCGGCGCGTTTTCGTGTCGCGCCAGCGACGGCGATCCACTGGCGCCGGCGCTGGCGCGAGACGGGCTCGATCGAGCCCGACCGCCAGGGCCAACCGCCGGGCTCGAAGCTGGATGCGCATGAGGCCTTTATCCTGGCTCTGGTGGCGCAGACCAAGGCTATGACGCTGGCCGAGATTGGCGAGAAGCTGGCGGCGTCGCACGGGGTTCGGGTATGCCCGTCGACGGTCTGGCACTTCTTCGCCAAGCGCGGGCTGACGCACAAAAAAGACCGGCCATGCAGCGGAGCAGCGGCGCCCGGACGTGCTCGCGCGGCGCCGGCTCTGGTTCGAAGGCCAGGCAGGGCTCGCTCCGGAACGGCTGATCTTCATCGACGAGACCGGCGCGTCGATGAAGATGGCGCGGCTGCGGGGATGGTCGCGCAAAGGCGAACGGTGCCGGGCCGCCATACCCCATGGCCATTGGAAGACCACCACGTTGACCGCCGGCTTGCGCCTCTCCGGGGCCTGGCGGGCCCCCGATGCTCCTCGACGGGCCGATGCATGGGGCTGCCTTCAAGGCCTATGTGGAACAGGTCCTGGTACCCGAACTCGACCCCGGAGACAGCGTCGTCATGGCCAACCTGCCCGCCCACAAGGTCGCTGGCATCCGCCAGGCCATCGAAGCCGCCGGCGCAACCCTGCTGTATCTGCCGCCCTACAGTCCCGACTGCAACCCGATCGAGATGGCCTTCGCCAAACTCAAGGCGCTCCTGAGAAAGGCCGCCGCCAGAACCGTCGACGACCTGTGGGACGCCATTGCCGACGCCATCGACGCCTTCACCTCAACCGAATGCGAAAACTACTTCGCCGCCGCCGGATATGATCGGGACTAAATTGAATCTGCTCTAGAGCGTTTCCGAGGTTGAATGAATCAAAATTTTGTTGTCATGGTCTTGGCGGACTGATTCGATAGCCGCTTTGGCGGGGGCATCGTGGCTGTATCGGAAGACCTACGTATTCGTTTGGCGAGGAAAGTGGCGTCGGGCATGTCGCGCCGTCAGGCGGCAGCCCTTTTTGAGGTGAGCGCAAGCTCGGCGGTGCGGGATGGCGGGCGATATGAAGACGAGGGGACTGTCGCGGTCAAACCACGGCCGTCGCGCCAGCGCCGTCTTGATCCTTGACGGCGAGGATATCCTGCGCTGGATTAAGGAGACGCCAGACCCGACACTGCAAGAGCTGTCTGAGCGTTTGGACGAAGTTCACCAAGTGATTGCGCCGACTTCGACGATTAATGACTGGTTCCGCGCGCGCAAGATCAGCTTTAAAAAAACCGCCCACGCCAGTGAACAGGAACGCGCGGATGGGCAGGCAGCACGCGTGGTTTGGCGCCAACGTCAGGCCCGGCTCCCGGCCCATCCCGAGCGGGTCGGCAGGATCGTGTTCCTTGACGAAACAAGTATCAATACCAAAATGGCGCGCCTGCGGGGGCGCTATCCCAGCGGCCAGCGGATGGTTGCCGCCATTCCCCATGGTCATTGGAAAACCATGACCTTCATTGCCGGATTGCGCGGTGACGGCCTGACCGCGCCCTGGGTGATCGAGGGCGCCATGGACGGTGATGCATTCGAGCAGTACATCAAAACGCAACGCGCCCCGACCCTTCAAAAAGGCGCTGTTGTTGTCCCCGGCAATCTGCCGGCCGACAAACGCGACGGTGCCAGGCGGGCGGTTGAAAAGCGGGGCGCATGGCTTTTGTTCCTGCCGCCCTATGCGCCGGACTTCAACCCGATCGAGCTCGCATTTTCAAAGTTCAAAGCTCACATGAAGCGCTTAAAACCCCGCACCATCGATGATCTGTGGAAAGCCGCCGGTAACGTCTGCGGCCTCTTCAATCACGAGCACTGCAGGAACTTCTTGGTTGCTGACGGCTATGCGTCAGAATAAATCGGAAATGCTCTAGGTTGTGCCACGGCCTACCCGGCGCCCGATGGGTCGATCCCGAAAATTACCACATGACTCTCCGGTTCATCGGTGAGGTGAACCGTCATACCGCCGCAGACATTGATGGGACATTGCAGCGCATTGACGCGGCCCCCTTTGAATTGGTTCTGAGTGGACTTGGCACCTTTGGCCAAGGCCGCAAGACCCGGGCATTGTGGACCGGGGCGCAACCGTCGACGGGGCTGGTTCATTTGCAAAACAAAATTGAATCCGCCGTGGTGCGGGCCGGGCAACCACCTGAGACCCGCAAGTTCGTCCCACTCACCACCATCGCCCGGTTTCGCGAAGCCCACCCCGATCGCATCCAATCCTTCGTCGAACGCAACGGTCTATTCCAAGCGGGCCCGGTCATTGCTGATCGTTTTATTCTGTTTGAAAGCCATATGGGCAAAGGCGACTCCCATTACGAGGCGCTGTCCGACTATCCCCTATTCCCTGCGCCAGCCTCTGCCGGGTCACGAGGCGAACCGGTAGCGCCTTAAAACTTTCCCTTCTGCACCCTGTACGGGAAAGCTTTTGACCTTCCATTGGCTGGAACCTGATATACTGCAGCCATATGCACCCAAGGGTGCCCTACGGTTTCAACGCCTAAAGAGGAGTCTCTTTCATGCGCCGTCTTTCATCCCTCCTGTTGGCGCTCTGCAGCAGCGCCGTTCTTGCTGGCACCGCTTTGGCTCAAGAAGTGGCCCATTCACAAATGGATCACAGCCAAATGGACCATTCTCAGCACAATATGAGCCAAGAGGATTACCGCATCCTGCGTTCAAAAATTAAATCGTACCAAACCATGACCGACGCAGAGATCATGCAAAACATGATGTTCATGCCGCCCACCTATGAGCGCTATATCAGCGACAAGTCCCTGTCGGGCGATCTTGGTGTCATCGTCTTGGCCCATGGGGCCGGTGAACCGGGCGATACCTTTTTTGCTGATTCTTTAGATGGGCTTGCCTCTGAATATCCGACCTCGATCGGTTTCGGCATGGCCATGATGAGCGGCGATCATCTGCAATCGGCCGTCGACAACTTGCAAGCGGCGGGCGCTAAGAGTGTCGTCGTTGTTCCCGCCGCTCTCTCGGCATCCGGATCTGTCTACGAACAATGGGCCTATTATTTCGGCGCACGGGAAGAGGCGTCTTATCTGCCGGCACCTCGCGTCAAACCCGGCGTCCCAGTCACAATCGGTGTGCCGCTGTCCAGTCACGAACTGATTACGGACATGCTGCTCGACCACGCCAAGGAAATCAGTAAGAACCCGGAAAATGAGTTGCTCATCATTATCGGCCATGGCCCAGAAGGGTATGAAGATAATGTTCTTGAACTTCAGGTATTGGATAAACACGCTGATCGCATCCGGGCCAAGGGTATTTACGCCGATGTGCGCGCCTACAATCTGCAGGACGACGCGCCGGATCAGGTCCGCACAAACAATGTCGACGTTATGCGCGGCTGGATCGACAACGCAGCGTTCTTCGGCAAAGACGTCATCATCGTCGGCTACTTGTTGTCGACCCGTGGCATTCAGGCCAACATTGGCAAGGATTTTGAAGGCTTGACCTATACCTTCAATGAAAAGGGCTTGTCGTCCCACAAGGACTTCGTCAAATGGATTGAAGCCGGGGTACGGGAGTATGCCGGGCGGATGTAAACCGAACCACCGGCGAAAAACAAGCACGACCGGGCGAGTATTCGTCCGGTCGTTTTAGGGCGTTGACCTATGACTGCTTCTAGACAGACTCTCGTCAGCCAAATTGAGTCCTATTACGCGGCAGTTGACAGCCTTAAGACGGCGGCCATCGTTTCACATTTTACACCCGATGCCGTGATGGAAATTCCTACTGGCGACGTGCGTCACATCGGCCATGAAGCCATACGTGCCACCTATGATCGCCGTGCCTCTGAAGTTGACAATTCGTTTCATGGAGATTTCATCCATGTCATTGATGCCGAAGAAGGGCGCGCCACCACACGTCTTGCCACACGCCGCACAACCACCGACGGCCAAACCATTGAAATGGATTGCATTGCTTTATTTACCTTCGATGGCACGTTGATAAAGCGTATCGCTATCTGGATGAGTGGTGAAAACTCCCTCAAATAACCAGTTTCAAGCGTCGTTCTAAAGCATTCTGTGTAACGTACGTTGGGCAATAACCTCATGACTGACTTGAAACAGACATTTATGGATCGTGCTACCGCCTATTTCGTCGACGTGGACCGTTTTGCAACGGACGCCATTCTGTCTCACTTTACCAATGACATCGTCCTGGAAGTTCCCACCGATGGTGTGCGCAAAGAGGGCATCGACGAGGTTCGCCAGACTTATATGAACCGCGCCGACACCGTGAAAGAATCCTGGCATGGGGACTTTCAATTTACCTGTGATGAAACGGAAAACCGATTGGCTATCCGATTGGCCGTTAAACGCACCACAGTGCAAGGGGAATATCAGGAAATGGATAACCTCACTTTGCTGTCCTTCGCCGGCGACCGTATTGCCCACATCACGGTATGGATGAGCGGCGAGAACAGTCTGACCTGACGGCCTCTTTAAGCGCCGAACTTTTTCAACGTCCATTCCACGCTGTTCAGGTAGCTGCCGCCGAACAGGCGCACATGCACCAACAAGGGATAGAGGTTGTAGAGATCGCGCCGCTCTTCAAAAAAACCCGGCGCCAGCGGCCGGTGCTCCTGATAGCGGTCAAAGAAAGCGTCGCCGAACGTGCCGAACAGGGTAGAGAACGCCAATTCAATTTCCGGATCGGCGTAATAGATCGCGGGATCGACAAACCCGGCGATGCGTCCGGCGTTGCACAACGCATTGCCCGTCCACATGTCACCGTGAATGAGGGAGGGTGCTGACGGTTCATCAATCCAGCGTCCTAACGACCCGCATAAAGTTTCAATGCGTTTAAAGGTGGTGGCGGGGAGACGCCCGGCATCCATGGCTTGACGGCCCATGAACAAAAGGCGCCGCTCGACGAAAAAGCTGCGCCATGACGGTGTTTCAGGATTGGGCTGAGTCAGACCGCCAATCAAGGTATCCCGTTCAAGTCCGAAGGTGCGGCCGGTGACGCCGTGCAGTTTTGCCAAATGATCGGCGGCATCACGCTGCACGTCCGCAGTGATGGTGCCGGCGGTCTCTATGTGGGACAACACCAGCAGGTCCGGTTCCATATGCAACACGTCGGGTACTGGCAAGGTGCTGTGGAGGGCCAGGAACTTGAGCATCCAGCCTTCCAGGTCGAGGTGGATCCCACCCACTTTAACGACAACGCGGCGGCCGTCGTCCAGGTCAACGGCTTGCACCTCACCGATGCAGCCACCGGACAATGGAACGATTTTCACCACGCCGACATTGAGCGCGTTGCGAATCCTATTGTGTGTGTCAGGTGACACGCCGGTATCAGATTTCTAAAGTTCCAGGCTCTTATTTTGGAACCGATGTTACAGGAAATCCCGCTGAATTGCCTCCAGCAATCCTTTGCTGCCCGCTTCCACCAGATCAAGCACCTGTTCGAATCCCTTGGCACCACCGTAGTAGGGGTCCGGCACATCCAAGCCGGCATCACCTGGAGCGAAGGACAGGAACAACTTGACCCGTTCATAGGAATCGCCAGGTGCCATGTCCGTCAGCATGCGCAGATGATCCCGGTCCATGGCCAAGACCAAATCGAAGGTGCGAAAATCTCCCTCCCGGATCCGCCGCGCGGTCTGTCCCTTCATGTCATAGCCGCGACGCACGGCCGCTTCCATGGCGCGCTCGTCCGGCGGTTCACCGATGTGATAACTGTGGGTCCCAGCGGAATCCACGGTGATATCCTTGGTCAAACCGTGCACCTGAACCAGGTGACGGAAAACCCCTTCCGCTGTTGGTGAACGGCAGATGTTTCCGGTACAGACGAACAGAACGCCCACAGACACGCTCCAAACTCTCCCTTCGCAACATTTCTGGCACCGCGTTAGCATGCGGCTCTGCCGCTCAACAAAAGCGGCTCATTTTGATGTGGCGGCGCGCACTATGCCTGAAAGCTTCATTGCGGAGAAGAATGTATCCATCGTGGCGTTGACCGGTGCCGGAATCTCCCAGGAATCAGGCCTGGAAACCTTCCGCGACCCCGATGGCATTTGGTCCAAGGTGCGCCTGGAGGACGTCGTCACGCCTGAAGCTTTTGCCCGGGATCCGGAGGCGGTGCACGCCTTCTATAATATGCGCCGGGCCCGCCATAAGGTTGCCAAAGCCAATCCCAATGCCGCCCACAAAGCGCTCGCCCGCCTCGAAAACGAATGGCCCGGAGAGATGATCGTCGTCACTCAGAATGTGGACTCTCTGCACGAAGCCGGCGGCACTAAGAACCTCATTCACATGCACGGGGTTCACTCCAAGGCGCGGTGCAATCATTGCCAGCACATCGTTGGTTGGGAAGGGGACATGTCCACCGCTGACGTGTGCGCAGGGTGTGGCCAGACTGGGGGTCTACGGCCGCATGTGGTGTGGTTCGGCGAAATGCCGTTGGAGCTGGATCGTATTCAAGCCGCTCTGGTGGCGTGCGATGTATTCGTTTCCATTGGCACATCGGGCAATGTTTATCCCGCCGCCGGGTTTGTTTCCATTGCCCGGCAAATCGGTCACGCCCATACAGTGGAGCTCAATCTCGAACCGTCTGTCGGCGCCGCCAGTTTTGACGAAAGCCACTACGGACCCGCGACAGACGTGGTACCCGTCTTCGTTGATCGCATGCTTAAGTCGCTATGACCACACTGCCAAAACTTCTTAGAGAAGTGCGCGCGTGCACCCACTGCGCCAAGAACTTGCCATTGGGGCCTCGCCCGGTGCTGCGCATGAAACGCACAGCGACGTTGCTTATCATCGGCCAGGCGCCAGGCACCAAGGTGCACGAAAGTGGTATTCCCTGGAACGACCGGTCGGGCGACCGGCTGCGGGACTGGTTGGCGGTTGATAAGGAGTCCTTCTACGACGATCGCCGCATTGCCATCATGCCCATGGGTTTCTGCTATCCCGGTGTCGCCAAGAGCGGCGGTGACGCGCCGCCGCAGCCCGAATGCGCACCCTTATGGCACGACCGCCTGCGTGCGCTGCTGCCCAACATCGAACTCACGTTGCTCATCGGCCAGTACGCCCAGGCGCACTACTTGGGCGAGGACAAAAAGAAAACCATGACCGACACGGTCAAGGCCCGGAAAGAATATGCGCCCTACGGCTTTCTGCCGCTGCCCCATCCCAGCTGGCGCAACACCGGCTGGTTGAAAAAGAACCCATGGTTCGAAAAACAAATTCTGCCGGTGCTGCGCAAAGCAGCGCCTTAAGACTGCGGCAACACATCGCTTACATACTCACGCCGATAATCCCGCGGGCGCGGGTCATCGACACCGATGTAACTTACCGGTGGTGTATGTTTTTTAAACCGCTTGCGGTTTTCCAGAGAAAGTTTGCGGAATACGGCCGGTGTGACGGTCATGCGATGGGTAACTAAGCGAGCACCGGTATTGACCGTCTTGCCGATGATGTCGAGCCGCTCATTGCCCGGTGCACCGATGCGGCCCACCGCCACCGGACCCGCATGCAAACCAAGTCGGCTGGTGTTGGGGTAACCTTCGGCCCCAAGCCAAGCTTCGCTTTCCGTCAATAGTATGTCCGAAGTTTCAACCGCCAAGTCGGCCTGATCACCTTGAAAAGCAAACAGACCCGCATCACCAATGGGTTTGATAAAAACGCCGCCCGCGTCCTGAATGATTTTCCCGACCAGGGCAGTGAAGCCGGTCATGACTTCAAGCAAGCGCATGGCATCGGTGCGTTCGGAAAAGCGGGTGTAACCAACGAGGTCATAAAAGCCGACCACGAGCTCCAGCTCGGTCGGCGTGCGCAAGTCTGTCCAATAGGACATAAGCGCCTCCCTTGATTGCAGGTTGAGCAGCCGGTCCATACCCCCGGCGGTGAGGGGAAGCATCGCCGGTCCGTTGGGCCTCTTTAGATCTAAGTGAACCCGCATCCGGCAGTTGGCGAAAGAATAACAAAAACGACGCGCTTAGTCATCAGCGTCAGTTTCTTGTTCGAGCCTCTCCATATCCGCGTCGGAAAACCCGAAGTGGTGGCCGATCTCATGGATCAGCACATGGCGGACGATGCGGGTGAGGTCCTCATCGGTCTCGGCCCAATAGTCGAGGATGGGGCGGCGGTAGAGGAACACTATGTCCGGCTGGGTGTCAGACGTGCCGATGTCTTTTTCATCCAGCGCCACGCCGTCATAGAGACCGAGGAGATCGAACGGCGTTTCCAGTTTCATCTCTTCGCAAATGTCGTCTGAGGGAAAGTCCACCACCCGCACCACCACGTCCTTGGCGAACCGGCACAATGCGTCGGGAATGCCATCGAGGGCGGTGCGCACCATCGCGTCAATGTCCGCCAAATCAGGCGGTGTGTTTTTCTTCGTCACCACGGCGTCCTTGAAACGGAACCGGTCAAGCCTCACTGTCTTCTGAATAGAACCCTACATCAAAGAGGACGCTCCCATGGTCGAGAAACTGTCGCCCGATGCCCGCAGCGCTGCCCTGGCCGGTTTGGCCCATTGGCTGGATGTGGACGGCCGCGATGCCATCAACCGCACCTTTCGTTTCAAAGATTTCAACGCCGCTTTCGGCTTTATGACCCGCTGTGCCTTGAAAGCGGATCAAATGGATCACCACCCCGAATGGTTCAATGTCTACAACCGGGTCGAGGTGACTCTCTCTACCCATGACTGCGACGGTCTCAGCGAGCGTGATGTGGAGTTGGCCACTTTTATGGACTCCATTGCTGATTGACGCGTCCGATTGCCCCAATAGTCACCCCTTGGATTCCCGTTCATTTCCTGTCCCTCAAAGCCACAAAGATATGACACTGTGTTCCTTGGGCAGCGGTACGCCGCGCGCCCGTGGGGTTCACGGCAGGGGATCGATGCATGACGCAGGGAAAGTGGGTGTGGTTCCCGGCTGCAATGTTGTGTTTGGCGTCAACGCACAGTCACCCTCAAGACCTCTCTCCAGATCCGGTTCCCGTCACGACACGGGATTCAGCTAGTTCATCGGAAGGTGAAGACGGCGCCACCAACGTAACCGTCTATGACGCGGAATATTTTGCACCCTACAACCCCATCTATGTGGAAGACATGCTCAACCGGGTTCCGGGCACGGAAGGGCTCGTCGGCGGGTTTGGGAACAATGACGAAGAGCGTCGCGGTCTCAGGTCCAACACCGATCAAATTCTCATCAACGGCAAGCGGCTGACCGGCAAGGAAAACGCCAGCGGTCAATTTCTCGGTCAAATGCCGGCCAAGTCGGTCGAACGGATCGAAATCATCACCGGCAATGTGCGCGAACTGGATGCCGATGTGGGCGCGCGGGTGATCAACGTCATACTCAAGGACGACGCCGGCACCGGCAGCGGCACCTACTCCGCGGGCGTGGTCTACAATTGGGAAGGACAAAAGCGTCCGGTACCGCGGGTCTCTTACAGCGGTGCGGATGGTGGTTTGTCTTATACGCTGAGCCTGCAGGCCCGGCCTGCTATTGCACCCTTCTTCGTGACGGACACCATCACCAACGAAGCCGGTGGCACACTTACAGTTATTGACGAAGCCCGTCGCCGGGATTCTGAGCAATACACCGCGCGCACGACGCTGTCTTACAGCTGGGAGAGCGGCCAGACCCTGCAGCTCAACGGCTATGCTTTTTATGTTCCGCGCGACAACACCGACACCACCCTCACATTTGAACCCATAACCCTCGGCAACATCGCCAATGGCCTGCGCGAAACACGCGGCATCGCTGAAGACATCAACGGCCGCGATCTCACCTATGAGCTGGGCGCCGATTTCACCCAACCTCTCTGGAAAGACGCCAAGTTCACCGGTCTGTTCATCCGCTCGACCAAGGATGTCCAGCAGGACACCAATAACTTTTTTCGCTTCCCCAACAGCGACCTCGATTCCCTCGGTGGCGACACCAAGGACGAAAAGGCGACGGAGACCATTCTCCGCGGCACGGTGGACTGGGCGCTGAACGACAAGCACGGCCTAGAGCTGGGAGTCGAAGGGGCCATCAACACGTTAAAGAAGAATCTCGACTTCTTCACGCTCGTGAACGGCGACCGCGTCGACATTCCGTTCTTTAATTCCGATCAGGACATCAACGAAGATCGTTTGGAGGTGTTCTCTACCCACAGCTGGAAACCGGTCCCGTCCGTGGAAATTCAAACCGGACTGGCCGCCGAGTTTTCCTGGCTGACACAGATCGGTAGCGATGTGGGTACGGAACGGTCCTTTCAATTCGTCAAACCCAGTCTGGACATTTGGTACAACGCCGATGGGGCCACCCAGTATTGGTTTTCCTTTCTGCGCGACGTGGGCCAGCTGGACTTCGACGACTTTGTTGCCACTGTGAACCGGGAAGACGACGAAGTGCTGTCGGGCAATCCGGAATTGGCGCCCGAAAAATCCTGGGATTTTGAAATCGGTGCCGAACGGCGCTTCGCCGACAGCGGTGGCGTGTTCAACGGGCGGGTATTCTATCGCCGCATCAATGATGTCAAAGATCTCCTCGCCATTTTCCTCCTCGACCCAGACGTCGAAGATGTGCTTCTCCCTGTCCCCATCGACTCACAGCCGGGGAATCTCGGCAACGGCAATCACTACGGTTTTGAACTGGACAGCAGTCTCAGGCTCAAACGCTTTTTCGACATCGATGCGGTGCTTGGCGCCACCTACCTGTGGCAGAACTCGGAAGTCACTGATCCCTTTACCGGCAGCCGCCGGCGCATCGCCAAACAGCCCAAATATGAAATCACCATCAGCGGGCGCTACGACATTCAGGCCTGGGGTCTGTCCTTCAACTTTGACTGGGTGAAGAAGGGTCCGACCATCGAGAGTGATTTCAACGAGTTCGACTTCAAGACCACGGGTCATGACCTGCGCATGTTCATGGAGAAAAGCTTCGGCAATGGCTACATCTTCCGGGTGTTCACCGGCAATGTTCTGGATGCCCTAAGCACTCGCACCCGGACCCGCTTTGTCACCACCCAGGCGGCAGGGAACATTCAACAGTTGGAATTCCGCCGGGAAAGGCAGACCCGGTTCACCGGCGTCAGCATCCGCGGCACGTTTTAGTTTTTCAGTGAAACCGCTCCCGGATCAGGCGGCAATGGTGGCGCGGCTCTAACCCGGGCACCGCGGATGACGATGTAGAGGGTCGCCCCGACAATGACCAAAGCACCAATGAGGGTCGGCAAACCCGGCGTTTCTTGGAACAGAAAATAGCCCACCGTGCTGCCGAGGATGATTTGCAAATAGTCGATCGGGCTCATCACCGTGGCTTCGCCTAAGGTAAAGGCGCGGATCAACGAGTACTGTCCGAGACTGGCGACAATGCCGAGACCGATGAGAATCATGAGCTCGGTGCCGGTCGGGGTTTGCCAGACCAACGCGGCAGGAATGCAAGACACCAACACCGTGCCGATGGAAAAGGACAGCATGATGGTGACCGGTTCATCATAAAGCGCGATCAGCTTGACCAGCACCAAGGCCACGGCCACGGCGAAGGCACCCAGCAAGGCGGCGGCAAAGGCCCACTCGAATTCCATCGAGCCCGGCTGCAACATGATCAATACACCGCAAAACCCCACTACGGTCGCCAGACCGCGCCGCCAGCGCACCACTTCACCCAAGATGGCAATGGCCAACAAGATCATGAACAGGGGACGAGAGAAGGAGAGGGATATGGCCGTCGCCAATTCCAAATTGGCCAGGGCATAAAACCCGCTGTTCATTGCGACCACGGCGCACAAGACCCGTAGTATGTGCAACCCCGGCTTGCGCATTCTTAAGGAATTGATTCCGCTCTGCATGAGCAAGGGAATGACCACCAACACACCAAACAGACAGCGGAAAAAAACAACCTCAAAGGTGTGCAGTGTTTGTCCCGCATACTTGATCAACACGGCGGTGGCGGCAAAAAACACCACACCGGACAGCATCCACAGCGCGCCGCGCATGTTGTCGATGGGAAGAGAAGGTTCGGCTGATGAGGAGGAAACAGAAGAAACGGTCAACGGGTATCCGATAGTCGATCAAGAATGTGTAGTATCGTGCGGCGTTGCAGCGGCAGTGTAACGCAGACCGCAACACCCAAAGACCGGCCAATAGCGCAAGGGACTCATGCGTGGCTCACGCGGATAAGAACAAATCTGACATTTTGTGGACGGCGCCCGAGGACAGAATTGCGGCCTGCGCCATGACCGGGCTGATGCAGACGTTGAACCGAACCCATAGCGCTTCAATCGATGACGACCGGGCATTTCATCGCTGGACGGTGGATCATCTGGATCAGTTTTGGTCCGCCCTCTGGCAAGACTGCAGCGTTGTCGGAGATCCCGGGACCACCATTGTTGAGCACACGGACCGTATGCCCGGCGCCAGCTGGTTTCCGGAGGCCAGTCTCAATTACGCGGAAAATTTGCTGCGACCGCGGGCCGCTGCCGACACGGCGAGCATTTTCCGGCGTGAAGATGGCGTGACCTCGCGGCTCACCTATGCGGACTTGTGCAACAAGGTGTCCCAATGTGCGCAGGCGCTTACCACTGCCGGTGTCACCTCTGGCGACCGGGTCGCCGCTTACATGCCCAACTGTCCGGAAACAGTGGTGGCCATGCTCGCCGCCACATCTCTGGGCGCAGTGTATTCTTCCGCTTCACCCGATTTCGGTGTGCGTGGTGTGCTCGACCGCTTCGGACAGATTGAACCCAAGGTTCTGATTGCCGCTAACGGCTACGTCTACAACGGCCGTCAACACGACCGCATGGCAGCAATCCAAGACATTGCCGCCGGTCTACCCACTCTCAATTCCGTGTTGGTGGTTCCCTTTGTGGACAGCCCGGTGGACATTGCCTCCATTGCCAACGCATCTCTATGGCCCGAGGCGCTTGGGTGGTTTACATCGGCGCCTGTTGCCTTCACCCGCGTGTCCTTCGACCATCCCCTGTTCATCATGTTTTCCTCCGGCACCACAGGCGCACCCAAATGCATCGTTCATGGCCACGGCGGAACGTTGCTGCAACATTTGAAGGAACACCGTTACCACCTCGACTTACGTGTCGGTGATCGTGTGTTTTATTTCACCACCTGTGGATGGATGATGTGGAACTGGCTGATGTCTGCGCTGGCCTCAGGCACGACACTCTGTCTTTATGACGGTTCACCGGCTCATCCGTCGATTATAACTTTGTTTGACTATGCGGCCACCGAATCATTTGCCTTCTTCGGCACATCGGCCAAGTTCATTGATGCCTTGAGCGCCGCCGGTGCGGACCCGCTCCAAACCCATGACCTTGCAGCCTTGCGCACCATTGGCTCGACGGGATCTCCGTTGTCACCGGACTCTTTTTATTTTGTTTACCAACACATCAAGTCAGATGTGCACCTGGCCTCCATTGCTAGCGGCACGGACATCATCGCCTGTTTTGTCGGCGGCAATCCACATTTGCCTGTTCGCCGCGGCGAGATTCAAGGCCCCGCCTTGGCCATGGACGTGGCAGTGTTCGATCCAGATGGCAACCGCATCGTCGGCGAGGCGGGAGAGCTGGTGTGTGCCAATGCCTTTCCATCCATGCCGGTTGGTTTCTGGAATGATCCGGACGGTAGCTGGTACCACGCAGCCTATTTCGAAGTTTTCCCCAACGTGTGGACTCACGGTGACTGGGTCGAAGAAACGACAAGCGGTGGTTTCGTCATTTACGGACGGTCCGACGCCACGCTTAATCCCGGCGGGGTCCGCATCGGTACAGCAGAAATCTACCGGGTGGTGGAAAGTATCGACGGCGTTACCGAAGCCCTGGTGGTCGGCCAGGACTGGCAAAATGACATTCGCATCGTCTTATCTGTCATTTTGGAGACCAATCGGGAGCTGGACGAAGGATTGGTCAATGGCATTAAAGCCCGCATTCGTCAGGATTGTTCACCGCGCCACGTACCGGCAGAAGTATTGGCCGTGACCGACATTCCGCGCACCGGCTCCGGGAAGATTTCTGAATTGGCGGTGCGGGATGTGATTCATGGTCGTGAGATCAAAAATATGGAAGCGTTGGCCAATGCAGAGGCATTGAATCAATTTAACAATCGTCGGGAGTTGGAAGCGTGAACGTGCGGGGCTATTTCGGCATCGGTGTGGAAGGCATCAACAAGCCCTACAACGTGGGTAACGTGTTCCGCACGGCCCATGCCTTTAGCGCCAGTTTCGTTTTTACCTTAGCGGCCACCTATCCGCGCAACGAAGGTGCGCGTGCGGATACATCAGACTCTCCCGGCCAAGTCCCCTTTTACGATTTTCCGTCGGTGGAAACTCTAATCCTGCCGGAGGGCTGTGCGCTGGTCGGCGTGGAACTGGATGATGATGCCGTCAACCTACCCAGCTTTCACCATCCATTGCAGGCGGCTTATGTGATGGGGCCGGAGCGGGGCAGTCTATCTTCGCAATTGACCAGTCGCTGTGATCATCTCATCCGCATTCCCACCCGGTTCAGTTTGAATGTGGGCATCGCCGGCGTCTGTGTCATGTATGACCGTCTGGTCTCGCGTGGACGTTTTGCACCCAGGCCGGTCTCTCCCGGCGGTCCGACCGAAACCCTGGAGCCGCATGTCTACGGCGGGCTGATCCAGCGCCAAGACCCGATGCAACCCTACCGGCGAACGCCGCCTCTGGCGGAGGTCAATGCCGCTGAGGAGGATGGGCTTGACGACTAACAGGCGACTCGGCAGAAACTAAGGGGTTGCGTCCGGGACACAAGATCAACACAATCCCATCCGACGCTGCAGCTTTGATCTCAAAGGTAAGGACAAGAAGGGAGTTCCACAGGATGCGCGTGCGTAACGCATTACAGGCACTCATAATTTCAACCGTTGGCGTGCTCGGTTCAATCTCCGCGTCTGCTCAGGATGTGACCGTCATCGGCACCCACGGCGCATGGACCACTTATTCCTATCAGGAAGATTCCGGGATCGTCTGCTACATGGCGAGCGAGCCCACCAAAGCCGAAGGCAACTACACCCGCCGTGGTGATGTTTTTGCCCTGGTTACCCACCGGCCCAGTGAAAACTCAGTCGACGTGGTCAGCATCGTTGCCGGTTATCCCTATCAGGAAAATTCCGACGTCTCGGTTCGCATCAGCTCAAATTCCTTTGAACTGTTCACCCATGGCGAACGGGCCTGGACACGGGACGAAAGCAGCGACAAGGACATGGTTCAATCGATGGTCCGGGGCAGTTCCATGACCGTGAAAGGCACGTCGGGCCGTGGTACTTTGACCACGGATACGTATTCGCTGCGTGGATTCACCGCCGCCCACAAAGACATCTCTGACGCCTGCAAAGTCACCGGTTAATTCTTTTGTTATACGCGCGCGGCCAGCATTTGGGTGACGAGTCCAGGCTCGCCGTCGCCGATGGCCTGACTGGCCACTTCGATCAACGGTCGAATGCCGAGGGCATAGGACAGAAACGCTTCTTCGGCACGGCCGATATCATCGACTGCTAATGCCATCTCTTGGCCGCGAAACTTTACCAATAGATCTGTGCGCAGGAGTCCAGAGTGTGCGCCTTCGCTTACCGGCGGCGTCACCAAGGCGCCGTCGATCAGCAGAAACACATTGGCATCGGTCGCTTCGGCCAATCGTCCCTGGCTGTTGAGCAGCAGCGCATCATCGACACCGTAGTCCGCCGCCTCCTGACGGGCAGCATGAGTGATTGGATCGTTGAGTGTGTGGATGTGAGACAAAGGCGCGTGCTCATCACGCTGGGTGGAGAAAGCAAGGATCGCGCGCACCGGACCTGACGGCGGCAAAGGTTCGGCGGTTATGAGCAAGGAAGGAAGCTGCATATCCAATGGGAGTTCGTTGTCGGGGTCGAGACCGCGGCCCAATAGGATCCGCATTTCGGCGTCTTTCAGAGTGTTGGCCGACAACACACCATCGATCCGATTTGCAATGCCCGGGTCGGAGGTCGGCACCGTCATAGATAAGATTTTGGCGTCTTCCCGCAGCTTATTCATGTGCGCATCAAAATGCCTAGGTTAACCATTCTTGATGCGAATGGTTTCTATCAATCCTTCGCCGGCATTGATTGACACCGTGTCCGACTCACGCTGTTTGCCATTGAGATCGACGATCATGACGAAAAGGTTAGGCCCTTGCTCAAGATGGCAACACGCGGTCAGGAGGGCGATGGCCATCAACGAACGCCTTGATGTTGATGATGACCTTTTCACCCATATCGATGCGGCCTTCCAAAGTCGCCGATCCCATGTGCGGCAGCAGAGTCACATTGTCCATGGCAAGCAGTTTCGGATTGACAGCCGGTTCGTGTTCAAAGACGTCTAAACCGGCGCCGGCCAGCGCCCCATCTTGCAGCATCGTGATGAGTGCACTTTCATCGACGATCTCACCGCGGGCAACATTGACGAGGTAAGCATCTGGTCGCATCAGTTTCAATCGGCGTTCTGACAGCAGGTGAAATGTCGCCGGTGTATGCGGACAATGAATGGAAATGACATCCATGCGGGCCAGCATCTGATCAAGGCTTTGCCAATAAGTGGCTTCCACTTCCTGTTCGATTTCCGGCATCAACTGGCGGCGGTTGTGATAGTGCACGGTCATACCGAAACCGCGGGCCCGTTTCGCTACGGCGAGTCCGATCCTGCCCATGCCGACAATACCCAACCGTTTTCCGCATATGCGCCGGCCCAGCATGTGGGTCGGACTCCACCCTTCGAACCGGTTTTCCTGAATCATCCGCGCCCCTTCGGCCAGGCGGCGCGGTACGGCAACGATGAGAGCCATCGCCATGTCCGCCGTGTCTTCCGTCAAGACATCGGGCGTATTGGTCACGGTGATCCCGGCCGCTTGGGCTGCTGAAACGTCAATGTGATCGGTGCCGTTGCCGAAATTGGCGATCAGCTTCACCTTCAAGTCGGGTGAAGAGAGCAAATCCGCATTCAACGTGTCGGCTAGGCTGGGCACCAGCACATCGTGAGATTTTAACGCGTGCAGGAGGGCATCGCGGTCAAACGATGAATCGTCGGCGTTCAGCGTGACATCAAAGAGCTCCATCATGCGTGTTTCCACCACATCAGGAAGCTTGCGTGTTACAATGACGGACGGTTTCTTGAGAGTCATCCGGGTCTCCCGCCGGAAATGTGGCCTTCGTCTAGCAGCCGGATTCTCCCTTGTCCAGAAGGGAGCCACAGTTCCGTTCGGCATTGCCAAAATGGTCAATTCCAGGCAAGACAGATGGCCATGGTCGCGTGCAGAGGCGTTTGGGGTCGGCGAATGAGATGTGCTGCAGTGGCGGTTGCAGTCGCATCCATCGCGGCGGTCATGGACGTGATCGACCTACCCGTTGGAGTGTCCTCCGCCTATGCCCAAAAGGGGCGGGTTTCCTCACTGCCGGTTCCCCGGTTTGTCTCCTTGCGCACGGATCCCGTAAATCTCCGCACCGGTCCCGGCGTACGCTACCCCGTCTCCTGGGTCTACCAACGGCGTTTGCTTCCGGTCGAAATTATCGATGAGTTCGAAAACTGGCGCCGCATTCGCGATCACGATGGCGCGGAGGGATGGGTGCACCAAAGCATGTTATCGGGCCAGCGCACCGGCATCGTCTCCGGTGACGTGTCCCCTCTCTACAAAGGCTCCACACCGGCCAGCGCCATCATCGCACGGGTCTCACCGGGCGTGGTTATCACCGTGGACCGCTGTCCCGAGCAGACGGCCTATTGCCTAGTTGAGGCAGACGGCATTAGGGGCTGGCTCAAGCGCGGTGTGTTCTGGGGGATGTACGACGGTGAACACATCGATTGATGTGAGGCTGGCAAAGTCTGTCAATCCAAGTCCTTCGACAGCTCTTCTTTCACGTCATCTTGAAGAACGGACTCATGGCGGTAGTCGTCGTGTTCAATGCCGAGCGAAATTTTCGCATCTTGTGACTTAAACGCCGCCGCCTGTTCGTCAGTGAACGGGAACGTAATGAAATGAACGGCGGACGTTTTTCCATCTTCGGTGGTGCGGTCGATGTCATTTTCCGGCACGCCCGTTATGCGGTGATCGCCGACACTGAAAACGATTTTGTCTTCGACATGTCCCAAGGTCGCCAAGGTGCGGCGGCGGCGCCCTTCATCCTCGATTTCGATGAGCATGGTCGCCACCAGTTCCCGGCCTTGTGGGATCAACGGGTTGTAGGCTTCGAGTTCGTCGGCAATTTGCGCCTCACCACCTTTTTCGATGTACAGCATTTCCTGCACCTGAGCCCACATGGTGTCGTAATTTTCAAAATGAAAAGTGACAAACGGACCCACGTGTAGGCGTCGTTTTGACTTGGTTGCGATCAGAGATTTGCGATGGTCGCGACGGATTTTTCCGTATTCGTCCAACGGCATCAGATCGTCGGGTGTGATGGCGCGTTTTGTTTTGGTCATGTCGAGCATATGAACCTCCTAAACCGTCGGTTCCCCTGATATCCCTTTCAAATCGAGTTAGACCCCATACGCTTTGGCCAAGATCTGAATGGGATGACGCGATTGGTCAACAGCAGGCGCGTCATCGCCTAAGTATTCAAAACCTTGGACGATATGTTTTCCGGCCAACGGACATTCGGAACACACATGAGCCGGGTTGCTGTCCGCCACTTTGCGCACGGTCTGCTGGGCGAACTTTGTCGCCACATCAAAGTTTTCTTTTTTTATGCCCCATGATCCACCGTGGCCGGAGCAGCGTTCCACCACCGTGACCTCTGCATTAGGGATCGCCTTCAACATCTCGGCGCCCTTTGGTCCCATGTTTTGAGCTCGGGCGTGACAGGCCAAGTGAAGAGCAATAGGACCATCGACCGGATTGAGACCGTCGGCCAAGCCTTCTTTCTCGGCGATGCCGACAACGTATTCGGAGATATCGAAAACGGATTGCGCCAAGCGTTCAACGTCTTTGTCGTCAGGCACCATCAGCGGCCATTCGAACTTCATCATCAGCGCGCAAGACGGCACCAGGGCGACGATGTCGATCCCTTTGTCCACATAGGGCTTCAAGGCTTGAGCGGTCACTTTGGCCTTATCTGCCACCCGGGCGATATCGCCCTGTTCCAACTGGGGCATACCGCAACAGCCGGGATAAACCACCTTGGCCTCAACACCGTTGTGCGCAAGCACGTTCAAGGCCGCGGTGCCGATATCCGGATTGTTGTAGTTGGCAAAACAGGTGGCAAACAAAACCGCTTTACGACCATGAGCTGGCGCCTCGGTATTGATCGCCGGCGCATCCGCTTTGGCCCGCGTCACAAAAGTCTTGCGGTGAAACTTGGGCAGTTCGGCATCCTTATGGACACCGGCAACCGTTTCCAGCAACGGCCGCGTAAGGGCGTTGTCCCGCTTCGAGCCCCAGTTGGCGAGACCGGCCACGGACCCCGCCACTTTTCCGTTGCGGTCGGTTTCGGTAAGCTGCTTGTCAAAAAACGGAATGCCCTTTTGAGCTTTTTCAAAGGCCCGGTAACGCAGCATCAAATGAGGGAAATCAATGTTGAACTCGTGGGGCGGTACGTAGGGGCATTTCGTCATGAAACACATGTCGCACAGCGTGCAGGCGTCGACGACGGATTTGAACTTTGCACTGTCGACGCCCTCGACTTCATTTTCCTGCTCATCTACCAGATCGAATAAGCGGGGAAAGGAGTCACAGAGGTTAAAGCAGCGACGGCAGCCATGGCAGATATCGAATTGCCGGCGCATTTCCGCATCCAGTTCTTCTGGATCGAGAAATTCCGGATTCTGCCAATCGATAGGACGACGGGTCGGGGCGTCCAGACTGCCTTCACGCATGGCTGAGACTCACGAGTCTAAAAAAAGGTAATGTATGGACCGGCGGAGTCGTGGCCGGTCCACAGCATCAAATATCAGGTCTCAAGGGAATCGAGGGCTTTCTGGAAGCGTCCAGCGTGGGACTTTTCCGCCTTTGCCAACGTTTCAAACCAGTCAGCAATTTCATCGAAGCCTTCTTCGCGGGCGGTCTTGGCCATACCTGGATACATGTCGGTGTATTCGTGGGTTTCACCGGCGACCGCCGACTTCAAATTGGCGCTGGAATCGCCAATGGGCTCACCGGTGGCCGGATCGCCAACGGGCTCCAGATATTCAAGATGACCGAAGGCATGTCCGGTTTCGCCTTCCGCCGTCGACCGGAACAGGGCGGACACTTCGTTCTGCCCTTCCACATCGGCCTTTTGGGCGAAATAGAGATAGCGGCGGTTGGCTTGGCTTTCGCCAGCGAACGCGGCTTTCAAACTTTCTTCGGTTTTACTTCCTTTGAGATCTGCCATGTGTCCCTCCTGGGCGTGAATGCATTCAATTCCTATGGGCGCGCGGCGCGAACTTATGCCTGCTCGCATGACCGCTCACACTCCGTTCTAAGCGCACGGCACATGGGAGTCAAGCAGTTTAGAATGATTCTAATGTTAAGGGAGAAAGACAGGGCCGGTCAGATTGAAACGAATCAGCCGTCAACCCGGATCACCACATCCACCCGGGATACGGACAACCCATCCGGGGTTTCCGGCAGGCGGCTCAATTTGATTTGGGCCTGATCGATGTCTTTCAACGTGCCCGACCGCTCGAAATAGAAATGGTGATGTTCGTCCGCATTGGTATCGAAATAGGACCGGGTTGAATCAATGGAGATTTCCCGCAACAGCCCTTTGGCGGTGAAGGTGTGCAGGGCGTTATAGACCGTGGCCAGAGAAACTTTGATCCCCGCTTTCTGTGCTTCCGCATAAAGAGATTCCGCCGTGATGTGGCGATTGCCTCGATCAAACAGAAAATGTGACAGTGCCAACCGTTGTCGGGTGGGACGTAGACCAGCTTGGCGCAAAAGCCCGGCCAAACGGGCCGTTTCTTCTGCGGACTGTTCGCCAGGTTTTTTGGCGGATGACGCCATAGGGGGCTCACCACTCATCGATTGCAGTTTGAAATCATTCTAACAAAGCATGGGCAGAACACGAAGCGCAAAATTCATCTGCCAGATCCTTGGTGCGCACTCTGAAGGCTGTGACGAATGATCAAGGGTAAGGCGGTGAACCGGCGGCACGATCGAGGACGGGGGAGGGGAAGGGGCACGCACCACCGGCTCACCTAACGGGGTAATAATATTGAGCCCCTATCTCATGCTTCAATTGTGTCGAATTTCGGGCCCGGACCTGACAATTCTGTCATGTCGGACTCTGCCGTCCCGGTTGATCCCTACACAAAACCGTGTGTCCCTTGCGCCTCCGTCTTCAACGGGTGTAAGTCCACATCATGTCGAGAACGTCTTATCTCATGCGCTTGGCGATGGGCGCCGTGGCCGCGGTGGTCATCACCTTTGCCCTCGGCATTTTGGTCATGTGGATGAGTGGATTCGTTATCGAAGACGAGCCAAGCACAGTATCGCTCACACCATGCGTATTTGGCGATCAAACCAATGAGGAACCCGCCAACCCCTTTGCCAAACAGCCGGTGACGGTTGACTGCATCGCTCCCGAGGAAGCCAAACCGCTTTTCGTTCAATGGTTCGACCGGATTTTGTCGCGGCGGTCCGTTGAACAATCAAATTCAGGAGCGACCGGCGGGTGACAGATCAACCCGCGGCGTCAGGTTCGACTCACGCTTCCCGTCACACTTACCCGCATGCGAACCGCACCGTCGGTGTCCTGGCGTTCGGCCAAGCCCTCTCCATGACGGGCGCCGGCATCGTCATTCTGGTTACCGGGTTGGCCGGCGCTTACCTTGCTGAAGATGACCGTCTCGCCACATTGCCGCTGGCCATTCAGTTTGTGGCGACGATGACGGCGACGTTTCCAGCAGCCTTGTGGATGAAACATGTCGGGCGCCGCATCGGTTTTACGGCGGGACAAATGATCGGGGTGTGCGGCGGCGCTCTCAGTTGTTTCGCTTTGCTCGAGGGCCGGTTTGATCTCTTGGTTGCCGGAGCGGCCCCGCTCGGCGTCCACAACGCGTTTTGGGGATATTATCGTTTCGCAGCTGCTGAAGCGGCACCACCGGACAAACGCGCTAAAGCCATCTCTTGGGTTATGGCCGGGGGCATTCTCTCCGCCCTAGCGGCGCCGGAACTCTCAAAAGCCACACGGGAATTGTTTGCGCCTGTGTTGTTTGCCGGGTGCTATGCTGCGATTGCCGTGCTCGCCACGTGTACGGCCGTGCTCATTCAAACGGCAGCTCTTAAGAAACCTGCGTGCCATTCCACTGCCGCAGACGCGCAAGCGCGCCCGCTTGCCGATATCGTGCGTCAGCCGATTTTTGTTGTCGCCGCCGTTTCAGCCATGGTCGGTTATGGCGTCATGATTTTGGTGATGAGTGCAACGCCGTTGTCGATGGTCGACTGCGGCTTCGCTTTTGACGATGCTGCCTTTGTCATTCAGTGGCACGCACTGGCCATGTTCGCTCCCAGCTTCTTCACCGGCGCGTTGATCAAATCCTTCGGCGCGCTCCGCATCATTTCGATCGGGGTTGCACTCAACATCGTTTGCATGATTTCCAACTTATCGGGTGTCGAGCTGATGAATTTTTGGCTTGGACTCACAGCGCTGGGGTTAGGCTGGAATTTTATGTTTATAGGCGGAACGGCGTTGCTGACTGAGTCCTACCGGCCCAGCGAGCAAGAAAAAGCACAAGGTGCCAATGACTTTCTTGTTTTCGCTACAATCTCCGTAGCGACATTCTCATCGGGAGCGTTGCAAAACGGTTTGGGTTGGATGGCCGTCAACGTTGCCATGGTCCTGCCATTGCTCATTGCGGCAACCGCATTGCTGTGGTTATCACGCCAACAAAAACGTCACGTCCTCTAAGGGGCGTGACTTAAATCTGCAGTACGAAGAGAACGGGACTAAAAGGTGTCGTCGTTGGCAGGCTCTGCCGGTGCATCGCCGATGATTTCCACCTGTATTGCCATCGGTCCCTTTTTGCCGTCTTGCACGTGCATGCGCACACGCTGTCCCGACTCAAGACGATCCAGGTTAGAACGTTGTAACGCGCCGATGCCGATGAAGATGTCATGGCCGCCGCCTTCGGGCACGCCAAAGCCATAGCCTTTATCTGCAGCGAAGAATTTGATCTCACCATCAAGGACGGTCTCGTCGCCTTCGGGCAGATCTTCAACGACGGTCGAATTGTCGACGGTCTCAATAGCCGCCACCTGAGGACCTTTCGGGCCCTCGGTCAGATCACAAACAATGGTAGCGCCTTGACGCAACGTTCTCAGCCCCGCCTTGTGCACAACAGAGACGTGGAGAAACGCATCCGGGGTACCGTCGGTCGGGGCAACAAAACCAAAGCCCTTGGCAGGGTTGAACCATTTGACTTTGGCGGTCATGCTAGGACCGTCGGACCCGGCCTGGGGAGACGATTCCATAAACGCTCTTAACCTTTGATCGAGCCCGGGCCGATCTGAAATTCTATCGCAAATTAAGGCAGAGGCCAATCAGACCTCAAAAAGAATATCATTTTTAATGTGTTACTGATATTTCGGGCCAATTTATTGCGCTGCGGCAAATCCCAAAGACTCCCGACTCCAAGCGCACGTGAACCCCCTTTTTCGGGAACCAAGTAAGCGTCAGCCGGACTGCACCCGATTCACAGCGGCATGCCAACGCACCCGTTGGCTGTCCCGCCAATCTTGGGAGGTGCGAGGCTCAAACACACGATCCGTACGGCGGGCCTCGGCCATGTCGTCGACCGAGTCATAAAGTCCGCGGCCCAAGCCGGCCAAAAGCGCCGCCCCTTGCACGGTGGTTTCAAGATACTGTGGCCGTTCCACCGGCACCCCGGTGAGATCGGCGAGGGTTTGCAGCATCCAAGCGTTGGCGGCCATGCCGCCATCGACACGCATGGTGTCCAAAGTTTACCCGGTGTCCGAGGCCATGCAATCCAACAGATCCAAAACCTGGTAACAGACTGCTTCCAAACCGGCGCGCACAATGTCCGCGCGTGAGGTATCGCGGGTTAATCCAAAAATGGCGCCGCGCACATGGGGATCCCAATGGGGCGCTCCCAGACCGGTAAAGGCCGGAACGAAAATTACATCACTGTCGCCGGCATCTTTGGCCATCGTTTCTGATTCGGCTGCGTGGTCCATCAGACCCAAATCATCGCGCAACCATTGCACAACGGTTCCGGCGTTGAACACGCTGCCCTCCAATGCATATGTAGGCGTGTTGTCCAATCGGTAAGCGACAGTCGTCAGTAGCCGGTTGGTCGATACCGGTGCTTTACTGCCGCCGTTAAGCAGCACGAAGGCACCGGTGCGAAAGGTGCTTTTGGCCATGCCTGGCGACAGACAGTTTTGTCCGGTAAGTGCACTTTGCTGATCACCAAACAAAGCGGTTATGGGAATCGAAGTGCCGAAGAGGGCGGCATCGGTCTGTCCAAATTCACCTGCTGTATCCCGCACGTCTGGCAAAATAGAAAGCGGAACTCCAAAGTGGTCGAGCAACTGCGCATCCCACTGTTGGCTGTGGATATCGAACAGCATGGTGCGTGAGGCATTGGTCGCATCAGTGGCATGGACCGCGCCGCCGGTGAGTTTCCACAGTAAAAACGTATCGATGGTGCCGAAAGCCAAATCACCGGTCTCGGCGCGGATGCGAAGATCGTCATCACTGTCCAGAATCCACTGCACTATTGTGGCTGAAAAATAGGAGTCCGGAATCAACCCGGTCCGATCTTGAATGACTTTGTCGAAACCCGTTTCCGCCAACGCCCGGCAAACCTCCGCACCGCGGCGGTCTTGCCAGACAATGGCATTATTGACCGGTACGCCGGTTGATCGGTCCCACACCACCGTCGTTTCCCGTTGGTTGGTAATCCCGATGGCGGCGATGGTATCGGCAACACCAACTTCATCGAGGACTGTGGTCGTGGTCTTCAGAACCGACTGCCAGATTTCATCTGCATCATGTTCGACCCAGCCGTCGCGGGGATAGAGTTGTTTGAACGGCTGTTGTGACACTGCGACCGGCGTGCCATCTAAGCCCAACACAACAGCGCGGGACGACGTCGTGCCTTGGTCAATGGACAAGATGCAAGGCCCGTTGTTTCCTGATGCTGTCATTAGCCCTTCACCTTTTCAGCTTCTGCAAATGCCAAATCTTCGGGAGTATTAATGTTAAAGAATGGATCACCGTCTTTAACCGGCCACTCTACTTGTACGGTCTTCACGGTTGATTGAAACTGGTGCACGGCCATCGGTTTTTCGTCAATGGCGTCCGAAAGCGTGTCGCATAACTCGGGCTTCCAAGCCGCGACACTATAGTGAATTTGATCACGAGACTTGGCGACGGCGACGTCAGCGGACGTGTCTTCCGTGGTGAGACGCACAACAAGATCGGTTGGAAGAAAAGGTAAATCGACCGGAACCGTGATCACCCAATCCACTGGTGGACTGAGCGCCTGACTCCATGCGAGAGCGGCAGCGACACCACCAAGGGGACCACGCTCGGGTGACGGCCGGTCTACTAAGACCGGCAGTCCGAATTCTTCGGTCCAATCTTTAGGCGCGCGCAGGCAGAGCGCACAGAGTCCTGTTTGCGGTTTGATGGTGGCGTGAACGAGCTCGACGAGCCGTTGTCCGCCAACGGTCACCAAAGCCTTGTCGAATCCGCCTAGACGTCGGCCGCCGCCGCCGGCGAGAATGGCCGCCGCTGTCGTCTTGCTCATGCAATGAGGATGGAGGGGCCCATGCCCCCGGTCAACGGTTCAGAGGTCAGCGTCGGAAACGAGAATGCCCGGCTACCGTGACGAATTAGGCGACGCGGCGCAACAGCGGACCGCGTGATGCAACACGGGCACGCTGCGGGCGTTGTCACCAGACACCTGTAATATCTGCGCCAGGGTGTTCATGATTTCCGACCAGCGAATGGGGTGAGCATATTTGTCAAATACCTGACGTGCGGCCTGGCAGGCATGAATAGCTTCCCGCAACGCATCGTCGTCGCCTTCCGCCATGTCGATTTTGTAGAGCACGCCACCGAGACGGAATTTCATCATGCCCCAATCGAACGGCTGATTCTTGCGCGAGATGTACACCAGGGACTTGCGATAGGCGCTGGCCGTGTCCCTGAGTGTCTCGAGGTCGTTGCTGCGTTCGGCGATGATTTGCAACGTCAGACCAAGTTGTTGATGAAGATGCCCAAGCGTGCGGTGATCTTCCGCCGGCGTGCGTTCAATCGCCCCACGCCACGCTTCAACCGCGGTGTGATACCAGGAGCGATCACCCGTAAATAGAGCGGAGATTGCAGCGGCGTTGCCGTAACAATTCAAAATACTGGCCTGCTCGTGGCTCTCCATGGCCATGGACGGCTCAAGACCCATGCCGCGGGCAGCTGTGGAGACGGACGGCAGAGCGGAACGCAGAATACGGCCTTGGGCGATACTGCGCGGGTCGAATGCAGCCAGCACGGTCGCGCGAGTGAGCGGCGTCCAGTCGTTATAGAAATCGACCGGTACGGTGAGGAAATGGTGCGGCCGGAATCGGCCGGGCCGTTCGCCAGGGCTGGAGGCCAAAGCCACGAACCACAGATGAATGGACCGTCCGGTCTCGTCCACCACGGACCACCACACCAGCAGGTCGGCATTGAGTTCGGTCAGCCAGCGGCGTCCTTCACGGGTGGCCCGTTTAAGGGATTCATCGTTGGGACCTTCCGGATCGTTGACCGCAAGACCAGGGATCATGCGCGCCATGTTGCGGTCGACGGTTTCAACGCGGATGCCGGGAATATCGCTTAGCGCTTCGACGATCATACCGTGTTGCAGGTCTTCGTAGTCGTCATGCACTTTGCTGACGAGAATCAGAACGTCTTCGGGCGGCGGCGCCTTGCGCATTCTACCGGGACGGCGGGTGGGATCTTTCACCACCGCATCGATCATGCGTTCAAACAGTGTGGGCTGGCGTTCACCAACCAGATTGACAGGCAAAGGGCGGCCGGTTCCAGCCGGACGCACAGCCCTGGAGATCTCATCAGGGGAAGGAACGGGAACCGGAAGGCGCGCGCCCTGCACGGCCGCCTTAATGGCATCGCCGCGGGTCAGCGGATCATCATTCTTGCGCAAAGTCTGCGCCAGTTTGGACATGACCTTGAAGGCCGTGTCCGGTTCCATTTCGACTCGACGGAGAAATTCGGCGCGGGGGATGGCACTCAGCGTAACGGCTGTTTTAGCGCACGCGGAGTTGTGGCGTGGGCTTTTATCGAGAATACTCATTTCGCCAAAGAGATCGCCGACCGACAATTGGGCGTGGATCACCGGTCCTTCCGGACCTTTACCGATCAGCTCAACCTGGCCCTCCAGGACTTCATACGCCCAGCGGCTTTCTTCCCCTTCGGAGTAAATGATTTCGCCGGCTTCAAATGATTTTGTAACGGTTTCCACCGCGCTGCCTCCAAACCGAGGCCCCAGGGGAAGCTCTGAGGGGGAGCTATCGGGACCACACCTGCAATGGCGACAGTTTTGTCCAAGCGCTCTTAACAATCCTTAAAGAGGACGACGTGATTCGGTAAAAAGGTGGCTTTTCCACAGGAAATTTTCACCAGCACCCACCTGTAAGGAATTGCCGAAAATCCCTATTAATTACATGTATATACAATTAATTTTCGATAGTTGTTGGTTTTCCTTTGGATTTCCTTAGTCGTGGGCCCCTGGACTCAGAGCCGCCGCCGCGTCCAGCGTCGGTAACAGGGTCTGAACCACAGCGCCGCCCAAATGGCGGGCGACCCGGGTCTGCGCCGCCTGCCACAGGGGCATGGCGTGATCCAGAACAACCTGGCCATCAGCCGTCAAGGCAACCTGTTTCACCCGTTTGTCGTCCGGATGGGGCTGTACTGTGAGGAGATTCTGGCCAATGAGTGGCTTTAGGGTGCGTGAAACCGTGGTTGAATCGGTCACCAGGGTAGCGGCCAGGTCACCGATCCGGATGGGATTGCGGGCGTTCACCACCATCAGCAGGCTAAGTTGGGTCGCTTTCAGCCCTACTGGAGATAAGGCATGATCGAACAGCTGGGTGATGGCCCGCGCCCCTTTCCGGGCATGCAAACAAAGGCAGACCTGCAAGGCTTGGAGGGCGAGATCATTAGGGTTCACCGCAGTCATGGAGAATTATATGCATATACATCTATAGGACAAGGCTAGATTTAGTACTGCCTTCGGTGCGTTTTTCGGTGCTAGTGCCTTTTTTCGGATTCTTGTTTGATCGCCCCGGGGTAGAGCCGGGCCACTTGATCCTGATAGTGGGCGAGCACGAATCGATTGCCGTTGCTGTCGGTCTCGAAGCTCATGTCAATATCGCCGTGTTCCAGGGCTGAAGTAACCGCACTTTCATCAAGGCCGAAGGCTTTGGCGATGCTGCCCATCAATGCCGATATTTCACCGAACATTTCGCGTGGATCGGGCGGCGGTGAATCGGACATGGCTGACAAAACTCCCTCGGTAATCAGGGGCACATAAGACTGTTCAAATGCAGAACACAAGCGCCACCGTATCGCCATGCGTTGCAGGCTCTGCGAACCTAAGACATCATCCCCTTATGACACCGCAAGATACATCGTCGCCGCAAAACACAGCGGATCAGGAGTCCGCATTCGACAAAGCCTTTGCCGCCCATCGAGCCGGAAATCTGGCCGAGGCCATCGCTGGATATACAGAGTTGCTGCAGGAGTCTCCGGACCGCAACGATGCACTCAACAATCTTGGTGTCGCCTTTCGCCAAAGCGGCCGTTACCAGGCGGCGGAAATTTGTTACCGCCGTCTGCTCGTACTTGAGGATTCCAATGCCGGCTTGTGCGTCAATCTTGCCAATTGCTTGCGGGATCAAGGCAAACTCGATGAGACGTCGACGTTTTGCCGCCGGGCCATCGACCACGATTCCGAATCCGCGTCGGCTTGGCACGGTCTGGGCTTGATTGAGCGGGACCTGGAAAACCTGGAAGACTCCGTTGCCGCCTTCGACAAGGCTATCGCCCTATCGCCCGACGGCGACCAGTACGCCTGGGACCGCTTCCTGTCTCTGTTGCGCCTTGGAGATTACCGGGCAGGATTTGAAGCCTACGAAAGCCGCTGGACCCAGCCCGGTCAAAAAAACCGTCAACTGCAGCACCGGAATGGGATGGGACATCGTACCAAGACAGAACCCTGCTTCTTTACGGTGAACAAGGCTTTGGTGATGTCATCCAATTTGCTCGTTTTATTCCTGCGGCTGTCGAACAAGGCGGAACGGTCATTCTGAGTGTAAGGCCCGAATTGGTTACACTCTTGCAGGATCAGTTCCCAGAGGTCCAAGGCGTGGTGTCACGGGACGACTCCGCGCCAGCGCACGATCTGATTCTACCATTGCTCTCTTTACCCCGTATCTTGCGAACAGCGTTTTCAGATGTGACCTCCACGCCCTATCTGCAGCCAAAAGACCGGGCTATGACTCTGCCCGACCGGACAACGCCGGATACCAAACGTGTTGCCTTGGCCTGGGCCGGAAGCCCAACGCAGAAGAACGATCGCAACCGGTCTTTTCCTTTACTGGCTATGGCACCGCTGTTAGCACGACCGGACATTGACTTTTTTGCCGTCCAAAAAGGCCCGGCGGCGAGTCAGATCACAAATAGTGGTTTGGCCCATGCGGTAACCGATCTTTACCCCGCAGTTGAATGACTTCGCAGACACCTCAGCCGCGCTGGCCGAGGTGGATCTGATCATCAGTTGCGACAGCGCGGTTGTGCATTTGGCGGGCGCTTTGGGCAGACCGGTCTGGGTGGCTTTGTCCGTGTTTCACGATTGGCGCTACGGACCATCGGGCGACCTCACGCCGTGGTACGGGTACCTCCCGGGTATTTAAACAAAAGCATGCCGGTAAATGGGACGATGTCTTTCAACGCATGTCACAGGCTCTGGCAAAATTCTCCGGCTCTCCGTCTTAATTCAATCGCAGAACGGACAAAGTGCGGGCCTCAATCGATCAATATATGGAGCACATTATAGTGAATAAAAGTTATGCTGGTGTCACCACACCGTCCGGTGATGCCGCTCATTCAGGAGACGTGCTATGCCTGATACCGCACATTCGGCCGACGACTTAAAGGACGTTCTGGGGCACCGGGCCAAGATCGGCATTCTGGTTCCAGCGTCCAACACCATCGTTGAACCGGAAATGGCAGCCATGCAGCCAACCGGTGTCACCAATCATGTGTCGCGCATGAGCCGTGTCAAACGACCCGCCAATGACATGGTGCAGTACAAGAAGTATCTCGGCGCTTCGGTGGATATGGACGCCGCTATTGATGTGCTCATCGCTTGCGAGCCGGACATCATCGTGCATGGCCATTCCGTCGATAGTCTGGCCAAAGGGGTGACCGGTGCGGACACCATGAAACGTCACATGGAAGCCATGAGCGGTGGCATTCCGGTAATGCTGCCGGCCCACGCGCTGCTCAAAGCTCTAGACGTGCTTGGCAAGCCCAAAAACCTCGGTGTACTGACACCATGGATGCCGCCTGCTGATGAGGCGTGTAAGGCTTTCTTCTCGGAAGCGGGTTATGACGTGCTTGCGATCAAAGGTCTACAGCATCCGACACCTCTACACATTGCGACAGCGACGTCGGAGGTGCTTAACCAGGCGGTCGACGAGATCAACGTCGATGGCGTTGACTGCATCATCAAGGTTGGCACCAACTCTTCTATGTCTTTTCTGGTGGAAGAGATGGAGGCCCGGTTGGGTAAGCCGGTGCTCACCGTCAACGTCATCACCTATTGGGCCGGCTTGCGAAAACTGGGCATCGAAGATCGCCTACAAGGATTTGGTCAATTGGCCGCCAACCACTAAGCTTGCTAAACCAACAGTCCGCCCGTCCTCTCTCTAACGAAAGGAGCATGTCATGCCTGCCTATCAGGTCGCTTTGGTCAAAGTCACAGAACGCACGCCGGGGTTTCTGGAATACGTGGAGAAGTCGGCGGAAATATTGGCCAAACACGGTGCGGAATACGTCATCCGTGGACCGGCAAAAACAGTCCTGGAAGGGGATTACCTCGAAGGCCGGGCTGTGGTCGTCTCGAAATGGCCGTCGCTGGACGCCATCGATACCTTCTTTAACTCTGACGAATACCAAAAGATCAAGCCCTTGCGGGAAGGGTCCGGCGTGTACGACATTGCAACCTACCAAGCCGCTGGCGAATAAACAGAATAAAGAAAGACAGGGAAACACCTCATGGCCGGATACTTAGTTGCAATTGCGCGCATCGACACCATGACCGACGCCCTAAAAACGTATATCGAGAAAGCTGCCCAACTGTCGGCCGAGTATGGCGGCGAATACGTCATACGTGGCCAGGCAGCTACAGTGCGGGAAGGAGATCACCACCAAGGCCGCAGTGTCGTCATTTCCAGGTTTGATAGCGTGGAACAGGCGGAAGCCTTCTACAATTCTGATGCTTACCTAGAAGAGATCAAACCCTTGCGCGACGGCACCGGAGAATATGACGTCGCTATCTTTGAAGGGGCCTGACGGGTGCGCACACTCTTCGCCATAATTTTGACCTTGAGTCTGGGCGCCACACCTGTGGCCGCTCAAACTGTTTGGAACGTTTCATTGTGGGGACCAAGCCGCCCGGTCACCGTAGCCATCGAGTATTTGGCGAAAGAAATTGAGGCACGAACGGAAGGCGCGTTACGCATGGTGCTTCATTTCGGTGAAGCGATCTCGCCAGCCCGGGAAAACATCGACGGCATAGCTTTGAATGCATTTGAAGCCGGGCACATTTGCCCCTCCTATCATCCCGGGAAGACACCGGCGTTGCTGGCCATGGAACTACCCTTTCTTCCCTTCGAAGATCTTCATGCATCGCACCGTGTCGCTCTCAAAGTGCATAAGCATCCCGTTATTGAAAAAGAGTTAGGCCGGTTTAACGCTCGCGTGCTGCAGCACGTCATCGCCCCGCGCTATGAATTCATGGGCCGCGGCAGGCCGCCAACAGAATTGTCGAACTGGCAGGGTAAACGCGTACGCGCACCCGGCGCTATCGGTGAAGGGGTCCGCGCTTTGGGCGGGCGACCCACCTCCGTGTCCGCGCCCGAGATTTATACCAGCCTGGAGCGTGGACTGTTCGACGCAGCGGCGTTGCCGTTCTCTTATACGTTCGCCAGTTACCGCATTCATGAAGTGTCCGATTGGTACACCTATAATATGAAGCTGGCGCATCCCAGTTGCGTCATCATCGTCAACAACGACGCGTGGTTGGCTTTGTCCGAAGAACAGCGACAGATGATCGAGGACATCAACGTCGAAGCCTACGAAGTTCAGTTCACGGCGTTGGCTGCCGCCGATCGGGAATGGATTCCGGAATTCGACAGGAAGGGTCTGACTCGCGTCCTTTATGACGACGACACGCTCAGCCGTTTCAGCAATGAAACCGCACAACCCTTGTGGGACGACTGGATTGAACGCAATCAACGGCGTTTTCCCGCACGCGAGTATCTCGACTTCATCTTAGCGGAAGCGGCCACAGCCAACGCGGTGGAGCACTGAGCCATGCCGCGCCAAGCCATCGGACCAGCGGCGTCGTTACCGGACGGCACGCCCAATCCCATCAGCCCTGCTGTGCGGGCCGGCGATTTTGTTTTTATTTCCGGCCTAATGCCCAAAGGAGCCGATGGCCAAATGGTTGAGGGTGATATCACCATTCAAACCAAAACGGTGATGGAGCGGCTCGGGCACGTTCTCAAGCAATCCGGATGTTCCTTTGACGATGTGGTGAAGTGCATGGTCTGGCTCACCGATACGGATGATTTCAAAGCGTTTAACCTGGTTTATGTGACTTACTTTGACGGTGCACCGCCGGCACGATCAGCTGTCCGCTCCGACCTCTTGCTACCGGGAGCCCGGTTGGAGCTTGAGGCGATCTGTCATAAGCCGCCTTAAAGATCAAAGCGCGTCCAACTCTGTCTGACTTCCCACCTGAACTGTGAAACACTTAACGTATGTTGCACCGGTCACATTTAATTTGGACCCGGGTTGAAAACGCCTGTGCCACCGTGGCCGCCAGCTTGATCGGTCTCGCCATGGTGTTGACCGTGGCTGAAGTTATTGGCCGCCGTCTGTTCAATTCACCCTTGCCAGGCGTGATCGACATGTTTGATCTCGGCATGGCGGCGATCGCCTTTCTCGGTGCGTCACAATGTCAACGGGTCGGTGGTCATGTGCGTATGGAACTGGTCTTGCGTCGTTTTTCGGGCCGGACCCTATGGATCATAGAGTCTCTGACCACCGCTCTCGCGCTCGGCTTCGTTGCCGCCGTTGCCGTGGCCAGTTGGCAAGGGGTCGAACGGGCGTTTGTCACCGAAGATGCGACCATGGACCTGCTGCTGCCGGTGTGGCCGTCGAAAACCTTGGTCACCATTGCGCTGATCGTGCTGGTGGTCCGTCTCGTTTTACAACTGGCCGATAGCTTCCGTTTGGTGATCTCACCCAACGCAGAGCCCATCGCTGCGCTGACAGTGGTGTCCATGGTTGACCATGCCCGCGACGAGATCGAAGAGGCGTTTGGCGGCGACGTGCAAACACCAAGCGAGCCCGGCAACGGAAGCGGGCCGTGACCACTGACCCGTTCATCCTCGGCGTGGTGGCTGTCACTGCTTTAGTGATCCTCGTTCTCTTGGGAATGCGGGTGGCGTGGGCTGCGGGATCGGTCGGCCTTCTTGGTCTCGTCGTCTTGCGTGGCTGGGACCCGGCCGTTGGATTAGCAGGCTTGTTGGCTTATGCGGAGACTGCCCGCTACTCCCTCTCTGTTCTGCCCATGTTCATCCTCATCGGTCTGCTCGCCTTTCATGCCGGTTTGACCCAGGGGGCGTTTGCAGCAGCCCGGGCCTTTGCCGGTCGATTGCCTGGCGGTCTGGCGGTGGCCACGGTTTTTGCCACGGCCGGGTTCGCCGCCGTGTCGGGAGCAAGCACGGCCACCGCCGCTGTGTTCACACGTATTTCCGTGCCAGAAATGTTGAAGGCGGGGTATGACCCTCGACTTGCTGCCGGCGTCGTTGCGGCTGGCGGTACCTTGGCGTCGCTTATTCCGCCCAGCGCCATCCTCGTTCTTTACGGCATCATCGTTGAAGAGTCTGTCGGCGCCTTGCTGTTGGCGGGCCTGGTGCCGGGCATCTTGTCCGCTGTGCTTTATGCCGCACTGATTGTCGCCCGGGTCAAACTCAAGCCGGAACTGGGTCCTCCGTCCTCGGTCGCCGTCCCCCTGCTAGACAAGTTCCGCGCCCTCGGTCAGGCCTGGGGGATTCTTGCGGTGATCGGTGTCGTCATCACCGGGCTGTACACCGGATGGATGACCCCGACAGAGGTGGGGGGTGTCGGTGCGGCCCTTGTTCTGTTGATGGCCTTGGCCAATCGTCAAACACAACGGTACCGCATCGTTGAAGCGTTTGTTGATACCGCACGACTAACGGCGATGATTCTCGCCATCGTGTGGTGCGTGCTGGTGTTTGTCCGCTTTCTCGGGTTCACCGGATTGCCCGGGGTGCTGGCTGAATGGATCGGGCAGCTGGACGTGCCCCGTCTGGTTATATTGCTCGCCATCCTTTTGACTTACATGATTCTCGGTATGTTTCTCGATGGCCTTGGCATGCTGCTCCTAACCATGCCGGTGGTTTATCCGGTGATTTTATCGCTCGAGTATGACCCAATCTGGTTTGGTATTCTCGTCGTCAAGATGATCGAAATCGGTTTGGTCACCCCACCGATTGGTCTTAACTGTTTTGTCGTCAACGGTGTCAGACCGGATATCAAACTTGAAGTTATTTTCAGAGGTGTCGGACCGTTTGTCATCATGGACATCGTCACCGTTGGCATCTTGATCGCGTGGCCTGACATCGTATTGTGGCTCCCCCGACAAATGAGCATGGGCGGGCTGTAAAACCGCGTTTACCCTTCTTGTTTCGGAATTGAGATACCAAAGCGCCCAATAAAATGAGATTTGTTTCCTACGAATATAGTGAAGGTGTGAAGATCGGTGCTGTCATCGATGACGGCATTATCGATCTGTCCGACGCCGGGCCCAGCCTCAAGGCGGTTCTGGCCACAGGTCCATTAGACAATCTTATTACCGTGGCGCAAAGGCGATCGCCGACCGTTGACTTGGACCACGTTGTCTTGCATCAGATTATTCCTGATACGGAACGGATCATTTGCGTCGGCAGGAACTACAAGGATCATGCCAAAGAAATGGGCAGTGAACCTCCCAGTGTTCCTAGTCTCTTTATGGGTAAGGCACATTCTTTGGTCGGAAACCAACAGTCCGTGGTCAAACCAAAGGTCTCCGATCAGTACGACTTTGAAGGCGAATTGGCGGTGATCATCGGTTGCGGCGGTCGCCATGTTCCTACCGACAAAGCATTGAGCTTTGTCGCCGGTTACACATGTTTCCTCGACGGCTCAATTCGGGATTACCAAAAACATTCGTTTACTGCCGGCAAAAATTTTGATTCGTCGGGCGCTTGCGGTCCCTGGCTGGTTCCGGCCCAGGAAATACCGGACCCGCAAAACCTGCGTCTACAAACACGCGTCGATGGCACTACCATGCAGGCCGCATCCACGGCGGACATGATTTTCTCTGTCGCTGAACTGATCTCATACATCTCCGCCTTCACCCACTTGGAACCCGGTGATGTGTTGGCGACGGGAACGCCCGCCGGGGTTGGTGCAGGGCGGACCCCGCCCCTCTGGCTAGCCCCCGGGGATCATGTTGAAGTTGAAATCGATGCCATCGGTGTGTTGTCCAATACAGTCAAAGCGGAGGTGGAGGTCTGAGGGCCTTGGCCGGCATCGTCGCGGCGAGCGCGCTGCTCTTTACTGTTGCCGGTCATGCCGGTGCGCAGACAATTGCTGTGGGTCTCGGTTCAGCGATCGAAAACTTCGACCCCCACCGGGCCGTGACTTTTGCTGATCACAGTTTGGCACAAACCTTGCACCGTGGGTTGGTCCAGTTTGAAGCCGACGGCCGCATCGGTCCCGGCTTGTCCGGTCACTGGGAGATATCAAGCAACCGCCGGACTTATACGTTCACCTTAAAAACCGGTCTCACCTGGTCTGACGGATCGCCGCTGCAGGCGGCTGATATCGTTGCCGGTTTTGAATATGCCCTCGATCCCACCGATCCAAAACCTTTTGCCGCCAGGTTGTTTGCCATCACCAACGCTGAAACGTTTGCTTCGGGACTGTTGTCGGAAGGCGAGACCATCGGTGTCACAGCGCCGGATTCTGAGACCATCATCATCACCCTCGAACGGCGGACTCACCATTTTCTGGAAATCCTGGCTCAACCTATTGCCATGCCAGTACCTACAAACAATCGCACGGGGTTGTCCAATGGCGCTCTGACATCCGGGTCCTACCGGTTAGAGAGTCAATCGACCGACAGCACCTTAACGCTCAAACCAACGGTATCCGGTCCGACTTTGTCTATTCATGTTATCGAATCCGCGAACGAGGCTTGGGCCATGGCGACTCAAGGGAATCCTTTTCTCACCCAAGCAATGCCAATGCTGTCTGTGCCCTCGGTTGGTGATCATGCGGATCTGGTTCGTGTCGACGGTGGCGAGGCATTGTATGCCTACGCGGTTAATATGAACCGTGCGCCACTTAACACCATTGAAGCCCGACACGCCTTGGCTATGGCCATTAAACGCCCGACCTTGCTCCGAGCATTGAAGCTAGCCGACACTGAACCCGCCAATCACTTCATTGCACCGTCCGTCATGACTGGTATCCGGTCGTACAGAGCACCGTTCGCGCCTTTGACCTATGAAGAGCGGGAAGCGGTCGCGTCGGCACTGTTGTCGGAACACGGATTTAACCGCGAGACTCCCTTGCGGGTTTCGCTGCGCATTCCCCACGGTGATGTGCACCGTGCCGTTGCGGATACCGTGGCCGCCATGTGGGCTACGGCAGGCATACAAACGGAGATTATTGAATCACCCCTGCCCGAGCACTGGCAGGACTTGGCAATGGGTGATTTCGATGTGGCGTTTATGTCCTGGCCCGGTTCCCGTGATACACCCACGGGAATTTTGGAACCGCTCAGTCAATACGGTGGACCATGGAATTTCCCCCGCTACGGCTTTGCTGATTATACTGAACGGTTGAATCGCGCTGCTCAGGAACAAAAACCGGAAAACCGTTTGGGGTATTACCGGGAAGCGGAAAAAGCTCTGGTTGAAGATCAAACTTTGATCGCTCTCTTTTTCTACTCACCTCTGGTTTTGGTATCGCCTTCTCTTGATGGATGGATTGCCAACGCCAAAGGCCACCATCCGTTAACCACGTTGTCATTGAATCAAGGTGGGTCTGGCCTTCAACTGATTAGGCCCACATTGCCCCAAGCGGTTCCCTCATTCGGAGAGGACCGTTAGCACACGCAACAACGCTGCCGTCTAATCTCTGGATTGCGAGTCGGTCAGCAGGCCTGGCGCTGCCTAGACCCTGCCGTTATGGTCGGAGTACCAAGTTTCTGTCGCAATGGCAGTGGGGATTTTTCTTTTTTCATGTGGGCCTACTTCGCACGCCGCGTCTTAATCGCCATTCCCACGCTCTGGGTCGTCATTACGGTTGCCTTTTTCTTAATGCGTCTGGCGCCGGGCGGACCGTTCGATGCGGAAGCGCCGTTGCCGCCGGAGATCATGGCCAATCTCAAAGCCGCTTATGGTCTCGATCAACCCCTGTGGTGGCAGTACACCAATTATCTCGGCAATCTTCTGCAAGGGGATTTTGGCCCGTCTTTTAAATACAAGGATTTCACGGTCACCGAACTGATTGGCCAAGGATTTCCGGTCAGCATTCAAAACGGGCTCGCCGCACTGATGCTGACGATCATTCTCGGCATACCCCTCGGCACCATGGCGGCGCTCAAACAAAACAGCGGTGCCGACCATGCGGCCATGACCGTGGCCATGACCGGTATCGTTATTCCCAATTTTGTCGTCGGACCGTTGCTTGCCTTGATCTTCGGTATTTATTTGAGGGAGACCGTGTTCGCGCTGCCGGTGGGCGGATGGAACAACGGGGCGTTAGCCAATCGCATCCTACCGGTGGTGTGCCTGGCACTGCCGTTCATTGCCTATGTGGCCCGGATCACTCGGGCGAGTCTGATAGAAACTCTGCGCACCAATTATGTGCGCACGGCCCGCGCCAAAGGGCTGCCTTATCGCATGGTGGTTCTGCGCCATGCTTTCAAGAGCGCGATGATTCCCGTGGTCACCTATTTGGGACCGGCCACGGTGTTCCTGCTCACCGGTTCCATGGTCATCGAAACCATTTTCTCCCTACCCGGCATCGGCCGTTACTTTGTCCAGGGCGCCCTCAATCGCGATTACACCTTGGTCATGGGGGTCACCATCCTGGCGGCGTCGTTGGTGATCTTCGTCAATCTCTTGGTCGATTTGGCTTACGCTTGGCTGGACCCGAAGGTGCGCTATGAGTGACGCTCCCGCATCGGCCAACTTGCGCGTCGCCCATTCCGACGCATTGGATGCCGCCGCGGACGTGGAGGGCCGCAGCTTGTGGCAAGATGCCTTCCGCCGTCTCCAGGCCAACCGCGCCGCCATGATCAGCGCCATCATTCTGATCTTGATGGCGGTGGTGTGTTTCATCGGCCCCCTGTTTGTGCCTTGGACTTATGAAGAGATCAACTGGGACCTGCTGGAGGCGACACCGCCCAACATAGAACTGGGTCATTATTTGGGAACGGATTCCTTAGGGCGCGATCTTTTAGCCCGCATTTTGCAAGGCGGTCAGGTATCGTTCCAGGTGGGCATTTTGGCCACCGCCGTCGCTCTTGTGATCGGCGTCACCATCGGTGCACTTGCCGGTTTTTTGGGCGGCCGTGTGGATCAGTTTCTCATGCGGTTCGTCGATGTCATGTACGCCGTACCGCTGATGTTCTTCATCATTATTCTGATGGTTGTATTCGGCCGGAATTTTTATCTCATGTTCCTCGCCATCGGTTTTGTCGAATGGCTGACCATGTCGCGCATTGTGCGCGGTCAAACCCTGACGCTGAAACACAAGGAGTTCATTGAAGCAGCGCGCGCATCCGGCGGGTCGTCTCTAAACATTATCATTCGCCACATCGTTCCCAATGTGTTGGGCGTTGTCATTGTCTACGTCACACTAACCATTCCCCAGGTCATCTTGCTGGAAAGTTTCCTCAGCTTTCTTGGGTTGGGTGTGCAGGCTCCGATGACCAGTTGGGGAGCGCTCATTGCCGAAGGTGCACAGGAAATGGAGATCACGCCGCGCACACTCATCTTGCCGGCAGTATGTTTGTCGACCACGCTGTTCTGTTTCAATTTTCTTGGTGACGGGTTGCGCGACGCCCTCGACCCCAAGGATAGGTGAGGCGTGTCTTCCGTTCTTGAAATTGATCAACTTACCGTCAGCTTCGATACACCGGACGGCACTGTCCGCGCAGTCACTGATGTTTCACTTTTAGTGGAAAAGGGCGAATGCGTTGGCTTAGTAGGGGAGTCCGGGTCCGGTAAAAGCCAGACTTTCATGGCCGCCATGGGCTTGCTGGCCGACAACGGATCCGCCAGTGGTGCCATCCGCCTGGACGGTATGGATCTCTTATCGGCCAATGAAAAAACGCTGAACACACTGCGCGGCGAACGCATTGCCATGATCTTTCAAGACCCGATGACGTCTTTGACACCGCATATGAAAGTGGGACGTCAGCTTGCCGAGGTTTTGATCGAGCACCGCGGTGTCAATAAAGCGGCGGCGCGCAAACAGGCGCTGGCCATGCTCGACCGGGTCCACATTCCCGAGGCAGAGCGGCGCCTGGACATGTATCCTCACGAATTGTCCGGCGGCTTGCGTCAACGGGTGATGATCGCCATGGCTTTGATGTGCGATCCTGCTGTGGTCATTGCTGACGAACCGACCACCGCGCTTGATGTTACGGTACAGGCGCAGATCCTCGATCTTTTAACGGAAGTCAAAGACACGCTCGGCACCGCCATTGTTCTCATCACCCATGATCTCGGCGTCGTCGCCGGACTGGCTGACCGGGTCTCTGTCATGTACGGCGGCCGCATTGTCGAACAAGGCACCGTGTCCGATATTTTCAGCGCACCCGCTCATCCCTATACGGAAGGGCTGCTGGCCTGCACGCCCCGTCTGGATGAAGACACGGAGGCCTTGGTTACCATCCCGGGACAGCCGCCCAATCTGCAAAGTCTTCCTCCCGGCTGCAGTTTTCATCCCCGCTGCACCTATGCCGAAGAACGCTGCCGAGCTGAACGGCCGGACCTGGTTACCACCACCCAATTCCGCGCCAATGCCTGTCACCGCGATTCATTGGGGGCAGCATCATGAGCGATCCCTTTTTGCAGGTGCGCGATCTCAAAGTACATTTTCCGGTGCGGACCGGCGGGGTGCTCATCGGCGAATACAGTCCGCTCAAGGCCGTGGACGGAGTCAGTTTCGATCTGGAACCGGGCGAAACCCTAGGTGTGGTCGGTGAATCGGGCTGCGGCAAATCCACCCTGGGCCGAGCGGTGCTGCAACTGATCGGCGCCACGGACGGCACTGTTTCCTGGTTGGGGAAGGACCTGACATCCTTGCACAAACGGGAGCTCATTGCGGCGCGGGAAAATCTACAAATCGTTTTTCAAGATCCGTTGGCCAGTCTTGATCCGCGCATGACTGCCGGAGACATCATTGCCGAACCTTTGCGCAACTATCGCCCGACGCTGACCAAGGCGGACCGGCGCAAGACCGTCGAAAACATGATGGAGCGGGTCGGCCTATTGCCGCGCATGATCAATCGTTATCCCCACGAGTTTTCCGGCGGTCAATGCCAGCGCATCGGCATCGCCCGGGCGATGGTGCTTCATCCCAAACTGGTGGTCTGCGACGAACCGGTCTCGGCATTGGATGTATCCATCCAAGCTCAAGTGGTCAACCTGTTGATGGACTTGCAGCGCGATCTGGGACTGTCCTTGCTGTTCATCAGCCACGACCTCGCTATCGTCCGCCATATTAGCCACCGGGTGATGGTTCTCTATCTGGGGCGGGTGATGGAATTGGCCGATAAGGACTCTCTATATACCACGCCCCGTCATCCCTATACCCAGGCGCTGTTGTCGGCGGTGCCTATTCCAGATCCCGAAAAAGAACGGGCCAAAGACCGCATCCTGCTCACCGGCGATCTACCATCGCCGCTCAATCCTCCATCTGGCTGTGTCTTCCGCACCCGCTGCCCTAAGGCAGATTCGCGTTGCGCGGACGAAACGCCGGTACTGGAAGATGCCAGCGCCGGACACACTGTTGCCTGCCATCATTGGAGACCGTAACTGGCATGAGTGAGCCCAAAGATCCGACCACAGAGGATCCTTTTTATCGCGTACATGTTTTTTACTGCACCAATGTCCGACCTCAAATCCATCCCCGCGGGTCCTGCGCGCGCAAGAATTCCGTTCAGCTTCGCGACTACATGAAGAAGAAAGCGAAAGAGATGGACTTCGAACAAGAAGGTCGCGTGCGCATCAATGCGTCGGGCTGTTTGGACCGCTGTGAGCTGGGTCCTACCATGGTCGTGTACCCCAACGGTGTGTGGTACCGCTACGAAAGCGAGTCCGACGTGGATGAGATTCTCGACTAGCACATCGCCGGCGGAAAAATTGTCGAGCGACTTAGAATGAAGCCGGAAGACGGGCCCTAAGTTTTCTTTTGCAACTCAGGAAACAACTCAAGCGCCATCTGATTGGCCGACTGCCGGGCCATGGTCATGAGGTCTACCGGCCCTTCAACCAAATGGATGTAGCGCCATCCCGCATCGGTCTTGCGCAGTACTGCGGTCATGCGCACATCAGCGGAGATGGGTTTTTGGGTTTGACCTTCAGCTTCGGCCATGGTGGCGATCCACCGGTTGTTGTAAGTAGCCAACGCCATCGTATCGCTGAGCAGTCGGATTTTAATGTTGGTCGCTTTTGAAATCAGACTTTGCATGGATTTACGGGACCGGGACCAGTAGGCATCCAGCGTGTCCCAACCGATCAACGGTTCTGGTGCCTCCTCTGGGCAGAGGATGGGCGTGTCTTCATTTGCATCCCAAAGCGCTTTGCGGGCCGCAAAGTTGAAGCCTTCGGAGCACGCCACATAGGCCAAGACGGTTTCTTCGACGGCAGTGATGACGTCGCTCATGCCGGCAAACCTTCTGCGGCTACCTTTTGATAAAACTGTCTCAGCTCCACCAGTGGGGCCAACGGTGCTTCCGAATACTGGGTCAGTTTCCAATGACCGTCGCGATATCGCCACACCGCCGTCACCCGGCATCGTCCGCCAAAGGGTCCGCGTTTGTTGATCACGGCCCAATCCAAAACGTAGAAGGTTAAACCAATGCCGTCGCCGAGAACTTTGGCGATCACTGTTTCAGGACGGTGAAGAATGGTGTCGAAGGTCTCGCACAGGGAGGTGACATACCCTCGCACCGCACCGGCGCCGGTCATGGAAGAGTCTTCTTCGGCCGGTAAGTAATTGGACTCCGGATCTTCGTCGTCCCACAAAGCCAACACAGCGTCAGCATCGTGGGCAAACCACGCCGCCACCCATTGAGCAACGGCGTTCTCTAACGACGCTGTGTCACTCATAGCTCCAGCTCAACTTCGTCAAAGGCGATCACCGCGTAATCCTCTCGATAGTTTTTAACGCGCGGCCCGAGACCGGTGAAGCCAACGACTTCATGCATCCAGATGGTTGGCGCCTGCTCGTGGTAGTAGCGCATAATGTCTTCCGTCAACAGGCGGCGCTTCTCAATATCTGATTCCTGCAAGGCAGCGCTGATCATTTCATCAACAGTCTCGTTGCAATACCAGGGGCTGCGGTTGATGCAGGAATGTAAACGCAGGGGCCGCAACGCATCGCCGGTGCGTTCCGCGCCAAAATTCATCCCAAACGCTTCCCCACGCCAATCGCCTTCCTGAATACCGCGAATCAATTGTTGTACTGGGATTGTCTGCAAGGTCATGGCCACACCGACCTTGAGTAAGTCAGCGGCAACCCGCTGATATGACGGCGCCAAAGAGGCACCGCCGCCTATGGTCACTTCGGCCGTGAATGTAAAGCCATCGGGATACCCCGCTTCGGCGAGCAGGGCGCGGGCGCGGTCGGGATCATAGGGATAAGGTTCAAGAGACTCGTTATAGCCAAACACCCCGGCGATAGTGGGCTGACTGGCCGGCTGGGTATAACCACCGAAAAAAGCGTCAATGTAGGACTGCTTGTTGACCGCATAGTTCAGCGCCTGCCGCACCCGTACATCTTGCAACGGATGATCCGGCGCCAGCTGCGGGAAAATAATACTGACGCCAAGAACGCCGGCATTTTTGGAAATGTGTCCTTGACCAATGCTGGCTTTGATTGTCTCAATATCATCAAGACTCATGGAAATAACTATGTCCGCCCGTTCGGACAAAATGGCTTGAACCCGTGTCGATGCGTCGGGCAGAGCAAGAATCTCCAACGAGTCGACTTTCGGTGGCCGCCAGCCCTCGGTATGAGCGACCAAACTTGCTTTTGCCTCACCCCACTCGACCATCTTGAATGGACCGGTTCCCACCGGTTCCAAAGCAAACCCTTCCCGGCCCAACCGGGTCCATTGGTCCGGTTCGACGATCAAAAGAGATTCCATTAGAGCTGGCAATAACGGCGCGGGCGGGTCACTGCGAATGAGCACAGTGTAATCACTCACCGTCTCCGCACTGGCCAACACGCCTAAATCACGTGCGACGGATTCGATGCGGCCTGCATCGCTGGTGAGGTAGTCTACAGCAAACACAACAGTGTCAGCCGCAAACGGTTTTCCATTATGAAAAACCACGTCCTGGCGCAAATCAAACTGCCAGGTCAGATCGTCGATCCGTTGCCAGGACGTTGCCAGCCGTGGCAGCACTTCGCCGTCAGCGCTCAAATGGGTCAAACCTTCAAACATTGCGCGGAAAGTGTAGATTGTGGGAAAACCGGTGCCCCGGTAAGGGTTGCCCAGAGCTGGCGGCAGGCTGACCACACCGAGACGCAGAGTCAGCGGCTCCGATTGTGCTGACGACACCGTTGCATCGTCCATGACCACGACCGCTGATTTTTGTGTCGGACCCAACAGCCACACAAGACCAACGATGGCCAAGGCGGCTGCGAGTGCAATTCCGGTTAACCGTTTAACAGACATGTGGTCCCAAATCCCTAAACGTGAGTGCGGTCAGACAAGCCGTACTTATGGTCGACGGTACGGTCTGGTTTATCATATGACACTATCACACCACGGAAGCGGCGCCCCGCAATTCGGCTATAAGGGTTTTGCAACTGGGGAGATGGTCTTCTTCGGTTTCAAGAATCGAGAGAAACGCACGGCGCTTGAATTCTTTAACATTGACGTCTTGCGCTAGGCCTTCGAGGCGCGCGGCATCGAGGACAATGTCGATCAAACGCTCGGCTGCATGGAGCCGGCCCCACAAGTAATCGTTTTCCCGGTAAGCACGGCTGAAAAAAGCGCCGAAGTGGTTGAACTGAATGCCTTTAAGGCAGGCTTGCGCTCCGCCAGGGCGAAGCGTGGTGGCATCGTCTGGGCTCACCCGGTCGACGTGAATTTCGTTAAACTCGCCCAGATCCCGCCAATTGGTGACCGAAAAGGTCAACACATCCCATGCGGCAAACCCGATGTATGATTCCAAGATCTCCCGCCTGACATTTTTTGGCAAATGTTGCGTCAAATTTGCCAGCACGTCTTCTGCACGGCTCGCATGGTTTTCAAACTTAAGAACACCTCCCAACTCATCTAGTGCGGCCTGAATGTTTTGAACGACTTTTTCATCAATGTTGTTCGACGATTGGTTAGCCGCTGCGATGGTGTCCGAGGCCTCACGCACCAACGTTTTAACCCGTTCCGCCATTTGCGCCGGCACAATGCCTGTGGCCTGGTCAAGCGGTGTCATCATGTCCAGGGTGTCGTAAAGACCTGCTTTGAGATTGTCCAATTCATTGGTTGAGAGGGCATCGAGATCGCGTTGGCCGACCTGCGAATACAAATTATTGATAGCCCGGATGGCGAAACGCAAACGGCGGTGACGGTAGCGGGCATCAAAGGTGAGTAGAAACTGGACCCAAGGCGGATCGTTGTCTTCTTCGGCAGACCCGGTTAAAATTACGCTTGCCGGGTCAATCGACTGAGCTTTGGTCCACGCCACAACGGCGGCGGCCACATTTTTACGTTCGTGGCTGTCTTGACCATAGCCACACAACGACACGAGCAGATCCGCCACCTCGTCAATGACAGAGGCTAGTTTGAGCCTCAGGTATCCGTCATAAGCAAACCCGGTTTCCGCCCGAGCTTGTGCATTGGCGGCAATGCGGTAATTGCCGATGGTCGGACCGTCCACCGGTTCATCCAGTGCCCGACCTGAAACTTTCTCGACAATGCCTTTGATATGCGAACGCGACGCATCAATCACCGCCTGCAGACGGCGCACTTCCGTGTTGTAGGCATTGACCCAGGCCAGATCTTCATGGATGGGTTCATTCCTCGGTATGTCGGACAACGCTCCTTTTAATGTCCGGAAGAAACCGGGTACGAGGCCCCAGTCTTCATTGCGCGGTCCGCGCGGGTTTGGGTCGATATACAACAGCCGGCGATCCACTTGCCGGTAGGCCGGCCGGCCGCCAATGGCACTGATGGCCTGGGCGAACGGTTTATTGACCAGCACACTGCCATCGACAAAGGCGGCGTCTACGGGATTCATCGACGCAGTTAAATAGGGCCGGAAGTTGTCATAGAGAAAATCCACCCGGTTTTTCCAAACAATACCCTTTGACTGAATCAATTGGTCACACTCGCCCAACTGCGCCGGTGGGAAAGCACCGGGAAAGGAAGACGTCGCCCGGGAGGCAAAAGCCAAAGCCGGGATGTTGTCACGATCAAAGTCGGATATCTCAGTGCCGGGCGGCCATTGCCGGTAATGAAACTTAATGATTTGGCGGTGTTCCCGTTCCGTTACCGTCGGCGGATCATGGATCGGTGTTTCCTTCTGGAAGCCAAAGAAGTCTGTCACCGTGACATAGAGATCTAAGGCCAAACCCGAAGGCAGTAGGGAGCGCCCATGGTTCAGTGGATCGCCCATGGAGGCCATGCCGTCAAACAGAACCCGCGTCAATTTGCTGCCGTCAAAGGGGGGTTTGAACCAGCGCGAACGTAAAAAGGCCGACAGTTTACGTTTGAACTCCCGATCACCTCTTAAAAGTTTGCGGTATCTCCACATGATGGCCCAAACAAAAGGCCGGAACGCCAGCTTGCTCCACGGACCCGCCTGGACCCGCTCGCTCATCAGCTCGGTGACATCCATTTCCTTGAGCCAGAAAGAGCGCACCGGGTCCAACTCAAGATCATGGGCGAGAGCGCGGGATAAAATGATGCCGTTAATTCCTCCGGCTGACGCGCCGGCGATGATGTCAACGACAACACGCAGATCCAAATCCGGTTCGAAAGCGGTTAAGAGATCGGCGTAAACATCTTCGCTGTCTCTCACATCCGTACGTGTCGTCGTGTCGTTGCCGTCACGGGTTGCGTGCCGGTCACGGGAAGCGCGGACGAGTTTGAGAATTTCTTTGGCAACGCCGTGCATATAGACGGCGAGGGACACACCACCGTAAACAACGAGTGCAAGCCTAAGCTCCTTCTCTTTCACGGTGACACATACCTTCTCTCAGCCAAGACCGATCGCCGTAACGCTGTGCGTACAATCAATCCTACACCGGATTCAATCGCGGTTTGAAAAGAAGAGTGGTGATCTATTCCGCCGGAGTGCCGTCGCCGACCACGTCGTCGGTGAACCGTCCCCGGCCAGGATGCCGCCGCTCCAGCTCGGCGAGATCGGCCGCAACCGCCCCAGGTGACCGTGTCCCGCGGGTCAACAGCATATAAAACACCGGAACGACGAGAAGTGTAATAAAGCTGGCAAATGCGACGCCCGTGAAAATCACCACGCCAATGGCTTCCCGGCCTTCCGCACCAGCGCCTGACGCAAGGACAAGAGGTACAGAACCCATACAAGTGGCCAGCGCGGTCATGACAATAGGCCGCAACCTGATTTTGGATGCTTCAATCAACGCTTCTCGGAACTCGTAACCGGCATCGCGCAGCTGATTGGTGAATTCGACAATCAGAATACCATTTTTGGCTGCCAAGCCGATGAGCACAATGATGCCAATCTGCGAGTAAATGTTGAAACTGATGCCGAACAGCCAAAGCCCCGCCAAGGCCCCCGTCACGGCCAACGGCACGGTCATCATGATGACTAACGGGTGGATGAAGCTCTCGAACTGGGCGGCGAGGACCAGGAACACCACCAACAGAGCGAGGCCAAAGAAGACATACATGGCCGTGCCGGATTCTTTGTATTCACGGGACTGCCCGCTCCAACTGATCCGCGCCGCTTCAGGCAAACGTTCTTCTGCTACTTGCTCGAGCCATTTGATGGCATCACCCATGGCATAGCCGGGTGCCGGTGTTCCCATCACCGTGATGGACCGAAGACGGTCGTACCGGTTGCGGGCGCCTGCATCGGAAATTTCTTGTACGGTGACGAGGCTGGACAGGGGGATCAATTCACGCGTGGTGTCGGAGCGCACATAGATGTTGGTCACATCGGACGGTGTCCGCCGGTCTTCGTCGCGTCCTTGCAAGATGACGTCGTACTCTTCACCACGCTCGACAAAAGTAGTGACCCGGCGTGAGCCCAGCATGACAGCGAGGGTTTGCCCGATGGTGCCGATGGACACGCCCACGTCGGCGGCGCGGTTCTGATCGATCTGAATGCGCATTTGCGGGCGGGTTTCATTATAGTTGGAGCGCACGCCAAAGAGACGCGGATTCTCGTTCATGGCTTCCAGCATGATGTCGCGCCACACAACCAGTTCCTCATAGGTGCTGCCGCCAATGACCATACTCAAGCCGCCGCCCCACCGGCCGTGACCAAATCCGCCCTGCGCTCGTGGTATGACTTGCGCCCCGGCGATATTGGCCAGTTTAGATTTGAGTTCCCGGGCGATCTCGTGGGTGGACTTATCCCGGTCCTCCCACGCTTCCAGACGCATCATGACGCTGCCCGCGTTGGTGGCTTGACCGGCCACCCCCATGCCCATGGGCATCATTTGCAGCACCCGTTTGGCAACACCGGTCTCAACGTAATCCTTCATCAGGATCTCACTGATCATCTGACCTTGGCGGTCGGTGTATTCCAGGGAGGCTCCTTCCGGCGCACGCACCATAATGCTGACACTGCCGCGGTCTTCCGGCGGTGTGAATTCCTGAGGAAGAAGGATAAAGAACCCGATGGCGCTGGCAGTGATGGCGAAGAATAACGCCAAGACCGCGAATGGATGATTCAGTCCTATATCTAGTGTGCGGCCATAGAAGTCCTTCATCCACTCGAAGGCTTTAATGGATCCACGGGCCACCAAGGTTTTGTCCAGTTCATTTTTGAGAATTTTGGAACACATCATCGGCGTAAGGGTCAGTGCCACAAACATGGAGCACAGCACTGCCGCGGCCATGGTCACAGCGAACTCCGTAAACAAACGCCCGGTTACGCCCTGGGTCAGGGTGATGGGGACAAACACGGCGACGAGCACCAGGGTGGTGGCAACGATGGCGACGCCGACCTGACGGGCACCGCGGAATGCGGCCAGCAAAGGCGGCTCGCCCCGTTTGATGCGCCGGTGAATATTTTCGAGCATGATGATGGCGTCGTCCACCACCAGGCCGATGGCAAGCACCAGTGCGAGCAATGTCAAGATATTGATGGAGTATCCCAACGGCCACAGGACGATGAACGTGGCCGTCAAAGAAATGGGAACGGTCACCGCTGGAATGATGACGGCGCGCACGGTTCCCAAGAACAAGTAGATCACGGCAATGACCAGAAGCGCAGCAATGCCCATGGCAATGCCTACCTCACGCAAGGCGGCCGTTATAAACACGGAAGAATCTTGATTGATGACAAAACTCATACCCGTGGGCAGTGTCGATTGTACCCGTTTTTGCTCTTCCCGGATGGCCTGAGCCACGGCCAGCGTGCTGGCCCCGGGCCGCTTAATCACGGCCAGGCCCACAGCATTCCTATTATCGGTGCGGAAGCTGGATGCTGTATTCGCAGCGCCGATCACCACATCCGCAATTTCCCCGAGACGGACCAGATAGTTGTTCTCTCCCCGCGCGATGACCAACTGACGAAAGTCTTCCGGAGTATTGAAATTGCGTGCCGTGCGCAGATTGAAATCCCGGTTTTCTGATTCCAACAGACCGGCGCCAAGCTCCACATTCTCCCGGCGCAAGGCATTTTCGATATCGACGATGGTGAGTCCTCTGGCTGCCATGGCGCGGCGGTCCAGCCAAACCCTGAGCGACTTTTTCCTCTCCCCGCCAACCCAGGCATAGGCGACGCCTTCAATGGAGGTAAAGCGGTCGAGGATATAGCGGTTGACGTAATCAGAAAGTTCCAAACTATCCATCTGCGGGTGGGAAATGTTCATCCACATGATGGGATCCGCGTCTTGGTCCGCTTTGCGAATGGTCGGCGGGTCGGCGTCATTGGGGAGAGAGCGGGTGGCGCGGCTCAGAACATCGCGCAAGTCATTAGCGGCCGCATCGATATCGCGGCCCAATTCAAACTCAACGCTGATCCATCCCATGGCATCGCGAGCGGAGGAATTGATGGATTTAATCCCTTCGACGCCACTGATTTGATCTTCAAGAACCTGAATCACTTTGGTTTCAACAATGGCCGCCGAGGCGCCGGGATAGGTTGTCATGATGGAGACGATAGGCGATTCAATGTCCGGCGCTTCGCGAATGGGAAGCTGCATAACCGCAACCGCACCAAATACCACGAGCAGAGCGCTGGCCACCATGGCAACAACGGGACGCTTAATCGAAAAATCTGAGAGAACCATTGTCGAACTGTCCTTGGTTTAACCTTGCGAGGGTCGCGTGGCGGCAGACGGCGTACCGTTGCGTACGTCGGATTCGTTCAAAAGACGTATTCTATTGCCGTCGCCCAAAGCCGTGTTGCCTTCGGTGACAACCAGATCACCCAGCTCCAGGCCTTCTAAAATCTCGACGCTTCCGGGGCGCCGCCGGCCAATGGTGACAGGTATCCGGGCGACCGTATCGTCATCCTGCACAACAAAAACATACTGCTGATTTTCGAACGGAACCAACGCCTCTTCCGCGATCATCAGGCTTTCACGACGGTCCTTGATGAGGTCTACGACCATCAGCATGCCAGGGCGCAGACGTTGATCATCATTTTGAATCTCAGCACGAATGCCCACCGACCGGGTCATCGGGTCGATGCGGGTGTCAATGGACGAGACACGTCCGTTAAAGACTTCGTTCGCATAGGCGGACGTGACCGCTTCGATGTCCAACCCTTCTCTCAACGTCGCCAAGAATGTTTCCGGAACGGAGAAGTCCAATTTCACAACCGACAGATCATCTAGGGTGGTGATTGTTGTTCCCGGCGATACCAAGGCGCCGGTGCTGATACGCCGTGTTCCGAGCCGGCCGGCAAAAGGCGCCTTGATCGTATAGTCAGCCAAACGGGCACGGGCTGCGGCAACATTGGCTCGGGCCTTTTTTACAGCGGCGTCTTGTTCGTCATATCGCGCTTCGGATGTGGCGTTGGCGCTTGCCAAACCGGCAATCCGCTCAAACTGTTTTTGCTGTTCGTCCAGATTGGCCAATTCCACTTGCAGCCGCGCCCGTTGTTCGTCTTCATCGAACTGAACCAACGTGGTTCCTGCTTCTACGTCCTCGCCGTCTGCAAAGCCGATGGACTCGACGATGCCTTGCACCTTGGCTGTGACGACAATGGACTCGTTGGCTTGAAGTGTGCCGATTGCTTCCAAACGGTCAGCAAAGATTTCGTTGCGTGCCGACATGGCGATCACCGGCTGTGCTCGGGCACCGCCGAACTCACCGCGACCAGCCATGCCGCCCGGACCGCCGCCTTCGCCGGACGCGACGTAGGTTGAATAGCCATAGTAAAGCCCGACAGCCAAGGCCACGGCCACCAGCAGCCCAAAGAGGGTGCGAAACGCAAGCATATAAAGGGTCCCGGACGCTATCTCAGGGTGCGATTGTCTAAAAGCACCCTTACAAATCAATAGTTTGTGCATTTTATACATGGATTGGGCCGCACATGCCAAGAAAACGGCGTGACAAATCGTAACACCGTTATGGTGCGAACTTGAGCTTTTCCGCTCAATTCTTGGGCTCGCGCCAACCTGCAAGGGTCACTTTTCCGTGAATGTCTGTCACTGAACCGATGCACCCCAGTCGCCTTCACAGCACAACCCTGCTGCCGGTATGATGCGGATTATGGTTAGGCAGATACCATTCAGGTTTCACCACATATGCGGCCAAATGACAGCATCATCGTTGGTGCTCGCCGTTGTCTTGAGCCTTGTGATGTTCGCCCCGGCCCCAGTAACGGCTCAACCCAATCCCTTTGGTGGTGGACAGGAAGCCGGGGCCGATACCAATGAAGACGCCCAACAACCGCGCGCCAATCCCTTTGGCAATCGAAACGCCGCATCGGAGCCGCAATCGGAACCGGTGTTTGTGATGCCGGCGCCGTTACGCGCGGTATTTCGCCAAGTGGCGACATGGCAGCGGGAGATCAACAGCTATCTGGCTAGACAGTTGCGGGAAACCGGACGGCAGGGCGGCATGACCGCTGCGCTGACGGTCATTTTTGCAAGCTTTGTCTATGGCGTTCTTCACGCCGCTGGTCCGGGGCATGGCAAGCTGGTGGTGGCGTCATACTTCACAGCCCGCGATGCTCCGCTCAGAACAGGTATACTTATGGGCTCGGTGATCGCGCTTACCCAAGCGGTGGTGGCGATCCTGATGGTGGCAATCCTGGCCATGGCCCTCGGCGGTAGTCAGTTGGAGATCATGGACCGCGCCACGCTGCTTGAGTTGGCCAGCTACGGCATAATCTGCGCCATCGGTTTGTACATGACCTACGGCACCCTGACCGGCACGGCCACTTGCGGCCATGATCACGGTTCCGGTCACGATGATAGCCACGATCACTCTCACGATCACAGTCAGCACGATCACAGTCATCACGGCCACAGCCACGGACCTGATCCAACCGCCAAAGACACCTGGCTGGCCAGAACGGCAGCCCGTTGGCTCGGACCGCAAGGCGAGGTTATCGCCATCGGCATGGTCTCGGGCGTCAGGCCGTGCACTGGGTCAATTCTTGTTCTGCTGTTTGCCGTCGCCAATGGCGTATTTCTTTTGGGCATCATCGCCTCGTTCATGATGGCCGCCGGTGTCGCGATCACCATATCAGCCCTCGGCATCGGTGCGATCATGCTGCGGAAATCCGTCGCTGGTGATGGTGAGGAGACCTCCCCGACACGGGAAATGCTCGGCAAGTCGTTATCCCTGGCAGGATCGCTGGCGGTGTTTGTGCTGGGCGGCTTATTGTTTGGCGGCGCCTTGGAGCGGACCGGTTTTATGACTTAAAACAGTCAGCGGCGTACGCGCTTCCACTCCAGTCTCAACCCCCGTCGCAACTCAACCACACTTCTTGCGGCACTAAAAAATAGGACTGGCTGGTGATTTCATTGCCTTGCCGGTATTCAAAGGCACATCCCAGTCCATCGGCACCCGCCATCTCAACCGGTGTATCGCCGCCGAGAATGAGATCCACATAAATCGTCGGGTCATAAAGACTGAGGCCGACTGCTTCGGTTGCCGGGTCGAGAGGTTGGGCCAGGATCAGGTCAAAAGAAAACACCATTTCGCCGTTGTCATCGCCGATGGAAAAATTCTCAACCTGTTCAAACACCTGCTCAGTATCCGACGTCTCGGTACGCAGATGGGTGAAGTAACCAAAATCTTTCAGGCTGGTGAAAACTTGATCCTTCATGGCCTGGGTTTCTTCGGCGTCGAAGGTGCCGTCCGCATTGGTATCAAAGTCGGCGCCCAACACTTGGCTGAAGAACGCATCGAATTGCCAACGCATACCGACGCGGGTGAGCTTTGTGTCCTCAAACTGAAAAGAGGCTGCTCCGGTTACCCACACATGGGGATGGGCCAACACCGGTTGGGCAACAACCGTTGTCAGAGCGGACAGAACAATAAAGACGCTGGTTTTCATATCGGCACGGTACCGGTGCAACGGAATGGGCTCAAGTGGGTGAAGCGGGGGAACAGCCAAATCGCCATGCTCGCCCGGCGGTGAGAGCTGTGGAAAAGCGTTGCAATTGGTTCTAACTCCATGACAATTCAGACTTCTTATGGAAATAGCACCCAGCAAGGCCAAGGACCCGTTGCCATGACCAATGACCCAGATCGCGAAATCATGCTGCATCCGACACAGGATGAGCGGTCCCGCCAGGCTTTTATCATCCAGTTCAAGCAGAAGGTGAATCTCGACCTACAAAAGGACATTCGTGTCTATTTTGCGGAGAACATCGCGCCGGAATTGGAATCGGAATTAGGTGAACCGCTAGACGACCTTAATCGCGATCACCGCAAAGCAGTCAAAAAACGTCTCGCCTCCGAGCATTTGTTCCAAACTTGGGAAAGCCTGACTTGGACCGGCCAGGGCATGATGTGGGAGTGCATTGATGAAACCCTGGACCACGATTTGCCGCGTCTAGAATCTGTCGCTGCTGACGTTGTCAAAGGTTTTAACAAAAACAAAAAGGGGTCGCTAAAACTCAATCCCGGCCTAGACCTACCCCCTAACATTGCCAAGGTGGAAATTCACCGTCAGCCCGGCGGGTTCTGTCTGGAACGGGACGGCGTCGAGTACGATATTCTTTCAGGTGCACGATACACGGGCGCAGGCATGATGTACGGTGCTGGTAAGGGCCGCGACGACAGACCCGGTTCGGGGTATTCAGCAGCCCATTTCCTCATTCAAGAACTTGAAAAACAGTTCGGCCCGCAGAAACCCTTGCGTATTCTCGATATTGGATGTGGCACAGGATTCAACACATCCACCTATCCTCGCCATTACCCTGACGCTGAAGTCCATGGCATCGACGTCGCTGCCGGTCTGTTACGCTGGGGCCATGCCCGTGCTGAAAACGAAGGCGTTGCCATTCATTTTTCGCAAATGAGCACGGCCGCGATGGTTTTTGAGGACGAGAGTTTTGATCTCGTGATCTCAACCATTTGGGGCCATGAAACGACACCGCAGATCCTCGAAGATTCGATCAAGGAGATTTGGCGGGCACTGAAGCCAGGGGGCATTTCTTTTCACATAGATGTCACCAATCAACCCGGATATCAGGACCTGGTCGATCAGGTGCTCAATGATTGGCAAATCAAGCACAACGGTGAACCGTTCTGGATGGGTTTTGCGGACACCGATTTCAACGCCCTCATGACCGAAGCCGGTTACCCAGTAGATTGCCAGTTTGTGGGGTATCGATCACGGACCCAGGGTACTGGCGACTGGTTTGTCCACGGCGCGCAGAAACCGGCCTAATCTCTCTTCGGTCTTTACGGTCTTTCAAATCTAAAAAAACCCCGCCAAAAGGCGGGGTTTGAAGTGAGGTTACTGGAACTTGTCAGCAGTCGTCCCGCCCAGATGGGCGCGACACACGCGAGGGATACTGCCTGACAACGGAGTCTGGAGTACCTGTAGGTTCTGACAGGTTGGGCAAAAAATACCCTGTCAGCTCTGACAGGGTCTAACACCTAAGGTGTATAGGGATATAATAAAAAGCAACCTTAAGTAGCGTCTACCGACCTTATTGGTAGTCCCGAAATTCGTCCGTGGCCTTGATCAGTGCTGACCGGATACCCGGTTCCATGGATGAATGGCCGGCGTCGGGCACAACACGATAGGCCGCCCCATCCCATGCTTGAGCCAGCCGGTCTGCCGTGGCTATGGGGCAAACCATGTCATACCGGCCCTGGACAATCACGGCCGGATGCTTATGCAGCTCGCCCATACCGTCGAGCAACTGGCTGGGTTTCAGAAAGCCGCGATGGGACATGTAGTGCGCTTCGATGCGGGCCATGGCCAGCGCCCCGTTATAAAACCCTTCTGTCCGTGCCGCCTTACCGGTTACCGGCACCAGTCGCGAACAGGAATTTTCATAGGCGCACCACGCCGCCGCCGCCGGTTTGTGGATTTCCGGATTGGGATCGGTAAGCCGGGCCAGATAAGCGGCTAGGAGGTCTTCCCGTTCGTCAGCCGGAATATGATTGGTAAAAACACGCGCTGCTTCGGGAAAGAAGCGGCTCATGCCGTGCAAGAACCAATCAATCTCGGTATCAGAAAACAGGAAAACGCCGCGGATGATGAAGCCGATACAACACTCGGGATGTGTTTGTCCGTAGGCGAGGGCCAAAGTGGAGCCCCAGGAGCCACCGAATACAATCCACCGTTCAATTTTCAGATGTTCTCTGACTCGTTCCAAATCAGCGATCAAATGAGCGGTCGTATTGTCCTCAATGTCTGCTTCCGGTGTTGAACGGCCTGAGCCGCGCTGATCGATCAGTATGATTCTGTAATGACGGGGATCAAAAAACCGTCTGTATGTGGGTGCTGTTCCGGCGCCGGGTCCACCGTGCAAAAACACAATGGGCACACCAAGCTTGTTGCCGCTTTCTTCCCAATACAAACGATGACGCTTATCAACCTTTATGAATCCCGACCGATTGGTTTCAATCGCAGGATAAGGCGGCCGATCCGTCTGCGGTTTCGTTCGCGTCGATGGTCCAATGGTCTCTAGGGCTGGAATGCGACGATCTCCAAAGTTCTTCAAACCTGACTAATATATACTCCTGCTACCCAATTACTCGGTACTGATCGTGTGTGATGACACGAAAGTTGTCGGTAACGGTGTCTCGGATTGTTTCCCATTCCCGGGGCAGGGTTTGGTTGAAGAACCCGAAGATGGCCTCGGTGAACTGTCGGAAATCGGGATAAAACCGGTTGTGCGTCACATGCCGGTGCATGACGCCCCATAACCGCTCGATGGGATTGAGGTGTGGCGCATACGGCGGCAGGAAATGCAGCCGGATGCGGCACTCCGGCCGCTCCAGGAACGGCCGCAACAGCCTGGCATGGTGATAGCGCGCATTGTCGAGACAGACATGGATCACCCGGGATCACCCGGGATCACCCGGGATCACCCGGGTGTCCGGATAGGCCCGTTCCAGCTTCTCGAACAACCGCAGAGAGGTTTCGGCATTGATCTTCTCGCCCTCGACCAGGGTGAGCTTCATCGTTTCAAGGTCCAGTGCGCCGTGCAGGTTCAGCCGCTGGCGCCCTGTCGTGGCCTTGATCGCCGGCTTGTCGGAACGGATGAACCAGCCATGCGCCGGCCGGCTCTGATACTCGGGATGGACCGCAGCGGCGAAGACAACCGTCGCGTCCGGAAACATCCCGCGCGTCAGCTGTTCATAATCCCTGATGAAGGCTTCCTGCGCCTGCTTGTCGGCCTGCTTCGGCAGCGTCTTCGGCTTCACGTATGCGAACCCCAGGCGGTGCATCAGCTTGATGGCGCCCGGACGTGAATATCTCACAGCAAACTTTCGGAAGATGGCATCCCGCACCGCGTTGGTGTCGCGCGGCGGATTGTCCCGGAACTGCGCCTTGAGAGCGGCTTCCTGGTCCGCCGTCAGGCGGCCCGCGCGGTCCGGGTAATCCGCAAGCTCCACAGAGGCGAGACCCTTCTCGCGGAAGTCCCGTAGCCAGCCGCGAACCGTGTCGGGATCGAGATAGAATATCCTGGAGACCATCTGCACGCTGTGGCCATCATCAAGGGCAACCAGCGCATTCGCGCGCCGTACCTGCAGCGCTTCGACCTTCCGCTTGCGCATGACATTCAGGAGTGCCTTGCGTTCGTCAGCGGTCAGAAAGGAGGCCCTTTTGCGCATCTTCGCCGTTAAGTCGTTCGCTGCTCGTGTCGTTGGAGAGGTGCATGAATCGGCAGCCGAATCAGGTCAATGCAAAATACTAAATTCAGGCCGAATCAATGATTCCAGGTATATAACGGAATCCTTCCGTCCATATTGGTCAAAATCCAAAACCAAACAAGGCCCAGACTACCCTAAGCCAGCTTCATCCATATAGGTGTTGATGAGATGGTAAAGCGACTCAGCATGATTTTCGGGTGTTACGACAATGTTGCAATGATCCCCGTAGATATTGAAGACGTAACCACGGGCATTGCACACGGTGACCAGAGCCTGCACAAAAGGTGTGACCACCTTGGCATTGAGCGTTTCCGCATCGGGACACTTTTCCATCAGGGCGATAAAATTCTGGTCATTATTTTCTTTGCGCTTACGTGACGCTTTCCGTCGGGACGAAGATTTTTTGGCGGTATTGGTCGCCTTATTCCTTGGAGAAGAACGGCGCGTAGACATTCGACCTCACTGACGCTTTGGGTATCGGACATATCGCCCAGGGTCACAGTAACAAACCAGCATACCTCTCAGCGCCTGAGGCGGCTACGGACCCTTTACTTTCGATCCGATGCCGTCATAAGACCGGACTCGAAATTCTTTTTGGCTCTATGGATAAGACGGTATGGACCGATTAGAGCGGCAGCTGAGCGACTTTTGGGCACTCGTCCAAGACGTATGGACGTCGGGTGTGCTTGGCATCGACTTTGGCCGTCTGCTGATAGCGCTGCTCATTGTCTCTTTGTTCATGGTACTGCGTGGCCTCTTTACCCGGTTTGTCATGGGATCCCTCCACCGTGTCGTCGCCAGTACGGACACCGAGTTGGACGATGCCTTGTTGCACTCCCTCAATGGACCGGTTCGTTTTGTCCCGGTCATCTTGGGGTTGTTCATTGCCCTAGACTATCTCGACCTGACCGACCGCTATGCCGAATTCGCCGGACTGATTATCCGCACTCTCGTGGTCTTCGATCTGTTTTGGGCGCTTTTTCAAATCACCGGTCCGGTGAGCGCGACATTTTCCCGGCTCGAAGACCTATTAACCAAAGAAATGGTCGATTGGCTGATCAACTTGCTTCACATGGCCATTATTTTTATCGGTGCTGCAGCGATACTTGAAATCTGGGGGATTAAGATCGGCCCCATCCTCGCCGGCCTCGGTCTATTTGGTGTCGCGGTCGCGCTCGGTGCCCAGGATCTCTTCAAGAATTTAATCGCCGGCATTCTCGTCATCGCCGAAAAACGCATGCGGGTTGGGGATTGGATTTTGGTCGATGGCCTGGTCGAAGGCACTGTTGAGACCATCGGTTTCCGGTCCACTCTGGTGCGCCGGTTTGACAAAGCGCCTATCTATGTGCCCAACGCCAAATTGTCCGACAACGCGGTGACAAATTTCAGTGCCATGACCCATCGCCGGATTAAATGGATGATCGGCATCGAATATAACGCCACCGTTGAACAACTCCGCTCCATTCGCGACGGGATTGAGGCGTACATTTTGGAGAACACGGATTTCGCACCCCCATCGGAAGTCGCCACTTTTGTTCGAATCGACAGGCTCAACGACTCATCAATCGATATACTCCTGTACTGCTTTACCAGAACCACGAACTGGGGCGAGTAGCTCAAAATAAAAGAGGCGCTCGCCTATCGGGTGAAGGAAATCGTTGAGGAGGCTGGAACGGGGTTTGCTTTTCCCAGCCGCTCACTCTATGTGGAAACCGTTCCTGGCGACGCACCGGACGTGTTCATTCCACCGCAGGATTCAGCCTCCTAGAAGTCTTTGCCTACATTTGACCTTCTAACGGGCTGTTCGCAGAAAAGCCTATCCATGAAACCGATCGTCATCTTGTTTCTGATCGTTTTTGTCGACCTTGTCGGTTTTGGCATCTTGATTCCATTGCTGCCGTTTTACGTGCAGCGTGTGGGTGCAGGTCCCGAAGTCATCACCATCACCCTCGGCCTCTTTTCCTTGTTTCAATTCATCGCCGCACCGCTTTGGGGCAAACTCAGCGACCGCTATGGCCGCAAGCCGATCTTGGCGTGGTCCATGGCCGGGCTCGCCATTTCCTACCTCATGCTGGCCTATGCCGATACACTCGCGCTGGTGATGGCTTCCCGCGTTTTCGGTGGCCTCATGGCTGGCAATATCTCCGCGGCTTTTGCCTATGTGACCGACATCACCGCGGAGGAGACCCGGGCCAAGGGCATGGGTCTGCTGGGTGCGGCCTTTGGTTTGGGGTTCATTTTTGGTCCGGTCATTGGCGGTGTGCTTGCGGGTGCGGATGTTGAAACGGCCAACTACGTCCTGCCCGCGTATTTCGCCGCCGCCCTCGCCACAGTCGCGCTCGCCGGTGTTGTCTTCGCATTACCTGAATCCTTGAGTTCGGACATTCGCGAGAAGATGCGATCTCAACCCAGAGTCCGCTTGATGACACAACTGCGTCTGACTTTGACGCAGCGCGCATTAGTGTTGATCATTTCGGTCTCCTTCATGCTCACCATGGCCTTTGCCTTGTTGGAAGTCATTTTTGCTCTGTGGGCCAATGATGTCCTTGCGCTCGGCCCCCGCGACATCGGTTTCGTGCTCACCTACGTCGGTGTTATCGGCGTCATCGTCCAGGGCGGGCTGATCGGCCCTTTGACCCATCGCTTTTCAGAACCCAGGCTGGTTGTTTTTTCGATCCTGTGTTTCTTTGGCGGCTACGTTTGGCTCGTCCTTACCGCAAGCATGGTTTCTTTGTTGTTGGCCATAACGCTGCTGGCGATTGGGTCAGGCATCAGCAACCCCTTGTTGTCCAGTCTCATTTCCAAACTGGCGGGCGAAACGGAACGAGGCACCATACTCGGCATCTTTCAGGGAGCCGGAAGCCTGGCACGGGTCATCGGCCCGTTCTATGTGGGATTCGTGTATGCGGACTTCGGGCCAACCGCACCGTATCTCGTCGCCGCCGTCTGTATGGTCCCGGCACTGATTATGATTTTGGCGCTGCCGCAGTCGCGTGCCGCATAAGAAGGCCTCATCCAAAAGAGCCTATTTCACCTGACGGCTGGGAATTCGGTCAGAGTGCCAAATTCCCTTGATTCTGGTGCTAGAGCCCATGAAAGTCCCTAACCTCAATATCAAACAGCTCAAAACGCGGGAGATATAAGTCTGTGCTCGAAGCCGTTGACTTGAAGAAATCCTACGGGGACCAAGAAGCGTTGAAAGGACTCAATCTCACCATCAACAGCGGTGACATTTATTGCCTGTTGGGCGCCAACGGCGCCGGCAAGACCACCACAATCAATCTGTTCCTGAATTTTATTGATCCCACCGGTGGGACGGCCAAGGTGAACGGACTCGATGTCGCCGGAAATCCCCTCGAGACGAAGAAATATCTGGCCTATATCCCCGAACAGGTGATGCTCTATCCCAACCTCACAGGATTGGAGAACATCGAATATTTCGCGCGTCTGGGCGGACACACGGAATACACGCAAGACGATCTCCGCGGGTTTCTCATTCGCTGCGGTTTGCAGGAGGAAGCCGCTGATCGGCGTATCGGCACATACTCCAAGGGCATGCGGCAAAAAGTGGGAGTCTCCATTGCCATCGCCAAACAGGCAAAAGCGCTGTTACTGGACGAACCCACCTCCGGCCTTGATCCGAAAGCCTCTAATGAGTTTTCCGAACTGCTGAAACAATTGCAGTCGGAAGGGGCCGCGATCTTGATGGCTACCCACGATCTGTTCCGCGCCAAGGAAACGGGGACGCGCATCGGGATCATGCGTGAGGGTATTCTCATGCAGGAACTCAGTACCGACGAAGTGTCCCACGCCGATGTGGAACGCATTTACTTGGACCACATGCACTAAGTCTGACTTCTCATCTAAGGGGTAAACCAATGTCGCAATGGATCAAACGCCTTGTCGTTACCCTAGTGGTTGTGATCATCGTCGTGGCCGGGGGCGGCTACGGCACGTTCAAATTCATGAACCGCACACCGCCGCAGCTGAAAGAGCCCAACTACTTCCGTATTTACAAGGAACAGGTCGCCAGCGACGAAGCGATGACGCCGGAAGGCAACGTGGCCATCTTCATGTCAGGCCTGATCATGCCTGAGAATTTCCGGCTGCCTGATTTCCACAATCTGGCCCTCAAGTCGAGCCAATATATTCCCTGGCCATTCCGTGACGGGGCCATGGCCGACCCGGGTGTTGTCCTATTGGATACGGAAAAGTTTTACGAGTTCGAAGCGTTCGAGCCGACCAACTTGGTTGATGCGTACGGCTCAACCATGGACGTAGATGGCACGCCTTGGGTGCAACGCTATCACAACGGCGAACTTAAATGGGTGCCACCCAGTCCGACCCAGCATTTGACTCACGGTTACTTTCTCTACGAAGGGCGCAAAGGCGGTATGCCTGGACAGGCGCAGAAGCTGATCAATAAAGCCCGGGTGTACTACTACGGTAAAGGCAAGGGCTTCATGAACGGCAAGGTGCCCCATGAAGCCGGCAATTGGGCCATCGCCGAAGCCACCTTGAAGAAAATTCATGCCAAATATGGCGATGTGCCGTTTCGCTGGGTCACAGCGGAAGACTTTAATCTCGCCCGCACCGCCATGTACGAATTGCTCGACGGTGGGGCCGACACCATCGTACTCGCCGCGCCGCGGCCAATATACTCCCATCACGAGGAGTTCAACGGCTCCATCAAACATGCCATGCACTACATCCATGATTGGGAAGAGGCCAACGATAAACACATCAAAGTGATCATCACCCAAAATCTTGGCGACTTCCCTATCATCCGGGAAACATACGCTCACATGTTGCGGGACCGGCTCGATCAGCTGCCTCGCGGTTCAGACGTCAAGGTGGTGGTGTCCGTGCATGGCATGGCGTGGGATCGGGTGCTCAACGAAGGCTGGATTGAGCTGGCGCCGGCTTACATCGGTCCGGTGATGGAAACCATGAAAGGCGTAGTCGCCGATTATGATTTTGGCCGCACGGACGTGGTGCAGTCGCAGGATCACTTCGCCGATCCCATCAGCAATCCCGAGGGCAAATATCTGTCCACCAACAAGGCGTTCTGGGACGGCATTGAAGACGATTACGACTATGTCATTAACCTGCCCATCGAATTCTTTGCCGAGAACACGGACACCATGTTCTCCCACGCCATGTACAATTTTGAAGGGTTCCCCGGGTTCAATCACTACGATCCGGTGGACTACAGCGACTGGTCCGTACCTTACACGCGCACCTTCGACATCGAGGGCACCAAGGTGATCTATAACGGTTTGCCGGTCGGCAAATACAATACGCCCATCATCGAGGCGTTCTTCCAAGCCATCGATTCCGTGTTGTCGCGGTCGCTGACCCCGGTGTCCGGTGAAGTGGCTCTGGCCAAATAACACACAGCATTGAAACTATTTTTAGAGACCAGCTCATTGTGAGTTGGCCTCTTTAATTAGGGCGTTCTTTATCACACCAAGCTGTGACACCATCTGAATATGAAACGTCTTTTTGTCCCCATCGGTGACTCCCAATTGCATGTCCGTCGCGCCGGCGACGGACCACCGGTGATCCTCATACATCCATCGCCCAATCGGGCGCGTTTTCCATGCCCATGCTTGAGCGTCTGGCCAAAAATTTCACCGCCATCGCCGTGGATACACCGGGCTACGGCCTCTCCGATCCGCTGGTCGGCGGCTACAAAGGCCCGGCCCTGGATGATTATGTAGCACCGTTGGTGGCGCTGCTGGATTCTCTCGGCATCGAAAAGGCGGCCTTCTACGGCAACGCCACCGGTGCTGAAATCGGCCACATCTTTGCCGCCGCCCACCCCGAACGCACCGCCGCCGTCGTGCTGGATACGGCCGGGGATGTTTCCGACGACATCGTCGACAAACTGGTGGACGGATACTTTCCCGACACAACACCGCGGCGGGACGGCGGTCATCTGCTCACCCATTGGGACATGGTGCGTTCGCTGAATCTGTTCGCGCCGTGGCAGTACACGGACAAAGACCATCGCCTACCCGTGGACCTGCCGCCGCCGGAAAAGATTCAGGAAAAACTGCTCGACTTTCTGCGTTGCGGCAAAGATTACCACTTGGCCTATAAGCCCGCGTTCTATACCGCCAAGCATCATCTCATCAGCCGTGTCACGGTGCCGGCCACACTGACCCGGTGGGAAGGCAAACCCAATCTCAAAGAAGTTGATGACCTCATCGACAAAGGCCTGTCCGACAACTTCACGGTGCTTAATGCCGGACCGACCATGGATGAACGCCTTGGGGCCAGTGAGCAATACCTCATCGATAATTTTTTAAACTCAGGTACGCCGGCGCCGCCCCATCCCGATCAAGTAGACTGGTCCGCTCAACGTCTGCAGAAAATGTTCATCGACGTGCCGGGCGGTCAGGTGATGGCCCAGGTGTGTTTCGCAGGCCAAGGCCGGCCCATCCTCGGATTGCACGATCCGGCGGGATCATCCAACCGGCCGGCCGGAATCCTCGCACCCTACGCGGGCCGACGGCCGGTGATTGCTTTGGACAACCTGGGCAACGGCGAGTCCGACAAACTTTTATCCCGCGACAAGATCTCAACCGAAGCCTATGCCGAAGCGGCGTGGCAGGCCCTCGATGCGCTCGGCATCGACGACGTGGACATCATCGGTCTTTATTCGGGCGGGCAAGTGGCCATGGAAATGGCGGCTATGCGGCCGGGCGCGGTCAAACACATCGTTCAGGCCGGGGTACAAATTTTCACCGACGACGAACGGGACGATCTGCTTGCCAACTACACCCCGTCCATCGCCCCGCGCTGGGACGGCGGCCATCTCATCACCGCCTGGTCGATCATCCGCGACATGGTTCTGTTCTGGCCCTGGTACAACCGGACTAAAGAGGGCGTCATTCACCGCGACGCCGTTCTCGACCCCGCTTTCATCGACGCCCGGGTGCAGGACCTGCTCAAAATCAGCGATGCCTATCAAAACGCCTACGCCGTCTCGTTCACCTATTCCATGGGGGAAAAGTTGGCGGCGCTCACCGTGCCTTGTCTGCTGACCGATTATCCCGGCGCGGCCTCTTATGACCGCCTGGCCATGGCGCAAACAGTTGCACCCAACTGTCAGATTGCCGATCTACCCGACGCTATGACCGATTGGCCATCGGTGCTCGATCCGTTCTTTGAGGCGTAAGGAACGTCATGGACATCCAACGCCGCTTTCTCACCCTGCCCAGCGGGCATCAAGTGCACTACCGCATGGCCGGTTCCGGTCCGGCAATGATCCTCATGCATTCGTCGCCCACGTCGTCCGCTGGCTTGGTGAGGGCGATCGAAGCGTTTTCCGATCTGTTTACCTGCATCGCTCTGGATACCCCGGGCTACGGCATTTCCGACGACAGCGTCACCGACAAAGACCTCCTCTGGGGCTACGCCGATGCGGTCGCTCAAGTGCTGGACGTTTTTGGATTGGACGATGCGGTGATTTACGGCGCGGCGACGGGGGCGCAGATCGGTGTGCAGTTCGCACGCAAGTATCCTCAGCGCACCCGCTTGCTGATCATGGACAGTGCCGGGCATTTTTCCAAAGAGGACTTAGCGCAAATCGCTGACGGTTATTTTGTCGACCTCACACCCAGGCGTGACGGCACCTGGTTCAAGCCGGCGTGTCCTTCTATGAGGGCGACGAACAAACTTGGCTGGTGGACAAACTACACGCCGTCCATCGCACCACGTTGGGACGGCCGTCACCTGATCACCGCTTGGGCGATTATGCGCGACCAAAGTCTCTTCTGGCCGTGGTTCAACCAGACCAAAGATGGAATCCTGTGGAACGACGGTGCCATCGATGTGGCGTTGACCCATCTTCGTGTACTCGAAATGCTTAAATGCGGCGATCGCTACCAGGATGCCTATAAGGCCATGTGGACCTATCCCATGCGCGACAAGCTGCCCAAGCTGACCATCCCCCGTCTGCTCTGCCATCCACCCTGGGAGCCGGTGGCCACCACCACCCATGCCGCCGATCCCCGCACCCTGGTGGAGGAACTGCCTCCGGCCATGGCCGACTGGCACCGGGTGCTCGATCCGTTTTTCGCGGTTTCATAGCGCTTTCAAATCTTGAAATTGGGGGCGTCCGGCCCAAAATAAGAGGTGCGCCATGCCGGTTGCGGGCGGTGCACCGCCGGTGTCTGTGGGGAAAGCCTAATGAGGGCGCTTCCCAAAGGGCCAACAAACCGGTCTCGCTCTTGGAGGAGACAACGCTATGACACGCATGTCCGTGTTTTCCAGTCCTTTGCTGCTGGGGTTCGATCACATCGAGCGGGTGCTCGACCGGGTCAATAAATCCTCAGGTGAAGGCTACCCGCCGTACAACATCGAACAGACCGGTGAACACTCTCTGCGCATCACCTTGGCCGTAGCCGGTTTTGCGGAAGGCGACCTGTCCGTCACCGTGGAAGACAATCAACTGGTGATCCGCGGCCGCAATGCGGAAGACACGGCAGAGAAGGTTTACCTGCATCGCGGCATCGCCGCGCGCCAGTTCAGCCGCAGTTTTGTTTTGGCGGAGGGCATACAAGTGAAACACGCCGCCATGGACAACGGCCTGTTGCACATCGAGCTCGAACGCCCGGTGCCTGAACCCAAGGTGACGGAAATCAAGATCACCAGCGCAAGGCCAAAGAAGCAGGCGCCCAAGACCATCGATGTGGATGCGCAACCGGTCGACGAGTAAATCTGCGATGTGGCGTTCACGCGAAGCCGCACCGCGATGCTAAGGAGGTGAGTTAGACATGATTGACGACAGCTTCGATAACAGTGCTAACGACAACAAAAGCGAGTCAGGCCAAACACAGTTGGCTTCAACACCAGTCGATCTCGCCCAACTGGGATTGAACCAAGTCGCTTACATCAGTCGTGCCGTCATCGACGAAGTCCCGGTGTGGTCGATCCACAATGCTGCCGGTGACCAGGTGGGCGCGGCGCAAACCCGCGAGCAGGCGCTCAGCGCCATTCTCCAGCACGACCTCACGCCGCTTTATGTGAACTGAGCTGACGTTCAAAAACCTACGGCAATAATGGGCCCAATTTAGCGATCACCAATGATTTCCTGCAGCCTTTTGCGCAACTCGTTGCAATCAACTGCAAAATCGTAATCCACCCAACTGCGCCAGTTTTTTGACTCTCTGGCGATTGGGCAGTGCAGATATTGGTAATACTGCCCCAATATAAAACATGTTGGGGGCGTGCCTGAGTCTATTTTCTCATCCCACAGCATGGTGATTACGGTACAACCAGGTGGCGCAAAGTACGTCGACCAGAGATCCGTTCCTACAGCACCAAGAATTATTTCCACGTCAGCGAAAAGATTCAGTTGCTGTGCAAGTGTCAGCTCACCCAGGTTTACCGAAACAAAATCGTACTCAAGAAGCACCGCATCAAATTCCTTTTTGTTGGCGACCAACCGTGAGCCGACATTGGTCCTGTCAAAGAAAACGCGTTTCTTTTTGCCATCGTGTTGAGCGGGTGGAGATTTGACGCCCAGCAAATCGCGCAGGAAATGCACATGCAAAGGATTCGGTGGCAGGGATCTCCCCATACGATAAATGTGAAGCGTACGGAATTGGTAAAGCGCATCTGTCCGACAACGGAGAATATCTGACTCATCTAGGCTGGCCAGAGCCAAAGTCTCTTCGATTTTGGCTCCGGCCAGTGTATCCGGAACGGCTATTCTCAAAGGTGAGCAACCGGCAAGGGTGCGGCCTTGCAGTCGTGGCAAGAAGTCAACCAGCCAATGGCCGAGATGATTGTGCATGGGAGCCGATACAAAGAGCACATCTTCGTCGATTTCCTCCACAGCGTGTGGCACGTGATGCGCAACAAGCTCTGCAGATGGAAAATGAGCATGAGGTGCATGGTTGAACACGTGGATGATGTCTAAATATCCCGCGTCATCAATAACAGTCCCGTCCGACCCTATAGGAAAATCCCACCCTGGGACCCATTGTCCGCCAGGAATGCTGGCGAATAATATGGGATCGGTGGAATACAGATAATCCCGTGTGTATTGAGACGTCGCGTCGATCTTAACCTGGCGACGGTCTTCGACGACTTGCACAGGGACACCCGCTTCTCGACACCATGTTTCAAGAGAAGACGTTGGTGCAATAGAGATAGGGGATAACCGGTGTGCAATTGGGTATTTCTGTTTAAGAAGCTGCTCCACCAACGTATTGTCCCGGGCGCACATTCCGGCAGCTAGCGCAGGCTGGATAATTTCATCTGGCCAACTTTGATCTCCAGAAAATTTGCCCTGATAGTGAGGAGCAAGCGCCGCCAGTAATGCGCGGCCGGAGTCAATGTTTCCTAACGAGAACTGGCTATTGGCAACTATTTCATATGCGGCCAAGCTCTCATCACCGTCTAAACCCAGAGATATGGCGCGATCTGCAGCCACACCAGCTGCTGTGATCCGTCCCCCGCCGACTAACGCCCGTGCGATTCCAAGCCAGGGTTGGGGAGCATCTAGAGCGAGCGTGCTCGCTTGCCCAAAATGTGCCTCTACGCCGTTCCAATCCTCGGCCAGCAGAGCAATGCTACCGCGCAGTTGCCAGAAACTGGGATCAGCTGATTCCTTGTCTTCTATACTCAGACAAACTGATTCAGCTGAATCAAATTGGCCCGACGCAACATACCGTTGGATTTTATCGAAATTTCTTGGGTCAACCAACGCTATTTCTCGGCCAATGTGAAGTTACAAATTTGCTCATTAGAGCGACCTTAACAGCCGAATATCTGCACTCACAAATGTGCAAAATGACGGATAATATGTGGAGTCATGTAGGCGGCAATATCATCAGTCGAATTCCTAATTTAACGGTGGTGGTTGCCACTCCAGAACAGCGCCTCATTCCGCCCCGTGCTTTAGAACCTACACCCATGGTATCAAACGGCAGGCACTGTTTGCTGCCGTGTTGCCTTGGGTCCCCGTAGCTCAGCAGGATAGAGCACCAGATTCCTAATCTGGGGGTCGTGAGTTCGAATCTCGCCGGGGACGCCATATACCTATCCCAGCTATTCCCGTCCTTTCTAGAAAAACCAATGAATAAAAAGGCTTATAAGATATTTTGTTCTTGTTTGTTCCGTTCAAATCCCTATAGCTCCCTTACATGAGGTGGGGAAGACCGTGGGGATGTTATGGGAAAACTCACTGCCGCCAAGATCAAGAGCATCGCGAAACCAGGTATGTATGGCGACGGCGGTACTCTCTATCTGAGTGTCGCTCCCGGCGGTTCCAAGAGCTGGATTCAGAGGCTTACCATTGACGGCAAGAGGCGTGATCTCGGTCTAGGTGCGTTCCCGCTTGTGAGCTTGGCCGAGGCGCGTGAGAAGGCTTTTGACAATCGCAAGCTGGCTCGTGCGGGCGGCGATCCGCTCGCTCAAAGGCGTAAAGCCAATGTTCCGATATTTCAGGAAGCAGCACAGCGCACCATTGATGCGAACCGAGCCCGGTGGCGCACCGCCAAAACCGCAGCGAACTGGGCTGGATCGTTAGCCAAGTACGCGTATCCCGTTTTCGGCGACCAGCGTGTTGATAAAATTGGAAGCGAAGATGTGCTACGCGTGTTGGTACCTCTGTGGCAAACAAAACCGGCGGTGGCGCGCAAACTCCGCTAACGCATTCGCGCTGTGCTTGCCTGGGCTCAGGCGCACGGCCATGTCGCGGTCAACCCCGCGGGCGAAGCAATCAACGCCGCGTTGCCCGCTATGCCATCGGTAAAAGCGCATTTCCGGGCGTTACCTTATAGAGAGGTGAAGGCAGCGCTTGAAACCGCAGAAGCGTCCAAGGCGTCCATCTCGGCGAAGCTGTGCCTGCGGTTTCTGATACTCAATGCGGTTCGATCGTCCGAGGCTCGGGGCGTTTGCTGGTCCGAAATCGACCTAGACGCGCAAGAGTGGCGTATTCCGGCAAGCCGCACGAAAACTGGTGTTGAGCACCGCGTGCCACTAAGCGATGCGGCAAAGGCTCTATTGCTATGCGCAAAGTCCATTGCTGACGGCAGTGATCTGGTTTTCCCATCACCGATCCGTGCAGGCAAGCAAATGAGCGACATGACGTTAACCAAAGTGCTGCGGTCAACCGGATTTGCCGAGCGGGCGACCGTTCACGGTTTTCGATCATCGTTTAGGGATTGGTGCGCCGAGACAGGCAAGCCACGGGAAATCGCGGAGGCGGCATTGGCACACACTGTAGGCGGTGTGGAGGGTGCCTATTTTCGATCCGACCTTTTTCAAAGACGCCGAGTACTCATGGAACAATGGGCCGCATTTCTGGCTGGCGAACACGCAGATGTGGTCCAACTCCATGGATGAGCCGACATTTCCGAAATTCTTGCGTTCCTGCTTTGCGGCGTTTCGGGGCCAACCGTTCTTCCATATGAACTGGCCAGACGATATTGAGGGCCAACCTATAAGCGACATGACGCTGACCAAGGTGCAGCGCCGGCTCGGGGTCGCCGATCGCGCGACCGTCCATGGTTTCCGGTCGAGTTTTCGGGACTGGGCAGCGGAATGCACCGACGCGCCGCACGCTGTCATGGAGTTGAGCCTGGCCCATGCCGTCGGCGGTGCCGTCGAGGCAGCCTATGCCCGTTCCACGCTTTTCGAGAAGCGGCGTTGGCTGATGGAACAGTGGGCAGCATACCTGAACGAAAGTGGAGATGTCGTGCTGATAGCGTCGACGGCGGGGGCTACCCTCCGATGAGGGTTCCCTCAAAAACCGAGCCAAGCCGCTCCAACAACTCTGCCATGTTGGCCAAATGTTGGTGTTGCGAGCGCACTTTCGGCGAGGCAGGGGTCCGGCAAATGCGCGCCAACCGAGAGTGGCTGGGATACCAAGAAGGTGCCGAAGTGCCGCGCTCAGGAATCTGCGAAGACTGCGCAGTGCAGCTAAACGCCTGTCATAGGTGTGGACGCGCTCCCGTCCTCGTCACCGACCCCGACCCCGACCCCGACCTCTTCCCCATCCATTTAGCTTATTTCAACCCCTATATATGGACTCAGGCGTTGCTTGATAAGGACGAGGCACGGTTGCAAGCCGCCGGCCTTGGAGAATTGGCTCAGTACTGTGAAACCTGTGTCGTACGGGACCATTTGATGGACGACGATCTTTTCGAGGCTGCGCCGTCCAAGGAGGTCGCATTCGGCCTGGCGGTCATCATGGCGCGGCATTGGGGCGCTTCGTATTATGTCAATGAGAGAGGGCTGCCTATTCCGGTCGATGAAGTGGAACGAGTGGAACGAGTGGAGCAGTTGGCAGCGTTGGTTTGCCACACACTAATCAACTGGCCGAAAACCCTTGAGTTTGTCGTTGCCGAAGCAGGTCTCAACCCGGCCTTTCGCCGCGCTCTTGGGATGCTCGCAGAGACGTTCGAGGGGCAGGAACACCTTATGCCTCCGCTCTTGAAGAAATGGGTCAAGGACCGGGATGCAAAAAAGCTACCAAGGCAGCGCTCCAACAAGCCGGTAGACAAGCATGGGAACGTGCTGGTCACGTTGATTCTTCTTCATATCAGCAATTGTCGCTGGATCTTGAAATCGGGAATGAAGCCCACCAGCAGCAGGAAAACATCTGCTGCGAAGCGGCGCTCCTTCTGCAGCGCCGTGGTCCAGGGCCTGGAGGAAGCCGGATACACTAAGGCTTATGCGACCGTTGTGAAGGTTTGGGAACGCAATATAGTAAAGGTCGAATGACCGTTGGATGTTGAGGAAACTCGATAAAGTGCGGCCGATCGGTCGAAGTGCTCAAAACTATCGATGCGCTGGCGGTACGGCGGATCAGGAGTCAATTTTCGGGGCTGTCGCTGATTTGGCGCAGGCTTGTTGGATTGGCTTCACCAAATCCTGGAGTGTCAATCGGCAATGAAGATTGACCCCGGCTCGCTCTCCCAGCCGGTCCCCTTTTGAGTATCGGGTTGGAGGTTTTTCCGGTTGTCCTTAGGGGGATCCGGGCGTCTTGGCTTAGCGCCTTGCGATAAGCTGAGCGAACCCCCTTGGGGGGTGCTGTTAACCCACCGGGGTAACCAGCCCGCAGGCACAATAGGTTGTGAGCTATGAGCGGTGAGTGAAGTCCAGCGCTCGTTGCCGGTCTCAACGATCTCGCGATGGTGCATCAGGCGGCCGCCAGGGCGGTTGATTTCCTGAGATCGCCGAAAACTGACGGCCATTCCCTGAAGGCAGGATTGGCGCCGACGAAGGCCGACCTGCCCCAATTGCACAGCGAAATAGGCTCGACGTTCAGTCGCATTATCGACGGCCGGTCCCGCCGCAGCTTCTTCTTGCTCGCCTAAAGACGGCGTCTCAGCTCGTCTACACAATAGGTCCAAACCGCCGTTAATGGAGATCAGCCCGCTAAAATGAGCGGTCCCGGAGACCCAAACGATTGTCGGACCTTTTGAGCCTGAAGATATGGCAATGCTTGCGAACCACATAGACGAGGTGCGCAATGCCGAAATTCTCCAATCAAGTCCTAGGTTTCACTTCTGACCGGCTCATCCGCCGTCGGGACGTGGAGGCCCTGACAGGCCTCTCCTGTTCGTCGATCTATCGGTTTATGGACCGCGGCGACTTCCCACGCCCGCGCAAGATCGGGAGCGGTCCTACCGGCGCTGTCGCTTGGCGGCTTCGCGACATCGAGCAATGGATGGAGAGCCTTGCTGTCGCCGATCTGCATGAATTGCTGAGCGAAGCAGCACAAGCCAACGATCCTGATTGTTTCGTCCTGGACCACGCTTTCACCGCATACCACAAGACCGATGCTGGCATTGAAATATCGTTCGCAAACGGCAATACGGCCACTTGTGATGTTGTGGTCGGTGCCGATGGCATTCGTTCGATCGTGCGCGAGGCCATGTTCGGTCCGGAAGACCCGAAGTTTACGGGCAACGTTGCCTACCGCGGCTTGGTCAACAAAGGGGATCTGTCGGATGACGTGGTGACACCCGCTTCCGGCGTCGCCATTGCCCCCGCGTAAGGCTTTTACCCGTTATTTGGTACGAGACGGTGGAATGATCAATTTCGTCGCCTTCGTCCGCCGCGAGGGCTGGAATGAAGAAGGCTGGTCTATTCCGGCCACAACGGAAGAATTGTTAGAAGAATTCGGTGACTGGCATCCGCGCATCCGCGCGCTCATCGAGGCCGCACCGAAAGATAAAGTCTTTAAGTGGGCGTTGTACGACCGCGACCCCTTAGAACAATGGACAAAGGACCGGGTGACGCTGCTTGGTGATGCGGCCCACCCCATGCTGCCGTTCATGGGCATGGGCGCAGCCATGGGGATTGAAGACGGTGTCGTGCTCGGGCGTGCCTTTGGCGCTTCAAATTCAATTGATGAAGCCTTGCAGCGTTATGAAGACGCCCGCAAGGAGCGGGCCAATTTTGTTCTACTCCGGTCACGGGCCGCCCGCGAACGACTGCAAAGCGACCATCCGGAGCAGTACGATGATTCTAAGCACCAGAACGAGGAAAGCCTCGGTCTGTTTGATTACAACCCGGGAACGGTTCCCGTTTGAGGAAATCATGAAGCCCATTGTTGTTTTGTCATCAGCGCGTTGGCCTTGTCATGCGCCTCGATGACATTTGCGGACAATCATCTCGATCCCACCGCTGCCGACTTGCGCCGCCCGACCATGCCCGTGGCAGACCTTGAAGCCTCGGTGAAGTTCTTCACGGACGTCCTCGGCATGAGCGAAGATTCCCGTCAAATTTACAACAGCCCGGTGTTGCGCAGAGCCATCGGCGCGGCGAAGGACGTGGACATCACCGTGGTGCGTATGAACGACCGCAATCAAGTGGGCGTCATGGTGCTGGTCAGCGCGCCCGGGATTCAGATCGACCCCTCAGCCAACACGATCAATGCCACCACCCTGGCGTTGTCCGTCGACGATGTTCAGGCTGTCTATGAACGGGCCGTCGCCGGGGGTTACACCGTCCTCATGTCCCCCGCAGAGGCGGCCGAGGCAGAGAACTATCCGCCGGAAAAGGAAATGATTCTGGTGGAGCCGGGCGGTCACCGCCTCATTGTGGTGCAGCCCCCTCCTGCTGCTGCCGAATGACCCGCATACCACCCATCACACCGGTTTGGCCTCACCCCCTTCTGGCGGTACACTGTCCATAATTGTCCGGACAGGAGACGACGATGGTCGGCCAAGCCCACCACGACCTGATGGTCGACACCACCCACGACGAACATGCGTTGCAGACCTATGTGTCCACACTGCGCATGCACATCCTCAACGATATCGGCGGCGGTTTGCGGGGTGTGTACGAAAGTCGTGTCAAACCAGCCATCGAAGCTGAGAAAGGTCGCGCACCGAAGGACGAGCACGAAGTGCGCCGGGCGATGATGCAGGATGGCTACTGCCGCACTTGGTCGAGCATGATGCGCTCCTGCCAGGAAATGATCTGGGATTCCATCACCCCGTCCATCGAAAGGGCGCAACCCGCTTTGAACGATAGAGCGGCGGCGCTAGCCAAAAACCCCAAAGGATCGCTGACTCTTAACTCAGATATAGCCGTACCGCCTTATGTCAAAGCCTGCGACATCCATTTGATGCCAGGCAATTATTACGCCGACCGCGGCGAATTCGATGTGTCCCAAGGCTCATTGTATGATCGGGGTGTTTATGTGTATGCCGCCGGCAACGGCGGCCCATTGGGTGACACCATCGGCCGGTCATTGGCGGAGCATCTCAAGATTCGCTACCCCGACTTCAAACCTGAACGCATCTTGGACGTGGGCTGTACGGTGGGTCACAACCTGTTGCCCATGGTCGACGTTTATCCGGAGGCGGAGATCCATGCCATCGACGTCAGCGCCCCGCAGTTGCGTTATTGTCATGGCCGGGCGGAGTCCTTGGGCTATGCCATCCATCTCCATCAAATGAACGGGGAGCAGATGACCTTCGGCGACGAGGAGTTTGATCTCGTGTTCTCCGTCGTCACTTTCCACGAAACGTCACGCACAGCGATGAAACGCATCCTTAAAGAATGCCACCGGGTGCTGAAACCGGGCGGCCTCATGGTTCATATGGAATTGCCGCGCACCGAAGAAATGGACCCGTTCGATGCTTTCTATATCGATTGGGATGCCTACTATAACAACGAGCCGTTTTATCAGGCCTTTACCTCAACCAACATGAAAGCCGCCTTTGTCGAGGCCGGTTTTGAGACCGATCAATACATGGAAGTGATGACGCCTGATATCCTTGTCGCGCCACGGGAGGAATTCGAGGCGATCGCCAAAGCGTCCGATCATAACGCTGAACGTTATGGTCGTTTGGGAGAATCCAACCATTGGACGGGTTGGGGCGCCTGGAAATAAATATCGATCTCATGCGCAGTCATAAGCGCAACTAGATCAAACGAGGGACACATGAGCGAAGACATCAAAATCACCCCGGTAAACAGGGGCAAGCGGCCAGCGTTTTTCGATGACCCCGCCATTGATCAGTTGATGGCCATCATTATGGCCATGTCGGCGGAGTTGTCGGTGGTCTATGACCGGGTCGACACCATAGAACGTCTGCTCGACAAAAGGGGAACCCTCAGCCGGGACGACATCGAGGCCTTTCGTCCGGATCAGGACATCGAAGACGAACGCACCGCCCGGCGCAACGACTACATCGCGCGGCTGTTCCGAATCATTCGTGAAGAACGGGAAACCCTTGTACCACACGAACAAATGGACGAATACAACGCGCTCATGGATGAGCTCGCAAAAACTTGATGATGAAAATTGATGAGTAATACCCAATGAATGAAACGACGGACGCACCGCAAGTTACCCTTCCCCGCCATGCTAAAGGCAAGCGGTCGGTGTTTTTCGACGATCCGGCCATTGATCAGATGATGACCTTCATCATCGAACTTTCCGCCGAAGTGTCAGTGGTTTATGACCGGTTGGATACTGTGGAACGGCTGCTGGATGAAAAAGGCACCATCAGCCGGGACGACATTGAAGCTTTCCGCCCCAACGAAGAGGTGGAAGGGGCCCGCAACGCTCGACGTGAGGCCTATCTGAAACGCGTCTTCCGGATGCATCCGGAATACAGCAAAGACAGCAACGACTGACTCTTTCCATGAATCCCGCTGAGCCCATGGTCGCCCATGTCATGGGCACGCGTTTTGCCGACCTGCCCGACGAAGTGGTTAAGGCGGTCAAGATTTTTGTGCTGGATACCTATGCCTGCGCCCTGGCCGGTTCGACCGGCCCGTCCGCCGATGAAGCGCTGGCTGCGGCTAAGCTATGGGGCACTGGCGACGGCGCCCGTGTGTGGGCGCGGCCGGACCGCCTGCCGCCCACCAGTGCAGCCGTAGTCAACGCTTATCAGATTCATTGCTTGGAATTCGACTGCGTCCACGAGGGCGGCGTACTGCATCCCATGTCCACCCTCATGGCCGCCACCATGGCGGAGGTAGATCGTCAGGCTAGCCTTGGTACGAAAATCAACGGTGAGGACCTCATTGAGGCCATCGCTCTCGGCATCGATGTTTCCTGCTCCATCGCCACCGCCTCCAATGCACCCATGCGATTTTTTCGCCCGGCATTGACCGGTGGCTTTGGCGCCACAACTGCGGTGGCCAAATTGCGGGGGTTTGACGGTCCGGCGTTGCACAACGCGCTAGGCCTCTATTACGGCCAGGCAGGTGGCAACATGCAGGCCCATATCGAGGGCTCCAGGTTACTGGGATTGCAAGTGGGATTCGGTGCGCGCAATGCCCTGGTTGCCTGCGACCTGGCTGAAGCCGGCATTGAAGGGCCGAAGGACTTTCTCACCGGCATGTACGGCTATCTGGTGTTGATGGAAGGGGACTACGACGTCGAGCCGGCATTGACCCAATGGGGCCAGGTATTCCGCATGGCAGAAGTGGGTCACAAGCCGTTTCCATCCGGCCGCCTCACCCACTTTGCTGTGGATGCCCTCCAGCAGATGACTCAGGAACACGGCTTTGGCGCCGATGATGTTCAAAGCGTTGAATGCCGGGTGCCGCCGCTGGCTAATCGCTTGGTCGGCCGGCCGGACATCGACAATCCCCAACCCAATTACGCCAAGCTCTGTCTCGGCTATGTCTGTGCCACAACATTGATCAAGGGCACCGTCGATCAGCGCGACTTCCAACCTGAGGCGCTGAGCAATGGTGTCACCCATGACCTGGCCCAGCAGGTCGCGGTCATTGAGGACGGCAACCCGGACGTCAACGCCTTCGGGCCGCAGACCATCTCGGTCACGTTGAAGGACGGTACCGTCCATTCTAAAACCATCGAAAACGCCATTGGCGACCCGTGCAACCCCCTGCCCAGAGACAGACAATTAGAAAAATTCTGGACCTGCTGGACCGCGGCATCCTCGCCCTTGCCTCGAGAAAACGGCGAAGCTTTGGTCGCTTTGATCGACACCTTGGAGACCGTGGATGACGCGGCGCAACTAACCGCTCTGGCGTGTCTGTGACAGCTTCGACTATCTTGTATCAATGTGGCGATCGCCTGAAGACGCCAAATCTCTGACCAATAGATGATCGCCAATTTGGCAGGACTCGCCTCTTTCACCTGTCCCGATATGGTGCTGCCCATGCCTGCTTCCTAAAAGATGCACTAACAGATACGGAGAACCCTTTGATCCCCCTCGACCAACACGCCATGCTGGCCAGGCCTAACCATGACGAAACCTGCCGTCAGGATTTCGTCAATGATTTTCGTCTTCATCTGGCCAACGAAGTTGCTCCAGGTTGCCAGCCAACTTATCGCATTAGGGTGCTGCCGCAATTTGTGAAGGAAAATGGCCGCGAACCTAAAGACCATCATGAAGTGCGGCGGGTCATGACTAAGGACCCTTATTATCAAATGTGGAGCGCCCTGCAGCGTTCCAGCCAAGAAATGGTTTGGGACTCGGTCGCTGATACAGTCGAATGCCATTTGCCAGAGCTTATCGAGAAAGCAAAACAAACAGGCAATAAAGGATCCCTTACACTAGATCCCAATTTAGAGATTCCCAGGTACCACACGGCTACGGACATTCACCTTCAACCCGGCGCTTATCATACTAACAGCACGGAAGACGACGTTGCCGCCGGAGCCGTCTATGATCACGGCACCTACATCTACTCCATGGGTGGGCTCGGCACCGGTAACGACGGACTGGGTCAACTCGCCTTCGAGTTTTTCGAGAAAGAATTCCCTGACAAGACACTTGAACGGGTACTCGACATGGGTTGCACCATTGGCGGCTCTGTCGTTTACTGGGCGCAGTAAATGCCCGACGTGGAGTTTCATGCCATTGATGTCGGTGCGCCGGTGCTGCGTTATGGTCACGCCCATGCCGAAGCCTTGGGCGCTGCCGTACATTTCAGCCAGCAAAACGCGGAACACACCAATTTCGATGATGAAAGCTTCGATATGGTGATGTCACACATTCTCCTGCACGAAACATCCCGCAAAGCTATTCAGAACCTGTTCGACGAATCCTATCGTTTGCTTAAGCCGGGTGGGATCATGATGCATATGGACTTACCACAGTTTCAAGACGACCCACCGCTGGAACGCTTCTTGTCCGCATGGGAAATCCACAACAACAATGAGCTTTTCTATGGTCAGTTACGCGAAATGGATCTCATTGACGTGTGCAAAAAAGTCGGTTTTAAAGATGAAAATTTCCATTCAAAATTGACGGGTTCGATTTGGGAGGACGACCATTCACCTTACGACGACGACTTCAGGCTACCCGTCACCATAGGGATTAAGTAAGGTTAGAAAAACACAGGGGAAGGATGGGACGCAGACAATGCCCAATGACGATCAAAAGAAAATCAAACTGCCGCGTACGGCCAAAGGCAAGAAGCCGCAGTACTTCTCAGACCCGACGATCGACAAATTGCTCTCTATGGTTTTGACGCTTATGGGAGAACTGTCGGTCACCCGTGACCGTCTCGATACGGTAGAGCGGCTGATTGAGAAAAATGGGCTGTTCAAAGTCGACGACATCGAAGGCTATGACATTCCCGACGACGTCAATCAGGTCCGGATGGAGCGGCGCAGTGCCTACATTGCGAGGGTTTTGAAGAGTGTGCAGGACGAACTGGATGCTCTGCAGCAACAGGGTGACGGTCAGAATACGGAACTACCGGAAGAATAGCGCAGTGCCGGCACACTGCTCTGGCTTCGCCAAAGAATTTAGAAGCCGGAACCGTGGCCCGATGACAACGCATTGAATTGAGGGGCCACGGATTTAACCCACAGGGCTTCGTTGTCGTTATTTTCCCTGCATCCCCGCTCATTGCTGTTGGATGGCACGGGACGCCTAACCAAGACTTTGTAGATGAGCAAGGAACGAATACGCTTGCTCAGCGTCACTAGAGACTGTGGTTTCAACATTGTGCGTTTCCTTTTCATTCTTGGGCGATGCGACCGTTAAATGCCCAGCGTGATCATGCTGAACTGCATGACGGCAGCGCCAAACGGATAGGAAAGCGACAACGCGAGAGCATAATACTTGTTCATGTTAGCCTCCGATTTACACAGGGCTCGGGATTGCGCCGGGAAACGGTGGCAAAGCCGAACGGTTCACAAGAACTCGCGTGCAGGTCAAGACGGCGACGCCAAGAAACTTACAAACCGCCCGACCCTACCAAACACAAACGCTGGTCCTCGCGGAGCGGCTGCAAGAAATCAGGGATTTATTCCCGGAAATCACGGAAAACCGCAGAAAACTGCGGAAAATGGAATACACCCCATCCTTGCCCTGCCGGGAACCGACGGTTATAGGAGGCGGTCTGGTGATAGCTTTTTAGGAATTCGGTTGATGGCAAACGGCCCGGAATCGCGCACGAACTATAGGCACTTTTTCAAGATTCCGACGCGCTGGATGGATAATGACGTCTACCACCACGTCAACAACGTTGTGTACTACTCCTTCTTCGACACCGTCATTAACGAATACCTCATGCACGAAGGCGGGCTTGACTACGAACACGGTGACATTGTTGGTCTGGCCATCGAAACCGGATGCGCTTTTCACAAACCGATCCAATTTCCCCAGGTGGTGGATGCCGGTTTGCGTGTCGGTAAATTGGGCAATTCGTCGGTACGTTACGAAGTGGGCTTGTTCATCGAAGGGGACGAGGATTGCGCCGCCAATGGCCACTTCGTCCATGTCTTTGTCGAGCGAGATGAGACGAAACCCACACCCATACCGCCGAAACTGCGCGCCTGCATGGAACGGCTGTTGATAGACGACACAGGAGAGACGGCATGAGCCTGCCTCAACGAAAAAAGATACGCGAACTCATGGCCGCGGACGGCATGATCATCGCTCCAGGCGCCGGCACACCGCTGGACCTTCGTCTGATCGAACAAGCGGGATTCGATGTGGGTTACATGACCGGCTATGGTTGTGCTTGCATCCGCTATGGCGTTCCCGATGTGGGTCTCATCGGCTACGGCGAACTGGAAGAAACCGTGCGGGCCATGCGCCAGGTGACGGAAATTCCGCTCATCGTTGACTGCGACACCGGTTACGGCGACATCGCCAATGTCAAACGCACGGTCCAGGGCATGGAAGCGCTGGGCGTTGCCGGTGTTCAGTTGGAAGATCAGGTCTGGCCGAAGAAATGCGGACACATGGCCGGCAAATTTGTCGAGTCCCGCGAAGTAGCAGAACGCAAAGTGAAAGCTGCCGTCGCCGCCCGGACGGATCCGGACCTGCTCATCATCGCCCGCACCGATGCGCGTGGTCCACACGGTATGGACGAAGCGATGGAACGGGCAAAAATGTTTATGGGCGCGGGTGCGGACATGATTTTCTTCGACGGTCCGCAGTCCATCGATGAACTGAAACAGATCTGCGATGCCGATATCGGTCCGCAGATGGCCAACATGAGCGAAACCGGCCTCACCCCCATCCTCTCCGCCAAGGAGCTGGAAGAGATTGGCTTTAAGTTGACCATCTGGCCGTCGACCACATCACGTATTGCCGTACGTCAGGTGTCGGATTTCCTCTCCCATTTGAAAGAAACGGGTGATTCCCGCCCGTGGCTGGACCGCATGGCCTCCTTGGAAGAAACCAATACCAAACTGGGTCTCAATGACGTCAAAGCTTTCGAAGACGTGGTTGTGGGAGGCTAAGACAAAAGGACACGCGCCATGCTGAAGATCTGGGGCCGCACCAACTCCATCAACGTGCAGAAGGTCACGTGGGTTGTGGGCGAGCTTGGGCTGGATTATGAGCGCTTCGATCTCGGCGGCTTGGATACAACCGATCATCTGGCCCGCAACCCCCACGGTTTGATCCCGGCCATTGACGATGACGGCACGGTAATGTGGGAAAGCCATGCCATCGTCCGCTATCTCGCCGCGCAGTACGGCGACGGCACCCTGTGGCCGTCAACCCCGGCAGCCCGCGCGCAAGCGGATATGTGGATGGAGTGGGCGCAGACAACCCTGCAGCGGAATTTCATCCAGTTGTTTTGGAGCTTCTACCGCACGCCGGTGGAGGAGCATAACCAGGCACTGCTGGCCGACCTGACCACCGGTTGTACTGCCGTTTTTCAGAAGCTGGACTCTTTGCTCGGGGATCAACCGTTCATCACCGGTGATCAGCTTACCTATGGCGATATTCCTATCGCCACACAGTTCTATCGCTATTTCACTTTGGACATCGAACGGCCGTCTTTACCTCGGGTCGAAGCCTGGTACCAGCGCCTCAGCGAACGCCCTGCCTACGCCGAGCACGTGATTGTCCCCTATGAGGATCTCAAAGCCCGTTCGACCCCGTAAAGACGACTGTTCCATGGGTTTTATTGCGCTGTATTTTCGCAGTGGCGCATCATCGGCCGTGACCTGTGGCAGCCCATCATGAAAGGTGATCCAATTGACTTGCTGATCGGTGAAGACATGCGCTTCCGGTGCCTTATCGATTGTGTCCACAAAAGCAGCCAACTTATGAGGGATATGAAATGACTGCTTCTGTAGGCACTGACCTGGTAACGCACAGAGGCGGTTGCCATTGTGGAGCAGTGCGATTTGAATTCGATGCGCCAGCTCAGATCACAGTTCATGAGTGCAACTGTTCCATCTGCACCATGACCGGGTACCAGCATCTCATTGTTCCTGCGGCGCGGTTTCGGCTGCTGACAAACAAAGATGCGTTGAGCACCTACACCTTCAACACGGGTGTGGCTCAGCACACTTTTTGCCACTCGTGCGGCATCAAGCCCTTTTATGTGCCGCGGTCCAATCCTGACGGCTTCAGCGTCAATATGCGCTGCGTTGACCAAACAACTTTCGAAGAAATCGACTTCGAGCCCTTTGACGGCCAGAACTGGGAAGATCACGCCGCGGACCTGGCGCACTTGAGCTCGTCTTAGACCCCCGTTCAGGGTGTAACTACGGGTCTTGAGGCCCTTGCGCGGGACAGACCCACAGGCCAGAGTCATCTCACCAATAAACCCTTAATAAGGCTGCGGATATGTCCCCCGATGCGGGCGGCGCTTCAAGTACCGTTACTGTAGAAGAGTTGGTCGAAAGAGCCCGGTCCCTTGGTCCCGGGTTGGCCGAACGCCGCTTGAAAACCCATGACATGCGGCGCCTGCCCGACGAGACGGTCGCCGATATTGTCGGCGCCGGCCTGGTCAAAGCGTGCCAACCAGCCCGGGGCGGCGGTTACGAACTGCCGTTCGGTGCGCAAACCTCGGCCGGTATGGAAATCGCCAGGCATTGCGGGTCGTCCGCCTGGATCGTGTCCGTCTGCGGCACCCACCATTGGATGATTGGCAAGTTCGCGCCCCAAGCCCAGGACGACGTGTGGAGCAAAAACCCGGAGGCCATTTCCGCATCCGCCTTTGCCTCGGCCTACCAGGAGACGGAAAAAGTAGATGGCGGATTTAAGGTCTCGGGCCGGTGGCTGTTTTCCAGCGGCATCCATGCCTGCGACTGGTGCATCATCGTCGGCCGTATTCCCCGCGAGAACGGACCACCCGATGCTTGGTTCATGCTGGTACCCAAAGAAGAATATGAAATTCAGGACAACTGGCGCACGGTGGGACTACGATGCACCGGCTCTAACGACATCATCATCAAAGAAACGTTCATCCCCGAGCATCGCACCATTGGCATGGTCGAAATCAATCAGCTGAACACACCAGGCACCGAAGGCAATCCACAAAGCGCGTATCGCATTCCGTTGCATGGCGTGATCAATTACTGCGTCTCGGCGCCGACATTAGGTTTGGCCCACGGTGCCATGGATTGTTTTGTCGACAACATGGCGCCGCGCACCGATGTGTTTGCGCAAAAGCTGTCTAAGAACGCCACCCTACAACTGCGCACGTCTGAATCTTCGGCTGAGATCGATTGTGCTCAATTGCTGTACAACACCGACATGGCGCGCATAAAAGACTCCCTTGAAGGCGGTGCGCCGCTTGAGTTGTCGGACATTGCCCGGATGAAACGCAACGCCTCCTACGTGGGACAACTTTCCAAACGGGCGACCAATCGACTGGGGGAAGCAATGGGCGCGCGCGGGCTTGACGAAAGCAACTTTGTCCACATGGCACGATCCGACATCGGCGCCGCCTGTTCCCACATTTCCATGGTGTGGGACACCTGCGCCCTGCCCCATGGCATGGATAAGCTGGGTGTGTTGACGGAGGCACTAATCGGACCGTAGAGCCGTATGTGGGCCGCCGCACCTGCGGTTGCCCTAATCCCCAATCCGCGCTAAGCCGCGCCCTAAATAATGAAGAACATCCCGTGGAGACGCCGTTCATGGCCCCTGATACGTCCGTTCAAGACCGCACCATCACCGTGGACGACCTCGTCGCCAAGGCTGCGGCCATGGGCCCGCAACTGGCGGCACGGCGCAAGGAAACCCATCAAAACCGCCAGGTACCGGCAGATACCATCGCCGAATTGGTGGACTCCAAAATTCTCCGCGCCTGTATGCCGGCCCGTTTTGGTGGTCATGAACTGCCCTTCGGTACCCATACGGACGTGGCCATGGAATTAGCCCGCCACTGCGGCTCCACCGGCTGGGTCTCCGGCATCATCGGCAGCCACAATTGGTGGCTTGGCAAGTACGACCCCGAATCCCAGCACGAAGTTTGGCAGGACGACCCCGATGCCCTGGTGGGTGCTGCGTTTGCTTCACAGAAGGGATCGAACGGCAAACCCAAGGATGGTGGTCTTGTGGTCTCCGGCACCTGGATGTGGTGTTCCGGCATCGATCACTGCAACTGGGTCTCTTTGATGACGTCAGTGTTTGAACGGGACGGTCCGCCGGACATGGCCATGGTGCTGTTCAAGAAGGGTGAATACCGCATCGACGATGTCTGGTTCTCACCGGGCATGCGCGGCACGGGCAGCAACAACGTGATAATCGAAGATCAATTTGTGCCCAAGCATAGGGTCACCCGGGTTGCCGATCTCAATTGCAAGGACTCACCGGGACGGGCCCTCAACCCGAGCAACGTGTACAAACTTCCCATGCTCGACGTGTTCGGCTATTCCGTCGCCATACCCACATTGGGCTGTGCCAAAGGTACGCTGGATCATTTCGTCAACGGAATGCGTGAGCGTGCATCCTTGGACAACGCCCGCGTCGCCGAATTTCAAAGCCTACAATTGCGCGCAGCGGAATCTTCTGTGGAAATTGACGCAGCGGAAGCAATCTATCGCCGGGACCTGGAATACATGTGGCAAGCGACCGATGACGACCGCGAGCTCACTCAAGAAGAAATCCTTCGTATCAAGCGCAACTGTTCTTACGTCACCACCCTGGCGAAGCGATCGGCCACGCGGGTGATCGAAGCCATGGGCGCTGGCAGCATGTCCGACGACAATCCGGCCCATACGGCCTTTTCCGATACCTTGGCTGGTGGCTCGCACCGGGCCTTGCAATGGGACATCAACGGAACCTTCTGGGGTAAACAATTGTTCGGTCTCTTGGACAACAAGTCGGATCTCAACCGCAGGGCAGAAGCGGCGCAGGGCCGAAAATAGACCGTGGCCCCAGACAATGCCCGTCAAGACCCGCTGACCGTTGACGACCTCGTCGCCCGCGCAACGGCTCTGGGCCCAAAGCTAGCAGAACGGCGCAACAAAGCCCAGTCGCTACGCCGATTGCCGGACGAAACCGTCGCCGATTTGATCGATAACGACCTCGTCCGCGCCTGCCAACCCAAACGGTTCGGCGGCCCGGAATTACCTTTCGGCACCCATACGGACGTGGCCATGGAATTGGCCCGCTATTGCCCGTCTACGGGCTGGGTGGCGGGCATCCTCGGTAGTCACGACTGTGGTGGCTCGCCAAGTGCCATCCAGACGTCCAGGAGGAGATTTGGGGTGCTGACCCTAAGGCCTGGGTGGCTGGTGGGTTCGCCTCCATAAGGGCGGACGCAAAAAAGGTGGGCGGCGGATTCAGCCTGTCTGGTGAATGGGTGTTCGCCTCAGGCGTGATCGCAGAAGGCTGGTTCGGCCTGATGGCCAACGTGCCCCAGGAGGATGGTTCGGCCGATCCGATGTTAATGCTTCTCCCCTCTGGCGACTTTCACATCAAAGACGTATAGGAACCGCCGGGGTTGATCGGTACGGGCAGCAACAATGTCATCGTTGAGGACGTGTTCGTTCCAGCCCACCGGGCGACGTCTTTCCATGATCTCAACGAACGCAAATCCATCGGCCAGGACCTCAATCCCGGCTGGACCTACAATCTAACCATGACCAAGGTGGTACAGTATTCCGTCGCCGGGCCGGTGATCGGCATGGCCCGGGCAGCGCTGGATGCCTTTTGTGACAACATTAAGTCGCGGTCGCCCTACACCGAAGGCAAGAAGCTCAACCAGTTCACGACGCTGCAAATGCGAGCGGCCGAATCCGCCGCTGAAATCGATGCGGCGCAGGACATTTACAACGCGGATATGGGGATCATGCGGAACGCAGCGCAAAACGACCGCGACATCACCCAGCATGAACAATTCCGCATCCGCCGCAATTGCGCCTATCTCTCTATGCTATGCCGCCGCGCCACTCACCGGTTGACAGAGGCCCTCGGTGCAGGCGGAATGCGCACGGATAATCCGGTACATGAATTCAATTTGGATGTGCTGGCGGCAACCGGGCATCAGGCCCTCACCTGGGATCTCAATGCGACACCATACGGTCAGATGCTCTTAGGTCTCGACCCTGACCGACTGCCTGTCGAAAAGGCATAACCTATTTTCAATCGCCAGATTCGTCTTGGGCGCGCGCCTGGGCGTGAAGATCTTCCAGGTGCTCGTCTTCGATACCCAGATAACTCAACTGTTCAAGAATATTTGCCAGATAGTCGATACTGCGGCCTTCGGTGCCGCATCCCTGCAGCAAATAAGCGATCTTGTCGTCCAATTCCCAATGGCCGGCGAATTGTACATGGCCCTCATCGGCCACGTAGACCCGGGCCGAGACGGATCGGCCATCGTCCAGGGCCACATCATGGTGCTGGGGGACATACACATCTGTGACCAAATCTCGCTCATCCAGATACGCAATCACCTCGTCCTTCTGATTGACGTGAAGTCTGTATGCCCGGCCCTTGCACGATCCACCGGGCGTCAAGCCACTGACCAATCCGGGAACGTCGAGCGTGCCTCGATAGTGGATGGATTGGATGCACATATCGCGGCGCCAGCCGTGCAAATGCGCCAGTGCTGATTCAGCAAAGGAAAGCCGGGCCGCCACATTAACGAACCGTAACCGAACACCCAATAATCATCGCTAGGAGTTTTTGTCATCGTGCCCTTGTACCGTCACATTCCCGTCCGTCAACTGTGATAGCGTGACCCCACAGGGCAATCGGGTGAATTTGAGGATGACAAGAGTGTAGAAGTCTGAATCGCTATTGATCCTTTTGATTCGCAAGAAGGATCCCAGAAATGACGCGACGGTTTGGAACGGCGAACGAGGCCTTTAATCAGATTGTTGATTTCCTGGAGCATTTCACCGATCTCGACGACCCGCGGCAACGCGCCACGGTCCTCTATCCCCTCGACGAAGTGTTGCTGCTATGCCTTCTCGGCGTGCCCGCCGGCTGTGAGAGCTGGGTCGAGATCGCCAAGTACGCGAGAGGAAACTGACGTTTCTGCGCCGTTTCCGGCCGTTCACGGATGGTACGCCCTCACACGATCAACTCGGTGACATCTTCGCAGCCCTTGATGCCGAACAGTTTCAGCACTGCTTCATCGCCTGGGCGGCATCGCTCACCGGGCGCGGCACGGACATCGTCGCCATCGACGGCAAGACGCTGCGGCGCTCCTATCAGGAAGGCGGCGCCAAAGCGCATCCACATGATCTCGGCGTGGAGCACACGTCAGAACCTGGTGCTTGGCCAAGCCAAGGTGGCTGATAAATCCAACGAGATCGTCGCTCTCCCGAAGCTGTTGGATCTGTTGACCATCAACGGCGCGACGGTGACCATCGACGCCATGGGCTGTCAGCGCAACATCGCCGCGAAGATCATCGACAAGGACGCCGACTATATCCTTGCCCTCAAGGGCAACCAGGGCAGCCTGCACGACGATACCAAGCTTTTCTTCATCGAACAGATAGCATGCGGCTTTGCCGATACGGTTGTCAGCCACCACCAGACAGTGGAGAAGAGCCACGGCCGCATCGAAACCCGGACCACCACGGCGACGAACGAAATCGCTTGGCTGAAGGAACGCCACCACTGGCCCGGGCCCGGGAGCATTGTTATGGTCGAAACCGTACGCGAGATCGGCATCCAACCCGGCGCCAAGGTCGAGCGCGAGACCCGCTTCTACATCCGCCTCCACCGCCGCCAAGGCCGATACCCTGAGCGCCGCCATCCGGGGCCATTGGAGCAGCGAGAACGGGCTGCACTGGGTCATGGACCTGCACTGGGTCATGGACATGGTCTTCCGCGACGACGAGTGCCGGGTCCGAAAGAACACTGCCCCGGCCAACTTCGCGGTCGTCAAACACATGGCGAGCAACCTCTTGCGCCAAGCCCCGGGCAGGACAGTCTGCGTGTAAAACGACGCATCGCCGCCTGGGATGACGACTTCCTCGCAAGCCTTATCTCACGGTGAAACCATTCACCCGATTCCCCTGCGTGACCCCATGAGCGAAACCAAAACCGCCGAGCCTGTAGTTCGTATTCTCTGGCCAGTAACTGGCGTCGTCATCGCGCTCGGCGTTGTCTACGGTGTGCTCTGGGCGCTCTTGGCCACAGGGCTACGCGATGTAGCACTGGACTGGATTGAAGACCAACGACGGATAGGCTGGGCTATCGCTCATGATGCGCCCGAGCTGCACGGTTTTCCCAGTTGGCCGAAGGTCATATTGACCTCGGTCTCGGTAACGGCTCCGGTTGAGGACGGCGGATGGGTGTGGAAAGCAGACGGCCTAACACTTGTGCCCGCTGCTTTTAATTTAACAAAACTTGCAGTCCACACCCCCGGCACCCACGCATTGAATTGGCCGACCTTGAATCAGAGTCCGTGGACGCTGACTGCCGACCATGCTGTGCTCGATATGGATCTCAACACCGACGGAAAATGGCAGGGCGCTCACCTGTCGTTAGGAAGGTCTGAACTCAGCGATCCCCTGGGCCGCCCGTCCACCGGTGTCGCACGTTTAGACGCAACGGTGACGGTGGCGCAATCAACCACTAATGATACCGACGACTTGAGGGGGGACGTGTCTGCCAGTTTCACCGGAACCGCCGAGGACCTGCGCCTGGCGTTGAACCTGGGGCCATTTGACCGCACGGTCCGCGCTTTCCAGCTGAATGCGGATCTGGTCGGCCCGATCCGACCCGGCCGCTTATCGGAAGCCTTAGAAGCCTGGCGCAATGGCGGAGGCACTCTGGAAATAAAGCGGCTTTTGCTTGATTGGCCGCCGTTGACCATCGACGCGAACGGCACTCTGGCGTTGGATGACTGCCTCCAGCCCATCGGTGCGTTTTCCACCCGCATCACCGGCTTCAACGAGACCATCGAGACCATGGAATCCAGGGGTGTCATCCCCGGCAGTCAAGCCGCCTCCGCTCAGCTGATCCTCGGCCTGATGGCCAGTACCCCTTGTGGGGGCGAGCCCGAGTTGACGGTTCCGCTGTCAGTGCAGGACCGGCGCCTCAGCGTCGGACCTGTCGAACTACTGGATGTGCCGGAAGTGAAGTGGGAGTAGGCCGCAGTCGCCGGTCAGTCGAATGGTTCTAATCGATCCCTTCGGGATATTCGCTGGCTCTGGCGCTCCGCAGCAAGATCAGCGAACCGGTTCGGAAAAAATGGACCAAAAAAATCACGTAGGAAGGGCTCGGATCGTCTGTTCCCGCACCCCATGTCCTCAAGCAGATCGATAATGTAATGCACAAGGTACGGACCGATGAAAGTTTCCGGCCCTCGGCTCGGCAGCTTGATGTTCGCCCATTTATGAACACGATCGATATCGCTCTTCATTTCTTCGCGCCGAGGCAACTCGAGAGAGCCGAGAAAATGCTCCGACAGCCAATGGGCGCCTATTTCGGCCGTGAACTGGCAGGCAATGGACGATGCGTACCCAACAAAACCGATGTTGCGAACCTTCGGCGGTAGAATCTGCCGGTAAAGCTGTAGTCGTCCTGACGGAGCAATTTCTTCTCGCAGTTCCGCGCCGAGGAACCCCACGTTTTGTGTCCAACCTGCCGCAAAAATGACCACATCTGCGGGCAACCTTTCTCCCGTGTCGAGTTCTACGCTGTTAGATTCGAAACGTCTGATCGATCCTTTTTTCAAGTTTGCCGTGCCCTCATTTATTGCGACATAAAAATCGTCGCCGACGCCGATTTGTTCGAATCCGAAAGGAAGTCTCTCCACCGGCTTCAAGGCATCAGGCATTTTGAGTTCCTTCGGCCATATGACCGTCAACAAGCCCCACCAAAGACGGGCCAATGGCCAACCCAGGATTTGCATCAGTCGATATGAAGGCTTGGCGTGGTAGTAGGGCAGCAGCAAGCTTATGAAGCGGGAAATTTGAAGCCAGTCACCAGGCGTGCCATTAGGCAAATACCGAGGCACCATCCAATGAGGTTTACGGAACAAAAGAACGGGTGACACATTCTGCTTCGCAGCCCAAGCTGCGCAATCGAGAGCGGACTTTCTCGCACCAACAACAATGACGTTGTCCCCATGATTGTAGCTGTCTTCCCTGACGGCGCTGGAATGGAGCACCTGTCCGGTGAATCCAGATAAGCCCTCAAAGTGCGGGATGTAGGGTTCATGCAAAACGCCGTTGCAAACAACCACGAAATCAAATTTATGAACTGCCTCGTGCTGTCTTTCTTCTCCCGAAAGCACCGAGACGACCAGTTTGTCCGGGTCGCCGTCACTGCGGGATACGTCTGTTACTAAACTTTGAAACTGTATGAGAGGACGGATCTGGAAATGATCCGCATAGGCATTCAGATAATTGCAGACGTCGTCGGCAGAGGGAAAATCTGTTGTCTCTTCGGGATAGGGAAAATCGGAAAATTCGTAGGTACGTTTTGAATTGTTGGTTCGCAGGCCAGGGTAGGTTCGTGAAGGCGCCCAGGTTCCCCCTAAGTCCGTATCTTTTTCAAAGAGATGAACTTCGAAACCGTCCTGGTGCAAGACTTTGGCCGTCACCAGTCCGGCAATTCCAGCACCAATCACGCAAACGCGATGGGATGGCGTCTCGTTCATCCGGAGACGCCTGCTAAGCAACCGTTACTCATGTTGAAAACGCTATCCATCAGCCCTCCCCCTGCCAGAACTGTCCCTAGAGCAGGAGTGACGTCGCCTTCAACGTAAACTAAGAGCACCGCTGTATGCTAGTGATCACTAATAAAAAACAATCTTTTTTGAAGAGCAGGGTAAACAGAATCGGAACAGGTTACGCACCTGGAGAATTTCAGTTTATCGGCCGGTCGTATTCTTCAATCACCCAGGACTCTTCGGCCGCTTCGGCGATCCACTTTTGTATCGCGGGCAAATTCAAATTGGCCTCCGCATAGGCGCTGCCCACATCATCCATGTCGATGGCATAGGTCTTGAAGCGGGTGATCACCGGCGCATACATGGCATCGGCAATGGTGAACGGACCAAAGAGAAAATCTCCCTCCCCGCCGAAGCGACTGCGGGCGTCGCGCCAAATCTCCTGCACCCGAGCGACGTCGTTTAACACGTCTTCATCCCATTGCCTGGGTTCGTACGTCGTTGCCAGGTTCATTGGCATGGCCGAGCGTAGCGCGCCGAATCCAGCGTGCATCTCCGCCGCGACGGTACGGGCGTGGGCCTTGGCGTGCGGGTCTGTCGGCCACCATGGGCGGTCATAAAACGCCTCGGCCAGATAGTCGAGAATAGCCAGGGACTCCCAAACGGTGATGTCGCCGTGGTGCAACACCGGTACTTTACCGGCAGGCGAGTGGTCACAAATGGCCGCCGCCGATGTCTCTTGTTTTAAAAGTATGACAATTTCCTCGAACGGCAAGTCAAAGTGGTTCAGCGCCAGCCACGGCCGCAATGACCACGACGAATACCGTTTGTTGGCGATGACCAGAGTCAGACCATGCGACATGGCAAACACTCCCTCAATCCGCTTGCTTGGCTTCGATGATGCCGCGGCGGATCGCCCGGGTGCGGGCGAACAATTCCTCTAAGGCCGCGCCTTCGCCTTTGCGGATCGCCCGCTGCAAAGCCGTCAGATCTTCTGAGAAGCGCTGCAGAATTTCCAACGTTGCCTCGCGGTTGTTGAGGAAAATATCGCGCCACATCACCGGGTCGGATGCCGCGATGCGGGTGAAGTCGCGAAAGCCGGAGGCGGAGTATTTCATCACCTCTTTGCGGAGGTCATCCTCCAAGTCGGTTGCCGTACCGACAATGGTGTAAGCAATCAAGTGCGGCAGATGGGAGGTGATAGCCAGCACCATGTCATGGTGTTCAGGCGTCATCAGGTCGACCAAGGCGCCCATTTGTCGCCACAAAGTAACAACTTCATCGACAGCCTCCTGATTGCTGGCCGCCGATGGTGTCAAAATCGTCCAACGGCCTTCAAACAGTTCCGGAAATCCGGCTTCGGGCCCGGAGTGTTCGGTGCCCGCAATGGGATGACCGGGAACAAAATGCACATCCTTGGGAATATGGGGTGCGACCGCCTCGACAACCGACTGTTTGACGGAACCGACGTCCGTGACGATGGCGCCGGGTTTCAGTGAGTGCGCGATGGCTTCGGCGATGGGGCCATAGCTGCCCAGAGGTGTGGCGATAACCACCAGATCGGCATGGGCGGCAGCCTCTGCCGGGTCGGTAAAGGCCGACGATACGATGCCCAGCTCCAAAGCCTTGGCGCGGGTCTGTTCGGACCGGGCACAAGCAACAAACTCTTCCGCAAGACCGTCCCGCGCCATGCGCCGCGCCATGCTGGAGCCGATCAGGCCGATGCCGATAAACGCCACCTTCTTAAACAGCAGCTCAGCCATGACTGCCCTCCATAAACGTCGTCAGTGCAGTTAAAACCGCTTCCATTTCATCATCGGTCCCTATGGTAATGCGCAGATGTTTTGGCAGTCCGTACTCATCGACACGGCGGGTGATGATGCCCTGGTCTTGCAGGAATGCGTCTGCGTCTGCCGCCGTACGGCCCGGCGTCTCCGGAAAGCGGGGCAAAACGAAATTGGCAGTCTCGCCGATGATCTCCAATCCAAGGGCACGCAGACGCTGCAGGGCGACACCCATCCACTTTCTGTTGTGAACCCGAGCCGCTTCCATATGGGCTGTATCGCGCATGGCCGCCGGCGCCGCGGCGATGGCCGGTGCGGTGAGATTAAAGGGACTGCGCAGGCGTTCTAAAGCAGCGATAACAGCCGGTGGTCCGAACGCCCAGCCGACTCGCAAGCTGGCCAAACCGTAAATCTTGGAAAACGTCCGGGTCATAATGGTGTTGGCGGTACTTTCCACCAGCGACACCCCGGCGTCGTAATCGGCAACGTCCATAAATTCGGCATAAGCGCCGTCGACAACCAAAATGATGTCCTCCCGTAACTCGTCGCGCAGCCGCGCCAGCTCCGAAACCGGCAGGTAGGTGCCGGTCGGATTGTTAGGGTTGGCGAGAAACACAATTTTGGTCGCATCCGTGACCGCGTCGAGAATGGCGCCCACGTCAGCTTTGAGATCGGTCTCTTGTACAGCCAGCGGTGTCGCGCCGACGCTCCGCGCGTATATGCCATACATGAGAAAACCATGTGCCGTATGGATGATTTCGTCACCGGGTCCGGCGTAGGCACGGGCAATCTGGCAAAGGATTTCATCGGAGCCCGCCCCGCAGATCACCTGTGACGGATCAAAGCCGTGAACTTCTTCAATCGCTGCCTTGAGGTCGGCAGCATGGCCGTCCGGGTAACGGGCCAGGCTGTCCTTGACGCGAGCGTAGGCCTCCACCGCTTTGGGGCTCGGTCCCCACGCGCTCTCATTTGACGACAATTTAATCACCCGATCCTGACCGGAAAGGCGAGACTTGCCGCCCTCATACAGAGGGATATCCATGAGTCCGGCCCGGGGCTGGGGGAGCGCCATGGCAAAAGACCTGCTTATCCGGTGGCTGAAACTGGGACAGTCTTAGTTGCAAGGCTAGCGGAAATCAAAGAAAACATTGACAGGACAGCCCCTTGCGGCTGTTTTGCCCGGTACAAAGTCCCCAACGGTAAAACATTCGATGACCAGCTCGGACGCACCCGCGTCACCTACAGACTCCGACGACCCATTAGCCCCACGGATTACTCTGGACGGGCCGCTGGTGTTGCAGTCAGGCGTTTCGCTGTCACCGGTATCTATGGCCTATCAGACTTACGGGACTCTCAACGCTGAAAAATCGAATACGGTTCTCTTGTGTCATGCCTTAACCATGGATCAATTCGTCGCTGGACCTCATCCGACGACCGATAAGAACGGCTGGTGGGACGATTTGGTCGGTCCCGGCAAAGTCATCGACACCGACCGTTATTTTGTTGTGTGTGTCAACGTCCTTGGCGGCTGCATGGGCTCGACCGGGCCGAAGGAAGTGAATCCGGAAACCGGCCGGCCTTTTGGTCTGCGCTTCCCCGTCATCACCATTCGCGACATGGTGCAAGCCCAGGTCCGTTTGCTCGATCAACTAGGCATCGAAAAGATATTTTGCGTCACCGGCGGGTCCATGGGCGCCATGCAAGCTCTGGAGTGGGCGCATCGGTACCCGGAGCGGGTCACCACTGCCGTGCCCATTGCCGGGTCTTATCGCCATTCCGCGCAGAACATCGCCTTTCATGAAGTGGGGCGCCAAGCAATCATGGCCGATCCGGAATGGCGCCAGGGCAACTATTTGGAAGAAGGCACCAATCCGCATCGCGGATTGGCGGTGGCGCGCATGGCGGCACATATCACCTACCTGTCGGAGCCCTCCTTACACCATAAGTTTGGACGGCGGCTCCAGGACCGGGACAATCTGACCTATGGCTTCGATGCAGACTTCCAGGTGGAGAGCTATTTGCGCCATCAGGGATATACGTTTGTCGACCGGTTTGATGCCAACTCCTACCTCTACATCACGCGGGCCATGGATTACTTCGACCTGGCGGAAGAAAACGGGGGCAGCCTGGCTAATGCATTTAAAGATACACCGGTACGGTTTTGCTTGATCTCGTTTACGTCGGACTGGCTGTTCCCGACGCCTGAAAGCCGCGAAATCGTTCACGCCCTCAACGCCAATGCGGCCAAGGTGAGTTTTGTCGAAGTGGAATCTGACAAGGGTCACGATGCCTTTCTGCTCGACGAACCTGAATTTCACGAAACCCTCAAAGGGTTTTTAGACGGCGCCGCCCGTGCGGCCGGCCTCCCCGAACGGGTTGCGAGCGCTTCCCATGGCTGATCCAAATTCAAACGTAGCCAATCAACATCGTATTCGCGTTGACCTACAGCTAGTCGCCGATCAGATCACAGCCGGCAGCAGGGTTTTAGATGTGGGCTGCGGCGACGGCATCTTGCTGGCCTATTTAAGAGATTTCAAACAAGTAGATGGCCGGGGTCTCGAGTTGTCCATGGCTCGGGTGAGCGCCGCGGTTCGCCATGGCCTTGCCGTAATTCAAGGTGATCTGGAATCGGATCTAAAAAACTATCCGGCCGAAGCATTCGACTTCGTCATCCTCAGCCAGACGCTCCAAGCCACCCATAATCCTAGAGAAGTGCTTGAAGACCTTTTGCGGCTGGGCAAGCATGCGGTGGTGTCGTTTCCCAATTTCGGTCACTGGAGAGTGCGTTTGTCGCTCCTGCTAACCGGCCGCATGCCGACAACGCCGACGCTACCAGACGAATGGTACGACACGGCCAACATTCATCTGTGTACCATCAAGGACTTTGTCTCCTTGGTGAGGGAGCTGGGGGTCACCATTGAGGCCGGATTCGCGTTAAGCGGTAATGGGCAGCAACAATGGTTTGCAGCGACCGGACGCTTGGCCAATCTGTTTAGCGAACAGGCTTTGTTTGTGTTGGGCCAGAAGTAACACCAGAAGTAATACGTGTGCTTTTGCGATTGGCCGTTCGCGCCGGCGCTGCTCCGTTGGGAACCAAGACATAGTCCTTGAGGCGCCGCAAGGCCGCCGCTGCCGGTGGCGCTGAATAGATTTGCTTGGTGGCTTCCACGATATTGACGCCGGCGACGGTCGGGGAAAATCGTCGGCCAACGCGCTCCACCCCCAATGTCCAAGACGTAAACAATGGCCACCAAAGGGGGGGGAAATAGAGCGCCGTATGTTTCTGTGCCGGGGCGAACTGCATGTCGCACAATAACCGGTCCAACTGCCCCATCGAATACGGGCGGCCTTGGGCAAAGGGCGAGCGTTCGATCCGCGCCCACAAACCGCGGCGGTTGGGGGCGACGACCACCAATCGCCCGCCATCGGCCAGAACACGCCAGCACTCACGTAACAGGTCCCGGAATTGAGCGCTGCTTTCCAGAGCATGGACCAGCAGGATGCGGTCCATGGAGCGGTCGGGATAAGGCAGGGCATCATCTTCCGCCAAAGCGACCAGCCCCTGTTCCCCCGTCGGCCAGTGCATCACCCCCTGTGCCGGCGGCATGACCGCCAGAACCCGCTCCGCTTCCTCACGAAACTGGCCTAAAAACGGCGTCGCGAATCCCATGCCGAGCACCCGCTGACCGGACACATCCGGCCAGATCTCCCGCAGCTGACGGCGCACGACACGGCGCACCAAGCGGCCGAGTGGAGAAGCATAAAAGTCCCGAAGATCAATGACATCGACCCACATGGGCCTATTTTAACACAAAACCTGATTTCGCCGCCTGGCCCTACTTTCACGGACAGGGCAATCGGGTGAAAAAGTGCGTGACAATGTGTTGATGTGCTGAATCTATCGAAGACCTCCGATTCGGTATGGGAGGTTATGATGGAGAGTTCGGGCGCATTCGCGGAAGCCGTTGTCTTTCTTGATCATTTTGAGGATCTTGCGGACCCTCGCCAACGGGGCAAAGTGGTCTAGCCAGCCGCGAACCGTGTCGGGATCGAGATAGAATATCCTGGAGACCATCTGCACGCTGTGGCCATCATCAAGGGCAACCAGCGCATTCGCGCGCCGTACCTGCAGCGCTTCGACCTTCCGCTTGCGCATGACATTCAGGAGTGCCTTGCGTTCGTCAGCGGTCAGAAAGGAGGCCCTTTTGCGCATCTTCGCCGTTAAGTCGTTCGCTGCTCGTGTCGTTGGAGAGGTGCATGAATCGGCAGCTGAATCATGTCAATGCAAAATATTAAATTCAGGCCGAATCAATGATTCCAGGTATAAGCCACCATCTTCGCCATGACGTCTCCCGGCAGGGCCGGCGTTATTGGCATAGGTCCAAGACCCATGCGTTCCATGGTCAGCTTTTGGATATCGGGCTGAAGCGCGATCTGAGCGTCGAGCACCTTTATAGTTTCAGGCCAATCGGGGACGCCGATGCCATGGAATGAACCTGCCATCCAGCTGCCCGGCCAGCTCAGCGCATGGCCCGAAGCAAAGATGCGTGGGCTGATAATCTCTCCTGCTCGCTCGCGCCGGCGCATCTCAAAAATCAAATCCGGGTTGTTACCGGCGTCATAGACGGACGTCACCCCTACATAAAGAAAGCCATGCAACGCCGACAGCGCCGCATCAAAATCGATGTCTACGCCTGGCGGATTGTCCAGCCCCCGCCACTGCCCGGCGCCGATGAGATGAATGTGGGCATCGATCCATCCCGGCATGAGAAACTTGCCCGTACCATCGATCTGGCGGGCGTCGGACGGTGGAATGAGCGCCACCACGTTATCGATTTCAACAATGTGCCCGTCTTCAACCAGTAGGGTTTGGTTTGGCGTATTGAGCTCACCCGTGCCGTCGATGACGGTGACGTTTGTTATTGCCAGGTCTGCTGCGGCCGTAGACGATGCCCAAAGCGTTAAGAATATTACCACCAGACGCATGGTCTTTCCCTCCCGGAAGACACCTAATACCAGCGGTCGTTGAGATTGATTCTCTTTTAGGGATTCCCCACGGCGCAATGATGTGATTCATAGAAAGCCGGCTTTAAATGGAGGATTTGATGTCGGCGAAGATCCCGTTGCGAACGGACTATGACGCGGTCCAAGCGCGGGCCTTGGCGCGCAAAGCGACAGATCCCAATCAGGTGCGCCGCCTTCTGGCGATTGCGGCGGTTTATGATGACATGAACCGTAGGGATGCGGCGGCGGTTGGCGGCATGGACCGCCAGAGCCTGCGCGACTGGGTGTACCGGTTCAATCAGGCAGGCCCCGAGGGCCTGCACGACCACAAATCTCCCGGCGCGGTTCCGCAGCTGACGGCGGTGGAGAGGGTGGCGTTGGCGGAGATCGTCGAGGCGGACCCGGACAGCGACGGCGTCGTACGCTGGCGCCGGCTCGACCTCAAGGAGGTTATCCGGGACCGCTTCGGGGTGGAGTATCACGAGCGCTCGGTCTCGCGCCTGCTGCACGATCTCGGCTTCTCGCACATGAGCGCCCGGGTGCGCCATCCGGGCCAAGATGCGGCAATGCTGGAGACGTTTAAAGAAACTTCCCCCGGGCGCTCGCCGCGGCGGTAGCCCACCTGCCGCCCGCAACGCCGGTCGAGCTGTGGTGGCAAGACGAGATGCGCCTTGGCCAGAAGAACGGCATCGTCCGGCAGTGGGCGCGCACCGGCAGCCGTCCGCGTCAGCCCAAGGACCAGCGCTACCAGAGCGCCTATCTGTTCGGCGCCGTCTGCCCGGCGCGCGGTACCGGTGCGGCCGTGGCGATGCCGTTCGCCGGCACCCATGCCATGCCGGCCCATCTCGAAGAGATTAGCCGCACCGTCGCCGACGGCTCACACGCCGTCCTCCTCATGGACCGCGCCGGCTGGCACACCACCACCGAATTGGAGTTCCCCGACAACATCACGCCGCTGTTCCTGCCGCCCAGATCGCCGGAGCTGAACCCGGCCGAAAACATCTGGCAGTACCTGCGCCAGACCTACCTGTCGAACCGCGTCTTCGACAGTTACGAAGACATCGTCGATGCGGCATGCCACGCCTGGAACAAGCTCATCGACAAGCCCTCGAAAATCATGTCGATTGGTATGCGCAAATGGGCACACGAAGGTCAAATTCAATGACCGTTGGTATTAGTCGATCGCTGCCGCTTCGCGCACCATGTTGATCAGCGAGGCGTTCATCAAGAAGGCCTTGTGGCGTTTGGGATCCTCCGCCGTTTTGCGCATCTCCTCGAACCGGGCGTTGGCTTTGGCCGGATCTTTGGCCTGCAGCGTTTCTTTGTTTTGGATGGACTGAGCTTGCACATACTTTTGCGCCAGAGGCCGGCGTTGGCGGTCGAATTGGGCGAACAGCGCTTGATCATCAACGCTGTCATCATGCCAAGCCCGACCGATTTTCTCGGCGATGTTGAGACCGTCGGCAATACCGGAGTTCATGCCCATGCCACCGAGGGGATTGTTGATATGGGCGGAATCCCCGGCCAGCATCACTCTCCCTTTGTGGAATGACTCCGCCACCCGTTGATGCACCGTATAGACATTGCGGTGCACGATCTCCAAGTCCTGCGCGAAGGGAAAGCATTCGTCGATGAGGCGGCGGATGTACTCTTCGGACGTTACTATCTCATCAGGGTCGTCGGTCATCACCGGAAACAGATTGCGCCACATGCCCTTTATATTCTCATGGTCTTCCGGCCCCGGGATCTTGAACACTGAACACCACATCTCAGGATCGGCGAGATAATTGCGGTAGCGATAATTGTCCGCCTCTTCGTAATCGAAGTAGGAAGCGACGATGATGAAGCGTTCTTCCCAGGTGAAGCCTGGGAAGTCGATGCCTTGTGATTTGCGCACTGTCGACCGGCCGCCGTCACACCCCATGAGATAGCGTCCGCGCCAGCGTCGTTCGTCGCCGTCTGGCGTACGCGTCGTCACCTCCACATGGTCGGCGGCGTTAGTTACGTCCATCGCATTATGTTGGCGGTGAAACTGGAAATGGGGGAACTGTTGCGCGGCCTCTAAAGCAATGGCTACGGTCTTGTGTTGCTCCAATTGCACCGCATAGGGATGATTGGTTTCCCCTTCCAGCCGGCCGAAATCAAACTCGGCAAAGATCTCATTAGTCTGGCGGTAGCGGTATTGAAAATAGCGGGCGGTGAGTCCGTGCTCGATCACTGTGTCAGCAAGGCCCACAGTGTCGAGCAGATCAAGCGTGGAGGAATGGGTGGTGGCGGCGCGGTGCGCGGTCGGTGTTTCCGCCAGTGCATCGAACACGACCACAGGGATATCGAGTTGCGCCAGCCGCAAGGCTGTGATCATCCCCACCGGTCCGCCGCCGACCACCAGTACCCGATCCTGTTCGCTCATTGCACCTCCTCTGCCAGACCTGCTCTACGAAATGACGAACCGTCTGCCGAGCCGTAAGCGTGAATTGGTCGGTTGGCGCACGTCCATGCTCTGGATCAATTGAGAAGAACGTTCACTGTCTTGGTGCGGGTGTAACTGAGCAGTTCTTCCAGCGCCTCCTCGCCACCGAGGCCTGAGTTCTTCACCCCGCCAAAGGGCAAACCCACATAGTGTTGAGCGACGCCGTTGATCCACACGTAGCCGGTGTCCACCTCCTGGGCGGTGGTCATAGCGGCCCGTAGGTCGTTGGTGTAGATCGCGGTGGTCAGTCCGTAGTCAGTGGCATTGGCCATGGCAACAGCTTCTTCCCGGGTCGACCATTTCAACATGGTGACCACCGGGCCAAAAATTTCCTCCCGCGCCACCTCCATATCCATAGACGCGTCGGCGAACACTGTGGGGCGCAGCCAGTAACCGCGTTTGAAGTTACCCCCTTGGGGACGGTCGCCGCCGGCCACCAGTTTGGCGCCGTCGCGACGGCCCGCTTCGACAAACCCGAGCACCCGCTCGTAGTGGCCTTCGGAATTGACCGGTCCCATCTCCGATGCGGGGTCGAGCGGATCGCCGACGACAACGGCATCGGTGCGTGCCGCCACCCGTTCCACCAGTTCATCGTAGACACTTTCGTGGGCGAGGATGCGGCTGGTGGAGCCGCAGGACTGCCCAGCCCAGGAAAAGTTCATACCGGCGATGGAAGCCTCTTCAACATTGTCGAGATCCGCATCGGGAAAGACGATCAGGGGATTTTTACCCCCCAGCTCCAGTGACACATGTTTGACCGCGGCCTCAGCCGCCGCTCTTTGTATGGCAAGGCCCGTGGTGACTGAGCCCGTGAAACCTATGCGTTGCACATCCGGATGACGCACCAACGCATCGCCCGCTGGCAAGCCAAAGCCGGAAATGATGTTGACCACACCCGGCGGCAAAATGTCTTTGCAGCACGCGGCCAACAATGACCCAGTAAGCGGGCTGGTCTCCGGTGTTTTAACCACCACCGTGTTGCCGGCAGTCAAAGGCGATGCCAAGTGCGCGCCGGCAAACATAAACGGGTGATTGAAAGGCACGATGCGGGCCACCACGCCATAAGGCTCGCGTAACGAGAAATGAATGTTACCAGGCGACGCCGGCACCGTGTCGCCTTTCATTTCGGTGGCGAGACCGGCGAAGTATTCCAGATAGGCGGCAGCAATCTGCACATCGGCGCCAAGCTTGGCGATGGTGTTTCCTGTGTCCGTCGCTTCCATGGTGAGAATGTCGTCGGCCTTTTCGCGAAATTTGGCCGCAAGAGCGCGCAACAGTGCGCCCCGTTCGAAAATGGACTTGGCCGCCCAAGCCGGTTGCGCAGCCTTCGCCGCTGCGACAGCAGCGTTAACGTCGTCAGCCGATGCTGCCGGTACGCGGCCGATTTCGTCTTCAGTGGCCGGGTTAACCGAGGTAATCCATTCATTGCTTTGACCGGTGACCATGTCACCGCCGATGAACATCAACCGGTCACCGAATTGGTGTGTCATCGAACTCAACCTGACAAATGCTCGTTAAAAAAAGCGAATGTGCGGGAGTCGGCCGCAGTCGCCGATTCTTCGTGAAAGTACGGCCCGCCGGTATTGGCGAAGGCGTGGCCGGCGTCGTACCAATGATTGGCGAACGGTTTGTTCGCTTTGGCCATTTCCCCTTCGAAATAGTCCACCATGTCCTTGCCGAAGAACTCATCTTTGGTGCCGAAATGGCCCAGCACCGGACCATGCAAGGCGGCCAACTCGTCTTTGTTTTTTGAGACGTCGCCGTAGTAAACCACGGTGGCGTCAATGGGTGTGGCAACAGAGGTGTTCAACGACCAAGTGCCGCCGAGGCACCAGCCCACCGTTCCCACTTTTCCGTTGCAACCTTCATGAGCGCGGATCCAGTCCAACCAGGAAACGGCGATGTCGGTGCATTCCTCTTCATCCATGGCCTCCATGAGCTGACCGGCCACCGCGAGATCAGTGGTGACTTCGCCTTTGTAGAGGTCAGGTGCGACGGCGATGTAGCCTTGGTCCGCATAAAAACCGGCAAAGTCGATGAATTCCTGGGTCAACCCGCGAAAGGCATGGAACAGTGCCATGCCCGGCGCCGGTGTTTTCTCTGGCAGCGCCACCATGGCCGATGCGTTGCGTCCGGCGCGGGTGGTGATGGTCATTTTTTTGGCTGGGTCAAATCACGTTCCTTTGGTCTTTGAGCAGGTCCTGCGGAAACTCAGGAAATTTGGTCATCTTCTTCACCCCGTTGCCTTCACCGGTGAGTTCAAGCACACCAGGGTTCATTAGCCCTTTGGGATCGAGCGCCGTTTTGATGGCAATGGCGGTGGCGCGGGCAGCGGACGACAGTTGGCTGGCGTAGGCATAGTGCCGACCCATCTGGTGATGGCTGGCGCCGAAGGCATCCCACAGACCGGCAAGGTCGCGTCTCAACTTCATCACTTGTTCGCGGGTATCTTCATCGGCGGGCGTGTCGCCGTATTTCGTGCGCTGCTCGTCGGTGGCATGACGCATATGGAAGGGATGCAATCGGTCCTTCCAGTAGAACATGGGCTCGATGAGGAAGTTGGTGGATGAGGCACCGGTGAGATAGGAAAACGTGATGTTTTGTTTTTGCATTAGGTCGTGATGACGGGCGAAGTATTCATCGGTGACGGCAGAGATTTCCGCCGCGCTGGAAAGGGGAAACAGCCCGTGGACTGGCAGCCAGTTTTCGCCTTCAGGACCAAGCAGCGCCTTGATGGGGCGGAACGGTTTGGCCCGGGTCACCTTAGGAATGGTGTTGGGCAGTTCGCGTACAGCCATAGGCGTGCAAACGCGACGGACACGGTCCGCTTTCCAGGCCACTTCGCGCTCATCAGCCCCTTCGACCACTGCATGCAACGCGTAGCCAGTGCGATCAACGGCCCGTTGACCGTCGACCAGCATCTTGCCTACTGACTTTATGGACTTGACGATACCGTCGGACGCCTGGGCCACGTCCTTAACGAAGCCGAGGCCTTCGAGGAAGTCGAATCCTTTGGCAGCCAGATGTTGGTTGCCGACAGGATCGATGCCCCATTGTTCGGCGACAACATTCTCTCTTGCCAAAGCGATGTGAGTTTCTGCGATATCTTCAATGCGTTCGAAGGCATAAGACAGATAGTCTTCCACCGCCGGCATGGCGATGAGGCGCAGCGTCACCCGCGCCTTGATGCCGAAAGCACCGCAGTCCCCAAGAAACAGTCCACTCATATCGGGCCCGAACGAGCGCAGGAACGGCACGCGCCCATCGGCGGCCGAGGCGCCCGTTTCCAGCAAAGAGCCGTCGGCAAGAACCACGTCGAGACCAAGCACGCTTTCAGCCATGGCACCATGGGTGCCCGAGCCAAAGAATGTTGAGTTGTTGCTGGCAGCGCCACCAACGGTGGACGCGATTCCGGACAGAGGCCCAAAGTACGGTGTGCGTAGGCCGCGTTCCTTTAAGACTTCGTAAAGCGTCGCCCAGGTGCATCCTGCCTGGACGGTGACAAACATATCCGCTTCGTTGATTTCCTCGATTTGGTTCAGGGCACCGAGATCAACCATCACCGAATTGGGCCGCTCAGGCACATAACCCTGGGTGTAGGACATGCCGCCACCGCGCGGCACCAGCGGCAAGCCGACACCGGTGGCAATGGTCACCGCTTGACAGAGTTGATCCACAGCGATGGGACGGATGACACAGAGGGGCAGTACATCCCCTTCGCCGGAGATATCGGTGGCGTAATAGGCCAGCTCGTCGGGATCGGTGATCACCCCGTCCGGACCGAGTAGACTCTGTAACATGCCGAGAGCGCCCTCATTCATGGGAATATCCTATATTGGGTTACGCCGCCGCGCTGCCGAGATAGGCTTCGCGCACTTTGGGGTTCTGGAGCAAGTCTTCGCTGTCACCTTCCAGGGCCACTATACCGGTTTCCAGCACATAGCCGCGGCTGGCGACCGACAGCGCGAGAACCGCGTTTTGTTCGACAACCAGGACAGTGACACCCTCTTTGGCGATAGCCTGGACCCGTTCGAAGACGTCCTCGGCGATCACGGGCGCCAGGCCGAGACTGGGCTCATCCAGCAGTAAAACCTTAGGTCTGGCCATCAGGGCGCGGCCGATAGCCAGCATTTGCTGTTCTCCACCCGACAAGGACCATCCCCGTTGCCGACGTCGTTCGGCCAAGCGCGGCAGAAAGGCGTAAACCTTATCGAGATCCTCATTGATGGATTGTCCGAAACCGCGCCACGCACTGGCGGCCACAGTCAGATTTTCCTGAACCGTCAAACCGCCGAAGATACGGCGTCGTTCTGGCACATGGACCAGTCCGGCTTGCACCCGCTTTTCCACCGCCTCCTGTACAAGATATTTACCGCCCACGGTAATGGTGCCTGACTGTGGTTTGACCAATCCGGAAATGGCCCGCAGCAATATCGTTTTGCCGGCTCCATTTGCCCCAAGTAGAGCAACCGTCTCCCCCCGATCAACGGAAAGCGACACGCCTTTTAAGGCTTCGACCGGTCCGTAGCGGACAGCCTGTCCGTAGCGGACAGCCACTCTTACGACCTCAAGCATGGTTGCCTCCAGCTTGCGCTGTGCTCTTGCCGAGGTAGGCCTCAATCACTTTCGGATCGGATCGCACCATTGAGGGCGCGCCTTCGGAAATCTTGGCACCGAAGTTCAATACAGCGATGCGATCGGACCAACGCATGACCAATCCCATGTCGTGTTCAATCAACACCACAGCGATACCGTCATTCTTAAGACTGTTGAGCACGGCCAGGAGCACATCGGTTTCTCCTGCGTTGAGACCCGCTGCCGGTTCATCAAGCAGCAACACCTTGGCATCGGCTGCCAAAGCCCGGGCGATTTCCACGTTGCGTTGCACTCCATAGGCCAGGCTCCCCACCGGTGCATGAGCCAGAGGGGCCAAACCGAGCCGTTCCAGCGCTGTATGAGCTTGGTCCCGCAGGATGCGTTCTTTCGGCGCATAAGCGTGGCGGCGAAACAGAATGTCGAATACACCACCTTGGGCATCCGTTTGGGCGCCTACCAGAACGTTCTCTAAGACGGTGAGGCGGGAGAACAATCGCCCACTTTGAAAGGTGCGGCCTACGCCGACGGCACGAATGCGATGGGCCAGCCAACCAGAAATAGACTCGCCGTTGACAACTATGGAACCGCGGGTCGCAGGCATCAAGCCCGACAGCATGTTCAACACTGTCGACTTGCCTGCCCCGTTGGGACCGATGATGGCGAACGCTTCACCGGCGGACACCGAGAAGGACACGGCATTCACAGCTGTGAGTCCACCGAACGTTTTGCTCAACCTCTCCACGGCAAGCAATGCAGTCATGTCGCTTCACCTTTTGTGGACAGTCTGCGCAGCAGGCCGGCTAGCCCCTGGGGCATAAAGATCAAAACCAGCAACGTGATCAGACCGTAGACGGCAAGATACCCTTCATCCAACACGCGCACCAACAAACCGCCATCGGACAGTCCGATCGCCACCAGACGTTCGGCAGCATCGCGCAGCAATTCGGGCAGGAAAGTCATGATCACCGCACCGGCGACAACACCGCCGATTGAGGCTTCGCCACCAACAATAATCATCACCACCAGGTACAAGATGGAAATGGGCACCCCAAAGTCGGTGGGTGAGATAAATCCCGTGTAATGAGCGAACAAGACGCCGGCCGCCGCCGCGAATACAGCGCCGACAACAAAAGCGGTTACACGCACGCGCACCACATTAATGCCGGAGACCATGGCCGCGGTTTCGTCATCGCGCACGGCGATCATGGCGCGGCCCAAATGGGAGTCCCGTAAGCGCGCCGACAGACCGATGCCGATCAGCACCATAGTTGTGGCAATGATCAAGAAAGTGCGGTCCGGGTCAGTGCTGGACACGGCCTCCGCCATTATTTTATAATTATAGTTTAATAACAATATGTTATGAATGAATAGTATCATTGACCCATTCTTTAACCCATCTCTATATCGGGCATTATCAGAGTAAATGGGCTTGGTCGTCTCTCCCTGTCCCCCTTTGGGGATTTCAGGTCGCAAAAACATGTTTTGTCTGGCTTAGACCGGACAATCACGGGCGACGAAGCTGACTCAATAACGGGAAAATTCTAACATACGATTTCAGTCTGACAATGCCCGCAAGGCTGCCAATGTCGCTAGAGCAGATTCAATTTAGTCCCGATCATATCCGGCGGCGGCGAAGTAGTTTTCGCATTCGGTTGAGGTGAAGGCGTCGATGGCGTCGGCAATGGCGTCCCACAGGTCGTCGACGGTTCTGGCGGCGGCCTTTCTCAGGAGCGCCTTGAGTTTGGCGAAGGCCATCTCGATCGGGTTGCAGTCGGGACTGTAGGGCGGCAGATACAGCAGGCTTACCAAGGCGTTCCTGCCCCAGCAGGGCGAACACGGTGTCGTGCGTGCGGGCCTTGGTGCGTGGGGCCAGTAGCCCGAAGTAGCGGATGTTGTGCCGGTAACGGTCGGGCACGTGATCGGCCAGCGTGGCCACGAAGGCAGCCATCTTATACCGGGTCATGACCATTTGTTTCGTTTTCGTGTCTTTCGTCAAGAAATGTATTTCGTGACGGTTAATCTTCCGGAGCCGGCGCTGTGCGATGGGGGGATGGCGGACGTAGCGGCCCGCGTAGCCGAGGAACTGTTTCTTGCCCCGGAACCGTTTGGTGTCGGTACTCCACCACCGCTCGTGTTGCCGGCGCAGGAGATCCTTGAGTTGGGCCGCGCTCTGGTCGGTCGCTAGGACGCCCATGCGATAGGCCCCTCTCAGGTATTTTGACGGGCGGCTCCTCGATCGTCATGACGCTGCCGGGTTTCTCCTCCATAAGGCAATCCTCGCCACTCACGGGACAGGCATCTGTAAATGCCCGCATTCGTTCTCGTTATTATCAGTTGTTGACGGATGCTACTGGATGTTTCGGCATGGCCGTTGCGGCGGGCGGCTGGTCCCTTCTATCGCTACATTGGTCATGTGAGTCAGGAGGGTTCAAAGTTGTGTTTGACACGCTGTAGAACCGAAATCGCCTGCTCGACCGCTTTGCCATCGACAAAACCAAAATCTTCCGAAAAAAGCCCGTTTTCGTTGCGGAGGTCACCTATAAGTTTTGCCTGCCGAGACGGTGGAACGGCCCCATAGCTGGTAAAGGTCGTGAGCACCTGTTCGTGACCAAGGTTTTGCGACCACGCCTTGAATTCTTCAGGGGTCCGGCAGACTTTCTCCCCGAACAATGTCAGGGTCTTCCGAAAGCTGTGCGGGTGAAAATATGAAAGACCAGCGCCTGTGAAAGCTTCCCGAAAGATCCGCCGTATCGGTGAAGCGGTCTTCCAGTGCGCCCGGCCAAGCCCGGCCGCGTGGAATTGATTGTTCGCATCAAGTGCCACCTTGGTGGCAGGGAAAAGTGGATCATCGGGGCCAAATAGCAGCACCGTCTCAAGGTGCCGGCACCAATCAGCGACCAACCTCTCGATATCCTCGCCGACGGGGAAGAAATACGTGGTGATTGTCTTTCCTCTCTTCGTGCGCACTTCCCGCGCATCCTGGACGACCACCCGTTTGCCCAGATCAACATGCTTTAGCGAAAGCGAAGCGATCGCGTTGTCCCTGGCCCCGGTCAAGATCGCAAAGGCGATTAGTGCGATGTCACGGTTCTCAATATCGGTTCCTTTGGGCATGGTATTTAGAACACAGCGGATCTGTTCAAGAGTTGGTGCTGGACGTTCTCGCACGGTCTTGGCAATACGTCCGTCATTGGCGGAGGGATTAAAATACTCGGCATCACTGTAACCAATGCGTGACCTATAACCCGGCTGATCCGCAAGCCATTGAAAAAACGCTTTCAAGTCCAACAACCGCGCATGAATCGTCGCCTTGGCCAGCGGCTTTTTCGTAACATCGTTAACCTGTTCATTCAAAACACGCTTGAACCGTTGCGCCTGTTCTATATGAAATTTCTTAAAGTCGCGATATTTCGTCGCCTTCTCGAATGCCGCAATGCTCGCCGCAACGTGATCGACGGTACTCTCCGCAAGCCGCTTCGCTTCACGCAAAAAGAGGAAGTACCTCCGCTTGGCGCGTTCGTTTTCTGGATGATGCTTTTGCATGGCCGTATGGCTCCCTAAGTCAGTACTCATTTGGACAGGCTTAAGGCGTATCTTTTATGGCCTCAATGCGCCCCCGAACACGTGAGGCGGTTTCGGTCTTTTCCTTCCAGATCGGCTCCAGGACCTTCGTCACCAACGCCGTATCGATGGAAGCCACCGGCAGAGAGCCAAATACCGGATAGGCGTAGGTTTCAAGGGTCGACGTCCATTGGTCCGCATGCTTGGCATTGCGCCACCCTGCCTTATGGGCGGCGATGTACTTTTCGGCACAATCCTTGAACACCATGGCTGATGCAGCTTCCAGGGCCCGGGCCTGTTTCCGGGCTCGCTTGGCCTCTATGGGGTCCACACCTTCCAGGATGAGCTTCCTGGCCTCTCGGGCCTTGTCACGGGCTTCTGCCAGGGTCACCGTATGCACCGGTCCCAGGCCCATAAAGCCAACACTGAGCAGGATGTCGGCCCCCTGTCCCACGGCACTCAACAACTGGGGCGTAAGATCGTTATCGGAGGCTTGGTAGGATTCGAGAATTGGATCAACACCGATCGCTTTGAAGCGGCCTTCCGCATCCTTGGCCAAACCCTGACCGTAATCGTTTTGAATATAGAGAATGGCGGGGCGGCGTTTGCCGAGACGGTTGATGACCGTATCGACCATGGCGTCGACAATCACCGAATCCGGCTGTTTGATGCGAAACATCCAGGGATTGCCGCGCTGATGCAGACCATCGGCACCGCCAGCATAAAACGAAGGCACGGCGGCGCGGGTGACCTCTGGCTCGACAGCAAAATTTTGTGGCGTGTAACTGGACAGAAACACCGCCACCGGATCGTGATCCTGCACCAACTTGATGAAGGCGGAGACGGCGGTTGAGTTAGACTGCTGAGTATCTTCAAAAATGATGTCCACCGGGATGCCGTGAATGCCCCCGGCGGCGTTGATGTCCTCTTCCGCCATGTGCAGCGCGTCATAGTAAAGCAGGCCCGATGTGGCCAGGGGCCCGGTGATGGGCACGGTGCCGCCGATCACAATATTACCCTCGGCGTTGCTACGTAGGTCCGGATGGCCGGACGCCCCTGATTCTTGATCCTGCGCTGCGACAGTTAGTGCCGTGCACATCACAAGAATTGTGAAGAAACAGGCTAAACACCGCAGAATGATGATCAGTCCCCTCATAGGCCCCCCTTAGACCACATGGGAGCCGGTTCAGGGAAAGGCGTCAACCACGCTGCATGACATAGGGTTCGCGTAAGCCGTTTTCCGCTTTGGCGACCGACCATTTGTCCGACGCAATCTTGCGGCGTTGAGCCGGAATATCGATACCGTGATAGTGCGCCAAATTGGCGCCGAGAATTTTCGTCTTGGCCTCTTCGGACAAAGTGTAAGGCGCACCCTCAGGCGGTTCGAAATCAAAGAACGCGTTGATGATCCAATAGGGATGCTGGTTGACCGAGGTCGACGCGTAGATCAACCGGTCGAGATCCACACGGGTCATGAACACGTTCATCATGTCGTTGAAGGTGGCCAGGTCGAATAGGGGGAACAGCATGGGCCCTTCCAACACGGCGGTGACATTCTCTCGGGCCTTCATTAGGTCCGCTGTTTCATCGAAATTCTGCCAGCCGGCATGAACCAGATGGAAGGTGAGGTTGGGAAACGCTTCCGCTGCCTTATAGAGGTCGTCCACTCCAAGGGCAGCGGTCGACGGCCCCACGTGACCGACCAATTTGTGCACAGCCAAGTGGGTCACGCCCTTACCCTGCAGATAGTCGAACACCGGAAAGGCCCGTTTCTCGTCGTCCATCAGCCAACCTTCGGGCTCGCGGGTCTCGAGATTGATGCGGGTGGGATAAAACTTGATGCCGTCGGCACCCTGATCGATAAGCCGGTCGGCCTTGGCTTTGACTACATCGTAGGGATCAAACAGATCGAGCGCACCGTACCATAACACCCGGTCGGGATAAGTGTTTTTGAGATACGCGCCTTTTTCGTTGGACACCAGACCGTCGTAATAGAGGTCGTACATGGGCACGGAATGCATGATCATCATGTCCGTGTGACTTTCCAAGAACATGATGTCCGCCACTTCGTCGGGCTGCCAATCCCGCTCCCATTGGTCGTGGGTCAGGCGGAAGCGCTCCGGCGTGCAGGCTTCATGAAAACGGAAGGTGGTGTTGATGCTGTTGACGGCCGCGCGTTTGATGCGCCGGTTGTAATCCATGTGGTTGTAGCAATGAGCAACACCGTCGATAACAAAGATGCGCTCCGCCATGGGGTGCGGTTCGGGTGACCAGTCGGCCTGGGCCAACGCTGGCGATATGTCGCGCGCCGCCGCGATGGCGCCAGCGGCCCCTAACGCCTGCATGGCCGTGCGGCGGGTGAATTGTGATGAAATGGCATCGTTCATGGTGATGCTCCTGGCTGGTCGACAGCGAAAGTGCGCCGTTTGGTGAGAAACAGGGCTTTGGCTTTGTCGCTGAGACGGTCTTCCGTCCACATCGGATAGGGATCGGACGTGACTTTAATTTCAGACACGCCGTCTAAGGATTGGGCCAGATCTTCCAAATCCATAATGATCTGGTAGGAAAATACACAACTGGGATCGGTGAAGGTAACGCTGACCTCAATGATGTCATCCCGGCGGGTCACGTCATTGATGAGGCCGAGATCAACAATGCTGAGGTCGTGACCGGACAACGCATGACAAGGATCGGCAATACCACTGAGGGCATCCCAGACCTTGCCAATGGCATGATCCTTGTCCACCGCTTTACCCCAGCTTCCTCAGTTCCGTCTTCAGAACTTTGCCGTTGGCATTGCGCGGCAGACTGTCGATGGTGGCCATGTCCTTGGGAATTTTGAAGCGGGACAATTTGCCATCGCAGAATTGTTCGATGCCCTCGGCATCCAGGCTCTCACCAGTTTGCAGCACGACAAAGGCTTTGAGCCGCTCGCCCCATTTCTCGTCTGGCACGCCGACCACAGCCACGTCGTTCACCGCCGGATGCGTGAATAAGAGCTCTTCGATCTCCCGTGGATAAACGTTGACGCCGCCGGTGATGACCATGTCTTTCACCCGGTCGACGATGTAGATGAAGCCGTCTTCGTCGCGTTTACCCACATCGCCGACGGTGATCCAGCCGTCACGAAATGCAGCCGCAGTTTCGTCGGGCCGGTTCCAATAACCTGAGAAGGCTGTGGGGGATTTGACCCAAAGCTCCCCGGGTTCTTCCGGGCCACCTTCATTGAAGTCCTCATCGGTGAGCTTGACGAGGACATGGGCAAACGGCGTGCCAACGCAGCGTTCTTTCTGAAGTTGATAAGGCGGCCGCAAATTTGTGACAAAGCCACCTTCCGTCGAGCCGTAGGACTCATGCAGCATGCCTTCGCCGAAATATGCGACGATTTTCTGCTTGAGATGTTGCGGCAGCGGTGCGGCATTGGAGATCACCGCCTTCATGGGCGCGCCACGGTACTTATCCAACACCGGTTTCTCCAATGAGAAAATAGCGTGGTGCTGGGTTGGCACTGTGAACACACCGGAGAAATTGCCTTCTTTCAGTTTTTTGAGCAGCAATTCAGGATCGAAGCTATCGAGGATTTCCGTAAAGCCGCCGAACTGGATAGCCGCCATTGGAAGAGCAATGCCGGCACCGTGATTCATGGGCGTGGTACCAAGAAACCGGTCATCCGGTGAGTAACAGCCGAATTCCATAGCGATTTGATAGAAGCCCATGACGCGAGAGCGGTGCGACAGCATAACCCCTTTGGGTGCGCCGGTTGTACCCGACGTATAGGGGATGGTCCATGTGTCCCACTCGTTGATCTCGGGATAGGTCTCCGGCGTGGCCGGATTACTGATCAGGGTTTCGTATTCCTCGCCTAGGTGAATCACCCGTTCTACCGTGTCGAAGGAAGCTCCGGCTGCCGCCTCTGCCGAGGCGTCATCGACAAACACAACCCGGGCCTGAGCATCGTTGCAGATGGCTTCGATCTCTCTGGCCGTCAGACGTGGATTGATCGTGGCTACTGCTGCCCCGGCTTCGGGTACGCCGCAGACCACTTCCACATATTCGATGGAGTTCTTGGCAACGATGGCGACATTGTCGCCTTTTTTTAGTTTGAGATCAGAGATGGCTGCCGCGGTGAGACGGTCTGTGCGATCCGATAACTCTTTGAAGGTCCGGCTCTCATTGCCATGGGTGATCGCTACTTTGCCCGGATTGCGCTGCGTCGTCGCCCGCAGACCCTTGGCCATGGTCATGGATTGATAGGCATGGGACAACGCGGCAGGAATAGAGTCGTGGTTCGACATGATTGTCCGTGCCCTATTCCGCCGCCGCCGCAGCTTGTGCTCCGGGAATACGCTTGAACAGACGAAGCGCGTTATGGCGCATGAGCATCTGGTGCGCTTCGGGCCGCATGCCGAACTCAGCGACCTCCCGCACCGCCCGTTCCGGGTCGATCACCGGCCAGTCGGTGCCGAACAACACTTTGTGGCGGCCGTAGGAATTGGCGTAGTGAACAAATTGCTTGGGCCAGTGCTTGGGCGCGTACGCATCGCCAGCTGTGAAGACGTTCTCATGCTTCCAGCACATGGCGATCATCTCGTCGGTCCAGGGCACGCCGATGTGAATGCCGATGAGCACCAACTCAGGGAAGTCGATGGCCACCTGATCGAGCAGGATGGGTTTAGCCACGGAGGGCAGCCGGCGCTCCTTGGAGTACACCAGATTCTGACCCACTTGCATCATAATCGGGATGTCGAGCTCACAGCATTTGGCGTAGACTGGATAGATCTGTGGTGCATCGGGTCGGATACCAAACCAATGGGGATACCAATGAGCGCCGACGAAGCCGTATTCGTTGATCACCACCTCCAACTCGCGGAGCTGTTCCATCCCTTTGGTAGTATCGATCCCCGCTAAACCTGAAAAACGGTCTGGATGCTTCTGGCAAACTTCGTGCACGTATTCATAGGGGATGTGATGAGACCCTTTGACGTTGAGATCGCCGCAGCGGTGGGCAATGAGCAGTGAGCGTTCAATACCGGCGGCATCCATTTTCCGAATGTAGTCTTCGATCTCCACGCCGTTGCGCATGTCATCGGCCATGCGCACTTGGGCCTTAAAGTTTTCATCCACGCCCATAAGTTTACGTTCTAGAACCCAAGGCGTGTAAGGGTTGCAGACGATGTCGATATAACCGCTCATTTATTCAGCCGCTTCAATCTTTGAATTGTGAACGCCCCAGGCAATCTCAACATTATTCACCGTTGTCAGATCGGCGAAAAGCATATCCATAGAGCGCAGGGAAACCTGGTGACGTTCCTCATCAAGCTCCGCCACGGCGTCTTCTACGACAAACGTTTTGTAATCGCGATGACTGGCGTCACGCACCGTGGATTCAACGCAGCAGTTCGTCGTCACCCCGGACACCACCAAGCTGTCGACGTCAAGACCGTGCAGCATGGTTTCCAGGTTCGTTGCATAGAATGAACTGGGCCGGTTTTTATCGACGATAAAATCGCCGTCTTGAGGAGTCAGGTCCGGAACGATTTCAATGTCCCACGTGCTGGCCTGAAGCGCTCGAACGTCCCTTAACTCGGGCAAGAGGTGCTTGATCATCACGCCACCGTCAGCGTAGTCGGGACGGTACATGTAGCGGGTGAAAATGACCGGAATGCCGGCGGATCGCGCAGCGGTAACCAGCCGGACACAGGGTTGAATGGCCTTTTGCAGGTTCTGGATCGGCAAACCCGGTTTGCCACACCCACCGTCATCGGCACAGAATGAGTTCTGCATATCGACCACAATCAGTGCGGTGGGATCACGGGACAATTCCATAGTGCCCATAGGTGCAATCTCCCTTGTTTCTTTCCGCAAGTGTGGGCGGGAAGCGTGCTGGCGTAAAGGTCTAGAAATCACGTTTTCGCCTGAATCACGTAGTTCATTCACAGGTCGGCTTAACCAATAGGTGCACGACAGGACGAAAGCCCGGCAGAAACCGCCACCCGTTGCTGACCGCTGCTGCGGAGTGTGGTAATCAGCGCCCCAGTTTTCACAACGTCTTCAAGGAATGCGTATTTATGGGTCGCCTACTCGCTCCGTTCGGTATAGCGCTTTGCGGCCTTGCGCTGATCGCCGCGCCTGTTACGGCGCAAGATGAAACCTTTCCCGAGGCGGCCAGTGGCCTGATTGAACAGAAAGGTGGTACGGCCAAATCCTTTATGGTCGCTGCCGCCAATCCCCTTGCCGTGCGGGCCGGTTTTGAAGCCATCAAGGCCGGCGGTAATGCGCTGGATGCGGCGTTCTCGACACAACTTGTTTTGAACCTGGTGGAGCCCCAATCCTCCGGTATTGGTGGCGGAGCCTTTGTTCTGTTCTGGGACAACACTAAGAAACAGCTGTTTGTTTATGACGGCCGCGAAACGGCCCCGGCCACCGCCACGGAAGACCGGTTTGTTAAAACCGACGGTACGGCCATGCGGCGCATGGAAGCGACCGTTGGTGGCAAATCCGTCGGCGTGCCGGGTTTGGTTCGGGTCATGGAATTAGCCCACGGGCAGCACGGCGCTTTGGCATGGTCCGATTTGTTTTCACCTGCAATCGACGTCGCCGCTGACGGCTTCGCCATTTCACCGCGTCTGCATCGCCTGTTGGAGGTGGATTCAAATCTACCGGCCATGTCTGTAGCGGGAGCCCATTACTATCAAGCCGATAGAACTCCAAAACCAGTCGGCACAATCCTGAAAAATCCCGCCATGGCTGACACGCTGACGCGATTGGCCAATGAGGGAGCGGATATCTTTTACTCAGGTGATCTTGCCGAAGCGACTGCGCGGACAGTTCAACAGGCCACTCGCAATCCGGCAGACCTCACTCTGGAAGATCTTTCTACCTATCAGGCGCGGGAACGCGATCCGCTTTGCGGTTCTTATCGTCGGTTCACTATCTGCAGTGCACCGGCTCCCACCTCTGGCGGCATTGGTGTGATTCAAACTTTGGGCATGCTTGAAAAGTATGATCTACCGGGAATGACGCCATGGTCAGCAGAGGCAGTGCATCTGTTTGTCGAAGCCAGCCGGTTGGTATATGCGGATCGGGCCGTGTTTATCGCTGATCCGGAATTTGTCACGGTTCCACAAGACGGTCTGATAGACCGGGTGTATTTGGCGGAACGGGCCAGTTTGATTGATCCGTTAAGACGTTTGGCGCGGGCGGAAGCCGGTAATCCACCTCAAAAGGAAACTCTTAACTTTAGACCTGGCACCTATGCGCCAGGGCAGAGTTTTGAACGCCCCTCTACGACGCATATTTCGGTGATAGATCCCATGGGCAATGCGGTGTCCATGACCAGCACCATTGAGGGCGCGTTCGGCTCCCGCCTCATGGTCAGCGGATTTCTGCTCAACAATCAATTGACCGACTTCTCCTATAGCGCCGTTGCTGACGGCCGGACCGTTGCTAACCGCGTAGAAGGTGGCAAAAGGCCACGCAGTTCCATGTCCCCGGTAATTGTATTCGACGAGAACAACGACATCGTCGCCGTGTCGGGGTCGCCCGGTGGCATGGCGATTGTACCACTCGTGACCAAGACTCTTATCGCCATGCTGGATTGGGACATGACTCCGCAAGATGCGACAAATCTGCCGAACGTATTAATGTTTGGTCCCACCGTCATGTTGGAACGGGATTCGGATTTAGCCCGTCACAAAGAAAGTCTAGAAGCCTTGGGACATCGCGTTCGGCTCGGCAATTTCCCCAGTGGTGTCCATGCCCTCGCGATCAAGGACGGTATGGTTTACGGCGGCGCGGACCCGCGTCGTGAAGGCACGGTTTTAGGGGAATAACCCCTAGCCGGGATCTCTTTCAGAGGGTTCGGAAACCTCAATCAAATGACCGTCCGGATCGTAGACAAACATCCGATATCCCGTATCCCGGATGGTGCCATCGGGATTGGTCACTTCAAATCGTTCGGGTGGGCTGTGAAACCGTGCCCCGGTTTCTTGCAAACGGTTGTAGATAAAATTGATGTCGTCGGTTTCGATCATGATGATGACATCACCAACCCCGACCCCCATCAAGTTACCGCGTGCATTGGCCAGTGGCGGCCGTTCATAGCCAAGTAAGCCAATCATGCCGATGCGATCGTCGTTGCCACGCATAATCACGATGCGCCCGATTTTAGGGTCCGCCGTCAACGGTAAAGCGGTTGAACCGATTACGCCGCCTTTGTCCGTATCTCGCGAAGAACGTTCGAACCAAGGAGTCAAACCGAGCCGCTGGTAGAAATCCATCGACTTGCCAATGTCTTCAACCAATAGGGTCGTTCGACGGACCGCCGTTTCCTGCGCTAACGCCATCGGTGCGGGCACACTGGCCACAAATAAAAGGACAGCTGCTAATAGTATTGGAAACAAAAACGCGGCCTGTGGTCCGCGGGCATAAGCCATAGGAGTGCGCCCTCAGTAATCCAAGTGTTTGAAGACCATAACACTTTAGACATCAGTAGGCGGAGAGCAAGAACTAGCGCACCCAGTAATGGTCATGATTCTGCACTGCTATTGAGAAACACCAGACAAGCAAGGGGATATCGATTGGCTCCGTCATCATCCGTTAGCGGAAATATACCAGACAGAATGGTGTCGTAGTTGGTGTTGGGCCAGTCGAGACGGTCGCGGCCAAAACGTATGCAGGGTGTGTCTATCGCAATGGACTTGTAGTCAAACCAAGGAATATGACTGGCTTCCACGCTATTCGGCCCGTACGTCTTAGCCGTGAGATCCCGGGGGAAATTGTCGGCAACATGAGTGCCACAGTAAATAAATGAAAAAGTGCATGGCGCGACACGTTCCGACATCAAGAGATGCGGCGCGTACTGATATACGTCCATAAATTCGAAAACGCTACGCTTTGGTGGATTACCCTCATTCAACGCACACCAATAAGAAAGAATGGCGCTCATAGCTGGATGAGCATGCGCGTCGTCGTCATGGTCTTGTATGGGAATCGACGGGTGCGTCTCCATAGACCTGTATTGTCCCAATCAATTGGCGATGCACACCGTCACTAACTCTCGTAAATTAGTAATTGGGTTCACAGTCATAGTTTTTGGCTTCGTTCACGTAAGTTTGATAGTTGGGCGGTAGGATGGGTTCGTACTCCGGCATCCAGTCCGGTCCGTCGGACTCGTTCCATTCGGTTGCGAATGCTCCGCCCCGGCAGCGGCAGAGATGAAGGCAGCCGCCCCAGGTGGCAAACGGTCCATGTTCGATTCCCGGCGGGCGCCAAAAGTATCCGCCGTCGCGCATCATGCCTAATGGAAAACAGATGTCGCCCAGAATGGCGAATTCCTCTTCGACAACCGGATGGATTTCCGTCCGCGGTGTTGACCAATAAGGCATCATACCGATCAACCAGGTGAGTTCACCGGTATCGGGATGATGAAATAGTTTTTTATGGATGGTGCCCGATGGGTCCCAGTCACCAGAATTCATGTGTTTACGCTTTCCAGTTTCACCTTCCATCCGGCGGGTATCGATGTGCTCCACCAAGAGCCGTTCATCGAACATGGATCCATGGGTGTCAGCCGTTACCGTATGAGCTTCGCCATTGAGGAATGTGAGAACAACCGCACCGGTCGGACTGCTCATGGACGCTCGGTAAAACCCTGTGGGCAAATGTCCGTAATCATGCTTTCCGTAAGTGCGGCCGTTAATTTCGACGCTTCCTTCAAGCACAAACAGTTCTTCGTCGACATCGAGATAATGGGATTCGCCGGCCGATCAACCCGGCGGATAGCGCAGCTGTAAGGACGAATCCCACGCCTCTTCGTTGATCGACAAAATGCGGCATGACACACCTTGCCGCACATCCCCTGGCATACCGGCGCTAAATGGCAGAACTTGAGATTGAATAAATTCGATATGGGGTCGAGCCATGGGTCATATCCCGTTTGGGTAGTTGAACTGGATCGTCCCCAAGGTGGCACAAAACCACAGTCCAGGCCTACGCCCTTTGTAACAATTGGACACGAGACTATGATGTATTGCGGCTCGGGTCTGAGTGATGCTACCCAGTCGATTACAAAGCGGCAAAAATGCCGCGCGGGCTAATTTAATTGGGGCGCCATTCTCGATGTCTACCGCACGTGAGAGATTCGTTGCCTTTGCGTTTTGCTGGGCGGACATGCTGATCGAGCTTGATCAGCAACGAAAAATCGTGTTTGCGGCCGGCGCCACGGAACCCATCCTGGGCAAGACCGACGAAAAGCTGATCGGTACAAGCCTCAGGGAATACGTCGCGCCAAGGGATAAGCTCCTGGTCGAACAGTTATTGGCGGTGGCCGCCAAAAAAGGGCGGATCGACAACGCGACAGTCCGGCTCAAAGGGGTCAAAGGGCTTTCTCCACCCTTGTCCTTCTCCGGCTACCTGATGCCGGACCTGGGCGACCACTACTTTCTCGCCATGCGGACATCAGCCGATTTGAGTGAAGAAGGGGAGCTGGATACAAGCGTCAAACGGGATCAAAACACGGGCCTATTGGCTGGTGATTCCTTCTCCAATATGGCCGCGGACAAACTGAAAGAAGCCAAGGCCGGAGGCAGCGCCACGGAACTCACCCTGATCAACGTTCCCGGGTTTGACAAGTTTTACAACAGCCTTGAGGAGGAGGATCAGGACATCCTCATGAGCACGGTTGGAACCACGCTGCGCGCCAATTCCATTGGCGGTGACTAAGCGGGCGAGATCGGCGAAGGCAAGTTCGGCATTATTCACGATACAGACGTCAACGTGAATGATCTTGAAGTGCAATTGACGGAAGCCACGCGGGTCTTCGATCCGCAGGGCAAAGGTGTTGAAGTTCAGGCCGGTAAAGTCGATATCGATCTTGAAGAGATTGACGAAGAAGACCTGACCAAGGGTCTCGTTTACACCATCAATCATTTGCGCGAGCAGGTGGGTGAAGACTTCAACGTCAAAGACATCACCCAGAACATGGACGCTTTGGTTAAGGAGGCGGTTGGCTCGCTCAATGGCTTTCGCGATGTTGTCAGCGGCGCCGATTTCCAAATCGCGTTTCATCCCATATTGGACGTCAACACCGGAGCTTTTCACCATTACGAAGCCCTAGTGCAGTTTGGCGGCAACTTTGAAGAGTCACCCTTCAAGTACATCACGTTTGCCGAGGAAACCGGTTTGATCAGCGAGTTCGACATTGCCATGGCGCAAAAGTGCGTGGAATGGCTGGCGGAACACAAGAAAGACCGGATATCAATTGCGGTCAATATTTCCGGCATGTCCGTTGATGACGCGGTCTACATCGAAAAACCGCATAAGCTACTAGACGATAATCCATGGCTGAGGGAGTTCCTGGTCTTCGAGATAACGGAATCGGCACGGGTGGTTGATCTAAATAAAGCGAATGAGTTTGTCCAATCCGTCCGCTCTCGGGGCTTTCATGTATGTTTGGATGATTTCGGCGCGGGTGCAGCGAGTTTTCAGTATCTCAACGTCCTTGAAGTCGATGTGGTCAAACTGGACGGTAGTGCGGTCAAGAACGCGATGGGTGCACCGAAGGGCCGGGCTTTTTTGAGAGCGCTGACCACCTTATGCAAGACCATGGAAGTTGAGACTATTGCGAAAATGATCGATAACAAAGAAACGCTGGAATTTGTCCGTGATTGCGGCGTGGAATATGCGCAAGGATTCCTGTTCGGCAAGCCGGACGCAGACCCATGGCAATTCGTAACCAAAATCGATAGGCGTCTTTTTGGGTCTAAGCACACCTAACCGCAATCTCCGCTTTCCCCTTCCCGACGTCTCAGTTCATAGTGATGCCTCTTGCCGCAGAATTCTTGATACGGAGTCGGATTTGAAGCAAAAGAAATCGCGTGCTTTTGATAGCAGTCGATCAACGGCCGCAGAATCCATTGACCATCAGGTAGAACATGCCAAAGCGATTGGATGCTACAACCAGGGCGCTCATGAGGACGCGCTTGCGCATGTTAATGTTGCCATTCGCGCAGAACCAAACATGGCAATATACCAAGCGGATGCGGGATTCATTCTATTGGCGTTGGGTCGCAATGAAGAAGCGGTGATCCCGTTAAAACGCGCAGTGCAGTTAGACCCCAATCACGCCGACGCCCACTACAATCTGGGTGAAGCGTATCAGAGCCTGGGCCAAAAAGACGCCGCTATTGATTCTTTTAGGATGGCTGTCAGTCTTAATCGTGGCTTGGGCTGGAAGGAAATTAAGGCCGCCTTAAAGCGTTGGGTTGGCTTTGGGCCGTAGTGGTAATAGAGCCGAGAAATTTACAACCATGGTAAGAGCAGCAGCGGACCGGTTGGTAACCCAACTGGCCTCAAATACTGGTTCAGGCGGTACCAACTCATCAAATGGGTCCGTCAACGCTGACGAACTCAAGCAGGCGGGTTCAGAGCACTTCAAGGAAGGGCGGCTGACCATAGCAGGGAGCCTTTACAGAAGTGCCATTCAGGCGAGGCCTGATTTTGCCGAAGCGCACAATAATCTCGGCGCTGTTTTGAGAAGACGCGAAAAACCACAGAGTGCGATTGCGGCATTCCAAACCGCCTTGATGTTAAACCCACGCTCAAGTTTTACTTATGCCAACCTTGCTAACCTGCATGAGCGTTATGGTAACATTGCTCAGGCTGAAACGTTCTATCTCAGAGCGGTTGAATTAGATCCACATCTTTACCAAGCGTTTATCGGATTAGCGCGCATTGCGTCGCTGCGAGAGAGGTGGGATGAGGCGCTCTCCGCGTTAACCAGAGCTGGCACTATTGTTCCTCAATCCCCGGAAATTCTGTACCAAGTTGGCATCGTTAATTTGTACAAGGGCAACCTTTCTGAGGCGCTGAACAATCTGCGCAATGCTGAAGTTCGAGCACCGAAGAATGCGAACGTCAAAGCGTCATTGGCCGAAGTCTATATTCGTCTTGATAGACGCGAAGATGCAGAGGAATCGTTGTCCGCATGTTTTAATCTTGATCCGGAAAATGCGCTGGGACTTTCGGTTCGGAAAAAAATGGAAGAAACAGAAAACTCGTCGGCTCAGGCCGAACCAAACACCGATTAAGCCGATAGGGCTTCGGAACGGATCCGTTCAACCATAGACACCAGCCCATTCCGCCTGCTCGGACTTAAGTGTTGATCCAGCCCGAGGTGCCTGAAGGCTTCTTCCGCATTCACAGTCGCAATGTCGTCTGCCTTTCTTCCAGCAAAAAGAACGGCCAGAATATGGATAAGCCCTTTGACGATATGAGCATCGCTATCTGCGGCGAAGCCAAATTGATCGGAATGTCCCGGTATATGTCCCGGCACCATCCATACTTGGCTCATACAGCCACGCACTCTATGGCTGTCGGTTTTGGCATCCTCCGGAAAAGGAGGCAGTTTGCGTCCCAGATCGATGATATAGCGATACCGGTCTTCCCAATCGTCAAAGAGTTGGAAATTTTCAGCCAATTCGTCAAACGACAAAGATGGCTCGATTACCGTTATCTGTTCGCCTTCAACCGTATCCTGCATTCCGGAGTTACTTTGATCATCCGTACGGCACCCGATAGCATGTCTGGTATCACACCCGCAGCATGAAAGCTAAAGGAACGGACATTGAGACTGTCAACGGCGGAGCAAAATCAGTCCAGTTGGGCGGCGTAAAACCAGTCCATTTTATGTGATGCCGAAGGCGTTGTTGCGGGTTGTCCCGGTAGTGCATAGGAGGGACCCGCGCGGCTTTGCGTAGCGTTTCGCGTGTGCGAAGCGAAGGCGTGTGGGCGGTGCCTGTGTACCCACCGGGTCAACGCCGGCCTCGGTGTTAGATACCGATCAGCTGCGGCCGGCTGTTTGTTGTTTTCTTCGGCTCTGGTTGAGCCGGTAGCTGTCGCCGTTCATTTCCAGAATATGGACATGGTGGGTCAGGCGATCGAGCAGCGCGACGGTCAGGCGCTCGGAACCGAATATTTCCGTCTATTCGTCGAACGGCAAGTTCGAGGTGATGACGATTGCGCCCCGTTCGTAACGTTGCCGGTGCGCGCCCACTGCCGGACGATGCCGTTCTTCTGGCCAAGGCGCATCTCGTCTTGCCACCACAGCTCGACCGGCGTTGCGGGCGGCAGGTGGGCTACCGCCGCGGCGAGCGCCCGGGGGAAGTTTCTTTAAACGTCTCCAGCATTGCCGCATCTTGGCCCGGATGGCGCACCCGGGCGCTCATGTGCGAGAAGCCGAGATCGTGCAGCAGGCGCGAGACCGAGCGCTCGTGATACTCCACCCCGAAGCGGTCCCGGATAACCTCCTTGAGGTCCCTGCGTTCGGTGATGTCCTGCGCCACACCGACCAGCATGCGTTCGCCCATACCCAGGCCGTCGACAACATCGATATTGAGACGGACCCAAATGACATGCCCAGCGCGATGGCGATACTTTTTCTCCAAGCTAAGATTGTTTCGGGCGCCGCTTTTCATTTCTTCGGCGTAGTCCACAACAGGATCGATTTCCCCTTCGGGACTCAGTGAAACAAAACTTCGGCCGACCATATCGTCGGGGGCATACCCCAGCATGTCTGCGTAGGCACGATTGATATAGCGGATGGTGCCATGGTAGTCGGCAATGACGATGCCAGCGCCTGAAGTTTCAAAAATGGAGCGGAAACGCGCTTCCCCTTCAACAAGGGCGGTCTGCATTTGGCGGTACTGGGATATATCCCCGTAAATGCCGTAGCTGGATAAGGCCCCCGCGGACCTCTTTGCCTGACGATTTGGCTGCGCAAATGACGGACCGACCCGTCGGGCAACAACACCCGGAAATCATGTTCCCTTTCCGTCCAGTTCGGATCACGAATTTGAGCAATAAAGACATCCCGGTCCTCTGGATGAACCAGGGATAAAATTAATTCTGCGGAGGGTTCTTGTTCATTGGGTTCAAGACCCAAAGACGGTATGTGTGCGGCGGCCAGGAAATGACGTCCGTCACGGCGTCGTAGTTAAAATACCCAAGCCGGACCATCGTCAGCGCAAGCGAAAACAATTCATTCTGTGCGCTGAGTTGTTTTTCCGTTTGCATGCGCACGGTGATATCCAACGTCGTACCCGCCATGCGTATAGGATGCCCATCGGGATGCCGTTCGACAATTTGACCGTTAACCAGCACCCAAATCCATTTTCCGGTCTTATGCCTTAATCGGTATTCATGATTGTAGGCATCAAGGTCCCCGCTAAAGACGCGGCTGAGTACGTCATCGCGAGCGACCCGATCGTCAGGATGACAAAGTTCGGTCCACGTTGTGTTGACCATTTCCAGTTCGCCGCGTTCATAGCCGAGAATTGTGAAAATCTGGTCGTTGCCCTTGACCTCTTCGGTTTCGAGGTCGACTTCCCAAATTCCAAGCCGGGTCGACTGGACAGCCAGATCCAAAAATCGTCCGGTGGTTGTCAGTTCACCAGTTATGCGCTGTTCATCGGTAATGTCGCGCAACAAACCAAAGATGCGAACGACCTGCCCCGTTTGATCCCGGTCTCTGATCGCATTGCTGCGGATGTGACGTTCGGTTCCATCTGGCAAGGTAATCCGAAACTCATAGTGCAATTCATCAATGTCAGAGTTTTCGAAAAGAGATTCGATCTGAATTCTATCCTGGGGATGAATTGAAGAGATCACACGATCACGTGGGACTGCATCAAACTTTTCCGGATCCAATCCCCAGAGGCGATAGGTCTCCGGCGGCCACATCAACTCGTTGTTCAAAGTATCAAGGACGAAGTATGTCTGTTTGCCCAAGGACAACGTGCGAGCAAACATTTGTGCATCGGAAAAAGGGGGGGGGTCTTCCACGATGGATACAGCCGGCGCAGAATTTTTAATGGCTTTGTTGGCACGCATGGCTCGACCGCGATCTCGTTAAACTAGGCAGTAAAATTAACTTCCAAATAACAGAGCTCACGCACTATATAGTTTGAGTCGAAAATTATAGTCTGGGCAATACCCTGAACTATATCAAAGGTTTACTGCCGTATTCTCAACACCGGACTCTGCCGAGAACTGCAAAGCGGCGAGCCGGGCATAGAGCGGGCTGGAGGCCAACAGAGCCTCATGGGGCCCGGTATCAATTAAGCGGCCCTCATCAAGGACCGCTATACGGTCCGCATTGACCACCGTGGCCAGACGGTGAGCGATGGCCATGGTGGTGCGGCCGTCCATAACCCCTTCCAAGGCCAGTTGAACCAGGCGCTCATTTTCCGCATCCAAGGCGCTGGTGGCCTCATCTAACAACAGCACAGCTGGGTCCCGCAGGATGGCGCGGGCGATGGCGATGCGCTGCTTTTGACCACCGGAAAGGCGCATCCCCTTTTCACCGAGAAAAGTGTTGAAACCGTCGGGCAGACGATCGAGAAATTCCGTGGCGACGGCCGCCTCAGCAGCGGCCCGCACTTCATCGTCCCCAGCATCGGGCCGGCCATAGCGAATGTTTTCCCAAGCATCAGTGGCAAAGATTGCCGGATCCTGCGAGACCAGCCCGATGCGGCTGCGGGCCTCGACAGGGTCTGCCTGTTTCAGGTCTACACCATCGATCAAGATGGAGCCGCTTTGCGGATCGTAAAACCGTAGCAACAATTGAAACACCGTGCTCTTGCCCGCGCCTGATGGACCGACCAGCGCCACCGTTTCACCAGGCGTTATATCGAGGGATAGACCGTTAAGCGCTGCATCATCAGGCCGCGACGGATAGTGAAAAGTGACATCGTCAAAGCGAACGGCACCTTGGGCGGGTTCGGGCATAGGCACGGGATTGGCGGGCGGACGAATATCGGGTTCGGTTTCAAGCAGTTCAATGAGCCGCTCAGTCGCGCCGGCGGCGCGTTGCAGATCACCGTAAACTTCCGTTAACGCTGCCGTCGCGCCGGCGACGAGTACGGCATAGAACACGAACGACGTCAGTTCCCCCGCCGTAATGCCCCCCGCTATGACATCTTGTCCACCCGCCCAGAGGATGACGCTGATGGCGCCGAAGACCAGCAAAATGACCACTGCGCCCATTATGGCCCTGGCACTGATGCGACGGACGGCTGTCTTAAAGGCACCTTCCACTTCAACTGAAAACCGAGTTTGATCGACCGTTTCGTGGCTGTAGGCCTGAACGGTACGAATGGCGTTGAGGCTTTCTTCCGCATAAGCGCCGACATCGGCCACCCGGTCCTGACTGTCCCGCGACAGCCGCCGTACCTTTCGGCCATACCAAATGATGGGCACAACCACGGCAGGTACAACCAAAGCCACAAGACCTGTCAGTTTGGCATTGGTGTAAATGAGCAGACCCACGCCGCCGATCAGAGTGAGAACATTGCGCAAGGCAATGGAGAGAGACGACCCAATGACTGTTTGCAGAAGTGACGTATCCGCCGTCAGGCGGGAAAGAATTTCACCCGTGCGTGTCACCTCGAAAAATCCGGGACTGAGTTTGAGAACCTGGTCGTAAACCGCTGAGCGCATATCTGCGACCACACGCTCACCCACCCAGGAAATAAAATAAAAGCGGAAATAGGTGCCGATAGAGATCACCAAAACAATGCCGATGAGCACGTACAAACCGCGGTCAAGAAATTCCGGATCGCCGGCGCTGAGACCGTTGTCGATGAGGAATTTGACCCCGAGACCGATAGACAGCGTTGCCCCGGCGGTGATCACCAACGCCGTGGCAGCCAGCAAGAGTGCGATTCCATATGGCCGCATGAATCCGAACATGCGGTAAAGGTAACGATGATCCTTGCCCTTAGGCCGGTCCAGCATAGCCATGCGGCTGGTGCCATGGCCGCCTCTTTGGTCGCTCATAAGGTCTGTCTCATACGGTTATCACCCCTTCGGCTTTCTGTTTTGTATACGTTTTACGCGGCTGGCCAGGTCAGTCAAACCGTGATCGTTGAGGCCCTGGTCATGCAGATGATCCAGGGTGTCGAAAAGATAGTCGGCATTGCTGCCCAAAACACCTGAAGCAGTCGCAACCGTACGCGTGGTTTTCTGAGGAGACCATGTTCCTCGGTAGGAGCTGTGCGTTCGGTTCATCACAAAAGCGATCGCCGCGCAGTCGTTCACCTGTCCGCGCACGCGTACCCAACGGGGGGTGTAAGACCCAACAACCATTTCGCGGCGCCACAGGAGGGCCAGTTCGTCTCGTATCTTCTTTGGATTTACCTTGAGCGCCACACCATGGCAGCTGCCGCTGGTATCAAGTGCAAAGATCAAACCCGGATTATCAGGTGTCCCCCGGCCGGTGGGGGCAATCATGCAGAAACGGCGGCGGTAACCGTGAACAATGCCCGGGCGGTGGGAAACCACGTCGATGAGTGGGTTCCATGGTAGCGACCCATAGGCAAACACCCACACATGACGCCGGTTCGGTGCTTGCGCCAACGTGGCATCCAGCGATGCATCAAGTTCGTCGTCGCTCCACACATGAATGTGCGGATTAATTTTGCGGATGGACTTGCGCACCGCATCAGCAGTAAGGCCTTCGCGGGTAAGAGGATCAATCGAGGGCGATGCTGGCGCAGGGTTCATGGGTGGTGTGTACCATGGTATGGATCAATGGGTGTGGTCTGTGTAACCAAACACGTCAACTCTTTACCGTTCTCGCTGTACCACTCTGTCCGGTTGGAACCAAACCATGGTCACAACACTGTGCCGAGATTGCCTTCATCTGTTTGATGAACGGGTTGTGTTTTGCGCGCGCTGTGGGTCGGATCGGTTTGTGTCTCACGGTGAGTTGGACTCCCTCACCGTCGCCCATCTTGATTGCGATGCCTTTTATGCCGCGGTGGAAAAACGAGACGATCCGTCCTTAGCAAACAAACCCGTTCTTATTGGCGGCGGCCGGCGGGGTGTGGTGTTGACCGCTTGTTACGTGGCCCGTCAATACGGGCCACGCTCTGCCATGCCCATGTTCAAGGCGCTGAAACTGTGTCCCGATGCTGTTGTGGTCAAACCCAGAATGGAGACGTACCGCACCGTCAGCCGCGAGGTCAGAAAAATCCTCGAAACGGCAACACCGCTAGTTGAACCGGTGTCTGTAGACGAAGCCTACTTGGATTTGTCTGGGACTGAACGGCTGCATCGCCGGCCGCCGGCCGCCACTTTAGCCGCCATCGCCCTCGATATTGAACGGAAGGTCGGCATCACCGTGTCCATTGGTCTCAGTTACAACAAGTTTCTCGCCAAGATGGCGTCTGATCTGGACAAGCCGAGAGGGTTTACCGCCATTGGCAGAAGCGACGTTGTCTCATTCCTGCACGATCAGCCCATTTCAGCCATTCCCGGTGTCGGGCCCGCCATGGCCAATCGGTTGAAGGTTGACGGCCTTTTCACCATCGGTGATCTACAGGCGTTGACCCCGCAAGCCTTGGAAGGGATGTACGGCGAAACCGGTCAACATTTGGCGCGTTTAAGCCGCGGCGAGGATTTCCGCACCATCAAGCCAGGCCGGCCGGCCAAGAGCATCTCGTCAGAACGGACTTTTGATCGCGACATTGGTGACGTGAGCACATTGCTGAAGCGGTTGTGGCCTTTGTGTGAAGAGGTGTCGGCTAGATTGAAGACCAAAAGTCTGGCGAGCGGAACGGTAACCTTAAAACTCAAGACCGCACGGTTCCGCACCCTGACCCGGACGACAACACTTCAGACGCCCACTCAACTTGCCGAGGTTTTGTTTCGCACGGCGGATCCAATGCTTACACGAGAACATAAACGCGGACCGTTCCGGTTGATCGGTATTGGTGCGGGCACGTTATCGGACTCCGTGGTCGCCGACTTGCCAGACCTTCTCGATGATTCATTGAAACGTCTTAAAGGGATCGAACAGGCTATGGACACGGTGCGGGCCAAGTTCGGAATATCTTCAATCCGCAAAGGCCGGGGTGAATGAGTCTCGTTAGAAGATTTTAGCTCTCAAGGCGTCGCGCCGGACCCGGTCATACGGTAGGCCAGCGTCGTCCAATCCCAAAGATCGACCAGCCGCGCAATGTAATGGGACCGCAACGGTAACTGCGCGTCCTGATCCGATTTGAGATTGTGCTCTAGTGTATCGATGAGTCGGTAAAGCCGCCGCTGATGCATTCCGAATGACGCTTGAATGGGGTCGGCCACCAGACCGACGAGCGCGGTTGCCGCTGCGGCGGGCACGCCCAAACCGGCAAATACACCAGCCGTGAGCAGCGGGGAGGCGGCGGGTGCAGCAGCCAACGCGTAATAAAGGCCACCCGCCCAAGGCCCGGCCCAAAAGCCGGACACTGCCGCTGTTTGGGCCAAGGATCCGGCCACCACAGTACTGAAGGACACCAGACTGGGCGTCGCTTTTTGATAGGCCATATACCCAACAGCGGCGGACATCAGAGCTGCAGTGATATCTGTGGCGGGAGCCCGGGCACCGATGTATTCACTCAGAGCCGCGTTCAGTCGACGTTCAAATGCCCGCTTGTTAGCCTCAGCATCAATGGCCAGGAGCACAGTATCCAGATGGGCGACCATGCGCAGATCGGTAAGGATTTCGTCAAACAAACTGTCGGCCAAGATCGCCCGACCTTGCTGTTGATAAGGCAGGCACAAAAGATCGGCGTGGAGACGCCAAACCACTTCGCGGCCCACATCCGTATCGAGCATCACTTTGAACCTGCCAAGGCGGTGACCTAACCGGCGTGCTCCAACTGCACGTGCGGCTACACCGCCCAGGCGCGCTAACCCGGTAGCGCCACCAAGCACAAGATTGGCCGGGGCACGCACCAGATCCCAGCCGAGCGCATTGCGATGCAATCCTGCAGCCCCTTTCCAGCCGTAGGTCTGCTTGACAAAGTCGGGCACCCGGTCGCGACATTGCGCGGCGTGCCGCTCAACGGCGCCGTCTAAAATTTCACCAATGGGTGCGGACTCCTGCGTGTTGTCTTGTCCACCGGAGTTACGCGAAACCGTTACCGACACCAACAGATCCTTTTGCAGATCAGACCGAACGCGTTAGCTTATCGTTATCGCTTGCAGGAACGAAGACCAGAAACGGGTAAATAACAAAGGGGTCATCTATGGGTGGAGAGAACGAGACAGATACCGTCTATCACCACGACGACCAGGGCAATCCCGTTGAGCATACTGCCCATGATGACGAAGTCTTAAGTGAATCCCGTGTCGGTGATTACTGGCGGGCTAACCTTCGCTTGTTGGGATGGTTACTCAGCATTTGGTTTATTGTCTCCTTCGGCGGTGGAATCTTGTTGGCCGATTTTCTCGATCAATTCGAACTCTTCGGTTTCCCCCTCGGATTTTGGTTTGCGCAACAGGGTGCCATTTACGTCTTCGTCATATTGATCTTTGTCTACGTAATCCGCATGAAAAAGATCGACCGCGAATACGGTTTGGGTGACGATGACGAGCGTCCGAGCGGTGCTTCATGACTGTACAGACGCTTACGTACGTTTTCGTCGGCCTGACCTTCGGCATTTATATCGTCATCGCCCTATGGGCGCGGGCACGGTCCACAACCGACTTTTACGTGGCTGGAGGAGGGGTCAACCCGGTGGTCAACGGCATGGCCACGGCCGCCGATTGGATGAGCGCAGCCTCGTTTATATCCATGGCGGGAATTATCGCATTCATGGGCCGGGACGGTTCGGTCTATTTGCTGGGCTGGACCGGCGGCTATGTCCTGCTTGCACTTTTGCTGGCGCCATACTTGCGCAAGTTCGGCCAGTTCACCGTGCCGGACTTCATTGGTGAACGGTATTACTCCAAAGCGGCACGGGTCGTTGCTGTCGTCTGTTTGGTGTTTATCTCATTCACCTACATTGCTGGGCAGATGCGCGGCGTCGGCATCGTCTTCTCCCGATTCTTGGAGGTGGATATTTCTTTAGGTGTGCTTATCGGTATGGGCATCGTGTTCATTTATGCGGTGCTCGGCGGCATGAAAGGCATCACCTATACCCAAGCGGCGCAGTATTGCGTGTTGATCTTCGCTTATATGGTGCCGGCAATTTTTATTTCGCTTTTGGTTTCCGGTTCCCCCATCCCCCAACTGGGTTTTGGCGGAACCTTGGCCGATGGTTCGGCGCGGCCAGTGCTGGAAACATTAGACGGCGTGCTCACCGACCTCGGTTTCAGTGCCTATACACAGGGAACAAAATCCACCATCGATGTGTTTGCCATCACCGCTGCGTTGATGATCGGCACCGCCGGATTACCGCATGTGATCGTGCGCTTCTTTACAGTACCAAAGGTCTCCGACGCACGCCGTTCCGCCGGTTGGGCGTTGGTGTTCATTGCCATTCTTTATACCACCGCGCCCGCGGTCGCCGTGTTTGCGCGGCTGAATTTCGTCGAATCTGTCAACGAACAAGCCTATGCGGAAACCCCGGCCTGGTTCCGCAATTGGGAGGACATTGGCCTAATTGCCTGGCGCGACAAGAACGACGACGGTCTAGTGCAGTACCGCGCCGGCGACCCCTTCTCCGGTGCCCCGGTCTTTACCGATACCCGCGGCAGCCACGGCGAGCGTGTACTGACCAACGCCGAGACGGCCAACTTCAACGAAGTCTATGTGGACCGTGACATTATCGTCCTTGCCAATCCGGAGATTGCCAACCTACCCAATTGGGTGATCGCTTTGGTCGCCGCCGGAGGACTGGCGGCTGCTTTGTCAACAGCAGCCGGTTTGCTACTAGTGATCTCTGCGGCGGTATCCCATGATTTGTTAAAGAAAACTTTGTCACCTGACCTCAGTGAGAAACAGGAACTGCTCTACGCCCGCATTGCCATTGCGGTTGCTCTTGGTTTGGCGGGATTGTTCGGCATTTACCCACCAGCCTTTGTCGCACAAGTGGTGGCGTTTGCATTTGGCTTGGCTGCGGCGTCCCTGTTCCCCGCCATTCTTATGGGCGTGTTCTCAAAGCGCATGAATAAGGAAGGGGCGATCGCCGGCATGCTCACCGGTCTGGTGTTTACCTTTGCCTACATCGTCTATTTCAAGTTCATCAGTCCCGAGTTGAATACGGCAGAGCACTGGCTGTTGGGTATTTCACCGGAAGGAATCGGATTGGTAGGTGCAGGCTTGAACTTTGCCGTTGCGGCACTAATGATGCGCTTGACCACCGCCCCGCCTGAGTCCGTACAGGCTCTGGTCGATGACATCCGGTTACCAGTAGGCGCCGGCGTCGCCCATCATCACTGAGTTAGGGGGCGTCGTCTGAACGCTTGGCGACAATCTCGTTGACCTTGCTGATGAGTTCGGTCGCGGGGGTATCTTTGCGCACGTAATCCGCAGCACCCAATTTCAGGCAGTCGTCAACGACGTCTGAGACTTCAACCAAAGTCAGCATGATGACGCAGGCGTTTTTATCTCGTTTGATAATTTCTTCGAGTGCCTCAGTGCCGCTCATTTTTGGCATGTCGATATCAAGCATGATGATGTCGGGCTGAAGCGAGGTGAATTTATCGATCGCTTGTTCTCCGTTCACCGCCTCACCAATGACGTCATATCCCGCGGAGGTCAGAACGGCTTTCACCGTCATTCTCAAGGCTTCGTCGTCGTCCGCGACCAATACGGTTGCCATGGTGCCACTCTCCAAAATAGCTTAGCTACACTACCCCCATCAATTGACAGGTCAAACACCCCCTTGATTGATTACACCGGCCTTTTCTCGGCGCATGCCCGGCACTGTTGAACAGTTGCAATTTGTAGCCTGGCGAGGCAAACGTGTGGCCAAGGCAAGAGTGGGGAGACGCCGAACATGGACATGAGCGGGTCCTATGAGATCCCGGCGCCGCGGGCAACCGTTTGGGCCGCCCTCAATGACGAGGATGTGCTCAAGGCCTGCATCCCCGGTTGCGAGTCCATAACCCGCCATTCTGAGACCGAACTGGAAGCGACGGTGACCGCCAAGGTGGGGCCTGTGAAGGCTAAGTTCACCGGTGCCGTCACCTTATCGAATCTCGATCCCCCCAACGGCTATACCATCTCCGGTGAAGGCAAAGGCGGGGCCGCGGGATTCGCCAAAGGCGGAGCCAAAGTGAACCTGGAAGAGAATGGCTCAGGCACCACCTTGTTCTATGAGGTCAATGCCAGCGTTGGCGGCAAACTAGCCCAGATCGGCAGCCGGCTGATTGATTCCACAGCTAAGAAAATGGCCAACCAGTTTTTCTCCAAATTCAGCGAACAGGCTTCCGCGCTAGCCCCCCCAGCGCCCTTGGTGACGACGCCCGTCGTTGAACCAGCGGCTGCGGCTGCAGTTGTGCCGGACAGTCCGCCCGCCCCACTGCCTGTGGCGGCACAGGAACGCAAGTCCGATGCGCTCAACGCCTTCAGACCCATAACGTTCGAAATATGGTTACCCTTGGTGCTCGGTCTCTTCGCCTTGGGCGTGATTTGGCTTATTGTCGGCTGAACAAACGAGACAAATACAACAGGAACGGACGCGCACTCTATGCAGATCACGGTCACGGTTAATGGGAAACAGGAAACGGGCGAGGTAGAGCCGCGCACGCTTCTGGTGGAATTCATCCGCTATCAATTGGGTCTCACCGGCACCCATGTGGGATGCGACACCAGCCAATGTGGCGCCTGCACGGTGCACATGAACGGAAAATCCATCAAGGCCTGCACGTTGCTTGCTGTCCAAGCTGATGGCCAATCCGTCGATACCATCGAGGGTGTGGCCGAGGTGGATGGAACACTTCATCCCATGCAGGAAGCGTTCCGCGACAACCATGGTCTGCAATGCGGCTTTTGCACGCCAGGCATGATCATGGCGGCCCTGGCCATGGTCGACCGTCACAATGGTGAAGCGCTCAACGAACAAACCATTCGCGAAGAACTGGAAGGCAACCTGTGCCGCTGCACGGGGTATCACGGCATCGTCAAAGCCATCGCTGCAGGGTCTAAAGCCATGCAGGGAGGCGCCTGATGTACGCCTTTGAATACAAAAAAGCGTCGTCTCTCGAAGACGCCGAAAGTGCGTTCGGATCCGCCGACGATGCAACCTATCTGGCCGGTGGCATGACCTTGCTCCCGACGCTTAAGCAGCGCCTGGCCATGCCGTCAGATCTGATTGACCTCAGTGGCATTGATGGGCTCAATGGCACCAGCGTTGAGGGCACGACCGTCACCGTCGGTGCCATGACCTGCCATGCGGACGTCGCCGCCTCTCCTGAGGTGCAAAAAGCCATTCCTGCGCTTGCGGCACTGGCCAGTCACATCGGCGATCCGCAGGTGCGCAACCGCGGCACCATTGGCGGTTCCATCGCCAACAACGATCCTGCGGCCGACTATCCTGGTGCTATCATTGGTTTGAACGCCACCGTCCACACATCCAAGCGCGAAATTGCGGCCAATGATTTTTTCACCGGTATGTTCGAGACCGCACTGGAGCCCAGCGAGCTGGTGACCAAAGTGGTGTTCCCCGCACCGGAGAAAGCCGCTTACCGCAAATTCCCCAACCCGGCCTCGCGCTATGCCATCGTCGGTGCGCTCGTCGCAAAAACAGCCGACGGGGTACGCGTCGCCATCACCGGTGCCGGACCGACCGTATTTCGGGTGACGGCAATGGAAGAGGCCCTGGCGAAGTCCTTTGACCCGGAGGCCATCAAGGATATTGCCGTGCCCGAGGACGGACTCAACGCAGACCTGCACGCGACGGCCGAATACCGCGCCCATCTAATCGGGGTGATGGCCCGCCGTGCTGTCGGGGACTGCGGCTAAGCCCTTTGTATCATTATATTGTTCTGTTCTCGCACGAGTTGTGACGGGATCAGGTGCGTCTTGGACTGAGCGAGGCCCAGGGCTATGATTGCGCCAGACTCTCCGGCGTCGAACGCCGGTCAAAAACACGAGGGGAGAACACCATGAGTGACGCAGCCGTAAGCGGACCGTCAATTTTTGAAAAGTACACAGGCAAACTTTGCTCCATCGGTCTAACGGTGGTGGTGATCGGCGCCGTGGTCGCCGCCTTGTGCGGCCCAATCAGCCAAACCGGCCTGTACGGTTTTGGCATTGCCTTCACCATTTTGCGCTATGCGATTTACTTTATGGGAGTCGGCGCCGCCCTCTGCCTGGCCGGTTTTGTTTTCGGTATTATCGCCTACAAAGGCGATGTGCTCAGCAATGCGGCAACAGGCTTGCTCGGGATTATCATTTCCACCGCCGTATTCCTGGTGCCTTACAGTCAGCTTAGCCGTGGCGCCCCGCCCATTCACGAAGTCACCACCGACTTCGACAACCCGCCGGCCTTTGTTGACGTGGTGCCCTTGCGCGTTGCCGCCGAAGCGGCCAATCCACCGGAGTACGTGGCCAAGATCGAGCGGTTCGGCCGGACCTTCGATGTCATGCAGATGCAGAAGGACAACTATCCTGACATCCAACCTTTGCAGTTTGAAAACACCAACTATGAAGAGGTGTACGCAAAGGCTCTGGCCGGCGTGGAAGAAATGAATTGGACGCTGGTCTCCGCCAATCCGCAAACGGGACGCATCGAAGCCTACGACAAAACGCCGTGGATGGGTTTCATCGACGACGTGGTGATCCGGGTCGAAGCCCAACCCATGGCCTATGAAATCGACATTCGCTCCAAGTCCCGCGTCGGCTTCGGTGACGTCGGCGCCAATGCCAAACGGGTACGGGATTATCTGCGCAAGGTCTCAGGCCGTCCCGCCCATTAACCGGCAATGACAGTGCAACTCGCGCTGACCCGTCGCTACACACTCTTTTCAGCGGCGGCCCTCGGTATGGGCGCAGTGTTCCCCGACCGACCCGCCGGAGCGCGGGAGGTGCGCGGAGACGTGATCATCGAGCGGCGCTACGTAGACTGCCGCTACGGTCAACTTCACATACATACGGTCCGGCCGCTCAACCCCGCCAAGCAAACCAAAAACCCGATCTTGTGTCTGCATCCCAGCCCAGCCAGTGGTCGGTACTATCGTGATCTGATTGCCGACCTCGGCAAGGACCGTCTGGCCATCGCCGCCGACACCCCGGGCTACGGCGAGTCCGACCGGCCATCCGCGGTGCCGGAGATGAGCGGCTACTCGGGCGCTATGGCTGATGCTTTGGACGCTCTCTCCTTCGGCCAGAATGAAAACTATTTGAAGGTGGACCTGCTTGGCTATCACACCGGCTGCATCATCGCCGTGGACCTGGCCATCGCCCGCCCCGATCTGGTTCGCAAACTGTGTTTGGTCGCGATTCCTTATTACGACAGTGAAGAGCGCCAGCAGGAGATGCTCGCCCGGCAAAACCGCGCACCGTACTCCGAACAAGGCGAGCGGGTGTTCGACCTATGGAATGGTACAGTCAAACGCCGGGCTAAAGGTGTGACGTTTGAACAGGCAGTCAAACATTTTCAGGAACGGATGCGCGCCGGTGACAATGAATGGTGGGCCTATCAATCGGTGTTCACGTATCCCAGCGTTGAGCGTTTTCCCATGGTCACCCAGCCCATGGCGTTCCTGAACCCGCACGGCGTTCTCTATGAAGAAACCCTCGACGCCGGGCGGGACAATCCGGGTGCCACTCTCGTCGATCTGCCGCAGTTGGATCACGGCGTGTTTTCCGTCGGCTCTCACATTATCGCTGACGAAGCGCGCCGCTACTTGGATGCCCCTGCGTGAACCGGCGCACGTTTTTTCTGAGTGGTGTTGCAGCCGGTCTGTTGGCGCGGCCGTCGCTCAGCGCGGATGCGGTTCCTGTAAAACGGTTTTACTTGGACAGCCGGTACGGGCAACTGCACGGCTACCGGGTCGACCCCGTACAACCAAGTGCCAAGCCGCCGCTCATCTGCCTACATCAAACACCCTCATCCGCCAAAATCTTCATCAACTTTCTAGTGGAGATGGGACGCGACCGCACCGCCATCGCCTTCGACAATCCCGGCTATGGCGCGTCCGACGGCCCCGTTGGCCGGGTCACCTTGGAAACCTACGCGGAGATCATTGCCGAAGGGTTGGAGGCGCTTGGGTATGGACCCGCAGGTTATGGCCAAGTGGATATGCTAGGCATGCTGACCGGCGCCAAAATCAGCGGCGAACTGGCCCGCACCCGTCCAGACCTGGTGCGGCGCCTGATCCTGGTGTAATCCCTGATCATGCTGGAAGAAGATCGCTTGGCGTTGAAAGCGGAACTGGAAGGCGGCGTAGAGGAAGGCTGGAAAAAGGAAGGAGCCGACTTCTACATAACCCGCCTGAAGCAAGCCTTGGCCACACGTGATTCAGATCAGACCGTAGATCAAGCCATAGCTGATTTCGCCGACAGTTTGGTAGCGGGGGAAGATTATCTCAAAGGCGGAATGACCGCGTTGACCTATCCATCCGAGCGCAATTATAAGGAGATCACCCAGACGACGCTGGTGGTCGCCTTAAGCGACGAACGGGCCGAGGCGGCGGCCGGCGCAGCGGAGCTCATTGCCAACGCTCAGTTGTTGCGCCTGCCTGAGCACTCCCGGCACACGTTCCGTTCAAACCCGAGTGCCATCGCGGATCCAGTGCGCACGTTTCTTGATGCTCCTTAACCATGAATGCGAAACGGACATGACCAGATTCACCCACGGACTCGCTCCTCTTTGTTTAGTGCTTCTGTTGGCATTTCCATTACCGGTCCCGACACAAATTCTCGGTGGGTCGGATACGATAGAAATTGCCGACGGCATTCATTCCTCCCGCTTCGGTGGCGGGCGATCATTATGGGTGGAAATGGAAGACAGCGTCGTTGTCTTTGACCCGCTCAACGTCAGCGCCGCGACCGCGTTAAGAGAGTCTATCGGCAAAGCGACGGACAAGCCGGTGAGTCATGTGATTTACAGCCACGAACATTACGACCACATCCGTGGCGCCAAGATTTTCAAAGACGAAGGCGCGACCATCATTGCTCAGAAGAACTGTCTCGACACGTTTGATTATGTGCCCGATGCGGATGCCATTCCGCCCGACATGACCTTTGCAGACCGCCACACAATGCCGGTGGCGGGTACACCCATCGAGCTGCATTACTTTGGCCGCAACCACGGCGACTGCATGACCGTCGCCCATTTCCCCGAGCACCGTTTGGTCTTCATAGTCGACTTAATTGCGGAAAAGTCCCTGCCGTTCGGCAGCCTGCCCGACTATTACCCGGGTGACACGGTCCGCACTCTGTCGGAAGTGAACCAACTGGACTTCGACCGCATCGCAAAAGGGCATCGGACCGCCGTTGTCGGGCGTGAAGCGCTGGAACAAACGCTCGGCTATTGGTCCGACCTGATGGCAGCTGTGAAAACTGAACTTGATAAAGGCACCGGCGCGTTCGATGTCATCGATACGCTGGAGCTGCCCCAGTACCGCGACTGGACCAACTACGACCTCTGGTTCAAGCTCCATGTGGAGCGGGCGATGTGGCATTACGTCATCGGCTGGTAAGCCGTGATGCGTAGAGATTGGTAAGTCCGTTGGCCTTCACGACCCGTCCAGAAATCTCCGGCACATTCGGCGTCGCCGCATCGACCCATTGGATTGCCTCTGGCGTGGCCATGGGTGTTTTGGAAAAGGGCGGCAATGCCTTCGATGCCGCCGTGGCTGCCGGGTTTGCCCTGCAAGTGGTGGAGCCCCACCTCAACGGACCGGGCGGAGAGGTGCCAATCCTATTCGCCAAAACCGGCGAAGACCGGACCCATGTTCTGTGTGGTCAAGGTGTGGCGCCAGCGGCTGCCACAGTGGAGCAGTATAAGAATTACGATTTGGATCTTGTGCCGGGAACGGGTTTGTTGGCGACGGTGGTCCCCGGCGCTTTTGATGCCTGGCTGCTGCTGCTGCGGGATCATGGCACTTGGCCGTTGGCCGACGTGCTGGCACCGGCCATTCATTACGCCGAGCATGGACATCCGTTGTTGCCGACAACGGCCGATGTGATCGAGCGCCTTCTACCTCTGTTCGAATCCGAATGGCCGACCTCGGCAGAAATTTATCTCCCCGGCGGCAAAGCCCCAGTGGCCAACGCGTTGTTTCGCAACACCGACCTGGCCAGCACGTACAATCGTCTCGTAGAAAATGCGACAGGCGATGACCGGGAAGCCATGATTGACTCAGCGCGCAAACTTTGGCGCGAAGGATTTATCGCCGAGGCCATCGACACATTTTGCCGCACCACGGAGGCCGTGGATACATCGGGCGAGCGCCACAAGGGATTGTTGACGGGCGACGACATGGCTAGTTGGTCTGCTTTTTACGAAGATCCAGTGACCTTCGACTATCACGGCGCCACCGTGTGCAAAACCGGACCTTGGGGGCAAGGCCCGGTGTTCCTGCAGCAGTTGGCCCTGCTCGTGGGGTTTGACATTGGGGCCATGGATCCAAACGGCGCCGACTTCGTTCATACGGTTGTCGAATGCGCCAAGCTTGCTTTCGCTGACCGAGAAGCTTTTTACGCTGATCCCAACTTTGCTGACGTCCCCCTCGATACGTTGTTGAGTTCACCCTATGCCGATGACCGACGCGCATTGATCGGCGATACCGCGTCGCCCGATCTCCGGCCCGGCGTGATCGACGGGTATGAGGGCATCATCGGCACCGGCGACTCTGCGCCGGTGGCGACACAGGATCTGGGCGAGTTCGGCGCCGGTGAACCCACCGTCGCCAAAACCGGCGCCATCCGCGGTGACACCTGCCATCTCGATGTGATCGACCGGCACGGCAACATGGTCTCGGCCACGCCCAGCGGTGGCTGGCTACAGGGCTCTCCGGCCATTCCCGGACTTGGGTTTTGCCTCAACACCCGCGCCCAGATGTTCTGGCTGGATGAGCGCTCCCCCAATGTCATTGCCCCGGGCAAGCGGCCACGCACCACGTTGACGCCATCACTGGCGTTGCGCGACGGCAAACCGTACATGGCCTTCGGCACGCCTGGTGGGGATCAGCAGGACCAGTGGTCGTTGGCGTTTTTCCTCCGCCATGTGCATTTCGGCATGAACCTGCAGGAGGCCATCGACGCTCCCGCTTTTCACAGCGAGCATTGGCCCAACTCCTTTTATCCGCGCCAGGCCTTTGCCAACCGTTTAGTCATGGAAACCCGCTTTTCAAAAGAGACGATTGACGAACTGCGCCGTCGCGGCCATGACGTATCCCTGGCGCCCGACTGGTCGGAAGGTCGTTTGTCCGCTTGTGCTACAGACGGCGCACTGTTGCGAGCGGGTGCCAATGCCCGCGGCATGCAGGGGTATGCGGTCGGGCGATAGGTTTTTCAGTCACGGCATCGTGATTTGAGAGGTCCGGCATTCACACGGACGTGTGTTGAGCTGGCAACGGGGAGTGGGAATCCTTCTCCTATGCGTACTGAACATGCCTTCGCTCTGACCGCCGCCGGTTTTATCGCCGCCTTGAGCCTGACCCTGGCGGCCAGCCTGGCCGAGGCCAATCCCAAACGCTGGGCGCGGGAATGGCCGAACACAGATTTTACCCGCACCGCCATCGACTTCGACGACATCAAATCCGGTGGACCCGGCAAAGACGGCATTCCCTCCATCGACGATCCACAGTTCGTCCCGGCAGCCATGTTGTTAAAGGACTCAGATTGGCTGGGACCGGACGAGCCGGTCATCAGTGTGGAGGTTGGTCTCGATGCGCGCGCTTATCCCGTCTCCACGTTGATGTGGCACGAGATTATCAACGACGAGTTCAACGGTGTCCCCTTGTCCATCACCTATTGCCCATTGTGCAATTCCGGCATCGTTTTCAACCGGACAGTGGGCGACCAAGTATTGGATTTCGGTGTCTCCGGCAAATTGCGTCATTCGGATATGGTCATGTACGACCGGCAAACGGAAAGCTGGTGGCAGCAGTATCTCGGTGTTGCCATTGTCGGAGAAATGCTGGGCACAGAACTGTAGATGTATCCAGCCCGCATGGAATCCTTTTCCCGCTTCGTCGACCGTTACCCCGACGGCATGGTGTTGATTCCAAAGGAACCAAGAAAGCACCGCTATGGCGCCAACCCCTATGAGCGCTACGACAGCAGCCGCAAACCCTTTCTCTATGACGGTGACTATGACGGACCGGTGCCGCCGTTGGCGCGGGTGGTGGCCATTGGTAATGACGCTTGGGCCTTGGACTATGTGCGCGAACAAAAGCGTATCGAAGTGGGTGAATTGGTCACCGCCTGGGTCGCCGGACAAAACTCACCCTTGGATAAGTCGACCGTCCGCCGTGGACGCGACATCGGCAACGTCATCGTGCGGCGGCGCAACGAAGACGGCAAACTCGAAGATGTCGTGCATGACATTCCCTTCGCCTTTGCCTTCAAGGCCTTCCGGCCCGACGGTGTAATTCATATAGGAACCGAAGGTTAAGTTGGTCAGTCTTCAATAACCGACAAAAAGCGACCGGGATGGGTGTTGCGGCTGTGGATCTGCCAGCCCTGAACTTTGGGTGAAACCAAATTCCGAAACGCGTAGTAAAACAAGGGCGCGAGTGGTTGGTCTTTGCCGGCGAGTATCTCGGCTTCCCGGTATGCGCCAAGGCGCTCATCCACATTCACCGTACGATCTGCACGGTCCAGCAACGCATCATACTCCGGATTGTTGTAGCCCGACTGGTTCATGGGTCCGGACGTTGATTTCAGCAAGTAGAGGTATGTCGAGGGATCGACCGCCTCGGGATACCAACCCGCGCGGGCGATCTCGAAATTGCCATTGCGCGTATCGGAATAAAGAGTTAGTGCGTCGGAACCGATCAACTCTGTCTCTATGAACAGGCGGCCCCACATGCGAGTCACCATATCCGTGGTCGCAGCGATGATGTCCTGATTGTTGTAGCGCAGCTGGACCTTGATGGGATTGTTCCAGTCAAAACCCAGTTCGTTTAACAACTCTTGGGCACGCTCAAGACGCGCCGCGCTGCTGCCCTGCAAAACAAGTGGATGGTAGGAACCGAGCGGACCCATCACATCGGGATGCACCAGGGAATAGGCTTCTGTTTCACTGCCTTTGAGAAAACTCTGAGCCATCACCCTTCGGTCTATGGCCATGGATAGGGCTTGACGGACACGAAGGTCATCGAAGGGTGGACGGTTGACATTGAACACAAGATATTCGACGCCGAGAGACTCATGCACCATAAGCGCATCGGGTATGTTTTGCTCAATCCAGTCCAGCCGCTCACGGGGTATGGACGGCACCACGTCGATTTCACCGGTCCGGAAACGGTCGATGGCGGTGCCGAGGTTTTCCGTTGGATGAAAGTAGAGTGCATCGAGAGACACCGATGCGGCATCAAAAAAACGGGGATTGGGTTCCAGCCGCACATGGGTTTGTGGAATCCACTCCTTCAGGATGAATGCCCCATTGCCGACAATGGTGTCGGGGCGGGCCCAACGGGGTCCAGCCGTTTCCACCACATGGCGCGGCACTGGCAAACCCCGGTGAATTAGAATCTGCGGCAGGTAAGGTGTGGGGTGTTTCAACTCCATCACCAGGGTGAGGTCGTCTTCAGCCCGCACGCCAAGGTCACTGGGGTCAATCATTCCCGAGTTAACCGCCTGCGCCCCGGCGATGGGATACAACAGAGAGGCAAAGGGCGATGTCGTTTCAGGATCGAACAGACGGCGGAAGGAATAGACAAAGTCGGCCGCTGTGAACGGCGTACCGTCGGACCACTCAAGACCCTCGCGCAAATGCCAAGTGTAGATCAGACCGTCTTCTGACACGGACCAGTCGTGGGCCAGCGCCGGCAATATTTGGCCGGCGGGGCCAAACGGCGGTGAGCCCGGTGAACAGCTCCATAGCGATGCTGGCTTCCCAGCCGTTGGCGGTCTTGTGAGGATCGAGCGTGTCAGGCTCGCCCCGGTTGCCGCGATGCACCACGGATTCGGCCAGTGCCCCAGTGATAACTCCACACACGGAGATCGTGACAACGATAGAGAGGAATAATCTGAGCATGGTTGCACCGGTTTGGTCGCAGTGTGCCGAACTGGGGACCACGTGATACCGTGGGACACATGATGGCGTAAAGAGACAGAACTGAGAAGGTTGACGGAGAAAACCGTGCGCTTTGCTGCTCTTTTATTTGTGAGCCTGTTGTTGAGTGATGCCGCCGTTGCAGTCACGTTGCGGGTGGGCGCGGCCAGCCGGCCCATCGGTCTCGGTAACCCGTATGATTCCATCTCGACATCGGGCAGCCACTCCCGCTCCAATATTCTAGACGGGCTCACCCGGCAGAGCCCCGAGGGAGAACTGGAGCCGGCCTTGGCAGTATCTTGGGCTGCCACGTCTGACCTCACCTGGGAATTCAAAATGCGGCCCGGCGCGGTTTTCTCCAATGGAGAGCCGGCCGATGCCGCGGCGGCGAAAGCCACCATCGATTTCCTCACCCAGCCGGAGTCCGTGCGCTATTTGATTGCCCGCGAATTGCGTGCGGTGGAGCGGGTCGATGTGATCGATGAAGAAACCCTGCTGATCACCACCAAGTATCAGGATGCCATTCTGCCGAAACGCCTGAGTCTGGTGATGCTTGTGCCGCCCCAGGCTTTTGCCGATATGGGTCTCGATGAATTTGCGCAAACGCCCATCGGCACGGGCAGTTATGTTTTAGAGGACTGGGGGATTGGGACCGGCCGGGGTATTCTGCTCGCCAATCAAAGCAGTTGGCGTGCGCCCGCACAAATCGACCGGGTGGAAGTGTTGGCGCCGCTTAGAGATTCCATCGTCCGTCTGCAGGCTTTGCGGTCCGGACAGGTCGACATCACGGTCAACATCAGTGTCGATGAATTGGAACAAGCGCAGGCTGAGGGGTTTGTGGTCAGCACCAAGCTGGGCAGCACCATTCAGACCATCGCACTGCCCAATGTGGGGAACCCCGACTCCCCGTTGCAGGACGTGCGCGTGCGTCAGGCATTGAACTATGCTGTCAACAAGGAGATCATCACCGGCATTATTCTGGGCGGCACCACCCGACCCACAGGCCAAGGCGCGATTCCATCGAACTTCGGGTACAACCCGGACATTACGCCTTACCCCTACGACCCCCAACGCGCCCGGACGCTCTTAACTGATGCCGGTTACGGCGATGGATTTTCCCTGCTGGCAGAGGTGCAAGTGGGCGGCGCACCCACCGACGAGGCGGTCTATGTGCAAGTGGCACAGGACTTGGCCCAGGTTGGCGTCAATATGGAATTGCGCAGTCTGATCGGGCAGGAGTGGGTGCGAAAATTCTTTTCAGGCGACTGGGGAGACGCCGATGTGCTCTCCATGACCTGGACGACGGGCGCCTATTCGGACACCATCCGCGCCATCGAGACTTTTTCTTGCGCCAAACCGGGTGCGTTTTTCTGTACTCCCGAGCTGATGCCGTTGATTGAAGAGAGCAACCGAGCTTTTGATACAGCGAAGCGGGAACGCATGCTGCAAGACATTATGTCCCGGATGCATGACTTGGCACCTTCCATCTTTCTCTATCCCTTCGCAGTGATCGTCGCCCACCGTCCGAGCGTGGAAAACGTTGTCATTGGGCCCGGCGGCCTAATGTTCGATCGTATGCGCATCACTGATATGATGAAATGATGCTTAGAACTGTTTCCTGTTTACTCGTTGTCTTCGTTGCCCACGTTTTCAATTCCGTGCAGGCGGAAACCATTCGCACAGCGGCGACAGGCAACATCGTTCCGTTACTCAATCCGTTTGCCTCCCTCACCCAGGGCATCATCAATCCGCATGCTCTGATTCATGACATGCTGCTCTATGTTGCGACGGACGGCACGTTAGAGCCAGGATTGGCTGTCAACTGGGAGGCAACTGGTCCGACGACGTGGATCATCAAACTCAGACCACATGTGCAGTATTCCAATGGACGACCGGTTACGGCCGCCGCCGTTGCCAAGAACCTGATGTATCTGAAAAGCCCCGAAGCCCGGCGCTATGTGATTTCAGGCGAAGTGCGGACCATCAAAACCGCTACTGCTATTGATGACCTGACTTTGGAAATCGAAACCCTCGAGCCGGATGTACTGCTGCCGCGCCGCTTCGGCACCATCCCCATGCCCGATCCTTATCTTTACGAAGAGCTTGGGCCGGATGCCTTCAGCCAGGCGCCCATCGGAACAGGGTCCTATGTGGTGGAAGACTGGCGCCTTGTCTCCCAAAGACCGATCCTTGTCGCCAATGCGAAAAGCTGGAGGGCGCCGGTCGAATTCGACCGGGTCGAAATGCGCGTCTTAAAAGATGCAGCAACGCAGGTGCAAGCGCTGTTGACCGGTGCCATCGACGTCGGTTCCAACTTCGGTATTGTGGAAATCGAGCAGCTTGAGGTCATGGGATTCCGCATCGAAGTGGCGCCGGGCGGACAGATTCAATCCTTGGCCTTTTCCAACCGTGACCCTGAGTCCCCTTTCTCTGATCAGCGCGTGCGCCAGGCCATGAACTACGCGGTCAACAAACAGGAGATCGCCGACATCATCATGATGGGCGCCACGCAACCGGCTGGACAGCCGGGGATCGCTACCATGACCGGCTACAACCCGAACGTCGCCCCTTATCCCTACGATCCTGACAAGGCGCGCGCGTTGCTTGCCGAGGCTGGGTATGAAGACGGTCTGTCATTCCGGGCGGAAGTGCTCATCGGCGGCGTGGTTGAAAGCACCACCATGTACCTCAAAGTCGCCCAGGATCTGGCCAAGATCGGCGTTCACATGGAAGTCCAGCCGTTGCAGGGACCGCAATGGATTAGAAAATACTTCAGTGGGGAATGGGACAAGGCTGATGCCATTTCGGCCACCTGGAACGGCGCGTCCTATTGGGATGTGATCCGGGCGATCGAGATTTTCTCCTGCAAAAAGCCGGGGGCATTCTTTTGTCAGCCGGAATTGATGCCGCTGATCAATGAGAGCCACGGCATGTTTGATGCTGAAGAACGGGAACGGACCCTGCAATCCCTTTCCAAAACCATGCACGACCTGGCACCGGCCATCTTCCTGCATCAGCTTGTCGATATCATCGCAGTGAACAAAAGATTAGGCCCCCTGCCGTTTCGTCACAAACAACTGGCTATCGACCAGTTGCGGTTGGCTCAATAGTTAGGCCCGGAACGGAATTTCTATGACTCAGTCTTCACAAACAGCGTCGTCTGTGTGGGCGCAGGTTGCAGGCACGCCGCTGGTGATCTTCGCCATCTGCATGGTCGGGCAAACTCTGGCCAATTTTGATCAATCCCTGTTCAGCTACGCCATTCCCGGCATCATGAATACGTTTGATGTGGGCCTGGATGCCATCGGCTGGATTCTTTCTGTCTCTTTTGTCTTCGCCGCCATAGCAACGGTGACTATCGGTATTGCCGCTGACCGCTTCGGCCGGCGGCGATTGTTTATTTTTTGCTTGGCGGCTTCCGCCTTCCTGGTTGGCGTGCACGCTCTGGCGCCGACCATCATCACTTTGACCATGGTCAGAGCGTTTGCCTTTGGTCTCGGTGCTGGCATCGTACCGTTGGCCAACGCCTTTACTGCCGAAGCGGCGCCGCCCCGGGTGCGCGGCCTAATGACCAGTCTTTTACAATGCGGTTATGCCTTGGGCTGGTTTCTCGCTGCCATAGTCGGCGCGCCCATTCTGGAAGCCTTCGGCTGGCGTTACATCTTCCTGCCCGCCTTGGCCGTCGTGCCTCTGGCTTTCCTCATTGCCCGGGCTTTGCCGGAATCCGAACGCTTCGTCCGGCAAAAAGAATCGGAAGGGCCTGGCCAGGAAAAGGTATGGGACCTATCGGCGTGGACGGCAAAGCTGAAGGTGTTGTGGGAGCCGGCATTGCGCAGCCGAGCGATCTGGTGCGTCGTGCTGTTCTTTTTTCAAGGCGGCGCCTATGCGGGCACGGCGTTTTATTTCCCCGCCTACTTCGGCGAGACCCTTGGCTATTCGCAAAGTGAGTCGGCTGAGATTGTCGGCTTGTCTTACGGCGTCGGTGCCATTGGCTACGTCATCGTCGCAATTGTCGGTGAGTTTTTTATCACCCGCCGCAATGCGGTTCTCATCTGGCTGGCTTTGGGCACGGTGGCCTTTGCCGGTTTGATTTGGTTGCCGGAAACCAGAGGCGAAAACGTGGTTTGGTTCGGCGCCATGACGATGACGTTTTATGCCGTCGCCGCCGTAATGTGGGCCTTTGCCGCCGAGCTGTTTCCCACCCGGGCGCGGGCGACGGCCTCCGCCGTGTTCTTGGCCGCCATTTTGGTTTCTTTTGCGGTCTTCCCCATTCTCGTCGCCTACGCCGTCGAACTCAGCGATTGGCGCACGGCGTTTACTTGGGCGTTCATCCCAGCCGCTGCCATCGCCACCTTTGCCACCTGGATGCTGCCCAACATCAAATCTGGTTTGGATGTGGATGAGATTGCGCGGTAAAGCGGATAAGAACGGCAATGGATACGACTTCCTCGTACAAGCACCGCCTTGCATTGATCTTTGAGCGACAGTGGCTCCATGTCATAGGGCTCATCGTGCTGCTGTCTGGTTGTCTGTGGGCTGCATGGCTGGGTACTGTTCAAACCGGTGCCTTGTGGGGTCTTTCCTCAATAGCGTGGGTTTGGTTCGACGATGTCTTCGTAACTGTCGAAGACGCGGTGCGACAGGTAGGTCTGGCGCAGGTACTGCCAGATGTTTTCGGCCGGGTCCGGCTCCGGCGATCTGGGCGGCAGGAACAGCGGCGTGATGTTGTCGGGGAACTCCAATTCGGTGGTGGTGTGCCAGCCGGCGCGGTCCATGAGGAGGACGGCGTGTGAGCCGTCGGCGACGGTGCGGCTAATCTCTTCGAGATGGGCCGGCATGGCATGGGTGTCGGCGAACGGCATCGCCACGGCCGCACCGGTACCGCGCGCCGGGCAGACGGCGCCGAACAGATAGGCGCTCTGGTAGCGCTGGTCCTTGGGCTGACGCGGACGGCTGCCGGTGCGCGCCCACTGCCGGACGATGCCGTTCTTCTGGCCAAGGCGCATCTCGTCTTGCCACCACAGCTCGACCGGCGTTGCGGACGGCAGGTGGGCTACCGCCGCGGCGAGCGCCCGGGGGAAGTTTCTTTAAACGTCTCCAGCATTGCCGCATCTTGGCCCGGATGGCGCACCCGGGCGCTCATGTGCGAGAAGCCGAGATCGTGCAGCAGGCGCGAGACCGAGCGCTCGTGATACTCCACCCCGAAGCGGTCCCGGATAACCTCCTTGAGGTCGAGCCGGCGCCAGCGTACGACGCCGTCGCTGTCCGGGTCCGCCTCGACGATCTCCGCCAACGCCACCCTCTCCACCGCCGTCAGCTGCGGAACCGCGCCGGGAGATTTGTGGTCGTGCAGGCCCTCGGGGCCTGCCTGATTGAACCGGGACACCCAGTCGCGCAGGCTCTGGCGGTCCATGCCGCCAACCGCCGCCGCATCCCTACGGTTCAGTCATCATAAACCGCCGCAATCGCCAGAAGGCGGCGCACCTGATTGGGATCTGTCGCTTTGCGCGTCAAGGCCCGCGCTTGGACCGCGTCATAGTCCGTTCGCAACGGGATCTTCGCCGACATCAAATCCTCCATTTAAAGCCGGCTTTCTATGAATCACATCATTGCGCCGTGGGGAATCCCTAAAAGAGAATCAATCTCAACGACCGCTGGTATGAGGCCCAAAAACGCTCTTGGTAATCAGAAAAGCCATGAGAATAATGGTAACCAGAACAGCGATTGTTTTCAGGGAAAACACTAATCGTTAGCTCCTGTTAGCTGGTCGCGGCGATGTTTGCGCAACCGAATATGGGCGTGAACAATTCCATATGTCACGAGTAAAAATGCAACGACCTTCGCGATTGCGCCGGGCATATATAGCCACACAGCAATGACTAACCACAACTCCGCAAACAGTAAACCGGTAAATTTGAGCCAGTAGATCATGGCCCATTCTACATATGGATCGGCCGTTTATCCACGGCCAGCGCCGCTTCCTTGACCGCTTCGCCCAGCTGCGGGTGGGCATGGCAGGTGCGCGCGATGTCCTCTGCCGAGGCGGTGAACTCCATGCCGACGGAAATTTCCATGATTAAATCCCCGGCCAATGCACCGATGATTTGACAGCCCAGCAGTTCGTCTGACTCCGCATCCGCTAAAATTTTCACAAAGCCGTCCGTGTCGCCGTTCGCCCGGGCGCGGGAGTTGGCGGTGAAGGGGAACTTGCCGGTCTTGTATTTGACGCCCGCCTCTTTCAACTCTTCTTCCGTCTTGCCGACGCCGGCCACTTCCGGCCAGGTGTAGACCACCGAGGCGATGGCGTCGTAGTTGATGTGCGGCGTCTGTCCGGCGAGGGATTCGGCCACCACCACGCCTTCGTCTTCCGCCTTATGGGCAAGCATCATGCCGCCAATGACATCGCCGATGGCGAAGATACCTTCCATATTGGTTTGGAAATGATCGTCCACTTCGACAAAGCCATGCTTGTCCATCGTGACGCCGATTTTATCCAGGCCGAGGCTGTCGGTGTAGGGATAGCGGCCGATAGAGACCAGCACCACATCGGCTTTGAGTGTTTCTTCGTCACCGCCGGCAGCTGGCTCAACGGTGAGCATCACCCCGGTCTTAGCGGCCTTGGCGCCGGTGACCTTGGAACCCAATTTGAACTTCAGTCCCTGCTTTTCGAGGATGCGTTGCATCTGCTTGCGCACGTCTCCATCCATGGGCGGCAGAATGAAATCGAGGAACTCGACCACGGTGACGTCCGCGCCCAGACGTCGCCAGACCGAGCCCATCTCCAAACCGATTACCCCGGCGCCGATGACCACCAGGGACTTCGGCACTTTAGTGAGCTCAAGGGCACCGGTGGAGCTGACGATTTTCTTCTCATCGATCTCCACGCCAGGCAAAGGCGTTACTTCGGACCCGGTGGCGATGACCACATTCTTAGTGGTGTAGGTTTCGGCCTTGCCCTTCTCCGGTTTCACCGTCACTTCGGGGGCGCCCATGGCCGCCTTGGTGATGCTGCCGTGACCCTTGAGGTAATCCACTTTGTTTTTCTTGAACAGGAACTCAATGCCTTGGGTGTTTTGCGACACCACGTCGTCCTTGCGGGCCATCATGGTTTTAAGGTCGAGCTTGAGGCCGTCCACCTTGATGCCGTGATCGGCAAAATGATGGTTGGCCTCTTCATAAAGGTGTGACGACTGCAGCAGCGCCTTCGACGGAATGCAGCCCACATTCAAACAGGTTCCCCCCAAAGCGCCGCGGCTTTCGACGCAGGCGGTCTTGAGACCCAGTTGAGCGGCGCGGATAGCACAAACGTAACCGCCGGGCCCGCCGCCGATGACGATGACGTCGTAAGTAGAATCACTCATGATGTTCAGCCTTATACGTCGTAGAGCATGCGGGCCGGGTCTTCGAGGCACTGCTTGACCCGGACCAGGAAGGTCACCGCCTCGCGCCCATCAATGATGCGGTGATCGTAGGACAGCGCCAGATACATCATTGGCCGTGCTTCAATGGACCCGTTGGGCATGACCATGGCCCGCTGGGTGATGTTGTGCATACCGAGGATGGCCGATTGGGGCGTGTTGAGGATCGGCGTCGACAGCATGGAACCGTAAATGCCGCCGTTGGAAATGGTGAAGGTGCCGCCGGTCATTTCTTCGACCGTCAACTTGCCGTCGCGCGCTTTGCGCCCGTAGCCTGAGATATCCGCTTCGATTTCAGCGAGGCCCTTAAGGTCGCAATCGCGCACCACGGGCACCACCAGACCTTGCGGCGTGCCGACGGCCACACCGATGTCGTAGTAGTTTTTATAGACGATCTCGTTTTCTTCGATGGAGCCGTTGACGGCCGGCAATTCCTTCAATGCGGTGACGCAGGCCTTGGCGAAAAACGACATGAACCCGAGCTTGATGCCGTTCTTTTTTACGAAGGCATCTTGATATTGCTTGCGGGCATTCATCACCGCGCTCATGTCCACTTCGTTGAAGGTGGTGAGCATGGCCGCCGTGTTTTGCGCTTCTTTCAAACGCCCAGCGATGCTGCGGCGCAGGCGGGTCATTTTGACCCGCGCTTCCCGCGGGCCCCGGTCGGGTACGGTCGGCGCTGTCACCCCTTCGCCGCCGGACGCCACATATTGCAGCACGTCGCCCTTGGTCAGACGGCCATTCTTGCCCGTGGCAGGAATGGCCTTGGGATCCAAATTGTGCTCATCGACCAAGCGGCGCACGGATGGTGCCAAGGGATAGTCAGCGGCCAGGGACGGAGCGGCGGCGGCAGGTGTGGGTGCAGCCGGAGCTGGAGCCACTTTGGGCTCTTCCTTCGCCCGCGTTTCTTTTTTGGGCTCTTCTTTTTTGGCTTCGGGTTTGGCAGCGGCAGCACCCGCGGCCCCTTCAGCCAGCATGGCAAGCACAGCTCCCACCTCAACGTCGTCGCCTTCCTGAGCAACGATCTCCTCCAACGCACCGGCAACAGGTGAGGGCACTTCCACGGTCACTTTGTCCGTTTCCAGTTCCACCAATGGTTCGTCAACGGCGACGGCATCGCCGACTTTTTTGAACCATTTGGCGATGGTGGCTTCGCTAACGGATTCCCCCAGCTGCGGGACCTTGATTTCAGTCGACATGGCGTCCTCGGTTTTCCCTTGTGGCCGGATGTATCACTGGCCCGTTATCGTTTACTCAGTTATTGTTACTCCGCTGCCAATTTGGTGATCCGGCGGAAGGGTCGCGGAATGTCATCAAGCGGCGTGTTCAAGGCCCACTCGACCAAGCGATTTTGTTCGTCTACATGAACCTTCATAAGTCCGGTTGCTGGTGAAGCGGCTGGCATGCGCCCTGCGTAGGCCGGCCGTTTGGCTTTGATGTCGATGTCTTCCAAAAGATATTCGAGACGGCGGTCAATGAACTGCCAGCTGCCCATATTGGCCGGCTCTTCCTGACACCAGACAACTTCTGCGTTTTTGTACTTTTTCAGCTCTTTCGCCAACGTTTCTTTAGGCCAAGGATAAAGCTGCTCCACCCGCACGATGGCAACATCATTGATACCAGCATCTTCGCGGGCCTGGAGGAGATCGTAATAGACCTTGCCGGTGCAGAGCACGACCCGTCGGACTTTGGTGTTGGTCGCCAGTTTTTCCGTTTCGCCGATGACCCGGAGGAACTGGGACTCCGAATTCATGTCAGTCAAATCGCTGACGCAGCGTTTGTGCCGCAGCAACGATTTCGGCTCCATGATCACCAGGGGTTTACGGAAATCCCGACGCACTTGACGGCGCAGCGCGTGGAAATAATTAGCGGGTGTGGTCAGATTGCAGACCTGCCAATTGTCCTGTCCGCACATTTGCAAGTAACGCTCAAAGCGAGCGGAGGAGTGTTCCGGTCCTTGACCTTCAAATCCGTGGGGCAGCAACAGCACCAAACCAGACAGACGCAGCCACTTGCTCTCGCCAGAGGAAATGAACTGATCGATGATCATTTGCGCCGCGTTGGAGAAATCGCCGAACTGGGCTTCCCACAGCACCAACGCATGCGGTTCGGCAAGCGAATACCCATATTCAAAGCCGACGATGGAGAGCTCCGACAACGGGCTGTCGATCACTTCGAAGAACGCCTGATCCTTGCGGATATTATTGAGCATGACGTAGCGCTCTTCGGTCTTCTGGTCCACCAGAGAGGCATGGCGTTGGGAGAATGTGCCGCGGCGACAATCCTGTCCCGAGAGGCGCACCGGAGCGCCTTCAATCAATAGGCTCCCAAAAGCGAGGGCTTCCGCCGTTGCCCAATCGATGCCTTTGCCACTGTCGATGGCCTTGCGCTTGGCTTTGAGTTGCCGGGCGATCTTAGAGTTGATGTTGAAATTTTTAGGCACGTCACACAGGACATGACCGACTTCTTTGAGCGTCTCATCAGCAAGGCCAGTATCGTGTTCCTGGTATTCCTCTTCACCGGCGAGTTGATCAAGACCTTTCCATGCCCCTTCCAGCCAGTCGGCCTTGTTGGGACGGTATGAGGCGGCGGATTCAAAATCCACTTCCATCATGTGCAGGAACTGGCTCATCTGCATGTCGGCTTGTTCCTGGGTGTAGAGCCCTTCAGCCACCAACTTGGACGCATAAATCTCACGCGCCGTCGTGTGCTCGCCGATCTTGTCGTACATGAGAGGCTGGGTGAACTTTGGTTCGTCGCCCTCGTTGTGACCGTGGCGGCGGTAACAGACGAGATCGATCACTGCATCGACGCCAAATTCCTGCTTGAACTCCGTGGCGATACGGGAGCAGTGCACCACCGCTTCGGGATCGTCGCCATTGACGTGAAAGATCGGCGCTTCGACCATTTTAGCGATGTCAGTGCAATACAAACCGGAACGGCTGTACTGGGGCGTGGTGGTAAAACCGATTTGATTGTTGATAACGAAGTGGATGGTGCCGCCCGTCGTATAGCCCTCAATCTGTGAAAAACCGAAACACTCAGCGATGATGCCCTGGCCGGCGAACGCCGCATCGCCGTGCAGCAGCAAGCCCATGACTTTTTTGCCTTCGGTATCGTTGAGCTGTTCCTGCTTGGCGCGCACCTTGCCGAGCACCACAGGGTCAACCACTTCCAAATGGGACGGATTAGCGGTCAGCGACAAATGGACGGAGTTGCCATCAAAGTCCCGGTCGGCGGAGGTACCAAGGTGATACTTGACGTCACCGGAGCCTTCCACGTCTTCCGGGTTGGGTGAATTGCCTTGGAACTCCGAAAAGATCGCCGTGAACGGCTTGTGCATCACATTGACCAGAATGTTGAGCCGGCCACGGTGGGCCATACCAAGGACAATCTGTTCGATGCCGAGCTTGCCGCCCACTTTAATGACCTGCTCGATGGCGGGGATGGCGGATTCTCCACCATCGAGACCAAAGCGTTTGGTGCCGGTATATTTGGTACCGAGAAATTTCTCGAATCCCTCCGATTCCGTCATGCGCTCAAGAATCATTTTCTTGCCGCTTTCGGAAAAGTCAGTGTGGTTGCGATCCCCTTCAATACGCTTTTGCAGCCAGTACTTTTGATCGGGGTCTTGTATGTGGGTGAACTCGACCCCGATGGTGCTGCAATATGTATCTTTCAACTGCTGTAATATCTGGCGGGGCGTTGCCGTTTCCCGGCTCATGACACCAACATATATTTCCCGGTCCATATCCTCTTCACCGAACCCGTGCACTTTCGGATCCAATTCGGGATGGGGTTCGGGCGCATGCAAGCGCAACGGATCGAGATCGGCAATCTGATGACCACGGGCCCGGTAGGCGCGAATGAGCTGCAAAATGCGGATGGAATCCTGGATTTGGCTGCGCAGCGCATCTTCATCAACTGGTTTTGCCGCCTTGGCTGCCCCTTTGGCCGGTTTTGCCGCCGCGTCTTCACCATCAACGACACCGATGATCCCGGCTTCGGAGGGCGCCCAGGCGGCCCCGTCGAGTTCATGCAGGAGGTCGCTGGCGTCGTCACCCAGATCCTTGAAAACGGCAATCCAGGACGGATCTACGGAGGCCGGATCGGCGAGATAGCGCGTATAGAGCTCGGCAACGAACGTGGCGTTCGCGCCGGTGAGGAATGTGGGGTCCACGGTGTCAGTCCCTCATCTTAAAGCCGCGCGTTGTGGCGGCATGGTCTTTATACGCTTTTTAGACGAAACGAGCGTTCAAAACAACGCATCGTAAGGTTAACCCACCGTGACAAAAGGATAATTCGGCCTGGAGGACCCGGGAACCACCGCAGAGGACCCTACTCCGCCAGCCTTTCTCACCGCTACTCCGCAGCGATCACCTCGCCAGCGCCTTCATGAATTTTGGCGATGGTTTCGTCGACGGTCAGCACCTGGCCGAAACACAAGCGAACTGCGGCCAATGTGGCGGCTTTGATCTCTTCTGCCGACAAGCCCTGCATGCCGTGATTGCCGGTGCCGTCGGAGAGAAAGAACACTTTGTAGTCGCGTTGGTTGGCCTCCCGAGCCGTGGTGTCAACGCACACATTAGTGGCAATCCCGCCGACAATGACCGCCTCAATATTGTTGGTACGTAGAATGAGGTCCAGGTCCGTGCCCGTGAACGAGCCGTATCGGGGTTTGGTCAACAGCACATCGGTCGGTTCGACCTCAAGTGAATCATGCAGTTTGGCGCCATCGGTGCCGGCGGTGATGCCGCCGCGACGGTTGGTGCCGGTGCCTTGCAAATAAGCCGTCACCACATCAGCGGCGATGCCCCGGTTGGCGCCGTCGGCGCGGAGCTCGTTGATGGTGTGAATGACCATCATGCCGTGCTCCCGACACACACGAGAAAGTTTATTTAACCGCTGGACCACCTCCGGCCCATCGGTGGCGGAGATCTCGAACCCTTCAACGAACACGTTCTGCAGATCCACATTGATGAGAGTCGTACAGGTGGGGTCAATGGGCCAGTCAATCATGGCAATGCTCCCTATTGATTCGTCCCTAATTAATCATCCACGTCGTCAACATCGACTTGGCCGGTGACGCGACGGCGGACCAGGGAGAATGACATGCCGATGGTGAGAATGGTGCCGACAATAAACAACACAATCCATGTAATGACCGAGCTGTTCTCTAGGGATAACAAACCGAAATCCACCAGCACCCAAATGACGGCGGCAAAAAGGCGAAGGACAGCATGACACCAATGGGCCCCAAGGATTCCCAAGTTGCGTGAACCACAAAAACGTAGGCAATCAATAGAATGATTCCAGCGAGCGCCTTTAACGCCAGGCCGCCCTCGCCTCCAAATACCCAGGCAAAATAAGAAAACCGCTGGGATTGAAGGTCACCAACACCAGCACCAGGCACAAAGCCCAGCGCCACAGAAACCCTTTTCCAGTAAAGCTGTCTTCTGCCATCGCAAAACTCTCCCCCTATAGCGCCCTCAGCGTAGCGGTCGGATTGAACGATGAATAGAGGGGATCAAGCGTTTGACCACTGGGCCAGACCGCTTAGGGTATGCGAGTCTGGGCGCTGGGAGAGGTCATCATGAACGTTCTCATTGTATACGGAACGACCTACGGCCAAACCGAAAAGGTCGCCGCGAACATCGCCGCAGTGGCCGAATCTTTGGGTCACAATGTCAAAACTGTGACCGTCGCGACGGCTCCCTCGCCTGCAGAATTCGATACGGTTTTCGTCGGCGGATCCATCCATTTCGGCGTCTTTCAAGCGGAGGTTCAAAGTTACGTGGCTGCGCACGACACAGCTCTTAAGGCCTGTCGGACCAGCCTGTTTTGCGTCAGTGGATCGGCCCGAGACGAGACCGGAATGGCGGAGGCTCAAACGTTCCCGGACGCCCTATTGAAAGACGTGGACTGGGTACCGGATCATATTGAGCACATCGCGGGTGCCTTTCCCTTCAGCCATTACCCCTTGTGGAAGCGGTGGTTGATGCGCGTGTTTCTGTGGAAACAGGACAGCGCGTTGGACACCTCCCAAGATCTGGACTTCACCGATTGGATCGCTGTCGAAAACTATGCGCGCAGAGTTCTTGACGGCGGAGCTGTCGCTTAGGCCGTCACGGAACTGTGATCGACTTCACTGGCCTGTGAGTGGCGAACAGAAAGGTGGCCCCTTACATAATGGGTATGGATACGCGAACGATCTTACAAACCGTTTTGCTGGCTTTGGGCGCCGTCGCCGCCTACAGCGCCGTGTTCTTGGTGTTCGACCCCATGCTCTGAGTTTTCAGGTCTTCTCCACGGTTTCAAAATTATACCCTTGAGCATTACCGAGAATACGCACCGCCGTCGGTGCAGCGAAATGGGCCGGCATGACGAGGGAGTCCGTTTCGGCCACGGTTTCGAGAAAAGCCTTGCGTGTTTCCCGAGATTGGTCCGGATCCCAACAGAAATTGCTCGACCAATCGGGGTACTCGATTTGCAAAGGATGATGAATGGTATCGCCGATCATATAGGCGCGCTCCTTGCCGTCACTGACATGGAGAAGACAGTTGCCGGGCGTATGCCCCGGAGCCGGAACGAGATGAATGCCCGGTTCGATTTCGTAATCTGAGTCCACCAGCACCGCCTGCCCCGCATCCAAAATCGGTTGCACGCTGTCATCCCACGACCGGTGATTGGCCGGTTCGTCGGTGGTTTCGCGAACGTGGGACCAGTGGTCGGCCTCGGTCCGGGCCATGATGTACTTGGCATTGGGAAAGGTCGGCACCCAGCGGCCGTCGAGCAGTTTAGTGTTCCAGCCCACATGATCGGCATGCAGGTGGGTGCAGAAGACATAGTCGATACTTTCAGCCGGAACACCTGCCGCCGCAAGATCGGCCAGAAACGGCCCGCTGCGCAAATGCCAATCCGGCAGGGTAGGACGCTCCTTGTCGTTGCCGATGCAGGTATCGACCAGAATGGTGTGCCGTGGTGTGCGTATCACCAAGGTGTGGAACGACATGACCAGGCGGTGAGTGTCGGCGTTGTAGAAGCGCGGATCACTGGCAATTTTGGACGCAGCGATGGCTTCAGGGGTGGCGTCCGACAACAGAAAGTCAGGCACGCGAAAGGGGCCTTCCAATTCGACCACACGGACAATGTCAAAGGGGCCTGGTAAATGCATAGGGCATGAAAAACTGCATCGAGCGTAAAGTCCAGTTTTGTGTGTAAGGCGGCTTAAGAGGACTCTTTGGAACGCCGGGCCATGGTCCAAATGGGCAGGCCCGAATGCAACGTGGTCTGTGCGGTCACGTGAAAATCGTGATGTTCGTAAAAGCTGACGTTCTCCGCTGACATGGCATCGAGAAATACGGGCTGATTGGCTGCATCACTACGTGCCAATCCGTATTGCAATAGGGCTGAGCCCAGTCCTTGGCGCGCGTGACTGGGATCGACGCCGAGCATATCAAGATACCAATGGGGTTCTTTGGGGCGGTTTTGCTCGATTTGGGGAATGACCTCCCACACTTCTTTGAATTTCACACCGGCGAGACGCCACAGAACAAACGGCATTTGAATGCGGCTTAACACGCCGCCGCCAGGTTTTGGCGGCACGAGCCAGAGAGCAGTGGCGGCACCGTCATTGGCGGTGTCGGTGCAGCCGTCGCGCAAGATCATCTTGATGTAGGTGCGAAAATAGCGCGGCGCTCTTTCAGCCCACCGCTTCGGGTCTGGCACCATCCATTGATGAAAGGGTTCACGGGCAAAGAACCGCACCAAGGTCTCCGTCATGGCAGAAAAGTCCGCTTTGGTGGCTGGGCAGGGATTAAAAATGTCTGGGGCAATTGCGGTCCAGTAGAAAAGCGGTCTGGGTTAGTGCGCTTTCATACGGGGTCGGAATCGATTTGATCAGGGAGCGGTAGACTTTGCCGTAATTGTTTTGAGTCAAATAGTAATAAACGTTTTTCGTGTAGCTCTCAGTTAATAAAACTTCATAAAATAGTACAATTCTGCCCTTTCTTGGCAAGAGTTTCTTAAGACACACCCGCTATTTTCTCAATTATTAGTGGTAGGACTCAGGGCAGAAGACTATGCGAAGCGTACTCCGTGCCATATTCAATCTGGCATTCCCGATTTCCACCGCCCGCGGATTTACGTTGATCGAATCCTCCGTGGTGCTGGTGGTCACCGGCTTGATTATCGGCTGTTGCCTCAAAGGCCAGGAATTGATTTCCAGTTCCAAAGAAAAGGCCCTGATCGACGATGTGGCAAAAATCCAAGCGGCGGTGATGACCTTCCGTGACCGCTACTACACGTGGCCGGGGGATTACCCGCGCGCCAGCATGCGAATCAATGCCGCCGCACCGAACGGCAATGGCGACGGCAGCATCAATCGTTTCAATAACGGCAGAATCAAAGCACCGCGCAATGCCTGGCGACGCCGTGCGAATATGAACAATAACAATTTCCGTGAACATCAGATCGCGTGGCTGCATCTCAGCATGTCATCGATTTTGGATATCACCGACCCCACCACAACAGGGGCGACACGCGAGAGTTTTCCGCGCGGCCCACATGCTGGTTCCCATTTCGAACTGGCCCATGCCCAAGGGGCATTACGTGGCCGTGCCCGGTCGTTGCCGTTCGGTCTTTATATCCGCTACGCCGCGTGGGATGACCGCAACAATCCACGGCCGTATGGTATCGTCAGGCTGGCACAGGCCCAACGCATCGATATGAAATTGGATGACGGCGCGCCGTTTCAAAACACCAACAATAATCCGTCTTACCAGGCAACAGTGTTTGCCTCTAATGGAAGCTCCTATGGCAACCAGGCCTGCGGCAACAACAGTTCTGCTTACGCTGATATCGATGTAACGGAGAAGTCTTGCTTCTTGCTGTTCCGCGTCGAATGACAGCCGGTCGACTATTTACTTAATCCCATATTCCGCCGGATCCTCCCCATACCCAAATGCGTCAATGTCCGGGCGTACGAGGTCTCGGACCAAGGCAAAGGTGTCAGCCGCATATGCTTCCGGCCAGGGGGCGTGGTAGCTCTGGTTGAACTGATCGAGGATGATGTTTTCTAATCCGAGATGTTCAACAACAGCCGTAAAGTCTTCCGCTAGATTTTCATAGCGCAAAACTCGATCAACAATGAATTTGTCGTGTTCGCCTTGCATATATTTGGTTTGCGGACCGGGTGCGAGTAAATGGCCGTGTTCATCGAGATGCCGGCGGACGTAGTCGTTGAAATCCGCATAACCGACGACCTGTTTGTGGTGGGGCGCGGATTCCGTTTGACGTTGTAGGTATACCAGGACAATTCCATGTCCCACGGATTGCGGACCACGGCAAAGCGGAACAAAGACTCAAACTGGTCTTTGCCTAGGGTTTCGCGCACCTTTTCCGCGGTGACATGGATCGGAAGATCGAGCACGGCGACCGGTAGCTCTTTGGCTTCTATCCATGCCTGTCTGGCCGCCGGGTCTTTGTACTGCTTGGCCAGGCGCATCAAATCCACATGGGCAAACGCCCCGGCGATGGACGTGCCGGCAGCTTTGGGGACGTGGATGAACAGAAACAGCGGTTCGTCACAAATGACCATGGGTGCTCAGGCTTCTTCTACGGGGCGAGAGGGATGTGCGCAGGCGTTCGACTATGGCGGTTGTCGGCTCTGAGACGTCAGTGACGAACCGGCGGGAAACCAGATCATCCATGGCTGGAAAGATCGCCTGTTGTTTAGGCTGAGACAACAAGTAACCGAGGATGGAAGCGTCCACCCCCATATCGTTGAAGTGCCGCAGCAGTAATAAACTCACTGCTTGGGCTTGGGACCCAATATCCGCCGCCATGGCCTCAAGACTGACAGGATCATCGCCGCGATAATCATTGGCGCGCCAGGCCACCTGATGAAACCCGAAGCGCACGGGCGCCGTGCACATGACATTCCACACCGGCCGCATACATCACCGTACAGGCTGAGTTGCAGAGCGCACCCTCGGCCACATGGGTGGTGAACCTCTGAGCACGAATGGTTCGCGCAATCACTAAGAGTCGGTTTCGAAAGTCATGCGGCTCGGGCCAATCTGCGGACGAGGAGCATGACGGAGGCGGCGTAGAGGAAGGCGCGGGCCGAGGCGATGGTGGCCTCGAAGTCCTTTGCCAGTCGCCGGTTGCGGTTGATCCAGGCGAAGAAGCGCTCCACGACCCAGCGGCGCGGTTGGACGGCGAAGCCGACCTGATCGGGGCTTTTGCGCACGATCTCGACGGCGATCACGGTGGCCGTGGCGCCTTCTCGCCGGCGTAGCCGCTGTCGGCAAAGACCTTCTCGATGAACGGAAACGAGCCGCGTGAGGCGCACAGCAGCGGCCCGCCACCATCGCGGTCCTGGATACTCGCCGGATGCGCCTCGAGCACGAGGCCGCGCCCGTCGGTGTCGACCAGCGCGTGGCGCTTGCGCCCCTTGATCTTCTTGCCCGCATCGTAGCCGCGGGGGCCACCAGCCTCGGTCGTCTTGACGCTCTGGCTGTCGATAATCGCGCCGCTCGGGCTGGCCTCGCGTCCGACCCGCTCGCGATCGGCCATGACCAGAAAGTGGTTGATCTTCTCAAGGAGGCCGTCGTCGCGGAACTTAGCGAACCAGCGATAGATCGTGCCCCACGGTGGTAAATCGCTTGGCAGCAAGCGCCAAGGGCAGCCAGCCCGCATCACGTAGAAAATGCCGTTGACGATCTCTCGCATCGGCCATGACCGGGGCCGTCCCGTGCCATGAGCCGGAGGCAAATGAGGCTCGATCACAACCCACTCCGCAGCGGTCAAATCAGTCTGATAACGCAGCGCCTTGCGGCTATGCTGCTCTCGGGTGGTCGGCGTCCACATGGCGGCTCCAGATCGGTTTCAGCAACCTTCCTGGAATCACATCGACACCGGCCACTCAACCCCTTTCGAAACGGCCTCTAAGGCTGCCCGTTCATCTCCACCCGGCGAATTGAGCCACAGGTCACTGCCTTGAGGAACGGTTTCCATGGTTGCGATGAACCCATCAGCATCGCCACCCGAAATTTCACCGACAAGCCCAAGATAAACAGCCTCATCGTCCGGCGCATAGCGGCCGACAAAGACCTCCGCAGCTCGCGCCGAGATGCAGCCGGCAAAAAAATTATTATCGATACGAAAAGCGGAGGTAGTGTCATGCAGCGAGACTGACGCGATTGGAATTGAAGCGCAACGCCCGGGTCTAACGATTGGAAAAGAACGGAATTTTCCAGGCCAACATCAGAGTCTTGACGCCGGATTGCAGCTATGAAGAAAAACGTTCGATGCCTATCGTACAGCCAAACCGACGCGGTGTCCACTGGAAAGGGCACGGCTTGCTGTCGCGCCAAGGATGAATTGGGCGGTTCCGCCGAGATCGAGCCGGCTGTTGCCCTGTTCATAAGCGGCAACACCCGCTGAGAAAGTGAACTCGTAGCGAGGATCTTGTGCGACAAAGGGCAGGGTCACAATGGCGTAAACCAAACCGCCTTCGTCGGTATTGGCAAGTACACCAAGCGCTGGTGCAAAACCCAAAAACGTTTCAGAAGACCAGGACGGCAGCGCAATCGGGCCGCGGACCTCAAAGGCAACCCCGCCAGCGGTGCTTGTGCTGTTGATGAAGTCGAATACACCAGCCGCTGCGGACAGACGGACATTGTCGGCAGATACCGGATAGGCCAGGAACAGGATCGCCGTGACGCCGATCGTCTTGAACACATGTCTCACGATGATCGGTATAATCTTGAATGTGAGCGGGAATTTACCCCTTCATCGCCTCAAGCATGGTTGAACCCAATGCGGCGGGGCTTTCAGAGACATGAATGCCCGCCGACTTCATGGCTTCGATCTTGGTCTCCGCCGTGCCCTGGCCACCGGAAATGATTGCGCCGGCATGGCCCATGCGTTTGCCCGGCGGCGCCGTGACCCCGGCAACGAAGCCGCACATGGGTTTCTTGACCTTGGAAGACTTGTAAAACTCGGCCGCTTCCTCTTCAGCCGTGCCGCCGATCTCCCCGATCATGATGATGCCTTCGGTTTGGTCGTCACCGAGGAAGGCGTCCAAGCAATCAATGAAGTTGGTGCCGTTGACCGGGTCGCCGCCGATACCAATACAGGTGGTCTGGCCCAAACCGGCGGTGGTGGTCTGACCGACCGCTTCGTAGGTCAGCGTACCCGAACGGGAGACCACACCGATTTTGCCTTTCTGGTGAATGTGGCCGGGCATAATGCCGATCTTGCATTCGCCGGGCGTAATGATGCCGGGACAGTTGGGCCCAATCAGGCGTGTGCCCGAGCCGGTCAGGGCGCGTTTGACACGCACCATATCCAGCACCGGAATGCCTTCGGTGATGCACACCACCAGTGGAATTTTGGAATCGATGGCCTCGAGAATGGCATCGGCAGCGAACGGCGGCGGTACATAGATCACTGATGCGTCAGCGCCTGTCTCTTTAACCGCATCGCCAACCGTGTCGAACACGGGAAGATCCAGATGGGTGGAGCCGCCCTTGCCTGGCGTCACCCCGCCAACCATTTGCGTGCCGTACGCAATGGCCTGCTCGGAGTGGAACGTCCCTTGACTGCCGGTAAAGCCCTGGCAGATGACCTTGGCAGACTTGTCAACGAGAACAGACATCAGGTGGCCTCCTTCACGGCAGCCACCACCTTGACGGCGGCGTCACCCAAATCATCGGCGGAAATAATGGGCAGGCCGGACTCGGTCATGATCTTTTTGCCCAACTCCACATTGGTGCCTTCGAGGCGGACCACCAGAGGCACTTCCAGGCTGACTTCCTTAGCCGCTTCGACCACACCCTCGGCAATAACATCGCAGCGCATGATGCCGCCGAAGATGTTGACCAGGATGCCTTCCACATTGGGGTCCGAAAGAATGATCTTGAAGGCCGTGGTCACCCGTTGCGCCGTGGCGCCGCCACCCACATCGAGGAAGTTAGCCGGCGAGCCGCCGTGCAGTTGGATGATGTCCATGGTCGACATGGCCAGGCCAGCGCCGTTGACCATACAGCCGATGGTGCCGTCCAGCTTGATGTAATTAAGATCGTGCTTGGAGGCTTCCAACTCCATGGGATCTTCTTCGTCTTCGTCGCGCAGGTCATGAATGTCGTTCTGCCGGTAGAGCGCATTGGAATCGAAATTCATCTTGGCGTCCAAGGGGATGACGTCACCGTCCTTGGTAACCACCAGCGGATTGATCTCAAGCAGAGATGCATCGGTCTTCAAGAATGCGTCGTAGAGCTGGCCCAAAAGTTTGGCGCAGGATTTGACCTGATTGCCTTTGAGTCCGAGGGCAAAGGCGACCTTGCGGCAATGAAAACCTTGAATGCCAGTGGCGGGGTCGATCGGTTGCAGGAGAATTTTCTCAGGCGTCTCTTCCGCCACCTCTTCGATGTTCACGCCGCCTTCGGTGGACGCCATGATGGTGACGCGGCTGGTGCCCCGGTCGATGAGCATGGAGAGATACATCTCGCGCTCGATCTCGCAACCGGCTTCCACATACACCCGTTTGACTTCCTTGCCGACAGGTCCGGTCTGGTGAGTAACCAACGTCTTGCCGATCATGTCGGCGGCATTGTCTTTGACCTCAGCAACGGACTTGCATACCCGCACGCCGCCCTTGCCTTTACCGTCATCCTCTTTGAACGTGCCCTTACCCCGGCCGCCGGCATGGATCTGTGACTTGACCACATAGATAGGCCCGCCGAGCCCTGAGGCCACCGTTTCCGCTTCCGCCGCGGTATAGGCGACACCACCGTCGGGCACGGGCACTCCGTACTTCTTCAACACCTGCTTGGCTTGATACTCATGAATGTTCATGGTTTCCCCCCATGATGTTCCTTGACGGCTTTCCAATCGAGCCGGGCAAAATCCGTTGGCTATTTACCGAGCGACTTGTCGATCTTCTTACAAGTCTTCATCAGTCCCTGAACCGACTTCACCGAATTGGTGAACATCTTTTTCTCATAGGCATTGAGTTTGATCTCAACCACGCGCTCTATCCCTTTGGCGCCGATGATGCAGGGCACACCGACATACATGTCCTTGAGACCGTATTCGCCGTTGAGGGCAGCGGCACAGGGCAAGAGACGTTTTTGATCCTTGAGGTAACTCTCTGCCATTTCGATAGCGGCTGCAGCGGGGGCATAAAAGGCGGATCCGGTCTTCAACAAACCAACGATCTCCGCTCCACCATCCCGGGTGCGCTGCACGATTTGATTCAATTTCTCTTGAGTCGTCCAACCCATCTTCACCAGATCGGGAATGGGAATACCGGCCACAGCCGAATAGCGCGTCAACGGCACCATGGTGTCGCCATGACCGCCGAGCACGAAAGCAGTGACATCGCGCACAGAAACTTTGAATTCTTCGGCCAGGAAATAGCGGAAGCGGGCGGAGTCCAAAACACCAGCCATGCCCACCACTTTGTTGGGCTTAAGGCCCGAGAACTTACGCAGCGCCCAGACCATCGCATCCAACGGATTGGTGATACAGATGACAAACGCGTTGGGCGCGTATTTCTTGATCCCCTGTCCCACCTGTTTCATCACATTGAGGTTGATGCCCAAAAGATCGTCACGGCTCATGCCCGGTTTGCGCGGCACCCCGGCAGTGACGATGACCACGTCAGCGCCTTTGATTCCCGCATAGCTTTTGGTGCCAGCGAGTTTGACATTGGTGCCGTCGATGGGTGTGCTTTCCGCCAGGTCCAGAGCCTTGCCCTGGGGGACCCCGTCGACGATGTCGAACAGAGCCACATCGCCGAGTTCTTTAAGGGCGGTAAGGTGGGCCAGCGTGCCGCCGATGTTGCCGGCGCCCACGAGCGCGATCTTGTTGCGAGGCATAGCGTCCCCTTGAGATTTGGTGACCGGACAGCGCTTCAACCATCCAGCCAATTGGTGTTGTTGTGGGCCGAAACCCCGTTGCCGGTTGGTAGCGCGAAACGGCTAAGGGAGCAAGGGTAGGCCCTCGCCCTGGCCTCTCCAACGCCCTAATTTCATTACAGTTCTGAGGCTTGGCATGCTGCGGACCCCACTGCCATACTCGGACCTTACAGCGAGTACAAACCCATGCCCCGATTTTCCCTTGTAACCCTATGTTTGGCGGCAAGCCTCACCTTGGGCGGGTGTGCATCTCCGCGGACGGACCCGGGACGCATTTCGCCATTGGCGGACCTGACCGATTACAGGCTGGTGGATCCATCGACGGGGGGTGTGATGAGCGTGGATGCCGCAGCGGCTCGGTTGGCAGACGCGGATGTGGTGTTCTTGGGCGAAACCCACCGGCACCCCGGCAACCATCTGGCTCAAATGGCTTTGTTCCGTGCTCTACATGAGCGCCGGAGTGATGTCGCGTTGTCATTGGAGCAGTTCGAGCGGGATGTGCAGCCAGTGGTCGATCAATACCTGGCTGGTGAGATCGGCGAAGCGGTGCTGCGGGACAAGGGCCGGGCGTGGGACAATTATCCCGTCAGTTACCGGCCCCTGGTGGAATACGCCAAAGCCAATGGTTTGGCAGTGATCGCGGCAGAAGCGTCCACTATGGTGGTGCGCTGTGTCGGCCGCCAGGGCCCTTCCTTTCTAGAGGCCTTACCCACGGATAAACGGGATTGGGCAGCGGCGCGGTTGTTCCTGAACAACGGGCCCTACAAGGATCGATTCATCGCCTTTGCCACTGCCGATGGTGGTCATGGCGAACCCGGCAGCGAAGACGATGGAGTGAGTGAGGCCGTGTTGCGCAGTTTCGCCGCACAAGTGACCCGGGACGACACCATGGCCGAGTCCATCGTCAACCACATTGCTGCGCATCCCGGCAATCAAGTGGTGCACTTGAACGGATCATTCCATTCCGCAGCGTTTCTCGGCACCGCCGAACGAGTGGCCTGGCGTCGGCCCGATCTCGACATCGCTGTCGTCCACCCAATTGAAGTGGCGAGTATGGCCACACCGACGGTTCCCGAAAACAAACTGGGTGAAGGCACCTTCCTCCTGCTGATCGCTCCCGCGCCGGACGCTTATGTGTCAAAGCAAGAAGAGCTGGACGCCATCATGGCGCAAATGCAGTTCCGTGAGAGCGTTGACTGCGAGCTGTGAATCGAATTTTTTAGCCGGCGTCCGACTACTCCACATGCCGTGAGCGGATGTAGTCCTCCGCCTGCATTTCAACGATCCGCGACACTGTACGCTGGAATTCGAACTTCCAATCGTCGCCATCATAAATCGTATCCGGCGGGGTGGCCGCCGAACAGATCAACACCGACCGGTGTTCGTACAAGGCATCAATGAGGGTGACAAAGCGCCGGGCCACGTCGCGCTTGTCCGGCCCGAGGGCCGGTAGGCCGTCGACAATCACGGTGCAAAACTGAGCGCCGATTTCCAGGTAGTCACTCGGGCCCATAGGTTGTTCGCAGAGATCGGCGAAGGAGAACCGCGCCACTTGGTGCGCCGCCGCGGGAATGTCGATCTTGCGCCCTTTGACGGTGATGGAATCCGCCTGCGGCTCAGCCTCATCAGTGAGACGGTTCCAGGCTTCATCCAGGGCCGCCTTGGCCGCTGGGTCGTCGGGGGTGTGATAGACCGTGTTGCCGAGAATGCGGCCGATCCGGTAATCCTGCCGGGACTCCAACTGCAAAAGATCGAGCCGTTGCTTCAGCAGTTCGATGAAGGGCAGGAACTTTTCCCGCTGCAGACCATCTTTATAAAGTTCGTCTGGATGACGGTTGGAGGTGGTGACCACCACCACGCCCCGTTCCAACATGCGGCCGAAGACACGGGCGACAATCATTGCATCGGCGATGTCGCGCACTTCCATTTCATCGAGGCACAGCAATGTGGTGCTGTCGGCGATACCGTCGGCAATGCCGGGGATGGGATCTCCCTCGTCGTCGCCGGGCAGTTGGCGCAGGCGATGCACTTCACCATGGATGTCGCGCATCAATTCATGAAAGTGAACCCGCATGGAGCGTTCGGGCAGTGAGTCCGAGAGCAGTTCCATCAGCATGGATTTGCCGGCACCGACACCGCCGTAAAGGTAAAGACCGAGTGGCGGTTCCACTGCACCGTATTGGCCAGCGAGGCCGAAGCGCTCCATCCAACCGGCGCGGCCGCTTTTTGGCTTATAAGACTGCAAAGCGTGATGCAAGCTGTTGAGTTTTTCCGCTGCCAATTCCTGGGCCGGATCGGGCCTCAATGTGCCGTCATCGACTTGGGCGCGGTAGCGCATGAGCGGTCCATCAGTCATAGCAGGTCAATCATGGGGCAAGCATCGGACTCATTGCAGCGCTGAAAAGCAATGGCGCCCCGCCCCGGTCAAGGAGCGCCGCGCCATCGTGCGAAAAATCTGCGGTGCCGGAAGACTAGCCGTCGAGATTCATCCGTTCGATAAGGCTTTGCAGCACACCTTCCGCCTGATCGTTGGGCACCTGGCACGTTCCCGCGGCTTGGTGACCGCCACCGCCGATGGACAGCATCAATTCGCCCACATTGGTTTTGGAGGACCGGTCGAAGATCGATTTACCAACGGCAAACACGGTATTTTGCATTTTCAGACCCCACATCACGTGAATGGAAATGTTCTGTTCCGGGAACATGGCGTAGATCAAAAACCGGTTCGCGGCCCAGATGGTTTCCTCGTTACGCAAATCGAGAATGATCACGTTTTTATGAACTGAGGCGCAACTTTCAATCTGTTCCTTGGCTTTGTTTTCATGTTCCACATACAGACTGACGCGTTCTTCCACGTCCGGCAGTTTGAGAATCTCTTCGATGGGCATTTCGACACACTTGTCGATCAATTCCATCATCAGCTGGTAGTTTGAGATGGTGAATTCGCGGAAACGGCCCAGACCCGTGCGCGCATCCATCAAGAAGTTCATCAGGTTCCAGCCTTGCGGATTGAGCACTTCGTCTTTGTTGAAGTCCGCTGCGTCTCCTTTGTCGACGGCGATCATCAAGTCATCACCGATGCGCGGCATCTTGTCCTTGCCGCCAAACCAGTCGTAGACCACACGGGCTGCCGACGGCGCATTGGGGTCGATAATGTGATTGATTTTCTCGCCCACCCGGATGGTTTCACTCTCGTGGTGGTCAAAAGCAATCTTGACCGCGTCCACATAGGGCAGGTTGGTGGTGATGTCGTTGCTGGTGATTTCGATCACGCCGTCCTGCATATCCTTCGGATGGACGAACTTGATTTCTTCAATCAAATTCAGCTCCTTGAGGATGGCGGCACAGACCAGGCCATCGAAATCACTGCGTGTGACAAGGCGATATTTAACGCCAGAATTAAAAAGGTCGTCAGGGCTGACGGTCATGGAAAACTCCCCTCGACTTATGCGCGTCCCGCGCCAAAGATAAACAGGAAAGCTTGGACGTGACAACGCCTCTCGCCTTCCTTGACCACGGACCTACGAAGGATCACACAACGGTGCAACCGGGAATATACGATTTGGAAGATAGAATGATCCGCGGTCTTCGCCCCAAGGCTCAAATCCGCTCCACAAGGGCCTGGATTATAGCGGTTTTTCTGATGAGTAGCGTAGTCAGTGGATGCGCCTCAGAACCTTTTGTGGACGGCCGGAGGGAAGCCGGATCGACTCGCAATATTGGCCCATCGACTCTCAACCGTGTGGCGATTTGCTTCAACGGCCGCACCACACCGGAGGAGGCCGTGCTGGAATTGGCCGAATCCGAATGTGCCAAGACGGACCGGGCGCCCCGTTATGAGGGACAAGACAGATTTGACTGCACCTGGGGCAACCCCAGCCGTGCCTTCTTCCGCTGTGTCGCCCCTGAACAATGACCCCTCTGGGGGTCCACGGAGGACGTTGAGATGGCGCGCGCCAAGCCAGACCACCAGATTCATCTGATCTGCGGATCCACCGGTGCGGGCAAGTCCACCTATGCGTTGGATTTGTGCGGCAAGATCGGCGGCGTTCACCTTTCCATCGACGAATGGATGGTCACTTTGTTCTGGGACGACAGCCCGCAACCGATTGAATTCGAATGGACCATCGAGCGGGTCAACCGCTGTGAGGCACAGATGTGGGCCATGGCCCAGCAGCTCACCCAATACGGCATCCCTGCCGTGCTGGATCTGGGTTTCACGACGCGGGACCACCGCATGAAGTTTGCCCGGCTGGCGACGGAGAGCGGGTTGTCGGCGCAGCTGCACTTTCTCGATCTGCCCCGTGACGAGCGCTGGCAGCGGGTCAAAGCCCGCAACGCCGCCAAGGACGCGGCCAAGAAGGGTAAAAGCAAGCCAGTTGGTAAAGCCTTTCAGCTGGAGGTGGACAAAGAAATGTTCAACTTCGTCGAAGACATGTGGGAACCGCCGGACGACGCCGAGATGGAAGTCCTCAGCGGCGTGCGTGTGACGGAGTGATTAGCTTGGCTTTGGCTTGCGGCGTCTTGATCGGCATAACCACACTGACGATGCCCTTGATTATGCGGGCATGGACTTCGGGATCCATACGCTGTGGGGTCCACGGTGCTTTCGGCGCGAGATGAGGCTCTTCCTGCGCAGCCAGCGCCTCCCCAGGTGCGCCGCGTTTTGATCGTCCGGGATGATCGTTGGTTTACCGGTGACATGCACCGCCACATAATTCCAGGTGGGAACTAAACCGTCGGTCTCGTACCAGTCCGGTGAAATGTAGGCATGGGGCCCAGAGAAAATGGCCAATGCTTCGTGCGCACCGTCGAACAGTTCCCAGATCGGATTTTGTTTGGCGACGTGAAAGTGCAGGCGGCCGAACTTACCGTGATCAGTTTCAATCATCGTCGGCACATGCACGGCCTCAATTGAGCCGCCCTTGTCAGTGACACAAATAAGCGCAAAGGGGTTTTGTTTCAGGACGGCATGCGCCGCCGTGAGGTTGTTCTGTTCAAATTGTTTGGGCGTATACATTTTCACTTCTCCAAAACCACAAAGGCCGCCGGGAAACCGGCGGCCTTTGACGTGAACACATAAAGGAAACCGGTTAGCCGAGGCGCTCCACCATCTTGGATTTGATATCGGCGATCGCTTTCGCGGGATTCAAACCCTTGGGGCAGGCGTTGGTGCAATTCATGATGGTGTGGCAGCGGTAAAGCCGGAATGGGTCTTCCAACTGGTCGAGCCGTTCGCCGGCGGCTTCGTCACGACTGTCATTGATCCAGCGGGCTGCCTGCAACAGCACGGCCGGACCCAGATAACGATCGCTGTTCCACCAATAGCTCGGGCAGCTGGTGGTGCAGCAGAAACAGAGAATGCATTCCCACAGGCCGTCCAACTTGGCCCGTTCTTCCGGTGATTGCTTACGCTCCGCATTGGGCGGCGGCGGGGTGTCCGCCTTAATCCACGGCTCGATGGAGGTGAGCTGGGCGTAGATGTGGTCCACATCGGGCACCAGGTCCTTGATCACCGGCAGGTGGGGCAGCGGATAAACTTTCACGTTGTCGCGGCATTCGTCGATGGGTTTGAGACAGGCCAGCGTATTGCGGCCGTCGATGTTCATGGCGCAGGAGCCGCAGATGCCCTCCCGGCAGGAGCGGCGCAGGGTTACGGTCTGGTCCATCTCGTCTTTGATTTTCAAAAGGGCATCGAGAACCATCGGCCCGCAGCTGTCCATGTCGACGTCGTAGGTGTCGACGCGCGGGTTCTCGCCAGTGTCCGGATCGTAGCGGTAGACGGAAAAGGCCCGGGTGTTAGAAGCACCGTCCGGCGCCGGATGGGTTTTGCCCTTTTGGACCTTGGAATTCTTGGGCAAGAAGAATTCGAACATACCGTTCTCTCCTGCTTAATTCACGCGAGCCTAGTACACTCGAGCTCTTGGCTCGATGTATTCGACTTCGTCGGACAAGGTGTAGGTGTGCGCCGGCCGGTAATCGAGACGGATCGACCAGTCTTCGTTCACGTAGGCCAGGGTGTGTTTCATCCAATTTTCATCATCACGGTCGGGATAATCCTCGTGGGCATGGGCACCGCGGCTTTCGTGCCGGGCTTCCGCGCCGATGATGGTGCACAGCGCGCAGGCCATCAGGTTGTCCAGTTCCAATGTCTCGATGAGATCGGTGTTGAAGATGAGACTGCGATCGGACACCCGGACATCGCCAACCGTGCCGGCGATTTGCGCCATTTTGTCGCAGCCCTGTTTCAAAGTCTTAGAGGTGCGGAACACCGCCGCGTCGTTTTGCATGGCGTGTTGCATGTTACTGCGGACTTCGGCCGTCGGTGCGCTACCGTTGGCATTGCGCGCCTTATCGAGACGGCTCAAGGCATACTCTTCGGAACCACCCGGTAGAGTGGCCAGGGTGGCGCCCGGCTTGAGAATATCAGCACAACGCAGTGCCGCAGCCCGGCCGAAGACGACGATATCAAGAAGCGAGTTGGTGCCGAGGCGGTTGGCGCCGTGAACCGAGACACTGGCGCATTCGCCGACAGCCATAAGGCCGGGGAACACCGCATCGCGGTTATCTGCCGTGGGTTTGAGCACTTCGCCGAGATAATTGGTGGGAATGCCGCCCATGTTGTAGTGCACCGTCGGAATCACCGGTGCCGGATCCTTGGTGGCATCGACGCCAGCGAAAATTTGCGTCGTTTCGGTGATGCCGGGCAGCCGTTCCCACAACACATCGGCGCCCAGGTGCTCCAGGTGCAGATAGATGTGGTCCTTATCGGGACCGACGCCGCGGCCTTCGCGGATTTCCATGGTCATGGCCCGGGAGACCACATCGCGCGAGGCCAGGTCCTTGGCCGTCGGCGCGTAGCGTTCCATGAAGCGGTCGCCTTCGGAATTGGTCAGGTAGCCGCCTTCGCCGCGCGCGCCTTCAGTAATCAGCACACCGGCGCCGTAAATACCGGTGGGGTGAAACTGGACGAACTCCATGTCCTGCAAGGGTAGACTGGCACGAGCGACCATGGCGTTGCCGTCGCCGGTACAGGTGTGCGCTGAGGTGCAGGAGAAGTATGAGCGGCCGTAGCCGCCGGTGGCCAGCACGACCGTCTGGCCGCGGAAGCGGTGAATTTCGCCGGTGGCCATGTCGATGGCCACAACCCCGTGGCAGCGTTCGCCGTCGGTGATCAGGTCAATGGCGAAGTATTCGACAAAGAACTCCGCGCTGTGTTTCAGGCTTTGCTGATAGAGGGTGTGCAATATGGCATGGCCGGTGCGATCCGCCGCCGCGCAAGCCCGCTGCACCGGTGCTTCGCCGAAGTTGCGCATATGGCCGCCGAAGGGGCGTTGATAAATTTTACCGTCTGGTATGCGCGAGAACGGCACTCCGTAGTGTTCCAGTTCGCGGACGGCTGGAATGGCCTCCCGGCACATGTATTCAATGGCGTCCTGGTCACCGAGCCAGTCGGACCCTTTGACCGTGTCGTACATGTGCCATTCCCATTTGTCCTCGGCCATGTTGCCGAGCGCCGCGCCGATACCGCCCTGGGCGGCAACCGTATGACTGCGGGTGGGAAACACTTTGGTGATACAGGCGGTCTTAAACCCCTTCTCAACCATGCCGAAGGTTGCACGCAATCCAGCGCCACCGGCGCCGACAACGATGACATCGTAGTCATGATCAATAATGTCGTAGGCGGCCATGGGATCAGCCCTTAAACGCAATGGTGAGAATGGAAACGATGGACAAGGTCGCCAGCGCATAGCAGGCGAACTTTGTGAGGATCGTCATGGTCGTGCGGTAGCCGTGATCGCTGATGTAATCCTCATAAACCACCTGCATGCCCAGTTGGGCATGATGAAAGCTAACACCAATGAGCAGGATCATAAGCGTGGCGTTCACCGGTTTGCCGAACCAGAATAGGAACTCGGCATGACCCGTGCCCGCCAAACCAATCAGCGACGCGACGAACCATAGAGATAATGGAATCAAGGCAATGGCGGTGAGCCGCTGCAGCCACCAGTGGTGGGCGCCTTCCTTGGCGGAACCGAGACCGCGGGCGTGACCAAGTGCGGAGCGTAAGGACATGGCCACCTCCTATAAAACCAGGACCCAGGTCGCGACGGTCAGCGCGACTGAGCCTATGAGAACAACAACATCGGCGCGGCGGGTTTCTTCCAGCTCAAAGTAACGGCCGAAATCCCAAAACAGATGCCTGAGCCCATTGCACAGGTGGTAGAACAGAGCGTAGGTAAACCCGAGCAAGATCAGCAGGCCCAGCCAGGTGCCGAGAAATGCCTGAACCTGCTCGTATTGCGCTTCACCATAGGCCGCCGCCGTGACCCACCATGCCAACAGCAAGGTGCCAAGGGTCAAACCGATCCCGGTCATTCGATGAGTGATGGACATCAACGCCGTCAGCGGCAGGCGGTAGACCTGAAGGTGCGGCGAAAGAGGTCTGTCTGGAGTCGCCATGATCATCCAAGCTCTTTATTTTAAAAAGGATTATCCCCACGAAACGCGCACTTTGCACTGCACCAGTGGTACCCCTGCCCCAGGGCCGAGTCAACGCAAGGGGCTCCATTTGGCTGGCGTCTGCTAGTGGATGCGTTGATGGATGGGCTAGCATCAACCACATAAACACAATCGTAATTGACTTGGCGAACTTGACCTGGGTTTGTCGAGTGGCGGGATGCAATGACCATGACACTTTCAAGACGCGGAGCCATATTCAACACCTTGGCTGGGTTAGGAACCAGCGCAAGTCTGGTTGCGTCGCTGCGAGCATCCCTCTCTTTTGCCGGTGAAGTCGAAGACAATCCCAATGTCGTCCGCGCTCTCAATGGCGCCTATGAAATGCGCATCCTGTCGACGGGTCAGGTCTTTGGCCATGAGCATTGGACCCTGTTCGTTCACCCTGACGGCACGCGCACCTTGTCGGTGCGGATGATCAACAACGACTTCAACCTGTTCCGCACCATCATCTACCGCGTCGATGAACGTTTCCGGCCTTTGGAATGTCATTTGAATTACTACCGTAATGGGGAACGGCAGGGATCAGCCTTGTTTCGCATCAGGGGAAATACACTGTCGGCGACAGCCGATATGCCAGCTCGGCAGTTGTCCCACGAGGTCGCCGTTCCTGATCAGTTTTCCATGGTCAATCACGCGGTGTCTGCGGAGGGTTGGCACTTTTGGTACTGCCCCAAGGACAACGCCGTTCACGAAGCCACGCTATAACCTCCGGGTCGGCACTGATACGCCATTAGGTGTGATGGGCCATGTGCATACGCGGTGGATTCAGTTTTTGGGTGAAGACGAAACAGAGACGCCGGCAGGAACTTTTACCTGCGACCGGTATGCCTTCGGCGAACCGTCGCGCATCTGGGTGCATGGCGAGGACCGCATGCCCGTTCGCCTGCGTTTCGCCGAAGCCGACCGGGAATTTGTGCTGTCGCAATGGCAGCCGTGGACGTGAGGAAGGCAAAGGTGATGAGATCGGTAAAGTTGTTATTCTTGTGCGGGTTATTGGCGACGACAAGCGCACCCGGCTTTGCCCAGACGAATGAAGAACCGCAATCCAACCCCAACATCGTACGCACCGCCAAGGGCGAATACACCTATATCAATCAGGACACCGGTGAGTTCACCGGGCATGAAGAGTGGTCGATGATCGTCGACCGCAGCGGAGTGCGCACCTTTAACATCACACAACGGTGGAACGAAAGAGACTATGTCGCCATAACGCTTCATCGTCTCGATTTGAATTTGCGGCCGGTCGAAACGTTTCAGACCAGATGGGATTCGGACGGCTGGCTGTCATCAGGAGTCTATTCAGTTGTTGAGAATACCGTCACCACCGTGGCGACTGGGCGCAGTGGCCGTACGACGCAGACACTGGAAGTGCCCGAGAAGTTTCATTGGTGCCGTACCCGTTGGCCACAGATGGCTTGCACTTCTGGTACGTGAACGCTGATGAAGGTGAGACCATCAATGGTACCGTCTACAACATTCGGATCATGGACGAGCTCACCGGCGCAGCCATCGGTATGGTGCATGACGTTGAGCTGACCTACGTTGGGGAAGAATCAGTTACGACGGATGCCGGAACATTTGATACCAAGCATTTCAAAATGGGCGAGGATTCAGATTTTTGGATCATGGCCCGTGACGGCATTCTTGTCCGACTCAGTTACGGGTCCACGGGCACACGATACGATCGTACAGCTTTTGAAGAAGGCAACTGACATGTTGAAAATGCTCTTTAGTCTCTTCGCCTTATTCAGTACCGGCTCGGCTTGGGCTCTATAGCATTTCCGATTTATTCTGACGCATAGCCGTCAGCAACCAAGAAGTTCCTGCAGTGCTCGTGATTGAAGAGGCCGCAGACGTTACCGGCGGCTTTCCACAGATCATCGATGGTGCGGGGTTTTAAGCGCTTCATGTGAGCTTTGAACTTTGAAAATGCGAGCTCGATCGGGTTGAAGTCCGGCGCATAGGGCGGCAGGAACAAAAGCCATGCGCCCCGCTTTTCAACCGCCCGCCTGGCACCGTCGCGTTTGTCGGCCGGCAGATTGCCGGGGACAACAACAGCGCCTTTTTGAAGGGTCGGGGCGCGTTGCGTTTTGATGTACTGCTCGAATGCATCACCGTCCATGGCGCCCTCGATCAAATCAGGGCACCCAGGGCGCGGTCAGGCCGTCACCGCGCAATCCGGCAATGAAGGTCATGGTTTTCCAATGACCATGGGGAATGGCGGCAACCATCCGCTGGCCGCTGGGACAGCGCCCCCGCAGGCGCGCCATTTTGGTATTGATACTTGTTTCGTCAAGGAACACGATCCTGCCGACCCGCTCGGGATGGGCCGGGAGCCGGGCCTGACGTTGGCGCCAAACCACGCGTGCTGCCTGCCCATCCGCGCGTTCCTGTTCACTGGCGTGGGCGGTTTTTTTAAAGCTGATCTTGCGCGCGCGGAACCAGTCATTAATCGTCGAAGTCGGCGCAATCACTTGGTGAACTTCGTCCAAACGCTCAGACAGCTCTTGCAGTGTCGGGTCTGGCGTCTCCTTAATCCAGCGCAGGATATCCTCGCCGTCAAGGATCAAGACGGCGCTGGCGCGACGGCCGTGGTTTGACCGCGACAGTCCCCTCGTCTTCATATCGCCCGCCATCCCGCACCGCCGAGCTTGCGCTCACCTCAAAAAGGGCCGTCGCCTGACGGCGCGACATGCCCGACGCCACTTTCCTCGCCAAACGAATACGCAGGTCTTCCGATACAGCCACGATGCCCCCGCCAAAGCGGCTATCGAATCAGTCCGCCAAGACCATGACAACAAAATTTTGATTCATTCAACCTCGGAAACGCTCTAGATAACATCAACATCGTTCGCTGGGCCAAAGGCACCATTGAATACCGTTCGCTTTCAACCAGTGAAGTATCGGGCTCCGAAGAGTGGCACCTTACGGTCCATCCCGACGGCTCACGCACGCTCCATGCGCGCAACCGTTTGGACCTCGCCGGATACCAGCGCCATGTCACCTATCGGGTAGCGGAAAATTTTAGGCCTCTGGAAGTAACGGCGGTGTATTGGGTCAACGGGGAATGGCGTGGCACCGGTTTGTTTGCCATCGACGGCAATCACATGGATGCCATTGTTAAAACGCCCGATGGCATGATCCAGCAAGCACGGGCGGTGCCCGATCATTTTTCTATGATCCCGCACCCGCTTGCCACCAACGCCTGGCCTACCTGGCATTACGACAGAGCTGCCGGCGGACCGCAAATCATAACGGTGTACGACATGGATGCGGGCGCCCAGGCGGTCAGTTCCATGCTCGGCAAGATGTACGATTAAAGCCTCACCTTCATTGGTGAAGAGGAGATGACCACGCCGGCGGGAACATTTGACGTCGATCATTTCCGCATCGATGACGCAGTTGACCTATACATCACCGGTCCCGATGCCCTGATGGTCCGGTTTCAATGGCTCCCGACCGACCGTGACTATGTGTTGACCAGCTTGGAAACAGGACCATAGGGGATGGATAGGAAATCATTCAGGAGATGATCAAGAAGCAGGAAAAGTCCCTATTTCGTCCGATTACCCTTTGGTGATCTGGACTCATACGCTGCCAAATCCGTTATACTATGGCCCAGCCAATCAGCGCCTTTCACCGAGGACCGAAGCATGAGCAAACTCGTCAATCACGACATGAAAGTCAGTCACTCCAAGGACGAATCATCCCGCCAGCACTTTGTCCAAGGGATGCGGTCCTACGTTCTGAACGACCTCGCCGGCCACATGAAAACCGTGTGGGACCGCAAGCTCGAACCTGGCTTCGAGAAAACCCACGGCCGGGCACCGGAAGACGGGCCGGAAATTCACAAGGCGTTTAAGCCGGAAACCATCTTCAAGTTCTATTCTTCCATGCGTTGCAACACTCAGGAGATGGTGTGGCGTTCAGTGATGCCGGCGATCGAACGGGAAGGTGAAGATTTGGCCCGCCGAGCGCAAGTGCTCAGTCAGGCAGGTGACAAGGCTCAGGGAACGGTGGAAACGAGCCCCAGCTTTGAAGTGCCGCGCTACGTGTCTGAACTCGACGTCCATCTTATGCCGGGCAATTATCATGAAGAACGCATCGAATACGACGTCAGCCAAGGAGCCGTGTTCGACAACGGACTGGGTGTGTTTTCCGTCGGACTCCTCGGCGATCGCATGGAAGACATAACCGATAGCGTCTCCACATTTTTCCAGGCGCGCTATCCGGATGAGTCACCCAAGAAAGTGCTCGACTTGGGCTGCACCCTCGGACATTCCACCCTGCCGTGGAAAACTCGCTATCCCGATGCGGAAGTGCATGGTATCGATGTCGGCGGCCCGTGTGTGCGCTACGCTCATGCTCGGGCGCAATCCTATGGGGTTACCGCTCACTTTCATCAAATGGATGCGGAACATACAGAATTTGAAGATGAAAGCTTTGACGTCGTCTATTCCTGCATGTTCCTCCATGAAGTGCCCATGAAAAATATCAAAGGCGTTTTCAAGGAAGCCCGCCGTTTGCTCAAGCCGGGCGGTGTGATGATCCATTACGAATTGCCACCCAACTCGATGATGTCCGCGTATGACGGTTTCTATTTGGATTGGGACGCCTACTACAATAAAGAGCCGTTCTACAAAGCGTTCCGCGATGCCGATGCTAAAGCGGAAATCGCAGAAGCCGGTTTTAAAGAAGACAGCTTTTTCGAGCATGTGGCGCCCAGTAAGAATCTTTATGGCGAAGACGCCTTATTGGCGGCCATCGGCAACGAAGGAGCAACCAACGACAGTCATGTGGGCCGGTTTGCCGATGGTGTGATGTGGTATTTCTTCGGCGCCCGCAAGTAAGAGAGCGCGATTTATAGAAAACAATGAGAGCCGCAACAGCGAAACGTAAATCCATGCCTGATGATTCTTCCCCCACTGGCCACACGCCGCTGCGTTACAGCGTTAAAGGCAAACGCATGCGCTTCTTTGAAGCCCAGGGCGTTGATGAACTGGTATCCATCTGCATGGGCCTGGCCCAGGAAATGTGGGTGATTAAAGAACGCCAAGTGGTGCTTGAAACCCTAGCAGCCAAAAAAGGTGTGGTGCTGCCGGACGACGTTGAAGGGTACGAGTTCAGCGACGAAGAGCGGGCCAAATTGGATTCAGAAAAACACGGCTTCATCGACCGCATCTTTTTCACCTTGCGGGAAGAAGCGGAAGCCTTGGCGGCCGAACCGGAAGATGAACCGCCACCGCCGTCCATGCCTTAACGTTTCATAGTAAAATCGCGTTTCCTCTTTGACAGAGACTTTAAATCCGAACAGCGGCGATGAAACTGGTGCCGTTGCGCCGGTCAGGCTTTCGATTCCATTTCAGCTGGGCTTCGGTGTCGGGCAAGTGGGTGGGTCCATTCTCGCCAACACGCCGGCGCTCATTCTGCTGTTCTTTATGACCGATATTTTGGCGATCCCGCCTGCCCTTGCCGGTCTCGCCGTGTTCATCCCCAAAGCCTGGGTGATTGTGTTTGACCCGGTGATGGGGAGGGTTTCCGACCACACCCAGTGTCGGTGGGGAAGACGGCGACCCTATATTTTGGCGGGCGCGCTCGGTTGCGGTTTGGGTTTCTATTTTCTCTTTGATGTGCCTGCTTTCGATACCGTCGCCGCGCGTGCAACTTACATGACTGTGATGTTCACCTTGGTCTCGACGGCCTTTTCAATTTTTTCCGTCCCATATTTGGCCAACGCCGGAGAACTGGCCCCCAGCTACAAGGGCCGCACCACCATCATGGCGTATCGTATCGTCTTTCAATCGATCGGGATTCTGATTGGCATCGGCATGATCAAATATTTGGTGGAATGGGGCGGCGGCTTGGCTGGATACACTTTTATGGGAGCGGTACTCGGCACTGTATGCATGCTGACGATGTTGTCACCGTTCTTTGTCACCCGGCACATGACCACGGAAACAGTTAGCGCCTCAACCGTACCTCTCAGCGTACAAGTACGAACTGCTTTTAAGAACAAGCCCTATATGATCTTGGCCACGGCTACGATTTTGTATTGGGTGGCCGCCAGCTGTGTCTATGCAGTCTGCCTTACATCTTTGATTATACGATTCTCGGCTCTGCCGGCTTACTGTTTGACATGGCCCTTTACATGGCATTAGCGGGCTTCGTCGCTATACCGTGTTGGACATGGCTGGCTGGCCGCATTGGCAAAAAGCCGACCTATTACATTTCCATGCTGGCCTATTGCGTCGTCATGCTGTCCTGGTTGACGGCCGCTCCAGACCAAGACCTTTATGTCATTGGTCGCGGCATTTTTGTGGGCTTGACCAATACCGGCCTATTGATGACGGCGGTGGCCATGCTGCCCGATACGATAGAGTACGATCACATCCAAACTGGCATGCGCCGAGAGGGAATATTTTCAGGCTTCTGGATGGCCATCGAGAAAGCTGGAAATGCAATGGGGGCGCTGGTCGTTGGTGTTGTTCTTTCGTTGATGGGTTTTGTTGAATCCACAGGTGGTGTGCGGGTCGAACAAACCGAGAGTGCGCTCACCGGTATTCTCATTGCTTTTGCAGCTATTCCCGTGGCGCTGATGCTTATACCAGCGGTCGTTGAGATTGATTCTCTTTTAGGGATTCCCCATGGCGCAATGATGTGATTCATAGAAAGCTGGCTTTAAATGGAGGATTTGATGTCGGCGAAGATCCCGTTGCGAACGGACTATGACGCGGTCCAAGCGCGGGCCTTGGCGCGCAAAGCGACAGATCCCAATCAGGTGCGCCGCCTTCTGGCGATTGCGGCGGTTTATGATGACATGAACCGTAGGGATGCGGCGGCGGTTGGCGGCATGGACCGCCAGAGCCTGCGCGACTGGGTGTACCGGTTCAATCAGGCAGGCCCCGAGGGCCTGCACGACCACAAATCTCCCGGCGCGGTTCCGCAGCTGACGGCGGTGGAGAGGGTGGCGTTGGCGGAGATCGTCGAGGCGGACCCGGACAGCGACGGCGTCGTGCGCTGGCGCCGGCTCGACCTCAAGGAGGTTATCCGGGACCGCTTCGGGGTGGAGTATCACGAGCGCTCGGTCTCGCGCCTGCTGCACGATCTCGGCTTCTCGCACATGAGCGCCCGGGTGCGCCATCCGGGCCAAGATGCGGCAATGCTGGAGACGTTTAAAGAAACTTCCCCCGGGCGCTCGCCGCGGCGGTAGCCCACCTGCCGCCCGCAACGCCGGTCGAGCTGTGGTGGCAAGACGAGATGCGCCTTGGCCAGAAGAACGGCATCGTCCGGCAGTGGGCGCGCACCGGCAGCCGTCCGCGTCAGCCCAAGGACCAGCGCTACCAGAGCGCCTATCTGTTCGGCGCCGTCTGCCCGGCGCGCGGTACCGGTGCGGCCGTGGCGATGCCGTTCGCCGGCACCCATGCCATGCCGGCCCATCTCGAAGAGATTAGCCGCACCGTCGCCGACGGCTCACACGCCGTCCTCCTCATGGACCGCGCCGGCTGGCACACCACCACCGAATTGGAGTTCCCCGACAACATCACGCCGCTGTTCCTGCCGCCCAGATCGCCGGAGCTGAACCCGGCCGAAAACATCTGGCAGTACCTGCGCCAGACCTACCTGTCGAACCGCGTCTTCGACAGTTACGAAGACATCGTCGATGCGGCATGCCACGCCTGGAACAAGCTCATCGACAAGCCCTCGAAAATCATGTCGATTGGTATGCGCAAATGGGCACACGAAGGTCAAATTCAATGACCGTTGGTATTATTTGTTCTACTCGGTCAAACGCTATTTTAAATTTCGGCGGGCTTTCGGCATGGATCATTTTGATACAGCGGTGCGCAACGAACCGTTCGTTCGTCATGGAATATTTAAATTCACGTCTAACGCCATGTACGTCTTTGGATTCTTATTGTTGTAGGCACCTGCATTGTGGTGGGGCTCATCAGCCGCGTTGATCGTCGCCCTGTTCAATCACCTCTATATTTGGGTGCACTACCACGCCACGGAACGTCCTGATATTGACCGGATCTACGGCGTAGATAGAGGATAGTGAGTCCTTGCCTGTGCTGAGATGTGGGAGGGGGTTTCAGGTGTGTTTAGCCGGTCGCGATCACAACGAAATCACCTCTCCTCTTTAGATCGGCCGTTCATCCAACAGGTCGCCGTGTTCCCGCTCAACCCATGCCAAGATGTGCGGCGGTACATCTTCAACCCTTGCAACCTTGGAAGAATGGCCTCGAATGCCGGAAATACCGGCGCGGTCGCCCATCCTCAGCCACGTATACCAAGGGGCGGCGGCGAACATCGTGCTGTGACAGGGGATAAATTGACGAGTCTCATCCGTTAAGTCGCTGAGCGAGGCACTGTAGTTGGCAAAAATACCACTCCACCATCGCCTCACCCCTTTGGAGGGATCGTTTTCATCTACCGGGCGGCTGAACTTGGCATTCTGGTCATGGGTGATGGTGACGTGACCCGCTTGGACGATGGCCGGTCCGAACGTTCCTGTGCGGTCGATGTTGATGTAGTCGTTTCTTTCCTTTCCGGCGATGGTTCCGGCTGTGATCGTCGCCGAATGGAAATTGCGCGGACGGACCATGGGAATGGTTTCACCAGTAAAAGTATTTTCCCAACTGGTAATGACCGCCCTCGTGTCTTTATCCGCAAAATATTGGACGATGGTCGACCGTTCCTCCACCGTGGCATCACCCTTATAGATGAGTGTGCTGTAGCTAAAGCTTTCGGCCATGAACAATGAGACGGGAGGTTCATTGTCGAGTTGACCGAAGTAGGTGCTCTGACCGAACCATATGCTTGATCCACCATCTGCTGTTCCGCGCATACGGGTGTAGACTTGCATTAGCGTGTCAGGATCATCCAAATCAAGTTTATCGGCACCTAACGCTGATTGAGGGTGTGTGCCAGTCAGGAGAGCGCCTCCTGCTGACGTTGTTAATCCGGTCGCCAATACAGTGCGGCGGTTTAATTGCGATGTAGTCGCCATGATCAAAATCCTTTTCAGATCCTGAATGATGCACCTTTAAGACAAATGATGCACCTTTAAGACACGCGAGTAAGTCTGCCGATTGTTACACGCGAGAGATATTCGTTGCCGCTTAAGCGCTAAGGCTTATCCAAGGGCTCCGGCAAAGTTTCTATGGCCACCAATCGTGAGTCCGCACTTTGCCAGCGAATTTTGCGGAGTTCCGTATACTCCGGCGAGTCATAGAAGGCCGCAATCGCCTCCATATTGGGAAACTCGATGATCACCGTGCGTCTCGGCTGCCACCCTTCGATGACTTTGACCTCACCACCACGGGCAATGTAGCGGCCGCCAAATTTATTGACGATGTCAGGGTTTTTTTCGGTAATTGACGTAGGTGTCGGGATCTTTGACTTCAATATCGGCAATAAGAAACGCGGGCATAAATGGCTCCGACGCTGATGATGGCGGTATCACTTTGATGTGCTCTCGGGCGCCTCGTCCTGAGACCGATCAACCCAAAAAAAAGCAGAACCAAGCGATGGAAACCGAATTAAATGTATAGACGATTTGACTCCCTCCTACACCCACCCTAGCGTGCAATCTATCGCTGGGATTGGCTCCTGGACTACAGATTTACATGATTTGCAGTCCTCAAACACAATCAAACGCGCCGATAAAATCATCTGGCGGAACCCACCGTCAAAATTAAGGGGATCCACCTTCCATGTCCGATCAAGCCAAACCGAATGCTCTGCCGCAGGACGTAGCTGTAGGCATTTATAAAACCATGACGCGGATTGATGCCTGCAATAAGCGCATCGAGCAATTACTCGCCGCCGGCGCTCTGCAATTTCAGTATTACCCGTGCGGTGGCCAGGAAGCGATCCCGGCGTCTATCGCGCCGCAACTGAATGACGACGACCAAGTGGTTACCACTTATCGAGGTGTGCACGACATCGTCGCCAAGGGCACACCCATGGTGGAGATCATCGCCGAAATGATGGGCAAAACCATCGGCACCTCCAAAGGCAAGGGCGGCGCCATGCATTTGTCCGATCCCAACGCCGGTTTAATGGTAACGACGGGGATTGTCGGCGCCGGCATGCCCATCGCCAACGGGCTGGCCCTAGCGGCGAAAATGAAAGGCACCGGCCGCGTGGTCGTCGTTAACTTCGGTGATGGTGCCGCTAACATTGGCGCGTTTAATGAGAGCGTCAACATGGCCGCCCTATGGGACCTGCCCGTTGTGTTTCTCTGTCAGAACAACGCCTATGCGGAATACACGTCTTACGCTGGCTCCACCAAGAGCGCCAGCATCGCCGCCCGAGCCGCCGGCTACGGCATGCCCGGTGAAACGGTCGATGGCACGGACCCCGAAGCCATTCATGCGGCGGCAGGACGTGCTTTTACCCGCGCCCGTAACGGTGATGGTCCCACACTGCTGGAATGCACAGCCTATCGTTTGCAGGGACATGCGTTTGGCAGCGAAGAAGACCATATGGACCAGGAGGAACTGGCCGCGGCGCGGGCCAATCCGCCCATCGCTAAATTCCGTGCGACCCTGATTGAGCGTGGTGATGCCACGGCCGACGAATTGGATGACATCGAAGAAGCCGCCAAAGCAGAACTGGAAGACGCCGTAGAACAATCCATGGCCGCCGAGATGCCGGGTGAAGACGAACTGTATAAAGACGTCTTCGCAGACACCGCCGCCGTGCCCTATGCCGCACCGACCACCACAACCGCAGAACCCGATCTCTCTGACCGGGAGATGATCACAGTTCCCATGGTCGCGGCGATTACAGAAGCATTGGACATCGCGCTCAGTGAAGATCCCGATGTGTTTCTCCTCGGTGAGGATATTGCCGACCCGGCCGGCGGTGTGACCAAGTCAACCGCGGGTCTGTCCACCAAACATGGTTTGGACCGCGTACGGCCAACGCCTATTTCCGAGCAAGCCATCATTGGCGCCGCCATTGGCGCGTCGCTCAGCGGCATGAAACCGGTGGCTGAGATCATGATCAACGACTTCTCCATGGTGTGCATGGACCAGATCGCCAACCACGCGGCCAAACTCCGTTACATGTCTGGCGGGCGTACCAGTGTGCCTCTGACCATTCGCACAGTAACGGCTGGGTATGTGGGCAACTTCGCTGCTCAGCACTCGCAGTCTCTGGAAGCCTGGTTCACCCACATACCGGGGATCAAAGTACTGGCGCCGAGCACGGCCGCGGATGCCAAAGGTCTCTTGCTCTCGGCCATCGCCGACCCGGACCCCGTGCTCGTGCTCGAACCCATGCGCTGCTATTACGTGCCAGACCAAGTCCCGGTCGGTCGGTATGAAATTCCCATCGGTAAAGCCGCCGTGCGTCGCGAAGGCTCGGATGTCACGATCATCTCTTACGGCTGGTGTTCGGTTGAAGCCAGTGCGGCGGCGGAGACTCTTGCGGAAGCGGGTGTGAATGCAGAAGTTATCGACCTGCGTTCACTGGTGCCGCTGGATCTGGACACCTGCGTGGCGTCGGTGAAGAAAACCGGCCGGTGTGTTATTGCCCATGCGGCAGTGGAATTTTCCGGTTTCGGCGCAGAGCTGGCTGCCAAGCTTAGCGAAGAACTGCACGGCCAGCTCAAAGCGCCGGTCAAACGCGTGGGTGCACGCTATACACCGGTGCCCTTCACACCCAGTTTGGAGGCCCTGCATTTCCCCAATGCCGGCCGAATCAAGGACACCGCCCAATCATTGATGAGTTAGGAGCACACTCTTTTGGCGAAGATTACGTTGAAGGTGCCGAAAGCGGCTGTATCCATGCAGGAAGGTACGATCGTGGAATGGTTTGTCGAAGACGGTGATCATGTGTCGCTGGGCCAACCCATCTACGCCATCGAAACGGAAAAAACGACATTGGAAATCGAATGCCCGTTTGAAGGGACCTTCAAACGGGTTGGAGAAGCAGGGGTGACCTATAAAGTCGGCGACCCCATCGCCGAGATCATCCAGTAACCAGGACGGCGAGGTTAGGCTAATTTCATAGCGCTTAAGCGTCGATTTTAGGAGACGGACATGAAAATCAAAATGCGGACAGCATTGGCGATCGGATTCGGAGTTTTGGCACTCGCTTACAGCCAACTTCCTTCTGCGCAAGAGGCGGGCTCCAGCGCCAAAGGCTACATTCTGATCGAGCACGCGGCGCCGACCCGAGAAATCCTCGACGCGCTGAAACCCTACAGCGCGGCAACGGGACCGTTGCTGGATCAGTACGGCGGCCGCTTTATTGTCAGCAGTGTAAGAAACATGGAATCCCTGGAAGGCGGCTGGACCCCGCCCTTCTTCGCCGTCCTTGAATTTCCGTCCTACGCGCAAGCTCGCGCCTTCTATTATTCTGAGGAATATCAGGCCGTGCTCCCCATCCGCCTGGAAGAATTCAAAGGATCGAAAGCCATATTAATCGAGGGGCGCCCTTGATCTGAGACCGTTCCTCCTAGTAGCGAGAAAATGTCTCTTAAAACGATCCGCGCAGACTGAGTTTCAATTCCCGTGTGAACGTCCCTTTACGGAATTCCTCCAGACGCACGATGCCGCTGCCACGGTTGCCCGCGAATGTCAGGCGGTCCCGTGTGGCGTTGACCCGGAAGACACGGGTGACATCGAACCGGAGGGTCGTACTGCCTAATACTCTGGCTTCAATAAATCCGTTGATATCGAAACCTCTTTCGATGCGGTCTACATAATCGACATCAAAGAAAAACAGGAGCGAAGTCACGTTCCCGCCAAATCCATCGGTTGAAACTCCATAGGACAGGTTGTTCCACGTGGTGTCGTTGCGGAAACTGACGCTCCAGAAACGGTCGAACAACCGGTCGATGCGCCGCTTTTGACCGGTGAACGCGTCCGTGGTGGAGGTGTCCCGGATCGTGTAGGCCGCGTCGATGGAGCCGCCCGGTAATCCCAACCAGCCCAGTCGCAATCCCGTGCTTATTGCGGCGCCCACCTCCCGGGCCGATCCGATGTTGCCGGTCGCGGCCACGGTTCCGTCGTCGACAGGGATCTTGTCGATATGATCTTCGATGTCGAAATAGTAGAGGCGCAAGGCCCAAACCCCTTGATCCTCTGCCAATCGGCGTTCGAATGTCAGGTCATATTCCCAGGCCTTCTGGGGCACAAACGACGGGTTGCCCGCCTTCAGCACATCGGTGGTGTTGTCGTCCGTATTGAAACTGGAGACAAAGTCGGTGAAATCAAGCTGGCTGACGGTGCGCTCAAGCCGGCCGCGGATTTGTATCAGATCCGTAAAGTCGTAGCGGACGTGGAGCCGCGGCCGCACGAAAAAGAACGAATCGGTCCGGATGTCGCTGCCGCGCTGCCGCAGCCGCGAATACTCCGTATCAACAGCCCCTTCGATCTGGAGCGCAGCGGATGGCTGCCACGTGTACTTGGTGAAGGTCTCGGCACGCTTTTCGTCAATCCTGGAGTCCGCAATTTCTTCTGGTCCACTGTTATTCACAATGAACAGTTGAACACGTTGGTCCAATTTGTTGATCGCGCCCTCGGCTTCAAATTCCAGCGAATGCTTCGGCGACAGAACGAATTTGTAGGATCCTCTGAGGATGAGTTCTTGGCGGTCGGGGGCTTGCAGCTGACGACGGCTGATATCTTCCTCATCAGCAGGCGATATGAAGGAAAAGGTACGTTCATCCTGTTCGGTCGATTTGTTGAACAGGACCAATGCTTTGAGTGTGTCCCCGCCGGTAAACTGGTGCTCGTAGTCTCCGCCGATTTCCCAATTGGTGTTGGCAACGTCACGCAGGTTGAAAAACGTACCGGTGAACAGCTCGCTGCCGGGTGACAGCGCGAACTGCAACGATTGGATAGTCTCCCGTTTGCCTTCGTCGGCAATACGGCCATTGAAATTAAGGTGATCACCGTCTGCAAAGGTGTAACGCAAACTCACCGTGCCAACGAGATCGGTCCTGTTGGTCTTCTGCTCTTCCACTTCCCGCAAGAACGGGGACTGTCCGGGAAGAGACAGCAGATCGAAGCGGTCGAGAAAGCCATTGCGGGGGGTCGCCGACAAACCAAGGATATAACCGACGCGCCCCTGTTCTCCGCTGTAGGACAGCTGTGTCCCGGGTTGCACTTGGCCGTCGGAATAGTGGCTGGCGCTGCCCTCCCACGTCCCAGTCGCCACACTGAGACTTTCTTTGAGGACAATGTTGACGACAATACCTTCCGTGCGCACATCGAGATCCGCCACCGCGCCGCGAATGACTTCCACCCGCTCAACCTGGCTGGCCTGAATCCGCCGCAGAGCCGAGGCGATGGTATTGCTCTTGCCCGACAAACGGCGGCCATCGATGAGGATTTGATCTCCGGTCGAGCCGAACCCACGCCGTGCTGTTGCCGCTGATGACGATTGGGATTGGGCGTCTTGGAGCAGATCTTGAATGCCGGGTATGCGGTTGAGCAGGTCTTCTGCGGTTAACGCATTGAAGCCTGAGAAATAGGCTTGGTCATAAACAACCCGGGAGTCTTCGTTTTGAACGGGGGACTCATCACCTGAAGCCACAGCCTGGGTAAGGACAGGTTCCGCGAGAAGCAGGGTCAGACTAATTACCAGGCCGTGACAAAATGGACATCCCGCTGGATTGAACGGTGGCATCATCTCAATTCTGCGCCCCTGCCACGAGGAACGCCAAAGTGCGGGTCAAGAAAATTGCCAAGGAAAATGATCTTTTGTTCATAGTCTTGCCGCCAAATGCGTTGTTCTCATCGCAGAGTATAAGTCGTGACAAAGGATGTGTATTGACTATTAAAGGCGGGCAACACTTTTAGGAAGAGCGACCAACATGGTGCTCATTCAAAATGAACGCGGTGGAAATCTCTAACTAATTCCATGTGAATTGCATTTATATGTGAAGACTCTGCTTGTATCCTCAATCAAAATTGCATGTGAATTTGGAGAAATCGGTTGCTCCTGCCCGCGCATGAGTTCTGCAAACCTGCATCACTCAAAGAAAGTTTGAGTGTGCTTGGCAAGAACCCCGGCACATCAAAAGTGTTGGGCGGCGGGACGGACGTTGTATTCAATATGCGGTGTCACCTCATGACACCGGACCTTGTGCTCAGCATAAAAGATTTAGACGAACTGAAAACCGTTGAACAAACATCTAACGGTGGTTTGCGCCTCGGATCGGCGTGCCGGTTGACCGATCTTCTGGCCCGTGAAGATATCAAGCAGCAATTTCCGAGTTTTTGGGACGCCATGTATGCAGTCGCGTCCCGCCATGTGCGCAACATAGCTACCCTTGGCGGCAATATCCTCTTGGAAACCCGCTGTTGGTACACAAATCAGTCGGAAGGGTGGCGGACATCGCAGGCGCCCTGTTTCAAAACCGGTGGCGACGTTTGCCATGTGCTTAAGGCGTCCGACATTTGTGTGGCCATTAACAATGCCGATACCCCGCCAGCCCTCATCGTTTTGGGAGCAACCGTTACCCTAGAAAGTGAAGAAGGACAGCGCGAGGTGCCCCTATCGCAGTTCTATAATCCTGACGGTATCAACCACACGGTCAGACGAGCCGATGAAATTCTGACCCACGTCACAATTCCACCTTGCACAGACCACACCGTTTTCATCAAACAGACACCACGGAAAGGAATTGATTTTTCCTACGCTAGTGGATTGACCGGAACGAAAGAGTCCGCTTTGGGATTCCGTATTGTGCGGTGTCATGCGAGTCTGTGCGATGCGTACCGGCATCCATTTTACTGTCACGTCTGGCGACCGTCAGCGATTGCAAGCGATCGTCGCGGACCCGAAGAGCGCGCAGAAACACCTCTGGCGGGCGCGGATCATCCTGAAGACCGACGCGGGGCTCGGCACTTCGGCGATCATGCGCGCGACCGGCAAGTCCAAGACCTGCGTGTGGCGCTGGCAGGAGCGGTTCATGCACGAGGGTGTCAACGGCTTGCTTCGCGACAAGTCCCGTCCGCCTGGCAAAGCGCCGATCCCGCCGGAGCGCGTCGCCGAGATCGTCCGCCTGACCCAGCAAGCGCCGCCGCACGAGGCGACCCACTGGACGCTGCGCGCGATGGCGAAGGTTGCTGGCGTCGCGGCGGCGGCGGTCCAGGCGATCTGGAAGGCCCATGGCCTCAGCCCGCACCGCTGGCGGCACTTCAAGCTCTCCAATGATCCCGCCTTTGCCGAGAAGCTCACGGATATCGTCGGCTTGTATGTCGACCCGCCGGCCCATGCCGTGGTGCTGTCGGTTGATGAGAAGTCGCAGATCCAGGCTCTCGACCGCACCCAACCCGGCCTGCCGATGAAGAAGGGCCGCGCCGGTACGATGACCTATGATTACAAACGGCATGGCACGACGACGCTGTTCGCCGCGCTCAACGTGCTGGACGGTACGGTCATCGCACAGAACATGCAGCGCCACCGCCATCAGGAGTTCATCCGCTTCCTCAACCGCATCGAGCGCGAGGTGCCGACGGACAAGGCCGTCCACGTCATCCTCGACAACTACGCTGCGCACAAGAAGGACAAGGTCCGCGCCTGGCTCGCCCGCCATCCACGCTGGACCTTCCACTTCACGCCGACCTCGTGCTCGTGGCTCAATGCCGTCGAGGGCTTCTTCGCCAAACTCACGCGGCGCGGGCTCAAGTGTGGCGTCTTCCAATCCGTCGTCGACCTTCAGGCCGCCATCAACCGCTTTGTCCGCGAATACAATGACGCAAACCCAAAACCCTTGATCTGGAAAGCCGACCCCGATCATATCATCGCCGCACGAAACAGAGGGTTCCAAACGTTGGAATCAATCCACTAGAGCGTTTCCGAGGTTGAATGAATCAATATTTTGTTGTCATGGTCTTGGCGGACTGATTCGATAGCCGCTTTGGCGGGGGCATCGTGGCTGTATCGGAAGACCTGCGTATTCGTTTGGCGAGGAAAGTGGCGTCGGGCATGTCGCGCCGTCAGGCGGCAGCCCTTTTTGAGGTGAGCGCAAGCTCGGCGGTGCGGGATGGCGGGCGATATGAAGACGAGGGGACTGTCGCGGTCAAGCCACGGCCGTCGCGCCAGCGCCGTCTTGATCCTTGACGGCGAGGATATCCTGCGCTGGATTAAGGAGACGCCAGACCCGACACTGCAAGAGCTGTCTGAGCGTCTGGACGAAGTTCACCAAGTGATTGCGCCGACTTCGACGATTAATGACTGGTTCCGCGCGCGCAAGATCAGCTTTAAAAAAACCGCCCACGCCAGTGAACAGGAACGCGCGGATGGGCAGGCAGCACGCGTGGTTTGGCGCCAACGTCAGGCCCGGCTCCCGGCCCATCCCGAGCGGGTCGGCAGGATCGTGTTCCTTGACGAAACAAGTATCAATACCAAAATGGCGCGCCTGCGGGGGCGCTGTCCCAGCGGCCAGCGGATGGTTGCCGCCATTCCCCATGGTCATTGGAAAACCATGACCTTCATTGCCGGATTGCGCGGTGACGGCCTGACCGCGCCCTGGGTGCCCTGATTTGATCGAGGGCGCCATGGACGGTGATGCATTCGAGCAGTACATCAAAACGCAACGCGCCCCGACCCTTCAAAAAGGCGCTGTTGTTGTCCCCGGCAATCTGCCGGCCGACAAACGCGACGGTGCCAGGCGGGCGGTTGAAAAGCGGGGCGCATGGCTTTTGTTCCTGCCGCCCTATGCGCCGGACTTCAACCCGATCGAGCTCGCATTTTCAAAGTTCAAAGCTCACATGAAGCGCTTAAAACCCCGCACCATCGATGATCTGTGGAAAGCCGCCGGTAACGTCTGCGGCCTCTTCAATCACGAGCACTGCAGGAACTTCTTGGTTGCCGATGGCTATGCGTCAGAATAAATCGGAAATACTCTAGAGCAGATTCAATTTAGTCCCGATCATATCCGGCGGCGGCGAAGTAGTTTTCGCATTCGGTTGAGGTGAAGGCGTCGATGGCGTCGGCAATGGCGTCCCACAGGTCGTCGACGGTTCTGGCGGCGGCCTTTCTCAGGAGCGCCTTGAGTTTGGCGAAGGCCATCTCGATCGGGTTGCAGTCGGGACTGTAGGGCGGCAGATACAGCAGGGTTGCGCCGGCGGCTTCGATGGCCTGGCGGATGCCAGCGACCTTGTGGGCGGGCAGGTTGGCCATGACGACGCTGTCTCCGGGGTCGAGTTCGGGTACCAGGACCTGTTCCACATAGGCCTTGAAGGCAGCCCCATGCATCGGCCCGTCGAGGAGCATCGGGGCCGCCAGGCCGGAGAGGCGCAAGCCGGCGGTCAACGTGGTGGTCTTCCAATGGCCATGGGGTATGGCGGCCCGGCACCGTTCGCCTTTGCGCGACCATCCCCGCAGCCGCGCCATCTTCATCGACGCGCCGGTCTGGTCGATGAAGATCAGCCGTTCCGGAGCGAGCCCTGCCTGGCCTTCGAACCAGAGCCGGCGCCGCGCGAGCACGTCCGGGCGCCGCCGCTCCGCTGCATGGCCGGTCTTTTTTGTGCGTCAGCCCGCGCTTGGCGAAGAAGTGCCAGACCGTCGACGGGCATACCCGAACCCCGTGCGACGCCGCCAGCTTCTCGCCAATCTCGGCCAGCGTCATAGCCTTGGTCTGCGCCACCAGAGCCAGGATAAAGGCCTCATGCGCATCCAGCTTCGAGCCCGGCGGTTGGCCCTGGCGGTCGGGCTCGATCGAGCCCGTCTCGCGCCAGCGCCGGCGCCAGTGGCTCGCCGTCGCTGGCGCGACACGAAAACGCGCCGCGGCCCCCCGTGCAGACAGACCCCCAGTGACCGCCTCGACGACCCGCCGGCGAAGATCATTCCCGTAACAATGCCCCATGTCTGACACCAAATCGCCTCGGGATATAGAATCATGGAGTGGGACGCTTGGGAATCCCCTTCGATTCACAATTCAGTCAAACCGCTCTAGCATCTCAGCACGAGCCGGAGGAACCGGAACGGATGCGACAGATGTGCAGCTTGTGCTCGGATCCATCAGCACGCATCCCATTCAACTGAACCAAGCGTGCACCATCGTTCAAAATGAAGGGCTAGGCGACAACGCCATCGAAGACGCTGTGGCCAGCGTGCGCGATGAGTTGGGACCGCTGACCAACCTGTATTGCCCGGCGTCTTATAAACGGGACATTGCCGACGCCTTGGTGCGCAAAGCGCTGCTCCGTATTCGGGACCTTTAGCCTATGCGCCGGCAATTCATACGTTTGACCGTCAACGGCGACCCTTACGAGGTCCCCGTTTCCAATCGCCAAACGCTGTTGGATGTCATTCGAGAGTAGATCGGGCTGAAGGGCACCAAAGAAGGGTGCACCACCGGGTCCTGCGGTGTGTGCACGGTCAACAATGCGGCGGGAGCCAAGGCGCCCGGACGGAATGACACGTCGGCGGCGATGATCAAAGTGGCGGTGGACGGAATCGTCACGGTGTTCACCGGCATTCCCGACATGGGACAGGGCTCGCACACCGTCATGGGCATGATTGCCGCGGAGGTGCTAGAGCGTTTCCGCGGTTGAATGAATCAATATTTTGTTGTCATGGTCTTGGCGGACTGATTCGATAGCCGCTTTGGCGGGGGCATCGTGGCTGTATCGGAAGACCTGCGTATTCGTTTGGCGAGGAAAGTGGCGTCGGGCATGTCGCGCCGTCAGGCGGCAGCCCTTTTTGAGGTGAGCGCAAGCTCGGCGGTGCGGTATGTCAGGCGATATGAAGACGAGGGGACTGTCGCGGTCAAACCACGGCCGTCGCGCCAGCGCCGTCTTGATCCTTGACGGCGAGGATATCCTGCGCTGGATTAAGGAGACGCCAGACCCGACACTGCAAGAGCTGTCTGAGCGTTTGGACGAAGTTCACCAAGTGATTGCGCCGACTTCGACGATTAATGACTGGTTCCGCGCGCGCAAGATCAGCTTTAAAAAAACCGCCCACGCCAGTGAACAGGAACGCGCGGATGGGCAGGCAGCACGCGTGGTTTGGCGCCAACGTCAGGCCCGGCTCCCGGCCCATCCCGAGCGGGTCGGCAGGATCGTGTTCCTTGACGAAACAAGTATCAATACCAAAATGGCGCGCCTGCGGGGGCGCTGTCCCAGCGGCCAGCGGATGGTTGCCGCCATTCCCCATGGTCATTGGAAAACCATGACCTTCATTGCCGGATTGCGCGGTGACGGCCTGACCGCGCCCTGGGTGCCCTGATTTGATCGAGGGCGCCATGGACGGTGATGCATTCGAGCAGTACATCAAAACGCAACGCGCCCCGACCCTTCAAAAAGGCGCTGTTGTTGTCCCCGGCAATCTGCCGGCCGACAAACGCGACGGTGCCAGGCGGGCGGTTGAAAAGCGGGGCGCATGGCTTTTGTTCCTGCCGCCCTATGCGCCGGACTTCAACCCGATCGAGCTCGCATTTTCAAAGTTCAAAGCTCACATGAAGCGCTTAAAACCCCGCACCATCGATGATCTGTGGAAAGCCGCCGGTAACGTCTGCGGCCTCTTCAATCACGAGCACTGCAGGAACTTCTTGGTTGCTGACGGCTATGCGTCAGAATAAATCGGAAATGCTCTAGGCATTACCGCAGAAAACATCCGCATCGTCGGCGGGGATTCACAGATCGCACCTTACGACAGGGGCGCGTTCTCTCAACGGGGAACATTCACCACCGGCAATGCGGTCCAAGCCGCCGCCGAAGACGCGCGCGTACAACTGCCAACGAAGGCAGCCGAGCTTCTTGAGACGGACGCTGACACATTGGTATTCACCAACCGCCAAGTCTACCCGAGTGGGGCGCCAGATCGCGCCATTTTGCTGGTCGATGTCATCGACGAGACGTCGAATAAGAAAGAAGGCCGCTTTGTCATGGGGCGCGGGTTCTATAACTCGCCGAAACCGATGGGATCCCTGGCCTATTCTTTTGGTGCTCAAATTGCCGAAGTGGAAGTCGATCCGGAAACGGGTGAAGTCAAGGTCATCAAAGTCACAGCGGCCCATGACATCGGCCGGGCCATCAATCCGCTGGCCGTTGAGGGACAACTCGATGGCCAAGTGTTCTCCGGCCTTAGCCAGATCTTGTACGAGGAATGTCTGGTGGACGACGGCGCGATCCTCAACCCATCACGGTTGGAATACAAACTGCCGCGGACTTATGAACTGCCTGAGATCGAATACGAAATTGTGGAAACGATCGATCCCTTTGGTCCGTTCGGCGCGAAAGAAGTGGGTGAAGGGCCGATTGTCGTCACCGTGGCCGCTGTCGCCAGCGCTGTTGCGAATGCACTGGGCGGCATGATGCCGGAGATCCCGATGACACCTTGGCGGGTATTGCGGTCCATTAAGCAAAGGTCGAAAGACACCGCCGCGTGACTGTTGTTCAGGCTCTAAAAAACTTTACCTAGAGCACGGACCGCCGCGTTGCGCCCTTTACTGCAGCGAGCTGGGGGGTTCGGCACCTTTGCGACAACCACCATGCTCAATGGTGTGTCGGTGATGCTGCTTTATTTTCTCGTCAACATAGCAAAGGTCGAGCCTATCGTTGCGGGCAGTCTGCTGTTTTTCTCCAAGATCGTAGATGTGCTGACCGATCCCCTGATGGGCATGATCAGCGACCGGACCCGTAGCCGGTGGGGCCGCCGTCGCTCCTATTTGTTTGGGCCGTCCTTCTTTTGCGGCCTTTCTTTCGCCCTGATCTACAACGTACCGGAGTCCGCCGGACCCAATGGCGTGTTGGTTTTTACAACCATTTGCCTGGTGTTTTATGCGCTCGCGTATACGGGGTTTCAGATTCCCTACATGGCCATGCCACGGAAATGACCAACGGCTATCACGAACGGACGGGCATTATGTCTTACCGGGTCGTTTTCATGACCTTGGGCAACACCATGGGTGGGGCCGGTGTTCCCTATCTGGTGTCGGTGTTGGGCTCAGACAGCGCCGCCTACGGCCAAATGGGAATCATTGTCGGCTGTATTATTTGCGGCGCCATGCTGATCACGTTCTTTGGCACCGCCCAGGCCCACCAAACCGATCGGGTTCCCACCACCATGCCGCTCAAAGAGCAGGCGCGATTGATCCTACAAAATAATCCGCTGGTCATTCTCATCTGTATCAAATCAGTGCTCTATGCAGGCACCGCCGCGAAAGTGGCGGTGATGTTGTTCTTTATCATTTCGGTGCTTAAACGCGGTCCGGCAGATGTGGCTCTGTTCGGTGTGACCCAGACCATTGGTACGCTGATGTTCACACCGGTTTGCGTTTGGCTGTCGCGCCAAATCGGAAAACGCAGCGCATACATTCTTTCTCTCGTTTTGCACGCAGTGGTGATTTTGAGCTGGTACCTGGCCACTCCGGAAGAATCGACCACCGTGTTTGTCATCCGTGCGTTCCTCATGGGTGTGCCATCGGCTGGTTTGTTTCTCTATAGCAACTCCATGCTGATCGATACCTTCGCCTATGATCACAAGCTGTCCAGTTTGCGCCGCGAAGGCACCTTGGCCGCCACGTTCAGCTTTGTTGAAAAACTTTCACTGTCTCTTGGACCGCTGGTGATCGGCGCGCTACTTACCGGTATGGGCTTTGACAAATCTCTCGGCCCTATGGCCGATCAACCCGCCTCTGCGGTGCAAGCCATGTATATCGGCTTGGTCTGGATTCCCGTCGCCGTGCATGCGGCGGCCGTGCTGCTGCTCTGCTTCAATAAGTTGGATCAGCAAGAGCTTGAGCGATGAGACACGTTCATGCGGGTTGAATAGACTTTATTGCTGGACGGTGCGGACCAGATTGCAAAACCTAAACCAAGCCCCTTAGACTAAACCTTAATCCCCATGAGATTGCGCGTGGTGTCCGGCCGTGTTGCCGGGCCGTCTTCGTACACCTTGAAGCCGACGTCGCGCATCGCCTGTGCCATGTCGAGCTCGTAGTATTCCATCCACCACACTTCATGGTTCCAGCGGTAATTGCGCCAGGCATAATACTTAGCCAGGGCCGAGTTGCGCGGCTGGTCGCCAGAGTAGCTGTCGATGGGATAGTACACACCGCCGGGCCGGAGGGTCCGGTAGGCTTCCGCGGCGATTTCCTTGACCTGGACGGCTGGCACTTCGTGCACGACCAGATTGTTCATGACGATGTCGAAGTGGTCGTCGGGGAAATGGCTCCGCTCGGACAGTTCATGGGTATAATTGATGTCCATGCCGAGCTCGACCGCCTTCATGTGGGCGAAGCGTAGCATGGGGCCGGCAACATCATTGCCCCAGACCTCAGCGTCAGGGAAACGGGTTTTCAAAGCCTGAGTGTAAGCGCCGATGCCACAGCCTTGATCAAGGACGCGGCGCACCTTGCCGTCTTCCGGCAGGGGCACGGCGCGGGTCAAATATTTGAGAACGCGGGGCTGGAAGGACGCGGTGTGCAGGCGATGATAATAGATATAACCGGCAAACCGGTCGCCGACGTAGCCGCCAGGCTGAATGTGGATCTCATACCGGGTATAATCGGGCGTCGCCAGGTCCTTGCGCAGCTCGAGCGTGCCGGGTCCGCTTTTGTCCGCTTTGGCCAATTCTTCGAGATAGCGGTCGCCCTCGCGATCATGCTCGTCTTTGATGGCATGCCACATGGCCTCTTGGGTGCGTTCCCAGTTGTGGTTGTACATGGCGATAATCGGATCGGCGGTGAACATATCCACCACGTCCTGCAGCGGTGCGTCGGCGCGCGGATCGATACCGTTTTCCCGCAACACCTGAACGGCGCGTTCCAAACTCGCCTGGCGCAAACGGTCGCCCATCCAGCCGCGGTAGCCGAAATAGAAATCGAGCTCACTTTCTAAGGCGAGGGTGGGGGTACGCTCGAAGATACCGATGGACCCACGTGCTTCGACATCGAAGGTATGAAAACTGTCCATGGCACGGGCGCTCGAGGTCGCGGCTAATGCGGCGGCAGCGGAGCCGGTAAAGAGCGTGCGACGATTCATCATGTGAAAGTCTCCCGGATTTTGCGATTGACCGTTTCCTGCTCGCGAGCGTTCAGTAGTAGTGGAACTGGTTAATGACTTCTTCATCCGTCTCAGCATCCTGCTTGCTGTAATCCATCTTGGCGTTGACGGGCACATCGCCTTGGCGGGCGAGAACATCATAGATGCGCCGCACGAACGCATCGCGTTCTTCCTCCCACTCGGCCATCAAGTTCGTCGACGGCACGTACTGCTCAATCAGCGCCTTGGTCACCTGGCCTTTTTCTTCGAGCAATTGCTCCATGATCATCATGCGGCGGCGATAGCCCCACACTTCGGCACCGAGCTGAATCAGGGCTGTGACCATATTGTCCGTGGTCAGGTCCTTGAGCAGAACACCGCGGTTGGTGTCGGACTTGAAGAAGTCCGTCGCATAGGTTTCAGGATCTGGGTAGGTGTCAGGCATGAGTGTGGCCTCCTTCGGGGTTCGGCCAATGCAGTTCAACACTAACACGGCCAACGTTTGCCGCTAAAGGACGCACTCGCTCTTCCTTCGTCAGGCGTTCGGGAGACGGACTGCGCCGCTGGGCGCCGCCAACCTATGCCATACTTACCCAGTTTCGGCCAGGAGGTGCGACATGAAAGGATTTGAAGCCTTAGCCTCTGCCCTGGTGGCGGAAGGTGTGGATACGGTCTTCGGCGAAATCAGTGGCGGCGTAGACCGGCTCAGCAGCGTGCTCGATGCCAAACACGGAATACGGTTTGTGAAAGTGCGGCACGAAGAGGTCGCCATTGGCATGGCTGACGGATACCATCGGGCCACGGGAAAGATCGGCGTTGCCATTGTCGGCGCCGGACCGGGCCTGTCCAACGGGTGCGCGCCCATGATGGCGGCCAACATGGCGAAATCAAAAGTCTTGGTCGTTGCCGGCGGACACAACCCGGACAGCGACCGCCACGGTCCGATGCTAACGGATCAGCCACCGCTGTTTGAAGCCACCATCGGCGCCTATCAAAACATGCGCTCCATGGCGACCCTGTCGGAAGATGTGGCGCTCGCCTTTCGGCATTTGAAACTGGGCCGGGGACCGATCGCTCTGCAGTTTCCCTTTTATGTGGCCAACGGCGATGTCAGCGACGACTGGTCCTATAGCCCGCAAGGCTTATCCGATGTTGAGTCCGCCCTTATTCAACCCACGCCGAGTGATATCGAAGACCTGGCCGCGCTAATTAACAATTCTCAGCGGCCGGTGATCCTGGCCGGCCGGGGCGCCTGGCTGGCGGATGCCAAGGCGGCCTTGGTGGAACTCGCTGACCGCACCGGCGCTCTGTTGACCACCTCCCTGCTGGCCCGCGATTGGTTTGCCGGCAATCCTTATAATCTCGGTGTCAGTGGCGGTCTTTCAACCGTCGAAGTGGCTGAGATCCTGCAGCAAACCGATCTGCTCATCGCCTTCGGCGCGACGCTGAATGATTCTACATTACGGCGCGGTGCGTTGTATCCCAACGCCACATTCGCCCAGGTCGATATCAATCCGGTCGCGTTTAACGACATCAATCCCATTGACAAAGTTGTCCTTGGCGATGCCAAGGCCACGGCGCAGGCTTTGCTCATGCGCATCGATGGCAGAATCGATCGTCCGGCGTGGCGTGGCGAGTCCATGGCGCGACGCATCGCAGCGATTGACCGTTTCAAAGGCTGTGACATGGACGAGCGTCCGGGCTTGGCCAATCCACGCCATGTCGTTGACGCCTGCGATCGCCTACTGCCCAAGAACCGCTTGATGCTCACCGACATCGGGTTGTTCATGGGTGTGCCGGCTGCCTACATGACCGTGCCAACACCGGGCGACATTGTTTTTCCCTGGCACTTGGGCCGGGTCGGATGCGGTCTGCCGGTCGCGCTCGGCGCCGCGGTGGGACGGCCGGACCGGGTGGTCACCGCGTTCCTCGGAGACGGTGGCATGATGGCCGCCATGCATGCATTGGATACGGTCAAGGCAGTGGACGTTCCCCTTGCCATCATCGTCATGGACGACGGTGGCTTTGGTGCCGAACGCCGCATCTTTGAACAGAATAACGATGACACCGGTACAGCGAACTACGTCACTCCCGACCTGGCCGCTGTTACACAGGCGTATGGGCTCGCCGGTTATAAAGTGACCAGTGGTGCGGATATGGAGACGGTTCTGCAAGATCACGACTTCACTAAGACGGCAGCGCTGGTTCATGTGATCTTCGATTATGAATCGGAACCCGCCGAAATGATCAACGCCGGTTGGGCGAGGCCAAGAGCATGAAAACCATGAAACACGTTACCAGACGCAAGGCGATCACATCGGGCGGTGCTGTTGGTTTGGGACTGACTGCCGGTGCCATCGCCGAAGCCAACGTTGAGAAACACGCGCATGCTACACTTTGTGTGATGAACCCCAGCGAAGCTGTTCGCACACGAGCGCGACTTGTGGGTGATATCGAAACCAACGGCAAACGATACGGCTGGTTTGACGGCACGCTTTCCGGCGTTGCACCCGATAGTTACACCGTACTGTTCGTGGCACTTCAGGGTATGTTTGAAACCAAGCTGACACCTCTTGTGAATCGCGAAGGTTGGCAACGGTATCGCAAAGTCGAGGGTATTTTTCTTGATCCGACCACGCGCGCACCGCTTGAGCTGTTCCTCAATCCCTTTACTGGGGAGACGCTTGACGTTCCCAAGTTTCGCTACGTGGCAGACGACGTCATCACTGGCGAACAAACGCCAAACTGGCGGCAAGACCGTGAACAGATGATCACGGAAGAATCCGAAGACTTTGCTTATCTGGGCCCTGGCGGGACAGCTACGACAACGCGCGTGGCGCTGCTAAAGGACACGCGTGATCCGGCGATAACGGCGGTCCCTCACATTGGCACGTGGGTCGCCTTGGGGCTCAACCCACCGGTGTCTAGAGCGGTTTGACTGAATTGTGAATCGAAGGGGATTCCCAAGCGTCCCACTCCATGATTCTATATCCCGAGGCGATTTGGTGTCAGACATGGGGCATTGTTACGGGAATGATCTTCGCCGGCGGGTCGTCGAGGCGGTCACTGGGGGTCTGTCTGCACGGGGGGCCGCGGCGCGTTTTCGTGTCGCGCCTTCGACGGCGATCCACTGGCGCCGGCGCTGGCGCGAGACGGGCTCGATCGAGCCCGACCGCCAGGGCCAACCGCCGGGCTCGAAGCTGGATGCGCATGAGGCCTTTATCCTGGCTCTGGTGGCGCAGACCAAGGCTATGACGCTGGCCGAGATTGGCGAGAAGCTGGCGGCGTCGCACGGGGTTCGGGTGTGCCCGTCGACGGTCTGGCACTTCTTCGCCAAGCGCGGGCTGACGCACAAAAAAAGGCCGGCCATGCAGCGGAGCGGCGGCGCCCGGACGTGCTCGCGCGGCGCCGGCTCTGGTTCGAAGGCCAGGCAGGGCTCGCTCCGGAACGGCTGATCTTCATCGACCAGACCGGCGCGTCGATGAAGATGGCGCGGCTGCGGGGATGGTCGCGCAAAGGCGAACGGTGCCGGGCCGCCATACCCCATGGCCATTGGAAGACCACCACGTTGACCGCCGGCTTGCGCCTCTCTGGGGCCTGGCGGCCCCGATGCTCCTCGACGGGCCGATGCATGGGGCTGCCTTCAAGGCCTATGTGGAACAGGTCCTGGTACCCGAACTCGACCCCGGAGACAGCGTCGTCATGGCCAACCTGCCCGCCCACAAGGTCGCTGGCATCCGCCAGGCCATCGAAGCCGCCGGCGCAACCCTGCTGTATCTGCCGCCCTACAGTCCCGACTGCAACCCGATCGAGATGGCCTTCGCCAAACTCAAGGCGCTCCTGAGAAAGGCCGCCGCCAGAACCGTCGACGACCTGTGGGACGCCATTGCCGAGGCCATCGACGCCTTCACCTCAACCGAATGCGAAAACTACTTCGCCGCCGCCGGATATGATCGGGACTAAATTGAATCTGCTCTAGGGATGGACCAATCGTTGGGTCATTGCATCATCTGGTGCAGACATGGCGGCGGACACGATGAGGTGAATCCCCTTTCGGCGTAAACCGGCCGAACGGTACCCTGGGTGATTGCCGGATAAGCGATCTATTCTCCTTCGGAAGATTTGCTCAACGGGTTCTCTGTAGAGGACTCACTGTTGGGCTCGTCAACTGAAGTGTCAGGGGGCTCGTTGCCAGCCTTGCGGTCCGCCTTGGCTTGTAAGCGCTCCGCCTTCTTTTTCGCCTTCGCCCGTTCGCGTTCTTGGCGGTCGAATCTGTAATTTGGTTTGCGCGGCAAAACGGGCCCTCATAATGCAATGGAGCGGTCATTAGACCGCTCCAGCACCAATTCAGTTAGCAGCTGAAAGATTTTCTGCTGACATTTTTCCGTCCCGGCCAGGAACGAGGTCAAAAGAGACTTTTTGACCTTCATTGAGGTTCGACAACCCAGCCTTTTCAACAGCGCTGATATGCACAAAGGCATCTTTAGAGCCGTCTTCAGGCTCGATAAAACCGAAGCCCTTGGCTGAATTGAACCATTTTACTGTACCTGTGGTCATGATTTTTTCCTTTCACGACATAGTTAAGCGAAGCGCCGCTTTAGGCGGTGCTTCATGAAAACGTTCACAATGTCGGAGAAGAAATTTCGCAAAACGCCACGGCGTGTATTCAAAAAAAGCATCGACGACTTATCAACGTGCGGCGACCATACATACTATGTCTCACAACACAAGGTTTTTGTTTCGCAATACAGAGACCGTGCCAGCTAATTTTCGAACAGATCAGCGGGAATAGTCACGCTCCAGGGTTCCTCTCCGCCAGGCCGGTTTGCGTTTGCAGTCAGGACAAACACGCTCACCTGCCCAGTGACTTGCAAAGGCCGCGTGGCACATGAGGCAATCGCGTATTCGAGGCGGTTTGCCGTCTGCGGGCTCATCCTGAGCAGATGATTTTGACGCCTTGCTATGAATGGTATGCTGCGAAGCCATTTAATTGGAGCTCAGGTTGTTTGTGGACATAGGCGGAATACAAGTTTCGCCTTGTTTTATATGAGGTTTGTTGCATTCCCAATCCCGTCCGGAATAGTCGAGATGCGCATCTTGAGGAATTTTGACCGCGACACAGTCTTCTCTAACTTGCTCGAAACCACGGTCACATTTCCAGCCAAGCCCGTAAGTGGATTCCGTTAAGTATCCGTTTTCCGGCACGGCGATCGGCGCGCAGATTTCGTCGGCTGTCCGGCGAAAACCGTGTGTGCAATCCCAACCACGTCCAGATGACGCATTGGTCGGATAGGCGTTGTCAGGCACCTGAACCTCGGCGCAGCCATCACCGGCTTTCCGGTAGCCGCGCTGACAGTCCCAGCCCGTTCCGAGTGAGGTGTTAGTGGCGTAAGCGTTAGCGGGAATTTCAATGGCGACACAGGAACCGTCGGATTCGCGAAAACCGCGTTCACAGTCCCAGCCACTGCCGTATGTCTTGCCCGTTAGGTATGCATGTTGGGGGATAGCGATGCTAATGCAGCCATCATCGAATTCTGCGAACCCCCAAACGCATTCCCACCCTTGGTCGTAGGACCGGCCCGTTGCATAAGCGTTTTCCGGCACATCAATAGCGATACATTGACCGGCGCTTTCACGAAATTCGGAGTTACAGTCCCATCCACGGCCATACGAAGTAGCGCGTGCGCCGTCGGGCACCAGGGCCTGATCTTCCTGTGCAACGGCTAATCCCATCCCAAAGGTAAGAAGAAAGACAGCACATGTGGAAAACACTCCAAATGCATGTTGTATAGTTTTCAAAGTTGGTCCGTTACTCGTAAAGGTTAATGCTTGTGCTGTGAGTCCGCGCAGGAATACGCGTTTTGCGGCCACGCACTCGATCGAAAGATCGTGTTTTAAGTTGTGAGTTGGCGATTCCTAGAAAACAGGATGCGGAATTGACAACGGAATCTTAGAAGGGACTCTGGTCTTTATCTTCCCGACGGGTCTTTGCCGGAGAATTTTAGGTGCAGTTTCGGTTTTTGGAGTTTTTTTTCAGTCTTAGTATTTGTGGGTGGGCTTAGTATTTCGTTCGGCGTCTCTTTTTTTGAGTCTTGCGTTTCTAATTCGTCCTGCTTTGCGCAGAACTTTTTGTAGGACATAAAATGCCTTTCAGTAGTACGGTAATGATATGCCGTTTGCTTGATATTGTGCCCATTGATACTATTTTCAATGGAAATATAGAACAAACGCGAATTATGTTGGGGAGAAAAGCGGCGAACGGCGGTTTCAGTTGAGACTTAAATGGCTCATAGCCTTGAGTTTATAGCGGTTCACTCACTCTCAAGCACAGCTCCATACAACGCCGTTCTCAATGCCATCTCGAGATCATCCTGGCCAGGCCCTAGGTATTGGGTCAACGCCACAGCGACGATGGCGTTTTCCGGGTCGACGAAATAGGTGGTGTTGGCGAGACCGTCCCATTTGAATTCACCGCGGCCGCCAGCAACAGCATGATCGCTGTCATCTTTACGCACACCGATGCTGAGTCCCCAACCGTAGCCGTTGAGCCTGGTCCATGGATCGTTTTCCGTAAAGCGACCTTGGGCGTACCAGTTGAGCGCCCCCTGCTCGGACGCGAGATGGTTGCGGGTCATCAGGGCGACGGTTTCCGGTTTGAGCAGGCGCACACCGTCCAACTCACCGCCGTCCAAAAGCATCTGGGCGATGCGGAGATAGTCCATGGCCGTGCCAGCCAAACCGCCGCCGCCGGAAAAGATGGTGTCATTGGCCCGGTAGGAGTTGATGTTGGGCACTCGCGCTGTGGCATTGACCAGACCGCCGTCTTCGCCGGGTGCATAGACTTCAGCCAGACGGTGCCAGTCGTCATCAGCAACATTGAAGCCCATGTCGGTCAGATCAAGGGGACCGAAAACGCGCTCCTGCAGGAACTGGTCGTAAGGCTGACCGGAACAGATTTCCACCAGCCGCCCGAGCACATCACTGGAATAGCCGTAGTACCAGGAGGTTCCCGGCTGAAACAGCAGCGGACGGGTGGCGAGATACTCAACACCCTCTTTGATGGTTAAGCCGGGCCACAGAGTTTTTTCAAACGTAACTTCGAGCGAGGGATCGTAATCGAAAGGATAACCGAGACCAGCGGTATAGGTGAGCAGGTGGTATATGGTCAGCGGCGTCGAGAGGGGTTCGGTATCCGTGCCCTTGCGGTCTTTCAGCACCAGCGTGTCTGCAAAGGCCGGAATATACTTGGACACGGGGTCGTCGAGCTTAAATTTACCCTCTTCGTAATTGATCATCACCGCAACGGTGGTGACGGTACGAGTCATGGAGTAGTAGCGGAACAAAGAGTCCGTTTCCATGGGCAGGCCCTCTTCCACGTCGCGCATACCGGCTGCCTTCAAAGTCACTAGCTTGCCGTCTTTGGCCACAGCCCAGACCACCCCGGAGCGCCGGCCAGTTTCCACCAACGCGGTCATGGCTTTGTCCAATTGATCGAGGGCCAGAGGAGACAGCCCCACATCCAGCGGATCGGCCTTTTCCATGGCCGCAAGAGAACCGCCGAACAGCAATCCAAGGGCAACCGCAATCAAACCGGCAGAATGTTTCATGACGTACCCCGGAAAAGTTTCAATCCGCTAGGGCGCCGTAAACGCCTTCGCGCAAGCGGAAGACCAGTTCATCGGCGTTTGGCCCGAGGTACTGAGTCATGGCGACGGCAACGATGTTCTCGACCGGGTCAAAGAAATAGGTGGTGTTGGCAAGACCGCCCCACACCAGATCGCCGGGGGAACCCGGCACCGTGTGCACCGCATCGGCTAAGCGCACACCGATGGCCAAACCCCAGCCATAGCCGCTGAACGGTTTGGGTGGAACGAATCCATCGCCAAAGGAAACCGTGCTTTGCTTCGGGCCCAAAGCATTGGTGCCCATGACCGCGACGGTTCCCGCTTTAAGGATACGTTCGCCATCGAGTTCGCCGCCGTTCAAGATCATCTGGCCGAAACGGAGATAATCGGGAACCGTGGACACCAGTCCGCCGCCGCCAGAGAAAAAGATGCCCGGTTCCGTATAGCCACTTGATGGCGGCGCCGGTCGAGGTTGCAGCGCACCGGAATCATCCGGTCCGTACACTACAGCGAGTCGGTCGTTTGAGCCGCGGCGCACCCAGTAGCCGGTGTCGTCCATGCCGAGCGGTCTGAACAGGCGGCAGTCGAGGAAATCATCGAGATCGCGCCCCGATACCTGCTCCGCCAAAGCGCCGAGCACGTCGGAATGGTAACCGTAGATCCACTTTTCTCCCGGCTGAGCCAACAAAGGATAACGCGAGAGCTTATCGATCATGTCTTCCAGGGTGTGATCGAGAGACAGAATCTCCCGCTGCTCAATGCCGACACTGGCAGGCCAGCTGGTCGCGTAACCGAGACCAGAGGTGTAATTGAACAGGTGACGGATGGTCATGGGCTGATCCTGCGGCACTGTGCGCACCACCTGATCGCGTCTGAGTTCTGCAATCACCGGCATGGCGGCGATTTCCGGCAGATAATTGGCCACGGGATCGTCCAAGGCCATGGCACCGTCATCTACCAACGTGAGGATTGCTGCGCCTGTCACCGCGCGGGTTTGGGAATAGAGCCGGAACACCGTATCCGTTTCCATTGGCAGACCGGCTTCGACGTTGCGCTGTCCATAGGCTTCGAGCTGGACCAGCTTGCCGTCCTTGACTACGCCCCAGACGACGCCGGCCCGCAAGCCGTCATCCACCAACCCGCGCATGGACGCCGCGAGGGCAGACAAGCCAGACTCCGTCATACCGACTGCCGCCGGTTCGGCACGTGGCAGAGGATCTTGCGCGAGTGCACTTTCCGTACTCAGCGCACAGGCCAGTACGGCACACAGGGTCAGGCGTTTCATTGGTTTGGATCCTTAGGATTCTATCTTTTAGATTCTATCTTTTAGACAGTGCGTTCCATGATTTCAAAAGCGGCCCGTTCGCCGGACTTGGCGGCGGCTTCCATGCCGTTTTCAATGCTGCGGGTCTGTTCACCGGCGAGATGCAGGCGGCCCCACGGCTGCGCCATAACATCGGCCCAACGGCCCACTTGTCCGGCGTCGTAGGTATGGCGGCAGCAGCCCGAGGCAGAATGCTTGGCCCAGGAGTGCACCTTCATCGCTTTGACCTTGCCTTTTGAAGCGGGACGGATTCTTGCAAGGGTGTCGACAACAAACTCACCGACAGCTTCAGTCGGCAAAGAGTCCAACCGGTAGGCCGCGTTGCCGTTGATCCAGCTGTCGAGGGCAAAGACCTCACCGTCTTCGTTGGCACGGGCAAACACCCGTTCAATGGGAGAATCCGAATACAGCCCGGGATCACCAATATCGTTTTCCCAAAACGGTTCGGAAACATCGAGGAACACCCGCAGAGAATTGTTGTGCATGGAATAGCGAATGGCCTCTTGCTGGCGTCCTTCGAAGTTCGGGTACACGTTGATCTTGCGCAGGGCCGAGAAAGGCACAGAGGAAATGACGTACTTGCCTTGGAAGCGGCTGCCGTCCACGGTTTTTACTTCAACAGCATCGCCGGTCATATCGATGGACCGGGCCAGCTGGTTCATCCGCACTTCACTTTTCAAAGCCGCCGCCATGGCTTCGGCCAAACGTTGTGTCCCGCCGACTACTTCACTGAATTCAAAACCATCGTCGGCAGAATCGGCGCCGTAGGTGGAGCGGTTGGTGGTATTGGAATTGTCCGCGATGCCCCATTGCAAACGCTTGATATCCCGCAAGTAGGCCAAGGCGGATCCGGTCGACAGATCGAACACATTGATGGTCACATTAATCAGGCGGAGCGCTTCATCCGATGCGCCGATACTTTTAAGATATTGCACGAGTGGAACATCGAGATGAGCTTGGTTCTCCTCGATCCAGCTTTCCACATCGGGTAACGGATTGTTGTTGGACAGATAGAAAAACTCCAACGCACCCGGTTGCACGTTGCGCTCTTTACTGGACGTTTTGTTGGCGCTCGATGTCGGCCAGTCGCTGGCAGCCATCAAAGTGCCATTGACATAGTTGCCCATGGCCACGCGGCCCGCCGGTGCAAAAAGCGGCACGTCCAATCGATCGGCCAGATCACGTACACGGGCGTAGTAGGGTCCAATGGTCTGGCCACCGGCGTTGGTCGGGCCAGTCGGCAGATCAAAAGTGCGCACCCGGCCACCCACATAGTCGGCTGCCTCAAGCACGATAGTGCTGAGTCCTTCCATCTCTAGATTAAGCGCGGCGTTAAGCCCGGCAAGACCGGCGCCGATAACGATGACATCAGCAGACTCAAAAGCAAATGCACGCCGGCCCAAGGCTGGAAGAGCGGCGGTCCCTCCTAAAGCACCGGTAAAAGTGCGGCGCGTAAGCATTTTAGAATTTGGTTGGCCGGACATGGCGTCCTCCGTGTTCGATTTACCGGGTTCAAGCGTCCATGCGCTCGAGAATTTCAAAAGCGGCCCGCTCACCGGATTCCATGGCGGACTCCATGCCGACTTCCAAGCGCCGGGTGTGTTCTCCGGCAAAGTGCAAGAGGTGGTGCGGCAGGATCATATCATGGGCAAAGCGGGTGACTTGCCCCGGCCCATAGGAATGGCGGCATCCAGAAACAAAATTATACTGAGGCCATGAATGTACGCCGGTAACTTCCATTTTTCCTTTGGTAGACGGACGCAAGCGCTCGATTTCACGAATTGCGAACTCACCCCGCTCTTTCGGCGGCAGTTGATCAAACCGTTCACCTTTTTTTCCGACACAGACGACAACCAGCCGATCACGGGACCCGTCGTAGGCCAGCGGTTGGCGGATAATGTTGAGCGGTCCATCAGTCCATAGCGACGCGTCCATTTCGTCCTGTTCCCAAAACGGCGTGCCTTTGAGACGGATGTGCACCTGCGTGTTATTGGCGTAGGGCATGTGGCGCACGGCTGCCGCCTGATTACCTTCCAGGGCCGGAGAAACAGAGATGCGGCGAAACGGACCAAAGGGAATAGCGGCAATGGCGAAGTCGGCCTGATACCGCGTGCCGTCCAGACACGTGACATCAACACCACCTACGTTCATGTCGATTGTTGTGACCATCTTGTTCAAGTGAACAGACTCACCGAGATAACGAGCCATGGTTTCCGGTAAACGGGACGTTCCGCCCACCACCCGCGCACTGGCAAGAGCGAATTGTTCGAACCGGTCCTTACCTTTGGTGTCCCCGGTGCCGCTCATCAATCGGCTGCGGGTGGCTTCCTGCATCAACGTGAGCAGTGAGACGTTCCATACATCAGGCGCTATCAAACCGTCATTGGCCAGTTTGAGGGCCTGTTTGGATATGCCTTTTTCCAACAACCATTGGCCGAGAGGAATATCGAACTTGGCCGCATCGGGTTCGAGCCAATCGTCAAACCCTACAAAAGGATTGTGCCGCCCCATGTAAAACCCTTGCATGGCGGAAGGTAGAACGACGCGTTCAGCCCCGACGGTCTGATTGAGAGCGTGCCCTTCCCAATCCTCTTTACGGATCAACGTGCCATCGATGGAAAAGGTATACGGTGCATTGATGTTGGATCCTGGAGCCAGTTCCACATCAAGGCGATCAGCCATGTCGCGGATGCGCGCGTAGTAGGGGCCAATTTGCGAAGCACCAAATTCTGGTTTGCCGTAGACGTGATCGGCGGTGAATGCACGACCACCGACCCGGTTGTTGGCTTCCAGAACCGTGACGCTTGCGCCTTCGTCAGCAAGGAGAATGGCCGCGTTGAGCCCGGAAAACCCAGCCCCCATGATGATCACGTCGGAACGCTCCGCTGCTCTTAGCCGTCGGGGCATCATCGCGCCCGCTACAGCACCGGAAGCCCCTTTAAGCAGTGTTCGCCGTGTCGTTCGCGTCGGTTGAACCATTCCTGTTTCGCTCCCCGCCTCTATACCCTAGTCGTCATGCATGGTGTTGCGCACCTACCCAGGACAATAAAGAGCCTGCTCCTGTTCGCTCACAGTGTGGTCAATTAAGATAACACCATTGGCGCGATTGGCGGACCGGGATTGTCTGCATCGCCAGTAAAAAATGGATATGTAGATTTTGGCGACGGACATCCCCTCAGCGCAAGAAACCAAGAGCATCTGGTCGCTCTTACATCAACCCCTGTTCAGGGCCGTTTGGCTGGGTATTTGTCTGTCCAATCTGGGCTATTGGATGCAGACCATCACCGCCGCATGGCTGATGAAGGACTGGACCGATGGCGACCCTCTTTTGGTGTCCTTGGTTCAGACAGCCTATTTCCTGCCACCGGTTTGCCTGATGGTGGCTGCGGGTACGCTGTCCGACCGGCTGGACCGCCGGCGCATGCTGATCCTCGCCAACACTTGGATGATGATTGCCGCTGCCTGGCTGGCGCTGTTGATTTACCAAGGCAATACTGACCCGGTCATGCTACTGGCTCTGTCGGCGCTGTTGGCTGTCGGCTTTGCCCTCAACCAACCGACCCAGTCTGCAATTGTGCCCGAAATCGTTGGTATCCAAAACGTGCCTTATGCGGTGAGCCTCTACAGCATCGCCAACAATGGTGCACGCGTGTTGGGACCCGGCATCGCCGGTGTTTTGATTCCCATTATCGGTGGTGCAGCAGTGATCGGCATCAACGCAACCACGTATATATTTTTGCTCGCAGTCTTGATTTGGTGGCGGCGTAAACCACAACCGGCCGATACGTCGAAAGAAGGATTCCTCAGAGCCATCGTCACTGGTTTTACTTTCGCTCGCCAATCGTCAGCCTACCGCACTATTCTGGTGCGCGGCGGTCTGTTCTTTATCGTCACATCCATCATCCTAGCGATGATGCCCATGCTGGTGCCGGACTCTGCAGACTATGGCATCGTTTTCGGCTGTTTTGGTGCCGGTGCCATCGTCGGCGCGGTGAACTATCCGCGCCTGTCGTACCGCTATACGCGTAACACCATTGTCTTCGGCGCGATTGTCATTCACGCCGTCATGTTGGCTTTGCTCTCGGTATTCACCTCTTCAATGGTCATGGGTGTCATTCTCTTAATTGCCGGAACCGCGTGGTTCTTCGTCATGTCTGCGATGCAAATTTCAGCCCAGTTGGTTTTGCCGAATGCCCTGCGCGGCCGCGGCATTGCCATCCTTAACATGACCTTGATGATGGGTTATGCGGCAGGCAGTCCCCTGTGGGGCGCAGTGGCAACGTTTACTTCGCCGCGCATGAGCATGCTTATCGCGGCGTGTTTATCGCTGTTGTTTTTGGGTTTGACCTACCGGTTACCGTTTCCACAGGATTCCGACTGACCGGCGGAAGCCTAAAAGCGTTACGCCGCGTCAGGCAGGCTGGCGTTCCACCGGTTGATGTCCTTGCCCATCACATCGGCCGCTGTGACCATGTCCTCAGCATACCGTTCGATGGCTTGCTGGAGTGTCATCGCCGTTGTGTAAAAGCGGGCCGACAGAGTAGCGAAGACTTCGCCGTCAACAATGATGGGGACGGCCAGAGCATTGTGATTGGCTTCGACGACACGCATGCAGGCATAACCATCTGCCTTCACCGTCTCTAGTGATCCCCTAAAAATATCGAGGTTGGTTCCGCTGCGCGACAGCGCATCGGAATCTTCGGTGAGGGCGAAAGTAATGAGTTCATCCCGCTTATGGGGATCGCAATTGGCAAGATACACGGCACCCGAAGCCGTACTCAGTAATGGAATATTGAACCCTCCACGATGCCGGCGAATGGCAAAGGGACTGATTTCGTCGGTGGTGTCTCTCACCAACATGTGAGACCCATTGATCGTACTCAGAGCGATTGGCCAAAGTATTTTTTTACACAGGTCCGTCATGATGGGACGGGCCACCTGGGGGATCCACTCTTCCTGATCGTAGCCGTGACTGAGGGTACGGACTTGCGCTGTTAGGCGATACTTTTTGTCTTGAGTATCGCGGAACAAATATCCGAGAGACTCCAGAGTGCGGAGCAGGCGAAAAGCGGTCGGCCGAGGTAAATCCGTCAACTGACCGACCTGCGTTACGGTGAGGCCATTGTGACGGTTCAGCAATTGTATAATGTCGAGACCGCGCTCAAGCGCACGGACTGAAGACTGTTGGCCCATCCCGGTCGTTCCATTGGTGTAGTAAAACTGACAAATACAAAATAGGTACGGCCACCTGGAGACCGCAAGATCAACATCGGTTGCTTGGTAAACGAAATCACCTCATGGTCGTTTAGCGAACGGGTACAGTTCTGTGCCGCAACAAGTGGACCAAGTCAAAAAGTGTGGTTTTCCGCGGGTTTGCCATCGATCACTATGGAAATCAGAGCAACCGAGGAGCGTTAGTCGTTGGAAGCTGTTAAACGGGCCTTTGCCGACCTAGAGGAAGGTCAGGTCCACTATTGGATCTCCCGGTCGGCGACTCCTGACAAACCGCCGCTTGTGCTGCTCCATCCCGGACCGGGCACGGCCCGCATTCAGCTGCCCTTGCTCAAAGTCTTGAGCCGTAGCCGCACGGTTATCGCTCCCGATCTCATGGGCATGGGAGATTCGGCGGCGCCGCCTTTTCCCGACGAGGAACCGCCTGAGTTGGATTACTACGCCGATGCCATCGCCCGTTTTCTGGATGCCATCGACGTTGGCCAGTGTGATGTATACGGCTCGTCTCTCGGCGGGCGGGTTGCCATCGAACTTGCGGTGAACCAGCCGGAGCGGGTGCGCCGGCTGATCCTCGGCCAGGTGCGCATCTTAAAAGGACAAGACCTGGTCGCCATGGCGGAACGTCATGCACCAAAAGTGGAGCCCGATCAGAATGGCGTATACGTCCACTTTTTGTGGAACCGTCTGCGCGATCTCTACACCTACTTTCCCTGGTTCAAACGCAAGGAAGAGAACCGCCGCAAGAAAGATTTACCGCCGGCAGAGTTAATGCATATCGCCTATATCGAACAGGTGAAGATGGCGACAACAGCTCACTTGGCCTTCTCGGCCTACTATCGTTATCCCATCGAAGAAAAACTCGGGCAGATCAAAGCCAAGACTTTGGTGCGCGGCGACGACATTGCGCCGATGATTCCCGATGCGGAAGAATGGGACCCTATTCTCAAAGGTGATCCCCTGACCTCAACGCCGGAGGCGGTGGCCGCTTTTGCGGACCAGATGAATGCGTTTCTGGATAGCGACGGGTAATCGTTACGCCGGTTCAGACCACATCAAGAGAGTGCAGCCGTCATCGCTGGCCGAGAGCACGGTGTCTTCGCTGCGTGACGGACGATGACTGTAACCAAGCCGATCAAACAACGTACCGTCTTTGAGGGACATCGCCCCTTCGAGGACTACCCATTCCCACGTGCACGCCGGATCGAGTTTAAGAGCACCTGAAAATCCAGCGGACAAACGGGCAAGCAGTGTTTCCGCACCATTGGTTTCGTCACGGCTGAGCACTTTCTTTTCAACCCCGTCTGGTGCGTCGGGCCAGGGTGTCCAGTCCTGCTCTTTCGTTTTCAGATGAATGATGTGCGGCCGCCCGTCGTCGATCCGCGCGCCCGGATAATCGTATTCGTGATCGTGTTCCCGCTCACCGACTGAAATGAGATCCGTGGTCTGGCCCATCTTGATAATGATGTCCGACCCACTTGGGGAATGATCCACCCAGCCATGAACAATGCCGCCCGGCCGGTATAGGTATGAGCCCTCAACCAACAGATCATTGCCGTTGAGGTCCACATCGCCGGAGAGGATCAGTGCCTCTTCAAACTCGCTGTGATAATGAGCCCCAGCAGGCCCCTTCCAATCTTTCGGGATACGCACGAATGATGTATCCGATCCGGTATCGGGATCGACGCTCAACTGTTTGCGCTCAGCACCCGTGTTGAGGATTTCCTCCCACGGCAAGGCGCTTCCATCCACGTGCGAAAGATGAGGCCGCATGATTGCGCTCCTTGGTTCAAGACTCCGCGTGCATCCAGGTTAGCACAACACAGCCGTCCTCAGAACCTGTCATGGCAGCATGGCTGGTACCGGGCGGCGCATAGTAATAGGTGTTGGCGCCAAACGTTGAACCGTCCTCCCGCTGCTGAGAACCCGAAAGGAGCAACCATTCGCGGCCGTATTTACTGTCGGTGCTGAGGCGGCCGGACCATCCCGGCTCTAAAGCGAGTAGCGCCGTATAGGCTTTTGTTGCTGGATCCATGCTCAGTAGTTTGAACCTGTACCGGTTGTCCTCATCACCCTGCTCCGTCCACTCCATCTCCGGGGTTTTGAGATGTAGCACGTGGCCGCGGGGATCGGTGATGGGCTCGAGTGGATATTCCTCTTCGGATTTAGGCTCGTGTACCAGGTTGAAATCCATCTCGGCGCCCATGCGAATGATGCAATGACACCCCTCCTGTGTGGCGCCTTCGTCATGGCCGTGCACGATCTTTGATGGGCGGTACAAATAAGACCCGTCAACCAAGCGGTCGCGACCGCCGTTAAGAGTGACATCCCCTTCGATGATTAAGGCCTCTTCAAAACAGGAGTGAAAGTGAGCCACCCCGCCGCCTTTCCATTTGGCAGGAATGTGGACGTACTGGGTCACTTCGCCGGTATCGGGATCGTGACTTAGCACTTTACGCTTTAGGCCATGCTCACCGAGAGACTGCCAGGGCAAGGATTCAATATCGATAGGGCCAACGGCTGCTTTCATGATGCGTCTCCGCGGTTAGGGGTCGGTGACATTGATGATCACCCGACCGACATCCTTGGACTCCGGTCCGGTCAGCAATTGAAACGCCTTGGGTGCGTCATCCAAGTCAAAGCGATGCGTGATCGATGGTTTGAGATCGATCTTGCCGTCAGCGATAAGTTTCAATGCCAAATCCTGATGGTGCCCGGCACGCACACCAAACACCGCCGCTTCTTTATGGACCAACTGCCACGGCGTGATCGGCAATGGCACGGGCGCGCCGGTGAGCGCGATCCGCCCGCCCGGCGCGACAATGGGAAAACACTGGGCCACACCCCAATCACTGGCCGAGGTCTCCATCACGCAGTCCACACCACGGGGTACGAGAGCCAAGACCTTGTCCGCCACGTCTTCACCGTGTTTGGCAATGGGCACCAAATGATCTGCACCAACGGCGGCGGCCAGGTCCGAGCGGTTGCCTGTGCCGCCGACGGCGATCACCGTCAGACCAGCGGCTTTGGCAGTGCCGACGGCCCCCCAGCCCATGGCGCCGACACCAACCACAGCGATGGTTTCGCCCACTTGCGGTTTCATCATATCGAAGGCGTTGAGGGCATCGACAATGCCACCGAGCATGGCCGCATCTTCAAACGTGACAGCATCGGGCAGTTTGGCCAGCTTGCGGGCCATCACCGGGGCATGGGTCTGACAACAGACCTGGCGGCCGGCATTGAGGAAGGACTCATCCAAACAGAGATTGGTTTTGCCGGCGCGGCAGTTACGACACTGGCCGCAATGGGCCATGGCCAAAGCGGACACGCGGTCGCCCGGCTCGAAGCCAAGCACGGCGCTGCCCACCTCTTCGATGACACCGGAGAAGTCGGCGCCAATGCCGACGGGATAATGCTTGATGTATTTGCCCGTCTCGTTGCGGTAGGCACCGAGGTCCGTGCCGTAGGGGGCATAGCACACCACACGGACGATCACTTCATCAGGCGAAGGTTCCGGTTTGTCGATGTCGACAACCCGCAGGTCGGCGGGCCCATGCAGAAGTGCGGCTTTCATGCCGTTACCCTAAGGTAAATCACGTGCGATGCGCAGTCCGAACACCTGGGTGATGAGTGTCTCTTCATCGCGGCCGCGGAAAGTGGGACGTAAACGCTCAGTTCGGGTGGACCAACAACCACCGCGCACGCTGCGCACAGTGCAACCTTCGTCCGAGAAAAAAGCGCCACCGTCGGTTGGCTGATCACTATAAGGTACCACGTAACAGTCCTCGACCCATTCCCAGACGTTGCCGATGACGTCGTAGAGGCCGAAACTGTTGGGTGGAAAGGATCCGACCGGTGAGGCCATTGCAAAACCGTCGTCGCAGTTCACTGGTGTATTGGGACGCAGTGGGCTGCGGCCAGACTGGTCGTAGATATTGGCATAAACACAGCCGTCGTCAGGGTCTTCGCCCCAGGCAAAGATATGGGTGTTGCGGTCATGGGCGACGTATTCCCATTCCGCTTCCGTGGGTAGACGGTAGGGCTGTCCGGTTTTTGCCGCCAGCCAGTTCACATAGGCCTTGGCATCGGGCCAGGTGATGCAGGCCACTGGCTCCTGGTCTAGAGGCGGACGTCCATAGCCGGGGTTACTCCAACTGAGGCCCGGTGTGTTGCGCATACCCTCCTCAGTAATGATTCGACAGTCGTTGGGCGTCACATGCCCGGTCTCTTCGACGAATCTTCGGAATTGCGCGGTGGTGATTTCAAAACGGCCGAGAGCAAAAGTGTAGCCGATGGTTACCGGATGCATCGGACCGTCGTAACGCTCTTCGGAAATACCACCGTCGTATCCCATGTCGTACCTGCCCGGCGGAATGACGACCATTTCTGGACAATCGGAACAATCCCTGAATACAGATTCTGCTTCTAGGGAAACCTCGGTCGCTGCCGTTGGCAGAGCAAACAAGACAATCGCCGCTACCGAATAGAGACGAGTGCTCCGTCTTGGCATCGACGTTACCTCAACTCTCGAACAACACGGATACCGAACACCTGGGTGACAAAGTCTTCCGGATCGCGGCCGCGGAAGGAGGGGCGCTGCCAGGTGGCGCGGGAATGCCATGCACCGCCGCGCATGACGCGGCGTTCGCACGCACCATCAACCTGGTGGGCGGACCCATCGGTAGGCTGCACACCGTAGGGGGCCACGTGACAGTCTTCCGTCCACTCCCAGACATTGCCTGTGATATCATGAACGCCGAATGCATTGGGTTCGAGCGATCCAACCGGCGCAACAATGGGATGGCCGTCGTTGCAGGCCACGGGGTCCCAGGGGCGCAAACCGGCGGCCGCTTGGTCAAAGTAATTGGCGACCGCACAGCCGGCTTCGGGATCACTGCCCCAGGCATAGTCCGTGGCGCCGCCGCCACGGGCCACATATTCCCATTCCGCTTCCGACGGCAGGCGATAGGACTGGCCGGTCCTGTCTGAAAGCCATGCGGCATAGGCCTTGGCGTCATGCCAGGTAACACAAGCCACCGGATCGTCGTCTCGCGGCGGCCGGCCGTAGCCTGGGTCACGCCAGTCCGCGTCGGGGACATATTCCACAGTTTCGCCTGTCCACATGCGGCAATTGGTGCCAGCGGCGTAGCCAGTGTCTTCGAAAAACGTGCGAAACTGGGCGTTGGTGATTTCAAGCAAACCGAACGCAAAACGGTAGCCGATGGTCACGTCATGGGGTGGGCCTTCATAGCGTTCTTCGCTGACGCCACCGTCAAAGCCCATGACGAAGGAGCCCGGCGGGATCACCACCATTTGAGGGCAATCGGCACAATCGGAAAATACCGCGCCGGGTTTGAGCGACACGTTTTCAGCAAACGCTTGCGGCATTAACGCTGCGATTAGCGCTGCCGCCATTCCGAATACAAAGCGGTTCATAATTTTAGTCCCGTGCCGTCAAGTCGCGGGCGACGCGAAAACCGAAAATGTGACTGATGCGGTCTTCGGGATCACGGCCCCGAAACGTCGGGCGTTGCCAGGACAGGCTGGACGACCAAGCACCACCTTTTACAGCGCGCCGGTCACACAAGCCGGGCGCCTGAACGGCACTGCCGTCTGTGGGCTCGAGCGGGATCGGCATGACGTAGCAGTCCGCCACCCACTCCCACACGTTGCCAATCATGTCATACAGACCGAAGGCGTTGGGAGACAAAGAACCAACGGACGCCACCATGGGAAAGCCGTCAACGCAATTTACCGGTTCGTGAGGAACTTTGGGATTTTTGCCTGACTGATCGTAATGGTTGGCAACGTCACACCCCCCATCGGGGTCGTCGCCCCAGGCATAAGTGCCGGTGACACCAGCCCGCGCGGCATACTCCCATTCCGCTTCCGACGCCAAACGATAGGGTCGCCCCGTCTTGGCGGTCAGCCATAGAGTGTAGGCATAGACATCCCGCCAGGTGACACAGGCAACGGGCTCATCGTCTGCAGGCGGACGGCCGTAACCGGGATCGCGCCAGTCTGCGCCGGGGGTGTGATACCATGTCTCCCCGTTCCAAATGGCGCAGCCGGTGCCGGAGTTATGTCCGGTAGATTGAACAAACTCCGCATATTGGGCCTGGGTGACTTCCACTCGTCCCAAGGCGAAAGCATAGCCGATGGAGACATCGCGTACCGGGCCTTCGTAGCGCTCGTCGTTAACACCGCCATCGAATCCCATAACAAAGTCGCCAGGTGGAATGACCACCATTTCGGGACAATCCGCACAGTCCTTAAAGACGGCGCCGTCATTCATCGCGATGTCGGCGGAGAGAGCGTTGAAACCGAAAAGTAAACTCGCAACGAGTGTGAGTGACGTCAACGCGGTTGGTCGCACGTTTTGTAAGTGCCTCACTGTGGTCCCCCATATCTGTTTATTGGCCGATTATGGTCATTCAGAGCCCGAAGCGAAAGACCCCAAGACTCCTTGTTCCGCCCATGACCAAATAACGTTGATTCTTCCCACTTTGCGTCGGCGATCGTTTAGGGGCAGAGTATGCGCGTCATAGCCAGGGATCAGACGTTATGTCCGAATCGACACCGGAAAAGGAGGGATTCTCACCGCGGGCATTTATAGCTGCGGTGCGGGGCTACCCGATCCGCACCTTCTTGATCTGCCTGGCCGCTGTCGTCTTATCGACCATGGATCAGGCGCTGTTTTCCTACGCCGTGCCGGGGATCATTGAAGAATTCGACGTCGACTTGGATCGCATTGGCGTCATGCTATCGCTGTCCTTCCTTGTTGCCAGCTTTGCCGTGGTCATCACCGGAGTGTTGACCGACTTCATCGGGCGCCGGCGCATGTTCATTATCATGTTGGTGCTGTCGGCCTTCTTTGTCGGCTGCCATGCCTTGGCTGGTACCATCAACATGCTAACCCTGTTCCGGGTGTTGGGCTTTGCCGTTGCCGCTGGCCTCTATCCCATCACCGCCACCATCGTCATTGAAGTCGCGCCGGCCCGGTATCGCGGCATGATGTCTGCCTGGTTGCAGATGGGCTATCCCATTGGTTTTTCCATTGGCGCCATGATCGCCTCCGGTTTGTTGGAAGAATTCGGCTGGCGCGGCACTTTCTATCCCGCGTTTCTGGTCATTCCCCTGGCCTTAATTCTCGGCCGCATGATCAAGGAAACAGACAGGTTTCAACAAGTCGCGACAGAACGGGAACAGGTAGAAGCAGCACAAACTTTGGCGTCTCAGCGGTCTGTTTGGAGTCACCTTGGTGAATTGTTCGCGCCCAACTTTCGATCTCGTACGGTGATTTGTTTCGTCGGCACAGTGTGTTCGAACATCGCTATCGCCGGAATTACCTACTTTCTACCGACGTTCCTGATTCAAGGTCGAGGCATTTCAGAATCAGACGCCGCCGGACTCCTCGCCTGGACCTGGGGCATCGCCGCCATTGGTTACATCCTCGCCTCTTATATCGGTGAGTTTGTTTTGACCCGGCGCAACACGGTGATTCTCTGGCTGTGGCTCGGAGCTGGATGTCTCGCCGTTACACTGTGGGTTTTTGAAACTCCCATCATGCTAATGGTTGGTCTCGGTGTTTCCTCCATGTTTTTCTTTGCTTCTGAAAGCATGCGCATGGCCTTGGTGGGTGAGATCTTTCCCACCAGGCTGCGGGCAACAGCCGCTGCGTCAGTAGGATCTCTTGCAGTCACCACCGCCTCCTTAATGGCGCCTCTATTGATCACCACTGCTGTTCCTGCCGTGGGTTGGACCTGGACGTTTTCGATGTTAGGCGTTCTGCCGTTGGCGATAGGCGGCTTTATTTTCACCCGGCTGGAGAACTTTCCGGTCGGTGTCGAAGTGGAAGCACTCAGTAGCTAATTTTTTCCTGATTTTTTAGAGCGCGCGTCCCATATGGGCGCCGTCTTGCACAGCCGCCCACAAATCCCGCGGAGCAATGCAGTCGCCAATGGACTTGGCATCTTCGGGCACCGGATTGGCCGCCGCCCCTAACGACAACACGATGGAGTCGAACGGCCCGAGACTGTCTCCACCCGTGGTCGTCGCCACATTGTTACCCACCCGGTCGATGAACACACCGGGAATGACGGTCACCCCCGCATCGTTGAGACGGGCCGCGAACAAAGCGAACTCACCGGTAATAAAGAGGTCCGGCATGCCCAGCAATGGACTGTTGGTGGCCACTGTGACTTCGGTCACTTCGTCCTTGGCGACTATGGCTTCCACCACATTGAGGGCCGGTAGGTTGCCCTCTTCGTCAATGACCAAAACTTTACCCGATACGGACGCCGCACCGGACAGTACGTCGCGGCCATGGGGCAAACCGTCCGTACCTGGAATGCCGTCGGTGAGGCTGGGCCGGAAGCGCATCTGCCACATGGAGGCCGCATCGGCCCCGACAGCCCACACAACTTCATCGGCGTCGACATCGTCGTCCGACGTAACGCGGCTGTTCAGTTTTACCTCGACATCGAGCAACGCCAGTTCCGACTCCCACCATGAAATTGTCGAGGCCATTTCCTCGCGATGAGGCGCGGACGCGGCTAAGCGCAAAGCACCGCCCAATTGGCTGCTCGCTTCACGAAGAGTAACCGTGTGTCCCCGTTCTGCGGCCACCCGGGCACATTCCAGTCCAGCCGGACCGCCGCCAATCACCGCGATCCGTTTCTTTTTCTTTGCCGGTTCCAGTGGCGGCAGTTCGATTTCCCGTCCCGCTTCGGGATTGATGTTGCAGCCCGCCGGGAGCGCCCGCCCGGCAAAACCCAGACACACTTGATTGCAACCCGTACACAGACGAATGCGGTCGGCCTCTCCCCGTTGCGTTTTCACCATCCAATCGGGATCGGCGATAAACGCCCGCGCCAGACCGACCAGGTCCGCTTGATCGTTAGCGAGAATGGCTTCCGCTTCGTCCGGTGTGACAACCCGCCCGGTCACCGTCACTGGAACTTCCAAGGCTTGTTTGAACTTGGCCGACTGTTCCGCGATTTGCGGTCGTGGGAAAGTCATCGGTGCAATGGTTTCGGCGAAGTTGGTGTTGGAGCCGCTCATCACACTGAGGTAGTCGATCAATCCCGAAGCAGAGATGTGCTCCATCGCCGGCAACGAATGATCGATGGTGTAACCATCCGGCTCGCCCGGAATGGCGTGGTAGATGGAGGTGCGGATGCCGAGCGCCACGTTGGATGGTAAGATGCTGCGAATGGCTTCGAGAATTTCCACGACAATGCGGCAACGGTTCTCGACGGAGCCCCCATAGGCATCGGTACGGGTGTTGAGCTGAGGGCTGAGAAAAGACCCCACCAGATAGTCCGATGCCGTTTGCACTTCCAGTACGTCAAGGCCGGCTTTAACGCAGCGGTCAGCGGCGTCCTTATAGAAAGGAATGATGTTTTTGATGTCCTGCACCGTCATGGCCCGTGGGATCTCACCGATCTGCACCGAGGGTTTGACGGACGGCGCCATCGCCGGAGTGCCGCGGCGGTAGGACACGTTATGTCCACCGTGCCATAGAATGATGGAGAGTTTTGATCCGGCCGCATGGACGTCATTGGCTGTGGCGGCCAAGGACTCAACGATCTCGTCTTTCCACAATTCCACCTGACCGATCCAGGTCTGGGAGGCCGGATGGACGGGTGCGGATTCAATACCGACAATAGCTGCGCCGCCTTTTGCCCGCGCTGCCAAATAGGTGCGGTAGCGGTCGGTAATCAGCCCGCCGGAGTCACCATGCACCATAGAGTGCCCGGGAATGACGGCCCGGTTGCGCAACTCCACGGGTCCCAATGTAAACGGAGACGACAGCAGGGGATAAGATGTGTCGGCCATGATCTGAACTCTCTTCCTCAATCTCCGGGTGGAACGAAGTCGACGGGCACGGGCGCCGGTTTGTCCGGCGCGGCCTTGCCTTGAGCGCGCAGCACTTCGGCCACCTTGGCCTGGCAGTATTCGGCACTGTCCTCGCCTTCATACTCTTTATTAAAGTGACTCTGCACCGACGGCCTTTGGATGGCCGCGTCCCACCACGCCGTCAGGGTTGGGCGACCGTCCCGCCAGTTCCAGCCCTCCGGCACCGGCGGGTGCAAACCACGGGAAGTTTGCCGGTCGAGATAGGACAGCCCGTGCAAGGCTGACGCCTGGCCAATGTCGAAGCTGTCAAATCCCTTGGCGGCATCTTCTTCCATTTGATCAACCGTGCGCACGACCTTGGGCCAGTTCCATTTGAACACCATCTCCCGCGGTGGTTTTTCGAGACGTTCCAGTGCCATCACCACAGTGACTTCAAAGAGCGTGTCGGCCAGCGCCAGACGGCGCACCGCATCCCAGCGGGTCGGTCCTTCCGGGGGATAGAGCCGCTGGCCGGTTGTCGACTGCGCATCCAAAAACTCGACCACGGCCTGGCTGCCATAGAGAACCGTGCCGTCTTCAAGCGCCAGGGTCGGCACCTTGTGCAGTGGGTTGATGGCGGCAATGGAGTAGCCGTCCTGCACCGGATAAACGGGAACGAATTCCAGTTGATCCCAGACGCCGGCTTCGTGCGCCACCACCAACACTTTGTGGATGAAGCCGTGAATTGGTGAATAAAACAATTTCATCGCCATACCGGCGTCCCCCTTTAAGATCGATTGAGACCGATCGATTATTATAGGGTCGATGATAGAGAACTATGGGTGGTCTGGTCGAGGGCGTTTCCAATCAAACAGTATGGTGACGGGACAATGAAACGACGGACGGTAATGAAAGGGATAGCAGCCCTGAGCGCAAGCACGCTTGCTGCTCCGCCAAATCGCCCATTTGCTATGGAGCGCAGCGCTAACATCGGCGACCCACCCTTCACAGCTGCTGGGTTGGCCGCCGCCATTAAAGCCGGTGACCTGTCAGCGCAAGATGTGGCCGAAATCGTTGTTGATCGTGTGAACGGGGCTCAAAATCTGGAAGCGTTCATCACTTTTGATGAAGACCGTCTCATGCACTCAGCGAAGACCGCCGACGAAATCCAGGCCCGCGGGGCGACGCTTGGTCCTTTGCACGGCGTACCCATTGCTTTGAAAGACAACATCGAAGCGGTGGGTTATCCCAACACCGGCGGCACGCCGGCATTGAAAGACCACCGGCCCCAACAAAATGCCACCGTGACCCAGAGGTTGGTGGACGCTGGCGCGATCATCGCCGGTAAGGTCAACATGGACGAATTGGCCGGTGGCGGCACCACAAACAATCCGACCTTCGGCCGGACACGCAATCCGTATAACATGGACCACGTTCCTGGTGGCAGCAGCGGCGGATCAGCAGCAGCGGTGGGTGGGCGCCTGGTGCCGGCAGCGTTGGGGACCGACACAGCTGGCTCCATCCGCACCCCGGCCGCCTATTGTGGCATCGCTGGACTGCGGCCCACACAGAACCGCGTTCCCAGTGATGGCATCGTGCCGTTGGCTTTGTCGCGTGACACCTGTGGGCCATTGGCGACGACCGTGGCCGATGTGGCATTGTTGGACAGCGCTATTGCCAATGATCCGACACCGGTGGCGCCTCCTTCCCTCAAAGGTGTGCGCCTCGGCCTGCCTAAGGCTGTGTTTCAAGAGAACCTGTCGCCAGATGTCGCCACCCGATTAGCAGAAGTCATAGACATCATGGCAGACGAAGGTGTCGTCTTTGTTGAAGAAGACATACCCGACCTTGCCGCACTGGTGGAAGAGACCGGCCTCATCACCTTGGGCGGCGCTTTTCGCGCAGACATGGTCACTTATCTGCAGGAGAGAAACACCGGCGTTTCTTTTGAAACGTTGGCCGACCAGATCGCCAATCCGTTCGTGCGCGGCTGGATTGAACCTTATCTTTCGCCCGGCGAAGACATTCTACAGGCTTATAAAGAGACCATGACTACAGCCATGCCTGAACTCAAGCAAACCTATGAGTCTTAATTTAATAGACAATCGCCTGAATGCGGTTCTGTTCCCCACCGCACCGGTGACGGCGGGCATTGAACTCAACATCAATGGCGACATGATCATCGAGGGGGAAACCATCGCTGCCGGGGTATGGCTCAACATCCAGAATACGGGTCCGGCCACATTATGGGGCGGGCCTGGTTTGTCCATTCCCGCCGGGTTGTCGGACGACGGTCTGCCCATTGGCATTGAGATCGACGGTGCCATTAGTGACGACCGTCAACTTCTGGCGCTCGGCCTCGGTATTGAAGTAGTGATGCCGCCGACGCCAGCCCCCGCATAATTTATCCTGGATCAAGTGCCGTGACTCATCTCAATCCGTTTCTTAACAGCAAAGTGCCCCAAGTGTTCGGCACGTGTGATCCGGCTTTTCAGAGCGTCGCGGACGTGTTCGAAGAGAACCTCACCCAGCGTGGTGATCAAGGGGACGTGGGCGCCAGTTGTGCGGTGATGATCGACGGTGAGTTGGTGGTCGACCTGTGGGGCGGCTACGCCGACGTCGCTCAAGAAAAAGTGTGGCAGGAGGACACCCTGTGCTGTTGTTGGTCGGTCTCCAAAACTATTGGCGCTGTGTTGACATTGATGATGGTCGACCGCGGTCTCATCGATGTCGACAAACCTGTCGCCGCCTATTGGCCCGAGTTTGCCGAAAACGGCAAAAATGATGTGCGCGTCCGCCATCTGCTCAATCACACTTCGGGTGTGTCCTATGTGGATGCGGACTTGAAGCCGGGCGACGTCAACAACTGGGACACCATGGTCGCTGCCATCGAGGCGACTTCGCCCAACTGGAAGGCGGGGTCGCAATTGGGCTATCAGAATATGACTCAAGGGTATTTGCTCGGTGAGTTGTGCGCCCGGGTCAATGGGGGGCGGCGGCTGGCGCAGTTCTTACAAGAAGAATTGGCACAGCCCTTGGGTCTCGACTGGCATTTCGTTGTACCCGACGACGTCATGCCTCGGTTGGCAATGGTTTATCAGTCAGACCCCACTTTGTTTTCCCGCCTCATTACCGACAATCCGGAAAGCCCCTTCGCCCTGAGCATGAAAGGCCGCGACCCCAACGAAACCTATAACAGCCAAGCTTGGTGCAAGGCGGAGAACGGCGCCGGCACCAGCCACACCAATGCACGATCCATGGCACGGCTATACGGTGCACTGGCCCGAGGCGGTTCGTTGGATGGCGTGCAGGTGCTGTCCTATGACGCGTTGCAACTGGCGCAGGCGGAAACGATACAGTCTATGGACGCTATCAATGGATTGGAAATACGTTTCTCAACCGGCTTTGAAATGAACTGCCCGCCGGCCACACCCATGGGGCCCGGCCAAGTTTGTTTTGGCTATATTGGTGCGGGCGGGTCCTATGCCTTTGCCGACCCCGATAAAAAACTCGGTTTCGGTTATAGCCACAACGTCATGCACCAGGGTGTTGGGCCCGGCCCCTGCGGATTGCCGCTGGTGGAAGCGGCGACCAAAGCAGCTTACGCATAATGGGTTATTGGGACCACGCGTTTACTTCCACGCGCCGAAGGTGAACCACTTTAAGCCGCCCTGCAGCTTACCAACGTTGCCTTCCACCCGATCTGCATCGGCGTGTGCTGCTTCGAGCACAGACTCGGCACCGTTATTGTGCTGGCTCGGAATGATAAAGCGGACATACTTATCGTCTTCAAAACCAGCGTCGGTCACTGCTTTTCGCACGTCTAGAGCGTTTCCGAGGTTGAATGAATCAAAATTTTGTTGTCATGGTCTTGGCGGACTGATTCGATAGCCGCTTTGGCGGGGGCATCGTGGCTGTATCGGAAGACCTGCGTATTCGTTTGGCGAGGAAAGTGGCGTCGGGCATGTCGCGCCGTCAGGCGGCAGCCCTTTTTGAGGTGAGCGCAAGCTCGGCGGTGCGGTATGGCGGGCGATATGAAGACGAGGGGACTGTCGCGGTCAAGCCACGGCCGTCGCGCCAGCGCCGTCTTGATCCTTGACGGCGAGGATATCCTGCGCTGGATTAAGGAGACGCCAGACCCGACACTGCAAGAGCTGTCTGAGCGTCTGGACGAAGTTCACCAAGTGATTGCGCCGACTTCGACGATTAATGACTGGTTCCGCGCGCGCAAGATCAGCTTTAAAAAAACCGCCCACGCCAGTGAACAGGAACGCGCGGATGGGCAGGCAGCACGCGTGGTTTGGCGCCAACGTCAGGCCCGGCTCCCGGCCCATCCCGAGCGGGTCGGCAGGATCGTGTTCCTTGACGAAACAAGTATCAATACCAAAATGGCGCGCCTGCGGGGGCGCTGTCCCAGCGGCCAGCGGATGGTTGCCGCCATTCCCCATGGTCATTGGAAAACCATGACCTTCATTGCCGGATTGCGCGGTGACGGCCTGACCGCGCCCTGGGTGCCCTGATTTGATCGAGGGCGCCATGGACGGTGATGCATTCGAGCAGTACATCAAAACGCAACGCGCCCCGACCCTTCAAAAAGGCGCTGTTGTTGTCCCCGGCAATCTGCCGGCCGACAAACGCGACGGTGCCAGGCGGGCGGTTGAAAAGCGGGGCGCATGGCTTTTGTTCCTGCCGCCCTATGCGCCGGACTTCAACCCGATCGAGCTCGCATTTTCAAAGTTCAAAGCTCACATGAAGCGCTTAAAACCCCGCACCATCGATGATCTGTGGAAAGCCGCCGGTAACGTCTGCGGCCTCTTCAATCACGAGCACTGCAGGAACTTCTTGGTTGCTGACGGCTATGCGTCAGAATAAATCGGAAATGCTATAGAGCGCGCAAGGATTTATAGAACGGCTCTTTGTTGTAGTAAGCGTCCCAATCCAAATAGAACTGCTCGTAAGGCGGCACATCCGCATTGAGGGGCAGCTCCATGTGGATCATCAATCCACCGGGTTTCAAGACGCGGTAGCTTTCAGCAAACACTTTGGCCAATTCGTTCATGGGTATTTCGTGCAGCACCATGGCTGACCACACGATATCGACGCTGTTGTCGTCGAACTTGAGGTCAGCTCCATCCATTTGATGCCAGTGGATAGGATGACCCATGGCCTTGCGGCGGGCATGACCATAGCGCACGTTGGGCGCGCCGGGATCGATGGCATGAATTTCCAAATCGGGCTAGGCCTCGAGCCACGGCAGGGTATTGAAGCCCACGGTGGCACCGATATCGATCATTTTCTCAGGCACAAAGTCGGGATACCGCGTTTTAAGGAACCGCGAGACCGATCGGCCGGTGTCGTCCATTTCCGGTCCGAGGTATCCCATCAAAAAGACCGACAGGCCGTTGTCATACAATGCCCCCTGGGCGACGTCACCGTCGAACCGTTCGGTGTGATAGCAGCCGGGCATGAGATGCACATCGAGCGCACTGATGTAACGCGGCGTTTCAAAGTCCGAGTCCAGGTGCAGGGTTTCGTCACCATCACTCATGGCGGCGGTTTTTTCCGCCAGCTCTGTGCTCGAGCGGTCAATGCCGGGCAGGACCGAGCGCCAAACCAACTCCTGGGTGCTGTTGCGCACCGCCGAATAAAACTTAAATAGGGTGTCCGGTTTCATGGCCTTATGAATTTCGGGCCCGTCTTTTGGCGCCCGCCCGTGGGTGCCCGTGGGTGCGTTCGAATGTCGGTTCAACACGGCGATCATAAACCGTGCGCATATTACCGGCGAGGTCGCCTAGGACAAATTGACGCATGCTGATGACAAATCCCTGGCGGGCAGCTTCATCCCGCGTGGTTTCAATGGCGAGGTCATGACTGAGGCGTGTCGGCATGGCGCAGTCCTTGGGTCATTCATAGGGATGACATGGCCCAATAATTAACCTGACTGGCGACGCAAACAATCGGCCTCAAATGAGACGCTGTAATATAGGCCTAGTGAGCGAAAAACACTGGCACCGGCGCATATTTGGTCATGCTTTGAGTCACACCGCCGAGCACCATCTCCCGCCAGGGATTGTGGGTATAGGCGCCCATCACCAGGCAACCGGCACCGGCTTCTTTACACTGTGCTAACAGCATGTCAGCAACCCCCTCTTTGCCGCGTTCCAGGTGTTTTGATTCAACTTTAATACCGTGAAGCGCGAGATAAGCCTCTGCGTCAGCCATTGGCGTTGCACCGCTTTCGATGTCGTCCACTTGAACCAGCAGCGCTTTGCCCGCCTTGGTCATCAGCGGAACTGAGTTTATCAATGCACGAGCCGCTTCGGCACTGCCGTTCCAAGCAACAACCACAGACGCCGTGGGATCGAAGTCCGTGTCCTTGGGCATCATCAATACCGGCCGTCGGGCATCGAACACCGCTTGCTCCAAGGTGCGAAGATCGGCGAATGACGAGCGTTCCCCAGGGCAAGCCAGAACGATGACGTCGGCAAGACGCCCAAGACGTGCCACCACGCTGGGATCACCGTCATGGGCATGCCATTGACAGGTCGCCTCATCATCACTGGGTGTAGATTTAAGCGTGACCTCATGAGCCTCGCGTATTTTTTCGAACAACGTGTTCGCCACCGACCGTTTGTGGGCCTGCACTTTTTCGGCGGTCTGATAAAGCTCATCGTAATAGGTAGCCATCATTCCAACCCCTGTCTGGTCGAGAAAGGGTCCTGTTTCGGCAACCGTGTCGCTTCCGGTGATGTGGGCGTTAAACGCTTTAGCCAAGGTAAAGGCCGCATGGGCGGCAGCGTCCGCTTCCGTTTCTCCGCTGAGCGCGAGATAGATGGCTTTCATGAACATGGGTCTACCCTCCGTTTGGTTCCAGGCGTTAATCCATGTAGAGACTGTGGTTTAAGGGTGATTGAGTCGCATTAACCTAGGTCACAAGAATGGCTTTTTGCGGTCCGGCGGGCTATCTCAGAACCGTGGCGCGCAGCCGATTCAAGGATTTTACCGCCGAACTTAAAGCGGACTACCGGTTCACCGAAACGTAAGGCCAAGCCAATCGGGACTGGGTGGCCACAACCGTCATAACCATCGGCCTGCATTGACACAATCGTCCCCTGCCAGCTTTAGATTAAGTGCGTAAGGAAAAGGGAGCAACTGTGATCAAATTCTAAAGGACGAAATTAGCACTTTAGGATTTAGAATTAATTTCTGCACTCAATAGTTCGATCAATGATTTCGGCTGAACAATCTGATCCGCCGACATCTCCACCGTGAGGTTTTCAAGGTTTTGATTGGCAGCAGGCACTTCATTGCCAGATGCAATCGACATCCAGGTGTAGGCCAAGACCAAATCTTTCAGAATACCATCACCACGCCAGTACATGACACCGAGATCGAGTTGTGCGCTGGGTTCGCCTTTTTCCGCAGCCAGTTTCCAGTGCTTGACTGCGTTGACATTGTCCCGCTTACCACCAACCTCTCCGCGGGCGTACATCCAGCCCAGTCGGTGATGTGCAAAGGGAACACCGCCATCAGCGCCGGTTTGAAGCCACTTCGCCGCTTCTTCGAGATTTTTTTGAACACCCCATCCTTGGCGATACATTCGGCCCATGTAAGCTGCTGCAGTTGGGTCCCCTTCAGCTGCAAGAATTTGGAAGTCGAAAAAAGCGGGTACCCATTGGTTGCGCTCGTAATACCAAACGGCGGTTTCGAGATCAATCGCATTGGCCGGACCGGTAAGCGCACCCATCAACAGAATTGGTGAAAGGATCCAGGTTAGCCAGGCTGAATATGCACCGTGCGTCACAACAAACCTCATAATCTTTTTAGGTCGTAATGGTGCGTATTTAACACAGCTGCGATTTAGGGTGAATGCATTGGGAGATTAAAATGTTGCAAGACCGTTAGCGCCTATCAGGCGTTAACCGCTGGTATAAACGGACTTGAGAACTTCGGTGATAGCCACGCCCAGTACGTCGCCTCCGGTAATCACGTCCGAGTTGCAGGATTTGATTCAACCGCAGGGTCGATGCACCGAGAACCACGACGATCTCGACCTCGAGATCATTGAGCGCAAAATCTTCAGCGAAATCCGACATAGCCCCCTCTTGATCGGTTTTTTATGATTTTGGTGGCACCCGATACGAATTCACCCTCAAATATGGTCTGGAAATCTTAACATAAGGTGACCACCTTGAGAATCTTTGCCGGAGATACCCACAGGGCAATCGGGTGAATTTGAGGATGACAAGAGTGTAGAAGTCTGAATCGCTATTGATCCTTTTGATTCGCAAGAAGGATCCCAGAAATGACGCGACGGTTTGGAACGGCGAACGAGGCCTTTAATCAGATTGTTGATTTCCTGGAGCATTTCACCGATCTCGACGACCCGCGGCAACGCGCCACGGTCCCCTATCCCCTCGACGAAGTGTTGCTGCTATGCCTTCTCGGCGTGCCCGCCGGCTGTGAGAGCTGGGTCGAGATCGCCAAGTACGCGAGAGGAAACTGACGTTTCTGCGCCGTTTCCGGCCGTTCACGGATGGTACGCCCTCACACGATCAACTCGGTGACATCTTCGCAGCCCTTGATGCCGAACAGTTTCAGCACTGCTTCATCGCCTGGGCGGCATCGCTCACCGGGCGCGGCACGGACATCGTCGCCATCGACGGCAAGACGCTGCGGCGCTCCTATCAGGAAGGCGGCGCCAAAGCGCATCCACATGATCTCGGCGTGGAGCACACGTCAGAACCTGGTGCTTGGCCAAGCCAAGGTGGCTGATAAATCCAACGAGATCGTCGCTCTCCCGAAGCTGTTGGATCTGTTGACCATCAACGGCGCGACGGTGACCATCGACGCCATGGGCTGTCAGCGCAACATCGCCGCGAAGATCATCGACAAGGACGCCGACTATATCCTTGCCCTCAAGGGCAACCAGGGCAGCCTGCACGACGATACCAAGCTTTTCTTCATCGAACAGATAGCATGCGGCTTTGCCGATACGGTTGTCAGCCACCACCAGACAGTGGAGAAGAGCCACGGCCGCATCGAAACCCGGACCACCACGGCGACGAACGAAATCGCTTGGCTGAAGGAACGCCACCACTGGCCCGGGCCCGGGAGCATTGTTATGGTCGAAACCGTACGCGAGATCGGCATCCAACCCGGCGCCAAGGTCGAGCGCGAGACCCGCTTCTACATCCGCCTCCACCGCCGCCAAGGCCGATACTCTGAGCGCCGCCATCCGGGGCCATTGGAGCAGCGAGAACGGGCTGCACTGGGTCATGGACCTGCACTGGGTCATGGACCTGCACTGGGTCATGGACCTGCACTGGGTCATGGACATGGTCTTCCGCGACGACGAGTGCCGGGTCCGAAAGAACACTGCCCCGGCCAACTTCGCGGTCGTCAAACACATGGCGAGCAACCTCTTGCGCCAAGCCCCGGGCAGGACAGTCTGCGTGTAAAACGACGCATCGCTACCTGGGATGACGACTTCCTCGCAAGCCTTATCTCACGGTGAAACCATTCACCCGATTCCCCTGTTTCAACCAGGATTTCGCCTGTAAGGTAGTGTATGATCGCTTGAGCTTGAGGAATGTTCGCACGTCTAGTTAGGCCGTCGGCCAAACCTACATATTCGAGACCATGGGTCGAATTGGGGCTGATTGTTAGCCCGGCGCCAACCTCGCCCAACTCGGGTGCCAATTCATAGATAATGGGCTTAAAGCCGTTTTTTTTGCAGCGATAGGGCTGCGGTCAGGCCGGCCATCCCGGCACCAATTACGGCAATACGCGCGTCTTTCATTTCAGTGCTGCCCCTTGCAAAAAAATCGACTAAGGGCGCAACCTAATACCAGCGGTCGTTGAGATTGATTCTCTTTTAGGGATTCCCCACGGCGCAATGATGTGATTCATAGAAAGCCGGCTTTAAATGGAGGATTTGATGTCGGCGAAGATCCCGTTGCGAACGGACTATGACGCGGTCCAAGCGCGGGCCTTGACGCGCAAAGCGACAGATCCCAATCAGGTGCGCCGCCTTCTGGCGATTGCGGCGGTTTATGATGGCATGAACCGTAGGGATGCGGCGGCGGTTGGCGGCATGGACCGCCAGAGCCTGCGCGACTGGGTGTACCGGTTCAATCAGGCAGGCCCCGAGGGCCTGCACGACCACAAATCTCCCGGCGCGGTTCCGCAGCTGACGGCGGTGGAGAGGGTGGCGTTGGCGGAGATCGTCGAGGCGGGGCCGGACAGCGACGGCGTCGTGCGCTGGCGCCGGCTCGACCTCAAGGAGGTTATCCGGGACCGCTTCGGGGTGGAGTATCACGAGCGCTCGGTCTCGCGCCTGCTGCACGATCTCGGCTTCTCGCACATGAGCGCCCGGGTGCGCCATCCGGGCCAAGATGCGGCAATGCTGGAGACGTTTAAAGAAACTTCCCCCGGGCGCTCGCCGCGGCGGTAGCCCACCTGCCGCCCGCAACGCCGGTCGAGCTGTGGTGGCAAGACGAGATGCGCCTTGGCCAGAAGAACGGCATCGTCCGGCAGTGGGCGCGCACCGGCAGCCGTCCGCGTCAGCCCAAGGACCAGCGCTACCAGAGCGCCTATCTGTTCGGCGCCGTCTGCCCGGCGCGCGGTACCGGTGCGGCCGTGGCGATGCCGTTCGCCGGCACCCATGCCATGCCGGCCCATCTCGAAGAGATTAGCCGCACCGTCGCCGACGGCTCACACGCCGTCCTCCTCATGGACCGCGCCGGCTGGCACACCACCACCGAATTGGAGTTCCCCGACAACATCACGCCGCTGTTCCTGCCGCCCAGATCGCCGGAGCCGAACCCGGCCGAAAACATCTGGCAGTACCTGCGCCAGACCTACCTGTCGCACCGCGTCTTCGACAGTTACGAAGACATCGTCGATGCGGCATGCCACGCCTGGAACAAGCTCATCGACAAGCCCTCGAAAATCATGTCGATTGGTATGCGCAAATGGGCACACGAAGGTCAAATTCAATGACCGTTGGTATAACAGGCACAGCCCCAACCTCACAATCCAGTAGGACTATTTAAACCGTTGCGTGGACGAGTAGGTGGGAGGAGCGGGGTCTACTTCCAGGCCCCATAGGTGTACCAGCGGGCGCTTTCGCTGCCGGCGACAGAGGGATTTGCGACAGCCTCATCGAACGCCTCTGCTGACGAACGGTCCAAGTCGGGAATCGAGGCCTGCCAGAATGTCTCTGGCTTAAAACCGGCCCCCACCACCCATTCCTCGGGGTCGAGGCTGGTGTAGGTTTGGTAGAACGGATCGTTGTTGTAGTAGGCATCCCAGTCAATATAGAAGGCGTCGAAGTCGTCCATGTTGGTCACAGGCGTCAGTTCCATATGGGCCATCAACCCGCCCGGTTTGAGCGCGCGGCAGCATTCTTCCAGTATCTTCGGATAGGCCTTGCGCGACGTTTCATGAAAGATGATGCAGGAGTAGATGAAGTCGAAGGACTCGTCTTCGAAGTCCATGGCTTCCGCATTCATTTGATGAAAATGGATCGGCTTTTCCAGCGCTTCGGCCCGGGCATGGGCATAACGCAGCACCGGCGCCCCCACGTCGATGGCGTGGACTTCGGCGTCGGGAAAGGCGTCGACCATGGGTACCGTTGACGAACCGATGGTGCAGCCCAATTCCAACACCTTCTTCGGTTTGAAATCGGGCCAACGAGCTTTGACATAGGCCGCAAGCGTGCGCGGCAAACCATCGGCCAGTGGCCCCGCCGCCCCGCCGTTGTAGACAAACCTTCCGCGGTCGTAGAGGGTGCCTTGGCTGGCGTCGTCGGCGCTTCGCTCGGTGTGATAGTTGCCCGGCATGCGGTGGATGTCGCTAGCGCTGATGTATTTAGGCACCTTTACGTCCGGGTTCAGGGTGAGGACCCATAGCGCGCATTGAGCCCACGGATGCGCTCGTTGAGTTCCGGCTGCACCCGTTCCAAAGCTGGTCGAACCGAATCCCACACCATGTCCTGACAATTGACCATCATGGTCGACCAGGTGCGGCCGTAGGTGTCAGCCAGCATGGCCCGGTGGATTTCCCGCTCGCCTTTAGGAGCGCAGCTCTTTTCTTTTTCAAACTTGGGCTTGACCCGGCTCTCATAAACATCGCGCATGCCGCCACCGATCTGGTTCAAAATGTGCATACGCAGGCGCGACACATAGTTCTGACGGTTCACTTCGTCATGGCTGCCGGTAACCAGAAACTCATGTTCATGTTGCAAAGGCATTGATTGTTCTTTCGGTTACTTCCAGGCGCCGTAGAGGTGCCAGTTGATGGTCTCACCCCAATGGATGGCGCCCGTATCGGCGCGTATGTCGCCCTTGGCTGCTTTATCGAAGTCTGCCTCGCTGACGCAGACCAGATCGGGGATCACCACATATTCGTATTTGTCTTCGTCAAAGCCGGCATCTTGGCAGACGGCGCGCATATCCGTTCCCGTCCAAGCTTCCTGGAACGGTTCGTCGTTGTTGTAGGAATCCCAATTGAGGCAATAGGCGTCATAGATGTCGAGCTCGAAGGAGCGCGGCGTTTCCAAATGAAGCATGAGCCCGCCCGGTTTGAGGACGCGGTGACATTCCTTGACGATTTTGCGCACGGCCGTCGGTGCGGTCTCATGAAACAGAATGCAGGAAACGATGAGATCGAAGCTCTCGTCTTCGAAGGACATGTCTTCCGCATTCATTTGATGGAAGTGTATGGGCATACCGAGGGCTTCGGCGCGGGCATGACCATACCTTAAACACGGTGCTGCAACGTCGATGGCGTGCACCTCCGCAGCAGGGAAGACGTCCGCGTAGGGCAGTGTGTTGTTGCCCAGGGTGCAACCGAGATCGAGAATCTTTTCCGGTTTGAAGTCGGGCCAACGGCGTTTGATCAACTCCGCTTCGGTGCGCCCGGTGCCGTCGCACAGGGGCCCGGCGAAGCCGCCCTGATAGATGTAGAGACCGCGGTCGAACAACGCCCCCTGGCTGACATCGCCCTCCGTCCACTCGCCGTGATAGTTGCCGGGCATGGAATGGAAGTCCGCCACTTGCTGGTGGGCAGGCAGTTCCATGTCCGGGTCGAGGGTCAGGGACCCCAATTTTGATTTAACTTTGCCGACGCGTTCATTGAGGTCCGGTTGCGCGACTTGAACAGCATCCTGCACTGAACCCCACATCATCTCTTGACAATTGCGGTTCATGGCCGAATACAGGGCGGAGTAGGGATCGGCGTTCATGGCGTCGCGCACATCGCGATGATTTTCCAGCGGCCGCCCAAGCCGTTTTTCAAATGTTGGTTTGGCCCGGCGCTCGTAGGCATCCTTCAGGCCCGCCCCGACATTTTGCAGGATATGCAGGCGCAGATTGGTGACGAAGTTTTGACGGTTGACCTGGTCATGGTCGCCGGTGACGAGGAAGTCGTGTTTCCGCTGCGATAGCATTGTCTTGGTCCGATCCTATTTCCAGGCGCCGTACATGTTCCACATCACAATTTCGCCCCAATGGCCTTGGGCGTTGGCCGCTGGTTTGTCTGCGGTGGCATACCGGTCGAAGTCTTCCTCGGGCACGCTGCCGTAGTCGGGCGCGGCGATGTGTACATAATTCTCTTCCGTAAAACCGGCTTTTGAACAAGCTTCCTTCATGTCCGTGCGCATCCAGGCGGAGAGGAACGGTTCGTTGTTGTAATAGGTATCCCAATCGAGACGGAACTGTTCGTAGGGATCCAAACCGTCCGTGCGCGGCACTTCCATGTGCAACATCAGTCCACCGGGTTTTAGAAGGCGCTGTGACTCATTCAAAATATTGGTCAAACCGGTGCGGGAGGTTTCATGGAAGAGGATACAGGAGACAACAAGGTCAAAGCTCTGATCGTCAAAAGAGGTTTTTTCTGCATTCATTTGATGGAAGTGACAGGGCACACCAAGGGCTTCAGCCCGGGCATGGCCGTAACGCACACAGGGTGCGGCCACGTCAATGGCGTGTAACTCGGCATCGGGGAACACATCCGCATAGGGCAGGGTGTTGTTGCCGACGGTGCAGCCGAGATCGAGAATCTTGGTCGGTTTGAACTCTGGCCAGCGCCGTTTGATCACTTCGGCCTGGCTGCGTCCGTTGTTGTCGCACAGCGGGCCGGCAAATCCGTTTTGGTAGATGTACAGGCCGCGATCGAACAGCGCCCCTTGGCTGGCGTCATCCGTGCCCCGTTCCGTATGGTAGTTGCCGGGCATGAGGTGGATGTCGCTGGCAGACACGTAACGCGGCACCTCCACATCAGGATCAAGAGACAAAGAGCCGTGCCGTGCGTTGAGGCCGCGAACTTTTTCGTTGAAGTCCGGCTGCGCCCGTTCGATAGCGGGGCGGACAGTGTCCCAAATCATTTCCTGGCAGGTGTGGATCATGGACGACCAGGTCTTGCCGTAATTGTCTAGGAGCATGGCCTTCATGGCTTCGCGACCGTCTTTCGGTGCACGTCCATTGGTCTTTTCAAAAGCCGGTTCCACTCGATGGTCGTAAACATCTTTCAAGCCGTCGCCGATCCCGGTTAGCACATGCATACGCTAAGCCGCCGTGTAGGCTTGCCGGTTGGTCTCGTCGTGGTTGCCGGTGATGAGGAAATCGTGATCGGTCTGAAGCGCTATGATGCGGTCCTCCATCGGGAGAGGATTTAACCTACCACGTCGGCGCTGATGGCCCCAGTGTAGGCATACGCCCGCGCTCACCCGGCAATCGACGGGTTTAGAGGTTTTTCAGGTAGCTCAGAACCTCATCCATGCCTTTGACTTCGGCGTATTTGGCCTGGAGGTCGAACAAATTGGCTTCATGGGGGCGGTCGTCCCGGTCGCCGACAGCCTCGCGGACGACAATGGGGATGAAGCCGGATTGGCAGGCATCCAGAGTTGATGCTCGGACACAGCCGGAGGTACTCCAACCGGTAAGGAGTAAGGTATCAATGCCCTCAGCCGCCAAGGTCGAAGCCAGATTGGTGCCGAAGAAGGCACTGGCATACTGCTTGGTGATGACCACCTCGTCATCGCGGGGTTCCAGACCGTCGACGAATTCCGCCATGGGGCTTCCCCGGTCGAAATTCTTTAACGCTGGCACCTTGCGGTAGAACACTCCGCCATCCGCGCCGCCGGGCGTGAACTCCACCCGGGTGAAAACAATCATGATCCCGGCGTCGCGGGCATCGGCCAAAACTTTGCGCGCTGCTTCGGCAGAGTCTTCGACGCCGGCATAAAGGCCGCAGTCTTTGGTGATGTAGGCCTTAGCGAAATCGATCAACAAAAGGGCCGGTTTCTTGCCGAAGGTCAGCGCCCCACCGAACCCGGCTTTATCATAGTCCTGATCGAGATTTTTTGCATCGTTCATGGTGCGTCATTCCTAGCAATCTTCATTTGAGATCAAATGATGCCTTTTTCTTTGTAGTCGCCGATCTGGGCATCAGTCATGCCAAGCAAGTCTTTGTAGACTTCTTCGTTGTGCTCACCGTGATCGGGGCCCGACCACCGCACCTCGCCGGGTGTGCGGGAAAATTTCGGGAAAGTGTTTTGCATCTTGATGGAGCCCACATGCTTGTTGGCGACCTCGATGATTGCTTCACGGGCTTTGAAGTGGGCATCTTCCAGCATCTCCGGTGCCCGGTAGATCAAGCCCGCCGGCACACCGGACTCATCTAGTAACTCTTGGAGCTCTTTGCAGGTCTTGGTCTTGGACCACTCATTGATGATATTATCCAATTCGGTTTGCCGTTCGCCGCGGGCGTGATGGGTGGCATAGCGTTCGTCCTCGCCCAATTCAGGCTGACCCATGGCTTCGCACAAACGCTTGAATACGGTGTCTTGATTAGCAGCAATGAGAAACTGACCGTCCTTGGCCTCGTAAATATTCGAGGGTGCGACTTGTGGCAGGATCGAACCGGTCCGCTCACGGATGTAGCCGGTCTTGTCGTATTCACTGACCAAGCTTTCCATCATGGCAAAGACCGCTTCGTAAATGGCGGAGTCGATTACTTGGCCTTTGCCGGTGACATGACGGTTGTGCAGGGCCATCAATCCGCCAAGGCAGCCATAGGTCGCCGCTAAAGTGTCGCCGATGGAAATGCCGGCCCGGCTCGGTGGTGATGACGGATCGCCGATGCAGTAGCGCAAACCACCCATGGCTTCGCCAACGGCCGCATATCCCGCTTTGTGTGAATAAGGACCGGTTTGTCCATAGCCGGATACCCGAATCATGATGATGCCTTCGTTGACCTCCGACAAGACGTCGTAGCCCAGGTTCCAACGCTCCAGAGTTCCCGGGCGGAAGTTCTCCAGCAGGAAATCGGACTTCCTAACCAGTTCCTTGATGATCTCTTGTCCCTCGGGCACGCGGGCATTCAGGGTGATGCACTTCTTGTTGCGGGCCAAAATCGGCCACCACAGGGAGGTGCCGTTGACCAATTCCCGGCCCCATTGGCGCATAGGGTCGCCGACGGTCGGCTGCTCGATTTTGATGATTTCGGCGCCAAAGTCGCCCATGAGCTGGCCACAGAAGGGCCCAGCCAAAAGCTGGCCCATTTCGATCAAGCGTAGGCCAGCCAAAGGGCCTGCGGGCTCTTGAGACATTATGTGCGTCCTCTCTCCCTAATCGGCCCCCCTTATCCGGGACCCCCATTTTTCTTTTGTGAAGGCTGTTCTAGCCGAACTGAGGCCCGGCGGCGTCAAAAAACGGCTGCACACCAAAGTGTGAACATTTCCGCCAGGTGTTTACCGATCAGTCCGCGGCGATTCAAGCGCCCAGCCTTGCAAAGAGCATGGCCGGGACTAATATCTTAATTAACGGTTGAAACACCTGATTCTATCACTTCTGTCACCTTAAAACGTGCGCTACGGCGCAAACGCAAGAAAGGGTCGCACCCATGACGCGCTCAGTCACATTGGTCGAAGTTGGTCCCCGCGACGGCATCCAATCCGAAAAGACCATTTTGTCCACTGAGGATAAAATCGAATTCATTACCCGGTCTATCGATGCGGGTATTAAGCGCATTGAAGTCACCAGTTTTGTTAATCCCAAGCGGGTGCCGCAAATGGCCGACGCCGTTGAAGTGGTCGCCGGTCTGCCCAAGGACACGGGATGTTCCTTTATCGGCCTGATCCTCAACATGAAGGGCTATGAGCGGGCACGTGACGCAGGTGTGGACGAAGTGGGGTATGCGGTGGTCTCGACCGATACCTTCGCCACCAAGAACCAGGGTATGACCTCTGCGGAAACCGTCGCGGCCTGGAACGAAGTGGGCAAACTGGCCAAGTCCGAAGGGGTGAAGGCCGGCGTCACCATCGGGGCATCGTTCGGATGTCCCTTTGAGGGCGAAGTGCCACAAGAGCGGGTCGTAGACATTGCCAAGCGCTGCGCGGAATCCGAACCAGTGGAAATCGCCCTGGCTGATACCATAGGCTGCGGCGATCCGGCGCGGGTCGGCGAACTGATTGCCAAGGTCAAAGATGCCGTGCCCGGCATGCCCATTCGGGTGCATCTCCACAACACACGCAATACCGGCCTGGCCAACGCTTATGCAGCCATTGAAGCTGGTGTTGGCTATATCGACGCCTCCACCGGCGGTATCGGCGGGTGTCCGTTCGCACCCCGGGCTACCGGAAATATTCCTTTGGAAGACCTGGTGTATATGTTCAACCGCATGGGAGTGGAAACAGGGGTTGATATCAACAAGATCATCGCCACCGCAGAATGGGTTGGCGAGCGACTCGGTGGCGTCGTTCCGGCCATGCTGGGCAAGGCCGGCGTCTTCCCCGATGTGGCAAAAGCGGCCTAATTCTGCGCTTAGGGCTGGCCATGGCCTTGATTTTGCGTTAGTTGGGCGCCGCGGTGGATTGTCAGGTCGTCGGGAGTCGATTTGACGCCGTCGTTAGACTAGGTTTGCGAGATCGAATTCTCGCCATCTAGTGGGGGTTCAAGTGGTTGCGTGGTGTCTAATGTTCATGCGACTAAATTAGAGTAATTCATAAATAGGGACGTGACTGCGCAATGTCTTACGTACTCGGGTGTGATGTGGGGGGGACCTTTACGGACCTGCTCCTGATCAATGAAAATACTGGTGAAACCTATCGGGCCAAGACGCCATCGACACCGGCAGACCAATCCATCGGTGTGATGAATGGCATCAACCGCATCTGCTCTGATGCGGGGATCAAGCCAACTGAAATCAACGAGTTGATGCACGGCACGACCGTCGCGACCAACGCCATTCTCGAAGGCAAGGGCGCGAAGGTGGGTCTCATTGTGACGGATGGGTATCGCCAAGTCTTGCAGATCGGCCGGTCATTCGTACCCGGTGGTCTCGCGGGTTGGATTATCTGGCCGAAGCCGGAGCCTTTGGCGGCGCTTGAAAATACCGTCGAGGTTAAAGAACGCATGGGCGCGCGCGGCGATGTGGTCCGTAAACTCAAAACGGACTCCGTGGTCGAAGCCTGCAAAATTCTCAAACGCCAAAAAGTGCAGGCTGTCACTGTTTCTCTGATGAATTCCTTTGCCAACGGTGCGCACGAGAAAAAGATCCGCACCATCGTGCAAAAAGAGCTGCCTGGTGTTCCTGTCAGTTTGAGCCACGAAGTGTTGCCAGAAATGTACGAATACGAGCGTGCATTGACGGCTGTGGCCAATTCTTACGTAAAACCAACAGTGTCTAAATACCTGGGTAATCTGACGAAAACCCTCAAGAAAAAAACCGGCGACTGCCAATACAAGGCACTGCGGTCCGATGGCGGCTTAATGTCTTTCGACAACGCCTCTGACCAACCGGTGTCTTTGATGATGTCCGGCCCTGCCGGCGGTGTAGCCGGCGCGCTTTGGGTCGCCAAACAGTCCGGGTTCAAGAACCTACTGACGTTTGACATGGGCGGCACGTCAACCGACGTCGCATTGATCGAAAATGGGGATCCGCAATTGCGTCGTGAAACCCGCGTCGGCGATGTCACGGTTCGGGCTTCATCTTTGGATGTTCGCACCGTTGGAGCCGGCGGCGGTTCAATCGGCCGCGTACCAGAGCTGACAGGCGCGCTGCGTGTCGGTCCAGAAAGCGCGGGTGCGGATCCCGGTCCGGCCTGTTATGGCCAAGGGGGAACCGAACCCACCGTGACCGATGCCAATGTGGCACTCGGCCACCTTCCGCCCTCTCTCATCGGTGGTGAAATGAAGTTGGATGTCGCGGCGGCCCGTAAGGCGATCAAGAAGGCAGTGGCCGATCCGCTCAAAATCTCAATTGAAGCAGCCGCAGAAGGCATCATAAAAATCGTCAACGAAAATATGTTCGGCGCCTTACGTTTGGTTTCCATCGAACAAGGATATGATCCCCGTGAATTCGCATTTATCGGGTTTGGTGGAGCAGGGCCGCTCCACGCAAATGCGTTGGGTAAATTGACGGGATCTTGGCCGGTGATTATTCCGCCAAGCCCAGGTGTGTTATGCGCCTATGGCGACGCGACCACACGGGTTCGCAATGAAGCTTCACAAACATTGGTGCGGCGCTATTCAGAGACGAGCAACAAAGAAGTAGGCAAAATTCTGAATGATCTTACGAAGAATGCTGCTCAGTCGCTGATCAAAGAGGGTATTCCCAAGAAAGAGCATCAGATCGTATGGGAAATTGACCTTCGTTATCATGGTCAAGGTTTTGCTTTGACGGTGCCATGCAAAGTACAAGGGTTCGACAAAAACGGTTTGGAACAAGCGGCCAAGGCGTTTGATACCAGTCATACCCGGATGTTCACATTCGCCCTCGATGCCGAACACGAAGTTGTCAATTTACGTGCCATTGTTATGGGTGACGCGCCAAACGTGAAGGCAGTTAAGGCCGGCAAGGGTAGCACGAGCTCTGCTGCTGCCGTGATCGATGACAAACACACCATCTGGGCCGATGGCAAGATGCACAAAGCCAAGATCTATGATCGCGTTAAGCTGAAAGCCGGTAATAAAATCTCGGGTCCGGCGGTTGTCACAGAATTCGACTCAACCACTGTGATCCTCGCGGATTGCGAAGGTGTGGTCGATAAGGTTGGCTGTATTCTCATTACGCCTAAGCGCTGGAAAGGCGGCAAGAAAGCCGCATCCAAGTCCAGGGCAAAAAAGTAGGGCGGAGGTTAGGAGTAGACTCATGGCTAAAAACCAACACAAAGCGCAGATCATCCAAACCAACAAGAAACCTTTCAAGAAGGTCAAGATCGACGCAATCACTCTCGATATTATCGAAAGCGCGCTGCGCAATGCCCGCTATGAAATGGACGCGACGGTGTTCCGCACCGCCATGTCTCCCGGTATTCGCGAACAGCATGACGCCTTTCCACTGATCGCTGACCGCAATGGCAAAATGGTCGTTGGTCAGTTTGGCTCGTTTATTGATGGTTTCTTGCGAGGATATGATGGCACCGTTGAAGAAGGTGACATCTTCTTTACCAACGACCCGTATAAAGTTGAAGGGGCCATCAGCCACGCCAACGATTGGCTGATCGTGTTGCCGATCTTCTACACTGGCCGTTTGGTGGGCTGGTCTTGCCACTTCGGTCACATGACCGACAACGGCGGCAAAGTCCCCGGTTCGATGCCGACGGATGCGACGACCATCTTCGAAGAAGGCCTCGTCACCCCGCCGACCAAGCTTTACAAAAAAGGCGTCCTGCAAGAGACCTTGTTGGAACTCATGCTCAACCAAGTGCGTTTACCAACCTGGAACCGGTCCGACCTCAACGCCGTGCTCGCAGCCTGCCGGGTGGCCGAGAAGCGGGTCAAAGAAATGTGCGATCGCTTTGGCGTGGATACTTATGTATCTGCTACCCAAGCTGCTCTTGACCGGAATCTCCGGGCCGTTGGCGGTTTGATCCAGCAGGCCATCGGCGAAGACCCCGTCTCCTTTGAAGACTATGTGGACGACGACGGCCGTGGTTATGGTCCGTACAAGATCAAATGCACCATGTGGCGTGAAGGCAAGAAGGTGATCCTCGACTGGGAAGGCACCGATCCGCAAGCCATCGGCTCGATCAACTTTTACCTCAACGAAAACATGCTCAAGATGTTCTGGGGCGTGTACATGATCATGGTGTTCGATCCGGAAATCCTGTTCAACGACGGGTTTTACGATCTGGTCGATGTGCGCATTCCGCAAGGAACGCTGCTCAAACCGAACTTCCCAGCGGCACTGTCCTGTCGGACCCATGCCCTGGGCCGCATCTTCGATACTTTCGCGGCACTGCTCGGCCAGAAGAATCCTGGCTTCCTGGCGGCGGCCGGCTTCTCGTCCTCACCCCACTTCATGTACTCGGGTACGGACAGCCGTGGTGAATGGTACCAGCTCTATCAGATCGGCTTCGGTGGCATTCCCGCCCGTCCGCACGATGATGGACCGGATGGACATTCCATGTGGCCGAGTTTCACCAACGTGCCACAGGAATATCTCGAAGCGTACTTCCCGCTTCGCATCGAAAAGCACGAAACCATTGCTGATACCGGCGGCGCCGGCTTCTTCCGCGGCGGCAATGCATTGCGAGTGGACTATTGCTTCCTCGAAGATGGGGAAATTTCCATCCATGATGACCGTTGGCTCACTTACCCATGGGGCGTGACCGGCGGCGAACCCGGCGAACGCTCTATCAAGGTGATGTACCGCGGTGGATACGAAACCGGCGTGGTCGAATATCACAAGTCCAAATGTGACAACATCAAGGTCAAGGCCGGCGACATACTTGCTTTCATTACCTGGGGTGGCGGTGGTGTCGGCAATCCGCTTGAGCGACCCGCAGAGAAAGTCGCTTTAGAAGTCAAACGTGGCCTCGTAACGGCTGACGGCGCGAAGCGTTACGGTGTCGTTTGTAGCAAAGCTGGCAAAGTCGATGAAGCAGCGACCGAAAAGCTGCGCAAGGAGATGCAGGCTAAACGTCCCAAGGTCACTCCGATCTTCGACAAAGGGCCCGACCTCAAAACTATACTCGCAAATGCCAAGAAAGAAACGCACCTTAAGGCGCCTAAACCGCCCGTATTCCAACCGTCCACGGAAATGGCTCACGCGGCGGAGTAAGATCTTAAAAAATTCGACGTTAAGGGCGGTCTTTTGGGCCGCCCTTTTCTTTTAGGTCAAGACGCGATAATCGTGCGACGCTGGCAATTAGGATGAACAGACTCATCTTGGCGGTGGACTTAACATGCCCCTCCACATCGGTTACTCGAAAACCGGAACAACGACGCTTCAAAACCACGTGTTTCCGCATTTTGGTCGGTTTATTGGCAAGGATGGCGAAGCGGAGGATGCGGTCCGGCTGGCGGCGATCAACCTTCTCCTTGGGCTAACGCCAAAGATCGTTTTGCCAGAGGCTGATGTCTGTAGTTATGAAATCATGCTCAGACCCGAAGAGATGGAAACATTGGCAAAACGCACCGCAGCTGCCTTTCCCGTGTCCAAAAAGCTATTTATCAGCATTCGCTGGCAGGACAATCTGATTTGGTCTCAATATCTACACGATCAGAAAATTGCGGCTGCCCGCAATCACCCGACTTATACTTTTGGTGATGCTTTGGATCACACAATGCATCCGTGTCCGTTTCCTGCGTGCAAGCACAACTGTTTGTGCGGACCAATCAAAAAAATTCCCCTGCCCTTCTACGATTTTGACGCTGTTTATCGCGCTTCCGCTCAATATTTTGAAGTATTGATGCTGCCTCTTGAGCTTCTTAGTGAGAATGCCAGTCAGTATACTGACATTCTTTTTTCATTCACCGGCAGGGACCCTTCAGGTGTCACGAAAGTGCCCGTTGAAAATCAAGGTCCGGATGCCAAACGAGCCGACTGCGAGTCCCAGTTGAAACAGATTCTCGAATCTTTTGAATCATCCAATAGACAATTGAAGTGTCCGGTTGATCTTTCAGTCTACGGATATTTCTAACGGAAGCGTTTTGAGTGCTGACATGACCAAGATCTCAGACATTGTCCAGTTCAATGAAAGCCTTATTTATTGTATGGCGCTGATGGGATCTGTGGTGTGGCTCGCTATGGCAGATGCGGCAGCGCAGACCGCGCCAATGGGACACAGCCGTACACCAAGCTTCGGCACTGTTGATCCCTGTGCCGGCACCGGGGTGGCAGGGTCGTCGTCTTACAATGCGTGCAAATTGCGTCAGCAGACCCTTAGCCGGGGTGTGGTCCGGGCGCCTGATCTTTCAGGATTGGATCGATCAAAACAGTTGTCCGTGGAACGGGTGTGCGGTGCAGATCTTGCGCTCGGACAGGCGGTCTATGCAGCCTGTCTGCGACGGGAATTGGGTGCTCAGAGATATGATCCCAACACACCGCTGCGGCCGCTGCCCGACACTCAGCGTCAAGCGATACCCCCTCCCGAAAAATGAAGCCGGTCAAAGTCCAAATCTTGAACGTGCCATACGTGCCATTGACCGTCTGAGCGACTTCGCTTCACCCGCGGCTCTGCGCAATGCCCTGCCCATTGTTGAGGCCCTGGATCAGCATCTGCCTGCACAAGGTCACATAATCGAAATCGCGGCGGGAACCGGATTTCACTCAGCCGTCTTGGCGGCGCAGTTTCCAAATCTGACGTGGCAGCCGAGCGAAGCAGACCCGCGTGCGGTTAACTATTCAAAGGACCTTGCGGGCCATGCGGGACTCGTAAATCTTCGGCCATCTATTTTGCTCGACGTTGAAACCGAGGATTGGCCCATCTAAAACGCCGCCGCACTTCTGTGCTGCAACATGATTCACATTTCGCCCTGGTCCGCAGCTGAAGAACTGTTCGCTGGGGCAGGATACAGGCTTAATCCAGGTGCGCCGTTGTTTCTTTATCGTCCCTTTTCAGTGGAGGGGCGACACACTGCGCCATCGAACGCTGCTTTCGATCAAAGTCTGCGATCACAAAACCCAGACTGGGGCGTCCGTGATAGTGCTGATATTGACGCCCTTGCCATACAGCACGGCTTATCCCTGGAACACACTATTGCTATGCCAGCCAACAACATGATCAGGATTTATCGGCGACAAGCCTGAAGCTCCAAACGGCTTTGCACCACAATCTGGACAGCGGGAAGATTCTCATATCTTTTCAACTGTGAAAGAGCAGTACTGCCCACTCATTGCTTCAGTTGATTTATGTTTCGCGGGGTTTTTCATCATGGCTGTCGTCAAGGCCGCTCGTTCCGATACACCGACCAAGGATGAGGTGGTTACAGCCGCCCGGGCGCTCATTCCTGTCCTTAGGGAACGGGCCAACGAAGCCGAAGATTTGCGCCGCATGCCCGATGCCACCATCGCTGATCTAACAGCCAGCGGTCTGCATAAGATCTATATGCCCAAACGCTTTGGCGGTTGGGAAATGGATTGGGGCGCCCATATGGAGGTTTCGCGGGAAGTCTCGCAGGGCTGCGGTTCCACCGGCTGGATGACCGGATTGGTGTTCTCCCACGTTATGTGGATCGCCCGCTTCGGTGCTGAGGCCCAGGAAGAATATTTTGCCGACAATCCCGACCCGATCATTGCTACTGGCTCTGCCGGTGGCGGCACACTCGAAAAGGACGGCGACGCTTATATTCTCAATGGCCGCTGGGGATTTATGAGCGGTATCGATCACGCCAACGGTGCCATGGTCACCGCCACCCTGGGCGACGAACGGATTTTCACTCACTTTGCCTTTCTCTATCCCGGCGATTTTGAAAGCGAAGACAATTGGCAAGCGGAAGGTTTGCGCGGCACTGGCAGTCATCATGTGAAAGTGCAAGGCGCCCGCATTCCCGCTCACCGGTTGATCACCCGGGAAGATATGTTGAGCCCCGATCCACCCGGATCAAAACTACACGACAGTTACATCTACAAAGTGCGTACCGGCGCCTATCAAAAGAGCTGGTTCGCTGGCATCCTTGTCGGCACAGCCATGGGCGCGCTGCAGGAGTACGCATCCAGCACGGCCAAGCGCAAAGGGGCGATGTTCGGGGAATCTATTGTTGATCAGGTACCCGTGCAAATTCGTCTGGGCGAGTCTGCAGCGGAAGTCAAAGCCGCTAATCTGATCTTCGAAGACTTTTGCGCCATGCTTCACGACCGGGGCTTCCGGGGCCAGGACATCACCGGAGAAGACCTGCTGTCGTCTAAGCGGGAGATGACTTTTGCCTCTCGCCTTTGTCTCAGTGCGACGGAACGTCTGTCCGGCATGATGGGCGTCTCGGCCCAGACCGGACGCCATGCCGTTCAGCGCCACTTCCGCGATTGCCGCACCGTGACGACCCACATTGAATTGCAATGGGATCATTCCATGGCCCCGACAGGTAAGAATTTGTTCGGTGTGCCGACCGGCGACCCCTTGGTCGACGGTGAGGAAGCGCAAGACTCATCGGCGCGTGTGGCCCATTTGGGCACGCGCATATAAACAAGGCTCGTTTGTGTTTAGGTCCGGCCCAGCCAGTCAAAAACGATATCGCAGAATTGAATCTTCTGTTCCTTACCGGCGACCACATGAGCAAAGTCCGGCAGGTCCAATCCTTCGGCACCCGGAATGGCGTCTTGAATAGGCCAGGTCATGCGCGGACTGGTCACCGTGTCCATGTGACAATGAATGATTAAGCTTGGACATTTCACAATTGCCAGTTCATCGGTGACATTGTGATTTAAACAGGCGTGAATAAACCGTTCATGGGCAGGGTAGCGACCGTTGAGTTCGCGCCACGGTCCGTCAGGCCCCAGAAGCCGTTTGTAATTGGCGTTATAAAAGTCCGGGCGGAAGGACATCATGCAGACAAAGCGCTGAAAGAATTCCCACCCGAGATCGCGGTGGACATCACGAAACAGCGCAATCTGCTCATAAAATAGTGGGTCCGTCGCATCGGACCAGGCGCCCATGTTCATCATCGAGCGCACCAGATCGGGCCGCTTGATCGCCATCATTTGCGAAATGCACGCTCCCATGCCGACGAGACCTATGAGATGAGTGCCATCCGTATGGCCGAGATGCTCAAGCAGCTGGATGGCGTCGTCCGCATACATGTCGATGCTCGACTCTGCATCGAGATCGTCATCCGAATCGTAGAGCCCGCGGTAATCGATGATGATGGCCCGGTACTGGTCAGACAGACCGCGTGGCAAGTGATGGTGAGACCCATGACAAAAGGAACCCCAGCCGCCTTGGACCAGCACCGGCACACCTTCGCCGTGGGTTTCGTAATACATGGTGTGGCCATTGATATTGGCTGTTGGCACGGGGGCGCCTCCTGCGATGGTCTCTTACATGTTTGAGGCCGGAATATTTGACCGGACAAGCGGGCTTGTTTAACCCTGGCTGCGACCCTGTGCAACGGGTCCAGCCTAGTAATTTTCCAGTAAATCGCTTGCGTTTATCTGGCGTTCCTATCAATATGTCGACATATTGTCGACAAAAAGGGACGCCCTCTATGTTTCTCGCACTTCGGGATCTCGCCTTCGCCAAAGGGCGCTTCCTGCTGATGGCCACGGTCATCGTCATGGTGGCCTTGATGATGGTGCTGCTGACGGGTCTGTCCAGCGGACTGGTGGACCGCAACATTTCCGGTATTCGCGCTCTGCCCATCACTCACATCGCTTTCGAATACGATGACAAACCCACCTGGTCCAACAGCATGGTGGAACGGGAAATGTGGGAAGGATGGGCGGATCAGCCTGGCGTCAACGCGGCAACGCCTCTTGGCAATACCCTGTTCAACGCGCGCACCTCCAAAGGTGAGCCGGTGACTTTGGCGCTCTGGGGTATGGAACCGGGCGCGTTTATCGATCCCGGGGCCGATGACGGCCAGCCCATTGGCGATGATCCCTATGGCGTGGTTGTCAGCCGTATGCTGGTGGAAGACAACAACGTGGAGATCGGCGACACCATCGTACTCGATCGGGTTCTCACCGAGCTTAAAGTGATCGGCATGGTCAACGCCCACAACAACATCGCCCATACACCCGTTGTTTATGCGCCGTTTCGTCTGTGGGCTGAAGCCTCCTACGGGCCACCGGGCGGAGCGCCGCCCGGAGAATCGCTGCCTGATATTCTCTATGACTTTGCGACAGTCGTCGCCCTCAACCTTGACGAAACAGCCGACATCGCCGCCATTGACGAAGAGTTGTTTACTGTAGCTCTCGACAAACCCATGGCCTTTGTGGCGTCCACCGGCTTTACCGCGGAACGGGATTCCGTGCGTATCAATCAGGGATTTTTACTGGTCATTGCCACACTGATCATTGGCGCCTTCTTTTCGGTGTGGACCATTCAGCGTACCCAGGAAATTGGCCTCATCAAGGCTCTAGGCGCGTCTACGGGATATCTCATTCGCGATGCTTTGGCGCAGGCATTTCTGCTTTTGGTGATCGCGGCAACGGTCGGTGTTTCCATCGGATACAGCCTCGGCACCTATATCGTTGGGCGCACCGATATTCCCTACGTTATCGAAATCAACGCCATGATGATTTCCGGCGGGCTGGTCATCGGCGGCGGATTGGTCGGCGCCGTGTTGGCGGTACGCACCATCGCGCGCATCGACCCGATCATTGCCTTGGGGCAACTGCGATGACCCTTTCAGTCGAGTCCGTTTCACTGGTGTTGGGCGACGGTGACCAGCAGGTCGTTGCGCTGAATGACGTGTCTCTGTTTGTCCAGGCCGGCACGCTTTGCGCTGTCATGGGGCCGTCGGGTGCAGGTAAATCCAGTTTGCTGGCCGTATGCGGCGGCCTTCTTAAACCCACATCCGGACGAATTACGGTGGATGGTCAAGAACTATCGTCGCTCAGCGAGAACGAGCGGGCGCGTCTCCGGCGGCAACGTATCGGATTTATTTTTCAGCAGTCCAATCTGGTGGCCGCTCTCACCACTATGGATCAGCTCTTATTGATGGCTCACATCAGTGGCCATACTCCGGGGCGAGAAGATCGCGACCGCGCCAAACGCCTTCTTGATGATGTGGGCCTATTACATCGGGTGGGGCACCGTCCCCATCAGTTGTCCGGCGGGGAACGCCAACGGGTGGGTATTGCCCGCGCCCTGATGACCAACCCCGCTGTCCTGCTCGTCGATGAGCCGACATCCATGCTGGATCATAGTCGCGGTAAAGAAGTGGTCGAACTCTTGGCCAAGCAAACCAAAGAGTACACCGTCGCCACGCTGATGGTGACCCATGATCAAGCCATGCTGCCTTGGGCCGATCAGGTGGCGGAAATGGAAGACGGTTTGTTGCGTTCCGCTCCATCCCAGGAAAAATCGGTGTAAGCCATGCCGAAAATTACCGCCGCCTCCGTTGAACTGCACATCGCCCAGCAAAAGGAGCGAATCCTCAGCGAGGCGCTACGCCTGTTTCAAACGCATGGCTACTTGGGTGCGGACATTGGCACCGTGGCCGAGGCCGTGGGCCTTAAACGGAATTCCCTTTACCGCTATTTCGCCAATAAGGACGACCTCCTATTGGCCTGTGTTGAGCTGGCCATGGAACCGGTGATCAAGCGAAACAAAGCGATTGCAGAAGGGTTCCGGCCGCCACAGGACCGGGTTCTAGCCTGGGTCGACGCTCAGTTTGACTTTGCCGCCGGGCCGGATCATGCGTTCTATACATTGGCGCGGGAGTTGCGTAGCATTGCACCAGACGTGCGGACCAACGTGCTTAAGCTGCACATTGGATTGTACAAAACATTGTCCGCGGCGGTGAAAGCTTGCCTTACCGGTTCAGACCGCAACGCGACCATTGTTTCGTCACTCATATCCGGCATGGTTCAATCGGCTGCGTCGCTGGCCATTGAGAATGGCGGCGCTGAAGATATCAAACAAGAACTCCATACTGCCATTCTCGTTGTGCTGCAATCTTCTACAACGCAACAGGATCAAAGCCTGACTGTCAAACGGAGGACCTCTTCATGAGTCTTTTGCGTACAACTGCTCTCACTGTCTTTGCGACCGGTCTGGCTATGGGGTTTACTTCAGCGCAGGTGCAGGACGATCACAGCGCGCATCATGCCGAGGGATATCAAGGGCACGACATGCCCATACCGCCGCCCGATGAACTGGGCCGCCGTCGTATGGGTATGGATATGCGTGACATGCTGTCCGAAGACGTCATATCGGGACTCAAAGAAAATATCGCTTTGTACCGCCTCCTAACCGACAACGAGCTGCGCATCAACGTGGCGCAAATGGGCGAAAACTATGCCTGGTATGTCAGCGATTCAGATCTTAAGGGCGATATCGGTGTGTTGATTCTGTCCCACGGTGTCAGCGAAGCCGGGGACCGGATCATGACGGACTCGGTGAAGGCGCTGGCCAGCGAGTACCCCACCGCCATCGGCTATGGCATGGCGATGATGACGTCGTCCCATTTACAGGCCGCCATTGACGATCTCGAAGCCGCCAGGGCTAAGACGATTGTTTTGGTGCAGACCACGTCAACCACATACAACTCCATGACCCGCCAGTGGGAATATATCTTGGGGACGCGGGATGAATCATCCTACTTGTCCGTCAAACCGATCGAAACCAATGCACGCTTGGTATTCACGCCACACATGGATGATCATCCACTGATTGCCGAGATCCTGGTCGACCATGCTCTGGAAATCAGTACCGACCCGAGCAACGAAGCCGTGTTCCTGGTAGCCCATGGTCCGGAGGATGATTTTGACAATGTGCTCGATTTGCCGGTGGTCGAAAGCCTGGCGGAACAGATCAAAGCTGCGACCGGATTCAGCGAGGTGCGGGCCATCAACCTACAGGACGATGCCATCCCACCCGTGCGCGAAGGCAATGTCCGCAAGCTCCGGCGTTGGATGCAGCAGGCCCAGCGCCAAGGAAAACGGCTTATCGTCCTTTCACCGACCTCTTCCGCCGATGGATTGCAGCATCACATCAAGCAAGACCTTATGGGATTGGACTACACGTTCAATGAGAAGGGCTTGTCACAGCACCCCAAGTTCACCACTTGGGTGATCGAAACCGTGCGCCGTCAAGTGGCGGGGTTGTAGTGGATTGAGAGTTAGTGAATTGGGCTAAAACTTCGCCACCGAAATCCAGGTAATCACCGCGACCAGCGCCCAGATACTCTTGACGAACACCAGCGCCATGCCGCGGGTGTCCTCCAGCGCTTTTTCCCGCTCGGGCGTCGAGCCGTTGGCGAAAATGTCGGCGATGGCGGCACGCGTGGGCGGAATGCAAATGCGAATGCCGATGCCGCAGGCGACGATCAACGAAAAGACGACCAGCTTGACCGCCAGCCAGGTGGCTTCGATGGGGCCATCGCCGGTCAAGGACCAGATGGCGACAACTGCCAGTATGCTGGTGACGATCACCCGCATGCCGATATCGGCGGTGCGGAAGCGCTTGCCGAACTTGATATGGGACTCAGGCCGGGATTCGCCCAGGTTGGGATGATCCACCCAGAACTGGTGCCACAATCCAGCAAGCCACACCAAACCGATCAACGCGGCCGTCACCGCCACCTGGGTGTGATAGCCCCCGGCCGTGCCCCAGCCGCCGAGGAAGGTCATGGAAATGCCGAGCATGAGCATGATGACCACCGCTGAGCGGGGGCCCATATCAAGGGTCCCAGCCAGCTTGCCCATGGCGGCGCGGGTCTCGATGGGTAGAGCCGGGCTGCGCAACCGGCCCGAGGCCGTATAGACACCCATGTCCATGCCGAGCCACAACCCGGCCATGACAATGTGAAGAAATTTGAGAATCGTATACGGGTCGAACAACACATCCATAATCAAACAAACACCTTATTCGACGGCCACTTGTGCTGTGCCCTTGGACAGATAATTGATCACCTGCGCCGCGTCGACAATGTCGGCGTAGCGCCGTCCCACATCGCGCAGATTGTCGTTATGGGGTCCTTCGTCCATATCGCCGACGCAGTCATGCGGCACCATGACCCGGTATCCTTCCGAAAAGGCGTCATTGATCGAGGCGCGTACGCAGCCGGACGTGGCGCAGCCGGTGATGATGGTTGTGTCGACGCATTGTTTGGTGAGGAAGTTGTTCAACGGTGTGCCGTAGAAGATGGACGGAGCGTGCTTCCAGAAATTGAAATCGTAGTCAGGGTCATAGACACGCGGATCCATCGCCGTTTGTTCGTCGTCGTAGAACCAGCCCTCATACAGACAGCCGATTTTCCAATAGCCCATATCGGCTTTCGATCCCCAACCCACCCGGCAGCTGGCGACCGGAACTTTGTGAGCCCGCGCCACCTCTAAAACCTCAGCGGTTTTCTCCACCGCCGCATGAACATACGGCGACTTGCCCAGGGTGTATTTGGGATCGGTGAAGCCCAACTGAAAATCGACAACGATAATGGCCGGACGTTCGCCGAACCCGATGCTTTGCTCGCCGTAGGTGGCGGCTTTATAGGCTTCATCGGTCATGGTTCGGTCCTCCTGTGTGACGGCAGATTAAACCGCTAACGCAGCCATGTCTAAGCCCGAACCAGCTCTCTGCTCCATAAAGGCTTGGTTTGCTTAGAGTTGGTAGACGGATCCTTCCGCCGGCGCGACCACCTGGGTGGAACTGTCCAAGGCCGTCATCATGTCCCGGGCAACGCCTAATTTACGATCAATATCATCGTCGAATCGATCCGGGTCATGATGGAATAAGTGAAGGCTTTCGACTTCGGCAGCGGCGGCAATTTCAACCACGCGCCCAACCGGCGAATGGCCCCAGTTTATGCCTTCGGTATATTCATCGTCGAAATAGGTCGTATCCGTGATCAGTATGTCCGCATTCTTAACGAATGCGATGAGTTTGCTTTCGTAGGACTCGTTCTTGAGTCCCGATTCTTCCGTATAGAGTTCATTGTCGGTGACGTAACAGACGGACTTGCCGTTGAATGTAACGCGATATCCTAAACAGTTACCGGGATGGGACAGCAGCATGCTCCGCACAGAGATGTCATCATCGATGGAGATTGTTTCCTCTGCAATATCCCGAAATTTGATCGACGCCGCCATGTCGCTGACCATGATGGGGAAGAAAACACCGTCCATCTGAGCTTCAATAAGTTCCTCCATAGAGCGATCGCCATTTCTGGCGCCGATTACCTCAAATACGTTTCCCGCCACATGAAAGGGTGTGAAGAACGGAAACGCATTAATGTGATCCCAATGGGGGTGGGAAATAAACATATGCGCTGAAAATTTGCCGCCACGTCTTTCCATAGCGTGGTCTGACAGTGCCTTAATGCCCGACCCGGCATCAAAAATCAGATTTCGGTCATTGGGAAATTTCATGGTTACGCACGACGTATTGCCACCGTAGCGTATCGACTTCGGTCCAGGGACAGGCAGGGTGCCACGCACACCCCAGTACCGGACAGTGAACGAAGCTTCGACAATGGCGCGAAGTTCTTCAATAAAACTGTTTATATCGAGCGGTTTTGTGAAATACCCGTCAGCACCAACTTCTTTGGCGCGTTGTTTGTCCAAGTCGTAGGCTTTACCAGAAACAATGGCGACTTTGTTTTGACCTAAAGTGTCATCGCTTTTATCTGGCGGCAAAGTTCGAGGCCGTCAACGTTAGGCATCATGATGTCAAGAAGGATCACGTCGTACGTCTTGGCGCGGATCTGCTCAATAATATCCTGACTTAAGTCTGCAATATCGGAGTCAAGGCCGTTAGATTTTAACAATACCTGAGCGGCCTTTGCCGTTGCGGAGTCATCTTCAACAATCAATGCTCGCATACGGCCGGCTCCGTCCGTAACAGATTAAAATTTTTTGTTATCCTTTGGCCGACGGTCTAACGTTGGCATTGAGGCGGAAAAAGTTAGTCGGGTCATATTTGTTTTTGACCTCTACCAGGCGAGCATAGTTATGCCCGTAGTTGGCGTTGACCTGGCCTTGGCTCTCATCCATCAAGGAGTTGACGTAGAAGCCGCCTTTGGTGAAGGGTTCAACTTCTTGCCAATAAGCGCGGTTCCAGGCGATGTGTTCCGCCTCCAATTCAAGGTCAGTCACCGTCCAGCTGCTGGTGGAATCGATGTTGTGCGACGCATCCCGGTGCGCCCATACGGTGTCAGCCGGGCCGACGCGTGCCACAGCGCCGTCCATGGGCAACAGGCCAACGCCGATACGGCGGGTCGGCAACGGTTCCATGCCGTCGATAACGGCGTTGATTAGGTCATCGGTGACTTCGCGCAAAAATCCACCCTTGGCATAGCGCCGGCGGCCCGGTTCGTTGACACCGTCGTCGATGGAACGCTGCACATCCACATATTGTTGGGGATAGACCCGGTCGACCGTGGCTTTCCCGTAGGCCCGGACCGCTTTCAATCGGTCATCGATCTGATTGAACGGGCCGTAGTAGTTGCCGCTGATATAGGCGCTGCCCGAGCCATCCGGATTCATAGACGCGCCGCTCAGCACCATTAAGTCTTCCGGAGCGCCGTCGGTAAGGTCGAAGTAAAGCTTCAAGGCGTCTTTGGCATTCTCCCATGTGTACGCCATAAAGAAATTGAGAATGTTTTGCTCCATGGGGTGGAGGCGCATGAACAGCTTGGTGACAACACCGAAATTGCCGCCACCGCCACGTACGCCCCAGTAGAGATCCTGGTTTTCGTTTGCATTGGCACGGCGGAACTTGCCGTCGGCGGTGACGATCTCGACACCGATATTGTTATCGATGGCGAGGCCGAAGCGTCGTTGTAGACGGCCTATGCCGCCGCCGAGCATCAAACCACCGGCGCCGGTGTGAGAAACCACACCCGCCGTTGTGCCGAGACCGAAGGGCTGGGTCTTACGGTCCATGTCGCCTAACAGCGCGCCACCTTCCACGGAAACGACCCGGTTTTTGACGTCGACCTCGACCCGGTTCATTGGTGTCATGTCGATGACCAGACCACCGTCGCACATGCTCTTGCCCGACATGCTGTGACCGCCGCAGCGCACGGCGGTGAGCAGATTGTGTTCGCGGCCAAAATTGACGGCGGATTGGACATCTTCAACACCGTTACACTTGACGATCAGTGCCGGCCGGCGATCCCAATACTTGTTCCAAAGCTCACGGGCGATGTCATAGCCCGGGTGGTCGGGCCGGAGCACGATACCATTCAATGACTCTGCAAAGGCCTTGATGTCCGCTCGGGTCAGTATGGTTTTGTCCCCGTCCAAAGTGGCGGCGGAAATGTCCTGCGCCCAGGCTCGGGCAGACAGGACGGAGGTGGCAACGGCTGCGCCCATGGCGGTTTTCAGCAGGGTTCTGCGGTGCATGGCGGTTTCTCCCAAGACGATCATATTGCGATTAATGCTCAGCATAAGCGGGACAGGTAAGCCTTGCCAGTCCCCAACCGGCCATGGCCCACACGCCGCTTATTTGACGACCTGACACACCAGTGAAACACTTGCCTGATGCGCATTACCACAGGCTTTATGTTTGCCTTTTTATGGGTTTCGCCGGTCTTGGCCGACGTCGAGATCACTTTGATCACGGCATGGAACCGCTCGGTAGAATTCGCCGAAGACTTCACTGAATACTTCGTCGAACCGTTTAACGAGCGCGCAAAAGGTGTAGCCCACATTCGTTACCTTGGCGGGCCGGAGGTCATTCCCCAGCGGCAGATGGTTTATGCGCTCAAGCGCGGAGTGGTGGATATGTACTTCGGTGCGGCCACTTATATGCTCGGTGTGGCCCCGGAAGCGGATGCGCTACTGGCGGCGTCCATCACCCCGGCGCAGGCGCGCGAGAATGGGGCGTACGCGGCTATCGAAGAGATTTGGGCGGCCAAGCTCAACGCCTATTTTCTCGGCTGGCATCAGACCGGCCCGAAATTGCATCTGTTCCTGATCAACCCGCCATTGCTCTTGCCCAATGGCTTGCCCAATGGCTTGCCCAATGTGACAGGCATGCGCGTGCGCACCACACCCACCTACCGCGCCTTCCTCAACGCCGTCGGAACCGTGCCGGTGGATATCCCGTCGGGCGAGGTTTATACCGCGCTTGAACGCGGCACGGTCGACGGCATCGCTTGGTCTTCGACCTCCATGTCCGATCAGGGCTTCCAGAATTTCGTGAAGTATCGAATTGATCCCGGCGTTCTCGGTATTCTCATGACTCTGCAGATGAATCTGGACCGTTGGCGTGATTTGTCTCCGGAGGCGCAAACTCTTTTTCTGGCGGAATCGCTTCGCTACGAACACGACAGCCGCGAACGCTTTCTGCAAATAGAAGCCGATGAAAAAGCGCGGCTCAAAGCGGAAGGCATGACTTTTTTTACCTTATCGCAGGAGGTCGGTGTACACAGGCATGGCTTCCGATGCGGTGTGGATACGCATGGCAAAGCAGGTACCCGATGTCGTTCAGCGGCTGCGGCCGCTTTTTGATCCGAGAGAAAATTCGGCACCCGGCGGCTAGGTCCGCAGTGCCTTAAAAGTGGTCTTCGCCTAATTCGCTGCCGTTTTGTTTTTTCTTGGTTGGGCGAGGTGGTTGGGGCGGCTGGTTCTGCTTTTCGTATTCTTCCACCACCTCTTTGGGCCGCGGATCTTTGGGCGCACTCATGACGATGATCTCGAACAGATACCAAAGCACGCCGGCGCCGATGATATACCCGGCCACATCCAAGCCGCTGCGAATGCGCACATCCGCGGCGAATAGCAAGACCAACGCACCGACACCAATAAGAAAGCAGCGCAAAACGCGCAGGGTAAAGGCCTTATCCATGGACACCCCCTGGTCCGTAGACCTGTTGTCCAGTCGACCCTCTCCTATTTTTATGACCAAAGTGTGAACTCTTTGAGGAGCATCTTCAACCGCAGGTGCGGGCTCTGACCGCCTGTCGAATCCCCAATGGAATTTGAGGCTGGCCTTTGTCTCGACGCCAATCCTCTATAGTCTGGCGCCCCACAATCCTCTATAGTCTGGCGCCCCAAAGGGGGGCCCATGACCGATACCACTATCCAGACCGGGTCACCGGACACCTCTAGGTCGCCCGCCATCCCGTTCCCCAACATCCGTTATGCCTGGTATGTGGCGGCGCTGATGCTGATCGTCTACATCCTCTCCTATGTCGACCGCTATATCCTCTCCCTGCTGATCGAGCCCATTAAAGCGTCCCTGGGTCTGACCGACTTCCAGATCGGTCTGCTCATCGGACCCGCGTTCGTCATACTGTTTGTCACCGTCGGCCTGCCCACCGGCTGGCTGGTGGACCGCAAGAGCCGCACGGCCATCCTCTCCATCGGCATCGCTGTGTGGAGCGTGATGACCGCCGCTTGCGGCTTGGCCAACAGTTTCGTCAGCCTGTTTCTGGTGCGCATCGGGGTGGGCATCGGCGAGACCACGGCTGCGCCCTGCGCCTTTTCTTTGTTCGGTGATTACTTTCCCAAGACCGTCCGCCCCCGGGCCGTCGCCTTATTCATGCTGGGCGCGCCGGCCGGTGCCGGCGTCACTTACATCATCGGCGGGCAGATCTTTGAGATGATCGCCGCCGCCCCGCCGGTGGTGCTGCCGCTCGTCGGCGAACTGTTTGCCTGGCAAACCTCCTTCCTGCTGGTCGGGTTCCCCGGGCTGATCGTCGCCGCCCTGGTTTGGTTCACTGTCCGCGAACCCAAGCGCCAGGAAACCCTGTCCCAGCGCACGGGCGGGCCGACACTGGGCGAAGCCGTCGACTATATGTGGAAGCACAAAGCGTCCTACGCAGCGGTGTTCGGCGGCATCATCGGTGTCACCGCCATCGGCGCCGCCAGTTTTTGGATGCCCGCTCTGTATGAGCGCACCTGGGGCTGGGGCGTCGGCCAAAGTGGATTGGTCATTGGCGCCGTGTTGATCACCAGCGGCATCATCGGCACCACACTCGCGGGCCACATAGCAGCAACTCTGATCAAGCGGGGTATTCATCACGCGCCCTATTACACAGTCTTTGGCGGTGCGCTGATGATGGTCCCCTTCGCCGCGATATTTCCTTTGATGCCTACACCGGAACTGGCCTCGGTCATGCTGTTTTTCTATTTCATCGGTATGTCCATCGCCTCGGGCACCAGCCCGAGCTGCATCATCGCCATCACGCCCGGTGAGTTGCGCGGCCAGGCGACTGTCGTGTTCTTTTTCACCATCAACCTGTTCGGGTCCCTGGTTGGTCCGCCGCTGGTGGGTCTCATCACCGACTGGATGGGAGACCCAACGGACCTCAAATACGGTTTGGCCATTATCGCTGTCGGCTTCGGCATCTTCATGAACGTGGTGTTATGGCTCGGCTTTAAGAGTTTCAAAAGAAGCGCAGCTGAGCTGGCCGCCGTGAGTCAGAGTCACGCGGACTAAATTTTAATGGCGGAAGCATCAGCACCTCTCGCCACGCCCTATCCCAAGACCCAATACGCCTGGTACGTCGCAGTCCTGCTGGCCCTAGTCTACATCCTCGCCTATGTGGACCGTTATATCCTCTCCCTGTTGATCGAGCCCATCAAAGCCTCTCTGGACCTGACAGACTTTCAGATCGGCCTGCTCATCGGTCCGGCCTTTGTCATTTTGTTTGTCACCGTAGGCCTGCCCGTCGGTTGGCTGGTGGACCGCAAGAATCGCACGGCCATTCTCTCCATTGGCGTCACGGTATGGAGTGTCATGACCGCCTGCTGCGGACTGGCCAGCAGTTTCGTCACCCTGTTTCTGGCGCGGGTCGGCGTCGGCATCGGCGAGACCACAGTCTCGCCCTGCGGCATTTCCCTGCTCGGTGATTACTTCCCCAAGGAGAGCCGCCCCCGGGCCGTGGCCTTCTTCACTCTGGGTGCGCCCATCGGCGCCGGCATGACCTACATCATCGGCGGCCAGGTGGTTGAGATGATCGCCGCCGCCCCGCCATTGGTGTTGCCGCTGTTCGGCGAACTCTTCGCCTGGCAGACGTCGTTTCTTCTGGTTGGCCTCCCGGGTTTGGTTGTCGCTGCCGCCCTGTGGTTCACGGTGCGTGAACCCAAACGCCAGGAGACGCTGCAACACCAATCCGGAACCGCCCCCACCGGTCCGACAATTGCCGAAGCCGTCGCCTATGTGCGTCGCCACATCGCCGCCTATGGTGCGGTCTTAGTCGGTCCGGCCTGCAACACCGGCATTGCCGTCATCAGTTTTTGGACCCCGGCCTTGTATGAACGCACCTGGGGCTGGAGCGTCGGCCAAAGTGGTGTGATGATCGGTGCTGTCCTCATCACCGGGGGACTCATCGGCACCCTCGGCAGCGGCTGGATCGCCGCCCGCCTGATCGCCCGGGGCATGCCTCATGCGCCGTACTACACGGTGATTGCCGGCTCACTCCTGATCATCCCATTTGCCATGCTCTACCCGTTGATGCCGACACCGGAGCTGGCTTCCCTGATGTTGCTCTTCGCCATCATCGGCACCACGGCCAGCGCGGCCACCAGCCCCAGCTGCATCATCGTCATCACCCCGGGCGAACTGCGCGGACAGGCCACGGCAATGTTCTATTTTGTCGTCAATCTGCTGGGCGCGTTGATTGCGCCGCCGCTGGTCGGGTTTGTCACCGATGTGATGGGGGCCCCGGATGATCTTAAGTACGCCATGGTCATCGTCGCCGCCGCGTTCGGCATCGTCATGCTGAGCGTTCTGTTCGCCGGGCTCGGCAGTTTCAAACACAGCGCCGCCGAACGCGCGGCGGTGGGATAGCGGTCGATGACCGATATGTACACCACAAGTTCTGAAGCCATTCCTTACCCGGACGCCAAATACGCCTGGTATGTGGCCACGCTGCTCGGCTTCGTCTACCTGCTCGCCTACATGGACCGCTACATCCTGTCCTTGCTGATCGAGCCCATCAAAGCGTCCCTCGGTCTCAGCGATTTCCAGATCGGCCTGCTCATCGGACCTGCGTTTGTCATCCTGTTCGTCACCGCCGGTTTGCCCATCGGCTGGCTGGTGGACCGCAAGAACCGCACCGCCATCCTCGCCGCCGGCATCGCCGCCTGGAGCGTAATGACGGCCGCCTGCGGCCTGGCCAAATCCTTTACCAGCCTGTTCCTGGTGCGGGTCGGGGTTGGCATCGGGGAGACCACCGTCGCGCCGTGTTCATTCTCTCTCCTCAGCGATTACTTCCCGCAACACTCGCGCCCCCGCGCCATTGCCTTGTTCTCGATTGGGGCTCCTGTCGGCGCCGGCGCGTCCTATGTCATCGGCGGCCAGGTATTCGAGATGATCAATGCCGCACCGCCGGTCGTACTGCCGCTATTCGGCGAACTCTTTGCCTGGCAGACCTCGTTCATGCTGGTGGGCCTGCCTGGCCTTTTGGTTGCCGCCTTGGTTTGGCTTTCGGTGCGCGAACCCAAACGTCAGGAAACCCTGACGGACAAAGTCGGCGGCCCCTCGCTTAAAGACGCCGTCACCTATATGGGCACCCATAAAGCGGCCTACGCCACCATCTTCGCCGCCGTATCGTGCAACACCGCCATCGGCGTCGCCATCTTCTGGACGCCGGCCCTGTTTGAGCGAGTCTGGGGCTGGGGCCCCGGCCAGGCGGGCCTGGTCCTTGGCCTGGTTCTCATTGTCGCCGGTATCATCGGTACCCAATCCGGCGGTTGGATCGCGGCCCGCATCGTCAACAGTGGCAAGCCCCATGGGGCGTACTACACGGTCTGGGGTGGTGGTGTGATTGTCGTCCTGTTTGGTCTTCTCTACCCGCTAATGCCGACGCCCGAGTTGGCCTCCGCCATGGTGTTCTTCGCAGTCGTCGCCACCACCGCCTCGGCGGCCACCAGCCCGAGCTGCATTATCGCCATCACCCCCGGCGAGCTGCGCGGCCAGGCCACCGCCGTGTTTTATCTGGTCATCAACCTGATCGGCTCGCTGCTGACCCCGCCGCTTTTGGGCGCCATGACCGATTGGTTCGGCGACCCGGCGGACCTGCGCTACGCCTTGGTGATCGTCACTGCCGGCTTCGGCGCCATCATGCTGATTGTGCTGTGGGCGGGCTTTGGAAGTTTTAAGCGGAGCGCGGCGGAGAGAGCGGGGGTGGGTTAGGAACCCGGCTCCGGGATCGGCTGTCCGTGAGGAGTGGCCTGGTAGTTTTCCTTCCACGCCTCTTTCAACGCAGATAAGTCCGCTGAAGTAGTGGCGCCTTTGTCCGTCACCAACCGCTCAAGCGCGCCAAGCCACAAAGCGTAGTAGTTGGAACCGTCTTCGGGTCCGCCGGACTCTTTGTCCTTGGCGATTTCGTCGCCCAGGGTCTCGGCCCACTCATCCCAGGTGAACAAACCGCCTTTATGAAGAGTGACTGTTAAAGCAAATGCCTGTGCTTGCCACGGTTCACTAAAAATCGTCTCGTTCTCCTGGCTGGGCAGGAGGTCTTCAAAACTTTGAGGGTCGCTGTTGGACATTCAGTTTCCCACAAGGCCGATTTTTGTTCACCGTGGCCGTTTTTAATCGCGCAAGAGCGCGATTGGAGCGCACTCACGTGCGACGGCTCCCCGAATACTGGTTCTCTAAAGCATTTCCGATTTATTCTGACGCATAGCCGTCAGCAACCAAGAAGTTCCTGCAGTGCGCGTGATTGAAGAGGCCGCAGACGTTACCGGCGGCTTTCCACAGATCATCGATGGTGCGGGGTTTTAAGCGCTTCATGTGAGCTTTGAACTTTGAAAATGCGAGCTCGATCGGGTTGAAGTCCGGCGCATAGGGCGGCAGGAACAAAAGCCATGCGCCCCGCTTTTCAACCGCCCGCCTGGCACCGTCGCGTTTGTCGGCCGGCAGATTGCCGGGGACAACAACAGCGCCTTTTTGAAGGGTCGGGGCGCGTTGCGTTTTGATGTACTGCTCGAATGCATCACCGTCCATGGCGCCCTCGATCAAATCAGGGCACCCAGGGCGCGGTCAGGCCGTCACCGCGCAATCCGGCAATGAAGGTCATGGTTTTCCAATGACCATGGGGAATGGCGGCAACCATCCGCTGGCCGCTGGGACAGCGCCCCCGCAGGCGCGCCATTTTGGTATTGATACTTGTTTCGTCAAGGAACACGATCCTGCCGACCCGCTCGGGATGGGCCGGGAGCCGGGCCTGACGTTGGCGCCAAACCACGCGTGCTGCCTGCCCATCCGCGCGTTCCTGTTCACTGGCGTGGGCGGTTTTTTTAAAGCTGATCTTGCGCGCGCGGAACCAGTCATTAATCGTCGAAGTCGGCGCAATCACTTGGTGAACTTCGTCCAAACGCTCAGACAGCTCTTGCAGTGTCGGGTCTGGCGTCTCCTTAATCCAGCGCAGGATATCCTCGCCGTCAAGGATCAAGACGGCGCTGGCGCGACGGCCGTGGTTTGACCGCGACAGTCCCCTCGTCTTCATATCGCCTGACATACCGCACCGCCGAGCTTGCGCTCACCTCAAAAAGGGCTGCCGCCTGACGGCGCGACATGCCCGACGCCACTTTCCTCGCCAAACGAATACGCAGGTCTTCCGATACAGCCACGATGCCCCCGCCAAAGCGGCTATCGAATCAGTCCGCCAAGACCATGACAACAAAATATTGATTCATTCAACCTCGGAAACGCTCTAGGTTCTATTCCGCTTTCTCTAAGTACGGTTCCCAAAAGTCGATACAGACGCTGTCATTAGGGTTGGCATCCGGTCCCCATAGTTCCGTCGCGGAGAAGCGCACGGTGTAGAGTCTCTCCGGTCCTTCGCCTGAGAAAGTGGAATTGGTGTCGGGGAACACATGGCCACCGTCATCGGCGACCACTACGCCCAGCTTGCCGCGGGCGTAGCGGGGCAGGCGGGTGTGGCCTTTGGGGTGCATGTTCTTGGCCCGCACCGTTTCACCGACGGCAAACACCGGCGGCGTGTCGAGCTGGCGGTGGTAATTGCGTCCGGCTTCGAAACCACAGCGGAAGTCGTCCGGCGTGACCGCCTCACCGACGATGTTTTCCGGCAGGTCCTCGCCGCGCTTTGCTTTCACCAATTCCTCCGCCGTCACCAGTCCCTTGGCCTGACAGGCCTTCTCCAACCGGGTGAACCAGCGTTCGTAATAGGCCATGGAGAGATAGTCCGCCGGGGCGAACATTTCCGTCTGCGAGCGGGTGTTGTCGATGTTGCCCTGCAAATGCCCGCCGGTGGTCATCATCAGGGCGAGCACCTTGCCTTCCCACGGATGGTGAAACACTGGCTCGTTCTCTTCGATGGGGATCGGACCATACCCATACGTGCCTCCCATGTCATGAACTGTATTGCTCATAATTCTTTTCCGCGTGCATAGCACGACATGCTCGGCTCTTTGTTTGCATGCTCAGCATGACCCATATCGTGCACGGTATTGCTCGTGACGCATCCTCGAGATACGGCTCCCAGAGATCGATGCGCAGGGTGTCGTTGGGGTTGGCATCCGCACCCCAGAGTTCCTGGGCGGTGAACTCGACCGTGTACAGACGCTCCGGCCCATCGCCTTCCAGCCGGGCGCTCACTTCGGGATAGATTTGTCCGCCGTGGTCCCCGGTGATCACGCCCACATGGCCGCGCACGTAGCGGGGCAAGCGGGTGTGGCCGTCGATGTTGAGGGTCTTGGCGCGGACGCGATTCCCCACCGCGAATTTCGCCGGGGTGTCGATCTGCCGTTCGGCCGACGCGCCGGTAGCGATGAAGCCCAGCAACCCTTCGGTGGGGATGGGGTCCATGTCTTTTTCCAGCGGCACCTCTTCGCTTGCGGCCAAGGCGTTGAGGTCGGCCTGGGTGCACAGACCCTTCTCCACCGCCAATTGTTCCAGGGCGTAAAGCCATTTGTCGTAGTAGCCGCTTTTGAGGTACTCGGCCGGCGGCATGTGCTCCATGCGCGAGCGCACGTTATCGAGCGAGACGCCGAACAGCCCCAGGCTGGCCAGCAGGGTGCCGCAGATGTGCGCCTGCCAGTCTTCGGCAAAGACCGGTTCGTTGTCTTGAAGAGGCAAGGGGCCGAAGCCGTGCATACCTCCTAAATCATGAACACTATTGGTCATGGATTGGAAGCGAGCCCCGTGCCGATCATGCTGTCGCGGGTGACCAACTCGGTCAGTTCGTCTTCGCTCATACCGTCGGTGCCGCCGGGCCGTTCGGGCAGTACCAGGTAACGCAACTCCGAGGTGGAATCCCACACCCGCACTTCCCTGTCTTCGGGCACCTCGACGCCGAACTCCTTGAGCACTTCGCGGGGTTCGATGACGGAGCGGGAGCGGTAGGCGTGACTCTTGTACCAGTTGGGCGGCAGGCCGAGCACGGGCCAGGGGTAACAGGAGCACAGGGTGCAGACCACCATGTTGTGTACGTCGCCGGTGTTCTCCACTGCCTTCAACTGTTCGCCCTGCTGGCCGGCGAACCCCAACTCAGCGCAGGCAGCGGAGGCGTTGTCCAATAGGCGTTGCTTGAACTCCGAATCGCTCCAAGCCTTGGCGATGACCTTCGCCCCGTTGCGCGGGCCGACCTTATTCTCGAAGGTGTCGATGACCGCGTCCACCACCGCCGGGTCTACATAGCCCTTGCGGGTCAGCGCCGTCTCCAAGGCCTTGACGCGCAGGGTCAGGTCCGAGGGCGGCTCGGTGTGGTCATGATCATGGCCGTCATGAGGCATCAGTTTGATCCTTTTTGAGTGTTGCGCGGGTACGCGAGCCAGCCGGAGAGGAAAATCAGCCAGCCGATCCCTTCGTTGCGCAATTCTGAGATGTTGGTGTCGGTGATGCCGTCGACGGCAAAGCCGTACAGCCGGAGCGCAACGATCATGGCCATCACCCCGACGACAAAGGTGAGGCAGGGATAGAACAATTTGGGCCGCACCAGGCCGATCACGCTCGCGAAAAACAGACTGGAGAACATCGCGCCTAGGCTGGTGCGCAGGAAGGTGACGGAGTGGGCCTCACCGGAAACGCTGACCCCGAACATGTCGATGCCGTTGAGCGGCGTGAAGGCATAGAGCTGGGCCAGAAAGGCGAACATCAGCACGCACAGGCCCATGATCACCCGGGCATACCACAGGCGGACCTTGCCACCGCTCTCTTCAGAAGTTTCAGTGCTTTGCTCTTCGGCCATCGCTTCTCTCCATCCTTAAAAGGGAGCGTAGCGTGAGTCGGGGGCGGGGGTATAGCCCGCACCGGCGGTACAAAAAAGCAGACTCCGCACGTCAAAAGACAGGCTCCGCCTGGGCTGGACGGAGCCCGTCTCTAGAGAGGTCTCATACCAGCGGTCGTTGAGATTGATTCTCTTTTAGGGATTCTCCACGGCGCAATGATGTGATTCATAGAAAGCCGGCTTTAAATGGAGGATTTGATGTCGGCGAAGATCCCGTTGCGAACGGACTATGACGCGGTCCAAGCGCGGGCCTTGACGCGCAAAGCGACAGATCCCAATCAGGTGCGCCGCCTTCTGGCGATTGCGGCGGTTTATGATGACATGAACCGTAGGGATGCGGCGGCGGTTGGCGGCATGGACCGCCAGAGCCTGCGCGACTGGGTGTCCCGGTTCAATCAGGCAGGCCCCGAGGGCCTGCACGACCACAAATCTCCCGGCGCGGTTCCGCAGCTGACGGCGGTGGAGAGGGTGGCGTTGGCGGAGATCGTCGAGGCGGACCCGGACAGCGACGGCGTCGTACGCTGGCGCCGGCTCGACCTCAAGGAGGTTATCCGGGACCGCTTCGGGGTGGAGTATCACGAGCGCTCGGTCTCGCGCCTGCTGCACGATCTCGGCTTCTCGCACATGAGCGCCCGGGTGCGCCATCCGGGCCAAGATGCGGCAATGCTGGAGACGTTTAAAGAAACTTCCCCCGGGCGCTCGCCGCGGCGGTAGCCCACCTGCCGCCCGCAACGCCGGTCGAGCTGTGGTGGCAAGACGAGATGCGCCTTGGCCAGAAGAACGGCATCGTCCGGCAGTGGGCGCGCACCGGCAGACCTACCTGTCGCACCGCGTCTTCGACAGTTACGAAGACATCGTCGATGCGGCATGCCACGCCTGGAACAAGCTCATCGACAAGCCCTCGAAAATCATGTCGATTGGTATGCGCAAATGGGCACACGAAGGTCAAATTCAATGACCGTTGGTATAAGGTGTGGACCGCGGTCCGTTAGAGCATTTCCGATTTATTCTGACGCATAGCCGTCAGCAACCAAGAAGTTCCTGCAGTGCGCGTGATTGAAGAGGCCGCAGACGTTACCGGCGGCTTTCCACAGATCATCGATGGTGCGGGGTTTTAAGCGCTTCATGTGAGCTTTGAACTTTGAAAATGCGAGCTCGATCGGGTTGAAGTCCGGCGCATAGGGCGGCAGGAACAAAAGCCATGCGCCCCGCTTTTCAACCGCCCGCCTGGCACCGTCGCGTTTGTCGGCCGGCAGATTGCCGGGGACAACAACAGCGCCTTTTTGAAGGGTCGGGGCGCGTTGCGTTTTGATGTACTGCTCGAATGCATCACCGTCCATGGCGCCCTCGATCAAATCAGGGCACCCAGGGCGCGGTCAGGCCGTCACCGCGCAATCCGGCAATGAAGGTCATGGTTTTCCAATGACCATGGGGAATGGCGGCAACCATCCGCTGGCCGCTGGGACAGCGCCCCCGCAGGCGCGCCATTTTGGTATTGATACTTGTTTCGTCAAGGAACACGATCCTGCCGACCCGCTCGGGATGGGCCGGGAGCCGGGCCTGACGTTGGCGCCAAACCACGCGTGCTGCCTGCCCATCCGCGCGTTCCTGTTCACTGGCGTGGGCGGTTTTTTTAAAGCTGATCTTGCGCGCGCGGAACCAGTCATTAATCGTCGAAGTCGGCGCAATCACTTGGTGAACTTCGTCCAAACGCTCAGACAGCTCTTGCAGTGTCGGGTCTGGCGTCTCCTTAATCCAGCGCAGGATATCCTCGCCGTCAAGGATCAAGACGGCGCTGGCGCGACGGCCGTGGTTTGACCGCGACAGTCCCCTCGTCTTCATATCGCCTGACATACCGCACCGCCGAGCTTGCGCTCACCTCAAAAAGGGCTGCCGCCTGACGGCGCGACATGCCCGACGCCACTTTCCTCGCCACCCAAGGCTGATGACGGCGCTGTCAAAGAAGTCGGGAGACGGTTTACCAAGAATGGTCGCCAGCCGTTTACTAGCAAATTCCAACGCGGCGACGAAAGGGCCGGCATCCAAACTGAGGCGTTGGTCGTTATCCAGAAAATGCCGATTGCTGGCCAAGGCGAGAAATGCTGCGCCATCCATCAGCAAACGGAAGGCGTCGTTTAAAGTCTCGTAGGAAAATTCCGTTCCGGCATCACCGATAACCAATGCAGGGGCACGATCAGCGGGCAGGCCGGCGAAATCTTCTTTTAAGTCTGGGTGCACCAGCAGATGCGGCGATAAATTGTACTGCTCAAGATATTGCCTGGCAGCGATGGCCGGCATGAATAGGTCTTCGGCCTCTACCGCAAGTCCAAGTGTCTTTAGCTTAGCCAGCAGCATGGCGCGGGATTTCCGCGTGGTATTGGTGATGAATTTAACGGGTAATCCAGAGTCCATTAGGCGCTGTAAGGCTTGCAGCGCGCCCGGCAAAACTGTGTCGCCGACGTAGACGACACCTCCGAGGTCGATGAGTACGCCTTTGATCATGACCCAGCCCCGAGCCTGTGGCTCCTATAGCAGCACTGAGATCAACGGATTAAGTATAGCACGATTAGGGAATTGCTTCGCCCTGCGCCTGTTTGATGTAAGCGAGGAGGTCGTCAATGAGCTCGTCCCGGTACATTGTATGACCCAGTTTGCGGGACCCGGGGATGAACGTGACGGGGTCCGAGATCCACGCCGCGATGGTCTCATCGGTCCAGATGATGCCCGAGCGTTTTAGAGCGGCGGAATAGTCAAAACCCAGCACCGTACCGGCCTGGCGTCCAAACACGCCTCTGAGCGTCGGTCCACCGCCCAGTCGATCCTCACGGTACAAGGAATGACAGGGGGCGCACTCCCGGAAGATCAAAGCGCCCCGCTCCGGATCACCCGCAGCTTGGGCTGGGTTGAAAGACCCGGCCAGCAGACCGGTCATGACCAGACACACCGCTCGAAGATTTTTGAGTCGCACCAGCCGCTCCTCAATCGCAATGAACGACACGAAGACCTTAATACTTGGCAGTGCCTCTGACTTTAATCCCTCTCAATCGGCCGTGCGGGCGAGGTAAACCGTCTGGGTAAAGTCGTTGTTTTGGAGGGGGTTATGGAAGGTCACGGTTTTCGCCCTTGCTTCTGAAAACACCTCGCTCAAGCGCACGGTAAATTTGTCATCGGGCAGGTCGTTTGACCACAGTCCGAAAACACCACTTGGTTTAAGATGGTTCGCGAGATGCACCAAGCCGTCTCGTTCGTAAAAGGATGCATTGTCGGGGTTCAGCAGGAAGTCCGGTGAATGGTCGATGTCGACGAGAATGGCATCGAATTGCCGCGCCGGGCCGTTTGGATCGAACCCATTTTGCGAGGCAGCCAAGGCAAAGAAGTCGCCGTGGACAAAACGGCAGCGCGAATCAGCGCTCAGTGTTGGCCCGAGCGGCAGCAATCCGGTCGTGTGCCAATCGATAACTGCATCCAGGGCTTCAATAACAGTGAGTGAGGAAACGGTGTTGTGCGCCAACACCGCTTGGGCGGTGTATCCGAGACCGAGACCGCCAACCACGACATCGACAGTGTCCCGGTCGGTAATGACGGCCAGGCCCAGGTCCGCCAGCGCGATCTCCGATGCGGTAAACAGACTCGACATTAGAAACTCGTCGCCCAGCTTGATCTCGAACACATCCACATCGAGAGTCAAATTACGGCGGCGGCGCAAACTCAGTGCACCGATGGGCGTGTCACGATAGTCCAGTTCTTCAAACAGGGCGCTCATGACGCCGCACTAAGGACGCGGTGCTTTCTCCCAGTTATTCGGCTGATTGGGATCACCCGACCCTTTGTAACGGGCCACGTCTGGGAACGCATAAACAGGACGGGTTTGATCATAGTCGGATGGATCCATGGGATGGCGGGCGCGGGGTTGGTTCATCCCCTGCGGCGCTCGCCTGTGAACAACGACTTGGTCCGGGGCCTCGCCGTTCTCGACCCAATCTTCCAATGCCGTGAGCCAGTCCACTTGGGCCCCGCCAATTCCGCCCATGGTGCAGTGGAGCATGCTCGGCACCATGAACAGGCGGAAGAAATCCTTGGTCTGTTCAGGTCCGCCCATAGTGCGGGTGGCGGTTTCGTAATAGTCGACGCTGATACCGGGCGGAATCTGATCGTCGTCCCAGCCGTGATAGAGCACCAACTTGCCGCCGTTCCGTCTGAACTTGCGCAGATCCGGATTTAGGGCGTTGTAGAGGCTTTCGGTCAGGCCCATACGCGGCGGGTCGCGGTCAAAGTCGTAGGTGGATGCCGGCGTACCGATGGGCGGGTCGTAGAAGAACGGCATGGTGGTTGCGAACTCTTCGCCGAAGGATTGAGGCCCGTTGATCCAGTCGCCGATCTCCCCCTCCGGGCCGATAAATTCCGGCGTCCAGGTGTATTCCGAACCGCGCGACATGCCGAAGTACCAAGGGTTGCCATTGGCGTCCGTCGCACCGGAATAAATCTTGTTGACCACCTCGACTTCGTCCGCCGTCAGACACGTGTCGCCACCGCGGCCCCGTCGGCACTGGATCTCCGACGGTTGCCAGTCGCATTGGCGTGGGTCCTGCAAAATGCCGTCTTCCAAACCGTCGGCAGCATCGCATTTGTCCACCACGGCTTGGCGAATCATCAGCAGTTTGTTGGGACTGAGAATCGGTTTGCCATCTTCATCTAGGTTGGCCAAAGGATTCCAGACGACAAACAAAAGGCCGTCACCGTTTTCGTCATAGACCGGCGCGCCGGCAATGACGCCGTCAAAGTCCCTCGGAAACCGTTGCGCTTCCACCATGGCTTGGCGTCCGCCCGTGGAGCAGCCCATGAAATAGTTTCGTTGCGCGCGATTGCCGTAATAAACGTCGATAATCTCTTTCGCCGCCACCGCGACCGTGTGAGTGGAACGGAAACCGAAATCGATTTCCCCTTGAAGGTTGTTGTAGGCAAACAGCCAGCTTGACCCCTGATGTCCCATATCCGTTTGGACAACAGCGTAGTTTCGCGCCACGCCGGGGTCGGTACGACCAGGATCGATGGTGCCGCAATACCCTCCGCATCCCGCCATGAGAAACTTGCCGTTCCAAGTCTCCGTCGGCATGCGCAATTCAAAGCCAGTGTTGGGCGCAATCAGTCCGCGCACCCGGCACGCTTCCGGCAAGCCGTCACCTGCGGGGTCGACCTGAGACCGAAGAATGCGGGTCGGCGCATCCGGAATAGCGACCATGCGGGCTTCAATTTCCGCTCCCAATCCGCTCAAGGCCAGACAGCGGTCCGTGGCGGATTGCGCGTTGGCCGGCAACGCCAAAAACAATGCCAACAGAAATGCGACTCTTGTGATGATGGTGTCCATGTGTCCCTCCCGTTTGAGACCGAACTTAGCGTAAGAATCGAAAGGCTGCGAACGGTTCAGTGAAAACAGTTATCTCCAGTGAACGAAAACAGATTTTCGGTGTTTGATGGGGCGCTTACTGTCCGTCGCTGAATTCGCCGGTGTCGAACGGCTTGGGATCGAGAGGAATGACAGAAAACGAGTCCTCCCAGGATTCGGGAGTGGTGTCATCATAGCCGATGATTTCAATGGTCTTATTCAGCGCATCAGGATTGTTAAGGGAAGCGACCATCACAGCGGCCGCGTCAGCCCGGGCGATATAGCCCAAATCATAAGATCCCATCCCACCGAAATTTATACCCCGTCGGCCGCGTGGCTCATTGCGCAACGCGACGGGCCGAACAACGGTATAAGGCAATCCCGAATCCCTCAGGTAATCCTCGCCCAGCCATTTCCAAACCAACACATTATTCACGGCCACATTAGGCATGCGATCAATTTTTCCTGCGCTCGCAGCGCTCATGAGGACAAATTGCTTAACGCCGTAGTCCTTGGCGATACCGACCATGTTCTTGACACCCTGGTAGTCAACGAATTCCGGCGCGTTTGGACCGGAACGAGACGCCGACCCGATGGTTGAAATGACAAAGTCCGCACCGGCGAAGGCTGTTCGAATGCCATCCAGGTCCTGCACGTCCATGGATACCCACTCGATATCGGCACTATGGCGTTCTTTGGTTCTTTCCACATTGCGGGTGGTGGCGCGGATGTCATAAGTGCCGCTCTGTTGTAAAGCGTTGATAACTTCTATGCCTGACTGGCCTGAGCCGCCCACCACCACGACCAAATCTTTAGCAACGGCTGTGGCCGTGCAGACCAAAGATATCAGCACTACAATAAGGCTACTTCTCATGGCCAGTTCCTCTTCGACTGATCGCTCCAATCACTATCATTGTACGGCATGTTAGTCTGGGTCTGCGTGCTTTTGTTCTCCGGAATCACTTTCCTCTGCAGGTGACGGGGTCCACTGCCATACTTTGAGAATCAGCAGTGCAGGGGGAAACAGAAACCCCAGTCCCGTCCAAATGATAGCGTTGGCAGCCCGCCGCCGGGCCACCCAATTGCCGAGGAAGGCGAACAACACTCCGGAAACGAACGAGATCCACAACATGGGGTCCATCACGGTGACTCGACCGGACTGTGACTGAGGTCCTCTGGGTCACCTTCCTTTTGTTTCAAAATTTTAGTGACCAGCGCGTAGTCATTGGGATTGTCCATATCGATGGGTCCTTCCGCCCAGGGCATCAACACGGCGGCGGCTTTCACTTTCACCGCTTTTGAAATGCGCCGCATGACACCGTCTAACGTCAGCCATCGCAATTTATAAAGGATCAGCGACAGCAAACCGAACCCTTTGGCGATGCGCCACGGTTTCTTGCCGAATTGTCCGCCGGTGGCAAAGGGCCTGGCGCCCTGCACACCGGCATCGCTGGTGACGGCGTACAAATTGCAACTGGAATAGGCGTCATCTTTTAACCGATGAAACGCTCGCGCTCCCTCAGGATACTTGTCGAGGATCAACTGAGCCCGGGTCATGGCGATGTAAGCGTCGGCGTCACCCTTACTAACTTCTGTGCAAAAATGCGTCAGCATTTCAGCTGTATGCAAGGCGTTGTCGCCAGCCGTAACGATGAGCGGGTAGGGATCCGGGATTTGTTGCGCAGCAGCGACGAGGCTTTGAGTGAGATTGTCTTCGCTTTTGATCGGTACAATCGCGCCGTCACCCAGCCATTGGGCCACTTGATCGACTTCCCGCAGGACCTGCGGATCTTCGATTGATACATAAATCCGCGTCACTGATTCTGTATCCACAACCGCCTGGATCACACGCTCGATCATTGCCGTGCCGTTGAGTGTCACCAGGCATTTGTGACTCTTGTGTTGGATTTGGGCCGCTTGATCACCCGGACCGCGCCGGCTGGCAGCGAGGATGATGGCTGTAAAATCTTTTTCTGGCATGGGTTTAAAGGTACCACAGTCCCGTATCATTTAGAGGCATGCGGACTATAGTGGTGCGCCCCAACGTGATTCCAGGGGGGCAAGTGAGAAGTTGATGACGTTAGACTCTGGTGAGCAAAAGAAGAGCGTTCTCGGGCGTTGGTTTGCCGATGTCATCTTCCGCCGTGTGTTCAAGAATGCGGGATTCCTTCTCTCCGGCAAGACAGCCACCGGCCTGCTCGGGCTAGCCTATCTTAGTTTGGCCGCCCACGGTCTCGGTGTGGAGCAATTCGGTGTACTGGTGCTGGTGCAGACCTATGTGCAGGTTATTGTCGGTGTCACCACCTTTCATTCTTGGCAGGCGGTGATCCGCTACGGCGCCATTAGTTTGGACAAGGATGACACGCCCGCGTTTCAATCCTTAATCTCATTCACCACCATGCTGGATCTGACTGGTGTCATCATCGGTGCCGTGGTGGCGTGGTTTGCCGCGCCGTGGATCGGGCCTTACGTCGGATGGAGCGATGAGGTCATCGCGTACGCCCAGCCATATAGCATTATGATCCTGTTCACCATTGTGGCCACGCCGACTGGATTGCTGCGCTTGTACGACCGGTTCGACATCTTGGCTTGGCAAGTGACCATCACACCTGCGTTACGTCTTATTGGTGTTGCCGTCGCCGTGCTTGCCTCGGCGCCCCTATGGGCTTATTTGCTGGCGTGGTTTGTGGCCGGCGTTGTCGGTGGTCTGGCGCTGGTGGTTCTCGGGTGGCGCGAAGGTGTGAAACAGGGGCGACTGCATGCCATGCGGTGGTCGCTGAGCGGTGTGACCAAGACCCATGAGCACATTTGGGGGTTCTGTTTTGCTTCCAACTTTCATTCTTCGCTGCAGATGGTCACCGGTCATATGAGCACGTTCCTGGTCGGATTGATCGCAACGCCAGCGGCGGCCGGGCTGTTTAAAGTCGCCCGTGAAGTTGCCACCGCGTTGACCAAACCCGCGGAACTGCTCACCCAATCCATCTATCCAGAATTTGCCCGTTTGGGCAGCGAAGGCGAATGGCAAACTTTTAGCGGTCTCATCAGGCGTGCCGCCGTGCTCGCAAGCGGTGCGGGGTTTGCCATTCTCGTCGTCATGGCAGTGATTGGAGAACCGTTCCTGGCTCTGTTTTTTGGCGAGGATTTCGTGCCGGCCTATATGACACTGGTCCTGCTTGTGGCCGCCGCGTCTATCACCATTGCCGGGTTCGGGTTCGATCCCGCGCTCTATGCCATGGGCCGCCCCGGTATTCCGCTCAGGGTCAACGCCTTCGTCGTGTTGTTTGTTTATCTGCCCTTGTTGGTTCTACTCACTCAAAGCCTTGGTCCCATGGGCGCAGGGCTGGCCATGTTGATTTCGGCTCTGTTGATTGTCAGCACGGTCGGATTATGGGCGCGCTCCGAATTGCGCCAAAGAGTTTAGTTCCGATGGACTACCGAGCCCGTTCCGTAAATTGACGTTTACCGTCCAGCGCGAGGTCATGGAGCCGTCGTGCATCGCCACCGATTTCAACCATCAACTGTTCTGTTACCGGAATGTCCGCTTGAGCCCAGACCCGTCGTTGATCTATGGGCAATTCGTGCATGTTGACTCCTGCTGCTCTAACAAAGGCTTCGGACTCCGCTAGTTCTGCACGGACCACACGCCGTCCGCCGTCGGCTGTGCCATGGGCGCCAAGAATGAGAGCGAGAATATCGTCTGGTGTGTCTTCGGCCCATGCCTTGTTGGCGACAACCGCGCCGGGTGAGAACGCAGGCCGGATTAAGGTGTAGTGCGGTGCATCTTCGTATAATCCAGCAACACGGTACATCACCGATGTGGTGACTCCCCCGTCCACCAGTCCCGTTTCCAACGCAGCGACAATGTCGCCGAAATCCAGCACGACGACGTCGGCGTCAAAGGCAGACAGGAAGAGGCGGGTCGCATCCGTCGCCGAGGACCGCAATCGATAATCCTTTAAGTCGTCGGGTGTGGTTAGAGGGCGTCGCGCATAAATGTTGTGCCAGCCGCCGTCCTCCCATTTGATTAGGGTGAGACCCCGATCAGCGAGCAAGGCCGCGTAGGGCTCGAAGAGGACGTCGTCCATGACGAAATCCGCTTCTTCATTGGAGTCAAACAGAAACGGTGCGGACAAGATGGAGAGTTCGGGTACCAATGCAGACAGCGCGCCGATGGAGATGATCCCCATTTGTGCCCGGCCGCGGCGCAGGCTCGACAACATGTTGTCTTCGTTACCGACCTGACCACCCGTGAGCATGGTCAAGGCAACGCGGTCGCCAAGCGTTTCTTCTATTTTCTGTTCAAATCGCACCCAGCGGCGACCGTGTACCGAGTCCGGTGCTGAAAATGAAACTACTGTCAGTGGAACTGGATCTTGCGCCAAGCCGACTTCCGGCAGGGCGCCAACGAAGAGAGTCGTTAGCACAAAGGCAACGGTCAATTGAAATATGCCGGACATTACCCTTGCGGTATTGGTGTGACGTTCAGTTCGAACAGTTCCAGAACGATGCCGTTGGGATCGTAGAGTAGGGTCTACACCGTCCGGCGCGACGGTGACGGGCCTTCTTTAATGACTTCAATGCCCATGGCTTTGGCCCGCTTTAGAATTTCTTCCGTGTTAGAGACGCGCACTGGCATGATTACACCGCCATGTCTGGCTAGACGGTTGGGCCGGTCCATATTAACACAGGCAGGATCGTTTGGATCAAGCAAGCCGAGCATGCCAATGCAGCTGCCGATAATGGGGCCGGCCGGGTATTCGCCTTTGCCGACAAAGATAGCCATGCGCAGCAAGCTGGTTTGGGGCATGTCGACAATCATTGGCGCCACTTGCACCGGCGCGCCGCCGTCGTCCCGGATGACATCCATCCCCAGCACATCACGGTAAAACCGCATGGTTTCTTCCACCTTGCAGGTGACGATCATGGTCCGCACATGTTGGGCTTGGATCGGTGGTCCATTCTGAGCCCAGGCCTGCCCTAAGGACAAAGCGAGAGCTAAAAAACCAATTTCAGATACGCGCCATTCATAGTCATTCTCCTTACTCAGTGGCAGCGGAGTGTAGAGGAAGCACCGTCCACAATCGTAAAAAAATAGCGGCGGGCTTTTTGGGCCCGCCGCAGTGTGCTGAGGTCTGTGGGGTGGGGAGGGAGGAGACGTTCTATCCCTAGTGATTGCCTTGATTGATTAACGATCTATGAATCGCATTGGTTGCATTCCAAAAATCGTTAATTTCTCTTGAAAAATGCAATCTACTCACCTTTGACAGACTGACGTGATCCGGGTGCGGTTTGACATATTTGGCGAATCGGACTCATTTTTTCCCAGAATTCTGCGGGTTTGACGGAAGTCCCTGGGGTTTCCATACTGCTCGCCATAAACGATGTCCGCTCAACTGGGACATCGGCGCCCACACTTGAGGATCTTTGCGCCTGGGCGCAGGACCTGGTGCCCGTGCTTAAGGAAAGGGCGATAGAGACTGAGGCTCTGCGGCGTATTCCCGACGCCACCATGGCTGACCTGCGGGATGCAGGATTTTACCGCCTCTATACACCGAGACTTTACGGTGGATTTGAACTGGATTGGGGCGCCCATTGCACCATCGCCGAAGAACTCGCTCGTGGGTGCGGATCAACGGCTTGGATGGTTGCCGTGGTGCTCTCTCATCCCTGGATGGTGGCGCGTTTCGGCGAACAAGCTCAAAAAAAGGTGCTCGATGGTCAAGCGGACGCGGTGATTGCGTCGGCCTTCGCCGGTCAAAGCACGATGACCCGTGAAGACGGCGGTTATCGCCTTTCCGGAACCTGGGCCTTCGCTAGCGGTATTCACCATGCTTCGTGGACCATCGTTGGGGCGCCCGTAAAAACAGAGACTGGAATGCCGCAAGGCGTACGGCCGCCCTATCGCATGGTTCTAATGAAAGCCGGCCAGTATGAGATCATCGATGACTGGTATGCCGACGGTCTAAAAGGAACCGGAAGCAACAGCCTGACCGTGTCCGATTTGTTTGTTCCTGATTATCTCACGGTGTTAAGCGACGTTATGACGGACGCAAAGCCAGCCGGAGCCTCTCTGCATGACTCCTACATCTACGGTGTGGAATTTGTGCCTTATCTGGAATCCAGTTTCGCCGGGCCGCTCATCGGAGCAGCGAAAGGTGCCATTGCCGACTATCTCGAAATGACCAAAGCGCGGCGTGGCCGTGAGTTCGGCGAAAAGGTCTCAGAGCAGGAGGGTGTTCAAGTCCGGGTCGCAGAATCCATGATCAATGTACGTGTGGCCGACCACCTCATCAAGCACGTGCTCGATGGACTTCACAACGATGGACTGGCCAACAAAAAATCGTCGGTGAGCATTGGGTTATGCAGCGACTGACACTGTCATACGCCGCACGTCTATGTGTCAGAGCCGTTGACCGGCTTGCGTCCATGACGAGAGCAACGGGACAGACCGGTCACAACCCGGTCTAACGCCATTTTCGCGACATTCGCGCCATTGCAGCCCACACATCGCTGATATGAGACCGGGCCGCGATTCCCGTGGGCAAATGGGCGCTCGATCTACCGACGGGTGACCCTGCTGTCGATGAAAGCGGGGAGACCTTTAAGATTTAGGCTGTCTGTCTAGTCGGCTATCTCGGTCGCGAGTTTCATCAATTTACGATCGCGCCATTGTCCGCGCTCGGCCAACTTATCCAGCGGTACTTCATCCCGTAAAAACTTATCGACGTGATCAATGGCTTCTACAGTCCATTCCTGATCGACGCCCAATTCTTTCCCCATGTTCCGGTAAGAATGGCCGAACTTTGCCGCGTATTCTTTAAAGCCGGTCGGTGCAGCCAGATCCATGGTTTGAAACGGTCCCATAAAAGACCAACCCAAGCCCAATCCATTTTTGAGTGTCTTTTCCACGTCCGCGGCCGACGCAACCCCTTGACCAACCAGATACATAGCCTCGTTGACCAGAGCCACTTGCAATCGGTTGAGTACAAAGCCGTACATTTCCTTGTGCAGGAGAATGGGCACCAAATTCACATCGGTCATGAGGTCCATGCAATATTGGACAGTGGATGGCGCTGACCATGGGGCTGGCACGACCTCAACCAGAGGAACAAGATACGGCGGATTGCAGGGGTGAACGATGATACACCGTTCCCGACCCTCAAGTGATTCGGTGAAGGCGGATGTCGGTATGGTTGATGCTGAGCTGCCGAGAATCACATCTTGTGGCACTTTGGTATCCAATTCTTCAAAGACTGCCCGCTTTTCTTCCGGCGTTTCCAAGACGTTTTCTTGTACAAACGTTGCATCCTTTATGGCTTCATCAAGAGAGCTGACCGGGGTCAAGCGTTGTACACAGGCTTCAGTAGAGTCGAGAAACCCGCATGCTTCCAGATTTGCCAGTGATGCTTTGGTATCCTCGACAGCCTGCTCGGCACGACCCGGTTTGATGTCGTGAAGCGATACGTCCCAACCGGCCCGTGAAAAGACGACCGCCCAACCACATCCAATGAGTCCGGATCCGATGAGTGCTATGCGTTTGGACATAGCGATTTCCCCCTCAATACCGATTGCAGTTCAACAGTATAAGCCAGGAATCCCAGCCTAGTACGACAGCGAACTAAGGGAGATCGGGAATCGCAGTTTTTAGATTTTCGATGTAGATTTGCCCCACCTCCCGGCGGGTGACCGGCAGATTGAAAAAACATGGGGACAAACACAATGGCCACTCCTAGAACCAGCCCAAGATCGGCCCGGACGGCGCGCGCCGTTAAGCCAAAGGCCCGAGCGGTGAAAGTCAAAGCGAAAGCGAAGTCCAAGACCAAGACCAAGGCAAAATCAAAGCCAAAGGCAGCAACCAAAACACAGTCCAAGCCGACACCAGCCGCAAATCGATCGGCCGCAGCGGCCAAAGCAAAGTTAGCCGATGTTGCCAGCCAGGCCCGTAAAGCAGCCGGGCCGGAGATCGAGCGCCTTAAAAAGGCATCGGTAAAAGTGGAAGCCCGCTTAAAGGAAGTCTCTTCTGCGGTGGCGACAAAGTTGGCGGCCTTTGAAGATATTGCTGAACAACAGCTCAAGTCTGAAAAAAATAAGGCCCGCATTGAAAAACTCGAAAAGGATGTTGGCCGGCTCATTTCCTCAGCTGATCAACAATTTGGTAAAGTTCGCGGCGCGTTGGATGAGGAGCTGAAAAAGATCAAAGCTCAACTCGAAAAATCAGCCGAAAAAGTTATCCCTGCCGCCAAAGAACGCATCGCCGCAATGGTCGCTGATCAAGGCGGAACTGGCGATACCTGGGAATTTTACACTGACAAGTCTAGCAAATGGCGCTGGCGGCTTAATGATGCCAATGGCAAAACCATCGGTGCGTCGAACCGAGCGTTTAAGAATCGGGCAGATTGCATGGCGAATGCCAAGAGACTTGGTTATCGGTGAAGAACACCTGACCTTACAGTATCGCTCTCAATAGAAAACCCGACCTGAGGCCGGGTTTTCTTTGAACCGCGCTGGGACCGTTAAGCGGCATCTTTGATACCGACGGGGAGGGGTATCTGCGCATTCAATTCGACGTCCCAAATCCGTTGTAAAAGTTGAGAACGAAGCGCCATGAGTTCTTCCGCCTCTTTGTTCAAGGACTTGGCTTCATGGGTTGAGGCCATCACGGCATGCATTGAGACTTCCTGAGCCCTCTCGCCCAGAAACCGGATTAAATCAGTCACATCGTTGTACGCCATCGTTGCCACCTTCATCTCTCTCTTTGCTTGATTATGCTGCAACGCACAATTCTACGCAACATAAATTTGTGCAACGCAGCATTATTCACCACATATAACGGATTTTGAAGCCAAAAGGCCTAAAAATTAGAACTCTAAGTTTTCTGCGGCAGTTCCCTTCTTTGCCACTCTGTCAAGGCCATAAACCACTATATCTAGTGTTAAATTGGGGCTTATATACATGACTAGACAAGTCCTTATTTAGCTCCGCGGATCAGCAAGAAGCCCTCATAGATGAGCAAGGAAACCGTAAACGGCACCATAACCAGCCACAAGGTTCCGCTCTCCAGGCCACTGCCTGCCATCTTCGCCAAGTAATTGTAGGCGTATAAATGAACCAGCGCCCCGACCAGGACCGTTACTACGAGCCGAGGCCATTCGGTTTCACCGCGCATCGAACCGAGGATTTTCTCCATGAAAACGAGTACGAGGGCGACGACTGCGAAAGGGTCAATCCAATCAAATATGGGCTTGGCCGCCGCGGGATTGACGGCGTAGAAGAAATTGTTGAGCGTCAAAACGAAAGCTACGACGAGCATGAAGCATCCTTTTAGTGACCGCATATTTCAACCTCTCCAATTCTTCCGTTGTGTCTAGTCATGTATATAAGCCCCGTTAAATTTGCGTCTGACCTGCAAAATATAGTTGACGCAGCCAACGCGCTTCAGCACCATATCTAGTGGCGCTTCTGCCTCCGATCGCTAAATCGGGGACTAGAGAGGACTGAGGGGGCTGTTTTAAGGGCCGGTTCTAGGTTCAGACAGCCGATATTCTGAACCGCAACGTGTGCCGTTGCCACAGCGACGCTTCTAATCCTTTGTTTTCCAAGGAGAAAGCAGCGGCGAACAGAAGACGAATCACCCCAGCGCGTCGTGTTTTGCATGGTCTTCGCGGACGGGAAACCTCTCGAACGCGAACTATAAGAGGGGAATAAATGGCTTACGCGCTGGAAGCTGACAAAAAAACTGTTGCCCGTTCAACTCAGCCCGCCGAACTGCAACCCACAGAAGAAAAGACGTTCGCTGTCGTTCCGTCGATCAAGATTGATCGCAGCCGGGATGACTTGCTGACGGATTTCGGCAAAGCCACACTCGAAGATCGATATTTGCTTCCCGGTGAATCCTACCAAGACATGTTCGCCCGGGTCTCTTTGGCTTACTCCGATGATTTGGAGCACGCGCAACGCATTTACGATTACATTTCCCGCCTCTGGTTCATGCCGGCCACACCCGTCTTGTCCAACGGTGGGTCCGAACGGGGATTACCGATCTCCTGCTTCTTGAATTCCGTCAATGATGACTTAGACGGCATCGTGGATACATGGACGGAGAACGTCTGGTTGGCCTCAAATGGCGGCGGTATCGGGACCTATTGGGGACGGGTCCGCTCCATCGGCGAAAGAGTTAAGAACGCTGGCCATACCTCGGGCATCATACCTTTTGTGCGGGTCATGGATTCGTTGACCTTAGCCATATCCCAAGGCTCTTTGCGGCGGGGGTCAGCTGCGGTTTATCTGGACATTCACCACCCAGAAATCGAAGAGTTTCTGGAGATCCGCAAACCATCCGGAGACTTCAACCGCAAAAGCCTCAATCTTCATCATGGCTTGAACATCACCGACACCTTTATGGAAGCGGTCCGCGATGACGCGCCGTTTGATCTGATCAGCCCAAAAGACGGTACGGTGCGTAAAACGATCAACGCCCGTGAGCTATGGCAGAAAGTCTTGGAACTGAGGCTGCAGACGGGCGAGCCGTATTTGATTTTCTCCGATACCGTCAACCGTCAGATGCCCAAACACCAGAGGGAACTGGGCCTCAAAGTCACCACGTCCAATCTCTGCAGTGAGATCATGTTGCATACTGGCCCAGATCATCTGGGTGAAGATCGCACCGCGGTGTGTTGCCTTTCGTCGCTCAATGCGGAGCGCTGGGATGAATGGTCCGAGGAAGAAAACTTCATCGAGGATGTGATGCGGTTCCTCGACAATGTGCTGCAGGACTTCATTGATCGTGCGCCGAGCAGCATGGACCGGGCCAAGTACTCGGCCGCCCGTGAACGGTCTGTCGGCTTGGGACTGATGGGTTTTCATTCGTTCCTGCAACAACGCGATGTTCCGTTTGAAGGCGCCATGGCCAAGTCGTGGAACATGCGCATGTTCAAACACATCCGCCAACATGCGGATGCCGCCTCCGTCGCGCTGGCTCATGAACGCGGCCCCTGTCCGGATGCCGAGGAATCCGGTTTGATGGCGCGGCTTAGCCATAAGATGGCGATTGCACCGACAGCATCGATCAGCATCATTTGCGGCGGTGTGAGCCCGTGCATTGAGCCCATACCCGCCAACATCTATACCCATAAGACTTTGTCCGGCTCGTTCACTGTTAAGAACAAACACCTGACAGACCTTTTGGAAAGCAAGGGTCTTAATAACCCTGGCACATGGAACTCAATTCTTGAGCACGAAGGGTCCGTCCAACACCTCAATGGTCTCACCGATGAGGAAAAGGCGGTCTATCGCACGGCATTTGAAATCGATCAGCGCTGGGTTGTTGAAATGGCGGCTGACCGCACGCCATACATTTGCCAGGGCCAATCCATCAACGTGTTCCTGCCGTCCGACATCGATAAATGGGATCTGATGATGCTGCACTGGAAGGCCTGGGAGTCCGGCGTAAAAAGTCTGTACTACTGCCGCTCTAAGTCGGTTCAACGGGCCTCGTTCGCTGGTGTGGAAGGGGATAACACCCGCGCCTGGCCGGAAAAGGAACTCGCCGTCACTGGGCGGACCGACTACGAAGAATGTTTAGGGTGCCAATGAATCGGCATTCAAATCCTTAGATCTGCGACTTGCTATAAACGGGACCACCAATGAACAAAATCACACCGCATACGCCACCGGGTCTGCTCACGCCAAGTCGCAGCTACAAACCGTTTCGCTATCCCTGGGCTCATGATTTTTGGAAGCGCCAACAGCAGGTGCACTGGATGCCCGAAGAGGTGCCGCTCGGAGAAGATTGCAAGGATTGGGCCAATAAGCTTACGGATTCTGAAAGGAACCTGCTGACGCAGATCTTTCGTTTCTTTACCCAGTCCGATGTTGAAGTGAACGATAACTATATGGAGCGGTACAGCCGCGTCTTTAAGCCGACAGAAATCAAAATGATGTTAGCGGCTTTTTCCAATATTGAAACCGTTCACATTGCCGCCTATGCGCTCCTGCTGGAAACCATCGGCATGCCTGAGGCCGAGTTCACGACCTTTCTTGAATATGAGGAAATGGCGGCCAAGCACGACTATATGCAGCAGTTCACGGTCGATAGCCCGGCTGAGATCGCCCGCACCGTTGCCATGTTCGGCGGCTTTACAGAAGGTCTGCAATTGTTTGCTAGCTTTGCCATGCTGCTGAATTTCCCGCGCCAAAACAAGATGAAGGGCATGGGACAGATCGTGTCCTGGTCGGTGCGCGACGAAAGCTTGCATTGCGAAGGCATGATCAAGCTGTTCCATACATTCTGCGAGGAAACCGGGTGCCTCACGCCATCCCTTAAGGACGACATCATCGATTGTGCCAAGACCGTAGTGGGCCTTGAAGATAAATTTATTGATCTGGCTTTTGAGATGGGTCCGGTCGACGGCATGACACCGGACGACATCAAAACATATATAAGATTCATCGCTGATTGGCGCCTTCAGCAATTGGGCCTTGAGTCCGTCTTCAACGTCAAGGAACACCCTATGACGTGGCTAACGGAAATCCTCAACGGGGTGGAACACGCCAACTTCTTCGAAGCACGGGCTACGGAGTATTCAAAGAACGCCACCACTGGGGAATGGCATGGCTCTAAAGGCGTCTGGGCGCATTTCGATTCCATGCTACAAAAGCGCGAAAGTGCCGCAAGCCACTAAGTCCTGCCCGATTACGGCGAGATCGTAATCCGGCCGTCAGCGTTCATATCTCCAGGCATGAAATCCCTGTCGCACTACCCATAAGCACGTGTGACGGTTTCTTGACCGTTACACCTTAATCGTTTTCTTTTGGTCGGTCGGGTCGATACCATGTCATTCCCAATGTATTCTGCCGGAGGTGTGGGAATGCGCCGACGCATCGGCTACTTAATCGCTTGGATTATTTTGTTTCCCTCGACAATGGCTCATGCCCAACCCTTGCCTTGGCCGCTGGTGATTGCCCATCGCGGGGCCAGCGGTACCCTTCCGGAACACACTCTTGAAGCTTATGCCCTTGCCATTGAACAGGGCGCCCACTTCATAGAGCCAGATTTGATCAGCACCCGCGATGGCGTGCTGGTGGCCCGGCATGAAAATGAGTTGTCGGACACGACGGACGTTGCCGAAAAATTCCCCGGGCGGCAGTCGACAAAGACGGTAGACGGCCGCGAGATCACAGGCTGGTTTATCGAAGATTTTACCTGGACCGAGGTGCAAACACTCAGAGCCAATGAACGGCTGCCGTTTCGCGATCAGTCCAACAACGGCAAGTTTGCCGTTCCATCCCTCAACGAGATTCTTGCCCTTGTCAGACGCGAGAGCACCCGGCGCGGCCGGCCCATCGGTATTTATCCCGAAACCAAACACCCGACGCATTTCCAGTCTCTGGGATTGGCTTTGGAGCGACCTCTCGTTGAGTCCCTGGCCGCTGCGGGGCTCACCCAGGCCGAAGACTGGGTGTTCATCCAGTCCTTTGAGGTCGGCAATCTCAAAGCGCTGAATACCCTGACCGAGGTGCGCCTGGTGCAGCTGCTCGGGTGGGGGGAGGAAGCGCCCCATGATCAAAAGGCCGCTGGAACCGGCGTCACCTATGGCTCCATGATGACGGCGCAGGGCTTGGCCGAGATTGCCTCCTATGCGGATGGCATCGGACCGTGGAAAGTGCTGATCGCACCGCAAGACCGGGACGGCAATCCGTTACCGGCGACGGATTTGATCGGGCGCGCCCATGCTGCAGGGTTGATGGTGCATGCTTACACCTTCCGGGATGAGCCGCGCTATCTCATTAAGCCCTATAACGCGGACTCCCTGGCCGAGTACCAGCGGTTCTATGTTCTTGGTCTTGATGGTGTGTTTTCCGATTATCCAGCAACAGCGCTCCAGGCACGGTAATTCCGAACAGATGTATCAATTCCCTCTTGATTTGTTGGCGCGGCTGGGCCGAAATCAGTGAAGAAAATGGGATCGTCAGGGGCGGTGGGCCATGTTCGATTTATCGGTAGACACTATTTGCACCATCATCAATCAAGCGCGCACATTGGCACTTGGTACGGATGCAGACGGGGAAAACCATGACCCCAATGCACACGGCCGCGAAAACCTCCTACATGGTGATACCGATGACGATGATATTTTAAACGACGAAGAATTCGTCGACGAAGTTGAAGACGAAGAGACGGCAGATGAACAGGTGAGAACGGCGGTGACAAATTAGTCCACGGGAGCGGCGGGAATGTCCCGGCCGCGGGCGGCGCAAAAGTCTGCCACCTGTAGCCTTCGATCCGTTTGGGGATGGAAGGTGGGAGGATGTACTTGGTGGACCTTTATCTAACCGTGCGACTGGCGTGCCATGTGGAAGAGCTGAGCCAGCGAGAAGCAGCAAGACGGTTTGGGCTATCGCGCGATACAGTGAAGAAGATGCTGCGGCACTCGGTGCCGCCGGGATACCGGCGCAGCGAGCCGCCGAAGCGGCCTAAGCTGGACCCGTTCACGGATATCATTGACCGCATTCTGGAAGCGGACCGCACGGGTTCACCGTAAGCAGCGCCACACGGCAAAGCGGATATTCGAGCGCCTTCGCGATGAGCATGGCTTCACCGGCGGCCAGACCATCGTCAAGGATTACGTCCGCGAACGGCGCCGTCGTTTGCGGGAGATGTTCGTGCCGCTGGTACATCCGCCGGGGCATGCGCCGGGGCATGCGCAGGCGGACTTCGGCGAGTCGGATGCGATCATCGCTGGCGTCAAGCTGCGAGCCCATTTCTTTGTCATGACCCTTCCCCACAGCGCTGCATGCTTCGTCGTGGCCTATCCGGCGGCGACGGTGGAAGCCTGGCTGGATGGCCACAACAAGGCCTTCGCCTTCTTCGGCGGCGTGCCGCGATCGATCCTTTATGACAACGACAAGTGCTTGGCGTCACGTATCCTGCCGGATGGCAGGCGGCAACGAACCCGGTCGTTCAGCGAACTGCAATCCCATTACCTCTGCGAAGACCGATATGGCCGTCCGGGTAAGGGCAACGACAAGGGCAATGTGGAGGGTGTTGTTGGCTATGCCCGGCGGAACTTCATGACGCCGCTTCCCTGTTTCGCGAACTGGGAGGCCTTCAATGCTTACCTGGAAGAGCAAGGCCGCAAACGGCAAGGCGAGGTTCTACGCGGCCATGCCAAAACCATCGGTGAACGGCTTGAGCAAGATCTCGAGACGCTGACGGCGTTGCCGCCCATCCCATTTGATGCTTGTGACAAGGTGGCGACCCAAGTCACTTCGTTGTCCCTGGTGCGTTACCGAAGCAACGACTATTCCGTTCCCGTCGCCTTTGGCCAGCGTTGACCCGGTGGGTACACAGGCACCGCCCACACGCCTTCGCTTCGCACACGCGAAACGCTACGCAAAGCCGCGCGGGTCCCTCCTATGCACTACCGGGACAACCCGCAACAACGCCTTCGGCATCACATAAAATGGACTGGTTTTACGCCGCCCAACTGGACTGATTTTGCTCCGCCGTTGACAGTCAAGCCCGTTGTCTAAAGGATCACGGACTTGAGAACCGTACAATCTGGTTCAAAGATACCTTGGTTGGTGCTTTGGAACGCAAACTCTCACAACAAACGTAGCGGTCACTCGCGTTGTATCCATTGCCAAGCGTCCGCAATCATTGTTTGCAATTCAGACCGTTGAGGCCTCCATCGCAAAATCTGTTTGGCGCTTGAACTGTCTGCGACCAAAATAGGGGGATCTCCAGGTCTGGGGTCTCCAATTTTAAAAGCGATTGACTGTCCCGTGACCCGTTCCGCTGCGCGAATAACCTGCAAAATAGAATATCCCTCACCGGTTCCGAGATTGAGCGCGTGTGATTCGTTTCTCGAGTCAAGAAAGTCGAGTGCTGCTAAATGGGCCGAGGCGAGATCATTAACGTGAATATAGTCACGAACACAGGTTCCATCCTCGGTGGGATAGTCTTTCCCATTGATCACCAGTTTCGTTTGACCTTTTGCGGCCGACAGTACCGTAGGAATGAGATGAGTTTCTGGGTCGTGATTCTCACCGATGTCTCCTTCTGGGTCAGCCCCAGCCGCATTAAAATACCGTAGAGCCACCCATGAAACTGCGTCCGTATTTTCGCGTTCCCGGAGCATGCGTTCGACCGAGAGCTTTGTCTCACCATAAGGATTGATCGGATTGGTCGGAGTGGACTCTCCAATGGGTAAATTTTCAGGCGTGCCATAAACGGCGCATGTGGAAGAAAAGACGATCCGCTTTACTTCGGCTGCCTTCATGGCATCGAGCAAGGCCCGGCTACCCTCAACGTTATTGCGAAAATACATTTCTGTATGTGAAATAGATTCGCCAACGTAAGCGAAGGCCGCAAAATGCATGACAGCTGCTGGGTTATGCTTGGCCATAACCTCATCGAGCCGCTGCTGATCCAACAATTCGCCTTCTTCGAATGGTCCCCATTTCACCGCTGATCGGTGTCCGCGACTTAGATTGTCAAAAGTGACAGGTGTGTATCCTGCGCGCGCCAACGCCTTACAGGCGTGACTCCCGATATAACCAGCGCCACCAGTGACGAGGACTGCGACCATTTTTACTTTTTGCCTGACTAAATGTTGGTAACACTACAGTCGATCCCAACTCGTAATGTCAAATATTGTATGAGAGGCTACGGCACTGACTTCTGGGTTGCTGGGTCTTTAATGGATACAAAGGCCACGAAAAGGATCAGTTGATTATCCGATTAACCATTGCTCTGTGATGGAGCTTGAATGCTTTAACCCATTCCTGTCGCGCATTTTCTTCTGGTTGCCACGCATTAGCTAAGGCCTTTGTTGCAGCCTCTGCCGCTTCGGTTGGGTCAGGGGGTAGTTTGAGTACCACGTCATCTGGAATTTCGCTGGAAAAGGCAGTCGGATTGTCCACAACGGCACACAGTCTCGATGTTACGATGCTTTTGATCAGGGCTCCTTCGCATGCTGCCGACCAAAGAGACGGAACAATCGTCATTCGCGCTCCCTTAATGGCGTCGAATAGTCCTTCGTCCCATCTTATCGACCGAATGGTTGTGTTTGGTGGCCCAGCAAAATTGACCTCCCCACGATCAAGGGGAATAAGGAATTTGAGGTCGGGCGTTTTTGCCGCGAGTGACAATATCCAGCCCAGTCCTTTCGCGAGGACTCTACTCCCATGATAAACGATATCGTAAGGCCCCAGGTCGCCTTGTTGAACACCATGTTTATCAAAACGCTCAAAATGTGAATCCCAATCACTGCACCACAACCCGACCTGTTCAATGGCAGTAGATTTGCTAAAATGATCTTGCGCCACGGAAGTTTGAGAGCGATTTTGCGTGAATATGTGAACTGCGCCGGCTGAAACAAAGTCTCTCAACTCAGCAATAAGAGCCAATGTGTCAACGGCGGAGCAAAATCAGTCCACTTGGGCGGCGTAAAACCAGTCCATTTTATGTGATGCCGAAGGCGTTGTTGCGGGTTGTCCCGGTAGTGCATAGGAGGGACCCGCGCGGCTTTGCGTAGCGTTTCGCGTGTGCGAAGCGAAGGCGTGTGGGCGGTGCCTGTGTACCCACCGGGTCAACGCTGGCCTCGGTGTTAGATACCGATCAGCTGCGGCCGGCTGTTTGTTGTTTTCTTCGGCTCTGGTTGAGCCGGTAGCTGTCGCCGTTCATTTCCAGAATATGGACATGGTGGGTCAGGCGATCGAGCAGTGCGCCGGTCAGGCGCTCGGAACCGAATATTTCCGTCCATTCGTCGAACGGCAAGTTCGAGGTGATGACGATTGCGCCCCGTTCGTAACGTTGGCTGAACACTTCGAAGAGGAGTTCGGCGCCGGTCTTTGAGAGCGGCACGAAGCCGAGTTCGTCGATAATCAGCAGGCGGACCTTTGCCAATTGCTTCTGCAACCGCAGCAACCGCTTCTCATCCCTCGCTTCCATCAGTTCGATCCGGCACAGTAGAAGGTGTTTGACGGCGTCGTAGCCGATCGCACCCAGTCGCAAGGCATCCCGGACGGCGCCGTGGAGTTCCGTGAGATCGAAAGTCTCCAGAAGACGCAGGACTTGCACGTATTCACGCGTGCCGGCCTTGCCCATGCGGGCCTCCAGAAGTCGGCGCAACGTTGCAAACGCTTCGGGAAGGTCCCAGCCGACCAGTGGCGCGGCCTGGTCCAGGGCGCCGATCTTCTGCTCCAGCAGAGGCAGATAGTGGATCGGATCGAAAACCAGGTCTTCCCGATCGTAGGAACGGCGGTGCCGGGCAATGATCTCGGCGCCGCAGCCGATGACGACTTGATGGACGTGGCCCCGAACCCAGACATCTTGGTGGCCAAAGGCGACGGGAACGGAATAGTCGTTGCTTCGGTAACGCACCAGGGACAACGAAGTGACTTGGGTCGCCACCTTGTCGCAAGCACCAAATGGGATGGGCGGCAACGCCGTCAGCGTCTCGAGATCTTGCTCAAGCCGTTCACCGATGGTTTTGGCATGGCCGCGTAGAACCTCGCCTTGCCGTTTGCGGCCTTGCTCTTCCAGGTATGCATTGAAGGCCTCCCAGTTCGCGAAACAGGGAAGCGGCGTCATGAAGTTCCGCCGGGCATAGCCAACAACACCCTCCACATTGCCCTTGTCGTTGCCCTTACCCGGACGGCCATATCGGTCTTCGCAGAGGTAATGGGATTGCAGTTCGCTGAACGACCGGGTTCGTTGCCGCCTGCCATCCGGCAGGATACGTGACGCCAAGCACTTGTCGTTGTCATAAAGGATCGATCGCGGCACGCCGCCGAAGAAGGCGAAGGCCTTGTTGTGGCCATCCAGCCAGTTCGCCCAGTTTCCACTCAAATCGCTTTCCACATGTATTTTCATCCCCAGGAGGGCACCAACAATCACGTCCCCAATCTCTCAGAGATTCTATATTACGTATTACTGACGTGTTATTGGTCATCACTGCGCCACCCTCACCAGTTGTCATTTGATGAGCGGGATAAAAACTCAATGTCGCTGCGGTACCGAAAGTACCGACATTTTTTCCACCATATTTTGCACCAAACGCGTCGCAACAATCTTCGATCAAATATAGGTCATGGTCATCAGCAATTTTTTTGACAGACCCCACATCAAAGGGATTGCCTAAAGAATGGGCGAGCATAATGGCCCGTGTTTTAGGCGTTACAGCTTCCGCCAATCGTTCAACGTCGACGTTGTGAGTGGCCGCATCGATATCGACAAACACAGGAACACATTCATTCTGTACGATCAGCGTCACGGTTGTCGGGAAACCAGCCGCAACAGTCAATATCTGACTGCCGGGTTCAATCCGATTGCGCTGGCGTTGCGAAGTCAGACATGTGAAGGCAAGCAGATTTGCAGCGGAGCCCGACACCGTCATGCGGGCGTAACGCGTTCCAAATTTGCTTGCCAATCGCTCTTCGAAAGCAGCGGAAAACCGCCCCGCAATCAGCCACATATCAAGCGAGGCATCTATCAAGCTTGCCAGGTCATCCTCCTCGATGACCTTGCCAGATGGGGGTATACACGTTTCCCCAGGGACAAAGGGAGTTTGAACACCGTCCCGGTAATACGCCCGTGCGGCATCGAGAACGGACGACCGGTCATCCTCAGGCTGTGCCTTAACAAGGTCCGATTCCGTGATCGTCACGTCTTCGTTCATGCTGTCGCCGGTGTCTGGGCCATTACCGTTGTGACCGCCCCAAAATTAGAAAAACGTTCTGCGTCACTATACTGAGAACGACGGTGACAAATTAATCCACGGGAGCGGCGGGAATGTCCCGGCCGCGGGCGGCGCAAAAGTCTGCCACCTGTAGCCTTCGATCCGTTTGGGGATGGAAGGTGGGAGGATGTACTTGGTGGACCTTTATCTAACCGTGCGACTGGCGTGCCATGTGGAAGAGCTGAGCCAGCGAGAAGCAGCAAGACGGTTTGGGCTATCGCGCGATACAGTGAAGAAGATGCTGCGGCACTCGGTGCCGCCGGGATACCGGCGCAGCGAGCCGCCGAAGCGGCCTAAGCTGGACCCGTTCACGGATATCATTGACCGCATTCTGGAAGCGGACCGCACGGTTCACCGTAAGCAGCGCCACACGGCAAAGCGGATATTCGAGCGCCTTCGCGATGAGCATGGCTTCACCGGCGGCCAGACCTCGTCAAGGGTTACGTCCGCGAACGGCGCCGTCGTTTGCGGGAGATGTTCGTGCCGCTGGTACATCCGCCGGGGCATGCGCCGGGGCATGCGCAGGCGGATTTCGGCGAGTCGGATGCGATCATCACTGGCGTCAAGCTGCGAGCCCATTTCTTTGTCATGACCCTTCCCCACAGCGCTGCATGCTTCGTCGTGGCCTATCCGGCGACGACGGTGGAAGCCTGGCAACCACGGCGGCGGCCAGCTACCTGAGCCTGTTGGACAGAGGCACACCATGCACTACCGGGACAACCCGCAACAACGCCTTCGGCATCACATAAAATGGACTGGTTTTACGCCGCCCAACTGGACTGATTTTGCTCCGCCGTTGACACAAAGACGGACAAGACGGGAAAAAATGTCGCCCTCGGTGTTACCGGCGTCTTTTTAATCGTGCCTTTGCTCTTCATGGATCTTACGCAAGCTGAGCAAAGTGAGGTTGAAGCCTATCGGCAGCGTTATAACCACCTAGAGCAGATTCAATTTAGTCCCGATCATATCCGGCGGCGGCGAAGTAGTTTTCGCATTCGGTTGAGGTGAAGGCGTCGATGGCGTCGGCAATGGCGTCCCACAGGTCGTCGGCGGTTCTGGCGGCGGCCTTTCTCAGGAGCGCCTTGAGTTTGGCGAAGGCCATCTCGATCGGGTTGCAGTCGGGACTGTAGGGCGGCAGATACAGCAGGGTTGCGCCGGCGGCTTCGATGGCCTGGCGGATGCCAGCGACCTTGTGGGCGGGCAGGTTGGCCATGACGACGCTGTCTCCGGGGTCGAGTTCGGGTACCAGGACCTGTTCCACATAGGCCTTGAAGGCAGCCCCATGCATCGGCCCGTCGAGGAGCATCGGGGCCCGCCAGGCCCCGGAGAGGCGCAAGCCGGCGGTCAACGTGGTGGTCTTCCAATGGCCATGGGGTATGGCGGCCCGGCACCGTTCGCCTTTGCGCGACCATCCCCGCAGCCGCGCCATCTTCATCGACGCGCCGGTCTCGTCGATGAAGATCAGCCGTTCCGGAGCGAGCCCTGCCTGGCCTTCGAACCAGAGCCGGCGCCGCGCGAGCACGTCCGGGCGCCGCTGCTCCGCTGCATGGCCGGTCTTTTTTGTGCGTCAGCCCGCGCTTGGCGAAGAAGTGCCAGACCGTCGACGGGCACACCCGAACCCCGTGCGACGCCGCCAGCTTCTCGCCAATCTCGGCCAGCGTCATAGCCTTGGTCTGCGCCACCAGAGCCAGGATAAAGGCCTCATGCGCATCCAGCTTCGAGCCCGGCGGTTGGCCCTGGCGGTCGGGCTCGATCGAGCCCGTCTCGCGCCAGCGCCGGTGCCAGTGGATCGCCGTCGCTGGCGCGACACGAAAACGCGCCGCGGCCCCCCGTGCAGACAGACGCCCCGTGACCGCCTCGACGACCCGCCGGCGAAGATCATTCCCGTAACAATGCCCCATGTCTGACACCAAATCGCCTCGGGATATAGAATCATGGAGTGGGACGCTTGGGAATCCCCTTCGATTCACAATTCAGTCAAACCGCTCTAGTAATTATTGCCAGTGAAAAACAATGCTCAAAGCGCGAGGCTATTAACCCCTTTGATCAGCCGCAGCAGGAATAGGCCACTGAAGAGAAAAGTGAAGAGGAAGGCGCTGACGAATCATATACTCCTGCTACCCAATTACTCGGTACTGATCGTGTGTGATGACACGAAAGTTGTCGGTAACGGTGTCTCGGATTGTTTCCCATTCCCGGGGCAGGGTTTGGTTGAAGAACCCGAAGATGGCCTCGGTGAACTGTCGGAAATCGGGATAAAACCGGTTGTGCGTCACATGCCGGTGCATGACGCCCCATAACCGCTCGATGGGATTGAGGTGTGGCGCATACGGCGGCAGGAAATGCAGCCGGATGCGGCACTCCGGCCGCTCCAGGAACGGCCGCAACAGCCTGGCATGGTGATAGCGCGCATTGTCGAGACAGACATGGATCACCCGGGATCACCCGGGATCACCCGGGATCACCCGGGATCACCCGGGATCACCCGGGATCACCCGGGATCACCCGGGATCACCCGGGTGTCCGGATAGGCCCGTTCCAGCTTCTCGAACAACCGCAGAGAGGTTTCGGCATTGATCTTCTCGCCCTCGACCAGGGTGAGCTTCATCGTTTCAAGGTCCAGTGCGCCGTGCAGGTTCAGCCGCTGGCGCCCTGTCGTGGCCTTGATCGCCGGCTTGTCGGAACGGATGAACCAGCCATGCGCCGGCCGGCTCTGATACTCGGGATGGACCGCAGCGGCGAAGACAACCGTCGCGTCCGGAAACATCCCGCGCGTCAGCTGTTCATAATCCCTGATGAAGGCTTCCTGCGCCTGCTTGTCGGCCTGCTTCGGCAGCGTCTTCGGCTTCACGTATGCGAACCCCAGGCGGTGCATCAGCTTGATGGCGCCCGGACGTGAATATCTCACAGCAAACTTTCGGAAGATGGCATCCCGCACCGCGTTGGTGTCGCGCGGCGGATTGTCCCGGAACTGCGCCTTGAGAGCGGCTTCCTGGTCCGCCGTCAGGCGGTCCGGGTAATCCGCAAGCTCCACAGAGGCGAGACCCTTCTCGCGGAAGTCCCGTAGCCAGCCGCGAACCGTGTCGGGATCGAGATAGAATATCCTGGAGACCATCTGCACGCTGTGGCCATCATCAAGGGCAACCAGCGCATTCGCGCGCCGTACCTGCAGCGCTTCGACCTTCCGCTTGCGCATGACATTCAGGAGTGCCTTGGGTTCGTCAGCGGTCAGAAAGGAGGCCCTTTTGCGCATCTTCGCCGTGAAGTCGTTCGCTGCTCGTGTCGTTGGAGAGGTGCATGAATCGGCAGCCGAATCAGGTCAATGCAAAATACTAAATTCAGGCCGAATCAATGATTCCAGGTATAACTAAAATCACTAAAGCATATCTTCTCCAACTGAAGTGACATCGATTGCTTCCAATATGGTATTGCTAGACTAACTGGGTCGGATTTGTAGAACATACACTTGAGGACTGTCAGGCTGCGAATTGACGCCATTCGGCCAGTACCGCACCGTCTCCTGACAAATGTCGATGCCGCGTCGGAGCAGAATATCTTAGACCTGGCGTAACGACAGTGGATTGCGGATGCACATCATAACAGCGAGCCGGATGTTCAAAAGCAGACGGACGGTCAAAAGATAACCCAATTATCCCCTTGACGTGTGTACGCCCTCATGTTAGTTTCTCCCCATAAACATGGAGAGAACGATGATTGCGGTTAAAAGCGTCCAAGATTTTTTCAAGCTGTTCCCGGACGACGATGCGTGCCTTCACTATTTGATGGTCGAATATTACGGAGAGACCTTGGATTGCCCCAAATGTGGGAAGCACGGAAAATTTCACCGTGTTAAAAAACATGCATATTACGAATGCGCATGGTGCGCCCACCATATTCACCCGATGGCTGGTACAATCTTCCACCGTTCCCACACGTCTTTGCAGAAGTGGTTTTTCGCAATTTACCTGTTTACCACGACGCGTCACGGCGTAGCTGCCAAGGAATTGCAGCGCCAATTGAGCGTGACTTATAAAACGGCGTGGCGTATGGCCCACCAAATTCGCAAACTTATGGCCGATGCGGATGGGGAAAATTCGTTGGACGGTGATGTTGAGATTGATGAAACATACGTTGGCGGTAAAAAGCCTGGCGGGAAACGTGGCCGTGGCGCTCCTGGTAAGACCGTAGCGCTTGGAATGCTGGAACGGAATGCTGATATTATGACCAAAGTTGTTCCAAATGTTCGCAAAATAACGCTTCAACCAATTATTCAAGAGAATATAGAGAAAGGTGCCACGGTTCATACTGACGAATTGCGGCCCTACACAGGATTGTCTAAGGCTGGGTATGAACATGAAACAGTCAATCATGGCGCTGGCGGAGTACGCTGTAGGTGGTTGCCATGTCAATACTATTGAAGGCTTCTGGGCGCGGTTGAAACTGTCTATCCGTGGAACACATGTTCACGTTTCTAAGCAGCACTTGGAGAAGTACCTGAAGGAGTTTGAGTACCGCTACAATCGTCGTCATTGCCCTGAGTTGATGTTTGGTCATCTGCTCGCGAGTTTTCGATGATTCGGCGAAACACGGGCCAGAACCTATGGTTTGGCGGGTCGCTTTTAAACTGCTTGGCAAACTGGCCTAGTTTGCCTGTGCGCTGAGCTTCGTCTAATGACAGATGCTTTCCACGAGTCATATCCAAAATCCCACTTTACCTAAGCATTGAACTAACGCTTCAAACAAACTCTTCTGCTTCGGCTATCATCATGCAACCAAAGACGAATAGCGCTGCACGCGTCAATCGATCAGCTCCGGTCATTTCTTTTGTGTCATAAATGAACGCAGCGGCGCTGTGAAGAACCATTAAACTGCCTACTATTCTATAAAAAATCTGGAAAACCGGGGCGCGGAAGCAGAGCGGAGGTTTCCACATAAAGTGGCACGAGCCCAACAACTACCACGAAGAATAGGACATACTCAAACACAAGTCTCGCACCACGAGGCTTAGAACGAATATAGCTCCAAACAAAGGAGGGTTTTTTCTCGTCTCTTTTGACTTCAACCTGAGGGCTGGATGCGAAAAAACGGCTCCAGACCCAAGGATGATCTATTAGTCGATACCTGGAATCATTGATTCGGCCTGAATTTAGTATTTTGCATTGACCTGATTCGGCTGCCGATTCATGCACCTCTCCAACGACACGAGCAGCGAACGACTTCACGGCGAAGATGCGCAAAAGGGCCTCCTTTCTGACCGCTGACGAACCCAAGGCACTCCTGAATGTCATGCGCAAGCGGAAGGTCGAAGCGCTGCAGGTACGGCGCGCGAATGCGCTGGTTGCCCTTGATGATGGCCACAGCGTGCAGATGGTCTCCAGGATATTCTATCTCGATCCCGACACGGTTCGCGGCTGGCTACGGGACTTCCGCGAGAAGGGGCTCGCCTCTGTGGAGCTTGCGGATTACCCGGACCGCGCGGGCCGCCTGACGGCGGACCAGGAAGCCGCTCTCAAGGCGCAGTTCCGGGACAATCCGCCGCGCGACACCAACGCGGTGCGGGATGCCATCTTCCGAAAGTTTGCTGTGAGATATTCACGTCCGGGCGCCATCAAGCTGATGCACCGCCTGGGGTTCGCATACGTGAAGCCGAAGACGCTGCCGAAGCAGGCCGACAAGCAGGCGCAGGAAGCCTTCATCAGGGATTATGAACAGCTGACGCGCGGGATGTTTCCGGACGCGACGGTTGTCTTCGCCGCTGCGGTCCATCCCGAGTATCAGAGCCGGCCGGCGCATGGCTGGTTCATCCGTTCCGACAAGCCGGCGATCAAGGCCACGACAGGGCGCCAGCGGCTGAACCTGCACGGCGCACTGGACCTTGAAACGATGAAGCTCACCCTGGTCGAGGGCGAGAAGATCAATGCCGAAACCTCTCTGCGGTTGTTCGAGAAGCTGGAACGGGCCTATCCGGACACCCGGGTGATCCCGGGTGATCCCGGGTGATCCCGGGTGATCCCGGGTGATCCATGTCTGTCTCGACAATGCGCGCTATCACCATGCCAGGCTGTTGCGGCCGTTCCTGGAGCGGCCGGAGTGCCGCATCCGGCTGCATTTCCTGCCGCCGTATGCGCCACACCTCAATCCCATCGAGCGGTTATGGGGCGTCATGCACCGGCATGTGACGCACAACCGGTTTTATCCCGATTTCCGACAGTTCACCGAGGCCATCTTCGGGTTCTTCAACCAAACCCTGCCCCGGGAATGGGAAACAATCCGAGACACCGTTACCGACAACTTTCGTGTCATCACACACGATCAGTACCGAGTAATTGGGTAGCAGGAGTATATCTCGCAATTTCGTAACGTGAGGTGCGAAAATCTGACTGGTGCGACCATAGTGCTCATTGGTCTTATGCAACTCGGCATTCAAATGGCGGTACTCTTCTGAAAAAAGTTTACCTGACCCTGTCTCCGAATTTTCTTCCGTCATTTTTATCTATGTCCCGCACAAAATGACTGAAACGCATTTCATCCTTAACACGAAACATTTAAACGCGGTTTCGTACTTATTTGCCAGAAGAATTCAGTGCTAGATGTCTGCTAAGAGTCAGAAACAGGCATCACAAGGCGTGTTTCAGAAACTCGATCAAGTCAGCGCGTGCGTCATCGTCGCGAATGCCGTGGGCAATCATATCGATACCTGAGCCCATCGACGTGAGTGGGCTGACAAGGTAGGTGTCGAGGGAGTCCTCGGTCCAGATAATCTTCGAGTCCCGCATGGTGTCCGAGTAATTAAACTCGACAAGACTGCCTGCGCGTCGGCCGAAAACGCCAGCCAATGACGGGCCTTCAATAACTTCGCCGCGTTTTAGGCTGTGACAGTTTTGGCACGACCTGCTGAATTCGCGCCGACCGGCATCCATGTCCGGCCGGGCCATCGTTTGTCCGGTCCACAACATCAGCGCGGCGAACGAAACGCAAAATGCTCCAAGGTATTTTGGCATTGTCTACTCCCTATGTGCTGTTCTAGGGCTTGCGACGTTTGACTCGCTATGACCCAGATCAAAACCGACGTAAGACAGAATCGGAACCAGTAAGACCGATTGATAGCCAGTTCACAGGCGCCGTGGATCACCGAGAGCCTTGGCGAAACGTTGTTACTCCGCCACCGCTTTGACCACGTCGTCGAAGTCCAAGGCGGGGTCTTTGCGCGCGGCTTGGGCCGCTTCGTCAGCGAAGCATTTCATGATCTTGGCCACATAGGCTGCCCGGCGCTCGTTGCGCTGCTCAAGGTCCTCGTCAGTGGGATCAAACCGGTCCACCTCGTCCAAAGTTGAAACACCCTTACGTTCGAGTACCCGCTCGACGGCATCGAGACGGTCACGGGTCACCGACAGTTCTTCTATCAATGCCATGATCATGAAGTGCAGTTTGTCGCTGGCCGGGTCGTTAAAATACTGCGGCCGCTTACCCTTGGCGCTGCGGGGAATTTCGACGCGCTCAGAGTCCGCCATGTTTTACGCCGCCTTTTGACCGAGCAGCAGGGGCCATCCCATAGGCAGGCTTTCTATGGAGACGTTGCCCTTCTCGAAGCCCGCGGTGACGGCTTCGTCTGCGTAATCGAGACCGCGCAGCACTACGCAGAAGGTTTCGTTGTTGTTGTAGGCTTCCCAATCCCACAGGAAGGAATCGTACATGTCCTGGCAATGCTGATCCTGCGGGATGTCGAGATGCACCATCAACCCGCCCGGCGTCAGCAGACGATGGCATTCCCGCATGATGTTGGTCAGCGCCGTGCGTCCGGTTTCATGAAACAGGATGTGGGAGACGATGAGATCGAAACTGTCGTCGTCGTAATGGGTGTGCTCCGCATTAGCCTGGGCAAAATGCACCGGCTTGCCCAAGGTCTCGGCACGGGCATGGGCGTAGCGCAAACAGGGCGCACCCACATCGATGGCATGCACTTCGGCGTCCGGGAAGGCATCGACATACACCAAGGTGGAATTGCCCGACGTACAGCCCAGGTCGAGAATACGCTTGGGTGAGAAGTCAGGGCGCAGCGCCTTGATCGCACCGCTGACTATATGGCCCATGGCGTCGCTGTAGGGTCCGAACTTGCCGTCGCCATACATATAAAGAGCGCGGTCGAAAATGGCCCCGGCGCTGAGATCGTTCTCGGTGACGTCGGTGTGATATCCGTTCGGTTGCAGGTGAATGTCAGCCGCCGTGTGATAACGGGGAATCTTCAGATCGGGATCCAGGGTCAATGAGCCTTTGGCCTGGTTGTGGAGTTTCTTGAACTCGGTTTGCAGGCGCGGCATCTCATGTTCGACCGTGTCGATGATGGAATCCCACATCAGTTCCTGGGAAGACCGCAGCGAGGCGCAGTAAACCCGGTAATAAGGATCAGGCGACATGGCATGGCGGATTTCGTGCCTGTCTTTGACCTCGCGCCCCTGCTCTTTCTTGAACGCCGGGTGAACTCGATGATTGAACACGGTCTGGGTGCCGGCCTGCACATCGGCCAAAAGATGGGCGCGCATGGCCTGGCATAAATCCTGACGGGCGCGTTCGTCATGAGTCGGTTTTACCAGCATTTGGTGCTGAGCTTGACGGTCGGTCATGTCGTCTCTCCTTCGGGATAAGTGAGGGTACGCCTAGGTCACCAAGGCAGCAAGAGATTTACATTGACCGCCTTGGCCCGGCCCCTAGAGTCGGAGTGTGGGAGGCTGCCATGGCAGAAAAATCGAATACGCAGTGGGATGTGATTGTCGTCGGGGCCGGCACGGCGGGCATGCCGACGGCCATTTTTTCCGCCCAGCGCGGCGCCAAGGTGTTGCTGGTGGAGCAGGACAGCAAAGTGGGCGGCACGCTGTGGTATTCGGGCGGACAGATGGCCGCTGGCGGTACCCGACTCCATAAGGAACGCGGTATTGACGACACCCCCCAGGAATTCCTCGATGATATGCGACGGGTTTGCCATGACACCTTTAACGAGCCGATCATGCGCATCGACGCGGAAAACGCTGGCGACACCATCGATTGGCTGCTGGACCTTGGCTACAACGTGGACCCCGAGTGCCCGGGCGTGCTCATGGTGCACGAACCCTATTTCATCAAGCGTTCTTTCTGGTCGCCGGAGGAAGGCAAAGCCCTGATCAAGTGCATCGAACCGGCGTTGACGGCGGAAGTGGACAAGGGCGGCATCGATCTTCGCTTGGAAACCGAATGCGTTGAACTTTTGCGCGATGACAGTGGCGCCATCAGTGGTATCCGCACAAAAACCAAAGACGGAACGGAACAGAATCACAGTAGCGATAACGTGGTTGTCACCTCCGGCGGTTATGCCGCCAACAGAGAGTTGTTCAAAAAGTATTCGCCACAAGCCCACCACTACAGTTCCACCAATCCCAATTCCCAAGGCAAGGGAATCAAGCTTATGGAGGCAGTGGGCGCCAAAATCGAAGGCGGTGAAAACGTTTTACCAAGTTACGCCTGCGTTCTCAACGACCCCAATGATCCCATGTGCAGCACCTACATCGGTGGCGAGGGCAATGCCCTAAGCAATTATGTATGGCTCGACACGTCTCCTCAGTCCCGCCAACCCTGGGAAATTCACATTAACATCCGTGGCGAACGGTTCGTACGCGAGGACGTGCCAAGTGTTGATGTGCGTGAGCTCGCCCTCGAAGAGCAGCCCGAGTGGCGACACTTCCTGGTGTTCGACGAGGGTGTCCGCCAGAACGCCCCAAAAATTACTGCGTTTTGGACCGACGAAGAATTTAAAGCGGCGCTCGGCACTCACCCATCTTTTCTAAAAGCCGATACCCTAGAAGACCTTGCCGTTCAAATGAACGTGGATACGGAAACCTTCTTGGCAACGGTAGAGCGCTACAATGGCTTCGTCCGCGACGGGAAAGATCCGGACTTTGGCCGCGAATGCCTGCCCAAACAGATTAAGAAGCCACCCTACTATGCGATACATTGTGTCGGCATGAGCGTGATGAGTCCCGCCGGCGTGGTCACCGATGAAACCTTCAACGTGGTCGGGTCCGACGGCAACGCCATTCCTAATCTGTACGCGGCAGGCGAAGTGCTGGGGTTCGGACGTCTTAGCGGCCATGCTTTTATTCCCGGCGGCAGTGTCACCCCGGCACTGACCTTCGGCCGTTTGCTCGGACAGACCTTGCTGCAGTGGCGCCGCAACGAAGGCGCGCAAAGCGCCGCCGAATAGCGCTTAGGCCATGGCCAAGTCGATGTCCCGCTGCACGCTGCGGGCGGCCAGCATGAAATGCGCCCACACCCAGGTGCTGAAAACAATGGACGTGCCCAGCAGGGCATAACGCAGCGCGTCGTCTCCCAGGTCCGGGGATAACCAATCACTGAGACCGCCGATGATGAGCGGTCCGAGCCCGCCACCGATCATGTTGATGATGAGGATGTTGATGGCCGAACCCATGGCCCGCATGCGCGGTCCGGACACGGTCTGAATCACGGTGTAAGTCGGTCCCGCTTGGACAACGCCGAGGAAAAACGGAACGGCCAGCGCAATAAAAGCGGCGGTGGGGGTCGGCCAGAGAAAGACCAGAGCAAAGAACGGTCCGCCGGCAAGAATGGCGTAACCGGCAATCCACATGTACCAGCGCGGGTCCTTGGCGCCAAAACGATCACCGAGAATACCGCCCAAATAAATGCCGGACAGTTGGGAAAGCCCGAGCACAAAAGCCAGCCAGACGCCGATCTCAGCGATGCCGAGTCCGTGAGCGCGGACAAAGAATGACGGCAGCCAATTGACCACGCCGAGATATACGATGCCGTGAATGGAGACACCGAGAACGCAGTGCCGGAAGCTGGGACGCCCGAGGAGAAGACGAACGACCGACCAAAAAGGCGGTCGGTCTTGATCGATCTCTACGTCATCGGAATAGCCCCGGTCGGGTTCCGTCAAGTTGCGCCAAATGACGAACGCATACACCAGCCCGGGTAGACCAAAAACAATAAGAGCGATGCGCCAGCCAAAGGTGCTGGTCAGCCAGCCACCGATGAGGAAGCCGAGCAACAACCCGGCAGGCGATCCCAGTGCATAGGTCGCCAGCGCCTTGGCCCGTTCGGCGCGGGGAAAGGTATCGGCGATCATGGAATGGGATGGCGGCGTACAGCCCGCCTCCCCCACACCCACTAGCACCCGCGCAGCAGTGAGTTGGGCAAAGGTCTGCGTCAGACCGCATAGCGCCGTCATAGCGCTTCACACGGCGAGCGCGACGGACACAATCACACGACGGGAAAACACATCGGCCAGACGGGCGATGGGTATGCCGAGGGTGGCGTAGAACAACGTAAAGGCGAGGCCGGTGAGAATGCCGATCTGGGTATCGGAAAGTTCCAGATCAGCTTTAATGTCAGGGATCAGAATCGCCAGCATGTAACGGTCGGCATAATTGAACAGCGCAGCACCGAACAGTAGCGCCAAAGTCATGCGACAGGTTGCGGCAGGGATGGCGGCTTTAGAGTCCAAAACGCGCTTCAACGGCTCTGAACATGGACCGACCACCTTTCATAGACATCTTGTTTCTCGCTCATGACAGCGGTTAGCTTTCACTAGGATTCAATGGAACGAACCGATCATGTCATGACACGCCTTTCAAGACGAAGATATCTTAGAATCGCAGGCAGCAGTATCGCAGGAGCGTTTTCTTATTACGCTTTCTCGCGACGGGCGTTTGCACAAACCGGCCCGGTCACACCCGATCAATTCAACGCGTGGCTGGCGCTCAGAGGCGGGGAGCGGACACCGGCTTATTGGTATGCCTCCGGACTCATTCGCCCCATCAAAGATAACGGCGCCGTTGCCAGCCGCATGTTGGGATTGGAAACTGGGGTCACACCTAACGAATTGCGCACTGAGACATCGGCGGTGTCTTTGTCACGCAAGATCTTCTTTTTCCTCGAGCCGGACCGCGATGAACTGGTGGCCAACCGCGTGACCGGGCAGCCGCAACGGCCGAGCATATTTGCTTACCAGGTGCGCACCTTCACGCTGGTCGACGGACGGATCAACTACCGGGTGGAAAGTCATGACCTGCGCGGTATTCGCCAGGGCGGCTATGGTGTGACTTACACGGTGAACCAATCTGGTGATCAGGTTCACGTTAATTATGCCTCCTTTCCGCACCGGGCCGGGCCGGACGGCGAAATGCGCGTGACCAGCGGTGAGGTCTACGACCACTTCGACAACGGAGCCCTACTCACAAAAGAGCCCGAGCGTTATCAGATGAGCTGGGTCGGCGCCAATCTGGAAGGGCGGATCGCCAACATGCACGGCTGGCGCTATGCCACCTTCGATGACGTCCCCAACTTGTGGCTCAAAAACACGATCCGGGACAAAGCGCCGCTGTGGGCCGGGCCGCCGACGACATTGGCGGAGATCGAACGTCTCAGATCCACGGTTCCCTATCCGGTGCCCGATCTTCCGGTCTGATTTGCGGCACACTCTCGGGTCATGACCCTATATGCAGGAAACGCCGGTCGGGCTAGGGTGCGGCCCACGAGAGATCGACGAACACGGGACACACAATCGAGGAGTAAACCATGCCCGAGACATGGGACGTTATTTGTGTTGGCGCCGGGTCCACCGGATTGCCGCTCGCCATTCACGCTGCAGAGCGGGGTGCCAAAGTCTTGCAGATCGAAGCTGACAACCGCATCGGTGGCACGCTGCATTGGTCGTCGGGCCAGATTTCGGCAGCAGGAACTCGTCTGCAAAAGCAGCTTGGCATTGAGGACAGCCCAGATGCACACTTCGAGGACGCGCAGAAGGTCGCAAATAATCAAATAGATCCGGTTGTCCTTAGACTATTTGTCGATAACGCGGCAGCCACCATCGATTGGCTGATGGACATCGGCTTCGAGCCGGCCCCGGGGACACCGGTGGCCGGGGAAGCCCATGAGGCCTACGATACCCGGCGTTACCTTTGGGGTAACAATGCCGCCATATCCATTCTCGATGTGCTGCGTCCGGTTCATAAAAAACTGGTTGATGATGGCAAAATCGATTTGCGCCTGGAGCACCGGCTCACGAGCCTCACGACCGACGACAACGGCGTAATCACCGGTGTTACCGTGGACACACCCAACGGTGAACAATCCTTCCAAGGTAAAAATGTGGTGCTAGCCTGCGGCGGCTATGCCGCAGGGCCGGAGTTATGGAACGAGATCAATCCGGACATCCCCCTGTGCTCCCACTGCAATCCCTATTCCCGCGGCGACGGCATTGTCGCGGCGCGGAACCTCGGGGCACAGTTTGATGGCCAGGAAAAATTTCTCTGCACCTTTGCCGGCTGGCTGGAAAAACCCGATGACCCTACGTCCGGTGAATTTCTCGCGCTATCGCCTAAGGTGCGGAACATCTGGGAGATCTTTGTCGACGTGAACGGCAAGCGGTTCATGAAAGAAGATCATCAGAGCATCGATTACCGCGAGCGCAACCTTCTCAAACAGGCGGGTATGCGTATGAACATCGTGTTTGATGAAGGCATACGCCAGAACGCCTCACCGATCACCATGCTTGAGCCCGAGGATTTTAAAAACAAGTTCGGCAACCATCCCAATTTTGTAAAGGCCGATACCATTGACGAGTTGGCCGAGGCATTGGATGTGCCGGCGGATGCAATGAAAAAGACCGTTGATGACTACAACGCCGCCGTCGATGCCAAAACAGATAAGGACTTCGACAAGTTTTTCCTCATCCGCAAGATCCAAAATCCTCCCTTCTATGGCATTAAGGCGATGGGCATCACCGTACTCAGCCCGGCTGGCTTGGCGGTTGACGATCAGCTTCGCGTGTTGAAAACGGACGGCTCACCCATTTCCAACGTCTATGCGGGGGGTGAAATTCTCGGTTTCGGCCGCACCTCGGGGAATGCTTTTGTCGGCGGCCTATCCCTCACACCAGCCATGGCCTTCGGTAAAGTGCTCGGGGAAAAACTGTTGAGTTGGTAGCCCCAACCGTCACAGCCAAAACACCATGAGTAAGAAACCCATCTCCTTCGACGGCGAGGCAGCCAAACGCGTCGACCGCATTTATCAAACGCCAGAAGTGATTGCCCAGCGTGACTTCACCTTGGGTCATCTCGCCCTCAACACCGGCGACCGCGTTTTGGATGTCGGCTGCGGTCCGGGATTGCTTGCCCTGCAAATGGCGGACATCGTCGGTCCGGAGGGATCCGTCGTCGGTCTTGATCCCAGTGCCGACATGCGCGCCATTGCGGAGAGCCGGTGCGAAGATAAGAGCTGGGTATCGATTGTGGACGGCGATGCCGTCGCCCTGCCGGGAGACGACGGGTCTTTTGATGCGGTTGTGTCCACCCAGGTCTATGAGTTTGTCCCGGATATTGAAAAAGCCCTCGGTGAAGCGCATCGCGTTCTGAAACCCGGTGGGCGTCTGGCCATCATCGATACGGACTGGGACAGTGCCGTTGTCCGTACCAACGATCGCGTCCGTCTGCACACGATCATGGAGGCCCGGCGTAACCACTTCGTGCATTCGGACTTGCCCGCGCGCCTGCCCGCCTTGCTCACCAAAGCCAGCTTCACGTTGGACGTTACCAGCGGCATTCCGGTGGTCAACACGGCAATGACCCCCGGCTCTTATAGTGCCGAAGTGCTCCGCTCGACTGCCAAATTGGCCGTGAAGGAAGACCGCGTTTCAGAACAGGAAGCAAATGATTGGATCGCAGAACTGGACACTTTCGAAGAGCAAGGTGAATTCTTTTTCAGCGTGACCCGGTTTCTCTTTGTGGCGTTGAAACCCCAATAAAGACCGTTCAAAGGAGTCGAAAATCTCGTCCGGGTGTTGAATCCCGGCGCCGTGTCTGCTTGGTTGGTGCATAACTATGCGCAGGCATATGCCAAAGAGGATTTCGATATGAGAATCGGGTTACGCACCTTTGCCCTGTTGGGCGTTTTCTTGGCATCAACATCGGTCGAGGCCCAGGCCGTGCGGCAAACCAAAGTGCCGTGGGATGACAAGTTCCGCCAACTTGAAGAGATTTGGCCAACGGCCAACGCCTATCGTGCCGCCTCCGGCGCGCCTGGCCATGCCTATTGGCAGCAACGGGCTGATTATGCCATCGACATCGTCCTCGACGAAGAAGACCGCCAACTGAGCGGCACGGTGACCATCACCTACACCAACAAGTCGCCGGACAGCTTGCGGTATCTGTGGCTCAACATGGATCAGAACCGGTTCGGCGGTGATTCCCTGTATGTGGCACAACGCAAATCCGACGGAGACAAACGAGAGTCTTACGGCACATTGAGAGCCGAATACGAACACCGCGACGGCGACTTCGGATTTCAATTGGACAGCGTTACCGATGCCGCTGGCAATGACTTGTCTTACACCGTGGTCGATACGCTGATGCGGATCAATCTTCCCACACCGCTTGGCCCTGGCGAGCAAACATCGTTCACCATTCGCTGGTCCCATAATATTATTAAGATTGAAACCTTCTTTGGCCGGGGTGGGTATGAGTATTTCGACGAAGACCGTAACGACATCTTTCAAATCTCCCAGTGGTATCCCCGCTTGGCCGTCTATTCAGACGACGAAGGTTGGCATCAGAAAAACTTCTTGGGCCGGGGTGAGTTCACTTTGGAATTCGGCGATTTCGATGTGCGTATCACCGTGCCGGATGATCATATCGTCGCCTCAACAGGCGTATTGCTAAACCCGGAAGACGTTCTGTCGACAGAACAACAAGACCGTCTGAAGAAAGCGGAGATTGCGCGGTCTCCGGTGATGATCGTCACCGAAAGCGAAGCCATTCTCAACGAAGGTGAAAAATCCAAACAAACAAAAACCTGGCATTTCACGGCGGAGAACGTGCGGGACTTCGCCTGGGCATCTTCACGCAAATTCCAATGGGATGCGCAAGGCTACGAGAATCAGGACGGCAGCACCGTCATGGCCATGTCCTATTTTCCCAAGGAAGCCAGCCCGTTGTGGGGGCAATTCTCTACGGCGTCCCTGATTCACTCCATGAAGGTCTTCGGCGATCACGTCTTCCCCTATCCCTACCCGGTGCTGATTTCCGTTAACGGCAAAGTGGGCGGCATGGAGTACCCCATGCTGGCCTTCAATGGGCCAAGACCAAAGAAAGACGAGAAGACTGGCGACGTCACCTATTCCCGGGCGGCAAAATACGGGCTCATCTCCGTCGTCATTCACGAAGCGGGACACAACTGGTTTCCTATGATCGTTAATTCCGACGAACGCCGCTGGACGTGGATGGACGAAGGGCTCAACACCTATCTCCAGTTCCTGGCGGAACAGCTTTGGGAAGACGATTATCCGTCCCGTCGTGGAGAGCCGAGAAACATTGCCGACTTCATGAAAGGCATGAATCAGGTGCCGATCATGACGGATAGTGAATCTCTGAAAAACTTTAGCGAAAACGCTTATGCCAAAGCCGCCACGGCGCTGGTGATCCTGCGGGAGACTATTCTCGGAAGAGAATTGTTTGATTTTGCCTTTGCCGAATACGCCCGGCGCTGGCAATTCAAACAGCCGTCACCGGCGGACTTCTTCCGGACCATGGAAGACGCGTCAGGCGTCGATCTCGACTGGTTCTGGCACGGCTGGTTCTACACCACCGACCATGTGGACATCGCCATCGACAAGGTGACCCATTACCGCATCGATACAAAAAATCCGGATGTGGAAATGCCCTGGAAGCGGGAAAAGGCTGAAGGAGACCCCATTTCCCTAACCGAGCGCCGTAACGAAGATCTGAGAAAAGCGGTGGAGGATGACCGGGATCTGAGAGATTTCTACAACGAAAACGACCGCTACACCGTCTCCAATGCAGACCGCAACAAAGCAAACTCGTCGACACGTAGGCTGGAGGATTGGGAAAAAGAACTGCTGGAAAACGAAGACTTTTTAACCATGGTCGACTTCAAGAACGTCGGTGGCTTGGTCATGCCTGTCATCCTGGAAGTGACCTATAACAACGGCCGCACCGATGAAGTGCGCATCCCGGCGGAAATCTGGCGCAGCGACCCTAAGAAATTCTCCAAGTTGCTGGTGACGGATCGTGAAGTGGTGGGCATCACCCTTGATCCCCATTGGGAAACGGCGGACACCGACCTCAACAACAATTATTGGCCGGCCCGTGCGGTGGAATCCCGGCTGGAATTGTTTAAGCGCGAAGGACGCCGCGGCCGTGACCTGATGAAAGACATCAAGGTTGATCTCAAGGGCGATAATGACGAAGACGATGAAGACGGCGAGAATGGCGAGGGCGCCCAAGAGAATAGATTGAGGGAATAGGGAAGGACGCCTCGAAGTCATGTTGTCGCGCCGCGCGCTCTTGGCAGGAAGTTCAGCGGTTTGGGCGACCCGCGTCAAACCGGTCCGAGCTCACGGCGCGCACGTGGCCTTCACCATCGTCGAAGAGAACAACCGCGTCGGCACGCTGGAGGTGATTCACCGGCTGATGACGCTGGATTTGGAACTCGCCCTCACCGCCCGTATTGGCCGCACCATCGTCATGGAAGCGGAGCCCGATGCCGATGCATTAGTCTCGGCCTATGTGAACGAATACTTTTCGATTTCGGACGGAAAAGAAATTCCCATTCCGCTGTCCTGGGTCGGCGTTTCAATGGAAGTCGACGCGGTGTTTGCCTATCAGGAAGCACCTTTGCCGCAGAGATTGAATAGTCTGATTATCGCCAATCAGATGCTGACGGAAACCCACCCGAGCCAAGTCAACACGGTCAACGTCACCTTCGGTGGACGGACCCAGACCCGCACGTTTGAGCTGGGCGACCCGCCACAGGGCATCGGCCTTTTATAGAGCCGCTAAAGAAGAAAAGCCGCGGTCACACGACCGGGGGAAATAGCTAATTCCAGAAATAGATATAGTTATGCTGCTCTGGCCATTTGAGGGGACCAGTAACTATTTTCACTGTTTCGACAAACGAGTGGATATCCGCTAGTAGCCATAAGCGGACATGCGCTGGCCGAGCAGAAAACGATTTCTGTCTATAATACTCCTCAAAATATTCGTGCAGACACCAAGAACCCATTATACTGTCGCTCGCCAGATCGACGAACCTGGCACTCCAAAACCGTTCGAGTTTCCATAAAAGTTAGTCATGTTTTTCCTTCAATCGGTTGCCCCGGGGAGGCGGCTATGTGGAAAACGATTTCATTACTGACCCTTCTTCTCTTCGGCCGTTTGGTTTGACCCGTGATGAACGCTTCTCGCTGGTTACTTTTTCCGACCCTATATTTCATATGCGCAATAGGATTCGTGTTTGATGCAGCAGCGGAACAGAGTCCGACAGATATCCCAGTAGTAGAACGCGACGGAGTGATGGTCGTTTTCGTACGCCAGTTCTCTTTTGGCAGCGCAACGACTGCTGTGAAAGACGATAAACGAATTGTTGATTGTGTTGAAAATGGTATTGCACAGGTACGATCTGAATAGAGGTTTGTACGGTACGAAGCGTTTCTTCCTATAGCGTTTCCAGGGATGGATCCCGCTGCGGCGCCACGCAAACCCGAATATCTTGGTCTGCTTTTGGCAGATGCGAAATTTCGTAAACGCATTGCTCCTATTGATATTCGATTGGTTGTTTTTGTCGGAGGTGCGACCACAAACATATACAAAAGTGGTGATGTCGGTTGCATCAGCGGGGTCACCTATGCTGGCGGAATCGTGGTGTGTGCCGGATACGTTGATTGGGACAAATCAACACATTTAGGCGCGACGATTGTCGACATGTTCAACACGAATCAACCGATCGACTTTGACGTAACGGCCCAAGGAAATCCATGGTTGTTAGTAATTCCGCCTTTTATTCCTCTAGAAAACTCTCCGAATACTCAACGGCAAGCCTGTCTTTCTCTCGGTCGGCAGATTGCACACCATTTAAACGGGGAGTCTGTGAGTCCAGATGATTAAGAACGGACTGTCGTATTCGACTTATATCGTGCTTGACGACGGCGCTTCAATCCACAGTGGCGGCGAGCAAAGCAATAAGAGGAATTCATTATGAAACAGAACCTACGATCTTCAGTGCTAATAACTGCACTGCTGATGTCGGTTTTCACTGGTTGCGCGACGGACGTGGGGAAGGGACAATCCTTTGCCTCAAGGGATAGCCTTGAAACTGATCTAATACGCGGGGTCTCGACCAAACCCCAAGTTCTTTTGCTTCTTGGCGAACCCGATGGGTCTGGAAATGCGGTTTTGTCCAGTGAGACGGAAAACGATGAAATAGGTACTACGAATCGAACCAGGCCTCTTTGTCTGGAATGAATATGAAAATCCTTTTGTTTTTCTTCAAGAAGGATCTATTTGATGGCTTTCAATGGTTCGACAATGAGGTCGATTTAACCTTGGACTAGTCAGTATTCGTCATACTCAAAGACTGTCAATCGGGAGGTTATTCATGAATATATACTCCTGCTACCCAATTACTCGGTACTGATCGTGTGTGATGACACGAAAGTTGTCGGTAACGGTGTCTCGGATTGTTTCCCATTCCCGGGGCAGGGTTTGGTTGAAGAACCCGAAGATGGCCTCGGTGAACTGTCGGAAATCGGGATAAAACCGGTTGTGCGTCACATGCCGGTGCATGACGCCCCATAACCGCTCGATGGGATTGAGGTGTGGCGCATACGGCGGCAGGAAATGCAGCCGGATGCGGCACTCCGGCCGCTCCAGGAACGGCCGCAACAGCCTGGCATGGTGATGGCGCGCATTGTCGAGACAGACATGGATCACCCGGGATCACCCGGGATCACCCGGGATCACCCGGGTGTCCGGATAGGCCCGTTCCAGCTTCTCGAACAACCGCAGAGAGGTTTCGGCATTGATCTTCTCGCCCTCGACCAGGGTGAGCTTCATCGTTTCAAGGTCCAGTGCGCCGTGCAGGTTCAGCCGCTGGCGCCCTGTCGTGGCCTTGATCGCCGGCTTGTCGGAACGGATGAACCAGCCATGCGCCGGCCGGCTCTGATACTCGGGATGGACCGCAGCGGCGAAGACAACCGTCGCGTCCGGAAACATCCCGCGCGTCAGCTGTTCATAATCCCTGATGAAGGCTTCCTGCGCCTGCTTGTCGGCCTGCTTCGGCAGCGTCTTCGGCTTCACGTATGCGAACCCCAGGCGGTGCATCAGCTTGATGGCGCCCGGACGTGAATATCTCACAGCAAACTTTCGGAAGATGGCATCCCGCACCGCGTTGGTGTCGCGCGGCGGATTGTCCCGGAACTGCGCCTTGAGAGCGGCTTCCTGGTCCGCCGTCAGGCGGCCCGCGCGGTCCGGGTAATCCGCAAGCTCCACAGAGGCGAGACCCTTCTCGCGGAAGTCCCGTAGCCAGCCGCGAACCGTGTCGGGATCGAGATAGAATATCCTGGAGACCATCTGCACGCTGTGGCCATCATCAAGGGCAACCAGCGCATTCGCGCGCCGTACCTGCAGCGCTTCGACCTTCCGCTTGCGCATGACATTCAGGAGTGCCTTGGGTTCGTCAGCGGTCAGAAAGGAGGCCCTTTTGCGCATCTTCGCCGTGAAGTCGTTCGCTGCTCGTGTCGTTGGAGAGGTGCATGAATCGGCAGCCGAATCAGGTCAATGCAAAATACTAAATTCAGGCCGAATCAATGATTCCATGTATAAAACGCATTTTGATATCCTTCACAGTGATGATACTTGTCACGGGATGTGCAAGCCCACTGATTCAAATGGGTGAGTCTATCCCATTTGATAATCTCTCTATGCTCTCCACTGATGTATCCAATCGTGAAAACGTTCTTTCGACTCTTGGTGCACCTATTGGAAGCGGAAAATGGAAAAACAAACCAGCGGATACCATGCGCGATATTTGGTACTACGAATACATACAGCTGGAAGGGGATCAAATTGCACTTCAACTTCTTTTAGTCTTTTTCGATGGGTAATCCTATGACGGCCATATGTGGCTTTCTACGAATGAGCTCTTGAACTGACGAAAAGGAATCGAACCGGTGGAATCGGAAAAATCGAGTTTGCTCAAAAGATTAAATGCGTTCGCAATTCACCTTACGCGTTCCAAGACAATTCATAGTCTAAAATGCTGTTGTGTAGCCGCATCGCTTGTTCTATCTGGCTGCACCTCCATTAGCTATACCGCCGGTAATCGCCCCCTGTGCAACATCTTGATGGTACTCTTCAAATCGACATTTCGAGCGAACAGGATGTGAGTGCGGTCCTTGGTATACCCTCAGGGACTGGTCGTATCATGCTACCGATTGATGATGAGATGAGGGATACATGGACGTATTACTACGAAGAAGGCAGCGTAAATGCTGATGAGGGCAGTAGCGCAGGAGTTAGTGCAGAATCCCGTAGGATATTTTTATTCGTTTATTTTGAGAAGGGTATTTACGACGGCTATATGTGGTTCTCCAGCTTAAGCGATGAGACTGGCTCATGAGGATGACATTGGTGATCAACTCCGGTCTTACACAGTTCCCGGAGAGAGGGAAGGCGAAATCGTATTAGTACTTGGCTCAAGTGGCGCCTACGGTGACTCTGATTCGCCGATCTTATCGGCTTCCTTCCTGATCAAGACAAAACTTTAGAAAACCACATGCCGCCGGATGTCTCCTTTGGGTCAGAAGCAGACACAAAATCATTTGTCAGGCTCCACCTAAATTTGCCAGCTGGCTCCCAGCTGCTCATCACCACTTTCGCCAACCTTGTTGCCTCATTCCAGATCAAAGCAATGTTTAATGAAATAAGATGAAGTTGGAATTTGATAATTCTGCGATAAAGAAAGGGCCGCTCCTGGGAGCGGCCCTTCCAAATTTTGCCATGTGAAAAACGGCTTACATATCCATGCCACTCATGTCGGGCATTGGCGCGTTAGCCTTAGGTTCAGGCTTATCGGCCACCATGACTTCCGTGGTGACCAACAGACCGGCTATGGACGCGGCGTCTTGCAGCGCTGTGCGCACGACCTTGGTAGGGTCAACGATGCCCGCCTGGACCAGGCTGGTGTATTCACCGGCCTGGGCATCAAAGCCATGGTTGGTGTCCTTCTGATCGAGCAGCTTGCCGGCCACGACGGCACCGTCAACGCCGGCGTTTTCGGCGATTTGCCGCACCGGCGTTTCAAGAGCCCGGCGGACAATGTCGATACCCACTTTTTGGTCGTCGTTGTCGGTTTCCAGGTTCTTCAGGGCGCGGCTTGCATAGAGTAACGCGACCCCGCCACCAGCAACGATGCCTTCTTCAACAGCGGCGCGGGTGGAGTGGAGGGCGTCGTCGACCCGGTCTTTCTTCTCCTTGACCTCGACTTCCGTGGCGCCACCGACACGGATGACAGCCACGCCGCCGGCAAGCCTGGCCAGACGCTCCTCAAGCTTTTCCCGGTCATAGTCCGATGTCGTCTCCTCGATCTGGCGGCGAATCTGCTCGCACCGCCGTTAATGTCGGCTTTCTTGCCGGCGCCATCGACGATGGTGGTTTCTTCCTTGGTGACTGTGACGTGCTTGGCCGTACCGAGCATATCCAAGGTGACATTCTCGAGCTTGATGCCGACGTCTTCTGAGATCACCTGGCCTTTGGTCAGTGTGGCAATGTCTTCCAACATGGCCTTGCGGCGGTCACCGAAGCCCGGCGCCTTGACGGCCGCAACCTTGAGGCCACCGCGCAGGCGGTTGACCACCAGGGTGGCGAGAGCTTCGCCTTCGATGTCCTCGGCGATGATCAGCAACGGACGGCTGGACTGCGCCACCGCTTCCAGAACCGGCAACAGCGGCTGCAGGTTGGACAGCTTCTTCTCGTGAATGAGAATGTGCGGATCATCCAGTTCCGCCACCATCTTCTCCGCATTGGTGACGAAGTAGGGCGAGGTATAACCACGGTCGAACTGCATGCCTTCGACCACGTCGAGTTCGGTCTCCAGGATCTTGGCTTCTTCGACGGTGATAACACCTTCGTTACCGACGGTTTCCATGGCCTCGGCAATGATGTTACCGATTTCTTCTTCGCCATTGGCGGAAATGGTGCCGACCTGGGCGATCTCGTCGTTGGTCTTGACCTTCTTGGTCCGCTTCTGCACATCGCCAACAACCGCATTGACGGCAAGATCGATACCGCGCTTGAGGTCCATGGGATTCATTCCCGCTGCTACGGCCTTGGCGCCTTCGCGGACGATGGACTGGGCCAGGACCGTTGCCGTGGTGGTGCCGTCACCGGCGGTGTCGCTGGTCTTGGACGCCACTTCCTTGACCATCTGGGCGCCCATGTTTTCGAACTTGTCCTTAAGCTCGATTTCCTTGGCCACAGTGACGCCGTCCTTGGTGATGCGCGGGGCGCCAAAGGACTTGTCGAGAACGACATTGCGTCCTTTCGGCCCGAGTGTGACCTTGACGGCATCCGCCAAGATATCGACACCCGCCAGCAAACGGTTGCGGGCGTCGGTGGAAAATTTTATGTCTTTAGCCATCTCAATTTACTCCATATTCTCTAGGCAGCCTTGCGAACGGCTTTTTTCTTCACTTCGATGACGCCGAGAATGTCTGTCTCTTTCATGATGAGCAGATCTTCGCCGTCAATTTTGACTTCCGTTCCCGAGTACTTGCCGAACAGGATGATGTCGCCGGCTTGGACATCCAGCGGCGCGATGGAGCCGTCTTCGGCGCGGGCACCGGGCCCGGTGGCGATGACTTCGCCTTCCATCGGCTTTTCCTGGGCCGTATCGGGGATGATGATGCCGCCGGCTGAGCGTTCGTCGCTATCGAGCCTGCGGACGAGTACACGATCGTGTAAGGGTCGAAATTTTGTTGGCATGGTGCGTCATTCCTCTTCGCAAATGACTAAGGATATTAAGGATATTGATGTGGCCTCCCGGTAAGGACAGCCACCGGGGCATTTAATGGGATTCCATGTGGGGTCAAGGGGGAAAAGGGAAATATTTTCAACGGCCTAGCCCGGGCTGTTAGCACTCTTGGGGTTTGGCTGCTAAATCGTTGATTCATAAGGCTTATTGATTTGATGGGAAGCCTTCTGGCACGATTCGGAAGTTGACTGCCAACAGCGCCGGAGAGGTTACATGACCGCGATGGAGAAGCAGCTAGACGGATATCGTCTCACCACCGCCCAGATTCTCTATCACCTCCCCGATCACCCCGGTCTGCTTCAGGAGTTCGTTTGGCAGCATCTCGACATTGCCCCCGGATTTCCGGTTCTGACGAAATTTCTCGATTTTTGGACCGACAATCTTGATGGACCCCTACACTCCGTCACCGTGTGCCAGGCCAGACTCATTAAACCCGCCGAGTACCGTGCGGTAGACGGCAGAATCCTAATGCACTGAGACCGCGGTCCAGCCGCACTCATCGATCTGACCCCTGCGGATCACTCTTCGACAGTAACGCCCTTCCAAAAGGCGACATGGTCTTTGATATTGGCGGCAGCGTCCTTGGGGTCAGGATAAAACCGCGCTGCGTTCTCATTGCGCTCACCGTTGACAACCACATGGTAGTAGTGCGCTGTGCCTTTCCAGGGACAAACGGACGTGTGGTCGCTGGCCTCGAAGAAGTTTCTGTCAATGGCATCAGCCGGAAAATAGATATTGCCCTCCACGGTTTCGAACCTGTTCGTTTGCGCAATCACCTGATCATTCCATAGCGCTTTGGTCATTTTTTCTACTCCTCAAAGTTGGGAAGTTTTTACCGCATGGATTGAGGAAGGAAAGTCACGATCTCGGGAACGAGGGCAATGACCAAAACCATGGCCACCATGATCAGGAAAAACGGCATAGACGCTCTGGCGATTTTCCCGATGGGCTCGCCCGTCAATCCCTGGACGACGAACAGGTTGAACCCGACCGGCGGCGTGATCTGCGACATTTCGACGACGATCACCAAGAAAATGCCAAACCAGACTTGATCGAATCCGGCCCCCGTGATCAGCGGCAACACCAAAGACAACGTCATGACGATGGCCGATAGGCCGTCAATCACGCAGCCAAGACCGATGTAAAATACGGTAAGTAGCAACACTAAGGCGATGGGGCTGAGGTCGAGGCTGCCGATGGTGCCCGCAACCGCTTGCGGCAATCCGAGGAAGGCCATCGCTTTGGACAGAAACAACGCGCCGGCCACAATCAGGCCGATCATGGAGCAGGTCTTGATGGCGCCGAACAAGGACTCGGTTATGGTCGCTTTGGTTAAGGACCGCTGAGACGCAGCGACGATGAGCGCACCGGCGACACCGACGGTTGCGGCTTCTGTGGGGCTGGCGATGCCGGCGTACATCGAGCCGATGATGGCGAGGATCAGCAGCATGATGGGCCCAAGTTCGGCGATGCCGTGAGCGCGGTCGGCCCAGGAGGCGACCACCCGGTCTGCGGGAACCAAATCCGAATTCAGTCCGGCGCGGACGGCGATGTAGCCCATATAGGCAAGAGCAAGAAGTAAACCGGGGACAATTCCGGCGATAAACAGCTCAATGATCGAGGTTTCAGACAGCACCCCGTAAAGAATAAGAATGATGCTGGGCGGAATGAGAAACCCAAGCGTCCCGGCACCGCACAGGGATCCCATGGCAAGACCGTCGTCATAGCCCCGGCGTTTCAGTTCCGACAATGTCATCCGGCCAATGGTTGCCGTGGTCGCGGCAGACGATCCCGAAACCGCCGCAAACAGGGTGCAGCCGATCACGTTGGTGTGCAGCAAGCGGCCGGGAACCCAACCGATCCACGGTGATAGCCCGCGGAAGACACTTTCCGACAAACGCGTGTGATAGAGAATTTCGCCCATCAATATGAATAGAGGCAGGGCGACAAGTTCCGGCGTGTTGAGGCTGTTCCAGATATCGAATGCAAGAAAGGTCCCCACCGGCATGTCCCGGAACAGGGTCAGACTGATCAGCCCCACCCCCATGAGGCTGAAACCCACCCACACTCCGGCACCGAGCAAAAGGACAAGGGCGACCAGGACGACGGCAACGGTGATAGCCATCAGCCGACATCCTGATCGTGCGCTTTATCCGAACCCTGAGAGGGTCCGGTGTCAGGATTTTCATCCTGGTACAAACGGACCAGCCGCGCAAACAATGCCAGACTGAGCACGCAGGGCCCGATGGTAAGCAACGCTTGAGGAATGGCCAAAGGTGTTTCACTGGCAAAATAGGACACTGTGCCGCGCTGCCATGTGCCCAAGGCGAAATCGATCATGGACACCGTCCACAAACCGGAAATGAAAAATGCGACGGCAGTGCACAGAACATCAAACCGCTGCGCCGTGCGCTGAGACATGTGTTCGCTGAGCAAGGTGACACGAATATGGCCGCCCTGCGCCAAGGTCCATCCCGATCCCAGGAAAAGCACGAGCACCAGGAGATAGCCGGCGTATTCCACAGCAAAGGGCAGGCTGATCCGGAACGCACTGCGGAGAATAATTTCTGTCAGGCCCAGCAGAAACAAGACGGACAAGAGCACGGCAGCGGCTGCGGCGGCAATCAGACAAACACGGTCGATAATCTTGAGAACGGCCGTCATGCGTTCAGGGATTTCCCCGCACGAGCGGTAAACTCTTCAAACAGAGGGCGGGCTTCGGGAACACGATTGAAAAAGTCTTTCCAGATGGGCTGAGCCTGGGCCCGCATATCCGCCATCAATTGCTGCGGCGGCACCTGGGTGATCATGCCGTTTTCTTCGAGCACGCGCAGTTTGTCCTGGTCGTCTTCCCGGCTGATCTGCCAAAACTCCGGCTCCAAGTCCCGGGCAAGTTGCTGGATTGCGTCTTGGTGCTGAGGTGGCAATTCACTCAAGCTCTGTTCACTTAGGGTCAGCATATTGCAGGACCATGTATGATTTGACCGGAAGGTGTGGCTCAGAAACTCCCAGTATTTTTGCGCCACCGCGGTTGTCGTCGAGGTCATCACCGCATCGACAGCGCCGGAGGCCAGAGCAGGAACCACATCGGGCGACGGCATCTGGATGGGCGTCATGTCCAAACCCAAAACGAGATCGGTTGAGGATTTATCGTACGAGCGCATGGTCAGGCCACGAAAATCATCGACGGTTGTAATCGGCATGTTGAAAAAGAAGTTCTGATTGGGCCAAGGCACCAGATAGAGAATCTTCAGACCGTGGCGCGCATAGGCGGCTTCGACCGACGGCCGGATGATGGTGTAAAGCAAAGCCAGCTCATCAAAATCATCAACCAGATAAGGCAGGGATTCGAAACCGAGAATGGGTTCAGTGCCAACCTGATGAAAGCTGGCACCCTCGGCAATGTCGACAATCCCCTCCTCGACAACGCGCATGGTTTCCGGGCCTTTGATGCCGAGGACGGCGCCGGGATGAACATGGATGGTCAGGGCGCCATCGGTCAAAACGTTGATTTCGCGGGCGAAGCGGTAGGCGTTGGCCACGTGGAATTCACTCGGCCCCCACGGCATGGACAGGTCCCAATGAAGTCCGGTCGCCGCACGATCGCATCCTGTCAGCGCCAAAGCCGTTCCGGACGCCATCATGCCTCGGCGCGACAGTGAACTTGAAAGCGGGTGCGTCATACCGGCAGATGCCCCGTTTTGACGTAGACAGTGACGGTGTCGATCGCTGTGAACACACGGTCCTCTTGGGTCGGCCAGCGCAACCAATCTCCTGTGGAAAAGCATTCACCGGAATTTTCCAAGGCGCCGCTCAGCAAGAATAACTCTGCGCCTCCAGCCCCACTTTGAATTTTGAGCTCACTGTCCAGTTCGAGACGCATCATCTCAATCCGTTCTGGATGATCCGATTCTTCGTACAGCATAAGAGATGAATGTCCGTTGCCAATATCCTGCCAGGTAGCATCCAGCATGTTGATGTTCACCTGCTTGCGGTTACCGCCGGGATACTGGCGCAGTTTTACGAAGAGCATACAGCCTTCATTGGAGAAGGGCGCATGTTCGAACCCTTCGGGATTGAGCAGAAATGTACCAGCAGAAAAGTCACCGTTTTGGTCTGAAAACACGCCGTCCAGGACGAGAATCTCTTCACCGTCGGGATGAGGATGTGGCGGAAATTTGCTCGACCGATCATACCGTACGATGGAAGTGACGCGGCCATGCTCACGTGGACCAGAAAGATCCAATCGTTTGCGCGAAACCTTCGGACTGGGACTCTCTTGCCAATCCATCGCCGTCGTCCGCATAACAACGGATTCCAAGTAGTCGGCATTGATGTGTCCCTGGCTCACAGACGCTCTCATTCGGTCCGCATTAGATCGACTATAAGAGGATCATGCCCACATGCACGAATGAATTTCGTTAGATCAGTCGTTTGAATGGCGGTGGTCGTTGTATTGATCAAGGGATGAGCATTGATGATGTCCTGTTCCATCATCCAGGCGTCGAGCACCACCTGAACGTGACAATGAGGATCGTTGATCACGCAGAACGGAGAGACCGACCCGGGAGACACACCGAGGACGCGCATGAGCCGGTCGGCAGATCCGAAGGATAACCGCTTGGAACCGATCACCGGCGGCAATGCTTTAAGATCAATCTTACGGTCCCAAGGGGCCGTCAGCAGCCACATTCTTTTTTTGGCATCACACAAAAACAAATTCTTGGTGTGAATTCCGGGCAAATGTCCGACGTGCGCTTCCCCGTCTTCGACTGTATACGCAGGGGGATGGTCTACGGAGTCAGTTTGGATATCCAGTTCCGCCAACCGCTCGAAAAGTATCTTGGGTGTCGCACGAACCGATCCGTCCATGAGTTAGGCCGCGGGTGTGGGTTCCGCGTCTGACTCCGTTGACTCTTCTGCTTTTGGCCAGGCACGCAGAACCGCCTGCACCAACACAGCCAACGGTATGGCGAAAAATACACCCCAAAATCCCCAAATGCCGCCAAAGAAAAGAATGGCGACAATGATGGCGACGGGGTGGATGTCGACCACCTCGGAAAATACGAACGGCACAAGGACGTTGCCATCGAGGGCTTGAATGATGGCATAGGCGGCAACGGCCACTGCCGCATCACCGGTGAATCCCCACTGGAGAATGGCGACAACGGCGACGGGTAAGGTCACGACGGCAGCGCCGATATAGGGAATCAAAACCGAGAATCCAGTAATCACCGCCAACAACAAAGCGTATTGAAGGTCAATCAAGGTAAAGGTGATGTAGGTGACAACGGCGACGATAAGAATCTCCAAAGCCTTGCCGCCCACATAGTTTTGCAGTTGCCGATGGACTTCCGCCCACACCTGTCCGGTCAGCTCGCGGTCCCTCGGTAGAAATGACGCGAACCACGCAACGATTTTGGTTTTGTCCTTAACCAGGAAAAACACCATCAGCGGGACAATGATGAGATAAACGATCCAGGTCATCAGGCCGACCACCGTGCCGCCCAGAGAGCCGACTAAGGCTTGTGAAAAGTCCAAGACTTCCGTTTGTAGCTGATTCATCACCTGCTTTGCCTGTGTCGGTGTGATGAGTGCGGGATACTGCTCCGGCAAACGGCTGACTGTCTCTTGCAGGCTGGAGATGAACTCGGGGGCTTGGCGGGTTAGCTGAGTAACCTGGCGGATGAGCAGCGGAATGAGGCCGAAGACAATCGCCAAGGCCAATAAAACGAACACCACAAATACCAGAGTTATTGACAGCCAGACGGACACCCCATAGCGCTCCAGCCGGTCGACGAAAACCTGCAGAAGATAAGCCAACACAACTGCGGCAAGGAACGGCGCCAGAATGTCCACCGTCAGCATCAGCGCAATGGTGACAAAGATCAGCAACAGCATCATTAGGGTGAGCTGTGGATTGTCGGAAATTCTCTTAAACCAATTGCGGATCAGATCCATGGAGTCACAGCCTCAGAACGTACATACACGGCCGAACAATACGACGCCATGATGCAATTGTCTGCCTGATACTTTGAAGCAAAATGTATTGAATTGCGTTCTTACAGCGCTGTCTCAAGCCACGTCAGGATATCACTGACAACACGGTTTTCGTATCCAGCGAAGGAATGTGCTGCGCCGTTGGGGCCGCCGAAGAACACGTACTTAGCCGCTCCGGCTGCCGCGTCTGTGAACTCGATCAAATATGCGTTCTGCATAAACGGATCTCTTGAGCCGCCGAGGGCCAGAATGGGAACATCAATCTCACCGACCCGTGCCGTGTGTACGGCTTTGGAATTGGGACCCCAGTAACTCAAGAAAGAGTCAGCATAGTAATAAGTGAAGCCGGACCCGGGCGGAGGCAAGAACATGGGCTGGCGTGGATCATCAGGATACCCGGCCTGGGGAAACGGATAGTCGATAAGATGGGTCGCGCCCTCGCCATCGCGCACAGCTTCCTGTGCTTCCAGCACAGCCCGTGCATAGAGGTCTTCCCCCATGCCGGTGCGTGCGTGAAACGGCATGTCCCTTGCCGGAGCAAGGTAGACCATCGCTTTGACACGCGGGTCTTGGGTCTCACTGAGATAGTAACTCCACCACAATCCGCCGACACCATGCCCTTCACCAATGAGAGTGGTGTGCCCGCGCATCTCCATGAAATCGGCCCAGGTTTTGAAATCCTGAGGAAGGTTTTCCAGCGTGCCTCTGACAATGCCGCGGAAGCCCGACGAACGGTGCTGAAACGCGAGTGCCGTATAGCCGGCTTGAGCCAAGCGGACACCGAGCCAATGATTGGAGGAACGCATAACATCGCTGGTCCAACTGTGCATCAACATGAACGCCGGCTTGCCGGGGTCGGCGCCATCGGTCGGCGAATAGAGAACACCGGACAAAGTGATTTCTCCCGGTGCGGTAACGTCAACGACTTCCGTTCTGATTTTCTGTATCGGCGGTAAGCCGATATCTACGAGCCAAGCCAGCGTATCGGAGACCACTTCGTCTCGCATGCCTTCGAACACCCGTCCGACACCGGGGTAGTATTTGATATCGACCCGTGGACTGATAAAGGCGACCGCTTGAAGTTCTTCCAGCCTTCCTTTGGGAACCAGTGGGTCTTGTTCACCGGCGAGCATCAACATGGGCCGGTCAATGCCGGCCATATTGGCCGACAAAGATGTTTTTGCCGTCGGACCAAACCAGTCAAGAAAGCTGTTGGGTAGAAAGATCAACCCGTCGCCGAGATCAATGAACGGCTGCCGCCCGCCTTCGGCAACGGCCTTCGCCGCTTGATCGACCGTCGCCCAGTACACGTCCTCACCCACCCGTTGGCGCCAATTGTCAGCCATGTTTTGCGTTGGCGAATAATGAACCACCGCTTTGACGCGGGCATCGTCGGTCTCGACCATATACCGCGCCATGCGAAGGGATCCGAGTCCGGCACCGGCGAGGACGATGTCGGTAAAGCCGCGCGACGCCAGAACATCGATGCCGCCGCGAATGTCTTCAATCACTTCTGCGAACTGGGTAAAGGAGTACCTGGAGGCATGGCGGGTTTCGATGGACAGATTGGTGTAGCCGGCCTGGGCAAGACCACCGGCAACGTACCGGGCGGCGCTGTTGAGTCTCACCGGCGATCCACCAGGCCCGCCATGCAAATGAAGCAGGGCCGGTCCATTGATGTTCATGCCGCTCTCCGGATAGGCGAGAACAGCGGGCAGTTCCACACCATCGGCTGTGGTGAAGGAGACGACCTCTTCGACAACGCTATCGGCAGCCTGAGCATTTCCGGCAATGCCCAGAAACAGCGCGGCAACTATTAAATGACCAAACCTAATCACGGCCTGTCCTGATTCCATTCTCGTCATACACGACGGTCCAATGCATTCCGGATCACTGGACGAAGGTGACGGGCACGGCCAGTCATCTTCTGCACGATATGGTAATACCATAAACAAAAAGACCAATTGTGGCGTATGTTATTCATCGGCCTGCTGTTCTAGACGGTTGAATCTTTATGTCCTTGGACGTTTCCATAGCCGATCCGTTAATGACCCTTGGGGACAACGGGACGCCGTGGTCCGAGCGGTTCAAGGACACCTATTTCGATACCGAAAACAGACTTGCAGAGAGCCGGCATGTATTTCTCGACGGCTGCGGTTTGCCTGAAGCCTGGCAAGGCAAAGACCATTTTGTCATTGGTGAAACCGGCTTTGGCACCGGGCTCAATTTCCTCGCCACATGGCAGCTGTGGCACGAAACGTGCTTTGAGTCTCAAACGCTTCACTATCTGTCGGTTGAAGGATTTCCCCTAGACCGCGCCACTTTGCAACGATGTTTGCCGCAATGGCAGGAACTAGAGCAGATTCAATTTAGTCCCGATCATATCCGGCGGCGGCGAAGTAGTTTTCGCATTCGGTTGAGGTGAAGGCGTCGATGGCCTCGGCAATGGCGTCCCACAGGTCGTCGACGGTTCTGGCGGCGGCCTTTCTCAGGAGCGCCTTGAGTTTGGCGAAGGCCATCTCGATCGGGTTGCAGTCGGGACTGTAGGGCGGCAGATACAGCAGGGTTGCGCCGGCGGCTTCGATGGCCTGGCGGATGCCAGCGACCTTGTGGGCGGGCAGGTTGGCCATGACGACGCTGTCTCCGGGGTCGAGTTCGGGTACCAGGACCTGTTCCACATAGGCCTTGAAGGCAGCCCCATGCATCGGCCCGTCGAGGAGCATCGGGGCCCGCCAGGCCCCGGAGAGGCGCAAGCCGGCGGTCAACGTGGTGGTCTTCCAATGGCCATGGGGTATGGCGGCCCGGCACCGTTCGCCTTTGCGCGACCATCCCCGCAGCCGCGCCATCTTCATCGACGCGCCGGTCTGGTCGATGAAGATCAGCCGTTCCGGAGCGAGCCCTGCCTGGCCTTCGAACCAGAGCCGGCGCCGCGCGAGCACGTCCGGGCGCCGCTGCTCCGCTGCATGGCCGGTCTTTTTTGTGCGTCAGCCCGCGCTTGGCGAAGAAGTGCCAGACCGTCGACGGGCACACCCGAACCCCGTGCGACGCCGCCAGCTTCTCGCCAATCTCGGCCAGCGTCATAGCCTTGGTCTGCGCCACCAGAGCCAGGATAAAGGCCTCACGCGCATCCAGCTTCGAGCCAGGCGGTTGGCCCTGGCGGTCGGGCTCGATCGAGCCCGTCTCGCGCCAGCGCCGGCGCCAGTGGATCGCCGTCGAAGGCGCGACACGAAAACGCGCCGCGGCCCCCCGTGCAGACAGACCCCCAGTGACCGCCTCGACGACCCGCCGGCGAAGATCATTCCCGTAACAATGCCCCATGTCTGACTCCCAAATCGCCTCGGGATATAGAATCATGGAGTGGGACGCTTGGGAATCCCCTTCGATTCACAATTCAGTCAAACCGCTCTAGTGTCGCTCACGGCCCAATTGGAGCAGGATTATCCCGATCCGCAACCAGGCATGCATCACCTTTTCTTTGACAGCGGCCGGGTTGTTTTAACGCTCCTTTGCGGGCCTGCTCTTGCTGTTCTGCGTGAATTTGATGCGGCGATAGATGCGTGGTTCTTGGATGGGTTCGCACCCGATAAGAACCCAGAGATGTGGACGCGGGATATCTTTCAGGAGGTCGCCCGGTGCTCAAAACCCGGTTCCAGACTTGCGACGTATACGGTCGCCGGTCCTGTCAGGGACAATCTTCAAGCAGCGGGTTTTCAAATAGAGAAACGCGCTGGCACGAGACGAAAACGCGAAGTGCTGGCCGGACGGTATCTGGAAGACCAGCCGTCCATACCTGCCGACCCATGGTATGCACCGGCACCGGTTGTGGCCGGGCCGCGACCGCGGGTGGCCATCGTTGGGAGCGGATTGGCGGGAGCCAATTTGGCCTATGCGTTTAAACGCCGCGGCTGTCCGACCACTGTCATAGAACGCAACAATTATATTGCCGGTGAATCGTCTTCGGTGCTGGGCGCGGTCTTTATGCCACGCCTCAATGCGGGGAAAGCGCCGGATGGTGCGTTTTATGCCATGGCTTGGCGACACGCTGTGTCTCTTGTTTCCACACTGTCAAACAACGAACTTATGACAAATCAGCCCTGTGGCGTCCTTCATCTTGCAAAGTCCGACGACGACAAGAAACGGTTTGAGTCCATCCAGGTGCAAAGACAGGTTCCCAGTTCAATGATGGAACTTGTCGGTAGCCGTGAGGCATCGCGCATTACTCAGATGTCCATCGACCATGGTAGGCTTTATTTTCCCCCGGGCGATTGGCTTGAGCCTCCAAAGCTATGTGCGCAGTTGCTGGTAGGCTGCACGGTTCGCACTCAAGCAGTTGTTGGTGCTTGTGTCCGGCAAGATGATGCCTGGGTTCTGCTCGATACCGCCGGCATCCCCATCGCAACCGCTGACGTGGTGGTCTTGGCCAACGGCTTGGCCGCATCACAAATATCTCAGGCGTCGTGGTTGCCGCTTATCACCCGACGTGGACAGATCACCAGGGTCGCGGCGACACCTGAGAGCAATAAACTGAAATGTGTTATTACTGGTGATGGATATGTACTTCCTGCCGTTAACGGATGCCACGCCATTGGCGCCACGTTTGATCACGTTCAGGAAACGGACCGTCATAAGCCACACCCTGAACCGACTCAGGATGGGGACGAGTATAACTTGTCGTTGCTTGATGACTTGCTGCCCGGATTAATGGACTGCCCTACACCCCAGACCGGCCAAAGCTGGGTCGGACTAAGATGTACAACAGCCGATCACATGCCCTTGGCGGAACCGTTGCCTGACCACGCGCGTTATATGTCCGACTTCAAAGATATCCGCCATGGCCGCAGGCCCGAAACTTATCCGCAGGCCTCTTATCATGCCGGGCTGTTCGTTCTTACCGGGCTCGGGGCGCGGGGTTTGGTGGCCGCACCCCTTGCGGCAGAATTGGTCGCCAGTCAGGCCTGCGGCGACCCCTCACCCGTACCGCATTCGGTTACTGCAGCTCCCCATCCCGGACGATTTACCGTCAGAGACCTGAAGCGATTGAAAACTTGAACCGGAAAAATTTCCGCTGCCCCAAAGTCGCCTAAGAATTATCACACCCATGCCGCTTGGCGAAGACCCCGTGCGTCCCATCACTGTGAATTCAAGATTGATCATTTAGTTGGGGAGTATGTATGCGCGGTAAGCCGTCGTCTTTTGGACTGCAGCTGATGGGACTCATGGTCATGGTCACCATCGTTCTGATTCTGTGGGGCGTGTGGAGTTTGACTCTGTAATTAGGGCATTTCCGATTTATTCTGACGCATAGCCGTCAGCAACCAAGAAGTTCCTGCAGTGCTCGTGATTGAAGAGGCCGCAGACGTTACCGGCGGCTTTCCACAGATCATCGATGGTGCGGGGTTTTAAGCGCTTCATGTGAGCTTTGAACTTTGAAAATGCGAGCTCGATCGGGTTGAAGTCCGGCGCATAGGGCGGCAGGAACAAAAGCCATGCGCCCCGCTTTTCAACCGCCCGCCTGGCACCGTCGCGTTTGTCGGCCGGCAGATTGCCGGGGACAACAACAGCGCCTTTTTGAAGGGTCGGGGCGCGTTGCGTTTTGATGTACTGCTCGAATGCATCACCGTCCATGGCGCCCTCGATCAAATCAGGGCACCCAGGGCGCGGTCAGGCCGTCACCGCGCAATCCGGCAATGAAGGTCATGGTTTTCCAATGACCATGGGGAATGGCGGCAACCATCCGCTGGCCGCTGGGACAGCGCCCCCGCAGGCGCGCCATTTTGGTATTGATACTTGTTTCGTCAAGGAACACGATCCTGCCGACCCGCTCGGGATGGGCCGGGAGCCGGGCCTGACGTTGGCGCCAAACCACGCGTGCTGCCTGCCCATCCGCGCGTTCCTGTTCACTGGCGTGGGCGGTTTTTTTAAAAAGCTGATCTTGCGCGCGCGGAACCAGTCATTAATCGTCGAAGTCGGCGCAATCACTTGGTGAACTTCGTCCAGACGCTCAGACAGCTCTTGCAGTGTCGGGTCTGGCGTCTCCTTAATCCAGCGCAGGATATCCTCGCCGTAAGGATCAAGACGGCGCTGGCGCGACGGCCGTGGCTTGACCGCGACAGTCCCCTCGTCTTCATATCGCCCGCCATCCCGCACCGCCGAGCTTGCGCTCACCTCAAAAAGGGCTGCCGCCTGACGGCGCGACATGCCCGACGCCACTTTCCTCGCCAAACGAATACGCAGGTCTTCCGATACAGCCACGATGCCCCCGCCAAAGCGGCTATCGAATCAGTCCGCCAAGACCATGACAACAAAATTTTGATTCATTCAACCTCGGAAACGCTCTAGAACCGGTTTGATGTGCGCCAAATTAAATCACAGGCATCAGTTGGGTTGTCGGAGAGTGCCCGATTCTGTGAATTGCATCTGGGGCGATTGGTCTTCGTTACGTTTGAGAATGCCACGCTCAATCAACTGTTGGCGCATTTGCAGCATCGCCTCCGTGGCATGGGCAAATCCCTCGATGGGAAAAATCAGTCGCTGTTTGAATTTGGGTTTCAACCGCCCCTGGTCATCTTTCTCGTTCACCGCCATGGTCATGAGGTCGACCCGGACAACACTGCCGGTGACCGTGATTTCGCCGATGGCGTCGGCATAAATTTCTTCTGACATCGCACAGGTCCTTTTTGGACGACTCGAATATAGGCGCATCCACCAAGCTTTCGAATCCGGACATGTAAAGGAATGGAGCGGGTCCACATACCAAAAAAAGAACCGTGAGCCCAAAATGTTACCTCCCGCCCCTCGGAGACCTCCACTCGTCAATGGAAAATCAGGAAAGGCGGGAGGCAACTACAGCCTTAAGTCATCGGGGTAGGAACTGACTCAGGGACGATGACGTTAAGACCAGATCACATGGGTACTGAACACGTTTCTCTGGGTTGGCTTGTCCTAAATTGGTTGCTACTGCTCCGTAGTTGGTTGAATTAATGGGAAAATTTCCCACGAATAAGTCAAGCCTATAGAGCGAAATTGAACGCGTCAAGAAAAATATGGGAATATTTCCCACATCGTATTAGTATAATTCTACTAATGAGCGACTGGTTCAGTTCTGTGTATTGAGGTTCATGGCCAACCCCACTAACCCCGCCCGCCCGCCCGAGGCCTTACTTTCCGCCGTACGCCGCGTGCTGCGCCCACTGGTGCGCTTGCTCATTGCCAAGGGCGTTACCTTGACGACTCTGACCGGACTGTTGAAAGAAGCTTATGTCAAGGTCGCAGAAGCGGACTTTCCGGTCAACGGCAAACGCCAAACCGATAGCCGAATCAACCTGTTAACCGGCGTTCATCGCAAAGACGTCAAGCGCCTACGCCAGGAACGCCATGTCGAAAAGGCGATTCCCCAAGCCATCGGTTTGGGTGCCCAAATCGTCTCCCGCTGGGTCAGCGATCCTTCAACCGTGGACTCAGAGGGCCAGCCTATTCCGTTGCCCAGACAAGGAAAATCACCCTCCGATCCGTCCTTTGACGGGCTGGTGGAAGGGATTTCCAAGGACGTCCGGCCACGGGCGGTTTTGGATGAGTGGCTGCGCCTTGGTGTTGCCACGTTGGATAAGGATGATCGAATTATCTTGAACAGGCGGGCGTTTGTTCCGAAAAAGGGGTTTGACGAAAAGGCCTTCTATTTTGGCCGCAATATTCACGATCATTTAGCCGCAACCGCCCATAATCTGGTGGGCGACGGCAACCCCCGGCTGGAACGTAGCGTTCACTACGGAGGGTTGAGCGAATCGTCTGTGCAGGACCTGGCCGAAGAGGCGGAAAAGTTAGGCATGGAAACACTTTTGACCCTAAACAGGCTGGCCCGGGAAAAGGTCGAGTCGGACAAACAACAAAACGGGGCAGATCACCGCTTCAATTTTGGTTTGTATTTCTTTGATGAGGCTCACAGCCTGGACGAACAGGAAAGCATCGAGTCGGACGGATAAATGCAACGAGGGGCGATCAGTAACGGTTTGATGGAGCTGCGGACAGGCACCGCGGCGGCCCTGGTTTGCGTCCTGCTCACTGCCTGTGCTTCCGGTCCAAGTAATCAACAATCAGCCGCACTCTCAGGTGACGGCATCAGTGGCACCGGCGTCATTGCCCAGTCTTCGACTGGAGATGGCATCAGCGGTACCGGCATGGTCGCCCAAGTGGGCGGCGACGGCATCGGCGGTACCGGCATTCTTGGCACCATCTCCGGCTTCGGCAGCATCATCGTCAACGGCCTCAAGCTCGAATACGACACAGACACCACGGTCGAAAGTGACGGCCGTCCCGCCGCTCTCACCGACCTCAAAGTGGGACAAGTGATTGAAGGCGTCGCGCGGCGTGGACACGATGGTGACCTCCGGCTTGAGCGTCTCGAAATTCGTCACGCCGTAACCGGACCGATCACCTCCATTGATCATGACAACGAACGCCTTGTCGTTCTGGGTCAGACCGTCCGCGTCAACCTGGCCGGTGACGGCAACAAGCAAATGGCCTTTGCAGCCCTCAAGGTTGGCGACATGGTTCGGGTTTCCGGTCTGCGTCTCGAAGACGGCATGATTGTCGCCTCGCGCTTGGATCAGACCGACGAAGACGGCCGGGTACTGCTGCGCGGTCCGGTGTCCTCTGCTTCAGCGGATACGGTCACCATCGGTGGCCTGACTGTTGACTTGTCCGACGCTGCCTTGGCCGATGATGTGTCGGCCGGAGAACGCGCCTTTATCGCCGGGCGCATGCTCGATGACGCTTTTACCGCCGTTGTGGTAGTCGCCAAACCGGCCTTGCCGTTCGACAACACGGTGTCCGATGTCTCCATCGAAGGGTATGTCCCACAAGAGTCCGGCGCTACCATCTCTGTCCAAGGTGTGCCCGTTGTAGGTCTCGATCTTCCGGATTACGTGAAACCGGGCGATCGGGTGGTTGTCACCGGCCGCATCGGTGCCAACGGCCAGGTGTTCGCTCAAGAGATTGAACGGGTGCGGACGGTGATCACGGTTCTGCGACCGACCGAACTGATGCGGCCTCAGCAACTGCGGCCAGCCACCATTGAACGTCCGGAACGGATTGAGCGCCAGCGCCCGATCAAACGGCCGGTTACACCGGAACGCCCAAGAACAATTGAGCGGCCAGGCAGCTACCGCCCACCGATGGTGTAAGAAAATTCCGCTTTACGGAAAACGCCCTCTACGGAAAACGATAAACGAAAGCCATGCCAGCACCCGCATCGGGGCTGTTCTCTGAGAACCCAATCTCTGTGTAAATGTTGACCGACCATGCGTCGGTGAAGCGGATGTTGAGATAGGCCAGACCTTCTTGCAGATCCGCCGACTCTTTAAACGATGACTGCCGGTAATCGTAAGACACACCTGTCGCCACTTCGTTGGACCAGCTGTACTGCAAACCGACACTGCCATAGACCGTATTGCGCAGTTTGAATTCCGCCGGCACACCGGTCCATTTGTAGCCGAGAGTGGCAAAGGGAATGAACGGGCCGATGGCGTGGGCCAGATCAAGCTGAAGGGCCGCGTCTGGTTCGCCGGTGCCTAGATCCTTTTCTAAACTGGCGCTTGGAATCTTCACCCGCGTGGTGATGTCGACAAACCAATCGTATTGGTAAAGCTCTTCAAAGCTGTACATCAGCGACAGTGAAATATCGCCCATGCCCGAGGCGCTGTCCGTGTTGCGCGTGCCGATGGCACCACCGTCGAGCACCAGAGCGGGACCCACCAAATGGAGCCAGGGCACCACAGCACGCACGGTCCATGGACCCTGTTCCGCTTGCAGTGACAACGGTATGAAAAGAATCTCAGTGTTCTCGTCGGCCCCGTAGGAGCCGGAGGTATAATCCAATCCAAGGTTCATCCGGAACCGGCGATCATCCTCCTGGCCGAGGACCTGTTGTCCCCAAACCGGTGCGGGTGCTGTTAGTATGGAGAACAGCACCACACACCACATCGCGTTCACCATAGTGCCGCTGGAAATTTCGAAACCGTTTCTCATGCGGCAGTGAGTATACCCTGCGCGGCACCGACTAGACAGAAACAGAAAACAGTTCTTACTCTTATTGATATGAAAAATTTTCTCAAATCGGTCCTGACTCTTTCTTTTCTTTGTATGCCGTTGAGCACTGGAGCGGAAACCACGTTGCGCATGGGCTTGGCGTCTTTGCCGAACGGCAATGGCAACCCCTTCTTTTCCAGTGCACGCACGTCTGCGTACACAAGCCGAGCTATTTTCGACACATTGACCCAGCTGGGCTCCAATCTCCAGATCGAACCCGGTCTGGCTGTCTCGTGGAAAACTGCCGACGACTACACCTGGATTGTCAAACTGCGTGACGGTGTAACGTTCTCCAATGGCGAACCGTTTAACGCCGACACCGTGGTGGCGACATACGGGTATTTGTCCAGCGATGTGGGCGCGCGAGAATCCCTGTCGCGGGATATGCGCGACATCGCCGGGTTCGAAGCCCTTGACTCGTTAACAGTCCGTATTGTCACCCGGGAACCTATGCCGGAATTTTCGCGGTTCATGGCTGTGACCTGGATGGTACCGCCCGCCTATTGGCGGGAGGTTGGCCGTGATGCGTTTGCACTCAATCCTGTGGGAACGGGACCCTTTCACGTCACCGAATGGAATCCGACTCAGGTGCTGTTGGAGGCCTACGGCGAGTCATGGCGGCCGCCGAAAATAGATAAGCTGGAAATCCTTGCCCTGCGGGAAACGTCGGCCCGGGTGGCGGCCCTTATCACCGACCGTGTCGATGTGGCATCCGAGATCGGACCGGAAGATGTCTACCCCATTGAGGCTGCCGGCCTGCAAGCCTACCAGCGACCGCCCACCGCACCGCAAGTGATTGCCTTCAATATCCTCAAAGACTCTCCTCTGCAAGACGTGCGTGTGCGTCAGGCGTTGAATTACGCGGTCAACAAAGAAGTCATCGCCGCCACCATCATGGACGGGTGGGTCCGTGTCGTTGATCAGATGACAACCGCCATCAATCCGGAACGGCATCCCGACTTGGAACCTTATCCCTATGATCCCGACAAAGCGCGGGCCTTGTTGGCCGAAGCGGGATACCCGGACGGCTTCTCTTTCATTTTCGAGTTTAGCTTCGGTACCGCGGGCAATCACATGCCGACCATGTATCAACGTGTCGCGGCGGACCTGGCACAGATCGGTGTTCACATGGAAGTGCGGCCCCTGATCTGGAGTCAGTACGTGCGCGGGGTGCTACAGGGGGAGTGGGACGGCCAAGCCTTCGGCTTTGAATACGAAATGCTGCCGACGGGCAGCAGCATCCGCGCCTTTCGTCTGCATTCCTGTTCCTGGCCTTATCCCTGGTATTGTGATGAGAAAGTCCAGGCGGTAATCGATCGCGCCCGGCACACCATGGACGAAAACCAACGCATCGCCGCTGTCCATGAGGTTATGGCCTATTACCACAATCAGGCGGTCGCCCTTATGCTGGTGGAGAACATGGGCATCGACGGCATTAATCTACGCGTCAAAGGCTACAATCAGGAAGGCGGGATCATCCCTTACCACAACATTTCTATAAATGAATGATGAGACGGTTCACATGAAACCCGTCATCTCTTTTGCTGCGCTGCTCGTCGGTTTTGTCTGCACAACTGTGCACGCGCAAGAGAACACCTTTCGTGTTGGCATGATCGCCATGCCGCCGGCCCAGGGGAATCCGTTCTTCACCACCGGCACCACGCCGCACATGTTTTACACCGCTATCTTCGACACCCTGACGATGGTCAACGAAAAGGGTGAGGTGGTACCGCAGATCGCTACGTCCTGGGACCGCATAGACGAACACTCCTGGACCATGGATATCCGCACCGACGCGACGTTCTCCAACGGCGAACCCATCAACGCGGACACGGTCGTCGCCATGGTCGAAGCGTTCGAGCGGGATGACTTCCGCACCTTTCGCGTACCCGATGAGTTTTACTTCATCGCCGGCGCCCGGGCTCTCGATGACGATACGGTCGAGTTGACCACGTCGTCCGTACAGGCGTTGCTGCCGCGCTACATGTCATTCTTCTATCTCGTCCCGCCGCGTCATCTGCAAGAAAACGGCGCCCAGGCTTTGGCGTCGGACCCCATCGGCTCGGGACCGTTTGTGGTCGAAGACTGGCAGTCTCAACGCATTTTTCTGCGGGCGAACGAGTCTTCATGGCGTCCGCCTCAAGTGGCACGGTTAGAAGCCTTGGCATTGCCGCAAGCGACAACCCGGTTACAGGCCCTCGTTTCGGGACGCATCGACGTGGCCATCAACCTCGGCCCCGATGACGAACCGTTGTTGAACGCCAACGGCCTGCGCCTGCAACCGCGCAACCCGGTACGCATTTCCGTCATCGCTTTGAACACGCAAACCGAGGGCACACCCTTCACGGACGTGCGGGTGCGCCAAGCCATGAACTACGCGGTGGACCGCGCCGCCATCGCCGAAACCCTGATGGGCGGTTATGTCAAACCAGCCAGCCAGCCAACGCCGGAAAACGCCATCGGCTTCGACGCTACCCTTGAACCTTATCCCTACGATCTCGACAAAGCGCGCGCGCTGATGGCCGAGGCCGGACTGGCCGATGGGTTTTCAACCGTGTTCGAAGTGGTCACCGGTGCCAACAGCGCCACCGACGCGGTGATGCAGCAGGTGGCGGCGGATCTGGCGCAAATCGATGTGGACGTGGAAGTGCGGCCCATCCTCTACAGCCAGGTCGTCTCAAAAATGACCCAAGGCGGCTGGGAAGGGCACATGTTTTCCGTCGACTTCGCCACCGGCCCGACCATGGACGGGCTTCGGCCCATCCGCCTGCACTCCTGCAATTGGAATGCGCCCTGGTATTGCGATCCAGCCTCCGAAGCGTTGTATCAAAAAGCCCGGGTAGCGCCCGACCCGGCAACCCGCATCGATCTCACCAAACAGGTGATCAAGCGCTACCGGGACGAAGCCACCACCATTCTGTTGTTCCCGCTCTTGGGCATGGACGGCCTTGGGCCCCGGGTGAAAACCTGGGCCCCGGCCAACGACCGGCCCATGTATCACCTCGCGGAGCTGATGGGCGACTAATACCAACGGTCATTGAATTTGACCTTCGTGTGCCCATTTGCGCATACCAATCGACATGATTTTCGAGGGCTTGTCGATGAGCTTGTTCCAGGCGTGGCATGCCGCATCGACGATGTCTTCGTAACTGTCGAAGACGCGGTTCGACAGGTAGGTCTGGCGCAGGTACTGCCAGATGTTTTCGGCCGGGTTCAGCTCCGGCGATCTGGGCGGCAGGAACAGCGGCGTGATGTTGTCGGGGAACTCCAATTCGGTGGTGGTGTGCCAGCCGGCGCGGTCCATGAGGAGGACGGCGTGTGAGCCGTCGGCGACGGTGCGGCTAATCTCTTCGAGATGGGCCGGCATGGCATGGGTGTCGGCGAACGGCATCGATGACCGGTCCGCGCAAGGGTGGGGCAAGACACTCGACCGGCTTGGTTATCCCAAACCGTCTTGCTGCTTCTCGCTGGCTCAGCTCTTCCACATGGCACGCCAGTCGCACGGTTAGATAAAGGTCCACCAAGTACATCCTCCCACCTTCCATCCCCAAAAGGATCGAAGGCTACAGGTGGCAGATTTTTGCGCCGCCCGCGGCCGGGACATTCCCGCCGCTCCCGTGGACTAATTTGTCACCGCCGTTCTCAGGCCTTGGGAATGCCGCACTGCTTGCCCGCACACATGCCGGGTCGTCGCATGGCGACAGGACACAGTCTTCATCTGAAAAAACCCAGCCGGGAAGACAGCGGCAGGAAAATCGAACACCCCCTTCGATCGAGTCATAAATTTCTTCCGACCCCGCTGGACACCCCTGGGCTTGGGATGGGGCGTGAAAGCCAACGGAAAAGACAACACTCAGGAGATATAGGGAAAAGAACTTCAGTCTCACATACTTGCTCCCGTTCCAGATCGGGAGGACGGATGATGGCTTTTGAACACCATCCATCCGATCATTGAATGTCCAAACCCGACGTCATTCGGACACCCTCTTCCTTCTCCAGCGCCACAGCGGTCTGCTCGAATCGCACTCCGAGGAACCACCCGACCGCCACTCAGACGGCAGCGCCGCAGGAACCGGTGGCGGCCTGCGCTAACGCCCGCCGACCTTCTTCAACTCTCTCTGAAGGCCCGCCATATTGCCGCCGACCTGTTCCCCTTTTGAATTAAGCTCGAACAGGTACATCAGCATGGTGGTTGGCGTCATGGCAGACCGGGCGCCGTGATAGGCACGCTCGCCGTCGATCTCCCTGATCCGGCATTCACCCTGGATTTCAACATCGAAGTGATTGTCCCGCCGTTGCCAATAGGTCGAACACCCCGGGGCCATGCTTCTGACGTCCTCCAACTTGACGTTGCTGAGTTTCTCGGGGTCTTTCCAGGAGTCGGCCGGGAGCGAGCCGCGTACCTTGGGGAGATAGATCGAGTTCTCAATGACCCGGCTTTCATACAGCGGCGTCAGGACCCAATACTGTTGGACGAAGACTTTTCCATCGATTTGTTTTTCTGTGTAGAACACGTTTTCCCCGAGCGCTGGGGCGTTGATACGAACGTAATGGTCGTGATGCCAGGGGTACCGCAAAGACTCGTCAATACCCGCCGCTTCCTGAAACGCCACTTGCGCCTCTGACGACCATTCACCCTCCAGCCAGGACATCATGACCGCAAAGTCTTCATCCAGTTGCGCGCGTTCCATAGCCGTCGCCGGGTGCGGCGTGAACGGACGGCTGCGGTCCGTGTTCTGGGCCAACGTGGCGGACGAAACCACGGAGCTGAGCGACGCGATTAAAAGGGCGATGGAGAGACTGCGTTTAAAGGACATCGTGTTCGCTCCGTGTTGATGGGATGGGCGTACTGGCTGGTGATCGTTACGGTAGTGCGGATGGGCTGTTAGGGGCAAATCAAACCATGCTGTTGCCATGGGATGAAGGTGCACGAACGTCCTCGTCTGTCATTGGTGCTCGGCGGGAGTCTGGTAGCGGGGAGATATCTCCTCTTCGTCGTCCCCCACCTTCGTTTGCTCGAACCTGAGCCCCAGGAACCGGCCGACCGCCACCCATGCCGCAGCGATGCCGGCGCCGATGGCAGCCATAGCACCGAGGGCCAGGTCGAGGCCGTCGGTCAAGCTGGCGAAGACAATACTGGAGAGGGCGTCGCCACCCCGGTAGACGACGATGTCGAGCACCGGTTTGGCTTTGAAACGGGTCTCCCGGTTGACCACCGTATACAACATCTCCCGGCCCGGACGGGTGATAGCGAAATTGCCGGCGCGGCGCACCACTTGCAGTGCCAGCACCACGGTGACGATGGGCGCGAAGGCGAGAATCACCAAACCGAGGCAAACAAAAAAGGGCACCAGCGCCAGAGTGGTCGGCATGCCGAAGCGGGTGACGATGCGGCTGGTGGCGAAGAAGCCGACCGCAAAGGTGAGGATGTTGATGGTCAAATCGACGCCGCCGAGGATCTGCGTCCGCGTGGCCCGCTCGAACGGCTCCAACAAGTTCTTCTGTTCGAAGTACACGAACGAGCCGACCGTGGTGTAGAGCAGCATGAACAAGCCGATGGCAAGCAGATAACGGTTGGTGAAAAACATCTTGAAGCCAGCGAAGGGGTTACCGCCGATGCGGAATTCGCTCAGATCTGCATGCACATCTTCATTGTGCAAGTCGGTGCTTTTAAGCCGCTCCAGCAAAATGATGATGGGTATGGGCAGACACAACAGGGCGGCTGCAACCAACATCAGCGTCTCGATACCGAGCACACCGGCGAACAAAGTGGGCACCAATGGCCCGACCAATGCGCCAGCACTTGCGCCAACGGCGATGATGGTGAACAGGCGCTTGCTTTGCTTCTTGGTGTAAAGGTCCGACATGAAACTCCAGAACACGGAGACGTGGAACAAACTGAACACGCTGACCCAAACGAAGAAGGTTTTGTCGAGCAGCGCCGCGTCGGTGAAATTGCCACTAATCAAGTAGAAGACGACAAAGGTGGACGCGAAGAACGCATAAACGACCGGAACCAGGATCTGGAATCGGATGTGCGTGACGGCAAAACCGTACAGCGCCACCACGGTAACGCTGGCGAAAAAGTTGATGTTCCACAGGATACTGAGTTCCGTGTCGGTCCAGTCACTGGCCATGGCGTCCCGCACCGGCCGGAGGATGTAATAGCCGGCCATCAGCAGAAAGACGAAGCCGAACGACAGCACTACCGCCCGCTGCTCGTGCGGTTCGATATTAGAGGCGCTTTTGATCAGGCGCTGGAGCGGGTTCGCCTCGGCCATGGTCCGTGGTCCTATACTTTTTAAGTTTTACTGACGGGCCAGTACGGCTGCAGGATGTCGTATCACACCAGCGACTTAAGATAGGCCGCTACGGCGTTGGACCATTCCTGGGGCATCTGATCGGTGATGTCGACGCCGCCGCCTTCGATTTCCGTGTAGGAGAAATGAGGGAACATTTCCATGGTGCGCTGGGCCATGGGGTAGAGCATGTCGCCGGTATTGACGAGCACTAGGACCGGCAGGGTCAGCTTGGCCATAGCCTCCGCCGCATCGTATTGAAACGCAGCATGATGGCCGTACCAGAACGGGCCGAGCCCCATCAAATTCTGGATTACATAGCCGGTACAGAGTTCCAGTCCGTCCGGCTCGTCCTTGATCCACGGCAGGCGATTGACGAACAACTCCGACAAGTGTGAACCATCGGCTTTGGACGCGAATGCCTTTTCCCGGGCGAGCGACGTGTCGATGTACACCTGCTGCTCGTCACGGGTCATCGGTGCGGGGCTGGACAAAACCAGGGACAGCACCCGATCCGGATAGGCCAAGGCCGCTTCCGTTACCACTTTCGTGCCTGTGTGGTGACCGCCGAGATGAGCCGCCGGAAGACCCAGGTGATCGAGTACGACCGGGATGGAGGTGGCGTAGTCGGCGATGAGAGGCGCGCCTGGCGGCGGGTCGGACATGCCGAACCCGGGTGTATCGATGCCGATGACGCGGATCCCCAGCTCCTCCAGCACGGGGTAAACCCGGTCATACTGCCGGCTGGTCAGAGGGGACTGGTGACAGAGGATGAGCGGAATATCGCCTTCGACCGTGTCTTGAAAATGAATCTGGCCGAAGGGCCCCTCTGCGTATACGCGTCTCACCTTCATATCTTTGCTCCTTTGTTTGTCTTGCCGGTTTTTCTTCCCGGGGCGTTTGAACCGCTGGAACGTGTTAGACCTTAACCATAAATGGTTGCTGTCGTCGTGTTTTTTACAGGAGGAACTCGCTATGTCAGTCGAAATGCTCACTGAAGTCTTGGGATGGTGTACGGTTATAAACTTCGTCTTGCTGGGATTGGTAGGGGTCTGGCTGATGCTGTTCCCAAACTGGTCAGCCCGGATTCACGCCCGTTTATTCAATCTCCAGGAAGACGCCGTCCATGTGGTCTATTTTCAATACTTAGCCAATTACAAAATCGCGATTTTCATGCTTAACGTGATTCCTTATGTGGCGCTGAAGATCGTTGTCTGAGTAAGGCACGGTATCGGGCGCTTTAGCGCGCCATTGCCCGGCGCCAGCAGTGTTCAAGGACGGCGAAGACCAGACCCCAAACGCCTGCGGAGAGAGCAATCATCGTCAGCCAGAGCCCGATGGACATGTCCCCCAGAGGTACATCCATTGCGATGCTGACGATGATGATCGGAAACATCAGGCCGTTGGCCAGGATAGGTGAGACCTGGAGGCCGATAAACATGCCGACAGGAGGTGCTATGATGCCGAACAGGGCGCCGTAAAGGAGCGGTTTCTTTTTCATTGTTGAAGCATAGCCCAACATCACCCAATTCCCGCCGACTCACACGAAAGGTCCAGTCCGATGAACCCTATTGAATTTCCCCGCCGCACCGCGCTTTCAAGTTTAGGCGCCGTGGCGGTGACCGGCATCGCGCCGCCGGTACAGGCTGCCGGGCATGAAGTCTGGATGACTGATCCCCACAAGGTTCTGAACATCTACATTCGTATGCAATCTGACATTTCGGGTAACGCCCTGGCGTTATCACGGCCATGTGTTGGGGGTTACGCGCAACCAGCCAGCCCGGGTTCTCTACGACTGTGAAGGTGCCGAAACTAAGAAAGTGTTTGTCCGAGACGATGGGTTCGAGCTGTGGTCAAAGGTCATGACCCTGTTCAGAGATGCAGACAGTGGTGAGGTTTTGCTCGGCAAACCGTGGAAGAACCCCTTCACCGGTGCCATGAACACGGTGACCCCCAATGTTATCGGATCCAAAACGCTGTTGCGGGTCAGAGACGGAAAAATCATGGAAGAGCGGTCGATCAACGGCGCGCCGGCGAGGCCGGTCGAGCTGACCGGTGACTTTACGGTGTACGGCGACAAAGTGGTGATGGAATTTCACCGCAATCCGCCGCGGCCATTTCCAGCAGAAACCGCCTCCTTCGCCACCAATACGGCTGAATTGGCGCATGTTCAAGATCCCAGCCGGCCGCGCATTGAAGCCACCTTCTCGGGCTCTGACATCGTGCCCTGGCAACCATTTATGGAGATGAAACCGGATCAAGGCCACGCGGTGTGGCACACCAACGGTCGGAAGATGAGCGGGTTTGACGAGTTGTCTCCCGAGTATCTCGAACAGGCGCAGATCTGCATTCCCGACGTTCTCGATTGGGTAAACCTTTAGAACTCTAACACCTCACTGAGGTAATTGCCCCTAAATCTCAGGCAAGGCCCGGTCCTGAGCGGACGTTTCTTCGGCACAAGCGATCAAAGGCGCGATGTCGTCCGCATAGGGCTTCCATTTACCGATATCCCTGGTGTTGACCTCTTCACGCACCTGCGCAGCGATGAGCGTACGCACAGGCTGGTGCTTGGGCTGAAAGTCGAGGCACGCGTCGTCCCAATCCAGTCCGCAGTGGCCGAGCAAGCGGCGCACCATCGGCTCAAACGAGGTGACTAGTTTTTCGTAAGACAGCACTGACACCAACCCAGGCAAGGCATTTTTCCAGATGAGCGCGAGGGCGTCGTAGGACCGTGCATGAATGGCGATGTCGTCCAGGTCATGTGAAAACGCGATGGCGTTGTCTTCATCACCAAAGTAATTGAAGTAAATGGACAGGCCCATATCGCGCACATCCCGCCGGCAATAGATGATTTTGGATTGGGTCAAGATGAAGCGGATGGCGGAAACGCTGATCATGTTGGCCAAGTTTTTATCGACAATAAAGGGCTTCAGCGGTGCGTGTTGTTCTAACCTATCGAAGTATTGCGCTCTGATGTCTTCGAGATCTGCCCCTGAAAATTGCGGCAGTCTGGCTAGTTGGTTCGATCCCGTTCTTCCCTTCAGGATAGTATTGACGCTATGAGCGAGATGATCGGTCTCCCCATAGCTTTGGACTTTGGGATGCGCGTTGAGGATGTGCTCAACCAGAGTGGACCCGCACCGCGGCAAACCGACAATAAAAATTGGGGTAATTTCCCCCTGCGGCTCCGAAGACGCGGCGGCAAAAAAGTCCGATGTATAGATCGCCGCCAGCCCTTTGAGATCCAGAACCCATGATTTGGGTCGTGAGTTCAGGCTTTGGCGCAGATTGTTTGTTTCTCGAAAATAGGAGAACGCTTCTTTGTGGGCGTTGCAATCGTCATGCACTTTACCGAGGGCAAACAACAGTTTGGTCCGTTCCAAGGTGTTGAGGTCATTCTGTTTGATCAAAGCTTGAATCGACGAAGTGAGAGGTTCACTGGACGAAAATCGACGCACCATGGCCAGCTCATAAAGGGCCGGAACGTAGTGAGGTTCTCTGCGTAAAATATCTTCCAGGCCTTTAATCGCATCCGCTTGCTTGCCGAAATACCGCATCATTTGAACTTTAAGGATTCCAATACTTTTGTCGGACGGATTGAGAGCGATCGCCCGATCCAAATCTTTAAACGCGTTTTTTGATTGGAATTGTTCTTGATGGAGCCTAGCGCGCAAAACATAGGCGTCGGCGGAGTTTTTGTTCAGTTTCAGTGACCGCTTAACAGAAGACCTCGCTTCCTTGTAACGACCAAGCCCAAACAGGGCTTGTGCCAGGAAAAGGTGCGTCTGGAAGTGACCGTCTTTCAGCGCGAGTGCCTGCTTAAAAAAACCTACTGCTTCTTCAAACCGATGGCTGGCGTTGGCGATTGCACTGGACAAGTGCAACACGGGATATTGATTTGGAAAATCGGCGCGGAGCAGGCGGCATGCATTGTCTGCGTCCTGCAGGCGTCCGTTGAGAAGCAGACTACGGGCGGCTTCAAAGCGAGGTTCAATCTCTGACACGTCAACCATTGGCGCTATTGGCTTCGCGATTACCCGCCACCCATGAGGTTGCGCACATGGGCGAGGCGCGTTTCCACCACACGTTCCATTTCATCGGTGAGAACAAAGCCGTCATCGCCGCCACCTTCTTTGATCTTGGCGTTCCATTCCGCCATGGTCATGGAAAGCTTTTCCCGCTGCCGGTCAAGCACATTGCCGGGTGAAACGAACTGCTCACAGGTTTCCACATCGATCTTTTCGTGAGCGACGAGATCACGGAGGCACATGCGATAGAGCGTATCTTCGGTGCGATAGGTGCGGAAGTCAGGCTCCTCGGCAAAGCCTAAGATCATGTCGTGCCACACTCGGCGGACACAGAAATTGATGGGGTTGGATTCATCCAAGGAGCGACGCCATTGCTCATGAATGGGCATATCGATGTGCATTTGGGTGAACACATAACCGAGATCGTTCCGATCCAAAAGAAGCTCTAGGCAAACTGTGACATGGTTGGGATAGAACACGTCATCGGCGTCGAGAAAGAAGAGGTACGTACCGGTGGTCTGGCGCACGCCTTCGTTGCGGGAAAAGCCAGGGCCCCGGTTCTCTTCATTTGAGACATGCTTGATGTCTTCTTGCTTTTCAGCCCATCGATTGATGAGGTTAGCAGTGCCGTCGGTGGAGGCGTCGTCAACCACGGCAATCTCGGCGATGAGATGGGGGATGGCTGTGCGGGCCTGGTCAACACTGTCCACCACGCTCTGCAGGGTCCGCTCCAGAGTCTTTTCCGCGTTGTAGGCGGGAATGACAACGGCAAGGGAGGGGGCGCGAAGATTTGAAGTGGAGGAAGACATGGCAGGCACTCTAGTGTGCCTGCTCACCAAAAAACAGCTTCACTTAGACGAGATGCAGTTCAGGTCTTGGCCTGGCGCTGATGACGGAGGTACACGACGGTTCCGGCCCACAAACATTCGATGGCAACACAGACTAATACCAACGGTCATTGAATTTGACCTTCGTGTGCCCATTTGCGCATACCAATCGACATGATTTTCGAGGGCTTGTCGATGAGCTTGTTCCAGGCGTGGCATGCCGCATCGACGATGTCTTCGTAACTGTCGAAGACGCGGTTCGACAGGTAGGTCTGGCGCAGGTACTGCCAGATGTTTTCGGCCGGGTTCAGCTCCGGCGATCTGGGCGGCAGGAACAGCGGCGTGATGTTGTCGGGGAACTCCAATTCGGTGGTGGTGTGCCAGCCGGCGCGGTCCATGAGGAGGACGGCGTGTGAGCCGTCGGCGACGGTGCGGCTAATCTCTTCGAGATGGGCCGGCATGGCATGGGTGTCGGCGAACGGCATCGCCACGGCCGCACCGGTACCGCGCGCCGGGCAGACGGCGCCGAACAGATAGGCGCTCTGGTAGCGCTGGTCCTTGGGCTGACGCGGACGGCTGCCGGTGCGCGCCCACTGCCGGACGATGCCGTTCTTCTGGCCAAGGCGCATCTCGTCTTGCCACCACAGCTCGACCGGCGTTGCGGGCGGCAGGTGGGCTACCGCCGCGGCGAGCGCCCGGGGGAAGTTTCTTTAAACGTCTCCAGCATTGCCGCATCTTGGCCCGGATGGCGCACCCGGGCGCTCATGTGCGAGAAGCCGAGATCGTGCAGCAGGCGCGAGACCGAGCGCTCGTGATACTCCACCCCGAAGCGGTCCCGGATAACCTCCTTGAGGTCGAGCCGGCGCCAGCGCACGACGCCGTCGCTGTCCGGCCCCGCCTCGACGATCTCCGCCAACGCCACCCTCTCCACCGCCGTCAGCTGCGGAACCGCGCCGGGAGATTTGTGGTCGTGCAGGCCCTCGGGGCCTGCCTGATTGAACCGGTACACCCAGTCGCGCAGGCTCTGGCGGTCCATGCCGCCAACCGCCGCCGCATCCCTACGGTTCAGTCATCATAAACCGCCGCAATCGCCAGAAGGCGGCGCACCTGATTGGGATCTGTCGCTTTGCGCGCCAAGGCCCGCGCTTGGACCGCGTCATAGTCCGTTCGCAACGGGATCTTCGCCGACATCAAATCCTCCATTTAAAGCCGGCTTTCTATGAATCACATCATTGCGCCGTGGGGAATCCCTAAAAGAGAATCAATCTCAACGACCGCTGGTATGAGTCCGGCACAGCCAGGACTTCCCACATATTGCCGTCGCTGACTTCTCCTTCGACGAATACTTCGTCGAGGTCGAGAATCTCTTTGTAGAAAGCGCGGCTGCGGTCCAAATCGGGCACAATCAAGGCGGCGCGAATCATCGGGCTAAAAGCTGGCATAGATAACTCCGGTATTATGCGGCGGGAGGGGTATCCAATCCGAACGCTTCGGCCAATAGCTCATAGGACTTCAAGCGGGCATCAAAATTATGAGTGATGGTCACCACCATCACTTCGTCGGCCTGACACCGCTCTGCCAATTCCTCAAGCGCCCGTTTGACTTTGTCGGGCGTGCCCACCAATCCAGTTTTATTGGCGGACTCTGCAATGCGGCGTTCACGATCCGTATAGAGATAGGCTTCCGCTTCCTCCGGTGTGGGGTAAGGGCCGAGTTCCCCTTTGGTCAGTTGGAGGCGCCACAGCTTCCGGCTTTGGGCAAGATAGTCCGCTCTTTCCTGTGTTTCAGCACAGATCACACCGACACAAATATTGGCCTTGGGTTTGTCAAGAACGTCGGACGGTTCAAAATTTTCCCGGTAGAGGTGCAAGGTGGATTCGGCCCCATCCGGATAAATGAAGTGAGCAAAGGAATAAGCCAAGCCGAACATGGCGGCCAACTTCGCACTTTCATCAGAAGATCCGAGCAACCACATTTCCGGCGGCGTATCCGGCTTGGGCGTGATCTTGATCTTCGACAACGCTTCGTTGGCAGGCTTACCGTCGGTGAGAAATGCTTTCAAGTCGGCCACTTTGGTCGGGTAGTACTCGACACCGATCTGAGAGCCGTAGGCCATCCCGAGGGTGGTGAGATGATCGCCTCCTGGCGCCCGGCCCAATCCCACATCGATGCGATCGGGATACATGGTCGCCAGTAGGGAAAAGTTTTCCGCCACTTTGAGCGGACTGTAATGACTGAGCATGACCCCACCGGAACCAACGCGTATGGATGAGGTGACTGCAGCAACACGCGCGATCAGTATCTCTGGGGAACACCCCGCCAGACCTTCCGTCGAGTGGTGTTCGGCCAGCCAATAGCGGTGATAACCCAACTGCTCCGTGACCCTTGCCAGTTCCAAAGTTTCGTCGATCGCTTGCGCTGCGGTGCCACCGGAGCGGATGGGAGACTGATCGAGGACACTGAGGGTGAGCATCCGATCAGCCCTTTGGCCCGGTTTCATAGGCCGCAATGGCCTCCGCCTTGGCGATGAGTCTCTCTGCCTGTTCAACATCCAGGGATTCAACCAGTCGGCCGTCGAGCGTCGTTACACCGGCACCGCGCTCTTGTGCGTCCCTGTGCGCGGTTATGAGTCTGTGTGCATGGGCGATTTCTTCGTCAGAGGGCGCAAAGATACGGTTGGCCGCGTCTATCTGTTTGGGATGAACCAGGGTTTTGCCATCAAAGCCCATGTCTCGGCCTTGCCTACATGCAGCTTCAAAACCTTTGGTGTCATTGAGATCCACATGCACACCGTCGAGAACAAAGAGACCGTTGCCTCTGGCAGCGAGGACTGTAGTTTGCAGAGCCGTGAGCATAGGTCCACGATCCGACGGATGGGCGCAGTGCAAGTCTTTGGCAAGGTCCGCCGTACCGACGCAGTAACCAATCAACCGTTTGGACGATTGGGCAATGGCATCCGCGGCAAGAATGCCCTTTGCCGTTTCCATCATGGCCCAGAGAGGAAAGTCTGCGGCTGCTCCGGCCTCCGTCAACACGGCGTCAACTTCGCTCAGATCGGTCACCGCGGAGACCTTGGGAAAAACCACACCGTCCGCTTGAGACGTTGCGACGGCTTTCAGGTCCTCCTGCCACCATGCGCTCCCCAAGCCGTTCACCCGAATCAAAATCTCACGATGACCGTAGGCCCCGGAATTCGCGGCTTCGATGACAGCTGCTCGGGCGTCTAGTTTGGCGTCGGGTGATACGGCGTCCTCCAAATCGAACAACAACGCATCGGCGGGCAGAGTCCTGGCTTTGTCCAGCACACGTGGATTGGACGCTGGCATATAAGAGAACGCTGCGGCGCGGGCGATCCGTGTTTGGCATGGGCGTCTAAATTGATTTCCGGTCAAAAGTAATCCGCTGTGGGTATAGACAAGGCGAAGCCAGGGAACAAGGCGAAGCCCTTTGCTTCTCTGCCGGCCTGTATACAATGCGCCTCCGCGTCAATCTGACTTAAACGAAGCAATCGAGTTATTGTAATGAGCCAACCGGGAGACGGACCTAGTATAGCAAATCTGCGCTTTCTCGTCGTTGACGATCATTCGCAACTGCGTCTGATGCTGCGCACTATTTTGCGCTCGCTTGGCGCTCGTGATTTGTTGGAAGCGGGAGATGGTGCTGTTGGATTAAAACTGGCTCAGGAACAGCACCCCGATATCATCATCAACGATTGGGCCATGGAACCCATCGACGGTATTGAAATGATCAAGAAAATCCGTCTGTCCAATGACGACAGTCTTAAATATGTTCCCATCATCATGCTGACCGGGTTTTCGGAACGGGCTCGCATTCTCGCTGCCCGGGACAGCGGTATTAATGAGTATTTGTTGAAACCGGTGTCTGCAAAGATGCTGTATAGCCGGATACGAGCGGTGATCGAACAACCGCGCCGCCTCGTTAAAACAAAAACCTATTTCGGACCCGACCGCCGCCGCGGCGAACAGGATTTTGAAGGACCCGACCTACGGGGCAGCGGTGAGACTGGTCATAAAGTCGATATGAGGGAACAGCTCACCCAGAAACAGATTGAAGACGATTACTTTATGCCGACGGAGTCTGGGTCGACAGCGTCTGCCGAACAGTACATTCCGCCTGGTCTAAAGAAAGGGGCTTATATACATGACTAGACACAACGGAAGAATTGGAGAGGTTGAAATATGCGGTCACTAAAAGGATGCTTCATGCTCGTCGTAGCTTTCGTTTTGACGCTCAACAATTTCTTCTACGCCGTCAATCCCGCGGCGGCCAAGCCCATATTTGATTGGATTGACCCTTTCGCAGTCGTCGCCCTCGTACTCGTTTTCATGGAGAAAATCCTCGGTTCGATGCGCGGTGAAACCGAATGGCCTCGGCTCGTAGTAACGGTCCTGGTCGGGGCGCTGGTTCATTTATACGCCTACAATTACTTGGCGAAGATGGCAGGCAGTGGACTGGAGAGCGGAACCTTGTGGCTGGTTATGGTGCCGTTTACGGTTTCCTTGCTCATCTATGAGGGCTTCTTGCTGATCCGCGGAGCTAAATAAGGACTTGTCTAGTCATGTATATAAGCCCCTAAAGAAAGCCCAGGAGATGGCGAAGAAGAGGTGCCGCTAATACAAGGTCTAAACCCGATCCATGGATGAATTGTTACGCGGTTTGCTGGTCGGTGTCGCTTTGGCCGCACCAGTCGGGCCGGTCGGCCTGTTGTGTATCCGCCTCGCCCTAACCCAGGGTCAGTGGCCCGCCTTTGCCGCTGGACTAGGGGCGGCAGTGGCCGATGCCCTATTTGGCGCCGTTGGCGGCTTGGGCCTAAGCGTGGTGCAGTAGTTCATCACGTCCAATGTGGGGGAGGTGATCGTTTTGGCACAAAGGGGACTTATACCAACGGTCATTGAATTTGACCTTCGTGTGCCCATTTGCGCATACCAATCGACATGATTTTCGAGGGCTTGTCGATGAGCTTGTTCCAGGCGTGGCATGCCGCATCGACGATGTCTTCGTAACTGTCGAAGACGCGGTTCGACAGGTAGGTCTGGCGCAGGTACTGCCAGATGTTTTCGGCCGGGTTCAGCTCCGGCGATCTGGGCGGCAGGAACAGCGGCGTGATGTTGTCGGGGAACTCCAATTCGGTGGTGGTGTGCCAGCCGGCGCGGTCCATGAGGAGGACGGCGTGTGAGCCGTCGGCGACGGTGCGGCTAATCTCTTCGAGATGGGCCGGCATGGCATGGGTGTCGGCGAACGGCATCGCCACGGCCGCACCGGTACCGCGCGCCGGGCAGACGGCGCCGAACAGATAGGCGCTCTGGTAGCGCTGGTCCTTGGGCTGACGCGGACGGCTTCCAATGGCCATGGGGTATGGCGGCCCGGCACCGTTCGCCTTTGCGCGACCATCCCCGCAGTCGCGCCATCTTCATCGACGCGCCGGTCTGGTCGATGAAGATCAGCCGTTCCGGAGCGAGCCCTGCCTGGCCTTCGAACCAGAGCCGGCGCCGCGCGAGCACGTCCGGGCGCCGCCGCTCCGCTGCATGGCCGGTCTTTTTTGTGCGTCAGCCCGCGCTTGGCGAAGAAGTGCCAGACCGTCGACGGGCACACCCGAACCCCGTGCGACGCCGCCAGCTTCTCGCCAATCTCGGCCAGCGTCATAGCCTTGGTCTGCGCCACCAGAGCCAGGATAAAGGCCTCATGCGCATCCAGCTTCGAGCCCGGCGGTTGGCCCTGGCGGTCGGGCTCGATCGAGCCCGTCTCGCGCCAGCGCCGGTGCCAGTGGCTCGCCGTCGCTGGCGCGACACGAAAACGCGCCGCCGCCCCCCGTGCAGACAGACCCCCAGTGACCGCCTCGACGACCCGCCGGCGAAGATCATTCCCGTAACAATGCCCCATGTCTGAAACCAAATCGCCTCGGGATATAGAATCATGGAGTGGGACGCTTGGGAATCCCCTTCGATTCACAATTCAGTCAAACCGCTCTAGGCATACAGAGGCTTAGAGGGGTCGGACGGATTTTTTTGTTTTGGCACAACGTGCTAGTGACAAGCACAATTCGGCAGTCGTTTTGGCACAACTCTATACGCGGGGAGGACCATAAGTAGCAGGTTGGCCGCTTCATTGACCCAGTCCTGTGGCAGACGGTCATCCAACTCTTGATCCCAGTCCGCAAACGACTGGGACCATGTGAGGATAGACGGTATCCCATCAAGAGCTGTGTCGGTCCCATGCAACGCCAGGGCTGTGGCGCAAAAGATTCGTACGTCGTCCAATGACTGGTCGGTCTGCATCTGCTTATTCAATGTGGTGCCTGGTGTCAGGCGCTCCATAAGAACAGCGCTCGGACATGAAGCAAGTACAGCAACCGCGCCTTGGCCCTCAAACCGCTCGAGGGTTTCCCGACTCCCGGCGGCATCGAAGCTGGTCCCCAAAACTTTAAGGCACACCGGTTGCCCGTCTTTGACGCCGTAGGCCAGCTTCCCTTCTTTGGTTTGAAGTGGGATCCCGTCCAGAGATACACCCCATGCCCGTGCGAGGGAGTCGAGGTCAGGCCTCGTCACGCTGCGGCGTTGTCCGATGTGGGTTGCGCATCCATCAGGGCCGCCGTGTCCGAACACAGCGCACATTTGGGGTCCGGGCGGACCTTGACCATGCGGGTGGTGAGATCGCGGGCGTCGTAAATCAACAACCGGCCCGCCATGCCTTCACCGATGCCGAGCAGTTCCTTTAAGACTTCCGTCGCTTGCAGGGACCCCATCACCCCGGCAACAGCTCCCAATATGCCGGCCTGTTCGCAGGACCAAACATCGTCGGGCGGCGGCGGTTCTGGATAAAGGCAGCGGTAACAGGGTCCGCCCGCATGGGGTTTGTAGGTGGCGAGCTGTCCGTCGAAGCGGAGGACGGCGGCGGAGACCAGAGTCTTCTTTTCAAAAAAACAGGCGTCGTTGATGACAAACCGGGTTTCAAAATTGTCGCTGCCGTCGGCCACCACATCGTAATCGCGGATCAGCGACCGAGCATTGCCGGACTCGATCCGCAACTTGTGGGGCACAATGGTCACGTCTGGATTGATAGCACCTGCGCTTTCGATAGCGCTGTCCACTTTCGAGGTGCCCACCCGGTTTGTGGCGTGTAACACCTGGCGTTGTAAGTTGGAGAGATCAACGGTGTCGTCATCAATCACGCCGATGGTGCCGACACCGGCGGCGGCCAGATATTGAATCAAGGGTGAACCCAACCCACCTGCACCAATAACCATTACCTTTGAGGCCAACAATTTGCTTTGGCCGTCTTTGCCCACGTCATCCAATCTGATGTGCCGGGCGTAACGTTCGAGTTGGTCGTTGGTAAGGTTCATGATTCCGTTGTGCCGGTTACCTTAGACCGTCCCGGTAGAGCCGAAGCCGCCTGCGCCTCGGCCGGTTTCCGGCAAGGTATCGACTTCCTTAAGTGCCGCTTGGGTAACGGGGGCAATCACCATCTGGGCAATGCGCTCCCCCCGTTCGATTTCAAAGGGATCACTCCCCAAGTTCGCCAATATGACTTTCACTTCACCGCGATAGTCCGCATCGATGGTGCCGGGTGTGTTCAAAACCGTCACCCCGTGTTTTGCGGCCAGACCTGATCGCGGCCGGACTTGGGCTTCAAAGCCCCGAGGCAAAGCCAAGGCGAAGCCGGTCGGCACCAGGGCCCGCGCGCCCGGCGCCAGCATCAGACTGGACTCCAAAGCGGCATGCAGGTCCATACCGGCAGCGTCGACGGATTGGTAAGACGGCAAGGGTAAATCGGATCCATGGGGCAAGCGCTTGACGTCAACGGCAATGGGATCGCTCATAACCGGTCCTATTTGTGACCGCTGACATGCGCGGCGATGCGCTCCGCCAGTCGTTCGGCCACTGCGCGTTTAGACAACGTGGGCCAGCTGTCCACACCGTCTGCCGTGATCACATGAACCGTATTGTCGTCCCCGCCAAACCCTTCCGAGACGTTGTTGGCGACAATCCAATCGCAGTGTTTTGCAGCGCGTTTGTTCTTGGCATTGTCGACCATGTTTTCCGTTTCCGCCGCGAACCCAATGACCAGACGGGGACGGCTCCCGCCGTCGGCTGACAAGGTCGTCAGGATATCCGGGTTTTCTTTCAGATTAAGAACGGGCTCGGTGCCGTTGCCTTTTTTTCGTTTCTGATCGCTTTGATCGGACACCCGCCAATCCGAAACCGCAGCTGCGCACACGGCGATGTCTACCGGGAGCGACGATTGACAGGCCGTCAACATCTGCTCCGCCGTTTCCACCGCGGCAACGGTGACGCCTTCCGGTTCGCTCTGTTGGGTCGGGCCTGAGACCAAGGTCACCGAAGCGCCCAGGTCGGCGAGGGCGGACGCGATGGCATGGCCCTGCTTGCCCGACGACCGGTTGGCGATGTAGCGCACCGGGTCTATGGGCTCAACGGTTGGGCCGCTTGTCACCAGGGCTTTGCGTCCCGCGAGCGGTCCGGTGCGCCGACGTGTGAGAAAAAAATCTTCCAGGGCCGCCACGATATCCAAGACTTCAGCCATACGGCCGTCGCCCACTTCACCGCAGGCGAGATCTCCAGCGCCGGGACCGACGACCTCAACGCCGCGTTTTTGCAACGTCGCAAGGTTGTCCCGTGTGGCGGCGTGCTCCCACATCATCACGTTCATGGACGGGGCAATCATCACCGGCTTGTCTGTGGCCAGTAATGCGGTGGTGGCCAAGTCGTCGGCGAGACCATAGGCCATCCTGGCCATGATGTTGGCTGTTGCCGGCGCAACCAAAACAATGTCGGCCTCCCGGCTGAGACGAATGTGGCCCATCTCACTTTCATCGGTGAGGGAAAACAGGTCCTGAAACACTTTGTTGCCGGACAGGGCGGCTAAGCTCATGGGGGTAACGAACTGGCTGCCCACTTCGGTTAGAATGCAGCGCACATCAGCACCACGCTCGCGCAAGCGACGGATCAAGTCCGGCACTTTCACGGCGGCGATACCACCTGAAACAATCAAAAGAATGCGGCGCTGGTTTAGCACGATCCGTTGCTTTTTCCTGTGGGTCCCAAAGCGCGCGGGACTCTATACCAAAGGGGATGCATCGGTCACGCCACCACCCAAAGCACCAGGACTCCTGCGGCTAAGGCCCGGGGCCACCAGGGCCTCCTGTCCCGGGGCGGACCACCACGTATGGCGGCAGCAGTCTCCGGGTCCAACCGCAGGCCGTGACGGCGAATCTGTTCGGCAGCCGCATCGATGCTGTCGATCAGCCGCGGCAATTTCTCAAGTGTGGTCGTTGCGTCTGTCACCGCGTCACGAATCCGTCCTTCGGGACCAAGCTCCTGAACCATCCACTCTTCGATGAGAGGCCGGGCCAGCTCCCACATGTTGACGCTGGGCGCCAACAGACGTCCCACTCCTTCGGCCAGCAACATGCTTTTCTGTAACAGCAGCAATTGCGGTTGAGTCTCCATTTCAAAGGTTTCGGTGATCTGGAACAGCTGACCCAAAAGACGGGCAAGTGAAATTTCGTTGAGGGGTCTACCGAGAATGGGTTCGGCGATGGACCGGCAGGCTTGGGCGAAGGCACCCACGTCTTTGTCGTTCGGTACAAAACCGGCTTCCATGTGCACTTCGGCCACACGGGTGTAATTGCGGGTCAGAAACCCCAACAGCATTTCACCGAGATGGCGGCGGGTGCGGGCATCCACCCGGCCCATAATGCCGAAGTCCATGGCTATGATCGTGCCGTCGTCGGCCACGAACAAGTTCCCGGGATGCATATCCGCATGGAAGAACCCGTGATGAAACACCATGCGGAAAAACACTTCCGCCGCGGTACGCACCACATCGACCGGATCCAACCCGAGCGCGGTGACATCATCGGGTTTGTCCACCCGCGCCCCCGCGACACGCTCAAGGGTGAGCACGCGTTCCGATGTCCGGAGCCAATCAACTAGCGGAACTTGGAAACGGGTTTCGTCGGCGAAGTTTTCTTTCAATTCTTCTGCCGCAGCGGCCTCGAACCGCAAATCCATTTCAATGCGCACGGTCTGTTCAAAGGTCCGGACCGTCTCCACGGGTCGAAGACGGCGCAGCTTGGGCTGAGTGCGCTCAACCGTTTCAGCCAGCCAATACAACAGGTCAAGATCGCGGGCGAAGGCGGCCCGGATGCCCGGCCGGAGCACCTTGACGGCCACGTCTTCGCCGTCTGACGTGACAGCGAAATGGACCTGGGCAATGGATGCGGCAGCCACCGGTTCAGGGTCGATGGATGAGAACGCCGCATCCACATCAATATCGAAGTCTTCCGCAATGATGCGTTCAGTGTCGGCGAAGGGGAATGGCGGCAGGCGGTCTTGTAGATTGGATAGATCGTCCGTGACCGCCTGACCCAGCAGATCGGGCCGTGTGGACAACGCCTGGCCGAGTTTGATGAAGGTGGGGCCCATAGCGGTCAAAGCCTTAGCGAGGCGCTCGCCGGGACGGAGGGAGGCAATGGTCGCGTCCGATCTTGATGTCAGGCGTACCAGCGCTGCAACTGTCCGGCCGATGGTATAGCCGTCGAGCAAAAACAAGGCGTCATGACGGGCCAGGGTGCGGCCAATGACGAACAATCGGGAAATGTTTCGAACGGCGCGGATCATCGATTAAAGCAGTGTCAGATCACAGCTTGAGGTCACAACCGCCAGCCGGAATGCAACGCCGCAATACCACCTGACAAATTACGGTATGAAACCTGCTCGAACCCCGCCTCGTCCATCATGTCCGCCAGCGTGTTTTGGTCGGGGAAGCAACGAATGCTTTCCGCCAAGTAACGGTAGGCATCGTCGTTGCCGGTAACCATCTGCCCCAATCGGGGCAGTACAGAAAAGGAGTACCGGTCATACAGAGCTGCCAGCATCGGTTCAGTGACATGGCTGAAGTCAAGGCAAAGGAACCGCCCTCCCGGTGCGAGCACCCGGCGAGCTTCTTTCAGAGCATCCTCTATGGCCGTGACGTTGCGTAAGCCGAACGCCACGGTGTAGGCATCAAAATGGCTATCTGGAAAAGGCAATCGCTCCGCATCTCCCGTCGTCCAATCCAGGCCATGCAGCCGTCCCGTATCGATGGCCCGGTCTCGTCCTTTTTCAATCATGGCGTGGTTGATGTCACAGACGACAATGCTGCCCGTGCCGCCTGCTAGGTTGGATCTGTTCATCCGGCCGAGCACACGAAATGCGATATCTCCTGTGCCGCCGGCCATATCCAGAACACGCCAGTCGGGTTGCGGCGCCAACCAATCCACCATGGCGTTTTTCCAAAGGCGATGAACACCCCCGCTCATCAGATCGTTCATTAGGTCATAGCGGGAGACGACGGAGTCAAAGACAGCCCGAACCCGTCCGGCCTTGACGTCTTTGGGAACGGTTTCATAGCCGAAATGAGTCGTTGAATCAGTGGCTTGGTCGGCGATCTTCATCATGTCCTGCAGCTTAGACGAAGCACGGTACGGGAACCATCCCTGATCCTGACAAGTTGCCCTATGGCTCAATCGGACGCGTGGATGCCTCGACAATACGCACCGGTTGACGCAGTCTCCGCCCATGCCTGAACTTCCCGAAGTTGAAACCACGTGCCGCGGATTGGCCGGGGTTCTGGAAGGCCGTCGGCTGGCTCACGTGGAAGTCAGGCGTGCCGACCTGCGCATTCCGTTTCCGCCGGGATTGGCCAATACGCTGACCGGACGGCTCATTGTCAAAGTCGCCCGCCGCGCCAAATACATTTGTCTGCATCTCGACGACAGTCAGGTGGCACTAGCCCATCTCGGTATGTCCGGGCGCATGACTATTACGACGCCCAAAGTTCACCCCGGCACCCATGATCATGTGGTCCTCGATACCGAAGATGGCCAACGAATCATGTTCAACGATCCACGGCGGTTTGGGCTGTTGACTCTCACCCACGAACGGGACTTGGACCGTCATCGCCTGCTGGTCAAGATGGGTCCGGATCCACTGGACGACGGATTCACGCCTACCGTCCTTTCAACAGCGTTGAAAGGCAAATCCACCACCATCAAAGCTGCGCTTTTGGATCAGCGGATAATTGCCGGTCTGGGGAATATCTATGTGTGCGAAGCGTTGTACCGGTCGGGAATTTCACCCCGGCGCAAAGCGGGCACGGTTGCAGGGCGCCGGGCAGAACGTCTGGTACCGGCTATCAAAGAGGTCCTGGACGAAGCCATTGCCGCTGGCGGTTCTACTCTGAGGGATTACGTTCAACCGTCCGGCGAATTGGGCTATTTCAAACTGAGCTGGAAGGTATATGGACGCGAAGGGGAGCCGTGTCTCTGTGATCCCGAGGGCAAAGACAGCATTGTTGTCCAACGTATCGTTCAGTCCGGCCGGTCGACATTCTTTTGCTCGAGGTGTCAGCGATGACTCGTACTCAACTTAGCATTCTTGGCGTTGCATTTTTGATGTCCGTGTCTGTCCCTCATGCTCGGGCGGCAGACATATTCGTTTTTGGTTTCGAAGATTTACCGTTGATGAATGGGCTGACTCAAATTCAACAAGAGAGCGTTTTATTTGACACGCCCCAAGGACGCATTGTACAGGCCTCTGCCACGGGCATGGTCACGCGTGAGGCTGTCCTGTCATTTTACCGCGAAACATTGCCTCAATTGGGCTGGAATGCCATGGACGATCAAACCTACCAGCGCGAAGGGGAAATCTTACGGTTAGAAATCACTGAAACGGACCGCGCCTTGATGGTTCAGTTTCTTGCCGAGCCGAGTGGTGGCTCATCTCCTTAGCGCTGTCAAACCGGTACCCAACCACCCCAGTTATAGCATCAGCGAAATACCCGGCTCTCAGTCATCACCTTTTTGCACTCATTACCAACGACACGACATTCTCATGGCCTATGAAAACATTCTCGTGGACACCCGCGGCCACGTCGGCCTGATCAACCTCAATCGGCCTCAGGCGCTCAACGCGCTGTCATCGGGTTTAGTCTCCGATCTCGGACAGGCTTTGGACGGATTCGAAAAAGACGATGGCATTCATGCGGTTGTCATAACAGGCAACGAAAAAGCGTTTGCCGCCGGAGCAGATATCAAGGAGATGGCGGACAAAACTTTCGTTGATTGTTATGTCGGTGAATTCATCACCAAGGGGTGGGAACGAATCACCACCTGCCGCAAACCGATCATTGCCGCCGTGGCCGGCTACGCTCTGGGCGGCGGGTGTGAGGTGGCGATGATGTGCGACATCATCATTGCTGCAGACACGGCAAAATTCGGACAGCCCGAAATCACCCTCGGCGTCATTCCCGGCGCTGGCGGGACACAACGACTCACCCGCGCCGTCGGCAAAGCCAAGGCTATGGATATGGTGCTCAGTGGCCGCCAAATGGATGCCGCGGAGGCGGAGCGAGTCGGTTTGGTGAGTCGAAATTGTTTCGGCCGATGACCTTTTAGAGGAAGCGTTCAAGGCCGCCGAACGAATCGCCGATATGTCGATGCCCGTGGCAATGATGGCCAAGGAGGCGGTTAACCGGGCATTCGAATCGTCTTTGGCTGAGGGCATCCGTTTTGAACGGCGGATGTTCTATGCCGCTTTCGCCCTCGAAGATCAAAAGGAAGGCATGGCGGCGTTTGTGGAAAAACGCCAGCCGTCCTTTAAAACCGGTGACGATAGCGGCGCCGGGACCGGTGCCGTTCCTCAACGGTTGACGGAACTGCATCCGTTAACTATAAGGCGCGCCTTGATTTTCCTATGATAACAGGACTTGGAATATGGCCCATCACGCCTCGGCCAAGAAGCGAATCCGCCGCAATGCCCGGCGCAAAGAAATCAATCATTCCCGGATCGGCCGTATCCGCACGTCCATACGTAAGGTCGAAGAAGCCATCGCGTCCGGCGATCACGTCCAGGCAATGGGCGCCTTCAAGAAGGCTGTTCCCGAGATGATGCGGGGCCGTTCCAAGGGCGTGCTGCACGCCAACACAGTGTCGCGCAAAATTGCACGTCTCAATGCCCGTATCAAAGCGCTCGCGGCATAAAATCTGTCCTCACGTTCGTGAAGGACGAATCCCCGAATAGATTCTGAACCGTTCCGCCTTTGTCCGGTTGCATACCCCGAGACGGAGTCGATAGGGTCATTCCATTGAGTCACTCGACAGTGAGATGAAAAACTGTCTGCCGATCAATGCGGTAGCGGTTTCGGTGTGCGTATTTTGGTCGTGAGACTCGGAACTTCAAAAGCACGGAGGCGGTCGTTCAAACATATTTCTGTCAAGTGACAAGGCAATCGGGTGAATGGTTTCACCGTGAGATAAGGCTTGCGAGGAAGTCGTCATCCCAGGCGGCGATGCGTCGTTTTACACGCAGACTGTCCTTGCCCGGGGCTTGGCGCAAGAGGTTGCTCGCCATGTGTTTGACGACCGCGAAGTTGGCCGGGGCAGTGTTCTTTCGGACCCGGCACTCGTCGTCGCGGAAGACCATGTCCATGACCCAGTGCAGGTCCATGACCCAGTGCAGGTCCATGACCCAGTGCAGCCCGTTCTCGCTGCTCCAATGGCCCCGGATGGCGGCGCTCAGGGTATCGGCCTTGGCGGCGGTGGAGGCGGATGTAGAAGCGGGTCTCGCGCTCGACCTTGGCGCCGGGTTGGATGCCGATCTCGCGTACGGTTTCGACCATAACAATGCTCCCGGGCCCGGGCCAGTGGTGGCGTTCCTTCAGCCAAGCGATTTCGTTCGTCGCCGTGGTGGTCCGGGTTTCGATGCGGCCGTGGCTCTTCTCCACTGTCTGGTGGTGGCTGACAACCGTATCGGCAAAGCCGCATGCTATCTGTTCGATGAAGAAAAGCTTGGTATCGTCGTGCAGGCTGCCCTGGTTGCCCTTGAGGGCAAGGATATAGTCGGCGTCCTTGTCGATGATCTTCGCGGCGATGTTGCGCTGACAGCCCATGGCGTCGATGGTCACCGTCGCGCCGTTGATGGTCAACAGATCCAACAGCTTCGGGAGAGCGACGATCTCGTTGGATTTATCAGCCACCTTGGCTTGGCCAAGCACCAGGTTCTGACGTGTGCTCCACGCCGAGATCATGTGGATGCGCTTTGGCGCCGCCTTCCTGATAGGAGCGCCGCAGCGTCTTGCCGTCGATGGCGACGATGTCCGTGCCGCGCCCGGTGAGCGATGCCGCCCAGGCGATGAAGCAGTGCTGAAACTGTTCGGCATCAAGGGCTGCGAAGATGTCACCGAGTTGATCGTGTGAGGGCGTACCATCCGTGAACGGCCGGAAACGGCGCAGAAACGTCAGTTTCCTCTCGCCGTACTTGGCGATCTCGACCCAGCTCTCACAGCCGGCGGGCACGCCGAGAAGGCATAGTAGCAACACTTCGTCGAGGGGATAGAGGACCGTGGCGCGTTGCCGCGGGTCGTCGAGATCGGTGAAATGCTCCAGGAAATCAACAATCTGATTAAAGGCCTCGTTCGCCGTTCCAAACCGTCGCGTCATTTCTGGGATCCTTCTTGCGAATCAAAAGGATCAATAGCGATTCAGACTTCTACACTCTTGTCATCCTCAAATTCACCCGATTGCCCTGGGTCAAGTGATCTTTCGTCTTGTCTTTCCGTGTGTGACTGATAAAGTCTTTTGCTTCGCCGTTGATCGTTCCTTTCCACCGCTCAAGAAGAATGGAGACAGGAAAGAAATGACATAGACCGATAACCTCCCTACCTCATTTGGCCGTCAGAGATTCGCACGGGGAATCTTTGGACTCATAAATGGAACGGATAGGGATGACGACAAGGACGTAAGGGTGAAACGAGGGGAAGAGGGCGCTGCGGACCAAGCGGATTGGGATCGCGTCAAAGTAAAACTCAGACATGAATATGGGGATTCAGCATTCAAGAGCTGGGTTAATCCGATTGCATTTAGTGGTTTGCGAGACGGTGAAGTAAATTTAAAGGTTCCCACCCGATTTATGCGGGACTGGGTCCTCACCCATTACGCTGACCGTATCCAAGCACTGTGGAATGGAGAAAACGCTAACGTTCGCCGTGTGCAGGTGGACGTGGATGCGCCGCTTGATGCGGATCAGCCGGGGCGTGTCGCGGAAACGAATTCGGTTCAGGAAACGGTCACCAATTCTGTTCCAGCTGCGATCGGAACCAGCGGTGATCCACTGTTCGATTCCTTATCTGCCCCCCTTGACGCACGCTACACGTTTGAAAATTTTGTTGTCGGTAAACCCAATGAGTTTGCTTATGCGGCTGCCCAACGTGTCGCAGATTCAGATCAAGTCAGTTTTAACCCGCTCTTTCTTTATGGCGGGGTCGGTCTGGGTAAAACCCATTTGATGCACGCCATTGCCTGGCAAATTCGATTACGCTCACCACAGCGCCGTGTCGTCTACCTCTCTGCTGAGAAGTTCATGTACAGTTTTGTCCGGGCGCTCAGAAATCATGACACGGTTTCTTTTAAGGAACAGTTCCGGTCCGCCGACGTTTTGATGATTGACGATGTGCAGTTTATTTCGGGCAAGGATTCCACTCAGGAAGAGTTCTTTCATACCTTTAACGCATTGGTCGATCAGGGCCGTCAGATCGTTCTTTCCGCCGACAAGTCTCCCTCGGATTTGGAACAAATCGGCGATCGCCTGCGGTCCCGTCTTTCGTCCGGTCTGGTCGCGGATCTTCACCCAACGACGTTTGAACTGCGGCTCGGAATCTTAGATGCCAAGGCCGAGCACCTGGGTGTCACAGTCCCCCAGAAGGTGAAGGAATTCCTGGCCCATCGCATCACCTCCAACGTTCGCGAACTGGAAGGCGCGCTGACCCGTCTCAGTGCCAATGTTCAGCTTGTCGGCGGGGATATTTCCCTGGAGCTGGCACACACCCTCCTGCATGACCTGCTGCGGGCCCATGACCGCAGGGTCACCATGGAGGAGATCCAGAAGCGGGTGGCCGAACATTTTCAGATCCGCCTGTCCGACATGAGTTCTGCACGCCGGTCACGGACTGTGGCCCGTCCCCGGCAGATTGCCATGTATCTTGCCAAACAACTGACCTCCCGGTCCCTGCCGGAAATCGGCCGGGCGTTTGGAGGGAGAGACCACACCACCGTCATTCATGCCGTGCGAAAGGTCGAGGAGTTGATGAAAGCCGACGCCGCTTTCGCTGAAGACGTCGACCTCCTGACACGCATGCTGGAGAGCTGAACCGGTTTTCCTGCCAGGGTGATATCCCCACCACAAAGGGGTCATTGAACGGTCTGAATTGGCGCCCTACGTGCCATTTCCCCTACCGTCCGGGGAGCCCTATGGTATACTGATTTCCCTGTCGCACGGCGGTGATTATTTCAGTGTCAGTGCTCTCCTCACAAACCGAAGACAGGGGCTCTATCAAGGGCGCTTCTTGGCCATTTTTCGGTCATTTTTGGCGCGCTTCAGGAGGTGGGGGACTCGCCAAAACCGTTGTTGAATTTGTGAACTGTACACTTGCCCATGAAACTCGTTATCGAACGGTCCGCGCTGCTTAAATCTTTGGGCCACGTCCAAAGTGTTGTCGAGCGCCGGACGACCATTCCTATTTTATCAAATGTCCGTCTCGACGCTACCAAAGGCGCCATAAGTCTCAACGCGACAGATATGGATCTGGAAATCGTCGACACCGCTGAAGCCGATGTCAATAAGAGCGGATCGACGACAGCACCTGCCCACACACTCTATGACATCGTCCGTAAATTGCCCGATGGTGCTCAGGTCGAGCTCGCCTTTGGTGGAGACAGCCAACTGACCCTGACGTCGGGTCGTTCCCGTTTCCAATTAGCCTGTTTGCCGGTCGATGACTTTCCGGCGCTGGCATCGGGTGACTATACGCATACGTTCAATTTAGCTGCAGTGGACCTACGGTCTCTCATTGATCGCACACGCTTTGCCATCTCGACCGAGGAAACCCGCTATTATCTCAACGGCATTTATTTACATGCGGCCGACAGTGAAGGCATCGAAGTTTTGAGAACCGTCGCAACGGATGGTCATCGCCTGGCGCGGGTCGAATTGCCCTTGCCTGACGGGGCCGCTGGAATGCCGGGAGTAATCGTGCCCCGTAAAGCGGTCTCTGAAATCCGCAAGCTCGTCGAAGAAACGGACGGCGATGTTTCGGTGTCTTTGTCCGATGCCAAAATCCGTTTCTCCACGGGAGAAACGGTGCTGACGTCAAAACTCATCGACGGTACCTTCCCTGATTACGAGCGGGTGATCCCGACGGGGAACGACAAAGTTTTGGAGACGGATTGTAAAATTCTGTCCCATGCTGTGGATCGTGTTTCTGCAATAAGTTCGGAAAAGTCACGCTCCATCAAACTCAATATGGAAAAAGGTCTGGTGACCTTATCGGCCTCGAGCCCTGAACACGGCAGTGCGATTGAGGAAGTTGAGGCGTCCTATGACGCCGGTCAATTGGAGATCGGTTTCAACGCTCGCTATCTGCTCGACATCATGCAGCAGATCGAAGGCGACGCCGCTCGGTTCACAATGGCCGACGCCGCATCGCCGACGGTCATTCGTGACGTGTCCGACGGTTCTGCCGTCTATGTCCTAATGCCGATGCGGGTGTGAACGCGCTGACGGATACATTGCGCCCCGAGCGGACGCCCTCACCCACCGCACCTGCTGGTGTGGTGCGGCTGATGCTGACAGACTTTAGAAACTACGAACGTCTGCGCCTGGAATTCAAAACCAGACCGGTGGTTTTGACCGGCGAAAACGGGGCTGGGAAAACAAACATTCTTGAAGCCCTGTCTTTCCTCACCTCTGGGCGGGGTTTGCGTGGCGCTAAACTGTCCGATATTGGGCGACGTTCGCCCGACAGCGAAGAAATGCGCCCTTGGGCCGTTAGTGCTGACCTGGAAACGCCCGCGGGTTCGATAAGGCTGGGAACGGGGATTGATCCGTCAGCGCCCGAACGGCGATCGGTACACATCGACGGCAAACCGGCCAAAGGGGCGGCTGCCTTTGCAGCGCATTGTGCTGCGGTATGGGTGACTCCGTCCATGGACCGTCTGTTCACTGATGCGCCGGGCGAACGTCGCCGGTTTGTCGACCGGCTGGTCACTGTCTTGGATCCGGATCACGCCTCTCGTGTGGCTGCTTACGATCAAGCCAATCGCAGGCGGGCGCGACTGTTCCGCGATGGCGTTTCCGATGGCGCCTGGTTTGAAGCAGAGGAAGACACGCTGGCCCGCTACGGGGTGGCCATTGCAGCAGCCCGGCATGCGGCAACAGCACGTTTGAACGGCATGCTGACCACCGAAGACGGTCCCTTTCCTACGGCTCAACTGGGACTCACCGGTCAGATCGATGAATGGCTCGACACCATGGCGGCAGTGGACGCAGAGGAAGCGTTGCGTCAAAACCTTGCGGCCGACCGGAAAGCATGGACCGGTGAAGGCGAACCACCTCCGGCTCAAGGTCCCAACCGATCTGATCTCGACGTGGTCATGGCCACATCGGGCCGCACTGCGGCTGACTGCTCCACGGGCGAGCAAAAAGCCCTTTTAATTTCCATCATCTTGGCCCATGTCCGGCTTCAGACCGAACAGAAAGGGCGTCCTCCCCTATTGTTGCTCGATGAGGTCGCTGCCCACCTTGACCGGGACCGGCGGCACCATTTGTTTGAACGCATCGTAGCCTCCGGAACCCAAGCCTGGCTCACTGGAACGGACGTGGGCACCTTTGCCGAACTCGGCGAACGAGCACAGTTTTTTTCAGTTTCAAATCGCCAGGTAACACCCACACCGCTGGCCACCGTTTTGTCTCATCCCAGAATCGGCAGAGCCTCCCCAAGAGTGAACGAACATGAGTGAACACGCCGCAAATTCAGGTCCCACTACCCAGGCCTATGACGCCGAGTCCATCAAAGTCCTCAAAGGTCTTGAAGCCGTCCGCAAACGGCCCGGCATGTACATCGGCGACACGGACGACGGGTCAGGCCTGCACCACATGGTCTATGAGGTGGTCGACAATTCCATCGACGAGGCCTTGGCTGGGCACTGCGACCGCAACGAAGTTATTTTAAACGGGGACGGCTCCGTCACAGTGCGTGATAATGGCCGGGGCATCCCCGTCGACATGCACAAGGAAGAAGGGGTGTCCGCCGCCGAGGTTATCATGACCCAATTGCATGCCGGCGGAAAATTCGATCAAAACTCCTACAAAGTCTCGGGCGGACTTCACGGGGTCGGCGTATCCGTCGTCAATGCGTTGTCCGAATGGTTAGAGTTAACCATATGGCGCGATGGAAAAGAGCACTTCATCCGCTTCCGCGATGGCGAGGCGGAAGCGCCTCTCGAAATCGTAGGTGACGCTCCTGACGTTGACGGCAAACTCAAGACCGGAACCCAAATCTGCTTCCTGCCGGCCATCACTACGTTCACTATGACCGAGTTTGACTTCGGCACTCTGGAACACCGCTTGCGCGAGTTGGCCTTTCTAAACTCTGGTGTGTTTTTGCACCTAATCGATGAGCGCCATGCCGAAGCCAAAGCCGTTGAGATGCATTATGACGGTGGCATAGAAGCCTTTGTCCAATACCTCGACCGGTCCAAGCAGGCTTTGAATGAACCGCCCATCACCGTTCAGGGCCAAAAAGACGGCAATACGGTTGAGCTATCATTAGAATGGAACGACAGCTATCACGAAAACACACTGTGCTTCACCAACAATATTCCCCAACGCGACGGTGGCACCCATTTGGCTGGGTTCCGCGGCGCACTAACGCGCACGGTTAACGCTTACGCCAATGAATTTGGTTTCTCCAAAAAAGAAAAGATTCAGCTGTCCGGCGATGACATGCGTGAAGGCTTGACCTGCGTGCTGTCGGTCAAAGTGCCCGATCCGAAATTCTCATCCCAGACCAAAGACAAACTGGTGTCCTCAGAGGTGCGTCCGGTGGTGGAAAGCATCGTCGGGGAAAAACTCAGCGAATGGTTCGAGGAACATCCTACTGAAGCGAAAAAGATCGTCGGTAAAGTGGTGGAAGCGGCCCTCGCCCGGGAAGCGGCCCGTAAGGCACGGGAATTGACCCGCCGCAAAGGTGCGCTGGATGTGTCTTCTCTGCCCGGCAAGCTGGCCGACTGCCAAAGCAAAGACCCGGCGCTGTCAGAACTATTTCTGGTGGAGGGGGATTCCGCCGGCGGATCGGCCAAACAGGGCCGGGACCGGGCCTTCCAAGCCATCCTCCCCCTGCGCGGCAAGATCCTCAATGTGGAACGGGCCCGGTTCGACAAGATGTTGTCGTCCAACGAAATCGGCACCCTCATCACGGCGCTGGGAACAGGTATCGGCCGGGAAGAATTCAACCTCGCCAAACTGCGCTACCACAAGATCATTATCATGACCGACGCCGATGTGGATGGCAGCCACATCCGTACCTTGTTGCTGACGTTCTTCTACCGCCAAATGCCGGAGCTCATCGAAGCCGGTCACCTGTATATCGCTCAACCACCCCTGTACCGGGCCAAGAAGGGTAATTCGGAAGTCTATTTGAAAGACGACCGGGCCATGGAAAACCATTTGATCGACAGCGGCCTGACCGACGCGGTCTTGGTCACGCAAGCAGGCGGTCAAGTCGCCGGAATAGATTTAAAAACTTTGGTGTTCAAGGCCAGAGACATCAAAAACTCCCTGCACCAGTTGAGCCGCGCATTCCCGATGCACATCGTCGAGCAGGTGGCTGTGGCTGGTGCCTTCAATCAGGAAGTGTTATCCGACAAAGACACCGCTATAGGAGCGGCGGAATACATCGCCCGGCGCCTTGATCATTTGGAAAGTGAATACGAAAAGGGCTGGACCGGCGAAGCGGCCGACGAGGGCGGCTTGTGTTTCACCCGCACCTTGCGCGGAGTGAAGGAAGTCCACATTCTTGATGCGCCCACTTTGCATTCCAGCGAAGGGCGCCATCTGGATTCCCAAGCAGCCGAACTGCAGGAGGTCTATACCCATCCGTCGACCCTCAACATCAAAGAGAAGGAAGTGAAGGTCTCGGGTCCTGTGTCGTTGATCGACGGCGTGTTGGCCGAAGGCAAGCGCGGCACCAGCCTGCAGCGTTACAAAGGTCTCGGCGAAATGAATCCCGATCAGTTGTGGGAAACCACGCTCGACCCGAACGTGCGTACGCTTTTACAGGTAAAGGTCAGCCACGCCGACGAGGCCCACGAAGTGTTTTCAACCCTGATGGGCGATGTGGTGGAACACCGCCGCGAGTTCATTCAGGACAACGCACTCAACGTGACGAATTTGGATATTTAGAAAGGCAGGTTGGTTTGACGGTAGTGCGTGCTTAGCGCTCTAGGTGTCGTTGGCTACGGTCAACTGCACCCGGTCGTCGCCGTCTTTGAGTTTGTCCACCGTGTCCAGATGGTCTTCCCAGGTATCGGCATATTCCGATAAAGCAAAGGACAGAACTTCATCGAGGGGCTTGTCCTGGCGTTTGGCCAAAGCCTTCAGGCGCCCTTCCAGTTCCTTCGAAACGGTGATTTTGACGCTTGTCGTGCTCACCCGCGATTCCCCGCAATGGACGACCGTTCCACAACATCTATTGCCATTAACGGTCGACTAACCCTAGATATGCCACAGTTTGGACCTACCAGACCAACTTACATAGTCGGTGAGGGATATGGCTACGTCAAAACAGCCTAAAAACGTTAAGAAAACCCAAAAAGGCAAAGCCAAACCGGCTGGAAAATCCGACATCAAAGCCCCGAAAAAATACGGGACATGGTTTTGGATTTCCAACGGACTATCCGCCCTGATCTGGATGGTCCTCGCCGGTGGGGCGGTGCTCGGGTATTTCGCTTACGGCTTGCCCGATGTGGACGGGGTTGTCGCCAATACGCGCCGGCAGCCGATCGTCACCGTACGCGATATTGAAGGTAACGACATCGCTCGCATCGGTGCGCTCTATGGTGATGCCCTGTCGGTCGACGACCTGCCACCGTCCCTTCCCGCCGCCGTGCTTGCTGTCGAAGACCGCCGGTTCTATTCCCACAGTGGTTTGGACCTGCGTGGGTTCCTGCGCGCCATGGTGGCCAATGTCAGAGCAGGCTCGTTCGTTCAAGGCGGCAGTACCATCACTCAGCAGGTCGCCAAGAATTTGTTTCTCACGCCCGAGCGCACCATCGGGCGCAAAATTCGCGAAGCCATTCTCGCGTTATGGCTCGAACAGAAATTCACCAAGGATCAAATCCTCACCCTCTATTTGAATCGGGTGTATTTTGGCGCCGGTACCTACGGGGTCGAAGCGGCGGCGCAAACCTTCTTTAACCGCTCCGCCCGCGACGTCTCCCTTTATCAAGCGGCCATGCTTGCCGGTTTGATGAAGGCGCCGTCTCGTTATAACCCCGCCAGCAATGCGCAGGCGGCCCGCGAACGCACACAGGTGGTGCTGCAGGCCATGGTCGGTGCTGGATACTTGACGTCTGAAGACGCCCGAAAGGCCGAGCGGGGCGATGACATTCAATTGGCGCGCGGACTAAGCGGGAGAGGCCGCTATTTCGCCGATTGGGTGCTGGCGGACCTGGATGACCTCATCGGGCCCATCGAGGATGATCTCATTGTCCACACCACCTTGGATCCCGATCTGCAACGTGCGGCCGAAGGCCGCCTTGTCGCTGCACTGGACCGTGAGGGAGAGTCGCGAAAAGTCAGCCAGGGTGCGGTTGCGGTCATGACGCCCGACGGTGCCGTCCGGGCGTTGGTTGGTGGACGCAGCTATCAGGCCAGTCAGTTCAACCGGGCGGTGCAGGCGCAGCGTCAGCCCGGATCGGCTTTCAAGCCGATTGTTTATTTCGCCGGTCTACAGGCGGGCTTGCGGCCGACGGATATCATGGAAGATGCGCCCATCAACATCGACGGCTGGCGGCCGCAAAACTTTGACGGCACCTATGCCGGCGACGTGACTTTAGAAGACGCGTTAGCGCTCTCTCTCAACACCGTTGCCGTCCGCGTTGCCCGGAAAACTGGTCCGGAAGCCATAAAAGCGACAGCGCGACGCTTCGGCATCTCGACACCTCTGGCGGACGACCTGGGTCTGGCCTTGGGAACCTCCGAAGTGACGTTGTTAGATCTCACCGCTGCCTATGCACCCTTTGCCAATGGCGGTGTGGCGGTTGTTCCCTACGGGGTGATTGATGTGATTACCACCGACGGCCGTATCGTTTTCCAACGTCAAGGCGGCGGCCTTGGCCGGGTCGCCGATCCGGACACAATCGGCATGATGAACCGCATGTTGGTTCGCACCATCGATGTGGGCACGGGCAAGATCGCACAGCTGAACCGCCCTGCCGCGGGCAAGACCGGCACCAGTCAGGATTTCCGTGACGCCTGGTTCATCGGCTACACACCCGATCTCGTGGCCGGTGTCTGGGTGGGTAACGATGACGGTGCCGGCATGGCCAATGTCACCGGTGGTGGTCTGCCGGCGGTGGTATGGCGGGATGTGATGCGTGTGGCTCTGCAAGACACACCGCCCACCGCGCTCGCGGGTTGGGTGCCGCCGCCGGTCGATCCCATCACCCGCTTTTGGCGCCGTCTGACGGGCGGATGACGCCGCGCCGCCGGGCCAGCACAAACACCGCGCCCGAAATAAACCAACTCAATAGAATGACCACAAATAGGGGCTGGGTTGTACCGTCGTGCAACCGTCCGGCGGCATAGCCGAGGGCGGCCCCGCCGCTCATCTGTAAGAAAACCACAAAGAGTGAATCACCGAACAGCGTGCGCATGTTGGGAGAGGGACACGACCGGCGGCCGTGTCCTTTCGACAACCTGGGTAATACCAGCGGTCGTTGAGATTGATTCTCTTTTAGGGATTCCCCACGGCGCAATGATGTGATTCATAGAAAGCCGGCTTTAAATGGAGGATTTGATGTCGGCGAAGATCCCGTTGCGAACGGACTATGACGCGGTCCAAGCGCGGGCCTTGGCGCGCAAAGCGACAGATCCCAATCAGGTGCGCCGCCTTCTGGCGATTGCGGCGGTTTATGATGGCATGAACCGTAGGGATGCGGCGGCGGTTGGCGGCATGGACCGCCAGAGCCTGCGCGACTGGGTGTACCGGTTCAATCAGGCAGGCCCCGAGGGCCTGCACGACCACAAATCTCCCGGCGCGGTTCCGCAGCTGACGGCGGTGGAGAGGGTGGCGTTGGCGGAGATCGTCGAGGCGGGGCCGGACAGCGACGGCGTCGTGCGCTGGCGCCGGCTCGACCTCAAGGAGGTTATCCGGGACCGCTTCGGGGTGGAGTATCACGAGCGCTCGGTCTCGCGCCTGCTGCACGATCTCGGCTTCTCGCACATGAGCGCCCGGGTGCGCCATCCGGGCCAAGATGCGGCAATGCTGGAGACGTTTAAAGAAACTTCCCCCGGGCGCTCGCCGCGGCGGTAGCCCACCTGCCGCCCGCAACGCCGGTCGAGCTGTGGTGGCAAGACGAGATGCGCCTTGGCCAGAAGAACGGCATCGTCCGGCAGTGGGCGCGCACCGGCAGCCGTCCGCGTCAGCCCAAGGACCAGCGCTAACGCACAAAGAATGAGCGGTTCGTCCGCCAGCATGTCTGTTGGGCATGCCGATAAAAGGAGTGATGCCCGTGATCGAGAAGACTTCGTCTTTGAGTAGGCGCTTTCGAACGTTGAAATTTTTTGTTGCGTGTCTTGTCGCGAGCCCGTTCGCATCTGCTATTGCGGCCGACATTCCCCAAGATCTGATGGTGGATCTCGACAGCCTGACGGTTTCGAAGTCGGAATTCGTTTGTCTGGCTCTCAATGATTATTTTGAAGCCCGTGGCGAATCACCGGCGGGCCGACTTGCCGTCGCCAAAGTGGTGCTCAACCGGGCCATGGACTCCCGCTTTCCGGCAAACCTCTGCAGCGTGATCAAACAAAACAAAACCCGTTCCCTTCATCGTTGTCAGTTCTCCTGGTACTGCGATGGCCGACCCGATACGCCGTACAACCACATCGCTTGGCGCCGCTCTCTCAAGTTGGCCGCCGCAGTGCTGCAAAAAGATTCCAGCATTGCCGATCCCACCGGCGGTGCCCTGTGGTATCACGCCGCGTTCGTGCATCCGCCCTGGGCCGACCGCCTGGAAGTGTCCGGCATCGTCGGTGGCCATATCTTTTACCGGGATACGGAAAAGGTTCGCCTGGCTCGCGGACAGCAATGGCGCGATCCCATGGTGCCGGCCCTGCATAGGTTCGCCGAGTGGATCGACTCCCGCGCGCCCCGGCCGACCGCCGCCGCCAGCCGCTAAGCTTCTAGACCATACCGGTAGAGTTCCGCCCCGTTTTGTTTGATCCAACGGGTAGCGGCCTCGCGTTGTTCAGTCAGAGCCTCAACGGTTTGCCAAAACCGTTGTGAATGATTGAGCACCTTTAGGTGGGCGATCTCATGGGCGACCACGTAATGCAATACATGGTGTGGCGCCATCACCAGCCGCCAGCTGAATGACAAGCGGCCATCCTGGGAGCAGCTCCCCCAACGAGATTTCGGATCACGCACCGAGATTCGGGTGACTGTTTTATCGATGCTGTCGGCCAGATCATGGGCCAAAGGTGAAATCATCCGCCGCGCTTCTTCTCTGAACCAGTCCCGCACCCGCCGGGACACATGATCCGCAGACCCGGAGACATAAATCCCACCGTCTTCACGCCAGACCCCGCGGCGGGCGTCCGGGGCATGGTGGATCACATGGGGTTCATTGAGGACCGGCACTGTAGTGCCGGAGGCAAGGGGGATGGGTGGCAAGAGTTCCGCCAAGCTCGCCGCGATCCAATCTGCTTTGTCCATAGCAAAAGCAATGGCTGCGGTTTTGCTCACCCGCCTCGGTTTCACCAACACAACGCGGCCATGAATGGGATCGGCCCGAAGGCTTATCCGCCGCGCTCGGTTATGGGTGATCATGTGCACGGGAAGCTCTTGGTCTGCCACATGCAAAACGATGTCTTCTCCATCTGTCACAATCAGACACTCACACTCAAAAACTCACACTCAAACATCCGGCCAATCGACCAAATGAAATTTGAGCGGCCCGGCTCCCTTCTCCGAAACCGCGCGGCCGCGCACGGAGATCCCGGCGGTGTGAACAGTTTCCGGGTCCCCGGACACCAGATGATGCCACTGGGGAAGATCCTGCCCTTCCGCTAATAGGCGATAGGCACAGGTCTGCGGCAGCCAGGGAAGTTTACCCGCCGTTTCAGGCGACAACTGAACACAGTCGGGCACTTTGACCTTGCGGTTGGGATAATCGGTGCAACGGCACGTGCTCAAGTCAAGCAGTCGGCAGGCCACGTTGGTGGGAAACACTTCGTCCGTATCCGCATCCTGCAGTTTGTGTAAGCAACACTTGCCGCAGCCATCACACAGGCTTTCCCATTGGTCCAAGGTCATGTCGGTCAGGGGCGTCGTGCGCCAGAAGGGGTCGTTATCGATCGGATCTTTTTTCGCGGTCACAGAAGATCACGCAAGCGTGCCGTCAATTCTTCGACCGTCACGTCTTTGCCGAAATGGTCGATGTAACGGCCACGTCTGTTCATCAAATAGAGAAAGCCAGAATGATCCACCGTGTATTCGCTGCCGTCTTCCAGCTGTCGCTTTTGAAAAAATACACGATACGCATTCGCCGCGTTGGTGACTTGGTCCATGGTGCCCGTCAGCCCGATCATGCGGGGATGAAAATGACCCACATAATCGGCCATGGCCGCCACGGAATCCCGCTCCGGGTCCAGGCTAATGAAGATGGGCTGCACCAGTTCGCTTTTTTGCCCCGGGATCAGCCCAATGGCATCGGCCACGGTTTGCAACGTCATCGGACAAATGTCCGGGCAATAGGTAAAGCCGAAGTAGATCAGACTGTAGTGACCAAGCAGAATGTCTTCGCTGATTTCTGTGCCGGCCTGATCAACCAATGTAAACGGACCGCCGATGGCCGCTTCTCCAGTGGTGGTTGTGTCATTGGGATCGGGCCGCAGGGCTGGAAGGTAGAGAAGCAGAATCACCAGTGTGCCTACTGCAAGAGAGGCGCCGATCAACACGCGTTTTTTTACTATATCAGTCACACGAATGTCCGGTTTCCACGGTTCGTTTCAAGAGGTCGCCGCCCGCGCTCTTAGATAATGCAGCGTCGTCATCCAAGCAACTCGGCCAGCCGGCGGGCGACGGCGTCCCGGGCTGAATCCCCCGGCGGCAGGATATTCATCAGCCGCGTCCAGCGTTCCCGTGCCAAAGCCGTGTCACCGGCGCTGGCTGCAGCCAAGCCGGATATGAACAACCCGTCAGGATTGGACTCATCCAGAACCAGAATCTTTTTGGCGAGATCGATGATCTCGCCGGTGATGGCGTCCGCCGATCCGATTTCTCTCAGCAACATGTCCGCCAGCTGCACCCGCGCCATGATTGTATCGGGCTGTAAGGTGATGGCACGGCGGTAGGCGTCAGCCGCCTTGCCGGAATCGCCAAGCACACCGTAGGACCGCGCGAGCTGCATCCAGCCATCGTAATCCTCTTCGCCGAACTCCATGCGCGCTTCCAAGCCGCCGACCATTTCCTGAATCATTTCCAGTTGGTCGCGGGAAAACCGTCCGGCGAGTGAGCTGACGTCGGGACGGAAGTCTTCGTCATCCGCCTCGGGCGCTGTCGTGTCGGCATTGGTTGCGACGTTGGGCACCGGGGACGGTCGATCCACCTGCGGTACAACAGGTGCTGAATCATCAAGCGGATGACGCGGGGTTACCATCATGGGCATGACTCCGGCAGACATGGCGATATCGCGCATCTGTTCACGGACCATGTCGAGCCACAGTGCACCGGCCGGGGCCGAAGCGGTCAAGTCCCGCCAAATGGCGATGGCGTCCTCTACTTTGCCTGATTGGGCCGCAGCCATGCCGATATAGAACCGCGCCCGCGGATCGTCCCGGTCGAGATCAAGCACGGCCCAAAAGGCGTTCTCTGCTTCCGGCGTCAACGTGCCGCCGTTGGAAGCCATCACCGTCTCGCCGAACTCGGCGAACACATTGGGGTCGCTGGCACCTGTGGCCAAAGCGCGCCGGTAAGCCGCCGCCGCTTCGCTGTCGCGATTCATTTGCCGGTAACTGCGGGCCAATAGCACCCAACCTTCCGTGCTGTTGGGGTCCTCGCGCAACCGGTCGACCAGCTGCTCGATGAGCACGTTCATATCAGCCTGATCGGGATGATCCATTGCCTCGTTCAAGGCTTCTGCCCGCCGTTCTTCCACAGGAACGCCAGGCATGCCGGGCGAACCGATGGTCAGATAAACGGCTAGAGCGGTAAACGGAACCAGCACGGCAACACCGGTGACGGTGCCCATGCGCAACACGGGTGCTTCCCCGGTGGTCTCTTCGGTTTGCCGGCGCGCTGCGGCGAGCATGCGACGCCGGATGTCCATGCGTGCGGTCTCCGCCTGATCCACCGTCAGTAATCCATCGGCCAGGTCGCGGTCCACTTCTTTCAATTGCGCCTGATAAACAGCCTGATCGGCTTCAAGCTCAGACGTGAGAATGCCAGCGCTGCGAAACGCTGGCCAGATCAGCACCATGACGCACAAAAGAGTCAGTCCGGCATAGGCGAGCCAAATCATTCGGGCTCTCCCTTGCCGGACAACAATGCATCAGCTTCCTGGACGTCGACGTCGGACAGGCTCGATGGATCGGCAGCACTGACCTGCTTAACTTGGCGATAGACGGCAAAGGCACCCAACAGGAACAATATGGCTGGTCCGAACCACAAGAGGACTGTCGTTGTTGTCAGCCGGGGCCGCAACAGAACGAAGTCGCCATAACGGTCGACCATATAGGCAATGATTTCTTCGTTGCTGTCACCCGCCTTGACCCGCTCGCGCACCAGGCGGCGCATGTCTTGGGCTAGTGTGGCATTAGAGTCATCGATGGTTTCGTTCTGGCAGACGACGCAGCGTAGGTCCTGGCTGATCACCCGCGCCCGGGTTTCCAGGGCCGGATCATCCAGCATCTCGTCCGGTTCCACGGCAATACTGATGTCAGCAGTCGCAACAAGAGTGATCACAAGGACAGAGATGAAAACGCGTATCGTCATTGGCGCAACTGCTCGATCAACGGCGCCATAGTGTTGAGCCACACATCGGTGGTGATGGGACCGATGTGCTTGTAGCGAATCACCCCGTCACCATCGACGACAAAAGTTTCCGGCGCTCCCGTCACACCAAAGGCGATGGCCGCTTCACTGACCGGGTCCTGCCCAATGCGATCATAGGGATCACCGTTGCGGGCCAGCCATTGCACGCTGGCGTCCGGATTGTCCCGCCAAGCGATGCCGTGCAGAGGGACAGCATCCGTTGCGGCCAAGTCCATCAGCAACGGATGTTCCGCCAAACAAGCCACACACCAACTGCCCCAAACATTCACCAGACTGACTTCCTGTTTGAGATCCGGAGTGGCCAGACCCTCACCCCGTCCAGGGAGGGGTGGCAAGTCAATGTCAGGAACAGGCGTGTCGAGTAGAACCGTCGGCAAGAGCGCGGGATCAACGCCGCCTTCCACATCGGCCAGGCGCTTGGCAAAAATCCCGACCAGCAAAGCCACAACAACCACCGGTAAGACAAACGTCCAACGGCGCCCATTTGACGCAGCCATGGATTTACGCTCCCGCCGGGGCGGCCATGGTGGTTGCCCGTCGCGGCGCACCCACCCGGTGCCGCCGGTCACTCAAGGACACAACGCCACCAAAGCCCATCATCAACACGCCGTACCAGACGAAGGGAATAAAGGGCTCAAAAAAAGCGCGCACCACGTAGCGTCCATCAGTGTCAGGGCCATCGCCAAGCACCACATAGAGGTCTGCCCAAAACGTGGTGTGAATGGCCGCTTCCGTGGTCTGCTGCACCGGCTGATCGTAGACCCGGCGTTCCGGCGAAAGCGTGACGGAACCGCCACCGCGCTCCGCCGTGAAGGTGCCGCGCAGGGCTTCGTAATTGGCCCCGCGGATGATCCCCGTGTCGTCGAGAGTCAGTTCGAATCCGGCGACGGTGATGGTCTCACCGGGGGCCATGGTCAGAATGTTTTCCTGTTTCCAGGCACTGGACCCGGTGACGCCGATGATGACGAAGGCCATACCCATGTGCGCCAGAGACATGCCGTAAGAGGCCCGTTGCATGGTCCTCGCTCGGCGGACGGATTCTCCGAACGGCACCTGGAACAAACGCACCCGGCCGATCCATTCGATGACCACGGCGGCGATCAACCATGCGGCCAGCGCCATCCCGGCAGCGCCAGCAACATCGGTGATGGAAACGCCGCTCAAGATAAGGGCAAGGCAAAAGACAACCAGCGTTGCCACAAGGGCAGCTTTCAACCGGCTTAACACGCCCCGCAAATCACTCCGCTTCCACGTCATCAGCGGGCCGATGCCCATGAGGATGACCAGCGGCACCATCAGAGGAATAAACACGGTGTTGAAGTACGGCGCGCCGACCGACAACTTGCCCATGCCCAGCGCTTCAGCGATCAACGGAAACAACGTGCCGAGCAGAACCGTTGCGGAGGCCGTCGCCAAAAACAGATTGTTGATCAGTAGGCCGCCCTCGCGGGAAACCGGAGCGAACACACCGCCCGGTTCCAGCTCCGGTGCACGCAACGCATAGAGAACGAGAGACCCTCCGACCGCGATAGCAAGCAGTGCCAGCACGAACACGCCGCGGGTCGGGTCCGTCGCAAAGGCGTGCACGGAGGTGAGAATGCCCGAGCGCACCAGGAAGGTGCCGAGCAGGCTTAAGGAAAACGTGATGATGGCCAACAGGATGGTCCAACTTTTAAGGGACTCCCGTTTCTCAACAACAATGGCCGAATGCAGCAGCGCTGTTCCCGTCAGCCAGGGAATAAAAGAGGCGTTTTCGACCGGGTCCCAAAACCACAAACCGCCCCAGCCCAGTTCGTAATAGGCCCACCACGAGCCAAGGCCGATGCCGACGGTTAAAAACGACCAGGCGGCCAAGGTCCACGGGCGCACCCAGCGGGCCCAAGCGGCGTCCACCCGGCCTTCCAGAAGCGCAGCCACGGCAAAGGAAAAGGCCATAGAAAACCCCACATAGCCCAGGTAAAGCATGGGCGGATGGAAGGCGAGGCCGGGGTCCTGCAGCAGCGGATTTAACCCTTGTCCCTGCACTGGCACAGGCTCGAGCCTGAGAAACGGGTTCGACGTGAACAGGATGAAAGCGAGAAAACCGAAACCGATCATGCCTTGCACGGACAGGGCACGCGCTTTCAACCGGTCCGGCAAGTTGCTGCCAAAGGCGGCAACGGCGGCTCCGAACACCGCCAGAATCATCACCCATAGCAGGAGAGATCCTTCATGGTTTCCCCAAACGCCGGTGATTTTGTAAAGCAGCGGTTTCGCCGTGTGCGAATTTTGAAAAACATTGATGACGGAAAAGTCCGAGGTGACAAACGCGGTGGTCAACACCGCGAAGGCCGTGCCGATCAACAGCATTTGCAGAAGCGCAGCCGGACCCGCAATGGCCATCAATGCGGACTCGCGTCTGGATGCGCCAACCAGCGGCACGATGGACTGCACAAGCGCTACCGGCAACGCCAGGGTCAGGGCAAAATGGCCGAGCTCTGGTGTCATGGTTCGGTTGCCGTTGGTGTTTCTGCGACTGCGGTTTCCGAGGCGTTCGCCGGGCGCCATTCTCCGGCGGCCTTCAATGCGTCGGCCACTTCCGGCGGCATGTAGTTTTCATCGTGTTTGGCGAGAACGTCGGCGGCCTGAAAAACGCCAGCCGCGTTCAGTACGCCTTCAGCAACGATACCCTGTCCCTCGCGAAACAGGTCGGGCAAGATCCCTTGATAAACAACGGTGAGTGTTTCCGCTGTATCCGTAACCGTAAACGTCACCACATCTCTATCCTTGATGACGCTGCCCGTTTCAACCAATCCGCCGATGCGAATGCGTTGTCCCGGCGACAAGGATTGCTGAGTCAATTCCGTCGGACTGTAGAAAAACACGATGCTGTCTTCGAACGCCGTCAGCATCAGGGCAATGCCTGTAGCAACAGCCAGGCCGCCGAGTAAAATGAAATACAAGCGTCGGTGTTTACGTTTCACGAGCGGTCGCTTCCCTTGCAGTGGAAAAAGACGGTTCTGTCTCATCGTCTTCCCGCGGCGGGCGCAAATTGTCGAGCATGGCTTGCCGCGTCTTAACGCTGCGATGATACAGCATCCACACCCCGATAATGCCTACCGTGGCCAAGCCATAGGCCGGCCAGACAAAGACGGCATATCCACCCATATCAAAGAAGGCTGCAAGCTGTTCCACTGGTTCCTGCCACTATGCTCCGAAAAAGGCCTATGTTCTTGAAATATGGGGCTTTATGCGCTCTGCATCAAGCGGGCGGCCCGCACTTTTGCGGCCAGTACCTGGGATCGTACCCCCATCAAGACCACCACCACATAAAAGGTTTGAAAGGCCCCCACCATTAGAAACAGGGGCGCCACCATAGCGGAATCAATGGAGATTCCGGCCAATGAGAAGATCGACGGCTGATGCAGGGTGTTCCACCAATCGACCGAAAACTTGATGATCGGCAGATTAACAGACCCCACCAAAGCCAAAATTGCGGCGGCCTTATCGCCCTGTTCGGGTCGGTCAAAGGCGTCACCCAGGGCCATGTAGCCGAGATAGAGGAAGAACAGCACCAGCATGGAGGTCAGACGGGCGTCCCACACCCACGGTGTCCCCCACATGGGTTGGCCCCAGAGCATGCCGGTGAGCAGACACAGTCCGGCGAACATGGCGCCGACTGGTGCCGAAGCCCGGGCCAGCATGTTGGCCACCGGATGGCGCCAGATGAGATAGGACGCACTGCCCACAGCCATCACTCCGTAGCAAAACAAGCTCATCCAAGCGGCAGGCACATGGACATACATGATCCGCACCGTATCGCCCTGCTGATAATCGGGTGGTGAAAAGACCAAGGCGATGGGCAGGCCCACGGCAAAGGAAAGCACACAGAGGCCCAGAGCCCAGGGCTGAACATAAGCCGCGAGCTTGAGAAATCGGTTGGGATTGGCCAAGGCGTGCATGGTGCAAAGGCTTACCGTTTCAACCGGCAGAAGACAACCGGAAATGGGTTTAAGGGCAGGGCAATCGGGTGAATTTGAGGATGACAAGAGTGTAGAAGTCTGAATCGCTATTGATCCTTTTGATTCGCAAGAAGGATCCCAGAAATGACGCGACGGTTTGGAACGGCGAACGAGGCCTTTAATCAGATTGTTGATTTCCTGGAGCATTTCACCGATCTCGACGACCCGCGGCAACGCGCCACGGTCCTCTATCCCCTCGACGAAGTGTTGCTACTATGCCTTCTCGGCGTGCCCGCCGGCTGTGAGAGCTGGGTCGAGATCGCCAAGTACGGCGAGAGGAAACTGACGTTTCTGCGCCGTTTCCGGCCGTTCACGGATGGTACGCCCTCACACGATCAACGCGGTGACATCTTCGCAGCCCTTGATGCCGAACAGTTTCAGCACTGCTTCATCGCCTGGGCGGCATCGCTCACCGGGCGCGGCGCGGACATCGTCGCCATCGACGGCAAGACGCTGCGGCGCTCCTATCAGGAAGGCGGCGCCAAAGCGCATCCACATGATCTCGGCGTGGAGCACACGTCAGAACCTGGTGCTTGGCCAAGCCAAGGTGGCTGATAAATCCAACGAGATCGTCGCTCTCCCGAAGCTGTTGGATCTGTTGACCATCAACGGCGCGACGGTGACCATCGACGCCATGGGCTGTCAGCGCAACATCGCCGCGAAGATCATCGACAAGGACGCCGACTATATCCTTGCCCTCAAGGGCAACCAGGGCAGCCTGCACGACGATACCAAGCTTTTCTTCATCGAACAGATAGCATGCGGCTTTGCCGATACGGTTGTCAGCCACCACCAGACAGTGGAGAAGAGCCACGGCCGCATCGAAACCCGGACCACCACGGCGACGAACGAAATCGCTTGGCTGAAGGAACGCCACCACTGGCCCGGGCCCGGGAGCATTGTTATGGTCGAAACCGTACGCGAGATCGGCATCCAACCCGGCGCCAAGGTCGAGCGCGAGACCCGCTTCTACATCCGCCTCCACCGCCGCCAAGGCCGATACTCTGAGCGCCGCCATCCGGGGCCATTGGAGCAGCGAGAACGGGCTGCACTGGGTCATGGACCTGCACTGGGTCATGGACCTGCACTGGGTCATGGACCTGCACTGGGTCATGGACATGGTCTTCCGCGACGACGAGTGCCGGGTCCGAAAGAACACTGCCCCGGCCAACTTCGCGGTCGTCAAACACATGGCGAGCAACCTCTTGCGCCAAGCCCCGGGCAAGGACAGTCTGCGTGTAAAATGACGCATCGCCGCCTGGGATGACGACTTCCTCGCAAGCCTTATCTCACGGTGAAACCATTCACCCGATTGCCCTGGGTCTGCTTACAGGGCAATCGGGTGAAAAAGTGCGTGACAATGTGTTGATGTGCTGAATCTATCGAAGACCGCCGATTCGGTATGGGAGGTTATGATGGAGAGTTCGGGCGCATTCGCGGAAACCGTTGTCTTTCTTGATCATTTTGAGGATCTTGCGGACCCTCGCCAACGGGGCAAGGTGGTCTATCCGCTTGATGAGGTGCTGCTGCCTTGCCTATTGGCGGTGCTGGCGGGCGCCGACAGCATTGTCGATATTGCCCGTTTCGGCGACAAGAAACGCGATCTTCTACACCGCTTCCGGCCGAAGGACGACGGTGAGCGAGGATATCGCCTGGCTCCAGCAGCGCCATGGCTGGCCGGGGCTGAAATCCGTCATCGCGGTCGAAAGCACGCGCGAGATCGACGACAAGACCGAGCACGAGACCCGACTCTACATCTCATCGCTCGATCTCGCGGCGGCGCAACTAGGCCCAATTATCCGCTCCCACTGGGCGATAGAGAACAGCTTGCACTGGGTCATGGACATGGTCTTTCGCGATGACGAATGCCGCCTGCGTACCGATCACGCCCCGGCCAACTTCACCACCATCAAGCACATGGCACAAAACCTCATACGACGAGACCCCGGCAAGGACTCCCTAAGACTCCGTTATCATCTGGCTCTGCCGCGGCAGCCGATGAGAGGGGCTCACGGGACTTTCGTGTCGCGCCGTGTCTGACGCGAAGGGAGAATCCGCGGGCGGGCCGCTGTCGACCTACCGTGTCAATCCTGACCCCAGTAATTTGTAGCCAGACCATGATCTGTCTGTTTGGGTATCCAAGTATAACTCGTCCGAGTGACAGGTCACGACGCGACGACGTGCCCTAGGCTCGCGTTCCTAGTGCTCTAAAGCAATGGCCTATAGCGATGTGGGGGCCCGCGTATCCGTCAAAACGTCACAACCGTTGTCAGCCGGGGCTTTCAGCGCTTTCTTATCCGTCACAGGTATAGGTTATGTGACGGATAGAGAATCGCTGTAACCGTTAGGAGATAAGGGTTGTGACGGTGTGACGGATAGGGATGGCGTCCTTTCGATCAAATGGTTTCCCGATACCTTGACGAGGGCAATGCGTTTGTAACCCTACGCGGCGCCGCCACCTGTGGCGATCTCTTCGGCGTGAATTGTATTGGGCGCAGAGCTGAACGGCTTGAGCAAGTTGCCCACCGTTTAGTGCCGATCGCCGATCGGGAAGCCCGGACTGGCGGTAAGCGAACGAGACGCCTATGAAACAAGCGCGGCAATTTGGCTTGCCGAGCGCTTGGCATGATGGTTTGTAATGACCGGTATGGGACCCGCGCCAGTTGACGCAGGTAGGGGGGTCTCGGATTTCGTTCGGCATCGGATCGAAGTACCTATGCATCTCCGTGTCTCACTTTTTTGAGCTTACGCGCGGGGCTTCTCCAATGCACCAGAACCCTCGTGGAGCACGGACGCCGAAGAGGATCTGCTAGAGCCTCGCTTTCGAGGATGGTTGCGGGGGCCCGCAACCACATTAAATTGCTGTTGGTTGCGGTGGGGATTCCGAGGGTTAGGTAATTCAAGCACCACCTCGGGCGGGCCAAACCTGTACAACTGACATAGTTTGATGGAAGCGTCCCTGGACGCAATACCAACGGCGCGCACCATACCTAAGCTTTGCACCGTCATCAGCCCCTTCCCCGGAGCGGCGGTGCGGAGGATACTCAGGACCGAAGAACACCAAGGGGAAAGGACCACACCATGACAACCACCCGCAGAGACACACTTAAGTACACGGGTGCCGCCATTGCCCTGATGTCCGGGCCCCGCGCCGCCTCTGCCGAGACGCGGTCGGAAAGCAACCCCTATGCGGTCAGGTCCGGACCCATGCCCGTGCCCTATGTGCCGAGGCGCGGCTATGCGGATGGCCCCTTCGGACAGGTCCATTTCCGCGACACTGGCGAAGGACGGCCCTTGATACTGTGTCCACAGGCGCCCATGACCTCACGCCAGTTCGAGAACGTGTACGAACCCCTCGCGCGCCGGGGAATCCGGGCTATCGGCGTTGATTCGCCTGGTTTTGGAGAATCCGACCCTACGCCCTTCGTGCCCACGGTCAGTGACTGGGCCGACGCAGTGCCAGCCGTGCTCGACCATCTGGGCATCGAAAAGGCCGACGTACTCGGCCACCACACCGGCGGCATGGTGGCGACGGAAGTGGCGATCCTTTTTCGGGAACGGGTGAACAAACTCGTCATCAACGGTCCTTTGCCTATGGGCGAGGAGGAGCGCAGCAATTTCCTCAAGTTCGTCGAGGAAGGCGAGATCAACTTCGTCCACCAGACCGACGGCAGCCACATGCAGAACGCCTTCGCCACCCGCTACCGCATGTACGTCAACGGCGGAGGAACTCCGGACCCGAAGGTTATCACCCGTTACACAGTGGAGCGTTTCCAGGGATACGCGCCGTTCTGGACCGGTCACCACGCCGCATTCATCTATGACCACAATGCGGCGCTCATGAAGGTCAAGGTCCCTACCCTGATCCTTACCAACACAGGCGATCAGATCTACGAAAACGCCAAGCTGGCCGCGCAGATGCGACCCGACTTTGCCTATGTAGAACTGCAAGGCGGCGGCATCGACATCGTCGATCAGATGCCCGAAGAATGGGCCGACGCGGTGGTAAAGTTTCTCAACGGTTCGGCCTAACCGATCAACCTTTGTTCGACTCATAGGGCCCTAATGGCTATGCGAATATCGAATCGCAGGACGGTATTACAATATGCAGCCTTCTCTTTTGTAGTCCTGACCTCTGCCTGTTCACCGACAACGGACATAATGGAGGCAACAGCTGATGTTTCTGGCGGAGACGGAGGAGAACCTGCGGAAGTCAGGTTCTTCGGCGAAGCCTAGTGTCATGTCGTGCCAGACCCGGCGCACACAGAAATTGATGGGGTTGGATTCATCGAGAGAAAGATGCCATTGGTCGTGAATCGGCATGTTGATGTGCATTTTGATAAACACATATCCCAGATCATCACGGTCCAATAGATGCTCAAGGCACAGTGAGATGTGATTGGGATAAAACACATCGTCCGCGTCGAGAAAGAAGAGAAAGGCGCCAGTGGTCTGACGCACTCCCTCGTTACGGGAAAAGCCGTGGCCCCTGTTTTTTATTGGAAACATGTTTGATGTCAGCGTGTTCGGTGGCCCAATGCTTGATCAACACGCCCGTGCCGTCCGTTGAGGCGTCATCAACGACAGCGATCTCGCCTATGAGATTGGGGATGGCCGTGCGGGCCTGGTCGACGCTGTCCACCACGCTTTGCCGCGTGCGCTCTAGCGTCTTCTCCGCATTGTAGGCGGGAATGACGACGGCGATGGACGGCGCACGGAGACGGGACAGCGGCTCGGACATGGGAGGCACTCTACTGCGCGTGCCCAACAAAACTTACTTTGACAATGCCCCTTCGTTCCCCACCGCTAGATTCACAAAGATTTTTTCGAAATTTGGTACTTACGATGACTCGTAACTTCGCTCTAGGAAAGGCTTTGCTCTTTCTAAATCCTCCATAGATGAAACGGTTATCTCAAGATCGCCCGTCCCAAAGTGACCTATCTTTCTCACATCGCGAAGGAAGCCGTCATTACTAGTTAGCTCAACGGTATCAGGGTCCACTTTCACGTATATGAGAAGCTTCCTTTTAAGATTATGAATCTCCACACACGCGAAGTTCTTTATACGCCGAAAGGCAAAGTAATTTTTTAGCGTGTTTAATTGAACGTCATCCCCGAGAGATATCGTGAAATCCTTTACCGCCTCATACAAATCAGTAACCTCTCTATCTGCCTTCGCAAGATATTCAGACACGGTACTCTGTTTTTTTCCTTTAGCTGACGGATCGTCTACTTTTTGAATCGTCGACGAATTTTCGGTCGTGGTAACAGCATTCACCAGCTCTAGAAAAAGTAAATCTTCTCCGTATCTCCTATAACGAATCAGTTCGATATTACGGTTCATTTGCTTCACCGCATGTCCGTCATACCTCGTAAAATCTCCAGCTATACAGAGCAACCGGGGTGCAGACCATTCTACATTTGCCGCAATGCCTTGGCCGAGCTTCTCGAGCAGGAGCCACTCGAAATCCTTCTTATGATCCATCAACCAATCAAGATAGAAGAGACCTTGGTTAATCACATTCGCATTACTTGAGCGCTTATATTCGACAATTACGGGACAACCGTTCTCGTCGATACCGGAGAGTATCCATTCTCCCTCCATGATCCTTGCCGGTGCTGTATTCGCTGGCCAGGAATGTCACACCAAGAAATGTTTCGAGGTTGTTTTCTATCAGCGTTTGTAAGGATTTCTCGAGCGCAATCGAGGTAGCTAGGACTTCAGAAATATTATCAGCGCCAATCCGAAACAGTTTTATGTCGCTCATCACTTTATCCTGACTTTGAAAAGTGCATATACTGGGTACGCTTTTTGTCGAAGGTTTCACCTGCCTGTTTTGGTAGTGCCAAGAAGTTTCTTCTGTCAATCTCGTAGCAAAAAAGGTTCACGCCACGGCATAAGATCGCACCTTTTCTGATTCCAGACTTGCGGCAGGCACTTTCAATATCGCTACTCCTGTTTAAATCCGATTTAATCTGCGGCAGTAAATTCCAAATATTTTCGTTCTAATATTAGCTCCGCGCCATCCCCCAACCTCCCAATTTCGGACCAAAACCCAATTGGCTGTTGGCCCAGTTGTAAGGTCTAGTGCAGGTGGTTGAAGGGACAGTGGATCGAAGCCTAAACGACAGTGAATTTCCCCACAATTGTTACGTCTCGTACTGAGAGTTCTGCACAGCGAAGGACGGCATTACTCAACGCGCTTGTTTTATCTGTTATTCGGTCGCTCTCGTTGAGCGATCTTAGCCACAAAGGATAGAAGCCGTTCCGGGTCAGACGCGGACGGAGTCCAATCGGGTCCGACTTCGTCCGCTATATTCTGAAATGCTTCTGACCATCCAGCACAATGCGCGCATTGTGTGGGTGAAAAATTGTCGAAGAGCGACTAACCAGCAAATATGTCCGCAAGGGCTAGTATGTCTGCATGACTTATCTGACGTCAGCGTCTATGGGACAGGCTGGGGGTTTTTGCTAAGGGAGAATTTCTTGCTCATCTAGGTTTGCATTCAAGCCGCCTGGCGTTGGTGGTTCAAGCGGCGGTTTTGGATGGTGAGTTTTTGGTTTTTTGTCTCCTTTCGATGATTGCGGTGTCTCGCCCGAAGGAGGCGTCAGCGGGGGTGACGGTGCCGCTGCTCTCGTGGTAGCGGTGGTTATTGTAGTGATCGACGCAGGCGCCGATCTGGTTTTCCAGATCACCCGGCAGGAAGTAGTTCTTAAGCAGGATGCGGTGCTTCAGCGTTTGATGCCAGCGCTCGATCTTGCCTTGGGTCTGGGGGTGATGAGGTGCGCCGCGAACATGGTCTATTTTCAGATCCTCCAACCATTCAGCCAGATCGCCGGCGATGTAGCTCGATCCATTGTCGCTGAGCAGACGCGACCGGTGGGCGTTTCGTCCACTGTCGAGCCCTTATGTCTTGAGAGCCATCTCCAGGGTGCCCTGCAGCCCCGATTTGAACCCCATCGAGATGGCCTTGTCAAAGCTCAAGGCCTATCTCCGCCGCAACGGGGCGCGAACCTTTGATCAACTCATCGAAGCAATCGGCGAAATCTGCGATCTCTTTACACCAGACGAATGCTGGAATTTCTTCGAAGCCGCTGGATGTGCATCAGGAATAGTGAAAAATGCTGTAACGTCAGGTCAACACTTCTTCACAGGAGGGGACCATGACCGCGCGTATTTTCACTGCCGCAACCCTGACCGCGATTTTGCTTATTTCCGGATGGGAAACAGAGGCCCAAACCGTGCGTTCCGGAGCACCGGCCGTGAAGGCCGATGGTAACGTACTAGTGCTGGGCGGTTCCGGCCGGTTGGGCGTACGGGTGGTCAAACGTCTGCTAGAACGCGGTTTTATCGTCAGTGTTTTGGCGCGAGGCCAGTCCACCCGGGAACGTCTTGAGGGTTTGGATGTGGAGTTTATCGTCGGCGATGTGACCGTCGAGCAGAGCATGCAAAGGGCACTGCAGGGCCGCCGCTTTCACGCCGTGATTGACGCGTTGTCAGCCACAGGCGGTGTGGAATTGGATTTCGCCTCCGAGCGGCCCGACGACATTCCCCTCATGCCCTACGCGCCGGCCCAGGAATATTTGGCCCGCTGGGGCAACGTCGGTATCAATCATGTGGTGCTGCACAGTTCGGTGGGTGCTGGGGATTGCGATAACGCTGCCGACTATCCTGACATCAACTTCAACAGCTTCTGTTCCGTCCTTATAGAAAAGGGAAAGGCGGAACAAACCTTGCGGGACAGCGGGCAGACCCTCACCATCATCCGTTCAGGGGCCATCTTGTGGAGCCCGGACCGGGGCATGATTCCTTACACTGGTGAAGGGTATCTGACAGAAGACACGTTGCAAGTGGGTCCCATTACCTATGATGACCTGGGTATTCTTGTCGCCGACTGTGCCCTCAATCCGGCGTGCAGGAACAAGGAATTCCACGCCACGGATGATACGCGGGGCGATGATTTTACCCACTGGCGCTGCCGGCGTTTCCGCAAGACGCCGGACGAAGTGTGCTGATGCCTAATTGATCACTTCCAAGATTTTCGATGCGGTATGGCGGTTGCCGTATTCGTCGGTGGCCGTGACGCTGATCGTGTGTGGACCGACACTGAGATCGTCGGGCAAATCCCCCAACTTCAACAGTGAGGTTTAAAAGTATTCGATAGGATAGTGGGTTACACCAGAGGCTAGGAGAACTTACCTCGCGGCTAAAGTCAATTTAGTCTGACTGTCCGTCGTCAAGACATTTGGGACAAATGAGTGTGTTTTCTAACGGAGGATTTTACTCATCTTGGTTGGCAGTTAAGCCGCCTGGCGTTGATGGTTCAAGCGGCGGTTTTGGCTGGTGAGTTTTTTGGTTTTTGTCTCCCGTCGATGATCGCGGTGTCTCGCCCGAAGGAGGCGTCAGCTGGGGTGACGTTGCCGCTGCTCTCATGGTAGCGGTGGTTATAAAGTGTTTGTATCTCTTCGTCGTTCAGCCAGCCTTAGTGCTTCAATCGGCGCGGATTGCGCTCGGTGTGAGGCCGAACGGCCCAAGCAAGGTGGTTAAGGCGAAATCCATGAGATCACCGACAGTATAGAGTACTTATTGCTAGTCGATGCCCCGTGATTGACCACGTCTCAGGCAAAATGCGCGGCAATTTGGGTTATCGCGCACTTGGCAACATGGCTTGGTAATGACCGGTATGGGACCCACAATCTAGTCGATGGCACGGGGGGTGTCGGATTTCGATCGGCAAATTAACGAAGTACCTATGCATCTCCGTGTCTCACTTTTTTAAGCTTACGCGCGAAGCTTTACCAATGCACGAGAAGGCATTGTCAGACTAAATTAATTTGTTAGTTTAGTGAGGTGAGTTTTCGCCGTTCCGAGCTGCGCCTTGCTTGGTCAATACCAAGCGAACCAATAGTTTAGTGCCCAAACCCAGGTAACAAAGGCCCAAGAGAGTTGGTCCTAACCAGTTACTCTGACAATGCCTCAGCGCCGCTTTCCCGGTTTCGATGAGAACATCATCTCGATGTATGCCCGCGGCATGACGGTCCGCGAGATCCAGGGCCATCTTGAGGATGTGGCGGTCACGCAAACCTATCTCGACGAGCAAGGCGTGACCGTACTCAGCTCTGATGGCGGCGGGATCTATACGAGTCCCGGCGATGGTTGCGGTGCCATGGTGGTCTTTCAGCAGTCTTAGGCCGCGCCATACATATAGTCACGCGTCAGCGGCGCCGCCTCCAGCGACGGGCTCATTTGAATGTGAAAATTGACGTGAAAGGCGTTGCGGAAGCTGGACTCCGCGCTGGCGAGAAAGAACTCCCACATACGGCAAAACCGCGCATCGTAAATCTTTTCCATTTCTTCCCGATGATCCATGAAGCGGCGGCGCCATTCCTTCAACGTGTAGGCGTAATGCAGGCGTAGCGTCTCTACATCGGTGATGTAGAAGCCCGCCTTTTCCACATGGGGCACGATCTCCGATAAGGCCGGGGCGTATCCGCCTGGGAAAATGTACTTCAGCGTCCAGGAATCCGTGGCGCCCGGTCCGTCCGTCCGGCCGATGGTCTGAAGCAAAGCAATGCCGTCGTCGGTCAGATGGTCGCGCACGCTCTTGAAAAAGGTGCGGTACAACGGCAAGCCCACATGCTCGAACATGCCGACGGAGACGATGCGGTCGAAGGTTCCTTCGACTTCGCGGTAGTCCTGAAACAGGAACCGTACGTCATCGCCCGCACTCTCTTTGTCCGCCCGCTCACGGGCGATCTTAAGCTGTTCTTCCGACAGACTGATGCCGGTCACCGACACGCCATGACGTTTGTGCAGGGCTAAGGCCAGACCGCCCCAGCCGCAGCCGATATCAAGGACAGACATGCCCGGCTCCAGTAGGAGTTTGGCGGCAATGTGATCGACCTTGTTGCGCTGGGCGATTTCCAAAGAGTCGTTGGGCGAGCGGTAATAGGCCATAGAGTACTGCATGTCCTCGTCGAGAAACCGCTCATAAAGAGTGGATGACAAATCGTAGTGGTGAGCGACGTTCTTAGCCGCTCTGTTGATGGGATTGTAAGTGCGCACCAGCCCGCCGAAGCGCTCGATGGACTTGATCATGCGTGCGGCCCAATGGCCATGGGCCGTGCCGATGTTCGACATGACCAGATCGAGCATGTCGAACAGGTCACCGTCTTCGATGGTGAGGGTGCCGTTCATATACCCTTCACCCGCGTAGAGTGCCGGGTTGATGAACAGTTTTGTGCCGAGCCAGGGATCGTGAAAAGTCACCGTCACAGTCGGGGCACCGCCGGTCCCCACCTCATGGCGGCGTCCGGTGTGATCAATGATCACCAGAGTGCCCCGTTTCATCAGAGGCTTTAGAAAGCGGGAAAACAACACAAGCGGCGTCCTTATGGATCAGGAGTGAGGGCGATACTTATTAAGTATCTTATATCACGACTGACATGTCTGTCCGTTGACAATGGACCGGTTGACAATGGACCGGTTGGCAATGGACGGCGCCAGAGCCGGGCATGGTATGACATCAACCGATGAATACGGATGATCGCGTCATTGTTGTCGGCGCCGGACCGGTGGGTCTGGTGATCGCGGTCAGGCTGGTCAAAGCCGGAATCCCGGTTGTTGTGCTCGAGGCGGCGGGTGAACCCCATGCGGAACCCCGCGCGTCGACGTTCCATCCACCGACACTGGACATGCTTGACACCATTGGTCTGGGGCAAAGTCGTTGAACTGGAGCGTCCGGCGCCCACGTGGCAATACTGCGTGTTTGAAACCGGTGAACGGGCGGTCCCTTTCATTTACCTTAACGGAGGCCATCAAGGATGGTGATACGCCGGGCGCTCAACTCCTCGCTGACATCCGCCAATTGTTCCAGTCACGAAGCAATCCACATCCAAGGTGTCCCTTCCGAGAACTCCATCCACATAGAGAAATAGAGAAATAACACCCAGTTTAAACGGATTAGGCTTTCGGAATGGATGGGCCCGGCGAAGCGCTCGCGGCCGGATCGGAAAGTTCGGTCGCGCGCGGGGGGGGGGGGGGTACAGGCTCCGTCCTGGTGGCAGACCGGTGATGCATTCGGCGCCAGGGACGCGCCAGTTACGGCCTGGGCAGCGGTGTTGAAACAGTGATGATTTTGCGAATTTTCAGCTTTCCGGTAGTTTCGCCATGCACCGGTTCGGCTCCGAAGTTTGTGTATATAAATCAAACTGATAAGTGGCATTCTCGGCTGTACGTTTTGAAAACCCCATCCACACCTAGACGGTTTGCATCATCAAGATCGGCGGATAAGCTCTTCGGAAGGCACAGGAGAAATGGCTTTGCGCTATTACCGGAACCTTTTGTAGAGGCGTTGGAAAGTGGCCACATCGCTAACCTTGTAGTTGGCGGCGGGAGACTTCTGGGCATCGGTGTACCCGCACGATTGGCCCACATTTCACTACAGTCATATCTCGGCCAATGACACGTATTCAAAAGAATACCTCTTTAATTCTGTCGTATTCGGCAGTCTCGGGATTCATCGGTTTATGAGGCATAACCTCTGTTAAGGGCTTGGTAGAGTATCCGATCAAATTTGAGCTTGATATCACAGTTTGTTCACACTCTTTACCTCTCAGCATGTCCTTCGGAGAAGTCACGTCCCAGCAAAAAACCTTTAGACCATGTTCTTTGATGGCAGTTTCTATTACTAAGTTTATGTGATCGTCATTCCAACTGTATCCAATAACCATCAAGGCTATGTCACCTGCTGATAAGGTTGCCCTGAATACTTCGTAGTACCAGGAGAAGAGTGGTTCTTTCATCAAGGTTTGAGCTTTTTTTGTTCCCATTATTAGTTTTGCAGCGTTTGTAGAAGACCTCCAGTTAATTGATCCATGTAACTTGATGAGATTAAAGCTACGCTCAAGGTTAGGTGGTTCCCACCCATCTTCATCTGAAAGATACGCAATGGGAATATTGTCATTAAACACCGGCCATGGAGAGGGTGGTGTGCTCCAATTTATTCCGGGTATCGAGAACTCCTGTTTGTCCACCTGTGTTCCGTAGATACGTTCCAACAGTAAATCTTGATTCAATGTGAATACAAAACCGCAACCTCTTCCAACGGGACCTGGACAGAAACTCGATATTAGATCGTTGATCGTCGCGGGCAGCACCTCTTGGGAGGGGTTCCTGTAGTTTTCGTCCATGGCATTGAAAGTGTAATTGATAGCCGACAAAAAAGCTTTTTCATCTTCCTCTTTAAAAAGGCCGGTGCGGACAATCTCCAAAGCCTCCTCAAATGATTCTGTTTCGAGAACAAGTTGCTTCAGACTAGGGCGAACCTGAACTTCAGGATGGGAAAACACCCACTCTTTAACTTCGCTGGCAAGCAGCCCGCCCCAGTTTTTTGAGAATCCTGCCCCGGTTAATAAAACCCGTCGGCTGAATTGTTTCCCATCAACCGCTAGCTTTTCAGAATGTGAAAAATCGCGCTGTCCCACAGGAAGGATTGCCCACTCAACCGTTAACTCATCGTATGAATCACCGCGATGTTTGTCCTTTATTGCGATAATCTTAAGGGCGGCGAAAGCACCTTGTATGTTCTCCAATAAAACAATTTGGCCCATCCGTGGACGGTGGCTCCTTGATGAATAATCAAAACGTCGCGCATCTTTAATGCTTTCAATGGACGATGCACGTTCCGCAAGAGCTACGGCCCTAATATTTGTTGGATCATTGTATATGTATACGCTTTGTCGATCAGCCCTTGTCCACATGGTTGTAAAGCTGGTGTCGCCGTCGCCTACTTCATAGGTGCCGTTATTTGAGGAAAAGTCGAATATAGCTTGGCCGGATTTCATAGAACCTCGCCTGCCCTCCTCTAAAGCTACTTTCAATATCGTTTCATTAATATGTCTCCTTATCTACGCGTCGGATACTAGAAAAACATGAGGCAAATAATTATTTTGTTAAGCCCGGTAAAACGTGACCAACCATTGCAGTCGTGCTGTGACTCCCGATAATTTCACCATGTGATACTGGAGTCCGGTGTCCTTCCCGAAAACCTGTGCCTTCCGAAAATCTCATCCACACTTGGACGTTTTGCAACAAGAAGAGCGGTGGATAAGGCTCTCGGAAGGGATGGGGTGAAACGGTTGTGGATCGAGGCATGGACGAAGACCACAAACCTTACTTCCCGGCTCGAGACGTCTTACTCTGATTATGTCAACAGGATTGATTCAAGAATGAGTCTAATTGTGAATAAGACATGGGACGTCATCATCATCGGCGCTGGCACGGTTGGTCTGCCAGCGGCGATCTTTGCGTCGCAGCGCAGCGATAGCGTTCTGGTGCTCGATGCTGCCCCGGACATTGGGGGTACTCTTCATTTAAGTGGGGGCCAGATGAGCGCAGCAGGCACGCGCCTGCAAAAAGAAAAAGGGATCGAAGATTCCCCCGCGTTACACCTCGAAGATGTCATGTGCATTTCGAAGAATACCGCCGATCGAGACTTGGTCGGTCTCGCCGTTAATAACTGGTTGTCCACCATATATTATTATTATCATATTGTTATATAATGACTTTTTGCCTTTATAATTTATTGTACCCGCATCCATCCCCACGTCTTACATTGGAATGCACGCAAAATCCTGGAAATGCCTCCGTGCCGGCTGACTATCCATTGACTATACAATAAAGAGCAGGGACCGGCAGCCCACGTTCCTTTTCCCGCAAGACTCCGCAGCGCATCGCCGAGAACACACTGGATTGGACCGCGTAGTCGTAATCGTTGCATCAAGGCGATTGAGCCGGAGATTTGATTGATTTCGCAAGCGCGTGCCGAAGACACGTATATCCAAGTATAACTCGTCCGAGTGACAGGCCACGACGCGACGACGTGCCCTAGGTTCGCGTTCCTAGTGCTCCAAAGTAATGGCCTATAGCGATGTGGGGGCCCGCGTATCCGTCACACCGTCACAACCGTTGTCAGCCGGGGCTTTCAGCGCTTTCGTATCCGTCACAGGTATAGGTTATGTGACGGATAGAGAATCACTGTAACCGTTAGGAGATAAGGGTTGTGACGTTGTGACGGATAGGGATGGTGTCTCTTCGATCAAATGGTTTCCCGATACCTTGACGAGGGCAATGCGTTTGTAACCTTACGCGGCTCTGCCACCTGTGGCGATCTCTTCGGCGTGAATTGTATTGGGCGCAGAGCTGAACGGCTTGAGCAAGTTGCCCACCGTTTAGTGCCGATCGCCGATCGGGAAGCCCGGACTGGCGGTAAGCGAATGAGACGCCTACGAAACAAGCGCAGCAATTTGGGTTGTCGAGCACTTGGCATGATGGTTTGTAATGACCGGTATGGGACCCGCGCCAGTTGACGCAGGTAGGGGGGGTCTCGGATTTCGTTCGGCATCGGATCGAAGTACCTATGCATCTCCGTGTCTCACTTTTTTTGGCTTACGCGGGAGGCATCAAGGCGTGACAGCCTCTCGCTTCTATACGTCCAATACCTGTGTCTTGCGAAAACCTGGGCGGGTTCAATCGGTCGTCGCAACACTCTGGCATAGGAGGTTGCTATGACGGTACGCAGACGGCGGTCGGATCGGTCTGGACGGAGCAAGTTGCATTCGCCAGGTCGACCGGACTCGGCACGGCGTGAGGAGCTTGTTCGGTTCTGGGCAGCGATTGCGACGGGGCGTTCGAGCGCGGACGCGGCCCGAGATGCCGGTGTATCCCCTCCGGTAGGCTCGAGGTGGTTCCGGAGGTCGGGCGGCATGCCGCCAGCACATTTATCGCAATCGGCCAAGCCGCTGTCAGGACGTTACCTGTCTTTCGAGGAACGTGAGGAGATTGCTCTTCTGCGCGCTCAGGGAAGAGGCATACGTCATATTGCTTGCCGGCTGGAGCGAGCACCGTCGACGATCTCCCGCGAGGTGCGGCGCAACGCGGCGACCCGAAGCGGTGGCCTGGACTACCGAGCAACGACGGCGCAGTGGCATGCTGATCGATCCGCCAAAAGGCCGCAGCCAGCCAAGCTGGCAACGAATGAGGCGCTGCGGCGCGATGTGCAGGATCGGCTTGCGGGTCGGATCTCGGCACCGGATGGAACGGTGATCGAGGGGCCACGCGTCGTCTGGAACGGTCGTCGGCATGGGCCGCGGCAGCGCAGGCGATGGGCCAGGGCCTGGAGTCCTGAGCAGATCGCGCACCGTCTTCGGATCGACTATCCTGGGGACGGGCCCGAGGATCAAGCGATGCGGATCAGTCATGAGGCGATCTATCAGGCGCTCTACGTACAGGGCCGCGGCGCACTCCGTCGTGAGCTGACCGCCTGCCTTCGCACGGGAAGGGCACTGCGCGTGCCTCGGGCACGTAGCCGCCGGCGGGGAAAATCCTTCGTCACGCCTGAGATCATGATCAGTGAACGATCGGCGGAAGCAGCTGATCGGGCCGTACCCGGACACTGGGAAGGTGACCTGATCATCGGCTTGGGCAGATCGGCGATCGGCACTCTGGTGGAACGCGCCACGCGGCTCACAATGCTGCTGCATCTTCCCCGAATGGAAGGCCACGGCACCGTCCCGCGCGTGAAGAACGGGCCTGCGCTTGCCGGCTGGAGCGAGCATGGGGCTGAAGCGGTTCGCGATGCCATCGCCCGGACGATCACGACATTGCCAGCGCAGCTTCGCCGCTCGCTGACCTGGGACCAGGGAGCAGAGATGGCCAGGCATGCGGATCTGCGGATCGCAACCGGCCTTCCCGTCTACTTCTGCGAACCGCACAGCCCTTGGCAACGCGGAACGAACGAGAACACCAATGGATTGCTTCGACAGTACTTCCCGAAAGGAACCGATCTGAGCGCACACAGTCCGGACGTACTCGCAGTTGTTGCTGACGCGCTCAATACACGGCCCCGCAAGACCCTCGGATGGAGAACTCCCGCCGAAGCTCTGGACCAGTGCTTGCAGGCCAGTCAAACTGAACGTGTTGCGACGACCGGTTGAACCCGCCCCTCATCCGCCGATCCTTATGATGCAAACCTCCCAGATGTAGATAAGGTTTTCGGAAAGGACGGCCTGTGGCAAACCGTCACCGCTGCCACTTGAGCTTGAGTTCTATACCAATGCGCGGCACGACCGTTCAATAGCGTGACAATGCCTCGTTGCGTATCCGGCCGGACTGCCCCAAAACCAGAACAGGCTCTATATTTGGCGGGAGCGTTGGATGGTCAGGTCAGACGGCTAAGCAATGCGTTTGAATTCAGGGCAGAAAATTGACTGTACCGGGTCGGTAAGCGATAGGCGAGTAATCAGGCCTGATAGTGGACAGGCCTTCGTCAAAGCGAGCCTTCTCGTCGAAGGTGCGGGGAACACTGGAACGGCTTTTTGCCGACGTATGTAATTCTCGGTTCATCCCCGCGCGTGCGGGGAACACGTTTTCAAAGTTCCTTGCAGTGTCCGCGATGTCGGTTCATCCCCGCGCGTGCGGGGAACACTCTCGCTCTTTCTGCCATTTAACTTCTGGCTCCGGTTCATCCCCGCGCGTGCGGGGAACACAATAAGCCGCCCCAGGGGTTGTGGATCATAATCGATTCATCCCCGCGCGTGCGGGGAACACTTGGTATTGCGTTCCTGGCGTTGGTCGAATTTCGGTTCATCCCCGCGCGTGCGGGGAACACCCCTCCTAAGATTGGCTTTCTCTCGGCTGTAGTACGGTTCATCCCCGCGTGCGGGGAACATGTCATTGCGCGCCCGGCTATGGTTAGGCCGGGCGGTTCATCCCCGCGCGTGCGGGGAACACTTAATTGGAGGCTGCTTGCATGTATAGGAATACGGTTCATCCCCGCGCGTGCGGGGAACACGCGAGCCTTTCAGCCCGATTCTCCTCAGTGGACGGTTCATCCCCGCGCGTGCGGGGAACACGGTGATGGTCGCGACACCCTGTTGCATGTAGCGGTTCATCCCCGCGCGTGCGGGGAACACTTAGAAGTTTGTGCCGCTTGCTTTCCGGAACTCGGTTCATCCCCGCGCGTGCGGGGAACACGCTGGGTTGCGCCGAATGAAGGCGGCGATTCCCGGTTCATCCCCGCGCGTGCGGGGAACACATCCAGGGCTGGTCCGGGTCGAGTGATGGTGCCGGTTCATCCCCGCGCGTGCGGGGAACACATCAGCACCAGATTATCAGCCTCCAGCCCGTCCGGTTCATCCCCGCGCGTGCGGGGAACACCCGGAAAAAGCGGGACGCGGGGTTGTGCGTGACGGTTCATCCCCGCGCGTGCGGGGAACACGTTCTTTGGCCATTGGTTTGACCCTTCCTTTCCGGTTCATCCCCGCGCGTGCGGGGAACACGACGCATCAATAATGTGCGTCATGTTCAAGACCGGTTCATCCCCGCGCGTGCGGGGAACACGGTTGAATGGGGTTGATTGTGATGGCCGGGGCCGGTTCATCCCCGCGCGTGCGGGGAACACACGGAAGACGGCAACATCCTCCACCGCGAGATCGGTTCATCCCCGCGCGTGCGGGGAACACGCCCATCGAAATGTTTCCCTAGGTTTACGGGTCGGTTCATCCCCGCGCGTGCGGGGAACACTTACCGAGGATTATGCGGTGGCTTGCTAGGGACGGTTCATCCCCGCACGCGCGGGGAACACCTCTGCCAGGCAGAGCGAGGGCTTGCACTAGCCGGTTCATCCCCGCACGCGCGGGGAACACGCCCGCATCCGCGTTTCCGTGATCTTGGATTTCGGTTCATCCCCGCACGCGCGGGGAACACTGATGCCTCAATTCCTGGGTCCTCAGCGGTGTCGGTTCATCCCCGCACGCGCGGGGAATACGACAGCGGCCATGGCTTCTTCAACTTCGTGGACGGTTCATCCCCGCACGCGCGGGGAACACCAAGCGTTTTCTTATTATGCGTTTCAAACAGACGGTTCATCCCCGCACGCGCGGGGAACACGTCTCGAGTTCAGTTAGTTCGGCCTGTACGTCCGGTTCATCCCCGCACGCGCGGGGAACACTGACTCCGGTTTCTCGCCCACATAAACGTCTACGGTTCATCCCCGCACGCGCGGGGAACACCTGTACCCAATGAAAGCCCTATATATCAAAGTCGGTTCATCCCCGCACGCGCGGGGAACACGTCCAGCCGTGGCGCGGGGTCTGGGTCTGCATCGGTTCATCCCCGCACGCGCGGGGAACACAGCAGTACTGCTTTTTATGTCATCGCTCTGTTCGGTTCATCCCCGCACGCGCGGGGAACACAACGCACAACAGACGCTGACGCTGTTTGATTTCGGTTCATCCCCGCACGCGCGGGGAACACCTGATACTGCGTTGAATGATGTTTTCGGTATCCGGTTCATCCCCGCACGCGCGGGGAACACCATATCCAGGCTTTCGAACTTCTCAATGTAGCCGGTTCATCCCCGCACGCGCGGGGAACACCTCTTGGCATACTGTGTCCAAAGGGCCAAAAACGGTTCATCCCCGCACGCGCGGGGAACACGCCGGTCGGATCATTAGGCAGGCACTCGGGGTCGGTTCATCCCCGCACGCGCGGGGAACACGCGATAGAACGGGCTATTGACGTGCCCTATATTGAAACGGTTCATCCCCGCACGCGCGGGGAACACGCGCTTGAAGGCCGGTGAATAGGTCCAATCCACGGTTCATCCCCGCACGCGCGGGGAACACTAATAATCAGCGGGTATATCCGACAAAATTACCGGTTCATCCCCGCACGCGCGGGGAACACGGCCCATAGTTGCGGAACGTAGCGCGGTTCACCGGTTCATCCCCGCACGCGCGGGGAACACGTTTGTCACGACAGAACGAAACCGCGTTTATACGGTTCATCCCCGCACGCGCGGGGAACACGCAGTCTGTGTCTGTGAAAGGGTTCACTGGATCGGTTCATCCCCGCACGCGCGGGGAACACCACGGCTTAACCGTCTCGCAGCAATTCGAGGCCGGTTCATCCCCGCACGCGCGGGGAACACTCAGCCTAGCCATCCAGGACATGGCCGAAGACCGGTTCATCCCCGCACGCGCGGGGAACACTGAACCTAACGCCCAAAAACATAAGCGAACTGCGGTTCATCCCCGCACGCGCGGGGAACACCAGGTCGGAAAGACCGGCTCATATCAGGCGGTCGGTTCATCCCCGCACGCGCGGGGAACACATCACGGTCAGCTCCTGCATTGCCCGCGTCCCCGGTTCATCCCCGCACGCGCGGGGAACACCTAGGTTTACGTGTGGCCCACTTGTCCTGTTCCGGTTCATCCCCGCACGCGCGGGGAACACATGGTGCGCGGGTTCAAATCAAGCACGGGGTTCGGTTCATCCCCGCACGCGCGGGGAACACGCGCTTCGCCATCGTTGAAATATCCTTTCCGGCGGTTCATCCCCGCACGCGCGGGGAACACGCGCACACCTCTTGTATGTGCCGTTCATTCGTCGGTTCATCCCCGCACGCGCGGGGAACACTTCAAGGCCACGACCGCGGGCGGGACCGATTACGGTTCATCCCCGCACGCGCGGGGAACACTCGGGTGCAGTTTTCCTCAACCTCCAGTTTCACGGTTCATCCCCGCACGCGCGGGGAACACAGGTTGAGCGCGCTGCCCGAGCCGTCACTATCCGGTTCATCCCCGCACGCGCGGGGAACACGTGAATATGTCGAGTTCGGTGGAGAGTTCCAACGGTTCATCCCCGCACGCGCGGGGAACACGTTAAACTAGAAAAGCGATTTGCTTATATAGTCGGTTCATCCCCGCACGCGCGGGGAACACTGTTTCGGCCTTGCCAAAGGGCCATACGTTCGCGGTTCATCCCCGCACGCGCGGGGAACACTTGCTACCACCACATTGGCCAGCATGGCGCTGCGGTTCATCCCCGCACGCGCGGGGAACACATTGCGTCAATCAAAGTTTGATCTGTTTTAATCGGTTCATCCCCGCACGCGCGGGGAACACGGGATAGATTCGATAATTGTTTTGACTGTGGTCGGTTCATCCCCGCACGCGCGGGGAACACTCTCGTTTGACCGGTATCAATGGCACACTGACCGGTTCATCCCCGCACGCGCGGGGAACACGCCGACAGGTAACCCGATGGCCATCGGTATAGCGGTTCATCCCCGCACGCGCGGGGAACACTGTTACGGAAGGCACCCCCGTTGAAGCAGCACCGGTTCATCCCCGCACGCGCGGGGAACACGCGCAGTGCGCGGTTGATATGATGTAGAGCTTCGGTTCATCCCCGCACGCGCGGGGAACACGCGGGCGGGCAATATACTACCCTATGGTATGGCGGTTCATCCCCGCACGCGCGGGGAACACTTGTGTTCTCCTTGGTTGAGAAGGGGCTGGCACGGTTCATCCCCGCACGCGCGGGGAACACAATTCGTCCTCTTTGAGCCACTCATTCAACACCGGTTCATCCCCGCACGCGCGGGGAACACGGAGACCGCCCAAGTGGTCTCCCTTGTCGTGACGGTTCATCCCCGCACGCGCGGGGAACACCATCACATCAAAGTGGGTGTGTAGACCGCGCCCGGTTCATCCCCGCACGCGCGGGGAACACTGGCCCGTTAAGCGTAGACGAGATTATCAGGCCGGTTCATCCCCGCACGCGCGGGGAACACGTGGAACAGGGGAGTGAGTCTGTGTGGATTCTCGGTTCATCCCCGCACGCGCGGGGAACACGTATAGACAGGCGCAGGCTACGGAATCCGCGTCGGTTCATCCCCGCACGCGCGGGGAACACATTGGCATTGACCATGGGCCGTGTTTTCCGCTCGGTTCATCCCCGCACGCGCGGGGAACACGTATTTGCACAGATGCGTTTCCTGAGTCCTGACGGTTCATCCCCGCACGCGCGGGGAACACTTCTAACTCAATCTCCCTACCTCTGGCTAGAGCGGTTCATCCCCGCACGCGCGGGGAACACTGGCGCGTCGAACAGCGGTATGATTTTTGAGTCGGTTCATCCCCGCACGCGCGGGGAACACTGTGCCACCGATTCTGGTGCTTACGTCTGGATCGGTTCATCCCCGCACGCGCGGGGAACACATTGGCATTGACCATGGGCCTTGTTTTTCGCCCGGTTCATCCCCGCACGCGCGGGGAACACTCTCTAATGTGGGCGGTGGGACCGTGGCTATACGGTTCATCCCCGCACGCGCGGGGAACACCCCCGTGGCCTCTGTGAGCTCGTGAAAAAAGCCGGTTCATCCCCGCACGCGCGGGGAACACCCCTTCTCACAACAGGTTGACATATAAAGCTTTTCACAATGTCAAAGAGCGCACCAATTGTTCGTCTTTTGTTCCTGACAGGCAAGATTAATCAAGCGTGTAAGAGCCCACACCCAACTTATTGCGTGGCCCTAATCGGATGGTGCAGGGGTGAACCGCACGAGCTTGAGGCCATCTAGATCCTCGGGGATGCGACGATTAACGCCGCAAGTATCAAAATCGTAACCGGCATCGTTAGGAACCGCCCAAGCGATTATGGCGTCACCTTCGCCGATATGTTCTCTAACTTGCTCCCAGATCATCTCGCGTGTTCGCCGCGAATAGTTACCAACGTAGATTCCGGCCCTAATCTCCAGCAGCCATACGGCCAAACGTCCACGTAGCCGCGGCGGTGCGTTATTAACTGCGATGACCAACATCGCCGCTCGGCACCTCGGGAATGGCAACTGGTTGAGCTTCATTAGGTGGCGGCGGGAGCTCAAAACCATCCACGGCGAGCATTTCCTCAATGCTCGGAATAAGTTTGTTTAGCAGCCCACTTTTTCGGAAGCTATCACGGCAGCCACGCCTGACTTCACCCGCTGGATCTCTGATAGCAGGCGACTTTCCCCGATGCGCCTCTCCCGCCACTCGGAACGCAATCGGAACCACGGTCTCGAACTTGAACACGTCAGCTACGTCATAGACAAAAGATTGAGGCTTGCCGGTATGCAGAAAACCGACCGCTGGCGCATAACCGGCCGCCAGGACGGCGGCTTCGGTTAACCCATAGAGACACGCAGTTGCCTGGCTAAGGCAACGGTTGGGCAAATCGCCGGCATTCCAATCGCCGGGATCGTATCGCCGACCCTTCCACGTAACACCGTGCTGGTGCGCCAATACTTCATAGAGACGCTTTACACGCGCGCCTTCGATGCCGCGCAGTTGGTCCACCGAGCGGCGCCGTGGCGCGGGTTCGCCAAAACGCATGTCATACATCTTGCGGACAACATTGAGACGGGCGTCGGGATCGAGCGCCAGCCTCGCCTGGTGAAGAAGCCGGTCAGCCCGTGCCCCGCCTGGCTGACCGGCGGAGTACAGGCGGACACCCGCCTCACCGATCCAGACCAGCAGGCAACCGACCCGCGCGGCGAGTGCAACGGCGGCATGTGAAATACGCGCGCCGGGCTCCAGCATTAGACAGGCAAGCCCGCCCACCGGGATATGAGTGCGCACCCCCGTCCGGTCAACCACCACAAACGCGCCGTCAAGAACATCGAGTTGGCCCTTCTCAATGAACAGGATCGAGGCGCGATCCTTGATCGGGATGGGACGCGGCGGCGCAAGGCCAGGAGCCGGCGCCATCGTGCTCACGCCCTACGAATGAGCATCAGACCGCAACCGTAGGCTTTTGCGGCACCGAAGCCCTGAGCGATCCCCGATAGGAATTCGGTGGGATCGCGCACGTCCAAAATGCCGTCGAAATCCAACGTCGCGAACGATATCGCCGCCGCCCGTCCTTTTCGTGAAACATGGTGTTGGCGATAGCCGTCGATCCCGACATCGTCAGGCTGAAATGTGAATCCGGCCTTGCCGGCTTGGCGCTTGAGCCATCCCAGACCCTGCTCACGCATGACCTCCTGACGAAATTCAGCCCGCTCTCCGCTGGGTCGGGAGCGCAGCGCGTCCATGACCACGTCGTGTTTGACGGAATGGCGGCGCGAAGGGTCGCTGCGGCGAACCACCGGATTAGCGCGCAGCGAAAAACGCAGCCGGTCTCCCGCCGTGAGCATCGGGGCAAACGGTTTCGGTTCGTCGATCTCGAACAGTTCGTGGCGATCCACAGGCGCGCGTGCGGACAGGATCAGGAAGGCGCCCTGCTGCTCCATCTCACGCCACAGGAAATCACGATGCCGGTCCGGTCCGTCGGCAAAGAGGGACCAGACAAGATGATGTCCTGGATGCTGCGCCTGTCCGCTTTCGCCGCCGCTTGGCAGCAACAATGGCAACAGCGCCGCCACCGAGGCGTCGTTCCTGAGCCGGACACGGGAGAGATAAAGCTCGGCCGTCATCATTCGCCGCCTTCTGGGTTATCGACGACGCCCTCTAGCCGGTCGTCGAATTGCCAGCGTTTGCGGCTTAGAACGGCATCACGCCTGCGTTCGATGCGCGCTTCGGCGGGAGCGTTCGGCGCGTCCCGGTCGAAGGCGATTTCAGACCGCGCCGCAACGCCGGTGCGGATATGCTTCAGGATCGCTTCTTCTACTTTGTTTGGCCGCCGGCCCGCGAATGCGTCCATGAACGTCTCGGCCTCGATGATGCCTGGGTTGAGTGGTAAGCCGAGCGGCGCCGATTTGCGGCCGAGATAGAGGGTGAATCGGGGGTGGCGCAATGCGGCAGCTATCGCGTCGATGTCGGCCGTGGCGTCCCGGCGTGGCCACAGCGCAATCGTAAAGCAAGCGTCGGTCCGCCATTCTCGGCTGGAAAGAATGGTATTAAGGTCGTCGGCTGCCAATTCTTCACGGCGGGTAGCAAACGTCCGGCCCCGCCGAGCCTTGGGGGCTTGCGCCGTGTGATAATCGATAAAGGGCCTGCCTGGAGCATCCGTTCTAACAGCATAGAAAAGCCCCGCTTCCAGGGTCCCATGCGCGTCCTCGTCGGTACGTTCAAAGCCCAGCGCGGCGGCGGCCAGTCCAAGCACCGCGGAGCGCCCAGGCCGGGTCCAGCCCATGCGGCGTTCACCGACAGCAATTTCACCAAGCGAGCCCATTGGCGCGTAGAGGGTGAACATCAGAAACCGCACGGTGTCAGCTCACTGCAAATTCGATCAGACCGGGCAAAGTGCCGTCTCCGGTCAGACAGTTCATGGCGTAACTCTCTTCCGCGCAAGGCCCATAGGCCTTATCCAGTTGGCCTCGAAAATCCTCCACCGCTTTGATAGAGCCGGTGCCGTGATCATCGCCGGAGACCGGTTTCAGGAAGGCGGCGACAAGGCTCCGCGGTTGCGCCGCTCCCTTCTCGCCGAGGATATATAGGGCGCGCGCGCGGCTCGCGAAACTCGCCTGCTTGCCCCTCGGTCCCACCGTCGCGGACGCCTCGACCAGGGCGGCTAGACTCGCGTCTCTGAGCGCCCGCGTATCGTCAAGGTTGTGAAGCAGGAGATCACGGTCAACACAGATATAGAAATAGAAGACGCCAGTGCCGAATTCCTGGACACCTATAAACCCAGCGCCGGCGTCCTCGGCTTCGCCACGCGATTTCAGGTCGTCGACCGCGGTGTAGTAGTCATCCTCCGCCATCGCGCGATGGGTGGTTATGGCGTGAGCGACTTGGACGGCGGCTTCGCGGTTGAATTTCGGGTTGTCGGCCAGCATACGGCCGAACATGGCGATGTCGGCGGCCGTATCGGCCTGTTGCATGATGTCGTCGGCCTTCGGCTCGATCGATTCTCCGGCAAGTGCGCGGTCGGCGAGCGCGAAGGCTTCCGCCCGTTCTTCGGGCGAAACGAAGGCAAGCTGCTCAATGAAAGTGGGGTTAGAGTCCTTTTCACTCCGGATTTTACCGAAAACTCCGGCAATGCCGCGCGCCGCCGCCAGGGCTTCATCTTCAGCCATTCCTCCTTTGCGCAAATGGTCGTAAATATCCTGGCCCAGACGTTGCGTTCGACTTGCGAGATGACCATCGAGCTTCGTCTGGAACGCATCGGACTCTCTCCAGGCCCGTTTCAGGCTTTGCGAGGACAGGCGCAGACGAGGTACACCACCGAAGAGGGCGCTTTTCGGCCGGCCGGTATCGTCCCGGTTCAGGTTGGACGGGCCGTAGGCGGTGAGAAGATGGAGTTGGACAAAATCGGCCATGAAAACGGGTTCCTATGGGTCAGGTTGAACGGGGGCGGACGCGATGTCCGATGCGGCTCGCGGGGGCGCACCTTCCGCAACCGCGACATTGTAGTACTCGAAGATCCAGCGCTTCTTTACGGCATCGCCCCAGCGCAGAACGGCAAAGGACAGGTCGTAGACATTGGCTTTACGCCCGGTCAGTTGAACAAGGCGCCGCATCGCGTCCATCAGATCCCCGCCATCGGTTTGCAGCAGGCGGCGAAAGCGCCCTTCCGACATGAGAGCCGACTTCTCATCATCGAGTTCGGCGCGACCGATCACACGGGGAACCCGCCGGTCGTCGTCGGGCGGATCGACGAGGGCGAGGACGCCTGCAAGGATGGCGACCCGATCAGGGTTTTCGCCGGGTAGTCTTGCGATCAGGCGCAGCGCCTCCGGCTCCTGTATTACTTCAAGCGGCGTCGCGGCCCGGCGAAGACGAGCCCGCGCCGCCCGGCGCGGCCCGCGCCGGGCGGCTGCCTCCGATGTCAAATCGCCCCACCAGTTTTTGGCGATTGCCGCACTGCTCAATCGTTCTACACTGGTCACGCTGCCTCCTTGCTTTTTAATGTCCGCGCGGGTTCAGGAGATGCAATCGCAAGATCCCGCTCGAAAAGTAAACGGCCTGACTTGCCGCGCCCACCCAACGCCAGGGCAAGGAAAAACCGTGCCTTGACGTGCCGATGCATGTCCCGGTCTTCCACCCCATCGAGCGGCGCGTATTCGTCGAACAGACGCAACGCGGCAAGCTTCATCACCGGCGCCCAGTTCTCGCGCGCCGCAATCGTCGGGTCATCGGCATCGACGCTCTCCTCGATCGAACGCGCCGCATCCCCAAGCGCGGCATAGAACGCCGCCTCGGTCTCTCGATAGAAGCGCTCCGCGATGAAGCCGTATTCCCCCCGCGCCTCCTTTGGCCGGTCATAGAGAGCCGACTTGACGGCCCCGGTGAGTAACCGTGCAATCGTGCCGGCGCCCGCTGTCGCACGTTCAATATAGTGCTTGAGCCAGTCGCGTGCCGCCGCATCACGCAGAAGCCAGAGCGGCATCTCGCCTTCGATCCATGCGCGCGCCTTCATGTTGTCCATGTCATAGCCGAACACGGCGAACCGTGTTTCGCTTATATGGCGCGCGCGCTCGGGCCAGTGCCGAATCACTTGCGCTGGATCACGTAGCCGGTCGTCACTCCGCACGACAATGCCCGGCCAAAGCCGGTAATTGACGCCGCCCGGCTGGGGATGAACGGGGAGCTTTGCTTTGCCCTCTTTCTGCCGGTAGTAAGGCGTCAATGGATGCTCAAAACCTTCCGTGTAATCGGTTCCGTAGGTCTTGGTCCGATAGGTCCTAGTGATGACTGAATCTATCGCACCGGTGAGGCTGCAGGAACGGTTCCGCCCATCTTCGAATAAAAGCCTAATGCGCCGGGGCATGCCCCAATAGACCTGCAGGGGATGAACATCGGTCGGTGACGTTGATCTACCGCCAGCCTTCGGATTCGACGTCCGCGTGGGAACGAGCCAGGGAAAGATCAAACCGGGCTCATCGTTCGGCGTCGGGTCGACATCACGCGCTCTAATCTGCTCCGCAGTTTCCACGTTGGGCCAAAGCCGTCCCCAGAGGGTGTTGCCGTAATCTCTATGGTCCGCAACGATCAGGGTTGTCATCGGACCGCCGCCGCGCAATGACGTGCGATATCCAGCCCCGCCGGCAGGAGCAAAGGCGTTCAGGGTGAAGAGCGCCATCGCCGTGGCGGCGCGGCACAGGACCCGGGTACCGCCGCGTTTCAGGAACAGATCGGTGTTATTCCTCAATGCCTGCGCTCCCGGCGCGTCGATCAGCAATGACGCGACGTCCGTCTCCCTGACATCGTTGAGGGGCTCGGTATCTTGCAGAAAGCGAGGTCCGGGGCCGTCCAGATCGAAGGCATGGGCAACCTTAGCAAAGCATTCCTTCAGATCCTCGGGTGCAGGCGGAGACAACCACCAGCCTTCCCAGTCATCGTCGTCAGCCGGCGCCGCGGTGGTGGACAATAGGCCGATCAGAAACTCGTACGCCGCGCCGTTGAAATCGGGCCGCGGCCAAGCAAAAGCGACGAAGGGATCGTCGGCGCTTCGCTCGGTAATACGCCATGGGGGAATGGATTCGACAATGCCGCTTCGCCGCCGCACGGGCAGCCATGGCGCGTAAATTAGGTTAAAAACATTGGGAGATCGATCCTTAGGCATCATATCGGCCAATCTCGCACCAGGATTCTTCTTCGATCATTTCTTTAGCAAGAAATGTTTCACGCGTGTGCCGGTAACGGCGAGAGGCAGTCCGCCTGGAATCAAGCTTGTGTGCGCTTGTACGTTCGGTTATTGATCGGTTGGGCAATGGGTATGGCTACTTAGGCTTGGCGTATAACGTTGGAGGTAGACGTTATGTCAGTGCCTCTCCTTGAGGCCTCAGTTACCCGCGGCGGCCTTAAACTGCACATTTATCCTCACTTTGCATGGAACAAAAAAAGGCCAAGAAATGGCCATAGGCTACACACGGTTCATCCCCGATTTCGGGGAATAATTAAGCTGTGCATCTATCAGCCGAATGTCAAGCCACGATCCGAGCTATAGTATATCGTAGTCCGGGTTGAACCGTCGTCCCCGGTCAACACCGTGCCGGCAAAGCCCGGCGGGGCACCTTCTTCAAGCACGACTAGTATTTTCTCCGCGTCAAAACGCGTCCAATCCGCCTTCGCCTCTTGCTCTTTTTCGGCAAGCTCCGGCGGCAGGAACTCGCCGCTGACGCGCCGCGCCGAGACACTGACTTCGCTGAGCCGCCAGGCTCGCCAGGGCTCGTCAGGCGCCGCCTCTTGAGCATAAGGCTCGATGCGGCCGTCCCTTACACGGGCGAGCCGAAGGGTGACCTGAAGATCGTCAACGAGCCGCGTCGGCGTTCGAGCATCACTGTCCCACGCACCGCTATCCCGAACATAGCCCTTGGCAAGCGTGAGTACGTTTGTGGTCGCGACGCCGCGCTCCGCGCCTGCCCTGCCTTCGGCATCGAAAAAGCTACCCATGAGGTCGTTTGGAACGCATACGTCCGCCTCATCCCCATAGACCGTCTCGATAAGCGATCTGAGGCCGTCGGGACTCCTGATAACTCCCTCTTTCTCCAGCACCCTGGCGGTCAGCCAGAGGCGGGCATGATCTCGATAGACATAGGCGGCGCGCGGAAACATGCTCTTGAACCAATCCGCGCCTGCGCCATCCACGGCGGGCGGACCCACCACGAGAAGTTCTGGGGATCCCCCGCGGTTCGGCCGGTCGTGCCGCCACAGCCGGCCGGCACGTTGGATCAACAAGTCGATCGGAGCCAGGTCGGTAATCAGCGCATCGAAGTCGAGGTCGAGCGACTGCTCAACAACCTGTGTCGCGATCAAGATCTTGTTGGCCCGCTCATTTCCACTCTCTTTTCCAAACGTGTTCACGACCCGTCTTTCTTTCTCCAACCGGTCGGCAAGCGTAAAGCGCGCGTGAAAGAGATCGGGAGCTAATCCTCGGGCCGATAACGCCGAACAAGCGTCCAGTGCGTCATCGACCGTGTTGCGGATGTAGAGTACTGCCTTGCCGGCGCCGGCCGCCTCTTCCACGGCGTCAACGGCATTCTCCGGTGTCCGCAGAAAACGGACGGGGAGAGTACGTGCCCGTCCAGATTGCCCAGGCACCTTGATTGAGCTGCTCGCATCGGCCGCGCAAACCGTCGCTAGAGGGTAATCCATGCCGCCGCCAAGCAGGTCGTCGCTGTCCACTTGTTTGCCCAGGCCTTTCAAGAACGCGTTGGCCAGGCGTGCGCGAACCGCAAGGGGCAGCGTGGCCGACAACAAAATCGCGGAGCCGCCCAGCCCCGCCTGGAATTCGAGTAGCGTCTCGATCTCACGCTGCATATAAGAATCGTAGGCATGTATTTCGTCGAGAATTAGAACGCGGCGCATGAGACCCAACAGGCGCAGCGACTGATGCCGGCTCGGTAGAACCGACAACAGCGCCTGATCCACCGTACCTGCACCCACATCCGCCAGGAAGGCGCGCCGTCTGTCATCGGCGATCCAGTCCGCACAGGCCATTGAGGCGGTCGTTCCGGACTCATCCTGCTGCTCCTGCTGCCCCGCGGCATCGGAATAGGAGGCCTCCTCGCGGCTACCGCGCAACACCGCAGATCGAAACCCACGGTGCAACTCGCGCGCGCCATGTGCCAAGGCGATAGAAGGACTGCTATCCGCCGTGAAGAGTTTCCGATACGCAGCACCGAGCCGGTCGAACATGGCGTTGGCCGTGGCCATAGTGGGCAGGGCGATATAAAGGCCGTCGGCGCGGTTTGCGGCCATCAGCCGGTGAGCGAGCATCATTGAGGCCTCTGTCTTGCCGCTGCCGGTCTCGTCCTCAATCATGAACAGAGTTGGGCCAGCCGGTAGTTCGACGGAGTACGCCCAATCCTGCATCGGGCTTGGGGCCGCGTTCGCGCCGATCAAGCCGTCATACCCGAGACGACTCCTGGTGGGGGCGGGCAACACGCCCGCCTCTCTAACCGCGTGCTCCGCCTTTTCCTGCGCGTCGCTCCAGTAGGCCTCAAGGTCCTTGAACTCGTCGGGCTTGCGATAACGAAACCACATCTGGTTGGAGCCAATCCAATCCGCCAGCACGGCAAGGCCGGCGAGGGCGAAAGATGCTGGGCGCGCCTGGCCGGCCTCAAACCGGGTTAATTCCACCGGCGGGGAAAACAATTCGTGTGCCTGATGAATGAACGTGCGGGCCGCATTGATCCCCGGTGCACCAAAATCGCTCCGCAAGGTATTGATCGTCTCGTTCGTGGGCGGTGCTGCCGGAGGTGCGCCATGATGACCGGTCACGGCTGAAACCATTGGTCGCCACACACGGGACCGGCCGCCAATCGGGAGCTTGAAAAAATCTTCATCCGCGTCGAACAGGCGCAGCCCACCCGCGCCGTGATCGTATATCTTCGCCAGTCGTTCCAGGTCGTCTCCGAAACAGCCGGGATAAAGGTTCGGGGCCTTTGCCTGGAATTTCTTGGCAAACTTGCCCACATCATGCAAACAAAGGAGGTAGGAAACCAGACGAAACGCTTCTTCTTGCGGCAACCCAAACAGGCCAACAAGACTGGCTCCAAGCCCGCCACGCCCTCTCAGCAAAGCCTCTCCAACCGCGGCCACATCGAGACAATGAAATGCCAGCGGATGCCATTTCGGTCCGCACTCTGTGTCACGTGGCTGGGCTTTTCCCCAAAAGCAAAGTGTGTTCATGTTGGTTTGATCACTTTCATCGAGCGAAGCACGGGTTGCACGACGCCTAGCGCAATCCCGGTTGGCGGGTACGGTCGCTTGCCAGGCCAAACAACTGCCTCACCATGTTTACGATCAGCCGGCGGCAAGTTCGCGCGCCTTTGTTGGAATCGACCTTGACCAAGAGTTCGATCAGGCCTCGCCAAATACCTCCCGCCCGACTCATATCGTCGGGATGAAGTGTGCGGACGCGGGGTTCCTACGCTCATTCTAGCGCTGCAGGCCCTTTGACCATGTAGACGAAACCAGCATCTGAAGTTTCGATAGCAGCCGCCGTACCGTCTCTATCTCATCTGCCGCTCCAACGTTCTTTTGATTTAATCCATAACCAACGTAACCCAAACAAGCGAACCGAAATGCAATCAAGCCGTACTGAAACCAGGCACTCTAATCGATACGTCGGAACTGTCATGGATGTAGTGAATCAAGCGTCCGGGATTTAGAGAAACGACTGTCCAACATTATTGAAATCCGCACCGGCTAGCGTCAAACTCCTGTATCAGAACCCGAGATCGTGCTCGACTTGTTTCGTCTCCGGCGCCTTCTCCGCTTCATGTTTCCGCGCAATACCCGGCGTCCCGGTAGCAGCGTCCTGAATCGCTTCCCGGTCGCGCGCAGGTGTATGCGTCCGATCCAACGCCGTGCCCCGCTCGGCCCCAATCCCTTCTAGCGCCGAGATACGCTCACCGGTGGCAGCTGCCAGTTGCTCCCGTAATGCATTGGCATTGTCCGTCACCAGTTCGGCCCGATCCCGGGCGCGGCTGATTTCAACATAGAAGCTTTTCTGCGTGGTCAGATGGGGATGATTTGCTTCCATCGCGGCGATCACGTTGTCGACGGTGCGTCCCTGAAACGCATGCACGGTCGATGCCCAGGCATGATCGAGATGGCGAAGTTGCGGATCGTTGCGTCCGAGTTCGAGCTTGCGGCCATCCTCAAGCCGGAAGGCGACCCGGCCAACCGCAATGTGCTCATCTTTGTGCGTGTCGACCCCGACGATGACGTCGTGGCGTTGGCGTGCGATGCTAGGCATGATTGTTGATCCCTTCGCATGGTCGATGGTCCGACTCGCTGGTCAGGCGGGAGGGACAGGACTGCGATGGGACCTGGTGGATCAGGCTCCTATTAGGTCACTGCCCACCTGGCCGGCGAGGCACTACGGCGCCGCTCGGGTGGCCGACACGTCAATGCAAAGACACGAAGTCGGTCATATTATGGGTCAGACCACCCAAGGCAGCGACGACACGAAGCATCTCAGAACAGGGCTGCTTCCCGCGAAAGGATCCTCGCAGTCAGACTAAATTAATTTGTTAGTCTAGTGAGGTGAGTTTTCGCGGTTCCGAGCCGCGCCTTGCTTGGTCAATTCCAAGCGAACAAATAGTTTAGTGCCCAAACCCAGGTAACAAGGGCCCAAGAGAGTTGGCCCTAACCAGTTACTCTGACAATGCCCCAAAAGGGGACGGGGAAAGACGACCAAGCAAAATTAATCTGACAATGCCACCGGACGGAAGAACTATTCAAAATCAATGCTCGTGCCGGAATCGATTTGACCGAGAACACCACCATTGAAGTTTTTGGCACTAATCTCACCAATAGCAAGGTTCTTTCCAACACAAACGGAACGACCACTGGTCCCGGGGGCAGCCGCAAGGCCTTCACAGCGTTTTACCAAAGACGGGAATTCGGTGTGCGTCTGAAGGCATCCTTCTAAGCCTCAGGTCCGACCAGGCTAGGTTGAAGGCCGGTCCCTAAGTCTGGGGGACCGGCCTTCTTTTTTGGCACCGCGCAAGGCTATGCTCATGCATGAGAATGTTCCGAGCCTTTGCATATATCGTCGCTGTTGCCACCACCGTCTTGGCACTGCCACACCGTGTTGACGCTCAGTCGCTTCGCGTTGCCGTGCCGCAACTGCCGGTGTTCCAAGGCGTGCCTTACGGCCGGCCGTTCGGCGGTAACCCCGAAGCCTTCACCATTCCGGCTTTGTTCGAAGGCCTCACGTATTTGGATGCCAATGGCGAACTGCAGCCACTGTTAGCGGTATCATGGGAACGAGTAACCGACACCCATTGGCAGTTTCGTTTGCGCGAAGGCGTGAGGTTTTCCAACGGTGCGGCGTTTACGGCCGATGTGGTGCGGCGCAATCTGGACTTCATACATGAAGAAACCAGTGCGGTGTATTCAGTGGTGCAACAGGTCGCCCACATCAGCCGCATCACCGTTCAGGATTCCCTTACGGTCGATGTTTTTACAAGGCGGCCAGATCCCTTTCTGCCGCAACTGATGTCGATTTTCTACATGGTCGAACCCGGGCAATGGCAGTCTCTGGGCCAAAACGGTTTTGGCCGTGATCCCGTCGGAACTGGACCGTTCCAGGTGGTCGCCTGGACCGATTCCGTTGTCCGCTTTACCGCTGCTGATACCGCTTGGCGCCGGGCCCGGTCGGACGCTTTGAACATTCTCGAAGTCAACAATCCGACCACACGGCTGCAAGGCCTTTTGTCGGGAGACCTCGACGTCATTTTTTCCACGGGGCCCGACGACCGCACCATCATCGAAGGGGAAGGGCACACGGTTTATGTCCGGGCCACGCCCGGTGTCATCACCTTGCCGTTCAATCTTACCGTCGACTCACCACTGCGCGATGTCCGTGTACGCCGGGCCCTCAACCACGCGGTCAATAACGCGACCATCGTAAAGGCAATCCTCGGTGAAGAAGCCGTGGTGCCCATACAATTCACTTCCCATATGGCCTTTGGCTACGATCCGGCTTACGCCCCTTATGCCTATGATCTCGACCGCGCCCGTGCGCTGTTGGCGGAAGCGGGGTATGCCAACGGGTTCGATTTGCCCGTTGAAGTGGCGCAAGGATTGTCCAGCTACTCTGCTTCCATTTATCAGTTGGTGGCTGCCGATTTGGCCGCCATTAACGTCGACATGGTCATCCGGCCCGTGCCTGTCGCCCGTTATATGGGAATCCTCATGCAAGGGCAGTGGAACGGGACCATGGGGATCAATCTGGATTACGCCGTTGACCCGACCATGGATGCCCTAGTGCCGATCCAACGGCATTCCTGTGCCGGGGCCATCATCTGGTATTGCGATCAAGCCATTACGCCGCTGTTGGCGGCGGCGCAATCGACAGCGGCACTGGCTGACCGCTTGGAACTGACCAAACGGGTGGTCCGTCGCCAAACGGAACAGGCGCCGGGACTCTTGCTGTGGGAAAAGATAAGATTTGACGCCGTCTCAAACCGGGTGGAGGGGTTCGTTCACGATCTCAATTTTGTCCACTACGACCGGCTGACAACGCGAGACTAGGGGTGCCTCAATCTATCCCCGGCCGGAACGTGTCAAGGGCGGCGTAAAAATGGGCCACGGTAGCGCCGGCATTGAAGCGGTGCGGGCGGCATTGTCAGACTAAATTGATCTGTTATACCACCGGTCATTGAATTTGACCTTCGTGTGCCCATTTGCGCATACCAATCGACATGATTTTCGAGGGCTTGTCGATGAGCTTGTTCCAGGCGTGGCATGCCGCATCGACGATGTCTTCGTAACTGTCGAAGACGCGGTGCGACAGGTAGGTCTGGCGCAGGTACTGCCAGATGTTTTCGGCCGGGTTCAGCTCCGGCGATCTGGGCGGCAGGAACAGCGGCGTGATGTTGTCGGGGAACTCCAATTCGGTGGTGGTGTGCCAGCCGGCGCGGTCCATGAGGAGGACGGCGTGTGAGCCGTCGGCGACGGTGCGGCTAATCTCTTCGAGATGGGCCGGCATGGCATGGGTGCCGGCGAACGGCATCGCCACGGCCGCACCGGTACCGCGCGCCGGGCAGACGGCGCCGAACAGATAGGCGCTCTGGTAGCGCTGGTCCTTGGGCTGACGCGGACGGCTGCCGGTGCGCGCCCACTGCCGGACGATGCCGTTCTTCTGGCCAAGGCGCATCTCGTCTTGCCACCACAGCTCGACCGGCGTTGCGGGCGGCCGGTGGCTACCGCCGCGGCGAGCGCCCGGGGGAAGTTTCTTTAAACGTCTCCAGCATTGCCGCATCTTGGCCCGGATGGCGCACCCGGGCGCTCATGTGCGAGAAGCCGAGATCGTGCAGCAGGCGCGAGACCGAGCGCTCGTGATACTCCACCCCGAAGCGGTCCCGGATAACCTCCTTGAGGTCGAGCCGGCGCCAGCGGCGGAGCCTCATGGAGTAGTGGCCAGCGCCGTCTGAGCGTTTGCGTAATTCGCTCTTAATCTCGGTGGCTCAAGAGCGGCGCTGGTCCTACGAATTTTCAAGGGTGATTCACCATGCCGTTCCAAATTCTGAGAGGAAAAGAGAGACTAGGCGGGACCCTGCCACCTTCTGAGGCTGTAGGGGCCTATATCGTAGTGGGGGGACACGAACTGGATGAAAAGAGGTGCAGCCCGGCTGATATCCTGGCCTACCTCAAAGGGTTGAAAGTCACCCAAGGCCGATTGGCCGGATCACGGTTTAAGGTCCTACCCTGGCAGCGCCAGTTTGTGACTGGGGCATTTGTCGATAACGTCCAATCGGCTGCGCTCAGCGTGGCAAGAGGCAACGGCAAGACCGCCCTGTTAAGCGGCATCGCGTGCGCCACATTAGACGGGCCGCTCATGGTGCCAAGGGGCGAAACCATCATCGTTGCCAGTTCATTTGAACAAGCCAGGATAGCGTTTGAACATGTGATCGCGTTTATGGGTGACAAGTTAGATGACCGTAAATGCTGGAAGGTTACCTCAGGCGAACTGTTGAAATAACGGAAAGGGTTGTGCATCGCTGGAGGCTAGGAGACTTTAATTCCCAGCTCAAGCCGATTTAGTCTGACAATGCCCTTCACCCCCAATGAATGCGCCAACTATTTTACAAACTCGGGCTACAAACCGGATTGATCCGAAAATGCTCTAGCCCACGGTCTTGGACAAATCGTGGCCGATACACAGCACCACGCATCCGCCATCAGTGGCAGATTTGTGCGGTACGCTGAGCGCCTCCCCAGTACGCCACAGGAGAAAACCTCCTTCCCGCAGCGCCAGGTCGTGCCGCGCTCCGTTCTCCCCAACGTCAACGCGGATATCCCCAGATATGATAAAAAGCCAGGGCGACGGCTGACCCCCTAGAACCTTTAAAGGTTCGCCAAGCGCTGTCCAATCGGCGGGAATGTGTACAAGACAGACCGCCCCGGAGTGCTCAACGCCCTCGGCCAAGGGTTTAACCTTCCAACCCGCCACCATGGGATGCTTTTGCCAAGCGACGTCACCACTATCGAAGATACGGGCATAGGCAAAATTAGTGCGGTCATCATCGGCGCTGCCGTCGAAAGGAATCGCAACCGTTTCCTTTGCCGCTTCCGGCTCGGCCACACCAGTGCCCGGACCCGTGTTCCAGTACAGGATCACCGACCCCGTTTCGGAAAGGGGTTCGGCCATGAGCCCATGAATGCTCTTGGGCTGCCGGTCCATGAACAGATGGCGGCGGAACATTACCAGTTCACCTTCATCGTCCCTGACTCCGGAAAACTCCCAATGAGGAAAGTCGCCGAACAGGTGATAGGCCCGTTCCGTTACGGAGTTGTGGTAATGGCGGTGGGGTAGTTGGACCACGTCGGGCACGGCGCCGGGCGGCACATAGCCCATTCTGATCTCGGCTCTTGTCGCGTCGTCAAAAGCTAGAAGCCGGCGTTTGTAACCAGGGATGCCCGGGCTGTCCTCCCAGGGCATGGTATTTGTATCAATGAAGGTGAAGGGTGTCGTAGCCAACTGTTCAGTCTCCGTTGCGAAAACTATATCTGATTGATCCAAACATAGAACTGGTGACCAGTATGGTCACCGTTGGCCTTGCCTCACTGTTTTATGGTGATCAAGCTTACGCCGCCTGTTCCTGCCGTTGGCATTGTCAGATTAAGTTTTCTTGGTTGTCTCTCCCTGTCCCCTTTTGGGGATTTCAGGGCGCAAAAAACAGGTTTTGTCTGGCTTAGATCGGACAAGCACGGGCGACGAAGCTGGCTCGACAACGGGAAAATTCTAGCATACGATTTTAGTCTGACAATGCCGGCTGGCCAACTCGGATACCGCCTCTTCGCCCTTCAGATGTCAATGGCGGCGCAAAACTGGGCCATTAGGGCGGCGTAAAAGTATGCCAGTTAAAAGTATGCCAGTTTCGGAAGTAGCGGTTGCTTTGGGCCTGCGGTAACGATCAGACGGAAACCCAGTCGCAAGACCGGACCCCATCCCAAATGTTTGCCGTCATTTCCCAAGTACCTGATAATCCTGTATGGCGTGAAATTCCTATGGGTGCGTTATGATCGGACGAACAGTGAGGTGTGGAGTCTGGAGTCTGGAGTTCTTAAGCCGAATAGTTTTTGCGTTCGCGCTGGTCATGTGCTTTAGCAGCTTGAGTTTCTCTGCAGATTCTGAGCCACGCCCGCCGCGCCCAACTGAAATTGATCAGCCCGACATTCAAGAACGCCTTACGCGCCTGCCCGCGTTGCGGGCTCAACTCTTTTTCTCAGAACCACAAGTAGAGCAGGATGACAAAGAGCGATCCTCAACAGCTGTCATCGGAGTCAAGAGAACACAGACCGTAAAAGTCAATCCCACCGCGGTCAGCCACATGAAGGCTGCAGTGCCATTGCGGCTCGACCGGGAGTCTAATGCGCCGAGCGCCGACCCCACCAAGCATGTGTTGAACTTTTTTGACGTTGATCTGGATGTCGTCAATCTTGAACAGAAGCGCAATGAGTTAGGGCTTATCGTCTGGCGCGGCACGGTTGTCGGTGATCCCTACAGTTCCGTCACTTTGGTGTTTGACAATGGCGCTATCACCGGTCGCGTCATGACACAGGGGCAAGTCTTTGCGATTACACCCATGGGGCGGGGGTGGCATCGGCTATCTGAAATCGATGAGTCGGCGCGGCCAGAAATGAAAGATGACGCCATACGCCCGCCGGTGCCCGAGCCCGGCGCGGCCAAACCAAGTCGCAAATCCAACTCAAGTTTTGAGTCTGCTCAAGTGGAAGGAGATACGATCATCACGGTTTTGGTGGTCTACACACCAACGACCGTGGCTGAATATCCAAATATTCGCTCGGAAATCTCGCTCGCCGTCGCTTGGCTTAACACGGCGCTCACAAACTCAGAGGTCACCGCGGAGGTTCGGATCGTCGGTATTGACCAGGTCAACTACACAAATGCGGCGCCAGCGCTTGAAGTCATTACTGATGCTCAGCAAGGTGTTGAGGATTTCGCGAGGATTCATGATCAGAGGGCTGCACTCGATGCCGACCTGCTGTCTGTGTGGGCTTTCGAGGCTACGGTTGACGGCGGTATCGCCTACCGGCTCGATAATATTACCGAATTTCCCAACCAGCCTGAGTGGGCTGTCAGTTTGGTGGCCTATCCCCATCCGGGCCTCTTCGCCCATGAAATCGGTCATAACCTCGGCGGGAGACATGATCGCTACGCCGAAGACGATGATCAGCCAGGACCCGCCGAATACAATTTTGGCTACGTCGTTACCGATGCCCAGTTCCGTACCATTATGGCGTACTCAAATGAGTGCTCGGACTTAGAGATTTCATGCCCCAGGCTGCAATACTTCAGCAATCCCGGTATCACCGTGAATGGGGCGGCCCTTGGAATCGACGCGAACGCCGCGGAAGCAGCGCACAACGCACGGGAGTTTAACGAGAACGTCAATCTGATCGCTGACCTTGGAAGCCAGCTTGCCGATCCCGCATCGCCCATACTGGTCACGTTAGTCAGTGGTACCGGTTCTGTTGTAAGTGAACCGGCTGGGATAGATTGCGGCAATGCCTGCAGTGCCCGGTACGACACAGATCAGGTCGTAACGTTGACGGCGCAGTACGTCCCGGGGTGGGCTTTCGAAAGCTGGTCGGGAGCATGTTCGGGCTATGATAGAACGTGCGAAATCACACTGTCGGAGAGCGCAAGCGTAACGGCAACGTTCACGCCCGCGGTTTTGCCCTCGGTTCTGTTCTCGTCTAAACAGACAACCGGCCAATCCTTCTTGCGCTTTTATAACGCAGGCACGACCACCGAGACGGTGCGGGTTGATTTATCGGATCAGGAAACGGGCGCTTACCTATCCACATATACCAGCCCGCCTATTGCCGCCCGGGTTTCCATCCAGGTTGCTGTGACGGATATGGAGTCCAGTCTTGATCCCGGCACGGACGTGCCCGCTTACTATTCGGCCGCTGTGCACGGTGGCTTCGAAGGTTGGCTTCAGCACGTTCTATGGAGTCCTGTAGACGGCACGCTGACAAATCTCAGCACCTGTGACTTCGGCGTGACCGGCGGCGCGGATGCGCTGGCCAATGTCCACACCTCTCAGCTCGATAACGGATACCCTAGTGCGGTCGTTGTCACCAATAGAACGAAAGTGAACTCGTCATTCACACTCGGACTCTACAACGCCGCCAATGGCGAGAAGTTGGCAACCTATGAAACACCTGAACTTTCCCGCGGTGGCGGCCAGGTCGTGATTCCCTCCGCCGATATCGAAGCGGATGCCGGCATCAATACCAAAGGCATCAATCACTTCGTCATTCGCGTCGAAGGTTTATCAGGTTCGCCTTCACCCAATTTTAATCCCGAGACACCGGCTTTCTTGCAGCATCTGGTGCGCAACATCCAAGCCGGGGTGATCACGGATATGACGACCATATGTTCATTCTCAGACCCGCCTGATCCCTATCCAACGGTTGCTGTGCTTAAAACCGGTTCTTTGTTTTCGTCAGAACACACCCTGGCGCAGTCATTCCTGCGCTTTCACAACAACGATTCATCGGCTGGGTCTGTCCATGTCACCCTTTCCGACCAGGAGCTAAGGCGGCTGGGCGAATGGACCAGTAATGTCATTCAGCCCGGAGCGTCGGTTCAGGTGACCATCACGGATGTGGAGTCGGGCATTAATCCCGGTACGCAGAAACCCAAGTACTATTCCGCATCTCTGCAGACGGAGTTTGACGGTTGGTTCCAGCACGTGTTGTGGAGCCCTGCCGATGGAACCCTTTCTAATCTCAGCACCTGTGAGGCGGGAATCTCTTCAAACCGCACAACATTGAACGGCGTTCATACGTCTACGCTTCAGGCGGATTATCCCAGCACCGTTGTTGTCAACAACACCTCGGCGTCCGCCGCGCCGGTGACGCTCGGTTTGTATAACGCCATCACCGGCAATCAGCTCGGAACCTACTTTGTGGGCACCCTTCCCGGAAGAGGGCAGGCGGTGATTCCCGTCACTACCTTGGAGTCCGGTGCCAGTGTCGACCCCAATGGTGCTTTTCACTACGTCATCCAGGTCGAGACTGAGTCCTTCCAAGGGTTTTTGCAGCATGTCGTCGATAATCGCGGGGCGGGTGTGATTACCGATATGTCCACGGCCTGCGCGCTGCCCGCTCTTAGCCTGGAGCTGGGCAACAAGTGCGAGTTTTCCAATCAGGCCTGCCCCCTGGCGGTTGGCGCACGTGTCGCCGGGCAGGCCAAGGATATGTCCGGCGGCGGGGCATGGTACGCGCTCGATCTTGAGGGAGGTCGGAATTACTCCATTGATGTGCAGGGTCTCTCTGATGGACAGGGTACTCTCCGGTTCCCGCACTTTCGAGTTCGGAATCCGACTTATGATATTGTCTTCGGCGGCGATGATGAAGGCCCCTTTACACCCTCAGTTACAGGCGAATACCTGTTGTGGGTGAGCGGCAGTGCGGGCACTCCAGGCGACGCAGCCGGCACGTTTGTCGTGACGGTTGAAGAAAGTCAGTAGCTCTATATCGCAGAGCTTTGTTTCGGTTTGTGCCGTCCACAGCACGTCCACATCAGCCGAAACGGCATTACAGTCATAGCAAAGCAAGTAACAAGCAGCGATTGTGATCGTGTCTGACGTGAGCTTCTATGGGACAGATTGTAAGACCGTATGTCCTTCTGCGGCTGTCTTGTGATGGGGCGGTTCGCCCTACACTGGCGGCTTTCAACGAGGGTTGCTCAATGAGCAGGGCCTCAAGCCAGGAGGGCGAACCATGGTCGAGTGTAGCGAAGTTTTCATAGGAATGGACGTGTCGAAGGATCGCCATGCCGTCGCGGTGGCGGACGGCGGACGTGATGGCGAGGTGAGGTTTTTCGGAGAGATCGGCTCGGACGGTACGTCTGTACGGCGTTTCGTGCGCAAGCTCGAACGGCCGGGCGCGCAGCTCCGCTTCTGCTACGAGGCGGGGCCGACCGGGTACGGGCTACAACGGTTGATCGAAGGTCTTGGCCACCAATGCGCCGTCATCGCTCCGTCCCTGATCCCACGTAGGCCCGGCGAGCGGGTAAAGACCAACCGCCGCGATGCGGCGAAGCTGGCGCGTCTGTTCCGGGCCGGCGAGCTGACTGAGATTTGGACGTCGGACGAAGCCCACGAGGCGATGCGCGATCTCCTGCGCGCCCGCGAGGCGGCGATCAAGGACCGCAAGCGCAAGCGCCAGGAGATTCGCTCGCTCCTGCTGCGTCACGGCAAGGTCTAACCCGGCTGGAAGGCGTGGGGGACGAAATACTTCAAATGGCTTCACGATCTCAGCTTCGGCTGGCCTGGCCAGACTACCGTGCTGCACGAGATGATCGTCGCCGAGACGCAAAGCCGCGAGCGGGTAGCGCGGCTGTTCGGATGCGCCGGGAACGCACACCGTGCGGGGACGCCAGGGCTCGTAGACGCCGGCATGGCTTGACCCTGGTTCGTTAGCCCCCGGTTCGTTTGCATTCGGCTCGCTTGCCGTGGGTTCACTTGCGGCGGCTTCGGCATTGGCGGGGGAAGTCTCGTAGACGGCCTACTGATGTTTAGGTCTTAACCTTTGGGATGCCCTTCCTCGATCTTGGTCAGAGCGTCCTGGGCAAGCGCCTGCGGGCCAACCAGGAAGGCCAAAACGGGTAGAATTTTCAGTAACGACATTGCGCACTCCCCTTGTTAGAGCCTGTGCAGTATCCAAGAAATTCCTCGCAAGCGGTTTCAAACTCTGCAGTACCGCGTGCTGTAAAGTCATCGTGTGCGGTCCATAAGCCGCTACTTTCAAAATCCTCTTGCATGACCGCGGCCATGGAATTGAACCTGTTCTTGGCTTCAGACTCTGTAATTCCGAATACCCTCTCCACGTCAGCGCATGCGGCCGCGCAAGCGTCTATCGAACGAATGAAAGTCTGGGCCATGAAGCACTGTTGACCGTCCTCGTCCGCGTCGTCAAAACTTTCAAGCATGTGAATAGTGGCTTTCTGGTACCGGTGCGCACAGGTTGAATAGCAAAGGCCAATCATGGCCTTGCCCCTCTCAGCCTTGCTCAGCACAGCGGTGGAGGTGGTGGTAGTGGTCGGGAGCCCAGGAATGCCGAAAAAGTCTTGGGCCCCGGCCGAGCCGACCAGCAGGACAGCGATAGTTGCGTAAATGATGATTCGCATGGGGCTTCACCTGACATGTTTGATCAAGGCGCCGGCGGGTGCCGGGCTGTTGCAACATCATCCAGGATTTGGGTGAGTTCCCGCCTATTCGCCTAGGCCAGGAGAGCTACTCCGAGCTGGGCTAGAGGCTGTTGTATTCAGCGGGCAGCCCGACCTAACGGGCCTGGATAATGTTGCAGGAACAGGGGTGGGCCGCTTCGCCGCGAGAGCTAAGCGGTGGGGTGGTAGGGTGAACGTCACTCAATCAACAGGTAGTGGGATGGTAGGGTGAACGTCACTCAATCAACAGGCGGTGGTATGGTAAAGTCGACAGCTATCAACCAAACAGATGGAACCAAACCATGACCTTCATTGCCGGATTGCGCGGTGACGGTCTGACCGCGCCCTGGGTGATCGAGGGCGCCATGGACGGTGATGCATTCGAGCAGTACATCAAAACGCAACGCGCCCCGACCCTTCAAAAAGGCGCTGTTGTTGTCCCCGGCAATCTGCCGGCCGACAAACGCGACGGTGCCAGGCGGGCGGTTGAAAAGCGGGGCGCATGGCTTTTGTTCCTGCCGCCCTATGCGCCGGACTTCAACCCGATCGAGTTCGCATTTTCAAAGTTCAAAGCTCACATGAAGCGCTTAAAACCCCGCACCACCGATGATCTGTGGAAAGCCGCCGGTAAGTTCTGCGGCCTCTTCAATCACGCGCACTGCAGGAACTTCTTCGCTGCCGACGGCTATGCGCCAGAATAAATCGGAAATGCTTTAAGTCCTGACCATCCACGAAGGCATCGATTAAGTGGACCGGGATGTCCGGGCCCACGTAAACCACGGTTCTTCATTCTGCCCTGGATCACCATCCCCAACCTGGGCTCGCACATCCTCTCTCTCGTGCGTCGGCAACTGCCCCGGGACTGGACCGAGCGCTACAACACAACGCCCGTGCGCATCGAGACCTTCGCCGAGACCCCGCGCTACACTGGCGCCGTCTGCACGGCATCGGGCTGGATCCATGTCGGAACGACCAAGGGGGGCGGACGCTACGACCGGGACAAGCTGTACGACAAGCCTAGGAAGAACGCCTGGCTCAGGCCCCTCAGAAAAGATTGGAAGCGTACTCTCAATCGGTAAGATCAGCAGCCACATCCCGGCCTGACCAGGCTTACCATCGACGCCATGCAATGTTGGGAATTCGGTCGGGGCCCCGTGTTGCATTAGTGTTGATTATAACCTTGATCGCTCCAGCGCCTTACTGGACGTCTGAAAATAGTAATTGTAATCAACACCTTACGAACAAGAAATCGCAGGATATGCTATACACGGTCAAATTGTCAGCCACCACCAGACAGTGGAGAAGAGCCACGGCCGCATCGAAACCCGGACCACCACGGCGACGAACGAAATCGCTTGGCTGAAGGAACGCCACCACTGGCCCGGGCCCGGGAGCATTGTTATGGTCGAAACCGTACGCGAGATCGGCATCCAACCCGGCGCCAAGGTCGAGCGCGAGACCCGCTTCTACATCCGCCTCCACCGCCGCCAAGGCCGATACCCTGAGCGCCGCCATCCGGGGCCATTGGAGCAGCGAGAACGGGCTGCACTGGGTCATGGACCTGCACTGGGTCATGGACATGGTCTTCCGCGACGACGAGTGCCGGATCCGAAAGAACACTGCCCCGGCCAACTTCGCGGTCGTCAAACACATGGCGAGCAACCTCTTGCGCCAAGCCCCGGGCAAGGACAGTCTGCGTGGAAAATGACGCATCGCCGCCTGGGATGACGACTTCCTCGCAAGCCTTATCTCACGGTGAAACCATTCACCCGATTGCCCGGGACTGGATCGCGGCAGTCGGCGCAAAAACAGCGTATACCGAGCCGGACCCACCTTGGGAGAATGGATGCTGCGAGAGTTTCAACGCACGCTTCCGTGACGAATTGCTCGGCCGGGAAATCTTTTACAACCTGCCAGAGGCGCAGATTCTGATCGAACAATGGAGGAAACATTACAACACGAACCGACCACACAGCGCTTTGCACTACCGGCCACCGGCCCCGGAAGCCATCGTCCCGATAGACCAAAGGCCGATCATGCACTGACAATCAAACTGGACCGCTCAACGGGGGTAGATCAGGCGTCAAGAGGCGTTCAAAGGACATTTTGCAGCCATGTTAGTGAATACTCCCGCGCCCGAGTTGACAACCATATGCTGAATATAGCCGGGAAAGTCGTTTTCGATCTTTATGTTGTAGTGGTACTGGCCATTTGCGGGCTGGTGGTCGTAGAACTCATCCAGGAACTCATCAATATCTGTGCCCGTCGCAAGGAATGTGCCGTCCGGCGGCACATCTGGCCAAAGGATTCCGCCAATACGATCACCCCTTGCTGAGTCGTAAATGGCCAGCGTCGCATCCGCTTCACTTTCTCCGACATTGTGAAGGAATAGAAAGCTTTCATAACCATCCGCTAGGAGCGAGGAATGGAAGTTGGTGATCGTGGACACGTCGCTTGAAAGACCGGCCTCGCACGCGGTCATATTGGTGAGGGATTCTCCCCCTCTGTTCCACAGGACATGCTGGACAAAACCATCAAAATCGGACTCAACGGCAATCGCATACAAACCTTCCTTGTCAACAAGCTGTCTTGCTTCGTCTTCGATGGTGTCTATGGCGAATTGCGGAGCGGCCAGTGGTTGAATTATAGGGCTAGACCAGGTCCCAAGGGTGTTGCCTGTAGCAGCGCTGGAGATTGTGAGCTTCACCCTGCCGGCAGAAGCGGAGGCGTTGTAAAACCTTAGAAAAGAACTGACCACCGCATATTCACTTCCGAACGCGATTGTCAGACGTGCTCCAGGCTTTTCAGATGAAGGGACCGGATCACCAGGTTCCCAGTTGGCCCAGGATCTAATGGTGTCTTCATTGTTGCCACCAATCCAAGGGCCTCCGGTAATTTCTTCGTCGGCAACTCCGTAGGAAAGAATCCCTGTCAACTCAGAGTTAGTTCCGTCGTATATCCAAAAGGGACCCCCTGAATTTCCGCCAGACGAATCAAGTTCAAATTCACGAACTTGGAAATTCCTCCAGAAAGAATTTGAGTTCGCCGTCTCTGGTCCAAAGTCATGCCACATACCCTGATTACCGCGATTGTCACGGACTGAACCGGGGTAACCTGCGTTGTTCACTTGGCCTCTGGGATCGTCGAAAACAATGGGCATGAAGGTGTCGGTGAAACTCCAAGACCTTTCAAAGAAAAGTGCTGCATAGTCAAAAGCATAGTCCGATATCGAGTGCGTTCCACCACCGGAAATACGCTTCCAGCGTTCCGTGACCACCGCATACTGAGCAAAACGTTCCCCATTTGGCTGCTGCACTGCTCCAAAGGCGTTGCGTTGAATCTGTCCAGGCGCTGCGGATACGCTCTTGACGAAGCCTCCTTTGTCACGAGCGTGCAAACAGTGTCCAACGGTGATTATCACGTGGGGGCTAACAAGGGTTCCCGTGCATTGCCCAAAAGTGCCGTCGTCGAATTGGATATAGAGTATTGAGATTAGGTTCCAGGGAAACTCGGATGTATTCGTTACCTGCTCTCTATCATCGATGGCGTCCACCGATGGTCTTTCTCTATTTGTCTGTCCGACTGATTCAGACCTCCTTTCTTCATTACCTTCTGGTAGCGGCAATGGTAAGAGATCTGGTTGCGGCAAAGGTAAGGGAGCCCCATCGAGAATGTCTGGCAAGTACGTCTGTTCTGGATCGCTGATCTGGGGCGGATCCAGCAATCGTCCTTGGATTGGATTTCCCGAATTTATGCTCAACGGTTCCGGTGCAGACGGCATGTCAAGATCTTTGACCGAGGATTGCGATTCACGGTCTGTTGGAGTGTTAGGGTGTGTCCCAATGCCAAGAGGAACACTAGGAACCGAAACAGGGTTGTCAATGATTCGCCCTTCTGAAGCTTGCGCTGAGTAAGCTTGCGTCCCTTCCCTTTGTGATAATCCAGCGGATGCAGAATAGTGAGCTTCTGCCTCTTCTAAGCTTAAGGGCCCGGTTGCAGGAAACAAGATTGTGACACAGAAAACATTCCGTACATTCCCTGCCAGGCCGTAGCTCTCCAGCCACTCCATGTATTGCCCCTGAATGTACTGACCTACATGACGGGTTTCATAGTCGCGCTCCATGTCGCAGTCGTACTGGCCGAAATCCGCCTGGGGCACGGTTGCGAGCCCTTGTGCTACTGCGCCTTGAATGAACAGCGTCGAAATCGCGCATGCGATAGAACACTTTGAAAGTCCAAACATTTCAATATCCTTCATTAGTGCGAAAAGCCCGGCATGGTGCCGGGTCGGTCGCCAAACACTCCACAGGTAAAGGTGGGGCCCCGTTTATTTCCGCAAGCGGTATTCTATTCACGGGCAACCCGACATGGGTCACCTGTGGGTGTTTGGCGATGACGAAGCGTGGAATTCTTTGAGACCAAAGCCAAGCGATCGAAACTGCGTCGGCACACTACCGTAAGTGTGCCTGCGCACAAGTGCTGCGGGCTTTGATCGGGCATTGTCAGGGAAAACCGGATTGAGCCGGGCGGTAAGGTCTCGTGGCGTCGGTTGATTCACAACACCTTCTATTATTTCAATAGCTCTCCCAAGGTAATCCATCGCGCTACGATGATGTATGTTCGCTACCATCCCTTCCAAGAATTGCATCCGTCAAAAATACGGGTCGATCTCCTGTCATTCATTTGGGGTGTATCGTTCGTCAGATTGGTCTTCTAAGCATTATTGGCCTTGGTCAAGGGACTGCGACAGGTGGAAGCCGAGAACATCACATTGCGACATAAGGTCTAGGTCTTGAAGCGTAAGCATCATGGCCGGGTCCGGCTCCTGCGGCTGGGCCGTATCTTCTTGAGCTGGCTTGCGAAGCTGCATCCTTCGGTTCTCGACGCCATAGTGATCGTCAAGCCCAAGACCGCTCTGCGCTGATAAAAAATACACTCACATGTCCCATTTGTTCTGACAACGGACAGTCATGCCTGCGTCCTCTCCGGTGAGGAGTGAGAGTTGGTGTCAAAGGGAGACGCAAGAGCATTCCTTGGTTTGTCCCAATGGATTGAGAGAAGCACCCCAGATGTCACCAGCCTCACGGATCAACCAGTGCCGCCGGGTGTCAATATGGCTCTGAAAAACGCGCTGCAAAGACGGATGTCTGACATCATTGTCTGCCGACACGGAAGCAGCGTTGAAACATGGATTTAGGTCTTTCGCAGTTCATGGTCATAGCGGGATTGGGCATCGTGTGCGGCAGTTTTGTCACGGCGTTGTCCTATCGCCTGCCCCGTGGACAAAGCGTCGCCCGCGGGCGCTCTAAATGCCCGGCCTGCGCACATGTGTTGGGTTGGCGGGATCTTGTCCCTGTCGTCTCGTGGCTGGCGCAATGGGGCAGATGCCGCTACTGCGGTGTAGGGCTGTCCTTTCGCTATCCGCTGATCGAACTTGCCTCCGCCTTTGCCTTTTTAGGTGCGGCGGCCTTTTCTACTTCCCTATTGCAACTGATATTGCTGTTGGCGGCGGTTCCTGTATTTGTAGCGCTGGTTGTGGTGGACCTGGAGCATGGGATTCTTCCGAATGGACTCTTATTGGCCTTGCTTCCGCTGGCACTCACTTATCGGCAGGCTGTGGTTGGCGACCCAATGGTAGGTTTGTTTGGTGCGGCCATTGCCTTCGCTGCCGGCCTCGGCGTGCGCACGGTCGACCATAGGGTTACCGGCAAACCCACCTTTCGCATGGGAGACGTAAGATTTCTGGCAGTCGTGGGTCTGTATCTGCGGCCCGAGCAATGGCTCGTGTTCTTACCCTTGGTGGGGGTGTTCGGCGTTATATACGGAATTGCAGGGCACGGGAGCAGCAGGAGAGCGTTTTCCCCAGGACCCATATTGATCACCGTCCTGTTCCTTTGCCTTATGGTCCCCGAGTTAGATGTCATGTTGATGGCAGTGCAGAGATGATCGCGTTGATAACGGGGTGACCTGACTCATGCAAACACGGGGCCGCACGACTTCACATGAAGTTGGCATCCCCGCGGGTGCGGGTGTGTCCGTTGTCAGAACAAATGGGACAAGTGAGTGTATTTTCTAACGGAGGATCTGGCTCATCTTCGTTTCCTTCCGTCTCCACGACGAGCCAGAAATCCTCACTTACCAAAAGGGAATTATGCCCAAGGCCTGACGGCCACCGATCTCCGTTAGGCCGTCATCCACGTGCGCCAGAGGCTGGCGACCTCGGAACGGGGCACCGGACTGATGCTGCCCAGATATGAATGGCGACGACGCGGATTATAAAATCCATTGATATAATGGAACAGGGCGTTTTGTGCCTGTTCCCTGGTTTCATAGTGTTCCCTCCATATTAATTCTGCTTTCAATGATTTGAAGAACGTTTCTACAGTCGCATTGCCATAGCAATTCCCTTTGCCAGACATCGAAGAGAGAAAGCCGTGGTCTTTGAGAAGTTTCCGGTAATCGTTGGAGCAATACTGGGCGGGTTCAGCCGGTCGTCGCAACACGTTCAGTTTGACTGGCCTGCAAGCACTGGTCCAGAGCTTCGGCGGGAGTTCTCCATCCGAGGGTCTTGCGGGGCCGTGTATTGAGCGCGTCAGCAACAACTGCGAGTACGTCCGGACTGTGTGCGCTCAGATCGGTTCCTTTCGGGAAGTACTGTCGAAGCAATCCATTAGTGTTCTCGTTCGTTCCGCGTTGCCAAGGGCTGTGCGGTTCGCAGAAGTAGACGGGAAGGCCGGTTGCGATCCGCAGATTGAAAAATTGGCCTTCTCCTTTGCGATGAAATGAAACCTCATCGGCTTTGGCTCGCGAAGAAGGCCGTCGCTTTTTTTAAAATGTCCCGCTCCTCACGCAATGTCCTGTTCTCCTTGCAAAGGCGAGCCAATTCCTTGTCTTTATCATTATGAGGGCCGGACAGCAGCTCAGTGTGCTTATGAGCGGTAATCCACTTGCCTAATGTAGACAGGCCAATGCCAAGATCGGCGGCAACTTGCTTGTGTGATAGCCCGCTCGTCAATGCAATCCGAACGGCTTCAGAACGAAATTCCTCAGTTCTTCCGATACCCATATGGGCCTCCTGTTGAGTTTAAACTTTAACAGAAGGCACTCTCCATTTTACCGGTACCAGTCCAATCAGCCGGGAGAGTCCCCAACGCAACAAACCGGCTATGAGGTTGCTTACCCGCCGCCGTCCTTAAGGCTGCAACCATCCGCTCCCCGGTGGTTTCCGGCCATTGGGCAGGCTCATCGGCTAGGACCAAAACAGGTGCCCGGCCATGCGCTCGCCTAGGATCACTGGCCACACAGACCACTTTCGCGCCCGTCACGCGATCCTCGATCCGGCATTGCTGCGCCGTGTCCCACACCTTCCACCGCTTGCGGTCATCTAACTTGTCACCCATGAACGCAACCACATGCTCAAAAGCGATTCGGCTTTGTTCGAATGAACTGGCAACGATGATGGTCTCGCCTCTTGGCACCATCAAAGGCCCGTCCAATGTGGCGCACGCGATACCGCTTAACAGTGCCGTCTTACCATTGCCACGAGCTACACTCAGGGCTGCTGACTGGACTCCAGGTGCAAAGGCACCCCGCACAAAGTCACGTTGCCAGGGTAGGACCTGAAAACGCTTTCCGGCTAACCGGCCCTGAGTGACGGTCAATCCCTTGAGATAGGCCAGGAGCGCAGCCGGATCGGCGTCCTTTTCATCCTGTTCGTTCCTCCCCACCACGATATTGGTAAACGCCCCCCCTTGTCCTCGCAGGGTCCCGCTAACCTGTTGATTCCCTTTGATTATTTGAAACGGCATGGTGAATCACCCTTGAAAATTCGTAGGACCTACACCGCTCTTGGACCGCTAGGCCAGATTAAGAGGGGAACTCAAACGGTGTAGGCCACTACTCCGCACAACCACTGGTGGGCGGCACCCATGGCAGCGCGAATGAGAGGCGGGAGGGGTTGCAGACAATTGGTAAATCTACAACCTCCCTCCCTAGGCGCTGGGGCGTAGTCACCCACACCAGCACTTTTGAATAACAAGGAGGAGGCCGCAGGGATTTGGGAAACCACGACCCCCCCCCAGGGTAGCCGGGAGAGCGGATCGGAACGCCCTCCCGACTGAGGGGAACGAATAGCAGCTTGTCTGGGAAGAGAGCATTACTAATCATCCCCCAATAATATGCCGGATGCTGCTGCTGCATCGGCTAAACTCATGCCACCATCAACAAGACTCTTGAACGATCTTGCACGCCCTTGAATATCCGCCGCACTGAGTGAGCGGAAGTCAAACGAGACATTAGGGTTTAGCTTGGCCCTTGCTTCACTCTCTATCACTCTTGGAATTGGTTGAATTGTTGAATGAATGAATTGCCGGAACGCCTCGCGTGCGCCCGAAGCCTGTCCCCCAGTGGCGAACATGGACGGCGGCACGCCCAAGGCCGCTAAAACCTGCTCATGGGTATCGTTGCGCAGTTTTATTAGGCTATCAGGTGGGTTTGCCCCTATACGTTTGCTTGTCCAATCGCCGCCCGCTGGCCTTGCATCCTCGCCCCAAGAGCGCAGCATCGAAGGAACCAACTTAGTCCGGCCTTTCGATAACTTAAGATCATCCGCAAGACGTTTAACGGCCTCTTCGCCAAGATTGTCGAGCGGAGCAGGGAGGACATATCCAGACGGGCCGCCCGATTCTTGGGATAAGGCTTGATCCGTATTTGCAAGAGCAGTGGCAGTGAAACCGGCTAGGGTGAGGGGGGATATTCCTTTATGAGGCTGGACCGGATTGGCGTTGATCTTTGGATGGAATACTTGCTCGCCAGGGACCGTTATTGACTGGTGATAGTCAGGCCCCGGAATCTCTAAACGATACCTCCATAAGCGCGAATCAGTACCCCTCCCGGTTATGTCCCATGACCCCGCACGGACCAAAACAACGGCCCCGTTTTCTACCTCGATCAACCATACTGATTCACCGTGAGTGACAAGAGAACTCCCGACCTCATGTAAGACACTCGGGTTTAGCCCTGTTTCGTCTATTCCAGGCTTTACAGTGCTCCCGGCAAAGGATCGCCCCCATAGCCCGGCACAAGTAGAAGCAGCCCCAGTAAGCCTAGGATCGGCCTTTGCAGAACCTTGAGCACTGCTTAACATCAAGCCTAATATGGCGTCGGTATAGCCTTCCCGGTGTTCTGTCTTGCTGAAAGGCCACATGACTACGCCTGCCCCTCTTGCTCGCCCAAGAGCACACAAGGTCGCTTAATAAAATCGCTCAACAGCAGTGCCGCACCTGAATTTATCCAGGCGTTGACGTGGCTGGTATAACCGGGAGCGGTAGGCCGTTGCAGTATGTAGGCACCCAAGGTCACGATTGATTGATTCCGGATACCGTGGGGAGTATCAGCAATAGTCCGAGCGTCAATGATGGTCCGCACACTGTCGAACAACATGCGAGTTTCATTGCCGCTTGAGTCTTCGGGCAATTGATCGGGGTTTGAGTTTTTTCCTATTAAAACCCCGAACTCCGCCGCCGTTATCTCAGCCGTTGTTGAGTAAGTAATCATGTCAAAACCTCAACAACTGAGGGTTATTTCGTTGCTGCATGATCTTGGCAATAGGCCAGCCTTCTACATCACTCGCGCCTACCAGGACCGCCTTAAGATGCACCTTGGAATAGACCGCAACCCCGTCTTTTTCCTCATACTCCGATAGCTCTTGGTCAAAAACCGGGCGAGTTAGGAGGTTTACTGAGGTTGCAGTCGCAACTAAATCTTTTGTAGCGGTGGAACTCGGCAACCGTGCGATCACTCGCAGTGCATCTGGACCTGCACCGCAAAAGTGGAGAGTTACCTTCTCACCTAAGCCGCCATACTTTCGCACTTCACCGGACTGATGCTGCCCAGATATGAATGGCGACGACGCGGATTATAAAATCCATTGATATAATGGAACAGGGCGTTTTGTGCCTGTTCCCTGGTTTCATAGTGTTCCCTCCATATTAATTCTGCTTTCAATGATTTGAAGAACGTTTCTACAGTCGCATTGCCATAGCAATTCCCTTTGCCAGACATCGAAGAGAGAAAGCCGTGGTCTTTGAGAAGTTTCCGGTAATCGTTGGAGCAATACTGCGAGCCACGATCAGAATGATGAATGACCCCTGGTGGCGGTTGTCGCAATGCAATGGCCCTTTTCAGAGCCTTGATCGGCAAATCCCGTTTGAGCCTGTCGCTGACGGCCCAGCCAATGACACGGCGTGAATACAAATCGATGATCACCGCAAGATACAGCCAGCCCGCTGCCGTCCAGAGATAGCTGATATCACCGGCCCATTTCTGGTTTGGTCCCGTGGCCTGAAAATCTCCATCCAGAAGGTTGGGAGCTATGTTGTGGTTGTGATTACTGTTTGTCGTGCGTTTGAATTTATGAGTTCTGACGATGCGAATATCGTTCTCCCGCATCAACCGCCCGACCCGGCGTTCACCAATGACGCTGCCTTGATCCCTGAGTTCATCAGTCATTCGCTGGCGACCATAGGCCCGATAATTACGGGCATGTTCGGCACGAATATGGGCCAAATAGACCCTGTCGTCGCGTTGGCGCTGACTGGCAGGGCGAGACACCCAAGCGTAGTAGCCGCTTTCACTGACCCTCAGGACTTTGCACATCCTGCAGATTGAAAAATTGGCCTTCTCCTTTGCGATGAAATGAAACCTCATCGGCTTTGGCTGGCGAAGAAGGCCGTCGCTTTTTTTAAAATGTCCCGCTCCTCACGCAATGTCCTGTTCTCCTTGCAAAGGCGAGCCAATTCCTTGTCTTTATCATTATGAGGGCCGGACAGCAGCTCAGTGTGCTTATGAGCGGTAATCCACTTGCCTAATGTAGACAGGCCAATGCCAAGATCGGCGGCAACTTGCTTGTGTGATAGCCCGCTCGTCAATGCAATCCGAACGGCTTCAGAACGAAATTCCTCAGTTCTTCCGATACCCATATGGGCCTCCTGTTGAGTTTAAACTTTAACAGAAGGCACTCTCCATTTTACCGGTACCAGTCCAATCGTTACCTTTTGCCAGTGTGAGGGCTTACCTTTTGCCAGTGTGAGGGACCCCTTTTTATTGCTCGCCAGGGCACTAGAGAACGTGTCTCTAATCAGTAGAACGTCCCTTGCATTGTCATCGCTTAGAGCCTCATCAAAGGCTCCCGGCTGAAAACTGACTTGATCGCACTCGCCACGGTGACAGCGACAAGTCATCGTCTTGTTGAACGGGATTGATCCGGTTAGCCTTGCCCCAACTGCTCGCGCCTCGACTTTGGATTGCTGGTAAGAGGGGGATTGAACTAGGCCAATTCCCGCCAATGACGCTCGCTCGATCACCCTTACATCATCGTCTACGCGCTCACTGTTGGCCGTGAACTCGATTGAAAAACCTTTGAGCACGCCAGAACGGACCTCAGCCAGGGCTTTGTCAGCGAGCGGGATTTGAGGTAACACGGCTTCAATATTTAAGGCTGATTCAGTGTCTCGCAGGGTAAGGCCCCCGTTCTCCGTATGGGCGAGAATCCGCGTAGCATCATGTTGATAATCAAGCCACAAGGTCCCGCCCATTATCATTGATCCGGGCTCAAACCTTTCCCTATGGGACGGACTCACGTCACCATATTTTAAGGCAGTGCCGATCAAGCGCCGACCTTCCGGCCGGACCTCAGTTCCAGAATTAAGCCGCTCCCTCATGGCCGTGGTTCCCCCCGATTAGGCGGAAACCCGGAAAGCGACCTGAGCGTAGGCATCCGGCTGGACTAGGAGAACATCACCCACCAAGACTGACACGGTAAAATATCTCTCACCCTTCCGGCCCCCTGTATAAATGTCATCGACACTCAGATATCCCCACTGAGGCGCAACCGCCGTCCGCATTGACCGGCCTTTACGGCAGGCAATAGCTTGCTGAGTATGCGTTGCCTTGGCTGGCATCCGTTTATTGGTCCACCAGCCAGCAGTGTGCTGCTTGCGTGTCTTGCGCCGAATATCCCGAACCGTTCTCTCCGCCGGGTCGTTCTTGCTCATTAATTTCTGTCTCATCTTCGTTCCCTTCGGTCACTACGATGAGCCAGAAATCCTCCGTTATGCAATTACCTCAATTTGTCCCAAAGGCGCTGACGTCAGACACAAGTAATAGTTTGAGATTTCTAGGCTTATTTCCCGCAAATCCTCTGGTTTTGCCCTAGGTGGTGGTCTTAATATCCCCCGGACCGCGTTCTGGGGAGATACCAATGCCAAAATTAAATGCCTTGCTGACCGGTCTTTGTGTGCTCGCTTTGACCCTTAATGTGTACGCAGAACCGGTAAGCCCGGAAGGGCACATTGCCGTCGGGCCCGATATCGCTCTCAACACCAATGGCGACATCGCCATCATGTGGATCGATCGGACGCCGGAGTTCAGCGGCGAACACGAAAACCACGACCGGCACCTGTCTTACACCGACCTCTATGTCTCCACCTCAAAGGACGGCGGTCTGACCTTCGGAGAACCGGAAAAAGTCAATCACGGTTCGGGCGTGGTGTGGGGACAGTCGGTCAGCCGTCCGCGCATTGTCGGCTCAATGAACGGTACCTGGCACATCTCCTACGCGGCCAATGAAATCCATCCGACCATGGACAAGCCAGCGCTCACCTCCCACTACACCCGCTCACTGGACGACGGAAAATCATTCGAAGCGCCCCGGCGGCTGTCCACCCTGACGGACGCGGACCTTAGCGACATGATTCACGGTGGCTTTATGAGCGCGGCTGCCTTCCAGACCATCACCTCCGCACCCGACGGCAGCGTCCACCTGTTTTGGATCGACACACGGCATATGACGCCGGAACAGAGTACCGGCGCTCTCTACGCCGCAGTGTCTCGCGATGGCGGCTCCACCTTCGGCGGGGATCAAGAATTGTTTACGTCTAACGTCTGCCCGTGCTGCCAGTTGATGGCGACCGCGGATGAGAATTCGGATATCTATGTGAGTCTCCGTAATGTCTCGGAAGACGGGCACCGCCAATCCACCGTGACCCGAATCGCACCCGATGGAAACATAAAGAGCGACCGCGTCGATACCGGCGGAGCGCCATGGCTGATTGACGCTTGCCCGCTGAAACCCACCGCGGTGGTGACCCATGGGGATGCCGTATTCACAGCGGTGTACGGCGGTGGTGAAAAAGAGCCCGGCGTATTCTTTTCCTCGTCCATGGATGGTGGAGCGTCATTCTCCCGTGCCGTTCCCGTCCATGCGGACGCGCTTATTTCCGACGCCCCGTCGTTGGCGCTCAATGACAAATACGTTCTGCTGGCCTGGCACGGTAAAACTGATGGCCCGCGCCGGGCGTTCTACCGGATGTATGATTTGACGGGCGCGCCCATCGGCGGTGTCGGCGAGATCGCCTCCGGCGAAGGATATGCCTCAAACCCGGTGGTCATCACCCGGCCCGACAGGCAATTCCAATTGGCGTGGGAGCAGGACGACCGGATTTACACAGCGGTCTTGCCCGGCGCGCCGCAGGAAATCGAAGTTGGCTTGAGATAGATCCATGCGTCATGGTCTATTGCGCTGTGTCGCAGCGGTGGTCCTGCTGATCGTGGGGCAGGTGCGGGCCGAGTCGGCCATTGAGCAGATCAGTCCCGATGCCCTCAAAGCGATTTTGCAGGAAGAGCGGGGTAACGTTGTGGTGCTCAATTTGTGGGCCACGTGGTGTGCACCGTGTCTCACAGAGATCCCTGACCTACAAAAGCTTGAAGCGGATATGGCTGATCAGAATGTCAGCCTTATTGGTATCGCTGTCGACGAGCCCCGCGGCAATACACGGCACATTGAGACTATGCGCGATCAACGCTTTCCGGGGTTCCGCACCTATGCGCGGGACAATCGGGATACGGATTATCTGGTCAGCGTGGTCGATCCGGCTTGGAATGAAGTGGTGCCCACTACCTATATCATTGGCCGGGATGGCTCCGTGCAGACGCGGATACAGGGAAAAAAGTCACTGGATGCGTTTAAAGTTGCGGTTACCGAAGTTATGAACGAGCCTGCACTTCCCAACCCCTGAATGAGACGGCGACCGTCCGCGGGGGACCGCCACACTAACAGGGTAACTTATTGCTGATGGGCAGTAATATTGTTGGATGCAGAAATTCTGCTCCGTCCATGCCTCGATCCACAACCATTTCAACCACCAACGCCATCTCAACCGCCGCATTACCTTCAAACAAGCCCGCTGCTGCCCTGGCCGAGTGGCGTTAACTTGCAACCTGACAGCCCTCGATTGTAGGTTCTTAAGATCCGGTCCAGTTAGTTTGACAATGCCCGCCGAGGTGTTTGCGGTAAACGGCTTCGACAAGGTTCTGACCGTTCTTGCCAATCGAGATGAAGATGACGCCATGATTAAAGATAAAAGTTAGATACGACATTTTCAGACTAACTGGCTCCGACCTTTTCTATCTGAAAACTCCATCCACCGGGAATTGAAAAGGATTTACGCCTATTTCAAGCGGATGAGGTTTTCGAAAGGGACGGTCAATTTTTCTAATCCAGTTCACAGACTAAAATGTTTGGTTCCGTTATTGAGCCGACGAGCAATAACCCTTTGTACCGTCCGCCAACACTTGAAGCCGAAAACAGGCGCCCATCGTTCTCAAATACGGTCTGCGGTGGGCCAAAGTGACCGTTTCGAACAGAGATACGTTGCACTTGAGAGGGTGCCGGTGACTTGACATCATTGATGTGGCGAATGAAAGAAAGAGTATTGGTATGATTGGCTATCCAAAGATCGCTGTTGGTATCCAAATCAATATTATCAACTAAATTATCTAACTGAATTTCAGTCTTCAAGTCGAGAAGAGAGCCATTCTCTGTAAGATTGTACACACGAATGGCTTTGCCCATAGTCTCTCCAACATACAACTTACCTTTGTTTTTGTCCGCATTGATACCACCCGAAGAACGAAGACCGTCAGCGACAATGGAAAACTTTACTCCGTCATAGAAAACTAAGGGGGATAAACCGATCCCAAAAAGCATTTCGCCTATGCGTTCTATGACATTATCTGCCCCGGAATCATTCGCGATGTAAAATTTCCTCTCCGAAACTGCCACCAAATCATTAGGATGTGTAATGAGAGGGTCGGTCAGTGTTTCGATATGACTAAATTGTTCTTCACCTACTCGCTTAAAGAAGATTTCAATTCTTTCATCGACACCACCAGAATGGTTGATAACAAACAGAGTCCGGTCTCCATTTTCATGGGTAAACAGGCTAATTCCATGGGGTCTAAACCCGTCTAAATTCTTTTCAATAGCTGTAACGGGAGAGAGATCGGTATTGGAAAGATCCAGTTTAAGGATAGTGCCCGTTACTGCTTTTCCTTCGACCAGACCTCTTCTGTCCAATGCAGAAAGATAAGCAATACCTTCTTGATGATCTATAGCAATATCTTCTGCACTGCCATGCCCTGTAGAGATCAACTGACAATTGCCAGGACTTTTGTTCACCGTCTCCCGAAAAGCGCCTCCCCGAAACAAAAAGAACAGTACTGAAAGACAAACAAGCAGGAGAATAACAACGCTTACCAAACCAATTATTTTGGAAACTCTTATCATCGGATTCCTCTGTCAGTGTCTTCTTGTGGGCATTGTCAGACTAACTGGCCCGGAGCAGAAGAAGCCATAATACAGGACTGTCCGTCGTCAAATGATTTGAGACAGGGTGGGGCCTAAAATAACGGGGGCTCTGGCTCACTTGGTCGATAATTTTAGGCAGCGGCGTTGCGATGTTGCAAGCGCCGGTACTCAATGGTCTTTGGTTTGATCCTTTCCCTTTCCAGCAGGATGGTTTGGCCGCGCCCGAAGTAGACATCGGCGGGCGTGAGGTTATTCAATCTATCTACAGGAAAATCAAAAATACATTTTTGTGATCTCGACGTTGTGTCGGGGCACCCTATCCCCTTGGAGTACTGTGTATGGGGGCCGTCTCGGGAATCCTATAGGAGTTCCGGCCGTATTGATTAGGGAGTGTGGTGAAGCTTCTCTGGTGATAGGCGCCGGGCCTGACGGTGGGCCGCGCTGTCAAATCCGCCAGTCGCCAAGCGCCGCGACGGACCGTGTGTGTCCGCCACCGTCTAAGCGTCATTCAGCGACGTGTGGTCGGCTCCAATCGTCCGACCCAATGCATCCTTTCGGCATTGTCAGAGTAACTGGTTAGGGCCAACTCTCTTGGGTCCTTGTTACCTGGGTTTGGGCACTAAACTATTGGTTCGCTTGGTATTGACCAAGCAAGGCGCGGCTCGCAACGGCGAAAACTCACGTCACTAGACTAACAAATTAATTTAGTCTGACAATGCTCGCTTTAGGAATAAGGGCGTGCGGAAATAGATGTTAACCACACATATCATTTTACTAGGATGATGCTCAGGGTGACTAAGGCAAAGGGAGGCACAGCTTTTGAAAAACGTTGACTTTGGCAAAACGCACGATGACTACAAAACGCATCGCAAGGGATTTCCCGCCGAGTTTTTTGATTGCCTTTCTGGCGACGGTCTGATCAAGGACGGTGTGAGGGTTCTCGACCTCGGCGCCGGCACGGTGGCGCGGGGTTTTGCCAAACGGGGCGCCGTCGTGACATGCCTCGACAAATCCGAACAAATGATGGACCAAGCGAAGGCTCTGGATGCGGCGGACGGTGTAACCATTGCCTATGTGGTTGGCAAGGCAGAAGAGACCAATTTGGACGCCAGGTCCTTCGATCTTGTTACCGCCGGGCAGTGCTGGCATTGGTTCGAGCGGGACAAAGCGGCGCAGGAAGCTCATCGGTTGCTAACAGACGATGGTCGTATCCTGATCTGCTATTTTGACTGGATTCCCATGCCAGGCAATGTGGTCTCCATGACTGAAGCGCTGATCAAAGAGTTCAATCCGGATTGGAAGATGGGCGGCGGCAGCGGTTTTTATCCCTGGTGGCTCAAGGGCTTATATCAAAACGGATTTCAGGACTGCCGGACCCAAAGCTTCGATCAGGTGGTTCCCTATACCCAAGAAGCTTGGATGGGCCGCATCCGGGCCAGCCGCCGGGGTAGGCGCTACGTTGAGCGCGGAGAAAGTTCAGGCATTCGATGAAGAGCATCAAAGACGATTGACGGACATGTTCGACGGCAATGACCTGCGTGTTCACCATCGCATTTGGTGGGTAACGGCGGGGAAAGCGGTATAGAGTGAAAATGGTATCCGGCTTGTTTCTGTCACCGATGATGATGGTCCCGAACTCATCAAAGCCAATCTTCAGAACCGGAACTTTCATCTGCCATGGGCGGATCCTTTCACCGATGATGTGGGGTTTCAATCCTGGTTAAACAGTCTGCAGGCCGAGATGAACCACTTGCTGGCAGACGGCAGCGACGGAGCCCTTGACCGGTACGGCGAAATCCTCGACGCGTATGAGCGGTCCGGTGGATACGCCATTGATGCGAGCATGGAAGCGGAACTCTCCGCCCTCGGCATAGACAAGCAATCTTGGGACAGACCTTTCTCAAGTCTCTCGGGCGGGGAGCAGACGCGTTGTCTTCTGGCTAGTCTGTTCGTGGCGGACGGTTCCTCCTCGAACGCAGGACCATCTCGCACACCCGGACCTCGCGCCTTCGCCTTGATCGACGAGCCGACCAATCATCTGGACGCCCAGGGCCGACGGCTACTGGCCGACTACTTGAGCACCAAGGCGGGTTTCCTTCTGGTCTCGCACGACCGGGCGTTTCTCGATGCCTGCTGCGACCATATCGTGGCTCTTAACCGCGATACCGTCGAGGTCGAGCGCACGTCGTTCTCGTCTTGGCGCCAACGCTTCCGACAGCGCCTTGCCAGGCAACGGGCCGAGAATGCAGCGTTGAAACAAGACATTGCAAGACTCGCACGAGTCGCTTCCGACCGGCGTGCCGGCGCACTAGAGCGGAATCCGATCACGTTGCGCTGTATCCGGCGGCGTTGAAGTAGTTTTTGCATTCTTGCGGGGAGAAGGTCAGGGAGATTTGGCCGATGGCGTTCCAGAGACCATCGACGGTTCGCTCAGCGGCTTTTCGGAGCCTTGCCTTGAGCTTTGCGAAGGCGAGTTCGATGGGATTGAAGTCAGGGCTATAGAGCGGCAGGAAGAGGAGTTGTGCGCCGGTGTCTTCGATCATCTTGCGGACCTTGGGTCCCTTGTGGCTTGAGAGGTTGTCCATGACGACGATATCGCCGGGCCTCAGTTCGGGGACGAGGCCCTCTTTGACGTAGGCCTCGAAGGCATCGCGGTCGATAGCGCCGTTGATCACGAAGGGAGAGATCATGCCGTGCCGTGTGAGCCCGGCGAGGAAGGTGGTTGTGTTCCAGTGTCCGTGGGGGACGGCCATGCGCAGGCGTTCGCCGCGCGGGGCCCAGCCGTGGGTGCGGGCCATGTTGGTCTTGGCCCAGGTCTCGTCGATGAACACCAGCCGGTCGGGGTCGGGGCCGGGCTGGCTGTCGCGCCAGGCCTGTCGCCGGCTCAACACGTCCGGACGGTCTTGCTCCGCCGCATGGCCGGTCTTTTTTTTCGCGTGATGCCGTGGCGCACGAGGAAGCGCTGTATCGACCCGTAGCTGAAGGTGAGGTCTCGGTCCCCGAGAGCCGCGCGCAACTCCTCAATGGCCATGTCCCGCCTCTCCTCAAGAAGACCCAGGATCACGCCGCGCTGCGCCTCGATCCGGCCCGAGCGACGGTCCCCGCCAAGCGCCTTCGGGCGGGCGTCTCCCGGTTCGCGTTCCAGCGCACGCCAACGGCTCACGCTCGCCGCGCTTACCCCGAAACGCGCACCAGCCGCTCTATGGCTCATACCCTCTGAAACCGCTGATAGAACCCGATTGCGAAGATCAAGGGAAAGGGCTTTCGACATCAATGCCGGCCTCCTCAACCCGGCCGACATCTTGAATCACAAATCCCTCGCCCTGTGAATCCCCCAACGATTCAATCAGGTCAGATCATGCTCTAAAGCGCGAGAGCGACAAAGCGGCACACCTGGACAAGGGATTCATCTCGAACCGCGCGAAGCGGCAGATGAAAAGAGCACTTGCCGCCGAACGCCGCGCCGGGAACGCGGCAGACGTACGATATAGAACTCTCGTCGATGTGGAGAAGGACAGGCAACTGCAACTAACCGGTTCGGCTCGAGGTGTGGGCTCTCTCGTCGTCGCGAACGACCTCACCCTCTGGCGCGGTGACAAGCCCGTGTGCCACAAACTGTCGTTTACGGTTGCACCGGGCGATCGGGTCGCCGTGATTGGACCCAATGGCAGCGGCAAGACAAGCCTGCTTGATCAGATCGAATGCGCGCCCCATCGCCACACAGGCTCCCTCTTAAGGCCCGGCCATGTCACTGTGGCACGGACGTTCCAGCATCCTCAATGGCTGTCGGGATCGTTGCGTGACCGGTTACTAGATGCCTGCCTAGACGAGTCCCGCTTTCGGCAGATCATGGCAGTGCTCGGGGTACACGGTAGCGTGCTCGACGGACGCATCGAAGATTTGAGCCACGGTCAACAGAAGAAAATAGACTTAGCGCGGACTTTTCTCACTGACGCCCAACTGCTGCTTTGGGACGAACCCTTGAATTTCATCGATATCGATGCCCGCGAGCAGATTGAGGAGGTATTGCTGCGAGACGAACCGACCGTGATGTTCGTGGAGCACGATGCAGCCTTCGTCGAACGGGTCGCAACACAAGCGATCCATCTGCCGGGCGTGTGAGTTTGGCGTGTGATGGCTCACCCCCTGTGGTTAGGAGGCATTGTCAGAGTTACTGGTTAGGGCTGCCTCTCTTGGGCCGTTGTTCCCTAGGTTTAGGCACTAAACTATTGGTTCGTTTGGCATTGACCAAGCAAGGCGCGGCTCGGAACGGCCAAAACTCACCCACTAGACTGACCAATTAATTTAGTCTGACAATGCGCGCACAAACCCCGGACTCTTTGGTCAAATTCCCTGCTCGCAAGAACAGGGAAATTATTTGAGGTAGCGGAGAATTTTTTGAGCCCTACCAGGGAATAACAGGGAATATTAAGGGAATGGGGTTTTGTCTGTCCTGGAAACTTTCTCCGACGATCTTAAAGATAGATGCCGCCCAGATTTGGATGAGGTTTTCGGAAGCGACAGGTTTTCGAATGGGACAGACGACCGCGGATACAGAACTAAAATAGGGGCTTATGTACGGTAGTTTCTAAGAATAAAGCTCGCAATTAGTGCTGCAAGCATCACACCAGTCGGCTACCGGTCACTATCATGAAAACCAAGCTGCCAATGCCGACAATGGCTGAGAAGCCCAGTATGCCCAACATCACGCATTCGACTCTGTCCTGGCCGGTCATCTCGCACCAATCCTTTTCGGTTCATGATCGCGGCTTTACAAGCCGGCGCAACAACTCTGCATCCTTCTGTTCAGGGGTCAGCGACTCCCAATACTTCTCGTACCGAGTTTTTTCGGGCGTCCCGTGATCATTGTCCCGCTTTAGTACTGCTGTACAACATTTTCATAAGACGGGGCCATGCAAAACGAAAGCGAGCACCTTCCTTCGTGACCGCGGATTGTGCCAGTCGTGCTTACTTCGCCAACCCCGCTTATGTGGGATCCTCAGTTGTACTCCCGCCACAGGGGAGCACGCAAACGTATGGGTCGTTCTCTTTCCGGACCCGCCAACTAACTGTGATTTCCGGAGAGCAATTGGATCACGGAACGGTTGGATGGGCTGACCGTTTGGGGAGCAAAATCTGCCACCCTTACGCCAGAGGCGAACACGGGCAGAGAGATGTATTCTTTGGAGTTATGCAGGCGCGTGCGTGGGGCTTGTCATAGACCTCATCGGCTACCTCGAGCATCAGGAAACCGTAATTGACGAACACGCTGGGGTTGCCGTTGACCAATGCTTGGCGACCAGTTCATGACCAACCCATGCCTGAATGATTATCTACGCTCAGTGCTCTTGTCTTGTCTGTTTGCCGGCCTCTCTCCTTGAGCGACCTTGGCCATAAAGGTTAGCATCGAAGTAGGATGCGGCGTTGGCGGAGCCCAGTCGGGTCCGACCTCGTCAGCCATCTTCCGAAGTACCTCGGAGTACCCAGCATAACCCGCGCATTGTATGGTGGTAATTTGCCGTTAAGCGACCAGCCGGCAAACATTTCCGCAAGGGCTAACATGTCTCGATGGCTTAGCTCGTCTTTGCGGGCCGGATCAACCTCCTGTGCACGGTTGTATTCGGCTTCGAGTTCCAAACGCGAAAACTCATATCGGCGATCGGGAGTAAACTCGACTTCAAGCGCTGAAAGATGCGTTCTGTTTAGAACGAGCCGGCCATCCTTGTAAGCCAATTTGAGTTCCGAATTGCCTGATAAGCGTTGCGACACGCCGTGTAGGACCCTTGAGCCTATTCCGATGGTCTTTGGCCAGATCCCGTCGGCCAAAAGGTGGGTCTTGTCCCAGCGGCGCATCGACAACGAAGGACGAATCCTCGACATACAATACAGTCCGATCCTTGTTATAGGCCGGCTCATCGAGAAACAAGGATGTGGCGTATTGGAAAGGGGCTAGTTCCACTGTGACAAAGCACTCGTATTTCATCATGTCTATTCGTTATCAAATCAATTGGGGTATCGGGGTCAGGTTCGTTAAATGAGATTTCCCTTTCGTGCGTTGATGAGCTCGTGTCCCGAGCGGACCTCTGATCTCACAAACACCTTATAGAGCAATGGGCATTCGTTCATTTGCACGAGCAACACACGACGCAAGGGACGCTTGGCCTGATCCGACAAACATTTGAAACACTTCCTCAAATTCGATCAAGACCTGTAGCACGTATGCGACCTATCAATCGGTAGCGGTTCAAGGCAAGCCCCGGCTTGACTTTGGTCCCAAACAATTCCACGCTTCTCCCATCGCCAAACCAACCAACGAGTGGCCCCATGTCGGGCTGCCCGTTCAATACAAGACCGCGTGAGCGGGAATAGACGGGAACTAACCTAACTCGTTGGTTGTTTGGCGACTGGCCCGGCACCCTGCCTGGCCGCACCGTCAGAGGAGGGTCCCGTGAGGGCTATCTCTTATGCTGCCATCGTTGTGCTGCTGGCCGGCCCGGCCGCAGCACAGGTCGACGGAACGCAATACACCGTTGTCGCTCCGGTATTCAGGGGGGAAGGAAATAATCACTCGTTTCTCCGTCTCGGCAATCTCGGTGATGCGAATACCACCGTCACCGTTACAGTGGTCGGTTCTTCATCGGGAGAAAACTACGGCACTGCCGAGTTCACCATAAGGCGGAAGGCCTCGCCCCAGTACAGCGTCGACGACATAACCGACGAAGCCGGGATCACCGGTTTGGCTGAAGACGAACCCATTTCGCTATACCTGCGCAGTTCCGATGAGGACAACCCGCCGGTGTTCCAGCATGTCGTGTGGAACAGCATGACAGGGTTCTTCGAGAACGCCGGGCGATGCACCTACCGGGAAGGGATCGATTACTCGCGACTGAACACCGCGCTGACCAACATTCACACTTCGCGGATCGCCGACTATCCGGCAACCCTCTTCCTGCACAATTACGCGGATGCGCCGGTCACGTACCGGGCACATGTCTATGACGCACGAAACGCCATGTCCCTGGGCTCGACTGATTTTGAGCTGATGGCCAACGAGACGCGGGCGGTGGACTTCTCTGAGATCGAGGAGGACATAGACTTCGACCCGGCGTCTAATCAGTTTCACGTCAACATCGTCTTCGAAGCCCTAAACCTCGCCGATTACGCCCTCTCAGCGGTTCAGGGCATCCGCAACCTGCAGCTCGACGCCTACATCAACATGTCGGCGGCGTGCATCGTCAATCCCTCCCAACCAGAGCCCGATCCGGAAGAACCCGTGACCGACGATCACGGCAATTCCAGAGGTACAGCCACCTTGGTTTCGGTCCCCTCCACCACGGACGGAAACCTGGAAGAGGAAGGCGACGAGGATTACTTCCGCCTGCGTATCCGGGAAAGCGGCACGCTTAGAATCCAGATCCGCGGCAGCACCAATACCCGTGAAACCCTGTACGACAGCGCCGGCACCCAACTTGAGTCAAACCGCCTGGGCAATCTCGGCGTTTTCGGTATCGAACGAGAAGTAGAGCCCGGCACGTACTATGTCCGGATCCGTGGTTTAATCAGTTTGACGACCGGGGAATACAGGCTCCGCATCTCCTTCACGTCGGCGGAAGACGAAGAAGCACCGGCACAAGACTGCAGGGTCGGCCTGGTCGTAGGGCCGGGTGAGAGCTGTACCTATCCAGGAACGGATGAGAGATTCAGGGTCGACTCAGATGGCGTGGCCAGTTTTCTAGGAAGTTCATACGGCAGCTCCGGATCGTTTAGCACCTCAGGGACTTATACGTCTGTTGGCACCAGTGGCAGCAGGACATTTACTTACCGTCTCTGTGGGGAAACACAGAGCAGAGGCATGTGGCGCCTTACCTGTGTTGGCTGACGTAACGGCCCCCTCCCAGTTGAGCCGGGTGGGATTCATAATTCACGAGAAAGGGCAACTTAAGCAAAAGATCCAGCTGTCGAGGTACAGTGCATGACCGATGAAGTGAAAAGTAATCTGCAGCAAATGCTCCATGAGACCGAGATACTGGAATGGTCTCAAGTAGAGAGGCTCTTTGAAGAATATGGATGCGTTGTCTATGGCAAGCCCGAGATCAGATGGTACCAGGAATCATGGGGGGGGCTAAAGAAAGCAGGCCTTGTCAGCAACACGGAGTTTGAAGAATCCGAGTTTGCCCAGACGGTGCTCAAGCTGAGAGCCGTTTGCCTGTTGGCAATGTACTTAGGCATGTACCAAGCCGCCGGGGAAATGAGTGAGCTCGGTGGATATTCTTCAGAGCATTGTATCTCGTGGTATCTCGATTCACTGAAAGTAGAGCCCGAGGACATTTGGGAATTGGCGCGTCGGGTCGGGATGCTTGAGACCGATTTACAAAGCTATTGGGATGACGAGGACGTGGATGACGAACATCTCAAAGAAATCGCTATGGATCTCGTCAGAGATGAGGAGGGAGCCATATTCAACGCCCTTGAAGAACACTACGGCGGGAAACACGGTGTGTTTGTGTCCATGTGGAATTCAAGGGTGCCGTTGGACGAAATCGAGCCCGCGCAAGATGTAATCCACCCCACATCTCCGACTGATAGAAAAGTGGAGGTCTGGTCGTATGTGGAGAACGGTATGCGGGGTTGGTCGTGGACTTAGGTCAAAATCTCGCATGTGTGGGGCAAGAGCGGTAATCGACATGGTGCATCGCCGCTATCCCGAAGCTGTTGGATCTGTTGACCATCGACGGCGCGACGGTGACCATCAACGGCGCGACGGTAACCATCAACGGCGCGACGGTGACCATCGACGCCATGGGCTGTCAGCGCAACATCGCCGCGAAGATCATCGACAAGGACGCCGACTATATCCTTGCCCTCAAGGGCAACCAGGGCAGCCTGCACGACGATACCAAGCTTTTCTTCATCGAACAGATAGCATGCGGCTTTGCCGATACGGTTGTCAGCCACCACCAGACAGTGGAGAAGAGCCACGGCCGCATCGAAACCCGGACCACCACGGCGACGAACGAAATCGCTTGGCTGAAGGAACGCCACCACTGGCCAGGGCCCGGGAGCATTGTTATGGTCGAAACCGTACGTGAGATCGGCATCCAACCCGGCGCCAAGGTCGAGCGCGAGACCCGCTTCTACATCCGCCGCCACCGCCGCCAAGGCCGATACCCTGAGCGCCGCCATCCGGGGCCATTGGAGCAGCGAGAACGGGCTGCACTGGGTCATGGACCTGCACTGGGTCATGGACCTGCACTGGGTCATGGACATGGTCTTCCGCGACGACGAGTGCCGGGTCCGAAAGAACACTGCCCCGGCCAACTTCGCGGTCGTCAAACACATGGCGAGCAACCTCTTGCGCCAAGCCCCGGGCAAGGACAGTCTGCGTGTAAAACGACGCATCGCCGCCTGGGACGACGACTTCCTCGCAAGCCTTATCTCACGGTGAAACCATTCACCCGATTGCCCTGAGTGGGGTGGTAGGGTGAGCGTCACTCAATCAACAGGCGGTGGTATGGTAGGGTGAACGTCACTCAATCAACAGGCGGTGGGGTGGTAGGGTGAACGTCACTCAATCAACAGGCGGTGGTATGGTAAAGTCGACAGCTATCAACAAAACAGATGGAACCATGGCCGGGAGTTCCAAGATCGTTTGTAAGACGATCTACGACGAGAACACCGGGCGCATGAAGATGAGGATTCAATACCTCAGGGAATATGAACCCGAGACGGAGCCAAAACTCGCGAAGGGGCCAGTGCCCTCGCGGCTATTGTCGATGTTCTTGCCAAGAAAGGCTGGCGCCGGACAGGCGTTAAGACGAAAGTACCGCCGGGGGACTGCAAAAAAAGAGGTTTGGGCTTCGGCCAGGCGCTAGAAGTGGAGACCGGGGCCTAGCTGCCGAAAGAGCCGAACCGTTTACCAAGTTCGCCTAAATGTCGGAGCCCCGAGGCGCGACAACTCAGATTTTGAGAAACCCAATACATCAGCCGCTTAGGGACATTTGAGCGTGATCGCATATTAATCTCACTGACCGTCCAGGAACGTCCAGCTGGGGTGGATATGAGAACGGTCTGTCATTGCCTGCCATCGGGACGCGCGAGGATGCCGCGTCGGTGCATTTTGGGGCCCTCATTTTCAACCCGCTCGTGGGGCGCCGGTCATGCCGCTTCAGCGGCATACTCAAAACCCACACACCCCCAACGCACCATATTACAGACCTGATATAGGGCTTTTGAGGGGATAACGTCGCCCCCTTTACGGCTCCCGCACGCGGGATAGTCATTGGTCAATACCGTTATCTGCATCGGATTGTGACGTGTCCGAGTGACGGAAAGCAGCTCGTCGTTATGCTTTTTCCTCCCATTCGGTTAGCTCAAACTCACCGGCCTCTGGCGATGTAGTGTGCGGCGTATCCGTCACACCGTCACAACCGTTGGCAGCTGCGGCTTTCCGCGCTTTCGCATCCGTCACAGGGTCTGGGTTTGTGACGGATGGAGAATCGCTGTAACCGTTATCAGATAAGGGTTGTGACGTTGTGACGGATAGAGACGGGGTCTCCCCGATACCATAGTTCTTCCAGGCCTTTTCGAAGTCACTGCGTTTGTAACCCTTCGCGGTTTCACTACCCGTGACGTTCGCTCCTACACGTTTTGTGCCAGGCGTGATGCCGAACGGCTTGAGCAACTTGGCCAATCCTCGCGCGGTCAATTGCTTTCCAAGCCGCCATTCCGGCCATGGGCGGTCTTCCATCGTGTTGAGTTTTTCCAGAATAGAGTTTGTCGACAGAACTTTGGGGTCATCTGCTTCGCGGAACACCTTATGGATATCCTCAAGGAGCGTTTCCCCTGCGCTGGTTTCATCCTTGGTATCGGCGCTGATCGCTTCCGCTGCGCACCAGGCCCGCCCGCCCTTGCCGGCCCATGGTCCACCAGCGCAATCGGCGATGGCCAGCAGAGATTCCCAGGCATCGCGGGCACGGTCGTGCAGGCAGGGCGGAAATGCTAATTGGTTACGCTTTGCCAGGATAGAATCAGCGTTGTCATTAATAAATCGGGCGACCCTCCTCCGAATATCCTTGATGGCTTGTTTGTCGCGGTCGCGCCAGCGCGGTAGGTCGCCGCGGTTTGGGGGCCGTCGCTCCATATGGATAACAATAGAGCGATCCCTGACAGTGTCGTGTAAGCCTCCAATTCCCGAAATAGCTTTGGGGCACCACGTGTTGAAATAGCGGGGTTCATGATCGTCGCCAACGCTACGCATAACATTGGCTGAGTCGTGCCGCTGAGAGCCATTAACAATGCCGCGCAACTCGGTATCGTCGCCGAAAAAGGTGTCGGTCTCGTCAAGCAGAAGAGTTGGCTCGTGGAGTTCGATGGTTCGGAACAATGCCGCTGGGGTGATTTTGCCGCTGACAGGAAGGGGACGAAAGACTAGCGAGCCGATGACTTCCATCAAGAGAGTTTTCCCACACCGCGGAGTGGCAGACGTTAAGTTGAGGAAAGTCGATATCTCAAGCCTGTCATGTAGCCATGTGTGGAAGATCCAAAGTGCTATGGCGTAGGCTGCGTGTTCGGGCAATTTGACGTGCGTTTGGATTACAGCAACGACTTCATCGAGTACCGTTGCACCGGCTACTGGCTCAGACCAAAGTTCAATGTCTTCCCATTTTATTGGCTGACCTTGAAGATCCTTTCCCTTACCACCATTAAGTCGATCTATCGCCTTATCGATTTTCTGTATTCGAACCTTCTTGCACTCCTTCATAATGCGAGCACGCAAATTTTCCCATTGGTCCGGTCTGTCACGTTCCAGTGCCGCCAGTCGGCTCACAATCTTGGACTCTAAGAACACCCCAGGTTTATCCTTGCCCTCGGCAAGCAGGCTTGAGGATTCGTCTTCGTTTTCTCCTTCGGGCGATTGGAGCAACGGCAGGTCTCCCAACCCTTCGCCCATACCTTTGGGTTCGTATTTTTGGACGTGCTTCTCAAGCCAGGCGTTGACATCCCGCCCCGCCTCGATCTCGTCAGCGATATCCGGACCGCCCCGAGCGATGGGCGGCAGCACAAGGCGTATATTGGGACAATGCGGATGCAGGTGAGCGGCAAGTGCCTGCATGACCTTGTGGCCGGCTTCGTCCCCGTCCGCGACCAGAATCAAAGGTCTGCCGTAAAGTGGCGACCAGTCTGTCTTCTGCCAAGCGTTTGTTCCTCCGGCCCAAGTGACTGGAAAAGCCTTAGTGGAATTCTTGAGGACTGCTTCAACGCATTTCTCACCCTCGACGACCATGACTGGAAGGCTCCGGTCGCGCTTGAGCAGTTCGGGCAAGCGGTACAGCGGCCGGGCTCCGTCAAGCTGCAATGATTTAAGCCAGCACCTATTGCCTCTTTCGTCTTTTGAAGGGGTGAAAGGATAGACGGATTTTTTACCGTCTTTTTCATAGCGTTGGATCACAAAACAAAGGTCGCCGGCAGCGTCGTAATACTCGTAACTGCCATTGTGATGTGATGGTAATTCCTCAATGACCTCGGGAGTGTTTCCGGGCGCCGACTCCGCGGGCGCTCTTTCATCTCCGCTGAGCGGATCAAACATATTTCTGCCTCCATCGCCGACACTCATGACGACACATTCAGCATGTGGGCTAGGGCGCGCGCCGCATCTGACTGCGATTTACCGGATAGATAAGCGGCCAGAGACACCGGATCGCCGCCCTTAACTCCCTCTAAGGCGAAGTCAGCCCATCGGCCCGTCCGCAGGTTGATTCGAAACGATCCAGGACGACGGTCCACTCGGCGTGGGTTTCGGGCCACCCACTCCCAGCCCTGCTGGCACCCATCCGGGAGCCAGCGGGCGACCAACGCCGGCAGCACCCTTAGCGCTGCGTTGTTGATGGCGGCGAAGTCAGGAAGGCGTTGGCGTTTGGCAACGCTGCGTACCGCTACCGTGGTACTCCCGGATCGCTCGGCATTTGCCGTACCGCACAGCCTGTTTTGACCATTACCGGTCGGGCGCTTTCTTGTGCGTGCCATGGTGTCATGCCGAGCGCTGTCGAGCGTTAAGCCAGGCCTCAACCTCAGACTGGCGCCAACCCACCATGTTGGGGCCAAGCTTGATCGAGCGGGGGAACGGATCGGTCTCGCGGTCCATGTAGACGTAGATGCGTGACCGGCTGATGCCCGTCAGCTTCACGACGTTAGGCAAACGAAGAATTCGTTCTTCAGACATTTGATTGCTCCCGTAATCGTTGGGACGCGAACAGCCGCGTCAGATCGGGAGAGGATGCTTAACTGCTGTGGTAAAAGCTGAAGAAATAATAATTTGCTGCGAAAATTTTCTAACTATCGTCAAGGTCGCTCTGGGCAAGGGTGTGCACGTAGTCCTCGGTAACCTTGAGGTTTGATTGCCTGAGCCCTTCCACGTCGACGCCGGGAGAGTTAAAGACGGCGTCTAATCCCTGAGGCGGTAGAAGCGGCCTTTGGCCAGAGCGCGGTCCCCCATTCGGCCGGGTTTCGTTCCGGTATCGCTGCCAAGCCTTCCATACCATACCGTAGGTAGGGAGGTGGTAGAGTTGGGGCTTATCCCCGTCATAGAGTTCCTCAAGCACTTCAATCACAGCACGGCAAATTGAAAGTTTCTGCCTCCACCTCTCCCCCGATGAGTGGCCGATCCTAATCACCAACTCTGGCGCTATTCCGCCGAGCTCTTGCACCTCGACCGCCCAACCAATTGCCCAGGCGATTATCTGGTCGCGCAACGCCGTCCAATATTGTGCGTGAGGTTGTGGTCCGCGCCTTTTGGGTGGGGGATCCCCGGGATTCTCCGCCCATTTCCTTAACGCATCGGGCATCGGCCTCCCGGCTTTGCGGTAGAACTCGATGGCACGCTCCAGCGCTGGGCGAGCGTGAGCCAAGAAGTCGACCATGTCTACCAGCCAATGGCATTGGGATTCAGCGGTAATTTTATCTTCGGGGAGGCCGACCAGGCAACGTCGCGCATGGTTTTCGATGAGATGCGCGTAATTGACTTTCTGCTCTTGTTCAGGAAGAAAATGGAACCGCAAAGCGTCCGTAAGGAGGTCTTTGATGAGCGGATCTAAGAAAAATTCTTCTAAGACATCCTTAATCTGGTCGAAGATTTCCTCCCGCTCTCTTCGCCGCTCAAGGGCGCGTCGCTCCCGCTCACGCATCTGTTCGGTTCCCGTGTCGGACCATTGGAATAACCTTCGACTTGTGACCGATCGCTAGATATTCAGCCCATTGCTCCATAAGCTTGGAACGCCGCTCGAACAGATCGGAGCGCGCGTAGGCGGCCTCCGCCTTGTTAGGGATGGTATGGGCCAGTGCCGCCTCCATGACCGCGCGGGGCGCGTTGGTGCATTCCGCCGCCCAATCGCGAAAACTCGACCGGAAGCCGTGCGGCACGGCGTCCAGGCTTAGCTCACGCATCAGCTTGGACAACGTCATGTCGGAGAGCGGCCTGCCGGGCCGGGTTCCGGGAAAGACGAGACCACTGCCGTTCCCGAATTGCCGTGCTTCGGTCAGAATCTCCACGGCTCGTGCACACAGCGGAACACGATGTTCACGCCCGGCTTTCATCCGCTCAGCCGGAATGGTCCAGATTGCCGTGTCCAAATCGACCTCGCTCCACATCATATGCCGGACCTCGCCAGACCGTGCTGCCGTCAGGATCAGCAACTCAAAGGCCAGCTTAACGACTGCACTGCTACCAGATGCGCGCACGGCCTCTATCGCGCTGACGACTTCGCCATGCGGCAGGGCCCGATGATGGCGCTTAGCTTTGCCACTCTGCTTGGGAAGCGCGGCACCGATGGCATCGCCAGCCGGATTGTCCTGCCTGAAACCTTGGGCCACGGCCCATTTCATGACGGTCGAGATGCGTTGGCGCACGCGTCGTGCAGTTTCCGGCTTCTCGTGCCAGATCGGCGTGAGCACGTTGAGCACATCCGCTGTGTCGATATCTGACACTGGGCGCTTGCCTAGCTTGGGAAACACATAGGTGCGCAAAGTAGTTTCCCATTGTGCGGCGTGCTTGGCATTGCCCCAGCTCGGCCGGTGGAGTTCAATGACGGCCGCGGCTGCCGCTTCGAAGGTCGGTACGATGACCTGCCGGCGAAGATCCATCGGATCGCCACCGGTCCGTGCGATCTTGCGGTTGGCAAGCGCTTGCTCGCGGGCTTCTGACAGCGATACCAGCGCCACGCCCCCGAGCCCGAGAGTCCGCTGCCGTCCATGGATGACTAGTCGTTGCTCCCATCGCCGTGCACCGGATGGATCGATCTTCAGGTACAGGCCATTGCCGTCACAGTACCGGCCAGGTTTGGTGGTCTTGCGCACAAAAGCTGGTGTCAACTTCTTGTCGGGATGCTTTCCCTTGGGCTTGCGACCAGTGGCCATGATATGAACTCCTAATTTAGCCCATTATACTTTAGGGGATAATACGAGAGATCGCGAGACGGCACAAGACACTAGGATTCGAAAAGCCGCAAGTATTAAGGGGATTATTGGACGCATCGAGATGCGACAAGAAGGTGATATGGCGGAGGCAGCGTCCGGGAACGCTTCGGAGCTCATCGAAAAGCTGCCAACGCGCCACAATGGGCACTACGAGTATTACGACGATAAGGGCGACCTCTGTTTTGTGGTCCAACGCTACAAAAAAAGGCAAAAAGCGTTATGGTTCATACACTCCTATCCAGCCTGAGAATGCCAAGACATGCTGGCTCAAATCTTTGAAGGTCGGCGGCCTCAGGCCGCTGTACCGCTTGCCTGCCCTGCTTGAGTACGACCCAAAGCGCCCGATCATGGTTGTTGAGGGTGAAAAATGCGTTGAGGCAGTCCTCAACAATTCCACTAAGGCGTTTCCAATTACCTGGGCCGGCGGAACAAGCGCTTGGCAAAAGACAGACTGGTCGCCACTTTACGGCAGACCCTTGATTCTGGTCGCGGACGGGGACGAAGCCGGCCACAAAGTCATGAAAGCACTTGCCGCTCACCTACATCCGCATTGTCCCGATATACGCCTTGTCCTCCCGCCTATCGCTGATGGTGGCCCGGATATCGTCGACGAGATCGAGGCGGGGCGTGATGTCAACGCCTGGCTTGAGAAGCACGTACAAACATACGAACCCGATGGGATGAGCCCCGATGGGATGAGCAATGGATCGCCGGACCGATCTCCACTCCAATCGCCTGAGGGAGGCAACGAGGATGAATGGGAAAGCCTGATCGCCGCGGGCAAGGACAATTCGGGCGTGTTCTTTGAGCCCGAAACGTTGAGCCGACTGGTGGCACTGAAACGTAACAGACCCGATCAATGGATAAATCTACGCGAGCGCATCAAGCGAGAGTGTCCGAAAGTTTCGATACTAGAGCTTGATAAGTCGATACATGCGTTACTAGGCGGCGGTGCCCGCTTGCAGGGCCATGCAATTGTGTGGCCGCAGTATGTGCCATGCCCAAAACCGGTCGACGGCGCTGCCCTGTTCTCTAAGTTCGTCGACTTGATCAAGACCTATGTCGTGATGCCGGAAGGTGGCGCGGAAGCAGTGGTGGCTTGGGTTTTGGCGTGCGGTCGCGACCGAACGTTGCGGCGGCGGCGCTGGCCAACACGATGGCGACGATGGACGACCAGCCGTCCCCGTCGACCGGGTCGTTGACGACCCAGACGATGCGCGTGCCATTGGGCCCGTCCAGGCGCACATTGATGCTGTGCTGGGCATGCCCGCGGGGCAGCGCCTCGTTGTACGCCACGGAGGTCTTCAGTTCGTCCCCGGTGTAGAGGTCGGTAATGTGGAACAGCCAGCTGTCGGGCAGATGCCGCAGGCGCGGGGCCCGTTCGTCCACGGGGTAGTAGTTCTCGAAGTATTCGCGCTCCAATTCCCGGAGCCGTTGGCCGCGGTAGAAGAACCCCGCGAAGTAGATCTGGATGTCGTCTTCGGAGCGCCCGTCACCGAACACCAGGCTGTTGCCGTGCGCCTGGAGGATGCCAGCGACCTTGTGGGCGGGCAGGTTGGCCATGACGACGCTGTCTCCGGGGTCGAGTTCGGGTACCAGGACCTGTTCCACATAGGCCTTGAAGGCAGCCCCATGCATCGGCCCGTCGAGGAGCATCGGGGCCGCCAGGCCCGGAGAGGCGCAAGCCGGCGGTCAACGTGGTGGTCTTCCAATGGCCATGGGGTATGGCTGAGCAAACCAACAATGATGAAACCACCGCCGGCGCAGCCAACTCGGACGCAGCCATCCCTGCCGAAGCCAGCGCGGACGAAGCCAGCACCGAGGAAATTAGCCCGGACCTAGAGGAAGCGTACCGCCTTTTTGGGCCACCCAGCGACAATGAGGAAGACAACCCCGATAAAGCCGGTGCCGAAAAAGACAGCGCTGAGGAAACCAGTCCGGACGAAGGCAGTTCCGGCACGAGGCGTGATGGGTGGATGGCTACTGACGAGGAACTCGCTGCTAGTGCCGATGGCTGCAGCACCGACGAAACCACCGTCGAGGAAGCGGGCCTGACCGAACCCAGTGATGATAATCGCAGCCCGGACATGGGCGGCTCCGACCAAGACAGCCCGGACCAGCACAGTCCAGATGAAGCCAGCCCGGACCTAGAAGACCATGCGAAGATAATTTTCGGGCAGCCCAGTGACCATCAAAAGCATGTAACAACCTCAAACAAGATCTTCAATCCAGAAACGCTTGAGCTCGTCAAGACGGTGTCGCACGACGACGAGATCCAGTGGGAAACGATCATAGCGCAGCAGCCGCCAGCAGACGCGACGCTTTGGGAACTCGAACAACAAATGCGGCGCGAATTGATAAGGCTGGTGGCGCTAAAGAAGTGGAACGACGACAAAAGTAAGGTTCAGACATCGACGTTTGAGCGCTACGCCCAGATGGCGCATGCGACCTTTGATCCAAAAAGCAACACATGCCGCATTGGCGTACAGGACGTGAATGCCGCGTTTGAACGCGCAGAGAAATGGGTGCGCGAACGGCTGGAGCAGGACATTTGGCTTGGTGAATGCGATATGGGACGGACGCGGCGCTTCATTTCGCAGCGCGTCGACGGGCTTTCGAGCGCACTTAGTCAAATGGATGTAATTATCCGTTACGACATCCGTGCTCAGGTGGCGCAAATTCGTTCGCAAAGGGGCAGTTGGCTCGACATCAACGACCATATAGAGGCGAGACTCCTGGAAACCATTGCCAAGTTGTTTTCGTTCATGCGGCGGAGCTCAAAAAACTCAAATCCGAGGGCCGTTCCTGCCGACTGGTCCTACGTAAAATGGCGACAGGTGTTTGACGCGCACCTCGCAGACCATGAGGTCGATGGATTTGTCGAATGGCTTAAGAAGCTGAAGCCCTGGGACGGGGTCGACCGCATTGACAGATGGCTGACGGACTGCGGTTTCAAATTTGTGGACGATTTCGACAATGACGAACTGATCAGTTGGGCATCGCGCTCCATATTGATGGTTGCGTGCCTTCGCGCCATTAACCCGGGTCTCAAGCACGACACTATTCCGGTCCTCATCGGCCCGCAGGGCGTTGGCAAATCGACGGCGCTCGCGTGGCTGTTGCCGGAAGAACACCGCACCCAGTGGTTCTCGGACGGGTTACGGCTTTCCGCCGACGAGAAGCGCCGCGTGGAGGCGTTGCAAGGCACTGTCATCGTAGAAGTCGCGGAGATGACCGGCGCTACCACGGCCGATATCGAGAGCCTCAAGGCCTTTCTCTCACGCACAACCGATCATGTCCGTCTCGCTTTCCGGAGGAACCCTGCGCATTACCCACGGCTCTGCTCGATCGCTGGCACGGCGAACGGGTCGGTTGTCCTGCCGAACGATCCGTCGGGCAATCGGCGCTTCGTGGCATTGCGGCTCACAGACGGCTCGGCCGACACCATCCGGCAGTATTTGGACGAGAACCGCGAACAGCTATGGGCGGAAGCCTGGGATCGTGCCCAAAATGGCGAGGGCGCATATTTGTCGGACGCTCTTCGTGGATTGCAGGAGAAAGCCAACGAAACAGTCAGGGCCGGAGACAATATCCTGGAGGACTCGGTGCGCTCTTGGCTGAAAACACGCATGGATAAGCCAGGCCGGGAACCGTATTTTACGCTCGCTCAATGCGCCCAAGGGTGCGGCGTCCCGCGGCAAGGAGAGAGTCCGCAAAGTACGCCTACTAAGCAAGTGCGGCGTTTGACCCGCGTACTCGAGCGTTTCGGCTGTGAATCTGGCCGCACACGCATTAACGGTACTCAGACGCGCGTGTGGTTTTATCCGGATCGGATCGCGGACTTCGCTGGAGACGACGCATAATCGAGCGCATCGGCTGCGTCACCGCTGCACTCCGCGGGTTGATATAAAATCTTCGACAGTACCCTACCGTCCAGCGTCAAATTCTCCAGGTTGATGTTTCGTTGGTGGCACATGCCCTACCACTTAGTGTGAGACACTTTCCTCTAGGTCACTGAGCCGGACACTGGCAGATCCAGATGTACCCGCCATAGTGGGATGGGAAGCAATCTTCGTCGTCGAACACCAGGTCTTCCGTGTCGCGCTCTTAAACGGCACGAACCCCCAGGCCGCATTACCGCCGATCACTTTTCAGTATGGATAGGCGGCTTTGGCCAGCAGATTCAATGTCGAAGGCTGTGACAGCTGTGACACCATGTGACACCAAAACCAAAGACTTTAAAAAAGTACCTGTGACAGCTGTGACGGCATGAGACAGCAGAATCCCTATAGCTATTAATTAACGGTATTAGGGGTATTTAATATGTATAAGGGAAATGCCGTCACTGGTGTCACTGGTGTCACAACGCATCATCCTTTTCTTGACTAGCAACCCGGTCCTTTCGTGGACCTAAATCCGACCTGGACCCGGTTAAGGCCTCTTGAGTGGTTCACGGTTGGGCCGCGCCCGTAAGAAGGCGGTTAAACCATGCCCGGGAGCCACAGAATTCTCTTGTAAGAGCTGGGAAGACAGACACAGTGGGGATGGATGGGGGCTCCCATTCCGTCGACGGCGCTGCTGTGGGCTACCGGCCTAATTTGGCGCGGCCACGGTGACATACAGCTGATCGACGATCACCATAAGGCGCGGCGTATGGCCCGGAACCACCCCGATGTCTACGAACTCGTCGAAGTCGAGCCCGATTGATGGGTGCTCTATCTGGAAGTTGCCTCAGTTAAGGTTGCGGAAGGAGTATCCCCTGCAAAGCCCCCCCAACCTAGCCGAAAGGCCAGATGGCTGTGTCGCTCCATAACGATCACCAATTAGCAGGATGACGGCCTGGGCCTGTCGAACGGCTGATAAGCATGCAATTTGCGGTGAATCGGGCTGCGCACCGAAGTCCTCAGCCCTAAGCACTTCATGCCCAAGTGTTCGAGCCGCGCGCTCCACTGCATCTCGAAAACTCTCCATGCCAGATATGACTGAACTTATGAAAATCCGCATCATACCAATCCTCATTACAAATGTTTTTGGCTCAAATTTAACAATACACTTCGAAACTCACACAAACCTCCCACTTCCGTTTACCTTAAGGTGCAATAGACAACACCATCTTCTGCCTCGTCGACGGTATAGGCACGGCCGTCTTTGGTGTACGCCGTCGAACCAGGGAGGAATCTCTCAGTCATCAAGTGTCCTTACTTTCTATGTCCGCCAGCGGCTGGCCTTTGGGATTGTGTTGCGGACGGGATGCAGAGGCCGGGCCCCAGAAAGGTGGAAAATGCATGACCGTCGTTGAAATGGTCAACGCCATTGTCTGTGCGGAATGCCTATGGCGACCGCGTCGGCTACATCGCCGATCTCGCCTACAAGACTCAGCGACTGGTCGAGGAGAGTGCCGCTCAGGAAGGCCTCGGCAGACTACCTTCAACGTTCAACGCCATCTGATTTCCCGAAAGACATTACGCCAGTTTCGCAACCACGCCGTGGGCCTGTGGCAAACCGTCACCGCTGCCGCTTGAGCAGGACTTCCATGCCAATCACAGCACGACCATTCAATAACGTGACAATGCCCTGACAATGCCCCCTATAATCGTGAGTGGATGAGGTTTTCGGAAGGGACAGGCAATCCGTGATCCGGTTCGTCACGGTTTGATCCAGCATAAGCAAGATCAGAGCGTCGCGACCATACACTGCCGTCCTATCAAAGCCACGGATTTACAATCACACTTCATCCCGTTGCACGTAACGCTGGTATCGGGCCAGCGACTTGAAGTCATTTAAGCTTTACAAAAGTTCAGTAAAGGTGGTTGCGGGCCCCCGCAACTTGCTTTTTCCGAAAACCTTACCTGCCTTCTATGTACAAGACGTACAGGTGTGGATGAGGTTTTCGGAAGGGACAGGTAAATAGAATAGAAAATTCTCAACGTTTATCACAAGGTGATGCCGGGCAATAATGACGTATAAGCTCGTGCTATGAGCAAGCTCACGCCGCAACAAGACGCAGTGCAAGCACAAGAGGTCGTGGACATCACGATCGCGGAATATGACCGCATGGCGGTACCTTACCGTCGCGGCACTGCCGATCATGACGTCAGCCAAAACATTGCGTCCCTGCTCGAGGCGATCGAGGGTGAGGCGCCGCATGTCATTCTCGATCTAGGCTGCGGGCCCGGTCGGGATCTGTGCCGGTTCACCGAGCTCGGCCACGAAGCGGTCGGCCTTGACGGCTCTGGCGAGCTCGCCGCCATGGCGCGCGCTGCGACGGATTGTGAGGTGTTGCACCAAGACTTCCTCACGCTCGACCTGCAGTCAGAACGCTTCGATGGGATCTTCGCAAACGCCTCGCTATTCCATGTGCCGAGCAGCCAGCTGGCCCGGGTCCTCGGCGACCTCGCTGCGACCCTCAAGTCCGGCGGCGTCCTGTTCTGTTCGAACCCCAGGGGTCACAACGAGGAAGGTTGGGCAAGTGGGCGCTACGGTTGCTTCCATGATCTCGAAACGTGGCGCGCCTACGTCAGCGCCGCGGGATTTCGGGAGCTGCACCACTATTACCGCCCGCCTGATCGGCCCAATGCAGAGCAGCCGTGGCTCGCCACGGTCTGGCGCAAGAGCCTGGGGATTTAGTCCAGTAACGGCCCCTTGTACCTGTACTTTGCGAAAACCTCATCTACGCCCAGGCGGTTTGTTTTTCGAAGAGCAGCGGATGAAGTTTTCGGAAGGGACAAGAGTTAAGGTGTTCGGGAAAAGCAAGTTGCGGGGGCCCGCAACCAACTTAATTTTCTGTTGGTTGCGGTGGCGATTCCAAGGGTCAGATAAGACAAATCAACTTTCTTTTTCCTAACACTCATCATCCTAAACTGCGTGCGAATCCTCTGTAATTCTGCGTGGACGGGGTTTTCGGAAGGGACACCCGCTGTTTTATTTGTCCTGAATCAGGACTGGGCGGTGATTTTTCTCATGGCTTGTATATGATGACCCATGCAACGACTTGGCAGCTCGGTTCAGCGCCAAAGCGACCGTTGCTGCGGCAATCAAATTTGGCGAGCTGGACGATGATGCTCTGCTTGATTTGGATGCCTTAGCTCCGTTGATGGAAAAAGTATCTGTGCGGTACGACCCGTCGCTAGATGCGCACACCCCGGAGGGTCGCCCTGGTGTGGGCACGGTGACGCTGACGGATGGCCGGACCGTTACACAGGATGTGATTTATCCGCGCGGCACACCGGAAGTGCGCGCAACGGAACAAGAGCGTCTCGATAAAGCGCACACGCTGTTGGCCCGGTACTACGGCGAGCAGGGAGCCAAGGCCGTCGTTGATGCTGTTATGGTGCTGGATGGAGACGGCACCATCGCCGACCTCACCGAAGCCCTGAGGCGATAAGATCGATCAGCGTTCGATCTTTTTATACTTGATGCGGTGCGGTTCTACAGCGTCGTCACCGAGGCGACGTTTTTTATCCTCTTCGTAGTCGTCGAAATTGCCCTCGAACCATTCCACATGGCTGTCGCCTTCGAAAGCGAGGATATGGGTGGCGATGCGGTCAAGGAACCAGCGGTCGTGGCTGATGATAACGGCACAGCCAGCGAATTCTAACAATGCCAGCTCGAGCGCTCTAAGGGTGTCCACATCGAGATCGTTGGTGGGTTCGTCCAGCAGGATCACGTTGGCGCCGGACTTGAGCATTTTGGCGAGATGCACCCGGTTGCGTTCCCCACCGGACAGCTGGCCCACTTTCTTCTGCTGATCAGCGCCGCGGAAATTGAACCTGCCCACATAGGCGCGGCTTTGCACGGTGTGTTTGCCCAACTCGATTTCATCGAGACCGTCTGAGATCTCCTCCCATACGGTTTTGTCAGGAGACAGCGCTTCCCGGGTCTGATCGATGTAACCCAGCTTGACCGTGTCACCGACGCGGATGGTGCCACTATCGGGCTCTTCGTCGCCAGTGATCATCTTGAACAAGGTGGTCTTGCCAACACCGTTGGGACCGATCACGCCGACGATACCACCGGGTGGCAATTTGAACGAAAGATTCTCGATGAGCAGCCTGTCTTCGAAGCCCTTGGTCAACCCCTTGGCTTCGATGACCAAGTCTCCCAAGCGTTCCGCCGCTGGGATGATGATCTGTGCCTGATCGGGCGCCTGATCCGCCGCTTGCGCGACAAGATCTTCATACGCGGTGATTCGCGCCTTGCTTTTGGCCTGACGGGCACGCGGGGTTTGCCGCACCCATTCCAGTTCCGTTGAGATGGTGCGCTGGCGGGCTTTTTCTTCGCGCTGTTCCTGTTCCAGCCGTTTTTGTTTCTGTTCCAGCCAGGAGGAGTAGTTGCCCTGATAGGGAATGCCGCGACCACGATCCAATTCCAAAATCCAGCCAGTAACGTTGTCGAGAAAGTAACGGTCGTGAGTGACGGCGACGACGGTACCCGGGTACTCCTCTAGGAACCGTTCGATCCAGGCAACAGATTCAGCATCGAGGTGATTGGTGGGTTCATCGAGCAGCAGCATATCAGGTTTGGACAACAACAATCTGCACAGAGCCACCCGGCGCTTTTCGCCACCGGAGAGTTTACTCACCTCCGCATCAGCGGGAGGACAGCGTAACGCGTCCAAGGCGATTTCCACCTGGCGTTGCACATCCCAGCCATCGGCGGCATCTATCTTCTCTTGGAGTTCAGCTTGTTCCGCAATGAGATCGTTCATCTCATCGTCGGTCATTTCTTCGGCAAACTTGGCGCTGACTTCTTCAAAGCGCTGCAAGAGCGTATTGATTTCCCCGACCCCATCCATGACGTTGCTGAGTACATCTTTGTCGGGGTCCAATTCCGGTTCCTGTTCGAGGTAGCCGACAACTATGCCATCGGCAGCCCAGGCCTCGCCGATGAATTCCGTCTCGATGCCGGCCATGATTTTCAACAGGGTGGATTTACCGGCGCCGTTGTAGCCAAGCACCCCGATCTTGGCGCCGGGTAGAAAAGAAAGGTTGATATCTTTCACCACTTCCCGGCCACCCGGGTAGACCTTGCCCAGGCCTTGCATGGTGTAAACGTATTGATAGCTGGCCATGGTCAGTCAGTTCCGCTGCAACAGTTATGATGTTCCCGGATGTGACGAGACAAAGCCTGCCAAGGCCGCATTGACTTGTTGGACGACCGGTGCCCAGTCTCCGGGAGGGGCCTGCCGGAACAGGCGGAGGGACGGATACCACGGGCTGTCGCTGCGGTCGAGAAACCAATACCACAGCAAGCCAGGCCCGGTGGGAACCAAAACCCAACAGGGAACGCCGAGGGCACCGGCCATATGCGCGGTGGTGTTGGGCGCGGTGACCACGAGGTCCATGGCCGCCACCTGGGCGGCGAAGGTGTCGAGATCGGCTAGTGAGTCGATATAGGGATCACGGTGCAGGGTGTGACCGCCGCTCTGCTGGAGCACTGCGTGTTCGTCTGCTGTATCGCCATATTGAAGGTCGATGAAAACCGTGCTTGGTGCTTCGAACAGGGAGGCAAGATCAGTGAGCGCTAAAGACTTGGCAGCGCCAAAGCGTGGATTGCCGCTGCGCCAAGAAAGTCCGATCCGCAACGCATCACCGAACTGGGCATCATATTTAGATTTGAGAGCGGCTGTTTTGTCCGATTCCGCTGTCAGAAATGCAGGGCGGGCTCCAAATGCATCTTCACTGGGGCGAAGGTATTGACCCAAGCTACCGGCAGGAATTTGCGCAACAATAGAGGACAATCTTTTTTGATCCACTTGCAAATCGGGCTGAGCGACAACAGTGGCGAAAGGAAACGAGCGGGCAAACAACGGCGCCAGCCGTTCGGTGCTGGCGATCAAAAGATCAGACGCCTTGTCTTTGAGATCAGGAAAGATACCAGCATAGAGAATCTGATCGCCCACCCCCTGTTCGGTCCAAACCAGCAGCGTACCCTGATCCATGGGTGATCCGGTCCAAGCGGGTAAGGCGCGAAACGCGTCAGCCCCCTGAAAGTCCGGTGTATGCCAGCGCCACTCGAAGGCCTCCCAGCCTTCCTTGAAGCGCCCCGACTGCAGGAGAATTTGCGCCAAGTTGTGGTGCGCCGCCGCGGCGCGAGGATTGACGTCCAAAGCTTGGCGGTAGCTGGCTTCCGCTTCGCTTCGCTTACCCATGGCCGCCTGGGCGACACCCAGGTTTATCCGGGCGTCCGCATGATCAGGTGTCAGATCCAGCGCCTGACGGGCAGCCTGTTCCGCATCGTCTAACCGGCCGAGCGCTCTCAGCGTGCGGCTGTAGTTGTAGTGAGTTTCGGCGTTGTTTGGATTGGTGGAAATAGCGGCTTGAAACGCCACCACAGATCGCTCCAGGTCATCGAGTTTGAACAGAGCAACGCCCAGGTTCGCTTGAGCTTGATTGTGGCTCGGGGATAGGGCCACTGCTTGTTCGTAGGTCTTACGGGCGTTGTCCAGTTGGCCAAGTTGAAGCTGCGCTGACCCCAGATTATTGAGCGTATCGGCATTGTCGGGTTCGATGTCCAACGCAGTCTGTAACGGCTCTGCCGCCTCAGCGGCGCGGTCTGTCTGCAGAAGAACGGTGCCCAAGCCTCGGAACGCCCCAATCGTCTTGGGTTCGACTCCGAGGATGGTTCGGTAACACTGTTCGGCTTCGGCCAGCCGTCCGGCTTGATGAAGCGCCACGGCTTGGTCCACGGTGGGTATCATGCTCGGCGTCTCGCCACGCAAGGGGTGATCAGAGACCGCACTGTATAGAGGAGCCGCTGTTTAGGGATCAAGTTTGGGGATCAATGGCAGATCCGTGAATCGTACCAGTTTCCCTATCCGGCCCGTTGCCGTATCGCCAGAATGCGCTCAAAGAATGAGGGGCCTTCATCCAGTTCGGGAGATATATCGAACCGGTCGCTATGGGCGCGGGCTCGTTCGAGATAGTCGTCGTCGAGTTGCTCCACATCATCCAATTTGACCGCATCGAAATGCCAATTGACGTTGCCGGGCGGCACACCCAGTTCCGTATACGGCGAGCGCGATCCGGCCATGATGTTCCAGCCGCAGGATACGCCACTGGCCCGGTGGACATCCGGATCAAACACCTCGGACGCCCATGAAAACATTGAGGCGTATTCAATGGACGGCTGCGGAATGATCGGTGGGAAGTTGTCTCCTTCCTGACGCCGGATGACATCGCCATCCAACGTCCAATCCATGTGTATGGGTGCATCTTTGTATTTTTCGGGAAACGCATTTTTCATGGAGCCATAATAGGTGCCCATTGGCGTGAACCATTCGCCTTCCTTGTGCCGGATATAGCTGGCCGGAAGAGTTATGGTGGCCCCGTTGAGCGGACTGGTGAAGTCGTCGATAAACTCGTCGGTCTTGGGATCGGTGAAAAACGACATGGTCGAGTTGTAACGCACATAGGTGGTGTCATCGATTTGCCGCCACCATGTACTCTCGCTGCCGCGCATGCCGTACAGCAGGATGACATCGTCGGGCATGATGGCAAAAATCTTACCTTTCGTTTTCCATACCACCCGTTCTTCAGCTTGGGTGCCCATCATCTTGACCATAGCGTGCAACTGCTCAACAGGATCAATAGGCAAGGACGTGACAGCCGCCTTGCCTTGGCTGGGTGCGCTCAACCCGGCCGTAGCGATACCGGCCGTGGCGGTGGCAAAGGAACGGCGTGAAAGCGTTTGGTCATTCATGGATCAATTCCTTTTGGTAACCTGTTTAAGTCGAGTGTAGCACCTTGAGGGTATAGGAGACGTCCCCTAACCGGCGCCGCGCTCGCGCTGCTTAATGCGCTCGACGATCCGCTCGAAGAAGGACGGACCGTCGTCCAATTCGGGCGAGATGTCGAAGCGGTCACTGTGGGCGCGGGCGCGGGCGCGGGCTAAATAATCAGCATCGAGCTGTTCAACGTTATCCAATTTGACGGAATCAAAATGCCAATTGACGTGACCGGGCAGAACACCGAGTTCTTTGTAGGGTGACCGACTCCCAGCCATGATGTTCCAACCGGAACCCCAGTTCTGGGCATTCTTGACACTCGGGTCGAACACCTCTGAGGCAAGGGCAAAGCCGGACGTATATTCAATGGACGGTTCTGGCAGTATCGGCGGAAACGAGTCGCCGGCCTGCTTACGAATAATGTCACCGTCCAAAGTCCAGTCCAAATCCAACGGTTTTTCAGGATAGGAGTCGGGAAACGCCGCCTTCATGCTGCCGTAGTAACTGCCCATGGGCGTGTACCACTCGCCTTCCTTATGACGGATGTAGCTCGCTGGCAGCTCCATCGTCACGCCGTTGATGGGGCTGGTGTATGTGTCGATAAATTCATCAGTCTCGGGGTTGGTGAAGAACGACATGGTGGAGTTAAAACGCACAAATGTGGTGTCGTCGATTTACCGCCACCAAGTGCTTTCACTGCCGCGCATGCCGTACAGCAGAATCACGTCATCAGGAAGGATGGCGAAGATTTTGCCGCGGGTCTTCTTGACCACCCGCTCTTCAGTCATAGACCCGGACATTTTGACGAGGGCGTAGAGTTGTTGGACCGGGTCGGTAGGCAGGGATGTGACAGCGGCGTTGCCGCGCGAGGGCACACTAAATCCTGTTGCTGCAACACTGGCAGCCACAGTAGCAAACGAGCGTCGGGAAACTGCAATATCGGCCATGGATCTATCCCCATACTGAGGTCCAGCGATATCAAAACCTAGCACTTTGCCGCTGGTTTAAAGGGTTGTTTCTCTGCTCACCTGTCGAGCGAGATGTTGAGCGCACCAGAGTTAGTGCGTAACCTTCCCTAGTCTTGATTAAAGAAACTGGGACCGAGACATAGAATTCACGTCATGGACGGACTAACAGGAAAAACAGCATTGGTTACCGGGGCCGGCCGCGGTCTCGGTGCAGCGTTCGCCAAAGGCTTGGCCGAATATGATGTGTCTGTTTGCGTTCTTGACATCGACGCAGCAACCGCAACGTCAACGGCCAAGACCATCAACGAAGCAGGCGGCAAGGCGTTATCTCTTGTGGCCGACATGAGCAACCGCGCTAATACCCTCGATGCTGTCACCCGATGTGAACAGGCCTTCGGTCCGGTAGACATTCTCATCAACAACGCCGGTTTTGGCACCACTCCGGAAACCGCAGGCCTGGCTTGGCACGAATGGCCTGAAGACGCGTGGGATGCCGTGCTTGATTGCAATCTCAAAGGAGCCTTTCTTGCCTGTCAGGCGGTGGGCCCCGCCATGATGGACCAGGGTTGGGGCCGGATCATTAACGTCTCTTCGGACACGGTTTGGCATCCATTACCCGACGGCGCAGCTTACATAGCGTCCAAGGCTGGATTGATTGGTCTGACGCGCTCATTGGCGACCGGTCTCGGCGACCATGGCGTCACAGTCAACACCCTGGTGCCCGGACTCACTCGTACGG
>CBDHFR010000004.1:0-52500 GCA_965262665.1 Rhodospirillaceae bacterium
CGCCCCACTAAATGCCATGCAAATATCCTCAGTTAGTTGATGATTTCGAACGCCGGGTGGCGGGCTGCTGTTCGATATTCTTTTACAATATCGTAACACCGAGCTTGACTCCCGGACAACGTCTGATTTACCAATACAAACGTGACCCTCTAAAATTGACGGATGGCGCATAGACACACCAGGAGACAAGGAATGTCTAAAAAGAATCAACATGTTGTACCCCATGCCGATGGCTGGGCCGTGAAGTCTGAAGGGGCCGGCAAAGCATCTTCCATCCACAAAAGACAGCGAGAGACAATCAGCCGAGGCCGGGAAATTGCCAAGAACAAGGGCAGCGAATTGTTTATTCACGGCTCTGATGGCTGAATCCGCGAGCGGGACAGTCATGGCGGTGACTCCTTTCCGCCTCCCGGCTAATGGAGGACGAATGCGGAACAAGATGTTGCCCCTATCTGAGTCAGATACCCAATATCAAGGGAACTTGCCATGAGCGATGGTCCAAAGCGTTTTAGGGTTTTGAGCATCGATGGCGGTGGCATGAGGGGCGTATACACCGCTGCCTACCTGTCCGCTTTGACCAAGCGCTACGCCGTAACACGTGGTGTTGATGGCCTTGATATTGGCAAGGGGCTGAATTTGATCGCGGCGACCAGCACCGGGGCGATCGTTGGTAGCGCTCTCGCTGTTGGTCTCTCGCTCGACCGCGTCACAGACCTTTATCAGGAATTTGGGCCGAAAATTTTTCCGAAGAAACTCCCCAAGAAGCTGGGTCAGGACTTGGCGGTTCAGATGGTGACGCGACCTGGACATTTGAGAGCGGGTGCGGCGGCCCTAGAGCAAGCCCTCCACGCTGAACTAAAGGATGTGACCATCGGTGAAGTCTGGCGTGGTCGTCAGATTGCGCTCGCTATTCCGGCGGTTGAACTGTCGCAACACCACGCTTGGGTATTTAAGACGCCACATCTGGCAAACAGCAAACACCGGGACGACGGTTATAGATTGGTCGATATTTGCCTCGCAACCAGCGCCGCCCCTGTATTCAGGTCATTGGCCCAAATCGAAAACCCGGATACCCAGGGCGATCACACATTTGCGGACGGTGGCTTATGGGCCAACAATCCAGTCCTTGTGGGACTAATTGATGCCCTGGCTATGACCGAAAACAGTGACCGGATTGAGATTTTTTGTCTGGGTACTTGCCCGCGTCCCGAAGGAGAGCATGTTAGACCAGACACCGCACACCGAGGTCTATCAGATTGGCGGTTTGGTGGCACGGCGCTGTCTCTGTCCATAGATGCTCAGGAATTTGCGTTCGACCACATGGCACACATGCTAGCTCGGTACGTTGATCGAGATTGCCACATTCTGCGCTTTCCACACGGACGTGTACCGGCAGACATCATGAAATATCTGGATCTGGATGAGACCGATCCCGATGCCATGAAGGCGTTGATCGCGCAGGCAAATGCAGACGTGTCTGAGACATTGAGTCGCTGTGGAGACCCGGCCGATCTACAGGGACAGATTCTGGATGCCTTCCTTCGCGAAGTCCCGGCAGCAATGGGAAAGGAAACGGAATATTGATTCCGCCTTGCTCAAGGTCGCGGCCGTCGTCGCACTAGTAAAATTAATTTATGACGCATTGAACAAGAGAAGGGATGAAGAAATGAAGAATTGCCACGAGGACATGATCGCCTTTCATGATGAGGCTGTGACGCTGCCGCCAAAAGAACGTGCGGAAATGCGGGAGAGGCGCAACACCAACCGGAAGCGGCTCAAAAGTGGCCTCCAACGCGATGGTGAGCCCAAGCCTATCGAATGCCGATCACAGGGTTCTTACGCGATGCGGACAATGGTGCAACAACCCGACAAAGACTACGATGTGGACGATGGCGTCTATTTTGACAAAGAGAAGCTGAAGGGCTCACAGGGTGGTGACAAATCTGCCGCTGACGCAAAGGAGATGGTTCGAAAGGCTCTGCATGACGACAGCTTCAAAAGACCTCCGGAAACGCTTAAGAACTGCGTACGCGTCTACTACGACGCAGGGTATCACGTTGATGTTCCCGTATACCGTCGAGTTGTCGAAGAAAATTGGGCCGGTCAAGAAGAAGAGCGGTTTGAAATCGCCGGTACAGATTGGAAGCGTTCGGACCCTCAAGCTGTGACAGGTTGGTTCCTCTCGGAGAATAAACGACAAAGTCCTGACACTGACAATGGCGGCCAGCTTAGACGCATGACACGATTGATAAAGGCGTTTTCCCGTAGTCGTGCAAGCTGGCGCGAAAGGATTGCTTCCGGATTTATGATCACCAAGCTTGTCGTCGAAAAATATTCGGCGAACACCAACCGCGAGGACAAATCGCTTTACAACACGTTGGTTGCCATACGAGATCGTCTTAATTGGGATCTGGAGATTAAACACCCCATCGTTGCGGATGAGATGCTGACGAAAGGTCCGGATGACGCACGGGCGAAGTTTTTGCGAGACAAGCTCGACGGGGCCATCGAGGAGTTGGACGCGCTGTTCGATCCGAAATGCACGCGTGAACAGGCCCTCAAGGCTTGGGACAGGGTGTTCAATACGTTGTTCTTCAGCAACCAGCTTGAAAAGGGCGATGCAGGCAAACAAGAACAAAAGAGTTCACATGCTCAGGCTGCTGTTGGCGCAGGGCTCTTAATCGCAGGCGCAGAAGAAGCCGCGGCGCAGAGGCCGGTCGACAAACGCGGTGGCGGCAGGTATGCATGATTGTTCAGTTGACCCGCCGACCATCAAACGATGGTCGAAAGCCGTCACACAAGTTGACGAGTATTTTTCAAACTTTCCGACTGCCAGACGATTAAGCGAAGTCGAACTGGAACGCTACATCGACCGAGGTTTCAAAGGCGGGTGGCAGTTACGCGTCGACGAGTTTGTTGATGGTGCTCAGCGTACCCTCAATGTCCTCGTTGATCGTGACTTTCCATATCAGCCGCCGAGGGTCGTTGTGGTGAATGGCCCGGAATTGCTTTCATGGACGCATCTTGAGGAAGACGGTTTTTTGTGCTTGCTGCCCTCTGGCGCGGCCGTTTCCCATGATGATCCGGTGAGTGTGATAAAATCTTTGCTCGGCGAAACTTGCAATGTTGTGAAAGCGAACTTGCGAGGCGACCAAGCATCGGGGTTTCGCAATGAGTTCTTAAGCTATTGGAGCCGAGCAAAAGATAAAGATGCCCGTGGCGTGATCAGTTTGCTGGAACCGCAGGGACCTACTCGGCGCATATATCTGTGGCACGGCAAACACAAGTATGTGGCTGGAGAGAGCCCGGAGGCTCTCCGGCGATGGTTAGAACATTGGGGCGCACAGAAGCCCAAAGGTCAAGATTACGTCATTCATGATGGTGCTTTAATATGGCTGGAAGAGCCAATGGTGCCAAGTGAATATCCCTCCAAGGCGGCTGAGGTTCGCCAATTGGCGCAACTAACACCAGACGGCTCCAACGTGCTAGAAGCGCTGGTAGGTTCTGATGTCGCGCAGATTGATGTGCTTCTCGGGGCACCAACACCGAATGCGGCATGTTTTGGTGCGGTCAGGTTGCGACGCCCTGCACGAAGTGGTGTGCCGGGCCGGAAAGCTGACCCGGTCACCAAGGGATTTAGGCCCGGCCAGGTGCCAAAGTCCGTTCAGGTCAATCGCTACTTCTCACCAAATTATAGAATCGTAAAGCGAGACGTCGAGCGGGCTGATCATCTGTGGATTCACGGCCGGGATCAGGACGTGCGCCAAAATCGTCTGCGCAATGCGCGGGTGGCAGTCTTGGGATGCGGCTCAGTCGGTGGGCCGCTCGCACGCCTGCTGGCGCAGGCCGGTGTGGCCAACCTATTGTTGGTTGATCCCGCACACATGGATTGGCCTAATGTAGGACGACACGTTTTAGGCGCTGATTCTGTTAATCATGGTAAAGCGACACAATTGGCACGCGCCATCGAAGAGGCATTCCCGCATCTGAATGATATTTTGTGGCGACGGGAGAAAGTTGGTCCATCTGCGCGGGAGCTAATGCGTGATCTGCTGACCTATGATCTGGTTGTCAGCACGATGGGAGATTGGAGCGCGGAAAGTTTTCTCAACGACTGGCAGCGAAGTCACGAAGATGCAGCACCGATTCTGTACGGATGGGTCGAGCCGAACGCCCTGGCGGCTCACGGCATACTTATACCGCGTGGTGGCGCTTGCTTACGGTGTGGCACCAACAGCACTGGCCAGCCGAACTTTCGAGTAACTGAGTGGCCAAATGGTGGCGATATGCTTCAAGAACCCGCCTGTGCGGCCGTTTTCACACCCTACGGTCCGACTGAACTTTGCTGGGCGCATGCCCTATTGTCGGAATTAGTGATGGATGCACTTCTCGCTGACGGGGTAAAATCCCGCCACCGTGTTTGGATAAGCTCTAGGAGCCGTATAGAGGGAGTGGGAGCAGTATTGTCAGAGAGTTACGTGCGAGAAATTGGTGACCCTGGCCAAGGTCAGAAAGTCGTTGAGCGAGTGTGGAAGGCATCACCATCGTGTCCGGTTTGCGCCGGGAGGGCACATGCCGCGTGATGAAGTACCGGATTGGAAATACTGGACAAGCCTTAATATTTTCTGATTCCGTCCTCTCTCATTTTTTTAAGCACCGCCAGGAAGGGCCGCAAAGCAAAAAAGCTGGTGGGCAACTCTTTGCTCGATTTTGCGGTAATGACATCCGCGTGAGACTTGTCACAGGGCCACGCCATTCCGACCGCAGAAGTGCATTGACCTACGTTCCAAACCGTCTCGCTGAGCGTAGAGAAATCCGCCGACTATTCAGAAAAGGATTCCATTACGTCGGTGACTGGCACACGCACTTAGAGGCTCAACCAACCCCATCAAAGACAGACTTGGCAAGCATGCAGGATATGTTCCGAAAGTCTCGCCACAGGCTCGCTAGTTTTGTCTTAGTGATCGTGGGTATGGACCCGGCGCCAGCAGGTCTCTTTGTAGGCATCTGTAACGAAACTCGTCTCAAGAAGTTGATTGAAATTGCCTGAATGCGGCGCAAAGGATAATCCCATATAGGGCTGTTCTACTTTATTGAGTTGTATCAAAAATAGCTGCACCATATTTGCACCACGAGAGCTGTTGGGTCGAGAACAGTACAAGGTAAGTCACTGATTTATTGGAAGGGGTGAGAGGACTTGAACCTGTCCCTTTCGAAAACCTTATCCGCCGATCTCCATTACGCAAGAGCTGTCCAGGTGTGGATGAGGTTTTCGTAAGGGACAGCGGAAATCTAACGTAAAGCATCACCGCGAGGCGGATGACCTCAGGCTAACGGTTGAAATAAAGGAAGGGATTGTGCAACGCCGAAGGCTACGAGACCTTACTGTCCAGCTAAAGCTGATTTAGTCTGGCACTGTCGATAAAACTGACTATATGTTGCAAACAAAGAGCCAATTTATGGTGGACACCTGCTCAAAATGCGGCGAACCAATCATCTTTCGCCATGTGGAGGGTATCTTAAAACCTATCCATCTCAACGGCGGCTGGTGCGTCTCATTATCGTCGGAAAGCGGGTTGCCTAAACCAATCACAACCGTCGAGTCCTACGTCAATCCTAATGCGTATTGCCCTGATTGTGGCGCAAAAGTTTTCTTCTATAAGAGCCGCCATGGTGGACGAGTATTCTTCGACGCTCTTGGTTGGCCGTGGCCAAAACATCCTTGTACTGATACATCGAATGAGCCTCTACGCGCGCCACCCATTGCTAGACATCCGACTGTTTTCAAGGATGCAAAAGGGAATGAGTTTCAAATTTATGATTTGCATGACATCAAAAAGGATGAAGCAAAATTTTTCTTGAGATTCAGAAATTCAAACAACCAAAAAATTCTGAAACTTTTCTTGAGAAAGATCACTATGCGCAAAGCTGGTGTTGAAATTAATGATTTCCGAGATGCTCCCTCTTTTCTGGTCCGCAAGGATACCAAAAAGCACGGCTCTTACCGGGTCGAGTTCATTTCCGGTCGACACGAAAAAATTCTGCGATTTAGAATGGGTGCCAGATGAATTGTCTCGCTAACCTGGTTCGGATCTGACGAATCTACAAGCGGAGCGGTAAGAGACAAGCGCCGCTGGCACCAGAGCGCTAGCTTGGGGCATTGTGAGATTAGATCTGCTTGGTTATCTCTTCCTGTCCCCTTTGGGGTTTTAGAGCGCAAAACAGCCTTTGTCTAGCTTAGACCGGGCAAGCACCGGTAACGAAGGTGGCTCAACACCAGAAAATTTTAACGTACGATTTTAGTCTGACAATACCCCAAGAGTGCTGACTCCACTAGCCTGCCTGCCGCAGGCCCGCGAGCACTTCGCGAAAGCTATTCAGGCCGGCCTCAAGGTCTTCGATGATCTCTTCGGCGAGGTCGTCGGGTTCGGGCAGGTTGTCCAGGTCCGTCAAGCTCTTGTCCCTGAGCCAGAAGATGTCAAGGCTGGTCTTGTCGCGCCCTCTTATCTCCTCATAGCTGTAGCTTCGCCAGCGGCCTTCCGGCGCTTCTTCTTCGTCCCAGGTCGCTTTGCGATCGTGACGGTTACGCGGGTTGTAGCAGCTGACGAAGTCCGACAGATTCTCGAAAACCATCGGCTTCTTCTTCAGAGTGTGGTGAACATTGGTGCGGTAGTCGTAATACCACACCTGCTTGGTCCAAGGTTCCGGGCTGGCTTCCCGGTTATCGAAGAAGATCACATTGGCCTTGACCCCTTGAGCGTAGAACACGCCGGTCGGGAGGCGCAAGATGGTATGCAGGTCTGTGTTGTCCAGCAGCTTCTGGCGGATCGTCTCGCCGGCACCGCCTTCAAACAGCACATTGTCGGGCACGACACCCGAGCGGCGCCGTAGTGCCTCGCCGGCCAGGTGGGCAGTGCCACCGCCGATGCGGCAGCCGGTGAACTCAATGCATTCGAGGAAAAATGGACCGGGAAATATCCGTCTATCGCGCCGGCCTGGCGCCGGGCGTGGGACGAGGTGACACCCTTCTTTGCGTTCGATCCAGCGATCCGAAAGATCATTTACACCACCAATGCCATAGAAAGCCTCAACCGCGTGATCCGGAAATCGATAAAAACACGCGGATCGTTTCCGACCGAGGAGGCTGCAACTAAGCTGATCTATCTGGCGATCCGCAACTTCGAAAAGGGCGGCAGAAATGTCCGCGAATGGTTTGATGCCCGAAATCAATTTGCGATAATGTACGCAGAGCGTTTCAACACGTGACCGTATCTGAAACCCGAATGGGCCAAGCCAGATACACAGAGTTTAGGATACTCCCGCGCGCACCCGTAGGCGGAGGGTTTCCATCCCCGCTCTTTCGGTTGCAGAGTGGGGTCACAGTTCCGCCATAGGCCACGTTTCCAGCCGCCCTCCCTAAAATTCCGTACGTCGGGTTTTCCCCAGTACGGCTTCAAGCATCAGGCACCTAACAGTTCGGACAGGGGCCTTCCGTGGATGCGTCAGGGTTAAGACCGATCCAGCCATTCACCTTACAACACCCCGCGTTTACCCCGTCCTTAGGCGGTGCCTCCCCCTTGAGCCACTTCCGCCTCTGTGTGCGGAACTCAGAGTTATGACACCGCCACCTGAGCCCAGAGGTCCTCGCTCCGACCGGGTTGTGTTGTCCCGGCTATCAACGCTTGACGACCTCATCCGCCAGTGTGGAAATCTCCGCCTCATTTCCCGGCACAGCCGGTTATAGACGCGGTCTTTGCCATTCAAGGATCATCCTGTCTGGTCTCCACACCTTCCGGACTTTCGCTGCGGTACTTTCCAGGATTGCCGTCTTCAGCTTACGCCGGGAGCCCCGATGCGTGCACCTCAGTTCTTCCGCACCGGCACTGGCCATCGGGGAGAAGGGACAAACCCTTGGCAGCTCCAATAGTTCCACTTCAATCAGCTTCGTGCGGGGGTTTATTTCGACGTCTCGTCCGTTCGTTTTCACTACGGCCCTCCTGTTCGCTTGCCCCCCGTGCTGACCAGACCTGAGGGGCTCTATGTCCTCCCGGCCTTCCGGGGCTTTTACATCCGGGCTTTCAGGTCGCCTGGTCACCCCTGGCTCCTGCCGGATATAACTACGACGCCAAACTGAGAATTGCGTCGGCGGAACTTTCACCCGCAAGCACAGCAGTTAGTCTCGCTGCACCCCTTCCGAAAACCTTATCCGAAGATCTTCATGATGCAAACCGCTTAGGTGTGGATGAGGTTTTCGAAAGAGACAGGACGTCTACGCTACGGAGTCTGGCGACCGCATGGTCCGCACGCTCAATCTCTATGAATTCAAAGACGGCAAACGCTGGCGCAACTGGAAATTCTTTCCAGTGGAGAGTCGCCCTAATTAGGGCATTTCCGATTTATTCTGACGCATAGCCGTCAGCAACCAAGAAGTTCCTGCAGTGCTCGTGATTGAAGAGGCCGCAGACGTTACCGGCGGCTTTCCACAGATCATCGATGGTGCGGGGTTTTAAGCGCTTCATGTGAGCTTTGAACTTTGAAAATGCGAGCTCGATCGGGTTGAAGTCCGGCGCATAGGGCGGCAGGAACAAAAGCCATGCGCCCCGCTTTTCAACCGCCCGCCTGGCACCGTCGCGTTTGTCGGCCGGCAGATTGCCGGGGACAACAACAGCGCCTTTTTGAAGGGTCGGGGCGCGTTGCGTTTTGATGTACTGCTCGAATGCATCACCGTCCATGGCGCCCTCGATCAAATCAGGGCACCCAGGGCGCGGTCAGGCCGTCACCGCGCAATCCGGCAATGAAGGTCATGGTTTTCCAATGACCATGGGGAATGGCGGCAACCATCCGCTGGCCGCTGGGACAGCGCCCCCGCAGGCGCGCCATTTTGGTATTGATACTTGTTTCGTCAAGGAACACGATCCTGCCGACCCGCTCGGGATGGGCCGGGAGCCGGGCCTGACGTTGGCGCCAAACCACGCGTGCTGCCTGCCCATCCGCGCGTTCCTGTTCACTGGCGTGGGCGGTTTTTTTAAAGCTGATCTTGCGCGCGCGGAACCAGTCATTAATCGTCGAAGTCGGCGCAATCACTTGGTGAACTTCGTCCAAACGCTCAGACAGCTCTTGCAGTGTCGGGTCTGGCGTCTCCTTAATCCAGCGCAGGATATCCTCGCCGTCAAGGATCAAGACGGCGCTGGCGCGACGGCCGTGGTTTGACCGCGACAGTCCCCTCGTCTTCATATCGCCTGACATACCGCACCGCCGAGCTTGCGCTCACCTCAAAAAGGGCCGCCGCCTGACGGCGCGACATGCCCGACGCCACTTTCCTCGCCAAACGAATACGCAGGTCTTCCGATACAGCCACGATGCCCCCGCCAAAGCGGCTATCGAATCAGTCCGCCAAGACCACGACAACAAAATATTGATTCATTCAACCTCGGAAACGCTTTAGCATCGCACTCCAACGCCACGACGTCATCGTCGGGGTCGACACGCACAAAGATGAGCACATCGCGGTTGCCATCGACGGCCTCGGCGGCCTCATCGACAAGCCGAAACTGGCGGCGGCGACCCCTGACGGCTACGCCGAGTTGCTTGTCTGGGCGCAATCACTCGGCGAGATCCATGCGTTCGGGGTCGAGGGCCGCGGGTCGTACGGCTCGGGTCTCGCTCGGTTCCTTCGCCGTCACGGCCACATAGTCCATGAAGTCGCTAGACCGCCCCGCAAGGGTGAGCGGCGCCTGTCCGGTAAGAGTGACCCCATCGATGCTGAGCACGCTGCACGAACGGTGCTCTCTGGGAGCGGTACCGCGACACCTAAACTCGCGAATGGCCAAATCGAAGCCGTCCGCGTAATCAAAATCGCCCGTGATACCGCTGTCAAAGCGCGTACTGCGGCAATCATTACACTTAAGGCAGTTTTGGTCACCGTTTCAGATGAACTCCGCATCGAGCTCGAATCGCTTACCGACCACAAACTCATCATTGTGTGCGCTGCGTTGGAAACGAACGGCAATATGTCGGACCCGCACGTCGCGACCCGATACACGCTTGCGCACCTGGCACGGCGTTGGCTCGACCTTCACGAAGAGATCAAGGTCCACGGTGCTCAGCTCAAAGTCCTCACAAAAACCGCAGCTCCCAAAATGCTCGAGCAGTTCGGCGTTGGTTTCGATACCGCCGCTGAGGTGTTGATCGCAGCGGGAGACAACACAGATCGAATCCGATCAGAAGCAGCCTTCGCCAAGCTTTGCGGTGTCTGCCCGATCCCGGCTGGCTCCGGCAAGACTAGCGGCCGACACCGGCTAAATCGTGGAGGAAACCGACAGGCCAATGCGGCTCTATACCGAGTTGTCGTCGTCCGACTGCGATGGCACCCGCCTACCATCGCCTATGTTAAACGTCGCAAGGCCGACGGACTTTCAAAGAAGGACATCATCCGATGCCTTAAGCGTTTCGTCGCCCGAGAACTCTACCACCTTCTTCCCGAACCTTCTCTTCCCCTTGAACCGACGAGCACCCCTTCGCCGACATAGATAAGGACTTGACGGTCTATAGGAGCATCAATGCTGTGCTGAGGCTTAAAAAGAAAACCGCCCCGCCGAGAGGGCGGGACGGTGTGTGATGATCGGATAGGTATCGGAGTGCTTACGCAGGCTTGATACCCATGATGTTTCGGACACGCCGACGGCCGTAGCCGTCAGTCGAGCCCTCGCCGCTGTCCCGGTTCACCAGCAGGTCGGCGCGGCGCATTTCGCCCTCGAAGTCCGCGTTCTGATATTCGTAGAGCCAGCGCTCGTGGTTCCAGCGGTGGGTCATCCAATCGCGGATGCGGCGCCACGCGCTGCCATCATGAGGCCTGCGGGACGGATTGGTGTAGAAGTCGACCGGATAATAGACCCCACCCGGGCGCAAGATCCGTGACGTTTCTTGAATGATCTTATAGGTCGCTGCTTCCGTCACTTCGTGGTGCAAGATGTAAGAGGTGACGATGTCGAAGTAGCCGTCGGGGAAGTCGGTGTCTTCGGCCAGGGCGTGACGGAAGTTGACGTCGACCCCCATGTCGACGGCCCGCATATGGGCGTAACGCACCATCGGCGCGCCGATGTCCACACCCCAGACTTCTGCGTCGGGATAACGCTGTTTCAAGGCTACCACCTGCTGGCCGCAGCTGCAGCCGGCATCGAGGATGCGCCTCACTTTGCCGTCGGCCGGGACGGGAACGGCTCTGGCCATGTTTCTGTGGAGCTCGTCCTGATAGTTGCGGCCGTTGAAGAAGTTGTTGGTGCCGTAGTGGTATATATGCCCGGCGAATTCATCACCCGTATAACCGCCCGGTTGCATGTGGATTTCATGCTTGGTGTATTCCGGTTCGATACCAGGGTTGAGTTCGAGCATACCCGGACCAGACTTGTCGGCGGCTTCCATCTCGGACATGTAGGCATCATAGTTGCCGTGGAACTCGCGATGGAGCTGCTTCCACATGTGCATTTGCAACCGCTGCCAGCTATGGTTCCTGAACTGGATGACGGGATCGTCTTTCAGCATTTCGATGGCGGTATCCCGTGGCACTTCGTCATTCCGGTCATACCCGTTGGCCGCCAGGATCTGAAACGCCCGTTTCTCGGCCGCACGGGTCAACTCGCTGTTGATCCAAGTGCGGGTGCTGGTGCTCATCTCGTCATAGCTTTCAAGATTCAGCGAGGGCAGACGTTCAAGAATGCCGTCCGTTCCCCGCGGTTCCACATCGGCGCCAGCTAGTTTTGCCAGGGCCGCTGTCGGAGCCACCATTGAAAGACCGGCCATGCCGGTAATCCCGAGGGCCATCCGCCGGTGAAATATTTGACTCATGAATAAATCTCCCTTGACCGTGCCTGTTGTCGGTTCAACAGGCCAGTGGTTGCACCTCTCCTACCTATATTATGCGCTTCTTAGGCTGTCCCCACAACGCATTACAAAGAAAGTCACGGATGGAGATCAATTCGTGTTCTTATATGGAACGCGGCCAAGATCGACCTATCGGGATCGAAAGGCATTATCGCATTTCTTGAGGAAATACAATCAAGCGGTTCGTCCGTCCGCGATCCTTGTCACCGACGGTCTCGGCTCCTAAAGGGTACCCCGAAGAAAGTTTAGGAATTGCAGTTCTCTAAACATGCAAAGAATTGTTGAACAGTCTTGGCTAAACATCATACCAGTCGTTTCGACTACGGGCGGTGGCTATGGCCTGTTTTCTGCACACCAACAACATGCGAAAGTTCGTTGCTGTTAACACATTGTTCCACAACCATTTCCGCCAATAACGCCGTCTGATATCCACTGACGCCCCGCAATCCAATTTTCCTTACTCTGAAATGTCGTCTGCCGATCCTAGAGTTTCCCATCCTCACGCTGATCGACCTCCCAGACGAAGCCATCGGGGTCATGGAACCCCATGGAATGCATTTTGATTTCCCCGTGTCCGCCCGTCTTGGGTACAGTGCGGGAAAACAAATCGTGGGTTACCTTCACGCCCGACGCTTTGATCCGCTGATAGAGCGCAGCGGCATCCTTGCAGCCAGCGACCAACACCGCCTTGCCGATGCCATACTCCCAGGTTGAGTCTCCGGGATCATTCAAAGGGTCTTGCAGGAACTGTAGGGAGGCGACCATGCCGTAGTAATCGTGCTCACAGCGGCAGACGGCAAAACGCACGGTATCGCCGACCTTTCCCGCCGCCAATTGGCTGCCGATTTCCATCGTGGAATCTTGATACTGTGTCAAGCCCAGAGTGTTGGTGAAGAAATCGAGGGCGCGGTCCACATCCCGGCCGATGCAGGTGGTTCGGCGGATGAGGAATTGCTCCGGGTTGGGGCGGTTGTAACGATAATAGAGTTCGTAGAAGAAGCCTTCCGGATCAAAGATGGAGGCCGATGAAAATTCGATCATTCCTTCCCCGTGGGGGTCCGGAAAGGTGCCATCCTGGGGCGGAGAAAACACCGTCGCGCCGGGAAAGGCACCCACTCTGGCAACAAACGAGTCCATGTCGGGTACATCGGCCACCAGAACCACATCGCCAATGCCGAGCTGGTGGGTTGGTGGGCCGGGATCGGGCAGCTTGGGATCAAGCCATTCGAGCAGGCCGATCTTGCCGATCTCACGGTCCATTCCTTCCATCATATAGAGTTGAACACGGTCGCCGGTGTTGCCACAGGGTACGATGCCGCCGGACTGGACTGGTACCGGTAAAATGGAGAGTGCCTTCTGTTAAAGTTTAAACTCAACAGGAGGCCCATATGGGTATCGGAAGAACTGAGGAATTTCGTTCTGAAGCCGTTCGGATTGCATTGACGAGCGGGCTATCACACAAGCAAGTTGCCGCCGATCTTGGCATTGGCCTGTCTACATTAGGCAAGTGGATTACCGCTCATAAGCACACTGAGCTGCTGTCCGGCCCTCATAATGATAAAGACAAGGAATTGGCTCGCCTTTGCAAGGAGAACAGGACATTGCGTGAGGAGCGGGACATTTTAAAAAAAGCGACGGCCTTCTTCGCCAGCCAAAGCCGATGAGGTTTCATTTCATCGCAAAGGAGAAGGCCAATTTTTCAATCTGCAGGATGTGCAAAGTCCTGAGGGTCAGTGAAAGCGGCTACTACGCTTGGGGGTCTCGCCCTGCCAGTCAGCGCCAACGCGACGACAGGGTCTATTTGGCCCATATTCGTGCCGAACATGCCCGTAATTATCGGGCCTATGGTCGCCAGCGAATGACTGATGAACTCAGGGATCAAGGCAGCGTCATTGGTGAACGCCGGGTCGGGCGGTTGATGCGGGAGAACGATATTCGCATCGTCAGAACTCATAAATTCAAACGCACGACAAACAGTAATCACAACCACAACATAGCTCCCAACCTTCTGGATGGAGATTTTCAGGCCACGGGACCAAACCAGAAATGGGCCGGTGATATCAGCTATCTCTGGACGGCAGCGGGCTGGCTGTATCTTGCGGTGATCATCGATTTGTATTCACGCCGTGTCATTGGCTGGGCCGTCAGCGACAGGCTCAAACGGGATTTGCCGATCAAGGCTCTGAAAAGGGCCATTGCATTGCGACAACCGCCACCAGGGGTCATTCATCATTCTGATCGTGGCTCGCAGTATTGCTCCAACGATTACCGGAAACTTCTCAAAGACCACGGCTTTCTCTCTTCGATGTCTGGCAAAGGGAATTGCTATGGCAATGCGACTGTAGAAACGTTCTTCAAATCATTGAAAGCAGAATTAATATGGAGGGAACACTATGAAACCAGGGAACAGGCACAAAACGCCCTGTTCCATTATATCAATGGATTTTATAATCCGCGTCGTCGCCATTCATATCTGGGCAGCATCAGTCCGGTGAAGTGCGAAAGTATGGCGGCTTAGGTGAGAAGGTAACTCTCCACTTTTGCGGTGCAGGTCCAGACAGTTTCATCGCCGCATCATAGGAGCAGGTCCAGCCGAGGACGGTTTCATAGAACTCTTTCATGCGTGCCGCATCACGGACGATGAGGGTGGCGCGTTTGAGGATGGTGTCGGTCATTTGAGCCAGCTTACTTCTTTCCGAGCATTAGCCTCAAAAAAATAACCATTGGGGGTCGAAGAAGGAAATGATGGTGATCTTCCAAACCCGGCGAACGTGAACAATAACAACCTAACGAACGGTAACATCCCAAACGGGTTACAGACGATCGATTTTCATTTCAAGCGGATGAGGTTTTAAAAAGGATAGCCTATCTCAAGCGGAGAACGAGGCGCCAAGACTGTTTATGCCCAGAGCACCGTTCGCATGGGGATAAGGGATATCTTCACCATGCAAAACTAGGAAACGTTTGTCGCCTAGAAGCGGAGATTGGTACGAATACCGAAGGTCCGTTTCTCCTGGGGCACAACAACTATGCCATGGAAGCCCCTGAAGTTGAAAGTGGGCTGGGTGAAATCGATCCTTGAGGAAGCGACGGCCCAGTCCCGCGTCTGGAACAGATTGCGGACGAAGAGCTCAACACGGAGGTCTTCTCGCTGTATGCCGATGCGGGCGTGAGTCAACAGGTAGGAATCAGCCTGGGCTAGATTCTCATCCTCCGCCCAATATTTGCCGTGATAGATGAAATCAGCGCGGCCGTACCAGTCCCAACTTGTGGTCAACGCCGCCCTATAGGTGGTGGATAAATTACCTTGCCAGCGGGGATAACGGCTGATCTCAAGTCCTTTCAGGTTGGTGAAGCCGGTCAGTTGGTTCTTGGACCGGCTGTCTAACTGGTCGAACTTGTTGTCGCTCCAACTGACGTTGAATTGGGCATCCCAATTGTCGGTGATGACAAAGCCGGATTCGAATTCCGCACCCCACAGTTTCTGACTGCCGGGAACACTAACGCCGAGGGAGTTGGCAAAGGGATTGGGCCTGCGGTCCCGCTGCGTTGGATCTTCGGCGTCCCGCACCCAGACGACGCTGAGGCCGAAGGGCCGATTTTTCCATTCATAATGCCAGCCGGTCAGGTTGAAGCGGAAGCGACCGTCGAACAGTGTTTGTTTCCACCCAACCTCTATAGCATCAAGCTTTTGCGACGGTGTTGAGCCGGCGGCCTGCCCTTCCGGCAGTTGCGAAGCAATCTGAGCACATTCGGATGCGGTTGACGGTTCGTTCGTGAACGGGTCGGGATAGGGTTCGAAGAACTCCTCTGGACTGCAGACGGCCACTAAGCCGTTGGTTGTACCCGGCAAGTTCCCCCTCGACGCCTGGATGTATACATTGGTGTTATCAGAGGGCCTGTAGCTAAGGATAAACCGCGGCGTTAACTGCTTGTACTTGTCGGTGAAGGAGAACCCCGCTTGCGAGACGGACCGTTCGTCCTGAAGGTAGCGAGTTTCGATGTCGAAGGTGAGGTTATCCATTATGTCGTAGGAAACCGCACCGTACACACCCCAAACCTTGGCGGTATTGCCGTTTGTAGGAGGCGTGGTCGTCAGCACTGGACCAACGGCGAGTGATTGGAAATTGGCGGTGACCACCAAACCACCTGAGCCGCTGGTGATGAACTCCTGGTCGTAGTAAGTGGCGCCCAGCAACCATCTAAACCGTGCATCCTGCGGCGAGGTAAGGCGGCCTTCCAAGCTCCAGTCCTGCGCAAACTTCGGGTCGAGACCATACCATTGGGAGGTGTCGTGCTGGTCATAGTCGCGCAGGAAGTTCATGCGCGTATCGTTCCAGCCGCCAAGAAAGCTGGCCGTGTAGCCATCCAGGATTCCACCCGTGAACTCATAGTCAGAGTTCAAGGCAAGGCGAACCTGATTGCGCACCATGCCGTAATTATCCAGGTCGGGCACGTTCTTCATGAGGAACCGGTCGCCCGCATCGCCAAGCATATTGTCGATGATAAAATTGGGGACGGGACCGCTGAAGGGCATGAAGACGGGGGCGGAAATGAAACCGCTGCGGTCTTGAAAGAAGGTGGAGGGGTGCAGAGTGGTTTCCCTTGATAAGAGTCTGCCGCCCGGTTCATTGAAACCGAACTCTGGCACCTTGCCGCAGATGTACTGCGTTGGGAAGAAGGTCTCGATAGCGGTGCCGTCTTCGTTATAGCGTTGAACGGATGTTCCCGTGCAGGTGTCGGCAAAACGGCCCCTGATAAGACCGGCAACAGGTGGACCGTCATCGTCCTTCTGATAATAGGCACGGAACTTGAAGGATAAGTTGTCCGTCGGCTCACCATATAAAACGCCGCTAACATAGTTGGAGCGCTCTCTGCCCAACTCTCCACCGTCGGTGGCTACCCACTCAGCACCCCGGTGATATAGCCGCGCATTGAGTTGATAGGCCAGTTTACCCGATATGATTGGGCCTGAAGTGAGCACGTTGCCGTCGTATTTATCATAGGTTGCAAGCGACACGTCGACCTGGGTGTTGTATTCCTCCAGGTCCGGCGACTTGGTGATGAAATTGATAGCGCCGGCAAAAGTGTTACGGCCGAAAAAGGCCGATTGAGGCCCCTTGATCACCTCGACCCGTTCCAGGTCCTGCAGACCGATTGAGTTAGCTGTGCCGAGGACAAAAATGCCATCAATAAACAGCGACGTCGGCTGAAGGTGGTCCAATGAAGATTGTGATACACCGCGGAGCCGGATGACGGAATCGATCCGCCCGGCGCGGCTACCCCCATAGCGGGGGCTAAATTCCATTCCCGCTGTTTGCAGGGCAATGTCGCCCAACTCTTGTAACCCAGCGTCCTGGATGTCTTGCGACGTAAAGGCAGCGATGGCCAGAGGTATATCCTGAAGGCTTTCCTCACGCTTACGGGCGGTGACAACGATTTCTTCGATGGCAGCTTGAACCTGGGCCTTCGCGGTGGAAACGGCTGGCGGCACGCCGGTGAATGCGACCACAACGGCCGAAGCTAGAGCGGCGGCGGGCAGACAACGCCGTGTTGCTGCCGCGTAATCAGACGATTCAGTTGACATGATTGCCTCTCCTTCGTCTCACCTCCGTGTTTGCCTTACGTATTGCATAGGCTTCCCCGCTGCCATGACCGGGACTTCGCAGGAAATTGAGTGAGTGCTCAAATTCTATGCTTTAAAAACCAAAAGCATAGAATTTAGACAAAGAAATCATGTCTACGATTTCAAATTGCCATGGGCAGCGCCTCAATGTTGCATCCAGTCATCGCAGAGGGTGCCGAAACAGTTATCCTAGCCATAAAAGCTTCTTCGGCCCTAACTGGTTGTGAATCATCTATAATTTTGGGTTGTGCTCCTGAATGCCCCATCTAGTCGTAGACGTCTTACATCATCAAGACCGGCAAATAAGGTTTTCGGAAGGGACACTCCCATGCCATCGGCCGCAGCCCGAGCTACATGCACCAGTTCCTGCACCGGGGTATCCCGGCGGCGCTGAACTACGGCGACAGCGAAAAGCTGGGCCAATTACTCGGCTGCAGCAGCTCCGAGCTGCGCCCTGCCGAAGCGCCCAAGCGCAAGCCGCGGAAACGCAGGCGGCGCACACCGCCGGCCGCAATTCCCGGCGCGCGCCTTGCCGCCATTCCCGAGATGGCGGTCGAGGCGGCCGCCGGGGCGGGGGCCTTGATTGAGGAGTTCACCCACGAAAAGGCGCGCTGGCATCTGCCGGAGGGCATGATCCGTCACGAAGGCGATGCCGAGCCCGGCAACCTCCGCGTCCTGCGCGCCCGCGGCGATTCCATGGAGCCCCTGGTCTCCGACGGCGACCGTTTGCTGGTCGACGTTGCCCGCCGCTCCCCCGGCACCGGCGAGACCGCCGTGCTATGGGACGGCACCGGCCTGGTGGTCAAGCGGGTCGGGGTCCTGCCCCATGCCGAGCCGCCCCGGCTCAGGCTGATCTCCGCCAATCCCGCCTATGAGCCCTACACTTGCCTTGCCCAGGGTGCCCACATCGTCGGCAAGGTGCTGTGGACCTTGCGGCGGTTGTGACGGTGGCGGCGGTCCGGGCAATATTCGCCGTCAGGAAACAGGAACAACTTGAAGTGATTTGGTAAGGGAGGATTTCCTGGTTCATCGTCGTTAGAGAAAGGAGCGAAGTTGAGGCAGGGATCCAAGAGCACGAACGGCCGGCACGATCTTAGCGCGCAAACACCTCAGGCAACTTAATCCCGAATAGCAGCGGATGAGGTAAATGGAAGGGACAGCCGGTCAATGAATAAAATGGGAGGCACAAGATGGTGAACTTGCCTTTGACCGGCGGGTGTCAATGCGGCGAGATCCGTTACAAAATAACAACCGAGCCATATACTTTGTACGCCTGCCACTGTACCGAATGTCAGCGGCAATCGGGTTCCGCCTTCGGCATGTCCATGAAAGTATCGATCAATGCTTTTCACTTAACGCAAGGCGCACCGAAGTCGTGGACTAGATCTACGGATTCGGGCGGACAGACGGACTGCGTATTCTGCCCGACCTGCGGCACCAGACTCTATCACGTGCCGTCGCAGTCGCCGTCTATGGTCAGCGTCAAGCCGGGCACGCTGGACGACCGCACCTGGCTTGCGCCGATCGGCCATTTGTGGACACGCAGCAAGCAACCCTGGTTTGACGTGCCCGACGGCACTGTCAATTGCAGCGGCCAGCCTGAAAGTTACGATCGGCTTAACGAAGCATGGGAGAAATCCCGTCCATAAATCCTCAATGGAAAGACGCCTAATTGGTTGGATTCAAACGTTTGGCACTCACGGTTTCTGGCCGCGATGATGGTGTTTGGGTCGGCGTCCAGGCGAAGGATTTAGGATTTACGCCATTGCGCTCATCGATTAAGCAGTTGATGGCCGTCCTTCCCGAAAAACTTTATCCGCCGGTCTTAATGATGCAAACCGTCCGGGTGTGGATGAGGGTTTCGCAAGCGACAGGTTCCGCTACCGAAGTCCCCAACGCCAAATATACGCTAGCGTCGGAATCCCGAGGCTTACAGAATGCTTTCGGTGGCCGTCGCGGCTCTCAACAGCGGACAGCGCCAAAAAAGTACAAGCTAGCCCCCAGACTGTTCGAAAAGGCCGAACCGACTCAGATTTCAAACCGAATTGGAATCAATTATTGGCCGTCTTTCGACGGATGCGGATCGTTACCGCTAATGTCACTGCCACGGATGCTTCCGTCCCTGCGGTGAATAACAAGCTTCACCTTATCCCGCTTGGCGAGGTCGCGGCCCTGACCGATCGCTTCCCGCTGCGTGCCATATCGTCCGCTGGCCCGGCTAGCGCCTTCGCGTATGGTCTGCCAGCCGCTCTTGGCGTGAGGAGTTATATGGATATTGCGTTTCTTCCCCATTGTCCCTTCTCCAAATCTGGATTAACTAACAGACAAAATGGGACGGAATAGGACGAGATAGTCAACCATTTTGTGTAAAAAAATGACATCTCAGCTCTTCCCGTCTTTTCGCTATCCTTTCCGAAAACTTTGCCCGCTTAAACTGGGGGTAAACCCTCTATAGCTCCGTGTGTATGGAGTATTCGAAAGGGACACCCGAATGAGGCAGCGAGGCGGCGCTATCAGCCGTGGCGCCACTCTTTGCAGCAAGGTTGTCCGCGCCCTTGATACCTTGGCATGACACCGGAAAAACGCTTGTCAAAGTCATCCGCCTGACAATGCCGTTCAAAAACGTCGTCCGAGTGTCCGGAGGTGAACCCAGATCGCCATTCGGCGCGTCGGCGCAACGATTACTCGGTGCCGGTAATCGAGGCGCGCGATGAGAAGCGACTCCTGCGCCTGCAGAAGCAGATGCTGGCCCCCAAGCTGCTGATCATCGACGAACTGGGCTTTGTCCCGCTCAGCAAAACCGGCGCGGAACTGCTCTTCGAACTGATCTCGCAGCGCTATGAGCGCTCCTCAACCCTGATCACCAGCAATCTGCCCTTTGAGGAATGGACCGAAACCCTCGGCTCCGAGCGCCTCACTGGCGCGCCGCTCGACAGGCTCACGCATCATGTCTCCATCCTGGAGATGAACGGCGAAAGCTACTGCCTCGCGCAAAGCCGCAAAACCACACAAAAACCCTGAACAGAAATTGCCCCTCACGGGGCAATGCGCCCGGGACCCTGCTTGCTACATGAGGAGCCGCTGGTCCCCGGGCGCACACCTGAACCCAATCCGTCCGCTACTTCCGAAACTGGCATACTTTTACGCCGCCCTAATGGCCCAATTTTGCGCCGCCATTGACAGTACGAAAAGCTGTTATCGGGATCGTGAAAGGCGGTTTTGGAGGGCGCCACGCAGAGGCCGAAAATCGGGCTGCAGGAAGAAATCTACGACAAACGCACGCCTTGGTACGCTGGAGTTATAATGAATTCGGTTTCAAAATGATTACGCAAACTAGATACTAGCTTTTATACCACGGTTCAGTATAAGATAATTCTATAATAATAACAATGTGATAAGTGATTTTTCGCTCTTGAAAGCAAGGTAAAGTTCTAAAACTGTCCCATAGACGCTGACGTCAGACAGCCTTGGCATCGGCACGCTTCCATACGTACTCCCGCTGAAATGCGGGTACGAACAGTTGGTTATCGTCGATCTTATCGATGATTTGGTAAATCTGCATATAACGACGCCTCTACATCAATTGCCTTGTGAGCGATAACCATTCATCACTGTGTCGTTCCTTCAAGTATAATTAAGTCGTGGACTCATAATTTCGCAACCAGGTGCATATTGTTGTCAATTTGATCATGGCAAGAACATTGGCGGTTTTGTGACGTCAGCGCCTATCGGACGGTTTGAGGAGTTTTGATAAGGGAGGATTTCTGGCTCATTGTAGAGACTGAAGGAAACGAAGATGAGGCAAGGCATTGTCAGACTAACTGCTTTGGACTTGCAGAACCTACAATCGAGGACTGTCACGCTGCAAGTTGACGCCACTCGGCCAGTGTTCGTCGCTAGCGCGAACTGGATGACGGCGGCAGCAAAGTTTGTGAGCTTCTGGTGTCATCAGTGGCCCAACACACCATAGCTGCCATCGACAACCAAGCGAATGGATAGGTACTACCCCAGTATCGCGCACAATCACCCAGGGGGAATTCACTGCCCAAATATAAGTGTACATATCGTCCCTGCTGTGCCTGTTGGCCACGAAAAAACTGACCCAGTAAACGGAGGTTACATAGGTCCATTGCCAAAACAGCATGACTCCAAGAATGCCTGCACCAACAGCAGGCAAGAAATTGATGGTGAACGTTGCATACAGAATCAATGTCGGAATCGGCGTGAAAAACCCGTTACCGATATCGGCGTTGAAGCCGAACGTGCGTCGATCTGCATAGTAACCATCGTATAGGGAGTAAGTTGCCCAAAGATCTGCCCAAAACGTCGGGGAGAACATCTTTTTCAACGGAACGCTGGCAGCAAGAAATTAAGGCGGGCGCGGTATCCGGTTTCGATTGCGGCCGATCGGGGGAACGATCCGGCGTGCGCGATCCCGCGGGAAATGCGTGCTGTGGCATGGCCGGGATCGCGAACTTACCCGGCAGCGCTTCCTTTGACGGATGGTCCTCTCGGCGGCCTGAGCCAAGGTCCCGAGGAACCGAATGGTGTCGCTGCCCCATTGAGGGGCACGTCGAGAAGAAGCATTGCGGCTGGCGACGGGATGACCTCGGCGCTGGGGGCGTTCGGGTCGGGCGTGGACAGGCGCGTGACCTATCGCGGACCCGGCGTAGCCGCGTTCGGGCGGACGCGTCGCCGGATCGGATGACGGACGGCGTGCCGAACGTTACACTGCGGTCGGCAATGTGCGGGAAACGGTCCGTCCTGTCCTTGACACGGGAGACGCGGCATCGCCGTCGCGGCGGAGGTGGAACCAATGCGGGTGGTGAGCTGGAACGTCAACGGGATTCGCGCTTGCGTGCGGCGCGGGTTCGTCGATTTTCTGGACCAGTCCGGCGCCGACATCGTCGGCGTCCAGGAGGTTCGCGCACTGCCCGAGCAGATCCCTCCCGGTGCCCGCACGCCGCCCAGCTGGCACGCTGCGTTCTCGGCAGCTGAGCGCCGGGGGTATAGCGGCGTCGGTATCTACTCGAAGCTTGAGCCCGAGCGGGTGGAGATCTCTCTCGGAGAGCCAGGGCTCGACATCGAGGGCCGGTTCATCGCTGCCCATTTCCGGACCGACCGCGGGCGGTTCGCTGTTGTAAACGGCTATTTCCCGAAGGGCAGCGGAAGGGACCGGGACAACAGCCGTGTCGGCTACAAGCTTGACTTCTATCGGGCGGTATTCGACCGAGTACAGAAGCTGCGGCGCCGGTGCCCGGTGCTCGTGATCGGGGATTACAACACCGCACACCGCGCGATCGACCTCGCCCGCCCGAAATCTAATGTCAGGAACAGCGGCTTCCTGCCCGAGGAGCGGGCCGAGCTGGATCGCTGGCTCGAGGCCGGCTGGGTGGACACCTTTCGCGCCCTGCATCCCGATGAGCCCGGCCATTATACCTGGTGGCGCCAATGGGGCGGCGCGCGAGAACGGAACGTGGGATGGCGGATTGACTACGTCCTCGCGTCGCCGGCTGCGATGAAGCGAACGCAAGATGCCTTCATCTGGCCCGGCGAGCAGGGCTCCGACCATTGCCCGTGCGGTGTCGATATCGACCTGTAGGTAAACCGGGTGCTGGAGAAAATATACGACACTGGCGCGCGCGGATGCGCGGGAGTTGGAACCAATCGGCTTGCGGAATGGTGACGGATGGCTGACCCTGTGTTCGGACCCATTTCGGAAGGAGACATGAAAACAGTGTATTATAGAACGCTTCGGTGCCTCTGATCTACCCCCGTTGAGTGGTCGAGTTTAATTGTTAGTGCATGATCGGCCTTTGGTCTATCGGGACGATGGCTTCCGGTGCCGGTGGTTGGTAGTCCAAAGCGCCGTGTGGTTGTTTCGTGTTGTAATGTTTCCTCCATTGTTCGATCAGAATCTGCGCCTCTGGCAGGTTGTAAAAGGTTTCCCGGTCGAGCCATTCGTCACGGAAGCGTGCGTTTAAACTCTCGCAGTATCCATTCTCCCAAGGTGAGCCGGGCTCGATGTAGGCTGTTTTTGCGCCGACTGCTGCGATCCAGTCCCGGACGGCTTGAGCAACGAACTCCGGGCCGTTATCGGAGTGTATGTAGGCGGGCACGCCACGCAGGATGAATAAATCAGTCAGCGTGTCGATGACATCGGTCGAATTGAGCTTGCGCTCTGTCTTGATGGCCAGGCATTCCTTGCTGTGTTCATCGAGAATGTTCAGGGCGTGGGACGCCCGGCCATCATCGGTTCGGCAGTGAACGAAGTCGTCAGACCAGACGTGGTTGCGATACCCGGGCCGAAGCCGGACGCACGATCCATCGTTGAACCAGAGCCGTCCTTTCTTTGGCTGTCTTGCAGGCACTTTCAGCCCCTCCCGCCGCCATAGCCTTTCGACGCGTTTATCGTTTACCTACCAGCCCGGGTCTCTCAGCAAGGCAGCGATCCGGCGATAACCGTAACGGCCAGGCCGAGGAAGCGTTCGTGCGGAGGATGATGTCGGAAGGTGCATCCAACCGATCTCCTTACTCCGCGGACGTTCACTGGCTCCGCCGGTCCGGGCCGTCACGGCCTGAGTGGACGGTTACGTGATAGTCGGGACGGATGACGTTGTGAACGTCAACTGAGCGACGAGATCGGTCGACTGTGTGTGCAGACCTTGTTTTCCGGCCGTGCGCTCGGCACGCGTCAGTCTGCGCGCAATGGTCATACAGACTCGTCCACGATCAAACCGTGGTGCCACAGTTGATAGGCCAGAGTTGGTCCGCCTTGGTTCGTGCGGGCCGGTTCGTCACCGACCTCACGCCTCACGGCCTGTTGAATCTCCCGCCACAACGAAGTCTTGCTCAAATGCGCATTCGCTCGCAGCAGTCTCGTAGCGAGAATTGCGTAGGTTCCGTTCCTGGAGTGATTCCACAGTTCGGATATCTCGCAGTCCCTGAACGGCAAACCACCGTTCTTGAGCCGACCCAATTCGTATAGCGTTCTCGCCGCCATCATCGGACAGACTTTCTCGCCGCTGGTCTTGGACACGCCCCCCGTCTCTCGATATGTCTCGACCCAGGCGGATTGCCACGATACGCCCTGTCGGTGTTTCTCGACTGTCCCGAAGACCCAAGCAGCCAGATCGACGTTATAGAAAATTCGATGGGGCATCCATGCACCTCTTTGATCGGCCGTCATGGCCCGCTGAGACTGCACGGTACAAGGATAATCACTCTCAGCTCAGCGGACGATCCCAATGTCAACCCGTTCAGTCCATCGCGCCGCAACTGAATGGTTGCCTCCATCTCGGCCTGACCGAAGCCTTACCGGCGCATTGCGGCCGTTCGCACACTTCCGTTCCGCGCACGGTAGGACGTGGAACCGGCGAGTCCTTACCATCGGGGGGCGTCCATATAATCGGCGGATGAGGTTTTCGGGATGGACAGGTAAATCTTCCGCGCCGATTTACAGGTCTTGATGTCGTATTGTGTGAACGTACGTGGCACCTTTCTGCTCTGCCAACCGCTTAAATCATTTTTTGCATAAGCCGCCAGAACAACAAGGCAGTGAAAACAGGTATCAAAACTGTTTGTATCAAGAACACCATGATCAGGTTCACGACTTTTTCAGCAAGATCACCCACAAACTCGGCAAGCGACAAAATACGCGGGATGCTAAACGCGTTCCTGATCGAGCCGGTTACAGAACTGACTGTTTCTGCGACAGCACCGATCGCGTTCGAGGACAAGGAACGTGCTCGATCAAAAAGATCATTTTCTTCTATGGCTTCGCTATCAAGCGATTCAACAGTCTCTGAGCTTGACGTGGCATTCTGTGAAGGAAGAACCGTAGACTGATCTACTGCATCCTCAGCCTGTTGTAGAACCGAGTCTTCCAAGTCTTTCGCCGTTTCTTGAATGTCTTCCAGGCTAGCGATGGCTGTTTCATACTCTTGATTGAGGAACTGTTCCCCGACGTAGGTTCCAACCCAGGCGGTAAGAGGAATGACAAGTTTCAAGAAAATGGCGAGAGTAAGCACAACGCTGCCCACTGATTTGAACCATTTTTCGACAAATGTTCCCTTGCCTAGTGTTGCAATCCCCAATGCCGCGAAACCAATCGCGAGCAACGGTCTTAAACCAATGTCCTTGCCAATCCCGAACAGAACCTCCTGGACGGCCAAAGAGACCAAGCTGATGAGCATCACCGACGAAAACCGCTCGACTAAGTCATTGGCCGGATCGAGTAATTCTCCAATACTAGCACTGCCCACAATCACGCTTATCTCGGCGGTTTGCATGACCGAGATGATGCCATTAATAGCCCGTGCAGACGCAAACACGACAAGTGCTTTATTTCGATTATCCTCAAGGTAATTCTCTGTGTTGGTGTCAAGCCAAGAGAGTGAATTATCCCAAACTTCCGTAAAGACATTAGTGTAGGCGATGCCGGCGAGCAAAAAGAGGATCGCTACTTTGATCATGTGATCACGTGTTTCTCTTTTGTGACTATTGTTGTTTTGATCAATCTGTATTTCTGACTCCGTTGTATGGCTCATCGTCTATCTCCTCCAGGTCAATGTGTCGGGCGGTTTCCGTTCGTCGAACGACGCGAATAGCGGCTCTCCCTTCTATTAAGTTCATCTACCGATATTCATGATGCACACCTGTCACTTCCGAAAACCTCGCTCACACCTGGACGGTTTGCCTCATTATGATCGGCGGATAAGGTTTTCGGGATGGACAACTGAAGCCCATGTTCGTCAACTTCCTGATGGCCACGAATGTGTTCGACATGCCCGCGTCCATATTTTCCCGGTATCTGGAGTTTTTTGATATTGAAACCGCAACCCCGGTGCAGACCTGGGACCGGGGCACGCGGAGTATCTATGAAAAATTGTCGGCTGCCTTTCAGGACAAGATATACCTTGACCGGCCGGTTCGAAAGGTGCACCGGCGTCCATCTGATGTAGTCGTAGAGGACGAAACCGGAAGGACAGAAACGTTTGATGATGTAGTTTTCTCGTGCAACGCTAACCAAACGTTGATGATCCTGAATAAACCGACGTTCATGGAGGGCTGTCCTCTCTCTTCGATCCGTTACGAGAGTGAACTGCACAACCATACGGTCGTTCATTCGGACGCCTCGATTCTTCCGGACAATGATGTCAAGCCACTCGCCACCCGGAGCAACCACATCGAGCAATACAGTGTGAGACCTGACAACTACGAAATCACCTACATTATGCACAACCAACAGCCTTGGGCGAACCGATCGGACAAGCCATGCCTGGTGACCTACAATCCGATCAGTCGTATCGACGAAGGCAAGATCATCAAGAAGTGGTGGTTTCAGCACATCGTGCACGATGTGCGTCACCTGCCCTTTCTAATCCATTTGTTTCGCTTTGTTCAGGGCAAGAGACGAACGTGGCACTGTGGCGCCCACACTTTGATCAACAGTCAGGAGACCTGTTTCGTGTCCGGCCATCGTCGGTGAGCACCCTGACGTTGCTCCCAAAATCCGGACCAGGTGGTTCTTCACCTATGCGGCCTGATCGATGGTCATATCTCTCCTGGCCTGTGCCGGCGTCCGGTAGCCGATGCTCGAGTGGCGCCGTCGTTGGTTATAGAAGATCTCGATGTACTCGAATAGCGCAGCCCTGGCCTCGCGCCGGGTACGAAACGGGTACGGTGCACGAGTTCGGTCTTGAGAGACCCAAAGAAGCTCTCCATGGGGGCATTGTCGAGGCAATTCCCCTTGCGGCTCATGGCGGCCTTGATGCCGTGGAGGCGGAGCAGTTTGCGGTCGTCACCGCGGGCATATTGGGCGGGTTCAATCGGTCGTCGCAACACTCTGGCATAGGAGGTTGCTATGACGGTACGCAGACGGCGGTCGGATCGGTCTGGACGGAGCAAGTTGCATTCGCCAGGTCGACCGGACTCGGCACGGCGTGAGGAGCTTGTTCGGTTCTGGGCAGCGATTGCGACGGGGCGTTCGAGCGAGGACGCGGCCCGAGATGCCGGTGTATCCCCTCCGGTATAAGCAGACATCAGCACTTGCCTTAACTTTCGCCGAACACCCGCTCGAAAATCGTATCCACATGTTTGGTGTGATACTCCATCGCAAACAGGTCCGTCAGCGCATCGTCTGATAAGTGCGCCGCGACGTCTTTGTCCTCTTTCAAGAGAGACAAGAGATCACCCTTGCTGTCCCATACCTGCATGGCGTTGCGCTGGACCAGGCTGTAGGCATTTTCGCGGCTGACACCGGCTTGGGTGAGGGCGAGCAGCACCCGTTGCGAAAACACCAGCCCGCCCATGGCGTTGAGGTTTTTCTCTATGGCGTCGGGATAGATCACCAGCTTGTCGATCACACCGGTGAGTCGGGCCAAGGCAAAATCCAATGTCACCGTTGCGTCCGGTGCGATGACCCGCTCCACGGAAGAGTGGGAGATGTCCCGCTCATGCCACAGGGCGACGTTTTCCATCGCCGGAATGGCGTAACCCCTCACCACACGGGCAAGGCCGGTGAGGTTTTCCGTCAGCACTGGATTGCGCTTGTGGGGCATGGCCGACGAGCCTTTCTGCCCCGGTGAAAAATACTCTTCGACTTCCCGTACTTCCGTGCGCTGCAGGTGGCGGATCTCGGTGGCGATGCGCTCAATGGAACTGGCGATGACGCCCAGCGTGGCGAAATACGCAGCATGGCGGTCCCGTGGAATGATTTGGGTTGAAACCGGCTCAGATTCGAGACCCAAGGCTTTCGCCACATGGTCTTCCACGCGCGGATCGATATTGGCAAAGGTACCGACCGCGCCAGAGATGGCACACGTTGCTATTTCTTTTCGTGCGGCAAGTAGCCGATCTTCGTTGCGGCTGAATTCCTCGTACATTCCGGCGAACTTCAAGCCGATGGTGGTTGGTTCGGCGTGGATGGCATGGCTGCGTCCCATGCAGACGGTCATCTTATGCTCGAAGGCGCGGTGCTCGATGGCTTTCAAAAGTTCGTCGATGTCTTTGAGAAGAATATCCGTGGCCTGAACCAGCTGAACAGACAGACAAGTGTCGAGCACGTCCGATGATGTCATACCCTGGTGGACAAAGCGGGCGTCGGGCCCCACGTGCTCGGCCAGGTTGGTCAGGAAGGCGATGACATCGTGTTTGACTTCGGCTTCGATCTCATCGATCCGCTCGACCTCAAACTTGCCCTTTTTCCAAACCGTTTCAGCGGCGCTCTTAGGGATGATCCCCAATTCAGCCTGGGCGTCACAGGCGTGGGCTTCGATTTCAAACCAGATGCGAAACTTGTTCTCAGGCTCCCAGATTTTCACCATATCCGGGTGCGCATAACGCGGGATCATGTTCTCGTTTCCCAAAATAAAGTGGCCCAATGTCATTGGGTTCTCGGCTTGTATAGAGAGTTCAGCCATGGACTTCCAGCCGGTCGGCGCCGAAAAGTGCCACCATGTGAATGAACGCCGACGATCCCTGTTTTCACCGCAATCCCGGTCGCCTAGGGTGGGCGAAACTGAGATACGGAGGGCCCCGTGGCGGCAGACGCACCAGAACGTCCCGTAGAACCGGAACCCCGATTTTACTACGACAACATCGCCATAGACAATCTCACCACCGTTTGTCTCGAATTGGGCGCGGCCCTGTGGGTCAACCAGGAAAGATTGCGGTTGATGGAAAAACTGCTCAGCGAGCATGGCAAGGTGACCACGGAGATGATCGAGCAGTATGTGCCCACACCCGATGAGATAGCTGAGCGCAAGGCAGCCCGCGATGCCTTTATCGGCCGAATCTACGGCGCCTTCGGCCGGTTACCGGCGGATGAAGCGCAAGAGGGCGAGTCTTAAAGCAACCCTTCCTGCTTGAACGAGAAATGCCGGCCGCGGCCAATGACCACGTGGTCGTGCAGGATCAGGCCGACGGCGCCCAAGGCTTCTATCACTTTCCCCGTCATGTCTTTGTCCGTCTGCGACGGTGAGGGGTCGCCGGAGGGGTGGTTGTGCACCATGATGATGGCACTGGCGTTCAATTCCAGCGCTCGTTTTACCACTTCGCGGGGGTAGACCGGGGTGTGATCGACCGTTCCTTTCTGCTGGGCTTCGTCGGCGATGAGCTTGTTCTTTTTATCGAGGAAGAGAATGCGGAACTGTTCCGTCTCCTCGAACCCCATTTCAACGGTGCAGTAGTCGATCAGTGCGGACCATGAGAATATCACCGGCTGATCCATCACGCCGGCCTTGAGCATGCGGGCTGCGGCTGCCGGGACGATTTTCAAACCTGCAACCGCACTTTCGCCCAGGCCATCGACGGCTAACAGCCGGTCCTTATCGGCGGTGACCACTTCGGCAAAAGAGCCAAAGGTGTCGATCAGTGTTTTCGCCAATGCTTTGGTGTCTTTCCTAGGCAGCACCGTGAACAGCAGAAGTTCCAGCAGTTCATAGTCGGCGAGAGCATCAGGTCCTGCGTTCAAGAACCGCGCGCGCAAACGGGCGTGATGGCCTTTGGCCGTCTTTGCATCGGTGTTTTCGGGAAAGAGTTCGCCGCCCTGATCCGTATCAGGCCCCGGAGCATCCTGGCCAGAACGGTTTGGCGGCATGGATCAGTCCTCAAATGGCGGGCAGGTGTAGCCTTTCGGAGACAAGGTAAAAATTTCGAACCCGTCCGCGGTGACGCCGATGGTGTGTTCGAATTGCGCTGACAAGGTTTTGTCGCGGGTCACAGCGGTCCACCCGTCATCGAGAATCTTGGTCTCGAACCGGCCCGCATTGATCATCGGTTCCACCGTAAAGATCATGCCTTCTTCGAGCATCATACCGGTACCCGGCCGCCCAAAATGCATGACATTTGGCGGCGTATGAAAAACTTGGCCGATGCCATGACCGCAGAAGTCCCGGACAACGGAAAATCTGTGGCCTTCAGCGTAGATTTGGATGGCATGGCCGATATCACCAAGGGTGGCGCCGGGCCGTATAACTTCGATGCCTTTCATCATGGCCGCATAAGTGGCCTCGACCAATCGCCGGGCTTTGATCTTTACATTGCCCACATAGAACATGCGGCTGGTGTCGCCATACCAGCTGTCGAGAATAGGCGTTACGTCGATATTGACGGCATCGCCGTCCTTGAGCACCCGGTCACCTGGAATGCCGTGGCAGACCACATGGTTGATGGAGGTGCAGATGGATTTGGGGTAACCGCGATAGCCAAGAGGCCCGGGCACGGTGCCATGCTCGACCTGGAAGTCATGACACAATTGATCAAGCTCGCCCGTGGTCACGCCCGGTTTCACATGGGGGGTGATGAAATCCAGCACCTCCGCCGCAAACCGACCGGACTTGCGCATGGCGACGAAGGCGTCAGGTCCATGGACAATGACTTCATTGGGGCGGCGTGATTCGGTTCTATCCAAGGCGAGATTCATCCAAACCCGAGGTGGTGCAATTGATTGGTAAAATCACTGTGACATATAGGGGTTTCAGCTTGGTAAATCCATGGGCAAAGGCCCGGAAAGCTTGATTTCCTTAGGGCTGACGGCGCATTGGTAGCAGAGCACCTCGACTCCGGTCCCGATGGCCTTGGCTAGTCCGGCCTCGTAATCGGGGTCGATATCACCGGCGACCTTGAACGAAGGGCAGTCGTCTCTTTGGACCAGATAAAACATCACCGCCCGGTGGCCGGCTGCCACCATGTCCGACAGTTCCACCAAATGCTTAGCGCCGCGCGTAGTCACCGCGTCCGGGAATTCGGCCAAACCGTCCGGACCCAAATCCCGTTTCATGGTGACGTTTTTCACTTCCACATAGCAGGGCGGATTGTTGTCGTTTTCCAGCAGAATGTCGATGCGGGAGTTTTTGCCGTATTTGACTTCCCGTCTTAGGTTTTCGTAACCGGTTAATTCCGGAATTTCGCCAGCAGTGATGGCATCGGCGGCGAGACGGTTGGGATGGCTGGTGTTGATACCGACGCTATGGCCGTCAATTTCAATAATCTCCCAAGTGTACTTCAATTTACGATTGGGATTATCAGCCAGTGAAATCCATACCGGTGCGCCCTCGGTTTTTACCGACAGCATGGAACCGGAATTGGCACAGTGGGCCGTCACCGCCGTGCCGTCCTCCAAAGTGACGTCGGCAAGAAATCGCTTGTAGCGCTTTACGAGCGTACCTTTGATTAGCGGTGTCTTAAATTTCATTGTGTTTGTTCCATGTCGCGCTCAGTTTTTGTTAGAGCGGGTTTTCGTCTGTGTCCAAGGCATCGGACAGACGCCGCCGCACCGAGCCGGGAGCCAAAGGTTTTTGCTGGATGTCTGAAGGGGCCCATCCAGTGAGGGTGACGATCTCAAAAGTGGCCTTGATGCCGCCGTCCTTGGTACCAAAACGCTGCTCGTAAAGGGAGTCGGCAAGGGCGAAGAGCCGGGGCGTTGCCAACCCCCGTGAGCGTTCAACAATCGCATTGAGTTCACCCATGGTTTTGAGCGCACCAAACAGCGAGGTCATGTTTTCGTACTCTTGAACGATGGTGTCCGTGTCGGCGACAGGCAGCGCGAAGCCGGCTCGCACCAGCAGGTTCCCAGCATCCCGCACATCGACAAAAGGCGAAACCCGAGGTGTGACGCCATCCATCAACTGGGTTTCCGCATCCAGCAAACATTCCCGTAACTCGTATAGTGTTGTACCGCCAAACAGGACCGCCAGGAAAAGGCCGTCTTCTTGCAGGCACCGGCGTAGCTGAATAAGGGCGCCAGGCAGGTCATTGACCCAATGCAGGGACAACACACTGAGAACGAGGTCAAAGGAATCAGGGCCGAATGGCACCCACTCGTCATCGCTGATGAGACTCAACGGTGGCTGGTTTGATCTGGGTTGGGCCGCTGCAGCTGGATCGATAAACTCGGACGATGTTACGGATTCGACGCGATGACTTTGCGTCATTGTCTGGGCGGTGAGGGTGGACCCAGGGCCACAGACAAAGGCATGGTGAAAAGTGCGCGTGACGTCAAGCAAGCGATCCAGCGTGCGCTCCCGTACCATGGAGAAAATGGCCGGCTCTTTTGCGTGTTGCTCCATGGCTTGGGTGCGATTCTGCCGAACTTTACGGCGATCGAAGATTGTTGGCGGTGCTTGCATGCTACGCTTATGGCATACTCAGCCATGGGCTTAAAAGCGCGAGGATTTAAGGATCAATGTCTCTCACGGACTCCGAGCCTGACAATCGGCCCAGCCTGCTGCGGCAGTCGTTTGTCACCCTTGACACTCTCGCCACCAGGCTCTTGGATTCGGTTATGCCGCCACGCTGTCTCCGCTGCGGCGCGATGGTGGCCGACCCCGGCGCCTTGTGTTCAACTTGCTTCGAGGCGGTCACTTTCATTACAGATCCATTTTGTCACCGGTGCGGCATTCCTTTCGCCGATATCCCGGTGAATACAGACACAATTCTTGAACGCGGGTCCTGTCTGGAACATCCGCCCGCTTATGATCACGCCCGGGCGGTGTTCGTGTATGACGCCGACAGCCGACCATTGGTCACTAGACTGAAATATGCGGACCGGACCGATCACGCGCCGTCTTTGGCCCGATGGATGCACCGCGCCGGCAGCACAATCCTGGAGCAAGCAGATTTCATCCTACCCGTGCCGCTGCACCGCTGGCGCCTGATCAGCCGCACATTCAACCAGTCGACGCTATTGGTCCGTCACCTGTCTAAGGTCAACGGCATACCGGCAAAATTTCACGTCCTACGCCGGATAAAGGCGACGCCGCACCAGGGCGGCTTGTCGGCAAAGGATAGGCAACGGAATGTCGCCAACGCTTTTCGGGTGGTCAAGCCGGACGAGATCGCTGGCAAAAAGATTGTTCTGATAGACGATGCGCTGACGACAGGAGCGACGCTTAACGCTTGTGCCCGCGTTCTAAAATCCAATGAGGCAAGCCGTGTGGATGCCCTTGTTGCAGGTCGTGTGCCGGCGCCAGGTCGTTAGTTTGCCCGCACGAGGTGCACGCCGCAGGCGCGTTTCTTTTTTTCCGCATCTTGTGAAGATGTCGACGAATCAATTCTGCACAAGGTGTCACAATCCGCTTTCGACCTCTTTTTGCCCGACCATTTGATGGGCTTGGGCTTGAGTAACGATGATCGTGTCGCCAACGGTTTCGCCCACCGGCGGAAAAGGCGGACGAGTTCTTTGAACGCCAAAGTATCCAGCGTCTCCAAATCACACTGATCCGGAACGGCAAACCATTCCGCTGCGATGATCAGACCTTCATCGACGCGCTCAGCCATTTCGTGAAGTGTTACACCAAAGGTCTTTTGTTCTTCATAGAGGGCGAAGACACTGGGGTAGCGGCCGGGATAGGCCGGCGGGCCGGGATGGAAGTTGTAGGATCCTCCTGCCATGGCATCGAGGTAAGTTTTTGCACGATCACAGGGGAACAGAATGAAACAAGGCGTGTGACGGATTCAATGTGCGCGCAGGCTTTGTCGAGGGATTCCCGATCTTTCGCGGGCATAATCTTTAGTTCTGGATTGTGAGCCTTGAGCAATTCACCAAGGGCCTCTGCTTCCGCTTCACCCGTCAACAAAATGGCGGTTTCCAGATCAATCGAGTCCGCAAAGTCGGGCAATCGTCGTCCTTACGCTTGAAGTGGTCTGTTCAACGCCTAATATCCTGCCCAAAGAATACAAGACTCCGAGCGTTCCACCTATTGCTACTGTAGAAATCTATTCATCGCCTTTTTGCGGCTTTTGTTATCGCGCCAAGGGTCTCCTGGCTGACAAGCAGGTGCCCTTTACGGAAATTAATGTTGTTATGAATTCTGCCCTGAAGCAGCAAATGATGACCGGGTCCGGAGGCCGCCATACCGTGCCTCAAATCTTCATCAATGACATGCATATTGGAGGGTGTGACGAACTCTATGCCCTGGAACGGGCTGGGGAATTGGACGGGCTGCTGGCAGACGATCCCCTGAGCGGATGAATGTCATGACTGATACCGATTCAAGAGAATTTACGGTTGGCTGCCTTCAGGTCACCGCCGGAAACGTTTTACAGGACAATGTCGAGACGGCTTTAAAGCTTGTTGACCAGGCTGTCGAGGAAGGTTCCGACCTCATCATGATGCCCGAAAACGTCACCATGATGGAGTGGGGGCGCAAAGCGATTACCTCTAATGCCCGGCCAGAAAAAGATCACGAAGGACTGGTGGCGTTCCGCGGCGCCGCAAGACAACACAAAGTGTGGATCCACTGCGGCAGTCTGTCCATCAGTCTTGAAGATGGCCGGATCGCAAACCGCACCTATGTTCTCGAAGATACAGGAGAGATTGTCGCGACGTACGACAAGATTCATATGTTCGATGTCGACCTCAGTGATGGCGAGCGATACGCGGAAAGCACGACCTTCGCCCCTGGAGACAAAGCCGTGGTCGTTGACCTTCCGTGGGGGCGCCTCGGACTTACCATTTGTTATGATCTGCGTTTTCCGGCTCTGTATCGTTCTCTCGCTCATGCCGGTGCTGAACTGATCACAGTGCCCTCGGCGTTCACGCAAGTCACCGGCGAAGCCCATTGGCATGTGCTGTTACAAGCCCGCGCGATTGAAACCGGAAGTTTCATTGTTGCGCCGGCGCAAACTGGCACTCACCCTGGCGACCGCAAAACCTACGGACATGCATTGGTTATCGACCCGTGGGGAAAGATTTTGGCGGATGCGGGAACCGAGACTGGGCTTATCACCGCAAAGATTGATTTGAATAAAGTGGACAAAGTCCGCAAACGCATGCCGTCCCTATCCCATGACCGGCCGTTTTCAGCGGCATAAGGCCGCAGCTTATTTCCTCGCTAAGTCCCGGTCGCCGTCAATTTCCCTTGATTGACAAGGATTTGACTGAGTTTAACAAACTTGAAACTTTAGTGCGGCACCCTTACATCCGCAGAGCAATATGCGGAAAGCGTTTCGATGATTCTATACGACCTCGTATGTGACAAAGAACACGAGTTTGAGTCCTGGTTCAAATCCGGTGCCGCTTACGACACCTTGCGCAAGAGTCGCAAGGTGTCCTGCCCCGTTTGCGGCAGCACCAAAGTACGGAAAGCGCCAATGGCGCCCCGCATCTCCAAATCTGGCAAAGGCGAGCTTATCCCGGTTGAAGATTCAGAAGTCAGCACACCGAAACCGCCAGCCGAAACCACGGAAGATATGGCGGTGGTCATGACCAAGGCAGTCGAAGCCATCAAGGAATTGCAAGCGACCATCGAAAAGAATTTTGACAACGTCGGCGAAAAGTTTCCGGAAGAGGCCCGCAAGATTCACTACGGCGAAGCGGTAGCGCGGGGCATTTATGGCGAAGCCACGCCGGAAGAAGCGCAAGACTTGATCGAAGAAGGCGTGGACATCGCTGCCGTCCCTTGGCAGAAGCGCCGCACGTCCTAAACCGTTAATTCTCAGCGGAAACAAATTGACGTTGTTTGCGATCCCACATAGCAAACAACGCGTCGGTGAGACGGGCTGAAAACTTTTCGGTGTCACATAACGGTGACTTAGCCATTCTTTCTCGCAATCCATCACGTAAGATTGAAAGCGATTCCAAATCTTTGGATGTCTTCGTAACCAAACACACATACTCCTCTTGATCAGAAGCGATCCAGTCCGTCAGTCCAACGGCCCTCAAGAAACTGGCGCTATGCCGGCCCGCAAAAGTGGGCCCGGGCAACGTAACAACCGGTAGGCCCATCCACAGAGCCTCGCACGTGGTTAAGCATCCCGAGTAGGGGTGCGGATCTAAGGCAATGTCGATGTCATGATAAGTCGAAAAGAGGTCTGGATGAGGGGTGAAGCCCTGGCATTCGATGCGGTCTTCGGAGATCCCATGTTGCGCAAATAGAGACATTGTCTTTTGAACCGTTCCCTCGTGATCAAAGGAGTCGCTTTTCAAGACCAGTCGGCTAAGGGGAATCTCCTTCAAGCATCGTGCCCACAATGCAACGGTTTCTCTATTCAGTTTGTTGGCCTTGTTCAGGCTGCCAAAGGTGACGTGTCCGTTCTCCAGAGCGGGCAGGGGTGACACGGGTGGCGTATCTGCAGGTGGGTCGTAGCACGCGTACACTTCTGGGAGCCGGACAATCTCTTCAACATAGCGAATGTCGTCATCCGGTGGGGATTCGATCTCGTCGGACAAAAAGAAATCGATTGCTTTTATACCGGTGGTGTTGAACTGGCCGCCAACCCACTTCACCTGCACCGGAGCGACCCGTTTTGCGACGACCGGCAACCGGTTTCCTGCCGCATGGCCTGACAACTCAAGCAAAATATCAATGCGATCATTAAGAATGAGCGATTCCACCTCCGCGTCTGACAAATGGGCAATGGGCCGCCACCGGTCACTGATAGATCGGAATCGATCTGTATAGGAATCAGAGTCGAGTTGATTGGCGTAACAAACAATGGAAAAGCGGTCGCGGTCGAGTTTTTCTAGACCCGGGAGCGCCAAAAAGCCCCACGGGGTGTTGGCGAAAGCTGCCGGACAGGAGACCTATGCGTAAGGGGGGTCGGGGTGCGTCTCTTGTTGTTCTTCGCGCGATTCTTTCCTGATTTCCGAACTGTTGGCCCCAAAGCTGTGCGCTGCGTGAGAGGTCATCAGCCGTGTAACGGCTTGAGTAGTGTTGAGCAAAAATGAGATCGCTCATGAAATGAGGATTGTGCGGAGCAAGAGCGACGCAATGCTCCATTTCTTCGATGGTTTCTTCGTTGCGCAGAGTTCGCGCCAAAAGATCACTAAGGTTTCTGTGCAGAATTGCCGATCGAGGGTTTAACGAAAGCCCTCTTCTGTACGACTCTTCTGCTTCGTTTAGTGCGCCAATTTTCTTTTTGATATTGCCAAGATTGGTTAAAGCTTCGATGTGTTTCGGAGATTTTGCCAAAATGGACTTATACGCTTTCACTTCAAATGACGTATCGCCAAACACTTCCGCAACACGCGCACAGGCGATAAGGCATTCTGTAAATACAGGAAGCTCACCGGCTATTTTGAAAAGGAGGATTCGCGCCGCCCCGAAATCTCCACAATCGGCGATGAGGCGACCATGGCGAGCCAGCACGTCTCTCTTTGGGGGGTTCAAGGATCTCAAACGACGGAAGGCGGCCTCTGCCTCGCTGACGGCGCCAATAAATTGAGGCGCAATGCCGTAGAGAAGCCAAAACTGGGTCTCGCTAAGACAAGCCCGGCGATGCGGATGAAGTGCTGCATATGCATCCCGATACGCTCGGTTCTCGATATGCGTGCGAGCGTCATCAAGGAAAAGGCGCTGTTTCTCTGCTTTGGTGACCAATTTTTTGTTGAACTATGAATGTAAGCGTTGTTAGGTCATGGAGGCGGATAGAACATAGTTTACTGAAACGTCGCTTCCGGCTTGCCAATCGCCGGTCGCCATATTGAATTCCATTCCCTGAAGGCCTTTAACCGTCAAGCCAGCGTTTCTCATATGCCGGGAAAGCTCGCTGGGTTTAATAAACTTGTTCCACTGATGCGTGCCCGCCGGCACCCATCTGAGTACGTATTCGGCGGCAATTTTAGCCAGCGCCATGCTCTTGACGGTTCTGTTGATGGTAGACATCAAGAGCAAACCACCAGGCTTTAATCGGTTGGACAATCCGGAAACAAAGACATCGACATCCGCTACATGCTCGACAACTTCCAACGCGACAACCACATCCCAATGCTTCTGCCGTTTGGCCTCTTGTTCCGGTGATCCGACCTGATAATCAATTGTCAGTTCAGCCAATTCAGCATGGTCTTTTGCGATTGCAATGTTCTCTGGTGACGCATCCAGTCCCGTTACAGCAAAATCTAAACGGGCGAATGGTTCGGTAACCAGGCCGCCGCCGCAACCCACATCAATCAGAGACAAACCACTAAAAGGACAGGGAGCATCAAGTGAGCGATCAAAATGGTGCGAAATCATCTCTGCTAGAATGCGCATCCGCGCCGGATTCAATCGATGCAACAGGGCGAAGGGTCCATTCGGATCCCACCAGGAGTCTGCCTGGGCCGCAAATCCGGCAATTTCTGCCTCGTCGCGAGACGATGCATCTGCTTTGATCGGGGCTATGTCCTGCATAACTTTGTACTCTGCCAGGTGACGGGCTTTCTTGCCTGTCTGCGAGCCTTTCAGTATGAATACGCCACCTTTAGGCCGGGTGCCGTCAGCATGTGAATACCAGATTAGAGGTCTTTCGGTAACGGTTGCTTTCTGACCCGCCGCCTCAAATGGCTTGAAAGACCGAGGCTGTCTGCGGATTTGGTGTAAGCCGAACCAGGTGAAATATGCGTATTGTGCAAAAATTTGGGGGCACGTCGGTCGCCGATATCGGCCAGATACAAGCGGTGGCCCAACGCATAAAAAGCGAAGTGGACGCGGGTCATCAGGTCGCCGTGGTCGTGTCCGCTATGGCCGGCGCAACCAACCAGCTGATCGAATACTGCAGTGGCGTATCGCCCCTTCACGATGCCCGTGAATATGATGTCGTTGTTGCCACCGGCGAACAGGTGACCAGCGGTCTGCTGGCCATGGCTTTGCAAGCCCTCGGTATCCAGGCGCGGTCCTGGATGGGCTGGCAAGTTCCCATTTATACCGATGGAGTGCACAGCAAGGCACGTATCAAGTCCATTGATACGGCTGAGATCGTTACCAGGCTCGAAGCGGACCAGGTGGCCGTAATTCCGGGATTTCAGGGTTTGGGCGATGACAATCGCATCACCACGCTTGGGCGGGGCGGCTCTGATACGACGGCCGTTGCTCTAGCCGCTGCGCTCAAAGCAGACCGTTGTGACATTTACACCGACGTTGACGGTGTCTTTACGTCTGACCCCCGCATTGTTCCCGCGGCACAAAAATTAGAGAAAATTACCTACGAAGAGATGCTGGAGATGGCCTCGCTCGGAGCCAAAGTCCTGCAAACCCGATCCGTGGAAATGGCCATGAATCATCATGTCCGGTTGCAGGTTCTCTCGTCCTTCAAAAACTTGCCAGGTACCCTTGTTTGCGATGAGGATGAAATCGTGGAAAAAGAAATCGTTAGCGGCATCGCGTACAGCGGCGATGAAGCCAAAGTCACACTCGTTGGCGTTGAGGATCGACCCGGCATTGCGGCTTCCATTTTTGGTCCGCTTGCCGATGCAAACATTAACGTCGATATGATCGTTCAAAACGTATCCGAAGACGGTACAACGGACGTTACCTTTACGGTTGGGCGAGCGGATGCGGACCGTGCCAAACAGGTTGTTGAAAAGGATGGCCGCATTTCTTGCCGGGAAATCTTGACCGACAGCTCCGTGGTCAAAGTTTCGGTCATCGGTGTTGGAATGCGCTCCCATGTCGGTGTTGCCAAGACCATGTTTGAAGCGCTGGCAGGTAAGGGGATTAATATTGAAGTCATTTCCACATCCGAAATAAAGGTCAGTGTATTGATTTCCGAGGAATACACGGAGCTTGCTTTAAGATCATTGCATTCGGCTTTCGGTTTGGATGGGGATTGAGCAGGTGCAGGGAGATTTGTCATTGGCCAGTTCTGACCGCTTGGCCGCGTTATGGTCCAAGGGAACCGAGTTTTTGGGTTGCCGCTACGCGATTATGTGCGGCGCCATGACTTGGGTATCGGAGCGTAATCTTGTATCGGCCATATCCAATGCGGGTGGATTTGGCGTCATTGCTTGCGGGTCCATGACGCCTGACTTGCTGGATGCAGAAATTAAAGCGACAGCGGAGCTGACTAAAAAGCCTTTTGGGGTGAATCTTATCACCATGCATCCCGACCTCGACCAATTGATAAAGGTTTGTCTGGAGAATTCGGTATCTCACGTGGTTCTTGCCGGTGGATTGCCGCGGTCTGCAGCGATCAAATCTCTAAAAGAAGGCGGAGCGAAAGTGGTTTGTTTTGCGCCGGCCTTGGTTATCGCCAAGCGCTTGATCAAGCTCGGGACCGATGCTCTGGTGATCGAAGGATCTGAAGCGGGGGGGCATATTGGTCCTGTTTCCACCTCTGTACTGGCCCAGGAGATACTGCCGGTTATAAAAGACGTTCCGGTCTTCGTGGCTGGTGGAATAGGTCGGGGTGACGCGATCGTGAACTTTCTGGAAATGGGCGGTTCAGGTGTTCAAATTGGTACACGGTTTGTGTGTGCCCACGAAAGTATTGCCCATCCTAAATTCAAGAAGACCTTCATACGCGCCCAAGCGCGGGACGCCATGCCGACAGTTCAACTGGACAAGCGATTTCCAGTGATACCGGTCCGGGCACTCAACAATGCCGGGACAGAAGAATTCATGGCAACCCAAAAGAAAGTGATCGCCCGTTTTGTTGCGGGCGAAGTGGAACAGGGCGCGGCACAACTCGAAATTGAGCATTATTGGGCTGGCGCCTTGCGCTGCGCGGTGGTCGACGGCGACGTTGAACGCGGATCGCTGATGGCCGGACAAAGTGTTGGCTTGGTCACGTGCGAACAATCCACCCAGGAAATTATTGACGAATTGGTTGAACAAGCCCGAGCATCCCTTGAACATCGGGCCGCGTCCTAGAGAGGTCAATTGTTCTATAAGTATCAATATGATACAAAAGCCTTGGACGATTATTTACTCCAGTTTTACTCTCAAAACCCGTGCCGAACGACGGCAGCTGACCAAAAGACAGTGCATTGAATAAGTCCGATCCTTTCGGTGATGTGCAGCCCGCAGCTGGTTTTATGACGGACTCCCAGTCCGGTCATGAAGAACGGGAAGTCGTGGCCGAAGAGCCCATCCACGCCGATCATGTGGGAGCGTTTCTTTGCGCCACGCGTATGAGGCTGGGCGGCGATCTCCAAGAAATCGCCAGGATTCTGCGTATCCGGTACGGGTATCTCGTCGCCATAGAGGATGGACGGTATGAGGATCTTCCGGGTTCCGCCTACTCCATTGGCTTTGTCAGAGCCTATGCGGATTATCTCGGTCTCGACGGCAATGAGATTGTCCGCCGGCTACGCGAAGAAAGCGCCGGTAAAGTGAAAACGACGCGGTTCGATTTTCCGGCACCTAGTGGCGACAGCGGTCTACCGAATGGTGGCCTGCTAGCGGTGGCGATTTGTTTAGGAATGGTCGTTTATGCGGCGTGGTACACAATTTCAAACGGTGATCGAGATGCTGTCGACCTCATCCAAGAAGTGCCGAGCCGATTAGCGGTCTTGATGGACGAAGAGTCCGCAGACCCTTTGGCAAACTCGGACGGTATCAATTCAGGACCCCAAACCGATACGGAAACAGCGATACCGGCCCCGACAGCAAGCGTGGTTGAGGACGGAACCAATTCAACAGGCGAAGAAGTAGAAATTGTATCCGCCGAGTCTATGACGGAAACTTTAGACCGGACAGCCGAAGATATGGATGTTTTGCCGACCGAACCTCCGTCCTCAAGTTCTGACGAACTAGAGTCAGTCATACCGGCTGAGGACGAGGCAGTAGTCGCATCGGTCGATTCCCAAACGACCGAAGAAAATGAGCCAGTGTCTACGGATCCGAGTCAAGATGTTGAAAGCTCCATCAGCCCGGACACAACGCCGACACCTGAACCCACTTTGATTGTTGCCGAAACGGACCCTGAAACTGCCGAATCCACGGATCAAGAAAGCACAGCCGCTGAGGAAAGTGTATTAGACAGCGCACCATCGTCATCACAGGTGCCGCAGCCCATTAACGCCACTCAAGACACAGTCTCTGCAGACCAGTTCGAGGAGCCGGTCGAGCAAGTGGTGGCATCGTTGCCCGAAGACTCTGTGTCTGAGTCTGAACCTGAAACAATTGCCACAGAAAACAATGAAGCTGACGTTGAAACCGAGAGCGCCGAAACGCCGGCTCCGGTCCAATCGACAGCTGAATCTGCAGACAATGTCGAAGAGAGCGATCAACAGGCTGCGGTACAAGACAATGAAAGCGAAGCCTCTGCCGATACCGATGACCCAGTGATTGAACTGCGGGCAAAATCCGACAGCTGGATTCAGGTGCGCGATGGAGACGACCTGCTTTTAACCCGGCTGTTACGGCAGGGAGAAGTTTACCGGGTGCCTGATCGCGACGGTCTCACATTGATGACCGGCAATGCGGGGGGACTAGAAGTCTTCGTCGGGGGCGAGTTAATGCCTGCCCTGGGGGATGAAGGAGTTGTCCGCCGCGGGGTGCCATTGAGTGCGGACCGGTTGAGATCAGGGGTTGCTCCGGGATAGCCGGTTTTAGGTCCAGCACTCTGTTGAGAGTTTCTTTTTTCAGTTATAAGCCCAGCACGGTTGTTCCATTTCGGAAAACGGTCAAAGCATGAGCCTTAGACCATACAGAGATATTTATCGGCGCGTTTCTCGCCAGATCCATGTGGGGTCTGTTGCCGTCGGCGGTGATGCACCCATATCCGTACAATCCATGACCAACTCCGTCACGTCGGATGTGAGCGCAACCATCGATCAAGTTCGTCAATTGGAAGACGCGGGCGCAGACATCGTCCGAATATCCTGTCCCGATGAAGACTCGACCGCGGCGTTGACCGATATCATTAAGGCGGTCCAAGTGCCCATCGTCGCGGATATTCATTTTCACTATAAGCGGGCGATTGAAGCGGCCAAGGCCGGCGCCGCATGCCTCAGGATCAATCCCGGTAATATTGGGAGCCAAGAGCGCGTTAAAGAGGTTGTCTCAGCGGCAAAGGATCACGGGTGCAGCATGCGCATCGGTGTCAACGCCGGAAGTCTGGAACGGCACCTTCTTGAAAAGTACGGCGAACCTAATCCGGACGCGCTGGTCGAGAGCGCGTTGTTCCATGCAAAGATTTTGGAAGATCACGACTTCACCGAATTCAAGATCAGCGTCAAGGCATCTGATGTTTTTCTTGCCGTTGCGGCCTACCAGGGACTGGCTGACCAATGTGATTACCCTTTGCATTTGGGCATCACCGAGGCTGGCGGATTGCGGAGTGGGACCGTAAAATCAGCCATCGGCATTGGCAGTCTCCTATGGGCGGGGATTGGCGATACCATTCGCGTGTCGCTGTCTGCCGACCCTGTCGAAGAAGTCAAAGTCGGGTTTGACCTCTTAAAATCATTGGACCTACGCCATCGCGGCGTGCGCATCGTGTCCTGTCCGTCATGCGCGAGGCAGGGCTTTGACGTCATCAAAACGGTTGAGACCCTTGAACAAAGACTGGCGCATATTACTGCCCCGATTTCGGTGTCCATCATCGGATGTGTCGTCAACGGGCCCGGCGAAGCGCAACTCACGGACTTCGGAATTACCGGCGGTGGCAACGATGCGCATAAGGTTTATGTTTCTGGACTCGCCGATCACAACGTTGATGATGCCGACAAGATTGATCATCTTGTTGACCTGATTGAGCAAAAGGCCGCCGAATTAGAGTCGCAACCGGAAAACAAACCTGACAACACGGCCCATGCCGCCGAATAGCCGGTTTCAATCCGTTCGCATTCGTTATTTCCCAGTCAAGGACCAGCACACGTGGCAAACATACAACCGGTTCGTGGGACACATGATCTCCTTGGGGAAGACAGCCGTCTCCATCGCTTAATTGCAACGGCGGCTCGGGAAACATCGTCGCTTTACGGCTATGACGAATTTTCCACGCCGATCTTCGAATTCACCGAAGTCTTCTCGCGCACACTCGGCGATGCATCCGATATTGTCACCAAGGAAATGTATACGTTTGAAACCAAGGGTGGGGAAAGCGTCACACTGCGTCCTGAAGGAACCGCTGGTATCGCCCGCGCCTTTATTTCAAACGGCCTTGCTCAGCATGCGCCTTTGAGGGTGTTTTATTCGGGTCCCATGTTTCGGCACGAGCGGCCCCAGAAAGGACGGCAACGGCAGTTTCATCAGGTCGGCGTTGAATTGATCGGTCCGGACAGTCCACACGCCGACGTTGAGGTCATCGCCTTGGGCCACCAAATGTTGGAACGCCTAGGCTTGGCGGGCAAAGTAAAGCTCGAAATCAATTCCCTTGGCGATGCCGAAAGCCGGGCTCAATACCGGACTGATTTGGTGGAATACCTGACCAAACATGAAAAGTCCCTGTCCGGGGACAGCCGGTCACGGCTGACCAGAAACCCCTTACGCATCCTGGACTCTAAGGACGAAGGCGATCGAGCGGTCGTCGCCGATGCGCCAGCTCTGCAAGATCACCTTAACGCAGAATCGCATTCCTTCTACAAAGCCGTTGAAGAAGGCCTCCGCGATCTTGGTATTCCTTTTGAACGGAACACGAAACTCGTGCGCGGCCTCGACTATTACTGTCATACCGCCTTTGAATTTACGACCACGACCCTCGGTGCACAGGGCACTGTGCTGGCAGGGGGGCGCTACGACGGGTTAATCGAACAGATGGGTGGCCCGAACACGCCAGGTGTCGGTTGGGCTGCTGGAATTGAGAGACTTGCTCTGATGGTTGACGAAGCGCCCGCTCTTGACCGTCCTTATGCCGTCGTTCCAGTTTCCGACGACGTATTTGGAAAAGCGATGGAGATTACGCAGTCATTGAGGACGGAGGGGCTACCCGCCGATATTGCATTTTCAGGGAATATGAAAAGGTGTCTGAAACGTGCGGACAAAATCAATGCGCGCGCGGCTCTTATTATTGGTGGCGACGAACTCAAGGGCGGTACAGTAACCATACGAGATCTGGACAGTGGGGAACAAACATCAGTTGCCCTAACAAGTATTACTGAAACGCTGAAATCCCAATTTCAATAAGCGTTTCGAAAATCATCTGTAATTGACCTATGAGCCTCGAAGAAAACCTTAATCGAATCGTGTCGCGCCATGAAGAGATTCAGTCGCGTTTGGCGACGGACCGCGACTTAGATTCAAAAATGCTATCGGAATTGGGTAAAGAACTGTCTGACCTCACGCCTGTCGTCGAAAAAATAAAATCTGTCGAGAAGCTGCGCGAAGAGATCGAAGAAGCCAAGGCGATCCTCAAGGACTCGCAAGGTGATAAAGACATGAAAGCGCTTGCCGAGGAGGAGTTGAGCGGATTGATGGAGCAGTTGCCGGCACAAGGAGCAGACCTTCAGGTGATGCTGATTCCCAAAGACCAAGATGATTCACGCGATGTCATTCTCGAAATTCGCGCCGGAACGGGGGGTGAAGAGGCTGCGTTGTTCGCCGCGGACCTTTTCAGGATGTATGAGAAATATGCCTCCTCGCACAAATGGAAGTTTGAAATCATGGATGTCAATGAAACGGGCATCGGTGGTTTCAAGGAGGCGATAGCAAATATCTCCGGTAAGGATGTTTTCGGCCGCCTGAAATTCGAATCAGGGGTGCATCGCGTTCAGCGCGTACCGACAACTGAGGCTGGAGGCCGCATTCACACATCCGCCGCAACGGTCGCCATCCTTCCAGAAGTCGAAGACGTCGACATTGAAATCGATACCAAAGATCTCCGGGTCGACACCTATCGTGCCCAAGGCGCGGGTGGGCAGCACGTGAATAAGACAGATAGCGCGGTCAGAATCACTCATCTTCCGACCAATATCGTTGTTCAATGCCAAGATCAGAGTTCCCAGCACAAGAACCGTGCCAAAGCGATGAAGGTCCTGCGCGCCCGTCTTTACGACCAGGCAAAGCTGGAAAAAGATCAAGCGCGTGCCGCTGACCGTAAAGACCAGGTTGGCAGTGGCGACCGGTCGGAAAGAATACGCACCTACAATTTTCCGCAAGGACGGATAACCGATCATCGCATCAATCTGACTCTCTACCGGTTGGACGAAATGATGGAGGGTGCTGCGCTTGATGACATCGTCGACGCCCTGACCGCTGAAGATCAAGCAGCCAAGCTGGCTGCAATGACTCACTAGGGCGATCTACAGGCGGCGTGATTTTTGGCTGACACCATGTCAAACATTCTTACCAGCGCAACAGCGCAACTCGAAGCGGCTGGTATAGAAAACCCGAGGCTGGATGCCAGAGTTTTGCTCGCGTTCGCGACAAGCTCTTCACCCGATGAAATGCTTCTTCATGCGTCGCAAAAAATATCGGCAGCAGAAATCAAATCATTTGAAGCGTTCCTCCAACGTCGGCTTGTTGGTGAACCCATAAGTCGCATACAGGGTGAACGGGAATTTTGGGGTCAATCGTTCAAACTGTCAGCTCATACACTTGATCCCCGTCCAGATTCGGAAACCCTTGTGGACACTGTTAGGTCGTTGGCCAATGAATGGACCTTGCCCCCTCAAACCATTCTTGATCTCGGCACGGGCACTGGTTGTTTGCTCCTCGCCCTACTCTTAGAATTTCCGAACGCATCCGGTATGGGTGTGGATATCTCTCCCGAGGCCGTTCAAACAGCACAGGACAATGCAAATTCTCTTGGAATGACTGGCCGAGCCACCTTCAAGGTCGGCGATTGGACATCTGATGTAGACGGTATTTTTGATGTAATAGTCTGTAATCCGCCTTATGTCCGGACCGGTGATATAGATACTCTGCAACCCGAAGTCCGTTTGTTTGACCCAATAAAGGCGTTGGATGGCGGAAATGACGGACTTTCCTGTTATCGTAGCCTCTTGCGTGGTTGTGGTGACCACCTGCGAACGGGCGGATTGATGGTATTAGAGATCAGCGATGATCTCGCAGGCGACGTCAAAGCATTGATTCGCTCCAATGGTTTTATCCGAATCGAAGCACACCGCGATTTAGCCAGTCACGTGCGTTGCTTATCTTTTTCCAGCGCATAAAAAAAAGGTTGAAAATGCGATCAGGCCCGCTACCATCATTCCGTTATCAAGGTCCTTGAAGGGATTAGCCAGTAAATGGCCTATGTAGGACTTTGATAGGAGCGGTAGGTGCCGTTCCCAGTCAACTCCCTTATTAAACGCTCGGGAGCCGCTAGACGGGATAAAGTACCGTTGCGGTTATGGCTGTACTAAGAGGAATTTGATCCAACAATTCGGCAAAAGACATCAATGTCCAAGTCATCCGGTCCAAAAGGACGGGGTCGTAACCGCAACAACAGCGGGAGACGCCCTCAAAATCGAGGTGGAAACTTCGATGCTAATAGTGGTCGCAATCGTGGCAATGCTCAGCAGCTCATGGACAAGTACTTAACCCTTGCCCGCGATGCTGCATCACAGGGCGACCGTATCGCGGCCGAAAACTTCTTTCAGCATGCTGATCATTATTATCGCGTCGTCTATGCGCGCAACGAACAGCAAGAAGCACGGCGGCTGCCGGCAAATAATGGAGAGGCGGAAAACGCCCAAGATCCAATCCCGGTGCAATCCATGGACGATGGTAAGGGCCCTGTCGGACTGGTTGGTGAAGCCAATACAGAAAGTGCTGTTCAACCTAGAACCAACGGCAGCGAAGCAACGGACAATGACGGCTCAGTTGATCTGTCCGGAGCACAGGATGCAGTTGGGGATGTTTCTGAAGTCAAAAAACCCCGTCGCGGCCGTCCGTCCAAAAAAGACAAGCAAAGTGACAGTGATTCTCCAGCGCCGGAAGCTGCAGAATAAGTGTATTTGCGGCGCTATTTTTACCTTCAGCCGCAATAAATGACGCCCGCCGGTCTTGCGGGTATTCCCAAAGACCCCAATATTACGTGCTCAACCCAGATGAGGGCCGAATCGCTCGCCAAATACGGGGGCTTGCGGCTTGTCTGACAAAAGGGATTGTGCGCTATGAACATTGATTCGCTGACCGAGCGACCGAAAGGGTTTTTGCAGTCGGCTCAGTCGATTGCCCTGCGTGAAAATCATCAGCAAATTAATCCACTCCACCTACTCAAGGCGCTTCTTGACGACAAGGAGGGCCAAGCTGCCCGATTGATTGACGCTGCCAGCGGTGATTCAAAACGCGCACTCTCACTTACGGATCAAGCTCTTGAGAAACTGCCGAAAGTAGAAGGGTCAAGTGCCCAGATGTACTTTTCGCAGGACCTCGCCCGGGCGGTAGACCAGGCTGTCCAGCTGTCCAAAAAAGCCGGCGACGCTTATGTCATCACGGAATACTTGCTCCTGGCACTCAGCTTCGATTCGGAGTCCGACGCCGGAAAAATACTGTCCCAGGCCAATCTCACACCCCAGGCCCTAAACAACGCGATCAACGAAGTCCGCCCGCAACGGAAAGCTGGATCCTGTCATCGGCCGTGACGAAGAGATCAGGCGGACGATCCAGGTTTTGTCACGGCGCACCAAGAACAACCCCGTCCTTATTGGTGAACCCGGTGTCGGGAAGACGGCCATCGTTGAAGGCCTCGCCTTGCGCATCATCAACGGTGATGTTCCGGAGAGCCTGGAACAGAAGTCTTTGCTCACCTTAGACCTAGGCGCTCTTATTGCTGGAGCTAAATTTCGCGGCGAGTTTGAAGAACGCCTAAAAGCCGTGTTGAACGAGGTCACCGCAGCGGCTGGCCAGATCATTCTGTTTATTGATGAAATGCACACTCTAGTCGGTGCCGGCGCTGCAGAAGGCGCCATGGATGCCTCAAACCTCCTGAAACCTGCACTTGCCCGCGGCGAACTGCATTGTATTGGCGCCACAACATTGGATGAATACCGCAAACACGTTGAAAAAGATGCAGCGCTAGCACGGCGGTTCCAGCCCCTGTTTGTGACCGAACCCACCGTTGAAGACACAATCTCAATTCTGCGCGGCATCAAAGAAAAATACGAAATGCATCACGGGGTGCGGATCTCAGACAGCGCCTTGGTTGCGGCCACCTCACTATCCAACCGCTACATTACAGACCGCTTTCTGCCCGACAAGGCGATCGATCTTATGGATGAGTCGGCGAGCCGGCTGCGTATGGAAGTGGATTCCAAGCCGGAAGAACTGGACGAACTCGATCGCAAGATCATTCAACTCAAGATCGAACGGGAAGCGCTAAAAAGGAAAAAGACGCGGCACCCCAGGACCGGCTTGAAAAGCTTTCTGACGAACTCGCGGAGTTGGAAGGGAAGTCTGGGTCCCTAACGGAGAAGTGGCAAAACGATAAAAATAAACTGGCCGATGCAACGCGGGTTAAGGAAGAACTAGAACAGGCACGTTTCTCTTTGGATCATGCGATGCGATCCAGTGAATATGATAAAGCTGGCCAGCTCCAGCACCAAGTCATTCCTAAACTTGAGCGCCGCTTGGCGGAGGCCGAGCGGCAAAATGGTGCGGCTGTTGTCAATGAAGAGGTGACAACTGAACACATCGCCAGTGTGGTTTCGCGGTGGACAGGCGTTCCCGTCGACAAGATGCTCGAGGGGGAACGGGAGAAACTGCTGCGCATGGAAGAAGCCATTGGCAAACGCGTGATTGGACAGGACGAAGCCATCGCGGCGGTATCCAATGCAGTGCGACGCTCGCGGGCGGGTCTACAGGATCCCAACCGGCCCATCGGCTCCTTCCTATTCCTGGGGCCCACGGGTGTTGGCAAAACAGAACTAACAAAAGCCTTAGCGGAATTTCTCTTTGACGACGATACCGCCATGGTCCGCGTAGACATGTCTGAGTACATGGAAAAGCATGCGGTTGCTCGACTGATCGGCGCACCGCCAGGATATGTGGGTTATGAGCAAGGCGGTTCACTCACCGAGGCCGTGCGCCGCCGGCCTTATCAAGTCATTCTGTTCGATGAGGCCGAGAAGGCACATCTCGACGTTTTCAACGTCCTCCTCCAGGTCCTGGACGATGGCCGCTTGACCGACGGCCAAGGCCAAACGGTGGATTTCCGCAATACTTTGATCGTTATGACGTCAAACCTTGGATCGGACATACTCGCGGCACAAAGTGACGGGGCTGATCCTGAAGAAATTCGCGAAGATGTCATGGACATTGTCCGCGCCGCCTTTCGGCCCGAGTTTCTCAATCGATTGGATGAGATCCTTCTGTTCCATCGTTTGAGCGAAGATCAGATGGGGAGCATTGTCGAGATTCAGATCGCCCGCTTGGCAGATCAGCTGGGTGAGCAAGACATCAAACTTGAGATCGATGACGCTGCCACGGATTGGCTCAGCAAACATGGGTATGATCCCGTGTACGGTGCTCGTCCTCTCAAAAGAATCATTCAGCGGAATGTTGAAAACATTCTCGCCACCATGGTTCTCAACGGTGAAGTGCCAGACGGCTCTACCGTGTCCGTCTCTGCTTTAGCGGATGGTTTGACCATCAATGGGCATCAAGTCGACACTAAAGCAGCCTGAAGAAAAACCGAACTCGTCCTTACTTGACTGACCGCGTTGCCTTCTCGTCATTCAAGAACGCGAGATCCCGGGTATTAACCAGGCGTGCCCACTTCTCATCGACAGCGGCACGGTGGGTTTGAAATTCAGCGAGCTCCTGACCGTCGAGCGTCTTATACCAGCGGTCGTTGAGATTGATTCTCTTTTAGGGATTCCCCACGGCGCAATGATGTGATTCATAGAAAGCCGGCTTTAAATGGAGGATTTGATGTCGGCGAAGATCCCGTTGCGAACGGACTATGACGCGGTCCAAGCGCGGGCCTTGGCGCGCAAAGCGACAGATCCCAATCAGGTGCGCCGCCTTCTGGCGATTGCGGCGGTTTATGATGGCATGAACCGTAGGGATGCGGCGGCGGTTGGCGGCATGGACCGCCAGAGCCTGCGCGACTGGGTGTACCGGTTCAATCAGGCAGGCCCCGAGGGCCTGCACGACCACAAATCTCCCGGCGCGGTTCCGATCCTGCCGACCCGCTCGGGATGGGCCGGGAGCCGGGCCTGACGTTGGCGCCAAACCACGCGTGCTGCCTGCCCATCCGCGCGTTCCTGTTCACTGGCGTGGGCGGTTTTTTTAAAGCTGATCTTGCGCGCGCGGAACCAGTCATTAATCGTCGAAGTCGGCGCAATCACTTGGTGAACTTCGTCCAGACGCTCAGACAGCTCTTGCAGTGTCGGGTCTGGCGTCTCCTTAATCCAGCGCAGGATATCCTCGCCGTAAGGATCAAGACGGCGCTGGCGCGACGGCCGTGGCTTGACCGCGACAGTCCCCTCGTCTTCATATCGCCCGACATCCCGCACCGCCGAGCTTGCGCTCACCTCAAAAAGGGCCGCCGCCTGACGGCGCGACATGCCCGACGCCACTTTCCTCGCCAAACGAATACGCAGGTCTTCCGATACAGCCACGATGCCCCCGCCAAAGCGGCTATCGAATCAGTCCGCCAAGACCATGACAACAAAATTTTGATTCATTCAACCTCGGAAACGCTCTAGAACGGCACCCACACAGACATACCAAACCGCGTTCGGTTGCAAACCGTGTCCCATATTGTCCCTCGCGTTTCGCGGCTCTCTCTGGCTTTTATGATTTTGGTGTGGACCCCACCACTGTCCACATAACCCCTTGATTCTTTTGAAGAATATGCTTGATCGTCGGACTCCTGTCAATATGCAGGGACCATTGGATCCGACGTGGGTGGTGTGTCGTGGCAACTAGGACCCTCATTTTTAACGGCCAACTACTTGGTACGGTGAGGGCTAGTCCCAAAAATCCTAGGATTTGTGCGAGTTTCGTTTGACAGACTCAATTCCGAAACATATATTCCAACATTCGCGCTGAGGGCATGGCCTTTTGCCGTTCAGCGTATCCAGTGCTTTGAAATCACTGGGTTTTTTATACTTAAAATCCGGGCTTGACGTTGGGTAGGTGACCGTTTAGAACCCGCGTCTCCCGCACGGAAGGGCCTTCTGGACTCAGAAGTGCGGGCGTTTTTTGAGCGGTACAGGGATCTTTGTCCCCCTGGCTCGTTCAGGTTAAGTGCTCTTTGACATTGTAAAGAGATCTAGAAAGGGATGCGTAGGCGGCGGTCCGCTCGTCGGACGTTGTCAACGCATCTACGCATCACCATTAAATTGTGTGAAGTGTTTGTGCAGGGGCAACTCCAAGTCAACTTGAGAGTTTGATCCTGGCTCAGAACGAACGCTGGCGGCAGGCCTAACACATGCAAGTCGAACGATCCGTGTCCTT
>CBDHFR010000004.1:55000-3957917 GCA_965262665.1 Rhodospirillaceae bacterium
TAGAACCTGAAACCGGATGCCTACAAGCAGTCGGAGCTCTTCGGAGTGACGGCGTACCTTTTGTATAATGGGTCAGCGACTTAGTGTTACGTGCAAGCTTAAGCCGTTAGGTGTAGGCGTAGCGAAAGCGAGTCTTAAATGGGCGAATGAGTTCGTAGCATTAGACCCGAAACCGGGTGATCTAGCCATGGGCAGGTTGAAGGTGGAGTAATATCCACTGGAGGACCGAACCCACCAATGTTGAAAAATTGGGGGATGACCTGTGGCTAGGGGTGAAAGGCCAATCAAACTCGGAAATAGCTGGTTCTCCGCGAAAACTATTTAGGTAGTGCGTTCTGTATTGCCAACGGGGGTAGAGCACTGGATGGGCTAGGGGGCCGCGAGGCTTACCAAACCTAACCAAACTCCGAATACCGTTGAGTATAAGCAGGGCAGACAGACTATGGGTGCTAAGGTCCATAGTCGAAAGGGAAACAGCCCAGACCGCCAGCTAAGGTCCCTAAGTTATGGCTAAGTGGAAAAGGATGTGGGAAGACCAAAACAACCAGGAGGTTGGCTTAGAAGCAGCCATCCTTTAAAGAAAGCGTAACAGCTCACTGGTCTAATTAAGTCGTCCTGCGCCGAAGATGTACCGGGGCTAAAGCCATACACCGAAGCTGCGGACCGTGCTTGCACGGTGGTAGCGGAGCGTTCCGTAAGCCTGTGAAGGTGTGCCGCGAGGCATGCTGGAGGTATCGGAAGTGAGAATGCTGACATGAGTAGCGATAAAGAGTGTGAGAAACACTCTCGCCGAAAGTCCAAGGGTTCCTGCGCAAGGCTAATCCGCGCAGGGTGAGCCGGCCCCTAAGGCGAGGCCGAAAGGCGTAGTCGATGGGAACCAGGTTAATATTCCTGGGCCAGCTGGATGTGACGTGCTCTGGACGTTGTAGTTCCTTATTGGATTGGAGCTGCAGCCAAGGAGGGCCAGGAAATAACTCCAGCGTAGAGACCGTACCCCAAACCGACACAGGTGGACTGGTAGAGCATACCAAGGCGCTTGAGAGAACGGTGTTGAAGGAACTAGGCAAAATCCCCCCGTAACTTCGGGAGAAGGGGGCCTGGATCTTGGGCAACCAGGATTCAGGGGCACAGACCAGGGGGTGGCGACTGTTTACTAAAAACACAGGGCTCTGCGAAGTCGCAAGACGACGTATAGGGTCTGACGCCTGCCCGGTGCCGGAAGGTTAAGGAGAGGGGTGCAAGCTCTGAACCGAAGCCCCGGTAAACGGCGGCCGTAACTATAACGGTCCTAAGGTAGCGAAATTCCTTGTCGGGTAAGTTCCGACCTGCACGAATGGCGTAACGACTTCCCCGCTGTCTCCAACACCGACTCAGCGAAATTGAATTCTCCGTGAAGATGCGGAGTACCCGCGGCTAGACGGAAAGACCCCATGAACCTTTACTACAGCTTCGCAGTGGTATTAGGGAATGAATGTGTAGGATAGGCCGGAGGCTTTGAAGCAGTGCCGCTAGGTATTGTGGAGCCACCCTTGAAATACGGCCCTTTTGTTGTCTGATATCTAACCGCGATCCGTTATCCGGATCCGGGACCCTGCGTGGTGGGTAGTTTGACTGGGGCGGTCGCCTCCCAAAGAGTAACGGAGGCGCGCGATGGTGGGCTCAGGCCGGTCGGAAATCGGCTGTTGAGTGCAAGAGCATAAGCCCGCCTGACTGCGAGACCGACAGGTCGAGCAGAGACGAAAGTCGGTTCTAGTGATCCGGTGGTCCCGCGTGGAAGGGCCATCGCTCAACGAATAAAAGGTACTCTGGGGATAACAGGCTGATACCGCCCAAGAGTCCACATCGACGGCGGTGTTTGGCACCTCGATGTCGGCTCATCACATCCTGGGGCTGGAGCAGGTCCCAAGGGTATGGCTGTTCGCCATTTAAAGTGGTACGTGAGCTGGGTTTAGAACGTCGTGAGACAGTTCGGTCCCTATCTGCCGTGGGTGTAGGAAACTTGAGAGGATCTGTCCCTAGTACGAGAGGACCGGGATGGACGTACCTCTGGTGTACCAGTTGTTCCGCCAGGAGCACCGCTGGGTAGCTAAGTACGGACGGGATAACCGCTGAAAGCATCTAAGCGGGAAGCCTCCCTCGAAACCAGGTTTCCCTTGAGAACCGTGGAAGACCACCACGTTGATAGGCCGGGTGTGGAAGCGCAGCGATGCGTGTAGCTAACCGGTACTAATTGTTCGATAGACTTGAGAGCCCGCATGCTCAGACGCCAACTTACTTACGCTTAATTACGTAATGGCATTCATTGTTGCTTTGATCTTGGACGACCTGGTGGTTATTGCGGGGACGAAACACCCGATCCCATCCCGAACTCGGACGTGAAAAGCCTCAGCGCCGATGGTACTGCATCTTAAGGTGTGGAAGAGTAGGTCGCTGCCAGGTCTTCTAAGCTCAAGGCAAAGTGGAACTTAGGTTCCGCCGTCTATTTGCGATGTCACCGCTGCTGCCCCGCGCATGTTCCAGAACGCGTATTCTCAACCGGCAGCACCGGTGAGCCCGTCAGTCCTTGGCGCGGGGTGGAGCAGTCTGGTAGCTCGTCAGGCTCATAACCTGAAGGTCGGAGGTTCAAATCCTCCCCCCGCAACCAAAGAATCCCATTTATTACAATAAGTTATAGGGGATTTTATTTCCAACCTTATCGGCATAATTTGTTCAGGTACCGCATAGGTACTGTTTTATTTCCAACTTGTGCGCAGTTGTGCGCATCATATTTATCCTCTGATCACTGCGTCTTGACTGCTTACGGTGATGTGTTGGCCATTGGCATCAGTAGGCTGTAAATCCCGGAGCAATTGTCAATGGCGGCGCAAAATTGGGCCATTAGGGCGGCGTAAAAGTATGCCAGTTTCGGAAGTAGCGGACGGATTGGATTCAGGTGTGCGCCCGGGGACCAGCGGCTCCGCATGTAGCAAGCGAGTTCCCGGACGCATTGCTCCGTGAGGGGCAATTTCTGTTCAGGGTTTTTGTTTGGTTTTGCGGCTTTGCGCGAGGCAGTAGCTTTCGCCGTTCATCTCCAGGATGGAGACATGATGCGTGAGCCTGTCGAGCAGCGCGCTGCCTCCCGCGCCTTGGCGCTGGGCGAGAGTCTGCCGGTGATTGGTAAGCTGCTCGGGCACACCCAGGTCGAGACCACGGCGCGCTACGCACACTTGGCGCGGGACTCGGTCAAAGACTCCGCGGCAAGGGTCGCGGCCAGCATCGGCACGGATATTCTGCCCGAGGCATCCACGTCTGGTCCCGCCGGAACGGCGGCGTGACGCCTATGAGATGCCCTTGCCTTTTTCAAAAACCTTACCCGCTCTTTCATCCGCCAAAGAGTACCCAGTTTCGCGCGTCGTCAAAGGAGCCAGCGCTAATTTAGAACGTAAACGCCTTGCTGGGCTTCGTCACCAACTCCGGCGGACGAGGTTTTCGCAAGGGACAGCTCTAGAAGATCTCCCAATTCCGTTCGCTTTAGCTGCTGGGACGATTCCCTCTTTCACCAGTCCGCTGTCCGTCCGAAGGCGCTGGTGACGGCGAAGAGATACGAGTACGCGCCCACCGTCTGTCCCGACCCTGGAACCAGACCCGCACCTAGCCCGAGCGCCCCGACCGTCGCGCCCAGGATGTCGCCGGCCGCAGCAGACCAGACCCCTCCTGCGATTCCCATCGACCATGACGCCAAGCTCTTGCCTACGGACCGTCCAACGGACCGCCGGTTATCGTGGGCCAGATCGGCGATCTCCTGCCTCCTCTCCAGTAGCGCGGCCTCCCGCTCCGCAGGGTCGCTGACCCGTCCAAGTTCGACCAGAAAACCCCTTAGACTGCGCATGTAGGCCTTGTGCGCTTTCCTGTGGTCCTCCCGGAGCTTGAGCACGCCCTCGAGTGGGATCGTCGACAGGTCCAGCGTCACCGGCTCCAGATCCAGCTTGACCACCCCTGCACAGGACGGCATCGGTTCCCTGGACAATGCGTCCAACAGATCAGTCGCCGCCTCGGGCCGGTCTGTCGTCGGATGTACGGCCATTCCGCGACGGTCTCCCGCTTCCCGCGCCAACTGGCCCAGGATCACCAGGATCGCCGTGCGAACCACCGGGTGGAGCGGGATCGAAACGCTGTCTTCGCTCTGCCGCGCCAACCCTCTCTGCCGGAGCTCGTCGACTAGAAACTCCGCCAGATCCGCGTCTGCTCCGTAGCCCATCCGCGACTGGGACAGTTCCGCGAAGTAGGGTTCCTCCGGCAACTCGTCAAAAACACCTCCCGCGAGCAATTCGACCATGATCTCCGACAGCTTCTCGGCCACTTCTGCGTCGATCCACTCTTTGGGTTCCAGAATTCGAAGGAGCCCCTGCTCCTCCAAAGGCCCGGCAAGCGACGGATCCGCGTCCCGATGGCGCCCTAGCATGTAGTCAGGCAGCAGAATCGCTACGTCGTCGAAGAAGAGCAGCAACGACTTTATCCAGTCCCCTTCCCCCGCCAGCCAATACGGAGCGGGGTAGTAGTAAGCGGTATCTTTCATTCTTTCTTTCCTTCTGCTTCTCGTCGGTGCCCGACGCCCAGTTCTTTCGGACGGCGCTATTCCACAGTTCGCTTGCCCACGCAAGCCAGCTTTTAGTCTGGGCTGTGACATCCGGTCGATGCTCCGCCCGAAATCGGGCGTTGCCAACTGGTATAGAAGGAACGGCGTTAGTCGCTCCATTATGAGGTCCGTGAAGCGAACTTGCTGCTCCCCGGTCATCGGTTCTCCAGGTTTCCAGGATGCGTACCACCGGCACCGAGGTGTCGGCGTCCGACGCGGGCGCGGTGACGATCACCGTGGCCGAGACCGACATGGCGAACTCGGCCAAAGCGGGATCGGCGGCCAGGAACGGCGATACCTGCACCGCCCGCCAGGTATAGTTGACGTTGACCGTGATCTGGACCTCAAGGGCGCCCGAGGCCGCGGCCAACAGTTGCCGTCAGCACCATGAACGAATTGCGGAGATGAGGGTTTCGGGAACGACAGGTGGCCAGGCGACCTGCAAGCCCGGATGTAAAAGCCCCGGAAGCCCGACGACCTTATCGGAGCCGAAAGCACGCTTCAGCACTTTGGTCCAGAGTCCGCGTCCCGCGCCGATGTCTATGACGCGACCACAGGGCCACTGGATGAGACGCCGGATGAGCGCCACAGCTTCGGCGGAAGGGAACGACCAACCGAGGCTTTGGGACATCCAGTGCTCTATGTTGGAGGACAAGAGTGGGACGGGGCCCCAGGGCCAGTAGCCGCCACCTGCGATCAGCTACTTCACCGGCACGCCACAGCGCGGCCTCAACGTCCTTCAGGAGGCCGGATGCCGCAGCGACGAGATCCTCACGCTGCGATGGGAGGACGTCGACCTCGAACATGACGAACTTTGCTTGCGCGACGCGAAGACGGGAGCCCGCGCGGTCCCACTGTCACCGGCGGCAAGACAAATCCTCACCGAGCTCCCCCGAAAGCCCGACAATCCCTGGGTGATTTCGGGGACCTTGATCAGAAAAAAGTTAATGACTTATTTTAATTTCATATCAATCGTTTGTATTCATTTCTGCGTTCCAGAAAACCCGTGCGCGGCAAGTGCCGGACCGCATAGGTACCATTATATTACTAAGCTCTGCGCACTTCTGCGCAGGTTTGTCGATGCCCGAACGCCCTTTCCAGCCTGGTACGTGAGCACGACAGTCCTTCCCGAAAACTTTATCTGCCGATCTTGATGATGCAAACTGTCCAGGTGTGGATGAGGTTTTCGAAAGGGACAGTGACGTACAATTCAAGATGCCGCTTGAATAGGATTTGCGCCGTCATCAAATTCGAAAACTCGGAGTAATAGATATGTGGTGGACGACGTTCGAAATTGTTTTAGCAATCATTGGACTTGCAACGGCGACAACTCTCTGGAAAAAAATTGAGGAGAGACGGAAATTGCTCGTATTGGGATGTCTAATGATAGGTATTATCGCATTGAGTGTTCGTTCCCAATTTGCGACAACGCATAACGATGAGGTGATAGAGAAGTTACGTGTCCAATTACACATCGCAGAGGAGAAGCTTACAGAAAACGACTTGGTACGGAAAAAGGTGATTGCGTATGGCGACATGGCGAAATTAAATGCTGATGGAAGTACCGGCATTGTAAAAAAGGGAGGCTCATTGGCTGGTGGAGATACCGCAATCACGCCAATAGCAGAAAAGATATGGATATATTCGGGGGAGAACAACGATATACGTCGCGCGAAGTGTGACGAGGACGGAATGAAGCATGCAATGAAGCTAACCGAAGAGCATCCGGATTTCCCTTTTTCGTACTATGTGTTGGCTGCATGCCAAGAGGCAAAAGGCGATCCCGAATGGATTGCACCCTCCCGCCGGGCTCTGGATATACTAGAATTCACAACCCAGGTGCCCGCACACAACCGTCATCACGATACAGTGAAACAACGACTTAGTGATTGGATGAAAGAAGCCCAAATACCGCAAAACAATTAATCCAAAGTTGCAAGCAATGGAGCAACACCCTGCCTAACCGTTAGATCTGCCAGCCCGAAACTATCGACAGATCAAGGCCAATCCCTGTGCCTTCCGAAAACCGTAGCCGCCGTGGCGGCGAAGCGGAGAATCCAATCGACCTTGTCCTGACCTTGGTGGCGCACCTTGCCCGGCAACCCATAGTTTTGCATCCAGCCAAACAGTTGCACGATCGGAAGGCCGGCACGGCAAAGTCTGAAATTTAGATGGCACGCAGGGCAACGAGGGCCTTGTTATGGTTCCAACAATCGTATCGCCCCGGGCCAGACGACAGCCAACAGGGCCACGATCAGGAGCGCCTGGTTCTGCGCCAGCCAGGCCGGATCGTTCCAGCGGGTGGCAATCTCTATCACGCCCTGGGCGAGAAAGACGGCCAGTTCGGAGAACGGGCCGAATGCCAGGACGCCCCCGACCGGCGTCGCCGTCCCCAGTGCGATGCGGCGCACCCACAGGCGCCGACTGATGCGCCGCACGACGTTGCCGCTAAAGCCCTCGTCCTCCAGGGGCGGGGTGAGCGTCTCAAAAAGTTCTGAGAGCGGGCTTTCCTCGTCAGGGGTTATGCGTCTATTCATCAGCACTGGTCCGGAGGTCGAAGCGGTCGCGAATCCGCGCCACACCTCTGCGAATGTGGGACTTCACCGTTCCCAGCGGCATTTCGGTGAGCTCGGTAATCTCCCGGTGGCTCACCCCGTAAGCGTAGCAAAGGACCATGGCAACGCGCTCCTCTTCGGTCAGTGACGCCAGCATCCTGGGTAGGTCGGCCACGCCGGCGTCGCGGCTTCGCGCGACATGGGACTCGTTAGCCAGCTGCTCCCGACCGAGAGCATCCGCCAATCTCGCCTCTCTGCCCTGCCGGAGGCGTGACTGGAGAAACATGTTGTAAGCCATCTTCATCACCCAGGCCTTGAACCGCTTGCCATCCCGGATTGTGTGCAGCCGTTCCCATGCTCGGATAAAGGTCTCCTGCGCCAGGTCATCCGCCCACGAGGGGTCGCCCGTGAGGTGCCGGAGCCAGTTGCGTACATCCGACTGGTACCGGCGGATCAGCTCGTCATAGTCCGCCGGGTCACGGGTCGCGATCGCACGGGCAATGAGTTCCACATCGCGACTCGCCATGGGTGTGCCTGTTCCGGCGCGTTATTCTGACTTGCCGAATTTCCACAGGCCCAGGTAGGCGATGCCGATCAGAAATGGCAGCGAACCAGCGGCGATCAGCGGACGCATGGCATCTTCCTCGCCGACCAGCGCCCCGAAGGCGGCCAGCCCAAGTCCGGCGCCGATGAGGATGACGCCCCGGCGAAGATCGGATCTCTCGGGCTGCGGAGACTGCCCGAGCCGTTCCAGTATCTCGGGGGTAAGTTGCTGACCCTGTTCGATCGCCGTGCGCACGGTCTCCTGGACCGCTTGCTTGGTGCGATGGCCGAGGTAGAAGTACGCGCACAGTACGACAGCGATGGCGACGAACAAGGCAATAGGTGTGAATACAACGATTTCGCTTTCCATTTCGTTTTCCTTGTCCCTATCCAGTATAGCGAAGCGGCGAGATGCCGCCCTTATGGAATAGATGCCCGCAGCGTCCAATTTGGATGCAGGCCACGGCTGCGCGACACAGCGGCATTGACTCAGAGCAATCGGGTGAAAAAGTGCGTGACAATGTGTTGATGTGCTGAATTGTGTCTATGCCCCGTTCGAACAGAATATCTTCGACCTGACGCAACGACAGCGGATAGCGGATATCCGTCGAACCAGACCGGTAACGCCGCCGTCACCGGATCGTCTTCGGGCCGCCCCGCGCGACGAGCCGTTTTCATTCCGCCGGCTCGTCGTCGCCCTTGGACCATCGCCGGTTCTCCTCCGCCCGCCACGCTTCTTTCGTGGCATCCAGCACCCGCCGCATGATCGGCACTGTCGCAAATGCCCGGCCGTAGAGCAGCGCAGCCGCCGTCGCCGCGAAGGAGCGCCAGTCGCCGTCTCCAGCGCCTTTCAGGACATAGGCAGCGCGCAGCATGAGCGCTGCCCAGTTTTCCCTGCGCTCTTCGAGACGGGGCCAGAACGCGGTTTCCACCCGATCCCCATGCCGGTTCTCCTGCACCGCATCGTCAAAGAGCGCCGTCCCCTCATACCAGTCGCCAACCGCCGCGTGACCGTCCGGCCAAGCCCCGCTGCGTTCGACCAGATCGTCCCGCTCCTCCGCGCCAAGGCCGGCGATTTCGCCTTCCGGATCCACTTCGCCCAGCCAGTCCCAGACCGTCATCGGCTGCGGACGCAGTTCCGTGAGGCCGCAGACAAGCGCGACATCGATCAGGCCCGGCGGCGGCAGGCGCTCCGAGGCCAGGCCGTCAGCCAGTGCCGCGGCGAGCATCCGTTCCATATTCGACCATCGCAGGTCGATCGAATCAGCGGTGTGCTCCAGCTTCCCGATCTCCGCGCGGGCAACCTCGACCGTGGCGACAGAGGCACGCCTGATGCCATAACCGGGCTCGATCGAGACCATCGCCAGGCCAGGATCGTCCTTGCTCCACAAGATCGCGGCGAACACCTGGGCGCCGGAGCGGTCCGGCAGCCCGGTCAGAAGCCGCACCGGAAGCAGCGCCGGACGTTCCAGGGGTGCGAACCGGTCGTGCCGCCTAGCCTCGCGCAATGCATCATCGAGCATCGCGCGCGCCGCATCCGGCGGCATCCAGTCGCGAATAAGCGGCACCAGAGCAGCCGATACGGGTTCCACGACCCCACGCCGCACCCGGCTTTGAAAGCCGCCGGCCGCGGCGAGGCGGACATCTGCCGAGGTGTCCAGCAGCCAGTACAATGCCAGCCGGCCGCAGAAGTCCTCATCCCGATACGCGACGTAGCGCACGAAGGAAACACGGGTTTCGGTCGAAAGCGTGGCAAGCTGGTCTGCCATTGCCGAATGCAACAGCCAGTTGTTGCGGTTCGTCTCCTGCCGCAACCGGTCGATTTCGGCATCCACTTCCTCGGCGACCCACCATGGATCCGCCAACGGGACTATTTGGTCCATCAGACAGGAGAACAGGACATCGGGCGCCTCGACTTCTTCCCTGGCATAGGCCAGCGTCAGATCACGTGCGCCGAAGAAGTCCAAACCCTCGGCGGCAACACCGAGCCGACCAGCGCCGCACCCACCGCAAGGGCGGCGGCAAGCTGCCCGCCGGTGCCCGCGACTATGCCGCTCACCGTGTCCAACGGTCCCTGGAAGGTGGTGTCGGTTGAGGCCCAGGCGGGATCGATGCCGAACAGCATCGGCGCCAACGCCGCCAACGCCGGCAGCACAGCTGCGGCGATGCGGATCACGCGCTGCGTGCGGTTTGGCCGGTTTGCGTTGTTTCCCCTGTCCGGACTGCCCATCACGCCGTCCTCCGGGCTGAAGCGTCCCGGCCGGAGGTCGAGCTGTAGCGGCGTTCCGCCGCCCAGGCCTCGACGTCGGCGCGCAGATAGCGCACCCGGTTGCCGAACTTGTGAAACTTCGGACCCGCGCCGGTGACCCGGTAGCGGTCCAGGGTGCGCGGGCTTAGCCCCAGAAAGGCCGCCACCTCGCGGGTGCTCATGTAATCCTTGGCGTTGTTCATGGATGTCTCTCCTTGGTTGCCGGAAAAGGTTGGCAGGGCCGGGGCGGCGGACGGGGCCGTGCGCGGCCGCGACGCCGCCGCGGCATCAGCCCGGGGGGTTGCCGTGGCGCGGGATTAACCGGCCGCCGGCCGGGACATGGCGGCGCGTTCCCGGTATCGGGATGGCGGGGCTCGGTTTCGTTCATGGCCGGTCTCCGGATTGAGCCTGGGAATAAACCTGGGGAATAAACCTGGAGATCATTGGACCAATCGCCGCGGCGCTCCGGCAGGGTCGAAATCGCACATCGCTGAAACGACCCCCCCCCTAACGGCTCGACACCAGATCCGGGGCGATGCAGCCGCACGTCCCGATAAACCGCGGAATACCGGGAGATAGCGGCCCTATCCGCCGGTCACGAGGCCGCGGTAGCCGCCGTTCATGAGAGCGAGGGATTTACGGATGCGCCGCCGCACCCGGGTGCGCAGGAAGCCGTCGGGGGTCCAGCCGGCGGCGACGTCTGCCGCGCCGTAGAGATCGAGCGCTATGGCGCGATTGGATTTACCGGCGAGAAACCCGTCAAGGGCGGTCAGCAGTTCGCCGTCGCCGATCCGCCGGCGGCCGCTTTTTTAGGCCCCGGAGAGGTGATGGCCCACAGGTCGCGGGCCCGGGTGAGCCGCTCCGGCAGGCCGAGGCCGAAGGGCAGTTTGAGCACGATGCCGGCATCGGCGTCGAATGCGTCCCCGCCGGCAAGCCGCACCTGCATGGCGGCGTCATCGCGCTCGATCTTGAGGATCAAGGCGCCACCGGACCACAGCCGCAGTCCCGACATTCGGGCGCCGCACTGGCGGAGTAACGCCATCAAGGGCGGAACTGGGGGCGTTGCGTCCGGCGGCACGGCCTCGGCCTCCAGCATCGGCGCCTCCGCCCAGAACGGCGAGACCGGACCATTGACAGCGAGGGGATTCTCCCAGGCGAGCACGCCCCACGCAGCGGCCTTGAGGTCGGCCGGCGTTTGTGATCGCAGCGGAAAGGGCGCCGCCTTGATGGCCGGGGCGGTGTCCGCCAAATTTTTTACTTAACATATTGATTTAAATTACTCTTTTATTCGTCATTGTATATACACCCCTAATTTAACCTAATAACTAAAGCAGGTTTTCACGATATTTTACGGGACCGCATAGGACAGTCCTTATCCGCACCAAGACATACAATTGCCTGGTGCCACTGGTACAGCCCCAATCGCTGCCGCCACGATATGCTGGCAAGTCCGATACATCCTTCCACGGAAAACATGAACCGAACGGACTCTGAACGATACAAACAGAAAGAGCCACTTGGTTGAGCAGACTATCGGAATCCCTCCAAAGGCACATGCCCCTCTTTGCTCTTTCGCGGCACGTCGGCGTGCCCTGGCCTCTGATTCCGATTGCTCTGGCGCGTGGAGCCCTGCCGTAGGGGGGGGCGTTTTATCCGTCACAGCGTCACAACCGTTGGCAGCTGCGGGTTTCCGCGATTCCGTATCCGTCACGAGGTTCGGGTTTGTGACGGATAAAAATTAGCTGTAACCGTTGTCAGATAAGGGTTGTGACGTTGTGACGGATAGAGAGGGGGTCTCTGGGATTGAACGGTTCGTCCACACTCTTGCGAGCGCGCTGCTTTTGCATCCATGCGCGGGGTTGCCACCTGTCGCATTAGGCACGAATTTCGGCAGGTGGGACGCCGAACGGCTCAATGGAGCCGGCCAAAGAGCGCTGAATGAGGCCAAGGCCGGTCTAAGAGCTCTTAGTGCGGACCAGCGGCCCATGATTGAGCAGGCTCAAGCCAAATGCGCGATAAGGCAAATTATCAAGCATTTGAACCCATGGCGGTCTGGCCGGCAGGCATCGATCCGCCATCTCGAAATCGCCGATATGGGACCCGCGGCCATCGACCGACCCAGGGGGGTGTCCGATTTAGCCGGAGCGCGCCACGAGGGACCCATGCATGACCGCATCCCTCTTATTGGGGCCTCCGCGCGAGACATTGAAGGCAAGGCGAGAATGAAAAGCATCAGAGGTGTCTGTAGGATAATTCCCACATTCGACGGTGGCCCGATCCGGCGAGGTTTGCCACACAACTTGGGACGAGATCGGCTTGGACCGCGCAGTCTGGACGATTCCCGCCGGGCGCGTTACGGCGGATCGCTCGCGGACCGGGTGCCCGCAGTGCTCGACGAAGCGAGACGGGAACTGGATCACGGCAACAGCATCGTGTTCCCGTCGCCAACAGGATAGGCGGCCGGTCACCAGCGTATGGCGAAGCTGGTGCGTAAGCTGAAGACCTGCGCGTTGGTACAGGGTTTTCGATCCAGCTTCCGTGACTGGACCGCTGAGTGCACCGAGGCACCGGGGGAGTTCTGCGAGCTCGCCCTGGCGCACGTCAACAGTGATCGCGTCGAGGCCGCCTCCCGGCGCGGCGATCTGTTCGACCGCCGCCGCGGCAACCTCTAACAGCGCCTAGAGACGACTGGCGGGCACCTTCACCAAGATTGCCTTAGGATCTGCAATCCACCCTTCCCGCGCATCAATGTTCAGGTTCCCAAACAGTCCCTCCCGATTGAGCCACGCCCAAGCAGCCTGAACCGCGCACAGCAAGGCGTCAAGACTGTCGCCCGTCGGGTCGTCCAACAGATTGGGATCAGCCGCAACGACGATAACGCCGTAACTTGGCACAAGTTCCCCGCCCGTCAGGGCGTTCACGATCCTGCTTCGCGCGTCGCGCTGGCCGATCGTCTGCTTCTTCCGTTTGTCGTTCTTGTAGCCGTCCTTAGTCACAGTGCGCGCAAGAACCCCGGGGTACGCCTCTACCACCACACGGTCCGGGTCCCCCGCCTGGAGGCCAGGCACTTCCACCCCGGCATCCAGCAATCTGGGTGCCCCCTGGAAGAACATCTTCCCAACCGGCGTGCCATAGAGCTTCTGTGGACTGAGCGAGCGAGCTCGCACATCGGTCTTTCGCCGGTGCTCTTTCTGCCCGTCCGGTTGACACTTACGATATCTGTTCAGCACCGCCTCGAAGCGTTCCTTGCCAAGGTTCTCTGCATGCCGCACGTACTCGCACCACTCCGGTGGCCAGCCGACATCTGTCACGAACTGGCGCGCCTGCCCGAACGGGAAGTCGATACCAGCGATCCACGGGCCTGGACGCGCTAACGCGGCCTCGAAAGCCGCGAAGTGGGTCAGTGCGGTCGCCGACAGTGCACGCAAAATATTGCCTTCGAGCCGACAGTGCTGGCACGTAATCGGCTTACGCCGACTTGGGTCGCTTGTGAAGTCGATGCCGTAAACGTCGATCCGATGCTTCCCCCGTTCGCCGGTGTGTCGCGACGCATCAAGTCTCCGAGCTTGTCGGACCATGCCCTCTTAGCCAAAGAGAACTGTTATTCCGCCCGGGATGCGGGGCGCATACTCGCCGCCAAGGCACCGACTTAATTTTCCAGATCACCCAGCAGGAAGTAGTTTTCCAGCAGGATGCGGTGCTTCAGCGTTTGATGACAGCGCTCGATCTTGCCTTGGGTCTGGGGGTGATTGGCTGCGCCGCGCACATGGTCCATGCCCTGCTCGGTGAACCAGCCGGCGAGATCACCGGCGATGTAGCTCCATCCATTGTCGCTGAGCAGACGCGGCCGGTGGGCGTTTCGTCCACTGTCGAGCCCTTATGCCTTGAGAGCCATCTCCAGGGTGCCCTGCAGCCCCGATTTGAACCCCATCGAGATGGCCTTGTCAAAGCTCAAGGCCTATCTCCGCCGCATCGGGTGCGAACCTTTGATCAACTCATCGAAGCAATCGGCGAAATCTGCGATCTGTTCACACCAGACGAATGCTGGAATTTCTTCGAAGCCGCTGGATATGCACCATGAATAGTGAAAAATGCTGTAGCCTGCCGTTCAGATAGCTCTAACGCCGTGTTCTCTGTCCGTATGGAGAGGGCTTATCCGACACAACGTCACAACCCTTATCTGACAACGGTTTCTGCGATTCTCCAGCCGTCACAAACCAGGACCCTGTGACGGATGCGAAAGCTCGGAAAGCCTCAGCTGCCAACGGTTGTGACGGTGTGACGCTTTGAGAAAAAGACAGTGTCTGTTCGATTGTTTAGCCCCGTCACACTTTTTCGAAGTTAATGTGTTTGTACCTCTTCGTCGTTCAGCCAGCCGTAGTGCTTCAATCGGCGCAGAATGCGCTCGGCGTGAGGCCGAACGGCCCAAGCAAGGTGCACAAGGCGAAATCCACGAGGCCACCGATAGTCTAGGGTGCTTATTGCAGTCGATGCCCCGTGATTGACCACGTCTCAAGCAAAATGCACGGTAATTTGGGTTATCGAGCACTTGGAACGATGGCTGAGCAATGATCGAAATGGGACCCGCGCCAGTTGACGAAGGTAGGGGCGCCTCGGATTTCGTTCGGTTTCGGATCGAAGTACCTATGCACCTGCGTGTCTCATTTTTTTAAGGGAATTATAGCTTTATCTTGCCTAGCATCCCTGAGAATGCAGGGGCTTATCTCGGTGCCTATGCGGCGCGACTAAGCCGCTCCCGTTCCTGGCGGCAGGCATTGTCGAACCGTTGGCCCGCCTCGGCGATAAAAAGGTCAGCTCGAGCCGCCCCTTCAATGGGAACCCGGTCTCCGTTCCACGCACGCGAATAAAATATGTCTGTCAAGAACGTCGAGTTCAGTTTCGTTTATCGGCTCGGGCATACGGCCATGCAATCCGCAAGCATAGAGGGCCGTTGCTAGAATGTCCGCCTCTGTGGTGAAGCTGTCAGCCCAAATGACTGGTTTATCGTGCTCTAAGTCGATTATGACAGGCGCGGTTTCGCATCCTGCCAGAGAAACCATGATCATCAGCATAAAGGCTGTATGCAGACTCGTTCTTATCGAACCGTCCTCTTATTGGCGAAGTGATAAAGGCTACAGATGGGGCGGCGGCTTGTTTTAAGTATAACATCACCTTTCTTAAGCTTACGCGAGAGGCATCAAGGCGTGACAGCCTCTCGCTTCTATATGTCCAATACCTTTGGTTAGATACCCTAGTGCATACCGTCGTTGACGTCGGTGTGCATGGTTGGATAAATGTCGACCGATGATCAGCACGGATAAAGAACTGGACCGGCTTGACGATCTGCTGTGCGGCCTTCCCGCCGCCGAGGCGATGACGCTCGAGGAATTGGACGGCTATGTGGGCGCCGTGATCGTCTGCCCGGAGATCATTCCGCCCTCGGAATGGCTACCTGGGGTCTGGGGCGGCGAAGGGGTGTTTGCCAACGCCGATGAGGCGAATGAGATCATCGGCGCGGTGATGGGCCATTACAACCGGGTGGCCCAGGTATTGGCGGACGAGCCGGAGTCTTACGTGCCTCTCCTCGACATCGATCCCCACTGCGACGAAGTGCTATGGGAGCTTTGGGTAGGCGGTTTCGAACGGGGGATGCGGCTGCGTGCCGATGCCTGGGAAGAGATTGTCGAGAGCGACGACGAGGAAGCCGCGGCATCCGTTACCATGCTCCTTACTCTGAACGAGTACAGCGAAGGCCGGTCCGACCTGAAAGAAGAGTCCATCGATGAACTGTGCGGGATGGCGCCAGCTTTGATCCCGGGATGTGTCTGCAATCTGAATGCCTGGACCAAATCGCGAAGGGACAAAGGCCGCGGTATGGATGGCGGTAAGTCCAGCGACTTACTTGATCTGCCCTTTGACTTTGACGACCGGCCGGTATTCGGGCGCAAGGTGGGCCGCAACGAGCCGTGTCCCTGCGGCTCGGGACGCAAATACAAGCGGTGCTGCGGTGCCAATTGACTACGGTCCGGGCACCAAGCGCAAGCCACAGACACCTGACCACGACAGACCAACGACGCAGCGGCGGGCGCGGTGTCGGCATTGTTAACCCCTATCTTCCCTCAAGGGTTGGAATAACCACTTGTCCTGCCGGTCTGGATGCCGGACGGAACAGTCGGCGCGCAGCAGACGGTCACTGGATACGGCAAGCGTCGTCAGAGGAAACGGCATTGAGTTTAGGGAGTATACCGTGTCCTTCCCGAAAACCTCCTCCGCAAATCTTCATGATGCAAACCGTCCGGGTGTGAATGAGGCCTTAGAAAGGGACAGCCGACACTTCCCAGGATGACGAAGCGCAGTCGCAGGTCCAACGCCATCGCTGACAGTTTGTCAACAACAAGTGTGTGGTCTTAGGTGATTCTTAAACCATGGCTTAGGTCAGTTACGCCAAGTTGAGTTCCGCACCCTCGTTAAAGTTTCTGGAGAACTGGTAGATTGTAAGGCGGATGCTCGCTGGCGTACGTTTGCTTAGCACACCTTTAAGAAATCCGAGGTCGTCAAGCACCTGGTAGATGTCTGCTGCCTTAGGGTTATGGTTCCCCCGATGTTGCAAGTACGCCTTGGCGCCGAGAATCAAGACTATCCAAAAGCCCTGCTTAACGCGTTTTGCCATCTCACCCTCTCCTTATGTTGCACTTGCATGACGCCACCCACGCTGAGCGTGGATCGTTTACCTCAACCCATGGTCCCATGATAACACCAACACGTTACAGACACGACCAGTTCCGCGCACTGGCGGACACCGCCACCAGTTCAAACACCTAAGTTGGCAAGACACTGACAGCAATTAAGGGTCTCCGTAATACGGCTGAGTGGGCTATAGTGAGCCACGGCCCGCGAAACAAAGTAAGAAAAATTGGAGACTACTTAATCATGGACGACACAACACTGAACGAAGACACCCCGGCAGAAGAAGCTCCATCGGAGGAGGCTCCGGCTGAGGATTCTCCAGCGGAAGACACTTCTTCCGAAGATGCTCCGGCGGATGACGCAGCGTCAGACGACGCCTCATCGGAGGACGCTGCAGCGGAAGATGCTCCCGCCGAAGACACCTGAGCTGAGGGCCGATAGAAGTGGTTTTCAATCAGTTTGTGACTGATTAAACACCCCAAATGTGGGGAATTGTTCACGTCCGGGCCTGATTTCTGGCTCGGTGAGGGTCAATGCGCCCACCTCAATCGGTGGCGACCGAACAAGCAACGTGAGTTGCTACAGGTTGATAATCGACGGGTGATCGGCGGGATCATACACGTGTGTCTTCCGTAACCCCTGTCCGCTCAAAAGGAAGGTTGATCATCCCAAAAGAATAGCAACCCTCACTGTCGTGTCCGAAAAGCTCATTCACAAAGAGTTATAGAGTACTCATACCCAGTTGAAACGAATTGGTATCAGCCTGTCATGCGATAGACCGGTGTTATCGGCAGTATGCTGATTCGAGCGGTCTAGTCCGGTCGCCGATTCGGCCAACACCATCGCGAATCGCCGGGAAAGGGCGGGAAAAGAGTGCCGTCTTGTGTTGCGTATACCTCTACCTACAATAAATCGGGAAAGACGGTCAGATGATGAATCAGAGCATTACAGGATCGGCTAAGGAAGACGGCGCGACTGCTATGCAGTCGGTCATCTCCTTTGTTGCGCCAAAGCAAACCGAAGACAAAAGCAGAGACATCGTGCTTGATGATGTTCAGGGCATTGTCTCACGGGTAATCGCAATCGCCCGGGCGCGGGGCGGGATTATGTGGCCCAGTGCCGTTTGGCAGCAGACGCCATTGTCGCCGTGCGACCCGACCTTTCACCGCAGGACGTATTGAAAGCCGTGTTCCGCATGCGTGAGCGGGATGCGCTACCCGATACCACTGGGACGGCAGCTTAACCAACATTCATACTCTCTACGTCAGAGTAAAAGTCTGTTTCATCGGGAATAAGGTTTTGCCGTGTACTTTGCGTTTACGACGTTAACCGATATTCATGGTGCGATTTACCGAAATGCTCAAACGCTGAAATGACGTCGACCCACTCGAGGACACGCGGTTGTACAACACGACGTCCCACCTGGAAAACGTATCCAGTTCATTCTTGGGCAGAACGACTCTAACCCATCTTCCACACATCAAATCGCGCCAACTGCCCGTCCCTTTCAAAAACCTCATTCACAGCTGGACGGTTTGCATTATGAAGATTGGCGAAAAAGGTTTTCGGAAGGCACAGGAGGTTTTCGGCCTGTCTCAGCGACAAGCGATAACGGACATACAGCATCACAGCGCCGCAGATTACCTCGGGTGAGCTGTTGAAACAACGGAAGGGATTTTGCATCACTGGAGGCTAGGAGAACTTACTTCCCAGCTCAAGCCAATTTACTCTGACAGTGCCGGCGCTTGGACAACCTGTAAACAATGATTATCAACCATACAGACTCTCATTATGAATGAGGGGTGAACGAAGAGCAGATCACCCAGTTTCGAAGTAACAGAGCTGCTCTCCAGAAACCAGGAATTGCCAATTAATGCCTACCGTTTCCCAATTCGAAGAACACCTTCGAAAATATTCAAGACAAGATTTTGGACAGTGGTTCGCCGTAGACTTACACAATCACTCTCCGATGAGCCACGATTTTGCCGGTAATTGCGCTACGGCACTGGAAGACGCGATAGCACATTTGCGGGATACACAAGTTGATATTGTAATGTTTACGGATCACGAGAAACTACCAGATAGGGATTTCACGGAATCGTTAGCAAAACAAACCGGAAAGGCAATCTTGAGAGGATGTGAAATTAATGTGTTTGTGGACGTTTGGGATAAACCAACGGAAAAAGTTAGCAAGAATATATATTTCCACTTACTTGTTGGCTTTGATCCGGATGCAAATGAAGGCCCTGATTATTGGTTTACTCATTTGCATAAGGAATGCAAAAACGAAACACGGAAAATTGGCAGCACGAATATTAAAGGATTCACTGATTCCCCCGAAAACATATGTGATTTGTTGAGACAGGGAGGGGCAATACTTATTCCAGCGCACCTTCATACTCAAGCAGACAGCACAAAAAGTCGAAGCGTAGACGACATTTACACTGACCCAGAATTTCTCCGTCTAGCTAAAGACCATTTCACTGCTCTGGAGGTGACAGATCTAAAAACCGCAACATACTTCGACGGGGAGCACGCAGAGACAAACTTTCTTCATAAGACATGTATTCGTTCCAGTGATGCGCATGAGGTAAGCGAAATTGGTCAGCGAATGACCTATGTGCAAATGGAATCACCGATATTTTCGGAACTTAAGGCCGGGTTACATCTTCCATTTCGAGTATGTCTTGAATCTCCATCGATTGCGGAGAGCTACATCCAAGGCATTAACATTAAGGGGCAGTTCTTTCGGGATCTTTGGCTATCCCTGTCTCCCTATTGCAACGCCTTTATCGGAGTGAAAGGTTCAGGCAAGACGTCTGTGTTGGAGTGTCTCCGCTTTGCTCTTGGTTCTCAAGTGCCTAAATCAAGGAAAGAAGAAGTGGACGCACACTTACGACACATTCTCGGAGAGGCAGGTAGTGTTCAGGTATTGGTCAAACGCCGCGATGGAGCGAAAGTTCTTGTGGAACGCACGCTTAGTAATCGAGATTCATTCAAGATTACCTTCGAGGATGACAGGGTACAAGAGGTACGAAGTGCAGAAGCACTTATGTTTCCATCTTATGTTCTAGGTTGGCACGAGATTGAACAAGCAGCAACAGAACCACAAATCCGGAAGGTGTATCTGGATACCATTGCAGGACTCGAACAGATTAGGCAATTGAAGGAGAAGGTCGACAGACATACAAGTGAAGTCCGTCGTCTGCATGAACAAGCCACGAGGCGATACGGTCAATTTCGTGAATATCACGATCAAGTGGCACGGCTGGAGGACCTTAGGGCCGGCCTACAAGAACTAGATGACGCGAGGCTTATTGAGCTGCGGGACGAATACGAGACAGCTGCACGTCAAAGGCAGGCAGCTATCGAGCTTGTGGAGAGATTGGGTGAAGCGAAGGAGAATGTACGAGACAGAGGTCGAACCTTTCTATTGCAGTTAGACGCAAGTGTTTTTGCCGGAACCTCTCCCCTCGCCGATGTTGCAAAGCATGCGGCAGAGATTATTGAAGACCTGAAAGAACATGTCGAACAATTCGTGAGGGGGCATGAAGAACGATTGGATGGTGCAATTTCTAGCGCCGAGGGGCACTCACGCGAGTTGCAAAGGCTGTTTGGAGAATTTGCGAATGGATACGAAGAGAAAGTCGCACAGCTTTCACCAGAACAAAGGAATCTGTTGGAGTCGCATCGTAAAGTCCTCGAGGATACCGGAGCGCTTTCTGAGTTGGTTTCTTTGAGAGACTTGGTGCGAGCGGAAGTCGAGGACTTGCTGTCTCAACTGGTCAGTACGTGTCTATCGGTGGCAGATACTTTAGATAGTCAAACTCAGTTGCGCACAGAGAATGTTAACAAGCTTAATGAGGAATTGGGCGAGTATGATGTGAGATTGGGGGTGGTTCCACTTTCTCGCAATACGATTTTCGAAGATCTTTCGCAGAGGAACGCGCCGGGAGCAAATGTATTTAGGGAAATCCAATCACATTCACCGGACGAAAAGCGACATCACCGACGGTTGGCCCGTGAGTACGAGCGATTGAAGGATGACCTAGTTGGCGGATACAGATTATTTTTCGAGTCGACAGAGTTTTCGGGTTATCTTGGAGCAATCGAGGAAGATGATCTGTCAATTGGATTGAGAGTAGGAAGAGCAGAGGAAGAGTACAGTCCGATTGACGAGCTTTCAGCTGGGCAGCGTTGCACCGCAGTGTTTCCACTTCTACTGCGGTTGCAGGAAGGACCGCTTATTGTGGATCAGCCGGAAGATAATTTAGATAACCGTCACATTGCACAATCTATTGCGCCCGCACTCTTGAAGGACAAGAGAATGCGACAAATTGCGTTTACTTCGCACAACGCAAACTTAGTCGTGCTCGCAGATTGTGAGTTGATCGCTATGTTTGAGGGAATAGGGTCCATAGGTAAGATTGAGGAACAGGGCTTTCTGTGCACGAGCCAGTCTAAGATTACGAAGAAGGTGGTGGATATATTGGATGGCGGGGATACAGCACTAAGGTTGCGGTACCAAAAGTACGGGGTTGTCGAGTAAAGTGGACAGTGGAGAGAGTTGAGGTGTCCTTTCCGAAACATTGTCAGAGGTAGTTCGGTTCAATTGAACAGTTTCGAGCCGTTTCCCAGGTGGATTTTCCGCTCGGTAATGCCGCGACCGGGATTGGGCGTGGCGTGGCGTGGTGAGGTATGCCTGATCGGGCGTCTGCCCGTCCAGCGATGAGTGCGGTCTCCTGATGTTGTAGAAACTGATGTATCGGCCAAGGCTTTCGCGGGCGGCCGATACGCTTTCATAGGCGCGCAAGCAGACCTCCTCATATTTGATGATGCGCCAGAGGCGTTCGACGAAGACATTGTCTCGCCATGCGCCTGCCGTCCATGCTGATCTGGATAGCGGCATCCTTGAGCGCCTTGATGAAGTCGATGGATGTAAACTGCGATCCCTGATCGGTGTTCATGATCTCCGGCGTCCCGAACCGCCTCATAGCTTCATTCAGCGCCTCCAGGCATGGCCCGGTTTCCAGCGTGACCGAGAGCCGCCAGGCCAGCACTTTCCGGCTGAACCAGTTTGGATATGCTGCGGACTGGACCGTGGATCAACTCCGCGAACCGGCCCAGCGCGTTGCCGATAGGATCGATGAACTTATGAAATGTTGAGCTCAACATTTTGAATAGACTCTTATCGGGGCTGCTTCGCACGACCGATAAGAGCCTATTCACTGAGCAGAAGAGCACCGAAAAGGGCTTCACCTACCGGCTGTCGCTGACCGCCACGGTGCGGGACTCAGCCCAGATCCTCATCTGCAATCCGGAAGCCGCGGCCCCGAAAACTGCAGTGAATTCCGGCAGCGATGCTCAGGTGCGGGCGCTGACCCGGTTGATCCGCGCAGCGGCGGGTCGTGAGCCCCTGGCAGGTTACGCCATTGCCGCACGGGCGCGACCACTCGTCCTTGCCGGGCGTTCCCAACGGATCCCCTCCCGCTGCCCCGCTTACGGGGATCGCGCGCTCCGGCGGCTGCTCTTTTTCGCGCGTCTTTCCTTGTCCCTGATGAAGCTCCTCAATTCCGGTTCCAGCTCCGCCGACAGACCGATTTTCACCCGACCGTCGTCGCCCAGGATGATCTTCGACGGGTTGGATTCACCCCGCTTGTATCTGTAGCAGAGGGGGTACAAGTTCGTGATTCGTCTTCCCCTGACCGTGCACACGACGTTCATCTGCATGTCGGAATTGAAGTGCTCCCTGTCCGGCCTTTCGATCGTGACGCTCCCTCTCAGAACACCGACGTCGGATATTGCCTTAATCGCGAAGACACCCTGACGGTGGGAGGTCAGTACCGAGAAGTTCTCCCGCCGCTCGTACTTGATGAATCCCTCCGGGTGGATCTCGGAGTTCCTGTCTTCGAGGTCCAGTGTCGAGAACAGAATCGTATAGTTCTTCAGGTACACGAGGCCGTTTCCCGTGTCCCGATAGATCACCTCGAAGCCCCCGCCCCAGTACTCGATCAGCATCTGCCCGGTCAGTTCGTCCACCTTGTGCATGCGGGCAATTAGTGTGAGATTCCTCGCAATCGCCTCATGGCTGTTGTTCCAATCTTCCTTCGGCCCCACGCCGCCGAAGGCGTAGGTGTCGACAGCATCGACCGCGGACTTCATCCCGACCGCCCCCGAACCCATCGCCAGCACGTCGCCGAGATTCTTGCTCTTCACTTCGACCCCGCCGCGCCTGTTGGGTCCTGCCGTGAGAAGCCGATACAGGTGCCTTCCCTCTCCAACCGGGCGGCTGCTTAGCAGAAACACATCAATGCTCTCCAGGACGGTGCTTCCGTCCGGATCCGCTTCGTACTGCCGGAGGAACAACTCGACGTCCGCTCCCGTGCATTCGGGCTGGTTCCGAAAATGCGCCAGCGCGTCCTCCCGGAACGCGCGCATGTGCACGACGCTTCCAACCATCGCCATAGCCAGGCCCGGATTGACGATGCACGTCTTCCTTGCAAGACTTGTCGGCACGAAACCCGATCCAGGCGGAAACACATTGGAGATGCCGTGCGGATGGTCCGGCGTCGCCAGCGCCGACGCATCGTCGGGGCCCGAGATCAACGAATCGGCAACCAGCACCGGGATCCGGTTCGGGTCCGTGAAACTGGTCATGCTCATTCGTCGCAGTTGTCCCAATCGCTGTTGACTTTGGCGGTGGCGACCTCATGGGATCGACCGCCTTCTCTTCGAGTGGTTTGATTCCGTCCGTCGTCGTCAGCTAGATGCGCTCAGCCATGGTCTGCCCTCCTCGTTGCACCGCGCACCGGTACGTAACATCGACCATTCGATGTTCCGCCATGCCTACGCAGGTGTTCGTTGTCATGCTGCTCTGAACCTGTCGGCCTCCGCCGTTGTCGTCGCTCGCCGATCCAGCGCCCACAAGTCCAGATCCGACTTCAGATAGCGCACCCGGTTCCCGAAGCGTTGGAAGGCGGGCCCCGCCCCGCTCACACGGTAGCCGTCCAGAGTGCGGTGCGAAAGGCCGAGGTAGTCCGCGGCGCGTCCGGTATCGAGGAAGCGGCATTCGTCATGATTCATGCTGTTCTCCCCTCGGACTGTTGGGTGTGTTGTAACCTCGTCTCCGGCGGCCTGACCGGAACCGCTAGATTCAGAAGCAAGAGACGTAGCGGCTCCCGGTTGGAAGGCGTGCTGTCAATCGGCTTTCAATGTTGCCTTATACAGCCCGATGCGAATTGCCCCGGAGACACCTCTACGCGCGGGTGCGCGCGTCAACTACTGGAACCGTTCCCCAGGCACTTACGGCCACCGTCGTTCGAGCGCCGGAACACCGCGCTCGTGCGTCGAGGACCGAGTCCCCGGCACAATGCATCGGCGGACCTCGCTTCCGTGGATTTCCCGTCGTGAAGGTTGGCGAATGCCCGCGGAGTGGCCGTCGACCCGATCTGCACAATGGCTACCCGGGATTCTCATTATCACCGTGTCTCATGCCCAAGGTGGGCCACCGAGGTCAGGACAAGGTCGATTGGATTCTCCGCTTCGCCGCCACGGCGGCTAAGGTTTTCGGAAGGCACAGGGCAAGATTCAAATTACGGAAAACTGTTTCTTACGAAAAACTGTCCTGCGGCACACTCAATAGGCTTCGTGTTGAATCGCATGAGTTGCCATGGTCCCACGGACTTATAGTCAGCACGTCTTGAAACGGAGGTGATTGACTAGTTTCGAGTGTTTTGTCTCGATTCAATTGAAGAGTAACTCACGGGTAAAAATTATGTCTGCTTGGTGATCCTTAACAGACTTCCAGAAAACGGTGCTAAATTGCTGTTTATGGCGATCCAGAATCCTGAATTCCTCAAGACACTCATCATCTCAGATGACGCTAAGTTGGCTGCTACGGCGTCAACTTATTTTGCGCGCAAAGGTCAATATCTTGCTGTGATTGACGGACCCCGTATGGGCCGGCCCGATAAAGATGCCGAAGTGATTCGACGAAACAATACGGCTGCGCTGATTGACGCTGATCAGATCATCATGGCTGGTGTGAAGGAAGAAGCTATTCAGGCTTTCACAAAATACTTTCCATCTCCAAAGGTATTTTTCATTTCATGCGAAAAGGACTTGGTTTCGGTGCCCGTTGGCACAGCATCTCAACATTCAGATCCGTTACAGTGGGGAAACAATTACCTAGGAGTAGGGTTACTCAAGGCTCTGCGTGAGAGGCGCGGGATAACTTTCTCTAATATGGAATCCCCCGCTTCAGCAGTCGATTCGGAATCTGGCCACCTTGTAGTCTGCGAGGCCGGTGAAGACCTATCTGAAATAATTGCTGCAAATTATTCATTTGCGTTAGGTGCGGGTCTTCACATCATTCCGAAGATTTCTGGATCCGTTGTTCAGGACATCATGGAGCGCTTTTACAGTATCAATGATGACCAATCCCGTTCGCAAACTGAACTGCTCAGCGAATTACGAGATGAGTTGAGAGGATTTTGTGGTGCTTTAGACATTCCACCGGGAGGGTCCATAACCTTCATCACCAAGGACCTCCCATTCGGATTTGCTTTTTCGGAAGTTCCTACTACACATTTGTTTGTCTACCCGGATTTGGGACTCGCCATTGTTAGAGGCTTTGCCGCTGAACAACCCAACTTAGGCGGTATAGGTGTGGCACTGCTTATCGATCCTTCGACGGTAGATGCGCCTGAAATAGAATCCGTCAAGAATTCTCTCTTAGAAAAGAAGGCACTTGTTCGTAGTGTTAAGGGTTCGAATGCTCACGTTCGGGAAGCATCACTCTTAATCGAGCTATTTCCATTTGATTTACTAGTAATAGCCACTCACTGCGGTGATATTCCAGGCCGACGTTGGACTTGTGAGTTTAAAGACTCGGAAGGCATTGATCGCAAACTAGTCGTTGATGTTGCTATCGGTGTAGGCAGAGAAGATGAAGACGGATTATTGGAAGTCACTGAGATGCACCGTATCGTATCTCTCGATGGCGTTCCTTGGGACGACGAAGAGAAAAAAATCAGTTATATACGGGCACAGCCATTCGTGACTTTACCCAGAGAACTCGGGGAAGGAGAAGGGAAATTGAACCGGTAAAGACGGATGATGCACCTAGGGTGCAAGGCACCGCTGCGCTCAAAATGTACGACAACAATCTGATATTAATGAATCAGAATGTCGGGGGTAAGGGCTTGCCAATTATCATTAACAACGCTTGCGTTTCTTGGCATGAGCTAGCTGGTCGATTCTTGTTTGCCGGTGCACGGGGGTATGTTGGCACCCTAATAGATGCATTGACTAGCGATGCGCATGCTATAGCGACAGAGTTGTTCGGCAAACAGTTTGGAAAACCGTTGCCAATTGCCCTTTGGGCAGCTCAAAATCGGTGCTACGGAGTCAGTCCACTATAGCCCAGAGAACTATGCGGTCTGACGGTATTGTAGTGATGACGCCAACTCTCGATTAGCACTTTGGCTTGCTTCAGCGTGAAGAAGATTTCGCTGTTCAGACACTCGTCCCTGAGCTTACCGTTGAAGCTCTCGTTATATCCGTTCTCCCAAGGTGAGCCCGGCTCAATGTAGAGCGTCTTTATACCCATACGTCCAAGCCATTCCCTGACGGCAAGAGCTGTAAACTCGGAACCGTTGTCTGAACGGATGTGATCCGGCGGGTCACTCTCGGTAAAGAGTTCGGACAGACAATGCAGCACATCATCTGACCTAAGCCGCCGTTCCACTTGGCTGTATGTTGTCAGAGATATCTGGACAGGTTGAGGTCTGGAACGTGAGAGTGTCTGGCTCCTTTGTTTGATGTTAAGCAGCCATGGCCCGGCGATGCAAACGCCGTCTGCTTTCCATGGTCGCGCGTTTGATTTTCTCCCGCTCATTGAGGATTGTCTGACCTCGTCCGAGATGGACGTCCTCCGGGGTCAGGTTGTTCAGGCTCTCATGATACCTCCGTGTGTTGTAGTGGGCGACGAACTGCCCGATGCGCTGCTCGAGATGCCCGGGCAGGTAGTAGTTGTCGAGCAGGATCTGGTTTTTTAGTGACCTGTGCCAACGCTCGATCTTGCCCTGGGTCATCGGGTGATAGGGACGCCCACGCGTGTGCGCCATTCCCTGGCCTTCGCGCCATTTGGCCAACTCGCCAGAAACGTAGGACGGCCCATTGTCGCTAAGCAGCCGGGGCCGATGGCGCACCCTGACCTGTTTCAAGCCTGCCGCCTTGAGGGCGACGTCCAGCGTGTCGGCTACGTCTGTCGCTGTCATCGTGGTACATAACTTCCAGGCCAGGATGTAACGCGAGAAGTCGTCCAATACTGTCGCCAGGTAGAACCACCCCCAGCCGATGACCTTGAAGTAGGTGAAGTCGGTCTGCCACAACTGGTTCGGGGCGGTCGTCTTGTCTCGGAACTGATCGGCAGCCTTCATCAGGATATAGGCCGGACTGGTAATCAGGTCCTGGGCTCTGAGAAGTCGGTAAACGGTCGCTTCCGACAGGAAGTAGCGACGCTTCTCGGTGAAGGTGACAGCCGGCTCCCGCGGTGACGGCTCCGGTTCTTCCAGGGCCGGGTCGACGATCGCCGTGGCGATATCATCCGGCACCTTGTTCCACACTTTCCTGGGCCGTGGCTTCCGGTCTTCCAAGGCTTCGGGTCCGCCGGTAATGAACCGGTCGTACCAGCTGTAGAATGTCGATCGCGGGATCCCCAGCTGGGCCAGCGTCCGTCTCACAGACCGTGATGACCTTTCGGCCAGCCGGATCATCTCCAGCTTCTCGGCTGCGGGGTATCTCATGTATCGTCTCCCCCATTGCCGAGAACGTTTTTTTGAGCAGCCGGTGCTCCATCATCTGCTCGGCCGGCGCCTCCTTGAGGCCCCGCGCTTCGGCGCGCAAAGCCTTGACCTCATCGCTGGTGGCCTCGCGTGCGGTGTCACCGGCAAGCCGTTTCTTGCCAGCTTCCAGGAACTCCTTCGACCATTTGTAATAGAGGCTCTGCGCTATGCCTTCGCGACGGCATAGCGCGGCAATGCTATCTTCGCCGCGAAGACCTTCAAGCACAATCCCGATCTTCTCTTCCGCCGCGTGTGGCCTCCGGGCCGCGCGGCGGATATCACGAACAGTTTTTTCTGCGCTGTCCGGCGTGGCTTCGTGTTTTCGTCTCATCTTCGCTCCTTACGTCGCTACGATGAGCCAAAAACACTCTCCTGCTCAGTTCAACGATTTTGTCCAACTAGTGCTGACGGGGTACAATCATTTCTGTGAAGGACAGCAAGTATAAAGCCACGAACGATGAAACTGGTTGGAAGAGATGGGCCAAAACAGCTATCGAAAAGTTCGCTTCTCAGATTACTAGCGCCGAACGCTGGCTTCGCAGCGTGGACCAGTTTGAAAGACTCGATGGCCGCGTCGTCTGCTTACCGGAGAAAACTACTAGAAGATATCACAGAGTAGCAGTCGCTCTGGGTGGCCATGGTCAGGTACCACTTCAGTGGGGTGACTTCGGGCGGGGCTTTGTCCACGTTTGCGATGAGTATAGTATCGGGTCCTTGTTTACGGCGTTAGATACGATAACAGATTTTTGTAGAATTTCTTGATGATAGTGAAAACCTCGTCAGGAGCGGAACACATCTTGTTTTCGATGGTGGCGGTATCGAAGACTTGATAGCAATATATATTTTGACTGGAAGATCTTTTGAATTTGAGTCTAGCGGTCAGAAGCCCCCGGATATGCTAGTGGTGAGGGACGACCTTTGGCGAGGCATGGTGGAATCGGAAGGCTTCAATGATATGAAGACCGAATTCAAGAGAAGCTACAGTTGGGATCGCCTGATTGAACATTTTGCCGATGATTTACTGTCCGGCGGGATGTTCGATATGCACAGCAAACAAGTTACCGACAATGAATTGGCACTAGTAACAATGACGCTGGAGCCCCGTCGGAACCGCGTGATCATATCTGAAGCGTTTCTAGAATTCTTACAGGACAAGGAATTAGGATCGGCGGCTCGTGTGGTTCAAGGAAGAGAAGGGCACGCATTTCTCTTTACGATCGGGAGTAGTGATGACCGAGAATTCAGGGCCCGAGAGCTTGCGTTTAGATGTTTGGTAGTTCGTGGAAAGCTTCCTAACACGCATACAGTGGTGGGAATTGCTACGGATCGTCCAGGAGTTTCGAGCCGCGGGTATTCGTCGGATATTGTTTACCTCCACATGCCCGAGTGGACGGGAGAGGATGAACGAGGCCTGCGTGGAATTCAAGATGACCTTGGCTACTTCAATCAAGTCGACTGGTCCCGATATCAGCAGCTGTGTCCTCTCAAATTAATGCGATCCGCGAAGTGGCGTCGCAATTCGCCTTCACGGTCGCAAGCCATGGGGATCCCGTTCGGATGGCGCGACGCGCGGCAACGGCGCGGTGGCTTCTCTCGGGTCGGGCCGCGTCCGTGGCCACGGCGGGGGCGGCGCTGCGATCGCGGGGCAGATGGAGTGGGGCAATCCGCCTGTACGGGTATCGATATCGGAACTGCTGGGTGATAGTACTCGGCTGGGTGACCCGCGGCCGGAAGGTCCGCGGGGGCGGCCGCGAATTGGCGGGCTACGGCGGACGGTGCCGGGGATGCGGCAGAGCGGTGGGGTTCATGGCGCGGAGGCAGGACCGGTTGGCTGCCCCTCGCATCGGTTACAGGGAACACAGGGATGATGAGGACGGAAGGAACAGTGACGAATTCAGTGCCACCGAGCGACCCGACCAACTCTCCGATCATCAACTCGCCCTACGAGGCGCCGGCGTGGCACTGGAGCCTCGACACGGAATTTCGCGCGTGCGAACCACCGCTCCCGGGGAGGCGGCCGAGCGGAGCGTATCTCTCGGTGCCGAAGCCGCAGAAGCGGCAAGCATCACTGGACGTCACGAGCGGACATCGATCCTGCCAGGAGATAGAGCCGCATCGGCAAATCAATGAAATCCGGTCCGCTGTACAGGCTTGGCGCAAAGCGGGATACGCGGGGGCAAGAACAGCGACGATGGCGCTCTTCGAGCACTGGAACAACCCCGACACGGAAGGCCTCCAACCCTACTATTGTCAACGCGATGCGGTGGAGACCGCGATCTTCCTCACAGAAGGCCCCGACGAAGCACGCACACCGATCACCGAGAGGCTCAGCAAGCTCAACGCCACGCACAACGACCGGATCCCCCGCATCGCGCTGAAGCTCGCCACCGGCACCGGCAAGACGCTCGTGATGGCGATGCTCATGCTGTGGCAGGCGAAGAACGGCTACTGCCGTGACTTCGTGATCTTCGTTCCGAACCTCACCATCCGAGACCGGCTGGCGGAGATTGAGAGCGGGAGCGAGCTCTACGAACGCCTCCGGCCAAAGGGCGATCGGACGCGCTTCCGCGTCACCATCATCAACTTCCAAGCTTGGCAGCCTCGAGGCGGCATCGGCATCGAAGGGACGATGACGAAGGAGCAGATGCGAGCGATTGGACTCGACGCCGAGCGATACAGGCGCGCGACGATGGAGAGCGAGGATGAGATGATCGATCGGCTCCTCGCCGCGCACAGGGGGCACGACCGGATGTGCGTGCTCAATGACGAAGCGCACCACTGCTACAACGGAGAGCGCGCCGGCGGAAGCCGCATCGAAGGCGAAAGCAAGACCGAAGAGACGCGCGCGATGATGTGGTTCGGAGCACTGCAAGCGCTCCAGAAGAGGAACCGCCTCACGCAGGTCTTCGATCTGTCCGCGACGCCGATGTGGCTGCGGAAGCCGACAGTGAAGGAACCGTCCGTGCTCTTCCCCTGGACGGTGAGCGACTACCCGCTCGTCGACGCGATCGAGGCTGGGCTCGTGAAGATCCCGCGCGTGCCCATCCGGGATGAATCCGGCGCGGACGTACCGGCGTTCCGAAACCTGCACACGACCGTGAAGGAGGCGCTCGGGAAGGCCGAGCTGCCCCCGAAAGGCCAGCCCCTGCCGCACACGATCGAAGACGCGCTCGCGCGGATGGTCGCCGACTACGAACGCACGTGCGAGCACTACGAGGCCAAGGGCGTGAAGCCCATCCTCATCGTGGTCGCGGACACTATCAAGAATGCAGAGCGGCTCTTCTCAGATCTCGGCGGGTGGAGACGCAACAGCGTCTGGGTCCCCGGTCGGTTCCCGATCCTCTCGAACATCGACGACGTCGGGCACGTGAAGCCCGATCCACCGACGTTGCTCGTGCACTCGAGAATGGACGAGACCGATGAGGACAAACGACTCGCTGGGAAGATTGAGAACTCCGACAACGCAGCGGTCCACGTCGCGGACGAGGACCCCACCGCCGCGCAGCGCATGGACATCATCAGGACGCTGTTCAACACGGCGGGCCAACCGGGAGAGCCGGGCGGGCGGCTTCGCTGCATCGTTTCGGTAGGGATGCTCACCGAGGGGTGGGACGCGAAAACGGTGACCCACGTCGTGGGTTACCGGAGTTTCGAATCCGATCTACTCTGCGAGCAGGTCGCGGGACGCGCGCTTCGGCGAAGCATCGGCCTCGAACCCGGGGCGACGCTCGCCACCGAATACGCCAACATCATCGGGATCCCCTTCCACTACATGCAAGCCACCGAACAGGGCGACCCCGGGGAATCGAAAGAGCGCTGGATGGTGTACACCGTCCCCGGTCGAGGAGACCGGCGACTCGAGCTGCCACGCGTCAAGGGATGGCGGCGAGACCGCCCGGGACGCAAAGCGAAGCTCAAGACTCCACTCGGACAGATGCCGCCGCTTCCCGATGCCCAGGGAACGGGAGCAGTCAACCTCAGCGGGGAGGTCGGGGAGGAGATCGCGCTCGGTGAAGATCGACGCGAGCAGCCGGCGATCTGGAAGCTCGCCGAGCGAACGAGAGCGCGATGCCGGGTCGACCACGGCGACGACGCCTCGATGGACCGGATCGAGAGCTTCGCTTCGGTGGTGCGGGCAACCGGGTCCTACCTCGCGCTCCGAGGCATGCGGGCGAGCACCCTTGCGTCCGACGGGCTCCTCCAGGCAGTGAGCGCCGACATCGCGAAGCACCTGCAATGGGGAGACGTGGACGAGAAAATCGTCGCGACGATGAACGACCCGAGATACGCGAGCACCGGCGACCTGCACTTCGAAACGACGCTCCTGCGATACCCGAAAGACCCGAACAGCTTCCCCGAACGCTCAGAGCTGAATGCGGCGGCGTGCCACAGCGAGTTCGAGCGCCACGTCGCGGCGCTGCTCGACCAGGTGACCGGTGTCGACGCCTGGGTGAGGAACTTCCGCCTCGACTGGAGCATCCCCTGGTACGACCCCCTGCATGCAAGATGGCACGACTACGAGCCCGACTTCCTTGCGCGGGTGCCGAGAGAGAACGGCGATTGCAGCCACCTGATCATCGAGGTCAAGGGCGAACGCGATCTCCGCTCGGACGAGAAGATGCGCGCGGCACAAGTTTGGTGCGAGCGCGTGTCGAACGGTGCGATGGGAGAGAGGATGGGGACTTGGGCATACACCATGATCGATGACTACGAGAACGCCGGCATCGAACTCATCAACGCAGTGAACGATCTGCGGGTGGCTTGAAGCGAGGAGACACAGGAATGGCAAAGAGACGAGCACGGGCGCAGGGGTACCGGCACACGAGCGCACAGCGGGCCCGGGCGCCGAGCGAGGAAGACCGGCAGATCATGCGCGACGAAGACGTGCGCAGCGTCGCCTACTTCCCCCCGGAGAGGACGGAAGACGGGGCGCCCCGACTGTCGTGGCAGCGCGGAGAGGGGCTTGAGCAGCCGACGGCCGCCTCACCGCTGTACATCCAGGAGCGAATCCACCCGAGCGAGTTCGTGCACGGACTCACGAAACCTCGACCGGACGAAGGGCGGCCCTCACTGTTCGGAGAATTCAACAACCTCCCCGAAGAGGCGAAGTACAAGTGGTACCAGCACCACGGAAACTGGAGCAACCGGCTTATCCGCGGTCCGAGCCTGGAGGTGATGGCGTCGCTCATCGTCAAGGATGACCTCGCCGGGAAGGTGCAGTGCATCTACTTCGACCCCCCGTACGGCATCAGCTTCAAGTCGCTCTACCAGCAGAGCACTCGGTCTAGGAACGAAGGGAAAGGGACCAGCGGGGCCAATTCGGAGCAGCGCGTCGCATTCCGGGACAGCTACGAGAACGGCGTGCACTCGTACCTCGACTCAATCTACCGCATCGCGTGCCACGCGCGCGAGCTACTAAGCGATAGCGGAAGCTTCTTCCTGCAAATCTCGCACGAAAACGTGCATCGTCTGGCGCTCGTGCTGGACGAAGTGTTCGGCGCGGAAAATCGGGCGGCAACAATTATGTTCGCCAAGACTGGGTCGAGCCCTAAAAGGCCGCTCCCGGAGGTGAACGACTACATACTCTGGTATGCCAAAGACAAAAATAGAGTCAAGTACCGGCTTTTGTATGAACCTCTGACAAGGAAGGAGGTGATCGAACACTTTAGCTCCTACGGAATGGTTGAACTTGATGACGGCACCTATCGTGGACTGACAGATGATGAGCGCGAGAAACCAGACAAGACGATTCCCGACACAGCAAGAGTCTTCGCGCGAATGCCGCTACTGTCGTCAGGCACCTCAAAGACCGGAAGATCTGAGCCAATCTCGTTGACAGATCGAGAGTTTCCTTGTCCTGCAAACGAACACTGGCGGGTCTCGCCAGAAGGTGTACAACGACTGGATCGGTATGAACCGAGTCGACTGGTCACCACAGAGGGAGAGAAGGGACAGTTACGATGGAAGCAGTACGAAGACGAGGTGCCCGGAAAGCTCGTCCACAACCTATGGGCAGAGTCGATGTCTCCTTCCAACATGCGCTACGTCGTCGAGACTGCAGAAACAGTGCTCGCGCGCTGTATCTGCATGACTACGGACCCCGGAGACTTGGTGCTCGATCCCACTTGCGGTTCAGGAACGACGGCCTACGTCGCCGAAAAATTCGGACGACGTTGGATCACGAGCGACGTATCCGGCATCTCCCTGGCGCTCGCGCGCCATCGTCTCATCACGGCGGTCTACGACTGGTACCTGACCCAGGGCTCTTCGGAAGGTCGGAAGAAGGAGCAGGAACTGGGGGGGCAGAGTGAAACAGCGGCCGCAGGCGAAGCAGACGATCCGGCGACGGGATTCGTCTACCCCCGGGTGCCGAACGTGTCGGCAGCAATTCTCGCCTACGACCTCGACGTTGAACCCATCTACCTCGTCGACCAGCCGATCAAAAGCAAACAGGCGGGCCTGCGACGCGTTTCGAGTCGGTTCACGGTCGAGACACACTCACCGCACCGGTACCTCACGATCGACGAAGCGCTCGGAGAGAAGCCACACAGGCGTCGGGACGTCCGGGACGACGTCGACGCACGGATCGTCGAAGCGCTGGAGACCGATGGCATCCGCCTTGGCAACGGCGAGCGCCTGCGGTTCGAAGACGTGGTGCCCGCCGAAGGATACGAAGTGCTGACACACCGCGCCCGCGTGGCCGGAGCGGGCAGCGCAGGCACGTTCATCGCGCTCTTCGGCCCCGATGAGACGGTGAACCGCTTCGCCGAACGTCGAGCCGTGAACGAGACCACCCTGCACGAGGAGGCGGAAAACCTTCTGCTGATTGGCTTCGGCTTCGAGGCGTCGCCGAAGAAAGAGCAGCTTGGCCGAGTAGTCGTACACCGCGTCCAGGCGCACCAGGACCTTCGTATCCGTGAGTTGGCCCCGGACAGTAAGGCCGACACCCTGGTCGTCGTCGCAGAGCCCGACATCGAACTGAGCAACGCAGGCAACGGCGAATGGACCCTGGAGGTGAAGGGGTTCGACAGCTACAACCCGGCGACCGGACAGGTTGCCTCCCATCAAGGAGCGAACGAGATCGAGTGCCTGATGATCGACACCGACTACGACGGATCGGCATTCTTCGCGCGCGCCATCCACTTTCCGGGCCAGAGCGACGACCGGAGGCTGAAACGATTGAAGACTCGCCTCGGGGCGCAGCTCGACCCCGAACTCTGGGAGACGTGCCTGAGCGCGAAGAGCAAGGCGTTTCCCGGGCCAGAGAGCGGCGAAGTCGCGGTGCGAATCATCACCCGTGCGGGTGCCGAATTGACAGCGGTGCGAACGGTCCCGCCTGCAACGTAAGTCGTAAGTCGAGCCAACAGTGCGAGAACCGAGTGAAAGATCCAGGATGTGGTGTCTTGGCTCCAATGGAATCCGACTGGCGCGTGGCCGGAAGGAAGTCCGCGCCGATGCTGGCGGCGACCCGCGCCGCCGAGGCGTTGCCCTAAATAGGAGCTCGGCTTGTCGTTGCTGGTCAACCGGTACAATAGAAAGAAGAGCGTCGGCAAGCTGTTCGGCTCGCAGATCCTCTGCTTCAGTGCCGGCCTTGATCTCGTAGAGAGAAAGCAGCCGACCGTAGCACCCGTTGCAGAGTTTTCGGGACCAGTCGCCAGAGTACACAGTGATCAGTTTTGACTTCTTTGAAATACCACAGCGGAAGCATTTGAACGCGGTTGCCTCAGCGAAGCGAAATTGTTGAAGTGGTCCGCGCTTCGGATAGGTCTTCGTTAGAGTTGACGGTACTGGTTCCATATGTATGTGCCTCTAGCGCCTGCAATCAGCTGCCGGTTTCAGATATGGCTCAACTGTCAGATGACTACCGTCTCAGAACAGGCTGTCGGCCGCAATGCTGTCGGCAATCCGCTCTGCCGCATCGTGGATCGAGTCGCGCGCCAGGTGGGCGTAGCACGGCGTCGTCTCAATGTCGCTGTGCCCCAGAAGTTTGCCAATCACCCGCAAGGTCTCCCTGAGCGCCAGCGCACGGGATGCGAAGGAGTGTCGAAGATCACCCATTAAGGCTCGACCGATGCGATGTGAGCACCGATGCTGTCCCCGACGCGCGAGCCCGAGACCTTCACGGATTCGTTGGCCAGATGTGCATAACGCGCGGTGGTCTGGACCTGAGTGTGACCGAGGAGCTTCCCGATCATCGGAAGGCTCTCGCCGAGCGCCAGGGCCCGGGACGCAAAGGAGTGGCGCAGGTCGTGGATTCTCACGTCGTCGAGGTCCGCGCGGGCGCGGATGCGGCGCCAGGGATGTTGGAGATCGGTCAGATGGGCGCCCGGCTTCCTGCCGACGATCACCCACGGGTCGTCGTCCGGACGGGGAAGGGCCGAGAGGACACTATCCGCCGCACCGGAGAGCGGCACCATCCGCGCACCCGTCTTGCCGTCGCGAAGCCTGATCTCAGCCGCCTCCAGGTTCATGGCCTGAAGGTTTCAGATTCGAGCCCTGCCTTGGATCGGAAACTCTAACTTCGGCTCGCACAACCATGCCATCGTCCGCGAACACCTGCCCGGGGACTGAGCGCAGTGCCTACAGAATGTACTCGGCGATCCTGATGGCGACCCGTTCGGCGGAGCTCCTGACCGCGTCGCGGTCGAGATGCGCATAGCGCGCGGTCGTCTCGGCCTGGCGGTGACCCAGCAGCCGGCCGATGATCGGCAGGCCCTCGCCGAGCGCGAGCGCCCGCGAGGCGAAGGAGTGACGGATGTCGTGGATGGCCGACGGGGCTGAACCGGCATTGGGTCGATTACAAGACGCACGACTATTGGAAGGCCGAGATGGAAAGACTGGAGTCCGACCCCGGCTACATCCAGTTCGCCAATGATATCGACGAGTTTCTCGCTAAAACCGAACTCGTCTACGCCTCCGATAACCCCGAGCAGTACGAGAATCTCGAAGACTGGGAGATCGATCCCGAGACCAACACCCTGGTCAGAATTAAACAGTAACCCGGATTCTGAGGGCTGGTCTTGAATGTCCGTCATCAGATAAATTGGAACAGAGGGGTGGTTAAACTAACGGAGAGTTTAGCCCATCTTGTTTGTTGATTTTATGCAGCTTGCCTGCGGTGTTGCAAGCGCCGTTGGTTGATGGTCTTTCGTTTGATCCTTTCCCGTTTGAGTAGAATGGTTTCGCCACGTCCAAAGTAGACATCGGCAGGTGTCAGATTACAGAGGCTCTCATGATAGCGGTGGTGGTTGTAGGAGGTGACGAAGCGCCCGATATTTGCCTTGAGGTCACCCGGTAGGAAGTAGTTCTCCAACAAGATGCGGTTCTTCAGGGTCTGATGCCAACGTTCGATCTTGCCCTGTGTCTGTGGGCGATAGGGTGCGCCACGAACGTGATCCATACCGTTATCATTCAGCCACTCGGCTAGCTCGCCGGAGATGTAAGACGCCCCATTGTCTGACAGCAGCCGTGGCTTATATCGGACATTGACCTGATCACAGCCTGAAGCCTGTAAGGCCAGTTCCAATGTGTCAGTCACATCACCTGCCTTCATGGTCGTGCACAGCTTCCAAGCGACAATGTAGCGAGAGAAGTCATCGAGAATGGTGCTGAGATAAAACCAGCCCCAACCGATGACCTTGATGTAGGTGAAGTCAGTTTGCCACATCTGGTTGATACGGCTCGTCTTGTCTTTGAACTCACTGCTCGCCTTGATCACCACAAAGGCCGGGCTGGTGATCAGGTCATGGGCCTTAAGCAAGCGATAAACCGAGGCTTCGGACACGAAGTAGCCCTGCGTATCTGTGAACTGCACAGCCAATTCCCGGGGCGATCGTTCCGGGTTCTCCAGGGCAATATCGACAATCCGGTCACGGATATCGTCCGGAATACGGTTCCACACCCGTGATGGCTGGGGAGACTTGTCTTCAAGGGCTTCTACCCCACCAGCCAGATACTTATCGTACCAACGGTAAAAGGTGGTGCGCGGAATGCCGAGTTTATCCAACGTACGCTTGGCCGGCAGGTGTGACTGTTCAACCAGCTTGATAATCTCAAGCTTCTCGGAGGATGGGTATCTCATTCCTCGTCTCCCCCATCCCCGATCATGCTTTTTTTGAGCAGACGCAGCTCAAGCGCCTGTTCGGCTACGACCTCCTTGAAATCCCGAGCCTCACGGCGAAGATCCTTCACCTCGCCAGTATTAGCCTCACGCGCCGTATCACCGGCCAGACGCTTCTTCCCAGCCTCGAGGAACTCCTTCGACCAACTGTAATACAGGCCCTGGGCAATGCCCTCCTGACGACACAGCTCGGCTATGCTGTCCTCGCCGCGCAAACCGGCAAGAACAATGCGGATCTTCTCCTCAGAGGAATATCGCTTGCGCGTCTTGCGCCGGATGTCCTTCAAAGTCCGCTCTGCGGCAGCCTGATGGCGTTCTGTTCTATGTCTCATCGCTCACTCCTCAATGGTGACGATGAGCCAAAATTACTCCCTTAGGCAATGACCCTGGTTTGTTCCATTAGTGCTGACGCCGGACATACCTACGTTCCAATGATACTGAAATGTTGCAAAAGGCTCTTGAAAGAATCTGGGTTCGGGGAAGCCAATAGAATTAAATGAGTCTGACACAATTTTCTTATAGCGCTCTCTTGCCGCCTTGCTTGATAGAGATGATGTCGAGGGTATACCAACGATAAACTGAGGCTTCTCATCACCTAGGATAAGGTAATGAGAGACAATATAGTCGAGATAGGAGGAAACAATTTGGACAAGGGAGTACTTGCCAAGAATTCGTTCAAGAGCTGGATCATTGAGTTTTTCTTGGCCAATTTTTGTCTCTGTCTCCCCTACCAGCATCCTCCAATTAGTAAGTAAATCATACTCAGACGGCTTCGAAATTAGCGCAGCCTGTCCAAATAACATGTCGTCGGAGTACTTAGAAACAGCTATTGCCGAAGGTGTAACAACCTTACCGTTGTCATTAGTAATAGAACTTACGTTTAACACTGAGAGACTTTCGACGTGATAAGTGTAGGGTCAAGAATGGCGTTGTCACGTTATTGAAAGGTCGTGCCACGAATAGGCATAGAACTCAAGCTCAAGCGGCAGCGGTGACGGTTTGCCACAGGCCCATAGCGTGGCTGCGAAACTGGCGTAATGTTTGTCGGGATATCAGATGGCGTTGGACGTTGAAGGTGTTGTAGACGGTGGCGTGGGTAGAGAGAAACCGCTGCGCTGATCGGGCCGATTTGAAACGCTGCATGCGTCGTTCCCGCTGTCGGACTGGCAAGTGAGAATTCTCGGCCCGGCTGTTCTTTCTGCCACCAAAATCATGGTGCTTGGTCAGGCTCAAGTCCTTCCGAGCAGCACCATACGTTGCGGCCTACCTGCCGGTCGTCCTGGCACTTCGCTGCGAAAACCCGAACTCAATACCTCGCCGGCATTCCCCGCGAACTGCGGCGCATGACCTGACCGTGCCACGCGCTCTGTCGGGACTTCGGTTGTCGTGCTGGACCGTTCGGCACATCAGTACTCCGGACTCGCAGCCGACCGTTGCATGCGGAGCCGCCATGCAGCGTTCTTCAACTAACTCATGCCTCCGTAACGCTCCATCATGTAAGCAGCCCATTCGGGTTCCTGGGCGTGGCGACACACCAGAGGCAGCACATCCTCCGCGTACACGCCGGCGAAGCGCCCGGGCTCGACAAGCCTGCCCCAGACGTCGTGGACATCAGAACCGATGGACCGAAGCGCCGGCGACGTGACACGACTGACTAAATCCCGATTCGACTTCGGCGCAATGTGTAGTAGGGAAACGATATCCGCGTCCATCTCGCCGTCGCGCTCCATAGCGGAACACAGCAACTGTTGTCGCATCAACTGGTCGAAGGGGTCGAAGAGCAGCGCCTCCTGCGACAGGCCGTTAAACCTGATTTGACAATCGGGGGCATTGAGGGCGGATTCGTAGATCTTCAGACGGTCCGTTCTGTTCCTGCTGAAGCGCAGGTTACGATCGTTCGTATTTCTCTCCGTGTACTTCCATTCTCCCGCCACGATCTGGATAGCGCCGTCAGATCGCCGAAACCTGCATGCGAAGTCCACGCTGATGAAATGCTGACCTTGCTTGCGCGCGTCATCCTGGGCGATCTTGCCGCCCCTGATTTCAACCAGGTAATTGCGTTCGCCGATCCACTCAAACGTCATGTAGCCAGCGGCTTCGTCCGACGGGCATTGATCCAGCTCGAACGGCAGCATTTCGGCCACGTCGTAACCGAGTCCGCGAAGCACCGCCGTTAACGACCAGGGTGCGCTCCTGAAGGGAAACCAGAAATTCACACAGGAACTCTGGGAACAGCAGAGGTGGTGCTCGGACCGTCTTCAATTCCGTCGTGCCAACGGATGTCCCTTCGCCTGAAATATTCGAGGGCATCATCCCGGATGCCGGCGTGCAGGTTTTCCGATGCCCGGTCATTGCGAAGGCAGAAGTCGTATCGCTTCTGGCCATAGCGCCCCGGTTTGCAGGCCTCGGCAGAAAACAGTTCCGGCTTCAACGGAACAAGCCGTCTCTTTTCCCTTTCGCGAAATCCTATTGTCATGATTCCTCCGTAAACAGTATGAGCATTCTACGGCAGGTACTCGGTCATTGGTTTCAACCGGCACCGCGCTCAACGCCGGATATAGGGTGCCTGAGAGCCCTCTACTATGGCTTCTTCTGCTCCGGGCCAGTTAGTCTGATGGTATGGACGCCCCCTTTTCGGCGTCGAGTGCGCCAGAATGGAGTTTGGTTTGAACTCCAGACAGAGGGAGCGTCCACGATGGATATTACAACAATCGGTTTTGATCTGGCAAAGACGGTGTTCCAGGTTCACGGTGCTGATGGTGAGGGGCGAGCGGTACTACGGCGGAAGCTGCGCCGCGGGAAGGTGTTGGCGTTCTTCGCCGGATTGCCATCATGTCTTGTCGGCATGGAAGCCTGCGCCAGTGCGCACTACTGGGCGCGTGAGATACAAGCGCTGGGCCATGAGGTCCGGCTGATCCCGCCTCAATACGTTCGCCCCTTCGTCAAGACGAACAAGAACGACGCGGCGGATGCGGAAGCGATCTGCGAGGCGGTGACGCGTCCGACGATGCGCTTTGCGCCGGCGAAAAGCGCCGAGCAGCAATCGGTTTTGATGCTGCACCGGGCCCGTGAGCTGTTGGTCCGTCAACGCACGATGGTGATCAATGCGCTTCGCGGCCACTGTGCGGAGCTCGGACTGATCGTCGCTCAAGGGGCGTCGAAGGTGGAGGAACTGGTTGCCATCATCGAAGATCCCGGTGATGTGCGACTGCCCCCTCTGGCACGCGAGGCGCTTGGCTCTCTGGTTGAGCAGCTCCATTCCGCTCAGGCCCGGATCAAGCAGCTGGAGGCGACGCTTTTGGCTTGGCACCGATCCAACCAGGCGAGCCGCCGGCTTGCGACGATCCCCGGCGTCGGTGTCATCACCGCGACGGCGCTGGTCGCGACGATCGGAGATGGCGCGCAGTTTCGCTCGGGCCGGCAGCTCTCGGCCTGGCTCGGTCTCGTGCCCCGACAACACTCGAGTGGCGGCAAGGACAGGCTGGGGCGGATATCGAAGCGCGGGGATGGCTATATCAGGCGCTTGCTCGTGCATGGTGCGCGAAGCGTGCTGCGCTGGCGCCGCGCCAAGCCGGGCACGGGGCCTGGCTGGACCGACCGGCTCCTGGCGCGGCGGCCGACAAACGTCGTGCTGGTCGCCATGGCCAATAAGACAGCCCGCGTCGCCTGGGCACTGCTCAGATACGAGCGTATCTACCGACCGACGCCCGCCTGACCAGCTGGAAAGCGGATACAAACTTGCGAGGGTAACGACGATTTGATGGCGAAACAGGGCTCCACCCGAGATCGGCCAAACCCGAGGCATTGTCAGAGCTTTGAGCTCGTTAATCTGACTGGGCGTCAATCTTTCGGATTCCATCAGGGCCAGCGGTCAGCGTACCGCAGCGCAAAGGCCGGATACATGACTGCAAGCTCTACCGCCGTTTTAAGTCAGTTTCTCCCTTGCAACACCGGGGGCGTCCATACATGACAATGCCCAATAATGTGACAATGCCAAGGACAGGCCGACTCTTGCTCCGTCGTTGACAGAAGGGATGCCTGGAAAGTAGTGGTAGGTGAAACAACTTCTGATATAGTAGAAGTTGACGCCAGAACAGAGGAGATCAAAGTGGCTGAGTTGAATAGTCAAGATATTCAACCTGATTTTCCTTCCCTAAATTTTCCAGCCCATTCAACAAATCAGTTTTCGTCAGCCAAAAAAATATCCATTGCAGGCCAGGAAATAGGTCTGACAGAGGTGTTTTGCGCATATTGGAGGTTTGCAACCGAACGACAAAACATCTTTTTCAGACGGTTGGAGAAAGGCAGATGCTTCAATCTAACTGAAGACCCTATTCTTTCTAGGTATAAATTCACAAATGCATATCGAGCATCTGATCGAGTCAGTCAGTATTTGATACGACACGTAATTTATCGAGATGATTTGCCATCTAATGCTAACGAAGTCTTTTTCCGCATTATGCTTTTCAAGTTGTTCAACAAAATCGAAACTTGGGAATACCTTGAAAATAATTCAGGCCCAATAATCCTCAGCCGATATAGTTCTATTGAATATGATCAACTATTATCAGATCGGATGAATGCTGGTGAGCGCATATATTCGGCGGCATATATCATGCCGTCAGCTGGTTCTGTGTTTAAAAAACGGCTTAAGCACCAGAATCACCTAATGTTATTGAATAGAATGCTCGAGGATAGGTTTCCCGAGAAGATTCAACATACAGAGTCTATGGCGCAAGGCTACAATTTGTTGCGTTCGGCACCATCAATAGGTCCATTCTTAGCATACCAATTCATTACGGATCTCAACTACAGCTCTCTAACTAATTATTCGGAGTCCGAATTTGTTATTCCAGGCCCAGGTGCCCTAGATGGAATTAGCAAGTGCTTTTTGGAGGTTGATAAAGTCGACCCTTCCGACATCATTAGGTATATGTACGACAATCAAGAGTATTACTTTGAGTCGATGTCTCTAGATTTTAGAAATTTGTGGGGTCGACCTCTTCAATTAATAGATTGCCAGAATATCTTTTGTGAGATTTCTAAATACTCTAGAGTGGCCTATCCAAATGTTGATGGTATCTCTGGTCGTAGACGTATAAAGCAGAAATTTAGTCCAAGAGGCGACTTGCCAATGCCGTGGTATCCACCGAAATGGGGTATCAACTCACAGAGCGATATAACAAGTGATTAATCGAGAAAGTCTTTAGGGTCAGCTAAGGCAACCGCGGTACAAGAGCTTGATGACACGCTATCCATATTTGTGATCTTGAAGTCTATCGCTTTTTTCTCCCAGATTCTTTGCTGTACATCGCTACGTGCTTTCACGCTTACATTCCCGTCTAGTAGTATCCTCACTTTCATTTGCTTTAGCAAATCATCGTTCAGGTCGTGAAAGCTCAGAGATCTAAGTATTGCCTGAGCGACGACGCTTTCTCTCGATGCACCTTCTTTTGATTGTATGCACCCAATGCCGCAGACCACGCCATTTATTCCAACACATACCTCAGGCCGAAAGTCTATGGACCTATTATTAAGATCAACCGTTACCGTTCCCTGACCTTCCTTATGTAACGCGTGATAAATACCAGCCCCCTCAAAGATCGCGTCCTCCCATTCCCAGTATTTATTTTCTTCAGCCTCCAGACCTTTAACAAATTCTCTGAGTGACTTAAGTAACTTAAAAGAAATCTGCTCTCTATTCGGAAAAAACCTGGGATTTTCGTCTGCGCCTTGACGAGGAGCGAGCCGGACCCCTTCAACATGTATCGCCTTGTTCACCAGTTCCTCGACGATTCTTGCTCGTGCACCGTCTTCTACCTCGTCCTTCTTTTCGTCATACTTTCTTTTTCTCTTCAATAAACTACGCAGGACGGGCGACCATCCAAGAATAGCTGCATTGGCAAGATGCATTACATCATGGAACCTGTAACCGTCATCTCTGTACGCATTATCGGTTAGTTCATTACCAAGCCGTTTTCCGTTGAGATACATTCTTGCGTGCGAGCTTGAGACACTAACAAATGAAACCTCGAACTTCCGAGGTAGTTTCTGTCTCTCATCTTCAACATCATCGTCATGCAAGGGTGTTCGTTCTTCGCGAATCGCACGAAAGCTCGCTTTATTTTTGTTTTGCTCAACAATGTCGTCTAATGATTTTTTATACAGGCTGGCGATAGCCGCAACATGCCAAGCGATCTCCCCTAACACTATATGAGGATCGCGATTAATCACGGATTTATTCAATTCCAGTTCAATGTCAGGAAGAGTATTCCGCAATAGTTCGGCGCCAAGTTGCCAAAGTACCGCTAAACATACTTCGAGAAGAATTTTGCCGTCAGTCCGAGCCGTTAGGAAGGCGACCTTCTGATAGTCGGAGAAGACCATCTTTTCTGTATTGGGGAAGGTTCCCGCCGCTTTTAAAAATGCTTCCCTATTTGATTTATCAAGTGCTGCCCCTATTTTGTGAGCCCGTTCATCATTCGCGCCCACTTCTTTTTTGAGCAGAGCAATGTCCTTTATAAGGATGTTAGCATTTCGATTTGAATCCAATACTTGAGACAATGAAAAACAATACCATACGACGTCCCCTAACTCCTCGACTATCTCCTCATTAGGAATATTCCAGGTTTGGTTCCCACCTTCTGAAAGTAGAAGTTTCTTTACGGCAGAAACCAGCGAACCGATCTCACCAACGAGCCCGTAAAGGGCTATTTTTTGCCGTTCTTCGTCAGAATTGTCGCGATATTGATCCGTCTCCGTGACAAATTTGTCGTACTCACTGACTAACATAGATGACCTCCACAATCTGAGGCGACAGAAACATTTTAGGTGTTCGTTCGAACTTGGGGCTTTAATTTGGTAGGCGCGAATACAAATTCTAAAGTGTTTTCCAAAGAGCCGGCTCATCTAAGTATCCACGTTCTTGGTGGCCTAGAATCCAACTTAGAAATATGTCTCTTCGATCTTCATCAAAGTTGCACTTATGCCCCTGCCTCTCAACGATAAAGTCGGAGAACGAAGCTGGAATTTTCGGCCCCGATCCGCCCCAGTAAGTGAAATCACACCCAATTAGCACGCGGTCGGTAATTCCTGTATCTCTGTCATAGTTTCCCAGACTAAGTACACCACCTTGTTCACTATGGAATGAGTCTTCTTGAATGTAGCGACCCGTTCTCGGGTCTAAGTGATAAATATTGTCACCATATCGATTTAAATAGCTCCCGCGCATAAATGGCCGCTTCCGAAAGAACCTAGGGTCGTTCCAATATTGGTCAAAGGTGGTGATTTCCTCTACGCACATCCAGTACGATAAATGACCTCGCCTTCCGGACTTTTTGCCACACGTTCCTACAATGTAGTCGCCAACACTTGCATATTTCCGTACCATCGACTTACAGCAAGCGAGGGTGCATATCTTGTGGAATGGGTTGGGAGCAAATCCTAAGTCATGTTCGATTACGTACGTATTAAGGCGCACTTTAACACGGGTTCCTTCTTGTGAAGGGTTCGGGCCGCGGTATACCTTCGACGGCGTCGTATTGTGGAACGTTGTCACCTTGCAGGGCACGACGAAGTCGATCCGAATCCCAGATAATTTGGTCGGTGCTATACTTCTCTATCGATTTCGGTTTAGATCCAGACGTAAGTCCCTTAGCCCAAATGCAAACGATTAAGAGTCCGGAATTAACAGCCCAAACGAGAATATTTCTTAAGCTTTCATCGTCTTGTAAAGTCGGAGAAAGGATCACTAGCAGGGCTTCCAGATCAGACCCTTCATCTGTGTCTAAGGTAAGTTCACAGTCGGCCTCCGTCAGAAGGCCGTCTAGCTCCGCATCATCAATTTCATCGCCATCATAACGATACATAAATACGCGTCTCATCGAATTCCACACTCCTATGTAGGCGTTTTTTATCTGGTCACCAACTCTGAGAGTTTCCTCTTTAATGTAAGGACTTTCAGGGCCAAAGTTGACATTTGGCAAATCAAGTCAATTGATCATAATTTATATATTGATAAAGAAGCATGATCCGTCAAATGGGGCTGTCACACTAACAGGATGACCTGTTGCTGATGGCCCAGTAATGTCGCTGGATGCAAAAAATCTCCAGTCCCTGCCCCTTTCGAAAGCCTCATCCACAACTGAATGGTTCGCATCATGAAGATCGACCGGATTAGGTTTTTGGAAGGGACAGGTCATTGCATGTTCTCCTTTTTTTACTAAACCTCCGCACGGGCGCGCCGGTCGTTGATCCATTCCCAAGCTTCCTTCGGGAGCCAGCCCTGGTAATCCTTGTTGACACCGATCACGAGTGCCCTGTCGTTCTCGTCAAAGTGTGAATCGGAGCGCTTCCAAATGCCTTCGGCATTGAGGTTGGTGTCGACCAACCAGGTCGAACCCAAATAGTGCCACCAAGTACCACAGTCCTTGATAGCCTCATAGAGGCCCGAATGGTCCCGACCCGACTTCTTCAGGTCGTAATTGATCGCGTAGATCATCGGTTTCCTTTGCTCTTTACGGCTGACGCCGGTACACCGGGCACCATCCCCTATCTTCCTATGCGGCTGCCACGGCATTTTCGGACATAACTGCACAAAAAATGTCCGAGCGGTTCCCTCAATCCCGCATAGGGAGGTGAAGGAGGAGCGAAATCCTTGTCTGAGATGAAATCAGCGGCGCTTCGGACCCCCGATGAAATTGCTCACGCAATACAGGACCTGCCGGAGGCCGATTGGACTAGGTTGCACAAGGTTGCTGCGGCCTACGCCCGCAACCGACCGATTGAGCCGGATGACCTCCTTCAGGAAGCCTTCTGTCGCGCTCTCGACGGCCGTCGTAATTGTCCGGTCCGTGTCGATGCAGTCAGGTTCCTCGCTGAGGCCATGCGCAGCATCGCCGATGGCCAATTGCAGAAACGCGAGGCTCAGGCCCGGCTCGTGCCGATAGCAAACCATGGCGGCGGCGAGACGGCCTTTGACCCGCCTGATCCAGCGCTCGACCCCGAACAGCGCGCTGAGAATGCCGAAGAGGCAGCGGTCGTAAAGGCGTCTTTGCTCTCCCTCTTCGGCGACGATGAAGTCGCCCAGGTGATCCTCGAAGGCATAATGGAAGGCATGAAGGGCGAGGAGTTGCAGGAGCTGACCGAGCTGGACAATACCGCATATCAGAGCAAGTGCAGGCTGATCCGCCGACGGATTGACAAGAAATTTCCCCAAGGATGGACGTCATGACTGGAGACCAGAAGAAGGAGCGTAGCGCGCTCGACCGGTTGGCCGATGCCCTCGTGGACGACATCCTTACTGCGTCTGACGAGGACATCCTGGTCGAAGCCGAAGAGGACAGTATCGACCCCGCCAAGCTCACCGATGATTTGCGTGAGCTATTCGAGCGCACGACCACCGAGTTAGGTAAGGCCAAGCTCACCGCGGCCAAACGGGCCGTAGCCGATGCCCGGCAATCGGGTACCAGCGTGGTCAGGATCGATCCCGCCGATGCCCGGCGTCGCTACGACGCCATGATCACTCAAGACCGCAATCTGACCCAAAGACTGACACTGGCCGCCCGGAAGGGTGAAGGCCAGTCCGAGCGTGATATCGACAGCGCCATTGAGGACTTGGCCGAACTCGGCGCGTTCGATGAGGAGGACAGTGACAAGTGACCTCGCTGTCGCCCGCCGAACGAGTCCTGCACAACCTGGGCATCACTGATCCCCGCGAGATCGACCTTGAGGCTATCGCCTGGCACCTAGGTGTCCGGATCAAGCGTTGCGACCTGGACGGCTGCGAGGCCCGCATCATCGGCCACCACGACCGCGCGATTATCCGGGTAAGCAGTTCGAGCCGGCCCCACCGGCAGCGCTTTTCAATCGGGCACGAATTGGGGCACTGGCGTCATCATCGAGGCCGGCTGTTGGTCTGCCGTTCCGAAGACATCGGCAACCACAAGCCGGGAACACCAGAGATCGAGCGCGTCGCCGACGCCTATGCGGCCGACCTTCTTCTACCTCGCTATCTTTTCATTCCCATTTCCCGGCAGCATGCCAAGCTGAGCTTCCGCATGGTGCGCGAGCTGGGCGACCTCTTCGACGCCAGTCTCACCGCGACCGCCATCCGGCTTGTCGAAAGCCGACATAGCCCAGCTGTGCTGGTCTGCCATGGCCCTGACGGCCGCAAGTGGTTCACCCGATCGCCCGACGTGCCCGAGAGGTGGTTTCCCCGCGACGAACTGGACCCGGAAAGCTTTGCCTTCGACTTGCTCTTCGGTGGACAGGAGCAAGCTTACCCCCGATTGATTGGTGCGGATGCCTGGTTCGACCGGAATGAAGCACAACGCTACGAGCTACGCGAGGATTCAGTTCGGACGGCTGATGACGAAATCCTAACCCTCTTGATGTTGACCGAAGACGGGATGTTGGAGGATTGGGGCTCCGGCATTGCCAAGGACCGACGAGGCCGTGCGTCGCTGCGAGCAAGACAACATGCTGTTGCTAGCAAGTGGAATTAGGATGTGTGATGGATGGGACGATCCCGTCTGCGATCCCGCCACTTACCCGGTAGGGATGCTCCGCAAGCCCGGACGTGACGCTTTGGCGGATCGCTACCGCCGGAGTCATTTCACTCGAACAGCGAAAGGAAAACGAACAATGCGCGACAGCAGAAATTTTCAAGCAACCCGGAAGTTCCAAATGAAAATCTCACTACTTCATCCATCCTGTCTTTTCGCTTTGGTGATGGCGTTGGCGATCCCAACCTCCTCAGCCGTCTCTGAGCCTATGTCTAAGGTCTATGACTGTGATGGGCGCAAAATGGAGGTCTTCGAACCGAAGGACGGCGTCATGGAAGCTCGTGTCGAAGATCTCACCGTGCGGATCTCCGTCCGTGACCGCGGTCCGTTTAGTCCGGCCAGTTATTCAGTATCCTTGGACGGCCATGTTCAGTCGAGTGCTCAACACGCGGATGAAATCCTTCCCACTGCGTGTGATCTAATTTCTATGCACTACATGAACCTAAAGGCTCCCTCTGAAGAAGCACTGATCGAGCAACTCGTCGAGTTGTACGATCTTCTTTAGCTGGAACGGCATTGTCAGACTAACTGGGCCGGACCTACAGAACCTTCAGTTGAGGACCCTTAGGCTGCAAGTTGACACCACTCGGTCAGGGCAGCGGCTCGGGCTTGTTTGAAAATATCGCGGCGGTTGAGATGGCGTTGGTGGTTGAAGTGGTTGTGGATCAAGGCATGGACGGAGGCGGATTTCTAAAAGGTCTTGATGTCTCTGAACCGCGCCATGGCCCCTTCCCGCCTGCGCAAGGGTTGAGGTGAGTTTTCTGCCCGATTGTTGAGCCAGTGCCTGGTCTCTTGGCAACCCTCGTTGCCGATCACCTTCATCGCAGCCCGGTATGACTTTAGCCTGTCCGTGACGATCGTGGCCGGCCGGCCATAACGCTTCATGGCCCGTTTAAGGAATTCAAGCGCAGCCCTGTGATCCCGCCGTTTCGTGGCATGGACCTCAAGCACTTCGCCTTCATGGTCAACGGCGCACCATAGATAATGTGTTTCGCCATTGATGCGGACGAACACCTCATCAAGATGCCAGCGCCACAGCGAATAGGATCCACGATGAACACGGCGGTTCCGGATCTCGGCGGCAAACAGCGGGTCAAAGCGGTTCCACCAGTACCGCACGGTCTCATGGCAGATGTCGATGCCGGGCTAAAGATGCCGGGCTAGAGCAGATTCAATTTAGTCCCGATCATATCCGGCGGCGGCGAAGTAGTTTTCGCATTCGGTTGAGGTGAAGGCGTCGATGACGTCGGCAATGGCGTCCCACAGGTCGTCGACGGTTCTGGCGGCGGCCTTTCTCAGGAGCGCCTTGAGTTTGGCGAAGGCCATCTCGATCGGGTTGCAGTCGGGACTGTAGGGCGGCAGATACAGCAGGGTTGCGCCGGCGGTTTCGATGGCCTGGCGGATGCCAGCGACCTTGTGGGCGGGCAGGTTGTCCATGACGACGATGTCTCCGGGGTCGAGTTCGGGTACCAGGACCTGTTCCACATAGGCCTTGAAGGCAGCCCCATGCATCGGCCCGTCGAGGAGCATCGGGGCCGCCAGGCCGGAGAGGCGCAAGCCGGCGGTCAACGTGGTGGTCTTCCAATGGCCATGGGGTATGGAGGCCCGGCACCGCTCGCCTTTGCGCGACCATCCCCGCAGCCGCGCCATCTTCGTCGACGCGCCGGTCTCGTCGATGAAGATCAGCCGTTCCGGAGCGAGCCCTGCCTGGCCTTCGAACCAGAGCCGGCGCCGTGCGAGCACGTCCGGGCGCTGCTGCTCCGATGCATGGCCAGTCTTTTTTTGTGCGTCAGCCCGCGCTTGGCGAAGAAGTGCCAGATCGTCGACGGGCACACCCGAACCCCGTGCGACGCCGCCAGCTTCTCGCCAATCTCGGCCAGCGTCATATCCTTGGTCTGCGCCACCAGATCCAGGATAAAGGCCTCATGCGCATCCAGCTTCGAGCCAGGCGGTTGGCCCTGGCGGTCGGGCTCGATCGTTCCCGTCTCGCGCCAGCGCCGGTGCCAGTGGATCGCCGTCGATGGCGCGACACGAAAACGCGCCGCGGCCCCCGTGCAGACAGACCCCCAGTGACCGCCTCGACGACCCGCCGGCGAAGATCATTCCCGTAACAATGCCCCATGTCTGACACCAAATCGCCTCGGGATATAGAATCATGGAGTGGGACGCTTGGGAATCCCCTTCGATTCACAATTCAGTCAAACCGCTCTAGAACAGAAGATCTTCGACCTGTCTCAGCGACAAGGGGTAGCGGACATACTGCATCACCGCGCTGAGAATTACCTTAGGCGGACTGTTGAAATAACGGAAAGGATTGTGCATCACCGGAGGCTACGAGACCTTAACTTCATGGCTCAAGCCGATTTACTCTGACAATGCCGGCCACGAGGCTTTACTTCCCCGCTCAAGCCGATTTACTCTGACAGCGACATTCACACCCCTTAGGTTGAGTAGGTTAACGTTGGTATATGCATTCATTGGCCTGCTGCTGGCGCAAGTCTATCCTCAGAAACCGTAGGCCATGGCGATTCCCTATTGTCGGAGGTGGTAGTGCCGTGGCCCACGCCAATAATTTGAATAAAGTTGAATCTCCGATTGAATCGAACGCATAACTCGACATGATAATTTAATACCTCCGGCGTTCTCAGATTTATGAAATACATTGCATTCGAGGGAATAGACGGGGCAGGGAAGAGCACCCAAATCGCATTACTATCCGCTTGGCTAACAAAAAGATACTACACGGCAATACAATTATGCGAGCCGACGTACGGGCGGCATGGAGCAAGGGTTCGTAAGCGCATGCTAGAAAATGAGAATATGTCGCGAGATGAACAGATCAGGCTATTTACCCTAGACAGGGAGGAACACGTTAAAACCAAGTTGGGGCCGCTCCTGGAATTCGTGGCCGATCATCCTTTTTTCCTCGTCGTTCAAGACCGCTATTATCTATCTGCACCTGCTTACCAAGCAGCAGGCAAAGCGGCCATGATCGCGCTTCTTCGACAGCAACAGGAAATTGCTCCAAAGCCGGATATCGTCTTTTTGTTAGACGTGCCGGTGGAGACTGCGGTCGAGCGGGTCGCCAACTCCGGCAAGAAACCAGCCGTCTTCGAACGAAAGGAAGTCCTTGAGGAGGTGCGCTACAATTACCTTTTTCTTGCGGAAGAAGGGAGTGAGCACATCAAGGTGATGGACAGCAGTCCGCCGTCCGAAGATGTATGCGCACTGATAGTCGAAGCCCTGAGAAATAAGGTGCCGACGTATGATAAAATCTAATCACATATCAACGCGCACGCCGAAACTGTATGCTGTAATCGGCGTCTGGCACCGGGGCCCGCTTACCTATTATGTAAGGCGATCGGAGAAGATGTCGAATTATCCTGACTTATGGAGTCTGTTTTCGATTCAATTCAGCCCCAACGAACTGAGTGAACCTGAAGATCTATCCAAGGTCCAGCGGCTCATGCAAAGGATGTCGCAAGAAAGACTTGGAGGAGAGCTGATAACTGTAAAGAAGCACCTTATTGCCGGCGACTCGGACCACAACCCAATCAATAGGCATGTATACCTACAGCTTTACGAAATCGAATTCGATATGGAGCCCAAACTGAACCCCGACTACTACATCGACGGTGCATGGCTAACGCCCGAGCAATATGAACGGCGAAGCGCTGGACAACAATGCGGGCTGTGTCTACGCCTCTGGTCGGATTATGCATGGCTTGAGGGAATTACTGATCGACCGTTCATTGCACAAGACGCGGTCGCATGATGACGGACATCCGCTCTCGCCGGTGCGTATTTGTTGCTCACTGCCTTCTGGCACAAGGGGTTATGGCGCAAGGTTTGGTTCGGCATTTTCCGGGACCGGTACGCCCAATTCTAGAGTTCTGTCTCGAACACGACCTTAACATCATGCAAATGCCGTGTCCTGAGACCCGTTGCCCCTCCGGGGGACTTGATCGAGCCCCGCACGGAAAGCAATGGTATGAAAAAAACGGTTTACGCGAGACGGCTCGCGAGATTGCAGAAGGCCAGGCTGATTATATGCTGACGCTGGTCACCCAAGGTTTTGATATCTTGGGGATCATCGGTGTTGATTTCTCGCCTGCTTGCGCGGTGAATTATCTAAACCGCGGCCCGGCGATCTACCACGACGAGGGCATTTACGTGGAAGAACTTAAAAAATGTCTTGCTGCGCGTGATCTGGATATTCGCTTAGTAGGGATAAACCAGAGATGGCATAAAAAACTCCGCCGAGATCTGGACAACTTAATTTCAGATGCGCACTCAAAGGAGTCTGTTATCCCGGAACAGCTAGCGCCGGTGTAACGGTTACCATGTGGACTGAGGCATCGGACGGCTACAAGAAACTGATCGGCTCTGCGGATTGGGACTCACGCTATCTACGAGAACGTGGTTTGATCCCAATTGTCATCGACCTCATCGGCGACTGTCGCGAGAAAATAGTTCTTGATGCCGGCGCTGGAACCGGTTGGCTATTTGAACACATCCAGCCAAAAGAAGCACATGCCTGTGATTTAGTTAGACCGGAGACGTTGCCAGAATACGTTACGTTCAACCAAGACGATGTGCATCGCCTGAGCTATACAAATTATCGCTTTGATCTGATTGTTGCGAGCCTTCTACTCCTCTACTGCCGCGATTTGAGGACCGTACTCCGCGAATTTCATCGCGTGAGTAGAAAAGGTGCATGGCTTGTTTTGTCGTTGATGCATCCATATTTCTACCGCACAGGAGAAGCGCACTTCGATGGAAGCTTTTCTATTACCGAGGACCTTTCCCATGAACGTCAGTTCGATTTTCGGATAGCGGAAAGTGTTGGGCCATTTGTATATTACTATCGCCCTTTGCCGGTCTACATTAACTCTCTTATTGAGACGGGCTGGCGCATAGAACAAGTCAAAGACTGGTTTATTAACACGGAAGATTACGCTCGCTTCCGGCAGGGCGGTGCTAAGTCAAATATACAGCGTACCGGCCGCGTGCCGCTCTATAGCTTCATCAAGGCGATAAATGATTAGTCTCGTTGCTAGCTTCCGCGAGACCCTGTGCAACGCCAGCCTGCATCGCAAACACCGAAATAGTCCACCGGAAGAATTTGTCCATGGTTGACGCTACTACGCGCCCATATCAGTGCAAGTAAGGGAAATAATTTATGCTGAGATACGAGTCATGCGGTACCTTGCGGTATAACCTTTCGACAAAGGGAGAAGATGTAACTGAGTGTATATTCTTCAATCCCCACAAGGATTACGTTATCAAGAATAAGGGCAAAGATTACGCTATTTTTGTTGGGTTTGATCCGTCCAGATCTTTGTTAAAAGAATACAATTCTGACGATAGGTCTGAGATCAAAATTTACATTAACGAAAAACTGGTGGGGCATAAATCATCATTTTCTCTTCTCGCGGCACAAAGCCAAGCCGAAGTTGCGATTGAGGTAGAGGACGATGGGGAAGGTAAACTCACGCTCATTAGCATAACCATGCCCTCCAAATGACATCCTTTCCTTCCACAGTCATCTTCTGGGGTGCAGGCGCGACTTCCTCCCTTGGAATGCGGGAGACAAAACACCAGTCAGCATTTATCCGCGATCTCGTCGCCAGACCCAAGGATTCACCAAGAGAACCGCTGCGCCAGCGCATTCAAAAAGCACTAGGTGATAACGCTGCCGTACCCTGGGTTTCTGCCCTAAGCGACCTGCTGACTATCTTGGGAGATCAGGCAGATGGCGAGTCCTTCGTCGCAACCGTCGCCGCGGAGCAGATAGACGCCATGCGGCGCAACTGGCTATCGGGATCTGACGTCGAGGAATTACGAGAACGTATCATCGAATTGCGGATTTTGTATAACTGGCCTGCCCTTGAGGCCATTACTAGAATCTGTCTGTCCTGGAAGGATGACGTCTTCCGTCTCACTAAACTGTTCAACATACTGGACATGCATGGGCACAGCGGCCTCGGATTCCAAGGACCACAAGAAGAATTTCTGACACTGCAACAGGTGACGGGTGCTCGCAACGCCCTGAAGATGTTGCTGCAAGCGATGTTCTACATCGACTGGCACCAGCTATGCTCAAGCGATAGCCGACACAGAGAGAATCTGGAACACCACTACGACTTCGCCGAGGCGTTGGGACGGCGTATGCAGCGGCAGGGTCAGAAATTGGCTGGAAGCGCCGCTTACGACAGCAAAGAGTTCTATATGGCCGACGTGAGCTTCGCCAGTATGAACTACGACCCCATCGCTCTGTGGTTCCAGTTTGTCGCGAATCGCGATCTGAACCGGAACCCGAGTGTTCCCCATGTCGATAGCCCTACTCACAAGCTACAAATTTACCATGACCTCGGTCATTTCGTAGCTACACGGCGAGTCGTCAAGAAGACGGATGTAGGGCTCTGGCACCCGATGAACCAGTCATCGGCGCAGCGGCTGAACGATCCTGATCACGGTGCCAACGAACGCGCACGGATTAGCAAATTTCTTTTCCCCCATGGATGCCTCTGCTGGCGGGAATGTCCCAATTGCGGAAAACTTTCGTCCTACATGGGCAACACGTGGGACAGAAACTCCCGCGTGCTAATTCCACCACCACCGCTAAGGGCGTTCGTTCAAGGAGTGGATTTCCGACCCTCTGAAGACGAGGAAAGCGAGGAGTGGGGAAAAGGGGCAGTGGATGCGCTAGCCTGTGTTCATTGCAAAACGCTGACGTATGCGCACCACACTCCGGCATTGATGCAAAGCAATTTCAAGAGCGCTAACCCGCCATTCATCGAGGAAATCCAGAGTGACCTGCGCGTTGCTGTCCAGGAAGCGAACCACATCGTATTCATGGGCTATTCCTTACCTCTAGATGATGTGGATTATCACGCCTTTTTTGCCACCCGCCGACGCCACAGCATCGATAATCCCGTGAAGTGCAGCGTGGTGATTGGCACGGATGGTCCCCAGCGCTGGCTCGGCCCATCGGTATGGCCCAGCCACCTGCCAGAAATGCAGGAGGGTCAACCGCCTCGCAGCACGCTTGAGGCCGCAAGAGACTTGTTCGAAGAGGAGAACGTACGGTTCTATGGCGGAGGCATTCCCAACGTATTTCTGGGAGATGGGAACAGAGTAACGGATTCCGCCGTTGACCGACTGCTTACCTGGGATGAGGGCGGGTGAAGATGATTAGATTCGACCCTCTCATTTAACGGGGCCAAAGTCGCCACCTGTGCCTTCCGAGAGCCAGCCCCTTCCGGAAACTTCTTCCTACCCTTCGCGAAATCCCTCCGAATAAATGGAATGGACGCCTCCCACCCACTGACGTTGGCCGGCGGAGGGATGTGGTGGACCCTCGCGAGCCGACGGCATCTAAAGTACCCAGGTGAAAGACGTGAGTCTTCACAAGCGAACCGGAGGGTCCGACATGAAGATTAACAGAACAGTCGTTGGCGTGGAGACGGCGAAGAGAGTGTTTCAATTGCATTGGTCCGATATGGAGACGGGCGAGATCGTGGACTTGCGGCTGACGCGGGCGAAGTTCCTGGAGCACTTCGCCAATCGCGCGCCGTGCCTGATCGGCATGGAGGCGTGCGGCGGCTCGCAGCATTGGGCGCGCCGGCTTCGCGAGCTGGGCCACGAGGTCCGCGTTCTACCGGCGAAGATGGTTCGCCCGTTCGTGGGCGGCAACAAGAGCGATGCGCATGGTGCGCGTGCGGTCTGGACGGCGGTACAGTAGCCCGGCATCAAGACGGTTGCGATCAAGAGCGAGGGGCAACAAGCGGTTCTGGCGCTGCACCGCATGCGCCAGCAACTGGACCCTGCTGACGAAAGTGGAGACGTCCTGCGATAGGATTTTGATCGCAGGACGTCTCCACTTTCGTCAGCAGGGTCCACTCAAGCACTTCGCCTTCATGGTCAACGGCACGCCATAGATAATGTGTCCCGCTGTTGATGCGGACAAATACCTCATCAAGATGCCAGCGCCAATTCGACCAGTTGCGCCGGTCTATCCGCCTCTTCCGGATCTCGGCGGCAAACAACGGGCCAAAGCGGTTCCACCAGTACCGTACGGTCTCATGGCAGATGTCGATGCCGCGCTCGAACAGGAGATCTTCGACCTGTCTCAGCGACAAGGGATAACGGACATACAGCATCACAACGCTGCGGATGACCTCAGGCGAGCTATTGAAATAACGGAAGGGATTGTGCATCGCCGGAGGCTACGAGACCTTACGTCCCCGCTCAAGCCGATTTAGTCTGACAGTGCCATGAGTTGTAAGAATCGGTCTTCACGAGAAAGTTGTCAATGGCGGCGCAAAATTGGGCCATGAGGGCGGGGCAAAAGTATGCCAGTTTCGGAAGTAGCGGTCTGCTTTGGGCCTGCGGTAACGATCAGACGGAAACCCAGTCGCAAGACCGGACCCCATCCCAAATGCTTGCCGCATTTCCCAAATACCTGATAATCCTGTATGGCGTGAAATTCCTATGGGTGCGTTATGAGCGGACGAACAGTGAGGTGTGGAGTCTGGAGTCTGGAGTTCTTAAGCCGAATAGTTTTTTCGTTCGCGCTGGTCATGTGCTTTAGCAGCTTGAGTTTCTCTGCAGAGTCTGAGCCGCGCCCGCCGCGCCCAACTGAAATTGATCAGCCCGACATTCAAGAACGCCTTGCGCGCCTGCCCGCGTTGCGGGCTCAACTCTTTTTCTCAGAACCACAAGTAGAGCAGGATGACAAAGAGCGATCCTCAACAGCTGTCATCGGGGTCAAGAGAACACAGACCGTAAAAGTCAATCCCACCGCGGTCAGCCACATGAAGGCTGCAGTGCCATTGCGGCTCGACCGGGAGTCTAATGCGCCGAGCGCCGACCCCACCAAGCATGTGTTGAACTTTTTTGACGTTGATCTGGATGTCGTCAATCTTGAACAGAAGCGCAATGAGTTAGGGCTTATCGTCTGGCGCGGCACGGTTGTCGGTGATCCCTACAGTTCCGTAACTTTGGTGTTTGACAATGGCGCTATCACCGGTCGCGTCATGACACAGGGGCAAGTCTTTGCGATTACCCCCATGGGGCGGGGGTGGCATCGGCTATCTGAAATCGATGAGCCGGCGCGGCCAGAAATGAAAGATGACGCCATACGCCCGCCGGTGCCCGAGCCCGGCGCGGCCAAACCAAGTCGCAAATCCAACTCAAGTTTTGAGTCTGCTCAAGTGGAAGGAGATACGATCATCACGGTTTTGGTGGTCTACACACCAACGACCGTGGCTGAATATCCAAATATTCGCTCGGAAATCTCGCTCGCCGTCGCTTGGCTTAACACGGCACTCACAAACTCAGAGGTCACCGCGGAGGTTCAGATCGTCGGTATTGACCAGGTCAACTACACAAATGCGGCGCCAGCGCTTGAAGTCATTACTGATGCTCAGCAAGGTGTTGAGGATTTCGCGAGGATTCATGATCAGAGGGCTGCACTCGATGCCGACCTGCTGTCTGTGTGGGCTTTCGAGGCTACGGAGTTCGCCGGTATCGCCTACCGGCTCGATAATATTACCGAATTTCCCAACCAGGCTGAGAGGGCTGTCAGTTTGGTGGCCAATCCCCATCCGGGCCTCTTCGCCCATGAAATCGGTCATAACCTCGGCGGGAGACATGATCGCTATGGCTATGACGATGATCAGCCAGGACCCGCCGAATACAATTTCGGCTACGTCGATACCGATGCCCAGTTCTTTACCATCATGGCGGACTCAAAGGAGTGCCAGGACTTAGAGATTTCCTGCACCGGGCTGCAATACTTCAGCAATCCCGGTATCACCGTGAATGGGGCGGCCCTTGGAATCGACGCAAACGCCGCGGAAGCAGCGCACAACGCGCGGGAGTTTAACGAGAACATCAATCTGATCGCTGACCTTGGCAGCCAGCTTGCCGATCCCGCATCGCCCATACTGGCCACGCTAATCAGTGGCACCGGTTCCGTTGTAAGTGAGCCGGCTGGGATAGATTGCGGCAATGCCTGCAGTGCCTATTTTGACACCAATCAGGTCGTAACGTTGACGGCGCAGGACGTCCCGGGGTGGGCTTTCGAAAGCTGGTCGGGAGCATGTTCGGGCTATGATAGAACCTGCGAAGTCACACTGTCGGAGAGCGCAAGCGTAACGGTAACGTTCACGCCCGCGGTTTTGCCCTCGGTTCTGTTCTCGTCTAAACAGACAGCCGGCCAATCCTTCTTGCGCTTTTATAACGCAGGCACGACCACCGAGACGGTGCGGGTTGATTTATCGGATCAGGAAACGGGCGCTTACCTATCCACATATACCAGCCCGCCTATTGCCGCCCGGGCCTCCATCCAAGTTGCCGTGACGGATATGGAGTCCAGTCTTGATCCCGGCACGGACGTGCCCGCTTACTATTCGGCCGCTGTGCACGGTGGCTTCGAAGGTTGGCTTCAGCACGTTCTATGGAGTCCTGTAGACGGCACGCTGACAAATCTCAGCACCTGTGACTTCGGCGTGACCGGCGGCGCGGATGCGCTGGCCAATGTCCACACCTCTCAGCTCGATAACGGATACCCTAGTTCGGTCGTTGTCACCAATAGAACGAATGTGAACTCGTCATTCACACTCGGACTCTACGACGCCGCCAATGGCGCGCAGTTGGCAACCTATGAAACACCTGAACTTTCCCGCGGTGGCGGGCAGGTCGTGATTCCCTCCGCCGATATCGAAGCGGATGCCGGCATCAATACCAAAGGCATCAATCACTTCGTCATTCGCGTCGAAGGTTTATCAGGTTCGCCTTCACCTTATTATGATCCCGAAACACCGGCTTTCTTGCAGCATCTGGTGCGCAACATCCAAGCCGGGGTGATCACGGATATGACGACCATATGTTCATTCTCAGACCCGCCTGATCCCTATCCAACGGTTGCTGTGCTTAAAACCGGTTCTTTGTTTTCGTCAGAACACACCCTGGCGCAGTCATTCCTGCGCTTTCACAACAACGATTCATCGGCTGGGTCTGTCCATGTCACCCTTTCCGACCAGGAGCTAAGCTGGTTGGGCGAATGGACCAGTAATGTCATTCAGCCCGGAGCGTCGGTTCAGGTGGCCATCACGGATGTGGAGTCGGGCATTAATCCCGGTACGCAGAAACCCAAGTACTATTCCGCATCTCTGCAGACGGAGTTTGACGGTTGGTTCCAGCACGTGTTGTGGAGCCCTGCCGATGGAACCCTTTCTAATCTCAGCACCTGTGAGGCGGGAATCTCTTCAAACCGCACAACATTGAACGGCGTTCATACGTCTACGCTTCAGGCGGATTATCCCAGCACCGTTGTTGTCAACAACACCTCGGCGTCCGACGCGCCGGTGACGCTCGGTTTGTATAACGCCATCACCGGCAATCAGCTCGGAACCTACTTTGTGGGCACCCTTCCCGGAGGAGGGCAGGCGGTGATTCCCGTCACTACCTTGGAGTCCGGCGCCAGTGTCGATCCCAATGGTGCTTTTCACTACGTCATCCAGGTCGAGACTGAGTCCTTCCAAGGGTTTTTGCAGCATGTCGTCGATAATCGCGGGGCGGGTGTGATTACCGATATGTCCACGGCCTGCGCGCTGCCCGCTCTTAGCCTGGAACTGGGCAACAAGTGCGAGTTTTCCGATCAGGCCTGCCCCCTGGCGGTTGGCGCAAGTGTCGCCGGGCAGACCAAGGATATGACCACCAAAGGGGTATGGTACGCGCTCGATCTTGAGGGAGGTCGGAATTACTCCATTGATGTGCAGGGTCTCTCTGATGGACAGGGTACTCTCCGGTTCCCGCACTTTCGAGTTCGGAATCCGACTTATGATATTGTCTTCGGCGGCGATGATGAAGGCCCCTTTACACCCTCAGTTACAGGCGAATACCTGTTGTGGGTGAGCGGCGGTGTGAAGACTCCAGGCGACGCAGCCGGCACGTTTGTCGTGACGGTTGAAGAAAGTCAGTAGCTCTATATCGCAGAGCTTTGTTTCGGTTTGTGCCGTCCACAGCACGTCCACATCAGCCGAAACGGCATTACAGTCATAGCAAAGCAAGTAACAAGCACCGATTGTGATCCTGTCTGACGTGAGCTTCTACTGGCCGAGAGCGCCTGGGCCCTACCGTTATCCTGCGCGCGTGGGAAAGAAGAAATACTTCGCAGCCAGGCACTTTCCGGAGGCGGTCCGGGAGACGGCGTGGAAGGCGCAAGCGCGCCTGACGAGGCGTTATCGGGGGCATTGTCAGACTAACTGGCCCGGAGCAGAAGAAGCCATAATAGAGGACTCTCAGGGTGCAAGTTGACGCCATTCGGCCAAGGCGGTGGCTCGGGCTTGTTTGAAAGTATCGCGGCGGTTGAGATGGCGTTGGTGGTTGAAATGGTTGTAGATCGAGGCGTGAATGGAGGCGAATTTCTGCAAGGTCTTGATGTCTCTGAACGGCATTGTCATGTATGGACGCCCCCGGTGTTGCAAGGGAGAAACTGACTTAAAACGGCGGTAGAGCTTGCAGTCATGTATCCGGCCTTTGCGCTGCGGTACGCTGACCGCTGGCCCTGATGGAATCCGAAAGATCGACGCCCAGTCAGATTAACGAGCTCAAAGCTCTGACAATGCCTCGGGTTTGGCCGATCTCGGGTGGAGCCCTGTTTCGGGCATTGTCAGACTAACTGGCCCGGAGCAGAAGAAGCCATAATAGAGGACTCTCAGGGTGCAAGTTGACGCCATTCGGCCAAGGCGGTGGCTCGGGCTTGTTTGAAAGTATCGCGGCGGTTGAGATGGCGTTGGTGGTTGAAATGGTTGTAGATCGAGGCATGGACGGAGGAGAATTTCTGCAAGGTCTTGATGTCTCTGAACCGAGCCATTGCCCCTTCACGTCGTCGGAAGGGTTGATGTGAGTTTTCCGCCCGGTTGTTGAGCCAGCGCCTGGTCTCTTGACAACCTTCATTGCCAATCACCTTCATCGCAGCCCGGTATGACTTTAGCCTATCTGTGACGATCGAAGCCGGCCGGCCATAACGCTTCATGGCACGTTTAAGGAATTCAAGCGCAGCCCTGTGATCCCGCCGTTTCGTGGCATAGACCTCAAGCACTTCGCCTTCATGGTCAACGGCACGCCATAGATAATGTGTCTCGCTGTTGATGCGGACAAATACCTCATCAAGATGCCAGCGCCAATTCGACCAGTTGCGCCGGTCTATCCGCCTCTTCCGGATCTCGGCGGCAAACAACGGGCCAAAGCGGTTCCACCAGTACCGTACGGTCTCATGGCAGATGTCGATGCCGCGCTCGAACAGGAGATCTTCGACCTGTCTCAGCGACAAGGGATAACGGACATACAGCATCACAGCGCTGCGGATGACCTCGGGCGAGCTATTGAAATAACGGAAGGGATTGTGCATCGCCGGAGGCTACGAGACCTTACGTCCTCGCTCAAGCCGATTTAGTCTGACAATGCCCGATCCGCCGTAACGCGCCCGGCGGGAATCGTCCAGATTGCGCGGTCCAGGCCGATCTCGTCACAAGCTGTGTGGCAAACCTCGCCGGATCGGGCTGCCGTCGAATGTGGGAATTATCCTACAGACACCTCTGATGCTTTTCATTCTCGCCTTGTCTTCAATGTCTCGCGCGGAGGCCCCAATAAGAGGGATGCGGTCATGCATGGGTCCCTCGTGGCGCGCTCCGGCTAAATCGGACACCCCCCTGGGTCGGTCGATGGCCGCGGGTCCCATATCGGCGATTTCGAGATGGCGGATCGATGCCTGCCGGCCAGACCGCCATGGGTTCAAATGCTTGATAATTTGCCTTATCGCGCATTTTGCTTGAGCCTGCTCAATCATGGGCCGCTGGTCCGCACTAAGAGCTCCTAGATCGGCCTTGGCCTCATTCAGCGCTCTTTGGCCGGCTCCATTGAGCCGTTCGGCGTCTCACCTAGCGAAATTCGCGCCGAATGGACTGTGACAGAGGGCAACCCCGCGCATGGATGCAAAAGCAGTGCGTTCGCAGGGGTGTGGACGAACCATTCAATCCCAGAGACCCCATCTCTATCCGTCACAACGTCACAACCCTTATCTGATAACGGTTACAGCGATTCTCCATCCGTTACAAACCTGAACCTCGTGACGGATACGGAATCGCGGAAACCCGCAGCTGCCAACGGTTGTGACGCTGTGACGGATTCAACGTCCCCTACGGCAGGGCTCCATGCGCTAGAGCAATCGGAATCAGAGGCCAGGGCACGCCGACGCGCCGCGAAAGAGCAAAGAGGGGTATGTGCCTTTGTAGGGATTCCGATAGTCTGCTCAGCCAAGTGGTTCTTTCTGTTTGTATCGTTCAGAGTCCATTAGGTTCATGCTTAACGTGGAAGGATGTATCGTATTCGCAGACACTTTATTGTGTTGGCATTTTGAGCGGCACCAGTGGGACCGAGTAACTTTGTATCCTAATGGGGCTAAGGAATGTCCCATGCCGTCCCACAAAATATCGTGAAACCCTGCTTCAATTCATAGGTTAAATTGGGGGTGAAGATATAAAAAATCATAAAATATATTATATATCAATACATTGAACAAAAAGCATCGCGGAGTAAAAGTCCGCATCTTAGGCCCGAGGCGAACGAACTGAGGGCTGGAGATGTATTCTGTGGACTTATACAGCCGGGTGCGGCGTGCGTGCCATGTTGAAGGGATGAGTATCCGTGTTGTCAAGAGGTGTGCCGCCGGAGCGCCGTGCCTCCCACAGCGTCAAGCCGCTACGCGGCTCCTCCACGTCGTTCCGGCCCTGCCGGATGACCCTGCGGGACGGCCCAGCACAGAGGTCAGCCATGAGACCGGCTCCTGCAAGCGTTTGTCGGGCTTCCGGGACAGCGCGGGGGGACCACTGGACCCATCCAGGAAAAGTGGAGGCGCCCTACACCGTTTGCATTGCTTCTGCCTCGAATTTGACGGGGCTTGTGAAGTCCAGCGTCGAGTGCCGACGGACTGGATTATAGAACCCGTCGATGTATCCGGCTATGGCAGTTTCAGCTTGGCTTCTTGACATGAACACAGTCCTCCAGACCAGTTCTGACTTGATGGTTTTGAAGAAGGTCTCGACGACGGCGTTATCATAGCAATTTCCCTTACCGCTCATTGAGGCGAGGAAACCGAGTTCACCGAGGCGCGCCTGGTATGCGTCTGAGCAGTACTGGGCGAGTTCAATCGGTCGTCGCAACACTCTGGCATAGGAGGTTGCTATGACGGTACGCAGACGGCGGTCGGATCGGTCTGGACGGAGCAAGTTGCATTCGCCAGGTCGACCGGACTCGGCACGGCGTGAGGAGCTTGTTCGGTTCTGGGCAGCGATTGCGACGGGGCGTTCGAGCGAGGACGCGGCCCGAGATGCCGGTGTATCCCCTCCGGTAGGCTCGAGGTGGTTCCGGAGGTCGGGCGGCATGCCACCAGCACATTTATCGCAATCGGCCAAGCCGCTGTCAGGACGTTACCTGTCTTTCGAGGAACGTGAGGAGATTGCTCTTCTGCGCGCTCAGGGAAGAGGCATACGTCATATTGCTTGCCGGCTGGAGCGAGCACCGTCGACGATCTCCCGCGAGGTGCGGCGCAACGCGGCGACCCGAAGCGGTGGCCTGGACTACCGAGCAACGACGGCGCAGTGGCATGCTGATCGATCCGCCAAAAGGCCGAAGCCAGCCAAGCTGGCAACGAATGAGGCGCTGCGGCGCGATGTGCAGGATCGGCTTGCGGGTCGGATCTCGGCACCGGATGGAACGGTGATCGAGGGGCCACGCGTCGTCTGGAACGGTCGTCGGCATGGGCCGCGGCAGCACAGGCGATGGGCCAGGGCCTGGAGTCCTGAGCAGATCGCGCACCGTCTTCGGATCGACTATCCTGGGTACGGGCCCGAGGATCAAGCGATGCGGATCAGTCATGAGGCGATCTATCAGGCGCTCTACGTACAGGGCCGCGGCGCACTCCGTCGTGAGCTGACCGCCTGCCTTCGCACGGGAAGGGCACTGCGCGTGCCTCGGGCACGTAGCCGCCGGCGGGGCAAATCCTTCGTCACGCCTGAGATCATGATCAGTGAACGATCGGCGGAAGCAGCTGATCGGGCCGTACCCGGACACTGGGAAGGTGACCTGATCATCGGCTTGGGCAGATCGGCGATCGGCACTCTGGTGGAACGCACCACGCGGTTCACAATGCTGCTGCATCTTCCCCGAATGGAAGGCCACGGCACCGTCCCGCGCGTGAAGAACGGGCCTGCGCTTGCCGGTCATGGGGCTGAAGCGGTTCGCGATGCCATCGCCCGGACGATCACGACATTGCCAGCGCAGCTTCGCCGCTCGCTGACCTGGGACCAGGGAGCAGAGATGGCCAGGCATGCGGATCTGCGGATCGCAACCGGCCTTCCCGTCTACTTCTGCGAACCGCACAGCCCTTGGCAACGCGGAACGAACGAGAACACCAATGGACTGCTTCGACAGTACTTCCCGAAAGGAACCGATCTGAGCGCACACAGTCCGGACGTACTCGCAGTTGTTGCTGACGCGCTCAATACACGGCCCCGCAAGACCCTCGGATGGAGAACTCCCGCCGAAGCTCTGGACCAGTGCTTGCAGGCCAGTCAAACTGAACGTGTTGCGACGACCGGTTGAACCCGCCCTGGCTTCCCCGATCGCTATGGTGGATCACACCGGCGCCAGGTTGGCGCAGCGCGATAGCACGGTTAAGCGCCCTGAGCGGCAGGTCGCTGGTCATGCGAGCGCCCACGGCCCAGCCGATGACGCGCCGGGAGTAGAGGTCGAGCATGACGGCCAGGTACAGCCAGCCCTGTGCCGTCCAGATATAGCTGATGTCGGCAGCCCATTTCTCGTTGGGTGCCTCGGCGGAGAAGTTCTGGTCGAGAAGGTTCGATGCGACGGCCTTGTTGTGCTGGCTGTCCGTCGTCTTTTTGAACTTCTGTTTCCGTTTTGGAGACAACCCATTTCCCCGCATCAGCCGAGCCACCCTATGGCGTCCAACCTCGATCCCATTCTCGGCAAGCTCGTGATGGACCCGCTCTGCACCGTAGCTCTCGCGGCTGTGCCGAAAGGCTGCCCGGACATGGGCGAGTAGAACCATGTCATCGAGCTGTCGCTGGCTTGGGCCGCGATTGCGCCAAGCGTAGAAGCCTGAGACGCTGACCTGCAGCAGTCTGCACAGGCGGAATATCGGCATCGCCAACCCGGCCCTCTCCGCGTCGATGAACCGGAACCTCATCGACTTTCCCTGGCGAAGAAGGCCAGCGCTTTTTTTAGGAGATCACGTTCCTGACGGGCCAGATCACGCTCTCGGCGTAGGCGGGTAATCTCCTTCGCTGCATCCTCATGCGGACCGGAAAGCAAATCCTCCTCACGCAATTCTGCGACCCAGCGGCCGAGCGCGCTGACGCTGATCCCAAGATCTCCTGCTATCTGCCGCTGCCTGCGCCCGCTCGTCTGTAAAAGACGGACGGCTTCTTCCTTGAAGGCCCGATCAAACCGCCGGCCCTTGTTCCCATTCTGCTTCGACATTTGCACCTCCTGCGATCAAAATCCTATCGCAGGACGTCTCCACTTTCGTCAGCAGGGTCCATCATGACGATCGGCAGATAGGGTTTCTAACAAGAATAAAGCTCTCATTTATTGCTGCGAGCATCACAACAGTCGGCTACCGGTCACTATCATGAAAACCAAGCTGCCAATGCCGACAATGGCTGAGAGGCCCAGTATGCCCAACATCACGCATTCGACTCTTTCCTGGCCGGTCATCTCGCACCATTCCTTTTCGGTCCATGATCGCGGCTTTAAAAGCCGGAGCAACAACTCTGCTTCCTTCTGATCATGGGTCAGTGACTCCAAATACTTCTCGTACCGAGTTTTTTTCTGGTGTCTCATGATTAGGGTCTCGTTTTAGGGTTCGGACCCATTAATGCCATTTTATGAGTCATTCCAACAGCTTAGGACTTCAGACGGCCTGTTCGTGGATTGCTGATTTGTTGAGTCGGATCAAAGCGTTACCGTCGTAATGAGTCCGCACCCTAGCACTGCCGTACAACAATTCCATAAGACGGGGCCATGCAAAGCTAAAGCAAGCGCCTTCCTCAGTAACTGCGGATTGTGCCAGACGTGCTTACTTCGCCAACTCCACTTATGTGGGATCCTCAGTTGTACTCCCGCCACAGGGGAGCACGCAAACGTATGGGTCGTTCTCTTTCTGGACCCTCCAAATAACTGTGATTTCCGGAGAGCAATTGGATCACGGAACGGTTGGATGGGCTGACCGTTTGGGGAGCAAAATCTGCCACCTTTACACCAGAGGAGAACAAGGGCAGAGAGATGTATTCTGTGGAGTTATGCAGGCGAGTGCGTGGGGCTTGTCATAGAACTCATCGGCTGCCTCGAGCATCAGGAAACCGTAATTGACGAACACGCTGGGGTTGCCGTTGACCAATGCTTGGCGACCATTTCATGACCAACCCATGCCTGAATGATTATCTACGCTCAGTGCTCTTGTCTTGTCTGTTTGCCGGCCTCTCTCCTTGAGCGAGCTTGGCCGTAGCGGATAGAAGCGGTTTCGGGTCGGGCGTGGGCGGAGCCCAGTCTGGTCCGACCTGGTCAGCTAACTTCTGAAATGCCTCAGAGAATCCGGCATAGCCTGCGTTTAGCGTAGGCGGTAGTCCACCGTCGAGTGACCAGCCGGCAAACATGTCCGCAAGGGCCAACATGTCTCGATGGCTTAGCTCGTCTTTGCGGGCCGGATCAACCTCCTGTGCACGTTTGTATTCGGCTTCGAGTTCCAAACGCGAAAACTCATATCGGCGATCGGGAGTAAACTCGACTTCAAGCGCTGAAAGATGCGTTCTGTTTAGAACGAGCTGGCCATCCTTGTAAGCCAATTTGAGTTCCGAATTGCCTGATAAGCGTTGCGACACGCCGTGCAGGACCTTTGAGCCTATTCCGATGGTCTTTGGCCAGATCCCGTCGGCCAAAAGGTGGGTCTGTCCCAGCGGCGCATCGACAACGAAGGACGAATTCTCGACATACAATACAGTCCGGTCCTTGTTATAGGCCGGCTCATCGAGAAACAAAGATGTGGCGTACTGGAAAGGGGCGAGTTCCACTGTGACAAAGCATTCGTATTTCATCATGTCTATTCGTTATCAAATCAATTGGGGTATCGGGGTCAGGTTCGTTAAATGAGATTTCCCTTTCGTGCGTTGATGCTATAGGGGGCTAAGCGTCGCTGTTGCATCTTTCTGTTCCTAAATTGTCTGTGACCTTTCCCCTGTATTAGGTCCAGCTGAAAGTAGAATCTCCTTGGGTTTGACAGCGCTGCCGGCGTCGGCGCGGAACCTTGGCGGCCTTACCAGAGCAATTGCACGAAGAGCCTTCAAATATGGGCGGCTACCGAGATGACGGCCCTGATTGACGGGATGATGGATGCGGGCGTGGGCCCAAGCAAACTTCTGCAGCAATTTCGACTGTCTAAATTTGGCCATCCCTCGTTTTCGTCTCAGGCAGAGCTTATGTGCGTTTTCCACCCAGTTCATGCCCTCTAAGCCCATGACGACAAAGACGGGACGGTCATGTTTAGTTACGATAACCGGATCAACTCAAGCACGGCTGGCTAATCGGGCAGATCAAGCTGTATTTCAAGACCACGACCAACCCTTCATACCATTCTCAACATACGCCCAAACCTCCGGCTTTCCGTCACCCGGGTCCGTGTCATCGACGACGTCTTGCATAGGTTCAATTTCATCCAACGGTACCCTTGAATTCCAGATGGACTCAAATAACCCCATTTTCCCGCCGTAGTGTTCTTCAAGCGCCCTATAGATGGCATTGTTTTCATCACTAACGAAGTCCATGGCGAATTCCTCAAGCTGTTCATCATCCACCTCCTCGTCTTCCCAATAACTTTGGTAATCGGTCTCTAGCACTTCCTGCCGCCGGGCCAAGTCCCATATATGTTCCGTCTCCACATTCAGTGAACTTAAATACGACGAAAAGACGTCGTGCTCTGAAAAATACCCGCCAAGTTCACTGTCTTCCGCAACCTGGTAAATACCCAAATACATTGCCAATAGGCAGAGGGCTCTCAGCCTGAGCACGGTCTGGGCAAGATCGAGTTCTTTGAACTCCGTGGTGTTGGCAAGACCTGCCCGCTTTAACGCACCCCAGGATTCCTGGTGCCACCTGATCTCGGGATTGCCAGAGACAACACATCCACTTTCTTCGAACAACTCCTTAACCTGAGACCACTCCAGCATCTCCGTCTCGTAGAGCCGCGTGCTATTCACCATGTTGGTCATGCGCCGTCTCCAATCAGCTGTCCATCCGCAATAGGTGCACTTCGTCGTGGATTACGAGCCCTACCCAACCCGTTTGAGCCGTGGCCATGTTTAATCAAACTGATGAGAATCATCCCTATATTGGTAATACTCGGCGTTGTCCTCGAACAGCGACCTGCAGGCATCCTTAAACGCATCCGTGCCATGGCGCGGTTGGTCTCCGGTCGTCTTCCATAGCCCGTAGGGCTCCAAGTATCCAACCAGGTCATTGTAGATAGACAGGAAGCGGTCACGGGCATTGGACGTTGTGGTCCCAAAGGCGCTCTCCATCTCGCTACAGCCGGCCTTACAGGTGTCCATGGATTGAAGGATGCCGTGCTCGGCCCAGCAATAGCCACGGTGGCCGGTGGATTCCTCCCCCATCACAATTACCGAAACATATTCCAGGTGCCGCTGTGAGCACTCGGAATAGCATTGGCTTATTGCCAGTTGCCCTTCCTCGATCTTGGTCAGAGCGTCCTGGGCAAGCGCTTGCGGGCCAACCATAAGGGCCACAACGGGTAGAATTTTCAGTAACGACATTGCGCACTCCCGATGTTAGAACCTGTGCAGTATCCAAGAAATTCCTCGCAAGCGGCTTCAAACTCTGCGGAACCGCGTGCTGTAAAGTCATCGTGTGCGGTCCATAAGCCGCTACTTTCAAAATTCTCCGGTACATCCGCAGCCAAGGAATTGAACCTGTTCTTGGCTTCAGACTCTGTAATTCCGAATATCCTCTCCACGTCAGCGCATGCGGCCCCGCAAGCGTCTATCGAACGAATAAAAGTCTGGGCCATGAAACATCTTTGCCCCTCTTCAAATACATCGCCCGCCATCTCAATCATGTCGATCGTGGCTTTCTGGTACCGGTGCGCACAGGTTGAATAGCAAAGGCCAATCATGGCCTTCCCCCTCTCAGCCTTGCTCAGCACAGCGGTGGAGGTGGTGGTAGTGGTTGGGAGCCCAGGAATGCCGAAAAAATCTTGGGCCCCGGCCGGGCCGATCAGCAGGACAGCGATAGTTGCGTAAATGATGGGTCTCATGGGGCTTCACCTGACATGTTTGATCAAGGCGCCGGCAGGTGCCGGGCCGTTGCAATCACATCTCGGAAGATGAAGATCCCACCTATTCGCCTAGGCAAGGAGAGCTACTCCGAGCCGGGCTAGAGGCTGTTGTATTCAGCGGGCAGCCCGACATAGCGGGTGCCAAGATGTGATTGCAGGAACAAGGGTGTGGCGCTTCGCCGCGAGAGTCAAGCGGTGGGGTGGTAGGGTGAACGTCACTCAATCAACAGGCGGTGGGGTGGTAGGTAAACGTCACTCAATCAACAGGCGGTGGGGTGGTAGGGTGAACGTCACTCAATCAACAGGTAGTGGGATGGTAGGGTGAACGTCACTCAATCAACAGGCGGTGGTATGGTAAAGTCTACTGCTATCAACCAAACAGGATAGAGCCATGGCCAGGAGTTCCTGGGTGCTTTTGTAGGACGATCTACGACGAGAACACCGGGCGCATGAAGATGAGGGTTTATTACAAGCTGGCATATGATCCCGAGAAGGAGCCAGAATTCGCTAAGGAGTCATTGCTCTCCCGGTTAGTTTCGATGTTTTTCCGAAAAAAGGCTGGCGCCGGACAGGCGTAAGACGAAAGTACTGCCAGAGGACTGCAAAAAAGAGGTTTGGGCTTCGGCCAAGCGCTAGAAGTGGAGATCGGGGTCTAGCTGCCGAAAGAGCCGAACCGTTTACCAAGTTCATCCTAAATGTCGGAGCCCTGAGGCGCGACAACTCAGATTTTGAGATACCCAATCCATCAGCCACTTAGGGGCATTTGAGCGCGATCGCATATAAATCTCACTGATCGTCCAGGAACGTCCAGGTGGGGTGGATATGAGAACGGTCTGCCATTGCCTGCCATCGGGACGCGCGAGGACACGGCCTCGGGACATTTTGGGGTCCTCATTTTCAACCCGCTCGTGGGGCGTCGGTCATGGCACTCCAGCGTCATACTCCAACACCCCCCCCCACCATAGGTATTCCGGCGTTGTATAGGGCTTTTAAGGGGATAACGTCGCCCCCCTTACGGCTCCCGCACGCGTAACGGTCATTGATCAATGCGGTTATCTGGTATCCGATTGTGACTCATCCGAGTGACGGGTCGCGGATCGACGCCTGGCCTTGGCCCCGCGCTCCGATTGCTCGAAAGCCTTGGCCGCCGGCAGTATGGATGCTCGCGTATCCGTCACAACGTCACAACCGTTGGCAGCTGCGGGTTTCCGCGATTTCGTATCCGTCACAGGGTCTGGGTTTGTGACGGATAGAGAATCGCTGTAACCGTTGCCAGACAAGGGTTGTGACGTTGTGACGGATGGAGAGGTGGTCTCCCCGACGGCATAGTTCTTCCAAACCTTTTCGAAGTCACTGCGTTTGTAACCCTTTGCGGTTTCACTACCCGTGACGTTCCCTTCTACGCGTTTTGTGCCAGGCGTGATGCCGAACGGCTTGAGCAACTTGGCCAATCCTTGCGCGGTCAATGGATTTCCGCGCCGCCATTCCGGCCATGGACGGTCTTCCATCGTGTTGAGCTTTCCCAGAATGGACCCTGTCGACAGAACTTTGGGGTCGTCTGCTTCGCGGAACACCTTATGTATATCCTCAAGGAGCGTTTCCCTTACGCTGGTTTCATCCTTGGTATCGGCGCTGATCGCTTCCGCCGCGCGCCAGGCTCGCCCTCCCTTGCCGGCCCATGGTCCACCAGCGCAATCGGCGATGGCCAGCGGAGATTCCCAGGCATCGCGAGCACGGTCGTGCAGGCCGGGCGGAAATGCTAATTCGTTACGCTTTGCCAGGATGGAATCGGCGTTGTCACTAATAAATCGGGCGACCCTCCTCCGAATATCATTGATGGCTTGTTTATCGCGGTCGCGCCAGCGAGGTAGGTCACCGCGGTTTGGAGGCCGTCGCTCCATATGGATAACAATAGAGCGATCCCTGACGGTGTCGTGTAAGCCTCCAATTCCCGAAATAGCTTTGGGGCACCACGTGTTGAAATAGCGGGGTTCATGATCGTCGCCAACGCAACGCATAACATTGGCTGAGTCGCGCCGCTGAGAGCCATTAAAAATGCCGCGCAACTCGGTATCGTCGCCGAAAAAGGTGTCGGTCTCGTCAAGCAGAAGAGTTGGCTCGTGGAGTTCGATGGTTCGGAACAATGCCGCTGGGGTGATTTTGCCGCTGACAGGAAGGGGACGAAAGACTAGCGAGCCGATGACTTCCATCAAGAGAGTTTTTCCGCATCGCCTAGTTGCAGACGTTAAGTTGAGGAAAGCCGATATCTCAAGTTTGTCATGCAGCAATGTGTGGACGATCCAAAGCGTCACGGCATCAACCGCAGGCTCGGGCATATGGACGTATTGGCGGATTACCGAGCCAACGTCATCGAGGGCCGCCGCGCCATCTACCGGCTCAGGCCATGGTTCTAGGTCCGGCCATTCTACAGGCTGACCCTGAAGGTGGATGCCACCGCCGGTCCTAGTCTCTATTGCCCTGTCAAGTTCTTGAATTGGAACGTCCCTGCAATCCCGCTTGATGCGGGCGCGCAGGTTAATCCATCGGTCAGGCGTCTTGCGTTTCAGTTCAGATAGTCGGTCCAACATTTCGGGCTCAAAGAACACTCCCGGGCTGTCCTTGCCCTTGGCGATGAGGTTTTCGCATTCGTCTTCGTTGTCGCTGTCGGGCAACTGGAGCGGCGGCAAGTCCGACAACCCTTCGACGGCCTCCTCACGTTCGTATGGTTGCGAGTGCTCATTGATCCAAGCTTCCAAATTGCCCTTTGCCTTGATCACGTCGGCGATATCGTCGCCCCCGCCCTTTGTCGTGGCCGGCGGCAGCACGAGGGTAATAGACGGGCAATGCTCATCCAGGTGCTCGGCCAGGGCCTTCATGGTGTCATGGCCTTCAAAGTCACCATCGGCCACCAAGAGCAAATCGCGGCCATACAGAGGGGTCCAGTCCGTCTTCTTCCACGCCTTTCCGCCGCCCATCCATGCCACAACTACGGCGTCTTTAGAGTGCCTAGCGACGGCGTTACGGCATTTCTCCCCCTCGACTACCATCACTTGACGTGCTGGGTCCGCCTTGAGTAGATCGACCAGCCCGTAGAGGGGCCGGTCTTTCTTGGGAATAGGGACGCCCTTACCACGCACCCAACCTTGAACGCCTTTCTTGTCGGCGGGCATATAGTTACCGAACGTCTTTTTCCCGTCGATGTAATACCGCTGGATTACCCAGAGCAGCTTGCCCTTGGCGTTGCGGTAGGCATACCGGCCTTGATGGTTGTCAGGTAACTGCTCAATGAACCTGTAATCGTTCCCGGAAGCTGTCTCTCCCATTGCCCTTTCATCTCCGCTGAGCGGATCAAACATATTTCTGCCTCCATTGCCGACACTCATGACTACACCCCAAGCATGTCGGCTAGGGCACGCGCCGCATCGGATTGCGACCGCCCGGATAGATATGCGGCCAGAGACACCGGATCGCCGCCCTTAACGTCCGCTAAGGCGAAGTCAGCCCATCGGCCCGTCCGCAGGTTGATACGGAACGATCCAGGACGATGGTCCACACGGCGTGGGTTTCGGGCCACCCACTCCCAGCCCTGCTGGCGCCCATCCGGGAGCCAGCGGGCGACCAACGCCGGCAGCACCCGTAGTGCTGCGTTGTTGATGGCAGCGAAGTCAGGAAGGCGTTGGCGTTTGGCAACGCTGCGTACCGCTACCGTGGTACTCCCGGATCGCTCGGCATTTGCCGTACCGCACAGCCTGTTTTGACCATTACCGGTCGGGCGCTTTCTTGTGCGTGCCATGGTGTCATGCCGAGCGCTGTCGAGCGGTAAGCCATGCCTCAACCTCAGACTGGCGCCAACCCACCATGTTGGGGCCTAGTTTGATCGAGCGGGGGAACGGATCGGTCTCGCGGTCCATATAGACGTAGATGCGTGACCGGCTTATGCCCGTCATCTTAACAACCCCAGATAAGCGCAAAATACGATCTTCAGTCATTTGATTGCTCCCTTAATCGTTGGGACGCGAACAGCCGCGTCAGATCGGGAGAGGATGCTTAACTGCTGCGGCAAAAGCTGGAGTAAAGATTCTCGCCAGCGATAAAATCACTGACTGTCTTCAAGGTCGCGTTGAGCACATTGACACAAATAGTCCTCGGATATTTTGTTGAGCGTCCGCATTATCCCCAGCAACTCTTCACCGGGAGGGTTCGGGGCGGGCTCCAAACCTTGGGGTGGGAGAAGCGTCCTGCCAGGGCGCGGTTTCCCTTTTGCCAAGATCTCATTTTGGTAACGTTTCCAGGCGTTCCTAATCATGTCGTAGGTGGGGCGTTGGTAATCTTTATGGCCACCGTAGATTTCGTCGAGGACTTCTATCATTGCCCGGATAATCGAATAGTCTTTTTTCTTCTCGTTCGATGAGGAATCGCGCCGGATCGTCAAGCTTACTAGCAACCGTGGGTCATCTTGTAACGTGACCGCCCAATCAATTGCCATGCAGATTATTTGGTCGCGCATTGCCTTCCAGTGTTGCGGGAAGTTGTTCGGTCCGCGCTTCTGGGGCGGAGGATCCACCGGTTCCTCGACCCATTTTTTCAAGCACGGAGGCATTGGCTCGCCGGCTTCACGATACAGCGTGACGGCACGCTCTAGAGCTGAGCGGGCATGGGGCCAGAAGTCCACCTTTCCTATCAGTCGCTGGCAATGGTCTTTGGCTGTACCACCGATCTCAGGATCGCCACTTAAGCAATATTCAGCGTTTTTCTGAACCATGCTGTCAAATAAGGCCGCCCGCTTTTTTGGACTGATATCGCCACTACCAAAAAACAAAGCTAGTCCAAGATTAGACCGGAGGGTCGAATGCGAGAATATGACGCACGCACCTTTCTTGATCACCTCGAAGAGCGTCTCTTTCTCCTGCTCTACTTCTGGGCGTTGTTCTTTAGCGCCTTGCTCCCCCTTACCCATCTGCCCGGTTCCCGTGTCGGACCATTGGAATGACCTTCGACTTGTGACCGATCGCTAGATATTCAGCCCATTGCTCCATAAGCTTGGAACGCCGTGCGAACAGGTCGGAGCGCGCATAGGCGGCCTCCACCTTGTTAGCGACCGTATGGGCTAGTGCCGCCTCCATGACCGCGCGGGGCGCGTTGGTGCATTCCGCCGCCCAATCGCGGAAGCTGGACCTGAAGCCGTGCGGCACGGCGTCCAGGCTTAGCTCACGCATCAGCTTGGACAACGTCATGTCGGAGAGCGGCTTGCCGGGCCGCGTTCCGGGAAAGACAAGACCGCTTCCGCTCCCAAGCTGCCGTGCTTCGGTCAGAATCTCCAAAGCTCGTGCACACAGCGGAACACGATGTTCACGCCCGGCTTTCATCCGCTCAGCCGGAATGGTCCAGATTGTCGTGTCCAAATCGACCTCGCTCCACATCATATGCCGGACCTCGCCAGACCGTGCTGCCGTCAGGATCAGCAACTCAAAGGCCAGCTTGACGACTGCACCGCTACCAGATGCGCGCACGGCCTCTATAGCGCTGGCAACTTCGCCATGCGGCAGGGCCCGATGATGGCGCTTGGCTTTGCCATTCTGCTTGGGAAGCGCGGCACCGATGGCGTCGCCGGCAGGGTTGTCCTGCCTGAAACCTTGGGCCACGGCCCATTTCATGACGGTCGAGATGCGTTGGCGCACGCGTCGTGCAGTTTCCGGCTTCTCGTGCCAGATCGGCGTGAGCACGTTGAGCACATCTGCTGTATCGATATCCGACACCGGGCGCTTGCCCAGCTTGGGAAACACATATGTGCGCAAAGTAGTTTCCCATTGTGCGGCGTGCTTAGCGTTGCCCCAACTCGGGCGGTGAAACTCCACGACGGCTGCGGCTGCTTCCTCGAAGGTGGGTATGCTGACCTGCCGGCGAAGATCCATCGGATCGCCACCGGCCCGTGCGATCTTGCGGTTGGCAAGCGCTTGCTCGCGGGCTTCTGACAGCGATACCAGCGCCACGCCCCCAAGCCCGAGAGTCCGCTGCCGTCCATGGATGACTAGTCGTTGCTCCCATCGCCGTGCACCGGATGGGTCGATTTTCAGGTAGAGGCCATTGCCATCACAGTATCGGCCAGGTTTGGTGGTCTTGCGCACAAAAGCTGGAGTCAACTTCTTGTCGGGATGCTTTCCCTTGGGCTTGCGACCAGTTGCCATGATATGAACTCCTAATTTAGCCCACTATACTTTAAGGGATAATACGAGAGATCGCGAGACGGCACAAGACACTAGGATTCGAAAAGTCTCAATAATCATGGGTATTTTGGACGAACCGAGATGCGACAAGAAGGTCATATGGCGGAGGCGGCGTCCGCCGTGTTGCGCCACTTCACAAGATAATCCGGATTGCGTTTAAGAAACTGCCACGCCCTGGCCGCGCCCGTATCCGACATAGCTAACTCTCCCGCTTACCGTTAACGTCCCGTCAAACCTCCGTTGGCCGATCCAGCTCAGCGAGCCAAGCTATAAATTTCACCAGCGCAGCATCAGGCGCACCATGGCCCCGTGCTCGGGCGATCTGCCGTTGCTCTCAAGGCGCCTTCCTTCCAGACCAAGCGCGAGTTCGAGGTCTTCACGGCGCACCGCACCGAGCCGCCAGCCGAGAGTGAGATCGCGTCCGCCCTGCCGCAGCCCGAGACCGAGATAGGGCGTCCCGGTGTAGTGCCCGGCGAGCGCCGGGAAGCCCCAGGCCGCCTCCGCGCCGAGCCGTCCGCCCGGCGGCGGGGTATTGTCAAGCGCGCCGCCCGACATCGTCTCGGGTCCCAACAGCGCCTCCGCGCCGCCCGTTGACGACGCGCCCCAGGACGGACCGACACTGAGCGACAGGCCACGGTCCGAGGATGGGTCCGGATCGAAGATCAACGCACCCGACACGCCCCATTCGCGGAAGTTCTCATCCTCGTGGGCCAGTAAAGCGCGCGCGTTCAGCTCCAAACCGAGGCCGCTTTGTTCATCGGCGTAGGCGAGGCCGCCGCCAAGGTCGACGCCGAAGCCGGTCTCCGCGTCGCCGCCGTCATGGCGCATGCCGATGCCGATGGACGGCGTGAGCGATGCGCTGCTGTCGAGCGCCACCAGCCACGAGCCGTCAAGCCCGAGCCGCAGCCGGCTAACGTCCGCGTCCGTGGCGACCAGGCCGGCCGCCGCCGCTGAGGTGGTGCGCACCATCAGCGCATCCGAGGTCAGCGCGAGATCGAAGCCCGCCGCCTCCGTCCGCGACATGAGGTCGCCGCGCGCGCCCACCGCCACCATCGCCAGATCGATGCCGGTGCGGATGGTTTCGGTGGTGTCCGCCAGGGTCAGCTTGATGTTGCCCTCCCCGTAACCGGCCACGCCCCAGGCCGACAGCCGTTCGTTAATAGCGTAGCCGACATAGGGGTAGACGCCGGTCAGCGAGGAATCGAGTTCGCCTTCCTTGCCGTCCAGACCATAGGTTCCTTCGCCTTCACTGACGCTCAGCGAAACCCCCGCGATCCAGCGCCCGGCGGCGTAGTCGGCCCCGAGCATCGCCGTGGTCAACTCGCCGTCGAGGGTGACGTCACTGTCCTGCCCCGAGAAGCTAGAATACGCGCCCCGGCCCCACACGGCGGCGAAACCGCCGCCGGCGGTCTCGCCGGTGACCGCGAACGCGCTCCCGGTGATCAAATCGCGCGCGGTTAGGTTGAGCGCCGCCGACGTGCCGGTATCCGTCCCGGCTAGGCCGCCCGCTATCCAGTCCGAGTGCGCCCGCAGGCCGTCTTGCGGCGCCTCGCCGGGCGCGGCCAGGGCCGTATCCGACTTCGTATCCGCCGGTGTATCCGCCGTCGTATCCGCCGCCGTGCCGAGGTTCCACAACCCCGCGACGTTGGCCTGCATCCCGGGGTTGCGCGGCGCAGACAGCCGCGCTTGCACGCCGTCTAACACGTGCTCGGCGGCGGTGCGGCCAAAGCGCGCCAGCCATGCCTGCGGTATCGGGTCGGAGTTGGTGATCGTCCCCGTCGCCTCGGCTCTCGTGATGGAAACCGTCTGGGATGCGTCATCGCACAGGTGTGCATTGCTGATCTTGACCTTCACGGTCTCGCCGTTGTCGTTCACCGCGTCGTCGATGAGGCGGACGAAGGGCTTGTCCACCCGTTTTCCGATCTGCATCCAGTACGTGGCTTTCGGGATCTTGAGGTAGTCCGTTCCTTCCGTGGCGCTGCCGCCCGAAATAGTCTCGAAGTCGTAACACACAAGGTCGGTATACTTCCGCGAGAGCCTGACCTTGAAATCGAGCCATCCGTCGTCCTCGTCCCCGGTCGCGTCTCGGATCCCAATGGTCAGACCCGGCACGTTGGTCGTGGTCGTCGTCGGCGCAGTGATCGTTCCCGTCGCCTCGGCGGTCGTGATGCCGAGGTCCATTATTTTGTCGCCGTACGCATCGACCACGCGCGCGTTGCTGAGCTTTACCTTCACCGTCTCCCCGGCGGCGGCGACTGTGTCCTCAATGAGCGCGAAGCCCATCTGCGCGGTCCTGTCTCCCGCCAGAATGACGTGGGTGTACTTGCGACGAGCATGGTAGTCCTCGCCTTCGGTGGCGGTGCCTCCCGAAATAGTCTCGAAGTCGACCTTCACCGTGTTCTGCAAGGATCGCGAGAGCCTGACGTCGAACAGGAGGTGGCCGGCGTTCTCGGCGGCGCTTGCGTCCGCGATCGAGAGGGCAGGCGGGAGAGTTCCCCTGACGGCGATCTTGAGCTTGCCGGCAAGGTCACTCCAGGTTGTAGCAGTCGTAGACCGCTGCCGCGAACTGTTGGCGATGTTCCATCCGCTCGCCTTCCCCGAATCTTCGGCATTACTGGCCGTGACCTCCAAGTCGTATCGAAGGTTACTGCCTGATCCCAGCTCCTCGAACACCACGAAGTAATTGGTGTCCTTTTCGAGGGTCGCATTGGCCGGCGCCCTGAAGGTGTTGATCGCGTCGTCGTTAAGCGTCGCCGGATTGGTCAGCACGTACAGGCTGGTGCCGGGATTGCCGGATGAGGTCGTGTAGATGCTCACCTTTGGCCGAGAATTCGACCCGAAATCATCTACCCGGACTTGAATTGCCGAGAGCGTATAGCCGCCCTCATTGTCGCCGGTCCTGAACTGCTGTGCTTGAAGTTGCCAGAGATGTCCGTGGGGACCGACTTCCCGGACATCGGGATCGGTGCTCTGACCGGTGTTGGAGACGAAGGTGGTCTTCTGCGCCTGCGCCGGCAGCGGCAGGGCTAGGAGCGCGGCGACGGTCACGAGGAGCCCGGCCGCCAGGCCGCGCGCCGCGAGGCACCGGCCGCGCCAACGCCCTGACGCCGACGCCCGGACTTGCCGTCCATGAGCACGGCCGTCGCACTGTTGCGACGCTAGAGGACGTCTGGACGGACCGGCAGAATTGTTGGTTGCCGCCCGAGGGCCGGCGGCACAGTCGTCACGGGAAGAAAGGGACGAGCCCGGTGCGGGGGGGGGGGGGGGGGGAGGATTCAGGCGGCCGGCGCGATCCGGATGCGCTCAGCCAGGACATGACGCGCCACGGCGACCAAGACCACACCGAAACTCTCGGTTCTCGGCTCTCACTATTTATGGCGACCACACTCGCCTCGACCGGCGCCGCCGCCGGACCACGAACCGGCACTTCCACGGCGAGGTCATCGCCGCACACGGCCGAACCACACGCCGCGATCACTTGTCGCTCCAGCCCCATTACCGCTACCCCCATAGTTGTCGTTGCCGTTGCCGTTGCCGTTGCCGTTGTCGTTGCCATTGTCTTGTTTGGTGCGGAACAGACGCCGGCCATCCTCGCGACCCCGCTCCGGTGCGGCGCATCGCACCGAGCCGTTTCCCTGTCGCTTCCTCAGTCATGACCCAAGCGCATCGGTAGGCACCCTTCCTCGCAGTTCGCACAACAGCGCCGCAGGAGGCTCTGCCCCCGGCGGCGCTGTTGGTGCGATGGATGCAAAGATAAGCGAGGTGAGCGCTGATGTACGCCCCCAATATTGGGGGGATTTGGTGTTTTTTATTGGAATATCAGGAATTTAAGGCAAGACGGACGCGGTCAGCGCCGACCCGCGGCTGCTTCCGCCGTCAGCGCCGGGGCTCCGGCGCGCCGGCCAGCGACAGTACAAGCCGCATCAGGTCCGCCTGCCGCGACAGGCCGTGCTTGGCGAAAATATTCTTCACATGCCAGCGGGTCGTGCTTTCCCCGCGGCCGGTCGCCGCGGCGACCTCGCCGACGTTCATGCCTTCGGCCAACAGCACCGCCACCCGGCTCTCCATCGCCGTGAGGCCGAGAGTGACCGCCGCCACGGCCGGATCGATGCGGGTTTGGCTTGCCGGGTCGGCGACCAGCATCAGCGCCGCGACCGGCCAGACCCGCAAGTCCGTCTCCTGCCGGCCCACCGGGTTGAGGTGCAGCACCAGCGGCGGCTGGGCAGACGGGCGCCTCACCGTGGCCGAGCCGCCGGCGCCCTGAGCCCCGAACGGCGGCAGGGCGCGCGTCAACAGCCGTTGGAGTTCGTCATTGTCCTCCGGTTTGCGGGCATACAGAAAACCGTCCTCGTCGTACAGACCGTCGCCGGTCCGCAGCACATCCCGGGCGCGGTCGTTGGCCGCCAGGATCCGCCCGCGCCCGTCGAGCTGGACGATGCCCAAGCCGGTGGTGTCGAGCAGCTTGGCGAGGGACGCGCCCACGGCCCCGGCGCCGGCCAGCGCCTGCTGGACGCGCACGGTCTGACGGATATGGGGCAGGAGATAGCGGATTGTGTCGAGTTGTGCGGACGACCAGCCGTCCCCGTCGAGCGGGTCGTTGACGACCCAGACAATGCGCGATCCCTTAGGTCCGTCCAGGCGCACACTGATGCTGTTCTGGGCATGGCCGCGGGCCAGCGCCTCGTTGTAGGCCGCGGAAGTCTTCAGCTCTTCGCCGGTGTAGAGCTCGGTAACATGGACCAGCTTGCTGTCGGGCAGATGGCGCAGGCGCGGGACCCGCTCGTCCACGGCGTAGTAGTTCTCGAAGTACCAGCGCTCCCGGTCCCGGTCCCGTTGGCCGCGGAAGAAATCCCACGTAAAGTAGATCCGGATGTCCTCCTCGGAGCGCCCGTCGCCGAATACCATGCTGCTGCCGTGCGCGCGGAGGGTGTCATCGATCAGTGCGGAAGCGCTCGACCAATGGGCAGGGTCGAGCGCCGCCTCGTGCAACGCGACCAGAATGCGGTCGAACGCCTCCTGTTCGCTCATGACCGCGCCGTCGCTTGGCCACGCCCGGTCGGCTCAATTCCCATCGGCTCAATTCCCATCGGCTCGGTCGGCAAGAACCCTCCTTTGTTCCGCATATGCTCCACTGCAATCTTACACACACAAATTTCGCGGGGACCCGCTGACCGCGGCGCCGGCGCGGGCTTGGGACGCGGGCTTGGAGGGTACGGCGTTGGCGCGCTGCCGGACATCCCCAAAATTGGCGAGATTTGACGGAATGTCCGGCAGTATCGCAGGAACTCGCGGGACGGTAGACGACGTCAGCGCCGGCTGGCAGTTCCTTCTGCCTTCGGCGTTGTGTCGCGGAAGTGCCGGCCAGGGACAGCACCAGCCCCTCCAGGTCCGCCGGCGCCGACAGGCTGTGCATGGGCAAACATGTTCGCCCATGGCGGCAATGCCTCAGGTCCTGACGAAACGCACGGGCAGCGATTGAAGGCCCCGGAGCACGATGGCCTTGCGGAACCTTGGGTGCTCCGCGAGCAAGCCCATCTGCGCGAACCGCTCGAGCAACATCTCAACAACGATCCGGCCTTCCAGGCGCGCGAGCGGAGCGCCGAGACAATGGTGGATGCCCCGACCGAATGACAGATGGGAGCCCTGGCTGCGGCCGACATCAAGGCGGTCGGGATCCTCGAAGACGTCCGGATCCCGGTTGGCCGCGCCGAGAAGCAGGACGACATTGTCGCGTTTGCGCAGGGCAAAGCCGTTCACCTCGCAATCCGCGAGCACGCGCCGGAAATCCGCCTGCACCGGAGAGTCGAAACGCAACAGCTCCTCCACCGCCGCCGGGATCAGGCCCGGGTCGTTCCTCAGCCGCTGAAGCTGTTCGGGATGGCGAAGCAAGGCCAGCATGCCGTTGCCGATGAGGTTGGCGCTGGTCTCGTTGCCCGCACTCAGGAGCAGGCGCAGCATGTTCAGTGTCTCGCGTTCGCTCAGGCGTCCGCCGCCGTCCTCCGCCTGCGCCAGCGCGCTGACGACATCGTCCCTCGGCTCCGTCCGCCGCGCCTCGATGACCGGCCTGAAATAGGCGTCGAACGCCCGCGGAGGCCGCCGCGCCGGCCTCGCGTTCGCGCGGGGTGATCATCGGCTCCAGCAAACGCGCACGCCGGGCCGACCAGATCTTGAACCGCTCCCTGTCCTCCGGCGGCACGCCCAGCATCTCGGCGATGACGATGACCGGTAGGGGCTGGGCCACGGCCGGCATGAGATCGACGGCGGCCGGGTCCTCGATGTCGTCCAGCAGCGATCCAAGAATAGCGCGGATGCGCGGTTCCAGGCCGGTGACCGCCTTGGGCGTAAACGCCTTGTTCACCAGCGCCCTGAGCCGCGTGTGGCCGGGCGGGTCGAGCAACAGCATGGTGAACTCATCCGGCGGAGGCAGCATGGCATGCTGCCGGGACGACAGGGTGCCCGTGCGCGGATCGTTGCCGAAGTGCCGGTGGTCGCTCAGGATGGCAGCGACATCGCTATGGCGCGTGAACAGCCAGGCCTTCAGCAATCGGCTGCGATGCACCGGATCCCGGGCGCGCAGGGCGGCATAGACGGGATAGGGATCCTGGGCCGTGCGGGACGACAGCGGGTTGTAACTCACCCCGCTCTGCAGCCGCTCGACCAGCAGCTCCGCGCCCGCGCCCACAGAGCGCATCGCCTCGCCAAACGACAACATCATCGCCCCCCCCCGTAGCCGGTTTCTCAACGCCCTCCGCCATGGGCCGGCAGGGCCCGGACTGTCCGCGCCATTGTCGCCATCGTGTTGGCCAGCGCCGCCGCCGCAACGTTCGACCGCGACCGCACGCCAACCTCCTCCGTCAGCCGCTTGTTATCCCGGCGAATGCTGCGCCAGCTCAGCGGCCTCGGCTTTCTGCGCCGCGGTCGAACCCGCGGCCTCAAGCTCGAGCCGCCAGGTCTTCAACTGCTTTGGCGTGACGCCGAGCTCGGCAGCCACACTGCTATGTGTCGCACCCGGCTCCGATAGCCGGGCAACCGACTGTTCCTTGTATTCTGGGCGAAAACCGCCGCCTCGTCTGCTTTGTCATCCTGTCCCTCCAGGTCGGTATTTAATTTACCGTCTGGTCCGGGATCCGGGAGCAACGTCAATTCCTAAAACACTTCGAACACAGTAGACGGCGTTTGAGGGTAGGTTGAAATTTATTTCCACAACTTGCGCATGGCCTTCTTGGCCTGCCATTTAGGACAGGATCGAGCGTCGGCGCTAGCATAGGCCCACTGTAGACTGCATGTCGTTGATCATCGCCCACAGCCATGATTAAGCTCTTGTGCGTAAGCATCGGCTTTTTCATTCGTCACCCTCAACAAGTAATCCTGTCCCGTCCGAGAATCTCATCCACTCAAAATTGCAGGTTATTCTAACCCTGTTTATACGGAAGGAGCTTGCGAACAGAAAAGCCCGCGGCAAGAGTGAATTTTTGCTGCAAGCAACACGACGTGGTAGCAGAAAATCTTCAAGTCAATCAGTAGTTTGCGACTGTCCCTTTTAAAAACATCATCCACACTTGGCCGGTTTGCATCACGAAGATCGGCGGACAGGGTTTTCGAAAGAGACACCAACTTGAGCAATTCACCGTGGATACGCGGCGCACCCACAGAGGATTGTCCCGCGCCATTGACTTGATCAGTTGCTTCAGGTCCCGGTCTATGGCCGGGCGCCCACCCGGATTGGGTGATTTGCAGCGCCACAGAGTTCGGAAACCGTACCTGTGCCAGCGCAGAACAGTCTCGGGCCTAACGATCACTATGGCGTCGAGAACCGAAGGGCAGATCTTCGCAAGCCAACCCAAGAAGATACGGTCCAGCCGCGAAAGCCGGACCCGGCCAGGGTGTTTACGCCTCAAGACCGAGATCTGATGTCTCAATGCGGTGTTCTCTGCGGCCAGCCGGCGCGGTCCCTTGACCATGGCCACCAATGCCATGAAGAACATTCCAACGAACGATATCATCCCAAACGGATTACAGACGTTCTACACTCAAATCAACCATATGAGGTCTTCGGAAGGGACAGCCAAGTCGGCGCCTATCGTCGCGCCGAGGACGTGTTGCCTGCGTGCCGATCAAAACTTATGCCATGAACTTTAAATTCAGGTGACTAGATTACTCGATAGGCGAGAGCAACTCGGGTGCGGTGACCAATTGGCGCACGCCGTGCGATTTCGTTTCGTTGAACACATTTCTTTGCTCTGCCCAGCGGTGCAGCGAGTTGATATCGAGCTTGGTACATTGTGGGCGCACATTCCACGTCACTTTGATCGGTGAACAAGAGTGTTGATCGTATAACGGACCGGTCGTCGAGCCTCGAAATAACACAGGCTCGCCCGTCGTCGTCGGAATCGACTTGGCCTGATGTCGGCCGTCGACAATGTTTCCTCCATATGCCATTGCGCTAAAATCGAGTGAATTTGGATCGTTGACGACGAGAAATACCTGAGCTTCCACACGTAACAATGGGTCGCTGCAGCCTTCCGGGACGCAAGCGCCAAGTCCTTCACCCGGCGTTGCAACGCAGGACGTATACACCCAATGTACTTCGATTGTGTCGCCGGGCTTCACACCTTGGTAGGCGCCCTCTGCCGGTGCAAGTTCAGCTACGCTTAGAGTGGGCGTTTCGTTGCAGGCATATCCACCGTTATCGGCGTCGCTAACAAAAATATTGAATCCCGAACCTTTGTGTTCGGCATTGGTATGCGTGTGTATGTTGCACAGGTTCATTTCGCTAGCTGTCGGCGCTAACGGGAACGCGTCCGTGTTCATGCCGGCCTTATTACTAATATCCCGCGGTGATTGCGGTCCCATGTCGACGCAAAGCTCTGAGCTTACCGGCTGGGCAGAGGTATTAGCAGACGAGCCGGACTCAGGCGTGCTCTCTCCATCGCAACCAGTCAACAACATGGTAAGCGCAATACTCAAACTGAAATAAACGTTGATAAGTATGGCTCCTACTGTAGGCATTGTCAGACGAACTCGGCCGGACCCTTAAAACCTGCAGTCAAGGATTATCAGGCGGCAAGTTGACTCCACTCGCCCAGTGCGGCGGCTCTGTCTTGCTTGAAGACGCTTGCTTGAAGATGTCGCGACGGCTGAGAGCATTGTCAGATTAAATCTGCTTGGTCGTTTTGCCCAGTTCTCATTTGGGGATTTTAGAGCGTAAAACATTTTTCGTGTGGCTTAGGCCGGACAAGCACGGGTGACGAGGCTGGCTCAACAATAGGAAAATTCTAACATACGATTTTAGTCTGACCGCGCCCAATTGATCACCTTGCGTTAGCGCGTTTCTCTGAATATATCGAATTTGCTCCTGTAACTCTTACGAGACCCAAAAAAGGAGGAGAGCCATGGCACTCAGAATCGTGTCCCATTTGTTCTGACAACGGACAACCTCACTGCTCCGTAGCCCTAACCGCGCTGCCAAGGGAATCTTGGGCAATATGCGCCTGCACGGTAACGGCTGCGATGACGGCCGCAACGACGATAAGAATTAAAGCTCTAACAGTCATAGGCTTGGTCCCCCTGGTTTCGTTCCCTAAAGGGCAAACCGTAAACATTTCTTTAACATCCAGCGCTTCGGTTTTTGGGCGGTGTGCCTTCCGAAAACCTCATCCACACCTGGGAGGTTTGGATTATGAAGACCGGTGAATAAGGTTTTCGGGAAGGACAGGTGCCGCTTGGCAGCACGCTTGATCACGGATGAACTTTTCGCAAAGGACAAGTATGAAAATCCGTTGAGCATGTATGCTCGTGTGGGTTTGGATCCCATCGTCCGCACCATTTCTAAATTTCTTACTTACGTTGTGGCGGGCCTGCAAACGACCGTATCAAAGCATCGAAACGCTCATTAGCGGCCGGATGCGGATTTCAATTGATTTAAAAATGATACTTCAATCCAACCGTTGCGGCCAAGTACTCGAAGTTATTAAGAGTTATCTCTCCTGCAAACGGAGTTTTTCCATCGGCCCGCACTGGCTTATGACTACGAACAATAGACCACATAACATCATCCTTAATTTTTCCAAGACGTGCCCAGTGAATAGTGATCCCGATTGATGTATGTTCTCCAATTGCATAATCGAGACCACCGATTAATTGAAACCCGAATATCGTATCGCTGACATTCTGATCTAAGAGACTCATAGTACCAGCTGCCGCAGCTGGTCGGTCGGCAGCAGTAAGTGGAGGTTCTACGTCCTGATATCCTTCATCCAATGTCTTACGAATAAGACGCCTACTGTATCGTAATTTGGTGGGAGCTATACCTACACCAGCGCCGATAAACGGTGTCCAGCGTGATCTGTTGGTGAAGTCATAATACAAGTTTGTAAAAACTTGGTGAGCACGATAATTGGAAATATGCTCAACCGGAGGATAGACCGTGCTCCATTCGAGGGTCTTGCTTGCCACCGCCTGATTTGTGGTTGATTCAAGTAGGGGTAAAGTGTCTTCACCTTGGCTTCGAATTCGATATTCCAATTCAATTCTCATTTTTCCAAGATCGTAACCAGCGGTTAAACCACCTGTGAACCCGAGACTAGGTGAGAAGTCATTAGAAGAAAGCGCACGCGAAGTTGTGTCGGCACATTCAGAATCACCGCTTGGTGCCAAGCCTGGATCAGCATATAGCAGCACGTCACACTTAGTCGGATTTGTTACAGCTGAAAGAGAAGAATCAAATTCTGCAAAATCAGACAAACCAACATTGAGACCAATATAGGCACCACGTTGGTTTTCTTGTGCGTTAGCTATACCTATTGATAAGAATGAAACTAACGCAACAACAGCGAATTTAATTTGATTACTCATTCCCATCTCCCCTTGTTATTTATGTTTTCTCAAGCGGTGGATAAGGTTTTCCGGATGGACAGGTAATGGCTCGGTTCGGAGACATCAAGACCCTGCAGAAATTCGCCTCCGTCCATGCCTCGATCTACACCCATTTCAACCACCAACGCCATCTCAACCGCCGCGATACTTTCAAACAAGCCCGTGCCACCGCCTTGACCGAATGGCGTCAACTTGCTGCCTGAGAGTCCTCTATTATGGCTTCTTCTGCTCCGGGCCAGTTAGACTGACAATGCCAGGCAGCGGCTGCGGTTCGGCGCCGACCGCGTCCGTTTTGCCATAAATTCCTGATATATTGGCAAAACGAATGCGGTCCCTTCTGAAAACTCCATCCACTCGGAGTTGAACAGGATTCGCGTCTATTTCAGGCGGATGAGGTTTTCACAAGGGGCAGGCTGGACGGTGACGCCGGTGATCGCCGCCGCGGACTGACCATCGCGGTGGGCATTGTCAGACTAAATTGATCTGATAGTTTAGTGACGTGAGTTTTCGCTGTTCAGAGCCGCACCTTGCTTGGTCAAGTCCAAGCGAACCAACCGTTTAGTGACTAAACCCAGCGAACGAGGGCCCAAGAGAGTTGGCCCGAACCAATTACTCTGACAATGCCTGGATGATCGCGGGTGGAAATCGGTATCGGGCATAGGAGATTTTCTGCATCCAGCAACATTACTGCGCCATCAGCAACAGGTCACCCTGTTAGTGTGACAACGCCACTCTGTTAATGTGACAGACCCGTCAAAGCTCCGCGTCGAATAACATCCTTCTGTTTGCAATCCACCTTAGCGAACGGACTGGACCTTGAGGTGAAATCCCTCACGTTCCTGAAGGCAGCCGATGATTTCGAACAGGTTCAGGGCCTGCGGATTTCCGTTCGGGCCAAACATGCGCATCAGGCTCTTGGGCGACTTGGCGGTTAACCCACCTAGCTCCTGAAAACCAACGGTTGCGTTAATATAGTCACGCAACACTGCTTTTCCGGTGTCCACATCACCTGAAAGCAGGCACTCTACCCCTTCCTTGAGAAGTTCCTCGCGGAAGGCCGGGTCGCGCTTGATGCGAGCCTGAATCGTCTCCTTGAAGTTTCGTGTCAAGGGCATTGTTCTCAAATCTCCCGTCGCTTGCGCTGTTTGTACTCCCGCCAGAGATCTCTGGCGGTCTCGATATCCTGTTGCTGGCGCTTCTTGGTCCCGCCGCCCAACAGGATGATCAAGGCATCTCCGTCCTTGCCGAAATAGACACGGTAGCCGGGGCCAAAGTCTATTCGGCATTCGAGAACACCGGCACCCGCACCCTTTACGCTGGAGAGGTTTCCATGCCCCATCCGGACCAGCGCTGCCGCCGTTTTGGCCGCTGCTTGAGCGTTAAGCTGACCGAACCATCTGGCGTATGGGCTGTGGCCTTTGGTATCGATGTATTCCCTGATCTCAAACATCGATAGTTGGTAACTGTTACGTTACCATATGGCAAGCCTAAATCGCAAGACTCCCTCTCGTGCAGAATAGACCAACCGGCTACCCCGCGACCTCTGCGATCCGGCTTGCGATGCGGTTGGCGGCGGACTTGACGGGATCGTTGGCGAGATGCGCATAACGGGCGGTGGTCTGGACCTGGGTGTGGCCCAAGAGCTTACCGATCATGGGTAACCCTTCGCCGACCAGCAACCCGCCGCTAGCAAAGCTGTGTCGCAAGTCGTGAATCCGCACGTCGTCGAGGCCGGCGCGCGCCCGAATCCGCCGCCACGGATGCTGCAGGTCGGTGAGATGGCTTCCGGGTTTGCGCCCCGCGATCACCCAGGGGTTGTCGTCTTGTCTATCAATACCGCGCAGCACGGCGATGGCCGGATCGCCGAGATACACCACCTTGGCGCCGGTCTTGGTTTCGGGGAGCCGCAACTCACCGGTCTCCAGGTCAACGTGTTCCCAGCGGAGCTTCTGAATCTCCGACAATCGGCACCCGGTCAGCATCAATAGGCGAACGGCCGCGACCGCTGCCGCCGTCTCCGAGCCGTCCTGCTCGGTCTCCTTGAGCGCCGCGCCCAGGCTCCGGTATTCGGTATCCGACAGAAACCGCTCGCGCTTCTCCTCCCGGAACCGCTTCACATGCCGGCACGGGTTCGACCCGTCCGGCCTCAATCCCCATAGCTCGGCGAGATTGAAGATCTTGGACAGCACACCGAGCGTTCGGTTGGCCTGATAGGGAATGGAGCGCAGGTCGTGATGCAGGGCCGCGATGTCGCTGCGCTCAATATCCGGAACCCGGCGCTTGCCGATCCGGGGATCGATGAACAGCGCCACAGAGCGGCGGTACTCTTCCGCCGTGCTCGGCTTGCAATGGGATGCGACGTATTCATCGAGGAACCGTTTCCCAAGCTCGCGCATGGTCGGCACCTTGGCGTCCGGCCGGTTCCAAGCCGCTGGGTCCTTGCCCGCGCGGGCGTCGGATATGATCTCCGCCGCCCTGGTCCGGGCGTCCGCTGGCGTCACGGCCCCGTGCGGGCCGATGGTCACCTTCACGGGCCTGCCGCGATAGCGGGTCTTGACGATATAGACCTTGCGTCCGGTGGGGTGAACGCGCACCCCGAAACCTTTGAGGTCGTCGTCCCAGATCACGCGCTCGCGCGCTTGGCCGGCCACGGCATCGACGGTCCGCTTGGTGATTTTGACCACTGCGCTCTGCCACTTGCAATCGGATATCAGGCACCTTATAGGTACCTAGAGAGAGCAAGTCAAGGCGCATAGGAGCACGCCTCTGCGCACTCAAAATGATCGTAACCCTATGTTTTATCACACTATAACGCACCCCAGCGCATATGTGTCGTTACATTACAACCAAACTCATAACCTGAAGGTCGTAGGTTCAAATCCTACCCCCGCAACCAAAGCTAAGACCTTGTAAATAAAGACGTTTTCAAGGTCTTTGTCATTCCTAAATCCTGGCGATATTGGCAAGACGGCAAACGATTGGCAAACAAAAAGATTACCAATTGAGACCCTCCGCGGCACCGCACGCGCTGCCATCCGGATTTCGGACCGGGCTGGTACGGCCCGCGACGGCCGGCAGACCGTCACGAAGCAGGAGATCGCGGGCGGAAGCACCATGGTCGCGGCCGAGACCGGCAAACCCTTCGAGCAGCATGCGACGGAGAACCTTCCCGTCGGCGACGACGGGCTCGCGGAGCAGCTGTTCGGCACCGCGAAGAACGCCGTGTCGTTCACCTTCTACGTCGGCACGCTCAAGGGTGCCTGAGACGATTGAAAGAGCGATGACAAGCCGCCGACCCAACCCCCGATTGGTGAAGGTCCATCGAAGCTATACTGTCGAAGAAGCGGCCCGCACGCTCGGAATCCACAAGAATACCGTGCGCGCGTGGATCAAACAGGGCTTAGCGACCATCGACAACCGACGGCCCGTGATGATCTACGGGGCTGACCTTCGTAAGTTTCTGGAAGTTCGTCAAAGTCGGCGGAGAGTAAAGCTGAAATCTGGTCAACTCTATTGCTGCCGTTGCCGGGCAGCGAGGGAACCGGCCGGTAACATTGCTGACTACTTCCCGATTTCAGATTCCACAGGCAACCTTCAAGCGATCTGTCCCGACTGCAACACCCTCATCAACAGGATCATCTCACAGGCCTCAATGGAGGCTTTAAGAGGCAATCTCGAAGTCTCGTTTCCGCAGGGTTAGACACGCATAAGAGATAGGACTTTTCCCTCCGGAAATTGTTACTTCGCCAGGACTAATAGAACCATGAAAACACACAACCCCGACAACGAGCGGATCAAGCGGCAATATTTTTCCTACCTCAAGGAGGCCAAGCGCAATTGCGAGGCGTCGATCGACGAAGCGGCCCGCGCGCTGCACCGGTTCGAAAGCCTCAACCGGTTCCGCAGCTTTAGGGAGTTTCACATCGAGCAAGCCATCGCCTTTAAGCGCCGGCTCGCGGAAGAGGTGAACAAGAAAACGCGGCAAAAGCTCAGCAAGTCGACCCAATATTCGTATCTGATGGCCCTCAAGAAATTCTTTCATTGGCTTGCGGGTCAGCCGGGATTTAAGAAGCGCATCGCATATAGCGACAGCGAGTATTTTAATCTCCAAGAAAAGGAGACCCGGGTCGCAAAGGCTCACCGAGAGATGCGTGCGCCGGCGCTCGAACAGGTGCTCCACGTGCTGCGGAACATGCCGGCCGATACCGATATAGAAAAGCGCGACCGCGCGTTGATCGCCTTTATCCTGCTAACCGGCGCGCGCGATGCCGCAGTGGCTTCCCTCAAGCTCAAGCACATAGATTTGGATGAGGGTTGCGTGCTCCAAGACGCACGTGAGGTGAAGACCAAATTCTCGAAAACCTTCACGACCTGGTTCTTTCCCGTTGGAGAAGAAGTTCTGGCTATCTTTGAGGACTGGGTTCGGTATCTAAAGGGGCAACTATTATGGGGGCCCGATGATCCGCTGTTTCCGGCAACACACGTCGCGGTTGGACATTCTCGTTTGTTCGAGGCAAAGGGCCTGGATCGTAAACACTGGAGCACTGCCGCGCCGATCCGACGTATCTTCAAGAATTCATTTGAGGCAGCTGGGTTACCCTATTTCAATCCACATAGTATTCGCACCACACTCGGGCATCTCGCGCAGCGCATTTGCCGCTCACCGGAAGAGTTCAAAGCGTGGAGTCAGAATTTAGCCCACAAAAAGGTACTGACGACGTTTATGAGCTACGGTGAGATCGGCGCGCGACGGCAGGCAGAGATTATTCGGGCATTAGGTCGGCCAAGCCTTAATGATGAAAATCTCGCAGAAAAGATTAGGGAAATTATTGATGGAGAGAACCCCGAATTATAGACAGTACCTCGGGGGCATCGCCAAGCTGGCACGACAACGAGCGGCAATGCCGCAAGATGGTCTAGAGCTGCCTCACCGAGGACGCCCACATCGCCGGCAAGGTGATGTGGGCAGTCAGGGCGGGTGTGAGCGGTGGCAACACGAAGGCACAAAGCCATCTTAGGCGGATATTAGCGACTATGGTGTCGACCTCAATTCTAGTTGAAAACTGCCCATTTGTGTCAATCGAAAACTGCACAGTGCGGGGACAACGCGTCCGCGAGACGTGGTGTAGGAATCGTAAGTTCCACCGGAGTCGGCATGCGTGGTCACGTTTCCTACCAGCGCAGGGTGAGGTGCAGCATGGCCCCGTGCTCGGGAGAACCGCCGTTGCTCTCAAGGCGTTTCCCTTCCAGGCCGAGCGCGAGTTCGAGGTCTTCGCGGCGCACGGCCCCCAGCCGCCAGCCGAGATTGAGATCGCATCCGCGCTGCCTCAGCCCGAGACAGAGATACGGCGTTCCGGTGTAACGCCCGACGAGCGCCGGAAAGCCCCAGGCCATCTCCGCGCGGAGTTCCTCGGCATGGTGATGCTGCCGGGCACCGACGACTACATCGTCAAGCCCTTCTCGCCGACCGAGCTCACGGCGCGGATCGGGGCGGCGCTGCGCCGCCGCTCTCCGCGAGCAGCACGGGCGGCCGCTCCGGGCTCACCGCCTCCGGGGCGATGTCCGCCGGCAGCGGTTCGCAGCGCCAGTGCGCGCCGAAGGGCCCGTATGGGCGGAGCCTAGTCTGGCCCAACCTGGTCAGCCAACTTTCAAAGTGCCTCAGATAATCCGGCACAATACGCGTTTCGTATAGGTGATAGTCCGGCGTCGAGTGACCATCCGGCAAACATGTCTGCCAGGGCCAATATGTCGTGATGGCTTAGATCGTCTTTAATGCCGGGATGAATCTCCTGCGCACGTTTGTATTCGGCCTCAAGTTCTGATCGTGAAAACACAAATTGGCGATCGGCGGTAAACTCGACTTCAGTGGCTGAGAGACGCGTTCTGTTTAGAACGAGATGGCCGTCGTTGTATCCCAATTTCAGTTCCGAATTGCCAGATAAGCGTTTCGCCACACTGTGGAGGAACTTTGACCCTATTCCGATGGTCTTCGGCCAGATCCCATTGGCCTGAACTTTGGTACGTCCCAGTGGGGTATCTACAACAAGGGCTGAATCTTCGTAATACAATACCGTCCGGTCCTGCCTATAGGCCGGTTCATCAATGAACCAAGACGAGGCGGACTGGAAAGAAGCCAATTCCACGGTGACAAAGCACTCGTATCCCGTCATTTCATTCGTCGTCAAACTAATGGGACATCTTGATCAGTAGCCGACTTGGCGGTCGAAAAACCGTATTGGAGTTCACAGTGCAACTCGTATCGGCCCATCCTCAATCTGCCATAGTTTCGCAGCTTGAATCACAGATTTGATTGGCATGGAATCCCCTTTATGAGCACAGGCCCTAATATGTTGTTATGAACGGCTCTCCATTCGGCGAAGAGGTTAAACTAGGGCCGCTTGCAATGAGGCACGAAATTGTTTCGGCTGAGAACGGCGGTGCAAAACTAGCTCACGGGGGCGGCCGGATTGTCCGGCTGAGGGCGGCGTAAAGTCGATCGGTTGTAGCCTTCGATTCTTTTTGAGGATGGAACGCTGGAGGATGTATTCCGTGGATTTGTATCGCCGTGTGTGCTTGGCGTGCCGTATGGACGGTTTGAGTCAGCGCCAGGCGGCGCTTCGGGTTGGTGTATCGCGGGACAGGGTGAAGAAGATGTTGGCGCATTCGGTGCCGCCGGGCTATCGGCGCAGCCGACCTCCGAAGCGTTTGAGCCTGAACCCGTTCACAGCGATCACCGACCGTATTCTGGAAGAGGACCGGTCGGTTCCGCTTAAACAGCGTCACACGGCGAAGCGGATCTTCGAGCGTCTTCGCGATGAGCAGGGGTTTGACCAGATGTCCGGTGGCACCTTGATGAGGTGTTCGTTTCCATCGCCGGCAGGCGGATGCATCTATGGCGCGCTGTCGATAGTGAAGGCGAAGTGCTGGATATCCTGGTTCAGTCACGCAGAAACAAGACGGCAGCGCGCGAGGTGATACGCAAACTGTTGAGAAAGCAAGGCTTTGTCCCAGCTACCTTCATCACAGACAAACTGCCATCTTATGGTGCTGCTCTGAAGGATTTGGGCCTGATCAGGCACCATGATTTTGGTGGCAGGAAGAATAACCGGGCCGAGAATTCTCACTTACCAGTCCGACAGCGCGAACGACGCATGCAGCGTTTCAAATCGGCTCGATCAGCGCAGCGGTTTCTCTCTACCCACGCCACCGTCTACAACACCTTCAACGTCCAACGCCATCTGATATCCCGAAAGACATTACGCCAGCTTCGCAACCACGCCATGGGCCTGTGGCAAACTGTCACCGCTGCCGCTTGAGCTTGAGTTCCACGCCAATTCGTGGCACGACCGTTCAATAACGTGACAACGCCGTCTGAGCTGCTCAGGAGCTTTTCTCATCACGCCAAACATTGGTCGGCGTTATCAAAAGTGTGTTTTGTCCACAAAGGATGCGGACATGAATATCAAATTAATAGTCTCAATCATTAGCGCGTTTGTGATCGGCATTGGTCTTACGGCATTGGTCTTTGTGCTCATGGATTCGGAAGACCAAGTATCCGTCGATCAGGAATCTACAGTACACCGCATTCTGTATTGATTTGGAGGAATAGGTTATTTCGTAATCTGTTATAGACATTAACTTATTGATTTTAATTTAACAATAATTACTCCTACCCCTTGACGCCACCATTTAATTCTGTTGCCGTAAGCATAACGTAAGGGGATTCATTATAACTACAGCGCATCCTAGCGCACGCTTGTCGTAAGCCTTCGGTCAGGCCGGGATGGGGCGCACGACCGGTCAGGCCGGGCGTGCAGCCGGAGATAGCCCTAGCGTATGTGCGCCGACGCCAACGCCTTGTGTCAACGGCGGAGCAAAATCAGTCCAGTTGGGCGGCGTAAAACCAGTCCATTTTATGTGATGTCGAAGGCGTTGTTGCGGGTTGTCCCGGTAGTGCATAGGAGGGACCCGCGCGGCTTTGCGTAGCGTTTCGCGTGTGCGAAGCGAAGGCGTGTGGGCGGTGCCTGTGTACCGCGCGATATCCCAAACCGTCTTGCTGCTTCTCGCTGGCTCAGCTCTTCCACATGGCACGCCAGTCGCACGCGTAGATAAAGGTCCACTAAGTACATCCTCCCACCTTCCATCCCCAAAAGGATCGAAGGCTACAGGTGGCAGACTTTTGCGCCGCCCGCGGCCGGGACATTCCCGCCGCTCCCGTGGACTAATTTGTCACCGCCGTTCTCAACTTCTCAGGCCGCAACAAATGGTGGCAGCCAGGCTGAAGCGCACGCCCAGTTGAAACACGTCACCACTGAACGCGCCCAACTAATGGAGCAAATCGTTCTGCTGGAAGAACTGGACCTGAAACTGCTCGGCCCGGTCAAGGAAAAGGAGAAACTCTTAAAAAGCGTCAAAAGAGGCGGCGCAAACGCTCTGGGCCCGCGAGCAACGTCCTGAGCTGCCCATCAGTTCCGGCGTAATAGAGCGACGAGCCAGAAGGTTGCTGCGGACCTGGTTGTTCCCTCGCTTCCGCGCGCGACGCTTACGCAGGCAGCTTCGTTGTCTCGAAACCGCTCCAATGGAGCAACTCGCAGATTGGGCCAAACTTGATCAGTGTATCGCCGATCTAAGCTGCCAAATGGATTCCGAACAGGCTCAACATGAACAACTGGAATCCGAAATAGGCGACCCGTCGAGCACTGTGGCGGAAGCAGATCAGAAATGGACGAACGCGAGCCTCAATGCAATCCGCGTGGAAACGGCAACGCGAATCTCCTCCGGCGGCGATAAACTAGCTGCTTTCGGTACAATCCCTGCCAACAGCGGCCGATTCAAGCGCGCCGTCACAAATTCGTTTCCCCACCTAAAAGGCTGGGCATGCACCGCATTAACCGCCCATTCCAACTTTCCCCTGGAATCGGGACTATTTGACCTCGTGATCGTCGACGAGGCCAGCCAGTGCAGTCTCGCGGCCGTATTACCGTTGGCCTACCGGGCAAAACGTTTAGCGGTCGTAGGAGATCCATACCAATTGAATCCGATCGTTTAGCTCAGCGACGGACTCCTAAAAGAGATCGCCACGCAGACAGGATACGACAACGATGACTTACGCGAACGCGGCATTCACCACAAAGACGGTTCCGCATACGCTGCGTTCGCGTTTGCCGCAAGACCCCAAACACCACTTCTTCTCAATGAGCATTACCGTTGCCACCCACAAATCGCTCGTTGGTTCAACAAGACGTTCTACAGGGGTGAACTCACAGTTCTGACGGACATATCTATTACAACACAGCATGACCGTGCGATCCACTGGTGCGATGTAGCCGGCATCGCAGAACGACCTACCAATGGAAGCTGGGTAAATCGGGCGGAGGCGGAGGAGACGATAAAACAACTCCGTAGCGTAATCGATTCCCGTTACGAGACAATCGGCGTGGTTACACCGTTTACTGCGCAAGCGCGACTTATCGATAAGTTAGCCAAGTCAAAATTCGACCGGGACCAACTGGACGATATCGATTTTGTGAGTGATACTGCGCACCGCCTACAAGGCGATGAGCGAGATGCAATCATTGTATCTTGCGTTCTGTCTCCTGGAATGCCCAAGAGCAGCGCCCGTTGGATAGAAAAAGAAAGAAACCTCCTGAAGGTGGCGGTCAGCCGTGCCCGTAGAGCACTAATCGTTCTCGGGCATTCGCGGATGGAAAAATTGGGAAGTCCGACCTTGGCGTCCCTGAATCTTTACATGCGCCGTGAGGCTGCTCGTAATGAGAGCAAAGGTTCAAAATTCGCCGGATTCCGTAAAGATAGTATATCAGAGCAGCGCCTGCTGGACGCCATACAACACCGGAATCTCTCGCCTTATGCTAAACTTGAATTGGAAAGGTATGAGCTCGATTTTGCGCTGCTGGAAAAAGGGATAAAATTGAAGGCCTATATCACCTTGACATAAGATCGCGGCGCAGTTACGATTTCCGTCACTTAGCGCCACCTTTGGAAGGCAATGCCCGGTCGATTCTTGAAATGGCTCGGCGGCAAGGTCGCCGAGCATACGGTTTTAAGGCTTATCGCGACCCCGGCCATGGCTTATCTGGCAGGAGTCGGCGCACAGCTTCAACAGGGGGCAAGAGGCGTGCTTGATGCCGTTCCGCCCCTTTTCTGGCCCATTTTGTCGGCGCTGGTGATTGCAGTGGTTTTCCATGCAACCGTTGTATCTCCAGTGATCAAGCGGCGTAGAGAGTACAAGATGGCGTATTTCAAGCAGGTAGAGAGTACTTTTGGCTTTCTCGCCGGGGCGTACAAGCCGGAAACGCTAGATCCCAAGCGACCTGGCAATCCAGAAGCCATGAAGGAACAGACACAAGCCCACGTCGACCTACTACGCGCGCGAATGATGAAGGACCGGCGACCAAGCATTCCGCCTATGATAGATGTGTCCAGCACGGAGTCTTTGCGTGGGTGGTATGAGTTTCTGCGCGCGGAGCGCGCGAAGGTCTACCTATGAGCGACTCATTCCCTCCCGAAGAAGCGCGGCGGCGCTTCGACGCCTTGTTCGAAGCGATGGTCCTTAGAGGCTCGCCACCAGATCGCCGAAAATCGCTTCGGGCCGCTTCCGACGATTGTAGCGATACTCAAACTCCTTCACGTATTTCTGAAGGTGTTTCCGGGACACGTGAACGTGCGTCCCACGAATCGACAGCTTCAACCGCGCCCAAAAGCCCTCGATCCCGTTAACATGGCAATCGCCGTCAACATATTCACCCGCCCCATGGTTGACCGTTTCATGCTCGAAGCCGGCCTTGGAAAGCCCACTGTAGGATTTCAGTTCGTCGGTATGGACCGTGCTTCCTTGTTCGACGTTCCCTTTGATGATCGGCTGAAGTGTTTTTTTGCGAACGTTCGGGACAACGTTCGCCATTACATCGCCGTCCCGTTCCAGCATCCCAAAGACTACGGTCTTATTAGGTGCGCCGCGTCCACGCTTCCCACCAGTAGTACGCCCACCAACATAGGTTTCATCGGCCTCAACATCGCCGCCAAGAGGCGTTTCCCCATCAACCTCTGCCATGTACTTGCGGATTTCGTGCGCCATCCGCCACGCCGTCTTGTAGGGAATGCCCAACTGGCGCTCCAATTCCTTAGCGGCAACACCGTGACGCGAGACAGAGAACAGATGCATGGCATAGAACCACTTGTGCAACGGCAAGTGTGTCCGCTCCATGGGAGTGCCAACAGTAGGATGCAGGTGGTGGCCGCAATGCTGGCAGACATACCCTCGGTCCTTCGTCATGCGGTAGAATTTTCCGAACACGCCGCACTTCGGGCAGTCCAGTTCTGTACCGCCATAACGCTCTGTCATGATGCGTTTCAGGCACGCCTCATCGTTCGGATATTGTTTCTGAAACTCGTAAAAGCTGGTCATCGCGACCTCCTATGCCCTAAATATAGGAAGCTGCAACCCTTATGTCAAGGTGATAATCGCGAAATTGAATATCGAGGTTGACGGTGACCAACATCTTGACGCTAGAGGTCGACAACGTCGCCAAGACATTACACGAGACCGGATTCTATCCAAGCTTGGTTGGAAGGTCCTACGGATACCGGCGTGGCGATGCCACGAGAACGTTGACTTAGTGATCGAAGAAATCGACAAAACGCGGATTCGATTACTTTACGAGATGTGCCTTCCAGAAACCCCATCCACTCGCAATTGAACGGGATGCCGCCAGCCCGAGCAGGTGCGCGTTCTTCGAAAGCAACACCTCCTGTACGATTTGAAAGACTTATCCACGATTGCATGGCTTGTATCATAGAAGATCGGCCGCACTATCAAATTTCAAATTAGATTCACAATGAATGACATGAACGAATACGAGTGCTTTGTCGCTGTGGAATTGGCTTCTTTCCAGTCGGCGGCGTCTTGGTATGTTGATGAGGTGATTTATAGGGAAGAGTGGACAGTATTGTATTACGAAGAGTCAGCACTTGTTGTAGATGCCCATTGAAACGTACTCAAGTTCCGGCCAGGGGAATCTGGCCGAAAACTATTGGAATAAGGTCGAAGTTTCTTCACAGCGTGGCGAAGCGCTTATCAGGCAATTCGGAACTGAAATTAGGATACAAACAGGACTACCTTGCTCTAAACAAAACCCACATCTCAGCTGCTGAAGTTGAATTTACCGCTGATCGACAATTTGTGTTTTCGCGATCGGAACTAGAAGCAGAATATAAACGTGCGCAGGAGATTCATCCCGGCATTAAGGACGACTTAAGCCATCTCGACATGTTAGCCCTGGCGAACATGTTTTCCGGTTGGTCACTCGATGGTGGACTATCACCTATCCGAAACGCTTATTGTGCTGGATTATCTGAGGCGATTCGAAAGTTAGCTGATCGAGTTGGACCAGACTGGGCTCCGCCCACGCCGGATCCGAAACCGCTTCTGTCTTTTATGGCCAAATCTGCTCAAGGTGAGCAACCTAGGAAAAGAAAAAAATTCATTGTGTATTAGGGTTGTCCTTTCCGAGAACTCCAGAGAAGCTGGTGAGATCATTCGTGGGCTCGTCGACGAGATCTGCTTAGTGCCCGACGGCGAGGACCTCCGCATCCACCTTAAGGGCGAACTGGCGGAAATGCTGGTTTTGTCAGCAAATGCCAAGCCCGGCGCCAAAGGAACAGTATTGAAGTCAACATTGGTTGCCGGGGCCGCAACCACCTTTACCGAACTTTTGTAGACCTCAAATGACCTTCAATCGTTGTGCTGTGACCCCCAACGATCATCCAAAGTGATCTAGAGCCGCCGGTTGCATTTTGCGCATTTGCGCGGGTTGTTCAACTGGGTGATTTGCGGAGCCGTCAAGACATTCAAGTGCGTCATTCCGTTTAGATTGCAACGCCGCGGCGTAGGTAGCGGGTGTGAGATATCCGAGTGCGGAGTGCGGCCTGACGTTGTTGTAGTCATAGCGCCAGAGCGCCAGCTTAAGGCGGGCATCATCCAGAGTATCGAACAACTCTTCATTGAGTAGTTCGTCCCTTAGGCTGCCGTTGAATGACTCGATGAAGGCATTCTGCTGCAGCTTGCCCGGATCAATGTAATGTCAGTCGACGCCGTTTCTGTCGGCCCATCTTAGGATCGCGCTGCTGGTGAACCCGGTTCCGTTGTCACTGACAATACAAGCAGGTTTTCCATAGACCCGGACAAGCGCGTTCAGTTCCCGGGCCACTCGGTCGCCTGAGATGCTGGTATCCGCGCTCAGACACAGGTTCTCACGGCAGCAGTCGTCGTTCACGGCCAGGATGTGGAACTTCCGCGAAGCGCCGAACGTGTCTGCCAGGAAGTCCATCTCAATAGCCGCGATATTTTCAAACAAGCCTGAGCGCTGCGCTGGACGACTTGAGGCACCTTGCAGCCTAAGAGCTCTCAATTGTAAGTTTGCATGTCCGATTAAGTTAATCTAACAATGCCGTTGCGTATACAAAGAGATTCTCGATGGATTTAAATTTCTCACGTCAGAAAAAATCAGTCTGTAGCGCCCTCGTGGTTGGTGCTCTGCTAACTGCTTGTGCCAAACCCAATCCAGACGCCGCGTTTGATGATCTAAACAAGACCATTGCCGGTCGTGTTCCTGAAGCTGTGATGTGGCGAACCGGCGGGCTTGAAGACACTGCAGCGGACGCACGGTTGGATACGCTTTTGGCTGAGCCTCTTACCGTGCAATCAGCCGTGCAGATCGCCTTATTGAGCAATCGTAGCCTTCAGGCCCGGTACGCATCGTTGGGAATTGCGCAAGCCGACATGGTTCAAGCTGGGCTGCTGGAAAACCCCGTCTTCGAAATTATGGTGCGTCCGTCCTCGGCGGACGGCACCAATATCGAACTGGGTCTTATGCAGAACCTGGTGGATTTGCTCATGCGCCCTGCCAGAAAAAAACTAGCTGAAGCTGAATATGAGGCGGTAAAACTCGAACTCGCGGCTCATCTGGTCGCGTTCGTGGGTGAGCTCCAAGAGGCTTATTACGCTCACCGCGGCGCACTAGGTGTTATGGATGCGTTTAAGGAAATCGCATCGACGGCCAACGACGCTGCTAATCTTGCTCAGGCTTTTCATGACGCCGGCAATATCACCGATCTCGAATTAGCGACCCATCAGGCCGAAGCCGGTGAGGCAGAAGTTGAACGTCTTGAAGCCGAAGAGGACGCTGGCGAAAGCCGCCTGGAACTGGCGGAGCTTCTCGGTGTGCGTCACGACGCAGCGTGGCGTGTCGCGCCCCGTCCACCATCCTTGCCTAATACCCGGGTGACGCTAACTGGTCTTGAAGACAATGCCCTCGGCAATCGCTTTGATTTGGCCGCGCATCGGGCCGAAGTCCGCGCCGCCATGGTTGAGTTAGGTCTCGAGGAAGATTTTAGGCTGATGGAAGAAGCCGAACTTGCAGTCAGCGCGGAAAAAGAATCAGACGGCGCTTGGCTTATTGGTCCGGCACTGGAAATTCCGCTGGCGCTATTCGACCAGGGCCAGGCAAAGGTCCCGGCCGCGTCTATGGCGCTGCGCCGCGCCCAGGATGAACTGGCGGCAGAACAAGCGCGTGTCCGGCTTCAGGTTAAAAAGGCGTCTGACGCTATGGTCCTATCCCGCCGCCGGGCGGAACACCTGCAGCACATATTGCTGCCGCTTAAGGAACGTATCGTCCGGCTCACATTGCTTGGTTACAACTACATGCTCGAGAGCCCATTTCATCTGCTCGAAGCGCAACAGGATGAGAATGAAACGGCTTTGGATTATGTCGAGGCGTTGACCGATTACTGGACGGCCCGTGCCGCTCTGCAAGCCGCCACCGGTGGCGCCCCTTTACCTACTGAACCTGTTGCATCAGGAGACGCGTCATGAACCGCCCCCGACGTTCCTTGTTATCTTCGCTGTTTGCCGGGGCCGGGGCCGCCGTGCTCGGTAAGGCTCAGGCGCAGGAGTCGTCTGACACCGTCCCCGCACGCGCTCGCGCTCCTCTGGGCTACACCCCGGTCAATACGCTCAACGGCGTCACCTTGCCCTATGAAATGAAAGACGGTTTCAAGCAGTTTCACCTCATTGCCGAGGAAATCGAACACGAGTTCGCGGCCGGCATGACTGCCAAGTGCTGGGGCTACAACGGCCGCACGCCTGGTCCGACCATCGAAGCGGTGGAGGGCGACCGGGTGCGCATTCTTGTCACTAATAATTTGCCGGAACACACCACCATTCACTGGCACGGCATACTATTGCCCAGCGGTATGGACGGTGTTGGCGGATTGACTCAACCACATATCAAACCGGGCGAGACGTTTGCTTACGAGTTCGAACTCACGCAGAGCGGCACCTATATGTACCATCCCCATGCCGATGAGATGGTGCAGCTGGCCGTCGGCATGATGGGGATGTTCATTATCCATCCTAAAGACGGCGAGCCCGAACCCATCGATCGTGACTACGCTCTGTTGTTACACAATTGGGCTGTTCACCCCGGCACCTACCGGCCGGACCCCAGTATCATGGTTGAGTTCGATCTTTGGACCATGAACAGCAAAGTGTTCCCTGCCATTGAGTACCCAATTGCGCAGCGGGGTGAACGGGTACGCATCCGCATGGGTAATCTGTCCATGTGGAACCATCCCATGCACTTGCACGGACATACCTATTGGGTGACCGGCTCCGACGGTGGGCGCTGGCCACGCAGTCTGTGGCGGCCGGAAACAACGGAAGTGGTTGGTGTGGGGCAGACACGGGATATTGAGTTCGTCGCCGTGCCTGGCGACTGGGCCTTTCATTGCCACTTTTCCCACCACACCATGAATGCCATGGGCCATGACATTCCCAACCCAATAGGGGTGGATCAGCAAAAAGTGGCAATGAACATCATGTCGAAAATTCCCGGATTCATGGCCATGGGCCAAAACGGCATGGCTGAGCACCAGGAGCACTCCATGCATATGCCGGGGCCCGAAAATACCCTACCAATGATGATGGGCGAGGGCCCCTTCGGCAATCTGGAGATGGGCGGCATGTTCACGGTCGTCAAAATCAGAGAAACCTTAGACGGGGAGGGCGATCCGGGCTGGTATGGTAACCCACCGGGCACGGTCGCCTACAAGGTTTAGTAAAAAATCTTGACCCTTCCAAACGACCGACAACGACATCAACTTAGAAATGTGTGAACGAAAAGTTATTAATTAGTCGACTGTTAAGAAGCCGTTTTGCATGCGGCCATTGGTATGAGAGCCGCGATTATGTCTGCGATGATTGGGCGCAAGAGAAGCTTCATCCATACAAGGAGGAGGCGGAAGTTGTAGCCAACGGCGCTCATCACGGCGTTGATGTGATCTCCGAGGTATCCCTTGAGGAAGTTTCGACCAAGCTGACCGTCGGTTTTGTTGTGACCGATGACGGCCTCAATGGCGCTTCTTCGCCTGAGTTCTTTTTTGATCTGTCCGTGGACGCCGCGTTTCTGTCCGGATTTGAAGACCCGGTTCGGCCTAGGCACGTCGTGGCCACGGTAGCCCTTGTCGACATAGATGCGCTCGACCTCGCGCCCGGTGAGGGCCTCGGTCTCCTCGATGATCCCCTTCAGGGTGTGGCCGTCGAAGGGATTCCCGGGGAGCGCGGTGGCGTGGAGGATGAACTGGCCACCCTTGCAACGCTTGTTGGTCGTGGTGATCGAGACCTTGACGCCGAACTCGTAGGGCTTGGCAGCCTTGCCTTTGGCGTGCTTCTGATATGTTGATCGGCTTTCAAGGGCTTAAGAATCTCTTATCTTATTGTTTATATTTTAGAAACAGTCCCAGCCAAGTTGCGGGATAATAGGTAATTTCCATTTTGCGTAATCATTTTGAAACCGGATTCATTATAACTCCAGCGTATCCAGGTGCGCGTTTGTCGTAGATTTCTTCCCGCACCCCCATTTTCGGCCCCCCGTGGCACCCTGCAAAAACGGCTTTCAAGATCCCGATAAGAGCTTTCTGTGGCGTCGACCCGCTCGGCGCCGAGACCACACGGCGAGCCCATCTTCGGTCCCAATTTGGCAACCGATCCGATGCCTGTCATCGGATCCGACGACGCAACCCCAGGCAACCGCCCGACTTAGGGCGCGCCGTCCACTTCCTTTCCGAAAGGCCGCACCGTCGCGCCGGTCAACATATCACCAAGCTGGCCGCGGATGGCCCACAGGCATACGAGGGACGGGATCACCATAAGCGCCGTGATGATGAAGAATGTTCCCCAGTCGCCTTCCAGCCAGTCGACCAGTTCGCCCGAAGACGCAGCGAACAGGGTTCTCCCCGCCGTGCCGATCGAGGCGAGCAACGCGTATTGGGTGGCCGTATAGGTCCTGTCCACCAGCATTGAGATGAAAGCAACGAAGGTGACAGTCGCGAAGGCACTGGTTAGATCGTCCATCACAACCGCCGCCGCGAACACTGGTTCCGATTTGCCGGCCCAGGCGAGCACGGCGAACAGGAGATTGGTTAGCGCCATGGCCATCCCGGATACGAACATGGCCCGCACCAATCCGATCCGGATCGCGAAGAGCCCGCCCAGCACAGTGAACACCACGGTGGTGATCCAGCCCAACCCCTTGGAGTACAGCGCGATGTCGGACTTGGAGAATCCGATCTCCGTGTAGAAGACGAGCGACATGCGACCCAGGAACGCCTCCCCGATCTTGAACAGGAAGATGAAGCCGAGCACGGCGGCAGCGATCGCGAAACCGTTCCGCCGGAAGAAGCCCATCAACGGGCCAACTACGGTAGCGGTGATCCAGGCGGCAGTGCGGCCGAATGGGCCGGAGACATAGAGGCGGGAGGCGATCAGATCGTCGTCCCCGGCCTGGGCGGCAATGCGTTCCGCCGCGCTCGGCTCGTGCACGAACGAGAGGCCGATGTTGCATAGAACGACCACGATCCCAAGCATGAGGAACGTGGCCTGCCAGTAGCCCTCGACACCGGCGTTCTGGAAGGCTGCGGCCGTCTCCAGCGCGACCACGCCACCGAGCTTGTATCCCGTCCACCAGCCTACCACCGCGGTGGCTGCGCCCGCGGCCATCGCTTCGCCTTCAACCTGTCCGAACTGCTCGATCCGAAAGGCGTCGATGGTGATGTCCTGGGTTGCGGATGCAATAGCGATGACCAAGCCGATGGCGATGACGCCCGTCAAGTTCGCCGTTGGCTCGACAGTGCTCCATGAGACGAGACAGACCAGGATCACGGCTTGCAGCGTGACGATCCAGGCGCGGCGATGTCCGAGCCGGAGCGACAGCCAAGGCAACCGGATCCGGTCAATGAGCGGAGCCCAGAGAAAATTGAAGGCGTATACGCCGAAAATCAGGCCGGCCCAGCCGATGGTGCTGCGGCTGAGACCGTCTTCCTTCAACCAGAGGCTTAGGCTGCTCCCGATCAGAACCCAGGGAAAACCGCTGATGATCCCGAGGAGGAGGATGCGGGCCATACGCCGCTCGAAATATACCGCCAACGATTCCTCGAATCTCCGCATATGGTTCCTTCCGATAACTCATTCCATTCACAGGATCGGTATCGAATTACAACACGAAGACGGCGTGAATGCGCGAGGTTGAATCCCGTAAATTTCAATTGCGTCCCTGCCCTTTCCGAAAACCTCATCCGCCGATTATATGGACGTATGTGGACGCCCCCTATCTGATGCAAGGGTTTTTCGGTCAGATACGTTTGGCATGTGGTCAGGTTGCAGTTTTATATTCGGCCTTATGCGGGGCTTGTTCCTGCTGGCCCTGATGGAATCTGCCGACCCGCGCCTCATTTCTTCGGTGGGCTCGTGGCCCGACGGCGGATGCAGGCTTGGCGGGTCGCGGTCTGACCTATTTGCCATCACACCTTGTCGTACCTTGCGCAACCTTTCAGCGTGCCATCTCCTTTGCGGTTTCCAGTCACCAGCCGCGCTTATGCGGGCTGGCTAACGAAGTTCGATTGGTACACCCGGTCAGGAGCCAGCAAGGCCCAGATCGTGCGTGCGATCTTGTTCGCAAGCGCGGCGGTGGCTACGTTCTTCGGCCTCCGCTCGGCCAAGCGCAATACCCATTCGGACGGCGCTTTGCTGTTTGTGAGCACCGAGCGGGCGCCGTGGATCAATAAGGTACCCAGGTAAGTATCACCGCGCTTGGAGATGCCGAGCATGCGGTGCAGCGCCAGAACCGCTTGTTGCCCCTCGCTCTTGATCGCAACCGTCTTGATGCCGGGCTGCTGTACCGCCGTCCAGACCGCACGCGCATCATGCGCATCGCTCTTGTTGCCGCCCACGAACGGGCGAACCATCTTCGCCGGTAGAACGCGGACCTCGTGGCCCAGCTCGCGAAGCCGACGCGCCTAGTGCTGCGAGCCGCCGTACGCCTCCATGCCGATCAGGCACGGCGCACGATTGGCGAAGTGCTCCAGGAACCTCACCCGCGTCAGCCGCAAGTCCACGATCTCGCCCGTCTCCATATCGGACCAATGCAATTGAAACACTCTCTTCGCCGTATCCACGCCAACGACTGTTCTGTTAATCTTCATGTCGGCCCCTCCGGTTTGCCCGTGAAGAGCTTGCTCTTCACCACCTGGGTACTTTAGATGCCGTCGGCTCGCGAGGGTCCACCACATCCCTCCGCCGGCCAACGTCAGTGGGTGGGAGGCGTCCATTCCATTTAGTCGTGATGCAAACCGGCCAAGTGTGGATGAGGTTTTCGCAGGGGACCGCCGGAGCGCGGCAGGCGGTGCGACGGCCCGGGGTGGGAATGTATGGGAGCGCAGCCGTCGCGATGCCGCTGCAGAACACGATCATTGTGGGGAGCGCGGGCGGGGTGTTAACTGTCGGCCATGACCGGGTGGAGCAATAATATGGAGGCCGTCGCACGGGCCATCTGCTCGAAGACGCTGGCACGTGCCGGCAAGAGCGAGGAGGAGCTTGCCTTCGAGGTCGACATGTACTGGCACATCGTGGCAGCGGAAATGGAGGCCGGGGTCATCGACGAGACCGGAGAGGTCGTAGGCAGCGAGATGGACTGGAAGCGGAAGATGGAGTTCTACCGCGACTGGATGCGGCGTCACCCCGAGAGCCGCGCGGTCTGGGAAACTGTACGGTACGGGGAGCCCCGACCGCGCCAGTGAAATGCCCGCCGGGCCGGGCACCTACACCGCCTTGGCGGGCCCGACGCCCACATCGGCGGCAAGGTGCTGTGGAAGTTCACCAGAGCATGGGAACGCAAGCCCTGCCCGGGGCCGTGCCGCCGGCGCGCTTGCCAACGGGCTACCGGCATCGCGGAGCACGGCTGCCACTCCCCTACCAGCGCGAGGTAAACCGCAGCACGATGCCGTGCGCCGGCGCATCGCCGTTGGCGGCCTGGCGCCGCAGCCCTTCAAGCGCATAGGAGCCTTCCAGCCCGAGGCGCAGCCGGCTCGCCTCGGCATCCGCCGCCGCCAGATCCGCTGCTGCGTCCGAGGACGTGCGCGCAAACAGCGCATTGGCCTCCAGCGCCAGCGCCGGGCCCTCCGCTTGCGTTCGGGACACCAGATCGCCGCGCCCCCCGACGCCGCCATGGTCATGTCGATGTCGGTGTGGATGGGCTCCGCCCCGTCCGGAAGACTTAATGTCAACTCGCCCTTGCCGTAGCCGGCCACCGCCCACAGTGAAAGCCGGTCGGTGAGGTCATAGCTGGCATAGGGGTAGAAACCCGTGAGCGAGGAATCGAGTTCGCCCGCCCGGCCGTCCTTGCGGTAGCCGCCGTCGCCTTCGCTGTGCGAGACCGACAGCCCCGCGATCCAGCGCCCGGTTGCGTAGTCGGTCCCGAGCGTCGCCGTGGTCACCTCGCCGTTGAGGGTCATGTCGCTATCTTGCCCGTCGAAGCGCGACAAAGCGCCCCGGCCCCAGAAGGCGGCCGAGCCGCCGCCTTCGTCATTGCCGGTCATGGAGAACGCGCTGCCCGCGAGCAGGCCGCCCCAACTGAAGGCCGGCGCGCCGGGGCGCGCCGGGTCCGCGGTGTGTTGAATTGCGTCGAAAATTGACCCAGGTTTTGCGTTGAATATTGACCCGTTCAATGTGAGCCTGATGAAGGCTCGTTTTATTCTTTTTTGTCGGTGCTTTCTCCATTTCGGGCGGTTGATTGTTTGAACCGGTAGCTGTCGTTTCCGGTCTCGACGATGTGGCAATGGTGGGTTAGGCGATCGAGCAGAGCGGTTGTCATTTTCTCGTCGCTGAAGACCGTCGGCCATTCGGCGAAGCCGAGATTGGTGGTGATGATGATACTGGTTCGCTCATAGAGTTTGCTGATCAAGTGAAACAGCAAGGCGGCGCCGGTTTGCCGGTAGGCGGGTGAGGATTGCTCGGCCAGCTCAGCAATGGCACGGGCCATGCCGTTCAGCTTAAGTGTTTTCAAGGTGGTTACTTGCGAACCGTGTTGCGCGGCAACCCCGTGCGTCTGACAATCTCTCGAATGGCAATCCCATCTCTGAAATGCCAACGCCGAATTACACTCAATAACGCCATGTCTATCACTCCTTTGTCTCCTGCCAAATCCATGGCAGGACAGGGTTAAACATGGGCCAATATTCGGTGCAAATTAGGGCGCCAAACGGGTCACTTTTAAATGCAAATCAACATGCTTGGGATGATTACCAAGCCGAAATGACACTTTCCGCGGCGAGGCTCAATGCAGTTTCCTGGTTTGCCTGCTGCGTAGAGTCAAACGCTTGCTGCACAGAAGATTTTCGAAGTTGTCCTTTTTCATGGTTGTAAGCCATGCATGTACATTTTTCATAAAAATGTTCCTTGCGGATATTTTGATACTATATTATTTTCATGGTTATGAACCATCAAAAAACACCACGTCTAAAACCGCTCCTGGATACCGTTCCTCCCGGCTTCATGGTGGACACACCATGGCTGAGAGCCCAGGGGATCGACCCCAAATCCATCCACGACTATGTCGCTCGCGGGTGGCTCGAACGCGTCGTCCGCGGAGTATACCGCCGTCCACTGCCCGAAGACACGCGGGGCGACCACGAGGAGTCTTGGGCGATCCCGCTTCTCTCCCTGCAATGGCTCATGAAGTACGCCGTGCATCTGGGCGGAGAGAGTGCCCTCGACATGGCCGGCTACGCCCATTACCTGAGCCTCGGAGGAAGATCGCGCGTTCAGTTCTATGGTGAGGTGCCGTCCTGGCTGAAGCGGCTGCCGATGCAGACCCAGATCGTCGTGCGCCGGCGCACGCTCTTCGGCGACGACCCGGTCGGTATAGACGATGCCGATCTTAAGGCCGCGGAAACCCAACCAATGGTCGACGTGTGGCGCTGGCCCCTCAAAACATCATCACCAGAACGCGCCATCCTCGAGGCCCTCGACGAGCTGCCACGGAGTGCGACCTTCGAAAACCTTGACAAGGTCTTCGAGGGGCTGGTGTCGCTCCGCCCCAAACAGCTCACGGCACTGCTCACGGCGTGCCGCAGTGTGAAAGTGCGAAGGCTGTTCTTTGTGTTTGCCGACAAGCACCGGCATGCATGGCGGAAGCACCTGGACACCTCAGAGATCGACTTCGGGTCGGGACCGCGGGCCCTGGTAGAGGGCGGCAGACTTCACCCGACCTACCGCATCTATGTGCCCCAAACGTTCTTGCCCGACAAACCTGAAGCGGCACACGGCCATGCTTGACCGATACGTGGCGCAGGTTCGCCTCCTCCTGGGCACGCTGCCGGATATCGCGAGGGAGACCGTGTTCGCGCTCAAGGGCGGCACGGCCATCAACCTGTTCTACAGGGACATGCCGAGGCTGTCGGTCGATATCGACTTGACATACCTGCCATTGACGGACCGCCAATCCTCGCTGAAGGGAATTGACGATGCCCTCGGCCGCATCACGGCGGCCGTCACCGCCCGCAACCCGCGCGTCTCAGCGCGCCGCATCGCCGGTGGCGGAAACACCGACACGCGCATCATGGTGAACGACGGCCAGGCGCAGATAAAGATCGAGACCTCTCCGATAACGCGAGGGGCGGTGTATCCGGCAAGGTCGATGATCACTTCCGAGCCTGTAACGGAGCAATTCGGATTCGTCGAGACGACCGTACTGGCGTTCGAGGATCTGTACGGCGGGAAGCTTCATGCGGCACTCGATCGCCAGCATCCGCGCGATCTCTTCGATGTAAAGCTCCTCTATGAGAATGAAGGCCTGACAGCAGACCTCTTTCGAACGTTCATGGTCTATGTGGCGAGTTCAGGTCGTCCGATGCATGAACTCTTGGCGCCGCCGGCAGCCCTCAGGGAAGGGCTATACGACGAAGAATTCGTAGGGATGACTCGCCAGGCCGTATCCTGGGATGTCCTGATCGATACGCGTCGCCGTCTGCACGCAGACATCGGTTCGAGGTTGAAGGGCGATTTCGCGACCTTCCTGCTCTCCCTTCACGATGCCGAACCGGACTTTCGCCTGATCGGCTTGCCCGAAGCCGCTGACCTGCCGGCCGTTCGCTGGAAGCTGATGAATCTCGAGAGGCTCAAGCAAGCAAATCCCCAGAAGCATCAAGCCCAGCGCGACGCGCTCGAAAGTCTCTTCCAGTGACGGTACACGGCCCCTATTCAACGACCGTTGGCCAGCCCTTGGGCCTTCGGCATTTGATCGTACGGCCAGATTCCGACACCTCTGCACAGAATGTGCACGTTAAAACCCAAACAAAACTAACCAATTAAGCACCGTTTTTTCTCCCGTTCTCCTCGGGGTATGCACTGCAAACCTGCCCCGGTTGCAACTCGAAACGGGAGAAAAGCCCATGCGAAATCTTCCCCTAACCAGTCTCGTGTCGACCGTCTAAAGCCAGGAAACTCTACCTACGACATCCGCGATACCGACCTTAAAGGCTTCGGGATCAGGATCCTGTTGACGAACCCCCACAGCAGGCTCTCGCGTTCATCGGCGAGCTGGGTGCCATCAGGGGCGATGCCCGCTGCGATAATACGGCAGGCTTCACCGAGAGCTGCGAGGGCGTCGTCGCGGTTCCAGACCTCGCGGCTGCCGGCAAGCAACGTGAGAGAGGTCACTTCTGTGCTCTGCCCGGCATGGGGGCGCGGAACGGATGTTCCAGCCTGGCACTGAGTGCTTCGGCGCCGAGGGCAACACGGTCGTCATTAAAGTCGCCCTGCTGTGCAACAATGACGATCGCGGTAACGTCGGCCCGCGCGCAGCGCCGGGCGAGTAATGTAGCGAGCACTGCCAGGCGGGCAGAAAGAAACGGGCTGACGCGCGCAGCGCCAGCCCGAGGTGAGAACGGACGCAAGCCCGCTAAAAGGGGATGTCGCCGGTGTCCACGGTATCGGCGTTGTTCGCGGCGGGCGGCATGGTCTCGCCGTTCATCTCCGCTGCGCCGTTGCCGTTGGGCTTATCGAGGAACTGCACGCGTCCGCCGGGCACCAGCAGGATCTCGGTGGAAAACCGGTCGGAGTCCTCACCGTCCTTCTTCCAGCGCCGGGTCTGCAGTTTGCCCGCGACATAGACCAACCGGCCCTTGCGGGCGTGCTTCTCGAACATATCGACCAGCCCGGGCTGGAAGGTGACGACGCGGTGCCACTCGGTGCGTTCGACCCGGTCGCCGCTTTGCCGGTCGATGTAGCTTTCGTCGGTGGTGATCGAAAGATTGGCGACACGCCCGCCGCTGGTGAGGTGATTGACGGTGGGATTGTATTCGGCCTCCACGGCTGAACACGGACCACAGCGTGAGACCCCATTGAAGGCGGGGTGGCCGCATTTCCCGCACCGGCCCGCGGCCCGGCGGGCGGCATACTGCTGCCGTTCGGCCATGCGCCGGGTTTCTTTACAGGGCTCACAGACGGTTCCGCCTTCACCGCCAGGATGCTTGCCGCATCGGGTACACAGATTGGCTTCGCGCCAGGCCTTACGGTATCGCCTGTCTCTCGCGCGGGCATTGCGCCGCCGGGTTTCCACGTTGCGTCCGCCGTAGAGCATTCCTTCAGCCTTGCCCTTAGCATAGCGGGCACGCGCGGCCTTGCGCTTCTTTTCCGCACACGGGGTACACAGGCTGCGCTCCGGTTCAGGGGGTTCCTTGCCGCATTTGGAGCACAAACCTTGGGCCCGGCGCTCGGCGGTGCGCCGGTGATAGCGTTGGCGTTCGTACTCTTTTGCCCTTGCGGGATCCTTGTGAGGCATGATGTCCCCTCCCATGGTGGTGATCCGGACGAAGGCCGGCCGGCGGGCCGGCCAGACGTCTCACCGACCGTGCACCGACGGGCAACGCCGGTTAGCGTTTCTGCTTGCGCTCGATGAGAAGAGAGGTGGCTCGATCACCCCAGATCTGTTGTCCGCCCCTGGTGCGCAGGCCGGTGCAGATGATGATCTCGTCACGCGCGGGCCGCATCTCCTTGACCGCCTTGAGCGTCACGATGGTGTGCTTCGTCTTGCGGCGCCCGTTGGTTGACGGTTCCCCGCCACGGATAGGACGAATGTCCCCGTCGGCCATCAAGCGGAAGCGCTCGACGACATAACGGTCGTCGTCAAGACCGCTGCCGAACATGTGGGTAAGGAAAGTGCGGGCATTGCCGCCGGGTGCATTGGCCGTGTGCATGGTTTCGTCTCCCGTCGATTGGTGATGGCAAGTGGCGGGGACGCCTCTCCCGGCCATCCCCCGCCGCCCCGCTCACGGCCAGGCTTGTCCTCTTCGCGGCGCAGGGTGGGACGAGGGCGCCAGCCGGGCTGGCCTGGCGTCCTGGCGTCTATACGTATGCCGACGCCTTGGGAATAGGGACGGCGCTATTGCTCGGGTGGGTCCGAGACTTTGGGCGCACACTGAGGGGTCAAGGTTCCGTGCCGAATAACATCCTATGTTGCGGTCGCGGGCGCTACAGGCTTCGCGTGTAGTCGCAATCCGGCCAATTCGAGCAACCCAGGAAACGGCCGTATCGGCCCATTCTAGTTTCCAGCCAACCGCCACAGTCCGGGCAGCCCGCCAACAGCTCGCCGCAGTCCCGGCACCGGTGGGCGTTAGCATCCCTCTGGCCTGCTGCTCTTCCGTCTTCACGGCCACGAAGTTCATGGTCGGGCGCTGTGCCGCCTCGGTGATCGCCTCCGCGTCAGCCGTATCGTTCTTATGGCGCTTCACGAACGGCTTCACGTAGATCGGCGGAACCAGCTTGACCTTGTGTCCAAGCGCCTGGACCTCGCGACCCCAATAGTGAGCGCTCGCGCAGGCCTCCATCGCAACAACACAGCATGGTTGAAGCGTTATGGCCGACCGGCTATGATCGTCACTGACAGGCTAAAGTCATACCGGGCTGCGATGAAGGTGATCGGCAACGAGAGCCGCCAAGAGATCAAGCGTTGGCTCAACAATCGAGCCGAAAATTCACACCAACCGTTCCGCCGACGAGAAGGCGCGATGGCTCGGTTCAGAGACATCAAGACCCTACAGAAATTCGCCTCTGTCCACGCTTCGATCTACAACCACTTCAACCACCAACGCCAGCTCAACCGCCGCGATACTTTCAAACAAGCCCGAGCCACTGCCCTGGCCGAGTGGCGGCAACTTGCAGCCTGACAGTCGTCGATTGTAGGTTCTTAAGATCTGGTCCAATTAGTCTGACAATGCCTTTTCTGAGCCTCATCATTATTTTAATTTATGGTGGTAGACATTGCGGATTGGGTGCCAGGCTGGCGATTTTTCAGGTCGAAGCCTGTCTTTTACGTGTCGATTTGGAAATCCGTTTCCTTACTTTTATTGCTAGTGGCCTCGACTGCCACGACTGGAAGTCAGGAGAGAGGCGCTTAAGCGGGTTTGATCAAAGAAGGACCGAGCAGGTTGTTCGGCCCAATCCAAGCGGCCGGCCCGTCTTCAGACGCGTCAAACCCAGCGTCGCGCATGGCGGCCAACAAATCCAACCCTGCGTATTCATCCCACCAGACTTCGTTGTTCCAGCGCATATCCCAATAGTGGCGATATTTTCTATAGGCCAAAGGCGTAGGTTTGTTGCTACCAGTATAGAAATCGATCGGGAAAAAGACGCCATCGGGACGTAATACCCGGAAGGCTTCACGGACATGCTGCTTAGAAATTTCTGCCGGCATTTCATGATGTAGGATGTACGACGTGACGATGTCGAAGCTATTGTCTTCGAACTTCATATCTTCGGCCAAGCGCTGAGCGAAGTTGACACCAATACCGAGGTCAACGGCGCGCATATGGCCATAGCGCAGCATAGGTCCGCCAGCATCAATACCCCACACTTCCGCGTCTTTGAATCGCTCCTTCAGGCCGACAGTCATCTGGCCGATAGTGCAGCCCACGTCCAAAACGCGTTTGACCTTACCGTCTTGCGGGACCGGAACCGCATTGGCGTAAACAGAATGCAGTTCATCCTGGTTGTTCCGGCTCGTATAGAAATTGTTTGTTCCGTAATGGAACATGTAGCCACCCAGGGGGTCACCGACGTAGCCGCCCGGCATGATGTGAATCTCGTGTTTTGTATGATCAGGCAGATCCATATCCGGGTTCAGTTCTAGGGTACCAGGCCCCCTGTTATCCGCCGCTTCTAATTCAGCGAAATACCTATCCGCGTCCGTGTGAAAATGGTCCTGAATGCTTTTCCAGGTGAGGTGCTGGCAATTGAGCCATGTATGCGCTGCCATCCCCAGAACGGCGTCGTTATCGGCGATATCCAGGACGATGTCGACCGGCGGATCGGATTTGGGGTCTACACCCCTTTCCTCCAATCGGGCATTCATGCGCTTGGGCGCCAAGGTCTGGAAGCCCGCCTGAGTCCAAATTCTGAATCCTGTAAGGAAGTCCTGTTGACTTTCAAGATCAAGAGTGGGCAAACGCTCATTTCTACCCTTTGTGCCTCTAACTTCCACATCCCCATCGAAGCCGAAGGCGTAAGAGGGGCCGGTAGCAGCATCCGCCTTTTTATCTCTCAGCAACGACAAAGCGCCTGCTCCTATACCTGCGACTGCGGGAAACAGAGTCCGACGATCAAACATGGTTTTTCCTCTTATAAGACAGAGCTTTTGTATCGTCTGCCGACGTAACCTGACCAATTTTATGTCGTGAACCACTTATTTGTCGACCTTATACCTACGGGAAGTGGAATCACAAACAAGTCATACCTGTCGACCTGAGACCCCAATCCTCCTTCAGTTTTTGGCAGAGTCTGGAGCTTTTGAGGAGACTGACGGTGAGACGATCGAGGTTTTCGGAGGAGTAGATCATCGGGATTCTTAAGGAGCACGAGTCGTGCGTGAGTTCCGCCGATGAGTACCGTTAGCTCGGGATCTCGACAGCAAGTTTTTACAAGTTCAAGGCCAAGTTCGGTGGGCTGGACGTGACCGAAGCGCGCAAGCTGAAGGCTCAGGAAGACGAGAACGCGAAGCTGAAGAAGCTATTTGCCGAGCAGATGCTCGACAACGCCATCCTCAAGGATATCGCCTCAATTAAATGGTGACGCCCGATACCAAGCGGGAAGCTGTGGCCCTTGCATATGCGGAGCATGCCGTGAGCCAGCGGGGAGTGCAGGGTCACAGCTTTTCTTTGCGGACAGCCCAAGTATTGAATCCTAGACGCTTTCTGCAACGCCACAAGTCAGCGCATCTATCAGGTCAGTGCCCGGACTTAGAGAGATAAGCAGCGGTTATGGCAGGTTAAGCAATTACGATTTGTCCACCTCATGAATTAAGTCGCAGATTGCCTTCTTTATGTTACATTCCCATATGCGCGATGCGCGAACGGCTTTTTGAACTCGCTTACAGCAAAAAGTTAAGTGTCTTGTGAGGGGGCAATGATTCTATGAGGTACGGTCTACTAACTCAGACAAGCACGTTGGCATTAACCATATTAGTTTTTGGTGCTGCGGAAGCCCAACAGTTGGCCTTGGAAGAAATCACGGTAACAGCGCGTAAACGTGATGAGACGTTGCTCGACGTACCCCTGTCGATCACGGCGCTCAGTGCTGCTCAATTAGACAAGTACAACTTGCAGAGCATGGAAGAACTCTCAAGGATGACGCCAGGCATGTTCTATACTGACTTCGGCGGAACCGGGCGTCAGGATCGGGGAAGCAGCCAATTCGTTGTCCGCGGCCTATCGATCAACAACTTTGCACAAGCTGCGAGCGCTGCCGTTATGTTTGTCGATGGCGTTCCGGTCTATAGCGGCAATACACCGGGGACACTCGACATTGAGCGCATCGAAGTCCTGAAGGGGCCGCAAACGGCAACTTTCGGCCGTAACACATTCTCCGGCGCCATCAGTGTGACGACCCGCGATCCTGCAGAGGAATGGGGCGGCCGCCTTGTTGCGGAGTACGCGAACTACGATTCAACCCGACTCGGCATGTCCGTTGAAGGGCCGATTGTCGAAGATTAAAGTCTTGTTCCGGCTCAGTGGCGAGCACCGCAACGAGGGTTCTCAGTACCAAAGTTCGTTCGACAGCACCCCGCTCGGTGGCCAGACAACGTCAAGCCTGTGGGGAACTCTCAAATTCACCCCGTCTGACCAACTTGAAATCCGGGCTGTTGCCAACTTGTATAAATATAGGGACGACCCAGGAGCTCATATCCGCTTCATTAAAGAGGACCATACGTGCGACGTGGGCAATACGGGTGCGCCCACCTGGTTCTGCGGTATTGTTCCCGAAGCGAGTGACGCGGATACGCACGCAAGGTTCACCGACCAGCGCTGGCTCGACCTGACGCTTCCGGTCGTGAATTTGCCGGGATTGAATGACCAACCCGGCCTGAAAAGCGAAAACTTTCACGCAAATCTTAAGGTCGGGTATACCTTCGATAACGATGTCACCCTTGAAACGATTACCGGGTATAACGAGACCAAGGACGCCAACATCCAGCAAGAGTGGTCTAATGAGAACTTCGCAAATCCATTCTTCGGCGTAAGGCCAGGCGTAAGGCCAGATTCGTTTTGGCTTTATATCCTTGAGGGCGATGCCAGCGACTTCTCTCAAGAAGTCCGTCTTTCCTCGGGCAGTGATGAGCGGCTGCGCTGGAGCATCGGTGGCAACTATCTTTATTTCTCCGACGTCGGTTCGGTCATCGGGGACGTTTCTCTCGGCGCGCCGTTGAACCTGCCGGGCGCCCGCCGTCAAACCAATACGTGGTCCGGCTTTGCTAGCCTCTACTACGATGTGATGGACAACTTGGAGCTCGGTCTTGAAGGCCGCTATCAGTCTGACAAGATCAAAGACACGCCGAGGTTCTGGGCTCCTGAAGGCCCCCGTACGCCGTTGAAGGGCAGCTGGAACGTCTTTACCCCGCGTGTCTCGCTCAAGTACAAGCCGACGGACGACACCATGATCTTCGCGTTGTGGGCACGCGGGTCTCGCCCCGGTGCGTTTAACTCCAACCTTTCTCCGGGTGCGCTGGCACCGGGTCTCGCGGAGGCGGTCGCGGCGGCCACAGGCGCGATGCTTGAAGTTGAACAGGAAACGCTGGATTCGTTCGACATCGGTATCAAGTCTCGTTTCATGGACGGACGCGGTACCGTCACGTTGACCGGATATACCGGGGCGATTACCAACCAGCAGATTCCGCAATCGATCACTCTGCTGCAGCCGTCGTTGTTTATCGGCACAGTACTGACCAACCAAGGTAAGACGAACCTTAAGGGGGTCGAATTCGAAACGTCCTTCCAAGTGACCGACGAGTTCAACGTCTCCGCGGCTTACTCCATCAATGATACGAGTATCAAGCGGGGCGAAGACCTGTCTGTTGCGTCAATCGGCGCTGACACGAACGTGTTGGGCAACCGGTTGGCGGAAACGCCGAGGACCCAAGGGTTCATCAACGGGACCTATACCAGCGCATTGAACAGTTCGCTGGATTGGTATACCGGAGCTGATTTCCTTTACGTTGGCGGAAAATACGTAACGTCTGGTAACTTGGTGTCGACCGGGGCCCAATACCTGCTTAATGCTCGGATCGGCGTTGAAATGGAAAACATGCGCATCGAACTGTGGGGCAAGAACATCCTTGGCGATGAAACGCCCGACCAAGCGTACGATGCTTTCGACTATGAAACCTTTACGCCGACGGCGCTCAACATCGGTCTGCCAAAAAAGACGACTTATGGCCTGAGGGTTAACTACGACTTCTAGAGTAGCTGTGTTTGCCACCCATATATCCACAGCCATCGCGATAGTTCTCGCCAGTATGATATGAGCGTTACCGGTTCGTTCCTGTCCCTTCCGAAAACCTCGTCCAGAGGTTCCTACTACGGTCGGACGGACCGATTTGCAGGATTGCAAGCAGAGGAAGAGGTTCAATCCGACGGTGCAGGGTTCAGGTAGTCCCGAGTGCCCGAGTGCTCTCCGCCAATGTCAATTGTTGCTCACTCTTGACCTCTTGCTTAGGCTACCCAGGCACCGGTGGAATCCGATCCAACCGTGGCCGGCAGGAAGTCCGCGCCGATGCTGGCGGCGACCCGGGCCGCCGATACCTTGACCGAATCCCGCGCCAGATGGGCATAGCGCGCCGTCGTCTGGATCTGCGTGTGGCCAAGTAATTTACCAATCATCGGCAGGCTTTCACCGAGCGCCAATGCCCTTGAAGCAAACGAGTGCCTGAGGTCATGAAGGCGCACTTCTTCCAGGTCGGCGCGGGCGCGGACGATCTGCCACGGATCGTCCAGGTTCCTCATGCGCGCGCCCGGTTTATGCCCGGGGATCACCCAGGGATTGCCGGAAACCCGGGGCAAGTCCGCGAGCACATCAACCGCCGCCGGCGACAGCGGGATCGCGCGAGGACCCGTTTTGCTATCGCGGAGCCTGAACTCGTTCGCCTCCAGGTCCACATCCTCCCAACGCAAGGTCAGGATCTCGTTCTTCCGGCAACCGGTCAGCATCAGCAACCGTATCGCCGCAACCGCATGTGCCGATACACCGCCCACGGCCGAGGCTTCACTCAGCACCCGGCCGAGCCGGCGGAACTCTCCCTCCGTCAGAAACCGCTCTCGCTTGCGCTCCTTGTGCTTGATCACCAGCCCGCACGGATTGTTCCCTTCCGGGACGAGACCCCAAACCTCGGCCATAGTGAACATGCGCGAGAGCACAGCAACCGCCCGGTTCGCCGCAAAGGGTACTTCATGCAATCTGTCGTGCAATGCCAATACCTGTTCGCGCTCGACTGCCGCAATGGAGCGCTTGCCGAACGCGGGCAGGATGTGCTTCTTGATCACCGCACGGCACCCCGCCGCCGTAGCCGGCTTGCAGCGCACGGCGACGTGTTCTTCCATATACCGCGCCGCGAGTTCTGCCACGGTCGGGCCCCCGACCGGCTTCGCCGCCAATGGCTCGGGAACGGGTTCCTCCCCCGCCTTGATCCGGTTGATGATCTGCGCCGCGCGGCGCCGCGCCTGATCGGCGGAGATGACACCATGGCGGCCCACCGTCACGCGCACCGATCCGCCGCCCGCCCGGCTCTGCACGATGTAGACCTTCACTCCCGAGGCGTAGACCCGCACCCCGAACCCCGGCATCTCCCGATCCCAAAACACCGTGTCCCGATCCACCGACAGCGCCTCGACGGTGCGCCGGGAAATCGATTTGCGGTTCAGCTTTGCCATGATCTGCCCTCCAATCCGTTACCGCGCCGGGCCATCCGGTCGAGCTTATCTCCCGCGATGGAGCCGTCCTTCGGCAGAATGTCCGCGCCGATGCTGCCGCCGATCTTCGCCGCCGAAGCCTTTTCCGTATCCCGGGCCAAATGCGCGTAGCGCGCCGTCGTCTCAATCCGGCTGTGTCCGAGCAGCCGGCCGATCATCGGCAGGCTCTCGCCGAGCGCCAGCGCGCGGGAGGCCCAGGAATGCCGGAGATCGTGTAGGCGCGCGCCGTCGAGCCCGGCACGGGCGCGAAGACGGAGCCACGGCGTGTTGATATCCGTAAGACGGGCACCCGGATTCTTGCCTACGATCACCCATGGATTGTCAGGAATGCGGAGAATGTTGGCCAGCACTCCTGCCAAGGTCGGCGTCAGCGGCACCATGCGCGCGCCGGTCTTGGTGTCGCGCAAGCGCAACTCGCCAGCCGTCGGGTCGACGTCGTCCCAACGCAGTTCCAGGATCTCGTTGCGCCGGCACCCGGTCAGCACCAGCAGCCTGATTGCCGCCGCCGCATAAAGCGAGACCGCGCCCTCGGCTTCCGCCTCATCCAGCGCCCGGCCCAGCCTTCCGAACTCCGCATCGGTCAGGAACCGCTCGCGTGGGCGCGTCTTGTACTTGCGCACCGACCGGCAGGGGTTCCGGCCGCTCGCCCGAAGGCCCCAGCCTTCCGCCAGCGAAAACATCTTCGCAACGATCTTCAGCACCGTGTTCGCTGCATGGGGCTGGCCGCGCATCTTGTAATGCAGCGCCGTGACATGTTCGCGCTCGACCGCCCCGGCCGGCATTGCGCCCAGTGCCGGCAGAACGTGGTTGTCGAGCGCACCCCGGTAGAGTTCCGCGGTGGATGCCTTGCAGTGGACCGCCACATGCGTGCGCAAATACCGCTCTGCGAGATCGGCCACCGTGGGTTCATCCCCGGGCTCGGGCGCAGCGGGTGGAACCGGGTCCTGGCCCCGTTTGATCCGGTCGACGATCGCCGCCGCCCGGCGGCGTGCCTGAGCGGCGGAGAGGTCGCCGTGCCGGCCCACGGTCACCCGTCTCGAACCGCCCGGTCCCCGGCTTTGAACCACGTACACCTTGACCCCGGTGGGATAGACCCTGACCCCGAAGCCGGGTAAATCCCGATCCCAGAAGATCGCGTCCTTGCCCTCGACCGATAGGGCATCGACACTGCGCTTGGTGATGACGCGTTCTTGACGTTTGGGCATTGCGGTTCCCTTAGTTGATTTCCTCGCGTTGATTTCGGGCATGGGACCGTAAGCATCACGCAAGCGACTGACATCAAACTCAGGCGCATATAAGCGTATACATGGCAGGAAAGCAATTGCTGTCTGAGGGCGATGATACGAGAAAACTGTTTATATACAGTGAATTATCATACTCCGGCGCATTCAAGCGTAGGTTTGACGTATTGCTTTATTTTCTCACTGTGGTCGGTATTGGGTCGCGCCCATGGACCCTAATTTCAGACGGCCTGGACCAGGCAAATCGCCTATGGGGATGAACCTTGTCCCAGTTTATGAGGATAGCCAGACAGCAATGGACGGCGACGGTGCCAATGCCATCATCGTTTCTTCCGCCATGATGCAAAGCCTTGGCATCCGCACGGCATCTGTAGAACAGCGCGACCTCGACCGTTCTATTAGAACTGTTGGTTACGTTGCCGCCGATGACGATTTGATCAGCCATATTCACGTTCGTGCGGAAGGCTGGATCGAACGCCTGCCGGTCAAGGCCGTGGGCGAAGCCGTCAAGAACGGGCAGACACTGTTTGAATTGTACGCACCAGATATTCACGTGGCGCAAGGTGAGTATGTCCAGTTCCTGCAACGCGGTGAACAGGACATACTTGACATCACTTTGGGCCGCCTTGCACTGCTCGACGTGCCGGAACGCGAAATTGAAGCCCTGCGCAACGGCGGTTCCGTCAAGCGGCGGACCTCGGTTCTATCACCCATCAGTGGTGTCGTACTGTCGCTGAATGTCGGCGAGGGCATGTTTGTGAAACCCGAAATGACAACCATGGTCATCGCTGACTTGTCTTCCGTTTGGGTATTGGTCGACGTGTTTGAAGGTCAGGCGTCTTGGGTCAAGCCGGGACAGACGGCCACGTTGGAAATGGACTTCCAACCCACTGTCACCCGCACCGGGGTGGTCGATTATGTCTATCCGACCGTGGACGCGAAAACACGCACGCTCACAGCGCGTCTCAAATTTGATAATCCGGACGGAGCCCTGAAACCAAACATGTTTACCGATGTGCAAATCCACGTTGATTCGGTGCCGGATACGCTAGTGGTCCCTCTGGAAGCGCTCATCAGGACAGGCGTGTCCAACTGGACTGGTACCGGTAAAATGGAGAGTGCCTTCTGTTAAAGTTTAAACTCAACAGGAGGCCCATATGGGTATCGGAAGAACTGAGGAATTTCGTTCTGAAGCCGTTCGGATTGCATTGACGAGCGGGCTATCACACAAGCAAGTTGCCGCCGATCTTGGCATTGGCCTGTCTACATTAGGCAAGTGGATTACCAGTCATAAGCACACTGAGCTGCTGTCCGGCCCTCATAATGATAAAGACAAGGAATTGGCTCGCCTTTGCAAGGAGAACAGGACATTGCGTGAGGAGCGGGACATTTTAAAAAAAGCGACGGCCTTCTTCGCGAGCCAAAGCCGATGAGGTTTCATTTCATCGCAAAGGAGAAGGCCAATTTTTCAATCTGCAGGATGTGCAAAGTCCTGAGGGTCAGTGAAAGCGGCTACTACGCTTGGGTGTCCGTCATCAAAACAAATGGGACTGTTGAGCGTGTTTCATAAGGGAGGATCGGGCTCATCTTTGTTTGATGTTAAGCCGCTTGGCGTTGATGGTTCAAGCGGCGGTTTTGGGTGGTCAGTTTTTTGATCTTTTTTCTCTTTTCGATGCTGGCGGTGTGGCGTCCAAAGTAGGCGTCGGCTGGAGTTACGTTGCCGATGCTCTCGTGGTAGCGTTGGTTGTTGTAGCGATCGACGAAGGCGCTGATCTGGTTTTCGAGATCGCCGGGTAGATAATAATTTTCAAGCAGGATCCGGTTCTTCAGCGTTTGATGCCAGCGCTCGATCTTGCCCTGGGTTTGCGGGTGATACGGTGCGCCCCGAACGTGATCCATACCGTGGTCCCCGAGCCATTCAGCCAGATCGCTGGAGATATAGGACGAGCCGTTGTCGCTGAGCAGCCTCGGCTTGTGGACGACATTGGCGCGATTGCAGCCTGAGGCTTCTAGCGCCAACTTCAGTGTTGCCGTCACATCGTCCGCCGTCATGTTGGTGCAGAGCTTCCAAGCAATGATGTAGCGGGAATAGTCGTCCAAGATGGTCGACAGATAAAACCAGCCCCAGCCGATGACCTTGAGAGAGGTGAAGTCGGTCTGCCACAGCTGGTTCGGCGCCGTGGTCTTGTCGCGGAACTCATCGGCTGCCTTGATGATCACGAAAGCGGGGCTGGTGATCAGGTCGTGGGCTTTGAGAAGCCGATAAACCGAGGCTTCCGAGACAAAGTAGCCCCTGGTGTCCGTAAACCTGACGGCCAGTTCCCGGGGCGACAGTTGTGTCTCCTCCAGGGCAAGATCGATGATCTGCCCCCGGACATCATCCGGGATCCGGTTCCATACCCGGCCCGGGCTGCTGTTGCGATCCTCAAGACCGGCGTCGCCAAAGGCCAGAAAACGATCGTACCAGCGATAAAAGGTGGTCTTCGGAATGCCCAGCTTGTCCAAAGTGGACCCGACGCCCAGGTGGGACTGCTCGACCAGGCGGATGATCTCCAGCTTCTCGGATGCGCGATACCTCATTCCTCGTCTCCCCCGTGCCCGAGCATGTTTTTTTTGAGAAGACGGTTCTCCAGCGAAAGTTCGGCGACCAACTCCTTCAAGTCGCGCATCTCCTGGCGGAGGCCTTTAACCTCGCCCGAGGTCGCTTGGCGCCCGGTGTCGCCGGCGAGCCGCTTCTTGCCCGCTTCCAAAAACTCTTTCGACCAGCTGTAATACAGACCCTCGGCGATGCCCTCGCGGCGGCACAAGGCGGCGATGCTCTCCTCGCCGCGCAGGCCCGACACCACGATCCGGATCTTCTCCTCAGCCGTATACTGCTTGCGTGTCTTGCGCCGAATATCCCGAACCGTTCTCTCCGCCGGGTCGTTCTTGCTCATTAATTTCTGTCTCATCTTCGTTCCCTTCGGTCACTACGATGAGCCAGAAATCCTCCGTTATGCAATTACCTCAATTTGTCCCAAAGGCGCTGACGTCAGACACTGCGGATGGAACACACCGGGGCCATTGAGAACGGCGAATGGGTCGTGGAAGGGAAGCGCTTCAGGAGCCCGTCGGCCTCTGCCGGTGGCGTTGCCGTGACCAAGAACGGCAAACACACCAATCTCGGTGGCTGGATTTACTGGTACGCTAAGCGTCCCGGTAATACGAACTGGGTTGCGATCAAGCAACTTCTTCCTCGATAAGCGCTGAATGAAACACGCCTGTCTCAAACGTTGTCGATGAGGGCGTAGGATACGAAAGTGATCGACATCGAAAAACTGAACCAACCAGCACTACAAGCGCAAGAGCTCGTGGAGCAAAACCGCAGCGCCATCGAGATGGCACATGGGGCGGCCAACAGTCCTGCGCTGAAGGCGATAAGGGCCATCCATGTCAACTCGGCGGTAAAGCGGTTGCTTGAAGATGTGGAGCGCCATCGTACGCTGATGCGGTCGGTGGAGGGACCGCTCGCCGAAGTGCGACGCGCCGGTGTGTTCGACCCAACCCGCCATCTCCATGAGGAATTCCGCAAAACACAGCAGATGATGGCTGAGTTCAAGGCGCGTTTCACGTTGCCGGAGGTGAATGCAGCGGTAAATCTCATGAAGGAGTTTCAACGAAGCCCCATGGCGGGCGTGATGAAACGGTACGCGGAGCAGGCCAGCGAAATTCAAAGGGCCATGGAGGCTATGCGTACGCCGTGGCTGGACGCGCGGCAAGCCCTCAAGTCAGTTAGAGGCTTTGCCGAACTTCAGGGTATCGGTGGCATGCTCGCCCGGATGGCGACGTTCGACGATCACGTAAGTGCCGCCCTTCGGGTCGATCTTGGAGACTGGCGAGACAAGATCACATGGCCAAAATCCGTACTGACCAACCTCAGTGAACGGTCAGAATTCTACGTGAGTCTCGGTTTCGATCCGTCGCTGACGGATTTCCCAGCGCCTGCCTTTCAGGAAAGTGTTGAAATTGCCGGTCTGCGGCGCGAACCGCCACCGCTGGTGAATGCATACGGTGCCCCGGTTCCGAGCGCAGACGATGAGGAAGAAGTGGAAGCGCTCGTACGAACCAGCTTCGCCCACGATTGGTTACTCAGGCTAGAGACTAACCTTCGCCAGTTCATCGATTCCCAGATGACCCGAGCTTTCGGCGCTGAATGGCCGAAGTATCGCTTGCCGAATGGCTTGTATGAAGAATGGTTGCGAAAGCAGCAAGAAGCGGAAAAGGGGGGCAGGGGAAACTGGCCGCTCGTGGCTTTCGCGGATTTCAGCGACTACGAGCGTGTGATCTGCAAGAAGGGTAACTGGCACGAAGTGTTCGGCGGCTTTTTCGGTCGGGTAGAAAGCGTCCGCGAGACCTTCCAGCGACTACACCCAATCCGGGTCGACACGATGCACGCCCGCCCAATCGGACAGGAAGACGAGCTCTTGCTGTATATCGAGGTGCGAAGACTGATCCGTGTGGTTGTTTTCTGAGTGGCGATAGCACGCCAAGCGACGGACGATCTGATCCCGGAATTCAGCAAGCGGTCCCAAGCTCCACGGTGGCACGCAACCTGAGGCTTCAATTCGTTCAATTGTAGTGGTTCAGATGTGATCTGACAGTTGGCCGTTTTTCCGGCGGCCTCTGTTAGGTCAAGTTCAGTTCACGAACTTTTCCTTCCAGATTTCTTTGCCCTCGATCATGGTCTGGAACGGCGTTCTGCCGCAACACATTTTGCCCTGATGAGTGCGTTCCGTGTTGTAGTGATGTAGCCATTGATCCAGATCGTCCTGCAGCGCATCGACGCTGTCGTAGAGTCTTTTGCGGAACGCGACCTGGTAGAACTCCTGCAGCACGGTCTTGTGAAAGCGCTCGCGGATGCCGTTTGTTTGCGGTGATTTCACCTTGGTCTTGGTGTGGTCGATATCGTTGATGGCCAGGAAGAGCTGGTAGTCGTGCTTGTCGACGCGCCCGCAGTATTCCGTACCTCTGTCGGTCATGATCCGCAGCACAGGCAGGTCGTGCTCGTCATGGAACGGCAGCACCCGGTCATTGAGCAGGTCGGCGGCGGTGATCGGCGTCTTGGTGGTGTAGAGCTTGGCCTGCGCGACCTTGGAATAGGGATCGACATAGCTCTGCTGGTAGATCCGCCCCACCCCCTTCAGGGTGCCGACATAGAAGGTGTCCTGTGAACCCAGATAGCCGGGGTGGGCCGTTTCCACCTCGCCGCGGGCTTCGTCGTCGCGATTCTTCTTTTCCAACGCCTGCACCTGGGCCTCGTATGTGGGCCTCGGTCAGGATGATGCCGTCCTCGGCGACCTTGGTCTCCAATGCTTTAAGGCGGGCCTTGAAGTTGGCCAGGTCATGCCGCAGCCAGATCGAGCGGACGCCTGAGGGCGAGACAAAGACACCCTGCTTGCGCAGCTCGTTGGAGGTGCGGGCCTGACCATAGGCCGGAAACTCCAGCGCGGATTTGATCACCGGCCCCTTTCGAAAACCTCATCCACGCCTGGACGGTATGCATCATCAATATCGGCGGATAAGGTTTTCAGAAAGCACAGCGCACTACTTGACTCAAGGCGATTTAGTCTGACACTGCCGTTGCTGGCAATCACACATCCGAAGAGATGGTTAGGGAACGTCCTGAATATCCGCCTTCCGATCCAACGCTCTTTGCGGAAATCGACGCAGTCCTCAAGCGCACGGAAGAAATCTGGCTGGCGCAAGAATGGTGGCGGCTCCCAGAAGAGATTTGGGATCGAGAAGACCCGACGCCCATTTATGTCGCGGAAGAACTCTACGACGTCATGGTCGGGTGGGAAACGCTCGATCGATACATTTTTCCACCAAAGAAGGGGCTCGACGCGTTTCGCTGGGGCTATTCTAAACTGTTCGTCAAAGAACTCGCGCCCGGCGTGGCGCTCGCCCTTTACGATCACTGGTATGAAATCAAGATTAAGGCGCCGGGCCCAATCGGTGTTCCCCGTCACGGCTTTGATCATGTGCTGTCGATCTATAACAAACGCGCAGACGGTTGGCGCCAATCCCTCTACGCCCAATGCCCCCTGGGACCGGATACGTATGTCCGCGCTATGGCAGAAAAATTGGTTGGCTCCGACTTTGATGACTTCTATGAGGATGTAAAAATGCGCGATATCCAGGATCCGCGGGTCACCAACCAAAAGAGCTGACCTTCAAAATCGGTCGCTGGCGCCAGCCTCAAACAGCGGTTGGTGCAAAGTTGTTCTGTTTGTAGACAATTGCTTTGCTGGCGATTCGCATTTGTCCCTTTCGAAAACCTCGTCCTGTCCCTTCTATTTACCTGATTCGCTGGTATTCGTGGTGCAGTCCGCCAAGATGCGGATGCGTAATGATGGCGCCAACAAACTCAGCTGGTCTTGGAAAGGGCGAGTCTTTGCCTTAGAGTCGGTTTCGAAAGTCATGCGGCTCGGGCCAATCTGCGGACGAGGAGCATGACGGAGGCGGCGTAGAGGAAGGCGCGGGCCGAGGCGATGGTGGCCTCGAAGTCCTTTGCCAGTCGCCGGTTGCGGTTGATCCAGGCGAAGAAGCGCTCCACGACCCAGCGGCGCGGTTGGACGGCGAAGCCGACCTGATCGAGGCTTTTGCGCGCGATCTCGACGGCGATCACGGTGGCCGTGGCGACCTTCTCGCCGGCGTAGCCGCTGTCGGCAAAGACCTTCTCGATGAACGGAAACGAGCCGCGTGAGGCGCACAGCAGCGGCCCGCCACCATCGCGGTCCTGGATACTCGCCGGATGCGCCTCGAGCACGAGGCCGCGCCCGTCGGTGTCGACCAGCGCGTGGCGCTTGCGCCCCTTGATCTTCTTGCCCGCGTCGTAGCCACCCGAGCGGCGCCGTAGTGCCTCGCCGGCCAGGTGGGCAGTGACCTAATAGGAGCCTGATCCACCAGGTCCCATCGCAGTCCTGTCCTTCCCGCCTGACCAGCGAGTCGGACCATCGACCATGTGAAGGGATCAACAATCATGCCTAGCATCGCACTCCAACGCCACGACGTCATCGTCGGGGTCGACACGCACAAAGATGAGCACATCGCGGTTGAAACACAAGGGACTGAGCAAGAAGAACGAGGAGCGCTTGAGGCAGTTCCGGGACAAGAAGGTGCTGCGCGCATTGTTCACGTTGCCCGATAAGATTCTCGCTCGAGAATTAAAGAAAGCAGCCGACTCACGGTCGGCCCTGCGCGTACAAACGGCCCTGGCGATTGCCATTCTTTCAGTGGCACCCATGAGAATCGAAAACCTGCGGTCTTTGGACCTTGAAGTTCACTTCGTTCCAGTCCTCTCAGACAAAGATCCAGCTCGGCAAATCCGTATCGATGCACAAGACGTTAAGAACGACGAAGACCTCGCCTATCCCGTTCCCGAAGTCGTCAACGATCTCCTCGAACTTTATATGGCCTGGTATCAGCCATTGCTTGCGAACGGCCACACCTCTTCGCTCCTGTTTCCCGGCCGTTCAGGCGCACCCAAGGCCGCCAACGCTCTTCGCCGAAACATTACCAATGCGCTTTGGAAAGAATTAGGCCTACACGCTAACCCTCACCTGTTCCGGCATCTTGCCGCACGCCTGTTTCTTGAGCGGCATCCGGGACATTACGAGGAAGTTCGGCGCATTCTGAACCACAAGAACATCCAGACAACCATTGACAGTTACGCCGGCCTGGAGACGGCCACAGCTCTGAAGCGTTACGACAGTATCGTTCTGGACCTTAAGCAGGGAGCGGCGTGATGGCACGCAAGCTGCCTGTTCGGATCATCCCCTTTGACCATTGGCCCGCGGCCGACCGTCTTGCATGGTCCCGGGCCCGCACCAAGGGAAATGTACTGGACGAACAGGGTGAGCTCAGCAACATCACCGATGCGCAGCTGTCGCGGTTTCGCCTTGCTTACGGCAGTTGGCTCGGGCACTTGGCGGACAACGAAGGCCTTCAGTTCATAGAGTCGGGCGTGGACTGCTTGAGCAAGGAATACCTAAGCGGATTCCTGCAGCTGCTTGAGACTCATGTTGCCCCCTGCACGGCCCGCAATTACCTGTTCGATCTTCTCTCCTTGGCCCGGGTTATGAGCCCCGGTGCGGATCTATCGGACCTGAGTGCCGCAACCCGGCGGGCATGCCGCGATGCAAAGCCTGTCAGGGACAAAAGGTCCCGGCTCGTTCCGTCACGCGACCTTTGGAAGCTCGGCTTTGATCTGATGGATACATCGGATGCATGCACCACGACACCAAAGAGACTGGGGCGGTATCGCGATGGGCTGATGATTGCCCTTCTGGCGAGCCGCCCAATCCGGTGCGGAAACCTGGCGCAGATCGAAATCGGCCGCCACTTGCAAAAAATGGACGATGTCTACTGGCTTTTCTTTGACGCCCAAGACATGAAAAACCGCCGCTCAATGGAGTTCCCCTTACCCCGGCAACTCACTGACCCATTGCAGCACTATCTGGACCACATCCGTCCTGAACTCATGACGCAGCATGGACGCTGGAAAACGGATGTCGGCCAGCGGCTCTGGGTAGGCGAAGGCGGTTCACCAATGAAAAGCCGCCGGATCAACACGCGGATTTGCCGGCGGACTGAAGAACGCTTCGGCCATCCCATCAACCCGCACCTGTTCAGGGATGCCGCGGCGACCTCCATAGCGGAGCAGGATCCAAAACATGTGAAAATGATCAGGGCAATACTGGGTCATGCCTCTCTCGCCACATCGGGAGCCCATTACAACCATGCCGGCAGCCTGGAGGCGTCCCGGCGCCTGCAGCGCGTGGTGGCAGACCTGCGCGGAACTTGTGTAAGGTGATCCCATGACCCGTGCCGTCATCTACGCCAGATACAGCTCTGATAATCAGAGAGATGCCTCGATTGAGGATCAGATCCGTCAATGCAAGGCCCATATCGAACAACAGCGCTGGCGCCTGACCAATACCTATACTGACCGCGCAATCAGCGGGGCATCCCTTATTAGACCGGGGTACCAGAAATTGCTGGAGGATGCGCGCTCCGGCCTGTTCGAGGTTGTGGTGGCGGAGGCCCTGGATCGTCTTTCAAGAGATCAGGAACACGTGGCGGGCCTGTTCAAGAACTTGAGCTTCGCCAATGTCCGCCTGGTCACTCTGGCGGAAGGTAAAATCGAAGAACTGCATGTCGGCCTCAAGGGCACCATGAACGCTCTCTTCCTCAAGGATCTTGCCCTGAAAACCCATCGCGGAATGGAGGGCCGTGTCCGGGCACGCGGTTCCGGCGGCGGCCTCTGTTATGGCTACGGCGTCGTCAGGGAAACGGATTCCGCCGGTAATCCCGTAAGGGGCAAGAGAACCATCAACCAAGAAGAAGCCAAGATTGTCCGATCTATCTTCCAGGACTTCGCCAATGGCCTGTCCCCCACGGCAATTGCCAAGGGTCTGAATGCCGAAGACATCCCAGGGCCTTTCGGCAGGAATTGGGGGCAGTCAACCATAAACGGCAACTGGCGACGCGGAACTGGGATCCTGAACAACGACCTCTATAGCGGTCGCCTGGTCTGGAACCGCCAGCACTTCGTGAAGGACCCCGCAACAGGTAAACGCCAAGCTCGCCCTAATCCCGAGTCTGCGTGGATCATTGAGGAAGTCCCTGAACTGCGCATCGTGCCGCAGGACCTGTGGGACGCAGTCAAGGAACGCCAAAAGGCAACACGCCGGACCGTTACCTCTGATCGTTCCCAAGGGATACGCACTGAACGGGCCCGGCGGCCGGTCCACCTGTTCTCCGGCCTCCTGAAGTGCGGACAATGCGGCGGGTCATACAGCCTGGTGAGCGGCACAAAGTATGGCTGCGCCAACCGAAAAACGCGGGGCACCTGCGACAACAAACTCAGGATCAGGCGCATCGATTTGGAAGAGATTATACTCTCAGGGCTCAAGGACGAGCTTATGGACCCCGCTTTGGTCAAGGAGTTCATCCGGTCCTATCACGACAGGCTAAACGGGCGCCTCACCGCCGAAACCTCCCGGCGGGAAGGTCTTCAGAAGCAGCTGGCCAAAATAAACAAGGAACTTGAATCTCTGGTCTCGGCGGTCAAGGCCGGTATTCAGTCGGACACTCTAAAGGCCGAGTTCGAGCGCCTTGAACAGAACAAGCGGGTGATCGAACAAGAGCTTGCTGCCGAGCCGCCGCCGCCCATCCGGCTGCACCCCAACCTCGCCGAGATATACCGGCAAAAGGTGGAAAATCTAACTGAAGCGCTCAACACGGAGGAAACAAGGCAAGAAGCCGGCGAGATCATTCGCGGGCTTGTCGACGAGATCCGCTTAGTGCCCGACGGCGATGACCTCCGTATCCACCTTAAGGGCGAACTGGCGGAAATGCTGGCTCTGTCAACAAACGCCAAGCACGGCGCCAAGGGAACCGTACTTAAGACAACGCTGGTTGCGGGGGCCCGCAACCACCTTTACCGAACTTTTGTAGAACTCAAATGACCTCCAATCGTTGGTCCGCAATCAGCGCTGTCAACACCTGTCTGAAGTGGGGTTGTAAGATGGTACAATGCAAAATTAGTACATCTGGACGATTTTTGAGCCACAACCATGTTTGGCGAAATCTCGGTATCCTTTTCGTAAACCTCATCCGCTTGGACTGGACGTAAATCCTCTCAAAATTTGTTTGGATGAAGTTTTCGGAAAGGATACCCCCTTTATGACACCGTTCATTCAGTCACCTGTCCGTTCCGTGGCCATGTAACTGGTCTCGATCATCCGGTAGGGAAAATCCCAATGGTTGTTAATGAGGGGAAACAGGGTCTTCTGAAACAGATCCCAGGGATCGGCACCGTTGTTTTCTTCCTCGTAGATCGCCGTCATTTCCCGCATCCAGCTACTCAATGCGTTCCAGCTTTCAATGTAATGTACCACCTTGGCGTTATGCACATCCTTGAACAGGGCGCCGGCATTGATGGAGAGGTCGGTTCGGATCTGGCCGTCCATGAGCAGTCCTGGATAAGGCACAACGAAGTCATCGGGCCCGCCAAGTTCCACGGGCGGCTCTGGTTCCCCGTTCTGCGGGGGCAAACGTGTAAATGTTGTCATACCTCGGTATCCGGGAACCCGGCGCAGCAGGGCGTAAACGTCCCTTTCATACACTTCGACAAACTCATTGAGCTTGCCGTGCCTGATGTCCCAACCTTCCTCCATCATCACCATGGGACCCCGGCGCGGCTCCAGGTTCAGATCATCGGCGTCTCCGGGCGCGGCCGGTCCGAGTGCCGGATAGCCGTCAGAAGGATATCCCGTGTTGATGACGCGGAAGTAGGCCGTCCACACATTGCTGACATGGGGATACAAGGTCGAGGAGAGATGTTCCCACAAGCTTTCGTCGTCATGCTCATCGGCATAAATTCCCGCAATGGCGTTATGGAAATTGGCGCCGTCGGCCCAGGTCTGCATATGGTGAACGATGAGCACGTTGTAGGTTCGGGCCATCAGGCTGCCAATGTTGATGACGCGCTCGGTAAGTATTTCGCCGTTAAGCATGATGGCCCGGTGGGGCTGGATGAATTCATCGCGGCTGAACCCCGGGGTAAAGAGGGACGGAGCAGGCGCATCTCCGCCCTCGGGCTGAAGGAAAGTCCACACGGTGTAGCCACGGTAACCGGACGTGCGTCGGGCGAGGCTATAGACCTCCTGCCGGTAGGTCTCCATGAACTGTTGAAACCTTCCCGCCTTCACAGCCCAATGTTCTTCGAACCACACTTCGGGTCCCGCATGAAGCTCAAGATCGAACCCGTCCGCATCTGCGGCACTAGCCACCGCGGGTACCAAAAACATTATTCCTAACAGGGCCGATAGCAAATGGATTAGCGTGAACCTCGAACCTTGTCGCGTTGAAGTGTTATTTCGCGTCATGTTGGCCTCCCCGTTCTATTGGTCGCCGCGATCCGATAGATCCATGACCTTATCTTGTCAGGAGTTCGACCTAGTGTCCCTTGTAAAAACCTCAACCGCTTGAACTGGGTGTGAATCCTCCATAACTCCGCGTGGCATTGTCAGACTAAATCGGCTTGAGCTAGGAATTAAGGTCTCCTAGCCTCCTGCGATGCACAATCCCTTCCGTTATTTCAATAGCTCGCCCGAGATCATCCGCAGCGCTGTAATGCTGTATGTCCGTTATCCCTTGTCGTTAAGACAGGTTGAAGATCTCCTGTTTGAGCGCGGCATCGACATCTGCCATGAAACCGTACCGTACTGGTGGAACCGCTTTGGTCCATTGTTTGCCGCCGAGATCCGGAAGAGGCGGATAGACCAGCTGTCTCTCCCGTTTACCTTATCTGCTGATATTCGTGATGGAATCCACCAAGGCGACATTCTCAGCAAGCAATTGTCCCGCCTCGTTGTCGAGGCCTACAAACGCTAGAAGAAATAGCCTAATAGCCTAGGTTGTCCGCACCGAGTTATAGATGATTCACGCCCAGTTCAAGCGGATGAGGTTGTGGGAAGGGACAGCTACACGGTCCATTTTATGGGGCCTCCAGCTGGACTATCTGGTTCTCACCGGAGTTATGGAACAGTCATGATTAGGTGCTAATCGTGAGTTATGGCCGAAAATATCCACGGAGAAAGTCGGCTTCTTCATCTGTCAAAAACGCAACCTTGTTATGAGCATGACGAAGAAGCTTCCGTGCTATCCCCGATATTGGCTCGCCACCTTGATTGCCGCTAAACCGTTCCAGGTCGCTGACGGTCATGGGCCTGTCTGGGGTCAGATTAGATGGAACCAGAGTGATCCGGATTCTTCCGCCATCAAGATTTCGGTTGAAGCAAACGCCAATTCCAGCAAGACCCGGCCCTTTGGGGCGATCCGTTTTTCCGCGGTTTTCCGTGAACCAGATGAACACCTCATCGCCCAGAGCGATATTCTCTCCACCGTATAACAGTTTTTCCTCGAAGGTAATGTCGTCTCCAACAGCAACAACACGGTCCGTAGGGAGGTTTGTTTTAAGAATGTAGGGCATTAACTTACCTTCAGAACATTCGTTCAGACGGAAAGGTCAACCAATAGTCCGTCCAGCACAAAACACTTGGGAAATCCTATCCAATCTCAACGGTGAGATACGTCTCACCCCTGTACCTGCCCCTTCCGTTTGTTTTATCCGCCGGTATTCATGGCACAACCCACTGAGGTGTTCATGCCTTGAGATGGCGTCGTGCCGCACGGCAGGACGTGGAATCGGCGAGTCCTTGCATAGGGAGAGGTGCGTCCGGGCGTGATTGTAGTATCGGGCGTAGTCGTCCTTCCCGAAAACCTTAGCACCACATGCTCCTTAAGATACCGCGCGGCCAACTCGGCCACCGTCGGCCCGCCCTCCGGCTTGGCCGCCATGGGCTCGGGCACGGGCGCCTCGCCGGCCTTAACGCGGGCGATGATCAGCGCTGCGCGCCGCCGCGCCTGATCGGCGGTGATGACCCCGTGCCGGCCCAGCGTGATCCGTTTCGGCCCGTCCGGTCCGCGGGCCTGGACCACATAGACCCTGCCTCCCGAAGGATAGACCCGCACCCCGAAGCCGGTCAGCTCCCGGTCCCAGAACACGGTGTCTTTCTCCACCCTCAGGGCCTCCACCGTGCGCTTGGAGATCGTCTTGTATTTCAGCTTGGCCATCCCGCTCCTCGCTCTTGTCCTTGCCGCCTCACGCGGCGGCGTCTTGTGGCGTGATGTGGACACCGATGCTGTCGCCGACCCTGGCCGCCGATACCTTCTCCGTGTCCCGCACCAGATGAGCGTAGCGCGCGGTCGTTTTCACCTTCGCGTGTCCCAGCAGCCTGCCGATCATGGTCAGGCTCTCGCCTAGCGCCAGCGCCCGGCTGGCGTATGAATGGCGCAAATCGTGTATCCGCACATCCTTAAGGCCGGCCCGCGCCCGGCGAACACCCAGGGCTTACCCGCAGCGCGGGGGACACCCCCGCCAGCACCCGCTCCAGTGTCGGTGTCATAGGGACCATGCGCGGACCCGTCTTGGTGTCCTTCAGCCGCAGCTCCCCCGCCGTCCAGTCCACGTCGTCCCAACGCAAGGTCACGATCTCGTCGTGCCGGCACCCACCCGGTCAGCATCAAGGTACGGATCGCCGCGATGGCAGGGGGCAGACCGAGCCATCCGCCTCCGTCGCGGTCAGCACCCGACCCAGACGGCGATACTCCTCCACCGTCAGAAACCGCTCCCGCCTGTTGTCCCGGTACTTGCGCACCGCCTGGCACGGGTTCGTCCCGGGCGGCACTAGGCTCCATGCTTCGGCGAGGCCGAACATCTTCGACAGCACCTTGACCGCCTCGTTGGCCATGCGGGGCGTGTCCCGAAGCCGGTAATGCAACGCCGCGACATGCTCGCGCCCAACCGTGCCGAGGGGCATATCACCCAGTTCCGGCAGAATGTGGTTGTTGAGCACCCCGCGATACAGCCTCGCGGTGCGGGCCTTGCAGTGCACCGACACATGGGCGCGCAGGTAGCGCTCCGCCAGGCCGGCTATTGTAAGTTCAGGCTCCGGCGGCGGCGGGACCGGGTCCTTGCCCCGCTTGATCCGGTCGATGACCGCGGCTGCCTCCTTGCGGGCCTGCTCGGCGGGCATCTCGCCGTGCCGGCCGAGGCTGACACGCTTCGGTCCGTTCGGACCCCGGGTTTGGACCACACAGACCTTGCGGCCCGTGGCATGGACCCTCACCCCGAAGCCCGGAAGGTCGCGGTCCCAGAAGACGGCATCCTTACCCTTCACACATAGCGCATCCACGGTGCGCTTGGAGATCTTAACTCCGCCCCTTCCGGACATGGCATCCTCCCTGCGGCGGTAATTGTTCGTTCATCGGGTGATGGTGCAGATCGATTGCGCTGCTGGAGTGATGGAAGCACTAGCCCAAACCGCCTCGTTCAGCACATCGAACTACATTTGCTCAGACCTCCACCCGCTGACCGAACGAAACCCAATGGCTCCTTTACCTTGCCGGTTTGCACGCCGTATCAGTAATCATTTCGCATACGACCGACATCAAACCGGGGCGCATTCAAGCGTATGCCGGGCGGCAATGCAAGGGCCTGATGAGGAAAAGAATCGCAGAATTCTATAGGTAAAACAGCTAGTTATCGTATCCCTGCGCAGCCAGGCGCATCCATGACAGAACGGCGGAATATTCTCTCTGTCTTAACTATCGACAGCGCGCCATAGATACATCCGCTTGGCGGTGATGGACACGAACACCTCATCAAGGTGCCACCGGACATCTGGTCGAGGGCGCGTTGTCCTCAGTCTCCGGGCATAGGCTTGCCCGAACTTCAGTGCCCAGCGCCGCACCGTTTCATAAGAAACATCAATACCACTTTGAGCGAGCAGATCTTCAACATCTCGGTAGCTGACGGGAAACCGGTAATACAGCCAGACAGCGTGCTGAATGATCGCGGGTGGAAAGCGGTATCGGGCATAGGAGATGTTCTGCATCCAGCGACATTACTGCGCCATCAGCAGCAGATCACCCTGTTAATGTGACAGCCCCCAGGGATAGACGACCAAGCAGATTTAATCTGACAATGCCCATGAAGAACATTCCAACGAACGATATCATCCCAAACGGATTGCAGAGGATCCATTTTCATTTCAACCGGATAAGGTTTTCGGAAGGGACAACAGGTCATTTCTGTTCTTACTACGAAGGTAAAGCAGAGTCCGTCTTGGGGATTCGTCGGTTACGACCCTTGGGATTTCTTTTAACTTTCTAGTTCAAATGTAATGGTGACTTGGTTGTCGTAACGCGGCACGAATTCGCCATTCAGAACGGCAGGGGCGTAGCGCCAATCCTGTAGCGCTTCTGCTGCTGCCCGCTGGAATTGCTTGTGACCCTTTGATTCTTCGACTTCGATATCTTTGACAAAGCCATTTTCATCGATGGTAAAAGAAAACTCAACGCGGCCTTCCAGTGCTCCCGGACGGGCTTGCTTCGGATACTGGGGAACTTTTCGATAAAGGGGGGCGACTTCCGCTTCGCCGCTGTCGCCTTCCCGCTCGACCATCTCCAAGGCTATTGCCTTGCATTGCTCTGTTGCTCTGTTGCTTTGTCGATTTCGCCGATTTCAGTGTATGAGTTAACGAGAAAGGAACGGACCGTCCCGATTTCAATCAAGTTTGGCTGCTTCTCCATGGACCAAACGTCGATGGCGTTATGAAAGTACTCTATGGCCCGCTCGTGGCGATCCCAAGTGGCGTGGTATTTGCCCAGGTCAAATGTTGCCCGCGCTGTTTTTGAACCGGTCTCTCCCACCGTTTCGAGATAAATATCCAGGGCATTTTCCAAGTAAGTCCGTGAGCGGCGTTCCCACCCAATGTTGACACCGGCATTTGCCGCAAAAGCAAGACTGTCCGCATGTTCTACAGATACTTTTCCGTAGAGGTCTATTGCCATGTCAATAAGACGACCCGCCACTTCAGTGACGATGTCGTATTCAGAAATAACCAGATGTGTCTTGCCCTCCCATTGCAAGAGATCAAAAACTTGGGAGGATACCTCGCCATGAGCCCGTTCAGCGATTTCTCGAGCAACCGTTGCTATGGCCGCAGCTTCTTTCCGGTTCTTCGAAAGTGAAAGCAGTCTTGAATAATTGTAAGCTAAGATGGCGACATTTGCGCTATCGCCACCGAACTTCTCTAGCCCGAGCTCGTACGCAGTTTGACTGTGGAGGAGGGCATTTTCATTATCGCCCTCGCTGAGTCTTTCTGTATACCACCGGTAGGCGGTTTCAAAATCTGTGGCGACTTCCTCGGCATATGTTGGGTGCAGTCCAACAACACTGACACCGACAAAAAGGAGTAGAATTGAAAAGCGCATCGCTTCTTCCAAACCCTAGAACTTCGATGGTAAAAGAAACAGTATGAGCGTAGGCATTGTAAGACTAAATTGGCTTGAACTGGGAATTAAGGTCTCCTAGCCTCCGGCGATGCACAATCCCTTCCGTTATTTCAATAGCTCACCTGAGATCATCCGCAGCGCTGTGATGCTGTATGTCCGTTATCCCTTGTCGCTGAGACAGGTCGAAGATCTCCTGTTCGAGCGCGGCGTCGACTTCTGCCATGAAACCGTGCGGTACTGGTGGAACCGTTTTGGCCCGTTGTTTGCCGCCAAGATCCGGAAGAGGCGGATAGACCAGCGCAACTGGTCGAATTGGCGCTGGCATCTTGATGAGGTGTTCGTCCGCATCAACGGCGAGACACATTATCTATGGCGTGCCGTTGACCATGAAGGCGAAGTGCTTGAGGTTTTGGCCACGAAACGGCGGGACCGCGAAGCTGCGCTTAGGTTTCTGAGGCAGGTTATGAAGCGTCATGGCCGGCCGGCCACGATCGTCACGGCCAGGCTACAGTCATACCGGGCGGCGATGAAGGTGATCGGCACTGCGGCCGCCCAGACCTGCGGTCGTTGGCTCAACAGCCGCGCGGAAAACTCACATCGGCCCTTCCGACGACGGGAAGGGGCAATGGCTCGGTTCAGAGACATCAAGACCTTGCAGAAGTTCGCCTCCGTCCATGCCTCGATCCACACCCACTTCAACCACCAACGCCATCTCAACCGCCGCGATACTTTCAAACAAGCCCGAACTGCTGCCCTGGCCGAGTGGCGTCAACTTGCAGCCTGACAGTCCTCGATTGCAGGTTCTTCTGCTCCGGGCTAGTTAGTCTGACAATGCCTTCGTGCTCGAAGGGAACCGCATCAGGCCGCCGCGCTAGTCCAACGACCGTATAGCTGCGCTCCAAAGCCTGTGGGATCAATTGCTTCGCAGTGCGGGAGGTGGCGCCGATCAAGACGATGGTTGGTTTGTCCTGGGCGAGGGTTTCAACGGACTCCTAAACCGCTCCGACTAAAATCGCGGCTGCGGCCAATAAGCGTACAACACCTAGGGCCATAACTCTCTTCTCCTACATGAATAAACCCTTCCTTCCCGAAAACCTTATCCGCTGTCCTTCATGATGCAAACCGTCCAGGTGTGGATGAGCTTTTCGAAAAGGACAGCTTCAAGTAACAGAGAACAACAGCCAAACAGTCCTGAATAGTAGGTTCTACAGGGCCCACCCAGTTAGTCCGACAAAGCCCTCCGTAGACAGTCACATCGATTTACGTACCTGCATGGCTGTTACCAGAGAGACAGCTAAGGCGACCCAGCCGACCATGAAGATAATGGCACCAGCTATGGCTGGTTCCAGTGGGCCACCGAAGGGTACAGCATACATACCTGCGCAAAACGATACGGTGCCCACTGCGAATAGAACCGCCGCGGAGCAATTCAATCGACGCGACCAGCCGCTTGGTAATCGATCATGAATAAGGCCCAGAAAGGCTAAACCCAAGGCATGCCACATCTGATACTTGGCAGACATGTGGAAGATGCTCACAGCATATTCGCCTGCTATTTCTTCCAGCCCGTGGACGGCGTAGCTCTCCAAGCAGATGACGATGAGACCGTTGACTGCGGCGAACAGAAGCATCGCAAGGGAAGAACGGGAGAGCGTCATGGCAAAGTCCTCCTTCGGCGCAATCTCTTTCCCAAAGGGGTCAGAACATAGCTAGAGCTTACGCAGAGGTTTGGAAAACGTAAACTTATATGATTTCAGAATTGATCCGACATAGCTGCCGTATTGTCCGGGCGGGTGTCAGACACATGGCAGTTGTCGGTTACCCGTAGCTGCTCCCAGACCAGCTACTCAATGGCTATGGCAAAAATCCGTCTGTCATTTCCGAAAACCTCATCGGCTTGAACGGGGTGCGGATCCTCTATAACTCTGTGTGGCTGGAGTTCTTGGAAGGAACAGGTAGAGAAGCTTAAAAAGAGTTGATGGACGACACTTCTTACAGCAAAGGCTTATATGGGGCCTTAACTCTAGTTGCCCTGGCGTTTCTTATTTTGGGTGGGGTCAAAGTTTATGAACTGATTGAATCAGTGCAGTCTATAGAGCCTGTTACGGTCGTTGAGCAGGATCTGCTACTTCAAGTCTTTCCCGACGCGGACTTTTTTGCTGCCAAAACCGGCGAGTATCCCGATCACAAAGCATACAAAGCCGATGCGGAAACCGGTGAAAACACGCTCATCGGATTTGTTTTTCTGACAACCGATGTAGAACCTGATGAACGGGCCTATGGTGGCCCCATAGATATTTTGGTTGGCATGACAACCGATGGCGTTTTGACAGGCATTCGCGTCGTTAAACATCGTGAGCCGTGGGGATCTTTTTCCGTTGAGCGTAAAGACTTTGCACCTCAGTTTGTTGGTAAATCGGTTCTTGATCCGTTTGAAGTGGACAGAGACATCGACGCAATTGCCAGAGTAACCATCACCCTTGATGGCGCAGTTCGGGCCATTAGAAAGAGTGCGCGGAAAGTCGCGCGGCAGCATCTCTCTGATTGATACGAATGTGCCCAAAAACCAATCTCTGAAACCATTTGAGATACCATTGATGGCATTGATGGCATTGATGGCATTGTCACGTTATTGCACGATCATGCTGCGAATTGGCATAGAACTTTAGCTCAAGCGGCGGCATTGTCAGACTAAAATCGTATGTTAGAATTTTCCCGTTGTTGAGCCAGCCTCGTCGCCCGTGCTTGTCCGGTCTAAGCCAGACAAAACTTGTCTTTGCGCCCTGAAATCCCCAAAAGGGGATAGGGAAAGGCTACCAAATAAATTTACTCTGACAATGCCCGTCGGCGCGAGCTTGGTCTGGGTAGCTTCCCGCTAGTGCCACTGGCCGAAGCCCGCGAGACGGCCTTTCAGAACCGGAAGCTCGCCCGGCAGGGTGGCGACCCGCTGGCACTCAAGCGCAGGTCCCACGTGCCCACCTTCGAGGAAGCAGCGCGGACCGTGATCGAGATCCATCGGCCAAGCTGGCGCAATGCGAAGCACGCGGCGCAATGGGATGCCACGCTTCGCCAGTATGCCTTCCCGCGCTTGGGCAAGCGTCTGGTGTCGGACATCGACACGAGCGACGTGATGGCAGTCCTTCTACCCATATGGTCCGAAAAGCCTGTAACCGCTAAGCGCGTCCGTCAGAGGATTGGCACGGTCATGAAGTGGGCAATCGCGCAGGGCCACCGGACCGATAACCCGGCGGGCGAAGCCATAGGTGCGGCTCTGCCGAAGATCAGCGGTAGCAAACGCCATCACGCGGCGCTGCCCCATGCCGAGGTCGCGGACGCCATCGAGGCGGTGTGCGAATCCAGTGCCGGGATGGCCGTCAAGCTGGCATTCGAGTTCCTGGTTCTGACGGCTGCGCGTTCGGGAGAGGTCCGGCTTGCAACTTGGGACGAAATCGACACCGACACGCGCACCTGGACGGTCCCGGCTGAGCGGATGAAGGCGAACCAGGAACACCGGGTCCTGTTGTGCGGCCGTGCGATGCAGATTCTCGCCGAAGCGCGGGCACTGGAAAACGCGACCGGTTTTATCTTCCCCGGTACACAGGCCGGCAAGCCGCTTTCGGATATGACGCTATCGAAGCTTATGCGCGACCTGAACATGGGTGCCGTGCCGCACGGCTTTCGGTCGAGCTTCCGCGATTGGTGTGCCGAGACAGGCAACGTGCGCGATGTTTCCGAGGCGGCGTTGCGCATAACGGACATACAGCATCACCGCGCTGCGGATGACCTCAGATGCCGTAATGGGGCTCGGCGCCAACCGGCAACGTTTAAGCTTGTAGAGATGTCGGAGATTAGGGTGTCGTTGCCCTTACACGCTCGGCGTGTTCACGGGGTCTTGCCGAAGGGCGCGCCCCAATTCCATTGCAGGAAAGGGCAACGACATGGATGTTTTTATTGGATTGGATGTATCACTAGCAAGCACGGCGATCTGCGTTCTCGGGGAGAAGGGGAAGATCGTGACGGAGGCGCAGGTCGCCAGCGCGCCTGACGCTCTGGTTTCGTTCATCCACGAGCTGCCGCACGGGATCGAGGCGATCGGGCTTGAGGCCGGCCCGCTGTCTCAATGGCTGCACAAGGGGCTGACCGACGCCGGCTTCGAGGCCGTGCTGATGGAGACACGGCAGGTGAAGGCGGCGCTGAAAGCGATGCCGATCAAGACGGACCGCCGGGATGCCGAAGGCATCGCACGGCTTCTGCAGATGGGCTGGTTCAGGCCTGTGCACTGCAAGACGGCGTCGTCGCAAGAGATGCGGGCGCTGTTGACCTCGCGCAAGTCCGTGCTGGACGCGCTCACCAATCTGGAGCTCTCGCTGCGTGGCGTGCTGCGCAACTTCGGCCTGAAGCTGGGCCAAATCTCGAAGGGTCGCTACGAGGCGCGTGTCCGGGAGTTGATCGCCGGCAACGCGATGCTCGAAGCCGCGGCGGAGCCGATCCTGCGTGCGCGAGCCGGTCTGCGCCACGAGCTGTCTGGGCTGGAGAAGATGGTCCGCAATCTGGCCAAGCAAGACCGGGCGTGCCAGCTGCTGATGACCATGCCCGGCGTCGGCGCAGTCATCGCCCTGACCTTCACGTCGGCGATCGACGACCCCGAGCGGTTCCGGAGATCGCAGGATGTCGGTCCCTGGGTGGGTCTGACGCCGGGGCGGGACCAATCCGGCGAACGCGATATCGTCGGCGCGATCACCAAGGCCGGCGACGCCGGCCTGCGCACGGCGCTCTATCAGGCGGCCACGGTTATACTGAACCGCGCGGGACCGAACTGGCTGAAGGCCTGGGCTCTGCGTCTGGCGAAGCTGCGCGGCAAGAAGCGCGCAACCATTGCCCTGGCCCGGCGCATCGGCGTGGTGCTTCACCGGATGTGGCGGGATGGCACGGAGTTCCGCTTCACGCGCGAGGAGGCGATGGCAATCCGGACGGCATAGGCGCGGCTGCATCCCGCCAGCACTCAACAAGGACAGGAGGAAAGAGTCGCGCCAGAGGGTGGCGACCCACCGGTGTCCCCTCGCCGGGACGCGGTTCCCGATGATGCACGTAGCTCGCCTTGCTGCCGAACCGTCTCATCGCGTTCGAGCACGCTATTCAGATTGGCACTCGGGAATCGTCTTGGACCAGGCATTATGTTGGCAGCCGCTGCGCTGACCACGGACGGAAGCGAGAGCCTGGCGACGGACATACGCGGGATCGTGGACCCTTCTCCGTGCCGCGCTCACGAGTCAGTCGCCTGCTTCTGCCAAGGCAACCACCTAAGTTGACCATACCCGGGACGACGATCGCCCGCAGGCGAAGGTGTTTCATGTTCAAGAGATCGTGTCAGATCGTGTCAGGCCGGAAGATCGTGAAGATCTGTGCTTGACATCGACCGCCCCATTACGGAAGGCATTATGTTGGCAGCCGCTGCGCTGACCACGGACGGAAGCGAGAGCCTGGCGACGGACATACGCGGGATCGTGGACCCTTCTCCGTGCCGCGCTCACGAGTCAGTCGCCTGCTTCTGCCAAGGCAACCACCTAAGTTGACCATACCCGGGACGACGATCGCCCGCAGGCGAAGGTGTTTCATGTTCAAGAGATCGTGTCAGATCGTGTCAGGCCGGAAGATCGTGAAGATCTGTGCTTGACATCGACCGCCCCATTACGGAAGGCGAGCTATTGAAATAACGGAAGGGATTTTGCATCGCCGGAGGCTAGGAGACCTTAATGCCCAGTTCAAGCCGATTTAGTCTGACAATGCCTGGAAATGGAAGGGACAGGTATCAACTTGTAGCCTGCGAGTTCTCGATTGAAGGTTTCTTCAGGTCCGACCCAGTTAGTCTGACAATGCCTTTGGCCACCAGGCCCCACTCCTCTTGCACGCTTTGGCTGTAGCGAATGGAGGCCGCTATGGCCTTCTTAGCGGCGTGAATGTGGTGAAAGTGGGCCCGCCTGGTGATGCCCGAGTTTGTGGTCATATGCGCGATATATGGAACACATTCGGTCTTATCTACACGTTAGACGGGTAATCGGACTCCTGGCGAAAAGCCAAGAAAACCTTTACCCTCAGCCGTTCCAAGCGGCCTACACTCGGGGAAAAGGCGACGTAACATGATGACATTCCAATCGGCGGCGTTTGCTGTTTGCGTGGCCGTGGCCATAGCCACACCTGATGATGCAAGGGCCGATGCTCAAGCTTGCTGGGATCTGGCCGGTCTCAGTCTCTCCGCCCTCAACGACGCCCCCAGCCAGATCACTGGCACCCGTTATGTCCCTGCCGGTGACGGCCTGCCTGCTTACTGCGACGTTATCGGTTACACCGCCGCTCAGGTGGGCTGGCAAGTACGTCTACCGGAAGACTGGAACGGTCGTTTTCATATGGAAGGCTGCGGCACCCTCTGCGGCGTGCGCATGATTGAGAACGCCGACAATCCCTTGTCGCGTAACACGGCGGTGGTCACCACGGACATGGGCCGCTCGGCGCCCCTGGCCACGGAGGACTGGACCGGTGGACGGCCCAAGTACAACGTCATCATGCGCTCGGGCGAATGGGCGTTTAACAACCTCGAACAGGAACTGGATTACGCCTACCGCGGCACCCACAAGGCGGTGCTCGTGTCAAAGGCCATTGTCACGACGTACTACAGCAATGACATCGACCACGCTTATTGGCGCGGCTGCTCCACCGGCGGCCGCCAGGGGTTGTTGATGGCACAACGGTACCCTTCGCACTTCGACGGCATCATCGCCGGCGCACCGGCAGGCATCCAGCCCGCTTACATCAACATCTTTTGGCGCACTCTCACCAACCTGGCCGAGGACGGCCGTGTCATTCTTGGTCAGAGTCAAATTCCCATGGTGCATGAAGAGGTCATGCGACAGTGCGACCCCGCTGACGGGTTGCAAGACGGTGTCATCGATGATCCTTGGGCCTGCGAACCGGATCTCTCCGTCTTGAAATGCGAACGCAGTGAGTCCGGCGACGAATGTTTGACCGACGATCAAATTGCATCCATGGAACGTCTCTATACTGGCGCGTTTTTGTCCGAGGGTCTGCGCGTCAGCTGGGGCGTGCCAAAGGGTGGCGAGCTAGGTCTCATGCGATACATTCTGAACGACGCCGGTAAGGTGGGAACCTTTGAAACCCTTGCGCAGGATCGTCTGCGCTACACTTGGTTCGACTACGATCCCGGTCCCACCTATGACGCCGGCAATTTCGATCTTGACCGCGACTACCCCCGACTGTTCACCAAAGGATTCATCCAGGCGCCGAGCAATCCCGATCTCACTGATTTTAAACGCCGTGGCGGCAAGCTCATCACTTATCAAGGTCTCAACGACATACTAAACGCCGAGCCGTTGATCGAGTACGTCAAAAAGGTAGAGCGCATTGTCGGCGGGGAAGAGGCGGCGGACGAGTTCATGCGTCTCTATCTCATACCCGGCATGAACCATTGCCGCGGCGGGCCGGGCGTGGACACCGTCGACTGGATCACCGCTATGCAGAACTGGGTGGAAGACGGCGACGCCCCAGGGACGGTGATGGGTTACCGCCGCGACGGCGATATCTCCTTACCCGGCGCCGGTGCCTGGCCGCTGGGCCCGGACACCGTCACCAAGACCCGGCCCCTGTACGACTATCCCAACAGCGCACGTTACAAAGGCCGTGGTGATGAAAACGACGCGGCCAACTTCGAACCCAAGCCCATGAGCTTTTCTGAAAGCTTATGATGTGAGGACATCGCCATGAAACGCTTACTACTCACGTGTCTAATATTTTCACTTTGGAGTACATCCCCCGCCATGACACAGGAACCCAACATCTCAGACTGCTTCATTGTCACACCCCTTATGCGGTCTACGCACTTCGTGCGTGACGTGGATGAATCTCTCAAACTCTACCGCGACATCCTCGGGCTCCGGCCCCGCATCGAACAAACATTCAAAAGTGAAGAGTGGGACCGGATCCTCGGCACCGAAGGCAAGTGACGTTGCTCCCAAAATCCGGACCAGGTGGTTCTTCACCTATGCGGCCTGATCGATGGTCATATCTCTCCTGGCCTGTGCCGGCGTCCGGTAGCCGATGCTCGAGTGGCGCCGTCGTTGGTTATAGAAGATCTCGATGTACTCGAATAGCGCAGCCCTGGCCTCGCGCCGGGTACGAAACGGGTACGGTGCACGAGTTCGGTCTTGAGAGACCCAAAGAAGCTCTCCATGGGGGCATTGTCGAGGCAATTCCCCTTGCGGCTCATGGCGGCCTTGATGCCGTGGAGGCGGAGCAGTTTGCGGTCGTCACCGCAGGCATATTGGGCGATCGCAATGGTGGATCAGCCCCATGGGCGGCCGGCGGTTGCGGATCGCCATCGTCAGCGCATCCTCGCACAGGACGCTCTTCAGCCGCTCGGACATCGACCAGCCGGCGATCTCCATCGTGGCCAGATCCTTGACGGCGGCGAGGTAGAGCCAGCCTTCGTCAGTTGGGATGTAGGAGATGTCAGCGCGCCAGACCGCATCGGGCGCAACGGCTTCGAAGTTGCGGTCAAGCAGATTGGGCGCGATCGCATGGGAGTGGCGGCTGTCGGTGGTGATTGGCGCCCGCCGCCTGCCGCGCGGTGGACGAATGCCGTTCTCTCGCATGAGCTTGGCGACCGTGCGCTTCGAGATGCGAAAGCCGCGGGCCTTCAACTCGGCATGGATCCGAGGGGCGCCGTAGCACCTCTTGCTCTGCTCGAAGATCTCCCGGATCTCTGATCCGAGCCGGTCACGCCAGGCAGCGCGTTCAGCTCTTTTGGGCCGCACGCCGCCGGGCGTGGAACCAACTGTGAGCAACCCCTAGGACCCGGCACATGAACCGGATGGCGGGCCCTGAAGCATGGGCGGCGATGAAAGCGTGCTTCGTTTTCATGTCTTCGCCGCCCATTGAGCAAAAAAAGCCGAGGCTTTGCGCAGAACCTCAACCTCCTCCGTCAGCCGCTTGTTATCCCGGCGAATGCTGCGCCAGCTCAGCGGCCTCGGCTTTCTGCGCCGCGGTCGCCGCGGTCGAACCCGCGGCCTCAAGCTCGAGCCGCCAGGTCTTCAACTGCGTTGGCGTGACGCCGGGCTCGGCAGCCACGCTGCTATGTGTCGCACCCGGCTCCGATAGCCGGGCAACCGCCTGTTCCTTGTATTCTGGGCGAAAACCGCCGCCTCGTCTGCTTTGTCATCCTGTCCCCCCAGGTCGGTATTTAATTTACCGTCTGGTCCGGGATCCGGGAGCAACGTCAGTGTTTAGATAGGCAAAAATACCCAGTTTTTCGGGTGTCTTTGGCCGCTCCAGCTGGCGTGGAAATGCCTGATTCTACGTCAGCGGAAGTTTGGCTCAAGGCGGATCCCTGACAGACCTTAGAAAATCTATGTATTTCAATTACTTGTCAGGCTTCGACCGTATTTCAACCACTTGCACCCCAGGATGCGATAATAACCGTGATCAGGCCCAGCGTCAGGTTGGTGGCAACAATCTTGCGCACGGTTTCGATGACATTGCCGGCGGTTTCGAAGTCCCGGGAATCGGCGGCCAATTTGAATTTCCGAAACGGTCCGTGATTCAGCCAGAAAAACAGGACCGTCATGATCAGAGCCGTGGCGAACATGGTGTCCACATGAATACCCGCAGCCCCGAATCCGGATAGGACGAAAAACATCTGATAGATCCCGGTGGCCCACAACACGACGACCATCACCAGCACCCATCGTAAGAAAGTTTGCAGAGTGCGGCGCCACAGGGCGAGGGCGTCCTCCTTCGGCAGTCCACCCATAGCGGGGCGCAACGCCACGTAAGCGAAAAACATACCGCCGACCCAAATGACGGCGGCGAGCGTGTGCAACGTGTTCGATAAATTCCAAAGCATGGCGGCTGACCTCTCTCTAGCCGTGCAGAAAGGGCCAGGGTATGGTGTTTCGGACAAAAACTATAGCCCTATGCTGAAGGGACACCGTGGGACACACGTCTACCGCTGAAACTGAAAAACTAGCTGTGGTGATTTTCAACCTCGGCGGACCGGACTCACCGGAAGCGATCAAGCCGTTCCTGCTCAATCTATTCAGTGATCCGGCAATCCTGCGTGTGCCCAACCCGTTGCGGTGGATTATTGCCCGACTCATCGCTTGGCGCCGCGCCCCCACAAGTTAAAGAGATCTATGAACAGGTGGGCGGCAAATCTACGCTTCTGCCCGAGACAGAAGTACAGGCCAAGGCGCTCAAAGAAGAAATCGCCGGCACCGCCGAAAACGTCGAAGTGTTTGTGTTCATTCGCTATTGGCACCCCATGGTGGCGGAAACCGTGGCCAAGATTAAAGCCTTCGATCCGGACCGTGTCTTGCTACTACCGCTGTATCCTCAATTCTCAACGACGACCACCGGCACATCAGTCAAGGCGTTCAAGGCGGAGGCTGAGCGTCAAGGTTTAACCGCGCCGCAGGACTCGTTGTGCTGCTAGGCCACGACGAAGCATGCAGCGCTGTGGGGAAGGGTCATGACAAAGAAATGGGCTCGCAGCTTGACGCCAGCGATGATCGCATCCGACTTGCCGAAATCCGCCTGCGCATGCCCCGGCGCATGCCCCGGCGGATGAACGAAACCAGAGCGTCAGGCGCGCTGGCGACCTGCGCCTCCGTCACGATCTTCCCCTTCTCCCCGAGAACGCAGATCGCCGTGCTTGCTAGTGATACATCCAATCCAATAAAAACATCCATGTCGTTGCCCTTTCCTGCAATGGAATTGGGGCGCGCCCTTCGGCAAGACCCCGTGAACACGCCGAGCGTGTAAGGGCAACGACACCCTAATCTCCGACATCTCTACAAGCTTAAACGTTGCCGGTTGGCGCCGAGCCCCATTACGGCATCTGAGGTCATCCGCAGCGCGGTGATGCTGTATGTCCGTTATCCCTTGTCGCTGAGACAGGTCGAAGATATCCTGTTTGAGCGCGGCGTCGACTTCTGCCATGAAACCGTGCGGTACTGGTGGAACCGTTTTGGCCCGTTGTTTGCCGCCAAGATCCGGAAGAGGCGGATAGACCAGCGCAACTGGTCGAATTGGCGCTGGCATCTTGATGAGGTGTTCGTCCGCATCAACGGCGAGACACATTATCTATGGCGTGCCGTTGACCATGAAGGCGAAGTGCTTGAGGTTTTGGCCACGAAACGGCGGGACCGCGAAGCTGCGCTTCGGTTTCTGAGGCGTGCGATGAAGCGCCATGGCCGACCGGCCACGATCATCACGGACAGGTTACAGTCATACCGGGCGGCGATGAAGATGATCAGCAACGAGGGCTGCCAAGAGACCAAGCGTTGGTTGAACAACCGCGCGGAAAACTCACATCAACCTTTCCGACGACGGGAAGGGGCGATGGCGCGGTTCAGAGACATCAAGACCCTGCAGAAGTTCGCCTCCGTCCATGCCTCGATCCACACCCACTTCAACCACCAACGCCATCTCAACCGCCGCGACATTTTCAAACAAGCCCGAACTGCTGCCCTGGCCGAGTGGCGTCAACTTGCAGCCTGAGAGGCCTCGGTTGTAGGTTTTACAGGTCCGGCCCAGTTGGCCTGACAAGGCCGCGACAACTAAGTGGGCGTGCTTCCGGATCTACCCTTCATCCATACCTGGACGATATGCATCATGAAGATCGGCGGATGAGGTTTTCGGAAGGGACACGGATTACCTCAGGCGAACTGTTGAATTAACGGAAGGAATTTTGCCCCCTGGAGGCTAGGAGACCTCGCTGGGTAGCTCAAGCTGATCTATTCTGACGACGCCTTTTTGAGGGAACTCTTCAAGATCAGTTCAACGCGGTTGTCGCGACGAAGCGCGGCGCGATGCACTTTGAAATATTGCATAGCCTTCAGTATCTCGGCTTGTGAACGCGGGTGGGGAAGCCGTGTGGAGACCCGCCGAATGGCTAACCGATCAAAATCTATTATGGCATATTGATGGGCGGCTAATGGATAGTCGGTCGAATACGCCGCAGTGGCAAACACTCGGGTGTTGGGGTGAATGTGCCCGCTGAGAGCGGATAAGAATTCCTTAAGCGCAGCGTCGTCCATGTAATTGAGATAGTCCCACAACAGGCACACATCGAAATAGACATTCTTGGCGTATTCTAGAAACGTCGACAGTGAATCTACATTCCGTCCTAAAACCGATGGGTCAAATAGGTCGGCGACATATAAACGACAACGGAATCGGGAAAAAACTCGATACTTTTGGGCTGTGCCGACCCCACATCAAGAACATACAGCTTTTGCGCAAAATCTATGCCTTTGAACACGTGCGGCAACAAGCGTGCCGTTTCCGATGACCAACCTAGCGGAGGGGGAATACCGTTCAGACCCCTATCTGCGTCCAAACCCGTGGACGTTCCCGCTTTCACTACGGCTTCAAATCTTCTGATGGTGTAGCGAGGGGTGCCTTGGGAGGGTCCTCTGTGCTTTCGCCGATCTCCATATCGATGCACCCCTTGAACTTTGCGCCATCCTCAATTTCAACTCCTAGAGAATTAATCGTGCCTTGAACGATGCCAGTAGAAAAAATAACGGCGTTTTCCGAGGCTTTGATATCTCCGGATAGGGTTCCCTTAATCTTCACTTGCTTGCCGCTGATATTACCCTTTACATGCCCAGACAGTTCTATACTGGCGACGCTACCGCCTGAATCAATGTTACCTTCGACCTTGCCGCTGACAACAATGTCCTCTTTCCCGGTGATGTCGCCCTTGATGGTGGCCGTGGCACCGATCGTTGTGATCGTGCCAGCGGATTGTTGCTTGTTCGATGTGGAACCTACCTCCGCAGTTTCTCCCGCAGGATTCTTCACGGGCTCATCCGTCTGGGGTTTGAGGGTTTCCAACGTTCTGGAAATGGGGTTCCACCGCGAATCTTCGGGTGCCGATGAAGCCTTGTTTTTGAGTGCGTCAATCATATTCTATCCTCTACGCGGCATTGTCAGACTAAATTTGCTTGGTCGTCTTTCCCTGTTCCCGTTTGGGAATTTTAGGGCGCAAAAACAAGTCTTGTCTAGCTTAGACCGGACAGGCAAGAACGACGAATGCTGGCTCAACAACGGGAAAATTCTAACATACGATTTTAGTCTGACGATGTCAGGTATCGTGACCGAGCAGGCCAAAGGGTAATTCCAAGAATTCACGCACAACGTCTTCCTTGGCCTGGGTAAAATCAGCCGTATCCACAGCCGTTTCCCCTCCGCAAAGGAGACATAAAAAGCTGATGAACATGATCTCGGAAAACAGATGACGGGTCCATTGCCACTGCGGGGTTTTCCAGATCACCGAAATAGAAAAGAGAATCTGACATCCAAGCCTCCCACAAAGAAAAGCCTAGTCCAGAATCCAATTCTCACCCCATGTCAAATCTCAAATGCGATGATTCCCCTGCCTGATCTCCCGATATTCATGATGTAAACCATTGTGGTATGGATGAGGTTTTGGCAGGGGCCAGGCGGCGAGTGGACGCCTAACAATACTCGTTTGTAGATTCTACCGGTCCGGTTCAGTTGGTGTGACCATATCATCATAGAAAACCATCTTGAAAGAAGCGCAATTCTCCATGATGGCAGACAGGGCCGAGGCTTCGGTGTGATCGATAGTGAGGCCATAATTGCTTCGCACCTTCACGACTCTGTACGCGAACCAGCATTGGTTTACCTCGGGCAACCATTCGCCAGCGTCCTTGCTGCATTTGCCAAGCGGTTCGCATCGGTTCACTTCCGGTGCGGCCAGTGTGAGGTTGAATACATCTCTGGCGAACATGGCCTTTGTATCGGCGTCAGCAGCACACAGGCCACTATCGTGGGCCTCGGACAGCGCCACAATGTGATCTATGTCGACCTGGCTTCTGTGTTTGAAATGTCTGCCGGTATAGGGACCATATATCCGGCCATCCATGCGATTGATGATGTGTTGCTCCACTGACTGAGGGTAAGCATAGTCCCCTCGGTGATACTCGGAGCACCTGTTCTCGGGAGACACCACCAAAGTTGACAGAAGAAAAAAGGCAGGTATAGAGACCATGTAGTGTTTCACTTTTTACACGCGGTTGCGTCAGGTAGGGCGCTGGCGCGCGCACCCGTAGGCCGAGGGTTTCTACCTGTCTCTTCCGAAAACCTTATCCGCCGATCTTCGTGATGCGAGCCGCCCAGGGTATTGTCAGACTAAAATCGTATGTTAGAATTTTCTCGTTGTTGAGCCAGCTTTGTCGTCTGTGCTTGTCTGGTCTAAGCCAGATAAAGCTGCTTTTGTGCCCTGAAATCTCCAAAAGGGGATGGGGAGAGACGACCAAGCAGATTTAATCTGACAATGCCCCTTCAAAATACCGATGATCTGCTGTTCGGAAACCCGTGAGTGCTTCATTCGTCCAGTCCTTTCTTCAAGGCCGGACTCCAGTATCATATGGAGGAATTATCGGGGGTCACAGCACCATCCACATAGATACATAGAGAAACGACACCCAGTTTAAACGGATTAGGTTTTCGGAAGGGACAGGTATTGTGTTGTGCCTAGCGGCCATGATACGAGGTCGCTGCCTCACCCCTTTCAAAACGCGAAGGATAGAATGAATTGTCGAAGACGAAGATGCTTAGAATTACGACATTAGCAGCAACAGGAATGTGTTGGTTGGCTTGGAGTTCGGCCAACGCTGTTCCCCAGTTCTCACGAGAGTACGACAGACCCTGCTCCGCATGCCACACCGCGTGGCCGCAACTCAATCAGAAGGGAAGAGAATTCAAGGAGAACGGGTATAGAGATGTGGATGAAGTCGGACAAAACAAAAGTTTTGAAAATTTTCCCATATCCACCGTGCTTGTGGCGCGACCATATGACAAAAAGGCCAGCGAGGACCATGCGCGCGCTACATGAAAATGAGGTATTGATCGGCGGTGCCTTTGGCGAAAATTTCTCCGGTCTAATGGGGATTGAATTCGAGGATGAGATAGGCGGAGATTCGTTTGGTCATGAACTCGCCCATGCCAAGTTGACTTACCACGCCAGCCCTGAGTTCAATCTGCAAGCAGTTTGGGGCGAAGCTTTCGCAGCCGATCCCTATGGGTTTATCACCAATACCATGCATCTAATGCATGGTCATTCGGAAGACGTCGAGCTTGGTCATTCGGAAGACGTCGAGCTTGGTCATTCGGAAGACGTCGGCCGGAGCTTTGGGGGTACGGATGGCCAGATTAGCAGCAAGCGGCAAAGCATTAGCGCGACTGGCAGGCTGTTTGACAAATTCTTCTACAGCGTGGGTCTGAGTGGAAGAGCGGATGACGCCTTGGGCGACGATGCGAGTAACATGCATTTAAGAGGTGCTTTCGATATCACCAAGAACTTCATGGTCGGCGGGTTCTTGATCGACGGAAACTCCAAATCCACCAATCGCAAGTATTCCAGAGTTGGTTTTGATACACAGGCCGATATCGGGAACTCGCGAATATCCGCGGCGTTTATTTCCGGACGCGATGATGTCTGTGGCTTAGACGATTGCACGGGATCGACGGCCATCATGAAAGACAGCAACAATATCTATTCGCTGCAGTGGTATCACGTCATCCCCCGCCGGCGCGGCGGACCAGGAATCGTGCCTCTCGTGCGTTTCGATCACTACGAGCAATCTGATGGCACGCGTCAATTTGATGAGGTGACACTGAATCTAGGCTACTACTTAAGGAGCAACGTCAAAGTCCATTTGGAATATTGGGATCGCTTCAATGCTCCGCTACCGACTGATGAAGATAGCCGCCTAACGCTGCAGACCTTCGTCGGCTTCTAGCAATCTACCGCCTTGTGGAAATCATAAATGAGCGGCGTACACGTTGCGCAGGCTCTCGCGCGGGTCAGTTGACCGAACGGTCAAGTAAAGGAATAGGCGATGGTCGATGATCTCAAACACCTGGAGGGGCACAGTGATGAAATCCACGAACTGGTTGAAACCGTGGCACCAAACCATCTGACCGAAGCCGCCAACGCGCAGCAGTATTGTCTCAAATGTGTGGCCGTCGCCTTACTGGAATGGGCCACTTTCGCAGCGACATGCGCGGGTGCTAGTGTCGGTGAGATCACGAGCGCCGTCGCCGACGGTGCCGCCATGGGCGAAGAAGAAAACGAACGGGCGGAGACAGAGGCCGCCCGCGAGACGCGGCATTAGTTAAGCATCACATGTATCGGGTAGGCAGCCGGCATTGCCGCGGGCATGGGTGGACCGGCCGAAACTTCGGCAGCCTGGGAGCCTTCGGGAAACGCGCAGAAGGCATCGAGAGATATTTATAAAGTCAGCTCGTCAGCCTTCGCGCCGATGAACGCGATCGCCAGCTTCTCGTCCGGCAGCAGCCTTTGAAGCGCCACCGCCCGGTCTTCGCCGAAGGTCAGCCAGATCTCGAAGTCCTCCCGTGTATCGAGGATGCCTGCTGGGAACTCATTCTACGCATGAGTGCGCACCGCAACGTCTGGCACAGGTGCATTTAGGAGCGCTTCAATTCGGTCGGTAATTCGCTAAGCGGGTTTCCTGAGTTGATCGATGGTCCAATTGGCGGCATGGTCTTCAGGGAAATTGCCGCGGCGGGCGCTGTTGACTGACAGGCATCGAACGGAGAATTTCCAAGTGCGGAGCTATCCCTTATGAAAACCTTATCCGTCGATCTTCATGATGCAAGCCGTCCAGGTGTGGATGGGCTTTTCGGAAGAGACAGGGAGGATGAGTTCTTTCCGATCCATGAGATCAACGACCTGTGGCAGTTGGAGACACCTGCAAGGGTGACATCTGTTTGAATCAAAGGGGCCCCGCACCGATCAGCCTTGGTGGCAAAATGTTCGGTCTGTCTTCAAGAGTGGAAATCCACTCACCGCGGTTGTATTGCTCAGCGGTCTCGCTCACAGATTTTTGCCTTTCGCGGTCCCGTGCTAGCCGACATTACTCCGGCGTTACTATCTGATTGCCTCTATCCCCACCAACTAGGACACTTTCCAAGCAATCGTATGTAGGTTCCCGCTTTGTCGGGTCGCCTGCTGAATAGACTAGCCTTCCCGGCGAATAGGCGGGGTCTTCACAAAACCTGTATACGATTGGAACGGCCCGGCACCATCTGGCGCCGGAGCGATGCGATTATGTAATTTGATCATTTGGGAAAGTCAGCGACCTTGGAGCCCAAAAGAGTTCCCTACGAAAGACTATCAGACCTCGATAAAATCGGGCTGCGCTTCTTGGACCTTCTGTACGCCGAACCGACCCAAGAGGACCGCAGGGCGGAGATGGATTATTGGATTGAGATACTGGCCGTCCGGGACGGGGAGTTCTACCCGAGTGAGGAGATACCGGACCTGTGGCGGCTGGAGACACCCGCACAGCTAGCCCACGCGACATTGACCCTGGCCAACTCAAGGATAGACAACCTTATTTGTCGGTTCCCCAACCTGCGGAACCGCTCTAAGAAACTGGTGAAGAGACTCATACCGGATCTGGAAACGTTCGTAATGATCGTGACCGGTTAATTTGATTTCCGGCGGCGGTGCTTCCTTCTAGTCCGCTCTTACGCCGCCCTCAGCCGCAAAGTCCGACCGACGCCGTGTACTAGTTTTGCACCGCCGTTCTCACCATCTCCTACCCCTCTGATACGCTCAGGCGGTTAGGTTGTTCGCGCGGTGCGCTGGGGTGGGTGGATTCCATTAGAAAAGGTGGGCCACCTTCGCGGCCAACTACACCGCCACCACCACGCCAAGGCAAGATTAACAACTCTACAGCAGGGTTGCGCCGGCGGCTTCGATGGCCTGGCGGATGCCAGCGACCTTGTGGGCGGGCAGGTTGGCCATGACGACGCTGTCTCCGGGGTCGAGTTCGGGTACCAGGACCCGTTCCACATAGGCCTTGAAGGCAGCCCCATGCATCGGCCCGTCGAGGAGCATCGGGGCCGCCAGGCCGGAGAGGCGCAAGCCGGCGGTCAACGTGGTGGTCTTCCAATGGCCATGGGGTAGCCCAAACCGTCTTGCTGCTTCTCGCTGGCTCAGCTCTTCCACATGGCACGCCAGTCGCACGCGTAGATAAAGGTCCACCAAGTACATCCTCCCACCTTCCATCCCCAAAAGGATCGAAGGCTACAGGTGGCAGACTTTTGCGCCGCCCGCGGCCGGGACATTCCCGCCGCTCCCGTGGACTAATTTGTCACCGCCGTTCTCATCTTGGCCAGGTGACGCAGCGCCTTGGCATCGAAGTCATCATGCAACAAAATCGCTGCTCCCATGGTGATCCTCCTCATCCCCGAATCACCACAATTGCGTCAGAAATCTGTCGAATGGGGAACCCCAAACGTGAGTCTTATTCACAGTCGATTGGTATTACCTGAACACTGCACCACCGGATCAAACTCTTACTATGCTTGCAATCCCGCAAATCGGTCCGTTTGACCGTAGCAGAATCTCTGGACGAGGTTTTCGGAAAGGACAGCTGTGTGCGGACTGCCCGATTTCTTGAAGCAACAAACTACAGCCCGCCCGGCCCGCATTCTGTGGCCAGATAGGTCTCAATGGATGACAACACAGCAAGGTGGCGCTGGGGCCACCAAGGCAACGAGTGCCAGAGATCGACTATTTTCTGGTACTTCACCTTCTTGCTGGCCCCCCTTAGGGCCCTTACGAACTTCTCCGATTGATTGATCGGTACGCGCTGATCCCTCTCTCCGTGGAAAACGTAAATCGGAATTTGAGCCTCTTTCACATGGTCGAGAGGCGATATGCCGTTGATAGTCGGATTCTGATACTGACGCATGAATGGATCTTCGAAGGTCACTTTGTCGAAACTGCGCAGTTCCGAGAGCCCAGCGCCCGAAATAGCGCACTGGTATGGTGAATCGGGTCGAACGCTTGCCGGCCATGGCGGCGAATCCACCGTAGGAGTAACCATAGATGGCGATTCGATCAGGGTCGGCGATGCCCCGTTTCACCAACCATCGCGCACCGTCGTCCTTGTCATCCTGCATTTTCTGGCCCCACTCCCCATCTCCGGCGCGCCAGAGCGTATGGCCCCAGCCTTCCGAGCCGCGGTATTGTGGTTGCAGCACCGCGTAACCCCGGTTGGCCAGGAACTGCGCCCACAGGTCCCAGCCAAGGACATCGCGCGCCCATGGCCCGCCATGTGGCATCACCACTGTCGGGTAGGGCTCCTTCCCTGCCGGAGGACGAGTCAAATAGGCTGGTATTTCGAGACCGTCCCGTGCCTCGTAGGTGACGAATTCCATATCGGCGAGCTTGTCGGGCTCCAAGAACGGAAAACTCCTTCCTAGCGGCAGTAGTTGTTGGCCGTTTACAAGTAGATGGTAAGCGCCTGCTTCTCTGGCCCCTGTAGAGCGGATCACCATGATCGTGAGGTCGTCGGACATCGAAACGATGCGATGTTGTTGGTCAGCGGGAAGCGCTTCGTCGAGCCGTGTCTGGATTTGCGCCCACCGTGGGTCCGTGTAGTGCGTTTCCACCCTTTCAGATATCCCGGTAAAGCCAACGATCTTGCCAAAGTCTTCGGAGTTGCCCGCCTGCAGCACACCGATGGCTTCTATGTCTCCTCCACCGAAAAGAGGCTCGCCCAACTCCCGGGTGATCAGATCATAGGTGCGTATCACTGATTTCTCGCGACCCGTGTTGTCGCGCATGTAAACTCGCTGGCTGTCCATGTCGAATCCCACTGGATCCAAGCCTTCCCGTTCGGCAGCAATAAGTTGGTGATGAACTTCCCACTCGCCGGTTTTAGGATGCTTGTAGGAAAAGCTGATCCGCGTATCCTTCCCGGTGCCTTCCAGTTCCCGCCGACCGCGAATCTCGCCTTTGAGGTCAGACACAATGTCCACACCCGAAGCGGCCCGGTATATGCTCCGGGCGATGAACGAACCGAGGTCCACCTCATAGATGTCGGAGGCAAATTCCCGGTTGATCAATTCCACCAGAAATCTTCCGGGATCCTGAGGCAGGATGTTGAAGATACCCTTACCACCGTCCTTGTTCTCCAGTAGCCCTCGAAACCTTTCTTCGCCCGCGTCGTCGACAACGTAAAGCTTGTCGCGAAACCACCGGGTGGGGCGCCCACCGTAGCGATAGTCGAACTTCTGCCTACCAACGACCCACAGGTACTCATCGTTGATCCAGCCTACGGCAACCGCCTTGACGTCGGGCGGGCTGAAGCGCCGCGGCGTGATGGACAGATCCTTGGTCTGCCAGACGATGATCTCCGGCGCGCGATTGACGTCCGTCAACGTCAAAGCCACCAACTGATCGCCGTCTGGACTGACGCGCAGGCTATCGATCACAGGATCGTGGATCCACCCGTTCATGGGGATGATTTCCGCCCGCAAGGCGCCGGAAGCCGTAATGACCGATAGCCCTACGACTGTCCACAGCTTTCGTGTTCCTGACTTCATGACTTAGAAATTCCTCGTCACTTGCAGCACGAAGGCGCGACCGAAGATGTCATAGCCTACGCCTGGCTGTCCGTCGTCAAAACATTTGGGACAAATGAGCGTGTTTTCTAACGGAGGATTTAGCTCATCTTGGTTGGCAGTTAAGCCGCCTGGCGTTGATGGTTCAAGCGGCGGTTTTGGCCGGTGAGTTTTTGGTTTTTTGTCTCCTTTCGATGATTGCGGTGTCTCGCCCGAAGGAGGCGTCAGCGGGGGTGACGGTGCCGATGCTCTCGTGGTAGCGGTGGTTATTGTAGTGATCGACGCAGGCGCCGATCTGGTTTTCCAGATCACCCGGCAGGAAGTAGTTCTTAAGCAGGATGCGGCGCTTCAGCGTTTGATGCCAGCGCTCGATCTTGCCTTGGGTCTGGGGGTGATGAGGTGCGCCGCGAACATGGTCTATTTTCTGATCCTCCAACCATTCAGCCAGATCGCCGGAGACATAAGATGAGCCATTGTCTGAGAGCAGCCTCGGCTTGTGGACGACTTTGGTCTGATCGCAGCCTGATGCTTTCAGTGCCAGGTTCAACGTCTCCGTCACATCATCGGCCCGCATGGTGGCGCACAGCTTCCAGGCGATGATGTAGCGCGAGAAGTCGTCCAGGATAGTCGACAGATAGAACCAGCCCCAGCCGATGACCTTGAGAGAGGTGAAGTCGGTCTGCCATAGCTGGTTGGGCGCAGTGGTCTTATCATGGAACTCATCGGCGGCCTTGACGACGACAACGGCTGGGCTGGTGATCAGGTCATGGGCCTTGAGCAGGCGGTAGACGGACGCTTCCGAGACGAAGGAGCCCTTGGTATCGGTAAACTGTAGTGGTTCAGATGTGATCTGACAGTTGGCCGTTTTTCCGGCGGCCTCTGTTAGGTCAAGTTCAGTTCACGAACTTTTCCTTCCAGATTTCTTTGCCCTCGATCATGGTCTGGAACGGCGTTCTGCCGCAACACATTTTGCCCTGATGAGTGCGTTCCGTGTTGTAGTGATGTAGCCATTGATCCAGATCAGCCTGCAGCGCATCGACGCTGTCGTAGAGTCTTTTGCGGAACGCGACCTGGTAGAACTCCTGCAGCACGGTCTTGTGAAAGCGCTCGCAGATGCCGTTTGTTTGCGGTGATTTCACCTTGGTCTTGGTGTGGTCGATATCGTTGATGGCCAGGAAGAGCTGGTAGTCGTGCTTGTCCACGCGCCCGCAGTATTCCGTACCTCTGTCGGTCAGCCGGCGCACCGCACCCGATTGTGCCGCACCGTCGCGGTAGAACAGTTCGGGATGAAAGCGCAGCGCGGGGAAACGGCAGCGCGCGAGCCCGCGGGCCTGACCATAGGCCGGAAACTCCAGCGCGGATTTGATCACCGCCTGCTCGGTGGCTTCACCGACGCGGTTGGCAAGATTGGGTTTGCGCCGGGTGCGCTCGAACAAGGCCTCGACGCCGCCTTCCTCAACCGCGGCCTTGTAGCGGTAAAAGGTGTCGCGCGACATGCCCATGACCTGGCAGGGACCTGGCAGGCCTTCGACACATTGCCCAGTTCCTCGGCCAGATTCAGCAATCCAGTTTTGTGTTTGATGATCTTGTCGGTAGTATTCAACATCGTGGTGTCCTCGTTTTGTGGTTGGTGTGCACCACCATCAAAACGGACAACCACCATCTCCATCAAGAGATGCGCCGCTCCCATTCCAGCTCGCTGGGAAGGGAGCGGTGTCAGATCACATCGACGGCCTGTTGAAAAAGCCCTCTGATTAAAGGAGTCGTAGTACAATTATCCCAAGGTTTAAGGGGATTTGAACTATGCAAGGACAACGAAGCGGTCAGCGGGTTCTGTTCGATACGGTAGATATTGATAGCTTGGTGCCGGAGGGCCATCTGCTCAGAAAGATCGACGCTGAACTTGATTTCGATTTTATCCACGAAGTAACCAAAGAGCTTTATTGCGTTGACAATGGCCGCAACTCGATTGATCCCGTTCTGTTATTCAAGATGCAACTGATTAGCTATCTATACGGGATGAAGTCGGACCGTGAGCTGTGTCGTGAAGTTCACTTGAACTTGGCCTATCGCTGGTTTTGCCGGCTTGGATTGCATGATGTCGTGCCAAATCACTCATCGATGACGCGCATTCGAGATCGATTTGGCGAGGAAACCTTCACGAAGATATTCGGGCACTTGATTGCACGTTGGACGAAACCGGGCCACATCCGAGGGCGGCGAATACTGGTGGACGCCAGTCTCGTAGAGGCGGATGCCTCAATGGACTCGCTGGTGGAACGGGCAGATGGCGATCCCAATGCCCGCGAACTCAAGAGCTACGAACGTCGATATCACGACTACAAGAAGGGCAAGCGGACGCGCAAGTTGGCCAATCAAACTCATGTGAGCGCCACCGATCCGGATGCGACGTTGGTTTCTAGACCTGGCGTTCACAAGAAGCTCTGTTACAAAGTCCATCTCAGCGCGGACGCTCAAAGCTGGCTGGTGACTGACTGTCACGCGACAACGGGGCACGCCACGAGTGTCCCGTGCTGCCCGATCGCGTTGACTATCAACGCAATCACTTAGGGTTGGAGATCCAAGAGGTGATTGCTGATCGGGGTTATGGACGCGGTTCGACCTACGCGCAGCTCAGCGAGCAGAAGATCCGTCACTATATTCCCTTGCATGATGTCAATACCGGCAAGGGTAAACTGACACCCAATACGTTCAAATATGAGCGGGGTAAAGACCGATATCGCTGTCCGGAAGGACACTACCCTTACCCCTATGAAAAAGCTGAACGCGGTTCGGTACGGCGTTACCGGGTAACCGGTGGCCATTGCCGCCACTGTCCAATACGTAACGATTGTTTGCCCGATGGTCAAAAGTTCCGGGCTCGCTTCGTTTATCGCGGGGTACACCAAGACCAGGTCGATGCAGTGCGTCGCCGGCAATCAAGCAAAGTTTTCCGTCAGCGGCTCACGGAACGAAAATGGAAGATAGAGGGACTGTTCGGTGGAGCCAAAGAAAACCACGGCTTACGCCGGGTTCGATATCGAGGATTGTCGAAAGTACAGATTCAGTTCCTCATGATCGCTATTGCGCTCAACTGCAAGCGGATTGTGGCGCTCACAGCTTTTGGCACATATTCCAGAGGTGGGTGTGCCGCTTGGCTCTCCGCCGTTACGGAATCGATCATGACAGTTACAGTCATCCCTATATTGCCTGCTGCTCGTCCGCAGCGTGACAACACCGCCGACGAAACAGGGTTGTTCAACAGGCCGTCGGGTCTAGTTCAGTTTAGATGTTCCGTATCCCGGTAAAAGGTATGGCCGCCGACTATCCCGGAAACTTCCAGTCGGCCTGCCCAAGGCGGATGGACAAACATGGTGTGATACCAAAGGGCACCGCCGGTGGGAGTTGCGCCAGTCTTGTCGAGGAACACCAGTCTCGTCGAGGAACACCAGCCTTGTCGGATCGAGATCCGGCTGGAGGGCGAACCAAGCATCGCGCTCTTGTCCGCTGGCGTGGGCAGTCTTTTTTTAAACGTCACCTCGTGGCGGCGGTAGAAAGCGTGGAGTGTGCTGATTGCAAAGCTCTCGCCCCGCTCGGCGATTAGCTTCTCGCGCAGTTCCATCAACGTGATGTCAGGTGTCTCCTCAGTGGCGCGCATCAGAAGATCAGCCTGCGCCTCGATCCGGCCGGAACGGCGGTCGCCGCCGCGCGGCTTCGGCGCCGTCCGCCCGGTCCGCAAATATTCATCCATCCAGCGCACCGCGCTGGCGATGCTGACAGCGAACCGCCTGGCCACCCCGTTGCGCGACATCCCGCCTTGAATCACAAAATTGACGGCGTGTGAATCCCTCGCGATTCATTCAGACACGGAAATGCTCTAGTTTCCGGTGGGCATTGCCAGGCTAACTGGATCGGACCTGTAGAACCTACAATTAACGACTGTCAGGCTGTAAGTTGCCCTACTCGGCGAGGGCAGCGGCTCGATCTTGCTTGAAAATGGCGCGGCGACTGCGATGGCGTTGGTGGCTGACGTCGGGCATGAGCGCTATTCAGCTACCCTGAGAGCTTTTCTTTCTTATTTCGCGTGTCTTGGTACTCCCGTAACCCAGAGATTCCAGAAATCGGTTCTGTAGCCCCGTCAGGAAGCAGAAGGTCGAAGTCTACCCCCCTCAGTGCTGGTGGACGGTATTCGGAGACAAGGTCGAACCGGGCCTTTACCGAGTGATGTACCAGCGCCCGACACACTTGGGTATTGAGTGGTTTGTCATTGACTCGGACGCAAACCTTTCTGACGTCCTTTGCATACAACTTTTGGGTTCCGGCAGTGTGACGGTGGACCATGCCCGTTACGTTCGGATGAATCAAAATATCGTCTGCATCAAGAAGTTTGAGAATATCTCCCTGCTCCGTGAGAACTTCGGAGATTTTCTCCCGTGTCGATTCCACAATACTTATGGTTTCTCCCAAAGTCTCTTTGCATTTTTCGATCATGCAGCGCAGGCTGACGTCTGCGAGTCCATCGTGCCAATATCCTCCCCCGATATCACTATGAACTCCTGGAAACCAGATTTCCGTAACGCGATCGGGGTTTTCTTCGTCGCGGTTGATGAGCGTTGGCTCAAACGCCACTCGATCCTCATCGAGCGAGATAATGTGGACTGCTCGGCGTATCCGACGATCAAGGGTGCCGTGCTCGAATACAACATCACTGCTGGTACCTTCGCCCCTTGTGTGGACTCCGTCCATAGCAGCCACAGTATCGAAGACGCCCAGGAAAGCGATTTTCAACTTGTCATATTTCGCAAGCGTCAAGCTCGCAAACCTCCTTGCAAGGGCCGCGCCGCGACTGAAACCGAACACAACGATACGGTCATGCTCTTTCGGCTCTAGCTTTTTGAGGTCTCCGGCCGCTTGAGTAAGGATTCTCCGTGCGTCTCCCCAGCTTGGGGACAACGCACTGTTGATCGCTTTCCTCATCTTCGAGACGATTGAGCCGACGAGGGGAATGGTTTCTCCATCATCTCGCGTCCCTATGCCGTTATAGTAACAGGTCTTCCGGGGGGTCGCCTCCGTCCGTAAGCGTATCGCTCCTGTCCTCTTCTAACCCGCCGCCCATGAGGACGTGCAGCTTCAGGACGTTGCTAACGCTTTCGTCCTGCTTGAAGCCGGTAGCGTCATGCGGTTCGTTTCCAGTACCGTCGAAGCTAAACACCAGTGTGCGTGGTGGAGAATCTTCCATGTGTCCGTATCTCCTCTCTTGTGGACTGGTACCGGTAAAATGGAGAGTGCCTTCTGTTAAAGTTTAAACTCAACAGGAGGCCCATATGGGTATCGGAAGAACTGAGGAATTTCGTTCTGAAGCCGTTCGGATTGCATTGACGAGCGGGCTATCACACAAGCAAGTTGCCGCCGATCTTGGCATTGGCCTGTCTACATTAGGCAAGTGGATTACCAGTCATAAGCACACTGAGCTGCTGTCCGGCCCTCATAATGATAAAGACAAGGAATTGGCTCGCCTTTGCAAGGAGAACAGGACATTGCGTGAGGAGCGGGACATTTTAAAAAAAGCGACGGCCTTCTTCGCCAGCCAAAGCCGATGAGGTTTCATTTCATCGCAAAGGAGAAGGCCAATTTTTCAATCTGCAGGATGTGCAAAGTCCTGAGGGTCAGTGAAAGCGGCTACTACGCTTGGGTGTCTCGCCCTGCCAGTCAGCGCCAACGCGACGACAGGGTCTATTTGGCCCATATTCGTGCCGAACATGCCCGTAATTATCGGGCCTATGGTCGCCAGCGAATGACTGATGAACTCAGGGATCAAGGCAGCGTCATTGGTGAACGCCGGGTCGGGCGGTTGATGCGGGAGAACGATATTCGCATCGTCAGAACTCATAAATTCAAACGCACGACAAACAGTAATCACAACCACAACATAGCTCCCAACCTTCTGGATGGAGATTTTCAGGCCACGGGACCAAACCAGAAATGGGCCGGTGATATCAGCTATCTCTGGACGGCAGCGGGCTGGCTGTATCTTGCGGTGATCATCGATTTGTATTCACGCCGTGTCATTGGCTGGGCCGTCAGCGACAGGCTCAAACGGGATTTGCCGATCAAGGCTCTGAAAAGGGCCATTGCATTGCGACAACCGCCACCAGGGGTCATTCATCATTCTGATCGTGGCTCGCAGTATTGCTCCAACGATTACCGGAAACTTCTCAAAGGCCACGGCTTTCTCTCTTCGATGTCTGGCAAAGGGAATTGCTATGGCAATGCGACTGTAGAAACGTTCTTCAAATCATTGAAAGCAGAATTAATATGGAGGGAACGCTATGAAACCAGGGAACAGGCACAAAACGCCCTGTTCCATTATATCAATGGATTTTATAATCCGCGTCGTCGCCATTCATATCTGGGCAGCATCAGTCCGGTGAAGTGCGAAAGTATGGCGGCTTAGGTGAGAAGGTAACTCTCCACTTTTGCGGTGCAGGTCCACCGAGCCCCTGGGGCTATGCCGGGCGAAATACCAAATGAGAGCCTCGGCCTCTTCACGGGCCGTATGGAGCCGCTCTTCCAGAGGTGCAACGGAATCAGTCATACGGACGCGGACCTATAGAGCAAGAAATCTTGCGGATCATTCAGGCGAAAAGGGAAACGGATTGCGGCTTTGGGTGGTCGGCTTCCCCTTCGTTTGGTGCTCATCCTCCCAAGCGTAGGCGCCGTCACGCGTGGTACGTAGTCCGACTCAAGAATGTAATTCACGGAATCGATTTTCCGCTGGTACGCTTGCTGGTGGCGCTCGAGATCATGAGTGATTCCCGTGTGAAGGATCTTGTTTCCACACTTGATGTAATACGTGTACGGGTCTTGTGGGGCTCTCATAGCGGAAGACTCATGTTCTATTCGACAGACAGTTGCAACGGTGAAGAGGACTCCGAGCGAAAGCTAATATGTGAACAGTTTGGCTGAAATCAAGTGGAACCGCACTTGCCGCGCAAACCGCGCTCCGCAGCTTCACCGGACTCATCCATTTTGGCGAGCAGATAATCTTTCTCATGGGCGTTCTGCTACTAGGTCGGTCCCGTTACATCTTTCGATAACCTCATCCCGTTGATTTGACTGTTGCACGTCTGCACCCCGTTTAGGATAATTTAGGTTATTAGGTTGTTGTTATTGGAGTTCGTAAGCTCGACAAGGAGCCGAGCCATTTGTTTACTTAGAATGTCGCTTTGATGGACTCCATCACGAATATCGGAGGATGAGGTTTTCGGAAGGGACAACCGTACGGTTTCATGGCAAATGTCGATGCCCCGTTCGAACAGAATATCTTCGACCTGACGCAACGACAGCGGATAGCGGACATACAGCATCACAGCGCTGCGGATGACCTCAGGCGAGCTGTTGAAATAACGGAAGGGATTTTGCATCAACGGAGGCTAGGAGACCTTAATTCCCAGCTCAAGCCGATTTAGTCTGACAATGCCCGATCCTGCACCCAGGGTACCCTCTCCTTCGAATCTCGGGGGCTTATAGATTGTCGGAGGATGGGCTCGTCGGCTTTATGCGGCCGGAGGTGAGACAAAGGGAGCCAATGCCATGGGAGGCGCTCGGCGATACTGGAAACGTGTAGATGCCGAATGGAATGGAACGAACAATTGATTTCGATTGTTAATAATTTGGGGTAATGCAGGAGATCTAAGAAATTTAGCCTTACCAAATACAGACGGGAGGACAATTGAATCATTGATGCCCAATAGAGCTGTTGAAGTAGTCTCGGATCTTGGCAATCAAGTGTGACACATCTATCCACGCGGTCGCGTAGACCTCATCCCTTCGCCACCCCACATTCCATAGTACAGTCCGCCCCGCATGCCGACCTCCCTTGAGAAAGGGAACATCCTGGATAGTATTGCAACCGGGATCGACGACGACACCCTGGTTCTCAAAGTAAGCGCTCCAAATTGTCTCCTTCAGTGGTGGCCACCTTGTTATCGTTGAGAGGCAGTGCATGAGGTCACCTGAGCCGGGCACATCAGACATCAGCGCGTGTATCCCACGATTGCTCTTGATTCTTTCTTCAGCGAGACCGCAGATTACGAGGCAAATATGTTCAGGCGTAAGTACTAGGCGCTTTACGAAGGTGAGGAATGAGTCGTACGGTACTATCACGCGTTCTCCGAGATCATTGGAGATGTCTAACCGGTTGTCTGTGATATTCAGATAGTACACGTGGATGATCATTCCGAGTAGTTTTTGGAAGTGAATCGTCTTGGTCTTACCCCATGAGTCCTTCGCAATCAGATTCCAACCCCGGAGGTTGGAGGGTAGCTTGTTACCGGCAGGGTCGGCTTGTGCAATTGTCGTCGCAATATCGCGTGCGGGATGTACAAGAGTCTTGAAGTGGTAGGTCTGAATTGTTGCGGAGGGACCGCCCATCAACGGCAATGAGAAGCGTTGATTTTCGAGTTGCACAACGTGTTGGCGGAGTAACTCTACCTGATCTACCAGGAGCATTGTCTTGTTCCACCTTGTCTTTCCGCAAAGTGTCCCGATTGGACGCCAGCATGTGCATGGACTTCGCAAAGTATGACGCACCCGGTATAGGGAATGATAGGAGGAGCGCGTAAGAAGCGAAGCTGTAACGCAGATCAGGCGGCTGCGGAAATGTGCGGCGGTGTGTCCATGTCGGCCTCGACACTGTCGGAAAGCAGACCAGTTTTGGAGCTGATTGGTTAGTAGCTACTGACCCAAAGCGGCACATACGTTATCAAAGCCAAGCGGATGGCCTGTGGTGATGTCTTGAAATATTGCAACGGATTTTTCCACCGAGCCTGCTACCAGTCATTCCGGAGCTCCCGCAGCTTTAGGAACACCGTTTTGTCGTCCAATTTGTCGGGCAAGTCGGTAAAAATCTCGCGCAGCCTAGCAATCACCACGGGGTTTTGAAGACGGAAGAAGGTGTTAATTTCTTTTTCAATGGCCAATGTCGTCACGAATGCATCGTGCGTATCTTGGCCCTCCACCTCCGACATTAGCTGCTTGGCGCGTTTGTTATCCGGTTCCCGGTCGAGGGTGAAATTCAAATTGTTCACTATGTAATCGTGCCCTGGGTAGATCATAGTCTCGTCGGGGAGCTTGGCTAGCTGACCGGCAAAGGTCGCATAGAGGGAATCCGGATGGCCGCCACCCCTGCAGTGACCTGCGCCCGCATTAAACAGCGTGTCGCCGCAGAAAATGGCAGGTGTGTCGGTTCGCGAACGAAGACAAATGTGACTCATCGTGTGTCCCGGCGTGTCCAACGCTTCGAGTTCGACGGTCTTGCCAATCTTCACTACGTCTCCCGCTTGAAGCCCGGTATTCATATCGGGAATTTGATCTCTTGCGTCCTGGTGCGCGAGAATCTTTGCTCCGGTCGCCGCCACCATTCCCTGATTACCGCCGATATGGTCACGGTGATGATGCGTATTCAGTACTTGCGTAATTTGCCAACCTTTATCTCTCGCGATGGCCAATACTTGGCGGTATTCAAGCGGGTCGATGGCCAGAGCTTCTCCAGTATCGGGACACGCAATCAGATAATTGAAATTGCGAAAGTCATTCTCTGTCCAAATTTGTTCAACAAGCATCGTGAACGTGTCCCTTTTGTGTCATTGACGTAATATTTTAATAGTTGACGTCCAGTACGTCAGTGCCGCTCACGTAGTTAGCGGATGGAGTAGTTAGAGTAAATCGGGTCGAGCCGGGAAGTAAGGTCTCGCAGGCATTGTCAGAGAAAACGGCGTTGAGTCCAGGTGTATGCTTTCCGAGAACGCCATCCAGACGGCATTGTCAGACTAAATCGGCTTGAGCTGGGAATTAAGGTCTCCTAGCCTCGGGCAATGAAAAATCCCTTCCGTTATTTCAACAGCTCGCCCAAGGTAATCCGCAGCGCTGTGATGACGTATATCCGCTATCCGCTGTCGCTGAGACAGGTTGAAGATATTCTGTTCGAGCGCGGCATCGACATTTGCCATGAAACCGTACGGTACTGGTGGAACCGTTTTGGCCCGTTGTTTGCCGCTGAAATCCGGAAACGCCGTGTTCATCGTGGTTTGTATGAACGCCTCCCGGGACGCAAGGACCGATTTTGTGCGGCGGGCAGGCAGATTGCAGTTTTGTATCCGGCCTTTGAGTGCGAGGCTTCTTGCTCGCTGGCCCTGATGGGATCTGCCGATCCGCGCCTCATTTCCTACCGTGGGCTTCTCGCCCTAACCACGATGCAGGCTTAGCGGATCGCGGTCTGACCTGTTTGCCATCACACCTTGTCGTACCTTGCGCAACACCTCCTGTGTCGGTTCGTTATCCCGTCGTCTGCCGCGCCTAGACCGGCTGGCTGTTGAAGTTCGTCTGGTACGCCCGGTCATGGGCCAATAGGGCCCAGATCGTGCGTGCCGTCTTATTGGCCAGTGCGACCGTGACCACGTTGGGCGGTCGCCGCTCGGCTAGGCGCAGCGCCCATTCGGGGGCGTCTTGGCGTTGGTGAGCACGGCGCGCGCGCCGTGGATCAGCAGGGTGCGGAGATATTTGTCACCGCGCTTGGAAATGCCGAGCGTGCGAACCCGTCCCCCAGTGCCTGTGTGCCGGGGCACCAGGCCGAGCCAGGCGGCAAACTCGCGGCCGGACCTGAGGGCAGCGGGATCACCCATCGCCACCACCACAGCCGTTGCGGTCAGTACCCCGACACCGGGAATCTCCGCAATCCGCTGGCTGGCGGCATTGCTGCGGTGCCACAGTTTGATCCGCCGTTCGATCTCGCCGCTCTCCTTGTCGAGCTGGGCCACCCGCGCCCACTGCTCGGCTAAGGTCTCCACGATCATCACCGGAAGGCGCTCCGAGACCCGCTCCAGGGCCGGGGCGATCGCACGGCTTATGCCGGCCCGGCCTTGCGGCATGACCTCGCCGTATTCGCTCAGAAGGCCGCGCAGGCCGTTGATCTGGGCAGTGCGGAACTTCACCAGCTGCTGGCGCATGCGGTGCATTGCCAGGACCGCCTGCTGTTCCTCGGTCTTGATCGCAACGGTCTTGATGCCGGGTTGCTGAACCGCGGTCCAGATCGCCCGCGCGTCCTGCGCATCGTTCTTATTGCCGCCAACGAAGGGCCGAACAGCCTTGGCCGGCAACAGCCGGGGCTCGTGCCCGAGTTCCCGCAGCCGGCGCGCCCAATGCTGCGTGCCGCCGCACGCCGCCATCGCCACAACGCAGGGCGTGCGGTTGGCGAAGTGCTCCAGGAACTTCGCCCGCGTCAGCTTCAAATCGACAATCTCACCCGCCTCCATATCCACCCAGTGCAACTGGAACACTCGCTTTGCCGTATCCACACCAACGACGGTTCTGTTGGTCTTCATGTCGGATCCTCCGGTTTGCCCGTGAAGAGCTTGCTCTTCACCACTTGGCACTTTGATACCGTCGGCCCGCGAGGGTCCAACCCTTTCGGCCTTCGAACATCAAGGGGTGGGAGGCGTTCATCCCATTTCCTATTCGCTGTGGCGCTGGCATCTTGATGAGGTATTTGTCCGGATCAACGGCGAGACACATTATCTATGGCGTGCCGTTGACCATGAAGGCGAAGTGCTTGAGGTCTATGCCGCGAAACGGCGGGATCGTGAAGCCGCGGTTAGGTTCCTGAAGCGGGCTATGAAGCGTCATGGCCGGCCGGCCACGATCGTCACGGCCAGGCTACAGTCATACCGGGCGGCGATGAAGGTGATCGGCACTGCGGCCGCCCAGACCTGCGGTCGTTGGCTGAACAACCTAGCGGAAAACTCACATCGGCCCTTCCGACGACGGGAAGGGGCAATGGCTCGGTTCAGAGACATCAAGTGTAGTGGTTCAGATGTGATCTGACAGTTGGCCGTTTTTCCGGCGGCCTCTGTTAGGTCAAGTTCAGTTCACGAACTTTTCCTTCCAGATTTCTTTGCCCTCGATCATGGTCTGGAACGGCGTTCTGCCGCAACACATTTTGCCCTGATGAGTGCGTTCCGTGTTGTAGTGATGTAGCCATTGATCCAGATCGTCCTGCAGCGCATCGACGCTGTCGTAGAGTCTTTTGCGGAACGCGACCTGGTAGAACTCCTGCAGCACGGTCTTGTGAAAGCGCTCGCGGATGCCGTTTGTTTGCGGTGATTTCACCTTGGTCTTGGTGTGGTCGATATCGTTGATGGCCAGGAAGAGCTGGTAGTCGTGCTTGTCCGCTCGCCCGCAGTATTCCGTACCCCTGTCGGTCATGATCCGCAGCACAGGCAGGTCGTGCTCGTCATGGAACGGCAGCACCCGGTCATTGAGCAGGTCGGCGGCGGTGATCGGCGTCTTGGTGGTGTAGAGCTTGGCCTGCGCGACCTTGGAATAGGGATCGACATAGCTCTGCTGGTAGATCCGCCCCACCCCCTTCAGGGTGCCGACATAGAAGGTGTCCTGTGAACCCAGATAGCCGGGGTGGGCCGTTTCCACCTCGCCGCGGGCTTCGTCGTCGCGATTCTTCTTTTCCAAGGCCTGCACCTGGGCCTCGTATGTGGGCCTCGGTCAGAATGATGCCGTCCTCGGCGACCTTGGTCTCCAGCGCCTTCAGCCGGGCCTTGAAGTTGGCCAGGTCATGCCGCAGCCAGATCGAGCGGACGCCTGAGGGCGAGACAAAGACACCCTGCTTGCGCAGCTCGTTGGAGGTGCGGGCCTGACCATAGGCCGGAAACTCCAGCGCGGATTTGATCACCGCCTGCTCGGTGGCTTCACCGACGCGGTTGGCAAGATTGGGTTTGCGCCGGGTGCGCTCGAACAAGGCCTCGACGCCGCCTTCCTCAACCGCGGCCTTGTAGCGGTAAAAGGTGTCGCGCGACATGCCCATGACCTGGCAGGGACCTGGCAGGCCTTCGACACGTTGCCCAGTTCCTCGGCCAGATTCAGCAATCCAGTTTTGTGTTTGATGATCTTGTCGGTAGTATTCAACATCGTGGTGTCCTCGTTTTGTGGTTGGTGTGCACCACCATCAAAACGGACAACCACCATCTCCATCAAGAGATGCGCCGCTCCCATTCCAGCTTGCTGGGAAGGGAGCGGTGTCAGATCACATCGCGACTAACTCACCTTAAGACCCTGCAGAAATTCGCCGCCGTCCATGCCTCGATCTATAACTATTTCTACCACCAACGTCATCTCAACCGCCGCGACACTATTAAACAAGACCGAGCCGCTGCCTTGGCCGAGTGGCGTCAACTTGCTACCTGAAAATCCTCTATTATGGGTTCTTCTGCTCCGGGCTAGTTAATCTGACAATGCCAACCGATTCCGTGGTCCAGTATTGCTCCGGGATTAATACTTCAGCCCATTTACTCTGACAATGCCGGATGAGGTCTTCAAGGGGGACATGGCTTTTCTTGCAATTTTTGAGCAGCGCGGGATTCCCTTTTTGCCCGAACTGTGATTCTCTTAGTGCATCGCTCAACGGGGGATGCGATGCGCCCGAAACTGACGCTCAAGATTGATCACGACGACCTTTTCCGTACCCGTCTAGACCCCATCATCAACATGCGCCATGAGTTGGTTGTGCTGGCCAATCGCATTGATTGGACATGGCTCGACGAGCGGCCTGCCGACCGCTTCGCTGTAGATGGTCGGCCGGCGGAGCCAGTCCGCTTCATGATCGGCATGTTCCTGCTGAAGCACACCTATTGGCTGTCCGACAAGCAGGTGTGGGACCGCCGGGTGCACGATCCCTCCTTCCAGCACTTCACCGGCGAAGAGTTCTTCCGCATGACCTCATTCACGAACGCTCCGGCTTGAGCGACTGGAGCAAGCAGATCGGCGATCGCCTCAAGATTCTGCTGCAAGAAAGCGTGCACCTAGCTGAGGAAAGCGGTGCCCTGAAAAAGCGCGATCTCGCCGGCGTCACCGTCGACACCACGGTGGAGTCCAAGAACGTTACCTTGCCGACCGATGCCAAGCTGCTCCTCACCACTATCACAAAGCTCGGCGAACTCGCTAAAAAGAACACTGTAGGCCTCCGCTGGTCCTATGACGGGGCCGTCATCGGTCAAAACAAAGTAGACGGCCAAATCAATCGGAACTTCCTCAATGAACGCCTCGGCGATCAGATCAACGCAGGGATGAGCGCCGTCGGTTACAACTTCCGCGTCATTTTCATATGGATGAAGCTTATCTTGTGGCTAATCACCGCAGACATAATCGCAGATCTCATGCCAATTACCGCGTCTAAAACAGCCTATTAACAGTCGACTAATTTGTATTGCTCTAACAGTGCCGGAACCAGACCTATGGCAAATAAGATAATGCTTCCTTGCAGCACACACCGATGGGCCGTGCCAAGTGTAGGTGATAACGCATTGTTATGCGAAACGTGCGGATGCAGGAAACGCTTTGTTGAAGACGTAACACCAAAAGTGAGAACTTCTTACGTCACTGAGGTCCTGATTAGGCAAGGCAGTGAAGCCTATAAGAAATTCACAGATGCTTTTGGAGCAGCGGATGAGGATGCGCATCGACGGGCGGCTTCTCAACAACGAGAATTAGATTTATGACTAGTATTAGGTCGCGGCGGTAAGAGCGGTGCAAAAACAGCTAATGATCCAAGTGAACCGTCAAGCAAGATCGCAGACATGAAACCTTCAGGTTTGCACCTTTCACGATTGAGTTCCGATGAAAGGCGCCAATGGGAGAGTAGAAGCGCTTCAGTGCATCAATATATTATTGAGAGTGTTGGACTAAGCACTCAAGCTGCTTACGATGAAATTACGGCATTGTTGTCCGTCGTCAAAACATTTGGGACAAATGAGCGTGTTTTCTAACGGAGGATTTAGCTCATCTTGGTTGGCAGTTAAGCCGCCTGCCGTTGATGGTTCTGTCTGACGTCAGCGTCTATGGGACAGATTGAGGGTTTTTGATAAGGGAGGATTTCTGGCTCATCGTAGAGACTGAAGGAAACGAAGATGAGGCAGAAATCGATGGATACAAGAGACAGCGCCGAACAGGCGGTGCGGGATATCCGGCGCAAGACGCGCAAGCAGTATTCGGCTGAGGAGAAGATCCGGATTGTCCTGGCGGGCCTGCGTGGCGAGGACAGCATTTCCGAGCTGTGCCGCCGTGAGGGGATCGCCGAGAGTCTGTATTACATCTATGGACGGCTCTCCCGTTGCAAGGGAGATTGAGATGAACGGCTTGGGTCAGTTGCAAACATCTATCCGGCATCTTCCGGGTTGGTCCGGTGTGCCCAAATGGGGAATCTGGACTGGTACCGGTAAAATGGAGAGTGCCTTCTGTTAAAGTTTAAACTCAACAGGAGGCCCATATGGGTATCGGAAGAACTGAGGAATTTCGTTCTGAAGCCGTTCGGATTGCATTGACGAGCGGGCTATCACACAAGCAAGTTGCCGCCGATCTTGGCATTGGCCTGTCTACATTAGGCAAGTGGATTACCGCTCATAAGCACACTGAGCTGCTGTCCGGCCCTCATAATGATAAAGACAAGGAATTGGCTCGCCTTTGCAAGGAGAACAGGACATTGCGTGAGGAGCGGGACATTTTAAAAAAAGCGACGGCCTTCTTCGCGAGCCAAAGCCGATGAGGTTTCATTTCATCGCAAAGGAGAAGGCCAATTTTTCAATCTGCAGGATGTGCAAAGTCCTGAGGGTCAGTGAAAGCGGCTACTACGCTTGGGTGTCTCGCCCTGCCAGTCAGCGCCAACGCGACGACAGGGTCTATTTGGCCCATATTCGTGCCGAACATGCCCGTAATTATCGGGCCTATGGTCGCCAGCGAATGACTGATGAACTCAGGGATCAAGGCAGCGTCATTGGTGAACGCCGGGTCGGGCGGTTGATGCGGGAGAACGATATTCGCATCGTCAGAACTCATAAATTCAAACGCACGACAAACAGTAATCACAACCACAACATAGCTCCCAACCTTCTGGATGGAGATTTTCAGGCCACGGGACCAAACCAGAAATGGGCCGGTGATATCAGCTATCTCTGGACGGCAGCGGGCTGGCTGTATCTTGCGGTGATCATCGATTTGTATTCACGCCGTGTCATTGGCTGGGCCGTCAGCGACAGGCTCAAACGGGATTTGCCGATCAAGGCTCTGAAAAGGGCCATTGCATTGCGACAACCGCCACCAGGGGTCATTCATCATTCTGATCGTGGCTCGCAGGGCGGGTTCAACCGGTCGTCGCAACACGTTCAGTTTGACTGGCCTGCAAGCACTGGTCCAGAGCTTCGGCGGGAGTTCTCCATCCGAGGGTCTTGCGGGGCCGTGTATTGAGCGCGTCAGCAACAACTGCGAGTACGTCCGGACTGTGTGCGCTCAGATCGGTTCCTTTCGGGAAGTACTGTCGAAGCAATCCATTGGTGTTCTCGTTCGTTCCGCGTTGCCAAGGGCTGTGCGGTTCGCAGAAGTAGACGGGAAGGCCGGTTGCGATCCGCAGATCCGCATGCCTGGCCATCTCTGCTCCCTGGTCCCAGGTCAGCGAGCGGCGAAGCTGCGCTGGCAATGTCGTGATCGTCCGGGCGATGGCATCGCGAACCGCTTCAGCCCCATGCTCGCTCCAGCCGGCAAGCGCAGGCCCGTTCTTCACGCGCGGGACGGTGCCGTGGCCTTCCATTCGGGGAAGATGCAGCAGCATTGTGAACCGCGTGGCGCGTTCCACCAGAGTGCCGATCGCCGATCTGCCCAAGCCGATGATCAGGTCACCTTCCCAGTGTCCGGGTACGGCCCGATCAGCTGCTTCCGCCGATCGTTCACTGATCATGATCTCAGGCGTGACGAAGGATTTTCCCCGCCGGCGGCTACGTGCCCGAGGCACGCGCAGTGCCCTTCCCGTGCGAAGGCAGGCGGTCAGCTCACGACGGAGTGCGCCGCGGCCCTGTACGTAGAGCGCCTGATAGATCGCCTCATGACTGATCCGCATCGCTTGATCCTCGGGCCCGTCCCCAGGATAGTCGATCCGAAGACGGTGCGCGATCTGCTCAGGACTCCAGGCCCTGGCCCATCGCCTGCGCTGCCGCGGCCCATGCCGACGACCGTTCCAGACGACGCGTGGCCCCTCGATCACCGTTCCATCCGGTGCCGAGATCCGACCCGCAAGCCGATCCTGCACATCGCGCCGCAGCGCCTCATTCGTTGCCAGCTTGGCTGGCTGCGGCCTTTTGGCGGATCGATCAGCATGCCACTGCGCCGTCGTTGCTCGGTAGTCCAGGCCACCGCTTCGGGTCGCCGCGTTGCGCCGCACCTCGCGGGAGATCGTCGACGGTGCTCGCTCCAGCCGGCAAGCAATATGACGTATGCCTCTTCCCTGAGCGCGCAGAAGAGCAATCTCCTCACGTTCCTCGAAAGACAGGTAACGTCCTGACAGCGGCTTGGCCGATTGCGATAAATGTGCTGGTGGCATGCCGCCCGACCTCCGGAACCACCTCGAGCCTACCGGAGGGGATACACCGGCATCTCGGGCCGCGTCCTCGCTCGAACGCCCCGTCGCAATCGCTGCCCAGAACCGAACAAGCTCCTCACGCCGTGCCGAGTCCGGTCGACCTGGCGAATGCAACTTGCTCCGTCCAGACCGATCCGACCGCCGTCTGCGTACCCGTCATAGCAACCTCCTATGCCAGAGTGTTGCGACGACCGATTGAACCCGCCCAGTATTGCTCGAACGATTACCGGAAACTTCTCAAAGACCACGGCTTTCTCTCTTCGATGTCTGGCAAAGGGAATTGCTATGGCAATGCGACTGTAGAAACGTTCTTCAAATCATTGAAAGCAGAATTAATATGGAGGGAACACTATGAAACCAGGGAACAGGCACAAAACGCCCTGTTCCATTATATCAATGGATTTTATAATCCGCGTCGTCGCCATTCATATCTGGGCAGCATCAGTCCGGTGAAGTGCGAAAGTATGGCGGCTTAGGTGAGAAGGTAACTCTCCACTTTTGCGGTGCAGGTCCAATCCGCGCGCACCCGCCTCTACAGCTGGTAGGCCTCTTGGGCCCCCTGTAATACTCAGGCTCGTGGTACGCCGGTCCGACCTGTGCAGTTCATTTCTCCATCATCTCGCAACTTGGTGGCAGGCCTTCAATGAGCGGTGTGGTAGACCTCGCCACTTCGAAGCACGGCCCAGATAATCCGTGCGTTCTTATTGGCGACGGCAACCGTGGCCCGGTTGAAGCCACGCCGCTCGTGAAGCTTGTTGACCCACGCATTGAACGGGTCTGTCTTTCTGGCCGCCGTGCGCACGACGGTGCGGGCACCATGCACCAGCAGGCTTCTCAAGTGCTGACTGCCACGTTTGGAGATGCCGAGCAGCACGGTCCGCTCGCCGCTCGAATGTTGACGCGGGACCAAGCCAACCCAGGCTGAGAGGGGCCGGCCGTTCTTGAACTCGGACCCGTCTCCAATGGCGGCGATGATGGCGTTGGCGGTCTTCGGGCCTCGAACTGCCGCTGCCAATAGAACGCGCCGGTGCAGGCTTCGATAGCGATCATACATGGCTCGGTCTGAGCAATGACCTGGAGTAATTGATCGCGCATCACGCGGCGCTTGAGGATGACGCGGCCGTTGCGGTTGACGCCGTGGAGTTGGAACACGGCCTTGGCAATATCGATGCCGAGTGTCTCGATGCTCATGTCTGTCTCCTTGTCAATGGGTTCGGGCTCTCAGCCTGACGCGGTGGAGGGAGAGCCGTCCATCCCATTAGCTGGTCGAAGGAGTTTTTGGGGGCCGGCAAGAAGCAGCTTTCGGGCGATACCTGTCCTTTCCGAAAACCTTATCCGTGACTCTTCATGATGAACCCGTCCACGGATGGTTGAGCTTTTCGAAAGGGACAGGTATCGGGCATAGGAGATTATCTGCATCCAGCGACATTAGCTGCGCCATCAGCAATCAGGTCGCCCAGTTAGTGTGACAACGCCCTCTCTGAGTTATTTTTAACCTTTCTTACTCGGATCGGAATATTGACCAGTCGGAATCATGGGAAGTTACACGGTGAATGGGCCAATGAACCTCGAATTCTAGCGCCGATTATTGCCAATCCACCGCGACAGGGAGCCGACTCACCTAAGTGGTAGCGCGATCCCCGGAGGCGGTCCCGGCGGACAACATCAGGAAAGTTAAATTATCCTGGTCAGGAACGGCAGCGGAGCGCACTGAGGATAAAAGCGCGTCGGCCGCAGCTTCCACACTACCGTCCGCCGCACGGAGTTCTTGGGCAATCTCTTCTTCGGAGAGAGTTTCAATTCCGTCGCTGGCGATCAACAAACATTCGTCCGGCTGAAGGCTGCCGGAGCGATACGCGCAATCGACCAACTCCGCTGCGGTGCTAGTTACCACCGACCGCAGCATGTTGCGTTGCCGGTGACTAAGCACTTCGTCCGGTGGCAGTTCTCCTGTTCGGACGAGTCTTACCAGGACCGGAACCATTGAATGATCCGCATTCAGGCGGACAAGCCTTCCGCCGGTAAACAGCCACATCGGCGAATCACCGACGCTCAACCAGTCCATGCCACGTCCGTCGTATAGCACAGCGACAACGGTGCTACCCATACCGATAAGCTGCGGCTCATCGGTCTCATGTTCGCGCAGTTTGATGGTTGCCGCATCCAAGCATTCACGAAACCGGGCACTGCTCTTGCCATAGGACTTTGGGAATTCACGTATGAATGTCTCGATCACGGTACGGCTTGCCGTCGCACCGCCCGCCACGCCGCCCATGCCATCGGCGAGAACCATGAGCAACGCAGAAGTCTCTTCTGTTCCCGCTATATCCATTTCTAGCATCGCGAATGCGTCTTCCTGGCAGAGACGCTTGCCCTGCCATTGCCGACAAGCCAACGTCCAAGGAACGCTCAAAGTGGGCCCAACCTTACATTGGTGTGAGGCATAATCTTTCTTTTATCCATGAGTACGCAGACAATCCATTTTAGATTCGTTGCAAGTTCTGCGGCGCCACATACTGAGAACATACATCAGTAAAATCGATATTCTTCGAAACGAAGCTTTGACCCTTTCAAATTCGGCAGACTCAAAAGCATAATCTCACCTGATCGGCACCGAACCTTCGCGCAGAGCACCACCTCACAGAGCTAGGCCACCCGTGCCCACTGCTCGCGAAAGCTCTTCGGTACCATCGCAGACAGCCGTCCCGAGCCCTCGGTGAGCTCCGATGCGATGCTCTGCCGTATGCCAGCTCGGCTTACCAACTTTTGCTCCGTACCAATGGTAGATTGTTGCGCCGTAGTTGATAGCCGCACCATTTTCAAACAAAAAACAACCCGCGACCCTGGCCGAGTGACGTCAACTCGCCGCCCGATAACCCTCTTACCCAATGGCTCAACAGCAGCAAAGCGTGATAAACAGGGTTCTAGTGGCATAATGCGACAAGGGAATAAATCTTAGAAACGCCGCCAACCTGCCCAAAAAGATGAGAACACCTCAAGTCTCAAGAACGGTCTCAACTATTTATTCAGTCTGATTCCGTAATAGTAACACCTATGACTATATACTTTGTGCTCCGTGACCCTTCCTTCCATTAACAAAGATAGAATCCGGATCCACTTTCCAGGTGTTTCGTCTATTGAAACTCCCATAAAAGGTGGCCAGAAAATAGTATATCCCGTCAGCATTGGTGGGAGCAAATATGCTCTAAAAATAATGCTTTCAGACCATCCTGTTGGAACTTTACAAGCTGGCGGATCAGAAAGTGATCCAGCAGACGTCCCGTGGGAACGCGCATGCAGAGAAGTAGCTTTATTGGGAGCTATTGACTCAGATTATCTACCTAAGATTGGACCAATAACTTTAAATTGTGAGGACATTGATGGCGAACGACTTATCTATTTCTCTGAAGAATTCATTGAAGGTCTAAGTCTTAGAGTCGGTTTCGAAAGTCATGCGGCTCGGGCCAATCTGCGGACGAGGAGCATGACGGAGGCGGCGTAGAGGAAGGCGCGGGCCGAGGCGATGGTGGCCTCGAAGTCCTTTGCCAGTCGCCGGTTGCGGTTGATCCAGGCGAAGAAGCGCTCCACGACCCAGCGGCGCGGTTGGACGGCGAAGCCGACCTGATCGGGGCTTTTGCGCACGATCTCGACGGCGATCATGGTGGCCGTGGCGACCTTCTCGCCGGCGTAGCCGCTGTCGGCAAAGACCTTCTCGATGAACGGAAACGAGCCGCGTGAGGCGCACAGCAGCGGCCCGCCACCATCGCGGTCCTGGATACTCGCCGGATGCGCCTCGAGCACGAGGCCGCGCCCGTCGGTGTCGACCAGCGCGTGGCGCTTGCGCCCCTTGATCTTCTTGCCCGCATCGTAGCCGCGGGGGCCACCAGCCTCGGTCGTCTTGACGCTCTGGCTGTCGATAATCGCGCCGCTCGGGCTGGCCTCGCGTCCGACCCGCTCGCGATCGGCCATGACCAGAAAGTGGTTGATCTTCTCAAGGAGGCCGTCGTCGCGGAACTTAGCGAACCAGCGATAGATCGTGCCCCACGGTGGTAAATCGCTTGGCAGCAAGCGCCAAGGGCAGCCAGCCCGCATCACGTAGAAAATGCCGTTGACGATCTCTCGCATCGGCCATGACCGGGGCCGTCCCGTGCCATGAGCCGGAGGCAAATGAGGCTCGATCACAACCCACTCCGCATCGGTCAAATCAGTCTGATAACGCAGCGCCTTGCGGCTATGCTGCTCTCGGGTGGTCGGCGTCCACATGGCGGCTCCAGATCGGTTTCAGCAACCTTCCTGGAATCACATCGACACCGGCCACTCAACCCCTTTCGAAACGGCCTCTTAAAGAGCTCGTAGAACAGCACAATCAAGGACCCTTAGAACCTCAAAAAATAGCCACACTACTACGCACGATTGGGTCTGCTATTGCTTCAATATGGGCGTGTAACGCAATACATCGTGACATAAAGCCTGACAATATCATTTATTGCTCGCATACGAATGCATTCGTTTTACTAGATCCGGGGATAGCATACTCGTATGTAGATAGGTCGTTAACTTCTACAGGTTTAGCTCCTCACACACCGGGTTTCATTGCACCAGAGCAGCTAGACCCCACATTGTGTCCGTCATCAAAACAAATGGGACTGTTGAGCGTGTTTCATAAGGGAGGATCGGGCTCATCTTTGTTTGATGTTAAGCCGCTTGGCGTTGATGGTTCAAGCGGCGGTTTTGGGTGGTCAGTTTTTTGATCTTTTTTCTCTTTTCGATGCTGGCGGTGTGGCGTCCAAAGTAGGCGTCGGCTGGAGTTACGTTGCCGATGCTCTCGTGGTAGCGTTGGTTGTTGTAGCGATCGACGAAGGCGCTGATCTGGTTTTCGAGATCGCCGGGTAGATAATAATTTTCAAGCAGGATCCGGTTCTTCAGCGTTTGATGCCAGCGCTCGATCTTGCCCTGGGTTTGCGGGTGATACGGTGCGCCCCGAACGTGATCCATACCGTGGTCCCCGAGCCATTCAGCCAGATCGCTGGAGATATAGGACGAGCCGTTGTCGCTGAGCAGCCTCGGCTTGTGGACGACATTGGCGCGATTGCAGCCTGAGGCTTCTAGCGCCAACTTCAGTGTTGCCGTCACATCGTCCGCCGTCATGTTGGTGCAGAGCTTCCAAGCAATGATGTAGCGGGAATAGTCGTCCAAGATGGTCGACAGATAAAACCAGCCCCAGCCGATGACCTTGAGAGAGGTGAAGTCGGTCTGCCACAGCTGGTTCGGCGCCGTGGTCTTGTCGCGGAACTCATCGGCTGCCTTGATGATCACGAAAGCGGGGCTGGTGATCAGGTCGTGGGCTTTGAGAAGCCGATAAACCGAGGCTTCCGAGACAAAGTAGCCCCTGGTGTCCGTAAACCTGACGGCCAGTTCCCGGGGCGACAGTTGTGTCTCCTCCAGGGCAAGATCGATGATCTGCCCCCGGACATCATCCGGGATCCGGTTCCATACCCGGCCCGGGCTGCTGTTGCGATCCTCAAGACCGGCGTCGCCAAAGGCCAGAAAACGATCGTACCAGCGATAAAAGGTGGTCTTCGGAATGCCCAGCTTGTCCAAAGTGGACCCGACGCCCAGGTGGGACTGCTCGACCAGGCGGATGATCTCCAGCTTCTCGGATGCGCGATACCTCATTCCTCGTCTCCCCCGTGCCCGAGCATGTTTTTTTTGAGAAGACGGTTCTCCAGCGAAAGTTCGGCGACCAACTCCTTCAAGTCGCGCATCTCCTGGCGGAGGCCTTTAACCTCGCCCGAGGTCGCTTGGCGCCCGGTGTCGCCGGCGAGCCGCTTCTTGCCCGCTTCCAAAAACTCTTTCGACCAGCTGTAATACAGACCCTCGGCGATGCCCTCGCGGCGGCACAAGGCGGCGATGCTCTCCTCGCCGCGCAGGCCCGACACCACGATCCGGATCTTCTCCTCAGCCGTATACTGCTTGCGTGTCTTGCGCCGAAAATCCCGAACCGTTCTCTCCGCCGGGTCGTTCTTGCTCATTAATTTCTGTCTCATCTTCGTTCCCTTCGGTCACTACGATGAGCCAGAAATCCTCCGTTATGCAATTACCTCAATTTGTCCCAAAGGCGCTGACGTCAGACAGTCAACCACAATGAGGTTGAAAAACTCCCGAGCGTATTCGCGATAAAGTCCGGGCCGCCTCTCGTCCCGGGCCATCGTTTGATAGGTCGCGAAGTACATGTCGCGGCTCTTGATGGGACGCCGCCCGCGATCCTGTGCCTTGCCTCGCCGAAAGGGAGAAAATCCTTGGCCATGGGGTCGTCAACGAGGACATTTCTGTCGGCCAGGAACAGGATCTTCGTCCTGTGGTTGTCGCCCCTAACGTTCCAGCGGGCCTGCCAGAGCTTCCAGCAAGTCTGAAAGGCGACCGCAGTCTTGCCCGCGCCAGTGCAGAGGGTAAGGAGCGTCCGCTTCCGCCCCTGAAGGACCGCCTTGACGGTGCGGTTAACCGCAATTTCTTGATAGTAGCGCAGCGGCTTGGTCCGGTCCGGGAAGGTCGGTGTCAGCAGGCGCTCTGCGGCCAGGTCGTCGGCCGGGCCGTCGGTGTGCCGAAGGCGGGTCCACAGATGGTCCGGTGTCGGAAAATCCACTATCGTGCGCTCGATACCCGTGGTGTAGTCGAACTCCACGATTCCGTCGCCGTTGGTTGCATAGGCGAAGCTCAGGCCTAGCACTTCGGCATAGTCCTTGGCCTGTTGGAGCCCTTCAGCAGCAAGCTTGTAGCGCGCTTTCGCTTCAACGACGGCAATCGGGAACTCCGCGCGATATCGGAGAACGTAATCCGCGCGCTTCTGCCTGCCGCGACGAGCCTTTCCACCGACGAACACGATCCTGCCGTCAGTGAAGGTCCTCTGCTCGTTGATTGCGTGCGGACGGTCGTCCCAACCCGCCGCTTGCAACTTGGGGACGACGTACTTCCGGCACGTATCGGCCTCGTTCATGTTGACTTCATCCGTCCATCACCGCGCCACCGGCACCAAGTTGATACACATGCTCGCCGTGTAACGAGCGCTGGGAAGAGTGCGACAGTATCACTTTGTCTTGATCCATCGATGGTGAACCGCTCAGGTCCTCCCCCGGTGATCGAACAATTCGAAAACAAGCCAGAACTCTCCTCTAAGACGATCGGCAAGCGTAGCACCTTGGCATCCGGTTCCATTAGCGTGCTATCGGTCCCATTGCTATAAGATCGGACACCGCGGAGGAATCTATTCGCGATGTATGTCGTTTGCCCGGCATTGGTCTCTGTTGGGAATCGTCCAAGTCCCTGGTCCCGTTGGTCTTTGACCCGCCTCGCGCCCATCCCGGACGAGTGCGGGATGGGCGCGAGGCGACGCGTTCCGGAAGCGTCCGGTTTCAAACGTTTGAGCGTCACTGTCGGTGGCCGCCCGGCACCAGGAGCCGTTCCTTTCGGCTGCGTTCGACCAGGTTCGCGACCCGGACCCGCCGATCCGATCCCTTGCGTCGTCTCAAGATTATTCGCAGTTCCGCACCTCGTATAGACGAGCCCCGCAACCCCTTCCCGACCAGCACTAGCGCCGATCTGCTCCGCCGTTCAACCGCCTTGGCTTCGGGCGCCGCCAGCGCCTCCCTGAGAGTGTCGATATCCGAGTTGCCGGTCATCGCCGACAGCGAATCACATGGCCCGGCCGACCGCTACACCGGCCAGCCTCGTGGAGTCACTTTGCCACAGTTCAGCCGGCTCGCGACGGTCGCCAGGTCCGCATCGGGTTGCACCATCGATCCCCTCAAGCAGGTAACCGAGTTGCGCGGCGCTGATCGACAATGCGCCGTCGCGCGTCGATGGCCAGGCGAACCGGCCACGCTCCAGACGCTTGGCGTAAAGCGATATCCCGAAGCCGTCGAACCACAAAATTTTGACCAGATCGCCTCGACGACCGCGGAACACGTAGAGATCCCCCGCATGGCCGTCCCACGACCCGTGAGTGACTCCATTAAGTCGAACATGGGTGGCTCCAATAGGGCGAGAGCAGTGCGAACCGCTGCCATATGCCCCGCTCGCGTTAACCGGACCTCCCCGACACTATCCGCGATGTCCTCAAGCGCATGGCGCGCATCTACAGTGGTTGAGATCTTTAATAGTGGATTGCTGGAAGCTGTGGGGCAATGACAAGGTGGGACTTCCGGCTAAATGAAATTGAATGTTCCTAAAGTGATCGACCTGAGAAGCGATACCGTCACCAAACCCACCGCCGCCATGCGTAAAGTCATGGCCGAAGCGGAGGTGGGGGATGACGTTTACGGCGAAGACCCGACCGTCAACGCATTGCAGGACAAGGCCGCAGCCATGCTCGGCAAGGAAGCGGGCCTGTTCACCGCCAGTGGAACCCAAAGCAATCTCCTGGCGTTGCTGTGCCATTGCCAGCGGGGTGACGAATACATTGCCGGACAGGACGCCCACATCTATCAGTTTGAAGGGGGCGGCGCGGCGGTACTGGGCGGTTTGCAGCCCCAGCCGGTTGAGGTCGCCCTCAATGGCGAGATGGACCTGGAAACCATCGCCGCATTGATCAAGCCCGACGATCCTCATTTCGCCCGCACCAGAGCCCTATGTATTGAAAACACTTTTTCCGGTGCGGTTTTATCGCTCGATTATATCAAACAAGTTCGCGCGTATTGCGATGATCACGATCTCATTCTTCATATGGACGGCGCACGGTTGTTCAACGCTTCCGTGGCTCTCAGAGTGTCCGTTTCCGGCATCACCAGATACGTAGACTCCGTGTGCTTTTGTCTGTCTAAGGGATTGGGCACGCCCATCGGGTCCGTTTTGTGCGGATCGAAAGAAATGATTGCCCAAACGGTGCGCTGGCGTAAGACCTTGGGCGGGGCCATGCGGCAAGTGGGCATCATCGCGGCCGCCGGAATTTACGCCCTAGATCATAATATCGAACGCTTGACCGAAGACCACGCCAACGCACAGCGTCTGGCCGATGGTCTGCGCTCAATAGAATCATTGGCGGACAAAGTACGGGTGAACACCAACATCCTGTTTGTTGACGTTGGCAATGACGAAATCTCAAAACTAGGTGAACATTTGGTACGCGATAACATTATTATTGAGGGACAGCGTTTGGTGACTCATTTGGATGTCAGCGCTGAAGACATTGAAACAGTGATCGATAGCGTCAAAGGATTTTACGGAAAGATAGCGGCATGACCCGCCGGATCATATTTCAGCTGCACTTGTGGTGTGGACTGCTGATCGGGTTGTTTCTCGTCTTCCAGGGCATCACGGGATCATTTGTCGCCTTTCGTCACGCCGGCAACCATTGGCTTCATGCGGACGAAATGATCGTCGAGCCCATGGACGCGCCGATGATTCCCATGTCCGGCGTTTTGGCGTCCTTCAGCCAAACTTTTCCCGACATCCCCCACAATGTGCTGAGCGTGGTCTTTCCCCAGGCGCCCAACGAAGCCTACTTCATCCGCATTTGGGACAACGCGCCGGCGCCCAACAAATACGCCAGCATGAACCCCTACACTGGAGAGATCACAGGACACGGCAGTAAATGGGAATATCCGTTTGAGTTGATGTTCCGCCTTCACGAGCAGGTGTCTATGGGCACCCCCGGAATCAATGCCGTGCACATCGGTGGCTTTCTCATGACTTTGATGAGTCTCACAGGTTTGTACTTATGGTGGCCGCGTCGTGGGACGGTGCGTCAAGCGCTCACGATCAAACGCAAACCCCTGCGCCGCTTTCTTTTTGGTCTGCACCGTGTGGTCGGCGCTTATGCGTTTGTTCTTGTTTTCATAGTTGCTTTTTCCGGCACCATGATTTTCGGTGTGCTGTCGCTCATTCCCTTTGCCAACACGGGACCCAGCGGTTTCGGCATGTTCGCCACCTTCGGTGTGAACCCGGAGACCGACGGTGAGTCTGTGCCGGTGGATCAGGTCATCGAGACGGCTAAGACATACTTCCCTGACGACCGCATCCGCGACCTTAGTTACATCCGGCTCTGTCTGACGTCAGCGCCTTTGGGACAAATTGAGGTAATTGCATAACGGAGGATTTCTGGCTCATCGTAGTGACCGAAGGGAACGAAGATGAGACAGAAATTAATGAGCAAGAACGACCCGGCGGAGAGAACGGTTCGGGATATTCGGCGCAAGACACGCAAGCAGTATACGGCTGAGGAGAAGATCCGGATCGTGGTGTCGGGCCTGCGCGGCGAGGAGAGCATCGCCGCCTTGTGCCGCCGCGAGGGCATCGCCGAGGGTCTGTATTACAGCTGGTCGAAAGAGTTTTTGGAAGCGGGCAAGAAGCGGCTCGCCGGCGACACCGGGCGCCAAGCGACCTCGGGCGAGGTTAAAGGCCTCCGCCAGGAGATGCGCGACTTGAAGGAGTTGGTCGCCGAACTTTCGCTGGAGAACCGTCTTCTCAAAAAAAACATGCTCGGGCACGGGGGAGACGAGGAATGAGGTATCGCGCATCCGAGAAGCTGGAGATCATCCGCCTGGTCGAGCAGTCCCACCTGGGCGTCGGGTCCACTTTGGACAAGCTGGGCATTCCGAAGACCACCCTTTATCGCTGGTACGATCGTTTTCTGGCCTTTGGCGACGCCGGTCTTGAGGATCGCAACAGCAGCCCGGGCCGGGTATGGAACCGGATCCCGGATGATGTCCGGGGGCAGATCATCGATCTTGCCCTGGAGGAGACACAACTGTCGCCCCGGGAACTGGCCGTCAGGTTTACGGACACCAGGGGCTACTTTGTCTCGGAAGCCTCGGTTTATCGGCTTCTCAAAGCCCACGACCTGATCACCAGCCCCGCTTTCGTGATCATCAAGGCAGCCGATGAGTTCCGCGACAAGACCACGGCGCCGAACCAGCTGTGGCAGACCGACTTCACCTCTCTCAAGGTCATCGGCTGGGGCTGGTTTTATCTGTCGACCATCTTGGACGACTATTCCCGCTACATCATTGCTTGGAAGCTCTGCACCAACATGACGGCGGACGATGTGACGGCAACACTGAAGTTGGCGCTAGAAGCCTCAGGCTGCAATCGCGCCAATGTCGTCCACAAGCCGAGGCTGCTCAGCGACAACGGCTCGTCCTATATCTCCAGCGATCTGGCTGAATGGCTCGGGGACCACGGTATGGATCACGTTCGGGGCGCACCGTATCACCCGCAAACCCAGGGCAAGATCGAGCGCTGGCATCAAACGCTGAAGAACCGGATCCTGCTTGAAAATTATTATCTACCCGGCGATCTCGAAAACCAGATCAGCGCCTTCGTCGATCGCTACAACAACCAACGCTACCACGAGAGCATCGGCAACGTAACTCCAGCCGACGCCTACTTTGGACGCCACACCGCCAGCATCGAAAAGAGAAAAAAGATCAAAAAACTGACCACCCAAAACCGCCGCTTGAACCATCAACGCCAAGCGGCTTAACATCAAACAAAGATGAGCCCGATCCTCCCTTATGAAACACGCTCAACAGTCCCATTTGTTTTGATGACGGACATTTGCGCCGCTGTTTGGCCAACCTGCGCTCCCGTTTCAACTGCCGCTTCTGGATCTTGCGTTCATGTTTCAGCGCCTTTTTTGCAGTTTACGATCCTGCTTAAACGCTTTTTTCTGAAGCTTGCGTTCCCGCTTTAGCTCCTTTTTCCGAAGCTTGCGCTCTCGTTTTAAGCGGTCATCCGGACCGACAAAGCCGTAGGGGCGTCCGTAGAAGCTATACCCTGAAGCAAGATATGGCGGGCAATAATAGGGAACATAGCAAGAGGAACGGCTGTAAAAAGGATTGCCATAGCGATGGGCGCTTCCATAGGACACGCCGTAACCGTATAGGGGGCCGGACGGATACCATCCGTAACCGCCGCCGACGTAATCGTCCGTAAAGCCGCCGTCATAGGCGCAGCCCGACAAGCCGAGGACCAGAACCAGCGCAGTAAGGATGCGGCAGACCATGTTTCCTAACCCAACATTGATTGCGTCTATGAGGTTAAATCTAATGACCAATTCTGTCGGAAATAGGGCCGCGCGGTGGCGCAGCGGGTAGGAGATGCCATGAAGCTCACCGTCTTAAGTTGCGGCGGAGCAGGAGGCCGGACGACCCTGGCCCCAGGGGCTGGGGCCGGTGCAACCCGGACAATCCGCACAACCAGAACAGCGGCGCTGTCTTCCCGGCAGATCATAAAAGGGCCGCCGGGTGGCAGAAGCTTACCTTGCAGCAGCGATATGTCATACTCGCCGCCAGGTCACCGTCAAGCAGACGCCGGAGCAAAGCGATGGGACGATGTCAGATCGCCTTAGCGCCGCAGATGTTGCTGTTGGCATCCTTTCTGGTGGTGTCGACGTTGTTTAAGCCCACCGCAAGTGCAGCTGATCCGTGTGATGGCAACGCGCCTGTGGTCAAGCATGGTTATCTCGAACCGACGGAAGAAGATGGGGGCATCATCCTCACTCATAACGTTGTCGACTTTCTTCGCCGATTTGATGATGAAGCAAGACGGGACGCGTTCTATCGCCGCTTTGCCGAAATCGATTTAACCCAGGAGTTGGAACGGCTCTTGGCCAACATCAGAACCCATTGGCCGGAGATGATTGAGGTGAGAGCACGCGGCCGTTGGAACCCCGGAACGCTGATCCTGCAACTGGAGCCATCCCTGCTGGAGGCCGTGGTCAGCAGTCTCCCGGAAGAGGAGGCATCGCCTCCGTTATATACTGGCTACGCCGCATTTCGACACCCTCAATCAGACTGTCGGCCTGCGCGGAGTGATGACGTACCCCCGAATTAACGCGGTTCTGATCACCTTCGACCCGCGCAGCGACATCTTGCTCACAGCATCGAAGTATAAGGCGATAGAGGGAGTGAAGAATGCTCGACCGGACGCTTCACTCGGGGACGGTTCCGGAATCCAGGCATTATGGTCGGATGACAAATGGCATGTGGTGTTTCGTAAGGCATGGGGCGATTGTCCCTCCGGCTGCATTCATTCCGAACTCCATTATTTCATTGAGCATGGCGTCAATGTCGTGCGCGTCAATCATGAGGACGCTGCAGCAATCCCGCAGTTTGCGGAGGTTCTCGCCGCGCACGGCTGGCGGCAGCGCGGTGCTGGAACAGGGTCCGATGATAGTTCGGCGGATCCGGGGTAAGTTACGCGAAAGCCATAGAGGCGTGGCAACACTCAAGGACTCCCGCCGGGGCTGTCCCTGACGAAAACCTTATTGGTATTAAATAAACGCGGATGGCATTGTCAGATTAAATTTGTTTGGTCGTCTTTCCCTATCCCCCTTCGGGGACTCCAGGGCAAAAAATAAGTTTTTTCTGGCTTAGACTGGACAAGTACGGGCGACGAAGCTAACTCAACAATGGAAAATTCTAACATACAATTTTAACCTGACAACGCCGTTTCAGCATATGATTACGGTACCGGACGTAATGAGTGCCAAGCTGAATCACTAGACGGCTTATTCGCGCCCACCTGTCAATCCGAGTTGTGCGCGAGTGTGCAGCTTACGCTTCGATCAGAGTAGCTCGTCGGCGCGAATGCCAGGGCTTGCGGCTACCCTGACAGAAGGCGTGGGCTAAAACGATCCGTCCCGTGTTAGTTTTGTCGAGAAGTCGTTCCTGGACCTTCAGGCTGGACGCGCGGTGCAGATGAATGAGGTGAGCGCTCTATGGAAATAAAAGCTTTTAAGGTGACAAATTATCGGTCGATCACGGATTCAGGTTGGATTGATCTGGAAGACCTCACGGTCTTGGTTGGAAAAAATGAGTCCGGAAAGACGTCTTTGCTGCGCGCGCTCCACAAGTTCAACCCATTCAGCCCTGAGCCCTATTCACTGGACAAAGAGTGGCCTAAAGGAAACAGGAAGGCTCGCGATCAGAAAGCTATCGTCTGCCGCGTTAGATTCCAGCTTGACGCCGTTGAACAGAAAGAAATCTCTGCCCAGGTTGACGTGGATGCTAGCAAGACGTTCGAGATGTCAATAAATTACGCAGGGCAAACGATTCTATATCTTTCCTGTGACCAATTTCCAGACCGCCCGCACAAAAAAAAGATCACCGAAATTGGCGCCGGGATAGCAATTACCAACGAGGGCATAAATCCTGGGCATCGCAAAGGTCTTGAGGAGATCAAGAACGAACTCTTAAGAATCGCCGTTGACGGAGCACTAGCAACAATCAAGGACCCTAACGACTGGGTAAAAGAAAGCATTGCAAAGCTTGCCGCCCCAGAGGATGAAGCACGAACCTCCATCCACAAAGCAGGTGCAGAACAACTTGTCGATGCTGCGACGGCGTTGAAGGCGGCGCCGACCATTCGTGACATTTTCAACGCATATGTTAGGGAGCGAATCCCAACATTTATTTATATGGACGACTATAAAACCTTTTCAGGGGCAGCTCGCCTAGACGAGGTTCACAATCGAGCACAGCAAGAACCATCGGCAACTTCGCCAGAAGACAAGACTCTTCTAACTATAATGTCGCTTTCCGGGCTTTCTCTGGACGACGAATTCACCAAGGGCTCCAGCGCTGATCAGGCAGTCAAAGAGCAACGACAGTATGATCTTTCTGACGCCGGACTAACTCTTACAAAAGAAATCGCGGCACGTTGGCGTCAGCGCAAATATGAAGTCCAGTTTAGGGCTGATGCTCACTCCTTTTTCACGATGGTGAAGGACGAGGTTGGCGAGTATATGATTCCGTTGGAAGACCGATCAAAGGGCTTTCAGTGGTTTTTCTCGTTCGACCTAATGTTCATGCATGAGAGTAAAGGCGACTTCAAAGGTTGCGTTCTTTTGCTCGACGAACCAGGATTACACCTCCACCCGGCAGCCCAGTCAGACTTGCTTGATCGGTTGGAAGCCTACGCAAAAGAAAACGTCGTAATCTACAGCTCCCACCTTCCCTTCATGATTGATCTGCGGAAGCCAAGCCGTATTCGCACTATCAGCGAGACGATAGATAACGGAACGGTGGTAGACCGACACCTAAACCTTAGCCAGCCGGAAGCAAAATTTACGCTTCAAGCTGCTCTAGGCATGAGCGCCTCGCAAAGCTATCTCGTCGCACAGCGCAATATTGTCGTGGAGGGAGTTGATGACTTTTGGCTGATTAGTGAATTTTCAAACCTCATGATTCGTTCTGATCTAGATGGGTTACCTGATGACGTACTTCTGACGGCGTCAGGAGGCGCTTCGGAAGCTGCCTACCTAACCTCGTTCATGATCGGCCAGGCACTCGAAGTGGTAACGCTGCTCGATTCGGACAAGGCTGGCGAAACCGCCTCCGATAAACTCATTAAGAGTTGGCTAACCCGCTACGAGGATTCAAAGGCTATCGTACTTCGAATGGGAGAGGTTTTGGATTTAGCCCACGACTGCGCAATAGAAGACGTTTTTGATGAGGCTATTTATCTGTCTAAGGTTCAGGAATGTTATACAAGGCAATTGGCCACTGCAGGAGCTAATCCGCTAAAGCTGACCGGAAAAGACCAGATCGTGAAGAGAGTTGAGCGTGCCCTCACGCCCTACGGCATCACTTTCAACAAGGCATCAGTGGCCAAGTTGCTCCGACGCGAGATTGCAAAGGCAAAAACACTGAGCGATCTACCGGGAGTAACAGGCGAACGCGTAACTAAATTAATCAACGCGCTTTCAAAGCCTTTTTCGCGAGGCAATTTGTAACGGCACAGAACCTTGACCCTTTGTCTGGGATAATCAGCATCCAAGGCTCATCCCCTGGTTGTGCCAGTTCGAGCCACCTTGTCGTTTGGACGTGCGGGGTGAAAAGGCCTGCTTGTGGTGGAGCGATCATGCGGCTTCGTCGGTATTCCTTCGGCAGAGCCATGGCAATCAAGGAAGCCGGTCGTGATGTGTGGAGGGACACGCAGCCCGCTTCGCGCGGTACTACGCCAAGCCGCATGGACACCCCCATGGACTAACTGGATACCGTCCACTTCGCTAGAGAGAGGTCAACATTGGGCATCGATAGGGGTCAATGTTCACATCCAATTAACAGCTTAGCCCTGCGTAGCACCATGCAGGTCGGTGGATGAGAAACGAAACGCCGAGCTAACGGCATCCTGTGTGCGGATTGCTTTCCGGGCAACTGAATAACAAGATTGAGTCACGGAGGATAATTCCGATGCGGGGCACCAAAGAAAATCTGAAGAGCTACGCTGTGAGAGCCTTGGCAAGCTGGTTAATCAATGCAGCCAGGCGAAGATCGTTGATGACTTATGGAGAAGCTAAGCTGCGTCTTGAGGCCGAAGAGGGATTCGACACGATCTTTCCGCTGAACATGGGAGTGCCTGCGGGCGAATTGATGTACCGGTTGCTGGACGCTGATCCGGACTGCCTGTGCCTTCCGGAAACGTTATCCGCTTTAAATGGGAGTAAAGACTGCATGACTCTGTGGTGAACGGAGTTTTCGGAAGGGACAGGCAAATAGAATAGAAAACTCTCAACGTTTATCACGAGGTGATGTCGGGCAATGATGATGTATAAGCTCGTGCTATGAGCAAGCTCACGCCGCAACAAGACGCAGTGCAAGCACAAGGGGTCGTGGACATCACGATCGCGGAATATGACCGCATGGCGGTACCTTACCGTCGCGGCACTGCGGATCATGACGTCAACCAAAACATTGCGTCCCTGCTCGAGGCGATTGAGGGCGAGGCGCCGCATGTCATTTGAACCAGACTCGATGTGATCTGACACCGCTCCCTTCCCAGCAAGCTGGAATGGGAGCGGCGCATCTCTTGATGGAGATGGTGGTTGTCCGTTTTGATGGTGGTGCACACCAACCACAAAACGAGGACACCACGATGTTGAATACTACCGATAAGATCATCAAACACAAAACTGGATTGCTAAATCTGGCCGAGGAACTGGGCAATGTGTCGAAGGCCTGCCAGGTCATGGGCATGTCGCGCGACACCTTTTACCGCTACAAGGCCGCGGTTGAGGAAGGCGCCTAGAAGACCGGTTCAAGTGTCGGCCGGACGACGACGCGAAAGCTGCGACTGGGTAAACCGTAATACCCTTTTCCCCAAGCCCGTTGACGACCCGGGACGGCCTGATCCTCGACGGCCATGAGCGGTGGGCGGTGGCCCGCCACCAGCGCCGGCAAACCGTGGCTTGCATCGAGTATGACCTGACCGACGAAGAGGCCCTCACGTTCATGCTGGAAAAGCATCGCCGCTCGGAGCGGATGAATGACTTTTGCCGGATCGTGATGGCGCTGGCCCTGGAGCCTCATTTGCGTGCCCGCGCCCGGGAACGCCAGCGCCAGGGGGGCACGGGAACACTTTCGTCAAAGTTGACGAAAGGCCATGCGATTGACGTCCGGGCAGAGCTCGCACGCGCCGCCGGCGTGGGTGCCGGGAATGTGACCAAGGTCAAACAGCTGCTGAAGACCGCCACCCCGGCGGTGCGCGACGCCCTGCGCCGGGGAGACGTCTCCATTCATCGGGCGTGGCTATGGCGTGACCGGCCACCGAACCGGCAGAACCAAGAACTCAAGAAATTCCTTACCGGCAAAGACATCAAACAGACCATCCGCAATATGGCGAGTTCAATCGGTCGTCGCAACACTCTGGCATGGGGCTGAAGCGGTTCGCGATGCCATCGCCCGGACGATCACGACATTGCCAGCGCAGCTTCGCCGCTCGCTGACCTGGGACCAGGGAGCAGAGATGGCCAGGCATGCGGATCTGCGGATCGCAACCGGCCTTCCCGTCTACTTCTGCGAACCGCACAGCCCTTGGCAACGCGGAACGAACGAGAACACCAATGGATTGCTTCGACAGTACTTCCCGAAAGGAACCGATCTGAGCGCACACAGTCCGGACGTACTCGCAGTTGTTGCTGACGCGCTCAATACACGGCCCCGCAAGACCCTCGGATGGAGAACTCCCGCCGAAGCTCTGGACCAGTGCTTGCAGGCCAGTCAAACTGAACGTGTTGCGACGACCGGTTGAACCCGCCTATGCTTCGCAAACACGGCCCCTGGCAGGACAACGTGTTATCGATCGAACAGTTCGCCGCACGGCTGGCCTGCCCGACCAGTTGACGAAGCCGACGGTCCAGCCGGCCGTCGCCGAGACGGCATCCCGAAAGCGCTTCGTCGAACTACCGTTCCGCCATGATCTCCCATGCCTTGTTGTTTTATGGGTGGCGCCGCGTTCAGTCGAGGTCGCCGACCTGCGCGCTGGTTTCGTCGATGATCGCCACCCGATATGACCGCTGCGCATACACTCACATGAGGGCCATATGCATCGCCGCTACCGTCATCTTCTGGTTATGAGTCCTGAGCCTAGTCTGGACACCGGATGTCGATGCTCTAAAATCGGCGGCCCCCAACCTTATAGGCATCAGACTCTCATGATCGATTTCACCCGCGCCGGTATCGCCGCGCTGCTAGCCCTGGCCCTGTCGTCCCCGGCCCATGCCGATCTCGCCGAAGCCGTTGCCGAGGCCCAGGCGGGGGACATTCGCACCGAGCAGGAGCGCGCCCGGGATGCGAACCGCAAGCCCGCTGAGACCCTGGCCTTTTTCGGCCTGCAACCGGACATGCGCGTGCTGGAGCTCCTGCCGGGCGGGGGTTGGTATACCAAGATCCTGGCGCCCGTGCTCTACGACGAGGGCGAGTTGTATATCAGCATCGGAACCGACCGGCTGAAGGAGAACCTGCTCGGCGAACCGGGCTTCGACCGGGTGAAGGTGATCGAGGCGGACGGGGAGTTCCACAGCGTCGGCCGGCTGTTCGAAGGGCTGTCGTTCCAGGCCGAGGGAATGGACCTGGTCCTGACCTTCCGCAACCTGCACAACTTCACGCCGGACGGGCGCGCCGCCATCAATGCAGCGGCGTTCGCGGCCCTGACGCCGGGCGGCCATTACGCTGTCGTCGACCACACCCGGCGCCACATGCAGGATGACGATAACGAGAACTGGCGCCGCATGGACCCAGTGCTGGCCATCAAGGAGATCGAGGCGGCCGGCTTCGAGTTCGTCGACTATTCGACGCTGCACTACCGGTTCGACGACGAACTGCTCTACGAAGTGGGGCGCCGCTCGGTGAGCGGCAATACGGACCGGTTCACGCTGCTGTTCCGGAAACCCTGATTTCGGCGTCAGCCGCGATGCTGGGCGCTTTAATGTGGTACTTGCAGGTTACTGTAGCGTCGGTCCGTTGATTCGGGTTTGCCAGCAGTGACGAAGAAGGCGGCGAGCATGGTTCCCGGCGAAACCATTCCGGTTACGGTGACGTTTCTGGAGATGTCATCGCCGGACCAGCGCTTGCCGGCACGGGAGGCGGTAGAGACGACCGCGATCGTCCGTGTCGAGCGTCCCACCATCTCGTTCTACCGTTACCTCTACAATACGGTCGGCGCCGACTGGAACTGGCACTTGCGCCGCCGCCTTTCCGATGACGAACTGGCTGCGATTATTCATGACGACCGTGTCGAGATCTTCGTCCTCCAGGTGCGCGGGGTGCCTGCCGGATATGTGGAACTCGACCGCCGCATCGAGGGCGAGGTCGAGATCGCCTATTTCGGGCTGATAACCCGTAGAGCAGCCCGCTCATATCGACGAGACGGTCGGCCAGAACATGAATAACCAGTCCGTCCCCCGGCAGCCCGGAGCCCACATCCTCGATGGCCAGCGCCAGCTTGCCGACATGGGCCGGCCCCTGCGGTGCGACAATGCCGAACTCCGCCAGGTGACCTCGCAGTGCATTGATCGTCTGCGTGCGCTGGCGCACCTGAAAGCTGCGCTTCGCTAGATCAATGCCCATAGTGCTAACCTGTTCCATGAATGCCTCCTCCTTCAGGGGGTTAAACTGCAACACCACCTTGGCACATCGCGATGCCGACGGGAGGAGGCGTCCACCCCATCAATTTTGGACGCCGATTACCCCCAATAGGGGGTCAATATTCCACGCCGAACAACAATCAATGCGAGATAACCCTCTATTTCAAGCGCTGCGGGAGGTCAGAGTAACGGACAGTCCCCGCCCATGAAGAGCGGCGGATTCATCCTTGCACGGAGCTGGAGCCAGGTGATGAACCGTGAAATGTGCGAAGACAATGACTGAGCACAGCTACACGCTTGAAGTCCAATCCGACTTCCTTGAGCGACAGTCGAAGGCGAAGCCGGTCCTGGCCGTCGCCGAACTTGTCTGGAACGGCCTCGATGCCGATGCAACCCGTGTTGATGTCCAGCTCGAATACGGCGAACTGGGGATGACGAAGATCGTCGTCCGCGACTACGGGCATAGCATTCCCTACGAAGATGCGCCGCAGTTGTTCACGCGCCTTGGCGGCACATGGACGAAGCCCGGAGGACACAGACCAAGACGAAAAAGAGGATGCTGCACGGCTACGAAGGGAGGGGCCGGTTCAAGGTCTTCGCTCTCGGGCGCGTGGCCTACCGAACTGATGCCGACGAGCTTCACGCTTACCAATTACCCACATCTTGATCGGGTTCTCGACTATCACCACAATTTTTTGCGTGAATGGAATCGAACGTGATTCCTTGTTTGGCACCGAATCGCGAGCGAGAGGCCCCACCGTATGGGCCAAGCAGCAGCCGGTCGAGGGCGATCCTACCACAGGCTCACGAGCTGCTGAGATCTGACTGACTGACGTTGCGGGCGATTACGCCGGAGGGCTACGCCGACGCGATGGCCTCCCGCCCCGGTAAACGACTCTGGCGAGCCATGAGTGAGTCAGGCGAAACGGGCCAGACCGTCTCCTGCAAGGTGTTGAATGCCTCCGACTTAGGGATGAGGTCGAGATCGTGGTGGGCCGCTCCCCACTTGCGACCTTGACCGGTTGGTGACCAGCCGCCAGCGGCCGCTCCGGTCTTCCCGGTGCCGGTCCGGGAGGACGAGGAAAGCGCGTGCCGGGTATCTTCAGCCAACAGCACCGCCACCCGGCTTTCCATCCCCATGAGGCCGAGAGCCGCCGCAGTCACAGCCGGATCAATGCAGGTTTAGCTTGTCGGCTCGCCTAAGTGTTCTTCTCATTCCCAATGCCTGAGCATGCCGTGAACCCGCCAAAGCCTTTGCAGTGTGCCGATGCTAGGTGAACCCGCGTCGGCACTGGTCGCGACCGCCAGAGCGCTCCCCTGCATGCCCACATTCTCAAGGATTCGTATGCCGGGCGAGATCTCGCTTCCTAGCCGTTTGAGATAGGCAAAGCTATCTTCCTCCCTGCCCAAGACCGCCACAACGATTCTGTTTTCGAGCCGCGCAATGTCGTTGTCATTCAGATTCTCAACGGCTTCCAGCACAGCGGTATCGCCGTGTCGGATGGCCGGGTAGGCACTGTCATCACTTACGCGCACGGCAACGAGATTTCTGTCCAACAGCTTGCACGTTGCGATCGGGCTGGCTTCCTCTTTCCCGTCAAATCTCTCCTGGTCGTACAGTACGCCGATGATCGGCAAAAGACGGGTCTTTGCACTGGGGAGCAGCAGAGTGGGAGGAACCCTTTCCGTGCCTGATTGGTCACATGCTAACGCTATGCGCGAAGGTTCGCGCGCATCGCTGAGAAACTGGCAGCAGAAAATCTTATCGCCATTGAGGGCGATGACGGGATCGCCATCACGCGCTTCTCTATCGAGAGACACCGCCACCACCTGTCCCTGAAGGGCCAAGGCACCAAGGCCCGGCGACCGCACGCCGTAAAGCGCAATCTCCCCTAACTCTTCCAGGTCAAAAACCTGTCCTGTTTCAGAAACCGCCAGCTTGTCAGCGTGACTTCGTGCGCTGACTTCCCCGAGCAGCGGGATTACCAACTTGTTTAAAGTGGCCCGATCGGGAAGCGGCGGCTGGCTGGTTAGATAAAGGTCCTTGTCCTCGCGTGTAAGGCGTCCCATGAACCGGGCGTATGAAGCCGAACTGCTTCGCAGCAACCTGTCGATTTCCTTGAATGGCGCCGCGACTTCGCTCGCCTCGTGCGGTGTCACTTCATGCAACTGGTGATGCGCCTTGTTTATGATCTTGTAGAAGGGCGCGTTATCCCGGAGCGCCGCATAGGCGAGCAAAGCCTGAAAGGCGGTTCATCAAATGGACGCTCACCGTTATTGTGAGCGGTCCGGACTGACTGGATTAGATCGGCCAGAGTGGGCTTGTGCATGACCATCGGATCGGTCGCTAGCAAGTCCCAAAGCCGGTTTTCCACGTAAAGACGAACCGTGCTGACGAACTGTTGGGCTTTGGAAACGTTATTTTCGTCTTTCTGCACCTCTTGCATGCGCTCGAATATCTCCTCGACTGCCGGGCTGACGCCCGCCGTCAGGCGGGAACTGGAGATCGGATTGAGCATCCAGGCGTGCCATGTCGGAGAGACCGTCGAGCGGTCGTGCAACTTATCCCGGATCGATGCGACAAACCTGTTGTCGCCCGATGTGATCAGCGGCCGCATCCCATGCTCCGGCATTTGCAGAATCGTTGCTGCGAGGTTTTCCGCGTTGATCGGATCAAAATGAGTTTGAGGGTCGTCAAGAAGCATGCAGTCCAGCCCGCCAAGTCGAACTTTGGCGCGATCCCACAGACTGAACACAAACGCCCATACGCAGGCGCGTAGAAGGGACGCGTTCATAATCTTGTAGGCAGGCACCTGCATGCCGCCGATAGAGGCGCGCAACCCGAGGCCGGTTTCCTCGCCGAGATCAATGCCGCTATAGGTCGGGCCGCCCCTGTAATGCGGACTATAGATTATGCCAAGCCAGCGTCTTATGTCTGTATCAAGAGCCTGGATCAACCCTGAAACCTGCTGATATACAAGATCCTCAAAGCCCGAAAACGCTTCAATGGCCGTTGCCGCCTCGTCAATCAGAACCAAGCGCGCGATGTAGACTGCGTATTCTTTGCGCGTCTTTTCTAGATCGTCGAGCTGCCGCAAAATCGAGACGATGGGCGAGGTGTTCTCCACACACGTGCGCACGGCCTCTATTTGATCGCATAATGGCCGTACGCTAGCCGCAATATCTTCGCCTTCGTGTTCGGTTCCCGTCTTTTCAGCCGAACCGATATAACGCTCGACAAGAACTTTGATCGCATCCGTGGCTTCAGCTAGATGCTTGGACAACACAACCGCCTTAACGATATAGGCGATCCGCTGGGCAAGTGCTCCGTTCTTGAATTCGTCCGGAAAATCGACAACGTGTGGCGCGGGCGTATCGGGTAGCTTGTTGTCCTTGGACGCTATTTCCCATACTCGCCCGGCATTCTGTTTCAATGACGACAGACGGTTTGCGAATGCCCGGTCCGCCAGCAGCTCCTCGACATAAGCCTTATGATAGATACTCAGGAGGTCATCTGGAGGGGCTTTATCAGCAAATGCGCGCAGGCTTTCGGGTAAGATATCCAGAAACTCGCGCGCGGCATCCCGTTCCCATTCTTCGGCCCCCTTTGCAGCGTCTGTATCCTCCTGGCTGCAAAGCGCTAAAGCGTCCTTCACCGCCTTGTCGAGGAGGGCATCCGGCGGCACCGTTTCCAGGTCGGTGCCGCAAACGGGACAATCCTTTAATTCCGCGTCCCGATGATGTTCGCTGTGCCAGACGGCTACTTTCGCGTAGAGTTGCCAGCGGGCCGCTTCCAGCTTGTTCCGCAGCCTCTCGGTCACGGCCTTCGCGCGTTTGATCATGTCGTCGATCAGCGTTTCCGCGGCCTTGTAGTCGTCATCGGAGACCGCGCGCAGATTCTTTATGACAGCGACGGAAGGCAGTGCGGCGAGGGAGGCCGGCTTGAGCGTATCGGCCGCCTTTCCCAATTGCTGCAACAGGGTGCTGACCTGGTCATCGGATGCGAGTTGCAGCGCTGTTCCCAGGGTTGTCTCAGCCGTTCTTTCAAGCGTCTGCTTCTTCTCCTCGAGAAGGTTGTGCGCATCGGCAATCGATTTTTTGCTAGTGTCTTTTTCGTCTTCTTTCTGCTGATTAGGCGCGATCAGTTCGGCGGGCTTGCCAAGGTCCGGCTGTGCCGACCAGGCATCAACAATGTTCTGCCGCTTTTCTTTGAATTCCGTCAGCTTTGTTCGTGCCCCCGATTCTGCGGCTTTCTTCTCATCCTTTCTGAGCCGCCGTACGACGCGCGCGGACCGGCGGCCTAAATCCTCCAGCGGCTTTAGCCCTGTAAGCTGCGCGATCGCCTGTGCGAACGTCGTCTTTTCATCAAACCGCATATGAGCCGCGATACCGGGCATCAGCGTGCCTGCCTCAATGGCCAGGTCCGGGATTCCCAGCTCCTTGAGGCTGGTGACGCTCATGCCAATCTTGCCACGGGTGCTGACCATCAGTGCACGGCGCACGACGCAAATCTCCCCCGAGCCTTCTTCCTGGAAGGTGAGCTGCGCCCAGCTATCGATCTTCGGCTGGTCCCCGAGCGCTTCCAGGTCGGCGCCGGAGGGTATCGGCACAACCGGCGGAAGCGCCAGTTCGCCTTCGGCTTCACCATCATCCTGATCGTCTCCGTGATCGTTCCGGGACACCTCCATCGGTTCGTGGATTTCATCGGGCATATGCTGAGAGCGCAGGGCTTTGCCCGTCAAGCACCAGATGATCACGTTTTGCAGAGCGGTCTTGCCTGCGCCGTTGAACCCGCTGATCAATGTGACATCGCGTTCGATATCAAGGACAAATGGTTCCGGATCTTCACCCTGAGCGTCGCAATGCCGGTGTAAACCGGCAAAGCGGTGCGCTTCAATACGTCGAAGTTCCCATTACCGAACCGGTTTTGCGTCCGCCGTTCTTGTTTCCTTGCGCGCGGGCGGATCGTTCAGAAGAGCCTTCAGCACCTCTTCGATTTCAGCGGCCTGCACGGTCTTGTTTTGCGACCAACGGTTTCGGTTCAGCGCGTAATAGGAGAATATCTTTCGGGCGTTGTCATTATCCAGAATGAAATGCGGGCCGTCCGCCGACATCGCAATCGGCTGCTGTGCGAGCAAGGCCGCCACCACGTCTTCCAAACCGCAATCAACAAGATTGATCGGCTCCAATTCCGCTTCCACGGTCTGAGCATCCGTCATCTGCTTTTGCCTTCCGGCTACGGTTACACGACAAAGGCGCGCTTGGATGCGCTGAAGTTATAATGAATCCGCTTTCGTTTTGATTACGCAATTCTATCGTCAGATTCTTAGAGTGATCCAATTTAGTTATTTATTACATAATACCAATGGATTACTTGCGATTAAGATTGTGAAATCGAGTCTTACTCATAGCGGGCAGAAAACTCACATCAACCCTTGCGAAGACGGGAAGGGACGATGGCTCGGTTCAGAGACATCAAGACTTTGCAAAAGTTCGCCTCCATTCACACCCCGATCCACAACCACTTCAACCACCAACGCCATCTCAACCACCGCGATATTTTCAAACAAGACCGAGCCACCGCCCTGGCCGAGTGGCGTCTACTTGCCACCTAAAAGTTCTCGATTGTAGGTTCTTCTGCTCCGACCCAGTTAGTCTGACAATGCCAAGCGAATTACGTTGTCCGAAGATAGCTGTCCCTCCCGAATACCTTGATCCGCCGATATTCATTATGCAAATCGCCTAGGTGTTGCCAGTTAGAGGATATGCACCTTCGAGCTGCCGGTTATGTTTGGCACACAGAGAAAGGGCCGCCCGGTGGAGCGGCCCTTTCCAATTTTAGTGTGCCTTAGTGGCCTACATACCCATGCCACCCATGCCACCCATGCCACCCATGCCACTCATGTCGGGCATTGGCGCGTTAGCCTTGGGTTCAGGCTTATCGGCCACCATGACTTCCGTGGTGACCAACAGTCCGGCGATGGACGCGGCGTCTTGCAGCGCTGTGCGCACGACCTTGGTAGGGTCAACGATGCCCGCCTGGACCAGGCTCAACATACTTCACCGGCCTGGGCATCAAAGCCATGGTTGGTGTCCTTCTGATCGAGCAGCTTGCCGGCCACGACGGCACCGTCAACGCCGGCGTTTTCGGCGATTTGCCGCACCGGCGTTTCAAGAGCCCGGCGGACAATGTCGATACCCACTTTTTGGTCGTCGTTGTCGGTTTCCAGGTTCTTCAGGGCGCGGCTTGCATAGAGTAACGCGACCCCGCCACCAGCAACGATGCCTTCTTCAACAGCGGCGCGGGTGGATTGGAGGGCGTCGTCGACCCGGTCTTTCTTCTCCTTGACCTCGACTTCCGTGGCGCCACCGACACGGATGACAGCCACGCCGCCGGCAAGCCTGGCCAGACGCTCCTCAAGCTTTTCCCGGTCATAGTCCGATGTCGTCTCCTCGATCTGGCGGCGAATCTGCTCGCACCGGCCGTTAATGTCGGCTTTCTTGCCGGCGCCATCGACGATGGTGGTTTCTTCCTTGGTGACTGTGACGTGCTTGGCCGTACCGAGCATATCCAAGGTGACATTCTCGAGCTTGATGCCGACGTCTTCTGAGATCACCTGGCCTTTGGTCAGTGTGGCAATGTCTTCCAACATGGCCTTGCGGCGGTCACCGAAGCCCGGCGCCTTGACGGCCGCAACCTTGAGGCCACCGCGCAGGCGGTTGACCACCAGGGTGGCGAGAGCTTCGCCTTCGATGTCCTCGGCGATGATCAGCAACGGACGGCTGGACTGCGCCACCGCTTCCAGAACCGGCAACAGCGGCTGCAGGTTGGACAGCTTCTTCTCGTGAATGAGAATGTGCGGATCATCCAGTTCCGCCACCATCTTCTCCGCATTGGTGACGAAGTAGGGCGAGGTATAACCACGGTCGAACTGCATGCCTTCGACCACGTCGAGTTCGGTCTCCAGGATCTTGGCTTCTTCGACGGTGATAACACCTTCGTTACCGACGGTTTCCATGGCCTCGGCAATGATGTTACCGATTTCTTCTTCGCCATTGGCGGAAATGGTGCCGACCTGGGCGATCTCGTCGTTGGTCTTGACCTTCTTGGTCCGCTTCTGCACATCGCCAACAACCGCATTGACGGCAAGATCGATACCGCGCTTGAGGTCCATGGGATTCATTCCCGCTGCTACGGCCTTGGCGCCTTCGCGGACGATGGACTGGGCCAGGACCGTTGCCGTGGTGGTGCCGTCACCGGCGGTGTCGCTGGTCTTGGACGCCACTTCCTTGACCATCTGGGCGCCCATGTTTTCGAACTTGTCCTTAAGCTCGATTTCCTTGGCCACAGTGACGCCGTCCTTGGTGATGCGCGGGGCGCCAAAGGACTTGTCGAGAACGACATTGCGTCCTTTCGGCCCGAGTGTGACCTTGACGGCATCCGCCAAGATATCGACACCCGCCAGCAAACGGTTGCGGGCGTCGGTGGAAAATTTTATGTCTTTAGCCATCTCAATTTACTCCATATTCTCTAGGCAGCCTTGCGAACGGCTTTTTTCTTCACTTCGATGACGCCGAGAATGTCTGTCTCTTTCATGATGAGCAGATCTTCGCCGTCAATTTTGACTTCCGTTCCCGAGTACTTGCCGAACAGGATGATGTCGCCGGCTTGGACATCCAGCGGCGCGATGGAGCCGTCTTCGGCGCGGGCACCGGGCCCGGTGGCGATGACTTCGCCTTCCATCGGCTTTTCCTGGGCCGTATCGGGGATGATGATGCCGCCGGCTGAGCGTTCGTCGCTATCGAGCCTGCGGACGAGTACACGATCGTGTAAGGGTCGAAATTTTGTTGGCATGGTGCGTCATTCCTCTTCGCAAATGACTAAGGATATTAAGGATATTGATGTGGCCTCCCGGTAAGGACAGCCACCGGGGCATTTAATGGGATTCCATGTGGGGTCAAGGGGGAAAAGGGAAATATTTTCAACGGCCTAGCCCGGGCTGTTAGCACTCTTGGGGTTTGGCTGCTAAATCGTTGATTCATAAGGCTTATTGATTTGATGGGAAGCCTTCTGGCACGATTCGGAAGTTGACTGCCAACAGCGCCGGAGAGGTTACATGACCGCGATGGAGAAGCAGCTAGACGGATATCGTCTCACCACCGCCCAGATTCTCTATCACCTCCCCGATCACCCCGGTCTGCTTCAGGAGTTCGTTTGGCAGCATCTCGACATTGCCCTCGGATTTCCGGTTCTGACGAAATTTCTCGATTTTTGGACCGACAATCTTGATGGACCCCTACACTCCGTCACCGTGTGCCAGGCCAGACTCATTAAACCCGCCGAGTACCGTGCGGTAGACGGCAGAATCCTAATGCACTGAACAACGGGCTGGCCGTGTTTCGGTTTGCCACGGTTTGATCCAACGGAAGCAGGATCGGAACACAATGACCGTACGTTTCCGCCCCATCAAAGCCCCGGTTTACAATCACACTTCAGACCGCTGTACGTAACGCCGGTATCGGCCCGCGACTTGAGGTTATTTGAGCTCTACAAAAGTGCGGTAAAGGTGGTTGCGGGCCCCCGCAACCACCGAGACAGTCGTAATCACGATGCAGTCAATCAGGTCCCGGATCGTCTTAGCCGCCCTCTCACATTCCTCGGGGCAACTTTAAAACTTGTGCCAAGCGTGTTACCTTGCTGGATAGGTGTCGGGAATCTCTACAAGCACTTTTGCAAGAGGTTTCCTAGGTTAGTCTTACTGTGCTTCCAGTTCACGTAACCTATCCACCATACCCCGCGACGAACGCAATCTCGACTGAGAGCGCCGCTTCACTCTTAAGTCCTTGATGTCCGTGTCTATGCCGCCAGGAATGGTCGATACCGGCACTGGGCTCTCGATGATCTTGGTTCCCCGCCCGATCACGGGACTGGGTACGAGGCCGTGGTCCATGGCGGGCTTTTCTAATTCCTTGGGCACTTGAGCCAACGCCTTACTCCGCTGATAGTCTTTGTACATTCCCGAGCAGGTACCCATGCACGCCGCTCCAAAGCGATGGTGTGCCTGACACAATGCCGACAACACAAAAAATTGACTTTTTGTTTTTCCTATGGATTGAAGAACCCCGTTATAAGCTACGGGAAATTTGCGATGAACGAAAAGAGTGCATTTGACTTACTTGCAAAAAAGATGCGGACTGCGTTTAAGTTGTTCTCTGCCTTGGGCGTGCCCAGGGCAGAGAAGGCTGAACTGGAAGAGGATATGTCCAGCAACGCCCTACCGCGAGAGCGCTGTGTCTACCTCCTTATGCAATTAGGCAAAATTGAGGAGATTGAGATCATCAACGAGGATAGCTAAAGTCAGACAATACAGTTCAAGCAACCAACTCGCGGTATTTCAAACTTCTCGCGTTCACGATCTGCTCAACAGCGTAAATGAAGATGTGCGGGTTGCCCCTATTGAGCCATAGATCCATCTTTCCGACCAGGCAATTTCGGGCGCAGCGGACTGGGTATCCAACCGCATCCACGCGGCCCTGGCCGGAAAGGGTAGCGCCTTGCGCTAACGCGGAGTGAAGCCGCGTGGGGGGCTGGGGCAACCCGAGCCGCGGGCACGGCCGGCGTTCGGCCAGTAGCGGTTCTTGAAGCGCCAGTTTTCGTTGCCGGTTTCGATGATCTCGCAATGATGGGTGAGGCGATCGAGCAGCGCCGCGGTCATCTTGGGGTCGCCGAAGACGGATAGCCATTCGCCGAAGGCGAAGTTGGTGGTGATGACGATCGATGTGCGTTCGTAGAGCCGGCTGGAGGGTGAACCAAGCATCGCGCTCTTGTTCGCTGACGTGGGTAGTCTTTTTTAAACGTCACCTCGTGGCGGCGGTAGAAAGCATGGAGTGTGCTGATTGCAACTCGCGTTATATTTAGTGCGTGTCGTCTCAGTAATGCTTACAATTTACCGTACGTTCTCATGTCTAATATGGGAATTAATGTGGGAACTATGAGAACAGTGTTAGTAAAATAGATATAATATCAATTAGTTAACAATAATTAGTGGAGGACTCTCAGGCAGCAAGTTGACGCCATTCGTCCAAGGCGGTGGCTCGGGCTTGTTTGAAAATGTCGCGGCGATTGAGATGGCGTTGGTGGTTGAAATGGTTGTAGATCGAGGCATGGACGGAGGCGAACTTCTGCAGGGTCTTGATGTCTCTGAACCGTGCCATTGCCCCTTCCCGCCTTCGAAAGGGATGATGTGAGTTTTCCGCCCGTTCTATGAGTAAGTCTCGATTTCACAATCTTAATCACAAGTAATTCATTGGTATTATGTAATAAATAACCAAATTAGATTATTCTAAGAAGCTGACGATAGAATTGCGTAATCAAAACAAAAGCGGGTTCGTTATAACCTCAGCGCATCCAAGCGCACCTTTGTCGTATAACCTACCCGTCATCGGGTCCGTGGTGCGAGAGATGATACGACCATCGTAGCGCAGCACTTTGAGCCTACACCCTCCGAGAACGTCATCCACACCTGCGCGGTTTGCATCATGAAGACTGGCGGATGAGGTTTTCGTAAGGGACAGGTAAAACGGCTATGTTGAACGCGTTTTTGGGATCATTCCCTCGAGAATGCCTAGATCACATAATCATCTTCGGTGAAGCACATCCGCGCCGGACGCTGAGACACTACGTCCTTTATTACAATCGCGCTCGGACTCATCTGTCACTTGTGAAAGACTGCCCGCTTCTCAGGGCCGACGCTATCTCAGCGTTTAAACACCTTGGCTGACTGCATCACGAATACCGCCGGATAAGGTAAATGGAAATGACAGGATGTTCGACGCCCGTCGCAAACATGCTTGCAACCGATATGACGTACTTGGGTGGGTATGGCTTCCCACCGTGAACGAGATCGTAGTGATTCGATTGACGCCCAGGGGGCAGCCCTTCTTCGTCAATCCGTTTTACAACTTGCAGAAAGTTATCTTTTTCAAGACCATTTGGAATCACGAGTTAGCTATTCCGCGCTCCCACGACTCCGGCACGAAGGAGGTAGCTCTGTGAGATCGGGCATTGTCAGATTAAATCTGCTTGGTCGTCTCTCCCCGTCCCCTTTTGGGGATTTCAGGGCACAAAAAACAGATTTTGTCTGGCTTAGACCGGACAAGTACGGGCGACAGAAGCTGGCTCAACAACCAGAAAATTCTAACATATTATTTTGGTCTGACAATGCCTCCGCCGATCTTCATGATGCAAACCGTCCAGGTGTGGATGAGGTTTTCGAAAGGGACAGTCGGCTAAGAACGGTTCTGCATAACGGATGTGTCGTTGCTCAAAGTAATAAAATAGCTGGACCGACGTTTATTTAGTGGAGCTTCAGCGTCTCCAGGCGCCAGTTCGAACAGGTAGCTTTGGTAGGGTGTCAGATAAATTCCGAACCAGTCTTCGTCCCCCGCAAAATCGATCTTTCCGGAAATGGTTTCTCTGGGGTCGAGCAGTGCTCCAGTTTGGATGTGTCCGTCAAACCCGGTGCGGTTCACTTCAATACTGTGACAATGCCTTAGAGGCCGTTTCGAAAGGGGTTGAGTGGCCGGTGTCGATGTGATTCCAGGAAGGTTGCTGAAACCGATCTGGAGCCGCCATGTGGACGCCGACCACCCGAGAGCAGCATAGCCGCAAGGCGCTGCGTTATCAGACTGATTTGACCGATGCGGAGTGGGTTGTGATCGAGCCTCATTTGCCTCCGGCTCATGGCACGGGACGGCCCCGGTCATGGCCGATGCGAGAGATCGTCAACGGCATTTTCTACGTGATGCGGGCTGGCTGCCCTTGGCGCTTGCTGCCAAGCGATTTACCACCGTGGGGCACGATCTATCGCTGGTTCGCTAAGTTCCGCGACGACGGCCTCCTTGAGAAGATCAACCACTTTCTGGTCATGGCCGATCGCGAGCGGGTCGGACGCGAGGCCAGCCCGAGCGGCGCGATTATCGACAGCCAGAGCGTCAAGACGACCGAGGCTGGTGGCCCCCGCGGCTACGATGCGGGCAAGAAGATCAAGGGGCGCAAGCGCCACGCGCTGGTCGACACCGACGGGCGCGGCCTCGTGCTCGAGGCGCATCCGGCGAGTATCCAGGACCGCGATGGTGGCGGGCCGCTGCTGTGCGCCTCACGCGGCTCGTTTCCGTTCATCGAGAAGGTCTTTGCCGACAGCGGCTACGCCGGCGAGAAGGCGCCACGGCCACCATGATCGCCGTCGAGATCGTGCGCAAAAGCCCCGATCAGGTCGGCTTCGCCGTTCAACCGCGCCGCTGGGTCGTGGAGCGCTTCTTCGCCTGGATCAACCGCAACCGGCGACTGGCAAAGGACTTCGAGGCCACCATCGCCTCGGCCCGCGCCTTCCTCTACGCCGCCTCCGTCATGCTCCTCGTCCGCAGATTGGCCCGAGCCGCATGACTTTCGAAACCGACTCTAAGAGAGTCTCTACTCGATAAATTATCTTTTCAAGACGCTTCTCAAGAGAATCATAAGAAGCAGTCTCAGCTTCGTCGTCAGGATTGTACCGGACCAAACCTAGAACTTCCTTCTTGAAGTTTGCCGCTGCTTGCATGGGATTTGTTTCTTTGAAAAAGTTATTTGTCCACAACATATCAACCAAAACTTCCAAAGCATTAATGCGTCCAACTAGTTCTGCGAACATTTTCTGTTGTATATGCATTAAGCCGTCTTGAGCTTCCAAGAAATCATCAAATTCGTCAGGCGGTTGTAGTTCGGGTTCTTCCATGGTGAACCCTGGCCCTTTTATTACAGGTTTTTCATTTGGTTGTTCTTTCGCTCGACGGCATTTTCAGATGAACTGGGTCAGACATGTAGAACCTATAATTGTCCGTCGTCAAAACATTTGGGACAAATGAGCGTGTTTTCTAACGGAGGATTTAGCTCATCTTGGTTGGCAGTTAAGCCGCCTGGCGTTGATGGTTCAAGCGGCGGTTTTGGCCGGTGAGTTTTTGGTTTTTTGTCTCCTTTCGATGATTGCGGTGTCTCGCCCGAAGGAGGCGTCAGCGGGGGTGACGGTGCCGATACTCTCATGGTAGCGGTGGTTATTGTAGTGATCGACGCAGGCGCCGATCTGGTTTTCCAGATCACCCGGCAGGAAGTAGTTCTTAAGCAGGATGCGGTGCTTCAGCGTTTGATGCCAGCGCTCGATCTTGCCTTGGGTCTGGGGGTGATGAGGTGCGCCGCGAACATGGTCTATTTTCAGATCCTCCAACCATTCAGCCAGATCGCCGGAGACATAAGATGAGCCGTTGTCTGAGAGCAGCCTCGGCTTGTGGACGACTTTGGTCTGATCGCAGCCTGATGCTTTCAGTGCCAGGTTCAACGTCTCCGTCACATCATCGGCCCGCATGGTGGCGCACAGCTTCCAGGCGATGATGTAGCGCGAGAAGTCGTCCAGGATAGTCGACAGATAGAACCAGCCCCAGCCGATGACCTTGAGATACCGGACGCCGGCACAGGCCAGGAGAGATATGACCATCGATCAGGCCGCATAGGTGAAGAACCGCCTGGTCCGGATTTTGGGAGCAACGTCACCAGCACCACGGAAGTGGCTGCGGCGAAGGCAGGTTTCAGTGCTGCCACCGGCTACAGGATCAAGCGGGATCCGACACTTCCCTCGCAAAAGAAAGCCCCGTGGGGACGGCGGCGTCCAGACCCGCTTGCCGGTATTTTTGAATCCGAGGTAGTGCCGATGCTGGAGAACAATGCCGGCGTTCGCCCGGTGGGCGTTCTCCAGGAACTGATGCGGCGCCATCCCGAGCTGGACCCGGATATCCGGCGCACCCTGGAACGGCGCATCCGTGACTGGCGCACAACGTAGTGCCGACGATCTCCAAGGCCCAGGTCATGGCGCTCGCGGCCGGCCCGCGACGCATGGCTCGAACAGGGCGCCTCCTGTTTGATTTTTGGCCCGCCAGGTGCGGGAAAATCGCACCTTGCCTCGGCAACCTGTCAGGTGAGGAACCGAGTGCGGTAATCCCGCTCGCTCGGGTCTGTGGGGGGAGGGGCTTGGCAACGACCCCTCCTACCCGGCCTGACAAACGTGCGCTGGGGGATGCGCTGGAGTTATAATGAATCCCTTTACGTTATGCTTACGGCAACAGAATTGGATGGTGGCGTTAGAGGGTAAGAGTAATTATTATTCAATTAGAATCAATATGTTAATGTCTATTACAGATTAGGAAATGACCCAATCCTCCAAACCCGAGAAGAAAAACCCAGCAAACCCATCGATCCCGCCTATGTAACGGTAGCGGTGATGTCTATCATTGTTATCCTGATTGCATCCATTCTGTGGGTCGCCCGTGACTCACTGCGTGATATGTTGCCCGGCATTGACGGGGTTTACGAAGCTCTGGGACTGGGTGATGAAGAATCAGAGGGTCTCAGATTGTCGCAACCAACGCCCGTGCGGATAATGAAAGGTGGGGTCCAGACACTGGTAGTCACTGGATTTGTCGCCAATCTGACCGAAGGCATACAGACCGTTCCCAGTCTCAAATTGATGTTGATTGATCAGGATAACAACGTGGTTCAAGAAACGTCGACTCCTCCATCATCGCCGACGATAGATCCGAACTCGACCCAGCCGTACCGCATTGAACTCCAACTCCCAGACGAACGCGCAACAAGTCTCAAGGTAGATTGGGATTGATGATGAAACCGGGTTGCTGGACTCTAAAACTGTTCGAGCAGACGACGTAAATAATCCCGTTCTTCACGGGTACGTAGCCGCTGACCGGCGCGCTTGCGGATTTCATCTAGGATAGCCCGTGATTTTTGTGACAATCCGCGTGTATCCGGCTCTGTTGGCAGTTCTACATCTTCACCTTGATCCGGACCAAGATTGGGACCCATAGCTCCAAACGGCTGACCGGCCTGTCCTGGCATGGGAATGAGACCGGCCAATCCCTGTTCTGCCAAGGCTTGCATCAATTGTTGAGCTGCGCCTTGCATTCCGTTTTGAAGGTTAGCCAGCGCTTCTGCCTGGGCGTCGGTAGCGGATCGCCAAGCTCCCTCGTGCAGGGCGCCTTCTGCATCACGCATGGCTTGTTCGGCTTGTCCCAACTCATCCGAGATTTCGCCCGTCATTTCCGCCATCCGGCCCATCAAGTCGCCAAGCCTTTGGCGTAGCTCGCCCTGCTCGCCGGCTGCCGTGTCTTGCTTTTTACTCTGCGCGGACTGGTCTTGATTATTCGAAGACTGTTCGTTTCTGCGCGGAACGTTGCGCCACCGTTCACTCCGGCCGCGCCGTGTTTGGCTGTCTTGGTTTCTCTGTAGGGACTGTTGGCGGGCTTGCTCAAAGGTTTCGTTCAGCATGTCCGATTGTTGCTGTGTAATATCCTTGAGCTCTTCCATCATTTCCTGGGCAGCTTCAACTTCAGGATTGTTCATGGGATTGAGGGCTGCGTTACGCAGCATCTCGAGCATGTTGCGTAAATTGGACATCATTTCTCTGGCTGCGTTATCAGCACCCATTTCAGCGAGTTGACGCAGTTGTTCCATCATCTGGGCCAGATCTTCCGACCCCATCATTTGCATGTTGTTGCCGAGTTCGCTGAGAGGAAACTTCCCGTCCGGCATCTTTTCCATCAAAGCCTGATAATACTCCATCAACGCTCGCTGGAGCCGGGAGATAAGCCGATTGATTTCCTCTGGAGAAGCGCCGCGTTCAATAGCTTCATCGAGCGCGTCTTCGGCATCTTTTAGAGCCTGTTCAGCAACCGCAAATGCGCCATCTTCAATGCGCAGGGCCGCCCGCCACATCAAATCGATGATGCCGTTCATTTCAGCAGACACTTCCTGAAAGGTTAAACGGCTGCGTGCCGCCGCCATTGCTAAGTGAGCTATGAAGTCACCGCCGTATGTCTCAGGAACCTCCATCAGACGTCCAAGAGCACGCGCAGCCATCGGCGCCGTCGATGGGTCTCCGATAAGGTCCTTACGGTACCGGATAATTGTCGCCGCGACCGGATGAGTGAATATGCGTTCGGGCAGGACAAATTGCGTAACTGAACTCGCAGCAGTCTGATTGGCCGCATCTGTGGCTGTAAGAGTTAAGTTGACAATTTCTCCTGCCCAAGGATGAGCCGTCAAGTCGTGAAAAGATTGGTGCTCAAAACGCTTCGGCGATAGCGGTGGCACAGAAAGTGTAAAGTTCGTCGCCCAGTTTTGGGCATAGGGTCTTGTATCTTCGGGCCGATCGATTAGTCCGGAAACGCTGACAACGCCATAATCATCTTCGGCAGCATACCTAATATGCGACCGATAGCGACCGGTCTCCCCTGGCGGGTCAGTCAATGAGACCATTGGCGGAAGATCGGGTATCGATTTAAGAGACCAGGTCCCGAAAATTTGCCCGGTCTGTCGTAACTCAAGCCGATCACCTTCTGGCAGAGTGCCTTCATACCGCAAACTTGCGTCGTCCATCACAATGAGATCGAGATTGGTATTGTCGACTACCAATCGTGTTGCACGACTTGTCCCTGTAACGACTGCCAGAACCTGTGTGTTTTCAGGGACCTCAATGGTCTCTGTAATCTCGTGATCACTGTTGGGGTCGAGCAGGACTGGTGGTCTCTGGGTGTAAGCAGGCGGCGTGAGCCAAATTTTAATGTCCATTGGTCCAGTAGAAGATGCCAAAGCCGGATTAACAGCGCGAACAAATCGCGGGCCGATGTCCCCCCAAGCGCCAATGACACCGATAAAGCAGAGTAATGCTATCACACTCCTAAATGCATAGGGGTCACGCGCTGGTACAATGGCTGCTGGCCAAGGCGGTGCCAGGTGTTCAATGAGTCGCCGCATGCGAAGTCTGTGTGCCAGCCACAACGAGTTCTGCCCAGGCCCAGCTTTGTACCCCAGGTTATCTTCCCAGGCGGTTAGAGGCCGGTGCTTCACGGTTGACCCGGTTTCTAACCGATGTCGCGCTTCAAGGGCGGTTGACCAAGCAAAATCCTGCAAATCGCGTCGCATGAGAAAGGCGATCCCAACCGCGAATCCCAACAAAATCAGTCCGTGTAAGATACTCGGTAAGTAGGGCAGCAGGTCAAACAGGACAACAACCGCGAAACCACTAACAAGCATGAGAGGTGCCCACAAAGCAACGGTGAGGCGTTCCATCCCCAAGCTTAACCGGGCAAGAAGGAGTCGTCGGCCGATAAGGCGGCGGAGCCGCAGGAGTTCGCGCCAATCTCGGGTCATAAGCCAGTGTACGCTGGTGCAGCCCCTCCGTTCAATTGGAACGGGTAGCGTCTAACCAAGGTGGCAGAGTTTCCAGAGCCCAAAGGTCTTCTATTGGCGGCCTTTGACGGATCACGGCAAAATCCGCTTCATCGACCAAAATCTCCGGTATTAGGGGGCGAGCGTTATAATTTGACGCCATAACCGCGCCGTAGGCGCCTGCAGCCTTAAACGCCAGCAGAGCCCCCTCAGCTAAGGCAGGCAATCGCGTGTCTTGGGCAAACCGGTCACCGGTTTCACAGATGGGGCCCACAATGTCGTAGGTCATAAGATCCTGCCCTGGCGTGGCCTCCATTACCGGCACGATGTCATGATGGGCGTCATACATAGAAGGCCGTATCAGGTCGTTCATGGCAGCATCGACAATGACGAAGGTTTTTGATTCACCTGGTTTGACGTAAACAACTTCCGTCACCAAAACGCCTGCGTTGGCCGCAATGACACGGCCAGGTTCGAATAAAACCTTACAGTCAAGTCCACCAACCGTATCCTTGACGATAGTTCCATAGTCAGCAGGACTGGGGGGTTGGTCATTGTCATGGCGGTAGGGCACACCCAAGCCGCCGCCTAAATCCACAGTTTCAATTTTGTGGCCCACAGCTCTGAGGTCCAGCACCAAACCTGCAACTTTGGAAAACGCTGACTCAAAGGGTTCGAGATCAGTGATCTGCGAGCCGATGTGCACGGCGACACCACGCACGTCAATCCCTTCGAGATCTTCCGCTAAAGCATAGAGATCTTTGGCGTCGTCCCATGCAACACCAAACTTGTCTTCTTTGCGTCCGGTTGAAATTTTGTCATGTGTACCGGCATGAACATCCGGATTTACCCTAAAAGCTATGGGTGCTGTTTTGCCCATTTCAGTAGCAATGGCGCTAAGCCGTCTTAGCTCTGACTCCGATTCAACGTTAATCTGGCCAACATTGGATTCGAGAGCCAGAGCCAACTCACCGGCAGTTTTTCCGACGCCCGAAAAGACAATTTTTTCCGCTGTTATTCCGGCTTGCAAAGCACGCCTTAATTCACCGCCGGATACAACATCACAGCCAGCCCCTAAATTACCCAAGGTACGAAGAACTGCCAAATTGCCATTGGCTTTTGCAGAGAAGCAGACAAGAGAGTCGAGTCCATCCACGGCTTCGGCAAACACTTGGTAATGCCGGGTTAGGGTCGCTGTTGAATAGCAATAGAACGGCGTTCCGACAGCAGACGCAATGTCGGGCAAGGGAACGTCTTCGGCATAAAGGACGCCGCTGCGGTACTGGAAATGGTGCATGGGTTTCCTGCTGACCGACCTATTGGCGTGGATATTGCCGCGGATAGTCGGACTCTTCGGGCGGTGTCAACGCGCTCTTTTTTCCACACGCCGACAGTCCAGCGTTCAAACACACGGCTAGAGCAAAGCAAACCATCAGTGTAAACAAAGGACGTCGTTTGAGATCCGTCATGATCGGTCTCCGTCCAAATATTTGGTCTTGGCTACCCCAATTTGCATACGTACGTTATCCGGCGCGGTTCCGCCAAAGCTCATTCTGCTCTTCACCGACGCCTCGACCGACAACATATCTTGCACGTCTGCCGTCAACCGGTCATCAACCGTGGCGAGATCATCGGCCGAGAGATCATCAAGACCGCAAGATTTTTGCTCAGCCATCTGGACTACCTGGCCGGCTATGTGATGGGCATCGCGAAAGGGCACGTCTTTAACGCGGACCAACCAGTCCGCCAAATCCGTTGCCGTCGTATACCCCAATGCGGCGGCGTCGCGCATGTGATCTTTGTTGATGGCAATGTCCCGGACCATGCCAGTCATGGCGGCCAGACAAAGTTCCAAGGTATCAAACGTCGCGAAAACCGGCTCTTTATCTTCCTGCATGTCTTTCGAATAGGTCAAAGGCAATCCTTTGACCACAATCAGCAATCCAGTAAGTGCGCCGATGACACGCCCGACCTTGCCGCGGATCAGTTCCGCAGCATCGGGATTGCGCTTCTGCGGCATCATGGAACTGCCAGTGGAAAAAGCGTCCGAAAAACTAACAAAGCCGAATTGCGCACTGGCCCAAAGTACTAGCTCCTCGCAAAATCGCGAAAGATGCACCGACAAAATCGCTGCAGACGACAAGAACTCGAGCGCAAAGTCGCGATCAGAGACGGCATCAAGGGAATTCACCATTGGCGCATCAAAGTCCAACTCCCGGGCCGTTCTGTCCCGGTCAATGGGAAAAGACGTTCCCGCCAATGCACCCGCGCCAAGAGGGCTTTCGTTCATTCTTTTCCTGGCATCGGCAAATCGGCCGCGATCCCGGCCAATCATCTCCACATAGGCCAGAACATGATGGCCAAAGGTGACCGGTTGGGCCGCTTGGAGATGGGTAAATCCCGGCATTACAGAATCGGCATGTGCTTCAGCTTTTTCAATCAACGCCGCCTGGAGAGCTTGCATTTGATCGTCCAATGTGTCGATTGCCGCACGCACCCATAAACGAAAGTCCGTAGCAACCTGATCATTGCGGGATCGCGCGGTGTGTAACCGACCGGCGGGCGCACCGATGAGATCAGTCAGCCGTCCTTCGATATTCATGTGGATGTCTTCGAGTGCCCGCTTGAAGGAAAACGTACCTTCACTGATGTCTTTTTCAATCTTAAGTAAGCCATCCATGATGGCATCGCCGTCCTTCTTCGACAGAATGCCCTGGGTGACCAGCATGGCACAATGCGCCCGGGACCCGCGTATATCCTGTTTGGCAAGACGCTGATCGTAGTCTATGGACGCGTTGATCGAGTCCATTATGTCCGACGGGCTGCCGGAAAACCGGCCACCCCAAATCCGTCTGGTCATGACTTACCTCTGCCCAAGCGACGGTGGGTTACGGGCCAGAATTATGCCGCAATTGCTCAAATACGGATCCACTCAATCGCCGCGATGTGGTGCGTGGCGGTGCTTACCATCGCCGCCGCACCTCTGTCCAGGGCGGCGGGTTGCCAGGAGACCGGCCCTCACCAGTGACTTCCGCTTAATCGAGCGCCTAATCCGGGTTTAGCGTGCACTCAAGCGAACACTTTGGCCTTCGCGTTCGAACCAATAACGGATAAGGATGGCCACGGCGATACTCAAGAAGCTGCCAAATATCACGTCACTGACGTAGTGAACCGCCGTGAGAAAACGGCTTGCGCTGACCAAGATTGCTGCAGCGATGTAAATTGGACTGAATTTGGGAGTCAAAAAACAAAGAGCCACCATGGCCGACCAAATAGATTGAGCATGGCCGGAGGGAAAACTCGCCATCTTTAAGGCTAACCCGAAGGGTTCAAACCCTGCCAGGTCGTCATTAAACAAGTATCTGGGCCGGTATCGGCCAACGGCAAATTTTAACAGGTTTAAGAGCGCCGCAGCTACGGCCATGGAGACCAGCATGTAAGCCCAGGACCGGATATAACGGCGGTATCTCGAAATCATGGCATCGTTTATCGAATTTCGTGCCAAATAAGTACTCACAACAAGACCCAAAACCGCCAAGCCGTACCAAATGCCACCGTTGGCAATTTCTGTCACGGTTCCCAAGAATGATCTGAGGTCATCGCTTAGGTTGTTTTCAAAGAAGACGGCAAGGGGTTTGTCCCATAACAGGATAAACACGCCCGACAGAATTGAAACCAATATAAAAGGAACAACAAGGAGCCCCGTTGTAAGCTGGCTTTGGTATCCTTTGGTCATATTAATTGGCTACCTGTTCGCTGCGTAGGACCACGAGAGTCTCTCTACGACCTTTGGCGTAATTATACCCTTCAATATGGTCAAGGATAATTACGTCTCTGTTGGTGGCGGCAACCATTTCCCAAACCATCTCCAATTCGTCTTCGGCAACAATGGCCAGTGCAGACGGATCAGCAGCGATATGAGCGGCCGCATTACGCACGTTTGTAAGCCAAGTGCCGGTACCCAACAGGTATACGGCGGAGGGTTCGCGGTAGCGGGTCAATGCAACCGGACCGTCGCCGTGTGCACGGATAGAATCAGACAAACGGGTGCTCAGGGTCAAGTGAGTGAGCTGTGACAAATAGCCGCCAAACACCAAACCAAAGACGGATATGGCGACCGCGGGGATAAAAACGTATGTTACACGATATGAACGCCACGCTTGGATCGCGGCGCCAAAAAGAATCATCAAAATTAATCCGGTCGTGACAACGGGTCCACCATAAGCCCAAGCGGCCCCGGCTAATCCAACGGTTAAGAGCAGGGCGACAAGACACCATACGGCCTTGCTTGATCGCGGAATCGATTGTTCGTTTCCTACAAATGACCCTGCCGCTGCCAAGGCAATGGCGGGTATGGCTGGCAAGACATAATGCGGGAGCTTTGTTGGCACTGCTTCAAACATGAGCCATGTCGCAAACGCCCATCCCAACACAAATCGTATTTGGGGTTGCTCGCGCTTTTTCCAGGCCCAAACCAGTCCGGGAAGGAGAATGAGAGACGCCGGCCATAGTAGAAGCGGTGACAGCACAGCATATGTGCCAGGCGGCGCCCCGTGCCCTTCTTCACCGCCGATGAGTTTTGGCAAGAAATCTTCGGTTAGCGACGCTGATATGACATCGCCTTGGCCAGCTGCGGAGGACAGCAAGATCCACGGCAACACGCAGGCAGCGGCGATGGGAACGCCGACAACCGGCTGCAGCTTGTGCAGCCACCGCGCATTGCGATCGGCCAAGCATAGAGCCGTAATTGTCGCAGCGATGACGGCGAGGGGTACTGGGCCTTTGGTTAGTACTCCTAGTCCCACAGCCATCCAGAACATGAAAACAAAACGAAAGGGCAACGGGCCATTGTCTCTGGCGAAATAAAACTCAGCTAAAGCCATATGGGCGAGAACAATCGTCAATAGGAGCACGGCATCGGTTTTGGCGAGATGCGCTTCCACGACCATGATTAAAGTACTCGCGGTGAGTATCGCCGCCAGCAATCCCGCCTTAGCGTCAAACAGTCGCCGACCGAGGACAAACGTGCACAGTACCGTCAACCAGGAGGCCATGACCGACGGAAGGCGGTACGCCCATACCGCCATGACATCTCCGCCGGCAAGAGCTTTGACGAATAGAACTTGCAGCCAATGGATGCCAACGGGCTTTTTGGTCCGCAACTCGTCTTGAAAGCGAATGGTGATCACGTCACCAGACTCAAGCATCTGCTTGGTGGCTTGCATAAAGCGGGCTTCGTCCCGGTCCGTTGGCGGGACGGAACCCAGTCCGGTCAGAAATAGGCAGGCGCACAACGCTGTTAAGACAATGTATGGCCGCAGGCCCGACGATAAAATTTCCACAGGTAGTTCCGACACTCAGGCTTCAAAAAGAAACGGCCTCCATTGCAGCGGAGGCCGTCGGGTTAGCGCAAGTAAAATGCTAGACTGAACAGTTGATTATCGCGTCGGGATCGGTTCCTCGCCCGAATAATCGTAAAACCCTTTGCCGGCCTTCAAGCCTAGCCAGCCCGCTTCCACATATTTTACCAGCAATGGACACGGCCGGTATTTGGAGTCGGCGAGACCTTCATAGAGAACGCCCATGATCGACAAGCAGGTATCAAGGCCAATAAAGTCTGCCAGTTCGAGGGGCCCCATCGGATGGTTCGCGCCCAGCTTCATCGCCGTATCGATCGCCGAGACCGAACCAACGCCTTCATACAAGGTGTAGATTGCTTCGTTGATCATCGGGATCAAAACACGATTGACGATGAAGGCGGGAAAATCCTCTGACGATACAGTCTCCTTGCCGAGCTTTTCAGCGACCTCCTTAACGGCCGCGAACGTTGCTTCTTCAGTCGCAATACCGCGAATAAGTTCGACCAATTTCATGACCGGCACAGGGTTCATGAAATGCAGCCCCATGAATTGTTCGGGCCGGTCGGTTACGGCACCCAATCGTGTAATGGAAATGGATGACGTGTTGGAACACAAAATGGCGTCATCCTTGAGAAGAGGGCAGATGTCCGTAAATATCTTGCGCTTGATCTCTTCGTTTTCGGTCGCCGCTTCGATCACCAGCTCCGCTTCTGACATCGAGTCCAAAGCAGAAAAAGTTTGGATGCGGGACAGGGCTGAATCACGATCATCTGAGGAGATCCGCTCCCGTCTGACTTGCCGGTCCAAGTTTTTTTCGATGGCGGCTAAACCGTTTTTGAGTTGTTCCTCGCTAATGTCAAAGACGCGGACACCGTAACCGGCCAAGGCGCTGACATGGGCAATGCCACTTCCCATTTGCCCTGCGCCGATGACCCCGATGGTTTTTATTTCGTAAGCTGATTTTGACACGCGACTTTCGTCCTTCATTGCCGGTGTGACCCGGCCCGCATTATTTTTCATGAAAAGCGATTCCCTAAGCCCTCAATACCGCTTAAAGAGCGTCTGTAAATTGAGGGACAACATCGAAAAGGTCACCGACTAAACCATAATCGGCAACCTGGAAAATTGGCGCTTCTTCGTCCTTATTGATGGCGACAATAACTTTGCTGTCTTTCATTCCCGCCAGGTGTTGAATGGCGCCCGAAATGCCAATTGCCACATAGAGTTCGGGGGCGACAATCTTGCCGGTTTGACCCACTTGATAGTCATTGGGTACATACCCGGCGTCTACCGCGGCGCGTGATGCACCAACGGCCGCGCCAAGTTTATCGGCCAACCCTTCTATAATTACAAAATTATGAGAGCTACCAACACCACGTCCGCCTGAGATGACAATTTTGGCGGCCGTCAATTCGGGCCGTTCAGATTTTGACAGTTCCTGACTGACAAAAGACGAGACCCCTGGGTCGTCGACTGAAGCAATCGTATCCGTTGTCGCCGATCCACCTTCCGCTGCGGCTTTATCAAACGTTGATCCCCGGACTGTAATAATTTTTATCGCATCGTTGCTTTGCACTGTCGCCATGGCATTGCCGGCATAGATGGGGCGCACAAAGGTGTCTTCGGAAACCACGGCGGAAATATCTGATATCTGGGCCACGTCGAGCAGGGCGGCAAGGCGAGGCATGATGTTTTTGCCGAAGGTCGTCGCCGGCGCCAGGATGTGCGAATAATCACCGGCTAGGTTGACCAACAGTGCAGCGATTGGCTCGGCCAGCGGATGTTCATAGCGGGCGTCATCGGCCACTTTGACTGTTGCCACTCCGGCCACCTTAGCGGCCTGTTCGGCAACGGTGCCGCAATTGGATCCCACCACGAGGATGTCAATATGGCCGCCGACTTGAGATGCGGCCATTACCGTGCTTAAGGTCGAGGCCTTAAGCTCCGAGTTATCATGTTCAGCGACCACAAGGCAGGTCATGAGATCACCTTGGCTTCATTGCGCAGTTTGTCGATGAGTTCGGGGACGTCTGCCACCTTGATTCCACCCTCTCGCTTGGGCGGATCTTCGACCTTAAGCGTGACGATACGCGGTGCTGGGTCTACACCCAGGTCGTCCGGGCTCAAGGTATCGATGGGTTTCTTTTTCGCCTTCATGATGTTGGGCAGCGATGCGTAACGCGGCTCATTCAAGCGCAGGTCCGTGGTGATAACGCACGGTGTGTTTAAAGCGACTGTTTCCAATCCGCCGTCGATCTCACGGGTGACATTGGCTTTGCCGTCGACAAGGTCCACTTTTGAAGCAAAGGTGCCTTGCGGCCATCCCAACAGCGCCGCGAGCATTTGGCCGGTCTGGTTGGCGTCATCATCGATGGCTTGTTTGCCGAGGATGACAAGATCCGGACTTTCCTTTTCAATCAGCGCTTTGAGCATTTTTGATACGGCTAAGGGCTGCAACTCCGCATCGGTTTGTACCAGGATGCCGCGATCAGCCCCCATGGCGAGTGCCGTGCGGATGGTTTCCTGGCATTGCTGGACACCCATACTGACGACAATAATTTCTTCCACTGTGCCAGCTTCTTTGAGCCGCACAGCCTCTTCTACGGCAATCTCATCGAACGGATTCATCGACATCTTGACGTTGGCGAGTTCGACGCCCGTGTTGTCCGCTTTGACGCGAACTTTGACGTTGTAATCGACCACACGTTTGACGGCTACCAAGACCTTCATGGTTATGATTCCATCGACATTGGCGAGAAGCCGGGGCGCGAAGAACGCTGCTGCTGTGCAAAAAAGCCAAATACACAGCCCGAAACGGCCTAAATCCCTAATCCTTTGGCCAGGTCAAGTCAACGCCAATATGCTGCATTGCAGCACGGCCCAAATCAGCACTATTCCCCGGTTTACCTGGGATTGAGGGGACTTTCGGCCTTGAGTGTCAGAAGGTGAAGGCGCAGGTTTCAACGGGTGCCACCCGGTTGCCACAGGATGTCGCCACGGCCGTTGTCATTGGCCTTCCGGGCCATGACAAAGAGCAAGTCGGACAGCCGGTTGATATAGCGCAGCACCTCCGGATTGACCGGTTCGCTATTTACAAGTGAGTTAATTGAACGCTCCGCTTGACGTACGCAAGTTCTAGCGACATGGAGGCGGGCCGCCGCTTCCGTTCCCCCTGGCAACACAAAGGAGTCAAGCGGCGCAAGATTCGCGTTCCAGGTATCGATATCCTGCTCGAGGGCCGTCACTTGTTCTTCCGTGATGCGAAGATTGGCGCCGGGCTCCTCATCGTCATGTTCGGGTACACATAGATCTGCGCCTAAATCAAACAGGTCATTCTGTATGCGCAACAGAGACGCTGATAAAGCAGTTAGCTGGGATTCCGCTTGAACAGCCACTAGCGCCAAACCAATGTTCGCATTCGCTTCGTCCACCGCGCCATAGGCGGCAACTCTTAGGCTGTTCTTGGATGTGCGGGAGCCGTCGCCCAGACCGGTTTCTCCACCATCACCCGTTCGGGTGTATATCTTGTTTAGTTTGACCATTGTGTCCTTGTACCTTGCTCTTCAAAGCCGACCGTTCTCCTTATGGCGATTTTCCAGTATTGTTACAGTCCACCTTCATTGCAAAAGGCTTATCGCCCTTGAATCGACTGGCACCCACTTTGTCATTTTACATCGGCTGGCAGTTCATTGTCGCCTTTGTCAGCGTCCTTTTGGTGATTATGGGCCTGATCATGCTTTTTGACCTGATCGAACTGGTACGAAAATCGGTCAACGCAGAGGATCTTGGGTTGGGAGTTTTGGTTGGATTGGCTGTTCTCAAACTGCCCCATACGCTGCAAGATGTTCTGCCTTTTGCGGTGATGATCGGGATGATGTTCGCGCTCTTCCGCCTCGCTCGCAATTCAGAACTTGTAGTGATGCGGTCTGCCGGTGTGTCAGTCTGGCAGTTTCTTGCGCCAACGCTTTTGCTCACCATCGGACTCGGAATTTTCAATCTTGCGGTGGTCAATCCATTCTCAGCAAATCTTTACCAATCATACGAACAACTGGAAGAAGAGCTCCTTTTCAAGAGAAAGAGCGCACTGAACATTAGTGTCGGTGGTTTATGGCTGCGTGAAAGTATTAGCGGCAACCGGACCGTGGTTCATTCCCACGTGGTTCGGCAGGAAGGCGCGATCCTTTTCTTAAGCGGAGTCAGTATCTTTGAAATGGATCAAGCAGATCGCTTTGTTCGCCGTTACGAAGCGCAAGATGGCCAACTCCTCGATGGTTTTTTCAAACTTGATCGCGTTTGGGAAAGCGCCCCCAATGAAGAATCTGTTTTTCGGACAGAATTTTTCCTGCCGACCACCATCACGATTGGACAAGTGCAGGAAAACCTGGCCGCACCGGAAACCATGTCTTTTTGGGAATTACCCCAGTTTATTGCGTTTTCCAAAGACTCGGGTTTTTCAGCGCGGCCCCATCGATTGCATTGGCATTCCCTATTGGCCTCGCCCTTTTTGTTCTGCGCCATGGCCTTGGTTGCATCGGCGTTTTATCTGACCACCAACAACAGGCTCGGGGGATGGACCAAACGTGGCCTAGCCGGACTCGGCGCCGGGTTCATGCTCTATTTCTTCACCCGTCTCACCTATGCGCTCGGTCTATCGGACATTTTGCCTCTGCCGTTGGCTGCGTGGGCGCCGACAGCTGTCGCCGCTCTCCTCGGCCTCACCTACCTGTTCCACCGGGAAGACGGCTGATCCCGGAATGACGGAACGGTCCGCCGGTACGCACAATGAAACCGAATGGGGCAAGCTGGCATTGGCCGCTGTGCTGGCGATCACATTTATTCGCATCATCGTCGTTTTCTCGACGCCTCTGCCGTTGTTTTACGACGAAGCCCAATACTGGACATGGGCTCAAGACTTGGCGTTTGGCTACTACTCCAAACCGCCGGTGATTGCCTGGGCTATTGCCGCGACCACGTCCGTCTGTGGAATCGACTCTGGCTGTGTGCGTCTCAGTGCGCCGCTGGTTCATGGTGCAACGGCAATCGTCATGTATCTTCTTGGACACCACTTTTTTGGCGCGCGATCTGGATTTTGGACGGCTGTTACTTACGCGGTTCTGCCCGGCGTCAGCCTTTCCGCCGTTGTCATTTCCACTGACGTTTTTCTTCTCTTTTTTTGGGCCATGGCATTTTTCGCATATTTGCAAGCTGAACGCAGTAATGCGAACAAATGGTGGATCGTTTTCGGGATCGCGTTAGGGCTAGGCTTGCTTAGCAAGTATGCGATGGTTTTTTTCCTGCTGTGCATGGTCGTCGACATTCTCTGGCAAAAAGAGAAAGTCAGTCCTTGGCGTAGGCCCGGTCTGTGGGGCGCTTTGATTATGGCCGGTGTGATTTACGCACCAAACTTATGGTGGAACTGGGTCAACGATTTCCCTAGCTATCGCCACACCGGCGAAAACATGCACCTCGGTGCTGACCTGTTTAATCCGTTTTCCGTACTGGAGTTCATCGGTGGCCAGTTTGGTGTGTTCGGACCAATTCTGTTTGCAGCATTTATTTGGCTGTGTTGGCGCAACCTAAGCAGCCGCTCTCAACGAGCAAACCTGTCTGAGAATAATCGTCGTCTCATCGCCTTTAGTCTGCCCATTTTACTAATGATCACCGTGGAGGCTTTTCTTTCCCGGTCTCACGCCAATTGGGCCGCAGCGTCCTACATTGCAGCAGTTATTTTGGTGACAGGCGAATTAATCCGTTTGGAAAAGCCGGTTTGGTTGAAGGCATCATTGGCGCTTCACGCTGGCGTCGCCATTGTGCTCTATAACTTTGATCTGATTGCCCGCGTGCTTGATCTTCCCATCACCCCCGACCTCGACCCCGCCCGGCGGATGCGTGGCTGGGACCGCGCGGGAGACTGGGCGTCCGAACTGCGCCGTGATCTGCCTGATGTCCGTTTGCTCTTCGACGACCGCAAAGTCATGGCGGAACTGCTGTATTACACCCGTCCCCATCCGTTCGACGCCGTCATGTGGAACCCCAAAGGACAGCGCAACAACCACTATGAAATGACAACAGATCTGTCAGGGCTGCTGGGTGACGACCTGCTCTACATCATCAGGCACGACTGGCCCGACCGCGCCGCTACGTCGTTTGCGGAGTCCAATCTTATCGCTACCTTTCGGTCGCGGGCCTATACCGGTGATGCGTTAGAGCTGCGGGCGTATCTGTTGAAGGATTTTCAAGGGTACACGCAGTGATTGGGCAAACTGCATCATTTCTGCGCGCTCATCCATGGGGGACCGCACTGTTCTGCGCCGCCGTACTGAGCTTGGTCCCGGTTATTGACCTTTGGTTCAGCACGTTGTTTTTTGGCGCTGAATTGGGAACATGGGTGCCACGGTCCGCTCTCATGCAGTTCGCGCGCAGCGGCCTGCCACCTTTGGCAATCGGCGCACTGCTTTTTATCGTTTTGATCTGGATCGCAAGCCGTGTCATAGGCGGCGCCATCTGGGGTGTGACTGGACGCCGAACCGCTTACCTCGTCACATCACTTTTACTGGGTCCGGGTTTGATTGTCGAAAGCCTGCTGAAGACCCAATCGGGCCGGGCCCGGCCGCGTGACATTACCATTTTTGGCGGTGACGAACCGTTTACACCAGCGCTTTGGATGGCGGACTCTTGTGAACGCAATTGCTCGTTTGTTTCCGGCCACGCCGCCCTGGCATTCTGGGTGACGGCGTTTGCGTTTTTATTACCAAATGCCCATCGCGCACACGCATTAACCGCTGGCATTGTATTGGGAACACTGATGGGATTGGTGCGCATTGCCGAAGGTGCGCATTTCTTGAGCGACGTGTTTTACGCGGGTCTGATCGTTGTTGGATTGAACGTCTGGCTGGCCCGCTGGTTTAATCTCGATCAACGCGGTTCTGGAGCAGATCATGGCTCTTAAGGGATTGATCAGCAAACTGACGGGAAAGTCCGACCGCAGACCGTGGCAGCCGCCGGCGGGTCTTTTCCCCCGTCTGATGCTGATTGATGCCCCAGTGTTGGAAGGTCTGAAAGATCAAGGTGGCTTGTATGTGTTGTGGCATCGCGGGGTCAGGCCTCAATGGATCTATGTCGGGCATACCGGCAATCTTGAATGTACGCTGCTGGCAGCCCAGGAGGATCCTGATCTTGCTCTGTATGATCTAAATGAAGGTGTATTCGTTGCCTGGGCCGAGTGTCCTCCCAACCAACGGTCTGCAGCGGTCGCGTATTTGCGTCACATTCTCGAGCCTGCACTGACAAACTCTCCGTTGGACGAATTCGGTCCCGTTGACCCGGAAATCAAACCGGTGGAATTCCCAGCGCCCATGGATTGAACGCTCCCAATCCCGTCACCCATTACCGCTTGGCCCAGACGCACCAAACGGTATGCTGCTTGCCATGCGCAAGAGATACGTCGACGGCCCTATAGGTCAGGTTCATATTCGGGAATTGGGGGAAGGTCAGCCGCTGGTGCTGCTCCATCAAACGGCTTGGTCATCCCTTCAATTTATAAACGCAATGCCTCACCTGGCAGGCCGTGACATTCACTGTATCGCAATTGATACGCCCGGATTCGGATTGTCCGACGGTCCGGAAGAGCCACCAACCATCAATAGTTATGCCGACTCCCTGGCCGTTGTTCTTGATGTGCTGGGTCTCGATAGACCGATGGTGCTGGGGCATCACACCGGGGCCTCCGTCGCCACTGCGTTTGGTGCGGAATACCCCGGTATGGTAGAGCGGTTGTTTCTTCACGGTGTGCCCATCTACACCCCGGAGGAACGCGAACAACGGTTGTCACGGCCCCATTTCGATCAAACACCGCGGGAGGATGGATCCCACCTCACGGACCGATGGGCCATAGCTGATAAGGTGTCCGGTCAAAAGGCATCACCGGAAGCGATCCATTGGTCATTGGTGCAGTTTTTCTGGGCCGGTCCCAACGAATGGTTCGGCCATCACGCCGCGTTCAAATACGACCTGGAAACCGATTTCAAAGCTTTGACCACGCCAACCACCGTCATTTCCAATTCCGGTGACGTGCTGCACGCCAAAATGCCGTATTTGAAGTCCATCCGGCCTGATTTTGATTTTGTGGAAAGCGATGGCGGGACGTTTCACATCGTTTATGAAGACGCTGAACGCTGGGCGACTCTGGTGGCCGATCATGTGTTGGGAGAAAACGGATGACGATCACCAAAGGCTATGCCAATGGACCGTTCGGTCAATTGCATTACGAAGAAGCGGGTGATGGTGTTCCGATGATTCTGCTGCACCAAATGGTGCAGTCAACCGTGCAATATCGCCCGGCCCTGCCTTTGCTTGCTGAAAAGGGAGTCCGCGCTATCGCCGTTGATCTCCCCGGATACGGTATGTCCGACACGCCCAATCATGCGCCGAGTATGGATGACTACGCCTCCACCATATATTACTCTTAAAATATTGTTATATAATGGTTTTTATAATTTTACTTTCTTGTCCCCACATTTATCCCCACCTATTGAGCGGGAACGAATGCGAAATCGTGGGAATGAATCCTGACCAGCCAGACCAAATGGTCCAAGTGTTTTGAGAGAATCTGGCCCGTTGGTTTCGTTTTTGCAGTGATGTGTGATCAGGATATGTGGATGTTTGAGGTCCTGGCAAGCAAATCAAACACGCCGCCTGATCAGCCCATCACCAAATTTCGGGCATAGCTCATCGGGGCACCGGGCCAAGACCAGGCATCAAGCCGCAGCCCGGCACTCGAGTGAGCCACAATCGGATACCAGGTGACGGCATTAACCAATGACCGTTACGCGTGCGGGAGCCCTAAGGGGGGCGACGTTATCCCCTTAAAAGCCCTATTTCAGGTCTGGAATATGGTGTGTTGGGGGTGGTAGCGCTGCCGTGTGAAGCTGGAGTGGCATGACCGGCGCCCCACGAGCGGGTTGAAAATGAGGGCCCAAAATGTCCCGAGGCCGTGTCCTCACGCGTCCCGATGGCGGGCAATGACAGACCGTTGGCATATCCACCCCACCTGGACGTTCCTGGACGATCAGTGAGATTTATATGCGATCGCGCTCAAATGCCCCTAAGTGGCTGATGGATTGGGTATCTCAAAATCTGAGTTGTCGCGCCTCGGGGCTCCGACATTTAGGCGAACTCGGTAAACGGTTCGGCTCTTTCGGCAGCTAGACCCCGATCTCCACTTCTAGCGCCTGGCCGAAGCCCAAACCTCTTTTTTACAGTCCTCTGGCGGTACTTTCGTCTTACGCCTGTCCGGCGCCAGCCGTTCTTGGCAAGAACATCGACAATAGCCGCGAGAGCACTTGTTCCTTCGCTAGTTTTGGCTCCTTCTCGGGTTCATATTCCTTGAGGTATTGAATCCTCATCTTCATGCGCCCGGTGTTCTCGTCGTAGATCGTTCTACAAAAGCACCCAGGAACTCCTAGCTTTGGTTCCATCTGTTTTGTTGATAGCTGTCGACTTTACCATACCAACGCCTGTTGATTGAGTGACGTTCACCCTACCATCCCACCGACTGTTGATTGAGTGACGTTCACCTACCACCCCACCGCCTGTTGATTGAGTGACGTTCAGCGGTTTGATGACCGATCAAGCCCAGCGTCTGAAAGCGCTGCTTGAACACCGGGGTCAATGGACCGGAACGAGCGAATCTCCTGGCGCTTGTGGGTGCGGTCCTTGATCGCCGCCTAGCGGGCGCGCAGGAGATCGCGCATCGCCTCGTGGGCTTCGTCCGACGTCCAAATCTCAGTCAGCTCGCCGGCCCGGAACAGACGCGCCAGCTTCGCCGCATCGCGGCGGTTGGTCTTTACCCGCTCGCCGGGCCTACGTGGGATCAGGGACGGAGCGATGACGGCGCATTGGTGGCCAAGACCTTCGATCAACCGTTGTAGCCCGTACCCGGTCGGCCCCGCCTCGTAGCAGAAGCGGAGCTGCGCGCCCGGCCGTTCGAGCTTGCGCACGAAACGCCGCACAGACGTACCGTCCGAGCCGATCTCTCCGAAAAACCTCACCTCGCCATCACGTCCGCCGTCTGCCACCGCGACGGCATGGCGATCCTTCGACGCGCCCATTCCTATGAAAACTTCGCTACACTCGACCATGGTTCGCCCTCCTGGCTTGAGGCCCTGCTCATTGAGCAACCCTCGTTGAAAGCCGCCAGTGTAGGGCGAACCGCCCCATCACAAGACAGCCGCAGAAGGACATACGGTCTTACAATCTGTCCCATAGAAGCTCACGTCAGACACGATCACAATCGCTGCTTGTTACTTGCTTTGCTATGACTGTAATGCCGTTTCGGCTGATGTGGACGTGCTGTGGACGGCACAAACCGAAACAAAGCTCTGCGATATAGAGCTACTGACTTTCTTCAACCGTCACGACAAACGTGCCGGCTGCGTCGCCTGGAGTCCTCACACTGCCGTTCACCCACAACAGGTATTCGCCTGTAACTGAGGGTGTAAAGGGGCTTTCATCAAAATTGCTGAAGACAGGATCAAGGGTCGGGTCGCGAACTTGAAACCACGGGAGCCGGAGAGTACCCTGTCCATCAGAGAGACCCTGCACATCAATGGAATAATTCCGGCCTCCCACAAGATCGAGCGCGTACCATGCCCCGCCGCCGGACATATCCTTGGCCTGCCCGGCGACACGTGCGCCAACCGCCAGGGGGCAGGCCTGATTGGAAAACTCGCACTTGTTGCCCAGCTCCAGGCTAAGAGCGGGCAGCGCACAGGCCGTGGACATATCGGTAATCACACCCGCCCCGCGATTATCGACGACATGCTGCAAAAACCCTTGGAAGGACTCAGTCTCGACCTGGATGACGTAGTGAAAAGCACCATTGGGGTCGACACTGGCACCGGACTCCAAGGTAGTGACGGGAATCACCGCCTGCCCTCTTCCGGGAAGGGTGCCCACAAAGTAGGTTCCGAGCTGATTGCCGGTGATGGCGTTATACAAACCGAGCGTCACCGGCGCGGCGGACGCCGAGGTGTTGTTGACAACAACGGTGCTGGGATAATCCGCCTGAAGCGTAGACGTATGAACGCCGTTCAATGTTGTGCGGTTTGAAGAGATTCCCGCCTCACAGGTGCTGAGATTGGAAAGGGTTCCATCGGCAGGGCTCCACAACACGTGCTGGAACCAACCGTCAAACTCCGTCTGCAGAGATGCGGAATAGTACTTGGGTTTCTGCGTACCGGGATTAATGCCCGACTCCACATCCGTGATGGCCACCTGAACCGACGCTCCGGGCTGAATGACATTACTGGTCCATTCGCCCAACCAGCTTAGCTCCTGGTCGGAAAGGGTGACATGGACAGACCCAGCCGATGAATCGTTGTTGTGAAAGCGCAGGAATGACTGCGCCAGGGTGTGTTCTGACGAAAACAAAGAACCGGTTTTAAGCACAGCAACCGTTGGATAGGGATCAGGCGGGTCTGAGAATGAACATATGGTCGTCATATCCGTGATCACCCCAGCTTGGATGTTGTGCACCAGATGCTGCAAGAAAGCCGGTGTTTCGGGATTATAATAAGGTGAAGGCGAACCGGATAAACCTTCGACGCGAATGACGAAGTGATTGATGCCCTTGGTATTGATGCCGGCATCCGCTTCAATATCGGCGGAGGGAATCACAACCTGGCCGCCACCGCGGGAAAGTTCAGGTGTTTCATAGGTTGCCAACCGCGCGCCATTGGCGGCGTCGTAGAGTCCGAGTGTGAATGACGAGTTCACTTTCGTTCTATTGGTGACAACGACCGCACTAGGGTATCCGTTATCGAGCTGAGAGGTGTGGACATTGGCCAGCGCATCGGCGCCGCCGGTCACGCCGAAGTCACAGGTGCTGAGATTCGTCAGCGTGCCGTCTACAGGACTCCATAGAACGTGCTGAAGCCAACCTTCGAAGCCACCGTGCACAGCGGCCGCATAGTAAGCGGGCACGTCCGTGCCGGGATCAAGACTGGACTCCATATCCGTCACGGCAACCTGGATGGAGGCCCGGGCGGCAATAGGCGGGCTGGTATATGTGGATAGGTAAGCGCCCGTTTCCTGATCCGATAAATCAACCCGCACCGTCTCGGTGGTCGTGCCGGCGTTATAAAAGCGCAAGAAGGATTGGCCGGTTGTCTGTTTAGACGAGAACAGAACCGAGGGCAAAACCGCGGGCGTGAACGTTACCGTTACGCTTGCGCTCTCCGACAATGTGACTTCGCAGGTTCTATCATAGCCCGAACATGCTCCCGACCAGCTTTCGAAAGCCCACCCCGGGACGTCCTGCGCCGTCAACGTTACGACCTGATTTGTGTCAAAATAGGCACTGCAGGCATTGCCGCAATCTATCCCAGCCGGTTCACTTACAACAGAACCGGTACCACTGATTAACGTGGCCAGTATGGGCGATGCGGGATCGGCAAGCTGGCTGCCAAAGTCAGCGACCGCATTGATGTTCTCGTTAAACTCCCGCGCGTTGTGCGCTGCTTCCGCGGCGTTTGCGTCGATTCCAAGGGCCGACCCATTCACGGTGATACCGGGATTGCTGAAGTATTGCAGCCTGGAGCAGGAAATCCTTAAGTCCAGGCACTCATTTGGGTACGCCATGGTGGTACTGAACTGGGCATCGGTATCGACGTAGCCAAAATTGTATTCGGCGGGTCCTGGCTGATCATCGTCATAGCCATAGCGATCATGTCTCCCGCCGAGGTTATGACCGACTTCATGGGTGAAGGTTACCGGAGCGGGACCGGTCACCAAACTGACAGCCAACTTAGCAGCCTCAGATAGGTTGGGAAATTCGGTAATGTTATCGAGCAGGTAGGCGATACCGCCGATACGCGTAGCCTCGAAAGCCCACACAGACAGCAGGTCGGCATCGAGTGCAGCCCTCAGGTCATGAATCCTCGCAAAATCCTCAACACCTTGCTGAGCATCAGCCAGGACTTCTCCCCCTGGCGCCCCATTTGTGTAGTTGACCTGGTCAATACCGACGATCCGAACCTGCGCGGTGACCTCTGAGTTTGTGAGTGCCGTGTTAAGCCAAGCGACGGAGAGCGAGATTTCCGATCGAATATTTGGATATTTGGCCACGGTCGTTGGTGTGTAGACCACCAAAACCGTGATGATCGTATCTCCTTCCACTTGAGCAGACTCAAAACTTGAGTTGGATTTGCGACTTGGTTTGGCCGCGCCGGGCTCGGGCACCGGCGGGCGTATGGCGTCATCTTTCATTTCTGGCCGCGCCGACTCATCGATTTCAGATAGCCGATGCCACCCCCGCCCCATGGGGGTAATCGCAAAGACTTGCCCCTGTGTCATGACGCGACCGGTGATAGCGCCATTGTCAAACACCAAAGTGACGGAACTGTAGGGATCACCGACAACCGTGCCGCGCCAGACGATAAGCCCTAACTCATTGCGCTTCTGTTCAAGGTTGACGACATCCAGATCAACGTCAAAAAAGTTCAACACATGCTTGGTGGGGTCGGCGCTCGGCGCATTAGACTCCCGGTCGAGCCGCAATGGCACTGCAGCCTTCATGTGGCTGACCGCGGTGGGATTGACTTTTACGGTCTGTGTTCTCTTGACCCCGATGACAGCTGTTGAGGATCGCTCTTTGTCATCCTGCTCTACTTGTGGTTCTGAGAAAAAGAGTTGAGCCCGCAACGCGGGCAGGCGCGCAAGGCGTTCTTGAATGTCGGGCTGATCAATTTCAGTTGGGCGCGGCGGGCGTGGCTCAGACTCTGCAGAGAAACTCAAGCTGCTAAAGCACATGACCAGCGTGAACGCAAAAACTATTCGGCTTAAGAACTCCAGACTCCAGACTCCACACCTAACTGTTCGTCCGATCATAACGCACCCATAGGAATTTCACGCCATACAGGATTATCAGGTGCTTGGGAAATGGTACTTGGGAAATGACGGCAAACATTTGGGATGGGGTCCGGTCTTGCGACCGGGCTTCCGTCTGATCGTTACCGCAGGCCCAAAGCAGACCGCTACTTCCGAAACCGGCATACTTTTACGCCGCCCTAATGGCCCAATTTTGCGCCGCCATTGACAAAACACACTTGTAATTTCGTCCACCAAACCCGCGTTTGGCTATCTAGAGTTGGGTATTGCTGTGTAGTGACGACGTATATTGGGACGCGAAGCCCCCGTTTTGGGCTTCACTTTGGTGTCAGCTGTGTCTATTCGCGGTTGCCCAGGAACATGAGCAGGAACTGGAACAGGTTGACGAAGTTGAGATACAGCGCCACAGCACCCATCACCGCGACGTGTTCCTCAATCGGTGAACCGCCGACGTGGAAGTAGGAGTTCTTGATGCGCTGGGTGTCATACACCGTCAGTCCGGCAAAGATCAGCACACCGACGACGGAGATGACGAAACTCAGCATGGTCGACGGGAAGAAAAAGCTCGCGATCATCGCCAGGATCAAACCGATCAAGCCCATGAGCAAGAACGTACCGAAGCCCGACAGGTCCTTCTTGGTGGTGTAGCCCACCAGGCTCAGCCCGGCATAGGCACCGGCCGTGATGATGAACGTGCGCACCACACTGACCCCGGTATAGGTCAGCAGGATTGTCGACAAGCCGACGCCCATGGTGACGACAAACAGCCAATAGAGCATTTGCAGCGTCTTGGCCGAGCGTTTTTGCCAGGTGAAACTCATAAAAACGATCAGGCCCAACGGCAGGAACATGGAAATCATGCCAAGTCCGGTGTAGCCGACGATGCGGCCGCCATCGACCTGATAGAACAGGTTCATCAAGCCCGAGTTGGCGACGGCGTAGGCGACGATGCCCGACAACAGCAGGCCGGAAGCCATGTAGTTGTAGACACGTAGCATGTAAGCCCGCAGGCCTTCGTCCATGACGGCCGTTGCGGCCCGCCTGTCTGTCATCGTTCTGCGTTCGAGTTCGGTAGCCATGGTGCCCCTCACAAAAGTTGCGGTAAGTGGCCCGGAACACGACGGTGCCGGATCAGGTATAGACCAATATTGAGTGCTTCGCCCCTCCCTTCAACGGAAAATTCACGGAAATTTATCGACCTGCCGCGAGAGAATGTGTGGCATTGATCGGTAGTACTGGCCACGTAGTATTACCTCACGTGTGGAACTTTAGGATTTGTTGAGACTATGGCTCTTCAGTTTTCTGATAACGGTCCTGTTTTCCCTGGCGAATTCGTCGACTCACTCTTAGAGGCCGTTTCGAAAGGGGTTGAGTGGCCGGTGTCGATGTGATTCCAGGAAGGTTGCTGAAACCGATCTGGAGCCGCCATGTGGACGCCGACCACCCGAGAGCAGCATAGCCGCAAGGCGCTGCGTTATCAGACTGATTTGACCGCTGCGGAGTGGGTTGTGATCGAGCCTCATTTGCCTCCGGCTCATGGCACGGGACGGCCCCGGTCATGGCCGATGCGAGAGATCGTCAACGGCATTTTCTACGTGATGCGGGCTGGCTGCCCTTGGCGCTTGCTGCCAAGCGATTTACCACCGTGGGGCACGATCTATCGCTGGTTCGCTAAGTTCCGCGACGACGGCCTCCTTGAGAAGATCAACCACTTTCTGGTCATGGCCGATCGCGAGCGGGTCGGACGCGAGGCCAGCCCGAGCGGCGCGATTATCGACAGCCAGAGCGTCAAGACGACCGAGGCTGGTGGCCCCCGCGGCTACGATGCGGGCAAGAAGATCAAGGGGCGCAAGCGCCACGCGCTGGTCGACACCGACGGGCGCGGCCTCGTGCTCGAGGCGCATCCGGCGAGTATCCAGGACCGCGATGGTGGCGGGCCGCTGCTGTGCGCCTCACGCGGCTCGTTTCCGTTCATCGAGAAGGTCTTTGCCGATAGCGGCTACGCCGGCGAGAAGGTCGCCACGGCCACCATGATCGCCGTCGAGATCGTGCGCAAAAGCCCCGATCAGGTCGGCTTCGCCGTCCAACCGCGCCGCTGGGTCGTGGAGCGCTTCTTCGCCTGGATCAACCGCAACCGGCGACTGGCAAAGGACTTCGAGGCCACCATCGCCTCGGCCCGCGCCTTCCTCTACGCCGCCTCCGTCATGCTCCTCGTCCGCAGATTGGCCCGAGCCGCATGACTTTCGAAACCGACTCTTAGCGGGAGAAGTCGTTTTCCTCTGTGGCACCGGGATAAGCGCGCCGCAGATGCCGGAGTTTCCGTATTTGGTTGAGTGCACCTTTAATAGGCTAGGCGTAAATCAAACAAAGTCAGAACAAACTGCGTTCAACCAAGGGCGATTCGAAGAAGTGCTTGGGTCCCTTAGCCGGCGATTAGTGGAGCCAACCGCCGTTACCCGCACGGTCTCTGAGCTGCTCTCTGTTCCTGAACGTCTTTGTCTGGCTCGGCATCGGACGATTCTTCGCTTGTCCCGTGATCTCCATAATCGAGTCTGCGTCGTCACTACGAACTTTGACACGTTGCTGGAACGGGCGGCGACTGATGTGGATGCGAACGTAACAGCAAAAGACATGAGCTTTGCCGGCCAGGCGTTGCCAGCACCGGGAAGTCCCGGGTTTTCGGGAATAGTGCATATGCACGGCCGTCTTGCAGATCGGGAGCTTGGATTGGAGCAAAGCCAACTGATCCTGACAAGCGCTGATTACGGCGATGCCTATATGCGTTCCGGATGGGCCTCGCGATTTCTCTTTGACTTGGCGCGCTGCAAGGTGATCGTGCTCGTAGGATACAGCGCTAACGATGCACCGGTGCGATACTTCCTTAATGTTCTTGAAGCGGATCGCGTTCGCTTTCCCGACCTCAAACCGGTTTATGCGTTGGTTGGATATGACAGTGATCCGGAAAAGGCGATCCGCTCCTGGGACACCCTTGCCGTGACCCCTCTACCCTACTGCAAGGTAAATGGAGAGACCGGAAAAACCGATCACACGCCACTTTGGCGTGACTTGGCAGCACTGGCTAAGGTCGCCGAACGACCGAAAAAGTTGCGGCGAGAGCGCGCAACAAAGATTTTAGAATGTCCTGCTGCGGAAGCCAGCTCTACCTCGCGCAGTGAACTTCATTGGTTGTTTGCGGGACGGAGAGATCTTTGGACCGTTGCCTTGGATTCCATTACCGATCCCGCGTGGTTTAGGTTCTTTCAGGACGAGGGGCTTTGGTCCGCAGAAGAGCTCGCATGGATAATACCCGCTTGGATAACCAAAGACTTCAAGAACCCGGAACGGTTTGAATGCGCACGTGACTGGCAAGAACGTCTCGGACGAGCCTTCACTGAGAAGATTGGAGAGCGGTTGCATAATGCAAACGATTTGGACGAGGTCTGGACCGGTGTGTGGCGGCTCTTTTGCCTCGGTGATTCCGTTCGACGAGATACATCGGTTTACTATAGGACGAAAAAACAGCTTGCGAGTGGCATCGTCCTAGACAGCGATCTGAAACGGGCTGTGAACTTACTGGCGCCGAGGCTTGTTCTGCACCGGCGGCGTCACGAGCTTTACGAGGAAGACGGTTCTCAACCGATCCGGCGGCTTAGCGATCTAGTATCGGTGCAAATGAAACTCCTTGACCGCTACAGGGCCAATGAATTGGTTGACGCTTTGTCCGAGATACCGGAGCGAAGCGGAAGGATTCTCGAACTCGCGACAACGGAACTGCAATCTTCGCTTACACTTGAGACCGAGCTGGACTTGATCGGCGAAAAACATGACCAAAACGATTTCACAGTGCCCTCAATCGAAGGCCATACCCAGAATGAGTATCGCGAGGGGGTGAATTTTCTGATTCGCTTACTTGTGAATTGCTTGCCTAACGCTAGGGCTTTGGACCGGGAACATACGAGAAAACTTGTTATTGACTGGGAGCGGCTTCCCGGACGGATTGGACTTCGTCTTTACCTCCATGCGATGCGGGACCCCGAACTATTCGATGTCGACGACGCTATGTCGGCTCTATTATCAATTTCCGATGCGCATTTCTGGTCGATGCGGCGGGAAATTGCACTTCTGCTCAGGGATCGGGCAGCAAGTGTATCTCTTGAGTGTATAAGCCGGGTTGAGGAACGGATACGAGAGAGAGGCGATGCCTATTACGACAATTTCCAAATAGAGGAAGGCGAATCTGATTGGCGTAGTCATGCCCGCGACACAACGGTATGGCTACGCCTGAAGATGCTGCAGGAATCTAAAGCACTTACCGCAGTGGGAGCTGCAGAACTGTCTGCCATCACAAAACGACGCCCATACTTGGACCGTGACGTTGAAGACCGTGACTTCTTTGGCAGTTATACTTCTGAAGTTCGCAGTATTATTGGTGATCCCGCGCCGATCGTAGAAGCGCCCCCAGATGATCGCCTGCGCGTTGCTCATGAACTCATGGAAAGCCCGGATTCCGATAAGCAGGAAGGCTGGCCCGCGTATTGCCGATCAGATCCACAGGGAGCATTCGACTCCCTTTCTAACAGTGACCTTACGACCGAGAACAAAACGCTATGGGACCACTTTCTCTCCGCGCTGGCATTTGGCGATGAAGCGAGCAAGTCGGTTCGCGAGGACCTCTCAGTCAAGGCATTGGAACACTTATCTGAAAAGGATGCAGAGACTTTGCAGCCGATGGCATCAAGGCTTTGCGATCTGATCTCCTTTGTGCCGAGAGACCGGGTTGCTGATGTCGATGGCTGGCTTGTGAAACTCCGGGACATGATTATACAGCAGCAGATAGAGCCGATCGAGTCTGAAACCGACCTTTATGCCAAAGCAATAAATTCTTCGGCCGGTAAACTTTCTGAGATGTTGCTTATTGAAATAGATGCCCGGAAGAAAGCAAATCAAGATCCTACGGAAGCGCAATGTGATCTTATCCGAAGTATTGTAGATGACGCAGGACTCGCAGGCCAGATGGGGCGTACTATTTTTGCAAGATCCGCGGCTTTTCTCCTCTCCATAGATCGGCCATTTTTTCAGAAAAAATTTACGACTTATATTAACTCTGAGACTAATGAAGGAGCAGCGCTGCGTGCCGTGATGCTGTCATATGGTGCAATCACACCTGAGGTTACCTTTGCATTTGGCGAGGCAATCATTACAGGCGCCATTGAAAGTGAACAAACCGATGAGTACGCGACAGCTATTGCTGCAAACATTCTTCGGCCGGCCCTCGCGGACCTTATAGACGATGATACGGTTGACTGGGGCCTGACAGCTTCTCAAGTCGCACAGGCTTTACGGGATGCACATCCGCCCATACGCCGCGGAGCATTGGATGTGCTGGCGAAGTGGGTTCAAAATGATGAAGCAGGCCCGGCGGTTGCTTGGCAGCGGATTGTTATGCCGTTTTTCGAGAAATTATGGCCAAAGGAACGTGAATTTCTCGATGTATCCTTTACCAATAATCTAATTGATCTTGTTGTTGCTTCAGGTGGGAAATTTCCCAAAGCTTTGGAGCTTGTGCGACCGTATATCCGCCCATACGGTCATGGTCATGGAAGTCTTCATGCCATTATTGTTTCAAAAGTCTATAAGAATTTTCCCCACGAAACGTTGGAATTAATTTGGTTGGTTTGCGGTCCCAAGAGCCGCGGAAGCTTCTATGATCTTCCAGAGATCATCGACAAGCTTATTGAGACGGAACCCGACATTGAAATTGATCGTCGATTGCAATGGTTAGAGCAGAAAGCGGAGAGATATGAATGACCTCGGCTATACGTACAATGTACGTGGGGCGGCTAACGGAGGGAACATATCCAAGTTTGAACTGCGGCGTATTCGGTGAACCCCCTAGCGTTAATCAGCTCTTCAATCTTGTTAGCTGTGCACGTGCGGAGTCACGAAGTTGATGGACAGGCCAGTCGGTAGCCTAATCCGCAGCCGGGTTCCCGGGCCGGGTATGCTTGACCAAGCGTTTAGTTGAGTTGGTGACCGCGGGTAAGTTTGGAATTGTGTGCTTTCAGGATTACTTGTCGATTAAATGTCCAAGGCCTTGGCAAGATTATTGATAATGCGGACGGTTTCGACTGACGTTTGAACGATCCGGCGGATGGCAGAAATCAAATCACGTGACTCTTCGAACCAGCCGTTGGGGTCGTTGACAATTCCGCTATGTTTATCCGTGATGACACGGTAGCGGTCAATAAACCATTCCAGCGGGGTGCGGCCGTTGACAACGTAATGGTGGGCCTCGGCGGGGATTCCAGACAAGCGGACATGATCATTGACGATCAGCGTGCCGTTGTCGTTACCCGAAAAGCGCATTTTGCGGGTCCCTATTAGGAAGTACTCGGTTTGCGGATTGTCAGGCTTTAGCTCCGTAGTGAGGGGGTATTCATCGCAAGTCTCGTAATTGATGTGGAGTTCGGTAAAGGCCCGACCCGCTTCAGCGAAGGCGCGGAAGTCAGGTGCCATGGGAATTCGAAGCAACTCCTTTGAGAAGGCAGTCGCGAAGCGCTCGCGAAAGTCAGGAGCATGCAAGACACCGTAAACGTAATCGTAAATGGCGTCTTTCGTGATCGTGTCGTCGGAGTAGTGTTCACGAAAAGTGGCGAGCGCGGTATCGGAGATGTTGTCAATGCGTTCAAGTGGTGGCGGATCGTCGAGCAGGTCCGGCTCTCCGTCGTACGGGTTTGTATAGCGGTAGCGTGGAAAGCACTGACTTTTTGAGATGACTTCGAGGTCCGGCATCGCATCGACCATCAATGCCGAAAACGGCTTTGTCGAGCCGATACCCGGGACGCAGATGGCGCGGTTGTCGATGTCCGGCGAGGGGAAGATCTTGTCTATCTGGTACTTGTTGTTGGCCAGCGTGTAGTCGACATAGCGGTGCTGTTTAATGAAAGGCGGGTAAGGCATGACCCAGGTGTTGTTCTCAGAATACGAGGTTGCCTTGCGCCTTCGGAGATTGTTTTTCAGCTCGCGGTCCCATCTGACACCAGACGAGTGGTGATCGACAATTACATCGAGATCAGCATCACCGCCGTTTGGAGCGTTCCATTGGCGCAGTGCACTTAAATATTCGTCAACGACTCGCTGGCCGTTATGTGCGCAGGCTTCGCGAGAAAAGTTGTAGAGGTAAGCGTCGCGGCTAGTCGCTAGTCCTCTCGAATACAGCTGAAAGATCGCATTATCCTTTGTGCCGGCCTTGGCGGCTTTGCACCCCATCGGATACAGGGCGTCGTACGTTTCATCGCGTTGCCCAATCCAATCGTGATGTCGATCGGGGACGATATGCAGATGATGCCGGACAGGCCGTGCCGCGCGTGGATACGGTTACCGTAAAGCGTAGACCCGCCATGCCGGCGGCGGATTCAAAATGCGGATTGCGTGGAGAAAAAACAAGCGCCGCAAAAGCGCTGGCCGGCGTTCCGGCAAAGGCGCACACCGGGAAAACGGATAAGCAGCGCAGGCCTTCTCCCGTGCCTCCTCCTCCCGTTGCACCCCCGGCAACGAAGGCTGCGGACAACGCGGGCCTCCAGGACCCGTCCGGCAACGCCGGTCCGAAGCGGGCCAGGCGGACTTAGGGGGTGGTGCTGATGGTCGCCTCGATCTGCGCCGTGGCCGCACCGTCCCAGGGGGCAAGCTACTATGAAAGGGGTGGGTATTATGCCAAGGACGATCCCGGCCACCGTGAAGGGAGCGCCTGGACAGGCCGGGGCGCCGAGGCGCTCGGGCTTTCGGGTCCGGTCGATCCGGACACGTTCAAGGCAGCGCTGGAAGGAATAGTACCCGACGGATCGAGGCGTCACCTCGGCCGCGGGGGTAAGCACAACGAAATCGTGCACCGGCCGGGCCGGGATCTCACCTTCTCGGCGCCCAAGTCCGTTTCCCTTGCCGCGCTCGCCGGTGGCGATACACTCCCGGGCATGAAGGATTCCGGTACGCGGATCAGAGTGCAGCGTGATCTCCGCGAGCGTTTTCTGCGTGCCTGTCAGGCAAAGGACAAGCCCGCCGCGCAGGTGTTTCGCGAGTTCATGCGGACCTATGTCGACCAGCACCAGGAGTTGCTCGTAGACGAGCCTGCGGCGAGTTCCGCCCCCAAGGCCAAGGAAGACTGAACCGATGCCGAAAGCCAATCAGACGCCCGAGCAGGCCGCACGGGAGGTGATCGACGAGAAGCTCTCTCAGGCGGGATGGTTCGTTCAGCACAAAAACAAAATCAACTTCAGTGCAGGCCTCGGGATCGCCGTTCGTGAATACCAAACGGATGTTGGGCCCGCCGATTACGTTCTCTTCATCGACAACAAGCCCATCGGCGTTGTCGAGGCCAAGCCCGATAGCTGGGGTGCGAAGATTACCACGGTCGAGGAACAATCCGCTGGTTATGCCGGTGCCAAACTCAAGTGGGTAAACGATAGCGAAGCCCTGCCATTGGTTTACGAAAGCACCGGGGTGTTGACGCGTTTCACCGACGTTCGAGACCCCAAGCCACGTTCCCGTGAAGTATTCAACTTCCCCCGGCCGGAGACGATGCGGGACTGGCTCGTCCAGCCGGGCTCGCTTCGTTCTCGGCTCCAGGGGTTTCCTGCGCTGGACCCGACAGGGTTAAGGACCTGCCAAGTCACGGCCATAGAAAATCTTGAGACGTCTTTCAAGCATGACCGCCCCCGCGCGCTCATCCAGATGGCAACCGGTTCGGGCAAGACCTACACCGCCGTCACCTCCATTTACCGTCTGCTCAAATATGCCGACGCCAAGCGCATCCTTTTTCTCGTGGACACCAGGAATTTGGGCGAACAGGCCGAGCAGGAGTTCATGGCTTATGTGCCAAGTGACGACAATCGCAAGTTCACCGAACTCTACAACGTCCAGCGCCTCACATCGTCCTTCGCCGCCAAGGATAGCCAAGTCTGCATCTCCACCATCCAGCGCATGTATTCCCTGCTCAAGGACCAGGAAATGGGTGAGGCGGCAGAGGAGATCAATCCGGCGGAGTGGGTTCAGCCCAAGGATCCTCCGCCGGTCGCCTATAACGGCAAGATCCCGCCGGAGTTCTTTGACTTCATCGTCATCGACGAATGCCACCGCTCCATTTATGTCCTCTGGCGGCAGGTTCTGGAATATTTTGATGCCTTCCTCATCGGCCTCACCGCCACTCCGGACAACCGCACCTTTGGGTTCTTCAAGAAGAACGTCGTCAGCGAATACAGCCACGAGCAGGCCGTCGCCGATGGTGTCAATGTCGGCAACGAGATCTACCTGATCGATACCGAAAGAACCAAGCATGGCGGCAAGCTCAAAGCCGACCAGCAGGTCGAGAAGCGCGAACGCCTGACGCGTAAGAAACGCTGGGAAATCCAGGACGAGGACGTCACATATAACGCCAAGCAGCTCGATCGCGATGTCGTCAATCCCGACCAGATCCGCACTGTCGTTCGCACTTTCAGGGATAGGCTCCCGGAGATCTTCCCGGGACGGCATGAAATCCCGAAGACCCTCGTTTTTGCCAAATCCGACAGTCACGCCGACGACATCATCCAGACCGTGCGCGAGGAGTTCGGCCAAGGCAACGTGTTCTGCAAGAAGGTCACTTATAAGAGTGAGGAGGACCCGAAATCAGTCCTCGCCCAGTTCAGGAACGACTATTACCCGCGCATTGCCGTGACCGTGGACATGATCGCGACGGGCACGGACGTCAGGCCGCTCGAATGTCTGCTCTTCATGCGCGATGTTAGGAGCCTCAACTATTTCGAGCAGATGAAAGGCCGGGCTACGCGAACCGTTGACCATGACGATCTCAAGAAAGTCACGCCCTCCGCAGTCAGTGGCAAGACCCACTATGTGATCGTGGATGCTGTCGGTGTCACGAAATCGCTCAAGACCGCGAGCCAGCCCCTCATCACCAAGCCCAGCGTGCCGCTTAAGGATCTCGCCATGGGCGTGATGATGGGCGCGCGCGACGATGACACGGTGAACTCCCTGGCCGGTCGTCTCGACCGGCTCGACCGGCAGCTGGACAATGCCGAGCGGGAGCGGATCAAGGAACGGTCCGGTGGCATCGAACTCTCTCAAATAGTCGGCAATCTGCTGGCCGCCACCGATACCGACCGCATTGACGAGAAGGCACGCGAGATCGAGCCCGTGGCGGGTGACGCCGAGCCGTCGGCGAGCGCCTGCGATAAGGCAAGGGAACAGTTGGTCGGCGCGGCTGTCAGCGTGTTCAACGGTGATCTGATCGAGACCATCGACTCAATTCGCCGTGACAAGGAACAAACCATAGACCATGACAACCTGGACAACGTTCTCCGTGCGGAATGGGCGGGTGACTCCATGGAGAACGCAGAGGTGATAGCACAGGACTTCCGGCAATATTTGGAAGACCACCGCGACGAGATCGAGGCCCTGACCATCTTCTACTCCCAACCGCACCGCCGCTGCGAGTTAACCTACGCCATGATCCGCGACGTGTTTGACAGATTGAAGAACGATCAGCCGCGCTTGGCCCCGCTACGCGTATGGCAGGCTTTTACCCTGCTTGACGAATACAAAGGCAACCAGCCGGTCAGCGAACTGACGGCGCTCGTTGGCTTGGTCCGGCGGGTCTGTGGTATCGATGCGACCATCTCACCCTATTCGGAAACCGTGCGCCGCAACTTCCAGAACTGGATCATGACGCACCACAGTGGCGCCGGAGAGAAATTCAATGAGGAGCAAATGGAGTGGCTACGCATGATCCGCGACCACATCATTAGCTCGTTTCATCTGGATCGGGACGACCTGGAGATGGCCCCGTTCAATGGCAAGGGCGGTATGGGGCAAATGTACAAGCTATTCGGCGACCGGATGGATGAAGTGATTAGCGAATTGAATGAGGCGTTGGTGGTATAATTGGCACTAGGACTTCGACCACACGAAATCGTGGCAAAGGGAACTTACCCCCTCCTTTCTAAGGCTGATCATTGGAAACGAGTGATTTTGTCCGACATTGCAAGCGTACAAAATGGCTTCGCCTTTAAGTCCTCATATTTTGATACTAACAGAGGTGTTCCACTCATTCGCATCCGTGACATCTCCAAAAATGACACCGAACACCGTTATTGGGGTGAATTCGACGACCAATATTTGGTCAAGACAGATGTGATTCTTGTCGGAATGGATGGGGATTTCACCGTCTCTCGGTGGACCGGTGAGAAGGCGCTCCTCAATCAGCGTGTGTGCAAAGTGACGTTAATTAGTGATCTATTTGACGAGGACTTCCTGTACCTTTGTTTACAACCTTTTCTAAATGCGGTTAACGCTGAGACTTCTTCCGTAACTGTAAAGCATCTTTCCTCAAAGACTATTGAAGAAATTCCGTTACCACTGCCTCCTTTAGTGGAACAGCGCAGAATTGTCGCCAAGATCGAGGAACTTTTTTCAGAACTCGACAAAGGTGTCGAGAGCCTGAAGACAGCGCGCGCGCAACTCACCGTCTACCGCCAGGCGGTGCTCAAGCATGCCTTTGAGGGCAAGCTCACGGCGCAATGGCGCGAAGAGAACAAAGAAAAGCTTGAGACGCCCGAGCAATTGCTCGCCCGCATCAAGCAGGAGCGGGCGGCGCGCTACGAGACGCGACTCCAAGAGCGGAAGACTGCTGTCAAAGGATGGGAAGCCAAGGGTAAACCGGGCAAGAGGCCTGCAAAGCCGAAGAAGCCGACAGAAATTGCTGATGTTCCCAAAAATTTGATCGCAAAACTACCGGAGCTTCCTGACGGCTGGTCTTGGCTTTCACTTTCTGCAATTGCAGATAAGATTCAAATCAGCCCGTTCGGATCACTCCTACATAAGGCAGACTACATAATAGGAGGAACACCGATAATTAACCCTAGTCATATTCGGTCTCAAGGAATAGCACCAGATCAAAACCTAACGGTAAATGTTGATAAGCTCCATCAATTGGGGAAATACGTTATGCATGAGAACGATATTGTTATAGGCCGAAGAGGTGAAATGGGTAGATGTGCTGTTGTCGCCAAGACAGAAGTTGGCTGGTTGTGTGGCACCGGCAGCCTCTTCGTACGACTCCTCCCCTTAATGAACTCACATTTCTATTCGTGGGTTCTTAGCTCCCAGCGCGTCAAGGATTTCTTGGCAGCATCAAGCATCGGCACAACTATGCTGAATCTAAATGAAAGCATACTTCATCGTGTTCCAGTTCCTCTCTGCTCACGCCACGAGCAGAATGCGGCGCTCATGGAGATCGAACGGCAATATTCAACGATGAATCATATAGAAGCAGCAATCGACTCTGATATCTCTAAATCAATCACCCTCCGCCAGTCGATCCTAAAAAAAGCCTTTTCGGGTGAGCTTGTTGAGCAAGACCCAGATGATGAGCCCGCGTCGGTTCTTCTGGACAGGATTAAGGCGGAGAAGGAACGAGACAGCAAGAACGGTGAGACCAACAAGAAGACCAGAAAGAAAAGGAAAGCGGCTGCATGAACACCGCCCCTATCGTCTCTAGAGTCTGGAGCTTCTGTACCACCCTGCGCGATGACGGGGTTGGCTATGGCGACTACCTGGAGCAACTCACCTATCTGATCTTCCTCAAGATGGCCGACGAGTACGCCAAACCGCCCTACAACCGCGATGTCGGCATCCCTGTTGAATACAACTGGCAGAGCCTGAAGTCTAAGCGGGGCGCAGAACTGGAAGGCCACTACATCGCTCTGCTTCGCGAGCTTGGCACCAAGAAGGGCATGCTCGGACAGATCTTCACCAAGGCCCAGAACAAGGTCCAGGATCCGGCGAAACTGTATCGCCTCATCGACATGGTCGACGACACCGAGTGGGTTACCATGGGTGCAGACATCAAGGGCGACATCTACGAAAACCTGCTGGAGAGAAACGCCGAAGACACCAAATCAGGTGCCGGGCAATATTTCACGCCGCGCGCCCTCATCCGCGCCATGGTCGAATGCGTGCGGCCCGACCCGGGTAGGCTCATCGCCGATCCAGCCTGCGGTACGGGCGGTTTCTTTCTTGCTGCCTACGACTTCATCACCAACCCGGATAACTTCAAGCTCGATAAGGCACAAAAAGCCTTCCTGAAGCACGAGGCGTTTCATGGCAACGAGATCGTTGCCAACACGCGCCGCCTGTGCCTGATGAACATGTTCCTGCACAACATCGGCGAGATTGATGGCGGCGCACCCATATCGCCCAATGACTCTCTTGTGGCCGATACTGGCAAGCGCTTCGATTACGTGCTCGCGAACCCACCTTTCGGCAAAAAGAGCTCTATGAGCTTCACCAATGAGGCAGGCGAACAGGAAAAGGATGATCTGACCTACAACCGGCAGGATTTCTGGGCGACGACCTCCAACAAACAACTTAATTTCGTGCAGCACATTCGCACGATGCTCAAGACCACGGGCCGCGCTGCCGTTGTCGTGCCCGACAATGTGCTGTTTGAAGGCGGTGCCGGCGAGACGATCCGCCAGAAGCTGCTGGACAACACAGACCTGCATACCATCTTGCGCCTCCCGACCGGCGTGTTCTACGCCCAAGGGGTTAAGGCCAATGTGATCTTCTTCGATAACCGGGAAGCCAGCCCGGAACCTTGGACCAAGCAGGTGTGGTATTACGACTACCGCACAAATGTTCACCACACTCTGAAGAAGAAGCCGATGGTTTTCGAGAATCTGTCGGACTTCGTCAGATGCTACAACCCGCGTAACCGTCACGATCGCAAAGCGACCTGGGACGAAGAAGAAGCGCCGGAAGGCCGCTGGCGAAGCTACAGCTATGAGGAGATAAGAGGGCGCGACAAGACCAGCCTTGACATCTTCTGGCTCAGGGACAAGAGCTTGACGGACCTGGACAACCTGCCCGAACCCGACGACCTCGCCGAAGAGATCATCGAAGACCTTGAGGCCGGCCTGAATAGCTTTCGCGAAGTGCTCGCGGGCCTGCGGCAGGCAGGCTAGTGGAGTCAGCACTCTTGGGGTATTGTCAGACTAAAATCGTACGTTAAAATTTTCTGGTGTTGAGCCACCTTCGTTACCGGTGCTTGCCCGGTCTAAGCTAGACAAAGGCTGTTTTGCGCTCTAAAACCCCAAAGGGGACAGGAAGAGATAACCAAGCAGATCTAATCTCACAATGCCCCAAGCTAGCGCTCTGGTGCCAGCGGCGCTTGTCTCTTACCGCTCCGCTTGTAGATTCGTCAGATCCGAACCAGGTTAGCGAGACAATTCATCTGGCACCCATTCTAAATCGCAGAATTTTTTCGTGTCGACCGGAAATGAACTCGACCCGGTAAGAGCCGTGCTTTTTGGTATCCTTGCGGACCAGAAAAGAGGGAGCATCTCGGAAATCATTAATTTCAACACCAGCTTTGCGCATAGTGATCTTTCTCAAGAAAAGTTTCAGAATTTTTTGGTTGTTTGAATTTCTGAATCTCAAGAAAAATTTTGCTTCATCCTTTTTGATGTCATGCAAATCATAAATTTGAAACTCATTCCCTTTTGCATCCTTGAAAACAGTCGGATGTCTAGCAATGGGTGGCGCGCGTAGAGGCTCATTCGATGTATCAGTACAAGGATGTTTTGGCCACGGCCAACCAAGAGCGTCGAAGAATACTCGTCCACCATGGCGGCTCTTATAGAAGAAAACTTTTGCGCCACAATCAGGGCAATACGCATTAGGATTGACGTAGGACTCGACGGTTTTGATTGGTTTAGGCAACCTGCTTTCCGACGATAATGAGACGCACCAGCCGCCGTTGAGATGGATAGGTTTTAAGATACCCTCCACATGGCGAAAGATGATTGGTTCGCCGCATTTTGAGCAGGTGTCCACCATAAATTGGCTCTTTGTTTGCAATATATAGTCAGTTTTATCGACAGTGCCAGACTAAATCAGCTTTAGCTGGACAGTAAGGTCTCGTAGCCTTCGGCGATGCACAATCCTTTCCGTTATTTCAACAGCTCGCCCGAGGTCATCCGCAGCGCTGTGATGCTGTATGTCCGTTATCCCTTGTCGCTGAGACAGGTCGAAGATATTCTGTTCGAGCGCGGCATCGACATCTGCCATGAGACCGTACGGTACTGGTGGAACCGCTTTGGTCCGTTGTTTGCTGCGGAGATCCGGAAACGCCGTGTTCTATCGTGGATCCTATTCGCTGTGGCGCTGGCCTCTTGATGAGGTATTTGTCCGCATCAATGGCGAAACACATTATCTATGGCGTACCGTTGACCATGAAGGCGAAGGGCTTGAGATCTATGCCACGAAACGGCGGGACCGCGAAGCTGCGCTTGAGTTTCTGAAGCAGGTTATGAAGCGTTATGGCCGGCCGGCTTCGATCGTCACAGACCGACTTCGTTCATACGGTGCCGCAATGAAAGATATTGGGGTCGAAGATCTCCAGCTTTGTGGTCAGTGGCTCAACAATCGAGCCGAAAATTCACACCAACCGTTCCGCCGACGAGAGGGAGCAATGGCGCGGTTCAGAGACATCAAGACCCTACAGAAATTCTCCTCCATCCATGCTTCGATCCACAACCACTTCAACCACCAACGCCATCTCAACCGCCGCGACATCTTCAAACAAGCCCGAGCCGCTGTCCTGGCCGAGTGACGCCAACTTGCTGCCTGAGAGTCCTCTATGATGAATACTTCTGTTCCGGGCTAGTTAGTCTGACAATGCCTCTCAAACCGGTTACAGACGGTCTACACTCCTATCAGCCGAATGAGTTTCCTGAGAACGACTACGGTTAATGATTTCTTTCAGATCATCGGGCAGCACTGGATTGTAGGGCGCATTCCAGTTGATGGGTTCGGCGTGCTCTGACCAATCTGTCAAAAACTCTCCGTCCTTTGTGCGGAAAAAACCAATGCTGCCGTCACGGCAACCAAAAGGGCCGTGGGGAATGCCCGGTGGCCGCCAGAAATAAGCGCCGCTACGTAACACTCCATTGGGCATGGAGATGGACCCTTCCAGTAAGTACATCTCTTCGACGCAGGGATGGGTTTCGATCTTGCTTTCGGTGACCTCATTGGGATCGGTGGGACCGACCTTGAGAATCCAGGTGCGATCTCCAGTTTCCTGGTCATGGCGAAACGCCTTGCGACCGATATCCGGCCCCACCACGTTGGTGTCGCCGATCCCAGTCCAATCCATCTCCGAAGAACGGATTCGCTCAATAAGGCCGGTATCGTCATACATCCCTGATGGGGAGTTGCCGAATGCTGACAACGTTTTTTTCTCGAAAAAGGTCAAGGTCACGGCGCCGTCTTTGCTCGCCATGACCTTGCGCGGATAGCCGGCAGGAAGGTAGGCGTAGTCTTTGGCGATGTAATCGACGTCGCCGAAGGTAAAGGATCCGTCGATGACGTAGAACTCCTCGTCTGCGTCGAAGTAATGATTCAAGTTTTGTGTGAACCCAGCTGGATAGCGCATTAGCAGCGAGCACGCTCCTGTGTCGGGGTCCTGACTTAGAATTTTGTATTCGGCGCCAGCGCGGATCTCGCGCTCAGATACAGGTGTCCAGGGCAACATCTGGGCCTGGATATATTCTATGTGAGGGCGTGCCATATGAATCCTCCTTCGATTGTGATGGCTCACAGAAACTATCCAGTTTGGGTGATTGTGGACAAGAGAATCCCCGTGCCCCAATCAATGCCCCTTCGAGTTATCTTAGCTGTCTCTATTAATTCCTAAGTTTCGGAGACGTTTACATCCTCCAGGCAAGCCGTACTTATGCCTATGAACTGGCACCGTATTACACCCGTCGAACTGCAGCGACCCTGGAATATTAAGTGAGGGCTATGCCGCCTTGGCAATGCAGTCAGGCGTGTCGTTCTTGACGCTGTTCACCGCTTTGCTCACTGCATACACTGCCAGGTCATTGCCGTCATAAGGCCTGAGAAGAGCCAAGGCGTCATTTAAGGCCGTATTGCCGGATATCCACAGGTCATAGTCCCATTCTGCAAGGATGACCGGCATGCGGTTGTGGTAGGGCTTGACCACCCCGTTGGCCTCGGTTGTCACAATGGCGCAGGAGGTCACGTCCAGTTGGCCGTTGTGCTCCCATGTCCCGGCAAAGCTGAACGGGCGTTTATCTTCCATATGGAACCAGTGGGGCTGCTTTGACCCGTCGGACATCATCTTCCATTCGTAAAACCCGTCCGCCGGGATGAGGCAGCGGTGTTTATTCACTGCTGTCTTGAACGATGCTTTTTCTTTGATGGTTTCGGCCCGGGCATTGATCATCTTATAAGCGATCTTCTCATCCTTGGCCCAGGGCGGCACTAGGCCCCAGTGGGCGATTGTCATCTCCGGCTCTCCGTCCGGCTGACGCAGGATGGGGATATCTTGTGTTGGGGCCACGTTGTAGCGGGGCTTGAAGTGCTCACGCTTGAAATCAGTCTCACGTTCCACAGTCAGGCGGTAAAGCTCATAGATCTCGCGCCAGGACATTGTCCGTGTGAAACGACCGCACATCAGCCGGGGGGTCCATGTTGGGTGGACTGTAAGGACGACCAGTCGGGGATGACATCTACATCTCGGCGACCGCATACCGAGCACTTAAGCCTAGACTTTATGGCCTGTAACGGCGTCTTGGGCTTAAACCTTGCGAACTGCACCGCCGTCCTATGACGGCAGGCAAGGTTTTCGCAATACACATTCAGCTGGGTGACGCCATCAAATATCAGCCCTTCCACAGTCACAATCATGCGTCCCATCCCTTATTGTCAGTATCCAGCAAACGCCGTTTCTCACCCACAGCGGGGAATGCCAATAGGGGTAATTTACCACACTGAATCATACTCAACGGAGTACACACGACCCGTGCTTATTTTTAACAGATAGGGTTTTCAAAAGGGAGAGCCGGACTATCCGTTCAGCAGGGTCCACATGCCCCATCGACTTGTGCTTCATCTTCGTTCACCTCGGCCGCAGAGAAGAACCAAAGTCTTGCCCTAATTAGGATCACTCAAACTGTCCCTTAGGCACTGACCTACACCATCGGACTTCAATTCAACTAGATGGCGTGTTCGGGAATGTCAGCATGTTGAAAATGTCGCCTACTAAGACTTGATGGGGTATATCAACGGATGAGACAATTGGAAGAGAAGGCAAATGAACAATCACTTGGTCGACTCTATTGATCAGATATCTCACAACGTATTGACGCTAAATCGCTACGGCACAGGGAGTCCGAAACAAAGAAAGTTCCATCACGCTAGGATCAAGAACGGCAAGCTATTTGTCGTGCTGCGTCAACGCAAGAAGTACCTATTCGCCCCAAGTAAGTTTTCTGGATACAGGAACAACACAACCAACCACCTTAACCACTTACGTGAGCGAGACGGCAGAGTTACTAATGGAAAGATCAAGAAATTATTGGGCAACCCTTTGGACGTAGGTGCAAAGGACTATCAAAAGATAGACGATGCGTATCTGGACTACTGTAGCGCTTTTCAGATAGTCCCATCTAGGCATCACAGACCTCGGCGTTACTGGCTTATCAAGTATGATTTGGAAAAGGGTGATATTGCGTATCCAGACGATGTTCCTTTTCCAGAAGAAGTCCTGGAGGGCGCTAAATTTAGAATTTTCGTTAACAAGTTCGAGCGTTCAACCAAGGCTAGGCGCAAATGTTTACAACACTATGGTTACGACTGTTGTGTTTGCGGATTTAATTTTGAGGAGCGGTATGGAGATTTAGGCTTAGATTACATCCATGTCCACCATATCATCCCTTTAGCTGATATTGGAGACGAATATTGTCCGTCATCAAAACAAATGGGACTGTTGAGCGTGTTTCATAAGGGAGGATCGGGCTCATCTTTGTTTGATGTTAAGCCGCTTGGCGTTGATGGTTCAAGCGGCGGTTTTGGGTGGTCAGTTTTTTGATCTTTTTTCTCTTTTCGATGCTGGCGGTGTGGCGTCCAAAGTAGGCGTCGGCTGGAGTTACGTTGCCGATGCTCTCGTGGTAGCGTTGGTTGTTGTAGCGATCGACGAAGGCGCTGATCTGGTTTTCGAGATCGCCGGGTAGATAATAATTTTCAAGCAGGATCCGGTTCTTCAACGTTTGATGCCAGCGCTCGATCTTGCCCTGGGTTTGCGGGTGATACGGTGCGCCCCGAACGTGATCCATACCGTGGTCCCCGAGCCATTCAGCCAGATCGCTGGAGATATAGGACGAGCCGTTGTCGCTGAGCAGCCTCGGCTTGTGGACGACATTGGCGCGATTGCAGCCTGAGGCTTCTAGCGCCAACTTCAGTGTTGCCGTCACATCGTCCGCCGTCATGTTGGTGCAGAGCTTCCAAGCAATGATGTAGCGGGAATAGTCGTCCAAGATGGTCGACAGATAAAACCAGCCCCAGCCGATGACCTTGAGAGAGGTGAAGTCGGTCTGCCACAGCTGGTTCGGCGCCGTGGTCTTGTCGCGGAACTCATCGGCTGCCTTGATGATCACGAAAGCGGGGCTGGTGATCAGGTCGTGGGCTTTGAGAAGCCGATAAACCGAGGCTTCCGAGACAAAGTAGCCCCTGGTGTCCGTAAACCTGACGGCCAGTTCCCGGGGCGACAGTTGTGTCTCCTCCAGGGCAAGATCGATGATCTGCCCCCGGACATCATCCGGGATCCGGTTCCATACCCGGCCCGGGCTGCTGTTGCGATCCTCAAGACCGGCGTCGCCAAAGGCCAGAAAACGATCGTACCAGCGATAAAAGGTGGTCTTCGGAATGCCCAGCTTGTCCAAAGTGGACCCGACGCCCAGGTGGGACTGCTCGACCAGGCGGATGATCTCCAGCTTCTCGGATGCGCGATACCTCATTCCTCGTCTCCCCCGTGCCCGAGCATGTTTTTTTTGAGAAGACGGTTCTCCAGCGAAAGTTCGGCGACCAACTCCTTCAAGTCGCGCATCTCCTGGCGGAGGCCTTTAACCTCGCCCGAGGTCGCTTGGCGCCCGGTGTCGCCGGCGAGCCGCTTCTTGCCCGCTTCCAAAAACTCTTTCGACCAGCTGTAATACAGACCCTCGGCGATGCCCTCGCGGCGGCACAAGGCGGCGATGCTCTCCTCGCCGCGCAGGCCCGACACCACGATCCGGATCTTCTCCTCAGCCGTATACTGCTTGCGTGTCTTGCGCCGAATATCCCGAACCGTTCTCTCCGCCGGGTCGTTCTTGCTCATTAATTTCTGTCTCATCTTCGTTCCCTTCGGTCACTACGATGAGCCAGAAATCCTCCGTTATGCAATTACCTCAATTTGTCCCAAAGGCGCTGACGTCAGACAGGTGCGATTTGCGTTGTCGATCAAAGCCGGGCAATCCAGACACACGCCTTGCTGATACAGGTAGAACCAGACCTCTGCTTGTGCATCCAAGGGAGAATGGTTCTTTGCGAACTTGCTCTCGAAATCAGGAATCCCCGAACCAAACAGAAGACCACGCGCTCGTTCGACCATCTCGTCCAACGACATTTCCTTGAAGCGATCTACCTCAATCTTGGGTTCATAAAGTGATATATAATAGAAAAGAACGGCTGCAGCACCGTCAGGATGTGAGCGTAAAAATTGATCTTTCCGTGCACTCGGTTTCATTTTGAGCCTGGCTGTGTAACGCCCGTCTAGTCGGTCTGCTGATCGCCGGTCAGGTGGAGCGCATGGGCATTTCGATCTGCGCTTTTTAATAGGGCTAGCACTCACCGGCGATCTCCTCCCGACCAGTTTGGGACGGTGGGTTTTTTGGGTCCAAAAAAAACCTCGATAACGACATTGTAACGCTACTGGAAACTTTGGGTTCCGAAAACCTCCCCCACCACCGTGTGCCAAAAGCTGATAAAACCAATGGGATCGCCGGATCCGCCACACCCCGATCCGCCCCCTCCTAAGCAAAAAAGAGCTCCGGCCGCGATTTTTTCGCGGGAACGTCACCCCAAGATCGGCCCCGCCGCTTGCTCAACCACTTGTGCCGGCCTGTGCCAGGACAAAACCCAAATTTTTCAGTGACTTACGCGGCCCCAGGTGGGGGGTGGCACAACGCTGTGCCGGCATTGTGCCGGTTTTGTGCCACCATAGCCCAATGAAACCAACGACTTACGTTCATTTGCGCAAAAACAGCCAGAAAATGCCCCTCATCTGCGCGTGCCTGCGGGCGCCCGCGCCCGCGCCTACGTCCGCGCACGCCCGCCCGCGCCCCGCGAGGGAGCATTTTCTGGGGGATCGTCAAAAAAAAGTCGATTTCCCCCCTATCTATCTATCTTATTGAATAATAATAATAATAAGGCTCAACCAGCCTGGCACACTTTCGGCACACCCCGGCACAGACTTTTCTTAACCCACTGACACCATTGGTCCCAGGTGGCACAGCGCCGGCACAGCAGTTGTGCCCCCCCTGTTTTCACCACCTATGACGTGTGACTATACCACGTAACGCAACCTGAAAGGGAGTGGCTCTATAGGGGGCCTGTTCCCGTGAGACAGAGCGATGCATAGGTACTTCACGCCGGCGACGCGAGAAACCGGATCGCCCCCCCCGGTCGATCGGGGCCGGCGGGTCCCCTTTTCGACTTTCCGAACCCCATCATGTTTCCCTGGCGGGGGAAATGATGTGACGGTGGGGTGGTGATCAACTGTCCGATGATCCCGGACAGTTGCCTGATAGGGGTGGGTTTCAAATGCTCGATAAATACTGTTATCGCGCATTTGAGCGTGTGCGGGGTCAAAATCGGTGATGGGAAAGCGAGAACCGCGACAGTGTGGATGTAGACGTTACCAAACCACTTCTTCTGGGGACGCCCCAGCTTCACAGAGGCATCTCGACCTGCACTCTAAAAGTGAATTGGCACTCATTGGCGGTCCTACCCTGCCCATGGAGCCAAACCCATCGCCGCTGACGGCAGTCATTTTTCTGAGGTGTGGGAGTTGTTTCACAATGCGGGGGAAGGGAAAACCAGTCCCGATATCACCCATTGGTCCGTCATCACCTATTTTTTGGCGGGGGAAACGGAATGGCATGGTCACAACGCGGTGTACACCCATGACATCTAGTCGGCTGTGGAAGCGATCAAAACGCGGACGTTATTGATCTCAAACACCGGCGATATGCTCAATCCGCAGGATCGCCTGCTGGCGGAAGTCCGTCCAGACTTTGAATACAAAGAAATCGAAGGCGGCACGTTTCAATACGTGTATGACGATGCGGAAACTTGGGCGGATCTGGTGGCTGAATATGCAACTCGGATGTAAACCATGAAACCGCGTCGCGACTATGTTGATGGCCCAACGGGGCAGGTCCATTTCCAGGTGTTGGGAGAGGGTATTCCCTTGGTGCTCTCTCACCAATCTCCCAGTTCATCGAACATGTTTCGCAAAGCCTATCCCTTTCTGGCGGAAGCTGGGGTGATGGCCATTGGTGTTGATACGCCGGGCTTTAGCGGTTCCGATGTGCCCGATCCACGGCCGTCCGTACAAGACTATGCCACCGCGTTCGGGCCGGTATTGGATCACTTCAATCTTTCTGCTGCCAATTTTCTCGGCCATCACACCGGCGCAGCCAATGTGACCGAATTCGCATACCGGCATCCAGAGAGGGTCGATAAATTGATCCTCAACGGACCACCGGTCTTCAGCGCAGAAGAGCGGGCAGAGCGTGTCGACAAACCCGGTCCTCAGGCGATTGAAGCGGACGGCAGTCATCTCAAGAAGAGATGGGACTCCCGTGTTGCGGCGACGGTCGGTTGGACAGACGTTGAGGCCATGCACAACAACGTGCTGCAAACTCTGTGGTCAGGTGAGACATTCTGGTACGGCCACAAAGCGGCCTATGAGTACGATATCACCGAAGCGTTTATGGCGCTGAAGATGCCGACCCTGATTCTCACCAACACTGGCGATGACATTTACCACCTGAGTTGTCGGGCGCGGGATATGCGTCCCGATATGGTATTCGTTGAACTAGACGGCGGCACCCACGACATCGTCGATGAACAGCCGAAAGTCTGGTCTGAAGCGGTGATTTCCTTCATCAAAGGTGAGTGTCAGAAACTTTGTGTGTGAGCTGATTTACACAAACCAGGGAACCCGTTCCCTGGTTTGTGAGCGACCCTGGTGATAAACCCATGCCAGCCGGCGATGTCCTCGGTCCAGGAGGAGTCCCGAAGGGAAGCTCCTGGAGGGAGGGCGCCGTTGGATGGCTGACTGGCAGCACGAGGATCGCGCTCACCCTTGGACCATTCTAAACCGCTCCTCGAAGCGGATGGCAAATTCGCCTTTCACCTGCCACCAGAATTGAGGCGGCCGTTTCCACTTTGCCGCAACGCCCCGTAAGGCCGGATAGATCAGCTTCTTGGCCGCGTCGTCGTGGGCAAAGTGGCCTTTGCTCCGCACCGCCCGTCGTACGGTACTGTTCAAGCTCTCAACGGCGTTGGTCGTGTAGATCACCCTGCGGATCGGCGCCGAGAAGGCAAAGAAGGGAATGACCTGCTCCCATTGGCGCCGCCAGCTCCTGGCGATGGCCGGATACTTCCGGCCCCACTCGCCCGCCTCAAACGCCGCCAGGGCCGCCAGGACCGCCAGAGCGGCACCGGCATTCTCCGCCTGGTAGATGGCCTTCAGCGCAGCGGCGCTGAGCTTGCGCTCCTTCCAGGAACCGTAGGCCATCGAGTTGCGGATCAGATGCACGATGCAGGTCTGGACCAGAGTCCGCGGATAGGCCGTCTCAATGGCTTCCGGAAAGCCGCTCAGACCATCCACCACCGCGATCAGGATGTCCTTAAGACCCCGAGCCTTCAGGTCATTCATGACGCTCAGCCAGAACTTGGCCCCCTCGGTCTGCTCGACCCACATCCCCAATATCTGCTTGTAGCCGTCGCAGGTGTAACCGATGGCGAGATAGACCGCCTTGTTTTTGACCAGCCCTTCGTCACGGATCTTCACCCGCACCGCATCGAAGTAGACGATGGCATAGACCGACTCCAACGGCCGCGACTGCCAGGCCGCCAGTTCGTCGAGAACGGCATCGGTGACCTTGGAGATCAGTTCCGGGGAGACCTTGATGCCGTAGAGTTCCCGCACGTGACCCTGGATCTCGCGGGCCGACATGCCGCGGGCATACATCGAGATCACCTTGTCGTCGAACCCCGGCAAGCGCCGGCAGTGCTTCTCGACAAGCTTTGGATCGAATCGACCTTGCCGATCCCGGGGAATCGACAACTCCATCCGGCCATCGTCGGTGAGCACCCTCTTACGACTATGGCCGTTGCGGTGGTTGCCGCTGGACTGCTCGTCTTCGTCGTCGAGATGCTGATCCAGCTCGGCATTGAGGATGCGTTCCGCCAGTGCCTTCTTCAGATCCTGGACCAGATCGCCGCTTTGAAATGCCTCAAGCGCGTCCGATCCGCCCAATAGTCGATCCAGTAGCTCGTCTGGAACCACCGGTTTGTGCCTGCTCGCCATATTGTCCTCCTTTGGACATCCTAGCGCTCATAAACACAAAATTCCTGACAGGTTCGATCAAAGGTCCGTGAACATCCCCATTTGAGGGCACTCCATGCCCCAATTTCGCCCTTTTTGAGTACGCTACTCTGATAGCGTACCGCCATGAGTTCAGGACACGCACAAATCCATGCCGTCGCGACGGCGTACCCGCCCTATGTCATGCGGCAGGAGGAGGTGGAAACTCAGGCCGCGCGTGTTTTTGGGCACAAGCCCGCGTATTTCCGGCGTATGGCTGCCGCCTATGGCAACGCTGGTGTCCAATCCCGACATTCCTGTGTGCCCCTCGATTGGTACCTACAACCCCATGACTGGCCTGAACGAATGCAATTGTTTGAGGACAACGCGATTCCTTTGCTCACAGAAGCGGCGGGCCACTGTTTGGCAGCAGCCGATGTGCTGGCCAAAGACATTGGGGCTACAGTCATTGTTTCAAGTACTGGAGTCGTGACTCCCAGTCTAGATTCCCTTTTGCAAAAGCCACTTGGACTGAGTCCAACTGTTCAAAGGTTGCCCGTCTTTGGTCTTGGTTGCGCAGGGGGTGTCATTGGATTGTCCCGCGCGGCGGCGCTGGCGGTCGCTCATCCGGGAGACTGGGTGTTGTTCCTCTGTGTCGAGCTCTGCGGGTTAACCTTTCGCAAAAGTGACGACAGCAAAGCCAATTTAATTGGTACGGCTATATTCGGTGACGGCGCTGCTGCCGTGTTGCTCAAAGTTCCAGGGGAGAACCAGAGCGAAAACCGCCGCGCACTGGCGACCATTCGTGCCTGGGGGGAACACACCTGGCCCGACTCTCGCGACATCATGGGCTGGCGGGTTGAAGAAGACGGGCTTGGCGTCGTTTTCTCGCGGGATATTCCCACATTGGTGCGTCAGAAACTCCGCACAGTGACCGATACCTTTCTTGCGACACATAGCGAGTCCCTCACATCGCTTGATGGTGTGTTGTGTCACCCGGGAGGAGAAAAAGTCTTGGCCGCGCTCGAACAGGCTTTGGATCTGCCACCCGAAAGTCTGCGGCATGCCAGGGACGTCCTTAGGGACAAGGGCAACATGTCCGCCGTCACCGTATTGGCTGTCCTGGAACGGGCTCTGCAAGCGAGAGACAAAGGTGCACACCTGATGACCGCCCTTGGGCCGGGCTTTACAGCGGGTATGGCGTTGGTCGACCTGGTGTGATGTCGATTGCGGGATTAATCATCCTAGGTCTTGTGACAGCTCAACGCGTCGGTGAACTGATACTTGATCGCGGCAATACGGCAGCATTGATAGGACAAGGTGGCGTCGAACGCGGGGCCCGCCACTACCCTCTGTTCATCATGCTCCATACGGGTTGGTTGGCAACGTTGTTTACAATCGCTGCAACTGGAGAAATTTCCATCGACTGGTGGTGGGTTGCAGTCTATGCCGTCTTACAATTGGGCCGCATCTGGGTCATTCGCACCTTGGGACCGTACTGGACGACCCGTATCATTACGATTCCCGACCGGCCGTTGGTGACCTCAGGGCCGTACCGGTTTGTCCGCCATCCCAACTACGTGATTGTTGTTCTTGAGATCGCTGTGCTCCCCTTGGCCTTTGGAGCCTGGAACGTGGCGCTTCTCTTCTCGATTTTGAATGCCGCTCTTCTGGCTCACCGCATTAGGATAGAGAACGATGTTCTTAAGGCGCGGCGCGCGACGTCGACCTAAATATAGACATCACTCAAAATCTTGGTCGGCGTCGACAATCTTGCGTGCGACTTCATAGCGAAAACCGGCACGTCCAAGCACCACCAATTCTTTTTTCCTGTCTTCAAGGGTGCCGTCCGTCTTGCGGTAGGGACCGATCCGTCGCCGCACTGCATAGGCTCGTGCCGCTTGCAGATCAGCATCGCCCAATGTTTGCTCGGCTTCATTCAAAGCCTCGACAATGATATCGAACGAAACACCTTTGGACGCCAAAAAACGAACGCACTTTGGCCGGTGATTGGCCCCGCCGGAGCATGGAAAGTGTCTTGCCTTGGGCACATTGAGAATCATCGACGGCGCCCGACCGGACCAGGGCATCCACCACCTCTTGAACCCACGATCGCGCCTGCTCCAGATCCGTCTTATGATGGCGGGCCGCTTTTAATACGCGCCGCTCCAACACTCGTTTTAAATTGTGGCCACTGGTGGCATAGCGCTGTAGGTGATGCAGGGCAATATTATGCAAGCGTTCCTTGGTTACTTTTCTCGGCCGTTTGGCAGGTGATTTGCTTTGACCTTGGCTTGTGTCGCGGGTGGTCATCTGGCGCTCTTGCTAACTCTGTGGCCCTTGCCAATACCTTGGTCCGAGCCTAAACCATCGCTGACAGCGAAGCACGAGGTGAGTTTTGACGGATACAGTGCCACAGAGGACGTTTGCCATACCCCTGCCGCGCAATGTTGGCGCGATCAATTGGCGCGGTATGTGGGAGCTCTACATGAAAGAAGTGCGCCGCTTCTCGAAAGTGGCGACGCAGACCGTGGCGGCTCCCATGGTTACGACCCTTCTGTTCTTGATAATTTTTACTTTCGCGTTTGATCGACCTCCAGTGGCCGGTGTGCCGTTCAACGATTTTTTGGTGCCGGGCCTCATCATGATGTCCATTGTACAAAATTCGTTTGCTAATACTTCGTCCTCCATTCTTGTCGCCAAGGTCCAGGGCAATATCGTGGACGTGTTGATGCCGCCGTTAAGCGCCCTGGAATTGACAGTGGCATGGACCATGGGCGCCGTGACCCGGGGGATTATCGTTGGCATTTCTGCTGCCGTCGCCATGTCATTCTTCGCTGACATGCATTTGCACAACCCGTTTTTCATTCTCTACCATGCCCTTATGGGGGCAATCTTCATGGCCTGCCTGGGTATCATCGGTGCGGTATGGGCCGACAAATTCGATCACATGGCCGCGGTGACAAATTTCGTAATCACGCCTTTGACCTTCTTATCGGGAACCTTCTACACCATCGACCGACTGCCGGAAGGCTTGCGATTTATTTGTCACTACAATCCCTTTTTCTATGCCATCGATGGATTCCGGTACGGATTTCTTGGTCAGGACTCGACCCAACCTCTGCTCGGTCTATCGGTGACCGGCCTTACTGCCGTTGCGGCCGTCTTTGGGACCTATAAAATCTTGAAAAGTGGTTACAAATTGAAGGCTTAGGTGAACCCTGGATAGCAGGGCAATCGGGTGAATGGTTTCACCGTGAGATAAGGCTTGCGAGGAAGTCGTCATCCCAGGCGGCGATGCGTCGTTTTACACGCAGACTGTCCTGCCCGGGGCTTGGCGCAAGAGGTTGCTCGCCATGTGTTTGACGACCGCGAAGTTGGCCGGGGCAGTGTTCTTTCGGACCCGGCACTCGTCGTCGCGGAAGACCATGTCCATGACCCAGTGCAGGTCCATGACCCAGTGCAGGTCCATGACCCAGTGCAGGTCCATGACCCAGTGCAGCCCGTTCTCGCTGCTCCAATGGCCCCGGATGGCGGCGCTCAGAGTATCGGCCTTGGCGGCGGTGGAGGCGGATGTAGAAGCGGGTCTCGCGCTCGACCTTGGCGCCGGGTTGGATGCCGATCTCGCGTACGGTTTCGACCATAACAATGCTCCCGGGCCCGGGCCAGTGGTGGCGTTCCTTCAGCCAAGCGATTTCGTTCGTCGCCGTGGTGGTCCGGGTTTCGATGCGGCCGTGGCTCTTCTCCACTGTCTGGTGGTGGCTGACAACCGTATCGGCAAAGCCGCATGCTATCTGTTCGATGAAGAAAAGCTTGGTATCGTCGTGCAGGCTGCCCTGGTTGCCCTTGAGGGCAAGGATATAGTCGGCGTCCTTGTCGATGATCTTCGCGGCGATGTTGCGCTGACAGCCCATGGCGTCGATGGTCACCGTCGCGCCGTTGATGGTCAACAGATCCAACAGCTTCGGGAGAGCGACGATCTCGTTGGATTTATCAGCCACCTTGGCTTGGCCAAGCACCAGGTTCTGACGTGTGCTCCACGCCGAGATCATGTGGATGCGCTTTGGCGCCGCCTTCCTGATAGGAGCGCCGCAGCGTCTTGCCGTCGATGGCGACGATGTCCGTGCCGCGCCCGGTGAGCGATGCCGCCCAGGCGATGAAGCAGTGCTGAAACTGTTCGGCATCAAGGGCTGCGAAGATGTCACCGAGTTGATCGTGTGAGGGCGTACCATCCGTGAACGGCCGGAAACGGCGCAGAAACGTCAGTTTCCTCTCGCCGTACTTGGCGATCTCGACCCAGCTCTCACAGCCGGCGGGCACGCCGAGAAGGCATAGCAGCAACACTTCGTCGAGGGGATAGGGGACCGTGGCGCGTTGCCGCGGGTCGTCGAGATCGGTGAAATGCTCCAGGAAATCAACAATCTGATTAAAGGCCTCGTTCGCCGTTCCAAACCGTCGCGTCATTTCTGGGATCCTTCTTGCGAATCAAAAGGATCAATAGCGATTCAGACTTCTACACTCTTGTCATCCTCAAATTCACCCGATTGCCCTGGCCTGGATAGGCCTTTCGATTGACAAGAATGATCCGTAAGGGATAATACTGACAAAGGTAATGGGCGGTCTTGGGGCCGCCCCTTATGTTTTCAGAGCATTTTACGTCGTGTTATTACCTAATCGTTTTTTGACCCCGCGGACGGGACCGTGCGCGGGGCATTGCGTTTCAAGGATTAGTTTTCGAGGGATTGTCCCATGTTTACGCCGGCTGTTATGTCCACCTATGCACGAACGGACCTCGTTTTTGAGCGGGGCGAAGGATCCTGGCTGACGACGAATGACGGCCGCCGATTTCTCGATTTCACCAGCGGCATTGCGGTCAACGCCTTGGGGCATGCCCATCCGCATTTGGTTGAGGCGCTGAAGGAACAGACGGAAAAGTTCTGGCACTGCTCAAATTTGTACCGGATCGACGGTCAAGAAAAGCTGGCGCAACGTCTGGTCGACGTGAGCTTTGCCGATACGGCATTTTTCTGCAATTCAGGTGCCGAAGCGATGGAGTGCGCCATCAAAATAACGCGGCGCTATCATCAAGCAGCAGGGCGGCCGCATAAGTACCGCGTCATCACAACTGATAACGCTTTCCATGGCCGGACATTGGCGACTATCTCGGCTGGCGGTCAGGCCAAGCACTTAGACGGATTCGCTCCGGTCGTGGACGCCTTTGACCACGTGCCGTTCGGCAATATGAACGAAGCCCGGGCGGCGGTTACGGAAGAGACTGCTGCCGTGCTGGTCGAACCCATCCAAGGGGAGGGTGGCTACAACGTTGCCGATGACTCTTACTTGCAAGGGCTCCGCACTATGGCCGACGAGTTTGAACTCTTGCTGATCTTCGACGAAGTGCAATGCGGCATGGGCCGCACGGGCGAGTTGTTTGCTTACGAACATGCCGGCGTGACACCAGACATTATGGCGCTAGCCAAAGCGCTTGGGGGTGGATTCCCGGTCGGGGCTTGCCTTGCCACAGCCGCTGCCGCAGAGTATATGGTGCCGGGAACACATGGGTCCACCTTTGGTGGCAACCCTTTGGCGATGGCTGCAGCCATCGCCGTGCTGGACGTCATCTTGGCGGATGGATTTCTCGACCGGGTGAATGAGGTGGCTGCGCGTTTGAATAAAGGGCTGAATAAACTTGTCGCCTATCATTCTGATGTTTTTGAGACGGTAAAGGGCAGGGGGCTCATGGCCGGCCTCAAATGCGTTGTGCCAAATGGCGATGTGGTCAATCAGCTGCTCGAAGACAATCTTTTGACCGTGGTCGCCGGTGACAATGTGATTCGTTTGCTACCTCCATTGACGGTCACCGACGACGAAATCGATCTGGCGCTGGAAAAACTTGAGTCAGCCGCGCAGGCCTTGGCAGGTTGACATGTCTTCCGCCATCAAACATTTCTTGGATCTTGATACCGTCGACAAAGGCGACCTGCGCGGTATTTTGGATCTCGCGCAGAACCTGAAAGACGAACACTCACAGGGAGTTGCAAATACTTCCCTTAGCGGCAAAACGCTTGCTCTGATGTTTGAGAAGCCCTCAACCCGTACACGGGTGTCATTTGAGGTCGGCATGCGGCAATTGGGCGGTGATGTCGTCATTCTATCCCAGCAGGAAACGCAGCTGGGTCAAGGGGAGACCATTGCGGATACAGCTCGCGTGCTTTCCCGGTATGTGGACGCCATCATGTTGCGCACGGATGATCCCGAGAAACTTCAAGAGCTCGCAAAATTCGCTAGGGTTCCAGTCATCAACGGTCTTACTGACCGCACACATCCGTGTCAGATCATCGCCGACATTATGACCTTCGAACAACATCGTGGTCCAATCGCGGGAAAGACATTGGCGTGGACCGGCGATGGCAACAACGTGGCTAACAGCTTCATCCAAGCTGCCGTCTGTTTTGATTTTGAACTCCGACTAGCCTGTCCCGAAACCCTTCAACCTGATCAGCAAATATTGCAATGGGCAACCGAACAGGGTGCGGGTGTGAGTGTGACCCAAGATCCCAAGACGGCGGTTGAAGGCGCGGATTGTGTCGTCACCGATACCTGGGTTTCAATGCACAACGAAGTCGGCGAACGGGTCGAGCTGCTGACGCCGTACCGGGTAACGGAAGACCTCATGGGTCTAGCAAAGGATGATGCCCTGTTTATGCATTGTTTGCCGGCACATCGCGGCGATGAGGTCGTTAACGGTGTTATGGATGGTCCGTGGTCCGTGGTCTGGGATGAAGCCGAAAACCGAATGCATGTCCAAAAAAGCATTCTCATGTGGAGTTTGGATTGAGCCTGAAACCGCAAACTGATCATCCCGGGATCAGTCAGCCTTTTATTCTTTTCGATGGCGCTGTGCGGGGCCGGCTGGTTCGCCTCAATGGGGTAGCTGGAACCATTCTGGCCCGTCATGGGTATCCCGGTGCGGTTGCCAGAACCGTGGCCGAAGCGATGGCCGCTACCGCTGCCTTAGCCGATGCGCTCAAGTTTGACGGATCATTCACGCTTCAAATTCAGGGGGATGGGCCGGTTCATACAATCGTGACGGATATCACCAGTGCCCGGGCCATGCGGGCCTGTGCGCAATTTGATGAGCGGTCCCTGCCCAACTTAGAGTCTTCAAGGGAGCCCAATCTTCCTCATCTGGTTGGGCAAGGGCACATCGCCTTTACCGTCGATCAGGGAGCCGATACCGATCGGTATCAAGGCGTTGTCGAGTTGGCGGGATCGTCGATCGCAGACTGTATTCACCAGTATTTTCGTCAATCGGAGCAGCTGGAAACAGCGATCAAGATTTCGTCCAGACAACAGGGGTCTGATGATGATTCAGAATGGCAGGCCTCCGCCATCATGGTCCAACGCATGCCGGTCAAGGAATCGGTTAGTGTCACGGAAGCCGATGAGGATGCTTGGCGAAGTGCGGTAATTTTGCTCAGCAGCGTGACTGATGAGGAACTCGCGGGCTCATCCCTTTCCGAAGAAGACGTGTTACGCCGACTGTTTCGAACGGTCGGCGGGCGCCTTCTTGAAAGTCATGTTTTGACTGTAGGATGCCGCTGCTCAAGAGAAAGATCAGAAAACATTCTGGCGTCTTTTCCGATGGATGAAATTCGCTCTATGGCCGTTGACGGAATAGTTTCTATGACCTGCGAATTTTGTAATATCACTTTTGATTTCTCAGAAAACGAACTGAACATCTTAGAACAGAGAGTGCGCAATCACTAATGGATCTAATTACGACTGCGTTTAGAAAAATTTATACGGCATTCTTAGTCATGCTGATGGTTGCGTGCAGTACGGTTGAAGATCCAGCGGTCTTTCCAGCACTCAGCTTCGCTAATCTCGAGCCGATCGCGCTGGGGGTTGCGCATGTTGAAGTTAAACCCGCACCTCTGTCGCCGCTTCAACCTCCCAATGTCGAGCACCTGTCTCCGGTGTCTTTCGAAGAGGCGGTGACCGGGTGGGCAAATCGAAGATTCAGTGCAAACGGAGTGGGGCCCACAAGATTTGTCGTTGAACTCAACTCGGGATCGCTCATTGAACGAAGGCTGGCTGTGGATAGCGGCCTGCGTGGCCTGCTGACCAATGAACAGGCCATCGAATACGAAGGGCGTATTCAAGTCACACTCATGGCTCTAGATGGCGGCGGCGTTGTCCAGGCTGAGGCGAGTTCTGAAGTATGGCAGACGCGGACCATGGCGGAGAATGCGACCCCAGACGATCGGCAAATGCTGTTGTATGAAATGATTGAGACCCTAGTGCAGTCCTTGGACAAGGAAATCATTCCGGAGATGCGGCAATACTTCGGCGACTACGTCCTTTAGATAGGTTATCCGCGCCAAAACCGCGGCAGAATGAGAACTAGCACCGTAAACAGCTCCAGGCGGCCGAGCAGCATGCCGAGTGCCAGTAGCCACTTGGCCGTTTCAGGCAGGCTTGCATAGGTTCCTGCGGGACCAATGACTGGGCCCAAACCAGGACCAACGTTTGATACTGCGCTCGCTGCGCCTGACAAAGCCGACATGAAGTCAAGGCCGAGCGCGGCAAGAGCAATAGCAAGTAGGCTAACGGTTAAAGCGTAAAGGTAGAAAAATCCCATGACAGAGGTAGCGACGGTCTCATCAATGGGCCGGCCGCTGTAATAGGGTATAAACACGCCATGGGGCTGCAGAAGTTGACGTAACTGTACGCGCGCCACTTCAAACAGCACTTGGAAACGAAAGATCTTTATTCCGCATGTTGTCGAGCCCGCACAACCGCCAACAAACATCAGCATGAACATGATGACGACAACGAACCCGCCCCATAATCCAAAATCCGTTGTCGCATAACCGGTCCCCGTCATGACTGAGATGGTGTTAAAGGCGGCGTATCGAAGGGCAGCCGGCGCAGAATAGGTGCCCGAAAAGGTCAGATAAACGGCAACGATCAGCACAAAAGCTATTACGGCTCCGATAAACCATTGGACCTGACTGTCTTGAACCAGTGCCTTTGGCGAGCCCTTCAAAGCCTGCGCGTAAAGGAGAAATGGTATGCCACCGGCAACCATGCCTGCCGTAGCGATCCAGTCAATCGCAGCGTTGTCAAAAAACCCAACCGACGCATCATGACTGGAATATCCGCCAGTCGCGATTGTTGTCATGGCGTGAACCACGGCATCAAGACCGTCCATGCCAACAAGCCAATAAAGAAATGCCCATAGCGCGGTTAGCCCCACAAAAACAAAAACTAATGCGCCAGCCAATTGCGTTGCCCGCGGCAGAACTTTCTCCTGTGCTTCAAAGCCCTCTACTTTAAACATCTGCATGCCGCCGACTTTGAGCATTGGCAGTATTGTCAGGGCCATGATGATGATTCCCAGCCCACCCAGCCATTGCAAAATGCTTCGCCACAGCAACAAGCCTGGTGGGGCTTGATCAAGCCCAGTAATGACCGTCGCGCCAGTTGTCGTTATGCCTGACATAGCTTCAAAAAACGCATCCGTGAAAGAGAGCTGTAAGTCAGAAAAAATAAACGGGAGCGACGCAAATGCAGGTAAAACGATCCAAGACAGTGTGGTTAGTAAAAACGCCTGCCTGAGGGTCAACGTAACCGCGCCGGTTCGTGTGGTCATGACCATGGCGGCGCCGACAAACAAGGTAAAACCTGCCGCTATGGCAAATGCTGCCCAGTCTGGATTGCCAACGATCAGATCAACGACGGATGGTATAACCATCCCGCCCGACAAGATGATCAACAATAAACCGATGACCAGGAATACAGGCCGGAAATCGATGACAATAACAGTCATGAAAAAGACATCGCTAAGCCGTGGGTTAGCATGTGTAGTGATCAATGAAGCGATTATTTCAACAATAGATGCGCACTGTTGCTCCTCAAAGCAACAGTTTTCTGTTTATAGTAAATGTCTCTGAGGGTTGAGCTGTCAGGGTTTCCCTATAAACGCTAAGAATTCGCGGCGCGTGGATGCATTGTCACGAAAGGCCCCGAGCATGGTGCTCGTCACCATTGTTACACCGGGTTTATGAATGCCACGTGTGCTCATGCACTCATGGTTTCCTTCAATGACAACCGCCACTCCTTTAGGCGCTAGTACTTTGTCGATGGTGTTAGCGATTTGAGACGTCATCTTTTCCTGAATTTGAAGACGTTTTGCATATGCTTCAACGATACGAGCAAGTTTGGAAATGCCGACAACACGGTTGTTCGGAAGGTAGGCAACATGGGCTCGGCCAATGATAGGAACCATATGGTGCTCGCAATGGGATTCGTAATCGATATCCCGCAACACAACCATCTCGTCATACCCTTCGGTTTCTTCGAAGGTTGTGCGCAGAATAGCTTCGGGATCTTGCCAGTATCCCGAAAAGAACTCCTCGTAAGCTCGGGCGACTCGATCCGGTGTGCCCAATAAGCCTTCCCGGTCGGGGTCATCACCAGCCCAGCGGATCAACGTCCGCACCGCCTCTTCAGCCTCTTTTCTTGAAGGCCGGGATACGATGGCCGCGCTTTCTCGATGGTCATGGAGCGTGACGGGTACCATCGGATTGTCCCTAGGGGTCATTGCCATTCCTTTCGACCGTATCGAATCACGTATTGAACTGTTCTCGGGTCTCGTTTTATTACGGACTGAACGCTGATTTGGATCAACTGCTTTAGTTTACTGCCGCCGAATCATAGGGGCTATCAAGGGAAAATGCAGGAATTTCCACATCAAATCGTTCCCCCTGTTCACTTTCCATCTCATAGGTACCAACCATGATTCCCGATGGAGTCGGAAGGGGAGTGCCGCTGGTGTACTCGAAGGATTCACCGGGTTTGAGCACCGGTTGCTCACCGACAACGCCAGGACCCTTAACTTCCTGCAGCCGTCCCAATTTATCTGTAATCCGCCAATGGCGATTGACCAGTTTGACGGTATTATCACCACCGTTTTCGATATTTACCCGATACGCCCAGACATAATGTTCTTCATCTGGCGAAGATTGTTCATCGAGATAGAACGGCCGGACGGTGATGGTTATTTCACGTGTTGTCTTCTCATACATGAGTCAATTACCGTATATTCAAAAACATTTTTGCGTGAAATGTAGCAACTTTCACGATTGCAGTAAGCTACTCCGTTGCGAGTCAAAAATGTGTTTACAAGGCCAACGCCTGATCCAGATCGGCAATGAGATCTTCTACAGCTTCCAAACCGACTGACAATCTGACGAAGCCAGGTGTAATGCCAACGCGATCCTTTTCTTCATCAGTCAATCGTTGATGTGTTGTAGTTGCGGGATGGCAAATCAAACTCTTAGCGTCACCGAGATTGTTGGAAATATCAATAATCTCGAGCCCGTTGAGGAATTGATATGCTCTGTCCTTGCCTCCTTCAAGTTCAAAGGCAACGACGGTCCCACCGCGCTTCATTTGTGCCATTGCCAATGCTTTTTGAGGGTGGGACTCTAATTCTGGATACAGCAATTTGGATATTTCAGGCCTCGTTTCCAAATGCTCGGCGATACGTAGCGCTGCGTCACAATGACGATCTACTCTAAGAGATAATGTCTCCAGCCCTTTTAAAAGGACCCAGGCATTAAAAGGGCTGAGTGCGGGTCCGGTGTGGCGAATGAAGGGCGTTACCAGATCGTCAATGAATTCTTGGCTACCAAGAACGGCACCACCGAGACAACGCCCTTGTCCATCTATGTGTTTGGTCGCTGAGTAAACCACGATATCGGCACCAAATTCCATCGGCTTCTGTAGGATTGGCGTTGCAAATACATTATCGACAACGACCAACGCACCTGACTGGTGTGCCAATTCACACACTGCCGGTAGGTCGATGACTTCAAGTCCCGGATTAGACGGTGACTCCAGAAAAACCGCGTTTATCGGCTTAGACAAAGCGTCTTTCCATTGCTCCATGTCGGCCCCGTCAACGAGTTCCGTTTCAATGCCAAATCGGGGCAGCAGTTCGACACAAATGTAATGGCACGAACCAAACAGGGCGCGCGAAGCGACCAATCGATCTCCAGCGTTTAGATGGCTAACCAAGGAAGCAAAAACGGCTGCCATTCCGCTGGCCATGGCACGGCAGTCGTCCGCACCTTCAAGTAACGCCAGACGTCTTTCAAACATGGCGACGGTTGGATTACGGAAACGCGAATAGACATATCGATCAATCTCTTGTTTAAACGCGCTCTCCGCCTCTTCCGCACTCTTATAGACGTAACCAGAATTCAGAAAGACGGCCTCGTTGGTCTCGTCAAATTGGCTGCGCTCTGTGCCCCCCCGTACGGCCTGCGTTTGGGATCGCCACTCGCGCTGTCGTTCAAAATCGATGGTCATCGTTTGTCCCTCTCGGCAACAAAAAACCCCCGACCGGTTGAGGCGGGGGCAGGGCCCTCGACCTTTTAGCGATTTTTTAGCGTGGCCGCAATCCGGTCTTCAAATCACCACGTCAGTAAAGTGTTAGACCGAAATGATTGAGGGGTCAAGATCAAGAGTCAGCAGACACGTACCGCGCAAAAGCGCGATCAAAGGCGGTGGCGTCCGGATCGTTTTCGACCTGTTCGCGGTTTAATGCGGTGTACTTGGTAGATCCTGAGCTGCACCAAACGATTCCTTCATCTCTGTATCCGTAGTCGAGCACCGTCTCATCTAAGAAATGAAGCGTAGGCGCCAGATCACGCCTCTGTAAATCGTGGAACGCTGAATACATGGGCAGTTGGTCAATGCCCCAGGGAAGCTCACCTGTGGTATAGAAATGAGCGATATAGGCCGACACAGCGTGAATATAGCGTAAGCCATTTTCCGTCGGCCTGACGGCCACCATACAGGCGTTAAATTGGTTCCAAGGCTCGAGTCGCCCCGGTCGCACGCGCATCGCCACATCAGCACCACCCCTACCCGAAAAAAAACCCGTCAGGCGGTTGATTGAAGAGTCCGTCAACATCCATCAACCACAGCGTCTTATCGTATATCTTCAAATGTTGAAAAAACCGTATGAAGCGGATGGCGTGGAAATAACAACGCACAGCGAGCAAGTCTTTGCCGCTAAAATCCGGCCCTTCAACACTGATCGCTGTGAAAATATTCGGCAGATCTTGGCAAAACCCAACAACCGATTGTGTATGTATATGTGGTGAATCCATCAAATGTATATGAACTTGGTTCTTCTTTGACACTGTACTGAGAGAACGCAAAAGAGGGACGGCAAAATCGTCAAAATAGGCCGCATTGCACGACAAATAGAGAATATTTCCATCAATGAATTCATGCGCTTTAGCAACTTCAACCGGTGGAAGTCCCTTAAGTAAGTCGGCCTCTGAAGTCTCCAATAAGCTCGAAAAGAATTGCTCGTCAAATCTGATAGCAGATGCCATCGCATGGCCTGTCTTTTTGGCGACCAATTGGAAGTTTGCCTGTGCCTTGGCATGTTCGCCCGAAGCAAACAAAATCAATCCCTCAGTCAAGCGTGCCCAATGATCTGATTGATCGCGCTGAACCAAGCGGCTGCATTTTTCTTTGTACTGATCAAATGTCTCTATCGCGCTATGAAAGAATAGTTCATCCAATGATGCGGCGTGATACGGCGCTTTGTTTTCTTTTAACCGAGCCTCCCATTCTTCAAATAAGATGAGCGTACCAAGAGTTCTTACTTTATCTCTTGAATCATCTGGCAAGGCGGAAAGAGTTCGTTTGAGCAATGCAATAGCGTCACTAGGCTTCTTTCGCCAATATATCCAACCCAGATTTATAGCCGCGTTTATATTCTTCGGATTGAGGTTGAGACATTTGCAAAAGGCAATTTCGGCATTTGCTCTCTGGCCCAGAAATTGGAGCAAATTGGCATACTGTGCCCACAGTACGGCATTCTCTGGTGTTTTTTCTAATACAGTACGGAAGTATTTTACCGCCTCTCCTATTCTCCCTAACTGCTCATAACAACGACCAAGCAACGTATACGTTTCGACGGACGGCATTGCCTTGGCTGCAGCAACCACAAATGGTTCAGCTTCAAGTGCTTCGCCTTGCTCCAACCGCACCAAGCCCAGGTTATAGTTAGCCGGGCCATAATTCGGTATGATTTCCAAAGCTTTGTGAAAAGCCCTTTCCGCATCCGCAACTTTGCCAACAGCCAATGCGGCAGCTCCTTCCTCGAGAAGCTTTTTCGCCTTTTCTTCTTTATCGCTAGATGTCTTTGTCACCAGACTATCCAATTCTTGTTGCGAAAGAGAATATGACCCTGTTGACCGCTATTCTGAGCCATCCAACTCCCAACAATAAGAATACCATTTGAAATATACCTGGAATCATTGATTCGGCCTGAATTTAGTATTTTGCATTGACCTGATTCGGCTGCCGATTCATGCACCTCTCCAACGACACGAGCAGCGAACGACTTCACGGCGAAGATGCGCAAAAGGGCCTCCTTTCTGACCGCTGACGAACCCAAGGCACTCCTGAATGTCATGCGCAAGCGGAAGGTCGAAGCGCTGCAGGTACGGCGCGCGAATGCGCTGGTTGCCCTTGATGATGGCCACAGCGTGCAGATGGTCTCCAGGATATTCTATCTCGATCCCGACACGGTTCGCGGCTGGCTACGGGACTTCCGCGAGAAGGGTCTCGCCTCTGTGGAGCTTGCGGATTACCCGGACCGCGCGCGGGCCGCCTGACGGCGGACCAGGAAGCCGCTCTCAAGGCGCAGTTCCGGGACAATCCGCCGCGCGACACCAACGCGGTGCGGGATGCCATCTTCCGAAAGTTTGCTGTGAGATATTCACGTCCGGGCGCCATCAAGCTGATGCACCGCCTGGGGTTCGCATACGTGAAGCCGAAGACGCTGCCGAAGCAGGCCGACAAGCAGGCGCAGGAAGCCTTCATCAGGGATTATGAACAGCTGACGCGCGGGATGTTTCCGGACGCGACGGTTGTCTTCGCCGCTGCGGTCCATCCCGAGTATCAGAGCCGGCCGGCGCATGGCTGGTTCATCCGTTCCGACAAGCCGGCGATCAAGGCCACGACAGGGCGCCAGCGGCTGAACCTGCACGGCGCACTGGACCTTGAAACGATGAAGCTCACCCTGGTCGAGGGCGAGAAGATCAATGCCGAAACCTCTCTGCGGTTGTTCGAGAAGCTGGAACGGGCCTATCCGGACACCCGGGTGATCCCGGGTGATCCCGGGTGATCCCGGGTGATCCATGTCTGTCTCGACAATGCGCGCTATCACCATGCCAGGCTGTTGCGGCCGTTCCTGGAGCGGCCGGAGTGCCGCATCCGGCTGCATTTCCTGCCGCCGTATGCGCCACACCTCAATCCCATCGAGCGGTTATGGGGCGTCATGCACCGGCATGTGACGCACAACCGGTTTTATCCCGATTTCCGACAGTTCACCGAGGCCATCTTCGGGTTCTTCAACCAAACCCTGCCCCGGGAATGGGAAACAATCCGAGACACCGTTACCGACAACTTTCGTGTCATCACACACGATCAGTACCGAGTAATTGGGTAGCAGGAGTATAACTAACTCTGTTGGTTAGAACATTCGCATCAACGCTAAATCAACATGAACTTTTGATAGAAGCCTAAGCTATGAATATGTCTCAACTTGAACAAGCCCTCACTTTGCATCAATCAGGTAACTTTGAAGAAGCCGAGAAAGCCTATCTCGACATCGTCATAAATAAACCCGGAAACGCTGAGGCTTTGAAACTCCTGGGTGTGCTGGCCTGTCAACTGAATAATTTCGATGAGGGCATAGCCTATATTGAAGCCGCTATCGAGATCGATTCCACTGTTGCGGAATATCATTTGGCGCTTGGACGTGCACTTTTGGCGCATGGAAAAGTCGAAGAAGGTATCGCTTCAGTGATCAAGGCGGGAGAACTTGATCCGAGCCGCGCTGAGGTTTTCGCAACACTTGGAGATGTGTTTCAACAAGTCCAGAATTTTCCGGAGGCCCTGCGTGCCTATCAGCGCGCCATTGTAATAGAGCCCGACAATATCAAAGTCCGAATTGGGCGGGATTGAGCACCATCTTTGCTGGCCAGCATGACGTCGCCCTAGAATACTTGGAGAAAGCGAATTCCGAAGACGATTCCATACACCAAGTGCACTATGGACTTGCCCTCATCAATTTGGAAACAGGAGACAAAGATACGGCCGCCCTTAACATATCGAAGGCCTGCAATCTTGATCCGGAAAATCCCGAGTATCACCGGCTGCAAAAAGACATCGAATCTTCTTAATACCCGTAACTATTTTTCTTTATCCAGTTCGGCCAAAGCGACAGCCACGTCTACAATTTGCTGGTCTGCTCGCTCCAGCCGGCCACGCCTAAATATGTGCATGGACGGATACCACGGCGTACGTTCTCCTTGAGCCATCCAATACCATCCGCAGGCCAATCCGGCAGCCGGCATGTGCCAAACCGGCTGGTCTAGCGCTCCGGCCAGTTGCGCAGTCGTTGTGCTGGTCGCGATTATCAAATCCATTGCTGCGACTTGTCTGGCAACCATTTCTAAATCACCTACTTGATCAATTGTATGATCAAATACAATGTCGGCCCCCAATGACTTCGCGACCGTTTCAACATAAGCCCTTGAAGCGCCGTGCTGAATGGCTACAAAAATGACGGGCCGGTCGAGGTCTGCCGCAGCTTCGAAAATAGGTTTCCACTTTTCCAATGGTATCGAGTTTTGCGATCCATGAAGGGCGTGGGAACTTTGCCAAGATATTCCAATTAGATAGGGCGTTTGGCCCACATTACCGGTGGGCCGCAAATATCCATCCCGTATGTCGTTGGACATACCAATTGGTATCTCAAGATACGCTGCCTCTTTGGGAAAATCTTGAAAACGCGAACGTAGAGCCGCAACGGTATCAATGAGGGAAATATTAAACGCTTTTTCAGATGCCAAGATAGCTTCATCTAGAGTTTCGCGCGCACAAAACTCAACATTTGGAAAAGAACTTCGGAACAATTGCAAAAGCCGCTGTGAGCAGTAAACGATCAATTTCGACACCTTTACACTCAGATCGGGAATAAGACTTGCCTGTAAAACTTCGTCACCCAATCCTTGTTCCGTCCAAGTCAAGAGATCCTTGTTAGCGGTGTGGTTCGTAATCCATTCTTCGAATGGTAAATCGTTTATTGAAGATGAAATTAACTGTCTTACCTGACGCCGACGGAAGAGGGGCTATGCCCGACTAAATTCACCCTGAGCCAATAGAACCTGAGCAAGATTGTCCGCCGCTTTGTCAAACCCGGCATTTATCGACAACGCCTGCTCAAAGGCGAGAACTGCATCCTTAAAATGAGTTAGATCTCGAAGAGTGTATCCCAAATCATTCCAGATTACCGCGTTTTCTGGAAATAAAGACTGCGCATCCATTAGAACGGCATAGGCCTGCTCCGGTTTATTGGTTCTCAAAAAAGATTCTGCCAGTAGCAAGTATACGTTTTTGTCTTCTATCTTGAGAGTTAAAGCGTGACTTAGAAGATCAATGACAACATCTATCTTTCCCAGCTGGAGCAGTGTTTTTCCCAAGCCGACCAGAGCGTCAGCCGAATGGGGAGATATCCGATAGGCCAAACGAAAGTGTTCTTCGGCAAGATCGAAGTTTGCCACATCATGAAGTAGCAGGCCCAAATTCACATGTGCTTGTAGATGATCCGGTTTCAATCCAGTTGCTATTTGATAAGCCGCTTCTGCTTCGTCAAATCGTTTGAGGCGATGCAATACCATTCCTTTGGTTGTGAACGGACCGGGGTCATTGGGCGCAAGTCCGGTTGCTTTCGTCGCAGCACTAAGTGCTTCGCTGAATTCGCCTAGATCTTTTAGAATTAGAGCTAAATTATTGTAATAAAACGATATTCCAGGACTTGTTCCGATTGCCATTTCGACGAGTCGGCGGGCTTGGTCCAAGTCTCCCTGTCGAAACTTGACGAGACCAAGGAGGTGTAATGCGTCAGGATTCTGATGATCTTTGGCAAGGACAGTCATCAAGTCTTTTTCAGCGGCAGGTAAATCTTGCTGTTTGAAACTGTCAAATGCATCAGTTAATGATTTTTTGACGCTGTCGTTCATGACAAACAGACCCTATTTAGCACCTAAGAATACCACCATAAAAGTTGTGCTTGCCGCACTTTCAAGCAAACGGCATATTCTCTCTCAGTCCCATTTATACCAAATATCGTCGCCTATTTTTTAGGAAATGGAAGCCATCTCAATGAACGAGTCACTTATTTCAGATTACTTCAGCCAGCTCGCCCAGGCGGTAGAAGGCACCAATTGCACAAACGGTGAAGGTATCGAGATCAAGCGATCTCAAGCTTTCGAGACAGTGATCAATTCCATGCGAAATATTTCGCAAAACAAACACAAAATTCTATTCTGTGGAAACGGTGGGTCAGCTGGCATTTGTAGCCATATGGCGATTGATTTTTTTAAGAATGGTGGCATTTCATCCTTAGCGTTGAATGACTCTTCAGCACTCACATGTTTGGGCAATGACTTTGGATTCGAATTTGTCTTTTCCAAGCAGATTGAAATGCTCGCTAAGCCTGGTGATATGGTAATCGCCATTTCATCTTCAGGCCGTTCTGAAAATATTTTGAATGGCGTGAAAACAGGGCGCGATCAAGATTGTTCAATTGTTACCTTTAGCGGATTTGACAGCGATAATCCTCTTAGATCTTCTGGTGATATCAATTTCTGGGTTTCGGCAAAAGATTACGGATTCGTTGAAGCATCCCATTTATCACTCATTTCGGCCATACTCGAAATCCATATGGGATGGCCCAACATTAAATATCCATAGAGATACGTATTGCCGATGATTTACATTCCACGTCTTCGTCTGGGTTTGACTTGTTTCCCGGCAATCAATGAGACGGCATGGGCCAAAGTTGCCAAAAATAGCAATGCCAGAATCAGCATCATTAAAGGATAACTGATTAATCTTGGTTTTTAGTGGATTCGGCGGCTGCAACGCCTTGTAGTAACAAAATACAACGAGCGCCACCTCTATAGCGAGCGCAGCGATCGTAACCCCCAATTCAATTTCATTTGTCATGACATATAATCAATAGGTCAATGGAGTTTAGTGAGCCAGCGTTATTGGGTGTTCTTAACAGACTGATCATCGCTACATGGTTCGAAACTCGCCTGTGTTATGTCCACAAGTTCGATCGGAGGAGTGCCGCCGTCTCCTTCTTGCCATTCGATTACTCCCAAATCTATGAGGCGTCGCAGATTGAAACGCGCCGGCATATTACCACGACCATTCTTATCAACTCGTCGGTACCATATAGCTGCTTTGTCAAAGTCTCTGGTGAGTCCGCCGCGACATGAATCATATGCCTCACCTAACGAAAACTGCGCATCTTCATGACCACTTTGAGCGGCGCGCCTAATCCATTTTAAACCTTCATTCCAATCAGGTTTGTCTGTTCCCCGACCCCGGGAAAGCATAAATCCGTACCAGTACTGTCCATTGAAATAGCCTTGCCTCGCAGACCTCTCAAGCCATTTTAATCCTTCAGCTTCATCTTTTGGTAGCCCGCTGCCACTGACATATGCCGACCCAAGAAGATACTGCGCTCTGGGGTCACCGCCGTCTGCTATTTCTTTAATCGTCTTGATCGCCATGATTTCATCACGACCAATTCTATCTCCCGTCATGTATCTAACGGCTAAGTCAAACATTGCTTCTTTAGAGCCAGCATCCACTTCGGCTATCAGATCTTCTGTCTCCATCGATTCATGAACTTCACTATTCGGGTGTGCCCGTCGACGGTCTGGCACTTCTTCGCCAAGCGCGGGCTGACGCACAAAAAAAGACCGGCCATGCAGCGGAGCAGCAGCGCCCGGACGTGCTCGCGCGGCGCCGGCTCTGGTTCGAAGGCCAGGCAGGGCTCGCTCCGGAACGGCTGATCTTCATCGACGAGACCGGCGCGTCGATGAAGATGGCGCGGCTGCGGGGATGGTCGCGCAAAGGCGAACGGTGCCGGGCCGCCATACCCCATGGCCATTGGAAGACCACCACGTTGACCGCCGGCTTGCGCCTCTCCGGCCTGGCGGCCCCGATGCTCCTCGACGGGCCGATGCATGGGGCTGCCTTCAAGGCCTATGTGGAACAGGTCCTGGTACCCGAACTCGACCCCGGAGACAGCGTCGTCATGGCCAACCTGCCCGCCCACAAGGTCGCTGGCATCCGCCAGGCCATCGAAGCCGCCGGCGCAACCCTGCTGTATCTGCCGCCCTACAGTCCCGACTGCAACCCGATCGAGATGGCCTTCGCCAAACTCAAGGCGCTCCTGAGAAAGGCCGCCGCCAGAACCGTCGACGACCTGTGGGACGCCATTGCCGAGGCCATCGACGCCTTCACCTCAACCGAATGCGAAAACTACTTCGCCGCCGCCGGATATGATCGGGACTAAATTGAATCTGCTCTAGTTTGAGGCTAATATACCTGGAATCATTGATTCGGCCTGAATTTAGTATTTTGCATTGACCTGATTCGGCTGCCGATTCATGCACCTCTCCAACGACACGAGCAGCGAACGACTTCACGGCGAAGATGCGCAAAAGGCCTCCTTTCTGACCGCTGACGAACCCAAGGCACTCCTGAATGTCATGCGTAAGCGGAAGGTCGAAGCGCTGCAGGTACGGCGCGCGAATGCGCTGGTTGCCCTTGATGATGGCCACAGCGTGCAGATGGTCTCCAGGATATTCTATCTCGATCCCGACACGGTTCGCGGCTGGCTACGGGACTTCCGCGAGAAGGGTCTCGCCTCTGTGGAGCTTGCGGATTACCCGGACCGCCTGACGGCGGACCAGGAAGCCGCTCTCAAGGCGCAGTTCCGGGACAATCCGCCGCGCGACACCAACGCGGTGCGGGATGCCATCTTCCGAAAGTTTGCTGTGAGATATTCACGTCCGGGCGCCATCAAGCTGATGCACCGCCTGGGGTTCGCATACGTGAAGCCGAAGACGCTGCCGAAGCAGGCCGACAAGCAGGCGCAGGAAGCCTTCATCAGGGATTATGAACAGCTGACGCGCGGGATGTTTCCGGACGCGACGGTTGTCTTCGCCGCTGCGGTCCATCCCGAGTATCAGAGCCGGCCGGCGCATGGCTGGTTCATCCGTTCCGACAAGCCGGCGATCAAGGCCACGACAGGGCGCCAGCGGCTGAACCTGCACGGCGCACTGGACCTTGAAACGATGAAGCTCACCCTGGTCGAGGGCGAGAAGATCAATGCCGAAACCTCTCTGCGGTTGTTCGAGAAGCTGGAACGGGCCTATCCGGACACCCGGGTGATCCCGGGTGATCCCGGGTGATCCATGTCTGTCTCGACAATGCGCGCCATCACCATGCCAGGCTGTTGCGGCCGTTCCTGGAGCGGCCGGAGTGCCGCATCCGGCTGCATTTCCTGCCGCCGTATGCGGCACACCTCAATCCCATCGAGCGGTTATGGGGCGTCATGCACCGGCATGTGACGCACAACCGGTTTTATCCCGATTTCCGACAGTTCACCGAGGCCATCTTCGGGTTCTTCAACCAAACCCTGCCCCGGGAATGGGAAACAATCCGAGACACCGTTACCGACAACTTTCGTGTCATCACACACGATCAGTACCGAGTAATTGGGTAGCAGGAGTATAATAGAAATTTTCATGGTATTACCAGACATCAATCAAAGTTCCCGAAAGATTTGGCCAGCCCGCCAAGTTGTGATCTGAAGGCATCTCTTACCGATCTTGAGGTGTCTCTTCCATCGATAATATAGGGCGTCAATAATATGATGAGTTCTGTCTTCTGTACGGACTGGGAAGAGTTCTTAAACAGGTTACCCAGCACAGGAATGTCTTTTAAGAGCGGGACGCCGTTTTCGCCCCTACTGAAATTCTCAGAAATGAGCCCGGCAAGCAAAACCGTCTCACCGTCATCAACGGAAAGAGTGGTCTCTATGCTGCGAGTCAGAATGATAGGGCTCTGGATATCAGAAGTGTCATTGCTTTGAGCGTCACTGACTTCTTGTGATATGGTCAATTCTACACGGCGGCTTGAATTGACAATGGGTTCAATACTTAAAACAACACCCGTACTACGATACTGAACTTGCTGTAATATATTGCTGGTTCCTCCAATAGAGCCATCGGGTGCAGTTTGTTGAGTGGTAATAATCGGAACCTGTGTACCCACTTGCATTGTGGCCGACTTGCCGCTGGCTGCAACCAACCGGGGACTTGACAAGATGGTCACCTGGTTTTCATCCGCTGCAGCATTTAAGGAAGACGTAAGATCTCCCTGGTTATGAATCAAATTGACAAATAATCCGTTGTTGGACTCAATGATTGTTCGATCACTGCCCGTCGATTCTGCACCATCATCAAAGTTGAGCACAACGCCCAGTGATTCGTCCTGATCGAGTGTTACTTCCGCGACGGTGGCTTCGATGAGTACTTCGTATGGTGCTCGATCCATTTGCTACACGAGCGAACGCACTTGTGCATATTTCTCAGCCGTTCCCTGGAAAATGAGAGCATTTCTAGAGGAAATGGGATGAACGCCTCCCACCCCTTGATGTTCGAAGGCCGAAAGGGTTGGACCCTCGCGGGCCGACGGTATCAAAGTGCCAAGTGGTGAAGAGCAAGCTCTTCACGGGCAAACCGGAGGATCCGACATGAAGACCAACAGAACCGTCGTTGGTGTGGATACGGCAAAGCGAGTGTTCCAGTTGCACTGGGTGGATATGGAGGCGGGTGAGATTGTCGATTTGAAGCTGACGCGGGCGAAGTTCCTGGAGCACTTCGCCAACCGCACGCCCTGCGTTGTGGCGATGGCGGCGTGCGGCGGCACGCAGCATTGGGCGCGCCGGCTGCGGGAACTCGGGCACGAGCCCCGGCTGTTGCCGGCCAAGGCTGTTCGGCCCTTCGTTGGCGGCAATAAGAACGATGCGCAGGACGCGCGGGCGATCTGGACCGCGGTTCAGCAACCCGGCATCAAGACCGTTGCGATCAAGACCGAGGAACAGCAGGCGGTCCTGGCAATGCACCGCATGCGCCAGCAGCTGGTGAAGTTCCGCACTGCCCAGATCAACGGCCTGCGCGGCCTTCTGAGCGAATACGGCGAGGTCATGCCGCAAGGCCGGGCCGGCATAAGCCGTGCGATCGCCCCGGCCCTGGAGCGGGTCTCGGAGCGCCTTCCGGTGATGATCGTGGAGACCTTAGCCGAGCAGTGGGCGCGGGTGGCCCAGCTCGACAAGGAGAGCGGCGAGATCGAACGGCGGATCAAACTGTGGCACCGCAGCAATGCCGCCAGCCAGCGGATTGCGGAGATTCCCGGTGTCGGGGTACTGACCGCAACGGCTGTGGTGGTGGCGATGGGTGATCCCGCTGCCCTCAGGTCCGGCCGCGAGTTTGCCGCCTGGCTCGGCCTGGTGCCCCGGCACACAGGCACTGGGGGACGGGTCCGCACGCTCGGCATTTCCAAGCGCGGTGACAAGTATCTCCGCACCCTGCTGATCCACGGCGCACGCGCCGTGCTCACCAACGCCAAGACGCCCCCGAATGGGCGCTGCGCCTAGTCGAGCGGCGACCGCCCAACGTGGTCACGGTCGCACTGGCCAACAAGACGGCACGCACGATCTGGGCCCTATTGGCCCATGACCGGGCGTACCAGACGAACTTCAACAGCCAGCCGGTCTAGGCGCGGCAGACGACGGGATAACGAACCGACACAGGAGGTGTTGCGCAAGGTACGACAAGGTGTGATGGCAAACAGGTCAGACCGCGATCCGCTAAGCCTGCATCGTGGTTAGGGCGAGAAGCCCACGGTAGGAAATGAGGCGCGGATCGGCAGATCCCATCAGGGCCAGCGAGCAAGAAGCCTCGCACTCAAAGGCCGGATACAAAACTGCAATCTGCCTGCCCGCCGCACAAAATCGGTCCTTGCGTCCCGGGAGGCGTTCATACAAACCACGATGATTCGTGTTTGACTAGTGCTTGCGGTTTGTTCATTTGTACTCTCGACTCCTTCTCCGGCAACACCCAATCCGATAAGCCCACCGATGATCTCAGCCAGCGCTTCAGCATTTGTGTTTTGAAACTCAAGATAATACACGCCTGTTGTATCTATGGTCTGTCCTGGTTGGTCGAGTTCGGATGCCCAATCCAAAACATGCCGCAAATTCTGTTGACTGGTGGCGAATACGATTATCGTATTCAACGCCTCTACAGGAATGAATTTTATAGGCGCATCAGATTCCGAACCAATTTCGACCGAGTAACCCTCTGCTTTCAATACTTGCAAAAGTTGGCGCGTTAACTTTTCTGCGCTCCAAAATGCCGGAGTAATTTTTAGACTACTGTTTCCGGCAAGATTGGGTTGATCAAGAATGTCGATCACTTCGATTGCAGCGGCCACATCTTCAGAATTACCCAACAGCAATAAAGCGTTGGAATACGGCATGTTCACGACCTGCAAACGATTGCGCAGTGTCAAATCAATCCATGCGGCCATCGTCTTAACACGTACGTTGTCTATCGTGGCATAAAAGAATACAGGCCGCATATCACCGGGGACGGAGCTGAAGCGCGTGAACGGATAATACGGGGTATTTCACTTTGCACTTGTGCGTTTTCTATAACTCGATAAACATTATTCTCATAAGCAACACCGATTCCATAGTTGCCTAGAACCTGAGTTACCAGTCGGTAGAAATCATCTCGTTCAAGAGCATCAGCAGTCCGGAGAGTAACAAGTTGCTGTCTTTCCATTACGGCGTTTTCTATTTCAAACGTCACATCCAAGAGATCTCCAAACATGGTGTTAACAAATGCAGGTAAGGCGACGCCCTCAAAGTTTATACTTATTGGTTCTCCGGTAAGAGAAGGCGGTTGTGCGCTCGTTATTGACGTCGTAGCGCTTCTTCCCTGAGGTGTGGAAAGGCCAGGTTCGGAATGCAACGTCGTTCGTCCCGTCGCCCCACTCACTATCAATGGGTCAGAACCTGTATCAGCAGTCTTGCCTATATCAAGTGGCTCTGTGAATGGTGATCTGGGGAAAGTTGAACAACTGCTCAACATCAGGCCCAAGATCAGGGCTAAGCAAGCACAAGTGGGGGTTTAATAATTTTTGTTTCTATCGAGCGTACCATTTTCTAATCCTCTCGGTTGCCCAAATCTTGGAAAAGGGAAATTCGGAATTGTTCGTCTCTCAGAATCAATTCAATAGAATTTTCTTCGATCGAAATGATCTGTTCCCCACCTGGTAAGTATTCTCCAGCACGCGCCTCAACCAAACGTCCACTTGTTTCGTCCTTAAAGAGGATGGTGCGGTTAGGCCCTTCAGAAATAATTCCCACCAATTTCCAGGACCCCACTTCCTGTTCACCCTCTTGCACCTCTTCCTCTACTTCTTCCTCGGCCAAAACAATCGGCTCGCCGCCAAATATAGGATTGACGAGCATATCCCCAACCGAAGACGATAGATTAAACGGCAAGTCTTGAGGCAGGGTCCAGGTGTCAGTTCGATTCAGTGCATCAGTAGAAGATTGTCTAGAAACGACAGCAAACACGATACCTAACAATCCACATGCAATAATTATGGCAAGTTGTTTCGCATACCGCGAAGCAAAGCCAGTCATTGCACGAAGAGAATTGGATAACTCTATATTCATTGGTCGGAGTTGCCGGTTCGAATAAAAGTGGCTAAATCAATCTCAAACCTTGGGTTTCTTCCGCCACGAATTATAAGTTGCTCCACAACGATCCAATTTGGATTTTGCGCTGTATCGTTGAGAAATTGGATTAGTGCGTCTTCCCTCAGAGGGCCAATTGCCTTTGCCCGTATTCTCAAGACGTCCAACAAAGTGCCGTTATAAAATTCACTCTGATCTTCCAGTGCAGGTCCGCGGGTCAATTGGACTTGACGAACTTCTGTTCCGTATTGTTCGAATCTTTGTCTCACCCAACGTTCAAACCCAGCCTCCGCCAAACCTGTTGTTTCACCCGGCCAAAACCGTGTCTCTAATTCTTCGACCATAGATGCAGCTTGAATGGCACGATCTGGCCATCGTGTTTCTGATACTTGAGTCGTCAAAATGTTCAATTGATTTCGACTATCCAAATATCGCAGTCGAGATTTATCAGCTTGCTCTGAAAAAAAAGTCACCATCGCCAGATATATGACGAATGCAGCAGCTAAAAGACCCCATTTCAATCTTTCACTTGACTCAAACTCCGCAACTGTCTTTTGCGAGAGTCTAGAAAATAGAATAGTAACTGGCTGAGGTACCAATTGATCCAATTTCATAGTGTCATGTCCGATACGGCCATAACATTCATTCGCATCATGAGTCTGGCTCCCCGTGTGCTTGCGCTTACACGTGAAAACATGTCGCCATCTTCAAATATCGGTATATAGACGGTCGCATCCATATCTACGTCTGAAACCAGACCGAATTCTAAAATGCCTTCGTCATAGTCCCAGCCTGAGATTTCAACTTCATAATCAGAAAGAAGACGATGAGCTCGTGATATGATTTCGATTTGATGAGGAAATTCGCGCAACGACATAATATCTTCGGCAATTTCTAAAGAGTTCAATGCCGCGTTTCGATCTTCGCGAAGGGACTCACCCTCAATTTCTATTCGGTTGACTTGATCTGTCATCTTCCCGGAGAGGACTGAATACGTAGCCCATTCGCCTGCAAAAAAGAAAAACGGTGCGATCAACAACGCGGCTGTGAATGCAACCAGTTCATGGTTCGCAAATAGTTGTAAAAAAAAGCGTTTTTGGACCGTTGATTCGTTCCACGGAAAATCAAGCCAATCCGGCGCGACAACAGGAGGTAATTTTAGCGAGGCATTTGATAGTGGGAGTCCGGCATTCCGAAGAAAGAGGGTCCATTCGTTGGTTGACGGAAGGTTTTTCCACCACCGTGCCACTCGTGGAATGCCGTCTTTCCATACTTGGCCCTCAATACCGTCACCTGTGTTGCAGAGACGAACCCCATCAAAGTGAGGCTGGCGCAAGAAGATTTCGGGAAGAACTTCGAACTGGCTTGGATCGAACCCGTGAGCGGTAATCCTTTCACTCAACGCTTTCTTATCCCAAGCAAATACACTTGCCCCGTTTTCCCTCCAAACGACTGAGTAGTCGGTATCCATAAATGGTGACCATGCCTGGATTTTTAGATTGAGTGCAGCGAGCCGTTTGCGCCCACTTAATTGATTGGGCAACTTAAATTGCGCGTGTTTGACTGTTTTGCGGGCAGGAACCCAAATTACATGCCGATCAGAACCCGGTAACTGTTTCAGCGCCTCTGGCGATTCCACCAATCTCTTCGGGACTGGGGAAAGTGTTTTCTGGGTCCACTTGATTAGTCTCTCGGCCGTATTCCTGAGGAACTCTAAGGACATAATCTATCTGCCATGGTTGTGTTGGATTACGTGGCAACAGTGTTAATGAGAAGCGTATGTGTTCGTTCGACTGCTTTTCTATTAAATCTACGATTAGACAGCGGCCGGGTATAAAGCTGAAAAAGAAAGGTTGATTTGTCAATAAAACACCCGCGACATCACCGAGTTCCCGAGCATTTCTGAAGTACGCCGTCTGGCGAAAGTCTAAAATCACACTTGCACGTTCTAAAGATACACCGCGCAAGTATGTAGACAGTGCTTCTGGAGAGGCTGTATTCGGATTAAAACCAGAGGACCGGCAAGTCGTAACAAGTGGTGACTCATACTGAGCTTTCCAAAGTTTACTCATTTGGGTCCATCCAAAAACGCGTTGTGCTTCCCAAGGCGTTAGTAACTGGTAATTTGAGGGTGGGTAAAGATTTTGTCGAATATAGTCATCTCTCTCTGCACCTGAGAGTCGGTTAAAACTATCCTCGTCACGGTAGTCGAGTAGTGAATCTCTAAGCAGATCTCTGGAATTATCTGGCACATCTAAAGAATCAAAAAAGTTCTCAAGAAAAGTGCCATTAATAGTATTCAGATTAATGAGGCCTCTACCATCCTGCACTTTGACGATATATCGCTCATCGCTGGACATTGTGTAAGGTCTGCCATCAAGAAAAATGAGCCGATCAGTAGTGACATCCATGTTCATTAAATCATCAAAGGTCGTTCCAATCGTGGTGTTTGAGAACTCGCCAACTTGAAGTCCCCGATACGAGTACGGACGACGCGCTAGAACAAATACAAGTTCATTGCGAATGTTAATAAAGGCGAGTTCGGAGTCGACTTTTCTTTGGAGAACCTGCGCATTGTTTACGGCCATTGATACCCATTCGGAGAGCACCGCCACTGCTAGTCCCGCGGCAGCAATTACCCAAATTGTGAGCGGAAGTACGAAACCCTTACTTTGCGTGTCGTGATCGCCCATGAACGCTGGTTCTTTCTTTGCAGTTCGAGCGTCGAGAACCGATTTGACGGTCCGACTGTGGCTCATTACCACTAACCAACAGGGGCGCAATCTAATCTAAGAAATACAGGCGAAAACAAACGAAGAAATTGTTAGCAGCACCCAAATCGATCCCCAACGATATGAACGCGAGACGATTTTGACCAATTAATTCGTTGTAACCCTTTGTCATACTTGAGTGAATTTTACAATTTGTTGCTTTATCGCCGCAATGGCCTGGCCTGTATTGCCGCTATCGAGATAAATAAGTCCAAAGGAATTGAGAATAGACGCGTCGCCGCTAAGTTTCTTTTTCGCGCGTTTGATCGATGTTAGTGCCTCGTCAAAATGTCTTTGAGCCCGCAAAGATAGTGCCAATATGTGAAGTGCTTCACCTCTGTGACTCGTATTTGCACCCAAATAGACCTTACAAATCTCCTCCGCTACTTCTGGTTTCCGGAATTTAAACGCTGCACAGCGGTGTTTAGATCAACGTGAGCACTTGGCTCAGTGTTCATTGAACTGCCCCGAATGGACCATCCTGTATACGTCCAACGCGATCATGAGGACCCATTACGCTGATAACGTATGACGTGTCTTGTAACCCTGATATCAATTGAATGGTGCGGGGGGCTTGTTTTATGTCATCACCTGGAATCGGCCAGTTTTCGGACCAGTCTCCTTCGCGGCCACGATACGAAAATTCCCCCGCATCTCCATCCCATCGAGCGATTTCTAACGATTCGTAACCGCGCTCAAAATACCTGAGGACAGTGGTGTCTTCAAAAGAGTCATAGTCGAGCATCAATCCAAAGGCCGTTGGGGCACCCTGGGTTCCTTGCAAGGGACTTAACGTCAGGCCTCTTATTCGCCGTTTATCTCCAAAGAAAACATCGGGACCATCGGCATAATCTGGCATCACCCCTCTTAAACTGTAGGTAATGATGCTGGATTGAACTCCTCTTCGGTCCAAGTCGTCAATGGCAAACGAGACTCTGAGCCGTGCATCCAATACCAGAGCAAGACCCTGCATCAGAATGACAGCTATGAGTCCTGAAATCATAAGTACGACGATGACTTCAAGAAGGGTAAATCCTTTATGGTACGGTTTCAGATGCATATCAGCGCGAGGTTGTGTCCACAAATGGCCCGTCATTAGACTGAATGCGCCGATAACCGACTTTCCGAGTATTGAAGGAAAACCAAAGCTCTCCATTCTTGCTCAATGAGACAATGACATCATAAAATCCGACGCTATATCCTGCTAAGCCCGCTCTCAATTGAACTGTCTCATTGGGTTCAACAAGCAATGAACTCGTCCAATTTAGCTCCGTATTGCCCATCGAAGTTGAGCCGTTAGGAAATTGAAGCGGATTGACTGGGTCAATGATCGCCAACGCAGATTCCATTGCAGCCGCTCTTTCGTTGGCTTCGCCAGCGGCGGTGAGTTGCGACAGAGATTGGCTCAATAAAGCCATAATCGGCAGGATTGCTATACCCATAACAACAACCGCAACGATGGCCTCAACAAAGGTGAAGCCTTTGGTGCTACCAGCGTTTCCTCTTGAACCTCGCATCAGCCAGGCTCCTCAGTGAAATCGCAATAAGGTGCCTCTGCCGACATGACGTATCTTAAATACTTTGTTTCGATGACGATTTCACCGCCACTACAAAATCCCGAAAGCCGGTAAAATATGGGTTCTGGAACATTCACAATCCAATTCTCCGGCACCTCGAGCATGGCTTGTCGAATATTTGGGTTCCGGTACGGGACCCGTACCCCTAGGTCTTCTATACTTACGTATTCAGAGGCGGCACCAACTTTATTGTTAGATTTCGAAGCACTAAATTCACCGACAAGAACAATATCTTGATTGGCATCCATTGCGGCATGCGGCAAATCATTGAGTTTGCGAATGAACGTGTCGCGTTCCAAAGCAAAACTCAGACGGTCGTATAAGGCCGGTAAGTTTGGCATTACAAGGCTGGCCGACAAGCCTACAATAAACATCACCATTAACATTTCGAGCAGCGTAAATCCGCTGCTAACAGGCTCATTGTTCCCTTTTGACTTTCTAGGGCGTCGGAGTTTCAAGAAATCCCACATCTGCATCAATGCCTTCACCACCAGATTTTCCGTCTGCACCGTAACTATATAAGATGACACTGGTTGAGTTCTTCGGTTTGTATTGATAGGGGTTGCCCCAAGGGTCCAATGGAATGTTCTCTGCTAAATAAGGACCCTGCCACCGTCGTTTTGAGCGCTCGTCCGCAGGTGAACTTACAAGGACTGTCAATCCTTCCTCTTGTGTTGGAAAGCGACCCATATCAAGTCTCATCGTATCCAACGCACCCTTCAGCATACGGATCTGCGCATCAGCTGCGGTGACGCGCGACGTATCGACCCTTCCCAGCAACTGCGGGCCCACGAGACTGGCAACCAAACCGATAATGACCAGGACAACCAACATTTCGAGTAGGGTAAACCCGCGGATAACACTGCATTGAGATGGGTTATGATGGCGTTCTTTTGACATATGAGTCTGTTTAGAGGCCAATCTGATTGATGCTTGTAATTGCTAGCATAATGGCCGTGACGATGCCACCGATCACAATTCCAATGATGATAATCGCAGCCGGTTCCAAGATTAATAGAAAACTCTTCATGCGTTGACGACCTGAATCTTCATACAACGCGGCCAAGGATTTTAGCATGCCGGCCAGTTCACCCGAATCCTCCCCAACCTGAACCAAACTCAGCGCCGTGCTAGAGAAAATGTCTTGCTCTGTCATTGCCGCTGCTAGTGACTTTCCGGCACGTACCATTTTGCTGACTTGCTCCATTCTCGTACTAAGACTACGGATTGTCATGGTCTTACGAGCCAAGTCGAGCGCTCTGATCAGATCAACGCCATGCCTTAGCATGGTTCCCAACATGGACGCCCAACGGGCCAACTCGGATTCTTTGAGCCACGCACCGAAGATCGGTAAACGAATCAGTTGCTGCCGAAAAGCGTCTCTAACCCGTGGTTGACGGACTGACCAAATCGTCAATAGCACAATCAGAAAAACAACAGAGAATACCAAAGAACGATTGGAATTAAGCGCCATACCAGCCGACAGAACGATTTCAGATAACCAGGGTAAATCTCCCTGGGTTGACGCTAACATTGCGGAGAAACGCGGAACCACGATCATGAAGATAAATAGAACCGCGGCCAACCCCGCTGTCACGAGTATGGTCGGGTAGGTCAATGCGTTGCGAATCTCTTGGCGAATGCGATATTCGTATTCGAGTTGATCAGCAGCATCCGAAAGGGCTGGCCCTAGTTCTCCGATTGCTTCGCCGGCAGCGCTAAGTTGAAAGACGTAGGGCGGTAGATCAGGAAGCGCTTTTTCGAAAGCGGCTGAGAACGCGGTTCCAGACCGGAGGGATTTTGCGAGCTGCTCAAAGGCTTTGGTCAAGAACGGATGGATGCTCTGCGTTTTCAGGGTGTCGATTCCAGAGATCAAAGGGACGCCTGCATTGAGCAAAAGGGCCATCTGTTTAACGGTCAAAATATAGTCTTGATCCGTTGGCAGCTGGTGGAAAGTTAGGCGTGGCCCGTCTTTTTGTGCCAGTTTCGCTTCAGTAATTTGTATGGGTGTAAGTCCGCGAGAGACCAGGATGCGCAAAGCGTCTCGCGAGGTCTCAGCAGAGACTTGACCGAGCAATGCCTTACCGGAACTATCGACGGCCTCATAATCGAATGCAGTCGTCATATACAAATTATCTGTGGCAGTCCTGATTCGTCGCGATCATATCCGGTGACACAAAGGGCCGCGAGTTAAGCCACTGTCATCTTAGCGCCAAGGTGAAACCCACCGGCAAACCGGTCCAAAAAACCACTGTTCCTGAAGAGAAATAAGGCAAAAGCAGGATAAAAAAAGAGGAGGGTGAAACACCCTCCTCTTTCCATCGGGTGTCCCTAAAGACCCGGAAAATGGGTTAGTCGATTTACGGGTTCGTGTTCCGGAAGCCAGACAGATCGACAAACAGGTTGTCTACGCTGTTGAACATCACATGCTGCGCGTAGCCTGAAATCGACCCGGATACACCGATCTGATACTGACCAGCAGGCGTAATGCTGAGACCCGACTCAATGGTTCCCATGGCGATCTGAATCGATGGGTTCGGTTCAATGGTTTCAGTGGTGAAGTTGCCATAGAGGCTACCATCTGAGTCATCACGGACGCTTAAGGTGACCATGCTGGCAACACGACCGTTGTTGATCACTCTGACCAAGGACTGGAACAGGGTTGATCCATCACCAGCCGGCCTCAAGGGTTTGCTGCGGCGGGTCTGGATCGGTCACGACTCTGACCGTGGAAGGAGCGATTTAGACAGCCAGTCATGCAACGCCGCAGCCACCTCGTCAATCACTTCCGGCCACCGATTACTATCGAAGCCTGAAACAGTAGGTTGGCGGAATATCCGGATCGACGGATACCAGGGACTGTCTGTGCGTTTAAAAACCAAAACCACAACACTCCCGAACTTCTTGGCAGCATGAGCCAAGTGGGAATTCCTAAAGCGCCAGACATGTGGACAGTAGAATTGGAAATCGATATGACAAGAACCATGGCAGAAATTTGTGCAATCGCTTGCTCAATACTATCCAACGGATCAACATCTGGGTCGTCATAGATCGTTGTTTGGTAGGTGCGTTGAAATTGCTGAATTTCTTCTTGATTTTCACCGTACTGCAAGTTGACGACAAAAATGTTCGGGTTATTGATGACCGGATGCCAAAACTTTAGATCAGCTGACTTACGCGTTTCTAATTTTTCACTCGTGCTGCGCCAGGAAATCCCAACAATTCGCCTGCCGTCTGCAAGTCGTTCATATTTCTCACGCAGTTGAGTCCGAAATTCCTTGTCCGGTTCAATATAAGAATTGAGTGCCGGAATATCTTCAATTGTTCTACCGATGTAGCCCAGCAGCATGTTGAGTGAGGGCGTTTGAAAGTCTATTGGCGTTTTTTGTTCTTTCAAGAATCTGTTGTGATCGCTGCGACGAATGAACTCGACATTAGGAAAAGATCGGGCGAACACTGGAATCAGTCGATTGCCACATTCAACGATACATTCGCAGCCGGCCTTCAACATTTCTGGCAGCACCCTTATTGACAATATCTGTTCACCAATTCCTTGTTCACCCCACAATAAAGTACGTTTGCCGGCAATCGGTTGACCCGCCCAATATTCAGGCGGTTCGGGTCTCCAATTCAAACGTGCCGCTTCATACTTTTCAAAACGCACATTGAAATCTTCCAATCCACGCTCAAGATACCCCATTTGAAGCAACATATTGTTTTTTGCAAACCGCGTAGAAACGTCACCAGGATTTATTTCAAGTGTCTTGTTGAACAGTAACAAGGCAATCTCATGCAAATTCATATCTAAGAAAACGGATCCAGTGTTGCGATATGCTTCACTAATTTGGGGGTTAAGTCTTAAAGCGTTTTCGAACGCGAATAAGGCGTCTATCAGCCGCCTTTTGTATTTGTATGCGCTGCCAAGATTAACCCATGCTTCCGCATCGTTTTGGTTTAGTTCTATGGCCTTTTGATATGAGTCGATCGCGTCATCGAGTTTTTCATAGTCTTGCAGCGCCCTGCCCTTATTGAAGCGAGCATCGGTTGCTATCCGGATCGAGAGTGATCGCCTGATCATAGGCTTCGATTGCTTCGTCATACTTTTCTAAGTTGCGAAGTGCGGCGCCATAATTGATATACATCGTCGGCGTGACCGCGCCAGTATTTATCGCCGTGGCAATAATTTCCGCAGCTTTTTCGTATCTTTCAACTTGCAAAGCAATGGTGCCCAAACGATGCATAACGTCTGCGTTTTTTGGGTTATGGTGCAAGATTGCGTTGTACAGATCTTTCGCTTCTTTAAATTGCTCCTTTTTATGGAATTCGACGGCCAGCTGAAGCGTTCGCGCTTCATCGATAGGCGAAGTTATCGTTGACTGATTCTTAGAGGCCATGACAACGCGCCCGAACTTTCCACAGTGTTGATTGATTTTGAATAACCGGATTTAATTGGCTCAGCGCTCTACAAAGTTACGCCTATCCATGTTCGCGACCGGCATAATTCATCCTATCTTTCTCAGCAAACCATAGATCGGCATAGCTGCAATCTTTGAACCGCTCGAAATAAGGCCCGCCTTCGGTAAAGTGTAAAAAGGAAACTTCTTCTTGAGGTGTGGCTGGATCGTAATCAACCAAATGGTTCCATCTCGATGGCAATTCTCCAATTAGAGATTCGTCTGAAAGCCATTTGAATTGATGCAATTCAAATCCAGTCGCGGTATTCACGTAGTCAATCGTGAGAGATGCGCATAACGCGTTATTAAACAAAATCACACTCGACCAATTCTTTTTTTCGTAACGGCTCTGTGGTTGATCAAGAAATTTCTTACCCTCTTCAGGTTTATGATTGTGTTTTACAACTTGAACGGCAAAATTTTCGTCCCGTTGGTTCCAAAGATTTGTGATGTCGTCAAGCATTAACATGTCGCAATCGCAGAACAATGCCCATCCTTCATAATTACAAAGGTGTGGAACCAGAAATCTCGAAAAAGAAAAATCCGTTGATTGCAGTTTGTGCGCTTCCCGCCAAAACAATTCTTTAAGCTGAGTCAACATCAGCGGGGCGATCTCGACCGGCTGAGAAGATCGGCTTTGTATGCTATGGGAGAGAACGTGATATGCGACCGTCTCCCGGCTATCAAATCCGACAAAAACCCTAATCATTCTAGATAGTTCCGTTGTCTGTTTGCAGGAGCCCGGCCAGCTAATGTGTGCAGGGTCCACAACATGTCTTAGAGCTTAAGGACACGAGAATGGCAAGTGCAACGCCTATCTGAATTTTGCATCTAACCAATTTAGGGAGTCATTAATAGCTGGTTCCCATCGCCCAGGACTGGACTGACGGCTCAAATGCATTGACGGGTACCATAGACAATGCTCGGTATCGCGGTGCCAATACCAGAATCCTCCATGACCTTCTGGAATGATATTGCCAACTGGAATGCCGAGCGCTCCAGCCATGTGTGCCGTTGAACTGCTGATTGTTATGACGGCATCTAACGCCGACATATAAGACGCAGCTGAGTCCAAATCTTCAACAAGATCAATCTCTCGATCAAAGTGTATGACGTTGCTCCCAAAATCCGGACCAGGTGGTTCTTCACCTATGCGGCCTGATCGATGGTCATATCTCTCCTGGCCTGTGCCAGTGAGAACGGCGGTGACAAATTAGTCCACGGGAGCGGCGGGAATGTCCCGGCCGCGGGCGGCGCAAAAGTCTGCCACCTGTAGCCTTCGATCCGTTTGGGGATGGAAGGTGGGAGGATGTACTTGGTGGACCTTTATCTAACCGTGCGACTGGCGTGCCATGTGGAAGAGCTGAGCCAGCGAGAAGCAGCAAGACGGTTTGGGCTATCGCGCGATACAGTGAAGAAGATGCTGCGGCACTCGGTGCCGCCGGGATACCGGCGCAGCGAGCCGCCGAAGCGGCCTAAGCTGGACCCGTTCACGGATATCCTGCCGGATGGCAGGCGGCAACGAACCCGGTCGTTCAGCGAACTGCAATCCCATTACCTCTGCGAAGACCGATATGGCCGTCCGGGTAAGGGCAACGACAAGGGCAATGTGGAGGGAGTTGTTGGCTATGCCCGGCGGAACTTCATGACGCCGCTTCCCTGTTTCGCGAACTGGGAGGCCTTCAATGCTTACCTGGAAGAGCAAGGCCGCAAACGGCAAGGCGAGGTTCTACGCGGCCATGCCAAAACCATCGGTGAACGGCTTGAGCAAGATCTCGAGACGCTGACGGCGTTGCCGCCCATCCCATTTGGTGCTTGCGACAAGGTGGCGACCCAAGTCACTTCGTTGTCCCTGGTGCGTTACCGAAGCAACGACTATTCCGTTCCCGTCGCCTTTGGCCACCAAGATGTCTGGGTTCGGGGCCACGTCCATCAAGTCGTCATCGGCTGCGGCGCCGAGATCATTGCCCGGCACCGCCGTTCCTACGATCGGGAAGACCTGGTTTTCGATCCGATCCACTATCTGCCTCTGCTGGAGCAGAAGATCGGCGCCCTGGACCAGGCCGCGCCACTGGTCGGCTGGGACCTTCCCGAAGCGTTTGCAACGTTGCGCCGACTTCTGGAGGCCCGCATGGGCAAGGCCGGCACGCGTGAATACGTGCAAGTCCTGCGTCTTCTGGAGACTTTCGATCTCACGGAACTCCACGGAACTCCACGGAACTCCACGGAGCTCCACGGCGCCGTCCGGGATGCCTTGCGACTGGGTGCGATCGGCTACGACGCCGTCAAACACCTTCTACTGTGCCGGCTACTGTGCCGGCTATCTAACACCGAGGCCAGCGTTGACCCGGTGGGTACACAGGCACCGCCCACACGCCTTCGCTTCGCACACGCGAAACGCTACGCAAAGCCGCGCGGGTCCCTCCTATGCACTACCGGGACAACCCGCAACAACGCCTTCGGCATCACATAAAATGGACTGGTTTTACGCCGCCCAACTGGACTGATTTTGCTCCGCCGTTGACACCTTGTCCTTCTTGTGCGCAGCGTAGTTGTCGAGGATGACGTGGACGGCCTTGTCCGTCGGCACCTCGCGCTCGATGCGGTTGAGGAAGCGGATGAACTCCTGATGGCGGTGGCGCTGCATGTTCTGTGCGATGACCGTACCGTCCAGCACGTTGAGCGCGGCGAACAGCGTCGTCGTGCCATGCCGTTTGTAATCATAGGTCATCGTACCGGCGCGGCCCTTCTTCATCGGCAGGCCGGGTTGGGTGCGGTCGAGAGCCTGGATCTGCGACTTCTCATCAACCGACAGCACCACGGCATGGGCCGGCGGGTCGACATACAAGCCGACGATATCCGTGAGCTTCTCGGCAAAGGCGGGATCATTGGAGAGCTTGAAGTGCCGCCAGCGGTGCGGGCTGAGGCCATGGGCCTTCCAGATCGCCTGGACCGCCGCCGCCGCGACGCCAGCAACCTTCGCCATCGCGCGCAGCGTCCAGTGGGTCGCCTCGTGCGGCGGCGCTTGCTGGGTCAGGCGGACGATCTCGGCGACGCGCTCCGGCGGGATCGGCGCTTTGCCAGGCGGACGGGACTTGTCGCGAAGCAAGCCGTTGACACCCTCGTGCATGAACCGCTCCTGCCAGCGCCACACGCAGGTCTTGGACTTGCCGGTCTCGCGCATGATCGCCGAAGTGCCGAGCCCCGCGTCGGTCTTCAGGATGATCCGCGCCCGCCAGACATGTTTCTGCGCGCTCTTCGGGTCCGCGACGATCGCTTGCAATCGCTGACGGTCGCCAGACGTGACAGTAAAATGGATGCCGGTACGCATCGCACAGACTCGCATGACACCGCACAATACGGAATCCCAAAGCGGACCCTTTCGTTCCGGTCAATCCACTAGGATTGTTGGCTATTCCCTTTTTTAAGGCTGAAATTGCTTCGGGCAGCATGCCCAGATTTGAATAGAGTACACCGAGATTGTTCCAGGCTTTTGTGTAACCTTCCCTTGAATGGGCAGCCCGTGTATAGGCGAAAACGGCGTCCTGAAGCATGTTTTGGGATTGCAAGATGAACCCCAAATTATAAAGCGCCTCGCTAAAATTTGGGCGATGATCGATGGCGCGTTCTACAAGTGTCAATCCCGCTTGAGCATCTCCCGAACGAGCTTTCAGAACACCAAGCAAATGAAGTGCATCCGACTGATTCGGTTCAATAGACAGAACTGCCTCAAAGGTTTTAGCCGCTTTCGCGGTCTGGCCATTACGGAATAAACGTAAACCATCCGCCAGTAGCGGCTCTATCGCTCGGTCTTTTTGAGTCAACGACTCAACCATTGTTCCAGCTCGTTACTGGCTTGCTTCAAGGGAAGACTCCAATCACCTGCCGAACTTTGCCGGAATAATTGCACAGACTCATACCATGGACTTCCGCTGCGAAGCTGAAACCAATACCAAGGGCATCCTGTACCCATGGGTAGTAGAGCGCAGACAGGAACACCAAGCGAACCTGCCACATGCACAGTCGTGTTTGTCGTTGAGATCACGAGATCCATCGCCGCCGTTTGAGCAACAAAACCGTCCATATCCATAAGTGGATTAATCGTTTTATCAACCAAGATGTTGATGCCGAATTTTTCTTCCGCTTGTTGAATTTCTTCATCAACATCGCCGTATTGCAATGAGATGAAATTACAATTTTCTTTCGAAAGGATTTTTCCCCATTTATCCAAGGCCGCACTCTTTTGTTGTTCTGCCTCAGCACTTTTAGATCGCCATGAAATACCTATGAGGTGTTTGTCCGGACTGTTTGCCGAGTAAGTTGAGCGGAGTCTTTGTGTGGCGGAAACATCATTGGTAAGAAACGATTTGCGTTTCGGTAAGTCATCGATGCCTTTTCGCAGTACAGCTCCCAATTCTGTCAATGAAGCCCGCCAATCAATCCCCTGTAAGCAGGATTCTGGCAAAATAGTTTCATTTCTGACGGCTATATCGCACCAAGGAAACGACCGCTTGAAAATGGGTTCCATCCGCGCTGAACATGCCAATACCAATCGCCTGACCCTGCGCCTCAATTCAGGCAACATTGACGCGATCAATATTTCGTCACCCGGGCCCTGTTCAGTCCATACCAGGAGCGACCGATCGGTCAGATCTTCGCCGTTCCAATAAGGTGCCTGGCATTGACCATGGCTTGTCTGAGTATTTGGCCACTGACCGCGACGTCCATAAATTGACCAACCGTCGCGGAAATTTTCAACGGTGAGCAAGTTTAATGCATACCGCTTCAAAACTTCGGGATCGTCACCTACCGTTTCGATGGCGTTCTTGTAGATTTTAAGGGCATCATCCAGACGGCCTTGGTCCAGTCGAAGCATGGCAAGATTGACGTGTCCCGGAACATATGTCGGGTCAAGGTCAAGACTTTTCAAAAGAGTGGTCCCTGCTTTTTCAAAATTACCACCTCGCACGTATAGTTGCGCCATACTGGCTAAGATTTGAGGTGATTCGCCATCAATACTTATGGCCGCCTTGTAGGCGTTCAATGCGTCATCCGTCCGTCCGGTTCGCGACAAACATAAAGCCAATTCAGTCCAAACATTGGCGCGATTAGGCCAGGAGTCCTTGACGCGGGTAAAAACCTCTATCGCCTTCTCATGCTTTTCCTGATCCCGATATCCAATACCAAGATTGAATCGTGCTTCAGTTAGGTCCGGTTTTATCGTTAGGGCTTGTTCCAGTAAGGCAACGGCTTCATCAACTCTTCCGATCTTGGACTTGAGCACACCCATGAGATGAAGCGCATGAAAATCCCTAGCGTTATGTTGCAACGCTTCATTGCAGGCGTGCTCAGCAGCTTCCAATCGGCCGTCCTGGAAATGCTGAATGGCAGCGTTGAGGGGCTTAGACATGGTTGCGACAATAATTCTCTTTTCACTGCTTTTTCTCAGATCAACGCCTTACTCAATTTTGCGATAGATCAGTTGTTGTACCGCTTAGTTGGGGCGCAATGGCTGATAATTCTTTGCTGACGTCTGCGAGAACTCTTGTCCAACCTTCGTTGTATTTATGCCGGAATAGTTTCATGCCAGGATACCAAGGCGTTTCTTCCCCTTCACTGCACCAATACCACACCACACCCGGCCTGGTCCCGTAGGCGTCATATTCCAAACTGGTTTGCCAAGAGCCCCAGCCACATGAGCCGCAGTATTTGAAGACGTAATGACTAGATCCATCGCAGCGATTTGGGCTGCAACCGGATCAAGGCCCCCTAGAGGATTGATATCGTGATCAGTAATAATCTTTATGCCGAGAGAGGATTCAACGTCAGCTATTTCGTCATGCACGTCGCCATATTGCAAGTTAACAAATGCAACGTCTTTATTGCCTAGAATTGTTGCCCAGTCCTTCAAATCGGTTGATTTAAAATGGGCATAGTGGGAGCCACCGCTTCTCCAGGCAATGCCGATCAGTGGCCGCCCTTCCGCCTGCTCCCTATACTTTTTCCGAAGGGACTCACACAGCGAAGCATCTGCTTTTAGCAACGGCGGCGGAGGAATATTTTGTGGTGACACAAAACACGTGCTGCATAAGTCTATGACTGCCGAATGAAAATCGAACGGGCCAGGACCACTGATTTCGTCAATTCCGTGTTCTCTAGTTGCGATTTCCAATGACGGGAAAGTTCTATTGAACAGAGACGCTAGTCGCTTGTTGCAGACCAGTAGCGCCTTATCTGCGTTTGCAGTGAACATCGGTATATATCTGCAAATCAGAATCTGATCACCAATTCCCTGTTCAGTCCAAAGTAGAATTCTTTTTCCGTCCAATGATTCACCATTCCACAATGGCCATGGCCAACTCTCGCATTCAACTTTGCTATTACCTTTCTCAAACCTGAGACGATAATCTCGCCACACACTTGCAAGTTCACCCTTGGACATGCCAACGGCCGCACGATTGAACCGATATTCTTTTTTTCTGGGCTCAGCTCGATGGCTCTATCAAAGGCTTTAAGCGAGTCTTCGAGCTGATCTGTATACAGAAACAAGTTGCCAAGATTGTTGTGTACATCCGAGAATTCCGAATCTATTTCAAGCGCCCTCTGATAGAACGAGCGAGCGTTATCAAGATCCCCTCGCATCAGTCGAACGCGACCAAGGTTATTTAAGGATTTCGGAGAATCCGGCTCAAGTTCAAGCGATTTTAGACAATGGGTTTCAGCGTCTTTCCATTGACCCAGCGCATACAAATAGTTCGACATATGATTGAGCGCAAAAGTGTTTTCTGGTTCCAATTCAATGGCTTTTTCCAATGCCTCAAGAGCCAAATCTTGTTCTTTGAAATGCTGATGGGCTACGGATTTAAAGACATAAAACTGAACAACATCTGGCCATTGCTCAATTGCCGTTTGGGACCGGTCAAGGGCTTCGTTGAACTGTTCGCTTTGCACCAGGTAACGAATGAGATTTATATCCGCATTCTTTAGTGTCGGTTCTTGTTCTAAACATCTTTTTAATAGGTCAATGGCTTCGTCTACCTGTCCCATTTCTCCCAAACACAAACCGTAACCATTGAACGCATTCCAATAGTCAGAATGGATTTCGATCGATCTCTTGAACGCGTCAGCCCCATTTTTGTACTGTTTCTTGTCAACATAGGCATGACCCAGGTTGAACCATATGGAAGCGTTTTGCGGTGAAAGATTTGACGCGGCGACAAGGGCTTGGATGGCTTCATCATACTGACCATCCTTGGAAAGAAGTGAACCCATTGCATTAAGCGCATCAGAATGGGCCTTATTGATATGTATACACTGCCTAAACGCCGCGATAGCCTGAACCGAGCGATCGGTCGCCATAAATATCGTGCCAAGCAGATAATGAACTTGTGCCTCATCCGGAGCACGTTGGAGAATCGCACGATATCCTTCTTCGGCGTCCTCCATGCGCCCGGCTTTATGAGCTGCAACGGTGCGCTGGAAAAGTGCAGCCATAGTATTGGCTCCCTTTTTGTCACCATCGCTGTCAAAATCAGAAGGCAACGACTTGCCTAACTTCAAGTCTCTTTAATGTTAAGGTGACCGGCGACACGAATTATCTCCTCTACAGAGGTCACGCCCTGTGCGGCCTTTATGAGCCCATCTTCCAGAAGGGTGCGGAAATCATCCTTTTCCGCTGCAATATGCAATTCATAAACCGGCCTATTCTGCATGACAAGGTCTACAATGGAATCAGTCACTGCAGCCATTTCGTAAAGACCCATGCGGCCACGATATCCGGTGTGTTGACATTCATCGCATCCCTCAGCCAGAACCCAGTCAGGGGTGTTCGTAATCAAATTTGGAAAGCGGTCCTTTAATGATTCATATTTCGCAATTATAGGCATCGGCGGCATCGCCGAAGTCTTGCAAGATGAGCATATTCGGCGGGCCAATCGCTGAGCCACAACTGCTCTGACCGAAGACGCCACCAAAAACGGTTCGACTCCCATATCAATCAAGCGTGTAAACGCACTCAACGAATCGTTGGTGTGCAGAGTTGAAAACACCATGTGTCCGGTAAGCGACGCTTGTACCGCAATCTCCGCAGTTTCAAGGTCGCGTATCTCACCGATCATGATGGTGTCGGGATCTTGGCGTAGAATAGAACGCAGAGCACGGGCGAAAGTGTACCCAATTTCACTTTTGGCCTGAACCTGTGTTACGCCATGAATATTGTATTCAACCGGATCTTCGACAGTGATGATCTTTTTCTTGCCGTCGATGATGTGTTCTATTGTCGCCTTTAAGGTCGTTGACTTTCCGGAGCCGGTAGGCCCAGTGACAAGAATGATTCCATATGGCTCTTTAACCAACGTCGAAAATATTTCGAAGTGGTCAGATGCCATGCCAATACGATCCAGTGAAAAATCCTTTTGCTCCTTTAATAAAAGGCGCATGACAATAGATTCACCCCATACACCCGGTAATGAAGAGACACGGACATCCAGATCTTTACCACTGATCCGCATACCGATACGTCCATCTTGGGGTAATCGTCTTTCCGCAATATCGATGCCTGAAATTAGTTTGATGCGCGAAGCGACTGCGTCAAATCGGTTGCGCGGAAGCGTCAATCTGGTTTGTAACACGCCGTCTATGCGATAGCGGATATCGAATTCTTGTTCTTTGGGTTCTACATGAATGTCCGACGCGCCTTCGCTAATCGCTTGGGCAAGGGCATTAGACACAAGTTCAACAACAGGCGCTTCCTCTGCTAATTCTCTTAAGTGAGCGACATCGTCGCTAGTTTCATGAGAATCGCCAAGCTGGCTTTGCCGTACAAGGTCTAATATGAAATCGAGATCGCGATTGGCTGCAAGTAGCCAGATAACCGTGTCGTTTTCAAATTCATCATAAATCGTTTCTTGAATATTGGATTCTATGGGATCACGGCATACGCACTGCAATTCGCCAGGTCTATCCCGCCAAACCAAAATTTCCGCGTCCAGCCACCACGATGTAGGAATGTCTGTTTGGTCTATGCAAGACGTGTATCTGGCCGGATCGGTTGGCAGGTCATCGCGATCAGCGATGCCAAATCCTAGTTGAACGGAGAGCGCATCAAGCACGTCCCTTTCCGCGACTGCACCGATCCGAACAAGTATCGCACCCAGTCGGCCGCCGAACTGGTCTTGGAACGAAAGAGCCTTTGTTAGATCCGATTCAGAAATATGGTCGGCATCCGCCAACATCTTACCTAGCGGTGGTGCAACCGATTCGATATCTGATGCGGAAACACTCATGCAAATACCAATGGTCTATGAACTAAAAAATGTCACGTCATTCGTCCAATTGTAGCAAATCATATTGCTTTGCTTGACACGACCAAATTTGTTCTGCATTGCGTCACCATTCTCATCTTCGTTTGCACTCAATGACTCTTCGAAAACTATAACTGGACGGTCATTTGGTGGAGAAGGGCGCGGCAATGAGTCGCTATCCACCAATTTACCTAAAGTTTCCAAAGCAGGTTGAAGGAGGTCTTTGTAGGCGGCGTAAGGGTCAACGCCCCGGCCGACCGGTCCGTCGACGACATCCACCATGGACGCGACGTATTCACCGTTGTCAGCTCGGGTGACTTGAACGGGAAACTCCGGCATCTAGACTTTCTTTAACCCCCATAGGCGAACAGCCGATAATTGGCCACTGAACCCTAAGGTTTGAATTTGCGACATGGTACGTTCCAGAGCCGGTGCTGCCAATGCTGGGTTAGATCGTTTTTGAGAGTATGACAAATAAGTAAGGCCCTCGATTTAAAGCGTTTTTGACCCTAAGGCGGTGCCCAGGCATAAAACAATGTATGTGTTTAGCCAACCGAAACCTCCCAATAAAAGTGACGTGTGAGAGACTGAATGAAGAATAGCACCCTGTTTGTTTCATCGGTTTTGATCTGCCTTTTTTTAGTCGAGGCAGGGTTGCGTTTGGTGGGATTTATGCCACGCACCCTGACGCCCAATCGGTTTTTTGTCGATGGGACTGAATCGACGTGGTCCGTTCCGGATCCGGTCATGGGATGGATCAATCGGGAAGGGATTTCTATTTCGATCGAAGAGGGGGCGGTCCCTATGACGTTTTGGAGCCATGGCCGGCGAGCGTCGCGCCTTACTCCAGAGACCGACACACAGGCCAATCCAGTCATGATCGTCGGCGGGAGCAACGCGCAGTCTTATGGTGTGAAAGACGAAGCGAGTTTCCCCTCTATCCTTGCGGAACGGTTCCCCAGCATTTGGATTGAAAACTTCGGCAACGGAGGATTCGGTACGGCTCAATCGTATCTACTGACACAACGCATGATGAAAGAATTCTACGGCGCGCAATCACCAAGACTTGTCCTACTGACATTCGCAGATTCCCATGTTGCGCGTAACGTTTCTGATCAGTCCTGGATCTACAGCATTTCAGATTCGCAAGGTCGTTATATTTCTCCTCCCCATTACCGACTTAGGGGTTCGGATCTTGAATATCGACCTCTTCAAACCATCCAACCTTGGCCAGCCGAATCACATTCCTCCCTGGTCACAACACTGCATCATGTATGGTTGCAATCCTTCACCTATAATACGGTGGATCAAGGAGTGCTCGTAACGCAGGAGCTGATAAAAGCGTTCAATGATTATGTGCAATCTCAGGGAAGCGATTTCGCCGTCGTCATTCTTGAAGACTATAGCCAAATCTCTTCGGACTTATTTGCCGACGCAGAGTATCCCGTCATCAATTGCAGTGGTTACGAAAGAACGGCCCCATCGGAGTATCTCCTCGGCGGAGGCAGTCATCCTAATGCCAAGTATCACGCGCACTACGCAGATTGTATAGGACGGTGGTTGACGACCGGTTATTTCAACGTCCCTGCAAAGCCTGCTCAATGAAACACATGCGTCCTGTTCTTCAATCAAGCACACTGATTTTTGCATCCCTTCTTGTTGCGCTTTTGATCTTTGAAACGTTTTGCCGGCTCGTTGTCGATGACGGCATGCACTACCATCTTGAAATGTGGAAATATGCGGTTGCTCTTAAAGAGTCCGACGAGAATCGTGACATAGGCCACCGGCATGTGCCCAATTCATTTGCCCACCTCATGGGTGTGGATGTGCAGATCAATGCGGACGGTATGAGGGATGATGACATCGACCAGAGCCGATACACCCGGCGAGTCCTCATGCTCGGCGACTCCGTCACGTTCGGATGGGGTGTGCCCCATGTGAATACCGTAAGCTCCCGGCTCGAAAATCTCTTAGCGGAAAATAGCGATAAGCGTATTGACGTGTTAAATGCGGGTGTTGGCAATTACAATACAGCCATGGAAGTCGCCTGGTTCGAAAAAAGTGGACTGGCATACAATCCCGACTTCGTGGTTCTCAATGTGTTTGTCAATGACGCAGAGCCAACGCCAACATACTCTGATGTATCATGGATTGACCGCCATCTTTATAGCCGCGTCATTTTGTTTGGAGCGTCGGACACTGTCGCGCGAACCGTGCTGGGTCGGACGGATTGGAAGTCATACTACAGCAGGCTTTATGATGATGCGGCGCCGGGCTGGGTTGCCATGCAGGACTCAATCCGAATTCTGGCCCGATTGTGTGAGACGCAAAACATACCGCTTATGATTGTCGATTATCCTGAATTGCGCGAACTCGCACCTTATCCTTTTACATCGGTTTCAGAAAAAATTCGCACACTGGCAGAAGAGGTGAGCGCGGACTACATTTCACTGCTTCCTGCTGTTCAAGACAAAGAGCCCAATACATTGTGGGTGACAATCCCCGACCCACATCCAAACGCTTTTGCCGCTGGGCTGTTCACCGAATATTTGGCGCCCCATATTTCCCGCAACCTTGCACACTAACGTTTAGTGGGACGCCGGAATGTCTATGACGCGGCTCCCATGGACGTCTTCTGGGTCGCTGGCGTCGGACCACATGCGGCGATAGGCCGCTTCCAGATCGCGCGTAAACAGCAGGGTACTGGTGTCCGCCGTCTCGGTGCCGTCGCCTCGTTCTCCTTCAGGCAACATGACAGAGCCGTCAATTGCATGAATCACACGACCTCTGGTCAGCAGATTGGCACCGGTTTCCCGGTGGTGGGCGAGCAGACCTTCAATATGATCCGGTTCATACCAATCGTCCGCATCAAGAAAGGCGATAGCGTCAAATCCCAGCCCCACCGCATCAAGGCTGCCAATGGCACGGGGTGTATTGCCGTTGTTGCCGTGTTCCCCGGGCAAGCGAATATGCCGAACAGTCCAGGTGTCTACCTCATCGCGGGCGTGACCGTCTGCGACCATGTAATGGGTGCAAGAAACGGTTTGCGCCACCACGCTGTCATGGGCCCGTTTCAATATATCTAGGGGCTCCACGTGATAGGGGGTGACGATGGCCACCTTCATAGGTTGGCCTGTCCGGTTAGAAAGGGGCGGACATTGCGACCAATGGAGTTGCTTTCAACTTCGCTACTACGTTTCACGGATGTATCCGGCGGCTCGAAGAGCGGCGCACCGGACAAGAAGATGTCGCATATGCGATCCAAGTCACGGTCACACCCCTGCTTCAGATCGTCTAACGACGTCCAGGCGGGTTCACCCACATACCATTCCGGTTGCTTAACGAGCGGGAAAGTCTGAGTCCGCCGGATAAACCAGAGATAGGAAAAACGCCACGCCCCGACCGCAATACGGAGTAGGTCTTCCTCATCCGCAGGTTCACGCTTCGCATCCAAAAGCGCCGCATAACTGTCAGGCGACTCTGGTGCGGAAATAAAGTACCGGCCTTCTAGCAAGAATCCACCACCACGCACCACGCGTTTTCCCATCGCGGCCGTTTCAATGGCGATGGTGGAATACCAAGCCAAAGCCAAATCGCACATGCCGGCCAGAGCGTAGCTGCTAATTTCGTCTTCGGGCTGGACGATGGTTACATTTTGAGAAGCGCTTGCGGCGAGGGATTTGTAGTAGGCGATGTCTTCTGCATTCTCACCAAGCGCTTTTATGCCGCCCACGTTGGGATGAACCCGCACGACCAATTGAATGTCTGGATGATCTTTGACGTAGGCCAGAGTGGCCTCAATCCAGTCGTGCTGCGTTGGGAATATACTCTGCAGTCCGGATTTATCCGCGATCTCATCTACTGACGATGTAAACAACACCCAAATCAGTTTGTTGCTGCTCAAGCCAAGTTTGGCGCTGACCTCCGATTGTTCTTGTTGACCGGTGCTGAACACGCTCACTTCGCCCTTGCCGCCCGATCAGCGGTCGTCCAACACTTGGGCCACGGTGTCGACCTCATCGGATGTAAGCGGTACGTCCTTCCAGGTTTCCCACAATGAATCCAAGTGGGTGATGTCTAGGCAATTCACGTCTTCAAAGAAAATCATGCGGCCCGCAACAGCCGCCCGTTCCTCAACCAGTGTGCGAATACCTTTCTGTTACGCCAATTCCAGCGCAATTCGGGTTGGTGCCATACGGCCGTTGAACAGCAGTTGAAGGTCGGGCTTTTCTTCATCGAACAGACGGTCAAGGCCAATCGCCGCTAAGGCGCCGCTGTATAGATAGCTGCCGTAGGTCGATACGGTTTGGGCGTCGTTCATGTCCATGGTGTTGCAGCGCAGGTGTGTGCGCACGGACGACTGAACCCAGGACCCGATCTGCCAATTCTCCAAGTGCGCGGTGGGGTAATCAGAGGTGGCCAATGCGGCCAGCCACGCTCCCACCGTATTTCGGTCTTGGGTTGTCAGCCATGTCCCCAACCAGCGATAGGGCATGCTCCACGCGGCCGGGCGGGAGGTCACTGAGGCTTGGCAGATCAAACAGGAGTTGGCATCGCGGTCCTGCGTTGCGCCTGTGGCCTTTTGAAACAGATCACAGTCTGAAAACACACCGTCGCAGGTGACATAGGAAACCGTCGCACCCCGTTGCCGTAAACCGTGCAGGATGGTGACCTGCCGGGCGCTGTGAATGGACCAGTCGGTATAGGGCGCGAAACAGACAATATGGGGCGATGGGTTTGACATCGGCCTTACAAACCCGGTGTTGCCGTCGCCGGCCCGACGATTCCGGGCACACCGGCAAGGGCAGCCAAGAAAGCGGCAAAAATGCCGACCGCAAGTCCAGGACCTAACGGAATCTCACCGTGCCACAAGGCCTTGCGTTTGATCAGAGAGGCAATCCCTACGGCCGCTAAGGTCAAAATACCAGACAGCGCCATAATATAAGGGAGCGCCCACGGACCCAGCCACAATCCGCCGACGGCGACCAGTTTGACATCGCCCAGACCCATCGCCTCACGTCCTTTGACGCGGGTGACGACCCAGCGTAGGGCCCAGAAAACGAAGCCGTTGATGGCCGCGCCAATCAAGGCACCTGTCCAGCCAATGCCGATGGGGGAACCAAGGGCCAGTATGGCGATCGCGGCGAGGGTCAGAGCAAGCTGCAAAAGGTCCGGCAGATAGCCGGTTTTGAAGTCAATCCACGCCAGAGCGCCCAAGCCCCCGGCCAGCATGGCAACACTCGCATACGTAACTATAACCCCTGACATGGCGGCACTTTCGGCCATATCAACCGGTCATGCAACGCGCCGATGTGCCCGCTGGTCTAGGCTTGATTTCCCCCCGAACCTAGGGTTACGTGAGGCCGGGCCCTGCGCGGGTGTGGTTCAATGGTAGAACGAAAGCTTCCCAAGCTTTAGACGAGGGTTCGATTCCCTTCACCCGCTCCACTGCTCCGTGAAGGCCGAAGGGTGCATTAAACATGCCATCAGACCAGGACCGGCCAGCCAAAAAATTCTCCGGGCAAAAGATCATCCGCTATGTCGACTTCGTTCATGAGGTCGACGTTCACGCCGAGGCGATCAGTTATGACCTGCTGACCCTTAAACTTGCACTCGATGCGCAGGGGAACCCACTGCCGTACGTGCCGCCGAAAGTGCAAACTCGGGCCAAGGATGTTTACCGTCTGCTGGCGCCGTATGTGGGGGTGCGGATCTACGATCAGCTTAAAGCGGTGGTTCCGCTGGCACTTTATCTCGCGCTTTTCCAGGTCTTGGTGTTGCGTCAAGTTATCGATGGCGGCTGGTCCGTCACTATCGGACTGACGGCGGTCATCGTCGGGCTCATGTTGTTTATGGAAGGGCTCAAGCTAGGCCTGATGCCCTTTGCCGAAATCATCGGCGATACACTGCCAAAGAAATCTCCACTCTGGCTGGTGCTGCTGATCGCGTTTCTGCTCGGTATCGGTGTGACGTTCGCTGGGCCGGCCATCGGCGCACTTCAGGCTGCGGGCGCTTTGGTCGATGTGGAGCAAGCACCCTATCTTTATACCTTGTTGACCGATTGGTCGGGCGCATTGGTATTGGCCGTGGGTGCCGGTGTCGGCATGGCGGCGGTGCTCGGTACGTTGCGCTTTCTCAACGGCTGGAGCCTTAAGCCCTATATTTATGGCGCGCTGATTCCCACATTGTTACTGACCATTTTCATCGCCTTTGATCCCGACCTCGCCATCATTCTCGGTCTGGCCTGGGATTGCGGCGCCGTCACCACCGGGCCGGTGACCGTTCCACTGGTTTTGTCCCTCGGCATCGGCATCGCATCCGCGGCCGGTAAAGGCGATACGTCGTTGTCCGGCTTCGGCATAGTTACGTTGGCTTCCCTGTTTCCCATCATCGCCGTCATGCTGCTTGGCCTCTATGTCTCATGGACGGTAACGCCTCAGGAGATCATTGCCGCGGCTATTGCTGGAGCGAGCATAGTTTCAGAACCCTCCTGGTACGAACAAACCCCTGTCGTGGAAATTATCGGTGGCGTGAGGGCCATCGTGCCGTTGGTCTTGTTTCTATTCGTAATCTTTAAAGTTCTACTGCGGGCGACGCTGCACCAGCGCGGGATTGTTTTTTAAGGACTCGCTTTGTGCGTTATCGGCATGTGCGTCTTTAACATTGGATTGACCTATGGCCTTTCCGCCCTCGGATCTCAGTCTGGGCAATTTGTGCCAGCCGCCTTTCAGAAAATCTCCGGCATTATGGAATCGCCGCTATACATATATACCATCGGCATCCCCATCGCGCTGGCGTTCGCCTGGATCCTGGGTTTCGGGGCGACATTAGCAGAGCCCGCTTTGAATGCGTTGGGGCTGACGGTGGAGATTCTGACCAACGGCGCGTTTCGTAAAAATACGCTGATGTATGCCGTTTCCCTCGGCGTTGCCTTCGGCATCACCATCGGTGTGGTGAAAATCATTTATGGCATTCCCATTTATTATTTGGTTTTGCCGGGCTACATCGCCGCCTTCGTGCTAACCGCCCTGCCGAGCGAAGAGTTCGTCAACGTCGCCTGGGACAGCGCGGGTGTGACCACCGGCCCGGTTACCGTTCCCCTGGTATTGGCGATGGGTTTGGGGCTCGGAGATGCTGTTTCAGCAGTCGAAGGATTCGGCATTTTAGCCATGGCGTCCATCGGCCCTATCGTCGCCGTACTTTCAACTGGACTCTATGTGCAATGGACAGCCAAGCGGCGGCAAGAAGAAAACGACTTAGCAGCAGAGGACATTCTCCCATGACTCACCGAGAAATGGTCGTGTTGACCGATGTGGCGTTGATCACCTGCGTGGTGCAGCGCGGCGTGGCCGAAGCTGACCGCATCGACATCGAAGGCTCACGGCGCCGGTTCATCTATCAACAGCCTATTGGACTGACGACGGAATTCATGCTGCCTAAAGATGTGGCCGAAGAAGAACTTTAAGGGTGCTTGATTGACTGAATGACCCGCCATACCCGCTCAGACGTCAACGGCATGTCGATGTGAGTCACGCCCAACGGCCTGAGTGCATCCAACGCTGCAATCACCACCACCGGTAAAGCGCCGACCGTTCCCGCTTCGCCGGCGCCTTTGGCGCCGATGGGATTGAGCGCCGTCGGTACCGGATGGGACCCAACCGTGAAAAACGGCATGTCGTCAGCCCGCGGTATGGTGTAGTCCAACAAACTGCCCGAGATCAGCTGGCCGTTATCGCTGTCGAATGCGATGTGCTCCATCAGCGCCTGGCCGGTGCCCTGGGCAATCCCGCCGTGCATCTGACCCTTTACAATCAACGGATTGATCACCGTACCCACATCGTCGACGACGGTATATCGATCGAGCCGCGTCACGCCGGTTTCCGGGTCGATTTCCATTTCACAGATGTGACAGCCGTTTGGATAGGTGGGACCTTCTGCTTTCTCCGTGACAAAAACATTGAGTTTGTCCGGTGACTGACGTGCCAAGTCTTGCAGACTGATCTATTTGTCCGTGCCCACAACGCGGAACATACCGTTGACAAACTCTATGTCGATTTCTGCTGCTTCTAAAACATCGGCGGCGAGGAACTTTCCGGATTCGATTATTTTCTCCGCCGCGCGGACCACGGCAGTGCCGCCCGCCACCATGGTGCGGGAGCCGAACGACCCGGTGCCGTGCTCGACAACGCCGGTGTCGCCACTGAGGACGTCGATCTTTTCTGGCGCAAGTCCGAGCTGGTCCGACAGCATTTGACGAAACACTGTGCCATGTCCGGTACCCATTTCCTTTGAACCGGCCAAGAATGTCACGCTTCCATCCATAGTAAATTGAACGGCCATGGATTCAGGCATGTGGGCGCCTAGGGGACCACCGGCGATTTCGATGGAATAGGCCAGGCCGCGCCCGCGCAACAGGCCGCGGGATTCACTTTGTTTTTTCCGGCCGGCGAAACCGTCCCAATCTGCTTCCACCAGAGCTTGATCAAGCACGCCTGAAAAATCGCCGCAATCATAGACTTGGCCCAAGGGTGTCTGGTGCGGCAACTGCTCCGGTGTGAGCAGGTTGCTGCGGCGCAAGTCGACCGGATCGATGTTGAGTTCATAGGCCGCCGCATCAACTAACCGCTCGATGACATAGGTGGCTTCGGGCCGGCCGGCGCCGCGATAAGGCGCTGTTGGTGGCGTATTGGTATGGAGACCGGTGACCTGCACATGAGCCGCGGCGATGGCGTAGGGTCCAACGACACCGCCCACATTGGCGATTGGCGGATGGGGCGTGAGCGGTCCCAAATAAGCACCGAGATTGCCGATGGATCGGGTCCGCACGGCAATCATGCGTCCGGTGTCGTCCAACGCCAGTTCACCACGGGTAATATTATCGCGCCCCTGATAATCCGATTGCATGGCTTCGATGCGGCTTGAGCGCCAAACCACCGGCCGTCCCACTCGACGCGCGGTCTACAACACCAAAGCATATTCTGGATACGGGTTGTTTTTCATGCCGAAGGCGCCGCCTATGTCCGGCGAGATCACCCGCAACTCTTCGGGGCTGATATTCAAAATGTCCTTTGCTAGGGTGTCCCGCAAACGATGTGGTGTTTGCGAGCCGGTACGCAAGATGTAGCGGTGGGTCTCCGGGTCGAATGTTCCGACAGCGGAACGTGGTTCGATCGGCGTGGCGGTTACCCGTGTGATCCGCAAATCCAGTGTCGTGATGTGCGCGGCTCTGGAAAATGCGTCATCCGTCGCCGGTCTATCGCCCCGCTCAGCCACAAAGGCAACGTTGCCGGGTGCCGTATCCCAGAGTTCAGACGCGTTTGGCTCCAACGCAAGCTTTGCGTCGGTGACGGACTGCCGTTCTTCGTAATCGATAAGAATTAGCTCAGCGGCATCTTCGGCTTGCGTCCGAGTTTCTGCCACCACAGCCACCACTGGGTCGCCCACGTCGTTGACCGTCTCACCGGCCAGCATGCCGAAGGGAGGGCTGATCATGTCGGCACCGTTGGGGCGTTTAAAGGGAAACAGGGATGAGAACAGGCCGATCCCGTCTGCGTCCAGGTCCGACCGTGCAAACACGCCAAGCACACCGGCCGCGTCGCGCGCTTCATCGGTTTCGATGGATTTTACGAATGCGGATGCGAATGGGGAACGGACAAGAACCATCGACGCAGCCTGATCGTCGACGGAATCGTCGGTGTAGTCACCTTGACCGGTGAGCAGGCGTTGGTCCTCAAAGCGGGCAACCGCATCACCAATCTTCATCGCCCGCTGACCCCGCTTGACCAATCCCAATCGTGTGCAGACGTTTAAACGGTCTTTCGCCTGGGGTCACCGTTGACGTGCGGTCCACCCGCTGAGCGAACCCAAACGAAAGGTATGTTGCGTCGCTTAAATGGCGCCGCTTACATCACGTCTGACGATCGGGCCTTGGTTTTGTCGCTCAGCGTTGCGTCAGGTGCCACGTAAATGCCCTGATCCACATAACTTTCGATGCGTTCGATCATCGCCTTGGCGTTGATGTACGGATTCTCATACGGATCGCCCGCCCACATGTTGCTGGGGAAGCCCATGTCCGGTGAGTAGTGATCGGCATAGACGATGGGATCATTCCACAGCTGGAAGTTGGTGCGGTCGTTGGCCCGGGCTCGGCGCAGAGCGGTCAAGTCAATATGAGCACGTAAGAGCACCGGCCCTGGTCCGTCCACCGTGCCCTGCAGGCTGCCGTCAAAGTTGACCAACCGGGTATGGCCGCGACGGAAGAACGTCATGTGCTCGGAATCGTGGGACTTGTATTCCCCGCCATCCATGGCCGACAGCATATAAACGCAGTTCTCAAAAGCGCGGGTACGGCGGGCGTTGTCCCACGCGCGGCGGCCTTCGCCACCATGGGGCTCTGAGGTGGAATGCAAAATCACTTCGGCGCCACGGCGCCGTAACGCGCCCGCCACTTCCGGACTCATGTTGTCAAAGCAGATCATGTTGGCCAGCTTACCGATGGGCGTATCGGCCACCGGGAAGAGGGCGTCATATCCGAACAGATCCAGATACTCATCGATGATCGATCCCGGTGTGGTGTCGGGCAGCAGACCCCACACATCGGCACATTGATTCTTACGATAGGTGTGGATGTGATTACCCTGATCGTCGATCAGGAAAGAGGAATTGAAAACACGACCCGGCAGCTTGGGATGGACCTCAAAATTCTGGAAGGCCACAAAGACATTATAGTCCTGAGCGAACTTGCCGACGATGTCGAACACTTCGTCGCCTTCGCTGATGGCCATGCGTTCCAAGTCTTGCACGGTGCGCTGCACGCCGCCGATACCGCCGGGGCCGGTCAGCCAAAACTCGGGAAATACACAGAGACGCATGGTCGGCACACTGAGCCGGCTGCCGGCGCTGGCTAAGTGTTCGTCCAAGTTCTTGCGGATGATTTCGCGGGGATCTTCGTTGCCGCCAATGGGAATCAAACGCGCCACGGTCTGCACCAGCATGCAGTCGTATTGTTCTTCCGGATTGGGATTCTTGGGTCCGCGCGCTTTCGCTTCGGAGGCCAGGCGGCGTTGCGCTTCCTGGAGCCACGCCTCCCGCGTCGTAGGGGCGGATGGAACGTTGTCTTTCGTTTTGTCAGCTTGATATCCGCGGCCATAGACATCGGCGCGAACGATAGCCGGGAAACTGCCTTGCGGTGTTACCCGCCGCCGACGCAGCAATTGAATGTCCAAGTCAGGTACGACAAAGGTTTCGTCACCCCTAACGGTGGTGGCTTCCCGTTCCCACCGGTACAAGGCCGTGGCGGAAGGCAGTTTGACCTTTGCACCGCCGTCATCCATTTCCGCTGGGCTGGCAACAGCCACATACCCAACGCTTTCACTGGCGCGGCCAAACCGCGACACCACCCGATGGTCGAATTGTTGATCGGAGCGTTCGACACATGGATTGAGAATGATTTCGGCACCGTGAAAGGCAAGCGCCCGGCCGTATTGGGCAATGTGAATGTCTTCACCGCACAACATGCCCACTTTAGCAAAGGGCAATGCCGCAACGGGAAATTCAGCCGGCTGGCCCATGGCGCAGGTGGTGTCGGTAAAACCCTCAATCAAATCCGGTGTGATTTTCTCGGTGCGCAATAGAACGTCGCCATCAGGACCAATGACAAAGCCTATGGTCTGAGGCGCTGCGGAACCTGCGTCCATGATGGTGGAGCCGGCAATGTGCAGTACTTGGGCTTTGGCAACCGTGGCAATGATGCCCAGCAAGTCGCTTTCCTTGCGCGCTTGTTTCGGATCGACTGGCGCATGGGGCAGCAGCAACAGGACATCCGGGTTTGGGTCTGACGACTGACGCAAGGCTTCCCGGCAGGCGGCAGCGGCGAGTGCATCCAACGCTTTTGAATCGTCTGGAGACCAGGCGGCTTGGGTGAGGATAAGCATGGCGGCGTCCTTATATGCGGCGGCTTAGAGTGTTTTGCCTTGAACCGGTTCTAGGACGGGTCCGCCCAATTCAGGACAACGACTTCAAGTCGCGCCCGAAGAGTGAGCAAATTTGGGCACCGGTGGCCGACGTGCGCTGATCCGCACACGGGAGGCAAGGGCCATGGCTCCAACAATGTAGACCAAGCTGGCTGCGGCTATGAGGCGCATGGTCCAGCCCGCGTCCAGCAGCCAGCCCATCACCGCCGGAGCCAAGGCGGCCGCAAAAATTGATGCCGACGTCACCATGGAACGAACGGCGCCCAGATGCCGCGTGCCGTACAGCTCGGCCCACAACACATTTTGGGCGATGCCGAACATACCGCCCGTCGAGCCGTTAAAGATCATGTAGGGCCAAATAATCAGCGGCGTATCGAAGCCCATCAGGAGGATCATTGAAAATCCCAATGGAGCGATGAACCAAGGAATCAAGCGGGCAATGCTGCCCAGGCGAGTGGTCACAGTTCCCAAGCCGAGGCCGCCAACGACGTTAAACATCGCCGCAATTAAATACCCCGAAGCGAAGGTGGCCAAGACCCATCCCTTTTCTTCCACCAGCAGAATCTGATGGAACTGGATACCGGTCGCTATGAACGGGAGAGCCAGCATAACCGGCAGCAACATATAAAAACGTGTGTCCCGCAAAACCTGGGCACGAGTCCAACCCATTTGGGTCTGTTCAAAGTCGTCGTTGTTGAGTTCTTCTTGCCGGTCCAAATAAGCCTTATGCCGCTGTGTATGACCGCGCAACAGCAGGAGAGCAAAAGGAAGTCCGAATAAAAGTATGACCAAAGCGCCACCGGTCCAAATCTGCCGCCAATCAAAAACGTTCAGCAACAATGCGCCGGTGAAAGGGAACAGTGCGACACCTGCAGCAAAACCGACACTGGCAATGCTGACTGCCAAGCCGCGCTCGCTTTCGAAGTACCGTGACATGCTGGTCAGACCGGTGTGGGACATGAGGCCTTGCCCCGCAAGACGTAAGCCTAAAATGGCAATCAACAGACTGAAAGGTCCGGCGGCATTGGCGAACATCACACAAGCCAGAGACAACAACACAATGCCAAAGGCGGTGAAGAGTCTCAGATCCCAGACGTCGATGAGCCGGCCAAATACGATCAGCAACACGGCGCCGGTGAATGTCGCCAGTCCATAAAGACTGCCCAACTCGCTGGTCGACAATCCAAGGTCTGTTGCCAGCACACCGTTGAACAACGCCACGTAAAAGGTCTGTCCGAAACTGGACGTCAGTGCCAAAAAGAACCCGAAACCAACAAAACGAGCATTACGAGTAAACAATAGAAAAAGAGGAAACTGACTTAGCACCTGGACCACTCATTTTGGATCGCGTCTAGGTCATACAAGCTTTTGTTGGACATCACCACAAATCGGGCACCAAGATAAAACAAGGTCTGGACCTTAGTGCGTTGATCGTCGCAACATGGGTGAGAAAATAGGCTGTTTAGTATTGGTATTGGTCTGGGAGCCATAGTGAGGGAAAGACATGTTAAGCAAGGTTATAGGTGTTGGTGTTCTATCAATGTTTTCGTCCATCGCGTTTGCGCAAACGGGCGCCGACTGGCCTGCCTTCGGTAATGATTCGGGTGGCAGTCAATACTCTCCCTTGAGCCAAATTACAGCCGAGAACGTCACTGATCTTGAAGTGGCGTGGATTCACCGGTCGGGCGATGTCAAACAAAACCCAGGGGGTACGTCTTTTCAGGTCGTGCCTATTCACGTCAATGATTTGCTGTACTACTGCACACCGTTGAACCGGGTCTTTGCCCTCGATCCGTCAACCGGTGAAGAAGTGTGGGTGTTCGATCCCCATGCACCGGACCCGGAAAGCGGCGAGCCTCTCATTGAAGGCGATCGTCGACCGGCTACTTGCCGCGGCGTGATGTATTGGCAAGAAGACGAACCCCAAGACGGCGTGGCCTGTCAAAAGCGGATCTTCAAAGGGGATTTTTTGGGCAATATGTGGGCGCTCGACGCGGACACCGGTGCCATTTGCGAAGACTTCGGCGCCGAAGCGGGCCATCCCGGCCGGGTCTCAAACGCCGACTACCCTTTACATGGTGAAGGGTTTGCCGCCATGCCGTCGCCTGGCGCCGTCGTCGGTGACGTGGTTGTCGGGGCGCAAGCGTCCAACGACGGCATACAGAACGCCAGCGATGGGTTTGTGCGAGGATGGGATGCCCGCACCGGTGAATTGAAGTGGGAGTTTGATCCCATTCCCGACGACCGCCGGGAACAATCCGGTGCCGCCAATGTTTGGTCGACCATGAGTGCCGACCAAGACCTCAACCTCGTCTTTTTACCAACCACCAGCCCGTCAACCGATTACTACGGTGGCGGCCGGCGCTTCCCAATACCCTATGCCACGGCCTTGGTTGCCATTGACGCTATCAGTGGTGGCGTTGCCTGGCACTATCAGACCGTGCGGCACGATCTCTATGACTACGACCTCGTGGGGCACCCGTTACTCGTGACCATCATGAAAGACGGCGAACCGCAAGAAGTGGCAATTCTGCAAACCAAGATGGGTTGGCTGTTTGTCTTCGACCGGGCAACGGGCGAACCCGTTTGGCCGATTGAGGAAATGCCGGTTCCGGACACCAACATACCCGAAGACGAAGCGGCGGATACGCAACCGTATCCAACTCTGCCGGTTGCGTTTTCAGGCCAAAATATCGAGCGCGACGATCTGTTTGGTCTCACACCATTCGATAAAGGCTGGTGCCAGCGTGAATTTGACAGCATGCGGTATGAAGGCATGTACACGCCTCCCGACTTGCGCGAAGCGCTGTTGTTCCCTTCAGCCCTTGGTGGCGGCAATTGGGGTGGCGCAGCGTTTGATCCCAATTCCAACACACTGATCATCAAAGCAGAGAATCTGGCGTCGCGGCTGCGACTTGAACCCAAGGGCGACACACCTGACGACGATGTTATCCGCATCGACTACCTGACCCGGCCTTTGATCGGCACACCTTATGCGGCGGTGGGAGAGGTCTTTATGTCTCCGCTTGGCATTCCCTGCACCCCAAAACCTTGGGGTACGCTTTCTGCCATCGATATGGATTCCGGCGAGATGAAATGGCAAATCCCGCTCGGCCAGATCAAACGGTTCGGCATTGCAGTTCCCGCTTCATTTGGTTGGGGTTCACCGACTACTGGCGGACCGATTGTCACCGGCAGCGGTTTGATCTTTGTCGCTTCAACTATGGACGACAAAATTCGGGCCTTGGATGTCAATACGGGCGACGAACTATGGCAGTCCGGACTACCGAATATGGGTACCTCCGTGCCGGTCACTTATATGGCCGGTGGGAATCAGTACGTGGTCATCGCGGCAGGTGGTTCTTCCCGCGTGAGTGCAACCATCGGGAAAAAATTGAGCGATCACATCGTCGCTTATGCCTTGCCCCAGTAACAGGCTGGGCACTATCCCTTTAATCTTGAAGGTGATCCTTCAATTCAGTCGCCGCTGACTGTTTAAAGGTCTGGCCGACCGGAATACGCTTGCCGCCGGTCAGCGCAATGTCGAAGGACCGGCCGCGCCGGACCATGGACTCTATGGCGTCTTTGTTGACCCAGAAAGAGCGGTGCACTTGCAGGCCATTACGGCCGCGCAACTCCTCAACCGCATCGGTGAAACGATAGTGAATGAGTTCCGATGCGTCAGCAGTATGAACACGGACGTAATGATCTTCCGCCTCAAGGGCGGCAATGTCGCCGGTGTCGATCGATTTTAGCCGACTAAAAAATTCTGGTTCAGTGTCCAACAGTGTTTGCACGTCGCTCGAATGCGGTCCTGGGACGGCTGTGTTGTCTGAGGGCAAGTAGCCAAAGCGCGGCAGTCGTAAAGGACCATGCATCAATAGATTTGCGCCAGCCCAAAGCAGTAGAATCACCGATGCTTCCTGGACGAACCCAAGGAGCCACTCCATAGACCAGATAAAACTCGGCGCCTGGATCGGTTCTTCGTTGCCGCTGACCATGCTCTGGAACGATCCAATGATGTAAACGACGAACGGGCCGTACGGCGAGGCCACCAAGGACGCATCCCAGCACCATGGTCACAATGAAAGACGGACGCAGCGGACGCAGGACATAGGCGATGGTCCAACTGGCTGCTTCAAACGCCGACCAGGTGGGTAAGAGAATCGCCAGCCAATAGACGATAGCAATTATGGAGCCGAGATTTGCCGTCGGTAAGCCGGCGCCATACCAACCGAGAAGAAGGGCGGCGAACAGAGGCACGCCAAAGCTGATAGCGGTCCCAATCATAGCAGGACGCTGAAACAGCCTTGGTTGTGCGCTGGTGAGCACCACTTCCGTCCTTTCCCCGGTCAGGTATGACCCGCCGCTGTCCAAATCCTTCCGCTATGTGATCGCGATCACCGACGGTGTGGGTAGACCTTTGTATTTCCATGACAATTGTAGACCCCTGTGGCATTTTCGTGAACCTGCTCTACGGACTGGCGGCTAACCGTCAGTAAGGTTTGCGAAAATCCGAATCGCGCCCGAGATCCGCTCTTTCGAACATGTGAGGGCTCGTATAGACCAGAGTGACGTTTTCTATGGGGTCTTGCCGGATGAACACCGGTTTGAGTTAATCGAAAAAGGAGCCACAACCATGGCCACCACGACATTGAAGACCGACCGTCCGACCTATGCGTCAGACTTTATCCCCTCCGACGTCGAGCGGGCTGTCTTTCTGGGCAACCCGATCCTCGACAACATGATGACCAGCCTGATCGCCCTCGGGGCCGAGGTGTGGTCGAACCGCCGCCGGATGAAGGTTGTGGAAGCTTTGTTGGAAGACAAAGGCGTGACCAACGCGATGATCGAGAAGTACATGCCGACGGCGGAACAGGAAGCCGAATGGCAGAAGGACCGGGACCGGTTCATTGATCTGACCTATTCGCCGCTGTTGCGCGAAGGCGACCTCCCCGTCTCCGCCGCCTTCCAACGGGACAACAAGTAACTCCATTGCAGTCAAAGGAGATCAACCATGATTGATCGTCGCACTCTTTTTGGCGCCACGGCTGCTGTGACATCAGCCATTGGCGCTGTGTTTGGCAGTAAATCCGCCAGCGCAAAACCCGCACCTATGTCGACCTTCAAAGGCGACTATGAACCCCGCGGCACCAATAACCGGTTAGAGCGTGTGCCCCGGCTCGATCTAGAGAGCCTGGACGACATGCTCACTGGCCTGCGCATCTGGTCAGCCAAAGCCAATCGCCCATCGCGGGCACGGTTTGACCGTCTACTCGAAGCCGGCGGTCTCGACCTCAAAAAAGACCATGCCCTAGAAGACATCTTCCCCCTTGTGGAAGACGATCCTTTGCTGGGAACCACAGCCCGGCTGCGCACCAGTGGCCAGCAGTTGATGTGGAAAGCGATGCAAATGCATTACCACGAAAATGCTGATGTCTATCTCGATGAACTGGAAGCGGCCGACAATATGGGCCCCGGCAGACTTGAGTTAAATCCGGATATGCATATTCCGGAATACACCAAGTACGAGATTCACATTCAACCCGGCGGCTATGTGGGCGACCCGTTTGCCGGCCATATCTACCACTACGGCACCAACAACTTCTATCGCGCCGCCAACTACCAGGACGAAATCCATCGCAACATGGCGCGGCAAATGGCAACGCCAAAAGACGGCAAGGTCCTGCGTATCCTCGATCAAGGCTGCAGCTGCGGTCAGTTGACAAGCGCGCTGAAAGAGCGTTTCCCCGACGCCGAAGTCTGGGGCATCGATGTTGGTGGGCCGATGGTGCGTTACGCTCACATGCGCGACACCGATCTTGGTGTCGGCGCTAACTTCCGCCAAGCCCTGGCTGAAGATTGCAAGTTCCCCGACAATCACTTCGACATCGTCACCTCCTACATCATGCACCATGAAGTGACGGCCGAAAAAACCAGAGAAATCATTGAGGAGACCTTCCGGGTATTGCGTCCGGGCGGCGTCTATTTCCCGATCGACTTCGAAACTGGCGTGGGCCGGGGCCGGCGCCGAGACAACTACGGCAAGTTTGGCGGCTGGCGCGACCACCGCTGGAACGAAGAAGTCTGGCGTCCGGACTATGCTTCCGTCGATTTTAACGGTCACATGCGCAAAGTGGGCTTCGAGGTGGAAGACGAAGGTCCACCGGCTTGGCGCAGTCGCTACAATGTTTTGGGAACGAAGCCCGCTTAGGCTCTTTCCAACAACTCCAATAAAAAACGGCGCGGACATTCGTCAGCGCCGTTTGTTTATGCGATGAAGACGTTAGACGCCTTCCGACAACAGATCGTCAATTTTGCGGATGAAATCCTTTTTGAACTCTTCGTGATGCTCACCGGTGGCCGGGCCGGGGAAGCCGGTATGGATATGCCGCACTTCTCCATTCCGATCGACGATGATCATGGTGGGATAGACCAGTACGGCGTTGATCATCGGCAGGGTCCGCTCCGCTGCTTCCTTATCCGCAGTGCCGGCGATCAGCATGGGATATTGAACATCATAGCGGCGCTGGTAATTCCGGCAGGCCTTGGCGGCTTGTTCGAAATCCGGTGAGTATTCATACATCAATCCCACCGCTTCCAGACCACGGTCCCGGTTTTCGTTGAAGAAAGGTGAGAAGAACGTGGTTTCATCGTGACAGGTCGGGCACCAGCTGCCGCCGATGGTTATCACCACCACCTTGTCCTTAAACCGCTCGTCTTCCAACGAAACCATGTTGCCGTCGAGATCGGGAAACGAGAACTCAAAACGGTCATAGCCTTCCTTGAGATAGGTTAGCTTCGCGGGGTCGGCGAGGGCAGCCATGGCATCGCGTTTGGCTGACCAGTCGGTGACAGAGCGACCGACAAAGGAATACGTCTGTCCCTTAATCGTGCCGTCGTCGCTGAGGGTGCCACGCCAGAACGAACCCGTGCCGCCGTCGAAGGTGGACATATAAAGTTCATTCTCGCGCAAAACGCCGGTCAAAAACCGGGAATCTCCCGTGGTGTGCATGGATGTACCAACAATGACTGATCCGTCTTGGGTAAGTTCAAGCAAACCGGTGCGCGGCTCTGGGCTTAAGGCTGACCGGGTGGTCAGTTGCCAGCGGCCGCCCACATCGGTGCTAGACAAACTCTCATCGGCAAAAAAGCGGTGGCTCTGTCCATGCTCGGCCGTAAAAGGAATCACTGCTGGTCCATCCCGGCGTTTGAGTCGGACCACCCCGCGCATGGTGGATGAATCCACTAAGGCCCCTACCACGCTCGATCCGTAGGACGGGAACTCGATCACCAGGGAATTGCCGAACACCTGGGTGACTTCAGCTACCATGCGCTCCGGGCCATTGATGAATGCGGCGGTCCAAATGTCACCCTCTTGGGTGAGTTCTACATTGAACGGCATTTTGCCGAGCGGTGTGTCAAAGGTGAAACGCCAATCACCGGCCTGCATGTCTAAGTTTTCTTCGGCTGCTACAGACATCGATGCGCTGAACGTCATCAATATGCCCAAAGCCAAACTCATGGCTGTTTTCATGTCCGGTCTCCCTTTCGTGGGTTTTCCGATGGCGTTTAGTCTAAACCCTGGATGTGGTCAGTGGGCCAGCTTTTCGATCAGGTCGGCCATGAAGCGAGTGCCCAGCTCAACTTGTTCTAAGCTTATGAATTCATTGGGTTGATGGGCCTGGGCGATGGACCCCGGGCCGCAAATGACAGTGGAAAGTCCCGCTTCCTGGAATTGCCCGGCCTCCGCCGCGAAACTCACCGCCCGCTCAGCATTGTCACCGGTGAGCTGGCGGCACAACCGTTCCGCCTCCGAGCCCGGTTCGAACTGGAGCGCAGGCGTGCCGGCCCGCACTTCGATTGCGATGTCGCTGTTTGGCGCCGTCTTGCGCATCTCCGGCAGCACTTTTTCTTCACAGTAATCGCGAAACCGGTCGACATACTGCTGGGCGTCATCGCCCGGCAGGGAGCGGATATCCCACATCAGACGGCACTGGCCGGCCAGGATGTTCAAGGCCGTGCCGCCGTCGATCATGTTTACCGTCAAAGTGGTGTGATCGGGCTCAAAGCAGGGGTCTTTGTTTGAACTGTTTGCATTGTCCGCTGTCATATCGGCAACGCATTGAATGAGTTTGCCCGCTGCCATGACCGCGCTGTAGCCCAACTGCGTTTGTGACGAATGGGCTTCCTTGCCGGTGATGGTCGCACTGACCGCCGTCACACCCTTATGGGCCGTGACCACCTTCATCTCCGTCGGTTCGCCGACGATGACGGCGCGGGGCGCAGGTAGCTCTTTGCGCAACAGGCGAATTAAAGAAGGCACACCGGCACAGCCCACCTCCTCGTCGTAAGAAAAGGCAATATGAATAGGCACTGGCAGGTCGGCGGCAACGATCTCGGGCAAGGCGGCCAGGGTGATGGCCAGAAAACATTTCATATCGCACGTACCGCGGCCGAACAGCTTGCCGTCCTGTTCCACGAGAGAGAAGGGGTCGGTGTGCCAGTCCTGACCATCCACCGGAACCACATCAGTGTGGCCGGACAACACGATTCCGCCGTCGATCATGGGACCGACCGTCGCCAGCAGATTGGCTTTGTTACTCTCTTCATTGGGGATCAGACGGGAGTCTATGCCGTACTCATTCAGTCGCTCCTGCACGTAGGCGACCAGATCCAGATTGGAATCCCGCGAGACGGTAGGGAAGGCGACCAGTCGGGCTAATTCGGCCCGGGTGTCTGTGACCGTGACCATCCCTAACCGGTCCGGCGCCACTTTGTTCCGCCGGCGCCATCCTCCAAAGTGATGCCGCGGGCAGCTAGGTCGTCACGGATACGGTCGGCCTCGGCGAAATTCTTATTGTCACGTGCCGTGTTACGGGCGTCGATGAGGGCTTCGATTTCCGCATCGTCACCTTGGTCTCCCTGCAACCAAACAGAGGGATCGGCCTGCAACAGTCCGAGCAGAGCGCCGGATGCCAACAGTTCACCTTTCAGTCGGGCTTTTTCGTCCGTGGTCTCCGCCGTGTTCGCTGCTTTAACCAGCGCAGAGAGTTCGGCCAATGCCTTTGGCGTATTTAGATCATCGGCCAAAGCATCCATAAAACCTTGCGGAGGCTCTCCACCGTCTGCGTCGACGTTGCTCAACGCGTCCAGCGTGCCGTAAAGCCGATCCAAAGTGGTTTTGGATTGCACAAGCAAGTCTTCCGACCAGTCGAGTGGTTGCCGGTAATGGGCTGTCAACAAAGCAAGGCGGATGGCCTCGGCTGGGTAAGTCTTCAAAAGATCCCTCACCAGCCAAACATTGCCCACCGATTTGGACATCTTCTCACTGCCCAGTTCCAGCATGCCGTTGTGCATCCAAACCCGGGCTAATTCCGCACCACTGTGGCTGCACCGGCTTTGGGCGATCTCATTTTCATGGTGCGGAAAGATCAGGTCGTTACCGCCGCCGTGGATGTCAATGGTCTCGCCGAGATGTTTCTCGATCATCGCCGAGCATTCAATATGCCAACCCGGACGACCCCGGCCTCCATTCGGACCCCAGGGGCTGTCCCAACCCGGTAGATCGTCGGTGGACGGTTTCCACAATACGAAATCCGCAGGATCTTTTTTATAGGGTGCGACTTCTACCCGTGTGCCGGCAATCATGTCGTCCCGATTACGATTGGACAGTTGGCCGTAATCACCAAAGGACGGTACGCCAAACAAAACATGTCCTTCGGCTTCATAGGCATGTCCTGAGTCTATCAATCGTTGGATCATGGCAACGATATCTGAGATGTGCTCGGTGGCCTTTGGTTCGACGCTGGGAGGCAAAACCCCGAGTGCGCCAATATCCTCATTGAAGGCCGCTATAAAACGATCTGTGATTACAGAGATGTCGATGCTCTGTTCCTTGGCCGCAGCGTTAATCTTGTCTTCTACGTCGGTGATATTGCGGGCGTAGAGGACGTTGTTCTCGCCGAAAAGGCGGCGCAGCAACCGGAACAGCACGTCAAACACGACCGTGGGACGCGCGTTACCGATATGGGCAAAGTTGTAGACCGTGTTACCGCACACATACAGGGTCACCCGTTTCGGATCACCGGGCACAAACGGCGCTTTCGCTTTGGTCAGCGTGTTATAGAGAACCAAATCTGCCATGGCTCGGGGTGTAGCGGAATTTGGGGCGGGTCTCCACCCTGTGAATTAATTGGGAATTACCAGCCTAATTAGCCAAAAAGAGATTTTCTGAGGGAATCCAGCCCCTTACAACCGCGTCTGCCATACGTAGCCATTCGTTGGTTCTCTGATGGGGTGGATTAAGACTGCCCCCAGTATTCCTCGAATAATACGTCTTCAAGTCGCGTAGCTGCATCAACCATCAGATGCTCTATGTCTCGCAATGCGCGGGAGACGTAAGGCTCATCCTCGCTGATCGGTTTGACGTGCTCAGCCACACTCCCAGCAGAAAAGAGATCACGAGCTTGGTTGCAGAAGACACCGTGGTGCATCAGCAGGTATAGCGTGGCATCAATGTACTTGCGCTGGCTGGCAGGGCCTCGTGAGGGGCCGCATATTTGCGGACACAGAAGGGCCGCTTCTGCCCGTAGCACCCTCTTCTCCGTATCCGGCAAGTGAGTGTCAGCAACTTTGTGTGTGAGCTGATTTACACAAACCAGGGAACCCGTTCCCTGGTTTGTGAGCGACCCTGGTGATAAACCCATGCCAGCCGGCGATGTCCTCGGTCCAGGAGGAGTCCCGAAGGGAAGCTCCTGGAGGGAGGGCGCCGTTGGATGGCTGACTGGCAGCACGAGGATCGCGCTCACCCTTGGACCATTCTAAACCGCTCCTCGAAGCGGATGGCAAATTCGCCTTTCACCTGCCACCAGAATTGAGGCGGCCGTTTCCACTTTGCCGCAACGCCCCGTAAGGCCGGATAGATCAGCTTCTTGGCCGCGTCGTCGTGGGCAAAGTGGCCTTTGCTCCGCACCGCCCGTCGTACGGTACTGTTCAAGCTCTCAACGGCGTTGGTCGTGTAGATCACCCTGCGGATCGGCGCCGAGAAGGCAAAGAAAGGAATGACCTGCTCCCATTGGCGCCGCCAGCTCCTGGCGATGGCCGGATACTTCCGGCCCCACTCGCCCGCCTCAAACGCCGCCAGGGCCGCCAGGACCGCCAGAGCGGCACCGGCATTCTCCGCCTGGTAGATGGCCTTCAGCGCAGCGGCGCTGAGCTTGCGCTCCTTCCAGGAACCGTAGGCCATCGAGTTGCGGATCAGATGCACGATGCAGGTCTGGACCAGAGTCCGCGGATAGGCCGTCTCAATGGCTTCCGGAAAGCCGCTCAGACCATCCACCACCGCGATCAGGATGTCCTTAAGACCCCGAGCCTTCAGGTCATTCATGACGCTCAGCCAGAACTTGGCCCCCTCGGTCTGCTCGACCCACATCCCCAATATCTGCTTGTAGCCGTCGCAGGCGTAACCGATGGCGAGATAGACCGCCTTGTTTTTGACCAGCCCTTCGTCACGGATCTTCACCCGCACCGCATCGAAGTAGACGATGGCATAGACCGACTCCAACGGCCGCGACTGCCAGGCCGCCAGTTCGTCGAGAACGGCATCGGTGACCTTGGAGATCAGTTCCGGGGAGACCTTGATGCCGTAGAGTTCCCGCACGTGACCCTGGATCTCGCGGGCCGACATGCCGCGGGCATACATCGAGATCACCTTGTCGTCGAACCCCGGCAAGCGCCGGCAGTGCTTCTCGACAAGCTTTGGATCGAATCGACCTTGCCGATCCCGGGGAATCGACAACTCCATCCGGCCATCGTCGGTGAGCACCCTCTTACGACTATGGCCGTTGCGGTGGTTGCCGCTGGACTGCTCGTCTTCGTCGTCGAGATGCTGATCCAGCTCGGCATTGAGGATGCGTTCCGCCAGTGCCTTCTTCAGATCCTGGACCAGATCGCCGCTTTGAAATGCCTCAAGCGCGTCCGATCCACCCAATAGTCGATCCAGTAGCTCGTCTGGAACCACCGATTTGTGCCTGCTCGCCATATTGTCCTCCTTTGGACATCCTAGCGCTCATAAACACAAAATTCCTGACAGGTTCCAGGCGCGAGACCGAGCGCTCGTGATACTCCACCCCGAAGCGGTCCCGGATAACCTCCTTGAGGTCGAGCCGGCGCCAGCGCACGACGCCGTCGCTGTCCGGCCCCGCCTCGACGATCTCCGCCAACGCCACCCTCTCCACCGCCGTCAGCTGCGGAACCGCGCCGGGAGATTTGTGGTCGTGCAGGCCCTCGGGGCCTGCCTGATTGAACCGGGACACCCAGTCGCGCAGGCTCTGGCGGTCCATGCCGCCAACCGCCGCCGCATCCCTACGGTTCAGTCATCATAAACCGCCGCAATCGCCAGAAGGCGGCGCACCTGATTGGGATCTGTCGCTTTGCGCGTCAAGGCCCGCGCTTGGACCGCGTCATAGTCCGTTCGCAACGGGATCTTCGCCGACATCAAATCCTCCATTTAAAGCCGGCTTTCTATGAATCACATCATTGCGCCGTGGGGAATCCCTAAAAGAGAATCAATCTCAACGACCGCTGGTATTAAAGCATTGGAGACCAAGGTCGCCGAGGATGGCATGATTCTGACCGAAGCCCAGGTGCGATGGAGTGGACGCCCCCATCTGACGGCGTCATAAGCGCCAGGAAGGAACACACGCTCTAGCGGTTTGACTGAATTGTGAATCGAAGGGGATTCCCAAGCGTCCCACTCCATGATTCTATATCCCGAGGCGATTTGGTGTCAGACATGGGGCATTGTTACGGGAATGATCTTCGGCGGCGGGTCGTCGAGGCGGTCACTGGGGGTCTGTCTGCACGGGGGGCCGCGGCGCGTTTTCGTGTCGCGCCATCGACGGCGATCCACTGGCACCGGCGCTGGCGCGAGACGGGATCGATCGAGCCCGACCGCCAGGGCCAACCGCCTGGCTCGAAGCTGGATGCGCATGAGGCCTTTACCCGAACTCGACCCCGGAGACATCGTCGTCATGGCCAACCTGCCCGCCCACAAGGTCGCTGGCATCCGCCAGGCCATCGAAGCCGCCGGCGCAACCCTGCTGTATCTGCCGCCCTACAGTCCCGACTGCAACCCGATCGAGATGGCCTTCTCCAAACTCAAGGCGCTCCTGAGAAAGGCCGCCGCCAGAACCGTCGACGACCTGTGGGACGCCATTGCCGACGCCATCGACGCCTTCACCTCAACCGAATGCGAAAACTACTTCGCCGCCGCCGGATATGATCGGGACTAAATTGAATCTGCTCTAGGTGCGTTCGATCAACGAAGGAGGCGTCCGTGGAGCAAGTTACCATCATCGGCATCGACATTTCAAAGAGGAGCTTCCAACTTCATGGGGCAACCGCCGAAGGTTTACCGGTATTCCGCAAGAAACTGTCGCGAGGCAAGTTCCTCGCATTCCTTTCCGAAGTGCCGCCGTGCCTGATCGTGATGGAGGCCTGCGGTGGCGCACACCACTGGGGCCGGCAAATCATCGCTCTCGGCCACGCGTGCAAGCTGATCCCGCCGTTGACAATGTCAAGCCATTCCTGAAGCGACAGAAGAATGACAGTAACGACGCGGCTGCAATCGTCGAGGCTGCACAGCGTCCCACTATGCGATTCGTAGCAGTGAAGTCGGAGGAAGCGCAGGCGGATTCGATGCTGTTCCGGACCCGTGCGCTCCTTGTCCGACAACGCACGCAGTCGATCAACTCACTGCGGGGCCAGCTCACGGAGTTCGGTGTGATCGCGCCACAGGGTGTAGGGAATGTCGCAGTGCTGCGGTTTGAATTCGGAACAGCGAGGGAGGTGCTTCCTGAACAGGTGGTATCGATGGCCGAACTGCTGTTCGAGCAGATCGCTGCTCTCAGTGAGCAGATCGCCAGCCTCGAGAAAGAGATCCGTTCTCAGGCCCAAGCGCGCGAGGAGATGAAACGGCTGATGACGATCCCCGGCATCGGACCGATCTGTGCGATGGCGGTGCATGGCTTTGCGCCGCCGATGGAGGGCTTCGGTTGCGGGCGTGACTTCGCGGCTTGGGTAGGGCTGACACCGAAGCAGAATTCGACGGCAGAAAAGCAGAGGCTCGGCCGGATCACCAAGATGGGACAGCGCGACCTCCGCCGATTGCTCGTTCTTGGCGCGACGGCCGTGCTCCGACATAAGCGCAAGCGCGCGGAGCTGGATGATCCCTGGCTCCGCAGGATGCTGGCGGAAAAGCCGCCGAAGCTGGTCGCTGTCGCTCTTGCGAACAAGATGGCCCGCATCATCTGGGCGCTGTCGGTCAAGAAGGAAACCTACCGGGCGCCGGCGGCTGTTGCCGCTGGTGCGGGATAGCTACTTGGAAAAAAAGGTTGTTTGGAACGCCGGGCTCTGCGGTCACGCTCTTGAGGGCGTGATGCGCGGATAACCCCGGTTGGTGCGGCTAGGACGAAAGACAACATAGGGGCAAAAGGTCGGAGAGACGGGGTCGGAAAAACCAGTAACGCCTGCAGGGCTGCCAAGCATACCGCCAGTGCGATTTGGATCCGATCCACGAACACCATATGGGCCCGCGGCGCATGTATGCCGCACTTGAGAGGCCGGACATAGGACAGTACCTGACCGCATGTCACGAGTTGTTCAAATTCCTGCTTGCACTACAGGGGGCGTCCACATACAGGCGTTGGAAAAGAAGAATCGCGACGACGAAGCCCGCGGCGAGGTGGAAACGGCCCACCCCGGCTATCTGGGTTCACAGGACACCTTCTATGTCGGCACCCTGAAGGGGGTGGGGCGGATCTACCAGCAGAGCTATATCGATCCCTATTCCAAGGTCGCGCAGGCCAAGCTCTACACCACCAAGACGCCGATCACCGCCGCCGACCTGCTCAATGACCGGGTGCTGCCGTTCCATGACGAGCACGACCTGCCTGTGCTGCGGATCATGACCGACAGGGGCACGGAATACTGCGGGCGAGCGGACAAGCACGACTACCAGCTCTTCCTGGCCATCAACGATATCGACCACACCAAGACCAAGGTGAAATCACCGCAAACAAACGGCATCCGCGAGCGCTTTCACAAGACCGTGCTGCAGGAGTTCTACCAGGTCGCGTTCCGCAAAAGACTCTACGACAGCGTCGATGCGCTGCAGGACGATCTGGATCAATGGCTACATCACTACAACACGGAACGCACTCATCAGGGCAAAATGTGTTGCGGCAGAACGCCGTTCCAGACCATGATCGAGGGCAAAGAAATCTGGAAGGAAAAGTTCGTGAACTGAACTTGACCTAACAGAGGCCGCCGGAAAAACGGCCAACTGTCAGATTACATCTGAACCACTACAGGTAAGGCGAAACCGACATGGTCGCCAATCGCACCGGTTGCCTTTTCCGACCCCACAACCCGTGACCTCCATCAAACACGCCGGCACATTGAGTGCCGCAAGTCGCGCAGCAACCGTCTTCATTCACGGTCCAATGGGTGATCTCGTACCAATCGCGCTCAATGAGGGCTGAACCGCAATTCGTGCACCATGTGGTTCCCGTCGCACGGTCGTGGACGTTGCCTGCATAGGCATAGTGAACGCCGGCCGTCTTTGCGATCTCAACGGCTTTGAATAAAGTTTCCGGTGGTGTCGCCGGTATATCCATCATGCGGAAATCAGGATGAAAAGCGCTAAAGTGCAATGGCACATCCGGACCGATGGTTGAAGTGACCCAATCCGCCAACGCCTTCAGTTCATCGTCGTCGTCGTTTTTCCCCGGGATCAACAGAGTGGTCAGTTCCATCCACACATCGGTGTGATGATGAACATAAGCAATGGTGTCGAGAACGGAGTCCAAGCCTGCCGTACATAGGTCCTTGTAAAACTCAGCCGTAAACCCTTTAAGATCGATGTTGGTGGCATCCATATGAGCGAAGAACTCTTCCCGCGCGTCCGGCTTGATGTAGCCGGCCGTGACTGCAACCGATTTGATGCCGCGTTCCCGACACGCTTTGGCTGCATCTACGGCATACTCCAGGAAGATCACCGGGTCGTTGTAAGTAAACGCCACTGATTTGCAGCCTGTTTGTACAGCTGCTTCGGCGATGAGCTCCGGCGGCGCTTGGTCCATAAGGGAATCCATTTGCCGGGATTTTGAAATGTCGTGGTTATGGCAAAACTTACAGGTGAGATTGCAACCGGCTGTGCCGAAACTGAGAACAGGTGTGCCGGGAAGGAAATGATTGAGCGGCTTTTTTTCGATCGGATCGATGCAATACCCACTGGACCGGCCATAAGTTGTCAGCACAATCTCTTCACCACTGCGGGCGCGAACAAAACAGAGGCCTCGCTGCCCTTCATGAAGGCGGCATTCGCGCGGGCAAACATCGCATTGGATGCGGCCATCCTCTAAGGTCTGCCAGTACCTGCCAGTGACACCGTCAATGGTCTCAGTTTTGTCCATTTCGACACTCATTGGTCACGAAATGCTATAATCATTCCTAACCGCTTTTTTGTGCGGCTCACATGGGAGAATTGACGCCTTTAAAATGTCAGAGCGCACCGCACAGATACGCCCACCAGCCGTTGCCAGCTTCTTTTATCCGAGCGATGCTAACACGTTGGATCAGATGGTCGACGATTTCATCCAATCATATGACGATATCCCTGCATCACCGGCACCAAAAGCCGTCATCGTTCCGCATGCAGGTTACATGTATTCCGGTAGCGCCGCAGTTCAAGCCCTGAAACGTTTTACTTCGGATAAAGCGTCCATCAGCCGGATCATTCTGATGGGACCGTGTCACCGCGTGGCCATACGCGGCCTCGCCGCGCCACGGGCGGACGCTTTTGCCACACCGTTGGGCACAATAGAAATTGACCGAAAAGCCATTGATGACGTCGCCTCCTTTCCTTTTGTTTCCATTGATGATGCACCTCATGCCGAAGAGCATAGCCTCGAGGTCCAGCTTCCGCTTTTGCAGAAACTGATCGGTGAATTTACCTTAGTGCCGTTTGCGGTTGGTACCGCAACAGCCGAACAGGTGGGTGTAGTGCTGGACACTCTCTGGGGCGGTGACGAAACCCGTATTGTCATCAGTTCAGATCTGTCGCACTTCCTAACTCAAGATCAGGCCATGCGTATGGATGAGAAAACTGCTTTGGCCATCGAGCGTCTTGACTGGCAATCCATTGAGTATGAACAGGCGTGCGGCCGCGTGCCGATTTCAGGACTTCTAGCCGTGGCGCGTCAACGCAACATCTCAGCGGAGCGCATTGCGCTGTTAACCTCGGCAGATACGGCGGGCACACCGGACCGGGTAGTTGGTTATGGTGCCTGGGCGTTTTCTTAGACGTCTTATGGCCACGTCTGACCCTTACGCTCTGCAAGATCACAGTGAGGTCCTGTTGAATCTCGCCGCCGACGCGGTGCGCCATGCCGTCGATAAAGGCGAAGCCATGCCGGTTAATCAGAACAGTTTTCCAGGCCCGTTACAGGCCAATGGCGCATCATTCGTGACGCTTAAGAAAACGGGCAATTTACGTGGTTGTATCGGCAGCCTTCAGGCGCATGAACCACTTGTGATCAATATCGCTGATAACGCCCAAGGTGCAGTGGCCCGGGATACCCGCTTTCCGGCCGTAAGTGACGATGAACTTGAAGACCTTGACGTTTCGATCAGTATTCTTAGTCCGTTGACTAAGATGAGTTACTCCGGTGACTCAGATTTACTTTCGCAATTGCGGCCTAGGGTTGATGGGCTTGTGCTCGCCGATGAAAACGGTCGGCGCAGCACATTCTTACCCCAGGTATGGGAGGAGTTGCCCGAGTCGGAGGACTTTTTGCAGGCGCTCAAACGCAAAGGCGGGTTTGATCCAGGCCCCTTAACGGACGGTGTTAAAGCTTGGCGGTATGAGGTATGGGATATTGGCCCGAAGGCTGTTATCCACAGTTAGGCGCCAGCCCGCCCCTTGCCTCTCACCGGTGGATGTCCGATCATAGGTCGGTACATTGGTAACGCGCCCCAACATGGGATTCCACAGCTACTTTTTGATTTACTTATGGCTCAACTGGATCGCGGTAACCTTACATCCATCACCGTTTTTGTCGGCGAACGGGATATCATATTCGCCAGCAGCTAAGAGAGCTGTTCATGGAAGAAGGCATCAAGAATGTATCGACCCATTCCAGCGCAACCAGTCTCAGATCCTTGATGGTCGACGTGCCGCCGGATTTGCTGGTGCTGTCCGCCGATTTCGACCCCGATGTATTCAATCTGATTAAGGAAATCCGCTTCAATCAATTGGGGCACAATCCCTTTGTCATCATCACTATGTTGATATCGCAACGCAATAAAGCCAGCATTACTAAAGCCATACAGGCCGGCGCGGATGACATCGTAATAAAACCGTTTGATGCGCGGAAAATACATGAACAGCTACGGTTGATTGCCTATTACCGTCAGCCTTTTGTCGCCACAAGCGACTATGTGGGACCTGACCGTAAAGGTGATGCACCCATGCAACCCGGCGCGACCCGAGTGCATGTGCCAAATACGTTTAAGGAAAAGGCTGACGGCAAGACATTTGAAATGGGAGAACTTCAAGAAGCGGTCAAAGCCTCCCAAAACAAAGTTATCGAAGCTCAATTGGCCAGCCAAAGCATGAAGATGGGAGCATTGTGTGATTTGATATTAGAAGCTTACCAAAACGAAGAAGTTACAGAGGATGTCCGGGATAATTTGGCTCTTCTTACAGGGATTCTTCGAGAAGCAGGCGCCATGGCCAAGCAAGTCAGAGACAAGTCTTTACAGGATCTATGTAGCACTTTGGCTGATAACGTATCTGCTATGGAACATAGCTACGCAGAATTGGCAGCAGCGGACCTCAATCTGATCGAAAAGCTATCGCAGGCCTTCCGCATGGCTATTGATTCAGCAGCCGCCAAGAAGGCCGAAGAAGACGCGGAAGTCGCTGCTCTCCATGAGAATCGAATAGGGTCATAGATTATGATAGTTGAATGATGGTGACTCGTTTGAAATTGGTTTGCGTGATCATGGCCGGAGTATTGAGTGGCTCCGCTCCGGCGTGGCCGGAAGAAACGATTACTCTTAGGGCGTCGGCATATCTTTCACCGCTTAGCCATACGGTCACCCGAATTTTCGCTCCGTGGATCGAAGATGTTGAAAAAGCATCCGATGGTCGTATCCGCTTTGAGACCTATTGGGGTGGAGGACTGGGACGTAGCCCCTACAAACAATTCGATCTTGTCAAAGCCGGCGTCAGTGACGTTACCTTGGTTCAGCCAAGCTATACACCGGGACAATTTCCGCAAACTCAAGTGCTCGAATTGCCGTTTTTGAGTCGTAACGCGTCAGAAGCCAGCATACTGGCCTGGCGTTTGTACGAACGTGGGCTGTTGAAAGGCTACGAAGATGTGAAACTCATCGGCCTTTGGACGGCTGAGCCCGGCAACCTTTACACCACCAAGCCGATCCGCAATTACGACGACATCCAAGGTATGAAGGTGCGGGCTGCAGGCCGGCTCGAAGGCGATTTCGTCAAACGTCTCAACGCCGTTCCGGAATCCATGCACCCGGCCGATGCAGCGGAAGCGCTGCGGCGCGGCACCATCGACGGCACCATACAGGGATGGATATCGGTCAACACCTTTCAGACCTATCGACACACCAATTACGTCATTACATCACCCCTCAGTGCCGTAGCCTTTGCCATCATCATGAACAGATCAGCTTGGGACCAGTTGCCGTCTGACTTACAGCGCATCCTAGACGAGAACGGCGGGCTTAAAATCGCTGTACGCGGCGGACAATCCTACGATATGCGTGTGATCGACGTGGCTAAACGCTTGAAGGACGAGGGCCATCTAATCGCGGCGGAGCCAGACCCCGAAGAGTTCGCCCGCCTGCGAACCTACATGCAGCCCGTTGCCGATGCGTGGATAGAACGCACGGAAGGCGGGGAAGCCACTTTCAACGCAGTCAAAGAAATACTGGAAGAACTGCGCCGCCGCGAGCGGCAATCCTAGTTCATGACTGACAGTCCAAAGACAACGGCAGAATCTGTGCTCGACCGCGCCGTCGAGACGATGGCCGTCATCGGTTTCACAGGTTTGGTCATCATCGCGTTCATGACACTGGTTGATGTGTGTCTGCGATACCTCGGATTCCCGCGCATTCCAGGCTTACATGACATTGAGGAAGTGGCCTTCGCCATTGTCATCGCCAGCTGTTTTCCGGCCGGCTTGAAAAAAGGCAATGCGGTGACAGTTCGTATTCTCGGCAAGCTGCTCGGCCAGAAAGCGCATGCGTGGCTGGACGTGATTGGCGCACTTTTCATGTTGACTTTTTTTGTTTTGGTCGCTTGGCAATTCGTTGTGTTCTCCATCGACTACACCGCCAATGGCCGCACCACTTCCACTTTGGAATGGCCGGTCTTTCCCATCTGGATAATCGCCAGCATGTTGATGATCACCTGCGTCGCTGTGCAAAGCTGGGTCGTGGGTGCGTCTTTGCATGCGGCCCGCCAAGGCCGGCCCGTCGAACATCAGGCGGAGTCAGTTTAGAGTATGGACCCACCCGTCATCGGCGGCCTGGTGGTCGCGGGCATGTTTGTCTTGATCGCGTTGCATGTGCCCATCGGTGTGGCCATGGCCATCGCCGGTTTCATTGGCACTGGTGTGCTGATCGGCTTTGAACCGGCGATCGCTCTGTTCGGCATCGAACCATCGGCCGCCATTGCCAGCGAGGAACTGGCGGTCATCGCCTTGTTTCTTTTGATGGGCAATTTTGCCGCAGCGGCCGGATTATCAGGAGATCTCTACCGTTTGGCGCAAGCGTTTTTAGGACACCGCCGTGGCGGTTTGGCGATGGCAACGGTAGCCACCTGTGCCGGGTTCGGCGCGGTGTGTGGGTCATCCCTGGCGACCACCGCAACTATGACCCGCATTGCCCTGCCTGAAATGGAAAGCCGGGGTTATTCCCGCCGCTTGTCGACCGGGTCCGTGGCTGCCGGGTCGACTCTGGGAGTCATTGTGCCGCCGTCGTTGCTGCTGGTGCTCTATGCCATTCTCACCGAGCAATTCATCACCGCGTTGTTTGTTGCGGCCCTGGGCCCGGCATTGATCGCTGTGTTTCTCTACATGTTATCTGTCGTCGCTTACGTCACCGTTGCTCCTGCCGCCGGACCCGCGGCGGACCGGGTCCCGTGGATAGAACGCCGCAGTGTTTTGCGCCAAAGCTGGGGCGTGGTCTTTCTGGCGTTCGTGGTTTCCGGCGGCATCTACTCCGGCATTTTCACCGTCAATGAAGCAGCGGCTGTAGGCGCCGCCGTGGCCATCGCCTTTACTGCGATGCGTGGGCGGCTCAGTAAGAGTTTGTTTTTTGAAAACCTCAAAGAAACGGCGGCAGGCACGGCTTTGATCTATTTGATCATCATCGGCGCGTCGATTTTCTCCTACGCCATTTCCCTGTCTCAGTTGCCGGATATCATCGTCGGCTCCATTGAAGACCTCGGCCTAGCGCCCCTTGTTGTCATTCTCCTACTGGAAGCCATGTACATTGTGCTCGGATCCATCTTCGACACCGTGGCCGCCATGGTCATCACTTTGCCCTTCGTATTCCCCTTGGTCACCGGGATGGGTTATGACCCCATCTGGTGGGGCATCATCAATGTAGTGGTGATGGAGATGGGCATGATCACACCGCCTATCGGGCTCAATGTTTTTGTGCTTCAGGGCATGGCTAAAGATGTGCCCTTCAGCACCATCTACGCGGGCACTGGACCGTTTCTTGTCTCCGATTTGGTTCGGCTTTTGATCCTGACCCTGTTCCCGGTATTAACGCTGTGGCTACCCAAAGCCATGGGCATGATGTAGGGGGCCTCACTATGGAGGAAGAAACACTAGATGCTGCAAGCGCTTCTGACGGGGGCGGGATTTTTGGCACCCTCGGCGAGCAGGTGGGCCGATTCCTGGCCGAATCACCGGGCGGCCTTGTCGATTTTTTTGGCGGCGTTGGTAGAGGCGCTGGTGTATCCGGTTTTGTTGATTGGGCTGCGCTGCTGATTGGCCTCGCCCTTATCCTCGCGGGTGCCAAAGGTCTTATGGGCGGAAAAATTGTCCGCCCGATTATCGTCGGTGCGATTGGCGTAGCGCTGATGGGATGGGCCGTCACTTAGGACGACACCTCAATAGACGATTTTCTAATCGCTAGTTTGATCTTTGAGCGCCGCTTCGATTTTTTTATCCGTTGAAAATGTGTTGAGACTCCACACCGCCCAAATGGCGGCCGGCAGCCAGCCGATCAGTGAAATTTGCAGAAGCAGACAAATCACCCCGGCGACGGGCCGGCCAATGGTGAAGAACAACAACCAAGGCAGAAAAATTGCGATCAACAAACGAATCATGGGCCCCCCTCTTTGCCCAGGTAGTGAACTCTACATTAAGAAATTGATTTATTCGTCGCCCAGCGGATCGTGGTCTTTATAAGGGTCATCTACTTCACTGCGCCACTTGTGTTTAACCCGTTCTCCCAAGGCGCGGTGCTCGGCCATCTGTTTTTGATGGCGCCGTTTTTTCTTTCCCCCCTCGCGTAAAGCCTAAGAGTCGGTTTCGAAAGTCATGCGGCTCGGGCCAATCTGCGGACGAGGAGCATGACGGAGGCGGCGTAGAGGAAGGCGCGGGCCGAGGCGATGGTGGCCTCGAAGTCCTTTGCCAGTCGCCGGTTGCGGTTGATCCAGGCGAAGAAGCGCTCCACGACCCAGCGGCGCGGTTGGACGGCGAAGCCGACCTGATCGGGGCTTTTGCGCACGATCTCGACGGCGATCATGGTGGCCGTGGCGACCTTCTCGCCGGCGTAGCCGCTGTCGGCAAAGACCTTCTCGATGAACGGAAACGAGCCGCGTGAGGCGCACAGCAGCGGCCCGCCACCATCGCGGTCCTGGATACTCGCCGGATGCGCCTCGAGCACGAGGCCGCGCCCGTCGGTGTCGACCAGCGCGTGGCGCTTGCGCCCCTTGATCTTCTTGCCCGCATCGTAGCCGCGGGGGCCACCAGCCTCGGTCGTCTTGACGCTCTGGCTGTCGATAATCGCGCCGCTCGGGCTGGCCTCGCGTCCGACCCGCTCGCGATCGGCCATGACCAGAAAGTGGTTGATCTTCTCAAGGAGGCCGTCGTCGCGGAACTTAGCGAACCAGCGATAGATCGTGCCCCACGGTGGTAAATCGCTTGGCAGCAAGCGCCAAGGGCAGCCAGCCCGCATCACGTAGAAAATGCCGTTGACGATCTCTCGCATCGGCCATGACCGGGGCCGTCCCGTGCCATGAGCCGGAGGCAAATGAGGCTCGATCACAACCCACTCCGCAGCGGTCAAATCAGTCTGATAACGCAGCGCCTTGCGGCTATGCTGCTCTCGGGTGGTCGGCGTCCACATGGCGGCTCCAGATCGGTTTCAGCAACCTTCCTGGAATCACATCGACACCGGCCACTCAACCCCTTTCGAAACGGCCTCTAAGAGAAAAACCAGCAGCAGCACACTGCCGATGCCAAAGGCCATCCAATTACGGTTCCTTTGCTCCTCATCCATCATGGCGCGGATTTGCGGCAGGCATTCGGGCAGATCCTCTTCGAAGGCCCGGCGCATCTGGAATTGCCGGATCTGGTCGTTGGGCAGATTGCCGAGCCGGCGGCCTTCCTGCTCGGGCTCGACAACGCCGCTTTCCGGCGGTCCCGTCGCCTGCCTCCTGGGCATGGACAGCCGGTGCAAGAGCCAGCATGGCGGCAACTGCATAAAGGCCAAGGAAATCTAGCGACCAGCGTCGAATCATAACCACTTCCGGTTAAGCGTCTCGGTAGTGTGACACCGCAGCAGAATCACCGCAACGGCTTACGGGTAACATTTCATCTAAGGTTCGCTTTGCAATAATCAACCGGTAGAATTAGTAAATATTTCTTTATACAGAGTTAGCGTTTTCATGCGTTTCATTATCGTTTGCACAATTCCGGTTATACATTTTCCCGCATTTGCGCAGGATGATCCTGATTTCTCTGCTATGGCAGAGGGTGCTGGCAAAGACTTTGTCTACCTGCTCTGTTCCGATTGCCATTCCATGCACAGTGTCTTGCAATGGCGCTATTCACGCAGCGGCTGGCGTGAAGCCCTAGAACGCATGACCATTGAATTCGGTATGACCAAACTGGATGGGGAAGAGCGAGAATTGATTCTCGATTACCTCACGCGCCACTATGGACCGGGTTCTATCCGCTGATTCAACGCTGGTTGATCGGTAGATCCAATTTCGACCGGTCGATTTCCCGTCCGCTGATGAATACACGTTCAATCGACCGGCTGTTGCGGATGTCCACCGTCGGGTCCTCTGACAAGATCACCATGTCGGCCAACTTGCCCACCTCAATGGACCCTAGATCCTTGTCCACGCCGATGTATTTGGCGCCGTTTAACGTGGACATGGTGATGACGTCGATTAAAGGGATGCCGGCTTCGGCCAATAGTTCCATTTCCATATGAACCATGGGGCCCAGCACCCGGTCTGTACCCATGGCAACGATGGCGCCGGCATCATGTAATTGTTTGAGGTTACGCAAAACAGCAGGCAAGACTCCCCGCATCCAGCCGGACATGCCCGACGAGGCATAGCGGTCCCGTTCGGTGATTTTGTTGAATTCAAGTTCTTCTTCCGTAAGGGTCGCTGTGAACAGGGGATCGTCGAAAAACGAATTGTCCAATTCTACCCGGCCCACCGCACCGAACAGCAGTGCCGTGCTTGACACCACCACGCCCTGTTCGGCCACATAGTCAGTAAACCCGGTGCTGGCGTTGGCGAGAAATACCGGATGCGCCAATGCGTCCACGCCGGCGGCGATGGCTAACCGCGCGGCTTGCTCATCGGCGATGTGGATGGTGGTGCGCACGCCGTTTTCGTTGGTGTAACGGATGAGCTGGGTGAAGTCATCGTCGGGGATCAGCGGCAGGTTTTGGCCGTTTGGCCCCATACCCCGACGGTCGCGGGTGAATTTGAGCATGTCCGGTTTGTTGGCGAACAAGGCATCCAGCTTTTCCCGGCCGTCAGCGAAGCCGTCCATGGTGGTCGATCCGGCGCAACAGGCGTAGCCATCCTTTTTAGCAACCAGGCTGCCGGTGGCATAAATGCGCGGGCTGACAATGCGTCCCGCCCGTTCGTCGTCCCGCATTTTATAAATGAAATTGTCGTGATTGCCGGAGTCATAGACGGCGGTAATGCCGGCATAAAGGAAACCGTGCAGAACCTTGAGACCGGCATCAGTGTCCATGATCATTTCCCGATTACCGGGACCGGTGCGTCCGCCGGGGAGATGCATGTGGCTGTCGATGATGCCGGGGATGAGATACTTACCGTCACCGTCGATCTCAATGGCACCATCGGGTGGATACACGTTCTGCATAGTGATGTCGGAAATGCGGCTCCCTTCCACCAGCACCGACGCGTTGGGCAGGGGCGGTGCGCCGGTGCCGTCAATAAGAGTGACGTTGCGGATGAGCAGCACAGTGTCATCGCTCTGCGCCCAGGCCGGCGCTCCATTCAATACGCATAAAATGACAAATGCGCTCAGTCCTTTAATCGACATAGCTGCCCCCGTAATGATTTATCGCCAAGGTATGGCGCGTAACAGGCTTCCGCCAGGCCGTTTATCCCCTTGCTCACAGGGTGATAGGCTGGCGGCATCGGAGTCAATTTCTTGGTCATTGTGTGTCACACTCGCTCAACTTTCAAACCAACCCCTTACAGGGAGGGTAATGCCATGACGTATGGTTTCAGAAAACAGTTCCCAATTCCGTCACGCCGCGCAGCCTTAAAGACTGCAAGTGGACTTGGCGTTGCAGCGCTGAGTACACGTTTGTTCACAATCAAAGGCGCTTTTGCCGAAGCCTTGATGCGGACGGGACCATCCGGTGAAGGGCCGCTTTATCCCGACAAAATGCCTTTAGACACTGACAACGATCTGATCCTGGTCAACGACGCCATCACACCTGCCACCGGCGAGATCACCCATCTCTCTGGCCGCATCCTCGACAGCACGGGTGCCCCCGTGAGCAATACCTTTGTAGAGATCTGGCAAAGTGATTCGATGGGTGTCTACCGACATACAAGTCATGAGAAACGCTATGGTGAAAACTATGATCATAACTTCCAGGGTTATGGCCGGTTCCTGACGGATTCAACCGGAGGGTATTACTTTCGCACCATCAAACCGGTGCCCTATGGCACAGACGAGTTGTACCGCACCCCGCATGTTCATTTTGCAGTGAGCAAGAACGGTGATCGGATATTCACCACGGAGATGAACATCAAGGATCATCCCCTGAATGAGTCAGATATCGTCTACAAACGGCGCACGGAAGCGGAAAAGAAAAGCGTGTCCATGGACTTTGTGCCTATTCCGGATTCGCCCATAGGCGAGCTTAACTGCACCTTCGATATTGTCTTGGGGGTGACAGCTGGGGACATTGACGACGACAACTTCAAGGGCGGCATCTCCAAGTCCACTTGGAATAGAAGCTAACGGAACTATCTTAGAACGCCGTCGTTAAACCTTTACGACATTGGTGCCGATGCTGTTGATGGGCTCGGCACCGTCTTCGGTAATCAGCATGAGATCTTCCAGGTGGGATGATCCACCCATGCCGGTGGCACCCATGGGGCAATCCACACTCAGCACCATGCGCGGCTCGAGGACGATGTCTTCCCGCGGCGGTGAGCCCATGTTGCCCACATGGTCGGCATGATAGAGACCGACCGAGTGGGGCGTGAACGAGATCGAGAAATCAGCACCCGATTTGCGCAGGAAATCCTGGCCCATGCGGCGCACCTCGGAAAACCGTAAGCCTGGTTTGAGGTTCTCACGAACGTAGTCCCATGATTTGCCGGTGAGCTCAGATACTTTTTGCATGCGCTTTGACGGCTCGCCAATATAGACCGCGCGGGCGAAGTCGCCGTGATACCCCATGTATTCGCTGACGCAATCGATAGAGAAGCACTGACCGTCGCGCAAAGTGGCTTCGTAAGTGGGCGAACTCACCCGATCGATGACCATGAACATACCACGCATACCCCGCGCCGCAACGGCGGCGAAGTAGGCCGCCCGCAGCTCACGCACGTCGGCCCCGGCGCGGACGGTAGCAGCGGCCTGAAGCCCTGCCTCGGCATTGGCCTGGGCGGCGTAGCGCATGAGGGTGATTTCCGCATCGGACTTGACCGGACGGATGCGCCTGAGCGCGTCGTCAGCGTTGACCACGGTCGCCTCTTCTGCCGCATCCATGACGTTGCGCATCACCGGCGGCACGTCGGCGGCGATGCGGCCTTTGGCCACACCGGCATCCTTCAGGGCATTGGCCAAAGCGTATTTGAGATTGGGCCGCGCCGCTTCCGCCCGCACCGCCCGTTCGATGATGCTTAAGCGGGTGGATTCAATAAAGTCCAACGGCGCCTCTTCAAGGTTAGGATACAAGGGCAATTGATCGAGGCTGAGTTCCTCGTCTTCTAATGCCTCGCCCGGACCTGCATAGAGATAAGCGGGGAAGTCGGAATGCCGGTGATCCATGGCGATGGTGTAATAGTAGAGAAAGGACGGCGCGATCAAAGACAAACGCTGATCCCGGTTGCGGGTGATGAGGGCATAGACTCCCGGTGTGTGTCCCATCTTGGTCGCCGTCAAATCGAGCCCAGTGGCCTGGTAGAGATTGGTGCCCGCGCCGACGACGATGGCGTCAAGTCCGAGCTCGGCCATGATCTTATCAGCCTGCTCGAAGTTCATGCGCGGCCCCAGCACCGGCGGCGGGACGCTCGCGGACAAAGTCAACGCAGGCGCTGCAGCACTCACAGGAGAGACCAGGCTGGAAGTTCCCAGTGCGGCGCCTGTGGCGGCAAGGCCTCCCAACAGATGACGTCGATCTATCTTGTGATGATCGGTCATGATGCGCTCCTTTTGATTTTCACGCGTTAAAGAATGATAAATGGATCCCGTTCCGTATTGAACGGCTCATAGCCCGTCTTGGTGACACGGAAAAGATCTTCATTATGACCGGAGCCATAGCCTACTTCCAAATAGGGCAGGTCGACGGTAAGCACCATGTTCTCCTGCAGCACGTGATCGAAACCGCTGATACCGAAGTCGGGCATACGGAACGGATTGTCGTCATGCTGCAGACCGACCGAGTGAGGCGTGACGAACACCGCATGGGCCGGTATGCCGGCCTTGATCATGGTGTCGAGACCGATCTGGCGCAGGGTGGAATACTTCACCCCCGGCTTGATGGCATCGAACACCGCTTCACGGGCAAGCTGGTTGGCACGGCGGCGCATCTCCACTTCTTTCGGCGGATCGCCAATGATGAAGGTGCGGGCGATGTCCCCCATGTACCCCTTGTAGTGACTGACACAGTCGATCAGGAACGGTTTGCCTGCGACCAATTCTTCGTCGGGAAAGTTGCCGCCGGGCATACCGGCGATGACGCTGCGCACGTGATTGCCACGGATGGCGCATTCGGCGAGGAAGATTTGCTCCACATCGGTATGACGCATACCCACTTCCAGCGCGTTGATGGTCGCCAGGCAGGCTTCACCGTTATTCCAGCTACCGACCTTTTGGTAGGCCAGCTCCTGCTCGGTCTTAACCATGCGGATAAGTTGGAAGATGCCGTAACCGTCGACGCACTCGACCAGCGGCAAATCCACCTGCGACAAAAACTTAGCGATGCGCATGTCGTCGACGGCAACACGTCCTTTGGTGATGCCCTGGGCCTTCAGCGCCCGGGCCAAGCCCCAGGCCGCACCCGCAGCGACGTTATCGGCATGTTTTTCTGACGCTGCTTTCCAGCGTTTTTCTCTGGGAGTTAATTCAACATCGTCGCGCACATGATAGTTACGGGTGCGTCCGTCTTTGGGTTCGATGGGCAAGCCGTCGGAATTGAATTCCGCTTCGTTCCACCCGCCGAAACCATAAGGCATGAGCTCAGCGGTTTCCCGATCACCGTTGACAATATCCCACGCCGCCGACGAACCTGAGACCAGATAGGTCAGCATGTCCGGGTCCGGTGCCATGGTGGCGAAACCCGGATACTCGGTGCGGAACTTTGCACCGATGGTGCTCACATTGGTCATGTAATAGACGTTGATGGGATCGAGGGCGATGAGACCGGCGAGGTCGTACTCTTCCATCACGTCATGGGCGCGCCCTTTGTTGATGAGGGCCAGGCCGTCGATTTCAGGCTTGGGCGGTGTGTGACCGACCGGTTTTGATTGCGCCCTGGCCGCTGCCGGAACAGCCAGCGCCGATGTCGCCGCCAGACTACCGAGGGCGGTGCGTCTGTTTATGGACATGGTGTGTCTCCCGAAGAGGTTCTTGCTCCGATGATACACCTTTCTTTTTGTCTGCGCATGCTTGAGTTCGACCCGGTCACGACCCGAGCAGAACAGATAGACCCCTTGCCGTGATTGGCTTTGGAGAGGAGGATGGACGCCAGGTTCAGGGTAGATCGGAGACCGGTGATGCAAAGAAGAACCATTCTCAAAGGCGGGGCTGCGGCAGCAGCCGGTGCAGCTTTTACAGCAAACCCGGCAGCCGCTGCCGGTGTCGCCGTGCATCCCGTCAGCGATGAGCTGAACGCGCTGATGCAACCACTCATTAACAAAGCCCAGGCGCAAGCGGTGATGGAGGAATACGACCTCGCCGGTATGCTCGCCCTCAACACGGTCAACGTCTACTACCTAACCAACACCACGGCCATTGGCACCAAGATGCGCTGGCAGTATCCGTCCTTCGCCACCCTGCCCCGCGATCCCGATCAGCCGACATTCCTGGTGGTGACTTCGGGCATGCTGTGGGATGTGGTCAACGGCGACCGCTGGGTGCCGGATGTGATTCCCTACTCGGGCCCAACCAACGCCGCCGAGTATGTGGGCGAAGACGCCCTACCCCTGAGCGTCGAACCCAAAGCGGCCAACCGCCAGCGCGTGGTTGATGAATCCTTGCCGTTGACAGCGCGCGAACAACGCTGGATCGACAGCAATAAGAATTATCAACCATCGCCGACACCGGAATGGGGCCTGGCCCGAGCCATGCGTGAGTCCGGCATCACCCGTGGCCGCGTTGCCGTGGACGATATGCGCATCGCGTATTTGCTCGAGCGGATCGGCGTTGCCGACGACATCGAGTTCGTCGACGGCGACAACTTGTTTCGGCGCATCCGTTACATCAAATCCGACCCGGAAATAGACCTCATGCGTCTGGCCGGCACGAAGAATGCCGAGGCGGCGTTGGTCACCGCGCGGTCCATCAAAAAGGGTATGAGTTTTTACGATATCGAGCGCAAGTTCAGTGCCGAATGCGCCATTCGCGGCAATACCCTTACTTTCATTCTCGCCGGTGTGACATTAGGCCTGCTGCCCGACGCCGAAGTGGTGCCGGGCAAGCCTTTCCTCATCGATGCGGTATCCAACTTCCGCGAATATCACGGCGACTTTGCCCGCACCATTGTGCTCGGTGAACCGAGCAAAGAGGTACGGCTGCGCGCCAACGCTCAACAGGCGGCGCGGGAAGCCACCTTCGCCATCCTCAAGCCGGGTACGCGCTATTCGGAAATCATGGCCGCCGGGTTTGAGGCCTACAAAAAAGCGGGTGGCAATCCGGACACGCTCATCGTCAATCCCCATTCCCTTGGCTTGCAGCACACTGATCAGCCCTACAGCGACAAGAACCCGTGGCGCGGCGGCGAGGACTTGGAACTCAAGAAAGGCATGGTCATTACCGTCGACCTGCCCTTCATTGAAGTGGGCTTCGGCGCCGGGCATAACGAAGACCTGCTGCTCATCACCGACAATGGCTACGAACCACTCCATTCCGAAGAAGAGCCACTGGTCGTTGTCTAAAGACCCTGGTGAGAATTTGAGTCCTTGCTTGAAGTCAGCTAGAACGAATTCGATTTTGAAAGCGGAGGACCAAAGGTGACCTCGCCCGACCCTGACAATAAAGACACCAAACCCAACCGTGTGCCCCTTTGGGTCATGGGCGCGCTCATACTGTTGATGATCTGGCTGATCTGGTACGGGCCCGGCCACAGATAGCACGGGCCCTACAAGCTGGCACCGCTACAGCGGGTAGTCCTTAGCTGGATCGATGCCGCACGTTTCGATAAACTTGCGCACTTGGGTCACTTCTGTTTTGAGCAGGCTGTGTTTGACATGACCGAAATTGACGGAGTGTCCGCTTAAGGTGACGTGCAATTTGCCGGTGTGGCTGTTGGACACATCCGCACCGAGCTCCTGAAAAACCGCTTCCACATCACGAAAGGCGATATTGGGGCTGACGGGATGGGCGAACAGAGCGTGGAGAACTTTGCGGTGTTTGTGGTTCATGCCTGGTCTCCCCTATCAATTGAACGGCTTCAGTCGGCGCTGGTCCGGCTTTTGACTGTCTACAAGAGACAAACCGGCAGGGCCTTGATCCGCCTCAATGGCAGTGACGGATGCGGAATAACACCATGCCTGAGACTGAAGAAACCTGACAGGAATCGGGATTAATCCTTTTGTCAGGCCTCTGTACGCGGCAACCAGACCGGGTGTACCGTGAGCCTCAAGAAAAGACTGAGGGAGGCTCACCATGACAAATTCCAAAAGCTCAAATATTCTTTTTGAAACGACGCGGCGTACGGCAATGGGTCTATCCCTGGGCAGTGCCGCGACGACACTGTTACGTCCGGTATCAGCTTTAGCGGCGAGCCATGAGAGCGGTAGCCGCACCATCCGCAAAGGGTTCGTCAACACGAGCCACGGCCAGATGCATTACCGCACCGCCGGGTCCGGCCCGCCGGTGGTTTTGGTGCACGGTTCGCCCAGTTCGTCGCGCACCTACATCGACCTCATCGGCCGGTTGTCGGATCAGTTCACCGTGATCGCGCTTGATACCGCGGGCCACGGCAACTCCACCCCGTTGATGCCTGGTGGGCAACCGGAAATCACCGATTTCGCTCGGGTGCTGGCGGAAACCGTCGAAGCTCTCGGCCTTGAGCGCAGCGTGGTTTTTGGCTCGCACACCGGTGCCAAGATCACGCTGCAATACGCGGTTGATCATCCGGACCGGGTGTCGTTGCTGGTCATGGACGGGTCTGTCCATTCCGCCGGGGCCGATCGACTATGTCTGGAACAGGAATTACCTTACTCCCTTCACCATCAACCAAGACGGCAGCTTCATCGCCTACGAATGGACCCGGGGCAAGGACTTCGGCCGCAACTTCCCCTGGTACGACAAGTCCCCTGCCACGCGCTCGAACAGCACAGACCCTGACGCCAAGTCCATGCACAACGCGCGCATTGATATCTTTTCCGCCGGGCCGCATTACTCGGCCGGTTATGGCGCGGCGATGCGCTACCGGGCCGTTCCTGTGCTTCAACAGTTGCAAGTGCCGACTGTGCTGATGGCCATTGAACCGGACCCCCTCTATGTTCATCTCGACTATGTGCCCGACGACGTGCCAGATGTCTTATCTATCGAACGCCTGACAGCAGACCGGGACGCCTGGCGGGGGCGGCTGCGCACATTGTTCGGCGAATACGGCGCACCTATAGGTGACGCGAATTTCACCCCGCCCGACCCTTTGGCAAACCCAAAACCAGGCGATGCCATCACTGCCAGCTATGTCATGCAAGAGCATAGACAGACATTTGTCCGCCGTGTTGGTCCTATTAACAGCCAAGGCGGCCGACCACTGTTGGTCTTGCCCGACGTGCCCGGCGGCACCAGCCCCTACGCGTTGCTTATGCGCACCCTCGCTTTCGATCGGCCCGTATTGGTCATCGACTTGCCGGGTACGGGAGAGTCGGATCCGCTGGACAACGGAGACTCAGGCAATGCGGTCGTCGATATGATTGCCGACGTCATCGATCAGCTGGACCTGGGACAGCCCGATGTATTGGCGATCAATGCATCGACACCCCTGGTTATTGCCTTGGCGGCGCGCCACCCGGACAAGGTGCATAGCCTGGTACTGGACGGCGCCATCCTCGCCGAACGCCGGAACCGCAATGACCTCAGGGGAAACTACGCCCCGGACCTCACGCCCCTGCGCGGTGGCGGCCATCTTTCGGAACTGTGGCACATGTTCCGTGACGGAGAGTTCAAGTGGCCCTGGTACGACCGCTCGCGGGACGCCATCCGCTGGGTCAACCCCAACCTGGACGGTGTGCGCTTCTACAATCGCCTGGTCGACACCATGAAGCAGCTCGATCACTACAATGAAACAGTGCGTGCGGTTTTTGACGTCAACGCATCCAACCTGCTTGAAGATGTGGACCAGCCGGTGTTGACCTTCCGCCGCGACCGCGATCCCCAGTACCAGTGGGGTGAAGCAGCGGCAGAGATGGCGGCCAAAGGCACAGTGCAGGACCGCCCGGAAAGCGACGTCACCTTCGCCCACCAGGTGTTGCGCTTCCTCAGCGGGTGAGTCCGCGTTTGCTGATTGAGGAATGAAACGCCCAGTAGTGAGTTTGTGAGTCATGCGTCAAATCGAAACGAGCATCTCTATTGCCGCCCCTATCGATACGGTTTGGAAGGTTCTGACTGATCTGCCGGATTATGAAAATTGGAACCCTTTCATCACTAGCGCGTCGGGCGCGGTGACCGCCGGAGAACGATTAACCGTGCATATTCAGCCAGCAGGTCAAAGCGGAAACACATTCAGGCCGCACGTCATTGCAGCCGATCCGCCGCATACCTTTGTTTGGCTGGGACGCTTGCTCATGCCGGGAATTTTTGACGGCCGTCACAGCTTTGAACTGAGTCAGGAAGGTGACAGCACTCGATTGGTTCAGAGTGAACAGTTCAAGGGTCTGCTGGTTCCACTCATTTGGAAAAGCATGGTGGGACCGACCACAGACGGATTCGTGCGCATGAATGAGGCGTTGAAAGCGAAGTGTGAAGAGGCCTCACGTTAGGCAACTTAACCAGAGTTACACCCCTTACGGAGTGAACGTTATGCGTTTCATCCACTGTTTCATTTTTGTTGTTTGCCTTGGTTTGTCGGCACCACCGGCGCTGGCCGCTGATGATGCCGACGGGCTGGACCTCTCACCGCGGAAAGCCCCGGAGGTGTGGGTGACGGAATATTGGGATGTCAAAGACGGCAAGATGGACGACTTTCTCGCCTACTATAATGACGTACTCTATCCGGTGATGCGGGTGATCCCCGGCTACCGCGGCTATTCCATGCTAACGCTAAAGCCCCCAGGCGAAGAGGAGCCCCACATTGAAGCCTACGGCGGTGCGGTCATTCCTTTGGGGCCACCGGCGGAATTGTTTCCCGTCCATCCCGGTCAGTTGCTCGCCGGCGAAACCCGCACCGACCGCAGCGTACATCTGGAATCCCTGCTGCGCGGACAGTTCAACCTCATCTTTGTGCATCACATGCAAAGCTGGGAGGGTGTGACCGATTTTGCCCAGGACCTGATCGATGAATGGGCCGCGCGTCATGACGGCGAGTATGTCTGGGATGCGCTGGCGCGCGATTTCTTTCCCATGGTCAACAACCATTGGGATACCTTCTATCACCTCCAGGAAACCAGCTTCACCATCCCGGAGTGAGGTGAGACCGGAACACTGATATAGTCCTGTTATGGGCGAACGCCTGCTGGGGAGGCAGGGGGTATGGGGCGATTCTTTTCCGAACTGAAACGCCGCAATGTGTTCCGGGTGGCCATCGCCTATCTGGTGGTGGCTTGGCTGATCCTGCAATTGGTTTCGGTCATCTCACCGATGGTCATTCTGCCCGCTTGGTTTAGCGGATTTGTTCTGGTTCTCCTCATCGTTGGGTTTCCTGTCGCCTGCATTTTTGCTTGGGCCTTCGAACTCACCCCGGAAGGATTAAAACGAACGGTCGAGGTGAAGCCGGAGCAGTCCATCGCGGTCCAGACCGCAAGCAAGCTGGACCGCGTCATTATTGCTGTACTGACTTTGGCGGTCGCGGTTCTTCTGTTTGATCGATTCTACATCACGACCCCGTCCGCACCGCCGGTGACCGTGGACACACCAGCCGTAGACATTGCTTTGGCGGTGTTGCCCTTTGCCGATCTGTCGCCTGAGCGTGATCAGGAACACTTCTCTGACGGCATCTCCGAAGAGATCATCAACGTGCTCGTCAAGGTAAGGGGCCTGCGCGTGATGGGGCGCACGTCTGCGTTTCAGTTCAAGGGAGAAAACCGGGACTTGCGAAGCATTGGCGAAGCGCTCAACGCCAGTCACATCATCGAGGGCTCCGTGCGCAAGTCCGGCGACCGCATCCGCATTACCGCGCAGTTGATCAAAGCCGAAGACGGCTTTCATTTGTGGTCGGAGACCTACGACCGGGAGCTCGATCTTTCCAACGTCTTTGGCATCCAGGAGGACATCGCCCGCGCCGTCGCCGATGCCTTGCAGGTGCCCCTGGGCTTTGATGCCGGTATTGCCTTCGCCGCCGCTCCTGCGGTCGACTTCGACGTCTATGAAGATTTCTTGCGCACCCGCGCCCTGGCCCGCCAGCAGCAATGGATTGCTGCGGTGGAAGCGGCAGAGGCCCTCACCCTACGTGCGCCGGACTTCGCGCCGGGCTGGGCCTTGTTGTCCCAGCTGCAAACAGCCCCCGATGTCTTGAATAGACCTCGGACCGGACCGGACGGGACTGATATTGACGAATTACAGACCATAAAGCGGAGCTTGACCATCGCCAGGGATGCCGCCGCCCGCGCCGCCGCCCTTGACCCAGACAACGTCTACGTCCTCACCGCTGTTGCGATCAGCCAGGAAAGTTTCGCCACTTTTGCCGAGGTGGAAGACACTTACCGCAAAGCCTTGGGCATCGATTCCACCAATCCGGACGTGTTGGATCAATACGCCCGATTCCTGCGCTTGGTCGGTAAGAATCGCGCGGCCTTAAACGTCTATGAAAGGTTGCTGGCGTTCGAGCCCACGGTGCCCTTATATCAAGGACCCCACGCCAATCTCATGTACATTACGGGAGATGTAGACGGTGCCCTCGCCTATTGGAAAGCGATGCCGTCGATCCCTACCGCAATTACCGTTCCACGTCTCACGTCCTGAGAATGTATTTTGATTTGGGCCGTTACGAAGAGGCCCGAGAGGCTCTGCGCCATCATCCACAACCTACAGAGGATGCTGATTACTTTGAGAATTTGGACCGCATCTTGATGGCGCTGGCCGCCGGAGAACCCGCCCCGCCGCTGACCAACCTTGACGAGCGCAGTGCGGGTATGACGAGGACCCTTTGGCCCGTCCTCGGCAGGACCGATGCCTATTTGGATCGCATAAGCCCTCTCGTGTTAGACGCGGGTTGGCACGGACCTTTGGAAGGTTTTTCAAATCCTGTGGTGTCTCCCGCCCGCAAGACCGAGCGTTTCAAGCAACTGGTGCAAGACGTGGGCCTGGTGGACTACTGGCGCGAACGGGGCTGGAGCGATTACTGCCGCCCCTCGGGGACGACGACTTCGTTTGTGAGTGAGCGGGTGCCAGCGGCAATCTGCTTTCAAAAATGCGCCGCCGTCAGTTCCGTATCCGCTGACTTCCAGGCGTCAGTAAACTGCATCTGCACTCTAGCCGCCTCGTTGGTTTTGCCTTGGGCGATGAGACTTTGCCACAGGCCGTAAAGGGCTCGGCCGTTGTTCTGGTTCCATGCCAAATCCTGGCGAAAGGCCTGTTCGGCTTCATATGCGCGCCCCGCTTTCAGCAGGGCATCACCGAGGTAATGACGCATGGGCAAGGACCAACTGGGGGGTTCCATGTATTGGAGCGAGTCCTCTTTCTTGACCGCTTCCTTAAAGGCAGCAATGACACCGTTAAGATCATCGGCTGCCTGTTTGATTTCACCTTCAAGACCAAGGGCTGCGATTTCTAACAGGGCGCTCCGCGGATTGATGGCAAACCGCGTCACGGAAAGACTTTTGTCTGTCATGAGACTGCGCAGGGTCGCCAGTGACTGCTTTGCTTGGTCCATGTTCCCTGAATTGGCGTGGGCGCTGCCTTGCACATAAGCCAGCATACCGTCCCGGTATGGGTTGTTGGTTCTCTCGCTATTTGCCTCCAGCAGGACGTCCCATTTGCCGAACATTTTATGGATGAGCCATTCCGCGATCAGGTGCCGTCATCCAGAACCCGCACGGCGCGACGCATCCACCGCCAGGGCGTAATTCCCCTGCATAGCGGCAGCGTAACGAACGAAGGACAAAGAATGTCCTCTGTGAGTCGTAAAGCTGCTGCCAGCGGAACCAACACGGGGAAGCGCGCGATCTCCCCACTCTTTTTAAAAGACATCATCAGCGACAACGGACTTTTCATTGGTGGTCATTGCCTTATCGTATTGGCCGACCCGCAAATAGATATGTCCCGGCATATGAACTATGTGTCCGGCGTTGGGCATGAGCGCGGCAAGGCGGTCTGCGGCCGGCAGCGCCCGTTCAGGCGTCAGCGACGCCTCTAGGAGATGAATGTACAAATGATTGGTTCCGGGATGGCCGGGATGAACAGCCACAGGCTGTTCCAAAACTCGCGCCGCGTCTTCGGTACCCACCACTTCAGCGATTGAGGAAGAGTGCCTTCGTTTAAATCGAACCTAAGCCGGGTATTGGCAAACCGGGGATTTATCGATCTCCATCTTTACAGTATGTTCATGTTATGTTCTAGTCGAAAAGCCAAGTAAATGAACAAAAAGGGGGCACGCCATGACCGAAGACCTACCGCAGAGCATCATGTCCCACGTGTCCCTCGGCACCAATGATATGACGCGGGCAACCAAGTTTTACGACGCAGTGATGGAAGCATTGGGGTATGGCCGGATCATGGCTCACGGTGAATACGCCGTCGCTTACGGCACGTCGTTCCCGGAGTTCTGGGTGCAGATGCCCTACGACAAGAGCGCGGCTGGAACGCCCTCCAACGGCGTCCACTTTGCCTTCACGGCAACGTCAAAAGAAAAGGTGGATGCCTTTCATGCAGCGGCCTTGGCCAACGGCGGTACTTGCGATGGACCACCTGGGTATAGACCGGAATACGGCGAGCCCTATTACGGCGCGTTCGTGTTTGATCCGGATGGGCACAAAATCGAAGCGATGATCTGGGACGGACCGCTGCCCAGCGACGGTTGACGAGATTCGGTTCTCCTTCGTGAATACAGGGTATGCAGATACGCGGCACGGGCGGGTGCATTACCGGGAAGCGGGAGTCGCTGCCCCGCTTGTGCTGCTGCATGCCTCGCCAAAATCATCGCGCGCCTACAAAGCGTTGATTCCTTATCTGGTGGACCACCACCGCATCATCGCGCCCGACACCCTTGGTTTCGGCGAGTCCGATCCACTACCGGCAAATGTAACCATGCCCATGCTGGCGGACAGCATGGCCGATCTCATTGAAGAGTTGGACATTGTACCGGCGGCGGTGTTCGGTCTGCACACCGGCAATAAGATCGGTGCCGCGCTGGCAGCAGGCCATCCGGGTAAAGTGTCTCATTTTATACTTTGTGGCATGACTCATTCCATCATATTGGATCAACAGGAACGTGAAGCGGCAATTAAAACGCTGGTGCAAAAACCGTTTGCGCGCACGGATATCTCAGAAGATGAAAAACAGGACCGTAAGCAGGGCGCAAGCAGCATTGATGCCATTTACGAAGCCAACTACGGCTTCGATCTCGCGGGCACTCTAACAGCGCTCAACATTCCGACGCTTGTCTTGGAATTGGCGACGGCAGAGGAAGCTCATCTCGGCCGTCAGGCGGAAAACGTTGCCGCGCGGATGCCCAAAGGTTTGGCTTTGACGTTCAATGGCAGCGACCGGGATGCGCTGGATAAAAAACCGGCATTACTGGCTGAAATGATCTTAAGTTTTACGGCAGAAGAAAGAGACCAATGAATTCTGACGTGCAGCTGACCATTGCTCCGGTGGATCAGAATAATTGGGATGATCTTGTTCACTTGTTTGAATCGCGCGGAGGCCCTCATTACTGTTGGTGCATGGCCTGGCGCCGGGCATCTCTCTCCACACAAAAACGAAGGGCCCGGCTAAAAAAACGCTGTTGAAAGACGATTTAAGAGCGCGGGTGCGCGATGGCATTTCCATTGGCTTGCTGGGCTATGCCAACGACCAGCCCGTGGCCTGGTGCTCCTTCGCACCGCGGCCGCCGTTTAAGACACTGGGCGGACCAAAAGATTTCTTGGATGCGCCTGACGCGGTGTGGTCGTTGACGTGCTTTTTCATTTCATGCGCGTTTCGTGGACAGAAACTAACTGACCAACTACTCGCCGCAGCTATTGCCTATACCCAAGAACACGGCGCCAAGCTTGTTGAAGCCTATCCGGTGGATCCCGACTCCCCCATCCGCCATCACGACCTCGGGCATAACCCCTTTACCGTGATGTCCGTGGTGATCGACCCTGATAACAAGGAGTGTGTGAAATGCGCCTTGCATTCGGGTGTGGACGACATCCTCACTGCACCGTTGGCAGCCGGGCCGGTGATGCAGCGCCTTGAACACCTTGCTTTCAACCGGCCGCAATTCATCGCCAATCCCGATTACATCGCCGGAGCGCGTCGCCGAGATCGTCCGCCTGACCCAGCAAGCGCCGCCGCACGAGGCGACCCACTGGACGCTGCGCGCGATGGCGAAGGTTGCTGGCGTCGCGGCGGCGGCGGTCCAGGCGATCTGGAAGGCCCATGGCCTCAGCCCGCACCGCTGGCGGCACTTCAAGCTCTCCAATGATCCCGCCTTTGCCGAGAAGCTCACGGATATCGTCGGCTTGTATGTCGACCCGCCGGCCCATGCCGTGGTGCTGTCGGTTGATGAGAAGTCGCAGATCCAGGCTCTCGACCGCACCCAACCCGGCCTGCCGATGAAGAAGGGCCGCGCCGGTACGATGACCTATGATTACAAACGGCATGGCACGACGACGCTGTTCGCCGCGCTCAACGTGCTGGACGGTACGGTCATCGCACAGAACATGCAGCGCCACCGCCATCAGGAGTTCATCCGCTTCCTCAACCGCATCGAGCGCGAGGTGCCGACGGACAAGGCCGTCCACGTCATCCTCGACAACTACGCTGCGCACAAGAAGGACAAGGTCCGCGCCTGGCTCGCCCGCCATCCACGCTGGACCTTCCACTTCACGCCGACCTCGTGCTCGTGGCTCAATGCCGTCGAGGGCTTCTTCGCCAAACTCACGCGGCGCGGGCTCAAGTGTGGCGTCTTCCAATCCGTCGTCGACCTTCAGGCCGCCATCAACCGCTTTGTCCGCGAATACAATGACGCAAACCCAAAACCCTTGATCTGGAAAGCCGACCCCGACCATATCATCGCCGCACGAAACAGAGGGTTCCAAACGTTGGAATCAATCCACTAGACGCCTATAAGGCCAAGGCGCCCACAGACGGTGTGCGCAAGAATATCGTTTACCTAAAAGGCTCGTTGGAAGAAGCGGCGCACACAGCGGAGAAAATCGACGAAGAACAGCTCGCAGAGATCTGTGCCAATTTCGCCGGTCAGGTAGGTCAATTGGCCGGACACCATGACAAGCCGACCCAAGAAGACATCAAGTTGCTGACCACGCTAACCAAGGCCTTCCAGATGGAGCGGGAGAATATCTCCGGCAAGGAAAAGACGCACTGACGATACTTCCAAACCCTACCTAAGCCTGCGTCACCCTATGCTTGCGTCCTCAGACCTACCAGCGTACCGTCTTCGTGCCGCGTGACTGACGACTAATCGCTGTGCACTGCACACGAGGGAAGGTGGAGCACCACTGGGGAGCGCGGCATTTTTTCTTTTGCCGGTCGTCTGGGCACCCACCATTAGAACTGGAGGTGCCGCGATGGCGGACTCTCAAACTCCGCTTCTCAATATTGGCGTGGTCTTGTTCGACAAGGCGACACTACTTGATTTTGCCGCCCCATGGGACGTGTTCACGCGCCTGCCGAACGCGAATACCCATCTGGTTTCCCATGTTTTAGACTCGGTTAAGGCCAGTGGCATGCCGGTTGCGCCGACGATCACGTGGGATGATTGTCCACCACTTGACGTGATCTGCGTACCCGGTGGACCGGGACATCTGCGTACCATGGAAGACGAAGCCCTATTGGTTCACCTTCAGCACCACGCGGAGCCCGCCCAATTCGTGACGGCGGTATGCACCGGTGCTGGGCGCCGCCGGCTTGCTAAATGGGTATCGCGCGACCACTCATTGGATGTCCTTGAACAGGTTGACGGCCTTCGGCGTTGAGGCTGACTCTGCCCGTGTGGTCATAGACCGCAACCGCATCACCGGAGGGGGCATCACCGCTGGTTTGGACTTCGCGTTGACCCTAGCTGCGATTTTGCGTGGCGAGGACGTTGCCAGATCGATCCAACTCGGCATGGAATATGCTCCGAGCCCACCGTTCAACGATGGGCACCCAAGCACAGCGGATCCCAAGACGGTGCAGGTGGTGAAAGCGCAGTATCAGGGCGGTTATGTCAAAAGAATGAGAGAGGTAGATACGACAGCGCTGTCTCGTCTAAAAGCACCTTAAAAAAACCGTCCCGCCCTATTGACACGTATGTTGTCATAATATACTTGACAAGTATATTGTCAATTAAGGAGGTTAATTATGTCTGACTTGGACGCGCTTTACCTATTTCTCAGGGTTAATGGTAAGATGTTGCAGTACGCCGTCTTTCTCGGCCTGTTTGTTAGCCTCGGTGCCTTGGAGATCTTTTTGTCTGAGCGGCCGGCCCAGCACGGCAAACGGTGGCGCGCCAATCTGGTGCTCACGGTGTTGTGCGTGCTGACCTTGGGCCTGCTTCCGGTAAGTGCGCTTATGGCCGCGGATTTTGCCGCCAGCAGAGGTACCGGATTGCTCAACGATCCTGCCGTGCCTTTAGAGGTGGCGGTGGCCCTTGGTCTGCTTCTTCGAAGCCTGTTGTCTTTTCTCATACATGTGGCGTTCCACAAGTCACCATGGTTATGGCGTTTCCACGCGGTGCATCACACCGATACTGCGATGGATGTCACCACGTCCGTGCGTATGCATCCGCTTGAATTCGTGATCTCAGCCGCTATGCTGCTACCCTGTATTGTCGCGTTCGGCATTCCGGCCATGGCTGTGATTTTCTATGAAATTTTCGATGCCGGGATGGCTGTAGTCACCCATGCCAATCTGCGCATACCGGCTTCCGTTGACCGCATTTTACGTTGGATCTTAGTCACCCCTGACATGCATCGCATTCACCATTCGACGTGGCAACCCGAGACCGATAGTAATTTCGGCGCGACATTCTCATTCTGGGACCGCATGTTCGGCAGTTACCGGTCCGAAGCACGGGGCGGCGACGCGCCCGAAGCTCTTGGTCTCTCCCAGGTCAATCATAATCGTGCAACGGCACTGATATGGCTCCTCGCTCTCCCCGTAACAGGCGTACCGGGCGGATCATCATCGGCGAGACACAACAAGTTGGAGACCATTTGATGGCAAAACCAAAGTCCTTAGACGGCACCGTTCGCGCCATCAGGGCATGCTTCAACCGCTTGAAGTTAGTCGGCGATCAGCTTCATCAGGACATCGGCATCACCGCCGCCATGCGGGGCGTGATGGAAAACCTTGACGACGATGGTCCACAGACTGTCCCTGATATCGCCCGGACCAAACAGGTAAGCCGCCAGCATATTCAAATACTGGCGGATCAGCTTGCCGAAGCCGGCATGGCATCGTTTAAGGACAACCCAGCGCACAAACGCTCAAGTCTCCTAAGTTTAACGGCCAAGGGGACGCGTACGTTCACTGCCATGAAGAAGAAAGAGGTCGAAGTGCTTGGTGATCTGGCACGTGACCTGTCTGAACGCGATTTGGCCCTAACGCTTCGCACACTCAATCATCTTCAGGACTCCCTCGACCAAATGCTGAATCGTTGCTGATCCCAAGACCATGGAAACCGTGAAGGCTTAAACCACACAACATGCCGGCTAGGATTTGCTTTTCTTTTTTGTCGTTCTTCGATGCCGCCGGTCGTGGCTAAGCCGCTCTTCCAGGGCTTCAATGAACAGGTCAACACAGCGCAGCCGGGCGTAGCGCTTTGTATTGGCGGGAATCAGATGCCAAGGAGCATGCGCGGTCGACGTGCGTTCGACCATGTGATGTACCGCTGCTTCATAAAGATCCCACTTTTCCCGATTGCGCCAATCTTCGTCGGTCAGTTTCCATTGTTTGTATTCGACCTTGGCCCGCTTTTTGAATCGCTTGAGCTGCTCTTCCGGTGTGACGTGCAACCAAAACTTCTGCACCACAGCACCATTGTCCACCAACATCTCTTCAAAGTCGGTGATCTCACCATAGGAGCGCAGTAAGGCTGGCTCGGAGATAAAGCTTTCGATCCATTCCACCAAGACTCGGCCATACCAAGAGCGGTCGAACACCGTGATGGTGCCAGCACGTCCGAGCCGACGCCAAAAACGCCAAAGGTAATGACGGGCCCGTTCTTCGTCTGTGGGTGCTGCTATGGGAACAACATGATAGTCGCGCAGGTCCAGCCCATGGGTGAGATGGCGAATGGTGCCGCCTTTGCCGGCAGCGTCCCACCCTTCGAAAACCAATACGGTCGATATGCCCTGCTCCCGCGCCTGGGCCTGCAAAGGTGCCAATCGGGCCTCTTGAATTTTGAGGGTTTCAGCAAACATGTCCTTATCGACGTCGCGGCTCATGTCGAGACTGCTGAGCACTGACGTTGCACCAACTGGCAATTGCGTTGGGGGCGCAATGTCGGGTTTAGTCGTTTGTCCCTTGACAAACTTTTTGCTGCCTTTCTTTGATTTCTTCTTGGTCTTCTTTGGTTTGGGAGGCCTGCGAGCATCAAGATGCGCTTCAAGAACATCTGCAAATAGATCGACGGCTGCAGCTGTACGGTGACACTGGTTGCTGCCCTCGATCAAATGCCAAACGGCAACATCGGAAGACGTGGCCCGGATACCTGTCTCTGCAGCCGCCACATAGTCGTCGTATTTCTCAAGCTTCTCCCAGTCACGTTCATCCACCCGCCAATGTTCAAGCGGATCAGACTTGATTGCCGACAGTCGCCCTTCTTGGTTTTCCTTGCTCAGATGGAACCAGACCTTGAATAAAAGCGCTCCGTCCATGGCTAGGGCCCGCTCAAAACGTTCCACCTGTTCCAGGGCTGCGGTGTATGCATCTTCGTCGAGAACATCACTGACCCGGTTTTGCACAACCCGGTCCCACCAGGCATGGAAATAGAGTCCGATGGACCCCGCTGGCGCAAGCGCACGCCAATAACGCCAATAGGGCGGCTGCTCCCGTTCTTCGTCTGTCGGCTCACCAAAAGCTTGAACGTGAATCCAGCGCGGATCCATCCAATGGGTCAGCGTGTTAGCCACCTGCAATTGGCCGGACCCTTTGATGCCGGCGAATTGAACGAAAACCGGGCAAGGCTCTAACCGGAGTCGCTGCTGCAAATCAATAAGGCGCATACGGCGCGCGTCGACCGCGGCGTCAAATGTGTCTTGATCGAGCGATTGTGCCTTGGAGACCGTTTCAAACATGCCGTCGCCTCCCGATTCTTCCCCAACTTAGGGATTAAACAGAACGCACGGCTTCGACTACGGTCAAGACCTTAGATCAAAAGATGTTTTTAGAGGCGAAAGAAAAGGGCTCAAGCGTCTTATTCAGCGTGCCAATTATCCATCAAGAACTGGGAGATATCCGGGTTTACGTTGAACCAGCGGGCGTCATTGTTGGTGCTGTCTACCACCACCAACTTGTCATCCATGTTGAGCGCGCCCCACACCTTGTTGCCAACGTATTGGGCGTCATATTCGCCGTGCATGTAGTAGATCCCAGCGCCCAATTTGGCCCAGGAACAACCAAATGCCTCTATGGTTTCGCGAACCAGTTCATCCCCTTTTTCAGGACGCAATTGGTGGAAACAGATGAAAATATTACGTGACGATGCCATCCCACATCTCCGGAGAGTTGTTTATTTGGTTGGTCTCACCTCGCCAGCACTCTGCCGGTCGAGGACTATTCATTCGTAAACAGTTGGCGTCAAACGTTTTTACGAGGGTCCGGGGGCAGAAATCAACCCCTAGAGCGTTTCCGAGGTTGACCAACTTGCGGCCCCAGGGTTTGGCTTCGTTCAAAAAGCTGACCCAAATCTCGATGAACCACACAGCGCAAATGCCCTAGATCACCGGCAGCATGTCCGGCCCGAAGGGTGACCAGCCGCCTAAGATTTCGACTGTGTAGCCGGTGACGATGAACAGGATCAGGACCATACGCGGGTGTTGGTCCGACATCAGAAGCGAGTGCAACAAACGCGTGCGTTCCGTTGGCGCAACATCGGTGGAGCGCATAAAGAGAAACGTGCGCTGATCAACCACGAAATCGGACCCGTAGGAATAGCCGACAATGATCATGTGGATCATGAAGGCGAGCATGACCGACTCCATCAGGCGCTCTCCTCTTCCCGCCTCTCCGCCTGCTTGTCCCAATCGCTGGGGTCTTTGGCGCCGAAGGCCCTGGGATTCATTTGCCGGGTGACGATGGGGATGGTCGAGCCGTCAGGTTCGAAAAACTGACCCGCAGTTTCCACCGTCAGATCATCGATAATCTTTTTGAGATAGCCCGCGCTCTCTTCAGGTTCGAACACGCCCATACTCAAAGTCGATTTGGATTTGACGAAGCCTGGATGGCCACAGGCCACGGCAATGCCGCGCGGCCCAAGCATGAGGGAGAGCTGCATCACCACTTGATTGAGTGCCGACTTGGACGAGCGAAAAAGGACCAAGCCCGCTGGCGGTTTGGCGCCAATGCGGCTGGAGACAAAGTACATTTTCTTTTGATCGCTCGCCTCGACATGCTCGATAAACGCTTCGGCCAGTTTCATTTGTGCCATGCAGTTGACTTTAAAAGCGTCGAACCAAGCGTCGTAGTCGGTCTCGCCAAACTCTCCCATGGGATTGTTGGTCTTCGCCGCGTTGCCCAGCAAAACATCGATGGGCGTGGCGCGGAGTTCTTCGGCAAGGGCTTCAATGGTTTCGAAGTCGGCCAGATCCAAGGCGTGAATAGACAGCCGGTCATCGTGATCAGCACCGAGTGCTTTGAGATCGTCGGCGCTATCGGGATCGCGCACCGCGGCGATGACACGCCAGCCGTCTTCGAGATAAACCTTGGCAAAGCCAAAGCCGATGCCGCGGTTAGCACCGGTAATAAAGACAGTGGGCATTAGCCCTCCTCCGGCTCGATGATACCGGCGGCTTTGAGACGGGCCAAAACATCTTTCTGCACGCCTGCCATATGATCCCGGGATGGCGGCCGGTCGGCCAAGCTGTTGGGAGGCCAGATGTCCTTGGCGTACGTGTCGCGATAGAGCTCTGTGCGCTGGCGGGTGAGGAAATTGTTGATCTCGGGCCGATTGCGGTGCCGCCGCAAGGCGGAGATGTTGATATCGGCAAGCGCCGTCATGCTTTCCCCTTGCCCCGCCTCGGCCAACACCCGGCCGGTATAGTCTACGATACGGGAACCGCCATCGCAGGTGTGCTCACCCATGGGAAAAGGTTTGTGGGTGGCGAGGTTGGCGGACACCACATACATCAGGTTCTCGATGGCCCGCGCCTGCTTCATCACGTTCTTCGGATTGTGCGCCAAATTGAGCGGATCAGCACAGGGATGGCAGAGCACTTCCGCGCCGCACAAGGCAAAGGTTTGGATCAGTTCCGGATACTGCATTTCTTCAGATGCCACGGAACAGAGAGCGCCGATGGGTGTCTTAACGACGGGAAACACGGCATCAAGACCGTAGAGATCGAGGTAACGGTCCCAATAGTCGTGCGGTGTCGGTGTGTAGACGGAATTGAGCCGGCGATAGCGCAGCGCAACGTTGCCGGTGTCATCGAAAATGACGCAGGCCTGAAAATAGGTGTCGGGAAAGTTCTCGTCTCGCTCGTACGCGTTGGCGCAGAGGAAGACGCCATTATCGCTGGCGATCTTGGCCAGCGCATCCTACTCGGGGCCGTTGATATCCAACGCGGCCCAATCCCGCCATTTGTCGGGCGGAAAACCCATGGAGAAATTAGTCAGCACATATTCCGGCAGGACTATCAGCTCCATGTCGGCCCCACCCATGTGCTTGGCACCTGGCACAAGTGTGCCCACCCGTTCAATCGCCTCCATGATCATGGCGCGGGCCGATTCTTTGTCCGCACAGCCGTTGATGGGATAGCAGGCGACCATCGGCGGTAACTCAGAGTCTGCTTACGGTATAGCCTGCCGCCAGGACGACGGTGCATGGCGAATCGCAGGCACATCGTGAGTTAACCAATTGTTTCCCTTTAGCGCTTTTAAGGAAATGGCTTAGACATCCTAAATCAGGGGATGCGTTCAGTGGACGGCGGCCACCGGGTTAATGACCCAAGGGGCCGTCGTTCTTTTTTGGATGCAACCCATAGTCGTGCTCACGCGTTAATAGGGTATGACACACAGACTCACCCTATTGTTGGTGACGCTTGTGTTGGTCCTCGGAGCCTTTGTTGCTCTGAACACCGTTGGTCCGACGATCGACATCAGCGCACCCTCACCCTTAAGTCCGTTCTTCCCGTCTCGGTAACGGAGATCGGTTAGGCGCTTTTATTAGCGCCATCCGGTCTCACAAATCTCAACCCGTTCCCCACATGGCCCGAGAAATGCGAATGCACGCGCTCCGTTGTAAGGAGGCGTAGCAATGACTGTTGGTTGTGAAAGGATCACAGCATTGGAACAATTTGCGACAGCGTTGTAAGCCGCTTCGATGGTGTCGCTGGCTTATGTGACCATACAAGCGCCTCCATCAAAGTGACCCGCAACGGCCGGTTCAGGATCGATAAAGTCGGCGGGACATCCATGCATTTCGATCCCGCCAAGACCTGTCCCTTCCGAATAGCCTTTGTGAATATCCAGGTGATAAGGCGTGCCACTGGGAATTCGCCAGGCATCGTGAATGGCGCCTTTGTCGTGGAATGATGTGAGGATAGTCTCCATACCGAGTGTATCGCAGTAAAAAGCCGTGGTTACGTCGTATTCGCCGGTGTTCAGCGACACTTCAAAAATATGTCCTACTTGATTATCCGACTGGGGGAAAGCACGCCCCTCGGGTTGAGTCACGGCCATGGTCAGGGTTAAATGCGTTCCGCCGGGAACAAAGCCGTGAAAATACCGGTGCACATTGCTGGCGAACTCCGAAAAGTCGATGTCTTCCGGCGGTCCCATGGGGCGGAAGTCAGGATAGGCGTTGAGGTGTTCAAACACGTCATCAATTTCGCGGGTGACCAGTATCTCCACCCCCGCCCAACGCGCAGCCTTGGCCAGGCTGCGCGGCCGTTCTTCTCCTTTGACCACGCGAATCATGCCCCGGTTGGCACCGACGGAGCGAACAATGACCGCCTTTTGTCCTGCGCTACCCGAATCAATGCCCCAGGCCTGTTCCATTTCAGTAGACAGCATTTCATCGGCAAGAACTTCCCAACCGAGACCGTTGATCAACATACCGTTCAGCGTATCCGGATCGGGACAGGACATGGTCATGCATTCGAGGGCGGTAACGAGAGAACGTTCAGGGTCTAGTGACTTTTTTAAAATTCGAGCGAATTTATGGATTGATTGTTTTTTGACGGGCGAAGGCTGCTTTGCCTTCTAGAATTTGATCGTAGAGCGCTTGAGACTCTCCTCCGAGAGTGTCGATCAAGCGTTTGTGGGTCGGTGCTGTCACCCGCCGCCAGTTCGCTTTCTCAGTTTCGGAAAGGGCGTAAGGGACAATGCCCTGATCACGGACAAAGTCCAGGTGTTCTGCGTCTCGGCCGCGCACAATTTGACGCAGCTCTTTTGACGGGACAAAACTCTGTTCAATGACCTTCCGATTTTCTGCAGACAGATCATCGAACCAACTTTTGTTGGCCATGATGACCCCTGGATTGAGGGAGTGGTAAGTCAATGCCAAATTGGGCGCCAGTTGATACAGGCCAACAGCTCGGTACATGGCAATGTTGGTGGCTCCGCCGTCCACTAAGCCGGTTTCCAGACCGGGGATCATGTCATTGAAAGGCAACGGCACCACATCAGCATTGGTGACTTCCAGAAAAAGCGAGCGGCTTCACCGCCAGCGGCACGCATGCGTATATCGTCGAGATCGGATGGAACACGTACAGGAGTGCGGGCAAAGACGATGTGCCAACCGGAGTCGATCCATTGGATAAAATGAACGCCCCGGTCTGCAAAAAGCGTACGGACAGGTTCAGCAATAACGGTATCGAGAATGAAATCAGCTTCTATGAAACTGTCAAATAGATAGGGCGCCATGAGCAGGGCCATCTCCGGAACGGCGGTGGCGGTGCCGGGGACAGTAAGCATGGCCGCTTGCGCTCTTCCTCGTCGCAGAGTGGCCATCATGGTTTCTTCTGTGCCCACCTGACCGTCGATCATCAGGCTGACATCAATACCACCGGTAAAATCCCGCTCCAGGTTTTCTTCGAATGTGAAAAAGGAGTCCATGAACGGGCCCTGTTCTTTGACCAGAGCAACGAACACCATAGATCGTGATTGGGATCGGTCTTGCGCCCATCCGCCGAAGGGGAGGTACAATACAGACAGCACCAGGACGATGACTGTTGATATGGCGGGCATGCGGATCATGGATCCAGCCCTAGGGGGACGGTGGCAAGCCCGTCAATTCGAGGCTCAAACGTCTCCGCTTGATCCCTGCCCACCAGCCTGATAGCCGGTAGTCCATGACCGTTTCCCTTATTGCTGTTTTCACCAGCGCCTTTTTGGCGGCAACTATATTGCCGTTTTCCTCAGAGGTGGTTCTCGGCGCCGCCCTGACCGATGAGTCGCTCAACCGATGGATCTTGTGGGCGGCTGCAACGGCCGGCAACACGCTAGGGGCCGTGGTTAATTGGGGTGTGGGCCGGTTTACCACGCTCTATCGCGACCGCCGCTGGTTCCCGGCTTCATCCGAACAGATGAGCAAAGCGGACGCCTGGTTTCAGCACTACGGAGTTTGGTCTCTGTTGATGGCCTGGCTGCCGCTGGTTGGGGATGCGCTCACGGTCGTAGGTGGGTTGCTGCGCGTACGTCTGAGTGTGTTTGTAATTCTGGTTGGTGCCGGTAAGGGCGCAAGATACGCGGCCGTCGTGGCCGGTGTAGACGCGTTGGTGTTTTGACAGACCCTTACTCTTCGTCTTCCAGCACCATCAAATTACGGCGGAAGTGTTCTTCACCAACAACGATTTCGTCATGTCCTGATGTTTTGAAACCGTACCTCTCAAAAACGCGGACGCTCATTTCGCTGGCTTCGGCAAAAAACTTATTGATCCCGTGAGCCCGCGCTTCTTCAAGCACATGACCGACCAATGCGGTGGCAATGCCCTTACCGGAACTGTCCGGGCGGATGTACAGCGACGCGATATGTCCGTTCTGTTCATAACCGCAAAACCCGAGCGGTCCGGTATCATCGACGGCCACGTAGGTAACAGGGCTTAGAATAAAGCGCATGAAACTTTCTTCCGTTGCCGAGTTGGCCCACGCCTCCAATTGCTCGTGCGAATAATGTTCTGCACCTTGGACTTGGATAGCACTGCGATAGAGCTCAATCAGTTCGACGAGATCGGTTTCTTCAACGTGGCGGATTTCCATGACAGCTAACCTTGCTACCGTTCCGTAAACTCGAACATTTCTTCGTTGGGACCCTTAACCAACATCATACGATAGGCATCGCCGTCACCGCTAATCTCTGTCGGTGCCTGCACAATCTCATAATTCATGTCTTTGAGGCGTCCATGCAAAGCATCAAGGTCACCGGTGTCGTGGGTCAACAAAGAAAAGCCGAGTTTTCCGGGTTGCATGCGGCCGGTCAGGCGTTTCCCGGTGCGGTCATAGAAGTGCACGCACAGAATTTTACCGCTGGCTTCGCCTTCATCGGCCCAAAGTAAGAAATGGACACGGGTACCGTGAGGCACGCCCGTCAGATCATCCACTTTGTTGCGGTATTCATCGGGTGTTTCATCGTCCCCTACGGCAATGAGTCCCAAGCCCTCACCATAAAATCTACGCGTTTCGTCAAGATCACCAGCGACAACGGAGATGGTGGGGATTTCCGAAAACGGCCCGTCTGGCAATCCAGCCCGCATGGACGTGGTCGCATGGACATGGCCGACCATGATGAGAATGGGCACGCCGTCCGGTCCGGAAAACAAACATTCTTCGCTGATGGTAGAGCCGATCTGGTGTTTCACCGGTGATGAGCGAAAGTTGTAACCGGCCTGTTCGATTCGGTCCACATAGGGCGCGATGGGATCCTCCACATAAAAGTCGAGGGCTTTAGGTCCCACATCGGTACCGGAATCTGGATTTTCCGAGCCGAAATCCAGCCGCACCTTTTCCATGACACCCGGCGTGTATTGCACCAGGCGCAGCCAACCAACGGGGTAACCTTTACAGGACAGTTCGGCAAACCGCGCCGTTGCGCCGTTGTCCAGACCCCAAGCAGACAGCAACGAGGCCGGCAGGTCCCCTTCCCGCGCCACCCGCAATTCCATGATGTCCCGGAAAAGGGTGAGGGCTTGATCAATATCGGTCACTCCGACAGTCGCCATGCGCATGGCCCCTGCGTAGCCGCTTTTTGCCATAAAACCGTCCCCCGAACGTCCCTGTCGTCGCCCCCTTGGCGCACTCGCGCTTTAGGGAGTCTTTTGTCGTCCCTCCGATGAGGCCTATTATGAGCAGACGCCGCCAGGACACAACGGGAGTCTTGACGGATTAACAAGCGTCATCAAAGACGTGGTGGGAGGGACATATGCACCGGTGGTTGAATGGGTTTGCGGTGGCCATTGGATTGAGCGTCTGTTTCCCCACCGCGGGGCTGCATGCACAAGAGCAAGGCCAGGCGACCCTCCAGGTGCCGATCAATTTCGGCCGGGCGACGACGGTCCAATTGGGCGATGGTATTTACTCCTTCACCAAACAAGGCACCCGTAACCTCTTCATCGTCACCGACGACGGTGTCATTGCCACCGATACGATCAGTCCGGAAGCGGCAGAAGAGTATATGTCGGAGATCCGCAAGGTCACCGACCAGCCGATCAAGTATCTCGTCTACTCCCATCAGCATTGGGATCACGTGCGCGGTGGAAAGATTTTTAAAGAGGCTGGTGCGACGGTGGTCAGCCATCAGGAATGCGTAAAATACTTTCACCGCGACCCGCACCCGGACGTCGTGCCGCCGGACATGACTTTTGAAGGGCCGCGTTACGACCTGGAGTTGGGCGGCCGGACTCTTGAACTCCATCACTTTGGGCGCAATCATGGTGACTGCCTCATCGTTATGCGCATTCCCGAGATCAATGCCATTTTCCTAGTCGACTTGGTCACGCCCTATGGTGTGAGTGGCGGCTCGGGATTGATCAATGACTTTTACCCAACGGATTGGATCCGCTCGCTCAAACAGATCGAAGCCATGACCTTCGATTACATGATTGGCGGACACGGACCACCCAAAGCCCCACCTTGGGCGATCACCGAACGGCGGGAATATTTGGAAGCTTTGATGGCTGCGGTTAAAGCAGAGATGGATCGGGGCACGCCTTCAGCCGAGGTGGCCGATGTCATTCGCTTGCCCAAATTCCAGCACCTGCGCAATTACGACCGCTTACTGAGCCGCAACGCTGAACGCATCCGCGCGTACTACATACTCGGCTGGTAGGGAGGACATGATGATGAAGTTCCCTGCCCTTCTTTTCGCCACCGTTTTGACGCTATCCGCCTACTCATCGGCGCAGCAACGAGGACCGTCGGACGTCTCAGGCCCGGCGACTCCTTTTGGAACGCTCAGCGCCGTCACCACAGACATGGGTGATGGTTTGTACACGGTTAGCGCCGGCGGTGCCCGCACCGTGTTTCTGGTAGGCAACGACGGCGTGTTGGTCGGCGATCCCATTAGCATCCCGGCCGCACAACAGATCCTCGATGAAATCCGCAAAGTGACGAACAAGCCTATCCGCTATGTCGTCTATTCCCACAGCCACTGGGATCATGTTCGCGGCGGACAAGTGTTTAAGGATGAAGGGGCGGAAATCTGGAGCCACGAGAATTGCCTACCCTATCTCTACCGCAATCCAAATCCGGAAGTGGTCGTGCCTGACAGGTCGTATCAACGCAAGTACGTGCTCAACGTGGGTAATGCACCAGCGGAATTGTATTTCCACGGCCCCAACCATTCCGATTGCAGCACGCACCTCTATTTCCCCGACCACAAGATCGTGCACATCGTCGATACGGTACAGCCCTATGCCGTCTCCGGTGCCGGCGGACGGATGAATGACTCCTACCCAAAGTTGTTTGTCGACTCGCTGAAGATGCTTGAGGAAGAAGTGCCCTTCGAGCGCATGATCCCGGGCCATGGTGGACCGGAAGCACCGCGGGAAGCGGTCGTTATCCGCCGCGAATACCAACAGGCGCTGTTAGATGCCGTCAAGGCAGAGATCGACAAAGGGACTCCGTTCGGGCAAATCCCCGATGCCGTCTCCTTGCCCGAGTTCAAGGACCTGCAGGGCTACGATCAATACCTCGCTGCCAATGCTCAACGCATTCTCATCTACTACACGATAGGGTGGTAACGACTATGCTCAATAAAATTCTCACTACTATCAGTATTGCTCTTCTTCTGACGAGTGGAACGATCGCGCAAGAGAAGTGCACAAACGTGAACCCCCGCACATGAGTATCTTCGGCCTGCGTGGATTCGACACCATCGAAGTAGAACCGGGTCTGTACACGTTCCGCCATGGCGGCTTCCGCAACATCTTTATCGTCACCGACGATGGGGTGATCGCCACCGACCCCATTAATCCGACAGCGGCAGCGGTGATGCGCGAAGAGATCGCTAAGATCACCGACCAGCCGGTCAAGTATGTGGTCTACAGCCATTGGCATTGGGATCACATCCTGGGCGGACAGATTTTCAAGGATGAAGGCGTGACCTTTGTTTCCCATGCAAACTGCGTCAACCACTTCACCTTCAATCCCCACGACGACGTGGTCATGCCCGATGAAACTTTCACCGGCAATCACGAAATCACTTTGGGCGATAGCACACTAGAATTGTTGTATTTCGGACCCAACCATTCCGACTGCAATGTGGTGATGCGGACGAAAGGTTCCAAAGTTCTGTTCGTCAACGACTTGGTAACACCCTACTACACCGGCTTCGGCACCATGCCGGACTACGACCCGGGCGGACTGCTCAACACGCTGGCCGAGATGGACAAACTGGGGGCTGAACGGCTCATCGGTGGACATGGCGTACCCATTGCGCCGGCCTCGCAAATTTCAGAGCAGCACGCATTTCTCGATACCATACTGAGCGGCGTGAAACAGGCGTTGGACAACAGAACGCCACGCTCCGAGATTCTAGAAAATCTTGATCTTTCGTCATTCGATCATCTCGAAGGTATGGAAGACCAATTGCCGCGCTTTGTGGAACGCGTTTTGTTTTATCACACCATGGGATGGCGACATGGATTGGGTACGGCCAATTGTTGTTCTGGGTCTTGCGCTAGGGTTGAGCACTCAGACAATTGCTCAAAATACTTTCCCGTCCCCTTTCGGACCGGGTCCATCGGAAACGACGAAAATTGGTGAAGACCTCTACACGTTCACCCACAGCGGTGGGCGTACGTTTTTCATTGTCACCGAAGAGGGCGTGATCCTCGCCGATCCGATCAATCCTTGGGCGTCGAAAGCGCTCAAGGAAGAGATCGCCAAAATCACCGACCAACCGGTTAAGTTTGTACTCTACTCCCATCAACATTGGGATCATGTTTTAGGCGGCGGCGTGTTCAAAGCTGACGGTGCCACGTTTATCAGTCATCGCAATTGCATTGCCCACTTTACTCGCACCCCCAATGACGAACTGGTGATGCCCGACATTACTTTCGAGCGGACCTATACGGTACGCCTCGGTGGACGTTCTGTAGAACTCATGTATTTCGGCATGAACCATGGCGATTGCCTGGTGGTGATGCGCATTCCGGAAGAGCGCATGCTGTTTGTGGTCGACCTTGCCACACCGGGCAGCGTGCCCGGCGCGGGTGGAGTGATGTGGGATACCCATCCACGGGAATGGGTGCGCTCCCTTCAGGAAATCGAGGCGCTGGACAATTGGGACACGATGATCCCGGGCCACGGTCCGCCGACAGTGCCACGCTCCGCCATGACTGAACGGCGGGAATATCTGGAAGCACTGATGGGTGCTGTGCGTCACGAGTTGGAGGTCGGCACGCCGTTCAACGACATCGCGGCCAAGATCCGATTGCCACAGTTCAGTTATCTGAGGGGTTACGACCAGTACATCACCATCAACGCAGACCGGGTGCTCAGTTATTACGTGGGCGGGCTATGACCATGAAGAAACGAATTTCTTTTTGTGTTGTCGCTGCATACCTTTTGCTGACTACATCTGTATTGGCTCAAGGTTCGCTGGCGCGACTAGCGCCGGGGTCCAGCCCCTATGGCCCGAGCTATTCGTCGTTCGATCAGGTGGGAGAAGGCCTCTATTCGTTTTTCCACTCCGGTGCGCACAACCACACCATCATCACGGACCCCATGCATCCGTGGGCGGCGGAGGCTCTGCGTGAGGAAATCCGCAAGGTCACCGACAAACCCATCAAATTCGTCATCTACACTCACCATCATTGGGATCACATGCTGGGCGGACAGATTTTCAAGGACGACGGGCAACGTTTATCAGCCATGAAAACTGCATTGCCCACTTCACCCGGGACCGCCATCCGCAACTGGTGATGCCGGATCTGACTTATGAAACACGGCACGATATTTCTATGGGTGAGCGCGGCGTTGAACTTCATTATTTTGGCCGCAATCACGGTGATTGCCTGACCGTCCTCTTGCTGCCTAAGAGTCGGTTTCGAAAGTCATGCGGCTCGGGCCAATCTGCGGACGAGGAGCATGACGGAGGCGGCGTAGAGGAAGGCGCGGGCCGAGGCGATGGTGGCCTCGAAGTCCTTTGCCAGTCGCCGGTTGCGGTTGATCCAGGCGAAGAAGCGCTCCACGACCCAGCGGCGCGGTTGGACGGCGAAGCCGACCTGATCGGGGCTTTTGCGCACGATCTCGACGGCGATCATGGTGGCCGTGGCGACCTTCTCGCCGGCGTAGCCGCTGTCGGCAAAGACCTTCTCGATGAACGGAAACGAGCCGCGTGAGGCGCACAGCAGCGGCCCGCCACCATCGCGGTCCTGGATACTCGCCGGATGCGCCTCGAGCACGAGGCCGCGCCCGTCGGTGTCGACCAGCGCGTGGCGCTTGCGCCCCTTGATCTTCTTGCCCGCATCGTAGCCGCGGGGGCCACCAGCCTCGGTCGTCTTGACGCTCTGGCTGTCGATAATCGCGCCGCTCGGGCTGGCCTCGCGTCCGACCCGCTCGCGATCGGCCATGACCAGAAAGTGGTTGATCTTCTCAAGGAGGCCGTCGTCGCGGAACTTAGCGAACCAGCGATAGATCGTGCCCCACGGTGGTAAATCGCTTGGCAGCAAGCGCCAAGGGCAGCCAGCCCGCATCACGTAGAAAATGCCGTTGACGATCTCTCGCATCGGCCATGACCGGGGCCGTCCCGTGCCATGAGCCGGAGGCAAATGAGGCTCGATCACAACCCACTCCGCAGCGGTCAAATCAGTCTGATAACGCAGCGCCTTGCGGCTATGCTGCTCTCGGGTGGCCGGCGTCCACATGGCGGCTCCAGATCGGTTTCAGCAACCTTCCTGGAATCACATCGACACCGGCCACTCAACCCCTTTCGAAACGGCCTCTAAGGAAAAAATCCTGATCGTCGTAGATTTGGTCATGCCCAATGCGGTGGTCATGGCCAGCGGCTATATGCGTGATGATTATCCAGTGGATGTGATCCGCTCCATCCGAGAGATGGATGAAACGCTTGATTTCGACCGCTACATGCCCGGACACGGGCCGCCCATCGCCGACAAGGCCGCCTTGCTTGAACGGGCTGACTACATGGAAGCCCTATTGTATCGTGTGGGTGGCCAGTTAGCAGAGGGTATTCCATTCAACGAAATTATCGACAAATTTGAGCTGCCCGGTTTTGAGCATTTGCGTGGTTACGACACCCATCTCAAACGCAACGCACGACGGATCCTCACTTACTACACCATTGGTTATTGATGACTCGTTCTTTGATATTTCGTGCATTGACCATACTCGTAGCCGGGCTTTGGATGAGTGCCAGCCTCGCGGTAGACGAGCTATCGGTTCAGGCTGTGTATGTAGATATCGAACGATGGTTTCCCGGCACCTACACCAACATCATTCAGTTGGCGAACCATGACGGCACCGGTGAGGCGTTCGCCTTGACGACCATTGTCAGACCTCTGAATAACCCAGCACTAGGCAATGCGCTTTATTACCTGGAAGAGTTCAGGGATAACGATCCAGAAGCTGTAACGCGCATTCGGATTTACTCGTTTACCACAGAGAACTCCGGCGTGCGGCTGCGGCTGCTGAATCCCATCGATATTGATGCGCTTAAGGGCAGCCATACGGACCTGTCGCAAGTGGAAAAGCTAACCCCGCAAGATATTAAGCTCGACCATTACGCCTGTATGCTCGATGTGACCAACTACGACGGCACTCTGGTGGCTCGCATGCGATACCGGGCCTGTGATGTGCGCGAGACCTGGAACGATTACGAATTGATCATTGATCACGCGGGCTCGTGGACATGCTACGCTCGCCGTCTTCAGTCCGATGACAGTCTGGCCTGGCTGCAGATGCCCGCCTTTCCCTGTGTTCGCCAGCAGCGGACCGCTTCGGCCTCGCCCTAAATGTGGAGACCCGCCAAGCGCGTTTTATTGACCCTCGCTCTTCTGTCCTTATCAGCCATACCGTTTTCATTAGGGGTCCACGCCCAGTCCATTGACCTGTTCACCAAGGACACCACTGAATTGGCGCCCGGTGTGTACACGTTCAGTGCGTTTTCGGCGCGCAGCCTATTTGTGGTCACAGACGACGGTGTCATCACCACCGACCCGGTGAGCACGAAAAACGCTGCTGATATGCGAGCGGCCATAGCCGAAGTGACCGACCAGCCGGTGAAATATGTGATCTACAGCCACCAGCATTGGGATCATGTTCTGGGCGGACAGATTTTTTAAAGACGAAGGCGCGACGTTCATCAGCCACGCCAACTGCATCCCCCACTTCCTGCGTCACCCCAATGATGATCTGGTCATGCCTGATACCACCGTTACCAGCGACAGTGAGATCACCCTCGGGGATAAGACGCTGAAATTGATGTACTTCGGCCCCAACCACGGCGACTGCATGCTGGTGATGCAGGTGGACGGCACCGACGTGCTTTATATCAACGACCTTGTCACGCTCTATTCCGTCGGGCTTGGCTTCATGCCCGATTACGATCCCGGAGAATGGGTGCGCACCCTGCGGGAGCTGGAAGCCATGGATGGCTGGGCCCGGTTCGTCGGTGGTCACGGCATTCCTGTCGCCCAAAAGGACGCTATGAACCAGCGCCGGCGCTATATGGAAGCGCTCATGCAAGCGGTACAGGACGGCATCGCCAACGGCCTGCGTCTGGAGGCACTGTACGACTCAATCGACTTGCCGAACGAGTTTAAGGAAATGCGCGGCTATGAAGCCCATCTTAGGCGCGGTGCGGAACGCATTTATCATTACTACACGATGGGTTGGTAACAGGTTTCACATGATGGGATGATGTCCATGCCTCACTCAATATACACACTCACACTTTCAGCGTTTTTATTCGCTATGCCGGCTTTTGCCGAAGAAGGTGGACCGAGCATTGACGAGATGATGAAACCGGCGCCCAGCCCGGCCTGGAACGGGTTTGTGCTGGCGGGCCATGACACCACGGAAATCGACGACGGGCTCTATGCCTTCTGCTACCGGGGCACCCGCAGCATTTTCATTGTCACCGATGAAGGTGTTATCGCCACCGACCCTGTGAGCGTCGAACATTCCCGCATCATGCGCGAAGAGATCGCCAAGATTACCGACCAGCCGGTGAAGTATGTGGTTTACAGCCACGATCACTGGGATCACGTCCCCGGCGGACAAATTTTCAAAGACGAGGGGCAATTTTTGTCGCTCAAGAGAACTGCGCCAAGGAGTTTATCGACAACCCGCACCCTGACATCATCATGCCCGACATCAATTTTGCCGACGACTACACCTTGGAGCTGGGAGGGCGTACGCTGGAGTTGCTGTACTTCGGGCCCAACCACGGCGAGTGCATGGTGGTGATGCGCCCTGACCCAGGCGACTACATTTTCGTTGTTGACTTGGTCACCTCTGGCGGTGCGCCACTCGGGTTCTTTTCCGACTATTCGCCCCATCACTGGGTGCGTACGCTGAAAGAAATAGAGGCACTGGACTATAAGGCCATGATCGGTGGGCACGGGTCTCTGCTCTCCCATCCTTCGGCGGTCACTGAGCGGCGGATGTATCTAAAAGCGTTGATGGCGGCGGTTAAACAAGCACGAGAAAACGGCGTCTCCAATATTCGAGACATGGTGCGTTTGCCTGAGTATTCGTATTTGCGCGGGTATAAAGACCGCATCGAAGACAACGTGCGACGGATTCAGACGTACTACGGAATCGGATGGTGAGCGAGACTAGCTGATCAAAGCTGCGTCGGGTTGGGAGCGTCGCCGTAAACCTCTTTAGGATCGAAGGTTTTGTCATCTTCTTTGAATTCGAGAATCCTAGCCGCGTCTTCTGCTGGGATGCCGGTTGGAACAGCCCGATAGAAACAAGACCGGTAGCCGACGTGGCAACTGGCCCCTGAGCCCGCGACCTTGACCCGGAGCCACACCGCGTCCTGGTCGTCATCGATGCGCATCTCGATGATCTCTTGGGTCAATCCAGATGTGGCACCCTTGTGCCAAATGGCGTTGCGGCTGCGACTCCAGTAGTGAGCTTCGCCACTTTCAATGGTCTTGGTTAACGCCTCTTCGTTCATATAACCGTGCATGAGCAGTTCCCCGGTCTCGGCATCAGTGGTGACCACGGGAATGAGGCCATTGGTATCGAATTTAGGGGCCAATTCAGCCCCTTCTTCGACCTGTTCAATGGAAGTGCGCTCGGCGAAAGGCGAGTCAGTCATAGGTATTCTCCGCGTGCTGGCGGCTCTGTGCCCCGTCTCGAGGGCCGATGTCAAGGGTTTCACTCTATTGAGAACGGCGGTGACAAATTAGTCCACGGGAGCGGCGGGAATGTCCCGGCCGCGGGCGGCGCAAAAGTCTGCCACCTGTAGCCTTCGATCCGTTTGGGGATGGAAGGTGGGAGGATGTACTTGGTGGACCTTTATCTAACCGTGCGACTGGCGTGCCATGTGGAAGAGCTGAGCCAGCGAGAAGCAGCAAGACGGTTTGGGATAAGGGCAACGACAAGGGCAATGTGGAGGGAGTTGTTGGCTATGCCCGGCGGAACTTCATGACGCCGCTTCCCTGTTTCGCGAACTGGGAGGCCTTCAATGCATACCTGGAAGAGCAAGGCCGCAAACGGCAAGGCGAGGTTCTACGCGGCCATGCCAAAACCATCGGTGAACGGCTTGAGCAAGATCTCGAGACGCTGACGGCGTTGCCGCCCATCCCATTTGGTGCTTGCGACAAGGTGGCGACCCAAGTCACTTCGTTGTCCCTGGTGCGTTACCGAAGCAACGACTATTCCGTTCCCGTCGCCTTTGGCCACCAAGATGTCTGGGTTCGGGGCCACGTCCATCAAGTCGTCATCGGCTGCGGCGCCGAGATCATTGCCCGGCACCGCCGTTCCTACGATCGGGAAGACCTGGTTTTCGATCCGATCCACTACCCGCGGCCAATACAACTTGGCGATCACATTGATGCAAAAACATATGCAAATGCTGAAAACTGCACTCGGCAGAAGTGGAGGATAGAGATAGCGCATGACCATGGACAATCTTGACGCCAGTAAGGAAATTGCCTCTCACGGTATGAAAGCGCAGGCAACGCGATTGCTGGTGATCACAGAAAATATTGCCAACGCGAACTCAACGCCCGAATTGCCCGGTGGTGAGCCGTATCGCCGTAAGTTGATTACCTTCCGCAATGCGCTCGATCGGGAATTAGAAGCCAATACGGTCGTGGCGAAACGAATCTATGACGATCAATCAAACCTTAGCGTCCGGTACGATCCTGCGCATCCGGCAGCGGATGACGATGGATATGTGCTGACGCCGAATGTTAATCCGCTGATCGAAATGATGGATATGCGTGAAGCGCAACGGTCTTACGAAGCAAACATGAACGTCATCACGACCTCACGGGAAACGATGATGAAAACACTCGAACTTCTGCGCTAGGCCGGTCTCATGCCCCAACCCGCTCAAAAAGCGGAGGGGCTGAGCTGATTGGGACAAAACACTTAAGCAACCCCGGAGGGGACCATGGCAGTCGATTTTAGCAGTGCAGTAAACGCCTATCACGAAGCGGCCGGTGCCGTTCGTGAAGCGGGCAAAACAGGTGATGTCGCACCCACCGGAGAGGCTGGTGGCTCATCCTTCGCCGGGATGGTCAAGGACTCGCTGGACAGTGCAGTTGAAACCGGCGAACGCGCCGAGCAACTTTCCATGGCGCAAATCGCCGGTGAAGCCAACATGATGGATGTGGTCACGGCCGTGGCAAATGCGGAACACACTTTGGAGACGGTTGTCGCAGTGCGCGATAAGGTCTTACAGGCCTATCAAGAAATCTTGCGCATGCCGATTTGAGAATGTGTCAGCAGAAGCCCGATAGGTTGGGAATTTACCATGAATGAAATGGAAGTCTTAGACCTCGGCAGGGATGCGGTCTGGGTATTCCTGAAAGTGGCAGGTCCAATTCTCCTTGTTGGGCTGGCCGTGGGCTTATCCATTTCCGTGTTTCAAACTCTCACGCACATCCAAGAGATGACGTTGACATTTATCCCCAAAATCGTTGCCGTCTTCAGTTCGCTGACCATTTTCTTGCCGTGGATGTTGGCCAATCTCAACGAGTTTATGCAAAGGGTGATGGATAAAATTATCAGCCTGCCTTAGCCGGCGTTTCTCCGGTGGGTGTTTGGCTTTCAGATGAGGCAGACCGATGCTGAGCGACCTGCTCACCCTCAACGTTTTTCATTTTTTGCTGGTGTTTGCGCGCCTATCCGTCGTCTTTCTGTTGATGCCGGGTGTTTCCGCATCTTACGTTCCAACACGAATCCGTCTCGCTTTCGCCCTTCTCGTAACGATGATCAGCCTGCCCATTGTTCAGGGCTATCTGCCCAACCAGCCGGAGGCGCCGGCCGCACTGGTTAAATTCATTTTTTTTGAAATCTTGATTGGCGCGTTTATCGGCACCATCATTCAATTGATTATGACCGCTTTGAACGTGGCCGGCATGATGATAAGCCGGTCCGCAGGCCTCATGAATACCTTCGTCAATGATCCCGTCACCAATGCGCAGAGCGCGATCGTCATCGGTTTTCTCAATCTGATCGCCGTTGTTCTCATTTTCTCGACCGGCCTACACGACTTCATGATCATGGCGATCGTTGACAGCTATTCGCTCATTGCACCCAATGAGCCGATTCTCACAGGAGACATATTGAACGTGGTGGCCACCACAATAAACGAATCGTTTTATATCGGTGTACGCATCGCATCACCATTTTTGATGTACACGCTTATTTTTCAGGTGACGATGGGAATCATAGCTCGCTTGTCACCGCAAATGAATATTTTCTTTGTTGTATTACCCTTGCAGATCTTGATGGGATTTACGCTTTTGACCATCGCGTTACCAGCCATGATGTTGGTGTTCCTGAATTATTTCGATTCCAATCTGCATAGCCTGTTAGCGAACGGGAGCTAACGATGGCCGAAGACAAAGACTCGAAAACAGAGGAACTTACTTCCAAACGCTTGGGCAAAGCGCGCGGCGAAGGAGATGTTCCGCAGTCTCAAGAAATCAAGAGTTTCGCCATGTTGCTGGCCGGACTCATCGTCTTCGGGACGATGGCGCCTTGGGTTGCCAGCGATCTGGCGAGATTCCTAAAAGTTTTTCTCGACCGTCCGCATACGATGCCGTTTGAGAATGAAGGCATACGCCTTCTCATGGTTGAGGTATCCACATCAGTTGCCGCCTTGCTCGCTTTACCTATGGCGACATTTGTCCTTGCCGCGATCATCAGCGGTGTTGCGGTCAACGGTTTTCTTTGGACTCCAAAAAAGATGAAACCCAAATTGGATCAGCTGAATCCGATTAACGGTGCAAAACGACTCTTCTCCTCACAGTCAGCTGTGGAGGCAGCTAAAGGTGTCGTCAAAATCATCATCGTTGGTGCGACGGTCGCTTTCTTAGTTCTTCCTCTGTTCCGCCACCCCGATCAGGTGGTTGATCAGGACCTGATTGTCACTTTGCGCGAAATTCATTGGCTCATCATTCTCGTGCTATTCCTTGTGGTTCTAATTATGGCCATCGTCGCCGCTGCGGACTTGGCCTATCAAAAATGGCATCACAAAGAAAAATTGAAGATGACCAAACAGGAAGTCAAAGACGAGCACAAGGAAGCGGAAGGCGACCCAAAAATTAAAAGCCGTATCCGGGCCCTCCGCCTGGAACGTCATCGTCAACACATGATGGCTGCCGTGCCCAGCGCCAGCGTCGTGATTACCAATCCCACTCATTATGCCGTCGCCTTAAAGTATGACATGCACGACATGCACGCGCCGATTTTGGTTGCCAAAGGTGTGGACTATTTGGCGCACCGTATTAGGCAAATTGCGGAGGACAATGATGTGCATTGGTCGAAAATCCACCTTTGGCCCGTGCCCTCTATGCTGCCGTTGAAGTTGATCAAGAAATTCCGCCGGAGCACTATAAGGCCGTTGCCGAGGTTATCGGTTATGTCATGCAGTTGAAGGGCGAGTTTGCCCAAGCGTCATAGAAGTCTCCTGGCACTGGGACTCAGCACCCTTGGAATCGTGGCGCTGAGCCTGAATCTTGTCTTTGATTTAGCACCGTGGCTCTGGATTTCTGCCGGAGTCATTGCTCTTTGGGTGATGTCAGCAATCCTGTTCTGGATGGCGGCCAATCAGCCGCCGACTTTGGAACAACGGCTGGAAGCCCTATCAGTCACCCTTGATGCGGTGCCAGCGCCTCGTTTTCTAACCGACGGCCATGGTGCCGTTGTCTATGCCAACGTTTGGGGAAGGGAATGGCTGGCCGACGCCATGCCATTGGATCGATTATCTTCCCACGCGGCTCGGGAGTACGACGGGCTCGACGCGGCCGCCCGTTTGCGGCAAGCGCTTGAAGCCGGGCTCGCTGACCAAGTCGAGATTCCGCTTAGGGGAGAGATGCCGGAGCCAGATTGGTTTCAAGTCGGCATCCGTCCATTAGATCACATGGCTGGCCTGTCGGTTTGGTCATTAGAGGACATAACGGCACGCAAAGCGATCAACGATATTTTGAGCCAGGAGCGGCAGGATCTGGCTGACTTTCTAGATTTTATGCCGACGGGGATTTATTCCGTCGATGTCGATGGGCGATTTCACTATGCCAATCAGCGCTTCGCGCAATGGCTGGGAATGACCCCCGATGATGTTCTAAATCTCACGCTAGATGATGTGATTGACGGGCCAGCCAGACCCGATCCAGACAGCGAGTGGCAGGGTAAAATAAGATTTCGTAATACGGCAGGCGAATCTGTCGATGCGCTTGTCTTTCAGGGATCCTATGACGATGCGGGGATGACCCGCACGCGGTCCATCGCCATCCACGATGTCAGTGCAGATTTGGATAGCGATACCGGCGGCAGCAGCCGGTTCCGAGCCCTGTTTGATTCGGCACCAGTCGCCATTGCCATCGCTGATCCGGATGGCGCTGTGAGCGACTGCAATCAGGCGTTTGCCCGCCTTGTTCAGCGAAACCGTGAAGACTTGATGGGTGTCGGTCTTACGGATTTTCTCACAGAAGATGACCGTCGCGCCCTTCGTAACGAACTGTACCGTGTGTTGAACGGCAATGCGGACAGCGCACAAGTGGATGCACGCCTGGCCGGCACAACCTCGGCCCAAGTGTCCATCTTTCTGGGACCATTATCTGGGCCGTTGGCCGCCGCTGCAGGCGAAATCGAAGGTGCCGTGGTCCACGTCATCGATACGACGGAACAGAAAAACCTCGAAGTGCAGTTTGCTCAGGCACAGAAAATGCAAGCCATGGGTCAATTGGCCGGTGGGGTCGCCCACGATTTCAACAATCTTTTGACGGCCATGATCGGGTTTTGCGATTTGCTGCTGCAGCGTCATGCGGCCGGTGACCCGTCTTTCGCCGATATCATGCAGATCAAACAAAACTCCAATCGTGCGGCCAATCTGGTTCGGCAATTGCTGGCCTTTTCGCGCAAACAACCTTTGCAACCGCAAGAATTAAATAGCACGGATCACCTGACCGAGCTGTCACACCTCCTCACCCGGCTAATCGGTGAATCGATTGAATACAAATTAATCCACGGTAGGGACTTAGGTGTCGTACGGGTTGATCCTGGGCAGTTTGATCAAATCATTATCAACCTCGCTGTTAACGCTCGCGATGCCATGCCGGGGGGTGGCACTTTAACGATTACCACCGGTACGAAACTTTTTGAATCACCTACACAACTTGATGCTAATCAGGTTCCGGCTGGGAGTTATGTCACCATTTCTGTCGCCGATACTGGGAAAGGCATTGCCAGAGAAGACATCGGACGCATTTTCGAGCCCTTCTTTTCCACCAAAAAGGAGACACCTGGCGCCGGCACAGGACTGGGTCTGGCCAACCGTGTACGGCATCGTTCGACAAACGGGGGGGTTCATCTTGGTAGAATCCGCACCGGGACAAGGGGCGACATTCATGATCTATCTGCCGCGCTTGTCACCGGAAGGTGTTGCTGAAGAGTCGGCCGACAGCGATCAACCGGATGACGTATCCATGCGGGCAGAGGAGGCGGAAGATCCCGTCGCTCTTGCCGGCAAGATCGGTGAAGCCCTAGCCAAAACACGCGGGGACGGAGATTTATCTGGCAGTGGTACGGTGCTATTGGTCGAGGATGAAGACGCGGTCCGGGTGTTTGCCTCCCGGGCACTAAAGAACAAAGGGTACTCCGTCCTCGAAGCCCGTACCGGTGAACAGGCCATGGATATCATGCGGGATACGGAACATCTTGACCTGCTGATCACCGATATGATGATGCCGGGCATGGATGGCGGGACACTCGCCCGGTTCGTCCGGGTCGAGCGTCCCAACGTGCGTATCATTTTGATCTCCGGATATTCCGAAGAAGTCGCCCGAGGCGACGTGGTCGACAGCCCTGATATTCATTTCCTGCCCAAACCCTTCAGTCTGGGACAGCTGGCGACCAAGGTAAAAGACGTGTTGGCGACGCCCGCTGCCTAATCCGCAGGCACAATGGGTAAACTCTTATCTCATTGATTTAATTAACTTATTATATATATGTTCTTATCTCGTTCTTTTTCCTGGACAATGAGAACAAAACACGTACATTAGGTGCCGTTGCACACACCGATTGACCGGACTAAACACGGAGGAGGGCGGTTATGCCTGAAGCAAACTTGCGGGTGGTGGAGAACAAGGGCGCCATGGATAAAACCAAGGCCCTCGATGCGGCGCTGACACAAATCGAACGGTCGTTCGGCAAAGGCTCGATCATGCGCCTGGGCCAGCGGGAAACCGCGGTCGACATTGAATCCATCCCAACGGGATCTTTAGGTCTCGATTTGGCGCTCGGCATCGGCGGACTACCCCGCGGCCGGGTTATTGAAATTTACGGGCCGGAAAGCTCGGGCAAAACCACGCTGGCTTTGCACGTCATCGCCGAAGCGCAAAAAGCGGACGGTGCATGCGCCTTCATCGATGCTGAACATGCCCTGGATCCCGGCTATGCCCGCAAGCTCGGCGTCAACCTAGATGACTTACTGATCTCGCAACCGGACGCGGGTGAACAGGCGCTTGAGATCGCCGATACCCTGGTGCGGTCTGGCGCCATCGATGTGCTGGTGATCGATTCCGTTGCCGCTCTCACACCAAGGGCTGAGCTCGAAGGTGAAATGGGTGATCACCACGTTGGTTTGCAAGCCCGTTTGATGAGCCAGGCATTGCGCAAGTTGACCGCTTCGGTGTCGCGTTCCAATACCATGATCATCTTCATCAATCAGATTCGCATGAAGATCGGTGTGATGTTCGGCAATCCCGAAACCACCACCGGCGGCAACGCCCTTAAGTTTTACTCATCGGTCCGTCTCGATATCCGCCGCATCGGCCAGATCAAGGACCGGGACGAAGTGGTCGGCAATCAGACCCGGGTGAAGGTGGTCAAAAACAAAGTGGCACCGCCTTTCAAGCAGGTTGAATTCGATATCATGTATGGTGAAGGCGTTTCCAAAACCGGCGAATTGCTGGACCTAGGCGTTAAAGCCGGGTTGGTGGAAAAATCCGGCTCCTGGTTTTCTTACAATTCCGAACGGATTGGCCAAGGCCGGGAAAATGCCAAGACTTTCCTTAAAGAGCATCCCGATATGGCCGCGGACATCGAACGTCAAATCCGCATCAATGCCGGTTTGGTAGCCGAAAAGGTGATCGGTGACGAACAAGATGACGGTGCGGAGGACACCGAAGTCCCAGCAGCAGAATAACAATCCCGATCCCCTCGGGTCCCAGCGGCGGCGGTGTTCCCCTCAACCCGCCGCCGCACGTTTTTACAGATGGCGGCGGTGTTCCCCTCAACCCGCCGCCGTTTTTTTTATCGACCCTCAAGGCCTGTTCACCTGGAGGCGGCAAAGGGAACACATCTAAAGCATTTCCGATTTATTCTGACGCATAGCCGTCAGCAACCAAGAAGTTCCTGCAGTGCTCGTGATTGAAGAGGCCGCAGACGTTACCGGCGGCTTTCCACAGATCATCGATGGTGCGGGGTTTTAAGCGCTTCATGTGAGCTTTGAACTTTGAAAATGCGAGCTCGATCGGGTTGAAGTCCGGCGCATAGGGCGGCAGGAACAAAAGCCATGCGCCCCGCTTTTCAACCGCCCGCCTGGCACCGTCGCGTTTGTCGGCCGGCAGATTGCCGGGGACAACAACAGCGCCTTTTTGAAGGGTCGGGGCGCGTTGCGTTTTGATGTACTGCTCGAATGCATCACCGTCCATGGCGCCCTCGATCAAATCAGGGCACCCAGGGCGCGGTCAGGCCGTCACCGCGCAATCCGGCAATGAAGGTCATGGTTTTCCAATGACCATGGGGAATGGCGGCAACCATCCGCTGGCCGCTGGGACAGCGCCCCCGCAGGCGCGCCATTTTGGTATTGATACTTGTTTCGTCAAGGAACACGATCCTGCCGACCCGCTCGGGATGGGCCGGGAGCCGGGCCTGACGTTGGCGCCAAACCACGCGTGCTGCCTGCCCATCCGCGCGTTCCTGTTCACTGGCGTGGGCGGTTTTTTTAAAGCTGATCTTGCGCGCGCGGAACCAGTCATTAATCGTCGAAGTCGGCGCAATCACTTGGTGAACTTCGTCCAGACGCTCAGACAGCTCTTGCAGTGTCGGGTCTGGCGTCTCCTTAATCCAGCGCAGGATATCCTCGCCGTAAGGATCAAGACGGCGCTGGCGCGACGGCCGTGGCTTGACCGCGACAGTCCCCTCGTCTTCATATCGCCTGACATACCGCACCGCCGAGCTTGCGCTCACCTCAAAAAGGGCCGCCGCCTGACGGCGCGACATGCCCGACGCCACTTTCCTCGCCAAACGAATACGCAGGTCTTCCGATACAGCCACGATGCCCCCGCCAAAGCGGCTATCGAATCAGTCCGCCAAGACCATGACAACAAAATTTTGATTCATTCAACCTCGGAAACGCTCTAGGCGTTCACCCAAGTCTCCTTTAAGCCATGGACAGGCAGATAAATGGGGATTGAAAAACCATGACCACGTTGGACCGGGATTATTACGTCAAGCTCGTCGAAGAGGATTACTTCGGCAATGTCATGAAAGAGGATATCTCGGCGGCGGTGGCGGCCTTTACCAACGATGCTGAGGTTGTGATTTATCACGGCGACAATGCGGTCCGTCGATTCTACGGCAGCCCGACGGATGATCAGCTCCCTCTACAGGCGTTCTATGATCATCTGCTCGGCAATTACGACGCCTTGTTTGAAGGGTTCGAACACACCATCGACCTGGACGCTCAGCGTTGTGCCGCCAATTTTACAGTGACCCTTACCCCCAAGCCAGGGTCAGACTATGAGGACACTGGAACGTTGACGCTCAATAACTCCAACTTTTTCCGCTGCCGCAATGGCAAGATCTATTACATGGTCATTTATTATGCGAACCCTACCCTCGGTAAAAAACTAGGGACGCAGACCGCAAGTCCGACTGGTTTCCCGAAAGAGTAGGTTGCATCGTCGTGAACTGAGATGGGTAAACTGTACCGGCGCGGAGACAGCCATTTAACCTATGATCACATAGGCCGAACCTATACTGGTACGCGGTCTCCAGATCCCAGACTCGAAAAACAGATCCATGCAGCTTTGGGTAACGCGACCAGCGTGCTCAACGTCGGCGCTGGGACGGGCAGTTATGAACCCGAAGATCGGCCTGTTGTGGCCGTCGAGCCGTCCGAAACAATGATTGCCCAACGCCATTCTGGTTCTACGTCAGTTGTACGTGGGCTTGCTGAATGTTTATCGTTCCGAGACAAGAGTTTCGACGCTGTCATGGCGATTTTGACGTTGCATCATTGGCACAACCAAAAAGCCGGCCTTGAGGAGTTGCGACGCGTTGCGCGACATCGAATTGTTATCTTCACGTTTGACCCCGCAAAAGTGACACGTTTTGGCTGATTCGAGACTATTTGCCCGCCAACAAGGTCCTTGATGAAAAGTCATTTCCTGATCCTCTTTTCTATCGGTCGATCTTTCAAAAGACTGACGTTATAGAGGTTCCAATTCCTGCGGATTGCCGTGACGGTTTTCTCTGTGCGTATTGGAAACGTCCTGAGGCGTATCTATCACCCGCCGTGCAGGCTGGGATTTCAAGTTTTGCAGCGCTTCCCCCTGACGAGGTGAGCGCTGGCATCAATGCTCTTACGCAAGACCTCAAGACCGGTGAATGGGCCCGTCGTAACCGAGACCTCGAGGACCTGAGCGAAAAGGATTATGGCTATCGGCTGATCATCGCCGAGCTAACTTAACGGCTCCGGGCGCCAGCCCACGTTTTCTGGACACTCCAGCGCCGAGCGGCTAAAAACCATGGCCCTCTTTTGACAGGAATACAATTCGTAAAATGGGATCGACAAGCGACATACGCGCCACCTTCCTGGATTTTTTCGTCCGCAATGGTCATGAGGTCGTTGCCTCAAGCCCATTAGTGCCTCGCAACGATCCGACGCTCATGTTCACCAATGCGGGTATGGTCCAGTTCAAGGACGTGTTCACCGGTAATGAGACACGTCCCTATAGCCGCGCCGCATCTTCGCAAAAATGCGTCCGCGCCGGCGGCAAACACAACGATCTCGACAACGTCGGCTATACAGCGCGCCACCACACCTTCTTTGAAATGCTTGGTAACTTTTCCTTCGGCGACTACTTCAAGGAAGAAGCGATCAAATTATCATGGGAATTAGCGACCGGAGAATACGGCCTGTCCAAGGACCGATTGCTGGTCACCGTGCATTCAACCGATGAAGAAGCAGCCAAACTTTGGGCCAAGATCGCAAATCTTCCAGAAGAAAAGATCATTCGCATTCCCACTTCTGACAATTTCTGGGCCATGGGCGAGACGGGTCCCTGTGGACCATGTACGGAGATTTTTTACGATCACGGCGATTACATTCCTGGCGGACCACCCGGATCACCAGATGAGGACGGTGATCGCTTCGTTGAAATTTGGAATTTGGTGTTCATGCAGTATGAACAGATCACAGCCGATGAGCGTGTTGATCTGCCCAAACCCAGTGTCGACACGGGCATGGGACTGGAGCGCACGGCAGCGGTCATGCAGGGCACCAACGATAATTATGCCATCGACCTAATGCGCTCACTCATCGAAGCAGCCGCTGGTGCGGCAGGCACTAACCCCGACGGCGACCACGCCATATCCCACAGAGTGATCGCTGATCATTTGCGAGCCACTGGTTTTCTCATCGCCGACGGTGTGCTGCCCTCTAACGAAGGTCGTGGTTACGTGTTGCGGCGGATCATGCGCCGGGCTATGCGCCACGCCCATCGCATGGGATGCGACGAGCCATTGCTGCACCGCGTGGTCCCGGCTCTTGTGGCGCAAATGGGCGGTCACTATCCTGAATTGGAACGGGCGCAGACGCTTGTGACCGAAACTCTTTTGTTGGAAGAGACCCGCTTCAAATCCATGCTCGACCGTGGCCTCAAGTTACTGGATGAGGAGGCTAAGGATCTCTCCTCCGGCAGCACGCTGTCGGGAGAGGTGGCCTTCAAACTCTACGACACCTATGGGTTCCCTTTGGACCTTACCCAGGATGCCATGCGTCCCCGCGGCATTTCCGTCGATACGGACGCTTTCGGTGCCGCCATGGAACGCCAGCGGGCAGAGGCCCGCAAGGCCTGGGCTGGATCTGGCGAAGCAGCGACGGATAAGGTGTGGTTCGAGGTGCGTGAAGAGGTTGGCGCTTCCGATTTCCTCGGTTATGCCACGGAAACCGCACAGGGCAAGATTGTCGCTTTGGTGTCCGATGGCACTCCCGTTGAGATCGTCAAAGAAGGGCAAGACGTTGCGGTCTTAGCCAACCAAACGCCCTTCTATGGTGAGTCCGGCGGTCAAGTGGGCGATACGGGAACCATCACAACTGCGGACGGCGCGGTCATCACTATAAGTGGTACGCAAAAGAAACTGGACGTTCTTCACGTTCACCTGGGCAAAATGAAAAGCGGATCGGCAAGCGTTGGCGATGAAGCCACTTTTGTTGTCAACGGTGATCGACGCAGTGCCATTCGCGGCCACCATTCCGCAACGCACCTGCTTCACGCGGCGCTGCGTCAGGTTTTGGGTGATCATGTGACGCAGAAAGGTTCTTTGGTGGCACCGGATCGGTTGCGCTTTGACATCAGTCACCCAAAACTTCTCAGCGATGACGAAATCCGCGAGATTGAAAACATCGTCAATGGCCAAATCCGCGCCAACGAACCGGTGTCGACCAAACTGATGGACCCGGATAGCGCCATCGACGCCGGGGCTATGGCCTTGTTCGGCGAGAAGTACGGTGAAGAGGTTCGTGTGGTATCCATGGGCACCCATGTCACGGGCAGTCACCATCAGTACTCGGTCGAACTCTGCGGTGGTACCCATGTGTCCCGCACCGGCGACATCGGACTCTTCAAGGTTGTCTATGAATCTGCCGTCGCCGCAGGTGCGCGCCGCATTGAGGCGGTAACGGGTTCTGCTGCAGAAGCCTGGGTCTCACAACAGCAGCACATCGTGGTGCAGACGGCGACAGCGCTCAAGGTAGGCCCACGCGAAGTTCCAACCCGCATCGCTGCTTTGCTGGAAGACCGCCGCAAGTTGGAAAGAGAAGTAGCCGACCTGCGCAAAAAGCTGGTGACTGGCAGCGGCGGATCCGCCGCTCCGGAGGTAAAAACCGTTGCTGGCATCGCCTTCTCAGGCCGGGTCCTCGCCGACGTGCCGGCCAAGGACCTCAAGGGCATGGCTGATGAGATTAAGCAATCACTAGGCAGCGGCGTGGTTGGTTTGGTCACAGTATCCGATGGCAAAGCCTCCTTGGTGGTGGGCGTGACTGACGATCTGACCGAAAAAATTAGTGCCGTCGCCCTGGTGAAAGCCGGATCAGCGGCTGTCGGCGGCAAGGGCGGCGGCGGCCGGCCCGATATGGCTCAGGCCGGTGGCCCTCAAGGCAGCCAGGCGGAAGCCGGTCTGGCGGCGATTGAAGCCGAATTGGAACAGCTAGCAAGCTAGAAAATATAATTATAACAATGATTTAGCGTAGTCGTGACGGTTATATTGCATCGCCACAAACGTTATGTTGTAGTGCAATAAAAACATTGACTTAAAGGCTGGCAATCCCTATATTATACCGCGTTGCAGCATATTCTTGCGCTGCAATAAGGAACATCGCTCCCTATCCGCGAAGGACCGGAGCAGACCTCAATACAGGCATTTTTGACCCAAAGGACCCGTGCCATGAACAACTATGATGACATTATTGCGTTCAACCAGAACAACTTCGACGCCTTCGTCGCCAGCAGCACTGCTATGGCCAAGGGTTTCGAAGAACTCACCAAAGAATATGTGGCTTTTGCCAATGAGTCGTTTGAAGACGCCGTCCAAGCCGGCAAGCAGCTCGTCGCGGCAAAGACCGTGAACGAAGCCATCGACCTGCAAACCAAGATTGCTAAAGAATCCTGGGAAAAGGCCATTGCTGAAGGCCAGAAGATTTCCGAACTCTCAACCGGCATTTTCAAGACCGCGTCCAGACCGATTTCCGAGCGTGTCCAGGCGACCGTTGATGTTGCAACGGAAACCGCCAAGAAGGCCGCCAAGACCACCAAAAAGGCCGCCTAAAACTCTCCTCCCTCTGTTTTAGGCAGGTTTGAAAGGCCCGGCATTGCTGGGCCTTTCGTCGTTTTGACTTGAGGAATCCCGCCGCTTTTTGAGGGCGTCTCTGTTACACTCTCTTACAGAGAGTCCGCCCTTTTGACACAATGCCGATACCGGGCCGTTCTATGATGAAACCCATCGGACAGGCCTTGGGGGCCGGACCGGGCCTAGGCCCTTGGTGTGGAACATAACAATGACTGACTACGACTCCTCTTCTCCAACCGCCGAGATGGCGGCCAAACTAGGTTTGAATGACGATCAGAAAAGTTTATTCGATCGCTACAAGTGGTTGATCGCAGGAGGTGCTGTCGTTGCCGCCATTGCGTTTATGGCGTTCCGCCCCGGTGCCAACACCACCGAACTCAATTTTCGTACAGCACCAGCAGAGCGGGGAGATCTGACGGTCACAGTCACAGCCACCGGTACCATTCAACCGCTCAACCAGGTGGATGTGGGCGCAGAGATTTCAGGTCTGATTGTAGCCGTCCATGTGGATTTCAATGACCGGGTGACGCTGGGTCAAAGTTTGGCTTCTCTCGATCAAGATCAGCTTTCGGCCCGAGTGCGTCAATCCCAAGCGCAACTGACCTCGGCGGAAGCCAAGGTGCAGGAAGCACGCGCCAATGAACTGGAAGCCCGCAACAATCTCAAACGGGCGGAAAGTTTGCATGAACACGGCAATGTCTCCGAACAGTCTTTAGACAATGCCAAAGCCGCATTCGCCCGCGCCCAAGCAGCCCTGGCCAGTACCATTGCCCAGGTGACGGTAGCGGAAGCCAATCTGGCTGCCGATGAAACCAATCTGGCTAAAACGGAAATCACTGCACCCATCGACGGCATTGTTCTCAAGCGTCAGGTGGAGCCCGGACAAACCGTTGCCGCATCCTTCCAAACTCCGGTGCTGTTCACCCTGGCCGAAGATCTGTCTGCGATGAAACTGGTGGTGGATATCGACGAAGCTGATATCGGGCAGGTTTTAGAACAGCAGCCGGCCACGTTCTCGGTTGATGCCTATCCCGGCCGCACATTCTCCGCAAAAATCACCTCGGTGCGCTTTGCCCCGAAAGACGAAAACGGCGTGGTGACCTACGAAGCTTTGCTGTCCGTCGACAATTCGGACCTCGCTCTTCGCCCCGGTATGACGGCCACAGCCTCCATCACCACAGCGAACCGAACCGGTGCCATGATGGTGCCATATGCAGCACTGCGTTTTCAGCCGCCGACACCACCCGGTGGTGAAGAAGAACCTGAAGCCCGGCGACGCGGTCCGCCCGGCTTGATGGGTATGATGATGCCTAGGTTTAACCGCAACCGCAGCAACCGGCAGACGCTGTTGCAACCCGGAGCCCGGGGCCGGATATGGGTGCTTGACGACGGCCAGCCAAGTCCCGTGCCCGTACAGATCGGTCTACTTGACGGTGAGCGGGCGGAAGTCATCACCAACGGCATCGTTGAAGGCACGGAAGTCATCATCGGCTTCCAGCCGGCGAGCTGATGACCGACGTCGATCTAACAACCGCCGACTATGACGGTCCGGTAGTGGCCTTCGATCATGTCTCCAAGGTCTATGGGGAAGGGGAGACCACCGTCCGGGCGCTCGACGACGTCAGTTTCGACATCCATGCCGGAGAATTCATTGCGGTGATGGGCCCTAGCGGGTCCGGCAAATCGACCATCATGAACATTCTCGGCTGTCTCGACACACCGACTAACGGCCGTTACCTGTTTAAAGGGGTGGATGTCAAAACCCTGACCCGCGACCAGCGGGCATTGTTGCGCCGCCACTATCTCGGCTTCGTCTTTCAAGGATTCAATCTGTTGTCCCGTACCACCGCTTTGGAAAATCTCGAACTGCCGCTGATCTACCGGCGGGTGTCCAAGGCCGAACGGCGGGAGCTGGCCATGGCAGCCTTGCGGGCCGTGGGCTTGGAAAACCGCGAACATCACACGGCCGCCGAGCTCTCCGGCGGGCAACAGCAACGGGTCGCCATCGCTCGGGCCATGGTCACCGAGCCGTCGCTGCTGTTGGCTGATGAGCCCACCGGCAATCTGGATTCCGCCCGCAGCTTGGAAATCATGGAATTGCTGGCCCGGTTGAACCAGGAACAAGGGCTGACCATCGTACTGGTCACTCATGAAGAAGACATGGCGGCCTTCGCACGGCGCCGTCTGGAATCCCGGGACGGCAAGATCGTCCAGGAATGGCACGCGGAAGCGGCGTAGGAGCGGGCGATGATCGGCAACATCCTCCTTTTGTCCCTGCGCGAAATCCGGCGTAACGTGCTGCGCTCCATATTAACGACCCTCGGCATTGTCATCGGTGTCGCCGCCGTTATCGTCGTGGTTACCCTCGGCGAAGGCACCAAAGTGCAGGTGCAGACGGAAATCTCCAAACTGGGTAGCACCATGCTAACCGTGTTTCCGGGCCAGCGGCGGCGCGGTGGAGCACGTCAATCAGCACCGCCGTTTGAAATCGATGACGTCAACGCTTTGCGCCGCGAAACCAGCATGCTTACCGGTGTCGCACCCATGTCCATCGGTCGGCAGATGGTGGTGTACGGCAACGCCAACCGCCGCGCCCAAGTGGTGGGGACGGATCGAGAGTTCGTCAATGTACGCAGTTGGGATCTCGCTGCCGGACGGATGTTTTCCTCGTCGGAGGAGCAAGCGGGCAAATCCGTGTGCATTATTGGTGAGACAGTGCGCAAGGAACTTCTCAAAGACGAGCCGTTTTTAGGCAAGACGCTCCGTGTCGCCAAAGCTTCATGCCAAGTCATCGGTCTGCTGAAACCGAAAGGGCAGGTGATGTTCTCCGGCGATCAGGACGACGTGGTGGCCGTGCCGTTGAAATACTACCAGCGCCGTATTTCGGGCAACACCAATGTAGATCAAATCTATGTTGCCGCCTTGGACGACACATTGGTGGATGCTGCCCAGAGCGAAGTGGAAATGATCATGCGGGAACGGCGGCCATCACAACCCGGCGACGACGACAAGTTTACTGTACGCGGCGTGCAGGAGATGTCCGCCGCCTTTCAAAGTTCGACGACGGTGATGACAGGGTTTCTGTCTGCCATCGCCGCTATCAGTTTGCTGGTCGGCGGAATCGGCATCATGAATATCATGCTGGTATCGGTGACTGAACGGACCCGGGAAATCGGCATCCGCATGGCCATCGGCGCCCGGGAGAAGGAAGTGTTGTTTCAGTTCCTGGTGGAAGCCGCCATGCTGGCCGGTTTCGGTGGCCTTGTCGGTATCGCCGTAGGACTCGGCAGCGCTTGGGTGATGGCACCATTGTTGCAAGTGCCGTTCATCGTCCAGCCCGACATGATGATTCTGGCCTTTGTTTTCTCCGCTCTTGTGGGATTGGTGTTCGGCTACATGCCAGCGCAACGCGCAGCCCGGCTCGATCCCATCGATGCGCTGCGCCACGAATAACAGCAGCGTCAATTGTACGGTGTGCCGTCTTTGTGCAGCCAACGCGGCCCAGACGATATGTCCTCTAAAATGAGATCGTGATCAGGAAAGCTTACCTGCTCGTCCTGATGCACGCCAACGACCACTAATAATATTGCCGGACCGTCGCTTCTGTTTTCAAGCGTGTGACCGTCGGCGATACCGGCGCGAAAGCCCAGACATTGGCCCGGTGTGACGAGTTGTTCACCTGCTTCCGAGACCATGGTCAACGTGCCCACCATCATATAAACAAACTCGTCCTGCTTACTGTGCCAGTGACGCAGGGCGTCATGGGCGCCGGGCTGCAGCTGAACCAAGGCAACGGAAAAGTTTGTCAGGTTGAACGGCTTGGCCAGGTGCTTGACTGCTTTACCGTCGCTTAGGCCTTCAAACCCAGGCGGATAGGGATGGGGCGGTGTTACCCACGCAAAACTATCTGGCCCGATTGGGAGTGCATGGCGCTGTGGCATGGCCGGCTACCTTTTTGGCGGACCCCATTTTGGCTGATGTTCGTCGGGATAAGGGGTGCCGTCGTCGTGTAAAAAGCGCGGTCCTTTTTCATCGGCAACCAACTGCATGTCCACGTCGGGGTAGGTGACATGTTCCGGACTCGACCGATCGCCCACACAGAGATAGAGTGCTGGCGCATTGCTGGTGTTGATCAGCACATGGCCATCGGGCACGCCGGCTTTGAAGCCGATGGATTGTCCCGCTTTCATAGGCGTGCCTCCCGCTTCCGATCGGATCGTAAGTTCCCCTTCGATCAGATAAACAAACTCGTCCTGCGCCTTATGCCAATGCCGTTCCGCTGATCGGGCCCCAGGCGGCAGGGTGACGATGTTGACGCCGAAGTTTGTCAGGCCGAACACAGCGCCAACCATCTTCCACTCCATGGTGGGATCAAAACCCTCGTTGTAAGGTGGCGGGTAGGGGCTTTGCGCCGGACGGGATTTGACATCCCGATGGTCAATGGGCGGTAGCTGGCGGTTAGGGGGTACGTCAGTCATGTGACATCTCCGATTAGTCTTCGCTGGTCGGGTCCTGTTCGATAAGGTTAATCAAAACGCCATCGGGGTCGCGAAACGTCATTTCTCTCATGCCGCTTCCGCCTCCGTCTCTCTTAATCGCTCCTTCATCGATTTCCACTTCAAGAAGCAAGGGTGGACTAACGACATGGTGGCTGTTGTCGGTCAAACGTTGGTAGACCACATCGAGGTCGCCGCAATAAAACACCAGGCAGGTCTCTCCGATATTGCAACCCTCCTTCCGTTTAGCGACCGCAGGCGGAGAGGGATCGGAGACAGCAAACAACCCGACCATGCCTTTGTTCAGACCTGACGACCGCAGGATCCTGTATTGGACACGGGTGTTCGGTGGCATGCCGAGAAGCTTGGGCGCGGTCTCATGGACGAGGGAGCCTGCCGCATACACCTCTTTCAGTTCCAAAATTTCCTCATAAAACCGTGCCGACCGGTCCAGGTCGGACACAAATAGGGCCGTGCGCACCATGGGGCTGACCAACGCCATTGTTCTTCTCCCTTGTCCCACGCTTGTTCGAACCCCAATCCTATAACAAATGCTGTGGCCTGTGCGGTGGGTCGCGAGAAAACCGCACCTTTTCTTGAGGGGAGAGCGGGGCTATATCCCTACCATAAAGCCGAAACGTTGGATGGAGCTCATGGGCCGCACATTGATAGAAAAGTTATGGGACGCCCATACGGTTACCGATCTAGGCGACAATGCGACGCTCCTCTATATAGACCGCATTTTCCTGCACGAGCGCACTGGGTCGGTATCGCTCAAGGGTCTGGAAGCGTCTGGCTGGGCGGTGCGCAATCCGGAACAGGTGTTCTGCACCATGGACCACATCGTCGATACCTTTCCGGGCCGCGGCGATGACACCATCATGCCCTCGGGCAAGAATTTCATCATCACCACCCGTGAATCTGCATTAGCGGCGGGCATCACCCTTTTTGATATCAGCGATGACCGGCAGGGGATTGTCCATGTGGTGTCAGCGGAGCAGGGCATCACGCTGCCCGGTCTGACGCAGGTCTGTCCCGACAGCCACACTTGCACGCTGGGGGCGTTGGGGGCACTGGCCTGGGGCATCGGCTCCACGGAAGGGGAGCACGCTCTGGCGACCAAAACCCTGGCGGTCAATAAACCCAAGTCCATGCGGGTGAACTTCGACGGCACACTTGGTTTCGGCGTCACCGCAAAGGACATGATCCTTTATCTCATCGGCCGGTACACCGCTTCCGGCGGTGTCGACCATGCCATCGAGTTTAGCGGCTCGGCCATTCGCGCTTTACCGCAGGAGAACCGCTTCACCATCTGCAACATGGCGGTAGAGTTTGCCGCCTTCACCGGAGTCATACCGCCTGACGATACAACCATCGACTACGTCAACGGACGCCCGTTTGCACCGACTGGTAAGACCTGGGACGCCGCTGTTGATTATTGGCAAACCCTAAAAGCCGATGACGACGCCACTTACGACAAGGACATCACCATTGACTGCGCCGATATCGTTCCCGAGGTGACCTGGGGGACCAGCCCGGGCCACGGCACCCGCATCGACGCTGTGGTGCCAGACCCATCATCGGCACCGGACGCCAACTCGCGCTCCTCCTGGCAGCGGGCTTTGGAGTACATGGACCTCAAGCCGGGCCAAGCACTCGAAGGGATTCCGATTGATGCGGCGTTTATCGGCTCCTGCACCAATTCCCGCCTGTCCGATCTCCGGGAAGTGGCCAAGGTGGTGAAGGGCCGGCACGTGGCGGACGGGGTCAAAGCCATCGTCGTCCCTGGATCGAGCCAGGTGAAAAAAGCAGCAGAGGCAGAGGGTTTGGATAAGGTGTTAACCGAGGCCGGTTTTGAGTGGCGGGAAAGCGGTTGCTCCATGTGCTTCTTTGCCGGCGGAGAACATTTCGGTGAGCAAGAACGGGTGATCAGTTCCACCAACCGCAATTTCGAGAACCGGCAGGGTCCTAAAACCCGCACCCATTTGGCCAGCCCGACATCCGTGGCCGCATCGGCGATCGCTGGCGCCATTGCCGACGTACGCAAGTTGGGTTAGGGGAAGGCGCGATGACCTTGGCAATGCAAAAGTTCACCACCCTGACCTCCGTTGCTGCGCCGCTGGTGCGCGTCAACATCGATACGGATGCCATCATCCCCAGCCGGGAAATGAAAGGGGTAACCAAGGATGGCTTGTCCGTCGGCATGTTTGCCAATTGGCGCTATACCGACGTGGATGCTCGCATCGAAAACCCTGAATTCATCCTCAATCAAGAACCCTTCCGCGAAGCAGAGATATTATTGTTAGGAGAAAACTTCGGCTGCGGCTCATCCCGAGAACACGCGGTGTGGGCGCTCAAGGAGTGGGGCATGCGCTGCGTTATTGCCCCCAGTTTCGGCACGATTTTTTATGGCAATTGCATGCGCAATGGCATTCTGCCTGTGGTCTTGCCTGAAGACACCGTGCAAGCCTTCGCTGATGCCATGGAACGAAGCAGCGGTACTGTCGCTTTGACAATCGATCTCCCGAACCAACAGATTACGGGGCCTGACGGAACAGCACATCCCTTCGAAATCGCCCCGGCGGACAAGGAGATGTTGACCGAGGGTCTCGATCCCATCGGTGTGACCCTCAAACGGGACGCCGATATTCTCGCCTTCCAAGCCCGCGACAAAGCCGAACGCCCCTGGGTCTATCTTTAGTGACCTCCCCTTGAGTCATTGAGCCGTATCCCATGGACCTTTGGATCCCATTGACCGTTGTTGCGGCCGGTGTTCAAGCCGCGCGAACGGCGTTACAGAAGCATTTGACCGGCCGGTTTACCGTATTGGGAGCGACCTTTACCCGGTTTCTCTTTGGCCTGCCGATGATCCTGTGTGGGCTCTAATACCAGCGGTCGTTGAGATTGATTCTCTTTTAGGGATTCCCCATGGCGCAATGATGTGATTCATAGAAAGCCGGCTTTAAATGGAGGGTTTGGTGTCGGCGAAGATCCCGTTGCGAACGGACTATGACGCGGTCCAAGCGCGGGCCTTGGCGCGCAAAGCGACAGATCCCAATCAGGTGCGCCGCCTTCTGGCGATTGCGGCGGTTTATGATGACATGAACCGTAGGGATGCGGCGGCGGTTGGCGGCATGGACCACCAGAGCCTGCGCGACTGGGTGTACCGGTTCAATCAGGCAGGCCCCGAGGGCCTGCACGACCACAAATCTCCCGGCGCGGTTCCGCAGCTGACGGCGGTGGAGAGGGTGGCGTTGCGGGAACCCGGAGTCATGTCTTCGGCTCTCAAGGCTTGGCCGATGGGCCTGTGGATTGGACTCACCGGCATAGTCGCCTCTGCGTGCTGGTATACAGCGTTTACCCTTCAGAACGCTTCGTATGTCATGGCGCTTGGGCAGATTGAGCTGGTCTTTACTTATGCGGCTTCGCGCCTTGTCTTCAAGGAACGTATGACGGCTGCCGAAGCCGTAGGTGTCGGTCTCACCATCGCCGGTATTCTCGCCGTTGTGCTCTTCGGTTGATATCTGCGTATGGATTTGAACGTTTCACAGCCCAAAATTACTTGTGCAAATCGTTCAAAACCGGTTCTCTAGGAATAGGGAAACGCCGGGCCATTGCATGATTGAATTGAAACCGAAAATACTGGTCGTCGACGATGAGCTTCTATTCATCCAGCTCATGGATGAAACGCTCAAGGACGAGTTTGAGATCATCTACGCCTACAACAGCGACGAAGCACTGGAAATGGCGAGTGAAGAAAAACCGGACCTCATTCTGCTCGACGTGGTGATGGCCCCCATGAACGGCTTCGACGTGTGTCAGACCCTCAAGAGTGAGCCGTCGACACGCGATATTCCCGTACTGTTCATCACCTCATCGGCCACCATGAAGGACGAGATTCACGGCCTCGAACTGGGCGCCGTCGATTACATTGGCAAACCGGTCAATCCCCCTGTGGTCAAAGCGCGGGTGCGCAATCACGTGGAGTTGAAGCAGTACAAAGACAAACTCGAGCGCATCGCCGCCGAAGACATGCTGACGGGTTTGGCCACCCGCAGGCGGTTTGAGCAAACCCTCCAGTCGGAATGGCGGCGGTGCTGGCGTCAATCCACACCGTTGTCTATCACCATGATGGACATTGATTTCTTTAAAAAGTTCAACGACACCTACGGTCATAGTGACGGTGACGATTGTTTGCGCGCTGTCGGTGGAGCCTTGGTTCGGCAAATCAAACGGCCAGCGGACTTGGTCGCTCGGTATGGCGGTGAAGAGTTTGTTTGCGTCATGCCGGATACCAATCTCGATGGTGCCCTGGCGCTCGCACATTCCATGCGCTCAGCTATTGAGGATCTCAAAATCGAACACGCAAAATCTGATGTAGCCTCCCACGTCACTATGAGCATTGGTGTTTCTACCTGCATTCCATCCGAGAAGATCGACCCGTTCAATTTACTAAAAGCAGCAGATGAAAATCTGTATAAAGCCAAACACAACGGCCGCAACAGGGTCGAAGGTGGATCGTACGAATCAGACTCTCAATAAGGGTCGTCCATTGTTGACCGGGCGCGCGTAACCCTGCAGCGTCAGGATTTTCGTACACAAACGCCCAACAGTACGAGGGTTGTCTATGTTCGAATCTTGGAAGCCGTGTGCGGTTGGACTCTGTTTCCTCGCGCTTTCAGCACCTAAAGCATTTCCGATTTATTCTGACGCATAGCCGTCAGCAACCAAGAAGTTCCTGCAGTGCTCGTGATTGAAGAGGCCGCAGACGTTACCTGCGAAGTCAAAGCCAATGGCGGAAAGGACTACGCCGCCCATGACCGGGGTTTCAGGCAATTCGTCATCACCGACGCCGGCATTCCGTTTGAGATCACGTTGTTGCGGGCGGAGTATCCGGCTGAAAAGGGATCAGGCCTGACCGACCGGCTGCGATTGACCCTGAGCGACATCTGCACCGGCGATGTGGTCGCTATGGCGGATGCTGCAGCCCATGGCGTCGAGAGTGACAATGGCGCCGTCGATGGCCAACATGTCCAGCAGATCGGGGATGGCGATGATCTCGTTCGACTTTTCCGCCACCTTGACCTGGCCGAGCACCAGCCGCTGACGGGCGGCGAAGGCGGAAACCATGTGGATCGGCGCCTTGGCGCCCGTCTTCTGGTAGCTGCGACGCGAGGTCTTGCCGTCGATGGCGATCACCTCGCCCGGCACACCGGTGATCGTGGCAACCCAGGCGACGAAGCACTGTTGGAACATCCGCGCATCCAGGATGGCAAGGATCGTGCCCAGTTGGTCGTGGGACGGCGTGCCATCGGAAAACGGCCGGAAGCGGCGTAGAAGATCGCGTTTCTTGTCGCCGAAACGGGCAATATCGACAATGCTGTCGGCGCCCGCCAGCACCGCCAATAGGCAAAGCAGCAGCACCTCATCAAGCGGATAGACCACTTTGCCCCGTTGGCGAGGGTCCGCAAGATCCTCAAAATGATCAAGAAAGACAACGGCTCCCGCGAATGCGCCCGAACTCTCCATCATAACCTCCCATACCGAATCGGCGGTCTTCGATAGATTCAGCACATCAACACATTGTCACGCACTTTTTCACCCGATTGCCCTGGTGTCCTGTCGGGAAATTAGAGCCAGCCCTACCGGCCTCTGTTAGACTGTTGGGTCTGCTCCATGGAGGGCCGTTTCATGAATCGCCGCCAATTACTCACCACCGCCTCGGGCGTCTTTGCCACAACCGTCGCAGGCCACGCTTTGGCTCAATCCTGGGGGTACGACCCGAGTAAGATGACTATGACCGAAGCCCAGAAACGGGCCCACTTCACCCGCTTCCCCACATTGGATGCGGAAAGCTTGATGGACTTCGCCGGCGGATTCAAACGCTGGCAAAAGGAATACGGCAATCCGGACATTTACCGGCGTCGGGCCAAGTTCGTGCGATCCCTCGGCTTTCCGCCGGGTCCGACGGATCTCGGGTTTGAAGAGTGCTTCAATATCCTGTCCCAAGATCCCACCTATCAGGCTGAAATCCGCCTCTCCCGCAGTATTCAGGAACTGATGTGGGACCGCGCTCTCAAAGCCTTGTACGCCAGAGAAGATCTTTACATGTCAGCCATGGGGGCGACTGATCACAGCGGGCCCGGCAGCCTTGAGCTCAATCCGACCATGACCATTCCCGACTATGCTGTTTACGAGATTCACCAGCAGCCTGGTGGTTATGTGGGTAATCAGTTCGCCGGTTGGCTTTACCATTACGCTTTGGCGTTGGCGTTTTATCAGGGCCTGTTCAATGGCTCTGTCCGCCATGACGAACCCCATCACACCATCGCTGCTCGTACACCTGTTCCGGAGGACGGCCGCGTGCGCCGCATCCTGGAGGCGGGGTGCAGTGACGGCCGCACCACCATTGCCTTAAAAGAACGGTTCCCCGATGCGGAAATCTGGGGCATCGACGTCGGCGGTCCGATGGTGCGTTATGCTCACCACCGCGCAGTTGGTATGGGGCACGATATTCATTATGCCCAACGCCTCGCCGAAGACACCGGCTTCCCCAACGATCACTTCGACATCATCGTCACCAATTTATTGTTCCATGAAGTGGAAGTGCCAGCGATCCGTAAAATCGTGCCGGAGTTTCACCGCATCCTCCGCAAAGGAGGCGTGTGGGACCTGACCGACGGACCGGGCGGTCCTGGTCATCCGAAATTGAGCCGGCCGATGACCATCGTCACCAAAGCGGCACGGTGGGTCAATCACCGGTACAACAACGAAACCTGGGAAATAGATTGGGCTGGTTTCAACATGACCAACCAGGTGCAAGACACCGGTTTCAGCATGAATCTCAACACCACAAAAATGGTGCCGGCTAAGGTTTGAGTTGCCAGGCTTCTGATTAGCCGGTGAGAGACAGCCCGTCGGACAGACTCACCGGGCGCTGGAACCACCATCTATGTTGTATTCAATACCGGTGATATGCCGCGACTCGTCCGATGCCAGGAAGACGACAGCCGCTGCGATATCAGCGGACTCTGCACCCCAGCCAAGCGGCGTATTGCTGGCGTCCCGATCATATTGGTCACGGCCACGGACCCGTTCCATGCCGGAGGTCCATGTTAAACCGGGATGGACGGAAATGACGCGAATGCCTTCTCGCTGACCGTCAACAGCCGCTGCCCGGCTTAAGCCAAGCAGACCCCCTTTGGAACTGCGATAGGCCGTGCCCCCGGGCGCCGCGCTGACCTGCCCCGGAGTTGATGTCGAGAACCACGCCGCCGGCCTCTTTCAACAACGGCCACGCATGGGTCGTCCCCATAAAGGCGCCTTTAATGTTGAGATGAACCATGTACCATACGGTGTCGAGCGGCATCTCCTCAATCGGACTGCTGGTGGTGTTGCCCGCGTTGTTGACCAAACAATCGAGACGGCCAAACTGCCGGCGCACTTTCTCCATGGCCGCGATCCAGTCCGCTTCGACGGTTACGTCCAATTTAAGGTACGACGTCTCGCCACCGGAGGATCTAATGTCGGCAACAGTTTCAGCACCCTTTTTGGGATCACGGCCGGTTACAAATACGTATGCCCCGGCCATAGCCATGGCCTTTGCACTGACACGACCGATACCGAATGTCGACGTCGCTCCGGTTATCAATACAACTTTGCCAGCTTAAAGAGGCGACACGGCTGGCTTGTTCAACGGATGCATTTTTCACGTTGATTTTCCTTCATTTTTCAACCGGTATGGACAACTCCGAGAGGGGAATCGCTACCCTGCGCTCGAACCGCCATCGATGTTGTATTCAATACCGGTGACGTGTTTTGCCCCATCGGATGCCAAATATACCAACGCAGCAGCGACATCGGCAGACTCAGCGGGAACGCCGAGCGGCACCCTACCGCTTTCCTTCACACTCCTAAGGTACTGCTCTTTGGTTATGCCTCGCACCCGTTCCATGCCCGGTGTCCACGTCCCTCCGGGATGAACGGAGATAACCCTTATGCCATGCTGCCGGCCATCGACTGCCGCTGCTCTGCTCAATCCCAGTAAACCCCCCTTCGAACTGGGGTACCCTGTGCCTCCTACGGAACCACCTTGGCCTGCTACAGAATTAATATCCAGAATGACGCCACCAGAGTTTTTTATTAAAGGCCAGGCGTAAGTTGTGCCAAGAAACGCACCTTCAATGTTGAGGTGAGCAAGATACCAAACGGTGCCCAAGGGCAAATCTTCGATCAATCCGCTGATGGCATTGCCGGCGTTGTTGACCAAGATGTCGAGGCGGCCAAATTGCTCGCGAACGGCGGCCATCGCTTGGGCCCAATCGTCTTCGACGGTGACATCTATTTTGAGGAAGGACGCTTGGCCGCCTCGGTTTTCGATTTCGGCAACAACCTCAGCGCCTTTTTCCGGGTCGCGGCTGGTAACAAACACGTAGGCCCCGGCGATGGCCATGGCCACAGCGCTCACCCGGCCGATGCCGAAAGTCGACGTAGCGCCTGTAATAAGGGCAATCTTGCCCGTCAAAGACGCGATGCTGCCGGCTTGTTCAACAGTAGCATTCGTCATTTTAACTGTGGTTCTCTCCAAAGTTAGCGGGCGCTTGAACCACCGGCGATGGTGTATTCAATTCCCGTGATGTGTTTAGCGTCATCTGAGGCAAGGAAAATGATCGCTGCGGCAATGTCGGCCGACTCAGCACTACGACCGAGCGGTATCCTGCCGCTTTCCTTAATGTTTCTATCGTATTCTTCTTTAGTTACGCCGCGCACCCGTTCCATACCTGATGTCCAGGTGCTGCCGGGGTGGATCGAAATTGCCCGGATGCTATGGCGTCGTCCGTCGGCTGCAGCAGCTCTGGTCAAACCCAACAATCCGCCCTTCGAGCTTTGGTAGGCTGTGCCCCCCGGTGACCCGTGCTGGCCAGCAGTTGAATTAATGTCCAGGATGACGCCGCCTGAGTCCTGCATCAGCGGCCAAGCGTAAGTCGTGCCGATGAATGCCCCTTCGATGTTGAGATGGGCCATATACCAAACAGTGTCGAGCGGCATCTCTTCAATTGAAGCGTTTGTGGTATTGCCGGCGTTGTTGACCAGGATGTCGAGGTGGCCGAATTGCCGGCGCACCGCATCCATTGCTTGCACCCAATCTTCTTCGATGGTCACGTCCAATCTAAGGAAGGAGGTCTTGCCGCCTTCGGCTTCAATCTCGGCGATGGTCTCTGCACCTGTTTGGGGGTCACGGCCGGTCACGTAGACATAGGCACCGGCCATAGCCATGGCCCGAGCGCTGATACGGCCGATGCCGAAGGTCGACGTCGCTCCTGTGATGAGCACCACTTTTCCGGCCAAGGAAGCGACGCTGCCAGCTTGTTCAACGGTCGCGTTCAAGACTAGGCCCGGCCGTTATCGACCGGCATGATGAGGCCGGTTATGTAGATCGCCGCATCCGAGGCCAAGTGGTTTACAGCCGAAGCGACATCGGCCGGTGAAACATGACCTGGCGCGTAAGCCTCATGCTCACCGGGTATGATATCCCCGACCAACAGAGCGTTGACCCTGACGTTGTCCTTTTTAGCGGCGCATTCGAGTGCGGCCGATTTGGTCATGAGCACTATACCGTGCGATGCCGCACATCGGGCGGCTGCCGCCGGCGTACCTAATGTGCCGTCTACGGAAGTGATGTTGACGAACGCTCCGCCATCGGATTTGCGGAGTTTCAGAATCCCGTATTTGAGGGCGAGCCACGTGCGGATGTAACTGGTTTCGATAATTTTCCGAAATTCGGGCAGGGTCGCTTCGCCCATGGCGCCACCATTATCGGGAATGGCTATATTGACGATGACATCGATGGTGTCAGGGAGGCGAGAAGAACTGAGTAAACCTTCATCCCACGCCGTCTCAGTCGCTGCCGGAATGTCCAACACCGTCACCTCAGCGCCGGCAGCAACGAGATCGTCTTGTACCGTACGAGACAACGCGTTTTCCGTGGAGAGGACCAAACACGTCTTACCGGATAGGTCGGCCATGTGTATTCACTCCATTTACTCAGAAGATGTTTTTCACTACCAATACGGAGAACCGTGCCATCTTATTTTTACTAGACAGCGGTGAACATACCATTCGTTCACTTGGAAAGGGGATTATATACGTAAGTGCCAAAATAAGGCTCGAAACTTTCGGCACTCTGGTGTAATATCTTTCTAAATCAGGAGGATATTATGGCTAACAAGGCACCTGGCAAGCATTACAGAGAAGGCCTGTCCCTCAAGGAATTGTTCAAAATGTTCCCGGACGACGCGGCGGCTGAAAATTGGTTCACCACCACCCGCTGGCCCGACGGCATTCACTGCCCCTACTGCGGATCAACAAACGTCCAGACAGGCGCGAAGCACAAAACCATGCCCTATAGGTGCCGGGAAAAGGAATGTGCAAAGCGTTTCAGCGTGAAAACGAAGACGTTTATGGAATCCTCAAAGCTGGGCTTCCAAGATTGGCTTATTGCGATGTACTTGCTTTCCACTGGCCTGAAAAGCGTGTCTTCCATGAAGTTGCACCGCGACCTAAACATCACACAGAAGTCCGCGTGGCATTTGGCACACCGTTTGCGGAAAGCGGCGGCCCCGTGAAAAAGGGTTGTTCTCTGGTCCGGTTGAAATCGATGAAACTTATATTGGCGGCACACGCAAGAATATGTCCAAGTCAAAGCGCAAGACCCTTAAGGGCCGCGGGGCTGCTGGCAAGTCCATTGTCGTAGGTGCAAAAGACCGCGCGACCAACAAGGTAAGCGCCAAGGTCATTGAAGAAGCAGACGCCGAAACCCTGCAAGGCTTCGTGGCCGATCACACGGAAGATGGCTCAACCGTCTACACAGACGACGCCACGGCCTACAAAGGTATGAAAGATCGCACCCATGAGTCTGTCAAACACAGCGTCGGAGAATACGTTCGCCAGCAAGCGCACACCCAAGGTATTGAGTCGTTCTGGAGCATGTTGAAACGCGCTCACAAAGGCACTTTTCACAAGATCGGCCACAAACACTTAGAGCGCTATGTGACCGAGTTTGCCGGAAAACATAACGTCCGGGAATTGGGCACGATAGAACAAATGACTCACACCGCAGTTGCCATGATCGGCAAAAGGCTTAAATACAGAGACTTGATTGAAGATAATGGTTTGAATTCTGGCGCGAGGGGATAAACCCCTCGCGTAGCCCCGTCTCTCAGCTTGGCGGCACACAGAGACGGTCAGCACCTTGGCCAAACTAACCGAGGTGATTCTTTATGTCTAATCTTAAGTCTCTTGATCTTCACCCAGATACTTCTTCACAGCTTCATCGAGAAGACGAGATAATTTCTTTGCTGCTGGAGGTGAAAGAGCAAATCCGTTCTCTTCCTTCTCTCCTTCGCACAGAATCTTCAAGACCACAGCTCGGCAAGATGTATTCAGTTGAGTTAGTCGCGATGTGATCTGACACCGCTCCCTTCCCAGCAAGCTGGAATGGGAGCGGCGCATCTCTTGATGGAGATTGTGGTTGTCCGTTTTGATGGTGGTGCACACCAACCACAAAACGAGGACACCACGATGTTGAATACTACCGACAAGATCATCAAACACAAAACTGGATTGCTGAATCTGGCCGAGGAACTGGGCAATGTGTCGAAGGCCTGCCAGGTCCCCTGCCAGGTCCCTGCCAGGTCATGGGCATGTCGCGCGACACCTTTTACCGCTACAAGGCCGCGGTTGAGGAAGGCGGCGTCGAGGCCTTGTTCGAGCGCACCCGGCGCAAACCCAATCTTGCCAACCGCGTCGGTGAAGCCACCGAGCAGGCGGTGATCAAATCCGCGCTGGAGTTTCCGGCCTATGGTCAGGCCCGCACCTCCAACGAGCTGCGCAAGCAGGGTGTCTTTGTCTCGCCCTCCGGCGTCCGTTCGATCTGGCTGCGGCATGACCTGGCCAACTTCAAGGCCCGCCTTAAAGCATTGGAGGCTAGGGTCGCCGAGGACGGCATCATCCTGACCGAGGCCCACATACGAGGCCCAGGTGCAGGCCTTGGAAAAGAAGAATCGCGACGACGAAGCCCGCGGCGAGGTGGAAACGGCCCACCCCGGCTATCTGGGTTCACAGGACACCTTCTATGTCGGCACCCTGAAGGGGGTGGGGCGGATCTACCAGCAGAGCTATGTCGATCCCTATTCCAAGGTCGCGCAGGCCAAGCTCTACACCACCAAGACGCCGATCACCGCCGCCGACCTGCTCAATGACCGGGTGCTGCCGTTCCATGACGAGCACGACCTGCCTGTGCTGCGGATCATGACCGACAGGGGCACGGAATACTGCGGGCGAGCGGACAAGCACGACTACCAGCTCTTCCTGGCCATCAACGATATCGACCACACCAAGACCAAGGTGAAATCACCGCAAACAAACGGCATCCGCGAGCGCTTTCACAAGACCGTGCTGCAGGAGTTCTACCAGGTCGCGTTCCGCAAAAGACTCTACGACAGCGTCGATGCGCTGCAGGACGATCTGGATCAATGGCTACATCACTACAACACGGAACGCACTCATCAGGGCAAAATGTGTTGCGGCAGAACGCCGTTCCAGACCATGATCGAGGGCAAAGAAATCTGGAAGGAAAAGTTCGTGAACTGAACTTGACCTAACAGAGGCCGCCGGAAAAACGGCCAACTGTCAGATCACATCTGAACCACTACAATTCAGTACCGCTTCCAGACCCCGAACCCTTAGATACTGCTTAGCTGGGCTGTCTTTGTCATTCAGATCGTAAAGATCACGCGTCTGTGGAACGGGAACATTTTTCATAGGGATTTCCTAATTTAAAGCTTTGACCAAACGCGGGCCGCTTCATTCCACTTAGGCTGAAGCGGCCACGCCTGCTTTAACTCCTGTTTATGCAGTCTTCCATCGAGCTTACGCTGCGATATGGAGTGTCCGCAGATGATCCTGCGACCACTTGACCTATGCTGCCCATACCCTTGGCCTCGACGTGCGGATTCATACGTCTTTTCAGAACCTCAATGTATTCTTCTCTGGTGATCGGGTAGAGATTTAGGTCGCGCATGGTGCGCCCTCCTAGCGCATTTCCGATTTATTCTGACGCATAGCCGTCAGCAACCAAGAAGTTCCTGCAGTGCCCGTGATTGAAGAGGCCGCAGACGTTACCGGCGGCTTTCCACAGATCATCGATGGTGCGGGGTTTTAAGCGCTTCATGTGAGCTTTGAACTTTGAAAATGCGAGCTCGATCGGGTTGAAGTCCGGCGCATAGGGCGGCAGGAACAAAAGCCATGCGCCCCGCTTTTCAACCGCCCGCCTGGCACCGTCGCGTTTGTCGGCCGGCAGATTGCCGGGGACAACAACAGCGCCTTTTTGAAGGGTCGGGGCGCGTTGCGTTTTGATGTACTGCTCGAATGCATCACCGTCCATGGCGCCCTCGATCAAATCAGGGCACCCAGGGCGCGGTCAGGCCGTCACCGCGCAATCCGGCAATGAAGGTCATGGTTTTCCAATGACCATGGGGAATGGCGGCAACCATCCGCTGGCCGCTGGGACAGCGCCCCCGCAGGCGCGCCATTTTGGTATTGATACTTGTTTCGTCAAGGAACACGATCCTGCCGACCCGCTCGGGATGGGCCGGGAGCCGGGCCTGACGTTGGCGCCAAACCACGCGTGCTGCCTGCCCATCCGCGCGTTCCTGTTCACTGGCGTGGGCGGTTTTTTTAAAGCTGATCTTGCGCGCGCGGAACCAGTCATTAATCGTCGAAGTCGGCGCAATCACTTGGTGAACTTCGTCCAAACGCTCAGACAGCTCTTGCAGTGTCGGGTCTGGCGTCTCCTTAATCCAGCGCAGGATATCCTCGCCGTCAAGGATCAAGACGGCGCTGGCGCGACGGCCGTGGTTTGACCGCGACAGTCCCCTCGTCTTCATATCGCCTGACATACCGCACCGCCGAGCTTGCGCTCACCTCAAAAAGGGCTGCCGCCTGACGGCGCGACATGCCCGACGCCACTTTCCTCGCCAAACGAATACGCAGGTCTTCCGATACAGCCACGATGCCCCCGCCAAAGCGGCTATCGAATCAGTCCGCCAAGACCACGACAACAAAACTTTGATTCATTCAACCTCGGAAGGAATACATGTAATGATTTCAATGGCTTAGCTTGTCCAACCCCTCGCAGGAGGCCCATTGGAACCGTTAAAGAAAAGATCGAATTGTCCAACCTTTTTTTGGACCTGGAACCGGCAGAACGAAGGAGAAATAAACACCCAATCAACCACACGATGGAGTCTACGCCATGGCCGATCTACATGCGTTCGCCGAATTAAAATTAGAGACCGAGAAACCGGCCACTGAGAGCGATGATAGGCCCGCTGGGTTGCCGGTGCCAGCCGGGCCTATCGAGGCCACGGAACACGATTATGACGCCATGGTGGAATTGGTGGAACGGCAGCTGATGGTGTTCCTGATGATCAGCTGCGATGACCGGAGCGTGCTGCTAGAGGACGATCCTAGTGAATGCTACCAGGACGAACACAAGCTCTTGTATTTCACCCAAACGAGTCTGTTGAACTCGCTCAACGAGCGTGGCGAAAGATATGGCGGATTGGAACCGGGGGACAAGGGCTTGGTTTTGAGCGTGCGAATGTTGCGGCAGATTCTTTTTCAGTTGGGCTTGGCTGAATCCGTTTTGAACGTCCCAAAGGTTATGGGCAAAGCAATCCGCGTTTGGAAAACGACGCGCGATAGTTGGAGGCACTCAGCCGGGAACATTCATTTGACTGCGGCGGATCAAGACTTAGGCGGTCCGTCTTATCTCAGCGATCCAGAGTGGGTTTTGTATGCTGAGGGGTACCTGCAAAACACCGGCAAACCATACGCTATGTGGGAAAGCTTAAGGACGGGCGCGGTGGTGTGGCAGGAAACGGAAGACAAGAAAACACCTTTCCAAATACGGTGGGCCAAGGCGAACAAAGCCGCGCGGCTGCTGCCCAAAGATCAATATGATGCTTGGCTAACCCAGCGGGGCGCGGGCGCGGCGTTGGCGGAATTAGAGGGCGCGCTGAACGGTTTCACGGCACTGCCAGCACCGGACAAGCCATGAGTGCGTATAGCGGCTCTTTTAGAGGGTCTATACTTTCTAGCGGCACGAAAGCCAGGCCCGGTGCGGGTTATAGACCCGCTAGACTGTATAGAGGTATATCACCAACAGCCTACGACTTTATTAGTGTATTCTATACACAACACAACTATAGAATAATAGGCGGTAGGCGAAAAAACGCTCCTCAGTCTAAGGGTCTATATCCAAGGCTGTGCGCGGTGTTCCGGCATAGCGGCTGGTATAGACCCCTATACGAAGTGCACCAACAGGGTCTAGGCCGGGCCCGGTGGGGTGCCGTTTTGATGAGGGGGGGGGGTATTTTCGACTCGCTACATTCTATTGTTGCGCAAACACGAAATATTATTGCGGGACCCTGTTCCAGAAAAAGCCAAAACCCCCGGGGAACCGGAGGGGCTTATCTCGAACACCATGATCAGGACCCCGGACCCGGAACACAGAGACACCAATAAGGAGAAGTTCAAATGCCGACCACAGACGCCTTAGAGACCCATGGGGACGATGACCACGCCACCCATGATCCCGACACCCATAAACAGGGCGGTGAAGCTCACAAGCTCGATTTTGCCGCCATATACCGAGTTGGCTATTTGCTCTTTCGATCAGAAACCGGCGATGAGACTTCGCCGCAGGTTGCCTCGATTGTAGAAGCCCAAGCGGGGACGATGGCAACGCGGATGATCTTGGCACTTGAACGAATCTTCGGACCGGATGCGGAAGTCACTGCCGCCGAACTCGGCTGGTCATCTGCCGCCGAACTGCAAAGATTCGTTTCCCATGGCGCATGGGGAACTTTGCAATGAACGTCACCACTACCAGGTTGATTGCTTACCTCACTGGGCTGCGCATTACACAAGGCCGGTTAGCTGGGCAGCCGTTCACCCTCTTACCCTGGCAACGTCGCTTTGTCCGTGGCGCTTTTAAGAACGGCACACACTCAGCCGCGTTGTCCGTCGCGCGAGGAAATGGAAAAACCGCGCTCTTGTCTGGAATCGCAGCTGCGACTCTTGACGGCCCTTTGATGGTGCCGCGTGGCGAAACAATTATTTGCGCAAGCTCGTTTGAACAAGCGCGGATCGCGTTTGAACATGTCGTTGCGTTCATGGGCGCGTCACTGGCCGATAAGGAAACATGGAAAACTTGGGACACGGCGCAGCAAGCTCGCGTAGAAAACAGATTCACCGGCGCACGAGTCCGGTGCATAGGTTCCGATCCACGACGTGCTCATGGTCTAGCACCGGTATTAGTTCTGGCCGATGAGCCCGCCCAATGGCCCGAGACTACTGGCGAGCGGATGGTTGCTGCTCTAAGGACGGCGGCGGGCAAACAACCACATAGCCGGTTTGTTGCGTTGGGTACTAGGCCAGCCGATCACGGTCATTGGTTTTCTAAGATGTTGGCAGCCGATGACGGTTATGCACAAGTTCACGCGGCGAAAGAGTCCGATCCTAAGTTTCAAACGCGGACCTGGAAAAAAGCTAACCCTTCGTTGCCGCTTATGCCAGACCTTGAGGCCTCTATCTTTATGGAATCACGCCAGGCCAAAAAGGACCCCTCTTTATTGGCGTCCTTTGAATCTCTTAGACTGAACCTTGGTACACCGGACGTTGAAGCCTCTCTTCTATTGTCCGGAGGCACATGGCAAAAAATCGAAGGCCTAGCGGCACACACCGGACCTTGCATATGGGGTGCCGACCTAGGCACCAGTGCCGCACAATCCGCCGTCGCAGCCTATTGGCCCGAGACCGGAGCGTTAGAGTCATTCGCTGCGTTCCCGCATGAACCGTCTCTTAAAGAACGCGGCCTCAGAGATGGCTGTGCCGATTTGTACGAACAATGCGCGAGACGTGGTGAGCTTCTACAGTTGGGCCAACACGCGACGGACATCGGCGCATTACTGACAGAGGCCATGAAACGGTATGGTCGACCCTCTAAGATCGTTAGCGATCGGTGGAGAGAATCTGAGTTGCGCGAGGCACTTCAAAAACATGGTATCCCCGTAACTCAATTGGAATTGCGCGGCATGGGATACAAAGATGGATCGGAAGACGTTCGATTTTTTCGCCGTGCCGTTGTGGATGGAAAAGTGGTCGCCGCCGCGTCTTTGCTTCTACGCTCAGCCATGTGTGAGGCCCGCGTCGTAACCGACCCTGCCGGGAACTCTAAACTATCAAAAGGCACTGAAGGCGGGCGAAGATTGAGAGCTCGTGACGATGCAGCAGCGGCGGCGATCCTGGCCGTGAGTGCCGGTGTTCGAGCACCAGCGCAACCCGCGCCCGCGTGGCGCTATGCGGGCATGATCGCATGAGTCGAAAGCATCATCGCTTGAACAAACGTCTTTGGGCACGGACGCGCCGATCTGTCTTCGAGCGTGACTCCTACCGCTGCACGTCATGCGGCAAGGCCGGGCGCTTAGAGTGCGATCACGTGGAACCCCTGGACCGTCACCCCGACCAAGACGTTTACAACGTCGATGGCCTGCAAACACTTTGCAGGTCTTGCCATATCGCGAAATCAAAAGGCGAGGCCCGCCGCACCCCGACACATGAGGAACTGGTATGGCGGGCTATGGTTGAAGAAATGATGGGTTGAATCCTTGACAAAGTTAGGCCAAAACTGCTCTACATTCAGTGGTATCGACCAAAAACTAAGCAGAACTCACTCTGATCCAGTCTTTTATGGCTGGTCCAGTCCTAACGACCAGGAGTTCTGCCATGCTGCCTTCACAAAAAATCGATCTAAGGCGGTCAGAGATTCGTTCGCGCCTTTCAGAAATTTCTGCCTTAGAAGGCGATGCTTACTCAGACGTGATCCAGGCCGAGGAAAAGACTCTCCACGGCGAGATCGGCGGTTTAGAAACGCGCTATAAGAGCGCGCTCCTTTCCGAGACCGATGAGCAAAACGAACTTGAAAAGAAGGTTGCTAACGCACCGGACGCGGAAACGCGCGAACGGATCGAGCTTCGATTTAAAGCGCAGCTAACGAATTACTTTCAATCTTTCGCACGCGGGAAGATGCCTACCGGCGCTGAAGCCGAGCTATCCGCCGCCGCTGGTGTTGACGGAATCCCCATCGAACTGTGGGACGTGCCACGACCTGAGGTAGGCCAAATGGAAAAACGCGCTGTCGCAGCGCTACCCGGAACGACTGGAATCAATTTGGACCCGGTTAGGCCGTTTGTGTTCAGCAATTCGATCGCTCCGAAACTTGGCATTGATATGCCGCGAGTTCAAAGCGGCACATTTGCTTCTGCCACTATTTCGACGCCTCAGAGCGCAGAGCCCAAAGCCAAGGGTGCCGCCGCCGTTGGCGTTGCAGGTGCGATGACTGTGACAACCGCTCAGCCTAAGAGGATAAGCGCTCGCCTTGAACTCTCTATCGAGGATGTTGCCGCTGTTGGGCAACAAAATTTTGAGTCAGCGCTGCGCCAAGCTACATCGATGGCTTTGTCCGACGAATTTGACACTCAAGCGATCAATGGTAATGGAATCGCCCCGAATCTTTTCGGAGTTATCAAACGCCTCGCAGACATCAATGACCCAACGGACCCAACAGAAACGCCCGATTTTGATGCCTTCGTTGAAGCCTTTGTCGATTCCGTCGACGGCTTATGGTCCGTGTCTGAAAAAGAGGTGGGCATGATTGTTGGTCCGCAAACGTATCGGCTAGCCGGACGAGCCTTCCGAGATATTGCTGCTGCTGATTTAGGCGCGATCTCGTTTTCAGATTATGCCAGGCAACACTACGGATCGTTTCAAACCAATAAACGGATGCCCGATCCAGCTTCCACAATTCAACGCGCGATCGTCTACCGCATGGGTCGCTCGATGTCGGGTGGATCGCAGGGAATGAGGACCGCTGTTTGCCCGCATTGGGGCGAGATTGGGATCGATGACGTTTACTCTGGATCGGCGAAGGGTGAAAGGTACTACACGCTTCATGTTTTGGTCGGAGACATAATTCTTGTTCAACCTGATGCTTACGCGTTGAGAGAGTTCAAGGTTGCCTGATTAATAAAATTAATCCTTAGCCGGGGACGTCCAATGGCTACAGACACTCAGGATTTAGAACTTGATTCAACGCCACAATCATTAGAAACCGAACTCGGCCTGGCGGACGGCAAGGATTACTTAGCTGAAAACATTTCCGAGGCCGTAATTCTTTTTCGTGCTGCGGTGGACGCGCCGAGCGCGGGCGCAACCGGACACATTCTTGCCCCGTATGAATCCATCGTTGTTCAAGTTCGCGCCGGGATTCAATCTTGGTTTTGGACTCGGGACGAAGCCAACGGCGCATTGATAATTTTAACGGAGATTGCATGATGAGGGCGACGTGGACACGCACTTATCATGCATCGCGCGGGCGGGAGCTGGGGGTTTGGACTTGCCCTCCTTTGGCCCCTGGCTTCCACCCCGCACCCTTGCCGGGACACGCCGCCCATTGCGTGGCGGGCGCATAACCGTGTCCCGGCATTTTTTTTGCAGGCCGCCTAACAGTGCTTGAAAAACGCTCAGTAGAGATCGGGAACGTATCAGGACGCACTCTTGTGGGCGTTGCCTTAGACTATGGTTCTGTGGCGACTATAGGGCCGGGAATGGTTGAAAAATTCCTGCCCGGTGCCTTTCGGCCGATTTCCGACGTGATTTTGAATTCAGCCCATGACCGGCGCACCCCTCTGGCGCGAACAGGTGCCGGGCTGACCATCGAAGACACGCAAACCGAGTTAAGAATCTCGGCCGAGTTACCAAAAACCCAAGCAGCCGATGACGTGCTGGAACTCGTTCGCGCTGGCGTGCTTCGCGGCCTATCTATCGAGTTCACCGCGGTTGAGGAAAGGCTTGACGCTGGCGTGAGAGTCATCGAACGCGCGCACTTGAGCGCAATCGCCGTCGTAGATTCTCCGGCCTATTCTTCGTCCACTGTGGAAGCACGCACAAGAAAGCGCGAACCCCGCACCTGGGTCAAAAATGGAATCCAGTATGGCGTCGAATGCTTTTGCGAATGTTTAACAGCCAAAAGTAATCGCGTGATCTTTGCACCCAAGTCTTTGGGACCAGTACCAGGGGCTGACGTGTTGGCAGTTGTTGGGCGCTACTCAGAATCGTTGGGATCAACAAGCGGCAAGACGCTTCGTCTAACAGACACACCAAAGGCGCTAGAGGTCGAGCTTGCGCCGGACGCCCGAAACACAGCAGCGGGCGAGACCTTAACCGACCTAGGAAAAGCAAGGGTCGATGTTTTTACACGCCCATTGGTCGATGATGCAGTAAGTGTGTTTACAGAAATCGGTGGCGTGCGAACGTACACAAAGGCCGGTTTAAACGCGATCCTGTTTAAACCGATTGCCGGTGAAGCCTACAAGCGCCTTGGATGGACTCCCGTTGTTTTTCTAGCTGATGAAAACGATCAACCAACGCCAAAGCGTCGGCGGAGTGCGCTGGCATGGCTGTAGTAGTTCTTTCACCGTATCCGCCGACAACAAGCGCCGCCGGGCGAACTGCTGCGCGTGACTTTTTGAGGTCAAACGTAAGCGGTCTTGACGATGCGGCAGACGACGCGATTGACCTGCTCGGCGAGGCCGCAAGCGCAACCGTCGAACGATACGCGCCTGATAGTCCTGCCCCAATTAAGAGCGCAGCCGCGCTGCGAGTTGCGGCATACCTTCATGGCTTCATGCCGAAATCTGTTCAGAATCTTCGCATTTCCGGCGGAACTTCGATTCGCTTTGAGAGGTCAAGATTCTTTGCGGCGAATCCGTTGCAGAACAGCGGCGCGCTGGCGCTTTTGAGTCCATGGCGAACTCACCGGGCGCTGCCCATCGAGGGCCCAGACGCATGAAATGGCCGTGGCAAAAACGAGAACAACGGTCTTATACCGATTCGGTCACGGCGGCCTTTGTTGCCGGTGCTGAGGGTGTCGATAGCGCACCATTGGCCGTGGCCGCGCTTGAGACAGCCGCCGGATTATATGCCCGTGCTTTGGCTGCCGCTGAGGTGGACGCGCCCGAACCGTTTAAACGCGCATTGACTCCGAGCTTGCTGGCGCAGGTTGGACGGGACTTGCTTAGATCAGGCGAATCTTTCCACCTGATCAAAGTACGCAATGGCGCTGTTCAGCTTTTGCCACAAGCAAGCGTCGCTGTCTTAGGTGACAGCGCCGACCCGGAAAAATGGACATACCTAGCGAGCGAGTACGGCCCCAGTGCATCCAAACAAAGGACCGTGCGGGCGAGTCAGATGCTTCATGTAAGATATGCGGTTGACCGCTCGCGTCCGTGGCAAGGAATCGCGCCCTGGGCGTGGGCGCGGAACACGTCCGCCGCCGCTTCGGGCCTTGAGGCAATTTTGTCGCGTGAAGCCCAAGCGCCGCATGGGGCGATTCTCGGTCTGCCCTCGAGTCCTCAAATCGATGAGGCCGGAGACGTAACACCGCTAGACATGCTTCGCGCCGACCTCTCCAAAGCGAAAGGAAAAACTCTGGTAATGGAATCGCCGAGTCAATGGGCGGGCAATCAACCTGGTACGTCCAAAAATGGTGCTGTTGATGTAACGGAATTTGGGCTCCAGCGAGAGCTCCTCGATAAACTGAGAACATCGACGGCACGGGATGTTCTGACCGCTTGCGGAGTCCCTTTGGGGATGATCATCGGCGAGTCCGACGGAACAAAACAACGCGAAAGTTTTAGACAATTCATGGCGTCATCGTTGCAACCTGTCGCAAAAATTATCGCAGAAGAACTTTCGCAAAAATTCGAAGTCGATGTTTCATTCAGTTTTGAAAACTTGCATGCCGCTGACGTTGCCGGACGGGCGCGGGCGTTTAAACAATTGATTGAAGGGGGGCTGTCCCCTGAGATCGCTGGCAAAAATGCCGGGATTGCAATCTAAGAAAGGTAGCAGCGGCAAATACAGAAATACGTATTTAGTCGAAAATAGTCGAGAATAGGGGTTGAAGTAGGTATGTTTTCGTGGTCATAATGGGTTTACCTCATTACTAAAAGGAAACCACCTTATGGCTCGCCCGAGAAAATCTGAGGCTGACCTTGCTGTTGCGGTAACAATCTCGGCTTCCAGTGACGCCCTCTTAGAGAACTTTGTGAAAAGTCAGATTCCTAAGCACGGGTTTCAGTCGGAATCGACATCGCACATTAACAAATCAATCAAACGCTCAATTCTTGACGGGCTCGTTGTCCGTGAACTGGGGATCGAGGGCAGGTTTCCCTATCTTGATGTGACCGCGCCTATCGAAACGATCGACGACAAAGAACGCGAAGAAGCCGAGGACTGGCTTAATAAGAAAAAACGCGAATTGGGACGCCAGGCCCCTCGCGCAATCAAGCGAGCATTAGAAGCCAATATTCGTGCGCGAAAGATCGAACGTGCCATTGAGTCCGGTGACCAAGAGGCGCTTGACCGCGCCCGAACGGAAAAGGTGACGTTGCCGGATTTTGACCCGGAACTAGCCGAATAAAATGTCCCGCCGCGCCGCGCCAACACAAGCAGAAATTACCCGCAGCGTTAAGGCGTTGCAGCTCGCTGGTTATGCTTGCGTTCAAGTGGTGCATGACGCGACGAACGGAAAGATCACCGTTTGCCCTGGCATGCCGTCCAATGATGACAGCGTGTCTGATTCGGAAGAACTGACTGAATTAATTCAACAAAACCAGGAGAAAGAATCGTGAGAAAGAAAAAGAAATATCAAGGCGTGACCATTACAAAAGATCGGCACGGAAAACAACGGCACCGATTCCGTAGAACCATCAAAGGGAAACGCGTTGACGTTTACTTGCCCGGCGAATTCGGATCGGATGAATTTCTCCAGGCGCTACAGGCTGCACGCAACGGCGAAGCGCCTTGCGCTTCTAACCGCCTACGCCAAAACACGTTTAGCTTTTTGATCCAGACCTACCGGCAAGCGCCTAATTACCAATCTCTTGCACCGTCCAGCCGTAGGGCAAAAAACTATTATCTGAATTGGCTGCTTGAAAAAATTGGTCCCGGTAGATTCGCGGAAACAAAAACGTTCCATATCGAAATGCTTATGGATCAAATGAAAGGCAAAACGGCGGGCAATAAGGTGCGCCAGGTGTTGGGAGAACTTTTCGATCACGCTACAAAAAGACACGGTTACTCAAAGCCTAATCCCGCGCGGCTAGCCGACGTGAATAAAATTCGGTCTCCCGGTCATCGTGCTTGGAACGACGCGGAGATTGCGAAGTTTAGAGCGGCACACCCAAGCGGGACTGCACCACGCATGGCGCTTGAGTTGCTGTACGGCACCGCCGCCGCACGTGCGGACGCCATAATGATGACACGCGCCAATGTGGACTGGATCAACCGTCGCATACGCTACGCTCGGAAAAAAACGGGCGTGGTTGCTGCTGTGCCGTTCACAGATGAACTTGCCCATGAACTGGATCAATTGCCAGCAGACCAATTAATGTTGTTAACAACGCGGAAGGGTACGGCTTTTCCAGTCGGATCATTCTCAAGATCATTCGGCGATTGGTGCGAGCAGGCGGGTGTCGAGGGCTGCACACCGCACGGCCTACGGAAGGCACGCGCAACCTTGTTGTCGGAAAGTGGTGCCACTACGGAAGAAATTATGGCCACCCTTGGCCATAGCCGACCTGAAGAAGTATCGACCTATACAAACGCGGCCAACCGTACCCGGCTGGCAGACAACGCTCACAGGCGAGCCGAGGAGAACAAAGCGGCTACAGGCGTTGTCCAACCTTTTGTCCAACCCAAGGGAGTCGGCTCATAAGTCATTGATTCAAATGGTTAAATTTTAAGTGATTCATTCAACCTCGGAAACGCTCTAGTTAGGAGAAGGCGCACTTGACAGATTCGCGGCCAGTGGTATTTTAGCCGCGCTTGATAGCGTCAAGGTACCCTCTCGGGTTATTTGATATCCACCGCGCCGTTGGTACCGGCTACGTGGGCGAGAGCCGACACAAGAAATTGTGGTCGGCTTTTTTGCGTGCGCAACATATGGCACTCAAACTAGGCAGTCAAGAAAAACGATTCAAAATCAATGGGTTATAAACCTTTTAGGGACTCAATTTAGGCAGGCCATAAGATCTGCTGCCGTTGGCGACATCACGAGAAATCTCTCGCCTTCAGGTACACCGGGGTAATTGACCACGAAGAGCCCCATACTGGTATTTTCGCCAATAGCGTATGCTACATGGTGAACATCATCCCTGCGGAATAACCAAAAAGCCTACAGCTTCTCCTGACTGTCGGCTGGCATAGCCCATGCCAAGAAGAAGTTCTCGTTGCACACAAGATTAGGTGTCTGATCATCCATTGTCATTGTCTGGGCACGCCTTATATCCTCCGCCTGGATGCGTTCCGCTAACGCCTCACGCCGCTCTCGTGCCTCACGGAACGGATTTGCCTCAGCCTGGAAAGTGACTAGGAGAGTTACCAGGAATAGCACACGCAAAGTTTGCCCCATTTCGTTATCATTATTTCAATGATTGCAGTATACTTTCAACTGAGAGAGAAGGCACTCTGATGGAAAAACGCAAGGAAACGAAGGGCGATACCGTTGAGGTTGCCCGCTCATCTTACCAGCCCTCAAAAGCCGAGCTTGAAGAAGACATGCGTGTTGACATGTCCTTCGAGGAACTAGCGAAGGCGACGGTGTGCACTGTGAATGTGCGTCAGGTGGTTCGCCCTAAGTAAGGCCAGCCTTTCGGCACTTACGTATATAATCCCCCTTGGAAACCGCTATCAACAAATCTGTAGCACTGGTGGGACGATATGAAAGCGCCATATTGACTGGTGTGTCGCGGTCCGAAACACCTTGATAGAGGTGCGAAATGGCACTGATTTCAGCCAATTTTTCGTTGTGATCTTCATTTCACAGGCGCACGATAATTGCAGCAACGTAGACCGACGTTAATCAAGACACCCAAGGCATGAGAAGGAGAAAATCACCATGGCTGATAACAAATCCGACCGGCCGACCTATGCGGCCGACTACGTCAAAGGCGATTTCGAAAAGGCGGTTTATCTGGACAGCGTCCATTCCGATAACCTGATGACCGCTTTTCTCGGACTCGGCGCCGAGCATTGGGCGCTTCGCCGCCGGGTGATGGTGCTGGAAAAGTTCATGGCTGAAGGCAAGGTCATCGATCCAGCCCAGGTGGAAGCCTACGACCCGACACCTGAAGAGAAAGTGGCGTGGGAAGCAGAGCGTGATGACTACATTGAGCGGGTCTTTAGCGTCCTGACTCGCGATGTGGCTGATATTCCATCGCCAACGCCTACCACCAAGGTGCCGGCCCGTGATCCAGGGGATCACTCATGACACCAAACACAGAAAACAGCCCTGTGCTCAGTCGACGCAATATCCTGGCGGCCACGTCTGCTGCTGCGGCTATGGCTGCCACCGGCAAAGACGCCGCGGCTGCTACAGTCATTGATGTCAAAATCGATCCCTTTAATCAAACCGAAGCGCAAAAGGAGCTTCACGCCGCCCGCTTTCATAAACTCGATCAGGAAAGCCTGATGAGCTTTGCTGAAGGTTTTAAGAAATGGAACGGGCAGGATCTGGCGGACAGAGATGCCCGCCGAAATTACGCGAATTTCCTCGTCGCCAATGATCTGCCCACGGGCGAGACGGATATGGACTATGAAGAGTGCTTCAAAGTCATGCTTAAGAACCCGACCTTCGCTGCCAAGATCAGGCTCAATCGGAGCGCCCAAGCCCTGATGTGGGATCGCGCCTTTCGCGCCTTCCATGGCGAGGCTGACAAGTACCTGGCGCTGATGGAAGAAACCGACAATGCAGGGCCGGGAACGCTGGAGCTCAATCCGGACATGGAGTTGCCGGACTATACGGTCCACGAAATCCATGCTCAGCCCGGCGGCTATGTGGGAGATCCGTTTGCCGGGTGGGTTTATCATTGGGCGTTGACACAGGCTTTCTATCAAGGCCGGAACGAGTACGACCAGATCCATCTCGAAATCGCCCAGAATTGCCCCAAACCGGCGGATGGTGAAGTCCACCGCATCCTCGATTTGGGGTGTGGCTCCGGTCTGTCGACCACGGCCTTTAAAGAACGGTTCCACAATGCCGAGGTATGGGGCATCGACGTCGGCGGTCCGATGGTTCGCTATGCTCACCACCGCGCCGTCAATAAGAACATCGATGTCAATTTCGCCCAACGTTTGGCGGAGGACACCAAGTTTCCAGACGGTTATTTCGATATCGTGTCCGACTACATCATGTTCCACGAAGTCACGGCCGAAGTGGCCCAGCAAATCGTACCGGAGATTTACCGGATTCTAAGGCCGGGTGGGGTGTTCAACCACATCGACACGGCGACGCGTGGCTATCCTAACCAGAGGGGCGGGTCGTTTATCACCGCCGTACAGAAGTCCATCGTCGGCAAAGCCCGAGTCTGGGAAAACCATCGTCATAATGTGGAGCCCTGGACCATCGAATACAGCCACACGGATTTTCCAGAGTTGTTGAGAAAAACCGGATTCGAGTTAGTCGATCAAGCCCAACGGCAGACCATACGACTAATCCCAATTGTGGTCGCTAAACCGGTATAAAGCCTCACTTTTTGGTGCCTGACCGGCGCGGTTCATGTGAACTGCGCCGGTTTGGTATCTGCGGCCCCTTACGTAGCCATTATCCGACCGGCGTAAGATTCAACCGTACGGATATATTGTTGAAAACGATTCTCAGGCGTACCATGACGCCACAGAGCCCATTTATGTGCCGGGTCAGCACCTAAGGCTGCTTCCGCACCTGATTACCCAGATTGTTGCAGATATGGTCCCACCGTTTTCTCAAAGGGAGAGTTGTTATGCCTACTTTAGATCGACGCAAACTGCTCGGCGCTACGGCGGCGGCAGGATCCATGTTTTTGACCAGTATGAAAGCCCACGCAAAATTTGCTGGTGATATCCAGTTGCGTGGCCAGATCGACCGCTTCGAACGCTTGCCCACACGGGGTCTGGAAAGCTTGGAGGATTTCCGCACCTCCTTGCGCGATTTCATCAACACCGATTTTCAGCGGGCGGCCACGCGTCGCGCTCGGCAGATATTTATTGAAGCCGGTCTCAATCCTCGTGATGAAGTGTCCATGGAAGACGCCATTTCCATGCTGGAATCCGACCCCATCATCATGAACCAAACTCATGCTTGGATTACCAACCAATTGGCCATGTGGCGCGATCTGCAAGAATATTTCCACAGCAATGCCGATCAATATCTCACGGAAATGGCTGCCACCGATAAAGCAGGACCGGGCTCTCTCGAATTAAATCCCGGCATGCATATTCCTGAGTACACGGCATGGGAGATTCATAATCAGCCCGGCGGTTATGTCGGCGATCCGTTTGCCGGCCACATGTACCACCACGGTACCAACAACCTGTGGATCCACAACAACGAGCAAGACGGTATGCATGGCGATATTGCTATGTCAGCACCAGTTCCCGATGACGGTCGGGTAAAACGCTGTCTCGATCTCGGTTGTAGTGTGGGTCAGACCGCTATGGGTCTCAAAGAAAGATTCCCCGATGCAGAAGTGTGGGGCATTGATATCGGTGCGCCCATGGTGCGTTATGCTCACATGCGGGCGGCGGATCTTGGTATCGATGTCAACTTTGCTCAGCGTCTGGCTGAAGATACCAAATTCCCGGACAATCACTTTGATGTCGTGACCGCGTTTATCCTGTTCCATGAAGTCACCATTGATGCGGCCAATGAAATTATCCGTGAAGCTCATCGGGTTCTACGGCCCGGTGGTAAGTTCCTCGCACTCGACGGTTCTTTCCTGGTGCGCAAGCCAAGGAATACGGCTTATGCCCGGTGGCGCGTTTGGTGGACTGACCAGTGGAACACGGAAGTGCATTACATTCCTTATGCCGAATATGACTTCGTCAAAGCCTTTAAAGCGGCGGGACTCGATGTTGGCTCCACTCAAGGGCCAAAATATTCCGCCAGTCAGGATTACATCGTCGGCATCAAGCCGGCCTAGCTATGTGCGCAATTGACGCTGTAGGCAGCATGCTTCCTACAGCGTCTTTGACGTGACACGATTATGAGGAGAGTCAGCTATGGCTGAAAAAATGACATCACCAAAGCAGTTCGACCTGCCCACGTTTACAGACGATTACGTCAAAACTGATGCGACATCCGGTGTTTATTTGACCGATGCTCATGTCGATAACTTGATGCAGATTGTATATTCGCTCGGGACTGAGATCTGGGTCGACCGGCAACGCAACCGCATTGTCGAGAGCCTGCTTGAAGCTAAGAAGCCCGTGACCAAAGAGGCCATCGAGCAATACATCCCGACAGAGGAAGAGAAAGTGGCGTGGCAGGCCGAGCAAAATGCCATGGTGCATCGCGTTTATTCGGTATTGACGCGCGATACCAGTGGTCATCGCAAGTTCTCGACACCACGTTTTAAGGATTAGAACAACCCTGTTCTAACTTTCCTGATGAATTTAGTGCCCCGTCCCAATTAATTGGGACGGGGTTTTCTTTGATAGGTGTCTGTGCGCGTAGCAAATGGATTGAACTTTATGTCCACACCTTATACCAACGGTCATTGAATTTGACCTTCGTGTGCCCATTTGCGCATACCAATCGACATGATTTTCGAGGGCTTGTCGATGAGCTTGTTCCAGGCGTGGCATGCCGCATCGACGATGTCTTCGTAACTGTCGAAGACGCGGTGCGACAGGTAGGTCTGGCGCAGGTACTGCCAGATGTTTTCGGCCGGGTTCAGCTCCGGCGATCTGGGCGGCAGGAACAGCGGCGTGATGTTGTCGGGGAACTCCAATTCGGTGGTGGTGTGCCAGCCGGCGCGGTCCATGAGGAGGACGGCGTGTGAGCCGTCGGCGACGGTGCGGCTAATCTCTTCGAGATGGGCCGGCATGGCATGGGTGCCGGCGAACGGCATCGCCACGGCCGCACCGGTACCGCGCGCCGGGCAGACGGCGCCGAACAGATAGGCGCTCTGGTAGCGCTGGTCCTTGGGCTGACGCGGACGGCTGCCGGTGCGCGCCCACTGCCGGACGATGCCGTTCTTCTGGCCAAGGCGCATCTCGTCTTGCCACCACAGCTCGACCGGCGTTGCGGGCGGCAGGTGGGCTACCGCCGCGGCGAGCGCCCGGGGGAAGTTTCTTTAAACGTCTCCAGCATTGCCGCATCTTGGCCCGGATGGCGCACCCGGGCGCTCATGTGCGAGAAGCCGAGATCGTGCAGCAGGCGCGAGACCGAGCGCTCGTGATACTCCACCCCGAAGCGGTCCCGGATAACCTCCTTGAGGTCGAGCCGGCGCCAGCGCACGACGCCGTCGCTGTCCGGCCCCGCCTCGACGATCTCCGCCAACGCCACCCTCTCCACCGCCGTCAGCTGCGGAACCGCGCCGGGAGATTTGTGGTCGTGCAGGCCCTCGGGGCCTGCCTGATTGAACCGGTACACCCAGTCGCGCAGGGCTCTGGCGGTCCATGCCGCCAACCGCCGCCGCATCCCTACGGTTCATGCCATCATAAACCGCCGCAATCGCCAGAAGGCGGCGCACCTGATTGGGATCTGTCGCTTTGCGCGCCAAGGCCCGCGCTTGGACCGCGTCATAGTCCGTTCGCAACGGGATCTTCGCCGACATCAAATCCTCCATTTAAAGCCGGCTTTCTATGAATCACATCATTGCGCCGTGGGGAATCCCTAAAAGAGAATCAATCTCAACGACCGCTGGTATAAAAGCTGCGAATAGATACCACTCGAGAATCCAACCCAAACGTTCTTCTGTCGCTCGCCAAGTGGCCGAAAGGAAGAACTCTGTAAATCATTGAAATTGAACGGATATAGGATTGTATCTGCGACTAATTATTAGCGGTGGTCGCACTACAAGGTGTGGGGAGCGCCATTGGATGAACCGGACGTATTCGTCCTATCGATTTTACGAGACCAGTTCATAAACCCTTACAAGGTGTGCCTATGAGCACACCTTTTTTATTGTGGCGTTCACCCGACCTTTTTTGGGGAGGGAAGAGTCATGACTAAGAATACATCCGTTCGTTTCATTTTTTTGTCCGGTGCGGCCTTTGCACTCGGTTCCGTGCTGCCGCCCACTGTTCCCATCGTCATGGCGCAGCAGTTTGCGGTTGAAGAAATCACCGTTACTGCCCGTCGGCGTGAAGAACGTCTGCAGGATATCCCTCTGGCCATTACAGCCTTTACCGCGCAGGACATTAATAACGCCGGTATCCAGGATCTAAACGATCTGGCTTTGCAGACCGCGGGCATGCAATTCGACTCGCGCTCCAGTGGCAACCGCACGCCAGGGCGCATCAACTCTGTTATCCGGTTACGCGGTGTCACACAGGGCACGCTTGACCACCTCCAACCGACGTCGGTGTTTATTGACGGTATCTACGTCCTCGGCACTGCCGGTACCATGGGTCTGCAGGACCTGGAACGGGTCGAGGTGATCAAAGGCCCGCAGTCAGCCTTCTTCGGCCGCAACACCTTTGCCGGCGCCATCAACTACATCACCAAGACGCCGTCCCTGGACGATTATGAGACCAACTTCGATTTCTCCATGGCTACCTATGAGAAATTCGACGGCAATATAATGACCTCCGGACCGATCATTCCCGGCAAGCTCGCTTTTCAGTTTAATGGCCGCCTGTATAACCGCGGCCCCGAATGGCAGACCACCGACGGTGGCGAACTGGGCCAAGAGTCCTCCAGCTTTGCGAGCCTCATGCTCTATGGCGAACCGAACGAAAACATGTCGTTCAAACTTCGCGCCTACTATCAATACGACGACGACAAATCGCCGGTGGCCGGTATCATCCGCGGACGTTTCGCCGATACTTGCACCGGAACATCTATTGAGCGGTTCAACGAAGCCGGCACCGCCAGGGAGACCTTTTCTCCGACAGAGTACATTTGTGGTGAAATCCCGAAATTCGGTTATGTCGAACAAGCGGACCCCAATCATCCCTTCGCCGGCCCAAACTATCCCTTGCATGGCCCAGGGTTCCAGGGCGGACCGCGGACGCTGCTGTCCCATGAAACCTCCCTCAATCAGCCTCAGTTCCGCAGAGACCTGCCCGGGTTCGACGGCCGCACCAGCCAGTTTTCCTTTTTCGGCCCGCAACCCAACTTCATTAGAGACATTCTCGGCGGCACCAATGTACGTGATTACGTCGGCCGCCGCGTGCCTCAGTTGAACGAATTCGGCATGAAACGGAAGCAGGTTCGCTTCGCCTTGAATGCCGATTACGAATTCGACAACGGCTACACCGCCACCTTCTTGGCCGGCTATAGCGATATGCGTATGGCTAACCTGTGGGATTATGACTCCGTCGACGATCCCGTCTGGTATTCCGTCGATCCGAAGATCGGGATCGACTGGAGCCTAGAGGCCCGAGTTAACTCTCCCGAGGACAAACGGTTCCGCTGGCTCGCAGGCGCCACATTGTATGACCAAGAGTTCATCGCAAACGGCGGTGGCGGGCTGTTGATTTCAGCCTGTTTCCTTAACTGCGACCTCTTTAGTCCAGCCGTGTTCACTCTACCGCCGACCTCCGGCAACCTGGCTAAAGTGTGGGGCGTATACGGTTCGGTGTCTTACGACATCACCGATGACCTGACACTGGATATCGAAGCCCGCTACCTGCAAGATGAGCGCAGCGTCGCGGAATCCGGTATCGAGTTCACCGACACATTTAAGCAGAAAACGCCGCGCGTCATCCTGAGCTACAGGCCGACGGAAGAGACCACCATCTACGCCCAGTACTCCAAGGGAGTGCTACCGGGAACAACCAATGCGATCGTCGGTATCTGCAGTGAGGATGAATTCCTGGTGCCGTATCCCGATCCCAGAGTCGGCCCCAACCAGGGCCAGCCGCGAACGGATTCGGAATGCGATCAAATCCGGGCGATCGTCGGTGCAGACCGGGCAACCGATGCAACGCCGTCGCAAAAATTGACATCCCTTGAATTCGGCATCAAGCAAACCTTTATGGACAGCCGGGTGCGCGCCAATCTCACCGGCTGGTACTACGAGTGGGCGAATCGTCCGTTCGGCTTTACCATCGTCTGGGTGCGTGATGCTGAGGTTCCGGCCGACCGCGACCGCATTCCCAACGCCTTCCCCAACAACCAGGGAATTCAGATACCCGGCAGCCAAAAGCTGTGGGGCTCGGAATTGGAAACGGGCTTTGTGTTTAACGAGAATTGGGACGCCCAGCTCAACGTCAGTTGGTCCGACAACAAGTTTACTGAATTCCAGTCCTTCTCGTTCGGGCGGATTACCAGTGTCACCAACTATAAGGGCACAAAAGTAAGCCGCTATCCCACCTGGATGGGCAACCTGGCCACGACTTATACCGGCGAGCTGAACAACACGTGGAATTATTTCGGCCGTCTCGATATTCTTTATAACGGCAGTTATTGGGCAGAGAACCTGAATCTTGCAAAATCCGAAGCGTACTTCTTGACCCATGCCCGTGTAGGCCTGCGGCGCGAAAACCTCCGGATTGAACTCTTTGTCCGCAACCTGTTCCAGGAAGATGCTTGGGCGTCGGCCTCGACCACAAGCGACATCACCAGCACGGCCTTTGAGTTCGCAACCATTCGCGGCATCCTGGTGACCCCGCAAGAAAAACGCACCATCGGCCTGAGAACAAACATCACGTTCTGATCGCGTGACCGACTGTCGCCCGGAGACTCTCCATCTCCGGGCGATTTCTTTTTTTAGCGATGAATCAGGGGTTCGGCCGCCAACGTGCCGTCGCGGCAGCCTTATGGCTGGCTGTTTATGGTCTCCAAACGCATCAGCACATGCTCGCGGTCGATGCGTGGAAACGACCATTTGACCAGCACCGCGTCTGGTCCGGTGACAAAAAGATCGATGGAGTTTCCGACAGTGTAGTGATCCACCTCGAAGATCCCCGCAGGGACGGTGACGGTGGTCGGGCCGTGAAAGACAACATTTTGCGTCGTAACACGACCAAGCAGTCCGTCCGGTCCGTCAGCTAAGGGAGCAGGATCATATACGGTGAGCGGTTGGACGCCGCCTTGGGCCTTGTCGTAGAGTAGCACCCGCATGGAATCCGGGCTCAACTGGTGAGGCAGAAGGGCAAAGGGTTCGGCAATGGATACGGTATGGGCGCTGCTACCCAATGGGCCGCGGTTCGAAACCGTTACTGCATCGCCGTCGACCACCAGTGATCCCGATGCCCGCCATTCGCCTTCGATCCAGTAGTGGAGTACGGCATCCAAGGGACGCATTTTGGTATCCAAACGGGTGAGAGACTGACGCAAGATATCCCGAGGGCCGTAGCGGCTGGTGGCGAAGACGGTACGCGATCCGTCCGCTTGCACGGAAATATGAAAGCGCTCTTCACCGCGCATCTGGCCGGTGCTTAAGGATCGAAAAGCAATCATACCGCTGGCCTGACGGACCACGTTGGCGTTGTCAGGTGGGGCATTGTCAGGGAGGGTGTCATTGGCTTGGACAAAATGCTGCCCGAACAACAACAGCCAAAGAGCTAATGCAAAGCGCATGCGATCGATACCTGGCTGAGGACGGGCACCCTAAAACTTAACCACTGGCGGCGCGTTGGCTAGGGACCACGCCTCATACGGTACCAACGCAGAAGAAAATGGATCAGAGAACAATTGGTCTTGCAGCCATGTCTTACGCTGTAAATCTTGAGCTTTAATATCCGCTGTGCTTGCAGGGTCATTTTTTCTTTTGTCTAAGACTGAAAAGTATGCCGTCAACAAGGTTTCAAAAGCCTCTTTGACGAAGGCGACATTCTCAGTCGTGACCATCAATGGTGGTGGAGGATAAAAGCTTCCGCCAACACCGGCCGGCTTTCTTCGCCAGGTATGATCAATCTCTCCCGGGTTACCTTCGACAACCGATCTGCGGTGAGGTGTTGGGTCAACACCGTACTTGTCAAAGACGGCATCCATTTTACTCCGCATTTCCGAAAGGTCGCCCTCGTGCCAGACCGCTGGAAGCACATCCATCCAATCGCCCACCGTGCCCGTGCCATCTGCCATGTATTGAAATACTAGTGTGAGATGCAACATGGGAACGTGTGGGCTTTTGGGGTGCACATCGAAAAAGATCGATCGGTTCCAGCGCGGCTCGCCAAGGTAAGGCGGCAAAGGCGCCGTAACGACTGCTGACATAACCCCAGCTTTCTCGACCACCGATCCACGTGCCACGGTGACTGTATAGTCGGCCGTACCGAACGACATTTCATCGATTTCCGAATCTATGGACCCATTGAGCCGTTCTACGTGACCCAGAAATCGATCTTCCATGACGCCAAGAAAGGCCGTCAGATCATCGGCAACGGCTTGTTGGTCCGATGTTAGGGCGGCGTAGTCCCGGCCTGGAGATTGCGCAACAGCGAGTTCAATTGTTCCAGCGAGCAGAATAATTACGCTCAACGCGTATTTCATTGAATGGTCTCCTCAACGGTTTCAAGTAAGCGAGACACTATGAGCATCGCCATTTTTCGACCCGGCTATTGGTTATTCCCCAGCAGCAATTCCGTCCTTAAGCATCTTTGAAATAGCGCCATCGTCGTGGCCGAGTTCCGCCAACACTTCCTTGGTGTGCTGGCCTTGGCGGGGCAGGTCGCGGCGCACCCCCATGCGCTGGCCGCCGATGGCCAAAGGCATGTTGGGCAGCTTGATTTTGCGTCCGGCGCCGTCGCCGTCGGTCAAGGTGACCTCTGACAGGCCGTTGCCGGCATTTAAGTGCGGGTCGTCGAACAGCTCGTGGGGTTTGGCGATAGGGGCGAAGGGCATGCCGGTGGCTTCTAGCTTGGCCATCAGGTCCGCCTTGTCGTAACCCTTGAACAACTCGTCGATCTGGGGCTTGAGCCAGGGTCGGGCGTCGACGCGGCCGTTGTTGAGCTTGAGCTCTTCCTTGGCCCACAAGTCATCCAAGCCGAACGCCTCGCAGAAATTTTTCCACTGGGTATCGGAGACCACGCCGACAAACACCTTATCGTCGTCTTTGGTTTCGAACACATCGTAGATCGCCCATGCGGAGACCCGCGCTGGCATGGGATTGGCCGGCGTCCCCGTCACACCGTATTGGGCCATATGCTGGCCGATCAGATAAACGGTGGTTTCATAGAGACTGGCGACCACGTGCTGGCCTTCACCGGTCTGGTTACGCCCCACCAGGGCGGAGAGAATACCGATGACGCCGAACATGCCGCCGGTGATGTCGATCACCGACGATCCGGCGCGCAACGGCTGTCCAGGGGGACCGGTCATGTAAGCGAGGCCGCCCATCATCTGGGCCACTTCGTCCAGGGCCGTGCGGTGTTCGTATGGACCCGATAGAAATCCCTTTTCGGAACAATAGATCAGTCCTTTGTTGATCTTTTTCAGGTCGTTGTAGCCGAAGCCCAGTTTATCCATGGCGCCAGGACGGAAGTTTTCAATCACCACATCTGCTTTATTGATCAGATCCAAAGCAATGCCGTGTCCGGTTTTGTTTTTCAGATCGAGACAGATGGAACGCTTGTTGCGGTTGAACATAGGGAAGTAGCCCGAGCCCGAGCCTTTCAGCCGGCGGGTGTTGTCACCTTTCAACGGTTCGATCTTGATCACTTCGGCGCCGAGGTCGGCGAGGATGCAGCCCACCGTCGGACCCATGACCATGTGGGTGAACTCGACCACTTGGATGCCGGAAAGAGGGAGGCCGGATGCGTCCGCCATAGGATTATCCCTTATATATCAATATGTTAACGTTATCCTTGGACAACCGGACCCGGACCGGCAACCTGGACCTCACGGTGTGCCGATCATATATAAAGGGGACGTGACGGCAAGCACCGCCACCGACTCATGGACCCAAATTTTACCATTTCTATGGAGCCTCCGGGTGTTTGCTAGGGCCATTCGGACGAAAGAGAAAAGGCATGACCGCTAAGCGTTATCCTCTACCTAAACGGTTCAACGTTGCGCTTTCGGAAAAAGCCTACGCCCGGCTGCGTTCGATCAACGCCGAGCACGGCTTCAGCAACAATTATTGCCTCACCATTCTTTTAGAAAACCTGGATGAGGTGGCGAACGCCAAGAAACTGGATAAAATCTATCAGGATTTCGCAGCAGAATACGGCACACCTGCTAAGTAGAAAGTAGGGCGCAAAGAAAGGAACGCACACATGACGGACCTCATGGACGGCATCGATATCCTCATCAGCGAAGTGGGACCGCGTGACGGTTTGCAGTCGGTGCAGTCGATCATGCCGACAGAGGCCAAGAAGGCATGGATCAAAGCCGAGCACGAAGCCGGTGTGCGCGAAATTGAGGTGGGCTCGTTCGTGCCGCCTAAATTGTTGCCGCAACTGGCCGACACGGGCGAGATAGTCGCATACGCCCGCACACTTACGGGATTGCAGGTGGCCGCCCTGGTGCCCAACTTCAAAGGGGCGGAGAACGCCATCAATGCCGGCGCCCATAAGATCACGCTGCCGCTGTCCGTGTCCGAAACCCACTCCCAGGCCAATTTGCGTAAGACCCATGCGCAGGTCCTTGAGGAAGTGGAGAAGATCGTCGCCTTGATCAAAACATTACCGGAAGACCAGCGGCCGCATTTCGAGGGCGGACTATCCACGGCCTTTGGCTGCACCCTGGAAGGTCATGTGCCTCAAGCCAAAGTCATTGAGATGGCCGAGAAGCTCATTGGTCTTGGCTGTGACGAAGTGGGTTTGGCTGACACCACAGGCTATGCCAATCCGGTGCAGGTCAAAAGCTTGATCAAGGGCATTTGGACCGCAGTCGGGCAGGACAAACTGACGGGTATTCATCTGCACAACACCCGCGGTCAGGGGCTCGCCAATGTCATGGCCGCGTTGGATATCGGCATCGATACCTTTGACAGCTCTCTCGGCGGTTTGGGCGGCTGTCCCTTCGCACCGGGGGCCTCGGGCAACATCATCACCGAAGATCTGGTGTTCCTGTTCGACAGCATGGGACTCAAGACCGGCATCGATATGGAAAAACTGATCGCCGTACGGGACATCCTCAAAGAGGCGATCCCCGACGAACAACTTTACGGTTTCACACCCGACGCAGGTTTACCCAAAGGCTATGAGCGGACCGTCCACGGCGGTACGGGTTGGGGTCATGATGACACTAAGCTGGCAGCGGAGTGACTCAATGATGCGTGCTCTCCTTTACGTTCTCGCGCTTCTACTGGTGCCTGGTCACGTTGTCGCTCAAGACGGCGGTATTCGCGCCAACCTCGCCAATCCCATCATTGTCGTGCAGGACATGGACGCGTCGGTGCGGTTTTACACTCAGTGCCTCGGGTTCTCGATCATTGGGGAAGGGGATATTTCGGCTGACGTTTCGAAACGCACCATCGGTGCGGCCCCCGACCAGTCCGCTCGCGCGGTGTATCTCCGCGGCGCTGATCTGCAAGACCGGGATCCTCGACCCACCGGCATTGCGCTAATTGAAATCACCGGTGGCGACGCTCTTTCTGGAATTCCCCGGACCGCCAGCGACCATGCAGCCATCCGTGGTGAAGCCATGCTATCGTTGATCATCGAAGGCATCGACGATGTTATGGCCTGCGCCAAGGCAGAGGGTGTAACTATCCTCAATGATATCGAACTCAGCGCACAGGGGCGCTCGCGCATCGCGTCTATGATCGATCCCAGCGGGGTCCGGATCGAGATGTACGAGTATCTGCCCGGCGAGTAACGCCGACCGCTGCCTTATTCCGCGGGTGCCGCTTGCGCAGTCATCCAATCCACCCGGCTCATACTGTCGCGGTAGGCCTTGAGGCCGTAAGCGACAAGCAACGTGCCGAGAGTGCCCATCACAGCCGTGACCAGGGCCATGGACAGGTTGATTTGATCGGGGTTGGCAAACACATTATCGGTCACCCAGCCCATTAAGAAGGGGCCGACTCCTGCGCCGCCGATGCCGATGACGAGGACGTAGACGGACGTCACCGTGCCGCGCAGTTGGTTCGGTGTCATATCGTTGATGGCGGCAAGGGCCTGCGCCGGTGGCCAGTTGGCAAACATCCCGGAAATGGCGTAAAGCGCAATGCAAAGTTCAGGACTTGGCATCAACGGTGCCACGGTTGTGCCGATGGTCAGTCCAGCGCCACCCCACAGCACAGTGCGCATGGCGCCGTCTGTATTACCGCGGTCCTTGAACCAGTTTGTCACATAGCCACTGGAAACGGCCGAGAGGATGCCAAAAATGCCGCCAAAAATGCCGTACCAGATGCTGAACTGCGGCACTGACCAACCATGGACACGGTCGAACAACGAGGGTAGCCAATTCACCCAGCCGTAGACGGCCATGAGAATGAAGGCGACGCCGAAGTGGTGGCAGATGAGCGTGGTCTTGTTTTGATTGAGGAAGGCCAGGATTTCACCCCACGAGGCTTTCTCACTTTTGTCTTTGGCGAATTCCTTTCGTTTGGGTTCGCGCACGGTAAACGCCATCAGGATGGCGGGTAGAAGACCAGCCACACCTATGATGATGAACACGGCCTGCCAACCAGGCACTTGGCCGATGATCGGCAAGTTAACGCCTTGGAAGGTGAAGGCGATAAGCAGCCCGCCGAAAATATAAGTTAGTCCCGTACCGAAGGCCGTCGCCATAGTGTAGATGCCGAATGCCTTGGGCCGGTTACGTGGTTCGAAGAAATCGCCGATGAGGGATGCTGTGCACGGATTTAGAACGGATTCGCCAATACCGACCCCGACCCTCATACCGAAAAGGCCGGTAAAACTCCGCACCAGTCCGCATCCCGCCGTAAACACACTCCACATGGCGGTACCGAAGGTCAGCATGTGCTTGCGATTAAAGCGGTCGGCCGCCCAACCGATCGGAATCACGAACAGCGAATAAAACACCGCAAAGGCGAGGCCCTGGATCGCACCCATCTGTGTGTCCGAAAACCCGAGATCGCGCTGGATGGCGGGTGTCAGCAGACCGACAATGATACGGTCCATAAAACCGAAGAAATAGGCAAAGACAATGATGCCCATGCAGTACCAAGCGTATTGCGGTTTAGGGTAGTCGGACTCGTGTTGGGCTGTGGTGTCGGCCATGTCTTCGCTCCCCCTCGTCGATCTGGCCCGTAGTCTGTAGCAGGCCTGAACTGGATTCGCCAGCATTCACGCCGCCAGGTAATGTGCAGATTCAGGATACTTTGGGCTTAAAAAGATGTTTTACGATCCACAGAAAAACGACCACGGCCTGCCCTATAACCCGTACAAGGCGTGTGTCGTACCACGGCCGATTGGTTGGATCTCAACTGTAAACGGTGACGGCCGTGTCAATCTGGCGCCGTTCAGTCAATTCAACAATCTTGGTTACGATCCACCCTATGTGATGTTTTCTGCCGGCGGCCACGAATTCGAAAATCGCCGCAAAGACACCGTCGAAAACGCCGAGGCTTCCGGTGAATTCGTCTTCAACATGGCCACTTATGCGTTGCGGGATGCGGTTAACTTGAGTGGTCAAACGACAGACTCCGAAGTGGATGAAATGGCGGCAGCCGGACTCACTCCGGTGCCGTCCCGCCTTGTCGCACCGTCGAGGGTTGCGGAATCACCGGTACAATTCGAATGCCGTGTGTATGACATTCTCGTTTTGCCGGGCAACACCAATGCAACAACCAACCATGTGGTCATCGGTCAAGTGATCGGCGTTCACATAGACGACGCTGTTATTACCAATGATGGCAAAGTCGACTTAAGGGCGATACGGCCCATCGCACGGCTAGGATATATGGAATACACCTCCGTCGACGCCATTTTTGAAATGGGACCCATTGACGGAAAAAATGCAGACTCATTTGCCGAAGCCATGGCCGGTGGGCCATCGGAGAAGTAGTTCCGGTGGGCCATCGGAGAAGTAGTTCCGGTGGGCCATCGGAGAAGTAGTTCCGGTGGGCCATCGGAGAAGTAGTTCCGGTGGGCCATCGGAGAAGTAGTTCCGGTGGGCCATCGGAGAAGTAGTTCCGGTGGGCCATCGGAGAAGTAGTTCCGGTGGGCCATCGGAGAAGTAGTTCCGGTGGGCCATCGGAGAAGTAGTTCCGGTGGGCCATCGGAGAAGTAGTTCCGGTGGGCCATCGGAGAAGTAGTTCCGGTGGGCCATCGGAGAAGTAGTTCCGGTGGGCCATCGGAGAAGTAGTTCCGGTGGGCCATCGGAGAAGTAGTTCCGGTGGGCCATCGGAGAAGTAGTTCCGGTGGGCCATCGGAGAAGTAGTTCCGGTGGGCCATCGGAGAAGTAGTTCCGGTGGGCCATCGGAGAAGTAGTTCCGGTGGGCCATCGGAGAAGTAGTTCCGGTGGGCCATCGGAGAAGTAGTTCCGGTGGGCCATCGGAGAAGTAGTTCCGGTGGGCCATCGGAGAAGTAGTTCCGGTGGGCCATCGGAGAAGTAGTTCCGGTGGGCCATCGAATAAATAAGCACTGCGTGGATCAGTTAAAGAGGAGATCGCACAATGCACGCGCTGAATCATTTCCGCATGTTGGGCCGTTCAGGCCTGCGGGCGTCACCGATCTGCTTCGGCACCATGACCATGGGGCAGCATCGGGAGTGGGCGACGCCGCCGGACGAATGTCGCAGGCTGATCGATATGTACGCCGACACCGGGGCAATTTTCTCGATACCGCCAACATATACCAGTCGGAAGAGGTGGTGGGCGATTGCCTTGAAGGCCGCCGTGACAAGTTCGTTGTCTCAACGAAGTTCACATTCGGCATGGATAAAGAAAACGCCAATTACGGCGGTAACAACCGTAAATCCATGGCGCTTGCTGTTGAGGACTCTTTGCGCAAATTAAAGACCGACTACATCAATCTGTATTACATGCATTTCTGGGAATTCCGCACGCCGGTTGAAGAACTGATGCGTGGGCTCGACGATCTCGTGACTTCGGGCAAAGTGCTGTACCTGGCTGCGTCCAACTTTCCCGCCTGGAAAGTCTCTGAAGCCAACACAATCGCCGATTTGCGCGGTTGGAACCGGTTCGTCGGCATGCAGGCCCGCTACAGCATGGTCGAGCGGGCAGTGGAACGGGACATCGTGCCAATGGCGGCGGACATGGGCCTCACCATTCTCCCGTGGGGTCCGCTCTGCAGTGGCGTGCTCACCGGCAAGTATAAACCCGAAGACCGCGTTGAGCCCGATGCCGATGTGCCACCCGATGGCACCCGGCGCTCGCAAGTGGTCAAGACGTCCCTGTCCGACCGTAATCTGGCCATTGCTGCTGAAGTGCAAAAAGTGGCTGGTGAGGTTGATGCCACCCCCTCTCAGGTCGCATTGCGATGGCTTATGCAAAAGCCGGGGCGGCCGTTGCCTGTGATCGGCGCCCGGTACCGTCGAGCAATTGGAGGACAACCTTGGGGTGATGAGTATCTCATTGAATGAGGAGCACATGCAGCGCCTCGACGATGTCAGCGCCATTGAGTTGGGTTATCCCCACGATGTCTTCGCGCGCACGGCCTTCATGCATAATTACGTGGACGGCGGCCACGACCTAGAGCAGATTCAATTTAGTCCCGATCATATCCGGCGGCGGCGAAGTAGTTTTCGCATTCGGTTGAGGTGAAGGCGTCGATGGCGTCGGCAATGGCGTCCCACAGGTCGTCGACGGTTCTGGCGGCGGCCTTTCTCAGGAGCGCCTTGAGTTTGGCGAAGGCCATCTCGATCGGGTTGCAGTCGGGACTGTAGGGCGGCAGATACAGCAGGGTTGCGCCGGCGGCTTCGATGGCCTGGCGGATGCCAGCGACCTTGTGGGCGGGCAGGTTGGCCATGACGACGCTGTCTCCGGGGTCGAGTTCGGGTACCAGGACCTGTTCCACATAGGCCTTGAAGGCAGCCCCATGCATCGGCCCGTCGAGGAGCATCGGGGCCGCCAGGCCGGAGAGGCGCAAGCCGGCGGTCAACGTGGTGGTCTTCCAATGGCCATGGGGTATGGCGGCCCGGCACCGTTCGCCTTTGCGCGACCATCCCCGCAGCCGCGCCATCTTCATCGACGCGCCGGTCTCGTCGATGAAGATCAGCCGTTCCGGAGCGAGCCCTGCCTGGCCTTCGAACCAGAGCCGGCGCCGCGCGAGCACGTCCGGGCGCCGCCGCTCCGCTGCATGGCCGGTCTTTTTTTGTGCGTCAGCCCGCGCTTGGCGAAGAAGTGCCAGACCGTCGACGGGCACACCCGAACCCCGTGCGACGCCGCCAGCTTCTCGCCAATCTCGGCCAGCCATAGCCTTGGTCTGCGCCACCAGAGCCAGGATAAAGGCCTCATGCGCATCCAGCTTCGAGCCCGGCGGTTGGCCCTGGCGGTCGGGCTCGATCGAGCCCGTCTCGCGCCAGCGCCGGCGCCAGTGGATCGCCGTCGAAGGCGCGACACGAAAACGCGCCGCGGCCCCCCGTGCAGACAGACGCCCCGTGATCGCCTCGACGACCCGCCGGCGAAGATCATTCCCGTAACAATGCCCCATGTCTGACACCAAATCGCCTCGGGATACAGAATCATGGAGTGGGACGCTTGGGAATCCCCTTCGATTCACAATTCAGTCAAACCGCTCTAGTGGGCGGTTGGGCGGTCAAGTACGATTGAGATTTAGTCCCGCTCATCAACATCAGTAATTTCGATCACATATCCATCTGGATCACGCACCAGCATATTCTCGCCTCGTTTGCGGCCACTAGGGCCGTCGGACTCATAAGATCCCGGCGGTCGCAATATCTCATGCCCGGCTGTTAGCAACGCAGCATGGATTGCGGTTACATCCGATGTTTCAATCATCAAGATGATGTCATTGACACCGAGTGCATCCGAATACACACGATTTCCGTCAAGTGATGGCGCGCTGAATTCCAACAGGCCGATCATGCCGTTGTATTGGTCTTCACCCGCGATGATGATGATACGCGATTCGCTTGGGTCTCCGGCCAGAGGCAAAGCAGTTGGGTCGTTGGGGTCCTGGTCGCCTGACCAGTCGAGCCATTGCTGAAAGCCGATGAGCTCATAGAAGGCACGGGACTATTCCGCATCGCTAACCAGGAGTGTGGTGCGGCGGACAGCAGGTCTATCGGCGGGACTTTGAGCCCACAGCGTTGAACTCAAATCAAAAATTAAAATGAAACAGGAAACGGCAAATTTAACTGTGCCGCGTCCAATCATGATTAACGCTACTTTGCCGCTCTACGCTGTTGGTTTTTGTGCGACGGAGACGAACCACTTCATGGTGCCGTCGGGCTGATCAATCAGACCGCTCCAGATGTTCTCTCTGGGGAATCCAGCCTTGAGGAACATATCATCCGGATTGTTGGTGGCGTAGGAGACGAGATAGGGCTCATTGTTGTGCAATTGATCCAAGCGGAAATCGAACTGCTCAAACAGCGGGAACCGGTCGAAGCGGAGTTGTAGGTCCTGGTGGACTGCTATGCCGCCCGGCGCGAGAATCCGGTAACTTTCCTTGAACATGTTCTCCGTGGTCTTTTGCGGCATCTCATGCATGGCGTTGTGCGACACGACCAGATCAAAATATTCATCGGGGAATTTGGTATCGCCGCCGTCGCGTTGGTGAAAATGTACGGCCACGCCGAGGCTTTCAGCGCGGGCGTGGGCATAGCGCAAGAGTCCCGGGGCCACATCGATGGCGTGAACCTCCGCTTCCGGAAAGGCCATGGCGTAAGGTGTTGAAGACGCACCGGCCGAACAGCCAATATCTAAAATGCGTTCGGGTTCAAAGCCCGGATAGGTTTTGCGCAAATAGGCTTGGACAATCTCACCTTTGCTGTAACCGGTGCCGACGCCAATCCCCATGGAATAGATATTGCCGCCACCTTCGTAGAGGGCGCCGGCGGTGACGTCTCCTTCGCCGCGATCATAGGCGTAAGTGCCGACCTGGCGGTGGATCGAAACATTGCTGATCCCTTTGGGCACGTCGAAGTCGGGATCCAGTTCAAGTGAGCCCTTTTTGTCAGGCGCTTCACTCAAGCTCCGGTAGGTGTCGCAGAGGTGGTCGATGTTGCGGTAAATGGGGTCGGCCACTGATTCCCACATCAAATCCTGAGCCACCGTATTGAGGGCGATGGACATCTGATAATCGGGGTCCGAGAGCATGACTTCACGGATGTCTCGCCAATTCTCCGGCGCCCGGCCATGAGCCTTTTCGAAGGCTGGCTTGCCACGATTCTCATAGATATCTCGCTTACGCGGCTGAATTTCCCGCCCAACGAAGTGCTTAAGGGAAAGCACATATTGCTGCAGTGACCGCTCGTCGTGATTGGGCGGGCTGAGCATCTCATGATTGGGATTGCGGACCATGGTTGATCACTCCAGGCGAATAGCGGCGTTACCGGCACTATATCAGGTCTGAACCCTGCCGCAGCAAGAGTGCCGGGATCATTGATCCCGGTCAGTCAGCAGCAGCTGGTGTCAGGTCCGCAGCAGGGATCTTCGTTGATCCGAGTCTCCGGGCGGATGCCGGCTTTGGTTTCTTGTGGGGCACGGAGGGCATCCCTCGTGCAATCAAAGGCGATTTGTTCTGTCATCTCAACCTGGGCCGGCACCGGATAAAAGTGCGCGGCATAGGGCTCAGACGCCAAAATGCCATACGTTTTTTCGCACACAGCCATGGCTGTCCGCGCACATAAGTATGTCCGTCGTCATCGGCCACGCTGGAAAAGGGGCCCTTATAGATGACCGCGTCGTTCTTGTCCCAACACGGCCCTTCCTTGCCTTTCCAGGCCAAGACGGTCACGGAACGGTATTCGATCCCTTCGACCACCTGCCAGGGCTCAGCTTCCCGTTTGTCGAGAGTGATGCCGTAGAAACCGACTTCCTCTAAGAGGCGGACAAACTCATGCTCCTGAAGGGCGCCTGAAATGCAGCCACTCCACAGAGTGTCGTCGTCTTTCAAATGTGCCGGTGGGGTTTCGTCAGAAACGATGTCCGAAATGGCGATGCGGCCGCCCTTCTTCAAAACGCGATACATTTCGCTGAACAGCTCGGGCTTTTTCGTATCTCCGACCAAATTCAAAACACAGTTGGAAACAATGACGTGGATGGAATTGCTTTCGATCAGGGGCTGCTCCGTTTTTGTTTGTCACGCGCCGTCTCGAAGGCAGCCAATTCGACGCCTGTTGTTACCGGAGCGTCGGCCAGCAATTGATCAACCACCGCCAAGTTGGTCGTTAAGTCTTCAATTTGGCCTTTGCGGAATTCCACATTGGCGTGGCCGATCCGTTCGGCGACGATGGGGGCATTGCGGCGGGCGACCCCCAGCATCTCATCAGTCATATCAACACCGATGACTTTGCCGTCTGGGCCGACGACCTGCGACGCGATAAAACATATTTTGCCCGTGCCCGAACCCAGGTCGAGCACGGTTTCGCCTTCTTGAATGTACTGAGAGGGATCGCCGCAACCGTAGTCGCGATCGATCACTTCTTGCGGAATGACCTTGAGGTATTGCGGGTCGTAGTCGACCGGGCAGCACAACGCGTCTTCCCGCTGCTGTGCGCCAGCGCCATAGCGCTCTTTGACGATGTCCTGAACCATATCTTGCATCGAGAGAACTCCTTGTTTTGGCTGGAGCCGTTACGCCCATACTCCATATTTAGGAGTCAATTACCATAAATCGTCGCTCAGCTGTTCAAGCCTCGGCATCTGACGCGTTCACGTTTCCGTTAGAATCAGCGGGTCAGGGACTTTGGGATCGCCCATCGCCAGTCCATACTGGTGGCTTCAACGGGGGATTGAACGATTTATGCAGGACAAAGCTGACTCTCAGGTACGCCTGCCTTTGGCCATCGCCATTGGCTGGGGAATAGGGACATTTGTTCCGTCCATTATGTACAACATCACAAACGTTTTCCTCATGCGCTTCATGACAGATGTGTTGAGCATCACAGCGATTGCGGCCGGATCGATTTTTGCCGTTTCCAAAATCTACGATGCCGTTACCGACCCGCTTATGGGTACTCTGAGCGACCAAACCCGTTCGCGATGGGGCAGGCATCGGCCTTATCTTATTTTTGGCGGCGTCCTGTGCGGCCTGTCGCTTGTTGCCATATTTGCATCGCCCAGCGCCTTAGTCGGCGATGTTGCCATGTGGTACATGCTCGGCGCACTCATTCTGTATGCGACCGGCTACACGATCTTCAACGTGCCTTATCTCGCCATGCCGGCGGAGATGACCGAGAATTATCACGAGCGGTCCTTTCTTATGTCGTGGCGTGTTGGAGCGATCCAGGGTGCACAAGTTGTGGCGCTTATTTTGGCTCCTTTGCTTCTGTTTGAGTGGGGAAGTGACCGTAATGCGTATGGCAGCGTCGGATGGGTCATGGCCTCTGCCGTTATTCTTGCGGCTGTCATCTGCTTCTATTCGACCGCCAAAGCTCCATTTCACCCAGTGACGGAAAGTAAATTGCCTCCGTTAATGGAGCAGGCCCGGACCGTGGCTGAGAACAAACCCTTTCTTCAACTTCTAGCGATCAAATTTTTCACGCTCTTGGCAAACTCGTTCTCGTTTGGGTCGCTCGCCTATTTTGTTCAGCGTGTGTTGGAGCAGTCTGATCAAATTCTGTCCCTGTTATTCACAACAACAACGATTGCCGGGTTATGCGCGATCCCAATCTGGCTAAAGGTTGGCAGGAGGATCGGAAAGTCAAAAACCTTGCTTGCGGCGTGTTTAATATTGATTTGTACGGCGTCAAGCTGGCTCTTGGCTGGCCCCGGTGAACCTATCCCGCTGATTGTCCTTCGTGCTTTATTCAATGGCGCGGGAGCGGCAGGGCTGATTCTGATGGGACAATCCATGCTGCCCGATACCATTGAGTATGACCGCCGCAGAACTGGGCTGGAAAGAGCAGGCATTTTTGCCGGAATGTATACTACGGTGGAAAAACTGGCCTTTGCCGCAGGTCCGGCCTTCACCGGCATACTCCTCGGCTCCATGGGATACGTGGAAGGCACGGCCGGGGCCGCCATTGAACAACCGGCCAGCGCCATCACCGCCATCTATCTCTGTATCGGCGTCGCCCCTCCGACCTGTTGGCTCATCGCCTGCGGCCTCCTGCTTTTCTATGACTTGGATGAAGCCAAATTGAAGGCGACGGAAAGTACGGCACCAGCTTAGCCGTGCGTCAAAAGAAACGGCACCGCTTCTCAAGCGATGCCGTTTTGAATCACGCTCAGACGTAAAGGCGTGAGCTACCCCATTTCCGCTTGCAGCATATCGTCCAGCTTTTCCAGGAACTGATTGGTCGTCATCCAGGACTGTTTGGGACCGATAAGGATGGCGAGGTCCTTGGTCATGGCCCCGCCTTCAACTGCCCTGATGCAAACTTTCTCAAGTGTTTCGGCAAAGTTCGCCACATCAGGCGTGTTGTCAAATTCGCCTCTGTACTTGAGGCCGCGGGTCCACGCGAAAATGGACGCGATTGGGTTGGTCGATGTCTCTTTGCCTTGCTGATGTAAGCGATAGTGGCGGGTCACCGTCCCGTGGGCGGCTTCGGCTTCCACTGTTTTGCCGTCTGGGGTCATCAACACGGATGACATCAGGCCCAGAGAGCCAAATCCCTGTGCGACGGTGTCAGACTGGACGTCACCGTCGTAGTTTTTACACGCCCACACATATCCGCCAGACCATTTCATGGCACAAGCCACCATGTCGTCGATAAGACGATGCTCGTAGGTAAGCTTATTGGCTTCGAATTTGTCTTTGAATTCGGCTTGGTAAACTTCTTCGAATAGATCCTTAAACCGACCGTCATAGGCTTTAAGGATGGTGTTCTTGGTTGACAAGTAGACCGGGTAATTGCGCTGCAGACCGTAATTCATGCAGGCCCGGGCGAAGCCGCGAATGGATTCATCCAGATTGTACATGCCCATGGCAACGCCAGCCTCCGGGAAGTCATAGACTTCGAACTCCATGGGGTCGCCACCGTCCTTGGGCTGAAAAGTCAGAGTCAAGGTGCCGGGGCCAGGGACTTTGAAATCGGTGGCCCGGTATTGATCTCCAAAGGCATGACGGCCGATGACGATGGGTTCGGTCCAGCTGGGCACGTAGCGGGGCACGTTGGAGCAGATGATGGGCTCGCGGAAAACCGTACCGCCCAGAATGTTTCGGATGGTACCGTTGGGGGACCGCCACATCTTTTGCAGACTGAACTCTTCCACCCGGGCTTCGTCAGGCGTGATAGTGGCGCATTTCACCCCGACACCGTGCTCTTTGATGGCATTGGCTGCGTCGATGGTTATCTGGTCGTCGCTGGCGTCGCGCACTTCGACGCTCAAGTCGAAATACTTAAGGTCAACGTCGAGGTAGGGGAGAATCAGCTTACTCTTGATAAACTCCCAAATAATCCGGGTCATCTCATCGCCGTCCAATTCGACGATGGGATTCTGAACTTTAATCTTGCTCACAGATGGCTCCCTTTCGCTGCGGGTGGCTCCCGCATGTTTAAGGGGCGTGGCCCGCCCCGCGTTGTGGTGCCGGGAAATTAGGCAAGACCGCCCTAAGGTGCAACCCCGGGTCCGATTGAGTTCAGGTTTCGGTCAAATCAGGGGAATTATATACTTGACGGAACAGCCATGATCTCGTATATTAGTACAAATTAGGAGATAGCAATGGCAAACGCACCCGGCAGATCAGATCGTGAAGGCTTGACCGTCATGGAACTCATGCAGATGTTCCCGACTGAGGAAGCAGCGAGGGATTGGTTTGAAAGCAAGATGTGGCCGGATGGCCGTCACTGCCCACATTGCGGCTCTGTCGAGACAACGGAAAACAGTGGGAAAGAATCCCGCCCTTACCACTGCCGGGATTGCAAACAGCATTTTTCGGTTCGCATAGGTACAATCCTTGAAGGTTCAAAAATCAGCCTGCAAAAGTGGGTCTTCGCTATCTATTTTCACCTGACCAGCCTCAAAGGCGTATCGTCGGTGAAGCTGCACCGAGATATTGGCGTCACACAAAAAACGGCCTGGTTCATGCTGCAACGCATCCGTGAGGCGTTCGATAACGATGATGATTGGCCCTTTGGCGGTCCGGTTGAAATTGATGAAACTCACGTTGGTGGAAAACGGCGCAATAAGAGCAACTCCAAGCGGAAACAAGCCACCGGGCGTGGTGCTGTAGATATGACTACGGTTATCGGAGCGCGTGACCGCCAAACTAACACCGTCCGCACCAAGGTGATTGAGAGTACGGACGGCGAAACGCTCAAGGGTTTCGTGCGCGACAATACGGCCCCCGGCGCGACGGTCTACACCGACGAAGCACCGGCCTACAAGGGGATGGGAGAGTTCATCCATGAAGCTGTCAATCACTCTGTGTCAGAATTTGTGCGCGGGCAGGCTTCGACCAACGGTATTGAGAGCTTCTGGGCCACACTGAAGCGGGCGCACAAAGGCGTGTATCACAAGATGAGCCCTAAGCACCTGCACCGCTATGTAACGGACTTCGCAGCCAAACATGGCATTCGCGGGCTGGATACAATTGAGCAGATGGGTTACACTGCATCCGCTATGACAGGCAAGCGGTCACCTACAAGACGTTGATTGCCGATAACGGATTAGCTTCAGGTGCAAGAGTATGAATTCCGATGCCGAAGACCCTCTCAAGAGTGCCGAAGGCACTGACTTCGAAGATAAGCGGGGCGAAGGGGCAGTGTCAATGTCCAATACGATCTCTGACTGTGGATATAAATGCCCTATAGAATCTCTGCGCTCCTTCTTTGCGGAAGGTCTTTGCAGGTATGACTTCGAGACCGCTAAGCCGGTCAATCTCAGCCTCTAGATCAGCCAACATCTCGATAGTGACGTCCGGCTTAGCCGTAAGGGTGTCGCGAAGCACAGCGATTAGAATATTTCGTAATCCTGCAAATTCACCGCGCAGCCGTTCAATCTCCGCTTCTGATTCAGCTAGCCGTTCTTCCACGCCGGTGTCCGTCATCTCATAAACCCCCGTTTCTTGTTCTCCCGTCGTAAACCCGACAAGGTGAACGTGTTGCTTTTGAGCCGGTTGCACGGCCCACAAAGCAGGATACGGTTGGAGATATGGTTCAAGCCGCCATCGGAACGTGGCGTATTATGATCAAGTTCTAGATAGCGCGAGTCATCAAAGGCGCGGTCGCACCCCTGGCAGACAGGGCCGTTTTGCTCTAGCAGATGCTCGTACATCTGAGCGCGGGTCCACTTGGGACCCTCCGGTTCCTTGACGCGCTGCTTAACACGGAGGAAGGGTGAGGCGGTCTCGCCGTCATCGGTGCGGATCGGAAGTGCTGACGTGAAGTGAATGTCCTTGGCGAACAGGTTGCCCTGCTTGGCCCGCCTACCCTTGCTGATCAGGCCCTCGCGTTCCAGGCGTTCCAGCACAACCGCCTTGGCATTGTCCCAAATGTCCATGCCGACCCATTGGCGTTTGAGCCGTTCGGCGGCGACAAGCGTGGTCGCGCAACCGGCAAATGGGTCTAGGACGATATCGCCCTCGTTGGAACTCGCCCGGATCATCCGCTCGTAGAGTGGCAGTGGCTTCTGCGTCGGGTAGCCCACACGTTCAAGCGACACTTGATTGATTGGGTCTATATTCCAAAAGTCTACTTGAGCCTTTCCAGTTTTCATATAATACCGTTGGACTAATTCTGGGTGTGTTTTTTCCCATTCAGGGCTCACATCACGGTGCCCTTTAATGGGGCTATCCTTTAGAAATCGACCAATAAGACGATATCTCCCTTTCTCATCCTTGTATTTGAACTTGGCTTTGCCCTTTTCATCCCAAGGAATCAGAACCTTGTCCCAGTTGAATACGTAGGCATCTGTTTTGCCGTAAAACAGAAGCGTGTCGTGTCTTCGACCGTAAGCGCGTTTCGACACGCGCCCGCCAATGTTGTACGCCCACACCACCTCATTGACGAAGTTCCGCCACCCGAATACCGCATCCATTAGCTCCTTGAGGTAGTGGCTGGCCGTGGGATCGCAATGCAGATAAATACTCCCTGTGTCCTTGAGCACGCGCCGCATCGCCAATAGGCGCACGGCCATAAAACACAGGAACGCCCCCATATCGTCGCCGTAGCTCAACCGTGAGCCCTGGATCACGTTCATGACGTTGGGATGGTCATCCGTGATCTGATCCACCCAATCCTGGTGAACGTCGCGCTCCCAAGACCATCTGTCCTGAAACTTGGCACCAGCGGCTAGGCTATCTGGTGTGGCGTGGAAGTCCCGACCCTTTTTGAACGGCGGATCGGTCGCGATCAGGTCTACGGACTCCGAGTTCATAGCGCGGAGGAAGTTTAGGTTATCGCCGTGAAACAGCGTGCGGTTCATCCAATTAGGTTCACCTGATTCGGGCTGGCGAGCTGACCTCTTAACGGCAGGCTTTTTGGGCGATTTTGTCACTAGTACATCTCCACTATGAGGCGCGGAGTCTATCGACTATTCAAGTTCCGTCAAGTATATAATTCCCCAAATCAGGGTGACCGGGGCTGGAAACTGGCACCATATTGGCCAGTTCGTCATGCATCGTGGGCAAGATTTCATCCACCGCGGAGACCACGGTAAACAGGCCTTCCATCGGTCCATAGGCAAATCCACCGTCCCGCACCCCTTGGGCCATAGCCACTAAATGATCCTAATATCCGTTCCAATTGGCCAGGATGACCGGTTTGTTGTGAACGGAGAGCTGCCGCCAGGTGATGATCTCGAAGAATTCCTCAAGGCTGCCGACCCCTCCGGGAAGAATGCAGAAGGCGTCAGACAATTCAAACATGGTGCGTTTGCGGGTGCGCATATCAGGAACCACCACCATCTCGGCGGATTGATGGCTGATCTCCCGCCCGGTCAGGAATTCGGGAATGACCCCAGTTGCCCGGCCGCCGCCGGATAGGACGGCACTTGAAACAGCTCCCATCAAGCCGATGGAGCCGCCGCCATTAACCAACCCGACGCCGGATTCGGTCATCAAATAGCCAAGGCGTCCCGCCAAGTCCATAAAATCGGGGTCCCGTCCGCCCCGGGAACCGCAGAAAACGCAAAGATTGAAGCCTTTTTCCATGGATTTGGCCGAATTTGAGGAACGGGATTGTGATATTGGTGTTTCTGGGTTGGCTTGCCAGTGGCGGGCGAACTATGTACTGCTAAGACATGCGTTTGATCCACCGTGAATCAGCGCTTTTAAGTCGAACAGGGATCGGCCGGAGAAAAACTATGAAGTTTGGGATTGTTAGCGCGGCTTTGGCCGCGATGGTGTTCTCGCTAGGGCTGACGTCAGCTCAAGCTGAGGATAAAGACGTTATTGATTACAGACAAAATCTAATGAAGTCACTCGGCGCCCATGCCGGTGCACTGGGTGCAATTGCGCAAAACAAAGTGCCCTATGCGGACAATCTGGCGTTCCATGCAGACGCCATTGCAGCGGCTGCTGAAGCAGCGCCACTTGCTTTTAAGCAAGAACTGGTTGGTGGCACAGCCGCAGCAGCGGTCTGGGAAGACTGGGACGACTTTGAAGGCCGTTTCATCGCCTTAGCCGCGGCCGCTAAAGAAGTCGCCGCCGCCGCACGCAGCGGCGGTATGGCGGAAGCCGGACCGAAAATGGGCGGTATGTTTATTTGCAAGGCCTGCCACGACAACTTCCGCACCGAATAACCTAATTTGGGGTCTGAAACACAGAACCGCCGGGCCACATGACCCGGCGGTTTTTCCGTTTGATCCAAACGATTTAAAAACTTTCCAGATTCACGACCAGCCAAATCACGATACCGGCAACGACGGCAACGGCAGCGCCCAACCAAGTCGCCGCAAAGGAAACGGATGGCGCCGTTTCGGTGTCCGGCAAGCGCCGGCGTCCTGTAAACATGGCGACGATGAGGTCCTGTTTCTTGATCAGCCAATAAAACAAGTTTGCCGTAATGTGAATCACAACCAGTGTGACAATGACATATTCCCACCACTGCTTGTGAAAACTGGTGATTTCTTTGCTGGTATCGTCGCCAACGAGAAATGCCAAAGGCCCCTTTGTTGCAAAGAACGAATCATCCTGTGAAAAAAGACCGGCGCTGGCTTGAACGGTCAACGCCGCCAAAATGATGATGACCACCGCACCGCCGGCCGGGTTATGCCCTGCGAAGAAGGCGACCGGGCCTTTGAGCACCGATTTTACATAGTCAATGATCACCTTTGGCTGGCGGATGAAATTGACAAAACGTGCCGTCGAAGAACCGGCAAACCCCCAAATGATGCGAAACACGAGGAGGCCAAGAATGGTCAACCCGCTCCACATGTGTAGATTCATATTTGAAACAAACCGCTCTGTTCCCGGCATGGTGAAGTCAAAACCACCGATTTCACCGGTCAGGTAGCTCAGCAAGACAAAAGCCACCAAAAGCCAGTGGAATAGGCGCACCCAAATATCCCAGACTTGGACCTTACGGTCCCCACTCTCCGACGTCGGACTAGCAGTTTGAGACTCTTCGCTCATGGCCATTCCCCCCTTTCTGACGCTTGACCGCGTTCAACGCGGGCTGCTATTCGCTCCTGTGGCATCATAAAGGTCGGACTCAGGTTGGGGCAATTGCGCCCTCATACATTGGGTCCGAAAACGACGCTCTTGGCTGAAACCATTCTCCCTTACTTCATACCTTCCGGTGTCAGTCTGGCTGTCGCCGGTGCTCTTCGGCTGATTTTAGGACCTGATCGTGGGGCCAGAGCGGCCGGAATCAGCGCATTGATCGGCTTTGCAGCTGCCTGGAATTGGCTCCTTCTGACACCATGGGTGCCTTTCGATGCATTGAGCCGCACTATGCACATCATGATCGGTGGTGTGATCGTCGGTCTAACACTGGACTTCGTTCAGGTTCAGCGCCTATGGTTCATGATCATTGTTGTCGGATATGCGTTGGGAAGCATTTGGACGACGCTGACCGGAGCTTTTTTAGGTCCGCCGCCCGGGGATGCCGGGGGTTGGCTCCGATTTGGAATCTATTGCGCGATCTGGTTGGCTTTGCTCAGCCGCCTTTCCGCTCTCAAGCACGAGGGACCGTCAGCTCTGGTCACAGTATTCATGTTTGCCACCGGTTTGGGGCTGGTGAGCCAGATGTCCGGAGAGGGTGCGATAGCTGCTACGGCTTACTGTCTCGCAGCTGCACTGGCTGGTTATCTGGCCCTCGTCTGGTTTCTCGCCCTACCGGTGGGAAATGTGACCGTCATCGGTGGTGGAGGCACTGTTTTGGCGCTGACTATGGCTCTCGCTGAACCCGGATCCAACGCTTCGCTGATCGCTCTCGCCTTTTTACTCCTGGTGCCATTTGCGGACGGAACAGCGAAGCGATTTCCCCTCGGACCTGTGGCCATGCGGCCAGCCCTTTATCCTTTGGCGCTGATGGCGGTTGCCATTCTCCCAATTTCGATCGCTGCCATAATTGCATTTGTACTGGCAGGCCGTTGACTGTGGACCTTCACAGGTGGGCGATTGCCCTAGGCCGCCCGTTGCCTCAAACCCCGCAATCCACTAGTAAGTGGACTACAAGGTTAAGCTGAGAGGCGTTGTGAACCGTCCGCTTGTGGTCGCCATCGTTGGCGTTCTTGTCGTCATCGCGGCAATCGTACTGAATTTCACGCTCGAAGATCCTGACGAGTCGGTGTCAACCGTCACCGATTCTGGTGTAGTCGGTGACTCTTCGTCGACAGCGGGTGCCGGGACTGAAGAAGAATCAGGACCCATCTCCCCGAGTTTTGATGTCGTCCGGATTGATCCGCAAGGCAACACAGTAATGGCTGGCCGGGCCGCACCAGCAGCCACTGTTATCATTTTAGATGGTGAAACAGAGATCGGCAGAATCGTTTCAGACGGCCAGGGAGAATGGGTTTTTATTCCCTCTCAACCTTTGGCTCCGGGAACGCATGAATTGTCCCTGCAGGTTGATCAAGTTGATGCCGATCCATTGGTTTCTGAAAACATCGTCGTGATGTCCGTGCCCGAGCAGGGTGGAGACATACTCATTATTGAAACCGCACGAGAAGGCGGGACCAGCCGGGTTCTGCAAGCACCAACACAAGTCAGCAGCATTGAGCTGAGTATCGAGACGGTTGACTATGACAACGAAGGACACGTGGCTCTAAGCGGCCAAGCCCGAACGGGAAACACCATCCAAGTTTATTTGGACAATACTTTTGTCGGGCGATCAGACGTTGATAGTACTGGATACTGGAGTGTGGAAGCCGACATCATCGCGACACCTGGTAACCATACGGTTAGAGCAGACGAACTGGACACGGAAAGCACGGTTATTGCACGCGTGGAAGTTCCGTTCAGGCGCGCCGCACCGCAGCCTGGAATGGAACCTGGTGCGATTACCGTGGTGAGAGGCAATAGTCTTTGGCGGATTGCACGCAGGCACTACGGCGCCGGCGTGTTATATACACTGATATTTGAAGCCAACAGGGATCAGATCAAGGATCCGGACCTTATTTATCCTGGCCAGGTCTTTGCCCTTCCTGTGCGAGACCGGCTATAAGAATTCCCGCCGTTATTTCACAGGCTGAGTTTCTAATAAGAACCGGCTAAACTGGCCTACCCACTTTGAGAATGAGTTAGGTGTACGGAGGTCTTGGTGAGCAGCCGCGACATCAATTGGAAAGATTATTTGTTGCCGCCTTTGCATCCAGAAGGTCCCGGCTTTGTCGCTTTATTTGCTTTTGTCAGTTTTGTACTTTGGTTGATCTGGACTCCGCTTGGTTACCTGGGTTTGGGTGCTACCGTGTGGTGTTTTTATTTCTTTCGCGATCCTGATCGGTTTACGCCGACACGTGAAGGCCTTGTTATCAGTCCCGCAGATGGAGTTGTGCAATCCATATCAGACGACTCTGGGCCGAGTGAACTCAATCTGAACCGCAAAAAGTTTACCCGGGTCAGTATTTTCATGAGTGTGTTTGATTGCCATGTAAACCGCATGCCAATTGCCGGAGTCATTGAGAACGAAGAATACATTCCTGGACTTTTTCTCAATGCGACATTGGATAAAGCCAGCACGGACAATGAACGTCAGTGTCTTCACATAAAGTCGGACTCCGGTAAAGAAATCGCGGTGGTGCAGATTGCTGGACTTGTCGCACGAAGAATCCGCAGTGATATACAGAGCGGGCAGCATTTGGAGACCGGTGAGCGCATCGGCATGATCCGTTTTGGCAGCCGTGTGGATGTTTATTTGCCACGGGGGGTCAATCCGCTGGTGTCTTTGGGTCAGCATATGATTGGTGGTGAGACCGTGGTGGCCGACGCCAAATCGCGCGAATCGGCAAGAGAAGCCGAGGTTCGGTAGATGGAAAATGGTGGAAAATCGCCGATGGCTGGACAATCGCAGCCCAAAAGGCGGCGGCGGACCATGCCGTTCAAGCAGCTTTTCCCCAATATTCTGACTGTTTTGGCTCTTTGCAGCGGTTTGACGTCCATTCGTTTTGCCATTGGTGAGCAATGGGAAAGCGCGGTGGTTGCCCTGGTCATCGCCTGTTTCCTCGACGGCATCGACGGGATCGTGGCCCGATTGCTTCACGGCACGACAAAATTCGGTGCAGAACTGGATTCTCTATCGGACGCCATCAGCTTCGGCATGGTCCCGGCATTGCTGCTGTACCTTTGGGCCATGCAGGGCGCCGGAACGGTGGGATGGGCTTTGTGTCTGCTTTTTGCGGTGTGTTGTGTACTGCGATTGGCGCGTTTCAACACCATGGTAGGCGATCCCGGATTACCGCCTTGGGCTCACAATTACTTTACAGGTGTTCCATCACCGGCAGCCGCAGGACTGGCCATACTGCCGATGATTCTGTCGTTCTATTTTGAGGCTGGCGTGTTTAACAGTCCGGTGGTTGTCGGATTGTTTTTAGCGGCAGTCTCGTTTCTTATGGTCAGCAAGGTTCCCACATTCTCTGTCAAACGACTACGCGTTCCTCGCCAATTCGCTCTGCCCATGATGCTCCTTATCGCGACGGCTGCAGGGTTTCTGGTTACCGAGACCTGGGCGACCCTCGGTCTTATGGGCGTGGTCTATCTTGCCAGTATCCCTTTCAGCGTTGTGACTTTTGCCCGCCTGTCCAAGCGCGGTGGACCAACTGCCGAGGAACTGGCTGAAGAGGATGAAGATCCGTTCCACTCGCCGGACGGCGGTTGAAATAAGACGCAGAGCTATTCGGCTGGTTGTCGTACTGAATATCGGCGGGCCAATCTCCGGCTTTGGATTTTAGCGGCCAGGTCAGTCTTTATTTTCAAGGCGCACGGTGTCACCACAAGCGTCAAAACCGTTGCAAAGCTCAATCCGCAGACAATAGCAATAGACAGTTGCTGCCACCATTGCAGTGTCGGTGCGCCGATGTGGACTGCGCGTTGAACAAAGTCAACGTTGATCTGAAACATCATCGGCATCAAGCCAAGAACGGTTGTGCATGTGGTCAGCAGCACGGGCCGTAAACGCTGCACCCCAGTCCGGATGATTGCCTGCATGGGGTCCTCAATGTCTTTTTTCAGCCGGTCATAGGTGTCGATAAGCACGATGTTGTTGTTCACAACGATCCCGGCCAAAGATATCACGCCAACACCAGACATGATAATGCCGAACGGTTGCTGAAAGATCAGCAGGCCAAGGAAAACGCCAATAGTCGACATGAGGACGGCGCTTAAGATAAGGAAGGCGGAATAGAAGCTGTTGAATTGGGTCACCAGAATCACGGCCATCAAGAAGAGCGCCACCAAAAACGCCTTCTGCAGAAAATCAGCTGACTGTTGCTGTTCTTCGTCCTCACCTTTGAACTCCCATTTCACATCAGCGTCCCAGTCCGACGTGGTCAGCAGCCATTGTTCGATCTCGCGGACTTTAGTATCCGGCAAGAGGCCAGGCTCGACACTGGCGATGACGGATACGACCCGTTCCCCGTCAATACGATTGATTTCCCCCGGGTCTTGCCGGGCGACCCGTTTTACGAAGCTAGACACTGGCACTTGGCCGTTGGGAGTGTTCACCCGAATGGCGTCCATTTCATCCAGTGTTCTGTATTCCTCCGGAAAGCGCACCAGGATATCAACTTCGTCGTCAGCATCGTCAGGCCGGTAATCGGAAAGCTTGAGCCCTTCCGTGACCAATTGAACCATGTCGCCTATGGAGCTGATGTCCACGCCAAACTTCGCGGCTTGGGCCCGGTCGACCTCCAATTCCCATTCAATACTGGGCAAGGGCAGGGTGTCTTCGAGGTCGACAAATCCACCGACGCGGTTCAGTTCGGTCCGGACCAGCGCTACATGCTCTTCAAGCACGGCAAAATCCTTGGCCATCAGATTGAGGTGGAATTGCCGACCTGTCGGCGGCCCCATGCGTTCCTCCCAGATCTCAATCTTAACGCCTGGAATATCGGCAAGCCGCTCGCGCATATCAGCGACAACTTCCGTAGACGGACGGCGGGATTCCCAATTCTTATACTCAAACTGAACAGCACCGATGATGTCGGCCGAGCCGCCATCGCGATAGCGGGCGCCTTCGGCGGATCGGGCATAGACGGTTTTGAATTCGGGGAAATCGAAGATGCGTTGTTCAACTTCGCGGGTGAGCCTGTCCTTATCTTCGACGGATAAATTACCCCGGGCATGGACGTAAACAGCACCCCGTTCAGGCTCCGAGTCTGGCATGAACTCAATGCCCTTGCCGAATGTCCAATACAGTGCTTGCACAGTCAAAAGGACAGCAAACGCGCCCAGTAAAACCTTACCTGAATTGTTTAGGGCCAGCCGTAACAAGCGGGCATAGTGACCTGTTAGTCCAGGAAGGGTGGTCATGTCGAAGTCGTCACCGGCGGCCATGGCCCGCATAGTTTCCGGATTGCCGATGCCCGGCCGCCCAACCTTTGAACCCAAAGTCGGGATAAAGATCAAAGCCATAAGCAGAGACGCAGTCAGTGTGGCGATCAGAGTGATCGGCAAATACTTCATGTATTCGCCAAACAGACCCGTCCAGAACAACAGTGGGGTAAAGGCCGCAAGCGTGGTTGCGGTCGATGCAGTGACCGGCCAAGCCATCCGTTTCGCTGCCAGAGCGTAGGCTTCCTTTCTATGAAACCCTTCCGTCATCTTGCGGTCGGCGTATTCGGTCACCACGATGGCACCGTCCACCAGCATACCCACGGCCAGAATTAAGCCGAACAACACGACCATGTTAATGGTCATACCGCCGGTATAAAGCACTAGGATTCCCATGAGGAAAGATCCAGGGATGGCGATACCGACCAGCAGACCGGCTCGCAGGCCAAGGGCAGCGACCACCACGATCATCACTAACAAAACAGCGGTTACCACGTTATTTTGCAGTTCCGCCAACATGTCGCGGATCATCTTCGACTTATCTTGGAAGTAGTTGACCTGAATGCCGGGCGGCCAATTCTTGCGGTCTTCTTCAACGACTGCGCGGACCATTTCAACGGTCTGGATGATGTTTTCGCCGACCCGCTTGGATACTTCCAGCGTTAATGAAGACTGGCCGTTGACTCGGGCGTAGCCGGAGGCATCTTTAAACGCCCGCCGTCCTTTGGCCACTTCGCCAACGGTGATGGCTGCGTCGCGATTAACCACCACGGGAAGCTCAAGGACGTCATCGACACCTTCAATCAATCCTGGGACGTTGATGGCGAACCGGCCGGTGCCGGTATCCAATTCCCCCGCGGCAATGACCGTGTTGTTGCGCTTAAGAAAGTTCGTAAAGTCGTTGGCATTTATGCCATAGGATTTCAGCAGTGCGGGGTCGATGATGACCTCCATCTGTTCTTCACGATCGCCGGCGATATCCGCCTCAAGGACGCTGGGCACTTCCTTAATCTTGTCTTTGAGCCGCTTGGCAATAGTGAATAACGTGCGTTCTGGCACATCTCCGGACAAACTGACCGCAAGAATGGGCAGCAGGCTCATGTTGACTTCATGGACGGTGGGTTCTTCAGCTCCGGCTGGCAGTTCCGCTTTGGCAATGTCGACGGCTGCCCTTACGTCTTGCAGGGCTTTGTCAACGTCAAAGCCCGCCTCAAACTCCAAGGTGACGTTGGCTGCATTGGGAAAAGATTGTCCTTTGATCTCTTTGACGCCTTCGACCGACCGCAGTTCGCGTTCCATGGGTCGGACCAACAGCCGCTCACCGTCTTCTGGCGAAATCCCGCGGTAAACCAAATTAACGTATATGGTCGGGACCGGGATGTCGGGTTCAAATTCTTTTGGTATTTCAATGAACGCTATGAATCCCGTAATGAGAATCATGGCGAGCAGGGCCAGGACCGTGCGTGACCGGCTCAACGCAGCGGAGATAATCGCGTTCACAGGTGCTCTCCTGCCCGTTCAGCCATGCGGTTTTGATCTGCAGGCGACGATTCTCGAAGGGACAAAGGATCCATGGATTGTTCGGATTCCGATCCAATTCTCACCGGTTCGACTTTCTGCCCGACACGGACGAATTCCTGTCCCACTGTAATCAGATTGACGGTTTCAGGCAGACCGACCAGCCAGACACTGTCCGTTGACGAAGAGGCCGCGCCGGCTTCTGCGAAAATCACCCGGCCTGACGCGTCGACCAATTTAACGCCGACAGCACCGGCGTCGTTCAAGGTTAAGGCTGCGGGTGGGACTTTATGGGCCAACATCTGTTGCGCCGGCAGACCCAATGTCGCGGTCATCCCGTCGACCAACGTTGCATCGGGATTGGACACCGACACTTCCACAAGAAAAGTGCGTGTTTCAGGTGTTGCCACTGTGGAGACATACGTTACCGGTCCTAAAACCACTCTGCCGTCAAGCAAGACGGCGCTGGCCATGGTACCGTTCTTGACGTCGCTGATCTGTGACTCCGCGATTTCGGCAACGAACAGCAACGGGTCGAGATCGACCATTTGCGCCACATCATCGCCGACTCGCACGTAGTCCCCCACATCCACATGATTCATGTTGAACACCCCGTCAAACGGGGCTCGTATGGTGATACGGTCGATTTCAAGCTGGGCCGTGGCCAACTGTGCCCGCGCCGATTCCAATTCTGCTTTGGCGTTGGCCAGCGACACATCCGACGTAAAGGATTTCTTGGACAAATTCTCCGCGGCACGGAATTCCAGTTCGCGCTTGTCCACCAGAGCCATGGCTTGTTTGAGCCGTGCCTCACGGTCCTCGACGGCAAGCTTGACCAGTGTTTCACCTTTTCTGACCGCCGTGCCTCGTGGAACGACCAAGTCGATCACTGCACTTTCCGTTTCGGCGCGAACGGTAATTTGGCGGGACGCTTCTGTGCGCCCAGCCACTTTGATTTCGCGAGTCCGCGGCACGGCATGGGACCGCATCACTTGAACGCGTTGCAAGCCTTCCGGTTTATTCAAAGCGGCCTGTTCGAATGCCGACAATTCGACTTCGCCTGGCGATGAAAAAATTGCACCGGACGCCACCCAGAGCACAGCTGCGCCGGCAATGGCACCGGCAACCAAATAGGAGCGGTTCATCGCCTGCCTCCTACAGCCGCAACCCGCTTCCCCGAGTCATTGGCAGCCGTTGGTGCTTCAACCAAATCTTTCCGATGTTCGCGCAAAAACTGAAGGGCTGTTTCGTACATAGTATTACCAAAGTCGTGGACGAACCGACGCACCGGTGCGTTATCGATACCGGCGTCACAGTCCTGCATGGCCGCCAACCGGGCTTCATAGTCTTCGATATAGCGATCGATCAGGGCGAGGACGTTGGTTCGCGGTAAATGGTCACCAAAGGAAAGAATGAACAACATCTCCGAGCGCATCTTGTCAGGTGTGGGCGTGGTTGACAGCGAGTCGAGGAAGGCTTCCCGACCGTCCTCGGTAATACTGTAGACTTTTTTGTCCGGCCGCCGGCTTTGCTCGGCCACTTCGCATGTCACCCATCCCCGTTCGAGAAGAACGTTCAGGGCAGGATAGATGGAGCCGAAGCTGACATCGTGAATGGCGCTAAATGGACCATCCTCAAATAGCTTGCGGATTTCGTAGCCGGAGGCATCGCTGTGCATCAATGCGCCCAAGCAAAGGGTTTTGGCGTCCACGGGGTATCTCCTTCGGGTTGAGTGAGAATAAGGGGCTCAACCGACTGGTTCATCGACTTATATCGACCTGATACATGCCGGGTCAATATATGAATCTGGTGTATCAGCCATGCATGGACCGTATAACGGGTCTAATTTCCTTAAAATAAACAGGCGTTTAGAGCAGAATTAGGGCCCTTTACGCTGGCGGGATTTTTGCCGTCTACGGACGGTCCGGCCCCGTCCTTTGGCGCCCGGATCGGGGATCTGGGCCCGTTTGGTGGTCGCTTCTTCGTAGGGGCCGGAGAGGGCGTCCGGGGCCATTTCAAGCTCGAGGGATTCCAGCCGGCGAATTTCGTCCCGGAGTCGGGCCGCCTCTTCGAACTCCAAGTCTCCGGCCGCGGCCTGCATTTTCTTTTCCAGATCTTCGATAACGGCGCGCAGGTTGTGACCGAGCAGTTCGGTCTCTTCTGCCAAGCCGGTATCCACGGTGACGTGATCCTGCTCGTACACACTTTCGAGCAGATCGGCGATGCCCTTGCGGATGCTTTCCGGGGTAATACCGTTGGCGGCGTTGAACGCCTGCTGCCGCTCCCGGCGCCGGTTGGTTTCGTCGATCGCCTTTTCGAGACTGTTGGTCATGTCGTTGGCGTAGAGCACCACCTTGCCGTCGATGTTCCGCGCGGCGCGGCCGATGGTCTGAATCAAAGACCGGGCTGAGCGCAAAAACCCTTCCTTATCCGCATCGAGAATGGCGACCAAGGTGCATTCCGGAATATCGAGACCTTCGCGCAGCAGATTGATGCCGACCAAAACGTCAAACACGCCCAAGCGAAGGTCGCGAATGATTTCGATGCGCTCTAGCGTATCAACGTCGGAATGCATGTAGCGGACCCGCACACCCTGGTCGGACAGATACTCAGTCAAATCTTCCGCCATGCGTTTGGTTAATGTGGTGACCAATGCCCGCATGCCTTTGGCAGCCACGTCCTTCACTTCGGCCAGCAAATCGTCCACTTGCGTGTCTGCCGGACGAATATGGCAGACCGGATCGATTAACCCGGTGGGACGAATGATCTGTTCGACAAAGGCACCGCCGGTACGCTCCATCTCCCAGTCCCCTGGCGTTGCTGAAACAAAGACGGTCTGGGGACGCATGACCTCCCACTCTTCGAATTTGAGCGGCCGGTTGTCGCAGCAGGACGGCAGACGGAACCCATAATTGGCCAGCGTGGATTTTCTATTGAAGTCACCCCGGTACATACCGCCGATCTGAGGCACCGCCACATGACTTTCGTCGACGAAGAGGATGGCGTCTTCGGGAATGTATTCGAATAAGGTCGGCGGTGGTTCGCCGGGATTGCGTCCAGTCAGGTAGCGTGAATAGTTTTCGATGCCTTTGCAGTGGCCCGTCGTTTCCATCATTTCAAGATCGAAAATGGTACGTTGTTCGAGCCGCTGTGCTTCCAGCAGCTTGCCCTGCTGGTTGAATTCCTCCAGGCGCTCTTTGAGTTCCGTCTTAATGCTCTTTACCGCCTGCGATAAAGCCGGCCTCGGTGTGACGTAGTGGCTGCTGGGATACACCGTAATCAGGGAAAGCGCCGCAGTCTTTTCCCCAGTCAAAGGATCGAATTCCTGAATAGATTCCACTTCTTCGCCGAAGAGGGAAAGTCGCCAAGCCCGGTCGGCATAGTGGGCGGGGAAAATTTCAATTACATCACCACGGACACGAAAAGTGCCGCGGTAGAAGTTGGCATCGTTGCGCTTGTATTGCAGGGCGACCAGTTGCTTGAGCAGATCCGCCCGCGGCAACGTAGCGCCTTCTTCAATGACAATGGTCATGCGGGAGTAAGACTCAACCGAGCCTAGGCCGTAGAGGCAGGATACGGACGACACAATGATCACATCCCGCCGTTCCAGGATGGCCCGGGTGGCCGAGTGCCGCATCCGGTCGATCTGCTCGTTGATGCTAGCGTCTTTCTCGATATAGGTATCCGTGCGCGGGACGTAGGCTTCGGGCTGGTAATAGTCGTAGTAGGACACAAAGTATTCGACGGCGTTGTCAGGGAAGAAACCCTTGAACTCGCCGTACAACTGGGCTGCCAGCGTTTTGTTGGGGGCCAGCACCAGGGCCGGACGCCCGGTGCGGGCGATGACCTGAGCCATGGTGAAGGTTTTGCCCGATCCGGTGACGCCAAGCAGGACCTGATCCCGCTCTTCGTCCTTCAGGCCCTTTTCAATCTCTTCAATCGCCTGGGGTTGGTCACCGGAGGGCGTATAGTCGCTGACCAGCTTGAACGTGGCCGGCTCACCGGTCGGCGGCTTCTCGTATATGGGCAGGGCGACAGACATGAGCGTTAACATAAGGAATGAGGGTCAGGGCCGCTACCGGCGAAAAACCCATGAAATCCTCGGTCATGGCCGAAATCGCGGTTGCACCGGGCCCTGGGCCGCAGTAGCTTCCGCGCCGCCAGGTGCCCGTACATCACCCAATCCAGTGGAGAAGTTCCGTGCCCATCATTGCTGACCGCATGTCCGCCATCAAACCCTCGCCGACCATGGCGGTGACCGCCAAGGCCGCGGAACTCAAGGCCCAAGGCGTCGATGTCATCGGATTAGGGGCGGGCGAACCCGACTTTGATACCCCCGAACATATTAGCGCGGCAGGCAAGGCGGCGATTGATTCCGGTAAAACGAGATACACGCCCTCAAACGGAATTCCCGCTTTGCGCCAGGCGGTTGTCGACAAATTCAAACGGGAAAACGATCTGGAGTATGACGTCAGCCAAGTGCATATCGGCGTCGGCGGCAAGCAAGTGTTGTTTAACGCCATTATGGCGACCATCAATGCTGGCGATGAGGTCCTCATTCCGGCGCCCTATTGGGTCAGTTATCCGGACATGGTGTTGATTGCCGGCGGCACGCCGGTGTTTATCGAGTGTACCGAAGCCGAAAACTTCAAAGTGACACCCGAGAAGCTGGAAGCGGCCATTACCGACAAGACCAAATGGCTGATCCTCAATTCACCGTCCAACCCCACCGGATCGGGCTATACGGCTGAAGATCTTCAGGGGGTGGCCAATGTGCTGCTCAAGCACCCTCAAGTGTGGGTGATGACCGATGACATGTATGAGCATCTTGTCTACGACGACTTTAAGTTCAAGACCATTGCTCAGGTAGAGCCCAAATTGATTGACCGGACGTTGACGATCAACGGTGTCAGCAAGGCGTTTGCCATGACCGGCTGGCGCATGGGTTACGCGTGTGGTCCGATCGAGGTGATCAAGGCGATGAACAACATTCAATCGCAGAGCGCCTCGCACACCAGTTCGATTACGCAGGAAGCCAGTGTGGTGGCGCTCAATGGCCCGTTGGATTTTCTGGCCGAGCGCAATGCCGTCTATAAAGAACGGCGCAATATGGTTGTAGCCATGCTTAACGATGCGGCCGGAATCAACTGTCTGACGCCTGAAGGGGCATTTTACGTCTACCCGTCCTGTGCCGGATGTATTGGTAAAACGTCAGCCGGTGGTCGGAAAATCGAAACGGATACGGATTTTGTCACCGCCTTGCTCGAAGAAGAGGGCGTTGCCGCGGTCCAAGGGGCCGCTTTCGGGTTGTCGCCCCACTTCCGTATTTCCTACGCCACCTCGACTGATGCACTCAAAGAGGCCTGTACGCGCATTCAAAAGTTTTGCGCTGGACTGACGTGACTTTGACACGGGCCTTGTTGACAGCCGTCATTCTGATTGTGGCGGTTGGAGCCGGTTCTGTTGCGGCCATCCGCATGGGTGTACTTACGCCATCTGAAGATTACCTCAAGACCCGCTATACGGATGCGCGGTCTCGTTTCGTGACCGTTGAGGGTGTCCCCATGCATGTGGTGGAAGAAGGGCAGGGGCCGGTCATTATCCTCATTCATGGCCATCTCGGCAGCAACCGACAGTGGGATGGCTGGGCCGATGATCTGCGCCGGGACTTTCGCGTCGTCCGGTTCGACTATCCGCCGTTCGGCCTGTCCGGTCCGGACCCCACCAAACAATACAGTTCCGCCCGCGCCTATCCCGTGATTGTGCAGTTGATTGACGAATTGGGATACGAGCGGTTCCATTTGGCAGGCACGTCTTCGGGCAGCATTCTCGCGCTGCGCTACACGGCTGATCATCCCGATCGGGTCGACAAGCTGTTGCTATCGACCGTACCAGCCTACGCACCGGGAGATCGTTTGCCGCCACCGCCGGCCTTCGTCGCGATGATGTGGTTCAGTGACACGGTGTTAGGGGTGTGGCGTCCCAAACTCTATTGGCGGATGTTTTTTGAAAACATCTTTGGCAACGATGACCGAATCACCCCGTTGATGGTCAACGAATATGCCGATCTCAACAATCGGTTGGGGGCCATCGATAATGTCCGGACTTTTATTCTCGCCAATGCGCGCAGCACGTTCGATATCGAAGCAGCGGCCGCAAAAATAACGGCGCCCGTCCTACTTCAATGGGCCGGCAAGTCGCCGGTTCTCACCCCCGCTGGTCTCGCCCGTGTTCAGCCGATGTTCAAAAACGCGGACCTGGCAACAATCCAGTATCCGGATCTGGGCCATAAGCTCATGCTAGAAGACCCGGAGCGCACTGTTGCCGACGTGCGGGCTTTTCTCCTGGCCGATTAAAAAAACTCCGGGCACCAGGCCCGGAGTGAAGTCAAAACAGGGAGGTTTTCCGTCTCAATGACGGTCGGGCCGGAGTTCGGTCCGAGCTGCAAAGACTGTTCCTGAAGAGAACGCCCCTGCATCCATGTAAACATAAGTGAGGGTAATCGAACCATCTAGTGGATTGATTCCAACGTTTGGAACCCTCTGTTTCGTGCGGCGATGATATGATCGGGGTCGGCTTTCCAGATCAAGGGTTTTGGGTTTGCGTCATTGTATTCGCGGACAAAGCGGTTGATGGCGGCCTGAAGGTCGACGACGGATTGGAAGACGCCACACTTGAGCCCGCGCCGCGTGAGTTTGGCGAAGAAGCCCTCGACGGCATTGAGCCACGAGCACGAGGTCGGCGTGAAGTGGAAGGTCCAGCGTGGATGGCGGGCGAGCCAGGCGCGGACCTTGTCCTTCTTGTGCGCAGCGTCCAGTGGGTCGCCTCGTGCGGCGGCGCTTGCTGGGTCAGGCGGACGATCTCGGCGACGCGCTCCGGCGGGATCGGCGCTTTGCCAGGCGGACGGGACTTGTCGCGAAGCAAGCCGTTGACACCCTCGTGCATGAACCGCTCCTGCCAGCGCCACACGCAGGTCTTGGACTTGCCGGTCTCGCGCATGATCGCCGAAGTGCCGAGCCCCGCGTCGGTCTTCAGGATGATCCGCGCCCGCCAGACATGTTTCTGCGCGCTCTTCGGGTCCGCGACGATCGCTTGCAATCGCTGACGGTCGCCAGACGTGACAGTAAAATGGATGCCGGTACGCATCGCACAGACTCGCATGACACCGCACAATACGGAATCCCAAAGCGGACCCTTTCGTTCCGGTCAATCCACTAGCGCATTTCCGATTTATTCTGACGCATAGCCGTCAGCAACCAAGAAGTTCCTGCAGTGCTCGTGATTGAAGAGGCCGCAGACGTTACCGGCGGCTTTCCACAGATCATCGATGGTGCGGGGTTTTAAGCGCTTCATGTGAGCTTTGAACTTTGAAAATGCGAGCTCGATCGGGTTGAAGTCCGGCGCATAGGGTGGCAGGAACAAAAGCCATGCGCCCCGCTTTTCAACCGCCCGCCTGGCACCGTCGCGTTTGTCGGCCGGCAGATTGCCGGGGACAACAACAGCGCCTTTTTGAAGGGTCGGGGCGCGTTGCGTTTTGATGTACTGCTCGAATGCATCACCGTCCATGGCGCCCTCGATCAAATCAGGGCACCCAGGGCGCGGTCAGGCCGTCACCGCGCAATCCGGCAATGAAGGTCATGGTTTTCCAATGACCATGGGGAATGGCGGCAACCATCCGCTGGCCGCTGGGACAGCGCCCCCGCAGGCGCGCCATTTTGGTATTGATACTTGTTTCGTCAAGGAACACGATCCTGCCGACCCGCTCGGGATGGGCCGGGAGCCGGGCCTGACGTTGGCGCCAAACCACGCGTGCTGCCTGCCCATCCGCGCGTTCCTGTTCACTGGCGTGGGCGGTTTTTTTAAAAAGCTGATCTTGCGCGCGCGGAACCAGTCATTAATCGTCGAAGTCGGCGCAATCACTTGGTGAACTTCGTCCAGACGCTCAGACAGCTCTTGCAGTGTCGGGTCTGGCGTCTCCTTAATCCAGCGCAGGATATCCTCGCCGTCAAGGATCAAGACGGCGCTGGCGCGACGGCCGTGGCTTGACCGCGACAGTCCCCTCGTCTTCATATCGCCCGACATCCCGCACCGCCGAGCTTGCGCTCACCTCAAAAAGGGCCGCCGCCTGACGGCGCGACATGCCCGACGCCACTTTCCTCGCCAAACGAATACGCAGGTCTTCCGATACAGCCACGATGCCCCCGCCAAAGCGGCTATCGAATCAGTCCGCCAAGACCATGACAACAAAATTTTGATTCATTCAACCGCGGAAACGCTCTAGATGGCAGTCCGCAGCGTCTCGGTGCCCCCGTGGCACGACTGAGAGTTGGGTACGCGCACGTGCAATTTCCTTTAAAAGGAAGTCTCTGAACACAGACACGCGCATTGAGTTCCGCAGTTCTTCCGGATAGACAAAATATGCCTCAATTGGTGGGCTGCTGAGGTCGGGAAGAATTTGTACCAAGCTGCGGCCTTCCTTGTAGAAATATTCCGGCAGGGCTCCGATCCCGATTCCTTTCTTGACGGCACGGTAAATACCATAGAGTTGGTTTATGGTTAGGACCGGATCAATCTGCCCAATGGTCTTTTCAATCAATTCCATATGCCAATTGACTTCCTCGAAAGGCAGAGGACCGCCGCCAAACAGGACAAGTTTGTGGTCCTTCAAATCTTCGACGGTTTGTGGTGTGCCGTATTCCTGCAAATAGTCGGGTGACGCGAAGATATGCCCACGCATACTGCCTAAATGCCTTTGAATGAGATCTGGCTGTGTGGGTTCGTTAAATCGGATGGCGACGTCGCCTTCGCGCATGGCCAAGTCAAGTTCACTGTCATCCAAACGCAGTCTGACATTGATGCCTGGGTAATCTTTTATGAATTGGCCCAGACGTCCTGTCAGCCATACAGAACCAAATCCCACCGTTGTGGTGATGGTCAGAGGTCCCTCTGGGCTGTCCTTTGAGTCCGTCAATTGGCTTTCAACGGTTGTCAGCTTGGCAAAAACATCATGAACCGTATTGAACAGGAGATCGCCCTGTTCGGTCAGAATCAGTCCTCTGGCGTGGCGGTGAAACAACGGAACGCCCAATGACGACTCAAGAGCGCTGATCTGCCGACTTACGGCAGACTGACTCAGATTGAGAGTTTCGCTCGCGTGGGTAAAACTGCCCGCTTCTGCAACTGCGTGGAATACGCGCAATTTATCCCAGTCGAGGCGACTGTTGCCCCGCGCCAGCATGGGACCGTCCTCCAAAAAATTTCATCAACCTTATTGAGCCGCGGTTTTACACCCCTTGCGCCGCCAGGAACTTATCCGCTTCTAAGGCTGCCATGCAGCCTGTTCCGGCTGCCGTCACCGCTTGTCGATAAGTATGATCCTGAACGTCGCCAGACGCAAAGACTCCGTCAATATTGGTCTTGGTCGAATCCGGCTTGGTCAGGAGATAACCGCCGTCATCCATGTCGATGAGCCCTTTGAAAAGCTCCGTGTTCGGGGTGTGACCGATAGCCACAAACACACCGTCCACGGCCAAACCGGACGTTTTGTCGGTTTTGATATTCCTAAGTTTAACGCCGGTCACGCCAAGCGGGTCGTTTTCACCTAATACCTGCTCCAGCACCGTATCCCACATCACGTCGACCTTCTCATGAGCGAACAAGCGGTCCTGCAGAATCTTTTCTGCCCGTAGTGAATCACGACGATGGATCAAAGTGACTTTAGTGGCATGGTTGGTGAGATAGAGCGCTTCTTCGACTGCGGTATTACCACCGCCAATGACACAGACGTCCTTGCCACGGAAGAAAAAGCCGTCGCACGTGGCACAGGCCGATACACCAAACCCCATGTAGGTTTCTTCCGAGTCCAACCCCAGCCAGCGCGCTGACGCACCTGTGGAAATGATGATGCTGTCGCCACTGTACACATCACCGGAATCGCCCACACAGCTGAACGGCCGTTCGGTGAGATCAACGGAGACAATGGTGTCCTGAATTATCCGCGTGCCGACCTGTTCCGCCTGTTTTTGCATCTGCTCCATCAGCCAGGGCCCTTGAATGACGTCAGCGAAACCGGAGTAGTTTTCCACGTCCGTGGTGATGGTCATTTGTCCGCCCGGTTGCAGTCCGGCCACCAGCATGGGTTCCAAACTGGCACGCGCCGCATAAATTGCCGCCGTCAATCCTGCAGGGCCGGATCCGAGAATGAGGACTTTGGAATGATTTTCTGCCATGACGGTAACGTTTGAGTGGCCATAATTCGAGGTGTGAGGGAGCGGTACCATAAGAGCGCCATAACCGGGTTACAAGGCGCCGTACACGGTCTTGTGAGCCGCTGGGTGTTGGTTCTACTGCTCGACAAATAAGGTCGCTTTTTTTGCCCGCCAGTGTAATATTATTGCGCCTAGTCCGGGGGGCCGAACAACAACGGTAATAGGGAACCAATGCAACGGGTCAAACTTGATCGTATAGATCGCCAAATCTTGAGCGACTTACAAGACGACGGCCGCATGACCAACGTGGATCTGGCCAAACACGCTGGCATTTCCGCTCCGCCCTGTCTACGCCGGGTGCGCGCGTTGGAAGAAGCGGGCTATGTTAAAGGCTACCACGCTGATCTGGACCCGGTGCTGCTAGGGTTTAACGTCGCCGTCTTCGCCCATGTCGGCCTCTCAAGCCAAGCTGAAGCGGACCTTCTTGCTTTTGAGCAATTGGTTGAGCAGTGGCCCGAAGTTCGGGAGTGCCATATGTTGGCTGGAGCGACGGATTTTCTCTTGAAAATCGTTGCGAGGGATTGGGAGGAATATCAAAAATTTGTCACTTCGAAACTTACAGCTGCACCGAACGTGGCGCAGGTAAAATCAGCTCTGGCGATACGGAGTTCAAAACACCTTCCCGGCGTTCCCATAGACGTCAAGCCGGCTGAGACTGGAGCGGCAGACTAACGTCGCCTCAATCGTTGCACCAAATCACCCAAACGAAACTTCGATAATCTCGTAGCTTTTGATTCCGCCAGGTGCTTTCACTTCAGTGCTGTCTCCCACGGTCCGGCCAATAAGAGCCCGGGCAATCGGCGATTGTACGGAAATGCGCTGGCGTTCAAGATCGGCTTCGTATGGGCCAACGATTTGATAGGTCGTCTCTTCGTCCGTGTCTTCGTCGGCAACCGTCACAGTCGCGCCAAATTTAATGGTAGATCCTGACAGCTTGGACACGTCAATCACATCGGCCCGGCTGATGATGTCCTCCAGCTCGCCGATGCGGCCTTCAATGAAACCCTGGCGTTCTTTTGCCGCGTGGTACTCAGCATTTTCCGACAGGTCGCCGTGTTCGCGCGCTTCCGAAATGGCTTTGATCACCGCCGGCCGCTCTTGGCTCTTGAGCCTTTTGAGTTCTTCTTGCAGCGGCGAAAGTCCTTCCGCCGTCATAGGAACCTTTTCCATGACGTTTCCTTGTCGACACTTTGATTGAGGTTCACACCACTGTTACTTAAGCACAGTCGGGTGGTCAAAGTTAGATGTTTTATGCTTAAAAATAGGATTGAAGCGGCGCGACATCAAGGGCGTCATCACGCATGGCGGCGATGGCGTCCACTGCTGCTTCAGCCGCAGACAATGTTGTGTAATGACACAGCTGCCGGGTCAGGGCTGTTCTGCGGATGTCAAAACTGTCTTTCAGGGATTGCGCCCCTTCCGTCGTATTTATGACCAGCTGAACCTGACCGGAAATCATGGCATCCACACAATGGGGCCGACCTTCCAGAACTTTATTGATAACTGTCACAGTGATGCCATTTTCCGCCAGGAATTGCTGCGTTCCCCGGGTTGCCAAAATATCAAATCCCATGGCGATGAGTTTTTTGGCAACGGAAAGGGCCCCTAGCTTGTCGCCGTCCTTTACAGACATGAAAGCGGTGCCGGTTAGGGGGAGGCGGGTTCCGGCACCGATTTGCGATTTCGCAAAAGCGCGCGGGAAGTCTGTATCAAGCCCCATCACCTCACCGGTCGATTTCATTTCCGGACCAAGCACAATGTCGACCCCCGGAAAACGGGCAAACGGAAAGACGGCTTCTTTGACGGCGATATGAGACTTGCTGTCTTTCCGTTCATCAAAATCTATGCCGCTCAGTTCGAAATCGGCCAACGATTCTCCGGCCATGACACGGGATGCGATCTTGGCTACTGGTACGCCGGTTGCTTTGGCAACGAAGGGCACGGTGCGGCTGGCGCGGGGATTGACCTCAAGAATGTAAATTTCCGCATCTTTGACGGCAAACTGAGCGTTCATGAGTCCGACAACCTGGAGTCCATGAGCCAGTGCCCGGGTTTGCACCTTGAGCTCTTTGACGATGGCGGGCGAAAGGGAATAGGGCGGCAGCGAACAGGCAGAATCGCCGGAATGGATTCCGGCTTCCTCGATGTGCTCCATGATGCCGGCAATGTAGACGTCTGTGCCGTCGCAAATGGCGTCGACATCCACCTCGATGGCTCCAGACAAATACGAATCAATCAACAGAGGATTGTCGCCCGTCACCAGTACCGCATCGCGGATATAGGCTCGCAAGCCCTCTTCCTCATGCACAATCTGCATGGCACGGCCACCCAGAACATACGAGGGCCGGATGACAACCGGATAGCCGATCTGATTGGCGCTGTTGACGGCATCTTCTTCGTTCAGCGCCGTGCCATTCGATGGCTGGCGGAGCTTCAGGGTGTCCAGCAATTTCTGGAACCGTTCACGATCTTCCGCCAGATCGATGGCGTCGGGGGACGTGCCCAAGATGGGTATGCCTGCTTCTTTCAGGGCGTGGGACAGTTTCAACGGAGTTTGTCCGCCCAATTGAACAATCACACCCTTAACGTCGCCATTGCTTTGCTCAGTGCGGATTAATTCAACGACATCCTCTGGCGTTAATGGTTCGAAATAGAGCCGGTCGGAGGTGTCGTAATCGGTCGACACGGTTTCCGGATTGCAGTTGACCATGATGGTTTCAAAGCCGGCCTCCGACAGGGCATAGGCCGCATGAGAACAGCAATAATCGAACTCGATACCTTGGCCGATCCGGTTAGGTCCGCCACCGAGGATCACCACCTTGCTGCGATCTGTCGGCGCAGACTCACATTGCGGCTCATTGAACCCGTCATTCTCGTAGCAGGAATACATATACGGCGTTTGTGACGGAAACTCCGCAGCGCAGGTGTCGATCCGTTTGTACACCGGCCGGATGCCCGCATCCCGCCGCCGTTCTGCTACTTGATGGACGTCTATGGCCGTCAACTCAGCCAGCCGGGAGTCCGCAAAACCCAGCCGTTTAAGGCGCGCCAAGTCTTGAGGGTCGGTCGGGAGGCCATTGGCCTTCAGTGCCCGCTCGGCTTCGACGAGAGAGCGAATTTGATCCAGGAACCACGGATCAAACTTACTGGTGTGTTGAATCTCGTCCAGGGACAAGCCTTCCCTAAACGCCTGCGCGATAACGAGCAGGCGGTCGGGCCGGGGTGCGATCAAAGCAGCCAACAACGCGCTTCTGTCATTGACCGCTTCACCGGCCTCACCGATGTAAACTTCATTGAGTCCATCAAGGCCGGTCTCCATGGAGCGCAGACCTTTTTGTAAACTTTCGGCAAAGCAGCGTCCGACGGACATGGCTTCACCGACGGACTTCATGGAGGTGGTCAGCAACGGTTCCGTGTCGGGAAATTTTTCGAATGTGAAGCGGGGAATCTTCGTGACCACGTAATCGATGGTCGGCTCAAAGGACGCAGGCGTAACGCCGGTGATGTCGTTGTCCAATTCATCGAGGGTGTAACCGACGGCCAGCTTGGCTGCAATTTTGGCGATGGGAAACCCGGTCGCCTTTGACGCTAGCGCCGAAGACCGTGACACCCGTGGATTCATTTCGATCACCACCATCCGTCCGTTTTCCGGATTGATGGCGAACTGAACATTGGAGCCCCCGGTATCGACACCGATCTGCCTGAGGCAGGCGATCGAGGCGTTACGCAAGATCTGATACTCTTTATCCGTTAGCGTCAGCGCTGGGGCGACGGTGATGGAATCACCGGTGTGAATGCCCATGGGGTCGACGTTTTCAATGGAGCAGACGATGATGCAGTTGTCCGCGTTGTCCCGGACCACCTCCATTTCGAATTCTTTCCAGCCGAGCACGGATTCTTCGACCAGGATTTCGTCAACGGGCGAAGCGGCAAGACCAGTGGCAACGATCGCTTCGTACTCTTCAGTGTTGTAGGCGATGCCACCGCCTTCACCGCCAAGTGTAAAGGAGGGGCGGATGATGACGGGTAGGCCGATATCCTTAATGGCCTCACGCGCTTCTTCCATGGAATGCACCAGCCGGCTGTGCGGACTTTCAAGTCTGATCTCTTCCATGGCATCCCGGAACTGAAGACGGTCTTCCGCCCGGGCGATGACGTCACGCTTGGCGCCGATGAGCTCAATCCCGAGGCGCTCCAGAACACCATCATCAGCCAGCTGCATGGCCGTGTTCAGACCGGTCTGTCCGCCCATGGTTGGCAGCACCGCATCGGGGCGTTCTTTTTCGAGAATCTTGGTTACAGTCTCCGACGTGATCGGCTCCACATAGGTGGCATCAGCCATGTCCGGATCGGTCATGATGGTTGCCGGGTTCGAGTTGACCAAAATGACCCGGTAACCTTCCTCACGCAGTGCCTTGCACGCTTGCGCACCAGAGTAGTCAAACTCACAAGCTTGGCCGATGACGATGGGCCCGGCGCCGATGATGAGAATGCTCTCGATGTCTGTGCGCTTGGGCATGACCTACGCCGATTTCGACTGCTGCGGTTTAGACTTCGCCATGAGATCAAAGAACCGCTCGAACAGGTAATGACTGTCCTGTGGTCCTGGCGAGGCTTCCGGATGGTACTGCACCGAGAACACGGGCCTGCCGGTGACGCGCAACCCTTCGACAACCCCGTCGAACAACGACCGGTGGGTCTCGATCACACCGTCCGGCAAACTGTCTCGGTCGACGCAGAAGCCATGGTTCTGTGACGTTATTTCAACTTTGCCCGTTTCAAGGTCTTTGACCGGCTGGTTGCCGCCGCGATGGCCGAGATCCAGCTTATAGGTCTTGGCGCCCAGCGCCAGCGCTAGAATCTGATGGCCCAAGCAGATGCCGAACATAGGTTTTCCTGAGTCCAGAAGGTCGCGCACGACGGGAACGGCGTATTCACCCGTCGCGGCAGGGTCACCGGGTCCGTTGGACAGAAAAATGCCGTCCGGGTCATGGCGCAACACGTCTTCTGCTGACGCCGTGGCCGAGACCACCGTGACGGTGCATCCGGTGTCCGCGAGGCAGCGCAGAATATTACGCTTGACTCCGAAATCCATGGCGACCACATGGTGACCGGTGGTGCGGCCGTCTTTTTTTAAATCCCTGAAGCCGCTGTCCAAAGACCATCGCGTTTCCGTCCAGGCATAGGTCTGTCGACAGGTAACCTCCTTAGCCAAATCCATTCCTTTGAGACCGGGCCAGGCCTGGGCCTCCGCCAGTAGGGCCGGGAGATCGAACCGGCCATCCTCGGCATGGGCGACGACACCGTTGGGTGCACCGTCATCACGAATACGAACCGTCAGCTGACGGGTATCAATTCCAGCGAGACCGACCAGAGTGTGGCTGTGCAGCCAGTCATTGAGGTGCTGGGTTGCCCGCCAGTTGGCTGGGTCGGTGATGTCCATCCGCAGTACACAGCCGCGTGCAGCTGGTGTGGTGCTTTCCATATCTTCCGGATTGGTGCCCACATTACCAATGTGCGGAAAGGTGAAGGTGATGATTTGAGCCGCATAGGAGGGGTCGGTAAGGACTTCCTGGTAGCCGGTCAGCGATGTGTTGAAGACCACTTCACCGACACTGGAACCCTGAGCGCCAATACCCTTACCCCAAAAAACAGTGCCATCGTTGAGAACCAATACCCCGGTTGCGCCTTGCGGCTGCGGGGGAAAAGAGTTGGCGCTCGCCTCCGGCATGCCCGGTCCGTTGTTTGGGGCCGCGCTGGCCCGGTTTAACTCCTCGCGCCTGCCGTGATCAGGGGTCCCAGGTTCACCAATTACGTTCCCTCATGAAGCGGCCATGAGCGGCACGAGATTGACAATGCTGTGGCGGGAATGAACCCGGGGTTGCGGAACGGTGAAACCCATCCCAGATAAACGACACGCAGCGGTAATTTCGCCGGTTGATAAGCAATCAACCGGGCCAAGTCAAGCTAATGTGGATGCAGGATTTTGCATGAAAAAACAAAGGCTTGATCGCGCCCCAGGGCAATCGGGTGAACGGATCATTGTGTGATGAGGCTTGCGAGGAAGTCGTCGTCCCAGGCGGCGACCTTTCGGCGGAGTCTTAGAGTCGGTTTCGAAAGTCATGCGGCTCGGGCCAATCTGCGGACGAGGAGCATGACGGAGGCGGCGTAGAGGAAGGCGCGGGCCGAGGCGATGGTGGCCTCGAAGTCCTTTGCCAGTCGCCGGTTGCGGTTGATCCAGGCGAAGAAGCGCTCCACGACCCAGCGGCGCGGTTGGACGGCGAAGCCGACCTGATCGGGGCTTTTGCGCACGATCTCGACGGCGATCATGGTGGCCGTGGCGACCTTCTCGCCGGCGTAGCCGCTATCGGCAAAGACCTTCTCGATGAACGGAAACGAGCCGCGTGAGGCGCACAGCAGCGGCCCGCCACCATCGCGGTCCTGGATACCCGCCGGATGCGCCTCGAGCACGAGGCCGCGCCCGTCGGTGTCGACCAGCGCGTGGCGCTTGCGCCCCTTGATCTTCTTGCCCGCATCGTAGCCGCGGGGGCCACCAGCCTCGGTCGTCTTGACGCTCTGGCTGTCGATAATCGCGCCGCTCGGGCTGGCCTCGCGTCCGACCCGCTCGCGATCGGCCATGACCAGAAAGTGGTTGATCTTCTCAAGGAGGCCGTCGTCGCGGAACTTAGCGAACCAGCGATAGATCGTGCCCCACGGTGGTAAATCGCTTGGCAGCAAGCGCCAAGGGCAGCCAGCCCGCATCACGTAGAAAATGCCGTTGACGATCTCTCGCATCGGCCATGACCGGGGCCGTCCCGTGCCATGAGCCGGAGGCAAATGAGGCTCGATCACAACCCACTCCGCAGCGGTCAAATCAGTCTGATAACGCAGCGCCTTGCGGCTATGCTGCTCTCGGGTGGTCGGCGTCCACATGGCGGCTCCAGATCGGTTTCAGCAACCTTCCTGGAATCACATCGACACCGGCCACTCAACCCCTTTCGAAACGGCCTCTAAGGGAGTCCTTGCCGGGGTCTCGTCGTATGAGGTTTTGTGCCATGTGCTTGATGGTGGTGAAGTTGGCCGGGGCGTGATCGGTACGCAGGCGGTATTCGTCATCGCGAAAGACCATGTCCATGACCCAGTGCAAGCTGTTCTCTATCGCCCAGTGGGAGCGGATAATTGGGCCTAGTTGCGCCGCCGCGAGATCGAGCGATGAGATGTAGAGTCGGGTCTCGTGCTCGGTCTTGTCGCCGATCTCGCGCGTGCTTTCGACCGCGATGACGGATTTCAGCCCCGGCCAGCCCCGGCCAGCCCCGGCCAGCCCCGGCCAGCCATGGCGCTGCTGGAGCCAGGCGATATCCTCGCTCACCGTCGTCCTTCGCGTCTCGATGCGGCCATGGTCGCCGCCGACGCTGGTGTGCTGGCTGCTCTTGGTGTTGTTGAAGCCATTAGCTTTTTGTTCGTCAACGAAGAGTTCGACAGCTTCGTGCAAGCTGGTCTGGTTGGCTTTGGAGGAATAGGTTATTTCGTAATCTGTAATAGACATTAACTTATTGATTTTAATTTAATAATAATTACTCCTACCCCTTGACGCCACCATTTAGTTCTGTTGCCGTAAGCATACCGTAAGGGGATTCATTACAACTACAGCGCATCCCAGCGCACGCTTGTCGTAAGCCTTCGGTCAGGCCGGGATGGAGCGCACGACGTTGCGACCATGGTCCGCGTCGGTGGAAACGCTTACAGGAATTCGGCAGCTCCTTGGGTATTTGTTTTGCCTTAGCCAGAATTCCGTGGTGCGTGCCGCAAAATCTATCGACCAAGCTGCCGGTCGGCCGCGTCCAGCCCATTTGCGTACATTGTTCCGCTGAAAGCGAGAGGACCGTGGCTCCGGCCCAAGCAATCGTGTTCCGCCATTCGTTCTCTGCCATATTTGGTGCCCCGATCAGCTTGGCAAAAAGAGTCCGCTGCGCATCCATCTCGTCCCGGTTTTGCCACACCATTTGAGAGTGACGTTGCTCCCGGATCCCGGACCAGACGGTAAATTAAATACCGACCTGGAGGGACAGGATGACAAAGCAGACGAGGCGGCGGTTTTCGCCAGAATACAAGGAACAGTCGGTTGCCCGGCTATCGGAGCCGGGTGCGACACATAGCAGCGTGGCTGCCGAGCCCGGCGTCACGCCAACGCAGTTGAAGACCTGGCGGCTCGAGCTTGAGGCCGCGGGTTCGACCGCGGCGACCGCGGCGCAGAAAGCCGAGGCCGCTGAGCTGGCGCAGCATTCGCCGGGATAACAAGCGGCTGACGGAGGAGGTTGAGGTTCTGCGCAAAGCCTCGGCTTTTTTTGCTCAATGGGCGGCGAAGACATGAAAACGAAGCACGCTTTCATCGCCGCCCATGCTTCAGGGCCCGCCATCCGGTTCATGTGCCGGGTCCTAGGGGTTGCTCACAGTTGGTTCCACGCCCGGCGGCGTGCGGCCCAAAAGAGAGCTGAACGCGCTGCCTGGCGTGACCGGCTCGGATCAGAGATCCGGGAGATCTTCGAGCAGAGCAAGAGGTGCTACGGCGCCCCTCGGATCCATGCCGAGTTGAAGGCCCGCGGCTTTCGCATCTCGAAGCGCACGGTCGCCAAGCTCATGCGAGAGAACGGCATTCGTCCACCGCGCGGCAGGCGGCGGGCGCCAATCACCACCGACAGCCGCCACTCCCATGCGATCGCGCCCAATCTGCTTGACCGCAACTTCGAAGCCGTTGCGCCCGATGCGGTCTGGCGCGCTGACATCTCCTACATCCCAACTGACGAAGGCTGGCTCTACCTCGCCGCCGTCAAGGATCTGGCCACGATGGAGATCGCCGGCTGGTCGATGTCCGAGCGGCTGAAGAGCGTCCTGTGCGAGGATGCGCTGACGATGGCGATCCGCAACCGCCGGCCGCCCATGGGGCTGATCCACCATTGCGATCGCGGTGTGCAAGGCGGGTTCAACCGGTCGTCGCAACACGTTCAGTTTGACTGGCCTGCAAGCACTGGTCCAGAGCTTCGGCGGGAGTTCTCCATCCGAGGGTCTTGCGGGGCCGTGTATTGAGCGCGTCAGCAACAACTGCGAGTACGTCCGGACTGTGTGCGCTCAGATCGGTTCCTTTCGGGAAGTACTGTCGAAGCAATCCATTGGTGTTCTCGTTCGTTCCGCGTTGCCAAGGGCTGTGCGGTTCGCAGAAGTAGACGGGAAGGCCGGTTGCGATCCGCAGATCCGCATGCCTGGCCATCTCTGCTCCCTGGTCCCAGGTCAGCGAGCGGCGAAGCTGCGCTGGCAATGTCGTGATCGTCCGGGCGAATGCAACTTGCTCCGTCCAGACCGATCCGACCGCCGTCTGCGTACCGTCATAGCAACCTCCTATGCCAGAGTGTTGCGACGACCGGTTGAACCCGCCTGGTTTTCGGAAGGGACAGGTTTTGAATCACCTAAGGCTAGGAGACCTTACTTCCTGCTTCAAGGCGATTTAGTCTGACAATGCCGTATCTCTTAATCCGGCACTTCCGAACTGGGCACATGGAACTGGGTCAGATTCACCAGGATGCCGTCGCGGTCGAAGAACAGGCTTTCGTAGGACTGGGTGTCGGACCCTTCCTGCGGAAACAGCACGATGGGTTCTGAGACGATGGAATAGCCCGCCGCTTTGACCTTGTCGTTAATGCCGAAAATGTCGGAGGTGACAAACACCAGAGCCGCATCGCCGGTTTCGACGAAGGTGCGGGGGTCCGGCGTGGGCGGCTGAGTGTCGCCAACGAACTGAAACAGCGCCACATTGGCGATCACACCATCACCCGATTGCAGATGCACCACCCGCACGGTCTTATTCTCAAGACCGAGAATCCGATCCCACTCTTCGCTTTTGAACGTTCGTTCGAAGCGAATGCGAAGCTCAAGGATGTCGCGATAAAGTTTGAGGGACTCATCGACATCGCGCACGAAGTGAGCGGACCGCATGAGGGGCGTGACAATGAAGCCGTCGGGGATGTCTGGTATTTGTGCGTTGGCGGGGGAAGTACTCCAGAGAGAAAACAGAAGACAGGTGAGCAAGACGCGTTTCATGGTCGTATTCCTACTTTAAAAGTCTTCGGTGAAACTCATGGGCTTGGTGAATTTGCGACATAATACCGAAAATGTCCGATTAGTCAGGCAACCAATGTCCGCTTTCAAGGTTTTGGCAGACTAAATCGGCTTGAGTTGGAAAGTAAGGTCTCCTAGCCTCCGGCGATGCACAATCCCTTCCGTTATTTCAATAGCTCGCCTTCCGTAATGGGGCGGTCGATGTCAAGCACAGATCTTCACGATCTTCCGGCCTGACACGATCTGACACGATCTCTTGAACATGAAACACCTTCGCCTGCGGGCGATCGTCGTCCCGGGTATGGTCAACTTAGGTGGTTGCCTTGGCAGAAGCAGGTGACTGACTCGTGAGCGCGGCACGGAGAAGGGTCCACGATCCCGCGTATGTCCGTCGCCAGGCTCTCGCTTCCGTCCGTGGTCAGCGCAGCGGCTGCCAACATAATGCCTGGTCCAAGACGATTCCCGAGTGCCAATCTGAATAGCGTGCTCGAACGCGATTAAGCGAGTAGAGCAACGCCCCCCTAAATTGTCACTTCAAACAAGGTGAAACTACGATGCCAAAACTCAATGCCAAGAATGAAAGAATCAAGCGTCGGTATTTCATTTATCTTAAGGAAGCCAATCGCATGAGTGAGGCGGCAATTGACGGCGCCGCGCGAGCTCTCCATCACTTTGAGACGTATACCGGGTTCAAGGATTTCAAGACGTTTTATCAACAACAGGCCATCGATTTCAAACGCCATCTCGAAAAGCAGACCGGTTTGCGATCCGGTAAGAAACTGAGCAAAGCGACGCTCAACTCTGAGCTGAAGGCCCTCAAACGCTTTTTTCATTGGTTGGCGGGTCGGCCCGGTTTCAAATCCCGTTTTGCCTATTCCGATGCGGAGTATTTCAACCTGTCTCACAAGGACGCGCGTGTTGCCACGGCAAGGCGGACCAAACCGTGCCCGACCCTGGATCAGGTCCGCCACGTGCTGGCTCAAATGCCATATGGAACGGATATCGAAAAGCGGGACCGGGCACTTGTTGCCTTTGTCGCGCTTACGGGTGCGCGGGACGGCGCTGTTGCATCATTGAAACTCAAACATGTGGACCCCATGCAAGGGGTTGTCAGACACGACGCCCGGGAAGTCGCAACCAAGAACAGTAAGACCTTCGACACCTATTTCTTTCCTGTGGGAGAGGACATCCATCAGATCGTGGTTGAATGGATTGAACACCTTCAGACAAATCTGCTGTGGGGTCATGACGACCCCTTGTTTTCAGCCACCAATGTGCGGGTTGACAAGGACGGCAGGCTCGCTGCCCTCGGCTTGAAGCGTCAGAATTGGAGCACTACGGAACCTATCCGGCGCGTCTTTAGGGCAGCTTTTGAACTGGCAGGTCTGCCCTACTACCGGCCGCACAGCTTCCGCGACATGCTGGTGCATTACGGAGAGAAAATCTGCAAGACGCCTGAGGAATTTAAGGCATGGAGCCAGAATTTGGGCCACGAACGTGTGCTTACGACCTTCATGAGCTACGGCGAGGTGCCAAGCCGACGCCAAGGTGAATTAATCCTGGGCTTAAAGACAACATAGCAAGAATATTTGCTTCGCTTGGTAGATTGTTCCTTCCAACGACTTCATTTCGTTAATTTGAGAGAATACGGTCACGCTTCGCGCGTTACGCCGCTAAGGTCCATGCTTTTCCTATAGGGGCGGAAAGTGTGTGCAAGGAGAACAACGCCAAGGGCGGTGGCCGCCGTCGCCACCATTGATAGTGCAGAGCGCAAAGAAGTGTCGTCTCCGAAGCCATAGTCGGTCACCAGCGCTACAGCGAACGGGCCGAGACCCACACCGATTAGATTTACCAGGAAGTAAAGCACCGCTGTGGCCTGTGCCCTCAGACGGTTAGGTGTCAAGTCCTGAAGTGCGGAGATGGTGGGGGCCACGGTCATGGCACCCAAGAAGAAGGTCCAAAACAGAAAGAATAACGCGCCATTGACCGTCGGCATTAAGGACCCCAGTGCCGCCGGCACGAGCATAGCGGCGGCACAGGCCACCAGAACCTTGAGCTTCGCCGCTTCAACACCCCGCTTGGTCAGCCAATCTGCCAAGGCGCCGCCGGTGACGGCACCAATTAGTCCCCCCGCCAGGATCACCGCTCCCATGCGCACACCCGCTTCTGATGCTGTGAGTCCGTAACTGCGGATGTAGAACGTCGGGGTCCAGGCGGCGATTCCGTTGGCGGCGGCCACCAGACTAGTATAACCGCCGAACAGGGTGGCGTAGGTGCGCCAATGGCGAACGGCGAAACTGAGCGCTTCGCTCACAGTGACCGTGCCCGACGGAGCCCCGTTTCTTTCGTCGTGCCGGGCTGGTTCTTTCAGCGTTGCCATGAGTAAGGCAACGGGCAGTCCCGCCAAGCCCACCAGGACAAAAACCATCTGCCAGGGCTTGAGAACGCCAAAGATCGGAACCGAGATCGCTCCCATGTCTATCGTCGCCTTTACCACCGCCGCGCCGGCCAAAAGCCCCAGTCCCATGCCGGCAGAGATACCGGCGGCAAACACGCCCAAAGGCAACGCCCGGCGGAAAGCGGGAAAGGAATCCCCAATTAGGGAGTTGGCGGCTGGCACCAGGGCCGCTTCGCCGATGCCCACCCCGACCCGTGCTAAGAACAGGTGCGTAAAGGTCTTTGCGAGGCCGCAGGCAGCGGTCATGACGCTCCAGGCGGCGATACCGACAGTTATGATGGCGCGTCGGCTTTTAGCGTCGGCGAGCCGGGCCAGGGGAAGGGCCATCACACTATAGAACAGAGCAAAAGCAAACCCATGCAGAAGGCTAATTCCAGTGTCACTGATGCCGAGGTCGGCCCGCACCGGTTCGACCAGGAGGGTGAGAATCTGCCGGTCAACGAGGGCGACTACGTTGGCAAGGGTCAAAACCGCTACCGCATACCAAGCTACTGCCGGATGGGGCCAGTGCTCCCCAGATCCGGAGCCAATATCAGCATCGGTCATGTAAGATTACCCTCGCACCTGCAAGCCCGGGTGTTTTCCCATTATTGGTTGGTGGCTATGGGATTCCTTTGTGCGGGATAAGTTGCCGGGGCTACAATTCCGTAAACGCTGCTAAGTCTAGCCGGGGAGGCACCCTTGGGATACATCGATTCCGACACTCATGTCCTGGAGACCGAGGCAACGTGGTCCTACCTTTCTGCAGATGAAGCTCGTTTTCGTCCCCAGGTTCGCGACACCGACGGCAGTCAGGAGCAGTTCCACGGTCTTACCCGATTTTGGGACCTCGACGGCCAGCTTGCCCCCCGCGGTCTCACCGGACATACGGTTCCAGGCCAGCCCCCTGACTCGGTGCGGGCGCTGGACGATCCGGCTGGACGGGTGTCTTGGATGGATGATTTAGGTGTAGACACCCAAGTCATCATCCCCAGTTTCTTTCTCGCCATGCTCATTTCCGATGCGCCGGCCCAAATAGCTCTGGCGCACAGCTATAACCGCTGGATGGCCGATTGCTGCCGGGATTCAAACGGGCGCCTACGTTGGTGTCTGGTGCCGCCACTTCTGGATATGGATGCAGCCGTAGAAGAAGTACATTTCGGCGCCGACAACGGCGCCGCGTCGGTGTTGATGCGTCCGTTGGAATGCAGCCGGCTGCTTACGGACCCCTATTTCCATCCGCTCTATGCAGCAGCTGAAAGGCGGGGCCTCGCCATTGGCGTTCACATTGGCAATACGGGAGTCCCCGTTTACGCCAAGCTCGAGGCTGTTATGTACACCATCGTGCCCATGGCCGCAGCCTTTGTGACCCTTTTCGTATCCGATTTCTCCGAGCGTTTTCGGAATTTGCACTTTGGATTTCTCGAAGCGGGTTCGGAGTGGCTGCCTTACGCCTTCCGTGAAATCTCCCGTGGTGCGGAAACGGCGCGCCGCCAGGACGTCAAGCTCAAGGAAACGCCCTTGGCTAGCACAAACTTCTTCATTGACTGCACTTTCGATGAGGACTTGCCCTATGTTCTCAAGTTTGCAGGCGGAGACAACCTGGTGTTGGGGTCCGACTTCGGCCATTCCGATTTCGGTACTGACATGGGTGCACATGGTATGCTGTTGGAACGCACCGATGTGGACAAGGGTGTGCTTAAGAAAATTACCGAGGACAACGGACGTCGACTTTACGGCCTTGACTGAGGTGGCGTGCACAGTGAAAGGGGACGACACCATGAAACGTGTTTTTTTGGGTTTGCGGTCCGCGCTATTTTCATAATGACCGTAGGATCTAACTCAGCAAAAATCAACTCAAGCCAGCCGGAAACCAGACTGAGCAACCAAGTCGCCGCCGTGATTGGGATAGCTGGCCTAACCTTCGCTTTACGCTCGGTAACCGGCCTCTTCAACGCGCTACTCTAAGCCGAAGTATCTGGCTCATCATTCAGGCCCAATACCGATGCTGCAAGAAGTAGCCATCCGTGATTGCCTAGGCGCGACAGCTGCTACTAAGGTTCTATGGAGCCGACCACACGTCGCTGAATGACGCTGGGACGGTGGCGGGCACACGCGGTCCATCGCGGCGCTTAGTGACCGGCGTTTTTGACGGCGCGGCCACCGTCAGGCCCGGTGCCTAGCACTAGAGAAATTTCACCACGGCCCCCAATCAATACGGCCGCAACCCTTGTAGGGTCCGCGAGACGGCCCCATGCACGCCGCTCCAAAGGGATAGGGTGACCCGACACAACATCAACACCACTGAAAGTCGATTTTTGATTTTCCTATAGATTTCAAGACCCTAACATCACGCTTTCTGAACTCCGTGATGCGCTTCATGCAGCATACGCGGTGAGCAGTGGGGTTTCGAAAGCGTCACCATGCGCAGCCGGCGAATGTCAAGCAAGGCCTGACGCATACGCAAACGCCCGATGAGGACGCCGTTGTAGAAGACTATGCGATCGACATCGAGGACATCACGAACCAGCAGATCGTTTCCTTGATCAAATCCGAGTTTGCCGGCCATGCGCTCGCCGACCTCGTGGCCGAGATCCTTCGCGTCGAGGGGTAGCCTTGCCCTCGCGAGTTGGCAGAGATCCATCGGGCAAGACTGAAACATGGAATGCGCTGGATTGCTTCGGAAAAGAAATACCCCGCCTGAAGTATGAACTCGTTCCCGATTGATCATAGGGCCGCCAACTATCCGACGAGGGCATTTCCACCCAGAGCTTACCGTTCGGCGATCTCCAATCTGCGATCCCGAGGTCTTGACGCCAATAGGGGGAATATTCTCCGCCATTGGCGAGAGACGCCCAGCGTTTTCTCGCCCCGATAGAGCCGTCCGCGACCTCGAACCAGGCGAGATACGTCCTCGCGGCCTTATTGGACCCAAGTCCGCGTGGGAGTTCGGCAATATCAGCCAGACTGCGCCACTTCTGAAGTTTCTCCAGCACTGAGTCGGGAACCGAATAGGCGAGTACACTGTCTGGAAGCCGCTCTAGCGCGGAAGAATTCTTCCAACGCCAACTGGAAGATGTCGGACGAAGTGAAGAGTCTTTTTCAAGAATATCTCGCGCATCAACAAATGCGCACATCCCGTTATCGTTCCGAGAAAGAATGTAAGCACACACTTGAACATTTGCATCTAGAACACCCCAGCCTAAGTCGGCCAGCAATGTTAGTTTAGGGTCTGCTGAGAGCAGAAATGTTCTAAAATTTGTGAACGTTGCCTGAGTAAGAAAGGTGCGATCAGTGATACAGCCGACGGCGGAAGCGCCGAGCTCATGTGCGCGTCGAACAAACGCTGCGTACAGATTCCCAGCGTCTTGTGGCTTGAGTTGATCAGCCGATAAAGAAGGTGCCGCTCCGAATGGCGGATTCATTAGGGCCACATCGAAGCGGGTTCGCAGCAAGTCGATGAGCGCTATCCCTTGGGCGGTGTCACCTGCGAAAAGGCGTCGGCGCACATTCGCAGTGCCACTTGCCGTCTCCGCAAAACTCCTTAGCGCCTCAATAATTCGAACCTCGGCTTCATGAAAAAATTGGTCATCATCAATGCCCGAAAGATCGAAGGCGCCCTGTTTACGAATAGGCTCCAGACCCGGCAGAAACCCGGTAGTCTGACGCTGATTTACAAATTGTTCGCGAGCGCGGCGCAACTCGACCGCGATAGCGTTTTCGATTCGCAGAAGTACACCGAGCTCACCTGCCAGACGGCTTTCGTCGACCATCTTCTTGAATAGGTCGCGGAGCAGAGGGAGCTCCAAGCGAGCAGCAAACTCTTCAACGAGAGCCTTATCACCAGGCATCGATTCAGCCACAACGATATGCGTCCGTTGAATCCGCGGCCGCTTCGATGCAGCAATGCCGAGGTCTTTCCATGCACGCTGCGCGCGTAGCCAAAGCGCCAATGCAGCGATCTGCGCGCAACGTGGGTCGATGTCCACGCCATAAAGATTGTGTTCGATAATCAGCCTCGGCACCGCTCGACGCAGATCGGTCAGATCCGGGTAGTCATGCCTCAGGGATTGGCCTGTGGCCTCACAGCCAGGGACGGCCCCCGTAGCGGACCAAGCCTCCTCGTAGATCAGCAAAAGAAGATCGAAGCTGTAGAGCAAAAAGTGGCCTGAACCGCAGGCAGGATCAAGGATGCGGAGGTCTCGTGGATCTTTTCGTGGGCGTGGTTGAAGCACCTGGTCAGCGGGTCGCACAAGGTGCTCGCAGAGCACGGAAAGACGAGTATCCTCCCCATACATCTCCAACCAGAGTCGACCGAGCGTGTTATCAGTCAGAAATTGAACGACATAGCGAGGCGTAAAAAATTGATTTCTTACTGCAAGATCCCGACTGCTACGCGGCGTTGGACTCTCGTCGCGCAACTCCCGACGCTCTTCGTCACTATTGAAAAATTGGTATACCCACCCGATAGTCTCATCATTGCCCCAAACCCCAGACAAGTCAGGCGCGTTTAGGATTGTTAGCAGAGCCTCGAACGTATGCCGCTTTGGCCAAAGCACTGAGGCAGCATCGCGTCGGTCAAACAAGACCTTTATCTCTGTCGAAAACTCGTCGAACAAGCTCTCAACATAAAGCCGATAGCCTGTTCCATCGGTGAGCAGTGCTATCCCAGGAGCCATCCCACAGAATTCACGATAGCCGGCAGACTGTTCACCCTTCGTGATGCATTCCTGCACAAGCTCGCGCGCTTCCAGCATCTTGAGCGCGATGAAGCGATTAAGCGTCGTGAAAGCGGCATCGCGCACATAGTCTGTGACGGCCTCCACGGCGGTCATTCCTGCGGCGCGCTTATGGTCGATCACAGCGACGATTTTTCCTCGCTGAAACCGCTGGCGACCTGACAGGTGGACGCCTCCCTCTGGAACAATCACGCCGCTCCGCAGCACATCGAACGTGCCTTCAAGCTGTGACGAGAAATCCTCATCCAGCAGCTTTCGCGCCTGCTGGGTCGCCCGCTCAATTGCGTTGCGCGTCGACTTATCGATGTCGGGTGCCGATCACTGGACAATCACCTTCTTGCCGGTGCCGATCAGGCGCGAGCATTCCTCCCGAATGCCGGCGAGAGCGGCGTCGAGCTGCTCTTCGGTCTCAACCCCTCCGGAAAAGTAGCCGCCCAGCTTCACGGTCGCGACACGATCGCCGTCAACGATGCGGTGCAATTCGGCGATCGCATCCTGCAGACGGGTCTCGCAGGCATCCAGCTCCGACCGGAGTTGCGGAATCGGCACGCGCTCCTGATCCCGTGTCGTTCCGCGCTCCAGCGGCGCAGCCACCTTCTTCTGCTGCTCTTGGTCGATGCTATCCCAGCTGGGCGTCTGAGCCAGCCGTTCGAGTGCTTGGGTGTGGGCCTCAATCCGCGCTTCCAACGCTTCGTCGAACCGCCGCGCATACTCAGCCTCTATCGCCGACGCGTGCTGCTCAATCGCCGGCAGCTCGCGATAGAAGGTCTCGCGCGCAAACAGGTCTTCGAGCTCGGCTGCCTTGGCTCGAAGGTCATCGCTTACGTCTTGCTCAATTCGCAGGAAGGGCCAAGCCTCCCGAAGCGCTTCGCGCGCCCGGTCGAGGTTCCGCAACCAGGGTTCGGACAATGCTTGCTCCAGTTCGGTGGCTCGTTTGATGGCGTCCTTGATGGATCGATGCGACGCATTGAAGGTGGCAATTGCATTGTCTTCTGAACCGCGCAGCACCGATTTCATCTGCCCGATTGCGCCGTCGAGCACCGCGGCACCTGGAAGCCGATTGGCACTGAGTTGCCCGTGAGCGGACGCAACCGGATCCTCGTGCCGGGCAATCTCCCTGCGAAGCTCGGCGACGATCACGCCAGCGTTCAGCTCCTTAACTTCGCTTCCAAACGTGTCCTGGAAGGCCTCCGACACCTTCACCAGCTCCTCAAACTCGATGCCCTTCTTCGGTCGGAACGATGCTTGGCGGAAGAAATTGTTATTCGAAAACGTGTCGCGGGCCTCGAGTCCCGTGGCGGAATCGATCGTCTGGTCTTTGCTGGTGGCCTGAATTTTCCCGGCGCGCAAAAGTGACAGGACGAGCAACCGAACGACTTCGAAATCCCAGCCGAAGGGTTCCTTGGCCAGTTCGTCAGCGAGATATCGCCCGCTTGCGGTATCGCCGTAGTTGGCGCGTTCCTCGATACGGGTCAGCACTTCAGCCAAGGCGCCGCTTTCAACGCGAAAGACGGTCTTCCCTTTCTCGTCACGCAAGAGCCCGAGGCTACCCTCATGCGGCTTGTTTGGGGTCTCACGATAGGCATCAAAAATATTGGTGTAGTGAGACCGGATCGCGTCGGTCACGACATACTCATTAATTTCATCGCGCAGGATATCATCGGTGGTCTGATCGACCTTGATGACTTCCTCAATCCAGCGATGGATGTCGTTCGCAAACAGACTTTCGATCGGTTCGTTCGCCATCACTGAAATCCCGTTAAAAGATTTTGGGGCGGTAGTTATGCTCGGCTGCGAGCACGCCCATGAACCTGAGCCCGGCGGCGCCGTCGAGATCGCCTGGGTAGAACAAGACTGTTGGCACCATGACCCGTCCCTTTAGCTGTTCCAACAAAGAGAACGTGCGGTAGACGGGGAATAAAGCGCCGGTCCGCATGATGAATACGATGTCGCGGAGCGGGTCCGGGTCGTCGGGCATTTTCGCAGCGACGAGATCAACCAGTGGCGTGTACTCCGACAGAACCGAATGTGCGGTCTCGACGATCGTGTCCGTGCCCTGTTCACGCTCTGCCGAAAACCATTCTTCGAGTGGCCGCTGAGATCGCATCGCCTCATCCAGGCACTGAGCTAACGATATTCGACTTACGCGCTTCCTCTTTTGAGCAAGCCGTGTCTCAAGCAGGCTGATTTGTTTACGCAGATCGAACTCCTCCTCGGGTTCGTAGTGGAACAGCGCGTAAGGCATGTCGTGATAAGCGCTGATGCGCTCACGTGGATCAGCCAGATCGAGAATGGCTTCGAGACTGGTCTTGATGCGGTTTACGAGATCGCTCATGCCACCATCCTTTCCGCATACTCGCAGGCATTGGCACAGGGCAGTGTGAGTTGCACGATGCTGCCGGCGATTTGGTAGTCGACCTTGCGGAACTGATGAAGTCGAAGCAGCTCCCGTTCGACATCCGACGACGACATGAGGAACATCCGCCAGTCTTCGGATGCGAGCACTTTTTGCGGGCTGCTCAATTCCTCCCGAATTGCATAGAGGAGGTAGACAAAACTACGCTCAGGCAGGTGGTGGCTCGCAAATTCTTTAACAACACTCCCGCGGAGTAAGCCGAAATCAACCGCCATTTTCAGTAAGGCGGCGGCCACGCGGTTCAGAGTCGTATCACTCCAACCATGTTCCGTAGTCCCACCTCGGCGACCAACACTGCGAAGATGCTCGTAAAGGTCTTCAGTTCGAACTCTATACGCACCCGAGACGAAGGTAGGGAAAGCCAATTTACAAGAAAATCGCGCAGCAAGAATTCATCGCGCGTCATATGCCAGAGGAGGATTGGCTTCCATTCTTCCATGGGGCAGCCATTCTTTGCGAGGAGTACTAACGCGCGATCACGGTCAACTGGATCGAACCGCCGATTCAGCACCTTTGCAATGTCCCGAAGCCAAGTCATGGTGCTAGCGCCGATAAAGTTCTCGCGCCTCAGCCGATCGAGGTTGTCCATTTTGGAAAAGCCAAAATCCCACGCAGCAAAGACGGCGTACGTTTCAGCGATCATCGCCCCCTTAATGAGGGTGAACGACGAGGCGACGTGAGATCGATCGGGCCTCTTCATGCGTTGGCCAATCGAGCATAAGGAACCGCGAGGGCGCCTGGTTCAGCACGTGCGAAACCGAGCGCAAGGGAAGCGATATCCTGATTTGTAGCGGTGAACGGTGCGGTTAGGGGCACTGCCCGTCCTTCAGCGGAGCGACGCAATCGTGAAAAAAGCTCGGAATCTTCGTCGGTAACCAGATTAAAAGAGTGGAGCACCGTCTTCAGCTCGGCCTCTTTCAAAGCTTCCAGCTCCAAGAAGAACGGCTTCCACTGATCAGCCTGGTCGAGCCAGCGCTCCCAATGTGTCTCGAATTTCTCTTCAACCGATTCAGGAAGCTGCCAGAGGGTGACGCTTTTGGGTGGATCAAACACCTCACGACAGCGGAAACCAGCGACTGAGAATACGGAGCGAGCTTGGGCGAAATAATGTGTGCGCGGGAATCCCCGTCGGACGGCGGCGGTTCCCAGTCGGCTGAGCTGCCCAAGCGTATTCCACCACTTCGCGAGATCCATCTCACCGACGCGGGCGACGACTAATCGCAGCTTCAAGAGCCGATCAAAATCGATTCCCGCCAGCATCATTCGCGGCCCCCCCTGGATGCGGCATTGACCAACGGGACGACCCAACCCGACGCTCAGAAAGCCAAGTGAGCGTCTATTGCGAGGGATAGGCATTTTAGCTCCTTCCCTCGTTTCGAGAATTTGCCTTCTGCGGCTCAATCCACCGGTCGATATCGACGCGCTTAAACCGCCACTGCCCGCGGACCTTAAATGCTGGCAGCTGGGCTTTTTGAGCCATTGTATAAACGGTCTTCTCGGCTACCTTGAGCAATTGGGCCACCTCCGGCAGCGTTAGGATCTCGTCCGGCATAAACCGGTCCTCACATAATAGGTGTTGGGAAAGGATGCCAGACTTTGCCAGAGGGCGCTACCCTCCGGTCCCGGTCACTTGTAAACCGCCAGTCAGACGCTTCGGCATGCGGATGCTGGCAGCGTCCATGTTGCCACAGAGAGAAATTGATCTAAGCCCAGCGGAGATAGTCAGGCCGCGAGACGCTCGTAACGATGATGCAGGCCACCGACCTTGGGCAAGGAAACAACCTTTCCTGTCAAGGGCGGCGCAAAACTGGGCCAGTAGGGCGGGGTAAAAGTAGGCCAGTTTTGAGTTGCGATGATCGGTTGTTTTGGAGCGTGCGCGCGGGGCCCTGCGGCTCCCCATAAAGCAAGCAGGGTCCCGCGCGCATTGCCCCGTGAGGGGCAATTCCCGGTCAGTGCTTTTGACTGGCTTTGGAGGAATAGGTTATTTCGTAATCTGTAATAGACATTAACTTATTGATTTTATTTTAATAATAATTACTCCTACCCCTTGACGCCACCATTTAGTTCTGTTGCCGTAAGCATACCGTAAGGGGATTCATTACAACTACAGCGCATCCCAGCGCACGCTTGTCGTAAGCCTTCGGTCAGGCCGGGATGGAGCGCACGACGTTGCGACCATGGTCCGCGTCGGTGGAAACGCTTACAGGAATTCGGCAGCTCCTTGGGTATTTGTTTTGCCTTAGAGGCCGTTTCGAAAGGGGTTGAGTGGCCGGTGTCGATGTGATTCCAGGAAGGTTGCTGAAACCGATCTGGAGCCGCCATGTGGACGCCGACCACCCGAGAGCAGCATAGCCGCAAGGCGCTGCGTTATCAGACTGATTTGACCGCTGCGGAGTGGGTTGTGATCGAGCCTCATTTGCCTCCGGCTCATGGCACGGGACGGCCCCGGTCATGGCCGATGCGAGAGATCGTCAACGGCATTTTCTACGTGATGCGGGCTGGCTGCCCTTGGCGCTTGCTGCCAAGCGATTTACCACCGTGGGGCACGATCTATCGCTGGTTCGCTAAGTTCCGCGACGACGGCCTCCTTGAGAAGATCAACCACTTTCTGGTCATGGCCGATCGCGAGCGGGTCGGACGCGAGGCCAGCCCGAGCGGCGCGATTATCGACAGCCAGAGCGTCAAGACGACCGAGGCTGGTGGCCCCCGCGGCTACGATGCGGGCAAGAAGATCAAGGGGCGCAAGCGCCACGCGCTGGTCGACACCGACGGGCGCGGCCTCGTGCTCGAGGCGCATCCGGCGAGTATCCAGGACCGCGATGGTGGCGGGCCGCTGCTGTGCGCCTCACGCGGCTCGTTTCCGTTCATCGAGAAGGTCTTTGCCGACAGCGGCTACGCCGGCGAGAAGGTCGCCACGGCCACCATGATCGCCGTCGAGATCGTGCGCAAAAGCCCCGATCAGGTCGGCTTCGCCGTCCAACCGCGCCGCTGGGTCGTGGAGTGCTTCTTCGCCTGGATCAACCGCAACCGGCGACTGGCAAAGGACTTCGAGGCCACCATCGCCTCGGCCCGCGCCTTCCTCTACGCCGCCTCCGTCATGCTCCTCGTCCGCAGATTGGCCCGAGCCGCATGACTTTCGAAACCGACTCTTAGCCAGAATTCCGTGGTGCGTGCCGCAAAATCTATCGACCAAGCTGCCGGTCGGCCGCGTCCAGCCCATTTGCGTACATTGTTCCGCTGAAAGCGAGAGGACCGTGGCTCCGGCCCAAGCAATCGTGTTCCGCCATTCGTTCTCTGCCATATTTGGTGCCCCGATCAGCTTGGCAAAAAGAGTCCGCTGCGCATCCATCTCGTCCCGGTTTTGCCACACCATTTGAGAGACGCCCGCCAAAGTGCCTTCCGCCATTCTCAACCAGTCACGCCAGTTCTGTTGCGCCAACCTCTTGGACTTCTTCATTTGAACCTGTCCCTCCCGTTTACTCCATCCGCCAGCATTCATAATGCAAACCAACGAGATGTTCACACCTTGCGATCTGGCCAGCCCGCTCGACGGGACGTGGAATAGGGGAAACCTTGCCTAAGGAAAGGTGTGTCCGGGCGCTATTGTAGTATCGGACACACTTTCTGAGCGTCTACCGCACTTTTTCTTTTGAGGTCTATGGTAAATAAGATCTGTGCGGTGATTGCACCTGGAACGACCTTGCGCATCATCGCGTCATTCCTCCATCTCGAACGTAATAACCACCTGATTGTTGTAACGCCGCGCTGGACGGCCTTCGACAATTTTTGGTTTGTACTTCCAACGGGCCAGAGCCCGCTCTGCAGCGCGTTCAAAATACCCTGTTGGTTCTGCAGCGATTACGATGATGTCTTCGACGCCGCCGCTTTCAGTAATAGTGAACTCAAGCTGAACCCACCCATTGATACCGCGAGACGCAGCCCGCTGAGGATATTGCGGTGGTATGCGGACCAACGGAATCACATCCCCGTCTGTGGGCATGGCAAGTCCTGAACGATCGAGGTTTAATCCTCGGGAAAGTGCAGGTGCATTAATGGCGACACCACGTGAATCAGGAGCAGCATTTATATTGAAATTCATGGGCGGTGGCGGCGGCGGTACGTCAGGCGTATCCGGACGGTCAGGTAAGGTTCGATCTTTTGTCTGGGCCGTTTCGTCCCGGTCTACGCGGGTAAAATCGATCAAACCGCCGCGAAACTCTTCCGTAATTGCGTTCATGCCATGTGTGATGAGGTAGTTCATCAACCAGAATAAGGCAATGGTCACAAATATGGCTAAAGGAACGGATATTCCTAGGCGAATAGCCCTGGTATTCATTGTTTTACTCCCATGGTTGGGGCATCTTCTGTTGATGAGACGCGCCCTGTAAACCCCCTGAACACCAGCGGTCGGGGAGTGGCGCAACGTGACAATGCATCTGCCGATTAGGCCGATGGCATCTTCATCAGGCCAAAAAGGCTCTTAAACTGGGAGACTACTAACGAGAGCCCTTTAGGACCCATTTGTGGGTTTTGATGGCTCAAAAGCAGCGACGATCTTCATTTTAGCACATTACCGTCTCGCTGGGGAGGTATATCCGTGGCCCAAAAAGTCAAGACCCCTAATAGGTAGCATGCCGTGGGGCCTTTCAATCTCCCGATTTTCGTCCAGCCGATCCTGCCACCATAACGCAGGCGCGCCTGTCCGTTCCGCAAATATCATTTGCTTGGACTGGGTGTCCGTCATCAAAACAAATGGGACTGTTGAGCGTGTTTCATAAGGGAGGATCGGGCTCATCTTTGTTTGATGTTAAGCCGCTTGGCGTTGATGGTTCAAGCGGCGGTTTTGGGTGGTCAGTTTTTTGATCTTTTTTCTCTTTTCGATGATGGCGGTGTGGCGTCCAAAGTAGGCGTCGGCTGGAGTTACGTTGCCGATGCTCTCGTGGTAGCGTTGGTTGTTGTAGCGATCGACGAAGGCGCTGATCTGGTTTTCGAGATCGCCGGGTAGATAATAATTTTCAAGCAGGATCCGGTTCTTCAGCGTTTGATGCCAGCGCTCGATCTTGCCCTGGGTTTGCGGGTGATACGGTGCGCCCCGAACGTGATCCATACCGTGGTCCCCGAGCCATTCAGCCAGATCGCTGGAGATATAGGACGAGCCGTTGTCGCTGAGCAGCCTCGGCTTGTGGACGGCATTGGCGCGATTGCAGCCTGAGGCTTCTAGCGCCAACTTCAGTGTTGCCGTCACATCGTCCGCCGTCATGTTGGTGCAGAGCTTCCAAGCAATGATGTAGCGGGAATAGTCGTCCAAGATGGTCGACAGATAAAACCAGCCCCAGCCGATGACCTTGAGATAGGTGAAGTCGGTCTGCCACAGCTGGTTCGGCGCCGTGGTCTTGTCGCGGAACTCATCGGCTGCCTTGATGATCACGAAAGCGGGGCTGGTGATCAGGTCGTGGGCTTTGAGAAGCCGATAAACCGAGGCTTCCGAGACAAAGTAGCCCCTGGTGTCCGTAAACCTGACGGCCAGTTCCCGGGGCGACAGTTGTGTCTCCTCCAGGGCAAGATCGATGATCTGCCCCCGGACATCATCCGGGATCCGGTTCCATACCCGGCCCGGGCTGCTGTTGCGATCCTCAAGACCGGCGTCGCCAAAGGCCAGAAAACGATCGTACCAGCGATAAAAGGTGGTCTTCGGAATGCCCAGCTTGTCCAAAGTGGACCCGACGCCCAGGTGGGACTGCTCGACCAGGCGGATGATCTCCAGCTTCTCGGATGCGCGATACCTCATTCCTCGTCTCCCCCGTGCCCGAGCATGTTTTTTTTGAGAAGACGGTTCTCCAGCGAAAGTTCGGCGACCAACTCCTTCAAGTCGCGCATCTCCTGGCGGAGGCCTTTAACCTCGCCCGAGGTCGCTTGGCGCCCGGTGTCGCCGGCGAGCCGCTTCTTGCCCGCTTCCAAAAACTCTTTCGACCAGCTGTAATACAGACCCTCGGCGATGCCCTCGCGGCGGCACAAGGCGGCGATGCTCTCCTCGCCGCGCAGGCCCGACACCACGATCCGGATCTTCTCCTCAGCCGTATACTGCTTGCGTGTCTTGCGCCGAATATCCCGAACCGTTCTCTCCGCCGGGTCGTTCTTGCTCATTAATTTCTGTCTCATCTTCGTTCCCTTCGGTCACTACGATGAGCCAGAAATCCTCCGTTATGCAATTACCTCAATTTGTCCCAAAGGCGCTGACGTCAGACAGGACTGGGTACAAATCAGCTTAATTTTGTGTGGATGGGGTTTTCGCAAGGGACAGGTCACAGCAAGCGGAAACTATACAGTCCTGTAGATATCGTGATGCAGGAGGTACGGCTAATAGTATTCATGGCGGCGGTGTCTTTCATGGGCTACTGACACAGCCGTTGTTGATTATCTTGATGGATTACACACTCTTTTATCATATCTCCTTTTCCAGATCTGCCATAAACCAGGATCCCATTTGAATCGCGGATGGTTTGGGTGACACTGTAGACATGGCCGCTGAAGGCGTGTTGAACAACCAAGACATTCGAGTTGTTCAGCTCTCCAATAAAAATATCTGAATAAGAATTACCGTCTGGCGCTGGATAGGGTGCTAAGGAAACGATTTCATCTTCTATGAAACTAACTTTCACGTTATTGCCGGAAACGACGGTCACAGAGCAGGACGCTCCCGTAAATTCAAATCCCACAAAAAGGCGGTGGAAAAACTTTTTGGAAGGAACACTTTCGCACCCATGGTAAGTGCCCATTTTTAATTCAGGCACCCTTGACGGCGTTTGGCGGGTCGTTTGCTCGGCACTGCTCGCGGTTGACATAACAGTACCTTCTAGCCCTCCACAAACGCTTGTGAAAAGAAAGACCAATGCGACGGGTAAACTGATTTTCATAAGATCAATGTCGAGGTTGGGCATGATCAATGTCAAGCTTTCGGGCGACGTCGCCGGTTTCCGGCTCGTTGCTCAATAAAGCGGCGACCCTGCGAGTGTCTCGTCACGATGAATTTGCCTGTCCCTTCCAATTACCTCATCCACAGATATTCGTGATGGAGTCCCTCAAGGCGACATACACAGCAGGTGGTTGCATCAGCGCCTTACCGAGTTCTATAGCGGATGAGGCAATTGGAATAGGCAGTAGCCGATTAATTCGCAACTGCAGCAATAACATAACGGAATCCACCTTAATGCAAATTGCGTCTATGTTGAATGACCATTGAAAACAGAAGCATAGACCACGATATGGAGAGAGCGGCAAGTCAATGCCGTTTCACGGAAAGGCATCTTCATGGCTTACAAAAAGTTCTACGCACCGCAGGATGAATTAGAAAAGTCTGATTTAAAAAAAGAGACGCAAGAAAAAACGTCAGCCCGAAGCACCGCAATAGAGACTGAAAAACAACTCCAAAGGCACACGCTGCATCTAAATTTTGGCAGTAAAGGTCCCTCGGGCAAAAAAGACCACCGTCCCTTCTAAGGTGCGTTGTCAATTGCATATCCTTTTTTGGGAATCGCCAACTCACGGCCCAAAAAAGTTTGTTCGATCGGGTGCGTGAGCGCGATACGCATACTATAATCCTGCGCGGATTCACAGCATACGCATTAACGTGTACTAGCAATGGATCAATTATGAAAACTATTCGACATGCACTAGATGTATTTCCGATTTATTCTGACGCATAGCCGTCAGCAACCAAGAAGTTCCTGCAGTGCTCGTGATTGAAGAGGCCGCAGACGTTACCGGCGGCTTTCCACAGATCATCGATGGTGCGGGGTTTTAAGCGCTTCATGTGAGCTTTGAACTTTGAAAATGCGAGCTCGATCGGGTTGAAGTCCGGCGCATAGGGTGGCAGGAACAAAAGCCATGCGCCCCGCTTTTCAACCGCCCGCCTGGCACCGTCGCGTTTGTCGGCCGGCAGATTGCCGGGGACAACAACAGCGCCTTTTTGAAGGGTCGGGGCGCGTTGCGTTTTGATGTACTGCTCGAATGCATCACCGTCCATGGTTGCCCCTTCCGTTTACCTTGCCCGCTGGTATTCGTGATGCAGTCCCCCAAGATGCGAATGCGCAATAATGGCATCAGTAAATTCTGTCGGTCTTGGCGACAAGGGCAACAAATGTCCAAGCGCCGTCGGCGCAAAGCTACCCTTGATCAGAGCCGGGCTGTTGGGCAGCATGATCGGTAAGGAGGGCCTCGGTGGGCTTTTATCGAGATCATATTATGCCGGTATTGATCGATCGCGGTATGCGCGTTGAGGTCATGACCGAACAGCGCGCTGGCATCTTGGCGCGGGCCGAAGGCCAGGTGCTTGAGGTGGGCATAGGCTCGGGCCTCAATATCCCCTATTACACCGACAGGGTCAGCCATCTGTTTGGCTTGGAGCCCTTAGATAAGCTTCGCGCCAAGGCCCGGCCCCTGGCCGATGCGGCACCTTTCCCAGTGGAGTTCGTAGGCTTGGACGGGGCCGAGATTCCCCTCGACGATCACGTCATGGACATGGTGGTGACATCCTGGACCCTGTGCTCCATTCCAGATGTAGAGCGCGCACTGCAGGAGTTCCGCAGGGTGCTCAAGCCAGATGGGCGTTTTCTGTTCATTGAGCATGGCCGCGCGCCCGAAGAAGAGGAAAATACTGTTAAGTGGCAAGATCGATTCACGCCTCTGTTTCGCTGTCTTGCCGGTTGTCATCCCAATCGCAAAATCGACCACCTGATTTCAGAGGCCGGTTTCCGTTTCGATGAACTTGAAAATGTTTGTCTCAAGGGACCGAAGATTTTATCATACCACTATATTGGCCTAGCACGGCCGGAATAAGAACAGTCGCGGCTTTGTCGCGGCTATTCGTCGATCTTCATGATGCAAACCGGCCAGGTGTGAACGAGGTTTAGGAAGGGAAAGGCGTCAACTCGCAGACTGACAGTCCTGTATTATGGGTTTTTCTGCTCCGGGCCAGTTAGTCTGACAATGCCAAACCGTCCCAGGCGTGGATAGAGTTTTCGGAACGGACATGCCCTAAGCCGGTCCGTCAATCGCTTACATCCTCTAGACTGCGGACAAGGAGCAAAAGACGCTTGAACTCCTCGTTGTCTGACGAACTCTTCCAAAAATTGACGAAGCGGCAAACCACTTGGATATTGTCTCGTTCGTAATGCCCGTCGCTATCGATGCGGTCGGCGGAGGGAAGTAGATTTTTGTCCGCATCAGATCCGGGAAAATGGAACTTGAGTCCTGTCAGCGCGCATCGATTCGGCGCAATCCCTTTTCTGAAGGAGTCGGGACATAGCCAGAGCTTACGCAGAGGATCAGAACACGCAAACCACCACTGCCATCAGAATAAATTATCGGCCACACAATGTTTGTCGCCATAAACCTTGTTCCAGTGGTTCCACATTGATGATTTAAATCGGGCAGGCACTTATTATTAATAGTCTGACGAACCAGTTCAGTGCATTGCCGGGCATCGCCTATTCGGGCAAAATAAAACCAAATGCGGATGCCTCACCGTTACTGGTCAACAGAGCCTGGGGCCACAAATCGACTCAAAAGGGACGGACACTACCGCCTGACAAAGGTCAGAGGTTCTGTAACGATTCGACTGGCCGTACGACTGGAATAAAAAGGGATACCTTTGAATGGATACGAACATGGTGAAGACCTTTAAACTGGTGCCCGGCGGCGTGGCCGTCATGGCTTTTATGTGCGGGTTTCTTTTCAATTCTTTGAGCGGATATGCGGACGATGCCATGGATGCCCGTCATGTCATCGAAGAAGCAGTCATCGCCGTCGAACGCGTCCGTGGAGAACACAGGCCAGCGGAACAATTGACGGGCCTGTTGCAAAAGACCCGTGGCGTTCTTGTCATTCCGTCCTATTACAAGGCTGGCTTTATCATCGGTGGAAGTTACGGCGACGGTGTGCTGCTCAAGAAAAACCGGGACGACACGTTTGGTGACCCTGCGTTTTACCGGATGACGTCAGGCTCCATTGGGTTGCAGGCGGGCATGCAGTCGGCTGAAATCATGTTCATGATCCTCACCGAGAAGGGGATGCAGGCCATTCTGGACGACGAGTTCAAGATCGGTGCCAACGTGGGTCTGAGCATCGGTGCCATCGGTGCCGGGGCGGAGGCGGCGACCACCACGAACGTGGGCAATGACATCGTGGCGTATTCTTTGAATACGGGATTATTTGCCGGAGGAAGTTTGGAAGGCAGCGTCATTAAACCGCGCAAGGACTGGAATGCGGCCGTCTACGGTGTCGGTCAAGATCACCCGAGAGTCATTATCGAAAACGATCAGCTGCTCTATGCGAACGAATTGAAGCAGGCCTTGATCGCGGGTCTTGACACCGAAACACCGCAAATCAATTAATTGAACGAGAACCGCTCCGACTACCGCCGCAAGTTCGATAAGGAGGCGGACAATTTCGGAACGCGCTTCGGGTTTTACGAGCAATGGAGAGGACTCGGACGCTCTGCGCTGACTCTAGGGCCGTCCCCTGCGAAAGCCTGATCCGCCGCTTTTCATGGTGCTAACAGTCTACGTGCGGATGAGGTTCTCGGAAGGCATAGGTTCGTTATACCTTTCCTTCCGCCGGACTTTCACCGTCTATCCAACCCAGAGTTAGCCTGACTTTCACCAGCGCGCGGCAAACCGCAGCACGATGCCGTGCTCCGGCGCATCGCCGTTGGCGGCCTGGCGCCGCAGCCCTTCAAGGGCCAGGGCGATTTCGGGGCCGTCGCGGCGTTCCGGCGTGAGGCGCCAGCCGAGCCGCTGGTCGTTGCCGCCGGCGGATGTGCCCAACCCGAGATACGGCGTGCCGGTGAACCGGCCGCCGAAGACGGGAAAGCCGTAACCCGCGGACGCGTCGAGCCGTCCGCCCGGGGATGCGCCGCCGGGGGCCCTCGAGCGCCAGCGGCAGTCCCAGCGCCGCGCGGCGGCTGATCCGCCATTGCGATCGCGGTGTGCAAGGCGAGTTCAATCGGTCGTCGCAACACTCTGGCATAGGAGGTTGCTATGACGGTACGCAGACGGCGGTCGGATCGGTCTGGACGGAGCAAGTTGCATTCGCCAGGTCGACCGGACTCGGCACGGCGTGAGGAGCTTGTTCGGTTCTGGGCAGCGATTGCGACGGGGCGTTCGAGCGAGGACGCGGCCCGAGATGCCGGTGTATCCCCTCCGGTACCGGACGCCGGCACAGGCCAGGAGAGATATGACCATCGATCAGGCCGCATAGGTGAAGAACCACCTGGTCCGGATTTTGGGAGCAACGTCATCTATGGCGTATTCATTGGAGCGAGCAATGCCGGTCGATACGATTATACAATATCTTGAGGCGGCGTTAATCGACCTGCCAATTGGTTTTACCGACACATTTGAATACACCCGAACCGGGACAAACTGGACACATCCGCTGATTTGGGGACACCTAGTCAAAGCGGCATGGGAAGTCGAATGTGTATCTCAAATTGGAATTGATGTCCGGTTAAACGATACCAAAGGAACAAAATTCCAGCCGGACCTTGTAGGATTTAATAAAAAACTAAAGCCGATCTTCGCAATTGATTATGAAAGCCCAAATTCTTCAGACGGTCGAATTCCAACCAAAGACATCGGCGCATATACAGCATGGCGGGAAGCAACCGGCGAAAACTTTCCATACGTCGTTGTCATAACTCTACCAAACAAAAAACACCACGTTGGGAACTTCGGTATGTATCCACAAATGGATACAATCAGAGTGTTAAAGGTCATGAATCAGAAGTGCGAAACAACCCCATGAGATTTTGGGTGAGCCACTATCGTGATTGCCTGAAAGATAAAGATTTATCTGGGGTGACTGTCCGTCATCAAAACAAATGGGACTGTTGAGCGTGTTTCATAAGGGAGGATCGGGCTCATCTTTGTTTGATGTTAAGCCGCTTGGCGTTGATGGTTCAAGCGGCGGTTTTGGGTGGTCAGTTTTTTGATCTTTTTTCTCTTTTCGATGCTGGCGGTGTGGCGTCCAAAGTAGGCGTCGGCTGGAGTTACGTTGCCGATGCTCTCGTGGTAGCGTTGGTTGTTGTAGCGATCGACGAAGGCGCTGATCTGGTTTTCGAGATCGCCGGGTAGATAATAATTTTCAAGCAGGATCCGGTTCTTCAGCGTTTGATGCCAGCGCTCGATCTTGCCCTGGGTTTGCGGGTGATACGGTGCGCCCCGAACGTGATCCATACCGTGGTCCCCGAGCCATTCAGCCAGATCGCTGGAGATATAGGACGAGCCGTTGTCGCTGAGCAGCCTCGGCTTGTGGACGACATTGGCGCGATTGCAGCCTGAGGCTTCTAGCGCCAACTTCAGTGTTGCCGTCACATCGTCCGCCGTCATGTTGGTGCAGAGCTTCCAAGCAATGATGTAGCGGGAATAGTCGTCCAAGATGGTCGACAGATAAAACCAGCCCCAGCCGATGACCTTGAGAGAGGTGAAGTCGGTCTGCCACAGCTGGTTCGGCGCCGTGGTCTTGTCGCGGAACTCATCGGCTGCCTTGATGATCACGAAAGCGGGGCTGGTGATCAGGTCGTGGGCTTTGAGAAGCCGATAAACCGAGGCTTCCGAGACAAAGTAGCCCCTGGTGTCCGTAAACCTGACGGCCAGTTCCCGGGGCGACAGTTGTGTCTCCTCCAGGGCAAGATCGATGATCTGCCCCCGGACATCATCCGGGATCCGGTTCCATACCCGGCCCGGGCTGCTGTTGCGATCCTCAAGACCGGCGTCGCCAAAGGCCAGAAAACGATCGTACCAGCGATAAAGGGTGGTCTTCGGAATGCCCAGCTTGTCCAAAGTGGACCCGACGCCCAGGTGGGACTGCTCGACCAGGCGGATGATCTCCAGCTTCTCGGATGCGCGATACCTCATTCCTCGTCTCCCCCGTGCCCGAGCATGTTTTTTTTGAGAAGACGGTTCTCCAGCGAAAGTTCGGCGACCAACTCCTTCAAGTCGCGCATCTCCTGGCGGAGGCCTTTAACCTCGCCCGAGGTCGCTTGGCGCCCGGTGTCGCCGGCGAGCCGCTTCTTGCCCGCTTCCAAAAACTCTTTCGACCAGCTGTAATACAGACCCTCGGCGATGCCCTCGCGGCGGCACAAGGCGGCGATGCTCTCCTCGCCGCGCAGGCCCGACACCACGATCCGGATCTTCTCCTCAGCCGTATACTGCTTGCGTGTCTTGCGCCGAATATCCCGAACCGTTCTCTCCGCCGGGTCGTTCTTGCTCATTAATTTCTGTCTCATCTTCGTTCCCTTCGGTCACTACGATGAGCCAGAAATCCTCCGTTATGCAATTACCTCAATTTGTCCCAAAGGCGCTGACGTCAGACACTGGGGTGACAATACTCAATATTTCTGGACGCTCCGTTAAGAAACTCTGCATCCGAGAAAGATAAGTGGGGGAATTTTCCGGACTTGACCGTGGTTTGGTTCGGTGCGGCGACATCCGCTTCTGGATTGATGAGAACGCCCTGGAGCAATCGGACGCAGCCAAGCGGCGAACTCCTGGTGGCCAGCGGCGGTTTTCAGAGTTAGCGATTTCCACGATACGGATGCTGGGGGTGGTATTCAGACTGCCGCTGCGCCAGACGGAAGGCTTTGTGTGTTCCCTTGTGGACTTGATGGGGTGCGATCTGCCGGTGCCGGATCACACCACGCTGTCGCGGGGGCGGCGAACGGTGGATGTAGTTATGGAATCCAGCACGAACAAATGGCCCGCGGATATCGTGCTGGATTCCATGGGCCTGAAATTCTTTGGTGCTGGCGAGTGGGCTCGCGCCAAGCATGGTGAAACGCGGCGCTCGTGGCGCAAGTTGCATATCTCGGTTGACCCGGCCAGCAGCGAGATCCGGACGCATGAATCGACCGGTAACGACACAGCCGATGCAACGATAGCGGGACCGCTGGTCGTCGGTTTCGGTGGGATGATCCGGCGCGTCGTTTGCCGACGACGGGCTATACGAGATTGCTGTTGTCCTCACCCGGCATGAAGTGCCTTAGTTGGGTCCGTTATCGGGAACTGTTTAAGTAACTCTTGCCTGTGTTTTCCACTGGCATGGCATCTAACGACCCGCTGACTTCACCAGCGGCAATAGTTTTATCCCACACTACCGCAAATGCCTTGTTGCGGGCCGCTGGGTCGCGTATGGCGCGGAGCACAACATCGGCAACACCCTTGCGGTCGATAAAGTCACGGGTGTAGTCGGGGCGAGGCATCAGTTTGACACCCCAGCCTTGAGGCGGCGGTGTCACCAGCCCACGCAATGGCATTGTCAGAGTAACTGGTTAGGGCCAACTCTCTTGGGCCCTTGTTCCCTGGGTTTAGGCACTAAACCATTGGTTCGCTTGGAATTGACCAAGCAAGGCGCTGCTCGGAACGGCGAAAACTCACCTCACTAGACTAACAAATTAATTTAGTCTGACAATGCCGAATAGACTCTGCGTCAGCGCAACCATCCGATCGCGACTATGGGGAACCGCCTCATGAACAAGTCTGACCGCTGCACCCTGGTCGCCGACCAAGCTTACGTCGCTTCGAGCGAGACCCATCCGGCGGTCACGCCCTGGGTTCCCAGCGAGCCGCTTTGGTCCGCATGGCCGGGATCCATCGCCCCGGGGCTCCTTCCGCTGCGCTCACTGCCGACGGCAGCAAGCCCGCGCACAAGACCGTGCCCTCAGCTCGCGGTCCCGAGCCCCGGACAGTCCCGAAACAGGTCTGCCTCGATGCTGCCGGATACCGTACGGTTTCATGGCAAATGTTGATGCCGCGCTCAAACTTAGAAATGATCGGCAGTGAGTTCCGTATCCGCTGATTTCCAGGCGTTGTCGAACAATACTTTAACTGTGTCTGCCTCATCCGCTTTGCCTTGGGCGATGAGGCTTTGCCACAGGCCGTAAAGCGAACGGCCGTTGTTTTGATTCCACGCCAGGTCTTTGCGGAACACCTGCTCGGCCTCAGCATTGCGTCCGGCTTTCTGCAGGGCGTCGCCCAAGTAATGTCGCATAGGCAGGGACCAACTGGGAGGTTCCATGTAGCGGAGCGAGTCCTCTTTCTTGACGGCGCTGTCAAAGGCCGCAATGGCGCCGTCAAGGTCACCTATGGCCTGTTTTATTTCACCCTCGAGACCAAGCACTGCGATTTCTAAGAGAAAGCTCACCGGATTGATGCCACCTCGTGCCGAGGACAAGTTTTCGTCAGCCATGATGCTTCGCAGGGTTACGAGTGACTGCGTGGCCTGGTCCATGTTCCCCGTATTGGCGTGAGCACTGCCTTGCACATAAGCCAGCATGCCGTCCCGGTATAGGTTGTCGGTTCTCTCATTGTTTACCGCCAACAGGACGTCCCATTTACCGAACATTTTATGGATGAGCCATTCCGCGATCAGTTGCCGCCATCCAGAACCCGCACGGCGCGACGTATCCACCGCCAGGGCGTAATTCCCCTGCATAGCGGCGGCATGTCGGACGAAACTTAGAGAATGTCCTCGGTGAGACATAAAGCTGCTGTTAGCAGACCCAATACGGGGAAGCGCGCGGTCCCCCCACGCTTTTAGAAACACATCATCGGCGATTACGGACTTTTCATTGGTGGTTATTGCCTTATCGTACTGGCCGACCCGCAAATAGATATGCCCCGGCATATGGACAATGTGCCCCGCGTTGGGCATGAGCGCGGCAAGGCGGTCTGCTGCCGGCAGCGCCCGTTCAGGCGTCGGCGACGCCTCTAGGAGATGAATGTACAAGTGATTGGTGCCTGGATGGCCCGGATGACTGGCCATGGATTGTTCCAAAACTTTCGCCGCCTCTTCCGTACCGGGCCGGCCACTGCCTCCTTCATCCCAATAGTCCCACGCGTTCATGGACATAAAGGCATCCGCATATAGGGCGGCGATGTCAGGGTCGGCGGGAAATTTACGGAGCAGTTCGCGGACAGTCTCCATGTAGGCTTGATCCCGGTCTGCCCGGTTGGGAATGGCGTCTGAATCATAGCGGACAAAAAGGGATTCGATCAGGGCCTGCTCTTGTTCCGTGGCACGCCCCTTGCGGTCCATGGCCCGCATGATGGCTTTGCGTCCTTCACCAGCCGGATCGTCGGGGCTATTGAAATTGCGGCTGTTTGGGTTGGGCGCGATGGCCAACGCTATACCCCAGTCAAACATGGGATGGCCGTCATGACGCAGCGCCTCCTGGTGCGAGGCAATGGACGACGGAAAGTAGTAGCCCCAGGTCAGGCGCAGACCCTGGTCAAAGAACGGTTGTGCTAACTCCGAGTCTGTGGAGACCGGCCGACTGTAAGTGCCGGTGCCCTCCACCAGCACGGCGAGGCATTGGTCTTTGTCTTGGGCCAGCGATGGCAACGATTGAAGAAGACTAAGTGCGACAAGGAAGCAATAACGGATAACTTGGCTCAGCATGACGCGCCCCTCCCCGTATGGCCTGATGATCTTGCCCTAAAAGTGTGCCGCTGTAAGCTCGGTATCCGCTGATTGCCAGGCTTTCTTGAACATTACCCCTACAGTCGCGGCGTCTTCCGTTTTGCCCTGAGCGACGAGGCTTTGCCACAGGCCGTAAAGGGCCCAGCCGTTGTTCTGGTTCCACGCCAAGTCTTGGCGGAATACCCGCTCGGCCTCAGTGGCACGACCAGCCTACACCAAAGCGTCGCCCAGGTAACGGCGAATGGGAAGGCTCCAATCGGGCGGCTCCTTATACCGCAAGGTCTCTTCCTATTGCACCGCGGCTTCAAAACGCAGCGATGGCACCCTCAAGATCACCGTTAGCCTGTTTAATCTCACCTTCGAGACCGAGCGCTGCGATCCGCAATATAGACTTCGCAGAATTTGCTTTAATCAAAACGGTTTCTTGTGAATCTTCCATCATGGCAGTGTGCAAGGCCAGAGTGATCGCATTTCAGATTTGCGCGATGAGGTTTTAAGGAAGTCGTTTTTTCATCCTGCGCGTTTGAACTTGATCCTGTTTGATCCCTTGGAGGCGTCGGCCGTGATGACGTTGAGTGCGGCGCGGGGCATTGTCAGAGTAAACGGGCTTGCCGGAAGAAACCGGATTTCTGAAGCGGTACGATGCGTTTCAGAACAAGTGAACCTGATCGTGGATATGCCGGACCGCCTTTCGGATCTCCTGTTCCGGGTCCTCCAGCAGAACGGCGGCAGGCTGTCTCGCCGCGGCCGGCAAAATGAATTCACCGCGCTGACAGACGACGAAGTCGCGCGCGTCGAAGCCATTTACCTGGAAGTATTCTCCGGCGACGATGGCAGAACCTGAACAGAGACCGGCCCGCGAGGATGAGTGCCCGCGGCGGCTGTTGTCGGCACGGAAAAGGATTGTACGAGATGATCGCATCCGCGCTAGCTGTAGTGGTTCAGATGTGATCTGACAGTTGGCCGTTCTTCCGGCGGCCTCTGTTAGGTCAAGTTCAGTTCACGAACTTTTCCTTCCAGATTTCTTTGCCCTCGATCATGGTCTGGAACGGCGTTCTGCCGCAACACATTTTGCCCTGATGAGTGCGTTCCGTGTTGTAGTGATGTAGCCATTGATCCAGATCGTCCTGCAGCGCATCGACGCTGTCGTAGAGTCTTTTGCGGAACGCGGCCTGGTAGAACTCCTGCAGCACGGTCTTGTGAAAGCGCTCGCGGATGCCGTTTGTTTGCGGTGATTTCACCTTGGTCTTGGTGTGGTCGATATCGTTGATGGCCAGGAAGAGCTGGTAGTCGTGCTTGTCCGCTCGCCCGCAGTATTCCGTACCTCTGTCGGTCACCCTGCTTGCGCAGCTCGTTGGAGGTGCGGGCCTGACCATAGGCCGGAAACTCCAGCGCGGATTTGATCACCGCCTGCTCGGTGGCTTCACCGACGCGGTTGGCAAGATTGGGTTTGCGCCGGGTGCGCTCGAACAAGGCCTCGACGCCGCCTTCCTCAACCGCGGCCTTGTAGCGGTAAAAGGTGTCGCGCGACATGCCCATGACCTGGCAGGGACCTGGCAGGCCTTCGACACGTTGCCCAGTTCCTCGGCCAGATTCAGCAATCCAGTTTTGTGTTTGATGATCTTGTCGGTAGTATTCAACATCGTGGTGTCCTCGTTTTGTGGTTGGTGTGCACCACCATCAAAACGGACAACCACCATCTCCATCAAGAGATGCGCCGCTCCCATTCCAGCTTGCTGGGAAGGGAGCGGTGTCAGATCACATCGCGACTAACTCACATCATCAATGAACTCGGCTTCGTACCTCTGTCAAAGACGGGGGCCGAACTGCTCTTCGAGATCATCTCCCAGAGCTACGAGCGCGGCTCGATCATCATCACGTCCAACCTGCCGTTCGACGAATGGACCGAGGTCTTCGGATCGGAACGCCTCACAGGCGCCATTCTCGACCGCCTGACACACCACCTACACATCCTCGAAATGAACGGCGAGAGCTTCCGGATGCGTCAAAGCCGCAAGACCAGAACCTGATCTCGCAACAGACCAACGGCATCAATACTGGCCTGCGGCCAGCGCGCCTTGGCACGCGTCAGCTAAATGGGGAGCACGTGCGCCAAGACGGTGCCAGTACCAGAAAACTTGGGACTATTCCGCCGGTGAATTGACCCTTTTTGCTCCGGGATTGACATGCCCTGGCTTGCTCCGGCATTGTGCGTTCGCACCTTTAAAACCTTGACGACAAAAGGTGATGTCATGGCGCGAACCATTGCGCTGTAGTTGGGTTGGAACGTGATCTCGGAACCAACCGTCGCTTTGTTCTTACCAAAGTTCAAAATGAGATGATCACTGCTGGCCCCGACAATCTCGATTCCAGAGGACGCGGTGAGGCCTTCTGGATCGGTGTCCTGATGTCCGACTGCCAAAATAGCCTGTGAGACAAACCCGCGATCCTTGACAGCCGGCTTGGCACCAAACGCAGTTTGGCCGATATCGCCCCAAGGTTGCGACGGCTTGACCTTGGACTCGATCACTGCCGCGACCAGTGTGATGGCATCGGTGTAGAGTCCATGGATCGGTTGGCGATGGAGCGGCTCCACACCGAGCAGGATTGACTCACCGAGACGAAGATCATTGATCCTTCCGGTGCCTGCCGCGCTAAACGCCCACTGAAGATTGCTGGAATTCCCTCCGGAGACGATATCGAGGGTGAGACCGAAGGCTGCATCAATGGACTCGGCGAGGGCAGATAACTTTGCCATGTTTCCAGCTTCGGGGGACACGCCGCTCCGGCAAGCGAGGTTCGTTCCGATACCCTTCAGCACGATATTCCTGCAGCGAAGCGTTTCACGCACGGTGCCGAGGAGATCCTCCGGCATGATCCCCTCCCTGAGATCTCCAAGCTCAACCATGAGCACGATCCCATGCGTCCGCCCCGACCCGTACGCGGCATCGGAGAGCTTCCCGATGACCTCCAGCTCCGTATTGAAACTGACATCGGCATGCGCCACGACCCGTTCGACCTGACTCATCATCGGAGAGCGGATCAGTGTCATGGGCGCCAATATCCCCGAACCACGCAGCGTTTCGATGTTCTCAATGCGGGAGTCGCCGATCGCCCGTACGCCTGCCTGAAGCAACACGCCGGCAATCTCCGGTGACCCTAAAGTTGCTTTGGTAACTCCGGTGACGGATATGCCGCGGAGTCTCAGCCGCTTGACGAGTGTGGAAGCATTATGGCGGATCTTTTCGAGGTCGATCTCCAACCGCGGTGCAGTCATCAGCCAGCGGCCGTCCGCGTCTCCGCAAGTGCAGGAATCGCCGGGCGGACCATGTCCAGCAACCGTCCGGGCGGACGGCTCAAGGCGTCCGTGACCGGAATACCCAGTTCATCCTCGTACTGGATAATGGCGGCACTTACCGCTTCTTGTGTCATGTTCTCGTGGTTGATCGTGAGGCCGATGACCTTCGTATCGGCGAAGGTCTGGATGAGATTGATTTCGCTGGCCGGCGATGGCATCGTCATCTGTTCGAAGTCGCAGCGATGACGCCGCCCCGGGGCATGCTGCAGAATGACTCCGGTGGGTCTGCTGCCCCTCAAAATGAATGACGTGGAGCTGAAAGCCGGATGACTCAGTGCGCCTTGACCTTCGATGATGATAACATCCGGACTCTCTTCCTGGAACGCCTCGATCATGGTCGCCTCCAACTCACCGGAGCAGAATTGCGACGGAACGGCATCAAGCGCGACACCGTGGCGGGCCCCTTGGATCAAGCCGGTCTGACCAGTGCTGACCATGACGGCTTTCAAGCCGTGATCGTTGAAAGCACGGGTCAGGATCGTGGCGGTGGTGCGCTTGCCGATGGCACTGTCGGTTCCGAGCACGGCAATTCGCGGGCAAGTGACTTCGGCGATTCGATCGTCGAACATCCGCAGATCTTTCTTGGCGCGGGGTTTTCGCATGTCAAGGATCACGACGTTATTCGCCATGCCCGCGGCCACGAACTCCGGGTCGTCGGTCAAAAATTCATGGAGACCACTCACGACATTCATTCCGCGTGCCAAGGCATCGAGCACGACGCCTCGCTCACCTGTCGACAACATTCCACTCTTGGGCGCCATCCCGAAGATGAAGTAGTCAGGGACACCTACGGCGCGAGACAGGGCGTCAGTGAGATCGCGGCAAATCGGGATGGCGTTGGCCTTCCCACCAAGCACCTCACCGGTGTCGAGTCCAGCCTGCTTGCTATCGATCACCGAGAGGATTTCGTACTTCTCTGAATGACGGATGAGCCCGTTGGCCGTCTTACCGTCGATTTCACCGAAGTTCTCCTCGCAATAGATGACCGCCGTCGCGGTCCGCTTCCGCTCATGGAATGGGATCGTTGCGGGACGATTAATACCGGGAGAGTGCGGAGCGACGGCGATCGCACTTGGCGATTTCTCCAACAGGGCAATGGGCATCTAGGCTCCTTGAGCAGAATTGCGAACTGGCGAACGGATCACGAAGGCCACTTCGGATCCTTCGCACACCGTTTAGCCACATAGACCCGAACGTGGCCGCGCCGCCGTCCGAACCAGCGGTGTGGTCAATGCCACCTAGATTTCTGGGCCACCTTGATTGCGGCGCCGATCAATCACGGGGGCCGACGTCGGCTGTGTGAAGAACACCAGAAGTACCAAGGACTGTATCAAATCCAACCCATGTCGACGCGGTTTTTCTTGTTGGTGAGCGAGAAAGGCGTTGCGCCCTCCTCGCCGTCGAAAGTCAAGACATTGTCGCAGACACTGCGTGGACCGGCTTCCTTTCGAGCTGTGCGGTTGGAAACTCCGCTGTCGGTTCAAGCCTGCGCATTCTGTCAATGCGATGCATCAACAGAGCATATTTTGTGAAAAAAATATCACGAAAGACATGCAAATGTCAACGGCGGAGCAAAATCGGTAGTGGTACAGTTTGAATGAAGGCGTTGGTCATGATGCCGCCTGCGATGCTTCCCAATCCTCTAGCACCTTAAGCATATCAGACATTTCCCAGAGCTTGGAAGTGACCCCAGCTTCCATTGCTGGTGTGACCTTCAGGGTTTGATGGATGCGGATGAAATTGTAATGCATGAAGTAGATCGCCATCATATGCGTATGGTTTTCTGCCTTCTTTGAGAACGCATTCGTAAGCCGCGTCATGCGACGATTGCCCATACGGATGTTTAAATTCTGACGCTCTACAAACGATGTGCTCACGTTTTTTGAATCAGGATTGCCCTTAACGCGGTGCTTGTGCGCTCCGGTGCAAATCGCTGGGCTGTAGCGGCGCTGGCCTTCTGGGGCAGCGCCGTACACCTTCACCAGCATGGCGTAGTCAATATCAGAACCAAAGGCGCCCTCAACTGCTTCCAGATACGCCTTATGCCCATCGCTGGTGAGTTGCACGCGGGAAGCTAGACGAGGCGCGAGATCGCCCATAAACGTCATAGCCGCTTCGCTGTCGCGTGAGCCGACGTGCCAAGAGGCAACAAGTTTCGTGTCGGCGTCGAGCCCCACCCATGTCCAGATGTCACCGGCGCCTTCCGGGGCTGCTTTTGCGGTCGGGACATTCTTTTGCTTGGCGTAGCAGAAAGCCCATGCCTCATCGACCTGTATGCGCTTGCAGGGTAGGTTCACAAGCACGCGGTCCTGATACTCGGAAAACGCCTTTCCGGCATCCTCTAAAAGCTTAATCAGCGTGGTGCGGCTGATACCGGTTAGCCGTGTAATAGCTCGGAGTGAGATGCCCTCAGCCATCATTTGAAGGGCTTGGGCGCGTTTCTCGGGAGGAAGCTTGTTCATAGACACGATAATGCACGTTCATGCCTGTCCGATCAAGTATAAAATAACAGTTTAAAGGGGATTCCCAATTCATAGGGATGGTGATAAAAGAACCCCGTGCCTTAGCTTGTAGAGAGCTTTGGCACGGGGTTCCGTGGGCCTGATAGTCAAGTCCTACTTCATGTACCACCTACCTTTCGAGCCGTCACTACGGCTGCCACACTTCTTAGATGTTGATCTATAAGACCGAGCCCTGCCCTGGGCTCGGTTCTTCCTTCCGGAAAAACTCTTAAGATCAGATGTACCTCATCCACCATAGGAGGGCAAGGAGAAATGGGGCAGGGCTCCTATCTGGTTAGAAGGCCCTTGAATTAAAATCATTATTGTAATAGAAGGGCCTCCATGAGCAAGACTGATATAGAGGCCATCAAGTTGCGCCGGCAAGCCGTTCTCGCTGAGATTGACAGTCTTGAGGGCGAGCTAAAGGATTTGGATACTGCGCTTAGGGTTCTCCACAGCCTCTTTCCTATTAGCAGTGAAACAGGGACAAAGTCTGGCCCCCCACGCCCAGAAGGCATTCCTACAATTTTTGAGATGGTTACCGAGTTTCTCAATCAAGCCCCAGATGGATTGACCTACCAGCAAATTGTCGATGCAATTAGAGATAAATACTGGCCGGGCGTGAAGCCCAGGCAAATTACCCCCAGCATCTACGGTTACGCTAAGCGAGGCCGTATAAAAAAGGCCAGTCCAGGAAGGTTTTGTGCACTTAGCAAGTGAGCGTCAGACAGTCTCACTCCTGGCGATAAACCCTATTTGGGTTTTGGTCTGTTCCAGCGCCGATTGGCGGCGTCTTGAGCGATTTCTTTTCGTCGGGTGGCGCTAAGCGATTCGGCGCGGGCGCGACCACCCTTTAGGCCTCCCGTTCGGCCTAATTCAACCGCTGATTGGTTCTTATTCTGGTCTATAGGCGGCGTGGGCGCTACATCTTCAACTTGGCCCGTGAGAATATCACCAATCAACTTGCCGAGTTCCACGGGGTCTCGGGGTCGTTTAAGGCGCTTTGCTATCATGAGGGCAGTATGCCACGGTTAGCCAGAAGGCTCAAACTGGCGCTATTCAAACTGTACCACTACCGCAAAATCAGTCCAGTTGGGCGGCGTAAAACCAGTCCATTTTATGTGATGCCGAAGGCGTTGTTGCGGGTTGTCCCGGTAGTGCATGGGAGGGACCCGCGCGGCTTTGCGTAGCGTTTCGCGTGTGCGAAGCGAAGGCGTGTGGGCGGTGCCTGTGTACTTGTAGTCATGGATGCGTCGCTCCGCGCCTGCCTGTAAAGGCCATCATCATTCTACGACAAAGAAAACGATAAAGGTCATTGCGATCAAATATATAGCCTTGGGAACTTTCTGTGCTCGTCCCGTTGCCACCTTGATGGCGGCGTAGGACACAAAGCCAAACCCCAGTCCGTGGGTGATGGAAAAGGTCAAGGGCATGGAAATGGCTGTTATCAAGGCGGGCGTGTATTCGGTGAGATCGTCCCAGTCGATGTCGGTCAGGCTCTTGGCCATGACACAACCGACGTAGATCAACGCGGGTGCGGCAGCATAGCTTGGCACCATGGCCGCTAAAGGCGCAAAGAACACAGCAAAGAGGAAAAGAACGGCCACGACTAAGGCGGTCAGTCCAGTGCGACCGCCAGCGCGAATGCCGGGCACGCTTTCGATATACGCGGTGACGGGTGAAGTGCCCAGACAGCTCCCGGCTACGGTAGCAGCGCTGTCGGCGAAGAGAGCCTCCCTTAGCTTTGGCAACTTTCCGTACCGGTCCAGAAAGCCGCCCACATGGGCGGTGCCGATCAGGGTGCCAGCAGAATCAAACAAGTCGACAATAAAGAAAGCGAAGATCACCGTAATCAGCCCTACATCCAAGGCTGCGCCAATGTCGAGGGCAAGGAACGTGGGCGCCACGCTCGGGGGCGTGGAAACGACACCTGTCCAGGGTTGATACCCGAGCATGACCGCCACAAGCGTAGTGCCAAGAATGGCAACGAGCAGGGCTCCGGGAACCTTGCGGACTTCCAAGGCAACGATGGCAAAGAAGCAACCCACCGCTAACAGGACGGTGGGTTCAGTAAGGTCGCCGCCGGTCACAAAGGTAGCCGGGTCAGAAACTACGACGCCTGCGTTCTTAAGTCCGATAAAGGCGAGGAACAGGCCAATGCCGGCAGCGGTAGCCAATTGCAGGGCGCGGGGAATGGCATTAACAACGGATTCTCGGAACCGGGTCACGCTGAGAGCGAGGAAGATCATTCCCAAGATGAAAACCGCACCCAATGCGGTCTGCCACGGATAGCCCATGCCCACAACCACGCCGTAGGCGAAATAGGCGTTAATGCCCATGCCAGGAGCCAAGGCAATGGGATAGTTGGTGAGAACGGCCATCAAGGCTGTGCCGATGCCAGCACCCAGGCACGTGGCGATAAAGGCGGCGCCGGGGGCAATTCCCGCATCGGCCATGACCGAGGGATTGACCACGGTAATATAGGCCATGGTGAGAAACGTGGTCGCCCCGGCAATCACTTCGGTACGCAGAGTTGTGCCATGTTCTGCAAGGCGAAACATATCATCGAACATGGGCCGGGCTGCCGTCTTCTCCGTTCCTCAAAACATCACCATCCGATCCAAAATCCACACTGCGACTGCCGTCCCTTACGAAAACCTCATCCGCCAGTCTTCATCATGCAAACCACGTATGTGTGGATGATGTTCTCGGAAAGCGTAGGCTCAAAGTGCCGCGCGACGATGGTCGTATCATCTCTCTCGCCACGAACCCTATGACGGGTAGATTATACGACAAAGGGTAAAGGTTCGGTAGTGCCGTGGCGGGCTTGACGTCGTGATTATCATCCACATCGAGGAAGGCATTGTCAGACTAAATCGGCTTGAGCTGAAAAGTAAGATCTCCTATAGCATTTCCGATTTATTCTGACGCATAGCCGTCAGCAACCAAGAAGTTCCTGCAGTGCGCGTGATTGAAGAGGCCGCAGACGTTACCGGCGGCTTTCCACAGATCATCGATGGTGCGGGGTTTTAAGCGCTTCATGTGAGCTTTGAACTTTGAAAATGCGAGCTCGATCGGGTTGAAGTCCGGCGCATAGGGCGGCAGGAACAAAAGCCATGCGCCCCGCTTTTCAACCGCCCGCCTGGCACCGTCGCGTTTGTCGGCCGGCAGATTGCCGGGGACAACAACAGCGCCTTTTTGAAGGGTCGGGGCGCGTTGCGTTTTGATGTACTGCTCGAATGCATCACCGTCCATGGCGCCCTCGATCAAATCAGGGCACCCAGGGCGCGGTCAGGCCGTCACCGCGCAATCCGGCAATGAAGGTCATGGTTTTCCAATGACCATGGGGAATGGCGGCAACCATCCGCTGGCCGCTGGGACAGCGCCCCCGCAGGCGCGCCATTTTGGTATTGATACTTGTTTCGTCAAGGAACACGATCCTGCCGACCCGCTCGGGATGGGCCGGGAGCCGGGCCTGACGTTGGCGCCAAACCACGCGTGCTGCCTGCCCATCCGCGCGTTCCTGTTCACTGGCGTGGGCGGTTTTTTTAAAAAGCTGATCTTGCGCGCGCGGAACCAGTCATTAATCGTCGAAGTCGGCGCAATCACTTGGTGAACTTCGTCCAGACGCTCAGACAGCTCTTGCAGTGTCGGGTCTGGCGTCTCCTTAATCCAGCGCAGGATAACCGGCTTATTGTTGAAGTCGATCTGAACCACCGCGGTGACATCAGCGCTTCGCGAAAGACCAGAAGGGTGGCGTCTACCCTGGGTAATGTCAGCGTAAAGGATGCCAATGGCGTCGATGTCAAAATAGGGCTCAACGTTTACGTCAAGCCTGACGATTGACACCGGTTCTGCTGCAACTCGCCGGTTATGCCGCAGGCGGGTATAAAGGCATAGATCTCAATTCGGTCGGTATGGCCTCAACACTGACGGCGGTGGGCTGGCCGGCGCACATGTGCCTGCTCGTCGCGAACCGGGCTGTTTCGTATGAGGCATGGCGCGGGCCGTGTGGAAGGGGTAAGAAAGCCAGCGGCCAAGGAAAATAAATCATGCGGGCAAACCCGCTCGGGAGACGCCCGCCGGGAGCGGCCATGGCGGAAAACGGACAATCTCAGAGCTTGGCGGTTCTGATCGACGCCGACAATACCAGCGCGCGCCATGCGCAGGCGATCTTCGAGGAGATCGTCAAGCTTGGCGAAGCCAACGTGCGGCGCATCTACGGCGATTTCTCGGGCAACCGCCTCGTCGGATGGGACAGCGAGATACAGGCGCTTGCAATCCTGCAGCACCAACAGCGCAACAACACCACCGGCAAGAACGCCGCCGACATCGCGCTGGTGATCGACGCCATGGACCTGATGCACAAGGGCAAGCTCGACGGCTTCTGCCTGGTGAGTTCCGACAGCGACTTCACCCGTCTCGCGCAGCGGCTGCGGGAGGACGGGCTCGTGGTCTACGGCTTCGGTGAGCGCAAGACCCCGGAGGCGTTCCGCAGCGCCTGCAACCGGTTCATCTACGTGGACAACCTGATGGAAAGCGGAGCGGACAAGGGGAGCGGTGCGGCGGCTTCGGCGGCGGCGGCAAAAAAGGAGCCTCCTTCAAAGGCCGTCAAAATCATCACCAAGGCGATTGAGGGCTCGGACGATGACGGTTGGGCGAATCTCGGCAATGTCGGCAGCCGGATACTCGGTGCGGCGCCGGATTTCGATGCGCGCACCTACGGGTGCCCGAACCTGAGCACGCTGGTCTCCAAGTCCGGCGGTTTTGAAATCAGGAAGGAGCCGGGCCGGGCGATTTATATCCGCCGCAAGGCTGCAGGCGGCAAGGCGGCGGGGAAACCGGCGGCAGGCAAAGCTAAGTGACACAGGACGCCGGCGCGAGAGAACGATGCCGGTTTGCGGGAATGAAGGCCAATCCACGACGGCGCCGCAGATTGTGGTTCGGCGTCAAACTTTAACCCCTGCGATTCCAGCAAAAGCAATTAGGTAACGTGCCGTTCAGCACCAAGCCCATGCGCCGATTCACAGCCACGACCAAGGATGACGATATCGTCCTCGTCCAATCTACATGGGCCGAACGGCAGTCTGGACTTCAACCAAGTAACGCGCGGGGAGAAACGATGAGGCAAAGCTTCACGGACGAGGTAAGCAGGCAACCCGGTCATTACGTCTACATGCCGATTGATCCGGGAAACGGTCAGACTTTCTAAATGGGTACGGGGTTACAGCCGGTATCGAAGCCGAACATCGTTGAGTCTCTTCTTCTGTGTCGCGCCCGGTGTCGTCCAGACCGCTGCCAAACATGTGGGTAAGGAAAGTGCGGGCATTGCCGCCAGGCGCATTGGCCGTGTGCATGGTTTCGTCTCCCGTCGATTGGTGATGGCAAGCGGCGGGGACGCCTCTCCTGGCCGTCCAGCCGCCGCCCCGCTCACGGCCAGACTCGTCCTCTTCATGGCGCGGGGCACACCCGGGGGAGCGGGCAAGCGGTGCCCAGCCGTTCCAGATCGTACAATGCGCCACGCACGCCCTCGGAACCAAGTCCTGAAATCCCTATTAGCTCATCGGTGGTGATGCCCTCGTCCGCGTCGGCCTCGATCAGCGCCCCGGCAATGCGCAGCAGCTGACGGCGATAGGTGTCTGTGATGCTTGCTCTTGCGAGCCGCTTGCGGGCCTCCTCGATCGAGTTCACCCGGAGAGAGGACGGAAACACCTGGACGAGGTTCTCCTCGCGGGTCAGCAGTTCCGTTTCCTCCAGCCAGGCGCCCAAGGCGTGGATACGGCCGTCCTCCGTGCCTACCTCAAGATCGAGAGAGACACAGCGCGGTCTGAAAGTTTGGTCCTGCTGTGATGCCAAGGCACCGGCTTGCGGTCGGGAAGTCTGCGAAGCACCGACCGAATGACCGGCTGTGGTCGGCGAAATTCCAGGCAATCCATTGCGCCTATGCAAAACGTCAGCCCTGGCTTTTACAGGCAGAACCGGCGGATGATGGCCAAGCGCAACCTAACGGTTTGGGTTCCAGGCATTGCAGGGCCGGGCCGGTGGAGGTTGTCCGGCCCACAGCGGCCAGCTTCGGAACGGTTCACGGCAGCGTGTCTGTATTTCTCTATCATGTTCGCATAATACACATCCGCCACAACAGCGCCGAAAAATGCAATAGGAGCAACAAGAACGCAACGCTCAAGGGTTCTGATGGGCCAACTGAGATTCGGCGTAAGAGTTTGACCCCAGCGAACGCATCATCGTGCGCAAATAGAGGCGAATCTTGATACCGGCGTATCCAAAGATGTCGAGGAAATTGGCGTCATTTACATATCGTCCACCATCGTTGATAGAGGCGGCGAGCTCCGCAAGCGTTACTGGCGGTGAAGCCAGCGGCGCAAAATTGTGCAGCCTATAGCCTCTTATGTGATGTGGCGAGGGCGGGAGATGTATCGCGTGGACCTTAATGCGGTGGTTAGGCATCGACCGGCCGAGGATGGAGAAGAAGCTGAATTATTCAACGCCAACCGATATGGCCGTAAGAAGCAGGTGCAGGAGCCGAAGCTGAATGCCTTCGCAGGTACCCAAGGGCGCGATTCTAGAAGCGGTCCGGTTTGAGGCGCTCAATCAACGGTACACGGCCGTTTGTATTTTATAGCGCCTGAAAGACGAGCACCGGGTTGCCTTGCCAAGACGATTGATCAATAACGTTTGGACCCGTCACTCATTGGCAACACGTGGGCGGTTTACACCACGAATATCGGCCGATGAGGTTTTCGGGAACGACAGCCCGAGACCCACTTCAACTCGCTTTTCTGAAAAAAGAGTTCGACAGCGGTAAACGCGCAAGTCCGTCCACATAGGCGAAAGGCCTGTTCCGTTTTGATCAGCTGTTCGTCAGGATCACCACGTACCAGTCCGCGCCGCAATAGGTACACAGTTTGAGGCGACACCGCTTAGAGCTGCTGCGGTGCGGGCAGGCCCGAAACGGATGCGCTCACTTGTTGGGCTGCGGTTCCGGTTCTAGACCCCCGGAGTCAGGCTCCTCGCCTCCTGAATCGGTAGTGGGAACAGATGTGCGGCGTCCCGGCGAGCGCGGCCGTGATGTTGGTTTTTCCGACTTGTCGATGGCCTCACCGCGCAAGAGTGTGTCGATTTCTTGCCGCGACAGGGTTTCGTATTCCAGCAGACCCTTGGCGATGATTTCTAAATCATCACGATGCTCTTCGAGAATCTTCCGTGCCGACGCTTCCCCCTCGTCGACAAAGCGGCGCACTTCCTGATCGATCAGTTCAGCCGTCTTATCGGACACATTCTTCTGCTGCGCCACCGAATGGCCGAGGAACACCTCTTCCCGGTCGGCGTTATAGCGCAGCGGCCCCAGCCTTTTGGAAAAGCCGTATTCCGTTACCATGCGTCGGGCGATTTCCGTGGCGCGTTTGATGTCGTCTGACGCCCCGGTGGTGACTTTCTTCGCGCCGAAGATCATTTCCTCTGCCACGCGCCCGCCAAACAGGCTGGCAATCATGGCCTTCAGTTCTGTGATCGACTGGCTGTATTTATCCCGCTCGGGCAGGAACATGGTCACGCCCAACGCCCGGCCACGTGGAATGATAGTCACTTTGTGCAATGGATCGTGGCCTTCCGCATGCATCATGATGAGGGCGTGGCCCGCTTCGTGATAGGCGGTGATTTTCTTTTCGTCCTCGGTCATGACCATGGACCGCCGCTCGGCGCCCATCATCACCTTGTCCTTGGCCTCTTCAAACTCCAGCATGGTGATGACCCGCTGCGTCTTACGCGCGGCAAGCAGTGCGGCTTCGTTGACAAGGTTAGCCAAGTCGGCGCCGGAGAAGCCGGGTGTGCCACGGGCAATGATCTTAAGGTCTACTTCCGGTGAGATCGGCGTCTGGCGCGTGTGAACCTTGAGAATCTTTTCCCGGCCGATGATGTCGGGATTGGGCACCACGACCTGACGGTCAAAGCGGCCTGGGCGCAGCAAAGCGGGATCAAGCACATCGGGTCTGTTGGTCGCCGCGATGAGGATAACGCCCTCGTTGGCTTCAAAGCCGTCCATCTCAACCAACAACTGGTTCAGGGTTTGCTCGCGCTCGTCGTTGCCACCGCCGAGACCGGCACCCCGATGACGGCCCACGGCGTCGATTTCGTCTATGAAAATGATGCACGGTGCGTTCTTTTTGCCTTGCTCGAACATGTCGCGCACGCGGCTGGCGCCGACGCCGACAAACATTTCAACGAAGTCGGAGCCGGAGATGGTGAAGAACGGTACATTGGCCTCGCCGGCGATGGACCGTGCCAACAAGGTTTTGCCGGTCCCCGGCGAGCCGACCAGCAGCACGCCTTTGGGAATCTTGCCGCCGAGACGCTGGAATTTGGCCGGGTCGCGGAGAAACTCCACAATCTCTTCCAGTTCCTGTTTGGCTTCGTCTATGCCCGCCACATCTTCAAAGGTGACGCGCCCTTGCTGCTCGGTGAGTAGCTTGGCACGTGATTTGCCGAAACCGAAGGCTTTGCCGCCGCCTCCCTGCATCTGACGCATGAAAAAGATCCACACGCCGATGAGCAGCAGCATCGGGAACCAGGAGATCAAAATGCTCCAAAAGGTGGTCCCACTGTCGCTGCGTGGCTCGGCTTTGATGTCGACACCGCTGGAGCGAAGCGTCGTAACCAAAGAGGGATCATCAGGCGCGTAGGTGCGGAACTGGCTGCCATCCCGGGTGATGCCGGTTATGTTGTTGCCTTGAAGGGTGACGCTACTGACCTCGTTGCCTTCAACGGAGGCCATGAATTCGGTGAAAGACAGCTCACGGCTGGGCGCACGGGATGTGGGCGATTGGAACAGATTGTACAGGGCCACGATCAACATTAGGATGAGCACCCACAAAATCAAATTACGTTTGATCTTCACGCCTGATCCTTATTCAACATATCGGGGAGACCCGGACTAAACCCGGTATGCGCGCTGCCACATGCCACCCCGTTTCTCCGACTAAATAGGCTGCGCCCACCACAAAGCAAGCGGTCACGCATGACGGGATTGTTATCCGGCCTTCCCCAAGTTAGGACGGGTTCTGAGGCAGATTGCGGATGATCGGCTCTCCAGTTAAACGTGTAGCATACCTCGGGCGGAGGCGGGGCCTTCCGTTGGAGCGGCACGGCACGATTCTCGATGGGTGCTACCTGTTTGGCCCGTAATTCGGACCGTTTTCCGTGCGACAAGGCAGACCTGTCCAGCCGCTTTCGCTCGGGTCTTGGTACGGGGAATATCACGCGCATGCCTGCTGCGGATGGAGGCAAGTATGGCGCGGTCCATTGGGGCAACAACGGCCACCGCGGCCAGTTGAAAGGTGTCCCTTTCGAAAACTCTACTCACATAGAGAAATAGAGAAAGGACACCCAGTTTAAACGGATTAGGTTCTTGGAAGGGACAGCCGATCTGGCCTGCCGCAAGACACGAACGGACGATGGGTGTTTATTTGAACTAGACTCGACGGCCTGTTGAAAAAGCCCTCTGATTAAAGGAGTCGTAGTACAATTATCCCAAGGTTTAAGGGGATTTGAACTATGCAAGGACAACGAAGCGGTCAGCGGGTTCTGTTCGATACGGTAGATATTGATAGCTTGGTGCCGGAGGGCCATCTGCTCAGAAAGATCGACGCTGAACTTGATTTCGATTTTATCCACGAAGTAACCAAAGAGCTTTATTGCGTTGACAATGGCCGCAACTCGATTGATCCCGTTCTGTTATTCAAGATGCAACTGATTAGCTATCTATACGGGATGAAGTCGGACCGTGAGCTGTGTCGTGAAGTTCACTTGAACTTGGCCTATCGCTGGTTTTGCCGGCTTGGATTGCATGATGTCGTGCCAAATCACTCATCGATGACGCGCATTCGAGATCGATTTGGCGAGGAAACCTTCACGAAGATATTCGGGCACTTGATTGCACGTTGGACGAAACCGGGCCACATCCGAGGGCGGCGAATACTGGTGGACGCCAGTCTCGTAGAGGCGGATGCCTCAATGGACTCGCTGGTGGAACGGGCAGATGGCGATCCCAATGCCCGCGAACTCAAGAGCTACGAACGTCGATATCACGACTACAAGAAGGGCAAGCGGACGCGCAAGTTGGCCAATCAAACTCATGTGAGCGCCACCGATCCGGATGCGACGTTGGTTTCTAGACCTGGCGTTCACAAGAAGCTCTGTTACAAAGTCCATCTCAGCGCGGACGCTCAAAGCCGGCTGGTGACTGACTGTCACGCGACAACGGGGCACGCCACGAGTGTCCCGTGCTGCCCGATCGCGTTGACTATCAACGCAATCACTTAGGGTTGGAGATCCAAGAGGTGATTGCTGATCGGGGTTATGGACGCGGTTCGACCTACGCGCAGCTCAGCGAGCAGAAGATCCGTCACTATACTCCCTTGCATGATGTCAATACCGGCAAGGGTAAACTGACACCCAATACGTTCAAATATGAGCGGGGTACACCACCAAGACGCCGATCACCGCCGCCGACCTGCTCAATGACCGGGTGCTGCCGTTCCATGACGAGCACGACCTGCCTGTGCTGCGGATCATGACCGACAGGGGCACGGAATACTGCGGGCGAGTGGACAAGCACGACTACCAGCTCTTCCTGGCCATCAACGATATCGACCACACCAAGACCAAGGTGAAATCACCGCAAACAAACGGCATCCGCGAGCGCTTTCACAAGACCGTGCTGCAGGAGTTCTACCAGGTCGCGTTCCGCAAAAGACTCTACGACAGCGTCGATGCGCTGCAGGACGATCTGGATCAATGGCTACATCACTACAACACGGAACGCACTCATCAGGGCAAAATGTGTTGCGGCAGAACGCCGTTCCAGACCATGATCGAGGGCAAGGAAATCTGGAAGGAAAAGTTCGTGAACTGAACTTGACCTAACAGAGGCCGCCGGAAAAACGGCCAACTGTCAGATCACATCTGAACCACTACAGGTAAGGCGACCTAAGTATTGGGATTGCTTTACACTTCCACCATTGCCTCTTGCTCCCCCTTCTCTTCGTTCCCGTGATTGTCACCAAAGCTGTGCTCAATCGAACTTTGCAGCGTGACTTTTTTTACTCCCAGGAAAGGCTACTGTGCGCTTTGTCCATGTCAAAATGCCTAATCAGCAAATCGACATCAGAGACGGAAACGCCGAATTTCTGTGCAATCTCAACGTTGCTTAAACCGTTGATAATCAGATGGCGGAGCACGGTTTCATTGATCGGCCATCGGCGACGTTTTTCCCCGTTCGAGGGCTTGCTCTGCTTTTCATTGTCCATTTCGTAGTACCGTTGGGCTGATTGTGCGTTCATCGGATTTCATACTTTCTTCAGAAAAGTGGCGATCAGTGGGTTGGAAGTCTCGATGAGGCAGGACTGATCAGCCGCGGTTACAACGATTTGAGCGCTTACTGCCCAAACCTCATTCTTCAGCCGGCGCACCTCGCCAAGTTTGCCATGAAGCTCGTCTTGAACGGCTGATCCGCGCCCTATCGCAAGTCGGCTCGTGTCTCGCACAAACAGTTGGGCGGTTTATATTGGCCCCTGTTCTTGCCTGCCATAGAGTCGGTATATGTTAAGTCCTTTTGAGGGACTCGGCCCTAAACTAACAAGAAAACGGTGAGAAAGCCATATTGAACATTGCTTCAACAGAGTCGGACTAGGTGTCTGTCGGCAACCGGAAGGTCCGTTTGAATGTGCCGAAAGTGCGTTCCGTCAGATGGAAATTCTGATCCTCAGAAACAGTTCTTGTTTTCTTTTCACCTTGCACGATTAGTGCATTCTCCTGCTCGGTTGCGGTCAGGTCGTCACCGTCCAAACGGGGAGGCTCCAAACTCAGGTGATAGGTCTTTTTGTCCTCCGAAACATCGACGCGGGGAGAGAGTTCGAAGCGCGGTTGCGGACCAATGTTGGCAGACTCGCGGATCGGACTTGCCGGGAAGAACCGGTCAAACATTTCATCCATTTCCCAGCGCAGACCCGTCCAGGGTCAAAACCAGGTGTTTGGCCGTGTGACGGGTACATTCTATTGTTGTACCCGCGCCGCGGCAGGGGCACGGGTCTTGGCTGCTTCGGCCATCGCTGTTTATTCCTTCTAACGACCTTGGTAAACCGCCCCAGTGGCGGTGTTCTAGAGCTTTGCGGCAAACCAATACGGCTATTGTATAGACCAAAAATATTTCCTATAGAAGTAAATATTACTTCTATATATACAATAATGACTCCATTAGAAGAAAATTGACGCATTCAGCCGACCTCTTGAAATCAAGTTGCGCGAAAGGACACCCCATGACGGAGACGGAGTACCAAATCAGACCTGCTTTTGACGTGGCGGCTGCAGCAGAGTCGTTGATTGCTCTGCACGGTATGGATTTCGCTGGGAAGAAACCGGGCAAGTTCCGGATTTCCCGCAAATTTCTGCGTGAGATCACGGGCCGGCGCCGGTTACCTGAATGGTACATCCAAGCGCTCTCCGACTCTCTTTTCGAGCAAGGGTACGTGCTGATCGACTTGGAGTCTTATCTGGTGGTCATCAAGACTGCTGCGTTCAACAGCACCCGGCGGGTCACCTCTACAGCCATCGACGACGTGTTGTCGGCAAACGACGGCCGGCAGACCGTCAATTGATTTTGTACGACTGGAACGAGTCCAAAACAGCTTTAAAGCCGCGCACTGAGCAGACCAAGCCGAACAGGCTTGATTAGTGGTCATTTTTCATGGAGCGCCAAAGTGGCTGAACCACTTCTAGAACAGACATTAGCAGGAAATATAGATCAGCCGTGGCTTGAGCTCGAAGCGCTTGCGGCTTCAGGCGATTCGGAAGGGATCGAGGCCTATCTGGGCCAACTGTCTGGCGTAGATGCCATGCGCGCACTGCTCAATCTGCCGACGGAACAGCAGGCAACTATTCTTGCCGCCCTAAGCCCCAAAGCGGCAGCAGTTGTTCTGGATGATATTCCACACATCCATGCGGCTGACCTAGTGGAGCGCTTAGAGCCAATTGACGCTGCGGTGATTTTGGAGTCCATGCCTGTAGAGGAGCAGGCCGATCTGATTGGTGACATCCGCACCAAAAGCGCAGATGCAATCTTGTCTGAAATGGAACCTACGGCGGCTGGAGGTGTCAGGAATCTGGTTCAACACGATCCGGATACGGCTGGCGGTCTCATGCGTGCAGAGGTGTTCTCGTTTCCGGCTGTCGCGACTGTGGGTGACGTCCTGACGGAATTGACTAAGAGTCGGTTTCGAAAGTCATGCGGCTCGGGCCAATCTGCGGACGAGGAGCATGACGGAGGCGGCGTAGAGGAAGGCGCGGGCCGAGGCGATGGTGGCCTCGAAGTCCTTTGCCAGTCGCCGGTTGCGGTTGATCCAGGCGAAGAAGCGCTCCACGACCCAGCGGCGCGGTTGGACGGCGAAGCCGACCTGATCGGGGCTTTTGCGCACGATCTCGACGGCGATCATGGTGGCCGTGGCGACCTTCTCGCCGGCGTAGCCGCTGTCGGCAAAGACCTTCTCGATGAACGGAAACGAGCCGCGTGAGGCGCACAGCAGCGGCCCGCCACCATCGCGGTCCTGGATACTCGCCGGATGCGCCTCGAGCACGAGGCCGCGCCCGTCGGTGTCGACCAGCGCGTGGCGCTTGCGCCCCTTGATCTTCTTGCCCGCATCGTAGCCGCGGGGGCCACCAGCCTCGGTCGTCTTGACGCTCTGGCTGTCGATAATCGCGCCGCTCGGGCTGGCCTCGCGTCCGACCCGCTCGCGATCGGCCATGACCAGAAAGTGGTTGATCTTCTCAAGGAGGCCGTCGTCGCGGAACTTAGCGAACCAGCGATAGATCGTGCCCCACGGTGGTAAATCGCTTGGCAGCAAGCGCCAAGGGCAGCCAGCCCGCATCACGTAGAAAATGCCGTTGACGATCTCTCGCATCGGCCATGACCGGGGCCGTCCCGTGCCATGAGCCGGAAGCAAATGAGGCTCGATCACAACCCACTCCGCAGCGGTCAAATCAGTCTGATAACGCAGCGCCTTGCGGCTATGCTGCTCTCGGGTGGTCGGCGTCCACATGGCGGCTCCAGATCGGTTTCAGCAACCTTCCTGGAATCACATCGACACCGGCCACTCAACCCCTTTCGAAACGGCCTCTAAGGAAGACAGCGCGTTTGAGCGCTACAAAGGTCAGCACCCTTACATCATAGATGAAAATGGCTGCCTCGTTGGTGTCGTGTCTTTGCGCAACCTACTTCTTTCACAGCGAAGTCAGCCGTTGTCCTCAATCATGGCAGAAGCGGTATCAGTCGCTCCGGAAACAAAGCTAGCTGATCTTCAAGACCTGCTACGGGAGAAACCGTTTCTCGGCCTGCCGGTTACCAATTATCGCGGCTTGATCATCGGCACCGTTTCACGTACGGCAGTGAGTGATGCGGTGAAGGAAAAAGCCGACCAAAACCAACTGCGTGTCCAAGGCATTGTCGATGACGAAATACGTTCGATGCCCACTCTGATTCGGTCCCGGCGACGACTGGCATGGCTCAGCATTAACATTGTTCTCAATATTATTGCGGCAAGCGTCATCGCACTTTATGAGGAAACGCTTGCGGCAGTCATTTCACTCGCGGTCTTTCTTCCCATTGTTTCAGACATGAGCGGATGCTCGGGAAATCAGGCCGTGGCGGTCAGCATGCGGGAACTCACCCTCGGTCTCACACGACCGCTCGATGTTATGAGAGTTTGGTTTAAGGAAGCGTCTGTCGGAATCATTAACGGGATAGTACTGGGCATCCTTCTGGGGCTAGCCGCGTGGCTATGGAAGGGAAATCCGTTCCTCGGCCTTGTTGTCGGCGCTGCCCTTGCCATCAACACGATCATCGCTGTGTCGCTGGGCGGCACCGTACCCCTTATTCTCAGGCGGTTTGGGGCTGATCCAGCTGTTGCATCGGGACCGATCCTGACGACCCTAACGGATATGGCAGGCTTCTTCCTTGTCCTCTCCCTAGCCACGTATTCCATGCCGCTTCTTGTACTCAACTGATTTCAATCTCGATGATCCGGCTATGCATGATGGATACATGGAAGTGTGTGATTAGTGACCAAAACAAAGAAAACAGAAAGATCGTTTACTAAGCGAAGACCACTCAAGCGAAAAGTCAAACCCACTCGGACCGTGATCGGATGGCGGGAGTGGGTAGGCCTTCCCGACTTGGGCCTGAGCCAGATCAAGGCGAAAGTGGATACCGGGGCTAGGACCTCGACCCTGCATGCTTACGATGTGACGCCTTTTACAAAGGACAATGCCCAATACGTCCGGTTTAAGGTCCACCCCATCCAGCGAAAGAAAGAACCGGAATTCGAATGTACTGCTGTTGTCATCGATCAACGTCATATTACCAACTCGGGTGGTAAACCATCTGAGCGATACGTCATTCGCACGACGCTATGGCTCGGTGAGAAGCGTTGGCCCATAGAACTAACATTAACCAATCGTGACGAAATGGGGTTCCGTTTACTGTTAGGCCGTCAGGCGGTTCGGCGACGCTATGTCGTTGATCCGGGACGGTCCTTCAAAGTTAAGAAACAGAACGTGAAACAAATATCCGTCAATACCGTTGACGAACGTTTGGAAACTTAGGACGGAAGTGGAAGAGGAGTTAGACACATGAAGTTCATAATCCTGGCACGAAATCCTGGCCTATATTCTCACAAGCGGATTGTTGAGGCCGCTGAGCAACGCGGCCACGAGATTGAAATCTTGGACACGCTGCGGTGCTATATGAACATCGCCTCGCACCGGCCGGAAGTCCGGTACAAGGGCGAAGTGATCACAGGCGTTGATGCCGTCATTCCCCGTATCGGGGCGTCCATCACTTTCTTCGGCCTTGCCGTGCTCCGTCAATTCGAAATGATGGGCGTGTATCCACTGAATGAATCCGTTGCCATAGGCCGCTCGCGGGACAAACTGCGCAGTATGCAGTTGCTGGCCCGCCAGGGGATTGGCCTTCCCGTCACAGCCTTTGCCCATAGAACAGGACAAGCCGGCGACCTCATCGACATAGTGGGCGGTACGCCCTGTGTCATTAAGCTGCTTGAGGGCACCCAGGGCATCGGTGTTGTTTTGGGTGAGACCTCGTCGTCCGCGAAAAGCATGATCGAGGCCTTTGGTGGGCTGAAAGCCAACATACTGGTTCAAGAGTTCATTAAAGAAGCCGGAGGGACGGACATACGCTCATTTGTTATCGGCGACAAGGTCGTCGCCGCCATGAAACGCACCGGTGCCGCGGAAGATTTTCGCTCAAACCTCCATCGGGGCGGCTCGGCAGAACCCATCAAGATCACACCCGAAGAGCGATCAACGGCAATCCGCTCAGCAAAGGCTATGGGATTGAACGTGTGCGGTGTGGATCTGCTTCGGTCTAATCACGGACCTGTGGTGATGGAAGTGAACTCGTCTCCCGGTCTTGAAGGAATAGAAAAAGCAACCGGGAAAGATGTGGCAGGAATGATCATCGATTTCGTCGAAAAGAACGCTCATCCCAACAAGACCAAAACAAGAGGCAAGGGGTAATGGCGCGCGCACCTTTCAGGATTTGCGGTAAAGACATTACACCGGGTACGCGGGCCTCAATCGATCTCGCGGTGCCGAACCTTTCTACATATACACCGCTCTCAATGCCTGTGCATGTCATTCATGGAACGAGAGAAGGACCGGTTCTGTTTGTTTCGGCGGCCATCCACGGCGATGAAATCATTGGTGTGGAGATCATTCGCCAGCTCTTGCGTCGAAGGGGTATGAAGAATCTGAAAGGTAGTTTGGTCGCTGTGCCCATTGTTAACGTTTACGGATTTCACACGCATTCCCGTTATCTGCCGGACCGGCGGGATTTGAACAGATCATTTCCAGGAACCCAACATGGGTCCTTGGCGGCGCGGTTAGCTTACGTCTTTACGACAGAAATCGCGGACAAATGCACACATGGCATAGATCTACACTCGGGCGGGTATCACCGATTCAATCACCCGCACATTCGAGCGAATCTCGACGACCCGGAGACCGAACGCCTGGCGCAGGCCTTTGGCACACCGGTCATCATCAGCGCCAACCTTAGAGATGGATCGCTACGGCAAGTGGCCGCAGAAAAAGGCATTCCGATGCTTCTTTATGAGGCGGGAGAAGCTCTACGGTTTGATCCGCTAGCCATTCGGGCCGGCGTGCGGGGCATTCGGAACGTGATGCGAGCCATCGGAATGCTGCCGCCATTAAAGTCCACGAAGTATATTATTGAGCCTCTTGAAGCAAAGTCGTCGTCCTGGGTTCGTGCGTCCCAATCAGGCATTTTCCGCGCCACCGCCAAAGTTGGTTTGCGTGTGAAGAGCGGCGAACGTCTCGGTGTTGTTGCTGACGCTTTCGGTGAAAACGAAAGCGACGTTACGGCGCCTTACACGGGCATCATCATCGGAAAGGCCAACATACCCGTCATCTCCGAGGGTGACGCGTTGTTTCACGTTGCGCGGTTCGAAGACTCAACAGAAGCCGCAGACGCCATTCAGACATTTCATGAAGAGCATATAGAAGGTCTCGGCCAAGGCGATTATCCGGCAGCGGTATCATAGGTTTTTCAGGCTGGATTTGGTCGTATCCCAGCCCTAAACAGGATCACAAGGTATTGAACGTGGATTTTCAAGAACCAGAAATTTTTGTTTGGATGGGCATTGCTGAGAACGACGGTGACAAATTAATCCACGGGAGCGGCGGGAATGTCCCGGCCGCGGGCGGCGCAAAAGTCTGCCACCTGTAGCCTTCGATCCGTTTGGGGATGGAAGGTGGGAGGATGTACTTGGTGGACCTTTATCTAACCGTGCGACTGGCGGGCCATGTGGAAGAGCTGAGCCAGCGAGAAGCAGCAAGACGGTTTGGGCTATCGCGCGATACAGTGAAGAAGATGCTGCGGCACTCGGTGCCGCCGGGATACCGGCGCAGCGAGCCGCCGAAGCGGCCTAAGCTGGACCCGTTCACGGATATCATTGACCGCATTCTGGAAGCGGACCGCACGGTTCACCGTAAGCAGCGCCACACGGCAAAGCGGATATTCGAGCGCCTTCGCGATGAGCATGGCTTCACCGGCGGCCAGACCATCGTCAAGGATTACGTCCGCGAACGGCGCCGTCGTTTGCGGGAGATGTTCGTGCCGCTGGTACATCCGCTGGTACATCCGCTGGTACATCCGCCGGGGCATGCGCAGGCGGATTTCGGCGAGTCGGATGCGATCATCGCTGGCGTCAAGCTGCGAGCCCATTTCTTTGTCATGACCCTTCCCCACAGCGCTGCATGCTTCGTCGTGGCCTATCCGGCGGCGACGGTGGAAGCCTGGCTGGATGGCCACGACAGGGCCTTCGCCTTCTTCGGCGGCGTGCCGCGATCGATCCTTTATGACAACGACAAGTGCTTGGTGTCACGTAAGCAGTGATGACCGTGCCGTGCTTTCAGAAGACAACCCAACGGAATGTTACCAGGACGACGAAGGGCTTTTGTATTTCACCCAAGCGAGTCTGTTGAACTCTTTCAATGGGCGTGCCGAGCGGATGGCGTCGTACGGTTACGAATTAGAACCGGGTGACATCGGCTTGGTTTTGAGTGAGCGAATGTCGCGGCAGATTCTTTTTCAATTGGGCCTAGCCGAGCACGTCCTGAAAGTGGGTGGTAAGGCAACGCGGGTTTGGAAAACGACTAAAGGCAAGTGGGTGCGCCCCGAAGCGCGTATCCACATAACTCAGGCAGCCCTAGGAAAAAGACCGAATGACCTAATGGGAGGACAGTTAGAGTCCACGAATGTTGATGAAATCGTGTCAAGCCCGGACGGTGACTTCTTCGTTGATATTAGGTCTGGACGCTGGGTGAAGTGGACGAAAGAACTTGCCGCGAAACATAAAGGCAAGTGGAACTCTCCATTAGCCCAACGGTGGCGACGTGTTCATAAGGACGCTCTCTCCGAATTGGTAGGGGACGATTACAAGTCTTGGTATCAAGCGTGTGTCAGCGGCGTTTATGTAGATGCACTTGAACTTATGCTTGATGGGATGCTGGAAGATGAAGCGATCTTTGAAAGAGTTCGGCAAGTGCGTGCTGTGGATCGTGTCGGCACGCGGCAGTTAAGGCGGGAGCGGGAGCTGCGGGAGCAACGGGCAATCGAATATGATGGCGTGCTGGCAATCGAACACGGCGAGGCAGGTGGGTGACGGAATAATGGGTCTAGGGATTCTGCGGCATATAGACCACCTAGATGTATATCTGTCTGCAAAGTTACAGGTTACGACTTTATGATAGAACTTATGAACTTTACAACTATAAAGAAAAAACCTGTAACCCTCTCATGCGCGTCAATTAGGCCTAGGGTAGATATGCTAGGGATTCTGCGGTGTTCCGGCATAACAGCCCGGCTGGTGGGTCTAGCCTTTTGATGAGGGGGGTGTTTCGATTCGCCACATTTTGAATGTTGCGCAAAAAAGAAATATTATTTCGCGGGACCCTGCGCTCCCCCTCCCCTACCTCGCTGGGGGATCGGGGGCCTTAGGCACGAACACCATGAACAGGACCCCGGACCCGACCACACAGAGACACCTCAAGGAGACGTTCAATGCCGACCACAGACGCCTATGAGACCCATGGGGACGATGACCACGACACCCATAAGGAGACGATCCGCACGACCACGCCAACCAAGGCCACAGGCTCGATTTTGCCGCTTTATACAGGGTCGGCTATCTGCTCTTTCGATCAGAAACCGGCGATGAGACTTCGCCGCAGGTTGCCTCGATTATCGAAGAACAAGCGGGGACGATGGCAACGCGGATGTCTATGGCGCTGGAACGAATCTTCGGACCAGACGCGGAAGTCACTGCCGCCGAACTCGGCTGGTCATCTGCCGCCGAACTGCAAAGATTCGTTTCCCAAGGCGTATGGGGGACGCTCCAATGACCATCGCCGCGTCGTTGATCGAGTACCTCGCTGACCTGACAATCACGCAAGGCCGCCTAGCTGGACAACCGTTTTCTATCCTACCTTGGCAACGTCGCTTTGTCCGTGGCGCTTTTAAGAAAGGCACACACTCCGCCGCGCTATCTGTCGCCAGGGGCAATGGCAAGACGGCATTGTTAAGCGGCATTGCAGCGTCAACTCTTAATGGGCCTTTGGTAGTGCCGCGTGGCGAAACCGTTATTTGTGCCAGCTCGTTTGAACAAGCCCGGATCGCGTTTGAACACGTCATTGCCTTCATGGGTGAGGAACTGTCCGACAAGGACCAATGGAAAGTTTGGGACACCGCACAACAAGCTCGCATAGAAAACAGGATCACCGGGGCAAGGGTCCGTTGCATCGGTAGTGATCCACGACGTGCCCATGGTCTCGCACCTGTCTTGGTCCTGGCTGATGAGCCCGCCCAATGGCCCGAGACCACCGGCGAACGTATGGTTGCAGCTCTTCGCACTGCGGCGGGTAAACAACCACATAGCCGTTTCGTCGCTTTGGGTACGAGACCCGCAGATGACACCCATTGGTTTGGTAAGATGCTGGCAGCCGATGACGGTTATGCACAAGTTCACGCGGCGAAAGAGTCCGATCCACGTTTTCAAAAACACGTGTGGAAAAAAGCTAACCCTTCGTTGCCGCATATGCCGGACTTAGAAGCAGCAATTTTTATGGAATCGCGCCAAGCAAAAGCCGACCCCGCTTTATTGGCGTCCTTTGAATCTCTTAGACTGAACCTTGGCACTTCCGACGTTGAAGCGTCTCTTCTGTTGACCGGCGGTGCATGGCAAAAAATTGAGGGCCTAGCGGCACACACCGGAGCATGCGTCTGGGGGATCGATCTAGGCACCAGTGCCGCACAATCCGCTGTCTCTGCATTTTGGCCCGAGACCGGAGCGTTAGAGGCCTTCGCCGCTTTCCCGTGTGAGCCTTCACTTAAAGAACGTGGTCTTAGGGACGGCTGCAATGATCTTTATGAACAATGCGCGAGACGTGGCGAGCTTCTGACTCTCGGTCAACACGCGACGGACGTTGGCGCTTTATTGATCGAAGCCATGCGGCGGTATGGTCGACCCTCTAAGATAGTTGCCGATCGATGGCGTGAAGCCGAGCTGCGCGAAGCTCTCCAGAAAAACGGAATCCCGGTGACTCAACTGGAATTGCGGGGCATGGGATTCTTGAATGGCGCGGAAGACGTTCGATCTTTTCGCCGGGCCATTGCAGACGGAGGAGTAACGGCAGCAGCATCTTTACTACTACGTGCAGCCATGGGCGAAGCCCGTGTCCTCATCGACGCGGCTGGCAATGCGAAATTGTCAAAAGGCACACAAGGCGGAAGGCGTCTACGTGCTCGCGATGACGCAGCAGCATCATCAATCCTGGCCGTCTCCGCCGGCGTTAGAACACCGGCGCAACCGGCCCAGACCTGGCAATATCGCGGCATGATCGGATGAGCAGCACATTGTACGGAGAAAAGAAGTTGCGTGCCGTGGCCCCCTATTATGTAGAAAATAGCTGGCAAGCGCTTGACCTCGAAAGGCCGGTGGCTTCGTGCCGCTGTATCTATCGTGCCGGAGGTAGCTGAACGCACTGGCCCGCAACAACCTTATCGTACCACCAGACAGAAGGCTAAAGCAATGAGTCGTAAGCACCACCGTTTGGATAAGCGCTTATGGGAACGTACCCGCCTCGCTGTCTTCGCACGCGATGGCTACCGATGTAAGGCATGCGGCAAATCCGGACGTCTTGAATGCGATCATGTGGAACCATTGGACCGTGACCCGGATCAAGACCACTACACCGTCGATGGTCTGCAAACCCTTTGCCGGGGGTGTCATATCGAGAAATCAAGACGCGAGGCCCGCCGCGTCCCGACACCTGAAGAACAGATATGGCGGGATATGGTTCAAGAGCTGATGGGCTGAATCCTTTACAAGCCCGGCAATGTCTGCTCTATACTCATTGGTATCGACCAAAAACTAAGCAGAACTCAAGCGATCCAGTCCTTTACGGCTGATCCAGTCTTTCACTATGAGGTTCTGCAAAAATGCTTTCTTCACAAAAAATCGATTTACGTCGGAGCGAGATTCGTTCGCGCCTTTCAGATATTTCCGCCTTAGAAGGCGATTCTTATAACGACGAAATCAAGGTCGAAGAAAAGACTCTTCATACCGAGATCGGCACCCTTGAACAGCGATATAAATCCGCTGTTCTTAGTGAGGCCGACGAACAAGGCGAACTGGAAAAGAGAGTCGCCGGAAACCCTGATGCAGAACAGCGCGAACGGATCGAGCTTCGATCAAAAGCGTAGTTAACGAATTTCTTTCAAGCCCGAGCACAAGGCAAGATGCCTTCAGGCGCCGCAGCCGAGCTTTGCGCCGCAGCCGATGTTGACGGAATCCCAATCGAACTGTGGGACGTTCCGCAACCCGAGCAACGGCAAACGGAAAAACGCGCTATAGCAGCCTTGCCGGGAACGACTGGAGTCAACCTTGACCCGGTTCGCCCGTTTTTGTTCTCAAATTCGATTGCTCCAAAACTTGGCATTGATCAGCCCAGAGTCCAAAGCGGCACGTTTGCGAGCGCCACGATTTCAACGTCTCAGAGCGCGGAGGCCAAGGCCAAGTCTGCCGCCGCTGTTGGCATTGCGGGCGCGATGACTGTGACAACCGCTCAGCCTAAGCGGATAAGCGCACGGCTAGAAATCGCTATTGAGGATGTCGCAGCGGTAGGCCAAGCGAACTATGAGTCAGCGCTGCGTCAAACCACGTCGATGGCTTTGTCCGACCAATTTGACAACCAAGCGATCAATGGTGGCGGCTCCGCGCCAAACCTAACTGGGATTATCGCGCGTCTTGAAGACATCAATAACCCGACAAACCCTTCAGCAACGCCCGATTTTGATGACTTCGTTGAAGCCTTTGTAAACTCCGTCGATGGCCTATGGGCCACGGACGAGTCACAAGTTGCGATGATCTGCGGCCCAGCGACGTATAGGTTAGCCGGAAAAGCCTTCAGGGATATCCAAGCGGCTGACCTGGGCGCTATCGCGTTTTCAGATTATGCCCGGCAGCATTTCGGATCGTTCACTACAAATAAGAGGATGCCTGATCCAGCTTCAACAATTCAACGCGCCCTTGTTTTTCGGCAAGGCCGTTCGATGATGGGTGGATCAATGGGAATGCGGACGGCTGTTTGCCCGCATTGGGGCGAGATTTCGATTGATGACATTTACAGCGGTTCCGCCAAGGGTGAACGCTATTTCACACTCCATATTTTGGTCGGCGATGTGATCCTAGTTCAACCCGACGCCTATGCTTTGCGTGAGTTCAAGGTTTCTTAAGAAAATTAATTGCTCAGACGGGATGATCCGTTGTGGCTGCAAATTCTGAGGACCTGACATTGGATTCAACGCCGAAATCGTTAGAAACCGAACTCGGTCTGGCGGAAGGGAGCGACTATCTAGCCGAGAACATTGGCGAGTCCATAATTCTTTATAGAGCTGCGGCAAATGCACCGAACGCGAACGGGACCGGACACATCCTTGGCCCGCATGAAGGCATAATTGTGCAAGTCCGCAGTGGGATTCAATCCTGGTTTTGGACTCGGGATGAAGCTGATGGCGGGTTAATAATTTTAACGGAACTTGCTTCGTGATAGACGGGGGAAAGGCTCACCAGTGTGGACCCCGTCCAGTGCCGGGCGTTGGGAGTTTTTGGACTTTGTCCTCCTTTGCGCTCGCAACCCCCGGCACAAGTGCCGGAACACGCCGCTCATTGCGTAGCGGGCATAACCGTGTTCCGGCACCTTTTTTCAGGCGCGCCTAGCCGTGCTTGAAAAACGCTCTCTAGGGCTTCGGAACGTAAAGGGCCGCACCTTGGCTGGGGTTGCCTTATCCTATGGCTCCGTGGCGCTTATAGCGCCAGGAATGCGCGAAACATTCCAGCCGGGTGCCTTTCAACCCATTGATGACGTGATTTTGAATTCATCCCACGACCGGCGCACGCCACTTGCGCGGACAGGTGCCGGGCTGACCATCGATGACACGCAAACCGATTTGCGAATCTCGGCCGAGTTACCAAAAACCCAAGCGGCGGATGACGTGTTAACGCTCGTTCATAGCGGTGTGCTTCGTGGCCTATCAATCGAGTTCAATGCGATTGAGGAAAGGTTAGACGATGGCGTGAGAGTCATCGAACGCGCACACTTGAGCGCAATCGCCGTCGTTGATAGCCCGGCATATGCCGGCAGCGTTGTAGAAGCCCGCGCAAAGAAGCGTGAGCCCAGAATATGGATCCGAAATGGAATTCAATATGGCGTTGAATGTTTTTGCGAATGTTTAACGGGTGACTGTAACCGCGTGGTTTTTGCACCCAAGTCTTTGGGACCAGTACCAGGGGCTGACGTGTTGGCAGTTGTTGGCCGCGTCTCTGAATCGTTGGGATCAACGAGCGGCAAGACGCTTCGTCTAACAGACACACCAAAGGCGCTAGAGGTCGAGCTTGCACCGAACGCCCGAAACACAGCAGCGGGCGAGACCTTAACCGACCTGGGAAAAGCAAAGGTCGATGTATTTACACGCCCATTGGTCGATGATTCAGTTTCTGTGTTCACAGAAATCAATGGCGTTCGAACATACACAAAGGCCGGTTTAAACGCGGTCTTGTTTAAACCGATTGCCGGTGAAGCCTACCGCCGCGCTGGATGGGCTCCCATTGCCTTCCTAGGTGATGATGAGAACGATCAACCAACGCCTACGCGGCGGCGGAGTGCATTGTCGTGGTTGTAACGTTATCCCCTTGGCCTTTATCAACCTCCGTCGTTTCTCGCGCGGCTGCGCGTGACTTTTTGCGCGCCAATGTTAGCGGCCTTGATGATGCAGGCAGCGACGATAGCCGGGTTGATCTTTTGGGCGAGACATCGAGCGGAATTATTGAAAGATTCGCGCCTGATGCGCCTTCACCAATAAAGGCCGAGGCGACGTTGAGAGTCGCGGCATATCTTGTTGCCTACCAACCGCGCGGTGTTCAAAACATACGCGGCGGCGGATTAAATATCCGCTTTGAGAGGTCAAGGTTCTTTGCGCCTGATCCACTAAGTAATAGCGGAGCGTTGGCGTTGTTGGCCCCTTGGCGCACCCACCGCGCCTTGGCGATTGAGGAGCCAGACTCATGAGGTGGCCGTGGACGCGCAAGCTCGAAACGCGGAGCTATACTGATTCGATCACGTCGGCTTTTCTTGCCAGTGCTGAGGGTGCCGACTCTGCTCCATTGGCCGTTGCCGCTCTTGAGGTTGCAGCCGGATTTTATGGCCGTAGTTTGGCTGCTGCTGAGGTGTCCGCGCCCGAACCGTTTAAACGCGCATTGACTCCGAGCTTGCTGGCACAGGTCGGACGCGATTTGATTCGCAGCGGCGAAAGTTTTCACCTGATGCAAGTTCGGGCAGGTGTTCTTAGACTATCGCCGCAAGCGAGCGTGACAACCATTGGCGACGATGCCGACCCAATGGCATGGGTCTATTCCGCAAGCGAGTATGGGCCAACGAGTTCAAAACAACGGACAGTCAGCGCAAAGCAGATGGTCCATTGTCGGTATGCCGTTGACCGCTTCCGCCCATGGGTTGGCACACCACCATGGGTATGGGCGCGGGATACCAGTTCTGCTTCAGCCGGACTTGAATCGATTTTAGCAAAAGAAGCCCAAGCACCGCATGGTTCGATTCTCGGTTTACCGGCGAATCCTCAAATCGATGAGTCCGGAACTATCAAACCGTTAGATGCACTACGTGCCGACCTGGGGAAAGCAAGAGGAAAAACTTTGTTAATGGAATCGCCTTCGCAGTGGCAAGGCAATCAACCCGGCACGGCCAAAGGTGGTGCGGCGGATATCACCGAGTTTGGACTTAAACGTGAATTGATCGACAAGTTGCGGACGGCCACGGCACGGGATATTTTGAGCGCATGCGGAATCCCACTTGGGATGGTCATTGCTGAAGGCGACGGAACACGGGCGAGGGAAAGTTTTCGCCAATTCATGGCTTCGTCATTGCAGCCAGTGGCGGGGTTGATCGCAGAAGAACTTTCGCAAAAGTTCGAAGTCGATATTTCGTTCTCCTTTGAGAATCTTCACGCGGCAGACATCGCCGGACGGGCGCGGGCGTATAAACAATTAATCGAAGGGGGATTGTCCGCTGAGGCCGCTGGCAAAAATGCCGGTATTTCCCTCTAGGGTCCGCCCGCCACGAATAAAAAAAGGATTTGAGTCGATAACATAGTTGACGCAGCTTAAACCTTGGTACATAACTGTACGGTTATGTACTTTTTAAGGAAAAAGGCTATGAAAATTCCCTACACAGAAACGCAAGTTGCGGATTACGCCCGCGCAAAAGATATTTCTATCGAAGCGTCACGAGCGGCGCATGAGGCCACGGTGCGTTATGACGAATTGGTGCGCGAGTGCCAAGCCGCGCACCCAGACCTGCACCCCACACAATGCGACGTGAAAGTTTTAGAAACGGATGAAGGGAAATTGCTCCATGCGGCAATGGACCCGCGCCCGAATATTACAACGAAAGCGATGCGTGTCCGTGTCGTTCTTTTAGAGCATGCGCGGTTAGCACTTGGCGACGTTATGCCCAAGACTGCGGTGGTTGCAAAAGACTCTGCAATCGTGAACTGCGCTTTGAAAATGTTAGCCGATTCATGCGCGGAGAAAGTGATCCAAGCAAAGATCAAAGATTACTTTAAAGACTGACTCAAGTGTCCCGCAAAACCACACCAACGCAAGCCGAACTTGCTCGCTCCATAAAGGCGATGCAAGCAGCCGGTTATGCAAACGTGCGTGTGGTGCATGGCACGGACGGAAGGATCACCATTACCCCTGGCGAACCGTCTAACGATGATGACGCTGCTGCCATGGAACTCACTGAAATGATTCAACGACCATTACCAGGAGAAAGACCGTGAGAAAGAAAAAGAAATATTCAGACGTGACGTTTGCTTTAGATCGGCACGGCAAGCTTAGGTCTAGATTCCGCAAGATCAAAAACGGACGGCGCATTGATAGGTACATTCACGGCAAAATCGGATCGGAACAGTTTCTTCGGGAATTGCAGGCCGCACGCAACGGCGAAGGCACGGGCGCTTCTAAGAACCGCGCACGCCACGGCACTTTCAATTTTCTAATCCAGACCTTTAAACAATCGCCGAGCTATGGCTCGCTTTGTCCGTCCAGTAAAAAGACGAAAAACTATTATTTGAACGTTCTGAGTGAGCGTGTTGGCGATGGTCAATATGCGGAGACTAAACCCGTCCACGTTGAAATGCTCATGGCCCAAATGAAAGGCCCTGCCGCTGGCAATCGGTTGCGCCAGGTGTTGGCCGAGCTGTTCGATCACGCTGCCAAGCGGCATGACTTTCAAAGGCCCAATCCCGCAAGGCAAGCCGACGTGAACAAAATTCGATCCACCGGCCATGACACTTGGAACGATGCGGAGCGGGCGAAGTTTCGAATGACACACCCAAGCGGGACTACGGCACGCTTGGCGTTTGAACTTATGTTCTGTACTGTTGCCGGGCGCGTGGACGCCATAGCCATGACACGCGGCAACATAGACTGGATCAACCGCCGCATAAGCTACGCTCGGCAAAAGACGGACGTGCGGGCAACCATGCCGATCACGCCCGAGCTTGCCCATGAACTGGATCAATTGCCAGCAGACCAATTCACGTTGCTGGCAACGCGGAAGGGTACGGCTTTCCCAGTCGGCTCATTCAGTCGGGCGTTTGGCGTTTGGTGCCGAGAAGCTGGCGTTAAGGGTCTTTCGTCACATGGCTTGCGAAAAGCCCGTGCGGTTTTGTTGGCGGAAAGTGGTGCCACTAGCGAGGAATTAATGGCCTATTTAGGCCATAGCCGACCTGAAGAATCAGCCGTCTATACAAACAAGGCTGACCGAGTACGGCTGGCAGACAATGCGGCACGGAAAGTGGAGAACAAAGCAGGCTCAAAAGTTGTCCAACCTTTTGTCCAACCTAAATGAATCTGCGCATAAGTCATTGATTCAAATGGTTAAATTTTAAGTGATTCATTCAACCGCGGAAACGCTCTAGTCTCAATCGGCCGAGCGGAACTGGCCAAACTGGTGGTGGGTAGCCTTTACGATACTAACGCGCGGGGTAAAATCTATTCAGCGATTGAGCAATAACCTAATCCGGCTCAAATTCGCCGGTTGACCCGTTGTGGTGCGGTTCTGGCCGGTGATTGGCCACCGGGTTTATCGCTGGCGTCGGAGCCGAACAGACTGGCCAAGAGACCGGGTTTCTTCTTTTCCGATTCAGGCACTTCAGGCGTTCGTTCACCGCGGTAGTTTTCCATCACCTTCGCCGACACCTTGCCGCCCAAAGCTTTGGTGATGGCAATCTCAAGTGAGCCCGGCGCGATGGGTTTGCGCAGGTAGCCATTGATGTCGAACTCGGCCGCTTTGCGGTAGACTTTCATGCTGGTGTAAGAGTTCACTACAACTATCGGAATTTTTTGTAGACGTTCCCGCTTGTGTTCCCGCAAAGTTTTGATCAACGACAAACCGCTTGCCCCCGGCAGCATGAGGTCGACCAGAACGATATTAACCTTGGTTTCGGCATCGTCTTCAAGTTGATAGATGGCGTCTTCGGCGTTGCCCACGGCAATCACCCGGCGCACACCGATCTTTTTCAGAAAGGCGCACATCACGTCACAGATGACCTCTTCGTCTTCCACGACGAGCACTGAAACCTTTTTCAGATCGACTTCGATATCTTCGGTGGGCTGGGGATCAAGATCGGACGGCATGGGGCTTTCACTGTGAAATCACGACGAACGGCAAGTTTAGCGGCCCACGTAGGATTGGTCACCGGTTCAGAAGGAGAAATTCAATCCCGCCCAATCATCTTTAGGTAGCCTTGTTCGTCCACCACCTGAACCCCAAAGCTTTCAGCTTGTTTGAGTTTTGAACCCGCCCCGGGGCCGGCGACCACCAAGTCGGTCTTGGCGGAAACCGACCCTGCCACCTTGGTGCCGAGGGCCTGGGCTTCAGCTTTTGCTTCATTCCGGGTCATGGTTTCCAGGGTACCAGTAAACACCACGGTCTTGCCGGAAATGGGAGAGGCAACGGTATCGGGAGCCGCAAAATCCTGGATGGTCAGCTCGTGAGCCAAGCCGTCGAGGATGTCCTGATTGAGCGGTTCTGCGAAGAAACCCAGAAGATCATCGGCCACGGCCGCACCGACACTCTCGATATTGAGTAAGTCCTGATAGGCCTGAGACTCACGGTCTTGGGCTTTGTCCATGGCCGCGCGCAACGCCTTAAGAGAGCCATAAGCCTGGGCCAGCAAGCGCGCGGTGGCCTGACCGACCTGTCTGATGCCCAAGGCATAAAGGAACCGATCCAGTTCAACCGTGCGTTTGTCTTCAATCGCCTGGAATAGATTGTCTGCTGAGGTATCGCCCCATCCCTCTTGGTTTTTCAGAGGCGTCAGATTAACCGGGTCTGCATCCCGCTTTGCCAACGTAAAGATGTCCACCGGGCTGGTGATGAGTCCGTCGGCGTGAAACGTTTCGATGTTCTTGGCTCCCAATCCTTCGATGTCAAAGGCATTGCGGGAGACAAAGTGCTTAAGACGCTCGACCGCCTGAGCTTCACAAATGAGTCCGCCGGTGCACCGCCGTACGGCTTCACCCTCCTCCCGCACGGCCAAGCTGCCGCAGATAGGGCAGGTTTCAGGATAGACGTAGGGCTTGCTCTTTTTGGGGCGCTTTTCCGTGATCACCCGCACCACCTGGGGGATGACATCTCCCGCGCGTTGAATGATGACGGTGTCGCCCTCGCGGATGTCTTTACGGGCAATTTCATCCTCATTGTGCAGGGTGGCGTTGGACACAACGACGCCGCCGACGGTTACGGGCTTGAGCCGGGCAACCGGGGTTAAGGAACCTGTCCGGCCCACTTGAATGTCGATGGAGTCCAAGACTGTTTCGGCTTGCTCCGCCGGAAATTTATGAGCGGTGGCCCAGCGCGGTGCGCGGCTGACAAATCCCAATCGCTGCTGCCAATCCAGCCGGTTGACTTTATAGACCACACCATCAATGTCGTAGGGCAGGGTGGCCCGCTGTGATTCTATATGGCGGTAGGTTTTGAGCGTTTCTTCGACCGTGTGACACAAGCGGGTGAGGGGATTGGTCGGAAATCCCCATGCCTTAAGCCGGTTCATATACTCTTGTTGGCTATCCCAATCCGTGGGGTCAGCCTCACCCCAAGCGTAAGCGAACAGGGTTAACGGTCTTGATTTTGTGATCTCTGTATCCAGTTGGCGCAATGAACCCGCTGCGGCATTGCGGGGATTGGCAAACACCTTTGCATCTTTTTTCGACTGCGCGTCATTGAGTGCCTTAAAGTCGTCCTTGGTCATTAACACTTCGCCCCGGACATCAAGCACCTTTGGTGCATCGCCCGATAGCGTTTCAGGTAAATCGCCAATTACTCTTAGGTTAGCGGTGATGTCTTCGCCTTCCTGACCGTCACCGCGGGTTGCCCCCACGGTAAAGTGGCGGTTTTCATACCGCGCTGAAAAAGACAGGCCGTCGATTTTTGGCTCGGCAATGACATCAATGATTTCGTTTTCGTCCAAACCCAGGAACCGGCGTATTCGGGCAAAGAAGTCTTCGACATCTTCAACAGTGAACACATTGCCCAAGGACAGCATGGGAACAGTGTGCCGATATTTCTTAAACCCCGTAGCCGGGGCGGCACCAACTTTTCTGCTCGGACTGTCTTTGCGAATTAAGTCCGGAAATCGTGATTCGATGGCCTCGTTGCGTGCCTTTAACAGGTCATATTCGGAATCGGTAATCGTCGGCGCATCATCCTGGTAATAGCGGCGGTCATGCTCGGCCATATCCGCAGTCAGAAGTTTGAGTTCTGCAGCAGCATCTTTTTTGGAGAGGTCGTCGATGGCTTTAGCGTGTGGATTAGAAGTCATTCTGTTACGTGCCCGTCATCAGAACATCGGCGGCGGCGCGAGCCTCGTCGGTAATGTCTGTCCCGGCCAGCATGCGGGCGATTTCTTCACGCCTCTCATCGGGTGTTAATTTGACCACCCGCGTCGCAGCGATTTCGCCGTCCGTTACCTTAGCGACACGCCAATGGCCTTCCCCTCGCGCTGCGACCTGCGGTGAATGGGTGACCACAAGTACCTGCGTGTTCCGCGCCAACCGGGCTAGCCGTTCGCCCACTGCGCTGGCGGTGGCGCCTCCGATACCGGAATCCACTTCGTCGAAAATCATAACGGCCGGCAGTTGGCTATCGGCCAAGACGACCTTGAGTGCTAGTAAAAACCGGGCCAGTTCGCCACCGGATGCAATCTTGTTGAGGTGGCCCGGCGGCATACCAGGGTTTGTGGTAACTTCGAAAATTACTCGGTCACTTCCTTGCGCGGACCACTCGGTTTCCTGGAGCGGCTCGACGACCACCGCAAATGAAGCGTCATTGAGTTTAAGTGGAGAGAGTTCTTTTGCTACAGCAGCAGCCAAGGTCTGACCCGCTTGACGGCGGGCATCGGTGAGTGATTTTGCTGCCGTGACGAACGCATGCCGTGTTGTTTGTTCTGCTTTAGCGAGGCGTATCAAGGTCTCTTCGCCTCCAGTCAAGGTCTCCAACCGGATGCGCATGGTCGCTAGAGTTCCAGCTAGGTCATCAATGCCAACCCCATGTTTTCGAGCTTCGGCTTTTAGGGCGAACAGGCGTTCCTCGGCGGCTTCCAATTCAGCTGGATCCAAATCAAAGGCTGCGGCCGTAGCATCGAGTGCCTGTTCCGCTTCTGTCAGTTCAATCGATACTCGGTCCAGTGCCGCGCATATGGAATCCAACTGCCCTTCGGCCTTTCCAGCCACGCGGCGTAACTCTCCCTGTGCAGACCGCACTGCCCCATCCACGTCTGCGGGCTCCTTCAATGCCTGCCGAGCGGCTTCAACCGCAGTGAGAATTTGCTCGCCATGGCGTAATAGGGCCCGTTTAGCCGTCAGTTCTGGTTCCTCACCCGGCATGGGAGCCAACCGTTCGAGTTTTTCGACATGTGCCCGTAAAGTTTCTTCTTCCACCTTGGCGTTACGCATCATCTGCTCTGCCTCAGTCAACGCTTTTTGTGCGGATTGCCATTCAGCCCAGGTCTTCCGGCAAATGGTATCCGCTTCATCGCTCTGAGTGATTTGCCGGTACCGGTCAAGGACTTGCAGATGGGTGCGAACGTCCATCAAACCATGGGCGTCGAACTGACCATGCACCTCCACCAAGAACGCGCCGATTTGCCTGAGCAAACCTACACTCACCGCTTGATCGTTGATAAAGGCCCGGCTGCGGCCGTCTTGACTAACACTGCGGCGCATGACCACGGTATCGCCGTCGAGTGTGAGATCGTGTTCGGCAAAAATGCGATACACCGGATGGTTGGTTGGAATATCGAATTCAGCCGTAACGCTGAGTTTTTCGGCGCTGGGGCGAACCAGGCTGCTGTCACCTCGTTCACCCAAAGCCAAACCAAGCGAATCAAGCAAGATTGACTTTCCCGCTCCCGTTTCACCGGTTAGGACACCTAGTCCAGCAGTGAACTCAAGATCAAGTTTGTCGATTAAGACAACATCGCGAATAGACAGCGAGGCAAGCATTGTCCGGTTTGCTTACCAGATGCGCCACCAGGGTTCGTCGTCTCCCTCTGACGCAGATTGGGCTTCTGCCTGTTGGCGCTGGCGTTCTTGGGGGCTAAGTCCAGCAAGCTGATAGGCGTCTTCATACCAATCACTGCCTGGGTAATTGTAACCAAGAACGGCGGCGCTTCGCTTTGCTTCGTCGCGTAGTCCGAGCGCGGAATAGGCTTCGACCATGCGAAACAGCGCTTCAGGGGCGTGCGTCGTGTTACCGTATTCTGCGATCACATTCTTAAACCGGTTAACAGCGGCCAAATAATGCTGACGACGCAAATAGAATCGACCTACCGTCATTTCTTTGCCGGCTAGATGATCCCGTGTGAGATCGATCTTGAGACGGGCGTCGCGGGCATATGATGTATCCGGGAAGCGCGTAATCACATCTTCCAATGCTATGAGCGCGTCCTGAGTCATCTCCTGGTCGCGTTCAACATCGGATATCTGCTCGTAATAACACAGAGCTTTCAAATAATAGGCATAAACGACATCACGATTGCCCGGGTGCACTTGAATAAAGCGGTCCAGCGAAGCAATTGCGTCGTCATACTTGTTATTCATGTAATGGGAATAGGCTGCCATCAATTTTGATTTTGTCGCCCAGATAGAGTAGGGGTGTTGCCGTTCCACTTCATCGAAGAAGTAGGCAGCATCCCGGAATCGATCATCTTCCAAGTATTCTGTGGCCTGATTATAAATCTCGTAGACCGTAAGCTCCCGGTATTCGGGTTCATCGTCACCGGCGCAGGCGGTCAAACCTGCGATGACAAGAAACGCTGAAGCGCATTGGCGAAGGATAGTGCAATGACGAGGGGTCATGGCCAGTCAAACTGCAATGGTGAATCAATGCGGCAGTATACCACTGCAGCCCCCGCTGTCAGCAGAGACTGCTTTACCCGGCAGCAACCTTCTGTAGGGGCTGCGTCCAGACAACGTCGTCAACTTCTCGGTCCTCTACAGGTGCGTCGATCAGCTCCCAATTGGCGTTGTCCGTGAACACCTTACGGAGCAAATTGGCCGTATCTGCGTGGCTTGAGCAAACGCCATGGAAATGGCCGATTATCTGATATCCGGTGAGGTATAGGTCGCCAACCGCGTCCAACGCCTTATGGCGGACAAATTCATCTGTGTGACGTAATCCGTCTTCATTCAGAATTCTGTCACCATCAACCACTATCGCGTTTTCGAGGCTGCCGCCCCGCGCCAATCCGGCTTCTCGTAGTGCCGTAACATCTGACAAAAAGCCAAACGTTCTTGATTTGCTGATCTCGGTCTTGAAGATTTCACGGTCGATGTCAAAACTGCAGAACTGCTCGCCGACTGCCGGAGCGGCAAAGCGGATCTCAAAATCGACTTTCAAACCGCCTGTTGCTGGTGCAAGACCCACTTCCTTGGTGCCATTTCGATAAACAACGGGTTGCTTTATCAATATCGCCTTGCGCTGTGCTTCTTGTTTGACGACCCCAGCGCATCCCATCAAAAAGATAAAGGGTGCAGCGCTGCCATCCATGGCCGGAACTTCTGGTCCATTGAGTTCAACCAGGGCATTGTCGATCCCCATGCCATAGAAAGCCGCCATAAGGTGTTCAACTGTAGCAACACTGATGCCATTTTCAGCGGCTAATACTGTACACATGCGGCTGTCGGCAATCCGGTTCCAGAGGGCAGGGATTTCCGATCCCCCGCCAACAAGATCGATGCGCTTAAAAGTTATCCCACTATCGGCAGGTGCCGGATGCAACTTCATCGACACTCGAACACCCGAATGCAAGCCTATTCCACTGCAGCCAATGGACGACTTGAGGGCTCGTTGCTTTATCGATTTGGGAATGGACGGGGTGGTCGCGGGGTCACTGGGCGCACCGGCCTCGGTGCAAGGGTCGCTGACGTCAAGGGCCATAGGTCACCGTTTTTACTTGTAACAAACAATACATTAGGCACACGTCTGCGCCCGGACAGCCAGGGGACTCATAGTACCAACCCTGCGAGACCCGCACAATACAAGCATTGTTGCAGATTGTAACGCTTTGACAAGCAAAAATTTTCTGGCTTTACCGCCCTTTCTTTTTAACAATTGTCCACAACTATTTTCGCTTTATTTCTCTTTACTTTGTCACAAAACCGCGATGATCCGATCCCGGCAAATCATAAGAAAAGGCCCGCCTATTGGCGGGCCTTTTCCCCTCCCGTTGGCGATTCATCCCCCTCAGCGGACCGCCCCCACGGAACGAAACGAGACGATTAGTTGGCTTGCCGCCTTAGGAAAGCCGGGATTTCCAACTCATCCTCATCATGTGATGTCACTGGCCGATCTGAAGGATTGACCGATATCGCCAAACTCGGTTGAGCTGCAGGGGTTGCAGCCGGTTTGGCAGGCAGCGCCGGTTTGACTTCCGCCGTCGTCGGTGCCGCTGGCTTTTCCTGTTCCAACGGTTTGGCGTTCTCCGTCTCAGGCTTACCCTTGGCTAGACTGCGATAACGGCTAAAGAGACTGAGCTTGCTGTTCTCCGTTTTAGCTTCCGGTGCGCTGGCTTTTGCCAATGGCTTTGCCTCTGCGGCGGGTGCTTTTGGCTGAGCTGTTGGCGTTGCTGGCGCCGCCGGAATGTTCGCGGCAGGAATAGCCGGCTCGGGTTTGCTTTCGGCTATGGGTATTGCTTTCGGCAAAACCGGGGCCTTCGGAATGAAGGTATCCGTCGGTCGTGCCGGAGCTGTAGCAGCAGATGAAGGTGATTGAGCCTTCACCTGCGGTTTAATGGTCATCGCCGGCGCCTTTGCCATCGCTTCTGCGATTTCATCGGTTTGGGCGGCCGGGGCACTTGGCATGGCTCCTTCACGCGTTGACTGCGCAACCCTATCAGCCAACTCGATTTCATCCACCGGTGGCCGTGTCGTGGCACTGGCCGGAGCCAAAGTTGAGCCGAGACCCTGTGCCGAGGCAGGCGTTGGTGTGCTAGCGCCAGCCGCTGCCGATTTTTCCTGCGGACCGGCACCGAACACATTCTTGGCAATGGCAGCCGGACGGCTACTCGGCTGCTCCGGTTTGATGTCTAGGGGTTTATCGGCGATCGGTTTGGTTTCATCGCGCACCAGCATGGGCCTGGGGAGTTGACCTTCCATAGCCTCAATGCCGGTTGCGACCACGGACACGCGAATGCGCCCTTCCAGGCTCTCATCGAAGCAGGATCCGAAAATGATATGCGCTTCGGTTTCCACTTCATCACGGATCCTGTTCGCTGCCTCGTCGACCTCAAACAAGGTGACATCGGATCCACCTGTGATGTTGATGAGCACACCTTTGGCACCTCGCATGGAGGTGTCTTCCAAGAGTGGGTTGGCGATTGCGGCCTCTGCCGCTTCGATCGCCCGCTTGTCGCCCTCGGACTCTCCAGTGCCCATCATCGCTCGGCCCATTTCCTGCATCACCGTACGAACGTCGGCAAAATCCAGATTGATGAGTCCAGGCATCATCATCAAATCCGTGACGCTACGTACCCCGGAGTACAAAACGTCATCCGCCATCTTGAAAGCATCGGCGAACGTCGTTTTTTCATTGGCGACGCGGAACAGGTTCTGATTTGGAATGATGATCAAAGTATCAACGCATTGCGCGAGTTCTTCGATCCCCGCCTCTGCGATCCGCATCCGGTGCACCCCTTCAAACTGGAAGGGTTTGGTCACGACACCGACGGTTAAGATACCCAATTCACAGGCAATTCTAGCGATAACCGGTGCAGCGCCCGTACCGGTTCCACCGCCCATTCCGGCGGTGACAAAGGCCATGTTGGAGCCTTCCAATTGCTGGCCAATGAGTTCGATGCATTGCTCAGCCGCATGGCGTCCAATGTCTGGGCGAGCTCCAGCCCCTAGGCCGGACGTGGTGTCTGCACCCAATTGAATGCGCCGGTCGGTCCGCGACAACGACAAGGACTGCGCATCGGTATTGGAAACGACAAATTCGACACCGTCCAATGCACTCTCAATCATATTATTCACCGCATTGCCGCCGGCACCGCCGACGCCCATCACGGTGATCTTAGGTCTCAGAAGCGGTTCTGCTTCTGATTGTGGGACGCTAATGTTCAAAGTCATACCTTCCTCCAGGTTTGTGTTCTCCAGCTCGATAGGACGTTGGTGACCGGTATCCCCGATCTTTTTCCGGGCGAGTTTGGCGGACCAGTAGCCGCTTCGTATTCCCGGACTTGGCGTCCTCTCCTCATTAGAAATTCTCCTTCAACCACTGACCGATACGGCCAAATCCCTTTCGCCGCGCCACTGAGTCGATGGCGGCGAGGTCGGGGTGTGAAACATGTTCATTAACGGCGTAGCGCAGCAGGCCGGCGCCGGTTGCAAAGGCCGGACCTGAAACAGATTCCGGCAAACCCTTGATCATTTTCGGCCGGCCAAGACGCACCTGCTTGTCAAGTACGAGTTCTGCGAAGTCGCGCACACCTTCCAATTGGCTTGCACCGCCGGTGATCACCACTCGGCGACCCACGATTTTGCTGTATCCACTGGCATCAAGGAGCGCGCGCACCAGTTCAAATGTCTCTTCCATGCGCGGCTGTATGATTTGAACCAACATGGATTTGGGCACTTCATTGGCGCTGTTTTCGTCGTCCTCTCCAACCAGAGGTACTTTCAAGAGTTCGCGTGTGTCCGAGGGCGTCTGAACAACGCTGCCGTAAACTGTTTTTAGACGCTCAGCCTTGGCAACTGGAGTAGACAAACCCTTGGCGATATCGCCCGTAACGTGATTGCCCCCGATGGGCACAGTGTCCACGAAAGCGATATGACCATCCTGGAAAACGGCCACCGAAGTCGTGCCACCACCCATATCAATGACGGTTACACCCAGGTCCTTTTCATCCTCAACGAGACAGGCAAGTCCGGCCGCGTACGCAGAAACAACTTTGTCTTCGATTTCGAGGTGGCAGCGTTCGATAACCGTTGTCAGATTGCGGCTCTGGCCAAGAGCAGCTGTGACGAGATGAATATTGACCCCGAGCTGGTCACCATACATGCCGCGCGGGTCAATGATGCCGTTCGAACCATCAATCGAATATCCTGTCGGAATACAATGGATCAGGTCGCGGTCATCGGTATCAAAATGAGCCCCTGCGTGCTCCATGATGCGGCGCACATCGGTGTCCTTGATTTGATATCCTGACACGGACAATTCGACTTCAATCTGAGAGGATCTGGGACCGCCACAGTTAATGTTTACGAATACACGGTCGATCCGCTCATTCGCCATCTGTTCAGCGGCATCGACGGCCGCCCGCACGGAGGCTTCGGCGGCATCCATGTTGACGACCTGCCCATTTCGCATTCCGTTGGCACGGTGATGACCCACACCTGAGATTTGCAGTTGGCTGTTCTCATCGGTCTGAGCGACGAAACAACATACTTTTGTCGTGCCGACATCGAGCGCAGCGATAACGCTGTTGCGAACTGTACCTTTAGACACCTTTGGTCAGCTCCTTATTGATCTTTTTGACCCTGCGCCCGACCGGACATCGGTTGAATTAGGGGCCTTGTTGTTGGAGGGAACCGGCTCATAGCCGTTCAGCAGTCTCACGACGAGCCGGCCTGGGATTCGCAGGTCGATCTCTGCAATCGCGCGGCCCAGTAAATTATGTTTTACATCCAAGACGGCCAGGCCCTGCCAAGCAGCGGCGACGTCAGCTTCAGGCAGTTTGAGAACGATGCCAGTATCGACATCGTCAAGGGTGACGTCCCAACGCCGACCGCCGAACCGTACCGCGGCTTTGACACGGTCAAGAAGATGAGGCTGGCTCGACAGAGTATCGAATAAGGTTGCTGCATGGACCGGCGCATCGTTACCGACGAGCACGACCAGTCCCGGCTCTGCGTCGGTTACATCCGTTATGAGGGTGCCGCCTTTTGCGACCAGACTGTAGCGCTCGTCATGTTGCCAAAGCGCGTACGCCTTATATTCGTCGAGCGTGATATGTACGCGATTAGGCAGTTGGCGCACGATTTCTGCCGAGCGAATCCAAGGCAGAGCCGTAATAATCTGCCGGGCCTGCGGAACATCGATATCAAAGATCGGCGCTCCCCGAACCGCCCCAAGGGCCTCCAGAATCTCTGTGGCGTCCGTGTTGTGCCGGCCTTCCACGGTGACATGTTCAACGCTCAAACCAACGGTGGATAAAGTCTCTATGGCCTGATCTGGAACGGCCATGAACTGCTCGACATCGATTGCTTGTGGCAGAAGCCAAATGGCAGCGCCGGCGATAACGCCGAGCATCGTTAACGCGATGAGGGGTTGAGTTAGGCGTCGCATCGGGCGTTCTCCACCATCCACGACACAAGGTCTGCAAAGCTCATGCCGATGTAAGCGGCTTGTTCAGGAACCAACGACGTCGGTGTCAGGCCGGGTTGGGTGTTGAGTTCGAGCAGGTAAATGTTGTCTTTATCAAGACGAAGGTCGGCCCGCGTTACACCGCGACATCCCAGGGTGCGGTGTGCTCCGAGAGAGATACCAAGAATCCAGTCGTAAGTCTTACTTGGTAACTCAGCCGGAATTGTGTGATTCGAACCACCTTCCGCATACTTTGCTTCGTAATCATAAAACTCGCGGTCAGTTGTAATCTCGGTAACCGCAAGTGCACGGTCCCCAAGAATGGTTACGGTCAATTCTCGTCCAGGAATGTAACGTTCAACCATGATCGGGCCACTCGAGTTAATGGCGCGAAATGCAGGATCGTCGAACGGGGAAACATTGTCGCCTTCACGCACAATGCGGACGCCAACTGCTGACCCTTCATTGATTGGCTTTATTACATACGGCCGTGGTAGCGGATCACCGTTATCAAAGTCCTCGTATGTAACAATGACATCTTCCGCAACAGGTAAACCGGCAGCATCGAAAAGTCTCTTGGCAATGTTTTTATCCATGGCCAACGTCGAAGCCATGCGTCCCGAATTGGTATAAGGTAGGCCCATCATGTCCAGCAGTCCCTGGATGCACCCATCTTCGCCATATCGACCATGCAGGGCATTGAAGACAACTTCGGGTTTCGCTTCCGCAAGTGACGCGGTTAAAGCTGGCATGTCATGCGGAACATCAATGGTGGTGACGTCATAACCGGATTGCTCAAGAGCTGACGCGGCGGCACGGCCGGAGACCAGAGACACTTCTCGTTCCGCCGAGAAACCGCCACACAGGACCGCGACCCGGGTTATGGCTCGATCACCGTTCACGCATGGCTCTCCATGCGGTGCAGAGGCGCATCGTCATCGGTTTCCGCGACCCCGACCCGGCGGATTTCCCACGACAAGGGAATGCCGGTGGCATCGCGGACACGCCGGCGGACCTCATCGCCCAGGCGCTCAAGATCCGAAGCAGTGGCTGTCCCGGTGTTGACCAAGAAGTTGCAATGCTTTTCAGAAACCTGGGCACCGCCGATTTGCAAACCTCTGCATCCGGCTTGGTCGATCAATTCCCATGCTTTGGCTTCAGGGGGATTGGCAAAGGTTGAGCCGCCGGTGCGGCTTTGCACCGGTTGGGCTTCTTCTCGCTCTGTCCTGATTTCCCGGATGCGAGCGGTAATGGTATCGGCATCACCTTTAATGCCTTTGAGTTCCGCACCAATGAATACCCAGTCTTCCGACACGGCACAGTGGCGATACCCGAAACCAAGGTCTTCCCGAGAAAGCTTTTGGATGGTGCCCATGTCATCCATGGCCGTCGCACTAACCAACACATCCTGGATTTCCCGGCCATAGGCGCCCGCATTCATACGCACGGCACCGCCGATGGTGCCCGGAATACCGGTGAGGAATTCCAGTCCTGCGATTTCATGATCCCGGGCTGTCGTCGCCACAGCCGCATCCACCGCACTGCCACCGCAGCGCAGAGATAAGCCGTCGGCTTCTATGGTGTTGAAGGCACGGCCCAATTTAATCGTGACTCCGGGGATGCCGCCGTCACGTACCAGTAAATTGGACGCCAGGCCGATAACGGTTATGGGAATGTCTTCAGGTTTGGATCGCAGGAATGAGGACAAATCTTCCGCATCAGCCGGAACGAACAGCACCTCCGCCGGACCGCCGACCCGGAACCATGTGGTTTGCGCCAGCAGTGCAAAGGCTTCGTATTGTCCTCGTATGGCTGGTAAGTGGTCGACGAGACGACCGGCTGCGGGTTGGGTCACCATCATGACGCCAGGTCCCGCGCTTTGGCTGCGCGCACTTTAGCAAGGTGTTCGGGAAGCGCCTGGGCCCAGGCGGTGATGTTGCCCGCGCCTAAACACACCACCATGTCGTTGGACTCGGCGATGTCGTCAATGACGGCGGAAAGATGTTTCGGTGCGAGAAGGGCGGTGACCTGGGTGTGGCCATGGGCGTGTAAGCCTTCGATCAACCCATCCCGGTCCATGCCTTCGATGGGTGTCTCCCCAGCTGGGTAAACATCGGCCACAACCACGTGGTCGGCATCGTTGAAGCAGGTGCAGAACTCTTCGAACAGGGAGGCCAGGCGTGAGTAGCGATGGGGCTGAACCACGGCGATTACACGGCCTACGGTGGCGCTGCGCGCGGCTTTCAAGACAGCCGCAATCTCAACCGGATGATGGCCGTAATCGTCGATGACGGTGATGCCGTCGACCTCACCAACCACTGTGAACCGGCGTTTGACACCGGTGAATTTGGCCAGGCCGTCAACAATGGTGTCATCTCCAACGCCCAGTTCCACACCCACGGCAATTGCCGCTAGAGCATTCAGGACGTTGTGGTTACCGAACATTGGAATGCGTACGTTCTCAATCCGCCGCTCTCCGCCGGTGAGGCGATCCGACACAGTGACGTCAAAGCGGGCGCCGTCCATGTCCAGATGCACATTTTCACCGCGCACGTTGGCTAGCGGTCCGAGGCCGTAAGTGATGACCTTGCGGTCTGACAGGTGCGGGATCAGCGCCTGTACTTCCGGGTGATCAATGCACAGCGTGGCGAAGCCGTAGAAAGGAATGGAATCCACAAAAGTCCGGAACGCTACTTTGAGCGCATTAAAGTCACCGTAAAAATCGAGGTGCTCAGGGTCGATGTTGGTGACAACGGCGATGGTTGCCGGCAAACGGTTGAACGTGCCGTCTGACTCATCGGCCTCTACCACCATCCAATCCCCTTCGCCCAGGCGGGCATTGGTACCGTAGGCATTGATGATGCCGCCGTTTATGACTGTAGGATCCAAGCTGGCGGCATCAAGGACGGCCGCAATCAGAGAGGTGGTGGTGGTCTTGCCGTGGGTGCCGCCGACGGCGATAGCCCACTTCAGGCGCATCAGTTCGGCCAACATCTCGGCACGGCGGACTATCGGCATCATTGCTTTGCGCGCCGCTACTACTTCGGGATTGTAGGATTTGACAGCCGAGGAAATGACAACCACGCGGGCATCGCCGATGTTTTCGGCACGATGGCCCACTTCGATGCGAATACCCAACGTGCGCAGCCGATCAACATTGGCATTTTCGGCGATGTCGCTGCCCTGCACTTGGTAGCCCAGGTTGTGCATGACTTCCGCGATTCCGCTCATGCCAATGCCGCCGATGCCGACGAAATGAATGATCCCGATATCAAGCGGCATGGTGCGCATCAGGCGGCCCCTCTCGCTTCGGAGGTGTTGCCATTGCGGCCGTCCATGAGGTCTTCAACGACGTTGGCTAAGCGCTCCGCCGCATCGGGAACGGCAAAGGCATTGGCGCCGGCGGCCGCAATCTCAAGGGTGTTGGGTGAGGTGAGGAGCGCCTCCAAGCGTTCAGCCAACCGCGCTGGCGTGAGCGACTCTTGGGGTTCGCACCAACCGCCGCCGGACACGGCAATGGCGTTGGCATTTTCCATTTGGTGATCGTCGGCGGCATAAGGATAGGGAATAAAGATCGCCGGCCGGCCGGCCATGGCCACTTCGTTGACGGTGGAAGCGCCGGAGCGTGCGATCACCAGATGTGCCCGTCCGATCTGTTCGGGAACGTCATCAAAGAACGGTTGAAGCGTGGCTTCTACACCGCAGTTATCAAAAGCCAGCTTGGTTTGCTCGACGATCTCTCCGCGGCACTGCTGGGTAACCGAGATGCGCGTGCGCAAAGCGTCCGGCAGGCGTTTGAGGGCCGCCGGTACCAAATGGCTAAATACCGCAGCACCTTGACTGCCGCCGAGGACGAACAGCCGTATTACATCGCCATTGACCGGCGCACTATAGGCTTCGTTGTAAAGCGCGTTGAAATCTTCACGCACTGGCAGGCCTGTCCGTACTGGAACGATTCCATCCGGAACCAAACGTGTGGTTTCAAAGGTCGTGCAGATGCGATCCACCCGCCGGGCAAACAACCTGTTGGCGCGGCCAATGACAGCGTTCTGTTCATGGATCGCAGTGGCTAATTTTATGTGGGTGGCTGCCATCATGGTCGGCGCGGCGGCGTACCCTCCGAAACCCACCACAGCGTCTGGCTGCATGTCCTTCAAAATGCGACGGGCTTGAAACACGCCTACGCCAAGGCTGAACGCGCCCGTCAGACGGCCCAACGCGCCATAGCCCGCAAGGCCCTTGGCGCTGATGATGTGCGGGTCTTGTACGGCAAGAAAACCAGGTCTGGCGGCGCCTCGTTCATCCGTAATCCACGAGATTTTGTGGCCGCGTGTGACCAGTTCCTTGGCCAACGCTTCGGCCGGGAACAAATGGCCACCAGTGCCACCGGCAGCAATAACGATACGTGTTGAAGATCCGATCATGCGTGCAGACCCTCCGTGTCACGGCGGTTGCGGGTAAGCCCAAGGATCATGCCCATGGCAATGGCCAGGGCGAGCAACGAAGAACCGCCATATGAAATGAATGGAAGCGTCATGCCTTTGGTGGGGACCATGTGCAGGCTTGACGCCATATTGATAAGGGCTTGAAGGCCAAATTGCGCTGCCAGGCCTCCGACGGTTAACAATACGAAAAGGTTGTCCTGGCGAAGTGCCCTGATCATCGTGCGCAGAACCAGAAATCCGAACAACGCGACAACCAGCAGACACAGAAGAACGCCGAATTCTTCACCAGCAACTGCGAATATGAAATCCGTGTGGGCGTCGGGCAGTAGTTCCTTAATCCGCCCTTCGCCAGGACCGCGGCCAAAAAGCCCGCCGTTTTGGAACGCTTTCATCGCTTGGCTGACTTGGTAGGTGTCGCCCGACGAGGGATCGAGAAAGCGGTCCACACGGCTGGCCACGTGGGGAAAGCGAAAGTATGCCCCGACCAACGCTCCTAATCCGGCAAAGGCGATCAACATGACCCAAAAGAGCGGCAGTCCGGCCATAAAGAACTGCACAGCCCATATTGAGACCACCACCATGGCCATGCCCACATCCGGTTGCGCCACAAGGAGTGCGCACACCATCAACAAGCATCCCAAAGCGATGACGTTGCCGGGAAAACCATCATTGGTACGTTGCGTGGCAAACATCCAAGCGGACACAACGACAAAAAACGGTTTTACGAATTCAGAGGGTTGGATGGAAAGCGGGCCCATGCGGAGCCACCGTTTCGCACCGTTGACCTCATCTCCCAGCACGAGTGTCGCCAGCAGCATGGCAACGCTGATAGCAAAACCAGGGGCTGCGAACCGGCGTATCCAAATCGGTGGTAACAGTGAAATCGAAAGCATGACCGCTATAGTCAATGGCAGAAAGACCGATTGCTTGCGGACAAAATGAAACGTGTCGGCACCAATCCGTTCCGCTGCGGGTGGACCGGCTGCAAGGGTCAACAGCATGCCGACTGCAATCAGTACGCCAGCGGCCACCAGCAACCAGCGGTCAATTGTCCACCACCACCGACCGACGACGCTTGTATCGGTGCGGGCAAAAGCAATGCTCATGCGGGCCCTCCCGCAGCTGTATTGCGTATTTCTGACCAACCTGATTGAACGGCGTTTCGGAACACGTCGCCGCGGTGTTCAAAATTGTCGAACATGTCGAATGAGGCGCAGGCTGGCGATAGTAGGACCGTGGCATCCTCCTGCGTCTCGGTGATGGCATTTTCACCAGCGGCGGATACGGCATCTTCAAGACTGTTATGGATCGAGACTGTGACCCCAGCTGCCTGTAAAGTTTTGGCAAACTCTTGAGCCGCATCACCGATGAGAAAGGCCTGACGGATTTTACCGAACAGGGGTTGAAGGTCAGCGATACCACCTTCTTTTGCTTGACCGCCGGCGATCCAATAGATGCAGCCGTAACAGGACAGCGCCTTTTCAGTGGCAGCGGCGTTGGTAGCTTTGCTGTCGTTGACAAACGCCACCCCTGCGATAGTGCCAACGATTTCTTGGCGGTGGGCTAATCCTGGATAAGATTGAAGGGCCTGTTTGATGGTATCGACGTCTACGCCGTGGGTTCGAGCGATGCCATAACTGGCCGCTGCGTTCTGCCAATTGTGCGCGCCGGGTAGGGCGGGCATTTCGGACAGATCGATGATCTCTTGGGGTTCGTCTCCCAGCGCATCAATCAAACAACCACTGGCAACATAAACACCAGCTTTCGCCGACGTTCTGGAGGAGATGCCGATGGCACGGTGTGTATCCTTGGCGGACTCAAATATTGTCTGGCTGTGTGCATCGTCAAGCCCGACGATGGCCACTGACCCCGGTTCTTGTTGTGCAAACAACCGAGTCTTCGCCGCGACGTAACCGTCTAGGTCGCCGTGTCTGTCCAGGTGATCGGCCGAGATATTCAGTAAAATGGCGGTATGGCATGCGAGCGTGGGTGCCAGTTCAATCTGATACGACGACAATTCGAGAACGAAAATGCCGTCCGCCAGGAGCGGGTCCAAGTCAAGGACAGGCGTTCCCAGATTACCTCCGACCGCCACGGGTAAGCCGGAGTTGGAAAGAATGTGTCCGGCTAGGGCGGTGGTGGTCGATTTTCCGTTGGTACCTGTTATCCCAATGAATCTGGCATCCGGTTGGGCGGCAGCCAACAAATCCACATCACACCGCAATGTATGTCCCGCTGCTTTCGCTTTTTCCGCCAGGGGATGAGGTTGCGGGAACGTGTGGGGAATTCCCGGGCTCCAGATCACCTCATCAAACACTGAAAGGTCGGCGCGTCTCGCATCGACAGGTTCGAATCCGTCTGACCCTGCTGTGGCCCGCTTGGCTTCATCGTCATCCCAAACGGCAACCCGTGCACCGCCAGCGATCAACGCTCGTGCCGCCGATTGGCCTGACTTGCCGAAACCGACCACCAGGACGTTGTCATCACGATAATGATTGAGAGGGATCATGCCGCCACTACCTCAATTTCAACGTGCTTAAGCCCGCGATGGCGAGAATGCAGGCGATGATCCAAAACCGAATGACGATGGTTGGTTCGGCCCAACCTTTTTGCTCAAAGTGATGATGCAACGGGGCCATGCGGAAGACGCGGCGCCCGGTCAATTTGTAAGACGCCACTTGAACGATTACGGAAACGGTTTCCAAAACAAACAATCCACCGGTGATACCAAGGACGATTTCATGCTTGGTGACAACGGATACAGCGCCTAGGGCGCCGCCCATAGCCAAAGAGCCGGTGTCGCCCATGAACACCATTGCCGGTGGTGCATTGAACCAAAGAAAGCCGAGACCCGCACCGATGATGGCACCGCAAAAAACGGTGAGTTCACCGGTTCCACGAATAAAATGCACTTGCAGGTAGTCGGCGAAGACGGCGTTGCCGATCAGATAAGAGATGATCACGAACACGCCCGCGGAAATCATGACCGGAACGATGGCGAGGCCGTCTAACCCATCGGTTAAGTTAACCGCGTTCGATGCGCCAACAATGACGAAAGCCGCAAACGGGATGTAGAAGCAACCCAGTTCAATGAGCAGGTTCTTGACGAAGGGCAAAGCGAGACCCGTCGGTGAAATTTCCATGGTTAGGTTGGCGATCCAAAGCGCCACGATGACGGCGATGATCGCTTCCGCGCTGAGTTTGACCCCGCCCGGAAGTCCGCCGGAATGAGAACGGGTGATTTTCAGGTAGTCGTCAATGAAACCGATGAAGCCAAAGCCCAAGGTGACGGTCAGGACGGCCCACACATATCCGTTGGAAAGATCGGCCCACAGCAAAGTGGAGACAGCGATCCCCAGCAGAATCATCATGCCACCCATGGTGGGTGTGCCCTGTTTCGTCAACAGATGGCTTTCGGGTCCGTCGGTCCGGATGGGTTGCCCATTGGATTGACGGCTTTTTAGCCAACGGATGATCGCCGGACCAAAGACAAACGCCATCAACATGGCCGTAAGGACCGCCCCGCCCGTACGGAAGGTGAGATAGCGGAACAGATTAAGGACCGCAAAGTCACTGGAGAAATCGGATAGCCAATACAACATAGGTGTTTATCCAGCCTCCCTATTCACCGTTGACCACTGACTTGGATGTTTTCGAAGACCGGTGCCCCAGGTCTTGCAAAGCGTCGACGACGATACTCATCTTGCTACCGAAGGACCCTTTGACCGCGATGATGTCATTCGGTTTGATGGACGCGATCAAATGGCCTGTGAGTTCTTCGGCTGTACTGGTGTAATGGGTGTCGATGCCAGGCGGCAAAGCATCACAAAGATGCGCCATTAGAGGACCTGCCGCCCAAACGGCGTCAACGCCGGCGGTTGTAATCGGCACAGCAAGGTCGACATGAAACTTTGCAGCATCGGGACCCAGCTCGAGCATATCGCCCAAAGCTAGGACAATGCGGCCTTTGCGTCGGGTTGCCGCCAATGAATCGATCATAGCTGCCATGGACACCGGACTGGCGTTGTAGCTTTCGTCGATAAGGATGAAGGACCCCGAGTCCGTTTCGACGACGCTGCGCTGGCCGCGGCCCTTGGGAGCTGTCATATCGTAGAGATCGCCGGCGGCGCGTTCGATGTCTCCATCCATGGCTGAAACGGTAGCCAAAACAGCCAAGCTATTGAGTGCCATATGTTTGCCGCGCAAACCGATTTCAAAAACGATGCGCCGTCCGTCCACATCCGCAGCCACACGGGTTCCGGTCTCGGTAACCGTCCAAGCGATCAAACGGTATACCGCGCTGCGGTCGGTACCAAAACCGACAACGGTTTTAACGCCCGCTGTTTCGGCTGCTTCTGACAAAATCTCATGGTAGGGATTGTTGACAGGCAGAATGGCGATGCCGCCCGTTTCCAATCCTCTGAATATTTCCGCTTTGGCTGTCGCGATTTCAGCAACGCTCGAAAAATATTCGAGATGGACCGCTTCGATTGCCGTAATTAGTGCAACATGGGGGCGAACAAGCTTTGATAAGGGTTCAATTTCACCAGCATGGTTCATGCCCAATTCAAAAACACCGAACGCGGCGTCCAGAGGCATGCGAGCAAGACTTACAGGCACCCCCCAATGATTGTTGAGATTTCCGCTGGTGGCATGCGTCTTGTTTTGACGACTGAGGACCAATGCCAGGGCTTCTTTTGTAGTGGTCTTGCCAACACTGCCAGTGATCGCTGCAACTCTCGCTGACGAACGCTCACGGGCTGCCCGAGCCAATGCGTTTAAACCGTCCATGGTATCGTCGACGAATACCAACCGGCCTTCGCTAACGCTTTCTTTACGGATCTCCGATAGGTTTGACACCATGGCCGCAGAGGCGCCGCGATCCAGCGCTTCGCTAAAAAAATCATGACCGTCGAAACGCGGACCCTGTAAAGCGACAAAGAAATCGCCTACCGAAACGGTTCGGCTGTCAATGGACACACCATCTGCATCCCAATCACCGCTGGTCTTTCCGCCGATTGCAGCCGCGACATCTGTGCTGGTCCACAACGCTGTCATGATTTTGCATTCGCTTGTTGAATAGCGGTGCGGGAGACGTCGCGGTCATCGAACGGCAAAACTTCCGTACCAATAATCTGACCCGTTTCATGCCCTTTGCCCGCCACCAGTAAAACGTCGTCGCTGTCGAGGTCGGCAACAGCGGCAGTAATGGCTTCCGCCCGGTCAGCAAACTCTTGCGCTTCAGGGCACCCTTTGAGCACTTCCGCTCTGATGGCAGCGGGGTCCTCAGTACGCGGGTTGTCATCGGTGACGTAAATGACATCGGCAGCAGTTGCCGCCTGTCCCATGAGTTTCCGTTTGCCGGCATCGCGGTCTCCGCCTGCGCCGAAAACGACGGCCAACTGGCCCTTGGTATGTGGCTTCAACGCATTGATTACGGTGGCGAGGGCGGACGGTGTGTGGGCGTAATCCACATAAACCGAAGCGCCATTGTTTCGCCTTCCGATGTATTCCAGGCGTCCGGACACCCCTTCTAGCTGCTGAAGCGAATCAACAACCGCGGACGTGTTCATGCCGGTGGCCATGGCCAATCCAGCTGCGCAGAGGGCGTTCATGACTTGGAAGTCGCCTGCCAGGGGAAAGATCAATTGTTCTGTCTTGCCCTCAATGCTGAGGGAGACTGACTGGCCTTCGGAGACCGGCTGTGCAGTAAGTAATTTCAATGCTTCGCCGTTGCGTCCAAACGTCAGGACCGCATGCCCCTTTTGTTCGCACAGGCGTATGAGGTCGGCGCATTTTTCAGTATCCGCGTTGATGACGGCGTGACCGCCGTCCACCAGTAGGTCCGAAAAGAGCCGGCATTTAGCATTAAAATAAGTTACCATCGAACCGTGGTAGTCCAGGTGATCCCGGCTGAGATTGGTAAAGCCGGCTGCTTTGACTTTTACACCGTCAAGACGAAATTGATCCAAGCCGTGGCTTGAGGCTTCCATGACTAAATGATCCACACCGCTGTCATGCAACCGCGCTAGCTGCTGGTGGAGGGTGACAGGGTCCGGAGTGGTCAAATTTCCCGCTTCGTGCACCGCATCCGAAATGATGCCCAGAGTGCCCATTGCTGCGGCGTTAAAGCTGCCGTATGCCCAGATCTGACGAAGGAAGTGAGCAACGGATGTCTTGCCGTTGGTTCCCGTAACCGCGGCAATGGTTGCAGGTTGGGCGGCGAAATATTTAGCCGCCATGAGTGAGAACCGGCGCCGGGGATTAGCGTCTGTTATGACGGGAATGGTGTCGTGGTCCAACGTGGTGCCGTCGAGGCTTAAAATCGTCGTTGCACCGCGGCTCAGCGCTTCAGGAATGAAGGTCCGTCCGTCGGAGACCGTACCCGGCAGCGCAGCAAACAGATAACCAGGCTGAACCGAGCGGGAGTCCGCGGTCAGGCCCTTGATGTCGAGGTCACTCTGGCTGTGCATTACGGTGCCGTTGTCCTCTAACAATTCACTCAGCTTCACGGTTTCCCCCGAAGCCGGTACCGGCTGGGGCTAAAGCCATGTCGGAAATGCGTGCACTCGCCTTCATGAGGTTGTTCAGCGCAAGATCCATCGGACGATCCTGCGTGGGGTAAATCCCGAGCATGGGTGCGATTTCGGCAATGATGCGGCCCGCCGTTGGCGCGGCATTCCAGCCCGCAGTCACAAAGTTATGGGTTTCTTCAATACCTTGCGGTTCATCGAGAAGAACCAACACGACATAGCGCGGTTGATGCGCCGGAAACGCGGCGACAAAAGATGTTCTTACATGGTCTTGACTATAGCCGCCAGCTTGCGCCAATTCCGCTGATCCGGTTTTGCCGCCGACAACATAGCCTGGCACCTCAGCCTGTCTGCCCGAGCCTTCAGTAACCACCAACCGCATCAACATGCGGATTTGTTCCGATGTGGCTTCTGAAATCACGCGGGTCCGGTCATCCTCGTGAATGGACTCACGTTTAACTAAGGTTGGACGTATGAAGACACCACCATTGACCATAGCGCCTACTGCAGAGGCGACGTGGGCCGGCGTTACTGCAATGCCGTGACCATATGAAATCGTAACCGTATTAATTTCACGCCAAACCATGGGAAACATGGGAGTGCCGACTTCAGGCAACTCAAGATCAAGCGGCGAGAGCAGGCCAAGTTGTTGAAGAAAGTACTGTTGCGCAGCGGTTCCGGCATCGAGTGCGATTTTTGCAGCACCGATGTTGGAAGAATGGATCATAATCTCTGGCACTGTAAGCCAACGCTTTTCGGCGTGATAATCGTCAATTGTGTAACGGGATACAGTCAGAGGCGTGCGAGCGTCGTACACGCTATCGAGAGCGATGACCCCCAAATCCAGTGCCATGGCAGCGGTAAACAATTTGAAAGTGGAGCCCATTTCATAAAGCCCGAGCGTGGCCCGATTGAACTGGTTGTTTTTATTAACCTGGCTGAGATCCCGGGGGTCGTAATCAGGCAACGACACGAGCGCCAGGACTTCGGCTGTATCGGCGTCCATCACGACACCAGCTGCACCAACAGCTTTGAATTTCTTTAGTGATGCGAGCAGGACGTCTCGTACCGCGCTTTGCACACCCGTATCCAACGAAAGAACCAAGGGATCGGTTTTTCCGGAAAGGCTGCGGTTGAACGTGAGTTCGACACCCGCACTGCCGTTGTTATCCGGATCAGTCGTGCCGAGGACGTGAGAGAACAACGGACCGTAGGGATAGATTCGCCTTTGCGCTTCTTCAAAATAGAGTCCGGGAATTCCGAGTGTGTTGGCAGCCAGTTGTTCTCCCGGTGTTAAATGTCGGCGTAAGTATATAAAACGCTGATTGGAGTTTAATCGCCGCTCTAGAGCTTTACGGTCGAGATCGCTGAAGATACCTAATAACGCATCAACAGCTTCTACGGTGTCAATCACCTCGGTGGCGTTGGCATACAGATTGACCGTCGGCAATATGGTGGCGATTGTCCGGCCATGGCGATCAACGACGTCTGCACGATGGTGCGTGGGTTGACTGGCTGCCGGTGTATAAATTGGCCCGGTCTCAAGGGCTCCGTTCAGAACCATGAGATCGATCAGGCGGACTGAAATAGAAAGAAACGCAAACGTGAACAGCCCGGCAGTAACCAACAAACGTGTCCGTCCGATCTCCACGGAATGCTGTGTTTCGCCTATCAGCGTTACGCGTTTTTTTGGCGTGGCGTGCAGGTCAGCGCCAGGATAAACAAAATCAATCTGAGCCTTGCGTTTCTGCCAGAGAGTCATTGCATCTCTCCGTCCGGCTCGTTTTTTAATTGGTTGGCCAAAGCCTCCGGCGTTTGCCGGAACGGTAGTGCCTCTATTGGTACGATTCTAGATGGCGGCACCGGGGATAATTGTAAGTGTTTAGATCCCAAACGACGAAGTCGAGCTGGTTCATTAAGAAAGGACCATTCTGCCTCAAGCACATGAATAGCTTTTCTGTGCTGATCGATTTCGGTTTGTCGGACAGCCAATTCGCCTTCCAGTCCCTGAACCTCGTACTTCAAAACAAAGAGGGCGACGGCCACGACAAAAACCAGTCCAAACCACATGACATCCATCAAACTCATGCCGCACCGCCGCGTACTGTCGTCCAGGGAGGTATGGCAGTTCGTTCTGCAATTCTAAGGCGCGCGGAACGGGCACGCGGATTGTCCTTAATTTCTCTCTTGGACGGCGTGATTGCCCGGCTATTCACCATCTCAAAGGTGGCTGTTTTGCGGCCATCCTGTGGCGCTGGTTGGTGGCGGGATGGATTTGGGGTCCGACCGGTGCGTTCGCGGATGAATGATTTGACAATACGGTCTTCGAGCGAGTGAAAACTTACTACAGCGAGACGACCGCTTACTGCTAAGAGCCGTTCAGCTCCGGATAGGCCGCGTTCCAGTTCGCCAAGCTCGTCGTTGACGTAAATACGCAGTGCCTGAAAGGTGCGCGTCGCCGGGTCGATTCCGTCTAAAGACCGGCGCACTTCGGCGCGGATCGTATCGGCCAAGTGAATGGTGCGAGAGAACGGCCGGGTCTTGCGAGCTCTGACAATGGCATGGGCAACGCGGCGGGCGTGTCGTTCTTCGCCGTAACGCTTGATAATGTCAGTCAGATCGGTTTCTGGCAGGGTGTTTACGGCATCGGCTGCGCTCATACCTGACTTTTCCATGCGCATATCGAGGGGGCCATCCCTTAAGAAAGAGAATCCCCGCGACCGGTCGTCGACCTGCATGGAACTGATGCCCAAATCCAGGGCCAGGCCATCTATGGATTTGATCCCCTGGTCCAATAGCAGTTCGGCAATGTCGCCAAAGCGGCCGTGCAAGAGATGGAGGCGGCCAGGAAAAGATTCGGCCAAGACCTTGCCTCGCGCCAATGTTTCCGGATCCCGGTCAATGGCCCAAACTGTGCAATTCGCTGCTTTTAACAGGGCGACGGTGTAGCCGCCGGCACCAAACGTGCCATCAACATACAAACCCCCATCTTTAGGCGAGAGACCTTCAACAACTTCGGTGAGAAGGACGGGGATATGATCAGGATCGGTTATTGTGGCGGTGGGGGAAGGCGCCGCTGAAGCCATTAATCGGCCTCCTTCCTGGCGTTGAACAACGCCTCGCGTTCGGCCATTGCACGCTGAAACATCTCAGACTGGGCAGCTTCAAGGGCTGAAGGGTTCCATATCTGAAAGGTTCGCCCCTTACCAACGAACGCGCCTTGGTCCTTAAGATTGGCCTTGTCCATGAATTCCGCCGGCAAGACGATGCGGCCGCCGCCGTCAAACAGCAGTTCCCGGGCAGAGGCAAAAATCAAATGGGCGATGGCATCGTCGTCGAGGCCGGGAATGGGTGCGTCAGCCATAGAGTCGACCATGGCCTCGATCCGGTCGAGGCCGCAGCCTTCGATGCAGGGTCCTGTCAGTGCCGGGTAAACCGCAACACCCGTCAGGTTTTTGGCCTGAACAACGGTGCGAAACGGTGCTGGAACCGAGATGCGCCCCTTTGCATCGATCTTATTAATAAAGGTCCCGATGAATGCTTTCATCGCTGGACCACCCCTCAAGTCCACCTAACAAAATGCCAGGTCTCAGGCACACGCTGAGTGCCAGGGACCTTAACCTATATGGTATGCCATGGGATTTTATGGGCGTCAATGGGACTATATAGTAACCTATTGGTTATGTTCTATTTTTGTTCTAAATGTCAAGTGTCTATTTATGGTAGTTTCCTGGGATTAATTGAGAAAATAGATGCCAGATGGCCTGTAAGCCGGGTTCTGTCCCCGGGCAAACCCCGGGGGACGGCCATTCATCTAGAGTGCCCGTTACCGAGCACTTCCTGCGACCGACCCGGGCAGCAGTCTGGAAACCGACCTGTGCCGCCGAAGCGGCACGACTGCCCCTACTTGGTCTTGCTCCGGGTGGGGTTTACCGAGCCGCGACTGTTACCAGCCGCGCGGTGCGCTCTTACCGCACCCTTTCACCCTTACCAGTCTGTGCCGAGGCATCAGGTGGCGGTTTACTTTCTGTGGCACTTTCCCTGGGGTCGCCCCCGCCGGGCATTACCCGGCACCCTGTTTCCATGGAGCCCGGACTTTCCTCTCCCGGCCGAAACCGGCAGCGACCGTCCGGCCATCTGACTCTGGTTGTTTAAACTAAAAATCTATCTATTTCAATGGTTTAGGAATGCACTTTGGCAACAGCACCAATTAAACGTCTAGTCTCTATGTCGAGTTTGCCGGACAGATCGGAAGCCCGGTAACGGCTCTGAAAAGCAGAAATCACGTCCGTTTCCCCTGTTTCGGGGTGTAAGACGCCGCCGTCGGGGCCAGCGTTGCCAGGGACGGAGTATCCAATGGTCTGCAGATCCAACCATGGATCCTCCGAGTCTCCGGCTTCAGTCGAGGTTGGCCAGCCGCCGATTCCGGCTGCCGCCAAACGGTGCCACGGGAAAAGCTCACCGGGGTCAGACTTACGCCCGGGGGCCACATCTGAGTGGCCGACGATGCCCCAAGCAGGGATGTCGTACTGTTCTATCAGCTGGGACGCGACATCAATGAGGGCATCCACCTGGGAGTCCGGAAACGGCTGATAGCCATACTCGTGGCCCGGGTTCACCAGTTCAATTCCGATGGAGGCGCTGTTGACGTCGGTGATACCGCGCCAGAAGGCGGTTCCCGCATGCCAGGCGCGATAGGCGTCGGCCACCAGCCGATGCACCGTACCGTCTTCGTCGATCAGAATATGGGCACTGACATCGGAACCCGGTTCGCACAGATGGTCCAAAGCGGCTGCACAGGTCTCCATTCCTGTGTAGTGCAAAACGAGCATGCGAATGCCGTCCACACCGGCGACCGGTTTTCGCTCGCCAAAATTTGGTGATGGTCGGTTAAGCACGATCAGGTGCTTCTCTAACAGTGGACTGCGCGGCCAGGCGCCATTGGATGATGCCAACACCGGTCAGCGTCAAGCCACCGCCTACTGTTTTTTGCCATGTCAACGGCTCACCAAGTATGAGCAGCCCTGCACTGACACCAACGATGGGAATGAGCATGCTGTAGGGCACCACAGTGTTGACCGGATAGCGTTGGAGAAGACCGTACCACGTGCCGTGGGCGACAATTGACGCTGCGACGGCAGTGTAGCCAAGAGTGGCGATGAGGGGCCAACCACCCGAAGCTACCGCTTCGGTCTGCCCTGTTTCGAAAATAAATGACAGGACAAACAACTGTGGTGCTGCGAACAAAGACAACCAGCCGGTGATGGCAAAGGGTTTCACATCCTGCATCCGCTTGACCAAGACATTGGACCAGGCCCAGAAACCGGAACCTATGACGAGTAATAGGAAAGCTAGGGAAGACGCATGACGCGGCTCCCCAGCCAACAAGACAATTCCTAGAAAAGCCAGACCCAAGCCGATGCCGCGCCGCCAGCCAAATCGTTCGTCAAAGACGATCCACGAAACCAAAATCGAAAACGGCACACCTAATTGAACCACAATTGCAGCCGTTGCCGCGTCCACACCAGCAAGGCCAACAAACATCAATCCGAAGTGTCCGGTTCCAAAGCAGGCAGACAATACAAACAAGTCCCACCAATATCGGCGGTCGACCGGAAAAAAGGGAATGATCAGTGCGGCAACCAGAGTGAAACGTATGGCGCTGAAGAGAAGGGGAGGCACCACGCCCACACCAATCTTGCCGGCGATTATGTTTAATCCCCAAAGCACGGCAACAACCAGTGCTGCTGCTGAATCCCGTCGGCTCATAACGGTCTGTTTCCCCAAAGTCTCAATTGAGACTTAGAGGTAAGCCGGTGTCCGGGCAACCAATGGATTAAGTGGTTCCCAAAGCGAGCTGGGGAATGTCCGGCGCCAATGCTGTTTTAAGCTTGGTGATGGCACTGGCTTCGATCTGACGGATTCGCTCCGCCGTAACACCGTAGACGGACGCCAACGATGCCAGTGTGCGCGGCTGGTCGGTTAAATACCGTTTGGTAACAATATCTCGCTCCCGTTCGTCCAAGCGGGAGAGGCCGCGGTTCAGAGCTTGTTTTCGCAACGACTCAAGCTGACGAGTAGCAAAGGTGTCTTCAGGGCTAGGCGCGTCAGTCGGCAAAGTATCCATCATCGTTAACGTACCGCCGTCTTCGACTGACACCGGTTGATCCAAAGAAGGATCGACGGCTGACAGTCGCAAATCCATGGCAACAACATCTTGTGGCGACACCTGAAAACGCTTGGCCAGCTCAGCAATATCCGCGTCGCTGAGATACCGCTCACCTTCCAACTTCATTTCGCGTTTAGCGCGTTTGAGGTTGAAGAACAGCTTCTTTTTCCCCGCGCTATTGCCGACTTTGATCAGCGACCAGGTTTGCAGAATGAAATTCAAGATGGCGGCTTTGATCCACCACCGGGAATAGGTCGAGAACCGGAACCCCTTCTCAGGTTTGAACCGTTCGACTGATTGCATCAGTCCGATATGACCCTCGCTGATGAGATCGCTGACGGCGATCCCATAGCCGCTGAATTTCCGGGCAATTCTTGGAACCAGCCGCAGGTGACTCTCAATCAATCGGTCCAGCGCACGCTGATCCCCGTCCACCTTCCACCGGCGAATGAGTTCTTTTTCTTCCGTTTCGGAAAGCACGGGAAAAGCCTGGGCATGATTCGCGCTGGGAACGGCTGAAGAGAGCCGTTTACGATCTCCTGAATAGGATTTCATATCTTGCGACGTCATCGTCTTCATCTCTGTCTATGACCATTAATATAGGACTAATTTAGTCCTATATTCAAGATATACCTGGAATCATTGATTCGGCCTGAATTTAGTATTTTGCATTGACCTGATTCGGCTGCCGATTCATGCACCTCTCCAACGACACGAGCAGCGAACGACTTAACGGCGAAGATGCGCAAAAGGGCCTCCTTTCTGACCGCTGACGAACGCAAGGCACTCCTGAATGTCATGCGTAAGCGGAAGGTCGAAGCGCTGAAGGTACGGCGCGCGAATGCGCTGGTTGCCCTTGATGATGGCCACAGCGTGCAGATGGTCTCCAGGATATTCTATCTCGATCCCGATGAGAACGACGGTGACAAATTAATCCACGGGAGCGGCGGGAATGTCCCGGCCGCGGGCGGCGCAAAAATCTGCCACCTGTAGCCTTCGATCCGTTTGGGGATGGAAGGTGGGAGGATGTACTTGGTGGACCTTTATCTAACCGTGCGACTGGCGTGCCATGTGGAAGAGCTGAGCCAGCGAGAAGCAGCAAGACGGTTTGGGCTATCGCGCGATACAGTGAAGAAGATGCTGCGGCACTCGGTGCCGCCGGGATACCGGCGCAGCGAGCCGCCGAAGCGGCCTAAGCTGGACCCGTTCACGGATATCATTGACCGCATTCTGGAAGCGGACCGCACGGTTCACCGTAAGCAGCGCCACACGGCAAAGCGGATATTCGAGCGCCTTCGCGATGAGCATGGCTTCACCGGCGGCCAGACCATCGTCAAGGATTACGTCCGCGAACGGCGCCGTCGTTTGCGGGAGATGTTCGTGCCGCTGGTACATCCGCTGGTACATCCGCTGGTACATCCGCCGGGGCATGCGCAGGCGGATTTCGGCGAGTCGGATGCGATCATCGCTGGCGTCAAGCTGCGAGCCCATTTCTTTGTCATGACCCTTCCCCACAGCGCTGCATGCTTCGTCGTGGCCTATCCGGCGGCGACGGTGGAAGCCTGGCTGGATGGCCACAACAAGGCCTTCGCCTGCTGATTATCGACGAACTCGGCTTCGTGCCGCTCTCAAAGACCGGCGCCGAACTCCTCTTCGAAGTGTTCAGCCAACGTTACGAACGGGGCGCAATCGTCATCACCTCGAACTTGCCGTTCGACGAATGGACGGAAATATTCGGTTCCGAGCGCCTGACCGTCGCGCTGCTCGATCGCCTGACCCACCATGTCCATATTCTGGAAATGAACGGCGACAGCTACCGGCTCAACCAGAGCCGAAGAAAACAACAAACAGCCGGCCGCAGCTGATCGGTATCTAACACCGAGGCCGGCGTTGACCCGGTGGGTACACAGGCACCGCCCACACGCCTTCGCTTCGCACACACGAAACGCTACGCAAAGCCGCGCGGGTCCCTCCTATGCACTACCGGGACAACCCGCAACAACGCCTTCGGCATCACATAAAATGGACTGGTTTTACGCCGCCCAACTGGGCTGATTTTGCTCCGCCGTTGACAAATCACGAAAGACTTGGAGCGCGGTGGTTTAATCCTCACCAATCAGAATACTGTTGGATCTATCTTACATCGGCGAAGCCGCGCTAAGGGAGACTTCGTAAGCCCTAAACGGGGTGTATGGGGGCTAAAGGAATGGTATCGAGGACGGAAATTCGCCAAATCGGATGAGTCAGACAAGACAGACTCTACCGAGTCCAACGAGCCTGAACAGCCTTCCGAGCAGCCTCAGATCGTTCCTCTGCGGTCAGACGGCTAGCCCTGACCCGCCCTCCTATCTTTCCACCCTTACGGCCCCTCTTTACCGCAGAGGGGTCTTTTTTGTTTGTAACCTCACGGTCTGTCCCGCCAGTCGCTAAATCAACGACAAGTTTGGCGAGTTGGTTGGGGTCTCTGGGTCTTTTTGGTCTAGCCATGGTTAGAATATGGCATGTGCCGGACTGGAGGGCTAGGGTTTGGCCGGGCCTCTGGAATTTCAAACTGACCCACTACCGACTAAATTGGTCTAGATTATACGGTGGGTGGAAAGTGCCCGATTTCCATTGGTTTCCGTATGTTTTTTTGGTTAAAGCCTGGATTTTCGGCGAGTTGACCGGTCCACCGAATGCCTTAAGTTACAGACGCATGGGAATAGGTTTTCTTGGCGGACTTAGGCCATTTTTTGCCCGTCAGGCCAATTACAACAGGAATCACCGATGACGACCTACGCTGCACCGTTGCGTGATATGCGCTTTGTCACTCATGAGGTTTTCGATGCATCGACGACCTTGGCGGCGTTGCCCGGATATGAGGAGGCAACCCCCGACCTGATCGACGCGGTCCTCGAAGAGTGCGGCAAGCTGTGCGAGGGTGTTTTGGTGCCCCTCAATCAAAGCGGTGACGAGGAAGGCTGCACCTTTGACAACGGCAAGGTGACAACTCCGAAGGGGTTCAAAGACGCCTATCGGCAATTTGCCGAAGGCGGCTGGTGTGGTCTGACCGCAAGTCCGGAATATGGTGGGCAGGGACTGCCAGAAACGCTGCAGTATCTGGTAGACGAAATGGTCGGCTCGGCCAACGTTTCCTTCGGGCTTTACCCCGGACTCACCCAGGGCACGATTGTTTGTCTCTCTGCCCATGGCACGGATGAGCAAAAATCCATCTACGTCCCCAAGCTGGTCAGTGGCGAGTGGCAGGGGACAATGTGCTTGACCGAACCTCATGCCGGGTCTGATCTCGGTCTGCTGCGCGCTAAAGCGGAACCTAAAGACGACGGGTCCTACGCCATCACCGGCACTAAAATTTTCATCTCTGCCGGTGAGCACGACATGGCGGAGAATTTTGTTCATCTTGTCCTTGCTCGATTGCCAGATGCACCCGCCGGCAGCCGCGGCATTTCCATGTTTCTTGTCCCCAAATTCAACGTCAATGAAGACGGATCCTTGGGGGAGAGGAACGCAGTGGCCGCGGGCTCTACTGAACACAAGATGGGGATGAAGGCCTCGGTGACCTGTGTGATGAATTTTGACGGCGCCAAGGGCTGGATCGTCGGTAAGGAACACAAAGGATTGGCCGGCATGTTCACGATGATGAACAAGGAACGGCTCTTTGTCGGTACCCAAGGTATTTCTCAAGCTGAAACGGCTTATCAAAATGCCGCCGCGTATGCCAAAGACCGTTTGCAAGGCCGTGCCGCGGACGGCGCAAAACAGCCGGATAAGTCTGCGGACCCCATCATTGTTCATCCCGACATACGCAATAAGTTGCTGTTCTCGCGGGCCATCGTTGAAGCAGAGCGTGCACTGGCCATTTGGACGCAGATTAATGTCGACGTTGCGAAGGCGCATACTGATCCGGCGGTACGTGAACACGCCGAAGATATGGAAGCTTTGATGACTCCCGTCATCAAGTCAGCGAGTACGGACTTTGGAACTGAGATCACCAACGCCTGTCTGCAGGTTCTCGGTGGCCATGGCTATATTCGTGAATGGGGCATGGAACAACTGGTGCGCGATGTGCGCATCACACAAATTTACGAAGGCACGAATACCATCCAAGCGCTCGATCTGGTCGGGCGGAAATTAGGGTTGCACGATGGCCGCTTGTTTGACGGATTTCTCGATGAAGTGAATCAGTCTTTAGCGTCAATCGAAGGGCGTAATGATCTCACTGAGTTTACCGTGCCGTTTAAAGACGCTCTCGACCGTCTTGTCTCGGTGACCGGTTGGCTGAAGGGACAAACAAAAGAAGATCCCAATGCTCTTGGCGGAGCCGCCACCGACTACTTGCGGTTGTTCGCGTTGACGGCCTTTGCTTGGATGTGGGTTCAAATGGCGGATAAAGCGCTGAGCAACCGCAACGGATCGGATGATTTTTACGAAACCAAACTACAGGTTGCCCGTTACTTTATGACTCGAATTTTACCGGGTACTGTTTCGCTGGACACCGTGATCAGATCGGGAGCGGCTGACATGATGGCGGTGTCGGAAGAGGCATTCTAAAGGCCGTACCAACGGATGTTCATTAAACGACGAGGCACTCTCCCATAAAACAAGGTCGGCACAGATGAAACGCATCGTCATCGTGCTAGGAGCAATTTTGTTTTTGGCCGTCACCACACTGTTGGTGGCCCCCTCATTTATCGATTGGAGTAATTACCGCACCACGTTTGAAACGCAACTTGCCAACGCTACGGGCCGGCAGGTTGAAATAAACGGTGATGTGTCTTTGACCTTGTTGCCTCGTCCAACCTTACAAGTTGAGAATGTGCGCATTGCCAATCCGGCCGGCGCATCGACGCCGGACTTCGCCCGTGCAGAACGCGTCGCCGTAAATCTTGCTTTTGGCCCTTTGTTGCGCGGCCGGTTGCAATTTATCTCCATTGAAATCATTGACCCCGTCATTAGCGCAGAAGTGATGCCGGACGGATCGGTCACTTGGGACATGTCTGTAAGAGATGTGTCTTCAAACCGCAGTGGACCTCAAACCGGACGAAGCGAACGAAATACCAGGGCGCCCTTTAATCTCGGCATCGATGTGCTGCGCATCGTCAACGGAACCATTATTTACCAAGACGATCAGCGGGGCATTAAACAGGAACTCACCGCGTTGACGGTTGATCTGGCTGCTGAAAGCACGACTGGGCCATTCGATGCCGTTGGAGACCTAACTATATATGGCATGCCGTGGCAATTTGAGACATCGCTCGGCGTGTTGCGGCGCGACCGGCCTGGTGCGTTGGTTGTTGTTCTATCGAACAGTGACGCCGACCTCACCTTTGATGTCGTCGGCTCCCTAACCCTTGCGGATACCGGTCCTGTGATTGCAGGACGCTTTATCGCCCTGGGTAGCGATGCAGTTTCGTCCTTAAACGCCTTGGGTGTTGTGCAGCCGGATCAAGCTATGCCCACTGAATTACGGAAAAATTTTCAGCTGGAAAGCCGGTTTGATTTCCGGGGTGCTACGGTGTTTTCAGACAATCTGACTCTGAGGTGGGGCAATACGATCGTAGATGGGACTGGGTGGCTGGATTGGGAAGACGAAACAGAATTTAAACTGGACTTAGGAATCAACCGGCTCGATCTCGAAGCATGGCAGTTTGCATCGTTCGCGGGCCCTGATCGTTTCGCAACTCTTCGGTCTTTTTTTATGGCCAATGACGCGCACGCTCAAACTTCACCACCGAAATTTTCCGTGCCAGCAAACATTAACGGAACGATTGATCTCACAATCAATTTGATCGAATGGCAGGGGAAACTCATGCGCAATGGGCATGTCAATGTGTCACTCGCTGACGCTCAGCTAAACGTAACCGAGGCCAGTCTCTCCATGCCCGGAAACGCGTCACTCGACTTTGCAGGAAACATCGGGTCAGACTCAGGTAGTCCAAATTTCGATCTCACAGGCAGTGCGTCGTCCCACGACTTGCGTTCTTTGTTGGAGTGGCTCGACTTAGCGCCATCGCCCGGTGTCGTTCCGCCGAGCAGATTGAATTTTATTTCGGGCTCCACCCGTCTAACCGGAACACCGTCCCAACTACAGTTCCAAGATATCGATGTCGTCTTAGATACAACACGTGTGGGCGGTTCTGTCGTGGTGGTTCCGGGCTCACCTGTTGAAGCGACTCTCGATCTGACCGCCTCGAGTCTGGATCTGGACTCCTATCTACCTGCGCTGAGCCAGCAGTTTGGGCTGATGACAACGATTGGAACCTCGGACGGGGACTCACCTGATATGTCCGAAGAGCCAGCTGGAAACTCACAACCGAATTTCTTTTCTGTCGCCAACGTCAACCTAAAATTATCGGTCGGGTCCGTGACCGTCGGAAGAAACGTTTATGGAAATGTGGGAGTCGAGGGGTCGATACAAAACGGTGCAGTGACCATCGACAAGGCGACCATCGACGATATGGCCGGTGCCCGCATTTCTATTTCAGGGAGAGTCGACGATGCATTTTCAACTCCGCACGCCCAGAATTTACAGATGTCGATCACCGCAGAAGACTTTGCACTGATGCATCGTACTCTCAACCTCAATCTCCCTCGTTCCGATGTGTTGACCGGGCCGATGACCTTGGATGGCACACTATCAGGGTCTATCGATGAGGTTGCGCTGGATCTCAACCTGACTCTCAATGCTATAGCTGGAGAAGTGAAGGGGACAATAACCGATGCGACTTCAACGCCGGTGTTCGACCTTTCAGTGGCAGCAACACACAACGATTATCGATCGTTGTTGTCTGCGTTAAACCTATATACCGCCACAGATTTTGAAGGTGAGCATGATGCTGAATTTTCTGCTTCGGTTGCAGGATCGTTTACTGCACTGCAGTTGAATGACATTAAGCTGAGAATGGGCGACAACGCCCTTTCTGGAGTCTTGCACTACGATGAAGCAAATGTCCGACCCCAGGTTACGGGAAACATCGCCTTGGCGACTGTCAATGTCGATCGTCTTTTTGTTCCAGATCCCACAAGCGCATTAACACGATCCAGCCTATCGCGTAGCGCAGGATCAGAGACCTCCGTCTCGGGACGATGGTCGAGCGATCCAATCGACCTTAGTTCCATGAATGATTTCGATGCAGACGTCACTGTCACAGCGGATCGCGTTGTCATGCGCGGATTGGATGTCGATCAGCTCTTAGCAGAAGTCAAATTGTCATCCGGTGTCCTGTCTGTGATCAACTGGGGGGGCAATCTCTACGGAGGACCGGCGTCAGGAGACTTCACGCTGAATACGGTTCCGGCCATAGATGTCCACACCAGCTTGGTGGTGACTGACGCGGCAATGAGTCGTTTGGGTGGTTCTCTCACCGGTTCTGAGCAAGCCGACGGTAAGTTCGCCCTCAGGGGCCACTTTACCGCCCAAGGGAACAGCCAACGCGACCTGGTTATGTCATTGGCTGGAGATGGCGTGCTTGCTGCCACAGGCATTGACGCCAATATGGACGGCGAGGGATGGGCATTTACCACTGTGCTTGCACCGATCAGAGCGATCAGTCAGTTGGGCGGCGTGTTCACCGGCGGTGTGACCGAAGGATTGGCCAGCATGGGTACAGAGTTTAGCGGTGAGAAGGGTGTCTTCACGTTATCCAACGCATCCTTACAATCCAATGTTTACGCGGGTGAATTCAGCGGTACGGTCGATCTGCCGCGGTGGTGGGTTGATGCAGAGGGCCGTGTCAGCCTCAAAGTCAACGTCATCACCCAGCTATTGGGCACCAGATTACAGATGCCGTCTTTGATTCCGGTAAGCGTTGAGGGTCCATTGGATTTGCCAAACGTCACCATGAATAGGGGCGGTACAGGAGAAAACGGGCAGGCCACTGACACCGCGTCGCCGGCTCAATCGTCGCCACTACAACAAAATCCTGCGCAACTGCTTCAGGGGATACTGAACGAGTTCACCAAACCCCGCTAAGGCGAGTTTATTTCACTTCGTTTAACATTGTTGAGCACAAAAACACGCAGTGCGCTGGATAGCCCTCCGCTCCGTGTTTTATCGATGCTCGCTATGAGTTTGGGCACGGATTGGTTATTTTCGTGGGCTATCTCCTTAAGCGCATCCCAGAATTCTTGTTCCAAGGACACACTGGTCAGATGACCGGCAATATTGACGGACCGTTTCACGATCGCGCTCATTGTGCTTACTCCGAAGGACCAAGCATGGACGAAGGGACAACCCACTTGTCGAATTCGTCGTCCGATATATGTCCCGTTTTCTTAGCTGCGTCCCGCAAGGACGATCCGTCTTGATGTGCCAATTTGGCGATTTCCGCCGCTTTGTCATAACCAATGTGCGGGGTCAGCGCGGTCACCAGCATCAGCGATTGTTCCAAATGCGCTTCAATCACTGATTCGTTGGCTTGCAGGCCTTCGACGCAGCGCTGAGAAAAACTCGCTGCCGCGTCACCAAGAAGGCGGATCGACTGCAACAAAGACGCCGCAATCACCGGCTTGTATACGTTGAGCTCCAGATGGCCCTGCGATCCCGCCATGGTGACGGTGGTGTGATTGCCCATCACCTGCGCGCAGACCATGGTCAGCGCTTCCGCCTGGGTTGGGTTCACTTTGCCCGGCATGATCGACGATCCCGGTTCATTGGTGGGCAGAACGAGTTCACCCAGTCCGGCGCGGGGGCCAGACCCCATCAATCGAATATCGTTGGCGATTTTCATCAAGGAAACGGCAACGGTGTTCAATGCGCCGGAGGTTTCCACGAACGAATCATGGGCAGCCAAAGCCTCAAAGGGATTCGGAGCGGGAAAAAAAGGCAGGTGGGTTAACCGACCGAGTTCGACACAAAAGGCCTCGCGGAAACCTTTCTTGCTGTTGAGTCCGGTGCCGACCGCGGTGCCACCTTGGGCAACGGTGCACAACCGCTCCAGCGCCGCATGCACGCGCTCGAGCCCTAGGACCGTTTGTTGGGTGTAACCCGAAAACTCCTGACCCAAAGTCAGTGGCGTGGCGTCCTGTAAATGAGTGCGGCCAATCTTGATAATCTTGTCAAAGGCCTTGGCCTTGGTTTCGAGCGCGTCGCGCAGACGTTTCAAGCCGGGCAACAGCCGTTCGTTGATTTCGCTGACGGCCGCAATGTGCATGACCGTCGGAAACGTGTCATTGGACGATTGGCCGAGATTGACGTGGTCATTGGGATGAACGGGATCTTTCTGGCCCCGCTCACCGCCCAGAAGTTCATTGGCACGATTAGCAATCACTTCGTTGGCGTTCATGTTGGTTTGGGTGCCAGAACCAGTTTGCCATATGACCAAGGGAAACTCTTCGTCGTGACTGCCTTCCGCAACTTCTGCGGCGGCCATGGTAATGGCGTTGGCCAGTTTTTTATCCAGGACACCGAGTTTTCCGTTGGCCAGCGCTGCTGCTTGTTTTTGCCAGCCAAACGCTCTTACGATCGGGACCGGCATCCGTTCCGAACCAATGGGAAAATTCTCCAAGCTGCGCTGTGTTTGCGCACCCCATAGCCGATCAGCTGGAACTTCAATCGGTCCCAGACTGTCTGTTTCTGTGCGTGTTTCAGAATTCATGTTTGCTTGTCTCAACTTAACTTTGAAAGGAATGTGATGATGGCATCGAGGGCTTCAGACCAATTTTGCTCTTCGGTGCGTCCTGACTTTTTTCTTGGTTTGAGAGAATGGTCACCGTCCTCTGCCCAATGATACGCAATAGATGATGACACGGTTAGCGGAGTCACGATTTCTTTTGAACCCATCGGGTCACGCGTGCCCTGACACACCAGCGTCGGCGTTTGTAAAACCTTAAGGTGATCTATGCGCGGTTTGTCTGCGCGGCCTGCGCCGTAAAACGGATATCCAAGAGCGAGCACGCCGCGCGCATCGTTTTGATCCGCAATCATAGACGCCATGCGACCGCCCATGGACTTGCCGCCGATAACGAGTCGTTCCGCGCCGCATTCATCAATCACCGCTTGCCAGGTCCCAAGCAGTAGTGGCTGGCGATCTGGCGGTCGTTTTTTGCCCGTCAAACGGCGTTCCGCCATATAGGGAAACTCGAAGCGCACGACGCGGTACCCATGAGCGCCCAACCCCTCAGCGAAGTAGTTCATGAATTCGGAATCCATCGCTGCGCCAGCCCCATGGGCAAGGGCAACAGTCAAAGACGACGATTTGGGACCGTCGAAGAGGAGATCGGGTAACGGCACAACCCAAATATTGGCGAAGAAATCGTTTCCCTTGTCATCGACGATGATGAAAGCCGGAAAATCTTCCACTTCAATCCGCCAGATCGCTTCCATGCCGAGTTCGGGATATTCTAGCACTTCGACTTTCTTGATTGAGTTCTCGGCCAGCCGAGCTGCTGCGCCGCCAATAGATCCCAGATAAAACCCGCCATGCTTGTTACACGCTTCGGTGACCTGCTTGGAGCGGTTGCCTTTGGCCAGCATGACCATGGACCCGCCGGCGGCTTGTAACATGTCCACATAGGAGTCCATGCGCCCCGCCGTTGTCGGTCCGAAGGAGCCTGACGCCATGCCCTTCGGTGTTTTGGCGGGTCCGGCGTAATACACCGGATGGTCTTTCATATAGTCGGGGAGACCTTCACCGGCATCCAACCGTTCCTTGAGTTTGGCGTGGGCAATGTCGCGGGCAACGATCATCCGGCCAGTCAAAGAAATGCGGGTCTTGATCGGGTGCCTGGTCAGTTCGGCCCGGATCTCATCCATCGGTTTGGTGAGATCGATATTCACGACGTCGCCGTCAAATTTATCTTCGCGCACATCCGGCATGTATTTGGCCGGGTCCGTTTCCATTTGCTCCAAAAACACGCCATCGGCTGTAATCTTGCCTTTGATCTGTCGGTCGGCAGAGCAGGACACGCCGATGCCCACAGGGCAAGACGCGCCATGACGCGGCAGTCTGATCACACGCACATCGTGACAGAAATACTTACCGCCGAATTGGGCGCCGATACCCAAGTTACGGGTGATTTCAAGAACTTCCTGCTCCGCTTCCACATCGCGGAAGGCCTGGCCGTGCTCGCCACCCTGGGTCGGCAGGTCATCCAGATATCGGGCCGAGGCCAATTTGACCGTCTTGAGATTGGCTTCCGCGGACGTGCCCGCCAATGACAATTGCCAGGTGATAAGGCGGGCAGGCTGCGGTGCCGAGGGTCTTAATCTCGTCGTCAAAGAATTTCCGCAGCCCGTCAGGATTGAGCAGGGCCTTGGTCTTTTGATAGAGGAACGTTTTATTGGCGGAACCGCCGCCTTTGGCCATAAACAAGAACTTGTAGGCATCGCCTCCGGTTGCATACAGATCGATCTGAGCCGGAAGATTGTTTCCCGTATTTTTTTCGTCAAACAGCGCCACCGGAGTTAACTGGGAATACCGCAGATTGAGATTGGTATAAGCTTCGACCACGCTGGCCGAAATGGCGGCTTCGCCGCCGCCGCCCGCCCACACCCGCTGGCCTTTCTTACCCATGACGATGGCGGTGCCAGTGTCCTGGCACATGGGTAGAACCATGCCCGCGGCAATGTTAGCGTTCTTAAGCAGTTCCAGCGCGACAAAGCGGTCATTTGACGACGCTTCGGGGTCATCCATAATCGAACGGAACCGCGCCAAATGTCCTGGCCGCAACAAGTGGGATAAGTCCTTGAATGCCTCCGCGGTGAGCGCTGTCAACGCGGTGTGGTCAACCGTTAAAACTTTCTCTCCGCGAAATGTGTCCACACCGACGCCATCATTGGACACCGTACGATAGGGTGTCGAATCCGTGCCAAGCGGGAACATGTCAGAGAAGGCGGCGTCAAGCATGGCCCTGCGTCCTCCCGTATCGCTACCCGGTCTTTACCAGGTTTGAGCGAGTCTATTTCTTCCGGAAAGCGTCCAGAGTGACGACTTTACCGGTCTCTTCTTCCAGGCCCGGTGCTGATTCTTCACTCTCATCATTGCGTGCACGGCGTTCCGTCTTCAATCGCTGAGTGACGACCGCGTTATCCATCGGCGGCATTTCGAAATCGTCATCCTGGTCAAAATCCTCGCCGTCCTCGTCCATGTCCGATGCATCCTCGTCCTCAAATTCCACACGGAACTGGAGGCCAAATTTAGCATGAGGGTCGGCAAAAGCGGTGACCGCAGCAAACGGAACATGAAGCCGTTGGCTAACGCCGCTGAAACTTAGAGTGATGTCAAAGGTGTCTTCATCAACGGTCAAATCCCAGAACTGATGCTGCAACACAATTGTCATTTCACTGGGGTGCATGGCGCGCAAAGAGTCAGCCATACGGACACCCTGATGTGTGGCGTCGAATGTGACATAGAAATGGTGTGAACCCGGCAAGCCTTGCTCTTGGGTAATTTCCAGAGCTTGCCGCAGTACGCCACGCAGGGCGTCTTCCACCATGCGTTCATAACTCAGCGTTGTCACATTATCTTCTGTCACGGTCTAAACTTTTCGAAAGAAAGAATCGAAGCCTATTTTGGCGGTCAGACGTGTGCGGTTCAATGGCTGACAAAGCTTTTCTGATCTTAATTCGGAACAAGGTCAATTGATTCGACATTCATTTAGGGCGAAGTCACGAAAGTGGGGGGCTTCTGTTGCCCGGTGCCCCCCGAACCGCGCTTACCGGCAATTAAGCGGCAGCGGCGTACTCAACGTTGTCGTTGGCACTTTTCAAAGTGGCCCGATAACGGCGGTACCATGCCGGGAACAGCTACTGTCTTTACCACGCGCGTCGATCCTGTTTCGCCCCCAAGGAAGCCCAAACCGAACCGGGCATCGACTGGAGATGGTGGAGGCGCCGGGTACTGCCCCCGGGTCCGCATCGCTTATTTCACAGCAGGTTTAGCGCCATGTTCGCCGAAGCGACCCCTCTAATATAAGGTGTTTGTCCCTAATTTGGAATGAGGGGGTTACAGACTTGTTCACATCCGCAGCCCGTCTATAAATAGCCCATGCGTCAATATCTGGATCTTATGGCCCAAGTCCTGGAAAACGGGGTGCAAAAGGGCGACCGCACGGGCACAGGCACCCTGTCGGTCTTTGGCCATCAGATGCGATTTGACCTCTCTCAGGGCTTCCCCGCCGTCACCACGAAAAAGCTGCATCTACGCTCCATTATCTATGAGTTGCTGTGGTTTCTGAGGGGCGACACCAACATCGGCTACTTGCATGACAACAAGGTGTCTATCTGGGACGAATGGGCGGACGAAAACGGCGATCTGGGTCCCGTTTACGGCTACCAATGGCGATTTTGGCCAACCCAAACCGGTGGTTCCATCGATCAGATCGAAAAGCTGCTTGTCGGTCTGCGCACCAATCCGGATTCGCGACGGTACATGGTCACGGCTTGGAATCCAGCAGATGTGGACTCCATGGCTTTACCGCCGTGTCACTGTCTTTTTCAATTTTATGTGGCCGAGGGCCGACTGTCTTGCCAACTGTATCAACGGAGCGCAGATATTTTTCTAGGGGTGCCGTTCAACATCGCGTCTTACGCCTTACTCACTCTCATGGTGGCCCAGGTGACAGGCCTCAAGCCGGGCGAGTTTGTGCACACCTTTGGCGATGCCCATCTTTATTCCAATCATCTGGACCAAGCGCGTATTCAGCTGGAACGGGAACCACGGCCCTTACCCACCTTGGCCATCAACCCAGACGTGACCGATCTGTTTGCCTTCGATTATGCCGATTTTTCCCTCGAACATTATGACCCCCATCCGCACATTGCGGCGCCGGTGGCTGTATAGGGCCGGTTGGTGTGGGAGTGGGAGCTGTCAAACTTTGTATGATTATGGCGCGGGCCGACAACGGCACAATTGGTGCCGACAATACGCTGCCCTGGCACATCTCATCTGATCTCAAGAATTTCAAACGACTGACAATGGGCAAGCCGGTGATCGTGGGCCGCAAGACCTTTGACAGCATTGGCAAACCCCTTAAAGGCCGGACCAATATTGTCGTGACCCGTGATCCGGAGTGGGGCGCGAATGGCACCGTTATTTGTCATGATCTAAAAGAGGCTGAAAGGGTGGCGCGGGATCAGGCAGCAACGGACGGTGTGAACGAGGTTATGGTCATCGGCGGTGCCGAAATCTATGCCCGGCTGCTAAACGACGCAGATCGCATTTATCTGACGGAGGTTCACCGCCGCTATGACGGCGACGCCTGGTTTACAGCGCCCGATAAGACCCAATGGAAAGAAGTATCCCGTGAGCGTTTTGCCCCTGACGATGAAGGCGAACCTCCTTATAGCTACGTTGTTTTAGATCGCCGCACGGCCTAGTTCAAATCTTCTATTTCAGCCCATGGAAATATTAGGCGCAGCCTTCAATGACCCTGCATCCAACTTCTCAATGATCTGACCGGCAATGGCGACATAGGCTTTGGCGAGAGGACTTTCTGGATCCGCCGCGACGATCGGTGTGCCGCCGTCCGATGTTTCCCGGATTTTCAGATCCAAGGGAATGTCGCCGAGGAAATCCACCTCCAATTCCTCCGCCGTGCGCTTGGCGCCGCCTGATCCAAAGATGTCTTCGCGATGGCCGCAGGAGGGGCAGATGTAATGGCTCATATTCTCGATGACGCCCAGGATGGGCACCTCGACCCGGCGAAACATGTTGAGACCCTTGCGGGCATCCAGCAGGGCGATGTCTTGTGGGGTGGATACGATGACGGCCCCGGACAACGGAACCCGTTGGGACATGGTCAGCTGCGTGTCGCCAGTGCCTGGCGGCATATCGACGATCATCACGTCCACATCACCCCAGTCCACATCCTTGAGCATCTGCTCCAAGGCGCCCATAACCATGGGACCACGCCAAATGACGGGATTGTCCCCGGCTACCATGAAGCCGATAGACATGACTTTGACTCCATGATTTTCAAGGGGATACACCGTAGTACCGTCGGAATGCGGTTTTTTGTCTGCAATTCCCAACATGTGCGGCATGGACGGACCGAAAATGTCCGCATCGAACAACGCCACGCGTTTACCCTGCTGAGCAATGGCAACCGCGAGATTGACCGCTGTCGTCGACTTTCCGACACCGCCTTTGCCTGAGGCGACAGCAACGATGGCTTCGATGCCTGGCAGTTCAAGATGATCGCGACCACTGCTGGCCTGGGCCTGTTGGGCTTGAGGTTCACTTTTCTTTTCCGCCGTCAGAACAGCGGTGACAGAGATCACCCCTGGGAGATCGTAGACGGCTTTTTCGGCTGCGGCCCGAACCGGTTCGAGTTTCGGCCCCAAGTCCACCGGTACTTCTAAGGCAAAGGCCACATGGCCGTTCTTTATGACCACGTCCTTGACCCACCCCCGGGCGACCACACCCAGGCCGCCAGTGCCTGAATCAACCGCTTTCAGTGCGTTTGTGATCTGCTCCTTGGTGACTCCAGCCACTCTTGAAACCTCCTGTCTCGCCCCCGATATCAGATGGGTTAGGACCCGGCCTTTGCGTGGTCCGGGGGCGCGTTGCGCGACCCCGGCTCATACCCTATAAGGCCAGGACACTCGTTTTTCGGCCGCCTCTCAGACGGCGGCCGCTCAGCAGGAAGGGATACTCCAGTGTTGTGGAAACAACAAGGCAGCGGCCCATGGGGCGGTAACGGCGGCGGACGTGATGGCGGCGGTGGCAACCCGTGGGGCGGACGGTCCGGCGGTGGGGGTGGTCAACCGCCTCCTGATCTGGAGGAACTGCTCAGGCGCAGCCAGGACAGTGTAAAAAGATTTTTGCCTGGCGGCATAGGCACCGGCCGGGGCATTTCCCTAATCATCGCCATAATCTTGTTCTTTTGGGGCGTCAGTGGTTTTTACCGGGTTCAACCCGACGAACAGGGCGTTGAACTTTTGTTTGGTCGCTACGTCAAAACAACGGAACCGGGCCTTAATTACTGGTTCCCAGCACCCCTTGGCGAAGTTCAAACCCCAAAGGTGACACTCACCAACCAAATCACAATCGGCTTCCGAGGTGTGCCCAACACGACCAACGTACGCGATGTTCCGGCGGAAAGCTTGATGTTGACCGGCGATGAAAACATCGTCGACGTGGACTTTGTCGTGCAGTGGCGGATCCGCGATGCGGGAGACTTCCTGTTTAACATTCGGTCGCCAGAGCAGACAGTGAAACTGGCCGCTGAAAGCTCCATGCGTGAAGTAGTGGGGCAAAACACACTCGACTTTGTTACCACGGATGGCCGGGAAGTGGTCGGGCAGCGGGCACAGTCTGTCTTGCAGGAAATTCTCGACAGCTATGCAGCAGGTATCAGTATTCTGGAAATTCGGGTGCAGGCGTCCAACCCGCCACCCGAAGTGATTGATGCCTTCAATGATGTGCAGCGGGCCAATCAAGACCAAGAACGTCTGCGCAACGAAGCGCTGGCTTATCGCAACGACATCGTGCCGAGGGCTGCTGGTGAGGCCGCGCGCATGACCAACAGTGCCGAGGCCGAAAAAGAGCGTCAAATTCGCGAGGCGCAGGGGCAGGCGCAGCGGTTCAATGCGTTCTACGAAACCTACAAAGACGATAAAGATGTCACGTCTAGACGATTGTATCTGGAAGCCATGCAAGAAGTTTTTGGTAAGTCCGAAAAGTTTATTTTGGACGAAAAAGAAGGCGGACAAGGTGTGGTGCCCTATCTTCCGTTGAACGAATTGCAGCGTGGCCAAGCCAGAGGAGACAACTGATGAATTCAGGAAAGCTTTTTGCGCTTGGTGTCGTAGTACTCTTAGGCGCGTTTGCCCTCACAGGAACATTTTTCACCGTTCACCAGACTCAGCAAGCTATCGTCTTGCAACTGGGTGAGCCTAAGCGGGTGATTGTTGAACCCGGACTGCATTACAAAATACCGTTTATTCAGAACGTCCTCTTTTACGACAACCGGGTTCTTGATCTCGATCCGCCCAGTCAAGAGATGCCGCTGGTCAACCAATTGCGGATCATTGTTGATGCCTATGCGCGGTATACAATCGTCGATCCTCTCAAGTTTTATCAAGCAGTACGCACTGAAATTGGTTTCCGTGACCGGTTTGGCACGATCTTGAACGGCAGTGTACGCGACGCCCTTGGTCAAGCCCAATTGGCCGACCTACTCACCGTCAAACGTGTCGAAGTGATGCAGCAAATAAGCCGAGGCGTCAGTGACCGGGCTCCGGATTTTGGCGTCGACGTGGTCGATGTCCGCATTGGCCGGACGGACCTTCCCGTCGAGACCAGTCAGTCCGTGTACAACCGGATGCGATCCGACCGTATTGCCCAGGCAGCGCTGCTGCGTGCCCAAGGCCAGGAAGCAAAGGCCAGGATTGAGGCGGAAGCCGATCGCGAACGCACTATCATTTTAGCCGACGCCGAGCGTCAAGCGCAGATTTCGCTCGGGGAAGGTGAGGCGGAAAGCCGCCGTGTTTTGAACGATGCCCACGGCCAAGACCCCGAATTCTATGCCTTCCTGAGGTCAATGGAGGCGTACCGGTCAGCTTTGGGTGATGGGACAACAATGGTGCTCAGCCCGGATTCAGAATTTTTCCGGTTTTTCGGTGCTCTACCGGAGTCCCGGCAATAATTCAAGGAGCCGTCCGAAGCCCGGACGCTGCCCGAAACACGCCATCGTGAAGCCACGTTTGTCTTATGATAGACGTACATTAAGAAGCTGATAGATAGCCCTAGATAACGGTTGAATAGTTTGTCGCGTGAGCCCATTTCGAACGACAATGACGTTTAAGGCGTCGAGGGCAAGACCGTTGCTAAGAAGGAGGCCCCTAATGGCCCGCACTCAAACCCGTATTGAAATCTTCTCGGGACCCGTCCAATCCCGGACGATGGCCTGGTTGACCGCTGTCCTTGTTGCAGCCACTTTTGTTTTAAGTCTCTCACCGCAACCCACATTGGCGCGCGGTACGCCCGAAACTTTCGCTGATGTGGTTAAAGATGTCATGCCGGCCGTGGTCAACATTTCGACGGTTCAGTTGGTTGAATCCCGCCGCCGTGGTGCACCCCGTAATATCCCGCAGATTCCTCGTGGGGGTCCGTGGGAAGACATGTTCCGTGATTTCCTGGACCAGTTCGGCGATCAATTCCCCCAGGAAGGCGAAGAGGATGGTGACCGCCCCCGCCGCCGTGCCAGATCTCTCGGTTCAGGATTTATCATTGAGTCAGATGGGCTGATCGTGACCAACAATCATGTGGTTGAAGACGCCGATGAAATTCGCGTTGTTCTCGCAGACGACACCATACTCGAAGCCGAAGTGATCGGCCGCGACCCGCAAGGGGATCTCGCTCTGATCAAAGTTGAAGCTGACCGCCGACTGCCTACTTTGAAGTGGGGCGATTCCGATAAAATGCGTGTCGGCGATTGGTCCGTGGCTATTGGCAATCCGTTTGGTATCGGCGTCACGGTGACCGCCGGTATCGTATCGGCCCGCTCCCGCCAGCTGACCAACGGCAGTGCCTACGATGACTACATTCAAACCGATGCTGCCATCAATCGCGGCAATTCCGGTGGTCCGCTTATCAATATGGACGGTGAAGTTATTGGCATTAATACGGCAATCTTTTCACCAACAGGAGCCAGTGTCGGGATCGGTTTTTCATCACCATCCAATATAGCCAAGAACATAGTAGCCGACCTCAAAGAGTACGGCCGCCCGCGCCGAGGTTGGTTGGGTGTCCGTTTTCAGGCGGTGTCCGCTGAAATTGCTGAAAGTTTCGGTTTAGATGGTGCTCAAGGCGCGCTGGTTGCAGAGGTCGTTGAAGGCAGTCCAGCAGAAAAGGCCGGTGTCCAGGCCAACGATGTCATTCTCACCTTCGACGGCAAACCGGTGGACGGCCAAAAGTTCCCCTTGATGGTGGCCGCGGTCGAGCTTGATACTGAAGTCGAGATGACCGTCCTGCGCAATGGTGAAAGAAAGGCGCTCACCGTTGTGATCGGCGAGTTAGAAGAGGAAGAAGTTGTCGTTGCCTCCCGCGGTAATGCGCCGCGCGGATTCGTCCGCCCAGAACGCAAAGAAATCGATGAACTCGGCGTGACGGTTGCTGAATTGTCTGCCGCCGTGCGCGATGAATATGAGTTGCCGGATGACATTTCGGGACTGGTGATCGTTGACGTCGATGAGGAAAGCGACGCAGCGGCGAAGGGGCTGCGGCGTGGCGATATCATCTCCGAAGTGCAACAGCAGCCCGTTGAGACGGCACAAGAGGCAGAAGACGTTATTGCTGATGCGCAGAGCAAAGACCGTAAAGTTGTGCTCCTGCGTGTTCAGAATGGCGAAAATTTCCGGCTGGTACCCGTCCGTATCGGCCAAAGCTGAACTCCACATCGTAGCTGACGTCCTAATCCATGCGCGTCGACTTCTACCATATGCAGAAGTGGCCGCTGGAACGGGCTTTACCGCAACTCCTCACCAAGGTCAGTCAGGCCGGACACCGTGCCGTGGTCCGGGCGGCGTCCCAGGATCGGATCGAAAATCTCAGCGGTGTCCTGTGGACTTATGATCCAAATTCCTGGCTTGCCCACGGGGCAGCTAAAGATGGCTATGCCGAGCTACAGCCGATCTGGCTGACCGATCAGGACGATAATCCCAACGACGCGACCGTCCTGGTTTTGGCCGACGGCATGGACGCGAGTGACCTCACAAGCTACCAGCGTTGTCTCGACGTGTTTGACGGCAACGACCAGGGTGCTGTTGGTGCGGCGCGGGAACGCTGGGCCTCGGCCCGGGAACAGGGTCACGAACTGCACTACTGGCAGCAGACGGACCGGGGTGGCTGGGAAGAAAAAGCGCAGACCTAACGACTCCAATCAGCAGCACTCTGTTGCGTCCCGTCGGACCGTTGTCTATAAACCGCGCGGCTTCGGCTGCACCAACCGATGCGGTTTTCCTCTTCACTGACAACGACGGACGCTAGAATAATGGCCAACGAACGCACGCTTTCGATCATCAAACCCGACGCTACGCGCCGCAATTTAACCGGCAAAATCAATGCCATGCTGGAGGACGGCGGTCTCCGCATCATCGCCCAGAAGAGGATCAAGTTGGATCGGGAGAGAGCGGAAGGATTCTATGCGGTTCATAAGGAACGGCCCTTCTTTAGTGATCTGTGCACATTCATGACATCCGGTCCGGTGGTGGTGCAGGTTCTCGAAGGAGAAAATGCCGTTGCCAGAAACCGGGAAATCATGGGCGCCACCAATCCCGCCGATGCGGATGAGGGCACCATCCGCAAGGTTTTTGCCGAAAGCATCGAAGCCAACTCCGTTCACGGATCTGACTCTCTAGAAAACGCGGCCATTGAAATCTCTTACTTCTTTACCGATGATGAAATCATTGGTTGAAGTTGCATAAAGAACGGGGGGTTCGATGGTCCGTTTGCCGGATCGACCACGCCTCGGTTTTTTCGTCTCCCATCGCGGCAGCAATATGCGTGCCATTGTCGATGCCTGCCAGGATGGTCGTATTCAGGCGGACCCTGCGCTTCTTATCAGCAACAATCGATCAAGCGCAGCGCCCGCGTGGGGGGTTGAAACAGGACTGGCGCACGTTCATCTCGGTCCCAAAGATGTCGGGTCAGAAGAGGCCTTGGATGAGGCCCATTTAGCGGCTCTCAAAGAGGCGCACATCGATCTTGTTGTCCTCGCCGGTTACATACGCAAGATCGGTACCAAAGTGTTGTCGGCTTACGTTAACCGCGTGCTCAACATTCACCCAGCGCTGCTGCCCAAATACGGCGGGCAGGGTATGTACGGTCAGCATGTCCATGAGGCCGTTATCGCGGCAGGAGATTCGGAATCCGGAGTCACCGTTCACTTGGTCGATGACAACTACGACACAGGACCAATCGTGGCGCAAACCACAGTGCCAGTCGAGCCCGGTGATACCGCTGAAACATTGGCAGCGCGGGTGCTCCAAGCAGAACACCGGTTTTTTCCCGATACTATCGCTCGCATCGTTGCCGGAGAAATCGACCTGGACGCCTTAGGGTAAATCCCAAACTTGGTTCAGGCCGTCTGCGATCACTTGGTCCTGCTCACCGCGCTCAACGACACGCCCCAAAATGGTTGGGGACTCCCCAGCCTCTGAGAGGCTCTCCAGAGCAGTGCCTGCATTTTCTACCGAAACGATGGCGACCATGCCCATACCGCAATTAAAGGTGCGGACCATTTCCGCTGCTGTCAAACCACCAGTGTTGGCGATCCATGCCATTATCGGCGGCAAGGGTAGGGCTTGAACGTCCAGCTCGACCGCCAGGTCAGTTGGCAGCGCCCGCGGAATGTTTTCAGCCAGGCCCCCGCCGGTGATGTGGGCAAAACCGTGCGCAAGATCGGTTCGAACCAGACTTAGACAGGCTTGGACGTAGATACGCGTGGGTGTCAGGAGCGCATCACCCAGGGTCGTCTCTGGATCAAACGGTGCAGGAGCGTCGTAGTTGGCGTCCGACAGTTCAACCACTTTACGGATGAGGGAATAGCCATTGGAATGAAATCCGGAAGAGGGCAGACCAACGACCAAGTCCCCGGCGGAGATGGAGTGTGGCAAAACATGGCCGCGTTCAACCGCGCCGACCGCAAAGCCGGCTAGGTCATACTCATTGTCGCCATAGAGTCCTGGCATTTCAGCTGTTTCGCCGCCGATCAACGCACAACCTGCGTCACGGCAACCAGCGGCAATGCCTGAAACAATCGTCGTCGCCTGATCTACGTCGAGATACCCGGCGGCAAAGTAATCGAGGAAAAAAAGGGGCTCAGCACCTTGAACGACCAGATCATTGACGCACATGGCAACCAGATCGATGCCGATGGTGTCGTGTTTTCGGGTCTCGTTGGCAATCAAAACTTTGGTACCAACCCCGTCGTTGCAAGCAACCAGGACCGGGTCCTTAAACCCAGCGGCCTGGAGATCGAACAACCCACTAAATCCTCCCAAATCCGAGTCGGCCCCAACACGGGCCGTCGATTGAGCGAGCGGTTTGATGGCATTGACCAACGCGTTTCCAGCGTCAATATCGACCCCGGCGTCTTTGTAGGTTAAACCGTTGGTACGGTGGCCATCGGCCTGAGAGGACTTTGTAATGTTAGCCTCGTTCAACGCGGCGATACGGAGGCGTACCATAACCGAACATACAGGTGTTGCAACGGCTTGGTATGTGCCCGATGTGTTCACATTGGCGATCACGGTGGTGGTCGTGCTGCTGTTGTGTTTGGTAGTGCCGGCCCACGCACAATCTGAAGTATTTACGGTTCGCGAGGTTACCGTGGATGCCCGCGCCCGGACCGCATCCGAAGCCAGAACCCAGGGCCTTCAGCGGGGCCAAATCGATGCCCTCAACATGTTGTTTCGTCGTCTCGTGCCGCGACCCTTTCACGCCGAACTGCCCCAACTTGCACCGCGGGATGCCATAGATTTGGTGCAGGACTTCTCAGTTGCCAATGAACGGTCGTCCGCCGTGCGGTATCTCGCCGATCTGACTGTGCGTTTTCATCCTGAAAGTGTCCGGTCCACACTTCGCTTTGCCAACGTTCCGTTTGCCGAAACGGTGGGCAAGCCCGTGGTCATCGTACCGCTCTTTCAGGCGTCCGTCGTGACCGATCCGATACTTTGGGAAGATCCCAATCCGTGGCGCGATGCATGGTATCACCTACCAAAAGCTGATGGCCTTGTTCCGCGTCAACTGCCTTTTGCAGATTTACAAGACCTGACCACTTTGCGTGTTGGTGACGCGATCGTGCGCGATCGTGACGTCTTGCAAGGGTGGGCAAGCCGTTACGGTGCTGACCACGTCGTCATCGTCACCGCATCACTGGTTGGCAGCCTTGGAGCGGAATCGGTCCGGGCAACTCTTTATTTTACGAGAGCCGGCAAAGAACAACGGATCGACGTTCCCGCGACAGGCGGACAAACTTGGGCGGATCTGTTTGTCGCGGCTGCGACCGAAGCTTGGGCCGTGATCGAAGACGATTGGAAAAAAGAGAACATGCTGCAGTTTGGGGTAACGGGGCAAATCACGGCTCTTGTGCCATTAACGGGCCTAGAAGATTGGCTTACCGTGAAAAATCGCCTGAACCGTGTTCCCTTGATCGACCGGTACGAACTTCAAGCCATGACCCGGGATCGCGCTCAAATTACGCTTTACTATCTGGGTGATGAGGATCAACTTGAACTGGCCATGGCCCAAACCAATCTGGCCCTGGTATGGCAAGATGAGGCATGGGTCATTGAAGATCGCGCCCAAGGATCTTCAGAACCGCCGACTCTGCGCGGAGCGATCCCTGCGACACCAATCCCGACATCGCCAAACGGTGGAGTGCCAAGGTTCAACGGGCCTCAATCCCCTCCGTCGGTTTATCCATCCGATCTTTTCGGAAACAGTCAGTCCTCTCGCAGGCCGTAGCGGTTGACACCGAGAGATCATCACCGTGTCCTCGCAACAACTTCCCTTGAATCTTGGCTACAGGCCCGCGCTTGGCCGTACTGACCTGCTTGTCACGGACGGCATTCGTGAAGCCGTCACTTGGATCGACAAATGGCCAGCGTGGCCCAGCCATGCTTTGGCGTTATTCGGTCCCGCGGGTTGTGGCAAAACGCACCTGGTTCATGTCTTTGCCGCTGTCAGTCAAGCTTGCGTGGTTCGTGCGTCAGAACTCCCATCATTGGATCCTGTTGACCTTGCATCAGCTCATGAAGCTGTCGCTATGGATTGCAGTGATGAACCCATTGCCGAGGAAGCCTTGCTTCATCTTTACAATGCGGTTCACGAGGAGAATGGTCATCTCCTCATCGCGGCACGTGATGCCCCCGCCCGGTGGCCGATAGAATTACCGGACCTACAATCCCGTCTCAAAGCCATGCCGGCGGTACAGATACGTCCTCCCGATGACGCCACTATAATGGCCGTTGTGACAAAGTTGTTTCGCGATCGCCAATTGTCAATTTCATCCGATGTGATCGATTATGTCATTGCCCGAATACCCCGTACGTTTTCTGCTTCACGCCGGCTCGTGGACCGTGCGGATAAAGAGGCGCTGGCCCAAAATCGGCGTGTCACCGTACCTCTTATTCGGGACATCATCAGCGATCCTGACCTCTTTTCATCTGATTGATAAACTAAGCCTCTTCCAGGTCGCGCGGTTTGATGAAGTGGGTCAACAGTCCGCAATGGGGTTGGATGTCACCCCAGGTGGCACAGTCGAGGGATAGGACAGCCAAGGCCCCTGTTGGAAACTTGGCGGACAAGTCTGCCACTGCGGCACGGTTACCGTTTTTCTGTCCGCCCTGAAGTTGTTGTCCCAATTCTTCCACGGTCGGGTTGTGACCAATCAGCAGGACACGATCGCCGGAGCCCCCCGCACAGAGGATATCGATGGCTTGGGCTGCCGATGCCAAGTAAAGATTGTCTTGGTATTGCACGTTTAAGTCAGGCCAAATGTCTAGAATAGGGTCGAGCGTGCGCCGGGCCCTTTCAGCCGTTGAGCAAAGAACCTTATCCGGTTTGAGGGTTTCATCTGCCAAATAGTCCGCCATCATCGCCGCGGCACGGTGACCTCGCTTTGACAAGGGGCGGTCGTGATCTGCCAGATCAGGATCATCCCAGCTGGATTTGGCATGGCGGAGGAGGAGCAGGGTCGGGGCGATGGGTTCAAAGCCTTTCGTTCAAAGGCATAGAAGGCAATCCAAAAATCGACAGTTCAACCCACTCCATGATACAGTTAGGAAGGCGTAAAGCATTGCAATTTCGTGACATTCTGTAGGTGGACTGGTACCGGTAAAATGGAGAGTGCCTTCTGTTAAAGTTTAAACTCAACAGGAGGCCCATATGGGTATCGGAAGAACTGAGGAATTTCGTTCTGAAGCCGCTCAGACCATCCACCGCCGCGATCAGGATGTCCTTAAGACCCCGAGCCTTCAGGTCATTCATGACGCTCAGCCAGAACTTGGCCCCCTCGGTCTGCTCGACCCACATCCCCAATATCTGCTTGTAGCCGTCGCAGGTGTAACCGATGGCGAGATAGACCGCCTTGTTTTTGACCAGCCCTTCGTCACGGATCTTCACCCGCACCGCATCGAAGTAGACGATGGCATAGACCGACTCCAACGGCCGCGACTGCCAGGCCGCCAGTTCGTCGAGAACGGCATCGGTGACCTTGGAGATCAGTTCCGGGGAGACCTTGATGCCGTAGAGTTCCCGCACGTGACCTTCGCCGCTTCCGTGCGGCTCATGCCGTCGTATGCCGCCGCCAAGGCCAAAAGCCGGCGAACCTGGCGAGGATCGCGACTGCGCCTGGCCAAGTTCCGAAGCGCAAGGCTGTCATAATCATCCCGAAGGGCAATGCATGCTGACATGGCGAATCTCCTTCGCCAGTCTTGAGTCACATCAAACCAAAAAAGGGAATCCCCCGCGAGTCAGAAATTTACGCCGTTGGTATAAGTTTCACGCCATGATTAACCACCGGTATATCTGACGTACGATTGGTCCGTACAATATGTTGTCCGAACATATGTCAGCACGTTTGAATGCAATGAACGCGAAATCTAAGTTCGGGCTGCCGATCACCTGCTAGGATGGTCTACATGCGCTGAAGCGCACCCAAACATAAGCTTGGCTCTTTCCGGCAGACTCAATGCGCTGTTGAAAAGCGATCCGGATATTTACCGAGGAACAGTTGAGAAATACCGCCAACGACGAAGAGAGAAGACGCGAGGAGAAGCACGGGGGCGTAGGACCCTAGGATGTCAAAGCCAAATCCGAACATAAGCGGACCGATGGCTGCTCCGGCAATCACAGACGAGAACAGGATACCGTAGAGTTTGCCATAGTGGCGCAAACCGAAGTACCGGGACGTCATGTAGGCGACCAGATCGAACTCCGCACCGCCGGCCAGCCCGACAAAGATGGCGGCAATGAGCGCCCCGGCCTGTCCGGTAATGCCGATCCCCCACAGGAAACAGCCGATAGCGGGCAAGGTCATGACCATCGTCGACAAAACAGCGGCCCGCACGTGATCTAGCAGAAAGCCGGTGACCACCCGCCCGAGAATGACCGAGATACCAATGAATCCCGCCAGGGACGCTGCCTCCGCACGTGTCAGCCCGGAGTCCGTAAGCATTGGAATATAACTGGCAATAAAACCGGAGATGCTTGTTGAGAAGAAGAGAAACGAAAATCCGATGATCCAGAACTGCACCGTCTTTAAGGCCGAACGCAAGTTCATGCCGGCTTCAGGATCATCATTGGTTTCCACCGGGTTTGCCTGTGGTTCGGCACGACCGGCTTTCTCAAAAAACCAGAAATAGACCAGCGGCAGAACAAACACGATGGGCACGAAAGCAAGAGCCAGATAGCCACCCCGCCAGCCAAATTCTCCGATTGCCAAGGTGACGTAAATGGGGCCGACCGTGGCGAACAACCCAGTGCCCATGAGCGTGAGACCAAACGCGAGGCCGCGTTTCCTGACGAACCAACTGCTTACAGCGCGGGTCCAAACAACGGGCGACGTGCCGGCGCCGAGAATGCCGATTAACGCATAAGCCAGGTACAAACCCCAAAGGGTACTAGCCAAGACCGATGCACTGCCAACGGCGGCAGATATGCCGAATACGGACCACATGGCAATCTGGCGCGGTCCATAACGGTCCGTGAGGTATCCGGCCAATGGTCCAGCAAAAATGAGGGTCAGATAGGCAAACACCGTCGCACTTTGAATGGCACCGCGCGACCACCCGTATGCGTCTTCCAGAGGCCCGACAAAGGCACCGATTGTGTATATGGGCACGGCCGTGATGCCGCAAGTAACCCCCATGGCCGCGACAAGTAGAACACGCCATCCACTCTTGAATTCTTGAAACATTGTACTCGTCACGGCGTGATCACTCATGTTGTCATTGCTTTCTTTTATCCAACTCTGTGTTTACGTTGACGATCACAAGAAATGCAACGCTGCTTGCGGTGGCTGGCGTTATCCTCGATCCCGGCGAAATCCGGTCTCAATCGGGATGAAACGAAAGCCATCCCCAATACGATAACCAACACCTATACCGTTGCCGGTGATATCTCCCGGCTTGGTGTCGCGTGTATGGGTGTAGAGGAATCGCCCCTTGTAGGACCATTGCTGTTGACCGTGCTCATTCTCATGAATGACCCAGTCGCCAACAGACATCTCACCGGGTTCGGCTAAGATTGGCCGCCAATATTCTTGCATGCATTTTTCAGTGCAGGTTTGCGCTTTTTTGATAGCCTCAGTATCGACTGGCGCGTAGACCGTTAGTCCCTGCTCATTCGCGTAGGCGAGCCCATAGTCGATATGCTGAACGGTCATCCAAGACGGCAGAGCCGGTGCCGGTTCCAGAATAACCGCAGACCAAACCCCGTTCAGACCATACCCATAAACGTCCTGCGGGTCGTTGTCCTTAGTATACGTAAACAGTGGTTGCCCTTTGTAGGCCCATTGGCGGGCGCCATTGGACGACCATTGTATTGACCATTCGCCTTGATCAAGAGCAAGCCACGGGGCTTCAAAGGGTTCCCAATGGTCAAGGTTAACGGTCCTGTCTTGGGAACCGCTGTCTACAGACGATGTGCGTGTGTAGAGTGTGCGGCCGTGATGTTCGGTGAGAACAAGCCCCAGTAGAGTATCCTCAATGGACATGCCGGCCGGCACTGTTCTGGGCTCATAGACGACATGCCAGGACCGCGCCAAGCCATCCCCGAGCCGAGCTTTTGGAAAGGTATCCTTGACGTATGCGTAGAGGGGTTTGCCCTGATAGCTCCACTGAAGGATATTGTCCGGACGCTGGATGACGGTCCATTGCTCATCGCCTTGCACATCGGACGGTGCTTGCAGCGGTATCCATGTCTCCAGGCACTCTTCGAGGCATGTTACCTCGCCCGCGGCCACTTCTTTTTCATTCCAATAGAGAGACCGCTGCCCCTCAGCCATGAGGTATTGACCAGCGCCCGTCTTCTCAACGTGCACACCTTGCGGGAGGTTTGACGCGTCAGCTGTCACCGTTCCAGAAAGTAGAATGACGGCGCTCAGAGTTGTGAAGACGTTGATCATGCGAGAATATCAACGACCGGGCTAGATGTGCGTAGGGAGCGTGTTCCCCATTCCGCAATCGGCACTTCCATGACCTGCATGAGGGTCAGACCGATGCGAGACACAGGTGCTGCGTTTCCGTTGATGTGTAGACCGGTCTTAATACGGCCCCCAGCCTTGCCAACGGTAAGGCTGGGAATTCCAATAACAGAATGGGTTTTTGCATCGCTGGTATCGGTCTGGGCAAAAATAAGAAGGTTGTCCAATAGTGTACCGTCGCCTTCACGAACGTCCGAGAATACGTCCAGCATGCGCCTAAACGCCTCAAAACTCTTTTCATTGAACCAGGCGGTCTGCACCTGGTACCCAAGATGATCGTCGGGCGGCTCTTCATGGGATAGAATGTGGTGGGTGAAGGTCGTTCCCTTAACTCTGACTTCAGACGCAGCCTGCGAATACATCATGTTGAAGACCCGGGCCTGATCACACGCGAGCGCTAAGGCTAGTATTTTTGACAACGTGTCATGGGTGGCCCCCAATGTTTCGACTTCATAACCGAGGGGTCCCTCTTCCGGTTGCTCCGGCTTGTGACAGGCGTCCATGGCCGGGGGGGCCGACAAAGAGACTTCAAGCTGCTGTTCCAGTTCACGCACGGAGGTAAAATACTGGTCCAGACGCGCCCGGTCCGCCTGCCCAACAGTCCGGACAAGGCGGCTGCGATCATCCTCAACGGCTGAAAGCACGCTTTGCCGCAACAGCATCCGCGGATCAGGGGTAAAATCCTTGTCGTTTGGGTCGCGATAGTCGGGGCCAAACAAGCGCAGGTAAAAATTCAAAGGAGAGACTTCAGCGGCGTTGTGATTGCCGGCGCTGCGATAGGAATAGCTGTCGGCCGGGTTCCCCGTGCTGGACAGCTCCAGCGACTTAAAGCGGCTCTTCGCACCAATCTGATCTGCGATGATGGTGTCCAGGGTGGCCGCAGGTATACCGCCGAACCCCTTCGGAACACTGCCTGTTTTTCCGGCCACCCAGCCGGTGTAATGCACCGCACTGGCATTGCCGTCGAGCGGCGTATTGAACCCGCTCAAGTAATTGATGTACTCCGATTTGTAGGGCTCTAACGGGAGGCATTCGTCGATGAATTCATAGTCCGTGCCTTCAAGTGCCCTCATCCCCCGGCCGGGCGTATGCCCCAGCCCCCAGAACCAGGTCCCGAACCGGACCGGCAAAGGCACGCCGGACGCAAGGGCTGTGCCGTGATCATTGAGGAACATGTCCAAAAACGGCAGGCCAACGCCCAACGCGACTCCCCCGAGGGTTCCGCGAAGAAACCGGCGCCGGCTGGGCTTATGTGTTTTTAAAAGGGCCATGTGCCTGAGCCTTTCTTTGAATCCAAGTTGACCCCTAATTGTATTCTGCCGTCTCCGGCGGCGTTTGGGAATCTGACTGAATAGAAATTGTCGCTTGATGCGACCTTGCGTAGAAACGGCTTAAAACGGTAACCCTCTTCTGCAAATTCTTGGAAGAGATGGCTTAACCAATCTTTCTCGTCCCGGCCTGGCGTCCGGGCCAATCCGTATGCCACCGCCTTTTGAACGACACAAATGGGAACCGCAGGATTCTGACGTAAGGCGTCTGCCAAGCCGAATTGATTGTCGTAGTCTATACCGTCGAGGTTGCCGCTGGGGTCGATGTCTTGACCGGCGTCTGTTGTTCTGAACTGCCCAGCGCCGTCAAAGTTTTCCAGCGACAGTCCAATGTCATCAGTCAGTCGGTGACAGCCTGCGCAGGAGGCAACAGAGTTATGCACCTTCAACCGGTCTCGCGCGGTCAGTTGCTGCGAACTTGGCTCGTTGAAGACACTGAAGTCCACATCTCCCGGTGGGTCTGGTATGGGCTGGCATAGGAGCAGTTCCCGCATCGCCTTCCCCCGGATGGTTGGTGAACTCCGCCCCGGGTGAGAGTGCAACGCAATGAACCCGGCCAGCGACTGGATTCCCACCCGACCGTCTTGCTCAGAAAACTCGTAGGCCGTCCACAAATCAGGTTCTGCGACGGGCGTTCTGTAAACGCGCCCCAGGGGTCCGCTCATGAAGGTTTTCCGGGTTGTGAACAGATCTCGGTAGTCCGTGTCTTGATCAATCAAATGATGTTGAATTGTCAGCAGCAGTTGCTCCCGCGCATCGTCCACGACCTGAGGATCAAACGCGGGATAGATCAGGTTATCCTTCTCCAGATGATCAAACTCATCGAGATGAAGCATGTCCGCGAAGAACGCTTGCACACCCTGACGCAGCCGTGGCGACTGCATCATTCGCTCTATTTGAGTCTCCAGACCTTTGCGTGTGGACAGAGAACCTGACTCCGCGGCGTCAAGCAGCACCGCGTCCGGTGTCGTATTCCAGAGAAAGAAACTGAGCCGTGACGCCTTTGCAAAGTCTGTCAACGCCGCTCCGGCATCTTCACCATCACCCTGCTTGATCTCGTCAATGACGAAGAGGAAATTCGGGCTGACAAGCAGCGCCGTCAGGCCAAACGCAAGGCCCTCATAGAAACTGCCTAATTGCCGGCTTGCCGTATTTGCCAGATCAACGGCCTGGGAGAGTTCCTCCTGGTCCAACGGACGGCGGAAGAGAAAGCGGCCGACAGGTTCCAAAAAAGATTTTGCACAGGCTTCGTCTAGACCGTCCGGTCGGGCGGGCTGGCATGGAATAAACAGGGCGCGATTATTCTCGCTCACGACTTGGCTCGCGATCGATTGCGCCAGTCTTTCGTATTTATCGAAACTCGACGCCGGAATGGTTGCGTTGCCGGCACCGATCGCAATGAGACCATCCTGACGAAGGATCGGGTCAAAGCTGCCCGACACGATGATATGATCACCGAACACGTCAGCGATGACGTTGCGGTATTGCTGTTCTGTTAAGCGCCGCAGCGACGGCTCCGCACCCTCGATACGCGGCTCCGGGTCACTACAGCCCGAAATGGCAAAAAGTGCAACGAGGACGGGCACTATGGTGACATGGCGCAAAGTCCCGTGTTTGCTTGGCCGTTGGTCTTGATCTCGTGTCGAGGTCATTTGCGCACACTGGTTATGTTTTTTGCCAGGCGCTCTGCGTCGCTCGTCCCATCATCTACAAGGATGAATCCCGCGACCGCGTCAAACGTGAATGCTGACGAAAGCGCCGTGCATTCGCCGGTCTCCGGATCAGGATAGCCGTCGGCGAGCTCGTGGGCAGCGACATACATGGCCGGGCAGCTGTACTGGCCGACGGGAACGTTGTGCTGCACCTTTTGAATGTGATCCCAGAAACTTGAGACCGGATGATACCCAGCCCAAAGGCCCTCGGCCCGCGTCCCTTCCTCCGAGATTGCCATTTCTATGCGGAAATCACGGAACACCATGTCGGTAAAGCCGTCGTTGCCATACACCGGAAGCGTAACGTCACCGGGATTCGTTGTCAGAGCGCCGTCAACGATCTGACCAGAAACAGTATCCCCATAACGATTTCTTACGGTCTCATAGCTGCCATAGGGAACAATGCGGCCGCTGGTATCAAAATGGAGCGACGTCGCCGATAGATAAAACGACACCTCGACGCTGTCGTCGTTTCGCGGGTCATCGACATTCTCGATGTCGATCAGAATGATCCCCTTGCTCTCGTCCTGACGCTCGCGGTTGGCGTGATGCTCGAGGTACCCCTCCGATCGATACCCGTAGACACATCCCATGAGTCGATAGAGCTGATTATCCACGCCAGACACAGATCCGTCCGGTGTTACGAAATTGCCGTGCGCGCAGGTGTTTGGTGTTGCCTTGCCATCCGTATGGCTGTCCAGGTTCATCCCATAGGAATATTTACCGAGCACAATACGCATCGGCGGGTCGACGACGGATTCAGGATGCCAACACACATCCTCACCATTGGGGCCCCGAAGATATTGGTTGGGCCGTCGCGGCAGGTCTAGGACCTGAAGCGTACCGCCCTCTGTTTGAATGTCCTTTTCTTCTGGCGACAGGCTATTAAACCAAATCTCGTCATTGCCAATCACAATGCCTTCCGGACACTCCTCCATGTACTCCGTGTCATAAATGGCTGTGTACCAAGACTCGACCACAAAGCCGAGTTTGTTCGCCTCGGCGGTGGCTGCTTCATTGTATACGCTGTAAAGGCCTCCCGCTACAGACGTAATCGCAGCGAATTGAATAGCGCCCTTCGAAATCGAACTAACGTCGCACTGAATAGCCATTCTAGTTTCCTCTCCTCGTCAGCAGATTGACTCTGCCGTTCCAGCTCTACCTTTGTCCGCCTGGCTGCCGACGACCCAGCCTATTGGTCTCCGCCTACACCACCTTATTTATTGCTGACTTTTTTAAATCCGGGCGGAGGAACTGTATCGAGTTTTCCGCGCAATTCGCCGTTCTCATATTTCTCTGTCTTGAGAAGAACATAGGTCCACCCCAACAGCACATATTGTATGTGCGCGTCGGAGACCTTCATCTTACCGGCAATTGGGCTCTTCAATCCATTTACACCAAGGTCGATAATCGCTACCGCATTAGTGCCGGGCTGTGCTGGGCCGTGAAGGTGGATTCCGGTGGGAGGCGATGTGAGGCTGTCATATTCGACCTCCCAGGTAATCTCCATGATGTTGAGGTCGAATCGTACCTTTGCAAATCCGGTGCCATCACTATGTGTCAATGTGGTTTGATGGTGCGCAGACAAGTCCGCTTTAAAAAGGCGAATCCCACCCCAGGAATCGTCCCCCTCTCCATTTGCGGGACAATTAACCAGACTTCCCGCAAATATGATCACGAACAAATGGCAGGCGATCTTTATCGGAATGCCAAGTCGCATGAACTTTTACCTAGTCCAAATACATTGATCGTTAGAGATAACATTAGTGCGTACACCTATAAATTTATTGCATGCAAACGTGGCGAATAAGCGGCGCGATAGGCAATTAAGTTTCGGCCGGCTATTGCTGGAAACTGATCCGCCGTCCTTTCAACGACGACCGCCTAGACTATCACACACCGAACAAGATTCTGCCGAACATAAAAGTAAATTATAGAAGACTAATATAGATTTGAAATTCTGATAGAAGTTAGGGTGACGTTGCTCCCGGATCCCGGACCAGACGGTAAATTAAATACCGACCTGGGGGGACAGGATGACAAAGCAGACGAGGCGGCGGTTTTCGCCCAGAATACAAGGAACAGTCGGTTGCCCGGCTATCGGAGCCGGGTGCGACACATAGCAGCGTGGCTGCCGAGCCCGGCGTCACGCCAACGCAGTTGAAGACCTGGCGGCTCGAGCTTGAGGCCGCGGGTTCGGCCGCGGCGCAGAAAGCCGAGGCCGCTGAGCTGGCGCAGCATTCGCCGGGATAACAAGCGGCTGACGGAGGAGGTTGAGGTTCTGCGCAAAGCCTCGGCTTTTTTTGCTCAATGGGCGGCGAAGACATGAAAACGAAGCACGCTTTCATCGCCGCCCATGCTTCAGGGCCCGCCATCCGGTTCATGTGCCGGGTCCTAGGGGTTGCTCACAGTTGGTTCCACGCCCGGCGGCGTGCGGCCCAAAAGAGAGCTGAACGCGCTGCCTGGCGTGACCGGCTCGGGTCAGAGATCCGGGAGATCTTCGAGCAGAGCAAGAGGTGCTACGGCGCCCCTCGGATCCATGCCGAGTTGAAGGCCCGCGGCTTTCGCATCTCGAAGCGCACGGTCGCCAAGCTCATGCGAGAGAACGGCATTCGTCCACCACGCGGCAGGCGGCGGGCGCCAATCACCACCGACAGCCGCCACTCCCATGCGATCGCGCCCAATCTGCTTGACCGCAACTTCGAAGCCGTTGCGCCCGATGCGGTCTGGCGCGCTGACATCTCCTACATCCCAACTGACGAAGGCTGGCTCTACCTCGCCGCCGTCAAGGATCTGGCCACGATGGAGATCGCCGGCTGGTCGATGGCGGTCTCCAGCTGCTCGCGCAGTGCCTTCACATCATCGGTTACCAGTTCGGCGCGATACCGCGCCCTGCTGATCTCCACATAGAAACTCTTCTGCGTGGTCAGGTGAGGATGGTTCGCCTCCATCACCGCGATTACGTTGTCCACGGCCCTTCCCTGGAAAGCGTGCACCCGCCTGAGAACGCAGATGTTCCCGGCCCTCCAGTCTCACTATCTGTTCAAGGACCGGTTTGGCCGACCAGCCAAGGGCAATGACAAGGGTAAGGTCGAGGGAATGGTTGGCTATATCAGGCGCAACTTCATGGTCCCGAAGCCACGGTTTGAAAGCTTCGATGCGTTGAACGCCTCTCTGGCTGACCAGTGCTTGCAGCGCCAGTCAGATGTGCTGCGCGGCCACAAGCAAACCATTGGTGACCGGTTTGTGGATGATAAGGCGGTTCTGTGCGCATTGCCCAAATATCCCTTTGAGGCCTGTGAGATCCAGAGCACGCGCGTGAGCTCACTATCGATGGTGCGCTACCGGGGCAACGATTACTCGGTGCCGGTAAGTAAAACCCTTCCGCTTGAACTAGATGTGGATCCTCAATAACTCTATGTGGATTAGGGTTTTCGGAAGGGATAGCCGTGTTATGACAGCGCTGGCTGTTATTGGAGGAGAGTTTAGGCGCAGCTGGAAAATCCTCTTGGCCTCCGCCGTCGGCGTGGGATGCGGCCTAACCGCCATTCCATTTTACACCTTCGGTGTTTTCATCTTGCCGTTGCAGAATGAATTCGGGTGGTTGCGCGGCGAAATTCAGCTGGCCATTACGTTTTACTCGATCGCATTGATCCTGGTGTCTCCTCTGGTGGGGCGGCTCCTTGACGCCCAAGGCGCCCGGCGGGTGGGCCTCATATCCATAATCGTGTTCGCAACTCTTTTTAGCGGCCTTGCTTTGACCACCGCGTCCGTCTGGACATTCTATTTGATGTGGATTGTGATCGCGGTCCTGTCCGCAGGGTCCACGGCCATCACCTATACCCGCGCAGTCAGCACCTGGTTTGACCGGCGTCGCGGCATTGCCCTCGGCCTGATGCTTTCGGGCATAAGGATCTGATCACCATCGACGTGGGCGGCACCAGCGCCGACGTCTGCCTCATCGCTGGTGGCCGCACGGGGCTTACAACGGAAAATCAAATCGGGGGCTTCCCTCTCAATGTTCCCATGGTCGATATTCAGACCCTTGGCGCAGGCGGCGGCAGCATTGCCTCCATTACCTCTGCCGGGGCGCTCTCTGTTGGTCCTCGGTCCGCCGGTGCGGACCCCGGGCCTGCCTGTTACGGGAAGGGCGGAGAAGAACCCACGGTCACCGACGCCAATCTCGTCCTCGGCCGTATTTCAGACTCTTTGGCGGGCGGTGTTGTATCCCTTGATAAGGATAAGGCGCGGCAGGCCATTGCGCAGTGCATCGCAGAGCCACTCGGTTTGTCTGTTGAAGCGGCAGCAGCCGGAGTAATTGAGATCCTGGACAACAACATGGCCGCTGCCATGCGCCTGGTGTCTATAGAAAAAGGCTATGACCCGCGCAACTTTGCAATTCTGGCCTTCGGCGGTGCAGGGCCTTTGCATGCCGGCCGGCTGGCTCAGCTTCTCGGTGTTCCAAAAATCATCATTCCGCCCGCCCCCGGCGTTGTGGCAGCGCTAGGTCTCTTGGTCACCGACCTGAAGAACGAATATGTGCACGCCTGTGTCCAACGTCCGCCGGGCTACGACTTGGATCTTATCAACCAAACTCTGTCTCAGCTGGAAACGCAGGCGTCGGACTGGTTGGATAGGGAAAACGTCCCGGACACGTCCAGATCCATTACCCGCCAGGCCGACCTCAGATACGCGCGTCAGGGATTCGAATTGTCCGTCGATATGCCGCCCGGTGCCCTTGGTTCGGACTCCCTCAAGGCCGTGATCAGCGAATTCCACCGGACCCACGAACGGCTTTACACCTACGCGGCACCTGATGCACCCGTTGAACTCGTCAACATCCGCGTCAGTGCCGTCGGACGCCTCAACAAACCGGATATTGAAAAGCTGAAGCCGGGGCAGGGCGCTGCAGATGCGGTTTTAGCCAAACGTGATGTTTGGCTGCCCGGCTCTGAGGTGTTCATTGAGTGCGCCCTATATGACCGGCATCGCCTAGGCGCAGGAGATGCGCTGCAGGGTCCCACCATCGTCGAGCAAATGGACAGCACCACGTGGATTCTCCCCGGCCATAAGGCTGTAGTGCGTGACTCGGGCAGTATCATCATCGACGTCACGGAGACAGGTTGAGAGACAGGACAGACATGCCGACCGCAAACATCAACAATCACACCATGTACTACGAAACCCACGGCGATGGACCGCCGGTGCTCTGCATGACTGGCTGGGGCACCATCTGTCATGGGCGTATTCTGTTCTTGCCGGAAAGTCTGCAGAGCGAAGACTATAGGGTCATCATCTTTGACCATCGGGGCATAGGTGAATCCGAAGACATTGATGACATGCCCCATTCCGCCGACCTGTACGCTGAAGACGCGGCAGGATTGCTTGATCACCTCGGTGTGACACGGGTCCATGTGGTGGGAATGGGTGGTATGGGCGGTCTCATTGGCCAAAAGCTGGCCATCAACCACCACGACCGCGTCGCCAGTCTGGCCATGTTTGGAGCGTGGGCCAAACCTGATCCTTATCTGGCCGACCAGTTGAGACTGCTGAATATGCTCCACGCCAAAGTCGGTTTTGAGGCTTATCAGATGTGCGCAGCCCTGTTCTGCTATACGCCCGAGCATTACAACGCGCATCGCGACAGCATTGTCAGCTCGAAAGGGCCGTGGCAAATGCTTAGAGGCCGTTTCGAAAGGGGTTGAGTGGCCGGTGTCGATGTGATTCCAGGAAGGTTGCTGAAACCGATCTGGAGCCGCCATGTGGACGCCGACCACCCGAGAGCAGCATAGCCGCAAGGCGCTGCGTTATCAGACTGATTTGACCGCTGCGGAGTGGGTTGTGATCGAGCCTCATTTGCCTCCGGCTCATGGCACGGGACGGCCCCGGTCATGGCCGATGCGAGAGATCGTCAACGGCATTTTCTACGTGATGCGGGCTGGCTGCCCTTGGCGCTTGCTGCCAAGCGATTTACCACCGTGGGGCACGATCTATCGCTGGTTCGCTAAGTTCCGCGACGACGGCCTCCTTGAGAAGATCAACCACTTTCTGGTCATGGCCGATCGCGAGCGGGTCGGACGCGAGGCCAGCCCGAGCGGCGCGATTATCGACAGCCAGAGCGTCAAGACGACCGAGGCTGGTGGCTCCCGCGGCTACGATGCGGGCAAGAAGATCAAGGGGCGCAAGCGCCACGCGCTGGTCGACACCGACGGGCGCGGCCTCGTGCTCGAGGCGCATCCGGCGAGTATCCAGGACCGCGATGGTGGCGGGCCGCTGCTGTGCGCCTCACGCGGCTCGTTTCCGTTCATCGAGAAGGTCTTTGCCGATAGCGGCTACGCCGGCGAGAAGGTCGCCACGGCCACCATGATCGCCGTCGAGATCGTGCGCAAAAGCCCCGATCAGGTCGGCTTCGCCGTTCAACCGCGCCGCTGGGTCGTGGAGCGCTTCTTCGCCTGGATCAACCGCAACCGGCGACTGGCAAAGGACTTCGAGGCCACCATCGCCTCGGCCCGCGCCTTCCTCTACGCCGCCTCCGTCATGCTCCTCGTCCGCAGATTGGCCCGAGCCGCATGACTTTCGAAACCGACTCTAAGAGATAATCAAAAGGTTCATTCAAGATTTATAAAAGCCTGCCTAAAACATGACACGACCGGTGATTTGCACTGTATCGACCAGCCCACATTGCTTGCGTTCGGTGGCGCTGAGGACCCGATGACAGGAGACCGCATCGGACAGGTTATGAAAACTGGAATTCCCCGCGCCGAATACGCCATCATCGAAGGCGCGCCGCACGCACATCAAGCGTTTGCGGAAGCGGAAAAGACGCTGAGCGACATGATCGGGCGATTTCTCCGAAAGCAGACACCTTTGACTTAAGCAGGCAGGTTGGATGTTTACCGGCCCGTCTGTCACATATACAAAGTATTAATTGGCTAAAAACTCTAAGGCCGACAGGTCGCGTGATTCGCGGCGCAGTTTCGTCACGTCGTCAGTGGTTGCTGACCGCGCCGCGTCGCCGGCCAGACGACGCTTGCCGGCCTTCATGAACTCCTTCGACCAAGTGTAGGAAAGCGACTGGGCGATCCCTTCGCGGCGGCACAACTCGGCAATGCTGTCATCACCACGCAAGCCTTCCAGAACGATCCGGATCTTGTCTCCAGCTGAAAAGTGCCGTCGTGTCGCCCGGCGAATGGCCTTCACCAACTGATCGGCAGGCACCTTGCCAGCCAAACCAGATTTAGGGGATTTGGGTCTCATCTTCTTTCCTTCGTCACTACAACGAGACCCAAATCCTCCTTAAATCACAACCCCAATTTTGTGCCATAGGCGCTGACAGAAAACACGAGCAAATTACTCTGTATTCAAGAGTACTCCTTATCAGGCAACCATAAGCTCGTTTGGTGAATTTCGGGCTCAGCCAATACAATACTCCGCAGTCGGTTGTTAGTCGGCGCAAGGGTTTGACGCCGATCAACAACTGACTAGGAAATGGACAAGGTTTGTTTTTGACCCTGCTCAGCGTATCCAATTTGCCGCAGGTTTTCGGTATACTACTTGGACGAACCAACCCGGCACCAGCGGCCGAGCCGCAATAACACATGGGGAACGCCGATGACCGCCATCCTTCGCCTTGCTGCTGTGCTTGCGGTTCTTTTCTCCGTTTCTCACAGTGCGCGGGCCGAGGGCGGAGTGCTCGTGTTCGGCGGTAACGGCCGTCTCGGTTATGAGGTGGTCAAGCTGCTGCTGGACGCCAGCGAAGACGTTACCGTGTTCGTGCGCCCCACTTCGGACCGCAGCCGCCTAGAAGGCCTTGATGTGTCCTATGCAGTGGGCGACATGCTTAACGAAAAGAGTGTGGCCGCAGCCCTGCGCACAGTCAAACCGCGCGTCATCATCGATACGGCCTCGGCGCGCAACACCCCGGGCTTTTTTGTCACTTCCCAGGGCTATATCGCCACCTATGCCAAGGAGGCCAGCGTTGAGCAGATCATTCATCACGGTTCCGTGGGCGCGGGCGACAACATGGAGCAGTTTCCCCATATCAACTTTGAACCCATCCGGAGCCGGCTTCTGGACAAGGGCGAGGGGGAAAAGGTGATCATGTCCAGCGGCCTCACTTACACCATCATCCGAAACGCTATGGTGTGGCCCCACGGTACGCCCGCCACCGACGAGGTCTACCTGAGCGAGGACCACTCAACCTTCACCGGTGTTACACGCAGAGACTTGGCCAATCTCACCATGGATTGCCTCGACAACCCAACCTGCGCCAATAAGGTTTATCACGCCGTCGATGAGTCCTTACCCCAGGAGCGTCCCAGCCGGCGGCGTGGAGCAACGGGCCCCGGGGGGCGAGGCGCAGCACCTAGTCCCGGCGGAAGGGGACCTTCCTGACGCCTCGCGTCTTATCCCAACCGTGGGAATTGTCAGAGTAAATCGGCTTGAGCGGGGAAGTAAGGCCTCGTGTCTTCCGGTGATGGACAACCCCTTCCGTTATTTCAACAGCTCGCCCGAGGTAATCCGCCTCGCGGTGATGACGTACATCCGCCATCAGCTGTCGTTGCGTTAGGTCGAAGACATTCTGTTCGAACGAGGCATCGACATCTACCATGAGACGGTGCGGTACTGGTAGCACCGCTTTAGTCCGCTGTTTGCCGCCGAGATCCGGAAACGCCGTGTTCGTCACGGATCCTATTCGAACTGGCGCTGGCATCTTGATGAGGTGTTCGTCCGCATTAACGGCGAGACACATTATCTAAAAAGCCAAGTCAATATCTCCAGTTACTGGGTCCCTCACCATGGGGAAACCGTAATCTGGCGAGCTTACTCCATACGGGTATTGAACTGACGTCCGAACTCGTGTCAAGCGGATTACAGGTTTGGCGCGGTTCGGATTGAGCTTTCCTTGTTCGTCCCTCATTCATAACGAGGGTCTGCGCGGTTGGTAATCGTGCTATGTGTTAGACAGAACTCGCCTTAAGCCGTGACTTTCGTCGCTTCATAAAAGTTTCCGAGGAACAGGTAAGATCACATGGATGAATTGTCGAAAGGCCCAGCACCCTCCGTCACGCGAAGCAGGGCAAATGCTATGATCCCCGAAAATTCATCCATGTGACGCTAGAGCATGATCTGACCTGATTGAATCGTTGGGGGATTCACAGGGCGAGGGATTTGTGATTCAAGATGTCGGCCGGGTTGAGGAGGCCGGCATTGATGTCGAAAGCCCTTTCCCTTGATCTTCGCAATCGGGTTCTATCAGCGGTTTCAGAGGGTATGAGCCATAGAGCGGCTGGTGCGCGTTTCGGGGTAAGCGCGGCGAGCGTGAGCCGTTGGCGTGCGCTGGAACGCGAACAGGGAGACGCCCGCCCGAAGGCGCTTGGCGGGGACCGTCGCTCGGGCCGGATCGAGGCGCATCGCGGCGTGATCCTGGGTCTTCTTGAGGAGAGGCGGGACATGGCCATTGAGGAGTTGCGCGCGGCTCTCGGGGACCGAGACCTCACCTTCAGCTACGGGTCGATACAGCGCTTCCTCGTGCGCCACGGCATCACGCGAAAAAAAAGACCGGCCATGCGGCGGAGCAAGACCGTCCGGACGTGTTGAGCCGGCGACAGGCCTGGCGCGACAGCCAGCCCGGCCTCGACCCCGACCGGCTGGTGTTCATCGACGAGACCTGGGCCAAGACCAACATGGCCCGCACCCACGGCTGGGCCCCGCGCGGCGAACGCCTGCGCATGGCCGCCCCCCACGGACACTGGAACACAACCACCTTCCTCGCCGGGCTCACACGGCACGGCATGATCTCTCCCTTCGTGATCAACGGCGCTATCGACCGCGATGCCTTCGAGGCCTACGTCAAAGAGGGCCTCGTCCCCGAACTGAGGCCCGGCGATATCGTCGTCATGGACAACCTCTCAAGCCACAAGGGACCCAAGGTCCGCAAGATGATCGAAGACACCGGCGCACAACTCCTCTTCCTGCCGCCCTATAGCCCTGACTTCAATCCCATCGAACTCGCCTTCGCAAAGCTCAAGGCAAGGCTCCGAAAAGCCGCTGAGCGAACCGTCGATGGTCTCTGGAACGCCATCGGCCAAATCTCCCTGACCTTCTCCCCGCAAGAATGCAAAAACTACTTCAACGCCGCCGGATACAGCGCAACGTGATCGGATTCCGCGCTAGTGTCAGGTGTGCCTTCCGAAAACCTTATCCGCCGATATTGGTGATGCAACCTGTCCACCGACTGGATGAGGTTTTCCAAACGGACAACCGGCGGACAGAGAAAATGGAAGGGAAAGGAGTGAATCCACCATAACTCTATGCGGATGGCTTTTTCCGGACGGGACAACGGTGTCAGCCGGTGGAATCAGTGCCTGTTGGCAATGATCGTATTGATTGTCGATAGCATTGTCAGAGGCAACGGCATTGAGTCTGGCGATTATCCTAAATTTCTGCGGCCTCTTTTGGCACGACATTGATTTGATCATCAAGTTCCCCTTCAGTGGCGGCGTAAGCTTGATCACCATAAAACAGTGAGGCAAGGCCAACGGTGACCATACTGGTCACCAGTTCTATGTTTGGATCAATCAGATATAGTTTTCGCAACGGAGACTGAACAGTTGGCTACGACACCCTTCACCTTCATTGATACAAATACCATGCCCTGGGAGGACAGCCCGGGCATCCCTGGTTACAAACGCCGGCTTCTAGCTTTTGACGACGCGACAAGAGCCGAGATCAGAATGGGCTATGTGCCGCCCGGCGCCGTGCCCGACGTGGTCCAACTACCCCACCGCCATTACCACAACTCCGTAACGGAACGGGCCTATCACCTGTTCGGCGACTTTCCTCATTGGGAGTTTTCCGGAGTCAGGGACGATGAAGGTGAACTGGTAATGTTCCGCCGCCATCTGTTCATGGACCGGCAGCCCAAGAGCATTCATGGGCTCATGGCCGAACCCCTTTCCGAAACGGGGTCGGTGATCCTGTACTGGAACACGGGTCCGGGCACTGGTGTGGCCGAGCCGGAAGCGGCAAAGGAAACGGTTGCGATTCCTTTCGACGGCAGCGCCGATGATGACCGCACTAATTTTGCCTATGCCCGTATCTTCGATAGTGGTGACGTCGCTTGGCAAAAGCATCCCATGGTGGCGGGTTGGAAGGTTAAACCCTTGGCCGAGGGCGTTGAGCACTCCGGGGCGGTCTGTCTTGTACACATTCCCGCCGATTGGACAGCGCTTGGCGAACCTTCAAAGGTTCTAGGGGGTCAGCCGTCGCCCTGGCTTTTTATCATATCTGGGGATATCCGCGTTGACGTTGGGGAGAACGGAGCGCGGCACGACCTGGCGCTGCGGGAAGGAGGTTTTCTCCTGTGGCGTACTGGGGAGGCGCTCAGCGTACCGCACAAATCTGCCACTGATGGCGGATGCGTGGTGCTGTGTATCGGCCACGATTTGTCCAAGACCGTGGGCTAGACTACCCTTACACCTGAGAACGGTATCCTGCGTATCCTCCTGATTCGCCTTGATTGTTAGTCGCGGTAACGGTTCGACTCTGTTCGGCAGCCAAGCCATCGATGCCGTTTGAATCTGAGAGATCAAAATCCGTCGCTGAATAACACCACACTCTGTTGGTAGACTGGCATTTGTATTGCATATGCCATTGGGTCAGATCGGTTGAAATTTCGTCCGGGCCCGTTTCGAAAACGCTTTCAGTGATCTCCGATATCTTGATGAGATCGGCCTCCGGTAACAGCTCCCGGTGCGCATTCAATGTCTGCCGCGTCAGCATTTCATGAGGCTGAAGTACGAGAACCGGCTGTGTGATCTTTGGAAAACGGTCCTCCGGTCTGTATGTCCAAACCGCGTCATAGGCATACCAGGACTTATCGAGGGAATGGATGTCTTCGAGGAAGATCTTGGACGCCCGTTCAAGGGAAACACCCTCTGCCCGGTTGATTACCATGAGGTACCACCGGTTCACGACAAAACTGCCGTCTTCCGGCAGAGGCTTGCCTCTTGGCAGACCGGCCAGACGTTCGTCCCGATACTCTTGCGGATAGTAAGCGATGCCAGACAGCACCACACGGCGTACCAAATCCGGCCGTTGCACCGCGAGTTCAGAAGCGATGAACACGCCGGTGTGGAAGCCGAACACGTCTACTTTGCCTTTGCCGCCATCGCCGTAGCCGAGAGCCTCCAAGGCGTCAGCCATGGCGTCAGACAAACCGACCATGTCCTGCGGTTCATCCGGCCTTTCTGACTCACCGTAGCCAGGCGTGTCGAACGCAATGGCCAGACGGTCACGGCCAACACGCTCTGTGAGCGGGCGGTATTCTTCCGCAGACTTTGGGTTTTGATGGAAAAGAACTACCGGCGCCTTGTCGCCCTCACCGGTGGAGGGCCAGGCCGAGTGGTAGTGGATCTGCCCGTAGCGGGCGTCCACGTATCCCTTTTTGTAAATGATGTCCTGTGCCATGGCTGAACTGCTTACACCGACAGACATGACCAGGGCAATGAATGTCCCTAAAACTCGCATTGTCACCGGTTCCCTGATTTTGTTTTTAGAGCGCCGCGACATTGTCAGAGTAATTGGTTCAGGCCAACTCCTTTAGCCCTTTGTTTCCTGGGCTTAGACACTAAAGCATTGATTCGCTTGGCAATGCCCAAGCAAGGTGCGGCTCGGAACGGCGAAAACTCACCTCACTAGACTAACAAATCAATTTATTCTGGCAATGCTTGACAGCCTGTGCCTTTCGAAACCCTCGTCCACACCTGGACGGTTGCATCATGAAGGTCGGCGGATAAGATTTTCGGTACGAAGACGTACTTCAGGGAAGATTGCATGACCATCAGTCTGAACCACACAATTGTCTATGCTCGGGATCAAGAGACTTCCGCGAAATTTTTGACCGGCATTCTGGGCCTGTCACCTCATACGCACTTCGGACACTTCGCCGTCGTCCAAGTAGGCGAAACGTCTTTGGATTTCATGGAGACCGACTCAGAGATTGCTTCACAGCACTATGCCTTTTTGGTGAGTGAATCCGAATTTGATCGGATATTCCAGCGCATCAAGGACCGACATTTGATCTACTGGGCTGACCCAGCACGCCAAGAGCCGCGACAGATCAACACCCGGAACGGCGGGCGAGGATTTTATTTTGAGGATCCTAATGGACACTTTCTGGAAATCTTGACCCGTCCATACGGCAGTGGCGTTGCCAGTAATACCTAATAAATTAGGAATCATTATCGGCATCGTCAGAGTAACTGGTTAGGGCCAACCCTCTTGGGCTGTCCTTCCCGAAAACCTCATCCGCCGCTTATATGGACGTATGTGGACGCCCCCTTCTGATGCAAGGGGTTTTCGGTCAGATACGTTTGGCAAGTGGTCAGGTGCTGTCGTATGTCCGGCCTCAATCAGGCAGCAATCGCGCGCCGCGGGCCAGTATGGAAATGCGCGGACCGGATCCAAAATCGCCTCCGAGAGCTTGTACGCTCGGTCCATATAACTGGTTTTTCCGATCCCGTCTCATTGACCGTTTGCCCTTACCTGTCCTCCGTCCTGCTCACATCCCCGACGGCTTCCCGATAGACTGCGGCCGCTCAGGCAGCAGCCGTACCGGGATGCCGGTAGGTCTCCTTCTTCGTCATCAATGCCCAAACGATGCGCGCCATCTTGTTGGCCAGCGCCGCGGCCACCAGCTTGCGCGGCTTGCGCGCAAGCATCCGTGCCAGCCACGAGCCTTCCGGCATCCCACGCCGGATGGCCCACCGGATTTCCGCCATGGCACCCGTGATCAGGAGCCGTCTGAGATCGCGCTGGCCCATCTTCGATATCTTGCCCAGCCTTGGCTTTCCGCCAGTCGTGTGCTGTCGCGGCACGAGGCCGACCCAAGCGGCGAAGTCGCGTCCGCACCGGAAGCTCTGCATCGGAGGCGCGAAAGCCTGCAGCGCCATCGCGGTGATCGGCCCGACCCCCGGTATGGTCATGAGGCGCGACGCCTCTTCGTCCTGGCGCGTGCAGGCGCGGAGATCCTTATCCAATCCGCCGATCTTCCCATCAAGGTCCGCGATTTGACCGAGAAGAAGGCCACCCAGCTCGCGAACCGGCCCGGGTAGTCCCGAACCCGGATCCTCAAGTTCCGATGCCAGCCGACTGACGTGAGCCGGCCCCTGCGGAGCGACGACGCCGAGCTCTGCCAAGTGGCCCCGCAGCGCGTTGATCATTTGCGTTCGCTGACGCACAAGAAGATCACGCGTACGGAACAGCATCCCGCGGGCTTGCTGCTCTTCAGTCTTCACGGCCACGACGCTCATAGTCGGGCGCTGTGCCGCCTCACAGGTCGCCTCCGCGTCCGCCGCATCGTTTTTCTGTCGCTTTACGAACGGCTTCACGTAGATCGGCGGGACCAACCTCACCTCGTGACCGAGCTTCTCGGCCTCCCGGCCCCAATAGTGAGCGCTCGCGCAGGCCTCCATGGCCACCACACAACGCGGCTGCGAGGCGAGGAAGTCGAGTAACTTGCCCCGAGCTCAGCTTCTTGCGGAACGCAACCGACCCGTCTGCCTGCGCACCATGCAGCTGAAAGCTGTGCTTCGCCAAATCGATTCCGATGATGCTAACGTTCTCCATTCCATTCTCCTCCTTCAGGTTGTTCAAACGCACCACCACCTTGGCACGATTCGATACCGACAGGAGGGGGCGTCCACCCCATCGCCCCCCGATGGCAAGGACAGATTTGGTGTTTCGGAGCAGTCAGGTTGCAGTTTTATATCCGGCCTTATGCAGGGCTTGTTCCTGCTGGCCCTGATGGAATCTGCCGACCCGCGCCTCATTTCTTCGGTGGGCTCGTGGCCCGACGGCGGATGCAGGCTTGGCGGGTCGCGGTCTGACCTATTTGCCATCACACCTTGTCGTACCTTGCGCAACCTTTCAGCGTGCCATCTCCTTTGCGGTTTCCAGTCACCAGCCGCGCTTATGCGGGCTGGCTAACGAAGTTCGATTGGTACACCCGGTCAGGAGCCAGCAAGGCCCAGATCGTGCGTGCGATCTTGTTCGCAAGCGCGGCGGTGGCTACGTTCTTCGGCCTCCGCTCGGCCAAGCGCAATACCCATTCGGACGGCGCTTTGCTGTTTGTGAGCACCGAGCGGGCGCCGTGGATCAATCGGGCGCCGTGGATCAATAAGGTACGCAGGTAAGTATCACCGCGCTTGGAGATGCCGAGCATGCGCACCCGCCCGCCGGTACCGCTGTGCCGGGGCACAAGGCCCAACCAGGCGGCAAACTCCCGTCCGGATTTGAACGCGCCGGGATCGCCCATTGCGGCGACCGCCACGGGCGCGCTCAGCACCCCGACGCCGGGGATCTCGGCGATCCGCCGGCTGGCGGCATTGTCCCGGTGCCACAGCTTGAGCCGCCGCTCAATGTCGCCAATCTCCTCGTCGAGCCGGATTACACGGGCCCACTGCTCGCGCAGAGTCTCGATGACCATCCACGGCAGCCGCTCCGACACTTTCTCAAAGGCCGAAACGATACCTCTGCGCAGACCGGCCCGGCCTTGCGGCATCACCTCGCCGTACTCAGTCAGCAGCCCACGCAGGCCGTTGATCTGAGCAGTGCGGAACTTGACCAGTTGCTGGCGCATGCGGTGCAGCGCCAGAACCGCTTGTTGCCCCTCGCTCTTGATCGCAACCGTCTTGATGCCGGGCTGCTGTACCGCCGTCCAGACCGCACGCGCATCATGCGCATCGCTCTTGTTGCCGCCCACGAACGGGCGAACCATCTTCGCCGGTAGAACGCGGACCTCGTGGCCCAGCTCGCGAAGCCGACGCGCCTAGTGCTGCGAGCCGCCGTACGCCTCCATGCCGATCAGGCACGGCGCACGATTGGCGAAGTGCTCCAGGAACCTCACCCGCGTCAGCCGCAAGTCCACGATCTCGCCCGTCTCCATATCGGACCAATGCAATTGAAACACTCTCTTCGCCGTATCCACGCCAACGACTGTTCTGTTAATCTTCATGTCGGCCCCTCCGGTTTGCCCGTGAAGAGCTTGCTCTTCACCACCTGGGTACTTTAGATGCCGTCGGCTCGCGAGGGTCCACCACATCCCTCCGCCGGCCAACGTCAGTGGGTGGGAGGCGTCCATTCCATTTAGTCGTGTTGAAGTTGAGTAAGGTGTTTGCGCGCTAAGATCGTGCCGGCGCGTTATTGCTCATGAATACCTGTCTCATTTTCATTCCTTACTCTAACGACGATGAAGCAGAAATCCTCCGTTGTGCAATTACCTCAATTTGTTCCACATGTGCTGAGGGCAATATTGCCTGGACAGCGGCCCGCTTACATCCGCCGCACGGCCCAGACCAGCGTCGAACACGGTTGCGGGCGATGCCTTCGTCCCGGCCGTTCCAGATATTTCGGTCAACCAGGGAGCGACATTGATGACAGACGGTAAGGATTACATAAGCACCCGCGAGGTAGCGGCCTTTCTGGGGCTAAGCCCACGCACCATGGACCGCTACCGGGTCACCTCCCGCAGCCGTTCCGGCTCCGCCTCGATGACGTCGAAGACCTTCTCGCCGAATGCCCGCACCAGCTTGCAGGCATTGACCGGGCCGATACCCCGGATCATGCCTGAGCCCAGATACTTCTCGGTGCCGGCCAAGGCTGTTCGGCCCTTCGTTGGCGGCAATAAGAACGATGCGCAGGACGCGCGGGCGATCTGGACCGCGGTTCAGCAACCCGGCATCAAGACCGTTGCGATCAAGACCGAGGAACAGCAGGCGGTCCTGGCAATGCACCGCATGCGCCAGCAGCTGGTGAAGTTCCGCACTGCCCAGATCAACGGCCTGCGCGGCCTTCTGAGCGAATACGGCGAGGTCATGCCGCAAGGCCGGGCCGGCTAAGCCGTGCGATCGCCCCGGCCCTGGAGCGGGTCTCGGAGCGCCTTCCGGTGATGTGGACTGGTACCGGTAAAATGGAGAGTGCCTTCTGTTAAAGTTTAAACTCAACAGGAGGCCCATATGGGTATCGGAAGAACTGAGGAATTTCGTTCTGAAGCCGTTCGGATTGCATTGACGAGCGGGCTATCACACAAGCAAGTTGCCGCCGATCTTGGCATTGGCCTGTCTACATTAGGCAAGTGGATTACCAGTCATAAGCACACTGAGCTGCTGTCCGGCCCTCATAATGATAAAGACAAGGAATTGGCTCGCCTTTGCAAGGAGAACAGGACATTGCGTGAGGAGCGGGACATTTTAAAAAAAGCGACGGCCTTCTTCGCCAGCCAAAGCCGATGAGGTTTCATTTCATCGCAAAGGAGAAGGCCAATTTTTCAATCTGCAGGATGTGCAAAGTCCTGAGGGTCAGTGAAAGCGGCTACTACGCTTGGGTGTCTCGCCCTGCCAGTCAGCGCCAACGCGACGACAGGGTCTATTTGGCCCATATTCGTGCCGAACATGCCCGTAATTATCGGGCCTATGGTCGCCAGCGAATGACTGATGAACTCAGGGATCAAGGCATCGTCATTGGTGAACGCCGGGTCGGGCGGTTGATGCGGGAGAACGATATTCGCATCGTCAGAACTCATAAATTCAAACGCACGACAAACAGTAATCACAACCACAACATAGCTCCCAACCTTCTGGATGGAGATTTTCAGGCCACGGGACCAAACCAGAAATGGGCCGGTGATATCAGCTATCTCTGGACGGCAGCGGGCTGGCTGTATCTTGCGGTGATCATCGATTTGTATTCACGCCGTGTCATTGGCTGGGCCGTCAGCGACAGGCTCAAACGGGATTTGCCGATCAAGGCTCTGAAAAGGGCCATTGCATTGCGACAACCGCCACCAGGGGTCATTCATCATTCTGATCGTGGCTCGCAGTATTGCTCCAACGATTACCGGAAACTTCTCAAAGACCACGGCTTTCTCTCTTCGATGTCTGGCAAAGGGAATTGCTATGGCAATGCGACTGTAGAAACGTTCTTCAAATCATTGAAAGCAGAATTAATATGGAGGGAACACTATGAAACCAGGGAACAGGCACAAAACGCCCTGTTCCATTATATCAATGGATTTTATAATCCGCGTCGTCGCCATTCATATCTGGGCAGCATCAGTCCGGTGAAGTGCGAAAGTATGGCGGCTTAGGTGAGAAGGTAACTCTCCACTTTTGCGGTGCAGGTCCATCCTGCAGATTGAAAAATTGGCCTTCTCCTTTGCGATGAAATGAAACCTCATCGGCTTTGGCTGGCGAAGAAGGCCGTCGCTTTTTTTAAAATGTCCCGCTCCTCACGCAATGTCCTGTTCTCCTTGCAAAGGCGAGCCAATTCCTTGTCTTTATCATTATGAGGGCCGGACAGCAGCTCAGTGTGCTTATGACTGGTAATCCACTTGCCTAATGTAGACAGGCCAATGCCAAGATCGGCGGCAACTTGCTTGTGTGATAGCCCGCTCGTCAATGCAATCCGAACGGCTTCAGAACGAAATTCCTCAGTTCTTCCGATACCCATATGGGCCTCCTGTTGAGTTTAAACTTTAACAGAAGGCACTCTCCATTTTACCGGTACCAGTCCAAAGTTCGGAGAAGATTTCCGGGATTGCACTGTAGTGGTGGAGCAACCTCTGCATCCACCTGGGCTCAATGAGGTTTTGATCCGCAACGTATATGCAGGCGTCAACGGCGTGCTCGAGTTCAACCTTATACGTAATTTGGCCAATTATTTGCCTATATCTCCACCGGCAGGCCTTGGCAGCGAAGCCATCGGATGGGTTGAAGAGATCGGGCAAGGCGTATCAGACATTCAAGTAGGGGACGTCCTGGCCACATCTAAAATGGGAACTGGCTACCAGGAATATCAGATCGCTAATGTTAATAGGGTTTACAAGGTACGGGAGCCCTCGCCTCAAATCCTAACGCTAGTCTCAACGGGCGCTTCGGCCTTGGTGGGACTTGAAACCGTGGGTGACCTTAAGGGCGGGGAAACCGTTGCTATATCGGCGGCTGCCGGAGGACTCGGACACATCGCCGTCCAAATTGCAAAGTTGGCAGGAAACCATGTAATCGGCATTTGCGGCTCCGATGAAAAATGTGCGGCCCTGAAACAAATCGGATGCGACCGTCCCATCAACTACAAGACGGAAAATTTGGGCTCTGTATTGGGCCGTGAATATGGCAACGGGATTGACTTAGCCTACGATTCTGTGGGTGGCCCCATTTACGATGCTTTGGTAAACAATCTCGCCGACATGGGCCGACTTGTCGTCTGCGGACGTACCTATGAGGCGGGCCGCGCCTTTGAGAACGTGGTGCAACCCCGTCCAACAGCAAAGCTCTATTTCAAGTCCGCGTCCATTCGGGGTTTCATGAGCAGACACTATCAAGACCGTTGGCCAGACGCGGTGTGCCGCATTCTGGACCTGTATGAACGAGGCAAGTTGACCGTGTTTGTGGACCCGATACCGTTCAAGGGCTTGGAATCCATTCCAGATGCGGTTGAACACTTGCTTAGCGGCAAGAATCTTGGAAAGGTCGTTGTGAGAATCGGCTCTTAAGATGGTGTTCGGCGCCAAATATTGACCCGTCCTTCCCGAAAACTTCTTCCAACGGTCTTAAATTGTGCAAGCCGCCCACGTGTGGATGAGGTTTTCGGAAGGGACAGGACTCTTTCGTTCCGGTCAATCCACTAGGATCCTTAGAAAGCGCTTCGATCATTACGATTACGACAACGGCTGCTGGGTTTTGCAGTCGCCAGCTCCGGCCCCGGTCCCCTCCCAGGGGCCGGAGCACCCTTCCTAACTTCGGCAACACCGGGCCGTCAAAGAGATGCGGAATTCTGCTAAGGTTTGGGGTGGCTGAATACACCTATGAAGATGTGGATGCCTTGCGCCCAAATGGCAAGAGCTGTTTGGCGAGGAGCTCCCATTCGGGTTTGAGATCACCTTGGCTCAGGTGCCGTTGCTCAGGCAGTGCATCGCTCAAAAGAGCCAGCAGCCTCTTGATGACTACATTGAGGGCCTCCCCAAAAACCAGGATTATTAGGTCTCGGCCACCGATGCGGGCAGTACCGGCCCAAAACAGGGCACTGTCAGACTAAAACCGCATGTTAGAGTTTTCCCGTTGTTGAGCCAGCTGCGTCGCCCGTGCTTGTCCGGTCTAAGCCAGACAAAACATGTTTTGTGCCCTGCAATCCCCAAAAGGGGACAGGGAGAGACGACCAAACTGATTTAATCTGATGGTATGGACGCCCCCTTTTCGGCGTCGAGTGCGCCAGAATGGAGTTTGGTTTGAACTCCAGACAGAGGGAGCGTCCACGATGGATATTACAACAATCGGTTTTGATCTGGCAAAGACGGTGTTCCAGGTTCACGGTGCTGATGGTGAGGGGCGAGCGGTACTACGGCGGAAGCTGCGCCGCGGGAAGGTGTTGGCGTTCTTCGCCGGATTGCCATCATGTCTTGTCGGCATGGAAGCCTGCGCCAGTGCGCACTACTGGGCGCGTGAGATACAAGCGCTGGGCCATGAGGTCCGGCTGATCCCGCCTCAATACGTTCGCCCCTTCGTCAAGACGAACAAGAACGACGCGGCGGATGCGGAAGCGATCTGCGAGGCGGTGACGCGTCCGACGATGCGCTTTGCGCCGGCGAAAAGCGCCGAGCAGCAATCGGTTTTGATGCTGCACCGGGCCCGTGAGCTGTTGGTCCGTCAACGCACGATGGTGATCAATGCGCTTCGCGGCCACTGTGCGGAGCTCGGACTGATCGTCGCTCAAGGGGCGTCGAAGGTGGAGGAACTGGTTGCCATCATCGAAGATCCCGGTGATGTGCGACTGCCCCCTCTGGCACGCGAGGCGCTTGGCTCTCTGGTTGAGCAGCTCCATTCCGCTCAGGCCCGGATCAAGCAGCTGGAGGCGACGCTTTTGGCTTGGCACCGATCCAACCAGGCGAGCCGCCGGCTTGCGACGATCCCCGGCGTCGGTGTCATCACCGCGACGGCGCTGGTCGCGACGATCGGAGATGGCGCGCAGTTTCGCTCGGGCCGGCAGCTCTCGGCCTGGCTCGGTCTCGTGCCCCGACAACACTCGAGTGGCGGCAAGGACAGGCTGGGGCGGATCTCGAAGCGCGGGGATGGCTATATCAGGCGCTTGCTCGTGCATGGTGCGCGAAGCGTGCTGCGCTGGCGCCGCGCCAAGCCGGGCACGGGGCCTGGCTGGACCGACCGGCTCCTGGCGCGGCGGCCGACAAACGTCGTGCTGGTCGCCATGGCCAATAAGACAGCCCGCGTCGCCTGGGCACTGCTCAGATACGAGCGTATCTACCGACCGACGCCCGCCTGACCAGCTGGAAAGCGGATACAAACTTGCGAGGGTAACGACGATTTGATGGCGAAACAGGGCTCCACCCGAGATCGGCCAAACCCGAGGCATTGTCAGAGCTTTGAGCTCGTTAATCTGACTGGGCGTCGATCTTTCGGATTCCATCAGGGCCAGCGGTCAGCGTACCGCAGCGCAAAGGCCGGATACATGACTGCAAGCTCTACCGCCGTTTTAAGTCAGTTTCTCCCTTGCAACACCGGGGGCGTCCATACATGACAATGCCCTGGCTGCAGCCAAGTTGAGCGCCGATTGACCGTCGGGAAACGCCCCGACCACGCGGGTGCGACGCCTGATTTCGCGCATGATCCGCTCCAGTGGATTGTTGGTCTTGAGTTTGATCCAGTGCTGGTCGGGGAAAGCATAGAAGCTAAAAGTCTCTTCAATGTGGCTCTCGACCAACTCGGCTGCCTTGGCCAGCTTAGTGCTTTTGAGAGAGAAGATGACTTCCTCGGCTCACCGCCCTCTCGGTCCAGTTCCCGGCATCAACTTAGATGGCTATTGCACTGCCATTCTCACAAATCATTAAGCAACCTTTCTAAACGGGATCTTGCTGCAGCACTTACCCTCGCAATCCTTAGTTCTTGAGCTACTGCGTGAACAGGGTCTTCATCATGCTTGTTAATGGCCAGGTGCACGCGTAGTTCCTCATCGGAAATATCGTCAAAGAGACGCTTCTGTTGCTCGGTCTGAGGGCGACGGGCGATCTTGAGGGGCTCGTTACTCGCCTCTTTAGGCCAATAGAAGGTTAAACCGCTTCCCTTAGTTCTTGACGTGACTCTCGTGGCGAGCCTGAGCACCCGCTCTCTGATTCTATTCCCTGCACGCTGAAAATCATGAGCCCGCGAGATACGTTTCAACAATAAGGCCTCGGAAATCGGTCCCTCTATCAAGACGATCTCTTCGATGAGGCGGGTTAGAATTCGATTATAGCCAGTGTCATAGAACTGGGATGGACTCGGGGTCAGCTCACTGTTTTCAATTGAAAACTCCCTATAAGGGGCGTGTCGCGGTACGCTGTTAGGGGAAGCCTCAAATGGCCCCGTTGGTTTAGATACTTCATTGTGCTGAAGGACTCGCTCAGCAACCAGAGCTTCGGTCCGGACTTTTGATCGCTCTTCAGCGGTCACTATGTTTGTCTGTTCTACTTCTACAAGATCGTGGTTTTTTTCTCTTTGTTCGTCATCCGAAACCGCAACTTTCTCTCGAATAGCAGCATCCAGTTTATCGATGACGCCTCTCGGGTCGACCCAGTAGTCCGTTGACCAGACCCGAAGCAGGTCCCAGCCTAATCTGGAGAGTACGCCCTCGCGTACCTTATCGCGATCACGGGCGGTCGCTGATCGGTGATAGGTTGCACCATCACACTCCACACCGATGAGGTATCTCCCTGGTGCCTCTGGATACACAACGCCCAGATCTACACGGAACGGACCGACACCGATCTGCGTATGCACCGTCCAACCTTTGTCCCTAAGGCGGTTTGCCACAGATTCCTCGAAGGGCGAGTCATAGCCACCTAGAGACCGGCCCATATCCTGACCGAGCGCAGGCCCCCCCCGCTCCGCGTAATCAAGGAATGCTTTCAAATCCGAAACGCCCCGGGCAGCTGTCCGAGTAAGGTCAATGTCATTTGCAGTAATAGTGGAGAAAACGATCATTTCCTCCCTGGCCCTGGTTATCGCGACATTAAGCCTTCGGTGACCTCCTTCTTGGTTCATCGGTCCGAAGTTCATAGAAATTTTGCCGTCATCTGCTCGACCGAAGGTGATTGAAAAAAGAATCACGTCCCTTTCGTCCCCTTGGACTGATTCGAGATTCTTGACGAAAACAGCCTCCGATCTGTCGTCGGAGAAGTAGGTTTCAATCTCCGGATTTTCTCGGCGTTCATCATCCAGCATATTCTCGATTAGAGTCTGTTGCTGGCTGTTGAATGTTACGACACCGATGCTCTGTTTATCACCACGGGTCAAAAGACGCTCAACAACCTCGTCAACCAGTTCCCGGGCCTCTTCGGGATTAATCTGTCCTTTGCCACGTTGATAAACACCATCGAGCTTCCTCAGCTTTACCGCCCCGCTGCTTGTTTCCGGTGCCGGAAAAGTTATCAGGTTTCCGCCGTAATAGTTGGCATTGGAGAACGCAATAAAACCTTCATCTTTGGACCTGTAATGCCAATTTAAGTCGGCCTTTGGCATGTTTGCGCCGAGCATCTCATCAAGAATACTTTCAAGGTCTTCCTCAATGTCGCTCTCGTCTAGATCAGGGTCCTGCTGGCGGCCAAAGAAATTAGCTGGTGGCATCTGATTGGGGTCACCCGCGACAACAGCTTGCTTTCCTCGAGCAAGAGTGCCAACGGCATCCCAAACGGTGATCTGAGACGCCTCATCAAAAATGACTAGATCAAATTGCTTGGTAGTCGCTGGGAGATACTGCGCAACCGAAAGCGGACTCATTAGCACGCATGGCGTAAGGGTTGGGAGAACGCTACTTGCCTCGGTGAACAATTGCCTAAGTGGTTTATGCCGCCTCTTTTTCTGTATCTCTCGTCGCAAAACCCCGAAATCCGAATTCCTAGTGACCTCCTCCTGGTCCGGAATCTGTCCACAGACTTTTGCCTTGACATATTCGGCGGCGAGTTCCTGAACTTTTTCGACGAGATTCTTAAATGACTCGATTTGATCCTCGTGAACAGCCGCGGCGAAATTCTTGAGAACTGGTTCTGCATCAATTTTTTGGGCTGCCCACCAACGGGCATAGTTTGTTTCAAATGCCTCTTCAGTATGCTCAAGAGAAATCAATCCGCTCTCCAGGGCTGTGACTAGACTATTTAGCCCGGCGGTCTGGGCTTCTCCACGAACCTTCCTCCATGAGCACCAAAGGTTTAAAGACGACTGCTTCTCGATAATCGCCCCAGAAAGGTTTGACCACTGATCTAGAGTTGTCGACACAGGGGTACTGGCCGCAGCGGAATTTGCTAGTCTGGAGAATTCATCCCTAGCCTGGTCAAACTTTGCCAGCTTCTCTTCAAATATTTGAGCTCGCCGATCAAACGGCGTGCCTGGCGCAAGTACATCCGATGCCGCTTCTACAATTGGAGCCAATGTGTTGCGCAACTTGGCCAGGCCATCAATTTGTTCATTCAGCCCACGCATTCCTGATAGCAAAGCTTCAGCCACATTAAGACTGTCGTCTAAGAAGGCTACATCTGTAGCTGATCCGGCGTACTTATGGATGACACTTACATCATCCTTCTCTTGGTCAATTTTCTTACCGAACTCTCTCATCGCTAAGAGAAGATCGATATCCTTGTCTAAGTTTGGCTTCTCTTTGCCCGTAACTTGTTGAAGAAGGAGTTTGGTAGCCTTCCGACGCTGTAGTAGGCTGCCTAGCCACCATGTCTGTTTCGCCTGGGTACGGAGAGCGAGGGCTTCGTCCAGTGCAAGTCTTCGCCACGGCTCTTCGGAATAGCGTACTGAAAGCTCGGATTCGTTCGATCGATATTTCCTAATGAGTTCTAAAGATCGTCGGCCAGCAGAAAGTCGGTCCGTTGCATGAGGCTCCATACTCCAGTCCAATCGCTTTCCAACGGCCTCTCGCAGGCTACTAGAAAGCTCTTGAAGCGCAGTGAGTTTATTTGCGTCATTAACTTCCACATTGAGTTTCAGCGCGTCTATTAATTCACTGACAGCTAGCTTCAGTGCAATGATCGCTCCTGATAGCTGATTGGCAGCTTCAACAAGTTTTTGCTGCCAAGCGTTTGACCAATCGTCGTGACCAACACCCGCAAGTGGGTGGTTCTTGAAATCGTCAAGCTGGCTAGCGACGAGCTTAAGACGCCTTGCAAGTTCACGCCGCTCTTGAAGCTCCTCTTCGGAGTGCTGATCGGCCGTTTCGAAACTAGTGCGCAATTCCGGAATGTGTTCACCCTGAGCCGCCAGTCCGATGGCGGTATGCACCGACAGTCCGCACCGATGTCTTTTGTGAAGCGCGTGAACGTAACCGTTCAGGGAGTCCCGGAGGCTCTCTAATCTCGTGGTTTCTTCCCGCCACACAAACTGAGTTTGTGTTCCAGAGGTTTCCCAAGCCTCTTTAAATTGTCCCAGCACTTCGACTTTGCGAGCCTTGTTTGAGTGAAGTTCTAGGCAGAATGGTCCAAGGCCGATTTCTTTTAGGCGTTTGTAAACAACGTTGAGGGCGGCCTGTTTCTCCGAGACAAAGAGCACTTTCCTTCCAAGTGCCAGATTGTGGGCAATCATGTTGGAAATTGTTTGGGACTTACCCGTTCCAGGCGGCCCGATGATTACGAAGTCCTTGCCTTCTCCTGATGCAACGACAGCTGCGATCTGCGACGAGTCAGCCGGGAGTGGCAAGAACAGCTCACCTGGTGACCTGATGGAATCCAGGTCGCTCGGTTGTGTGAAGGATTGGCCTGATTTGTAAGGGTCTCGCGGCGTATCTAGCAGGTGTTTGACAACTGGACTGCTTCGGAGATCGTCAGTGCGATCGACGAGATCTTTCCACATGAGGTATTTGGCAAATGAGAAAGTGCCGAGAACCACATCTTCGACAACTTCGAAACCCTCTTCGTCCCGTATTTCACGACGCACTTTGTCCCATATTCCCGGCACATCGATACCAGACGCATCCGTTGGGAGCTCTCCGTCCAAGCCCTTAATGTCGAGATCAAAGTCTTGTTTCAACATCTGCAGCAAGGTTGTGTTGAACCGCGCTTCGTCGTCATGATGAAGCAGCACCGGACCGGAGCGGACCGATTTACGCCTTAATTCCGCGGGCACCAAGATGAGTGGTGCTCTAAACACCTTTGTTGGGGCTTCTGGTCTGGACCAACGAAGGAAACCAATCGCAAGAAAAAGAGTGTTTGCGCCTCCTTCCTCCAGGTCAGACTTCGCTTTGCGGTAAAGAGCCACCAACCTCTGATCAAGTTTCTTGCCGTCGGATCGCACGTAGACTTCATTCCGAGCCAATCCAGACTTGACGAACTCAGATTCAAGATCTCCTACGCTTCGTAATCGATAAACGTCTTCGTCTCGGTCGCCGCCACCGGTTAGATCCGGCAGCTCAAGGATTCTAATTTTGTTGCCAGCGGCCAGAAGATCTTCCAGTTCCGCAGGGTCTGGACAGAGTAGGGCTATCGAAGAGGCCGTGCCCCTGTGATTTAGGAGTGGGTTTCGTGCTGAAAGGTCGAGTAGTTTCCTTTGCCATTGGTGAAGGCGTCCTTCGGGAGTTTGGGGTTTTTCCTCGACTTCTATCTCAGAAAAGTCTGGCAGCTCTGGTGGCGCTTCAATCTCTGCAATTATGCCGGCAGCCTCTTCTGACCGCTCCGTTTCCGAGACGATAAGAGTGTCGGTAAAGCTTAAGGGCCTGATCTTTTGGTCCCGGGCTCTCTGTAGATCGAGAATGTGAACAAACTTTTCTTCGCAACCCAGACCAAGTTGAGCAACGCCTCTCTTAACGGCATCTGAGAACCGTACCGGTGGATCATTAGTGACCAGAGTTGTCTCGAATAGAACCATCTCGTTGAGCTGCAGTCTTTTCCGAACCGTTGCGGGGTCTTCTGTGATTGAAAACCGAAATTCTTCAGGCTGCAGCCATAGGCCAACGAAGGCGTGACCCTTCATCATCACCACGAGAGGCCGTAGATGCGATTGCTCCAGCAATGAGCTGAACAACATCGTGAGGTCGAGACAAGTACCAACGCAGCTTTCCAAGATCATGGACGGAGTACGAATTTTCTGACCCGTCCTTTCAAAGCTTGCCGGCGGATAGATGTAGCTGATCCCAAGAGACCGAACGGCGCTCCACAGTGCTGATGCGATCTCCCAGACCCTGGTTCGTTTCTGAGACGCATATCCATCTATCGCGCCATCCTTGCCTGCCTTACGCAGAGCGTCCGCTGCCATACCGATAATTTTGTCCACGGCGGGATCATTGGGCATGGAAAACGAGGCGAGGAGTTCGGGCATGTTCGCAAATCCGCCCCACTCATTCCGCGCCAAGACCTCAACACTATGGGTCTTTGTCAAGAGTATTTGTTCACCGCTGACAATAGTGAGGGTGACCTGCCCCTTCATCGCCTCACTAAGATTTAGGAGATACTGGCCGTTGAGAGAGACATCTCGATCCGTGATATGGTGTTCATTACGCGCCCCTATCCTTGTGAAGGGCCAAGTCTTGTCTGAGACGAAGTTTGGAGAAACGGACATCCGAAGTTCGCAATTTTCCAGTTCAGCTCCGGTGTTGTTCCGAACCGTCAATTCGCGAATGAGTGGGACTGCGTTCTGATGGCAAGCGAAGTTAACTTGCTCAGCAAGTGCAGCAATGATCTCGAACTCGTCTTGGTCCTGACGACTCACCTCAGCTTGAGCATCAACCAAAATCCTCTCCCCGTCCCTTCCGAATACCACATCCACATGAGTTTATTTTGGGATTCATAACCAGTTGAAGCGAATTACGTTGTCCGAAGTTAGCCCTAGCGTGAAGTCTCCTCAGTTGCTGGTGAGTTCTCACCGACTTGATTCTCTCCGCCGCAAGATTTCCGTTCCTTTTTCCTAGCTTGGGCTTCCAGCCGTGCCGCCTTCTTCTCGGCTTTCGCCAACCCCCCGCTGGCGCTTTTCAAAACTATAGTTCGGCTTTCGGGGCAATTTTCGTTCTTCGTTACGTTCTGGCAGAGCGGCTACAGACCGCGCCAACATGGTGCTAGTCGGCAAGCGCAAGTTGCTCGGCAGACATCTTTCCCTCCCGGCCAGGTGCGAGTTCGAAGGACACTTTACGTCCCTCATTCAATGTGGATAAACCGGACCGTTCGACGGCGCTGATATGTACGAATACGTCACTCGAGCCGTCGTCCGGCTGGATAAACCCATACCCCTTAGTAGGGTTGAACCACTTGACAGTACCAGTAGGCATGATCGCTTCCTTTCATCATAGATCAGTCAGATTCCCGCTCCATACGGCGCTTCAGGAAAACGTTCACATTGTCGGGGAAGAAACCTGGCCGCCCGCTTATGCGGACAATCACGTAAGCAACAACGACTTGGCAACGCTGTGTGACCTTACACGCAAATTACACGCGCACAAAAAGGTGTTGTCAAAACGTTGATAAGATCGTCGAACAGGCAGACCATTGCACCTTTCGAAAACCTCATCCACACCTTGAGGGTTTGCATCATGACGATCGGCAGATAGGGTTTCTAACAAGAATAAAGCTCGCATTCATTGCTGCAAGCATCACAACAGTCGGCTACCGGTCACTATCATGAAAACCAAGCTGCCAATGCCGACAATGGCTGAGAGGCCCAGTATGCCCAACATCACGCATTCGACTCTGTCCTGGCCGGTCATCTCGCACCATTCCTTTTCGGTCCATGATCGCGGCTTTAAAAGCCGGAGCAACAACTCTGCTTCCTTCTGTTCATGGGTCAGCGACTCCCAATACTTCTCGTACCGAGTTTTTTCGGGCGTCCCGTGATCATTGTCCCACTTTAGTACTGCTGTACAACATTTTCATAAGACGGGGCCATGCAAAACGAGAGCAAGCGCCTTCCTCCGTGAGCGCGGATTGTGCCAGACGTGCTTACTTCGCCAACTCCACTTATGTGGGATCCTCAGTTGTACTCCCGCCACAGGGGAGCACGCAAACGTATGGGTCGTTCTCTTTCCGGACCCGCCAACTAACTGTGATTTCCGGAGAGCAATTGGATCATGGAACGGTTGGATGGGCTGACCGTTTGGGGAGCAAAATCTGCCACCCTTACGCCAGAGGCGAACACGGGCAGAGAGATGTATTCTTTGGAGTTATGCAGGCGCGTGCGTGGGGCTTGTTATAGACCTCATCGGCTACTTTGATCATCAGGAAATCGTAATTGACGAACACGCTGGGGTTGCCGTTGACCAATGCTTGGCGACCATTTCATGACCAACCCATGTTTGAATGATTATCTACGCTCAGTGGTCTTGTCTTGTCTGTTTACCGGCCTCTCTCCCTTGAGCGACCTTGGCCATAAAGGTTAGCATCGGAGTAGGATGCGGGCTTGGCGGAGCCCATTCGGGTCCGACCTCGTCCGCCATCTTCCGAAGTACCTCGGAGTACCCAGCATAACCCGCGCATTGTATGGGTGGTAATTTGCCGTTAAGCGACCAGCCGGCAAACATTTCCGCAAGGGCTAACATGTCTCGATGGCTTAGCTCGTCTTTGCGGGCTGGATCAACCTCCTGTGCACGGTTGTATTCGGCTTCGAGTTCCAATCGCGCAAACTCATATCGGCGATCGGGAGTAAACTCGACTTCAAGCGCTGAAAGATGCGTTCTGTTTAGAACGAGCTGGCCATCCTTGTAAGCCAATTTGAGTTCCGAATTGCCTGATAAGCGTTGCGACACGCCGTGCAGGACCTTTGAGCCTATTCCGATGGTCTTTGGCCAGATCCCGTCGGCCAAAAGGTGGGTCTGTCCCAGCGGCGCACCGACAACGAAGGACGAGCCCTCGACATACAATACAGTCCGGTCCTTGTTATAGGCCGGCTCATCGAGAAACAAAGATGTGGCGTACTGGAAAGGGGCGAGTTCCACTGTGACAAAGCATTCGTATTTCATCATGTCTATTCGTTATCAAATCAATTGGGGTATCGGGGTCAGGTTCGTTAAATGAGATTTCCCCTTCGTGCGTTGATGCTATAGGGGACTAAGCGCCGCTGTTTCATCTTTCTGTTCCTAAATTGTCTGTGACCTTTCCCCTGAATTAGGTCCAGCTGAAAGTAGAATCTCCTTGGGTTTGAAAGCGGTGCCGGCGTCGGCGCGGAACCTTGGCGGCCTTACCAAAGCAATTCGCTCGGACCAATTCCTTTAGCTCCTGGGTCTCCGGGTTCAGGCACCAGCCTTCCGGATCGCTAGGAATTAGTCAAACAAGGCGCGGCTCGGAACGGCGGCTACGCACTTCGCTAAAGTACCAGATCATTTTAGCCTCACACCGCCAGGGCGAACTTCTATCCCAAGAAAGGGTGGCCCGTCAGGTTTTAATGACATCAAGCACGGTAACTAGAGTATCAGGGTAGCTCATGATGATACCCCTATTTGTTTGTGTGGGTCCTGGGATGCCCCGGTTTCGCCACTAGCTCAGGAGATTCTCAAGCGCTAAGGCCTTTTGGATTACGTTTGTGCCCGGTCTGTATCCAATGATCTGCCGATGCTGTCTACTTCTACGAGAAGACCAGCCTCCATTAGGATCGGCGCGACTTTTTGCACGCCGGGCTTGCTGTCGGACAAATCGTAAAAAACGCCGCCCTTGATGATGCGGACCCAATTTCCTGCCCCGAACCAGCGCCATAGAAAGTTATCGCTTGGCATGTCCACCAGAACGCCTCTCGTTTGGTCCACGCTGTTTTCGGCTTCCAGCCACTTCAAACCAGCGTTGTCAAGCGCTGCCCTTACCGCCTCAGTATCGGACCCTAATTCCGTCAGCTTGTAGTACGGCACTACCGCTTCCCTATAGCGAGTGATAGCATTTTCCACGGGAGAACGAACTGAACGACACTGGCCATGACGTAGTGGGGGCAGGCGGCAAGCTGGTGCCACCCAGCCAGAGCAATTGAACGAAGAGCCTTGAAATATGGGCGGCTACCGAGATGACGGCCCTGATTGACGGGATGATGGATGCGGGCGTGGGCCCAAGCATATTTCTGCAGCAATTTCGACTGTCTAAATTTGGCCATCCCTCGTTTTCGCCTCAGGAAGAGCTGATGTGCGTTTTCCACCCAGTTCATGCCCTCGCAGCCGATGACGACAAAGACGGGACGGTCATGTTTCGCCACGTTAACCGAATCACTTCAAGTAAGGCTAACCTCGCGGCAGGGGCAGTACTTCAAGACCACGACCAACCCTTCATACCATTCTCAACATACGCCCAAACCTCCGGCTTTCCGTCACCCAACTCCGTGTCATCGACGACGTCTTGCACAGGTTCAATTTCATCCAACGGTACCCTTGAATTCCAGATGGACTCAAATAACCCCATTTTCCCGCCGTAGTGTTCTTCAAGCGCCCTATAGATGGCATTGTTTTCATCACTAACGAAGTCCATGGCGAATTCCTCAAGCTGTTCATCATCCACCTCCTCGTCTTCCCAATAACTTTGGCAATCGGTCTCAAGCATTCCCTGCCGACGGGCCAAGTCCCATATATGTTCCGTCTCCACATTCAGTGAACTTAAATACGACGAAAAGAAGTCGTGTTCGGAAAAATACCCGCCAAGTTCACTATCTTCTGCAACCTGATAAATGCCTAGATACATTGCCAATAGGCAGGGGGCTCTCAGCCTGAGCACGGTCTGGGCAAGCTCGAATTCTTCGAACTCCGTGGTGTTGGCAAGACCTGCTCTCTTTAACGCACCTGACATGTTTGATCAAGGCGCCGGCGGGTGCCGGGCTGTTGCAACATCATCCAGGATTTGGGTGAGTTCCCGCCTATTCGCCTAGGCAAGGAGAGCTACTCCGAGCCGGGCTAGAGGCTGTTGTATTCAGCGGGCAGCCCGACCTAACGGGCCTGGATAATGTTGCAGGAACAAGCGTGTGGCGCTTCGCCGCGAGAGCTAAGCGGTGGGGTGGTAGGGTGAACGTCACTCAATCAACAGGTAGTGGGATGGTAGGGTGAACGTCACTCAATCAACAGGCGGTGGTATGGTAAAGTCGACCGCTATCAACAAAACAGATGGAACCAAACCATGACCTTCATTGCCGGATTGCGCGGTGACGGCCTGACCGCGCCCTGGGTGCCCTGATTTGATCGAGGGCGCCATGGACGGTGATGCATTCGAGCAGTACATCAAAACGCAACGCGCCCCGACCCTTCAAAAAGGCGCTGTTGTTGTCCCCGGCAATCTGCCGGCCGACAAACGCGACGGTGCCAGGCGGGCGGTTGAAAAGCGGGGCGCATGGCTTTTGTTCCTGCCGCCCTATGCGCCGGACTTCAACCCGATCGAGCTCGCATTTTCAAAGTTCAAAGCTCACATGAAGCGCTTAAAACCCCGCACCATCGATGATCTGTGGAAAGCCGCCGGTAACGTCTGCGGCCTCTTCAATCACGCGCACTACAGGAACTTCTTGGTTGCTGACGGCTATGCGTCAGAATAAATCGGAAATGCTCTAGACTAGGAAGAAGTGCGCTTGCAGGATGGATCCGCCGACACTCAGGTCACGCCTGGACAGTGAAGGTTCCGGTCCATTGCCCCCGGTGTTCAAGCAGCGCTTTCAGACGCTGGGCTTGATCGGTCATCAAACCGCTGACCCCCATGTCAAGAAGCCTGACCATCTCATCAGGGTCGTTCACGGTCCACACATGGACCGGCCAACCGAGCCTGTCGCAGTAATCAAGAAAGCGCTTGTCGATCAGGCGGATCCCATATTGCCGGACGGGGATCTGGACGCACCGGGGACGGCGTGGTGGTTTGATAGGGATCCCCCAGCCCGCAAACCTAAGCCGCATGACATCCAGCGGTCCACAGGAGGTGCAGATCCGGTCTCCGAACCTGAACGCCAACCGGTTCAGCCGTGCGCCGGAGAATGATCCGATGCAGACCCGATCCAAAGCGTCGGCTGCGACCAAGGTGTCGGCAAGGGCGTCTACTGCCGCATCGGACTTCGGGTCAATGTTGAGCTTGAGTTCAGGCCACGCCGTGAGGACGTCAACCAGCCGGGCAATCCGGTGTCCGTTCAAGGTTCTCCGGGGCTCGATATCGGACCAATCAAGCGCTTCGATCGAGCCGTGGGTCCCCGTTACGCGGTCTAGAGTTGGATCGTGAAACGCTACAAGGACACCGTCACGGCTGACATGCACGTCAGTCTTGATGTAGCGATAGCCCAGCTGAACAGCGGCTTCGAAAGCCTCCATGGTATTTTTATCGGCGAGATCGCATGCTCCGCGGTGGGCGAAGGCCAGCGGCGGAGGGCTGTCTAGAAAGGGATGCCGGACTGTATCCGCCATTGCGTTCTATAAAGCTCGGCGGTGTCCGCATGCGCCGGCGCGAACAACGGACAGTCCGTGACGGATGTCGGTCATGTTGAATCCACCCCTAAAGCCTATCAGGAAAAGAACTGAGTTGTTCCAGTGGTTGTCCCTCCCGAAAACCCTATCCAACGATCTTCATGATGCAAATCGCCCAGTTAAACGTCACTCAATCAAAATGGACTGGTACCGGTAAAATGGAGAGTGCCTTCTGTTAAAGTTTAAACTCAACAGGAGGCCCATATGGGTATGCCATTCTGCCTGGGCAGCACAGCACTGATGGCCTCGCCGGCAGGGTTGTCCTGCCGGAAGCCTTGGGCCACGGCCCATTTCATGACGGTCGAGATGCGTTGGCGCACACGCCGCGCGGTTACCGCCTTGGTATGCCAGATCGCCATGAGCACGCTGAGGACTTCTGCCGTATCGATATCCGACACCGGTCGTTTGCCCAGGCGCGGATAGACGTAGGTGCGTAACGTGGTCTCCCACTGTGACGCGTGCTTGGCGTTGCGCCAGCTCGGGCGGTGCAGTTCAATGACGGCCGCCGCTGCCGCCTCGAAGGTGGGTATATTGGCCTGGCGCCGAAGATCCATCGGGTCGCCACCGGCGCGGGCGATCTTGCGGTTGGCAAGCGCCTTTTCGCGGGCTTCTGACAACGATACCAGCTGGACCCCACCAAGACCCAGCGTCCGTTGCCGGCCCTGGATCACCAGCCTTTGCTCCCATCGCCGTGCACCCGATGGATCGACCTTGAGATACAAGCCATTGCCGTCACAGTACCGGCCGGGCTTGGTGGTCTTGTGCACGAAGGCTGGCGACAACTTTTTGTCGGGATGCTTTCCTTTCGGCTTGCGACCAGACGCCATTTCATAACCCCCAAATTACACCCACTATAATTGGGGGGATTTTACGGGAATCTATAGGTAGGCGCAAGACGCCCATAATCCAAAAGCACCATGGATCAAGGTCTTTTCAGGATGTCGTGGGATGCGTTGGGAATGGGCTTTGGCGGCTTCCTGGTCCGCCGTCAGGCGGCCCGCGCGGTCCGGGTAATCCGCAAGCTCCACAGAGGCGAGACCCTTCTCGCGGAAGTCCCGTAGCCAGCCGCGAACCGTGTCGGGATCGAGATAGAATATCCTGGAGACCATCTGCACGCTGTGGCCATCATCAAGGGCAACCAGCGCATTCGCGCGCCGTACCTGCAGCGCTTCGACCTTCCGCTTGCGCATGACATTCAGGAGTGCCTTGGGTTCGTCAGCGGTCAGAAAGGAGGCCCTTTTGCGCATCTTCGCCGTTAAGTCGTTCGCTGCTCGTGTCGTTGGAGAGGTGCATGAATCGGCAGCCGAATCAGGTCAATGCAAAATACTAAATTCAGGCCGAATCAATGATTCCAGGTATAATCTAAGAGATTGGGTTTTTCTCAAAGTGCGAACCCACTGGGTCTCGTAGGTGCGATCGAGTTTAACAATCCACCCGCTCGTGTTTGCGCTGGCATCTAATGCCGTTTTTCCGGCCATGATGACGCCACCGTCAAAGGTTGAGTGTACGACTGAAATTTGATCGACACCTAGCCCCGCGTAGTTTTTTGACCATTCTACGCTTCCTGACGGCGAAACTTTTGAGAGACGCACTTGACTCGACGAACTCGAGCCATCATTGATGACCGCAAGCAACCCCCCGTCGAAAGCTGGGGCCGTGGCCCGGATACCATTGTCTCCCTCAGACTCAATTGGCAGGTCCCACATGTAGCGTCCGCGACTGTCCACACGGACAATCCAGCCATCTGTTACCTCTGGTCGACTTTCCCTTGCTTTCCAACCACCCAGCGCAAATCCGTCATCTGACATTCGGACAATAGTGCGCGCGCCGTCAGACCATGGTCCGCCGAAATTGGATTCGAATTCGACAACCTCCTGACCTAAGGCTTTGTCATAGAAGATGGTCAGGAAACTGATCAGCGCTAAGGGACAAATGTGTCCAGTTCGTACCATAGACACGACACATGTTGAAGGCGTTCACTAGAACCCATAGACGAGAGAAATTTTACTCAATGTGTCTGTTTTGCGGGTTAGGGCCGGCGGGTCCGAGTTGTAACGCACGTTGAACGACATTCTCGAAGACAAGTCGGCGAATAATTCGCTGGTTACAGCAATTGTATTCTCAAGTTTAGTGCGTGAGCTATCCCAGGTCACGATAGATACATTGGAAAGGCTTGTCGCCTCCGATATATCGTATTCGAATTCAGCACTGCCACGAATAACGAATTCGTCTTCATTTATTCCCAACACGCTGATTTCGCTAAAACGATATCCTGTGCCCGCCTGAACAAGAAACCGCATATTTGACTGATCGATCACTTTGTAACCGGCACCTATGGCGCCTTCAATTTCGTATTTGTAGCCTGAAAATTGGTCATCATCGTATTGAAGAAAACCAAACACAAATAAGCTGTCTCGCACATCGAACCTTGATTCGATTGAACCAAGGATGCGCTGCGCCGTGGCTGTGCCGTTAGCGTCGGCAAATTCAAACAAAAGGCGGTAGTTGTCTTCAAGGCGCCCAGCTTTAAAGCGGGCTCGCATCTCCGCATCGAGATGTGTGGTATCAGTGTTGCCGGTGGCGAGCGACCCGCCGACATTCACTTTGCCGGACAACCCTTCTTCCCGATCTACAGCTGAGGCGCTGTGAATACCGGTTAAATATGCCATGAAGGCACCAAGGACCGTCGCTATGAGCGTGCGTGAAGGATCTATCGGTGTGGGAACTAAACCACAGAGAGCGGGTGGCAAAGGACGCATGGTAGGAGTCTCTTGACTGTTCGTTTCAAGCGGCGCGCCCTGTTAACTCTTTGATTATCATGTAGGATTCACTCCTACTTGCCCCTTTTGTACGCACGATTGGCGTGCTTGACAACAGGAACGTAAGTTTTCATGGTCCACGCCCGCTCACATCTGCGGAGGGATGGCAGAGTGGTAATGCAGCGGATTGCTAATCCGTAAACCCGATAGGGTTTCCTGGGTTCGAATCCCAGTCCCTCCGCCACAATCCTTTCCTGGCGCATCCCAGACTTTCCAAAAAAAGTAGCGTATGAAATAGATATAACAGCTATTAGCGTCTTGAGCCGTCTTGTGGTTTCCCGTACTTTCCCATAAAATATAGGTGTGGAAATAGGGGGTATATCTAATGGCGTCTGGTCGCAAGCCGAAAGGAAAGCATCCCGACAAAAAGTTGTCGCCAGCCTTCGTGCACAAGACCACCAAGCCCGGCCGGTACTGTGACGGCAATGGCTTGTATCTCAAGGTCGATCCATCGGGTGCACGGCGATGGGAGCAAAGGCTGGTGATCCAGGGCCGGCAACGGACGCTGGGTCTTGGTGGGGTCCAGCTGGTATCGTTGTCAGAAGCCCGCGAAAAGGCGCTTGCCAACCGCAAGATCGCCCGCGCCGGTGGCGACCCGATGGATCTTCGGCGCCAGGCCAATATACCCACCTTCGAGGCGGCAGCGGCGGCCGTCATTGAACTGCACCGCCCGAGCTGGCGCAACGCCAAGCACGCGTCACAGTGGGAGACCACGTTACGCACCTACGTCTATCCGCGCCTGGGCAAACGACCGGTGTCGGATATCGATACGGCAGAAGTCCTCAGCGTGCTCATGGCGATCTGGCACGACCAAGGCGGTAACCGCGCGGCGTGTGCGCCAACGCATCTCGACCGTCATGAAATGGGCCGTGGCCCAAGGCTTCCGGCAGGACAACCCTGCCGGCGAGGCCATCAGTGCTGTGCTGCCCAGGCAGAATGGCAAAGGCAAGCGCCATCACCGGGCCCTGCCGCACGGAGAAGTCGCCGGCGCCATAGAGGCCGTACGCGCGTCTGGAAGCGGAAGGGCTGTCAAGCTGGCCTTCGAGTTCCTGATCCTGACCGCCGCACGATCTGGCGAGGTCCGGCATATGACGTGGAGCGAGGTCGACATGGACGCGGCAATTTGGACCGTTCCGGCTGAGCGAATGAAAGCTGGGCGCGAACACCGTGTCCCACTGTGTACACGGGCGCTGGAGATGCTGACTGAAGCACGGCAGCTTGGGGACGGAAGCGGTCTCGTCTTTCCCGGAACCCGACCTGGGAAACCGCTCTCCGACATGACGCTGTCCAAACTGATGCGTGATCTCAGCCTAGACGCCGTGCCGCACGGCTTCCGGTCGAGTTTTCGCGATTGGGCGGCGGAGTGCACTAATGCGCCCCGCGCGGTCATGGAGGCGGCACTGGCCCATGCGGTCTCTAACAAAGTGGAGGCGGCTTATGCGCGTTCCGACCTGTTCGCACGGCGCTCCAAACTGATGGAGCAATGGGCCGAATACCTAACCGACAGCTGTGAAACAAAGGTCATCCCGATGATCGGACGGAGGAGCCAAGCAGATGCGTAAGCGTGAGGAACAAGCAATTGAGAAGCGCGAATTGAAAGAGAAAGCCTTCCAGGAGATCAAGAATCTTGTGCACCGCCACGTATTTTCAGACCCGGAACTCCTGCGCGATCTTTCAATTGCGTTACGTTATGGGAGTCGCAATCAAGAACAACAAGACGCCTTATTCGAAGACATGGTTCAGAACAACGCAGAATTCTGTCTAATAGGCGATCCTTCGTTCCCTTCTTCCCCTTCTTCAGCCGAACAGGAATGCCGTTCGTTGATAAAAGGGAAGACCAGTGGCCTCACGTCCGCCCGGCGCTGGAGCGTGCCGTTGGCCTATATCATGAAGCGGGTAAGCCGATGCCCATTGTCTTGAGGAAGTGGGCCGAAAACCCCGGGAATCCAACGCCCATTAAGCAGGGACCGCGCAAGACTTCACAACATTGGACGGACATACGTGACCAAATAATCGCCATACGGATTGGTTTTGCGAACTATGTGCAACATGTTCGGCTAGGGCCGCAGGAGTTGCGGGTCGGACGCGCCTACTCAATGGAAGGGGAATTTAGGAAAGATCACACAATCTGTCGTGCTGTGCTTGAAGTGCTCGAAGACCTCTGCAAAAAACACCTAGATTGCCATCCTCCAACCTACAATATGATTTGGAACGCTTGCCAACGATACCCAAGTTTAGTCCGACCGAACTAGGAACCACGCCCAACGGGTGGACTCTTCTCGCCCCAAGGTTTGGAGACTATCCCGAAGTCTCCTGGTATCGACAGGACCGGCTGCGACTCCGAAGAAGTTCCTGAATTCGTCCCGTGTGCCAGACCGTAAATTTCGCTGATTTCTTCGATAAGTTGCTCCAACGTTCGCGCCCCTATGCGGCGGAGAAAAGCCTTGAGCTTTGAGGAGACCATCTCGATGGGGTTCAAGTTGGGTCGTAAGGTGGCAGCAACGCACGGTCCGACACCGTAGAGCGCATAGCCTCCCATCACCCGCTGTCAAAGAGCGGACCCTAAGATCCATGGAAAGGCTATTGCTGATAGTCAGTCCTACCAAAAAAGAGGAATCACTTATTAACCCTTAGGGGAAACCCAAATCGATTCAAACGTTCGCGATAACGCTGTAAGCTACCACTCCGTATGATTGCGGACGTTCATTTGCATCGTTTTGCTCCGCACGACCTTAGCTCCAGGCATTAAACTGTTTCGCGCGTGAGAATCTTTACTTCAGATTTTACCGCAGCAATCCGCATTCTTTTCCGACCTGACGAGGTTTGTCACGTCTCATAGGAAAGGAGCAAAACAAATGTCTGAAGATCGAATTCTTCGTCTACCTACCGTTGTGAGGATGACCGGAATCAGCCGGTCCCGGATTTACATCTACATGAACCGCGAGATCGACCCGTTCCCCCGCTCTATCAAACTCGGTGCCAATATGGTTGGCTGGCGCCATTCCGAGGTCGAGGCTTGGCTAAACGCTCGACAGCGCTCGGCATGACGCCATGGCTCGCAAAAGTAAGCGCCCGGCCGATTATGGTCGAGACAGGCGGTGCGATGTGGGTGGCAAGCGATCCGGAAACGCCACGGTAGCGGTCTACACCTTTGCCAAGCGTCAAGGCTTCCCCGACTTTGCCGCCATCAACAACGCAGCACTCCGGGTGCTGCCGGCGTTGGTTGAGGATGACCTAACCCAGGCCATCATTCGATTGGCCTCTGAGTATGGCCGCTATGGCTATCGCCGTATCGGCGCTCTGCTCCGGGCTGAATGGACCTGCACCGCAAAAGTGGAGAGTTACCTTCTCACCTAAGCCGCCATACTTTCGCACTTCACCGGACTGATGCTGCCCAGATATGAATGGCGACGACGCGGATTATAAAATCCATTGATATAATGGAACAGGGCGTTTTGTGCCTGTTCCCTGGTTTCATAGTGTTCCCTCCATATTAATTCTGCTTTCAATGATTTGAAGAACGTTTCTACAGTCGCATTGCCATAGCAATTCCCTTTGCCAGACATCGAAGAGAGAAAGCCGTGGCCTTTGAGAAGTTTCCGGTAATCGTTGGAGCAATACTGCGAGCCACGATCAGAATGATGAATGACCCCTGGTGGCGGTTGTCGCAATGCAATGGCCCTTTTCAGAGCCTTGATCGGCAAATCCCGTTTGAGCCTGTCGCTGACGGCCCAGCCAATGACACGGCGTGAATACAAATCGATGATCACCGCAAGATACAGCCAGCCCGCTGCCGTCCAGAGATAGCTGATATCACCGGCCCATTTCTGGTTTGGTCCCGTGGCCTGAAAATCTCCATCCAGAAGGTTGGGAGCTATGTTGTGGTTGTGATTACTGTTTGTCGTGCGTTTGAATTTATGAGTTCTGACGATGCGAATATCGTTCTCCCGCATCAACCGCCCGACCCGGCGTTCACCAATGACGCTGCCTTGATCCCTGAGTTCATCAGTCATTCGCTGGCGACCATAGGCCCGATAATTACGGGCATGTTCGGCACGAATATGGGCCAAATAGACCCTGTCGTCGCGTTGGCGCTGACTGGCAGGGCGAGACACCCAAGCGTAGTAGCCGCTTTCACTGACCCTCAGGACTTTGCACATCCTGCAGATTGAAAAATTGGCCTTCTCCTTTGCGATGAAATGAAACCTCATCGGCTTTGGCTCGCGAAGAAGGCCGTCGCTTTTTTTAAAATGTCCCGCTCCTCACGCAATGTCCTGTTCTCCTTGCAAAGGCGAGCCAATTCCTTGTCTTTATCATTATGAGGGCCGGACAGCAGCTCAGTGTGCTTATGAGCGGTAATCCACTTGCCTAATGTAGACAGGCCAATGCCAAGATCGGCGGCAACTTGCTTGTGTGATAGCCCGCTCGTCAATGCAATCCGAACGGCTTCAGAACGAAATTCCTCAGTTCTTCCGATACCCATATGGGCCTCCTGTTGAGTTTAAACTTTAACAGAAGGCACTCTCCATTTTACCGGTACCAGTCCAGAGCCGGGCTCACCTTGGGAGAACGGATATAACGAGAGCTTCAACGGTAAGCTCAGGGACGAGTGTCTGAACAGCGAAATCTTCTTCACGCTGAAGGAAGCCAAAGTGCTAATCGAGAGTTGGCGTCATCACTACAATACCGTCAGACCGCATAGTTCTCTGGGCTATAGACCACCCGCACCACAGACGGTCTTGCCTAGAACCGTCAAACCGCCCTTGAAAACGTCCGGGCTCTCTCAAACCAACTGGACCACTCATAGGGGGCAGCTCAAGGCGTTCCGATCCGAAGACCTCGGTCCATTCGTCGAACGACAGGTTGGACGTGATGATGATCGAGCCGCGTTCGTAGCTCTGGGAGATGATCTCGAAGACCTCGGTCCACGCTGTCAAGGGCGGCGCAAAATTGGGCCATTAGGGCGGCGTAAAAGTATGCCAGTTTCGGAAGTAGCTGACGGATTGGGTTCAGGTGTGCGCCCGGGGACCAGCGGCTCCTCATGTAACAGCGGGGGTGGCGGGCGATGATCTCACCCCCACAGCCGATCTCGACCACATCCACAAAGGCCCGGATCGTCACCTCCCGGAAGCCGTAGGTGCTGGGCACGGAGTAGTCATTGGTCTTGAAGCGCACCAGGGATTGAGCACTGACGCGCCCCGTGGCCTTGCCATTGTCGAAGCGCTTCACGTTTGCTTGTGCCGTCGCTGTCATCAAAGAGCGCTGGCGAACAACCACACGCGGCAACCATCCGGGCAAAAGAATCTTTGCTCACAGCAACCATGGACTCCGGTGGATGCGGTCCAAGCCGGTTTGCAGCCCAGTCTTTTTGCGGTGCGCCCGCCTTGCCTTGATCCCATGCAGCGGCGGTGGTCTCGACTAACAGCGCTTTACCACGTGCGCCGGTTATGTCCGCCCTAAGCATCTTAAGCGGATCGGTGTCGCTATTGTCGCCGCCGTCTTGAGGGATTGCGATTAGTTGGGCCAATGGCCCCGCCGCCTCATCGGCTAAAGACCTTTCGGCTTCGCTTTGTAAACGCGCCGTCGTATGGGCAAAGGCCGTTGGCCCGGTGCCGACATAGGGTTGCCCCGGTGTCGATCCCCAACGGACAAAGACAACGGATCGTGCCGGTAGGTTCCAAGTGGTAGACGTGCTCGGCCCGTAACAGGTCGCCCGCACGGTCCATGAATCCGGATCGTGGCTGCCTTCCCAATGCCAAGACGACGCGGGAATTAGCTGCACACGATCACGGACTCGAATCACGTGCATGGAGTCACCGCTGCGAATCAGATCGCGTCCGACCTGGGCGAGAAACTGAGGGGTGATGGTTTCTTGTGCCCAGGCCGGACCCTCGACACGGGCGGCAGCAAACGCCCGTGAGAGCGCGCCCGCAGCCGCTTCGATTGCAGCCGTGCTTGAAGCATCCGCAGCGGTGCCCGCCGCTTGTGATTCAATGAGCCTTACAACAGCGTCGGAGAAATCGCCGCCACTGTCGCGCCTCTCGCGCTGTTGCCAGGGCCAGCGCATCAGCCGATTGCTCCCGCACGGCGTATTTTCCAGGGCGCAAGCAAACCTTTAGCGCCGGAGTTGCGGAAGATCGCAGAATGATTGACCGTGTATTCGATTTGTTTGTTGCCCACCGTTGACTCGGATGCAATCGCCCCAAAATCTGCTTGGGCGAGGTAGCCAACGAATCTTATCAGGGACTCATTCTTGATTGCCTGCGGTGCGCCTGGCGCTTCGCGTTCGATAAGCGCAGCGGCGGCCTCGGCAAGTCCGCACACGGCATCATCGCCGTCTATTGTGCGGCCCGAGCAGGCTCTCCGCACATAAGCTGCCGCATCGGCCCAAGCAGTTGTTCTGCGATCAGTTGGAAAAGGGACAAGAGATACTAGAGCCATATGCGCCGCCTATGAGTTCGGCCATTCGTGTGATCATCTTGGCGTGCTTCAACCGTGGTTTCGGCGTAGGCCGGTCGAGTCACTATGCTTAACTCGTACAGCACAGCTTGATTAATTTGGCGTATTTGGACGCCCGGGTTTCCAGGTTCATCAATCAGTTCTTCCGCATTACTCACAACGCTTGCCGGTGGAACACGAAAGCCCGGTGACAGCCCAACGGCTAGACCACTTTCAATGGCGAGCAGAGAATCACGCACCCATGACGTTTGTTTTTCTATGTCAGGTAAATCAGCTTCAAAGCGCAGGGCCTTGTCTGAATCCTTCAGCCGAAGCGTTCCGGCTTTCATACTCGCCAAGGGCTTAGAAAAATCATGGCCGGACAGTAGGTTTACATCCCGCCGTGCGACCTGTTCTTTTAATTCGCTGACAGCCTCATCAACCGCTTCCGCGTAGGCCGCGCTGAGGTCGGCTTGGAGTTTTTCAAATTCTTTTATTTGCCAGCCAAAGGCACCCTTAGAAAAGCGCTCTTTGCGGACTCGGCCTCGATCTTTGACGGTCGCCATTTTCCCATAAGGGAAACTGCCTGACAGAGTCCGGCCACCACCACCTCTGGCCCGGATTTCTAGCTCGGCATCGAAGAAAGGTGCGGATGTTGAGAACGAGGTCATGTCCTTACGTCTCAGTCAGAATGACGGGGCAAATGCCGCTCGGATCGTCCGACCAAGCCCAAAGGGAATCGCTGTCTATTTTTATGATTCCACCGGAACCGGCTTCAAGTCTATGAGCCCTTGAGTTTGGACTCGGCATTGTAGCGGCGGACCTAAAAAATAGGGTGCCGGTTACCGGCGGCTTTCCACAGATCATCGATGGTGCGGGGTTTTAAGCGCTTCATGTGAGCTTTGAACTTTGAAAATGCGAGCTCGATCGGGTTGAAGTCCGGCGCATAGGGTGGCAGGAACAAAAGCCATGCGCCCCGCTTTTCAACCGCCCGCCTGGCACCGTCGCGTTTGTCGGCCGGCAGATTGCCGGGGACAACAACAGCGCCTTTTTGAAGGGTCGGGGCGCGTTGCGTTTTGATGTACTGCTCGAATGCATCACCGTCCATGGCGCCCTCGATCAAATCAGGGCACCCAGGGCGCGGTCAGGCCGTCACCGCGCAATCCGGCAATGAAGGTCATGGTTTTCCAATGACCATGGGGAATGGCGGCAACCATCCGCTGGCCGCTGGGACAGCGCCCCCGCAGGCGCGCCATTTTGGTATTGATACTTGTTTCGTCAAGGAACACGATCCTGCCGACCCGCTCGGGATGGGCCGGGAGCCGGGCCTGACGTTGGCGCCAAACCACGCGTGCTGCCTGCCCATCCGCGCGTTCCTGTTCACTGGCGTGGGCGGTTTTTTTAAAGCTGATCTTGCGCGCGTGGAACCAGTCATTAATCGTCGAAGTCGGCGCAATCACTTGGTGAACTTCGTCCAGACGCTCAGACAGCTCTTGCAGTGTCGGGTCTGGCGTCTCCTTAATCCAGCGCAGGATATCCTCGCCGTCAAGGATCAAGACGGCGCTGGCGCGACGGCCGTGGCTTGACCGCGACAGTCCCCTCGTCTTCATATCGCCCGCCATACCGCACCGCCGAGCTTGCGCTCACCTCAAAAAGGGCCGCCGCCTGACGGCGCGACATGCCCGACGCCACTTTCCTCGCCAAACGAATACGCAGGTCTTCCGATACAGCCACGATGCCCCCGCCAAAGCGGCTATCGAATCAGTCTGCCAAGACCATGACAACAAAATTTTGATTCATTCAACCGCGGAAACGCTCTAGAGTTCTCGGACGCATATTTAAACCGGATGAGATTGATGGAAGGGACACGATTATGACATTGATCCGTATGGGATTTTGCATCGGTCTGACAACGATGAGGCTTGCCCTCGTTGGCGATATCGATCCGGCGGCCGCACAGGTGGGATACGGCGCTAATCCACAATTGCCCCTACCGGACGAAAGTTTGATACCGACGGTCAATGTATCCAAGGCCGTCGGCTGGAGGCCTGGCGGCAAGCCGATCGCCGCGGAGGGTTTGCAGGTGTCGGTGTTCGCAACCGACTTCGATCACCCGCGCTGGCTCTACATGCTGCCTAACGCCGATGTTCTGGTGGCGGAAAGCAACTCGCCGCCGTCGGAGGCCGGCGCGCCAAGACCCACCATACGGACATGGGTTCGGCGCCTGCTGATGGGCCGAGTTGGAGCCCGGGCACCCAGCGCCAACCGAATCAGCTTACTGCGCGACGCCGACGGAGATGGAGTTGCCGAGACCAAGACGACCTTCATCGAGGGGCTGTTCTCGCCTATTGGCATGGCTCTGGTGGGTTCGGACTTCTACGTCGGCAACGCAAATGCGCTGATGCGCTTTTCCTATACTGAGGGCGCGACGTCCATCACGGAGCCCGGCATCAAGGTCACCGACTTGCCGGGGGGACCGGTCTTCGGGCATTGGACCAGGAACATCATCGCCAGCAAGGATGGAGCCAAAATCTATGTAGCGGTCGGGTCCACCGGGAACATCGCCAACAACGGCTACGACAAAGAGACCAACCGCGCCAACATCCTGGAAGTCGATCGCGACACCGGCCAGTTTCGCGTGTTCGCATCCGGCTTGCGTAATCCGACCGGGCTTGCCTGGGAGCCGGTCACCGGCATGCTGTGGACAGCTGTCAACGAGCGCGATGAGCTCGGCAACGACCTCGTCCCTGACTACATGACCTCGGTGAAAGAGGGCACCTTTTACGGCTGGCCGTTCAGCTACTTCGGCCAGAACGTCGACGAACGGGTCCAACCACAGCGTCCCGACCTGGTCGCCAGGGCCATACCGCCCGACTACGCGCTTGGCGCACACACCGCTTCGCTTGGCATCCACTTCTACCAGGGTTCTCTATTACCGGCTGAGTACCGAGGCGGCATTTTTGTCGCCCAGCATGGGTCGTGGAATCGTAACCCTCAGGCTGGCTACAAGGTGATTTATGTCGCCTTCGAGAACGGTAACCCAGTTGGTATGCCCAAGGATATTCTGACTGGCTTCCTTAATGATGAGGGTGAAGCCCAAGGCCGCCCGGTCAGCGTGATCGAAGACCAGACCGGCGCGCTGCTGGTCTCCGACGACGTCGGCAACGTCATCTGGCGCGTGACGCCGATGTAAGGTCCGGATTACTTCAGCGGGATCAGCGCGATCGCGTTATTGGGGTTCATCGGGATAACCAGCTGATCGGCGCCTGAATCGAAACACATCGACGCTGCGCTTGGGATGTCGCTGGCAATCATCTCGGCGGGTTGCCCCGGCCGGATACGCGATACGCCGCCAAACCGCACGCTGCTGATGTATTTGGTGCCGTCCTCCATGATAACCAAACCGTCGTTGCCAGCCTGAACGGCCTTCTCGGTCTTTGCCACCCGTGCGCTCCTTGTCCGACAACGCACGCAGTCGATCAACTCACTGCGGGGCCAGCTCACGGAGTTCGGTGTGATCGCGCCACAGGGTGTAGGGAATGTCGCAGTGCTGCGGTTTGAATTCGGAACAGCGAGGGAGGTGCTTCCTGAACAGGTGGCATCGATGGCCGAACTGCTGTTCGAGCAGATCGCTGCTCTCAGTGAGCAGATCGCCAGCCTCGAGAAAGAGATCCGTTCTCAGGCCCAAGCGCGCGAGGAGATGAAACGGCTGATGACGATCCCCGGCATCGGACCGATCTGTGCGATGGCGGTGCATGGCTTTGCGCCGCCGATGGAGGGCTTCGGTTGCGGGCGTGACTTCGCGGCTTGGGTAGGGCTGACACCGAAGCAGAATTCGACGGCAGAAAAGCAGAGGCTCGGCCGGATCACCAAGATGGGACAGCGCGACCTCCGCCGATTGCTCGTTCTTGGCGCGACGGCCGTGCTCCGACATAAGCGCAAGCGCGCGGAGCTGGATGATCCCTGGCTCCGCAGGATGCTGGCGGAAAAGCCGCCGAAGCTGGTCGCTGTCGCTCTTGCGAACAAGATGGCCCGCATCATCTGGGCGCTGTCGGTCAAGAAGGAAACCTACCGGGCGCCGGCGGCTGTTGCCGCTGGTGCGGGATAGCTACTTGGAAAAAAAGGTTGTTTGGAACGCCGGGCTCTGCGGTCACGCTCTTGAGGGCGTGATGCGCGGATAACCCCGGTTGGTGCGGCTAGGACGAAAGACAACATAGGGGCAAAAGGTCGGAGAGACGGGGTCGGAAAAACCAGTAACGCCTGCAGGGCTGCCAAGCATACCGCCAGTGCGATTTGGATCCGATCCACGAACACCATATGGGCCCGCGGCGCATGTATGCCGCACTTGAGAGGCCGGACATAGGACAGTACCTGACCGCATGTCACGAGTTGTTCAAATTCCTGCTTGCACTACAGGGGGCGTCCACATACAGGCGTTGGAAAAGAAGAATCGCGACGACGAAGCCCGCGGCGAGGTGGAAACGGCCCACCCCGGCTATCTGGGTTCACAGGACACCTTCTATGTCGGCACCCTGAAGGGGGTGGGGCGGATCTACCAGCAGAGCTATATCGATCCCTATTCCAAGGTCGCGCAGGCCAAGCTCTACACCACCAAGACGCCGATCACCGCCGCCGACCTGCTCAATGACCGGGTGCTGCCGTTCCATGACGAGCACGACCTGCCTGTGCTGCGGATCATGACCGACAGGGGCACGGAATACTGCGGGCGAGCGGACAAGCACGACTACCAGCTCTTCCTGGCCATCAACGATATCGACCACACCAAGACCAAGGTGAAATCACCGCAAACAAACGGCATCCGCGAGCGCTTTCACAAGACCGTGCTGCAGGAGTTCTACCAGGTCGCGTTCCGCAAAAGACTCTACGACAGCGTCGATGCGCTGCAGGACGATCTGGATCAATGGCTACATCACTACAACACGGAACGCACTCATCAGGGCAAAATGTGTTGCGGCAGAACGCCGTTCCAGACCATGATCGAGGGCAAAGAAATCTGGAAGGAAAAGTTCGTGAACTGAACTTGACCTAACAGAGGCCGCCGGAAAAACGGCCAACTGTCAGATTACATCTGAACCACTACATCCAATGGCCATGGGGTATGGCGGCCCGGCACCGTTCGCCTTTGCGCGACCATCCCCGCAGCCGCGCCATCTTCATCGACGCGCCGGTCTGGTCGATGAAGATCAGCCGTTCCGGAGCGAGCCCTGCCTGGCCTTCGAACCAGAGCCGGCGCCGCGCGAGCACGTCCGGGCGCCGCCGCTCCGCTGCATGGCCGGTCTTTTTTTGTGCGTCAGCCCGCGCTTGGCGAAGAAGTGCCAGACCGTCGACGGGCACACCCGAACCCCGTGCGACGCCGCCAGCTTCTCGCCAATCTCGGCCAGCGTCATAGCCTTGGTCTGCGCCACCAGAGCCAGGATAAAGGCCTCATGCGCATCCAGCTTCGAGCCCGGCGGTTGGCCCTGGCGGTCGGGCTCGATCGAGCCCGTCTCGCGCCAGCGCCGGCGCCAGTGGATCGCCGTCGCTGGCGCGACACGAAAACGCGCCGCGGCCCCCCGTGCAGACAGACCCCCAGTGACCGCCTCGACGACCCGCCGGCGAAGATCATTCCCGTAACAATGCCCCATGTCTGACACCAAATCGCCTCGGGATATAGAATTATGGAGTGGGACGCTTGGGAATCCCTTTCGATTCACAATTCAGTCAAACCGCTCTAGTTAGCTGTAGTGGTTCAGATGTGATCTGACAGTTGGCCGTTCTTCCGGCGGCCTCTGTTAGGTCAAGTTCAGTTCACGAACTTTTCCTTCCAGATTTCTTTGCCCTCGATCATGGTCTGGAACGGCGTTCTGCCGCAACACATTTTGCCCTGATGAGTGCGTTCCGTGTTGTAGTGATGTAGCCATTGATCCAGATCGTCCTGCAGCGCATCGACGCTGTCGTAGAGTCTTTTGCGGAACGCGACCTGGTAGAACTCCTGCAGCACGGTCTTGTGAAAGCGCTCGCGGATGCCGTTTGTTTGCGGTGATTTCACCTTGGTCTTGGTGTGGTCGATATCGTTGATGGCCAGGAAGAGCTGGTAGTCGTGCTTGTCCGCTCGCCCGCAGTATTCCGTACCTCTGTCGGTCAACCCCTTATGGCCCACGATCTTGCGCTCCGTGTCACGCACCACCCGGCCCAGATAGGTCTTGAGTTTCTTAACCTGACCACCCATGCGCTTCATCTGCCGGGCGTGACCATAACGGTTGGCCCGCAACAGCGCCTCAGGGCCCTTGCGGGCGTAGCTCTGCCGCAACACCACACCGTGCTTGTGGCACAGCTTGACAAGACGCACACGCGAACGGTTCAGTAATTTGCTGTCGGTGGGAAAGGCCACCGCCTTCTCCTGCACCGTGGTGTCCACCGTCACACGCTTGAGGTCGTTGCGTTTGATCGTCTTGCTCCGAACACCCGCCTCAACTGTGGCCTGCAGAATCTTCTCGCACCCTGAATGGCCTATGCGGCCTCTGAAGCGCGACCTGCTGCTGGGATCAATGGGCAGGTGATGCTTGAAAATACACTGCGCCGCTAAAGTGCTGCCAGTAAGGGTTCTCCACCCAGCGCATCACCACCTGGTCATCGGACAGACCATACACGTGCTTGAGGTATTGAAGCCCCACCATCAGCCGCGTCGCTTTGACCGGGCAGCCGTTATCGGGGCAATACAAGACACCAAACTCATCATCGAAACCCTGCCAGTCGAGCAACTCGGTGAGCCGATAAAGTTCGTGTCGTTGATCGAGCATGTTCTCAAGCGCGTTGCGAAAGAGATCTAAAGAAGGGACGTCATTGGCTGATGTGGGGCGCATTTTTGATCCGGAAATTGCAAGGAATCGGCCTTGCAGTATAGAAAATCCGGCGATTCCGAACCACCATTGCCAACAAAATTGATCTGCAATAACAGTCTATTACAGAGAATCTCTTCGTCTTTCAGGATCGACTATTTAGGCTTGGAATCCGTTTTTGGGTTCCGTCAGATCAATCCAACTTAAACCGTTAAGCCGCTTTTGTTTTGGTTGATGCGCGATCAGTCCTGTTATTTCAGGACATCAACAGAAATCACTCGTTTGGCTTTTGTGACCAATGTCCGCTTTGGGTCAAATGCGGACACAAGGTCATTTGTCGGGCTCCACGTCGATTTGTCCATAAGTACCCGACTCTTCCTCTCCACTCTCCCCAACCAAATTGGTTTCTTTATCGATCAAGATGCGTTTTCTTCTCCCACACCCCAGGGTTTGTAACCGGGTGTGGGCGGCGCATCGACGATTTCATCGTCCACATCACGCTGAAAGTCGTCCGCCATCCAGTGCTTACGTTCTTGCCAATGGGCTTTGACCCCTGGCTGACTGGTGAGATCGATAAGTAAGCGCTTATAACTGTCCCAGAACCGGTCGTCCAAAGTCCCCTCTTTCCATTGGTAAAACGCGTTTTGCAGGACCCACCAGGTTCCATTGAAGGCGGAGTAAAAACGAACGGTCTCGACAGGAGAAAGCGACTTAGGGTTCCTCCGTCCCTGCTTGATATATCCACGGTATTCTATGGAATGCTATATTCTTGTTTAGAATCAATGTGTTCATTCTTTTCTGACAGCTTGACAGTGCTACCGAGTACCACTAAGTTCCCACTCATGATGTGGTAACTTATGAGGGCACCAATTGGCCGGAAAAATCACGGCAAGGTTCGCTGGAGCGGTGAAGAAACCGGGGCGGTACGGCGACGGCAATGGTTTGTATCTGCTGGTCAAGCCGAGCGGGTCAAAGTCGTGGGTTCTGCGAACGGTTGTGCAAGGACGGCGGCGCGACATGGGACTTGGCGGCTATCCACTGGTCTCCCTGGCCGAAGCCCGTGCGGCCGCTTTCGAGAACCGCAAGCTGGCCCGTGCTGGCGGTGATCCGTTGGCACTCAGGCGGCGGCCCAATATTCCGACCTTTGAGGAAGCCGCCCGGACGGTAATCGAAATCCACAAGCCGACATGGCGCACCGGCAGTACGTCCGCCAGGCAATGGGAAGCATCCCTGCGGCGATACGCCTTTCCCCTTCTCGGCGCCAGGGCTGTGGACACGATTACTACAGCGGACGTGATGGCGGTCTTGCTTCCCCTATGGACCGAAAAGGCAGAGACCGCCCGCCGGGTTCGCCAACGCATCAGCGCGATCATGAAGTGGGCGATCGCACAAGGATATCGCGGCGACAATCCTGCCGGCGATGCCATTGCGGCGGCGTTACCCAAAGTCAGCGATACGCCTAAGCATTTTCGAGCCCTTCACCACAGCGAGACCGGCGATGTGATCCGGGCAGTAAGGGGCTCCCAGGCTTCGCTATCGGTAAAGCTGGCATTCGAGTTCCTGGTTCTGACCGCCGCACGGTCCGGCGAGGTCCGGCACGCCTTGTGGTCCGAGTTCGACATGGAGGCGGCGATATGGACCATTCCCGGTGAGCGGATGAAGACCGGACGCGAGCATCGCGTCCCCCTATCGGGCCGGGCCCTGGAGGTCCTGGAAGAAGCGCGGGAACTCGATGACGGCAGCGGCCTGGTGTTTCCGAGCCCGGCCGGACGCAAGCCCATATCCGCTTCGACGCTTTCCAAGCTGTTGCATGATCTTGATATCGACGCCGTCCCCCACGGTTTCCGTTCGACCTTCCGAGACTGGTGTTCGGAGTCCGCCCAGGCACCAAGAGACCTTGCCGAAGCCTGCCTTGCCCACGTCGTGAGGGGTGTGGAGGGCGCCTATGCCCGCTCGGACCTGTTGGACCGCCGCCGCACGCTGATGGGGCGGTGGGCCGGGTATCTCGCGAACGATGCCGATGGAACGGTCGTTCCAATGGCCCGGCCATCGCAGGAGACGAGCTGGTGAGCGGTACCGACGCACAATCGGCCATCGAGATTGAATTTGCCGATGCAGTAAAAACTGTTAGCGCCTACATGCGGGCACTGAGAGTCTTCGAACTGGGTGGAATCTCGACTGAAGAACATCGCAAGCGCGAGACCGAGGCCCTACGGAAAGCGATCCGGCAAGATCAGAACCAAGCCATAGATTTGCCTATCCACCCGTTAGCAAGTGACGCAGCCGCATTGGGCAGCAAATACCTGCATCGTGGACGCGACCCTAAAATCCTTAAAACTCTTCTGGAAAAGGATTGCACGCACCCAGCGTATCGTGAAGCGCTGAATATCGTCGTATTAGGGCTAGGCAAGACGCAGAAGGGCATCCCGAAAAGGTTGAAGAAATGGAGGACAGAGCGTGGCCAAGTTACGGGTCGGTGGACGGTAAAGAGCACCCGGGATTATCTGATCGGTTTGGCCGTCGAGGCTATGGCGACTGGACATAACGTATTCCATCGGTACGGCGACTCTATTGGAGGGAAACTGGACCAAGACCAGATGCAAATCCTGGCGGAGGCTGGAAAACCGCCTGAAGAACTTGTCATAGAAGATATCCTTGAGGCGCTGAATGGGATGGCAGGACGTCCCTGGAAAAAATTCAATAACGGCAAGGGAATGACGGAAAGCGACCTGCTTAAGCATAAAGAGCAATCCGCTTCAGGAGAGCACCATGTAATCAGGCCGGAAACAGAGGTTCGAACTTCCTTCCCCAATCTGCGCTTGAAGCGGGGTCACGAAGCGAAGCGGAAAAACTCGATTTGCGATGCGGTAGCGGCAGCGTTGGACATTGAAGACCAGACGCTATCCGTCGAGGCGATTGTCTCTGCATGGGAGCGATATAAAAAACAGCCTATTTTATAAGCTGTTAGGGTCACCCTTAATTCACTTAGAGGCCGTTTCGAAAGGGGTTGAGTGGCCGGTGTCGATGTGATTCCAGGAAGGTTGCTGAAACCGATCTGGAGCCGCCATGTGGACGCCGACCACCCGAGAGCAGCATAGCCGCAAGGCGCTGCGTTATCAGACTGATTTGACCGCTGCGGAGTGGGTTGTGATCGAGCCTCATTTGCCTCCGGCTCATGGCACGGGACGGCCCCGGTCATGGCCGATGCGAGAGATCGTCAACGGCATTTTCTACGTGATGCGGGCTGGCTGCCCTTGGCGCTTGCTGCCAAGCGATTTACCACCGTGGGGCACGATCTATCGCTGGTTCGCTAAGTTCCGCGACGACGGCCTCCTTGAGAAGATCAACCACTTTCTGGTCATGGCCGATCGCGAGCGGGTCGGACGCGAGGCCAGCCCGAGCGGCGCGATTATCGACAGCCAGAGCGTCAAGACGACCGAGGCTGGTGGCCCCCGCGGCTACGATGCGGGCAAGAAGATCAAGGGGCGCAAGCGCCACGCGCTGGTCGACACCGACGGGCGCGGCCTCGTGCTCGAGGCGCATCCGGCGAGTATCCAGGACCGCGATGGTGGCGGGCCGCTGCTGTGCGCCTCACGCGGCTCGTTTCCGTTCATCGAGAAGGTCTTTGCCGACAGCGGCTACGCCGGCGAGAAGGTCGCCACGGCCACCATGATCGCCGTCGAGATCGTGCGCAAAAGCCCCGATCAGGTCGGCTTCGCCGTCCAACCGCGCCGCTGGGTCGTGGAGCGCTTCTTCGCCTGGATCAACCGCAACCGGCGACTGGCAAAGGACTTCGAGGCCACCATCGCCTCGGCCCGCGCCTTCCTCTACGCCGCCTCCGTCATGCTCCTCGTCCGCAGATTGGCCCGAGCCGCATGACTTTCGAAACCGACTCTAAGACTCTTCCAGCACTCGGCGGCATGTATCGGATTCTACTCAATTGAGGAAACAATCCGATGCGAGATAACCAAATTACTATTGACCCCCTCCTAAGGCGACCGGAAGTAGAAATGCTCACCGGTCTGGCGCGGGCCACCATCTATCAAAAAATGGCAATGGGCCATTTCCCGCGACCCATCAAGATCGGCAAGCGTGCCGTGGCCTGGCCGACGTCCCTGATTGAAGGCTGGATTGAGGAACGCAAGGCCGAAGCTGGCATCGGCACCGGAAGCTGATCCGGTGGCTGAACCGTCGGGGCGAGGCCCGTTGCACGAGGCGGAAGGCGTGGCACAGACCGTGCCGCATGCTGCCGTTATGGTTACAGAGCCAAGCAATTCTGCCGCTCCGGAAGGCCAGCTTGTCGAACGTGCGTTGGACCAACTGCGAGCCCACCCAGTTTACCTGGAGGTCTGCGGACCGCTGGCGTCCTCAACGACCCCGCACGCACAGGCGGACCTTTCTCCCATCATTGAGCCACTGCTGACGACCCGAGACGGCGTGATCCTAGACGGCTATGAACTGTGGGCGGTTGCCCGACGCCAGGGCCGGCGAACCTTGCCCTGCCTCGAGTACGACCTAAGCGAAGAAGAAACCCTCACGTTCATGCTGAACAAGCATCGCCGTAAGGACAGGTGGAACACCTTTTGCCGCATAGTGATAGCTCTGGCCCTTGAGCCTCATTTGCGTGCCCGCGCCCGTGAACGTCAGAGCCAGGGGGGTAAGGATAAGCTTTCGTCAAATTTGACAAAAGCAATGCCAATTGACGTCCGTAAGAGCATTGCATGCGCCGCAGGTGTAGGTGCCGTGAATATCACAAAGGTCAAGCAGCTGCTGAAGACCACCAGCCCGGAGGTGCACGAGGCCCTGCGCCGGGGGGAGGTCACAATTCATCGGGCATGGACATGGCATTGCCTGCCAAAGAAACGGCAGAACGAAGAACTCAACAAATACATCAACGGCAAAAGCGTCAGGCACGATATCAACAACACCATCGACTGCCTGCTTCGCAATCACCAAGACCGGCAGGACAACGGATTATCCATCGAACAGTTCACCGACCGGCTGGCCCATGCTGCACCGGGAGTCCTGGGAAATGTAAAATTGCTCGTGACCGATATTCCCGGACCCGCAGTCGTGGTCACCCGCGATCTGTACGACCAGTTGATGGGGGAGAAGCTCCAGTGAGGCGACCAACCAAGTTGCAGCTTAAGGATGCCCTGGAACTCGGAAGGCCCTACTGGGACCATGATCAGATGCGTCCCGCCGTGCGAGAGAACTTTCGCAAGGTGTTGGCCTGTGGCACTGCCGCTCTAGGGGCCGAGGTGTTCGCCTCCGCCAATGAGAAACGGGTCGTTTACCACACCTGCAAATCCCGCGCCTGCCCCAGTTGCGGCTACCGGGCGACGACGCTCTGGCAGCGCGACCAGTGGCGGGAACTCCCCGATACCCCCTATTCCCACGTCACCTTTACCATGCCGGACGTGCTCTGGTCCTTGTTCCAGCAAAACCGCGACCTCCTCCACGACCTGCCGGCCCTGGGGGCCAAAGTGATCGAACATTGGGCCCGTTACATATACGGCGTGCGGCTGATGATCCTGGTGATCCCCCATACTTTCGGTGGCCGTCTGAACTTCAATTGTCATTTGCACATTCTCGTCTCCGAAGGCGGTCTTGATGCCGAGGGCACGACTTGGCGGAAGGCACCGCTCAAACAAAACGCATTGATGCCTCTGTGGCGCTACGCCGTGGTGACCTACCTGAGAGAAGCGTATCGCAGGGGTGTTCTGGAGACGGACAAGACTGCGGCCCAATTCGAGGACCTCCTGCGCCGACAGCAGAAGCGGCGGTGGATTGCCCATATCCAACGGTTGCGGGGCAAAAAACAATTTCTCGGCTATGCGGGCCGCTACGCCCGCCGCCCTCCCATCGCACAGCGGCGGTTACAGCATATCGACCATCAAGAAGTCCGATTTTTGACGAAAGACAAAAAGGCGAAAAAATGGGTCATGACCCGGTACACGATGGCTGACTTTATAGCCACGCTGGCCGACCACGTGCCCGACCGTTACCGGCATAACATCCGCTACTTCGGGCTGCTGGCCCCCCGCACCAAGGCTAGCACGCACGACACCGTGTTCGCCCTGCTGGGGCAGAAACGCCTCGGCAAGCCATCGCGTCTAAGCTGGGCGGACGCGATCATGCAATATTTCAGCGTCGATCCATTAATGGATAAACATGGTGAGAGGATGGACTGGGTCGGACGTCTGAAGCCAGCCACGGGTCGCTGAATGACGCTTGGACGGTCGCAGGCATATACGGCTCGTTGCGGCGCCAGGGATCACTGAATTTGACAGCGCCGCCTACCGTTAGGACCGGTACCTGCCACTAGAGAAGTTTCACCACGCTTTCCGATCAATAAGGCCGGAACTCCTATACGGTCCACAAGACGGCCCCAATGAACACCGCCCCAAAGGGATGGAATACCCAGCACTAAGTTGATTCTGTCAGAAATCGTTTTTTTGATTTTCCTATATATTGAAACCTGGCGTTTGGCCCATGAGCAACCAAGGCGGCCCAAGAGGTGTGCCCCGCGTAAATCGCTGTGGCTGGGGCCGACGTTATACTTGGATCTGACAGCTCTGACATCCGGCCTTTGTAGGTGTTTTGGAATCTAATTGGCTTCACCGCCGAGGCCAAAAGTTCATATTAGCGATCAGAACCTATAGGATGCCCGGATACCGCCACGAAGTGGATTTGCTTTATTAAAAACGGCAGCCCGGCTTCCTCGATTGGTAAAGAAGCCGAAAAAATCTCCCTGGCCGAAACCACTCTTAATTGTCTTGTTGTCAAAGAGGTTATCAACATACGCGGTAATGGACCAAAGTTCGGATTGCAGACCCAGCCGCACATCTACGTTTGCAAAACCGCCGAACCACTGGCCGTTGAATTCGGTGAAATAACGTTTGCTCTGATATTGAAGAGAAGCCTCAGCCAAGAGTTCGAAGTCGTCTGTAATTGGTTGGGTGTACGTCAACGTGGCTGAGAGCGCATGTTTCGGTGCGCGTTCCAGATTGTTTCCTGACAAATCTAGAAGGCATTGTGTACTGCTCGCACCGCTACCGACCTCAACGACTTCACACTCACTCGCGAAAGCAATGTTTGAGGCAGAGCGGGTAAAAATATCGAAGTCAGTGTATTTGGAATCTAGGAAAGTATACGCGAACGCGAAGGCGAATTGTTCGCTCAGAGCAAAGCGCGAATCAATTTCCGCACCGTAGACCTGAGCGGCACCGGCGTTTGCGATGACACTGCGAAAACCTGACGCCGCCGTCGGGTCGACGACGAGTGTCGACACCTGCTTGTTAGTGTAATCCATATAGAAGAAAGCCGGGTTGAAGATAGCTCTTCCGTCAAGCCAGGTTGTCTTAGCGCCAATCTCGTAGTTCCAAAGCTGCTCAGCATCAAAAATATTGTCTTCCAATTGATTGAACACACCAACAGTCGAAAGGCCACCTGGCTTAACACCTTTGCCAATGGAGCCGTAGACCATCACGTCCCCAGACGCCTGATATTCGATATAACCTTTTGGAGCAAAATACTTTTGCGACAACGGAAGGCCTTTTGGACCAGGCGCGCCGGTATTTGTCGCTACAGGCGTCAAGCCCAAACCAAATCCGATCTGGCTGGTTGGAAATCCATAGACAAAGTCTTCCCAATATTGGCGGGCCTCTACACCTACGGACAGGCTTGGCGACACGTCGTATTCCACCACGCCATATACCGAATAGTGCGTCGTTTCACGGCTTTCGCCCGTCGAAGTGTTGATTGGGTTACCCGCGAGAACGTTATTCAAACCGGCTGAAGCAGCGGGATTGATCAAAAGAACGGCAAAGGAGCGGTTATCCTGATTAGACTTTTCGTGCCAGTACAGCCCGCCGACCAGCCAACGGAACTTATCATCGCTGTCAATATTTGAAATTCTGATGTCTTCGCTGACTTGCTTGGTCACCCCGTCGGTAATGAATTCAAACGTAGACGGGAGGGGCTCGCCAATACCACCCGGCAAAGGGAACATGACCTGCACGGGTTTCCGACCCACACCGTCAATGTCCTGGAATATTGAACTCGTAGCGCGAAGATATCCTGTCGTAGACTCGATAACTGCTTCGCCAATGTCGTATTCGGCGTGCACCCGGCCAAAGAACGTATCTAGCGATGAGCCAGGATAATCTTCTAAGGTGCGCGGATTTAAGCTGACATTAACCGTTTGATTCGGGCGGAGCTCGCCCTTTGGTGGAGCCAAAATTGAGTCTGGTAGCGTCAAATTGCCAACTGTCTGGCCGGCAACATTGGACGGTAGCGCAACCGGTACAGACGTACCGTTCGCAATGCCAATGGCAACGTACGGTTGTTGCTCCGTATCGTTTTCGCTGTAGGTGACTGACGCATCCACCGTAAAATTTTCTGTCGGACGAAGAGAAGCCGTCAGACTGCCCTGAGCGCTTTCATAACCACCAATATTCTTGTCCGAAACAGTATTCTCGTGGTATCCGGCGCTTCGGGAGTATCCTGCGTGAAGCCGAATGCTCATTGCCTCATCAACAACGGGACCTTCCACAGCACCAACAACTTCGTACGTTCCGTGAGATGCAGCAGTGACATTAAGCTTCCCGCTCACTTCATCGCCGGGCCGTTTGGTGACGTAGTTGATTGCTCCGCCGAAAGCCACGCGACCGTACAACGCACTTTGCGGCCCCTTAACGACTTCAATACGGTCTACGTCAATAAGACGTAAATTTAAGAGGTTGCCGCCCCCGGCTGTGGCGACAGCCTCGGACGAGACATCGACGCCGTCAATAAGTACTCCGATAGGCGGACGTCCACGCGTTGCGGGCAGACCACGAATTATCGGTCTTGTGTCTTGAGCACTGAAATTTTGTTCGAAGACCAGACTAGGGGTTAGTCTCGCAATATCGTCGATCCTGGCGATCCCTGCGCGCTCAATCAACTCTGCAGAAAAAACCGTAACGGACAGCGGAACATCCTGCAATGACTCTTCGCGTTTACGCACAGTGACAATGATTTCCTCGATGGCGACGCTTTGCGCTGCCACTGGCGTGGCAATGGCAACGGCAACGGTAGCAAGAAGCAGAGTCTTCAATCTCATGATTCCCTCCCAAGGAAAGTTCCGTGCCCACACACTTTGATTCAGACAGGGCTGTCCTACGCTACTGTCTCACCGATTTGGATGGTAATTCGCCTAAAACGGAGCTTTGCTCATTCAGTGAGCAGCAAGCAGTCGGACGCGTTATTGTCCGGATAAAAAAACAGCTAAATCATCAGTTTTGAACAAATGTTACTCGCTGGCCGAGCAACGGCTATCATCTAACATAAGTCACACTGAGTATTCATCTATGCCCACTTACCGAGCAAACTTAAGAGGACCTCATGGTCGCGCTGGCAAGCCAGAGGCGGTAATTGCGAGATGTCATGGTCTAAAACTCCCTTTGGTAAATGGTCTGTCTAGCCTCTCAGCTCCTCAACTGAGCGGTGGAGAGCCCTAGTCAGAAAAACGTTTTAGCAACTTTAGTTCTTTAGGAAGCAGGTAAATATCGGTGTCTCATTCGCAGTTGTTTCGTCTTTATTAAGGCTATGCCCATTTCTATTTCCACCAGGCGATGAGGCCGGTGATGCATAGATAACGGCCTGGTAACTTAAACGATGATCCAGGCGGTGTGACTGGGGTCGATCTTCTTCAGATCGATAGCAAGGCTGCCCGGTGGCAAATTGCCCGGGCAGATGTTGCAGCCGTCGCTGTGCATTGTATGGAAAGTGCCGACTGTAAAAACAAAACTTTTGAGATGTTTGCTGACCTTGAGGGTCCGGTCGATAAATGGAAGGCTACTCTAGCCGGGCTCAAAGAAGACGACGTCACCTTCATGGCAATGCCGCAACGGTAGGGCTTGCTTTAAACCGATGTGGAAAGGGCGGTGACTATAAGGTCATCGCCCTTTTTCGTTTATCTCCGCCACCACAAAATAAACCCAGTGACAAAAAGCGCTGGGAAAAATAGCCCAGCAACAAACATGACAAGCCGCCCCGGGAGTCCCGCGATGGCGCCGCTGTGGAGGCTAGCGGCAAAGTCAGCGGAGAGCAGGGATGTCCATGTGGGCGCGGCCGACGCTGAAATACGAATAATGCTGCCATTATACCGGTTCACGAAAACTGTAGTTTGCTTGCTTACGGCATTTTCGCCCGCGGGAAAGACCCGGATGAGGTAGAAGGGCTGGGGGCCAAGAGGTCTCAGAATGAAGCCGAGCCATGTATCAGGAACCGCAGTCAAGGCAGCATCGGCGGCTTGTTGCCATGGAATGGTCGGCGGCAGACCCCCAGTCTGCTCACCTTTGGACGGTCCTGTAGTTCGAGTACCGTTAGGGCCTGATGCGGGTGCTGAAGAACCAGCCGGCGGCCCGATTTCCGGTGTCGTCAGTTTCCAAACAATGGGCGGAACGGTTAAAGCCGAAAGGAAGAGGAAGACAAACAGGTAGACACCGCTCGTATTGTGTAAATCACGAATTAAACGGCGTGAACCACCGTTCCACTTGACGGATAGAGCCGTCTTCACAGTTCCTTTGCGCGGCCACCAGAGCACGAGCCCTGCGACGAACATGGCCATAAGGGCTATTGACAAAATGCCGAGCGTATTCTCTCCGACAGCTCCCAGGGTGAGATCGCCGTGGAGACGTCGGATCAACGCCATGGAAGATAGGCTGGAGCGCGTGCCAGTGATCGAGGCGGTATACGGATCGATGAAAATTTGCTTCTCTTCCCCGTTGGTATGTCGCAGTGTAACGATGAATGTTCGTTCAATTGCGTCGTCGAGGCGGGATACACGGAGAGCCTGCCAAGCCGCGTCTTCTCTCACGGCAGCTGAGACAAGCTGGTCAAGAGGTAAGTGACTGCCAGAGGGGGCAACCGTAAACACTTCGGCATTGAAAGTGACATCTAACTCATCTTCGAATATCATGATTGAACCAGTAACGCCGACAAGGACGATAAGAAGCCCGGCGATAATCCCCACCCATCGATGAAAGGCAAGCCAAACCTGTTGAGTGCTGGCATTCATGCTCATTTATCCACGTTGAAGTGTGAAGTGGAGGAAGGTCGCCCACAAACCCCATGTCATGGGCGAGATACACGTAGCTACCGTCTTCCTGTTTCGTCCATGTCGACCGGATTAGGCCCTCAATATGATATAAGGGTTTCGAGGCTTCGCCGGGGACAAACCCAGTGACCCGGCCTGAATACCAAAAGAAGACCGGAGCGCCAGTCGAGTTGCCTCGCAACTTGACCAATGCCCGGAGGTTGTCAGCGGGGTTAGTCAAGTCTAGTGAGGTTTGGCTTCTGCTGGTACCAGCTGCCAGCGTCAAGGCCGCAGCTGAGCCAGCGGTCACAAGTGTTCTGCGAGATAGAGATTGCTTGCTCATGTTATAGACTTTCATTGTCTAGTTCGAAGCGGCGTGCTTTGAACAGTTAATTTCATTACCTGAATAATGTACGGCCAATTGCGAAGGCGCACCTTCTGCGCTGGCAAAAGCTAGTGCGTGAGGTAGTTCTTCGTCTAAAGGATCTTGGTCGAGTATGGATAATTTTGTGGTTTCTAAAATTACACTGTCAGCTCCGACGGTCGGCCCGCGTAACAATTTAAGGAAAAGAGGTGGGACGTCGTCCTGCTGGACTCTAATCTGAGCCAGGCCGCCACGGTCATGTAATTCGGTCATGGTTCTGACCGGAGATCCGTCGTCTCGAATTGTCGCCACGCAGGAAAAGGTGTCTGCCTTGTATAGACGGAGGTGAGATTTATCGTATCTGCCGGTGACTAGGCTTCCGTCGTCATAGTAGCCGTTATCATAGACCCACAACTCTGTCGGTGAGAGAGCCCACTCCGTATGCCATGTCATTTGCTGGTTGTCGCGAGACATCATCGTGCAGGTGCCGTCATTCATTGTTCCCTTAAGTAGGGTTCCATGACGACGCCAATAAAAGTTGCAGTTGCCCCCAAACCTTGGATCAGGTCCGATTGTCTTCCACATGTCGGGGTATAAGTGAGCATCGACGTAATTGTCGGGGTCTTCTATGCGACGACCATTAAAAGTGACGCCATTATTCTCCTCATCTATTTCGGCCAGGAAAACGACTTGTTGAATGATCGGTCCGTCTGAACCGCCAGCCCGTATTTGAGAATAGAATTACGTATTCCCCCAAGTGCGGTGCATCGATACGAGCGAAAACCCGATATTGATGACTGTGTTCGCCATCCGGCGGTGCGCCGTTGGTCCGCTCATAAGCGATTTGCGGCATTGAGTCATAGTTGCCTGGTATCCAAGCCGAAACATCCCGCAAAACCTGCCGTAGTTCCGATGACGGTGCAGCTTGTGCCGACGAGGTTTGCAGCATGAACGCTGCGGCGCCTAAGCGGATTAGCAATCTGATTTGAACCATATTGTTTGTTTCGCTATGTGTGTGCGTCAATGATGCACGGGGCTTGCACGGTGTTTTAGTGTGCAATCGATGCTGACCTTTGTGAAGGGCCAACAAAATCTTAGGCGGCACTGCAAGTGAAGGGCGGGCGCAGTGTCCGGCTACTGCCTCCCGAAGGCAGTGCTCTAAAGAGAATTGCGGAAAATTACGCGACCCACAGGAATGGCGCTTTGCCACAGCAAATCCCCCAACGGTTAGCTATGTCGCTCTTTCCATCTGTGCATTTGCAGACTCAATTTCGGTCGCATTAGACTGTACTATGGATAGGGATTGTTACGTAGAATGGATCTAGCGTGCAGAGAACTGAATATGCATCGCTAGGCAGTAAGCTTTTACAAAAGCTCGCGACTAAAAAGTTTTTATTCGCCTTACATCATCGAAAAATTGAACGAGGAGAGTTTGTAACTTTTCAGATTCCAAAAGTTACAAACGTTTGTAACTTTAACGGAACATCCGTTTTGTTATGTGTTTGAGAACGCAGAGTAAAAAAACACGTTTTTGCTAAGTTTTTGAGTTTGTTGATTTTTAGGTAGGGGGCTATCTTGGGTTTGTAACTTAAAACCGAGGAAAACCGCCAAAAATTAGCTGGCTGGGGTTGAGACATGGCAGGTTCTCCTCCGCCTCCGTCAGAAACATCAGCTGTTGCTTTCGTTGTATTCGTCGCCGGTGAGCAGGCAGCGGTCAGGGCCGCCACGGCAATGGCCGCATACTGCAACACCGTCCTGCGATTCGATATTCGCATAGCCATTAGGGCCCTATGAGTCGAACAAAGGTTGATCGGTTAGGCCGAACCGTTGAGAAACTTTACCACCGCGTCGGCCCATTCTTCGGGCATCTGATCGACGATGTCGATGCCGCCGCCTTGCAGTTCTACATAGGCAAAGTCGGGACGCATCTGCGCGGCCAGCTTGGCGTTTTCGTAGATCTGATCGCCTGTGTTGGTAAGGATCAGGGTAGGGACCTCGACCTTCATGAGCGCCGCATTGTGGTCATAGATGAATGCGGCGTGGTGACCGGTCCAGAACGGCGCGTATCCCTGGAAACGCTCCACTGTGTAACGGGTGATAACCTTCGGGTCCGGAGTTCCTCCGCCGTTGACGTACATGCGGTAGCGGGTGGCGAAGGCGTTCTGCATGTGGCTGCCGTCGGTCTGGTGGACGAAGTTGATCTCGCCTTCCTCGACGAACTTGAGGAAATTGCTGCGCTCCTCCTCGCCCATAGGCAAAGGACCGTTGATGACGAGTTTGTTCACCCGTTCCCGAAAAAGGATCGCCACTTCCGTCGCCACCATGCCGCCGGTGTGGTGGCCGAGTACGTCGGCCTTTTCGATGCCCAGATGGTCGAGCACGGCTGGCACTGCGTCGGCCCAGTCACTGACCGTGGGCACGAAGGGCGTAGGGTCGGATTCTCCAAAACCAGGCGAATCAACGCCGATAGCCCGGATTCCCCGGCGCGCGAGGGGTTCGTACACGTTCTCGAACTGGCGTGAGGTCATGGGCGCCTGTGGACACAGTATCAAGGGCCGTCCTTCGCCCGTGTCGCGGAAATGGACCTGTCCGAAGGGGCCATCCGCATAGCCGCGCCTCGGCACATAGGGCACGGGCATGGGTCCGGACCTGACCGCATAGGGGTTGCTTTCCGACCGCGTCTCGGCAGAGGCGGCGCGGGGCCCGGACATCAGGGCAATGGCGGCACCCGTGTACTTAAGTGTGTCTCTGCGGGTGGTTGTCATGGTGTGGTCCTTTCCCCTTGGTGTTCTTTGGCCCTGAGTATCCTCCGCACCGCCGCTCCGGGGAAGGGGCTGATGACGGTGCAAAGCTTAGGTATGGTGCGCGCCGTTGGTATTGCGTCCAGGGACGCTTCCATCAAACTATGTCAGTTGTACAGGTTTGGCCCGCCCGAGGTGGTGCTTGAATTACCTAACCCTCGGAATCCCCACCGCAACCAACAGCAATTTAATGTGGTTGCGGGCCCCCGCAACCATCCTCGAAAGCGACATTCCCGATGCGGACCCAGTGGTCTGTTCTTTGTCTACGCCCATTTCACTATCGGCGGATGACGTAAACAGAAGGGCCAATAGGATCACGAGACATTCCGGTGGTTCCTTGAAGCCACTTCAGCCTCCAGAGTTAGCCACAGACTGCGATGCGACAGCGACTGCCAATATCAGACGTCCTGTGCCCATTCCCGATTCCGTCCGGGCGCCGTCGGATTAGGCCACTCCCTCTGCCGCGCTTTTTAATTTCCGCTTCCGCGCCACTTTCGCCTGCGCTGTATTTCCTTTCACCTTCGGAACCCGCTTATTCTGCGCCCGGCCCTTGCGGCCCTTTGCAGGGTTCGCCCGCCGGTTCGCATCGATCCACTTGGACATCGCGACCGAGAAGGCCTTGGCCTTCTCGGGCACGGCGACGCCGGTCTCCCGCGCGATCGCCTCGGCGAACGACATCTGTGCCGGGCTCGGCGGCCTGTTTGATGTGTCTGCAGCGACGCGCGCATCGCCATTGCCTGACCCTTTCTTTGGCGCATGCAGATCCAGGAACGCGCGGCATACCGCTGCCGATTTCGTATACCGAAGACCCCAACAACTGCCGACGAACTTAAAAAGTTCAATGAAACGCTCACCAGAGAACAAGACCGGTTTGAGAGGGCATTTGGACTCGGGGTTACAATCCGGATGCTTGCACCGGTCATGGGCGAAGCTTTTATTAACCTACTAATTTTCCTTCTGGCGAAGGCTGACATAAAAACGGACCAACGTCTTTACCAGGACGTTATCAGACGAGACATTGATGTCCGAATTAAATCCTTGCACCTCAACTGCTACGGTTTCTTGAGACCAGTAGATACGGATACAGCAATTTTCAAAGAGTTCCACACGTTGATGAACAATAGAAATGATTTTCTTCATGGCAACGTGGATCCAAGTAAACTGAAGTACGACACAGTTTATTTTGATTATCGGACTGTGCCGATCTTTGAGAAACGGGCTTCTTTTGGCGAACTGGCTCTTCGCCAAAGGTTGATTCACGTGGAGCCAGACAAAGCAATCCAGGATCTAGATACAGTGTCGCGATTCATCAATCGCTTACTCGAAAGTCTTGAGCCACAATACCGGGAAGTTGTCGAGGCCGTCATGCAGGTGACTTCGCCGGGTTGGCGCCCTGAAGACGGAAAAATTGGCGTCCTGTTTCCTGAATATGTGATTCATTCAGTTATTGGCGATGCGAAATGACTCGAAGCCAGAAGCTTGGATAGAAAACGAATCCTTGGGAGGTGCAATCCACACGGACATCGAATCAAGGTGATCTCTGAGTTCGTCTTGAAAGGCTGGATTAGAAAAGGAAACATTCGTAGGTGGAGGCTGCGCCAATTCGCTGCGTTGGACGTCAACGCCGAACCGCGCTCGATTCCGATGCCGAGAGGGCATTGTCAGACTAAAATCGTATGTTAGAATTTTCCCGTTGTTGAGCCAGCTTCGTCGCCCGTGCTTGTCCGGCCTAAGCCAGACGAAACTTGTTTTTGCGCCCTGAAATTCCCAAAAAAGGTGCTGGGAAAGACGACCAAGCAAATTTAATCTGACAGTGCCCCCGTGAGGTCACGCTGGAACCGGTCAGCGGGCGAGCCATGTGCTGAAACGCTCGTTCATCTCCTCGCCATAGTTGCTCCACCACTCCCAGTCGTTGCGCAGAACCCGACCCATGTTCTGCGGCGCGCTCGGCATATGTGGGCGCATGTCGATATCTATCTCCGCGTGGTTGGTGATGAGATCCATCCCCGAGCGGCGCGTTGGACTGTAGGCAATATAGCGTCCGATGGCGGCGACGGATTCGACCTTAGAAGCGAACAAGACGAACTTCTTCGCCGCCTCGAAATTAGGCGTCCCAGAGACGATGGCAAGCTGCCCGTAATCCAGGACCTGACCATCCCAGACGATGGTGAATGGTTGGTTTTCCAGCACCTGCGCGGTGAAGATGCGCCCGTTGTAAGCGGTGCTCATCACCACCTCCCGGTCGGCAAGCATCTGCGGCGGTTGGGCACCCGCTTCCCACCAGACAACTTGATCCTTGATAGTGTTCAACTTGCGGAAGGCGCGTTCCACGCCCTCCGTGGTGTCGAGAGTCGCATACACCTCATCGGTCGGCACGCCATCCGCCATCAGCGCAAATTCGAGATTGACCAACGGAGTGCGCCGCATGCCGCGGCGGCCGGGGAATTTGCCAATGTCGAAAAAGTCCTCAATGGTGGTCGGTCGGTCGCCTGGGTAGCTCTCGTTGTTGTAGGCGTACACTGTCGAATAGAAGGTACCGCCGCCGCCGCATTCCGAATAGGTGCCTTCGATATAATCTTCACGCGCCGGCGTGCCGTCGGGTGCGGGTGGAAGCTCGTTGATGTCGACGAACTCGAACAAGCCCTCGTCGCACCCCCTCACCAAATCAGCGAACTCAAGGTCGACGACGTCCCAATGGACGCTGCCCGCCTCCACCTGAGAGCGGACTTGCGAGAGCCCGCCACTGTAGCTCTCCAGGCGCACTTCAATACCCGTCTCGGCTGTGAACGATTCGTGATATGCTTTCTCGCATGCCTCAGCGTAGGAACCGCCCCAGGAAACCACGGTCACCGATTGAGCACCGGCTGCCGAGGACAGCACCACCATTCCCACCATAAGCGCGGCCGCTAAAAATCCTTTCGCGCAACGCCGCAGCGCCATTTGCACGCATCGAAAAACCGTCATGATACAATACCTTCTGTTGTTGCCGGCAGTCTTCGCGGCTCCCGACCGTGTGCTGGTTTTATCAGACTAACTGGCCCGGAGCAGAAGAACCTACAACCGAGGACTTTTAGGCCGCAAGTTGGCGCCACTCGGCCAGGGCATCGGCTCGGGCTTGTTTGAAAATGTCGCGGCGGTTGAGATGGCGTTGGTGGTTGAAGTGGTTGTGGATCAAGGCATGGACGGAGGCGAATTTCTGCAGGGTCTCCACGTCCCTGAATTTGACCATTGCCAGCTCTCGTCGTCGAAAGGGTTGATGTGAGTTTTGTGCCCGATTGTTGAGCCACTGACCAGATACCTGGCGATGGTCAACACCCATCTGCTTCATCGCTGCGCGATAGGATGGGAGCTTATCGGTTACGATCACTTTGGGGCGTCCATACGGCGCTGTCAGACTAATCCATCTTACCGTTATGCTGTATGTCCGTTACCCCTTGTCGCTGAGACAGATCGAAGATCTCCTGTTCGAACAGGGCAGCGACATCTGCCATGAAACCGTACGGTACTGGTGGAACCGTTTTGGCCCGTTGTTTGCCGCCGAGATCCGCAGACGCCGGGTTCATCGTGGCTCCTATTCGCTGTGACGCCGGCATCTTGATGAGGTGTTCGTCCGGATCAATGGCGAGACACATTATCTATGGCGGGCTGTCGATCATGACGGCGAAGGGCTTGAGATCTATGCCACGAAACGGCGGGATCACAGGACTGCGCTTGAATTCCTTAAACGTGCTATGAAGCGTTATGGCCGGCTGGCTTCGATCGTCACAGATAGGCTACAGTCATACCGGGCGGCGATGAAGGTGATCGGCACTGCGGCCGCCCAGACCTGCGGTCTCTGGCTCAACAACCGGGCGGAAAATTCACACCAACTGTTCCGCCGACAGGAAGGGGCGATGGCCAGGTTCAGAGACATCAAGTCCTTACAGAAATTCGCCGCCATTCACGCTTCCGTCCATAACCATTTCAACCACCAACGCCATCTCAACCGCCGCGACATTTTCAAACAAGCCCGAACTGCTGCCCTAGCCGAGTGCCGTCAACTTGCTGCCTGAGAATCCTCTATTGTGAATGCTTCTGGTCCGGGCTAGTTAGTCTGACAATGCCGCTGGAACGCATCACGAATACCGGCGGATAAGGTAAATAAAAGGGACAGGTATGCCCGCCAACAGGAGCCGGTTCCGCCAGGAGGCGTTTAGGTCTAACGTTTTGTCTACAGCAGACTTATCCCGGCGCGTCTTTGGTCTGACCGCTACCTGCGCTGCTGTAAGCCTCCTGACGCACGGCGCCCACGCGCAGTCGACGGAAGACAGCCCCCGAATTTGGGGCAATGCCGCCCAGTGTCTAGAAACCATGATCCGTATCATGGGGCGGACGGACGCCGGTATCGCGATTCGGTGGACCCATGGCGTGTTGTCCGGGATCGTTGATCAAGAAACGACACAGCTGCTCAGAGTGTCGCAGCAAATTTTTTCGCGCCATCGCCGCCGGAACGACGGCAGTTTCGACGCCGTCTATCTTGAGTTTGTCTATTTCACCGATCCCGACACCGATAAGGTTCCGGAAGAATGGACGAACCCTTACACGGGCCGTACAATTCCAATTCCAACGCAGATTTTGGGGCCGACGCGCTTTCATATTCCACTGAGCCTAACCATCGTTAACGAGCCCTACGCTATGGAAGGCATCGTCAACACTCACTGGCTGGAACCGCTGCCATCGGCGGGCGGCGACGTTTTGTTCAACGAACGGATTGATTCCTATGTGCCGGCCATGACGGACGACGGCAAGCCGATCAAGTTCCATGAGGTCTTTGCCTTTCGCGCCCCGCTCGATGAACTCACGGAGACGTCGTCGCCCCATGTGCCGGCCACGGTAGACAAGGTCAATATCATCAGTTGGCGTCCGTGGATGGACATGGATGAAATCGACGGTGTGAGCATGTCCCGCGGCGGCGGACGGGTTATCACGGATTACGACGACTTGCCGGCAGACCTGGCGCAAAAGAATGAGATATTTTTTCCGGATGTCGTCGACGAAATGGAAGATTACCTATCGCTTTAGGAACGAGAGTGTCAAAAAATCTATGCGCAAAAGTGGATTGATTTTGCTCGTTGTTGTGGCCCTAACAGCCAGTGAAAGTGTCACAAGCGCCGGTGATGACCCATTACCGCCAGGGTCTGTCTTTAAGGACTGTAATGATTGCCCAGAGATGGTCATCATTCCGGCTGGGACATTTATGATGGGCTCTCCTGAGACTGAGGTCGGACGCATGAGCAACGAAGGGCCGTTGCATGAGGTCACAATCTCTAACCCCTTCGCAGTATCCAACTTTGAGGTAACGGTTGGCCAATATGGTCAGTTCGTGCGCGAGACGGGTCATGCCATCAACAACAAATGTGTTGTTTGGACGGGGGCCAGAGGCGGAGCGCCGGTTTCAGGAAAAAATTGGTCCGATCCCAATTTTCCTCAGACAGACGACCATCCGGTCGTGTGTATCAGCTGGAATGATGCCAATGCCTATATCGATTGGCTAGCCGAGAAGACGGGCAAAGCCTATCGCTTCCTAACGGAGGCAGAGTGGGAGTATGCGGCGCGCGCGGGCACAAACACCCGATACTCGTTTGGCGACGATGAATCGGAACTTTGTAATTACGCCAACGTGCCTGGTCAGTCCGCCAAACGGGACAACACCGGGTCTCCGTGGCTATACATAGAGTGTGATGATCGGTACGGGATACAAACGTCACCGGTTGGATCCTTCGCGCCAAACGCCCTTGGTCTCTACGACGTGCATGGGAATGTCTGGGAGTGGGTGGAAGACTGCTATCAAATTAATTTCTCTGGCGCACCGTCGGATGGTTCTGCTTGGCTCGAAAGCGAAGACAGCGGCTGCGTTCGCGTTGTTCGCGGTGGCAGTCTAAGTGCACCGGTCAATAACAGCCGCTCAGCGTCACGCTATAAAGGGGAAACTGAACTGCAAGGTGAGACCGCTAAGGACGTCCCGGTGGAATGGCATAATTTTAATTTAGGGCTTCGGATTGCCAGATCCTTATGATTGCAATGTCAGACTAAATCGGCTTGAGCTGAAAAGGGCGTTATCAGACTAAATCGTCTTGAGTTGGAAAGTAAGCTCTCCTAGCCTCGGGTAATGAAAAATCCCTTCCGTTATTTCAACAGTTCGCCTGAGATCATCCGTAACGTTGTGATGCTTTATGTCCGATATCCGCTGTCGTTGCGGCAGGTCGAAGACATTCTGTTCGAACGAGGCATCGACATTTGCCATGAAACGGTGCGGTACTGGTGGAACCGCCTTGGCCCGTTGTTTGCGGCCGAGATCCGGAAGAGGCGGATAGTCCGGCGTAACTGGTCGAACTGGCGCTGGCATCTTGATGAGGTGTTTGTCCGCATCAACGGCGAGACACATTATCTATGGCGGGCCGTTGACCATGAAGGCGAAGTCCTTGAGGTCTTTGTCTCCAAACGCCGGGACCGCGAAGCCGCACTTGAGTTCCTTAAACGTGCAATGAGGCGTGATGGCCGACCGGCTATGATCGTCACGGACAGGCTAAAGTCATACCGGGCTGCGATGAAGGTGATCGGCAACGAGAGCCGCCAAGAGATCAAGCGTTGGCTCAACAATCGAGCCGAAAATTCACACCAACCGTTCCGCCGACGAGAAGGCGCAATGGCTCGGTTCAGAGACATCAAGACCCTACAGAAATTCGCCTCTGTCCACGCTTCGATCTACAACCACTTCAACCACCAACGCCATCTCAACCGCCGCGATATTTTCAAACAAGCCCGAGCCGCCGCCCTGGCCGAGTGGCAGCAACTCGCAGCCTGACAGTCGTCGATTGTAGGTTCTTAAGATTTGGTCCAATTAGTCTGACTGCGAGGATCCTTTCGCGGGAAGCAGCCCTGTTCTGAGATGCTTCGCGTCGTCGCTGCCTTGGGTGGTCTGACCCATAATATGACCGACTTCGTGTCTTTGCATTGACGTGTCGGCCACCCGAGCGGCGCCGTAGTGCCTCGCCGGCCAGGTGGGCAGTGACCTAATAGGAGCCTGATCCACCAGGTCCCATCGCAGTCCTGTCCTTCCCGCCTGACCAGCGAGTCGGACCATCGACCATGTGAAGGGATCAACAATCATGCCTAGCATCGCACTCCAACGCCACGACGTCATCGTCGGGGTCGACACGCACAAAGATGAGCACATCGCGGTTGCGGGCCCCCGCAACCACCGAGACAGTCGTAATCACGATGCAGTCAATCAGGTCCCGGATCGTCTTAGCCGCCCTCTCACATTCCTCGGGGCAACTTTAAAACTTGTGCCAAGCGTGTTACCTTGCTGGATAGGTGTCGGGAATCTCTACAAGCACTTTTGCAAGAGGTTTCCTAGGTTAGTCTTACTGTGCTTCCAGTTCACGTAACCTATCCACCATACCCCGCGACGAACGCAATCTCGACTGAGAGCGCCGCTTCACTCTTAAGTCCTTGATGTCCGTGTCTATGCCGCCAGGAATGGTCGATACCGGCACTGGGCTCTCGATGATCTTGGTTCCCCGCCCGATCACGGGACTGGGTACGAGGCCGTGGTCCATGGCGGGCTTTTCTAATTCCTTGGGCACTTGAGCCAACGCCTTACTCCGCTGATAGTCTTTGTACATTCCCGAGCAGGTACCCATGCACGCCGCTCCAAAGCGATGGTGTGCCTGACACAATGCCGACAACACAAAAAATTGACTTTTTGTTTTTCCTATGGATTGAAGAACCCCGTTATAAGCTACGGGAAATTTGCGATGAACGAAAAGAGTGCATTTGACTTACTTGCAAAAAAGATGCGGACTGCGTTTAAGTTGTTCTCTGCCTTGGGCGTGCCCAGGGCAGAGAAGGCTGAACTGGAAGAGGATATGTCCAGCAACGCCCTACCGCGAGAGCGCTGTGTCTACCTCCTTATGCAATTAGGCAAAATTGAGGAGATTGAGATCATCAACGAGGATAGCTAAAGTCAGACAATACAGTTCAAGCAACCAACTCGCGGTATTTCAAACTTCTCGCGTTCACGATCTGCTCAACAGCGTAAATGAAGATGTGCGGGTTGCCCCTATTGAGCCATAGATCCATCTTTCCGACCAGGCAATTTCGGGCGCAGCGGACTGGGTATCCAACCGCATCCACGCGGCCCTGGCCGGAAAGGGTAGCGCCTTGCGCTAACGCGGAGTGAAGCCGCGTGGGGGGCTGGGGCAACCCGAGCCGCGGGCACGGCCGGCGTTCGGCCAGTAGCGGTTCTTGAAGCGCCAGTTTTCGTTGCCGGTTTCGATGATCTCGCAATGATGGGTGAGGCGATCGAGCAGCGCCGCGGTCATCTTGGGGTCGCCGAAGACGGATAGCCATTCGCCGAAGGCGAAGTTGGTGGTGATGACGATCGATGTGCGTTCGTAGAGCCGGCTGGAGGGTGAACCAAGCATCGCGCTCTTGTTCGCTGACGTGGGTAGTCTTTTTTAAACGTCACCTCGTGGCGGCGGTAGAAAGCATGGAGTGTGCTGATTGCAACTCGCGTTATATTTAGTGCGTGTCGTCTCAGTAATGCTTACAATTTACCGTACGTTCTCATGTCTAATATGGGAATTAATGTGGGAACTATGAGAACAGTGTTAGTAAAATAGATATAATATCAATTAGTTAACAATAATTAGTGGAGGATCCTCATCCGTTGATCACAATCCCAGCAAGTTCACCGTTTGACGCTATATCCGCCCATGACTGGACTAACATTTCGACGTCCTTCTGGGTTGAACCAATACGTATTGTTTCCGTGTTCTGTTTAAGCTGCAGAAACACAGCGATCAGGGACACGACCACGAAGACCATTCCGACGATTTCTGCCACGTATATAGATCTGCTCTAACGACCATCCGCTCATCGCTGCCTCCTCCGTTATCTGCGGGTCTGCAGGCAGTATAAGGGCTTATTCACCCGTTCGTTTGCCGGATTGGCTGCCAGGCGCCCCTTTTTCCGTGTACACCCCACCCTCATGATCGATTGATGCCTTGGGCAAAGGACCATGAAGCCATGACCCAGCTTTCTTCCGCGCGATTACCATTGGATCGCCGCGCTCTGTTGCGCGGGGCCCTTGCGGTTACCGCCGTCTCTGCGTTGCCCATGCGGCGGGGGTATGCGGGCGAGGCCCTAGCCAGCACCGGTGAGAAAGTCTTTCTCAGCGACAGCGATCTAAAGGATCTGCAGCGGAGTCTGGCCGGTCCGGTCATCCTGCCGTCGGATGCGACCTACGATCAGGAGCGGCGAGTGTGGAGCCCGATCGTCGATAACCGCCCGGCTGTTATCGCCAAGTGCACCTCTTTGGACGACATTCGCGCCGCGTTACAGTTTGCCCGCAACCATAACCTGCTGACCGCCATCCGCTGCGGCGGCCACAACAGCGCTGGCACCAGCATGGCCCATGGCGGCATTACCCTTGATCTCTCGCCGTTCAACGGTGTCGAAGTCGATGCGTCTGGAAAAATTGCCCGTGTCAAAGGTGGCTCCTTCTTGGGCGATCTGGATCGCGCAACCGTCCCGCTCGGCTTGGGCACCACCGCCGGCGTTGTTTCCCACACCGGGATCGGCGGGCTGGCCACCGGCATAGGGCAGGGGCGCCTGGCGCGGTCTCGCGGCTATACCATCGACAACATCCGCGGCGTGACTGTGATGACGGCCGATGGCGACCTCCTGCATGCGGATGCCTCAGAAAATAGCGATCTGCATTGGGCGGTGCGCGGCGGCGGCAGCAATTTCGGCATTGTCACCGAGTTTGAACTGCAGCTGCACGAAATGGATCCGACGGTGACATCCTTCTCTTTCACCTATCCGGCGGCCAAGGCTGAGGCCGCCTTCAAAACCCTGTTCGAGCTTGGGGACCGGGGCCCCAATGAAATGTCTCTAGGGGCACGCATTGCTACCGACGGGCGCGGCGAAACCACATCCTCCTCCTTTAGCGGTACGTTTATTGGTGCGCCGGCGGAGGCCAGAAAGATTCTCGATCCCTATCTCAAAAAACTGGGAGACCCGATCAGGGAGCGTTTCGACGGTATTAACTATGTCACGCTTCAATCCATCGGTGATGGTCCGCTATTGTCTGAGGTCTACGCCCACAGCGAGACCGGGTTTTTTAATCATGTTGACGATCATGTGGCGGAAGCTTTTGCGGAATACGGAACCAGATATGCTTCGCCCCACACGTCCATTGGTCTGAGTCAGCAGGGGGGTATCGCCAACCGAGTGGCGCGGGACGCCACCGCGTTTCCGCACCGGGATACGATTTATCAATGCACGGTGGGTACCCAGTGGTTCGATCCAAAAGATGGAGCCAAACAGAGAAAGTATGCAAAGGACTGCTGGAGTGTCATCGGAGAAATGAGCGCGGGCGGGTTCTATGTTAACTCCGCCGTTACCTCAACCGAGACAGATCTCCGCCGCATCTACGCGGACAATCTCAACCGTTTGGTGGAAATAAAAAACAAATACGACCCGACCAACTTCCTGCGCCTCAACATCAACATCAAACCGACAAGCGCGACTTAAGTAATTAACGGGCGGCCCGGCAAACGCCGTACAACAAAGTTGTATTTACTCGGCGTGAAAAGTAATCGTCTTTGAAGTCGATTTCGTCCGTCTCATGAAAGAGATCCGAATCAAATAACACCACCCGGTTGGCCCGATGGGGTATACGAATACCATTTGATCCTTCGCGCTGGAGAAAATCTCTTATCGCGTCGACATTGGTGACATTGTTATAGGCTTCGTGATCCCAATCGGTGGGGGTTTTTTGTCCCAGACAATAAGGCCGCCGGTTTTCGGAGAGCGATTTGCTTCATCGGCCGTGATCCAGAAATTTACGTTGACCACCGCATCGTCGGCATGAACCGGAACACCCTTCAATGTGCTGTCATACTTGAAGGCCCATGAATAGGCCAGACGGTGGTTCTTTATTACGGTGGGCAAAAGGTTGGTCAGCTCGTCGGAAATTTGGAAGATCAACGGGCACGCGAAGTCTTCCGGAAGAGTCGTCGCGAGGTAGCCTTCGGCCATATCGCGGCGCCAGATCGTCGAATAATTGCAATAGTCCCGCATCGCTTGAAGCGCAGCCGGTGAAAGAAAGTCATCGATAACGATAATTTGCGGGTCCGCGTTCTGATATTTGAAAGATAACACGTCTCCATCCAGTTCAGAATTGAGTGCGCCGTCGGGGATCTTTGAACCTGGTTCGAGATTTATCCGATGACGGTAGAAAAGGGAGACGGGATCAAAATGTTCAGACTGCCATGCAACTGAAATCACTTGAGTCGCGCCGTTTGAGTCACTCCAAACGGTCTTGAACACAACCAAGCTGGCACGGGCATCGGTACCAAGTATCTGCTTTTTTTCCATAGCGATAAGCTGTTCGAGATCATGCTTAAATCTGAAAGCCGGAACTTTCAGTGCATCATCATCAATCGTAACGGCAGGAGGTCGGAGCCGTGCCGACTCTCGGGAATGAAGCAGAGCCTTATTTTCATCTCCGAGGGACATCCAACACCGCCCCAGGAAATCGTGGATTTCAGGGTCCTTTGGACTTAGTGGAAGGGCGGACTGGAAATCGAGCAGGGCTTCGTTGAAGCGACCGAGCATGAGAAATGTGAAGCCGCTATAAAGCAACGCTCTATATTCTTGTGAGGATAAACGTTTCGCCTGTTCAAAAATCGGCAAAGCGGACCTGAGATTACCCTTGTCCAATTCGCCTAGGCCTTGTTTGATCAAGGTATCAGGCGTCATGACTGGCCAGCAGAACGTGTTCGATGCATAGCGTTTTTTGGCTCCCACGCCCGGTCGTGAGTGTCAGAAACTTTGTGTGTGAGCTGATTTACACAAACCAGGGAACCCGTTCCCTGGTTTGTGAGCGGGCCTGGTGATAAACCCATGCCAGCCGGCGATGTCCTCGGTCCAGGAGGAGTCCCGAAGGGACGGAAATAAACCAATAAAAACAATGGTCTAGCAGTGCCTAACCATCAAACCAGGGCCATTGATAACAAAAGAGAAAAAATCGCAACGGCTAACCTAATTCGGGGATCAAGCATGAGAACGACGCATAACGAAAGGAGTTTCCAACAACCTTTTTGAAAGGTCATGACATGTACCAAAAGACAGAAGACGGCTTTGCTGGCAAGGCTGCATATTCAAATTTCACAAGCGAGCACGACGTAGACGCGGACGGCGAAGTAAGCCGGGACCTAGTGCCGACTCAAATGCGCGAAGCGTTGCCAATTGAGATGGACAAAATGACCGCGTTACTTGAGCAGTTCATGCCGATCCATACCATGATCACGACGGAAGACCGTTCTTGTCTCTTAGACGATGACCCCACGGAAGTTTACGGCGACGGAAAAGGGTCAATATGGTTCACGTTTCACGGATTGCTCAACTGCTTCAATATGCGCAAAGAACATGAGCGACTGGCGAAAGAATGGTGTCCCAACGCACCAGAGGACCCTAGATTTAGCGACGACGAAGGCTTGCTAATATCGGACGCAATGCTGCGTGAGATTCTCCAGGTTCGGTTCGGCATAGGCCAGCATATCTTAAAGGTGGACGGCAAGGCCACGCGGCTATGGCGCACCAGTCGCGATAGGTGGCCGGTCAGTGGGGGCGGTATCCACCACACCAAAGAATACCTTGAGGGTAGTTGCGACAACGGCCCCCCGGAATGGCGGCGGATAGACGCAAGCGTTTATAAACTGCCGGAAGAACAGCGGGCAAAATTCAAAGCCGAGGAAGAGAAAGGGACTCTCCGCCTAATGCATGAGCGAAAGCAGCGCTTATGGGAACTGGAAGACGAGGCCGGGAAGCCTCGCAGCGCTCTTAAAAGGGATGAAACAATTGCGGAGATTAAGCACCGCATTTTGACCTCATAGGCTTTCACACATGCGATTTGGTTACAGGTTACAGTTTTTTATGACTCATTATATTTTGTAACCTGTAACCAAAATTTCCCCCCCTATAGAGAGTCAAACGGGAAAACGGGGGTGGAGAGGGTGGTAAGTGGTTGATTTAAAAGGTGAAACAATGATGAGACGATATAGGGGCATTTATAGGCTCTGCCCGGATATAGGGGCAATCTTGCCTCTAGGCGTGGTCCTGGCCCTGGTGTGGTGTGGATCGGCGGCGGCGGACCCCTATGACCCCTATACCGGCCCGTGGCACCCCGGAAGGCCGGACGTGGCGGCAGGTGCGCCCTATGCGGCACGGCCACTGGTGGGCGAATTCGGCGGATTGCCGCGTGGTCTGCGCCCGCCTTATGGCTGGTATTTGGCAAGGCCGGACGTGCGGGCGTGGCGGGACCGGCAACGGATGCGTCACCCTGGCCAGCCCCCCGCTGGGCTAGCACCTACACCTCAGGTCCAACAGGATGAGGGCAGACTGGATGTCCCTGGATTGTCCTGGTCCGACCTACCAGATGACCGCTGCCCATGCCGGTGACCCCTGGCCTACCCCCGGCCCCCAGGGCACCCCGGCGGGACCCTGCTCCCCAAGAATTACCCTCATGAGGGACCGACCATGGGAGGGTCACAAGACACACATTTAAAAACCATAGGAGACTTTGAAGATGGGAAACGAAAAGGAAGACACACCATTAAGCTTGTCCTCAATGACGGCGATGCTCAGAGCGGCGGCCCTGATCTTCAGGCTCAAACGTGGTGACGACCTTTCACCAGACGTCCTAGAAGAGATCGATGAAAACGCCCTACTGTCTGACGTCAGCGCCTTTGGGACAAATTGAGGTAATTGCATAACGGAGGATTTCTGGCTCATCGTAGTGACCGAAGGGAACGAAGATGAGACAGAAATTAATGAGCAAGAACGACCCGGCGGAGAGAACGGTTCGGGATATTCGGCGCAAGACACGCAAGCAGTATACGGCTGAGGAGAAGATCCGGATCGTGGTGTCGGGCCTGCGCGGCGAGGAGAGCATCGCCGCCTTGTGCCGCCGCGAGGGCATCGCCGAGGGTCTGTATTACAGCTGGTCGAAAGAGTTTTTGGAAGCGGGCAAGAAGCGGCTCGCCGGCGACACCGGGCGCCAAGCGACCTCGGGCGAGGTTAAAGGCCTCCGCCAGGAGATGCGCGACTTGAAGGAGTTGGTCGCCGAACTTTCGCTGGAGAACCGTCTTCTCAAAAAAAACATGCTCGGGCACGGGGGAGACGAGGAATGAGGTATCGCGCATCCGAGAAGCTGGAGATCATCCGCCTGGTCGAGCAGTCCCACCTGGGCGTCGGGTCCACTTTGGACAAGCTGGGCATTCCGAAGACCACCTTTTATCGCTGGTACGATCGTTTTCTGGCCTTTGGCGACGCCGGTCTTGAGGATCGCAACAGCAGCCCGGGCCGGGTATGGAACCGGATCCCGGATGATGTCCGGGGGCAGATCATCGATCTTGCCCTGGAGGAGACACAACTGTCGCCCCGGGAACTGGCCGTCAGGTTTACGGACACCAGGGGCTACTTTGTCTCGGAAGCCTCGGTTTATCGGCTTCTCAAAGCCCACGACCTGATCACCAGCCCCGCTTTCGTGATCATCAAGGCAGCCGATGAGTTCCGCGACAAGACCACGGCGCCGAACCAGCTGTGGCAGACCGACTTCACCTCTCTCAAGGTCATCGGCTGGGGCTGGTTTTATCTGTCGACCATCTTGGACGACTATTCCCGCTACATCATTGCTTGGAAGCTCTGCACCAACATGACGGCGGACGATGTGACGGCAACACTGAAGTTGGCGCTAGAAGCCTCAGGCTGCAATCGCGCCAATGTCGTCCACAAGCCGAGGCTGCTCAGCGACAACGGCTCGTCCTATATCTCCAGCGATCTGGCTGAATGGCTCGGGGACCACGGTATGGATCACGTTCGGGGCGCACCGTATCACCCGCAAACCCAGGGCAAGATCGAGCGCTGGCATCAAACGCTGAAGAACCGGATCCTGCTTGAAAATTATTATCTACCCGGCGATCTCGAAAACCAGATCAGCGCCTTCGTCGATCGCTACAACAACCAACGCTACCACGAGAGCATCGGCAACGTAACTCCAGCCGACGCCTACTTTGGACGCCACACCGCCATCATCGAAAAGAGAAAAAAGATCAAAAAACTGACCACCCAAAACCGCCGCTTGAACCATCAACGCCAAGCGGCTTAACATCAAACAAAGATGAGCCCGATCCTCCCTTATGAAACACGCTCAACAGTCCCATTTGTTTTGATGACGGACAACGCCCTACAAATGGCACAAGAATGTGACGCGCTTCTCTCCGATGTGAGGAACGTCGAGAAGCGCGACGAAGTGGCAAAGACCATGAAATGGGAAAGCGCCGATGCCCTAGAAACTTTCTTACTGCATGGTGCCAATGCGAAACCTCACTAAATATCTCGGCACGCTCATCATCCCATCCGGACGGTGGGCTGGCCCGCCTTTCAAAGTTCTCCCTTGGCAGCGTCGTTTTATCAACGGCACCTTTATTAAGCCGGGAGTGAAGACATCGGCATTGTCGGTTGCTCGGGGCAATGGTAAGTCAGCGCTGGTTGCTGGCATTGCAGCGGCAGCAGTAGACCCTGATGGCCCGTTGAGCTACGGCAAGGCCGATATCGTCTGTGTGGCCAGCTCGTTCGATCAAAGCCGAATCGTCTTCGAAGACGTTCTTTCCTACTTGTCTGTGAACCATGACTTAACGGATAGGGACGTGTGGCGGGTTCAAGATTCCGCTAACCGGGCCATGATCGAAAACAGAATCACCGGAACAAGAGTCAGGTGCATTGGTAGTGATCCGCGCAAAGCGCATGGACTCCGACCGGCATTGATACTTGCCGATGAGCCTAGTCAATGGGACTCAGCGAAAGCCGACCGAATGAGAGCGGCCCTGGATACAGGACTCGGGAAGGTCCCTAACTCAAAGTTGATCGCACTGGGAACCAGACCCGCAGATGAGACTCATTGGTTCGCAAAGATGCTGGCCGGTGAATCCGACTATGCTCAATCTCATTGTGCATTAGAGACTGACCCGCCCTTCAATCGAAAAACATGGAAACGAGCGAATCCATCACTGGATCACCTGATCGACCTTGAAGACGCAATCCGGGCTGAATCAAAACAAGCCAAGGTGGACCCGGCACTGCTCGCGCCCTTCGAAGCACTCAGACTCAACCTCGGCACCTTGGACGTTGAAGCGTCTTTACTATTGGCGGCAGGAACGTGGCAATCGGCGGAGGGTGACTTACCAAGGGTAGGTCCGTGCGTTTGGGGATTAGATTTAGGAACAAGTGCCGCTCAAAGCGCTGTTGCCGCATTCTGGCCTAACACCGGACGCTTGGAATGCTTCGCCGCTTTTCCTCGCGTACCAAACTTGGCCGAACGTGGCCTTCGTGATGGAGCTGGAAATAGGTATGCGGTGTGCGCCAAGAGACGTGAGCTCATCACCATCGGAGAAAATGCTGTCGAGCTCCCTGGACTGCTTTCTGAAGCCTTACGACGATATGGACGACCATCGAGGATAGTTGCAGACCGTTGGCGTGAAGCAGAACTAAGAGACTGTCTTGCAAAGGCCGCTATTCCGGTAACGATTCTTGAACTGCGTGGCCAAGGCTTCAAGGATGGAGCAGCAGACGTGAGACATTTTCAACGCGCCACTGCCGATGGAAGAGTGACTCCGATGCCTTCATTACTACTCCGCTCGGCTATCTCTGAGGCGAGGACGATCACTGATCCAGCCGGTAATTCCAAGCTATCGAAAAGCACGCAGGGCGGAAGGAGAAAGAACGCGCGGGATGATGCAGCAGCAGCAGCGATCTTGGCCGTCTCTGCCGGTGTACGGCAACCAGAACAACCTAGTGGTGGAATGCGATATGTCGGGATGGTGTGATGAGCAAACGGCACAAGGCACACGATAGGAACAGATGGGAACATGTTCGCCGCAATGTCTTCACACGGGACGGCTACAGGTGCACGTCATGCGGCATGGCTGGCCAGCTTGAGTGCGATCACGTCACGCCGCTTGAGGATAAACCGGATCAAGATTTCTACGCCCTCACCGGCCTGCAAGCTCTATGCCGGTCATGCCACATCGAAAAGACACGACGCGAACGGTTACGGCGGGAACAAAAGAAAAGGCGCAAAGAACGTACACCTGGAGAACTGGCGTGGCGCGAGCTTGTGCAAGAAATGATGGACTAAGCCAACTTGACAACCCCATAGTTCTTTGGGAAAAGACCTCAGAACTTTGTATGACAAATCCGACTCTACCGGGCGGATCAATCCTTTCCTCTCCAAGGAGTCATACAAATGCTTCAATCCCAAAAAATCGAGCTTCAGCAGTCAGGGTGGAAAGAGCGTCTCGGCACGATCGGCAGCCTTACGGGTGAAGACTACACCGATGAGATTCGGCAAGAGGAAAAGACTCTTCAGACCGAGCTTACGAATTCTGAGCAAAGGCACCGCTCGGCTCTTCTTGCGGAAGACGACGACGCAGAAAAGCGCGCCATTGAAACCACCGGCCAAAACGTGGACGCGGAAACGCGGGAGCGGCTCGAACTGCGCGAAAAGGCGCAGTTAACGAATTTCGTGATGGCACGGTCTCAAGGAAAATTGCCTTCAGGTGCGGAATCCGAACTTTGCGCCGCCGCTGGTGTGACCGGCGGCGGAATCCCAATCGAACTGTGGGACGTTCCGCAACCCGAGCAACGGCAAACGGAAAAACGCGCTATAGCAGCAGCACCCAATCCAGGCGGGACAAATCTTGACCCGGTTCGCCCGTTTTTGTTCTCAAATTCGATTGCCCCAAAACTTGGAATCGAAATGCCGAGAGTCCAAACCGGCACGTTTGCTTCTGCCACTATTTCAACGCCTCAGAGCGCGGAGGCTAAATCTAAATCCGCCGCCGCTGTTGCCGTTGCGGGCGGGCTGACTGTCCAAAGCGCCGCGCCTAGGAGGATTTCCGCACGTCTTGAGATGGCTGTTGAAGATATAGCAGCCACAGGCCAAGCGAACTATGAGTCAGCATTGCGTCAAAACACGTCGATGGCTTTGTCCGACGCACTAGATCAGCAGTTGATAAACGGCAGCGGAGTAGCGCCGAATCTTTTCGGAATTATCAAACGTCTTGAGGATATCGACAATCCGACGAATCCGGGATCGACGCCCGATTTTGATGATTTTATCGAAAGCTTTGTCAATTCCGTCGACGGATTGTGGGCCGTCGACGAGTCACAAGTTGCCATGCTCGTTGGGCCGCAAACGTATCGGCTCGCAGGCAAAGCTTTCAGAGATATAGCATCAAGTGATTTAGGCGCTGAAAGTTTTTCGACCTATGCCGCCAAAAACTTTGGATCGTTTTCTACAAATGCGCGGATGCCTGATCCCGTTTCCACAATTCAACGGGCCATTATTTCCGCAAAGGCCGTTCGATGATGGGTGGATCGATGGGAATGCGGACAGCCGTTGCCCCGCATTGGGGCGAAATCTCGATTGCTGATCCATATACCGGAAGCGCCCAAGGTGAACGCTATTTCACGCTTCATGTTTTGGTCGGCGACGTAATTTTGACGCAGCCCGCCGCGTACAGTTTGCGCGAATTCAAGGTTGCTTAATTAACATTGTTAATGGAGCGTCACCATGCCGTCCGCTTCGCAAGATGTTGATCTACTGCAAGACCAGCCTATCGCGCTGGAAGATTTGCTAGGTCTAGCACCTGGTAAAAAATATTTGATTTCAAATGCAGGCGAGACTGTTGTGCTTGCTCGATCATCTGCAACCGAACCTGCCCCTGATGCCCGAGGACACCTTGTCGCGCCAATCGCACAAGGCGATATCGTCGCGATTGCGGATGACACCTTTAAAAGCTGGTTCTGGAGCCGTGATCCGGACGGCGGACGATTAGTCATCACAGAGATACCATCATGATTGTGTGTGGACATGCGATCATGACGGATGCGGGCGCACCTGTTTTTTTGCCTCCTTCAGGTGCGCCCGTCGTCCATTTTTTTCTCACTGCGTTTTCGCGTCATGGCCTTTTCGTGGTGAGGCTCGCAGGCCCGCATGATTCTTGAATCACGAAAGGTGGAAGCACTAGACAACCCCCTGAAAACGCGGGTCTGCGAGGTTCGTTACACGTCCGGGCGCACCCTTGAAGGTGTTGCGCTTCACTATGGCGACATTGCACAGATTGGCGGTGGGTTGCGCGAAAGATTCGAATCAGGCGCGTTCTCGCCAGTCAGCGACGTGGTTTTAAATTCCGCGCATGACCGGGCCACACCGCTTGCGCGAACTGACGGCGGCGGACTCACAATAAGCGATGATAGGGAAGCGCTTCGTATTCGTGCCGTATTGCCGGAAACGAGCGCAGCCAATGATACGATTGCGCTGGTGAAAGCTAACGTGATGCGCGGACTTAGTATCGAATTCCGGGCCATTAAGGAACGCCTCGAAGATGGAGTCAGGGTGATCGAGCGGGCGCATTTGAGCGCAATCGCGATTGTTGACACACCTGCATACTCAGCAAGCACCGTTGAAGCCAGGCGGCGCAAAAACCGGCGGACGTGGATCAAAGGCAACATCAAATACGGAGTTACATTGTTTTGCGAATGCGTGGGCGGTGGCTGCCAAAAAGTTGTCTTTGCGCCCACTGCGCTTGAAAACATAGATGCGCGTGACGTGCTCGCAACCATCGGCAGGTTGAGCGAAGCACTGGGCTCAGTTTCCGGTGGAAATTTGCTTTTCAAAAACAAGCGTGACCGACTGGACTATGAATTGACGCCCGCAGCACGCGACACGGCGGCAGGCCGTCAACTAACGGACCTGGTGGACGCCCGCGTGCCGATCTATGGCAGGCCATTGATTGATGAAGCTGCGTCGGTGTTTACCGATGTTGGTGGAATCCGAACGTTTACCGATGCAGCCGTGACGGCGATTCTACTCAAGCCGATTCAAGATGGTGAGAGACGGCTTGGATGGGACCCGGTTTTGGTTGATGGTCAAAACACCGCGTTTGATCGAAACCGGCGGAGTCGATTGCAATGGCTTTAGCAATTTTGAGTCCGTGGCCTACCACTCCCGCAGCCTTGAGCGCGGCGCGTTTGTGTCTTTCCGCCGTCATATTGGGAGACCTAACCGACTCCCGGCTTGACGCGTTAGGCATGGCTTCATCGGCCATGGTCGAGAACTATACGCCCGACGCGCCGCAGGTCGCGAAAAACGAAGCGGTGGTACGGCTTGCTGCATATCTTGAAGCCAGGATGCCAAAGTCTGTGCAAAGCGTTAGCGTTTCTGGTGTCAGAATCAACTACCGTGACCCGCAATCGAAGGGCGATCTAATGGGCGGTTCCGGAGCCCGATCATTGTTACTGCCGTGGCGTGTCCACCGGGCATTAGCAATCGAGGAGGTGTTGTAGCAATGCGCTGGCCTTGGACCAAACCGGAAACGCGATCTTTCACGGACTCGATCACGTCCGCATTTATCGCCGCTGCTGAGTCCGGAGTCGATGACGTTCCACTGAGCACGGCTGCATTGGAAAGTGCTGCCGGATTGTACGCGCGCGCTTGCCAGTGCTGAAGTTCAAGCTGCTGCGCCGTTTAAACGGGCGATCTCTCCATCTGTTTTGGCGCAAATTGGAAGAGACCTGATTCGCGCCGGTGAATCGTTTTTTCTTATTCAGGTACGCGACGGTCAACTTAAACTTTTGCCGCAAAGCTCGACCACCGTCCTAGGAGATTCTGCCGACGAAAGCGGATGGTCATATATCTGTTCCGAATATGGACCGAGCGCGAGCAAAACAAGGACCGTCTCGGCACAGCAGATGATTCATGTTCGCTATGCTGTTGATCGCTTCCGACCTTGGCAAGGCATCCCACCTTGGAGTTGGGGACGGACAACAGCGGCAGGATTATCGGGCATTGAAAACATGATTGCGAAGGAAGCGGGCGCACCGTTCGGCACGCTTCTATCACTACCCGAAAGTCCGCAAACCGACGCAGCCGGGAACGTGCGCCCGTTGGATGCGCTGCGCAATGATTTGAACAAGGCGCGGGGACGGACGCTTCTGCTTGAAACTCCATCCGCCTGGACGTCACAGGCCGGGGCAGGTGCGGGGCGTGCTGCCGATCAAACGGAATTCGGTCTTAGTCGTGAGCTGCTCGATATCCTCAAAAAATCATCCGCCGTCGATATATTGGCCGCTTGTGGGTGCCCAGCGTCGTTGTTTAATCCCATATCTGATGGCACTTCAAAACGCGAGAGTTACCGACAATGGTTCTACGGATCACTGGTTCCAGTCTCGTTGCTTATTGCGCAGGAATTGACGGCCAAGCTTGAGACTCCAATCTCGTTCGACCTATCTGGGTTAGCCGCATCCGACACCCAAGGTCGAAGCCGGTCTTTTAAGGCCTTGCGTGACTCTGGCCTGAGCAAAAAAGCGGCGGCAAAAAACGCAGGAATTATTCTGTAACAGCCAACTTGACAGGGTTTTCTGGTGCAATAGTGTGGGTTGATGAGCACTAAAAAGGGGTTTTTATGGCACGACCCACTAAAGACGCGCTGGACCGCTCGGTCAGGGTGTCGGTTTCCAAGCGGAGCCTAGACCTTGTTGATGAGCTAATTGAGGCCGTGCATGGGACGGTTGATGACCCTTATGCGCGGGCGATCTTTCGGCGGAAGACGTTGGAGTCTTGCGTTGACTTTTGCTTAGGCGAACGGTTGAGCGTGTCCATAACTGCGCCAACTAAACAGATTGCCGACAAAGACCAGCGCGAGCGGGCGCAAGAATGGATTAGGCAGATGGAGCGCAAAATTGCTGCCGATGCACCACGCGCCTTGCTTGATGTTTTGATTGCCAATGCTCAAGAGCGGCAAGAGGAAATTGATTCAGATGCCAAGTGAAACAGACAAAATCATGAAGGCGCTGACTTTCATGATTGAGAAAGCGGTGCGACGTGTCGCGCTCAATGTTCAAGTCAATCTGAAAGAATCGACGCCAAAAGATTCGGGCCTGGCAACAGCGAATTGGATTCCAAAAATTGGTAGAGGGTCAAGTAGGCTGATCGGCTCTAAAGGAGCGGTTTCTTACACTGAACAATCGGCAGCCGAGCAAAAGCTGGTCGGCTACCGTCTGAGCGGCGGCAAGGTACAGATAACCAATGCCACGCCATACGTTGGATTGCTAAACGCGGGTTCAAGCCCGCAACAACCGGCAGGCTTTGTTCAACGCGCAATCGAAAAAGCCGTGAAGGATATCGAAAACCTATGACCAAGCACGCCACGATCACGCAAGCCGAATATTCACGAGCGCTTCAAGCGGCGAAGCAAAAGGGCTTGCCGATTAAAGGCGTGAAATTTGAGAAGTGCTCGGATGGTACAAACGCGTTGACCTTGGACATAGGCGAGCCGAAAGACGACGCTCAGGCCACGGAGAATGAAATTGATCGCATGATTGATCAGGTGCCTTATGAAACGAAAACATAACCCCTTTCCCGGTACGTCGGTCATGAAGGACCGACACGGCAAGCGCCGGTTTAGACTACGTCTAACAACGAAAGGCGGGACCATTGACGCCTATCTACCCGGACCCTACGGAGGACCCGCCTTTCGTGCCGCATATGAATCGGCAAAGGAGTCGATCCGGCCAAACAAAAGGCGGACGGCAATAAAGCCCGGCACCGTGTCCTTTGTAATAGAGAGTTACCTAGGCTCATCCGCATTCGGTGACTTATCGGACGGCACCAAGAAACAAAAGCGCACACGGCTTGATTGGATTCGCGCCGCCATTGGCGAAGCATCGTATGCAAACATTCAGCCTCACCAAATTGAGTCGCTCATGGCGCGGAAGGGCGGGGCAACGGCGGGCAACCGATTGAAAAAAGACCTGAGTCAATTATACGCCTACGCTAAAAAACGGTTCGCCTATGCGGGCTTGAATCCCGCAAGCATGGCTGACTCTCGCAAAGTGAAAAAAGGCGGGCACCATACTTGGACGGATTCGGAGATCGAACGATTCCTTTCGTATTGGCCTAGTGGGTCAAAGGCGCGGCTTGTTCTCGTTGTCCTGTTATGCACTGGCACTGCTCGCCAGGATGCGGCGAAGCTTACTCGCGCAAATATCAAAAAGGGACGTGTCGAGTATCGACGGGGCAAGACGGGAAACCTGGTTGACCTGCCTATTCTTGAACAGTTGGCGGTGGAACTGGACCACGTGCCCTATGATCAATTCGTTTTGATCGGCCACGGCAAAGAGGGGCGCGCCTACGGTCCTCAAGCTCTCACCAATCTTATGAGCAAGTGGGTTAAGGAAGCAGGTCTGCCAGACTGTTGCACGGCACACGGACTCCGCAAAGCCGGTGCAAGGCGTTTGGCCGAGGCGGGCGCGACCGAATTTGAGGTAATGAGTTTTCTTGGACACAGCACGGCCAAAGAGGCCAGCCGCTACACCGCCGCCGCTGACCGGGCGCGTATGGCCGATTCCGAGCTTGCAAGATTGTCCAACCTACCCAGCCGGTTAGACAAAACAGGCCCGCAAGCCATTGATTCTAAAAAAGAAAAATGAGGCGATGAGATTCCCGAAGGGAAGCTCCTGGAGGGAGGGCGCCGTTGGATGGCTGACTGGCAGCACGAGGATCGCGCTCACCCTTGGACCATTCTAAACCGCTCCTCGAAGCGGATGGCAAATTCGCCTTTCACCTGCCACCAGAATTGAGGCGGCCGTTTCCACTTTGCCGCAACGCCCCGTAAGGCCGGATAGATCAGCTTCTTGGCCGCGTCGTCGTGGGCAAAGTGGCCTTTGCTCCGCACCGCCCGTCGTACGGTACTGTTCAAGCTCTCAACGGCGTTGGTCGTGTAGATCACCCTGCGGATCGGCGCCGAGAAGGCAAAGAAGGGAATGACCTGCTCCCATTGGCGCCGCCAGCTCCTGGCGATGGCCGGATACTTCCGGCCCCACTCGCCCGCCTCAAACGCCGCCAGGGCCGCCAGGACCGCCAGAGCGGCACCGGCATTCTCCGCCTGGTAGATGGCCTTCAGCGCAGCGGCGCTGAGCTTGCGCTCCTTCCAGGAACCGTAGGCCATCGAGTTGCGGATCAGATGCACGATGCAGGTCTGGACCAGAGTCCGCGGATAGGCCGTCTCAATGGCTTCCGGAAAGCCGCTCAGACCATCCACCACCGCGATCAGGATGTCCTTAAGACCCCGAGCCTTCAGGTCATTCATGACGCTCAGCCAGAACTTGGCCCCCTCGGTCTGCTCGACCCACATCCCCAATATCTGCTTGTAGCCGTCGCAGGTGTAACCGATGGCGAGATAGACCGCCTTGTTTTTGACCAGCCCTTCGTCACGGATCTTCACCCGCACCGCATCGAAGTAGACGATGGCATAGACCGACTCCAACGGCCGCGACTGCCAGGCCGCCAGTTCGTCGAGAACGGCATCGGTGACCTTGGAGATCAGTTCCGGGGAGACCTTGATGCCGTAGAGTTCCCGCACGTGACCCTGGATCTCGCGGGCCGACATGCCGCGGGCATACATCAAGATCACCTTGTCGTCGAACCCCGGCAAGCGCCGGCAGTGCTTCTCGACAAGCTTTGGATCGAATCGACCTTGCCGATCCCGGGGAATCGACAACTCCATCCGGCCATCGTCGGTGAGCACCCTCTTACGACTATGGCCGTTGCGGTGGTTGCCGCTGGACTGCTCGTCTTCGTCGTCGAGATGCTGATCCAGCTCGGCATTGAGGATGCGTTCCGCCAGTGCCTTCTTCAGATCCTGGACCAGATCGCCGCTTTGAAATGCCTCAAGCGCGTCCGATCCGCCCAATAGCCGATCCAGTAGCTCGTCTGGAACCACCGGTTTGTGCCTGCTCGCCATATTGTCCTCCTTTGGACATCCTAGCGCTCATAAACACAAAATTCCTGACAGGTTCGTGAATAGCTCCCATCCTTAAACGCTCAATGATCTCGTCCACCTTTTCTTTTCGGTCCTGTTTGGTCACATCCGCGCGCCAGACGTCACCCAGATAGAGACCCGGTAGCATCACGTCGAACTCAAGCGCCGCAATGACATGCAGACTTTGTATCATGGTGTCTGAGTCTTGCGGTTCGATGAACACCTTCCAGTCACCCTGATCGAAATAGATGGTGTCGCCAGTAAACAAGTAGCGAGCGTCTGGTCCGCGCCAGAGATAACAGGTGCTGCCCGGGCAATGGCCCGGTGTCGGAATGGCGATCAGGTCTTCAGCGATCTCTGTCGCGCCTAAAAAGGTTTCATGGACAGTGCATTTTTTGGCAATGGCGTCTTGTTCGGCCTTATGACAAACGAGGTGCGATCCGAATGTTTCGCTCACCCAGTCGCAATGGGCTGCGGCTTCGTCGCGGTGATTGAGGTATTGGCAGGTGATGCCGCCGAGATCTCTCAGGTCCGCTTCGTCCTGTTCGAGCTGGCCCGAGCTGTATATGAGGACGTTGCACGAGCAGGCCTACATGCTCTATCTGTTCGAACGGGTGGATTCCTTCGGTGTCCGGGCCGGCCTGGAGGGCTTCGAGGGGGAAGGCTTGTTCATCCGCTACGACTCAATTCGCGAAGCCGAAAAAGGACTCAATTAGAGTCACTTAGAGTCCGTGACTCACATTTAGAGTGAACAGTTTTTAAAAGATCTTTGCTGGAAACCGGTCTCCAGGGTGCCAAGATGCTGCTGTCCGTCAGCTCGCTGCTTGACCGATCCTCAAAAAATGCTGTCGGCCAATCCAGCCCCTATAGATAGCAAGAAATATTAATTTGCATCTCTCTGCCGCGCGTAGGCGGCCCTTCCTTCGAGCAACAGTTGATACATCCGCGCCCCTTCGGCTCCGGTGTCGTCGAGGATGCGCTGCAGGCTGCTGCTTGAGGCCTGTTTCCAGCGTTGCCGTTGCTCTGGGGTGAGATCGAGGTATCGGTGGCCTTTGGTCCGTCCTTCGGCGATTACGTCTTCCACATAGGCCCGGACATTGCGGCGCATGGTGAACAGTTCCGTATAGGCGTTCCTGAGATCTTCCTCCTGTTGTGGCGTGGCGCCGGACAGCCAGCGGGTGTTGGCCAAGTTGACCCCGATCTCGCGCATGCCTTTGAGCCGTGTGACGCAGCACACTTGGCCTTCCAAGGCGTTGTGGACGAAGACCACATTGGTTAGCCCACCGTTGACCAGACCCATCTGCAATCCGGGAATGAGCTCACCCAATTCGATCACGGCGTAATCGGCGCCGAGGGACTCAACGAAAGACTGGAGAATAATGGTCGGTGAGATGCGAATGGTGAGTCCTTTGAGGTCCGCTGGTTCCAGCACGGGTTTGTCCACCGTATACAGGACCATCCAGCCCACTTCGGTGAACTGAATGACCTCCAAACCAAGGTTGCGGAACATGGCGCTGATGGGCTCGGCCAGGTAATTGTCGAGGACGAAATCTGTCTCTTCCGGCGTATCGAACATATTGGGTGCCAGCATCACGCCCATTTCCGGCACCAGGGACGTCATTCCCTGGGACGAAATGCTGACGATCTGAATGCGGTTGCGCCGGGCGCCAGTGATTAATTGCTGTTCGGACCCCAGTTCGCCCAAGAGGTACCACTCAAAGTCAAAGTCTTCGGGCTGAGCGAAAATATTGGACTGAAATTCCATCCATTGATCCCACCACACACTGTCAGGAAAGGAATAAACGCCGACTTTGCCTTGAAGCGGTGCGCTAATCGCGGTCAGTGGAGCCCACAGGGCGAAGACTAAAAATAAAAGTACGGTTCGCATGGAGAGGACACTAGGGGTCCCACGCTTGATAGGCAACTCAGCAGGATTTTTGGTACGGGGCAGTCCAACGCCTGAGCTATGGTAGGCAGGTTCATGAAAAGGTAGGGCGCGGCCATGGTTGAACGACGGGACATATTGGCAGGCCTGGCTGTGGGAGCGGCGATGACGGGTTTAGGACCAGGAGGTGGCCGCGATGCCTGGGCAAATTGGGGGTCCATTGCGCCCGGCTACTCACCGGGGTCCGACTTTGACGGCCAGTTACTAGTCAACAAGCCCCGCGCCTATGAAGTGATGGAGCAGGCGGGTCTGGATGGGCTGATCGCGCTCAATCCCGTCAACGTGTTCTATCTGGCCAATTATCTCGGCTACAAAGTGGCCCAAATGTATTCGTTTCCTGCGTTTGCGGTGTTTCCCCGTGATCCCGACGAGCCGTCATTTCTGATTACCTCTCACGTCGACATCTGGAACATCGCCAACAGCGAACGCGAATACCCCGAGATCATGCCCTACAGTTTTGCCACCAACTGGCAGGACTATCTCGATACCGGCAATTGGAAAGAGGCACCGTCAGCCGGTCCGGCGACGCCCTGGCCCGTCGACGAGAACGGTCTGGTGCCTCGTGAAGCAGACTGGCAGGCTCTGCAGGCGCGCTTTAACGGCATCATGTCGGCATCATCGGAATATGCTTTGGCCAAGGCGCTCAAGGAGTGCGGCCTGGAAAAAGGCACAGTCGCCGTGGATGACTGGCGCATTGCCGCTGTGCTCGACAAAGTCGGCATGGACGGTGTCACCTGCGTTGAGGGAGACAACGTCTTCCGGCGCATTCGCCTGATCAAATCCGATGTGGAACTGGCTCACATGCGAACCGTCACCCGGGCCAATCAAGAGGCAACGGAGGCCATGTTCGCGCAATTGGACAAAGGGGCCACACAAGCCGACATCGACCGGCTGTTTATGGTGGAAGCGGCGAAGCGCGGCGCCAAGGCGACCTGGATCGCTGCCGGCGGTGTCGGCGGATTGCCTGACGGTGAGGTGATCGAAGGCCGGCCTTTGCTGATGGATGCTGTCAGCCAGATCAATCTTTATCACGGCGATTTCGGACGCACGTTTGTTCTTGGTGAGCCCACCAAGAAACTGGAACAGCGGGCCAAGCTCATGCGCGTGGCCTGGGATGAAGCTTTCGCTGCCCTGAAACCGGGCCGGAAATACTCGGACATCCGCGCCGTCGCAAAAGACGCCATGGAAAAAACCGGGTTGCCGCAGTTCGGCGTTGGCGCCAGCCCTCATTCAGTCGGGTTGCAACACACCGACGAGCCGTTCACGGAAGGCCTGCCGTTCCAGAAACGCGATGACCTAACTTTGCAGGAAGGCATGACGCTGACCGTGGACTTTCCGTACATGGAACCGGGCTGGGGTGCCTGCCATCTGGAAGATCTGGTGGTTATAACCAAGGACGGTGCGGAAGCGCTGGGGCGCATGGATGGGCCACTCTACGTCGGTTAAGGAGTAAAGTATGTCTACTGTTTTGATCACCGGTGCCAACCGCGGCATCGGCTTGGAATTTGTCCGCCAATACGCGGATGATGACTGGACCGTTATCGCCTGTTGTCGCGATCCTGACGGGGAGGGGGCTGAAGATTTAAGAGCTATTGCGTCTTCGGCCGATGGTCGCGTTTCTATGGAGACCATGGATATGCTTGATCATGGATCCATCGATACCGTCGCCAAAAAATATGCCGGCACACCCATCGATGTTCTCATCAACAACGCCGGTATCATCGGTCCTGTCCCTATCCAGGATCATCTGGATGCGCAACATTTCGGTACGATTGACTACGAGGCGTGGGATCAGGTCGTCCGTACCAACACCTTTGCGCCGATCAAAATGGGTGAAGCTTTTCTCGACAACGTGCTGGCCGGTGAAGAAAAGAAGATCATCACCCTGTCGAGCACGGTGGGGTCCTTACAGGAAGATAAAACACCGGCGTTTTGCTACTGCACGTCAAAGACGGCGGTGACCAAGGCCGTGCAATTGATGGCGGAAGTGCTGAGGGAAAAGGGCGTCATCGCCATGGCTTTTTGTCCCGGGCATGTGAAGACCAGGATGGGTGTAGGCGGCGCGACAGTCGAAATCCCAGACAGCGTGACCGGCATGCGCGGGATGATTGCCAGTTTCACTATGGACGATACGGGTACGTTCAGGCGTTTCAATGGCGATACGGTTGCCTGGTAACGCACGATAATGTCATCGCTGTTTGATCCCGACCGCGAAGTTCCAGCCGAACTTAAGACCGGCCCCTTTCTAAGTGTATTTGTGGTCCACGGCATTGCCGATCAGGACGCCTATGACCGGTATTAATCCCTGAGCGACGGGCAGAGCTTGAAACCCAAACATTTCGGCGGGACCGTCCTTGGCTTCAGCAAACCAGTGTTCAAATTTCTTGGGCCTGAGGACGCCCACGCAGTGGCGGTCATTCGCTGGCCCGATTTTGACGCTTTCAAAGCCTGGCGCACCCAGGACGTCTATAGCGGTACCGAAGTTGCTCAGCTCCATGCTCAGGCGGAGCGGGAGAGTATTTTTTCCTGTCCAGTATGGAGGACTAGTTCATGCCCACTGTTTTAATTACTGGTGCTAACCGCGGAATTGGTTTGGGCTTTGTCCGTCATTATGCAGAGGATAGTTGGACCGTCATTGCGTGTTGCCGTAATCCTCATGGTGCAGACGATCTAAACGAAATTGCGAAACAAAGCAGCGGCCGTGTGCAAGTTGAACAAATGGATGTTGCTAATCATTCTAGCGTCAACGCCTTAGCAATAAAATACACTGGAAAGCCAATCGATGTTCTTATCAACAATGCCGGCGTGTCAGGTCCGCGCGGAGACAATAGAGAACTCATGTATAAACAGATGTTCGGCACAATTGACTATTCAGCCTGGGACGATGTTTTTCGTGTCAACACCATGGGATCGCTGAAGGTCTCTGAAGCCTTTATCGATAACGTGGCAGCAAGTGCAGATAAAATCATTGTCACGCTTTCCAGCACCATGGGATCCGTCCAAGAAGGCACGATGCCGGTCTTTCTTTATGGATCAAGTAAGGCAGCCAGCAACTGGGTCGTCTCAATGATGGCCAACGAGCTCAAAGAACGCGGCATTATTGCGGTTACTTTTTGTCCCGGACATGTGAAGACCGCGATGGGTGGGCCCGAAGCACCGGTTGAGGTGGACGATAGCGTCGCCGGTATGAGGAAGATGATTGCCGGTCTGACCCTGGACGACACGGGCAGCTTCAAACGTTATACCGGGGATACTGTCGCGTGGTAGCCAAGACGGGCTCTTGAAAAGTTTGTTTAAATTACCATCTTGGCGATCGGGTCCAGCCGTGGTTTGCTAGGACCGTGCAAAAAAAGAGGGCGGGACAAAAAGCCCCGCCCCAAGTTTCAGGGACGCACCTCTGATCAGGGCGTAGACGTTAAGCGGGCCTCTTCACAGCCCCACCGAACCAATCCGGTTCGGTCGCCTGCCCCTGGAAACGGCTTCAGTTGAACCTTTTGCAAACCATAATCGACTGACGGACGACGTTCGGGGCACGGTTATTCTGCCAGCCGCTATGTGCCAATTTAGGTAAGCACCTGAATAGACCGAGTTTTTCGGTGACATGATGATGTGGCTCCCCAGGCCCAGCGCTAATCTGGCTATAGTGTCCCAAACATACGTCAATTTGTCACTATTTTTTGGGGGTCAGAACCCCCACACCTACTATATGTAGTATATTCCTGGGAGCCAGAATCGGCCAATTCCCGGGCTAATTTCCGCATTTGGGCCTGAGAAATGGGTATCTGGCGGAAACCGCAGCAATGACGATTTTGTGACCGGATTTGTCCCTTTTATTACGAATCGTCCGCCTTGCGTCACGCCCGGCTGAGAGTACAATGCAGAACAGTTCTGAACGACCTCAAGCCGTCTTATCCCGGCCTAAAAAACCACTAAGGAGATGCCCATGGCCATAAATATGCGCATCAATGGCCAAGATCACACCGTGGATGTGGACCCAGAAACCCCGCTTTTGTGGGTATTACGGGATAATGTGGGCCTGACCGGCACCAAATACGGGTGCGGTATTGCGGCCTGTGGTGCCTGCACGGTCCATATCAACGGCGTGGCGGAGCGATCCTGCTCTGTGCCCGTCGAATTCGCTGACGGCTCTGAAATCACCACCATTGAAGGCTTATCTGAAGATCGCAGCCATCCTGTTCAGCAGGCGTGGATTGCCGAGGATGTACCCCAATGCGGCTACTGCCAATCAGGCATGATTATGTCTGTCGCTTCGATGCTAAAAGAAATTCCGAATCCGACAGATGATGATATTAATGATTACATCACCAATATTTGCCGGTGCGGCACCTATACGCGCATCCGCAAAGCCATCAAGAGAGCAGCAGCTCTCCAATAATAAAACAACAGAGACGCCGAAAAGAATTTGCGGGCGCGGGTCATACCGCGCCCGTCTTGTTTCTCAAGTGTGAGACCAAACGCCGTGCCTGACCTATTGCCCACCTCCATTGAAGCGATTGAAACACTGCTGCGCGACGGGCACTATGTGTCCGATCGTTCGTTGAGCACGTCCTTGTTTCTCTGCCTTGAATTGCAACGCCCGCTGTTTGTCGAAGGAGAGGCGGGTGTCGGCAAAACTGAAATTGCCAAGGTACTGGCCGCAACATTGGGCCGTTCTTTAATTCGTTTGCAATGCTACGAAGGCCTGGATGTCGCATCGGCTGTTTATGAGTGGAACTATCCGCGCCAGATGATGGCCATCCGATTGGCTGAATCTGTCGGCAAAAATGCAGATGCTGATCTGGCCAGCGACATTTACAGTTCCGATTATCTGATCGAACGTCCGCTGCTTAAAGCCATCCGGCCGGATGACGCCGGCCCCCCGGTTCTTTTGATCGATGAGCTTGATCGCACCGACGAACCCTTTGAGGCCCACCTTCTGGAAGTGCTGTCGGATTTTCAGATTTCTATTCCCGAGTTGGGGCAGGTTACGGCGGACAGTCCGCCCATCGTGATTATAACGTCTAACCGTACACGCGAGATTCACGATGCCCTCAAGCGGCGGTGCCTTTATCACTGGGTAGATTATCCGACCGCCGACCGTGAGCTCGAAATTCTTAAACTTAAAGTGCCTGAAGCGGCAGATCTTTTGAGCAAGCAGATCGTTGCCGCCGTCCAACACTTGCGCGGTGAGGACTTGTTCAAGCCACCGGGCATTGCGGAAACCATCGACTGGACCAGAGCGCTGATCGCCCTCAACCGCACGGAACTCGACAAGAACGGGTTTGAAGAAACGCTGGGTGTGGTCTTGAAATATCAGGATGACATCGTGCGCGTTCGCGACACCGGGGAGACAGGCGCATTGAATGCGGCGCAATCGGCAGCGTCGTAATGAATACGCCGGACAACCAAAATTTCGCCGTCAACGTCATGCATTTCTTGCGTGTTCTGCGACGGGCAGGCTTGCCAATAGGAACTGGTAAAGTCTTGCTGGCCATCGACGCGCTGGCGGCTATCGATCTGAAAATACGGGATGATGTTTTTTGGGCTCTTCACGCCATTTGTGTCGAGCGGCAAAGCCAATCGGAGTTGTATCGTGTAGCTTTTGACCGGTTTTGGACGGTCCATGCCTCCCGTGACCCCTTTCTTGATAGCTTGGAAGACATAATCGATCCCGTAGAGCAGAACGATCAGACTGCTTTGCCGCGCCGGGTGGCAGAGGCACTCGCCAAATCCGGATTGGGTGTCATGCGAAACAGCAGGGAAACGGAACTTGAAATTGATTCCCGTGAAACCTGGTCGGCAGCTGAGCAACTCCGATCCAAAGATTTCGAGACCATGTCCTCGGAAGAACTGGCAATCGTTAAACAGGCCATGACCGGTTTTCGCCTGCCCATTCCAGACGTCCCGCATCGCCGATTTCGACCTCACGCCACCGGCCGGCGCATAGACATGCGGGCAACGCTGCGCAGCACGGTTCGCTCGGGTGGCCTCATCGACTTGAAGAAAAAGCGCCGCATCAGGCGCCACCCACCTCTGGCCGTACTCTGCGATATTTCGGGATCGATGGAATCCTACGCGCGCATGTTGCTTCATTTCCTCCATGCGGTAACCAATGACCGGGATCGGGTGCATACGTTTCTGTTCGGAACGCGATTGACCAATGTGAGCCGCCATCTGGCCCATAAGGATCCTGACGAGGCTTTGGCCAGAGTATCCACCACTGTGTCCGACTGGTCGGGGGGTACCCGCATCGGTGCGACCCTGAGCCACTTCAATCGTCACTGGTCGAGGCGTGTCCTAGGGCAGGGGGCTGTGGTTTTGATGATCACCGACGGCCTTGACCGGGAAGGCGGGTCGGGTCTGGCTCATGAAATGGCGCGGTTACAGAAATCGTGCCGCAGGCTCATTTGGCTGAATCCCTTATTGCGTTTTGATGCCTTTGAACCCAAGTCTGCCGGCGTGAAAGCGATGCTCCCCTATGTCGATGATTTCAGGCCGGTTCATAATCTGGACAGTCTTTCCACACTTGCGGAGACGTTGACCGACATGGATACGTCCTCGCGTTGGCTTACGGCGGCACGCGCATAACGGAACCCAAAGGGATGCCCAACCTCGATCTCGATCCTATTTATCGCCTGTCCGAATGGCGCGCCGGTGGTAAAGCTGTGGCGTTGGCGACGGTCACGCGCACCTGGGGGTCTTCACCACGTCCAGTAGGCAGTCATCTTGCCATCAACGAGGACGGGGACTTTGCCGGCTCGGTTTCCGGCGGCTGTATTGAGGGTGCTGTTGTGGAGGCAGCCTTAGGTGTCATTCAATCGGGACAACCGCAGACATTGGAGTACGGAGTGACCAACGACATGGCGTGGGAAGTCGGACTCGCCTGCGGCGGTAAGGTTCATGTTTTTGTGGAGAAGGTTGAGTGAAAGCCGAACTCTTCGACAAACTTGAACGCGTCCTGACGGAGCAGACTGTTTGCGCTCTGGTCACAGACACGGAGACCGGCGCACAAATCTTAGTGACCAGTGAAGAGTCCGCAGGCGATCTCAATTTGAGCGATGCTCAATCAGATGTTGTCGTGCAAATGATGGACAATGATCTGTCCGGGCCGATCAAAGACACTCCATTGTTCGCCCGCGTTTACGGGCCGGCACCGCGCATGATCATTGTCGGCGCTGTCCATATCGCCCAAGCCTTGGTCCCTATGGCGCAGATGGCTGGGTTCGACGTAACGGTCATCGACCCGCGTGAGTCCTTTGTAAAGGCAGGGCGCCTTTCAGATGTGACTTGTTTGACAACATGGCCTGACGAAGGCATGGCACAGCTGGCACCGGACAACCGGACGGCCATCGTAACACTCACTCACGATCCGAAGCTGGATGACCCGGCTCTTTCCGCTGCCTTGATCTCGCAAGCGTTTTATATTGGCTCACTCGGCAGCAAGGGGACTCATGCAAAGCGGCTAAGCCGGCTCAAAGCGGAGGGATTTACGGTCAAAGACTTTGAAAGACTGCATGGACCCGTTGGTCTCAACATCAAAGCAAAAACCCCTTCTGAAATAGCCGTCGCCATTCTCGCTCAGGTCATTGAGACCCGGCGTCAGTCTCAGACGTAAACGGCGGCTAATCTCATGCAGTTCGGTGAAATGAGTGTTGCGGATGCGGCTGGAACTATTCTGGCACATACGATCAAAGACAAGGGTGTCACGCTAAAGAAGGGGCGTCGTCTTACCGAATCTGATTGCCAAACACTCAGCGATGCCGGCATCCACAACGTCACCGTTGCCAGACTTGAAGATGGCGATGTGCATGAAGACAGCGCTGCTGCTCTAATTGCAGATATAATCAGTGGTGAAAACATTTCTGTTACGGAAGCGTTCACCGGCCGGTGCAATATCACGGCAGAATGTGCGGGACTTGTGCAACTCGACCCCGACACTGTTCACGGCCTCAACGCTGTTCATGAATCCGTCACCGTGGCGACACTGTCCAAAATGGCCCGCGCTTCCACCGGTCAGGTCGTAGCAACGATCAAAATTATCCCGTTTGCCATTGATGCCACGACCATGAACGAGGTCACTGCCTTCTTAAAAGCGCACAGTTCAGGTGTTCATATTCGGCCGTTTCAAAAGCACACCGTCACCGTCATCAACACGGTATCGCCAACCTTGAAAAGGTCTATTGTTGAAAAGACAACGGCATTGACCCGCCAACGCATCGAATCTGTCGGGGGATCGGTGCAGGCCGTTTTGGATTGCGAACACACGAGTGATGCCATTGCGGATACTCTGACTCAATGTTTGGAGGATCGTCCGGATTTCGTCACCATCGTCGGGGCGTCGGTGACGGTTGACCGGACCGATGTAGTTCCGTCGGGAATACAACAGGCCGGCGGTGAAATCGTGCATTTCGGTATGCCGGTTGATCCGGGGAACCTGGTCTTGATCGCCAAGTCTGGTTCCATACAGATCTTGGTTCTGCCCGGATGTGCGCGGTCACCCAAACTCAACGGCATCGATTGGATATTGGAGCGCTATGCCGCCGGCATGGAGGTCACGCCGTCCGATGTCATGGCGCTCGGTGTTGGTGGACTGCTGATAGATAGTCCCCAAAGGCCACTGCCACGTGATCAAGCGGTTCGAAAAGACGGCTCTGTAACTGATCGACCAAAAATCGCCGCCCTCATCATGACGGCCGGTCAGTCTTGCCGTATGGGGGGCGTCAATAAACTTCTTGAGGTCGTGGCCGGCGAACCCTTGGTTCGGAAAACGGCTCGCGCCGCCATGGAAGCGGCAGTGGGCCACATCGTTGTTGTGACGGGACACCAACAAGACACGGTGGAACAAGCGCTGGAAGGTTTGCCCGTTAGCCTCGTTCATAATCCTGACTTTGCCGAAGGATTATCCACATCCTTGCGCTGTGGCCTGAGTACTTTGCCGGAGGACATCGACGGAGCAATCGTTTGCCTCGCCGACATGCCGTCTATCACGGCGCAGCATCTCGGCGCCCTAATCGAAGATTTCGACCCCGAAGCAGGCCGTGCCATCGGTGTACCGGTTCACCAAGGCAAGCGTGGTAACCCAGTTCTATTCGCCAACCGCTTTTTTGCAGCCATGGCAGCAGTCAAAGGAGACGTCGGCGCACGTCACCTCATCGGCGATCACGGGGACCTTGTCTACGAGGTCGAATTTGGAGACACTGCCGTCTTGACGGACCTGGATACACCGGAGGCGTGGTCGCTATACCGCGCTGAACAAAAGGCTTAAATGTCCAGGTTTGTATAGGTTAGAGCCCGGGCTAGGCCGGGCTCGTCATTTGTTTGGAGGGGAACCGCGGTATGGCGGAAGCACTTGAAGTCGGTGAAGAGGAGCTCAAGACAGACGTTATTATTATTGGGGCAGGGCCCGTCGGTCTTTTCGCCGTTTTCGAGCTTGGCCTACTTGGCCTGCAGTGTTGCGTGACCGACATTCTCGACCGACCCGGCGGCCAATGTGCAGAACTGTATCCGGAAAAGCCAATCCTCGACATTCCAAGCCGATTGAAGGTGACGGGCCAGGAGCTGACCGAAGATCTGGTGAAGCAGATCGACCCCTTTGCGCCAGTGATGCACTACAATCAAATGGCGGACAGCCTGACCAAACTCGACAATGGCAATTGGCGTATGACTACCGATATGGGGATCGTCGTCGAAGCGCCCGTTGTCTGCATTGCCGGTGGTGGTGGCAGTTTTACGCCGAAGAAACCAAAGATTGAAGGCATTGAGCCTTTCGAAAACAAGTCTCTGTATTACGCCGTTCGGAAAATGGAGACGTTTAAGGGTAAGAACTTAGTGATTGCTGGCGGCGGCGACTCAGCACTGGATTGGGTGTTGGCGCTCAACCCGATTGTAGAAAGCATGCATCTGGTCCACCGCCGGGCGGAATTCCGGGCCATGCAGGATTCAGTCGACAAAATGCGTGAACTTGAATCCTCCGGTAAATTGACCGTTCACGTTGCCGACATTCCTCGGGTCAACGGCTCAGATGGGCAGATCCAGTCAGTGACGCTCAAGAGCAAAGAGAACGATGAGGAACATGATGTTGAGTGCGATTGCATGCTGGCCTTTTACGGTTTGACCATGAAGCTTGGACCGATAGCTAACTGGGGCGTCAACATGGAAAAAAACAGGATATCTGTTGACACAGAGAAATTTGAAACCTCGGAGCCCGGCATTTTCTGCATTGGCGATATGTGCAACTACCCAGGCAAGCTCAAACTCATCTTGTCCGGCTTTCATGAATCCGCCTTGATGGCTCACGGGTGTTTTCATTATGCCAAGCCGGATCAAAAACTGAAGTTCGAGCACACCACATCAAGTTCAAACATTCAGGCCAAAATCAATCAATAATGCACATTCTTGTCTCTCTCCCCGACGGGCAAGAGTTCAAGGTCGAGGGCAAAGCCGGAACCAGCGTCATGGAGGCGATGCGGAACCAAGTGTCCGTCATCAAAACAAATGGGACTGTTGAGCGTGTTTCATAAGGGAGGATCGGGCTCATCTTTGTTTGATGTTAAGCCGCTTGGCGTTGATGGTTCAAGCGGCGGTTTTGGGTGGTCAGTTTTTTGATCTTTTTTCTCTTTTCGATGCTGGCGGTGTGGCGTCCAAAGTAGGCGTCGGCTGGAGTTACGTTGCCGATGCTCTCGTGGTAGCGTTGGTTGTTGTAGCGATCGACGAAGGCGCTGATCTGGTTTTCGAGATCGCCGGGTAGATAATAATTTTCAAGCAGGATCCGGTTCTTCAGCGTTTGATGCCAGCGCTCGATCTTGCCCTGGGTTTGCGGGTGATACGGTGCGCCCCGAACGTGATCCATACCGTGGTCCCCGAGCCATTCAGCCAGATCGCTGGAGATATAGGACGAGCCGTTGTCGCTGAGCAGCCTCGGCTTGTGGACGACATTGGCGCGATTGCAGCCTGAGGCTTCTAGCGCCAACTTCAGTGTTGCCGTCACATCGTCCGCCGTCATGTTGGTGCAGAGCTTCCAAGCAATGATGTAGCGGGAATAGTCGTCCAAGATGGTCGACAGATAAAACCAGCCCCAGCCGATGACCTTGAGAGAGGTGAAGTCGGTCTGCCACAGCTGGTTCGGCGCCGTGGTCTTGTCGCGGAACTCATCGGCTGCCTTGATGATCACGAAAGCGGGGCTGGTGATCAGGTCGTGGGCTTTGAGAAGCCGATAAACCGAGGCTTCCGAGACAAAGTAGCCCCTGGTGTCCGTAAACCTGACGGCCAGTTCCCGGGGCGACAGTTGTGTCTCCTCCAGGGCAAGATCGATGATCTGCCCCCGGACATCATCCGGGATCCGGTTCCATACCCGGCCCGGGCTGCTGTTGCGATCCTCAAGACCGGCGTCGCCAAAGGCCAGAAAACGATCGTACCAGCGATAAAAGGTGGTCTTCGGAATGCCCAGCTTGTCCAAAGTGGACCCGACGCCCAGGTGGGACTGCTCGACCAGGCGGATGATCTCCAGCTTCTCGGATGCGCGATACCTCATTCCTCGTCTCCCCCGTGCCCGAGCATGTTTTTTTTGAGAAGACGGTTCTCCAGCGAAAGTTCGGCGACCAACTCCTTCAAGTCGCGCATCTCCTGGCGGAGGCCTTTAACCTCGCCCGAGGTCGCTTGGCGCCCGGTGTCGCCGGCGAGCCGCTTCTTGCCCGCTTCCAAAAACTCTTTCGACCAGCTGTAATACAGACCCTCGGCGATGCCCTCGCGGCGGCACAAGGCGGCGATGCTCTCCTCGCCGCGCAGGCCCGACACCACGATCCGGATCTTCTCCTCAGCCGTATACTGCTTGCGTGTCTTGCGCCGAATATCCCGAACCGTTCTCTCCGCCGGGTCGTTCTTGCTCATTAATTTCTGTCTCATCTTCGTTCCCTTCGGTCACTACGATGAGCCAGAAATCCTCCGTTATGCAATTACCTCAATTTGTCCCAAAGGCGCTGACGTCAGACACACCTCACGATGAGACAGACTGCGGAGAAGGGTGCTCTAGTGCAACGATAGTTCCTGCGCGGAACGTAGAAGGAAGAGTGGGTCCGTGACTGTCCGCCGTCAGATGATTTAAGACAGAGGACGGCCTCAAATAAGGGAGGCTCTGATAATGCCCCCACCGGTGACGATTGAGTCCTACCGATCCGGTTCATGGCTCAAGGAGTTGTAAGCAGACTTACCCGATGTTCACCGTAGTCGCCCCCACGACGAGCCTTAGCCTCGATGCCCATTTCATAAAGCGCCCGGCGGCGACGTTCTTCGTCACGGCCGCGGGCAGCGGCCTAACCGAACACGGCATTCTGCCCGGCGATACCCTGGTCGTCGACCGCTCGCGCACGCCGGGCGTGGACTCAATCGTCATTGCCGCCATTGAGGGCGAACTGACCGCCCGTCCGTTTACCACAATCGATGGCGAGGAGGCCCACGTTTGGGGTGTCGTCGCCGGAGTGGTGCGGAGCCTGCCATGAGCGTCTACGGGCTGGCCGATTGCAATAACTTCTTCGTCTCCTGCGAGCGGGTTTTCCATCCCGCGCTCGAAGGCCGCCCGGCCGTGGTGCTGTCGTCGAACGACGGCTGCATCGTCGCGCGCAGTGACGAGGCCAAGGCGCTCGGCGTCAAAATGGCCCAACCGGCATTTCAAGCGAAGGATCTCATCAAGCGGCACCGGATTGCGATGATCAGCGGCAACCTCCAGTTCTATACCGATATGAGCAACCGGGTGATGCAGGTGTTGGGGGAACTGGTCCCGGCGGTGGAGCAATACTCGATCGACGAATGCTTTCTCGATCTCACGGGACTACCGGAGGATCTCACCGCATTCTGCCAGAACCTGAAACAGACCGTGCACCAATGGACCGGGCTGCCGGTCAGCATCGGTATCGCCGAGACCAAGACCCTGGCCAAGATCGCCAACCGGCTGGCGAAGACCTCCGTTAAGGCGGACGGCGTTCTCGATCTCACCGGCGCGCGCTGGCGCGACCGGGCGCTGGCGTCAACGGCAGTCGGTGATATCTGGGGGATCGGCAGGCAGTACGCCCAAAAACTAAACCGCAACGGCGTCATGACGGCGCTTGATCTTGCGCGCCGTCCCGATGGCTGGGTCCGCAAGGAGATGGGGGTCGGCGGACTGAAGACGGTCCAGGAATTGCGCGGGGTTGACTGCATCGGCTTCGGCGACATGCCCCAGCCCAAAAAGACGACGATGGTCTCACGGTCCTTCGGCACGGAAGTGCGCGATTACGATGAGTTGGCCAATGCGGTTACCTTATTCGCGACCGATGCGGCGAGGTCTATTCGCAGGGCCACCCTTGTCGCCGCCTCGGTGAGCGTGTTCATTGAGACCAATCGTTTCGGCAAAACCCCGCACCATGCTCCCTCTCACTCGGAGGCGCTGTCGCCCGCGACCAATAACACGAAGCATGTGGTGCCAGCCGCGCTGTCTGCTCTCAAGCACATCTATCGCGAGGGACTGACGTATAAGCGGGCCGGCGTGATGCTGCTTGATCTCGTCGAGGCGGGTCAGGCGCAAGTCTCGCTGTTCGACGCACACGATCCAAGAGACGATAATCTGATCGAGGCGTTCGACGCGATCAACGACCGGCTGGGGCCGGGATCGATCCAGTTCGGCCCCGCGGCGCAAGCCGCAGCCTGGCAGTCGAGCAGCGCCTTCCGCTCGCCCTGCTACACCACCCGGTGGCAAGACATCCCGAAGGTTAAGACCTGAGCATCGACTGGCCGGGCGACCTGACCTCGCGTTCATCCACGGCGGCCTATTTGACGCCGGCGCTCCCACTACCGGCATGGACGGCAGCGATCAATTCAACTGCCCATGCACGGGGGGCCGGCCGTTCCGGCCCCACCCGGCTCCACCGCGCCGACGAGAGTAAGGGCCGGGCCTGAGGCGGGCGAGGGCCGGATGCCGGAGAGGGTGTCTCCGCCCGGTTCCACATACCCGCAATCCCGGAGACCACTATGCCCGAACGCGATAGCCGCCATATCCCGCTATCCCAACTCGAACTCTCGCCCGGCAATGTGCGCAAGACGCCGGCCGGTGCCGCGGCCTTCACCGAACTCAAGGCCTCGATCGCCGCCCATGGGCTGCTTGAGAACCTGATTGCCTGCGCCATGGAGCCCGGCGCGGACCCTGGATCAAGTCGGGGGCAGGCCCCTGCCGGACGCTACGCGGTGATCGCCGGCGGCCGGCGGTTGGCTGCGATGCTGGCGCTGGCCGCTGAGGGTGTGCTGGACTGGGATTACCCCGTGCCCTGCCGCATGGTGGATGACACCGCGGCAGAGAAAGAAATCTCCCTGGCCGAGAACATGGTCCGCGCCGCCATACATCCGGCCGATCAGGTCGAGGCGTTCCGCCGCCTGGCCGATGCCGGCAGCACGGCGGCCCATATCGCTACGCGTTTCGGTGTCTCCGAGCGCACCGTGGAGAAACGCCTGCGGCTGGGCAACGCCGCACCGGTGCTGCTTGAAGCTTATCGCGCGGGCGGGATCGATCTGGAAACACTGATGGCCTTCGCCGTTACCGCGGATCGGGCGCGCCAGGTGGCAGTATGGGACCAGGTGAAGGACCAGGGCTTCCCCGAGGCGATCACGGCCGCCTTCCCGGACACGACGGTTCAGACCTGTATCGTGCACGTGGTGCGCCACTCACTGAACTTCTGCAGCTGGAAAGACCGCAAGATGGTGGCTGCCGACCTGCGCCGAATCTACGAGGCTGCCACCGCCGATGCGGCAGCCGGTGAACTCAATGCATTCGAGGAAAAATGGACCGGGAAATATCCGTCTATCGCGCCGGCCTGGCGCCGGGCGTGGGACGAGGTGACACCCTTCTTTGCGTTCGATCCGGCGATCCGAAAGATCATTTACACCACCACTGCCATAGAAAGCCTCAACCGCGTGATCCGGAAATCGATAAAAACACGCGGATCGTTTCCGACCGAGGAGGCTGCAACTAAGCTGATCTATCTGGCGATCCGCAACTTCGAAAAGGGCGGCAGAAATGTCCGCGAATGGTTTGATGCCCGAAATCAATTTGCGATACTGTACGCAGAGCGTTTCAACACGTGACCGTATCTGAAACCCGAATGGGCCAAGCCAGATACACAGAGTTTAGGATACTCCCGAGCGCTTCGGTGTACTCAGCCATGGGTTCATGCGACACGACCCTTGATAACTCGTATTCCGCAACCGTCATCGCAACTCCGTACAGCTTCACCGTACTCTTTTTCACCTCCTCCTGCTCGATGACCCAGTCCCAGCACACGCCCTGATGATGCAATTCCAACTCACCCGCTTCCTCAGTGTCGTCGTTGACGACCACGTATTTGCTGTAGGAGTTGTAGTCAGCGATAATCAGTCCATGCTCATTCAGTCGATTCAGTGCCCCGAAGCCAAGCCCATACTTCTCCAGTGAGTTGTGTGCTGCATTCCCACCGAGCGACGGCACTCTGGCGTCAAAAATCTCACCGTCCTGTCTCTTGAGATACACCGCCACGGAACAGAGCCGCGAGAAAAGCCGAGCAGTAGTTGCATCCAAGTCTTTCAAAATCCCCAGCGTACGCATCGACGTCGCTCCAGGCTCTCGGACTTCTCCGGCCAATACACTGCCCCACAAAGTCTGCATCTCCTCAGATGACACATCCTGGACCTCACCGAAGAACCGCGCGGTCCAATCGCGCATTCCGCTTGATTTAATGGTTTCAGGTTGGGCCAAGAGCTTGTTCCAAGCTTCGCATCCGGCATCGAGGATGGCTTCGTAATCGCCAAACACCCGGTTTGAGAGCCAGTTACTGCGTATGTACTGCCAGATGTTTGCCACCTGGGTTCAATTCTGGCGCACGCGGTGGCAGCAAGATGATGGTGATGTTCTTTGGCGTATTGAGTTTGCCTGTTGTATGCCATCCGGCACGATCCATGAGAACAACCCAATGGGCTTTGGCCGCCACATGACGGCTGATTTCATTGAGGTGCATTTGCATCGCCTCGGTGTTGGAGAAGGGTAGCATCAATGCCGCCCCCTTGCCCTTTTTGGGGCAGACGGCACCGAACAGGTAGGCGTTCTGGCAACGCTGACCGGCAGGCTGGCGTGGCCCTGTTCCCGTTCTTGCCCAACTCCGCGTGATCGGGTTTTTCTGGCCGATGCGCGCTTCATCCTGAAACCAGATTTCGATCGCTTTGCCGGCAGGAATGTCTACGGTGTGGGCCTTGGGCGTATCGGAGAAGTTTTTTTGAAAGCCGCCATCACAGCCTGATCCTGCCCGGGATGTTGCGGACGGGCACTGATGTGGGAGAAGCCCAGGGACGCAAGCAGTTTCGAGATGGTCCGCTCGCAATAGACCACCTTGAAACGTTTCTCGATCAGCCGCTGCAAATCCACCCGCCGCCAACGCGCAACACCATCAACCTCAGGGTCGGGACCGGTCTCCACAATCTCAGCCAACGCCTGCAACTGCGCTTTGCTGAGGCGGCGCTTGCGCTTTGGGCCTCGACTATTAACCAGTCCATCGGGACCCAGATCGTTGAACCGATGAACCCAATCACGCAAAGTCTGGCGATCCATCCCGCCGACTTTCGCAGCCTCCCCACGGCTCATCCCGTCATACACCGCCGCCAGGGCCAACAAACGGCAGGTCTGGCATGTATCGGAACTTCGTTTGGCAAACTGGCGAAGCTAAAGGGCATCAAAATCAGAGCGCAGGGTCACTTTGGCTGGCATCGGAAATCTCCTTTGACAACCTTGACTCAGAACCGTGACGACTTGAAAAGCCCAAAAGTGAGTCAACACTCATGGCCATTGGTATAAGTTGTCCGATGGCATGTAGTCTGCCGGATGGCATTGGAGCACAATAACCCCTGTTGAAGGAGTTCAAATCCGGAATTCCGGTCGAGATAACTGGATTGCATGCCAGTGACGGGTTATTGCCTGACGGAGGGATTGGTGGAGTGTAAAGCAGACGAAATAGAGGGCTGTCAGGATGCCCGCTTCAGACCCAAAGCAGACATGCGTCATCACAGCCGAGCGAATGATCTCAGGAAACGTTTTTAAGTAACGAAACGGATTTTTCCACAGAGGACGCTACGAGACGCACTTTACCGACTCAAGCCGTTTTCCTCTTACAACGCCGCTTTCAGCGGTTGGTCGTGCGCCCCTTGAAAGTGACTCATACGGGACCTGCCGGTTAATCTGTGTCGCCGGGATTGGAACTGAAGAATTCTTTTTTCCCCTCTTTACCGCGCCATTCCTCCGCATCTTCGGGTGGTTCTCCTTTGACTGTGATGTTTGGCCACTTTGCTGAGTATTCGGCATTAAGTTCCAGCCATTGCTGCGCCTCATCCTCTGAATCGGGCAGAATGGCTTCCACCGGACACTCCGGTTCGCAGACAGCGCAGTCAATGCATTCATCGGGGTGGATGACAAGCATGTTTTCGCCTTCATAGAAGCAGTCCACCGGACAAACCTCTACGCAATCCATTAATTTGCATCGAATACATTGTTCCGTGACTACAAAGGTCATAATCCAGTTCCTCCCATATCGGTTCGGTTGGATAGGTAGCTCCTCTGGAAGGCTGATGAAGAGCCGGTATGGTAAAAGTGCACGGGTTGTGCTGCGCCATCGCAAATTAAGGTCTTGGCGATAGGGACCCGAAATGGGGCCGGGTATTCCCTGGGGGATAGGAAATGATTGCAAGTCCCATCGCCCAGATACTCGATCACAGATAACCCTGAGTGTGGTTCACTAGCTGCACTCGATTCTAAGTTTATTATATTCTAGATGGCTAATATTTAAACCACGGAGGCCCATTTTAATGATTGATATTCTTCCCAGCTGTACCCTGGGCGCTGGGTGTCTGTGCTCCTGCCGGGGGCGAGTCCTGCATGACATTTACGCCGGAAAGGTCTCCACAAGCTCATTGAGTCGGTCCTTGGCACCCTGGAGGATGGCCTCTCCGTCGCCCACCAGGAGTGTGTCAAAGTCGAGCTCAAGTAACTTGCGTACGCTCTCCCTCAGACGTGAGGGGTTGTCCATAACCCCTTCGCGCAGAAGACCGCAATGGCCGGGCGGGTTACCGATTACGACATCTCCAACAAGGAGTAGGCGCCTCTCGGGCCAGTGAAGGGCGACTTCGCCCGGCGACTTGCCGGGAACGCCGATCACGTCCAGCGGGCCGATCTTGGCCCATGAACACAACTCGTCGTCCAATTCAGTTCCCTGGCTCCGGGCATGAGAGGTATCGTCAGGGTTAATGGCGGTTCTTGCTCCAGTCAGTTTGCGCACTCTGTTGGCAGCTCGCGAATGATTGCGGTTTGTGAGAAGAATCCGTGCAACGCCAAGGCCCGCAATTTTCTTGGCAACCTGTTCGTCTGGTTCGACGGGATCCACGCAAAGATTACCTTCGGCGTGGCGAATGAGATGCCCGTTGAAGTTATAGCCGTGCGGCTCGGAAAACCACGGCCAAGTAAAGATGTCGCTAAGGATCTCCTGCATTATTTCCTCACTTTTTCGAGAGATGGCTCTGGCAACCGGCCTTCCAGTGTTTTTCGTTGTCTCACCAGGGTCGACGTCTCTCAGTTCGTCCTGCGCGATAGGCGATCAGGCGGGGTCGGCAGCAACAGCCTCGGCAATCTCATTGGTCTTGGCAGCCATAATGAAGTCGTTTTCATCGAGGCCCTTGATTTTCTTTGTTTGGAGGGAAACCGTCGCATATCCCCATCCGAAGGATAGGTCTGGATGATGCCCCTCTTCCTCGGCTAAGTCTCCTACCAACTGAATGAAATCAAGAGCCTCTTTGAAGTTTCCGAGCTTGTATGTTCGATGGATCCAGACCCCGTTCTCCTGCAACTCCCAGCCAGGAAACAGAGACAAGTAGTTCTGAGCATCCTGTTTGGTCAGTGGCGGAATACCTCCTCGGCAAGGCGTGCATTTCTTATTGGTAAGATCTGTGGTCAAGTTGAGCAGTTCCTCATCTACAAACGATTTGCTTTGTTATAGGCAGAGTCAATAACGAGGTAAAATACACTACCCACACAGCCGGATGACACGGTCATGAAGGTCACATTGTTGGGACACGCCTCTGTTCTTGTGGAAACGGATGGGATCAATTGTGTCATGGACCCGGTGTTTTCTGATCCCTTCGAGGAAGGCGCCGTGGTGTCCTGCCCCGAACGGCAGGTTTACCCCGAGCGGCTGCCCAAGATTGACGTTCTCATCGTTTCCCACCGTCATCCGGACCATTTCGATATTCCTTCCCTGGCCCGCTTGCGGCGGGACTGTGATGTCATTTGCCCCGCAGATCCGCTGGTCCTTTACGCCCTCAAGGAGCTGGGGTTTACCAAGGTTCATGCCATCGAGCAGATGGATTCCATCAAATTCAATGGTGTTAAGTTATTTCCGACCCGGTCCGATTCCCCAGAAGTCCGTGAGTTCGGTATTGTTTTCAAGGACAAGACCGGCACATTTTGGAACCAGGTGGATACCTTTCTGTCCAAGGAAACCATTGACATCGTTCTTGGCGAATGCGGTCCCATCGATCTGTTGTTTGCCATGTATGCCAGCCAGAACTTTGAGTTTTTTGAAACTCGCGCCAAGACTTTTCCATACGCGGACCACTTGCACAACCTTGAGACCGTCCTGTGTATCAACCCTGGGATGGTGGCGCCCGGATCGGCGGGCTTCCGATTTTGTGGAGCCCATGTATGGGTCAATGCCTTTCTGTTCCCAATCTCAAGAGAACGCTTCGTAGCAGACTTGAAACGCCTTGATCCTACCCTTGCGTGCCAAATCATGAATCCCGGGGACGTCTTCGAGATTGCGGGGAGTACGGTCAGGCTTCATGCGGGTGCTTCCAAGGTCGCCGTCACGGAGAAGGACGACACGTATCTCATTGCTTTCGATCCCACGGCCCATGTTCCAGAACTTCGTGATCCAAACCCTGATGAATGCACTTTGGGTTTACTCAAGAGGGTCACCGATCGTTTCCTTGTTGAAGATCTGACAGAATATGTGAAGGCTAGCCCCGGTGAAGACGACACCGTCCTGCAACGTTATAGGCAGCATGGCGTAACCTACGCCGTCGACATAGTCTTTCCGGACGGTAGCAGCCAAACCTATCAATTTGATTTCGAAAAAAAGCCTCCCGGCTGTTCGGTAGGTAAAGAGAGGCACGCACTGGTGGACATGGTGCATCGTATTGCCGCTTCAGCCCTGATTGGATGGATGGAGCACAAAAAAAGCTTCTTCTACGTGCGCGCCTATTCGAGGCGTTTCAGCACCCTTTCCACTGTATCGCGCCAAGGTAACGGCGTGCATCTAGAGCCTGTACGACTGCCCGATCTGCTCATGTATTTTCTGTTGAACAAGGCCGCCGGGGCGGAATTAGCGGCCAAGCATCAGGTGGATTTAGTGCTGCAAGAATTGCCCGGATCGGTTCGAAAGCTCTCTACGGCCCAACCTCCGTGACAAGTGTTAGCCAATTGGGTTGACTGTTCGGCAACGTAACTTAGAACCTGTGATTGTCTTCCAGTTCCAGGTTGTTGATCTTTGTCTTTCTAAAAAGCTTCAGGAGGAGATTGCGAAGAAATCGCAGAACTGAATAAACGAGAACAACGGCGGTATTGACCTGAGCCTCCGAACTCGATCCAGCTTTGGGATAGCAAGTAAAGACGCTGCTTCGCGTAGGGTTGGTGGGCGTCCTCTTCGGTCTCCAGGTAAGCGTCTAGAGTGGTCCAAATATGCACCTCGCCGCATTCGGGGCACGGAACCGATTTGTCAACGAATTGGTTGCCACGAAAAGCCGTCTCATCGCAACTAAAGCCCGTATAAACCGGTTTGCCGGTCTTATACCAACGGCCCTCAAGATTGACTTACATGCGCCCAATCGAGCATTCCGCTTGATTTAATGGTTTCAGGTTGGGCCAAGAGCTTGTTCCAAGCTTCGCATCCGGCATCGAGGATGGCTTCGTAATCGCCAAACACCCGGTTTGAGAGCCAGTTACTGCGTATGTACTGCCAGATGTTTGCCACCTGGGTTCAATTCTGGCGCACGCGGTGGCAGCAAGATGATGGTGATGTTCTTTGGCGTATTGAGTTTGCCTGTTGTATGCCATCCGGCACGATCCATGAGAACAACCCAATGGGCTTTGGCCGCCACATGACGGCTGATTTCATTGAGGTGCATTTGCATCGCCTCGGTGTTGGAGAAGGGTAGCATCAATGCCGCCCCCTTGCCCTTTTTGGGGCAGACGGCACCGAACAGGTAGGCGTTCTGGCAACGCTGACCGGCAGGCTGGCGTGGCCCTGTTCCCGTTCTTGCCCAACTCCGCGTGATCGGGTTTTTCTGGCCGATGCGCGCTTCATCCTGAAACCAGATTTCGATCGCTTTGCCGGCAGGAATGTCTACGGTGTGGGCCTTGGGCGTATCGGAGAAGTTTTTTTGAAAGCCGCCATCACAGCCTGATCCTGCCCGGGATGTTGCGGACGGGCACTGATGTGGGAGAAGCCCAGGGACGCAAGCAGTTTCGAGATGGTCCGCTCGCAATAGACCACCTTGAAACGTTTCTCGATCAGCCGCTGCAAATCCACCCGCCGCCAACGCGCAACACCATCAACCTCAGGGTCGGGACCGGTCTCCACAATCTCAGCCAACGCCTGCAACTGCGCTTTGCTGAGGCGGCGCTTGCGCTTTGGGCCTCGACTATTAACCAGTCCATCGGGACCCAGATCGTTGAACCGATGAACCCAATCACGCAAAGTCTGGCGATCCATCCCGCCGACTTTCGCAGCCTCCCCACGGCTCATCCCGTCATACACCGCCGCCAGGGCCAACAAACGGCAGGTCTGGCATGTATCGGAACTTCGTTTGGCAAACTGGCGAAGCTAAAGGGCATCAAAATCAGAGCGCAGGGTCACTTTGGCTGGCATCGGAAATCTCCTTTGACAACCTTGACTCAGAACCGTGACGACTTGAAAAGCCCAAAAGTGAGTCAACACTCATGGCCATTGGTATTAGAGCTGAAACGCGGCACAACAGTTTTCAGAATAGATGCTAGAGATGCACCGGTGTGGGGGGTTGCCAGAAACACAACTAGTTTTGCCTGCTCCGAGACTTTCTTCCAGTTCTTATCGTCGGAGTCACATGACTTGCGAATAATGGTTTTTGCCAGGATACCACCGAGGCTATGAGTAACAAATACCAGTGGGCGTTCACCGATTCCTTTCGCCAACATGTAATCGAGCGTACTAGTGGCGCGCTCGAAAATGTCCATTTCCTTCTTTGCCCATTTCTCAAACATGCTAGCTGGGTAACCCAGTGCATAAACGGCGACGTTGGGAAATTCATCAAACAGCCAATGAGGCCATTCTTCTTCACCATTGTCTGTGGTCCAGGTCTCACTGGGATCGCCGGATAAGCCGTGAATGAAGATGATACCCATTACGGGATTTTCAGCGGCTGCTAATTGAGAAAATGACAGTCCATTCGTCATTTTCCCGGCCCTCCCAAACTAGATCTACTCTCTATTTCATTGCTGGACCCAACATAAAATGGATGTTCTTTGATTGTCCTGTCTTTGACCTCGACGCCAAGCTGCGTCGCTTCATACGGCCGTTCGGCAAGTACCGATATGGCTTCTTTGATCTCAACAGTGCTCAAGGCGAATCCTCACTAAACACACGACACATTACACAGCTTTCTAAACGCGGGTTATTCTCAACTAACTATCGCTATAGTTTTACTCTAGCTGCAAAAATGACTGAAAGGTAGATCAGAAATGGCAGCCTAAACCAGATGTTCACTGGGAGAAGCCTGAGGCTGCTGTCCATTGCTCGAAGAGGGATGGCAGTGAACGAAATATAACCGACGCTTAGTTGTGTACCGCAATGCCTAGATGCTTAGACGGCGAGTTGCGTATTGAACTAAATCTGCAGTCATTCGATTGATTCGATCAGTAGTGTAAGAACGGGGTCAAAACCAAGTTGCGCTATCGTATAGGGTGATAAGTCATGCCAGTTGTTACCCCGTAGTGACCCAGAAGACAGTTGATCCAAATCTAGAGCATTTCCGATTTATTCTGACGCATAGCCGTCAGAATAAATCGGAAATGCTCTAGTCTGACAATGCGCCGAGTGTAGCCCGCGGCGGTGGCGTAAAATAGCAGGCTCCGCCCGGTCAGAACGGAGCCTGTCTTTCAGAGAAGTCCTACACGTGAGCGTTGGTGCGTTAGCTGTGACGCAGGGTCTTGACCACATCAATGATCAGGACCACCAGCGCGAAAGCGCCGAGCGCGGCCGGCAAAAGATAAACACCGCCCACCACCAGACCTTCGAACCAATGTCCAAAAAAGGCCGGACCGTACATGGCACCCACATACCCCACGATAACCTTGGATGCGAACGACCAATGGCCAGAAACGATATAAAACTTAGGGGCTTATACGCTTAACTAGCCACTAATTAAATTGATAAAGAAAAATGACCGTCCGGACCGTTGTAAACTAAGACGGCAGACTTAAGGACATCGCGCCCGATCAAAGCAATCAATCCGTTGCTAACGGCAGATAAATTCGCTCCCATGCCTTTTTCAACGTTAATGGTGACTGTTGGAGTAGTAATTTTGCCAGAAAATAATGGGACTTCATGGTTCGGGTGGGAAGCCGACGACATGCTAGTAACACCAATTGTAGGCAACCCAGCTTTCTTAGCGGCAGCCTCATCAAAACATGTTGTGGTTGCTCCTGTATCAATCATTGCAAGGCCATTGACAGCAGGCAGCGGTTGCTCACCAGTTTCTGCGTAAGAGCGCATAGCCTTGTCGGATAGGGTGATTGTAACTGGGAGCACCGGTCCACTGGCCGCTAATCCATCTGGAGCTGGGTTAACTTCACCCTTCTTTGTCTTGGTCTCTGTTCTGATATTCAGGATTGGCACGGCAGTCCCAATGTCAACATTGGGACAGAGGCGCTAGGAGTATCTTCTCCAGACAATCTGACAAGGAAAGGGCCAATGCCAAAACGCCTCACACCCTCCCCAACTGCGTCGTCCTGGGTTAAAAAGCCGCCGATCAATTCATCTCCTTTTATAAGAAGGTGGCGATTAGTGTAATCATGGAGGAATTGCTCTCTGTTTTTGTTGTAGAATTCAAGCTCTTCTCCAAGTAGTCGCTGATGTGACTCAGTCATTACTTTTCTCCAAATGAGACCCCATTATGTTGCGGATTGAATTGCCAGCAGACTGTTTATCAACAGGAAACCTTACTAAGTCCCAAATCTGAACGCAACCCAACCTGTCATTTTTCCTTGACCTTCCCTTGTTTTTGGCTAGTATAACGTCATAAATTGGAGGCAAGGCAATGGCGAAAAACGGACCCGGACGCAGCTACCGCAAGGGTATGACGGTTATGGAACTGCTGCAAATGTTCCCAGACAATACGAGCGCGGAAACCTGGTTCGAAGAACAACGCTGGCCCGATGGCCGGTTCTGCCCGGACTGTGGCTCGGTCAATACCGTCCCCGTCAAAACCCGCAAGCCCATGCCCTACCGTTGCCGTGACTGCCGCAATCATTTCAGCGTTCGCAAGGGCACGGTTATGCAGTCCAGCAAGATTGGACTGCAAAAGTGGGCCATTGCGCTGTACATGATGACTACGGGCATCAAGGGCACATCCAGCATGAAACTCTACCGTGAGGTAGGTATCCGCCAAGCCACGGCATGGTTTCTTATGCAGCGTATCCGTGAGGGATTCATGGACGGGCGGGATAAACCATTTCCCGGCCCCGCCGAGGCGGATGAGACCGCAGTCGGTGGGCTTCGCAAGAATATGCACAAGGGCAAGAGGAAAGCCCTCAAGGGGCGTGGGTCTGCTGGCAAAACCGTAGTGGCTGGCGTAAAGGACCGGGAGTCAAAGCAAGTCAGTGCGGCGACTGTTGCAAAAACCGATGCTGAAACACTGCAAAAGTTCGTAACCGACCGGACGGAGAAAACCGCAACGGTCTATACCGATGACGCGACCGCCTACCAAGGCATAGCACGCGATCACGAAACTGTCCGCCATAGCGTAGGAGAATATGTGGACGGCGCGGCGCACACCAATGGCATTGAGAGTTTTTGGAGTCTGTTCAAGCGCGGTTACCACGGCACATTCCACCATGTTTCAGAGAAACACCTGGACCGTTATGTGCAAGAGTTTACCGGACGGAACAACATTCGTGACCTTGACACGATTGATCAAATGGCCGTGTTGGCCCGCCGCTTTTCCGGCAAGCGACTGCGCTACCGAGACCTAACCACATGATGCGGGTAATACTGATGGTCGTTGGATTCCTAATGCAGGGCAGCGCAGGACTTTGGGCGGTGGTCTATGCTATCGATATTCTAGTCAATTCTGTGGGAGGGTTTTGGGCGTTTGTTCTAACTATCCTTGCGGTTCCTCTTGGTTTCATAATCATTTTTGGGCCCTGGTACGATCTTTTTGCAAATGGCTTATGGACCCCGCTTATCGTCATTTATGGTGTTTTTTTCTTAGGAGGTTTCCTTGGTCATACTGCTGAAAGTATTTGTAGTGCGCAGAACGTAGAACCAGACAATGACCGCTAAGAAACGAACACAGTCAGGGCGCAAACGCGGACGCCCAGAATCCCGCATCATTAAGCTGGATGCCACGCCACAGCAGGCTGCCCGCGCCATATTTTCAGCGGCGAAAAGGCCAAACCCGGGTCTGCGCGTTGCTCAGTCCAGAAAATCACTAAGGCCAAAGGGTTAGAAGCGTTTGGCTAGTTAAGCGTATAAGCCCCAAAACTTAAGTCCGTAATGAAGGATGGCGGCGACTAGCAGGGCAACAGCCAACAACACCATAAAGCCCATGAAATCCAACGGGGTCATGACAAATCTCCCGAGTTGTTCATCCTTTCCCTCATATGGTGTGTAGGCGCTGTTATAAAAAGATGCAACGGTGCCAAGATAAAACCTTTGGTTGGGTGTGATTGCCGGCTGCTTGGCTTACGCTAGCACCCTGTTAATCGCCGCCGCTAAATCGTCCACCATCGGGCATTGACAGACCAACTGGGTTCGGACCTGTAGAACCTGTGCTCAACGCCGTTTCCCCCGACAATGTTCCTGACGCCATCCTGTTTTGAATTCACGATTTGCCAGATGGGCATCTTTGCCTTGTTATGACTATAGTCCCACTGGTGCGCCGCATCTTTCATCCGCGCTTCCGCTGCAATTATCTCCGGCGTTGGCCGCGAGCGTTACATCTCCGCTTTCGCGAATGAGCGACATGATACCAGCGCCGAGGACGAGGTCTTCCTCCAAGCCGAATTTCTGCTTTCTCAGACGCCCCAGGCGATCGACAAGAATCAGCGTTGGTGTCCCCTGCATGCGATAACGCACCATCGTTTTCGGAAGTCCACCGCTTTCGGACGGCGCATCAATACCAACAGGAAATCCAATCTTGTATTCATGCAGGAACGCGGCAAGCGCCACGCGTGCGCCCTGCGCACCATGGTGCTCAAACACAGTATGTAAACCAACGACGGCGACTTCATCGCGGTTGAAAAATTGATGTACGCGCATCGCCTGCGGCAGACCGTGGGACACGCATCCGGGACACAGCATCTGGAACGCTTCGACTAGAACAACCTTGCCACGTAACGATTCAAGCAAGACCGGCTCATCGGTGTTCAGCCAATCGGTGGTTTGCAATTCAGGTGCGGTGATCGGTTTCATTTGCCTTGTCCATTGCTCTTGACCTCACAATCTACTGTCAGCGGCACCGGTCACGCGGAAAGATATCACAGCCCAGTTTGCAATTGAACTCGGTGCAAGGAACCGGGTGATCGTGACAAGGACATCGGGAAGGAAAAATATCGCTCCACCCTTGCCTATGCTCCCGGACACTGCGGACTTGCAGGGATGGAGCGGATCCGCATTGTGACTCATGTGCTGCCAAGTAGGAGCTTTAAAGGGCATTGTGAGAGGAAACGGCGTTTCTCCCTGAGGCAGGTCGAGGACCTGCTTCTCTAATCGGGTTGTCCAAGTCAAGCTCTCCTCCGGCAGTCACCGAGTTCCTACCGCATCCGGTTGAAAGGGTCACACCGTGGCTGTCTTTCTTCCGGAGTCTTCATTGGAGACTGGCACCGGCGATCCGGTAGCCCTTTACCGAATCCGTGCGCACGATCTTCAAGGCCGCATCGTACCGTGCGAAGATGCCCGCATGCCGCGTGCCGGCCGCCTCGGCGTGCCCCTCCGAGGACGACACCATGATGCCCGGAGACGACCTGATCGAGGTCTGTCTTAAAGAACTGCGCGGCGCCGACGGTTCCAATATCCTTGTGCGCCTAACGGAAGACCGCGCCGTGGTACTGCTCGGAGCGCCGGGCGTTTCTTCGGGTCTCATCGCTGACGCGTAGGACAGCGAAGACCCGGACCGGATTCTCCGGTTGAAACTTTTCCAGGCCGTGATCGGCCAGGCTGGCACGGACCGGAAGGGCCGCGGGCGTCTCGGCGCGCGTTTTCTGGAAGAGGCGCGCGACGCGATCGAAGGCTTGGTTGCCGCCGAGGGTTTGGACTTCTTCGGCGCACGTGATCTGACGCTGGCCTATGCCAGGGAAGAAGTCGAGGCGCCCGATGTCCTGTTCTCCTGTCTGATGGACCAAATAGTCCCGTTGGCGGATCCATGGTGGGTCGCCGAGGAAGTGGATGCCGAAATCGACCGCCTGCGGCAAGAGACGAACCGCAACAACTGGCTGCTGCATTCGGCAATGGCAGACCAGCTTGCCACGCTTTCGACCGAAACCCGTGTTTCCTTCGTGCGCTACGTCGCGTATCGGGATGAGGACTTCTGCGGCCGGCTGGCATTGTACTGGCTGCTGGACACCTCGGCAGATGTCCGCCTCGCCGCGGCCGGCGGCTTTCAAAGCCGGGTGCGGCGTGGGGTCGTGGAACCCGTATCGGCTGCTCTGGTGCCGCTTATTCGCGACTGGATGCCGCCGGATGCGGCGCGCGCGATGCTCGATGATGCATTGCGCGAGGCTAGGCGGCACGACCGGTTCGCACCCCTGGAACGTCCGGCGCTGCTTCCGGTGCGGCTTCTGACCGGGCTGCCGGACCGCTCCGGCGCCCAGGTGTTCGCCGCGATCTTGTGGAGCAAGGACGATCCTGGCCTGGCGATGGTCTCGATCGAGCCCGGTTATGGCATCAGGCGTGCCTCTGTCGCCACGGTCGAGGTTGGGCGACTAGCGTTTGTACCGGCGATGCGGACGTCAGTGGTTGCGGCAATGGCGACGCGCGCGCCACAGGTCGTTCCGCGACGAGCGAAGAGCAGGGTGTGGCGGAACCGGGAGGCGATCGGGGTGGCGATGGCGCTGGCGGACCGCATCACCGGCGGCGGCCGGGCCTGGCAGTTCCTCCGCTGCGACGCCGCCTACCGGACGGCAGGCGCTGCCGCTATCCATGGGTCGATGTTGCGACAAAGCCACTATGAGTCCCAGTCGCGTTGATTAGTCACTCGATCAGTTCAATCTCTTCAAACTGCACACCGTTGGACCGGGCGCGATAGTTGCTGATCCGCGTTGAAGTGCCGGTGATCGCTGAATAGTCCACCAGCAATAGCGCCGGCGCTAAGTCATGAAAGCGGGCAAGGATGGTTTGAAGAAGGACTTCCCGTCGGTCACGGTCCATCTCGTGATTGCTCTCTTCGATGAGATCCATAATGTCTGGATCACAGAAAAATGTCGAAGGGTAGGCACATGACATACGCTCAATAGCCTGGCTGGCATCGCCGAACCAAGCACTGGACAATGTGGTCGAGTAGGCGTCCATTTCGTCCCACTCGCCTGAATCAATGCGCCGCATGAGATCAGGAAAGGGAAGGAGGCGCAGAGTTACATCGACACCAATGGCCGCAAGGTCTTGCTGCATCAATTGATACAAAATCGTGTCGGCCGGGGTTTGACCGGAAAGCACACCAAAAGTTAGAGCAATTCCATCACCATAACCGGCTTGTTCGAGCAAACTGCGCGCGAGACTGGGATTATAGTCGTACGGTACCAAGTTGGGGTTAAAGCCGAACACTTCGGGCGTCGCCGCCTGACTGGCAACGCGGACAAAGCCATACAAAACCTGTTCCGCCATCACTTGTTTGTTGACCGCGTAGTTTAAAGCCTGGCGAACGCGCTTGTCCTTCATCGGTTCAGAGACTTCGCCCACATTGCGCAAAGCCAGGGTGACAATATGCGGCGCGGGCATAACGAGGACGTTAAGACCTTCAGCCTCAAGCTGTGGAATGTTGTCCGGATCTAAATTAACGGCAATGTCCACCTGATTTGACAGGAGCGCTTGAAGTCGTGTGGTCGAATCCGGCAGGACGGTAATCCGGACCCGTCTTACGTTTTTGGCTTGCCGCCAAGATTGGTCGAATACTTCGAGCTCGATCTCGCGGCTCCCAGCTCCCCAGTCAATGAGGGAATAGGGTCCGGTTCCCACCGGTTCCCGGGTAAAGAGGTCGACGCCCATTTCGCGCCAGGCACGGGGGGCGACAATCGTTATACTCGCCAAGCGGTTTGGCAGAATCGGATCTGGTTCGTGGGTATCGATGGCGACAGTCAAAGGGTCGATCGAACTGGCTGATGCAATCGTAGCCGTATACCTTGTAGCGTAGTACTGCGCCGCCTCCGGGCTCTTTAAAAAGTCTATCGTGGCGACAACGGCATCGGCGGTGAACGGCTCACCGTTGTGAAAAACAACATTGTCGCGCAATTTAAAGGTCCAACGTGTCGGTGTATCTGTTTGCCAAGACGTGGCCAACGCCGGTTGAAGCTTGGCATCGCGGCTGAGGCTGGTGAGTCCGTCAAAAAGGGCGACACGGGTGCTGGTGCCATCGGGCTGAGCAAAGGGATTCCCCATTGATGTGGCCGGCACAGGTGAGGCGGCGCGGACCAGTCCCTGTTCCACTTGGGCCGCAGAAAGAGTTGCAAACAGCAAGACGGTGGAACAAAAGGCGTAAGCAACGACAAAATGTGACGTCACTCTGGAATGGCTGAATAATTCAAACATCAACTGTCACCGGATTATACGTTGCAACTGTTTCTTGATTGTACTCCCGGGCGATGGTTTCCGTCTTATCATCATGAATACCATGCATTTTTAGTCCTGCGTGTCGGGCTCCTTGCGTGACCAAGGTCGTCCGCTCCCGCCGGGCTGCTTCGTAGCGGGCCAAACCTTCGATCACGTTCCCCGAAAGGGCAAACGCCCGCGCCAAAACAACCGCATCCTCAATAGCCATACCGGCTCCTTGGCCCAAAAACGGCAGCATGGGATGGGCCGCATCCCCAAGCAATGTGGCCCGTCCCGTGGTCCATCGCGGTAGTGGATCCCGTCCCAGAAGGCCCCACTTAAAACAGGTGTTGGGTGGTGTGTTATTGACGATCAGACTGACTTCGTCAGTCGCATCGCTGAACTCTTCCATCACTTCTTCTACGGTGGACGGCACCATCCAACCGTCCTCAGTCCAATCGTTTCTGCGGGCAAAAGCCACATAGTTCACCAGCGAGCCGTCCCGAATTTTGTAGCGTGTAAAACTCTTGTTTTGTCCGCGCAGGACACCGGTATCAGGCGTGACCAACCCGTCCGGAAGGGACTCAATGGGGACAAGCCCACGCCAGGCCACATAATTGAGGAATTCGGGATCATCAATTCCATACAGGTCTTGGCGCACGGCTGAACGGATGCCGTCGCAGCCGATAAGAACCTGGCCCGATGCTGTCGTGCCGTTTTCAAAATGGGCGGTGACAGAGCTGGAGTCCTGGGTTACGGACACAAAAGACGAATTTAGATGAATCGCTTTCGGATCCTTCTTGTCAATCTCTTCCACTAGCAGCGCATGCAGGTCCGCCCGGTGTACCTGACGGAGTTCAAATTCGCTTTCTTTCCAACGCGTTCCGCTAACATCCGTGGGCGCGGCCCGTAATTGTGAGGTCGTGTTTAATACTTCGCCGGTCTTATAGTCTTTCATCGCTCCAATGTCGGGAATTTCAGACATAGCGGCGATGGACTCATTCAAACCGAGGTAATCAAAAGCGATATTGGCGTTTTTAAAAAGAGTAAGTCCGGCGCCGACTTCGCCCAACTCAGGTGCTTGTTCGAACACCGACACACGAAACCCTTCCCGCTGTAAGGCCAGGGTCGTGGTCAAACCCCCAATGCCGGCACCGATGATGAATACATGCACATCGCCTCTGTTCATTCATGGTCCCTTTCTCTATGAGTGAGACGAACGCGGGTCAGGTCTCGTACCTTCATAACTCAGGATAGACAGTGATGACTACGCCTTCGCAAAACGACCTCGTCAATGTGTTCGACGCCGTAAGAAATATTGCCGGGTCCGAGAATGTCATAGAGGACTTGGCAGAACGGGAATATTTTTCCCAGGATTACTACAAAAAAGCCGAGCCCGTCGCGGCGGTCATCAAGCCACCGACTGTCGAGTCACTGGCTTCAACGGTGAAATGCTTGGCGGAAGCCGATGTAGCCATGTTTCCGCGTGGCGGTGGGTATTCTTATACGGATGCCTATTTGCCAACGCGCAGTCCCGGTGTTTGCATCGATACGCGGTCCTTAAACAGAATTGTCCATGTTGACCAACAGGACATGTACGTCACGTTGGAGGCCGGTTGCACCTGGGCCCAACTTGAAGAACACCTCAAACCCTTGGGTTTACGCCCCCTGTCCCTTCTGTTTACCTAATCCGCCGATAGTGAAACGGGAATAGAAAAGAACAGACCACCGCGTCCGCTTCGGGAATGTCGGTTTGATCTATCTTAACCTACTGGTTTGCAAGAAGTCTTATGCTTCAGAGGCTTGTTTTTTGCCGAGGTACTCTAATGGTTTCCAGAGCCTTTCTGTTCTTAGGCCTCACTCAAATTGGCTATGAAGCAGCTATTTTTCTGTTTGGATGACGTATTTGTAAGGGACAGGGAGTCAATCCTTGGGACGAGCAGGCAACAACGAGTTAGTGACCCCAGCCAGCGTCAAAAGGGTAGAACGGTTTCATGAAAACCCACATGGAGAGTTTCTCGGAAATGAATAGCCCTCTTTTCAGATACTTTGGCACAGCCGTGTTCTGGCTGCTCTCAGCACCGGCTGGGGCGTATCAGGGTGTCGAGCTCGGGCGTGACTGCCGCAGCGGCGATGATGCCGCGCGGGCCAGGTGTGAAGGTTTTATCAACGGCTTCATTGCGGGCGCACAAGTTGATATTGAAGGCGAGCCCATCAACATGTGGCGTTCCTTTGGCTATACATGGTGTGGCCCAACCGTGGCTGAAGTTGCCACAATCATTGAAGCCCTTTTCGAAGCCGCTCGCACTGGACGCTCGACACCCCACTTTCCGGCAGCAGTCGTGCTTGCTCAGTCATTGACGGCGAAGTATCCGTGTGAAGGATCCTCAGTGCCGCGTAACCAAGGGCTGAATCCTTCGGTAGGACCAGATGACTAAGAAGGTCTCATCATATACGCGTCGGCAGGATTTTCTTATGTCCTCTTTTGACCAAAAGCGAACGTAAGCCCCCGTGATCAGTAACACGGGGGTGTCCATTCCGAAAACCTGATCCGCCAGTCTTCATGATGCAAGCTATCCAGTTGTGGATGTTATCCCAAATCACGGATTATTCCGGCGCCGAGCAATTTTATTGTTTTGCGGCGGACTGTGACCCCGTACATAAAGTCCGCGTCATGCCCCGGCCCACTATAGGTAGCCGGAAAACAACATGCGGGGTATCTATCCTTCTCCCTCAAGACTAGTCCAGTGTAATCAGAGCGATCGCATTGTTGGGATTCATCGGGATGACCAATTGGTTGGCGTCTGAGTCGAAACACATTGACGCTCCGGACGGAATGCCGCTGGCAATCATCTCGGCGGGCTGACCTGGCCGGATACGCGATACGCCGCCAAAAAATACGCTACCGACGTATTTGGTGCCATCCTCCATGATGACTAGACCGTCATTGCCGGCCTGGACAGCCTTCTCGGTTTTTACAAGCACCCCTGCTGGCGAGAAGGTCAAAACGTCGTTACTTTGAAGATTGACTACAACAATGTTGCCGTCGTTGTCCATAGCGACGCCGTTTGGTCTGAAAAGTGGCGGCCCCACGACAAAATCGTGGATCTCACCATCTGGCGTAAATTTATAGACTTTCCAGGTCGTGGGATCCGCACCCTCTCCCCTGGCACCGGTCTGGGTGGCGTAGATCGTGCCATCCTCAGCGATTGCTACGTCGTTTAGGAAAGTCGAATTCGGATTTCGAAATTCGCCGACCAGCGCACCTGTTTTCATGTCGAATTTGCGGATCACCGCAACCCTCGGCTCGCCTGAGCTTGTTCCGCCGTCGATATCAGCGACATATAAGATGCCATTGTGGATGTCACTGCCGAGCGGATCGTTGAGTGTGAGGCCGTTCCGGTTGACGCCGATCCAGCGCGAGGTATGGACCGAGCCATCATGATTGATCAACGAAACATAACCGTCATTGGGAATTGCATTCTGAGGTGCACCCCGGTTGGGCACGACGATTAATCCACGCGTCGCATCATATGAACAACTTTCGGCGAAACTGAACGCGCCATAGACCGTAACGTTGTTTGAGATCGGTGTGTAGGTACCGTCAACGATTACACCAAGCGGTTGTCCAGCCGTAAAGGATTGGTTTGACGGCGCTTGTGCATATGCGAATTGGCCGACCAAAAGCATGATGACTATGCTGAAATTGTGAATCATGGGTCCCTCTAATACTTAAATGTATCTGACCGTAACTTGATGGTTCGCGAGTGACATTACCGAGTAAGAAGCATGACCCATTTATAATATGCCATAAGCAGACGATATGGCACTTTATAAAAAACCTATATTCCCAACCCTGGCAAACGAGGACGGAATGAAGCGAACGAGATATTCAAAGGAACAAATTATCGGGATGCTGCGTGAAGCAAAGGTGTTGCTTTCGTATATCAAGAGTCCGGTGTTGCGCCGGGACGCACACGGAGGAGACGGCCTTCAGCGCTGTCGGTGAGGAGATAAAGATATCCGTCCGGGCCGGTACGCACTTCACGGAAGCGGTCTTCCAATTCCGTAAATAGAATGTATTGCCCCTTGACTGCCCCGTCTTCAAGGTCCAGCCGCCGCACGGACCTCTCAGCCAGGGCCGCGACAAACAGATCGCCCTGCCACTCGGGGAAAGCGTCTCCCCTATATAAGGTCATGCCGCCGGGAGCGATGGAAGGCGACCAATATTCCAGCGGAGGGGCCATGCCGGTTAGCTCCGTATAAGGGGAAACGCGGGCGCCGGAGTAGTCCAGGCCGTAGGTAGCCGCCGGCCAGCCATAATTATTGCCGGCTTCCAGAATGTTGAGCTCGTCGCCGCCCATTGGCCCATGCTCATGCAAATACACACGGCCCGATTCTCCATCCACCACCAAACCCTGCTGATTGCGGTGGCCGTAGGTCCAGATTTCCGGGCGGGCGCCGTCTTCATTAACGAAGGGGTTGTCAGCGGGAACGGAGCCGTCGTCATTCAGACGAATGGTCTTGCCCAGGTGATTGTCAAGACCCTGCGCCCATAGGTAGTGAACAAAACCGTCGCCGCACGTGATCAGCAAGGTTCCATCCGGCAGAAACGCAAGCCGGGCACCATAATGAATCGGTGTGCCCTTTAAGGGTTCAGCGCCAAACACCACCTCTACGTCCGTCAGGGCACCGTCGGTCAACCGGCCGCGCGCCACACGCAACTGATTGGCGTCAGGAGTACCATGGGAATAGGACAGGTAAACGAGGCGCGTGGTCTCGAAATCCGGATGAAGCCGCACATCCATCAGGCCGCCTTGACTGCGCACGTAGATCTCGGGTACGCCGGCGATGGGGTCGGGCAGCAGCTGTCCATTGCGGACCACGCGCAACCGCCCGTCCCGTTCGGTGATCAGAATGTCGCGATCGGGAAGGAATTCGAGACTCCACGGAAAGGCGAGACCATCGGCAATAGTCTCGATGGTATAGGTCTGCGCGAGACTTGTGGGCGCGTGCAGGCCGATCGCCAGAATTAACGCACTAGCGGCAAAAACTTTAGCTATTGGTTGTGTCATGCCGTTTCTCCCCGCGCCGTATATTTAGCGAACAGCCATCCGCCCATGGCACCGGCTAAGGCCTGTGCAGCGAGTCCTAGCGGGGTTCGTGCAAAGGCGTACATTGTGACGCCGAAGGAAAAAGAGGAAAGTTCCAATTGGGTGAGAAATGCCACCGCTCCGGCAGTCGTATAAATGATGATCCTGAACCGAGGCAATAAATGGGACACCGCCGCTGCCGCAAGGAACGCAAATAAAAAACCGACGGTGATCACCTGTCCATAGGAAAATCCGAATGAAGGACTGGGAATGAATCCCAGATTTACAACGTCGTGCCAAGTCGTGGCAATGCGGACGCCGAACGGGATGGCAATGCCTACATCGTTGAGATCCGCCAACACGAACTGCGTGCCAATAATGCAAGCGAGGACTGTGGTTGCAATTGCCGTCAAGACAAAGACAACACAAATCCGGAGTATACGTTGAATATTCATCTGACCTTCTTGCTTTTTGAGCGTAAATATTTTTGCGTACCGTTTCCAGGTAGTCTGGCTTGATCAGTTTTTCACAATGTTATAACGTGTTTTGGTAGCGGCCTCTCATCTCCGCGTTAAGATCGAGCGCGTGGAACGTCCTAATCCTCTACGACTCCGTGTGAAGGGGGTTTTGGGAGGGACGCCAATCTTCCACAACGTCTCGTGTGTCACGAAAAAAATAATCCTTAACCGTCTGACAAAATACAAGAGCGATTCTGTCCAATAACTAAAAGCTCTAAGATATTCTTATCTTTCCGGATCAGAAGGAAACTAAGAGATGAGCGTCAGCAATCGGGTTTACCGTCGTTTATATCGTTCCGCAAGCGACCCGGAAGAACTGCCATGGAGTCACACGGACCCTACCGATTATGTGTCTGAGGCCATAAACCGGCGAGCAGCACCAGGGCGCGCTCTGGATGTGGGATGTGGTACGGGCACCGATACAGTTTTCCTGGCCTCTCAGGGCTGGGAGGTTACCGGCGTGGATTTTGTCTCCGATGCATTGGCAATGGCACGAGAACGAGCAAACAAAATGAATGTATCTCCCACATTCATCCAGGCAGACGTCACCACGTGGGCCACCGATACACCGTTTGACCTTATCGTGGACCGGGGTTGTCTCCATAATTTCAAGAATGAAGACCGTTTGGCCTACCGGGAACGACTTTATGACTGGTTGGCTCCTGGAGGAGACTACATCCTCGTCCATTTCAACAAACGTCATATGTTTGATTGGCGCCCCATCGGTCCGCGTCGTTTTCCAGCCAGCGAAATCTTGGCGTTTTTTGAAGAGGAGTTGATCGAACAGTCTTACAAGACCGTCAACAATCTGCATGTGCCGTTGCCCATTGGTCCGGCTATATCGGTCAATACGTTCTGGTTTAAACGCAAGGTGCGGTCCAATACGGAAATCTCATCCGTTCGATCCACGTGAGGGTCAGAATGTTGCGACGGGGAAAAACCAGAATAAGCCAAAACACGTTGATAGCCGCAAAGCATTCTACGATGGGTTGGCCCAAAAAATAAAAATCGACGGCATTGTCTCAGTCGAACGTGACACGGAATTCGACGACAAAAAGTTTCGTAGCGGTGGCATCCGACTGCACCACCAAAGCATGCATCAGCCGCTTGCTGGACTGAAGACAGGCGTACTACTTGAAGTCGGCTTCGATACTGTCACGCCTAATCAGGCTAAAGGTATAAGCTCTTGGGCATATGACTATGCGGTGTCGAAAGTAGATATTGTCGACAACCGAGCGCTCCACGTACCGTTGTCCCTTCCGAAAACCTCATCCGGTTGATTTGAGTATAAAACGTCTGTACTCCGTTTGGGATGATATCGTTCATTGGAATGTTCTTCATGGCATTGGTGGCCATGGTCAAGGGACCGCGCCGGCTGGCCGCAGAGAACATCACATTGAGACATCAGATCTCGGTCTTGAGGCGTAAACACCCTGGCCGCGTCCGGCTTTTGCGGCTGGACCGTATCTTCTTGAGTTGGCTTGTGAAGATCTGCCCTTCTGTTCTCGATGCCATAGTGGTCGTCAGGCCCGAGACCGTTCTGCGTTGGCACAGGTACGGTTTCCGGGCCCTTTTGCGCTGGAAATCGCGCAATCCCGGCGGACGACCGGTCATGGACAGGGAAATACGGGACCTCATCAAAATAATGGCGCGGGACAACCCTCTTTGGGGTGCGCCGCCTATCCACGGTGAGTTGCTCAAGTTGGGTTTTGACGTATCCCAATCGACAGTGAGCAAGTATCTTGGGCGTTGTTACCGGCCCAGGGGCCAAAGCTGGAACACGTTCATTGCCAATCACAAGGATGCTATTGCAGCCGTTGATCTGTTTGTGGTTCCCACAGCGGGCTTCAAACTCCTGTATGGCCTCGTCATCCTTTACCTCAAACGGCGGGAGTTAGTGTGGACCAATGCCACCTACCATCCGACCGCGGCTTGGATTGCTAACCGGGTTAGCCGGGCCCTTCCCTGGGAGACCGCGCCGCGATACCTCATCAGGGACCGGGATGTCAGTTACGGCACGGTCTACAAACAGCGAATAAGGGCAATGGGGGCATTGTCAGACTAAATCGGCTTGAGCTGAAAAGTAAGGTCTCCTAGCCTCCGGCGATGCACAATCCCTTCCGCTATTTCAACAGCTCGCCCGAGATCATCCGCCTCGCAGTGATGCTGTATGTTAGATTTCCACTGTCCCTGAGACAGGTCGAAGATCTTCTGTTCGAACAGGGCATAGACATTTGCCATGAAACCGTACGGTACTGGTGGAACCGTTTTGGCCCGTTGTTTGCGTCCGAGATCCGCAAACGCCGCATTCGTCATGGATCCTATTCTCTGTGGCGCTGGCATCTTGATGAAGTGTTCGTCCGCATCAACGGCAAGACACATTATCTATGGCGCGCTGTCGATCACGAAGGCGAAGTTCTTGAGGTCTATGTCACTAAACGGCGGGATCACAGGGCTGCGCTTGAATTCCTTAAACGTGCCATGAAGCGTTATGGCCGGCCGGCTTTGATCGTCACGGACCGACTTCGTTCATACGGCGCCGCTATGAAAGATATTGGGGTCGAAGGTCGCCAGCTTTGTGGTCAATGGCTCAACAATCGAGCCGCAAATTCACACCAACCGTTCCGACGACGAGAAGGCGCGATGGCTCGGTTCAGAGACATCAAGACCCTGCAGAAATTCGCTTCTGTCCATGCCTCGATCTACAACCACTTCAACCACCAACGCCATCTCAACCGCAGAGACATTTTCGAACAAGCTCGAGCCGCTGCCCTCGTCGAGTGGCAGCAACTTGCTGCCTGAAATTACTCGCATTACGGCTTCTTCTGCTCCGGGCCAGTTAGTCTGACAATGCCAGCTCGAAGGTGCATATCCTCTAACTGGTAACACCTAGGCGGTTTGCATAATGAATATCGGCGGATAAGGTATTCGGGAGGGACAACGGCATTCTCTTCCGGTGAGTGAACTGAATATATGTCACGCCGGAACCTTACACCGCCCGCCGCCGATGCCTCTCGCGTCCCATCCGACCCGTCCGCTGTCGGCGTCGGACCAGGAACTGGCGAGGGGATGCTCCCGATCGCCGTTTTCAAGGCATTGTCAGACTAAAATCGTATGTTAGTATTTTCTCGTTGTTGAGCCAGCTTCGTCGCCCGTGCCTGTCCGGTCTAAGCCAGACAAAACCTGCTTTTGCGCCCTGAAATCTCTAAAAGCGAGCAGGGAGAGACGACCAAGCAGATTTAATCTGACAATGCCGTGTTCTGTATCCTGAACTGGCGCGAGTTCTGGTTGACCATGCTCAACCGGGTCGAGCCTGATCTCGAACCCGCCCTGGTGCTGACGAACTTGGAGACGCAAATCCTCGATCGCCTGATCCCTGATCCGACCGCCCATCCTTCCCAGGTCAGGACGCTCACGCTCTATCTCACCAAAATCGCCAGGCTCGGAGGCTATCTCGCCCGTGCCAAGGATCCGCCGCCGGGAAACATCGTCATGTGGCGCGGCCTATCCCGACTGAACGACATCGCTCTTGGTGCCACATTGCAGATCAACGATGTGGGTAATTGAAAGCTTGGCGGAACGGTTACCGACAAAGGTGCGCCTGGGTACGCTGGAGTTATAACGAATCTGCTTTCAATTTGATTACGGATTGCTACGTCGTTTTCTTGATGGATTTTAGATGAACAAATTATGATTTATTATCAACGAAGTAGCGTGTTTTGACATCAAGTTACGAGAATTGTCTATATAAGGCCTATCACAACATGGACACCAGTCTGACCTGGCCGCCACCCAGTTTCGGTGAAGGAAAATGAAACCATGACCATTCTGAAATTTCTCTTCGCGTTTGCGACGAGCGTATTGGTTGGTGCGGCTGCTCAAGCGGAAGGTGCTTTGGTGTTTGGCGCCACTGGTCAATTGGGTGCGCCGCATGTGCGCATGCTGGTGGAAAAAGGCGAGACTGTGACAGCCTTTGTCCGTCCCACGTCGGACCGTAAACGTATCGCCGGCCTGGATATCAATTACGCCGTGGGCGACCTCATGGACGGAGAGTCCGTGATGGCGGCCGTGGCCAAGGCCAAGCCCAGGGTGATCATCGACACCTCCGCCCGGCGGGGTGAGCAAATGAGGGCGGCGAAGCCGTTTTATGCCCAGGCCATGCAGAACATTGCCGATGCGGCTAAGGCTCACGGGGTGAAACAGGTCATCATCCACAGTTCTATCGGTGTGCGCGGCAGCGCGGAAAAGCTTTTGCGAAAAGAGTTTGGCTACGACACTGAAAGTCCCAACATCCGCGATAAGGGCGAAGCGGAAGTGATTCTGGAAAGCAGCGGCGTTGACTACACCATCATCCGCAATGGCCTATTGGAATTCGAACCGGTCGACCCCACGGGAAACGCTTACTTAAGCGAGGATATGAATTCCTTTGGCCGCATTACCCGGACGGACTTGGCTGCCCTCTCCCTCGACTGCATGGATAATCCAGACTGCTTGGGCAAGATCTATCACGCCCTGGATGACAGCTTCGTCGGCATGCGTCCAGAGCGCGCGGAGACCGGGGAATAGAGGTTCTTTAATTCTGTGCTGCCACCCTAACAAGATGACCTGTTGCTGATGGCGCAGTCAATGCCGCTGGATGCAGAACATCTCTTATACCTTCAACGTCCAACGCCATCTGATATCCCGACAAACATTACGCCAGCTTCGCAACCACGTTATGGGCCTGTGGCAAAGGGAAGTGTGTGACTAAGAGTTTGGATGCTCTAGCGCGGCGGTTCGCCGGGGCATTACGCGATCTGGCCCCCATCATCGTCGTCATCGCTTTCTTTCAGATCGCGGTGCTGCAGCAACCCTTCCCGAACCTTGCCGGTGTGGCGCTTGGCCTGGTGTGCGTGGTTGCGGGGCTGGCGCTGTTCATCCAGGGGCTCGGGCTCGGTCTGTTTCCGTTACCGACCCTGGTCTCTTTCCAGTAACTCCCGCACGGTGGTTTCAAAACCGGTCAGACCAGTGGCCCGCCCCACCGCCAGGGCCTCTTCTACGGATTTGCCATCAAGGTAATAGGCGCCTAAGGCATGCGCCGCCCCGACCCGGTTGCCGCTGCCGCAATGGAGCAATACGGGTGCTGTGGTCTGATTGACAACAGAGCGCAAATATGAAGCCGTGGCGGCGCTCAGGCCGTTCTGAGTGCCGACTGGAATGTTGACAAAGGTGAGACCCAGTTCTTCCACCATTGCCTGTTCGTCGTAGCCAATATCTTCGCCCTCGGTGCGCAAGCTGATAATGGTGCCGAAGCCCAAGTCTTTAAGCGCGGCAAGGTCTTCCGGCGACGGCTGTCCACCGGTAAGCACACTCCCTTCCGCGTTTTGGGGATTGGTTAGGCTGAGAGTTGAGAAATCGGCATCGGAGAGGAGAGAGCCCACGTTTTCGTTGCTCGCGCATGCAGAAAAAACGAGCAACAGACACCCAAAGAAATGTTTTCGCATCATCAGAGATCGCTTAAACAAATTTCCCACTTATCCCTTGAGAAAGCCCCATCCGCACAAAGTAATAGAAGTTCCGTACCCATATCAAGCGATTGAGGGTTGCGGAAAGAACAGGTCAAAGCTCTGCGCCGAATAACATCCAACCAGTACGCCCAACAACACTCCATGCCATCCGATCCTTCGTGGCTCTTACTCTTGGCCGCGCTGGCGTCTCGTCTCGATGGCCGCCAACAATATCTCGTCCAGCTCTGATATTCCTCCACTAATTATTGTTAACTAATTGATATTATATCTATTTTACTAACACTGTTCTCATAGTTCCCACATTAATTCCCATATTAGACATGAGAACGTACGGTAAATTGTAAGCATTACTGAGACGACACGCACTAAATATAACGCGAGTTGCAATCAGCACACTCCATGCTTTCTACCGCCGCCACGAGGTGACGTTTAAAAAAGACTACCCACGTCAGCGAACAAGAGCGCGATGCTTGGTTCACCCTCCAGCCGGCTCTACGAACGCACATCGATCGTCATCACCACCAACTTCGCCTTCGGCGAATGGCTATCCGTCTTCGGCGACCCCAAGATGACCGCGGCGCTGCTCGATCGCCTCACCCATCATTGCGAGATCATCGAAACCGGCAACGAAAACTGGCGCTTCAAGAACCGCTACTGGCCGAACGCCGGCCGTGCCCGCGGCTCGGGTTGCCCCAGCCCCCCACGCGGCTTCACTCCGCGTTAGCGCAAGGCGCTACCCTTTCCGGCGGGAATTATAACTTAATATTGACTATATCCCCAGCTTAACTCATCCTCTCATCGCTGCCAACAACACGCACGAGTGACCCCATGTCGGATCGCCCGTGAATTTTCCCGCTAAAACTAGATATCCGGCCCCCTGACCCTCTTGCTTGACTCGCAACGGTTGCTGGAAACCTTAAGACTTGCCATGGCGTACGCCTAGGGCTTAGACGACCTACGCTAATAACTTGACCTAGATTAGCAAGCTCTAGAACTTTGAATGTGAATGGTCAGACATCGGATTGCCTGTAAGCACCGGCATCAGACCATTTGGAGCGGGTGGACGGAATTGAACCGACATCTACAAGGTGGGAACCCTATTGCTCTACCATTGAGCTACACCCGCAGATGAGGCCCTGGAACTGTCGTTCCGGGGCCTCATCTTTTTACGATCTTCACCCCTTTTGTATCAATATACGTCACTTCCCCAACAATGCGGTTCGGATAAAATTCCGGCAAATAATACCTTTCGTCGGCATATTTGACGATGCCGTCCGTTTTGAACGTACTCAGATATGCGGAGATGGAGCTTGGATTAAGGCCCTCACACCGTTCTTCCGCAGACCGGATGGCTTCACCGACAGTTAGGCCGTGAGAACCGGCCTCCTTCAGTTTGTCGAGGATTACTTGCTTCACCGATCCGTTGGCCCTTTGGGGCGCATCACCACCGACCGCGTTGATGCAGGTCTCGATTCCGATCAACTGCTGTTTGAGCCTTTCGACCCGGCTTTGAAAGGAAATGATCTGGCGTTTGGTTTTGTCACGCTGTTCGCTTAGTTCGGACAGCACGACACTTCTCTCTTTGGAGAGCGACATCTTGGATTCTCCTGCCTGTAAGCACCCAGGAAATCTATACATTCGCCACGGTAAAATCAAGCTGATCTGGAGAGGGGTGGCCGGTTGACCGGCTCTCGTTCAGGCGGTCAGGTCCTTGTAGCTCAACCGCTTCCCGGCCAAGCCGTGGGCAACGCGGTTCATTTGGTCGGCGGTATCCAGTCCGCGCACGTTGTGGCGGCCTGAGAACTCGTTGACGTACCGCTGTAAGTGCTTGGCGCTCATCTTGTGATACGTGCCTTTGTGCGCCCGTTTCAGCATGGCCCAAAAGGACTCAATACCTTGGGTGCTCGCCATCCCTGAGACGTACTCGCCTACGCTATGTTTGACGCTCTGGTGTTCGACGCCCTTCATGCCTTTGTATGCGCCCGCATCGTCGGTGTAGACCGTGGCCCCACCCAGCGCGACAGCCAGGACAAAGGCTTGCAGAGTTTTAGCGTCTGTCGTGCCAACCACCTTGGCTTTGACCTTATTCGTCTTGCGATCCTTTGCGCCCACAATGGCGGCCTTACCAACCGTGCCGCGACCGGCCCTCAGCTTCTTGCTGGCATGCTTGTTGGTCTCTTTGCCACCGAGATAGGTTTCATCGACCTCCACCGGGCCTACAAACTGCTCAAGAGCGCCAGCGCTCCATGCCTGGCGGATACGCTGGAGCATGTACCAAGCGGTTTTCTGGGATACCCCGATATCCCTATGGAGTTTCATGCTCGACACGCCCTTGAGACTGGTCAGGTGCAAGTAGATCGCAAAGACCCATTTCCGCAGGGGAATCCTGGAATCGTGCATGGCGGTGCCGGTCTTGACCGAGAAGTAGGCCCGGCAATCGGTGCAGCGGTACGGCATGTTGTTGTGACTGGCTTCGTGTGTCTTTATACTGCCACAGTGTGGGCAGTAACGGCCATCGGCCCAGAGACGAGATTCAAACCATGCACGGGCTGTGTCTTCATCGGGGAACATGTCGCAAAGCTCTATCATCGTGATGCCTTTGCGGTCTGATTTTCCGGGGGCTGGATGTGCCATTTGTCCCTGCCTTTCAATGATTTATGTATAACAGGCGGGGCTCAGAAAGTCAATATTAAGTTATAATTCCCTTTCCGGCCAGGGCCGCGTGGATGCGGTTGGATACCCAGTCCGCTGCGCCCGAAATTGCCTGGTCGGAAAGATGGATCTATGGCTCAATAGGGGCAACCCGCACATCTTCATTTACGCTGTTGAGCAGATCGTGAACGCGAGAAGTTTGAAATACCGCGAGTTGGTTGCTTGAACTGTATTGTCTGACTTTAGCTATCCTCGTTGATGATCTCAATCTCCTCAATTTTGCCTAATTGCATAAGGAGGTAGACACAGCGCTCTCGCGGTAGGGCGTTGCTGGACATATCCTCTTCCAGTTCAGCCTTCTCTGCCCTGGGCACGCCCAAGGCAGAGAACAACTTAAACGCAGTCCGCATCTTTTTTGCAAGTAAGTCAAATGCACTCTTTTCGTTCATCGCAAATTTCCCGTAGCTTATAACGGGGTTCTTCAATCCATAGGAAAAACAAAAAGTCAATTTTTTGTGTTGTCGGCATTGTGTCAGGCACACCATCGCTTTGGAGCGGCGTGCATGGGTACCTGCTCGGGAATGTACAAAGACTATCAGCGGAGTAAGGCGTTGGCTCAAGTGCCCAAGGAATTAGAAAAGCCCGCCATGGACCACGGCCTCGTACCCAGTCCCGTGATCGGGCGGGGAACCAAGATCATCGAGAGCCCAGTGCCGGTATCGACCATTCCTGGCGGCATAGACACGGACATCAAGGACTTAAGAGTGAAGCGGCGCTCTCAGTCGAGATTGCGTTCGTCGCGGGGTATGGTGGATAGGTTACGTGAACTGGAAGCACAGTAAGACTAACCTAGGAAACCTCTTGCAAAAGTGCTTGTAGAGATTCCCGACACCTATCCAGCAAGGTAACACGCTTGGCACAAGTTTTAAAGTTGCCCCGAGGAATGTGAGAGGGCGGCTTAGAGTCGGTTTCGAAAGTCATGCGGCTCGGGCCAATCTGCGGACGAGGAGCATGACGGAGGCGGCGTAGAGGAAGGCGCGGGCCGAGGCGATGGTGGCCTCGAAGTCCTTTGCCAGTCGCCGGTTGCGGTTGATCCAGGCGAAGAAGCGCTCCACGACCCAGCGGCGCGGTTGGACGGCGAAGCCGACCTGATCGGGGCTTTTGCGCACGATCTCGACGGCGATCATGGTGGCCGTGGCGACCTTCTCGCCGGCGTAGCCGCTGTCGGCAAAGACCTTCTCGATGAACGGAAACGAGCCGCGTGAGGCGCACAGCAGCGGCCCGCCACCATCGCGGTCCTGGATACTCGCCGGATGCGCCTCGAGCACGAGGCCGCGCCCGTCGGTGTCGACCAGCGCGTGGCGCTTGCGCCCCTTGATCTTCTTGCCCGCATCGTAGCCGCGGGGGCCACCAGCCTCGGTCGTCTTGACGCTCTGGCTGTCGATAATCGCGCCGCTCGGGCTGGCCTCGCGTCCGACCCGCTCGCGATCGGCCATGACCAGAAAGTGGTTGATCTTCTCAAGGAGGCCGTCGTCGCGGAACTTAGCGAACCAGCGATAGATCGTGCCCCACGGTGGTAAATCGCTTGGCAGCAAGCGCCAAGGGCAGCCAGCCCGCATCACGTAGAAAATGCCGTTGACGATCTCTCGCATCGGCCATGAGCGGGGCCGTCCCGTGCCATGAGCCGGAGGCAAATGAGGCTCGATCACAACCCACTCCGCAGCGGTCAAATCAGTCTGATAACGCAGCGCCTTGCGGCTATGCTGCTCTCGGGTGGTCGGCGTCCACATGGCGGCTCCAGATCGGTTTCAGCAACCTTCCTGGAATCACATCGACACCGGCCACTCAACCCCTTTCGAAACGGCCTCTTAGACGATCCGGGACCTGATTGACTGCATCGTGATTACGACTGTCTCGGTGGTTGCGGGGGCCCGCAACCAACGTTGTCTTCGCTTGGATGAGGTGTGGTTATGATGGTTCATCGCATACAAATTGGATATATGAATATGGCTCATAACCTGAAGGTCGGAGGTTCAAATCCTCCCCCCGCAACCACTCTAAAACGTTGTATTGATTAATAATTTTAAGAGCGTTCTTGTTCAAGATACTAACACTCTTCTGTAAACCGTAAGCATACCGTAAGCGGATTCATTATAAGTTCTGCGCAATATGGCGCAGGTCTGGCGTAAAGATTCGGTGGTTGTCCTTCCCGAAAACCTTATCCGTCGATATTCATGATAAAAACTGGCCAGACATAAATGACGCATTAATACCAACGGCGGGAATTATCGACCTTTGTGAGCCCACTCTCTCGATCCGATGGCCATGATTGTTTCAGGCTGACCGATGAGCTTGTTCCAGGCTTGGCAACCGGCCTCAATGATGGCGTCGTAATCTTCGAAGACGCGGTTCGAGAGCCAGTTTTGTCGGAGGTATTGCCAGATGTTCTCGACCGGGTTTAGCTCGGGCGATGGCGAGGCAGCAGGATGATGGTGAGGTTCTTAGGGACCTTGAGCTTATCGGTGCTGTGCCAACCGGCGCGGTCGGCTTTGTCAGACTAAAATCGTATGTTAGGATTTCCCCGTTGTTGAGCCAGCTTCGTCGCCCGTGCTTGTCCGGTCTAAGCTAGACAAAACGTGTTTTTGCGCCCCGAGATCCCCGATAGGGGACAGGGAGAGACGACTAAGCAGATTTAATCTGACAATGCCCTGTTCTGTAATGCCCGCCTCCCCTGACTGATGAACGGCGGTCAGTCGGGCAGGGCGTAGGCGATCATCCAGTCCCCGATGTTTTGCGGGTACTGCCACAGATGGCCGGCGGCGATGATCAGCACGTATTGTTTGCCGTTAGCTTCATAGGTCATGGGAGAGGCCATGGCGGCAGTGGGTGTGTTGACCACCCAAAGTTCCTCACCAGTGTTAAAATCAAAGGCGCGGAACCGTTCGTCCATGGTGGCGCCAATGAATATAAGCCCGCCTCCGGTGATAATGGGGCCACCAGAAGTGGGCGTTCCCAGTTTCAAAGGAATGGGAATGGGCGCCAGCTTGTCGATGGTGCCGAGCGCCGAGCGCCATTTGATCTTCCCTGCGCCGAGGTCCACAGCCGCCACCTCTCCCCAGGGCGGAGCAATGCAAGGACTGCCAAAGGGCGATAGCACCGGTTCGCTCAAGAACGCATAGGGCGTGCCAGCGATGGCGCGTGGGGCACCGAAGCGCGGCGGCCCTTGATAGGGTTCCAGTTCATCGGCAGGAAACACCCGGATATGAAAAGGCGTCTTGGTCGCCGTGGTGATGAGGGTGTTGGTGGATACATCGTACGCCCCACCACCCCAGTTGGTCATGGTGCGCCTGATGCTGCGCTGGTGAAATTTAGATTAGCTCGCTGAGCTGGATCGGCCAACGGAGGTTTGACGGGACGTTAACGGTAAGCGGGAGAGTTAGCTATGTCGGATACGGGCGCGGCCAGGGCGTGGCAGTTTCTTAAACGCAATCCGGATTATCTTGTGAAGTGGCGCAACACGGCGGACGCCGCCCCGGCCATCAAGGCGGCGCCCTTTCCGCTGCGATCACAAACGCCGGCCGACCTCAAGGCCGCTGCGTGGGGCGTGCTCGCCTGGGAGAATCCCCTCGCTGTCAATGGTCCGGTCTCGCCGTTCTGGGCGGAGGCGCCGATGCTGGAGGCCGAGGCCGTGCCGCCGGACGCAACGCCCCCAGTTCCGCCCTTGATGGCGTTACTCCGCCAGTGCGGCGCCCGGATGTCGCGGCTGCGTTTGTGGCCCGGCGGCGCCTTGATCCTCAAGATCGAGCGCGATGACGCCGCCATGCAGGTGCGGCTTGCCGGCGGGGACGCATTCGACGCCGATGCCGGCATCGTGCTCAGGCTGCCGTTCGAGTTCGGCCACCGGCCCCCAATCGCGGGCTTGTGGCGCGGTGGTCTTGGACTTGGGCGCTGCCTCGGTGGATCGTTTCCGCGGAGCCGGCTGTACGGCGGCATGGCCGAACAGATCGCCGGCCGGTGCGGGCACGGCCGACAGTGCTTCGACCGGAAGCCGCGGCGGCACACTAGAGCATGATCTGACCTGATTGAATCGTTGGGGGATTCACAGGGCGAGGGATTTGTGATTCAAGATGTCGGCCGGGTTGAGGAGGCCGGCATTGATGTCGAAAGCCCTTTCCCTTGATCTTCGCAATCGGGTTCTATCAGCGGTTTCAGAGGGTATGAGCCATAGAGCGGCTGGTGCGCGTTTCGGGGTAAGCGCGGCGAGCGTGAGCCGTTGGCGTGCGCTGGAACGCGAACCGGGAGACGCCCGCCCGAAGGCGCTTGGCGGGGACCGTCGCTCGGGCCGGATCGAGGCGCAGCGCGGCGTGATCCTGGGCCTTCTTGAGGAGAGGCGGGACATGGCCATTGAGGAGTTGCGCGCGGCTCTCGGGGACCGAGACCTCACCTTCAGCTACGGGTCGATACAGCGCTTCCTCGTGCGCCACGGCATCACGCGAAAAAAAAGACCGGCCATGCGGCGGAGCAAGACCGTCCGGACGTGTTGAGCCGGCGACAGGCCTGGCGCGACAGCCAGCCCGGCCTCGACCCCGACCGGCTGGTGTTCATCGACGAGACCTGGGCCAAGACCAACATGGCCCGCACCCACGGCTGGGCCCCGCGCGGCGAACGCCTGCGCATGGCCGTCCCCCACGGACACTGGAACACAACCACCTTCCTCGCCGGGCTCACACGGCACGGCATGATCTCTCCCTTCGTGATCAACGGCGCTATCGACCGCGATGCCTTCGAGGCCTACGTCAAAGAGGGCCTCGTCCCCGAACTGAGGCCCGGCGATATCGTCGTCATGGACAACCTCTCAAGCCACAAGGGACCCAAGGTCCGCAAGATGATCGAAGACACCGGCGCACAACTCCTCTTCCTGCCGCCCTATAGCCCTGACTTCAATCCCATCGAACTCGCCTTCGCAAAGCTCAAGGCAAGGCTCCGAAAAGCCGCTGAGCGAACCGTCGATGGTCTCTGGAACGCCATCGGCCAAATCTCCCTGACCTTCTCCCCGCAAGAATGCAAAAACTACTTCAACGCCGCCGGATACAGCGCAACGTGATCGGATTCCGCGCTAGCGGCGACGGCTGCAAGCAGATCGGCTGCAGTGGTAACGGAGGTCCGCGCGTCGACCGGAACGGCTTGGGTGTTCACGGGATCGCGGTTGATCACGGTCAACCTGGTATCGAAGGATGTGCCGCGCCGGGCGTACCGTACCTATGCCAACGCAGAACAGTCTCAGGCCTAACGACCACTACGACGTCGAGAACCGAGGGATAAAGCCGTGTCAGCCATGTCAGAAAGATACGGTCCAGACGGGAAAGATGGACCCGGCTATCCGGTCAGTCCATCCGACCGATTCCGCTGACCATTTTGTTTACGGGATTCACAATCTGACAATGCCCCCTCAAATGCTTTTAAGGCTCCACAAACCACACAGTTGATAAACTCGCGCAAATACGCAAAATGCAAGCGTGGGCTCTAAATCAAATTGGATGATCGTTATGTGTCAAAGCAGAACGAATGTGAGCCGCCCGAGGAATAAACAGATTTCAAAAACATTGAAGTTCATGGCAGCGCCAACAGCACCAAAAATTTACCACATCGTTCATGTCGATAGGTTGCCTTCTATCGTGAATGACAATTACCTTTGGAGTGATGCTACGGTGGAGCAGAGCAATCTGCCCGGTACCACAATTGGTATGAGCAAAATCAAGTTGCGAAGATTGAATGAATTGAACCTGAGCAGCTATCCTGATTTAAGAGTAGGAGCGTGTGTTCCTTTTTATTTCTGTCCACGTTCGGTAATGCTCTATCTCATTCATAAAAGAAATCACGAACTGACGTATCAAGATGGTCAAGACCTTATCGTTCACTTGGAGGCAGATCTTTTTGATACCGTTCAATGGGCCGAAAGTCAGGACAAAAGATGGGCTTTCACTCTTTCTAATGCAGGAGCTCGTTATGTTGAAGATCGAAACAATCTAGAAAATTTGGAAGAGATTGATTGGAGCGCTGTTAATGCTCGTGATTGGCGGACGTGTAAGGAGGAAAAACAGGCCGAGTTTCTAATAGAACATTCCTTTCCATGGGCGCTAATTGAGTTGATTGGCGTGTATTCTCACGATATTTCGGCGCAAGTTAATGATATTCTCAGCTCGACAACACATAAACCTAGTGCAGTAATTCGCCGCGATTGGTACTATTAGGCGGAGAGAGACGATATGCTCAGATATAAAATCGGCGATATATTGTCCGAAAACGCGGAAGCAATCGTTAATACGGTGAATTGTGTCGGCATTATGGGCCGCGGGATTGCCTTACAATATAAAAAGGCGTTTCCAGAGAATTATGAAGCTTACAAGGCTGCATGTGATCGAAATGAAATCCAGCCCGGTAAGGTGTTTGTTTTTGATACCGGACGCCTCACAAATCCTAGATATATAATAAACTTTCCAACAAAAAGACATTGGCGAGGCACGAGTAGACTAGAGGATGTAGACATAGGGTTACGTGCACTAGCTGATCAGATTCGTGCCCGCAAAATAAAATCAATCGCCATCCCGCCATTAGGTAGTGGTCTAGGTGGCCTAGACTGGGGAGTCGTAAGGTCCCGTATAGAGCAAGCATTGTCGTCATTTGATAATGTCGATGTCATTGTATTCGAACCCAGAAAAGATCCAGAAGCATCTGAGGTAGTGCGCAATCGAAAGGCACCAGACATGACAGCTGGCCGTGCCGCGCTTGTCGGTTTGATGGAACGATATATTGGAGGGCTGCTGGATCCATTTGTTTCACTGCTTGAGATTCATAAGCTCATGTATTTCATGCAGGAAGCGGGGGAGCCATTAAGGCTTAAATACATTAAAGCCCTATATGGTCCTTACGCGGAAAACCTTCGCCACGTCTTAAATTCTATCGAAGGACATTTGGTGAGTGGATACGCTGATGGTGGTGATAATCCCAAGAAGGCAATTCAATTAGTTCCTGGAGCTTCTAAAGATGCACAGGAATTCTTAGAAAGCAAAAAGGATACTAGTAGTCGTTTCAATCGCGTATCTGAGTTGGTAGATGGATTTGAAACACCGTTTGGGCTTGAACTTCTTTCGACAGTACATTGGATAGCTAAGCAAGAAAACATTCGGAATTGCGAGAATATTATTGAGCAAACGCATGCCTGGAATAGTCGAAAGAGACAGTTCTCGGAGCGACAAATTCGATTAGCTTATGATGTGATGGTAAGCAAGGATTGGATTTAAGTGTAGTGGTTCAGATGTGATCTGACAGTTGGCCGTTCTTCCGGCGGCCTCTGTTAGGTCAAGTTCAGTTCACGAACTTTTCCTTCCAGATTTCTTTGCCCTCGATCATGGTCTGGAACGGCGTTCTGCCGCAACACATTTTGCCCTGTCCCTTCTGTTTACCTCATCCACCGATAGTAAAGCGAGGATAGAAAAAGAACAGATCAACGCACCCGCATCGGGAATGTCCGTCACGGTGGTTGCGGGGGCCCGCAACCAACGTTGTCTTCAACTTGGATGAGGTGTGGTTGTGAGGATACACAACCAAAATTGGACACCTCTGGACAATGTCTGGCTCACAACCACGTTTGTCGACGCCGGCTTTCAGCTCCTCGAGACGGCCCCTATGCACGCCCCTCCAAAGGGATTAGCTGCCCTGATACAACGTCGACACCACCTAAAACCGATTTTTAATTTTCCTAAAGATTGAAAGCAAACCTGTTATTCCCGAAAACCTTATCCGCCGATCTTCAAGATGCAAACCGTCCAGGTGTGGATGAGGTTTTCGAAAGGGACAAGCGCTCAACATCCTTGCACGGTGCCGTCAACCCGAAGCGCCGGCATCGATCTCAGCCCCCGAGAGCCTGCGTCTTCGTCATCAGCCAGCGGTAGACTGAGATCGTTACGGCCGACTGAAAGAGGCCGACCATGGCGCACTTTGTCAAGTTACCTCAAACGATACGAAGCGTCTCCGCCATACAAGCTTGATTTACTAGCCTAAAAAAAGCGCACGGATCGTTTGATGTAGATCTGGCAGGTTTTGCTTAAGTATATACGAATTCAATATCTTTATGGAGACGTCAGAGCGAGCTTCCAGTCGGCTTAGGGAATGGAGACCTTTTTCCGGATCTATCAGGCTTGGTCGTACGCCGATGGCGACCCGCTTACCGGTACTTTCGACGAGCAACGGGACTTTGATACCGCCGATTTCAGTATCGTTTGCGCATCCGTAACCGTCGAGTTCCAACAGCCTCTTCAATTGCCGTAGTTCGTCGGCTTGTTCGTCGGCGGCGCTCTCCAAGTTAATCTCTCCGGTTATCGCATAGCGAAGCAGGGCCGCACCAAGCGAACGATCAAGCCTGTCTCTTAGGTGCTGATTGAAAAAATGCCGCAGGCAGCTTCGACAGGACCGGTCACATCCCGACGGACATTCCTCCAACAGAGCCAGTTCATCATGAAGGATTCCATCAAGATACGTCCCCGCGAGCTCAGCGTAACCGGCGCCGCCAGACAACGTATCATAAAGATAGATATCCAAATGGACGTCATTGCCTTCTGTATTCGGCACAATACGGAACCCAGAGCCGAACTCCGCCGGATCGAGATCGAGTTGCGGATGGCGGCTCGCTGCCAAGCGCAGCCCTTCCGCAATAGAGTAAAGTGCATCTTCAAGTGTGCGCAACGCGATCACGCGGCGTGTTTGTGTGATCAACGGAGCCGAGACGGTCAACCGCAGCAAGAGGAGGTCTGTCGTGAAGATGTGCCCCAGAAAAACATTTCTAAGATTCCCATTGCAAGTGCGCGTTGGGGTTGGCCGCGCATAACTCCGTTCAATAATATAGGGACGTACGTGCGATCCTTGCGGCGGATCATTCACTGTTGCGCGTCCGCATTTCTCACATATCCAAAAGCCGTCATGGGCTTCCTCGCTAAGCGGCCCCTTATTTACCGTTACCAGCCGACGGTTGGACTGGTACCGGTAAAATGGAGAGTGCCTTCTGTTAAAGTTTAAACTCAACAGGAGGCCCATATGGGTATCGGAAGAACTGAGGAATTTCGTTCTGAAGCCGTTCGGATTGCATTGACGAGCGGGCTATCACACAAGCAAGTTGCCGCCGATCTTGGCATTGGCCTGTCTACATTAGGCAAGTGGATTACCAGTCATAAGCACACTGAGCTGCTGTCCGGCCCTCATAATGATAAAGACAAGGAATTGGCTCGCCTTTGCAAGGAGAACAGGACATTGCGTGAGGAGCGGGACATTTTAAAAAAAGCGACGGCCTTCTTCGCGAGCCAAAGCCGATGAGGTTTCATTTCATCGCAAAGGAGAAGGCCAATTTTTCAATCTGCAGGATGTGCAAAGTCCTGAGGGTCAGTGAAAGCGGCTACTACGCTTGGGTGTCTCGCCCTGCCAGTCAGCGCCAACGCGACGACAGGGTCTATTTGGCCCATATTCGTGCCGAACATGCCCGTAATTATCGGGCCTATGGTCGCCAGCGAATGACTGATGAACTCAGGGATCAAGGCAGCGTCATTGGTGAACGCCGGGTCGGGCGGTTGATGCGGGAGAACGATATTCGCATCGTCAGAACTCATAAATTCAAACGCACGACAAACAGTAATCACAACCACAACATAGCTCCCAACCTTCTGGATGGAGATTTTCAGGCCACGGGACCAAACCAGAAATGGGCCGGTGATATCAGCTATCTCTGGACGGCAGCGGGCTGGCTGTATCTTGCGGTGATCATCGATTTGTATTCACGCCGTGTCATTGGCTGGGCCGTCAGCGACAGGCTCAAACGGGATTTGCCGATCAAGGCTCTGAAAAGGGCCATTGCATTGCGACAACCGCCACCAGGGGTCATTCATCATTCTGATCGTGGCTCGCAGGGCGGGTTCAACCGGTCGTCGCAACACGTTCAGTTTGACTGGCCTGCAAGCACTGGTCCAGAGCTTCGGCGGGAGTTCTCCATCCGAGGGTCTTGCGGGGCCGTGTATTGAGCGCGTCAGCAACAACTGCGAGTACGTCCGGACTGTGTGCGCTCAGATCGGTTCCTTTCGGGAAGTACTGTCGAAGCAGTCCATTGGTGTTCTCGTTCGTTCCGCGTTGCCAAGGGCTGTGCGGTTCGCAGAAGTAGACGGGAAGGCCGGTTGCGATCCGCAGATCCGCATGCCTGGCCATCTCTGCTCCCTGGTCCCAGGTCAGCGAGCGGCGAAGCTGCGCTGGCAATGTCGTGATCGTCCGGGCGATGGCATCGCGAACCGCTTCAGCCCCATACTCGCTCCAGCCGGCAAGCGCAGGCCCGTTCTTCACGCGCGGGACGGTGCCGTGGCCTTCCATTCGGGGAAGATGCAGCAGCATTGTGAGCCGCGTGGCGCGTTCCACCAGAGTGCCGATCGCCGATCTGCCCAAGCCGATGATCAGGTCACCTTCCCAGTGTCCGGGTACGGCCCGATCAGCTGCTTCCGCCGATCGTTCACTGATCATGATCTCAGGCGTGACGAAGGATTTTCCCCGCCGGCGGCTACGTGCCCGAGGCACGCGCAGTGCCCTTCCCGTGCGAAGGCAGGCGGTCAGCTCACGACGGAGTGCGCCGCGGCCCTGTACGTAGAGCGCCTGATAGATCGCCTCATGACTGATCCGCATCGCTTGATCCTCGGGCTTGTCCCCAGGATAGTCGATCCGAAGACGGTGCGCGATCTGCTCAGGACTCCAGGCCCTGGCCCATCGCCTGCGCTGCCGCGGCCCATGCCGACGACCGTTCCAGACGACGCGTGGCCCCTCGATCACCGTTCCATCCGGTGCCGAGATCCGACCCGCAAGCCGATCCTGCACATCGCGCCGCAGCGCCTCATTCGTTGCCAGCTTGGCTGGCTGCGGCCTTTTGGCGGATCGATCAGCATGCCACTGCGCCGTCGTTGCTCGGTAGTCCAGGCCACCGCTTCGGGTCGCCGCGTTGCGCCGCACCTCGCGGGAGATCGTCGACGGTGGCCGACACGTCAATGCAAAGACACGAAGTCGGTCATATTATGGGTCAGACCACCCAAGGCAGCGACGACGCGAAGCATCTCAGAACAGGGCTGCTTCCCGCGAAAGGATCCTCGCAGTCAGACTAAATTAATTTGTTAGTCTAGTGAGGTGAGTTTTCGCCGTTCCGAGCCGCGCCTTGCTTGGTCAATACCAAGCGAACCAATAGTTTAGTGCCCAAACCCAGGTAACAAGGGACCAAGAGAGTTGGCCCTAACCAGTTACACTGACAATGCCCGCTGGAGGCCAGGGTCGCCGAGGATGCGGGTAAAGAGCACCCGGTACCCACTTTCCACCAGGGCCAGCCCGATTGCCGAGGCAAGGTGCGATTTTCCCGCACCTGGCGGGCCAAAAATCAAACAGCAGACGCCTTGGTCGAGCCATGCGTCGCCGGCCGCAAGCGCCATGACCTGGGCCTTGGAGATCGTCGGCACGACGTTGAAGTCGAAGTTGGCCAAGCTCTTGACCTCGCAGTGCATTGATCGTCTGCGTGCGCTGGCGCACCAGGAGGTCGCGCGTGCGGAACATCCTTCTAAGCCTCAGGTCCGACAAGGCTAGGTTGAAGGCCGGTCCCTAAGTCTGGGGGACCGGCCTTCTTTTTTGGCACCGCGCAAGGCTATGCTCATGCATGAGAATGTTCCGAGCCTTTGCATATATCGTCGCTGTTGCCACCACCGTCTTGGCACTGCCACACCGTGTTGACGCTCAGTCGCTTCGCGTTGCCGTGCCGCAACTGCCGGTGTTCCAAGGCGTGCCTTACGGCCGGCCGTTCGGCGGTAACCCCGAAGCCTTCACCATTCCGGCTTTGTTCGAAGGCCTCACGTATTTGGATGCCAATGGCGAACTGCAGCCACTGTTAGCGGTATCATGGGAACGAGTAACCGACACCCATTGGCAGTTTCGTTTGCGCGAAGGCGTGAGGTTTTCCAACGGTGCGGCGTTTACGGCCGATGTGGTGCGGCGCAATCTGGACTTCATACATGAAGAAACCAGTGCGGTGTATTCAGTGGTGCAACAGGTCGCCCACATCAGCCGCATCACCGTTCAGGATTCCCTTACGGTCGATGTTTTTACAAGGCGGCCAGATCCCTTTCTGCCGCAACTGATGTCGATTTTCTACATGGTCGAACCCGGGCAATGGCAGTCTCTGGGCCAAAACGGTTTTGGCCGTGATCCCGTCGGAACTGGACCGTTCCAGGTGGTCGCCTGGACCGATTCCGTTGTCCGCTTTACCGCTGCTGATACCGCTTGGCGCCGGGCCCGGTCGGACGCTTTGAACATTCTCGAAGTCAACAATCCGACCACACGGCTGCAAGGCCTTTTGTCGGGAGACCTCGACGTCATTTTTTCCACGGGGCCCGACGACCGCACCATCATCGAAGGGGAAGGGCACACGGTTTATGTCCGGGCCACGCCCGGTGTCATCACCTTGCCGTTCAATCTTACCGTCGACTCACCACTGCGCGATGTCCGTGTACGCCGGGCCCTCAACCACGCGGTCAATAACGCGACCATCGTAAAGGCAATCCTCGGTGAAGAAGCCGTGGTGCCCATACAATTCACTTCCCATATGGCCTTTGGCTACGATCCGGCTTACGCCCCTTATGCCTATGATCTCGACCGCGCCCGTGCGCTGTTGGCGGAAGCGGGGTATGCCAACGGGTTCGATTTGCCCGTTGAAGTGGCGCAAGGATTGTCCAGCTACTCTGCTTCCATTTATCAGTTGGTGGCTGCCGATTTGGCCGCTATTAACGTCGACATGGTCATCCGGCCCGTGCCTGTCGCCCGTTATATGGGAATCCTCATGCAAGGGCAGTGGAACGGGACCATGGGGATCAATCTGGATTACGCCGTTGACCCGACCATGGATGCCCTAGTGCCGATCCAACGGCATTCCTGTGCCGGGGCCATCATCTGGTATTGCGATCAAGCCATTACGCCGCTGTTGGCGGCGGCGCAATCGACAGCGGCACTGGCTGACCGCTTGGAACTGACCAAACGGGTGGTCCGTCGCCAAACGGAACAGGCGCCGGGACTCTTGCTGTGGGAAAAGATAAGATTTGACGCCGTCTCAAACCGGGTGGAGGGGTTCGTTCACGATCTCAATTTTGTCCACTACGACCGGCTGACAACGCGAGACTAGGGGTGCCTCAATCTATCCCCGGCCGGAACGTGTCAAGGGCGGCGTAAAAATGGGCCACGGTAGCGCCGGCATTGAAGCGGTGCGGGCGGTATCGTCCGAAAGCCGCTTCTTGCCGGCCGCCAAAAACTCCTTCGACCAGCTGTAATACAGACTCTCGGCGATCCCCTCACGGCGGCACAGCTCGGAAATGCTGTCCGCGCCACGCAGGCCCGCCAGGACAATCCGGATCTTCTCCTCAGCCGAATACTGCTTGCGCGTCTTGCGCCGGATATCCCGCACCGCCTGTTCGGCGCTGTCTCTTGTATCCATCGATTTCTGCCTCATCTTCGTTTCCTTCAGTCTCTACGATGAGCCAGAAATCCTCCCTTATCAAAAACCCTCAATCTGTCCCATAGACGCTGACGTCAGACATCGTACACGACCTCCTCACCTTTAATGTCCCAAACGAAGGGTCGTCTTGAGCCCGCAAATCCCTGGCGTTCAAGGATGTCGGTGTAGAGGGAGAGCTGGACGCCATAGTACTTTTTGAGATTGGCGTCATCACCCTCACCATACTCTCCCGCGCCGGACTTGATATCTCCTGCAACGTAGCCGCCATTCTCCCGTCGCAGTAAATCTGGGTAACCCAGAAGGTCGTCCGCAGCAATCCGGGCGCTGTAGATCAACGGAACTTCGCCCATCATTACCTCGAGAGTCTGCTGCTCTTTCTCCTCACCAGAATAACGCGATAGATCCAGTATTGGCTGCGTCAGACCCTCAATCACTTCGTGCTCGTAGGCCGTGCCTTTCTCCCAAAGAAGCTGGACGAATGGATTGATCTCGTCACGTTTCACAGGATCCTCGAACAAGTCCATGGCGGGCCGGTGCGGGCATTGGATGAGGTCGTAAAGCATCGAAGCAGTTACTGGCGAAGTCATAATTTGTAGTGGTTCAGATGTGATCTGACAGTTGGCCGTTTTTCCGGCGGCCTCTGTTAGGTCAAGTTCAGTTCACGAACTTTTCCTTCCAGATTTCTTTGCCCTCGATCATGGTCTGGAACGGCGTTCTGCCGCAACACATTTTGCCCTGATGAGTGCGTTCCGTGTTGTAGTGATGTAGCCATTGATCCAGATCGTCCTGCAGCGCATCGACGCTGTCGTAGAGTCTTTTGCGGAACGCGACCTGGTAGAACTCCTGCAGCACGGTCTTGTGAAAGCGCTCGCGGATGCCGTTTGTTTGCGGTGATTTCACCTTGGTCTTGGTGTGGTCGATATCGTTGATGGCCAGGAAGAGCTGGTAGTCGTGCTTGTCCACTCGCCCGCAGTATTCCGTACCCCTGTCGGTCATGATCCGCAGCACAGGCAGGTCGTGCTCGTCATGGAACGGCAGCACCCGGTCATTGAGCAGGTCGGCGGCGGTGATCGGCGTCTTGGTGGTGTAGAGCTTGGCCTGCGCGACCTTGGAATAGGGATCGACATAGCTCTGCTGGTAGATCCGCCCCACAGCCACGGCGTACGCATAGCCTCCATGGCCCTTTGAATTTCGCTGGCCTGCTCCGCGTACCGTTTCATCACGCCCGCCATGGGGCTTCGTTGAAACTCCTTCATGAGATTTACCGCTGCATTCACCTCCGGCAACGTGAAACGCGCCTTGAACTCAGCCATCATCTGCTGTGTTTTGCGGAATTCCTCATGGAGATGGCGGGTTGGGTCGAACACACCGGCGCGTCGCACTTCGGCGAGCGGTCCCTCCACCGACCGCATCAGCGTACGATGGCGCTCCACATCTTCAAGCAACCGCTTTACCGCCGAGTTGACATGGATGGCCCTTATCGCCTTCAGCGCAGGACTGTTGGCCGCCCCATGTGCCATCTCGATGGCGCTGCGGTTTTGCTCCACGAGCTCTTGCGCTTGTAGTGCTGGTTGGTTCAGTTTTTCGATGTCGATCACTTTCGTATCCTACGCCCTCATCGACAACGTTTGAGACAGGCGTGTTTCATTCAGCGCTTATCGAGGAAGAAGTTGCTTGATCGCAACCCAGTTCGTATTACCGGGACGCTTAGCGTACCAGTAAATCCAGCCACCGAGATTGGTGTGTTTGCCGTTCTTGGTCACGGCAACGCCACCGGCAGAGGCCGACGGGCTCCTGAAGCGCTTCCCTTCCACGACCCATTCGCCGTTCTCAATGGCCCCGGTGTGTTCCATCCGCAGTTCGGTGCCGTGACTCAGCGTTACTCCCTTACGGTCAAGGCGCGGGGACATCGCGACCTGGTCACGGTGGTCTGCCATGCCACCTTGATCGGAGCCGGGGAATAGATCACGGCCGCGGGTGAGGGGTCAACGACCGGATCCACGGCCACCTGTCCCTTCCGAAAACCTCGTCCACACCTGAACGGTTTACATAATAAAGTCGGTGCGTAAGGTTTTCGGGAAGAACAAGAAGAAAGGGAGGGATCTAGATAGTGTCACTGAATTTCACCGGCTTTGACTCCTATACCCCGTGAAAACCTCGCCCTTTAATGTTCATGATTTACACGGCCAAGTTAAGAATATTGTTGTCGGAAGACATAGCGCTTCCAGGGCAAACTAGGCGCGCATTAAACCGCAACGATTAGCGCAAAGTACGGCGATTTGGTCGCGCTTATCTCTTTAAGGCCTTGTGCTTTTATTTGCGCTGCTGTTTGGCCAGCCCGCGCTCCTATTTTACCTGCGCTCCCGTTTCAACTGCCGCTTCTGGATCTTGCGTTCATGTTTCAGCGCCTTTTTTGCAGTTTACGATCCTGCTTAAACGCTTTTTTCTGAAGCTTGCGTTCCCGCTTTAGCTCCTTTTTCCGAAGCTTGCGCTCTCGTTTTAAGCGGTCATCCGGACCGACAAAGCCGTAGGGGCGTCCGTAGAAGCTATACCCTGAAGCAAGATATGGCGGGCAATAATAGGGAACATAGCAAGAGGAACGGCTGTAAAAAGGATTGCCATAGCGATGGGCGCTTCCATAGGACACGCCGTAACCGTATAGGGGGCCGGACGGATACCATCCGTAACCGCCGCCGACGTAATCGTCCGTAAAGCCGCCGTCATAGGCGCAGCCCGACAAGCCGAGGACCAGAACCAGCGCAGTAAGGATGCGGCAGACCATGTTTCCTAACCCAACATTGATTGCGTCTATGAGGTTAAATCTAATGACCAATTCTGTCGGAAATAGGGCCGCGCGGTGGCGCAGCGGGTAGGAGATGCCATGAAGCTCACCGTCTTAAGTTGCGGCGGAGCAGGAGGCCGGACGACCCTGGCCCCAGGGGCTGGGGCCGGTGCAACCCGGACAATCCGCACAACCAGAACAGCGGCGCTGTCTTCCCGGCAGATCATAAAAGGGCCGCCGGGTGGCAGAAGCTTACCTTGCAGCAGCGATATGTCATACTCGCCGCCAGGTCACCGTCAAGCAGACGCCGGAGCAAAGCGATGGGACGATGTCAGATCGCCTTAGCGCCGCAGATGTTGCTGTTGGCATCCTTTCTGGTGGTGTCGACGTTGTTTAAGCCCACCGCAAGTGCAGCTGATCCGTGTGATGGCAACGCGCCTGTGGTCAAGCATGGTTATCTCGAACCGACGGAAGAAGATGAGGGCATCATCCTCACTCATAACGTTGTCGACTTTCTTCGCCGATTTGATGATGAAGCAAGACGGGACGCGTTCTATCGCCGCTTTGCCGAAATCGATTTAACCCAGGAGTTGGAACGGCTCTTGGCCAACATCAGAACCCATTGGCCGGAGATGATTGAGGTGAGAGCACGCGGCCGTTGGAACCCCGGAACGCTGATCCTGCAACTGGAGCCATCCCTGCTGGAGGCCGTGGTCAGCAGTCTCCCGGAAGAGGAGGCATCGCCTCCGTTATATACTGGCTACGCCGCATTTCGACACCCTCAATCAGACTGTCGGCCTGCGCGGAGTGATGACGTACCCCCGAATTAACGCGGTTCTGATCACCTTCGACCCGCGCAGCGACATCTTGCTCACAGCATCGAAGTATAAGGCGATAGAGGGAGTGAAGAATGCTCGACCGGACGCTTCACTCGGGGACGGTTCCGGAATCCAGGCATTATGGTCGGATGACAAATGGCATGTGGTGTTTCGTAAGGCATGGGGCGATTGTCCCTCCGGCTGCATTCATTCCGAACTCCATTATTTCATTGAGCATGGCGTCAATGTCGTGCGCGTCAATCATGAGGACGCTGCAGCAATCCCGCAGTTTGCGGAGGTTCTCGCCGCGCACGGCTGGCGGCAGCGCGGTGCTGGAACAGGGTCCGAGGCATTGTCAGACTAAATTAATTTGTTAGTCTAGTGAGGTGAGTTTTCGCCGTTCCGAGCCGCGCCTTGCTTGGTCAATACCAAGCGAACCAATAGTTTAGTGCCCAAACCCAGGTAACAAGGGCCCAAGAGAGTTGGCCCTAACCAGTTACTCTGACAATGCCGCCCCGGCGGGGTGTGGAACCGCATCCCCGAGGAGATCCGCGCCGGCAGATCGTAGACCTGGCCCTGGACGCGCCGGACCTGTCACCGTGGGAGTCGGCCGTGACGTTCACTGACACGAAGGACTACTCCGTCTCGGAAGCGTCTGTCTATCGGCTGCTCAAGGGGACTTGGTCGAGGTTGTTCATACACTCAAACAAATTGTCTGCGTGAAGGGTTGAGGGAGCGTTGTCTCTGCATTGTCAGAGTAAATCGGCTTGATCCGGGAAGTAAGGTTTCGTAGCCGCTGGTGATTCACAATCCCTGGCATTGGCAGACTAAAATCTATGTTAGAATTTTCCCGTTGTTGAGCCAGCTTCGTCGCCCGTTCTTGTCAGGTCTAAGCCAGACAAAACTTTTTTTACGTCCTGAAATCCCCAAAAGGGGACAGGGAGAGACGACCAAGCAAATTTAATCTGACAATGCCAATGGCTTTTTGGTTGTGGAAAATGTTTAGCCGTTATGACGTCTTTTTCCCCCCGCGAAATTGTTTCCGAACTGGACCGGTTCATCATCGGTCAGAACGATGCCAAACGGGCTGTCGCCATCGCCCTGCGCAACCGCTGGCGCCGCCAACAGTTGCCCGACGCGCTTAAAGATGAAGTGCTGCCGAAAAATATTCTGATGATAGGGCCGACAGGCGTTGGTAAAACAGAGATCGCCCGTCGCTTGGCTAAACTGGCACAGGCCCCATTCATGAAAGTAGAGGCGACCAAATTTACCGAGGTAGGGTATGTGGGCCGCGACGTAGAAAGCATCGTCCGCGATCTGGTGGAAATCGCCATCCACATGACCCGCGAGCGGCTGCGCAAACGCGTCACGGCCAAAGCTGAAATCGCTGCTGAAGAGCGGGTGCTTGATGCGTTGGTCGGTGAGACGGCCAGCCAGAGCACGCGGGACAGCTTCCGCGCCAAGTTGCGCGACGGCGATTTTAATGAAAAAGAAATTGAGATCGAGGTTACAGAGACCGCCGGGACCGGCATGCCGACCATGGACATTCCAAGTATGCCAGGAGCGCAAGTGGGCGTGATGAACCTCAATGACATGCTGGGTGGTATGTTGGGCGGCCGCAAGAAAACCAAACGTCTTTCTGTTTCCGATTCTTATGACGTTCTCCTTCGTGCAGAAAGCGACAAACTATTGGACGAAGACATAGTCGTACGCGACGCCCTTGAGGCGGTGGAGGACAATGGCATCGTGTTCTTAGATGAAATTGATAAAATTTCTGCGCACAGCGATGTCCACGGTGGCAACGTATCACGCGAAGGCGTGCAGCGGGATCTATTGCCGCTTATCGAAGGCACATCGGTGGCCACCAAACATGGCACCGTGAGAACCGATCATATTTTGTTTATCGCCTCCGGGGCCTTTCACTTGGCCAAACCCTCTGATTTGATTCCAGAATTACAAGGCCGGTTGCCCATACGTGTGGAGCTGAAAGCGCTTACCAAAGACGACTTCGTCCGTATCCTTACCGAGACAGAAGTGAGTCTGGTTAAACAGTATGAAGCGTTGATGGGAACGGAAGACGTAACTTTGGATTTTGCCGATGGCGCGGTTGACGCCATCGCGGCCCTGGCGGCGGAGATCAATCAGAATGTTGAGAACATCGGTGCCCGGCGGTTGCACACGGTTTTGGAGAAACTTTTGGAAGAGATTAGTTTTACCGCCACTGATCGGGGCGGCGAAACCATTCCTATCACCGCAGACTTGGTTCAGACTCAGGTGGGAGACCTTGCCAAGAAGGGTGATCTAAGTCGCTTTATTCTGTAACGAGCGTAGTCACCTGTTGTATGGGTGTCCTTACCGAAAACCTTATCCGCCAACCTTCATGATGCAAAACGTCCAGGTGTGGATGGTGTAGATAGGCATTGTCAGATTAAATCTGCTTGGTCGCCTCTCCCTGTTCGCTTTTGGAGATTTCAGGGCGCAAAAACAGGTTTTGTCTGGCTTAGACCGGACAAGCACGGGCGACGAAGCTGGCTCAACAACGAGAAAATACTAACATACGATTTTAGTCTGATAATGCCGCCGCCCGGAGCCCGTAAGGGCGGGACGGACGGCCCGATGCCGTTCGTGAAGCTGCTGCCGCCCGGCGACGGGAGCGGCGGCGGCAAGGAAAGAACATGACTGCGCTTGCTCTCGACGGCGCGCCGTCCTTCGCGGCGACGAGGACAGTTTCGGGCGGATCTTCCTTGCCGTGGGCACGGACATCCTGCCGGTTGCGCAAGTGGAGCCGACGCTGGAGAATGTTGCCGCATCGATAGCCGCCACCGAGGAAGCCTGGAGCCGAGGTGAAATCGTCATGCAGCCCTGGCGGCGGACCGAGGTTCGGGTGGGCGACTAGCGTTTGTACCGGCGATGCGGACGTCAGTGGTTGCGGCAAGGGCGACGCGCGCGCCGCAGGTCGCTCCGCGACGAGCGAAGAGCAGGGTGTGGCGGAACCGGGAGGCGATCAGGGTGGCGATGGCGCTGACGGAGCGCGTCACCGGCGGCGGCCGGGCCTGGCAGTTCCTCCGCTACAACGCCGCCTACCGGACGGCATGGCGCTGCCGCTACCCGAGCAAGTTCTCATTGGTCAGGTTGTGGCCCAGAACCTCGCCGTTGTCGGGGTCGATGTGCGTCTAAATCAAATGCCTGGTTCGCAATGGCTAAGGCACTATTTCTCGGGAGATTGGGCTGGCGCCCATATTCTGGAGACCAGTTTCAACAACACCATCCATGGTGATGTGATCCGCAGCATCGAAACAGCAATCTGTCTCGAGGCCGGGGCATTTTATTGCGATGAAGACATGCTCCCGTTGATCGAAGCGAGCAATCGGGAATTCGATCAAGAGACGCGAAAGAAAATGCTGCAAGAACTGGCGACCTTGCTCCACTACGACCCCCCGGTTATTTACCTGTTTCCTTATTTTGATACTCTGGCGTACAGCGCGCACCTGAATCCCATGCCCATAACCTGTGCGCGCATCAACCTCGAACGCATTACGCCACGCCAATGAAAAACCTAATCCGTTTTACCGCAATTTGTGTCTGCGCAGCGGTTCAGCCGTTTCTCGCCGCCAGCGCAGACCTGTCGATAGGACTGGTCGACGGTCACGGTGGTGTGCCCATCAATGCCGCTGAAACCGGCGAGACGGGAAAACCGGGATTCCTATTCATCCACAGCAATGGCCAGAGTTATCTCAGTTGGCACCACCGGCTGGACTCGGATCTTGCCGATGACTTTCATCTGGTCGCGTTTGATCTCCGTGGCCATGGCAATTCGGGCAAACCTTGGCGGACAGAGGATTACAACCGCGCCTGCATATGGGTCGACGACATCGACGCCGTGCTCAAATCAACGGGTCTGGAAAAACCGATCATGGTCGGCTGGTCGCGCGGCGGTCTCGTTGCCATGCATTACGTGCGCTGCCGGGGTACGGACGATCTCTCGGCCATCGTCATGGTGGGCTCGCGCGGACGGCTGGTCCCAGTCACTTTACCAACCGGTGACGCACCCTCGCGAGTCAGTCAAACTCAATTGGAAACTGATAACATCCGCCAGAACATGGCGGGAGCAAAAACCTTTGCGCATCTGATGACGGTCGAAGAACCGGACCCGGAATGGAGCACGATCTCCACAGCCATGAACATCATGGCGCCGCCCTATGCCCGCCGGGCCATGCGCGCGCCCATCATCGGGCCGCCGGGCGAGGTTGAAACCGATTACGGCTCGCTCATCGATACCATCAACGTGCCGTTTACTGTTGTGCTGGGTGCTAGTGACCCGTTGCGGTCTTCCCAGCAATTAGCGGATGCCTATCGTGCCGCCATGCCCGATGCCGATATCCTTATGTATCCCGGCGTCGGTCATTCGCCGTTTCTCGAAGCGCCCGAACGATTCAATGCCGACATGCGCGCGTTGGCGGATAAGATTATTGAAACCAGATAGGAGCGGATCAATGCCAGACTCTTTGTTTACCAGACGCAATGCATTGCTGACCGCCGGTATTGGTGGGGCCGCGTTGGCGGCGCAGCCTGTCCAACAAACCGCTACGGCGGCCACCCATCGCAGATTGCCAGATAGCGTTGAAGACTGGAGCGAAGACGACCGGGTCCATGCGCTGGTCAAACAACAGGCCCGAACCGACGAAGGCAAGGTGATCTGGACGACGCGCGGCATCATTTACGGGTTCAAAGCACCGGAATCGCCTGTCCCCCTGGTTCGGTTTAAGGGTTGCGAACAACAGTGGGTCAAACCTGTCGGGCCATCCGAATACATCAGATATACGTCGTTGCTGACGTATTACTCGGATATCGAAACCGATGAAATCATCGACGGATTCGTCAACCCAGTGACCGGTGAAGAGGTGACGTTCAAGCCCAATTGGAGCCGGTTGCCGGAAGGCTCAACCATTTCTCGAAGAGGTGCCACCCTCAACATCATCCAAGAAGCGTTCCCTGATTTTTACAATGAAAGATCCATCTACGACGTGGAAATGAAATTGATCGGTGACACGGTCTGCTACCATGCCAAAGTGTATTGGCCCGAGCCGTTGGTGCGCAGGCCCTACAATCAGGATCAAGCGTTTTTCGTAAAATTGTCCGATCTTCAGGATGAGTCCCTGACCTCCGCGCCTGCTCATGGGTCCGGGCACATTCTCATGCCCTCCATGCCCAATATCGGCATGAACGACCCTGAACAGGGGCAGGTGATCTGGCATGTTGAGTTTTACAAGGTGGACTCCTGGGACGACATTCCCGAGGACTACCTGACCAAAGCGCTAGCCGAGCACGGCGATGAATTTGATGTGAATCCTATAAACGATACTGCGCCATCAAAGATGGCGCAAAATCTGGCGCGCCTGGGATACCTCAAGAACTAATTGTCTATGTCATCCCGCTCGCAATCATCTTGGACCGCCGCGCCAGGTGTGCCGGTCGAGCATTTCGTCTCCGGTTTGGTCTACACGGACCCCGGTGTTTATCAGGACGAGTGTGCCGGCATTTTTAACAAAACCTGGCGCTTTGCCTGCCATGAGAGTGAGCTACCAGAAGCTTTCGATTACCGGATTGTTGACCATGTCGGGCAATCCCTCGTTTGTATCCGCGGTGATGACAGACAAATCCGCACCTTTCTCAATGTCTGTTCCCATCGCGGCGCCAAATTGTTAACCGAGCCCGCCGGCAACGCGCGGCAGATTACCTGCTTCTATCACCGTTGGACTTATGACAGTCGAGGCGCCTGTACCGGCATCCCGCGACCGACCGGATTCACCGACGGTGTCGATAAAGAATCTATGGGCTTGCGCGAGGTAGCTAAGTGACAAGCACACACGCCAAGGCGCACTCACCGGATCATAGAAATGGTCCACATTTACACCGGGGCGTGGACCCTTTTTCCTCCGGGATTGACACAAAGTGGAAAAGTCGTCGCAAGAGCGGCTTGGGCAGTCTTCTTTTTTGTATTGGTTGTAAGTTTACAACCGTCTCACGCCCAAGATGCCTCGGATGAGAAGGAGCGCAAGACCATACCCATGCCGCTCGATCTTCCGGTGCTTGCAGAAATCGATTCCCTCGACGACAAAGGCTCGCCCATCAGGCGTTTCTTTGTCACCAGCCAAGGCATGCGCGGACAGACAGTGCCCATTCCCGGGACGGAGGGATGGTTTTGCACCTTAAGTCTAGTCACCCAAGTTTCACTCAACTATTGGCCGACCCTGGATCAGTGGGTCTTTCAAATCAGGTTCTCCGAAGAGGCTGAATTGACTGCCGGCGGTCTTGCCACGTGCCATCGATTGCCAACATAACCAAGAGTTCAACACTTGATGACTAAATCCCTGCTCTTTCCCGCCGAACCGTGCTGTTGACAGCTTTGAGTGGCGTGGCGTTTGTGCCGGTCGTCCGTGCCCAAACCTCGGCCATCAAAACGGTGGCGGTTGCCGTGCGACGGGACGGACTGGACGTCGCATAGTCGCGCAGGCATTGGATGCGGGATACCGAGTGCGTGGTCTCACGCGCAGCCCCAATCGCGCCCGGGAACGGTTTGGAGATACAGTTGAATGGGTGGCTTGCAACGTCCACAACCCCATAGACGCGACAGCAGCCCTTGAGGGCATGGATGCTGTTTTTTGTGCCATCGGCTACACGGAATTCGCCGATCCGAATGGCGGGCAATTTGTGGACTATTTGGGTGTGCGCCATCTCATCGATACCGCCGTTGCGCAAAATGCAAAATACTTTGTGTTGGTGTCCTCGGGTTCGTCCGGTCCCGCCCGTGATCAAACCAAAATGCCGTTGTTCGGATATGTCGGGTATTGGAAAACAAAAGCGGAAGACCGACTTAAGACGAGCGGCCTTCCCTTTACCATTATTGGCCCGGCCGGCCTCATCGACCAGCCAGGTGGAACACAGGCCATTCGGGCCATGAAACGGCAAGACTACATCAAGTTGCCCATGGCCAAGCGCAATGTGGATATTGGTGATATTGCCACCGTGGCGATTGCCAGTTTACGCGAACCGGTACTGCGCGGAAAATCCATTGCTCTCCTCAACGATGACGGTCCACCAGATTATGACTGGCGGCCGGATGTTGCAGAGTTAGTCCCGGAAAGCTGAAACAACGACCAACTTGGTGCCGGTGCGCGGCGGTTTAGTCCAGCAATGCCTGATAGGTCAAGGTCCGCATGTCGTCTCGTACGTCGTTGCCTTGGCTAAACCGCTGAGTCATGACCAGTCCAATGAGCTGCTTGGCAGGGTCGATCCAGAAATGAGTGTCCGCCGCACCCGCCCATGAAAATGTACCTGTTGACAGTACAGTGCCCCGAACTCCCGGGTCGGTTATGACGGCAAACCCAAGACCGAAACCCATTCCATCAGCAAAAGACTGCTCTTTTGTCAGGTGATTACGGCTCATAAGCTCAATGGATCGCGGACTTAGGATCCTGACCCGATCAAATTCACCGCCATTGAGCAACATCTGAGAAAAACGCAGATAATCGGCGACCGTAGAAATCATACCGCCGCCGCCGGACGGCATGCGACCTGGGTTCTCGTAAGTGCTCGCGCCAAGATTGTCAGAGGGTTCTAACCTGTTTTCCGTCACATTATAGACGGTGGTGAAGCGGTCTTTCTGATCCGGTTTTAAGACAAAGGCCGTGTCATCCATTCCCAATGGTCTGGTGATACGAGTGGCGACGAAGTCCTGGAAGGGCATACCTGACGCAACCTCAACCACATATCCCAGGACATCGGTGGACATGCCGTACATCCACCGGGTACCCGGCTGAAATACAAGCGGTTTGGTTGCGAGTTCCTCGACGAAACTCTCTAGCGACCGTATGTCGCCCGTGCTGAGGCCCGCGTACAGCCTGTGAGCCGGCGTGGGACCTCCCTGGTAGGGAATGCCCGAGGTATGAGTGAGGAGGTGGCGCACGGTCATGGATGGGTTTTGATCTTCAAACTCCATCCCTACACCCTCGCCCCTGGCATAGACCTTCATATCACCAATAGCCGGAATGAACTTTGAAACCGGATCATTCAGCCTGATCTTGCCTTCCTCCACCAACATCATGATGGCGGTGGACGTGATCGGCTTGGTCATGGAGTAAATGCGAAAGACGGAGTCTCTGGTCATCGGCATCTGCGACGCAATGTCCGCGTAGCCGAGCTGATCCTGGTAGACGACACGTCCATTGCGTGCGACGGCCATAACGGCACCGGAGATGCGTCCCTCGACCACATGAGTCTGTATAGCCGGCGCGATTCGTTCAAGCCGGTCTCGATCAAAGCCAAGACGCTCAGGATTGCCCGAGGGAAGCCATTCTCCCGCACTGGCACCGCCGGCAATGAGAATGCCAACCAAGATGAGTGAAGCGCGAAACGCCGTAGTCATAAGCCCCTCCTCCAACGAAGGAACACGCTATCACGTTCGCTCGGAACCAGAAAAACTTAGAACGCGTCAATGTCCATCTATCTATAGGAAAATCAAAAAACGATTTCGGATGGCGTCGATTTTATCCTGGGGCACAACCTCTTTGAGAAGTGGTGTGCATGAGGAACGTCTCGGGAATCCTGCAAGGGTTCAGGCGGTATTGAGACCGTATTGATGGCGTGACCTGATAGAGGTTCTCTAGTGAGAGGCGTCAGAACTAACGGTGGACCGTGCTGTCAAATTCGCTGGTCGCCAAGCATTGCGGCGGAACATTTGTGCCCTCCGCAGTTTACGCGTCATTCAGCGACTTGTGGCTGGCTCCAGTCGTCCGGCCCAGACCATCCGTTCGCCCTGACGGTCCAAAAGTGGGTCGACGCCGAAATATTTCCTGATCGAGGCCGCCCAGCTTAGACGCCACGGCTTGCCAAGGCGTTCCTGCCCCAGCAGAGCGAACACTATGTCGTGCGTACGGGCCTTGGTGCGTGGGGCCAGCAGCCCGAAGTAGCGAATATTGTGCCGGTAACGGTCGGGCACATGATCGGCCAAGCTGGCTAAAAAGTCAGCCATCGTATACTGGGTCATGACCGTTTGTTTTGTCCTCGTGTCTTTCGTCAAAAATTGGACTTCGTGCCGGTCAATATTCCTGAACCGGCGCTGTGCGATGGGGGGCCGGCGGGCGTAACGGCCTACGTAGCCGAGAAATTGTTTCTTGCCCCGGAACCTCTGGATGTGGGTGTTCCACCACCGCTCCTGTTGCCGGCTAAGGAGCTCCTCAAGTTGGGCTGCACTCTGATCGGTCTCCAGGAGGCCCTTGGAATACGCCTCCATTAAATACGTCACCACGGCGTACCGCCAAAGGGGCATTAATGCCTTGTTCTTTAGCGGCGCTTTCCGCCAAGTCGCGCCGTCGGCATCGAGACCGCCTTCTGAGACGAGAATATGCAGATGACAATTGAAGTTCAGTTTGCGGCCAAAGGTATGTGGGATCACCAGGATCATTAGCCGCACGCCGTATGTGTGCCAGGCCCAATGCTCAATGATCCTGGCTCCCAGGACCGGCAGGTCGTGCAGCAGGTGGCGGTTGTTCCGGAACAGGGGCCAGAGCACATCCGGCATGGTGAGGGTGACGTGGGCGTAGCGGGTATCGGGGAGAGGTCCCGCCACTGGTCGCGCTGCCAGAGCGTCGTGGCCCGGTAGCCGCAACTCGGGCAGGCGCGGGACTTGCAGGTGCGGGACGGGAACCTCCCCGCGTCATGCGCCAGACAGGCATACCGGGGTTTGGGGAATGGGTGCCGATGGAGATGGCGAGAGGGCTGGGGTCCGGCGAATCTAGGATCGAGGAAGGGGACCGATTCTGGACGGATTCGACAGGAGGACGCGGAGCATGCCCAGAGCGCGGCCTTGAGTTTGGAGCACGATTGCTGCCTAAACGCTTACGGAATTCTAAGTATGAGAAAACAATCTTTTAATTATAGACAGTTAGCGGAATTGACGACATAGGTGTCGAGGAGCCAGGCGACGGGCGCGGTCAAGTCTTGCGTTCGTCGGCGAACTCAACTGGCCTGTAGCCGTAGCGCTCTGGCGATTGCAGTTCGACCCCGTGCTCAGGCCCGAAATAGCGCTTGAAGGCCTCGGAAGGCTTCGTGCGGCATTCGGCCATCGCACGTTTTTCGTGGATGAGGCGGCGGACGAGTTCTTCCATAGAAACCCCGAAATGATGAGCTTCGCGCTTGAGCCAGGACTTATCACCCGGATCGATGTCGCGAACGGTGATGGTGGAACTCATTGCGGTGTGCTCTATCGTATATTGTGTCCAATCTGTAAATTAGCTTTATTGCTAGCAGGTCTTGCTGTCAATGGTTTGGTCGGACCGTTCACATGTGCCGCACGGTCCAAACCTGTCCCTACCGAAATGCCTATCCTGTCCTTTCCAAAACCCTCATCCGTCTCAAATGGATGTGAATCATTTATAACTCGGTGGGGAGGACATAGAATCCGGCCGGGTTTTCAAGCGGGCTGCAAGGCGAAGCAATTTTCCTGGTTATTTTTCCTTTAGGCCCAGGATTAATTCACCTTGGCGTCGGCTTGGCACCTCGCCGTAGCTCATGAAGGTCGTAAGCACACGTTCGTGGCCCAAATTCTGGCTCCATGCCTTAAATTCCTCAGGCGTCTTGCAGATTTTCTCTCCGTAATGCACCAGCATGTCGCGGAAGCTGTGCGGCCGGTAGTAGGGCAGACCTGCCAGTTCAAAAGCTGCCCTAAAGGCGCGCCGGATAGGTTCCGTAGTGCTCCAATTCTGACGCTTCAAGCCGAGGGCAGCGAGCCTGCCGTCCTTGTCAACCCGCACATTGGTGGCTGAAAACAAGGGGTCGTCATGACCCCACAGCAGATTTGTCTGAAGGTGTTCAATCCATTCAACCACGATCTGATGGATGTCCTCTCCCACAGGAAAGAAATAGGTGTCGAAGGTCTTACTGTTCTTGGTTGCGACTTCCCGGGCGTCGTGTCTGACAACCCCTTGCATGGGGTCCACATGTTTGAGTTTCAATGATGCAACAGCGCCGTCCCGCGCACCCGTAAGCGCGACAAAGGCAACAAGTGCCCGGTCCCGCTTTTCGATATCCGTTCCATATGGCATTTGAGCCAGCACGTGGCGGACCTGATCCAGGGTCGGGCACGGTTTGGTCCGCCTTGCCGTGGCAACACGCGCGTCCTTGTGAGACAGGTTGAAATACTCCGCATCGGAATAGGCAAAACGGGATTTGAAACCGGGCCGACCCGCCAACCAATGAAAAAAGCGTTTGAGGGCCTTCAGCTCAGAGTTGAGCGTCGCTTTGCTCAGTTTCTTACCGGATCGCAAACCGGTCTGCTTTTCGAGATGGCGTTTGAAATCGATGGCCTGTTGTTGATAAAACGTCTTGAAATCCTTGAACCCGGTATACGTCTCAAAGTGATGGAGAGCTCGCGCGGCGCCGTCAATTGCCGCCTCACTCATGCGATTGGCTTCCTTAAGATAAATGAAATACCGACGCTTGATTCTTTCATTCTTGGCATTGAGTTTTGGCATCGTAGTTTCACCTTGTTTGAAGTGACAATTTAGGGGGGCGTTGCTCTACTCGCTTAATCTTGGCCGCCCTTGCGGATAGGCGAGCTCGAAAATTGTCTCTAATTCGTCTAACCTGGTGATTGATGTCCGGCGGTGCATGAAGGTTTCACACACTTCGCAAATGCCACGTAAGTTCCCGGAAGTTTCATTGACTGGGATATAATCGACGGCATCGCCGGCGGGCTTTCTCGGTGTCCTACATTTGCAACAATACATCTCGTCGGCCGCGCAGGTTTGCTTGGCCTGCTGCCGCCTTTCTTGGAGGAACGCCTTTAATTCGGTCCCTTTGAACAGTGTGGGTCTCTGATCGTCGATGGAGGTTAGGCCCGTTTTTTGCCAGTTCCGGACGGTCTGTTTATGGACTCCCAAGAGGTCGGCCGTTTCTTCAACCGAGTACGTATGATGAATTTTGATGCGATTAGGGTTCACACGACGAGGGGCCATGGCATACAAAATCTAGGGCTTGCTGGTGGGCTGTTTCATGTCACTGAGAGCCCAAGCTCTGCCGGTGCTGAATGCGCCAGTGCGATCGACACCTCATCGGCGGTGTAATTATGGTGACGCTCGAGCGCCTCCCTGTTGGGACACCGATTACCGGCATTGGCGCTCAACGGCGTCATTGCCGGCCCCAGATTGAATCCTGCGGCCGCAACTGAACAATCGGGTGTGTAGAGTTGTTCGACATCAATCGCGGCACGGCCGTACGGGTCTTGGCGCTGGCCGTCTGATAGCGAGAAGGCTGTTGGCGACAGGAACCGAATGAAAGCCGGGTCAAAAATTTTCCACCGGCGTCCCAGCATGCGGTGTGGACGGAAGGAACGCCGCTCTATGTCTGCTTCTCGACGCATCGCGTTATGAGCGGCTTATAACCTTGGGGTCGGCGACAGCAAGGTTCTCTATCCATTCCTCGATGTCGCGAAGCCGCCAAGCGACAGCGCCGGTAGGGCCGCTCCCGATCTTGCGCGGGCGTGGGAAGTCTCCGCGGTCCATAAATCGATAGATCGACGAACAGGAGAGGCCTGTCAGGGCCTCCACGTCCCGGCGGCGGATGGAGCCGGTCAGAAGTAAAACCTAGGACTTGATTGGAGAATTTCGGCATTGCGCACCTCGTCTATGTGGTTCGCAAGCATTGCCATATCCTCAGGCTCAAAAGGTCCGACAATCGTTTGGGTCTCCGGGACCGCTCATTTTAGCGGGCCGATCTCCATTAACGGCGGTTTGGACCTATTGTGTAGACGAGCTGAGACGCCGTCTGTAGGCGAGCAAGAAGAAGCTGCGGCGGGACCGGCCGTCGATAATACGACTGAATGTGGAACCTATGTCGCTGTGCAATTGGGGCAGGTCGGCCTTCGTCGGCGCCAACCTTGCCTTCAGGGAATGGCCGTCAGTTTTCGGCGATCTCAGGAAATCAACCGCCCTGGCGGCCGCCTGATGCACCATCGCGAGATCGTTGAGACCGGCAACGAGCGCTGGACTTCACTCACCGCTCATAGCTCACAACCTATTGTGCCTGCGGGCTGGTTACCCCGGTGGGTTAACAGCACCCCCCAAGGGGGTTCGCTCAGCTTATCGCAAGGCGCTAAGCCAAGACGCCCGGATACCCCTAAGGACAACCGGAAAAACCTCCAACCCGATACTCAAAAGGGGACCGGCTGGGAGAGCGAGCCGGGGTCAATCTTCATTGCCGATTGACACTCCAGGATTTGGTGAAGCCAATCCAACAAGCCTGCGCCAAATCAGCGACAGCCCCGAAAATTGACTCCTGATCCGCCGTACCGCCAGCGCATCGATAGTTTTGAGCACTTCGACCGATCGGCCGCACTTTATCGAGTTTCCTCAACATCCAACGGTCATTCGACCTTTACTATATTGCGTTCCCAAACCTTCACAACGGTCGCATAAGCCTTAGTGTATCCGGCTTCCTCCAGGCCCTGGACCACGGCGCTGCAGAAGGAGCGCCGCTTCGCAGCAGATGTTTTCCTGCTGCTGGTGGGCTTCATTCCCGATTTCAAGATCCAGCGACAATTGCTGATATGAAGAAGAATCAACGTGACCAGCACGTTCCCATGCTTGTCTACCGGCTTGTTGGAGCGCTGCCTTGGTAGCTTTTTTGCATCCCGGTCCTTGACCCATTTCTTCAAGAGCGGAGGCATAAGGTGTTCCTGCCCCTCGAACGTCTCTGCGAGCATCCCAAGAGCGCGGCGAAAGGCCGGGTTGAGACCTGCTTCGGCAACGACAAACTCAAGGGTTTTCGGCCAGTTGATTAGTGTGTGGCAAACCAACGCTGCCAACTGCTCCACTCGTTCCACTCGTTCCATTTCATCGACCGGAATAGGCAGCCCTTTCTTCTTGGCATAGTACGAAATGCCCCAATGCCGCGCCATGATGACCGCCAGGCCGACGGCAACTTCCCTGGACGGCGCGGTCTCGAAGAGGTCGTCGTCCATCAAATGGTCCCGTACGACACAGGTTTCACAGTACTGAGCCAATTCTCCAAGGCCGGCGGCTTGCAACCGTGCCTCGTCCTTATCAAGCAACGCCTGAGTCCATATATAGGGGTTGAAATAAGCTAAATGGATGGGGAAGAGGTCGGGGTCGGGGTCGGGGTCGGTGACGAGGACGGGAGCGCGTCCACACCTATGACAGGCGTTTAGCTGCACTGCGCAGTCTTCGCAGATTCCTGAGCGCGGCACTTCGGCACCTTCTTGGTATCCCAGCCACTCTCGGTTGGCGCGCATTTGCCGGACCCCTGCCTCGCCGAAAGTGCGCTCGCAACACCAACATTTGGCCAACATGGCAGAGTTGTTGGAGCGGCTTGGCTCGGTTTTTGAGGGAACCCTCATCGGAGGGTAGCCCCCGCCGTCGACGCTATCAGCACGACATCTCCACTTTCGTTCAGGTATGCTGCCCACTGTTCCATCAGCCAACGCCGCTTCTCGAAAAGCGTGGAACGGGCATAGGCTGCCTCGACGGCACCGCCGACGGCATGGGCTAGGCTCAACTCCATGACAGCGTGCGGCGCATCGGTGCATTCCGCTGCCCAGTCCCGAAAACTCGACCGGAAACCATGGACGGTCGCGCGATCAGCGACCCCGAGCCGGCGCAGCACCCTGGTCAGCGTCATGTCGCTTATGGGCCGGCCGCAATACAGTGGTGACGGAAACAGCAAATCGCTCCCGTCGGTGATGGACCGGGCCGCCTCGACGACTTCCAGGGCACGGGAAGACAATGGGACGCGATGTTCCAAGTTTGCCTTCATGCGCTCTGCGGGGAGACGCCACTCACTGGCCTCAATCTCAACCTCATCCCAGGTAGCGCCCCGGGCCTCGCCCGACCGGGCAGCCGTCAGGATCACAAACTCAAGGCACAGTTTCGCTGCCAGGGAGCCTCGTGAGCAACGCACCTCGTTGATCAGCCAACCGACCTCCTGGTACGGCAACGCCCGCAAATGGTTCTTGCCGCGCGGAATTGGAGGCAAAGCACCGTCGACAACCTCCCCCGCAACATTGTGATCAATGTATCCGTGAGCCATTGACCATCTGAGCACTGCGCGGATGCGCTGACGCACGCGTCGCGCGGTTTCCGGTTTAGATCCCCAAATCGGTGTCAGGACATTGAGCGCGTCGGAACGGTCGATCCTATCCACCGCAATGTCTCCAATGAGGGGGATAGCGTGTCGCTCAAGGGACTGCCACCAGCTCACTACATGTTTCCCGTTGCGCCACCGCGGACGGTTCGCCTTGTAGACGCGCTCGGCGGCTTCGCGGAACGTCGGTGTGGCGGACCTGCGTCTCTCTGCAAGAGGGTCGCAACCCTTTGCGATCAAGGCGCGGTTGCGTGCCACGGCGTCTCGAGCGTCCGCGAGCCCTACGTCCGGAAACCGCCCCAAGCCGAGGTCGCGTCGACGGCCTTGAATCACAATACGCTGGATCCAAGAGCGTGTACCGGTGGGGGTAACGTTTAGATAGAGCCCATTGCCGTCGCCGTACTTTCCCGGCTTCGCAAGAGTCCGTATGCGCGCTGCCGTCAATTTCGCCACTTTCTCAGTCCCCACACCTATGCCCACAGCATTCATGAGAACATAGCGGGAAAACCGGGAACATTCAAGAACAGGAGGAATAAGAAAGCTCAGGTTTCCCAACGATTCTGAGCACTGTTAGGAATATCTAGGAGATTGATTTGGTGGACCGTTGGTCCACCATCCGATGAGGAGGCCGACCTGCTCGATGATTCGGATTACCAGGTGCCCAACTCCAGACTTTCCTGCCAGATCGATTGCAACCCCGCGCTCGATGGATTAAACGTCGCCCTCCAACTCGACGCGTTGGACGACTAAAATACAGCTTGAAGATTTGATCATGGGTACCCTGACGGACGAGGTGGCCCGGAGACGGACATTTGCGATCATCTCGCACCCCGACGCCGGCAAGACCACTCTCACAGAAAAACTGCTGCTCTTTGGTGGCGCTATCCAGCTGGCCGGTGCTGTTAAGGCAAAGGGCAAGCGGCGGCGGGCCCGTTCCGACTGGATGAAAGTGGAGAAGGAGCGGGGCATCTCCGTTGCGTCTTCGGTCATGACCTACAATTACCAAGGCTGTACGTTTAACTTGCTGGACACGCCAGGTCACGAGGACTTTAGCGAGGATACCTATCGTACTCTGACGGCTGTCGATTCCGCCGTCATGGTGATGGATTGCGCCAAAGGGATTGAAGTGCAAACCCTTAAACTGTTTGAAGTGTGCCGTCTCCGCGACATGCCTATCGCTACCTTTATCAATAAATTGGATCGGGACGGCCAAGATCCGTTTGATCTTTTGGATGAAATTGAACAGCGCCTTGCTCTTGACGTCACACCGGCCAGTTGGCCCATTGGCATGGGCCGTCATTTCCTTGGTTGCTATGACCTCCTCAATGACCGCTTGGTTCTCATTGCTCGATCCAAAGGTGAACGGCCGGATGAAGGAATAGCTTGCTCAGGTCTGGACGATCCTAAGCTAGACGAACTCTTACCTGCAGACGCGGTAGCTAAATTGAGAGAGGACGTCGACATGGCCAGAGGGTTGTGCCCGCCCTTTGATAGAGTGGCCTATTTGGAAGGCACACAGACGCCGGTCTGGTTCGGCAGCGCAGTGAACAACTTCGGCGTTCAAGAGCTTCTCGACGGACTGACAACCAACGCACCGGCACCCCGTGTCAGAGCGACTTTGGAACGCAGCGTTGCCCCTAATGAAGAAAAAGTCGCCGGTTTTGTCTTTAAGATTCAGGCCAACATGGATCCCAAGCACCGGGATCGCATTGCTTTTTTCAGAGTGAGTTCGGGACATTTCAAAAAAGGGCAGAAGTTGCTGCACGTGCGCTCGGGCAAGACCCTGAACATTCACAACCCGGTGCTGTTTTTGGCACAGGACCGCGGCACGGCCGAAGAGGCCTGGCCCGGAGATGTCATCGGCATTCCCAACCATGGCAATCTACGCATCGGTGACGCGCTGACCGAAGGGGAAGTTTTGCATTTCACAGGCATCCCTAGTTTTGCTCCGGAATTGTTGCAGGTCGCCCGCCCGGAAGATCCCATGAGGGCCAAGCACCTTGGCCGAGCATTGCAACAGCTTGCCGAAGAAGGGGCGGCCAGCGTCTTCAGGCCGCGTTTAGGATCCGATTGGATCGTCGGCGTCGTTGGCTCGCTTCAATTTGAAGTTATGGCTGATCGTATCCGCACAGAATACAATGTGCCGGTCCACTTTGAAGCAACTGAACTATATACTGCGAGATGGATTGAGGCTGAAGATCCTGCCTTGGTAAAATCGTTCATCGACAAGAACGAAGCCAACGTCGCTGATGATCACGATAGCGCCCCGGTCTTTTTGGCCAGAAACGCATGGCACATGGGAAAAGCGGAAGAGGATTTTCCCAATGTTCAATTCCGCAAGACAAAAGAGCAAATCCACTAAACACTTCAAAGCAGTGAACCAGATAATGGGGGTCGAACGATGCAAATTGATCGATTAGACGTTGGCGAGATCATGAGCCAGGTGGTTGTGCATGGTGATACGGTCTATCTGTCGGGTCAGGTGTCCTCCGAAGCTGATGACGTCGCCGGCCAAACGAAGGGTGTGCTTGACAAAATTGATACCCAACTCGCAACGGTGGGGTCGCAAAAGACCCGCATTCTTTCCGCCACGATTTACCTCGCCGACATTTCGACGTTTTCTGAGATGAATGAAGTCTGGAAAAAATGGGTACCCGTCGGAGCATGCCCGGCGCGCACTACAGTTGAGGCGAAACTCGCGCGGTCCGAATTTCTCGTTGAGATTACAGTGATTGCCAGCCGTTAGGGCCAAAACCAAAGCTGTTGTATCCTCTCTACCGAGTCGGAATAAACCCGGTAAGAAACAACGCATTTGTCTGAACAGTATCTACTTTGAGTTAGTCGCGATGTGATCTGACACCGCTCCCTTCCCAGCAAGCTGGAATGGGAGCGGCGCATCTCTTGATGGAGATGGTGGTTGTCCGTTTTGATGGTGGTGCACACCAACCACAAAACGAGGACACCACGATGTTGAATACTACCGACAAGATCATCAAACACAAAACTGGATTGCTGAATCTGGCCGAGGAACTGGGCAATGTGTCGAAGGCCTGCCAGGTCCCCTGCCAGGTCCCTGCCAGGTCATGGGCATGTCGCGCGACACCTTTTACCGCTACAAGGCCGCGGTTGAGGAAGGCGGCGTCGAGGCCTTGTTCGAGCGCACCCGGCGCAAACCCAATCTTGCCAACCGCGTCGGTGAAGCCACCGAGCAGGCGGTGATCAAATCCGCGCTGGAGTTTCCGGCCTATGGTCAGGCCCGCACCTCCAACGAGCTGCGCAAGCAGGGTGTCTTTGTCTCGCCCTCCGGCGTCCGTTCGATCTGGCTGCGGCATGACCTGGCCAACTTCAAGGCCCGCCTTAAAGCATTGGAGGCTAGGGTCGCCGAGGACGGCATCATCCTGACCGAGGCCCACATACGAGGCCCAGGTGCAGGCCTTGGAAAAGAAGAATCGCGACGACGAAGCCCGCGGCGAGGTGGAAACGGCCCACCCCGGCTATCTGGGTTCACAGGACACCTTCTATGTCGGCACCCTGAAGAGGGGGTGGGGCGGATCTACCAGCAGAGCTATGTCGATCCCTATTCCAAGGTCGCGCAGGCCAAGCTCTACACCACCAAGACGCCGATCACCGCCGCCGACCTGCTCAATGACCGGGTGCTGCCGTTCCATGACGAGCACGACCTGCCTGTGCTGCGGATCATGACCGACAGGGGCACGGAATACTGCGGGCGAGCGGACAAGCACGACTACCAGCTCTTCCTGGCCATCAACGATATCGACCACACCAAGACCAAGGTGAAATCACCGCAAACAAACGGCATCCGCGAGCGCTTTCACAAGACCGTGCTGCAGGAGTTCTACCAGGTCGCGTTCCGCAAAAGACTCTACGACAGCGTCGATGCGCTGCAGGACGATCTGGATCAATGGCTACATCACTACAACACGGAACGCACTCATCAGGGCAAAATGTGTTGCGGCAGAACGCCGTTCCAGACCATGATCGAGGGCAAAGAAATCTGGAAGGAAAAGTTCGTGAACTGAACTTGACCTAACAGAGGCCGCCGGAAAAATGGCCAACTGTCAGATCACATCTGAACCACTACATCTAATTGCTCAAATAATCATCCTGCTCGTCGGGGCCGTGGCTACCGTTGCCGTTTTTCAACGGATCGGATTTGGTGCGGTCTTGGGATATCTGGTAGCGGGTATTTTGGTCGGACCGTTCAGTTTGGAACCGGTGACCGACACGGAAACGATTTCTGTACTCGGAGAATACGGTGTCGTTTTCCTCCTTTTTATCATCGGTCTTGAACTCCCCTTAGAGCGTATTCGCGTGATGCGAGTGCCAATCTTTGGATTGGGGTTAACCCAGGGCAATCGGGTGAACGGATCATTGTGTGATGAGGCTTGCGCGGAAGTCGTCGTCCCAGGCGGCGACCTTTCGGCGGAGTCTTAGGAGTCCTTGCCGGGGTCTCGTCGTATGAGGTTTTGTGCCATGTGCTTGATGGTGGTGAAGTTGGCCGGGGCGTGATCGGTAGCTGCGACGCGAGGTCTTGCCGTCGATGGCGATCACCTCGCCCGGCACACCGGTGATCGCGGCAACCCAGGCGACGAAGCACTGTTGGAACATCCGCGCATCCAGGATGGCAAGGATCGTGCCCAGTTGGTCGTGGGACGGCGTGCCATCGGAAAACGGCCGGAAGCGGCGTAGAAGATCGCGTTTCTTGTCGCCGAAACGGGCAATATCGACAATGCTGTCGGCGCCCGCCAGCACCGCCAATAGGCAAAGCAGCAGCACCTCATCAAGCGGATAGACCACTTTGCCCCGTTGGCGAGGGTCCGCAAGATCCTCAAAATGATCAAGAAAGACAACGGCTTCCGCGAATGCGCCCGAACTCTCCATCATAACCTCCCATACCGAATCGGCGGTCTTCGATAGATTCAGCACATCAACACATTGTCACGCACTTTTTCACCCGATTGCCCTGCAACTTCGCGGTCGTCAAACACATGGCGAGCAACCTCTTGCGCCAAGCCCCGGGCAAGGACAGTCTGCGTGTAAAACGACGCATCGCCGCCTGGGACGACGACTTCCTCGCAAGCCTTATCTCACGGTGCAACCATTCACCCGATTCCCCTGCGTCAGACACATTGGGATCCGCAACTACATTTGGTGGTTTTCCGCTGGATGTGACTCAGGACGTCGGCGCTGGTTCGGATAGCGCCGATTATTACACCTTTACGCCCACGGCCGATGGAACTATTCGTGCCGATCTTTTCGGACTTACCGCTAATATTGGCGTCCAAGGGTTCAACCAAAACGGCGTGGTTGTTGCCGGTGCCACGGGTGGTAATGCCTTGGACAAGACGGTTGTGTTCGAAGTCGTGGGAGGGCAGCAGTATTTTGTCGGGGCAACTCCTACCTCGGAAGGTGCAGAGGGCAACTATACGTTGACGGCGGATTTCGTTGCCGATGCCGGCAATGCACTTGAAACACCAACCAATGTGGATCCAAATTTCTCCAGATCAGAGGCGATTGGTTTTAATTTGGATACGGACGACAACTACCGCATCATTTCAGCTGATGCGGGCTCGTTGACGGTCGACGTCACCAACATATCCGCGCCGGTTGACCTCCATCTCTATACGGCCGATGGAACGCGCCTTACCAGTTCCCGAAATGACGGGACAACGGACGAGCAGGTGACTTTCGACCTTGAGGCCAACGTGGCTTATGTCATCGCCGTCACTCCCGTCAGCGGGACGGCACAAGGGTTCTATGACATCAATAGTTCTTTCTCGGTGACGACGACTTCATCAAGTACGCAGGCAGCGACCGCAGTCCCTGTCGTTGACGAAAATCAGGTGGGGTCCTGACGTCGGTTGTGGGTCTCTACAACCCGCAAAAATGCTATATTTGTCAACGTGTAAGTTGGCTTGACCACGCTGTTGCCAACGGCTACACCAACCTTGGCCGGGGACAATCAATAAGGCCGGACAGCGACTGGTAAAACCCAATCGCTACCGGGCTTAAAGGGGTCTCTGAGACGGCCAAAACACTCCGCCTGACGACAATGACTCTAGAGCGATAGGCGGATTTGAGACCGAGATGGGAATGGAAGATCTCCTTACGGAATACCTGCCGATCCTGATTTTCACCGGTATCGCATTTGGCTTGGCTTTTGTCATAGTCCTGGCGTCGCTGATCGTGGCTCCATCCAATCCAGATCCGGAAAAGACATCGACCTATGAATGCGGATTCGAAGCCTTCGATGACACCCGCTCGAAATTCGATGTTCGCTTTTACCTGGTTGCAATCCTATTCATTATTTTCGACCTGGAGGTAGCTTTTCTCTTTCCATGGGCTGTGAGCCTGTCTGGAATTGGCCTGTTCGGTTTCTGGTCGATGATGATCTTTTTGGGCGTTCTGACCATCGGGTTCATTTATGAGTGGCGCAAAGGGGCTTTGGAATGGGAGTAACTGTACCAGCCCAGGCACAAGGGGAGACCGTACGCCCCATTACCGATGATGATGAAGCCGTCGTTGCCCGCGTTGCCGAAGAGCTTCAAACCAAAGGTTTTGTTTTGTCGTCGATAGACAAGTTGGCCAATTGGGGACGCACCGGTTCCATGTGGCCCATGTCTTTCGGACTAGCTTGCTGTGCGGTCGAGATGATGCATTCCGCCATGGCTCGGTATGACCTCGATCGGTTCGGCATGTTCTTCCGCCCAAGTCCACGTCAATCTGATGTCATGATTGTCGCCGGGACTTTGACCAATAAGATGGCGCCAGCGTTGCGCAAAGTATACGACCAGATGCCAGAACCCCGTTGGGTAATATCCATGGGATCCTGCGCCAATGGAGGCGGTTATTACCATTACTCTTATTCCGTCGTACGGGGGTGCGACCTTGTCGTGCCTGTCGATATATACGTACCCGGATGTCCGCCAACGGCTGAGGCACTTTTGTACGGTATTCTTCAGCTCCACAAAAAAATCCGCCGTGTCGGCACGTTGGATCGGTAACAATCCGTACAGGTATCAATCCTATGAACGTAAACCCGGAACAAGCTTCTGCGCTTTCCGACTTGGCGGGAACCCTAACTCAAGCGTTGGCGGATGAGGTCATAAGCAGTTCTGTTACTGGCAATGAACTCACAGTACTTGCCCAGCGCACTTCGATTGTCAAAGTTCTCAAGTTCCTGCGCGATGATACCAATTGCCAGTTTACGCAATTGGTTGATTTATGCGGCGTCGATTACCCGGAACGGGAAGAACGATTCGATGTCGTCTATCACCTGCTCAGTATGACTCAAAACTTCAGGGTGAGGGTCAAGGTAACGGCATCTGAAGAGACACCCGTACCCAGTGCGTCGGACGTGTTCTCGTGCGCCAACTGGTTCGAGCGCGAAGTGTGGGACATGTATGGAGTGTTTTTCTCCGATCATCCCGACTTGCGCCGTATCTTGACCGACTATGGCTTTGACGGTCATCCACAGCGGAAAGATTTTCCTCTCACGGGGTATGTGGAAGTCCGGTATGACGAAGAACAGAAACGCGTCATCTATGAACCGGTAAAATTGACTCAGGACTTTCGTACATTCGATTTCGCAAGCCCGTGGGAAGGGGCAGAACACGCACATCAGCAAATGCTGCCCGGCGACGAAAAGGCGACGCAAGATGGCTGAACCGATCGAAGCCGAAATCGAAAACTATACGGTCAATTTCGGACCACAGCATCCGGCGGCGCACGGCGTTTTGCGTCTTGTGCTCGAGATGGGCGGTGAGACCATAGACCGGGTCGACCCTCATATCGGGCTGCTGCACCGCGGCACCGAAAAGCTGATCGAATATAAGACGTACTTGCAAGCGGTGCCGTATTTCGACCGTCTCGATTACGTCTCGCCAATGAATCAGGAACAAGCCTATGCCCTGGCGGTGGAACGTTTGTTGGATATCGAGGTGCCCAAGCGTGGTCAATACATCCGGATGTTGTTCTGCGAGATAACGCGGATTCTCAATCACATTATGAATATTGGCTCCTATGCCATGGACGTCGGCGCGATGACGCCGTTTCTGTGGACGTTTGAGGAACGCGAAAAGCTCATGGGCTTTTACGATGATGTCTCGGGTGCCCGCATGCACGCCGCTTACGTCCGGCCTGGCGGTGTGGCCCGCGATATGCCGGCTGGTCTGGCAGAGCGAATTGCCGAGTGGGCGGAAAAGTTTCCTAAGATCATCGATGATGTAGAAGGCCTGCTTTCCGAGAACCGCATTTTCAAACAACGCACCGTTGACATCGGCATCGTCTCCAAAGAGGAGGCACTCGATTGGGGATTCACTGGACCCAATTTAAGAGCGTCCGGTTTGGCTTGGGATCTGCGTAAGGCCGAACCGTATGACGGCTATGACGAGATTGATTTCGATATTCCTATTGGCAAACACGGCGACTGTTACGACCGGTACATCGTGCGGATCGCCGAAATGCGGCAATCACTGCGCATCATCGAACAATGCCTGGAAAAAATGCCGTCAGGCCCAGTGAAAGTTGAAGACCGCAAAGTCAATCCGCCACCGCGGGGCGATATGAAAGGATCGATGGAAGCCTTGATCCATCACTTCAAGCTTTATACCGAGGGGTATCATGTCCCGCGTGGCGAAACCTATGCCGTGGTCGAAGCGCCGAAAGGGGAGTTTGGAGTTTATTTAATTTCCGATGGATCGAACAAGCCCTACCGCTGCCGCATCCGAGCACCCGGTTTTGTCCACATGCAGGGCATGGACTTCATGCTCCGCGGTCACATGCTCGCCGATGTTCCGGCTGTATTGGGCTCTATCGACATCGTATTTGGTGAGGTGGACCGATGAGCGTACGCCGTCTCACCTCTGATCAACCGGACAGTTTTACGTTCAGCGCAGAACATCAAACGCGCGCGGAGCAGATTATTGCCAAATATCCATCCGGATATCAGGCCAGCGCGGTCATCCCGTTGCTTGATCTTGCCCAACGCCAAGAGGGTTGGGTGACCAAACCCGCTATCGAAGTGATCGCCGGCATGCTTGATATGGCTGTGATCAAGGTGCTTGAGGTGGCGACCTTCTACACCATGTTCAATCTGTATCCGGTCGGCAAATGCCACATCCAAGTATGCACAAATATATCGTGTTGGCTGCGCGGTTCGGACAACGTTGTCAAAGCTTGCACGGATAAGCTGGGCGTCAATCTTGGAGAAAGCACTAACGATGGCGCCTTCACCGTAAGTGAAGTTGAATGTGCTGGCGCTTGCGTCAACGCTCCTGTGGTGGCTGTTGGGGACGACTATTACGAAGACGTTGACTATGACTCAATGACGAAATTGATTGACGATCTAAAAGCTGGCAATCCGCCTCCTTTCGGATCTTTGACCGGTCGGCAGGGGGCTGCACCTAGCGGCGAACGTACGTCGCTAACCGCAGACCCAACAAAATCTATTCCCAAACGGGATTTAGCCGCCGCCAAACAGAAGTTTGAAGAGGCTCAAGAGGCTGCTCGCAAGGCCAAGGAAAAAGCGTGATGTTGAACGATCAAGACCGCATTTTCACCAACCTTTACGGCCAAAACGATTGGCGGCTCGCCGGTGCGAAGTCCCGCGGCGATTGGGATGGCACCAAAGAGCTTTTGGCCATGGGGCAAGCTTGGATCATTGAAGAGGTCAAAGCGTCGGGCTTGCGCGGCCGCGGCGGGGCCGGGTTCCCGACCGGCCTGAAATGGTCGTTTATGCCGAAAACCGAAACCGACCGGCCGCATTATCTCGTTGTCAATGCGGACGAGGGTGAGCCGGGGACTTGCAAAGACCGCGATATGATGCGGTTCGATCCCCATAAACTGATCGAGGGCTGTTTGATCGCCAGCTTCGCTATGAATGCCCATGCTTGTTACATCTATATTCGCGGTGAGTTTTATAACGAAGCATCCAATCTACAGGTCGCCATCGATGAAGCCTATGAAGCGGGATTGATCGGTAAAAATGCCTGTGGATCCGGCTGGGATTTTGATCTGTACCTGCACCGGGGAGCGGGCGCTTACATTTGCGGGGAAGAAACGGCTCTGATCGAAAGTCTCGAAGGCAGAAAAGGTCAGCCACGACTAAAACCACCGTTCCCGGCGGGCGTCGGTCTCTACGGTTGCCCGACGACGGTCAACAATGTGGAAAGTATCGCCGTGGTGCCGGCCATATTGCGTCGCGGTGCTTCATGGTTTGCCGGGGTCGGCCGTCCCAACAACACCGGGACTAAGGTCTTTTGCATATCCGGCCATGTCAACAAGCCGTGCAATGTGGAAGAAGAGATGGGTATTCCGTTAAAGGAACTCATCGAAAAACATTGCGGTGGCGTGATTGGCGGCTGGGACAATCTGAAGGCGGTTATTCCGGGCGGCAGTTCCGTGCCGTGTCTCCCTAAGGATATTTGCAACGATGTCTTGATGGACTTTGACTCATTGCGCGATGTGAAATCCGGTCTGGGTACTGCGGCCGTCATGGTGATGGATCAGTCCGTCGATATCATTGCCGCTATTACCCGCCTCGCGGCTTTCTACAAGCACGAAAGTTGTGGCCAATGTACGCCATGCCGGGAAGGCACCGGCTGGATGTACCGAGTGATGAAACGTTTGGTCTCAGGTGAGGCGACACCGGACGAAATCGACATGCTTGAGGAAGTGACCTATCAAATCGAAGGGCATACCATTTGTGCCCTTGGCGATGCGGCAGCTTGGCCTATCCAAGGATTGATCCGGCATTTCCGGCCCGAAATCGAACAACGCATCAAGGACTACCGTGACGGCAAATTGCCGGCGGCGGCGTAAGGACATCCCATGCCCAAACTCACCATTGATGGCATAGACGTCGAAGTGGAACACGGCGCCACGATTCTGCAAGCCGCAGAACAGGCAGGTGTGGAGATTCCTCGCTTTTGCTACCACGACCGGCTGTCGATTGCCGGCAATTGCCGCATGTGTCTGGTAGACGTCGAAAAATCGCCGAAGCCGGTTGCGTCCTGCGCTATGCCCGCCGGCGACGGCATGATGGTGTACACCAAATCGGAACGTGCCGTTAAAGCCCGCAATGGGGTGATGGAGTTCCTGCTGATCAACCATCCGCTGGACTGCCCCATCTGCGATCAGGGTGGGGAGTGCGATTTACAAGATCAGGCTTTGGCCTTCGGTTACGACCGCGGCCGGTATCATGAACAGAAACGCGCTGTGAAAGACAAATACATGGGCCCGATCGTGTCTACGATCATGACCCGGTGTATTCACTGCACCCGTTGTGTGCGTTTTGCCGAAGAAGTGGGCGGGGTTGCTGAAATCGGTGCAACGGGTCGTGGTGAAGATATGGAAATCACCACCTATTTGGAACAGTCACTGACTTCCGAATTATCAGGCAACGTCATTGATCTGTGTCCTGTTGGCGCGCTCACCAATAAACCCTACGCCTTTACGGCACGATCGTGGGAGTTGCGTAAGACTGAATCCGTAGACGTCATGGATGCGGTTGGCAGTAACATTCGCGTCGATAGCCGGGACAGGGAAGTAATGCGTGTCCTGCCGCGCCTCAACGAATGGGTCAATGAAGAATGGCTGGCCGACAAATCCCGCAACGCCTGTGACGGCCTCAAGTATCAGCGCCTTGATCGGCCCTATGTGCGTCAAAACGGAAAACTGCAGGAAGCGTCTTGGGACGAAGCGTTCTCTGTCATTGCAGATAAAGTGAACGGTATGCCCGGTTCCAAGATCGCAGCTTTGGCTGGAGATACCGCGGACAGCGAGTCCATGCTGGCCCTGAAGGAACTCATGGACGCTTTGGGGTCTGCCAATCGGGATTGCCGCCAGGATGGCGCGGCACTCGATCCCGACGTGCGGGCGTCATATTTATTCAACACAACCATTGCCGGGATTGAAGACACTGACGCCGTTTTGTTGATCGGCACCAATCCTCGTAAAGAAGCGCCGGTACTCAACGCCCGTATCCGTAAACGGTACCTCATGGGGGGTGTTAAAATCGCGGCCGTTGGTGAAGCGTTTGATCTGACCTATCCGTATGACCACTTGGGTAATACCGCAGACATTGTCGCCAAGATTGCCGACGGCAGTCACCCGTTTGCTCAGGTTCTCAAAGACGCAGACCGGCCCATGCTGGTGATCGGTATGGGTGCTCTCTCACGGGCCGATGGGACCGTGTTGTTGGCCAGTGCCAAAGCTATTGCAGACTCGACAGGGATGGTGTCCGGGGATTGGAACGGTTTCAACGTTCTGCACACCGCCGCAGCCCGGGTTGGCGGTCTGGACGTCGGTTTTGTGCCGGGTGAGGGCGGTAAGGGTACCAACGCAATACTAGACGGTGCGACGTCAGGCGCCATCGAGGTTGTTTATCTGCTCGGTGCCGACGAAATCGATACGGCCAAGTTGGAAAAAGCGTTCGTGATTTATCAGGGCCATCATGGCGACGCAGGGGCCCATGTTGCCGATGTCATTTTGCCGGGCGCTACATACACCGAAAAGAACGGTACCTACGTAAATACAGAAGGCAGGGCGCAGCTGGGTCAACGGGCCATCTTCCCTCCAGGGGATGCCCGTGAAGATTGGACCATTGTCCGCGCATTGTCGGAACGTCTGGACCACACCTTGCCCTATAACAATTTGGACCAGGTGCGAGCCAAACTGCGCGACGTGAACCCGGTGTTTACTCATTTGGATGAAGTGGTCGCTGCCGACTGGGATACATTCGGCACCGCCGGCACCATTGACGCCGCTGCATTCACGTATCCGGTGGACAATTACTATCAAACGGATCCCATTAGCCGGGCATCGCAAACCATGGCTCAGTGCACGCAGGAATTCGTTCTGGGTCAAAGCGGAAAGGCGACCGGCACCGATGGCTGAACTCTGGACCAACTACATTTGGCCGGTGGTGTGGATCGTCATTCTGATCCTCATGTTCATCGTGCCTGTTTTGATCGGTGTTGCTTACCTGACGTATGCCGAGCGCCGAATCATCGGCGCCATGCAAATGCGCAAAGGACCGAACGTTGTCGGCTGGTTCGGTTTGCTGCAACCCATTGCGGATGCTGTGAAGCTTCTGACCAAGGAAACAGTGTTGCCAACCGGAGCGAGCCCGGTTGTGTTCTTCCTGGCTCCTATGGTGACCTTTGGTCTGGCGTTGCTCGCCTGGGCGGTAATTCCGGTGAGTGCCGGATGGGTGATCTCCGACCTTAATGTCGGTGTGCTGTATCTGTTCGCCATTTCATCACTCGGTGTCTACGGCGTGGTAATGGCCGGCTGGGCTTCCAACTCCCGCTACGCTTTTCTCGGCGCCATGCGGTCCGCCGCACAGATGGTGTCCTACGAAGTGTCCATCGGCTTCATTATGATTTCGGTGTTGATGACCGCGGGTACACTGAACCTATCGCAGCTGGTTGAGTCTCAGGCGGAACCGCTGTTTGGCGTGCTTCCCGGCTGGTACTTCATTCCCCATTTGCCCATGTTCGTGGTGTTCTTTATCTCGGTCCTGGCCGAGACCAATCGCCATCCGTTTGATCTGCCCGAAGCAGAGTCCGAGTTAGTCGCCGGTTTCATGACCGAATACTCGTCCATGTCGTTCGCGCTCTTTTTCCTCGGCGAGTACGCCAACATGATCATGATGAGCGGCATGGTGACGATCCTGTTTCTGGGCGGCTGGTTGCCGCCGTATGACGTCGCACCCTTTAACATGATCCCGGGTGTTATTTGGTTTGCCTTAAAAATTGCACTTTGCCTGTTTGTGTTCATCTGGACCCGGGCGACATATCCCCGCTACCGCTATGACCAACTCATGCGGCTCGGCTGGAAAATCTTTCTGCCGTTCTCCCTGATTTGGTTGGTGTTGACAGCCGGGGTCTTGGTCTACAACGACGCGTTGCCGGGTTAAGGAGAGGAAGCATGTCTTTTATCGACCGTACGGCCCGTTCGTTCCTCTTGACCGAGTTGATTCACGGCTTGTGTCTGACTTTCAAGTACATGCTTGGACCCAAGGTCACGATCAATTATCCGTTTGAAAAAGGTCCCTTAAGCCCGCGATTCCGTGGAGAGCACGCCTTGCGCCGCTATCCCAACGGGGAAGAGCGCTGTATCGCCTGCAAATTGTGTGAAGCGATTTGCCCGGCTCAGGCCATCACCATCGAGGCGGAACCAAGGGACGACGGCAGTCGGCGGACCACCCGTTACGACATTGACATGACCAAATGTATTTATTGCGGCTTTTGCGAAGAGGCCTGTCCGGTGGATGCCATTGTTGAAGGGCCTAATTTCGAATTTGCCACCGAAACCCGCGAAGAGCTGCTCTACAACAAGGACAAACTGCTGGCTAATGGTGATCGTTGGGAATCGGAATTAGCGAAGCGTCTCGAACTCGATGCGCCGTATCGCTGACTTGAGTTGTTAGAAACAAAGTTATGACCATGAATACAAAACGTAAACACGAACAACGGAATGAGAGGGCGCTGACATGATTGCTGCTACTCTTTCATTCTATCTATTTGCGTTTATGGCCATCGCTGGCGCGCTGAATGTGATTTTCCAGCGCAATCCCGTCCATTCGGTGTTGTGGCTGATCTTCACCTTCTTTAATGGGGCCGGATTGTTCGTGCTGCTCGGTGCTGAATTCGTCGCCATGATTTTGGTGGTGGTTTATGTCGGAGCCGTAGCGGTGCTGTTCCTGTTCGTGGTGATGATGTTGGACATCAACGTCACAGTCATTCGCGAGGGATTCTTGAAGTATTTGCCGGTGGGCTTGGTGATCGGCGGCCTTCTGCTGGTCGAACTCATCACGGTCTTTACCAGTTGGGTGATGTCGGAAGACGCAGGGTCGCTTATGGCGGCTCCGACCCCTGATCCCAGTGCCATCACCAACACCGAAGCCCTGGGACTCATTCTCTATACGGACTACGTTTATTTATTCCAGGCGGCTGGAATCATTCTTCTCGTCGCTATGATCGGGTCCATCGTCCTGACTCACCGGAAACGCACAGGTGTACGTCGTCAGGTAATCTCCGAGCAAAATGCACGTCGGCCGAGTAACACTCTCGAGATTGTTAAGGTGGAATCCGGGAAGGGGCTGCGATAATGGCTGTCAGTCTCGCCCATTATCTGACCGTTGCCGCCATCCTGTTCAGCATCGGGATCTTCGGCATTTTCGTAAACCGCAAGAACCTGATCATCATCTTGATGTCGATCGAACTGATGTTGCTGGCCGTCAACATCAATTTCGTCTCCTTCTCTGCCTACCTGGGCGACCTCATGGGCCAGGTGTTCACCATGCTGGTGCTGACGGTCGCGGCCGCAGAAGCGGCGATCGGCCTGGCCATTGTGGTGGTGTTCTACCGCGCTCACCGGTCCATCGAAGTTGAAGATATCAACGAGTTGAAGGGGTAGGGATGTATACTGCTGCCATATTCCTGCCCTTGCTCGGGGCGGCCATTGCCGGGTTTTTCGGCCGCCAAATCGGCGACCGTGCCTCGCAAATCGTTACTTGCGGCGGCGTGGGATTGGGTGCCGTGTTGTCGATCCCGATCTTTTTCGATGTGGCTATCGGCGGCAACGAGCACATTGTCATGCTCGCCAACTTTATCAGTTCCGGTACGTTTGAAGCGGCATGGGCGCTGCGTTACGACACGCTCTCCGCCGTCATGGTGATGACCGTCACCTGTGTTTCTTTCCTCATTCATGTTTATGCCGTCGGTTACATGAGTCATGACGACTGCAAGCCACGTTTCATGGCCTATCTCTCGTTGTTTACCTTCGCCATGCTCATGCTGGTGACGGCAGACAATCTGGTGCAACTATTCTTTGGCTGGGAAGGCGTCGGCCTGGTCTCATATTTGCTGATCGGCTTTTGGTTCAAGAAGCCGTCGGCCAACGCCGCCGCCATCAAAGCCTTTGTGGTCAACAGGATCGGGGACTTCGGGTTCCTGCTCGGAATTTTCGGGGTGTATCTGCTGGTTGATGCAGTGAACTTCGATACCGTATTCAATGCCGTGCCGTCACACGCAGAGGATACGGTTACTTTCTTCGGCATCGAAGGGCACGCGCTGACCTTAATCGCGCTGCTGCTGTTCGTCGGCGCGATGGGCAAGTCGGCGCAGTTGTTACTGCACACGTGGCTGCCCGATGCCATGGAAGGACCGACACCGGTGTCGGCGCTGATCCATGCGGCGACCATGGTCACGGCGGGAGTCTTCCTCGTCGCGCGCATGTCGCCGTTGTTTGAATATGCACCGGCGGCCTTGGAAGTGGTGACCATCATCGGGGCCTCAACGGCCTTTTTCGCGGCGACCATCGGCTGCGTCCAGAACGACATTAAACGGGTGATCGCCTATTCGACCTGTTCGCAATTGGGCTACATGTTCTTTGCCTGCGGTGTCGGGGCGTATTCAGTCGGAATTTTCCATCTTATGACCCACGCCTGGTTCAAAGCCCTTCTGTTCCTTGGCTCTGGGTCGGTGATTCACGCCATGTCCGATGAACAGGACATGCGCAAAATGGGCGGCATCTGGAAGCAGGTGAAATTCACTTATGCAGTGATGTGGATCGGCACGCTGGCGTTGGTCGCCGTGCCACCGTTCGCCGGCTATTACTCAAAAGACATGGTGCTCGAGGCAGCCTATGCGGCCCACACCAGCGTCGGTCAGTATGCGTTTGTGCTGGGCATTGCCGCTGCGCTGATGACCGCTTTCTATTCGGGCCGGTTGTTGTTCATGACGTTCCACGGCGAGCCCCGGGCAGACAAGCACGTAATGGATCACGTGCATGAAAGCCCGCTGATTATGACCATTCCGCTGGCCGGTTTAGCCATCGGCGCAATTTTTGCCGGCATGGTCGGCTATGAGGTCTTTGTCGGCGACGGCCGTGCCGATTTCTGGCGTGACTCTATTCTCGTGCTCGGCATCGATGTCGTTGAAGAAGCGCACCATGTTCCGGCTTGGGTGGTGTGGTCACCGCTGGTGGTAACGGTTCTAGGTCTCGGTCTGTCCTATCATATGTACATGCGTCGGCCGGATATGCCTGGCCATCTCGCTGCAAAATTTCCGGCGGTCTACCAGTTCCTGTTGAACAAATGGTACTTCGACGAACTCTATGACTTCCTCTTTGTCCGCCCAGCGTTCCGGATTGGCCGTTTGTTCTGGAAGCGCGGGGACGAAGGCACCATCGACCGCTTTGGACCAGACGGTATTTCAACCTCCGTGATCGCCGGCGCGCGGCGCTTGGGCGCGATCCAAACCGGTTATCTGTACCACTACGCCTTTGCCATGATCATCGGCATCGCTTTGTTTGTCTCCTGGATCGTGGTGGGAGGCTAGGGCGATGGACAGCGCACTCGCCAACTTGCCCCTTTTAAGCACGGTGACGTTTCTACCCCTGTTCGGGGTGCTCCTGCTTCTGGTCATCCGCGGGGACAACGAGGAAATCGTAGCCCGTAACGCCAAGTGGACCACCCTTTGGGTGACCTTTGGCACCTTCGTCTTGTCATTGTTGATTTGGGCTAACTTCGATCTGGGCACTGCGGACTTCCAGTTCGTCGAGCAGCAAGATTGGTTCCCTGAATACGGTATCAATTACCATATGGGTGTGGACGGCATATCCATGCTGTTCGTCATTCTGTCCACGTTCCTGACCCCGCTCTGTGTTTTGGCCAGCTGGGATGCCATCAAGACACGGGTGCGGGAATACATGATCTCCTTCCTGATTCTCGAAACCATGATGGTCGGCATGTTCTGCGCCTTAGATATGACCCTGTTCTATGTCTTCTTTGAAGGCGTGCTGATCCCCATGTTCCTCATCATCGGCGTGTGGGGTGGGGCGCGGCGGGTCTACTCCGCCTTTAAGTTTTTCCTGTTTACGTTGACCGGCTCGGTGCTGCTGTTGGTGGCCATGCTGACCATGTACTTCATGGCCGGAACGACCGACATCCCAACCCTGATGGAAACCCGCTTCCCGTTCAGTATGCAGTTGTGGTTGTGGCTCGGGTTGTTCGCCTCCTTCGCAGTCAAAGTGCCGATGTGGCCGGTGCACACTTGGTTGCCCGACGCTCACGTAGAAGCGCCGACAGCGGGCTCGGTGATCCTAGCCGGCGTGCTGTTGAAGATGGGCGCCTACGGTTTTCTCCGTTTCTCCTTGCCCATGCTGCCCCTGGCTAGCGGATACTTCACGCCGCTGGTTTACGGCCTGTCCATCGTCGCGGTCATATACACCTCGCTGGTGGCCTTGGCCCAGGAGGATATGAAAAAACTCATCGCTTACTCCTCCGTCGCTCATATGGGATTTGTTACGGTCGGCATATTCGCCGCCACCCAACAGGCGGTGCAGGGAGCGATCTATCAGATGCTCAGTCACGGGATTGTCTCTGGTGCGCTATTCCTTTGCGTCGGTGTGGTCTATGACCGGCTGCACACGCGTGAGATCGAGCGCTACGGCGGGTTGGTCAACAACATGCCTAAGTACGCCTTTATCTTCATGCTAATGATGTTGGCCTCGGTAGGATTGCCGGGCACCTCGGGTTTTGTCGGGGAATTCCTGGTGCTGACCGGCGTGTTCCAAGTCAACACTTGGGTCTCGCTGTTAACCGCAACCGGCGTTGTCCTCGGGGCGACGTACATGTTGTATCTTTATCGCCGGGTCATCTATGGCGAACTGACAAAGGAAGAGCTCAAGGGTTTGCCCGATTTGAGCCGCCGTGAGTTGGCGGTGTTCGCGCCGCTGGTCATTGCCGTGATGTGGATGGGTGTCTATCCCATGCCGTTCCTCGGCATTATGGATGCGTCGGTGGCCAAGCTATTGGCCGACTATCATGGCGCGCTTGATGCCAATACCGCCGCACTTGATTTGGCGGACGGCATTCGTCTGGCGTTAGGCCGGTAAGGGGATGACAATGATGCCAAATCTCGTACCAGCTTATTCTGAAATTTTCTTGGCTCTCGTCGGCATGTTTTTCCTCATGGTCGGTGTGTTCCGCAAGCAGGACCCGGTACGCGGTGTCGCGTTCATGGCTATTTTTGCATTCATCATCGCCGCAGTGATGGCTTTGGTGACCAATGCAACGGGAACAGTGACCTTTAGTGGCATGTTTATCGTCAACGCCTTTACTGGCTTTGCCAAAGTGCTGGTTCTTCTCGGTGCCGGCTTTGCCATGCTGTTGATGCTGCCCTGGGCCCGCCATGAAGGGATCGCACGCTTCGAACTGCCAGTCCTGATGGTCTTTGCTGTGCTCGGCATGATGATGATGATCTCGGCCAACGACCTCATTGCTTTGTACGTAGGCCTCGAACTGCAATCCCTGTCGCTCTATGTCCTTGCGGCGTTTCATCGCGGCAGCCTGCGGGCCACCGAAGCGGGTGTGAAATATTTCGTTCTCGGCGCTTTAGCCTCCGGCCTGTTGCTCTATGGTTCGTCCCTGATTTACGGCTTCGCCGGAACCACCTCGTTTGATGGCCTAGCCGACGCCCTGAGCAATGCACAGGAAAACGTTGGTGTAATCGTCGGTGTGGTTTTCGTCATCTCGGGATTTGCCTTCAAGGTGTCGGCGGTGCCATTCCACATGTGGACACCGGACGTCTATGAAGGCGCGCCGACACCGGTCACTGCGTTTTTCTCCGTCGCGCCTAAGATCGCCGCGATGTGTCTGTTCTTACGGGTGCTGGTCGGGCCGTTCGATGACCTGTTGTTCCAGTGGCGCCAGGTACTGACGGTGATTTGCGTCGCCTCCATGCTCTGGGGCGCCGTCGCTGCCATCGCACAAACCAACATCAAACGCCTGATGGCCTACAGCTCTATCGGTCACGTGGGCTATGCCTTGATTGGTCTAGTCGCAGCCACGCCGGAAGGCGCGCGGGGCATGATTTACTACATGCTCATTTATTTGTTCATGAACGTGGGCACCTTTGCGGTCATTCTCGCCATGCGGGTCAAGGATCGCTACGTGGAAGGCATCGACGACCTGTCCGGATTGTCAAAAACCAATCCGGCCATTGCTTTGGCGTTAACGATATTGATGTTCTCCATGGCCGGTATTCCGCCGTTGGCGGGATTCTTCGGCAAATACTTCGTCTTTATGGCTGCAATCGACGCCGGGCTGATCCCCTTGGCCGTGATCGGCGTGCTCTCCAGTGTCATTGGCGCCTATTACTACCTGCGTCTGATCAAGATCATGTACTTCGACGATTCTGTCGAAGGCTTCGATAAGCCGGACCTGTCCACGGGTGTGGTCATAGGTGTGTGCGCTTTTGCAATGGTGGCCTTTATCTTGCTGCCGGAACCCTTGCTGTCAGGTGCAGATGCCGCCGCTGCCGCTCTGTTCCCGGGGTAAGTCGGGCTTCCCATGCCTCCTGAAGTTGAACTGCCTGACGGGTGGCGCTTAAGCGTCCTACCCGAGGTCGACAGCACCAATGCCGAAGTTCTGCGCCGGGCAGAACATGGCGAACCCGAAGGCCTTGCTATTCGCGCCGATGTCCAGACGGCAGGGCGGGGCCGTCGTGGCCGATCTTGGCAAAGTCCAAAAGGCAATCTCTATCTCAGTGTCCTCATCGATGCACTGACCGCGACTGCCGGGCAGGTGGGGTTCGCCGCCGCCTTGGCATTGATCGATGCCATTGAAAAAAGTACCGGGGGCGACCTACCTAAGCTGCGTTGCAAATGGCCCAATGACCTAGTGCTCAACGGCGCAAAAGTGGCCGGGTTGTTGCTTGAATCTGTGCCGGACAATGAACAGGTCGTCGTCGGCATGGGCGTCAACCTTGTGCCGACGACAGTGGACAACACACTTTATCCCGTTGGTGCGCTGTCCGACGCCAGTATGACTTTAGATTTGGATCCGATGTGTGCCCAGATCTGCTTGGCCCTTCATTCCTGGCTGGAAACCTGGCGATCAATCGGCTTTTCTCCTTTACGTAACGCTTGGCTTGGACGGGCCGAGGGTCTGCACCAGCCTATCGTTATACGCTTGCCTACCGAGTCCATCGAAGGCACTTTTGACGGACTTTCCGAAGAAGGTGCCCTGATGCTGGATCAAGGTGGGCCCGTGGCGCGTGAAATTCCGGCCGGTGATGTGTTTTTTGTTCCCGCGGCGGGAGCCTAAACCATGCTGCTGGTGATTGACTGTGGCAACACCAATGTCGTTTTCGCGGTGTACGAAGGAGAGACTCTGGCGGGGCAATGGCGCACAGCCACACAAAGCGAAAAGACCGGAGACGACTACGGCGTTTGGCTGACCCAAATCATGCAGAAAGATGGTCTATCACCCCAAAGCATTGACGCGGCTCTGGTGTCGTCAGTGGTTCCCAACAAGAATAGTGCCCTACGCACAATGTGCAAAGATTTTTTCGGCGTCGCTGCGCGATTCATCAGTGATCCTGGCATCGAAATGGGGATCAATGTTGTTATGCAGGATCCCCGGAATGTTGGAGACGATCGCTTGGTCAACGCCATTGCTGCCCACGAAACCTATGGCGGACCGTTGATTGTCGTCGACTTTGGCACCGCCACCACCTTCGATGTCGTCGATCAGGATGGCAGTTACAGCGGCGGTGTCATCGCGCCCGGCATCAATCTATCCATGGAAGCCCTGCACAATGCGACGACCCTATTACCGAAAATTCCTGTTGAGAATCCGGGACAATCGCCAGTGGTCGGCTCGTCAACCGTTGCCGCCATGCGATCCGGCGTATTCTGGGGCTACATCGGTTTGATCGAAGGGCTGATCGCCCGGATCAAGGTTGAGCGCGGTGAGCATCTCAAGGTCGTGGCCACCGGCGGGCTAGCCAATCTGTTTGCCGAAGCCACGAATGTAATCGAACATACGGATTCGGACCTCACATTGCGCGGCCTACTTGCCGTCTACAAACAAAACAGCCAATGAACCGCGTGCCGCGGCCGGACGACTATTTACCACCGGACGGTCTCGATCAGGGCTTGTGGTTCGTACCCTTGGGCGGGTCCGGTGAGATTGGCATGAACCTCAATCTCTATGGCTGTGACGATCAATGGATCATGGTCGACCTTGGCGTCACTTTCGGTGATGACACCATACCGGGTGTCGATGTGGTCATGCCCGATCCGGACTTCATTGCCGAACGTAAGGACAAGCTAATCGCTCTCATCCTCACCCATGCCCATGAAGATCACTTGGGAGCCGTGCCCTATCTTTGGCAACGGCTCGAATGTCCCGTCTATGCCACCCCGTTCACGGCGGAGTTCCTGCGCCGCAAGCTGCCCGAAACGGGCTTGCACGATGTGGTGCCGTTGAACGAAGTTCCGCTTGGGGGCCGGTTCGAGATCGGCCCGTTCGACTTGGAATTCATCACCCTGACCCATTCCATTCCCGAACCCAACGCGCTGGCCATCCGCACAGCGCACGGGACGGTGATGCACACCGGCGACTGGAAATTCGACCCAGACCCCCTGATCGGCGAGGTCACCGACTTCGCTGCCTTGGAAGCCGTCGGCAAAGAGGGTGTGCTGGCCATGATCGGCGATTCCACCAATGTCTTTTCCGAAGGCGAGGCCGGATCCGAAGCTGACGTTCGCGACGCGCTCACCACCCTCATCGGTAAACTCACCGGACGGGTGGCGGTGGGGTGTTTTGCCTCAAACTTTGCCCGGGTGGAAAGCATCACCCGTGCGGCGGAGGCCAACGGCCGTCATGTGTCCCTGGTGGGTGCGTCACTATGGCGGGTGGTGGAGACGGCGAGGAAGACCGGCTACCTGTCGGAGGACATCACATTTTACGAAGCGGAAGACGCGGCTCACCTGCCCAAAGACAAAGTGCTCTACATCTGCACCGGCAGCCAAGGCGAAGCGCGAGCCGCCCTCAACCGCATCGCCAACGACATGCATCGGGATGTGGCCTTGGAGGAAGGGGGCGCGGTGGTGTTTTCTTCCCGGGTCATCCCCGGCAATGAGAAGGCCATTCTCAAACTACAGAGCCAGCTGGCCCGGCTTGGTGTGGACGTCATTACGTCGAAAGACGCGCCCATCCATGTCTCCGGCCATGCGGCCCGGGACGAGATGCGCAAGATGTATCAAATGATCCGGCCGCACACGGCCATACCGGTGCACGGCGAGCATTTGCACATGCGCGCCCATGCAGCACTGGCTAAGGAATGCCAGGTGCCCCAGGCGTTGTTGGTGGAAAACGGTTCTGCAGTGCGGTTGGCTCCAGGTGATCCGGCGGTGGTAGGCGAAGTTTGGGCCGGGCGTATGTCCTGGGAAGGGGACCGGGCGGTGTCCTTCTGGGATCCCATGCTCCGGGACCGAAAAAAGATCTTCTACAACGGCAGCGTAGTGGTTTCCCTGGTGCTGGAGGATGACGGACGGCTCGCGGCTGACGCCGAAGTGTCCGTTCTTGGTATTCCCGCTCCACGCGCAGCGGCGGGGCCTGACGCCTTGGCCGAAGAGATCGAAAAGGCGGTGGAACGCCTGCCGGCCAAGGCCGCCCGCGACGATGTCGCGGTGGAAGAGGCGGTGCGCCGCTGTGTGCGCCGGCTCTTTGCTATGGAACAGGACCGTAAACCCTTGACCCGTGTGCACATTGCAAGGATATGAGAGAGACAAAGCAAGTTATGAGGACGTTATGATCGGTCGCCTGAACCACGTTGCCATTGCCGTGCCGGACCTAGAAGCGGCAGCGGTCACCTATCGCACCGTATTGGGGGCCACGGTTTCGAATCCGGAAGACTTGCCTGAGCACGGCGTCACCGTTGTGTTTGTGGAATTGCCCAACACCAAGATAGAGCTGCTACATCCGTTGGGAGATAATTCGCCCATTCAGGGGTTTCTTGACAAGAATCCCTCCGGCGGCATGCATCATTTGTGTTTCGAGGTTGAGGACATTCTCGTCGCCCGGGACAAAATCAAGGCTGAAGGCAAACGCATCCTTGGCGACGGCGAGCCCAAGACCGGTGCCCACGGCAAGCCGGTGCTGTTCGTTCACCCAAAGGATTTCGACGGCACGTTGATCGAGATTGAACAGGCGTGAGCGACGTCGAACTACGCTTTATCGACACAGTTCTTACCAACCCAATCAATGCTGTCATACTTGAGCGTCTTCCTGACCTGAAACTGCAAGATTGCTGGCTGGTGTCAGGCTGTCTGTTCCAAACCGGTCGTGAACCCACTTACGGTATCAAGGATTACGATCTCTTCTACTTCGACCCATCGGATTTGAGTTGGGAGGCTGAGGACGCCGTTATCAAGACCTGCGCCAAAGTTTTCGAAGATCTAGAGCAGATTCAATTTAGTCCCGATCATATCCGGCGGCGGCGAAGTAGTTTTCGCATTCGGTTGAGGTGAAGGCGTCGATGGCGTCGGCAATGGCGTCCCACAGGTCGTCGGCGGTTCTGGCGGCGGCCTTTCTCAGGAGCGCCTTGAGTTTGGCGAAGGCCATCTCGATCGGGTTGCAGTCGGGACTGTAGGGCGGCAGATACAGCAGGGTTGCGCCGGCGGCTTCGATGGCCTGGCGGATGCCAGCGACCTTGTGGGCGGGCAGGTTGGCCATGACGACGCTGTCTCCGGGGTCGAGTTCGGGTACCAGGACCTGTTCCACATAGGCCTTGAAGGCAGCCCCATGCATCGGCCCGTCGAGGAGCATCGGGGGGGCCCGCCAGGCCCCGGAGAGGCGCAAGCCGGCGGTCAACGTGGTGGTCTTCCAATGGCCATGGGGTATGGCGGCCCGGCACCGTTCGCCTTTGCGCGACCATCCCCGCAGCCGCGCCATCTTCATCGACGCGCCGGTCTGGTCGATGAAGATCAGCCGTTCCGGAGCGAGCCCTGCCTGGCCTTCGAACCAGAGCCGGCGCCGCGCGAGCACGTCCGGGCGCCGCTGCTCCGCTGCATGGCCGGTCTTTTTTTGTGCGTCAGCCCGCGCTTGGCGAAGAAGTGCCAGACCGTCGACGGGCAGCTTCGGAACCGCGCCGGGAGATTTGTGGTCGTGCAGGCCCTCGGGGCCTGCCTGATTGAACCGGTACACCCAGTCGCGCAGGGCTCTGGCGGTCCATGCCGCCAACCGCCGCCGCATCCCTACGGTTCATGCCATCATAAACCGCCGCAATCGCCAGAAGGCGGCGCACCTGATTGGGATCTGTCGCTTTGCGCGCCAAGGCCCGCGCTTGGACCGCGTCATAGTCCGTTCGCAACGGGATCTTCGCCGACATCAAATCCTCCATTTAAAGCCGGCTTTCTATGAATCACATCATTGCGCCGTGGGGAATCCCTAAAAGAGAATCAATCTCAACGACCGCTGGTATTTAGAGCGTTTCCGAGGTTGAATGAATCAAAATTTTGTTGTCATGGTCTTGGCGGACTGATTCGATAGCCGCTTTGGCGGGGGCATCGTGGCTGTATCGGAAGACCTGCGTATTCGTTTGGCGAGGAAAGTGGCGTCGGGCATGTCGCGCCGTCAGGCGGCGGCCCTTTTTGAGGTGAGCGCAAGCTCGGCGGTGCGGGATGGCGGGCGATATGAAGACGAGGGGACTGTCGCGGTCAAGCCACGGCCGTCGCGCCAGCGCCGTCTTGATCCTTACGGCGAGGATATCCTGCGCTGGATTAAGGAGACGCCAGACCCGACACTGCAAGAGCTGTCTGAGCGTCTGGACGAAGTTCACCAAGTGATTGCGCCGACTTCGACGATTAATGACTGGTTCCGCGCGCGCAAGATCAGCTTTAAAAAAACCGCCCACGCCAGTGAACAGGAACGCGCGGATGGGCAGGCAGCACGCGTGGTTTGGCGCCAACGTCAGGCCCGGCTCCCGGCCCATCCCGAGCGGGTCGGCAGGATCGTGTTCCTTGACGAAACAAGTATCAATACCAAAATGGCGCGCCTGCGGGGGCGCTGTCCCAGCGGCCAGCGGATGGTTGCCGCCATTCCCCATGGTCATTGGAAAACCATGACCTTCATTGCCGGATTGCGCGGTGACGGCCTGACCGCGCCCTGGGTGCCCTGATTTGATCGAGGGCGCCATGGACGGTGATGCATTCGAGCAGTACATCAAAACGCAACGCGCCCCGACCCTTCAAAAAGGCGCTGTTGTTGTCCCCGGCAATCTGCCGGCCGACAAACGCGACGGTGCCAGGCGGGCGGTTGAAAAGCGGGGCGCATGGCTTTTGTTCCTGCCACCCTATGCGCCGGACTTCAACCCGATCGAGCTCGCATTTTCAAAGTTCAAAGCTCACATGAAGCGCTTAAAACCCCGCACCATCGATGATCTGTGGAAAGCCGCCGGTAACGTCTGCGGCCTCTTCAATCACGAGCACTGCAGGAACTTCTTGGTTGCTGACGGCTATGCGTCAGAATAAATCGGAAATGCTCTAGTGGTGATCAAAGATCCGGACTTTGGCGTGCCCAAAATCCGGCAATGCATGGATCGCTTCTGTTGCGCTGCCAAACTTCGAAATCAAGCCATGATAGGTGACTGGCCCAATTCCGTCCGTTCGAATCAATTGGAGGCCGGCTATGGTTTCCGAATCGACGCGTGCTGAATCGGACATTGCGGTCTACGTGCTGCCGATTTGCGGTTCTTCACCTTTAATCAGACGACCGATGTTGGTCCAGTGCCGCACCCAACCAAGCAGGGCGAGGGCCGAGAACATTAGGGCTGGATTATTCATGCCAAGCAGCAACGCAAAAACTGGTGCAAGGGCAAGCGCGATGAGAGCGGCGAGGGAGGAGTAACGGAAAATGATCGCCATAGCGATCCAGGTAACGCATGCCATCGCCCCAACGATCGGAGTAGATCCGAGCATCATGCCTAACGTCGTGGCGACCCCTTTACCGCCCTTGAAGCGAAGCCAAAGCGGGAAATTGTGACCCAGAACCGCACCGGCACCTGCAACCAGTCCACCGATGTCAGCGGCTTGGGGAATGGCGGCCGTAGTCCCCAGCCAGACGGCAAATGCTCCTTTGCCGCCATCAAATAGCACCGTCACCGCGGCCAATCCACGACGCCCGGTACGCAGCACATTGGTCGCGCCGATACTACCTGAGCCGATTTCGCGAATGTCGCCGGCGCCGGCAAACTTGGTGATCAGCAACCCAAAGGGGATCGAACCGAGAAGGTATCCACCGACAACGACGAGGGAAAAGGCCCATGACCCAGGATCAAGCTGCATGGGCATGCGCTTCAGCCTCAAACACAGACCTGCCGTCGATCACTGTCCTTGCCACTTTGCCTTGAACCGGCCGGCCATCGAAGGGTGTGTTCTTCGATTTTGATCTGAAGTTATCGCCAACAATTTTCCAGCCTTCATCAGGGTTAAACAAAATCAAATCAGCTGGTGCACCAATGTCCAAACGGCCAGCCTGTAAACCGAGAAGGTCAGCGGGCGCATTTGTCAATTTGCGTAACACATCTAAAAGAGAAAGGTCGCCGTTGTGTGCAAGATCAAGGGAAATGGCCAACAATGTCTCCAGTCCTGACCCGCCAAACGCAGCCTGAGCAAAAGGCTGTCGCTTATTGTCCTGATCTTGCGGCGCATGATCGCTGGCGATGGCGTCAATTTCTCCTGACTTTAACCCTTCGACGATAGCGAGACGGTCATCCTCGCTACGCAAAGGAGGAGAAAGTTTTGCAAATGTCCGGTACTCACCAACCGCCAGCTCGTTGAGGGCGAAGTAAAATGGGGCTGTGTCGCAAGTAACCCGCAGACCCTTCTGTTTGGCCCGGGCGATGATTTCGACGCTGTCAGACGTCGAGATATGCGAGGCGTGATAACGCGCCCCCGTCATCTCGACGAGCCGAATGTCCCGTTCAAGCATTATGATTTCCGCTTCACGGGGAATAGCGGGCAATCCGAGGCGCGTCGCCATTTCTCCGCTGTTCATGGCGCCACCACTGGCAAGAGCGGGGTCTTCAGGATGCTGTATCACCATGAGGTCGAAAGTGGCGGCATAAGACAGCACGCGTCGCATGACTTGTGAGTCGGCAATGGCGACTGTTCCATCCGTGAAGCCGACAGCACCTGCCTCTGCCAACAAGCCAAGTTCCGCCAACTCTTTGCCGGCAAGACCTTTAGTGGCTGCCCCGTAGGCGTAGACCTTGGTCAGAGCCTGTAAGCGTGCGCGGCGAGCAACGAACTCAAGCGTCGCTTGATCGTCGAGTACGGGTTGGGTGTTCGGCAAACAGGCCATCGAAGTGACACCACCTGCCACCGCGGCTTCTGCCGCGCTGCGCATTGATTCCTTATGCTCTTCGCCGGGTTCGCGCAGTTGTACCCGCATGTCCACCAAGCCCGGGGCTAAACACAGTCCCCGGCAATTAATAATGTCAGCGTCTGTTGGTGGTGACCCGTCAAAGAGATTTTGACCGACGGCCGCAACGGTTTCGCCTTCCGTCAAAAGATCGGCAGTGACATCCGTGTTGGACGCGGGATCGAGCAAACGGGCGCCCATATATGCGACTTTGCCCGGACGTTTTACACTCATTCCGCTGCCTCCGCGGTTTCACGTTCGGCAATCAAATTATTGGCTAGGAGTTCGAGTACAGCCATCCGGACGGCGACGCCCAACTCGACCTGTTCGCGGATCACACTACGTTCATAGTCATCCGCCACATCGGAGTCTATTTCAACGCCTCGATTCATGGGGCCCGGGTGCATGATCAATGCATCCGGTTTGGCCAAAGAAAGCTTTTCCCGATCCAAACCAAAGAAACGAAAGTATTCCCTGACCGAAGGAAAATAGCTGCCGGACATGCGCTCGTTCTGGACACGGAGCATCATGACGATGTCACAATCCCGCAAACCTTCACGCATATCTGTGAACGTGGTTACACCAAGTCTCGCTAGTTGGCCTGGAATGAGCGTTCTCGGAGCAATCACCCGAACTTCGGCACCGAGCGTTAAAAGAAGATAGAAATTCGACCGCGCAACACGACTGTGTGTGACATCTCCGCAGATGGCAACTTTCAATCCCTCGATGCGGTCCCGCCGCCGCCGAATGGTGAGAGCATCTAGCAACGCCTGGGTTGGATGTTCATGAGAACCGTCACCACCATTGACCACAGCGCAATTGACTTTTTCCGACAGCAATTTGACGGCACCGGATTGGGGATGCCGGACAACCAAGACATCCGGATGCATGGCATTCAGCGTCACCGCGGTGTCGATCAGTGATTCCCCTTTGGCGACGGAACTGGTGGCCACTTGCATATTAATGACGTTGGCGCCCAATCGATGTGCCGCCAATTCGAACGAGGTGCGTGTCCGCGTTGAATTTTCAAAGAAGAGATTAACAACGGTGCGGCCTTTGAGGCTGGCTGAGACTTTGTCGGGCCCGCGATTAAGGCCAACATACGGATCCGACAGATCCAATAGACGATTGATTTCTAAAGGGGAAAGCCCTTCGATCCCGAGCAAATGGCGGTGCGGGAAGACCGAGTCACGCATGAGCGCGGACTATAGGCGAGGGGTTGTCATCGGACAAGCGTGCAAATGCCTAGGTTTTCTCTAACAAATCAAGCACACCTTGGAGAATGTAGGCGGCGGCCGCGCGGTCAACCACTTTTGCTCTTTTTTTACGGCTCAGGTCAGCGGTTTCCACCATGGCTCGCTCCACCGCGACGGTTGAAAGCCGTTCATCCCAAAATGCCACCGGCAAATCTCGCAGGTTGAGGAGATTGTCGACAAATGTTCGTACTGACTGGGCCTGCCGCCCTTCATTTCCGTCCATTTCTAGCGGCAAGCCGACCACCAGGCCCCCGGCCTTATTTTGATCCACCAGGTCAAATAGGACCACCGCATCAGCAGAGAATTTAGTCCTCTCGACAACCGTCAACGGACTGGCAATGGTCAGCGAAGGGTCAGAAACGGCAACACCAATTTTCTTGGTGCCGACGTCCAGTCCAAGCAGGCACGTGTCCGGCCCGATTGCGGTCTTTAAAGCGCTGGGCTTGCAGATCGTCATACCCGGTGATACATCATCGCCGCCCTTATTTTCTGCCACTTTTTTGCCGGTGAGGCGCTGCGGTTGGCCCCTCTACCTGGAGACCCATAGCCCATGTCACTGGATGACGCCACCGTTCGTAAGATCGCTTTTCTCGCTCGCATCGACGTCCCGGATTCTGATTTGGCCCCGCTTGCCAAGGAACTGAGCGGCATTCTCGAATGGATCGAACAACTTCAAGAAGTCGATACCGAGGCGGTGGAGCCGATGACGGGGGGTGCAGACCAATCCTTACGCTGGCGACCCGATAAAGTTGCCGACGGCGGTCATGCAGAAAAAGTCCTCGCCAACGCACCGGAAGCCCATGAAGGGTTCTTTGGTGTACCCAAGGTGGTTGAATAATGGCGGAGCTATCTTCACTCAGTTTGTCCGAAGCCCGCGATGGCTTGGCGCAGGACGAGTTCAGTGCCGTTGAATTGACTCAGGCTTACATCAAAGAGATGGAGCGGCGCAGAGATCTGAATGCCTATATCACTGAAACGCCTGATCTTGCGATCGAACGAGCCAAAGAAGCCGATCACAATCGCCGTCATGGTCAGGCTGGTGCGCTGGAAGGCGTACCCCTCGGCATCAAAGACCTCTTCTGTACCGAAGGGGTTCTGACTACCGCAGCATCGCACATCCTTGACGGCTTCACGCCGCCTTATGAAAGTAAGGTAACCGCCAATCTAAAATCAGCTGGTGCAATCTTTCTCGGCAAAACGAATTTGGACGAGTTCGCGATGGGATCGTCCAATGAAACCAGCCATTACGGACCGGCCCACAATCCTTGGAAGGAGAAGGATAGTCCCGGAGAGCTTGTACCGGGCGGATCCTCTGGGGGTTCCGCAGCAGCCGTTGCGGCTTATCTCTGTTCCGGTGCCATCGGCACGGATACGGGTGGGTCTATTCGTCAACCAGCAGCGTTTTGCGGCATCGTCGGTATGAAACCAACTTACGGTCGATGTTCCCGCTGGGGCATCGTCGCCTTTTCAAGTTCACTGGATCAGGCCGGTCCTATGACCCGCACGGTCCGGGATTCAGCGATTCTGCTAACGGCAATGGCTGGACATGATCCAAAAGACTCTACATCGGCCGATTTGGCCGTGCCGGATTTTGAATCGGCTCTCACCGGTGACGTGAAAGGGCTACGCATCGGTGTTCCAGCTGAGTATCGCCCAGATGGGCTTAATGAAGATATTTCCAAGCTCTGGGATCAAGGGATTGCATGGCTCAAAGACGCTGGCGCCGACATCGTCGACATTGCTCTGCCTCACACCAAATACGCTCTACCTACCTACTATATCGTAGCGCCTGCGGAGGCTTCGTCTAATCTCGCGAGGTACGACGGGGTGCGATTTGGTTTGCGTGTACCCGGTGAGAGTCTGGACGACATGTATGGCAAAACGCGTGCCCGCGGATTCGGGACCGAAGTCAAACGCCGCATCTTGATTGGTACCTATGCGCTGTCAGCTGGTTACTATGACGCTTACTACTTGAAAGCACAGAAAGTGCGTCAGTTGATTTACCAGGATTTTATACGCGCCTTCGAATCGGTCGACGCCATACTAACCCCGACTGTTCCGTCACCCGCCTTTCCCGTTGGTGATAAAATCAACGACCCGGTTTCCATGTATCTCAACGACGTGTTTACCGTACCCGCGTCCTTGGCCGGATTACCTGGCATTTCCGTGCCAGCCGGCCTCTCGGCTGAAGGGTTACCGTTGGGGTTGCAGGTGCTGACCAAACGGTGGGATGAGGAAACCCTGTTCCGTGTCGCCGGTGTACTGGAAGAGGCCGCTGCGTTTCCGGCGTTGCCCCTGAACGGCGGAGAGTAGGGGTATGACCTTCATTATTAAGGGTGAGACCGCCGAATGGGAGGTCGCGATCGGCTTGGAAGTCCATGCGCAAATCGTATCCAAAGCCAAACTTTTTTCCGCCGCACCGACAGATTTTGGCAGTGATCCGAACAGCCAGGTTTCTTATATCGATGCCGGCATGCCCGGCATGTTACCCGTCATTAATGAGCAATGCGTTGAACAAGCTGTGCGGACTGGGCTCGGGCTTAACGCGAAGATTAATTACCGTAGTGTCTTTGCACGAAAAAACTATTTCTATGCAGATTTACCCCAGGGCTACCAAATCAGTCAGTACGAACTGCCCATTGTGGGTGAAGGAAAGATTGTTCTCGATATGCCCGAGGGTGAAAGTAGGGAAGTCGGAATCGAACGTCTTCATCTCGAACAGGATGCTGGGAAATCCATTCACGATCTCCATCCTGATAAGTCATTTATCGATCTCAACCGGTCCGGTGTGGCCTTGATGGAAATTGTATCCAAACCAGACATGCGGTCACCGGAAGAAGCCGGCGCTTATCTGCGGAAGCTCAGATCCATCGTGCGCTATCTGGGGACATGCGATGGCAATATGGATGAAGGGTCCATGCGCTGTGATGCCAACGTTTCCGTTCGCCCAATGGGAAGCAATGAGCTCAGAACCCGGTGCGAAATCAAGAATGTCAATTCCGTGCGTTTTGTCATGCAAGCCATTGAACACGAAGCACGCCGGCATGTTGAAGTTTATGAGTCCGGTGGTGAGATCGCCCAGGAAACGCGCTTATACGATCCGGGCAAGGGCGAAACACGCCCCCTGCGGTCGAAGGAATTTGCCCACGATTACCGGTATTTTCCCGATCCTGATCTTTTACCGCTCGAGTTTGATGATGCATACGTTCAAGCCATCAAAGAGTCTTTGCCCGAACTGCCCGACGAAAAGAAAAACCGGTTTATGGCTGAGTACAGTTTATCTGCCTATGATGCCGGCGTGCTCGTTGTAGAAAGAGAAACCGCTGATTACTTTGAGGCCGTTGCCGCGGGGCGAGATGCGAAGTCTGCGGCAAATTGGGTGATTACCAATCTTTTTGGCGCCTTGAATAAGAAAGGACTGTCCATCACCGATAGTCCCGTATCGGCACAAAATCTAGGCAATCTCATCGATCTCATTGCCGACGGCACCATCTCTGGTCGTATCGCTAAAGACGTCTTTGAGGTGATGGCCGAAGATGGCAAAGACCCCGAGACGATCGTTGCCGAAAAAGGTTTAAAACAAATCTCCGATACGGGCCCGATTGAAGCGGCCATCGATCAGGTCATGAAGGACAATCCAGACAAGGTTGCTGAATATCGGGGCGGAAAAGAAAAGTTGATTGGTTGGTTTGTCGGCCAGGTTATGAAGCAGACAGGCGGGAAGGCAAACCCCGGCATGGTCAATGAATTGCTTCTGACCAAATTGCCGGAATCATAGACCTATGGAACTAGAGGACATTTTCCAAGAAACAGGTTCGAAGGTCGGATTGAAAATAGCGATTTCATCCATACCTCCTGAGCGTCAGTATAACGCACCAGAAGTACCCCTCATTTTCACTCACATTCCGAGAACCGCAGGAATAACGGTTGAGCGAATTTTTAGAACAATAGCATCTGTAAAAAGTGTTATGTTTTCGCGAGCAGTTGGAACGATTTACGGACAATATTTGGGGCCAGACAAAGCTGATGCATTGGATTTTCTACTTAAACATAAAAAGAAATTACCTACCCTAAAATACGTTTTTGGTCATATTCCTTTCGATGTTCATCAGTTGCTTGGTTTTCAAGAAGCAAACTACGCTGTCGTACTGAGGAATCCTAAACATCGAGCACTGTCCCAATTCCGTCAAAGTTTTAAGGGGATTACTGAAATATCTTCAGAAAAAGTTTCAAATTTGATTCGGGACAGAAAGGTAATCGACAATTGTCAAGTAAGAATGATTTCAGGTTGCGCAGATCCACAGGAATAATGTGACGATAAAATGTTGGAACGTGCAATCGAGAACCTAAAGTCACACTACAAATATGTGGGATTTCAAGAACACCTGGATGAATTTATCCATGAGTTTCTGGCAGGTGAACAATCGCCGTCTATTCTTTTCACTGACAGAAATCGGTCAAGGTCTAGCAATATAAAAATAGCTCCGCCTGACATTGAAAAACTGCAAGACATCATCCGGTTTGGCATCGAACTCTATACCGAGGCTTTCAAGCAAAAATCATTCGATAGAAGTCAATCAAGTTCGAGCATTGAAGAGTTTTTGCAGGAGCCAATCAAAAATCACTCACGGATGTAGCATATGGGGTAATGCCTGATACATTGATGGGTAGTGGAGTGGGTATTATACCTGCAAATATTTTTCTTACCGCGCATCAGCGACTGACCAAAAACGGTGTGGTCATAGAAGAAATCTAAAGTCAGTTATTGCGCTCACGGTTTGTCCAATGAACGAAATTCCATCATACAAACGCCTCCGCGGAAGAATCTGGATCGTCCTCACTGTGGCGGTAACCATCTTCGTTGGTGCAACTCTTTACAACGAGATAATGGCGCCGCGATGGATCAGAGATTTCGGATTGGATATCGCTGCGAAGGCGACAATCGTGTCAATGAATGCAGAGGCAACAGTTTTTTCAACTATGCGAGGGCGCCCCGAACCGGACTCTCCTTATATTTATCTTAACAATTCCGCGACATTCCCTTGGGATCGCGTCTTCTTTGTTCCTTCCGGTGGCGTAAATTTAGACGCTTTAGTCGATCTGGATTGGAATGAGGCCTCACTTGAAGATTTACAAAGTCAAATGAAACAAGATGCTCGCTATCAATTGATCGCTTTTGTTAAAGACGGTCGTGTCGTTGAACGCGGATACTATTTCACACTATGGGCAGATCTCACGGCGCTCGGGCGCGTGAAAGGATTTAACCGACAAGAGGCTGTATTTTTGGCTGATAGCAACGGTGAAATTTATACATTAACTATCGCGAATAACGCGCCGCTATCCGCATGTTCAAGTTGAACCAACAATAGAGAGTTTAAGGTGATTGATCTTTATACTTTTCCCACGCCCAATGGGTGGAAAGCTTCCATCATGCTGGAGGAAATAAATCTCCCCTATAAGGTGCATGTAGTGCATATCGGCAAAGATGAGCAGTTCGCGCCTGACTTCATTAAGATCAGTCCCAACAACAAGATTCCGGCAATCGTTGACCATGATGGTCCCGACGGGAAATCGATCTCCGTATTCGAATCCGGTGCAATTCTCATCTATCTGGCGCGAAAAACGGGGAGTGACCTGTTGCCGAACGATCCGCAGAAATTTGTTGCGACTACAGAATGGCTCATGTTCCAGATGGGCAGCATTGGACCCATGTTTGGACAGATGGGCCATTTCGTTCGGTTCGCCAAAGAAGATGTACCCTACGGAAAACTAAGGTACACCGAGGAAAGCAAAAGGATCCTAGGCGTGATGGATCGTCGGCTGGGGGAAGTTGAATACATGGCTGGCGAATACTCGATTGCCGATATTGCTAGCTATGGATGGACGCGTTCGGCCGAAATGATGTTTGACGGTCTCAACGAATGGCCCAATGTTGAACGGTGGTTCAGTGTAGTTGGCGAACGGCCTGCGGTAAAAAAGGGGATTACTGTTCCGACCCTTGAGACCTGACAGGCGACTGGAGCAAATTCTGGCGAACGAGAAGCCACATATCCTGATTGTTACTGCCAGGTTCTCCCGCAGTACCGGCAACGGCGTAGGACTCATGGCCGGCGCTTGAAACCGCGAACGCTTGAGTTGGCCGGTTTCCACCATGTCGCAATGCGGTTCCGACCCTACCGTTGGCATTGAATTCGATGATCATCCCATTGAGGCGACCTTCATCTTCAATGGACGCTGCGGCCAAAAAGGCATCCCTGCCGTTTCGTGCTAGCGGATTGACCGGAACGAAAGGGTCCGCTTTGGGATTCCGTATTGTGCGGTGTCATGCGAGTCTATGCGATGCGTACCGGCATCCATTTTACTGTCACGTCTGGCGACCGTCAGCGATTGCAAGGGATCGTCGCGGACCCGAAGAGCGCGCAGAAACACCTCTGGCGGGCGCGGATCATCCTGAAGACCGACGCGGGGCTCGGCACTTCGGCGATCATGCGCGAGACCGGCAAGTCCAAGACCTGCGTGTGGCGCTGGCAGGAGCGGTTCATGCACGAGGGTGTCAACGGCTTGCTTCGCGACAAGTCCCGTCCGCCTGGCAAAGCGCCGATCCCGCCGGAGCGCGTCGCCGAGATCGTCCGCCTGACCCAGCAAGCGCCGCCGCACGAGGCGACCCACTGGACGCTGCGCGCGATGGCGAAGGTTGCTGGCGTCGCGGCGGCGGCGGTCCAGGCGATCTGGAAGGCCCATGGCCTCAGCCCGCACCGCTGGCGGCACTTCAAGCTCTCCAATGATCCCGCCTTTGCCGAGAAGCTCACGGATATCGTCGGCTTGTATGTCGACCCGCCGGCCCATGCCGTGGTGCTGTCGGTTGATGAGAAGTCGCAGATCCAGGCTCTCGACCGCACCCAACCCGGCCTGCCGATGAAGAAGGGCCGCGCCGGTACGATGACCTATGATTACAAACGGCATGGCACGACGACGCTGTTCGCCGCGCTCAACGTGCTGGACGGTACGGTCATCGCACAGAACATGCAGCGCCACCGCCATCAGGAGTTCATCCGCTTCCTCAACCGCATCGAGCGCGAGGTGCCGACGGACAAGGCCGTCCACGTCATCCTCGACAACTACGCTGCGCACAAGAAGGACAAGGTCCGCGCCTGGCTCGCCCGCCATCCACGCTGGACCTTCCACTTCACGCCGACCTCGTGCTCGTGGCTCAATGCCGTCGAGGGCTTCTTCGCCAAACTCACGCGGCGCGGGCTCAAGTGTGGCGTCTTCCAATCCGTCGTCGACCTTCAGGCCGCCATCAACCGCTTTGTCCGCGAATACAATGACGCAAACCTAAAACCCTTGATCTGGAAAGCCGACCCCGATCATATCATCGCCGCACGAAACAGAGGGTTCCAAACGTTGGAATCAATCCACTAGGCCATGCGCTGTGGTGGACCCTGAGATCTCAATCTCTTCACTCCACGCTTGATGGCCATCCTCCGTCTGGACCTGCACCGCAAAAGTGGAGAGTTACCTTCTCACCTAAGCCGCCATACTTTCGCACTTCACCGGACTGATGCTGCCCAGATATGAATGGCGACGACGCGGATTATAAAATCCATTGATATAATGGAACAGGGCGTTTTGTGCCTGTTCCCTGGTTTCATAGTGTTCCCTCCATATTAATTCTGCTTTCAATGATTTGAAGAACGTTTCTACAGTCGCATTGCCATAGCAATTCCCTTTGCCAGACATCGAAGAGAGAAAGCCGTGGTCTTTGAGAAGTTTCCGGTAATCGTTGGAGCAATACTGCGAGCCACGATCAGAATGATGAATGACCCCTGGTGGCGGTTGTCGCAATGCAATGGCCCTTTTCAGAGCCTTGATCGGCAAATCCCGTTTGAGCCTGTCGCTGACGGCCCAGCCAATGACACGGCGTGAATACAAATCGATGATCACCGCAAGATACAGCCAGCCCGCTGCCGTCCAGAGATAGCTGATATCACCGGCCCATTTCTGGTTTGGTCCCGTGGCCTGAAAATCTCCATCCAGAAGGTTGGGAGCTATGTTGTGGTTGTGATTACTGTTTGTCGTGCGTTTGAATTTATGAGTTCTGACGATGCGAATATCGTTCTCCCGCATCAACCGCCCGACCCGGCGTTCACCAATGACGCTGCCTTGATCCCTGAGTTCATCAGTCATTCGCTGGCGACCATAGGCCCGATAATTACGGGCATGTTCGGCACGAATATGGGCCAAATAGACCCTGTCGTCGCGTTGGCGCTGACTGGCAGGGCGAGACACCCAAGCGTAGTAGCCGCTTTCACTGACCCTCAGGACTTTGCACATCCTGCAGATTGAAAAATTGGCCTTCTCCTTTGCGATGAAATAAAACCTCATCGGCTTTGGCTCGCGAAGAAGGCCGTCGCTTTTTTTAAAATGTCCCGCTCCTCACGCAATGTCCTGTTCTCCTTGCAAAGGCGAGCCAATTCCTTGTCTTTATCATTATGAGGACCGGACAGCAGCTCAGTGTGCTTATGACTGGTAATCCACTTGCCTAATGTAGACAGGCCAATGCCAAGATCGGCGGCAACTTGCTTGTGTGATAGCCCGCTCGTCAATGCAATCCGAACGGCTTCAGAACGAAATTCCTCAGTTCTTCCGATACCCATATGGGCCTCCTGTTGAGTTTAAACTTTAACAGAAGGCACTCTCCATTTTACCGGTACCAGTCCAAAGAGGCTATAGGCTGCACAATTTTGCGCCGCTGGCTTCACCGCCAGTAACGCTTGCGGAGCTCGCCGCCTCTATCAACGATGGTGGACGATATGTAAATGACGCCAATTTCCTCGACATCTTTGGATACGCCGGTATCAAGATTCGCCTCTATTTGCGCACGATGATGCGTTCGCTGGGGTCAAACTCTTACGCCGAATCTCAGTTGGCCCATCAGAACCCTTGAGCGTTGCGTTCTTGTTGCTCCTATTGCATTTTTCGGCGCTGTTGTGGCGGATGTGTATTATGCGAACATGATAGAGAAATACAGACACGCTGCCGTGAACCGTTCCGAAGCTGGCCGCTGTGGGCCGGACAACCTCCACCGGCCCGGCCCTGCAATGCCTGGAACCCAAACCGTTAGGTTGCGCTTGGCCATCATCCGCCGGTTCTGCCTGTAAAAGCCAGGGCTGACGTTTTGCATAGGCGCAATGGATTGCCTGGAATTTCGCCGACCACAGCCGGTCATTCGGTCGGTGCTTCGCAGACTTCCCGACCGCAAGCCGGTGCCTTGGCATCACAGCAGGACCAAACTTTCAGACCGCGCTGTGTCTCTCTCGATCTTGAGGTAGGCACGGAGGACGGCCGTATCCACGCCTTGGGCGTGGTCCGCGCGGATACCGGGCGGAGCTATTCCGGCGGCGGTTCGGGGTCGGAGCTGGAGAAGCTCGACGAACTTGCCGACGGGGCGGCCTTCATTCTGGGCCACAATCTGATTGCCTTTGATTTGCCGCACCTCGCGGCTGCGAAGCCCGGCCTGCGGCTGTTGAAGCTTCCCGCGGTGGACACGTTGCGTCTCAGCCCGCTCGCCTTTCCGCGCAATCCCTATCACCACCTCGTTAAGCATTACCAGGACGGCGGCCTGAAGCGCGGGCGGGTGAACGACCCGGAGCTTGACTCCCGCATCGCTCTCGAGGTTTTCGGCGACCAGTGGAAAGCCCTGAAAGGGATCCCGCCGGATTTGCTCGCCGCCTGGCATTGGCTGAGCACACCGGAGCCTGACGGCATGGACCGCGCTCTTGACGCATTCTTCTCCGAAGTACGGGGGGGTTACGCCGACCCTCTGACGCCGAGGCCCGGGCGGCGATAGCCACGCGGCTGGAGGGTAACGCCTGCACAACCCAGGGCCGTGAAGTTTTGGCGAAAGCGGCGAAGCTCGGCTGGGCTCTCGCCTACGCCCTGGCCTGGCTGTCGGTCGCAGGCGGCAATTCGGTGATGCCGCCCTGGGTGCGCCATCAGTTCGCGGAAGCGGGCCGGCTGGTACGCAGGCTGAGGGACACCGCCTGCACCGACCCCGACTGCAACTGGTGCCGGGAGCGCCACGATGCCTGCAAGGAACTGAAGCGCTGGTTCGGCTTCGACGGCTTTCGTCCCGAACCGGCGGACGATGACGGACGTCCCTTGCAGCAGGCCATCGTTGAGGAGGCGATGGCGGGGAACCATGTCCTTGGGATCCTGCCAACGGGTACCGGCAAGTCGCTCTGCTACCAGATCCCCGCACTGTCCCGCTATGAAAAGACCGGAGCACTGACGGTGGTGATCTCGCCCCTGGTCGCGCTGATGGCGGACCAGGTGGCGGGGCTCGAGGCGCGCGGCGTCGGATCCTGCGTGACCATCAACGGGCTCCTGTCCATGCCCGAGCGGGCCGATGCCCTGGACCGGATCCGCCTGGGAGACGCGGGCATTCTCATCATCTCGCCGGAGCAGCTCCGCTCCCGTTCCTTGCGCCGGGTACTCGACCAGCGCGAGATCGCGGGCTGGGTGCTGGACGAGGCCCACTGCCTGTCGCGCTGGGGCCATGATTTCCGCCCCGATTACCCCTATGTGGGTCGCTTCATCCGGGAGAAAGCGGGCACGGAACAGGTGCCGCCCATGCTGTGCCTCACCGCGACTGCCAAGCCCGACGTGACCGAGGACATCGCGCGGCACTTCCGGGACAAACTCGGCATCGAACTTAAGGTCTTCGATGGCGGCACCGACAGACCCAACCTCACGTTCCAGGTGATCCCCACCTCTGGAGGCGAGAAGTTCGCTCACATCCATCAGGTCCTGATGTCGTACCTGCCGCCCGAGGCGCCTGGCGGCGCGATCGTCTATTGCGCAACGCGGCGGCAGAGCGAGGAGATCGCCGAGTACCTTCAGCTGAAGGAGGTCGCGGCCGATCATTTTCATGCGGGGCTGCCGCCTGAGACCAAGAAGGACGTGCAGCGCCGTTTCATCGATGGCGATCTGCGTGCGATTGCGGCGACCAACGCCTTCGGCATGGGGATCGACAAGCCGGACGTGCGGCTGGTCATTCACGCCGATATCCCTGGCTCGCTTGAGAACTATCTCCAAGAGGCGGGCCGCGCCGGACGTGACCGCGCATCGGCGCGTTGCGTGCTGCTGTACACCGCGGACGACGTGGAGCGTCAGTTCGGGATGTCGGCGCGCTCGCGGCTTACCCGGGAAGAGATCCACGGCATCCTCCGGGCGTTGCGCAAACTGGATCGCAAAAAACGATTGGACGGCGAGGTGGTGGCGACCGCGGGCGAGATCCTCGGCGAGGACGAGGACAAGGCGTTCGAGCGTGACTCCGTCACCGACGATACCCGGGTGCGCACCGCCGTCGCCTGGCTGGAGGAAACGGAACTGCTGACCCGCGAGGAGAACCTCGTCCAGGTGTTTCCGTCCTCTCTCCGGGTGAACTCGATCGAGGAGGCCCGCAAGCGGCTCGCAAGAGCAAGCATCACAGACACCTATCGCCGTCAGCTGCTGAGCATTGCCGGGGCGCTGATCGAGGCCGACGCGGACGAGGGCATCACCACCGATGAGCTAATGGGGATTTCAGGACTTGGTTCCGAGGGCGTGCGCGGCGCATTGTACGATCTGGAACGGCTGGGCATCGCCAGCAACGATACGGTTCTGACCGCGTTCGTCCATGCCGGTGTGGAACGCGCCTCGCTCCGCCGTTTGCAAGAAGCGGCGAACCTGGAGACCGCCTTGATCTCCCACATGCGCGAGGCCGCGCCGGACCAGGGCAAGGGGGACGCCTCGTTCCTGCATTTGCGTATAGCCTCCCAGATCCTGCGTGACCAGGGATTGGCCGATCCCCTGCCGGAGCGGCTGTGGCGCATCATCCGCAGCATCGCCTATGACGGGCGCGGCGAGGACGGCGCACCCGGCAGCCTGTCGGTGCGGAAGCAGGACGCGGAGACAGTGCGGGTGACCCTGCAGCGCGAATGGCGGATCCTCGAAGAAACCGCCAGGATCCGACGGGAGGCAGCCGCGCGCCTGCTCGATCATCTGCTCGCCTGCCTGCCCACCGGGAGCCGGGGCACGGACCTGCTGGCCGAGACAACCATTGGCAAACTGACCCAGGCCATTGAATCCGACCTGATATTGAAGAGCAAGGTACGGCACCCGGACAAGCTGTTGGACCGGGCTCTGCTGTGGTTGCACGAACAGGAGGTGGCCCGCCTCAACAAGGGTCTCGCGGTGTTCCGTCCTGCCATGACCATCCGGCTGGAACAGCGCGAGCGCCGCGGCTTCGCGAAAGCGGACTTCGAGCCCCTTGCGCTTCATTACCAGGGACAGGTCCTGCAGATCCATGTGATGGCGGAGTTCGCCGAACGCGGCCTCGCTTCCATGAGTGAGGCGCTGCGTGTGGCCATGGACTACTTCACGTTGAACGAGGAGTCGTTTCTTGAGCGCTGGCTTCCCGGTCGTGACAGCGAGATCGGACGCCAGACCACGTCTGAATCATGGCGTGCCATCGTCGAAATCCTGAAGAACCCCGAACAGCAGCGCATCGTCGCCGACGACCGGGAGCAGACCAACGTGCTGGTGCTGGCCGGTCCCGGATCGGGCAAGACACGGGTGCTGGTGCATCGGATCGCCTATCTGATACGCGTAAGGCGCGCCCGCGCCCGCGGCATCCTGGCCCTGGCCTACAACCGGCACGCGGCCGTAGATATCCGCCGCCGCCTCGAAGAGTTGATTGGAGACGATGCGCGCGGCGTGACGGTGCTCACCTGCCACGCCTTGGCGATGCGGCTGGCCGGAGCCAGCTTCACGGGGCGGGCGGAGCGTCCCGACGATGAGATGTTCCAGGAAGTCATGCGCCGCGCGGTGGAGTTGCTGCGCGGCGATGGCCTGCCGGAGGAGGAGGCCGATGAGAGGCGGGAACGTCTCCTCGCAGGCTTCCGGTGGATCCTGGTGGACGAGTACCAGGACATCGGTCCGGACCAGTATGAGCTGATCTCCGCGCTGGCCGGGCGGACGCTGGAGGACGAAACGGGCAAGCTCACCTTGTTTGCGGTGGGCGACGACGACCAGAACATCTATGCGTTCAACGGCGCTTCGGTGGAGTTTATCCGCCGTTTCGAAGCCGATTATGGACCGAAGCCTAGCTATCTGACGGCAAACTACCGCTCCATGGGCCACATCGTGGCGTCCGCCAACGCCGTGATCGAGCCGGCGCGGGAGAGGATGAAGACCGGGCATCCCATCCACATCGACCGGGCACGCGCCAAAGATCCACCGGGCGGCGCATGGGAAAACCTTGATCCCGTCTCGCGGGGACGTGTGCAAATCCTGCCGGTCGGCGACAGTCCCGTGTCTCAAGCGCATGCCGTCATGGGGGAGCTCTTGCGCCTGTCCGATCTTGCGCCCGGTTGGGATTGGTCCAGATGTGCGGTGATCGCGCGCGAGTGGGAGTACCTTATCCCGGTGCGCGCCTTCTGCGAGGCGCATGGCATTCCGGCCCAGATGGGGAATGAGGAAATCCCGAATTTCTGGCGCCTTAGGGAGACCCGTACATTCGTACAATGGTTGCGTGGCCGGACTCCCCGCGTGGTCGACGGTACCGCGCTGTACGCCTGGGCCGAGGCGCTGCCGTCCAATCCCTGGCATGATCTGCTGCGGCAGGCCATCGGGGAACACTCGATGGAGACCGGCGGCGGGGAAATGCCCGTGGATCACTTCATCGAATGGCTGGCGGAGTGGGGCCGGGACATACGCCGGCGCCAGCACGGCCTTTTGCTGCTGACCGGGCACCGGGCCAAGGGACTGGAGTTCGATCATGTCGCCGTCCTTGACGGCGGCTGGAACCGCGTCGGGCCCGGCGAAGACCCGGACGAGCCGCGCCGACTGTACTACGTGGCCATGACCCGTGCCCGGCAAGCTTTGGTCCTTGCGCGGTTCGATGGACCTCACATGCCCCAGGATGCATTGGCTGGGCATACCGCCGTGATACGCCGCGAGCCGGCCGAGCTTCCGCCGGCCTCCGAGGCGCTCGGATACCGCTACGTTCGGGCCAGTCTTGAAGATGTGGACCTCGGCTTCGCGGGACGCCGCCGCCCCGGTGATCCGATCCACGACGCCATCGCCGCGCTTTCGCCTGGCGATCTGCTGGAGCTACGGGTCGGAAAGCGGGGTCACTGGGAGTTGCTCGACCGCACCGGCACGACGGTGGGGCGCCTTGCGAAGAGCTTCAAACCGCCGGCCGGGATGCGGTCCCGGCCGGGCGAAGTGCTGGCGACAGTCGGCTGGAGCCGCGAGGCGTCGGACCCGCAATACCGCGACAGCATGATATGCGATTCGTGGGAGGTGGTCGTGCCGGAGCTCGTGTTCGAACCCGACAGGCGTAAAGCCATATAAACGCGCCAGTCCGGCCTGCACGTGCCGCCGTCAGACCGGAAAGTGAAGACCTCTCAGGCGTTGTAAGGGGGATGCGTTAGCGGCGCGGACGCCCCTCTCAACACCGCGGCGCGGAATCTCTCGGACGCATTCCGGAGGTGACGGCGCCGGTTTCTCAAGCTGCTCGCCGTTATTCGCTTAGCCGTCGGTACAAGGGCTTGACCTATTCCGCTGACTCCTCCCGCGCCCCCGGCCCTGGGTGGTTCCGACAACGGTCCAGCCGGATAGCTGCGCTTGATCCCGCCGGTCATCCCTTTCGAAATCTCCGTCCGTGCAGAACTATAGAAGGTTCATACACCGTTATGACCAACCAGCGGATCTCGTCGCCGGCGGGCCATGTTCTCCAAGCCCAAACGTGCCCGCGCCGCATCGAAGCCGATCGGGTCGAACGGCCCACCGTACCAGCCGATCATGTCCGGGTGCCGCTCATGCGTCGGGTCGAGGACCGCCTCCAGGAAATCCATGAACCCGTCCGCACCGCCGATGTCTTCCGGCGGACAGCGCCTCGCTCCATCGACGAAGGCGGGATATTCCATGCCCGGTTCGCCGTCGCCAATCTCCTCGACGGTCACATCGTGGCGCCAGTTATCGCCGAGGTCGTAGACATAGCTGAACCGCTTTACCCCGGACGCGGTCAAGGTGCACAGCTTCAGACCGTCAGCCCCGTAGACCGACCCGCGGTTCGTCGTCGAACTCTCGGAATGACGGATCGCCGTAGCAGGGGCCATCGATGTCGAATTCCCAGAGGTGCGATGAGGTCCAGCCCATGGTCATCTGGATCGCCTCGTGCAGGGCCTCTAGCGTCATCGACAACGGCACGTCGATGCGCCGCCAGATCTTCGGTTCCAGCTCTTGCAGCTCAATGCGCAGCCGTGCGATCCGTTCCCTCACCGCTCCGTTCCGTCGATCTTCCATTCTCCGGAAACGGCTTAAGGACCGGCACCGGTCACTGTCAACCGAGCTATCCTCCGACGGCGTCCTGCCCCGCGGAACCCATCGGTGGTTCGCACAGAACCCGAAGCATTTCGTAGCGTTGTTTTCAGGCCTTGTGCTTTCCGCAAACCTCAACCGCTTAAACTGGATGTAAATCATCATTGAGCTTATGTGGACGGAGTTTTCAGAAGGGACAGCCGTGTCAGGCAAGAGCGAAGGCGGTGCGGCGGCACCGGTCGAGTGCAGTGAGGACAGGATGGGAGCTGCGGAGCGCCGGACAATAATTGCCCATGGCCGCCTGAAGATGCGCGAAGTTCGGCTCGACGCAGCTCGGCACCACCAGCACGGCCTGCAGGTCATGACCTTCGAGCAACTGGCGGCTCGACTGGCTGGCGGTCTATCCCGAGCCGTCGATGACGATTCCCTGCGGGAAACCATCAAGAGCGTTCTGCCGGAGACGGAGCTTGGCGAACTCGAAGGCATTAAGGCCCTTCCCGGTATGGTGTCAGCCGCCGCCGATACGTTGCGGAAGGCCTGGCGTGCCGGGGTAGATCTCCAAGCGCGGGCAGCCGACCACCCCCGCCTCAAGTCGATGGCTATCCTCGAGGGGACAGTGCTGCAGGCACTTCCTCCAGCGATGATGCGGCCTGGCGACCTCGTGAGTGCGGGGCTTCAGCGCTTGGATCATGTCGCGACTCTCTTTGGCCCTATAGACATCGTCGGTATCACGGAACTTTCCCCTGCTTGGCGGCCTCTGCTTCACTCTGTTGCCACGCGTGTTCCGGTCCGATGGATCGCGGGGCCGAGGCCGATACCGCAATGGCTTGATGGCGAGGTAATCGACGTCGTGCGGACGGAGCCGTGCGCACCGGAAGTCCTCGCCGTGAGCGCGGCCACAGCCTATCACGAAGCCGTGGAGGCGATGCGCTGGGCGCGGCAACTCATCTCATCGGGCACGGCCAAGCCTCCGGATATCGCCATCGCATCGGTTACCTCCGCTGACTATGACGACCATTTCCTGGCATTACGCGCGGACGCCAATTTCGACTTGCATTTCGCGCATGGGGTCAGTGTCGCAGCTTGTAGGGACGGACAGGCGGCCGCCGCGCTTGCGGATGTCCTGATGCGTGGCCTATCCCAGACGCGGATACGGCGGCTGAACGCACTTCTTGCCGCCTATCCTGGCCCGTTCCGGGAATTGCCGGAGGGCTGGACGCGCGTCCAGCCGGCAGACGCGCCGCCGTCCTCATCAGCGGCTTGGACGCGCCTGATCGACAAGTTGACGGCCGCTGCCTGGCCAGACGGGGTCGACCATGGGCCAGCGCTAGGCCGCATTGTCGATCTCCTGTCTCGCGGTATCGAAGCTGCCGACGAAGCGGGGGAGAAGCTTCTGCATGGGCGGGCGGTCACGATCTGGCGCAAAGCGCTTCTCGCTGGAGCGGCTGCATCGCTTGATCTCAACTTGGCGACACTGAAGCAGGATGACGGTCTTGATGCCTGCGTCTCGGTACCCGGCAGCGCGGGATGCCGAAAAGGCTGAACTCGAACGCGAACGCGTCCGTCTCTGGTATGTCGCCGCAACGCGGGCGCGCGAACTTCTGGTCCTGCCGCGGTTCGACGTAGCACCGGGAAAGTCAGCTTGGATGTCGCTTGTGGACCTGTCACTGTCCGAGCTACCGGTACTGGCTCTTGATGATCTCCCCACAGAAACCGACCTTGCAGATACGGCATTGGAGAACAGACAGACACGGGAAGTGTTTGCGTCGGAGGCAGCTGCGGTCGTGGAGAGTCACCAGAGAATTGTCTGGCGGACGCCGAGCCGGGACGAGAGTGCGGATGGACCCGTTCTTCGTGAGGAGGTACAGGAAATCCTGGTAACGGACGGCGACGGTGCGCCTGCAGACAACGACATTGCGACCGCAATCCAGGGTGGACGCGAACGCGGCCTCATCCTGCACAAGCTCATTGAGGAAGTGCTCACAGGCGAGACGGCGGAGATAATACCGGACCTCATTGCTCGCGCCGACATGATGATACGGGCGTTGGGACACTCGGTCATGGACGACCCCGCTTTGGGACTGGCGCCGGTCGAACTCGCCGACTGTGTCATACGCGCCCTGTCGCTCCCGGAAGTGATAACCGTGAGGCCGTGCTTGAAGCCGGAGTTTCCGGTATACGCTTCCGAGCCGGGAGAAACGCACGAAGAAGCGACGGCAGGCGTTGCCGATGCTATCGCATTCGATCCGAACGGCGAGCCGCAACTGGTGATCGATTGGAAGAGCGATGTGAATCCTTCACCGGGCACACTCGACCATTATCGCGAGCAGGTTCGGGCCTACCTTGACGTGACTGGTGCGGAACGTGGGCTGGTCGTTTTGGCGACGTCCGGGGCAGTCATCCCGGTTACGCCAACGAACAAGGTCACGGCTAACCCCTAGAATCGCTTCCCATTCGGAAAACCTCATGCGCTTGAACTGGGCGTGGATGCTCCATAACTCTCTGTGGATAGAGTTTTCGGAAAGGACAATGCACGCGGCTAGATTACACACTGCGCCGAGCGTGGCGTGGCGAAACACGAATGGAAGCCGCGCAGGTTAAATTATTGAACAGCACTAACGAGGAAGCGATAGAATCGTGATTCCAGAACACATCACCAAGGCAGATATTTTAAGAGCCATACAGCGCATCGATCATGAAGGCATTCCACCGCAAAGAAGGAGTCGAGGTTACTGTCTGGTGGTAAACGGCAAGCACTTTCCACCGAAGTACGCGATTGCGCTGGCCCATCAGATACGTACAGGCAAACGTCTGAGTTCGGACGAATTTGGGGGCGGTGCGGAGTCCAATAGCTTCCTGAAGACCCGCGGCTTCAAGGTTGTCGAGTGCCGATGTGGCGGTAACGGTCTTGACAGTGCCGTCCCGTCGGTGTCCGGTCCGTCCGAGGCGAGGCCGCAGCAGCGCCATTCTGAACGGTGTCCCGATTGCAAGATACGGGTCCGTGAACTACTGGAGCGCATCTACGGAACTTGTCTGTCGAATCACCGATTTCGTTGGCGGAACGACCTTGCCTCCTACGCCGGAACCTCGATCGATTCCGATTTACGGAACGTGGCCACGGTCTTGGAGAAGTATAGAGGATTCAGCGTCAGAGATTTCGTAAGAAGCGAAGTTTTGGCGCCCTGCGATTTTTTCGTTCCCGACCCCGGATTCATCGTGGAGTTCGATGAGAGCCAACACTTCACGAAGCCACGGGCTCTAGCCCTCTCCGGGTACGCGGACAAGCAGCCTACGGGGTTCTCGGCAGGGCGCTGGATTTCTCTATGTGAGCATCACAATGCAAGGGACAACGATCCCCCTTTTCGTGACGAGCAACGTGCCTGGTATGACACGCTCAGGGATCTGGTCCCACTGCTCAACGGTATTGATCCGACTGTGAGACTGTATGCCCGCGATTTGATGTGGTGCGCACTCGATCCTGATAACACGCAGGATCGGCAACGGTTCTTGGCGTTGATACGTCCGGAGAATCGTGGGAGTACTAGAACGAACGTTAAAGTGCGCCGGCCCGCCACCCGAGCGGCGTCAAACCTGCGCGTGGCGATGGTCTTTCCAGAGGTGGAGCAAAAATCCTCAAACGGTGTTCCTCCCAGCGGCGTGGGCGCCCAACAGCCGGTTGTACCCAACGCCGCTTTATTCGGTGGCGAAGACATTGACTTCGTACTCTTTCCCGAAGGTTACATACGCTCGTCTGACCTCAAGCGCACCAGATCTTTGAAGAAGCTTGCATCAAAGCTGAACGCTCCGATGTTGGTGGGCGCGGTCGATAGTTCTGTCGACACAACCGGCCGCGATTGGCAGATTCTTCTCCGTTTCGACCCCGATGGCTCCCGGTCCCGGATATACACAAAACACTCCACTGCGGACGCGGTCGCCTTTGAGATGCCGGGGTGGGAGCCGCGGGCTATGTTACCGACCTTCGAATTGGGCGGGGTGAGTGCCGGTGCAACAATTTGTCACGACCATTATTTGGCGCTGCTTCCCCGGTTTCTCGCCAAGGGCGGGGTGCGCGTATGGGTGAATCCAAGTTTTGACAATGTATCGGACATCAAGTGGTCATCAATTCTACGGTTGCGGGCGGTCGAGAACCGCTTCTTTGCGCTCTGCACACTTCATTGCGACGTGAGCAGGCGTAGAACTCATCCATATGGGTTTTCGCCGGATGGCAACGAACTCTCGGCAAGGCAAGCCGGCTCCGATGCCGTACAACCGCTGTCCGAATGCAGTGAAGCAGGGAAGATCTACATAGTCGATCTCAATATGAACGCTGTTGATAAGCCACTCGACTGGTCGACGCTTCCGTCCGCGAGGAAACCGACGAGCGCACGGAAAGGGCAACCGCGAAAACCTGGCCGTGTTGCATTAGAGCGGAATCCGATCACGTTGCGCTGTATCCGGCGGCGTTGAAGTAGTTTTTGCATTCTTGCGGGGAGAAGGTCAGGGAGATTTGGCCGATGGCGTTCCAGAGACCATCGACGGTTCGCTCAGCGGCTTTTCGGAGCCTTGCCTTGAGCTTTGCGAAGGCGAGTTCGATGGGATTGAAGTCAGGGCTATAGGGCGGCAGGAAGAGGAGTTGTGCGCCGGTGTCTTCGATCATCTTGCGGACCTTGGGTCCCTTGTGGCTTGAGAGGTTGTCCATGACGACGATATCGCCGGGCCTCAGTTCGGGGACGAGGCCCTCTTTGACGTAGGCCTCGAAGGCATCGCGGTCGATAGCGCCGTTGATCACGAAGGGAGAGATCATGCCGTGCCGTGTGAGCCCGGCGAGGAAGGTGGTTGTGTTCCAGTGTCCGTGGGGGACGGCCATGCGCAGGCGTTCGCCGCGCGGGGCCCAGCCGTGGGTGCGGGCCATGTTGGTCTTGGCCCAGGTCTCGTCGATGAACACCAGCCGGTCGGGGTCGAGGCCGGGCTGGCTGTCGCGCCAGGCCTGTCGCCGGCTCAACACGTCCGGACGGTCTTGCTCCGCCGCATGGCCGGTCTTTTTTTTCGCGTGATGCCGTGGCGCACGAGGAAGCGCTGTATCGACCCGTAGCTGAAGGTGAGGTCTCGGTCCCCGAGAGCCGCGCGCAACTCCTCAATGGCCATGTCCCGCCTCTCCTCAAGAAGACCCAGGATCACGCCGCGCTGCGCCTCGATCCGGCCCGAGCGACGGTCCCCGCCAAGCGCCTTCGGGCGGGCGTCTCCCTGTTCGCGTTCCAGCGCACGCCAACGGCTCACGCTCGCCGCGCTTACCCCGAAACGCGCACCAGCCGCTCTATGGCTCATACCCTCTGAAACCGCTGATAGAACCCGATTGCGAAGATCAAGGGAAAGGGCTTTCGACATCAATGCCGGCCTCCTCAACCCGGCCGACATCTTGAATCACAAATCCCTCGCCCTGTGAATCCCCCAACGATTCAATCAGGTCAGATCATGCTCTAAGAGGCGGGCAGCCCACTGTCTGCGGACGCTCTGGGTGGAAAACGGCCGATTCTGGCTCCAAAATTGAAACCGAACACGGTGCAATTTACGTGGGGGTGGTCCCGGGAGACCGGATCCTAGACTCCGCCGAATGCTTTCATGTGATTGATCGGGCAAAGCGAATGAATTCCGCGCCGATCATCTGGAACCATTGGGAAAAGCTTCCGACCGATTCTGAACGTCTTGCAACGCTCGCAATGGGCAGGGCAATCGAATGCTGCGCACCAATCCTTATATCGGACGACGCCGGCATATGGGAACTGGTGGAGCTATCCAACAGAATCAAGATACCCACTCGGAGGATCATAGGGGCGTCCGGGGACGTTATAGTAGACATAGGCAATGCATGGGGCTTGGATAACGCATTCAAGATGGTTACGAAACACATACGTTCCCGCGATGTGAAACGAGAAGCATTGGATCGCTATAGGACGCTCGCTTAGTCATTGCGGCATAGTCAGACTAAAATTATATACTCCTGCTACCCAATTACTCGGTACTGATCGTGTGTGATGACACGAAAGTTGTCGGTAACGGTGTCTCGGATTGTTTCCCATTCCCGGGGCAGGGTTTGGTTGAAGAACCCGAAGATGGCCTCGGTGAACTGTCGGAAATCGGGATAAAACCGGTTGTGCGTCACATGCCGGTGCATGACGCCCCAAATCCGGCTGTGGCCGCCATGCCGTTATCCGGCATGGCCCGCGAATTGAAGGTTCGTCCGTTCATCTTTCTTCTCCCTAACAGGGTTGGGCGGCCGGCCCGCAGGCACGCGCCGCAAAGGTTCAAACAAACAGGCCCTACAAGCGATCGCGGGGCGTTGGATGCCGCGGCCGCGCTGAGCATGAACCGGCAGGCCCTTGCTGACCTCTCTATGAAGGCCGGTGCTCCGCCTCCCAGGCCGCCAGGTCTTCGCGCCGGTAGCGCACCAGCCTCTCCGTCAGGCGGCAGAACACAGGGCCACCGCCCACCGAGCGGTAGCGCTCCAGAGTGCTCGGGGCGAGGCCGAGCAGGGTAGCCAGTGGCGTTCTCAGTGACTTTGTTAAGCCCGGGCCAATGAAGATCACAACGACAACAGCCTCCAAAACACGATGGAATCCTTACCGTCACAAAGGTTCAAAGTCGTGTTTGACACGCTGTAGAACCGAAATCGCCTGGTCAACTGCCTTGCTATCATAAAGGTCACGTTTGTCCGAATAGAGGCCGTTTTCGTTGCGGAGGCTATCTATAATTTCTGCCCGCCGAGACGGTGGAACGGCCCCATAGCTGGTAAGGGTCGTGAGCACCTGTTCGTGACCAAGGTTTTGCGACCACGTCTTGAATTCTTCAGGGGTCCGGCAGACTTTCTCCCCGAACAATGTCAGGGTCTTTCGAAAGCTGTGCGGGTGAAAATATGAAAGACCAGCGCCTGTGAAAGCTTCCCGAAAGATCCGCCGTATCGGTGAAGCGGTCTTCCAGTGCGCCCGGCCAAGCCCGGCCGCGTGGAATTGATTGTTCGCATCAAGTGCCACCTTGGTGGCAGGGAAAAGTGGATCATCGGGGCCAAATAGCAGCACCGTCTCAAGGTGCCGGCACCAATCAGCGACCAACCTCTCGATATCCTCGCCGACGGGGAAGAAATACGTGGTGATTGTCTTTCCTCTCTTCGTGCGCACTTCCCGCGCATCCTGGACGACCACCCGTTTGCCCAGATCAACATGCTTTAGCGAAAGCGAAGCGATCGCGTTGTCCCTGGCCCCGGTCAAGATCGCAAAGGCGATTAGTGCGATGTCACGGTTCTCAATATCGGTTCCTTTGGGCATGGTATTTAGAACACAGCGGATCTGTTCAAGAGTTGGTGCTGGACGTTCTCGCACGGTCTTGGCAATACGTCCGTCATTGGCGGAGGGATTAAAATACTCGGCATCACTGTAACCAATGCGTGACCTATAACCCGGCTGATCCGCAAGCCATTGAAAAAACGCTTTCAAGTCCAACAACCGCGCATGAATCGTCGCCTTGGCCAGCGGCTTTTTCGTAACATCGTTAACCTGTTCATTCAAAACACGCTTGAACCGTTGCGCCTGTTCTATATGAAATTTCTTAAAGTCGCGATATTTCGTCGCCTTCTCGAATGCCGCAATGCTCGCCGCAACGTGATCGACGGTACTCTCCGCAAGCCGCTTCGCTTCACGCAAAAAGAGGAAGTACCTCCGCTTGGCGCGTTCGTTTTCTGGATGATGCTTTTGCATGGCCGTATGGCTCCCTAAGTCAGTACTCATTTGGACAGGCTTAAGGCGTATCTTTTATAGCGGTAAAAAGGATGGCTGTTGCTGCAATCCATACGAGATCACGTAATTGATCCGGCAAGGCAATCGGTTGAGACACCAGGACCGGCAGCACACCCATTGCCCAGGACACGACAAAACAACCGATGAAGTAGAGAGCGGCACGCAGCCACGCCCGCCGTGGATCGTAATCGTTAGAGGGCCGGCTGCGGTTAAGGCGCCACAGGGTTAATCCGCAAACCAGGGCGGCTGTTGCTGAGAGAATGAGAAAAGGCGTTTCCCAGTCGGGGCTGAACCATGTCCAGGCCGGGAAAACAGGCATCGCTGTTACGGGGCGCGGGCGCTCTCTGTTTTGGCTTCAGCGATTTGCTGACAGGTGGCCCTGTCGACGCGGCAATCCGCAGTGAGATTCATCACACTTGAGAGAGTCATGCCTTCGAGGATGACCTGCACCGGTATGAACCGGTCGTCGGGACTGAACAACAATTTGCCGGAGCCTTCCCGTATCCGGTCGGTGCGTTCCTCGTCAAATCCAAACACAGGATCAATCCCGGCAATGACCGGCACCAGTTCGACATCCCGGCCTTTGATCCAGAATGTCCGCGGTGCTTCCACCGTGCCCACCAGGTCATAGCGGCGGCGGCCGTCGTAAATGGGAATGCGAAATTCGCTGGTGCCGGAGTTCAAAATATGCCGGCGGGCGGCAACGAAAGCGGCCATCGGGTCAAAGACACCGATCCTCATTTCATCGGGGACCGGTGGTAGGGCTTCCCGGTTGCGGTTCCATTCCATTTCCTCAACGGCGATGTCTTCGCCGGTCAGCGGATTGAAAATGCGCTCCTCCGGCAATGCCAGGCCGGTAACAGGGTCATAGGCGATGGTCAGGGAGGCGGCGATTGCGGTGGCTGCCCAGGCTCGATCGAACTGATGGGGTACCGGCGTAAGTCCGTTTCCTGTTTCTATGACCATGGTGCCGTGACCAGTGACTTCGGCTCGGAAGTCCTGAAACCAGCGGGCCAGTCCCCGGGTTTCCATGGTCAACACGGTCCGGTAGCTGGACCGGCTTTCATCGAATTCGGCAAGGAAATCGGCCACATGAACACCGCCGATCTTTAGGTCATAGGCCAACCGTTCCGATTGGACGGTGTCATTGGACTGTGCGGCAACCTGGCCTGTGGATAAGTCTTCCGCCGCTGCTAAAGACAGGGGAGCGAGAAAGACCGCCACAAGACACAAAACCCAGCGCTGGTCGGTCAGAATTTTCATAGTGCGGAGACTACCCTGATCACCCCTCCTTTGACCACGTTTGCATGAACCTTGGGTATGAACCTTTTCCGGGTTTGTCCGTTTTCGTCCACTTCGCGGTAAAAGGCTTTGCTCTGCACCTTTCAGCCTCATTTCCATGGGTTGGACCCCTTCACAAAGTGAAGGGGATAGGGCATAGGAAGTGCCTCAAAATTTGATGCAGGGGCTCATGAAGATCGCAGTTGTTAAGGAGCGTCGTCCGGGCGAGACACGCGTTGCCGCCACCCCGGAGACGGTCAAGAAATTTGTTGCCCTCGGATGTGACGTCATTGTCGAAAGTAACTCAGGGCAAACCTCCAACATTTCAGACGGAGACTACAAAGAGGCCGGAGCAAGTATCGCCCAGTCCACGGCGGATGCCGTCAATGGGGCTGACGCCATCATCAAGGTGGCCCGGCCCATGACTGGAAACGAGCCCGGCGTGGACGGTTACGACGAGATCGCCGGCTTTCCCGCTGGAGCGATCCTCGTGGCCGGCCTGCAGGCCTTGACGCAAAAAGACATGGTTGCCGCATTGGCCAAGCAAAATGTGACCGCTTTCGCCATGGAGTTGATGCCGCGCATCAGCCGCGCGCAATCCATGGATATTCTGTCTTCGCAATCCAATCTGGCCGGGTACAAAGCGGTGGTCGATGCCGCCGCAACCTTTGGCCGGGCCGTGCCGATGATGATTACGGCCGCAGGAACGATCGCACCGGCGCGTGTGGTGGTGTTTGGTGCCGGCGTTGCCGGCCTGCAGGCCATCGCCACTGCCAAACGCATGGGGGCAGTGGTTTTAGCCACCGACGTTCGCTACGCCGCAAAGGAGCAGGTCGAGAGCCTGGGCGGTAAGTTCATCGTTGTCGACGAAGAGGCCATGAAGGCCGCCGAGACGGAAGGTGGCTATGCCAAGGAAATGAGCGACGATTTTAAGAAGAAACAGGCTGAAGCAGTACGGGCGGAAGTCGTCAAGGCGGACATCATCGTCACCACGGCGCTGATTCCGGGCCGTCCGGCACCAAAGCTGGTGACAGCTGACATGGTCAGCGAGATGAAAGCCGGTTCAATTATTGTCGACCTGGCTGTCGAGGCGGGTGGCAATGTGGACGGGTCAAGGCTGGACGAGGTCGCGGTGACCGACAATGGTGTAACTATTCTCGGGCACGCCAACGTAGCGGCCCGATTGGCTCGCGATGCCAGTGCGTTGTATGCGCGCAATTTGTTTAATTTCCTGTCGCCCATGATCGACAAAAAAAGTGGTGCACTCACGATCGATTGGGAGGATGAGTTGGTCAATGGAACACTCGTCACCAAAGATGGCGCAATCGTACACCCGGGCTTAACCGGGGAGGGAGGCCGCTAATGGAAACGCAAACGGTCCCGGAGGCTGCCGAGGGCCTCGCCGAACAGGCGGATACCCTGGCCCAAAACGCGGAACAATTGGCGGCGCAAGTCGGGCAGTTGGCCATACAGGCTCAGGCAGCCGGCGGCGGCAACGAGTTCTGGAATCTGTTCACGATTTTTGTCCTGGCGGTGTTCGTCGGCTTTTACGTGGTGTGGAGTGTTACACCCGCCCTGCATTCGCCGTTGATGGCGGTGACCAATGCCGTGTCGTCGGTGATCATCGTCGGCGCACTCATTGCCGCAGGTCCGGATGAATTCTCGACATCCAAGTTGCTTGGGTTTTTTGCCGTTATGCTCGCCTCTGTGAACATCTTCGGCGGATTCATCGTCACCCAGCGCATGCTGGCCATGTTTAAGAAAAAAGAGAAATAGGGGGCGGACATGGCAACTGGTGCGACTCTGCTCGCCTATCTCGTTGCGGGCGTATTCTTCATCTTGACCCTACGCGGCCTGTCATCTCCGGTGACAGCGCGCCAAGGGAATATCCTCGGCATGATCGGCATGACCATAGCCGTGTTGACCACGCTGATTTCACCCCAAGTCCAGGCTTACGTATGGATTGCGCTCGGCGTAGTGATCGGTGGCGCCACAGGCACGGTCATCGCCCAGCGCATCCAAATGACCGCACTGCCGCAGCTGGTGGCGGCGTTTCATAGTCTCGTCGGGATGGCCGCTGTCCTGGTGGCATTTGGCGCGTTTTTAGCGCCCGAAGCCTACGGCATCGGTATGGTCGGCAGTATCGCCACAGCAAGTCTGGTGGAAATGTCCATCGGTTTGGCGATTGGGGCGATCACCTTTTCAGGTTCGGTCATCGCTTTTGCCAAGTTGCAAGGCATCATGTCCGGCAACCCGTTGGTCTTTCCCGGTCAACATGCGCTCAACCTGGGCATTGGCATTGCCATGGTCGTGGTGCTGGTTTGGTTCTGCAATGTTGAGAGCATGTATCTCTTCGTGACGTTGGCAATCTTGAGTTTTATTCTCGGGTTTACGCTCATTCTACCCATCGGTGGTGCAGACATGCCGGTGGTTGTGTCCATGCTCAACTCTTATTCGGGCTGGGCGGCAGCCGGCATCGGCTTCACGCTCGGTAATTCCCTGTTGATCATCGTTGGCGCTTTGGTGGGGTCTTCCGGTGCGATCCTGTCCTACATCATGTGTAAGGGCATGAACCGTTCCATTGTAAACGTTATCCTCGGTGGCTTCGGTGGTGATGCGGACGTGGCGGCAGCGGTGGCAACTGGTGATCGCGCCGTCAAGTCGGGTGCGGGTGAAGACGCTGGATTCATCATGGGCAATGCGTCCAAAGTCATCATTGTACCGGGATACGGTATGGCGGTGGCACAAGCCCAGCACGCGCTTAGAGAAATGGCCGACAAACTCAAAGCCGAAGGTGTCGACGTGCGCTACGCCATCCATCCGGTTGCGGGGCGCATGCCGGGGCATATGAACGTGCTGCTGGCCGAGGCCAATGTGCCCTACGACGAAGTGTTTGAGCTGGAAGAAATCAATAATGAATTCAGCACGGCCGATGTGGCCTACGTGATCGGCGCCAACGATGTCACCAATCCGGTGGCCAAGACCGATCCACAAAGCCCCATTTACGGCATGCCTATTCTCGATGTGGAAAAGGCCAAGACAGTGCTGTTCGTCAAACGCGGCATGTCCCCGGGCTATGCTGGCGTCGACAATGAACTGTTCTTCCGCGACAACACCATGATGCTGTTCGGTGACGCCAAGGAAATGACGGAAACCATAGTGCAGTCGCTCTAAGCTTACGGACTTCAAAAGCATCCCAGCCTGACCCTTCTGCGTGTATAGTCCTGGCAGACCACTGGGCGGTCTGATCTCATGACCGGTTTGGCTCGTCGCGAAGTCCCGTTTGGATCATCGGCAATCGTGGCTACGAGATCGCTTTCCGCCTGCAGTCCCCCACCATCGCCAGTCATTGAGGTTCGACGGCCCGAGGGTGTGCCGGTAGGACCTTTTGATGCCGAGTCCACCGCGGAAGAGGTGACAGCGGGGGTGGATATTTCGCGGCAATCAAGGTGCCGTCGACCGTCTGGTCCACCGTGCCACGATCCTTGAGATGAACGTCGAGAGCTACCGTCGCCGTGCCGCGATTGAAGAAAGCAAACGAAAACGCGGCCGGCCGGCGTCGAGAGCGACCACCAAGAACGCCACGTCCGACTGAGCTCCCGAATCCACCCCGACAGCACCTTTGCTGTAACGTGGCCCGCGGAGCTCCCAGCTCGCGGCCACAACCGATCCAACTAGCATGGATGGAATCTCAGCTGCATTGACCTGCGATTACGCGTTCATTGACACCAACACTGAAACCCAACAGCGCAATTCTGATTGTCGCGGCGCGACAAACAGAATTGGCGCAAAAGCTCTTGCAATCGAGAAGAAACATCTAAACTATCCACTCCGCCGCGACGTCAAAACTCTTATCCAGATTGTCGCGCTATAGGTGGATCTCACCGGTAAGACAGCGGTCATCACTGGCTGCAATTCCGGATTGGGATACGAGACCATGCGCGTACTGGCTCTGCGCGGAGCTCATGTGTTTGGCGTCGCCCGTTCTATGGAAAAGGTAACAGACGCGTGCAGCAGTGTTGAGGGGAGGACCACGCCTTTTGCCGGAGACCTTGAAAAGTTCGACGAAATGGCCGTTTGCGCCGAGGCTATTGCTGCCACCGGCGCACCCATAGACATGCTCATTCTCAATGCCGCCGTCATGGCACTGCAGGAACTGTGGACTGGTACCGGTAAAATGGAGAGTGCCTTCTGTTAAAGTTTAAACTCAACAGGAGGCCCATATGGGTATCGGAAGAACTGAGGAATTTCGTTCTGAAGCCGTTCGGATTGCATTGACGAGCGGGCTATCACACAAGCAAGTTGCCGCCGATCTTGGCATTGGCCTGTCTACATTAGGCAAGTGGATTACCAGTCATAAGCACACTGAGCTGCTGTCCGGCCCTCATAATGATAAAGACAAGGAATTGGCGCGACGGTTCAAAGAATCGACTGCAACGTCCATTTCCCTTCATCCAGGCGTAATCTATACAAACCTGGGTCGCTATTTTCCGTTGCGTGACCGCATACGGGCCACGCTGCTGGGGTGGTCCTACATGAAATCCCATGGCCAAGGTGCGGCCACCCACGCATACGTCGCGACCTCTCCCTTGATTAACGGCGTCAGCGGTCGCTATTTCGAAGACTGCAATCCGGTCATATCCCGGATTCCAAATGGAAAATGCGGACATGGCCCAACGGTTGTGGACTGTCTCAGAAAATCTCACCCGGCCTTACCTCGATGCGACAGAGGCTGCCGAACAAAGTTAGACAGTAAATAAATTAAGGACTCATCCCATGCAGAATTTATCCCGCCGGCAGGTCTTGATCGGAACAACCGCGCTGGTCGCTGCTGGCGCTCTATCCGCATGTGGCGGTCCCACCCGTAACGAACCAATTCCTAGGCCTGACGGCGTCCCTCTCAGTGATTTCAACGCGGAATCGACGGCGGAAGAGGTGACAGCCGGTATAGACCTCACCGGCAAGACAGCGGTCATCACTGGCTGCAATTCCGGCCTGGGCTACGAGACCATGCGCGTGCTAGCGATGCGCGGCGCTCACGTCTATGGCATTGCCCGATCGATGGGGAGAGCACAAGAAGCGTGCGACAGTATTGAAGGCAAAACAACACCCTTCGCTTGTGATCTCGAGAAATTTGAAACCGTCGCAGAGTGCGGTGACGCCATCAATGCCACGGGCGCACCCATCGACATGCTGATCTTGAACGCCGGTGTCATGGCTTTGCCCGAGTTACAGCAGGTCGACGGGATTGAGCGGCATTTCGTTATCAATCATCTCGGCCATTTCGTTCTGGCCAACCGGTTGATAGAGCAGGTCAAAGCCGCACCCAAGGGCCGTTTCGTCACTGTGGGTTCACAGGGGTATTTGTCCGCGCCTGACGACGGCATCCAGTTCGATCACCTCGACGGCACATGGGGCGAATACGTTCCGTTCGGTCATTATGGTCATTCCAAGCTGGCCAACGGCTTGTTCTCGCTAGAGCTTGCCCGACGGTTGGAAGGGACAACGGCAACATCGAATGTCATCCACCCAGGTGTGATCAATACCAATCTGGGGCGTCATTTTCCTTGGTACACCCGGCTATTTGCGACCCTATTTAGTTGGGCGTTGCCGTTTTTCAAACCTGTCGAAGCCGGAACCGCGACACAGACCTATGTCGCCACGTCGCCGATTTTGGATGGCGTCAGCGGTTACTATTTTGAGGACTGCAATCCGGTCATCGCCGGCCACAACATGGAAAATACCGAAATGGCGCAACGGTTGTGGACCGTATCCGAAGAGTTGGCGCGACCCTATCTTGGCGCCCCACCAAGCGCGGAACAAAGCATAAGATAAGCTTAGCGTAGCAGTGGGCTTATTCGTCGGCACCTCTGATCTGACTGGACGTCACGCCCGGTGGGGCCGAGCCTTTACGGAAGTAGTACTCAAACCCGGACTTCTCACGAGGCGTTTTTGATGCGCTGGATTTGAGAGTGATGGGGCTGATTTGAGTGTCGGCGTGGTGGGTCGGGCTTTGAGATGGATGTTCTGGCCGGGATAGTTGGGCAGGCTTTGCGTATGATTGGTTTTTTGGTGGGTTTCGGGCACGCGGGAGTCATCGCCGCCGTAGCGTTGCCCCTTTTCCCTGTTGTGGTGGAGAGTTGCGATCAAGGGGCGCCAGGGCGGCGTTGGCCTTGAAGAACAGGTCTTTGTAAGGGCAGGCATCGGGCAGGGAGAGCTTGATGCGTCGCACGGAGTTGATGACTTTGGCGCCGAGCTTCAGAAGTTTCAGGCGTATGGTATTGGGGACGGCCTTGGCCAGGGTCGTCTTTTTCAGGGCGACGCGGCGGATACCGTCGATGAGGACATAGGCGAAGGCGGCGAGGAGCAGGCGAAGCTGGTTGGCTTTGTAGGCGTGTGCGCTCATGCGATTGGCAAACAAATCGAGTTGGCAGTCCTTGATACGGTTTTCCATGTCGCCGCGTGGGCAATAGGTGTCTTCGTAGAGTTCCCTGGGCGGGACTTGATGGCGATTGAGGGAAGTGACGAGGAAGCGGCAGCGCTGTTCGTGTCCGGGCTTGTGTTCGACCTTGGCGATGACGCGCCGTGGCCGGGCCCAGGTTCTGGATTTGGTGATGTGGTGGAAATCGCCGTAGGCGCGGACCGGCTGGCCGGTTTCGATCATGGCTATGGCGGCTTTGCCGCGGACCCTCTGTGCTTTCTTGAGCAGGACATCGTTGCGCGCCAGGCCGAAGACGTAATCCACGGCATTTCCTTCGCACCAACGCATCAGGTTCTCGCGCGCGAAGCCGCTGTCGCCGCGCAGCAGGATGTCGACGTTGGGCCATCGTTCGCGGATCATCCGGACGATGCGTTCGCGGATCATCCGGACGATGCGTTCGCGGATCATCCGGACGATGCGGCGGATCTGGTTGCGCGCACCCCTGGCGCCATCGATGTTGGCGGGTCGGAGTTGGGCGAGCAGGAGATGGCGGCCGCAGAAGACATAGAGGGGCAGGAAACAGCGGTGTTCGTAATAGCCGTGGAAGAAGGCGTTCTCCTGGCGCCCATGGGTTTCCACGTCGGTGGCGTCGATATCGAGGGTGATGCGCGCGCGGCGTCTGGTGGGCGTCGAGAAACAGGGTGACGAACAGGTTGGAGAGTTTCTTGAGGTTGGGGACCATCTGGTGATAGCGGCGGTTGCCGGTTTCCCAGGATTGTTCCAGCCGGTTCAGCGTTGACTTGCCGGCCAGCGGAGCCGGGATCTCCGGTTCGCGGTGAGGCCAGCAATTTCAAGGCCGGGTCGAAACGGAGCGTGTCGTGGTCGATGATATCTTCATAGCCGAGCGCCATCCCGCAAACCCGTTGAGCCAACAGGGCGGGAAGGGCATGGGTTAGGCGTTCTCGATCCCGGTGATCGGTGAAACAGCCCGCCATGCGTTCGAACAGACGTATCCGGCGCGCCTGTTCGCGCAGTAACAGGACACCGGCGTCCGACGTGATCTCGCCGCCGTCGAAGGCGGCAAACACCACCCGTTTGCCGTAATCCGCAAAGCGCATCCTGAAAACACCCTGTTTTATTAAAGCCCATCCGAATCAGCACTAATACATTGATTATAAAAAGAGAATCTGAATGCCGCCAGATCCTGGTGAGAAATGCGGGTTTAAGGTTTCAGGGAAATCGCGCCGTCCGTAAGGGATGAAATACATACTGGCCATGCCCTCGGTGACATGGGCGAAGCGAATGCCGCCGCTGTCCGCCGTCTCAAACCCCATGGCTTGAACAATTTCCGCGACCTTTAGCTTGGCCGTGTCGTCATCACCGGATAACGGAACAGTCACCGGCCCTCCGGCAAGGCTTGGGTCCGCGACGATGTGATAGCCAATCGTATTGAAGGCTTTGATCACATGGGCATTTGGTGCCCACTGTTGAATCAGTTGACCAGCGGACGACTCAACCGCACCTGGGCGGTCCGGTGATAAAGCTTTCAGTGGTGCATTGGTGATATCAAAAATAATCTTGCCGTCGAGATTGCGGACGTTGCTCTTGATAAGAGCTTCGGTGGCACTGAACGGCAAAGCAAGAGTGACGATGTCTGCTTTCTCAACAGCCTCATCGTTGGTCGCAGCGCTGGTGCCGGGTCCTGTTCGGGCGACAACGTCGGCATAGACCGAAAGGGAATAGGTTAACGTGCCGGCGACGATCATTATCGCCGCGGCAATGCGGTGGAATGTCATGGATAGTCTCCTCAGGTGCCTGTTATGCCGGCTTATCACACACCCGGTCGCGCACTTGCGCAGGATCACCCATGGAGCGAATGACGAACCCGGCGTCTTCGATCTTTTCCTCGACACCCATGGTAACAAAAACTGGGGCATAGGGTTCGCCATTGTCCGCCGCGTCCATCAGGCCAAGCAGACCGCCGTATCCTGGGAGGTCTTCCGATGCGCTGGCGAAATCCCACAGCACAAATGTCCCGCCGGGGCGCAATACCCGAAAGGCTTCACTGAGAGTTTTTTCAATCACCGGACGGGGAATTTCGTGGAACAGAATGTGGGCCGCCACCAGATCGAAATGGTTATCTGGGAAGTCCAAAGCTTCCGCTGCCATTTGGGCAAAGTGGACGTCGAGGTCTTGTTCGTTGGCCCGCCAGTGGGCATAGCGCACCATCGGGGCTGAGATATCGGTGCCAAACACTTCTGCATCCGGCAGCCTCTTCTTGAGCTCGCACGCCAGTTGGCCGACGGAGCAGCCTATTTCTAGAATGCGGTCGATATTGCCATCTTCGGGTAGGGCCGTGCGTTCTGCCAATTGACGGTGCCATGCATCGCCAGCATTGCCGCCGCCGAAAAAGATTTGCGTGCCGCAGTCGTAGAACAAACCGGCGAGGTCGTCGCCGACATAGCCCTTTGGCTGAATGTGGATCTGTACCGTTGCATAGTCCGGCATCGGGAAGTCCGGATCGTAGGTGAGGGAGCCGGGACCCGCTTTTTCTGCATCGGTCAATTTGCGTAGCCAATCTTCCCGCTGTGTGTTCAAGGACTCGATGATGCGATCCTTGTACATTTCCTGGTAGCTGCGCTTGACCCGCATGAAGCTGGCCATTTCGGTGTCGTTTCGGATCACCTCCCGTGCGTTGGCGACACCGTCCGCGCTGTGGTCGATGTCATAGCCGGCGTCCGTCATCATTTTGAGGCCAACTTCGCCCTTATTTTTCCATTGCGCATGGAGCAGCACATTGCGGGCTTCACACACGTATTCAACGAAGCTTTCGTCTGCGCGTGCCGGCAAAGCCGGGGTGTGTCCATTCATGCCGCGGTCGACGTAGTAATTGGAACGGGTCATGGGAAACCTCTAGTGGGTGTTCTCAAGGGATTGAATTGAAGCAAATCTACAGCCGTCAGGGCCTTGCGGCAAGGTGTGTCAAATTCGGAATCTCAGGGAACTAATCGTCTTTTCCGATGACATCGAAGTAGTCACCCACATTCCTGCCATCTGTCTGCTCATACAGGCAGCCAAACACATGTTTGGTAAATGATTGGCGAACTTCAGCCAGCTTCTCTGCAAGATCGCCTTCCGGTTTATATTGTTCAATCATATCTGGAGTCGCTTGACCTTCTGTGGTGAGAAGGTGTTCAGCAATCATGCGCCGGTCGCGCTCAACCCATAATTCGCCCCCCAGCAACATTACGATTTCCAGAAGGTGATCGATCATAGGATCTTTGAAGTAGTGAGGGTGCCCGCGTTCAAAGCCTGGCAAGTCTTTGACATAGTCGAGTTTGGTTCGGTCCACATGCTGTGTCTCCATTATACAGGCTTGTCACAAACGCGGCCGTGCCGGGTAACGTTATCAAGATCTTCATAACGAAGCGAGAAACCAATTTCGGGAATGAGATGTTCGACGTCGCAGTCAACGAATTCACAGGGATAAGGCTCGCCATTGTCTGCGGCATCCATGAAACGAATGAATCCGGAAAATCGGCCGTCGTCCGCAGCGGCACTCGGGAAGTCCCAAAGGACGAAGGTGCCCCCTGGACGCAACACCCGAAAGGCTTCAGCCAACGTTTGTTTGATAATGGGGAGTGGCAGTTCATGGAACAGAAGATGGGCCGTCATCAAATCAAAATGATTGTCGGGAAAATCCAGATCTTCACACGACATTTGGGTGAATTTGATATCTAAATTTCGTTTAACAGAACGATGATGCGCGTACCTGACCATTGCTGCTCCGATGTCGGTTCCCCAGACCTCAGCTTCGGGAAATCTCTTTTTCAGGGCGCAGGAAAACTGCCCGATGGCGCAGCCGATATCCATAATGCGCTCAACCCGTCCGTCCAGGGGCAGGGATGTCTTGTCTGCCATCTTGGTGTGAAGAACATCATCATTGTTGACACCGCCAAAAAAAGACCTTGGTGCCGTAGTCATAGTGAAATCCGCACAGGGGCTCATCGACATACCCGCCCGGCTGAATATGGATGTCCACCGTGGCATACTCGGGATAGTCGAAACCGGGATCCCACGTAACGGACCCCGGCCCATCGGCATCTGACACTTCCAACATATGAAAGAATTCTTCTTCCCGCATGCCGTAAGATTCCATAATGCGTTGCCGATAGGCTTCCTGAAGACTGCGTTTGACGCGCAGCCAAGTCGCCACTTCGGGAACGTCTTCCATGACAGTGCGCATGGCATCGACTTTTTCGGGCCACAGATTGTCGGTCAATCCCTCTTGTTGGAGAACGGCAGCGCTTTGGTCTTCGACTCTCTTATGCTGACTGTGCATCAAGTCGTTGCGCATGTCGGAAATGTAGTTGAGAAAGGCTTCGTCCGCGCGCGTACACAATGCGGGCGTGTGGCCCTTTTGGCCACGGTCAATGACGTCGTTTCTCAGCATTCTTTTCCCCTTCTATTTCAGCAATGAGTCGGACTTCGCCGACTTAAAACTAAGATGGGAAATAAAATGCCGATTAGCGTTTGAAGTGTCCGTGATTTAGGTCAAAACACTCACCACTATTTGGTCAGCGGGGACGGAGGTGATATTCGAACCGTTCACGGCCCTGAAAGCCTTGCGCAACGTACATGAGTCCCATCGCTTCAACCGCATGGGCCATAGTCAAATCGCCGACGTCCAGTGGTTCCAAGCCAATGCCACGCGTCAATTCTGCAACCTTTGCCTTGGCTTCGTTACTGTTTCCCGCAATGGGGATTGTAATCACTCCGCCTGACGCCTCGGAGTCCACCATATAGGCCCGCGTTAGGGTGTTGTACGCTTTGACGACATGCGCTTTCGGTACCCAGGATTGAATGGCTTCGGCAGCCGAGGGTTCAACACGCAGGGAAATAGACCTGTTTTCACCAAAGGCCATGGCATTGATGGGATCAATAACGATTTTTCCGGCCAGCGACCCAAGGTTTTCCACAATCGACTGCGCCGGTGCCCAAGGAATGGCAAGAATGACGATGTCCGCACTTTCCACAGACGCTGCTTGCGTTGTCGCCCGTGCACCGTTGCCAGTTTCTGTAACCAATGCCTGAACTTCAGGCGCATCCGGCGTGCGAGAGCCGTAAACAATGGTATGACCCAACTCGGCAAAGCGGACACCAAGGGCGCTGCCTACACCACCGGTTCCACTCATTGTGATCGTATCGGCCGAGGTGGGTCTTGCCAGGCACATCAGAAGGACTGCGAATGTAAGAATACGCTTCATATAATTTTCCTAGATCCTAATTGGCCGTCCGCACCCCTTGACTGACTTTTGGCGCGGTTCCCTTACGGAAATAATACTCAAACGCTTCATCCATACGGCCTTGCATGTAGGGAACGATATAAAGCATGGACATCATTTCCAGCGCCCGCGCATGGCGCAGCGGTCCAACGTCTATGGTTTCAAAGCCCATGGCTTGAACGATTTCGGCTACGCGAAATTTGGCATCTGTGTCGTCTCCAACCAGCGGCACCGTAACCGGTCCCCCCGCTGCAACGGGATCGGCGATGATGTGAAAACCGACCGTATTAAACGCTTTGACCACTTTAGATCCAGGCAGCCAGTCCTGAATTTTTTCACCGGCGGAGGTTTCTACGGCCATCTCGAGCAGCCCACCTTCTCCCGGAGTTAGCGCATTGGTGACGTCGATGATGGTTTTACCGTCCAACGAGCCGAGCCCGGGAACGACGGATTCCGCTGGTGTCCAAGGTATAGCAATGACGATGATATCACCTGCTTGGGCTGCTTCGCGTTGCAGCATGGCAGTGGCACCATTGCCTGTTCTTTCAACGAGAGCGACGTTGTCTTCGGCTTCAGGAGTCCTCGAGCCGTAAATCACCGAATGACCCAACGCGGCGAGGCGAGGCCCTATGGCTTCCCCCATTCGGCCGGTTCCGATTATCGCAACGGTTTCTTTGTTTGACATCGTCTGTGTCTCCCCGATGTTTGCCCAAGCGGATGAAAAAAGTACGAAGGAGATAGTTGCCAAAATTTTATGACGAAAGAATCTCATGCCACGTCTCTCTGATTGAAAAGATCGCATCATATTGCGCCCGACAGTGAGGTCTACACCAAGCCGGTTGAGACCATCCACATAGCGACGATTTCAAAGCGCAAAAGTGTAGCGGATCGCTGTTGCGTTATGTTCGGGCAGTTGCTCAAGCCTTCGGCTTTCTTCTTACCATCCTTTGGCGCGATAAAAATCTTTGGCCGCCGTATTGCCCTCAATGATGTCCAGAGAAAGTGAAGCAAGTCCCCGGCGGCGAAAATGATCTTCCACGGTTGACAGGAGTAACCCTCCGATACCGCGTCTTTGCTGATTTGGAACAACGTAACAAGCCCAAATGTATCCTTCTGCACTGGCGCCAAGGACCGCAAGCAATTCACCTTGTTCTTCAGCCAACCATAATTCCTGACTGCGGCTCGTGACCAACCCGGCAATCGAATTTTCAGCCAAGAGTTTGGCAATCGTAATGTCTGGCAACAATTCGGCGTTCGAAGCGGTCCAGGCATGTTGCACAAGGTCAGAGACGGCGGTTAAATCGTCGGGACCAGTGCGTCGCACCTTGACGGAAACCTGTGTCTTATCCATGCGTGTCATATTTTTTATTGGGCAAACATGCCTTGGCAGCCCACTGCGGACAATATTTATTGCGCTTCAAAAACAAACGGCGCAGTCAAGAAAGACTACGCCGGTAACGCGCTTTAAGGATATTTTCGTTCGTTCCTGCTCGTGAATCGGGAAACTTTCCCTAGAATCCTTCGCGCTCAATCCGTTTGCGCTCAAGCTTGCGCGCACGGCGAACTGCTTCTGATTTCTCCCGAGCCCGTTTTTCGGACGGCTTTTCATAGGATTTGCGGAGTTTCATTTCGCGAAAGATGCCTTCCCGTTGCATCTTCTTTTTCAGGGCTTTGAGCGCCTGATCGACATTATTCTCACGTACGACGACCTGAACCAGGGTTCGTCTCCTTTTTCACTCAATATGTTCGCTGCGGGTGCTCCAAGGCTTCAGTATGAGGCCTTTCCCGTGAAGGCGCGGGGTATATCATAGGGAATCCGCCTTGTGAAGGCCCCCGACGGCCAAATGGATCCTCCCCAAAGGCTTGAAATCCGGTGAAAATTGGCATTTGCCCTAGGCCCAACCATCCCTATATTGGCGGCTATCCAGCCGCCTGTGTGCCGCATCATCAGACAGTTACCCTGACGCTCAACGATCTATGCCTGTTTTCGACATCGCCCATATGGGGCACCCCATTCTCAAGGGGCGGGCTCAAGAAGTGATCAACTTCGATGACCCGGAACTGCACGCTTTTGTGGAGGATATGAAGGAAACCATGGTTCATGCCGGGGGGGTCGGACTGGCCGCGCCGCAAGTCTACGTACCACTCCGCATCGTGGTTTTTTTCGTTCCCGAAGACCGCAACAACGGCGAAGCCGTGCCCCTGACGGTGATGGTCAATCCGGTGATAAAACCCGTGGTCGAGGAGATGGAAGAAGACTGGGAAGCGTGTTTGTCGGTTCCCGGCCTTACCGGCGTTGTCCCCCGATGGACCCAAATCAAATATTCTTATCAAGATGTTGATGGGTCACTGCGCGAGCGGTCGGCGCAAGGATTCCACGCCCGTGTCGTCCAGCATGAATGCGATCATCTCGATGGTGTGCTGTATCCGATGCGTATGATCGACATCGCAACGCTTTCCTTTGTCAATGCGGAGAAAGACGAAGAAGAAAGCGGTGATGAAGATGACAATGAAGTAGACAAGAAGCCCGATGCGACAGAACCGGCATTATGACTCGTAAGACAGAAGAGCGTGACGCTGTAGTCATGGCAGCGTTGCCCCATGTAATTTTCGATGGCTGGACGATAACGGCGTTGCAGCGAGGCGCACAAGATGCTGGCGTAAGCAAGAATGTCGTTGATGTGCTCTTTCCTGGTGGGCCACGTGCAGCCCTGCGACATTGGTACGATCTGGCAGATCGTCAAATATTGTTGGATATCGCCGATCATGACCTTGAAGCGATGCGGATCAGGGAACGCATAGCATTTCTCGTCCGCACGCGTCTGGAGCGGTGGTCGCCGCACCGTGAAGCGGTTCGTAAAGCGCTGGCATTAGCCGCACTACCCGGGTTTGCAGAAGATGCTATGCGAAGCGGTTATGCCACCGTCGATGCAATGTGGAGAGCTGCCGGCGATCGTGCGACTGATTTTAATTTCTATACCAAGAGAGGCTTGCTCGGGGCTGTCTATTCTTCGACCTTGCTGGTTTGGCTCGAAGACAATTCCGAAAGCTTCACAGAAACCTGGGCCTTTCTCGACCGCCGTATTGCCGATGTTATGAAAATTCCACAGGCACAGGCTCGGCTAAAAGAGGCCCTTGGGCGCTTACCCAACCCATTGCGTTTGCTGCGTCGGGGTGCACATCGTTGGCAACGCCCTGCTCGAAAGAACCAGCAAGAGTGTCTAAAGGTTGATGCTTCAACTTGCGTTCGGCTTCTGAAATTTCAAGACAAACCGGTGCGTGTTTCCTCTGAGATCGGGCTGGAACACGATGACATCTAAAGGGTCGTCTAGATTCTCAAGAACATCGGACTCACCAACAAGTTCAAATCCTGCTTCTACGATTTCATTCACGACTACATGACGTTCGATGCGATGGTTGGCGCGCACATCATTGGCGCCCATTCCCGGTGCCGCATGGTGATCGACGATCCCATAAATTCCACCGGGTTTTAACGCATTAAAGATGGCCTTGTTCATCGCAGCCCGGTCGGTACCGAGCCAGAATCTGTCGTGATAGAAAAGGATCATGTATGCGGCATCTAAAGTGTCGTCCGGAATTTGAGGATCTTCCAGTTCCGAAACGATTTCGGTCACATTGGTGAGTTCTGACGCACGAATACGCGGTCCGAGCGGCGTGCCTTCCGGTATTCGACCTGCCAGCCAACCGTTGTTGTGTCCATACACAGTTCCATTGGGTCCAACCATTTCCGAAAGAACGCCCACATAGTACCCGCGCGAGGCCATGAATTCGGCAACCGTGTCGCCGCGCTTTAACCCTAAGAACGCCATAACTTTATCCGGTCTGCGCCCGATATCCCGATCTTTGTCTTCCACCGGCCGCGATCCTGCCCGCAGGGCAATGGTCATAAAATTAGGCACATCGATTGAAGAACCGGGAGTGACGTTTACCGTTGTTTGCTGTGAGAACGCCGTTCCACAAGCCAGCACTGCAATAGTGACCGCAGCCAATAAAGTTGACGGGTAACGGATTTCCATGGATGCCTCTCTAGAGCGGTTTGACTGAATTGTGAATCGAAGGGGATTCCCAAGCGTCCCACTCCATGATTCTGTATCCCGAGGCGATTTGGTGTCAGACATGGGGCATTGTTACGGGAATGATCTTCGCCGGCGGGTCGTCGAGGCGATCACGGGGCGTCTGTCTGCACGGGGGGCCGCGGCGCGTTTTCGTGTCGCGCCAGCGACGGCGATCCACTGGCGCCGGCGCTGGCGCGAGACGGGCTCGATCGAGCCCGACCGCCAGGGCCAACCGCCGGGCTCGAAGCTGGATGCGCATGAGGCCTTTATCCTGGCTCTGGTGGCGCAGACCAAGGCTATGACGCTGGCCGAGATTGGCGAGAAGCTGGCGGCGTCGCACGGGGTTCGGGTATGCCCGTCGACGGTCTGGCACTTCTTCGCCAAGCGCGGGCTGACGCACAAAAAAGACCGGCCATGCAGCGGAGCAGCGGCGCCCGGACGTGCTCGCGCGGCGCCGGCTCTGGTTCGAAGGCCAGGCAGGGCTCGCTCCGGAACGGCTGATCTTCATCGACGAGACCGGCGCGTCGATGAAGATGGCGCGGCTGCGGGGATGGTCGCGCAAAGGCGAACGGTGCCGGGCCGCCATACCCCATGGCCATTGGAAGACCACCACGTTGACCGCCGGCTTGCGCCTCTCCGGGGCCTGGCGGGCCCCCGATGCTCCTCGACGGGCCGATGCATGGGGCTGCCTTCAAGGCCTATGTGGAACAGGTCCTGGTACCCGAACTCGACCCCGGAGACAGCGTCGTCATGGCCAACCTGCCCGCCCACAAGGTCGCTGGCATCCGCCAGGCCATCGAAGCCGCCGGCGCAACCCTGCTGTATCTGCCGCCCTACAGTCCCGACTGCAACCCGATCGAGATGGCCTTCGCCAAACTCAAGGCGCTCCTGAGAAAGGCCGCCGCCAGAACCGTCGACGACCTGTGGGACGCCATTGCCGAGGCCATCGACGCCTTCACCTCAACCGAATGCGAAAACTACTTCGCCGCCGCCGGATATGATCGGGACTAAATTGAATCTGCTCTAGCTGACAGAAGAGGCATCATGCCAAGGGAACAGGCCCTTGTCGTGTGAAATCAGACCGCGCATGATGGCCGATCACCAGTGAGAAGAACAAAGACAATGATGAGATTCGAAGCCAAAACAACGGCGTTGCTGCTGATTGATTTACAAGTGGGTTTTTGTTCTACCGATGGTCATACGGGGCGGAAGATTGATGTTTCCGGGTTCGGCCCAGTTCTTGAGTCCGCGAAACGGTTAACAGTGACGTCCCGCGCAGCCGGAATGCCCGTCATTTTCACGACCATGGCGTTTGCCCCCGACTACTCCAATGGCGGCTTAACGACCTCCGAATTGCGACCTAACTTGCCGGTGGAAAATGCATTGCGGGCGGACAAGCCCGACCGTGAAATCATGCCCATTCTGGAACCGCAGCCGGAAGACGACATCATCGAAAAGCAACGCTACTCTGCTATGATCAAATCTCCGCTGCCGGCTTTATTAGAGAAACGCGGGATCGACCGGGTTGTGGTCGGCGGTGTAACGACATCCATGTGTGTGGAAAGCACGGTGCGGGATCTAGCGATGATGGACTATCGCGTGTTTGTGGTGCCGGAAGCGTGCGGTGACCTCCGAGCCGAGTTCCATGAAAACGCCATGTATATGTTCAAGACGGCATTCGGACGGGTGGTGCCTGAAGTCGACATGATCGCGGCGATAAACGCCGGATCAGCCGACTTCCCGCATCAAACGCTTGCCTAAGTTAGTTGTTCTAACCGGGCTTCTGAAATTTAAGAACCATGCGGTGAGTCTTGCCGCGGATGGCTGGTGAGAACACAGTGATATCCAATGGATCGTCAAGGTTCTCTAAGAGATCCGTTTCACCAGCCAGTTCAAAACCGACAGACGTAATGCCGTCGACCACGACGTGTCTTTCGATGCGGTGATTCTTAGTGGTATCGAGCACACCCATGCCCGGTCCGGCGTGATGATCGATGATGCCGTAAATCCCGCCCGGCTTGAGCGCGTCATAGACGGCCCGGTTCATCGTGTTCAAGTTCGTTTGGAAGGCCCCGGCTGCATCATGATAGATCAACACGATAAAGACCGCGTCCATTTCACTTCTTGGCAAACCCGTGTCTTCCAACTCAGCAATGACCTCTTCAACATTGCTTAGCCCATCGTTGGCAACGCGCTTGAGCAGGGGAGAGCCTTCCTGCTGACGGCCCATGAACCAGTCGTTGTTGTGGCCATATACTTTTCCTGAGTCGCCAACTACACCTGACAGCACGGCACTGTAGTATCCGCCGGCGGTGATCAGTTCAGCGACCTTATCGCCTGGTTTGATACCGTAAAACGCCATCACCTTGCCGGGTTGGCGATTGGCATCCCGTTCTTTATCGGCCAGCGGCCGTTTTGAGCTAGCTATGGCATTGGCAATGTAATCTGGCACGGCAATGTCGCCACCTGAAACAAAGGTATTCGCGAGCTGTGCGTGTGCCGCCGGTGAATGGATCGTGAGCGCCAGAAGAAGCGCGCTGAAGATGAGGCTCATACGTGCCATGAAGTGTCCCTCCCTGAATGCGTTCGGGTCATCTCCAAGGATGCCCGTTGATAGCCTTAGGGTGCCATTGCCAATAGGCGTCTGACAACAGACGATCAGACACGAAAGGGTGCGTTTATCCTGAAAATTCCAGTTTGAGCCCGATCTGCGGGAAGATTCCGAAATCGCCGATGACATTGACCCCACGTCGTTCGTCCCATTCCAGGGAACTTACATTGTTACGGCCATAGGCATTGATGATGTCTAAAAATGTCACAAGACTGACATCGCCAATGCGTCGGCGGTAATCGATACGAATGTTGAGGGAATGATAATCCCGTAGCCGGTTCACGTTGTTTGCTGTCAGTTCTTTCGAAAAACGAAGAAACGTTGGGTCATTAAAGACGTCTGCATTGATAATGAAGGCGTCTGAGGGGCGGCCCGAGGCGTACTTCCACTTTACACCAAAAGCCCAGCGGTCATTAGGCTCCCAAACACCGCCAATGGTGAAGGAATGGGGCCGATTGAAGTCGGCGGCATAGGAGGGCCGTGCCGTTATTGTCATTGCGACGCGAGCGCGAGTAGGAATAGGTCATGGCCGCCGACCAGGTATCAATCATGCGCCGTTCAAGACTAATATCGATCCCCTCAGACTGTCCATTGCCATTGTTCGACGCCAGGCCTGACGCGTCATCGCCGAGCACCACCAGGTCTTTGAGGTCCTGGTAGTACACTTCGGCGGAGAACCGGCCAGCTTGCCGGATGAAATATTCAAAACCCAGACTGATTTGGTCCGTGCGTTCGTTTTTCAATTGATTGTTGTTGGGATCGGCTGCGAGATCGAGAAACCGTGGTTGTTGATAAAAGACTCCGCCCGTAGCGGAAAAATTCAATTTTGCATTTGACTGCCATGTGGCGGAAAGGCGAGGTGACACAAGCGACTGAGCAGAAAAGCCGTCGTGGTCAAAGCGAACACCCGGCCGGATCGTGACCTTACTGGCAACAAAGGCATGATCCACATAGGCGGAATACCGGGTTTCTTCTGCATTGAATGTTGAGTCGAACCGCGCCGGTGTCAGCACCACTAATTTCTGATTGGGATCGGGACGAAAGTCGTTCTGGTCATAGACGTACACCGTGAAGTCGCCGGACAAACGGGTTTGATAGTCAAGGTCTACTCGGGACACGCGCGCACCCAAGGACAACGGGCCCATCCCTGTTTCCACGGAGAAATCTCCACGCCATCCGATTTCCTGTTCATTCTCGATCACCGTTAAGACATCTTCCCGTACCGGAATGTCGTCCGCCAAAGGTTCGGGCCGGCCAGGTCAGGAAAAGTTCTCCCTGAGTGCTGGTCTTATCACTGTCCCGTAAAAACACCCGATTGGTCAGCTGTCCAGTACGTCCGATCAGCCACTTCCATGAGCCGCCGATGAGCAGTGTGTCTTGCTCACTGCGCAGCAAGTCCGAGTCTTCGAAGTCAGGCGACTTTAGGACATTGCCGGCATCCCGGACGAAGTCCTCGGGTGAATAAATGGCCAACACTTCGACGGTATGGGAGTCGGACACCTCGGTGACCGATTTGAAAATCACGTCGCTGATTTCAGGGTCGCCGATGTCATCCTGGCCGATCAGATTGAAGACGTTGCCAAAATCAAAATACCGTGCCGACAACAATAGACTTGTGTTGCCGGACACATAGCTCGGCCCATCATAGGTAATTTCTCCACCGGCAAAATCGAGACGCGCACTGACGGTGGGCGTGTTGGGATTGCCGGCGGCGATATCCAGGAGGAGCAACGAGCCATTGCGTCCGCTATAAGCAGCCGACCAGCCACCCTGCTCGAATGATGCGCCGCCGATGATATTAGGGGCAAATATGGAAAAGCGGCCGCCGCCGCCAATATCTTCGTCCTCGCCAAGGGTCTGGTCGAAGTGAACCACTTTGTCGAAGGGAATACCGTCGATCAGAATCAGGTTATCCCTTGGGCCGCGGCCACGCACTGTGAAGTTTGAAAACTCTCCAGTTGCGACGACGCCGGGCAGGGAATCAAGACCGCGAAAAATATCACCACCAGACCCGACAGCAGAGCGAATTTCCTCGCGGCTGATCCGTGTTGCCGTGACTGCGGAAAATGGGTCAGCTTCGATGGCCGCGCCAATTACCGTGAGTTCTTCAGCTTCATCTAGAGCGTTTCCGAGGCTGAATGAATCAATATTTTGTTGTCATGGTCTTGGCGGACTGATTCGATAGCCGCTTTGGCGGGGGCATCGTGGCTGTATCGGAAGACCTGCGTATTCGTTTGGCGAGGAAAGTGGCGTCGGGCATGTCGCGCCGTCAGGCGGCAGCCCTTTTTGAGGTGAGCGCAAGCTCGGCGGTGCGGGATGGCGGGCGATATGAAGACGAGGGGACTGTCGCGGTCAAGCCACGGCCGTCGCGCCAGCGCCGTCTTGATCCTTGACGGCGAGGATATCCTGCGCTGGATTAAGGAGACGCCAGACCCGACACTGCAAGAGCTGTCTGAGCGTTTGGACGAAGTTCACCAAGTGATTGCGCCGACTTCGACGATTAATGACTGGTTCCGCGCGCGCAAGATCAGCTTTAAAAAAACCGCCCACGCCAGTGAACAGGAACGCGCGGATGGGCAGGCAGCACGCGTGGTTTGGCGCCAACGTCAGGCCCGGCTCCCGGCCCATCCCGAGCGGGTCGGCAGGATCGTGTTCCTTGACGAAACAAGTATCAATACCAAAATGGCGCGCCTGCGGGGGCGCTGTCCCAGCGGCCAGCGGATGGTTGCCGCCATTCCCCATGGTCATTGGAAAACCATGACCTTCATTGCCGGATTGCGCGGTGACGGCCTGACCGCGCCCTGGGTGCCCTGATTTGATCGAGGGCGCCATGGACGGTGATGCATTCGAGCAGTACATCAAAACGCAACGCGCCCCGACCCTTCAAAAAGGCGCTGTTGTTGTCCCCGGCAATCTGCCGGCCGACAAACGCGACGGTGCCAGGCGGGCGGTTGAAAAGCGGGGCGCATGGCTTTTGTTCCTGCCGCCCTATGCGCCGGACTTCAACCCGATCGAGCTCGCATTTTCAAAGTTCAAAGCTCACATGAAGCGCTTAAAACCCCGCACCATCGATGATCTGTGGAAAGCCGCCGGTAACGTCTGCGGCCTCTTCAATCACGAGCACTGCAGGAACTTCTTGGTTGCTGACGGCTATGCGTCAGAATAAATCGGAAATGCTATAGACCAGCAATCAGGGCGAAGTTCGTCAGTGTCACTTTCCCAGCAACGGCACGGACATTTTGATCCGAGGCTATGCGATAAGCCGTTGCAGATACGCGAAGTGTGTAAACACCTTCTGCGACATCATCGATTTCAAACTGACCTGAGGAATCGGTTACAGTCTGGGTCAAGTTTGTTCCGTTATAGATCAAAACTATTTGAGCGTTTGAAAGCGGCCGTTGGGTGAGGGAATCGATTACCTGCCCACGAAAAATCCCGGAATCTTCGTTGGTGGTTTGAGCGTAAGGCACTGTTGCCACCATGGTTTGAAGACATAAGGCCGGAATGACGGTCGTGAAGGAGGCTATCAATTTGCGCACAAACACACCTCGAACCCAGCTATTCAAGGCCATTCGATGGCCTCAGCCAGAGGAATTCTTTGATTTCAATCACTCTCTATACGGATGGCGTCACTCACAGGGCGGTCCCGTAAGGGTATTTCCTGGCAGCAAATTTGAATGTGCAGTGCAGTCCTAACCGGCGACCTTGGTTGCGCCGTTATTGATCATGGCGTCAATGGCGGCGTCATCCAAACCCGCTTCCTCAAGAATCTCGATCGAATGTTCACCTAAGAGCGGGGCATGACGGCGGATATCTGCCGGCGTTTCGGAAAAAGCGATCGGGAAGGCGGGGGTACGCAGTTTGCCCTCTGTCGGGTGATCAATGGATTTCCAAAAACCAACGGCGTTGAGATGTTCGTCGTTAACGAGGTCGACGAGATCATTGACGACGATCGTTGGAACACTGGTCTTGCCGAAGATCTCCATCCACTCCTTGGTGGTTTTTGTCAGCATGGTCTTGCCGGTTTCTTGGTAAGTGTCGTCAATGTTGCCGACACGGTCCGCTAAAGTTTTAAAGCGTGGATCGTCGAGCAATTCTTCCCGCCCGGCCAGTTTGCAAAACATTTTCCAATGGGCATCCAAATAAGGGAGGATGGCTATATAGCCGTCTTTGGTCGGGTAGGGTTTACGGTGATAGCTCATCAACCGCGTGTAACCCGGCTCGCCCATCGGCGGATCGAAAGTGTAACCCCACAAATGCTCCGCCATGACAAAGGACACCATTGTCTCGTACATTGGCACTTCTATTTCTTGCCCTTGCCCCGTGCGTTCGCGATGGAAGAGAGCAGCGGTAACACCTTGGACGACAGCCATGGCCGCCGTTTTGTCACAGATAATGGTGGGTAGGTAGCGCGGTTCACCGAGAACCAGTTTATTGAGCATGGCAATGCCGGAGACCGCCTGAATGGAATCATCCAGCGCACCTTTGTCGCCATACGGACCATTCTTGCCGTAACCATAGGAGCCGCAATAGATGAGCTTGGGGTTGATCGCCTTCAGCGTTTCGTAATCCAGTTTGAGCTTGTCCATCACCTGGGGCCGGTTGTTGTGGATCAGCACATCCGCCGTTTCTACAAGCTTCAAGAGCGCGTCCCGCCCTTCTGGCTTTTTGAGATCCAGCACGAGGCTGCGCTTATTGCGATTGCAGGTGAGATAGAGTGCCGACATCCCCTTGGTGTTGCGCACGGCGCCGAGGGCGCGGTTGGAATCGCCGTAGGGCGCTTCGATTTTGATCACATCGGCGCCCATGTCAGCAAGCATCTGGCAGGCCCAAGGGCCGAGCACGACAGCCGTCAGTTCAAGAATTTTAATACCGTCGAGGGGGCCGGGCATGGTCGTTTCTCCAGATATCACGAACAGGCAAATGACAAAGTGAGGGGTGGTAACAGGTCAGCGCACACCGGGCAAGCCAACCCAACGCGTAAGGCTTGCATTCCTGGCCAACGACCGTGAAGCTTGGACCATTCTGTTTTACTGACCTGTAGCGATGGGGGAGGGATTTGTGACTTCAACTTTGATAACGTCACTGCGCACGATTATTTTTATGGGGTTGGGACTCATTATGGCTGAGCCGTCAGTTGAAAAAGCCAACGCTGCCGAAGGGGACGAGGTTGCAGCCGTCCAGGCTATCATTCACGACACGGCGGAACGATGGAATTCACAGGATTTCTCAACGGTATTAGAACTATGGGATCCTGACGAAGAAGTGCCGTTTTACCTGGCCGAAGAACAAGACGACTGGTTCATCGGTTGGGACTCACTGCGGGCCTATCTCGATCCACCTCGGCCCAGCCCGGTGATGGAAGGCTTGCGCGAAGAGATGCGCGACATTTCTGTCAAGCTTATTGCTGAAGATCTTGCCATCGCCGCATGGAATATGCATTTCGAAATGAAGATGCGGGGCAGGCCGCCCATCGGCGAAGATGTCCGCGTCAGTGCGGTTCTTCGTAAAAACGATGAGGGTTGGCGGTACATCCACTGGGCAGAGTCTCCCATGACGGCTCTGGTCTACATCGAAAAACTGTTCCAGAAAGACGTGGATCACGAAAAGTTCAATCCGATGATCGAGCGGGCCCGGGCACGCCGTGCGCCGTCGCAATAAAACCGTTTAAAATCAACTTTTCTCAATGGGGTAATTCAAATGCGCTTGTTTTCACTGCTTGCACTCTTATCTGCGCTGTTAGTGCAGCCAGCTTCTGCCCAGCTTCGCATTCATTGCGACGGCAACACGGAAAATCTCAATACCTATCTGGAAATTCACAAGGTGCTGTTCTCCGACCGTGACACCACCCGCGTTGAAGAGTTTTATGCGGATGAAGTGATTTCGCATAACAATGATGCTGGGGGTCCCGGTTCAATTGTTAGGCCGGACGACATGCGTGCCATGTGGGATGCGTCCAAGAAGAACAATCCAGAGAGGGTTCTCGAGGACGAATTGATTCTTTGCGTCGACGATTTTGTCGTCGACGCAAAGAATCAAAAGCCATTTCAACGTCCCATCAGCCGGGTATCCGCCGACCGGTGAGCCGTATGAAGCAACGGCAACTGACATTTACCGGTTCGAAAACGGCAAGGTCGTCGAACGCTGGGGCAACGCGGACGTGGCGCATATCTTCCAGCAGCTCGGCTTCAAGATGGTGAAAGACGAAGATTGAAAAAAACATTCCATCGCTATTGTCTGCTTATAAAAAAAGGGGGCGGCTGATTGCCGCCCCTCTACATTTTCAATCCGATGATCGAAGACGAAAGTTAGGTTAAGACTCGGCTGACTCTGCCGGTGCAGGATCCGCTGCTCCACTGCCTTGCAGAGGATCCGGTCCAAACCGGTTTTCACCTTCTGTGCCTTTGATCACCGTAAAAACGAGAATCACGATGACTCCGATAACCGGAACGAGGTAAATCAGAATCCACCATGCCTTGCGATCGGTGTCATGCAGACGGCGGAAAAGAACCGCCAAACTTGGCAAGAAAATAACAAGGGCTGAGATGAGGTATAGAATTCCGCCGGTACCTATGACGCCATCTAATGCAGCTGCCACAATGCTAAGGATGACCGTAAACAGAATCCAAAACCAGTACTCAGACCTTGTAGCCCGTCCGGAAAAACCCACGTATTGATTGAAACACGACTTAATAGCGTCACTGAATCCAATCGTTCAAAATCCCCCGCAAGAAACTATTTATGTGGTATCTCACTAGACAACAAAGCAAACCATTCTTACAAATAGATATTTTCCGTTGGTTTCTATCGATTCCTTCTTCTATTCTTTCACACAAACATGAATAAGAAAAATTTGGCATTCTCCCGCCGCACATTGTTTGCAGGCGTTTCAGCCACGGTAGGCGTACGTGCATCCGCGCTCCATGCTGAGTCTGTCCCTAAAACTGAATTCCTGACCACCTCAACCCACTGGGGCACCTATGTGGCGGAGGTGGAAGGGGAGGTCATCAAGGCCATTCATCCCTTTCCCGCCGACCCGGATCCGTCGCCCATCGGTCAATCGCTGATCGATGGGGTGCGGCACCGCACACGCATTGAAAAACCAATGGTGCGCAAAGGGTGGCTCAACAACGGTCCGCAGGGCAACGTTACCGGCCGCGGCAGTGACCCCTTTGTTGAATTGGAATGGGATGACGCCATTCCCCTTGTCGCTAACGAACTTACGCGATTAAAGGAAACTCACGGCAACGACGCGCTCTATGCGGGATCCTACGGCTGGGCATCGGCTGGACGGTTGCATCATGTCACCAGCCAGTTGCGGCGCTTTCTAAACTTATTCGGTGGGCACGTCAGATCCAGAAACACGTATTCGACCGCGGCCGCGGAAGTGATCGCCCCTCATGTGGCGGCACCATTCTTTGATCTCTGCATTTACAAATCGACCACATGGTCGCAGATCGCCGCTCATACGGAACTGATGGTGACTTTCGGCGGAATCTCGCTGAAGAACGCACAGGTCTCCGCCGGCGGAATCTCCACCCATGATGTGCGCCCAGCGCAAGAGGCCATGATTGCGGCCGGTGTGGAAGTCATCAACATCGGCCCGCTTAAGCAAGATGTGTTCGACGGCCACAACGCCACATGGCTGCAACCACGTCCGAATACAGACACGGCAGTCATGCTGGGCATGGCACACACCCTAGCGAGCGAAGGGCTGCACGACAGGGCGTTTTTGGACCGCTACTGCGTCGGCTACGACAAATTTGAAGCCTATCTGTTGGGCCAGACGGACGGCCAACCCAAAGATGCGGCTTGGGCGGCGGAAATTTCCGGGCTGGACGCACAAACCATTTACGATTTGGCTCGGCGCCTGGTGCAGAAACGAACTTTGATCAGCGCCAGTTGGTCCCTGCAACGGGCCGATAACGGCGAGCAGCCCATTTGGATGGTGATCACCCTGGCCGCCATGGTGGGACAGATCGGCCTGCCCGGTGGCGGTTTCGGTTTCGGTTTCGGCGCCTCAGGTGTGACAGGAAATCCGGGCAGCCCCGTTCCGCCCATGGCGGTGCCGCGCCGAGAAAACAAGGTGAAGACCTTTATTCCCGTGGCTCGCGTCGCCGACATGCTGCTGCATCCTGGTGAGACCATTCGCTACAACGGCCAAACCCTGACCTATCCGGACATCCACATGGTCTATTGGATGGGCGGTAATCCATTTCACCATCATCAAGATCTCGTTCGGTTGCGCCGAGCCTGGCGCAAGCCGGAAACCGTGATCGTCCATGACTCCTGGTGGACCCCCATCGCGCGCCATGCGGATATCGTGCTGCCGGCAACCTTGACCACCGAGCGCAACGACCTCGGTGCGTCGCGCATGGATCCGTACTTGATTGCTATGAAGCGCTTGGTGCCGCCCGTTGGTGAAGCGCGTAACGATCAGGATATTTTCGCCGACGTGGCCGGAGAACTTGGTTTTCGGGACTCCTACATGGAAGGCCGGGACGAAATGGGCTGGGTGCGGTGGATCTTTGACGCCACCATTCGCCGGGCCAAGGCCATGGATTTGCGTGTGCCGTCCTTTGATGAGTTCTGGGAGACGGGGTGGTTCAAGTTTCCCGAACTGCCTGAACGGACGTTGATGGCCGATTTCAGGGCCGACCCGGATGAGTCACCCTTGTCGACCCCGACCGGTAAGATCGAGATTTTCTCCGATACCATTGTCGGCTGGGGAGACGCGAGCCAGCCCGGTCACGTGGTATGGCAGGCGCCGGCCGAGTGGCTGGGAGCCAAGAAATCAGAGACCTATCCGCTTCACCTCATTTCGAACCAGCCCAATCACCGTTTGCACAGTCAGTACGATATGGGTCGAGTGAGCCAGGCGGTGAAAGTGCAAGGCCGGGAACCGGTCTCCATCAATACAAATGACGCAGAGCAACGGGGCATCCGCAGCGGTGACCTGGTTCGCCTGTTCAATGACCGTGGCGCATGCCTAGCGGGAGCCGTCGTAACAGATGATATTGCGCCCGGTGTGGTTAAGCTGTCGACGGGCGCCTGGTACGATCCCCTCGATCCAACCGACGAAAAATCCATGTGCGTGCATGGTAATGCGAATATTCTGACAAGAGACGCCGGGACATCCACCATTGCTCAGGGGCCGAGCCCTCAATCCTGTCTGGTTCAGATGGAAAAATGGAAGGCGAATATTCCACCCATCAAGGTCTTTGATCCGCCCAAAATTCTTCGGGTTTAGTGAGAAAAAAGTGCGGTCTTACTTCGGTTTATGAACCGGCATCCCTGCAGCAGCGAAATCAGCGAAACCACCTCTTAATGTGTACGTACCCACATGGCCCAGTTTTATCCACGGGCATAGCCAGATCCTTAGACCCGAGTCCCCCACTCTCTTGCAAAAAGCATAGTCCTCAGACAAATACGTTTTGGTTTCAGGATCAATTTCACAATCGAAATATGAGGTGACTGTTTCGCCATCACCATTCTTTCCCGCCAGCGGGTCAAAGTACGTTTTATCCTTCAGCGTCGGTTCTAATGTTTCAAATACCCTTCTTTGAATCATCATAAATCCTGTGCCAGCATATTTTATTTCGTTGGGCTGGTCGATGGTAAAATCCCGAACGGCACCGGGTCCGATATCAATTGGAAAACTGATACCGAGATTAGCAAGGTGTTTCGGATTTTCAGCAGCAGCACCACTTTCTACAGCGGCTTTCACTTGGTTCCACTCGATCCTTTTTTTGGATAAGCGGCACAAACAACAGATCGGTCAATGTCCGCTGCGTGGAGGGAAAGGGAAAGAACATCAATCGGATTAAATCCGATATCTGCATCGATAAACATGAGATGGGAACAGTCTGTCTCATTAAGAAACTGATGGGCCAACCGGTTTCTGGCCCGAGGAATAAGACTTTTATTGACCATGTAGCGAAATTGAATCGGGAGTTGGTATTTACCCGCCAGTTGAAATAGACCCGCCAGACCGTTGGTAAATTCCCCGGTACACATGCCTCCATACATGGGTGTGGCAACCATAATGGAAGTCTTTCTCAACTGGTCTAAATGGGTTTCAATTATCACGGTGTCATACCTTCACGGGATTAGATTATTCTTTTACAAAGTCACTCGATCTAAACCAATTAGGACTGAACGGAAAGGAAAAGACAATCGCACAGTCTGTTCGAGATTCGTCTTTCGCTCTATCAAATATATTGCCTTTAAAGAGTCCTCCCGTGCGAATCCTAGACGTGGGAGTTTTGCTTGAAGGAGAGCCTGTTTACGCACCATTGCTAAAAACGAAGGCGTGGAACTGGTCGGTTTCGAACCTCAGGAAAAAGCGCGGCATGAACTGGAATCATTGTACGCCGGGCAGGGAGTTTGGTACGGCCACATACTTGGCGATGGCAATCGTCATTCATTTTATGAGACCGGCTATCCAGGTTGTTCCTCGTTGTATGAGCCAAACGCCCAAGTGATAGACGCATTCACAACATTGAGCACGAAAGAGGGCGGTAACTTTGAAACTTTGTCCGTTTCAGAGGTGGAAACCGAAAGGCTGGATGATCTGTCCGCTATTAATGCGTAGATTTTGCCAAGTTGGACGTTCAAGGCGCTGAACTCATGATACTTGAGCATGGGATGTCCAAGCTGAAAAATGCATTGGTTATTCAAACAGAGGCATCATTTTTGCCGCTATACAAAAACCAACCCTTGTTTGCAGATCAGCACCTGTTTCTCAAAGATTACGGATTTGAATTGCATAATGTGTAGTGGTTCAGATGTGATCTGACAGTTGGCCGTTCTTCCGGCGGCCTCTGTTAGGTCAAGTTCAGTTCACGAACTTTTCCTTCCAGATTTCTTTGCCCTCGATCATGGTCTGGAACGGCGTTCTGCCGCAACACATTTTGCCCTGATGAGTGCGTTCCGTGTTGTAGTGATGTAGCCATTGATCCAGATCGTCCTGCAGCGCATCGACGCTGTCGTAGAGTCTTTTGCGGAACGCGACCTGGTAGAACTCCTGCAGCACGGTCTTGTGAAAGCGCTCGCGGATGCCGTTTGTTTGCGGTGATTTCACCTTGGTCTTGGTGTGGTCGATATCGTTGATGGCCAGGAAGAGCTGGTAGTCGTGCTTGTCCACTCGCCCGCAGTATTCCGTACCCCTGTCGGTCATGATCCGCAGCACAGGCAGGTCGTGCTCGTCATGGAACGGCAGCACCCGGTCATTGAGCAGGTCGGCGGCGGTGATCGGCGTCTTGGTGGTGTAGAGCTTGGCCTGCGCGACCTTGGAATAGGGATCGACATAGCTCTGCTGGTAGATCCGCCCCACCCCCTTCAGGGTGCCGACATAGAAGGTGTCCTGTGAACCCAGATAGCCGGGGTGGGCCGTTTCCACCTCGCCGCGGGCTTCGTCGTCGCGATTCTTCTTTTCCAAGGCCTGCACCTGGGCCTCGTATGTGGGCCTCGGTCAGAATCATGCCGTCCTCGGCGACCCTAGCCTCCAATGCTTTAAGGCGGGCCTTGAAGTTGGCCAGGTCATGCCGCAGCCAGATCGAACGGACGCCGGAGGGCGAGACAAAGACACCCTGCTTGCGCAGCTCGTTGGAGGTGCGGGCCTGACCATAGGCCGGAAACTCCAGCGCGGATTTGATCACCGCCTGCTCGGTGGCTTCACCGACGCGGTTGGCAAGATTGGGTTTGCGCCGGGTGCGCTCGAACAAGGCCTCGACGCCGCCTTCCTCAACCGCGGCCTTGTAGCGGTAAAAGGTGTCGCGCGACATGCCCATGACCTGGCAGGGACCTGGCAGGGGACCTGGCAGGCCTTCGACACATTGCCCAGTTCCTCGGCCAGATTCAGCAATCCAGTTTTGTGTTTGATGATCTTGTCGGTAGTATTCAACATCGTGGTGTCCTCGTTTTGTGGTTGGTGTGCACCACCATCAAAACGGACAACCACAATCTCCATCAAGAGATGCGCCGCTCCCATTCCAGCTTGCTGGGAAGGGAGCGGTGTCAGATCACATCGCGACTAACTCACATAAGTTCATTGATGTAATGGGACGTAGCTTCCAACCCTTAGTGCAGCCGATCCCCACCAATCCAACTAGTCAATTGATTGAGGTAGACGCCGTATTCGTGCGTGGACTTACTAATCCAGACTCTTTGAGTGAGGACGAGCTTCTGAGGAGCGCATACATATTAAATGATGTGTATTGTTCCTATGATTTAGTCCATCGTTTGTTAGAAGTGCGCGATAGAAAGTCGATTATCAAAATGGCCGACATATATCTTGAAGAAGTAAGAAAGTCCGGAGACCGTCTCCAAATTCAATTTCTAAACTTGAAATTTTGAGAGAGGCTAGTTGGTTCTTGCGCTCAGCTTTGTTACATGGCCCATCTTGCGTCCAGGTCGAGCGGTCTCTTTGCCATAGACGTAAACATGGCATGTTGGGTCGCTATAAAAACGGTCAAGATCATAAATCTCGTCACCGATGAGATTGGTCATGACCGCATCGGAGTGACGTAGAGGGTTCGCCAAAGGTAAGCCGCAGACCGCGCGAATGAGTTGGGAGAACTGATCCGTTTGACAGGCGTCCAATGTCCAGTGGCCCGAGTTGTGGGGCCGCGGTGCCATTTCATTCACCAAAACACCACCATAGGATGTTACGAACATTTCGACCGCTAACAAGCCAACCAATTCAAGCGCCGTTGCGGCCCGTTCGGCAATGTCCAATGCCATTCGAACGGTAGCCGGTGGAATGTTCGCGGGTGCTGTGGTCGCATGAAGAATGTGATTCTTGTGAACGTTTTCGACCGGTTCAAAACATTGGACTTTGCCGTCAAGCCCTCGCGCTGCAATAACAGAAATTTCCGAAGAGAAACGTACGTACCCCTCCAGGATGGCGAAAGGAGCAACGGGGTCAAGATCAGTACGACCTTCTGTGAGTGTGTTCCACGCCCGGGAAATGTCCGCCGGTGATTCAATTCTAATCTGCCCCTTGCCGTCATATCCCAATCTCGACGTCTTCAGAATCCCGGGAAAAGACAAATCCTCGATCGCCTCAGACAATTCATCTAGGTTGGATACAGGGCGCCAGGGCGCCGTGGCCGCGCCAATGTCTGTAAAGAAAGCTTTTTCTTTTGACCGGTCCTGCGCAATTTCCAACGCTTTCCACGATGGCTGAACCGGAACATCACTTGCCAATTGAAAAGCGGTGTCTGCTGGGACGTTTTCAAATTCGAAGGTGGCAACATCGACAGATTTGGCAAATTGTGCCAATGCTTCATAGTCGTCATACGATGCGCAGGTATGAGCATCAGCCACATGAGACGCAGGGCAGTTGTCAGTCGGGCAATATATATGGCTGCGGTATCCCATTTCCCCTGCGGCGAGAGCAAGTAAACGACCGAGCTGACCTCCACCGAGAATCCCAATCGTACCACCCGGTTCAATGCGTCCCGACATGGCGTATATGACCAGTATCGTTAGGGTTCTGAAGAGGGGGTTTCGGCAACGGCAGCGGTTTGGCTGGCCCGCCAAGCTTCTAGTCGATCAGCCAAGGAGGAATCTGTTAAAGCAATAATAGCGGCGGCCAGTAACCCGGCATTTTTGGCGCCCGAAATACCGATAGCCAATGTGCCCACGGGTATCCCGCCCGGCATCTGTGCAATCGATAGGAGACTGTCCATACCACTGAGAGTCTTGCTTTCAACAGGAACGCCGAGAACGGGGAGGGGACTCATTGACGCCGTCATGCCGGGGAGGTGAGCTGCCCCTCCGGCTCCAGCAATTATGACTTTAAGGCCTCGATCTTTGGCGGATTTGGCGTAATCGGCCAACCGGTCAGGTGTGCGGTGAGCTGAAACAATGCGTGTCTCAACCGCAACGTCCAGTTCCTCTAAAATATCTACGGCATGTTTCATGGTTGACCAGTCAGACTGGCTGCCCATGATGATCCCAACAACGGCCTGGCTCATCTTATCCGAGCTCCTGCCCTGAAAAAGGGGCGCACCGTACAGACCAGCCCTGCGCTCGGCAAGCAGAAGTGGTATACTTGTAGAATTCGTACCTCCTTAAAGGCTGACCGAATAAATAGACAGATGCCCGACATTAATCTCCCAAACGGAATTGTTAACGTTCAATGGCAAGAAGAGAAGTCACCAAACGACGGTGAGCACAAGCATCGCGATCCATCCGCTGAAAAAGTGACGGAAACCTGCGAGGAAAGCTCAAGGGCCGTTACCGACAAAATCACGTTTCTGGTTATTCCGATTAGCTTGATGACCACTCAAGTCCAGTCAGCCATTGCCGGGCTGGTATTAGAAGTCGAAAATCTAAAAGTCAGGCTGAAACGCTATGAACGACAGAAAGCCAACAAGGACGGCGGCAACGACGAAACAGAATATCTTTCAAGTGAAGCCTTTATAAGGGCGCTGGATAAATCTTTAGCCGTCCCTCCGCCACCGGGATACCTGCGCGAACTTGTGCTGGTTGTTGTCAATACCTATGAGGATATACGCCAGAGTTCGGGGCTATTGTGGCAAATGAAACTCTTGTTGAGGTGGCGACTAGGATTGGCGAGGCGGGTCTTGGTGCGGCGCCCATCGGTCTGATTGGTGGCCCGACCGTTTCAGCATTGCTAACACAACCAGAAAGAAGTTCTGATCCATCTGTAGACACTAAGGACCCGCCTTTGAGTACGGCAGATGTTGTGCGTAGGACCATTGAGGCCTCTGCTTATTCCGTGGCTGGATTGGATATGGCGATGCGTTTTCGAGTGGCTTCCATCCGCGTTGAGACTGGCCAAAGCGCTGAACATGCGATCAGACAAGCTGATCACGTCCTAAGATCTTAGGGCTTGTAAGCAAACGCCACGTATATACCTTTGTTCCTAGGCGATTATGTCTGGCAGGAGTTTGTCTCTCAAAGATGAAATTTGGTCTTTGAGCATCAACTTTCGTTTTTTTAGGCGGGACAATTTGAGTTGATCAAAGTCACCTTGAGTTTCTAGTTTGTGAATTACGTCGTCGAGGTCGCGATGCTCAAGCTCCAGAGCTGCAACCTTTGCTCTAATTTGTTCCTGCGCGCCCTTATCTTCGGCCATGTCGTTCCCATGCGGCCGTGCCATCTCTCGGTCATTCAGTCTATACACGCTCATAAGGCAAAGTCGACGCGTGAGTAGAATTGAGTTGTGGTCCCGTTCGAGTCGCTGGTCATGTGACAAGCCTCAAACCAAAACATTGTTGGCAATGGCAACATGAATCCAGGCCCACAGCGGCTTTGCGCATCGACAAGCAGCCCTACTCATCCACAACTGCCATAATTATAATTAAATTACGTATACCCGCAAGAATGATACGATCGAAAAATCGAACTGGGACAGAGAGTTACACAATAGGCTGGCCTGAAAGTCACCTACGGCGTTACCATAGGAGTGTTGTGGAACAGCGTGAGAGGAGTGTTCGTCTATGGGGCAGGATGCTCGTTTAGAAACGTTGCGTGAAAAGCACGCAGAACTCGAACATCTCATAGAAGAAGAGGAAAATAGACCCCTGCCGGACCATACTATTGTCCATTCCTTGAAGAAGCAGAAGCTAAGGATTAAAGACGAACTTCAGCGACAGGCCCATTAGAAGGTCATCCTTTATACGGATGGCCCAAGGTGAGCGAGCGATGTTGTGCGCCACACCCGTCAAGAATCGGGGTAGGATCCCCCTAAGAGTCGGTTTCGAAAGTCATGCGGCTCGGGCCAATCTGCGGACGAGGAGCATGACGGAGGCGGCGTAGAGGAAGGCGCGGGCCGAGGCGATGGTGGCCTCGAAGTCCTTTGCCAGTCGCCGGTTGCGGTTGATCCAGGCGAAGAAGCGCTCCACGACCCAGCGGCGCGGTTGGACGGCGAAGCCGACCTGATCGGGGCTTTTGCGCACGATCTCGACGGCGATCATGGTGGCCGTGGCGACCTTCTCGCCGGCGTAGCCGCTGTCGGCAAAGACCTTCTCGATGAACGGAAACGAGCCGCGTGAGGCGCACAGCAGCGGCCCGCCACCATCGCGGTCCTGGATACCCGCCGGATGCGCCTCGAGCACGAGGCCGCGCCCGTCGGTGTCGACCAGCGCGTGGCGCTTGCGCCCCTTGATCTTCTTGCCCGCATCGTAGCCGCGGGGGCCACCAGCCTCGGTCGTCTTGACGCTCTGGCTGTCGATAATCGCGCCGCTCGGGCTGGCCTCGCGTCCGACCCGCTCGCGATCGGCCATGACCAGAAAGTGGTTGATCTTCTCAAGGAGGCCGTCGTCGCGGAACTTAGCGAACCAGCGATAGATCGTGCCCCACGGTGGTAAATCGCTTGGCAGCAAGCGCCAAGGGCAGCCAGCCCGCATCACGTAGAAAATGCCGTTGACGATCTCTCGCATCGGCCATGAGCGGGGCCGTCCCGTGCCATGAGCCGGAGGCAAATGAGGCTCGATCACAACCCACTCCGCAGCGGTCAAATCAGTCTGATAACGCAGCGCCTTGCGGCTATGCTGCTCTCGGGTGGTCGGCGTCCACATGGCGGCTCCAGATCGGTTTCAGCAACCTTCCTGGAATCACATCGACACCGGCCACTCAACCCCTTTCGAAACGGCCTCTTAGGTTTTGAGCGGCCCATTCAAACCTAGTGGATTGACCGGAACGAAAGAGTCCGCTTTGGGATTCCGTATTGTGCGGTGTCATGCGAGTCTGTGCGATGCGTACCGGCATCCATTTTACTGTCACGTCTGGCGACCGTCAGCGATTGCAAGCGATCGTCGCGGACCCGAAGAGCGCGCAGAAACACCTCTGGCGGGCGCGGATCATCCTGAAGACCGACGCGGGGCTCGGCACTTCGGCGATCATGCGCGAGACCGGCAAGTCCAAGACCTGCGTGTGGCGCTGGCAGGAGCGGTTCATGCACGAGGGTGTCAACGGCTTGCTTCGCGACAAGTCCCGTCCGCCTGGCAAAGCGCCGATCCCGCCGGAGCGCGTCGCCGAGATCGTCCGCCTGACCCAGCAAGCGCCGCCGCACGAGGCGACCCACTGGACGCTGCGCGCGATGGCGAAGGTTGCTGGCGTCGCGGCGGCGGCGGTCCAGGCGATCTGGAAGGCCCATGGCCTCAGCCCGCACCGCTGGCGGCACTTCAAGCTCTCCAATGATCCCGCCTTTGCCGAGAAGCTCACGGATATCGTCGGCTTGTATGTCGACCCGCCGGCCCATGCCGTGGTGCTGTCGGTTGATGAGAAGTCGCAGATCCAGGCTCTCGACCGCACCCAACCCGGCCTGCCGATGAAGAAGGGCCGCGCCGGTACGATGACCTATGATTACAAACGGCATGGCACGACGACGCTGTTCGCCGCGCTCAACGTGCTGGACGGTACGGTCATCGCACAGAACATGCAGCGCCACCGCCATCAGGAGTTCATCCGCTTCCTCAACCGCATCGAGCGCGAGGTGCCGACGGACAAGGCCGTCCACGTCATCCTCGACAACTACGCTGCGCACAAGAAGGACAAGGTCCGCGCCTGGCTCGCCCGCCATCCACGCTGGACCTTCCACTTCACGCCGACCTCGTGCTCGTGGCTCAATGCCGTCGAGGGCTTCTTCGCCAAACTCACGCGGCGCGGGCTCAAGTGTGGCGTCTTCCAATCCGTCGTCGACCTTCAGGCCGCCATCAACCGCTTTGTCCGCGAATACAATGACGCAAACCCAAAACCCTTGATCTGGAAAGCCGACCCCGATCATATCATCGCCGCACGAAACAGAGGGTTCCAAACGTTGGAATCAATCCACTATAGCATTTCCGATTTATTCTGACGCATAGCCGTCAGCAACCAAGAAGTTCCTGCAGTGCTCGTGATTGAAGAGGCCGCAGACGTTATATACCGGCGGCTTTCCACAGATCATCGATGGTGCGGGGTTTTAAGCGCTTCATGTGAGCTTTGAACTTTGAAAATGCGAGCTCGATCGGGTTGAAGTCCGGCGCATAGGGCGGCAGGAACAAAAGCCATGCGCCCCGCTTTTCAACCGCCCGCCTGGCACCGTCGCGTTTGTCGGCCGGCAGATTGCCGGGGACAACAACAGCGCCTTTTTGAAGGGTCGGGGCGCGTTGCGTTTTGATGTACTGCTCGAATGCATCACCGTCCATGGCGCCCTCGATCAAATCAGGGCACCCAGGGCGCGGTCAGGCCGTCACCGCGCAATCCGGCAATGAAGGTCATGGTTTTCCAATGACCATGGGGAATGGCGGCAACCATCCGCTGGCCGCTGGGACAGCGCCCCCGCAGGCGCGCCATTTTGGTATTGATACTTGTTTCGTCAAGGAACACGATCCTGCCGACCCGCTCGGGATGGGCCGGGAGCCGGGCCTGACGTTGGCGCCAAACCACGCGTGCTGCCTGCCCATCCGCGCGTTCCTGTTCACTGGCGTGGGCGGTTTTTTTAAAGCTGATCTTGCGCGCGCGGAACCAGTCATTAATCGTCGAAGTCGGCGCAATCACTTGGTGAACTTCGTCCAGACGCTCAGACAGCTCTTGCAGTGTCGGGTCTGGCGTCTCCTTAATCCAGCGCAGGATATCCTCGCCGTCAAGGATCAAGACGGCGCTGGCGCGACGGCCGTGGCTTGACCGCGACAGTCCCCTCGTCTTCATATCGCCCGCCATCCCGCACCGCCGAGCTTGCGCTCACCTCAAAAAGGGCCGCCGCCTGACGGCGCGACATGCCCGACGCCACTTTCCTCGCCAAACGAATACGCAGGTCTTCCGATACAGCCACGATGCCCCCGCGCGCAAGACTGAACTGACCACAGGCTTGCCGACCAGGGTTATTCGTGACACGTACTACCCAGACGAAAACGTCAGCGACGAAGTCACTGTCTATGTCAGCCCGCAGATCAAAAACAAAATGGTGAGGAGCGGGCAAACGAATGGGAAAAGGCCGCATGTCGGCTCTCAATCCCGCGGGCAAGGGAAAAATACGGACCAACGTAACGGAAATGACGTGGCCGAGTAGGCGGGGGCATTGCTGCACCCCGCCCCTCACAGACCCGAGCGGGCGCGATTGACGCACTCGGTTCCTCACCTGACAGGTTCGCTCAAGGTGCGTTGCCATGAGCGCATGATCGTGACTGGCGGCAGGGGATATTTCTTGAGGAGGTCTCTGCCATCCGGTCCCAGTTCAGGCACCTGAGGCGGCTGCGGCGTGCGAGCCACTGCCGCCAGATGCGGACAACCTGGTAGCGGAACCAACCGAGACGTTTGCCGTTCCCCGTCAGACCATAATATGCGCAGTGGCCTCGGATCACCTGAGTTAGTCGCGATGTGATCTGACACCGCCCCCTTCCCAGCAAGCTGGAATGGGAGCGGCGCATCTCTTGAAAGAGATTGTGGTTGTCCGTTTTGATGGTGGTGTCTTTGTCTCGCCCTCCGGCGTCCGTTCGATCTGGCTGCGGCATGACCTGGCCAACTTCAAGGCCCGGCTGAAGGCGCTGGAGACCAAGGTCGCCGAGGACGGCATGATTCTGACCGAGGCCCACATACGAGGCCCAGGTGCAGGCCTTGGAAAAGAAGAATCGCGACGACGAAGCCCGCGGCGAGGTGGAAACGGCCCACCCCGGCTATCTGGGTTCACAGGACACCTTCTATGTCGGCACCCTGAAGAGGGGGTGGGGCGGATCTACCAGCAGAGCTATGTCGATCCCTATTCCAAGGTCGCGCAGGCCAAGCTCTACACCACCAAGACGCCGATCACCGCCGCCGACCTGCTCAATGACCGGGTGCTGCCGTTCCATGACGAGCACGACCTGCCTGTGCTGCGGATCATGACCGACAGGGGTACGGAATACTGCGGGCGAGCGGACAAGCACGACTACCAGCTCTTCCTGGCCATCAACGATATCGACCACACCAAGACCAAGGTGAAATCACCGCAAACAAACGGCATCCGCGAGCGCTTTCACAAGACCGTGCTGCAGGAGTTCTACCAGGTCGCGTTCCGCAAAAGACTCTACGACAGCGTCGATGCGCTGCAGGACGATCTGGATCAATGGCTACATCACTACAACACGGAACGCACTCATCAGGGCAAAATGTGTTGCGGCAGAACGCCGTTCCAGACCATGATCGAGGGCAAAGAAATCTGGAAGGAAAAGTTCGTGAACTGAACTTGACCTAACAGAGGCCGCCGGAAAAACGGCCAACTGTCAGATTACATCTGAACCACTACAGCTAAACTGAACCGTTGTTCGAAATCGCCTGGACCGACGCCCACCGCGACGAACTTGCGGACCTGTAGCAACAGAGCTACTCGGATCTAGTGGATTGATTCCAACGTTTGGAACCCTCTGTTTCGTGCGGCGATGATATGATCGGGGTCGGCTTTCCAGATCAAGGGTTTTGGGTTTGCGTCATTGTATTCGCGGACAAAGCGGTTGATGGCGGCCTGAAGGTCGACGACGGATTGGAAGACGCCACACTTGAGCCCGCGCCGCGTGAGTTTGGCGAAGAAGCCCTCGACGGCATTGAGCCACGAGCACGAGGTCGGCGTGAAGTGGAAGGTCCAGCGTGGATGGCGGGCGAGCCAGGCGCGGACCTTGTCCTTCTTGTGCGCAGCGTAGTTGTCGAGGATGACGTGGACGGCCTTGTCCGTCGGCACCTCGCGCTCGATGCGGTTGAGGAAGCGGATGAACTCCTGATGGCGGTGGCGCTGCATGTTCTGTGCGATGACCGTACCGTCCAGCACGTTGAGCGCGGCGAACAGCGTCGTCGTGCCATGCCGTTTGTAATCATAGGTCATCGTACCGGCGCGGCCCTTCTTCATCGGCAGGCCGGGTTGGGTGCGGTCGAGAGCCTGGATCTGCGACTTCTCATCAACCGACAGCACCACGGCATGGGCCGGCGGGTCGACATACAAGCCGACGATATCCGTGAGCTTCTCGGCAAAGGCGGGATCATTGGAGAGCTTGAAGTGCCGCCAGCGGTGCGGGCTGAGGCCATGGGCCTTCCAGATCGCCTGGACCGCCGCCGCCGCGACGCCAGCAACCTTCGCCATCGCGCGCAGCGTCCAGTGGGTCGCCTCGTGCGGCGGCGCTTGCTGGGTCAGGCGGACGATCTCGGCGACGCGCTCCGGCGGGATCGGCGCTTTGCCAGGCGGACGGGACTTGTCGCGAAGCAAGCCGTTGACACCCTCGTGCATGAACCGCTCCTGCCAGCGCCACACGCAGGTCTTGGACTTGCCGGTCGCGCGCATGATCGCCGAAGTGCCGAGCCCCGCGTCGGTCTTCAGGATGATCCGCGCCCGCCAGAGGTGTTTCTGCGCGCTCTTCGGGTCCGCGACGATCGCTTGCAATCGCTGACGGTCGCCAGACGTGACAGTAAAATGGATGCCGGTACGCATCGCACAGACTCGCATGACACCGCACAATACGGAATCCCAAAGCGGACTCTTTCGTTCCGGTCAATCCGCTAAGTTTTAAAAACCGATTCCGCTCCCTTTCTCGCGCTTTGCTTCTTTGCAATTGCGTCCTCAGCTCGAGTGATCTCAGACTTTAACGTCTCGATGTAGTCCTCAAGATCCTCAATCGACATGATCGAAAGGTCACGCGGCTTCACCTTCTTGGTAAGCGGTTCTAGATTCTCTGCGTCCATCGGAGATCCCCTTGTTCGTTTTACTAGGTTGGTGTGCCTGGACGGGCGCCAAAGTGATTACTAAAGTCGGACTCACTTTAAAACGATAAGGGACAAAAACCCAAGATGAGTATACCGGCCACGATGAACTGTATTGTCATTGAAAAGCCTGGCAGGCCTGACGTTTTGGTGCCGTCTGAACGTCCCGTTCCCGTGCCCGGAGCAAATCAGGTTTTAATCAAGGTGACCGCGGCTGGAGTCAATCGGCCCGATGTGTATCAACGACTTGGACAATACCCCCCGCCCGACGGGGCCTCCCCTCTTCCCGGATTGGAAGTCTCAGGCACCATTGTCGCTCTCGGTACAGACATAACTGAATGGTCGGTGGGCGAACCGGTGTGTGCGCTTTTGCCCGGCGGCGGATACGCAGAATTTGCTGTAGCGGAAGCGCAGTCGTGTCTACCTGTGCCCAAAGGAATGTCTTGCGCAGAAGCAGCTGCACTTCCCGAAACCACATTCACTGTATGGCACAATGTCTTCCAACGCGGGCGGCTCCAGGCAGGTGAGTGTGTACTGATTCATGGCGGGGCGAGCGGTATCGGCACCAGCGCGATCCAGATGATCAAAGCGTACGGCTGCGAAGTGATTGTAACAGCAGGTTCGGATAATAAGTGTAAGGCGTGCTTAGAACTGGGTGCTGATCTAGCCATCAATTATCGCAACGACGACTTTGTCAGCATTATTCGGGATCGGCCAGCGAAAGGTGTGGATGTTATTCTCGATATGGTCGGGGGTGACTATATTGCCAAAAACCTCAAATGCCTGCGGCCCGACGGGCGGCTCGTCTTTATCGCTTTTCTCGAGGGGTCAAAAGCAGAAATTGACTTTATGACCGTCATGCTAAAACGGTTAACGATTACCGGTTCTACCCTGCGCACCAGACCAGACTCTGTTAAGGCTGAAATTGCCTCCGCTGTTCGGTCCGAAGTGTGGCCATGGATCGAACAGGGCTGCTACAGGCCACGCATAGACCGGATTTTACCGCTTTCAGAAGCATCAAAAGCGCATCGGATCATGGAAAATAGCGACCACATCGGCAAAATTCTCCTTGAATTAGGATAACTTTGATTTACATGCGGGTTTGACCAAAACTCACGATTTCCGATATACCATCGCCCGAAACTGAAGACATCCGCCCCGGTCCCAGCGGGGTACGGAATAATTCATCCGAAAGGACCTTTCATGGCTTTGCCGTTGATGCCCAAAGCGACCGCCGTTTGGCTGGTCGACAACACAACACTGACCTTTGAGCAAATTGCAGATTTCACCGGCATGCATGAGCTTGAAATACAAGCCATTGCCGACGGCGAAGTTGCAGTCGGCATCGTCGGTATAGACCCAACGACAAATGGACAGTTGACATTAGACGAGATCAAGCGCTGTGAGGACAAACCGAACCAAAAACTGAAGCTGAACAAGCCCGATATGCCAAGACCTAAAGCCCGGTCAAAAGGAGCGCGGTATACGCCCGTATCCAAACGTCAAGACCGTCCAGATGCAATTTCTTGGCTGCTCCGGCATCATCCGGAGCTTGCGGATGCACAGATCTCGCGCCTTCTTGGCACGACAAAGCCGACAATAAACTCGGTGCGCGATCGTACGCATTGGAATATGACGAATATCAAACCTCAAAACCCAGTGACGCTGGGACTATGTACGGAGGCGGACTTGGAAAAAGCTCTGGCTTTGGCTGCCCGTAAGGCAAAAAAAAGCGGGCATAGAACCTCCCAAACCTGAACCCATCCCAGAACTGACACCGTCGCCTGAGAGTGAAACTGCACCCGGCGGCCATGCTAAACAGTCTGATTCAGAGAGTGCTGCCTCGGAACTGACAGCTGAAACGTTGTTCCGACCAGCAGGTTCTTGAGTGTCAAGCCGAGAACGTTAAGCAATCTTTTTAGTGATACACGCGGATACAAGAAATGGCCCATTCTAGAGCGTTTCCGAGGTTGAATGAATCAAAATTTTGTTGTCATGGTCTTGGCGGACTGATTCGATAGCCGCTTTGGCGGGGGCATCGTGGCTGTATCGGAAGACCTGCGTATTCGTTTGGCGAGGAAAGTGGCGTCGGGCATGTCGCGCCGTCAGGCGGCGGCCCTTTTTGAGGTGAGCGCAAGCTCGGCGGTGCGGTATGTCGGGCGATATGAAGACGAGGGGACTGTCGCGGTCATCATCACGCTCAGCGCTGGGATACCGGGCGTGAAGCGCCCATCGACCATGGTCAAGGACATAGACTTCGTATTGGACGATGGCCTGAATCGACATGATCTATTTCCGACAACATTCACGCCAATAACGCGTCACCCCCATAAAGGTTCGTTAAAAACACAAAAAAGCCGCTTCCAGAGGTGAAGCGGCTACTACATCTAGAGCGTTTCCGAGGTTGAATGAATCACTTATAATTTAACCATTTGAATCAATGACTTATGAGCCGACTCCCTTGGGTTGGACAAAAGGTTGGACAACGCCTGTAGCCGCTTTGTTCTCAACTTTCCGTGCCGCGTTGTCTGCCAGCCGTACCCGGTCAGCCTTGTTTGTATAGGTCGCTGCTTCTTCAGGTCGGCTATGGCCCAGGTAAGCCATTATTTCCTCAGAAGTGGCACCAGACTCCGCCAGCAGGACTGCGCGGGCTTTTCGCAAGCCGTGCGGTGAACACCCCTTAAGGCCAGCTTGTTTGCACCAATCGCCAAACGTCCTGGCAAATGAGCCGACTGGAAAAGCCGTACCCTTCCGCGTTGTTAACAACATTAATTGATCCGTTGGCAATTGATCCAGTTCATGGGCAAGCTCGGGCGTGATCGGCATGGTGGCAACCACGCCCGTCTTTTTCCGCGCATAAGCTATGCGCTCGTTGAGGAGGTCCACATTGCCGCGCGTCATGCTTATGGCGTCCGCACGTCCGGCAGCGGTACAGAACATAAGTTCAAACGACAAGCGTGCCACGCTCCCGCTCGCGTGTGTCGCTCGAAACTTGGCTAGCTGGGCGTCGTTCCAAGCACGGTGGCCTGGTGACTTGATCTTGTTCGTGTCAGCCAACCGAGCGGGATTAAGCTTTAAGTAACCGTGTCTTTTTGTAGCGTGATCGAAAAGTTCTCCCAACACCTGGCGCACCTTATTACCCGCTGTTTTGCCTTTCATTTGAGACATAAGCATTTCGATATGAATCGTTTTAGTTTCCGCATATTTACCAGTGCCGATCTTTTCAAGCAGCCAATTCAAATAATAGTCTTTTGCCCTGAGGCTGGACGGTGCAAGAGATTGGTAATTAGGCGCTTGTCGGAATGTCTGTATTAGAAAGCTGAAAGTGTCCTGGCGTAGTCGGTTAAAAGCGCCCGCGCCTTCGCCGTTGCGTGCGGCCTGTAACTCCCGAAGGAATTGTTCCGATCCGATTTCGCCGGGCAAGTAAACGTCAACGCGTTTCCCTTTGATGGTTCTACGGAATCGGTGCCGTTGTTTTCCGTGCCGATCTTTTGTAATGGTCACGCCTTGATATTTCTTTTTCTTTCTCACGATTCTTTCTCCTGGTTTTGTTGAATTAATTCAGTCAGTTCTTCCGAATCAGACACGCTGTCATCATTGGACGGCATGCCAGGGCAAACGGTGATCTTTCCGTTCGTCGCGTCATGCACCACTTGAACGCAAGCATAACCAGCGAGCTGCAACGCCTTAACGCTGCGGGTAATTTCTGCTTGTGTTGGCGCGGCGCGGCGGGACATTTTTGAGTGTCAGCTGTCAAAGTAATCGGCAGCGGCCCGGCGGATCGACGCGTCTGCCGGATCGGAATCAACCAGACGCCTCAGCGCAAAGTTCACGAGGCTTGAGTGGCCTACATCATCGGCCCTCCCCGGTAGAACGCGCTCAAGAAAGAATCGCGCCTGCTCCAGCAAAATTATTTTCGCCCGGACTGTTCTCGTTGTCCCTACTGGAGCGGGATTCATCTTTTTGTAAAGTCGAGCGCCTTCGCGCGTGTCGAGCACTTGCGCCACTGATTGGCTAAAGTGCAAGGTAGCGTTTTTTCGATGATGTTCTTTTGTGAGCTCATCCAGCTCGTCGCTCGCGAGCAGTGCGCTCAGTGCGGTTATTCGATCAACTTTCAAATACTTTGCATGGATAAGTTGATCATGCATTGAATATTTTGGTTTCGCCATGGCGTCCTCCTTAAGGGTGCTCGAGTGTGTCACTCGAACCCATCATAACTGGAACAGGAGAATATGGCGAGTCTTTAAAACAGCCCTAAAAACCCTTACTTAGCGGGGGTTAGGCTATCACACGGCTTTTTGTGCCACTACGAACAGACACAATAGCTAGACGGAAATGCCCGCATTTTTGCCAGCGACCTCAGGGGACAATCCCCCTTCGATCAACTGTTTAAACGCCCGCGCCCGTCCGGCTACGTCAGCCGCGTGAAGATTCTCAAACGAGAACGAAATATCGACTTCGAACTTTTGCGAAAGTTCTTCTGCGATGATTTTTGCAACTGGCTGCAACGAACTCGCCATGAATTGGCGAAAACTTTCCCTCGCCCGTGTTCCGTCGCCTTCGGAGGTGACCAACCCAAGCGGGACTCCGGAAGCGACCAGAATGTCCCGCGCCGTCGCGGTTCGCAGCTTGTCGAGCAGCTCTCGCTTGAGTCCAAACTCGGTGATATCCGCCGCACCACCTTTGGCCGTGCCGGGTTGATTGCCTTGCCACTGCGAAGGCGATTCCATTAACAAAGTTTTTCCTCTTGCTTTCCCCAGGTCGGCTCTCAATAAATCTAACGGTGTGACGGTCCCGGCCTCATCAACTTGCGGACTCGCGGGCAGACCGAGAATCGACCCATGCGGCGCTTGAGCTTCACGACTGAGAATTGACTCAATGCCCGCAGCAGCGGCAGAAGTGTCCCGCGCCCAAATCCAAGGGGGGATCCCTTGCCATGGGCGAAAGCGATCAACAGCATATTTTACATGAAGCATTTGACTAGCCCGCACGGTCCTTTGTTTGGACGATGACGGGCCATATTCAGAAGTGAGGTATGTCCACCCCATGGGGTCCGCGTCGTCGCCAAGGGTGGTCACAGACGATTGCGGCAAAAGTTTTAGGTTGCCTCTGATAACCTGAATTAAATGGAAACTTTCGCCGCCCCTAATCAGGTCCCGTCCAACCTGCGCCAGCAAGCTCGGAGTCAATGCGCGTTTGAACGGTTCGGGCGCGTCCACCTCAGCGGCAGCCAGGGAACGGGCATATAATCCGGCGGCTGTCTCAAGCGCGGCCACGGCCAAGGGTGCAGAGTCAACGCCCTCAGCGGCGGCCACGAATGCGCTCGTGATCGAATCGGTGTAAGACCGTTGTTCTCGTTTTTGCCAAGGCCACCTCATGCGTCCGGCTCCTCGATGGGCAGCGCCCGGTGAGTTCGCCATGGACTCAAAAGCGCCAGCGCGCCGCTATTCTGCAGCGGATTCGGCGAAAAGAATCTTGACCTTTCAAAGCGAAGCGAAGTTCCGCCGCCAACGCGGAGGTTTTGAACATTTCGCGGCATGAAGGCAAACATATATGCCGCAACTCGCAACGCGGCGGAGCTCTTGATCGCGCCTGGCGCGTCGGGCGCGTGTCGTTCAACGGCTGCTGACGCGGTTTCGCCGAGCAGGTCAATCGCGTCGTCTGCCACATCGGTAAGGCCGCTTACGTTTGACTTCAAAAAGTCACGCGCAGCGGTTCGCCCGGCTGCGCTCGACGTCGGCGGATACGGTGATAATGTTACAGCCATGAGAGCACCGAGCGCCGTCTAGGCCGTTTGGGTCCGCCGTCTTCGCCGTCAACCTCGATCGGGTCCCATCCCTCGCGCGCGTCGTCGGCTGAGTCATTAATAGGTTTAATTAGAAGACCGCCAAAAACGGCCTTCTCATATTCTCTGACGCCATTAATATCTTTAAAGGTAGACGACTCCGGTTCAACCAATGGCCTTGCATAAATCTTTGCGCGTGCCGCAATTAAGTCAGCAATGACTCCGCCTGCTACTGTGCCGCGTGCCGCATCAAGAATCTTAAACCGCAGAGCTTGCTCGGACTGGGTAAAGGCCAACGTGCCTCCGCCCGATGACGCGATTGTCTCAGAAAGGCGACCACTGACAGCAAGCACATCAGGCCTTGGGGACAGCGCCTTGGGGTGAAAGATGACCTTACCTGTCCCACCTGGAAGACATTGGCAGCAGGCCACAACGCCATATCGGATTCCGCCTGTAATCCACGTTCTGGGTTCGCGCCGTTGGCGAACTTCTGCTTGTGAGTCGGGGTATGATGGTTGATCGACCAAACTGATTTCTTGGAGCTTGGCCCGTTCGATAATCCGCAAGCCGTCTTGTTTCCGTTCTCGCTCAGCGACAAAACCAACTGAGAAACCGTTTAGACTACCGCGTTGCGTTAGCTTGATAGCGGCGGAATCTTCCGGAAGCTTCGCGCGAATGTGCAATCGGTCTGGATCGTCGTGGATAACAAAAGAGTCGGGAGGTAACAAAGTCAGTGCCCGGTCATGCTGGAGCAGCAGCGGGACAGCCTGTACAGGTGAAAGAGAACCGGGCAAAAACCTTTCGTTGTGCTCCGGCGATAGGTCGGAATAACTCAAGACGGTCCCGGTAAGAGTCCGCCCTTGGACTCGTACTTCACCACCATGGCGTTGCTCGATCACCGTTCACACACCTGCAAAAAAGGTGCCGGGGCGCGCGTCATGTCCACCGTAAGGTGGGCGCGTCCCGGCAAGGGGTGCGGACGCGGAGATCGCGAGCGAAGGAGGACAAAGTCCAACTCGCGATCTCCGCGCCGCGCTATGCATGAAAAAAACGTGTCCACTTCGTCTTCCTCACGCGGTCTCGGTTGAAATTATTTGTCCGCCGTCAGGGTCAAGACTCCAAAACCAAGATTTGAGACCAGCGGCGGGTTCTACAATTATAGTTTCGTATGGCGGCAAAAAATGGCCTCTGGAATCCGCGCCAGGTTGAGCGGCTGCGGCACGCATTTTGATGATGCCCTCGCCTGTATTCGCAATCAAATATCGTGTGCCATCGATCAGGCCTAGTTCGTCCTCCAACGCTTTAGGCGTGGCATCCAAATCAAGGTCCTGGCTGGCGCTTGCCATAACGGAGTCATCCCCGGTCTGAGCAATTAATTTCCTTAAGAAACCTTGAACTCTCTCAACGCGTAAGCATCAGGTTGAACTAAAATTATATCTCCGACCAAAACATGCAGCGTGTAAGCCCGCGTTCCACTGGCTGAAGCGGAAAAAATGTCATCAATCGAGATTGATCCCCAATGTGGGCAAACGCTCGTTCGCATACCACCGGAAGCACCCATCATTGACCGGCCCATACGGTAGACAATCGCCCGTTGAATATTGCTAACAGGCGCAGGCATTCTTTTATTCGTCCAGAAGCCGCCGTAATGCATTGCGGCATAATCGGTGAACGCAATCGAGCCTAAATCTGCTGCTTGAATGTCTCTGAAACTTTTGGCGGCAAGTTTAAACGTGTCAACGCCCGCAACGATGCCAACTTCTTTAGGCGTCGTTGACCATAATCCATCAATGGAGCCAGTAAAGGCTTCAACAAAATCATCAAAATCGGGCGTTGCTCCCGGATCAACGGGGTCATTGATCGTCTCAAGACGTTCGATAAAACCGGTTAGGTTAGGCGCTTGGCCGTCTCCACTGATCATTTGCTTGTCGAGTTCGTCGCTCAAAACGAGGGAAAGGTTTTGACGAAGAATGGACTCAAAGTTCGCTTGACCGATTGCTGCAATGTCTTCCAGTGCCAGCTCAAGCCTTGCCGAGATTCGTTTCGGCATGACGGCTTGAACAGTGATCGCGCCAGTTCCCGCAACGGCATCATCACCTTTGGCTTTCGCCGCCGCGTCCTGGCTTCCTGTAATGGTGCCGGATGCATAGGTGCCGGTAGAGACTCGCGGCATATCAACGCCAAGGCGTGAAGCAATGCTGTTCGCAAAAACGGCGGGCCTGATCGGATCAAGATTGACTCCGACGGTGCCAGGTGCTGGCGTAACAGCGCGTCGTTCAATCCCGGTCTCGGTTATGACATCGACAAAAACTTGTTCGCCCCGTTGTTCCGGTGTGTCTAATATTTCAATGGGTATGCCGCCGTCAACACCAGCGGCGGCGGAGAGTTCGGCCTCAGGCCCGGCAACCATCTTGCCTTGTGCTCGGGCTTGAAAGTAATTCGTTAACTGCGCTTTCTGTCGAAGCTCGATCCGTTCGCGCGTTTCCGCGTCCGGTGCGTTGGCCGTTCTTTTCTCAAGTTCGGCTTGCTCATCGGTCTCGGAAAGTAGCGCGGACTTATAGCGCGTTTCTAAACCGCCGATCTCGCCGTGCAGAGTCTTTTCCTCGCCTTTGATTTCGGCGGTATAGGCATCGCCTTCCAGGGATGTAATTTCGGCAAGGCGCGAACGAATCTCGCCACGACGTAGATCGATTTTTTGTGAAGACAGCATCGCAGAACTCCCGAGTTAGGACGGGATCAGGCGAAGAAAGACCTGATCGGCGCGAGTTCTGCTTAGTTTTTGGTCGATACCACTGAATGTAGAGCAGTTTTGGCCTAACTTTGTCAAGGATTCAGTCCATCATTTCTTCAACCATAGCCCGCCATACCAGTTCCTCATGTGTCGGGGTGCGGCGGGCCTCGCGTCTTGATTTCTCGATATGACACCCCCGGCAAAGGGTTTGCAGACCATCCAGGTCGTAAGGGTCTTGTCCCGGCTCACGCTCCAATGGTGTGACGTGATCGCATTCCAAGGCACCGGCCTTAAGACATGACGTGCAGCGGTAGGAGTCACGCTCGAAGGCCTGGACGCGCGTCCGTGCCCAAAGACGTTTGTTCAAGCGATGATGCTTTCGACTCATGCGATCATGCCCGCATAGCGCCACGCGGGGGCGGGTTGCGCTGGTGTCCGCACGCCTGCGGAGACGGCCAAGATCGCGGCGGCGGCGCAATCATCACGAGCACGTAAACGTCTCCCGCCTTCACTGCCTTTTGACAGTTTCGCATTGCCAGCCGGGTCGATGAGAACACGGGCCTCGCCCATGGCTGCCCGTAGTATCAAACTCTGGGCAGCCGTCACTCGACCATCCGCAATGGCACGGCGGAAGGTCCTGACATCTTCCGCGCCATCCTTGAAGCCCATTCCGCGCAGCTCTAGTTGAGCAATTGGGATACCGTGTTTCTGTAGAGCTTCGCGCAGCTCGGCTTCTCTCCATCGATCGGCTGTGATCTTAATGGGCCGTCCGTACCGCTTCATGGCCTCTGTCAGTAATGCGCCAATGTCCGTCGCGTGTTGGCCCAACTGTAGAAGCTCGCCGCGTCGACTGCATTGTTCATAAAGATCACCGCATCCATCCCTAAGAGCACGTTCTTTAAGAGACGGTTCGTGTGGGAACGCAGCGAATGACTCTAACGCTCCGGTCGAGGGCCAATAGGCAGCGACGGCGGATTGTGCGGCGCTGGTGCCTAAATCGATTCCCCAGACGGGTAGGCCGCTGTGTTTTGCAAGGCCCTCGATTTTTTGCCATGTGCCTCCGGATAAAAGTAGGCTTGCCTCGATTTCGGAAGTCCCGAGATTTAGTCTGAGAGATTCAAACGACGCCAGCAAAGACGGGTCCTTTTTGGCCTGACGTGATTCCATAAAAATTGCGGTCTCAAGGTCTGGCATGATCGCAAGCGATGGGTTGGCTTTTTTCCAAGTCCGCGTTTGAAACTTAGGATCGGACTCTCTCGCCGCATGTTTTTGAGAATAGACGGCCTCATCGGAGAACATTTTTGAGAACCAATGGGAGTCGTCGGCTGGCATCGTGCCGAGCGCGACAAAGCGGGAGTGTGGTTGTTTGCCGCTTGCGGTCCTCAGTGCCGCAACCATGCGCTCTCCCGTTGTCGGCGGCCATTGCGCGGGTTCATCGGCCAAAACTAATACCGGTGCGAGACCATGAGCCCGGCGCGGATCGGAACCTATGCAACGGACCCTAGCGCCGGTGAATCTGTTTTCGATTCGCGCTTGCTGCGCTGTGTCCCAAACCTTCCATTGGTCTTTGTCGGCCAGTGTCGCGCCCATGAATGAAACGACGTGTTCAAACGCGATCCGCGCTTGTTCAAACGAGGATGCACAAATAACGGTTTCGCCACGCGGCACCATCAAAGGGCCATCAAGAGTCGCAGCTGCGATACCGCTTAACAATGCCGTCTTGCCATTGCCACGTGCCACCGACAGCGCGGCGGAGTGTGCGCCGGTCTTAAAAGCGCCACGCACAAAGCGACGTTGCCAAGGTAATAGAGTGAACGACTGCCCAGCTAGGCGGCCTTGGCTAATGCGCAGCCCAGTGAGGTAAGCAATCAACTTGGTAGTGGTGATGTTCATTGGAGTGTCCCCCATGAGCCGTGGGAAACGAATCTTTGCAATTCGGCGGCGGATTTCCAGCCAAGTTCGGCGGCAGTCAGTTCCGCGTCCGGTCCGAAGATTCGTTCAAGTGCCAGGAGCATCCGCGTTGCCATCGACCCGGATTGGGCTTCTACAATCGAGGCAACCGCCGGTGAAGCATCCTCGCCGGATTCTGATCGAAAGAGCAGATAGCCTGTCCTGTATATGGCGGCAAAATCGAGCTTGTGAGCTTCACCGTCCTGTTTATGGATATCTGGATCATGGGTGTCGTGGCCATCGGCTTCATGGTGCTTGTGGGCGTCTGTGGTCGGCATTTGAACTTCTCCTTATAGGTGTCTCTGTGTTCCCGGTCCGGGGTCCTGTTCATGGAGCCCGAGATAAGCCCCGCCGGTCCCCTGGCGGTTTTGGCTTTTTCTGGAACAGGGTCCCGCGCAATAATATTTCGTGTTTGCGCAACAATAGAATGTAGCGAGTCGAAAACACCCCCCCCCCTCATCAAAACGGCACCCCACCGGGCCAAAGCTAGACCCTCCACCAGGCGGTTAGGCTTGAACACCGCAGAATCCCTAGCATATAGCCTATAGACCTAAAAGACGCGCATGAGAGGGTTACATGTTTTTTTTCTATAGTTGTGAATTGTCTAAGTTCTACTTTAAAGTCGTAACCTGTAACTTTGGAGACTAGATTCCCGCTAGGGGGTCTATATGCCGCAGAAACCCTAGCCCCGCGCATAGACCCCATTACCACGTCACTCATCGGCCTTGCCTTGTTCGATCGTGAGCGGGGTGTCATGTTCGATTGCCCGTTGCTCCCGCAGCTCTTTTTCCCGCCGCTCTTGCCTTAACTGCCGCGTGCCGACACGATCCACCGGGCGCACTTGCCGAGCCCTTTCAAAGATCGCTTCATCGGTCAACATGTCGTCCAGTACAAGCTCAAGCGCGGCCACCGATTGCCCGCTTGCACATGCGGCTACCCAAACCTTATATTCGTCCTTATCCAGAAAGGTGAGAGCGTCCATCCTAACCCGGTGCCACCGTTGGCTTAGTGGATCACTCCACTTGCCATCATGTTTCGCGGCAAGTTCTTTCGTCCAATCGAACCAGCGCCCGGACCTAATATCAATAAAGTGTTTTCCGTCTGGGCTTAACACGAGCTCATCATCATTCAGGAACTGAGACGCATTAGCTATGTCCGCTTGAGTTAGACGGCGGTGGCCCTCGGGGTGCGGCCAGCGGTCCACCGTCGTTTTCCAAACCCGCGTTGATTTTCCATCCACTTTTAGAACGTGCTCGGCCACGCCAAGACGGGCAAGAATCTCCCGCAGCATCCGCGTCGATAGGAGCAAGCCTTCATCATCCGGTGGTAAAGGAAACGCAACGCGCCCGTTAAAGTCATTCAAGATCGCGTGTTGTTGGAAATACATTAGGCCCGTGTCGTCTTCATAGACCGCGTCACCGTCATCCTGCACAAGCAACAACTTGTCATCATGAGTCCAATACAAGTAACTTGTCAGGAAATCTTTCATCAGCACCTGCATGCCGTCTCTATCGCCCTCCATGGCCTCCTGCCCACCGGCAGGCACAGGCAACCCAGCGGGTTCCGGATCGCCCTCAGTGGCCGGTTTCTGGGCCTCTAATTCCGCTCTAGCTAGTGCATGTAAGTCCATGACATTGACTCCATCGTGTGGTTGTTTAGGTGTTTCGTTCTCCTTCTTTCTGTTGGTCCCAAGTGTCCAAAAAAAGGTTGGACAATTCGGATTTTCTCTAATGGTTACAATGGGCCTCCTGCGAGGGGTTGGACAATCTAAGCCATTGGAATCATTACTTTTATTCCTTCCGAGGTTGAATGAATCAAAATTTTGTTGTCATGGTCTTGGCGGACTGATTCGATAGCCGCTTTGGCGGGGGCATCGTGGCTGTATCGGAAGACCTGCGTATTCGTTTGGCGAGGAAAGTGGCGTCGGGCATGTCGTGCCGTCAGGCGGCAGCCCTTTTTGAGGTGAGCGCAAGCTCGGCGGTGCGGTATGTCAGGCGATATGAAGACGAGGGGACTGTCGCGGTCAAGCCACGGCCGTCGCGCCAGCGCCGTCTTGATCCTTACGGCGAGGATAAGGAAAATCCGTTTTGATCCACTGGCACCGGCGCTGGCGCGAGACGGGATCGATCGAGCCCGACCGCCAGGGCCAAACGCCTGGCTCGAAGCTGGATGCGCATGAGGCCTTTATCCTGGCTCTGGTGGCGCAGACCAACCTGCCCGCCCACAAGGTCGCTGGCATCCGCCAGGCCATCGAAGCCGCCGGCGCAACCCTGCTGTATCTGCCGCCCTACAGTCCCGACTGCAACCCGATCGAGATGGCCTTCGCCAAACTCAAGGCGCTCCTGAGAAAGGCCGCCGCCAGAACCGTCGACGACCTGTGGGACGCCATTGCCGAGGCCATCGACGCCTTCACCTCAACCGAATGCGAAAACTACTTCGCCGCCGCCGGATATGATCGGGACTAAATTGAATCTGCTCTAGTAGGAAATCGGGATTTAGGTTTTAAGGCCGAAATTCGAAAAACGCTTGTTGAATTTGGCCAATTGGCCTCCGGAATCCACCAAGCGGTGCACACCGGTCCACGCCGGATGGGTTTTCGGATCGATGTCCAGGCGCATGCTGTCGCCTTCCTTACCCATGGTGCTGCGGGTCTTGAATTCCGTCCCGTCGGTCATCACCACGGTGATCTCGTGGTAGTCCGGATGGATGTCTTTTTTCATGATCGGCCTCTTTGCACAAGTGGCGCGGTGTATACCCAACCAACGGGCAGGGCGCAAGGGTCGGGATATCCCTCACTTCTGGTCGAATTTGAGTTCAATCCGCCGGTTGCGGCCCCGAGCCTCAGCTGTACGGGCAGGATCAATCGGTTGATACTCGCCAAAACCCGCCGCCGCCAGGCGGTCCGGTGCGATGCCCTGGGACGATAAATAGCGCACCACCGATAACGCCCGGGCGATGGACAATTCCCAGTTGGATGGGAAGAGGGCTGTGCTGATGGGCACGTCGTCCGTGTGGCCATCCACTCTCAGGATCCAATCCACTTCTTCGGGAATGTCTCTAGAAATATCGGCCAATGTGCGGGCCAGTTGCGCCAATTGACGCTGGCCTTCGGGACCGAGCTCGGCAGACCCGCTAGCGAACAACACTTCGGACTGAAAGACAAAGCGATCGCCGACCACCTGTATGCCCGGCCGCGTTCCCAATATGTCACGCAACCGCCCGAAAAACTCGGAGCGGTAGCGCTGCAACTCCTGAACTCTTCCAGCTAGCGCGCGATTCATGCGCCGGCCGAGGTCGGCAATCTGTACGCGTTGTTCTTCGGACAGTGCATCAGAGGCATCCAGTATTTCAGCGAGGCGTGCCAGTTCCTGTCTTAGAGTTTCCAGTTGCTGGCTCATGAGCGCGACCTGGGCTTGTGCCTCGACGCTAAGGCGACGCTCGTTAGCAATTTCGCGCTCCTGCTCCACAACAGCGTCACCCAAGCGAGCAATTTCCTCTTCAAGGTCTTCTTTCAACACTTCAAGGGCGCGAACATTTTGCTGAAGCAAAGCCAGTTGGTTGCGTTGTTCAGCAATGCGGGTCCGGTCTTCTTCTGCGGCGTTAGCTGCGGCGTCAAGAGCTTCACGCATACGTGACATTTGTTCTTCATCGTCTGCGGCTTCGGCTTGCAAGTTACGCACCTGTCCTTGCAGGTCGCGGTTTTCCATTCTGAGAACCGCCATGTCGTCCAATTCCAGCGTGGCCGCCCTTAATTGATCGGACAGTCTTGTCACGTTGAGAGAAAGATCAGCATTAGCTTGTTGTTCCAGTGCCAACATTTCACCGATTTCGTTGACCTGGGCTGTCAAGCGCTCCAGCAACGCGTCACGGCCTGACAGGGCTTGACCTAAAAAGAATTGGCCCAGCACAAAGACCATCAGAACGAAGATAATAATGATCAACAACGTTGCCAGGGCGTCGACAAAGCCGGGCCAGATGTCCGTTGTTCTACGGGCGCGACGGGCGAGGGTTGCCATCGTGTGCCTCTAACCAACCGGTTATTCGTTGGTGTCGGATCGGCCGCTCGATGCGGCAACGGTCTTTGCGAGGAGTTTGATCTCAGCCCGCAAGTCTTTAACGAGTTGTTCCCGTCCGGATGTCATTTCAGAAACAAGACGGGTCATCGACTGATCGATGTTTCGCAGGTGTTCTTTGGCTTCGTTTTCGTTGTCGGACGATTTGGGTTGAGACAGGACGTCACCCAATTGACTGATCTTTTCGATGAGCGGCGACAAGTCCTTTTGATTTTCCGCTACTTTAAGCAGTACCTGCTGTTCGGCTTTCATTTGCTCAGTCAGCAAGGACAATTTGTCATTCATGGTTGCGAAATGTTGATTTGCCGCAATGCGGCTTTCCTCGCTTCGGCCAAGAATACGTTGGAGTTCGTCAAGGCTTTCCGCGGTTTGTTCCAGGAGCGCCTCGGTATAAGCCGACACGCCCTGCTCACCTTCCGCAAGTGACGCACCCGACGATAGTCGGGTCATACCCGACAGCCATTCTTCCAGATCGTTGTAAAACGCGTTCTGCGCCTGTCCCGCTTGCAAATCCAGAAAACCGAGGATGAGAGAACCAGCCAACCCAAACAAGGAAGAGGAGAAGGCTGTCCCCATTCCGCCAAGCGGAGCTTCTAACCCCACTTTGAGATCGTTGAAGACCAAAGCAATGTCATCACCCGTAATGGATAGGTTGCGAATGACGTCACCGACAGATGCAACCGTCCCCAATAACCCCCAAAAAGTTCCCAACAGACCAAGAAAAATCGAAAGTCCGATGAAGTACCGCGCCAAGTCGCGGGACTCTTCGAGGCGCGAGGCAATTCCGTCTAGAAGCGTACGCATCGCTTGAGCGCTGAGGGTAAATTTCCCACCTCTGGGTCGGCTGTCTGACAACATGCGTGCCATGGGAGATAGCAGGCTTGGTCCCGCACTCGATAAGGGCGTCGGTCCGTCTTGGCCGGCTTCGGCTTCGGAGTCGAGGAGGTCCCGTTCCGCCCGCCCTTGGAACGTTTCCAGCCATTGTGCTTCCGGACCTAGGCTGACGACCTGACGAACATTGAGAAAAATTCCAACGAGCAATACACCCAGGATCAATCCGTTGAGCAACGGATTTGCCATAAAGGCATCAACCAAGGTGTTGTAAAGGAAGGTGGTTGCGACTGATCCTGCGACCAGAAACAGAATCATCCGTGTGAGAAACCGTGTGGTGTCAGTCATTCTCGTGCCAACAGGCCGGCATAAAAAAATTTGATTGAGTCAGCGTTGCTCAATCACGGCGTCAACCCGATTTGGTTCGCCACCTTCATTCTTGTCACCCAAAGCACGGACTTCGATGCGCGTACTTTGAATGCCTTGGTCCATCAAATATTCTCGGACGGATAAAGCACGGCTGAGTGATTTCCGTCTAACGCTGCTAGCAGATCCGTCTGCGCTACTGGCGTAAGCCATCAATTGAACTCGCAATGAGGCGTCACCTTTTAACTGATCAACGAGTCTGTTCAACGTGGATGACGAGTTTGCAGGCAATTCCGTTTCTTCAACGCCAAACAAAATGGAAAGCGGGTCCTGGTCAGGCGACGCGGCCTCATCTGGTGGCAGGGAAGCCGTCTGCTGCGGCGACTCTTGTTCGTCTCCTGTTGTGTCCTGTCGCATCTCCGGGGTATCGGCCACGGAGCCGGTGTCAATCGTCGGTCCTGCCGGTGACGACATCGCGGGTGCCGGAACTTCGATCAGAGACTCAGTCACTGCAACCACCGGCGACGGTGCAGGTGGAGGTGGTTCAGGGGCAGAGGCCGGAGCCGATGTCACCGAAGTTGGCGGCGCTGCCGCCGCGGCCGCGGGGGGCGGGACTGCAATCGTTGGCGCTGATGTAACTCGGGCCGGTGCGCCTGGTGGCGACCTTAGCACCACCCGTCTGCGCTGTGGCGTTATCGGGTCAACGCCGGGTGGTGGTCTGAGTACGATCGGCCCTCTGCTCAATTGTGCGCTTGGCATGAGCAAACGCGGGACGGTTGCCATCGGATCGAGATCATTCAAAACGCCTAGATTTACAACCACCCCATTCCCAGATTGCGCCTGTGTTGGCACAACCCAAAGCGACAATGTCACAACCGCCATGCTGACCGACGCGGTCCACAACCACAAAGATTTGGGAATTAAACGTGTCTCAGCCATGCCAAAGGGCCCCCAGTTTAGCCGCGCACTCCCCAGATAGAGTCTCGTCGCACAAATCCGTCTGAAACCCTACCTCAAGGGTAGACCACCGGACAACGGCGGCTTTATGGCGAAATCGCCAGATTAAGCGGAGACTCTAGGTCTTTCCGGTTAGAAGTCTACTCAAAGGAGCATGGATTCGCGTATTGGCTGCAAGGATGGATGAACTTTCCAAACCATCTCCCTTTCCGCTTATCTCTGTGACAAATCCCCCAGCTTCGCGCACCAACAGGATTCCTGCAGCGACGTCCCAGATCTCAAGTCCACTTTCCCAAAATCCATCAACCCGACCGGCCGCAACAAAGGCCAAATCAAGTGACGCAGAGCCGAACCGCCGAACCCCGGCTGTCGCACCCATAACTTCTTTGAGTTGGTCCATATAGGGTTCGTGATCTCCCCGGCCGAGATGAGGAATACCGGTTGCCAAAACACAGTCTGATAGAGTCTCGCGGGCACTGACGCGCAGTCGGCGATTATTGAGTGTCGCTCCTTGTCCCTTTTCGGCAAGAAACATGTCATCCAGAACGGGATTGTAAACCAGTGCGGCAACCAGATCGCCACGCTCTTGCAAAGCGATGGAGATGGCAAAGTAAGGAATGCTGTGAATGAAATTAGTTGTTCCGTCGATGGGATCAATGATCCAACGGTGGTCTGCGTCCGCACCCGCTGTTTCCCCAGACTCTTCCATGAGAAAACTGAAGTCAGGCCGTGCCTTTGTCAGCTCTACCTGCAGAATTTTTTCGGTGCGGTGATCGGCAGTCGTGACAAAGTCATTGGTGCCTTTACGGGACACCTGCAGGTGTTCAATTTCTCCAAAATCGCGTTTCAATGTCCGGCTGGCTTTTTCAGCCGCGTTGACCATGACGTTTAATATTGCGGATCGGACCGTCACCGGTGCAGGTCTTTAGTCTTTTGCGCGTTCGACGTATGTGCCGTCCGCCGTGTTGACGACAATTCGTGTTCCCGCTTCGACGAAAGGCGGAATCATCACCTTGATCCCGTTTTCCATGATGCCAGGCTTATAGGACGACGCGGCGGTTTGACCTTTGACCACGGGCTCCGCTTCGACCACTTCTAAGGTGAGGTTTTGCGGTAAATTGATGCTGATTGGTTTGCCTTCAATCGTATTTGCCGTGACATCCATGCCGTCTTGAAGATAAAGCGCTTTTTCTGCGAGATCGTCGGCGGACAGGGAAAACTGCTCGTAGTTTTCCGTATCCATAAATGTGTAGAGTTCGCCCTCCTGATAAAGGTATTGGCAATCCCGTTCTCGCACTTCAAGTTTTTCTACTGTTTCCTGGGTCCTCCAGCGATCGTTGGACTTGTTGCCCGAGGCAATGTCACGCATTTCGACTTGAATAAACGCTCCGCCTTTGCCGGGCTGAAGAAGTTCGATCTTCAAAACAGTCCATTGTTTTCCCTGGTGTTCGATCACCATTCCGGGGCGCATGGTGTTGGCTTGAATTTTCATAATTTCGCTGTTGTAACCAAGAAGGTTAAAAAGAGAGATGGCGCTTGCGTCCGCGGCGGGCTTGATATCAGGTTGCCCAGATACGCGCAACGGGCCATCCCGGCGCGCATCGGGGCTGTGAACGATCTCAGGAATATGAGGCTTATCCAGTGCTATGAAGACGCCTTGGTGGGATAAAGCCGAATTCACGTCGCGCCGTCAGACCTTAGTTATTCGTGCACGCGTGATAACAGCACTCAGGCAGTATTTTGCTGATTTTGGCTTCATGGAAGTAGAGACCCCGATTCTTCAAGTGTCGCCGGGGCTCGACCGCCATGTTCAACCACTGGGGACGCTGGTTCGAAGCCCGTTCGAAACGCGAGGGAAGCAGAGATTTCTTCACACCTCGCCAGAATTCACCATGAAGAAACTTCTGGCCGCGGGGGAATCTCGGCTCTTTCAAATCTGCCATGTCTTTCGTGATGGGGAAGACAGCGCCCATCACACTCCGGAATTCACACTCCTCGAATGGTATCGCGCTGACACGGACTACACCGCGCTTATGACGGATGTCGAAGAATTGGTGCGACGTGCTGCAACGGCGGCCGAGGCATCACACTTCATGCAGGGGGAATTGAGGTGCAAAGCCACGTCAAGTTGGACCCGCCAAACTGTCGCAGACGCGTTCAACGCCTACGCTGGCATTGACCTTCTTTCTACTTTGGACGACGAATTTAATCCGTCCGCAGACCGATTGTGCGAAGCCGCACGTGATGCCGGCATTCAATGTCAGGACAAACAAACCTGGGACGATATTTTTCATCGTGTTTTGATTGAACGCATTGAACCGGAACTGGCAAAACGCGGGCCTCATTTCTTACTGGATTATCCGGCAATGGTTGGCGCATTGGCCCGGCGTAAGGCGGATCAGCCTGAGCTGTGTGAACGCGTCGAGGCTTATGTCTGCGGTCTCGAACTGGCTAATGGATTTTCCGAACTCACCGATGCGCAAGAACAACGGAAACGTTTCGACAGGGATCGGGCTTTGTATCAGTCCCTTTACGGTCCACCACCGCCTATTGATGAGGAGTTTCTATCCGCTCTGGATGCCATGCCCCAAGCGGCCGGCATGGCGCTCGGCGTAGGCCGTTTGGTCATGCTGGTGACTGGCTCAACCCACATTCGCGACGTCCAATGGGCGCCGTTGGATGTGAATTCTCCATAGCGTCAAATAAAAACAGCGGGTCTTAGGACCCGCCGTTGGTTTAACTCGTTGAACCTGTCACTTAGGCGGGGTGCAGGCTGTTTCGACAATTTCCAAAGCTGGAATCTGGATGTCCGCATCGGGGACCGATGCCGCTGCCAATTGCATTTCCTCGCACCAAAATTCCTTATTGGATTCGCATTCTTGGCTCGTTCGTTGCGCAAATTCAGTATTTGTTTCCGACGGTTTCCATGCTTCATATTCTTCGTCGTTATCTTCGGCGATATCCGCCAGTATTTCTTCGTATTCAAGCCGGTCCTTACGGCGCTTCCGGGCAGATTCTATAGCCGCGCTTTTTGAGCACAGGGCTGCGCCCATGGCGCCCACTTTCCACGAGTCACCACCGAGGTCGGCAATATTCTCGATGCCATCACACACTTTGGCCGATTGCGGGCCGCAGTGGTCCAGTTTCACTTTTTTTTCTGCAGGAGGGGCCGCAGGCGCTTGTTCTTCAACTTCCGGCGGCGGGGGGGGCGCTACATCCTTTGCCTCTTGGGCAACGGCTGTCTGTATGCTGAAGGCGGTCACTGCGGCGACCAATGCAATCCCATATTTCATCGTATTCTGCCCGGTTTCAGGTTCTCAATCGGCGTCACATTATTCGTTCGCGCTCAGGATGGGAAGGCCCTGTTGCAGTCCTTTTTCTGTCAGGCCTCAAGACAACCCTGGAACGAACGGACCGCTGCTTCGGGTCCTTCGGGATGGGTCCAGACTCCCGCCGAGACAGCCAAGAAATCTGCGCCTACTTCGATCAACGGACGGCAGTTATCAGGGGTTATTCCGCCGATAGCGACGCACGGCACATTGGTTGTCTCCGACCAAACTTCCAGCAATTCGATGGGCGCGGTTTCCGTAACGGTCTTTGTTGCCGACGGGAAAAAAGCGCCAAAAGCGACGTAATCCGCACCGGCGTCCGCCAGCGTCATGGCCAGATGCCGTGATGCTTTACAGGAAACACCCACGGTCGCCTCTTCGCCGACAATGTCTCGGGCCTGCTGATAAGGCATGTCTTCAGGGCCAACGTGAACGCCATCACAACCGGTTTTGACAGCCAGATCGGGACGGTCATTGAGGATCAATGCCACATCACTCTGCGCACAAACTGGTAGCAGTGCGTCTATGGCCCCGAAGATGGTGTCGTCTTTCTCGTCCTTGAGGCGAAGCTGAAGGCAGGCCACGTCACCGGCGTTAAAAATAGCAGGCAGGGACGCGGTGAATGACGCAATGTCTTCAATCTGCGGCGGCGAGATCAGATAAAGCCAGCACGGCGAAGATCCGCTCACTCTTTGCCTTTGTAAATGTTGATCAAAGTGTTGAGCATTACCAAGGCATCGTCTCTAGAGCGCTGGAAGGTGTTGCGGCCGATAATTGAACCATTACCACCGCCATCCCGAATGGCGCGCGCCTCATCGTACAACCCGTCCAGGCCTTTCTTGCCGCCGCCTGAAAAAACGACAATTCGCCGCCCTTCAAAACAACTCTGGACAATGTGTTGCACGCGTTCCGTCAATGAGCCGCGAGCAATGTTTTGTTCTTCATACACTTTCTTTGCCGCCGGCAGTTCCAGATGGTCCGTAGGCAGCTTCACCTTGATGATGTGGGCACCCGCCAACGCCGCCATATGCGCCGCGTAAGCGACGATGTCCAAAGCTGTTTCCCCGTCCTTGGTCACATAGGCCCCGCGTGGATACGACCAAACAACCACGGCAAGTCCGACCGACTTAGCCTGTTCGGCCAATTCACGGAGATCTTCCATCATGTCGTAGGCTTGTTCCGAACCCGGATAGATCGTGTAGCCGATGGCGGAACACCCCAGCCGCAAAGCGTCGCCAACACCGGCGGTGATCGCCTGGGTCGGGGCGTCGTTGTTGCCCATCAGCGAGTTGGCGCTGTTGACTTTGAGGATTGTCGGTACAGATCCGGCGAAGGTGCTGGCCCCGGCCTCGATCATGCCCAAAGGTGCGGCAAAGGCGGACAACCCGGCATCGATGGCCAGCTGCCAATGGTAATGAGGATCATAAGCGGGTGGATTGGGGGCGAAGCTCCGGGCCGGACCATGTTCAAACCCCTGGTCTACGGGAAGGATGACCAAACGGCCCGTACCACCAAGCCGGCCCTGCATGAGAATGTGCGCCAGATTGGCCTTGGTACCGGGACTGTCGCTTTCGTATCCGGCCAGAATTTTCTTGACCCGCTGGGTTAATTTCATCGTCTCTCGGTTCCTTTTTTCACGTGCCGGAAAGGGTGAGATATATCGGCCTGCCGCCGCCGTGAACAGGGCCAATGCCAGCCCCTTTAGACAAAGGCTAGAGCGTTTCCGAGGTTGAATGAATCAAAATTTTGTTGTCGTGGTCTTGGCGGACTGATTCGATAGCCGCTTTGGCGGGGGCATCGTGGCTGTATCGGAAGACCTGCGTATTCGTTTGGCGAGGAAAGTGGCGTCGGGCATGTCGCGCCGTCAGGCGGCGGCCCTTTTTGAGGTGAGCGCAAGCTCGGCGGTGCGGGATGGCGGGCGATATGAAGACGAGGGGACTGTCGCGGTCAAGCCACGGCCGTCGCGCCAGCGCCGTCTTGATCCTTGACGGCGAGGATAACGTCTGCGGCCTCTTCAATCACGGGCACTGCAGGAACTTCTTGGTTGCTGACGGCTATGCGTCAGAATAAATCGGAAATGCTATAGACCTCGCATCCTGTTGACGGCTTTTAAGCCGCCGCATATGTTCCAGTCTTGGTTCAAGAAAAGGTCCCTAGTCCCTTGAAAGATATCGCAATCTACAGGCTCCAGCGGGTTGACAAGGCGCTTGAGCGGCTGAACGCGGCGGTGGCTCGTTTCGACGCCGCGATTCAAACAAAAGGGATCGATACCTCGCAAGGAACACGAGAGGCCGAAAGCGGAAAAGCCGATCTACAGGCCGAATTGAACGCACTCCGCAAGGATTACGATGCGCTGCATGCCGCGGCCAGCACCGTTGCTGATCGTTTGGACGGCACCGTCGCCCAATTGACGGCAAGCACCAGCAGTACGGCAGGTTAGGGGATAACAGGCTTATCACTATGGCGCAGGTTTCAATCACACTCAGGGGACGCAGTTATCAGATTGCCTGTGAAGACGGCCAGGAGGCTCATTTGGCCCGCCTGGGGCGTTATTTGGACCAGCAGGCCGAACAGCTATTGGAAAGTACCGGTCCGGTCTCAGACACCATGATGATGATGATGGTGTCCCTTTTGGTTGCCGATGAGCTCTCAGATGCGGCTGGAGAGCTTGAAAACCACCGCCACGGCGGCAAGGGAGAAGCCCGCATTGAGGCGGAAGAAGCTGTCGTGACTGCCATCGATGCCCTGGCTTCTAGGATCGATAGTATTGCCGAACGCCTAGAAGGTGCCTAAGTTCCCGCGCGGAGCTGCCGGGTGCGTTAGGCCGTGGTTATCCCTGGGGCGATATCTTAAGACCGGGAGCTGTCTCTTGTAGGGTCCTGGCCCTATAACGCGGCGCCCACTTGACCCTGTGGCCCAAGGCGAGGTCACGTTGGTCGACGGCCACGGCGGCTCCATCCAACCCTAAGCAAACGTCGAGTGCGATGACCCCTTCAGCTGCCGACTTCACCGACGACGCGGCTTTGCTGAAAGAAAAGGCGGCGTTACGTGCCGACTGTCTGGCCAAACGCAAGCAACTTCCGGCAATGCATCCTGATGCAGGTGAAGCTCTGTCTCAGCAGGTGCTGTCCGTAATGGCTCCCGCACTAGCAGGCATTGTTGCCGGTTACATTGCGTTGCCCGGCGAGCTTGATCCTGCTGTTGCGCTTAAAGCGCTGTTAGACAACGGCACAACGTTGGCGCTACCTGTGGCCGAAGATGAATCGTCAGTGTTGAGTTTCCGGCGATGGTTGCCGGGAGACACTTTGATCAATGGACCCTTTGGCACAGTCCACCCAGACACGTCCGGTCCAGGTATCGATCCCGAATTTGTTTTGGTTCCTCTGGTCGCCTTTGACCGCCGGGGTCACAGGCTTGGCATGGGGCAGGGCTATTACGACCGGACCCTCGCGCATCTCCGGCAATCAAGAAACATAGTTGCCTATGGTGTTGCCTACGACGAGCAAGCAGTCGGCCGGGTTCCCTATGGGCCGCACGATCAACCGCTCGATGGAATCATCACCCCAACGCAGTTCATCAATCCAGCCGTGCACCCATGAAAATCCTTTATCTCGGCGACATCGTGGGAAAATCAGGCCGGACGGCCGTGATCGAGCATTTACCCGCCATGAGAGCCGAAATAGGTCTCGATTTTGTCGTCGCCTGTGGTGAAAACGCCGCCCATGGGTTTGGCATCACCATCAAGATTTGCGAGGCCCTTTTTGAAGCCGGCGTGGACGTCATCACCACCGGCAACCACGCCTGGGATCAACGGGAAATCATTGACTATATCGCCACCGAGCCACGTTTGCTGAGGCCGGCCAACTACCCCGAGGGAACACCCGGGCAGGGGTCAGGACTTTACGACAGTGCAACCAAAGGACGGGTTGCCGTTGTCCAAGTCATGGGGCGATTGTTCATGCCGTCCGTCGATGACCCGTTCCGCTGCCTAGAGGCGTTCTTGAGCGGAACTCAACTTGGCCAGGACGCAGACGCCATCGTGGTCGACATTCACGGCGAAGCGACCAGCGAAAAAACGGCGCTTGGCTACGTTGCCGATGGCCGAGCTTCTCTTGCCGTTGGCAGTCATTCACACATCCCGACAGCGGATACACGCGTCCTGCCGGCTGGAACCGCCTACCAGACCGACGCCGGCATGTGCGGACCCTATGATTCAGTCATCGGCATGGATACCGGCATTGCGGTCAGGCGGTTCATGGATACCCTTCCCGGTGAGCGTCTTGAGCCTGCCACCGGAGTGGCCACCTTGTGCGGTGTCGTTGTTGAAACCGACGGCCAGTCCGGACTAGCGGTGTCCGTTCATGCGCTCAGGGAAGGCGGAATACTCAGCCCCTCAGAGCAGGCCAACTAAAGTCTCTGCGCTTGACTCAGGAGCCGCTGGCCTGCAATTGAGCCCCGTTATACATATCTGCCCTAAATGGGGCCCAAATTGGGCTCAAAACACAACATCTGGTATAACCCAGACCAACGGCTGCGACGCAGTGCGGCCTTCAGGACGGTGCTATGGCAGGCCATTCCAAATTTAAGAACATCATGTTCCGCAAAGGTGCGCAGGACAAAAAGCGCGCCAAGTTGTTCTCTAAGGTGGCGAAAGAAATCACCGTGGCCGCCAAGATGGGTATGCCTGACCCAGACCATAATCCGCGGCTGCGTTCTGCCATCGCCGCGGCCCGTGCCCAAAGCATGCCCAAAGACAACATTCAGCGTGCCATGGATAAAGCGTCTGGCAACGATGACGAGAATTACGAGGAAGCCCGGTACGAAGGTTACGGACCGGGCAATGTGGCGCTTATTGTTGAAGCCCTTACAGATAACCGCAACCGCACCGCTGCCGAAGTGAGGACTGCGTTCACCAAAAACGGCGGCACCTTGGGTGAAACCAACAGTGTGGCGTTCAATTTCGAACGGGTGGGATTGATTAAATACCCAACAAGTGCCGGCACTGAAGATCAGGTTATGGAAGCGGCAATCGAAGCAGGCGCTCAGGACGTGGAATCCAGCGACGTTGGTCATGACATTTACTGTGAGCCGGATGATCTGAACGAAGTACAAAAGTCTTTGGAAGGGTCTCTCGGCGAGCCTGAAAGCGCACGCCTTGATTGGCGTCCGTTGAATACAGTTGATGTTGCGGAATCAGATGCGCAAACCCTGTTCGGATTGCTCGACGCGTTGGACGATAGCGACGATGTCCAACATGTGGCTGCAAACTTCGACATCGACGATGACGTTATGGATCGTTTGGGCGGCTAGCTTTTGATGGGAAGGGGGAGGTGACCATTCGTCTCTTGGGTTTGGATCCCGGCCTCCGGGCAACCGGTTGGGGTATCATCGACGCTGACGGCAACCGACTGTCCGCTGTGGTTAATGGCACCATTCGAGCGCTGGATACAGCGCCCATGGCTGACCGGTTGCATCATATTTTCTCCGAGCTTGTTTCAATCATAAGTGAATACCAGCCATTGGAATGTGCCATCGAAGAGACCTTTGTTAACAAGAATCCGGTCTCAACGTTAAAGCTGGGTCACGCCCGTGCTGCTGCGATGCTCGCTGCCGCGGAGAGCCAGGTACCGGTCTTTGAATACACTCCCAATGCCGTCAAGAAAGCTGTTGTCGGTGCCGGTCATGCCGACAAGATCCAAGTGCAAGCGATGGTGAAAATGTTGTTGCCCGGTGCCGATGCGCATTCCGCCGATGCTGCCGACGCTTTGGCGGTGGCCATTTGCCATGCCCATCACCGAGGGATATCAGACAAACTGGCTCGGGCGATTGCAGGAGGACGGAACCGGTGATCGCCAAACTTAAGGGTCTGGTTGAAAGTATCGGCGATGACTGGGCCGTCATTGATGTGTCCGGTGTCGGATATCACGTATTCTGTTCGGTGCGTACGCTGTCCGCTTTACCGCAGCCAGGACAAGCGATGACCTTGTCGGTGGAAACCCATGTGCGGGAAGACCACATTCATCTTTATGGCTTTGCTACCAAGTCAGAGAAAGATGCGTTTCTGTTGCTTACCAAAGTGCAAGGCGTCGGTACCAAGGTGGCGCTGTCCATTCTTTCCGTCTTGAGCGCTGACCAAATGGCCCAAGCTGTTGCCGCGCAAGACAAGGCACCGTTCGCGCGCGCCACCGGCGTAGGGCCTAAACTGGCCGCGCGATTGGTGACGGAGTTAAAAGATAAAGTGGGTGGCATCGCAGCTGTTCCAATTTTACCGTCGAAATCCAACGGCAAGGGCGCCGCTGGTTCCGAAGGCGATGCCGCCAGTGATCTCGTTGAAGACGCGGTGTCGGCCTTGGTCAATCTGGGTTACGGTCGCGCCGATGCCTTTGGTGCCATTTCCCGTACCGTTCATGCGGATCCGGGTGCTCACACGCTTGACGGACTCATACGCAGCGGTCTGAAGGCTTTATCAGGCGATGGCTGAAGACCGTCTCATATCCGGTGATGAGCAAAGCGAAGATGCCGACGTCAAACTTCGTCCTCAACGCCTGTCTGAGTTTATCGGCCAGCGGCCAGTTTGCGACAATTTGGAAGTGTTTATCGCCGCGGCTTCCGATCGGGGCGAACCGCTTGATCATGTGCTGCTGCACGGACCTCCGGGCCTCGGAAAAACAACATTGGCGCAAATCGTGTCCCGTGAAATGGGTGTGGGGTTTCGCGCGACCTCCGGTCCGATGATTGTTAAGGCCGGTGACCTTGCGGCCATTCTTACCAACCTGGAAGCCCGCGATGTCCTGTTTATCGACGAGATCCACCGCCTCAATCCCGCCATAGAGGAAGTGTTGTATCCGGCGATGGAGGATTTCCAATTGGATCTGATAATCGGCGAGGGCCCAGCCGCGCGCTCGGTGCGGATTGAATTGCAGCCGTTCACTCTTGTGGGTGCGACCACTCGGTCGGGATTGTTGACGACACCGTTGCGTGATCGCTTTGGCATCCCTCTGCGTCTGGACTTCTTCTCGATTGAGGATCTCGTTCAAATCGTCAAGCGCGGCGCATCTATTATAGGCTTTGATTTGGCGGCGGACGGCGCTGAAGAAATCGCCAAGCGTTCGCGCGGTACCCCGCGTGTTGCGGGCCGATTGTTGCGGCGGGTGAGAGACTTCACCGCCGTTGAAGGTGTCACACCAGTCGACGCCTCAGCTGCGGATGCGGCGCTTAAACGTTTGGAAGTCGACGACTTGGGGCTTGATGCCATGGACCGCCGTTACCTCACCTGTATTGCCGAGTTTTATGGGGGCGGACCAGTCGGTGTGGACACGTTGGCTGCGGCGCTGTCGGAAGAACGGGGCACCATTGAAGATGTGATCGAGCCGTTTCTTATCCAACGCGGGTTAATCCAACGCACTCCGCGCGGGCGCATGCTATCGGACAGTGGATACAAACATATTGGTCTGAAAATTCCGCAGCGGGATCCGGCTCAATTCGACATGCTGGGCGGTGACGATCCATGACGGTTGCTGTGCCACGGCCGACGTCCGGTGTCATGGACGGAAACGCCCATTTGTTTCCGATCCGCATTTACTACGAAGAAACAGATGCAGGACGCATGGTTTACCATGCGTCCTATCTCAAGTTTGCGGAACGAGCCCGCACCGAAATGATGCGGGTTAATGGTTTAGACCATTTGTCTCTAATGGAGTCCGAAGGCTTGGTTTTTACGGTTCATTCGGCTGACATCAGGTATCTCAATCAAGCGAAATTGGATGATGAATTGCTGGTACGGACGCAAGTGGCTGGAAGCGGCGGTGCATCCATGCACATGAGTCAAAAGGTCTTTCGCATTGAAAAGGCTGAAATGGGACAACCGGTCGCCGAAATCGATTTACGTTTGGCGTTGGTCGACGAAAACGGACGTCCCAAACGGTTACCCGGACATTTGAAGTCAGTTCTGGACGAATTACGCGACGAAGAGGGTTAGAGCAGGATGGAAGTTGAAACGGTTGGAGCAGTCGGCGCTATTGCGGTGCAGACTGACTTCTCAATTTGGGGGTTGTTTCTCCAGGCTGACATTGTCGTCAAAACCGTCATGGTGTTTTTGGCAGCGGCGTCGATCTGGAGCTGGGCGATTATTTTTGACAAGATTTTGCGCTTGCGGTCTTTGACCAACAAAGCGGAAAAATTTGAAGAAAAATTTTGGTCGGGGAGTTCATTGGAAGAACTCTACGATCGTGTCGGTCCGCGTCCGCCCGATCCCATGTCGTCCATTTTTGTTGCCGCCATGCGCGAGTGGCGACGTTCATCGGCTAAAAACAAAGATGCCAAGCCTGACAACATTGAGGGTATAGGGCAACGTATAGACCGGGTCATGCGCATAAGTCTCGAACGGGAAATGGATCACCTGCAAAGCCGTATGACTTTTCTCGCCTCCACAGGTGCGGTAGCACCGTTTCTTGGCTTGTTTGGCACTGTTTGGGGCATCATGAACACGTTTACGGCTATCGGTTTGTCCAGTGACACCAGTCTGGCGACAGTAGCGCCGGGCATTGCTGAGGCTCTGTTCGCAACAGCTCTTGGCTTGGTGGCCGCCATTCCTGCTGTGATCGCCTACAACTCCATCTCTTCAGACATGAATCGGTATGCCCTCAGGCTTGAAAACTTTGCCGGCGAGTTTGGTGCAATCCTTTCCCGCCAGTTGGAAGACCGAGGCTGATCATGGGGATGTTTGTTCAACCAGATGAAGGGGGAGGCGGCGCACGCCGCAAACCCTATCGGCCCATGTCGGAAATCAATGTAACTCCCATGGTCGATGTCATGCTGGTGTTGTTGGTCATCTTTATTGTCGCCGCACCATTACTGACCACGGGGGTTGATATTGACCTACCCGAAGCAACCACACCTAATCTACCACAGGACAATCAAGCGCTGACTGTCAGCATCAATCAGCAGGGTGTGTCGCTGCAAAACGAACCTATCGATCTCGACAAGTTAGGAGCCCGCCTTCAGGCCATCACGGAAGCCAATCCCGATGTTCGGATTTACGTTCGCGCTGATAAAACTTTGGCCTACGGCACGGTTATGGATGTGATGTCGGAAATCTACAAAGCTGGTTTACGCAACGCGGCCCTGGTCACGGACCCGCCGAGAAACCGCTAGTCAACGGCGGGCGTGATGACCAAAGGGTTTCTCTTTTCCACCATTCTCCATGGTCTTGTGATTACCATGGCGTGGCTGGGTATGCCTTTTTGGCAGCGCAACCCGTTGGACGTGACTCCGCCCATGGTTGTCGAATTGGTGGCCATCGCCGAAGTGACTGCGGCCCCAGCGCCCGAGCCGAAACCTGAGCTTGAACCAGAACCTGAGCCTGAACCCGAGCCGGAACAGCTCGCTGCTCCCGATCCTCCACCTGAAAGCGAAGTCCCAGTGCCGCCGCCGCCCGAGGATGAGCAGCTCGCAGCCTTACCTCCGGCGCCCACCGTGGCCGTTCCTCCGCGCAAGCCAACGCCGCCGAAGCGGGATTCCTTTCAAGAGCTGGTCAGTCTGGTGAAGGACCTGGAGCAGGAGGTGGCCAGCCGCCCACAACCGGAAACACCCGCCCCTGACGAGGTAGACCCCGATCAACAGTTACGCACTCTGCAAATGGCAGACCGCGCCACTCTGAGCGAACGGGATGCGATCCGGGCTCACATCGAGCGGTGTTGGCGGATCGACCCGGGGAAAGAAGGTATTCAAGACCTGTCTGTTGACCTGCGCGTGGGGATCAATCCAGACGGCAGTGTTCGCCGCGCCAATATCGAGGACACCGGCCGGTACTTTACCGAACCAGCCTTCCGTACCTTTGCAGACAGTGCTCGCACCGCTGTTCTCAGCTGCAGCAACATCCCAATCTCGCCACAAAGGTACGAAATCTTTAAGGAAATCGTGTTTACATTCTCGCCACAGGGGCGGATCAATTAGGCTTTCATTGCAATCCTGGCGGTTCGAGCGTATCTGGCTCACGTTGCATCAACGGATCACAAAGAACGATTAGGGGGAGGTTCGTTTTCATCGTGCAGGTTCGATGGCTAATTTCGTTTGTCTTGCTGAGCGCCGTTTATTTTGGCGCGTCCGCACACGCACAGGTTCAGATTGACATAACCCGTGGCCGGGTCGAACCCATGCCAATCGCGGTTGCGAGTTTTCCCGGTAACGAAGACGAAGCAAATCGTATTGGCCGGGATTTGAGCGCGGTTGTCTCCAATGATCTGGAGCGGTCGGGGTTATTTCGCCCCATTGATCGTGATGCGTTCATCCAGGCCCTGCCATCACTCGACGTTCAACCCCGATTTGCCGATTGGCGCGCCTTGGCAGCCCAAGCTCTGGTCCAGGGCGAAATTGAGGCTCAAGCCAACGGTCAATTACGCGTTGCCTTTCGTTTGTGGGATGTCTTCGGTGGCCAGCAAATGATTGGTCAAGCTTATGTGACCCAACCGAGCAATTGGCGCCGCGTGGCGCATATCATCGCCGATGCCATTTACACCCAGATCACAGGTGAAACGGGATATTTTGATACCCGCGTGGTTTATGTGTCTGAGAGTGGACCTGGTAATGCGCGGATCAAGCGCCTGGCCATTATGGATCAAGACGGTGCCAATCACCGATTTTTGACTGACGGCTCTGCTTTGGTGCTGACTCCGCGGTTCTCACCGACGGCCCAGGAAATCACCTATCTGTCCTATTTCCAGAATGTGCCCCGGGTGTACCTGTTCAATATCGATACCGGCCGGCAGGAATTGCTTGGCTCATTTCCCGGCATGACATACGCGCCCCGGTTCTCTCCGGACGGCAACAAGGTCGTTTTTTCATTGGCGTCTGACGGCAACTCAGAAATTTACGAGATGGACCTCCGGACCCGGAGAACATTACGCCTGACCAATCATCCGGCCATCGATACGTCGCCGTCTTACGCGCCCGACAGCCGTCAAGTCACCTTTAACTCGGACCGAGGTGGCAGCCAGCAGATCTATGTAATGAATGCCGACGGATCTGAATCACGCCGGATCAGCTTTGGCAATGGCCGCTACGCCACACCAGTCTGGTCGCCGAGAGGAGATTTAATCGCATTTACCCGTATCAGTCGTGGCACCTTCTACATTGGTGTGATGCAGCCAGACGGCAGCGGGGAGCGGCTATTGGCCCAGGGATTCCTCGTTGAATCGCCGACGTGGGCGCCAAATGGCCGGGTACTGGTGTATTTTGCCCAGGCGCCGACCCGTGCCGATGGAACCGGGGGACGAACACGTCTGTACTCTATAGATTTAACCGGATACAACCAAAGGGAGATAGTGACACCCCAGGACGGGTCAGATCCGGCGTGGTCGCCGCTCATTCCTTAAGATTTTACCGGTAAATGAACTTCCGGTATTTTGATGGAGCCAAATGATGACAGGTTTGTTTTTATAGCCGGAAGAGCTTGCGTCCCATCAAGCACCTGATAAAAGAGGTGCGAAAAATCGGGATTTTGTGCATAGTTGTGCACACTCACGTCAGTCTTGTGACCGAAGGGGAAGAAATACAATGATGGTTCGTTTAATCAGTGCCGTCGCTGCAACCGCACTTTTGGCCGCTTGTGCGTCCGATTCATCGGACGATATGGGGTCAGATTCCATGGGCACGAGCCAGCCTGCTGCTGCGCCGTCCGCTCCTTCGGGGCCAGCCATGGATTCAGCTGAATACTTCAACCAAGTCGTGGGTAACGGCGTCTATTTTGCACTCGACGAGTATGACTTGAATGGTGCCGCTCAGGCCACGTTACAGGGCCAAGCCTCTTGGCTGGGTCAAAACCCATCGTGGACCGTAGTCGTTGAAGGACATTGCGACGAACGGGGTACGCGCGAATACAACTTGGGTCTTGGCGAGCGCCGGGCCAACGCCGTCAAAGATTACCTGGTTACTTTGGGTGCCGCGTCGAGCCGTGTTCGTACCATTTCCTATGGCAAAGAACGGCCGGTCTGTGTGGCTTCCAATGAAAATTGCTGGAGCCGGAACCGGCGGGGTGTTTCGGTCGTCCAATAAGGGACCGCTGAACGATCGCCTCATTGGTGATCATTCAGAGTGTGAGAGTTAAAAACGGCGGCGTTCAACTTATAATCCTGCTACCCAATTACTCGGTACTGATCGTGTGCGATGACACGAAAGTTGTCGGTAACGGTGTCTCGGATTGTTTCCTATTCCCGGGGCAGGGTTTGGTTGAAGAACCCGAAGATGGCCTCGGTGAACTGTCGGAAATCGGGATAAAACCGGTTGTGCGTCACATGCCGGTCAACGGCGGAGCAAAATCAGCCCAGTTGGGCGGCGTAAAACCAGTCCATTTTATGTGATGCCGAAGGCGTTGTTGCGGGTTGTCCCGGTAGTGCATGGGAGGGACCCGCGCGGCTTTGCGTAGCGTTTCGCGTGTGCGAAGCGAAGGCGTGTGGGCGGTGCCTGTGTACCCACCGGGTCAACGCCGGCCTCGGTGTTAGATACCGATCAGCTGCGGCCGGCTGTTTGTTGTTTTCTTCGGCTCTGGTTGAGCCGGTAGCTGTCGCCGTTCATTTCCAGAATATGGACATGGTGGGTCAGGCGATCGAGCAGCGCGCCGGTCAGGCGCTCGGAACCGAATATTTCCGTCCATTCGTCGAACGGCAAGTTCGAGGTGATGACGATTGCGCCCCGTTCGTAACGTTGGCTGAACACTTCGAAGAGGAGTTCGGCGCCGGTCTTTGAGAGCGGCACGAAGCCGAGTTCTTCGATAATCAGCAGACCTACCTGTCGCACCGCGTCTTCGACAGTTACGAAGACATCGTCGATGCGGCGTGTCACGCCTGGAACAAGCTCATCGACAAGCCCTGGAAAATCATGTCGATTGGTATGCGCAAATGGGCACACGAAGGTCAAATTCAATGACCGTTGGTATAAATTCAGGCCGAATCAATGATTCCAGGTATATTGGACGTCGTCGTTTGCCTTATTTCTGCCGTGCCGTACCATTAACGAGCGTCTCAAAGCGCCTGCTGGCTCACTCTTTCCAAGTGATGAATGCGATGAAACGTCTCTCTTCTTTTCAACCGTTTGCTATCTTTTGTATCTCACTGATTGTGCTCTTCATCTGGAGCACTGTATCGACATCTGGTTGGGCCCAAACACCGCTGGATGTACGTGTTTTGAATGACCGGTTGGACCGCATCGAAGGCCAACTCCGTGGCCTGCAAATACAGTCACCCGAGACCCAAGCCCAGATGCCTGCCTCACCAGAAGAAACGGGAATGCCCGTGCCAACGCTCCCTACTGATGTGGCAAGCCGGCTGCAAGTCAGGGTTCTGCAAATGGAACGGTTGGTCGAAACACTGACAGGCCAGTTTGAACAAACCCAGTTTGAAGTGTCGCAAATGCGGGCTCAAATTCAGCAGTTGTCCAATGATGTGTCTTACCGTTTGGCCGTTCTCGAACAAGCGGCTGGTGTTTCGTCAGCTGTTGCCGCGCCTACAACAGCTCCCATGACCGGATTAAACACCCCAGGAACGGCTGGTGCTAATGTCACCGGTGTTGGACCGACGGCACTTCAAATCCAGCCTCAAACAGTGGTTGGAAGTGCGGCCCCCCACGGATTTAGTCAGCCTCAAATGCCGCCAGCGCAAGCTGTGACTACGCCGACCGCTCCCACCCGCGTTGCACCGCCAATGGACGTCGCGGGTAGGGTGGCAGCGGATCTCAGCATACCCATGTCCAGCCCGGTGCAACCCCAACCTCAAATGGGTTCTCAGCCACCCATCACGTCATCGCCCGATTCAATGATCGCACCCGCATCGGCTGTGCCGCCTCAATCCCTGGCACCAGGACTGACACCTGCCGGTACTCAGCTCTTGGCACCGGGGGGAGAGTTGACTGCGCCTCGGCAATCTGGACCCGTAAATCAAGGCAATACCTTCGGGGTTGTTCGCACGGACGAAACTGGCAATGTGTTGCCGCCCTCTGCTGAAGCCTTAGCCCGGCCCGTTCAGCCCATGACGCAACAACCGGCTGTCGCGGCACCACCCCGGATCGCGGCGGCCCCGTCACCGGGTCCGGTTACTGCAGCACAGATCGGCACTGCTCCCAGTCCAATGGAAGTCATGGCGGCCTTGCCAGCGGGCACACCGCAAGAACAATACGACTATGCATTCAATGTTCTCCGGCAAGCGGACTATGTTCGGGCCGAGACAGCGTTGCGAATGTTCTTGGAAGCCAACCCAACGGACACGCTTGCCGGTAATGCTCAATACTGGTTGGGAGAAACGTTTTACGTCAGGGGCGACTTTGAACAGGCCGCTGTAGAATTCCTATCCGGTTATCAAACGTTTCCCAACAGCAACAAAGCGCCAGACAATCTGTTGAAGTTGGGGCTTTCCATGGCTCGGTTGGGTCAAACAGACGGAGCCTGTACGGCGTTGTCCCGTTTGGCGACAGAATATCCCGAAGCCAACGATACCATCCGCCGCCGGGCACAAACGGAACGCGCCCGTCTCACTTGCAGCTGACATGACAGCCATTCAAAACACGAGCGACGGACCGGCTGTGGGTTCACCCATTTCCAGCGCTGCGTTCGCAGTGCTGATGCAACCGCTTGGATCATTTCAACAGGGCGAGACCATTGCCATTGCAGTATCCGGTGGACCGGACAGTATGGCGCTGACACGGTTAGCCCAAGAATGGGCTGAAGACTGCGGACTCAGTCTCGTCGGCCTCACCGTCGATCATCGTCTGCGGCCTCAAGCCAAACGTGAGGCAGAACAGGTCAGCGATTGGTACATGGGTCTCGGCTTGGACCACCACATCCTGGTATGGGACGAAGGCCGCAGGGTCGGCCAATTGGACCGCAGCCCCCAGGCGGCGGCGCGGGAAGCCCGCTTTGATTTGATGAGCAGCTGGTGCCGGGAACACGGCGTGCAGACCCTTCTCGTCGCGCATCATGCCGACGATCAGGTAGAGACGTTTGTACAGCGCCTCCTGCGCGGGTCGGGGGTCGACGGTCTGGCGGCCATGGCGGCGAAAACGCTTCGTCAGGACGTCCAGGTCGTCCGTCCTCTTCTCGACCGTTCAAAGGCTGACCTTGTGGCAACGTGCCAGGCTCACCAACAGTCTTGGATTGAAGATCCCTCGAATGAGGACGAACAGTTTTCACGTGTGCGCGTCCGCAAACTATTGGCGGCACTCGAAATGGAAGGCCTCAACAGCGAACGCCTGCTCGACACAGTCGGTCACATGCAACGTGTTAAGGAAGCAATTGATCATGCCGTCGGCCAGGTTTTTGAAGAGGCCGAAAGACCGTCCGAAGCTGGTACGCTGACATTGGATTTATCTGTTCTCATGGCTGCACCGGAAGAAGTGGGATTGCGGTGTCTGGCCCGCTGTCTGTGCCAAATTTCAGGCGCGAATTATCCGCCGCGTTTTGATCGTTTGTCGCGCCTGTACCATGCTCTGGGCACCACGGATTGGTCGGACCGGACCTTACATGGCTGTCAGATGCGCGTATCGGATGCCGTCGTTACGATCACGCCGGAAGCCACAGAACGGCAGAATTTTGGGTGATTCACGGCAATTGTAATAAAGTTAGCGGGGCACAAAAACCGTTCCTGAAAAACTCGCACCGTAAACTGTTCATTGTTCCCTGCTTGCTTTGAGGGGCATGCACCTATTTAATCTGGACATCAGGGACTTATGGCCGCTAACCAACACTCTAATCGTGAGCAGCGGCAAAACGCGAAAAAGGATGTGGCGTGAACATTAGTCGAAACTTGATTCTGTGGGTCATCATTCTGGTCTTGATTGTGGCCCTCTTTAACCTGTTCCAGGCCCCAGCATCGCGTGCGCCCAGCCGTGAATTGTCGTTCACGGAATTCATGGCGTCTGTTGAAGGGAATGAGGTCAACAGCGTCACCATTCAAGGCAATAACATTACGGGCAAGACCCGTGATGGAAGCCAGTTCCGCACCTACGCGCCCGAGGATCCCTCTTTGGTTATGACACTCCGGTCCAACGGTGTAGACATCAAGGCCGTTCCCCGCAGCGATGGCGAAACCACGTTGTGGAGCATTCTGATCTCCTGGTTCCCCATGCTGCTGCTCATCGGCGTGTGGATCTTCTTCATGCGCCAAATGCAGGGTGGTGGTGGCAAAGCTATGGGCTTCGGCAAGTCGCGGGCCAAACTACTGACCGAAAGGCAGGGCCGAGTCACCTTTGAAGACGTCGCCGGCATAGACGAGGCCAAGCAGGAACTGGAAGAAGTGGTCGAGTTTCTGCGCGACCCGGCCAAGTTCCAAAGACTTGGCGGCAAGATCCCGAAAGGGGTGCTTCTGGTTGGTCCGCCGGGAACCGGCAAAACGTTGTTGGCGCGCTCCATTGCCGGCGAGGCCAACGTACCGTTCTTCACCATCTCGGGTTCTGATTTCGTTGAGATGTTTGTCGGCGTTGGTGCCAGCCGAGTACGCGACATGTTCGAGCAAGGTAAAAAGAACGCACCTTGCATCATCTTTATCGATGAAATAGATGCGGTGGGTCGTCATCGCGGTGCGGGTCTCGGCGGTGGCAACGACGAACGTGAACAGACACTAAACCAATTGCTGGTTGAGATGGACGGCTTCGAAGCCAATGAAGGCGTCATTCTCATCGCGGCGACGAACAGACCTGATGTGCTCGATCCCGCGTTGCTGCGTCCTGGCCGGTTTGACCGTCAAGTTGTCGTACCCAATCCTGATATCATCGGCCGGAAAAAAATTCTCAAAGTGCACACGAGCAAGACGCCGATGTCTCCGGAAGTGGACCTCAAGATCATTGCCCGCGGCACCCCCGGGTTCTCCGGCGCAGACCTCGCCAACCTGGTGAACGAAGCAGCGTTATTGGCAGCTCGTAAAGCCAAGCGTGTCGTCACCATGCTTGAGTTCGAGGAAGCTAAAGATAAAGTCATGATGGGCGCTGAACGGCGCTCCATGGTGATGACCGAGGATGAGAAAAAGCTCACCGCTTATCATGAAGCAGGTCATGCGCTGATCATGATGCACGCGGAAGGACATGAGCCGTTACACAAGGTGACCATCATCCCACGTGGCAGGGCGCTGGGCGTCACCATGTTCCTGCCCGAGCGGGACAAGTACAGCCAGTCAATCACCGAACTGAAAGCCATGATCGCAAGTCTGTTCGGCGGACGCGTGGCAGAGGAAATGATTTTCGGTGAGGAGAAGGTCACCACCGGCGCGTCCGACGATATCAAACGCGCGACAGAAATTGCACGCCGCATGGTCACCGAGTTCGGTTTCTCGGAAAGACTAGGACCGCTGCGCTACAACGCCGATCAGGAAGAGGTGTTCCTCGGCCATTCGGTTGCCCAGCAGAAAAACGTCTCCGACAAGACAGCTGAGTTGATCGATCAAGAAGTCAGGCGGTTCGTCGAAGAAGGCGAGGCGACAGCGCGCAAAATTCTGGACGCACATCAGGACGACCTTGAAGTTATTGCCAAAGGTCTGCTCGAATACGAAACCCTGTCCCGCGAAGAGATCGACAAACTGTTGCGTGGCGAGACCATCGACAAGTCCGAAAAACCAACATCCCGGCCGCGGCCTCCGGGACGTAGGACATCAGTCCCGACTACGGATTCCGGTGATGAAGAGCCAGACTCCGGCGGTCTTGAGCCAGAGCCGCAACCCAACACGTGACGACTTCCGTTTCGGGTCTTCCCGCGCCGAAAGATCTTGATGCCGTCGAGCCGTCGGACGTCACCCTGCTGCCGCGCGGATTGGTGACAGGTGACTTGGCGAACACACTCATTGATAACGGACAAGCCTTTCGTCTGTGTGGCAGGGCATTGGGTTTTACTGCCATCGAAGTCGTGATCCAATCCGCCGGCGACATCAACCGTCATGCTTGTTCGGTCACCGCCTTCGATCCTTGGCGACGGGTAATAAACACACCACTTAAGAACCTCGTGTCGGCGCGTTTGGATGTTCTCGCAGCTCCCCGCGTACCCTTTGCCGGTCTCGCCATGGACCGCACTCAGATCATGGGCATCATCAATGTCACACCGGACAGTTTTTCCGACGGTGGTGATCACGCCACGTCGAATGCGGCGATTGCGCACGGCGTTATGCTCGCCGAACAAGGCGGGGACATTCTAGATGTCGGCGGAGAATCCACCCGCCCGGGTGCGGACCCCGTGTCTCCTGAGGAAGAGCAGCGCCGGGTTCTGTCGGTGGTTCGGGCTTTGGCGGAGAAGGGGCTAAAGGTTTCCATCGACACCCGCCATGCGTCGACAATGGATTTGGCGCTCGATTCAGGTGCCGCCATCGTTAACGACGTTACCGCGCTGACCGGCGATCCCAACGCTATGAACGTTGTGGTCAAAAGAAAAGCGCCGGTTGTCCTGATGCACATGTTGGGCCAACCACAGACCATGCAGTCTAACCCAACCTATACGTGGGCGCCTGCGGACATTTTTGATGTGTTGGCTGGGCGCGTGCAGACCTGTGTCGGCGATGGTGTTGATAAGAGCAATCTATGTATCGATCCAGGAATTGGCTTCGGGAAAACCGATGACCACAATCTCGAAATACTCGATGGACTGACGCTGTTGCACGGACTGGGGTGCCCCGTGATGGTCGGCGCTTCTCGCAAGAGTTTTATCGGTCGTCTGAGCCAGACCAAGAATCCCAAGCATCGTCTTACCGGTTCCTTGGCGGCTGCCGTTACCGCTGCACGCCGGGGCGTCCAAATTCTCAGAGTTCATGACGTGGCGGAAACACGCCAAGCGCTGACGATTGCTCATACCAACGGTCATTGAATTTGACCTTCGTGTGCCCATTTGCGCATACCAATCGACATGATTTTCGAGGGCTTGTCGATGAGCTTGTTCCAGGCGTGGCATGCCGCATCGACGATGTCTTCGTAACTGTCGAAGACGCGGTTCGACAGGTAGGTCTGGCGCAGGTACTGCCAGATGTTTTCGGCCGGGTTCGGCTCCGGCGATCTGGGCGGCAGGAACAGCGGCGTGATGTTGTCGGGGAACTCCAATTCGGTGGTGGTGTGCCAGCCGGCGCGGTCCATGAGGAGGACGGCGTGTGAGCCGTCGGCGACGGTGCGGCTAATCTCTTCGAGATGGGCCGGCATGGCATGGGTGTCGGCGAACGGCATCGCCACGGCCGCACCGGTACCGCGCGCCGGGCAGACGGCGCCGAACAGATAGGCGCTCTGGTAGCGCTGGTCCTTGGGCTGACGCGGACGGCTGCCGGTGCGCGCCCACTGCCGGACGATGCCGTTCTTCTGGCCAAGGCGCATCTCGTCTTGCCTTAGAGTCGGTTTCGAAAGTCATGCGGCTCGGGCCAATCTGCGGACGAGGAGCATGACGGAGGCGGCGTAGAGGAAGGCGCGGGCCGAGGCGATGGTGGCCTCGAAGTCCTTTGCCAGTCGCCGGTTGCGGTTGATCCAGGCGAAGAAGCGCTCCACGACCCAGCGGCGCGGTTGGACGGCGAAGCCGACCTGATCGGGGCTTTTGCGCACGATCTCGACGGCGATCATGGTGGCCGTGGCGACCTTCTCGCCGGCGTAGCCGCTGTCGGCAAAGACCTTCTCGATGAACGGAAACGAGCCGCGTGAGGCGCACAGCAGCGGCCCGCCACCATCGCGGTCCTGGATACTCGCCGGATGCGCCTCGAGCACGAGGCCGCGCCCGTCGGTGTCGACCAGCGCGTGGCGCTTGCGCCCCTTGATCTTCTTGCCCGCATCGTAGCCGCGGGGGCCACCAGCCTCGGTCGTCTTGACGCTCTGGCTGTCGATAATCGCGCCGCTCGGGCTGGCCTCGCGTCCGACCCGCTCGCGATCGGCCATGACCAGAAAGTGGTTGATCTTCTCAAGGAGGCCGTCGTCGCGGAACTTAGCGAACCAGCGATAGATCGTGCCCCACGGTGGTAAATCGCTTGGCAGCAAGCGCCAAGGGCAGCCAGCCCGCATCACGTAGAAAATGCCGTTGACGATCTCTCGCATCGGCCATGACCGGGGCCGTCCCGTGCCATGAGCCGGAGGCAAATGAGGCTCGATCACAACCCACTCCGCAGCGGTCAAATCAGTCTGATAACGCAGCGCCTTGCGGCTATGCTGCTCTCGGGTGGTCGGCGTCCACATGGCGGCTCCAGATCGGTTTCAGCAACCTTCCTGGAATCACATCGACACCGGCCACTCAACCCCTTTCGAAACGGCCTCTAAGGCACCACTATCAATAAAGGCCTGAGTCGCGGTAGATTGAACCGGTGTCCGTTTAAGGTATCTATGAGACGGGCCACACAGATTTAGGACCACCAAACCCATGGCTAAACGACGTCTATTCGGAACCGACGGCATTCGGGGCACGGCCAATCGTGATCCGATGACGGCCGATATGGCGCTTAAGCTGGGTATGGCTGCAGGACATACATTCACGCGCGGTGATCACCGGCATACGGTGGTGATCGGCAAGGACACACGCCTCTCGGGCTACATGCTGGAACCGGCCTTGACCGCTGGGTTCATTTCCGTCGGCATGGACGTGGTTCTTGTCGGTCCGATCCCGACGCCGGGCATTGCCATATTAACGCGGTCTCTGCGGTGCGATCTCGGAGTCATGTTATCCGCCTCTCACAACCCGTATCAGGACAACGGTATCAAGCTGTTCGGTCCTGATGGTTTCAAACTCTCAGACGCCATCGAAGCCGAAATTGAATCACACATTGATAACGGTTTGGATGACTTACGCGTTGATACCGACAAACTTGGCCGGGCCCGCCGGCTTGACAACGGCCGAGGTGCAAGCCGCTACATCGAATACGTCAAGAACACCTTTCCCCGTCACTTGAGATTGGACGGTCTAAAGGTTGTCATCGATTGTGCCAATGGTGCTGCCTATAAAGTTGCACCGGCCGTATTTTGGGAATTGGGGGCAGATGTTATTCCCGTCGGTGTGGAGCCTAACGGTTTCAACATCAATGAAAACAGCGGGTCCCTGTTTCCTGAGCGCATGGCGAAAGCGGTCAAAGACAACAACACCCATATCGGCTTGGCACTTGATGGCGATGCTGATCGTGTCGTTGTTTGCGACGAAAAGGGCGCGATTATCGACGGCGATCAAGTCATGGCGGCTATTGCCACACGCTGGCAATCGACGAACGAGCTTGAAGGCAATGGTGTTGTCGCAACGGTGATGAGCAACCTCGGACTTGAACGTTATCTGTCCGGAATTGGCCTTGAACTCGAACGCACTCAAGTCGGCGACCGGTATGTTTCCGAGCGAATGGAAGAGGGTGGGTACAACCTTGGCGGTGAACAATCGGGCCACATCATCTTGGGCCGGCAAGCAACGACGGGCGACGGTCTTATGGCAGGATTACAATTGCTGGCCATACTGATCGAAGCTGGGAAGCCCGCGAGCGAAGTCTTGCGGCTGTTCGAAACTGTCCCCCAAATCCTCGAAAATGTTCGTTTGTCCGACGGATCAAACGCCGAGCAAGTATTGGATGCGGCGCCTGTAAAAGAAGCGATCTCAACTGCCGAATCGCGTCTGAATGCTGGCGGCCGTCTTCTTATCCGTAAATCCGGAACCGAGCCCCTGATACGTGTGATGGCGGAAGGGGACGATGCTGAAGAAGTCGGCGCCGTAGTACGTGACGTGGTTTCGGTTATCGAAGCGTCAGCCGCCTGACGCAATTCAGATCAAAATTGTGGGATCTCACCTTATGAAAGGTCGTGTGCTCATTGTGGCCGGATCCGACAGCGGTGGTGGTGCGGGGATACAAGCCGATCTCAAAACCGTAACGTCTTTGGGTACCTATGGCGCAACAGCGATTACGGCAGTCACCGATCAGGATACCCGAGGCGTTCACGGCGTCCATGCAATTCCTCCGGAGTTTGTCGCCTCACAAATAAAAACTGTTCTGAATGATATCGGTGCCGACGTCATTAAGACCGGCATGCTGGGAACCAAGGAATCCGTAAACAGCGTGGCTGACGCGCTCGCGCGATTTGGCCCCGGTATTCCGCGCGTTGTTGATCCGGTTATGGCTGCGAAAGGAGGTCATAAACTGATCGACGATGAAGCTGTTGCGTCGCTTCAAACGCGATTGATCGACGGCGCCAGCGTTATAACGCCTAATCTTCCCGAAGCGGAGGTATTGACCAAGCGCGCCATCCGAACGGTTGCAGACATGGAGTCCGCGGTGGAGAGTCTGCGCACTTTGGGTGCGGACGCTGTTGTCTTAAAGGGCGGCCATGCAGATAGCGAGGACGTCGTGGACCTGTTGATCATGCGGGATCATGTGGAGCGTTTTGTCGGACCCAGGCTTGAGACAACCTCGACCCACGGTACTGGTTGCACTTTGGCCTCTGCCATCGCTGCTGGCTTGGCGCAATCCCTTGATCTGACATCTGCTGTTGCGCGGGCCAGAGCCTATGTCTTTGACGCCATTCAAACAGCGCCAGGGTTGGGGCAGGGACAAGGGCCGTTAAACCACGCCCATACGGTCTCCAATGCCGTAAGATGACGCCATGACCGGTTTTGAAACAACATTTCAAATGTGGGCCGTGCTGGGGTTGGCCGTGATACTGCTTACCCTTTACGTCACGCAATGGCTGTCTTTGGAAGTCAGTTCATTACTAGTTCTGACAGCACTTCTTGTTCTGTTTCAATTGTTTCCATTGGTGGGAACCTTCGACGTCAATCTTCTCGACGCGGAAACCTTGCTGGCCGGGTTTGCCAATCCGGCGCTGATCGCGGTATTGGCTCTTTTGGTTGTCGGGGAAGGCATGGTTCGCACCGGTGCGCTTGAAAGTTTCGGCGACTGGGTTTCACGCGTGCGTCGTCATCCCCGGGAGTTGCTGGCTTTGCTGCTGTTGGTCGTCGCCATTCTTTCGGCCTTTCTTAATAACACACCCATTGTCGTCATATTTATTCCGATCCTTCAGGCCCTTGCTCAAAAGAGCGGATTGTCGGCGAGCAGCACCATGATGCCGCTGTCGTATGCCGCCATACTCGGAGGGATGACCACTTTGATTGGATCGAGCACCAATCTTTTAATCTCAAGTTCCATGAGCCAGCAGGGATTACGCGAACTTGGATTTTTCGAAATCACGCCATTGGGTTTGATCTTGGCCGGTGTTTCTATTTTCTATGTTCTCTTTTTACTGCCACTCATCTTACCGGAACGCAAAAGTGCGACGACCGGCGGGTCCAGTGGCCGGCAATATATATCTCAGTTTGTTGTTGCCGCGGACTCAGGGCTTATGGGTGAAACGGCCGTGGCCGGTACGTTCAAATCTCTCCCCAACGCCACCATTCGGTTCATTTTCAGAGGTCAGGAGACAATTCTCCCCCCGTTTGACGATTACCAAGTTCATGCCGGCGATACGTTTGTCGTCGCCGCAACACGGCAAGCGGTGACCGAAATTGCCAGCAAGCATCAAGGGCTATTTCATCCGCCGCTGCCGTACGGATTGGATCTGCAAGAGACCCGCGTGCGTGAATATAACGAGATAGTTGACATGGAAGAGGATGAAAAAGCAGAGGAGCGGGACACCATTATGGTTGAAGCCATGGTCACACCTGCCTCCCGTATGGTTGGGTTGACCCTCAAACAATTCGAGTTGCAGCAAAGCCAACGGGCGATATTCGTCGGTATTCAACGGCGTGCTCAAATGACGGCCGCCAGAATGACGGACATCCGTCTCCAATCCGGTGACGTTCTGTTACTCAAAGGGCGTCAGGATCAGCTCGAATCCTTCCGTCCGGAACGGGATGTGGTTCTCATCTCCGGCACGCGGGGGATCGTGCCCAATCGCAATCATGCCAAGCGGGCGATAACCATTTTTGTTGCGGCGATCGGACTGGCGGCGACAGGTGTGATCAGCATCACCATTGCCGCGGTCGCGGCAGCGACGGCGTTGATTCTCACTGGTTGCATGAATTTGCGGCAGGCCGGCCGGGCGATTGATCGCTCCATTTATTTGTTGGTGGGCACATCCCTGGCTCTTGGAACGGCGATGACGGCCACCGGTGGCGCAGCCTATATCGCCAACGGGATTGTTGATCTGTTCGGGACGGCATCGCCGTCCATTCTCTTATCGGTTTTCTTTCTCGTGGTTGCTTTGTTCACCAACGCGTTAAGCAATAATGCCTGTGCAGTGCTGTTTACTCCGATAGGTGTGGGATTGGCAGCCAGTCTGGGGATTGATCCCCGATTGTTTGCCATCACATGCTTGTTCGCATGCAATTGCTCATTTGTGACCCCCATGGGATATCAGACCAATTTGCTAGTCATGGGGCCCGGTCAATATCAATTCAGCGATTTTGTTCGTGCCGGTTTGCCACTTTTGATTGTGCTGTGGCTGACCTTTTCACTCGTCGCCCCCTGGTTTTGGGGGCTGTAATCGGGAATTTTCGCCGCGTTGACGCGCCCCCGTGCCGACCTTAGTATCCGCGCCCGCGGTCCGGCCGGTCCGCACCAAATCGACACCCATAAAGGAAAGCCCCGCATCTCATGACCGTTGCTGCGAAGCCAAATGCACGTCCCGCCAATCCCAACTTTTCTTCGGGACCTTGTGCCAAACGTCCAGGCTGGACATCGGCAGTTCTCGACAACGCTCTGGCTGGTCGGTCCCATCGGGCCAAACCGGCCAAAGCCCGCATTCAGGACGTTTCCGACCGGTCCCGCGCTATTCTTGGCGTGCCTGACGACTATCACATCGGCATTGTTCCGGCGTCGGATACGGGCGCCATGGAGATGGCCATGTGGTCCATGCTCGGCGCGCGTGGCGTGGACATGCTGGCATGGGAAAGTTTCGGGCAGGGTTGGGTGGCTGATGTGGTCAAGCAGCTCAAACTCGAAGACGTGAGGGAGCTAAAAGCCGACTACGGTGATTTACCAGATTTGTCTCAAGTCGACTTTGATAGGGATGTCATCTTTACCTGGAACGGCACCACGTCTGGCGTTCGTGTTCCGAATGGGGATTGGATTCCCGACGATCGGGGAGGCCTGACGTTTTGCGATGCCACGTCCGCGGTTTTTGCCATGGACTTGGATTGGTCAAAATTGGATGTGGTGACCTATTCCTGGCAGAAAGTGCTGGGCGGCGAAGCCCAGCATGGGATGCTGATCCTAAGTCCGCGTGCCGTAACGCGAATGGAAAACTACAACCCACCCTGGCCATTGCCGAAATTGTTTCGCATGATCAAAGGCGGCAAATTCAATACCAGCATATTCGAAGGTGCGACCATCAACACCGTTTCCATGCTCTGCGTTGAAGATGCACTGGATTCACTGAAGTGGGTTGAAGAGATTGGTGGTCTTACGGAAACAATTCAACGTTCTGAAGCTAACCTCAAAGTGATCACCGATTGGGTGTCACGGACGGATTGGGTTGATTTCCTGGCCACGGACACTGAAACACGATCTTGTACGTCCATCTGCCTGAAAATCGTCGCCCCTTGGTTTACGGAACTGACTGAAGACGAGCAGGCGATTACGGCTAAAAAGATCGTGGGCATTCTTGATGTCGAAGGAGCGGCGTACGACATCGGTGCTTATCGTGACGCACCACCCGGTCTGAGGATCTGGGGCGGAGCAACGGTAGAAACGGCGGACCTTAAAGCGTTATGCTCGTGGCTCGACTGGGCTTATGAACAAGTTAAGGGCGAGCAATAAGGATGCCTCCAATGCCGAAAGTTCTAATTTCAGACAAATTGAGTCCACTCGCTGTCGATATTTTCAAGGACCGTGGTGTCGATGTTGAGGTCAAAACAGGAATGGATGCCGATGAACTCAAGGATTGCATCGGTGACTACGACGGTCTTGCCATCCGTTCAGCTACTAAGGTGACGGCAGATGTGCTTGCAGCGGCAACCAACCTGAAGGTTGTCGGTCGTGCCGGTATCGGGGTGGACAATGTAGATGTACCGGCTGCCACCCAGCGCGGCGTGGTCGTCATGAACACGCCTTTTGGAAACGCGATTACCACCGCCGAGCATGCTATCTCCATGATGACGGCCCTGGCGCGACAGATTCCGCAGGCCAATACCTCTACACATGACGGTAAATGGGAAAAGTCCCGATTTATGGGTGTTGAACTGTACGGCAAAACACTTGGTGTGGTCGGTTGCGGCAATATCGGGTCTATCGTTGCCGACCGCGCTCTTGGGCTGAAAATGAAAGTGATCGCGTTTGATCCGTTTCTTTCCGCGGAACGGGCGGTCGATATTGGGGTCGAAAAAGTCGAGCTTGACGATTTGATGAAACGGGTAGATTTCATCACGTTACACACACCGTTAACCGACCAAACGCGCAATCTCATCAATGCTAATGCGATAAAGAAAATGAAACAGGGCGTGCGAATTATAAATTGCGCACGTGGTGGTCTGGTCAACGAGACGGATCTTAAGAAGGCGATCGAAGAAGGTCATGTTGCCGGTGCGGCGTTCGACGTGTTTGAAGAAGAGCCAGCGAAAGAAAACATATTGTTTGGCATGGAGCAGGTCGTCTGCACACCGCACTTGGGTGCGTCTACCGCCGAAGCTCAGGAAAATGTTGCTGTACAGGTGGCGGAGCAGATGTCCGACTATCTTCTCAGTGGCGCGGTGACCAACGCCCTCAATATGGCATCTGTGAGTGCAGAAGATGCACCGCGTCTGCGCCCTTATATGAAGCTGGCCGAACAGTTGGGAAGTTTTGCCGGTCAAATCACGCGCAGCAGCATACGTGAAGTCACCATTGCTTACTCTGGCGCGGTTGCTGACCTCAATACACGGCCACTGACAGCCATCGCCATGCAGGGTTTGTTGTCGCCGCTAATGGAGAGCGTCAATATGGTCAATGCGCCCGTGATCGCGCGCGAACGGGATATTGAAATCAGTGAAGTCAAGAAAAATAGCAGAGACGAATATCACACCCTTATTACCCTGACGATCACCACGGAACGACAGACCCGATCCGTATCCGGCACCCTTTTTGGAGATAGCCTTCCTCGTTTGGTCGAGATCAACGACATTCACCTGGAAGCAGAAGTGGGCGCGCATATGCTTTTTGTTATCAATGACGACAAACTCGGCTTCATCGGGGCGTTGGGCATGACGCTTGGGGACGCCGGAGTGAATATTGCATCCTTCCACTTGGGCCGCCCGACAGGGGGTGGAGACGCCATTGCTCTCTTGCAGCTCGATCAAGCTATCGGTGAGGCCTTGCTAGCCGATGTCCGCGAATTGCCACAGGTTCATCAGGCCCAAACTCTGGTGTTTTAATCGTCTCAAGGTTTGTCATTGCTCTTGGCGGTCGGGACGGCTAGAACTCCGCATCGGTGCGCAAGGAAGCGTGTGCTGCGTCAAACTTTGAAGCACGTCGCCGAAATAATCAGGCCCCGAAACCATGTCCGAAACAGTCAGCCCGACTCTGCTGCCGGAAGGCCTGCGCGATATTCTTCCCCCTGACGCGGCCGTTGAAGCCACTTTGGTGGAGCGCCTGGCTGAGATCTTCGACGCCAACGGTTATGATCGTGTGGCGCCGCCTTTGGTGGAGTTTGAAAGCACACTGTTGGCAGGCATGGGTGCGGCAACGGCGGACCGTATCTTTCGTATGGTGGACCCAGTCTCACAACGAACCCTCGGTCTGCGGGCTGACGTGACGGCGCAAATCGCGAGACTCGCCTCGACCCGGCTTAAAGATACGCCGCGGCCGCTTCGCCTCATGTACGCCGGTCAAGTCTTACGGGTGAAAGGTCGGCAACTGCGGCCCGAACGCCAATTCACTCAGGTCGGATTTGAATTAATCGGACCTGACAGCGCTGCCGCGGATGCGGAAGCGATCATCGTCGCCACTGAAGGACTCGCTGGAGTAGGAGTAATCAGCATTACGGTTGATTTGGCTTTGCCGCCACTTGTTCCGGCTATTCTTGCGCAGGAGGTGTTCGAAGATTCAAAGCTTGAGGCACTGCTGACTGCCCTTGACCATAAAGATGTTGCTGAAATCAAATCGATCAGCGGTTCGTTATCCGACACCTTAGTAGCCCTAGTGGAAGCGGCAGGGCCATTGTCGTCCGCTCGTGACCGCTTGCGCAAAGAAAAACTACCCAAGAACGCTGCCGCACATTTGGATACGCTATTCGCGGTCGCGGACCGGGTTAAATCTGACGCGCCAGATCTGTCGTTGACGATTGATTTGGTTGAGAATCGAGGACTGCAATATCACACAGGCGTTACGTTCTTCATTTTTGCCAGGGGCATTGCGCGCGAAATCGGCCGCGGAGGCCGCTATCGCATTGATCATGAAGAGGAGGTGACGGAAGCAGCCACGGGTGCGACGCTCTTTATGGATAGTTTGCTTGCCGTTGCACCACAAGTGACAGAAAAACCGTGTGTCTATATACCTTTAGGTACCAGCAGGGGCGTCATCGCCGATCTCCAGACCCAAGGTTACAGTGTGAGAGCCGCCCTCGAAAAATGTGTTGAACCCGTAAAAGAAGCAAAAATCCTTGGTTGTAGTCACGCTTTGATGGACGGAGACCTCGTGGAAGTTGCAAACGAAGGGAAGGCGACATGACAAATGTGGCCGTCGTCGGAGCACAATGGGGTGATGAAGGCAAAGGCAAGGTCGTTGACTGGTTGTCCGAACGGGCCGATGTGGTCGTCCGTTTTCAGGGCGGTCATAATGCTGGTCATACACTCGTAATAGGTAATCAAACTTACAAACTAAGTCTGTTGCCATCCGGTGTGGTCCGCGGCAAACCGTCCATTATTGGTAACGGTGTCGTCATCGACGCCTGGGCGCTTTTGGAAGAAATCGAACGCATAAGGGAACAAGGCGTCAACATTAATCCGGACGTGTTGCAGATCGCTGAAAACGCGAGCCTTATTCTGCCATTGCACCGAAATCTTGATCTTGCTCGTGAGTCGGCCGCAGGCAGTGCCAAAATCGGAACTACGGGGCGGGGGATCGGGCCCGCTTATGAGGATAAGGTAGCACGGCGGGCCATCCGTGTTTGTGACCTTACCAACACCGAAACGATCGCGTTCAAGGTGGAACGGTTACTCGCCCACCATAATGCTTTGCTGCGTGGTCTTGGCCAGCCGGAGCTTGATGGCCAAGAACTTTGCCAGAGTCTAACAGTGTTGGCCCCGAAAATTCTTCCTTATCAGGCGCCGACCTGGGATCGTCTCGACGAAGCACGTAAAAAAGGACAGCGCATTCTTTTTGAAGGGGCGCAAGGGGCCATGCTCGATCTTGACCATGGCACTTATCCTTACGTGACCTCGTCTAACACCCTTGCCGGCCAGGCTGCAGTAGGATCCGGTCTTGGACCCGGCGCGGTGGGCTATGTGCTCGGCATAACCAAGTCCTATACGACGCGGGTCGGTTCAGGACCCTTCCCAACCGAATTGACAGATGAAATCGGCGACAAACTTGGTGAACGCGGACACGAGTTCGGCACGGTCACCGGTCGCCGTCGCCGTTGCGGTTGGTTCGATGCCGTTATGGTCAAACAGGCCATCAAAGTTGGCGGCATTACAGGGATCGCTCTGACCAAATTGGATGTCCTGGATACATTGCCTGAGTTGAAAGTCTGCATCGCCTATGAACTGAATGGTGAAAAGATTGATAGATTTCCGGCAGCCATGTCGGATCAGGACTCTGTCGTTCCCGTTTACGAGACTTTAGCTGGATGGCAGCAAAGTACGCGCGGTGCTCGATCGTGGGCAGAATTGCCGGCTGAAGCCATTAAATACATTAGACGTGTAGAAGAGCTCATCGGAGCCCCAGTGGCCTTGCTGTCTACCAGTCCCGAACGGGAAGACACGATTTTGGTCCGGGATCCCTTTGCGGATTAGCAATCTCACGAATTTCAAACAGGGCAGTGCTCTACAGGCGGTTAATGCTTCGGTAACCCCAATATGTTGAGGTAAACTGCTTCCAGAACCACTGTTAGGTGCGGTTGTCCGTACCGGTGTGCTCGAGGGTCCGGCGCTTCATGGCTGAACAGGCGTTAGATATTGAAGAAAGACCTGAGCCTGCTGCGGCTGACACTGAATCAGCCGAAGGTCAGACCGATAGTGGTGACCAGTCCGCGGGTGCGGAAACGCCTCAACAACCGGCTAAAAAGCCAACTCCTGCTCCTGCAGGCGGCGGCAATTTCATAACGGTCCGCGACCGCTACAGTATCTATTGCGACCGCGCCATTTCCGCGCTCGATATGCCAAATGCCTTGGCTTTTGAAGTGGAAGACCGCAAACAACCTGGCCGTGCGCTATATGGTGAGTGTCAGAAACTTTGTGTGTGAGCTGATTTACAAAAACCAGGGAACCCGTTCCCTGGTTTGTGAGCGACCCTGGTGATAAACCCATGCCAGCCGGCGATGTCCTCGGTCCAGGAGGAGTCCCGAAGGGAATCTAGAGAATGCCCATATAGTGTTGAGATTCTTATTTAATCCGTTAAGGACGTGATCTTTTCCCCACGTTCCTACCCACTCAAATGATGGGAACAAATGGCATCATCTAAACAAAGAGCCCGGCACGGGCGGGACATGGGATATCGATTCCCGCGCCGAAACCGAATGGATCAAGTCCTTGTTGCTGTTTTTCGACGACATCGCGACCCTGCTCCCCGACTACATGTATGTCGGGCGGACACGCGCGAGGACCGGACTACTCCGGGCGCCCCTTCCTCGATGTTCCAGAAAGGCCGGTCGCTCACCCCGCCATCGCGTCGCCTCAGCGTTCCAGCGCGTGTCAGCGCAACCTATTCGTCTTCCGGCTCAGCCTCTTCGGTAGGCCACCCGTAAGCAACGAGAATAATTTACGCACGGCGGCTTGGTCCTCGTCAGGAAGCTCATCGATTCGACCACCTTCATCGCGCTCGGGTGGATAGTGCACTTGTGAGGGTTGATCGAGCATGAGGAGGCCGGGTACGGGACGACCACGGCGAAAGAAGAGTTTGTGGATACTCAGATGCGCCGCGACGTGGTATCCGACCCAATTTTCGCCACTGACCATCTGGGCGAGCGATAACGGTCCGTCGTCGGTACCGGAGGGGATACACCGGCATCTCGGGCCGCGTCCTCGCTCGAACGCCCCGTCGCAATCGCTGCCCAGAACCGAACAAGCTCCTCACGCCGTGCCGAGTCCGGTCGACCTGGCGAATGCAACTTGCTCCGTCCAGACCGATCCGACCGCCGTCTGCGTACCGTCATAGCAACCTCCTATACCAGAGTGTTGCGACGACCGGTTGAACCCGCCCAATATGCCCGCGGTGACGACCGCAAACTGCTCCGCCTCCACGGCATCAAGGCCGCCATGAGCCGCAAGGGGAATTGCCTCGACAATGCCCCCATGGAGAGCTTCTTTGGGTCTCTCAAGACCGAACTCGTGCACCGTACCCGGTTTCGTACCCGGCGCGAGGCCAGGGCTGCGCTATTCGAGTACATCGAGATCTTCTATAACCAACGACGGCGCCACTCGAGCATCGGCTAGCCGGGGTGGGCCGTTTCCACCTCGCCGCAGGCTTCGTCGTCGCGATTCTTCTTTTCCAAGGCCTGCACCCCTGGGCCTCGTATGTGGGCCCGCTCAGGATGATGCCAAGCTCGAGCCGCCAGGTCTTCAACTGCGTTGGCGTGACGCCGAGCTCGGCAGCCACGCTGCTATGTGTCGCACCCGGCTCCGATAGCCGGGCAACCGACTGTTCCTTGTATTCTGGGCGAAAACCGCCGCCTCGTCTGCTTTGTCATCCTGTCCCTCCAGGTCGGTATTTAATTTACCGTCTGGTCCGGGATCCGGGAGCAACGTCACTTGCATTCCACCGCCGGGGGCACGGTGTTGGAGTGCCACGACGGGCCTTGGGCTAAACTCATCTATGAGGGGTGAATAAGTGAGATTTCTAGTGTTGCCTAGCAGACACACCACGGTTGTTCAATGGCCGAAACAGCTAAGTTGTTAGTTGCATATTGTTCTCACCAATAGGAATATGAGCGCACCCGGTCTGTTGAGGAATATATGACCGGGCTGCGGGGTTAAGGGAACGCCAATCCGTGAATCGGAAGTACGCTTAGTTCATTGTAAAGTACCTGTTTTGAGGTAACCGTCGGTGTGCCTCAGGGCGTGCCTTTTATCATTGTTCACGGCGTTGGTCTGACCAGCCACTCTTTGGAGAGGGAAAGCCATGACTATGCGATTCACTAAATCGATCTTGCTGACCACCGGCGCTGTTATGGCGCTTGGGTCTGTTTCGCCACCGGCCGTCACCACGGCAATAGCTCAGCAAGTTGTTGCGCTGGAAGAAATCGTAGTCACGGCGCGTAGGCGGACTGAGAGTCTGCAGGACATTCCGCTGGCTATTACCGCCTTTACGGCGGCGGACATCGAGAACGCCGGCCTGCAAGACCTGGGCGACTTGGCCTTACAAACCGCGGGCATGCAGTTCTTCAACCGCCGCTCCGCGTTCCGTGCCGGCCGTGTGGACTCCGTGATTAACCTGCGCGGCGTGTCCACCGGCTCCGCCCTGGATCACTTGCAACCGACCTCCCTGTTCGTCGACGGTATCTTCGTGTTGGGCACGGCCAGTTCCATTGGCCTGCAGGACCTGGAACGGGTCGAGGTGATCAAAGGCCCGCAGTCAGCGTTCTTCGGCCGCAACACCTTCGCTGGCGCGATCAACTTCATCACCAAGAACCCTTCGTTGACGGAATACGAAACCAAGATCGACGCCTCGGCGGCGACCTATGAGAAGTTTGATTTCAACGTTCTGACCTCAATGCCGATTGTGGAAGACAAGCTGGCGCTTCAGATTAACGCCCGCTTGTACAGCCGGGGCGGCGAATGGACAGCCACAGACGGCGGCACGCTGGGCCGAGAATCCTCCAGTTTCATCAGTGCCACGGTCTATGGTGAGCCAAGCGAAAACTTCTCCTTCAAATTCCGCGCCTACTATCAACGGGACGACGACGGCTCGCCGGTGTCCGGGGTGCTCACGGGCGACCAATTCAACAGTTGTGGTGGGACGACGCCTGTCGAGCGTTTCAACGCGGCCGGAACCGCCAAGGAGACCTTCTTCCCGGATCGCATGCTGTGCGGCGACGTACCCACGTTCAAAAGCGGCCTAATTCCGCTGTCCCGCGAGACCTCCTTGCGGCCGTCCAATTTGGCTTTGGACCGCACTGGTCTCGTCCAGTCCACGGGCGGATTGTTGTTTGGCCCGCAGCCCGATGCCATTCGCGAGTTTCTGGATGGCAGGACGTTTGTCAAAAGCGTTCCGGGCATTGATCACTTTGGTCTGGTCCGCGATCAGATCCGCATTTCCTTGAATGCGGACTATGAGTTCAGCGGCGCCTTGGAAGGCTGGACAGCCGCGTTCCTCGGCGGCTGGAACGACATGGGATTGAACTTCCTGCGTGACTATGACCAGGGTGATTTCCAGGCATGGTATTCCACCGACCCGAAATTCGGGCGGGATTGGAGCATGGAAGCGCGCCTTAATTCGCCGGAAGACAACCGGCTCCGTGGACTGTTGGGCGTGTCTTACGTTGACCAGGAATTCATTACCAGCGGGGGTGGCGGATTGCTGCTCTTGTCGTGCTTTAATTTCACCGGCGCACCAGCCGCCGGCATTCCGTTTAGCACCGCCTGCGGCGGCGGCCCGGGTATCTTCACCCTGCCGGCGACAAACGGCAACGTGGCCAAAGTCAAGGGCGTCTTCGGATCCCTCTCTTACGACATCACCGAAGAACTCACCTTCGACGTCGAAGTGCGCTACTCGGAAGACGAACGCACCGCCGGTGAAGCGACGTTCTTCGATCAGACGACCTATAAGGACTGGGTGCCCCGTTTCATCCTTAACTACCAACCGACGGATGACACCACCATTTATGCCCAGGCGTCCCGGGGTGTTCTGCCTGGCGCGACCAATGGTCTGTTAACGACGTGTAGTGAAGATGAATTTCTTGTGCCTTACCCGTCACCAGTGACAGGGCAGCAGTCCACCGCGTCCGAGTGTGATCAGATCCGCTCGCAATTGCAGGAAGGGCAATTCCTGGCATCAACCCCCTCTCAGGAACTGGACTCGGCCGAGATCGGCTGGAAGCAGCAGCTGATGGATGGCCGGGCCCGGTTCAACCTGACAGGCTGGTACTACAAATGGAATAACCGGCCTTATGGTCTGGTGGCCAGCTTCGTTCGGGACGCTGAAGATCCGCTCGAGCGTGACGGGATACCCAATAACTTCGCCAATACATTGGGTATCCAAGTGGGCGGCAGTTCGAAATTCTGGGGAATTGAGTTCGAATCCGCCATGGCCTTCACCGACAAGTGGGATGCCCAGATGAACGTCAGTTGGCAGGACAACAAGAACACCGACCTGCAGAGCCGGTCCTCGATCCAGCGCAACGGCGGCTTCCTCAACATGAATGGTCTCAAGACGCTACGTTACCCCGGTGTGATGGCCAACCTGTCCACCACCTATACGGATTCCCTTAACAGCACGTGGGACTGGTATGGCCGGGCTGACTTCTCTTACTCAGGCGAGTACTGGGCAGACGTGGAAAACTTGGCCAGAGGTCCGGATTGGTTTGTCACCAATGTCCGGGTCGGTCTCCAACGGGAAGATTTCCGGGTTGAGTTCTTCATCCGCAACCTGTTCCAGGAAACAGCGTGGCAGACGGTGTCTCAAGGGGCCCACTTCCAGCACCACTCCTTCAACTTTGGAGGGTTCCGCGGGATCAACGTTTCTCCGCAAGAGAAGCGCACCTTCGGACTGCGCACCAACATCACGTTCTAACGTCACAGACATAAGAACGACGGAAGCACCCAGGGATTTCATCTCTGGGTGCTTTCTTTATTGGGATGCTATGTTTTAAAGGACCTTGGCACAAAACGCGTCAAGGCCAACACAGGTAAGGGGACGCATCATTTCTGAGGCACCAGATCCACCGTTTGAGGTGTCGGACGGTTACCGGCGCTATGTCCTCGGCATGTTGCTGACGATTTTCATCGTTAGCTATGTCGACCGGCAGATCCTCGCCATTCTGCTGCCGCCAATCAAAGCGGAAATGGATTTGTCCGACACCCAGCTCGGTTTTCTTACTGGGTTTGCCTTTGCTATTTTTTACGCCGTGATGGGGATACCCATTGGCCAATGGGCTGACCGATGGAACCGGCGCAACATCATTTCCATCTGTCTGGTGTTGTGGAGTTTGATGACCGCCGCCAGCGGCCTGGCGTTGAATTTCATTCATCTGGTTTTGGCGCGCATCGGAGTAGGGGTGGGCGAGGCGGGGACGGGACCCTGCAACCATTCACTCCTTGCCGATTACTACCCGGTGGAAAGCCGGGCCAAGGCCATGGGCATTTACAGCCTCGGCATACCTATCGGTGCGTTGTTCGGCATCCTGGCCGGGGGATGGATCAGCGAGTTTTTCGGCTGGCGTATGGCCTTCATCGCCGTCGGCTTACCCGGCGTGGTTTTGGCCATCGTGATTCACTTCACCTTAAAAGAGCCACCGCGCGGCCACTCGGATGGCATCGCCGATGTCAAAGACGCCCCGGACTTAAAAGAAGTGATCGCCTTTCTATGGGGATCGCGCACCTTTGTTCATCTGTTGTTAGGCGCCTGTGTCACCGGCATGTGCTACATCGCCGTCACCCAATGGGTGCCGTCATACTTGTCGCGGTCTTTTGGGCTGGGCACGGGCGAAATCGGCACGCTGTTTGCCCCGGCCGTCGGCATCGCTGGTGGGTTAGGCACGCTGTTTAGCGGCTATATGGTCGACAAAATGCGGCCCCGTGACTTGCGGTGGCAGGCCTGGATCCCAGGCGCAGCGATTTTTCTGACCATTCCCGGCGTCACCTTGTCGTGCCTGGCGCCTTCGGCGAACTTGGCCGTTGCCTATCTGATTGTGCCGCTGTTTTTCTTTCCCATGCAGCTGGCCCCATTTTCCGCTCTGGTGCAGGGGCTCGTCCCCCTGCGCATGCGCTCTGTCGCGGTGGCCATTTCTCTTTTCACTTCAACGGTCATTGCTTTCGGATTGGGCCCACAGGTGACCGGCATCGTCAGTGATATGCTCGAACCCACTTTCGGCATTGAGTCGCTGCGTTACGGCATTCTTGTCGTTGCTATCGGTGGTGCCGTTTGGTCGGGCATCCATTTTTTGATTTGCGCCCAGTCAATTAAGTCTGACCAGTCCAATACAGTGTTACCTCAGAAGGGCTAACAACCATGAGTGCTGACTCCGGACCCGTGATCAAACGGGGTTTTGCCGACATCGCTGAAGGCCAGGTGCACTACCGCACGGCCCAGCCTGAACAAGACAGCAGTGCCATGCCCCTGGTCATGTTCCACGGCTCACCGACATCGTCGCTGACCTTTGCCCCGCTGATCCAAAGTTTTGGGCGCAGCCGCCGCGTGTTTGCACCGGACACCGTGGGGCAGGGGGACTCCTGTGCGCCGGCCTCCATGACCGAAGAAATGCCGTACTTCGCCGGTGCGGCGTTGCGGGTGCTCGACACCATGGGCATCGAGAAATTTGATCTGTATGGCACCCACACCGGCGCAGCCATCGCGGTGGAGGCAGCCATTGCGGCGCCTGAGCGGGTCAACAAGCTGATTCTTGATGGGGTTAAAGCCGGCAAGCAGGAGTGGTCCGGCGATTACGCCGACCATCTCGACCGAAGCCATCTCATCGACACCGACGGCACCCAATTCACCGCCACATGGAATGCTTTGCGCAACGTCATGCTGTTCTGGCCGCCGGATCGCCGTGAACCTGAATTTATGCGGCCCTGTGGTTTGCCTCCCGCTGACAAATTGCACGACATGGTGCTTGATGCGCTCAAGAGTATCCGTACCAACCATGTGCCGTACCGCGCCGCGATATTATACAACGCTGATGACCGCTTGCCTTTGGTTTCGGTACCGACCCTGTTGACCTGCGCCCGCTGGGACATGCTGTGGGACGACATGGAACCGGCGGCGGCGCTCATCCCAGGCGCCGTGATCAAACCGCATCCCGGCAACAATCCTGAATCCCATGCCACGGCGGAAGAGGTGGAAGGCTTGGCCGATCTGCTTACCGGCTGGCTGGACGGGTGAGGGGGTGACCATGAGACCGCGGCGCATATTCCGTATTGTCGTCACCGTTCTCCTTCTCATCATTCTGCTGTCCTGGTGCACGGCGGACCGGGAGGCGGCCTTTATGGTCTTTTTCGGCCGGGATATAGGAGAGACCGGCTTCGTTTCCGATGAGGACTGGGCAGACTTCGAGAAATCCGTGGTTGTGCCGGCGCTCGGCCATTACACGGTGTTGGAGGGCCGAGGCGCTTATCTGCCTGAGAAAGACGACACCGAAGCGGAAAGAAGCGCTGGAGACCAGGAGCAAACCATCATTTTGCTTTATGTGGCGGTGGATACCGATGAAATCCGCGACACAATCGAGACGATTGCCAAGCAGTACAAAACCCGGTTCTCTCAACAATCGGTTTTGGTGATCAAATCCGGTGCTGAGATCTTATACTAGAGCGTTTCCGAGGTTGAATGAATCAAAATTTTGTTGTCATGGTCTTGGCGGACTGATTCGATAGCCGCTTTGGCGGGGGCATCGTGGCTGTATCGGAAGACCTGCGTATTCGTTTGGCGAGGAAAGTGGCGTCGGGCATGTCGCGCCGTCAGGCGGCGGCCCTTTTTGAGGTGAGCGCAAGCTCGGCGGTGCGGGATGGCGGGCGATATGAAGACGAGGGGACTGTCGCGGTCATGCCACGGCCGTCGCGCCAGCGCCGTCTTGATCCTTACGGCGAGGATATCCTGCGCTGGATTAAGGAGACGCCAGACCCGACACTGCAAGAGCTGTCTGAGCGTCTGGACGAAGTTCACCAAGTGATTGCGCCGACTTCGACGATTAATGACTGGTTCCGCGCGCGCAAGATCAGCTTTAAAAAAACCGCCCACGCCAGTGAACAGGAACGCGCGGATGGGCAGGCAGCACGCGTGGTTTGGCGCCAACGTCAGGCCCGGCTCCCGGCCCATCCCGAGCGGGTCGGCAGGATCGTGTTCCTTGACGAAACAAGTATCAATACCAAAATGGCGCGCCTGCGGGGGCGCTGTCCCAGCGGCCAGCGGATGGTTGCCGCCATTCCCCATGGTCATTGGAAAACCATGACCTTCATTGCCGGATTGCGCGGTGACGGCCTGACCGCGCCCTGGGTGACGGCGGTGGAGAGGGTGGCACACACCGCCACCGAATTGGAGTTCCCCGACAACATCACGCCGCTGTTCCTGCCGCCCAGATCGCCGGAGCCGAACCCGGCCGAAAACATCTGGCAGTACCTGCGCCAGACCTACCTGTCGAACCGCGTCTTCGACAGTTACGAAGACATCGTCGATGCGGCATGCCACGCCTGGAACAAGCTCATCGACAAGCCCTCGAAAATCATGTCGATTGGTATGCGCAAATGGGCACACGAAGGTCAAATTCAATGACTGTTGGTATTAAGTAACTCAGAGACCGATGAAGAGGGTAACAGCCTGTTTGTCAGGATCGTTGCCGGCCTCATTCTGATCGGGTTGGTGATTGCTGTTTTGATCGGACGTCCTTCACGGGACATGTGGCAGTAAAGGGGAGCGGATCCGGATATTGGTCGTGTCTGATGATCCATACCTATATGTCGCATAATGTTTATTATGAGGCGTAAGAGGGTGCCCTGAAACCTATATGTTTCCGCCGTTTTTACCGGCATCTGAGTACCGGTCTATTAAAGTTCGAACCCCTTATCGTGGCTGACAAGTTTCCTTGGTCATCTTCACCTTCTGATTCAAACACCGGCGCTAGAGCATTTCCGATTTATTCTGACGCATAGCCGTCAGCAACCAAGAAGTTCCTGCAGTGCTCGTGATTGAAGAGGCCGCAGACGTTACCGGCGGCTTTCCACAGATCATCGATGGTGCGGGGTTTTAAGCGCTTCATGTGAGCTTTGAACTTTGAAAATGCGAGCTCGATCGGGTTGAAGTCCGGCGCATAGGGCGGCAGGAACAAAAGCCATGCGCCCCGCTTTTCAACCGCCCGCCTGGCACCGTCGCGTTTGTCGGCCGGCAGATTGCCGGGGACAACAACAGCGCCTTTTTGAAGGGTCGGGGCGCGTTGCGTTTTAATGTACTGCAATCGTCGAAGTCGGCGCAATCACTTGGTGAACTTCGTCCAAACGCTCAGACAGCTCTTGCAGTGTCGGGTCTGGCGTCTCCTTAATCCAGCGCAGGATATATCCTCGCCGTAAGGATCAAGACGGCGCTGGCGCGACGGCCGTGGCTTGACCGCGACAGTCCCCTCGTCTTCATATCGCCCGACATACCGCACCGCCGAGCTTGCGCTCACCTCAAAAAGGGCTGCCGCCTGACGGCGCGACATGCCCGACGCCACTTTCCTCGCCAAACGAATACGCAGGTCTTCCGATACAGCCACGATGCCCCCGCCAAAGCGGCTATCGAATCAGTCCGCCAAGACCATGACAACAAAATTTTGATTCATTCAACCTCGGAAACGCTCTAGCGGTTTGTTCTGACTCACAAAAGGACTCTTCAACTGGCACTGGCCCCAATTCCGACAGAATTCGTCGATAGTGTGACACTGATCACGGGGCCGCTTTGGGTTAGGAAAATGGTTCGCCGCGCCATCACAGGATTTATTCTGCTTCTCGGTTTGTCCGGCTGCGCCTATGACGGCGGCTTTACAGATGATTATATCGCAGGCTATGGATACCAGCCCAGGTATGGATTTGGTTGGCCTGCCCCGAACTATGGGTACGCTGCCTCCTATCGCAGCCCCTCATACCGTTACGGCAATCCCTTCTATGGCCGGGCGCCCTATTATGACCCCTTCTATTGTCCGCCATTTCTGGCTGTAGGTAATGGTTTTGGACGTACCTACGGCTTCTATGGGCGCGGGTATGGGCGTGGTGGATATGGGTACGTGGGACCCCGATGGCCGCGTCAAACGCGAGCGCAAGCAGCAGAAAAAAGCTCTGAAAAAGGAACGCAAGGTCCAGAGAAAGGTACTGAAGCAAGAGCGCAAGGTTCAGAAACGCCAATTCAAACAGGAGCGCAAGTCGGCCAAGCAACAGCGCAAATTTCAAAAGAAACAAAACAAACGCGCCCGGAAAATCGCCAAACGGAATGCCAAATTTGAGCGAAAGAAGTAGACACTATTGTTGACCATCCGACACGAGCCGCATTCGGCTGTATTAAAACTTCAGACTAAGCTTTTTCCTGGGTTGCGCTTTCGGTGTGGCTTTGTGGAATAGCCGGAAAAAGTTTTCCGTGGTTTTGGTGCCCAGGTCTTCCAGACCCAATCCACGCAGCTCAGCGACACAGGCAGCCGTGTGGGCGACAAAGGCCGGTTCATTACGTTTACCGCGCTGAGGAACAGGCGCCAGGTACGGTGAGTCTGTTTCCACGAGTAGGCGGTCCAGCGGCGGCATTTTCACCGTTTCCCGCAACTCGTCCGCCTTCTTGAAGGTGACGATGCCAGAGAAGGACACGTAAAGGCCTAATTCTATCGCTTTTTCAGCCAGTTCCGGCCCGGAGCTAAAGCAATGGATGACTCCGGTGAAGGCGCCATTCTGCATTTCATCTTTGAGGATGCGGGCCATGTCGTCGTCCGCATCCCGGGTGTGAATGACCACCGGCAGGCCAGCCTCGCGGGACGCTTCCAAATGGGTGCGAAACTGCCGTTCCTGGGCATCCCGCGGGCTATGATCATAAAAGAAATCCAGCCCGGTCTCGCCAAAGGCCACCACTTTGGGATCATTGGACGCAATGTCCGTGAGCCGGGCAACGTCGACCTCAGGCTCAGCACCTGCTTCGTGCGGATGAATACCGACCGTGCAGTGCATGTCATCGTATCGTTCAGCCACCGCCCGCACCTGCTCGAATTTGGTGATGTGGGTGCAGATCGTCAGGAAGTGCCCCACTCCCACGTCCCGCGCGCGGTTGACCACACCGTCCAGATCTTCCTGGAAGTCGGGGAAGTCGAGATGGCAATGACTATCAACCAGCATGGATGTGAGGCCCCTACTCTGCGTCCGGCAGTTCAAGTTTGGTGAACACCGGTTCCGGTTTGGGCAAATCTTCACCCGGCGTGGGAGCATGCCCCGGCAACAAGGCGGCAAAATCCCGCCTGTCATCGGGCACGGCCAACTGATCTAGGATCGCTTCCGCACCATGGGGCGTGAACGGTTGCATGACAATGGCGAGCATGCGGATGACGTCGATCAGGACATAGAGCACAGTTGCCATGCGTTCCGGGTTTTCCTTACGCAGCACCCAGGGGGCTTGTTTATCCACGTAGCCGTTGGCGGCACGGACCACAGACCAAACTGCTTCCAAGGCCTCGTGAAAGGCTTGGCGGTCCATGGCTGCGCGCATGGGGTCGAGCGCCGCGGCCGCCGCATTCAGAATGGCGTCGTCTTCGTCAGAAAGGTCGCTGGGCTCGGGCACCTGCCCATCACAATTCTTGTTAATCATGGACAGCACACGCTGGGCCAGATTGCCGAACTCGTTGGCGAGCTCGCCGTTGGCCCGCTGGATCAGCGCGGCCTTGGCGAAATCTCCATCGTTGCCGAAAGGCACTTCGCGCAGCAGAAAATAGCGCAACTGGTCCAGTCCGTAGTCGGCCACGAGCACGTTGGGATCGATGGCATTGCCCAATGATTTGGACATTTTTTCACCTTCGATGGTCCACCAGCCGTGGGCATAGACCCGTTGCGGCAACGGTAACTCCGCTGCCAACAGGAACGCCGGCCAATAAACGCAATGAAAGCGGACAATATCCTTGCCAATCATGTGCAGGTCCGCCGGCCAGAAGGCTTTGTAATCCTCGGCATCTTCGTCGGGATAGCCAGTGGCAGTTATGTAATTGGTCAGGGCGTCGATCCACACATACATGACGTGTTTGTCGTTGCCCGGCACCGGTACGCCCCAATCGAATGTGGTGCGTGAGATGGAAAGCTCTTTCAGCCCGCCCTTTACGAAACTGGTGACTTCATTGCGGCGGCTGGTGGGACCGATGAAATCCGGGTGGGCGTCGTAATAGTCGAGAAGCAACTGTTCCGCTGCAGAGAGCCGGAAGAAATAGCTTTCTTCCTCGACCCATTCCACCGGCGCCCCAGTCGGGGCCAGCTTACCGTCGGGCCCTTCGGTGAGTTCATCGTCGGTGTAATAGGCTTCGTCCCGCACCGAATACCAGCCGCCGTAGTTATCCAGCACGATCCAGGGCTTGCCATCTGGTGCATTGCGCTCGGCCAGGCGCTGCCACAAGGCCTGGCAGGCTCTGGTGTGGCGTTCTTCGGTGGTGCGGATGAAATCGTCGTTGGTGATGTCCAAGGTATCGGTCAAGTCACGGAAGGTTTGTGACACCTCATCTGTAAACGCCTGCGGGCTGACCCCCTGCCCCGCGGCGGCCTTGGCGACCTTCTGACCGTGTTCATCGGTGCCGGTCAAAAACTTGACCTTGAACCCGTCCAGACGCTTGAAGCGAGCTAATACATCGCAGGCTATGGTTGTATAGGCATGGCCGGTGTGGGGCTTGTCATTGACGTAATAAATCGGCGTCGTGACGTAATATGTTTGTGACCCGTTGGTCATGACCACTCCGTAACCCGCCAATCGGAACGAAAAACAGGCCGCCTAACCGGTAGCCTTTTGCTCGATGGCGAGCAGCGCGTTGAGGACAATCCGCTTTTTGTCGAGGTGCACCGCATCGGCGCGGTCGAACAAGCGGACCACTTTTTCCCATACCTCTACCCATTGATCAAGCTCAGTCGCGGCTTTGAGCTTGTCGGCAATGGCGTGTTCACCGGGGATGATTTCAGCCGTGCGCGCCCAGTCGTTGCGCGCCTCGACGCTGACCATGCGGGCTAGCCACCAGGTCAAAAGATCGGCAACGGTGCGGAAGTTTTCTCCTTTAAGAGCGGTATCCCCCAGCGCATGGGCCATGCCGATGTTCAATTTCGGTAAGGTCGCGAGGACACCGATCATTTGCCGAAACAGGTCCAAACCGCCCGCCTCCGCCAAATCGATGGCCCGGCCAATGGAGCCGTCGGCCAGCACCGACAAAGGCTCCACATCGGAGGTCGCCAGATCCGGCCGGTAGCGCATGAGCAGAGCTGCCACCGTCTTCAGCTCCAATGGTTCAAGAATGAGCCGGCGGCAGCGGGACCGAATGGTCGGCAGGAGCCGGGCCGGATTGTGCGAGACCAAGAACAGCAAAGCGCGACGTGGTGGTTCCTCCAACACCTTCAACACGGCGTTGGCGGCATTACGATTCATTTCGTCGGCAGCATCAATCACCACTACGCGCCATCCTCCCTCGGCCGGCGTAAGCCGCAGGAAGCTGCCGATCTCGCGTACTTCGTTGACGCCAATGGTAGTCTTGCGCTTGGTTTTCTTCGAATCTGTCCAGGGCCGTTCGACAGCCCTGAAATCGCCATGGCCCAGAGCTGCAATCCGCTTGAAGACCGGATGCTCTGCCATCATCTGCAGCGATGCAGGTTCCGGATCGGCAAAAAGGGATGCTTCGGACTCCAATGCCTGCGACAACGCAAACCGGGCCATGCGATAAGCTAAAGTGGCTTTGCCGATACCGCGCGGTCCACAAATCAGCCAGGCATGGGCTAATCGTCCCGACGACCAGGCATCGAGAAATGTCTGCTCGGCAGTGTCCTGCCCAGTGAAGTAGGTGTTTTCCCGGGGCAGCGGTGGATCGTTGTACTCAGCCATGGCTTGATCTCAGCTTCTTCTGAACGATGTTTATGACACGCTCGGCAACGTCGTTTTCTGATCCCAATGCATCAATGACAAAGCAGCGATCAGGTTCTTGTTGAGCGATGTCTAGAAAACCGTCCCGCAGGCGATGATGAAACGCCACATCCATTCCTTCGAAGCGTTGTTCAACCCCCCCGCGCGAAGACGCACGCTTGAGACCTTCGTCCACGGGAAGATCGAGAATGAGCGTCAAGTCAGGTCTAAAATCACCCAGCGTCAAGACGTAGAGTTGTTCCACGAATTCCCGGCCGAGATCATGCCCATATCCCTGGTAGGCCATGGTGGTATCAGCGAAACGGTCACAGATGACCGTTTTACCCTCGTCAAGTGCCTGCTTTATGGTCCGTTCAACGTGATCGCGCCGGGCGGCAAAAAACAAAAGCGCTTCCGTTACACCGTCCCACCGGTCAGGGTCCCCAGTGACAAGCAGTGCGCGAATCGCCTCCGCGCCTTCCGAGCCGCCCGGTTCGCGCGTCAACACAACGGTATGGCCTTGGGAGTCCAAATGGGTTCCCAACCGTTTGGCTTGCGTCGACTTGCCGCAACCCTCGCCACCTTCAAGCGTAATGAATAGGCCCCGCGCCATGTGCTGTCCCTGAGGGACCTCCCCTTGTTCTCAGGATCAGACTGTGGGTCAGCTGCCGCCGGAAAATCCGAAAAGTATTTGTGTGGCCGCTGCTTTGATCCGTCCGACAAACCCCAGCTTATCGACTGAAGCTCCGGCGACAAGATCGTACTCCAAGGGTTCCATATCGTCACCGGCGATGACAAGTTTGGCCACACCGGCGCCCTGCACGATCGGGGCCGGGATTGGCCCTTCGTAGACGGCTTTGACTTCCAGGGTACGCCATGCCCGGCGCGGAATGGTGACAGTCACGTCCTCTTCGATGACCAGCGGAATAGCGTCTTCGATGCCGAGCCATACTTCGGCATCCGAGACCACTTCGCCGGCCCGGAACAGATTCCGATTGGTAAAGTTGCGGAAGCCCCAGTCCATCAGCCGTGAAGTTCCTTCTGATCTTGATTGGGTGCTTTCCATGCCATTTGCCACAAGGATTAAGCGCCGGCCATCCCGCACCGCAGATGCTGTCAGGCCATAACCAGCGGCATCGGTATGTCCAGTTTTAAGACCGTCTGCCCCGCCCGGTCGGTAAAGCAACGGATTGCGGTTGAACTGTTTGATCTCGTTGTAGGTAAATTCGGTTTCTTTATAGAGCGAGTAGTATTCCGGAAAATCGACGATGATCCGTTTGGCTAAGATCGCCAGATCACGCGCCGTCATGTAATGATCCGGGTCTGGAAGTCCGGTCGCATTGGTGAAGTTACTGCCGGTCATTCCAAGTTCTAGTGCACGCTCCGTCATTTCATCGGCGAAGGCTTCCTCGCTGCCACCCATGTTTTCGGCAACGACGATACACGCGTCGTTACCCGATTGGATGATGATGCCGCGCAAAAGATCTTCCACCCGCACACGGCTATTGGGTTCTAGGAACATGGTCGAACCGCCAGACGCTGCACCACCTTTACTCCAAGCGTTTTCACTGACTATAAATTCATCGTCCAAAGATATGGCGCCGGAGTGAATGGCTTCGAAAAGCATGTAAGACGTCATCAGCTTCGACATAGAAGATGGTGGCATTGGATCATCAGCGTTTTTCGATTCGAGGATCGTCCTAGTCTGGTAATCGACTAGCAGCACTTCACGGGCCGCAATTTCCAATGACTGAAGTGGTGATGCCGCCAGGAACGCAGCGAAAATGACGATAAAAGGGAACGTGGAGAATTTTGATTTCAGAGTCATAGTCAGCGCTTTACTTTTGCATTTAGAACTGCCGATTGAGGCAAAAGGAAGGCCTTAGTCATCGACAATGCGCACCTCTCCATAGCCCTCGGTTTGCATATACTTAAGCAATTGGTCAGCCACCGCACGATCAGGGATCGGTCCGACACGGACCCGATGAAAGACTTGCCCACCCACATCGACCATAGCGACGGATACGTTGCCGAGACCGGATAGCTGGGCCTCTAACCGCCGCGCGTTATTGATGTCGGAAAACGCCCCGGCTTGAATGAAAACACCTTGTGGCAGCTCGATATTTTCCGGTGGCTCCAAACGGTCGGTGCCTTCCGTGGCATCTTCTGTGGCTTGTTCCGCAGCTTGGGCTTCGTTTTCGTTGGATGATCCGTCGTCCTCCAATTGACGTTCCAGCATCTCTTGGGGCGATGGCAAAAGATCCTGTGGCGACGGAGCAAGTGATGCGGCCGCCGTTTGCGATTTCAGCGCCGCTTCCGCGATGGGGGTGACATCCGGTGTCGACACAGAGGGCAGATTGAATCCGGAGCCCGATGAAGATGGCACAGAGGGTGATCCCGCGGACGGTGATTCAATTGAAGGCAAGGATGGCGATGGGCTCGGAGCGGATGCCGTGGTAACCGGTGGCGAAGACGTCGGCGGGTTTGAGGCGATGTTTGTTGGCGACGACGGTCGGGATGATCCCGTGTTCATGGACGGTGGATCCAGCGATTCAGCAATAACTGGATCCCGCGGCGCCGCCTTCACATCAGGAGTTTCGATGGTTGGCGGTTTCGATTGATCCATGGCGATACTCTTGAGCGTCATGGAATCCTCAGGCACCAATTCCACCAGGATTCGCGCAGTACCCGGTTGCTCCGTGCCCAGCAATTGAGCTGAACGCCGGGATAAATCGATGATGCGCCCGTCGACAAACGGACCACGGTCATTGATCCTTACTTTCATGGCCCGGCCATTTTCCAAATTGGTTACCAGAACCACGCTTGGCATCGGCAGTGTCTTATGCGCTGCCGTCAGGGCATTCATGTCGTAGATTTCACCATTGGCAGTACGCTTGCCGTGAAAGCCAGGCCCATACCAAGACGCGATACCCTCTTCGCGATAGTTGTAGTCTTCTGCCGGGTAGTACCACTTCCCGGCCACCTGGTAGGGATTGCCAACTTTGTAAGCCTTGACCACGCGACCCTTTGCATCGAAGCCAAACTGCATGTGAGCCGGCAGGTTGCGGTTGAGTTCAGTTTCTCGAGGTGTTGAGCAACTGGCCAGCAGGGCCAATACCAACCCCAGGCCCGCCAAAGGTCTGTGAGACCGAAACCTCAGCATCTTGTGGTTCCCCCACGCTCTCTATACAGGATGTAGCAGTTTATGGTCAGGAGGGTTTCGAAGCAAGAAAAGCCCTAACCATAGTTTTACGGTCCGCGCAGAGACGCTTTTACGGCCTCATAAAGTGCACCGTCCGGATGGCCGTCCGCAGGTAGCTTGTGGGCGCTCTGAAAGTCTTTTACCGCAGCTCGTGTTCGAGGTCCCGCCTGACCATCCGGTTCACCGGAATCATGTCCCAGAGCATTCAACCAGGCCTGCAGCTCCTTGACTTGATCTCTGGACAAGGGTGTTTCCTCGTTGCGGACTGATCGTAAGGGCCCAAGTCCAATCAAACGATCAGCAAAGTGGCCGACGGAGACCGCGTATAACAGCGATCGATTCCACGTCAGAATGGCATTGAAATTCTCATAAACAAGAAAAGCAGGGCCGCGGATGCCGGCCGGCAATATGACGGCACCGTCTATTCCAACGCTTGGCAGATCTGTACCGTCAATCCGTCGTACGCCCAGGGCTTGCCAATCGGAAAGCGGCTTTTTGATCCGAAGGCTGGCCTGTTCGAGTTCAAAATTGTCAGGAACGCGGACTTCCCGGCCCCAGGTGTAGCCGGCATCCCAACCCAATTGACTTAAATAATTAGCAGCCGAACCGAAGACATCTGGAAGAGTGGCCCATATATCCTTGCGGCCGTCACCGTTTTCATCGATGGCATAGGCCACGAACGTAGACGGCATAAATTGGGGTTGGCCCATGGCTCCCGCCCAAGATCCAACCATGGCATTCTGGTCGATATGACCGTCGCGCAAGACCGTAAGGGCATCAAGCAGCTCAGCTCGGAAAAAGGCGCTGCGCCTATCGTCATAGGCCAGTGTGACCAATGCATTGATAACAGGAAATCCTCCCAAGAATTCTCCGAAATTCGTTTCCAATCCCCAAAACGCGACGAGAAAGCGCCCCTGAACGCCATACTTCTTTTCAATTTGACGGAGCAGTGACGCATTTTCTTTAAGGAGACGGCGTCCCTCACGGATCCGAGCGTCAGAGACGCGGCGATCCAAATATGTCCAAAAGGTTTGGGTAAATTCTGGCTGGCGCCGGTCAAGTTCGACGACACGAGCAATGGGCTCGATATCGGTCAATGCACGTCCCAAAAACTCACGAGAAAATCCACGGCCTTCCGCGTCTTCGAAAAATTCTTCTAGCCAGATTGAAAAGGGTCCATCTGGGGATGGGCCTGAAACTGCCAGTGAATTGGCTGCTGCCGGTTGGGCCATCACCGGCGCACTGCAGCACAACAATGGTGAAGCGGACGCAATAAATAGCCCGCTGGCGCATAAAAACAGATGAAAATTCAATGACTTCATCACCACTGTGTCATAACTGGTTCACCGCTCTCTGAAAAGGCGCCGCATCTTTGGGATAGATCACCCTGCGGATCGGCGCCGAGAAGGCAAAGATAGGGAATGACCTGCTCCCATTGGCGCCGCCAGCTCCTGGCGATGGCCGGATACTTCCGGCCCCACTCGCCCGCCTCAAACGCCGCCAGGGCCGCCAGGACCGCCAGAGCGGCACCGGCATTCTCCGCCTGGTAGATGGCCTTCAGCGCAGCGGCGCTGAGCTTGCGCTCCTTCCAGGAACCGTAGGCCATCGAGTTGCGGATCAGATGCACGATGCAGGTCTGGACCAGAGTCCGCGGATAGGCCGTCTCAATGGCTTCCGGAAAGCCGCTCAGACCATCCACCACCGCGATTTATAGCGCGACAATCTGAATGAGAGTTGCGCGACAATCTGGATAAGAGTTGCGCGACAATCTGGATAAGAGTTTTGACGTCGCGACGGAGTGGATAGTTTAGATGTTTCTTCTCGATTGCAAGAGCTTTTGCGCCAATTCTGTTTGTCGCGCCGCGACAATCAGAATTGCGCTGTTGGGTTTCAGTGTTGGTGTCAATGAACGCGTAATCGCAGGTCAATGCAGCTGAGATTCCATCCATGCTAGTTGGATCGGTTGTGGCCGCGAGCTGGGAGCTCCGCGGGCCACGTTACAGCAAAGGTGCTGTCGGGGTGGATTCGGGAGCTCAGTCGGACGTGGCGTTCTTGGTGGTCGCTCTCGACGCCGGCCGGCCGTGTTTTCGTTTGCTTTCTTCAATCGCGGCACGGCGACGGTAGCTCTCGACGTTCATCTCAAGGATCGTGGCACGGTGGACCAGACGGTCGACGGCAGCCACCGCCGTTGTTTCGTCGGGGAACACTTTGTGCCATTCGCCAAAGGGCTGATTGGCTGTGATTAGAAGTGACCGGCGCTCGTACCTGACCGAGATGAGTTCGAACAGCACACTCGTTTCGGCTTGATCCTTGCGCACATAGGCGAAGTCATCGAGGATCACGAGGTGATAGCGGTCCAGTTTCGCCAGCAGGTTCTCCAGCGTCAGGTCCCGCCGGGCCACCTGCAGCCGCTGCACCAGGTCGGTGGTGCGGGTAAAGAGCACCCGGTAACCGGCACGCCGCGCGGGGATCACGCTGATCCTGGGCATTCCGCCCCGATCCGGTGCAAACCGCGCCTTGAGGCGGTCAAGATCCGGCAACCGCCGAGCCCGGAGGCAGTCGTCGATCTCCGTCGCCAGTGCCGCCTCGCAATTCTCCTCATGAGCCAGTGCCAGGAGCTTCACCGTCAGCCGGCACGCCGCGCGCTTGTCCAGCCGGGAGATCGCCAGCTCGAATCCCCGTGAACTTTCCGGCGGCATGCGCATGCGGGCCTCCATTGCCAGAGCCTTGGTGACACAGCCTTCCCCCCTTCTCCTTGATGAGCCGTTTGCCGCTTTAGATGAATTCACCCGCGCGCGATCGAATGAAGAGTTATTGCGATTGTGGGAGAGACAAAAATGGACCGGTGTGTTCGTCACCCATAGCATTCGCGAGGCTGCCTTTCTGTCCGACCGCATCATCGTCATGTCGCCTCGGCCTGGCCGGGTCATCGCCGATGTTGAAGTTCCCTTCCCCCATCCGCGAGCGTCAGCACTCCGCGATGATCACAGTTTCTCGGATTTGTGCGCCGACATTTCAAAGCAATTGGCGGATGCCATCTCGGGTGATTTGCCATGAGAAACTCTATTCAATTCTTATGGCCGGTCTTATTTGGACTGGCACTCTTGGCGATATGGGAGGGACTGGTCCGCACCAACGGCATACCGCCATATATTCTACCCGGCCCCTTGGCCAATACGCAGTCTTTGTGGGTTGATGGACCTGAACTCTTCGCAGCCCTTTGGGTAGCGTAAGGCCCACACCGAATCTCAGACCCTCCAGTTACCGCAACCATGTAATGAAACGCTGGAATTCCCTCCCCCCGGCACGCAAGGGCTGTGGCGAAAGGGGAATGGCAATGCACCACTGCTTGAATGTCTGGCCGTGAACGAAAGATGTCGCGATGAAAGCGCCACTCGGAAGAGGGTTTGCGGTTGCCAAAAAAGCGACCATCCAGTTTCAAAGCGGAAATGTTTTCCGGTTGCAGTGCCGCATAGGACAATCCGGTTGGTGTGATGAGCAGTGTGTCTTCGTCAAGGCGGACACTGGCATTACCCGAGGTCCCAAAGGACAAACCTGACGACGCCATATCCAAGCACGTTTGGATCAGCGCCACGCGCAAATCCGTTTCACTGGGCCGTGTCCATGCTGCCTGCTCGGGGTACAGCTCGAGAAGTCCGGTATTAGATGCCTCACAGACGCCCCGTTCCGTGATCAGTCCGGTTACGGATTTAGCTGGTGTGACATCAAAGGCAACGTTAAGCGCTTCCGTTCCATCGGGAGTTAATTGGACTTCCCGCGTTTCGCCCGATTCAATTTTACCAGTAATGTGTGTAACCTCCCGGGATTCGCGGACTTCAATGGGGATGTCGCGGATACCGCCCCGAATGCGCCAGTCGATCATGGAATGAGGCAACGCCACATAAAATGGCACGCCATTATCCCGCGCCGCCAATGCTTTTAAGTAGGTGCCGACTTTGTTGCACACATCTCCAGCCGCGGTCGTCCGGTCGGTGCCAGTGATGCAGAGGTCCACCTCACCATGTTGCATAAGGTGACCGCCGGCGTTATCGACAATCACTGTATGAGGGGCACCGTGCTGGCCCAGTTCCCAGGCTGTGAGAGCGGCCCCCTGATTTCGCGGGCGGGTTTCATCCACCCATACGTGAACTGGAACACCTTTTTCAAAAGCCATGTAGATGGGTGCCAACGCTGTGCCCCAGTCCACCGTTGCGAGCCACCCCGCGTGCAGTGGGTGAGAATATTGACCCGATCCGGGCGTTCATTTTCTTGCCAAACCCGTTCAATGATTTCTGCGCCATGGATACCAATGGATCGACAGCATTCCACATCGTCTTCGCAAATTTCCGCGGCCAGTTGATAAGCCGTAACTTCCCGGCTTTCCTCTGACAATGGTAATAGCCGTTGGCGGATATCGTCCAAAGCCCATCCCAAATTGCTAGCCGTTGGGCGTGTGGCGAAGAGCGTTTCGTATGCTGCAGCGATGTTATTGTCACCAGGGTCAGAGCGCATAGCCAATGCCATGCCATAGGCGCCAGTGGCACCGATCAGTGGTGCGCCGCGCACCAACATGTCACGGATCGCCGCTGCAGCATCGTCAACCGTCTCCAAATCTTTTGTCGTGAATGCATGCGGCAGCTTGGTTTGATCGATGATCCGTACCGTACGGTCATCATCGAGTGTCCAAATGGTCCGGTAAGGGGCGTGCCCTCAACTTTCATGAGCGTCAATGAGCTCCGTTATTCGTTCAACACCCGCGCGACAATCGGTCCCAAAGCGTTCGTTACGTTTGGATCACGGGCATCCGGAACGGTAAGAATGGCATGGTTGAGAGCCGTATGACAGCCTTTCGCGCATGTTTGATCGCGCTTGGACAGCAGCGGTACGACGGCTTTGACTAAGGACCGCGCCTTGTCGGCATTGGCAAACAAGGTTTCAATCACTTGTTCAACGGTGACGGCATCATGATCGGGGTGCCAGCAATCGTAATCGGTGACCATAGCAATCGTCGCGTAACACATCTCCGCTTCCCGGGCGAGTTTCGCTTCCGGCATATTGGTCATACCGATTACATCACACCCCCAGGACCGGTATAGGTTTGATTCTGCCAACGTTGAGAATTGTGGACCTTCCATGGTGAGGTACACACCGCCCTTTTGGTACGGAATGTCTAAATGCTGGACGGCGGACTCCAGATCAACGCCTAAGCGGCCGCACGTGGGGTGAGCTACGGAAACGTGGGCGACGAACCCTTCATTGAAAAAGGATTTGTTGCGGGCAAAGGTGCGGTCGATAAATTGATCCACCAGAACAAAAGTGCCCGGCGCCAATTCTTCCTTGAATGACCCGCAAGCGCTGAGCGACAGAATCTCCGTCACGCCGAGGGATTTTAACGCATAGATATTAGCGCGGAAGTTAAGGTCTGAGGGTGGCACTCGGTGCCCGCGGCCATGGCGTGGCAGAAAAACAATCCTTTGACCGTCGAGCGAGCCGCAAAGCAACTCATCGGACGGCGAACCAAAAGGCGTTTCGACGGGTGCCCATGTGATATCACTAAGACCGTCGATGTCATACAGCCCCGATCCACCAAGAATGCCGATGACCGGCGGTGTCCCCGGTTCTATCATGTCGTCCTCCACACCCTTTTGCGGGCGGAGTGTTGCACAGAGACCAGCGGGCTTAAAGCAGCCATGGCCATGGGTTTTGACTCCCACTCTTGACCGCCCGGGGGGCCTCTAGTATCCCGCTCCTCTTAGCAAGGATGGGTGGCCGAGCGGTTGAAGGCACTGGTCTTGAAAACCAGCAGGCGTGCAAGCGTCTCGTGGGTTCGAATCCCACCCCATCCGCCACCTATACATCTCAGCTCTTCCCATAAACTCCATAAACCCATTGATTTATAATGGTATTTCTGTTTGAGCGGTCTTGAAGGTTCTCCCCGTTTCCCCTATGTTCTCGATCTGAGTGTTGGGTAAAATGTTGGGCAAGATAGGAAGCAAGTACATGGGAAAGCTGACTGCGACGAAAGTGAAGGCCATTACAAAGCCGGGGCTGCATGGTGACGGCGCAGGTCTGTATCTGCGCGTAGCACCTGGCGGATCACGTCAATGGATTCAGCGGATCGTTATTCACGGCAAACGCAGTGACGTTGGCCTTGGCCCCTGCCCTACCGTGTCACTCGCAAATGCCCGCCAACTTGCCGAGGCAAACCGCGCCGCCATTGCAGAGGGTCGCGACCCCTTGGCCGAGAAACGCAAGGCTAAGATGCCAACCTTCGAAGAGGCCGCTAGGCAGGTCCACAAGGCCAACCTGCCGCGTTGGCGCAATGGCAAACACACTCAGCAATGGCTGAACACACTGACGCGACCCGCCTTCCCAGTGATCGGTGATATGACGGTTGACAAGATCGGACGGGAGGACGTGCTGCGGGTTCTTACGCCGATATGGTCCAATAAGCCCGAAACCGCCCGCCGCGTGCGCCAGCGTATCAGGGCTGTTCTGCGTTGGTGCCAAGCGCACGGTTTTGTCGAACACAACATGGCTGGCGAGATAATTGACGGTGCCTTGCCACCCATGCCAAAGCTAGTCAAAGGCCATCATAGAGCATTACCCTATCAGGAGGTTGCCGACGCGCTGTCAACCATCGAAGCGTCCAAGGCCTCCCTATCGGCAAGGCTGTGTCTGCGTTTTACGATCTTGACGGCAGCACGATCCGGTGAATCCCGTGGAGCAACATGGGATGAAGTCGATCTGGATGTTCGTGTATGGCGCATTCCTGCAAACCGTATGAAAGCGGATGTCGAGCACCGCGTCCCGTTGTCGGAAGCCGCGCTGGGCGTGCTTGAAAAGGCAGGCCCGTTAGGCGACGGATCGGACCTGCTTTTTCCATCGCCTAGATGGCCGGGCCGCCTACTATCCGATATGACTTTGACCAAGGTTCTGCGCGATACTGGGCTGGCGGACCGGGCAACCGTTCATGGATTTCGAAGCGCGTTCCGTGATTGGTGCGCCGAGACAGGTAACCCAAGGGAAATCGCGGAGGCAGCTCTGGCGCACACCGTTGGCGGTGTCGAGGGCGCCTATTTCCGAAGTGATCTATTCGAGCGCCGCCGCCAGTTGATGGCGGACTGGGCCGAATATCTGAGCGGCGATGGCGCGAAGGTGGTGTGGCTCCATGGATGAAGCAAAATACGATGAGGCCGTTGTCTTGGCCTATGTTTATCGCACGATCATCGAATATGTATTGCAAGACCCAGCGCGATCGCTTGCGAACCTTGCCCGCCGCGAGTTTGATAGTTCGGATACGGTGATCCAAGCCTGGAAAAGAGAAGCCGAAAACCGAGACCGACGAAGCAAGTTAGCTAAGGAAGCTTTGAAACTGATCGATCCGGGAATGAACGTGCAATTAGCGACTCGCCAGGGGCCGCACCCGGAATGCAATGCTGTTCGAAATTATGCCGCCCTTGGGGCAATGTGGTACCTGTCAGAATGCCAGGGCTTTGAGCCGCAGACCCGAAATCGTACACAGAAGAAGTCTGCGGTGCCGGGAGCGTGTGCCTCGGGTGGATCGGTCTGCGATGCAGTTGGCGAGAAAATGGGCTTGACATACAAGAGCGCCGAATTGGTGTGGACTAATCGAGCCAAGACATTTCGGGATCATCAGCTGTTCACCCAGGTGCTTTGGGCGGAGCTGCCGAGCGTCTCATTCCTTGGCGTCCCCTTTAAAAAACTTTTAGGACGCAATACATAGGACGGCGTGACACCTTCGGGGAATATCAACCCGGAGGACCAAAATGAAAGTCACCGAACGCCTACTGACTCGCGCCGAAGTCGAAGCGCAAACCGGCCTTAGCCGATCAACGATTTATCTTTAATGCGCCGAGGCGAATTCCCGACACCGATTAAGATCGGGCCGCGCACCGTCCGGTGGCCACAAACCGAATTGAGTGAATTTCTTGACCGGTGCCCACGGGCGACCGGCGAAGCCACCTGATCAGAACGACGACCGCATGCCCGGTGACGCCACGTTCGATCCCCGGTCTGGATATCGGGAGTTCTTTGCCGACATACGGAAAGAGAACGCAAAGAGATTCGGCTACGACACAAGCCCTATCTCTACACGCGACATCGAGGACCGCTTGGAACAAGCAAAGTCTTTATATCCCCCTCTAAGGATAGGAAGGGAGGATAAGAAGGAAAATGAGGGGAGCGCGTGGTTTACAGTAGACGCCAAGACGTTCCTGGAAAGCGACTTTCCCGAGCCCAGCTGGGTGGTCGATCAGATGATCCCGGCGGGCGGTTTGACCATCATTTGTGCCAAGCCGAAAGTAGGCAAGACGACGTTCATTCGCTCGCTTGCGCTGAGTGTCGCACGCGGTGAGAGGTTCCTAGGGCACCCCCGCTTTTTTGGCCCAGGTGGGCCGTGACTTAATCCGCAACGGTGAGACAGCCTTCACGTGATTAGGGTTGCGCGCCGCCTGCAACTAATTCCCGCGTCATCTTGGCATTGGGAAGGCAACCACGACCCCGACTCATGGACCGTGCGTGTAACGGCTTACGGGCCGTCGACGTCGACCACCTGGAACCTACCGGCAAGATCCATTGTCTTTGTCCGCTGGGGATCTACACCGGGACAAACCTATGTCGGCACCGGGCCGCTATCATGGGCGCACACGTCCGCGCGATTGCAAAGCCAGATCGAGCGCAGCCTAGCCGACGAAGCGGCGGGACCGCTCGCCCAGTTGATCGCAATTCCACAGAACGAAGCGGACCCCGATAGTGATTCAGATCAACTGGCACCGCTCAAATCGAGCATTGCGGGCGCACGCGGGAAGGCGCTGTTTGTCGAGACCGTCAACGCCGGATGGGGTGAAGGCAAAGCGTCCGCGCCGCAAAGGGATTGGAACGCAAACAGACTGGGACCGGCACCGCCCGCACCCTTCATCGAGGCCGCGCAACAATCCTTTCAACGTGTCATTGCCGCGTGTGGGGCGAGCGTGGCGCTGTTTGATGACAGTGACGGCACAAGTAAACGTGAGGCGCTTCGACAATGGCACCTTGGCACCGTGCGACCACTTGCGCGTGTCTTGGAAACCGAACTGTCCATGAAACTTGAAACGCCAGTCAGGTCGGTCTTTGACAACTATCCGTTGGACCTGGCCGGGCGTGCGCAAGCGTTTCAAAAGTTGGTTGCCGGTGGCGTGGCCGTCAACGAAGCACTGACCACGGCAGGACTGCTTTCAGACGATCCGGCCTAAAGCGAGGTAGCTCATATGGTGCAAATCTTTATCGACCAAGCCGACATGAGAAAGGTCGGCCAGGCGCTGAGCGAGAAACGCCGGGCGCGGGTTCTTCGCAGGGCGTGAACCAGAACGGCAGCGATCTACGTCGACGGATTAAGCCGACGCTGGTTGCACTTGTGCGAGCGTCACAGGCCGCGTTGCAAGTCAGAGGTATCGCGCGATACAGTGAAGAAGATGCTGCGGCACTCGGTGCCGCCGGGATACCGGCGCAGCGAGCCGCCGAAGCGGCCTAAGCTGGACCCGTTCACGGATATCATTGACCGCATTCTGGAAGCGGACCGCACGGTTCACCGTAAGCAGCGCCACACGGCAAAGCGGATATTCGAGCGCCTTCGCGATGAGCATGGCTTCACCGGCGGCCAGACCATCGTCAAGGATTACCTGTAGTGGTTCAGATGTGATCTGACAGTTGGCCGTTCTTCCGGCGGCCTCTGTTAGGTCAAGTTCAGTTCACGAACTTTTCCTTCCAGATTTCTTTGCCCTCGATCATGGTCTGGAACGGCGTTCTGCCGCAACACATTTTGCCCTGATGAGTGCGTTCCGTGTTGTAGTGATGTAGCCATTGATCCAGATCGTCCTGCAGCGCATCGACGCTGTCGTAGAGTCTTTTGCGGAACGCGGCCTGGTAGAACTCCTGCAGCACGGTCTTGTGAAAGCGCTCGCGGATGCCGTTTGTTTGCGGTGATTTCACCTTGGTCTTGGTGTGGTCGATATCGTTGATGGCCAGGAAGAGCTGGTAGTCGTGCTTGTCCGCTCGCCCGCAGTATTCCGTGCCCCTGTCGGTCATCTCAGACATGCGCATCTCAATCGACGGCAAAGGGCGGTTCCTCGACAACATCTTCGTCGAGCGGCTGTGGCGCACGCTCAAATACGAGTGCGTCTATCTGCACGCCTAGGAGACCGGCTCACAGGCCAGGGCGGGTATCCGTAAATGGATGGCGTTCTACAATGACAGGCGTCCACATTCCGCCCTTGGCGGCAAGCCACCTGCCGTAGTCTATTGGCAGGCAATCGAGCAACACCAACCCGATCAGCAGGTGCAAAGAGTAGTTTAAATCACACCAGAATCTGTCCAAGGATCGGGGAGTAGCTCACTGTTCCCTCGCCCAGGACATGAAACGCCTTTCTGCATACAAAAGTAGTATTCGCTCGAAGATAGTGGAGAGTCCAATTTGCGATTCTGCAAAATTCACTCAGAATCTTGAAAAAGCATTCCGAACTATGTGGGAGGAATATTACAATACCCGATCCAACTAGGGGGTGCGATAAGGCAAAGCGAAACGAAACTTGCCTTCAATGATTCATTGCGTGCTTACGCAGCTCTATCCGCATTCCATAAAACAATTTTATTGGCCTGTTGAACTGCAGGCTCTAGGTTAATTCGAATAAATGTCTGTTGGGCTCTGGCCGGCGGTAAATCTGTCCCACATTTTCATATAGAGAGATTCAAGATCCGCAATTTGGCGTGTTAAATAAGGGCGCTGAAGTAATAGTGTGTTCAAGCCTCGATCTGACGTCGTTCATTTTTTCGACGTCTGATGCAAGCTGAACGGCAACAGTTTTGTAGTCTTCGTCCGTCTCAGTAATCAATTCTGGCAGTTGAACAGCGGTTAGCAAACTTGCCGCCGCGCGAGAGGCTATACTTCGACCGGCCTTAGTGACAATGGGAACGCCAGCCCACAGGCTGTCACATCCAGTGGCATGAGCCGAATAGGGATAGCAATCAAGGAAAAGGTCCGCCAAAGAGAGATGCGCCAGATGGTCTTCTATTGAAATGGTGGTTAATTTTTGGGCGAAGAAGAGCTTGTTCGATTCAACGCCACGAACCCCTGCTTCCTTTCGTAGGTTCTCTGCCGACCAACGGTTGCCCTCAGCCAGCCAGAGCACGCTTTCAGGAACCGCCTTTAAGATGTCACACCAGCTATGAAACTGGTGCGGCGTAATTTTGTAGGCGCTGTTAAAGCAACAAAAGATAAATCCAGCGCTTGGCAAACCAACATCGGTGCGTCTTGGCCGGTGCGTTGCTATGCTTCTTTTCCGGTCTTGGGGGAGATAACAGTTAGGCAAGTAAGAAATGTTTTCCGCATAGCCTTGTCTTTCGTTCTCTGGAATGATGATCTGATCGGCAATGAAATAGTCGATAAAGGGCACAGCCATGGTCCCCGGATATCCCAGGTAGCTTATCTGAATTGGCGCCGGCCGGGAGGCAAGAATGCCGTTCCGGGCAATGGCCGTATATCCGTTCATGTCCACTGCGATATGAATACCGAGTTCTTGAATCTTGTCCGCAACCTCCGTATCGGATAATGACGATACATCACAAAAATATTCGAATGCTGAAGTCAGCCGCTTTGTAAACTCGGTCTCTTCGTCCGTTCTGCCGTAAGAGAAAGCGAAGATTTCGAATTTTGACCGGTCATGCAGTTCAAATACTTCGGCCGACTGATATGCGACTGGATGTTCGTTCAAATCTGACGAGACGTAGGCAATTCTTATCTTACCGTTGGGCTTTGAAGGACTGAGATTTCGGGTGGGTTGAACATATCGCTGCCCAAACAAGGCAGCCGCTTTGCGGTGTAAGGCAGGGTCGTCGACTTTGGCAAGAAGCGGCAGCAAGTCCGAGACGTCCTTCGCGCCAATACCGCGAGCAGTCAATCTTTCCAAGTAAGATGAATACGCATCGCGGAAAACCTGTTCCAATTCCCAATCGCACATGTGGTCTTTTGTGTGCAGATACTGGATCAGGGCCATCCAGTAGTCAGGTTTCAACGTCAATGCTTGCCTTAAGAAATCGGAGGCAAACTCCAACTCACCTTGAATACGATAAATGTTTCCGAGATTGAAATGAGCGACAGCTAAACTTGGATCAAGTGCTGTTGCCTTCTCAATGCTAGAGGCGGCGGCTCACAACCTGCCAAGATCTGCATAAATGGTTCCCAGATCGTTGTGTGCGGATGCTTTATCCGGCGTAAGGGATATGGCGTTTTCGTACCGTTCCGCTGCAGCCTCGAGATGCCCAAGGCGGGCGTATACGCGGCCCAATCCTTCATGAGCTTTCGCAAATTCCGGATTGTAATCTAAAAACGAACTGTAAGTGCTGACGGCTTTGACGAGGTCTCCTTGGCCTTCAAAAATCGCCGCAAGATTATAGAGTGCGCCTCTACGCTATCAGGTTGATGCTCTACCACAGCCTGATAGTGCGCTAGAGCAGATTCAATTTAGTCCCGATCATATCCGGCGGCGGCGAAGTAGTTTTCGCATTCGGTTGAGGTGAAGGCGTCGATGGCCTCGGCAATGGCGTCCCACAGGTCGTCGACGGTTCTGGCGGCGGCCTTTCTCAGGAGCGCCTTGAGTTTGGCGAAGGCCATCTCGATCGGGTTGCAGTCGGGACTGTAGGGCGGCAGATACAGCAGGGTTGCGCCGGCGGCTTCGATGGCCTGGCGGATGCCAGCGACCCGCCGCCGAAGATCATTCCCGTAACAATGCCCCATGTCTGACTCCCAAATCGCCTCGGGATATAGAATCATGGAGTGGGACGCTTGGGAATCCCCTTCGATTCACAATTCAGTCAAACCGCTCTAGGGCCTCCTCTTCCTCGCCTTTAGAGTCCATGATTTCGGCAAGAGCAAGCCGGGCCTCGGTAAATTCAGGGCGTTGTTCGAGAATAGACAGCAAATCACGGATCGCGTCCGACGGCTTTCCAGCTTTAGCCAGGCCGATGGCGTCAGTGTATGCGGAAATTAGGTCTGGAAGTGTCGTCACAACTATGAATCAAGGTCAAGTAAAGAACTGGCTGCAGACGTGCGGCGCACGCTGTATTCTAAGGACCTTGGCGTCGACAAGGGACTCTTAGTTTTGCTGCGCCGTTTCTTACGCAAAACCCAACTAGGCTTCCGCCTGAATCCCCGCTAATTGCCCATTTTCTTCGCTTCTTTGTGGCGGCGGAAACCGATATGCCGCGGCGATGATGCCGACGTTAAAAATAGGCTCCCCGAAGTTGCCGAACCATTGACCAAGATAAAACTCTGGTAATTGCGATGTTCCCGCTGCAACAAACATGAAAAGAGAACACAATGCTAGCCACTTGAACCCATGGCGCATCCACAAGGCGATGCCGACGGCGATCATGGTCAGACATATGGAAATGGCGGGAATGGGTGCCACGCTGATCCCCGGCGGTGGCGGGTTGGCCGGGTCACACACTTGTGAAACCGGCACGTTGGTGACTATGCGCAGAGTCTCGCCGTAACAGGCCGGATAGAACTCCACTTGAAAAATATAGGGCACGTCCAAAATCATGAGGAACACGGCAACCGTGCAAAATACGCCCATGACGATCTTGTTCTTGGCAAAAGCGAACCCACTGCGCCGCAAGAACGCCCCGGCAACGATCAACAACACTGGCAGCACCTGCCAATGCATGTAATAGCGGGTGTAGGTCATGACGGTCATGACTGGTCCCTCGCCGAAAAATCTTCCGGACGCGATGGCGAAGTTGTCCAGCCACAAAAGGCTCAAGGCGAGAAATATAAGAAAGGTCGTAGCATCGCGCTGCTCGCGCCACAGCTTGACGGAATAATAAAGCACGACAAGGCACATCACCGTGTTCAACGAGTACAGAGCGGTAATCATGCGGTCTTCCCTTCCCCGCTTGGATCGTCTCTAAGGGTAATTTATCACAAAGCGAACGCCAATCTGCGGACAAGAAATCCTTATCAGCATCGGATTTCCTGCAGTGCTATGATGAAACATTACTCTCCAAGCTAAAAGGTTGGCGCATGTTTAGAGGCATGCTCTTTGCAGCATTGACTGTCTCGATACTTCCGTTTGCAACGAAGGCGCAGGACTCAACAGCTTACAACGCCTATGTGAACGGACCCTGGGGCCAAATTCATGTTTATGTGGACGGTCCAAAGGCAGTTGCGCCGCCCGCTATTGTTTTTTTGCATCGCATGCCGTGGAACGGCACCCAGTATGGAAAGGTGCAGCCGTTTTTGGCTGAAAAAGGAATCCGGTCTATTTCCGTGGACCTGCCTGGCTACGGCATGTCCCAAGGACCCCCTTATGTTCCTGACGTATACGAATACGCTGATGTGCTGCTACCGGTCATGGATCATTTTGACCTGGAGAAAATGTATCTGGCCGGCGATCATACCGGCGCATCCATCGTTGTAGCGTTCGCCGAACGGTATCCAGATAAACTGAATCGACTCATCGTTCATGGCCCGCCGATTTTCGACGCGGAAACCCTCGCCATGCTCAAAGCAGTGCGCGCCTATGAAGATCCCAAAGCGGACGGCAGTCATCTCATCAACAAATGGAGCATGTTAAGGCGGACATTTGACGGAAAATCCAGCCTGGAAGAACAGCATCAATCTCTAATGCAATTCATGCAGGCCGGACCCAACGAATGGTACGCTCACGAGGTCATCTACAATTACGACCTCATTCCAGTCATAAAAAAACTCGACCTGCCGGTTCTGGTCATCACCAATCCAGGTGACTCTCTCCATGATGCGGCCCTGCAGATGCGTGACCTTAGGCCGGATTTTGATTTTGTTGAACTAGATGTTTATGGCACCCACGCCATCTTCGACGCGGCGGAACAATGGGCGGACGGCATCGCGGCCTATATCAAGTAACTCAATCACTTATTCTGAGGTTTAAACCGCCATTCCCGCCAGCGCTTCCCATCGCGGTGTTCGAATACCACTAACGTTTTGACCGAACGTGTGCCGCCATCGTCTGTGGTAAAAAAGTCTTCTTCGATTTGAACCAATGTGTTGTCGGTTAAACCCCATTTGTACACATTGGCACCGAGCCATTTACCTGCGCCGAACACACCACCGACTGCCTGACGCACCTGCTCGATACCGCGGATCCGTTCTTCAACCCCCTCCTCCGTCACTTCGTACATGGTGAAGTCGTCATCGAGACTGAGTATGGCGCCTTCGATATTTCTGTTCTCGAAGTACTCTTCCGACTGCGCGATCACTTCGGCATAAGGATTATCCGCTTCAAAAAAGCGGCTATAGGCGACCTCAAATTCATGTTCATCCGTACTGGCGCCGTTTCCGGCGCACCCAGCCAACATTGCAGCACCAATCAGTGTAGCCGCTTTACCTATTCTCTTAATCATTATTCTCTCTTTCTATTGACCGGCCTGTTGCGCCGCTTTTTGCCGGGCCAGGAATTTCTCGATCTCTGCGGCCGGATCCATGATGGTATCCGAATACATGCCAACGGCTGTATTCCAATACTCACCGCCTTCTACATGATCCAAAATAAAAGCCGTAAAGTCTTCGTAGGTAATTACCCGCGCGCCCGGTGTGTTTCCAGTGGTATCGAATTGCATATCGTTGCGGGCCGGTTCCTCCACCATGAAGCCCGGTCGCAACAAAATATACTTAAGGCCGCTGGCCTCGATCATTTTTTCCATTTCGTACATGTCGTTATAGAGATGCCGGGCGTTCCAGCGCCACATGTTGCTCATGTCACCCGGTGGTGGCTTGACGGAGTCAATGTCCAACCGGTGTTCGACACCGGTGGAACTGGCCATGATCAGTTTGGTGTTGCCCTTCTCTCTCATGGCAGCGATGAGATTTTCTCCCATCACCGTGTAGATATCGACAGGACCAACCTCGGCCATGGGGTCGGATGGTGGACCGCGCCCAATCATGGATAGCACCACTTCACCCCCGTCGAGGACGGCGTCTATGGACGCCCGGTCGTAAATGTCACCCTTATACATAGTCAGGTTTTCGTGCTCGATCCCAAGCTTAGACGGTGTGCGGGCGAACCCTTTGATGGTGTAGCCTTGTTCCAGACCTTGCCGGATGATTTCCTTCCCAGAACGTGCTGTGGCACCAAATAGGGCAATGATTGGTTTTTCTTCATGCCCGGCCGCCCGAAGACGCACCGGTCGCGTATTCAACGCTGTGAACGCAAATGTTCCAGCTACAAAAGTTCTTCGTTTCATTGTGTACCCCCGTTACCCGACTCAGACGTGAGTCGTCTTTTAATACTCTTCAAAACTATGGCGCTTGCCCCCGTCAATGACGCTATAGGCTTTGCCAATGGTTGAATCGTCCTCTAATGCCTTGAGAATCATCAATGCCACATCGGACCGGTTTACCGACCCTTCCGCATACTCCTCGACCATGATGCCGTTGCCCGTGGGTGGGCCGTCGGTTAGTCCACCCGGACGAATCAAGGTGTAGTCTAAACCGCTGGCGATCATGTGGTCCTCGCCGCGTGTTTTTTCATACATGATCTGTCGCATGAAACTTGCGTCTTCGGGAGGTTTCGCGCGATTGCGGTCGCCGGCTCCGATGGCCGTGACTTGTATGGCACGACGCAATCTGGCAGTCACAGCGGCATCCGTGACGTTACGATTACCAATATAATCGGGCCGCGGTTCGCCTCGCCGGCCGCCAAGGGAACTGATAACGACCTTAAACGAACCTGAGGCAAAGGCTGCCTCCACATCTTCCATGTTTAAGGCATCGCCGACGAAATAGGTCACACCGAGCGGGTCCAATTGAGTTCGATTGGAAGTCGACCGGACAAAAACGGTAACCGGAATGTCCTGCGTCCGAAGCAACTTAACTGTTTCGAGCCCGGTTCCCGCAGATCCGCCAAAGACAAGGATTGGACCTTCAAGAGCCAGGGCGGTTGACATGCCAACCAGCACGGAAGCGACAATCGCGATGCCTTGTTTTAGCTGATCTTTCACCTGCATGGTCCGCCCCTTCTATTTGTCTCGGGTCTTGTTGTCTCAGACTATACCGCCCGGACGGGCGTCGGCCAGCAAGACCCGCGGAGCAAGATACCTGTGTTCCGCGGGGAACCGCACTATGGACCAGGCCACGATGAACGAAGCAGCCTTGCACCTAACGCGTGCACCGCCTACTCTCTCCGAATGCGCATCGACATTGTCTTCGATACGGTTTGCCCCTGGTGTTATGTGGGCAAGAAGCGGTTTGATCGTGCCCTCAAACTGCGCCCTCATCTCACTCCGGATATCCGTTTTCGCTCTTTCCTGCTCAATCCTGACCTTCCGCCCAATGGGGTGGACCGGAAAGAATTCCTAGAACGGGAGTTCGGCTCATCGCAGCAATATGACCGGATCATCGAGTCCCTGATCTTTACTGGAAAAGGTGAAGGCATCAATTTCGCGCTGGACCGCATAGAGCGCACGCCTAAATCAGCAAATTCCCATCGGCTCGTCAGGCTGGCGCAAACCATTGGTGCGCAAAGCAAGGCCGTGGACGCTCTGTTTTCAGCCTATTTCGAACGGGGATTGGATATCGGCGATACCGAAACTCTGATTCGTCTGGCCGAGGAGATCGGATTGGAGCGCGGTGTTGCGACGACTCACCTCATGAGCGACGGTGACCTCAATTCCGTTTTCAATGAAAATGCGCGCATGCATCGCATGGGGATCGCCGGCGTGCCGTGCTACATCTTCAACGAAAGCAAAGCCATTGCCGGCGCTCAGGAACCGGAAATCATCGTTCGCATGATGGATATGGCCTCAACTCAAGATGCAAACAATCCGGTACTGCAGAGTACAGGTTAATACCATCACGCTGTTTGCTTAGTTGTCAGGCGTCAACGTCGCCAAATCGTTTTCCCACCCATTTATAGGCCGGTCCTGGTCGCGAAATATTTCAAAGGTCGTGTTATCCGTATGGGGTGATGTCATGGCCTCGACCATAACGGCGGCGAGGTCTTCCCTGGGCATTTGTCCGGGGCTCCCGAGGTCTCCTTGTTGCAAACGTATTCCGGCTTCATATCCAGGTTCATCAAGCAATTGCGGCGGACGGACAACGGCATAGGGAACCTCGGAGCGGCGCAAGTAATCTTCGCCTAAATATTTCCAGATAAGAAGGTTGTTGAACCCGTTGTTAAAGCCGTGCCCAACGATGGTGACGTTTGCCGATGACAGCAAAACAAAACGCTTGATGATACCAGCCTCTTTCGCCGCATCGACCAGATGAGTCACACCTTTGTAGTCGACGATCTCGGGACGGTTGGGACCAAGCAGTTCACGGGCGCCAACGGCGCATTGAACGTAGTCCACGCCAGTCAAGACGGGTCACGCACGTCCCCTTTAACCCACTCAATGTCTATGCCGGTCCTTTGCCGTGCAGCATTGGGATCGCGAGTTAGACCCCGAACCTCATGGCCGGCGTCAAGGAGCTGGCGGATGAGATGCTGGCCCGTGCCGCCACTTGCACCGGCAACGAATACCACATGGGCCTCTGCCGAGAATGAGAGAAGCGCGGCGAAAACAGCGGCAACAAGAGTGCGCATGGTTTATTCCGCCGCCTCCGGTAGGTTGACCACACCTGCTTTAGCCACATTGCCGAGCGCCTCTTCCTGAATTTCCATAATCCGTGCTTTGGAATCCATGGGCGCATCGGCGAACTGATTGGGCGGATAGAAAGAGGTTTGGTTATAGAGCGGCCTGTACATCTCGACTCGTTGACGCAGCAAGCGATTGCCGACTCCGGGAATACGGCGGGCCCGGCGCAATGCTTCTACATCAATAGTGGCGGAGGCGACCGTACTTTCACCGGGCCACCAACATCGGCAATAATGCGACCGTGAAAGTCGATGATCTTTGAATGGCCGAGGGTCCGACCTTCGGGAATGAACGTGCCGATCTGTCCCGTGGCGTTGGTGGAAACCAAAAACATCATGTTTTCTGACGCCCGTACTTTCTTAGCGGACTCCCAAGCCCATTTATCAGCTGCGCCATGGTCCGACGTCGGATGAAGCAGCACCTCTGCGCCACGGAACATGAACATACGCGCCGATTCCTGATACATGATCTCGCCACACGGCATCATCGCGATGTTACCGAGAGGTGTTTTCGCAACAGGAAACGTGCCTTCTAAACCGTATTTATCCAGATAGGCATCCATGAAGTCGTGGGGTGATGCCGTATGCACCGTATTGATGCGGCGATATTTGAGAATGATGTCCCCGGACGGATTAATGAGATAGGAACAATTAAAATAGCGTCTTGGCCAGTCGGGATCTTTACTCATAGCTGTTGGCGTCAATGTAACACTTCAGGTCCTGTGCCGCTTTTTGCAATTTGCCCGTCTACGGACCGGGGATTTCAATGCAGGCTTTATCGATCCACTCCTCCGCGCTTTCCAACAAGGGAAAGCCGGTCAATGCGAATTCCGGATAAAGCAACAATTGGGGTCCACCACCCCCTGGCCGTACCCATGGCCAGGGTGACCCAGCGGTCGAGATTGGTATTTACGATAGCCATGGCCTCTTCGCGATTGGTCGCGCTGTTGACCGTGTAGGTATAGACCTGCATGCAGGTTGCTGTCCAAGGCTGTACCATTGCCTTTCTCCTGACTCTATTTGATGTTTTTTGCCGGAAGCATGCCCCGCTTCACCATATTCTCAAGGGATTCGCCGAGCGCAACACGAACCATCTTTTTAGACTCCATGGGTTTGTCGGCAAATTTGTTCACGGGGTAAATGGACGTGCTGGCATATAACTTGGCATACGCTTCAGGACGTGCCATGGCGATGCGGTTAAACCCACCGGTGTTTGCCCGTACGCGGCGCAAAGCTTCGATGTCGATCAATGCAGAGCAGCGTAGAGATTCACCCGGCGTCGGTCCCTGGGCAAGGACACGCCCTTCCCAATCGAAAATCCGTGATTGCCCGGCAATATCATGAATGCCGCGGTAGGCTTCCGGCATTCCGCCGGCATTGGCGGAGACCAGGTAAACCATGTTCTCCGATGCCCTGACCTTTTTTGCCGACTGCCAACTCCAATTGTCATCGGCACCGTAATCGGAAGTGGGATGGAGAATGATCTCAGCGCCCTGGAAGGTCAGTGCCCGCGCCGGTTCGGGGTACATGATTTCACCACACGGCATCATACCAATATTGCCGATCGGAGTTTTGGCGACAGGGAACATTCCATCCAAACCGTACTTGTCTAAATACTTATCAAGAAAATCGTGTGGCGAATTAGAGTGAGCCGTATTGATCCGGCGGTACTTCAAAATTATGTCGCCGGACGGATTAACGAGATAGGAACAATTAAAATAGCGTCCTGGCCAATCCGGATCGGTTTCGTAACTATTGGCACCTATGTAACACTTTTTGTCTTGGGCCAGTTTTTGCAAGCGTTCCGTTTCAGGTCCTGGAATCAGAAAACATGCTTTTGCGATCCACTCATCGGCACTTTCATGAATGGGAAACCCTTGCAGAGCGAACTCTGGAAATAAAAACACCTGCTGGTCGTCATGCGACCGAGCCGCCTCGGCTAATAATTCGGTCCACCGGTCGAGACTGCTGTGGACAATCGCCATGGCTTCTTCCCGGGTCGAGACCCGGTTGAGGATATGGGTGTACACCTGCATACACGTTGCGCGCCACGGTTCGATCATTGGTGCTATCCCTTTTTTTGCATGTGCCAGGGTGTTGCCAGGCACGTAATGACAGCAGGTACGAAAAGGCGGGTGAGGCACCCCTCCCTTTATAAGGCGCCCGCCAGTAGGCCAAATTACAGGTTAAGAGAGCCCTGCCGCTTTGGAATCTACGGACAAATTGCGGAGGTAGTGCGACAGTGAACTTGGTGCCATGGCCCACCTGACTATCCACATCAATGGTTCCTTTGTGAGAGTCGACAATTTTCTTAACAATGGACAAGCCTAACCCCGTGCTTGATTCCCAAGCGGTTGGTTGTGTGCTGACTTTGGCAAATTCCTGAAACAGCTTATCCAATTCATTTTCTGGTATGCCTGGACCTTCATCCCCAACAGAAAATTGCACGTGATTTTTGTCAGCCTCGAAGGACACTTGGACTTCTGTACCGGCAGGTGAGTACTTAACCGCATTGCTAATTAAATTGTCAGCGCCTTGTCCAATGCGATCCGCATCAAACACGCTATCCGGCATTTCGGTATCTTCCATTACCAAAGTGATGTCTTTCGCTTGTGCCGTCATTTGTTGCATACGAACACAATCCTTGATGCCGGATCTTATGTTGTTTTGTGTCAGCTTCAATTGAACGGTCCCACTGGCAATAGCTGAAACGTCAAGCAGATCGTTTATCAGACTCAGCATATGCAAGGCGTTTCTGTTTATGTCTTTGTAAAATTCCTGTTTGGTCTCATCTTCAAGTTTCATGGAGGTCAGCATCTCTGACATCATTCGAACTACATTGATTGGGTTGCGCAGGTCGTGGGCGGCCATTCCCAAAAACCGGTCTTTGATTTCGTTTGCTTCAAGCAGATCTAGGGCTGCTGTTCCCAACTTTTCCATTCGTTCAACGAGTTCGGTACGTAGTACGTAGTTCCTCATTCTGTGCTTTCAATTGATCAATCTGATCCGCGGGTGAATTATCAAGCGAAGTGCTTTTGGATGGGCGTAAATTCAGTATCACGACCAACGAAATCAATCCTGCCAAACAAAAAATTACGACAATTTCGGTTAGTACAGCAGCCGTTACTGGCTCGTCGGTACTCGCAACCCTGACCAAGAGGACGGCGGCTGAAACAAGGGCAGCCACACCTATTGCGGGTCCTGTGACTTTACGTATGTGACGTCTTACTAAGTCCGGCATTCAGACGACCTTTTCCCACTGTCTTTGGACAATGGTTGTATCGGGGCTGCAGGGTGATGGCCAGTCCAGTAAAAGCACTAGTTTCGATTAACCGGAAGATCCAAAGCCGAAAGGTCGATTTGTTCTCCGCCTTTGAAAACCGCAATCACATTTTGCGCCTGTGTGATGTCTTCCGTCGGGTTTCCGGACAGGATGACCATATCAGCAAGTTTACCCACCTCGATCGACCCCAGATCATCCTCTTTGCCAATATAGATGGCTGCGTTTAGCGTTGCCATTTTCAAGGCATCATCAGGCGGTATGCCGGCTTCGATGAGCAGGCTGAGTTCCTGATGAACCGTCGGCCCATGCGCCCGGTCCGTACCCATAGCCAGCATGGCACCGCCTTCATGCATCGCCCGCAGATTTTCCATCATCGATGGCAGTATGCGGGCAAAGAAAGAAGACATGCCGCTGGAAATGTAACGCTCGCGCTCCGAAGTTTTTTGCCGGGTGCGTTCCTTTTCCGGCAAGGTAGCTCGGTACGGCAGTGTATCAAACATTTCCGGATTGTCAGCCACGCGAGCGATGTTTCCGAATACGGTTAACGTGGTCGAAATGGGAACGCCTTTTGACTGGGCGTATTTCGGGAATGCATCGGACAACTCTGCACGTGCTGGCGGATGAGCTAAAGCATCGATCCCCGCTTCAATCGCCGTTCTGGCTTCTTTCTCTGTCGGAATATGCACAGTGGTGCGAATACCGCGCGCATGCACGTGCGCAATTGTTTGTCGCAGGAGGTCAAGCGTAAATGTCGGTGACTCTGGTTCGCCGCGCCGGCCTTGTGGATCAAGCAAGAATTTGACCATATCAGGTTCGAAATCCAGGTGACGATCTAACAGGTCGAAATCGTCTGGGCTTCCGATCAGAGTGGCGCCTGAACCGGCGCCATAACCACTGGGAAAGGCGACAACATTGCCAGTGGCAAAAATTCGCGGTGATACAATTTCCCCAGCCCGTTCAGCCGCTCGCAACGGATAAATAAAATCATTGAAATTACCGGAGTCGTAAATGCTTGTTACGCCGTTATAGAGATAGCCGTGAAGGCTGTTTACAGCAGCCGCGCGGCGTACGGCGATCTCTTCGGTAATCCCACTGCTTTCTGCGCGAATTCTCCCACCGCCCAAATGAATGTGGCTGTCGATCAGACCGGGAATGAGATAATGGCCGGTTCCATCAATAGAGGTGCTGGAGGAAGGCGGCGACCCCGTACCGATAGCCGTAATGCGCTCACCGGAAACTTGGACCCAGGCATCCTCCACCGCTGCACCACCCGTACCGTCCAGCAGAGTGATATGGGACACGACCAGATCCGCGGCCGAGACTTGCCAAGTAAATGTGAGCGTCAGGCTTACAAGCGTGAACCCGAAAAGAAATATTTTTAGCTGCTGCACAGTCCGTCCCCCCGTTTGACCTACTTGAGCCTGAGTTTAGGTCACTCTTCGGCCCAAGAAAATCACACCCATTGGCTCACAGGCTGGGCTATGATCACATATCCGGCAAATGAACGCCGGGTGTGGAGGGATCGCCATGAATCGTCGAGACGTGCTGGGCATGATGGGTGCAGCGCCTCTTGCCGCCTCAATGCTCGGACGAGGTAGCGCCTGGGCTGACGGCCATGTCGACCCAAATACGGTCGACGGCCTCTACAACATCCATAGAAAATTGCATTTTTCCTTCGATGACCGTGTCGTCTATTGGTACCTGCGCGCCATTCGTTATGGCTTAGTGGATAGTGCCTTCACACCGTTTTGGGACATGCATGTCGGTTTCATTTCCGTTTCCGAAAATGAAGGCGATGACTTTCGTATGAAAATAATGTCGGCGATTTTCTATACCGACATAGAAACCGGCATGCTCCTCGAAAATTTTGACAACCCGTTTAAAGGTGAGCGTATACCTGTTCGTCAACCCGGAGCGCTGAGAGCGTCCCGTTTGTACGACAAAGTCGGAATGGTCACCGATCCGATAGAACGTCCGGGAATGAATGCCACCCAGGACGGCAGTATCGGACCGGCTTGGATTGTCGGTGATGACGTCTGGTGCCGGGCTGACACCGCGACGCGTCTCGAACCAACCTCCGTCGATGGAAGACTTTTTCAAGTCTATGATTGGTCGACCTTTCATGGCTCGATTTCAGAAGTGGCTGATCCGGATGTTGCCAGCGCTCATTGCACGCAAACGTTCGTCGACCTCCTCACTTGGCCCGACTGGTTGAACATGGGCGATTTACCGGGCAACTACGTTTCGCGCGGCTTCGGCCGGAAATCTTGGTCTATGGATGGAATGCCGCCAGAATGGAGTGCCATCATGCGGGATCAGTATCCGAAAGCATACGATGATCCGCGCAGCTACATTGAGGGACTTTAGGAACTCTCAATGGGATTTTGTAAGGAGAGATCACCATGAAACGCAGAGACCTGCTTGGCATGATGGGTGCAGTACCGTTGGTCGCATCTGCAATCGGTCGCAGAACCGCATTGGCTGACGGCCATGTGGACCCCAATACCGTCGATGGCCTGTATACCATCCATCGAAAACTAAATTACTCGTTCGATGACCGGATCGTGTACTGGTATTTGCGGGCCATTCGCTATGGCTTGGTCGACAGCGCGTTCACGCCGTTCTGGGATATGCATGTGGGCTTCATTTCCATCGCGGAAGACGAAGGCGATGGGTTCCGGACCAAAACCATGAGTTCAATTTTCTATACAGATATCGAATCTGGCGAACTGCTGGAAAATTTTGACAATCCCTTCACCGGTGAGCGGGTTCCTGTCAGGCAACCTGGAATGAACCGCTCATCGCGGCTTTACAATAAGGCCGGCATGGTGGCCGACCGGACTGAGCGGCCAGGAATGAACATGACCCAGTTCGGCGATGTCGGGCCGGCTTGGATTGTCGGGGATGACGTTTGGTGCCGGGGCGACACCGGGTTCCGCGGCGAACCGACGACCGACGAAGGGCGTCTTATTCAGATCAACGATTGGTCCACCTATCATGGCTCCATTTCTGAAGTCGCCGATCAGGATGTCACTAGCGCCAATGCAACCCAAGCCTTTAACGATATCAACACATGGCCGGGATGGCTGAACATGGGTGACGTTCAAGGCAACTATGTCTCCCGTGGGTTTGGCCGAAAATCCTGGTCTATGGACGGCATGCCGCCTGAATGGAGTGCCATCATGCGTGACCGGTATCCGAGAGAATACGCTGATCCGCGCGCTTATATCGAAGGCGCATAGTGCTCCAAATGGCGTCTACGAGGGCCGCCGTTGCACTCATCTTGTGCTGCGGCTTGTGGTGCTCCGCCGCAATTGCACAAACACCATTTGGCCAGAAGTCTTACACGGTCGAGGAGCTCGGGCCGGACACTTATGGCTTTCGATCGGGCACGGCTCGCAGTCTCATCGTCATCGGTGACGACGGAGTTATTTATGTCGATCCCCTCAGCCCTGAAGACGCGAAAAACGGTCTCGCGACCGTCCGAGAAATTACCGACAAACCGATCAAATACGTAGTCTATTCCCATCAGCATTGGGACCACATTCTCGGCGGACAGGTATTCAAAGGCGAAGGCGCCACATTCGTCAGCCACATTGAGTGTCTAAAGCACTTTTCCCGTCATCCCCATCCGGATCTGGTCATGCCGGACAGGACCATTGAAGCCAATGACAGTCTGTCATTGGGAAATAGGACGGTTCAGTTTCTCTATTTTGGCCCAACCATGGTGATTGCTTGATCGTTCCCTGGCTGCCTGAACTAAACATGCCCTTCATTGTCGATCTGGTAACACCGGGTTTCATTGGTATCGGTCTGATGCCCGATTATGATCCCGGAGAATGGGTCCGCAGCCTTCTGGAAATCGAACGCCTCCCCTTCGAATCGTTCTTCGCCGGACATTCCACAGCCGTTTCTCCAAAATCCGTGCTGATCGAGCGGCGCATGTTTTTGCAGGACATTATGGCTGTGGTGAAACGGGAGTATGCCGCAGGAACGCCCCTGGCGGATGTCGCCGGTAAGATCGATCTTCCCAAATACCAACACCTTGCGGGGTATGGCACCAGCATTCCGGCGTTCGCTCAGCGGTTGTATTGGTACTATGGATTAGGCTGGTAGCCTGAATTAAAATAGTTCATAATCGAAACTAAGAGTGTTATCTACCTTAAATAGATAAAACTCGGTTCTGCCATGCGCTTTAGGCAATAAAACCTAATTAGGCGCAAGAACAGAAAGAGTCTCAATTAATGAACATGGCTGTGGCCTCTTACAAAGCAACGTCTTTTTTGTCTGAAGTTAGCCTTCTATCGGTTGATCCAGACAAGACCAACCGGTCGATCCTGACGGGGTTGATTGAAGACATGAAGCCGCGCCGTTTCATGGCGGCTAAGTCTTTGGCAGAAGGACGATTGGCCATGGCTGATCGTCTCGAAGCTTTCGATGTCGTCCTTTTGGCCGTAAAAAATCCTCCCACCAGTGGCTTCCATTACTTGCAAGAAATTCGCGCTGGCGGCATTCCCCGCGTCAACCCGAATACCCGGGTCATTTTGGTATCGCAGCCACCGAACCGGACCATGATCGACCTCGCCAGCACTTTGGATGCGGACGGAATTCTTACCTTACCTATGTCCTCGGCAACGGTTTCCAACACACTTTCAAAAGCGCTTAAGCGAGATCGTGAAGTCAAAAAGCCCGAGAGTTATTTGTCCGTTAAACTGCCGAAACCCGTAAAGAAGAAACCCAAAAAAGATGCAGGCCCCAATGCCTGGGTGGTGTGGAGTAAAAAAGAAAAAGAAAAGGCTGACTTGTTGCAATCTTTGGAATCCGCCTTAGCGACGATCAAAGAAGAATCAGCCGTGGAGCCCGCCAGAATTGAAAACGTAAAGACCTATTGGTTAAGGATCTCCGCGCCGGCATGATATTGGCGGAGGACATTCTGGGAGAAGAGGATGAACTGCTTCAGGCAACAGGTACACCATCGAACGATCCACTCATCGATAAAATGAAGAAGTTCAGTGAATTTGGTCTGTGCCGCTCATTTCTCAAGGCCGGAGCCGCGCCAGCATAATTAGGTTATTCTGCCGCTTTCCGGCCGGCGCTGATACCAAACACCGTCAAAACAATTGCCATTTGGAAAACACCGGCGATCATAAACACGATTGCCGCTCGCTCCATGTCCAGCAGCACACCGAATACAAACGGCGCGATCATACCGCCAATGCTAAGCCCGGTTGAAACAAAGCCGAATACTGCTCCCATAGAGTCCTTCGGTGCCACCGAGCGGACCAAAAGATCTCGGGATGGTGCGGTCACGCCGCTGGCAAAACCGGCGATACACATGGCCACGGCAATTCCAAAAAAGGCCAGTTGAAAAAAGCCGAGAGCCAATATTGCAAAACCCGAAACAACAGTCCCGAATATGGCGATGAGATCATGGCGGGCTGTGCGATCTCCAATGACACCACCTAATAAAATCCCCGCGCTGCTGGCAGCCAGGAATAAAGTGAGCGCAATGTTGGCGGTCACCAGCGGCATGCCATACATTTGATCGAAGGCCGAGACAGAAAAATAAGACACGCCAGAATGAGCTACCGAAATAAAGAGCCAAAACGTAAAACCCATGAGAATGGGTAACAACATCAAGAGCATCGCCACGCTTCTGAGCGACTGGTTGGGCAGCCGGTCATTTTCAGAGTCTGGATGATCAGCGGGATCCTTAAGAACCGGACTGTAAACGAGCAAGATTGCAGCAATAACCAAACCAGAAATACCAATCAGCGCAACGGCGCTTTGCCATCCCATCGTCCGAGCAAGCGCAACCATGATTAATGGCGCAATGGCGCTGCCACCAAATCCTGACACCGTGTGAATGCTGAACGCCTTGCCCATCACTTTGGGGTCAACACTTCGATTGAGAATGGCGTAATCGGTGGGATGGTAGACGGCATTGGCCAAGCCCGCCGGAATCATCATCGCCATGAGAATCCAATAGGACGGCGCCATACCCATGGCCACCAGGGCTAAGCCTTGAACGGCAACAGCTCCGGTGAGCAGTTTAGGCGCATCCAGACGATCGGCCAGGACACCCATGGGTAATTGAGTCAATGCACTGACAACGTTGAAGACGACGATTAAGGCGCCCAGCTCCGTGTAGGTGACCGTTAAATCTGAGCGCAACAAAGGAAAAAGCGGCGGTAGGACAAAGAAAAAGAAATGACTGTAAAGGTGCGCCAGGCTGATCAGCGCGGTCACCTTCGTGCTTTCGGCGAAAGGGACTTGAGGGGGTTGCGGTGAAGTGGCGTCAGTCATGATTTGGTTTCGAATTTACGTGAATCAACGACCTCGGTGTTTGCAAATACAACCACAGTCAAGACCACAATCACAGAACCGATCACAAAAGGATGCCAGGGTGTGCTTTGGTACAATGCAGCCGCTGACGCCGGTGCAAGAAGGAAAGCAATCGCTTGCGTGGACGTCGAAATTCCAGCAATGCGTCCCTGTGCATCTGGGCCGGCGGCTAGGGAAAGTGAGGTGTTGATGGCAGGCATTGTGAACCCTTGCCCTATTCCATTGCAGATCATTGCAACAATGAACGACAGCTGTGTTGAGCTGTTCCACAACAGACCTATGGACACCATAGTAAAACCGATACCGATGGCGACGATGGCCTTGGCCCCCACGGGGATTCGTCTCAACAGGAAGGTTTGAACAAAAACATTGGCCGCGGCAGCGCACATGAGACCCAAACCCATGGCTTGAGCGGCTGGGATCGGCTCCAGTTGAAACCGGTCCTGGACGAAGAATCCGACAATCGAGAAAATGCCGTATGTGCCGCACATATAGAGGACGGCGCTGATGGCAATCATCAATACCGGACCTTTGAGGAGAAGCCGGTAACTGCCTCCGCCGCCTGGCGTGTGACTTTTGGTATTGGGCAGGAATATGAGTGGAGCGATGACCACGACCATTCCCGCCGCTGCGATAATGTAAAATGGAGCCGACAACCCGGGGCCCGTAAAAAATGCGGAAACGGATGGTCCGATGATGGCGCCGGTGCTGGTGGCTGCCGTCAACATGGAGATGGCTCGCAAGCGCATTTCCCGAGACGACAAATCGGCGGCCATAGCCATCGCAGCGGGTGTGACCGCACCAGCGCCTAGCGCAAACAGAGCGCGAGACCCTACCAGCATCCATAAGATGGTTATACCGGTGACCAAGTTACGGATTGCGGCGTCGACGATGAGTCCGAACATGACAACGGAGATGACAAAAGCGACACCACCGAGAATGATCACCCGGCGCCGCCCCCACGTCTCGCTGGCCGCTCCCCACATGGGACCGGTGAACAGCATGAACAGACCATGGACCGACATCACCATGCCGATCTGATAATCCTGCATGCCCACCTCCCGGCCGATGGGCGGTAAAATGGTGAATAGAAACGCCTGGCCGACGATCATGATCATGGCTGCGTAAAACAGGGTGGCGCTGACCGGCAACGGCAGTTTACCTGATGGGAGAACAGTTGCGGTCGACGTATTGGGCAGTGGTGAAGTCAAAAAAGAACCTAACATTCCTGAGCGGGGAGCGGATTTGACCCGTTTGTGGACCAGGCTGCAAGGGTGGCGGCTTAGTAACGTTCACCTGGTGTCATTTGGATGGAAACTGCCGTCGGGTTCCGCATTATAGTGTCTCCAGAATAAGAGCTATAATGATGTCAAACGATCAGGAGATCATCGCTGATATTGAAGAGCGGGTCCGAGATGTGTGGCGACGGTTCGCCGATCAGAATCCCCAGGGCATGCTTGACCTGCTCCATCCCAGCTGTACGGTTTGCGACATTTTCCAACCCGACCTGGTGACTCGCCGCGAAATGGAAGCCTATGTGGAAAAGGATTTCTCTCAGTCAGCCGCGCGGGGCCAGTTGACCTATCACATGTTCCCCATGACAACCTCGGTCTGGGGCGATGCGGCAATCTGCCGGTTCTTGCTCCATTTCAAGTACGACCCTCCTAACCCAGCCGAAGGGACAGGGCGAATCACCTGTGTGCTGCGGAATTTTCCAGATGATGGATGGTTGCTTGTGCATGTTCATGAAGGGCATGTACCGGAGGGGATTCCTCCTATAGAAAACTCTTAGAAAAAACGAGGAGACGCATGGAATGAAACGACCCCGCCGTGGTTATACTGACGGTCCGTTTGGACAGATCCATTTCCAAGACACGGGAGGCGGTGGCTTACCGCTTATATTGTGCCATCAAGCCCCCCTCACCTCGCGGCAATACGACAACGTTTTTAAAGGATTGGCCGATGCGGGCTTCCGCGCGGTTGCAGTCGATACTCCGGGCTTTGGGTTCTCCGACGTGATGGATTTTATTCCCCGTGTAGAAGATTACGCCAAAGCCGTGCCGGCGGTGATGGATCATTTGGGCATCAAACAGGCCGATATGCTTGGCCATCACACTGGCGCCATGATCGTGACCGAGGTGGCGATTCAATTTCCCAGTAGAGTCCGCAATCTCATTATGAATGGCCCCGTGCCGTTCACCGAGGAAGAACGCAAAACATGGATGGACGATATCGTCGAGGGGGTGGAGAAGAAGTTTACGTATAAGGCCGACGGGAGCCACCTTCAGGAAATATACGTTAGTCGAATGAAATGGATGGACTCAGATAAAGACGCTGAACTTGTCACGCGTTATATCGTCGAGCAACTTCAAGGGTTCGGTCCTTTTTGGTACGGCCACCATGCCGCTTTTCTCTACGACCACACCACCGCAATTAAGAATACTAAACATCGCACACTCATCCTGACCAACAGCGGAGACATCATTCAGCCGCAAGCAAAGATAACAAAAGAATTGCGCCCGGATTTCGAATACGTCGAACTAGAGGGCGGCGGTATTGATCCGACAGATCAATTGTCCGAGGTCTGGGTGGCCGCTGTCGCTGATTTTCTCAAAGCGTAACCGGAGTTCATTATGTCTCCACCGCTTGTTACTGCGATGAGTTGTATCACCATTTCCTGCCCGGAACCTGACCGGCTCATTAATTTAATTACTGAAGCCTGGGAATGGGAGCTTTTCAGTGAAGGTTCCATTGACGCTGCGCTTGAATCGATCTGGGGCATCACGCCGAGCAGTGCCGGAGACCGGTTTAGCATTTTACGGTCTAAGAACTTCGACCGAGGCATGATTCGTGTGGTTGAAGGTCCGGACCGGCACCGCACCTCCCCTATGAGCACCCGCTGGAGCGGTGTTGAGATTGTTGTCTCTGAGGATCTCTTGGGATTATGCAGACGTCTCGAAGCACATCCCGATTTTGACGTTGTCAAACCGGTCGATGAAGCGGACTTCACCCATGCCGGCGCCAACGTGCATACGTTCTTTCATGGCCGCGGCCCCGGACTGACCCATACCATGTTCACCATGGCGGTCACCCAGCCCGAAACCTATGCCTTCCCCGAAACCGACAACCATGTTGGTCACATTTTTGATGTTCACCTCGACGTTAATAACAAAGGCCCAAGCTGGGATTTTTATGAGAAAACGTTGTGCATGGACATGGTGTTCGATGACATGCTCACTGAGGGTTTATTTTACGACACCTGGGATCTCGATCCGTCAATACCCCATGTTCGTATGTCAATTTTCAAGGGCGATGCAGAAGGATTTGGTTTGGGTGGCATTGAAATGCGCAGTTTTGATGCCTCCACCATGGATTCTACACCACCTTTCGAAGATCGCCTGGACGGCGGCTCCTGCATCACGACTTTTACGACCAAAGATATCGATGCGGTCTTCAAAGCCATCGATGCAAGTCCCGATTCGACACCGATCACCGAACCGCAAGTTCATGCGGTGACACCCTATGGCGGGGGAAAAGTATTCGCCTTTCTCGGCCCAGAAGGAGAGCGGGTGGAAATCGCAGAGAAATGGATCAGTTAGACACCTAAAAATTCCATGATCAGGGTAGCCGTTTCTTCCGGTTTGTCTTGATGTGGAAATGCACTGGTATCCTCTATGGCTTCGACACGTCCATTTATTAGTTTTGGGTTGGCTTCTTCGGTATACTGGCCATATCCACCCTTGGTGCCATAGGCCAAGAGAAACGGTTGTTCGATCTTGGGGAGAATGGCCAAATAATCAAACAAACCAACTCCGCGTGCACTGGGCTGAATCCACCGACCGGCGGCCTTGCGGCTGAGGTTCATTTCCTCCATGTGCGCCGGATTGCTCATGCCGAACACCCGTTCCATGTAGGCAGGTTCACGCGGTAAGGGATTTTCGTTTTCGTCAAAGTAGCCGTCGGCAATGGCTTGCGCGCCCGCGGCTTTCAATTCACCGCGTTCCGCGGTTCCGGCAAGCGCCGATCCAACTGTAATCACAGCAGAAATACGGTCAGGCCAAAATGCAGCGCAGACAGTCGCAACGCATCCACCCTCCGAACTTCCTATCATAACGACTTCTTTTTCACCGAGTGCATCGAGTGCGGCCATGATTTGGGCAGCGTTTTCTTCTTGTGTTGAAATAAACGGCGGAGGTCCATTCATGGTTGACTCACCATGCCCGGTGAGATCCATGGCGATGGTGCGCATGCGTGTTGCCAGTATTGGCATGATCCAACGCCATTCGCTGGTCCATCCGCCGAGCTTATGCAGCAGCACAGCGGTTAGCTCACCCTCACCTCCCGCGACAAAGTGAATTTTACCGCCAACGACGGGGATGTGGCCTTCTTCAAATTGTGGAAGCGTCGAGAGATCAGACATGAGACTTTCCTTAGACGAAACCAGGGTGATCGGACCGTAGGCGTTCTTTCAATGCCGTCGGAATTTCTTCGGGATCCGCAAGCTTGCGGCCTTTGAGTTGCCATAATTGTAGACCCGGATAATCACCCATATTTAACCACGGAGCCCAGGAGTTTGTTTGCTCATAGGCCAAAGTTGCTGGGACATAGGTGCCTACTGGAGTCAGCAGATCCTCAACCCGCGCTTGGAATGTCGTCAGGCTATCGCCGAAGTAAAATTGATCTGTAGTGCGTTCGGGTGCCTGGCCGGATGACGAAGGACTCAATTCTCGTGTCCGGGAAAAATAGTTTTCCTCCACCCAAAGTGTGTCACCGGAAATTTCAACGGGACTAATGCCGCCATGCGCTTCTATAGGGCTCGTACTTCCGGGATGTTCAACGTCACCGTTCATTGCGAAACTATGACTTACAATCACTTTACAAACCGATCTTGGATTATCCATCACAACCCATCAGGTTCAATAAGATATTAATCTATAAGCAATTTCAGTGTACTTGTATCAACGACGTTCAAAGAGTATTTTGGCGATAATGTGACATAGAGGTGACATAATAGGGCGGTGGCACCCCTCGCCGAGAAAACCTTATGCTGACCGAACGTATGATCCGGGACTCCAGACCCGCGCTGAATACCCGGATACTGTGGGATAATCAAGTGAAGGGATTGGGCGTTCGAATCACGCCCACTGGACTGAAAGCCTATGTGCTCGACTACCGAATGAGTGGTCGTCGCCATCGCGCGGTATTGGCGCGAACGAGCGAACTTTCCTTGCGTGACGCACGTAAACGCGCCGGCGCCGAGCTGGTTCGGATTCGTGCTGGCGAGAGCGACCCGCTAACTCGGCGGCGCGAAGCACGCATGGCGCTGACCGTAAACGAAGGGCTAGACCGGTTCTTCGCCGAGTATGTTCCGACGCGGATAGAAGTAGGCCGTATGGCGAAGAGCACGGTTGACATTTATCGTCGGCAAGCTGCCCGTTACCTCAGGCCCGCTCTCGGCAAGCGGCAGATTGCAGACGTCACTCGCCGCGAAGTTGAGCGGATGATGGCGCCGATCGTGACGACCGCACCAGTGCATCGAAACCGCGTGCTGGCGTTTACGAGTCGGTTGTTCCGGTTGTTCGAGGATTGGGGGTTGCGCCCACAGCACACGAACCCCACGAGGGGGATCGATCGGGCGCGAGAGGAGGCGCGCGATCGTGTGCTCACGCCTACCGAGATGACGGCACTCGGTGAGGCATTGGCGCGCGCGGAGAAGGAACAGCCCGCGGCTGTGGCGGCTATCCGGGTTGCGGCCCTGACGGGTCTGCGCATTGGGGAAGTGCTGTCGATGCGCTGGGAACACATCGAGGAAGCGCATAACGCCGTGATGCTTCCTCATACGAAGACAGGGCGGCGCAAGCACGTTCTCCCCTCGGCGGCGCTTGAGTTGCTCGCGGGCCTCCCGCGCATCAACGACTATGTGTTCACGGTCGGGAACCAGGCAGCCATCACCTATCCCACGGTCCGCAAGGCCTTCATGGCTATTGCGCACGATGCCGGCCTGCCGGACTTGCACCTGCACGACTTACGTCGCACGTTCATGACCGGCGCTGCGCGCTCTGGGCTCGGTACCCATGTGCTGCGCGATCTGCTTGGACACAAGACAACAGCGATGGCCGATCGCTACATCCGGCATGCTGGTGCGGCGGTTCATGAAGCCCAGGAGCACATCGGGACGGTCATAGAGGCGCAACTGCGTGGGGGTGGGATCGGAGCAGGCGATACCGTCCAAAACACTGGAGTAGGACGGTTAGATGAGCAAAAAGTACGAAATGCTTCAGAAGGGGATTCACCGGTGAAGACACCGGGGAACCCGCCACTGAACGTTGAATCAGGCGTGTACCCAGCGGGCGGGCAGAGCCCGCTGATAACGGTAATTCAAAGTCTCTATGGCTCGGACACAAACCTAGACGAACACGGTAGAAGGATTTTCGAGTACCAGTCAGAACTGGCACGGCTCCAGATACGCTTTGAGCAGGAGGGGCAGCGCTCGTCTTTCGAAGAAGCCAAGAATCTCGTTAGACAATTCCCGTGGCGTAACCCTAAAGACACCGAGAGTTGGGCTGACTTTGGGCTCGTTTTACACGGTGTGACCGTTGAGGATGGGCGAGTAAGGCTGCGAGAAGAGGGCATCCAGCAATTGCTTGAAGCCTGGCAAGACGAAGAAGCGGAACGTTGGGAACGTTATCGTGCTCAGCAGGCGCTCGAAACAATCGCAAACCTGGCGCAGGAAGCGTTCGAAACAATCGTAGACCTGTCGCAGGAGGATCATTTGCTCATCGATGATATCCTCCAGCGGCTAGCAAGAGGACGCCTTAGCCGCCCGCCCGGCCGGTACGATCAGCGCACACATGATGTTCGCGATTTGAACATCATCGAACTGATCAGCGATTTGCAGCGCCTGGGTATGCGCGCCTCGCGCAATGACGCCAGTCCTAATAAGCATTCCGCTTGCGACGCAGTCGCGGACGTGCTTGAGATGGATTATACGGCGGTCGAGGCTGTTTGGAAGCGACAGTAGCCGCGCGGTTGAGCCCGCCGTTATGGGGCACAGCTGCAGTCGTAATACATGAAGGTTGTCTGCCACCTTCATCTGAATGTTGTTTCCACCCGAAGATTGGGGTTAAATTGCGCCCATTGCGCCCATTGCGCCCCAAACAGTGTTGATTACGTGCCCAAATGGTCGTCATGTTACAAGCCTTCACGAGGCACAATCAGCTTCTCAGCCGATGCAAGCAGACGGTTTTCGAAGACAATTACGAGCCTCCGAATGGGTGACCTGTGCAGGGGGTGCCAGGTTACCAGCGTCCCTACCGCAACCATACGGGACCCCGACTGACTCAGGTGCGTCAAGAAGGGCATGCCGAAGTCCCTCCACAAGTGCCCAATTAGGGGTATGCAGAAACGCTGATCCCAGCGGATCTCGGACACCCCAGTGAGTCCAGTTGTGTGGGTCATAATTCTCTAGATAATTACGCCCCATGCATTCTTATGGCGCGTCCCTCATCCTCTGCAATCCGAAATGAACTTCGGAGAAAAAGGATGAACGAGTACGAAACTAATCGATCTGAGGGCACACCGAATGCGCGTTTCGAGACTGACCGCTACTACCGCCCGGGCGATGCGGCCTTATCCGTAATCGCCTCGCGGGGCACCCTTGCTACTTGGCGCTGGGCTGGCCGTGGGCCGCGCTATACCAAATTCGGCCATCGCATTTTGTATCTCGGGGCCGATCTCAATGCGTGGCTGGATGCGCGTGTGATCGAGCCGACGATCCGGGCAACCGAGGAGAAACAAGGCCCAGAGGCGTTCCCCTCCACCAAACAGAGAGGGATGTGAGCCATGGACGGGAAAGCACACTCGTCCGCGAACCGGGGACCGAGCCATCCTGGCGGCCGCACACCCACGGGCGTCGACACCCTGAGTAGTTCCGAAGCGGCTCGTCAAGCGACGATCATTGGCCAGCTCCCTGAGGAGTTCGTGGCACTCGTCAAGCGTTCGAAGCAGGACCCAGGTGCGCCGTTCGAGCCAGCAACACTTGAGCGTCTCAGGCGAGTACGCGCCAAGGACCCATCGATTTGGATACGGGTTATAGAACTATTCAAAGACCTAGGTGTACCGACGAAGGAGCTTGAACGCCAGACCCGCCCGACTGCTCTTAACTCCGATGAGCGCTCTACGCAAGCCAATCGCTTAATCGACATTGCCAAGCGCGAATGCACACTATTTCACTGTGGGGCGGACGCGTTCGCCGATGTTGAGAACGAAGGGTACCGTCAAACGTGGCCGGTACCATCGCGCGGGTTCAATCAGTGGCTACGGTTACGCTACTTCCAAGACTTCAGCGGCGCTCCGAACAGCGAGGCGTTGCAAACAGCAAGAAGCACGATCGAGGCGATGGCACGGTTTCAAGGACCGGCGCGCGAGGTCTGTCGACGTGTCGGCTCAGCGGCAGATAAGCTGTATCTCGATCTCTGCAATGAAGCATGGCAGGCCGTTGAGATTGACTTAACTGGGTGGCGTCTAGTCGATCGTCCAGCGGTGCGATTTATTCGCACGCCAAGTATGGGCCAACTGCCGGATCCGAAACGCAAGGGTCAGATCAGGGATCTCCAAAGGTTTCTCAATCTTGTAAGCAATGAAGATTTCATACTCGCCGTATCGTGGGTATTGGCGGCGCTGCGCAAGAAAGGGCCGTTTCCGGTACTGGTCCTCACCGGCGAGCAAGGTTCGGCAAAAAGCACGTGCGCAAGGATGCTTCGTGCTCTCATCGATCCAAACGATGCACCACTACGTTCGGCGCCACGTACCGAACATGATCTATTCATCGCCGCGCGGAATGCGCACGTACTTGCGTTCGACAACTTGGGTACGGTGCCTGGGTGGCTGTCCGATGCGTTTTGCCGTGTCTCGACGGGGGCTGGGTTCGGGACGCGAGAATTGTACACCAACGATGAAGAGATAGTGATCAGCGCTCAACAACCCTTGCTCCTGAACGGCATTGATGCGGTTGTAGCCCGGGGAGATCTAACAGATCGGGCGATCTTCTTGACGCTCAACGCCATCCCGGATGCCCAACGCAGGCCGGAATCCGAATTGTTGGCCGACTTCGAGCACGCTCGCCCTCAGATTCTCGGCGCCCTGCTCGATGCGATGGTCGTGGGGCTGAATCGGTTGAAGACGGTAAGGCTTGAGGAACTGCCGAGGATGGCCGACTTCGCTACGTGGGCGGTGGCTTGCGAAAAAGCGGCATTTGATGAGGGCGCGTTCATGCGTGCGTATACGGGTAATCGGGAGGCAGCTGCCACGACGGTGATTGAGGCCAATCCGGTCGCAAGCGCAATCCTTGATTTGATGCGAGAACAGAAAGGTCAAGTCTGGCAGGGCACATCGACTGAGCTATACGGTGAACTGACCGAGAGAGTCGGTGAGGGCGTCGCGAACCCTAAGGGGTGGCCAGGTAATCCGCAAGCGTTGAGCCGACACCTGAACCAAATCAAATCGGCGCTACGGCCGGTAGGGTTGGAGATCAACCGAGACAAAGGGGGTCGACGGCTGGTCCGGATCTTCGCCGTATCTGAAGGTGGAGGTTTATTTGCGTCTGCATTCTCGCGCGGGAGCTGCCGGTAAGACACTGAAATCGACCCCCGGAGTTGGACGCAATGGGGAACCATCGATGAAGCGTGCCGATATGATGGCGTTGTCTAATCGGGAGGGCATACAGTGAGGTCAACGGTGTTCCGGCAACGATCCCAGTCGAACCGGTCCCGACATCTACGCAGACTCAGCCCTCGGTGGCGAAACGCTAAACCGGCCGGTGCTACATGCGCGAAGATAGATTGTACAGTGTCGGCTTACTTGGCCCGGTCACATAAAGCTGATCGCCGATCATGGTAAAGCGCAGCAGATGGTTAAGAACCAACCGGATGCCTATAACCTTGTCGAGGTCGAGTTCGATTGATCAATGACCGTTACGCGTGCGGGAGCCGTGAGGGGGGCGACGTTCTACCCTCAAAAGCCCTATACAACGCCGAAATACCTATGGTGGGGGTGTGTGGGTTTTGAGTATGCCGCTGGAGTGGCAGGACCGGCGCCCCACGAGCGGGTTGAAAATGAGGACCCCAAAATGTCCCGAGGTGGCATCCTCGCGCGTCCCGATGGCAGGCAATGACAGACCGTTGGCATATCCACCCCACCTGGACGGTCCTGGACGATCAGTGAGATTAATATGCGATAGCGCTCAAATGCACCTAAGTGGCTGATGTATTGGGTTTCTCAAAATCTGAGTTGTCGCGCCTCGGGGCTCCGACATTTAGGCGAACTTGGCAAACGGTTCGGCTCTTTCGGCAGCTAGGCCCTGGTCTCCACTTCAAGCGCCTGACGCGAAGCCCAAACCTCTTTTTTGCAGTCCTCTGGCAGTACTTTCGTCTTACGCCTGTCTGGCGCCTGCCTTTTTCGGAAAAACATCGAAACTAACCGGGAGAGCAATGACTCCTTAGCGAATTCTGGCTCCTTCTCGGGATCATATGCCGGCTTGTAATAAACCCTCATCTTCATGCGCCCGGTGTTCTCGTCGTATATCGCCCTACAAAAGCGCCTAGAACTCCTGGCCATGGCTCTATCCTGTTTGGTTGATAGCTGTCGACTTTACCATACCACCGCCTGTTGATTGAGTGACGTTCACCCTACCATACCACCGCCTGTTGATTGAGTGACGTTCACCCTACCATACCACCGCCTGTTGATTGGGTGACGTTCACCCTACCACCCCATCGACTGTTGATTGAGTGACGTTCACCCTACCATACCACCGCCTGTTGATTGAGTGATGTTCACCTACCATCCCACTACCTGTTGATTGAGTGACGTTCACCCTACCACCCCACTACCTGTTGATTGAGTGACGTTCACCCTACCACCCCACCGCTTGACTCTCGCGGCGAAGCGCCACAACCTTGTTCCTGCAATCACATCTTGGCACCCGCTATGTCGGGCTGGCCGATGAATACAACAGCCTCTAGCCCGGCTCGGAGGAGCTCTCCTTGCCTAGGCGAATAGGCGGGAACTCACCCAAATCCTGGATGATGTTGCAACAGCCCGGCACCTGCCGGCGCCTTGATCAAACATGTCAGGTGAAGCCCCATGCGAACCATCATTTGCGCAACTATCGCTGTCCTGCTGATCGGCCCGGCCGGGGCCCAAGATTTTTTCGGCATTCCTGGGTTCCCGACCACCACCACAACCACCTCCACCGCTGTGCTGAGCAAGGCTGAGAGGGGCAAGGCCATGATTGGCCTTTGCTATTCAACCTGTGCGCACCGGTACCAGAAAGCCACTATTCACATGCTTGAAAGTTTTGACGACGCGGACGAGGACGGTCAACAGTGCTTCATGGCCCAGACTTTCATTCGTTCGATAGACGCTTGCGCGGCCGCATGCGCTGACGTGGAGAGGGTATTCGGAATTACAGAGTCTGAAGCCAAGAACAGGTTCAATTCCATGGTCGCGGTAATGCAGGAGGATTTTGAAAGTAGCGGCTTATGGACCGCACACGATGACTTTGCAGCACGCGGTTCCGCAGAGTTTGAGACCGCTTGCGAGGCATTCATTGGATACTGCGACAGTGATCCCGACAATTGGAGCCCAAAATGTATCTCATGAAAATTCTACCCGTCTTAGCCTTCCTGGTTGGCCCGCAAGCGCTTGCCCAGGACGCTCTGACCAAGATCGAGGAAGGGCAACTGGCAATAAGCCAATGCTATTCCGAGTGCCCACAGCGGCACCTGGAATATGTTTCGGTAATTGTGATGGGGGAGGAATCCACCGGCCACCGTGGCTATTGTTGGGCCGAGCACGGCATCCTTCAATCCTTGGACACGTGTAAGGCCGGGTGCGCCGAGATGGAGAGCGCCTTTGGGACAACGACGTCCAATGCCCGAGACCGCTTCCTGTCCATTTACAATGATCTGGTTGGATACCTGGAGCCACACGGTCTGTGGAAGACAACCGGGGACCAACCGCGCCATGGCACAGATGCGTTTAAGGATGCCTGCAGGTCGCTGTTCGAGGACAACGCCGAGTATTACCAATATAGGGATTCTCATCATTTTGATTAACCATGGCCACGGTTCAAATGGGTTGGGTAGGGCTCGTAATCCACGAACAAGTGCACCTTTTGCGGATGGACAGCTGATCGGAGACGGCGCATGACCGACATGGTGGAGAGCACGCCGCTCCATGAGACGGAGATGCTTGAATGGTCTCAGGTTAAGGAATTGTTCGAAGAAAGTGGATGTGTTGTCTATGGCAAGCCCGAGATCAGGTGGTACCAGGAATCCTGGGGTGCGTTAAAGAGAGCAGGTCTTGCCAACACCACGGAGTTCGAAGAATTCGAGCTTGCCCAGACCGTGCTCAGGCTGAGAGCCCCCTGCCTATTGGCAATGTATCTAGGCATTTATCAGGTTGCAGAAGATAGTGAACTTGGCGGGTATTTTTCCGAACACGACTTCTTTTCGTCGTATTTAAGTTCACTGAATGTGGAGACGGAACATATATGGGACTTGGCCCGTCGGCAGGGAATGCTTGAGACCGATTGCCAAAGTTATTGGGAAGACGAAGAGGTGGATGATGAATACCTACATGATATTGCCATGGCCTTCGTTAGTGATGAAAACAATGCCATCTATAGGGCGCTTGAAGAACACTACGGCGGGAAAATGGGGTTATTTGAGTCCATCTGGAGTTCAAGGGTACCGTTGGATGAAATTGAACCTGTGCAAGACGTCGTCGATGACACGGACCCGGGTGACGGAAAGCCGGAGGTTTGGGCGTATGTTGCGAATGGTATGAAGGGTTGGTCGTGGTCTTGAAATACAGCTTGATCTGCCCGATTAGCCAGCCGTGCTTGAGTTGATACGGTTATCGTAACTAAACATGACCGTCCCGTCTTTGTCGTCATCGGCTTAGAGGGCATGAACGGGGTGGAAAACGCACACAAGCCCCTCCGGAGACGAAAACGAGGGATGGCCAAATTTAGACAGTCGAAATTGCTTCAGAAATTTGCTTGGGCCCACGCCCGCATCCATCATCCTGTCAATCAGGACCGTCATCTCGGTAGCCGCCCATATTTCAAGGCTCTCTTCGTTCAATTGCCCTGGTAAGGCCGCCAAGGTTCCGCGCCGACGCCGGCACCACTTTCAAACCAAGGAGATTCTACTTTCAGCTGGACCTAATCCAGGGGGAAGGTCACAGACAATTTAGGAACAGAAAGATGAAACAGTGACGCTCAGCCCCCTATAGCATCAACGCACGAAGGGGAAATCTCATTTAACGAACCTGACCCCGATACCCCAATTGATTTGATAACGAATAGACATGATGAAATACGAATGCTTTGTCACAGTGGAACTCGCCCCTTTCCAGTACGCCACATCTTTGTTTCTCGATGAGCCGGCCTATAACAAGGACCGGACTGTATTGTATGTCGAGGGCTCGTCCTTCGTTGTCGGTGCGCCGCTGGGACAGACCCACCTTTTGGCCGACGGGATCTGGCCAAAGACCATCGGAATAGGCTCAAAGGTCCTGCACGGCGTGTCGCAACGCTTATCAGGCAATTCGGAACTCAAATTGGCTTACAAGGATGGCCAGCTCGTTCTAAACAGAACGCATCTTTCAGCGCTTGAAGTCGAGTTTACTCCCGATCGCCGATATGAGTTTGCGCGATTGGAACTCGAAGCCGAATACAACCGTGCACAGGAGGTTGGTCCGGCCCGCAAAGACGAGCTAAGCCATCGAGACATGTTAGCCCTTGCGGAAATGTTTGCCGGCTGGTCGCTTAACGGCAAATTACCACCCATACAATGCGCGGGTTATGCTGGGTACTCCGAAGCACTTCGGAAGATGGCGGACGAGGTCGGACCCGAATGGGCTCCGCCAAGCCCGCATCCTACTCCGATGCTAACCTTTATGGCCAAGGTCGCTCAAGGGAGAGAGGTCGAACAAAAGGTAAATTAAGACCTTAAAGCAACGGCGTCCTTGATGATTTGGTCAAATGTGTCTGACTTCGAGAGCTTTGGAAAAGTTGGGTATGAGCTATACAGCATACTGATCGACACCGAGTACCACCGCACACCAAAGACCATATCAAAGGTCGGTCCTGAAACCACGCTTCTGGTATCTCGCAAAACGCATTGAACTAGGTTGGAGTGCGGAAAACTGAAGGGAAAAACTTACTTTAGCGCTTCCGAGGCTAGATCCATTCGTGAACTGCTTAAGAACGTGAACTGCTTAAAAAATTGAGGTCAGCAGAACGCTCGGAACAAAAGAGACTTCGAAGAATTCTCCGGCGTGATCACTATTTCTTCATTAGCGACTTCGACACAAGTGGTAAGGGATTCGACTTAACCGACCTCGATGCGCTGGTTGCGAGTGGTAAGATTAATGTAGAGGTTCGGGGAACACCAAAGACGGCGCCTTATGGTGATCTCAGCCCCAAGCTACGACCCTGGCATGAAGAGTTACGCAATATTTTCGTGCCTAATGAAGTGCGGGTGCTTTTCGTCGGCGAGTCACCTCCAGCCAGTGGCAAATTCCTCTAACTTGAAAACTCGCTCCTCTACCACGCGCTAAGAGAGGTGTTTGGTAAACTGGACGATTTCCTCGTCATGTTTAAGCGTGGTGGGTTTTTCGTGGAGGACCTTGTGCCCTTTCCCGTCAATAATATGGAATCGGGGTGAACCGCACCGGGTTTGGCGGAGGCTCCAACTCTTGAGAAAGTGGAGTCATTATGAGCAAGACAAGGAACAGGTTTTCTTCTGAGGTTCGTGCCCGTGCGGTGCGGATGGTTCTGGATCACGAAGGCGAACACGCCTCGCGTTGGGCGGCTGTTTCCTCGATAGCTGGGAAGATCGGCTGCACGGCGCAGACGCTTAATGAGTGGGTAAAGAGGTCCGAGCGCGACAGCGGCATGCGCGCCGGCGTCCGGGGCGAGGTCGCCGAGCGGTTGCAAGCCCTGGAGCGGGAGAACCGCGACCTCCGGCAGGTCAACGAGTCCTGCGCAAGGCGAGCGCCTATTTTGCCCAGGCGGAGCTCGACCGCCGGTTCAAGCCATGATCGCGTTCATCGATGATCACCGCGAGGCGCACGGGGTCGAGCAGGCTAGAACTGTTACCCAAGCTTGTGCCTATAAGATGGCAGTATCTACATTAGTTTTTTCGCGAGCTCTAGGTAGCGGCAAAACGCATTGGCAAGCTGCATCTGCCGCGGTGTGCGGCAATCCGCCTCGAAGACCTGCGGCGAACTGACCATGACGGACCAACACTTGGCGCGGGAAGTGGCGACATTTAGCCGGTTCAGGCTATACAAGAACTCCATGCCCCGCGGTGCATCGGCGTGGCTTGATGTCGCCGTTGAATAGATCGCAATGGCAGCCTCTTGCCCCTGGAACTTGTCAACCGTGCCCACTCTTGCTCCAGGCAAGCGCTGCTGAATTTCGAACACCTGTGCGTTGTAAGGCGCGATGATCAGAATATCGTCAAAGGTGAGTGGCTGCTCGGTTCCATCACGATCGACCCAATTGGCGCCATCACCGAGAAGCCCTTTGACTAAAGCCTCTATCGCCTGCACCTCCTCTGGAGAACAGTTGCGATTCCCCTCATGTTCGACCGGCAAGAAATAAAGGCCTGCGCCGGTGATTGGCCCCGGCCCCTTGATAACTTGCTGCTCCAACCCTTCTCGGGAAGTCAGCTTGCCATCATAGAAAAGCTCCGATGTGTAGGCGCATATGTGGGGATGCAGCCGCCACGTTTCTTCAAGAAACAAACCCTGTTCGGGTCCGATGGTTTGCTTGCCGGCGAGAATGTGGTCGAGCGCCGAGGTTTCAGTTCCGTCCGGGTGGCTGCCTTGTGTGGGTTGATCGAGTTGCTGCGGGTCCCCGATCAGGACGACGGTCCTTGCAGCTTGGGAAACCGCCAGCACATTGGCCAGTGACATCTGGGCGGCTTCGTCGACAAATAATACATGTCTGACGTCAGCGCCTTTGGGACAAATTGAGGTAATTGCATAACGGAGGATTTCTGGCTCATCGTAGTGACCGAAGGGAACGAAGATGAGACAGAAATTAATGAGCAAGAACGACCCGGCGGAGAGAACGGTTCGGGATATTCGGCGCAAGACACGCAAGCAGTATACGGCTGAGGAGAAGATCCGGATCGTGGTGTCGGGCCTGCGCGGCGAGGAGAGCATTGCCGCCTTGTGCCGCCGCGAGGGCATCGCCGAGGGTCTGTATTACAGCTGGTCGAAAGAGTTTTTGGAAGCGGGCAAGAAGCGGCTCGCCGGCGACACCGGGCGCCAAGCGACCTCGGGCGAGGTTAAAGGCCTCCGCCAGGAGATGCGCGACTTGAAGGAGTTGGTCGCCGAACTTTCGCTGGAGAACCGTCTTCTCAAAAAAAACATGCTCGGGCACGGGGGAGACGAGGAATGAGGTATCGCGCATCCGAGAAGCTGGAGATCATCCGCCTGGTCGAGCAGTCCCACCTGGGCGTCGGGTCCACTTTGGACAAGCTGGGCATTCCGAAGACCACCTTTTATCGCTGGTACGATCGTTTTCTGGCCTTTGGCGACGCCGGTCTTGAGGATCGCAACAGCAGCCCGGGCCGGGTATGGAACCGGATCCCGGATGATGTCCGGGGGCAGATCATCGATCTTGCCCTGGAGGAGACACAACTGTCGCCCCGGGAACTGGCCGTCAGGTTTACGGACACCAGGGGCTACTTTGTCTCGGAAGCCTCGGTTTATCGGCTTCTCAAAGCCCACGACCTGATCACCAGCCCCGCTTTCGTGATCATCAAGGCAGCCGATGAGTTCCGCGACAAGACCACGGCGCCGAACCAGCTGTGGCAGACCGACTTCACCTCTCTCAAGGTCATCGGCTGGGGCTGGTTTTATCTGTCGACCATCTTGGACGACTATTCCCGCTACATCATTGCTTGGAAGCTCTGCACCAACATGACGGCGGACGATGTGACGGCAACACTGAAGTTGGCGCTAGAAGCCTCAGGCTGCAATCGCGCCAATGCCGTCCACAAGCCGAGGCTGCTCAGCGACAACGGCTCGTCCTATATCTCCAGCGATCTGGCTGAATGGCTCGGGGACCACGGTATGGATCACGTTCGGGGCGCACCGTATCACCCGCAAACCCAGGGCAAGATCGAGCGCTGGCATCAAACGCTGAAGAACCGGATCCTGCTTGAAAATTATTATCTACCCGGCGATCTCGAAAACCAGATCAGCGCCTTCGTCGATCGCTACAACAACCAACGCTACCACGAGAGCATCGGCAACGTAACTCCAGCCGACGCCTACTTTGGACGCCACACCGCCAGCATCGAAAAGAGAAAAAAGATCAAAAAACTGACCACCCAAAACCGCCGCTTGAACCATCAACGCCAAGCGGCTTAACATCAAACAAAGATGAGCCCGATCCTCCCTTATGAAACACGCTCAACAGTCCCATTTGTTTTGATGACGGACAATCTTGCTTCTTGAAGTACCGCTGCCTATCCGTGAACGATCAAAACTCTGGAAGAATATTTCCGAAGGGCTGCAGAGTGCGGAGGAACAGTTCCGCAATGGCGACTATCATGCCTGTGTCTCGAACTGCCGAATGATTATAGATGAGTTGGGACAGCATAAATTCAAGCGTAAAGAATGGGCGGGATCGTCGCTTAGTCGCCTCGTGTCTAATCAACGCAAAGAAATGTCAAAGAACGAGCGGGAAGACGCAATTTTGGCTGCACTGCGTCACTACACTCACCTGGCACATCATGTGGGAAGTGGGGCGGATGAGATCAACTATTCCCGTGCCGATGCTCAACTCGTTTTGACGTTAGTGGCTTCTCTTGTTGCCCATGGGAGATCAGAGTGACGGGATGGGACCGCCGACGCAACATCCGCCCATACTGTCATTCCAAACGGCAAAATTAATAACCTGTATGAGTTCAATCCCTCATCTTGGTGGACACGATTGTTTGGTGCTGACTGATGAGCTTGCTTCATGCGCCGCATCCGGCGTCGAGGATGGCGTCTTTGTCTGCGAAGACACGGGTCGAGAGCCAATTTCGGCGAAGGTATTGAACTGCGGATTTAAGTGATTGCAGACAGTGATTTCACAAAGTCCCGGTCAGTTCTGACGTTTCGTCCAGGACCTCTTTTTATTGTCAGGTTTTGTGTTTTTCGGTTTGTTCGCTGACCCCGGTCGGACGCTGCGTGTTCGGGCGCGCGTCAACTCTTGCCGTGGCTTCCCTACTGATCTTTCCGTGCTAGGGTATCTGCGACCGCGGCGGCTTTCGGTTTTGGGCCGTGGCTTCCCTACTGATCTTTCCGTGCTAGGGTACCCCGTTCGAGTACGAAAGCACAACTAGCGCCGTGGCTTCCCTACTGATCTTTCCGTGCTAGGGTCGTTGGCCGAGGCGCGGCTATAGCCTTAAGGCCGTGGCTTCCCTACTGATCTTTCCGTGCTAGGGTGGCCAGGATGCGTGGGTCGATATCACCGTGGCCGTGGCTTCCCTACTGATCTTTCCGTGCTAGGGTTCTAGGCTGATGAAGGACAGATATCACGATGCCGTGGCTTCCCTACTGATCTTTCCGTGCTAGGGTAGACAAGACTGCGCTGCACCCAGGGACTGGGCCGTGGCTTCCCTACTGATCTTTCCGTGCTAGGGTAAAAGAGCGCAAGACGTGGCCATGATTATTGCCGTGGCTTCCCTACTGATCTTTCCGTGCTAGGGTTTCTGGAGATGAGGGAGACACTGTAAATATGCCGTGGCTTCCCTACTGATCTTTCCGTGCTAGGGTGAGTGGTTCGCAGACGGACTGCACCTTGCGGCCGTGGCTTCCCTACTGATCTTTCCGTGCTAGGGTCTACGAATTAGTGCTCAAGCCAATCATCGCGCCGTGGCTTCCCTACTGATCTTTCCGTGCTAGGGTCTAGTGTCATCAGCCGGAGAACGTCTTGACGCCGTGGCTTCCCTACTGATCTTTCCGTGCTAGGGTGAAGATGCACGACATGACCGATCACGGTCAGCCGTGGCTTCCCTACTGATCTTTCCGTGCTAGGGTCTTGTCCCATACCGTGACCGGCCTGACCAAGCCGTGGCTTCCCTACTGATCTTTCCGTGCTAGGGTGGTAGTGCCGTCGCCGGTGATCGTCGTATCGCCGTGGCTTCCCTACTGATCTTTCCGTGCTAGGGTGCATACCGGGCAAACCTTGAAGCCGTGCAGGCCGTGGCTTCCCTACTGATCTTTCCGTGCTAGGGTAGTAACATCTGAGGTACAACTGCATTTTCAGCCGTGGCTTCCCTACTGATCTTTCCGTGCTAGGGTGATTCCTGTTAGAACAGTCTGACCTGCCGGGCCGTGGCTTCCCTACTGATCTTTCCGTGCTAGGGTACCGTTTATTTCACCCGGTTGATTTGAAGGGCCGTGGCTTCCCTACTGATCTTTCCGTGCTAGGGTCCCTCTATCGAATGGGTGGGTGGTCCAGCGGCCGTGGCTTCCCTACTGATCTTTCCGTGCTAGGGTCGCGGAGGTTCACCCAGAAGAAGCCATTACGCCGTGGCTTCCCTACTGATCTTTCCGTGCTAGGGTGCTGGATGGCGTGGTGCGCCGGAAGATATCGCCGTGGCTTCCCTACTGATCTTTCCGTGCTAGGGTGTGGTCTCCCTTGTTGTGACATAGAGAGAGGCCGTGGCTTCCCTACTGATCTTTCCGTGCTAGGGTAGCAAGCGGCAAGTCCCGCCTTCCCTCGCCGCCGTGGCTTCCCTACTGATCTTTCCGTGCTAGGGTATGGCCTGATTATACCTATGCGCGTTTAAAGCCGTGGCTTCCCTACTGATCTTTCCGTGCTAGGGTTAATTGAACGTTGCGGCTATCCGTACAACGGCCGTGGCTTCCCTACTGATCTTTCCGTGCTAGGGTCACTTAGCAAAAGGACTGCTTTATATGTCGGCCGTGGCTTCCCTACTGATCTTTCCGTGCTAGGGTGGTCGGCGGTTTAAGGGTGGTGTCTCATCAGCCGTGGCTTCCCTACTGATCTTTCCGTGCTAGGGTGTGTACGCCCGCGCCGATGGCAACGTGACGGCCGTGGCTTCCCTACTGATCTTTCCGTGCTAGGGTGATTACCGGTTCACGGATGACAACAAGGCTGCCGTGGCTTCCCTACTGATCTTTCCGTGCTAGGGTTCCGATCCGCAACACCCTGCGCGAGGTTATGGCCGTGGCTTCCCTACTGATCTTTCCGTGCTAGGGTAGGTGAGTCAGGGCGACGCGGACTCATCTGGCCGTGGCTTCCCTACTGATCTTTCCGTGCTAGGGTGCCTTTGCCGTATCAGCTTGTCTTGTTAAAGATTTTTGCGGTCTTGATCGTGAAAATTCAGAGCAAAACAAGCTGATCGGCCCCCTTTTTTTCCAAATTTTTTACGGTTCCCAATAGTAATTTCATTCGTCCATATTGCTTATCTGTAACTTGAAGGCAGCGAACGGAGCCCTTTTTTGGTAATGCACCTCTGATTCTCAACATGTGTTTTTCGACAGCACCTTCGCCCTTACAGAGCCGTGCGTACACCGACCATTGCAACATGATAAAGCCATCTTTTTTGAGATGATTGCGGAAGCGCGCTGCCATCTTCCTTTGTGCAGGCGTGCCAACCGGCAGATCAAAAAAGCACATCAACCACATAAATCGACACTCCTCCAGCGTCATAGGAGGGCCGGATCTAATGTGAATTCCGGCAATGACAGCATGCTTGGTTCGCCTGCGCGCATAGCGGACGTCAACTTCTGCGCGGCTCTCTCCGTCGCCAACAACAGGCTAATACTTTCTCCGTCAAACATGACCGATTCGAAAGGCGCTCTCGCCAGTGCTTGCCGGTCTTCTTTAGTCAATTTCTGATCCGGAGAGACTGTGGTGCTCAATCGCTTCAAGACCATATTGTCGACAAAAGGCCGAAACGGTTCGATAAGATCATCGGCGAGATTAAAAGCGTTCGTGACGCTAGCGTGATGCAGCCCGAAGGCTGGAATCAATCCTGAAGCAGAGAGACTGCGGGCCAAGCAGGCGCGAATGACGGCATATCCATAGTTCAGCGCACCGTTCCTCTGATCATCAATATCGGCACGTCGAAAATCTTGGAATAACGCTCCCCAATAGGCGCGTGCAGCCCTTGCCTCTAAGTTGTCCGGATCGCCGGATTTGATCTGCGGGATCATAGCAATCAGCGCGCGGGCTTCTGTAGTCGCTTTTCGTGTTTTCAAAATGGATAGTACGGCAGCCTGATTGCGAACTTTCTGTCTGACAATTGATTGCCAGGCGCGCTTTTTAAATGGTTGTGACAAGGCAGTTTGAAGATGAGCAGTTTCCCCCTGTCTCCAATGAGCCTGAAAGGGAAATGCAATACCGCACGGAACGTGTTTTTCGTCGGATTGAAGAATGACAATACCAGCTTTCATCAATGCGGCGAACAAAGAACCGGTGATTGTCGTTTGACGCGTGTCGAGGATAATGTAGGCGATGTCTTCAATAGGAACGGTGACTATATCGCCATCCTGATCGACAAAGAGCTGACCTTGCTGGAGGGTTAGTCCGGCAGGGTTGCAGATATGCACGCCTCGCCATGCCACGTTCTGCGCTCCACCTCGATTTCGTAACGATTTCCAAGTCGATCAACGGAAAACTTTTTAAAACTCAGCAAAGAACGTGCGCCGATGCCGGGCCGCGCCTCTTGCAGGGTATAGTGTGGTGAAATTGTTAGCGCGCCAGTGCTACGGCTTGTGCCGCGATAATACCCGCTTATAACTTCGCCATCGCCTTTTGTAACCTCGATCCAGCAAAGAGGATACAGACTAAATTTGAATACATGATCGTCTGTAATCGGCACCCATTCCTTTTCAGACTTTTTTGGCGCAATCGCCATGTTTGGCGGCGTTGGAAAATCGCGCTTGTCCATCACTTGATGGGGATATATCGGAACAAGATAAAATTTCTCCCGACCCTTCTCGCCCTTTTTGGAAAACACGTCGACGCGGACCATTTCTCCTCTATCGGCAGTGGCTTTTTCACCGAGGGGAACGCCGAACTTCTTTCCTTTATCAATAATTCGCACCCGCCGGATTGGATCGCCTGTTGGCCCGAGGGGAGGGTGTTCCTTTGGGGCGCCGTTCAACGCCCAGTTCGCAATTGATTGAATGATCTTTTTTGATCTTTCAGGCCGCTCAAACCGTTCTGCTAGCAAGACTTGTAATTTATCGGGATCGCCACCTGCTTTTTTTGTAAGGCCGTTCACAAGCTTTTCAGGCACTTCTCGAACAAAGACTTGCCCGGTTTCCGGATTAAGTCCGCGAATTGTTGCTTCGTGTCCTTCGCCCCGTGCACGGCGGCGTTCCGCGCGCGAACAGACTACTGCACTAAGAACGTCTTTGGTTTGTTCCCTAAAATCAATCCACGGAAAGTCAAGCCGTTCGAAATGGCGCGGCTTCCCCAACTTTTCAGACTGTTGCACGGCCCTCGTCAACCGGTTGAGCATTCCCTCGTTTGTTGCTCCTACAACGATTGCATCAAGGGCGTGATGCCGATCGTCGGCCATTCGATTCCCATCTTTGTCTTTTTTTAGACCTTCCAGCCCCCAACCGCGGCGAAGCAGTGATGTGACGCCACCAGAACGCGCGCGAACGCGGCGGACCGGATTACCATTCTCGTTTAATTCAATCGGATACAGCGCTTCAATCGCCTGCAGGATAACCTTGGCGGCCCATTTCGTATCGTTGAGGTTTCTCGCGCGAAAGGCCTCCTCTTTTTCTTTTGCGTCTTTGAGTAAATAATTTCGCTTTTTGATGCCTTTCATTCCGAGCGGGTTTCGCGAACCTGGCCGAGATTCCACCCGCGCTACATAGCTTTCCCAGTCTAGATCTTCTTTCAACATCCACTCTCGCGGCGTTTGATCTTTCTTGTTCTGATTTGCCCAAGCCGTACAGAGGGTCAGGTTTACGTATGAGTTATCGCCAAAGCGGCTCCACGGCAGTATATGATCGATTTGATAGGAAACGCCGTCAAAAAGGCGATCTGGATCAATTGCGTCATCCGTGTATAGACATTTCCACCCTTGCTCTTGTGCAAGTTCATAAACGCGCAATTCACCTTTCTTTGGCGTTCGCTCAAACGTTTCCTCAAATTGTTCCGCCTGCTTGTCCAAGTCACGATTTCGTCGCTCAAGTCCGCTCGCAAGTTTCGAACGCTCTTCCGGGCTTTTCCCCATTTCGCGCGCAAGCTCGACATTGACCTGTCCGGGTAAGTTTCCGGCGAGAGTGGGGTTTTCATGGCACAGTGTTATAAATTGCTTGATGGATTCGATGGCAGCTTTGCGTGCGACCGGAGAATTGATGGGAGATTTCTCCTTATCTGCCAGTACCGCAATAACAGCCTTGCGCCTTTCGGTGAGCGATGCCCCCTGCAATTCTTTGCGCAGACGGACAAACGGAGAGACATCCGGCGCTGTGTGGTCATAGCCGGCTTGTTCGCAGGCATCGGAATAGACGTGCCCCGCACGCAAGCCCGGGATTATTTTGCGGCACGCTTTCGCTGAAATGTGCGCCGCACCATTGGCAAAATGAAAACAGTTGTCCTCTACAGCATCCATAAGCAAAGAAATTACGTCATTAGACAGGCCGGTTTCATTCAAGCCTTTTTCGATCGATTCATTTGTCGCACGAAAGGCGATTATTGCCATCGCCCTGTCCAACTTTTCAATTGGTAGTTTTTCATAGTGTTCGCTTAGAATTTTACGAAGTAAGTGGGTTCCTTGCGCGCCGTCTTTCTTTCTCGCTGAAACGTCTCGTTTCTCGGCTTCTTGTCTTTCTTTTTCGCCTAAAGGCAATCCGCGGAACACACCCCTTTCGGAGAGCTTTAGGAGCGCGCGAACTTTTTTGAAAGTGAGCTTTTTGGTTCGACCGAATTCGGCTTCAATAGTCTCAATCTCTTCCCGACATAAACTATCTCGTTCGCGTTCAGGATCGTCGACCCGCATATGTACAAGAGATTGAAGCAAGCGAAATCGCTCAAACGAAGGCGCGAACTTGGATGCACGCTTTTCTCCTTCTTCAAACGGACAATATCGGACAAGGTGTTCCGAATCCTGCAAGGGATTTCGCCAAAAACTAGCCTTGCAATACGATTCTTCCAGTTCTCTGGTTGCAAGCTGATTGCCAAACTTTCTTTGATTCTCAAAGATGACTTTAATCTCTGCGCGCAACCAGTCACGTTTTGGTGTCCGGTCATAAATCTCGTTGCGATTTCGCTTGCGTTCGGAAAGTTCGGGGTCGCATTGTAAAGCTTCACCAAATGTCCTGTATTGACCAATTTTGGTGGCTAATCCCTCCATTGCTTTGAGGGCCTTTTGATCTTCACCGACGACATTTTTCTCGCCGCCTTTGCGGTTTGATTGAAAACCGGCGTGTTTGGCAATGTGCCCTAGTACAACCGCCAGCTCAGTCCCTGATAGAGACCGCTTCAATGCGTCGGCTCGCAGAGCCCATGGCGTCACGCCTTGGTTGTCTACAGTGGTTAGTCCGGGTTTCTTGTTTAGTTCTTGGATAAGCGTTTGGAACAGATCTTTGGATTGCGTGCATGCTAGTCCATGAATCTGGCAAAGGCGCCTCACTTCCGACATGCGCTTCGCCTTTCGGCTGATCACACGTCGCAAGCTACGTTTTTCTTGGCGAATTTGATTTTTTGGCTTTCTTTCTTTGTCTGTTTCCGGTGCATCAAATAGGCGCACGCTTGCACCAATAATGGTTTCGGCATCCAAATCTAGGATGGCCCACCCGCTTGACGCGATTCCTGCATCGATTCCGACACAAAGGGACTCATTGATATTCATTTACCGTTCCAGTGGAAGATTTCCCTTGCATTTTAGGAAAGTATCTCAATAATCCCGTTTCGGAAAGATCAGTAGTGAAGTCACGGTAAGTAATTTCATTACGAAGAATCACCCCCTACGACTTGTCGTTGGGGGGATTTTTTTATCGTCTCAGCGTAACGGTTGTGATGCCTTAGCGCTCCTTGTTGCTAGTAAAATCTTCAGCAACGTTGCGATAATGCCGCAACGGATCGATGAAACTCAGCAAAATGAGTTCGGTCTTTTAGTAGACTGTTTCCGAAACTTCCCAAGCATTGTAATTTTGTGTGGAAGTGTCTCTAAGCGGAGTCCATAAATTCCCGGGCAGCGACTTCAGATGATCTGACGGTTGCATTTCGCGTGTCCGTTTCGGCGGTTACCATCGGCTTTTTTCGCGAGGAACGATGTCAGAACGGAAGCAGGCGAAATGAACGATTGTGAAGGATATGCGTACAATTCCGCGCCGCAGTTGTGTACAAGGACTATCGGCATAAGAGTTGACGATAAGCAAATCGACCGTAACGACCTATTTGCCGCGTGTCCATTTTCTCAGCGGCTTACGATGCGCTTTTTCATAGGGTCGGCCTGACGCAATCTTAGGCATGCGGCAGTGATGCATCTGAAGACGAGATGCGCGAACGGTTGCTGTGAGCACGACGGTGTGCTGCGGCAGGAGGCCTCAAAGGTTGTGCGCGACCGCGGCGACCAGTTTTTGAAGGTTGCCTTCATCTCTCGGGCTTGCCGCGCTAAGGTATTTCTGCGTTCAGTAAAGCGTCACCGCGGTTGGTGAAATCAGTATCGTGGCTATCAGGTTGAACACCAAGCTGCTCAAAATGGTTAGAACCAGAGGGTATTTTCGCGCTGACGATGCTATGGCAAAGTCATATCGCAACCTAATCGACGCGATCAGCGCAAACGTGCTCAATCCCGAATCCGTAGAATTGAGGCCATAGTCCTTCGTTAGAGGAACCCCAAGAGTGAGACTTCGTCAGCGACGGTTGGTATCACCTTGGCCGGGCGAAGGCTGTCACAGTCCGATCTTTGCGAGAGCCACAACGCGGGGTCTAATTTCGTGCATTGGCGCCATAACTTGGCACGAGCGTTTTGTTAGGGTACGCGGCGCTGCCTTCCATGGTTCCCTCTCGACCAAACCGGTCAGCTCTACCACTATCCACCTCGGGGCAATGCCGCTACGCTTCTATTAGGGCGTCAGCAGGAAGCCGGAAATCCCAATACCGCTCCAGTAGTAATTCGTTTTGCTCGGCGATACGGCGGCGAGAGGGCGCGCTAGTTCTCCTGCTCGCACCGTTCATCGGAGTTGCACCCAAACCATTTGCCTTCCAGACTTCCGTCTATTCCACATGTTCAGGAGCGGCAATGCCAATGCTCGGGCCGATGGCACGGCAACGCAGGCACGTTAGTGAACCTATTTCTATATAATTTGACCCCGTGTCAAAGCATATCAAGCCTTAGACCGGTGGGTTACGTAACTCGGTTCTGCTTCTGTTGAAGCGGGACCATTCGATTCTTTCAGCCGGGACGATGAATTCATTTTCCGTGTCACATAAATTGGCACTAAGAACTTACGCACTATTATCCTCTGAGTGCGGCCGTTGCGAGCTTTCCGGCGTCGGCTTAGTCGGCTCGCTGGGCAGTTCTGGCGTGATGGCGGAGATATTGCGCCGGATTTCCTCGACCTCGTCCGCGCGTCCGGCAGCGATCATGTCGCGCGCCATGGCCTGGGCCGTGAACATGCAGGAGCGCAACAAGCGGATTTCGAGCTCGGTGCGCGGCCATTCGCGACGGTCGAGCGCCTCCGTCGCAAGCTCGACTGTCTGACGTCAGCGCCTTTGGGACAAATTGAGGTAATTGCATAACGGAGGATTTCTGGCTCATCGTAGTGACCGAAGGGAACGAAGATGAGACAGAAATTAATGAGCAAGAACGACCCGGCGGAGAGAACGGTTCGGGATATTCGGCGCAAGACACGCAAGCAGTATACGGCTGAGGAGAAGATCCGGATCGTGGTGTCGGGCCTGCGCGGCGAGGAGAGCATCGCCGCCTTGTGCCGCCGCGAGGGCATCGCCGAGGGTCTGTATTACAGCTGGTCGAAAGAGTTTTTGGAAGCGGGCAAGAAGCGGCTCGCCGGCGACACCGGGCGCCAAGCGACCTCGGGCGAGGTTAAAGGCCTCCGCCAGGAGATGCGCGACTTGAAGGAGTTGGTCGCCGAACTTTCGCTGGAGAACCGTCTTCTCAAAAAAAACATGCTCGGGCACGGGGGAGACGAGGAATGAGGTATCGCGCATCCGAGAAGCTGGAGATCATCCGCCTGGTCGAGCAGTCCCACCTGGGCGTCGGGTCCACTTTGGACAAGCTGGGCATTCCGAAGACCACCTTTTATCGCTGGTACGATCGTTTTCTGGCCTTTGGCGACGCCGGTCTTGAGGATCGCAACAGCAGCCCGGGCCGGGTATGGAACCGGATCCCGGATGATGTCCGGGGGCAGATCATCGATCTTGCCCTGGAGGAGACACAACTGTCGCCCCGGGAACTGGCCGTCAGGTTTACGGACACCAGGGGCTACTTTGTCTCGGAAGCCTCGGTTTATCGGCTTCTCAAAGCCCACGACCTGATCACCAGCCCCGCTTTCGTGATCATCAAGGCAGCCGATGAGTTCCGCGACAAGACCACGGCGCCGAACCAGCTGTGGCAGACCGACTTCACCTATCTCAAGGTCATCGGCTGGGGCTGGTTTTATCTGTCGACCATCTTGGACGACTATTCCCGCTACATCATTGCTTGGAAGCTCTGCACCAACATGACGGCGGACGATGTGACGGCAACACTGAAGTTGGCGCTAGAAGCCTCAGGCTGCAATCGCGCCAATGCCGTCCACAAGCCGAGGCTGCTCAGCGACAACGGCTCGTCCTATATCTCCAGCGATCTGGCTGAATGGCTCGGGGACCACGGTATGGATCACGTTCGGGGCGCACCGTATCACCCGCAAACCCAGGGCAAGATCGAGCGCTGGCATCAAACGCTGAAGAACCGGATCCTGCTTGAAAATTATTATCTACCCGGCGATCTCGAAAACCAGATCAGCGCCTTCGTCGATCGCTACAACAACCAACGCTACCACGAGAGCATCGGCAACGTAACTCCAGCCGACGCCTACTTTGGACGCCACACCGCCATCATCGAAAAGAGAAAAAAGATCAAAAAACTGACCACCCAAAACCGCCGCTTGAACCATCAACGCCAAGCGGCTTAACATCAAACAAAGATGAGCCCGATCCTCCCTTATGAAACACGCTCAACAGTCCCATTTGTTTTGATGACGGACAGTTACCACCCCGAGACCCGGGAACGTTTCCCGGATATGTACGACAACAGCCCCTTTTCGTTGGATTGGCGCATCGAGGCGGATACCGTTCGGGTGTTTGAGACCGTGCACTTTCCACCCGTTGTGCAACAGCCCATGCTGGAAGTGCACAGCTATGCGGCGCCAGCCGCTGAAGCCTTGGACCGCTCCCGCAACAGCGCCCAAGCCACGTCGGCTGGTTGGTTTACCGCCCGGTTCAGATCCTGGCTCGACATGGACGATGTGGACGGTTACCTGCTTTGGCACTCCGAAAAAACCAAAGTCAACGGATTGGGCGACTTGGATGACGACTACCTTACCCACGCGCGGGGTAATATCGAGAAGTTCGACATCTCACCCGAGTTCGATAGAGGTCCGAGCTATCTTGATCAGCGTCTGAGCGAGGGAGAGCAGTGGCACCGCAGCAAAAGATAGAGTGAGAAAGCCACGTGAAAAATGTTCTATCGTTTTCGTTTTTTGTCTGGATATTGGCTTGTTCATTGAATGCCTGCGCCGAAACCGTGCTTATTACCGGAGCTAATACCGGGATCGGCTTGGAATTTGCCAAGCAGTATGCGGCGCGTGGCCATGAGGTCATCACGACTCATCGCCGGTCGAAGACGCCGGAGTTCTTGGCAACTTTAAAAGATACTTTTCCGGACCTTGTTATTATCGAACGCATCAATGTGCGAGACCTGGGCATGATCGACGCCATCGCTGCGAAGTATCGCGACAAGCCCATTGATATTCTCATTAATAACGCGGCGATTGTTGCAGACCTCACAGACCCCACTCCACAGATTTTCGGCTCATTAGATTTCCCTCTCTTTAATGTGTTCATGGAGACCAACGTCCGTGGTCCTTTAAAAATGTCGGAAGCCTTTTACGAGAGCGTGAAAAGTAGCCAAATGAAACGCGTCGTAATGATTTCATCTTTGGCTGGGTCCCTGGCAGAGCCACCAACGCGCTTGCCGGGCCGGGTCTATTACAAGACCAGTAAGGCAGCGCTTAATATGGCCATGATCACCATTGCCCGCGCGTCGAAAGATGATGGTGTCTTGGCGGTGGCGCTTAATCCGGGCGGGGTAAAAGTAGAGAAGTTGGCGAACTTTAATGTCCCTGGCTTTATGGAACCTGCAGAAAGCGTGCTCGGTATGATGAAGGTGATTGATAATTTAACGCCTGAACAGTCTGGATTGTTCATTGATTGGAAAGGCCGCGTTCAGCAATGGTGACTCACTCTGTATGGCTAGGTTTTGCGGTCTTTGTCTCTGTATCATTTAACGCCGTATATGCATCGGCAGAACCCGCCATCATCAAAGACTGCGAATCCTGCCCTGAACTTGTTGTTATTCCAGCTAGCGGTTCTTTCACCATGGGTGCGGAAAGAGCCGAGGGGGATGCGTGGGGCATGCTTGAACGCATGTCGTCCAATGAGCGACCGGTCGCCGAGATCACAATTGCTCACTCTTATGCCGTCGGCCGTACCGAAGTAACGCGAGCTCAATTTAATGAATTTGTGGAAGAGACGGGATTCAAGACAAAGAAAGGCTGTTTTCACCTCACCAGCCGGGGCTGGTCGATGCAGCCAAGGCTCTCTTGGCGTGACAACAGCATCGGAGGTTCCAACGACCATCCAGTGCCGTGCCTGCGCCGCGCGGAGATGCTGGCCTACTTGGATTGGTTAAGCGTCAAAACAGAACATGGATACCGCCTGCCCAGCGAGGCGGAATGGGAATATGCCGCGCGAGCAAATTCGACGTTTCCAACCTTTTGGGGTGAAGACTGGACGCAAGCCTGTATATTTCAAAACGGCGCTGATCAGACATTCGTCAAAGTGGCACCGGACATTCCTTACGGCCAATTCGCAGATTGCGACGATGGGTATGCGTTCACGTCACCCGTTGCCAGCTTTGAGCCAAACGCCTTCGGTCTCTACGACGTTGCGGGCAACGTTTCAGAATGGACGGCCGATTGTTATGCGGAAGGTCACGCAGGCGCGCCAAGGGATGGAGCCCCATTTACCAAACGATCCTGCCGAGCGTGGGTGGCCAAAGGGGGGTCCTGGGCTGGTTTCCCTGGGTTATTGAGGGTGGCGACACGCCTTCGCATTATCGCGACAACGACGGGGTCCGGTTTCGGCTTTCGTGTGGCACGCGACGTTAACTGAGGGCACGCACTGGCACTGGCCAAAACTGCTGACCCTGTTGAAAACCTTATCCGCCTATCTTCACGATGCAAACCGTTTAGGTGTGGATGGGGGTTTTCGGGAAGGACAGGTGATTTTTCTCTCAACCGGGATATGATACAGCCTTTGCCGGGTCATGAGACCTGTCATTCCCGAAGATCAATCTATTAGGAAAAGAGGACGCACGTATTATGAGAATCTATGGCGCTATTCTTTCGCCGTTCGTTTGCCGCGTTTTGTTGGCTTTGCGCCACAAGGGTGTAAAGCACGAGGTGGTCATGCCCGAGGATGGGATCAAAACGCCAGAATACTTAGCCATGAACCCGCTCGGAAAAATACCAACCATGAAGGACGGCGCAACGGTGCTTCCCGAATCTTCCGTCATCTGCGAATACATCGACGAAAAATATCCCAGAAAGAAAATAATCCCGGCGACACCGAAGGCAGCGGCAATGGCGCGCCTGTTGGCGACGATTTCCGAGCTCTATGTCCAGAACCCGGCAACGGCGCTATTCCGCCAACGGGATCCCGAAAGCCGCGACAAGGCCGTTGTAGAAGAAAAACTAGCTGAGTTGGACAAAGGGTTGGAAGTCCTCGGGCATTATTTGGATGCCAAGGGCCCGTGGGCCATGGGCAAAAGATTCACAGTGGCCGATTGCTTTGCGCTCCCTGCGCTGTTCTTTGTCCAGTTGACCATCCCCGGCTTTGGCGTCAAGGACCCGTTGGCCAAACATAAGAAGGTCAAGAAGTATTGGAATTCCCTAAAACGGACTCCTCTAACCAAACAGGTCATCAAAGAAATGAATGCCGAAGCCAAGCAATTCTTTGGCGGCAACTGAAGCAGCCATCCCGGTTGGTTTTGACTCCGGCGCCTTGACCGCCGCTAAGGCCACCGCCAATCAGTATGACATGTCAGGAGTGGTCAAATAACTTTACTCAAGCGTTTCCTCTTTTCCGTCGGCCTTGTGTTTGTGTGGGTCTTTCCCCTTTCGGCAGAGGTCGTGCTGCACCGCGGCAACGGCACTGAGCCGGATACTCTCGACCCGCATCGCGCCGCCGGCACTTGGGAAAACAACATTATCGGCGACATGTTCCTTGGCCTGACCACGGAGGCTGTCGACGGAACGTCCATTCCAGGCGCGGCGATAAGCTGGACTGTCAGTGAAGATGGTTTGGTTAATACTTTCGCACTACGTGAGGGCGCTGTTTGGTCCGATGGTATGCCGGTGACGGCCGGCGACTTTGTGTTCGGCTTTCGCCGCATTATCGATCCCCTGACGGCAGCCCGCTATGCCTCCCTCTTGTTTCCCATAAAGAACGCGTATCCCATCAACAAAGGTCAGATGACACCGGATCAAATTGGTGTGCGGGCCATTGACCCGCTAACTCTCGAAATTACCCTCGAAAGTCCGTCGCCGTTCCTGTTGGAACTTTTGACCCACACCACAACGTTTGCGATCCCGCAACATGCTTACGCAGAGCACGGTGAAGACTGGGTCAAGCCGGGCAACATGGTCTCGAATGGGGCCTATGCGCTAGAAGAATGGGTCTCCAATGCGCATGTGAAAGTGCGGAAGAACCCATTGTTTTATGATGCGGACAATGTTGCCATCGATACGGTGTTCTATTACCCGATTGAGGATGCGCGCACGGCGGTGAAGATGTTTCGCTCCGGCGAGATCGACATGAATATCACAACGGGCGGTTTTCCAGCGTCTCAAATGGAAGGGTTGATGGTGGAGTTTCCGGGTGAAGCGCGTGTCTACGCCTATTTGGGCAATAGCTATTTCCCGATGAACACGCGGCGGCCACCGTTTGATGATGTGCGTGTGCGCAAAGCCATCTCCATGCTGGTCGACCGGGACATTATCAACAACCGCATTGTCAACGTTGGCAGCAAGTCAGCCTACGCCTTTGTCCCGCCCGAAACCAACAATCATCAGGCCGGTGCGCATGTCGATTTTGCCGAACTGTCCATGCCCCAGCGCATCGCCGAAGCGCAGCGGCTGCTGGCAGAGGCAGGATACGGTGATGAGAATCCTCTGGAATTCGAGTTCATCTTCCGCAGTTCTTACGACAACACGAGACGAATGGCAGGAACGGCGGCAATGCTCAAACGCGCCGGCGTGATCGCTAACATTGCCGGGTATGAAGCGCGTATTGCCTACAACCGTATGCAGGAAGGAGATTTTGAAATAGGCGATGCGGGCTGGGCCGCCGATTACAACGATCCCTATAACTTTCTCTATCTCATGCTGTGCGATGCCGGACCGATGAATTACTCACGATACTGCAATCCGGCATTCGATGCGTTGATCGAACAGGCATCAAAGACACTCGATCTAAAAAAGCGTGCCAAGCTCATGGGGCAAGCCGAACAGATCATGCTTGACGACCACCCCGTTGTCCCCGTCGATTTCAGCACTCACCGGGTGCTCGTATCCAAGCGGGTGAAAGGATATGCAGACGCCATAAACAATACTCACCGTACCCGGTACATGTGGTTAAACGATTCCGAGGCAAAGGCCGCGCAAAGATGAAGGGGTTTAAGCTGTCCCTTTCGAAAATCTCATCCACACAACTTGCGCTCCGGCGCATTAACGAGGGATGTTCGCCAATGGCTACACCTCCTAAATTCAATTCAATTCGAGATTACGTGGCAAGCATTACTGACGTCGGTTTCTGGTGGCCGTACGTCTCCGAGATCGTCGAACGCCACGATTTACCCCATGTGGGGCGGGAACCAGTTGCCGGTTACAACGCGACCTATCCCACTTTTCTGTATGGAGATGTCGTAGTGAAGCTATTCGGATATTGGGGAACATGGCGAGAGCGCTACGCGTCTGAGCGAGCGGCACACATCCTAGTCGGAACCGACCCGAAGATCGCCGCGCCGCGCCTGCTAGCAGAAGGGAGTTTGTTTGGAGATGCTGATGCTCCATGGCCATATTTTATCACGGAACGCATGTCCGGAGCCCCTTGGTGGCTTGCAGACTTATCGACTCCACAAAAAATCTCAGTCATTGGTGAATTGGGACGGCAGATTCATCGCGTACACCAGTTAAGTACCGTGGAGCATACGATGCACTCGGATTGGCAAGTCCGAGACATAGTTGCCGCAGCCAAGGAAAGCTCACTTCCACATCATATGGTTGCCCAGATTGACGAATACCTCGCTCGGCTCAATCCCTTTGATTATGCCTTCGTTCACGGCGACCTTGTCGACAACCACATTTATGTCATGAATGGCCGTCTCTCCGGTATTATCGATTGGGGCGATGCGATGATAATCGACCGGCATTATGACCTCGCCAAGCTGTACTTTGGCGCCTTCAATTGCAACAAGGACCTGTTACGAGTTTTCCTCGATGCTAGTGAGTGGCCTGTTAACGAAGATTTCGCTCACAAGGCACTTGGTCTCGCCTTGCACCGTCAAGCGCTGGGCTTTGCTCAGCACCACACATTTGACGTTTTCCACAACCTTCCCAACTTGATAAGACTTGATAACATTAACTCGCTCGATGAGTTGGCTGTCGAACTCTTCGCCTTGTAAATATTAGCTATCTCTTCCGAAAACCTCATTCACACCTGTAGGGTTTGCTTGATGATCAGCGGATAAGGTTTCCGAAAAGGACGGGCCGTAGTCTGAATCTGCTTAGTTGTCCCTTCCGAAAACTCCAACCGTGCAGCGTTTTAGAAGATTCACGCATCCTTCAGGCGGATGAGGTTTTCGACAGGGACAGCCTAAAATGCGAAACCAGATGAGCCAATTCTTCCCTTACACAAAACAAACCAACGTCCCAAAGCATCTGATGAAAGACATGCTCGAATGCCTAATGAATAGTAAACCTTGACGGTGCCCGCTGTGAGATGGAGGAATGGAATAAAAACTACAACCAAATGAGGCCACGGAGTGTTATCGGCAACAAAACGCCAACAGAACTGTAAAACCGCTCGGAAGCATTTATGCCACCATGAGTACCTTCCCCGAAAAACCTCCAGCCGGTGTTCTAATATCGGGGAGCACGTGAATCTTGAGGGGAAGTAATGCAAGTTGATACAGCTTGGGTTAAGCCCCCTCCACAAATCGGTGGTCTTGATCATCTTGCCGCGCAAGCGCCGTGCATCAACATATATGGTCGGCTACTGCCCGGCATTACGAATGTGACGGACCGGGCACGTTACTACTCGTTTTATACTTGGTTGATCTGGGCGCTGGATCAAGCTGGTTACACCCGCTACGACGACGACTTTATCGAACGCTTTCGTAGAGCCGATTGCCTCTTTTCATTGATCGCGGAACGGCATGCCACAACTGCGGGCGGAGAACATGAAGATCACGCCGCCGCGATGGTCGGAAGCAATACGCTGGCGCCCGTTGCCTCTTCCCTCGAAGCTAACGGAAAGGTGACGCTATCGGACTATTCACTGAGGGATGGCGCAAAGCAGCGGTACTTTTTGAGTCGGCTGGGTGGCCTTGGACAGTACTATCTTGGCGTCCTAAGAGAGTTGTTGATCCTTGATGGTGATTCAGCTAACGGGATCAAATATACTCGCCAAATTGGGGAACATGTTGCGCGATGCGTCGATGCAGGAGTGAGCCGCGAGCTCTTCTTCACCGCTATTGATTCTGATACGGTAACTACAGCCGAACTTGAGGCGTTAGGTGCGTTCTGTCCATGCCAACTAGAAAAAAATCCAGATGAGCAGGCTGTGCTTACCGAACTGTTTTCTGTCCAGGGATTCTTCGCGGAATATGAAGCACTGCCGCGACGCCGTTCGTTGCAGTCAATTTTGGGTCTTACCGAGCTTCTTCAAAAGGAAGGGGAAGAAGTTTCAGAGACGACCTTTCGGGGATGTGCGTACACAGGTAGTCTGCCTAGCGGCTCGTTGTGGAAAACGTCGTCGCATCTTGCGGACAATCGGGACAAGTGGGCTGTCTATGTTCGCAATGAAATCCTCTCCATTGCCATTCAAGGACTCTTCTACGCCATTCTCGACGGCTACGAAGAGTCGGGTCTTCGGTTCGAGTCCAGTGTGGGAGCTGCGGATTGGTTCTTGGCGCAGCCGGAGACAGTTGCTGCCCTAGAAGAGTTCGGTAGCCAGAACACATTCTCGCAATGCCTTTCGACGAGCGCCGACTGGCTGCCACCTCTTACGCAGTGGCCTGAGCCAGCCCATGAAGTGTCGCTAATGGAGCATGTCGTCGGGCTGTCTCGGTCTTCCAAGTCTGCCGATACGCGGCGGCAAATTCTCGTATCCGCCATTCGAATGCTGCTTGCGCTAGCTAGCCGCGCCAGTCGTCACCCAAGGCCTTATGCCGACTTTGTTTTTGATAAAGGCTATTTCCTTTACTACCCTATCAACCTCCACTCATTTGCCTTCCAGAGCAAGAATACTTGGGCGGAATTGAAAATGGAGGAAGTGCTGCGTTGGCTATTAACGCATTGGGGAATCGAGCTGCACCTTCGTATCGGGCTAAGAAAACTTCGTGGTCAATCTCAATCGGCCTTCCGCATCAGACCATCTGATCGCGGTATGGAAGTGATTGCAATACCGCCCGTGGTTCATACTCGTCCACGATTCAATCAGGCCCTCAGAATTCTCAAAGATATTGGTGCGCTGGAGCGGACCGCTTCTGGCCAGTGGCGGCCAAGTAAAATTGGCGCTTCGATCATCGAGCTAAGCGATGCTCCATAGAATTTCTCTGCTAGATGAACTTCGAAAGGGTGGTTATGAGGCGTCACTTATTACCACTTATAATGCTTACTTCCCTTTTTATGAGGAGGTTGTACTTCGTCGCCTTGTGAACGCTGGCGTACGCCATAACGTGGTGATGATGGACGCCAACCAGTACGCCCACTCATTTGCAACCCACCCCCCCAAGTTAGCTGGCCGCAACTACACGCTCGTGCCTGTGAAAGTTGATGACGCATTTCACCCAAAGCTTGTGTTCCTAGCTGGTAAGAAGAGGGGTTTGGTTCTGGTCGGCAGCCACAACCTGACACTTTCTGGGTTTGGGTTTAATCGGGAACTGACCAATCTTGTTCGGATCGAGAATGCAGATGATGTCGACGGCATTACGCTGGCAAGAGATGCGTGGGCAGAAATTGACTACTGGCTTGACAATTTTGCGGCTGCAGTACCCGACCCTGTCCGGCGCATGGTTAGTCGAGTCCGGGACTACGCCCCTTGGATCAACGGAGAGGCCAATAGAAAAAACGATATACAACTAATCGCCTGCCGCCCAGGTAAGCAACCGCTATGGGACCAGCTAAAGAATCTTCTAGGTGCGGAAGCTGTAAGCGTATCTCTCACCGGAGCATTTTTTGATAAAGAGCTTCAGTTCATAGAGCGTGTCAAGCAAGACCTCAAGCCAGCAAATTTTTCGGTAGCGGTTGATCCAAACTCGGTGCAAATACCACCGAAAGCACAGGCCCTATCAAACGTGTCTTTCGTGGGCGCACATACCCTCGGTGTGGACAAAGAAATAGAGGCGGGAGACAGCCGCTATCTCCACGCCAAGGGGATTTTAGTTGTACAGAAAAATGGAGATTCCGTCTTCGCATCAGGGAGCGCCAACCCGAGTGCTGCAGCGTGGCTCTCCTCTAATAACAGCGGCAATGTCGAATTAATGCTGATTTATCGAGGAGAACGTGCACGTACAACGGCTGACAGTATCGGGTTTAATTTCATTGCAGATATGCCTGCACTTAACGAGGATGATTGGCAGGCGATTAAGTCCAACCAGAAACAACAGGCGGAACTAGAGCCCCTTGGCTACCGCAGTGGTATCGCGGTCGTCGATGAGACCCACATCATGTTTGATCAAAGACTGTTGGATGGTGTGGATCGTCCGTCATTTGTTTTGTATTCCTCAGAGGGCTCGGAAGTAAATCACACCAGCCAGTACCGTATTGAGAGTGATGCGGCATTCATAGAATTCGCTGAGACTAAACTTACAAATGCTACTGCGCTACATGTCCTTCTCAATGGCAACTTAGTTCTCAAACTCCTCCTTCACCATACCCGTGAGATTGAGGAGCAAGCGAGAAGCAGTACGCAGCGGCGTTTCAGGCAGGCTCTGTTAAGTCTGGAAACCGATACGCCGAATATAGAGCTTCTAATCCAGTGCATCGATAAGATTGTGTTTTCCGAATCACGCGAAACACAGCCTTCGCCCCCCAAAAAAGTTGGTGAGCGTGCCACACCCCTAAATGAGGTAAAAGAGGCCTCAGCTAGTCTGGCCATTGATGTTGAAGACGTGAAGCGTCGGACGTCCAAGAAACAGTTAAACCATTCCAGTGATTTTGCTTATCTACTCGATGCGCTCATTTACCACTTGCGCTTTCAGAAAGATCGGCCAGCGGAAGAAGTCGATAGCTTTGGCCGAAGCGAAGAAGAGCAGATCGGCGCAGATGACGACCATGACGATGGTCAGGAGGTGTCTCGAAAGCAATATGAGCTATTAAACGTTTGTCATGCGCGTGTGACAACGGTCGTCAACCGCATTGGCAGTCAGCTAAAAGCTTACGCTAAGAGGCAGCGGCCTTTGGACGAGGTTCTTGTCCGACTGCTTGGTGTGCTGGCTGTCTTAAGAGAATTACGAAAATGTGATGGTCGATTTGCTTGGGTGGAAAGGGGCCAAACAACAGTGCCGGAAAAACAACGTCTTCGTCTTCTAGAAGAGATTATGTTTAACCTCTTTGAAGGAGATCTGTCGCTGCTTCATTTGGAGGACCTAGGTGCAGAGTTTCGGCATAGTGACGATGTGGCAAGGCTCAAAGGCCTTGTGTTGTGGCTTGCGTGGGACTGTGGTCTAACTATGGACCTGAAGAAGCCCTTTAACGAAAGCCGCGACGATCTCAACGAACGACTTAAGCGAAATGCAATGGTGTTAATGCTCGCACAAATGATTCAGGGCGACGATGTCGTTGAGGACGAGGCGCGTCAAAGCATAGGTAGCCTGACGTCAAGTGAAATGCGATGGCTGAAAGAGATCTTGATGTTATCGCACAAATGCGAAACCATGCGTGATGACCCTTCTGTTTTACTACCTCCTGAAAGGGCCGAGCCGGGTGACATAGCCATCCATAGACAACTCCATGACTGGGATTTACGGATAATAGCGCACAGTGCGAATAACCGCATCAATTTAGTAAAGCTCAGCAATGACGGTGAGTTGCTTAGATACAAGAAAGATCATCTTGCTGTAGCGCGACTGCATTAGGGCCGCCATTGCAGAATGAATGGATTGTAAAGCCCCGTCCCCTCGGTTTACCTGACCCGTTGGCATTTGTGGTACAGTGGACCCGGGCGTGTACACCTTCTCGTGTCCCACCACACCGTTCAGCAGACACGCCAACACCCCCACCTCCAGAAGCCGATGCCGGTTCTTGCAGAATACGCTGGCGTCCCACACCGCATCGTCTATCGTCAGTCCGACAAACCAGCGGAACAGGAGGATTGAGCTACTCCCCGATCCTTGGACAGATTCTGGTGTGATTTAAACTACTCTTTGCACCTGCTGATCGGGTTGGTGTTGCTCGATTGCCTGCCAATAGACTACGGCAGGTGGCTTGCCGCCAAGGGCGGAATGTGGACGCCTGTCATTGTAGAACGCCATCCATTTACGGATATCTCACACCCGCTACCTACGCCGCGGCGTTGCAATCCAAACGGAATGACGCACTTGAATATCTTGACGGCTCTGCAAATCACCCAGTTGAACAACCCGCGCAAATGCGCAAAATGCAACCGGTGGCTCTAGATCACTTTGGATGATCGTTGGGGGTCACAGCAATTTCGATTTTGCGTAATCATTTTGAAACCGGACTCATTATAACTCCAGCGTATCCAGGTGCGCGTTTGTCGTAGATTTCTTCCTGCATCCTAATTTTGGTTCCGGCATGGCACCCTCTAAAAACGCCTCCAAATATCAGGATAAGAGCTTTTCGTAGCGTCGGCCCACCGGGCGCCAAGACCTGTACTTCCCGAAAATTTATCCGCCATTCTTCATGACGCAAATCGTCCAGGTGTGATGAGGTTTTCGAAAGGGGCAGGTTAGGACGGTTCTCCGGATCAATAAGGACTCGTGTTCCAGGGTCGAAAATCGATAAGTCACCGGTACAATTAAGTGATCTCTATTTCTATTACCTTTACGCGCGGATCATCGTCACCACGCATGATTCCCTCTTTAGCTAATTGAAAACGGTCATGCATTTCTCTTACGAAGTTTTCGCCGACCTGCTCCCGCCAACCCTGGTCACGGATCTTATCTTCTAGCGGTCGGTTGATGACAACGTACTCGATTTTTATCCACCGCGGGACGATGTTCCTGGATTCTTGCCGATCGGCGGCCTTTAGGTGCGTGGCATCGATAACGGCATTCGAGCCTTCTTGGAGCAGCCGAATTACCCATTTTCGCACCTCCTCAAACACCGCCCTGTCTCTTCCTCGTCCTTGGAACTTCGGGTCCGACTCCCTGACTTCGTCTGATGAAACGATCTCTGATTTTAGGAAGTTCTTGGATGCCCACGTACTCTTCCCAGATGCGGGGCTACCAATGAGCACGACAAGCTTCTGACCGACGTCCGGCCAGTCCCAACCTGGCTCAACGGTTGGGTTTGCCACTTCATCGTTCATGTTCAGCAATTTAACAACATGATCGTACGGAACTGGCGACATATGTGCCAAAGGGTTTGTGATCTCTTTCGAAGCAATATGAACCAGATTCTTTTCCTTTGGGGAAAGTCTAAACTTCAAAGCGAGACTTAGATCGCGCACGTCGAACTCTTGGGCGTGGTTACGGGTGTTCCTATTGTTGAAGTGCGGATGATCCCATGGCACTAATTCCTGCAGGTATTGCCTGTGACGCCGGATAATCATGCTTCTTATATCTTCAACAAAAGAAAGCAAGACCCGCGCCTGAGCCCGCCAAATTCTCTTGTCGAATACCGCGCGCTGGTTTCTAAGCGCGAGAACCATTGTGTCGACGCGGACAGCATCATCCCACACATCGACCAACCCCTCTCTCCAGGTTGCGGATTTCTTTCCGACCCATCCCTCAGCCGCTTCCCGAAGGATATCCCAAGGTTCGATTTGTTGACTCTCTTCGAGCTTCAGCAGGTCTCTGAGCAGAAATATGTTCGGTCCTGCCAATTCCAGAGATGTTTCCCGCGCCAACCTCTCCATGATGCCGGTGGCCGGCATGCATTCTCTGTTGGCCCAAAACTCCATGTCTAGCCGGTCTACAATCCCTTCCCACCTATGGATCGCCTTCCTGCCGAACGCCGATACGATCTGAGATTGAGGCAGGTTCGCAGGGGTGATTACGAAAAGTCGCGGCATCTTCGAGATATCTCCGTCCGCTTCTCTCCTTACGCTCGATACGAACCCGGACCACAGCGACCACGCTTCTTTGTTTAGGCCGCTAACGATTACTGTTTTCGTGAACAGGTTGGGAATAGAGACGAAGTCTTTCGTTGTCCTGATTCGTCCGCCCTGGCCGCCCTGTATCCGGTGCGCCAGCAGTGTAGCCGGAGACCTCGCTGCGCCGCTCTCTTCCATATCAATACAGACCGGCTGCAATCTGCTCCGCTCAAAGGCTAATTTTTTCAGAGCATCAAGAAGAAGCTTACCAATCCTCTCTGGGGCGTGAACGGCAACAAGGCCTAACCGATCGAGCTTATCTAAGGCCAACTCGATAAACCTTTCGGGTCCTGGCGATTCCCAGAAGTTCTCCAAGCTCATTCTTTATTTTGTGCGAGTAGTTTTGCGACGAGCGGATTCAATTTGAGACGATACTGGACGCCACTGCGAATTTCGTCCTTGATGGCGGGGGCCTGCTCGATCAGCCTCAGCATCTCAAGGTATTCGATGATCGTTCCAGGAGACACGGAGATCGCGCCTTCTTCTTCGGCGAGCTGCAGGCACTCAATGAAATCCTTATCGGTTTTCGCGTCAAAATCGAGAATGTACCTGGCGCCCGCCTTCCATTCACCGACGAGCCCCAGCCCCCGACAGATTTCGTCGCGATCGCCTTCGATCTTCTTGCGAAGCTTCTGAATGGCATCGTCCACCGTCTTGTTGCTCGCCTTTTCACCCATGGCAGGGTCGATCAATCGGCTCCAGCCACCTGTGACATTGAAGAGTTCGTTCGTCTTCCTGTCCGGATTGTCCACGAGTCCGTAATGAAGGATGGCGGAGATGAACGACTTTCGCCAAGGCTGTAGGCTGATTGTATTGATCTCAGTCCTAGCCTCCATGTCGGTCCCGACCCAGGAAGCAACTTTCTCCACACCACCGATGAAGATTACTTTGACGGCTCCGTTCTGCACGATGCGCGATCGCGTTGTCTGGGAAACCCAGCCGTTGTCCCAATCCTTATCGGGCGGAACGACCAGAATTTTCTGCATGTCCTCACTTGGGCGCAGATTTGCAAGTTCGTTCCTGAGTGCTTGCTGGGAGGTCGACTTCAGGAGAGTAATCTGTAGGTCTTCCGTTTCGAGCTTTTTGAGACATTCGACCACAGCGTTGATATTCCCACTATCGTTACCCCAAACAATCATGGGTCGCGTCGACCTGTTCTGTATAATTTCCGCTTCCTGGCCGATGGTTAGAACGGAACGTATTAAATTGGCGCCCGAACGCTTAATCTGATTTGTTAGGACACGTCTTTTCGACGTATTCTCCAGGATCTGAGGAGTGGGCCGGTCGACGAACTCGCTAACCCCTTCATCCACGCGCTGATGGCCGCCGATGAAGTTCAGGGTCGAACGGGAGCGCAGGGTCCACCTTTTTACACCTGCGACCTTCCTAAGGAGACCGAGAACCTCCATTTCCTCGAGAAGTCCGATGACCGCATCAAGCGTGATATCGTCACCAAATGCCGCAGGCCAATAAATTGCCGCGTGATTGAGGATCTGATCAGCGCTCATCCCCTCTTCCTTATGCCCCGCGTCCGTCTGTTCGATCATATTCTCGGCAACGATGTAGGTGAGTAGTTCGTAACGCCTGCCGTCGAGCTCAAGGGTCTTATTGAAGGACTGGCCGATCAGGTTCAGTGTTTTCGGCAGCTTCAGGACCTCGCTCACCAACTCACTATCGATCTCACGCTTCACTTCCTTGCGCTTGCTCACACGATCACGGATGGCACTCACCAACTCCTCGCCGACATGTTGGATCATGATTGGGTAGTAGTTGCAGAAACTAAGTATCCGCCAGACGTCTTTTGAATCTTTGAACGTGTAACCCATGCCTGCCAGCGGCGCCGTTATGAGCGTTTCAGCATCGGGTACGTCCTTATTGATCATGGGCCCTATTGGCAGCACGCCGCTGTCCATATGCGTTAGCGGGGCGTTCTCCATATCTTTTCGGAAACGCAAGATATTCTGTCGCCCTGCTAGCACTACCTTGAAGCGCCTGCCCGTGGCTCCCATGAGCTGACTAATGGCGCGGATCGTTTGGAAGTCTTTTTCCTCGTCTGTCTTGACCGTTTCGTCGCATTCGTCGACGAGAAGGATGATACGGCGTCTGCTGTCCTTCTCGAGCCATGTTTTCACGTGATTGGAAAAGCGCCTGAAATCATCGACCGGTCTTTCGAACACACCCTTTAATTCCGCGGAGCCTCGCTCCCAGATCGCTTTCGTATCCGTAGCATCCTGCAGGTCAATGTATGCGCAGTCTATGTTGTTATCCTTCTTGTTTTCTTCGGCCACGAAATAGCGCAGAAGGGCGGTCTTTCCGAGCCGTCGCCCGCCGTATACCAGGAAACCGCTGTTGAGGCTGTGCAGGATGCGATACTCGTCACGCCGCCCCTTAAACATCTCCGGATAGACGGCGCTGTTTCCGTGATCTTTGTAAGGTTCTGCGTAGCTGAATGCTTGTGCGATCTCTATCAGGGTTAGTGCCCGGAAACGCGGCTTGGACAGCGCATAAAGGAAGATTCCTTCATCAATGATGAGGATCTTTTGTGCATTCGCGATGTTGTTCTCGGCCCTTTTTTCCCACTCTTGCTTTTTGACTGCGTTTGGCAGAATAACCATGACGCCGAAGTTGGACACGTCCGCAATCAGTCGCTCAATCCTCGCCTTATCCGGCATCTTCTGACTTACCACTAGTCGCCAACTGCCATGGGTCGAACTTCCAAAGTCGGGGAGGAGGATACTCTCTGAATCCCGCGGCACTTCAATCTCTAGGTCGGCCACGATCTCTTTCTTCACCTTTCCCGCAGACTTCACCTTGTCGGGTACAACGACGACATCGCGGAAACCTGCCGTTTCAAAGAGGGAAGCGGTGAGAGCGATGACGTGTTCAGGCAGTGAGTTCGACTGCTGGACAGCGCGCCGAAGATCGGTCCAGATCTGCAGAATGTCGTCAGCGACTTCTTTGTCCTCAACGCGCGAGAACGGAATGCCCCTGTAGTCTTCTCCATTAGCGATGGCCGCTCGGATCTCGTCGAGACCATAGTCCTTGCTTTTTTCCAGGATCGACGGCACATCGAGCTCAAAATAGAATTCGTTAAAATCGTCAGGATTGCGGATCCGACGGTGTTGCTGATCGCCACCGTGAACGTAGTAGTCCAGGAGTTCCAGAGCCGTCGCTAGATCTTTTTCCTCGTCGATGAGGCGTATGATTTTCTTCTTGGCCGCGCCGTACTCCTCGTCCGACAAAATGGCGTTGAGACTGTCTAATTTAGCGATGATCGGCTGCTTTTCTGTCTCGTAGTTCGCTTCGATCTGCGAGAGGATATCCTTTATCAGATTCTCGATTGCGATAACGTCCCGGATTTCGTCTCGTTCAGTGACCAAGTCCCGTAGGTCAAAACTAACAATCGGGGCGACATTATCTCCGATGTGGTAGCCTTCGCCGTCGATCGCCTCTTTCGTTTGCTCCAGTGTATCGAAGGCTGCTTGAAGGGTTTCATTCCGAGAAATCGTGTATCGCTGGCTATTGATCACGGCGATCTGAGTATCTTCGAGTTCCTCCTTAACGATTTTCTTACGATTCTCGAGTTCATGATCGATCTTAGCCACCCAACTATTCCGCTGAACCTCATCGATCTCGTAGTGCTCAGCCGCAACCACCAGCAATCTTGCCGCTATGAAGGAGCCATCCTGGATGTGCTGGTTGATCGCCTCGTCAATGTTATTAACCGCGTGCCTTTGCTCGCGGAATGTCAGGTCTCCGCTCAGAAGCTTGGCTACAATCACGTCCGGCTGGTAGGGGGAAGGCACCCACTCCCCTGCATAGGAGAGGCCGCGTACCCAAGGAAGCGCGGCATGCAACGCCACCATTGCACGTATTGAGTTCGTCTTTGGTGACGTTTTCCCGACCGTCAGTCCGTCGAGTCGGTGGAACACCTTCTCCGTCATATCCGCTGCTGCCCGCACCAGATCACCATGTTTGGATTTCAGTTCGTCGAGGCCTTTTTTGGCATTAGCCAATCCCTTCGTAATCATTCCAGATAGACGACGAAGAGTTTGTTCGTCGCTTGACGTTGGCGTATCCCGTAGGATGACGTCCGCCCATTTGACCGTCAAAGAGCAGATTTCCGTAATGTTGTGAATGAACCAGTGCCTTCCATCCCCGATGACGGGCCGGTAAGTCTGCTCGGCGTCTTCCGCTTTTTCGATGACTTCATTGGCAGATTCCTCGTCAATATACTTCGAGGCAATCGCCTTTGCCGTTGTAGCCAGTTTCGCGGTGTCCACGGTACCATTGACGGCTGTTCTGATATCCCCCAACGGCCCCTTCTTCATCAACCAACTTTGGACCTGTCGGCCGACCTTATAGGGCCTCTGGCTGCTCTCCATAACGTCGAGTTTAGAATTGATTGTCTGGCGAAGATTGTTCGCATACGACTTGTCCTCTGGGGACGCCAGCGAGAATACGGCGTTCGCGGTGAGCTTCGACCCGAACTTAACGTTCTCTTGTACGACTTCAGACAACGTGTAGAACGCGTTCCCCGCGCCGTTTTGAAGCCTCTTCGTGATGTTCACGGCTGTCATGTTCGTCACGCCTTCGAAGAGCGCAAGTTCGATTGCCGAGGCGAAAAGCGCAATTCTGCGCGCGGTCGTCCTATCGTCCGTCCCTTCCATCTCAAGGTCGTTGGCAATATTAGCAGCGACGTTCAGCGCATCTTTGAATCCTTTCGCCTCACTGAGGGACGGCGGCGTCGTGAAGTTCGAACACGCCGTCAGCAGTAGTTCCTCTCCCGTGTAATGAAATGAGGTGCCAGGATATGCCTGTTCAGCCGACGTTACGAGATGATAGGCGAGACCGAACTCAGATGCCGCATACAATTCATCCAGCCGATTGTTGATCTCCGCGATCCTTGGATCATCTGAGGTAAAGCCTGACGCCGTCTTGGCCCCTTCATTGTCCTCGATCAACCATTCCTCTTCTGGCTCTTCATAGAAATCCGATTCGGGCACCGTCGCGGCGTCTTGTTGCCCCAAATCCTCTACAATTCCTGCTTTTTCGACTTCTTCTTCGACGGATTGGTCGCCTTCCTCATCTGCGTCATCAAAGTCGTCGTCGACTAGCAGATCCTTGTCGCTTTCATCCTCGCTCTCCTCAAGTTCCTCTTGGGGTTCAGCCTGATCTTGCTTGGCGTCCCGATCTTCTGCCCCGAACTGTCCGATATATTCAAGAGCCTCGAACATGTGTTCGAACGCGATCTGAAGCATGCCCTTTAGATTTGCCACGGCCGCAATAGTAGCGTCTTCGCGTTCGTATTCGTCATCAAGCTGGTGAGCGGTCTTTCTGGCGAGTTCTGCACTCGCTACAGCTTCCAAGCATTCTTCTAAGGCACCGACATTCGCTTCCATTTGGTTAACGTCGAAATCGACTTCAACTGCGTCCGGACATGAGTCCACGGCATCGGCGATCCCCTGCCATTTCTCCTCCATCCGCCGTCCGGCGATCTCTACAAACCCGTTTCTGCAGTGTATCAGCCGCCCCGTGAAGCCAGAAATATCAACGATTGCTTCTTCTTCGACTTCATCAAGGATACTCCTAAGGTCGTTAACGACGTCCTGTATTTCATCGACTCCCTTGGCCTCTGGAATGCTCAGGTCGTCCACGATCATCTTTAACCGACCGACTGCGCGGCTCCAACGATCTCGGGGCGTCGTGTCTTCATCCAGTTTCAACACATTACCCTGACTCCATTTGGTGAGCACATCTTCTGCTATATCTATAGACTCTTCGGTGGCGCAGCGCTGGCGTGCGAATTCGATGACAATATCGAGATCTTTTTGATGCTCGAAACTATCCCGGTATTGCTCCAGGCATTCGATGACTGATTCGCCGTCCCATGCACCGATATCACAGACAGAAAGATGAAAGACAAACGTTTGAACGAAGTCGAACGCACCCTTGTCCAGACATCTCCGTATGGCCGTGACGATCCATCGGCCGCCACCAACATCGGCGAGATCACGGTCATCAATAATATCCCTCAACTCATCAAAAACCGACTGAACAATGCTAACGACATAATTATCTGATAGCTTATTGTTCTCGGAGAGGCCCAGCTTCTTTCCACAAGCCTTGTAAAGCGCTGGAAGGAAGAGTGGGAAATGAATACCCTCCAAGATATACTTTACGGACTTGTTCTTTCCGTGCGCCGACTTCTCTTTTGGCCAACCATCGAATCCAGAGATTATTGCAATTTCATCGGCGTGCACGCGTGCGGCATTCTTCAATCGATCTGGAAGGTAGATGTACTTCAGAACCCAATCCGGATCGACAAAAGACGGCAGTTCTCCTTGCCGCTCGGGAAGTTCAAGATTTTCAGAAAGACCTCCTGTGTGAGCTCGGGCTTTATCCAAATCGGACTTGTTCATTTCTGCTTTTTCCTCCGGTTTGGAAGCGTCTTCCATTTCTTCTTGTCTTATGAGACCCGGCATGTCCAAAACTCCAGAGAAGCTCACTGAAGACATGAGCTTGCTCTTTAGCGACAGCCTGTCCACGCTCGTTGGCGAGGATTCTTCGTCTTCGAAATCTTCTTCTTCCTCGCCTTGATCGCGCGCGTGCTGATCCGGCTCCGGAACCGGCTGTGCTAACTCTTCATCTGAGAACGTAAATCTGGCGATGTAATCTTTGACTTTCAGATCGAATGAGAGCGGTGCCGGCAACGCCGTAACACTGCCGTGATGTCCGTAACCCTTACGGAGACAGTCGACGAACTCGGCCAGCCTGTCTTCGTCGTCGTCTTTCGCCGTCTTTATAACGGCGATTTCGAGCGTGCTCGGCATTTGCGCGTCTTCTGTGAGCGCCGCGTTACCCGTTGTGCTAAGCTTATAGACTTTGCATTCTGGCCCGTCGTCGTACACTTCGTCGATCTTATCGCGGGCGACGCCGATCATGTTGGTCAGGTCGCGATAAACGCTTCGATCGCCCCTGACCCTCTTCAGTACCGAGTCACGTCCGCCGCTGGCCCAATACAACCCGCCACTAAGCCATTCAGCTAATTTCACCAGTTCACGACCAGAAGTCCCTGCAGGAACCTCAACTTCGTTGCCGCTGATGTTCCAATTGTTGTCTGGCTCTAACTCGTCGAATGTGCGGATCTTCTTTAGGGCGATGATGCCCGCCGCGGTGCGGTCCACGCGTACGATACGAACATCCCGCCACGCCACGTCATCTACGATCCCGTCCGGTAAAGCGTGGAATTCAAGCTTTTCCTGTAACGCGCCGTTGGTTAAGGTCGGCCACAAGTCTCTCGCGTTCGTGCCGTCGATCATCACGAAGGGCTTTTCAGAGTTGTCGGCGCTTTCGTCGATAACGTCCTTCACAAATTGCTGAAACATCACCCCCTCTTCGTTACGGTTATCTCCAATGGAGACGCCGGGATAGTTTGTGATGTCCGTCAGGAACTCATTGAGCGGTAGCCACCCGCCGCGATCGTAGGGCAGCCCGTCTTTCCACGTTGCACGGGTCAGCGTTGCCCTGTTATCCGGCGTGATCTTGAGGGCGACCGCTAATTTGCCGCCGCGACCGCCACCTCTTTTCTGACGCGCCAAGTTGATCACCGTAATGCCGATCACGCATTTCGGCCTGGAAGACGGATCCTCGAACGCATCCATCAGTTGATCGTTGATAGGGTCCACGCATCCGGAGTGTCCGAGCAGTAAGTCATAAATGGCTGACTGCACGCGGAACAAGTATTTACTAAGACTACCTTCCTTGTTTCCGTCCATGGGAAGCAACCATTGCGAGTTACTCCTCGCCTCCCGCGCGAAGGCGGCCCTACCCGCTGGCTTGCTGACCGGATCGTCTTTACCGCCCTCATAGATATTCGCGGCTTGGACGAGGACATGCGCACTGTGGTTCGCCTGCTTGCCGACTTCCTGAGCCAATGGTGTCCAGATTTCATACCTCTTGGCAAACCGCTCCCTAAAACCGGCGATATCTGGGAAGTCGGAGCGCGGTCCGTGTGCATTGGCTGGGAGTTGATATCCGTTACCTATCCTTACGGCATCACCGAATAGGCATTCAACGGCCAATTGCAAGAACTCGCGCTCTTGGGCTGTTCTGGCGACAACATTGATGATCGGCCTGTTCTTGTAGCTTTCCTCGACCCTGACCTTGTTGGCCTCCCGCATGACGCGCAGGTCTTCAATTGCCTTTTTGTGCTTTATACTTAAGGTTACTGTTTCAACAGGGAGCTTTTCCGCGAGGAGTTCCAGCGCGGCTTCCACGTCGCCGTCCGCGAAACCTTCGTTGATAGATCCGGCAATATGGTAGAATAGCGTATCCGTACTGATCTTCGCATGCCCTTCTACCCCTCTCTCAAGGATGCGTTCTATTGCGCGAAATGGGGACGGCTGAACATTCAGGTTAGCTAGTAGATCGCCGATTCTCTCGATGAGATCTAGATTGTCGCGATAGGAAACGCCGCTTCCAATCGGATGCCCCCCGAATGCAGTGGCGTGGGGTACACCGATGAAGACGTCACCGAGACCGCTTGCCGTTTGTTCGACCTGCTTGCGCAAATCCCCATGCGGCATCGCGTGCAGCGATTGAAGGCCGTGCAAGATGCACGCGGGATCGAGAACTTCCTTCGGCTCTCCATTCTTGAGTTCTACGGACGTCGTGACCGCGACGTCCAAAAAATCCTTCGTCATGACGTAAGGGGACAGGCGACGGAACCTAGTCCACGACAACGTTCCCGCCGGCGGGACGCTTTTAACCCATCTACGCCGCGTTGCCCGAACTTTCAGGAATGGCATCGTATCGCCAGGCATTGTCTCCAGAGATACTTCCGCAACCATGGAGAACGCGGCTCCTTTAACTTCGATAGGCCACGTTTGAAATTCCAGCAGATTGGAATCCGCCCGTGCGCGGATGATCCGCGCGACCGGACCTAGCCCGTCGAACAACTCCTGACCGACGAGTTTCTTGGAAACAAACCTCAGGAGATAGTCACGGACATCTTTGAAGTCCTCAAGCCTGACATCTTGGCCGGTAAGCGTAGTACCCTTTGTGATGAATGCGCTGTCTTCATCTAGGGCGGATCTGATACTTTCGACCAAATCCTCATCCACTTCAGTATTTTCAGCCCAGGGCACCAGTACAAGATCCGCCCATGTTCTAACGGCGAGACGGGTAGCATCTATGATGTCCTCTCTCTTGCCGGTCGATGCCATGATCGGCCTCGGCTTTTCTTTCCAAAATGCGCCGCACTCATTGTCGATGTAAATTGCATCCTTCGCCTTGACCTGCATCGCTGCACGAAGGGATGCATAAGGGAGCATCCGCCCCAAATCTTTTTCGCTTTCGTTAGCCGTTTCGCCGAGCAGTCTCAAGCGAGCCAGCAGCATGTTTCCCCAAGATAGAGAGGTCACCGCGACCTTCTCCTTTGGGAAGTCCGCGAACCGCAGAGCTCCAACGATAACTTCACCGCCATGGTTACTTCTCGGCTTGAGCCTGAAAAGGTGCTGGAGTTCTTCGGGAATATGCGTTTCGTGCGACATTCGTGCATTCAGCCTTTCAGATCTGAGCACTTCTCGAGCGGATGTAGGAAAGGTTGATACAAGGCCTCGTAGACCTCCCTGTGGACCGGATCCGGATCCGTTATCCTTTCGCGCAGGATGTTACGCATGGCTACGAGCATTGAGGTGTATGGATTGTCGTCTCTGCCGTTGTCGGCAAAGGAGTTCGGTGCCCACGCCGCGTCCGCAAAGTAAACACGGACCTTCTTTCCATTCCGCATGCCGCGTCCGATCGTCTGCAGGACATCGATCATAACGTCGGCCGTGAACGGCTTCATGTACGGCCCTAACATGCTTGCGATGATCGGAAATCTCAACAACCTGCGAACGGATATCATGGTCTCGAAGCGCTGATCAGCCCATGCTTTCTTGAGTGCGGGAAATCCTCCAGACGGTACTATCATCTCCTGTTCGAGTTTTAGGCTGCCTTGACCAACGACGCCGGTCACCAGGTCCAGATTGTCTGCCGACGGATGCGGCCGCGTCAGAAATATGATGGTCCCGATGACAGCGTTGTTCCGGTTCGGCCCCGAGGGGAAGACGATATTGACGCCACGCGCCAGGGACTTCATCGGAAAGACGATTGCGCCCCAATCGTCCCGTCCGCCGATTTGTTCGACCTGTGAGGCGACGATCCAGTCTGATCCAGCATTCTGGTGCACATGGCGCGTGACGCCGATGGTCCGCTCGCCGAGAACTGGGTAACGCCGCCTCAGATGTTCTTTGAAATTCTCTACCTGCTCGTAACTGTTGACGACGAAGGCGACGCGTCTGCCCTTTTCGAAGTCCTCCATTATCTCCCCAACGCGAGGCGCCGCGCCGGAGTAATAATAGTCTATCATATGACGTAGAATGGCCTCCCGCCTGCTCAGCTTCGTGCCCGAGAACCGGATCGGCTTCCCGTTGTTGTCCGGGTCCGGAATCTTCTGCAGATGCCATTCGCTCTTGTTCCACTCGTCCAGACCCTCCTTGGCTCGGAGAACGATGTCGGGCCCGGTAGCGATATGATAGCTCGGGCTTTCCTCCAAGAACGAAGTGGCGCTCGCCAAGAGCACGTTTGGTCCCTGTTGCACACCCTCGCGCATGAATAGCTGGTGCCACCGGTAGAGAAGGATTCGTGGCGCACCCGTAAACGACAAGTACTGCAGACGTAGCGTTTTGCGGGACTTGTTCTCCCCCTCAAAAGAAAAGCGAACACCTGAGAAACGCCCGATCACTGCTTCGGGCATAAGTCGCACCAGATCTTCAGAAGAGCCGTTGCCGGATATCGGTGCACGGTGGACGCCCTCTGAAACCATACTTCGCTGCGCCATGGAGAGGAGCCGGAACTCGCTCACGACCGTGCTGATGCCCATCAGCATCGTGAAATGCAGATTGCTCTCAGCTGCATCCAAATGCGATGCGGGTGAGATTAGGCCATACAAAGCCTCCCTGGCACGCTCCTCGAACTCCTTGCGGCGGCCGATCTCGTCACTGTTGAGCCACAGACGAAGCGCGTCAGCAATCCCCGTGGCAGCATGCAAGACGTCCCGCTCCGTCTTGCCAATCTCGGCGGCCACGGCTGCCGCATTCATCTCGAACTGTTGATGGAGTCTTTCCGCCTCCGTCAGCGCCGCGCGCACTACATCGTCCCAGAACTCCCGTATTCTATCGACTCGGTCTTCCTCTTTTTCACGCGCATGCGCCGAAAGTTGCAAGAGGTCGTCAGGCATGTAAATTGCACCCAGGACAGAGTTCCCCGTGATGAACCGGCCACTGTATGTCTGGACCAAGAGGCCGTTGTCGCCGTTCTTTATATAGTCAGTCTGGATAGTGTGCGTCAGGAAATTGTTGAACGTCCGGAACCTGTTCACCGCGAGGTGGTAGTTCTGAATATTGGAAGCCGTATGAAAGTTCCGTCCTTCCGTTGTCGGCGCGATCAAGTCGTCGTTGATTCTCTTCTCCATGCTTTCTTTGGAGCCGGTGATATCCAAAGAGACCACGCTTCTTTGGTCGAGCGCCGCCTGGGCGCCGTCCGCTTCGTCAACGATCACTAGGTCCATGGTGCGCGCGACCATCTCGAAGTAACGGATGCTCTCCTGATCCTCCATGAAATGCGGCTGGATCGTCGTATCCGACGAGTGAATGTGCCCCAGCCAGATACTATGGTTGGTCAGTTGCCGGGGTGCTCGCATACGACCGCACCATCTTGCGACGGGACAGCGTAGCGTAGATTCGTGATCTGATTCCGAGCCGTCCTTCTTCATCTTCTTCTGGCGCAGGCTTTGGCAGGGCGGGTCCGTATGCTGGAATGGCGGATTCTCCGTGTCTGGTCCGTTACGGTAAGCATCCAACGGACAGTTGATGCCAAGGAGGTCTGCGCCGTCCATGGTGGTTCCGAACCCGTAGTTTCGCCCCATACTGGCAAGTCGCTCCGCCATCCGGCCCGCATGAGAGAGACGAGTCTGCGTCGTTTGACCGACCATAAGGCCCACGTTGGCACCGTAGAACCGGAGATCGGATAGCAGATTTAGGGACATCTCGATAGAAGGCAGCAGAACAGCCGCCCGGAATTCGTGACGTGACATCCAGACAAGCACCAGCATGATCAAGGTTGTCTTTCCTGATCCCGGTAGGCCTAGCATGTGCTTCAGTCCGTCTAGGTCGACTTTATCCTGGGGCACCAGCTTCTTTCCGCAGGGAGCAAGAACATCGAAGCGCCATTCCCGCGTATCAGGGTCGATCAACCGCTTTTGCCAGTTGCCGGGACGCCGCAGCGGATGGGTGGCATCGATATTGTCCAAATCTTCTGCGATCTTTAGGAGCTCGGAGAGCGGGATAGATATGGGTCCTTGTGGAACCCTGGTCAGGTCGTGATAACTGGCTGCTGGAAGTGTGGGCAGGCTCGGAAGGTCTACAGTCACGATCTCTGGTCTCATCTGTGTCCCAAGATTGACGTAAGCTACTTTGCTCATGTCCGTGTCATGGAACCGGAAACTTCTATACGCGAGCGGATGCGAGATCGCGTTTAGCATTTCCGTAATTACTGGGTCCGTCGGCGAAAGGCGGCGGCGGAACGGATAGGGCGAGCGGGGATTGATCTCGTAGGGTGGCTCGATGTAGTTCGGCTCCGGGCAGTTTTCGAATTCCCATTCCAGGCAATCGTTCACTGCGCGCCGCACACCGCGCCTTTGAGAAACGTCAATCCCCATCAGTCGCAGATTCCAGATGGCCTGTCTTGCTGGAAGAGCGACGGGATGATCGTAAATGGATCCAAATCCAGTAGTCAAAACGTCGAATGTACTTAGATTGGTCTGTTTGAGAATATGGTCGGCCACAAGGCACAGCCACTGGGCCCTGAGCGCATCAAGACTCTTGAAGCCATTGAGTTGCGGACGCTCTCTCATGCGCCGCCCCCATGCTTGGCGATGATCTTTGCGATCGCGTCCGAGACTGTTGTGAAAAAAATACCTTTGACCGACCCTGCATAAGTCTCCTTAAGCTGCTTCACATATTGCGGGTTCTTTTTCACCTTGGCATCCGGCACAACGAGATACTTCTCCGAGAAGGCGGCGAGACCGCCAACGCCCTCGCTCAGCTTCTTTCCGAGGACGACTGGGCTCGTATAGGATTTTGCATCAATGCCGATCTTGAGATTCTTGGTGCCGACGTCGACCACATCTTCATTGGGGTAAAGAACGACCTCTACACCTGCATAGGTCAATTCGTCGAAGATCCTGATTTCATCCAGTCCCGGACCGACCCAGAAAGCATTCACCGAGCGTTCGACGACATAGTGCGTGCCGGGATCGGCAACCGATACGCGGAGCTTGGGTGTTGGGTTTTCTTCGGCGCACTGTCTAAGGTGGCAACGGCCGCTCGGATAGCTCGCCTTATCGGGATCGCCCCATAGAAGACCGCCACATCCCTCACAAATCTTAATCTCACCATCGTCCCAGATGGCTGCAACCGGTATGGGTTCGTAAAATCGTTCGATTTCACGGGCGATAGCAGCACGCCCTCCCTTGGAAACAAATGCTTTCAGGTCAGCAACTGAAACGACAGGGTTTCTGACGACAAACCCGCGGATCGCTGTGTAGGCTTCCGCCTTCCTCTTACCGAGGGTCGCGACAGCCGCACGAAGCCTGTTATGCTGCATGTTCTGCAGCGTCTCTATTTCACCGCCCAACCTGGCGAGCGCGATGCAGTCGTCCGTCGGTACCCCCAGGTCTCCATCGACCAGAATGGTGTCGCGATATTCGAACTTGGGAACGGCAAGCGTCGGGATGCCCCAATCGGCGATCGGCTGCGTCGCCATGGCGAGGACATCGTGGATAGAACAACCGAGATCTTCGATTCCATCCTTGAGGCAGATTGAGGACAGAAGCGCCATTCCGCGACGCAGTTCTCTTGGCATGTTATGGTCTTGCCTGACGATGGACCACTCTTGGGTGGTATCATTTAAGGATACAAAGCCACCTGCTAGCGTGTTGACGGTAACAACAGGGTCGTGTTGTGCCATGTTCTCCTCAGTGCCTTTCATTATTTGTCATGACCTACTCCCCGCTGTTTTCTCTCGTTCAAAACGAGAGTGCGGGATTGATAGTCATTGGTTTCAGACTGGGCAAGGGCCTGCCCCTATCGTTTATGTCATCCGGATGGATTGGTGATGAAGCCCGCTGAGATGTTGTCTGGCGAATATCCCGCCGGCTAGTTAAACTGGTCTTGAAATCGGGGCGTTCTTCCCCAACGACAGATGCCTCGGAGCGCGATTGCATGTCCAGCATAGTCTCTTGCAAAACCCCGACCCACACAGAGTTCTAGAGGCTTCAGAGCACCTCTAAGAATCCACGATATGACAGATAATGATTGGTTAAGCGGGCTGTGACCTGTTCCTTACGATAACCTCATCCGTTTGAAATGAACACGGTAGATTTCGATTGATTTCCGTTGAACAGGGGCTGACCTGCTCCCCGTTCGTCCCTCATCTATAATGAGAGTCTGTGGGGTTGATAATCATTTGTTACAGGTTGTTCAAGCGCCTCTGGCGCGGGGACCATGGTTCGTTCACCCGTCCAGCGCGCTTCTGCGGGCGGTTTGTTTCCAAGCGAGGAATGCGGCCTGACGTTGTTGTAGTCATAGCGCCAGAGCGCCAGCTTAAGGCGGGCATCATCCAGAGTATCGAACAACTCTTCATTGAGTAGTTCGTCCCTTAGGCTGCCGTTGAATGACTCGATGAAGGCATTCTGCTGCGGCTTGCCCGGATCAATGTAATGCCAGTCGACGCCGTTTCTGTCGGCCCAACTTAGGATCGCGCAGCTGGTGAACTCCTTGTCATAGCACGTAACGAAGGTTGTTTCTGATGGAGGTCGTGACCACCTGCGGCGCATTACGACGCAGGCAGGTGGCCACGACCGGCCAGCAGGTCTCTACGGTGGTTTTACGAACCACACCGCAGAGGAGACCGGCCATGGCCGAGAAGAAGATTACGCCTGAGAACACCGTTCTTGTAGCTGTCGATATCGCCAAGCACCGCAACGAGGTGCTGATCGCGGAGCCAAGCCGCCGCCGCAGGCAGTGCATGGTGATCCTTAACACCCGCGAGGATCACGATCGGCTTATCGCCATGCTGCGATCCTACCAGTTGCCGGTCCAAGTCGGGTTCGAGGCAACGGGTAACTACTACTACCGGCCATTGGCCTGGCGTCTCCATGAAGCCGGTTTCGACCTCAGTCTGCTCTCTTCGCTGGCGCTGTCGAGAACCCGCGAAGCGATCCACAACGGCTGGGACAAGAACGATCCGAAGGATGCCCAGGTTATGCTGCACATGCTCCAAACCGGCGTCTGTCAGACCTATCACGATCCGCTCGCCGCAGGGCTGAATGACGTCCAAGAGCTAGCGATTACAATTACGTGCGTCCGCACTCGGATATCTCACACCCGCGGCCTGCGCCGCGGCGTTGCAATCCAAACGGAATGACGCACTTAAATGCCTTGACGGCTCCGCAAATCACCCAGTTGAACAACCCGCGCAAATGCGCAAAATGCAACCGGCGGCTCTAGATCACTTTGGATGATCGGTGGGGGTCACGGCAGGAGTGATAGTAATGAGGGCTTGGGTGATCGGATTTGCTTTGATGCTTGTTTCGGAATCTAGCCGTGCTGGCGTTTACGAGGTGCCATTGTTTTTCAGTGCAGACAATCGCACCCATATCAGTTTTTTGGATTTAAAACGGGATTTTGTAAGCATAAATTTAACAAGGGTTGATGCTTTCTTCGGCAGAACCCCGCCACCACAGCAAATTACGATTACGGGCTACGATGATGAAGGTACTGAGTACGGTCCTATTCATTTGGACCCACCAGAGGAGCACGGATTTCGGGGAGTGCAGTGGCCCATTCTTTATTCCCGAGATATTGAGAACGGAAACGTGACAAAGGGACTGATCGGAGGTCTGGGCGACGGCGTTGGTAATTGGCGCCTAGTTCTCACAGCAAACGACAATTACCTTCAGGTACAGTCTTATGCCGGAAGCCTGACAGGTAGCGTATTCGCGCCAATGAATGAATTGGCAAGGTCGTATCGGTCTAACTCGGGCACCACTCACATTGTCCCTTTGTTAACCCACCCTAACGATATAGCTCGAATGGGCATCGTGCGCATCTTTAACCGCAAAGATCACTACGTGCGGGTACAGCTAATAACTCAGAGGTTCGGCAATGGAGCTTGGTGCGACATCCCACCTTATGCTGTCTTAACCAAAGACGGGACGGAGATTTACGATCTTCTCTACAACAAATATGGGCCGCCTGGAGAAGGGCAAAATATGGACCTGGAGGTAAGAGCTGTCTGACGTCAGCGCCTTTGGGACAAATTGAGGTAATTGCATAACGGAGGATTTCTGGCTCATCGTAGTGACCGAAGGGAACGAAGATGAGACAGAAATTAATGAGCAAGAACGACCCGGCGGAGAGAACGGTTCGGGATATTCGGCGCAAGACACGCAAGCAGTATACGGCTGAGGAGAAGATCCGGATCGTGGTGTCGGGCCTGCGCGGCGAGGAGAGCATCGCCGCCTTGTGCCGCCGCGAGGGCATCGCCGAGGGTCTGTATTACAGCTGGTCGAAAGAGTTTTTGGAAGCGGGCAAGAAGCGGCTCGCCGGCGACACCGGGCGCCAAGCGACCTCGGGCGAGGTTAAAGGCCTCCGCCAGGAGATGCGCGACTTGAAGGAGTTGGTCGCCGAACTTTCGCTGGAGAACCGTCTTCTCAAAAAAAACATGCTCGGGCACGGGGGAGACGAGGAATGAGGTATCGCGCATCCGAGAAGCTGGAGATCATCCGCCTGGTCGAGCAGTCCCACCTGGGCGTCGGGTCCACTTTGGACAAGCTGGGCATTCCGAAGACCACCTTTTATCGCTGGTACGATCGTTTTCTGGCCTTTGGCGACGCCGGTCTTGAGGATCGCAACAGCAGCCCGGGCCGGGTATGGAACCGGATCCCGGATGATGTCCGGGGGCAGATCATCGATCTTGCCCTGGAGGAGACACAACTGTCGCCCCGGGAACTGGCCGTCAGGTTTACGGACACCAGGGGCTACTTTGTCTCGGAAGCCTCGGTTTATCGGCTTCTCAAAGCCCACGACCTGATCACCAGCCCCGCTTTCGTGATCATCAAGGCAGCCGATGAGTTCCGCGACAAGACCACGGCGCCGAACCAGCTGTGGCAGACCGACTTCACCTATCTCAAGGTCATCGGCTGGGGCTGGTTTTATCTGTCGACCATCTTGGACGACTATTCCCGCTACATCATTGCTTGGAAGCTCTGCACCAACATGACGGCGGACGATGTGACGGCAACACTGAAGTTGGCGCTAGAAGCCTCAGGCTGCAATCGCGCCAATGCCGTCCACAAGCCGAGGCTGCTCAGCGACAACGGCTCGTCCTATATCTCCAGCGATCTGGCTGAATGGCTCGGGGACCACGGTATGGATCACGTTCGGGGCGCACCGTATCACCGCAAACCCAGGGCAAGATCGAGCGCTGGCATCAAACGCTGAAGAACCGGATCCTGCTTGAAAATTATTATCTACCCGGCGATCTCGAAAACCAGATCAGCGCCTTCGTCGATCGCTACAACAACCAACGCTACCACGAGAGCATCGGCAACGTAACTCCAGCCGACGCCTACTTTGGACGCCACACCGCCATCATCGAAAAGAGAAAAAAGATCAAAAAACTGACCACCCAAAACCGCCGCTTGAACCATCAACGCCAAGCGGCTTAACATCAAACAAAGATGAGCCCGATCCTCCCTTATGAAACACGCTCAACAGTCCCATTTGTTTTGATGACGGACACCAGGATATTTACGACCATTTGCGCAAGGGAGGAATGGCTGAAGATGAAGCCCTGGCGGCGGCGCGCGGCATTGCCGGAGTTTTCGGTAAAATCCGGAGTGAAAAGGACTCTAACCCCACTTTCATTGAGCAGCTTGCCTTCGTTTCGCCCGAAGAACGGGCGGAAGCCTTAGCGCTCGCCGACCGCGCACTTGCCGGAGAATCGATCGAGCCGAAGGCCGACGACATCATGCAACAGGCCGATACGGCCGCCGACATCGCCATGTTCGGCCGTATGCTGGCCGACAACCCGAAATTCAACCGCGAAGCCGCCGTCCAAGTCGCTCACGCCATAACCACCCATCGCGCGATGGCGGAGGATGACTACTACACCGCGGTCGACGACCTGAAATCGCGCGGTGAGGCCGAGGACGCCGGCGCTGGGTTTATAGGCGTCCAGGAATTCGGCGCCGGCGTCTTCTATCTCTATATCTGTGTTGACCGTGATCTCCTGCTTCACAACCTTGACGATACGCGGGCGCTCAGAGACGCGAGTCTAGCCGCCCTGGTCGAGGCGTCCGCGACGGTGGGACCGAGGGGCAAGCAAGCGAGTTTCGCGAGTCGCGCGCGCGCCCTATATATCCTCGGCGAGAAGGGAGCGGCGCAACCGCGGAGCCTTGCCGCCGCCTTCCTGAAACCGGTCTCCGGCGATGATCACGGCACCGGCTCCATCAAAGCGGTGGAGGATTTTCGAGGCCAGCTGGATAAGGCCTATGGGCCTTGCGCGGAAGAGAGTTACGCCATGAACTGTCTGACCGGAGACGGCACTTTGCCCGGTCTGATCGAATTTGCAGTGAGCTGACACCGTGCGGTTTCTGATGTTCACCCTCTACGCGCCAATGGGCTCGCTTGGTGAAATTGCTGTCGGTGAACGCCGCATGGGCTGGGCCCGGCCTGGGCGCTCCGCGGTGCTTGGACTGGCCGCCGCCGCGCTGGGCTTTGAGCGTGTCGACGAGGAGGCGCATGGGACCCTGGAAGCAGGGCTTTTCTATGCTGTTAGAACGGATGCTCCAGGCAGGCCCTTTATCGACTATCACACGGCGCAAGCCCCCAAGGCTCGGCGGGGCCGGACGTTTGCCACCCGCCGTGAAGAACTGGCAGCAGACGACCTCCATACCATTCTTTCCAGCCGAGAATGGCGGACGGACGCTTGCTTTACGATTGCGCTGTGGCCACGCCGGGACGCCACGGCCGACATCGACGCGATAGCTGCCGCATTGCAGCACCCCCGATTTACCCTCTATCTCGGCCGCAAATCGGCGCCGCTCGGCTTACCGCTCAACCCAGGCATCATCGAGGCCGAGACGTTCATGGACGCATTCGCGGGCCGGCGGCCAAACAAAGTAGAAGAAGCGATCCTGAAGCATATCCGCACCGGCGTTGCGGCGCGGTCTGAAATCGCCTTCGACCGGGACGCGCCGAACGCTCCCGCCGAAGCGCGCATCGAACGCAGGCGTGATGCCGTTCTAAGCCGCAAACGCTGGCAATTCGACGACCGGCTAGAGGGCGTCGTCGATAACCCAGAAGGCGGCGAATGATGATGGCCGAGCTTTATCTCTCCCGTGTCCGGATCAAGAACGACGCCTCGGTGGCGGCGCTGTTGCCATTGTTGCTGCCAAGCGGCGGCGAAGGCGGACAGGCGCAGCATCCTGGACATCATCTTGTCTGGTCCCTCTTTGCCGACGGACCGGACCGGCACCGTGATTTCCTGTGGCGTGAGATGGAGCAACAGGGCACCTTCCTGATCCTGTCCGCACGCGCGCCTGTGGATCGCCACGAACTGTTCGAGATCGACGAACCGAAACCGTTTGCCCCGATGCTCACGGCGGGAGACCGGCTGCGTTTTTCGCTGCGCGCTAATCCGGTGGTTCGCCGCAGCGACCCTTCGCGCCGCCATTCCGTCAAACACGACGTGGTCATGGACGCGTTGCGCTCCCGCCCCAGCGGAGAGCGGGCTGAATTTCGTCAGGAGGTCATGCGCGAGCAGGGTCTGGGATGGCTCAAGCGCCAAGCCGGCAAGGCCGGATTCACATTTCAGCCTGACGATGTCGGGATCGACGGCTATCGCCAACACCATGTTTCACGAAAAGGACGGGCGGCGGCAATATCGTTCGCGACGTTGGACTTCGATGGCATTTTGGACGTGCGCGATCCCACCGAATTCCTATCGGGGATCGCTCAGGGCTTCGGTGCCGCAAAAGCCTACGGTTGCGGTCTGATGCTCATTCGTAGGGCGTGAGCACGATGGCGCCGGCTCCTGGCCTTGCGCCGCCGCGTCCCATCCCGATCAAGGATCGCGCCTCGATCCTGTTCATTGAGAAGGGCCAACTCGATGTTCTTGACGGCGCGTTTGTGGTGGTTGACCGGACGGGGGTGCGCACTCATATCCCGGTGGGCGGGCTTGCCTGTCTAATGCTGGAGCCCGGCGCGCGTATTTCACATGCCGCCGTTGCTCTCGCCGCGCGGGTCGGTTGCCTGCTGGTCTGGATCGGTGAGGCGGGTGTCCGTCTGTACTCCGCCGGTCAGCCAGGCGGGGCACGGGCTGACCGGCTTCTTCACCAGGCGAGGCTGGCGCTCGATCCCGACGCCCGTCTCAATGTTGTCCGCAAGATGTATGACATGCGTTTTGGCGAACCCGCGCCACGGCGCCGCTCGGTGGACCAACTGCGCGGCATCGAAGGCGCGCGTGTAAAGCGTCTCTATGAAGTATTGGCGCGGCAGTACGGTGTTACGTGGAAGGGTCGGCGATACGATCCCGGCGATTGGAATGCCGGCGATTTGCCCAACCGTTGCCTTAGCCAGGCAACTGCGTGTCTCTATGGGTTAACCGAAGCCGCCGTCCTGGCGGCCGGTTATGCGCCAGCGGTCGGTTTTCTGCATACCGGCAAGCCTCAATCTTTTGTCTATGACGTAGCTGACGTGTTCAAGTTCGAGACCGTGGTTCCGATTGCGTTCCGAGTGGCGGGAGAGGCGCATCGGGGAAAGTCGCCTGCTATCAGAGATCCAGCGGGTGAAGTCAGGCGTGGCTGCCGTGATAGCTTCCGAAAAAGTGGGCTGCTGAACAAACTTATTCCGAGCATTGAGGAAATGCTCGCCGTGGATGGTTTTGAGCTCCCTCCGCCACCTGATGAAGCTCAACCAGTTGCCATTCCCGAGGTGCCGAGCGGCGATGTTGGTCATCGCAGTTAATAACGCACCGCCGCGGCTACGTGGACGTTTGGCCGTCTGGCTGCTGGAGATTAGGGCCGGAATCTACATTGGTAACTATTCGCGACGAACACGCGAGATGATCTGGGAGCAAGTTAGAGACCATATCGGCGAAGGCGATGCCATTATCGCTTGGTCAGTCCCTAACGATGCCGGTTACGATTTTGATACTTGCGGCGTTAATCGTCGCATCCCCGAGGATCTAGAGCATGATCTGACCTGATTGAATCGTTGGGGGATTCACAGGGCGAGGGATTTGTGATTCAAGATGTCGGCCGGGTTGAGGAGGCCGGCATTGATGTCGAAAGCCCTTTCCCTTGATCTTCGCAATCGGGTTCTATCAGCGGTTTCAGAGGGTATGAGCCATAGAGCAGCTGGTGCGCGTTTCGGGGTAAGCGCGGCGAGCGTGAGCCGTTGGCGTGCGCTGGAACGCGAACCGGGAGACGCCCGCCCGAAGGCGCTTGGCGGGGACCGTCGCTCGGGGCGGATCGAGGCGCATCGCGGCGTGATCCTGGGTCTTCTTGAGGAGAGGCGGGACATGGCCATTGAGGAGTTGCGCGCGGCTCTCGGGGACCGAGACCTCACCTTCAGCTACGGGTCGATACAGCGCTTCCTCGTGCGCCACGGCATCACGCGAAAAAAAAGACCGGCCATGCGGCGGAGCAAGACCGTCCGGACGTGTTGAGCCGGCGACAGGCCTGGCGCGACAGCCAGCCCGGCCTCGACCCCGACCGGCTGGTGTTCATCGACGAGACCTGGGCCAAGACCAACATGGCCCGCACCCACGGCTGGGCCCCGCGCGGCGAACGCCTGCGCATGGCCGTCCCCCACGGACACTGGAACACAACCACCTTCCTCGCCGGGCTCACACGGCACGGCATGATCTCTCCCTTCGTGATCAACGGCGCTATCGACCGCGATGCCTTCGAGGCCTACGTCAAAGAGGGCCTCGTCCCCGAACTGAGGCCCGGCGATATCGTCGTCATGGACAACCTCTCAAGCCACAAGGGACCCAAGGTCCGCAAGATGATCGAAGACGCCGGCGCACAACTCCTCTTCCTGCCGCCCTATAGCCCTGACTTCAATCCCATCGAACTCGCCTTCGCAAAGCTCAAGGCAAGGCTCCGAAAAGCCGCTGAGCGAACCGTCGATGGTCTCTGGAACGCCATCGGCCAAATCTCCCTGACCTTCTCCCCGCAAGAATGCAAAAACTACTTCAACGCCGCCGGATACAGCGCAACGTGATCGGATTCCGCTCTAGATGGCCTCAAGCTCGTGCGGTTCACCCCGGCACCATCCGATTAGGGCCACGCAATAAGTTGGGTGTGGGCTCTTACACGCTTGATTAATCTTGCCTGTCAGGAACAAAAGACGAACAATTGGTGCGCTCTTTGACATTGTGAAAAGCTTTATATGTCAACCTGTTGTGAGAAGGGTGTTCCCCGCGCGTGCGGGGATGAACCGACCACGGCGGATCAGCAAGAATGGCTCCGTATGTGTTCCCCGCGCGTGCGGGGATGAACCGCCGGCCACCCGCACCGTACCTCGGGTTTTGACGTGTTCCCCGCGCGTGCGGGGATGAACCGTATTTGACTATCGCCGCCGTGACTATCGCCACGTGTTCCCCGCGCGTGCGGGGATGAACCGAGAAACTCACCACCGAATTGCACATAGGGTCCGTGTTCCCCGCGCGTGCGGGGATGAACCGCAGGGCGATTACGATGAGCGGGACGCGATTAGGTGTTCCCCGCGCGTGCGGGGATGAACCGGGAGTACAGCATGACAGATAAGACGGACCTAGGTGTTCCCCGCGCGTGCGGGGATGAACCGGCGGGCATTTTTCGTGTCACTAAAGCCACTGTGTGTTCCCCGCGCGTGCGGGGATGAACCGGACTTTAGCTCGGCGATTATGTCGGTATCGCTGTGTTCCCCGCGCGTGCGGGGATGAACCGTATTCTTTCGCAATTTAACTGCTCTGGTGTGGGTGTTCCCCGCGCGTGCGGGGATGAACCGATCAATGAATCTAACACCCGAAAGCATAAGCAGTGTTCCCCGCGCGTGCGGGGATGAACCGGCGGATGACTGGGGCTGGGCCGCTCCGACAGGGTGTTCCCCGCGCGTGCGGGGATGAACCGATACACTGCACGATCGAAGCCTATATGCAGCCGTGTTCCCCGCGCGTGCGGGGATGAACCGGTATTTAATTTGATCACAGTGGATCAGGAAAGGTGTTCCCCGCGCGTGCGGGGATGAACCGTTTTTGAATACGCCCAAAAGGAAGGCTACTGGGTGTTCCCCGCGCGTGCGGGGATGAACCGCCTTCGAGGAAATGGAAGACGCCACGGAATACGTGTTCCCCGCGCGTGCGGGGATGAACCGCAGAGAGCCATCGACCTGCTGGAAAGGGACAAGTGTTCCCCGCGCGTGCGGGGATGAACCGCCGACGCGAACCTATAAAACAGGGGGAAGGATGTGTTCCCCGCGCGTGCGGGGATGAACCGATTGTTGATAAGCAAGTTGAAGGACCGCAAATGTGTTCCCCGCGCGTGCGGGGATGAACCGACGACGGACTTACAGACCGCGCCGCGCATCACGTGTTCCCCGCGCGTGCGGGGATGAACCGTCACCCGCCAAAGCGTGCCGTTATATTTAACCGTGCTCCCCGCGCGTGCGGGGATGAACCGTACTGGGAGCTCGATCAACACCTGAGCGAGCTGTGTTCCCCGCGCGTGCGGGGATGAACCGTTCCACCAGGTATCACGCGCCTAGCAGTGGCCGTGTTCCCCGCGCGTGCGGGGATGAACCGACAAAGCAGCGCCTCAACGAGGACCCCGACATGTGTTCCCCGCGCGTGCGGGGATGAACCGCCGAGTATCTTTGCGAGGTCCGTCACAACAGAGTGTTCCCCGCGCGTGCGGGGATGAACCGATAAATCGGTCGGCAGCTTGAACGTTGGCCGGGTGTTCCCCGCGCGTGCGGGGATGAACCGCAAAGCATGTACGTTACCGGAGGGGATACACTGGCATCTCGGGCCGCGTCCTCGCTCGAACGCCCCGTCGCAATCGCTGCCCAGAACCGAACAAGCTCCTCACGCCGTGCCGAGTCCGGTCGACCTGGCGAATGCAACTTGCTCCGTCCAGACCGATCCGACCGCCGTCTGCGTACCGTCATAGCAACCTCCTATGCCAGAGTGTTGCGACGACCGGTTGAACCCGCCCAGGTTTTCGCAAGACACAGGTATTGGACGTATAGAAGCGAAAGGCTGTCACGCCTTGATACCTCCCGCGTAAGCTCAAAAAAGTGAGACACGCAGATGCATAGGTACTTCGATCCGATGCCGAACGAAATCCGAGACCCCCCCTACCTTCGTCAATAGCGCGGGTCCCATACCGGTCATTACAAACCATCATGCCAAGTGCTCGACAACCCAAATTGCTGCGCTGTTTCATAGGCGTCTCGTTCGTTTACCGCCAGTCCGGGCTTCCCGATCGGCGATCGGCATTATACGGTGGGCAACTTGTTCAAGCCGTTCAGCTCTGCGCCCAATACAATTCACGCCGAAGAGACCGCCACAGGTGGCAGAGCCGCGGGAGTTACAAATGCATCGCCTTCGTAAAGCTGCGGAAAACCATTTGATCGAAAGGACGCCATCCCTATCCGTCACACCGTCACAACCCTTATCTCCTAACGGTTACAGCGATTCTCTATCCGTCACATAACCTATACCTGTGACGGATACGAAAGCGCTGAAAGCCCCGGCTGACAACGGTTGTGACGGTGTGACGGATACGCGGGCCCCCACATCGCTATAGGCCATTGCTTTCGAGCACTAGGAACGCGAGCCTAAGGCACGTCGTCCTGTCCTGACCTGTCACTCGGACGAGTTATACTTGGATAGCTGCGACGCGAGGTCTTGCCGTCGATGGCGATCACCTCGCCCGGCACACCGGTGATCGTGGCAACCCAGGCGACGAAGCACTGTTGGAACATCCGCGCATCCAGGATGGCAAGGATCGTGCCCAGTTGGTCGTGGGACGGCGTGCCATCGGAAAACGGCCGGAAGCGGCGTAGAAGATCGCGTTTCTTGTCGCCGAAACGGGCAATATCGACAATGCTGTCGGCGCCCGCCAGCACCGCCAATAGGCAAAGCAGCAGCACCTCATCAAGCGGATAGACCACTTTGCCCCGTTGGCGAGGGTCCGCAAGATCCTCAAAATGATCAAGAAAGACAACGGCTTCCGCGAATGCGCCCGAACTCTCCATCATAACCTCCCATACCGAATCGGCGGTCTTCGATAGATTCAGCACATCAACACATTGTCACGCACTTTTTCACCCGGTTGCCCTGCGAAAGACTGTCACGCCTTGATACCTCCCGCGTAAGCCAAAAAAAGTGAGACACGGAGATGCATAGGTACTTCGATCCGATGCCGAACGAAATCCGAGACCCCCCTACCTTCGTCAATAGCGCGGGTCCCATACCGATCATTGAAAGACCATCGCGCCGTTTTACTTGGAGCGGCTCACTCATGCGCCTGCGATACGGGCCGCTTTGATGCCGGTCTGCACTTAACTTTCCCGACCGTTCTTCTTCTCACGAACGTCGCATTAGGGTACCTGTGGTCAGGAGTCAGGTTTTCAGGTTTTACCGTCAGGTCACGCGACTCATTTCCCTGTTACTGCCCGATCCGGGCACATTTCCCTTGCGATGGTCGTCATGGTGGCGCCGTCGCGAGGCGGTCCAATTGTAACCGGCTGCCGATGCTGGGTTGGCAACGTCCAACTGCAACGTGGAGCCATCATCATGCGCTCTAGCCACAACTGTGTCGATGAAGGGCGCAATGGGCGCAACAGGCGCAATTTTGCGGACCTTCTCGGGGAAAATACTATGGGGGTTCTCAGCCGCTGTGAGGAATCAGTCCTGGGCAATGCATCCCGTGCGCCTACTCTCTCATCACCTGCGGGCCCCCGCCCATAGTGTCGGCGAACTTGTGCAGCCGTTGAGCGGGCACGCGGCTGCTGGATAGCCTCAGGACACAATCCTTTGGCTGCAGGCCAGCTTGCGCGTAAGGCAAAGCATGGTTTTTGGGCGGTGGTGGACAAAGCCTAGAGAGTAGTTAGCATAAGCGTTCGCCAATCGGGGCCGGATCGGGCTCCTCCGTTCGATCCATCTACGGCGCACGCTGCAGGGACTCCTATGTCAAACCAACTTGGTGGCCCACGGCGAGTCCTGCCCGCTTAACTGCTCAGTGTCTAACCGGTGCCGACCCCCGGGAATTCTGGCCCTTTGGTGACATATTGGTGACACAAGATTCAGATATTCGGTGGAGCTCCACATAAGAGTCTGTTTTGTAAGACAAAATAAAGTCGAAACGATCAATTTTCTACTAACTTACAAACATCTTATAGTGCTTGGGCTGTGTCGATGCGCCGGTTACGGGATTCGTAAACGAGTCCATGAATTCACCCGATTCCAAATCAGCGTAGTATCCGCCTTCTTCAATGGATAGCATGATTCCACCGTTCTTACCGGGGGTAACCCTGTTCCAGCTCACACCGGTAACCTGAAAGAGTGGTTGTGCATTCTTTTTGTGTTGCTTGCCGTAAACAACACCCTTTATCCACCACAGGGCCTTTGGTCCTGTCAACGCCGGAATAAATATCCACCACTCGCCGTCGTAAAAGTACACCACTGCGATGTCTCGTAGGCTTGTCCCTGTAGTCCATGGGAGGGGCCCGCGCGCACTGCGGAGCGCGCCTCGAACGCAGACGCAGCAGGGCGCGTGGAAGGGACCGGTGGGTCCACGGGGTCAAGCCGGTCGGTTGTGAGTTCTCATTTTTGGGGATCTTGCGCTTTTTGCTGTGCTTGAGCCTGAAGCTGCCGCCATTCATCTCTAGGCTATGGACATGATGGGTCAGCCTGTCGAGCAAGGCGCCGGTGAGCCGTTCGGAACCAAAGGTGTCGGTCCATTCGTCGAACGGCAGGTTCGAGGTCATGATGATGGAACCACATTCATAGCATTGGCTGATGAGTTCGAAGAGCAGTTCGGCACCGGTCTTTGACAGCGGCACGAAGCCTAACTCGTCGATGATCAGCAGGTTCTGGCCGGTAAGTTGCTTTTGCAACCGCAACAGACGTTGGTCATCGCGGGCCTCGATGAGTTCGTGCACCAGGCTGGCGGCGGTGATGAAGCGGACCTTCAGGCCCTGCCGGCAAGCGGCACGGCCAAGGCCGAGGGCAACATGGGTTGTGCCGGTCCCGCTGGGGCCGAGGGCAATGATGTTCTCGCGCCGGTCAATATACTCAGAACGGGCCAGTTCCATGACCAGAGGTTTGTTGAGAGAGGGCATGACGGTGACGTCGAAGCGATCCAGGCTTTTGACGGCCGGAAACTTTGCCGCCTTGATCCGGCGCTCAATCATGCGCCGTTCGCGCTCGATCAGTTCCAACTCAGAAAGGCGCGGCAGATATTGGACGTGGGTCTCGTTACGAGTGGCACAGTGCTGAGCAAGCTTGTCGTACTCCGCTAGAAAGGTGGGCAGGCGCAGCTTCCTGAGATGATGACCGAGCAGGACTTGAGGGGTGTCCCTCATTGCCCGTTGCTCCCCAACAAGCTCATGTAAGCACTTGGCCGTGTCGAGTGGACCGTAGCCCTGGGTAGGTAAGGATAAACATCCAGATCAAGTTTGGGCGGCCGGCGCTCTATTCGGCACAACACCAGGTGTTTGACGGCGTCGTAGCCGATTGCGCCGAGATATAGGGCGTCCCGGAGTGGACTGGTACCGGTAAAATGGAGAGTGCCTTCTGTTAAAGTTTAAACTCAACAGGAGGCCCATATGGGTATCGGAAGAACTGAGGAATTTCGTTCTGAAGCCGTTCGGATTGCATTGACGAGCGGGCTATCACACAAGCAAGTTGCCGCCGATCTTGGCATTGGCCTGTCTACATTAGGCAAGTGGATTACCAGTCATAAGCACACTGAGCTGCTGTCCGGCCCTCATAATGATAAAGACAAGGAATTGGCTCGCCTTTGCAAGGAGAACAGGACATTGCGTGAGGAGCGGGACATTTTAAAAAAAGCGACGGCCTTCTTCGCGAGCCAAAGCCGATGAGGTTTCATTTCATCGCAAAGGAGAAGGCCAATTTTTCAATCTGCAGGATGTGCAAAGTCCTGAGGGTCAGTGAAAGCGGCTACTACGCTTGGGTGTCTCGCCCTGCCAGTCAGCGCCAACGCGACGACAGGGTCTATTTGGCCCATATTCGTGCCGAACATGCCCGTAATTATCGGGCCTATGGTCGCCAGCGAATGACTGATGAACTCAGGGATCAAGGCAGCGTCATTGGTGAACGCCGGGTCGGGCGGTTGATGCGGGAGAACGATATTCGCATCGTCAGAACTCATAAATTCAAACGCACGACAAACAGTAATCACAACCACAACATAGCTCCCAACCTTCTGGATGGAGATTTTCAGGCCACGGGACCAAACCAGAAATGGGCCGGTGATATCAGCTATCTCTGGACGGCAGCGGGCTGGCTGTATCTTGCGGTGATCATCGATTTGTATTCACGCCGTGTCATTGGCTGGGCCGTCAGCGACAGGCTCAAACGGGATTTGCCGATCAAGGCTCTGAAAAGGGCCATTGCATTGCGACAACCGCCACCAGGGGTCATTCATCATTCTGATCGTGGCTCGCAGTATTGCTCCAACGATTACCGGAAACTTCTCAAAGACCACGGCTTTCTCTCTTCGATGTCTGGCAAAGGGAATTGCTATGGCAATGCGACTGTAGAAACGTTCTTCAAATCATTGAAAGCAGAATTAATATGGAGGGAACACTATGAAACCAGGGAACAGGCACAAAACGCCCTGTTCCATTATATCAATGGATTTTATAATCCGCGTCGTCGCCATTCATATCTGGGCAGCATCAGTCCGGTGAAGTGCGAAAGTATGGCGGCTTAGGTGAGAAGGTAACTCTCCACTTTTGCGGTGCAGGTCCAGATGGCCTTGTGCACCACCTCGGGTTCAAAGGTCTCAAGCAATCTCAGGACCTGGACATACTCTCGCTTGCCCGCCTTGCCCATGCGCGCTTCCAGGAGACGACGCAGAGTGGCAAAGCCATCCGGCAAAGCCCATCCCTGCAATGGGGCAGCCTGATCAAAGGCACCGATCTTCTTCTCCAGCAGGGGCAGATAGTGCATCGGATCGAAGGCCATGTCCTCACGTTGATAGGACCGTTGGTGGCGGGCAATCTCCTCGCCGCCAGCGCAGATCACAACCGTCTCCACATAGCCGCGCACCACAACCTCGTGATGCCCATAGGCTACCGGCACCGAGTAATCGTTGCCCCGGTAGCGCACCATCGATAGTGAGCTCACGCGCGTGCTCTGGATCTCACAGGCCTCAAAGGGATATTTGGGCAATGCGCACAGAACCGCCTTATCATCCACAAACCGGTCACCAATGGTTTGCTTGTGGCCGCGCAGCACATCTGACTGGCGCTGCAAGCACTGGTCAGCCAGAGAGGCGTTCAACGCATCGAAGCTTTCAAACCGTGGCTTCGGGACCATGAAGTTGCGCCTGATATAGCCAACCATTCCCTCGACCTTACCCTTGTCATTGCCCTTGGCTGGTCGGCCAAACCGGTCCTTGAACAGATAGTGAGACTGGAGGGCCGGGAACATCTGCGTTCTCAGGCGGGTGCCGTCCCCGAGAATGCGGGCCACCGCCAGCTTGGTATTGTCGTACAGGATCGATTGGGGCACCCCGCCGAAGAAAGCGAACGCTGCAACATGTCCGTCACTGAACGCTTCGGAGGTCTCGCGAGGATAGGCCTTCACGAAGATCGCATCACTGTGGGGCAGATCGACAACCAGGAAGTGGATCTTGCGTTCCGCCCCGCCAATCACCGCCAGAGCCTCACCAAAGTCAGCCTGGGCATGACCGGGCGCATGATGCAACGGCACAAACACTTCCCGGGTGTGCCGGCGCACTTCGCAGATGTAATCCTTCACAATGCAGACCGTGTGAAAACTCTGGGTAGCGGGGATGGAGGTTTAGGTGACCATGATTCGCGGTGATCCCACGTAATCTGGCGGTTTGGCGCCGGTAGCCCCGCGGAAGGGGCTCCAGGCCTCCATGGATCGATGTGCGGCGCTCGATTTTGACCTGATTCCCGTCTCATGCCTTCGCGGCGGCGATCAGGGCGGGAACACCTACCAGCGAGATCGCGCGGCGGATGTTGTAAGCCAGCGCCGTGATGCTGAACTCGCCGCGCACGTTCTCCAGCCGCCGGGTCAGGAAGGCACCCTGGCCCATCCATTGTTTGATTGAGCCGAAGGGATGCTCGACGCTTTCACGGCGCGCATCGAGCAGCTCCGGGCGGGCCGCCAATCGTTCCGCCATACGCTCCAGGATCGCTTCGTCGACATAGCGCAGGACCCGACGGAAGTCGCTCTTCGTACACTTCGACTTGAGTTGGCACTCCTTGCACGCGGCGCGATTGGCGTAACTGGCGAAGATGAGATCGCGGCGCTTGCGCCTGCTGTGTAGCGCCAGGCGTTGGCCGTCGGGGCAGATGTAAATGTCCTTGCCGCCGTCATAGCGGAAGCGCTCCTTGGGAAAGAGCCCCTGGCTCACCGTTGATCCGCGCTGGGGCTTGGGCACATGCGGCATGACGCCGGCATTCTCGCAGGCCTCGATATCCTCGATCTTGAAGTAGCCCGCATCGGCGACCGCGTCGATCCGATCAACGGCCAGGTTCCGCCGAGCTGCCACCGCCGTCTCGGCCAATAGACCGAGATCGCTGACCTTGTTATGGACCTGCTGCTCGGCGATCAGTTTGTGTTTGGCGTCCACCGCGATCTGGATGTTGTAGCCGACACCGACCCGGGTCTCGGCGCGCATCGCCCGGCTGTCCGGATCCGTCAAAGAGAGCTGGCCCTCGCCACTCGCAGCCAGCGCGTCTCGATGTTCCTCAAACCGCTCACGCCGCCCTTGGATCGCAGCGATCTTCTCCTCGATATTCTCCACCTCGCCGTCGCCGTCGCCGGTGCCGCCCTCGTCTTGCCCGTCGGCCTCGTCGAGGCGGTCGAGATAACGCGACAACCTCTCGTCGCTCTCGGCCAACGCCTTCGCCAGCTTCGCTTTGGTGAAGTTCCGCTTCCGGCTGTTCACTGCCTTGATCCGTGTACCGTCAACCGCCACCAGCTCGCGTCCGAACAGCTCCAGTTCGTGGCATAGCTTCACGAACTCCCGAAATACCTGGCGGAACGCCGCCCGATTGATCCGCCGGAAATCGGCGATCGTCTTGAAGTCCGGCGACAAACGCCGCAACAGCCAGATCACTTCGAGATTACGCTTGCTCTCAGCCTCCAGCCGGCGGCTCGAACGTACCCGATTGAGATAGCCGTATATGTAGAGCTTCAGCAGGTCCGCCGGATCGTAGCCGGGACGACCCGTCGCCTTCGGCGCGGCGCGCTCGAAACCAGCGGCCGCTAGGTCCAAACCATCCACGAAAGCGTCGATGAAACGGACCGGGTTATCCCGGCCCACGTAATCGTCCACTGCTTCCGGCAGAAGCAGAACCTGAGAGCGGTCAATGCCAGGAATGTGTCTCATGGCGGACCCTAACATCGCCATGAGCCGGACGGAATCCCCCGCTACCCAGAGTTTTCACACAGTCTGAATGGTGTAGCCGCCCTCAAAGCCATACTCGGCGCGGAGCCGTTCAAAGATGCGCTTGGCCGTATGGCGCTGCTGCTTCGGAAGTGCTCTATCGTCCTCAAGGATCTGATCGATGAGCCCTGTGAACGGCCCCAACTTCGGACGACGGATCGGCTTGGTGCGCCGGTAACCAGGAGGCACGGCGTGCAACAAAATCTTCGCCACCGTCCGCCGGTCAATCCCAAACCGCCGCGCAGCTTCGCGTTGGGTCAACTTCTCATGGTGGCACGCAAGCCGAACCCGCCGATATAAATCCACAGTGTACATCCCCAAGCCTCCAGCCAGCGCAACCTGGCTTCAGAGACTAAAAAGACTGGCGTACTATTACGCCGCTACAGCGAGATTACCCCGCCGTTCCTGTGGATCATTTTTGCACCGGCGTTCTCAGCCTTCAAGCAATGCCCGCTTCCATTGATGGATCAGCGTCGGGTGAACCCCGAACCGGCTGGCCAGCTCGGATACCGTCTCTTCGCCCTTCAGGGCTTCGAGGGCCACTTTCGCCTTGAATTCCGCCGAGTGCTGCTTGCGTTTCGACATCTCTGATCTCCTTCTTATCGAAGATCAGCAGACAACAAATCGTAGCTTACGTCAGTGTCCGATTTCCGGGGAGTAGCTCACCGTAGCTATGTTAACGCACCAGCAATCAATAAGTTTCACAATGCAACTCAAAGCAGTGAAAACGCACCAACAGAGTCGCGCAACGCGCTGGTTTGATGTGGGAAATGCCATGGCAACTCTACTGTACGTTAGCCCGGAGGTACCGCCCCCTGTGCGGCAATCGCAACCAGATGTGCCACAAAAACGTTATTGGTCTGCAGAGAACGTACAACATGTGGTGACTCTTATGACGACCGCAGCAAAATATACCGTCACACCCAAAGAAGTTGTAAAGCGGTTTCTCTACGATGTCGTGGACGTGGTGAGAAAACCTATCCCGTTTGGGAGAAGCGGCTCCTGACCTTTCTCGAAGATACGGCGATGGATTTTGAAGAGCGCCGGCGTATTTTCGAAATTCAACCAGTTCGCCACTACTATTATGCAGTAGTTGTCGGTTTAGAAGTTGCCAAGATCAGGTCCCAGTTCCCAACCGAGATTGCCGAAGATCTCTTGGCCGAAATCAATGAGCTCGTCGATAGACTGGCAGATCGTAATGACCAGTTGGTGTCTGATCTGGTGTTTGAAATCATGCAAAAGGTTCAAGCTGTAGAGATAGACGATACGAAGAAACCCCATGATATCGCCATGAAACGTATCGCAGAGTTGCTGCACCTGACGACGGCAGAGGCAACGAAGGACCTAACCAAAGACATCGTTTTTAGGCAGGACATGGGACAACCGATCGCTCTTTCCGTTCGTCATTGGTGGAAAATGTTTAAGAACAGCTGCCAACTGGCCGATACCGTTCCCTCCCCCACACAGCGTGTCGCGAAGGCTCCAAGCCAGCCACAAACGTTTCGGATCGCCGCCGCTCACTAATCGAGCAAAACCCACTCTATACCATCGTGTTCTCAGCACGTTTGCCAGCAACAAAAGAGAACCAGGCCAACAATGCAGCGATCAGCATAAATATGGCGAGCGGATACGGTGTACCGTTTTGCCAGCTCCCCGAAACTTGCGCAAATAGGGCAGCCACTCCCAATTGAATGAACGACGTGAGGCCGGATGCGGTCCCCGCAAGTTCGGGATAGACGCTGATGGCACCGGCATTCGAATTTGGCAACGCCATGCCATTGGCGACGCCCATGATGGTGATGGGAAGAAAAATGGTCAGCGGATGCCAGAGGTCTATGGACAGAAGGAGGACGATGGGCGCCGTTGAAGCAATGGCGATGATTGTGCCGATACGGATCATCGGGTCTATGCCAACACGTTCTGAATAGCGATTGGCCAAGACCGTTCCTGACAAATAACCGATCGTCGACAGCAGAAAATAAAGCCCGTACCCAGTTGCGCTGACGCCCATCACCGTTATCACGGCATACGGTGCCGCCGCCAGGAATACGTAAAACATTGAGATCATAAACGCGCTTTGAAAAGCATAGGCACGATAGGCGGGAGCCGCCAAGAGCGTTTTGAACCCTGCCACCATGCTGCCAATGCCGAACACGGTTCCGGATTGGGGTTTATGGGTCTCCGGCATGCCGAAAACGATGAGACCAAGCAGGAGCCCGGCGAAAACGACAGTCGCTGCGACGTTTCCGCGCCAGCCAAAGCCATCGACAAGAAATCCACCAAGCGTCGGTGCAATCATTGGAGCGACGACCATGACCGCGATCAAACCGGCGAGGACCGCTGCCGCCCGTTCTCGTCCGTCAGAGATCGCGCACAGCCGCCCGCGCGATGACCACACCTGCGGCGCTGCCGAGGGCTTGAATGAAACGACCAAGAATCAGGGTGACGATACTATTGGCGAAGAGGCAAAGCACGGTTCCGGCAAAGAACAGGATCATGCCGCCGATGAGGGACGGCCGCCGGCCGAATCGATCCGACAAAGGCCCGTAGACGAGGGTAGCCAGCGCAGTCACAAACAACGGCAAGCTGACGGTTAACTGCACTTCCGCCGCCGAAACGCCAAATGCGGCCTGTACCGCTGGAAGTGCGGGGAGAAAAATCTGAATTGTAAAGGCGCTGGCCGCGATGGTGGTCGCGAGAACGCCTTTAATCAGACGTTCGTTTTCGATTGCGGGTGCTACGGCAGCTGATGACGATGTTTCCGGATCGGAGTCCTTCATCTTAGTCCCGGCTGCAGTCAAAACAATTTAGCACGCCGCCTGTTAGCATCACTTTCTTCGGCCGCTTCCTGGGCTATTACGCAGACTTCACAATCACCACCCAAATCCACGTTGCCCTGCCCCGAGATTAATGATCCGACAGCGGTCAAGTTATCCGGATTGGGTTTGGGGAAGGCTACATCGCTGTGGCGAATACCAAGTGTCAGCATTGCTTCGGCGGTTTTGTAACCGGTCCGCAAGGACTCCAAGACCGGAACGGATGCCCTTTGCGCAATTTCCGGACCAACAGGCGCCATACACGTGCAGCCCAACATGATCGCATCCGCTCCATCTTCAGAGACCGCGGATTCGATGGCCGCGACAATACGATCTTTAAGGGACTGATTATGATTTTTAAGACCAGTTACCGCTGCACCGGCACCTTCGACACCGGCCACGTCTTCATCGGCTAAAACGTTGCGAATGGAGACGCAACGGCTCTCCATAGCGCAACTGCGCAACCGTTCGTGATAGATAAAATTCAGTTTTGGAGGCCAAATGGTGACGATGGAAAATTTTCGGCCAATATTGCAGCACATAGCCATGGTCGCCTCACCAGCGCCAACGACCACCATATCCGTCGCCGAGCGCATTTCATCAATACCGTAGTCACCGACCGTGTTGATAAAAACCGCATCGAAGCCTGCCTTATCCGCTTCAATGGCACAGTCGACATAAGCCAGTGCCGTTAGTCCACGATCGTAAGGGGTCATGGGAAAAGTCCGGAGCCGGGTTTCGATCAACTCTGGAGTAAATCCTTGAGCGGCGATTTCAATTATGGGCGACGGAGGAATGTTGTTACCTGTGGGTGATGCGCCCGTTCCGATGACGCCGATACGGTAGACCATGGGATTATCCTTTGTAGTAGTCGGTTAGCGCTTCGGCAAACACGGCCATTTGCTCGACAGTACCCATGCTGACGCGACACCATGTTTCATAGGGGGCGTAAGACCGTCCCACCATCATATTCTTTTTGCGCATGGCCGCCGCAAATTCACGCACAGACCCACCGGTATCGAACAGAACAAAATTGGCCTTGGACGGCGTGAAGGGCAGGCCGTTTCTTTCAAACGCGTCTTGTGTCAACGCCACACATTCCTGAATCTTAGTCTTGCTGTAGGTCTGGAATTCATCATCCTGATAACTGGCGATAGCCGCCTGGAGACCCATGACGTTCAAAAAACTCATCTGTAAGGGGCGCAAGCGCTTGATCAGATCAGCGCGTGCGATGGCATAGCCCACACGTAATCCGGCCATTCCGTGAATTTTTGAGAACGTCCGGGCAAGAATAACGTTCTTCCCCGCCTTAACCTGATCGATCATGGCGTTGTGGCGCGGATCGTCCAGGAGATCTACGTAGGCTTCATCGACAAAAACAGTTGCCCGCGGTTCAACGGTGTTGATGAAGGACCGCAGGGTATCCGCATCCACCAAAGTGCCCGTGGGATTGTTGGGATTGCAGACGTAGACCAAGCTGGTCCGATCACTGATCCGGCTTGCCATAGCGACCAAATCGTGCACCATGTTCTCGTCTAGGTCGACTTCGTGCACTGTTCCACCCGTGTTCCGTACATAGCCAACCAGCATGGAAAACGTCGGCCGCGCGGCCACAATTTCGCCTTCCATGCCAAAGCTCAAGCCTGCCATTTTCAACAGTTCGCCGGACCCGGCCGTGATCAGAACGTTGTCTGTATCCACACCCTCCTTAGCAGCAATGAGCGTGCGCAGCTCGCGACTTCCTGACGTGGCATACATCCAGCCGTCGGCGCGAGCTTTGATCATCGCGTCCTGCGCGCGGGCGGAAGGGCCATAAGGGTTTTCATTGGCCACCAGCCTGACGGGGCCGGAATAGGTGGAGGCCTTCGCCTGAGTCGACGTGCCGATAGCCAAACCGGCCGCCGTCAAACCAGCAACAGCTCCCGTAGACTGAAAGAGAGTCCTGCGATCAATTGCTAAGGGCATTGAATGCTCCTTTGTTGGCAATGTGTTCCTACTTGGTCAAGCTATTGTAAACATTTTGCACCACGAAGGCTGGCCCCATGAAACCGCTGGACCATTTTTCGTCGAGGTCTTCGGTAATTTTGTCTTCCAGCATTGCGTTAACAGTTTTCCCGTCATCGATTCCGCTTTGGACCCGGTCACGCAAGGCCACAAGCATGGCGTGATACTCTTCCAAGTCCGCGCGGCTAGCTAATCGGCCATGCCCCGGCATGATCGTTGTGTCTGCATTGGAGGCCGCCAGAACATCTGCCGCCACCTGGATCATGCCAAGGAAGTCACCACCGCTGCTGAGATCAAAGAACGGGTAGGCCTCAGAAAAGTACGTATCTCCCATGTGATAGATGTCCGTTTCCTTGAAGTGAATAAGCGCATCACCATCCGTATGGGCGGGGTTGAGTCGCTTCCCCACAATCGTATAGCCGTTCATATGAAACGTGATTTCATCATTGAACGTGATTACGGGCAAAGCATCCGGCGGAGAGGCTTCAATAGTATTGCCGGAGAATGCGCTGGTTTGGTCCACGCTCATGCGCGCATAAACGTTGTCCTGGGCGACAATAGTCACGCCCATCTTGCCGAAATTTTCGTTACCGCCTGTATGATCGGCATGCCAGTGGGTGTTGATAAGAAACTTGATCGGCTGATCAGTTAATTCGCGAACCGCAGCAACGATCTTTTCCGTCAGAGGTGCATACTGATCGTCGATGAGAAAAACGCCATCGTCACCGATGCAAACACCTATGTTTCCCCCCTGCCCTATCAGCATAAAAAGGCCATCGGCCACCGGAACGGTTTGAATCTGTACGCTGTCAAAATCCGGCTGTTGCGCTAGTGAAGAAAAGGTCGATGTGAAACTCAGGGCCAAAGCCAAGAACATGGTTTCAATTGTGTTTTTCATATCGTCATTCCTCTGGTGCAGCACAGCGTTTAAGCATGCCAGATGGACCAACCCCGGACAACGGGCGGGCAATGTCCACTCGGTCTTTTACGCACTAGTGATCGAAACGGGAACGAAAGAACCTGATTCTGGATTCATCTCGAACGCCCTAAGTTCACCAGTTCGGCCGTTGTCGACCGGAGCAATGACCCAGATCTGGCCAGTTTCCATTGCCATCTCCTCATCATGGCGAGACGGTTCCGCCAGGCCATTGGGGTGTGAATGGTAGTGTCCGACGAGACGATGGTCCGATCCCCTTAATTTTCGAATCCAGTCGAACTGAATCTGTGGATCAATAAAAAATCTGTCCTTTGACTTCGCTTGGTTCCTAGTCGGAACAACGTTTGTGACAGAAACGGTTTTTTCGCCGCGCCCGATAAGAAGTCCGCAACACTCGTTTGGATATGCTTTTGCCGACTCATCCCTAACCATGCCGACTTGATCGTGCGATAGAACAAGCACAGTCATTGTGCAGGTTGGTTTGTGGATGAAGGACGAGCACCGCCGGCATTTAGGGCTATTTCACCCATCAGCTTCACGGTTTGCGGATCAATGAGGAAGACCCTTGGCGGAACGCCGCCACCCGAAACGGAAACAGCGGTCCATCCGTTGACGGCTGTTACCTGTTCTATGACTGATCCAGCAGGCTGCTTGAGATCGACCAGACCAAATGCCCGTTCTGCCCGATTTGTCACAGAATCTGCCGTTTGATCGTCGGATTTGTGCCAACCCAGAGATAATCCAACCACCAAAACCCCGAGCAACGCGATGAACATACCGGTCATCACCATCACCAGTATTTTGGCGCCATTCATTGCACAGGTTCCCCAATTGGTTGGGGTGTCGTAAAACCCGGTGACAGAGCGCAGATGAACAGGTCCATGACGGTACACCTTTGTCGAATCAACTGATCAGCCTTGTCGCCAACGCAGATCAACACGGGCTTAGGCTCGATCGGATCCTCGCGGACGGTGTACAAACCCTGTCACGCTCGCGCATCAAAGTGTTGATCGAAGCGGGGTCGGCCACCGTTAATGGCGTGACCATAGAAGACCCAAATTTTAGGGTCAAACACGAGAGCCAAATCTCACTTCAGATTCCCTCGCCGACAGCCGACACACCGGTACCACAGTCAATACCGCTCGACATTCAATACGAGGATGATCATCTCATCATCATCAACAAACCGGCGGGTTTGGTGGTTCATCCCGCACCAGGCAATCCTGATAAGACGCTGGTCAATGCGCTTCTCTCCCATTGTGGTGAGTCGCTTAAGGGCATTGGCGGAGTAAAGCGCCCGGGCATAGTTCACCGTATCGACAAAGATACGTCCGGTTTGGTTGTAGCAGCGAAAACAGAAGCCGCACACAGCGGTCTAGCCAGCCAATTCGCAGTTCATTCGATCGAACGACGCTACTGCGCTTTGGTTTGGGGAATGCCCTCACCGGATTCCGGAACAATCAATGGGCCTATCGGCCGAAGCCGATCCAACAGAAAAAAAATGGCGGTGATAAAAAGCGGGGGGAAGGAAGCCACAACCCACTACAAGATTCTGAAAGTTTACGGATTGACGGCAAGTTTAATTGAATGCCGGTTAGAAACCGGTCGTACCCATCAGATCCGCGTTCACATGGCACATAAGGGTAACAGCATAGTTGGCGATTCCGTTTATGGGCGGGGCATCAAGCGAGGTGTTGGCAGTTCAATTGCGCAAGCCATTAAGGCGTTTGACCGCCAGGCTTTGCATGCGAGCGTGCTCGGTTTCGTCCATCCTGTCACCAGAGAGCCGATTCGATTTGAAGCCAAGATTCCCAAAGATTTGGAAAGTCTTTTGTCAGCATTTAAGCGGATGGTTGAAGAGCCCCCTTAACCCTTAGAGTCGGTTTCGAAAGTCATGCGGCTCGGGCCAATCTGCGGACGAGGAGCATGACGGAGGCGGCGTAGAGGAAGGCGCGGGCCGAGGCGATGGTGGCCTCGAAGTCCTTTGCCAGTCGCCGGTTGCGGTTGATCCAGGCGAAGAAGCGCTCCACGACCCAGCGGCGCGGTTGGACGGCGAAGCCGACCTGATCGGGGCTTTTGCGCACGATCTCGACGGCGATCATGGTGGCCGTGGCGACCTTCTCGCCGGCGTAGCCGCTGTCGGCAAAGACCTTCTCGATGAACGGAAACGAGCCGCGTGAGGCGCACAGCAGCGGCCCGCCACCATCGCGGTCCTGGATACCCGCCGGATGCGCCTCGAGCACGAGGCCGCGCCCGTCGGTGTCGACCAGCGCGTGGCGCTTGCGCCCCTTGATCTTCTTGCCCGCATCGTAGCCGCGGGGGCCACCAGCCTCGGTCGTCTTGACGCTCTGGCTGTCGATAATCGCGCCGCTCGGGCTGGCCTCGCGTCCGACCCGCTCGCGATCGGCCATGACCAGAAAGTGGTTGATCTTCTCAAGGAGGCCGTCGTCGCGGAACTTAGCGAACCAGCGATAGATCGTGCCCCACGGTGGTAAATCGCTTGGCAGCAAGCGCCAAGGGCAGCCAGCCCGCATCACGTAGAAAATGCCGTTGACGATCTCTCGCATCGGCCATGACCGGGGCCGTCCCGTGCCATGAGCCGGAGGCAAATGAGGCTCGATCACAACCCACTCCGCAGCGGTCAAATCAGTCTGATAACGCAGCGCCTTGCGGCTATGCTGCTCTCGGGTGGTCGGCGTCCACATGGCGGCTCCAGATCGGTTTCAGCAACCTTCCTGGAATCACATCGACACCGGCCACTCAACCCCTTTCGAAACGGCCTCTTAGCGGTCTCTGCGTCTTCGGGCTCATAGATTGATTCCACATCCGGCCCCCATTTCAGCACGAGTTCTTTTTGCTGGACTTTTAGTGCGGTAATTCTGCGCCCCGCCGTCATAGCCATATACGCGGAAACCATGTTGGGTGTTGTTGCGTAAATTATCCAACCGACGGCTGCTGCGCCATAAATTAATATAATTGCAAACACATCCGTTAGCGCCGCGAATGCTGCATCGATCGTGTGACCCGTAAACCAGCGCTCGGTTAAGGTGGACGCAGTGCCCGCCAGATTCATGGCGCCGACACAAATACCCCCATACCATCCTTTGCCACGTTCCATGATGAACGCGACACCTGTCGGCAACATCGCAAACGCCAATACAATGACCGTTGGAATAATCATAAGCGCGATGGGAATCGCGAGCATGAGGTACAAGAACACTCGGCTCTTGTTTATGCGCGTCTTACCACCGGGTTGTGCTTGGTCGCTCATTGCTAAAAAACTTCCCCAATGAGCATGATGGTAAACTGACGTTGCTCCCGGATCCCGGACCAGACGGTAAATTAAATACCGACCTGGAGGGACAGGATGACAAAGCAGACGAGGCGGCGGTTTTCGCCCAGAATACAAGGAACAGTCGGTTGCCCGGCTATCGGAGCCGGGTGCGACACATAGCAGCGTGGCTGCCGAGCCCGGCGTCACGCCAACGCAGTTGAAGACCTGGCGGCTCGAGCTTGAGGCCGCGGGTTCGGCCGCGGCGCAGAAAGCCGAGGCCGCTGAGCTGGCGCAGCATTCGCCGGGATAACAAGCGGCTGACGGAGGAGGTTGAGGTTCTGCGCAAAGCCTCGGCTTTTTTTGCTCAATGGGCGGCGAAGACATGAAAACGAAGCACGCTTTCATCGCCGCCCATGCTTCAGGGCCCGCCATCCGGTTCATGTGCCGGGTCCTAGGGGTTGCTCACAGTTGGTTCCACGCCCGGCGGCGTGCGGCCCAAAAGAGAGCTGAACGCGCTGCCTGGCGTGACCGGCTCGGGTCAGAGATCCGGGAGATCTTCGAGCAGAGCAAGAGGTGCTACGGCGCCCCTCGGATCCATGCCGAGTTGAAGGCCCGCGGCTTTCGCATCTCGAAGCGCACGGTCGCCAAGCTCATGCGAGAGAACGGCATTCGTCCACCGCGCGGCAGGCGGCGGGCGCCAATCACCACCGACAGCCGCCACTCCCATGCGATCGCGCCCAATCTGCTTGACCGCAACTTCGAAGCCGTTGCGCCCGATGCGGTCTGGCGCGCTGACATCTCCTACATCCCAACTGACGAAGGCTGGCTCTACCTCGCCGCCGTCAAGGATCTGGCCACGATGGAGATCGCCGGCTGGTCGATGTCCGAGCGGCTGAAGAGCGTCCTGTGCGAGGATGCGCTGACGATGGCGATCCGCAACCGCCGGCCGCCCATGGGGCTGATCCACCATTGCGATCGCGGTGTGCAAGGCGGGTTCAACCGGTCGTCGCAACACGTTCAGTTTGACTGGCCTGCAAGCACTGGTCCAGAGCTTCGGCGGGAGTTCTCCATCCGAGGGTCTTGCGGGGCCGTGTATTGAGCGCGTCAGCAACAACTGCGAGTACGTCCGGACTGTGTGCGCTCAGATCGGTTCCTTTCGGGAAGTACTGTCGAAGCAATCCATTGGTGTTCTCGTTCGTTCCGCGTTGCCAAGGGCTGTGCGGTTCGCAGAAGTAGACGGGAAGGCCGGTTGCGATCCGCAGATCCGCATGCCTGGCCATCTCTGCTCCCTGGTCCCAGGTCAGCGAGCGGCGAAGCTGCGCTGGCAATGTCGTGATCGTCCGGGCGATGGCATCGCGAACCGCTTCAGCCCCATGCCAGCGTCCGGTAGCCGATGCTCGAGTGGCGCCGTCGTTGGTTATAGAAGATCTCGATGTACTCGAATAGCGCAGCCCTGGCCTCGCGCCGGGTACGAAACGGGTACGGTGCACGAGTTCGGTCTTGAGAGACCCAAAGAAGCTCTCCATGGGGGCATTGTCGAGGCAATTCCCCTTGCGGCTCATGGCGGCCTTGATGCCGTGGAGGCGGAGCAGTTTGCGGTCGTCACCGCAGGCATATTGGGCGATCGCAATGGTGGATCAGCCCCATGGGCGGCCGGCGGTTGCGGATCGCCATCGTCAGCGCATCCTCGCACAGGACGCTCTTCAGCCGCTCGGACATCGACCAGCCGGCGATCTCCATCGTGGCCAGATCCTTGACGGCGGCGAGGTAGAGCCAGCCTTCGTCAGTTGGGATGTAGGAGATGTCAGCGCGCCAGACCGCATCGGGCGCAACGGCTTCGAAGTTGCGGTCAAGCAGATTGGGCGCGATCGCATGGGAGTGGCGGCTGTCGGTGGTGATTGGCGCCCGCCGCCTGCCGCGCGGTGGACGAATGCCGTTCTCTCGCATGAGCTTGGCGACCGTGCGCTTCGAGATGCGAAAGCCGCGGGCCTTCAACTCGGCATGGATCCGAGGGGCGCCGTAGCACCTCTTGCTCTGCTCGAAGATCTCCCGGATCTCTGACCCGAGCCGGTCACGCCAGGCAGCGCGTTCAGCTCTCTTTTGGGCCGCACGCCGCCGGGCGTGGAACCAACTGTGAGCAACCCCTAGGACCCGGCACATGAACCGGATGGCGGGCCCTGAAGCATGGGCGGCGATGAAAGCGTGCTTCGTTTTCATGTCTTCGCCGCCCATTGAGCAAAAAAAGCCGAGGCTTTGCGCAGAACCTCAACCTCCTCCGTCAGCCGCTTGTTATCCCGGCGAATGCTGCGCCAGCTCAGCGGCCTCGGCTTTCTGCGCCGCGGCCGAACCCGCGGCCTCAAGCTCGAGCCGCCAGGTCTTCAACTGCGTTGGCGTGACGCCGGGCTCGGCAGCCACGCTGCTATGTGTCGCACCCGGCTCCGATAGCCGGGCAACCGACTGTTCCTTGTATTCTGGGCGAAAACCGCCGCCTCGTCTGCTTTGTCATCCTGTCCCTCCAGGTCGGTATTTAATTTACCGTCTGGTCCGGGATCCGGGAGCAACGTCATAGTCCAAGAACCATAAGTTTAGACCTTGTGCGACAAACCAGTCGAACTTGAGATTTCTCTGCGAGAATCTATTGCAGAGAGTCATTATTTCGCCTTTTTCACGGGCAAACAAATCGTCGAAGAAGTGAATTTCTTCGATCCCCTGATCAAGAGCCTGTTCAATTTCAGCCATAACCATGTCTACACTCTTCCGGCGGTACTTGTTCATATTTCCGCGAAAGTGGGCGACGCTGCAAAAAGAACACCTGAGAACACAGCTTCGCGATGTCATGATGTCCTGATAATTACGACTTTTTCAGGATATACCTGGAATCATTGATTCGGCCTGAATTTAGTATTTTGCATTGACCTGATTCGGCTGCCGATTCATGCACCTCTCCAACGACACGAGCAGCGAACGACTTCACGGCGAAGATGCGCAAAAGGCCTCCTTTCTGACCGCTGACGAACCCAAGGCACTCCTGAATGTCATGCGCAAGCGGAAGGTCGAAGCGCTGCAGGTACGGCGCGCGAATGCGCTGGTTGCCCTTGATGATGGCCACAGCGTGCAGATGGTCTCCAGGATATTCTATCTTGATCCCGACACGGTTCGCGGCTGGCTACGGGACTTCCGCGAGAAGGGTCTCGCCTCTGTGGAGCTTGCGGATTACCCGGACCGCGCGCGGGCCGCCTGACGGCGGACCAGGAAGCCGCTCTCAAGGCGCAGTTCCGGGACAATCCGCCGCGCGACACCAACGCGGTGCGGGATGCCATCTTCCGAAAGTTTGCTGTGAGATATTCACGTCCGGGCGCCATCAAGCTGATGCACCGCCTGGGGTTCGCATACGTGAAGCCGAAGACGCTGCCGAAGCAGGCCGACAAGCAGGCGCAGGAAGCCTTCATCAGGGATTATGAACAGCTGACGCGCGGGATGTTTCCGGACGCGACGGTTGTCTTCGCCGCTGCGGTCCATCCCGAGTATCAGAGCCGGCCGGCGCATGGCTGGTTGCCGAGGCGCTCCTGCCCCAGAAGGGCGAACACGGTGTCGTGTGTGCGGGCCTAGAGCGGTTTGACTGAATTGTGAATCGAAGGGGATTCCCAAGCGTCCCACTCCATGATTCTGTATCCCGAGGCGATTTGGTGTCAGACATGGGGCATTGTTACGGGAATGATCTTCGCCGGCGGGTCGTCGAGGCGGTCACTGGGCGTCTGTCTGCACGGGGGCCGCGGCGCGTTTTCGTGTCGCGCCAACGACGGCGATCCACTGGCACCGGCGCTCGCGCGAGACGGGATCGATCGAGCCCGACCGCCAGGGCCGGCCTCAACGAAACTGCAGCCGGCTGGCAACACAATTGGGAAAGCATTAACGTCTATACGAGCTGGGGTCCGGAGCCCAAGCGAGTCTCAGATGAGGAGGCTAACTTCGCGCGCATCTGGTCCAACAAATCACGCCGCGTGGTTGTGCTCGACGTACCCGATGCTGCACATCAAGATCTGATGCGGTTTATGCTGGCGAGCGACATGCCTGCTCGTCTTAAAGAGCCCGAAAATAAACCTGCGCAGTCTGCTCCTATGCAGCCACAACAAGAAGATGAGCAATCTGAAAAATCGCCTGCGATCGAACACGATGATCTTAGAAGCCGTGTTTGGTTTTTCATCCAGCATGCACCTTCATTGCCAGACGGAGGCGAGTGTGTAAAGTCGACAGCTATCAACAAAACAGATGGAACCAAAGCCAGGAGTTCCAGGCGCTTTTGTAGGACGATCTACGACGAGAACACCGGGCGCATGAAGATGAGGATTCAATACCTCAGGGAATATGAACCCGAAAAGGAGCCAGAATTCGCTAAGGAGTCATTGCTCTCCCAGTTAGTTTCGATGTTCTTCCGAAAAAAGGCAGGCGCCGGACAGGCGTAAGACGAAAGTACTGCCAGAGGACTGCAAAAAAGAGGTTTGGGCTTCGGCCAGGCGCTTGAAGTGGAGATCGGGGTCTAGCTGCCGAAAGAGCCGAACCGTTTACCAAGTTCGCCTAAATGTCGGAGCCCCGAGGCGCGACAACTCAGATCTTGAGAAACCTAATACATCAGCCACTTAGGGGCATTTGAGCGCTATCGCATATAAATCTCACTGATCGTCCAGGAACGTCCAGGTGGGGTGGATATGCCAACGGTCTGTCATTGCCTGCCATCGGGACGCGCGAGGACGCGGCCTCGGGACATTTTGGGGTCCTCATTTTCAACCCGCCCGGCGGCACCCGGTCGTGGCACGCCACCAGTGTCACACGGCTCCACTACCCCCCCCCCCACCATAGGTATTTCGGCGTTGTATAGGGCTTTTAAGGGGAGAACGTCGCCCCCCTTACGGCCCCCGCACGCGTAACAGTCATTGATCAATGCGGTTATCTGTATCCGATTGTGGCTCATCCGAGTGACGGGCTGCGGTTTGACGCCTGGTCTTGGCCCCGTACTCCGATGAGCTATGCCCGACATTTGGTGATGGGCTGATCAGGCGGCGTGTTTGATTTGCTTGCCAGGACCTCAAACATCCAATTATCCTGATCACACATCACTGCAAACACGAAACCAACGGGCCAGATTCTCTCAAAACACTTGGACCATTTGGTCTGGCTGGTCAGGATTCATTCCCACGATTTCGCATTCGTTCCCGCTCAATAGGTGGGGATATATGTGGGGAAAGGAAAATAAAATTATAAAACCATTATATAACAATATTTTAAGAGTAATTTATGGTGGACATCATGTCGTCCATCAGCGCATTGCCAAGGAACACGGCGTTGTCCGTGTCGGCCTTGATGAAATCGGCCGTATAATGCTTGCGGCCACTTTCCGAGCTTGCCATGCCTAGGGTCTCCCAGTTGTGTTGAGATGGCGAGAACCTGCGCCTTTTCGCCCTCACCCACACAAGGTTCGGCGGGTCCTGTGCTCGGTCCATGAGCAGCTCTTTTTGGCCTTAAAGCCCTAGATTGAGCTGGTTTTTGTCCGCTGGCTTGGCCCGTTTGTGCAGGGCGCGGGAGACCGGCGCGGCGGTGAAGCCTGGCCCGTCGTAAGGCCGGCAAATTCTCTTCAACGGTTGCGGCCCGCTATCCGGTGACAGCCATACCTTCATGCCCATGTCATTGAGAATCACGGGCATGCGGTCGTGCACATCGGCGGCCATGGCGTTGGGCTCGGTGGTGACAATGGCGAAGCGCCGCTGCCGGGTCTTATGGTCGACGGTGAACAGTCCAGCCAGAACAAACAAATCCGCCTCCCCCTCGCCGATCCCGCCGCCGTGTTTCGGGCTGGTGCCGCGCAACAAAAAACGCCATGGGGTTTTGCTGCCGTCGGCCTCGCGCTTCCACTCATAGTAGCCGGTCACCGGGACGACGCAGCACCGGTGTAAGAAAGTCTCACGAAAGGGTGGGCAGTACATCCATGGTTTCCGAGCGTGCGTTGATCAGCGGCGTGGTCTTGTCCTTCAGCGGCGGAAACCCCCACACGCCGAGATCGAGGATGCGGTCCGGGCCGGACAGGCGAATGAAGGGCTGCAGGTCGGTGGGCCGGATCACCGCCGACGGCTTGGTGTCCGCCGTCTTGACCTGTTCTGAGGGGATCAGGGCGTACCAGTCCCGCATCTCCTTCCAGGATCGGTACCCCGACAGACTGCCGCACATAGAGTCTCACCACATTATGAGAACAAAAGAAGATCATGAATAGGCGCAGCAGCGTCTTCGAGCCAGCAGTCTGGGGCTGAATCTGCCGTCCCGGTTCCCCTTTTGGGCTCTATCTATGATCCCAGAGTTGAACCCATCCCAAGCTTATCTATCTATGTGAGCGTGTTGCACGGCCGGATTCCGCCCTCTACTGTGACCTGATCCTGTCCTTACCTCGCCGTTCGGAAGCGCAGACTATGCCCATCCCCTTACCGCCGGACTCCCGCTCCCTCTACCGCCATGGCATGACGCCCGAGATCAACCATGACGAGTCAGCGCGGATCAATGTGCTGGCGTCCCTCAACGCGTCGGTGGCGGCGACGCTGAGCCGGGGCGTGAAACTGGCTTATGAGCACCATGCGGCGCCGAAACTGACGCCCAAAGATCTTGATCTCTCCGATCCCAAAGTGCAAAGCGGAGCAACGGTGCGCGAAGCGATCCGGCCGAGCCCGGTCTATCAGGCCTGGGCCAGCCTGCGGCGCGCCATTCAGGAAATGAACCGGCAAAATGCCCGGCACATTGCCTTCCGGCAGATCGACTCTCTCACGCAGCGGGCCCAAGACCAGAGCGACCTGAGCGACCTGAGCGATGCGAACGCGACGTTGCAACTTGACCCATCGCTGGAAGTGCCACGCTACCTGGCCAAGGCCGACAACCACCTTCAGGCTGGCGGTTATCACACGGAAGTGCAGCCGGGCGATTTGACCCCGGCCGCGACCTACGATGTGGCGACCTTTGTCACCGCCATGGGCATGTTCGGCGCTAAGGGGGATTCCGGCGGCCGCGGCATCATCAAATGGCTGGCGCAGCATCACCCAGACTTCAAACCGAAACGCATACTCGATCTCGGCTCAGGGCACGGCGGCAACACCTTGCCCTTGGCGAAAGCGTTTCCCGACGCAGAAGTGATTGCCTTCGATGCCGGCGCACCGATGTTGCGTTATGGCCATGCCCGGGCCCGCTCCATGGGTTTTGAAAATGTGCGTTTCGTCCAAGGCGCGGCAGAGGATTTGGATGACTCCCTCGGCACCTTCGATTGGATTCAGTCGACGATGTTCTTTCACGAAACCTCAGGTCCGGCGCTGCGCGAAATCCTTAAACGAATATATGCATTGCTCAACCCGGGTGGTGTCACGTTGAACTTGGAGCAACCCAACTTCACCGAAGACACCCCGGTGTTCGACCGCTTCCTGCGCAACTGGGACGCCTGGTACAACAACGAACCGTTCTGGGTTCAGCTGCATGGCATGGACATGATGGCCGAGTTGAAAAAAGCCGGCTTTGACTCAGACAAATGTTTTGAAAGCGGCGCCAATCCGGATTTGGAACCGGGCCACTACCCAGCCTGGGCCGGGCGCATTAGCCGTCACGACCATGAGCACGCCAAATCGCAGCCGAAAAAATCAGACTATACCGGCGAAGGCTGGTACCTGTTCGGCGCTTGGAAATAAAACGCTGAAAAAGAAAGAGCCGGCTCAAGGCGTGTGGTTAAACACGCCCCGAACCGGCTTTCGTGAATAGTCTTAAACGGGCTTGGTGGCGAGCAGGTACGGCATCTTGCGGATGCCGACGTTGTCGGCACGCTGTTCCGCGCCGCGTCCCATTGACCCGATCTCGGTGACCTCGAAGCCCACCTTCCGCATTTCCGCCGCCATATCGACGCTGGCGTATTCCTCGTACCAAACTTCCTGGTTCCAGCGGTGATGCCACCAGTAATAGACCTTGTCGAAGGCGGTCCGCGGCGGCGGCAGCAAGCCAGTGAAGAAATCGATGGGGAAGAACACCCCGCCCGGACGCAATGTACGGAACGCTTCGCGCAAAGTGGCCTTTGTCGATTCCGCTGGACACTCATGGTGCTGCAGGTAGCTGGCAATGATGTCGAAGTGGTTGTCGGGGTGGCCGCTCTCTTCAGCCAGGGTCTGGCGAAAGTTGACACCCAAACCAAGATCGACCGAACGCATGTGGGCATAGCGCACCATGGGCGCGCCGATATCCGACGCCCAAACCTCCGCGTTGGGATAAAACTCTTTGAAGCCTTGCGCCATCTGACCGCAGCCACTTGCGACTTCGTGAATGCGGTTGACCACACCGTCCTTGGGCTTTGGTGTGATGCGGGCCAAGCCGCGGTGAATGCGGTCCTGGTCGTTAGCATTCATGTAAAAGTCATTGGTGCCGTAGTGATAGATGTGCCCAGCGAACGGGTCGCCGACATAGCCACCCGGCTGCTGGTGAATTTCATACTTGGCCCAGTCCGGCTCGATACCAGGACTCAGTTCCAAGGAGCCAGGTCCCATTTTGTCGGCGGCTTCCATTTCTGAAAGCAGCTGATCCTGATTGGCGTAAAGCTGGTCGCGGATGTTCTTCCACATCTGCTGCTGGGCGGCGCTCCAAGCCTGGAAGTACGAGCCGATGATGGGATCGTCGCCAAGCAAAGCGAGACTGTCTTCCAACGTGGCTTCGGCATTGGGATCCAAGCCGTTGGCGATGAGGATGTCGTCGGCGCGGGCGCGGGCCATGCCGACCATGTCCCCATTCACCAGCACGCGGAAGGTGGTGAGGAAGTCCTCATTGCTTTGCAGATCCAACGTGGGCAAACGCTCCAGGCGGCCAATCTGTCCGCGTGGCTCGAAATCGTGACTTAAAATAGCGGCTCCGGCACGGCTGCTTTTAAATGCGGTCACAACCGATGCAGCGGCGGCGCTGGTGCTCAGAAGTGTGCGGCGATTTAACATGGTGTCTCTCCCTTAACCCGCCGGCCAATCTGAATTCATCTTCAATTTCCCATCCCGGGCGAAGACGCTGTAGACCCGGTCAACGAAGGCTTCCCGGTCCTCTTGCCAAGCGGCGGTGTCTTCTTTCGTCGGTGTGTAGGACTCAATCATCTCAGATGTGATTCCCTTCTCGGCCAGAAACTTTTCCATCACGTGCCCGCGCTGGCGCAGGCTCCATACCTCACCGCCCAAAGCGATCACCGCATGCATAAGCCGGTCGGTGACAGCATCACCGGTGAAGACCGCCTGGTCCGTATCGCCTTTGAAGAAATCGGACGCATAGGTCGGACGGTCGGACTTGATTTCGGGCATGGTTCCCTCTCCTTCCCACAGGTCCCACAAATGTTGGGAATTCATACGTTCTCAGCGGCAAGAGTGCGCTTCATGACCCAGATTCGCAAGCACGACCCGGTCCACGGTCAGGAGGCGATTGATCTCTAGATTGATCTCGTTAGCACCGCAGGTTAAGCCCTGTGCATGGATGACGCCCCTGCCCCGGATCAAACCTCGGATCCCTTGTTGAATGAGGCGCGCAAGACCATCGCCGATCTCATCGAGGTGATGGCCCGGCTGCGTGACCCCAACGACGGTTGCCCCTGGGATATTGAGCAGGATTTTAAATCCATAGCCCCCTATACAATTGAGGAAGCTTACGAGGTGGCGGACGCTATCGCCCGGGAAGACATGGCATCTCTCAAGGATGGGTGGGCGATCTGCTGCTGCAGGCGGTCTATCACACGTATGGCGGAGGAAGCCGGTCTGTTTGACTTCGCTGACGTCGCCGACGCCATTTCCGCCAAGATGATCCGCCGTCATCCCCATGTCTTCGGTGACGCCGTGGCCGAAGACGCGGAGGCACAGACCGCCTCCTGGGAAGCCATCAAGGCGGCCGAGCGGGCGGAGAGTCAAAACAGCGAGGAAATACCCAGTGTGCTCGACAATGTTCCGGTAGCTTTGCCGGCGCTGAAACGGGCCGAAAAACTGCAAAACCGTGCCGCCCGCGTGGGCTTTGACTGGCCCGACGCGGCGCCAGTGATCGACAAGATCCACGAGGAAATCGGCGAACTGGAAGCGGAAATGGAAAATGGCGCAGAGAAAGGGCGCCTTGAAGATGAACTCGGCGATATTCTTTTTGCCGTCGTCAATCTGGCCCGCAAATTAAGAGTGGAACCAGGGTCAGCCTTACGCCACAGCAATCTTAAGTTCGAGGAGCGTTTCCGCTTCATTGAGCGTATGCTGGCCGCCGAGGGCCGTGCCCCACAGGATGTGTCTCTCGACGAACTGGAAGCGCTGTGGCAACGGGCAAAAATTGAAACCGCAAAGTGACGGGTATGCAAATTAAGACGGCACTTCAATGCAGAGTCCTTAAATGCTTGATCGGACTTATTTTTCTGCTGCCGCTGAGCGCCTGTTATGTGGCCGATAATTTCGGCGCTGAAATTCGCATCACCCGCGACGGCAATTACGGTATTTCTTATCCCGGCGATCTCATTTGGGCGCCTTTGTTCGGGCAGATTGCCCGGGGAGAAATCGAACAAGATGCAGCGGTGGAACAGATCGCCGGATTCACTGCGGACCTAAAGCAAGACAATAACTTTCAATTTGTCACCAGCCGCGGCCAAGGGCGCTTTCAAGTGCGATACGATCGCCGTGGCGCTTTCACCCGGACACAGGTCATCAGCTTTGTCCGCCGCAATGCCCGCATTTTTCAATTGCAGGCCACAGAAGACGGCGAAGTGCGCTTTAACGGCCGCGGTGCCAGCGATCTACAGGCTCAACAATTGGAAGACATGGGCTTGCGCACCCGGGGCCTGCTCCGCATTGTCACCGATGCACCCGTGTCTGAACACAATGCAACAAGTGTCCGCCCGGCGCCGATGCCTGGTTACGTGATGTATGACTGGCGTATGGAGTCCTTCCGGCAGCCGGCGCCTAAGTTGACATTGCAACTTAACGGGACCTTGCCCACCTCGCCCGGCGCTTAGGCCTTGATCATTTCTTAGCTCTAGTTTTAAGGCCCCGGTTCTTTTTCTCTAAGTTCCAAGCGTCATAGTCCTCCCAAGTGCAGTACTTGGAGCCGCATTTGGGACAATCAGTGGCCGGTGGTTCAAGCTGTTACCACTTATTTTTGCAGGCTTCGTTGTGACAAATGAACGTTGCGCTGGCCGGATTCATTTGTGGATGGAACTCGGCTCGAGAAATTGCATTTAGATATGGTCCTCATCCGCCATGGCGCGGACCTTTGTCCCACATAGCCTTCGATTGGGTGCTTAAGAGGTCGCGCTTTTCCGCATTGGCTGGGTCGTAGGGCGTTTCGTCAAGCATACGTGAATAACCACCAGCTTCGGAGTGAATCAAAACTCCGGCGGCGTGGTCCCAAGGTTTGAGACGACTGAAACTGGACACCTGCAAACGGTTTTCCGCCAAGGCCCTATATTCATGGGCGGCACTGCCGCAGCGCCGGGACATCCTGAAATCCTCCCGGGCCCGCTTGAAGGCGCGGTGATAGAGCGATGCCGTCATGCTTTCCAAATCGAGCGAACCGGGCGTCTCCACTTTCAATTGGGTGTCATCGACCCACGTTCCCTCACCCGCCGCAGCCCAGATTGTCCGGTTGCCCATGGGATCATGTATCCAGGCAAACAGGGTTTCTCCGTTGTCCACCAGCGCGACAACGACGGCGAAGACGGGATTGCCGGCGACAAAGTTGGCCGTATCGTCGACCGGATCGATCACCCAAACCGGTTCATGTTGAGCCAGATGAGTCAGAACCGATGGATTTTCAGCGGTCGCTTCCTCCCCAATGAGCAGCGAACCGGGCCAAAGTTTAACCAGGCCGTCCTCAAGTAGATGCTCGGCTTCTTCGTCAGCCGCAGTGACCAAATCTCCCGGGCCAGTTTTGGTGCGGACGTCCCCCTTCGGCCAGGTTGCAGAACCGGGGGATCACAGCCTTTGCCGCCACATTCCGGATGAGACGGTCTACATCTTGACGGAGTACCGCAGAATCGGGCGTCGTGACTATGCCAGTCACAACAGGCGGACGGTATGTTGATGAGCGAGGCGGTCCGCATCGGCGGGATCAAGGAGGACCGTCACTTTGGTTTCTTCGTCGCCATCTTGCCGTTCGACCACCTCACCTTTGCGATAAAGCCACGCTAAGGTTTTGCCGTCGGAGACCGGTACAGCCACGTCAAGCTCAAGGCGGCCCGATGATAAACATTGATCGATCCTGGCCAAAAGGTCCGGTGTCCCTTCTCCGGTCAGTCCCGATACCATCACCACATCGGAATCCCGTTCTGACTGGCATACGAAAAGCGCACGTTGCGATTCACCAAGAAGGTCGATCTTATTGAAGGCTTCCAAGAACGGTTGCGCGTGCACGGGTTCATCCGCGGACGGGCCAATGCCCATGCGGGCCAGAACGTCTTCAACATCTTGTTTTTGCACTGCTGTTTCGGGATGGGAAATGTCACGCACGTGAATAATGAGGTCTGCTTCGAGCACTTCTTCGAGGGTCGCGCGAAAGGCAGCGACCAATTCGTGCGGGAGATCCGAAACAAAACCAACCGTGTCCGACAAGATGATGCGCCGGCCGGACGGCAATTCAAGACCGCGCATCGTGGGATCCAACGTGGCGAAAAGCTGGTCTTCAGCAAAAACCTTTGCATTGGTCAGAGTGTTGAATAAAGTCGATTTCCCGGCGTTGGTGTAGCCGACTAGCGCTACGACCGGATACGGCACCCGTTTGCGAGCTGCGCGGTGCAGGTCCCGCGTGCGCACGACTTTTTCCAGATCTTTTTTGATTCGAGTGATCCGTTCGCCGATGAGACGACGGTCAATCTCGATTTGCGTTTCGCCAGGGCCGCCAAGAAATCCCGAACCACCCCGTTGCCGTTCCAAGTGGGTCCAACTCCTGACCAGACGGCCTTTTTGGTAGGTCAGGTGTGCCAGTTCGACCTGTAGCTGACCTTCACGGGTCCGGGCGCGCTCGCCGAAAATTTCGAGAATCATTCCCGTGCGATCGATAACTTTTGTATTCCACGTCCGCTCCAACGTGCGTTGTTGGCCCGGCGACAACGTGTGATCAACGATCACCAGTTCAACGTCGAGGCCCTGCACCAGACCTGTCAGCCGATCGACATGCCCTTTGCCGAACAATGTGGACGGGCGAGGTTTAGGCACCGCAATGTTTTCGGCATGGACGATGTCGAGTTGAATGGCAGCTGCAAGTCCACAAGCTTCGTCGAGCCGTGCGCGTGCGTCCGCGACGCCACCCTCACTTGGGAGGTCGGGATGAAGGACGATGGCACGGGTAGAATATCCTGCTGATTCCGGCTGATAGTATTTGCCGTTACCAGTCACGCGGGTCTCTGCGCCTAATTGGCTGCCTCCTCTTGGGCCGGGGCCTCATTTTGATTTTCCGGCTCAAACAATTGCAGCGGACCAGACGGCATGACCGTGGAGATGGCGTGCTTATATACGAGTTGGGTGTGCCCATCCCGCCGCAAAAGCAATGAGAAATTATCGAACCAAGTAACGATTCCCTGCAGTTTAACCCCATTTACGAGAAAGACCGTTACGGGGGTTTTGTTTTTCCGAATGGTATTCAGAAAGACGTCCTGTACGTTTTGTGATTTTTCGCCAGACATTTTTATAACACCTTGATTCCTTTATTGTTTTGTCCATTGGCCGTGTTTTGGTCAGACTCACGCCCGTATCTAGAGCGTTTCCAGGAACGGGGTCAACAGGACCTTGATTTATGCCCGCTCCAAGGTTTGTAGGATCAGGGCGAGGACCATGTCCAAACTCTCCACGCGGCAATGAGGATCGGCTTCGGGATACCCGTTTCCGATCAGAATTGTGGTGCAATCGGCGCTCTTGCCGCAGACGACATCGACAGCGTTATCGCCGATGAACCAGACGTTAGGCCCCGCGACATGATCACCACGGGCGAGGATGTTGTGCACCGGGTCGGGAGCGGGTTTGTCCCGTGTGCTATCGCCGGCACCTACGAGATGACCGAAATGGGTATCCCATTTGAGATGGGAGACTTCCTCGCGCAAAAACGGTCCGGACTTGTTACTCACCACGCCGAGGAAGAGCGGCAATGCAGCAAGAGTTTGCACCAATGTATCCGCTCCACGCATCGGGACCAAACTCTCAAGGTGTTTTTCGCCGTAAGCATCGAAATAGATTTTGCGCGCTTGCTGCCAATTCTCGCCGAAGACATGGGGAAGCGCATCACGTGCGGACTGGCCGAGCCAGTCGCTCCATTGTTCAAACGTCCAGGGTTCCTTTCCGAACGATTCAAGGGCGACATTCATGGCAGCGGCCAATGCGGGATGGGTATCAACCAAAGTGCCGTCCCAATCGAATAAGGCAGCTTTTGGAATAGGTAAGTGATTGCCTAGAAGATCACTCGACATGCCAACTCTCGGGGCCAAGTGTATTTAAGTAGGATACATACTGATCGCGCAGAGCACAGGCTTTCTCACCGGGGTGGCCGTTGGCAATAACGGACTCTCCCACCCGGACCACCGGCAAAACAAACGTCGTTGTACCGGTCAAAAAGACTTCCCTTGCACCAAGAACCTCTTCTAGCGTGAAGGTTCTTTCTTTAACCCTATAGTCAGCGCTTTCGGCCAGAGCGAGGACTCGGGCGCGGGTAATGCCTGCGAGGATTTCAGGTCCCAGTGGTCGCGTCACCAGTGCACCCTCTTGATCGACCAGCCAAATATTGGCGGCGCTGGCCTCGGTCACGGTTCCATCTGGATTGAGCAGCAGGGATTCAAAAGCCCCCTGTTCTTTTGCCGCTTGTTTGGTCAACGCGTTAGCTAGCAAGCCAACTGATTTGATATCCCGCCGCCCCCAACGAACGTCTTCTTGAATAGATAAACTGACGCCTTCTCGAGCTTGATCATCGCTCGGCCCCAAACCGCTACGTGCGGTGACCACGACCGACGGGGCTATGTCGTCACCCGGAAAAACGTGGTTGCGCGCTGCCGTGCCCCGATTCACTTGCATGTATAGGATTCCGTTTCGAACCCGATTGAGGCGAACGACCTGTTTGGCGATAACACCCAGGGCTGATCGATGCGGAATAGATGCAAAGTGCAATTCAGACATGGATCGTTTCAACCGATCCATATGGGCGGCTAAGTCTGCCGGATAGCCATTCCAGATGGCGATAACTTCATACACCCCGTCAGCAAATTGATAGCCACGGTCTTCCACCGAAACCATGGCCTGGGCGTGCGGTTCATAGCGTCCGTTGACATAAGAGATCCGTGACATGACGGATTAGAAATATTCCAACCGGACGGAAAATAATTTTTCAACCTCGCGCACCGCCTCTGTGGCGGCGAATAAAACGATACGGTCCCCTCCTTCAACCACTGTTTGTGGTCGCGGCACGATAATTTGGCCCTTACGAAGGATAGCCCCGAAGCGGGCATTCTTCGGTAAATCGACATCTTTCAACGGTTGCCCGACCAATGGCGATGTTTCAATGGCGTCCGCCTCGATCAACTCACCGAAGTCTTCTTGCACTGAGTATGCGGAATGGACCCGGCCGCGACGCACGTGCGACAGAATCTGAGACACTGTAATGGAACGGGGATTAACCACTACATCGACCCCGAGCGGTCCCACCAAGGTATTGTACGTTGATTTATTGATCAGCGTAATTGCTCTTCGGGCACCGCATTTCTTAGCTAGAAGGGATGCAAGAATGTTGGATTCATCGTCATCGGTGACGGCGACCACGGTCTCGGCTTTGTCCACACCGGCTTCAAACAAGATTTCAGGTTCAAGAATGTTGCCGTATATGACAACAGTGTTGTTCAACGTGCCTGAAATATGCTGGGCGCGCTCTTTATTTAGTTCAATGATCTTTACATTAATTTCTTTGTGTTCACGTTCTAATTCCTCAGCGAGGAATAGACCGATATTGCCACCGCCGAAAATGACACAGCGCCGGGTTTCCGGTTCTTCATGTCCGAATGCGACCATTGCCCGCTCACATTGATCTGACGCAACGACGAAGTAGACATCGTCGCCGGGAATCATTTCATCTTCGGCATTCGGTATAATGGATCGGTCGCCCCGTTTGATGCCGACAATAATGATCTGCATCTCCGGAAACAAACTAGTCAGCTGCCGTAACGGCGTATTAATCAACGGCGTATCTTCCGTAATACGCACACCAATAAGTCGAACCTTATCATCCGAAAGGGGAATGGCTTCCAAAGCGCCGGGCACCTCGAGACGTCGTGTCACTGCCCGGGCAATTTCGACTTCGGGTGAGATCACCACGTCGATCGGAAGATGATCGCGCGTAAACATGGTCATCCACTCTGGCTGCAGGTAACTTTGACTCCTAATCCGGGCGATTTTTTTCGGAACACCGAACAGCGAATGGGCCACCTGACAGGCAATCATATTCACTTCATCAGTGAATGTGACGGCGATGATCATATCCGCATCTCTAATTCCGGCTCGCTCAAGGACGTCCGGTTGGGATGCGTGACCGACCAAACCGGTTACGTCTAGAGATTCGGATAATTGACGGACCAATTCCGTACTTTGATCAACGACAGTGATGTCATTGGCTTCGGAAGCAAGGTAGCGAGCTATATGAAAACCCACTTCACCGGCGCCGCAAATCACGACTTTCATTGCACCAACCCTACCTAACGTCCGTTATTCCGCGGCGGTATTCTGTTTGTTGTTGGCATCTTCGCGCCGGAGACGTACTTCCGTAGTGACACCTAATGATTTTAGTTTGCGATGCAAGGCCGATCGCTCCATTCCTACAAATTCAGCGGTTCGGGAGATATTTCCACCATAGCGGATGACTTGAGCCATCAGGTATTCCCGCTCAAACATTTCGCGGGATTCACGGAGCGGTAACATCATGATTTCATCTGACTGTTCCAGCCGCAGCATATGTGGCGCGTCGCTCGACAAGTCGGCCGGGAGCATATCCGCCCGGATGGGATCGTTGGCGGATCCGGGCGCCATGATTAAAAGCCAATCAATGACATTTCGCAATTGCCGCGCATTGCCGGGCCAGGGATGACTTTGCAGTGCAGTGAGTGTGTCTTCAGCTAAAGTTCGTGGCGGTATTCCTGGAACTTTGGCGCCCCGCTCCATAAAATATCGAGCTAGCACTGGAATATCTTCGCGACGATCTGCGAGCGAAGGCACTTCGATGGGCACAACAGACAGCCGGTAAAACAATTCTTCGCGGAACCTCGCGTCCCGAATGAGTTGTTTGAGATCTTGATTTGTGGTTGCGATGACGCGGACGTCTACTTCGACCAACCCTTGCCCATTGGCGCGCTCAAATCTCTGATCTTGCAAGATTCGGATAACTCGACTTTGTGTTTCGAGTGGCATGTCAGCGACTTCGTCAAGCACCAAAATTCCGCCGTCCGCTTGATCAAAAAGACCGCCCAAAGGCGATTCGGGACTTGCACCGAAAAACATTTCTTGCAAGCGGTCTGGATGAAGCGATGCACAATTCACAATAACGAAGGGGGCCTTCGACCGTTTTGAATGACGATGAATCAGTCGGGCAATTATTTCCTTGCCGGAGCCAGCTGGCCCATTAATAAGGACACGGGAACCAGTAGGCCCAACGCGATTTATTGTCCGGCGGAGATTCGCGATGGCATTGCACTCACCGATCAAAGTTTCTGGTTCACCGGCACGATTACGCAACTCAAGATTTTCACGCCTCAATTTTGCCTGTTCGATGGCACGCTCGACTAGCAATAACAATCGATCTGCTTCAAAAGGTTTCTCGATAAAATCATAAGCGCCCATTTTGATAGCCTTGACCGCGGTCTCGATTGTGCCATGACCGCTAATCATGATGATGGGCGTGTGGGGGCGGAGCTTGTGAATTGCTTCTAACAGCTGCAGGCCGTCCAAAGAGCTGCCTTCTAACCAGATGTCCAGGAGTATCGCGGACGGTGACCGCGCACGCACCTCGTTTAAGGCTTGTTCGGCATTCGCTGCCTGTCGCGCTGTGTATCCTTCGTCCTCAAGGATCCCACCCAACAACAGGCGAATATCAGCTTCGTCGTCAACAATAAGAATATCAGCAGTCATATATCTCTACGCGCTCTTTGCTACAGAAGGCGATAAGGAGTCTGGGACAGACTGCGTAGAATCAGTCCTGTCACCAGTATCATTGCGCACTGACTCGGTCGGGGCTTCAGCAGCGGGAAAATTGAGCGCGACTTTGGCGCCACCACCCTGGGCATCGTCGAGTGTTAACCGTCCACGATGGTCTTCTAAAATTTTCCATACGATAGCAAGTCCAAGTCCTGTTCCTTTTGTGCGAGTCGTAACGTACGGTTCGGTTAATCTTTGACGGACTTCGTCTTCCGGCAATCCCACACCGTTATCGGTAATCTCTAAGGTGCGTTCCCCATCTTGCGACCGGATGGCGACTTGAATTTTTCCTCCACGTACGGCGCTTTCATCCAATCCTTTCGATTCAATCGCTTCGACGGCATTCTTAAGAATATTCGTGATGGCCTGCCTTACCTGAGCTTCGTCGCAATTAATCCACATTTCCTCTTTGGGAAATTCCATATCGAGTTGAATGTGCGGATAAGCAGTCTTTGGTAAGTTCACAGCTTTGCGTGCGATATCCGACAAATCCTTTACTTTCATAATCGGTTGCGGCATCCGGGCAAAAGAAGAGAACTCGTCGACCATTTGGCCAATATCGCCCACGTGCCGAATGATTGTGTCGGTACACTGCTCAAATGCTCCGCTGTCGTCTTGAACTTGCTTGAGGTAACGCCGTTTGAGACGCTCTGCGGACAACTGGATCGGTGTCAGCGGATTCTTGATTTCATGCGCGATTCCGCGAGCCACGTCAGCCCAAGCCGCTTTTCGTTGTGCCGCTTGCAGTTCCGTTATGTCGTCAAACGTGAATACATAGCCCAGTGTTTTGTTATCGGATTGCTCAACCGTCAAACGTACAAGAAAAGCTCGGGTCCCGTTGCCACGTTTTACACCCAATTCAGTTTGAATTGTTTGTTCTCGATTTTCGTGAACGGAGTCAAACAAAGGAGAAAATTCTGGAACCAATTCAGTTATTGGCCGTCCTATTCCGTTCTCAACCGAAATTCCCAGAAGATCGGACGCTGCCCGGTTCGGCAACGTGATGCGTCCGTCAGGATCGAGTCCAATCACCCCTGCCGTCACACCCGACAAGACAGCTTCGGTAAATCTCCGTCGTTCGTCCAGTTGATTGTTGGCGTCGACGAGGGCTTCCCGCTGTGATGTCAATCGGCTGGTCATGCGATTAAACGCACGGCCGAGAGAGGCGACCTCATCGCTGGCAGCCCGCTCTTCCACCCGCACTGATAAGTCACCACGGCGTACGCGTTCGGATGCTTCGATCAAATCCACTATGGGACGGGCCAATCGTGTCGCCAGAGCCAATCCAAACCAGACTGAAACCATTAGCAGCAGCAGGGCAACAACGATAAATAAGAGGGTAAAGCTAATTTCTATATCGGAACGCCTGCCCTCTAATAGTAAATACTCATCGACGGCGTCTTGTGTTCTGGTCACGCGACTCAGAACTTGGGCATCAATAAAGCGACCGACGTACAAGTAACTGTCCGGCAAAGCCGTAAGCCGGACCAAGGCACGCACCCGGTCCCCCACTTCACCGGTGACAATCGCAACATCGCCTAGATTGGCTTGAGCAATCGCCCGTAATGGAATTTGTTCGCCTGTCTGAAGGGCAAAGGTGTACCCCGCTTTCGCAATCACTTGCATGTCGCTGCGAAAAATGACGGCTTCCGTCAAGCCACGTAGGGCGGCTTGCGTAGACAAAAACCTGTTTAAGGCCTCTTCGGATCGATTGAGTTGTGGCCATTGCCGGTTGATGTCGTTTGCCACGGCCAAAGCATCTACGCGGATCACCTGCATGTGCTCTTCGAGGTAAGCATCGGCAACCTCGGACGATTCGGTCAAAGCCGTTCGCACGCGTTCACTAAACCAACTCTCAACACCAAGTGTGAAATGCAGTGCAGCAAACACCATCATCACAATGGCCGGAGTTATAGCGACAACGCCAAATAAAAGCGCAAGGAGAACATGCAGCCGCGATCCTGTGGCACCCGAACGTCTATCGCTCCACAACTTTGCCACTCGGCGAGCCACGACAATGCCGAGCGCAAGAAGTAAAAACAAATCGATATTCAAGAGAATTAGAACAGTGTTTGCGTCGGGCCCAGACTCGCCCCAACTGGACAGTGCCGCATAGGTGGCAATACCCGAAATCACCGCAGCCAATGATAAAATCATGGCTAAAGCGTTGAGCAATTTGATGCGCCTCGCCCAGATTGCAAATTTGAGACTTAATCTGCGCGGCGAAAGCGGTCGGGTGGCAATATCCATCACCTTATCTTCCGTCGCTGACACGTTTGAAATATGCGCACCATGGGTCAACGCATGCCTCGAACAATATTGATATCCAAACCCTTGATCTTTTTTCGCAACGTATTGCGATTAAGACCCAAAACTTTGGCGGCTTTAAGTTGGTTGCCCCGGGTCGCCTGAAGCGTCAACGTGACCAATGGCCGTTCCATCTCGCGTAGGATCCGGTCATAGAGTCCATCCGGTGGCAGAGCGTCTCCATGTCGAGAAAAGTAGGTGTTGAGATGCTTCTCGATCGCATCGGACAAATTTTCTGCCGAACGGCTGGGCGGCGTCGGAGACAACGCCGTGTTGGCCAACTCCATTTCAACCGCATTCACACCGATGGCCTCTTCCGCGTACAGGGCCGCGAGACGTTTAACGAGATTTTCCAACTCCCTGACGTTGCCAGGCCAGCGGTACGATTTGAGACGTTCTACAGCATCAGGTTCGATCGATTTGGAGTCTAACCCCTCATCAATGGCTTGGGCTAGAAAGTGCTGCACCAGTTCCGGAATATCTTCCGCCCGCTGGCGCAGGGGTGGCAGGCGAACGGGCACGACGTTGAGCCGGTAAAACAGATCTTCGCGAAATAGACCCATTTTGATCATTTCAGTTAAATCACGATGAGTCGCTGCGATAGTACGAACATCAGCTTTTTTTGGAGTCCTACCACCAACGATAGTGTATTCGCCCTGCTGTAGGACACGGAGCAACCGTGTTTGGGCTTCGTGGGGCATATCGCCAATTTCATCGAGGAAAAGCGTACCGCCGGCTGCTTGCTCAAATTTTCCGGTGGTACGCTGGGCGGCTCCTGTAAACGCACCCTTTTCATGGCCAAACAATTCGCTTTCGATAAGCTCGCGTGGGATGGCTGCCATGTTGACCGCGACGAAAGGTCCGCTTCGGCGCCGGCCGAAATCATGCAAAGCGCGGGCCACAAGTTCTTTTCCGGTTCCCGACTCCCCTGTGATCATCACGGTAAGGTCCGTTGTTATGAGGCGGGCAACCGTCCGGTAGACGTCCTGCATTGCCGCGGATCGTCCGATAAGAGGAAGGCGTTCCTGGTCAGTATTGGCGGGCCGCCGCACTGCCTGTTCAGACGGTGACTCAAGCGCCCGCTTAACCACCGCCACCAACTCGGCGAGATCAAACGGTTTAGGCAAATACTCGAATGCACCGCGTTCCGCAGCTTTTACTGCTGTCAACAATGTATTTTGAGCACTCATGACAATGATGCGCAGGTCGGGGCGCATTTTTCTGATGCGCGGTATGAGATCCAAGCCATTCTCGTCGGGCATGACGACGTCCGTTATGACCAGATCCCCTTCTCCGTCTTGGATCCAATTCCAAAGCGTCGCCGCATTGCCCGTCGCCCGCACAGAATATCCAGCGCGGCCCAAGGCTTGATTGAGTACGGTCCGTATCCCGGTGTCGTCATCCGCTACGAGAATGGAGGCATCACTCATCCTGATCTCCACCGTCTTGAATAATTGGCAACATGATGCGGAACACCGTGCCGCGGGAGTCAGTATCGAATTCTATGACGCCACCGTGGTCGGCAACAATTTTTGCTACAAGGGCCAGGCCCAGTCCACTTCCCCGTGGCTTAGTGGAGACAAAAGGATCAAACAGATGCGGTTTTAGATCATCCGGGACACCGGGTCCGTTGTCGGCAACGCTGACCACCAACGGCAGCTGAAGGCGGGTTGAAGAACCGGCAATTTTGAGCCAAACACCTGGTTGATACGCCGTCGTAAGTCTAACCTCACCTTTTTCATCTGACGCGGCTTCAGCCGCGTTCTTAATCAGATTGAGTAAGGCCTGAATGAGTTGATTTCGGTTTCCGTATACCGGAGGTAATGATGGGTCATAATTTTCGGTAAACTTGACGTGCTTGGCGACGCCGTTTTCGGCAAGACGACGGACGTGTTCTAGCACACTATGGATGTTAATCGCTTCGCGCTCCAATGGCTGCTCATCAGCGAACACTTCCATACGATCAACAAGTGAAACGATCCGATCGGCCTCATCGCATATCAGCCGTGTAAGAGCAATGTCGTCATCCTGAGCATTCTGCTCCAGCAATTGCGCTGCCCCACGAATACCCGATAAAGGATTCTTTACCTCGTGGGCTAAAAGCGCAGCCATATCCGTTACTGACCGAACGGAATGACGATTTTCCATTTGCTGGCCAATTTTCAGAGCGCGGGTCTGCTCTTGCATAGAGACAACGACGGCGTCGCGACGTTCGCTTAATGGTGCGGCATGAACAGAAATAATTCGCAAACCGGTCTTGGGTGTGTCTAATGATACGCCATGTTCTGAAATTGGTGCATCATCCTGAAGGACTTGGTCCACGAGCGCTTGCACAGGTCCGTCACCGGGCAGGAAATTACCGAGATGCTGTCCTATCAGTCCGGCCAAACTGGTCTGAAAAAGTTGCTCCGCCGCACCGTTTGCATATCGAATGTGATAGCTATGGTCGACCACAAGTGTTGCTGCTCCGAGCGCGGAAAGAATGTCCTCTGCTTCGAAGGGTATGTCTAATTCAACAACGGAAGAGGCTTCATCCATCACGCGGCCTCGGCAAATTCAGAGGGGCTTCCGTCAAACAAGTCAACAATGCGACGGTGGACGATTTCAGGGTCCGTTTCCGTGTTGATGGCCGTTCGAAACGCGTTGGCATTAGGCAATCCGTAGGCTGACCACGCGAGATGTTTGCGCGCGACCCGAACACCCTTCCCAACACCGTAATAGGTCAAGATTGCGTCATAGTGATCGAAAACACAGTCACGGCGGTCGTCCAAACCCGGTTCATGTAATTTTCGACCGGTCAAAAGAAAATGCGCAACGTGTTTTACGAACCATGGTCTGCCGTAACATCCGCGCCCAACCATAACCCCATCCGCATTGGACTGCCGTAGAGCTTCAGCGGCCAGGACTTCAGAAACGATGTCACCATTGACAATGACCGGCACTGATACCGCGTCCTTAACTGCCTGAACAGCGGACCAATCGGCCATGCCGGTATACATCTGCATCCGGGTGCGGCCATGGACGGTGATCATTTTTACACCGGCCCCTTCTGCTTTGCGGGCAATCGATGGGGCGTTTACGTTTTCCTCATCCCAACCAAGACGCATCTTAAGCGTGACCGGTACTGAAACAGCTTTGACAACCGCGTCGATGATCCGCAGGGCATGGTTTTCATCCCGCATCAAGGCTGAACCGGCCCAGCCCTTAACGACCTTTTTCACCGGACACCCCATGTTGATGTCAATCAACGCAGCGCCACGGTGTTCATTTAAGCTGGCTGCCTCTGCCATAACGGCGGGATCACAACCTGCCAACTGCACGGCCATCGGTGCTTCTTCTTCTGATGGCGCGCTCATGCGCAACGTTTCCCGATGCGCTCGCACCATTTGCTGACTGGCGATCATTTCTGAAAACACCAAACCGACGCCGAACCGCTTAACAAGCCTGCGAAACGGCCGGTCGGTTACACCTGATAGGGGTGCAAGCAACACCGAGCTGTCGATGGTCACGCTACCAATGGAAAGGGTCATGCAGTCCCGTTGAGATCTTTATAATCGTTGCCTAAATCTTGTGCATTTGTGGGTGTGTGGACTGAAAATGCAAGACATTTCCGCAACATATACTCCTGCTACTCAATTACTCGGTACTGATCGCGTGTGATGACACGAAAGTTGTCGGTAACGGTGTCTCGGATTGTTTCCCATTCCCAGGGCAGGGTTTGGTTGAAGAACCCGAAGATGGCCTCGGTGAACTGTCGGAAATCGGGATAAAATCGGTTGTGCGTCACATGCCGGTGCATGACGCCCCATAACCGCTCGATGGGATTGAGGTGACCGGCGCGCTGCTCGATCGCCTGACCCACCATGTCCATATTCTGGAAATGAACGGCGACAGCTACCGGCTCAACCAGAGCCGAAGAAAACAACAAACAGCCGGCCGCAGCTGATCGGTATCTAACACCGAGGCCAGCGTTGACCCGGTGGGTACACAGGCACCGCCCACACGCCTTCGCTTCGCACACGCGAAACGCTACGCAAAGCCGCGCGGGTCCCTCCTATGCACTACCGGGACAACCCGCAACAACGCCTTCGGCATCACATAAAATGGACTGGTTTTACGCCGCCGAACTGGACTGATTTTGCTCCGCCGTTGACACGGGAAAATTCTGACATACGGTTTTAGTCTGCCAGCGCCTCCCCGAGAGTTCGAGCCAGCGTGATCCCATCCCACTGAATGTCCATACTCAAATCCAAACGTCGTCAGTCTGTACTAGGTCGAGTCCGGGGCGCTTGGTGGTAGTTAAAGTCCGCCCCCGCCACCTGTCCCTTCCAAAAAACCAATCCATCCGGAGTTGAACAGGTTTCACACCAAGTTCAAGCGGATGAGGTTTTCGGGAAGGACAACCAGTTCTTCAAGTAGGCTTTGATTTGGCTTTCATTTCTCGATTCAAGTTCACTCCATCTAGCCAAACAGAACTATTTGGAACGATTGACACGCTGAAATTGGCGTCTTACATCGTGGTTTTTAAATCTCATTCATTTTTAGCGTAGGTGAAATCTATGAATGAAGGGCGCACGCTTGAACTGTTCTTCATCAATGGCAATCCAGATGGGATGCTCACGGCCAAGGTGTTCAACTGTCCGTCATCAAAACAAATGGGACTGTTGAGCGTGTTTCATAAGGGAGGATCGGGCTCATCTTTGTTTGATGTTAAGCCGCTTGGCGTTGATGGTTCAAGCGGCGGTTTTGGGTGGTCAGTTTTTTGATCTTTTTTCTCTTTTCGATGCTGGCGGTGTGGCGTCCAAAGTAGGCGTCGGCTGGAGTTACGTTGCCGATGCTCTCGTGGTAGCGTTGGTTGTTGTAGCGATCGACGAAGGCGCTGATCTGGTTTTCGAGATCGCCGGGTAGATAATAATTTTCAAGCAGGATCCGGTTCTTCAGCGTTTGATGCCAGCGCTCGATCTTGCCCTGGGTTTGCGGGTGATACGGTGCGCCCCGAACGTGATCCATACCGTGGTCCCCGAGCCATTCAGCCAGATCGCTGGAGATATAGGACGAGCCGTTGTCGCTGAGCAGCCTCGGCTTGTGGACGACATTGGCGCGATTGCAGCCTGAGGCTTCTAGCGCCAACTTCAGTGTTGCCGTCACATCGTCCGCCGTCATGTTGGTGCAGAGCTTCCAAGCAATGATGTAGCGGGAATAGTCGTCCAAGATGGTCGACAGATAAAACCAGCCCCAGCCGATGACCTTGAGAGAGGTGAAGTCGGTCTGCCACAGCTGGTTCGGCGCCGTGGTCTTGTCGCGGAACTCATCGGCTGCCTTGATGATCACGAAAGCGGGGCTGGTGATCAGGTCGTGGGCTTTGAGAAGCCGATAAACCGAGGCTTCCGAGACAAAGTAGCCCCTGGTGTCCGTAAACCTGACGGCCAGTTCCCGGGGCGACAGTTGTGTCTCCTCCAGGGCAAGATCGATGATCTGCCCCCGGACATCATCCGGGATCCGGTTCCATACCCGGCCCGGGCTGCTGTTGCGATCCTCAAGACCGGCGTCGCCAAAGGCCAGAAAACGATCGTACCAGCGATAAAAGGTGGTCTTCGGAATGCCCAGCTTGTCCAAAGTGGACCCGACGCCCAGGTGGGACTGCTCGACCAGGCGGATGATCTCCAGCTTCTCGGATGCGCGATACCTCATTCCTCGTCTCCCCCGTGCCCGAGCATGTTTTTTTTTGAGAAGACGGTTCTCCAGCGAAAGTTCGGCGACCAACTCCTTCAAGTCGCGCATCTCCTGGCGGAGGCCCTTAACCTCGCCCGAGGTCGCTTGGCGCCCGGTGTCGCCGGCGAGCCGCTTCTTGCCCGCTTCCAAAAACTCTTTCGACCAGCTGTAATACAGACCCTCGGCGATGCCCTCGCGGCGGCACAAGGCGGCGATGCTCTCCTCGCCGCGCAGGCCCGACACCACGATCCGGATCTTCTCCTCAGCCGTATACTGCTTGCGTGTCTTGCGCCGAATATCCCGAACCGTTCTCTCCGCCGGGTCGTTCTTGCTCATTAATTTCTGTCTCATCTTCGTTCCCTTCGGTCACTACGATGAGCCAGAAATCCTCCGTTATGCAATTACCTCAATTTGTCCCAAAGGCGCTGACGTCAGACAGTTTCATCGCTGGGGATTCCGTGAGGGACAAACTCAAGCCGTCTATTACCAGCGCCTCGCCAACTACCATTTTGGCTATTGGTCATTGCTACCCGCCGCGGTTGCGGTGCTGATGTCCTGGATCACTCGGGAGCCCGTGACCTCACTATTGAGCGGGATCGTCTCCGGTGCGCTTATACTCGGCCGTTATGACCTCACCGGTGAGGTGCTGATCCCGTCGCTGGCCACCACAAATGCTGCCGGCATTCTGCTGTTGTATTTGGGGCTCCTGGGCGGGCTCATGGGGATTTGGTCGCGTACCGGCGCGGCCCAGGCCTTTGCCGAATTCGTCACTGTGCGATTCGTCCGCGGTCCCAGAAGCGCCAAGCTTGTCGCCTGGATGCTCGGCATCGTCTTCTTTCAGGGGGGCACGGTCAGCACCGTGCTCGTGGGGACCACCGTCAAGCCCATTGCCGACAAGGAAAGGGTCAGCCACGAAGAGCTGGCCTACATCGTCGACTCCACGGCTTCTCCCATCGCCTCCCAACTCGCCTTCAATGCCTGGCCGGGCTATGTCCAGGCGCTCATCTTTGTTTCCGGCGTTGGCTTTCTGGCCACGGAATCTGATCGCATCGCCTTTTTTTCCAAAGCGTTCCGTTCTGTTTTTACGCGATTTTTGCTGTCCTGGGGACTTTCCTCCTAAGTATTGAGAAGCCCCTGTTCCTGGGCAAGCAACTCGGGGATGCCATTGTGCGTGCGCGCACGACTGGTGAACTCAACGCGGAAGGGGCCGATCCCTTGAGCGCCAAAGAGTTGCAAGGAAGCAATGTTCCGGAGGGTTACAAACCGCATGTCTTAGAATTCTTTCTGCCGCTGGGCACTCTCATCGGCCTTGCGATTTTGACCTTCATTCTCTACGGATCCCCTAATGTGCAATGGGCTTTCGGGATAGCGGTCCTCCTGGCGGCAGGAATGGCCCTTGCTAAGGGCATGTCGCTCAAGGACCTGATCGCGGGCTTTCACGACGGCATCAAGGGGGTCGTGCTCGGCTGCGTCATTCTCCTGCTCGCCATCACTATTGGCGGTATCAGCGTGGAAATCGGCGGCGGCACTTTCCTGGTGCAGCAACTCGGCGACACCATTCCTTACTTCCTGCTGCCCACCTTGCTGCAACTGCTCGCGGTGATCATCGCGTTCTCCACGGGCACGAGCTGGGGCACCTACGCCGTGGCGTTCCCGCTGGCCATGCCGCTGGCCTGGGCGGTAGCCGGCTCTCAGGGTCTTGCGCATCCCGAGCTGTTCATGACCCTGTGTTTCGCCGCGGTGATGGATGGCAGCGTGTACGGCGATCAGTGCTCGCCCATTTCGGATACCACGGTGCTCAGTTCGATGTGCACGGGCTGCGACCTGATGGATCACGTCAAGACGCAAATGCCCCAAGCATCCGTAGCCGCGGGCCTCGCTACCGTCTGCTGGACCGTGCTCGCTTTCTTTACGGCCTGACGACATTGTCAAGCTGACGGGCACTGTCAGATTAAATCTGCTTGGTCGTCTCTCCCTGTACCCTTTTGGGAACTTCAGGGCGCAAAAACAACTTTTGTCTAGCTTAGACCGGACAAGCACGGGCGACGAAGTTGGCTCAACAACCGGAAAGGTCTAACGTACTATTTTAGTCTGACAATGCCACCGTGCACGCCGAGGCGATTTCCCTGAAGACCGTGCCGCCAACTGAACCATCGATCAACTCAGGGAACCCGCTCAGCGAATTGCCGGCCGAATTGACGCGCTCCTAAGTGCATCCATGCCGGACGTTGCGGCGGACACTCATACTTTGACTGCGTTCCAACTAGCAATCACAAGAACTGATCCTTACATCACTCCGCCTGGGCCCTTTTTTGTGGGCCGCGAAAGGTGTTTTGGGAGCTTGCTCCGGCGGAGCCGAAAACGGGGTGCCGGAGAAAGCATACGACAAGAGTGCGCCTGGCTGCGCTGGAGTTGTAACCAATCCGCTTTCAATTTGATTACGGATTTCTACATCGTTTTTAAAGAATTTTAGGTAGCTAAATTATGACGTATTATCAATTAGGTAGCGTGTCCTGACATCAAATAGTAAGAATGAGCTAGCTGTCGATAGTGAAGGCGAAGTGCTGGATATCCTGGTTCAGTCACGCAGAAACAAGACGGCAGCGCTCAAGGTGATACGCAAACTGTTGAGAAAGCAAGGCTTTGTCCCAGCTACCTTCATCACAGACAAACTGCCATCTTATGGTGCTGCTCTGAAGGATTTGGGCCTGATCAGGCACCATGATTTTGGTGGCAGGAAGAATAACCGGGCCGAGAATTCTCACTTACCAGTCCGACAGCGCGAACGACGCATGCAGCGTTTCAAATCGGCTCGATCAGCGCAGCGGTTTCTCTCTACCCACGCCACCGTCTACAACACCTTCAACGTCCAACGCCATCTGATATCCCGAAAGACATTACGCCAGCTTCGCAACCACGCCATGGGCCTGTGGCAAACCGCTGCCGCTTGAGCTTGAGTTCTATGCCAATTCGCTTCACTACCGTTCAATAACGTGACAATACCGTTCAGCGTCATTCTCTGGACGTCGGCTTCCTACCAACAGAGTCTGACGAAAGATGTCTTTAAGCTTTTCCACTTCAAGGACGAAACCGAGCTGCATAGTTAAGCGGTCTGCAACCATTATCTTTCCTCCTGTTATCCGTTCCGGCAACCTTCGCCACCGATCTTCATAATGAAAACCGTCCGGGTATGGACGAGGTTTTCGAAAGGGTCAGCTTGTGGCAAACCGTCACAGCCACTTGAGCTTGAGTTCCCAGCCAATTCGCTTCAACACACTTCAATAACGTGACAATGCCCTGATTTGTATGAAGGCGTGCGGCGGCTCGCGGCACTGGGCGGATAAGAAAAACGGAAATTACGGCTAAAAGGAAAGGGCGGGTTTACTTATTCCAAGTCAGGGCAACCAATTCTGGATCCTCCATCGCCCGCCGCTCGGAAGATAGAAAATCGTAATAGCCGCAGCGTCCACCCGGGTAGTCGCGGCATATTTTCGGACGGGCCTTATAAACTGTGCAACGGCGCTCCTCGGTATCGAAGAACTGGCAGATTCTACCAAAATACTCGTCTTTTTTTCGGCGCATCACATAAGGCGTCCGCGCTTGGGAATGCAATTTCGTAAACTTCTTGCTGGCCTTTTTGAAACTCAAACCAAAATATTTGGCCAAGCGCTCAACATCGTACTTCGTTAGCTCGATAAGAGGATAAGAACAACAATAGCCCGGACATTTTGCACAATTATACATGAGCACCGATTCTTAGTTTGGATACACCCTATAGGGCATTGTCAAAGTAACTAGTCAAGAGCATAAGAATCCGTAGTAGAGAATTTTCAGGCAGCAAGTTCGTGCCACTCGGCGGCACCGTCAGAGTAAATCGCCTTGAGTCAAGTAGTGCCGCCTCCTAGCCTCGGGCAATGAAAAATCCCTTCCGTTATTTCAACAGCTCGCCCAAGGTAATCCGCAGCGCTGTGATGCTGTATGTGAGATTTCCACTGTCCCTGAGACAGGTCAAAGATCTACTCCACGAACGAGGCATCGACGTCTCTTACGAAACGGTAAAGGGTGGCAGATTTCAACACCCATAAGGTCTCAGAAATTTGACTTTCACACTCGAGGGAACCGGATGACCTCAGGCGAGGAGTTGAAATAACGGAAGGGATTGTGCATCGCCGGAGGTTAGGAAACCTTACTTTCCACCTCAAGCCGATTTACTTTGGCAGTGCCTATTAGGTTTTGGAAAGGACAAACGGGAAATGATTAGAGCGCTATTGACAAGCATCTTCATTATGATTGCAGCCGGGGCCGCTTATGGGCAAACAGAGGAAACGGTATCAACTGTCAACGGCGGAGCAAAATCAGTCCAGTTGGGCGGCGTAAAACCAGTCCATTTTATGTGATGCCGAAGGCGTTGTTGCGGGTTGTCCCGGTAGTGCATAGGAGGGACCCGCGCGGCTTTGCGTAGCGTTTCGCGTGTGCGAAGCGAAGGCGTGTGGGCGGTGCCTGTGTACCCACCGGGTCAACGCTGGCCTCGGTGTTAGATAGACCCCTGACGATCCAGACCGCTAACGACACACTATCGGTTCCACCGCACGCGCGGGGATAGACCCATGTCGCCGTCGGGTGGAAAGGCAACCCGCTTGGTTCCCCCGCACGCGCGGGGATAGACCCTGCATCCTTTACCTGTGGACGACGTGGGCGCAGGTTCCCCCGCACGCGCGGGGATACCCGAGAACCTTGACATGTCAGATACGGGACGCCCGCTCCGTTCGCACATTTCTGAGGTTATCGATTCCACAGAGGCCGCACAGTGCGCGGCCTCGCACATCGAAACGGTTCTCGCGGCTCTCGAAGAGGACTATGCCGGAAATCGCCCGTATTGGTATTCCGGGCGCGAGGAATTCGCCCGCGCTTTGATTGAGCGTGCGCCCACTAAATTTGAACGAGGTTTCGATCGTTGGCGCGACCTTCTTGCCGCCGCTGAGCGGGCGGTGGAACTAGCAACGCAAACGCTCAACGATTACTCGATCTCGCCACAGGAGCGGAAGGCGTCCGAAGCCCGCCTCGCCATGGGGAACTGGCAGCGGAAAACACTGCTGCAATCCGCATCGACGCAGAATAACGACTTCTATCTATACCGCTATCTCGCGACGGAGGGCTTCCTGCCGGGATACAATTTCCCGCGCCTGCCGCTCATGGCCCACGTCCAGGGCGGTTCCGACGGCAAGAACCAGCGCTATATCCAGCGCGCCCGGTTTCTCGCAATTTCCGAGCTTGGCCCGCAGAGCCTCGTCTACCATGAAGGCCGTGCATTCCGCGTGGACCGCGCACTCCTAAAAGACGCCGGCGACCGCCCCGACGGCATGCTGACGACGCAGAGCCGCGCAATCTGCAAGACCTGTGGGGCGGGACACCCCGGGGAACACCCAGAGAAGTGTCACGTTTGCGGATCCACGCTTGGCGGAGCGATCCTCGTTCACAACCTCTACCGGATCGAGAACGTCGGTACGCGCCCTGCCGAGCGGATCACATCCAACGACGAGGACCGCATCCTCGATGAACTCGGCTATCTGCCCTTCAGTCAAACCGGCGCCGCCTTGCTGTTTCACTTGATCAGCAAACTCTATGAGCGAACCAGTATCATCATCACCACCAATCTCGGCTTCGCCGAATGGCCGACGGTCTTCAGCGACGAGAAAATGACAACCGCTCTGCTCGATCGCCTAACCCACCATTGCCACATCGTCGAGACCGGAAACGACAGCTACCGGTTCAAACAATCAACCGCCCGAAATGGAGAAAGCACCGACAAAAAAGAATAAAACGAGCCTTCATCAGGCTCACATTGAACGGGTCAATATTCAACGCAAAACCTGGGTCAATTTTCGACGCAATTCAACACATTGACCTTCAACGGTTGCTGAGGTGACGGTCGCAGCACGTACTTCACATCTACGAGAACCCGGCGTGTAAGTTTCTCACTAGTAACAACATCGCCGTTGGTATCTTCCAAAAGGATTTTCTTCCCCAACGACCTGAACAACTTCATGCGGTAATTCCTCTTGCTTACCGAAATACGCGATCGAACACTTTGTTCATCCTGCTTACGCAAGGTACTCAATCAGCTTAAGCGCTCGGATATAGAACGCGATGTTCGCCGCGAGCATCGTTACCAGCGTCTCGATGAAAATGCGATCCACGATATTCGATTTCCTAATCTGTTCACTCCCAGGATTCACGGGCGATGGCAGCTGCGGGTCCGGATCCGTTTATCCGCTCGCACCTTATCGCCATAGCTCGTTTGATTTTAACGCCGACACTACCGGAACTGCTGTCCGATCCTTAGGCCGTGACCTGAACGCGTCATGGGTATTGCTTCCACGTTGGGTGCGCTCGAACAAGGCCTCGACGCCGCCTTCCTCAACCGCGGCCTTGTAGCGGTAAAAGGTGTCGCGCGACATGCCCATGACCTGGCAGGGACCTGGCAGGGGACCTGGTAGGCCTTCGACACATTGCCCAGTTCCTCGGCCAGATTCAGCAATCCAGTTTTGTGTTTGATGATCTTGTCGGTAGTATTCAACATCGTGGTGTCCTCGTTTTGTGGTTGGTGTGCACCACCATCAAAACGGACAACCACCATCTCCATCAAGAGATGCGCCGCTCCCATTCCAGCTTGCTGGGAAGGGAGCGGTGTCAGATCACATCGCGACTAACTCAGATGAGGTGTGGTTATAAGTTTCTACAACCTTTCTTATGTACTCTTTTGCTGTATTTGGCCTTTCCTTACAAAAACCAAATGTACGCCTGGTCGCTTTTCATCATGAGGTTCCGCGGATAGGGTTTTCGAGAAAGACATGGCTCAACCGCCGAAGCCGTTCCAAAAAGCCCCAAAACCCCGGTTGCCACACGACACCCCTCCCCATAATATCCCAGTTGGAATCGAATCATTTCACAGCCAAATTCGCGAGGTTTTAGAAGTGCCCTACTGCTTGAGCGAGTTGTAGCAGTGCGAGCTGGTCTTGCCGCTTTCCTTTTTCTCATTGTTTCCGCCTGCGCTAACGGCTCAGTTGAGTCCGTCGTCTCCAAGGCCGACCTCACGCAACTCTCTCTCACGAACCCGCAAAACGCTAAAGGGCGGGTGCTTACCGGCGGACAGCCATCGCCGGAAGACCTCGCCACGCTGAAAGAGCTGGGTTTCGGCACCATCATCAGCCTGCGCACGGAGGGCGAAGATGTCGGTTACGACCAGGCAGCGGTAGTAGAAGGCCTGAGCATGACCTTCGTCAACATTCCTGTCAGCACTGGGAGCGGGCTCGATGCCAACACGGCGCTGCATCTCCGCGCCGCCATCAACCAGACCACCGCGCCGGTACTGCTCCATTGTGGCAGCGGCAACCGGGTCGGCGCCATTCATGCTCTCGGCGCCCGCTACCTCGACGGCAAATCCATCAGCGAGGCCCTGGCGGTTGGCCGGTCCACAGGCCTGACCCGCTTCGAACCCACGGTGCGGGAACTCCTTGAGAGTGGTGGCGGGCAGTAAAGCCCCACGATAAATTCTTTCTGAATTTCCTTGCCGGATTGCTGTTCTCAATCATGAGCCACCGGCTTTCGTCGACTCCCTTGCAGACACTTCGCGCTGGATTTTTTCGCCATTGTGACCTGTCCCTTTCGAAAAGCTCATCCACACCTGTACCTCTTGCCCATAGAAGAGCGGCAGGTAAGGTTTTCACAAGGGACAGACGGTCAAGCGGCATGGCCTTACCTCACAGAAGAACACGGCATCGCAAGCGAAAAGATCATTGTGCTCGGCCGGTCCCTAGGCGCCGGGATCGCCACCTATTTGGCCAGCGAATTCACACCGGGAGGGCTTAGCATAGAGAGCGGCTTTGTCTCGCTCCCGGAAACAGCGGCTGTCACCTGTCCTTGGCTGCCGGCGCGCTGGTTCACCCGTGTCAAGTATCCTAACGATGAGTGCGTGCAAAGGGTTTCCTCACCGGTGCTCTTTATGCACAGTCGTGAGGATGAAATCATTCCGTTCGAACACGGAAAAAGCTGTTTGACTTGGCTAGTGAACCAAAATCTTTTTTGGAACGGGGGGGTGGCCATAACGATTTCTTTTTCGTAAACGGCCGGCACTATGTTGAAGGACTCAATAGTTTTCTAACCGATGTATTGGGACACTAAGGGACAATGGGGGTCCGAAACCTCAATTGGCCTCTGATAGTCACTTGATTGCTGGAGTCCTGATAATAGACTTGGTCACCTATTTCTAAAGGAACAGTTCGCCAAGGAATCAATGACCACACGCTCCTTATCTCTCGGTGCGGATACCAATCCTATTCTGTTCCGCAATGGACCCATCGTCGGTGTCGGCATCACTGTCAGTGCTCTAATGTTTCTTTACTTGTATGGAAGTTATGGATGGCGTCAGGGCGCTTTATTCGGCGTCGGCGTTGTGACCGGACTAACTCTGTACCACGCAGCTTTCGGTTTTACGTCCGCCTGGCGTGATGTGATTCAAACCGGGCGGGGGCGTGGCCTGCGCGCTCAAATGATCATGTTGGGTGTCACCGTGTTGGTGTTCACGCCTTTGATTGCTCAGGGCGAGTTTCTGGGAACAAGTCTTCGCGGATTCGTTGCGCCGGTAAACTTAGCGGTTGTCTGTGGCGCGTTTATGTTCGGTATCGGCATGCAGTTGGGCAGCGGTTGCGCCTCAGGCACGCTGTACACGGCCGGCGGTGGGAACGCACGGATGCTCATCACGCTGGTGGCCTTTATTGCGGGCTCCGTGATCGGCACCTGGCAGTGGGACCTTTGGCGTGATGCTCCCGGCTACGCACCTGTTTCCTTGTCTCAATCCTTCGGAGTACTGGGAGCGATCGCCATCAGCCTATTGATAGTTGCTGTGATATGGCTGGGCAGCGCTTGGTACGAAAAGCGCCGGCTTGGACCCGGTGCATCCGATGCACCTGAGCCGTTTTCCCTGTTGAAAGGGCCTTGGCCATTGTTGGCCGGCGCCCTGGCTCTTGCGACGGTCAATATTGCCACCCTGCTGCTGGCGGGACGGCCCTGGGGGGTCACGTCTGCCTTTGCCCTCTGGGGCGCAAAAATTGCCAGCGCCACAGGAATGGATGTTGCCACCTGGGCGTATTGGCAGCGGCCGGCTCAAGCAGCCACTTTGAATGAAAGCGTGTTGCGGGACATTACCTCGGTGATGAATTTCGGCATCATCCTCGGCGCCCTTATTGCAGCGAGTTTGGCACGTAAATTCGCGCCATCGTTTCGTTTACCGTGGAAGTCAGTGGCGGCCGCTGTTATTGGCGGCCTCTTGCTGGGTTATGGCGCACGTATTGCATTTGGATGCAACATCGGCGCTTTTTTCGGCGGCGTCAGTTCCGCCAGCCTGCATGGTTGGCTGTGGTTCGTCGCTGCGTTTGCTGGCAGCGGCTTGGGGAGCCGTCTCAGACTTATGTTCGACCTGAAGTAGGATTGTGTCGGGTAGGGCACTGGCGCGCGCACCCGTAGGCGGAGGGTTTCCATCCCCGCTCTTTCGATTGCGAGGTGGGTTCGCATTTCCTCCATAGGATCGCGGTAGGGATCCCCATTACTGGCCCCCCGCACAGATCCGGAACGGTGTTTCAGGCCATCCGGCCCTTCGTCATTGAAGCGATGCGCCCAATCTCTCAGTGTCTGGCGATCCATACCGCAGACCTTCGCCGCTTCCGTGCGGCTCATGCCGTCGTATGCCGCCGCCAAGGCCAAAAGCCGGCGAACCTGGCGAGGATCGCGACTGCGCCTGGCCAAGTTCCGAAGCGCAAGGCTGTCATAATCATCCCGAAGGGCAATGCATGCTGACATGGCGAATCTCCTTCGCCAGTCTTGAGTCACATCAAACCAAAAAAGGGAATCCCCCGCGAGTCAGAAATTTACGCCGTTGGTATTAGGCACCTGCGGCAGTTGTGGAGCCATTGAGACAGTGGGCCGGCCTCAAGCCCGATCGCCGCGATCCCGTGCGGCAACTCGCGGATGCCCGGATAGGCCCGTTCCAGCTTGCCGCCTGAAGATCCTGTACTATAGCTTCTTCTGCGCCGGGCAAGTTAGTCTGACAATGCCGGTAGGTATCCTTTTAGAACGTAGTGCGCAGGCGGAATCCGTAGACGGAAAAGTGACGTTCTTTGCGCACCACAACGCTATCAATGGCCCCTGCTGCTTGCGTGGTGGCGAACTGGGTGCGTCTCCGAGAGTCTTTCTTTTCCGTAACATTGGCCCAGAACGCGCGCAGGATGGTGCCTTCGCGAATGGTCTTCTCCATAAAGAGACGCACATGAAGACCGGTCCTCTTACGATCGAATTCGTTGAAATCGCTCTCAAGCGCTGGGCCGTCTTTGTCGATATCAAATCCGTAAGACAGTCCCCACGATTTGATGTCGTGTCGGCCTTCAATGGAAAGTTCAAATTCGGGCTGGTTTCCAATGCGTCTTTTCACACCGGTGAAGGGGTCGGTCACTTCCGAATCCTGCCATAAGAATGTAGTGCTGAGTACCGCATCGACCGGAGTAAAACGTCCAAACCTAATGCTTGTTTCAATGTCCGCGCCGTAATGGTTGCCGCTGCCAAGGTTGCCGGGCTGGGAATCCAGAGCGCCTAATGGAATGAGATCCTTGACATCATTGATGCGCCGATAGAACAGGCGGCCGCTGAAGATGCCAGCTCCACCGGTAAACCGGCGTTCCACGCCGAGCTCAAAGTCCCAGGACTTCTCAGGGGCCAGTGACGGGTTACCAGCAAGAATTTCATCGTCTTCACGGTTCACGGTGGCGACAAAGTCATCGAAATTCAGTTGCCCTACGTCCCGGCGGAACGAAAACCAGAACTGGGTTGCGTCGTCATGATTGTACCAGGCGGCAAAACTGGGCTTGACGAATTGGAAGGACCGTTCTGTCCCGACATCGCTGCCCAACTGGGTGAGCCAGGAAAACTCAGCTGCGAGGCCGGTTTCGATCTCAAGCCCGGCGACAGGTGTCCAATCATGCGTGGTGAAAGCCTCGACGCGATCCTCGGTGATCTTCTGATCGCTGTTGATGACCGGGATCCCCACCCTAACACCGTCGACAATCTGGAAGAAATCCAGGTTCTTGTCCAAGATGTTGATGGCGCCCTCAATGCCTAGCTCTAATTTGTGTCTTTGCGCCAGATTCCAGTCGAATGTCCCACGCAGGATTTTTTCCTTTGCAGTTTGGTCCTTTGCGTCGCCTCCCAGTTGATCGAAGTCTTCACCGAAGACGGCGAAGTTTTCGTTGTCCCGGTCCTGGGTCTCACGTGCGTAGACGAAGAGTCCGGTGAACTTAGCGTTATTGCCGATGGCTTGGGTGTAATCTCCGCTGATTTCCCACGCGTGATCATCGCCCTTAACCTGATCAACGATGGTCCCAGCGCTTATCAGGGGACCATTGCCCAAATCCAGAAGGGTCATGGTCGTGTCCTCATTATTTCGCGGAAAGTACCGGTAGAAGCCGTTGACCTGAAGCGTTTGCCCCGTAGTCCTGTCATAGGTGAGAGTTGTCCGGGCGGTATATTGATCCTGATTCTGTTCCCGAGTTTCCTCGATGACCGAAAGCCGATTACCGCCCTCGGTAATAATCACATCAACTACATCCACTGGTTGGTTAGCCGGACGCAACTGAAATGATCCTGTATAGGAGAAATTACCGGCGCTGCCGCTATAGGAGATATTGCCCATCGGTCGCACTTCGCCACCACGAAAGACAAACGGGCCGGCCTGTGCAATGCCACTGCCAGTGCTAGCGTCATCCTTCAGGATGACGTTTATGACGCGCTCCCCCACGTCCGTGTCTAGTTCACGCACATTGCCGGTAATGAGTTCGATCCGTTCGACCGACTTAGCGGGAAGCTTTTCAAGGAACTGAGAGCTTTGGTTTTCTTTACCGGTCAACCGTTTGCCGTTGATTAGAATCTGATCAGTGTTGGATCTAAGTCCGCGGCGTTCGTCACCACCACCACCGAACCCGGCGAGGAGCCCTTCGGTTCCCGGAATCCGTTTGATCATGTCCTCGGCGGAGATGGGATTATACGTCGCAAAAAATTCGGAATCGTAAACGACCACCGAGGTTACATCTTCGCCAGCATCCGTAGCTTCCTCAACTTGCGCACTGGCTGTAACTGGTGAACACACAAGAAGGGTTATCGCGGTAACGAAATTGAAGAACGGTAACATCAAATATTCCCAAACCAAGAAGTTGCATGTGACGGACCTGGTATGAAGAACCCGGGCGGAAATAACTGTCCCTTCTGACCCCCTCCATCCACACCCGGACGGTTCACGGCATGAACATTGGTGGAGGAAGTTTTCGAGAAGGACACGGCATACTCCCTACCCTCAATGCCTGTTTCATTTAATAATGCCTGCCCTGCTCCCCTGAAAGCGCAACGGCCATAGCTGGTGCCGAGCCGTTGTCAACATTCCCAGAAATAAGGAAGCCCTACTTATTCGCCTTGGCATTGTCAGCTTAAATCTGCTTGGTCGTCTCTCCCTGTCCCCTTTTGGGTGCGATTTCAATCGGTCAACGCAACACTTTATGGACTTACCCGGGAAAAGTGGAGGGACTTTCTGGTAGCATTGCCGCTCGTTGTCGTGCCAGCTTGGCGATGCCCCCGAGGTACTGTCTATAATTCGGGGTTCTCTCCATCAATAATTTCCCTAATCTTTTCTGCGAGATTTTCATCATTAAGGCTTGGCCGACCTAATGCCCGAATAATCTCTGCCTGCCGTCGCGCGCCGATCTCACCGTAGCTCATAAACGTCGTCAGTACCTTTTTGTGGGCTAAATTCTGACTCCACGCTTTGAACTCTTCCGGTGAGCGGCAAATGCGCTGCGCGAGATGCCCGAGTGTGGTGCGAATACTATGTGGATTGAAATAGGGTAACCCAGCTGCCTCAAATGAATTCTTGAAGATACGTCGGATCGGCGCGGCAGTGCTCCAGTGTTTACGATCCAGGCCCTTTGCCTCGAACAAACGAGAATGTCCAACCGCGACGTGTGTTGCCGGAAACAGCGGATCATCGGGCCCCCATAATAGTTGCCCCTTTAGATACCGAACCCAGTCCTCAAAGATAGCCAGAACTTCTTCTCCAACGGGAAAGAACCAGGTCGTGAAGGTTTTCGAGAATTTGGTCTTCACCTCACGTGCGTCTTGGAGCACGCAACCCTCATCCAAATCTATGTGCTTGAGCTTGAGGGAAGCCACTGCGGCATCGCGCGCGCCGGTTAGCAGGATAAAGGCGATCAACGCGCGGTCGCGCTTTTCTATATCGGTATCGGCCGGCATGTTCCGCAGCACGTGGAGCACCTGTTCGAGCGCCGGCGCACGCATCTCTCGGTGAGCCTTTGCGACCCGGGTCTCCTTTTCTTGGAGATTAAAATACTCGCTGTCGCTATATGCGATGCGCTTCTTAAATCCCGGCTGACCCGCAAGCCAATGAAAGAATTTCTTGAGGGCCATCAGATACGAATATTGGGTCGACTTGCTGAGCTTTTGCCGCGTTTTCTTGTTCACCTCTTCCGCGAGCCGGCGCTTAAAGGCGATGGCTTGCTCGATGTGAAACTCCCTAAAGCTGCGGAACCGGTTGAGGCTTTCGAACCGGTGCAGCGCGCGGGCCGCTTCGTCGATCGACGCCTCGCAATTGCGCTTGGCCTCCTTGAGGTAGGAAAAATATTGCCGCTTGATCCGCTCGTTGTCGGGGTTGTGTGTTTTCATGGTTCTATTAGTCCTGGCGAAGTAACAATTTCCGGAGGGAAAAGTCCTATCTCTTATGCGTGTCTAACCCTGCGGAAACGAGACTTCGAGATTGCCTCTTAAAGCCTCCATTGAGGCCTGTGAGATGATCCTGTTGATGAGGGTGTTGCAGTCGGGACAGATCGCTTGAAGGTTGCCTGTGGAATCTGAAATCGGGAAGTAGTCAGCAATGTTACCGGCCGGTTCCCTCGCTGCCCGGCAACGGCAGCAATAGAGTTGACCAGATTTCAGCTTTACTCTCCGCCGACTTTGACGAACTTCCAGAAACTTACGAAGGTCAGCCCCGTAGATCATCACGGGCCGTCGGTTGCCGTATTTTTGCCGTACGTTCTGACTTAGCGCACGATACTACAAATAAGTCCTTATTTATCAATGATTTAGGTGGCGTCCCCTAGGGAATCTAGAGAATGCTCATATAGTGTTGAGATTCTTACTTAATCCGTTAGAGACGTGATCTTTTCCCCACGTTCCTACCCACTCAAATAACGGGAACAAATGGGATCATCTAAACTAAAGAGCCCGGCACGGGCGGGACATGGGATATCGAGGGGAGTGTCTGATATTCTGTGTATCTGGGTTTTGGTCCATGCTTTCTGAAAGGAGCAAGGACTATGACAATTTCCCAAGAACTGCTGGACGAACTGTTAAAGGACTGCGAGCGGCCTGAAGATCTGCTTGGTGAGGCCGGGCTGATGAAGGAGCTGAAGGTCAAGCTCATGGAGCGCATGCTGGGCGCTGAGTTGACTGCCCATCTGGGCTATGAGGCAGGTCAGGATGCGCCACCTGTGCAAAGCAATCGGCGCAACGGTTCGTCTTCCAAGGTGCTGAAGGGCCAGGATGGTGAACTGCCCATTTCAGTGCCCCGTGACCGTGACGGGAGTTTCGAGCCCGCACTGGTGAAGCAAGGCCAGACCCGCATTGATGGGATGGATGACAAGATCACCGGGCTTTACGCAGCTGGTCTGTCCGTCCGGGACATCCGCGCCCACCTTGAGGACGTCTATGGCTTGCAGGTCTCACCTGATCTGATCAGCCGGGTCACCGATGCCGTGCTGGACGAAGTCCGGGAATGGCAATCCCGGGCTCTGGAACGGATGTATCCCATCGTCATTCTTGACGCACTCAGGATCAAGATCCGCGATGCCGACAGTCGGCAGGTCCAGAACAAGGCTGTTTATGTCGCCTTGGGCGTGTCCCGTGACGGCACCCGCGAGGTTCTCGGTCTGTGGCTCGCAGGCAATGAAGGCGCCAAGTTCTGGTTGTCGGTGATGAACGAGCTCAAGAACCGCGGGGTGGCACACCACCACCGAATTGGAGTTCCCCGACAACATCACGCCGCTGTTCCTGCCGCCCAGATCGCCGGAGCTGAACCCGGCCGAAAACATCTGGCAGTACCTGCGCCAGAGCTACCTGTCGAACCGCGTCTTCGACAGTTACGAAGACAACGTCGATGCGCCATGCCACGCCTGGAACAAGCTCATCGACAAGCCCTCGAAAATCATGTCGATTGGTATGCGCAAATGGGCACACGAAGGTCAAATTCAATGACCGTTGGTATTACACCTCGAACGGAGGGCACTAGTCTGGACCAATGCCACCTCTCATCCCACCGCGGTTTGGATCGCCAACCAGGTGAGCCAGGCCTGTCCTTGGGAGACCGCGCCGCGATACCTCATCAGGGACCGAGATACCAGTTACGGCAAGGTCTTCAAACGGCGATTAAGGGCCATGGGTATTAGAGTTCGCCCGACGGCACCCAGATCGCCCTGGCAGAATGGAAATATTGAGCGCCTTATCGGATCGATACGCCGGGGCTGTCTCGATCACACAACCATCTTTGGCGAGGTCCGTCTGCGGCGGACGCTTAGACGCTACGCCCGATACTACAATCGCGCCCGGACGCATCTTTACCTTCGACAAGGATTCACCGGTTTCCCGTCCCACCGTGCGGGTCGGCGCCATCGCAAGGTGTGAACACCTGGGTGGACTTCATCACGAGTACCGGCGGATAAGGTAAATGGAAGGGACAACAGATTTACTTGCAGTTTGATCGCCCTTGACCAAAGATTCTTCTGGTTCGACTAAGTTAGTCTGTCAATGCTTTGTGTAATGTAAAATGGAAGGTGTTCTCTAATGAAACCTAATCCGTTCCTTCGTCGGGTGCCACGGGATGAGCTTCCGTCGCACCTCCAGGAATTGTGGGACTATTCCACCAGGGTGACAGGTGACGCCACCTTCGTTGAAGTCGCAGGTAACAATCCGACCATGCTTGACTGGTACATGAATGATTTTTACGAAAGAGTGTTTTACTCTGGTCGCTTAGACAAAAGGATCGTCGAACTAGTTCGCCTGAGATTGGCAAACATTCACGGCTGTGCCTACTGCAACAAAGGCGACACAGCCCAGGCTTTGGATGCGGGTGTGCGGCGGGCACAGATCGATCAGTTGTCTGATTACGAAAACGGCCCGTTTTCTGAAGCGGAAAAAGCGGCCCTTGCCTTGGCCGATGTTATGGTACTGACAAATCCAAAAGGTTATGTCACGAAGGAAACCTATGATCGTGCCAGCCAGCACTTTACGGACAGTCAGTTATTTGATCTGGGTATAATCATGGCCGTCTTATGTGGCGTGGCCAAGTTTCTCTTTGCATTCGATATGGTTGAAAAAGAAGATTACTGTCCCTTCGTGCCCGCTCACAAAGCAGAGGAATAGGCAATGCCCAGCGCCGCATCAATTCTTAAGAAACATCAATATCCCTTTTGGCGACCAGACCTTCGATCTGTCCCTTGCGAAAACCTCATCCACATCTGAACGGTTTGTATCACGAAGACTGTCGGATACGGTTTTCGGGAAGGACAGGTATATGGAAGCAGCAGGTCAAGAACGGGCTGTACCCCATGCATAGGAATAGAGCTCATGAAGATTAGAAACGCTTGCATTTGGTGTCTGTGCATAGGTGTGGGGCTAGCGAGCAACGCCTGGTCTCAATCCTCCCAGGCAAACCAAGAGCCGCTAACCTACAGCATCATTGCAACAGTCATTGTGCGCACGCCCGAACCGATGAAGTTGGCGGCCTATTACGAAGCCCTGGGGTTCGTCAGACAGCGGGAAGTTCCAGGCCAGGGCGTGGTGTTTCATTTGGAAAACCATCAAGGATCCCTGGAAATCATCCGCATGGACCCAAACACCAAACCTTCAGGTCCAAAAACCTCCCGGACCCAGCAGGGTGTGGTCGCCATCTTCGAAACGGATCAGCTGGATGAAGTGGTGGCCCGCGCCCGAGCCCTTGGCAGTCCCGTCATCGACACATGGACTCATCCCACTGCCGGTGTCTCCATCCATTACATCGCCGATCCTGAGTATAATTTTCTGGGATTCACCAGCCGGGGCCACAACCCGACCATCAATACACCCTAAGTCGAGGCCTGTCCCTTCTGTTTACCTCATCCGCCGGTGGTGAAACGCGGAAAAACGAACAGCCCAACGCGCCCAAATCTGGAATGTCGGTTTGATCACTTTCAACCCACTGATTTAATCGAAGGTTTTCGTTCCGACGGCATTGTTGTTCGGCGCCTGGCATAGCCAAGGCGAAGGCATCGACGCCTTGGCAGCTGCGGCAATGGCTTGTAGCGAGCATTAGATTTGAATATATCGTGTAGTTGTAGACTTATTGGGTACCAGATATCGCGGATGACTGTTGGGAATTGATGGATCGACGGTGCGGGATGAAATTACTCCCTTAAACACCTTCGTATCCGCCTTCCATTCAAACATCTGAACTGACATCACGACTTTGCATGGGCGCTTGGTACAGGTTGCCAATGTGCGAGGCAAAGGATCCACGGCGGTGTGGACAGAGCGTTCTGCTTGAGGGTGCGGACTGACTGAGAACGGCGGTGACAAATTAGTCCACGGGAGCGGCGGGAATGTCCCGGCCGCGGGCGGCGCAAAAAGTCTGCCACCTGTAGCCTTCGATCCTTTTGGGGATGGAAGGTGGGAGGATGTACTTGGTGGACCTTTATCTACGCGTTCGGCTGGCGTGCCATGTGGAAGAGCTGAGCCAGCGAGAAGCAGCAAGACGGTTTGGGCTAGCCATAGCGGCCATACTCAGAGGCCAATCGAATGATGGCCTGGGTTAGGTCATCCTCATCATCCAGGATGATATCGGCTGGCGTCTTTGTGTGGAGCGATGCTGACCAAGAACCCGACAGGCGCGCCGTTCTGAGACCCCCAGGGCCTCCTGGACATGGTCAACGGCAATGCGGCGACGTGCGGGGCTTAGTAGTTTAGGCACTAAACTATTGGTTCGTTTGGCATTGACCAAGCAAGGCGCGGCTCGGAACGGCGAAAACTCACTCACTAGACTGACCAATTAATTTAGTCTGACAATGCGCGCACAAACCCCGGACTCTTTGGTCAAATTCCCTGCTCGCAAGAACAGGGAAATTATTTGAAGTATCGGGGAATTTTTTGAGCCCTACCAGGGAATAACAGTCCCTGCATAGTACATCCACTGTATTCTATGGAATGCTATATTCTTGTTTATAATCAATGTCATTATCCTTTTCTGACAGCTTGACAGTGCTACCGAGTACCACTAAGTTCCCACTTATGATGTGGTAACTTATGAGGGTACCAATTGGCCGGAAAAATCACGGCAAGGTTCGCTGAAGCGGTAAAGAAACCGGGACGGTAGAAGGCGGCGGGCACACTCGGACCGTCGCGGCGCTTGGCGACCGGCGTATTTGACAGCGCGGCCCACCGTCAGGCCTGGCGCCTTCCACCAGAGAGGTTTCACCACGCTCCCCAATCAATACGGTTAGACCCCCTGTAGGGTCCCCGAGACGGCCCCCATGCACAGTGCTCCAAAGGGATGGGGTGCCCCGACACAACGTCGAGATTACAAAAAATGAATTTTTGATTTTCCTATAGATTGAATACAATGGCTTAGTTAGGAGGTTCAAATCACCTCGTAAGATAACGCGGACGGACTGTTGTTAAACTGATCCAACGTCCGCTTATGACCCAAAGCGGACATCAAGTTCCCAATTGTGGACGGCGGGGCAAGGCAATGACATCCTGAGACGCCAGGAGAGCCTCATGCGCCGCGTTTCACGCACTCTTATCTCGTGTTGTTGGATTGTATTTTGTGCCGTCATGCCGGCTGGCGGTGCATCAGCCGATCAAATTTTAACGCGGAGCACAACTGGAGAAGCTGGGACCCTTGATCCCCACAGGATCACGTCTGCGGCCGAGCTGCCGTTGGTCATTGCACTCTTTGAAGGTCTTGCCACTGTTGACCGCTTCGGCAACACGATCCCCGGCGCAGCCCACTCGTGGGAGACGAGCACGCACGGCTTAACCTATGTTTTTCACTTGCGGGACGGCCTCGTCTGGTCGGACGGCACACCGATGACGTCGGACGACTTTGTCTGGTCTTTGCGTCGCTATCTTGACCCGGCCACTGCCAACCCACTCGCAAGCCAATTGTTCATGATAGAAAATGCCAAGGACGTGGCACAGGGAAACGCGCCACTTGAAGTCCTTGGTGTTACCGCGCCTGATGAACGGACGGTGCAAATCAAAATCGAACAACCAGTCCCGTATTTTCCTGATCTGTTATTGGCGCGCGGCCTGCCGGTTCCCCGCCATGTCATCGAGGCCCATGGTCAAGGATGGACGCAACTAGACGTCATGGTCAGCAACGGCGCCTTTAATCTGGCTGAACGTGTGCCGCAATCCCACGTTTTGCTGAAAAGAAATCCAATGTTCCGTGATGCTGCCAAAGTTGCCCTCGACGGCGTGCGCTTCATCGCCAACGAAGATCTGAACACCGGCCTTAAGAGATACCTGGCCGGGGACTTTCACATGGCGTTGAATTTTCCGCAGAGCCAACTGGAGGTTCTCCGTGAAACCCATGCGGAGCACCTGCGTCTGACTCCCTTTCCGGGCTACGACTATTACGCCTTCAATACGATGCGCCCGCCGTTTGATGACCGCCGGGTTCGGCGCGCTTTGTCCATGGCCGTTGACCGAGACCTCATTACCAACCGGATTCAGGTTGCCGGCGACTATCCGGCATACAGTTACGTCGTTCCGGGCACGTCCAATTATGGTGACCCGCCAAAAGTCGATTTCTCAACGTGGTCGATGGAGAAGCGTCGATTGGAAGCCAAGAAATTGCTGGCCGAGGTCGGCTTCGGCCCGGACAACCGCTTGACCTTTACACTCAAATACAACTCGCGGAACGACACCCACAAAGTGGCCGAGGTGGTGTCTTCCATGTGGCGTGCAATAGGGGTCCATGCAAAATTATACAACGCCGAGTCCCAGGTCCATCGGGCGGCGCTTGTAAACGGCGACTTTGAAGTAGCTCGTTGGCTCGCTTTTGCTGAAGTGGACGATCCGACCAACTTTCTGAAACCGTTCCAAAGCGATTCTGGACCCGCATCCAATATCACCCGCTATGCCAATCCCGAATTTGACAGACTGGTAATAGAGGCAAACCAAACATTGGATATTGATCAACGGGCTCAGATCCTACGCGAGGCAGAGTCCATGCTGCTGTCTGACCATCCCGCAATGCCTCTCTATTTCATTGTGACCAAGAAACTCGTCGCCCCTGAGGTAAGGGGTTGGGTCAACAACCTTAGAGATATTCATTTACTACGTTATGTCTCGTTGAAGCCGCGTGATGTGAACTGAATCTAAGCCGAGACGCAAGTATTCGTGTACGCTGACGGCATGCGTAAAACCTACGTAGACGGCTCCTGGGGCCAAGTTCACATTCTAGAACATGGGGAAGGGCCGTCCCTCGTGCTACTTCCCCAAACCGCTTGGTCGTCGTTACAGTACAAAAACGCTATGCCGCATCTGGCCGCACGCGGCATGCGCTGTATCGCCGTCGATACACCGGGCTACGGTATGTCTGATGGCCCTGAGTCGCCACCCACGGCTAGAGACTACGCGGACTCGCTCGCTGTCGTGATCGAAGCGCTGGGTCTCGACAAGCCTATGGTCCTCGGACACCACACAGGTGCGTCAATTGCTGTCGCATTTGGAGCGGCCTATCCGGGTTTGGCCGAGCGCCTCTTTTTACATGGTGTTCCGATCTACACGGAAGAGGAACGGGCGCAATGGCTTGCCAAACCGCATTTCGATCAGACACCACGTGAAGACGGTTCGCACCTAACCGATCGATGGAACCATTTGAATCCAATGACGGACAACCCAGCGACAATAGAAGCCTTTCATTGGTCTATCGTCCATTTCTTCTGGGCAGGGACAAATGAATGGTTCGGCCACCACGCCGCGTTCAGTTATGACCTTGAGACAGATTTCAAGGCACTGACGGTGCCGGCGGTCGTCATTTCAAATTCAGGGGATCGATTGCACACTAAAATGCACTATCTCGAATCCCTTCGTCCCGACTTTACATACGCCTCACTCGACGGCGGCAGTCTTAATCCGATGTTCGACGAACCGGAGCGGTGGGCGTCGCTGGTCGCTGCCCTTGTCCATGACGCAAAACCATGAGCAACTGGAAAAGGTCTCTGCCTTGGCGCTCGACGTCGCACACCATCTGATGCTGACGCCAGGTGCGTATATCTAGCGCCAAACTGATCTGGCTTCGAGCCTGAGGGCCTCATGTCCGCTTATGGCTAAAAGCGGACACAACTCAAACACCTAGTGATACTGTGAGAAGAGGCATTCACAACTCAAGATGGGTTCTGTAAAGGTGGCTGTGAGCCCCCGAAAGAGTGGGGATAGAAACCCTCCTCCTACGGGTGCGCGCACCAGTGCCCTACCCGACACAACTCTCCGCGCAGAATCAATTGGTATTTCTACAGTGGCCGGTAAGTACAAAACTGGGCACTGGTCGCTGGTCGTGTCAATGCCGAGTGCTAGGTCCGCTATTAGCCAACAGCGGACATAGCACTCGCCCATTCCGCCAAGTAAATCAGCTTAATACAAATTGTTCCGTTCTCACAGCATCACCGCCTCGTTAAACATCAGCATGGCGATGACTTGGTATTGCTAGAGCATTTTCGGATCGATCCGGCTTGTAACCCGAGTTTGTAAAATAGTTGGCGCATTCACTGGGGGTGAAGGCATCGAGCGCTGTCGCGATGGCGGCCTTGAGTGTGTCGATGGTTGTTGCGGCGGCTTCCCGGCACCCACGCCGGCGGCGCGTGCGAGCTCCGCCCGGACGTCAATCGCATGGCCTTTCGTCAACTTTGACGAAAGTGTCCCCGTGCCCCCCTGGCGCTGGCGTTCCCGGGCGCGGGCACGCCAATGGGGCTCCAGGGCCAGCGCCATCACGATCCGGCAAAAATCGTTCAGCCGCTCCGAGCGGCGATGCTGTTCCAGCATGAACGTGAGGGCCTCTTCGCCGGTCAGGTCATACTCGATGCAGGGCAGGCTTGGCCGGCCCTGCTGGCGGGCCACCGCCCACCGCTCATGGCCCTCGAGGATCAGCCCGTCCCGGGTCGTCAGCAGCGGCTCGATGATGGGGGTGGGATCTGCCGGATCGTTGGGGACCGTTGCGGCCGCCAACGGACCGCAGACCTCCAGATACACCGGATGGGCGCGCAGCTGCTCCAGCGCGCGATCGACCAGCCGGCCTTCCGGAGCGTCGGGACCGCTCTGCGTTGCGATCATCACGGCTGCCTAGGGCACGGCCTGTGCCGTGGGGTCGGCGACAGCAAGGCTCTCCATCCATTGCTCGATGTCGCGAAGCCGCCAAGCGACAGCGCCGGTAGGACCGCTCCCGATCTTGCGCGGGCGTGGGAAGTCGCCGCGGTCCATAAACCGATAGATCGACGAACAGGAGAGGCCTGTCAGGGCCTCCACGTCCCGACGGCGGATGAGCCGGTCAGAAGTGAAACCTAGGACTTGATTGGAGAATTTCGGCATTGCGCACCTCGTCTATGTGGTTCGCAAGCATTGCCATATCTTCAGGCTCAAAAGGTCCGACAATCGTTTGGGTCTCCGGGACCGCTCATTTTAGCGGGCTGATCTCCATTAACGGCGGTTTGGACCTATTGTGTAGACGAGCTGAGACGCCGTCTTTAGGCGAGCAAGAAGAAGCTGCGGCGGGACCGGCCGTCGATAATGCGACTGAACGTCGAGCCTATTTCGCTGTGCAATTGGGGCAGGTCGGCCTTCGTCGGCGCCAATCCTGCCTTCAGGGAATGGCCGTCAGTTTTCGGCGATCTCAGGAAATCAACCGCCCTGGCGGCCGCCTGATGCACCATCGCGAGATCGTTGAGACCGGCAACGAGCGCTGGACTTCACTCACCGCTCATAGCTCACAACCTATTGTGCCTGCGGGCTGGTTACCCCGGTGGGTTAACAGCACCCCCCAAGGGGGTTCGCTCAGCTTATCGCAAGGCGCTAAGCCAAGACGCCCGGATCCCCCTAAGGACAACCGGAAAAACCTCCAACCCGATACTCAAAAGGGGACCGGCTGGGAGAGCGAGCCGGGGTCAATCTTCATTGCCGATTGACACTCCAGGATTTGGTGAAGCCAATCCAACAAGCCTGCGCCAAATCAGCGACAGCCCCGAAAATTGACTCCTGATCCGCCGTACCGCCAGCGCATCGATAGTTTTGAGCACTTCGACCGATCGGCCGCACTTTATCGAGTTTCCTCAACATCCAACGGTCATTCGACCTTTACTATATTGCGTTCCCAAACCTTCACAACGGTCGCATAAGCCTTAGTGTATCCGGCTTCCTCCAGGCCCTGGACCACGGCGCTGCAGAAGGAGCGCCGCTTCGCAGCAGATGTTTTCCTGCTGCTGGTGGGCTTCATTCCCGATTTCAAGATCCAGCGACAATTGCTGATATGAAGAAGAATCAACGTGACCAGCACGTTCCCATGCTTGTCTACCGGCTTGTTGGAGCGCTGCCTTGGTAGCTTTTTTGCATCCCGGTCCTTGACCCATTTCTTCAAGAGCGGAGGCATAAGGTGTTCCTGCCCCTCGAACGTCTCTGCGAGCATCCCAAGAGCGCGGCGAAAGGCCGGGTTGAGACCTGCTTCGGCAACGACAAACTCAAGGGTTTTCGGCCAGTTGATTAGTGTGTGGCAAACCAACGCTGCCAACTGCTCCACTCGTTCCACTCGTTCCATTTCATCGACCGGAATAGGCAGCCCTTTCTTCTTGGCATAGTACGAAATGCCCCAATGCCGCGCCATGATGACCGCCAGGCCGACGGCAACTTCCCTGGACGGCGCGGTCTCGAAGAGGTCGTCGTCCATCAAATGGTCCCGTACGACACAGGTTTCACAGTACTGAGCCAATTCTCCAAGGCCGGCGGCTTGCAACCGTGCCTCGTCCTTATCAAGCAACGCCTGAGTCCATATATAGGGGTTGAAATAAGCTAAATGGATGGGGAAGAGGTCGGGGTCGGGGTCGGGGTCGGTGACGAGGACGGGAGCGCGTCCACACCTATGACAGGCGTTTAGCTGCACTGCGCAGTCTTCGCAGATTCCTGAGCGCGGCACTTCGGCACCTTCTTGGTATCCCAGCCACTCTCGGTTGGCGCGCATTTGCCGGACCCCTGCCTCGCCGAAAGTGCGCTCGCAACACCAACATTTGGCCAACATGGCAGAGTTGTTGGAGCGGCTTGGCTCGGTTTTTGAGGGAACCCTCATCGGAGGGTAGCCCCCGCCGTCGACGCTATCAGCACGACATCTCCACTTTCGTTCAGGTATGCTGCCCACTGTTCCATCAGCCAACGCCGCTTCTCGAAAAGCGTGGAACGGGCATAGGCTGCCTCGACGGCACCGCCGACGGCATGGGCTAGGCTCAACTCCATGACAGCGTGCGGCGCATCGGTGCATTCCGCTGCCCAGTCCCGAAAACTCGACCGGAAACCATGGACGGTCGCGCGATCGGCGACCCCGAGCCGGCGCTGCACCTTGGTCAGCGTCATGTCGCTTATAGGTTGGCCCTCAATATCGTCTGGCCAGTTCATATGGAAGAACGGTTGGCCCCGAAACGCCGCAAAGCAGGAACGCAAGAATTTCGGAAATGTCGGCTCATCCATGGAGTTGGACCACATCTGCGTGTTCGCCAGCCAGAAATGCGGCCCATTGTTCCATGAGTACTCGGCGTCTTTGAAAAAGGTCGGATCGAAAATAGGCACCCTCCACACCGCCTACAGTGTGTGCCAATGCCGCCTCCGCGATTTCCCGTGGCTTGCCTGTCTCGGCGCACCAATCCCTAAACGATGATCGAAAACCGTGAACGGTCGCCCGCTCGGCAAATCCGGTTGACCGCAGCACTTTGGTTAACGTCATGTCGCTCATTTGCTTGCCTGCACGGATCGGTGATGGGAAAACCAGATCACTGCCGTCAGCAATGGACTTTGCGCATAGCAATAGAGCCTTTGCCGCATCGCTTAGTGGCACGCGGTGCTCAACACCAGTTTTCGTGCGGCTTGCCGGAATACGCCACTCTTGCGCGTCTAGGTCGATTTCGGACCAGCAAACGCCCCGAGCCTCGGACGATCGAACCGCATTGAGTATCAGAAACCGCAGGCACAGCTTCGCCGAGATGGACGCCTTGGACGCTTCTGCGGTTTCAAGCGCTGCCTTCACCTCTCTATAAGGTAACGCCCGGAAATGCGCTTTTACCGATGGCATAGCGGGCAACGCGGCGTTGATTGCTTCGCCCGCGGGGTTGACCGCGACATGGCCGTGCGCCTGAGCCCAGGCAAGCACAGCGCGAATGCGTTAGCGGAGTTTGCGCGCCACCGCCGGTTTTGTTTGCCACAGAGGTACCAACACGCGTAGCACATCTTCGCTTCCAATTTTATCAACACGCTGGTCGCCGAAAACGGGATACGCGTACTTGGCTAACGATCCAGCCCAGTTCGCTGCGGTTTTGGCGGTGCGCCACCGGGCTCGGTTCGCATCAATGGTGCGCTGTGCTGCTTCCTGAAATATCGGAACATTGGCTTTACGCCTTTGAGCGAGCGGATCGCCGCCCGCACGAGCCAGCTTGCGATTGTCAAAAGCCTTCTCACGCGCCTCGGCCAAGCTCACAAGCGGGAACGCACCTAGACCGAGATCACGCCTCTTGCCGTCAATGGTAAGCCTCTGAATCCAGCTCTTGGAACCGCCGGGAGCGACACTCAGATAGAGAGTACCGCCGTCGCCATACATACCTGGTTTCGCGATGCTCTTGATCTTGGCGGCAGTGAGTTTTCCCATAACATCCCCACGGTCTTCCCCACCTCATGTAAGGGAGCTATAGGGATTTGAACGGAACAAACAAGAACAAAATATCTTATAAGTCTTTTTATTCATTGGTTTTTCTAGAAAGGACGGGAATAGCTGGGATAGGTATATGGCGTCCCCTAGGGGATTCGAACCCCTGTCGCCGCCGTGAAAGGGCGGTGTCCTAGGCCTCTAGACGAAGGGGACCTGGTGCGGTGAGAGCGCGGTTCTAACCATTCTCAGGCCGTGGTGCAAGCCCGGAGACGCGCACGGAGGTTGACTTTTGCCCCTTCTGACCGGGCAGCTCAGCGTTCAGTCCGCAGTATTCGGAGCATTGCCAGACGGACGTCAGAACGGTACAACCCGCCGGTCAAAAAATCGGGGTCGACCGTGCGTAATGATCCCCAAGAAATGGCCTGATTGACGTCCGATGCCAGACCCCACACCGCTCCGGCCCCAAACGCCAGACCTCCGGCCCCAAACGCCAGACATTGTTCTACGGAATGCCACCGTTAAAGATATGGCAGCGGCTAGGGCAATCTATGCCCACTATGTAGAGAGCAGTGCGGCCACCTATGAAGAATCCACACCCAGCGTGATGGAGATGTCAGCCCGATTTGAAGCCATCACCGCCAAAGATCTACCTTATATCGTTGCCGAGAGAAACGGCCAGGTGATCGGCTACGCCTACGCCGGGCCGTACCGGGAGCGGTCGGGTTACCGCTACACGGTGGAGGATTCCGTTTACGTCGATAAGGATAATCTCGGCCACGGCGCGGGGCGCGCCTTGCTGTCCGATCTGATTGACCGCTGCACCGCTCTCGGTTACCGGCAGATGATTGCCGTGATCGGCGATTCCGCCAACGCCGCCTCCATCGCCTTACACAGCCAGTTAGGTTTTAAAGTCATTGGCGCCCTCGAAGCGTCTGGCCGCAAGTTTGATCGCTGGGTCGATACTGTGCTCATGCAACGCCCTTTGGGTGACGGCAGCACGACGGCGCCCGATAAACCTGCCCCATAAAAGCTAAAGGCCCGCACATCGGCGGGCCTTGTCATTGTCATCATTTTTAAGTGCGCTACTGCGGCGTCACCATGGGCGCCACGGCAGTAGTCAGCGAAAAGTACGAGACTTCGCGGTTCTTTGCACAATTACTGGCGATGGCGCCGGTGATTGCCGATTTGTTTTCCACCGGGATCAAGAGGTCCGGATCTTTGGTGTTAACAAATCCTTGCACGAAGGCGAAGGCCCACACGTCGGCAAGATCAGCTTTCAATACATCTGACGCCGACCCTTGACGCCCATCGGCATAATCACCGCACATATATGTATTGGGATTAAACTCGTTGCTTAAAGTATTGGGAATATAGCGGCCGCGATCGGAGGCCACGTATTCCGACACGGTCAATAGTGTGACTTCGGGATTCTCGCGGCACTTTGACAGTATTACTCTCACGGCTTTGTCTTCCGCGTCCATGTCGTCCACCAGCTCGAGTTTTTCCCGGCCGGTGTAGTTTCCGGTGAGATAGCCCATAATCCAAAGGCGGGCGACATCGGCCCTGCTTTTGCTGGTGGCGTTATCCCCTTGTCCATTAACGAAATCCAGACACCGCATGTTTGCCGGATTGAAATCACCTGTTTGCGCTTGCGCTGTGCCGAGACCAAGCCCGAGTGCAATGGCGGCCGCACCCAGAAGTTCGATTATTTTGGTCATCGATGCTTCCCCTGTTTGATTGATGAAAAGCCGGTTTTATGCGGCCTTGCGAGCGGAAACTGGCACGGCCCGCGCGGGGTGTCAACGACTCTGGAAGGCTGGTATTTCAGCATGAGTGCCGCAGTTCACCGGTCTTAAGTCTTACGCCTTAGCCTGCCGTCCACGCCCCATCATCGATCACCAGTTGAACGTTGGAGCGGCCTTGCCACGTATCTTCCCGCAGGCATCCTGCCAAATGCACGGGGCGGCCCTGGGCATTGAGGAGCGCATGGCCAAGGTCTGAATCCACGCTGTTGAAGGCGATCGCTTTGAGGCGCCCACCGGCCCGGCCGGAAAGCTGACAGCGCACATGTCCCTGGCCAACGATGTCAGATTGAACGACCTGAGCCTCCGAAATAGCGATCTTCGGTTCGTCGTTGCCTGATCCATACGGTTCGAGGCGGGAGAGAGTCCGCACCAGATCGAGGGTCGCGCCCTCAACGGAAACGACTGCGTCCACGGTAAACACCGATGGGACACCTCCGGCAGCAACCTGTTCGGCAACATTGGCTTTCAGAAAGTCTCGAAAGTCATCCAGCTTCGCGTCCTCGACAACAAAACCGGCCGCCATGGCATGGCCGCCGCCTGTGAACAAAAGGCCGGCGTTCCGTGCTGCCAGCACGGCGCGGCCGAGGTCCACCCCGGGTACAGACCGTCCTGACCCTTTGGCCATACCGCCATCGCGCGCGACGACACAGGCTGGCAGGTCATATCGTTCGCGCAAACGGCTGGCGACAATACCAATGACTCCAGGATGCCAATCTTCGCCGGCAACAAAAATGATGGACGCCGTGGGATCGCTCTGACCCTCAGCCATTTCAATAGCATCCAGTAATACCGCTGCTTCGATCTCTTTCCGATCAGCATTGTGTTCATTGAGGCGCATGGCCAGAGCCGCTGATTCGTCGGGATCATCGCTGATCAACAATCGAGTGCCCAAGGAGGCATCGCCAACTCGACCTCCCGCATTGACACGCGGCCCTAATAAATATCCCAAATGAAACGCCCGAGGCGGACCGTCCATACGGGCCGCTTTGGCCAATGCAACCAGCCCCGCGTTTTGGCTGCGGTTCAAGACCGTCAGACCCTGATTGACGTAGGCCCGGTTGAGACCTTGCAGCGGGACGACATCACACACGGTTCCCAAAGCGACCAGGTCCAGCCACGTCCGCAAATCAGGTTCCTCAAAGGAATTTTCGGTGTACCAGCCGGACTCCCGCAATGCCCTATTGAGCGCGACCAATACTAAGAAGGTGACACCAATAGCCGCCAACTGCCCCTGCCCGCTGGTGTCATCCAAGCGGTTGGGATTAACGATCGCAACGGCGTTAGGCAGTTGAGATTCGGCTTTGTGATGATCGATGACAATAACGTCGAGCCCGGCAGCAGAAGCACTCGCCAAAGACTCATAAGCCGTGATGCCACAGTCAACGGTGACAATCAGCGTTGCCCCATCGTCTCCCAGTTTGAGAAGGGCTTGAGCGTTGGGACCGTAGCCCTCTTTCATGCGGTCGGGAATGTAACTGGTGAGTTCCAATTCGATCGCCCGAAAGAATCGGATGAGCAAAGCCGAGCTCGTCGCACCATCGACATCATAGTCACCGAAAACAGCAACCTGTTCACGGTTCATTATTGCCGCTTGCAGTCTCACGACGGCCTTATCCATATCAGCCAGCGAAGACGGATCAGGCATCAATGTACGCAGTGTTGGATTAAGAAACGGTTCCGCTGAATTGGGCGTAAAACCACGTCCGGTGAGGATGCGGGCAATGGCTTCGGGAAGATCCATCGCCTGGCGTAATGCGCTTACAGTCTCATTATTTACTTCTGGACTATGCCAGAACCGCCCAAGAAACGATTGTTGGACACCCAAGCAAGGCGAAAGGGTTGGGGCTGGTTCGGCCATGTTGGACTAAGGTTTGTCCTCGCCTTCAAAATGATGGTGGGCTTCAATATAGCGTACCGTCCCTGACTTGGACCGCATCACCAGAGAATGAGTGACGGCCCCGCCAGCGAACCGGCGCACGCCTTTGAGCATTGCCCCGCTGGTCACACCGGTCGCGGCAAACATGACGTTGCCTTTGGCCATGTCGAGCAATTCGTATTTTCGATCAAGGTCTTTAATGCCCCATTTGTGAGCCCTCGCCTTTTCATCGTCTTTGCGGAACAGCAACCGGCCTTGCATCTGGCCGCCGATACTTCTCAACGCGGCGGCGGCCAGCACCCCTTCTGGTGCGCCCCCGGACCCGAGGTACAAGTCCACACCACTTTCAGACTCAGCGGTGGCGATCACCCCCGAAACATCGCCGTCGGAAATGAGCATGATACGGGCCCCGGTTTTCCGCACTTTGGCAATGAGGTCCTCATGCCGTGGACGGTCAAGAATACAGGCCAGCAATTCATCTACGCCGCAGTTCTTGGCTGCAGCCAAAGCTTTCAGATTTTCGGCCGGCTCGTTGTCGAGGTCGACGACTCCTTTGGGTAGTCCAGGACCAACCGCAATCTTGTCCATGTAAACGTCTGGCGCATTCAAAAAACTACCAGCCTCTGCCATGGCAATCACGGCAAGAGCATTGGGGCCGCCTTTCGCCGTGATAGTCGTTCCTTCCAAGGGATCGAGTGCGATGTCGACTTTCGGACCGTCACCGCTGCCGACCTCTTCTCCGATGTACAGCATGGGCGCTTCATCGCGTTCACCCTCACCGATCACCACCGTGCCCTTGATCTTGAGGCTGTTGAGGGCCTTACGCATGGCGTCTACCGCTGCTTGGTCGGCCGCCTTTTCGTCCCCGCTGCCCATCAGGCGCGATGCCGAAAGGGCCGCAGCTTCCGTGACCCGGACAGTTTCCAAGGCGAGATTGCGCTCTAGAACGTTGCTAAAGCTGCCATCAAGTTGCAGTGACATGGTCCCTCCAGGATGACTTTTATTGTTGCTCTTGTTCTACCCGGTCTCTGAGGCCAGTAAAACCATCGAAATCTGATTTGCCGGTCAATCGCCCCAAACATCTTCAATGCGGATGACGTGAGGTGCTTCGACAATAGCGTCATGGGACCCAAGACCCGCTAACGCGTGACGCAGCGAGCACTCTTTGACGTCATGGGTAACAATCACGATATGGGCGTTGCCTGCGGCATCATGATCCCGCTGTATGATGCTTTCCATGGAAATATTTTCGTCGCGGAACATAGCGCTGATGTCGGCAAACACGCCCGGTTGATCAAGCACAGTGAGGTGGACGTAGAAAGCACCGACGTGATCATCAATGGGCAACGGTTTGAGTGTTTTTAACTGCACCGCAGGAATTCCAAACGTCGGACTCAATCGTCCTGCAGCGATATCAATGAGATCGGCAACCACAGCGGAGGCCGTGGGCCCCGCGCCGGCGCCGCGTCCTTCATAAACTGAACGTCCAACGAAATCTGCTTCGGCAATGACGGCATTAAATGACCCATCGACAGCCGCTAACGGCCCATCCTGGTGAATGAGGCAAGGGTGAACTCTTTGATAAACCCCTTCGCCCGTATCGCCGGCCAAACCCAGTAGCTTGATGCGATAGCCCAATTCACGGGCGTAAACAAAATCCAGCGCCGTAATGTCACGAATGCCTTCGGTATGCACAGCGTCAAATTGAAGTTGAGTCCCGAAAGCCAGGCTGGTCAAAATGGCGAGTTTATGGGCAGCATCAACACCGTCGATATCAAAACTCGGATCGGCCTCGGCATAACCCAAGTCTTGAGCGTCTTGGAGCACATCATCAAAATTCCGGCCACTTTCCTCCATCGTTGACAGAATGTAGTTGCAGGTGCCGTTGAGAATGCCCAGAACGCGCGTCACTCTGTTGCCAGCAAGGCTTTCACGCAGAGCCTTTATAATCGGAATACCTCCGGCGACGGCTGCTTCATAAGCCAAGGCGACACCCGCTGTTTCAGCATCGTTCGCCAGCGCAAGACCACTCTCAGCGATCAAAGCCTTATTGGCGGTCACCACATGCCGGCCGGCGGTGAAGGCGGCTTTGGTGGTCTCTAAAGCGACGCCGGACGATCCACCGATCAATTCGACAATGACATCGACATCCGCCTGTTGTGCCATCTGGACCGGATCATCGAACCACGTGAACTGGGCGATGTCGACTTCACGATCTTTGGCCTTGTCCTGAGCAGAGACGGCTGAGACTTCGATGTTTTTTCCGCACCTAGCAGCTATATCTCCGGCATGAGTTTGTAAAACCTGCACGGTTCCGGTGCCGACCGTACCTATGCCGGCGATGGCGACTTTAAGGGGCTGCGTCATGAGACTGCTCGGGTGCGCTCCGCCTCTTCCAAGAAGGAATTGGAGTCAGCCATAAACTGTTTGACGTTGCGAACGGACTGGCGAATACGATGTTTGTTTTCGACCAAGGCGATACGGACAAACCCCTCTCCGTTATCTCCAAATCCCGTCCCCGGCGAAACCGCCACTTTGGCGTGTTGCAGCAACAGCTTCGAGAAACCCATGGAGCCGTGTTCCTTGAACGGATCGGGCACCGGTGCCCAGGCAAACATGGTGGCAGGTGGCGACGGAATGTCCCAACCCGCCTGAGCCATGCCTTCGATCAAGACGTCCCGGCGGCCCTGATAGGTTTGACGAATATCGTCAACGCAATCCTGCGGCCCATTGAGCGCAGCCGCGGCAGCTACCTGGATGGGCGTGAAAGCGCCGTAATCCAAATACGACTTGATGCGGGTCAGGGCACCGACCAGGAAAGCATTGCCGGCGACAAACCCAATTCGCCAGCCTGGCATGCTGTAGGTCTTGCTCATCGACGTAAACTCGACAGCAATCTCTTTTGCGCCGGGCACTTGTAAAATGGAGGGTGGTGGATTGCCGTCAAAATAGATCTCCGAGTAAGCCAGATCGGATAAGATCCAAATGCCGTGTGACTTACAGAAGGAAACCACTTCCATATAAAAATCCAAGTCCGCCACAAGTGCGGTCGGATTGGATGGATAGTTGAGAATTAGCGCCACCGGTTTGGGTACGCTGTGCATCACCGCTTGTTCCAGAGCCTTGAGAAAATTCTCGTCAGGCTGGACCGGCAAATGTTGCACCGACCCATCAGCAATAATGAATCCAAAAGGATGAATCGGATAACTGGGATTGGGAGCCAATACGATATCGCCTGGACTCGTCATAGCGGAAGCAAGATTAGCTAGTCCCTCTTTCGATCCCAGCGTCACGATGCATTCTTTGTTGGGATCAATGGGAACGTTGAACCGTCGCTCGTAATAGGCGGATAAAGCCTTGCGTAAACCTTTGATGCCGGCCGATGCGGAATAACGGTGCGCCTTCGGATCGCGTGCGACTTCACACAGTTTGTCCACAATATGTGTCGGCGTCGGCAAATCCGGGTTACCCATACCTAAGTCGATGATGTCTTCACCAGCAGCGCGCGCAGCAGCCTTCATCGCATTCACTTCAGCGAACACGTAGGGCGGCAGGCGCTTAATGCGGTGAAATTCCTGTGGCATTGGGCATCCGATTTGTATTCGTCGCTAACTGAAACTCAGGTTTGTCAGACAAGAACAAAGAAATCACAAACATGAAACCGCACTGTCGTGCCTTGTTTTAACTTCCTCATACAGGAGGCGAGGGATTATACGGGCAACTGCGTCGGAGATAGTGCTAATCCAGGGCGACAGCCGGGCAAGTCCTAGTAATCGAGATAGATTTCAGCCCTTTGGTTTCCCGCGTCACCTGCCGGCATGACCTCGTAATAGAGAGGTTCATTGTCCGACACCGCGCCTACAAATAGTTTGTCGGCCGGCAGGCCTTTGGCCATTAAGGCCGCGGCAACAGAGTTGGCCCGGTTTAGAGACACCCGAAAATTGACCAATTTGTGCCGCATAGGATCAAGATCCTGGGTGCGGCTGGATGCATGACCAATAACCCGGATCGCACCGTTGTATTGGTTGCGAAGCCTAATGACATCATCCAAAGTCCGACGGTCGGCAGCGGTGAGCCGGCTGCTGCCGGTGGTAAAGGTGATCGTCGAAATATGCGTCGATACCCGATATAGGGATGGGTCATAGGTCGACATAGCGCTGGGCAGGGCTGCTAATTGAGTTTCCCCGGCTGACCCTTCAATAACTGTCGTTGCCGACGGAGACGACGCACTGTCGGGTGGAGTGAGCGCGGTAAGACTATCTATGGACGGCACCGGCGGTGGCGGTGGCGCCGACTCAGCGGACATCGGTGGTGGCGGTGGCGGAGATGCGCCCAACCGTTCGGCCAGAGACGGCCGAGACCGGGGTGCTGTCTCCGCCGGAGATTGAGTTGCGTTTGGTGCCGCCGCTGGTTGAGGCTGCACTCCACCATCAGTGTCCTCCTGTAGCGGACGAACATCCACCGGCTCACGGCGACCTACTTGCTCAGTGTATTGGGCCTGTTCGCGGTCCGCGATCAGGCCTTCCGTGGCGGCGTCGCGGTCTTCTTCTGATGTGGTTGATGTTGCATCACCGGGGACGGACGCCAGATCTGGGAACCCCTCTTCCGTTTCTTCGGCGAATTCATCTTCACTTGAAATTAAGCTACCTATGGCATCTGTCGTTCCTTCCCAGACATCGGTCACGGTTGAACAGCCCGTCAAAGAGAAGCAAACGACAATCAAGGCCGCCAATTGGGTCTTTCCCAATCCGCGCCGCATTTCTATTTCCAAATCGTGTTCTTGTTTCACGTCCATCAGTCGCCCCTTTTTTCAGTGCCTCTTTCAACAGCTCATAGCGGTTGAGCTATGTGGCACCGAAATAAGCCTAAGCCTGTGTAAATCCCGATGTTCCGGCGTAAATACCCTAGACAAGTCCAACCCCAGCGCCTATTGCATAGCGCGACTTCGGCCGAAAAAAAACCTCTAAAGGCAGGACCTTACCGACTTTGAGATAGTCTTGTATAGCGGGTCCCGCCGAACCCGTTCAAACAGCAACGATTCAGGATAGTATGGCGCCACAAACGCAAGACGATGAGTCTGCCGAAAACGGCACGGAAATGGCCAAAATCATGGCTAATATCGCCGATCGATCCCAACGGCTGGTATCGGACTTCATAGCTCGCAATGCTTCTGGAAAAGCCGTCGATATGAGCGATTCTGCTCAGATCGGGGCAGCGTTTTTGGAACTCACCCAGAAGATGATGCAAGACCCAGCCAAGATGGTCGAGGCCCAAGTCTCACTGTGGAACGACTACATGAATCTGTGGCGCAATACGACACTGCGCATGCTTGGCCAGGAAGTCGAACCGATCATCGAACCCGAAAAGGGAGACCGGCGCTTTAGGGACGACACCTGGCAAGAAAATGAAGTCTTCGAGTTTATCAAGCAGTCGTACTTACTGACCTCTCGTTGGATGAATGCCACGGTCAGTGATGTGGAAGGCTTAGATCCGCAAACAGCGCACAAAGTTGACTTTTATACGCGGCAATTTGCAGACGCCATTGCTCCCACTAATTTTGTCATGACCAATCCGGAAGTCTTAAAGGCCACTGCGGAAAGCCGGGGCGAAAACCTGGTCAAGGGCCTAGAGAACATGCTGGAGGACATGGAACGGGGAAAAGGGCGGCTGCGTATTTCCATGACCGACGAAGAGGCTTTTGAAGTTGGGGTCAATGTGGCCGTGGCCCCTGGCAAAGTGATTTACCAGAATGATCTCATTCAACTGATTCAATACTCACCAACAACGGAACAGCACCACGCCACGCCGTTGTTGATCATTCCGCCGTGGATCAACAAATTTTACATTCTTGACCTCAGGGAAAAGAACTCCCTGGTCAAATGGCTGACCGATCAGGGCTATTCGACGTTTGTCGTCTCTTGGGTCAACCCTGATGAAAGTCTCGCAGATAAACGCTTTGATGATTATATGCTGGAAGGTGCGATCGCTGCCATCGAAGCGGTGAAAGAGGCATGCAACGTTAAAAAAGTGAACGTCACCGGGTATTGCATCGGCGGAACACTGTTGGCTGCGACATTGGCCTATCTCAAGGCTAAAGGCGACGACAGCGTCAATACGGCAACTTTCTTGACGGCGCTGACGGATTTCGAGGAAGTCGGTGACATCCGGGTCTTTATTGACGAAGAACAGGTCGCAGAACTGGAACAGCGCATGGACGAAAGCGGTGGTTTTTTGGAAGGCGCCGACATGGCCAAGACGTTCAACATGCTGCGGTCCAATGACCTGATTTGGTCGTTCGTGGTGAACAATTATCTCCTCGGTAAGGACCCCTTCCCGTTCGACTTGCTTTACTGGAATGCGGATACAACCCGCATGCCCAAGGCCATGCACAGTTTCTATCTGCGCAACATGTATCTGGAAAACAACTTGGTGAAACCGGGCGGCATCACCCTGGATGGGGTTCCCATCGATCTGCGCACTATCGAACTGCCCACCTACATGATTTCGTGTAAGGAAGATCATATCGCGCCCTGGGCTTCGACTTACGAAGCCACCAAAATATTCCAGGGCAAGGTCCGGTTCGTTTTGTCAGCGTCGGGACATATTGCCGGTGTGGTCAATCCGCCCGCAGCCAATAAGTATTGTTATTGGACCAATGAAAAGAACCCGAAATCGGCAGAAAAATGGCTGGAGAGCGCGGACGAACATGCAGGTTCCTGGTGGGTGGATTGGGATGCCTGGCTGAAATCTCAGTCGGGTAAAATAGTCGAAGCCCGTGTGCCCGGCGAAGGCTCGCTTAAGGTGATTGAAGACGCGCCTGGTTCCTATTGCGCGGTCAGGCCGGAATAGAACACATCAGGTCAACGCAGCCCTGATTTTTGCAGACAACCACTCCGACACGATAACAGCGGCGAGAATGGCGACGAGGATCACCGCCACCCGGGACCAATCGAGATTGTTGATTGACGCGTTGAGTTGGAGGCCTATCCCGCCAGCTCCGACCAGACCGAGAATGGTCGACTCCCGGATGTTGATATCCCAGCGGAAGACAGAAATACCGGCAAAGGCCGGCATCACTTGTGGGACAACACCGTAGGTCAGCACCTGACCCGACGATGCCCCGGTTGCGCTGACCGCCTCAACCGGCTTGATATCGATCTCTTCGATTGCCTCGTACAAAAGCTTGCCGCAAAACCCAATGGACCGGAACGCAATGGCCAGCACACCGGCAAAAACGCCGGGGCCGACGATCACCACCAGCAGCAGCGCCCAGATGAGGGAATTGATCGACCGCGAGGCGGCGATGATGAACAGCGCAACCGGCCGCACCAGGATTGTGCTCGGCGTAGTATTACGAGCGGCGCAGAAGGCCGCCGGAACAGAAATGATCAGCGCAATGGCCGTGCCCAAAGTGGCGATATTGAAGGTGTCCCATAGCGGCCGCCACAACGTGGCACTGTAAGCCCAATCGGGAGGAATCATGCGCGTACCCAGATCGGCCGCTTCTTGAGGCGCACTGAGCACGAAAGCCCAAATGGTCTTTTCGGAAATGAAGGACAAGCAGGCAATAATGACACTTAAGCCAGTCAGCCAGCCGGCCCACACCAGCCAATCTTCACGGCGTGTGCGGTGGCGCCAGACCGGACCATTGTCGCTGTGTACGACAGCCATCACTGCACCCTTTTGCGAATGATACCGGACACATATTCGGCCGCCATAACGATCAGAATGATGACCAAAAGAATAGCGGCGGCCGTATCGAACTCATAGCGATCGAAAGCAGTATTGAGTGTTGCCCCGATTCCTCCGGCACCGACGATTCCGATGACGGCCGACTCACGGAAATTAATATCGAGACGATAGACCGCCAAACCAATCGCCCGCGGCCGAACTTGCGGCCGGATCGCATAGTCGAGCCATTGCAGCCACCCTGCTCCCGCGGCTTTGACCGCTTCCGCCTGGGCAGGATCAATGGATTCAATATCTTCGGCCAGGAGCTTGGCATAAAACCCGAGCGTGGCGAATGTCAGTGTCATAAAACCGGCAAAGGGGCCGAAGCCAAACAGTTTGACGAAAAAGATAGCGATCAAGACCTCGTGAAAGCTACGTGATGCCGCCATCAGCGCCCGGCAAAACAGATAAATCGGTAGCGGTGCCACGTTTCGGGCACCACCAATGGCAATGGGAATTGAAATGAGAACCCCAAGCGCCGTCGATGCGATGGTCATCCACAGGCTTTCGAGGAGCCCATCCAGGATCGCGTCCCACCGCGATAAGAAATCAGGCGGAAAGAAACCGGCAAAAAACCGGAGAGTGCGCGGCCATCCGTCCGCAACCCGCACCCAGTTAATGTCCAGCGTACCGACGGTAGCGGCCAAATAGATTGCGACCGCCAAAGCAATGACCCAGCGCAATCGTGCGCTCTTGATCAAAGGCGGGGCGCGCCAAACGGCACGGGAATTGGCGAGAGACGACATGGCTATCACCCTTCCCCGGTAAGACGGTCTTGATCCAACGGATTGGGTTTGCTGTCCCCGTTACCGGTCTCCTGGAATTTCTTTTCAGCCGCTGTCCAATCTTCCTCGCCATAGATTTGAGTGAGCGCATCAGGTGTTAGGCCCTCCGGCGGGCCGTCGTAGACAATCCGGCCCACCTGCAAACCCACTACCCGCTCGGCGAAGAGTCTGGCAAGCGGTACGTCATGAATGTTGATGACCGCTGTGAGATTCCGTTCCTGGCAAAGTTCCGTAATCAGCCGCATGATTTGACGCGAGGTTTTTGGATCAAGGCTGGCCGTTGGTTCATCCACCAACAGAAGTGCAGGGTCTTGTATCAGGGCGCGGGCGATCCCAACCCTCTGGCGCTGACCACCGGACAAGGCGTCCGCCCGCTTATCTTCCATTCCCGTAAGGCCAACCCGGTCCAGCAAAGCGAACGCTGTTGCGATATCCTGTTCCGGAAACCGTCTGAACCAACTTGACCAGAAACCAACGAACCCCAGCCGGCCTGAGAGAACGTTTTCCATCACCGTTAGCCGTTCGACCAAAGCGTATTCCTGGAAAATCATGCCCATACGGCGACGGGTGCGGCGTAGCGCGCGTGCATTCATCGCGGTGATCTGCTCTTCGCCGAGGAACACGCGGCCGGCCGTAGGCTCGACCAAACGGTTAACACAGCGAATGAGAGTGCTTTTGCCAGCGCCCGACGGACCGATCAAAGCCATCACCTGTCCTTCCGGCACCTCTAAGGAAACCGCATCCAAAGCCAGGTCGCCGGTGGGATAGCGTTTGGTCAGATTGTCAATGCGAAGCGACGGCATAGGCCCTTATCGCCTGGGAACCAAGTTGTGGCAATGCGTGGACTAACTCGGAATTTCATAAATACGACGTCAATTGGACATGGGGTCTTGATCAGGAATACCCAAACCAATGTCAATCCATGAGATTTCCGTTACACCAAGCCATCCGCTAACCGTTTCGTCAAAACCGATTGTATTGCGAATGTCATTGATCCCCACCGCTTGGGTGGATTCTTGACCTTCACCCAGTGGAAGAACCACGACTTCAGAAATGAACTTTCTTCCCTTGGTCGATGAGAACGCATTCATCGCATGCAGGCCGCACGGCTGTTTCAAAAGTTTAATCACGTTCGAAACAATTGCGTGGGCGATGTCTTCGGGCTGGCCAGAAACATAGCTCTTGCCGGTTAAATCAAGTCCGCGGGATTCAACCAATTGCGTACCAAATAGACGCGTGAATAGACCATCATCAACACGGTCGACAATGTAAGTATACGGTGCACATACCGTGTTTGGGTTATACCTGGAATCATTGATTCGGCCTGAATTTAGTATTTTGCATTGACCTGATTCGGCTGCCGATTCATGCACCTCTCCAACGACACGAGCAGCGAACGACTTCACGGCGAAGATGCGCAAAAGGGCCTCCTTTCTGACCGCTGACGAACCCAAGGCACTCCTGAATGTCATGCGCAAGCGGAAGGTCGAAGCGCTGCAGGTACGGCGCGCGAATGCGCTGGTTGCCCTTGATGATGGCCACAGCGTGCAGATGGTCTCCAGGATATTCTATCTCGATCCCGACACGGTTCGCGGCTGGCTACGGGACTTCCGCGAGAAGGGTCTCGCCTCTGTGGAGCTTGCGGATTACCCGGACCGCGCGGGCCACCTGACGGCGGACCAGGAATCCGCCACATCAATGTTTCTGGACATCCCGTGATGTCCCTACCCATCCCAAGTGAATATCTTTTTCCTTGGTTTTCTTTCCCATTATGTCTTGTAGTGTCCGCTATAGTCCATCACAATCTCAATCTTAGGGATGGGTATGGAGATGGAAGATGGCAAGTCAAATTGGACGCCTCAAGGCTCTAACGGTCACCCGGGCTAAGGAGAAGGGTCTCTATGCCGATGGAGCGGGCCTGTACCTCCAAATTGCGGCCGCAGGGAGCAAATCCTGGATCTTCCGGTATCGCATGAATGGACGCAAAACGCCCCGGGATATGGGTCTGGGACCGGTGCATACGGTGACCCTGGCGGAAGCCCGTGACAAGGCCCGAGAGGCCAGGAAGCTCATCCTGGAAGGTGTGGACCCCATAGAGGCCAAGCGAGCCCGGAAACAGGCCCGGGCCCTGGAAGCTGCCTCCGCTATGGTCTTCAAGGATTGCGCCAAGAAATACATCGCGGCCCATAAGGCAGGGTGGCGCAATGCCAAGCATGCGAACCAATGGACCTCGACCCTGGAAACCTACGCCTATCCGGTATTTGGTTCTCTGCCGGTGGCTTCCATCGATACGGCGTTGGTGACGAAGGTCCTGGAGCCGATCTGGAACAATAAGACCCAAACCGCTTCGCGGGTGCGGGGGCGTATCGAGGCCATCCTGGACTGGGCCACAGCCCGCGGGTTCCGGGTGGGAGAGAACCCGGCCCGCTGGCGGGGCCATCTGGATAAGCTGCTTCCGGCCCGGAGCAAGGTGCAAAAGGTAAAACATCATAAGGCCCTGTCTTATACGGAGATCGGGGGGTTCATGGAGAAGCTGAGAGAGCAGGAAGGCTTTGCGGCGCGGGCACTGGAATGGCTGATTCTCACAGCCTCCCGTACCAGCGAGACCATCGGGGCCACCTGGGATGAAATCGACTTCGAGGCTAAGATCTGGACCATCCCGGCAGAGCGCATCAAAGGGGGCAAGGAACACCGGGTGCCGCTTTCATCAGAAGCCCTGAAAATTGCCAAGGAAATGTACAAGCTGAAGGATGGGGGCTACGTCTTTCAGGGCGGCAAGAGGGGCAAACCGCTTTCCACCAACGCCCTGTTGGCCTTGCTTAAGCGCATGGACCACCAAGGCCTGACCGCCCATGGTTTCCGATCCACTTTCAGGGATTGGGCGGCAGAGCAAACCAACTATCCCTGCGAAGTGGCTGAAATGGCCCTAGCCCATACCATTGAGGACAAGGTGGAGGCGGCCTACCGCCGGGGCGACCTGTTCGAAAAGCGAAAACGGTTAATGGCTGAATGGGCTCAGTACTGCGGAACGGTGACGCGGTCTGCAAAGGTGATAAAATTGAATAGGCGCGGCTAGGATTGACCGCTGAATAACCGAACCCGCACCGGCTCGCCGCGCCATCTCAGATGCGGACCCAGCGAGCGGAGGTGGGTATGCCAGACGATTACCCCCAGGAATTGTCGGAGCCAATAGTCTTTTGGCCCGGCGGCTTTGGACTCAAGGGTAATCAGGAAGAAGTTCTACCGGAAGAGACCCGTAAACTTCGAATGTTATGTGATTTTTTCTCAATTCCCCCCGACGAGCCTGATAGTGAATTTCTTCTAGCACTATCGCTTGCTCGTAAACACGTTCCCGGATTTAAGCGCATTGATGCGAAAACATTGGCATCAAAGAAAGTCGGTACGCCCAGGAAATGGAGCCCGTCAAAGGAATTGGACTTATATCTAAACGTGACAAGAAAAGCTAAAAGTTCGGGTCTGTCAGAGCGGGCTGCATGCAATTTGCTTGTAAAGGAGAAAAATGGTGCCTACTCGGAAAAAAAACTCAATACGATTTATCGTCGTTTCATGAAAGTAAAGAAGAATTCCCCTTATGCAGCAGCGATACGGTCTGGGCATAAAGAAATCGAGGTGCGCAAGCTCATAGCTTTAAACAATCTCAAAGAACTCGGTACTTTGCTCGGCTCGGGCAAAGACGGCCGTAGTTTTCGTAAATCGCTCAGAATGGTTGAAGGATTCCTAAGAGTCGGTTTCGAAAGTCATGCGGCTCGGGCCAATCTGCGGACGAGGAGCATGACGGAGGCGGCGTAGAGGAAGGCGCGGGCCGAGGCGATGGTGGCCTCGAAGTCCTTTGCCAGTCGCCGGTTGCGGTTGATCCAGGCGAAGAAGCGCTCCACGACCCAGCGGCGCGGTTGAACGGCGAAGCCGACCTGATCGGGGCTTTTGCGCACGATCTCGACGGCGATCATGGTGGCCGTGGCGACCTTCTCGCCGGCGTAGCCGCTGTCGGCAAAGACCTTCTCGATGAACGGAAACGAGCCGCGTGAGGCGCACAGCAACCACTTGAAGGCTTGGCACGTTGAAGCCCTGACCGCCGAGAGCCAGGTCGCCCGTCTTGGCGTGAACGAACACAAGCCGCTTACCTTCCTCGTCAGCGCCGATGAAATCGGTGATTTCCTGGGAATCGTCGTCGCACAGCCATATTGGATAGCCGGAAATCGCGTTTGTGAGATCGTCGGCTTCGATGCCCAGCGCTTCGAGCCGACCTTCGCCGGCCCGCTTCAACGTCTCTTCGAGGGCGGGCGAGAACCGCCAGCGGCCCGGCTGGGTTTCCGAAAACCGCTTCGTCGTCGTCCAAGACCGGCCAGGTCACCAAAAACCGTCATCCCTGTGCCCCCTCCCTGACTTCCCGCAGTGCCCTGTTGAAGAAATGCCGGGTCGCCCGGTCGCGGGCCTCGGTATCGCTCAGGACGATGCTCTTCATCTCGTTGTCGCGTTGGAACATTCTGATGGCGCCTTTGAAAAAGGCTTCGCTAAATGCCGAAAACACCACATCGGGCGGGTTGTTGCGCAGCATTTCGGTCAGGTCGTCATCCATGATTTCACGGTTGACCTGCTCGAAACGGATAAAGTCCTCGCGCGTGAACGTCGTCCCATGGCGGTCATTGAACGTCTTGATGATCTCGGAGAGGGAACGTTCTTCCTCTTCCGTGTACGGTTTGGCGGCGAACTCGCTGATCGGCGTGAGCGCCTCGGTGTCCCCCGGACCGAGCGTCGCCGCCCCCTGCTCCTTCTGCTCGACGCGGAATGCCTGAAGGCGGAGCATGTCCTCGGTGATCTCGATGTCGGCCGGGATTTCCCGGTTGGGTAACAAGCGGGACAGCCAGGCTGTGTAGGTGTAGAGCTTCTCCAGTCCCGTATCGCCGAGCCGGATGACGGCAATGTCACGCGGGATTGGGAGCCGCCGAATGATAACGGCCTTGTCGACGCAGACCTCGAGCTCCTACGGGGTGAGGTGTCGGCAGACTTTCCGCGTCAATGTCTTGCTCTCTGGCTACCGTTTCGTAGAGAGGGGCTGCGACCAGCACCCGACGTGGGCTTTTCCAGCAACTTCCCTTTAGCTTCGCAGGCAGTCGCGGAATTGGCTGACCCTGATGATCTGCAAGTACTCCTGACCGCACTTCGTCATCTGGAGTCCATTGAGATCCGAGAGGGTGGTCAGACGCGTTGTGCCATTAGGGTACCGGCCTTGTTTGGCATGGCCACGGTGACATACAGCTGATCGCCGATCAGGGTAAAGCGCAGCGCATGGCTCGTAACCACCCGGATGTCTACGACCTCGTCGAGGTCGAGCCCGACTGATAGGTGACCTGCCCGGTCTTCTGACCCACCTTGCTTAACATCCTGGAAATTGCCGGTGAGAGCTACCGGCCCAAGCAGAGCCGAGACCGGCACCCTTCCGAATAGTCGATCTCCCCGCTTGCCCGCGTGAGCCCATGGGCCCACACACACAAGGCGGAACGACACCAGCCGTATACAAGGTGCGTCGTCCCGCACTTGGGGCCCGCCCGTGGACTACCCGGACAAGCTACCGCCAAGCGGGTGGTACATTCTTACACCGCCTTTGACACCGCGCCGTGGCCAACTTGCTTAAGCTGATCGGCATCGCGTCCGGCACAATTCGCTGTGCAGGTATCGCTACGGCTGGTGGAACTGCGAAGGGTTGCAAGCGCATTGTCTCCGCAAAGGTGTGGAAGGACTATCCAAAACAAGATACACCATCTCTATCCGTCAAAACGTCACAACCCTTGCACAGCAACGATTTCAGCGATTTTCAATCCGTCACAAAATCAAACCTTGTGACGGATATTAAAACCCGCAAAGCCCAGGAATCCAACGGTTGTAACGGTGTGACGGATACCCAAACCACTAAATTTTTTGGAAGTGATCGTCTTAGAGCAACCAGAACGTGAAGCTAAGGCACTTCGTCGTGTCGTGCCCGGTCACTCGGGCGAGTCACAATCGCGTTCTGATACGGTAATCACCTGGCAGTTTGGCCGGTGCCGGCGCGCGCGACCGTCAAGAGTCACGCGCGCCGGCGATACCAGGCCAAAAACGCCAAGGGAGGACAAGATGGTTAGAAAACCCCATCTGTGAGGCTGATTCTCCGCGTTGCCCAGGATTTCGCCTTGGCCCGCAACAGCTTTGGCTGACGCTAAGTATAATTTCGCCTTATAACTGTAAGTGAATACCGGCGGATGGAGAAAACGGAAGGGACAACGGGATGTTACTGAGACTCGTGCTTTATTTCTCAAACTGCAGCATATTCATCGTTGCCGCATTGAACGTGCTCAGCGCGAATGCGCAAGATGAACCCGCAGCCTCTTACGAAGTGCCCCTGTTCTTCAGCGCGGATAATCCCGACTACTTCAGCTTTGTCCAGATCAAGGACTATAGGTTAGGGCGTTTCCAAAGCAGAGCCGCCCCCCAGCCGATCACGATCACGGGCTACGACGATGAGGGCACGAAGTATGGGCCAATCTATCTCGAACTCGAGAGGTTTACGAAGGGATACGGTAGGTATGTCGGTGTCCTGTATTCCAGAAATATCGAAACGGAGGTGCGTCAAGGGGCCTCAGAGGCCGTTTCGAAAGGGGTTGAGTGGCCGGTGTCGATGTGATTCCAGGAAGGTTGCTGAAACCGATCTGGAGCCGCCATGTGGACGCCGACCACCCGAGAGCAGCATAGCCGCAAGGCGCTGCGTTATCAGACTGATTTGACCGCTGCGGAGTGGGTTGTGATCGAGCCTCATTTGCCTCCGGCTCATGGCACGGGACGGCCCCGGTCATGGCCGATGCGAGAGATCGTCAACGGCATTTTCTACGTGATGCGGGCTGGCTGCCCTTGGCGCTTGCTGCCAAGCGATTTACCACCGTGGGGCACGATCTATCGCTGGTTCGCTAAGTTCCGCGACGACGGCCTCCTTGAGAAGATCAACCACTTTCTGGTCATGGCCGATCGCGAGCGGGTCGGACGCGAGGCCAGCCCGAGCGGCGCGATTATCGACAGCCAGAGCGTCAAGACGACCGAGGCTGGTGGCCCCCGCGGCTACGATGCGGGCAAGAAGATCAAGGGGCGCAAGCGCCACGCGCTGGTCGACACCGACGGGCGCGGCCTCGTGCTCGAGGCGCATCCGGCGAGTATCCAGGACCGCGATGGTGGCGGGCCGCTGCTGTGCGCCTCACGCGGCTCGTTTCCGTTCATCGAGAAGGTCTTTGCCGACAGCGGCTACGCCGGCGAGAAGGTCGCCACGGCCACCATGATCGCCGTCGAGATCGTGCGCAAAAGCCCCGATCAGGTCGGCTTCGCCGTCCAACCGCGCCGCTGGGTCGTGGAGCGCTTCTTCGCCTGGATCAACCGCAACCGGCGACTGGCAAAGGACTTCGAGGCCACCATCGCCTCGGCCCGCGCCTTCCTCTACGCCGCCTCCGTCATGCTCCTCGTCCGCAGATTGGCCCGAGCCGCATGACTTTCGAAACCGACTCTTAGCGGAGGATTGGGTGATGGCGTGGGCGATTGGCGGCTGGTTATCGAGAGCAATGATGAGAGCTTAGTTATCCAGTCTTTCGCAGGGTTGAAAACGGGGAACACATTCGCGCCGATGGACCAGGTGCAGCCTTCCGCCATTGAGATCAATTCATCCGTACCCAGATACCATGTGCCACTCCTTACCCATCCCGACTCTGCGAACCGGACCAGCATTGTGCGCATCTTCAACCGCCGGGATCATTACTTGAGGGCCGAACTGAACGGTGATTCAATCAGAGATTCAATCAGTGGCTCCACCATTTGCGAGATACCTCCCCGCGCCACACTCACATTGGATGGGGCTGAGATTTTCGAACTAATGGACTCCCCCTTTTTACCGAGAGGAGAGAACTGGGATTTAACCGTGAAGGCTTTACCGGTGCCGTCGGACCATGCACCGGCTGGACTTTTCTGCGACAGTCCCAACAGCTTCGACAGGCTTTTGTACGGCGGCAACAGTATCGATGACTTAGGGGTGATGGCGCTCATTCGTGGTGCTGAAGGGAACTTTGCCAGTCTGCTCAGTCCGCCCATGCGGAACCGAAATGCCACATGGAAAGTGCGGCCCCACAGGACCGTGCGGGGCGATTTCGACATTACCTTGGAATTCGACGATGACTTGTCCGATGATTTCCGGGACGCGGCAATGTACGCGGCTAATCGGTGGGAGCAGATCATCGTTGCCGACTACCCCACAACGACAGTCAATGAGATCTGCGGCGACGCCATAGAGCCGCGCGAGATAGACGATATCCTGATAGATAGACGATATCCTGATCAAGATTGGCTTTGGACGGATTTTCGCAGGCAAGGCGTCCGTATGCACCGAAGAGCGGGGGGCGGATTTGGCTCGGGTCTAGGCCCCCGCCCCATAGTCAGCGAAATAACCATCAACCAGGGCCACCGGGACGCCCCCCTTCCCTTGGAAAGATATGAAGAGTTCGACCTTGTTTTTCTGCATGAAATAGGCCACGCACTCGGCCTTGGCAGCGGTCGGGGTTGGTACGACCTGATCATAGAAAGGGATGGAGACCGCCCGTCCTTCGGCGGTACCAGCGCCATCGAACAATTCAAAATGTCATTCCCGAACCTGTCACGCAAAGCAGAAGAAGACGGTTATGCCGGTGTCCCATTGGCCAGCTATAAAACAGCGAGCCGTGCCCATTGGGGGAACCATCTCGGCGGAGATGTACCGCCCTACGACGTGATGAATGATGGTGGTGGGCTACGTACGTAACCCGTGGCCAATAATCACTGCTATCACAGTGGGTGCGCTTGAAGACCTGGGCTATACCGTCAATTACGACATGGCAGATAAAGTCCCAGTGCAGGACTACCATTAAGAAATATCGTCAGACTAATTGAGAACGGCGGTGCAAAAAATAGTCCTCGGAGTTGTCAACAACGGAGTAAGAGTCGGCCATAGCGCTTCCTTCATCAGAAGAAATAGGACAGAGGCCGCGTTTATCTAATGGAGACATTTCTGATCCTGTTTGTTGTTGGGCTACTTGCTTTTGATGATCCAAACGGTGTTTTAGGATGATTAAGTTATTGACCTTTCTCCTTCTCTAAATGATGTCGCAGCCCCGTCCGGCATCCCACTCGCCATCCAGACCGACAGGACGAATGGTTATTCCAACCCTTGAGGAACCCCACACAATCGGCGGAGGATATGGTCCGGGCCGCCGGGCCCCTCCTTACCCGCGAGACAGACGGCCGGGCCTTCCGCCTGATCGGCATCGGTGTCCACGATCTGGGCCCGGTCGGACCGGCCGGACCGGCCGGCCAGGCCGACCTCTTCGGTGCCGCATCCCCCACCGAGGGCAAGGTCGACAAGGCCCTCGACGCTGTGCGGGAGAAATTCGGTGAAAACGCAGTCGTCAGGGGACGGAGCTTCGGAACGAAACTTCACCGGCAAGGACCGTCCAAGGTGGAATAAGTATCCACCTGGGACCTCCAGTAACGTGTTCAAATTCTCTACCAGTTTTTCGTACACCGCCAGGGGATGGCGCCGAATACCTACCGTACGAGAGCCATGCGGTTGCGCAGTTATTGCCAGACTAGCTAGCCCAGGACAGAAGAAGGCAGAATGTAGGACTTTCAGGCAGTAAGTTGACGCCACTCGGCCAGGACGGTGGCTCGGACTTGTTTGAAAATGTCGCGGCGGTTGAGATGACGTAGGTAGTTGAAATGGGTTGTGGGTCCACGCGTGGATGGAGGTGAATTCTTGCAGGGTCTTGTAACATCTACATCTCTATCCCTTCTCAAAGCTTCCGCGCCAATGACCCAATCCATGCGCAGTTGAACAAGACTCACACCAAGTTAAGGCGGATGAGGTCTTGGGAAAGAAAAATTGTCGGGCTCGGCGCACCGCCAAGTTACCGTCAGGTAGGTGTCAATGGTGAGTGAAGCTGGGAGAGACAGGCGTGTGGTGATCACCGGGGCGAACCGTGGTATCGGCTTTGAATTCGTGCGCCAGTATCTGGCGGACGGCTGGGAGGTTGTGGCAACCACGCGGTCGCTGGACCACGCCTATCCTCTTAGAAACTTGGCTGATGAGGGATATCAGCGCCTTCAAATTCACAGCCTTGATGTATCCAAGGCTGAGTCCATTGGTGCGTTCGCGGACTCCTTCACCGGCGTTCCTATTGACGTGCTTATCAATAACGCCGGTGGTTTGGGCCGGGACCCCACAAATCGTGATCTTGCAGCAATGACCTTTGAAAATTTGGACTACGGGCTGTGGCTAGACTTGTTTTTGTCCAACACCATTGGTGCAGTTCGTCTTGCCGAGTCCTTAGTCAATAACATAAGCGCTTCGCAGGAGAGAAAAATGGCCTTCATCTCCAGCACGGCTGGTTCCATTGCGGAAGGCGGACATCCAGCGCTGGCTTATGGGACGAGCAAGGCTGCCCTCAATAAGGCGGCCACTGTCATAGCTGAACAAGTAAAGAAAAAAGGCATAGCCGTGGTGTGTCTGTGTCCTGGCCGGGTAAAGACTCGCATGGGTTTCGGCGCAAGAATTGAAACAGCAGACAGCGTATCCGGCATGCGCCGCCTCTTGGAAACGCTTACGGTTGATCAGTCGGGCTGCTTTCTTCGGTACAACGGTGAAACGGTTCAGTGGTGAGTATTTTGAAATTGCTCCGGAGACGGTTGTTTACGTGCCTTCTGACGCTCATCGTCAGCTCGTTCGGTTGAATACAGACAAGCTCATGGCCTAAGCCGGCATTGTCGACCAAACCTTCTTGGTAGTCCTTTCCTGTCCCCCTTTTTGGGGCTTCGGTGCGCAAATTCCCATTATATCTAGCGTAGAGCGGCCAAGCACGGACGGGGAAGCTGGCTCGATGACCGGAAAATTCTAAGTTACGATTCTAATCTGATAATGCCCAGGCAAGGCAACAGCCACGGTTGATCTCCCTACACCCGTGCGTTAACTCAGCAAGCGACAGCGCGGCGCGACGAACCGCCGTTGGCCAATCGCCGCTCACTGCGAACAGAGGGCGCCACACGTCCGCGGCATGGCCCGTCAATCCACCCATATGGGGTTTTGCCTCCTTCAGAGCCCGGACGTTGTCGTCGCGCCAACCCGTAAAGCTGACATCAGAGTTCATTTCGGAGAGATCGCCCAATTCCAGTTTCAGGAGATCAAGGTCCCAACTCGCACCCAACGCAATCGTGTTGTCGGCCGATCTCAGTGCGCGCTTCTCCGCATCGGTCAATCCGGCGAGCACAATTGTTGGAGCGGGCGACGGCCCTGCGTGCATACCAGCCTTTTGCATGCCGTCGGTTTCGGTTTCACCCGGAGTTTTCTTGTTTCGCAACCGTAACACCGTAATTATCCCAGGTTTCTGCGGTTTCCCGGGATTTTTGTACAGTAACATCGCCTGTTTTGGTTACGGTTTGGAAATCATCCGGAAACCCCAGAATTTCCGCCGCTTATTGCTCAGGTGTTACGGTGTTACGGTTTGATTCTCCCCTCCTAAGAGTAGAGGGGTAATCCACCCCGGCACGGCATGTCGGGTGATCGCCAGTGTCCGGCCTGCTGCATCTCGACTGGGGGCTTGTTATCGGTAGGAAGGGATTGGCGAACCCGGTCCGGAGTGAACGGCTGGACACTCGCCCCTCGATAACGGCGAAGGTAATCAGCGGACGCGAATTCGTGACGCCAGTAGAGCCGAGCCCCGTGAAAGCGTTCCTTATCGTGCCTGGGTATTGTCGTCCATTCCAGCCCTCATTGATGGGGATTGTTATGGGAACAGATAACAGGATATATAGAAAGTACCATTATTTCAATAGGTTATAATGCTTTATCGGCGGACAGGAAGGGCGCCCGCTGCGAATACTGCATTCCGACCACCACATCGAAATACTCCGGGAGATTGATGGCGAGGCGACGCAAAGCTCGCATTTCCTTCGCTTCGTCCAGACGCTTGGGGGATTGGAAAGCCAGTACGCGGCACTAGCGTTCGAACTCGACCCGCGCTCCAGTGACAGCTCGGCCGATGTAGACAACTCCCTAGCGAAACGGTTTCGAATCATGCCAGCGAGGCCAGGACGAGTTGCCGCTTACTTTACGGCCGCGAAAGAGATATCCAACCTACGCTTTCATCTTCACGCCCCATTCGTACCGGAACTCAGCCGGTCCAGCATCAAGAATACACCGGCGAACCAGCCGCTCCTCCAGCAGTTAGCCGGGCTCGCAGCACGATCCCTATTTGCGATCCGCGATCTCGGCCTGCTCGACCGCGATTTTCTCGCGGTGCTGCCGAACCACGAGGACGAGATCCCCACCCAGTACATATGCGTGCGGGACGCCGTCACCACCGCGATGAACGACCAACCGCTTACCCCGGTGCATTCGGGCGGACACGCTCCCGCCAAACGATTGCTGCAGGCCCGCGCGGCATTGAAAGCATTACTCACTAGCCCTGACGTCGATTTTTTGACCGGTAGCGACGAGGAGCCACGCGACTGGGCAATCGGTGCAACCCAACGGAACAGTCGTGTCGACCGCTTCTTGCGCGGCCTGGACATCGAGGATTGGGACCTTGAACAGTTTGCGCAAGTCCTGGAAGCACGACTAGGAAAAATGGGCCGCTTTAATCGTCAGACCTATAGCTGGAGTCACGGCCCCGATGAGAATTTTGTCGAATGGTTGCGGTCCAAACCCGGTGAATGGCATCAGATGCTTTACGCACTGCTATATCGGGAGCTGCACGAGGAGATCCAAAGGTTCGATGAGCTGTGTATGGTTCGTCTCTCCAACTATGAATATCGCGTAGGCGAGGAGTGTTATTTCCCGACCCCAGACATCGAAGAAGATCAGACGCATCCCCGTATAGATAGAAACATCTACACCGCCGGGACAAGCAAGGCCGAACAAGAAAATGCAAAAAAATTTCTGGAAGGCGTCGGCGTCCGCAAAGTAGGCGAGTATGAGCAAATCGAGGCGATTCTGAAGCACCGGTACGCCGAAGCTGCCAACCCACCAAGTTGGAAGACATATGTAGCTGATTTACGCCGCTTCATTTCGTTGGTCGAAGACAACAGGGACGCGAATGTCCTCTTTCGTGACTATTGTGTGTTTGAGCGATCTAACGGCCAATGGAGCCAACCCAGCGGCGTATACCTGGACGCACCATATCTTGAAACTGGTCTGAACGCTTATTTCGAACCGCTTGGGACTGAGGCGATTCGTTTGCCGCTATCGCACAATTACCAGACTCTGGATGGACTCAGTAAATTTATCAAATTCGCGCAAATTTGCGGTGCAGCCGTTAAGCTCGAAATTGCGCAAGTCAGTTGCGGAAACAACCCGAACAAAGAACACTTGGAACGTGCGCCAGGGGCGTTTCCGACGCCAACGGGAACGGACCGCGACTTTGTCATCGACGGATTGGACGAACTTTTTCTAAATCCGACCATGGCTCTTTCCCGCCTTGTCTGGAGGGCACTTTGCGACCGGTCCCAGGATGCGAGCATTCTGCAGGCATGCTTTCAGTATAACCAATCCAATTATCCTCACTATGCAGAGTCACAGCTCGTTCACCAATTGCGGGGCGGTGCATGGATACCTCAGGGGAAGGGGGAATTGGTCCGCCCCGCTGAGGCCTCGAGAGACTTGCTTCCGCAAGGTTTCCCGTTCGATCCCGGATGGCCTTGGGTCCAGGCCATCGGCTTCGGTGAGGAAAGTGCGAAGCGTATTGAGGAACGCCGTAGAAATCAGGAAATAGCCGAGAAACTCGGATTCTCCGACGACGTGGCGTTGCAACACGCTAGACAGTTTGCCGAATTGTCTCCGGTGACCCGGCAGAAAATTCTGGAGCAGCATAGAACCCGCCGCCGACTTGCCCTGCAACAGACCGGGTGATCCTAAGCGGCGAGCCGACGGGATTCGGACGCAGGCTCGTGATGCTCCGGAACGCATGACTGAGAAGCGCCCACGTTCGGTGCCCGTCAATCGTGAATCCGTCAAGAGAGAAAAAACTGACCCGTATCTCCGCGAATTATACACTAACGCCGATGGCGTAGCGATCTGTCAAGTGTGCAAGGACGCGCTCCCGTTCAAGCTGGCCGACGAAACTTATTATTTTGAAACCGTAGAGTTTCTCCCGGAATTGGAAAAACACCATTACCAGAACTACCTCGCCCTCTGCCCGAATCACGCCGCCATGTATATGCACGCCAACGCTTCGAAAAAAGAGATGAAAAGTACATTTCTCGACTTAAACGGTAGCGAATTGAAGCTGACCCTCGTGGACCAAGAAGCAACCATATACTTTACGGAGACACATATTGCCGATCTTCGGGTTGTCATTGAGGCCGAGGCATATAGTCGAACAAACTCGTGATTTTCCGCTTGACCTGCGCCCCGTTTGTCCCTCAGTCAAAACGAGAGTCCTGCGATTTGATAGTCATTGGTTTGATGTTGTGCAAGCGTGCCGGACGCGTTTGCCGATCAAAAGCAACGCAAAAGGCTTTTGTTCGAATAGTTGGAATAGTCTTCAACTATTTGAAGCTTCGATACGGTATGTCTGATTTGCTTATGTTTACTACATGATCTGGCAGATAGTCAGAGGCGTCTAGACAATCTGTCACGAATTCATCCGATGCCTTTAAGTCGGCTGCCGGTCCAATTACGATCTTTCTTAAGGCATTTGGCGCTAAAGCCCTCCAGTCAAATTCTCTGTATTTAACAAGGGAATGTGGTCGTAGACGATATTTGATGTCCTGTGCTCCTGCTGGTTTTCCTAGTGCTTGCAAAAATCTATATTCCTTTTCATTTCTGAAAGCGTCATGCTTAAAAAATAAGGAGGTAAGCAGAAGATCTGAGGAGAGATTCGCTGATAGCCTGATCAAAAACTGTTTTTCAGACTCTAAATCGTACGTCTCGTGGTCTACGGGCTCCAAGAAGGGTTTGACACACTCAATTAGTTTTTCATGGATTTTTTGGGCATCGCCTTTGTTATAATTAACACTAAAAGTTCCAATAAAGGGATTATAAACGCCCTCTTTAACTCCTTCATGGTAAAGCGCCAGAAAAGCATCCTCCAATTCCTGCCGGTCAAACCCTAATGCATATCCCTGACCATCAGCTGCGTAAGCCCGCCATTGGCCCAAATCATCGCCGTCCTCGCTAAAACAACAAACAAAGTAACACGCGGTAGATTCCACACTTTCCCTGAGGCCACTACGTAGTTTCTTTGCGAAATACTGAAAGATATTCGTGGCGTTTTTTCGCCGTGCAAGCCTTCTTGCTGCATTAACTGCGACATCCACGCCGTGATACAATTCGGATGGATCATTCAGGTCAAATATATCCGAGAACCAGAGCTTTCCCCCGGTTAGGATACTGTATAAACCTCTATCATCTGTGTAGTGATAGATAAGACTTCGGCTCCGGCGATTTTCTAATGATGTCAGGAACGTCCCTATTATTGGTTCTTTGACGTGGATAAATCTGCTTTCCAGCTCCTCAAGTGTAGGCGCTGCAGCATCTTCTGACATGTATTCAATCCTACCTTTCGCGGCCGTATCTAACTAACTTGACGCAACTCGATATAACGACCTGAACTCTTGGTCTGCCGATACGGTTGGTTCCTGCGAAGCATGCTCGGGGTCTCGGACTTGTCTTGATTTGAAGTTTTGACGGCATTATCAGACTAACTGAATCAGACCGATAAGCTACAATCGAGGACTCTTAGGCTGCAAGTTGGCGCGATCGGCCGGGGCGGCGGCTCGGTCTTGTTTGATAAAGTCGCACCGGTTGAGATGGCGTTCGTGATTAAAGTGGTTGTAAATTGAAGCGTGTACGGCGGCGAATTTTTTCAGCGTTTTTACGCCCCTGAATTTGGCCATTACCCCTTCCCGTCACCTGAACAGCTGGTATGAATTTTTCGCCCGTTTATTGAGCCAACAACCGCAGGTCTGGGCGGCCGCATTACCGATCACATTCGTCGCAACCTGCTGCGACCGAAGCCCGGACGTGACGGTCGAAACCGGTCGGCCATAACGCCTCATCGCGCGTTCTAGAAACCTTAGTGCAGCCTTGCAATCCCGTCTCTTGGTAACGAAGGATTCAAGAACTCCGTCTTAGTGCTTAACGGCACGCAAATAGTATTTCGTCCCGTGGACCCGACATCGAGGACCCGGCCGCCTTCGATCTCATGCAGGCGGTAGCCCGGCCCTTGGAGCCGAGCACACGTCGCTGAATGACGCTGGGACGGCGGCGGTCACACACGGTCCGCCGCGGCGCTTGGCGAGTAGCGTATTTGACGGCGCGGCCCCACAGTCCGGCCCGGCGTCTGCCACCAGAGAAGTTTCACCACACCTCCCAATCAATAGGGCCGGAACCCCTATAGGATTCCCGAGACGGCCCCATGCACGCCGCTCCACAGGGATGGGGCGACCCGATAAAACGTCGAGATCACCGGAAAACGATTTTTGATTTTCCTATAGATTAAATTCGTGAGAGAAATCAGAAGAATTAACCTTCCTGCGGAGACAAAAAATGTCGAATGACTCTAAGTTTTCCTTTTTGAATCCGTCGATGTCAAAACGAGTATTTTTGGCTGGATCAGCAGCTTCGATTGGATTAAATGCCCAGCCCTTTGGGATTCGTAGGGCCGTCGCACAAAATGCGGAATGGGATCTCATTGTTGTCGGTGGCGGAACGGCAGGTATGCCGGCAGCCATGTTTGCGGCAGATCGAGGCGCACGGGTTCTTCTGATTGATATTGCCCCACAACTGGGCGGTACTATGGACCGGTCATCGGGCCAAGTCGCGGCCGCTGGAACGGTGTGGCAAAAAGAACAAGGTATCGAAGACAGTCCCGATGCCCACTACGACGATGTCATGCGCATCAACCGTAATACGTCAGATCCACGCCTGACTCGTTTACTGGTCGATAACGCTGCTGATACTTTGAATTGGTTTGCCGCGCGCGGCTATAAAGTGATGGACAACCATCCAGTCGTGGGTGGTGGCCACGAGCCATTTACCAGGCGGCGCTATCAATGGAGTCCTGATGCCGCGCGCGCATTCCAAAACATCATGGACCCCATCATCGAAGAAGCTCAAGCGAAAGGTAACCTCAAGGTTCTCTTGGATACCGGCGCTGTTGAATTAATTCAGGACGAAACAGGCGCTGTTGTTGGTGTCGTCACTGAGAACGATACGGGAGAGCGGATCGACTATCGCAGTAGGTATGTGCTGCTCACCAGCGGCGGCTGCGCGTCTAATCCTCGCATGTTCGAGAACTTGCATGGCGTACCTCTGTTCTGTGACGCCGCTTATCCATACAGCCAAGGGCAGGGCATTACCTTGGGTCTCGGTGCAGGCGGATATGTGCGTGGTGGCGATAAATATGCAACCTTGTTCGGTGCCGTTATGGACAGCGATCACTTCCCCGCCTTGCGACTAGTTGGTGCCAGCCTCGCGCCAGAACGGCGATCGCCATGGGAAGTCTATGTTAATGTTCATGGCAAACGTTTTATTCGGGAAGATGAGCCGAGCGTTGCCCAACGGGAATATACGCTGGGCCTGCAACCGGGCCGCCGTCATTGGGCCATCTTTGACCAGAAAATCTTAGACTCTGCACCTCCGTTTCTACCACGTTGGTCGCGTGAAGAGTTAGACGACGCGTTTATCGACCATCCCATGTTTGCGAAGGCGGAGACCCTTGGAGAGCTCGCCGTGAAAGCGGGCGTGAACCCCTATAATCTAAAGCGGGAAATTGCGGACTATAACGAGAACCTATCTCAAGGCAGGGAAGACAAAATGGGCCGCCAGCACCGGCCAACTACACTTGGCAAGGCGCCTTACTACGCTATTTGTCTGCAAGGCTGGAATGTGATGTCGTACGCTGGGCTCGGTGTCGACGGACAACTTCGCGTGACCCGAGAAGACGGCACACCAATACCTAACCTTTATGCCGCGGGTGAGGTTATCGGAAATGCGTCAACGTCCGGCCATGCGCTAACGAACGGCATGGGCGTCACACCGGCACTGACCTTTGGTCGACTGTTGGGTCAGAAAATGATCCCATTAACTGTATGAAGACATGTCTAAAAACACAGCGGGAGTCTGTGCAGTGTCCGTATCGCACGGGACAATTGACGTTCCCGAGGGGCTTTGAGACTCACGTCTGGATTATGCTGTGATCCGCTAACACTCACTGCGCTAGGAGGAAACGATGCGCTCTTTTCTGATTGGTGTAGCCGCTGCCGCCATTGTGTCGGCAACGGGCATTTCAACGACCGATGCCCAAATGTTCAGCCGGGGCAATGGTTTGATCAACGAAGCTGCTCACGCCCTGGACCGGGGCAAGTGGGATAAAGGTGTTAGCCGGGCACGCCAAGCACTGAAGTCCGGTGAACTGACCCCCCGTAACGTGCCGGCACTGTCTGACGTCAGCGCCTTTGGGACAAATTGAGGTAATTGCATAACGGAGGATTTCTGGCTCATCGTAGTGACCGAAGGGAACGAAGATGAGACAGAAATTAATGAGCAAGAACGACCCGGCGGAGAGAACGGTTCGGGATATTCGGCGCAAGACACGCAAGCAGTATACGGCTGAGGAGAAGATCCGGATCGTGGTGTCGGGCCTGCGCGGTAGATAAGGGCGAAGGCAGAACCGGTTCAAGCCTCATCGACCCCGGGTCGCGGACGCGGGATGTTGAAAGATCAATCACGCCGAGGCCGGAAAGCGCAACGCCCGTGAAGCAGCTCACATAGAATTGCGAACATAGCCAAACAGGAATTCGCGGCCGATCTTGCAGGCGTCGGTGCGACGCACTTCCAGCAACCGCGATCAGGGGCGCAGGATCAATGTTCCCTTAGCCATCTCGAAGCTCGACAACCGTGAGAGAAAACTCATGCCAAGCAGGGAGAGATCCATTTCGACTGCATTGACGGACGCACTGACGTTCGGCATGGAAATGGGTCCGATTGCGACGCGGCGCAGTCTGACAGGCGCGCCTTTCACGACGCCGTTCGCGGTGCGATAGGTGCGATGGAAGTCTAGGTGGCGAATGTCGAAGCCCAACCGTCTCGCATCGCGTGGCGTCAGGGTAACTTCACTCGCGCCTGTATCGACGAGAAACCGGACTGGAACTCCGTCTACTTCGGCGTCGACGACAAAGTGACCGCCCTGCTGTTCACGGAAGGCGAGCGCTCCATCCACCACGGCACCGCGGGATGGCATCAGTTCCGCAATCAGCCGGTTGCCGATCTCCGCCGCCTCGTGACGGTAGCTGTAGCCAAGCATTATCGTGACGATGATCGCCAGCCATATCGCGAGATTTTTCAAGATGTCACCTGGACGGACGTGTCGGTACACCACGATGGTCGTGAGCAAGATCACCAGCAGGGTGATGCTGTAAATGAACGAGGGAAGGTCCTCACCGCTCAAGGCTCCGACCGGAACTTGTAACGCCAGCCACAGGATAAGCGCCGCGATACCAATGGCTAGAGCAATCAGCAGAACCCAAAGAAGTCGATCCTTGGTCATGCTTGCATATGAGCAGCCCCCTTGGAGTTGTCAAGTTTGTAAGTCTGGGGGAGCTGGAACAGGCAACCCCGAAGGCGTATCGGCGCCAGTCCCTAGAATGTCTGCGCCGATGTTTGTGGCAAACCTGGAGCGTGAGGTTTTAGCGGTGTTGCTGGCAATACAACCACATTCTGATTCGCGTCCATGATGGGCTTCTCGCCGGTCGTCTCCCACTCCGGTGTTCGGCGCTTCAGCTGAATTGGTGACGTTACGAGATAGGCGTGCCCCCGTAAGTTCACGCGGCTGCCGCCCACCTTCGCCGCCGAGATCTTCTCCGTGTCGCGCGCCAGATGGGCGTAGCGTGCGGTTGTCGTGACTTTGGTATGGCCCAGGAGCTTTCCGATCATCGGCAACCCCTCGCCAAGCGCCAGGGCTCTGCTCGCATAGGAATGGCGGAGGTCGTGAATCCGGACATCCTCCAGCCCGGCCCGCGCCCGCAGGCGTATCCAGATCGGGTGGAGGCTAAGCAGATGCGCAGCCGGTTTCTGGCCCACGATCACCCAGGGATTGCCTGCGATGCGGGGAATGCCGTCCAGCACCGCCTCCACCGCCGGCGTCAATGGAACCCGGCGCGCACCGGTCTTGGAATCTCGTAAGCGTAGTTCCCCCGCCGTGCGGTCCACATCGTCCCAGCGCAGCGTTACGACTTCGCCCCGCCGGCATCCGGTCAGCAGCAGCAGGCGGAGCGCCGCGATGGCCGACGGCCAGGCCGAGCCGTCCGCTTCCGCTGCATCCAGCACCCGGCCCAGCCGCCGGTATTCTTCCGCCGTGAGAAACCGCTCGCGCCGTCGCTCCTGGTACTTTCGCACCGACCGGCATGGGTTCTGCCGTGGTGGCGTTAACCCCCAAGCCTCGGCGAGAGAAAGCATCTTCGAGAGCACTTCCACCGCCCGGTTCGCCTGATAAGGCTTGTCGCGAAGCGCGCAGTGCAGGGCCGAGACATGCGCGCGGTCCACCGCGTCGATGGGAAGTTCGCCGAGCTCCGGCAGGATGTATTTGGTGACGACGGCCCGGTAGATTTTTATAGTTGCCGGCCGGCAGCTCACCGCGACATGCGCCTCCATGTAGCGCTCGGCCAGAGCGGACACGGTCCACGCCGGAACGGGCGGCGGCGGAACCGGCGGCTCGCCCCGCTTGATGCGGTCGATGAGGACGGCTGCGTCCTTACGCGCCTGCTCGGCCGAAATCTTTCCATGCCGGCCGATGGTCACCCGCTTGGGCCCGTCCGGGCCGCGCGATTGGACAACATAGACTTTACGCCCCGTGGTGTAGACCCTGACCCCAAAGCCGGGCAGGTCCCGATCCCAGAACACCGCCTCCTTGCTCTGGACACAAAGGGTGTCGACGGTGCGTTTGGAGAGTTTGGTGGCGTCCTTTCCCGGCATGGTGTTCTCCCGCTAGCGTATATCCTGCCCTGGAGTGCGTTACCGGATGCGTAATCGAAGCGCAACCGACTGACATCAAATCGGAGCGCATTCAAGCGTATCATTGTGTGGAATGCAAGCGCTGGAACTCGAAAGAAATGTAAATAACGTCAATGAAAATAGAGAATTATCATACTACAGCGTAGCCTGGCGCATCTCTGACTAAAATGACTGAGAGTTACATTATCTAAGGCGTGCCGTTGACCATGAAGGCGAAGTTCTTGAGGTTTTTGCCACCAAACGGCGGGATCGCGAAGCCGCGGTTAGGTTCCTGAAGCGGGCTATGAAGCGTTATGGTCGGCCGGCTTCGATCGTCACGGACAGGCTACAGTCATACCGGGCTGCGATGAAAGATATTGGGGTCGAAGATCTTCAGCTTTGCGGTCAGTGGCTCAACAATCGAGCCGAAAATTCACACCAACCGTTCCGACGACGAGAAGGAGCAATGGCTCGGTTCAGAGACATCAAGGCCCTGCAGAAATTCGCGTCCATCCATGCCTCGGTTGTCAACGGCGGAGCAAAATCAGTCCAGTTGGGCGGCGTAAAACCAGTCCATTTTATGTGATGCCGAAGGCGTTGTTGCGGGTTGTCCCGGTAGTGCATGGGGGGGACCCGCGCGGCTTTGCGTAGCGTTTCGCGTGTGCGAAGCGAAGGCGTGTGGGCGGTGCCTGTGTATTCACGTCCGGGCGCCATCAAGCTGATGCACCGCCTGGGGTTCGCATACGTGAAGCCGAAGACGCTGCCGAAGCAGGCCGACAAGCAGGCGCAGGAAGCCTTCATCAGGGATTATGAACAGCTGACGCGCGGGATGTTTCCGGACGCGACGGTTGTCTTCGCCGCTGCGGTCCATCCCGAGTATCAGAGCCGGCCGGCGCATGGCTGGTTCATCCGTTCCGACAAGCCGGCGATCAAGGCCACGACAGGGCGCCAGCGGCTGAACCTGCACGGCGCACTGGACCTTGAAACGATGAAGCTCACCCTGGTCGAGGGCGAGAAGATCAATGCCGAAACCTCTCTGCGGTTGTTCGAGAAGCTGGAACGGGCCTATCCGGACACCCGGGTGATCCCGGGTGATCCCGGGTGATCCCGGGTGATCCATGTCTGTCTCGACAATGCGCGCTATCACCATGCCAGGCTGTTGCGGCCGTTCCTGGAGCGGCCGGAGTGCCGCATCCGGCTGCATTTCCTGCCGCCGTATGCGCCACACCTCAATCCCATCGAGCGGTTATGGGGCGTCATGCACCGGCATGTGACGCACAACCGGTTTTATCCCGATTTCCGACAGTTCACCGAGGCCATCTTCGGGTTCTTCAACCAAACCCTGCCCCGGGAATGGGAAACAATCCGAGACACCGTTACCGACAACTTTCGTGTCATCACACACGATCAGTACCGAGTAATTGGGTGTCTGACGTCAGCGCCTTTGGGACAAATTGAGGTAATTGCATAACGGAGGATTTCTGGCTCATCGTAGTGACCGAAGGGAACGAAGATGAGACAGAAATTAATGAGCAAGAACGACCCGGCGGAGAGAACGGTTCGGGATATTCGGCGCAAGACACGCAAGCAGTATACGGCTGAGGAGAAGATCCGGATCGTGGTGTCGGGCCTGCGCGGCGAGGAGAGCATCGCCGCCTTGTGCCGCCGCGAGGGCATCGCCGAGGGTCTGTATTACAGCTGGTCGAAAGAGTTTTTGGAAGCGGGCAAGAAGCGGCTCGCCGGCGACACCGGGCGCCAAGCGACCTCGGGCGAGGTTAAAGGCCTCCGCCAGGAGATGCGCGACTTGAAGGAGTTGGTCGCCGAACTTTCGCTGGAGAACCGTCTTCTCAAAAAAAACATGCTCGGGCACGGGGGAGACGAGGAATGAGGTATCGCGCATCCGAGAAGCTGGAGATCATCCGCCTGGTCGAGCAGTCCCACCTGGGCGTCGGGTCCACTTTGGACAAGCTGGGCATTCCGAAGACCACCTTTTATCGCTGGTACGATCGTTTTCTGGCCTTTGGCGACGCCGGTCTTGAGGATCGCAACAGCAGCCCGGGCCGGGTATGGAACCGGATCCCGGATGATGTCCGGGGGCAGATCATCGATCTTGCCCTGGAGGAGACACAACTGTCGCCCCGGGAACTGGCCGTCAGGTTTACGGACACCAGGGGCTACTTTGTCTCGGAAGCCTCGGTTTATCGGCTTCTCAAAGCCCACGACCTGATCACCAGCCCCGCTTTCGTGATCATCAAGGCAGCCGATGAGTTCCGCGACAAGACCACGGCGCCGAACCAGCTGTGGCAGACCGACTTCACCTCTCTCAAGGTCATCGGCTGGGGCTGGTTTTATCTGTCGACCATCTTGGACGACTATTCCCGCTACATCATTGCTTGGAAGCTCTGCACCAACATGACGGCGGACGATGTGACGGCAACACTGAAGTTGGCGCTAGAAGCCTCAGGCTGCAATCGCGCCAATGTCGTCCACAAGCCGAGGCTGCTCAGCGACAACGGCTCGTCCTATATCTCCAGCGATCTGGCTGAATGGCTCGGGGACCACGGTATGGATCACGTTCGGGGCGCACCGTATCACCCGCAAACCCAGGGCAAGATCGAGCGCTGGCATCAAACGCTGAAGAACCGGATCCTGCTTGAAAATTATTATCTACCCGGCGATCTCGAAAACCAGATCAGCGCCTTCGTCGATCGCTACAACAACCAACGCTACCACGAGAGCATCGGCAACGTAACTCCAGCCGACGCCTACTTTGGACGCCACACCGCCAGCATCGAAAAGAGAAAAAAGATCAAAAAACTGACCACCCAAAACCGCCGCTTGAACCATCAACGCCAAGCGGCTTAACATCAAACAAAGATGAGCCCGATCCTCCCTTATGAAACACGCTCAACAGTCCCATTTGTTTTGATGACGGACAGTAATTGGGTAGCAGGAGTATATAGTACGCGAACCGTCTAAAACTCACCATAAGTCCGTTTCATGGCGGTGTTGGGAGAGACTGTCAACGGATACTGGCGGCCATTTTCAGCTTTGCCTCCCCTACTGTGTTTCTGGTATAAGGCCGCCTATGGTTCACCCAAATCACATCACTGGCTTGGTTCGAAAAGCCTCTGTGGTAGTGGTCTGTGTCGCAGGGCTGATGTTGAGCGGTTGCGCGAAAGACATCAATGCCCGTGGCAACTTGCCACCCGATGAAGCCCTTACACAACTCCAGCCGGGCGAACAGACCCGCCAGGACGTTCAGCTCATCCTCGGCACACCATCCCATGTCGCCTCATTTGGCACCGAGACGTGGTACTACATCAGTGCGCTAACGACGCAATACGCATTTTATGCGGTCGAAGAGTTGGAGCGTGATGTTTATGTGCTGACATTCGACGAACGGGGAATCTTGCGAGAGGTTAAAAATTACGGCTTGGAAGACGGCGAAGAGATTCAGGTGGTCGAGCGGGAAACACCGACCATGGGCCGCGAATTCAGCTTGATCGAACAATTGATCGGCAATCTGGGCCGCTTCGATCGCGGCCAACCGGAAGCTGGACCCTAAGGAACCAATAAAAACCACAAATAAGAAAACGGCCTACACACTAGTGTGTAGGCCGTTTTGATGTTTGGACTAAGGGATCTTTTTATCTGGCAAGAATGGCGATCAGCAAGATGGCAACAATGTTGATGATCTTGATCATCGGATTGATTGCCGGCCCGGCTGTGTCTTTGTACGGATCGCCGACCGTATCGCCCGTCACTGCTGCCTTGTGGGCGTCTGACCCTTTGCCGCCGTGATTTCCGTCTTCAATGAACTTCTTGGCGTTATCCCATGCGCCACCGCCGGAAGTCATGGAGATGGCCACGAACAGACCGGTGACAATGGTACCGAGCAACATTGCACCGAGCGCGATAAAGCCCTGCTCCTGTCCTGCTGAAAGCGTGACAACAAAGTACAGCACCACCGGCGCCAAGACCGGCAGCAGTGAGGGCACGACCATTTCTTTGATCGCCGCTTTGGTCAGCATATCGACCAGGACGCCGTATTCCGGCTTTTCAGTACCCTGCATGATGCCAGGCTTTTCCTTAAACTGCCGGCGCACTTCCAAGACGACGGCACCCCCGGCCCGGCCTACCGCTTGCATACCGAGCGAACCGAACAGATAGGGCAGCAATCCACCGATAAAGAGACCGATGACGACATACGGGTCTTTAAGGGAGAATTCGATGCCCGCCATGCTCGGGAAATAATGTTCAAGATCCGATGTATACGCGGCAAATAAAACCAATGCGGCCAGTCCAGCCGATCCTATGGCATAGCCTTTGGTTACGGCTTTCGTTGTATTACCCACCGCATCCAACGTGTCCGTAGTTTTACGGACATCTTCGGGCAAATCGGCCATTGCCGCAATGCCGCCGGCGTTGTCGGTCACCGGTCCATAGGCATCAAGGGCGACCACCATGCCGGCCAGCGCAAGCATAGTGGTTGCCGAAATTGCGATGCCAAATAGTCCCGCCTGAAGAAAGGCGACGATGATGGCAATGCAGATTAACAGAACAGGAAGCGTCGTCGCTTCCATGGACACGGCGAGGCCTTGAATGACATTTGTACCGTGCCCCGTAATCGATGCTTCAGCGACACTTTTAACCGGGCGGTAGTCGGTCCCCGTGTAGTATTCGGTGATCCAGATGATGACACCAGTAACAACCAAACCGATAAACGCACAAAAGATCATGCTGTTGGCCGTCACGTCCATGCCAGTGTTGGTCATGATCGGTTCAGCGAACATCATGCTGGTTACGACGTAGATCAAAATGGCTGAGATCACAGCGGTAACAATGAAGCCGCGGTACAGTGCACCCATGACATTGCCGCCGTCTTTAACGCCGGTAAAAAACGTACCGATGATCGAGCCGACGATGCAGACACTGCCGATCACCAGGGGATAGAGCATCACCGTTGATTGGGCGCTGCCTTCAAAGAAAATGATGCCAAGCAACATGGTCGCGACAACGGTCACAGCGTAGGTTTCGAACAAGTCGGCTGCCATTCCAGCGCAGTCCCCCACATTGTCACCTACATTGTCGGCGATGGTTGCGGGGTTGCGGGGGTCGTCTTCGGGAATACCCGCTTCGACTTTACCGACGAGATCGCCACCCACGTCTGCGCCTTTGGTGAATATGCCGCCGCCGAGACGGGCGAAGATAGAGATCAGTGAAGCGCCGAAGGAGAGCGCAACGAGCGCTTCGATCAAGGGACGCTGATCAACGTTCATGCCCAAAAGCGTGAAATAATATCCGGCTACAGCCAGTAACCCGAGACCGACCACAAGCATGCCGGTAATGGCGCCCGACTTAAAAGCAACCGCATGGGCGGCGCTGAGGCCACCAGTCCGAGCTGCTTCGGTGGTGCGCACGTTGGCCCGCACCGACACATTCATGCCGACATATCCAGCAAACCCGGAGCACACCGCCCCAATGACAAAGCCGATGGCTTGCAGCATGCCCAAGGTCATAGCCAGTACGATGGTCACGACCACACCCACGATGGCGATAGTCGTATATTGACGATTGAGGTAGGCCGCCGCGCCTTCCTGAATAGCGGCTGCAATGCTGACCATCCGCTCGTCGCCGGTGCCATGCGCCATAACGCCGCGGATCGTGAAAACCCCGTACAAAACGGCAAGGATACCGCTGCTCAGGACCATAATTTCAAGAGTGCTCATTCGCGTTCCATTCGATTCACTGATTCGACCGGAGAAAACCGGCCGTGAGACCCGATAAAAACCTTGCGGATCAATATGATAGGAGTGGTTGACGCTCCCCCCGCCCGGGAAAGCGCCGGGAGGGTGCCAGAACGGACACATTGGTGCAACCGGGAAGTCAGAGATTGTCAGGGGATTCGCTGCGGATTTACTGCTCAAAAACGGTGAGCAAGAGAACATCGGCCACCATGTCCCCATAAACCTGTTGGGCCGATCACATCATCAGTCGCTTAATACCGCGCAAATCAAGCCGACGGTTATTGGCAAAGTGATTCTGAAAGTAAACCATCAGGTTCTCATTCAGTGCGCTTTCCATGCGCGATAAACCGTTATCAACATCCGACCGGTTACCAGGAACAATTTCCATCCGTGCGGTGATGTACACACGCTTCACCACACGGGCGTCTAAAATAACGGGGATGATGAGGTCTTCGAGAACATAGAGAATCGGCGCCCGTTCCGGCGGTACAAAACCACCCGATCCGCCTTCGCCGCTGCCAGCTGCCTCCTCCTCGGTGCCTTCGCCAGCCATCTCGTCTTCGGGTGCGGCAAATGGATTGGGAATAATATCGAGCACCATGAGGCCGGCGATCCCGCCGCCAGCAATAAAGATCATGATGAAAACAATGAATAAGAGACGCTTCATGTGCGCGGACCGTTATGGCTCCCTGCTGCCAACCAAATCAGATTGTGCTCACCCTTTATATATGGCGATAACCCTGCAAGGCTATGGGCAGAATGGTAGCCGCTTCGTCGGCCACACGAACACCTTCATCTGTTGTAAACCGGCCTATCTGTGCGATGGCGACATTGGCGGTGCTGGCAACGGCAGGCAAAGTATTTTCCAATTCCGGACCCACGGCCCACGCCAACTCGTAATCATCGCCCCCGTTCACTATGTTTTGAATGAGGTCAGGGTTGTCAACGACGGCATGTTTAGCGGCACTGGATAACGGCAGGTCCTTGACTTCAATTCTGCACCCCAAGTTTGAGGCTTCGCACATATGAGTCACATCGGCGACCAAACCGTCAGATATATCGATACAGGCGGTGGCCAGGCCCTGTAAGGCTTGGCCGAGAGCCAACCGTGGCTCCGGGATTTGATACCGTTTGATAAGAGCCGCTTGGTTCTCGGAGGGCAGTTCAGGCAGGTCTCCATTGGCCACCAAGAGACCAAGCGCTCCATCACCAATGGTTCCAGACACCCAAAGTGAATCACCCAGCTGCGCTCCCGATCGTCTCAACAGGGAGTCTGCCGGTGCGGCGCCCACTGCGGTCACGGTTACCATGAAAGGCGCCGTTGTTCGAATGATGTCACCACCCATAAGCGGGAAAGAAAACTCCGTAATGTCTTCCGCAAGGCCGGATACGTACTCGGCAAGAAACCCCTCATCCGTATCTGCACCCAAACACAGGGCCATGAAAAATCCGACCGGTTTGGCGCCCATGGCCGCCAAATCTGAGAGATTAACCCTGAGTGCTTTACGCGCTATGTACGCGGGTGGATCTTCGGGTCGCATATGAACGCCGACGGCCAGCGCGTCTTTGGTCACGACATGTACACCCCCGGCAGTGAGTTCCGGCAAGACAGCTGCATCTTCCTTAAGGGCAAAGGCTCCGGGGGCGCTTGCTGCCAAGGGCTTGAGAAATCTGTCAATAAGATCGAATTCAGACAGTCCGTTTTGATCGGCGCCGGCCATGCACAAGCCTCAGTGAAAAGGATTAAGGCGCGGAGACATCCGGGTCGCGCAGTGTATGCCCAATCTTATCAAGAACTGCATTGACCATTTTCGGTTCAGGTCCGCTGTAAAAAGCATGGGCCACATCCACATACTCGGAAATGGTGACTTTCAAAGGCAAGTCTGCGGCGCTTAGAATTTCTGCAACGGCCGTGCGTAATATGGAGCGGACGATCATTTCTAGCCGGTCCTTCGGCCAGTCTGCGCTGAGACTTTCATTAATCATGCGGTCAATGTCGTCCTGGCGGTCAATGACGGCTGCGACCAGATCTGCGAACAAGGATTGATCCATACTCGACAATTGCACTGGCGTTTCCGCTTTGGTGTCAGGATCTTCGTCCATGGCAAATCCGCCCAACCGGCCGGTCAAAAAGTCTTGAACAACTTTCTTATGATCCGCATTGGTGGTTGCGATCTGGTAAATCGCTTGCACAGCAGCCAGTCGGGCTGCACTGCGCTCCATATGCGACGGTCGAGACGCTTCTGTTTCTTTTGCCGCGACGTTCACAGTGGTACAACCAAAGCTGATCGAATATCGATCAGCCTTAAACACGCCTCGGCCGCCCGGCCGCCAAAATTCCGGCCCGACACAGAAGCGCGGTCTTCAGCCAAAGCGCGGTTCGGACAAGTCAGAATGCCACTACCGACCGGGAACGCATGCGCAAGGGCAACATCTTGAGTACCGCGCAGTGATTCTGTGCAGACGTGCTCGTAGTGGTCCGTTTCGCCCTTAATTGCACAACCAAGAACGACGCCGCCATCAAAGGCCTGGCCGGTCTCGGGATTGCCTCTGCCTTCGATGGCAAATTGGAGCGCGGCGGGTATTTCAAGAATACCCGGTACGGCAACACGATGAGCAGTCCCTCCGGCCGCCTCGATTACAGCGCAGGCGCCTTGGGCAAGCTGATCCGAGATCGCTTCGTAAAAACGGGCTTCAATTATTACAATGTTTGGGCCGTCGCTCATGGGCTGCGATCCAGTTCGGTGCGATCCCTCAATCCAAAGGAATAGGCCGCTGTTCTGTCACCTTTAGGCCATACCCGTCCAGTCCAATGATGGTCCGTGGGGTATTGCTGAGAAGAATCATGTTCTCGATCCCGAGGTCGACCAGGATTTGAGCGCCAACACCATAATCAATTAACCGGGCCGGTGTAATTTCTTCGGTGCTCGGCCTCTTAACGCGTTCACTGACTTTCGGCTGCTGTTGATCACGCAGCACCACCACGACACCACGGCCATGGTCAGCCACCAATAACATGGCCCGATGCAGCTCTCCTGTTTTCGGATTGTCAGAATCCCAGAACAGATCAGCAAAAAAATTGACCTGGTGCATGCGCACCATTACCGGATCGGGAGCAGATAGATCACCTTTCAATAGGACGACGTGCTCGATACCTGAAAGTGTGTTCTTGTAGATGCGTAGAGTCCAATCGCCACCGTATTCCGATTTAAACGGTCGTTCTGCCGTCATCTCAATAAACTTGTCGTTTTGTCGCCTATAGGCGATGAGGTCGGCGATGGTCGCCAGCTTGAGCCCGTGTTTTTGTGCGAAGGAAATCAAATCGGGCATACGCGCCATGCTGCCGTCATCGTTCATGATTTCACAAATCACACCAGCAGCGGTCAGTCCAGACATCCGGCAAATATCGACCGCGGCTTCCGTATGTCCGGCACGCACCAGCACACCGCCGTCGCGGGCCATGAGTGGAAAAACATGGCCCGGAGTGGCCAAGTCACTCCGGGCCTTCGCCGGATCGATGGCCACAGAAATGGTATGGGCTCGGTCTGAGGCAGAAATGCCAGTGGTTACACCGTTGGCTGCTTCAATGCTGACGGTAAAGGCGGTAGCTAAGCGCGACTGATTGTGCGCTTCCATGAGCGGCAAATTCAGTTCCTGGCAACGATCATGGGTAAGGGCTAAACACACTAAACCACGAGCATGCGTGGCCATGAAATTGATGGCGTCAGGTGTCGCCATTTGCGCCGGAATGATGATGTCTCCTTCATTCTCCCGATCTTCATCGTCGACGAGAATGAACATCCTGCCATTGCGGGCGTCCTCGAGGATTTCCTCTATGGAAGACAAGTATTCTGAATAGGGCACGGTGATCAGTTTTCCGGCGATGGCAAAAGCCGCGCAACATAGCGCGCAAGCATGTCTATTTCTATGTTTACGCCATCACCCTTACGCAGAGTGCCAAGGGTCGTCACCGCACTGGTGTGGGGAATAATATTGACGCCGAAGGTGTCCTCTTTCACTTCATTCACGGTGAGGGAAACCCCATCGATTGCCACTGACCCTTTTTCCGCGATAAAGCGGATAAACTCTTTTGGCACTGTGAAGGAAGGGCGAGTGGAGTCTCCATCAGGTTCAATGCCACTCACGACAGCCACGCAGTCCACATGGCCGGAGACCAGATGGCCGCCAAGTTCATCGCCAAGTTTCAGGGACCGTTCCAGATTGACAGTCTGTCCCGTCTGCCATTGACCAAGCGTCGTGCAGTCTAGGGTTTCGCGTGAAACATCGACCTCAAACTGATCCGCGCCCATTTTGACCGCAGTCAAGCAACATCCATTGCACGCTATGGAAGCGCCAATGTCGATGTTTTTCGGATCAAAGTGAGTACGGATAGCAAAACGAACACCCACGTCGCCCGCAGAAATGGCAGCGACCTCGCCCTGATCCGTGATGATGCCTGTAAACATCTCTAAAAACTGGTTGGACGGTCGAGAATTTCAAGTAAATCAGGACCCAAATACCGCGTGTTGGACCTTTGGAACCTAGGACTGTCCGACAGTTGGGCAAATTCGAGGCCAGCGACCGCCGAGATGCCGTCTCCGCCAATGAAGAACGGCGCCTGCAGTGCATAAATCCGGTCGACTAAGTCGTCGTGCAGGAATGAGGCTGTGAGATTGCTCCCTCCCTCCACCAGGATCCGCGTCATGCCCCGTTCCGCCAGTAGCGACGTCGCCGCACGTGCAAACGCGTGATCACTGGGATCGGCGGCAATCAAAACGTCCGCGCCAAAATCTTTTAAAGCGGCGACGTGTTCAGCGTTTGCGCTTGTTGACGTCACGATCCACGTGGGAACCGTCGCAGCAGTCGTAACCAATTTTGCCGTCAGCGGCGTCCTCAGTCGGCGGTCAAAGGCTACCCGAACCGGTTGTGCTGATGGGTCGCCTGCCAGTCCAGGCAACCGACACGTAAGCTTGGGGTCATCTGACAAAACTGTTCCAGAGCCGACGACAATCGCATCGTGGGTGGCGCGCAGAAAATGACCATAACGGCGTGCATCTTCGCTTGTGATCCATTGGCTTTCACCGCTCGCCATAGCGATGCGGCCATCCATGCTGGTCGCCATTTTCAAGGCAATGAACGGTAATCCGTGATGAGTCCGCTTAAAGTACCCAGCATTGACTGAGTTACCCTGGTCTTGAAGAACACCCGTGACAACATCGATACTGGCGTCTTCCAAAGCCGCGATGCCGCCGCCATCGACACGGTCGTCGGGATCCGCGCTGGCGATGACAACACGGCTTACGCCAGCCGCGATGAGAGCATCCGCGCACGGCGGTGTTTGGCCTTGATGGCAGCAGGGTTCGAGTGTGACATAGGCTGTCGCACCACGGGCTTGCTCCCCAGCTCTATTCAAGGCCTCGGTTTCGGCGTGTGGCCGCCCGCCGGGTTGAGTCCAACCCCGGCCGACAATGTGGCCATTATTGACCAACACGCAGCCAACAGACGGATTGGGAGCCGTAGTCCCCAGTCCGCGAGACGCTAGCGCCAAGGCGGTCGTCATGAACGCCTGGTCCCGCGCCTCAGATGCGGTCATGAATCGCCGTCCGCCTCTTCCGTTATGGTCTCAACAAAATTCTCGAAGTCTTTGAGTTCACGGAAGTTTTTATACACTGAAGCAAATCGGATATAGGCCACTTTGTCGAGGCCTTCGAGGGCTTCCATGACCATCTCGCCGACCACTGCCGACGGAATTTCACTTTCGCCCATGCTTTCCATGCGGCGCTGGATGCCGTTGACCACACGTTCAATCCGCTCTTCGTCCACGGGACGCTTACGGCAGGCGATGATCAATGAGCGCGCCAATTTATCGCGATCAAAAGGAACCCGTTGTCCACCTTTCTTGGTGATGACGAGGTCGCGCAATTGCACTCGCTCAAATGTCGTAAACCGGGCAGCACAGGCCGGACAAAAACGCCGCCGCCTGATCGCAGCGTTGTCTTCGGTCGGCCGGGAGTCTTTCACTTGTGTATCAAGACCCCCGCAATACGGACAGCGCATGGTTCTCCTCCCCTAGAGTTCTATCGCTGTATCACGAATATATCGGAAACTTACGGCAAAGTTCTTCGGCTCGATCACGCACAGACGTTTCCGTTGAAGACGTATCGTCTGCATTGACAACCATGGCATCTAACACTTCGCAAATCAGTTCGCCAACATACCGGAATTCATCAACACCGAAGCCCCGGGTTGTCCCCGCCGGTGTGCCCAAGCGAACACCGGACGTGACAACTGGTTTTTCAGTATCGAAAGGAATCCCGTTCTTGTTGCAGGTGATACCAGCCCGTTCAAGCGCCTTCTCAACCTTGTTCCCCTTCAGTCCTTTGGGCCGCAGATCGACCAGCATGAGGTGGGTATCGGTGCCGCCGGTGACAATATCAACCCCGCCGGACACCAGCGTTTCCGCCAGTACTTTGGCATTGTCCACCACCTGCTGGGCGTAGACTTTAAATTCTGGCTTCAAGGCCTCGCCGAACGCCACCGCCTTCGCCGCAATGACGTGCATGAGCGGCCCGCCTTGCAATCCGGGGAAGATGGCCGAATTGAGTTTTTTTACAAAGCCGTCGTTGTTGGACAGGATCATCCCGCCGCGTGGTCCGCGCAGAGTTTTGTGTGTGGTGGTGGTAACCACATCCGCATAGGGCAACGGGCTGGGGTGAATGCCGGCGGCCACCAATCCTGCGAAATGTGCCATATCCACCATGAGATGAGCGTTAACGCTGTCGGTAATATCGCGAAATTTCTTGAAGTCGATCACCCGGGGGTACGCCGATCCGCCGGCAATGATGACTTTCGGCTTGTGCTCCTTGGCGAGGCTTTCGACTTCGTCAAAATCGATCAGGTAGTCCTGCCGCCGCACACCGTATTGAACAGCGTTGAACCACTTGCCGGATATGTTGGGCGACGCGCCATGGGTCAAATGGCCGCCCGCGTCTAATGACATCCCCATCAGCGTCTCACCCGGCTTCAAGAGAGCGAGAAAGACCGCTTCATTGGCCTGGGCACCGGCATGGGGTTGCACATTGGCGTAAGAACACTCGAACAGCGTCTTTGCCCGTTCGATGGCTAGGTTTTCCGCAATGTCCACGGCCTCACAGCCGCCATAATAACGTTTTCCGGGATACCCTTCTGCATATTTGTTGGTCAGCATGGAACCGACCACTTCCAGCACCGCTTTCGAAACAATGTTTTCAGACGCGATCAGTTCAATTTGATTTCGTTGCCGCGCCAGTTCTTCACCGACCGCGCCCATCACTTCAGGATCACTAGCAGACAGTGAGGAACCAAAGAATGAAGGCTGGACGACGTAGTTCATAATCGAGAAATCCTTTTGCTTGCTGTTTTTGGGGTGCTGGCTTGTGCGCCTAAGCCGCACCCAATTTGTCGACGCGCCGCTGGTGCCGGCCACCGTCAAATGGTGTTGAGAAAAATGTCTTGAGACACGCGCGGGCAGTCTCGCTCTCCGTGACTCGAGCGCCAACGGCCATGACGTTGGCATCATTATGGGCCCGGGCCATTTCCGCGGTGACCGGATCATGGACCAAAGCCGCGCGCACGGTCGGCACCCGATTGGCCGCGATGCTGATGCCGATCCCGGTACCGCATACGGCAACGCCAGCTTTGGCCTGACCGGCCGCTACGGCACCAGCCAATGCCCGGCCAAAATCCGGATAATCCACTGACGCCTCATCGTTCGTTCCCAGGTCTAGCACTGTGAAACCCATGTCCTCCAAGTCATGGCGGAGCGTCTCCTTGAGCGTGAATCCAGCATGATCGCTGGCGATGGCGACGGTCTCACCCGCCTGCACAAAGTCCTGGTCTGTCATGCTGGAATCGCCTGCGTCTGCCGCAGACTCCTTACGTCCCAAGATATGGCCCGGAGTACCACATATGGCCTCAGCTTGCCAATGGACCACTAGAGGCCTTTGGCTACCGTTTGGCTTGGCGTTCAGTCTCTTTTTTGGCCATAACGTAGCGTAGTTTGCGGATGGCATTGATTTTCAAGGAGTACAGGCTCATCCATGGCGCCCCCACCACCACGATCTCCGTGTTGGAATTGGGATCGACCGCACACACCCGGACAGAATTGCCGATCTGCTGGATCTCAAAAAGGACCTCACTCAGGTCGACATGGCCGTAAGGTCCGCGGTTTGTCTCTCGCAAATTTTTCATCTTCATCGCGACGCACTTTTCATCCACCAGCGATGGCGGACAGTAGCAAAAATCGGATAGAAAATAGTCTGCCCTTTCACAATGGTCGAGACATCCGTGCACTGGCTCAAGCGAATTGGACTAATCTTTATAGCCTTAATCATCGTTGTTGCGGGCGGCAGCGCATGGATGATCTGGCGTTCTCTTCCGCATGTTGATGGTACCATCAAACTCAATGGGCCGGAATCGGCAATAATCATCACGCGGGACACGCACGGAATCCCCTTTATCCGCGCCGCATCGGAAGGTGATGCGTTCTTTGCCTTGGGGTACGTCCACGCCCAGGACCGTCTGTTTCAAATGGAATTCATGCGCCGTTTAGGAGCTGGTCGGTTGGCCGAAGTCTTGGGTGCGCGGGCTCTTGGATCTGACCGCTTCATGCGCACCCTGGGTCTCTACCGTCACGCCCAAGCGAATGTGGCGGTATTGGATCAAACCACCCAAAACCTACTCGCGCGCTATGCGGACGGGGTCAACGCCTGGCTCGATACGCGCCCTCACCCGCTACCGCCAGAGTTTCAGCTCTTACAGTTTTCACCGGAGCCATGGGTGCCGGCCGACAGTTTAGTTTGGCAAAAGTTGATGAGTCTGTCTCTGGCAGGGAATTGGCGAGAAGAGCTCTTGCGTGCCCAGTTGCTGCAGAACCTCTCACCGGATCAAGTCGCGCAGTTGTGGCCCGATGCCAATCCGAACTCCCTGACGACAATTGCATCAGTCGAACATTCTGTCCCGCCACAGATCATCACAAACCTGATCAAAGCAATAGATCAATACGCACCGCCGACCTTGGCGTCGAACATCTGGGCCGTCGACGGACAACACACCGCCAGCGGCAAACCATTGCTTGCGAATGACCCTCATCTCGGTTTTCAAGCGCCGTTGGTGTGGTACTTGGTGCGCATGGATTGGCCCGGCGGCACCCGTGTTGGGGGAACTACACCAGGCGTTCCGTTCGCTCTTGTCGGCCACAACGGTCATGTGTCTTGGGGTGTCACCACCACCCACGCTGATCTTCAGGATTTATTCATTGAACGGCCTACCGCTGACGGCCGTTACCTCACCCCTAACGGTCCCAGACCTTTCACAGAGCGGCAGGAGAACATAGTCGTCCGATTTGGCGAACCGGCAACCCTGACGGTGCGTTCAACCCGCCATGGCCCTGTGGTCAGTGATCTTGCCGCATTCAGGCAAGTAAACGCTCAACCAGATACGGTGCTGGCTTTGTCCGCCACCATGCTCAGAGACGACGACCGCACGGCTGAAGGGATCTACCGTGTCTCTAACGCCCGGACAGTGGAGGATGTGCGATCGGCGCTGGTCTTGTTTGAAGGCCCGCAACAGAATTTTATCTATGCGGACGTCCTTGGCGGCATCGGCTACACGGCGGCAGCCAAGGTCCCAATCCGGCATGATGGCAACGGTACGGTTCCCGTTCCGGGTGATAGCGGCGCCTTCGATTGGCGAGGGTGGGTTCCCTATGAGGAATTGCCGCACAGCCTACGGCCTGCTTCCGGAAGATTGGTCAACGCGAACAACCAGCCTGCGCCGCTTGATTATCCACACTTGATTGCCGCCTCGTTCCCCGAGGAATATCGGGCGCAGCGGATCGAAGAACGTCTCGACGGAATGGCCGGAACCGGCGCAACGGCACAGGACATGCTTGCCATTCAATTGGACAGTCAGTCGGCTATGGCCCGCGACCTCCTCCCGTTGCTCTTAGTCGACGCAACCCCTAACAGCGCCATGGGGCGAAACGCTTTGGCTTTGCTTCGGGAGTGGGACGGCACCATGGATCGCCACTATCCCGAACCGCTGATCTTCCTGGCCTGGATGGATGAGATCAAGAAAGCGATCTTGGCTGATGACCTTGGGTCCGCGTACTCCTCCTTCTGGGGTGGCCGGATACGGTTGATCAAATCCATTCTGACGGATCAGACGCACTGGTGTGATGTTAATACATCGCAGGCTATTGAAACCTGTTCCAATGTTATTTCCAAGGCGCTGGATAGCGCTGTTGCCTGGTTATCGGAACGACCCGAACTGGAAGGCCAAGAGCTGCAAGATTGGCGTTGGGGGGCCTTTCATAAAGCCCACTTTGCCCACAGTCTGTTTGGCTTCATCCCTGGACTATCGACATTGACCACCGTGGAAATTGAGACCGATGGGTCGGATCACACGGTCAATCGCGGGGGCTATCGGTCGACCAAAGGCCGTGCCCCGTTCCGCCATGGCCACGGCGCCGGGCTTAGAGCGGTTTTCGATCTGGCGGATCTCAATCAGTCCCGGTTCGTCATAGCGTTGGGACAATCCGGCCACCCCGCATCGGAGCACTATGATGACCTGAACCTGATGTGGCGGGATGGAGGATCTCTGACTCTTCCAGCCAAGCCTTTGAATCCTATTGCAACGCTGACCCTGGAACCGCTTTCCAAAACCAATTGAAACCCCTAGAGCGTTTCCGCGGTTGAATGAATCAAAATTTTGTTGTCATGGTCTTGGCGGACTGATTCGATAGCCGCTTTGGCGGGGGCATCGTGGCTGTATCGGAAGACCTGCGTATTCGTTTGGCGAGGAAAGTGGCGTCGGGCATGTCGCGCCGTCAGGCGGCGGCCCTTTTTGAGGTGAGCGCAAGCTCGGCGGTGCGGTATGGCGGGCGATATGAAGACGAGGGGACTGTCGCGGTCAAGCCACGGCCGTCGCGCCAGCGCCGTCTTGATCCTTGACGGCGAGGATATCCTGCGCTGGATTAAGGAGACGCCAGACCCGACACTGCAAGAGCTGTCTGAGCGTTTGGACGAAGTTCACCAAGTGATTGCGCCGACTTCGACGATTAATGACTGGTTCCGCGCGCGCAAGATCAGCTTTAAAAAAACCGCCCACGCCAGTGAACAGGAACGCGCGGATGGGCAGGCAGCACGCGTGGTTTGGCGCCAACGTCAGGCCCGGCTCCCGGCCCATCCCGAGCGGGTCGGCAGGATCGTGTTCCTTGACGAAACAAGTATCAATACCAAAATGGCGCGCCTGCGGGGGCGCTGTCCCAGCGGCCAGCGGATGGTTGCCGCCATTCCCCATGGTCATTGGAAAACCATGACCTTCATTGCCGGATTGCGCGGTGACGGCCTGACCGCGCCCTGGGTGCCCTGATTTGATCGAGGGCGCCATGGACGGTGATGCATTCGAGCAGTACATCAAAACGCAACGCGCCCCGACCCTTCAAAAAGGCGCTGTTGTTGTCCCCGGCAATCTGCCGGCCGACAAACGCGACGGTGCCAGGCGGGCGGTTGAAAAGCGGGGCGCATGGCTTTTGTTCCTGCCGCCCTATGCGCCGGACTTCAACCCGATCGAGCTCGCATTTTCAAAGTTCAAAGCTCACATGAAGCGCTTAAAACCCCGCACCATCGATGATCTGTGGAAAGCCGCCGGTATACGAGAGAGATCATCGGTCTGGTCGCCCGTGTCATTAACCGTCTCCAAAATGAAATCAGCATTTCCGGCCACACGGATGCGACGCCCTTTGTCGACCCATCGGGCTACAGCAATTGGGAACTCAGCGCCGATCGGGCCCTGGCCACGCGACGTATTCTTCAAGATTTCGGAGTGGTGGAACGGCGGGTTGCCAAAGTCACCGGTCAGGCTGCAAACGAGCCCCTACTCGAAGACAACCCAACAGCACCGCAAAACAGGCGAATCAGCATTGTTTTATTGCGCAGCGACGGTAGCGAGGCCCAGCAAATTAACCGTCTTCCGGACTTTTTAGAACCTGGTGCACCACAGCAACGCTTGCCGGAAACCCTTAGTTTTCTTGGTCTTTTCACAGATTCACCCCTTGCTAACCAGTTCCGGGCTATGCACTCTTGAGGCACAAGAGTTTTAGGCTGACGCGGCGTATCAACGGAATTCAATGGAACAAACCCCACTTAAGCGTCCACAATTCTTTTTCACGACAGCCCCGCTGCCGTGCCCCTATTTGTCTGACCGACTCGAGCGCAAGATTGTCACCGAACTGACCGGCCCGGATTCGGAACAACTGCACGAAGTTTTAGCGAAAGGGGGGTTCCGCCGCAGTCATTCCATTGCCTACGCTCCGGCCTGCCCCGGCTGCAAAGCCTGCGTCCCGGTCCGCGTCAACGCACAGAACTTCGAGCGACGCCGCAGCCTGACCCGTATCTGGAAACGCAACGCGCATATTACGGCCCACGAAGTGCCGGCTCGGGCCACCAGCGAACAATTCGATCTGTTCATGGATTACCAGCGCTCCCGTCATGCCAGCAGCGACATGGCGAACATGGGATTCTACGAATACAGCGCGATGATCGAGGACAGCCCCATCGAAACCTATCTGGTGGAGTTCCGTACGCCCTCTGCCGAGCTTGTTGCCGTCTGCCTTACGGACCAGACCGATGACGGGCTTTCGGCCGTCTACAGTTTCTTTTCGTCAGAGCCGGAGCATGCGGGTCTTGGCAATTTTGTCGTCCTATGGCTGATCGAACACGCCAAAATGCTCGACCTGCCTTATGTCTATCTCGGCTACTGGATCGCCGAGAGTCCGAAGATGGCCTACAAGACGCGCTTCAAACCACTGGAAGCTCTAGGGCCGGACGGTTGGGCCCCCTTGGATTTACCGTCAACCACATAATCAACTTTAAACAGTCAAACGATCCGCAGCCGTAACGCTATTACGGTGTCGGGATGTTTTGGTTGTGGTGCCGCGGTGCAAAACCAAAAATGTTGTTTTCCGGATCAGCGATGTAGTAAATCGACACATCCGCTTGCGATGAGGTCCATTTTTCGATCATCGGACTGCCGGCCGCGCGAGCCCGCCGCACCACTTCTTCCTGATCCGTTGTTTCATAAATGACCACCACGCCTTGCTGGGTGCGAGAGGATTTTGGCGGGCCATGCTGCGCGTCTGGGTGCATAGCCAGAACTTCCAACGACCCCACGTCGCCTTCTAAATGGAAGTACATGGTGCCACCTTCTGTGACGCGGAATTTTTTCATTCCCAGTGCTTCATAAAACTCGGCTAATTTTCCGGGATTGTGAGTGCGCAAAAGGATCGTTGGTGAGGAGGTGAACAGTGGTGCACTTGTCACGTCACCGGAGAGTTCTGCCGCTTGTGTAGGTGATGCGAGCAAGCTAAGGGCTACTACAGCCAGCAGAGCTGCTTTTTGATTAGTTATCATGAAGTCCTTTGACATCCATTCCACCTAGGGAACTTTGATAGCTGGATTGTGAAATCGCGGCCCAAAGCCGAAGATGTTGTTTTCTGGATCTGCGATATAATAAATCGAATGCCCACGTTCCGATGAATTCCAACGCTCGATCAGTGGGCTTCCAGCCGCTTTAGCCCGCCGCACGACTTCAGCCTGATCGGTCGTTTCAAAAATGGTAACGACACCTTGTTCTCTCCGCGTGGTTTTCGGTCCACCCGGCTTGGTATTGGGGTCCATTGCCAGGATTTCCAAAGAGCCATGGTTCCCTTCAAGATAAATGAACACACTGCCGCGCTCTGATACCCGGCCAATTTTCATCCCCAGTGCTTGGTAAAACTTCGCCAGATTTTGTGGGTCGGGAGATCGGAGCAGAATAGTCGGTGACGACGTAAACAACAGTGATGTGTCACCAGTGACTTCCTGCGCGGCAACAGCGTGTGGCATCACTAAACACCACATACAGAGAATAGCGCCCCAAATTCTATTGCAATGCCTCATTTGTTGGCCCTCCAAGCACATTTGAGTTTAGTGTCGCAGACTATCCGAGTCTGACACAAGGCTAACCGTCTTGATCACTGATTGGCTCCTAGTCGTATTTTAACGACCCACGGATATGGACAAGTGTAGTCGACTTAAGCAGAGTTCCGCCGTGCCTTTATTCAAATTCAAACGCAACGAGACTGGTCAGACAGAATCTCACACGCAGATGGAGCCATTTGCAAAATCCGACGCCCTTATTGCCCATTGGCAAAGTCTGCCGAAACAAGGTCTAAGGCCGAGTCTGCAGAGTTTTCTGGACCGGCCCGAACCGGATATCCAGCCCGGTATCGCCATTGCGGACGTTGATTCTACAGGCAAACTTTCTGTCAGGTTATACGGGACCGGCAGGGTCAAAACGTTCAATCAAAACTTCACCGACAGCGATGACCCATTGTCCGCCTATCCGGGAGAAATTGGGGAATTGGCGCTAGAGATCATTCGTAAAACCGTCGAATTTCCATGCGGTTTCCGCGCAACAGTTCAGTTTGCTTCGTCAAAGCCGCAGAGGATCCTCAATACCGTCTCATCGTTATTGCCGCTTGAGCATGAAACGACGGGTGTGTTGTCCGTATTAAGCCATCATTATCTTATCGACGATGTTGAGCCGGGCGAATTTCCTGAAACAGTCCTTAACATTACAAACGGCGAATACATTGATATCGGTGCTAGCATTCCGGCCTAAAAATACTGGCAAAAGCTAATCTACGTATTCAAAACTTTCCGCGCCATCAAAACGACGTATGCATATTGGGCGGGTTCAATCGGTCGTCGCAACACTCTGGCATAGGAGGTTGCTATGACGGGTACGCAGACGGCGGTCGGATCGGTCTGGACGGAGCAAGTTGCATTCGCCAGGTCGACCGGACTCGGCACGGCGTGAGGAGCTTGTTCGGTTCTGGGCAGCGATTGCGACGGGGCGTTCGAGCGAGGACGCGGCCCGAGATGCCGGTGTATCCCCTCCGGTAGGCTCGAGGTGGTTCCGGAGGTCGGGCGGCATGCCACCGGCACATTTATCGCAATCGGCCAAGCCGCTGTCAGGACGTTACCTGTCTTTCGAGGAACGTGAGGAGATTGCTCTTCTGCGCGCTCAGGGAAGAGGCATACGTCATATTGCTTGCCGGCTGGAGCGAGCATGGGGCTGAAGCGGTTCGCGATGCCATCGCCCGGACGATCACGACATTGCCAGCGCAGCTTCGCCGCTCGCTGACCTGGGACCAGGGAGCAGAGATGGCCAGGCATGCGGATCTGCGGATCGCAACCGGCCTTCCCGTCTACTTCTGCGAACCGCACAGCCCTTGGCAACGCGGAACGAACGAGAACACCAATGGATTGCTTCGACAGTACTTCCCGAAAGGAACCGATCTGAGCGCACACAGTCCGGACGTACTCGCAGTTGTTGCTGACGCGCTCAATACACGGCCCCGCAAGACCCTCGGATGGAGAACTCCCGCCGAAGCTCTGGACCAGTGCTTGCAGGCCAGTCAAACTGAACGTGTTGCGACGACCGGTTGAACCCGCCTTTTCTCTAAGAGGCCGTTTCGAAAGGGGTTGAGTGGCCGGTGTCGATGTGATTCCAGGAAGGTTGCTGAAACCGATCTGGAGCCGCCATGTGGACGCCGACCACCCGAGAGCAGCATAGCCGCAAGGCGCTGCGTTATCAGACTGATTTGACCGCTGCGGAGTGGGTTGTGATCGAGCCTCATTTGCTTCCGGCTCATGGCACGGGACGGCCCCGGTCATGGCCGATGCGAGAGATCGTCAACGGCATTTTCTACGTGATGCGGGCTGGCTGCCCTTGGCGCTTGCTGCCAAGCGATTTACCACCGTGGGGCACGATCTATCGCTGGTTCGCTAAGTTCCGCGACGACGGCCTCCTTGAGAAGATCAACCACTTTCTGGTCATGGCCGATCGCGAGCGGGTCGGACGCGAGGCCAGCCCGAGCGGCGCGATTATCGACAGCCAGAGCGTCAAGACGACCGAGGCTGGTGGCCCCCGCGGCTACGATGCGGGCAAGAAGATCAAGGGGCGCAAGCGCCACGCGCTGGTCGACACCGACGGGCGCGGCCTCGTGCTCGAGGCGCATCCGGCGGGTATCCAGGACCGCGATGGTGGCGGGCCGCTGCTGTGCGCCTCACGCGGCTCGTTTCCGTTCATCGAGAAGGTCTTTGCCGACAGCGGCTACGCCGGCGAGAAGGTCGCCACGGCCACCATGATCGCCGTCGAGATCGTGCGCAAAAGCCCCGATCAGGTCGGCTTCGCCGTCCAACCGCGCCGCTGGGTCGTGGAGCGCTTCTTCGCCTGGATCAACCGCAACCGGCGACTGGCAAAGGACTTCGAGGCCACCATCGCCTCGGCCCGCGCCTTCCTCTACGCCGCCTCCGTCATGCTCCTCGTCCGCAGATTGGCCCGAGCCGCATGACTTTCGAAACCGACTCTAAGTCTTTGAAAGATGACATTCGAACATTTAACGCCATTCGAACGTGTTCGTCCGGATTTAAGCTTTCCCAATGTGTCGTACAGCCGCATATCTTGCATGAAACGAATGCAAGTGTTTTGTCACCCCATATATAGCGAACGACAGTGTCAGGCTCATAATTGACCGTGATGTTGCCCTTGTCCGCATGAAACCACAACGCGCCCGCTTTAGTGCAGAACGAACAGTTACAATGCGTCAACCATTCTGGTTTTTGATTAACTGCATAGGTGACCACGCCGCAGTGGCAAGACCCTTGAATCAGGCTAGTTTCCATTGTTCCAATAATTTAGATAGCCAAATGGGAGATTAGACATCAATGACAGCATTCAAAGAAATCCTCACCTTCCGGCGGATGGTCGCACCGGTGGTTCTACAGATCCTATTCTGGGCCGGTATTGGCGGCACGCTTTATGGCACTTATGTCCTATACAGAATGGACAACTGGGCGTGGCCGTTCCCACTCATTATCGGAACATTATTCACGCGCGTTCTTTTCGAAACGCTCATTCTCGCGTTCCGCGCCTACGATCGCCAATGCGACATTCATGCAGAGCTGGTGAAGCTCAACGCCCGCTCAGATTAGAGTCGGAAACCTATTATACCACCACCTTCTTATACAAATGCCAGGTGGCATGACCGAGCACAGGCATCACCACCACCAGACCGACCAGCACCAATAGTGCCCCGACAATCAAACTGCCGGTGACGATCAACGCCCATAGGGCCATGGTGAGGGGATTCGCAGCGACTGCGGCCGCGGACGTTTTCACAGCTGTCGCTGCGCTGACATTCCGGTCAAGCACCATGGGGAATGAGACAACCCCGACTATAAAACCGATAACAGCGAAAGTAAGGCCCATGATGTTGCCGACGATGATCATGGTCCAGCCTTCGGGCGTCAGAAAAGTGCGATTGACAAAATCACCGAGGGTTTCCAGCGGGGGTTCGCCAATGGTCAGCCTGTACAGGACCCAAGCGCCCAAAGTCCACACCAGAAATATCCCCAACGAGATTCCTCCGAGTTTGAGGATTTCGGGGAAAGACGGTTGCGATGGAACGGAAAAGGCATGAAGCCACGTAACTTCTTCCCCCGCTTCACGGCGGCGGCTCAATTCGTAGAGGCCAACCGCAACGCCAGGACCTAAGACGGCTGCACCGGAAATAATTGGGAACGCCAAGGGAATGAGATTGAGGTTCAGCGTGAAGGCAATGGCGATGGCCATGGCTGCGGGATAGACCAGAGCGACAAACAGCGGATGGCTCGGCTTAGCATTGAAGTCATCTATGCCTTTATTGATGGCATCCGTCAGATCCTTGAAGACGATGGTGCGCACTTCGGCGGCCGATGAAACCGTGTTTACAGAAGATTGTGCAGCGTTACTGGGCATGACTGGGTCCTCACGCTTGGGCCAGTCGCGGCGTCCCTATACCTTAACTCGTAACTTTTCTGACAACACATAAAGGGCGGCGGCCAGCGATGGAACGAAAGTGCGTAAAGTTTATACCACAAGCAATTGTGGCTATGGCGGGACTCGCTGGTCTTTGGGTCTCACTGAAACGTGTTGGTCTTGGAGAAGCCCCGCGGTGCAATCCTCCCTGCTTGGGCCCGTTTCCCCAGCCAGGCCCGCACATCCGTTTCCGTGCGCTCCCGGTCGCCTGTCATCCACGTCAGCCCCTCTTCCAGGACAAAGGTTTTTGCATCCGATAGTCCACCATCTTTGTAACGCTGCAATATGACACCGCGGCCCCGGGTCATTTCTGGCACCTCATCCAGCGGGAATAAGATGATTTTCCGGTTTTCGCCGACAACGGCCACGTAGTCGTCCTCGGCATGTACCGGGAAGCAGGCCTGTGCCGTTTCTCCAGCACTCAAATTCAGGACCTGCTTGCCGTTCTTGGTTTTAGCAAAGACTTGTTCTTCCGGCACGATGAAGCCACGTCCGGCGCTGGAGGTCACCAGCAAGCGGCCTTCTTTGTCCCACACCTTCATGTCCACTATGGCGGCATCGTTGGGCAAATCAACGATCAGGCGCACCGGTTCACCAAAGCCCCGGCCCAATGGCAGGCGGTCTCCGGGCACGGTGTAAAACCGGCCGTCGGAACCGAAAAACAGAATATTGTCGACGGTGGTCGCCTGAAGTAAAAAATCCCACTCGTCGCCGACCTTAAATTTAAGGTCGGTGATGTCCTCACGATGCCCTTTAAGCGCCCGGACCCAGCCCTTGGTGGAGAGCACCACCGTGATGGGTTCCTTTTCCACCAGCGCTTCGATGGGCACCACCACCGCGGTCGGCGCCTTGCCCAATTCCGTGCGCCGTTTGCCGAGCGCCGTGGATTGTCCGAAGGTTTTTTTCGCGTCCTTCAATTGATCGCCAATGGTCGCCCACTGTTTTTTTGGATCGCGCAACAGAGCGTTCAGTGTCTTCAATTCCTTGGACAATCCCTTATGCTCACGCTTGAGTTCCATTTCCTCGAGCTTGCGCAAGGAACGGAGGCGCATGTTGAGGATGGCTTCCGCCTGAACGTCCGTCAGCTTAAACCGTTTGATCAGCTCCGGTTTGGGCTCGTCCTTGGTGCGGATGATCTTGATCACCGCATCCAGGTTGAGGAAGGCGATGAGGTAGCCGTCAAGCACTTCCAGGCGATGCTTGATCTTGTCGACCCGGAACTTGGAACGGCGGACCAGCACGTCCTGGCGATGGTTGAGATAGGCCTGTAGGACCTCGCGCAGGCTTTGCACCCGCGGCACGCCATCGGCACACAAAACGTTCAGGTTTAAGCCAAACCTGGTTTTTAAATCCGATTGCCGGAACAACTGTTCCATCAGCATGTCCGGTTCCACCGACCGGCTCTTTGGTTCTAGAACGATCCGCACATCTTCCGTGGACTCATCACGGATGTCCGCCAGAAACGGCAGCTTGCGCGCTTCCATCAATTCGGCGATGCGCTCGATCACCTTGGCCTTCTGCACCTGATAGGGCATTTCCGTAATGATGATGTCGAATTGACCGCGGCCGTATTTCTCTACTTCCCAGCGGGCACGCACCCGTAGGCTGCCCCGGCCGGTGCGGTAAGCGTCAGCGAGGGTTTTGGGGTCTTCAGCCAAAACACCGCCCGTGGGAAAATCCGGCCCGGGCACGTATTTGAATAGGGTGCTGTCGAGAATTTCCGGGCGCCCGCCTTTCTGATTGGCTTTCTTCGGATCCTTCTTGCGCACCTCGGCCATATGGATGAGTGCGTCGCAGAGCTCGCCCACATTGTGGGGCGGGATATTGGTGGCCATGCCGACGGCGATGCCGGTGGCTCCGTTGGCCAGGAGGTTAGGCACGGCCGCCGGCATCACCACCGGCTCGTGTTCCTCACCGTCATAAGTGGGGCGAAAATCCGCCGCGTTTTCGTCCAAGCCGTCCATCATGGCCTGGGCGTAAGCGGTCAGACGTGCCTCGGTGTAGCGCATGGCAGCGGCGTTATCGCCATCGATGTTGCCAAAGTTGCCCTGCCCTTCGACCAATGGGAAACGCACGGCGAAATCCTGGGCCAGACGCACCAGAGCATCATACACTGCGACGTCACCATGGGGGTGGTATTTACCAATGACATCGCCGACCACCCGGGCACATTTCTTGAACCCCTGATCGGGATTGAGCTTGAGCTCCCGCATGGCGAAAAGCAGCCGCCGATGCACCGGTTTAAGACCGTCCCGCACATCCGGAAGGGAGCGCGAAACAATGGTCGACATGGCATAGGCCAGGTAGCGTTCAGAGAGTGCATCAGCCAGCGGTATTTCGACAATCCGCTCGCCGGCGGACTGAGGCTCATTGGCGGACGACCGGGATCTAGGTTTGGACGCGGCTTTCCTACCGGCCGCTTTGCGTTTGGGCGCTGTTTTGGCCTTGGCTTTGCTTTTAGCCTTGGCTTTGGATGTCTTTTTGGCGGCCTTCTTAGCGGTCGGTTTGCGGGCCATTGAGGGTCCTGATAAGGGCGGAAACGGGACAGAAAACGCAAGATGAAGGGTGTCTCGGCGGCTGTAAACACGAAATGTGGTGGATTGGCGGTCTTTGCACAGAGCTGCGCATTAATGAGGTCCACACCAATGACCCGCAACACGTTAATATAGTAAATTCAGTATAATGCAACCAGAATAATGCTTGTGGCGTTATTCTTAAGTATCACGCGGTATCGCTGCGTGCGCTAACACGAGCAGAGCAGCAGCGTGAGGATGCGCCCCGTCGGCCCGTACCAACCCCATGCATCGGCCCGTCGAGGAGCATCGGGGCCGCCAGGCCGGAGAGGCGCAAGCCGGCGGTCAACGCGGAGGTCTTCCAATGGCCATGGGGTATGGTCTGCGCCACCAGAGCCAGGATAAAGGCCTCATGCGCATCCAGCTTCGAGCCCGGCGGTTGGCCCTGGCGGTCGGGCTCGATCGAGCCCGTCTCGCGCCAGCGCCGGCGCCAGTGGCTCGCCGTCGCTGGCGCGACACGAAAACGCGCCGCGGCCCCCCGTGCAGACAGACCCCCAGTGACCGCCTCGACGACCCGCCGGCGAAGATCATTCCCGTAACAATGCCCCATGTCTGACACCAAATCGCCTCGGGATATAGAATTATGGAGTGGGACGCTTGGGAATCCCCTTCGATTCACAATTCAGTCAAACCGCTCTAGCCGGTCAAGACATCCCGCAATCTGAGCCGGGCGTCGGGCAGAGTTTGACGATGGGGTGCATAGACATGGCGTTCCAGAAAGTAGCCGGTGAGGTCCAGCCCGGCTGAAATATCTTCTTGCGTCGGCTCCGCTCCCTCTTCACCGGCTAGAAACGCTGGCAACGCCAATAGCTGAGTCTGATAGGGTACGCCGGCTTCGCGGGAGACGGCCCGGCCACTCTTGGGCGATACGTATATGAGATCTTCGGCGACACCGGTCGACGCACAAGTGCCGAGATCCAATCCAAAACCCAATTCGTTGAGCAAGTGCATCTCCCACAGAACATAATCTGTTGCCCAGGTGTCTTCACCAAGGGTTTCGAGCAAATGGCATGCTTGCTTGTAGGCCAGGGTATGGACTTCCCGCTCCGGCAGGACGGCTTCGGCTGTCGCACAGAGCGCGGTGAGCGCTGTCAACAAGGCGCGATCATGCAACGCGTGAGCGGCAAACAAATGGTCCGGCTCACAGACAAACGTTCCCAGATGATCGGCTAAACGGGCACGCCACTTGAGATGCAACCGGTTGCCCGCTTGAAACAATCCCCGGTGTTTACGACTCATGCCCCCTTTGACGACACCAGCGTGATGGCCGTGCTGTTCGGTCAGGGCATGTAAAATAACGTCATGCTCTCCAAACCGGCGGACAGAGAGGACCAAACCCAGATCGGTCCATTCCACAGCCATGGCGTTAGCTGAAATCGGGTAAAAAAATGAGCGCTATACCAGCGATCATGCAGGCGATACCTGAAAATAAGAGGACGTATATTGGCCAGCGTCGTTGTGGTCGCCGCCCCCGCAAATAGACAACGCCGAACAGCGCAACGGCTCCAACCCAGAACAGGATGATTCCCCACTGGTCTAGACTCACCGCAGTACCCCGTCCGTCAATACATCGGGTCTATCTATGACCAACTCATGCCTCGAAGTCGAGACCCCAGGCCGCGTAATGCGACCGCCGCTCGCGCCATTTGGGCTCGACTTTGACATGAATAAAAAGGTGCAGGCGCCGGTCGAGTAGCGTTTCAAGCTCCTTCCGCGCCTGTTCTCCGACCGCTTTTATGGCCTTGCCCCCCTTACCCAAGACGATCGGTTTTTGGCTGTCACGAGTGACATAAACCGTTTGGTCGATGCGGGCGCTGCCGTCGCGAAACTCCGTCCAGGACTCGGTTTCAACGGCGCTGTCATAGGGGAGCTCCTGGCGTAGGGCGAGAAATAGCTTTTCCCGGGTGATCTCTGCCGCGAGGAGCCGTTGCGGCATGTCTGACACTTCATCTTCAGGATAGAGCCATGGCCCCGCAGGCATCGTGTCAGCCAGTACCTCGAGGATCATATCTGTGCCGTCACCGGTTAAAGCAGAGATCATAAAAGTCTCTGTGAATGATGCGGCTTGGTTTAACTCCGAAGCCAACTGCAATAGAGATTCTTTGCCAGCAAGATCGACTTTGTTGATGACCAGCATGGCCGGTCGAGGATTACCCTCTAAGCGCTTGGCCAGTGACGAAATTAAGGCGCGTGCATCGTCTTCCAATCGTTTGGCACCGTCGATAACCAAAAGCAAAACATCGGCGTCCTCGGCTCCGGACCAAGCGGCCGACACCATGGCGCGTTCCAAGCGGCGCTTAGCGCCTTCAAAGATTCCAGGCGTGTCGACAAAAACGATTTGGGCTTGGTTGTGCAGGGCAATCCCTCTGACGATGCTGCGCGTGGTTTGAACCTTGGGCGATACGATTGATACTTTTGTACCCACCAACGCGTTGACCAAGGTCGACTTGCCAGCATTCGGCGCACCCAACACGGCTACAAATCCGCATTGGGTATTCTTGTTTTCTGTGTCTGTTTTGATCATTTGAATCTCATAAGAAGAGATTCAGCCGCGTGTTGTTCTGCTGCACGCTTTGTCGAACCCTCACCGGTTGCTGGTTCATGATCTTCAATTGTGACCGAGATGGTGAACCGCGGTGCGTGATCGGGTCCGGAGCGATCAATCTGTTTGTAGAGAGGTAATGGTAGACCTTTACCCTGTGCCCATTCTTGAAGTTCGGTTTTGGCGTCTTTGGGAGGTGTGACGGCGGCATCAATCATTGGCTGCCAATGTTTGGCAATCACATTGCGCGCCGCATCGAACCCGCCATCTCGAAAGATGGCTCCAATCAGCGCTTCGCAGGCGTCGGATGCGATGGTGTCAGTCGAACCAAGGTCCCCACCAGTTTTAATATGCGGTAGGAGATCAAGATTGGTTGCAATAACGATTAAGGTCTCAGCGCAGACCAGGGCGGCGAACCTGCGCGACAGCGAACCTTCAGATTCATTTGGATACGCATTGAACAGCAGGTCTGCCATGGCCAGACCAAGTACGCGGTCACCGAGAAATTCAAGGCGTTCATTCGTGGTTTCAGATTCGGAACCACCGCTTCCATGCACCGCACTCCGATGAGTCAAAGCGAGTTCTAGGAGGACCTCATCCGTAAATCGGTAGCCGAGCCGTTCCTGAAAGGCGATGCGGTCAGGCATGACCGTTAATCAACGGAATCGAACAGTCTTCCGAAGCGAATGGCAGTCGGCCATTTCCAAAACTCAAAGATCGTAGCCGCACCGTTCATCGAGAAGAAAAGAACTTCCGCCCGTCCGACTAAGTTTTCCGCGGGAACAAAACCAACCTGACTTCGGCTGTCTTCTGAATTATCCCGATTATCACCCATCATAAAGAAATGACCTTCGGGAACTCTGAACTCGCGAGTATTGTCGTAAATCCGGTTGTCCCCTTCTTCCAGGATGAAATGACGCCTGCCCCCAGGCAGAGTCTCAACAAACTGAGCAACGCGTATCTGACTGCCGTATGGATTGCGAAAAGTAAAATCTTCAGTGCGCTCTCGAGGAACCAATTCCCCATTTAGAAACAAGCGTCCATCATGGACCTGAACAGTATCTCCAGGCAATCCGATGATTCTCTTGATGTAGTCTGTTTTGTTGTCGCGTGGCAATTTGAAGACGACCACATCACCGCGCTCGGGGACATCAGCCCACACACGTCCTGAAAAAGGCATAATGCTCATTGGAAAGGAATGCCGGCTGTAGCCGTAAGAGTATTTGGAGACAAACAGATAATCCCCGATCAACAATGTGGGGCGCATGGATCCCGAAGGGATGTTAAATGGCTCGTAGGCAAAGGTCCTAATCGCTAATGCCACAAGAATCGCGTAGAAAACCGTGCGGATGGTCTCCCAGAACCCGTCGTTCTTCTTCTTGGACATAGCTCTGGTGTTTTCTGTCACGGTGAATGAAAAACCTTAACTCAAACAGATCAAAAATACGAAAACCGGCTTCCGCTTGGGAAGTTGCGGCGGATAAAACCGGGCTAGCCGCCCGGTGTCAAGCTACAGCCTTGTTAGGTTGGCTCAGACTCCGAATTTTCGGGGATGGCCGTAATGATGACCAGGGCCTCGGCCAGGGGATATTCATCGGTGATGGTCAATTCCACACGCGCTTCCATCCCTTCGGGAACCAGTGATTTCAGCCGTTTTGCCGCCCCTCCCGTCATCTCCACCGTTGGCTTGCCGGACGGTAGATTCACCACACCCAAATCGCGCCAATACACACCCTGCCGGAATCCCGTCCCAAGCGCCTTTGCCGCGGCTTCTTTCGCCGCATAACGCTTGGCAAAGGTAGCCGCGTAGGCTCGTCCTGCTCCTTTACGCCGCTCCGCTTTGGCTTTTTCCGTTTCGGTATAAACACGCGCGATAAACCGGTCGCCAAACCGGGTCAGCGTCTTCTCAATGCGCCGAATGTCGATGAGATCGGAACCGATGCCAAGAATCATGAAACACCTGTCTCGTCGGTTGCCGCCCGGGACTCATCCATTATCCGGCGCATTTCTTTTATTGAGTCTGTGAAACCGTTGAAAATCGCTTCGCCGACCAGAAAATGCCCGATGTTCAATTCCTTTAAGGTTGGAATGGCGGCGATGGGTCCAACCGTATCAAAACTCAATCCATGACCAGCGTGACATTCTATCCCAAAATTCTCCGCATGTGCCGCTGCCTCTTGAATACGTTTGAGGTGTAGCTCCCGTTCGGGCCCCTCCTGCGCATCACAATACGCCCCGGCATGCAGTTCGATAACGGGCGCACCCAATTTGACCACCGCCTCCACCTGAGCAATGTCGGGTTCGATGAAGAGCGAAACCCGAATATCCGCATGACTCATACTTCTGACGAAATGCGCGAGATAGTTATGACCACCTGCAGCATCCAATCCGCCTTCCGTGGTTCGCTCTTCCCTTTTCTCAGGCACGATGCACGCTGCAAAGGGGCGATGGCGCAGCGCTATGTCCAACATTTCATCCGTAGCCGCCATTTCAAGATTGAGGGGAAGGTCAATCTCAGCGCGCAAACGCTCTATGTCTGCATTGGAAATATGCCGGCGGTCTTCCCGGAGATGGGCGGTGATGCCATCCGCTCCCGCTTCTGCAGCCATAACAGCCGCGCGTACGGGATCCGGATGAATGCCACCCCGTGCATTCCGAATGGTAGCGACATGATCAATATTGACGCCGAGACGAAGATACTCACTCATGATGTCAATTTCTTTGACGTCGTCTGATTGACGGATTGCACACCCCGCGCTCCCCGTTTTGCCGCTCGCCGGCGTTGATAGGAGTCCGTTAATCGAAAGAAGACCGCGTACACCAAAAGCCAGGTCAAGATCGAGACCGGGACACAGCCGACGAACATCGGCAGCCAGATCGGCCAAATTTGTTCCATGAACAATACGCCATCGGCTTCGATCATGGATTGCACCAATCCCATGAACATTCCGGTGAAATCCAGTTCAACGTCCAACGAAAGACCGAGCCCCATCATCACTCTGCCAAGATGATAAATCGTCAGCCAAATGAAGGGAAAGGTCCAGGGATTGCCGATAATTGTCCCGAAAGTTGAAGCAATCACGTTGGCTCGGATGAGCCACGCCAAAATAACGGCAAGAAAGAAATGAATTCCGACCAACGGCGTTACCGAAAATGCACAGCCACAGGCTACACCCGCAGCGATGGAATGCGGCGTACCAGGTAACCGATGCAGCCGATGCCAAATGTAGCTACCAGCGCGGCGCCAACCGGTACGTGGCCAAAGCGTCTCCCTGACTAGAGCAAATCGTGATTTCCGCACTCGACGGCGAAACATGACTTCAGTCTTTCTTACCGACGCGCCCGTTCAACCGAATTAATGGCGGGTGAAGCGCGCAATGCCGCAATGATGTTTGTCAAATGACGAACACTTGTCACTTCGATGTCCAGGTCCATTTCGAAAAAGTCGTTCGAACGATTGAGGATTTTTAGGTTCGAAATATTGCCGTGGTTTTGCGCTATTACCGTTGAGAGGGCACCCAGACTACCAGGTTCATTAAGGATAACGAGGTTGATCCGGCCAAGATGGAAATCGCCAACGCGTTCCGTATCCCACACCAGATCGAGCCACCCGTCCGTATCGTCCGCGGAGTCTTTGAGTGTCTCGCAATCAATCGTATGAATTTCGACACCCTTGCCTTCGGTAACGATACCAACGATGCGGTCTCCGGGTAGGGGATGACAGCATTCCGACATATGCACAGCTAGGCCAGGTGTTAAACCCTTAATAGGTACTGCCGTTTCTTTCTTCGCTCCGGCTTTGCTCTTCGACCTAAAGATGTTGATAACTTTCGCCTCGAAGCTGGATTTAATACCGGGGTAAATGGCTTCCAGCACTTGCCGGGTCATGAGACGGCCTTCACCGACCGCGGCATAAATGGCGGTGCGATTCCTAAAATCTAGTATTTTACAAGCGCTTTTCAGGCCTTCTTTTGTGAGATCGTAGCCCTCCTTCGCAAACATTTTTTCTAGTATCTCTTTGCCCAGCTTTGCGTATTCGGCTTGGGCTTCAGAGCGGACACGCCGCCGGATGTGCGCCCGTGCCTTGCCGGTTGCCACGAATCCTTCCCACTCTGGTGATGGTTTCTGAGCTTTTGAAGTCACCACCTCCACTTGATCACCGGTATGCAGTTCCGTACGCAACGGAACGATCCGCCCATTTACTTTGGCACCGACGCAAGTGTTTCCCACTTCAGTATGGACTGCATAGGCGAAGTCGACGGGACTAGCGCCGCGTGGGAGCGTGATGAGTTCTCCTTTAGGGGTAAAGCAGAAGACCTGATCCTGGAACATTTCGAGCTTTGTATGCTCTAGAAATTCTTGAGGTGACTGGGCATGGTCCAAAATGTCGAGCAGTTCACGAAGCCAGTGATATTGGCTCCCCGCTAAATTTTCGACGTCTTGCTTGTATTGCCAATGGGCCGCTACCCCGAGTTCGGCAATCTCATGCATGCGCTGAGTGCGAATTTGAACTTCAATGCGATGTTTCGCCGGCCCGATGACACTCGTATGGATAGATTGATAGCCGTTGCGTTTTGGAGTCGAGATGTAATCCTTAAAGCGTCCTGGAACCATGCGAAAGGCGCTATGGATAACACCGAGCGCACGGTAACAATCCTCCGGCGTGTCAACCATCACCCTGAATGCGATGATATCTGACAGCTGCTCAAAACTAACGTCCTTAACCTGCATTTTTCGCCAGATCGAATAAGGTGTCTTTTCCCTTCCGGACACATATCCCGTCAAACCAGCCGACTCTATGGTGTTGTCCAACTCATCCATGATTTGCCCGACAAGATAGCCCCCTTCCCGTTCGAGAAAACGCAGGCGAGTTAAAATGGATGCCCGTGCCTCAGAGTGCAGTTCCGCGAACGACAAATCCTCTAATTCTGTCTTGACCTCCTGCATACCGAGCCGTTCGGCCAGCGGGGCATAAATTTCCATTGTTTCCAACGCGATTGTTTTTCTTTTTTCTGCGTTGGATATGTGGTTAAGGGTCCGCATGTTGTGCAGCCGGTCTGCCAGCTTTACCAGCAGCACGCGGATATCTTCGGACATGGCCAACAGCAATTTGCGGAAATTTTCCGCCTGTTTGGCTTCCACGTTTTGAAGTTGGATTCGGGTAAGCTTGGTGACGCCGTCCACCAGCTTCGCCACTTCATCACCAAAGAGGTTCGATATTTCCTCGGTGGTGGCTCCGGTGTCTTCCAGGGTGTCGTGCAGTAGGGCGGTGACGATGGATGCGCTGTCCAGCCGGTAATTCGTAAGAATGCCCGCAACTTCGATGGGATGGGAAAAATAAGGATCCCCCGAGGCGCGCAATTGCGAGCCGTGCATCTTCATTGCGTAGACGTAGGCACGGTTTATCGCGTCCTCATCCGCATTTGCGTCATAGGACTTGACCCTTTCGACCAGTTCGAACTGGCGCAACATGCCTTTATTTACTCCACCCCAACCAGTTGAAATTCACCATCTCATTCAATCCTTACACATTCGTTTAGGCCAAAGAAAAACCGCGCCGCAGGACTGCCCCGCGACGCGGCCTCATCTCTCGCGGCCGAACCGCTGGTTAAAACTTAGCCCCGTTGAATGGCAGCGACCTCATCACTGGTTACATCCTCATAACTGACTTGAGGATGGGGATCTTCAGCATTATCGGTCGACGCTTCGATGGTCATGCCCGTCGCAGCAGCCACCTCTTCGGTATATTCCTGACCAGGTCCGGCCAATGTCCGGCCATCGGCGATGGCGTCAAAACCGTCTTCTTCCGGCTCATCAACCTCAATATGCCGTTGCATGCCTTGAATTACGCCATTGATTAACTCTGAGGGAATGACTTTGTCTTCCGCAATCTCCCGCAGAGCAATAACCGGGTTCTTATCGTCATCGCGTTCGATCAACGGATCCGCACCTGCGGAAATTTCACGCGAGCGCTGAGAAGCGGAAACAACTAACTCAAAGCGGTTGGTGACTTTTTCAATGCAATCTTCAACTGTGACGCGTGCCATGCTTGTCCTGTCGTTTTTTGGTTCCGGAAAAGGGGTCCCGTTTGTCTGAAGAAAACGAGTACCGGTCCGGGGATGATGGGTGAATGTGGGCGTTATTTAGAGATTTATGTGCGCAAAAACAAGGGTTTCATGCCTCCTCCGCCCAGCATTTCCCCGTTCATCAGGCCATTGGGACCGCTGATTCCGGGCAATCCAGGGCAGAAATCATTGTCTCCACCGTCTGCCCCGAAATGGGGTGATGCCAGTCTGGGGCCACCTCTTTGAGGGGTAAGAGCACAAAAGCTCGGTCCTGAAGACGCGGATGCGGCAGGTCGGGCGAGCCTTTTTCCACGCGATCATCGTAAGCCAAAAGATCCAGATCCAAAGTCCGCGCGGCGTTCTTTACCGAACGTGTCCGGCCATATTTTTGTTCAACGGCCAATAAAATATTCAGCAATTCGGATGGTGTGTGGCTAGTTTTTACCACGGCTACGGCATTCAAATAATAAGGTTGGTCTGATGCAGGCACAGGAGCTGATTGGTACCAGCGCGAAAGTTTGATTGTCGAAACATTTAGTTCGTTGAGGTCATCAAGTGCAGACATACATGTTTCCCGTGGTGAGCCAACATGACTGTCTAAGTTTGCTCCTAACGCTATAAGAATCATGATATGAGCTTTTTCTTGCTTCAATCGACTGAACGCATGTAATACGACCATTATTCACTTTAATTAGAAGTGAGAAAGCGTACCTAAGTTTTATATTGTCCTTAGAATTTCGGTATTGATATCGCAACTTAATTTTGTACTTCACTATTTATTCAAGGAAAAATCATGCTTTTTTATCCCCATGAGCGCATGGCGCTTTTTGTCGATGGTTCCAATCTTTATTCCGCTTCCAAATCTCTAGGCTTTGACATCGATTACAGACGACTTTTGGATTTGTTTATTTCAAAAGGTCAGTTGGTCCGCGCGTTTTACTATACGGCGCTGATGGAGAATCAAGACTATTCTCCCATACGACCTTTGGTGGACTGGCTGGACTACAACGGCTTCACCATGGTGACGAAACCAACCAAAGAATTTACAGACCATCAAGGCCGCCGCAAGGTCAAAGGCAACATGGATATTGAATTGGCCGTGGACGTAATGGAAATGGCCGAACATGTACAACATGTCGTAATTTTCTCAGGCGACGGTGATTTCCGCAGCCTAGTGGAAGCTGTTCAGCGAAAAGGCGTTCGTGTATCCGTTGTCAGCACAACCAAATCCCAGCCGCCGATGGTCGCTGATGAACTGCGGCGCCAAGCCGACAATTTTATCGAGCTTTCCGACCTCATGAAAACCATTGCCCGAGATGGGCAAGATAACAGCGGAACTCGTCGAGCGCATTCCGTCGCTCCGGGCCAGCCTAACCACGATTTTGAGGACGACGAAGACGAAGACATCGACGAATTCGAAGAGGTCTAGTCTGTGCCTACGATATCGTCGGAGCCACCGCAAGGCTGCCAACTTTGCCCGCGCCTGGTCGATTTTCGTAAAGCCAATCGAAAGGATCATCCCGATTGGCACAATGCGCCGGTTCCGTCTTTCGGTCCCAATGATTGTACTTTTTTGGTGGTCGGGCTGGCGCCAGGCTTACAGGGCGCCAACAGAACGGGCCGGCCATTCACCGGTGATTATGCCGGTGATCTTCTCTATCCCACATTGATCAAATACGGTTTTGCCAAAGGCTCTTATGGTCGTTCCGCCGACGACGGATTGCGTTTAACCCGCTGCCGTATCACCAATGCGGTGCGCTGCGTCCCGCCGCAAAATAAACCTGTAGGTGCTGAACAAAAAGCCTGCCGAAGTTTTCTTGCTGATGAAATTGCGGGTCTACCAAATCTCAAAACCATTTTGGCCTTGGGCCGCATCGCCCACGACGCTGTGCTGGCAACGCTGGCGCTCAAAAAAGCGGCTTACCCCTTCATCCACGGCGCCAAACACCCTCTGCCGGGCGATATTATGCTGACCGACAGTTATCACTGTTCCCGCTATAACTTGAACACCGGTCGCCTTACGGCAGAGATGTTCGAAGCCGTGTTTGTATCGATCAGGTAGCCGGGCCAACCGGAGTGCATCCGCTATTTAGGCAGATTTGCCTCAACGGCTGATACCAATTCCTTACTCAACGGTTCGACACGACTGGGGAAAGCCTCCACCAGCGACCCATCCGGCGCCACGAGGTATTTGTGAAAATTCCAGCTGGGGGCGTTAGACGCGCCCTTCTCTTCCGCCGCCCATTGATAGAACGGATGTGCGCTGCCGCCTTTCACCACTTCTTTGGCGGTCAACGGAAAATCCACGTCAAAATTGGCTTCGCAGAAATCCTTGATCTCTTCCGCGGTACCAGGCTCTTGGGCGCCAAAGTCATTGGAAGGCACTCCGAGCACCACGAGACCCTTGTCCCGGTATTCGGTCCATAGGCTCTGCAAGCCTTCGTATTGCGGCGTGTAACCACAGAAAGATGCCGTGTTTACCACCAAAACCGCTTTCCCTTTGTATTGGGACATGGGCAGGTCGCCGCCTTCAATCGCATCAAAGGAAAAATCGTGGGCTGACTCGGCCATGGCTGGGAAAGCTCCTATTGCGAATACGGCGGCAACGCTTGTCGCCGTCAGTGTGCGTTGGGTCATTATGGGTTCCTCTCCGAAATTCGATCAGCGGACTGTGAACGGGTGTACACTCAGGGATATCGTTTGCCAGTGTCGCCAATCAAACTGGGTCTGACAAGAGAACCTTACGAGAAAAACCATGCCTGAAGACCATCTCGAAGCTTCGCCTGCTCCCCAAACGACCATCCTTCGGATCACAGGGCAGCTGCTGCCGGCCCGTTGCATCGCCATAGCGGCTGAACTGGGCCTCGCCGACCAGCTTGCGGAACAGCCTCTAAGAGCCGAAGAACTGGCTGAAAAATGCGGTGTTCACGGACCGTCGCTCTTTCGCATGCTACGGTTTCTCGCCTCCATTGGCATCTTTCATCAAGATGACAACGGTACCTTTCGCAATACGGTGCTGTCTGAGGTCCTCAGGCGTGATGTGGAGGGGTCTATTTTTCCCCTGGTCCGCCAAGGCTGGCAGGACGTGGCGTGGGATGCCTATCGCGTTCTTCCCGAGGGCATGCGCACTGGCGAACCCGCGTATACTCTGGCCCACGGCCAAGCCTTTTTTGACCATCTGGCCAGTCATCCCGAATTGGGCACTATGTTTGACGCGTCTATGGCTCTGATGTCCGGCCCAGAGAACAACGTTATTGCCACCACCTACCCATTCGGAGAGGCCACAACGGTGATGGATATTGGCGGCGGCCAGGGCGGTTTACTGGCAGCTATATTGTCCAGTCACGAAAACTTGTCAGGGATCCTATTTGATCAAGCGCAGGTGATCGAACACCCCGACACATTGATCGATGCCGGTTTAGAAGGACGCTTTGACTGTGTCGCCGGAAACTTCTTTGAGTCAGTCCCCATTGGATCGGATATCTACCTGCTAAAACGAATTTTGCACGATTGGAGCGATGAAGACGCGATCAAGATTTTAACGAGTGTTCGAAAAGCGCTCAGCGCCGAGGCCAGGGTTGCCGTCATCGATGCGGTTATCAAACCGGGCAACCATGCCGACCCCAACAAATATTTGGATTTGGGCATTATGACGCTGTTGAAAGGCCGTGAACGGACCGCCGAGGAATTTGAGGCCTTGTTCTCGTCCGCGGGTCTGCAACTGCTGCGCATATTGCCCACGCCCGCGCCGTCAACCATGTCCATAGTCGAGGGGGCGTTGGCTTAACGCGTTATCTTAGCCATAACGCTGTTCTTTCCAGGGATCACCGACTGCGTGATAACCCCGCGCTTCCCAATAACCTGGCGCATCCTTGTCCATAAACGTGATGTGGCGTAGCCACTTCGCCGATTTCCAAAAATACAATCTCGGAATGACCAGCCGCACCGGACCGCCGTGCTCCCGGGTTAGGGGCGCTCGGTTCCACGTGTGCGCCAGCAAGACATCGTCATCGGTAAACCAGGATAAAGGCACATTCGTGCTGTACCCGTCATAACTGCGTATCATGAGAAAGGCTGCATTGGCTTTGGGTTGCACCACATCGAGCAAATGTCTTGCGCTGACGCCTTTCCACCGGTTGTCATACCGTGACCATGTGGTGACACAAAGAATATCCGTCGTGATTTCCGTTTGGGGCTGGGCCATCAAGTCCTCCCAGCTCCATCTGAACGGCTGTGATATTTGGCCTGCCGCGGTAAAGCTCCAATCTTGCGGGCGCATATTGGGTTGGTTGCCGAGATCGAGAACCGGGAAATCTTTCACCAGATGTTGGCCCGGCGGGAGACGGTCCTTTTTCCGATCGCCGGACAATCCTGTGAGTGCGCGGCCGTCCTTAGCCCACTGTTCCTTGGTCCGGATGAGTTTTCTTTGCCGGAATCCATACCCGAAACCGTTAACCTTTGTTCCTTAGAACACGAGCTTTCTGGCGGTTCCAGTCCCGTTCCTTTATGGTTTCGCGCCGGTCAATGTTGGTTTTGCCTCGGGCCAATCCCAGCTTCAACTTGGCGATGCCACGGTCATTGAAGTACAGAGCCAGCGGCACGAGAGTCATACCTTTGCGGGCCACTTCCGCACCTAATTTTTCGACTTCGCGCCGGTGAAGGAGCAACTTACGCTTACGCTTTGGCTCATGGCCAAAATGTTTAGCCCCTTCGTATTCAGGGATATATGCGTTTATCAGATATAAATCACCGTTTTCAGGAACTGCATAAGACTCCTGAATATTGCCGCGGCCAAGGCGCAACGATTTGACCTCGGTTCCCGTCAAAACAAGACCAGCCTCAACCGTCTCTTCGGTTTTGTAGTTATGGTGCGCTTTACGGTTTTGGGTCACCGTACCCGTTGAGATCCATCCTGACTTGGTCATGAATAAATCTCTTAGTCGAGAAGACCAGCATGGCGCATGGCTTCTTCGATACGGGCCATGGAGGCCGGCGACAAGGGGATCATTGGCAAGCGTGCGTCTGGGAGGCAATGCCCAAGCAGACTCAAGGCAAACTTGGTTGGAACAGGGTTGGGTTCGCAGAAGAGCGCCATATTCAAGGGATGAAGAATATCGCGGATGCGCCAAACATCCTCGAATTTGTCGTTTCGCCACGCATCGTGCATCTCTGCACTCAGTTTAGGCGCTACATTGGCGCTTACCGAAATGCACCCAAACCCGCCTTGCGCAAGATAGGCGACCGCAGTCTCATCATTGCCCGATAGCAAACAAAACTCTCGGCCGATATCTAAGCGGGTGGAAAGTGGCCGGGCCAAGTCACCGGTCGCATCCTTAGCGCCGACGATATTGGGGTGTTCGGCCAATTCAGCCATGGTGTCCACGGTCATATCAATCACGCTGCGTGGCGGTATGTTGTAAATGATAATCGGAATATCGGACGCATCAGCCACCGCAGTGAAATGCGCCCTAAGACCAGCCTTGTTTGGCTTGTTGTAATAGGGCGTGACAACAAGCGCTCCATCGGCGCCCGCTTGGGACGCATGTTTGGTAAAATCGATGGCCTCTTCGGTGGAGTTAGATCCCGTTCCCGCGATCACCGGGATACGGTCTTTAGCTACTTCGAGACACAACTCCACAACCCGCTTGTGCTCCGTGTGGGACAAGGTTGGTGACTCTCCCGTTGTACCGCACGGCACAACGGCATGCGTGCCTTGCTCGATCTGCCAGTTGACCAGGTCCTGAAATGTCTTGGCGTCGACTTCACCGTCTCGAAAAGGCGTAATCAAGGCTGTGATGGAACCAGTAAACATGGGGTCGTGCCTCCGCGTGGGCTTTGGCCGGACCATAACCGTCGAGACGGGTCCCGGCAAGCACACAGCAATACTGACGTTTGCCAATCACAAACGGTAACACGAAATGCTGTACAGTCACGGACCCTTTACTGAGAACGGCGGTGACAAATTAGTCCACGGGAGCGGCGGGAATGTCCCGGCCGCGGGCGGCGCAAAAGTCTGCCACCTGTAGCCTTCGATCCGTTTGGGGATGGAAGGTGGGAGGATGTACTTGGTGGACCTTTATCTAACCGTGCGACTGGCGTGCCATGTGGAAGAGCTGAGCCAGCGAGAAGCAGCAAGACGGTTTGGGCTATCGCGCGATACAGTGAAGAAGATGCTGCGGCACTCGGTGCCGCCGGGATACCGGCGCAGCGAGCCGCCGAAGCGGCCTAAGCTGGACCCGTTCACGGATATCATTGACCGCATTCTGGAAGCGGACCGCACGGGTTCACCGTAAGCAGCGCCACACGGCAAAGCGGATATTCGAGCGACTTCGCGATGAGCATGGCTTCACCGGCGGCCAGACCATCGTCAAGGGTTACGTCCGCGAACGGCGCCGTCGTTTGCGGGAGATGTTCGTGCCGCTGGTACATCCGCTGGTACACACCACCGCGGCCGCCCTGGTCCATGAACTGATGGAAGCGAGGGATGAGAAGCGGTTGCTGCGGTTGCAGAAGCAATTGGCAAAGGTCCGCCTGCTGATTATCGACGAACTCGGCTTCGTGCCGCTCTCAAAGACCGGCGCCGAACTCCTCTTCGAAGTGTTCAGCCAACGTTACGAACGGGGCGCAATCGTCATCACCTCGAACTTGCCGTTCGACGAATGGACGGAAATATTCGGTTCCGAGCGCCTGACCGGCGCGCTGCTCGATCGCCTGACCCACCATGTCCATATTCTGGAAATGAACGGCGACAGCTACCGGCTCAACCAGAGCCGAAGAAAACAACAAACAGCCGGCCGCAGCTGATCGGTATCTAACACCGAGGCCAGCGTTGACCCGGTGGGTACACAGGCACCGCCCACACGCCTTCGCTTCGCACACGCGAAACGCTACGCAAAGCCGCGCGGGTCCCTCCTATGCACTACCGGGACAACCCGCAACAACGCCTTCGGCATCACATAAAATGGACTGGTTTTACGCCGCCCAACTGGGCTGATTTTGCTCCGCCGTTGACACCCCTTTAGAGATCGCTCAAGACTTGATATTGATAAAAGCTAGTTTTATCAATATCATGCGGTAGGTCTTATGATCGCATCTGTCATGCGCAGCGGCTGCACAGGACTTTTGATACTCTTACTCGCTTTAGCAGACCGTTCTTCAGCGATGGCTGCAGCCCAAGTCCTGCCGCTTCCTAAGCCACCGATACCAGCGCTTGCTACGCGTACCGTTGATGTAGCGGTGTTACCCACACGCAAACCCACATACTACGGACCCTTCGGACAAGACTACGCGTACTTATTGGAAGAAGATGACCGTGACCTATTTTCTAGATCGATTTCGTCAGCCAAATCCCGGCGATGGAATCGCGCCAGGTCTCTGGTTGTGCAAATCGACAATCCCCTGCCTAGCGAATTCATAGCCTGGCTTTACCTCAGGGAGACCGGAGCGCGAACGCCGTTCAAAGCCAGAACTGAGTTTATAGAGACCCATGCGCACTGGCCCAACATTGAACTCATTCGGCGGCGTGCGGAAGAGGATGTCGACAAGTCCCTCTCTCCCAATGAAATCATCGCCTGGTTCGAAAAGTTTCCGCCATTGTCCGGCCAGAGCATGGTGGCCCTTGCATTGGCGCATCGTTCTGTTGGTGACGAAACACTGGCAATCTACCACGCGAAACAAGCGTGGTTGAACGGCACTTTTACGCGCGCCCAGGAACGCCGTTTCCTGCGTTCCTTTGAATCTCACTTCGACGAAGTTGATCATCAATCCCGTTTGGATCGATTGCTATGGGATGGCCATACCAATAGTGCCCGGCGCATGGTTCGCCGCGTCTCGACCAACCAGCGCAGACTCGCCGAAGCTCGCATTGCTCTGATGACATCGTCTTACGGTGTTGATGCGGCCATCGCCAAGGTGCCTCGGTCTTTACGCAACGATGCCGGTCTGATTTACGACCGGATTAAATGGAGACGCAAGCGCGGCCGCCACGAAAGTGCGGCGGAATTGTTGGGTGGACCTGATTTGGATCACGTCCGACCGGATCTATGGTGGCGTGAACGTCATATTTTGGCCCGCGCGGCGTTGAATGAAGGCAACATCTCAGAGGCCTACCGCATCGCGGCCGATCATAAAGCCTCCGATCCCTTGTCGGTGTCCGAAGCGGAATGGCTGGCGGGCTGGATACAGATGCGGTTTTTGGACGATCCTGAAGCCGCACTGCCTCATTTTTACGCGGTATATGACACCGTTGAATTTCCCGTCAGTTTATCTCGAGGCGCGTATTGGGTGGGACGTGCGCTTGAAGCGGGTGGTGATTCTGATCTTGCACGCACATGGTACGAAAAAGCCGCCGTGCACATCACCACCTATTATGGCCAGTTGGCACTTGCCAAACTCAATCCAGACGCCCCGTCCCAACTCCCGCTTGATCCCCTGCCAACAATTAGCGAGCGCAATGCCTTTCACCAGGAAGATCTCACTCGTGTGGTACGTATTTTGGCTGAGGTTGGAAATCGGGATCACCTGCGAACCTTTGTCTTGGCTGCTGCAAAAGCGTCAGGCTTTGCATCAGGACGGCATCTCGCGGCAGAAATGGTCAGCAAACTCAATCGGGCCGACCTCGGCGTTTGGGTGGGCAGACGCGCTGCACAAGATCACATCATCTTGGTCGAATACGGATTTCCGGTGCCCGGTCTTGAGTATCCCGACGAGCCGGAAAAGGCATTGCTCTTAGCGGTCACCCGTCAGGAAAGTAATTTTGACGTGGCCGCCCGCAGCCGGGCCGGAGCACGGGGCTTGATGCAACTCATGCCGGCGACAGCACGATCCGTCTCACGTCAGCTAAGGCAACGGTATGACCGCGATGCTCTCAGTATTGATGCGTCTTACAATATTAGCCTCGGCTCAAAATATTTGGGTGATCTCATCGATCAATTTGACGGGTCATACATCATGGCGGTTGCCGGTTATAACGCAGGACCGCATCGGGTGCGGCGCTGGGTCAAGGAATTTGGCGACCCGCGCAAACCAGGTGTCGATCCTATCGACTGGGTAGAACAGATCCCGTTCACGGAAACCCGCAATTACGTCCAAAGAGTTATGGAGAATCTGCAAGTTTATCGCGCCGTCCTGGCTGACAGTCAGCAACTCGCACAGACTCTACCGGCTGACTTATCCCGGCCGTCTCGTACTCTTTCCAACTGACAAATTGACCGTTCGGTTCAGACATGAAAAAGGGCCGGATCGACCGGCCCTTCCATCTCTCTTTTTGTTCGCTCGCTTCGCGTTAGATTGAACGGACTTTAAGATGCCGCCGCTTGAGGCATCACATCCTGTTTCACCGGTGTTGGCCGCGCCTTACTTTGGACGGGAACCGGTTCTGGCTTTAGTGCGTCCGTTTTCGCCGCCGCTTCCACGGCAATGCGTTTGCAGTGGCCTTCCATAAAGGCGCCGGGTTCAATCGCCAGGCTTTCATGCTCAATGTCGCCGGACATCTGCGCCGTTGACGCAAGGAACACGGATTTGGCTTTGACCTGCCCCTTAATTGATCCGTGGATGCGAACGGTTTGAGCGGTAACCTCGCCGCTGACCGAACCTTTGGTACCGACGATCAAGGCTTTACAGTTAATGTCACCATTGACGGATCCATCAACTTGGATTTCGCCGTTGCTTGAAAGATTGCCCTGTATTGCGAGGTCAATGCTAATAATTGACGGTACCGACTTTACCGGTGCTTGAGCCATTCTTGAGACCTGTCCCTGAGATTGTCGGTTAACCTTGTTCGAGAACATCGCTGCCCGCTCTTATAAATTTCAGCGGGTTCAGCGGCTTGCCATTATGCAGAACTTCAAAATGCAAATGAGGGCCTGTGCTGCGTCCGCTATTTCCCAGAAGACCGAGCTGGCTACCGCGCCCAACATACTCGCCGTCTTCCACTGTTATTTTTGCTAGGTGTCCATACCGGGACACCAAACCCATTCCATGGTCGATTTCGACCAACCGACCATACCGCCCTCGCCAACCAGCGTAAACAACCTTTCCCTCACCTGGGCTAAGCACGGGAGATTTATAGGGGCCCCCGAAATCAAGGCCTTGGTGACGGCCAAAACGGCCGTTAAAGGGGTCTTTGCGAACGCCAAATCCGCTCGTAATCCAGTATTTTGTCAGCGGTTTATCAAGCGGCATCACCGCTGCCAGATTTTGCAAACCTGTCAATCTCTCAATTCTAATATTTAGCGCTATGAGAGATTCATGGAGAGGCCCTTCGTCCCTGGCCACGGAGTCTAACGGAATAAATGGTCCCCCGCTGCCAGATTCCTTTTTTCGCGCATCCAAGAGGTCGTCTACATCCAAACCAGTGGTCGTCAAAGAGGCTTCAATCTGGTCTATTTTTTCTTCTGCCACTTCTGAAAAACGGTGGAACAAAAGCAGTTGTGTGCTTTCCATATCGCGTAGCTGGTCTTCAAGATCAGCAACGCGTGTCACAAGTCTATCGCGCTCATCCGCTGCCAAATCACGTTCTATAACCAACTGTCTCAATTCGAGTGTGTTGGGATCAATAAAAGCCGTGCTCTCATGGACACGGGTCACGTCAACCATATCGGTCTTTAGTTCATCGAGTTGCGTGCGCAAACCTTCTCGCGCTTCGGCCACACGGTTGCGTTCCAATTCAACACGACCAATGGCAACGTCCAACTGCTGTGGATCTGAGGACATAAAGGCACCAGCAACGCGTTCAGCCAGATTTGGTTTGCGCTGGCGTGCCGCAACGGCCAGCGCACCTTTCGTTGTCTTGCGCTCGGACAATGAAACCTGGCGCTCCGCAAGCGTGACCATTCTTTCGTTGTTTTCGTTTAATTCTTCGGTGATGTCATCAATCTTGCTTTTGTATGCGGTGAGTTGAGCGAGAAGCTGCTCATACCCCGAGCGAGCATCCTTAATTTCGGTATTTTTTGCGCGAATGCGATCGCTGTGACTGACCACCATGCCGGAGCTGATCATCAACCAGCCGCCAATCACCGTAACCAGCAGCGTTGCTATGGCCTGTCGGTTGGTCGTCAGTCGCAGAGTCCTCATGCGCTCTTCGGTACGCAGGATAATCTGCCGCTCCGGAAAAAACCGCTGTAGCCACCTTTGCGTTTTGGACAGGCTACGATCGTACGGATCAAACTTCGACATGCGCTTCCCCGAACACAAAAAAAAGGGAATTATATCCAATCGTAACATTGAATGGGCGCGGAGACCTGCTTAGGCAGTCTTTCGCACCTTCACCGGACGGAAGAACGCTCGCCTGAGCGTGGACATTTTGGCTTTCGGCATATCGTGTTCTTCCGCCAGTTCGGCCTTGGAGGGTTGGTAATCTCGCGGCGGGAGGTCGATCTGACGCGGTTCCGGTAGTTTTTTCGGTTTCCGGCTGGTTCTTTTGGTCATGCTGGCCTCCTTTTCCGAGGGGGAGTATATACCCTTGATACCCCTAATCGAACTCTTCTGTTCTGAGCCGGTCCAGTTCATTGTGTCCGGCCCATGTCATTTCAACGATATCCACCGGGTTACCCTTGTTTTGGTTTAGATACCGGACGTCCAGAAAGCCCGCCTGGTGACAGAGTTTGACGTGGTAAGCCACCACACAATCCTTGTAGTCGCTGAACTCTGGCAGCGGAATGCGGTCACCGTTCTTCTTTGTGACCTCCACATACTCCAGTATTTTCTTGATGAGTTTAAATCTTCGTTTCATGCGGCATTACCATTCATGCCAGTCACCGACTTCTGACCCCAGCCTTTCGGCTCTATTGTGTATCCCCAGCGGGGCACACAGTCAACGAGATCGCCGATTGAAAATCGACCGCCTATAGCGGGCTCAAATCAACATCTAAGAAGGGGACGAAATGACAGACAAAAAGAGTGACCGTCTTGCAGAAATTGTCGAAAAGAATATTCAAGACGGAGAAGCATATCCGCTCAAGCAGTATCGTCTTCTAATTCACAAGGAGGACCACCGCCAAGATAAAGTATTTTTAGGGGTCTTTTGGCGTCCAGATAAGGAAGACGCGGGGGGCTGACAATAACCGAAACGCCTGATCGGTTTGTTGAATTAGCGTGCCACATTTTACGCACACTTGACCCTGTAACTGATCATCAAGTTCTTGAGAGGATTCGAAAGATTGTTTCGGAAGATCGGGAGTAGACACGGCGGAGCCTCTTAGTTATAGGTACCAAGAGGTTTCCAACTTCTACGAATATAACCCGCCGCGCCAACGGCGGGTTTTCTTTTTAGACGATTAGGTCTTTGTAGCGCAACCGTTTTCCCTGAATCCCTTCGACGACGCTCGACATTTGGTCAACGGTGTCGCGGTTGCGCACATTGTGACGGCCCGCAAATTCGGCAATGTAGCGGTCCAAGTGTTTCTCTGAAAAGTGATGGTAAATGCCTTGGTGTCCACGGCGCATCATGGCCCAGAAAGATTCAATGCCGTTGGTTGTTGCCATGTCTTTGACATACTCGCCTGCGGAGTGTTTCACGCTCTCGTGCTTGCGGTTTTTCAAGCCCTTATAAGCGACCGCGTCGTCCGTATAGACAGTTGATCCGTCTTGCGTGTTTTCCTGAACGAAATCATGCAATGTGGCCGCTGATGTGTCTTCAACCACCTTGGCGCGAACCTGGTTGGTGGCTTGGTCTTTGACGCCGACAACGGCGGTTTTGCCAGACGTGCCCCGTCCTGCTTTCCGCTTTCTGCTAGCGTGCTTGTTCTTTTCCTTGCCACCCCAATAGGACTCATCGACCTGGGAAGGGCCTGCGAACGGGCCGATGTCCATGTCGTAGGCTTTTCGCAATCTAGCCAACATAAACCATGCCGCCTTTTGTCCGATCCCGATTTCACGATGTAGGCGCATGGAGGATATGCCCTTGATGTTAGTCGAGAATAAGTAAATCCCGATAGCCCACACGCGGTATTTGAATTTCGATCCCTCCATGACCGTGCCGGTCTTGACGGAAAACATGGGATGTTTCGCGCAGTCACGGCAACGATGGGTCTGGGAAGGATGTTTAATCCAGGACTGAACATTGAACGAACCACAGCGCGGGCAATGCGCCCCGTTGGGCCAGCGTTGCTCGGCAATCCAATGCTTGGCTGACCCTTCGTTGCCAAACATATCGGCGATCTCTAGGAGTGTTAGACCCTTGCGATGGGATTTACCGGGTGCCTTGCCTGTCATAACGTCCTCCGTTCTTGTTACTAAAAGGTATCAAAGAACGGTGGAACCGTCAAGCGAAAATGTTACGATTGGATATAATTCCCAAAAAAACCACTCGCCGGTCGACTTCCCCAAGCCCGTGAAGACACGGCGTTTACGAACTGTATTACTTTCGAATAGCCGGTTCGTAGAGCTTAGTGTTCGAAAACCAGCACAAAAGTGCCCTATACCTTATCCACAAGACCCACTGGGTATTGATTTGTGGTCAAAAAGGCAACCTAGCACGGTTAAATATTGTCGATTTTTCCGAATTTATTCAAATAGAAAGACTGAGTCCAGGGCTACTCTTAGGACTTGACTACGGGCAAAAATTAACTCCCGATCGTCGAATCCACTATCAGGAGAGTGGGTATTCAACGCCCTGGTACAAAACCGAAAGGTGAAAAGCCGAAGATATGCAAACAACCCGCCGTCTTCTTTTGTCATGGTTTGGTGCGGGATTGAGTCCAAAGGCACCGGGAACGGCGGGTTCCCTAGCCGCGCTTCCCTTTGCCTGGATTATCGTGACAACGGGCGGTGCCTCGGGATTATTCATCGCTTCAATCGTCGCTTTTGCTCTGGGCTGGGCCATCATTGCGACTACTCCTGGACTGGAAGACGATCCGGGCTGGATCGTGATTGATGAAGTTGCCGGTCAATGGCTGACACTGGTCCTGGTGCCAGCCGACTTGGTGCTCTACGCGATAGGATTTCTGTTATTCCGCCTGTTTGATATTTTCAAACCGTGGCCGATTAAGACGATAGAAAAACGGACCCCAGGAGCGCTGGGTGTCATGCTAGATGATATGGTTGCTGCACTATGTGCCGGTATAATACTTTTTGGTTTTCATTTGGCTCTTAGCTCCTGACCCATGACGACACTTCCAAACGACCTCACCACTCTGGCCAGCGCCGTCATAAAGCAAGCGGCCGACACCGATTGCAAAATTGCCACTGCAGAATCTTGCACCGGGGGTCTCATCTCTAGTTGCCTTACTGCCGTGCCCGGATCGTCTGACGCTTTTATTTGCAGCTTCGTCACCTATTCCAATGAATCTAAAACCCGTCTCTTAGGCATTCCTGTTGACGCCATTACTGATTACGGCGCGGTCAGTGACATTGTTGCTGCTGCCATGGCAGAGGGTGCGGTCGCTCATTCGGGTGCCGATCTGGCCGTTGCCGTGACAGGAGTTGCCGGGCCAGGTGGCGGTACATCGGAGAAACCTGTCGGACTGGTTTACTTGTCATTGGCTCAGGTGGGCGATGATGCCGTTGTCAAACGTTACATCTTTGCTGGGACTCGGGATGACATCCGCAGATCTACCGTCGGTGCAGCATTAGAGCTGTTACTCAGCGGGCTGGAAGAACGCGCCCATAGAACTTCAGATGATCAAAGTGAAAGTGTAGAGGGTGAAAACCCGTAATTAGTTCGAGGACTTTCCGTACAAATCGGCAGCGCGGGCTTCAAACGCCGCAACCATGCGACGCACTGCTTCTTCGAACAGAAGACCGATAAGTTTCTGAAAGACACGCGACCGAAACTCAAAATCAAGTTGAAAATCAATCTCCGTCTTTTGACCGCCGTCTAACGGTGTGAACTGCCAGATGTTGGAAAGACGGCTAAACGGCCCTTTTTTATAGGCGATGGTTATCCGTTCAGGAGAGTCTAAAGTGACTCGTGAAGTAAACGTTTCACGAACCATCTTGAATCCAATCGCGAGGTCCGCCTCAAATCCATCGTCGAAAGAAGCGGTTTTTCTGCACGCGAAACACCACGGCAGAAACTCCGGATAGCGCTCTACATCGGCTACAAGCTCAAACACTTGTTCGGGCGTGTACGGCAGAACACGCTTTTCAGTATGGACCGGCATGGAAGGATCAGTCGTCCAGGCAATGTCACACAGACGCTGATTGCTGACGATTGCGCGCATCTTGTAATTGCGCGAAATCAGTATCGGCATGGTAAGACGACCGCGTCAAAGGACTGGCCGATACCATCAAGAACCCCTTTGCCCACGCGAGTTTTTCATATTCCTTAAACTCGTTGGGCGTGACAAAACGATCAATGGGTGCGTGACGCAGCGTTGGTTGTAGATACTGACCGACCGTCAAAAAATCGACATTAGCGGCGCGAAGATCATCCATTACTTGAAGGACTTCGTCTTTGGTTTCACCAAGCCCCACCATGATTCCCGACTTGGTAAAAACCGTCGGAACAACCTCTTTGACACGCTCCAGCAAACGCAGACTGGTGAAATAACGGGCGCCGGGTCGGATGGCCCGATACAAGCGCGGGACGGTTTCAAGGTTGTGATTGTAAACGTCGGGCAAGGCCGCAGCGACCAGTTCCGTCGAACCAAGTTTCTTGCGGAAGTCAGGCGTTAGTACTTCGATGGTCGTATCCGGACAAGCCACGCGAATGGCTTCAATGACTGCAACCCAATGGGCCGCGCCGCCATCTTCCAAATCGTCCCGGTCGACCGAAGTTATAACCACATGACGCAATCCGAGATTAGCGACTGCTTCTCCCACATGGGCCGGTTCATCCAGGTCCACCGCCCGCGGCTTACCTGTCTTAATATTGCAGAAGGCACAGGCGCGTGTGCAAATATCGCCTAAGATCATCATCGTGGCGTGTTTTTGCGCCCAGCATTCGCCGATATTGGGACAGGCCGCTTCTTCACACACGGTGTGAAGGTTGAGATCGCGCATCAATTTGCGGGTTTCACCGTATGCCGGCGACGTCGGCGCCTTGACCCGCAGCCAAGCTGGCTTAGGAATACGTGTCTGCTGATCTTTAAGCGGCGTTACGTCTGTCATGGCTTACATGTGGAGAACACGGCCGTAAGCATCGAGCACGGCTTCATGCATCATTTCCGATAATGTGGGATGCGGGAACACGGTTTCCATTAATTCCTGTTCAGTGGTTTCCAGGGTCATGCCCACGGCATAACCGTGAATGAGTTCGGTCACTTCAGCCCCCACCATATGGGCACCCAGCAGTTCACCCGTATCGGCATCAAACACGGTCTTGATCAAACCCTGGTCATCACCCAAAGCAATGGCTTTGCCATTACCGAGGAACGGAAACCGCCCCACTTTCACTTTTTTACCTGCAGCTTTGGCATTGGCCTCAGTTAAACCGACACTGGCGACCTGGGGATGACAATAGGTGCATCCCGGAATACGGGACGTATTCAAGGCATGCGGGTTCAAACCTGCAATTTTTTCAACGCAGATCACGGCTTCATGGCTGGCCTTATGGGCGAGCCATGGCGGTCCCGTTAAATCTCCAATGGCATAGACCCCGGGCTCGTCGGTTTCACCGTACTTGCCTGTGACAACATGCGTCTTGTCAACTTTGACTTTGGTATTTTCAAGACCGATATCTTCCACGTTGCCAACAATACCGACGGCGAGAATCACCCGGTCCACCGTCACCTTTTCCGACTTTCCACCCTTCTCAACCGTTGCGGTCACGTTGGATTTACCGACTTTGAGGTCCTTCACGGTCGCACCGGTGGTGATCTTCATGCCCTGTTTTTCAAAAGCCTTGTGGGCAAACTTCGAGATCACTTCATCTTCGACCGGCAAAATGCGCTCAAGCACTTCAACAACGGAAACCTCTGCACCGAGGGTACGATAGAAGCTGGCAAATTCGATACCGATAGCCCCTGACCCAATCACCAATACGGATTTGGGAATCTCATCGGGCACCATGGCCTCTTTGTAGGTCCAGACGCGTTTTCCGTCTGGTTCCAGGCCAGGTAACGTCCGTGCCCGGGCGCCGGTGGCCAGCATGATATGTTTCGCCTTCAGCGTCGCGACATCCTTACCGTCTTTGGTGACCTTAACCTGTCCCTTACCAGCCAATACCCCCTGCCCGTCGAACACGGCGATCTTGTTCTTCTTCATCAAAATACCGATACCACCGGACAGGCGCCTAGCCACTTTGCGGGATCGCTCAACGATTTTCTTGGCATCGAAGCCGACCTCTTTGGCTGTCAAACCAAAGTCATCCGCGTGCTGCATGAGGTGAAAAACCTCAGCTGTGCGCAACAGGGCTTTGGTGGGGATACACCCCCAATTAAGGCAAATGCCGCCCAGGTGTTCCCGTTCAACCACGGCCGTCTTGAGGCCCAGTTGTGCTGCCCGAATAGCACCGACATAACCGCCGGGGCCTGTGCCAATCACCACCAAATCAAATTTTGTCTCTGCCATGACGTCGCCCGCCTACAACAACAAACTCAATGGGTCTTCAACCAGCGGCTTGAACGCTTGCAGAAACTCTGCACCGACAGCGCCATCAACCACGCGATGATCACACGACAGCGTGCAACTCATCACCGTGCCGATGGCTAAGGCGCCGTCCTTGACTATGGGTCGTTGTTCGCCGGCACCAACCGCCAGGATTGCGGCCTGCGGCGGGTTTATGATCGCCGAAAATTCTTTGATGCCGTACATGCCCAAATTAGAAATGGATAATCCACCGCCCTGGAATTCCTCCGGCTTGAGTTTGTTGTCTCGCGCACGGGCCGCCAGGTCCTTCATTTCGTTGGAAATCGCCAACAGGCCTTTCTGATCCGCTTTGCGAATGATCGGAGTGATCAATCCACCGTCTGTGGCCACAGCGATGGACACATCCACATTGTCATAGAGACGGATCGCCTCGTCGGTCCAACTGGCGTTGGCCATGGGTACTTTGCGCATAGCAACAGCACAGGCCTTAATAACGAAATCATTGACGGACAGTTTGTAATCCGCGCCGTCACGGCCGTTCAATTCTTTGCGGAGCGCAAGCAAATTGTCGATGACACAATCCACAGTGAGATAGAAATGCGGAATTGTCTGTTTGGCTTCAAGCAGGCGGCGGGCAATGACTTTACGGACGTTGGTGTTGGCCACTTCTGTATAGGGCTGGCCGAAGTCGGGGACATCGCCCGCGGCAGCTGTCGCCGGGCGTGCAACTCCACCAGCCATGGCTTTTTCGACATCTGCTTTGACGATGCGTCCGTTGGGCCCACTGCCGTTTACGCTGGCCAGATCAACGCCGGCGTTGGCGGCAATGCGTTTGGCCAAGGGACTGGCAACTACGCGGTCACCTGTCACGGCTTTGGGAGTTTCCTTGGCAGGTTTAGGTGCCGGCGCAGGAGTTGCCGGTTCGGGTTGTTTGGGTGCGGCTTTTTCTTTGGGCGCACTTACAGCAGGTGGCGCAGCAGCGGAAGCGGCAGAAACATCGCCAATATCGCTAGAGTCCTCTCCTTCTTCCAAGAGAACGCCAATAGGTTTGTTGACCTCGACCCCTTCTGTCCCTTCGGCAATGAGTATCTTGCCAATCGTTCCTTCATCGGCGGCTTCAAGCTCCATTGTCGCTTTATCTGTTTCAATTTCCGCGATGATGTCACCGGAGGAAACCTCGTCACCTTCCTTAACCATCCATTTGGCAAGTGTGCCTTCCGTCATGGTTGGTGATAACGCGGGCATGAGAATCTGAATCGGCATGGGTTTTCCTCTTTCGCGCCGGTCAGTCGCGATAACACACGGCCTTGGCCGCGGCGACAATATCGTCCACTTGCGGCAAAGCCAGTTTTTCAAGATTGGCGGCATACGGCATGGGGACGTCCTCGCCCGTCACTCGAGCCACCGGAGCGTCGAGCCAGTCAAACGCGCTTTCCATAATCTGCGCAGAAATTTCAGAACCAATACCGGCAAATGGATAGCCTTCTTCCGTCGACACACAGCGGTTGGTTTTCTGAACGGACTTGATGATAGTTTCCGTATCCAACGGGCGTAGGCTGCGTAGATTGATCACTTCCGCGGAAATACCGATTTCGGCCAACTTATCAGCGGCTTCCAGCGCCTTGCCGACCATGATGGTAAGGGCCGTAATGGTGACGTCTTCGCCCGCCCGTTCGATCTTAGCTTTGCCAAGCGGCACCACGTAGTCGTCGCTGACCGGAACATCGAATTTCAAGCCGTAGAGCAATTCGTTCTCGAGAAAGATGACCGGATTGGGATCTCTGATGGCGGCTTTGAGCAAGCCTTTAGCGTCGGCACCGGACCAGGGCGCGACGACCTTGTGTCCCGGTACGTGGGAATACCAAGCGCCGTAACACTGTGAGTGCTGTGCTCCAACCCTGGAGGCGGCACCGTTAGGTCCTCTGAAGACGATAGAGCAACCCATCTGCCCGCCCGACATATAGAGGGTTTTTGCCGCTGAATTGAGGATCTGGTCAATGGCCTGCATGGCGAAGTTGAAGGTCATGAATTCGACAATGGGTTTGAGGTCGCCAAAAGCGGCCCCAACTCCCAAACCGGCGAAGCCTTGTTCAGTGATCGGCGTATCAATCACCCGCTTGTCGCCAAACTCGTCTAATAGCCCTTGGCTCACCTTATAAGCGCCTTGATATTCCGCGACCTCTTCTCCCATGAGGAAGACGCTCTCGTCTTTACGCATTTCCTCGGCCATAGCATCGCGGAGAGCTTCACGAACAGAAAGCTCCACGGTTTCACCAAGATCCGGCTCATCAGCATCAACAACGGCGACCGGAGCTGCGACAGGTCGCGACGTAAGCTCTTCCCCCGATGACGGATCTTCGGTAGGTCCGTCGTCACCGCTGGACTCTGTCGATACACGTGCAGTGGCGGAGCTTTGCTCAAGATCACTTGAGTCTTCACCGTCTTCCAGAACTACAGCAATGGGTTTATTGACTTCGACTCCTTCGGTCCCCTCCCCGATCAATATTTTACCGATGGTGCCTTCGTCGACGGCTTCCAGTTCCATGGTCGCCTTGTCAGTTTCTATTTCAGCAATAATGTCGCCGGAAGACACGCTGTCCCCTTCTTTCACCAGCCACTTGGCCAGAGCGCCTTCTGTCATGGTCGGCGATAGCGCGGGCATTAAAATTTCCGTTGGCACGGATACGTTCTCCCTTTGTGGTCCCGTGTCAGGGCTTTTATTTTCGTGTTGGCGATACGCTTGGGATCGCCAAATTATCTAGGCGACATCCTTCAGGATGTCCGTATAAAGTTCGCTTGGCTCGGGTTCCGGCGACTGCTGCGCAAACTCAGCCGCTGCCGTGATTCCAGCCTTGATGCCTTTGTCGATGCCCTTGAAGGCCTCTTCATCGAGTACTTTGCCTTCGATTAATTTTTGCCGCAGGCGGTCGATGGGATCATGTTCCGTACGCATCTTGGCCAATTCTTCTTTTGACCGGTATTTCGCCGGATCCGACATGGAATGTCCACGATAGCGATAGGTTTTCATTTCCAAAATCAGTGGGCCATTGCCGCCACGGACGAATGAAACTGCCTCTTGCCCGGCGTGAAAAACGTCGACAACGTCCATACCATTAACCACCCGGCCAGGAATTCCATAAGCTTCGCCCCGCCGATGCAGATCCGTGCTTGCGGACGCTCGTTCAATCGACGTGCCCATGCCGTATTTGTTGTTTTCAATCACATAGATGACGGGAAGCTTCCACAGGGCTGCCATATTGAAGGACTCATACACCTGGCCCTGGTTGGCGGCGCCATCGCCGAAATAACAAAAATTTACCCCGCCATCGCCGTTGTATTTATGGGCAAAGGCAAGGCCGGTCCCGATCGGCACGGAGGCCCCAACGATGCCGTGACCTCCGAAAAACCCCTTCTCGCGACTGAACATGTGCATGGATCCGCCCTTGCCATGGGAATAGCCATCCTGGCGGCCTGTTAGTTCAGCCATCACGCATTTGGGATCCATGCCACAGGCCAGCATGTGGCCATGGTCGCGGTAGGTGGTGATGAGACTGTCGGCTTCGATGACATTGGCCTGCAGGCCGACAACCACCGCTTCCTGGCCAATATACAGGTGGCAAAAACCGCCAATAAGACCCATGCCATACAATTGACCCGCACGCTCTTCAAAACGGCGAATTTTCAACATGTCTTTGTAGAATTGGATTTGGATGTCGGATGACGGTTCAATCGTATCCGATTTTCCGGATTTTTTACTCCGGTCTGCCGTGGCGGATTTGGTGCCTTTTCGTGTGGTCGATTTTTTGGTCGCGGTTTTACGGCCGGCCATGCGATCTCCCCATACCATGTCGAACGCTGTTTAGTGTTCTTTGTGATCAGCGTTTCCGGGCTTTTTATCGCAGTGACGCTTTCGCGACGCAAGCAAAACTACCGTTAAGTTGTTGTTTGCACTGTACAAATTAATAGTTAACTATGGTCTAGTTAAGATGCTGATGTCTGAAGGGTTTATACCTAATCTCCTTACTTCTCTGTGTAATTTAATTGCTAGAAATGAACGTTCAGCGAAATACCAAAAAAAATTGATGGGAAAAAAAGACGCTTCCTTAACGGCCAAATTGGACCGTTAAAACACTGCTTGGCCAGTTTTCAGAGTGAGGTGACAGGAAACATCAAACCCAATTGCCCGGGGGCGTTGACGTCACTGTTGAGGCGGAATGACGATCAGTTCATCCGGGCGTGCATAAGCAAAGAGCGCCCGTGTACGTTCATCGAGCATGTCGAGGTTCAAACTTTCGGGGCTGAGCAGCGCTATTTTGTGTTCCAGGTCGGCTCGTTTACCACGAAGAATTTCTAGATCGGCGTTTGCAGCGTCCATTTGGTAGCGAAGCTGCCACCATGCCAACAAGCCTCGGTCCCCTTGAACGGCGTGAAAGGCAAAATAGGCCATCAGCGCCACACCCAAAATGGGAATCAGGACCTGTTTAGCCTTCTTGCTATGCTCTCCGGGCCGGGCCATGACCAAATGGAATCACGGCGGAGTCTCCGGGTCAAGGGGCAGTATTCAGATTCATTCAATGGATTCAATGGTGTGGTAATTCCGACTCACAATGATTCGGGGCGAATCTAATAGCGTTGCAATCTTGATAGCTTAGTATGCTGACCCCTGGGAAACCGGGGTGTTGGACTACTTGCTCGGCATGACGGGGAAACCGTCTATGGGTCTAAGATGGTCACACTCCGCATCGAGATCACGCGTCTGAGCGAACCGCCGGCAACGCCAATGATTGTATTCGGGGCTGAGGGTGTCATCGGTTGCACTGTAAATTTTGCCCTGACACGCCGCGTTTCCAATACACCGTGTCATTAGGACGGCCAGATCATCATAGGTGACAGCGCCCACGCGATCATGATTTTCCGTCAGATATGCCCGACCGGTGCCGGGCGGCGGTTCGCGGCCGAACTCACCCATTTAGATATACCACCGATAAGGGCGATCTTGAATTCAAGGCGCAGCAATTAATCGTGAAATGGCGGGGCTGGCCCTAGTCAGGGTCTTTTGCCCGGTCCAAATCTAACGCATTTCAGACTTATGAAGGCTTTTTCAAAAGCCGGCGACCGCCTGGGACCAGGCCTCGGGTGCGTCATAAATGGCATGGGCGCCCGGCCAGCTTAGTTCCACATACTCGGAGTCTGGACGTAAGTCTTTCATTTGCCGAGAGGCAGCATGCAGCGAGTCACCGGGGTTCGATATCACCAGCGCCTCTCTCCTGAAGCTGAGGATGGCCGGTATGGGGTCATACCGGAATACCGCATCGTGGGCGGACCATTCGTTGGGACCGGCAATGAAAACTGGAGAATCGCCCGTTGCTGGGAGTCGAGACTGGTGTTGGCACCGAAACTGGACTTGGCCAAGTCCCAACGGTTCATCAAATGGCTGCCATCTGCTTTTGGGGTCTGATCAAAGGGTTTCTGGGCCAGTAGGACTTGACGGGTTTCTTCATCAAAAATTGGTGGACCCAGAATTATTAACCGGTCGGTGTGGTCCGGATGATTTTCCGCAAACGCCAATGCGGTGGACGCACCTGTGTGGTTGCCATGCAATGTTGCTCTTTCAATATCGAAATGATCGATCACGGGTATCAGGGTTTGTGCGTACTGTGCGGCTGTAGGAACGAAATCAGGCCCGTCCGACAACCCGTAGCCGGGCAAATCGATCGCGATGGAACGTACGCCGAGGTCGGCTAGAATGGGTTGCACCTGCTCAAATTGAAGCGAAGACCACACCATTTGATGCAAAAGAAAGATCGTCGGCGCCCCTTCTCCGCCAGGCCCTTCGACACCAACATGAACCTGGCCCCAGGGCCCATCAACAATAGGTACGGTAAGATTGCGCCGTCGCAGCACAACTCGTTAAAACTGCCCCAGCTATACAAATGGCGCTGATTATCCGGCCCATGTTTCTCTACCCTTGTCTCTTTGTCTTCGCCGGGAAACCTATCATACGTGGCCTGGGACCGTGATTCAGGCACCCCCTTGCCGCACGCCACTTCTTTGTTAAGCTGACCATTGATTGGAGGGAGAGCGTCATGGCTAATCTTACAAAAGCAGGTATTGGTCTCGTCATTGTATCCGCCGTTGGAGTGGGTATTTGGGCGCTGCTCTTAACATCCGGCGCCTTCGATATTTCGCTCGAAGAGCTGCGGGCTAAATACGAAACGGCGAATTCCCAATATATCGAATTTGATGGTGTTGAGATTCACTACATGGATGAAGGGGACGGCCCGCCAATCGTGCTCTCCAACGCGTCTTATCATTCTACCCGGGCGTGGGACGGCATGGTCGAAAACATGACGGACGAGTTCCGCATCATACGGTTTGATTTCCCTGGCAATGGACTCAGTGGAACCGATCCGAAAGAACGGTATTCACCCGAATACTATGGGGAGATCATCACCCAACTGACCGAGGCGCTGGGTGTCGACCGGTTTCACCTTATCGGCACCTCGTCCGGCGGGACTGTCGCGTTCCGCTATGCCGCTAGCAACCCCGACAAGATAGACCGTTTCATCCTGATCAATTCCGCCGGTATGCCGCGCACAGCGGTAACCGATCCCAATGGGGCACGTGGCTCTGCATTTGGCCGTTGGGTGGCGAGTCATCACCAGTCGAGGAACTGGTGGCGCCGGTCCTTATCGCAAACCGTGACCAAGCGACCGCCCTTCGATTGGCATGTGGAAACGAACTATGACATGAACCGCCGCGACGACCGGTATGAAACTGGTACGATCTTCCGGCGGAACTACGTCACCGGTGATCCGTCCGTCGTGCTCGACAATATCAAAGCGCCCACCGCCATCATGTGGGGCATGGACAATCCGACAGTGATGCACCTAGAGGCCAACGTCATTCAATTGTGGATGACCGCTGCACCGACAATGATCAAGAAATACGAAGACTTGGGTCATTACCCCTACATTGAGGAACCGGAACTTTTGGCCGGCGACATCGGCGCTTTCCTGTCCGGCGGATGGGACGAGCAGCTGCGCCAAACCCAGCGGGTTAAGCCTGAGGATATGGCAATGCTCGGTGCAGCTAGCGAGTAGTTAAGCCGGCTCCCCGTTGAGCCGCTTTTGATTGATCCGCACCAGCCGTTTGCCGGTATTGGTACCTTTAAACAGACCGATGAAAGCTTCGGGCGCGTTCTCCAGCCCGTCGACGATGTCATCGCGGTAGTGCAGCTTGCCGTCTTTGATCCACTCACTCATTTGGCGCCGGCCTTCATCGTATTCCGCCGCGTAGTCGTGAACGATGAACATGGGCTTGTCCATTTGCCACTTCCACGGCTGACCGTTCTCGTCCACCTCGTTATAGTTCTGGGTCACGCCCACATAGGACGCTCGCCATCCATCGTTCATATTTTTCATCACCGCCTCAGCCATCGGACCGCCGACGTTGTCGTAAAAGATGTCCACCCCATTGGGACAAACCCGTTGAACTGCGGATGAAGGGTCGTTCACTTCCTTGTAATTGATGGCGTCGTCAAACCCGAGGTCTTCTATGAATTTGATCTTCTCAGGCGTCGAGGTAATGCCGACGACCGTCGCGCCCAAGATTTTGCCGATCTGTCCAGCCAAGTGACCGACGGTGCCGGCCGCCGTTGACACGACCATCACATCGCCGGGTTTGGGCAGACATTCACGGAGAACGGAAAAATAAGCGGTCATACCGGGCCGGCCGAACACGCTGGCTGCGGTGTGGAGCGGACCGAGAGATTCATCGACCACCCGCAAGCCAGCACGGTTGTGGATGTAATGGCCCTTTCCGTCTGTGATGGCATAATTCTGCCAACCGACGATGCCGTTAACCACATCGCCGTCTTTGAAACCCGGATGATTGGACTTCACCACTTCACCGACCACGTCGCCCAGCATGACGCCATAGAGGGGAACCACTTCCGCATTGCGGGGTGTGGAATTGAGCACCAGACGCTGAAAGGGATCGACTGAAAGGTATAAAGCCCACGGACCAGCAACTTATCCGGCGGTGGCGCGGGAATGACGTCCTCGACCAGCATGAAGTCATCCACCGTCGGCAGACCGACCGGGTGGTTCACCAGTAGCCAGCGCCTGTGGGTTTCACTGATTTCAGGCTGCCAGCCGTGGATCAGCACGTCCGAAACTTCTTTTTTCATTCTCACGTCCCCAAAAGCGTCTTGGGGACAGTGTTTTTAAAATGTGTCCGGACAGCAAGTGTTAGGCGACATAAAAAACGCCGGCCCCCATTTGTTTACCGGGGACCGGCGTTTTCGTTCTCGTTGATGAGGTTTTATTCAGCGGCCTCACGAATGGGCTCCGCTTCGGGTAACGCCTCATAAGTAGGTGCCCGATCCAACACCCATCCTTTGGCCTCAAGGCGGGACGGGCACGGGATTGCGGTGATCGACTTGCCCTTGGCTTTGATTGCGTCGAGGGCTTCGTAATCAATCCGCCAGCCGTGCTGTTCAAACTCTTTCAGTTTGCCGCGGTATTGGATGACGACACGGTCATGGGGCATGAGCAATTCTTTGGTGGTCGATGGTGGAGTCATCTTGGGCTCCAGCTTTTCGACGACTTTGATGTCCTCTTTGGCGACGAACATGTTGCGTTCCATGATCTTCTTATCAAGGAAGTTGTTCAGCCATTCGTATTTGGTAATCGCCATATTGCGCAGGTTCACCAAAAACACCTTGGTTTTGGCATTTTCGATAGGCGCTTCAAACATGTACTGATGCATGTGCATTTTTTCGGAGAGATGAATGAAGGTCCACATGTGATTGGGACCATAGGTGCCTGAGCCGGCCTGCATCTTGCCCCCTTCCGACCGGAACCGCTTCATCAACCAATTCTTTAGTGGCGGTGCATCGAAAGTGTGCATGAAGCCGAAGCCCCAATCGTTATTCTTATAGGGCTCAAGTTCGTTGACCTTGTATTCCTCTTCCTTCTCACCCTGATAGCCGTGAGTGGAGTGGACATATTCGTTGTGAGCTGGGTCGAGACCGTTCTCTATGGAACGTTCGTAGTTGTAATCCACAACGAAGGTTTGGATGGTCGCCCGCCAGCCATCTGCGTCGTACTCTTCGATTGGCATGATTGGCGGCCGTTCTTCTTCCGGTAAATCGCCGAGGAAAGCAAAGACGAGGCCGTACTTATCGACGGTGGGATAGGAATCAACCCGAGCCCGGGCTGGGATCTTGCCGTTGATGCCCAGTGACGGGATGCGGGTGCAGACCCCTTCACGGGAGAAGCGCCAGCCGTGGTACGGACATTGAACCGTGCCGTCTTCCTTGCACTTGCCGCCAGACAAGGCACCGCCTCGGTGGACACAGGTATCGGCCAGTACAGCCGGTTTGCCTTCGAGATCACGAAAAGCGACAAAATCGTGTTTAAGAATGCGAACCCGGATCGGTGAATCCATGAGCTCATCGCTGACGCAGACCGGATACCAGAAATTCATATACATGGCGGACGCCTCCCAACCGACAGACTGCGGACCAAAACGGTCCTTTCACTAGAGTATACGCCATCTATGGGGGTAATGGATCAATCCCGGTTTGATTCGGATCAAATTTTCGAGGATTTTTTCTGCTGTGTAAGTTTGGACAGGATCAGCCTAACAACACAAGTGAAAAATTTATTATAATCCCTTGATTTATTTACGTTTTTGACGTGAATGAAACGGCATCATAAAAGTTATGTTTCGTCAACGAGGCGGTCGATCTTACCGATTACCCGGCGCCGGTTCACACGACCACGACACGGATTGAAAGGAAATCTCTAAGTGCGATCACGGGTATTTTTCTTGGCATTGGGGAGCCCCCCGACAATAAGGGGGCGCCAATGAGTGATCGGGCTGGCGCCTGGTTTGCGTATATCCCGTGACTCTATAAAAGAATGTTGTCTATGACCGAAACCACAGCTCCAGCAACCGTCAACGGATCTCTGCCAAAAATCACCGCTTTGGTGCTGGCTTACGGCATGCTGATCAGTGCCATCGGTAACAATTTCCTCATCACCATCATGCCGCCGCTGGGCCGAGATATGGGTCTGGACGAAGTCCGGATTGGCATCATTCTCGCTATTGGCGGGGTCTTTATGCTGATCACCGGACCCTTTTGGGGCCGCGTCAGTGAGAACTGGGGCCGAAAAAAGGTGATTATGATGGGGGCGTTCGGCTACGTGTTCACCACGGCCGCCTTCGCTTACACCATCGATATGCGCCTGGCCGGGGTCATGGGTGTGTCGATGGGATTTTTCCTGCTGGTGGCCATGCGTGGTCTGTATTCGCTCACTTCCGGCGCTATTTATCCGGCCACAATGGCCATGGTGGGTGACATGACCAGCCGGGAGCACCGGGCGGCGGGTGTGGCAATGATCAGCGCCGCGTGGGGTTTGGGTTCCGTCGTCGGGCCGGCCATTGCCGCAGCGTTTTCCTCTTTTAGCCCAACGGCACCGTTTTACGTGGTCACCCTCATGGGTGTGGCCATGGTCGCGTTCTACGTCTTCTACCTGCATGAGCCGGACCGCCACCGGGAACCGGAGAAAACCGGATTTCGCCACATCATGACCGCAAAAGTGCTCAGCGTCGCCGGCGGCTTTTGCCTTTTGATCCTCGGCAACGTGGCGTTCATGGTCTGCCTCGGCTTTCATTTTCAGGATACCTTCAATTTCGATACAGCCGAAACCGCTCGCTATGTCGGCATTGCGATCATGGCGACCGCTTTCGTGCAGATCATCGTCCAGGTCGGGATCATTCCCCGACTTCAGTGGACACCGCGGCGCATGATCACAACCGGCATGCCGATCGCTTTGGTCGGCGCACTCGTCGTCATGGCCGCACCGACCTATCTCGCGGCGGTGGGCGGCATGATGCTATTTGGTCTTGGTGGAGGTGCCGGCTGGCCGGCGTACATGACCGCCGCGTCTCTGGCAGCGGGGACCCAAAACCAAGGCAGCATGGCTGGCCTAACCACGGCGTTCCAATCGATTGGTTTTATGATCGGTCCCATCGTCGGTACGATTCTGTATCAGATGGACGGCTCTTACCCCTTCATCCTGTGCGCCAGTCTGCTCTTTGTTACCATTATCATGGCCAACGTTCTTCCCATGCCGACGGCCGATGACGCACATCCTTAAGTGTTGCCGATTCCTTAGATCGTTCCTTTTGCTAGGTGTATGTTTCGGCTCAGCGCACGCGAATGAAGCTCAACCACCTACCTTCCAAGACTGCTCCAGATGCCCTGTCATGGTCGCACTGCCCGCGGGATCATTCACCATGGGCGACATCAATCCCCCAAAGGAAGATGAGCCATGGCAAGGTGAACGTCGCTATGATCGAACATGGGAACAACCAACTCATCTGGTTTCCATTGCAACACCGTTTGCGATTGGCCGTTCTGAAATTTCCCGAGCGGAATATACCGCCTTTGTAGAGGCGAGTGGGTATATGCCCGAAGCGTTATGCTGGACTCGCGAGGACGAAGAATGGTTAGAAAGCGAAGGTCGGTCTTGGCAAAATCCAGGTTTCGAACAAACTGAAAGCGAGCCTATTGTTTGCGTAAACCGCAGCGATGCTTACGCATATATGGATTGGCTTTCTGCCTTGACCGGGCAAGTTTACCGGCTGCCAAGCGAGGCGGATTGGGAGTATGCCGCTCGGGCGGGAACACGCACTCATTACTCTTGGGGGGATGCGTTAGGTGAAGGCAACGCTAACTGCCGGGACTGTGGCTCTCCCTGGGACGGCAAGAAACCCGCGCCAATAGCCTCGTTTTCACCCAACAAATGGGGTCTGTTTGATATGCCCGGAAATGTATGGGAGCCAGCCCTTGATTGCTTTCATATAGGGTATGGTGGCGCACCTTCCGACGGTTCGGCATGGGACACCCAAGGTGCACGTTCCGCGTCCTCCGAGGCAGTTCCTGGTATGACCTGGGTGCGGGAATGCGCAGTTCCTTCCGCGGACGCGGCACACCTTCAAACCGCATCAGCGACCTGGGGTTCCGCGTTGTCCGCGAATTGGCCGATGAAACAACATCGATTGAAGCCCCCGGCTCTCACCAGCCATGATCCATGTGACGAACTGGGAGACAAAGTAATGTCATGTCGATTCAAGGAAAGCGCCGTCATTTTAACTCTGTCACTAACCTGTGCTGGATTAGCCCACGCTGGACAAAGCACCACGTCAGAGAATTTCTGCAATGAGATTCAGCTCTCGATTATGGAAAACACTGTAGAAGCTCAGACGGTAGTGCATCCCGACTGGCAGGCTTTCCTCAAATCAAAGGCCTCTGTTGATCCCTTGCGCAATGAGCAGTTCATCACCCTTGGTCTGACGGTCGGCCGCGACTGGTGTCGTGCAAGATGAAGACCCCAGATCATATTCGTGAGGTCTATGGGGATTCTGCGTCAGTGGAAGAAGCTAGAGCGTTTCCGAGGTTGAATGAATCAAAATTTTGTTGTCATGGTCTTGGCGGACTGATTCGATAGCCGCTTTGGCGGGGGCATCGTGGCTGTATCGGAAGACCTGCGTATTCGTTTGGCGAGGAAAGTGGCGTCGGGCATGTCGCGCCGTCAGGCGGCGGCCCTTTTTGAGGTGAGCGCAAGCTCGGCGGTGCGGGATGGCGGGCGATATGAAGACGAGGGGACTGTCGCGGTCAAGCCACGGCCGTCGCGCCAGCGCCGTCTTGATCCTTACGGCGAGGATATCCTGCGCTGGATTAAGGAGACGCCAGACCCGACACTGCAAGAGCTGTCTGAGCGTCTGGACGAAGTTCACCAAGTGATTGCGCCGACTTCGACGATTAATGACTGGTTCCGCGCGCGCAAGATCAGCTTTAAAAAAACCGCCCACGCCAGTGAACAGGAACGCGCGGATGGGAAGTCCCTGCTTGGTATATCCACTGTATTCTAAGGAATGCTATATTCTTGTTTAGAATCAATGTGTTCATTCTTTTCTGACAGCTTGACAGTGCTACCGAGTACCACTAAGTTCCCACTCATGATGTGGTAACTTATGAGGGCACCAATTGGCCGGAAAAATCACGGCAAGGTTCGCTGGAGCGGTGAAGAAACCGGGGCGGTACGGCGACGGCAATGGTTTGTATCTGCTGGTCAAGCCGAGCGGGTCAAAGTCGTGGGTTCTGCGAACGGTTGTGCAAGGACGGCGGCGCGACATGGGACTTGGCGGCTATCCACTGGTCTCCCTGGCCGAAGCCCGTGCGGCCGCTTTCGAGAACCGCAAGCTGGCCCGTGCTGGCGGTGATCCGTTGGCACTCAGGCGGCGGCCCAATATTCCGACCTTTGAGGAAGCCGCCCGGACGGTAATCGAAATCCACAAGCCGACATGGCGCACCGGCAGTACGTCCGCCAGGCAATGGGAAGCATCCCTGCGGCGATACGCCTTTCCCCTTCTCGGCGCCAGGGCTGTGGACACGATTACTACAGCGGACGTGATGGCGGTCTTGCTTCCCCTATGGACCGAAAAGGCAGAGACCGCCCGCCGGGTTCGCCAACGCATCAGCGCGATCATGAAGTGGGCGATCGCACAAGGATATCGCGGCGACAATCCTGCCGGCGATGCCATTGCGGCGGCGTTACCCAAAGTCAGCGATACGCCTAAGCATTTTCGAGCCCTTCACCACAGCGAGACCGGCGATGTGATCCGGGCAGTAAGGGGCTCCCAGGCTTCGCTATCGGTAAAGCTGGCATTCGAGTTCCTGGTTCTGACCGCCGCACGGTCCGGCGAGGTCCGGCACGCCTTGTGGTCCGAGTTCGACATGGAGGCGGCGATATGGACCATTCCCGGTGAGCGGATGAAGACCGGACGCGAGCATCGCGTCCCCCTATCGGGCTGGGCCCTGGAGGTCCTGGAAGAAGCGCGGGCGCTGAGCGGTGGGCGGTGGCCCGCCAGCAGGGCCGTCGAACCCTGCCCTGCATTGAGTATTACCTGACCGACGAAGAGGCCCTCACGTTCATGCTGGAACAGCATCGCCGCTCGGAGCGGATGAATGACTTTTGCCGGATCGTGATGGCGCTGGCCCTGGAGCCTCATTTGCGTGCCCGCGCCCGGGAACGCCAGCGCCAGGGGGGCACGGGAACACTTTCGTCAAATTTGACAAAAGGTCATGCAATTGACGTCCGGGCGGAGCTCGCACGCGCCGCCGGCGTGGGTGACGGGAATGTGACCAAGGTCAAGCAACTGCTGAAGACCGCCGCCCCGGCGGTGTACGACGCCCTGCGCCGGGGAAAGGTCAAGATCGATCGGGCGTGGCAATGGCGTGACCGGCCACCGAACCGGCAAAACGAAGAACTCAACAAATTCCTTACCGGCAAAAACATCAAACACACCATCAGGCGCCTGCTTTCTAAAGGGGCTTATATACATGACTAGACAAGTCCTTATTTAGCTCCGCGGATCAGCAAGAAGCCCTCATAGATGAGCAAGGAAACCGTAAACGGCACCATAACCAGCCACAAGGTTCCGCTCTCCAGTCCACTGCCTGCCATCTTCGCCAAGTAATTGTAGGCGTATAAATGAACCAGCGCCCCGACCAGGACCGTTACTACGAGACGAGGCCATTCGGTTTCACCGCGCATCGAACCGAGGATTTTCTCCATGAAAACGAGTACGAGGGCGACGACTGCGAAAGGGTCAATCCAATCAAATATGGGCTTGGCCGCCGCGGGATTGACGGCGTAGAAGAAATTGTTGAGCGTCAAAACGAAAGCTACGACGAGCATGAAGCATCCTTTTAGTGACCGCATATTTCAACCTCTCCAATTCTTCCGTTGTGTCTAGTCATGTATATAAGCCCCTTTCTAAACACCGCCCCCGGCGGGACAACGCCTTATCGGTTGAACAGTTCGCCGCATGGCTGGCCCGCCCCGCACGGGGCGCCCTGGCGAAGGTAACGTTGCTCGTAGCCGAGCTGCCCGGGCACGCAATCGTGATGAGCCGCGACCTGTACGACCACCTGCTGGAGGACAAGCAGCCGTGAAGCAACCTGGCAGCCTTCTGGAAGCGTGTGGGAGATAGCCGATGGCCGTGCGTGCGCGATAGCGGACAAGGAAAGCCACGCTTCGACCTTTGCCCCCAGCAACGAGGGCGGCTGGTGATCAGCCACCCTCGCGGTCGGCCCTATGACGGCCGACCCGGTGGGCTCCGAACGGGTTCGCCGTCATCCCCACCGCCGCACTCGATCCGCCCCACCGCGCGGCTTCTCCTGCGGTCCCCGCGCTTACCGGGTCCGGGTCCCCAGTCCGGCCAACCACCGCCGCCCCGGCGGAACGCTGGTGCCGGGGTGCGAAGCCGTGCGGGCAAGTCTTTCGAAGGAAATGCCAACCGTCCACCACACAAAAACAACACCTTCCCGGGAAATAACACACGAATCTCCCATGTATTGGGAATAACACTTATATTTCAATAACTTGCCGGAGCACATTATTAGGTGTCCCTTCCGAATACCCCATCCACACAGAGTCATATAGGCTTCACACCCAGTTCAAGCGGATGAGGTTTTCGGAAGGGGCAGGTCGATATATTCATTCAACTCAGCGGCCGCTTCGCCCAGCTCTTCCTCACTGTTGTTCCATTTGAGTACGCCGTTCATACGGCGAAGGTTTTTGACCTCGGTCGGCCGGTCGGCCGGTTGTCGTCCAGTCGGTCAAGCGTTCGAGGATTGCACGATCCGGGGCGGAAAAACGCCGCTCGTGCTCGCGCTTCATCTTGCCCAACTTCTTAACCGGATATTTCTTTACGTCGTCGGTGACCTTGTGGTGCTCGTAACACATAAGCATCAGGTTTGACGCTGCGCGGCGGTCCTCATTGGTCATGTCCGGATTGAACCGTGGCCCGCCCTCTTCCGCTGCTTCTATATGGCAGAGCTGTCCGATAAACACCCCCTGCTCATTCATCATCAGGGCGGTACAATTTGGAAAGGCGCAGAGATTGCCGGATTTAAGAAAGAGTTCCCTTAAAATTTCGGGCCTTGGTGCCAGACGTTTGGGTTTCTCGTTCATGAATCCGTCTCGCTACGTTGCGACAAAAAGGTGCAGACAGCACAGGCAACGCTGACGACAAGTTCTGCTTCTTCTGTTTTGACAGCCTGTCCCTCCCGAATATGTCGCGCGCGATCGGACGCATACCCCCAAAGCTTTTCGACGGCCGTATCTAGTGGCGGCGTGAGCCCAGGCGCGGCACAAGGCGACCAAGTGTAAGATTGGGCTCGCCGGTTACGTCACGGGCTGTGCCTTCCAGAGCAGCGATCGCGTGCTGGATTGCGCCTGTCACGTCAGGTGTCGGGCGGCGCGATATATCCTGAAGCGCTTCGTGTATTTCATTCGCTGCGGCGCTGCGTCCTGTCTCTTCAAGAACTTCCACGGCCTCGCTCGTGGCATCGGTAAAGGCCTCAGAGCCGCGATAGATGATTTGTTCATCCACCATTTGCCAGCCGATGCCGTTTTCAAGGAAATATTGATTGGGCCGACTCTGGAAGTCGGCAGCACGGTCAGGATATTGGAACGCAAAAGCGGCATGGAACACTTCAGCGATGTCATAGACTTTAAACCACGGGCAGTCGTGAATGAGGTCATTTACTTCTTCCCAAACATTCGGATATTCCGACCAATTTGAGCGATCAGGCGGGACCAGCAACACCTGACAGATGATGCGCCGCATCGCGGTGGGAACCATCCCTGCATCCTGGGCGATCAGGGGAATTGCGAAACGCAGCCCTTCCGGGGCGGCGTCGCGGACTGTGATTTCCTGTTCCGGTCCATGGTATCCGTGGCGATCTGAAAACCGGTCTGGCATAACCTCAGTTTCCTTGCACTTTGTCCGCGATATCTAATCCAGCCCTGGCAGTCCAAACCTGTTGCCATGCCTCGAATTCGGCAGGCCTGATCTGGTAGCGCGCGTAATTCCCTTCATGCAGCGCAAGCAACTCATTTTCGGCAATCTCACGAAAACGGTCGCAATCGGCTGGCGTCACATTGTCCTTGGCAAAAGCGGTAATTTGAATGGCAGCTCGCTTTCGGTCCATGCCTTGGCGGACAATGTTACCGACGATCCTACGCAACGCCTCACGATGTTGCAGCCGGAATGGGTCGGGCTCACCGAGCGATTGCCAGACGGCGGCATAGCGTGCAGCGGACCGCTCATAGGCCCAGATAAACACGTCTTTCAAAAGATCGGTCTTGTTTAACTCATACACGCCGAGTACCGCCTCGGTGTAGGTGGAACGCGGTACGTCGGTGAATGAAAGCGGAGAGAGATTGCTTTTGATCAGCGGGATATTCCCGGCAATCCGCGAGACGCGCTTGTTTACATCATCAAAGGGCTGGAGATAGGGCAACTGCACCATGAAGAAAAAGGCCTGTTCGAACGGGTCGTCGATCGCGGAAGTCGTATCCAATATTTGATCGAAACACTCTTCAATGAGCTGTGGCACTTCGAGCGGATGGAGCGCCGACTTCTCGATTCCAACGGCGATATGCCGCAATCGCCCCGCCGCCGTTTCATCGGGTAGCAGGTTGTTGGCGAGCATGGCGTGAAGATTTAGAATCGTATAGCGGTTGAAGCCTATGTCGTCGGCTTCGCTGACCAAAAACTCGATGGCATCCTTGTGATTAAGGATCATCTGAGCTTCCAGGCGGTCCCGCCCTTCGGCTTCTTCGCCAAACTCGATGAGACGGCGTGTATCGAGCAGCGAATAGGTGTTGCCCTCCAGACGGCTGGAATTCCAGGACAGGTCAATCAGAAGCCGGTTCAAGATTTGCTTGGCATAAGTGCCGGCCGGTTGCTCGGCGATCTGCGGTTTACCAACCTTCGCCAGATGCGCGCGCTCGTCTTGTGACAGGTAGAAGCTGACGCCCGGCCGGTAGGATTCCAGAAAGTCACGATCATAGCCGACGGGCTTCCGCGCCTCAGACGGCTGGCGGAGATAGTCGCGGATCGCCGCGCTCTCTTTCGAGAGCGGTATGACATCTTCGCCCTCCCCCTCGGCTTCGGTTGCGGCAACTGGCTCCCCCCTCCGTTCAGCGACAGGGAGACGGTATTTCGTCCACCGCCGCTCTCCTTCCTTAGCCAGGCGGTTCTCTTCGACTAGACGTTGCAGCCGGTATTGCAGGGTGCGGCGTGGTAAATCGTCCGGCAATTCGTCAGCAATTTGACGCGCCGTAATTCCCTCATCATGACGGCCCACGATCTCCTCGATCGCCCTCAGCTCATCTTCAGGAATAGGCCTGGCCACGAATCGCTCCTTTGTTGCGTATAAATTCTATACGCAATTAAAACACATATAAACGCAACAATCAAGCCTATGCGCAAGAATTATTGCGTATAGAATTTATTGCGTATAGACGAGAATCATTGCGCATAGGTCTCTATGCGCAAGAACAGCGGGATCGACGCGATGCTCAAGCGGCCATTCCTCCCGTATCCCTCGAAAACAGGGGATAAGTCGCGACCGCATATTGACAGCGCGCACCGCCAAGCATAGCTATAGATAGCGCATCCGTAACCGTCGCCGGGCATATGTTGTGTGCCGGACTGGCGGGAAGCGGACCACCTGTGGTCGGTCATGGACCGATGACCGGGTGGGCGGGGTGCCGACGGATGTGTCGTCTCTGACGCCTTCCCAGGTCCCGTGAAGCAACAGCAGTTCAAGAGGCAGGGCGAGGCATTCCGACGTCGTCCGCCAAAGAGACCCTCTAATGGAGAAGTTATTTACAGAGGCAACGAAACGGCATTTTCTTCGTCACGCATGGTACCGCATTCGCGCTAACGGTGTTCGCTCACCGCAGCAAGAAACCCGCGATGCCGTTGATGAATTTGAAAGGGATGCCGAAGGCCATATCGCCCGGATTCAACGACGGTTGCGGATCGGCACCTTCTCCTTTGATCCTCAAATCGGCATTCCGAAGAAGAAACGAAGCGGCGAGAAGCGGGGCGTCGTTACCGCTCCTATCCACAATCGTATTGTGGAGCGTGCCTGGTTGAACTGCCTGCAAGAGCACGTGCCCCTTGTCCGCGATATTATTCAGACACCGACAAGCGTCGGCGGGGTGCCTGATCGGAGCGTGCCGCACGCGCTGGCTCTCATCCGCAACGCGATGAATGATGGGAAGGAGCGCTTCGTTCGCGCCGATATTTCCGGTTTCTTTGATGGCATCCCACGTCACGATGTCATCAAGGCCTTAGGAGAACATATCGCAGACGACAGTTTCCTGGAGGTGCTGGAGGCGGCGACCGAAGTTACCCTAGCAAATGAAAAAGCGCTCGGTGATGACCGAAAGCTATTTCCGACCGATGAAGAAGGTGTCGCTCAGGGCTCTCCGCTTTCCGCCTTGTTCGGCAATATCCTGCTCCACGATTTTGACAAGCAGTTCAACGACCGGGGGATTGTCTGCGTCCGCTTTATTGATGACTTCATCATTTTGGGCGAACAGGCGAGAAAGGTGAGGAAAACATTCGAGAATGCGAAAGCACATCTGGAAGGCCTCGGCTTGAAATCTCACGATCCGTACGATCCCAAGACTTCACCGGATAAGGCGCAGCATGGTTGTGTCGATGACGGCTTTATCTTTTTGGGCTACGACATACGGCCCGGCCTCATGCAGCCATCCAAAGAGGCTCGAAAGAAATTCCTGCTCACCCTGGACAATCATATTGGGCGCGGCTGGGACGGAATTGAGGACGTACTGAGCGCCCAGGATACCCACCGGGTCAACGATGAGGTGAAGGCGTCGATGGCGTCGGCAATGGCGTCCCACAGGTCGTCGACGGTTCTGGCGGCGGCCTTTCTCAGGAGCGCCTTGAGTTTGGAGAAGGCCATCTCGATCGGGTTGCAGTCGGGACTGTAGGGCGGCAGATATCGCGCGATATCCCAAACCGTCTTGCTGCTTCTCGCTGGCTCAGCTCTTCCGCATGGCACGCCAGTCGCACGGTTAGATAAAGGTCCACCAAGTACATCCTCCCACCTTCCATCCCCAAAAGGATCGAAGGCTACAGGTGGCAGACTTTTGCGCCGCCCGCGGCCGGGACATTCCCGCCGCTCCCGTGGACTAGAGCGTTTCCGAGGTTGAATGAATCAAAGTTTTGTTGTCGTGGTCTTGGCGGACTGATTCGATAGCCGCTTTGGCGGGGGCATCGTGGCTGTATCGGAAGACCTGCGTATTCGTTTGGCGAGGAAAGTGGCGTCGGGCATGTCGCGCCGTCAGGCGGCGGCCCTTTTTGAGGTGAGCGCAAGCTCGGCGGTGCGGGATGGCGGGCGATATGAAGACGAGGGGACTGTCGCGGTCAAGCCACGGCCGTCGCGCCAGCGCCGTCTTGATCCTTACGGCGAGGATATCCTGCGCTGGATTAAGGAGACGCCAGACCCGACACTGCAAGAGCTGTCTGAGCGTCTGGACGAAGTTCACCAAGTGATTGCGCCGACTTCGACGATTAATGACTGGTTCCGCGCGCGCAAGATCAGCTTTAAAAAAACCGCCCACGCCAGTGAACAGGAACGCGCGGATGGGCAGGCAGCACGCGTGGTTTGGCGCCAACGTCAGGCCCGGCTCCCGGCCCATCCCGAGCGGGTCGGCAGGATCGTGTTCCTTGACGAAACAAGTATCAATACCAAAATGGCGCGCCTGCGGGGGCGCTGTCCCAGCGGCCAGCGGATGGTTGCCGCCATTCCCCATGGTCATTGGAAACCCTGCTGTATCTGCCGCCCTACAGTCCCGACTGCAACCCGATCGAGATGGCCTTCGCCAAACTCAAGGCGCTCCTGAGAAAGGCCGCCGCCAGAACCGTCGACGACCTGTGGGACGCCATTGCCGACGCCATCGACGCCTTCACCTCAACCGAATGCGAAAACTACTTCGCCGCCGCCGGATATGATCGGGACTAAATTGAATCTGCTCTAGAAGGGGATTTCGTCATCCATGTCACCTGGTGGGCCAGAATCCCAGCCTCCACCGGTCGGCTCAGATGAAGCATAGTCACCGCCACCGTCGCCGCCACGTGAATCCAACATGATTAACTCGCCATTGAAGCCCTGAAGCACAACTTCGGTGGTGTACTTGTCCTGACCGGATTGATCCTGCCATTTGCGGGTTTGCAATTGACCGGAGATATAGACCTTCGACCCTTTTTTCAGGTACCGCTCGGCGATATCGGCCAAATTACCGAAAATGACCACGCGGTGCCATTCGGTCTTTTCGCGCTTTTCTCCGGTATTGCGATCTTTCCAGCTGTCCGACGTTGCCAGACTTAAATTGGCCACCTTGGTACCACTTTGCGTGGTGCGAACTTCGGGGTCGCGCCCCAGATTGCCGATGAGAATTACTTTATTGACGCTGCCAGCCATTGGGCACTCCTCCGATCCATTAATCCGACACGATACCCAGGGCAGTTGGCATGACAAGGGGTAACAGCCTGCGGATTACTCTCATTCTCACGACAATCGGCTTTAAGTGCTATTCCGGTTGCCCGGCGGGTCTGGAGTGGTGTCTACTGCGACTCATATTAGACGCGGACTCATGGTGCTAGAATCGAGCCGCTAACACGATCAGGGACGCTACGACCCATGGATATGGCATCTCCACGTCTGGGGGCTGACGACAGCGCCGAGACGGAGAATGAGTTCAAGCTTACCACCTCCCCTAAGAATCAGGTCAAGCTGCTCAAAATATTGACTGCGATGGACGGTGTCGAAAAGGACAGTCGTCAAACCAAGAGATTGGTTTCGACTTACTACGATACTGAAGATCGGCGTCTAAAACTGCACGGTTTAACTCTGCGCATTCGCGATAAGGCCGGAGAACTCGAACAAACACTAAAAAGCACAGGCACCGCTGTTTCAGGAATTTTGGCCCGCCAAGAATGGACCACATCCATCGACAATAATCAGCCGAACCTTGGAATTGTCGGATCGTCGGCCGTTCATGACCGGATCGGACTCATTTTACCGCAAGAATTGCGGCCTCTGTTCAAATCGGACGTGAGACGGACGTCATTGATCATCCACCATTCATGTGGTCCGGGCGATGCAGCCCGTGTTGAAGTGGTCTTTGACAAAGGTCGGATCGTGGCCGACAAAAATAGAATGGGCATTTCGGAGGTCGAACTCGAGTTATTGCAAGGCACACGGACCGCGTTGTTGGATCTTGCCAACATTATTGCCAATGCAGTGCCGGTCGTTCTCAGTTTAGGCAGCAAAGTCGATCACGGCTTTGAACTGCGCGACGGAACGGTACCGCGCGCCATAACGGCATATTCCTTGTCTCTACCGAAAAATCTCTCCGTTGAAGACGGCATGATGAGAATTTTCCGCTCGGCACTGGGACACCTTCTGATCAATCGGAATGCGGCGTCCTCCGGAAAAGACATTGAAGGAGTCCACCAAGTGCGGGTTGCCATTCGGCGCATCAAGTCTGCGGTGACGGTTTTTCATCATTTTTTGTTGGAAGAACAGACTGCACCCATAAAGACTGAAATCGAATGGATGATGGACACTCTCGGCCCAGCCAGGGATTTGGATGTCTTTCTCGATGAAGTCGTGCCTGCCGTGATGGCCAATCGGCCCGATGATCAAGACCTCAACGCGATTACCAAAGCGGCTAAGAAAGCCCGAACGGCAAACTATCGCAAAGTGCGGTCCATGCTGTCTTCTTCGCGCTATACCAAAACAATGTTGCGATTGGCTCTGTGGATTGAAGAACGTGAATGGCGTGAGACACAATCCATTATCGAATTAGATGGGCCGCTAAACGCAACGGCTGGCAAGCTTTTGTCACGGCGCTACCGTAAAATCTTAAAAATGGGTCGGAAATTCAAGAAACTGAGCGCGGAGCAACGCCATGAAATTCGAATCGTGTTGAAAAAGTTACGTTACACGTCCGAATTCTTTTCAAGTCTGTATTCAAAAAACCAATCAAAGTCGTATATCGCCTCAATGAAATCCCTGCAAAATGCCCTCGGTGCAGCAAACGATGTTGCTGTTGCCGAAGAGTTGACTCAATCCTTGGTCAAATCCGTGAGACGGGGAAGCAAGGACTCTTTTGCTCTGCAAAGCGGAGCCGGCAAGATATTGGGCTGGCACAGCCGCGCCGCAGCTGATGCGGAAGTCGATATTGTCAGTTTGTGGCATGGGTTCGCTAAGAGCGAACCTTTCTGGCTCTCAACTTAAATCAGGATAGGGGACAATGCTGTCTGTTCTCGTCGCCAATCCCAAAGGAGGATGTGGCAAGACCACATTGGCGACCAATCTCGCTGCGGCTTTTGCCAATGGCGGCTTGGTCACGGCATTGGCTGATGTGGATAAACAGCGCAGCTCCCTCAATTGGCTCAAACTGCGCCCGAAAAACGCTCCGCAGATCGCCGGACTGAACTGGTTCAAACACGAAGGGGAAACGGTTAAGGACCTGCAGCGGTTGGTGATTGATATCGGCGCTGGTATTGGCAAAGCCAATGTTGATGCTCTGTTAAAAGCGGCGGATCTGATCGTTGTACCGGTGCTGCCGTCCGTGTTTGATGAAAAAACCGCCGGCACGTTTCTAAAGAAGTTGGACACCCTCAAACCCATTCGCAAAGGCCGCAAGCCTGTGGCCATCGTGGGCAACCGCATGCGCAGCAACACGCGCGCGTCCGCACGCTTAGAAGATTTTCTGGATGAAGTAGGCCATCCCGTCGTCAGCCGTCTTTCCGACCGCTCCGCCTACAGCGAAGTGGCCTGCCAGGGGCTGTCCGTGTTTGATAAACCACGCGCCTATTCCGATCTCATTACATCGGATTGGTTGCCCCTGGTGCGCTTTATCGAAAGCCAAAGTTGAGGCACCGGATAAGGGTTTCGGTACACCGGTAAAGAAAAGGGCGCCTCGTCAGGCGCCCCCTCCCCAACCAAGCATAAGCTCGATCTAAAAGTTATAACTGGCCCGAACGCCGATCTGACGTTTATTCGGCAACGTCGCCCGCAGTGCGTTGGTGAGAATAAACGTGAACGGCGGCGGGAAGAACGCGAAGTTGATGGAATCAAAATCTGGCGAGTTAAAGGCGATCTTCACTGTATCGTCGTTGAACAGGTTGTCTGCGAAAGCGATGATGTCCCAGTTATCACCGGTCAATCCGAGACGTAGGTCAACCAAAGTGTAGCCCGGCAAAATCATGATGTTGTCATTGCGGGCAAAGCGCTTGGATTGCATCTGCACGTCGGTTTCGATCAACCAGCTGATATCGTCGGTAATTGGCGCCGTGTAAGACGCCCCCACCACCAAGGAATGCTTGGACGTCCTCTCCAAAGTGTTGCCGGAACGGTCGACCCGGCAGGTATTGAGCGTACCCACAAATTCCTGCTCACAGTTGCCGACTGCGGCGATGGCCGCCACGCCGCTGGCATTGGTGACAAAGTCGTTATACTGGGTATCGATGTAAGAATATCCGGCGGACAGATTGAGACCATCGGTGGGCGCCCAGCCCATATCGAGCTCCAGACCCTTCACTTCTGCGGCCGAGGCATTGACGGTGAGTGTGCCTGTTAAGCCATTGTCACGGAGAATTTGTGAGGAGGTTTGCTTGCCGGAGAAATCTTCCCAATAGCCGGCAATGTTGGCGATGAAACGACCGTCATCCCAACTGGTTTTTGCCCCGATTTCATAGACCCACATGGTTTCACGGTCGAAGCCAAAGAGCTCCGGATCAAAACCGGCTGCACCGGCACCAACCGTGCTGACGCCGCCGGGCTTGGCGCCCTTGGCAACAGCGGCATACATCAAGATGTCATCGTTGTGGGCATATTCGAGCGAGAACCGCGGCGTGAAAAAGCTGTCGCTATCGGTTGCATCGATATTGGGCGTTGACGGTGGGAACGCGGTCGGCGGACCGGCCAGACCAAAGGCATCGACGATGCGCGGGCCGATGGGGCCGGAGACAAACAGGTCTTCATCGGTGTAGCGCCCCTCCACATGGAAGGTGAACTGATCGGTCAGATCAATTTCCAGCATACCGAAGGCTGACACGTGTTCAGTATTGCGAACCCATAGATTGGGATCGTTGGTGCCAACCGCGGCGAAAAACGGACCGCAGGGCAACACCGGCAGCCCCGGAAACAGCTGGTTGTTGATACAGGCAATGCCGTTGGACAGCTGATCGATATTCTCGTCCCAGTACAGACCGCCGAACATCCAGCGGAAGCTTTCGTCGTCGCTGGATTGGACCCGCAGCTCCTGGCTGAACAGGGTGGTGTCCGTAATGGTGGCGAACAGCGTGCCCGAGACCATTTCAAAGAAGCTGCCTTTACGGGTGTTCTCCACACGTTGGTCGGTATCCGCGTTGGCATAGTGTGTTATCGACGTGACCAAACCCCAATCTTGGTTCCACTCCAGGGTGCCGGCAATGCGGAAAATCTGCCGATCACTGCCGCGGAAGGGCTCACCGGTGATCGGATCTATAGACTCCGTTATCAGCGGCAAATCCTTGCCATCGGGAACCTTCCCGGCCCAAGACGTGACAAAGGGAACGGCCGGGCTAACCACGCCAGGCATGAAGATTGGTCCAAAGGCGGACGGCGGGACCGGAAGCATAGCATTGGTGCCACCAAACACCGTTGGCGCCGGCCCAAGATGGTCATCGGTGTATTCCACCCGCGACGTGAAGGAGAGGTCTTCCGTCATATTGAAGATGGCCGAGGCAGACACGCCGAAACCGTCGGCATCACCCACGTCAGTATTGGTCAGTGAATTGTCGTAGAACCCGTCGAATGTCCAATGGGCCGCGTTTAGACCAATGAGCACTTTGTCTTCTTCCAGCGGTCCTGAAATACTGGCGCTGACTTCCGTATCGCCGTGCTGGCCAAACTGCAGCGAGGCCCGGCCTTCCCATTCATTGGTAGGCTTTTTGGTGACGTAATTGATGGCGCCGGAAAACGCCGAACGGCCAAACAGGGCGCTCTGCGGTCCCTTCACGATTTCCACCCGTTCCAAATCAAACAGGCGTGGGTTGATCAGAAGCGAACCGCCGGCGGACTGCACCGCCTCGCTGGTGACGTCGACACCGTCTATCAGCAACGCCACATTTGGGCGCCCACGGGTCGGAGAAAGACCGCGGATGACAATACGGACATCCTGAGGAAAGACCCCTTGGTCGACAATGACCCCGGCGGTCAGCCGGGCAATGTCCTCAAGGTTGTCTATACCCTTGCGTTCAAGAGTGCCGGCCGTGAAGGCGGTGATCGACAGCGGAATCTCTTGTAGGTTTTCCGCCCGCTTACGGGTTGTGACGATGATCTCTTCGATGGCGACTTGGGCAAGAACGGGCGTCGCATCCGCCAGTATCAAGGCGCCAATGGCGGTGGTGGTGGTTCCAGCAAGTTTCAATGATCTATGGGTCACGGCTTCCCTCCCAAGGAAAAGATGATTGCGTAGGAATACAATGCCAGCATTTGCCAGCATTTGGGTAGCCAGGAAAAGCCTGAGTAACTCAACAGCCACCGGATGGTCACATTTGAGCAACGCCCAAGGATCGCAGGTTGCGTAGAATTAGACATCCCACCCATCCTTCATTTCGTATATTCAAAGGGGAGGTCTGGACTCTCTAAACCAGGCCTCATACAAATAAGAACATACAGAGAACATTTGGTTCCGAACGGATGTAGTTTTGAACAAGCCGACCAAGTCCCCCCGCACCAAACGGGCCCCGAAACAGCAGAGCACATCACGTTCTGACGTGGCTGGTTTTGTCGATCTCCACCCGTTCATCAGCGTGCGCGGCGCGCGGGAGCACAACCTTCAGAACATCACCGTCGAACTGCCCCGTAACACCCTGACGGTGATCACCGGGCTATCTGGCTCGGGCAAGTCCTCCCTCGCTTTTGACACCATCTACGCTGAAGGCCAGCGCCGATATGTGGAGAGCTTGTCGGCCTACGCGCGGCAGTTCCTGGAGCTGATGCAGAAGCCCGACGTGGATTCCATCGAGGGCCTGTCGCCGGCCATCTCCATCGAGCAGAAGACCACCAGCCGCAACCCCCGCTCCACCGTCGGCACGGTGACCGAGACCCACGACTACATGCGCCTGCTGTGGGCGCGCATCGGCGTGCCCTATTCCCCCGCCACCGGCCTTCCCATCGAGGCCCAGACGGTGACCCAGATGGTCGACCGGATCATGGCCAAGGGCGACGGCACACGGCTGTACATCCTCGCTCCCATCGTGCGCGGCAGAAAGGGTGAATACCGAAAGGATCTGGTGGATTTGCAGAAGGCCGGCTTCCAGCGGGTCAAGGTCGATAGCACGCTATATGAGATCGACGAAGTCCCCGCCCTCAACAAGAAACTCAAGCACGACATCGAGGTGGTGGTGGATCGAGTCGTGGTCCGCAAGGGCCTGGAAAGCCGCCTCGCCGACAGCCTGGAAACCGCTCTGGGCCTGACCGACGGCATCGCTTTCGCCGAAGACGCCGACCAGGAGGACAACGCCGGCCGCACCGTATTCTCGGCCAAGTTCGCCTGCCCGGTCTCCGGCTTCACCATTGATGAGATCGAGCCCCGGCTGTTCTCCTTCAACAACCCCTTCGGTGCCTGCCCCTCCTGCGATGGCCTCGGCGTGCGCATGCACTTCGACCCGGACCTGGTGGTCCCCGACAAGACCCTGACCCTGGCCGACGGCGCTGTTGCCCCTTGGTCCAACGCCTCGCCGCCCTCGCCCTATTTCCTCCAGGCCCTGCGGGGTGTGGCTAAAATCTTCAAGGCCAATGTCGATACGCCGTGGAAGAAGCTGCCCAAGAAGGTGCGCGACGCCATCCTCTACGGTACCGGCGACGAGCCCATCGTCATCAAGTTCGACGACGGCACCCGCAAATACGAGACCCGCAAGCCCTTCGAAGGGGTGATCAACAACCTCTCCCGGCGCTGGCGGGAAACGGATTCCGCCTGGATCCGCGAGGAGCTGTCCAAGTACCAGACCAGCCAGACCTGCGAGGCCTGCACCGGCTACCGGCTTAAACCCGAGGCCCTAGCGGTCAAAATCGACGGCAAGCACGTCAGCGAGGTGGCGGAACTGTCCATCGACACCGCCCACGCCTGGTTCGGTGGACTGGAGAAGAAACTCTCGGCCAAGGACAAGGAGATCGCCCGCCGCATCCTCCGCGAGATCGCCGAGCGCCTCGGCTTCCTCAACAACGTGGGCCTGGACTACCTGACCCTCTCACGCAACTCGGGCACCCTCTCCGGCGGCGAAAGCCAGCGCATCCGCCTCGCCTCCCAGATCGGCTCCGGCCTCACCGGCGTGCTCTATGTGCTGGACGAACCCTCCATCGGCCTGCACCAGCGGGACAACGCCCGCCTGCTCGGCACCCTCAAGCGCCTGCGTGACATCGGGAATACCGTCATTGTGGTCGAACACGACGAAGAGGCCATCCAGGCCGCCGATCACTTGGTTGATATGGGGCCCGGCGCCGGCGTGCACGGCGGCAAGGTGGTCGCCGAAGGCCCGCCCGAGGTGGTGATGCAATCGGAAGAGTCCCTCACTGCCGCCTACCTCACCGGCCGTAAAGCCATCCCGACGCCCAAAACCCGGCGGGAACAGAACGGCAAAGCGCTCAAGGTCGTCGGTGCAGAGGTCAACAACCTCAAGATGATGGACGCCACCTTCCCTCTCGGCCTGTTCACCTGCGTCACCGGGGTGTCCGGTGGCGGCAAATCCTCCCTGGTGCTGGAGACCCTGTACAAGGCCCTGGCCAAGTTCCTCCACGGCGCCCGCGCCCTGCCCGGCCCGCACAAGAAGATCGACGGCCTCACCTACATCGACAAGATCGTCGACATCAACCAGAGCCCCATTGGCCGCACGCCGCGCTCCAACCCGGCCACCTACACCGGCGCCTTCACCCCCATCCGCGACTGGTTCGCCGAGCTGCCCGAGGCCAAGGCCCGTGGCTACAAGCCGGGGCGTTTCTCCTTCAATGTGAAGGGCGGGCGCTGCGAGGCCTGCCAGGGCGACGGCGTCATTAAGATCGAGATGCACTTCCTGCCCGACGTTTACGTCACCTGCGATCTGTGCCGGGGGCGGCGCTACAACCGCGAGACCCTGGACATCAAGTTCAAAGGCAAGTCCATCGCCGACGTGCTCGACATGACGGTGGAAGAAGGCGTCGACTTCTTCAAGGCGGTACCGGCGATCCGCGACAAGATGCGTCTGCTGCAACAGGTCGGGCTCGATTACATTCACCTGGGCCAGCAGGCGACGACCCTTTCCGGCGGCGAGGCCCAGCGGGTCAAGCTGGCCAAGGAACTCTCCAAGCGCGCCACCGGGCGCACGCTCTACATCCTCGACGAGCCCACCACCGGCCTGCACTTCGAAGACGTGCGCAAACTCTTAGATGTGCTCCACCATCTGGTCGACACCGGCAACACGGTCATCGTCATCGAGCACAATCTGGAAGTCATCAAGACCGCCGACCATATCATCGACATCGGCCCCGAAGGCGGCGACGGCGGCGGCGAAATCATCGCCACCGGCACACCGGAAGCGGTGGCTAAGGTTAAGCGGAGTTACACCGGGCAGTATCTGAAGGGATATGTGGGGCGGAGGAAGTGAGGCCAGAATGAAGTAGAAAAGATAATGAGCTAATACCAGCGGTCGTTGAGATTGATTCTCTTTTAGGGATTCCCCACGGCGCAATGATGTGATTCATAGAAAGCCGGCTTTAAATGGAGGATTTGATGTCGGCGAAGATCCCGTTGCGAACGGACTATGACGCGGTCCAAGCGCGGGCCTTGGCGCGCAAAGCGACAGATCCCAATCAGGTGCGCCGCCTTCTGGCGATTGCGGCGGTTTATGATGGCATGAACCGTAGGGATGCGGCGGCGGTTGGCGGCATGGACCGCCAGAGCCTGCGCGACTGGGTGTACCGGTTCAATCAGGCAGGCCCCGAGGGCCTGCACGACCACAAATCTCCCGGCGCGGTTCCGCAGCTGTCCGAGCGGCTGAAGAGCGTCCTGTGCGAGGATGCGCTGACGATGGCGATCCGCAACCGCCGGCCGCCCATGGGGCTGATCCATCACAGCGATAGAGGGAGCCAAGGCGAGTTCAATCGGTCGTCGCAACACTCTGGCATAGGAGGTTGCTATGACGGGTACGCAGACGGCGGTCGGATCGGTCTGGACGGAGCAAGTTGCATTCGCCAGGTCGACCGGACTCGGCACGGCGTGAGGAGCTTGTTCGGTTCTGGGCAGCGATTGCGACGGGGCGTTCGAGCGAGGACGCGGCCCGAGATGCCGGTGTATCCCCTCCGGTAGGCTCGAGGTGGTTCCGGAGGTCGGGCGGCATGCCACCAGCACATTTATCGCAATCGGCCAAGCCGCTGTCAGGACGTTACCTGTCTTTCGAGGAACGTGAGGAGATTGCTCTTCTGCGCGCTCAGGGAAGAGGCATACGTCATATTGCTTGCCGGCTGGAGCGAGCACCGTCGACGATCTCCCGCGAGGTGCGGCGCAACGCGGCGACCCGAAGCGGTGGCCTGGACTACCGAGCAACGACGGCGCAGTGGCATGCTGATCGATCCGCCAAAAGGCCGCAGCCAGCCAAGCTGGCAACGAATGAGGCGCTGCGGCGCGATGTGCAGGATCGGCTTGCGGGTCGGATCTCGGCACCGGATGGAACGGTGATCGAGGGGCCACGCGTCGTCTGGAACGGTCGTCGGCATGGGCCGCGGCAGCGCAGGCGATGGGCCAGGGCCTGGAGTCCTGAGCAGATCGCGCACCGTCTTCGGATCGACTATCCTGGGGACGGGCCCGAGGATCAAGCGATGCGGATCAGTCATGAGGCGATCTATCAGGCGCTCTACGTACAGGGCCGCGGCGCACTCCGTCGTGAGCTGACCGCCTGCCTTCGCACGGGAAGGGCACTGCGCGTGCCTCGGGCACGTAGCCGCCGGCGGGGAAAATCCTTCGTCACGCCTGAGATCATGATCAGTGAACGATCGGCGGAAGCAGCTGATCGGGCCGTACCCGGACACTGGGAAGGTGACCTGATCATCGGCTTGGGCAGATCGGCGATCGGCACTCTGGTGGAACGCGCCACGCGGTTCACAATGCTGCTGCATCTTCCCCGAATGGAAGGCCACGGCACCGTCCCGCGCGTGAAGAACGGGCCTGCGCTTGCCGGCTGGAGCGAGCATGGGGCTGAAGCGGTTCGCGATGCCATCGCCCGGACGATCACGACATTGCCAGCGCAGCTTCGCCGCTCGCTGACCTGGGACCAGGGAGCAGAGATGGCCAGGCATGCGGATCTGCGGATCGCAACCGGCCTTCCCGTCTACTTCTGCGAACCGCACAGCCCTTGGCAACGCGGAACGAACGAGAACGCCAATGGATTGCTTCGACAGTACTTCCCGAAAGGAACCGATCTGAGCGCACACAGTCCGGACGTACTCGCAGTTGTTGCTGACGCGCTCAATACACGGCCCCGCAAGACCCTCGGATGGAGAACTCCCGCCGAAGCTCTGGACCAGTGCTTGCAGGCCAGTCAAACTGAACGTGTTGCGACGACCGGTTGAACCCGCCCAATATGCCTGCGGTGACGACCGCAAACTGCTCCGCCTCCACGGCATCAAGGCCGCCATGAGCCGCAAGGGGAATTGCCTCGACAATGCCCCCATGGAGAGCTTCTTTGGGTCTCTCAAGACCGAACTCGTGCACCGTACCCGTTTCGTACCCGGCGCGAGGCCAGGGCTGCGCTATTCGAGTACATCGAGATCTTCTATAACCAACGACGGCGCCACTCGAGCATCGGCTACCGGACGCCGGCACAGGCCAGGAGAGATATGACCATCGATCAGGCCGCATAGGTGAAGAACCACCTGGTCCGGATTTTGGGAGCAACGTCAAGTGCGTCATGCACCGGCATGTGACGCACAACCGGTTTTATCCCGATTTCCGACAGTTCATCGAGGCCATCTTCGGGTTCTTCAACCAAACCCTGCCCTGGGAATGGGAAACAATCCGGGACACCGTTACCGACAACTTTCGTGTCATCGCACACGATCAGTACCGAGTAATTGGGTAGCAGGAGTATAGAATATGTTTCTGAAGAGTGGTTGTGCCTGTTTTGGCGTAGCCAATATGGAGCAGTTTTCCCATGCCGCCTCGCATATAGCGAGATGCGATAAAATTCAACCACTCAATTCGCAATAAGAGATTAGTCAGTCTTTCAAAAAAGATTAAATCAATTATCCATTTCGTCGCAGGCTGATTGCAGCTTTAGTGGCCAGCAATGAGATCGAATCATAGGGTTGAATGGAGAGGATCAATGAATACTCATTATGGACTGCGATGTCAGGCAACGCTCCTACAAGCCGTTTTCGTTTTTGCGGTCAAAAAACCCCGCCTCGGTGTGAGACGGGGTTTTTCGTTTTTATACGGAAGTGGACCTAGCGGGCCATCGCTTCCTGTGACGGTGTTTCGCCGCGGGCCTGTTCCGGGGTCCATTCCCACGGATACTGGCCTTTGGAGGGTTGACGGACCACAACCATCGGCGCCGGATTTGGCGTGGCGGTCATGAACGCCCAAGCCTTGGCAGCAAACTCAGGATCGTTGATGTCGAGTTCCGCTTCGGGCATGTCCACATACGGGTCAGTGGCGCCGTCTTCACAAACGGTGATGTTCTTAAAGTGCAGCACTTTGCCGACGTCCTTGGGAATCGTACCGCGGAATTCGAAGCTGGCCCAGCCGTCTGCCGGGACCGGATCGCCCATTTTCGTCCAAACGATTTCGCCGATCACTTCGCTGACTTCACGGCCATGCAGCATGACTGGCGTTTCAAGGGTGCGCATCTTGTACTCGATGTTCCAGCCGACCTTGTCGATCGCTTTGGCATCAACAATACTATCAGGAATTTGCAAACGGGCAGCGGTCACGGGTGCGCCTTTGCAGCCATGATTGACGTTCAGCTTCATTGGGAAAAGAAATCCCGCTGGCGCTTCACTAACGCTAATTACATTATGGGCGGATGCCGTCGTGGCCGCACCCATGGTCAGGCCCGCACACAGCGCGGCACCGGCAATGGTTGTCATCAAACGAGACTTAAGGGTCATGTTAGTTCTCCGTAGCGGCCCCGCGCGGGAGCCTGTTGAGAAAGAATTTAGTTGCACACAATACAAGTTCGAAATTTGGCACCTGATTCTCCCCCAGATGCCAAAGGTTGGAGAGAATAGCTCGCAGAACGAGCGCAGCCAAGGCGCTGTTACACTATTTTACACGGTTATTTGGGATCTAGAGCAGATTCAATTTAGTCCCGATCATATCCGGCGGCGGCGAAGTAGTTTTCGCATTCGGTTGAGGTGAAGGCGTCGATGGCGTCGGCAATGGCGTCCCACAGGTCGTCGACGGTTCTGGCGGCGGCCTTTCTCAGGAGCGCCTTGAGTTTGGCGAAGGCCATCTCGATCGGGTTGCAGTCGGGACTGTAGGGCGGCAGATACAGCAGGGTTGCGCCGGCGGCTTCGATGGCCTGGCGGATGCCAGCGACCTTGTGGGCGGGCAGGTTGGCCATGACGACGCTGTCTCCGGGGTCGAGTTCGGGTACCAGGACCTGTTCCACATAGGCCTTGAAGGCAGCCCCATGCATCGGCCCGTCGAGGAGCATCGGGGCCGCCAGGCCCCAGAGAGGCGCAAGCCGGCGGTCAACGTGGTGGTCTTCCAATGGCCATGGGGTATGGCGGCCCGGCACCGTTCGCCTTTGCGCGACCATCCCCGCAGCCGCGCCATCTTCATCGACGCGCCGGTCTCGTCGATGAAGATCAGCCGTTCCGGAGCGAGCCCTGCCTGGCCTTCGAACCAGAGCCGGCGCCGCGCGAGCACGTCCGGGCGCCGCTGCTCCGCTGCATGGCCGGTCTTTTTTTGTGCGTCAGCCCGCGCTTGGCGAAGAAGTGCCAGACCGTCGACGGGCACACCCGAACCCCGTGCGACGCCGCCAGCTTCTCGCCAATCTCGGCCAGCGTCATAGCCTTGGTCTGCGCCACCAGAGCCAGGATAAAGGCCTCATGCGCATCCAGCTTCGAGCCCGGCGGTTGGCCCTGGCGGTCGGGCTCGATCGAGCCCGTCTCGCGCCAGCGCCGGTGCCAGTGGATCGCCGTCGCTGGCGCGACACGAAAACGCGCCGCGGCCCCCCGTGCAGACAGACGCCCCGTGATCGCCTCGACGACCCGCCGGCGAAGATCATTCCCGTAACAATGCCCCATGTCTGACACCAAATCGCCTCGGGATACAGAATCATGGAGTGGGACGCTTGGGAATCCCCTTCGATTCACAATTCAGTCAAACCGCTCTAGATCACCACCAGCGGGTCATCCATCGTACCCAGAGGCTCATAACCGTCCTTGGTGATGAGGATCAGGTCTTCCAGATGAGTCGCGCCCCAGCCGATTTCACCCTGAGGCAAATCGATCGTCAGGGTCATGTTTTCCTGGAAAGTGAGATCATCACCGACGACAAACGGCAAGCCATCGCGGTAAGGCTGATCGGTGTGCTGCAGCCCTACGGAATGCGGGCCGACCCCCATGGTCCAGCCACTTGCGCTGGCCTTCTTGACCGCCGCCGTTACGGTGCTGCGCAGTTCGGAATAGAGCATACCCGGCCGTACCATTTCGTGCGCAACTTCACGGCCGATGCTAGTCAGCCGCATGCGCTCCTGCAACTCTTTGCGCGGTTCACCGGCACACCAGGTGCGGCCGAAATCGCCATGGAAATAGTTAATTTGGCTGACGGCATCGACCATCATGGCTTGACCTTCGACCACAGCACCATGGCGAAAACCGCCGATGGTGCCTGAAGCGATCCACATCGCTTTGGCACCGCGCTTGGCGGCCTCAATCATGAATATGTTATCGATGTTCGCTTTGGTCATACCGACCTTGATCTGCGACAGCATGGCCATGCAGGCGTCTTGATTGATCTGAGCGATGCGGCGCATGTGCTTGAGTTCCACCTCAGACTTGATCATGCGGATCTTGCGGAAGGTGTTGTCACCGGGCACGCAGGTGACGCTGTCTTGACCAAGGGTATTGAGTATGTCGGCAATGCGCATGTCATCGACGGCAACCTTGCTGTTGATCAGCCCTGTTTCCTTGAGTGCGTGTATGAGACCCCATTCGGGAGTCGCCGCCTTGCCGGTTTCCCAGCGCTTTTCAAGGTCATACCAGCCACGTTCGATATCAGTGAGAGCCCCGATATTGTCCGGCATGCGCGAAAAGCTGCGGGATTCGGGCTCCTCGCTCCACAGTTCCGGATTGCGGTAGTTCTCCCAGCCGCTGGGTGCTCCGTAAGGAATGACCTCCGGATGCTCGCGTTCGCCATTGGCGATGAACCATAAGTCTGACGATGCAACAACCAGGAACGAAGGTTTGTCCGGATCGCGCGGCATGACCGCAAAGCTGGGAATGGCCCGCAGCTTCTGCAATTCGTAACTAAAGTAGTTGCCAAGGTAAAAGACGTTGACCGGATTGAGGGCGACGATACCGTCAATCCCTTCCTGCTCCATGACCTCGTACGCCCGCGGTTTGTTGACCAAACTGCGTCCGTCGAATTCCTCACCGGGCACTGGACCCGGAGCGATCAAACCCCAGTTGGCGTGAGCCTCCCGCCCACCGAGCATGGACGCACCGAGGGCCGTGGCTGCACCGCCAGCTAAGCCAGCAAAGAAATCACGACGTTCGATGGTGTCGTCAAAGGGATTGGTCATGGGAAGGCCCTCCTCATTGGAGCTGTGAATTGACTCTATCAGTCGACGTGATGCTGGACTACAGCGCCCGCGCAAGATGGCCAGCGAACGAGCATAAATTGTATGAGAATGATTCCTAGTTGGGGATCAAAATCGGATCCGCTTTTTCACCACGGCTTTGGAACACCGAGTTCAATAAGATTCACCAATACACCGTCGTGATCCCGGAACATCATTTCCCGCGTTTGCACCTCAGCCTCTGCATTGGGAAACAACACCATGGGCGGCGAGATTAACGGAAAACCGGCGGCAATGACTTTGTCCGTGATGCCGTCGATATCGTCGGTGATGAACACCACAGCGAAATCTCCAGTTACGGTATCAACGCGGTCCGATGGCGATGGGAGTGCAGAGCGGCCATCGCCGATAATTTCATAGATGCCAATGTTGCCGACAATGCTGTCGCCGGATTGCAGGATCACAGCCTTGAGGCCGTAGTCCGTGGTGCCCATGATTTCATTGATGCGCAGCCCTTCAACTATGGTATCGACACGGGTGGTGAGACCGAGCAAATCTCGGTACAGCTTTAGCGACTCATCAAGGTCGCGGACGAATATGGTTGCCCGGGTCATGGGCGAAACGGCGTACCCCTCTGGCACGTCCTGCGCCCACACCTCCATTGGAAGGGTCAGTTGCAAGACCACACCCAGCGCAATCGCTGCCGCCACAACGGTATGAAGTCGGTCTCGGATGGCTTGCGCCTCCCAGATTTTTAATCTTTCAGAACGCCAGCCTGAACGAGGTTGACCAGTACCCCATCGGGGTCGCGGAACATCATTTCCACCGGTTGTTCGGCATATTCTTCCCGCTCGATCAACGGCACTGGCGGAGAGACGATTGGATAGCCGGCGGCTTCGATTGCCGCCGTCAGGCGGTGAATGTCGTTGGTAGGAAAGACCAAAGCAAAATCACCGATACGCGTATCCGGTGTTTGCCGGGGCTCTGTCGTCCCATCGTTGTCCTTGTAGAGCTGATAGATACCGAGATTGCCCTGTACCGAGGCACCCGCCATCAGCACAGTGGCGCGCAATTCCTTGCCCTCCGTACCCATGATGGCGTTGATGCCATTGCCGGTCCAATAATTGTCGAACATGGGCTTGAGCCCAAGTATATCCCGGTAAAGCTTGAGGGACTCTTCAATATCACGAACGAAAATGGTCGCCCGCGCCAGGGGGGCCACGTTCATATCCTCCTGGAACACCGTCGGAACTGAGTCCGGCCGGTTCATGGGCAGCAACGGCGTAACGGTGGTGTCGTCCTGCGCCATAGCCAAATCCTGCCCAGACAAAAAAAGGGCAGCGGCCAAAAGACCGCTGCCCAGAATAAGAGACGTTGCCCGCAAAGACCTCATAGTGAGATCAATAGCGGATGTTCAACGTCAGACCAAAGGTCTGCCGCTCGCCGAGGTACGCATTGTAGGCGATATTGGGCTGCTGGACGATAACGTTGGCGACGTAGCTCTCGTCGAACAGATTCCGCACCCACAAAGAGAGGTCGTACCAATCGCTGCTGATGCCGGTACTGGCATTGACCAAGGTGCGCGACGGAATCCAAGCGAGATTGACCGCTTCGGCGTACATTTTGGACTGGTGGCCGAGGTCGGCGCGAATGTAGTAGTCAAGGTCCAGATTGCCTGGCAACTCGTCGGCCCATTCACCACCGACTGTGGCTTGGAATTCGGATTGACGCTCCATCTGGTTGCCGCCGATATCGCCGTTGATACTACAGACCACATCGTCACACACCGATGGGATGCGCCCCCACCGGCCATCAATGGTGCCTTTGACGTATTTGGCGTCGCCATAATAGAGCGTGCTGTAGAAGCTAAGGTTTTCGGTGGCAGCAATAGCACCATCCACTTCGATACCCTTGGACGTCACATCGCCGACGTTGCGGATGATACTGCGGGAGAGCGGTGCCGGATTGCCTTCGTCAGCAGCGAGGATCTGAACATTGTTCCAGTCGACGTAGAACAATGTGGCATTCAACTGAATCTGGCCATCATTGAAGGTGTTCTTCATACCCAGTTCATAGGTCCAGTTGCTGTCGTCATCGTAGGTCCGGTTTTCCGGCAACGTTGCTGCCGCACTAAAGCCCCCTGATTTCACCCCTTTCGCTGCAGAGACGAAGATGAGGTTTTCATCGGTCAAATCGTATTCAAGCGTGACCCGGGGCGTGAAGCTCTTAAAAGTATCGGAGAAGAAGGCGCCCGTAAAAGCAGTGAGGCCGCCGGTTCCACCACCGGATGGATCTTCACCCTCGTCTTTTTTGACACTGGAATAGCGAGCCTCAACACCAAGACGCGCACGATCATCCATGAAAGAGAAGTTGATTTCACCAAAGGGTGAAAAGGTTTTGGTTGTCGTGCCGATGTTCGCGAGATCCACGATGAAGATGAACTGGCTGGGGTCGAGAACATTGATCGGTTCTGTTGGCACATCCAATAGCTGTGGCAAGGCGCCGAAATTGGCCGTTCTGAAGTCTGAGCTCTTGGAATAGTAAACACCGAAAGCCGCATTGATGTTGCTGTCGTTATCCCAAACCACGCGGCCTTCATGCGAACTGGTCTTGAAATCGCCGAGAGGGCCGTTCTCAAATACACAAAAAGGTACGAAGAAGGTGCAACCGGGCAGCGTGTCTTTATAACCGAAGGTGAATGAATCGGCGACAATGCGGCCGTATAGATACTCAAACGTGAATTCGTCGTTGATCTCCCAATCCAGTGATCCCCGGAAGAAATCAGTATCGAGCTGTTGCGCGTAACCTCGCGGATCAATGGGAATGCCGCGTACGGGCAACTCGCCGCAGAACAGACGGAACCACTGACCGCCGCCGCCGAGGCCGGACCCGGCCGGCCGGACGTCAGGATTAAACTGACCGCAATTTAAGAGATTGCTTTCCGCGTTGAGTTCACCGAACCAGTTCTGAGCGCTGTGTTCGCGGTTAAATTCGCGATAGGTGTACGCGAGATTAATCTCGATATTCTCCATTGGGAGAAATTCCAGGGCAGCGCCCATGACTGTTTTCTCATACCCGCCGACACGCCGGTCAGTGCCAGGACTAAAGTTAATGTCAGCGAAGGGGTGGCTGTTTTTCCAACTGCCGTCGTATTCGGAGTAATCGGCGAAAGCCCGCATACGCAACGTATCGGGAACGATAGCACCGGAAATGGCACCTGAGGCGTCGAAGCGACCGTAGTTGCCACCAGTGAGACTGCCTTCCACCATCCATTCTTCAGTTGGCCCCTTAGAAATATAGTTGACCGCACCCATGAAGGCGTTGCGGCCGTAGCGGGCGCTTTGCGGCCCTTTAACAACTTCGACACGTTCGATATTGGCGAAGCCAAGGTCGGTGACGTAATCTCGAGGGAGGTAAATGCCGTCAAAGAAGAACGATACGTTCTGTTCGATACTTCCTGCCACCTGGGTCGCGCCGCGAATAACTGGGGCCGTACCGCCTTCATTACCGAAGTTTTCGAAGTTGAAGCCCGGCGTGAACAAGGAAATGTCGGTCATTTCCTGGAGATTGCGCTTTTCAATGTCTGCGGCCGTAAACGCCGTGATGGAAATGGGAATGTCCTGAATGGACTCATCGCGCTTACGCGCGGTGACGACGATTTCCTCCAGTGCTACCTGTTGTGCGGTCGCTGGACTTGCATCCGCAATAAAGACAGCAATCATCGCCGCTGCGAATGAGCGAAGCGGTAAAGTGGCACGCATTGTCATGGATTCCCCTCCCAAGGATTCAAACGCCAGGACGTGTTGATCTCTTTTCGAAAGTCCGGCACCTTAACCTCTCACGTGTAGCACATTTGGCGTGACGATTAGCCATTTCGTTCAGTAGGAGGTCAATATTTTGGTGCGGAAAAGCGCTGAAATCTGCCGTTTTTATTGTTGCGAAATAGTCACAAGCCCACAGCATTTTGTTTTTGGCTCGCGAACTGTATAGCGGGAGAACGGGCTGTCAGCTGAAACGGGAGCAACATCATGATTGGACCCTCACCCTCTGCCAAAAGGACACCGATCAATCGGCGCCGTTTTCTGACTGGATGCGCAACAACAGTAACTATGGGATTAGGTGTTTTATCGGCCTCATCGCAAAAATCTTGGGCAGATCGTCCGCATTTACCCCATGTCGTACTCGACGACATCAATGCGCCGTTCGGTACGCGCATGGCCCGCAAGATCTTAAGCCAAGACACGGACACGCAGGCAACGACGGCGTTCCATACCTTTCCCGCACCATGGCGAGGCGGCGGCACAGCCCATTTACCATACCTGCGCCGAAGAGGTGTACATCATTGATGGTGACATCACTCTCAACGGCCGCGACTACTTAACAGCAGGGTCTTATCTTTATCGGCCGTCGGGCATCGTCCACGGCCATAACGAGGGATCGATCAGCGGCTGCCGCTGCATCATCCGCACGGATGGTCTTTTGGATTTCACTTTGATTCCCAACCCATCATCGCCGGATGAATACGTTGAGATGCCGTCCAGCGACGGCCGCCCTCATGTTCTTCACCTGCGTGCGCCGGACTTGGATTGGACTTGGCATGGTGAAGGCCGCAGCCGCTATGGAATAAAAACATTAAGCGAAGACCGCGCCAATGGATCGACGACCAGCCTTGTGCGTCTGCCGGCTGGCTGGACCGGTGAATTCAATCTGGAAGCGGGTATTGCTTGGGAATGGTTTGTCGTCAGCGGACAAACGTCGATGAGCGACGGCATAGAGTTTGAACAAGAGTCCTACAGCTATCGCCCTGCGGCGCCGCAGCCCTTGGCATTCACGCGCGCGCAAGCCCAAACAGACGTATTGTTGTGGCGGATTACGTGAAAGGTGAGACGAAAAAACTAGAGCGTTTCCGCGGTTGAATGAATCAAAATTTTGTTGTCATGGTCTTGGCGGACTGATTCGATAGCCGCTTTGGCGGGGGGCATCGTGGCTGTATCGGAAGACCTGCGTATTCGTTTGGCGAGGAAAGTGGCGTCGGGCATGTCGCGCCGTCAGGCGGCGGCCCTTTTTGAGGTGAGCGCAAGCTCGGCGGTGCGGGATGGCGGGCGATATGAAGACGAGGGGACTGTCGCGGTCAAGCCACGGCCGTCGCGCCAGCGCCGTCTTGATCCTTGACGGCGAGGATATCCTGCGCTGGATTAAGGAGACGCCAGACCCGACACTGCAAGAGCTGTCTGAGCGTCTGGACGAAGTTCACCAAGTGATTGCGCCGACTTCGACGATTAATGACTGGTTCCGCGCGCGCAAGATCAGCTTTAAAAAAACCGCCCACGCCAGTGAACAGGAACGCGCGGATGGGCAGGCAGCACGCGTGGTTTGGCGCCAACGTCAGGCCCGGCTCCCGGCCCATCCCGAGCGGGTCGGCAGGATCGTGTTCCTTGACGAAACAAGTATCAATACCAAAATGGCGCGCCTGCGGGGGCGCTGTCCCAGCGGCCAGCGGATGGTTGCCGCCATTCCCCATGGTCATTGGAAAACCATGACCTTCATTGCCGGATTGCGCGGTGACGGCCTGACCGCGCCCTGGGTGCCCTGATTTGATCGAGGGCGCCATGGACGGTGATGCATTCGAGCAGTACATCAAAACGCAACGCGCCCCGACCCTTCAAAAAGGCGCTGTTGTTGTCCCCGGCAATCTGCCGGCCGACAAACGCGACGGTGCCAGGCGGGCGGTTGAAAAGCGGGGCGCATGGCTTTTGTTCCTGCCGCCCTATGCGCCGGACTTCAACCCGATCGAGCTCGCATTTTCAAAGTTCAAAGCTCACATGAAGCGCTTAAAACCCCGCACCATCGATGATCTGTGGAAAGCCGCCGGTAACGTCTGCGGCCTCTTCAATCACGGGCACTGCAGGAACTTCTTGGTTGCTGACGGCTATGCGTCAGAATAAATCGGAAATGCGCTAGTGCCCATTCACAGAGCTTCTGAATATTCCCCTGTCTGCTCAGCCAGGGGAATAAAATCGTCGGGCGGCATAAAGCCTCTTTCTGGATGAATCCAGCGAACAAGTACTTGGACGTGAGTAATGCGTTCTTCCGCAATATCGACCTTGGGCTGGTAGCTGGTAATAGAATTGGAATTCACCACGGTCCAATCCCTTGCGCAGTTCTCCCATCATTGACAGGCGTTCAGGCTTATGCGGGTCCGCTTCAGGATCGTAGACAGCAAATTGGCGAGACGACGCTCTCGCTTCGTAAATTGCCGTTTCAGCCCGTTGAAGCAATGTTCTGGCGTCCTGGCCCGTGGTCAGGGAAACAGGCCTCCCCGATTGCCGCTGTGACAACCAGTTGAATGCCGGCAACGAGGATGGGTTCTTCGAAAGACTTTAAGATGCTGTCAACGATCTGTTGCACCACATCGGCGCCTGCGCCTGGCATCAAAATGCTGAACATGGTGCTGGAATACCGCGCAACCATGTCAGATTGTTTGATCATGGCAGATAGGCGTTGCCCGATCATGCGTATCAGATCTTCACCGGTCTCGCGACCAAGGGTGTAGTTGATCTCCGACACCCGGCCAATTTCGATCAGGAGGACGGTGAGCCGTTCAACATTTGCCTTCTCGACGTGTTGGTCTAGCTCGCGTGCAAAATACCTCCGGTTTGGCAGGCCGGTTGCTGTGTCATGCAAAGACTGATGCTCTATACGAGCCTCGCGTTCAGCAATGCCGTCCATCATCTGATTAAAAGTATCTCCCAATCGGCCGATCTCGTCGCTCTGGGTGACTGTAATTTTGTCTGTATATTTGCCGTCCTGAATGCGGCGGGCGGCTTCATCGAGGGTCCGGATCGGTTTGGCCACACCTCTGGCAATGGCAACGGACCCAACCAGAGAAACCGTCACCGCGATGGCCGCAAGCACGGCTAGTGGATTGACCTATGATTACAAACGGCATGGCACGACGACGCTGTTCGCCGCGCTCAACGTGCTGGACGGTACGGTCATCGCACAGAACATGCAGCGCCACCGCCATCAGGAGTTCATCCGCTTCCTCAACCGCATCGAGCGCGAGGTGCCGACGGACAAGGCCGTCCACGTCATCCTCGACAACTACGCTGCGCACAAGAAGGACAAGGTCCGCGCCTGGCTCGCCCGCCATCCACGCTGGACCTTCCACTTCACGCCGACCTCGTGCTCGTGGCTCAATGCCGTCGAGGGCTTCTTCGCCAAACTCACGCGGCGCGGGCTCAAGTGTGGCGTCTTCCAATCCGTCGTCGACCTTCAGGCCGCCATCAACCGCTTTGTCCGCGAATACAATGACGCAAACCCAAAACCCTTGATCTGGAAAGCCGACCCCGATCATATCATCGCCGCACGAAACAGAGGGTTCCAAACGTTGGAATCAATCCACTAGAACAAAAAACAGGGGTTAATACGGAACCAGGGCCAGATCGAGTGAATATTGCAGCACAGCGTTAACAGCCGGGCTGTCTTCAGGTGTGGGTAACCCAGCGACAAGCGTGACATAGTCGCTACCGCCAAGTGTTAGCGTTTTAGTGTCTCCAATCAGCATTTCACCTTGAGAAACCAAAGCGGCCGGGAGCTCGGTACGCGCCACTTGATTGAGCGTAGATACACTTGCCACCCAACCGGCTCCCACTTGGCCGGTGGCAAAGGTAACTTCCAACGGCAAAGTGGACTCCTGACGGAATTCTTGAGCAAACGGCTGATCAATCTCGACGGCGATGGCGATCCAAGCGATCGGAACAGGCGCCAAGACCGGTACAACGACAAATTCGTATATGGAGCCGTCTAATACGGCGATCGATTCAGCGCGGCTTTGTTCCTCCGCCAGGTCGATCAAGTCGCAAAACGGATAATCGTAGGGCTCAGAACTTGGTCTGCTGGTATCCGCGGCGACCATGTAATTCAGGCTAACCAACATGACCCGGTCGGCGGCAATGCGGGCGCCAAGATTATCAAGTGCCGACAAGATTGTCGGGTTGTCATTAGTGGCAACGGCCGTGCGAAATTAGAATTCCGAGGCAAGAATGCGAGTGTCCTCAGCCAGGGCATTCACTGTCGCGGCAACGCGACTGGTGAAAATTCGATTTGCCGCAATCAGCTGGTCGCGGCTTTGGTCAAAAATGTTCTGAACAATCGCTTGCTGCACCGTATAGATCGCAACGCCCTGCAAAATAAGAAACAAGGCTGTAAAGAAGAGAGCCGGCTTCGTCTGGAAGCGTTTGAACACCTAATAGACCCCTTCTTCAAAGTCGCTTCCTCGTTTTCGCCGCCGGTCCCACTTTAGCCCTATCTCGAAAGTTACGGACTGACCCGCGGTGACTGATATTGCCGTTCGTCTGGCCGGTCCTCGCAGTCTGGGATGCTACACCTGTGCTTCACCAACTTCACCGTCTGCCATACCTGAAATCGTTACGGTGCCGTCTTGATCCGTTTTACCGAAAAGGTTCGTATCGACGACGTATATATAGCCCAGTATATTGTCATGTATGTTGCAGCCCAGAGCGACGACACCAGGGCTTTCAAAATTTACCTGTTGGAGTTCATCCCCACAGTAAAGTTTCAGTTCAAACTGTTTGGCCGGTGAAAACGAATAAACATGGTGCCTAAACGGATCTTCGTTTGGAAACTCAACGGTCGTTCCAACGGCTACTGGTAGAACAAACGGGTTAAAGGCTTCATTGCGTTGCACCATCTGTTCCATTTGATTGGTACTGGACCCTGAATCCGATTGAACAAACACCACGGCGTCGGGCACCGGCTGTCCTTCGGAATCACGGACCGAGACCATCAGATCAGCTGCACCCACGGATAGCGGAGCAAGCATACTTGCCATAGAAAAGAAAAACGCCAGTTTCTGGCGAACCGTTGCCGCGTCCCTCTCGGCTGAGTTGAGCTAACCTTTCAGCCATTATCGCGTCAGGATTGGGGCAACTTCTAGGTCAATTCGATAGTTCTTCCCCCTTAGATATTAAGGACTTGGGCATTGTTTTATCGGTTAACTTTCTCTAGGCAGACGGCACTATGCAGCGAATTTATACAATCGGCTTGGCCATCTACGCCTCTCTGACCGCGACAAACGCTTCCTCTCAGCAGTTGGAAGAAATTCGTGTAAGTGTCCGCCGCCTTCCTGACTCACTATCCGAAGCCATCTACAGCACGTCCCGTTTCGATCGTTCATCTTTGGACGGGGTCGCTTTGGGCTTGGATGACGCACTTCGCCGGCAGCCCGGATTTGGGTTGTTTCGCAGGCAGGCATCGAGAGCGGCCCATCCCACGACCCAAGGCGTCAGTCTGCGGGGGCTCGGTCCTAATGGAGCTGGCCGAACATTGGTTATTTTGGACGGTGTGCCGCAAAACGATCCATTCGGTGGCTGGGTCGAGTGGGTCCATCTTCCTCCCCTGACCATTGAGCAGGCCACAGTCGTCCGCGGTGGTGGGGCGGGCGTATGGGGCAATGTGGCATTAGCAGGTGTGGTGCGGCTAGATGGCCGCGTTCTTGAAGAACACCAAGCTGTTGCCGACCTCCGATACGGAAGCAAAGACACGTGGACGGGGTCAGCGCTGGCGGAATCTTCTTTCGAAGCGGGAACTGTATCAATTACGGCACATGCGAGCGATGGTGACGGCTATTTCTTGATCGGAAAAGAACAACGCGGTTTGGCTGACCGGTGTGCCGCGCGTCACAATGAAGGCGTACGGCTGTCCTGGCGCATAATAAGCGACGAAGGAACAGTTTGGAATATCAGTGGTTCGGCTGCATCGGACTCTTTTGTCAATGGGTCCGACGTCGCTGGACAGAGCAATCGGGTGAACGGATCATTGTGTGATGAGGCTTGCGCGGAAGTCGTCGTCCCAGGCGGCGACCTTTCGGCGGAGTCTTAGAGTCGGTTTCGAAAGTCATGCGGCTCGGGCCAATCTGCGGACGAGGAGCATGACGGAGGCGGCGTAGAGGAAGGCGCGGGCCGAGGCGATGGTGGCCTCGAAGTCCTTTGCCAGTCGCCGGTTGCGGTTGATCCAGGCGAAGAAGCGCTCCACGACCCAGCGGCGCGGTTGGACGGCGAAGCCGACCTGATCGGGGCTTTTGCGCACGATCTCGACGGCGATCATGGTGGCCGTGGCGACCTTCTCGCCGGCGTAGCCGCTGTCGGCAAAGACCTTCTCGATGAACGGAAACGAGCCGCGTGAGGCGCACAGCAGCGGCCCGCCACCATCGCGGTCCTGGATACCCGCCGGATGCGCCTCGAGCACGAGGCCGCGCCCGTCGGTGTCGACCAGCGCGTGGCGCTTGCGCCCCTTGATCTTCTTGCCCGCATCGTAGCCGCGGGGGCCACCAGCCTCGGTCGTCTTGACGCTCTGGCTGTCGATAATCGCGCCGCTCGGGCTGGCCTCGCGTCCGACCCGCTCGCGATCGGCCATGACCAGAAAGTGGTTGATCTTCTCAAGGAGGCCGTCGTCGCGGAACTTAGCGAACCAGCGATAGATCGTGCCCCACGGTGGTAAATCGCTTGGCAGCAAGCGCCAAGGGCAGCCAGCCCGCATCACGTAGAAAATGCCGTTGACGATCTCTCGCATCGGCCATGACCGGGGCCGTCCCGTGCCATGAGCCGGAGGCAAATGAGGCTCGATCACAACCCACTCCGCAGCGGTCAAATCAGTCTGATAACGCAGCGCCTTGCGGCTATGCTGCTCTCGGGTGGTCGGCGTCCACATGGCGGCTCCAGATCGGTTTCAGCAACCTTCCTGGAATCACATCGACACCGGCCACTCAACCCCTTTCGAAACGGCCTCTTAGGGAGTCCTTGCCGGGGTCTCGTCGTATGAGGTTTTGTGCCATGTGCTTGATGGTGGTGAAGTTGGCCGGGGCGTGATCGGTACGCAGGCGGTATTCGTCATCGCGAAAGACCATGTCCATGACCCAGTGCAAGCTGTTCTCTATCGCCCAGTGGGAGCGGATAATTGGGCCTAGTTGCGCCGCCGCGAGATCGAGCGATGAGATGTAGAGTCGGGTCTCGTGCTCGGTCTTGTCGCCGATCTCGCGCGTGCTTTCGACCGCGATGACGGATTTCAGCCCCGGCCAGCCCCGGCCAGCCCCGGCCAGCCCCGGCCAGCCATGGCGCTGCTGGAGCCAGGCGATATCCTCGCTCACCGTCGTCCTTCGCGTCTCGATGCGGCCATGGTCGCCGCCGACGCTGGTGTGCTGGCTGCTCTTGGTGTTGTTGAAGCCATTAGCTTTTTGTTCGTCAACGAAGAGTTCGACAGCTTCGTGCAAGCTGGTCTGGTTGGCTTTGGAGGAATAGGTTATTTCGTAATCTGTAATAGACATTAACTTATTGATTTTAATTTAATAATAATTACTCCTACCCCTTGACGCCACCATTTAGTTCTGTTGCCGTAAGCATACCGTAAGGGGATTCATTACAACTACAGCGCATCCCAGCGCACGCTTGTCGTAAGCCTTCGGTCAGGCCGGGATGGAGCGCACGACGTTGCGACCATGGTCCGCGTCGGTGGAAGCGCTTACAGGAATTCGGCAGCTCCTTGGGTATTTGTTTTGCCTTAGCCAGAATTCCGTGGTGCGTGCCGCAAAATCTATCGACCAAGCTGCCGGTCGGCCGCGTCCAGTTCCTTTGCGTACATTGTTCCGCTGAAAGCGAGAGGACCGTGGCTCCGGCCCAAGCAATCGTGTTCCGCCATTCGTTCTCCGCCATATTTGGTGCCCCGATCAGCTTGGCAAACTTCACCAGTCTGTTAAGTCAAGTACCTTTTGACAATTGCGTTAGCAGATTCGTCGAGGCCAGGAAAGAGGACCTCTTTGGTTACATTCAAAATTTCTAGCTCATGAAGTATGTTTTTCTTTTTTAAAGCCGGTATAGTTATTCTGTAGTGGTGATAAACTGGCACGTTCTTTGTCCACCTCCGAATAGTGTCAGTCTCAAACTTTTCATGAAACGCCGAAATCAAAAAAGCACCTGACTGCGAACGCAGGCGTTCGAACGATAGTTGAGGTTCTACTACAAAAACACGAAAAAAGTCTCTCAGATCAATTCGTTCGCGAAAATATAGCTTTTCGTGACCTATGTAATTGTATAAGCGTTCCATGATGGCAGTATATTTGTTCGGATGCTCCAGTACATGTCGTTGATTCGCTTCCTGCAAATTCATTTCTTTCCCCAATAGAACATCTTGCTCGAAGCGAGGCAGCTTCGCGAAATTTGATATAATTCTAATGGTATCACTCTCGAAGGTTCTGATGATTGGTTTAGGCGCCGCAAATATGTGTAATACACCATCGATTTGATCAGCTGATGATGGGTTGGAAGAAGCATCACAACAATGAAATAGAGCAACCAATGGGTTTTTGTAATGTCAAGAAGTCGCGTCTTTAGTCCATGGTGTTGAGCTAGCACCCATTGGGACAGGGCTGATGATACATTGGTGAAATGATCAGGTCTCTGTGACATTAGTTCGAGCAACATTTCTCCTTCCAAATTACGTAACAATGGTTCGCCCTTATGCACACGCATCACCGAAGGTATGAGAGGCCATTGATCCTCATATTGTCCGCGGAAATATAATGAACGATGTTTGCTAACCTCGACACAATCTACTTCTCGGTAGTGATTCTCTAAGGTTAGACATATATCGACCAGAGAGTTAACGTCATCTATGTGGTCTAGGACTACATTATGTGGTCCCTTGTCATCGTCTACATTTCGGAAGAGATTGGCGGTCCAAGGCTGGGTATCCGTGATGTCAACTCCGATTAACTTGGTGCCGCTGAATTCTGTACCTGTAATTTTTGATCTAACGAGATTGATATTTGTTAGATCGGAGTGAGCTAGATCAATCCCTTCCAGGACCGCGCCACTGAGATTGGCGCTGTTAAAATTGACATGGCGCTTTGAGCGCCGAAGAGGGTAGCGCAAAAGAGGAGTGCCCCGGAGAAATCCGAATCGGTTAGATTTGCTCCGCTAAGGTCGGTGCCCCGCTCAACTGACAATGTTTTAGCCGAGCGGAGTTAAGATTAGCGCCTCGCAGTCTAATGCCATTTAGATTAGCGCCGCGAAACGACGCGTTGTTGAAGTTAATTCCATCGAGATGGGTGTCGGTACGTATCGTTGGTGGGTTATATAGAGGTCCCTGAAGTTCAGCGGGAATATTCGCGCCTGCAGAGTCGGGTAAAAAATCAGCTTTATCACGTCGAGCGTTCCAAGCTGCAACTCCCTCTTTGAGCCATTGGATGTGCTGTGGATTGGCCATAATGCGAAACCTGACTTGTCATGCCCGACGAGATTTTAGCTGAAAGAGCGTTAGCCGGGCCAGTTAGGAAAATCTCTTCTGTATGCTCGTTACCCTTAGCTGACAGCCCTAATTGTGTGCCTGACTAAGTTAGGTCCGCCAGAAAACGAGATCATCATCCCTCCTTGAAACTTGACCCAATCGGGGCGAGACGATTCCGCTTGCTCCGTCGTTGACAATGTGAACGCCAATCTCATCTTCAAGTGGCAACGCGATCCTCGCCACAGGCCCGAAGCCGATGGCGATGACGCAGCGTCTTTTCTTCCGGCCGAAGTGATATCGGAGGCGCTAACGGCGTCGGACGGGCGGATCTTCTCATCCATTGAATGTTTGCGCCGCACCCAGCGACGGATGTCCCGAACCGCTTTCTCGGCCGGGTTTTTCTTGCTCATCGATTTCTGCCTTATCTTCGTTACCTTCGGTCTCTACGGTGAGCCAGAAAGCGTCTCTTATGAAAACCCTACAGTGTCTCCCATGGGCGCTGACGTCAGAAATGTTAGCAGCTACTTGGACTTCACTCTTGCCTTTCCGAAAGGCTTCATGAAGACGTCCCGGATCTTGGCTGGGGTCAAATTCGCCTTACGGAGTGCAGCCTCGCACTGCTCTTGCAACGCTTCCGCTCCGCCACTCGCCCCAACCAGCTCAATGAGAACGCCACGCAGTGCACTCACCATACTGTTGACATCGTCTAAGCGGAACGCGAAAGTGCCGACGGGCGTCGCCTTCTCGTCGGCAATGGCTTTCGGTAAAGTCGAGACTCTCACTGCCTCGCGGTCTGGATAAACCTCCTTGAACCAGTGCTCGGCCTCAAGCAGTTGGGCGTGGTCTTTCTTGTACAGCGGTTTGTCCTCGTCCTTATTGCTCTTGGCTTCGATCACGAAGTCGAACGCCCCGTCATTGCGCCAAAGAACGTCGGGTCCTACTCCATGAACCCTCTCGGGGCGCTCGGTGTCGAATCCGAGATAAGCGCCGAGCTTAGCCATTGCTTCTTCGTAGCGTGAGGTTGAAGCCTCGGGCACGAGATCGCTCACCGCCTCATCAAACTCTGCGACAATCGCTGCCCGATGTTCATACTCCAACAGACGCTTGACTATTGCGCGTGACTGCTTACTTGGGGCGGGACGCAACACGTAGGTCGGCCGCTTTCGCGGTGGGCTATGATTGTTGTTCACGGAGAAGGCCATGGTCAGAAGCTTTTGTCCCATGACCTCGTCCTCCATCTGATAGGCGATCCTAGCCGCTGCAGCTGCAAGCCAGGCCCTGCGCTGCTGATCGGGCGCCAACGCCTTGTCGTCCATCATCGTCTTGAGTGCCGCCAATGCCTTTTCGTATTGGCCAAGTCGCTGATACTTGAATGCTTTGCGTTCGACCGCGGCTACTTTGAGGGCTATTTCGTCCAACGGGGCGGCGTGCGCGGCCTCAGACAGCTCCGAAGCATGATAGGCGATCCAATCCACATCGCGTCTCAAGCACTTGAGGATAGTTTCCCTAACTTCTTCCGGCTTCGTCACCGCCTCGCTCACCTCCTGGCCCATCTTTAACTGGACACGTGTGCTGGCGGTCAGGGAATCCAGATTCTTTTTTCGGCCGATCCAGCCAACCAGCTTCGAGCCGACCAACATGATCACACAGTAGTCCGCGCCGCCCCGCGTTCCTCGGCCGATACCCTGCTCGATGCGCTGGGCGAGGAGCGAGTTGACGGCCGCATCCACCACGACATTCATGCGAAAAATATCGTAATTGGTTGTGCCCTGGGGAAGATTATCCATCACAAGAAAGCGGCAGGCATTGCCGGCGAGGTCGATGCCGTCGTAGCGATTGGCGAGCACTAGGGGGCCGTAGGTCTCACCCTCCTGCATCGCAATCACCGTTTGGGAGACATCGTTGGTAGTCTCGGGATACTCGGCGATGTCAGTCCATTCCCTAGCAGCCGAACCTGAAGGGGATAAGATTGCCACGCCGCGGTTCTCCTTGGCGAGCTTCACGGCGATGTCCTTTACCATGGGCAAGATTAGGTGTGCTGCCGAGCTTCATAACGCCTGGCACGAGGATCATGCGCTCGCCGACGCCGGCGAGCGACTCCGACGTGACCGGCTTAGCGATAGCCGTTTGTGACGCGCCGAAGGTGCGCACAATCTCGCTATCGTCAGCAATTGTCGCCGACATATATATGCGTCGCCCACAATCTTCGAATGTTGGCAACAGGTCGACTGGCGGGAAGATCGGCGTGATGCTCACGGAAGACCTGCTGAAGAGGCAATGGCAGACGTCAAGGTTGTCACGTAGAAATGGCCAAATGAATGGATTTACGTCGTCGACCTTTTTCTGAGAGATACTGCTGAATTTCGTCATGCTTGCGATGCCAAGCCCAACTCGGCACCTCAATAACGCCATAGTCCTTGCCACTTATAACATCCGCGAAAGCCCCTCTACGGTTGACTTCCCTAAAGGCGGGCCGGAAAAGGCCTGCGAGCTCCGTGTAGATTTCATTGTAATCGTTCGCAGCGATGGTCAGCGTGAAGGCTTCTCGAACCGATGATAGAGCAACATGTGCATCATCCAGCACAATCGCGCCAACCTTCACTACTTCCCGTCCGGACCCACGTACGCCGAACTTGCTGCGGCCGTTAAACAGCGTCTGATAGGCTCCGACTAGAACGCTCTTGCCATCGTGAAACTCGGCTGGCAATGACTTGCTCTTCAAATAGCGGACAGTAGAGATAGCATATTCTTGACTCTTTGCGAGAACCTGATCGACCAATTGGTTAGTCGGTGCGAGATAGAGCACGGGCTCGCTCGTCTCATTCATAACCGATTGTGCTATAAGCAGCGCGACGAGTGTCTTTCCGCCGCCAGTGTGCAACTTGACCACGATATCTTTGTTAGTTCTACGAGCAAACCAAGCGTCAAGTACTTCGGCTTGACTAGCGTACAGGTCGTTAATGCCGGGGGGTTTGGGCAGCGCGTTGAAAATTTCTCGCGGGTTGATTAGTTCGGGTTTGGCTTTCGCTTCTCTCAGCTTTTTTAAATCAACCATGTATCCGCGCCCACGCTATTCTATTTCACGACATTTTGCTGAGTGTCTCCCATCAGCAACTGGCGAACAAGTCAGGGTATTTTGAGAATGGAGGCTGGCATTGTCAGACTAACTGGGCCGGACCTACAGAACCTTCCGTTGAGAACACTCAGGCTGCAAGTTGCTGCCACTCGGCCAGGGCAGCGGCTTGGTCTTGTTTGAAAATGTCTCGGCGGTTGAGATGGCGTTGGTGGTTGAAATGGTTGTGGATCGAGGCATGTATGGAGGCGAATTTCTGCAGGGTCCTGATGTTTCTGAACCGCGCTATTGCCCCTTCCCGTCGTCGGAAGGGCTGATGTGAATTTTCTGCCCGATTGTTCAACCAACGCTTGATCTCTGGTATTCCCCCCGAGAAGTGGTCCACCGTAATGTTTAGGAAAACGGAGGATCAAAGATACCGACTACCGGCCCTGGAAACTATCGTCCCCATGGACTAAAGGCCTATCATGCACTAACAATCAAACTGGACCACTCAACGGGGTGTCCGTCGTCAAAACATTTGGGACAAATGAGCGTGTTTTCTAACGGAGGATTTTGCTCATCTTGGTTGGCAGTTAAGCCGCCTGGCGTTGATGGTTCAAGCGGCGGTTTTGGATGGTGAGTTTTTGGTTTTTTGTCTCCTTTCGATGATTGCGGTGTCTCGCCCGAAGGAGGCGTCAGCGGGGGTGACGGTGCCGATACTCTCATGGTAGCGGTGGTTATTGTAGTGATCGACGCAGGCGCCGATCTGGTTTTCCAGATCACCCGGCAGGAAGTAGTTCTTAAGCAGGATGCGGTGCTTCAGCGTTTGATGCCAGCGCTCGATCTTGCCTTGGGTCTGGGGGTGATGAGGTGCGCCGCGAACATGGTCTATTTTCAGATCCTCCAACCATTCAGCCAGATCGCCGGAGACATAAGATGAGCCGTTGTCTGAGAGCAGCCTCGGCTTGTGGACGACTTTGGTCTGATCGCAGCCTGATGCTTTCAGTGCCAGGTTCAACGTCTCCGTCACATCATCGGCCCGCATGGTGGCGCACAGCTTCCAGGCGATGATGTAGCGCGAGAAGTCGTCCAGGATAGTCGACAGATAGAACCAGCCCCAGCCGATGACCTTGAGAGAGGTGAAGTCGGTCTGCCATAGCTGGTCGGGCGCGGTGGCCTTATCATGGAACTCATCGGCGGCCTTGACGACGACAACGGCTGGGCTGGTGATCAGGTCATGAGCCTTGAGCAGGCGGTAGACGGACGCTTCCGAGACGAAGGAGCCCTTGGTATCGGTAAACGTCACCGCCAGTTCCCTGGGCGACAGCTCCGGCTCATCCAGAGCCAGGTCCATGATCTGGTCGCGGATGTCGTCCGGGATACGGTTCCACACCCGGCGAGGACCACAGGGGTGGTCCTCAAGACCGGCTTCGCCGAAGGCCCGGTAGCGATCATACCATCTGTAGAATGTACGCGACGGAATGCCCAGCTTGTCCAGGGTGCGCCGGACCGGCAAGTGGGAGTGTTCGACCAGGCGGATGATCTCCAGCTTCTCGGATGCGGGGTAATCCGTTAGTTAAGAGAATGATTAGCCTGCTGGTGGAAGTAGAATTTTTATTCGAACATCAACAAGTTTCTCGTGGTCCTGAAAGGACATATTTACGCTATACGCCTCATGTTTCTGCTCTGATTTTAGGTCGCGCGTTTTCACAGGGTCAAAAAGGTTTCTCAGCCAGACAGCTTGTAGACTTCATCGAGCGCAGGCCAGCAAAGCACCCAATTAGGCGCACAATAAACAGGGCACACGAAGGTCAAATTCAATGACCGTTGGTATTATATCCGCTTCTGACCCAAAGCGGACTTTTTGATCTTTTTGGAATAGCCAACACAATCGTCTCAACTGCAAACGACTGCGCTAGAGATTGACATATCGATAGATCTTTTCGCTCTGCGCGATTACCTATCGAATACACCGGCTACGTCTTGGATCGGGGCTGAAAGAAAAACACTAAGCAACAGAGACGTTTAACTTGCAGATAAGTTTCATTCTTATTTCCATTAATATTTGTGCGGACAAATATTGTATTTGCCTAGTCTAAATTCATGCCCTTAAAATTAAAGACGGGCTCCTTCTTGGAGTACGGGGATTAAAACGGGGTAACTCATGAGAAACCACCATAGGCTGTTATGGACGGCTGCTGCATTGCTGCTCGTTCCGGATTACTGGGCGACCGCCCAGGCTCAACAGTTATCTGTAGAAGAAATCGTCGTTACAGCGCGTAAGCGTGAAGAGCGGCTGTTGGAAATTCCACTCGCCATCACCGCATTTACGGCACAGGACATTGAAGACGCAGGTTTTCGCGATCTCGCTGATATTTCCCTACAAACGGCTGGGCTTGATTTCTTCGCCCGTAGTGGCGGCCGGCCGGGCCGCGTCGACTCTCCCATGTCACTGCGCGGGGTATCGGGCGGTCAAGATCACTTACAGCCAACTTCGGTTTTTATTGATGGCATCTTCCTGCTTGGGGCTGCCAACACAATCGGTATTCAAGATTTGGAACGCGTTGAGGTTATCAAAGGGCCGCAGTCTGCGTTCTTCGGCCGTAATACGTTCGCCGGTGCCATCAACTTCATCACTAAGAATCCGGATTTGAATGAATACGTGACCAAGGTCGATGCATCCGCTGCCACCTACGACAAATTTGATTTCAATATCCTTTCGTCGGGGCCCCTCGTAGAAGGCAAACTCGGTTTCCAACTTAACGCGCGATTAATGCAAAAGGGTGCCGAATGGACTGCCACCGACGGTGGTCCTTTAGGAGAGGAAACATCGAAATTCATCAGCGGCGTCTTGTACGGTGAACCGACCGATAATCTTTCCTTTAAGCTGCGTGCTTATTACCAAAAGGATGAAGATAGTGCGCCGGTCATAGGACTCATTCGTGGCCGGTTTACCGACACGTGCTCCGGCACTTCGGTGGAACGTCTGGATACAGACGGAAATCCGGCGACGTTCTTCCCCGTGCGAAGCCTCTGTGGTCCTGTGCCGAAATTTGGCTATATAGAACCGATTACGGGCCGCACATTGCTGTCGACCGAAACGTCGATGAAGCCCCCGTTGTTTGCTCAAGTGCGTCCGGGATTTGACACCACGGGAGCACTGTTCTTCGGGGCACAACCAAACTACTTGATAGATGTTCTGGGTGGAGATGCCGGCGACCGTTACTTGGGAAAGAACGTCCCGGATCGTAATTCCTTTGGCATGACCCGCAATCAGATTCGCTTGGCCTTCAACGCGGACTATGAGTTTGACAATGGATACGTTGTCAATGTCCTGGCTGGCTATAACGACGCCCGCATGAGCATGTTGCGTGATTACGATTCAACGGATGGTCCGTGGTGGTATGCCGTTGACCCAAAATTTGCTCAGGATTGGAGTCTTGAAGCGCGGATCAATTCACCCCAGGACAAAAGATTGCGCTGGCTCGTGGGCACAACCCTTTACGATCAAACCTTCCTTAATAGTGGAGCAGGCGGTCTATTGGTCCAAGCGAGCTTCTTTTCTACTGCTGTAGGACCAAGGCTCACCGAATTGCCGCCAACGGCAGGCAACGAAGCCAAAGTCGCGGGTATATACGCGGCTGTGTCTTATGACATCACCGATGAGATCACTCTCGACTTGGAAAACCGGTATCTCGTGGACAAACGCACCTTGCAGCAAGGGGGCATTGACGTCTCATCCAAGTTTAAAGAATGGACACCCCGCGTCATCTTGAGCTACCAGCCTTCGGAAGACACCAACATTTACGCCCAGTTCTCGCGAGGGACATTGCCGGGGACCACCAACGGTCTGGTCGCGGGCTGTAGTATGCAGGACTTCAGTGTCCCGTACACCAATCCCATTACGGGCCTGCAGTCAACCACATCAGAATGTGGTCAGATCGAAGAACAACTTCCGCCCGGTGCATTTTCGATCGCACCGCCAGCGCAGAGACTCAATTCCTATGAGGCTGGTTGGAAGCAGACGTTAATGGATGGCCGGGCCCGTTTCAATCTGATCGGCTGGTATTACGACTGGATGAATCGGCCTTTCGGTCTCAGTATTCAGTGGGTTCGCGATGCCGCTAACATTGCCGACCGTGATGGAATTCCCAACGACTTTCCAAACTCGCTCGGCGTGACGGTGCCCGGGAGTCAAAATCTTTGGGGCTTAGAATTCGAGTCCGGTTTTGCCATTACCGAAAATTGGGATACGCAACTCAATGTCGCTTGGTCTGGCAATAAATTTACCGAATTCCAGAGCACCGGAGCCGCCCAATTGCTTGGCTTTAGCAATCTGAAAGGTCTGGAGATTGGTGGTTATCCGGAATGGTCAGGAAACTTGGCGACCACCTATACCGATACGCTAAGAGGTGAATGGGACTGGTATGGCCGTGCTGATTTTCTCTATCGCGGGAGCTATTTTACGGAATCCCAAAACTTGGGCCGAGGGGATGACTACGTCATCACCAATGCTCGGCTCGGTCTTCAAAGAGAGGATTTGCGGGTTGAATTTTTCATCCGCAACCTGTTCCAAACCCAGACATGGAGACGGGCTTCAGGTGGGCTTGATTTTTCCCATCCCACGTTCTCGTTTAATGCGTTCCGTGGCGTAACAGTGGTTCCTCAGGAAAAGCGGACGTTTGGCATAAGGACAAACATCACGTTCTAGAACAAACCTGAACAAGAAAATAGCATGACATTGAAGAACCCCTTTCAGACTTAGAACCCCTAAAATGAATAAGTCATCAATCGCACATGCCGTTGAAAGCGCCCAGGGTTTTAGTTAATCCTGGGTGCTTTTTTTGGGGGATTATATACACGGGTTGACTTAAAATTAGGTCGATGTGACCCTACAATCCTATAAACATTAGGAATAGGGTCCATGTCATGGCAGTAGAGTTCGTCCGGGTTAACGCTGTCCGCGCCTTTCTCTCTGCTCTTTCCATTGCATTAAAAGTTGCCTCCCGCCAGTCACGATATGGCGAACAACGGGATCTGTTTCTTTTGGTAGATTCGGAAATTCAACAGTTCTTTGAGTTGCTCCCGGATCATCAGAATCTAAACTCTGAAGAATTGAAGGACTTGAATCGGATTCGTGAGGGCCTTCGTTTGCTGTGTCGTGACGCGGACCTTGTGATGCTTGATCCTTCGAAGGAGACTCCGCAGTAGGGCCATGACGAGCCAAAGCACGCACCAGAGCTTCTGGAGTTGCATCAGTAGCGGGCGGTAACTTTGGCATGATCAACCCTCGTCGCTGTATTGAATCCACAATACATCCGATGGTTAACACAAGCAATTGACTGCCACAGTCTTTAAAATTTCTTGAGAATGTTGTAGAAAAACGCCGGGAGATAAACTCCCGGCGTTTTTGCGTTCACCACAAACGCAGCTTCGGCTGGACACGCCTATGCTTTGTCTTAAATAAGACATTGATCTAAGAGTCGGTTTCGAAAGTCATGCGGCTCGGGCCAATCTGCGGACGAGGAGCATGACGGAGGCGGCGTAGAGGAAGGCGCGGGCCGAGGCGATGGTGGCCTCGAAGTCCTTTGCCAGTCGCCGGTTGCGGTTGATCCAGGCGAAGAAGCGCTCCACGACCCAGCGGCGCGGTTGGACGGCGAAGCCGACCTGATCGGGGCTTTTGCGCACGATCTCGACGGCGATCATGGTGGCCGTGGCGACCTTCTCGCCGGCGTAGCCGCTGTCGGCAAAGACCTTCTCGATGAACGGAAACGAGCCGCGTGAGGCGCACAGCAGCGGCCCGCCACCATCGCGGTCCTGGATACTCGCCGGATGCGCCTCGAGCACGAGGCCGCGCCCGTCGGTGTCGACCAGCGCGTGGCGCTTGCGCCCCTTGATCTTCTTGCCCGCATCGTAGCCGCGGGGGCCACCAGCCTCGGTCGTCTTGACGCTCTGGCTGTCGATAATCGCGCCGCTCGGGCTGGCCTCGCGTCCGACCCGCTCGCGATCGGCCATGACCAGAAAGTGGTTGATCTTCTCAAGGAGGCCGTCGTCGCGGAACTTAGCGAACCAGCGATAGATCGTGCCCCACGGTGGTAAATCGCTTGGCAGCAAGCGCCAAGGGCAGCCAGCCCGCATCACGTAGAAAATGCCGTTGACGATCTCTCGCATCGGCCATGACCGGGGCCGTCCCGTGCCATGAGCCGGAGGCAAATGAGGCTCGATCACAACCCACTCCGCAGCGGTCAAATCAGTCTGATAACGCAGCGCCTTGCGGCTATGCTGCTCTCGGGTGGTCGGCGTCCACATGGCGGCTCCAGATCGGTTTCAGCAACCTTCCTGGAATCACATCGACACCGGCCACTCAACCCCTTTCGAAACGGCCTCTAAAGGACGGAGAGATAGACTGTCTTGCGATGGAAAATAAAAAAATAAAGGAAAAACTTTATGAACAAACGCCCAAAAAAACCTAAATTCGAACCTGAAGTTGCTGCGTTAAAAGACGCTGGTGAGAAAAAGAGAAAAGCCAAGCGCCCTCCTATGACGCCGAAGGAACGCCAAGCACAATTAAAGCGTTCCAAGCCTTCGTTTCAGGTTCTTGGCTCTCCTGATAGAGGTCAACAGACCAAGCCTAAGAAATCCTAACGGAGAATCCTTCTATGAGTAAATTTTTGGGGATAGGTGGTTGGCTCTTAATAGCGCTTCTGATTATCATTTCCGCTTGGATATTATATGAATTTATTCAGTTTTTCAAAGCCGCTGACACAGACATTAAAGCAGCATTTATCGGCCTGTTTGGCGTCACGATTGCGGCTGCGGTTTCTCACTATTTCGCACAAAAACGTGAGATTGCTTCAAGACAATTTACTCAGAAGGCACAAGCGTTCGAGCGTTTCTTTGTAATCGTTTACGACCTTATGAAAGATACAAAGAAAAACAAAAAACAGACGCGTCACAAATGGTCAGTCGAATGATGGCCGTCAAGAAAGACATGCTGATTTGGGGAAGTGGCGACTTACTTAAAGCGTGGAACGATTTTGAATTAGAAGGGGAGAAAGGAGAATTAGGTGATGTTCTTGGTTCGGTGGACAGAGTGTTTCGAGCTATAAGATAAAGAACTGGGGCACCGGGACATGTTATTGAGGGAAGGTGATTTAGTAAAATGGTTGGTCATGCAGTCTGATCACTCAATGGTTGACGAAAAGATGAAGAAATAACGGGAATAACTTCATGGCCGACAGAACACCAACAGACGCCGAAAATATAAGATCAATTCTTATGGAAAGCCCAGACTCTTCAGGCCTTGTTAAGGCTAGAGAAATAAAGACTCAATACATACGAGACGCGAATGAGAACGGTTAAGCTGATTGGACCGACCTAAAAGACTCCCTACGAAACATATCTGAAAAGCTCGCCGACAGCGGCGATCCAAAGGAAAAGAAAGTATCCGATCTAATAGAAGAATATCTGATTGGTTAGTGAATTATAGGGGAATGCTGAAAGGTTGGATAATTCCCAGAGGGATTGTTAAGTATATAGCCCTTATTGGTTTAGCTGGTAACCAACCAGCTTAAACCGAGCCTCTCACTTGTTTTGGTGCTCACGTTTCCATTGGCTGTAAAAAATATTTCATGGAAACACGGGTTTGAAAAGTCCCGTCATTGCTATTGATGTAGAAATTTTTGAGAATCCTCCGGTTCCTTAGGTCCAAACTCGGGAACAGGCGCCGGATCCGGCAACCCATTTATTCAATTGGTAGCCCCGCCTGAGTGGGTCAGGCGGGGTTCTCAATCCGTAAACGATAATTCTCTTGATTAAGAGGTTGCCCCAGTTAATTGCCTTTGGGCTGATCGGCTGCATTCATTTTCTTTTCTAACTTCCGCACCCTTGCGCTAAGGTCTACGTCCATATCCTCAACGCGTGACATCAACAGTTCGAAAAGCTCTTTGACAGGCGGAGAATCTTTCATTTTAGAGGTTCCTTTATGGGGAGCCTCTGCTTGACACTTGCCTCTGGTGTCTTGTAGAAAAGACGAAGTAGAGGCGTGGCCAAGCTGAAGCTCGTGTTATTGACAAACAACAAAGCGCTGGGAATTAGTCTTCCTGGCGCTTTGGCGTTATAGCAGAAATTTTTATTTCTGATGAGACTAAAAAATTTAAGGCCTTGTGTTATCTATATGGATATGATTACACAAAGCACCCAGAAGCAGAAAGCAAGGCCAACCCCTATTCGCTCGCCAAGGCGTCCCCCGCCCCAGAACGCGAATAAAACGGGACTAAACAACAAAGCAACCGCAAGACCAATGTAAAAAACAAGGAATGGGCCGAACGTAAGCCATACGGCCCATTCCAAAATTCGATCCATTAATCGACTTTCTTCACATAACCGGGGATGGAAGATATGCCATTGGGCACGTTGAGGTGCACACCGTGCCGCAATTGCGGGCACTTTTCGTAATCTTCTCTGGTCTCGAAGATGACATAGCCATGAGGATCGCAAAGGGCCGCAGGGAAATTCTCCAGTAGGCCATACCACGTCCCCGTCAGACTATGCCGCGCCTGCTCTGCGCCGATTTTCCATTTACGATTCAGAGATTCACCATTTACTTTGATATTATTCATCATTCCCCAACAGCAGCTCTGGCCTCGCTTCTGGAGGAAACCGCCCCAGGGCAAATGAAGCCTAAGATCGGGCGCTCACTTATTTTGGTGCTCTCATTCCCATCGGCTATTCAAAAGAAAAACATGAGAATACTTATTTGTCCATCTGTCGCGTTGTTTTGCGCTTGAAAATAAATAAAATTTTTCTTGTCCCCGGGGTCCAAACCTGGGGGGCAGGTGCCGGGCCCAGCATCGCAATAAAATTAGCCCCGCCTGGATGGGCCAGGCGGGGCTAACCCACGAGAAGGAGATTCCTCATGAGCGATGAAAAAGAAATTAAACGTCTGAAAGGAAAGATTCTCGTGCTTGAAAGGGTATGTGTTGCCCTTGCAAAATCCTTACCTTCAGCAACTCCCGACCGGCTTTTCGATTCCAGTGCAGTGTTCTTCAAGCAACTTAATTCGATTGAAAGTGGCATCGATAAGTCTATTCAAGATCACGAGTTTCAACGCGGTGTCTCTGACACTGTTCTCAATTTCAAAAACGCCTTCAAGGTCTCCAGGCGACGGTGATAATATGCCGTCAACGAACGCTTCGTAAGTGTCGGTCTGCCCTTGAAGGAAATCTACATCGTCTTTTTCTGGAGTGGACATAGAGGTTCAGCCCGGTTATTTTGACCAAGCGGATGGGTGTGACACGTCCGCCTCGATCCGGTGCCAGCCCTACGAGACGGTTTAGTACATTATAACGAAACAACAGACGAAAGCCTTCTCGACCATCATAGGTGAGAGGGCTTTTGCATGTCTAGCTTCAGTGCGAATTAAGCCACTGGATAAACTTCTACTGTCCAATAGGCCTAAACATATCTCTTTGCCGCTTGGCTTGAGAATTAAGGCCGTGGGCCTTAAGAATGCATCTCTTGGCATCTTCCAGGTCATTCACCTGAAAAGTACTTTCGGAATCGCCTTTGTAGATTTTGCCTCGAACGCTGGCGCTTTTCCAGGTGTGCTTGAAAGCCATACCGAGCTCGGTTGAGCCATGATAAAAGGTGTGAATCGTACCTAGGAACACCTTTTTTGTTTCTTCCCTGATTTCAGCCATCACCCCTAGCCCCCGAACTCAACCCGTTCTCAGAAATCAATTCTTTATACATCAGGCGCTTTCCGATGATTCCGGCGATCACTGACTGCATCTGTTCGATAGTGTCTATATCGTGGAAATTGTGCTTGCCTACAAATTGGTCGACGTAACGCTGAAGATGTTTTCTGCTGATTTTATGGAACGTCCCTTTATGGGCGCGTTTCAACATTGACCAGAAGGACTCTATGCCGTTGGTGTGGGCCATATCGCGAACATATTCACCTGCACTGTGGCGTACAGACTCATGCTGTCGGTCCTTCATGCCCTTATAAGCTGACGCATCGTCAGTGTAGACGGTTGATTTTTCTTCTGTGCGTCTGGCAACAAAAGTTTGTAGAGTTTTGGCATCTGCCTCTTCAATGACCTTGGCGCTCACCTTGTTGGTTGCGCGATCTTTGGCGCCTACGACAATGGACTTGCCAGCGGTGTCACGGCCTTTGAGGGTTTTGCGCTTTGATGCGGGCATATTCTTACGGCTGCCGCCCATGTAGGTTTCGTCCACTTCGGAAGGACCAGAAAATGGCCCGCCTTTCTCATGCGCCCATACTTCCCGCAACCGGTGAAGCATAAACCAGGCGGTTTTTTGCGTGACCTTTAAATCACGATGGAGTTTCATGCTGGAGACGCCCTTTAGGCTAGTCACTTCCAGATAGACTGCAAAAACCCACTTGCGGAGCGGTATTCTCGAACCTTCAAGAGCGGTGCCTGTTTTGGCTGAAAAGTAGGATCGGCAATCAGAGCAACGGTAGGGCATCTTGGCGTGGCTAGCCTCATGTGTCCGTGTGCTACCACAGCGTTGGCAATGCCGTCCCTTCGGCCAGATTTGGGCCTCAAACCATTTGTGAGCGGATTCCTCATCTGGAAACATATCCCCTAATTCAATCAGGCTAATGCCTTCCCTGTGGGACTTTCCTAGTGCTTTATGTGTCATCGCCGTTTCCCTTTCTACCCAACTATATAAATATTTTGGCGATGACTGTCAACCCGTATATATATAATCCCCTTTTTTTGGACGATTATTTGATGAGTTAGCTGTGTTAATATCGCAGGGACGAGAAGCGCTATTTCAGATAAGGAGAATCACCATGCTAGACCGCCGTACCTTGTTTGGCGCCGCCGCCGGAATTGGCGCCACCGTTACATCCTTTGTCACAGGCCGCAAAGCCAAGGCCGGAACCAACACCCCAGGTGCCCCGGACGTTGAGACCCGCGGTGCTCGCGGTCGTCTCGAACGGCTACCGACCCTGGACTCAGAAAATCGGAACGACTTTCTCACCGGATTTCGCAATTGGCGTGGATCCACAGTGGCGCGAGCTGCAAGAAAACGGGCTGATGCCATTGTCGAAGCCAGCGGCAATGATCCCAAAAAAGAAATACCGCTGGATGAAGCCTTGGACTTGTTCAAGGATGATCATCTGATCGGCACCGAAGGTTTGATGCGGGTCTACAGCCAACGCTTCGCCCAAAGGAATTTCTATTTGACCTTCGCCGATGACGCAGACACCTATCTCGGCGAGATGGAAGCCTATGAAAACATTGGCCCCGGCACGCTTAAGCTAAATCCCGACCTCGACATTCCCGATTTTGCCAAGCATGAAATTCATATGCAGCCCGGCGGTTATGTGGGCAATGCTTTCGCGGGCCATCTTTATCATAACGGCACCAACGCGTTTTATTCGGCGCGGGCAACTGACAATTATCAAGATCAGCACCACGGCCGCCTAGCCAGTCAAGCTCCTTTGCCGGAAGACGGCAAAGTTAAACGTATCCTCGATATGGGTTGCGGCATTGGTCAGTATTCTGTGGCTCTCAAAGAACGATTCCCCGATGCAGAAGTCTGGGGCGTGGAAGTTGGTGGCCCTATGATTCGCTATGGCCATATGCGAGCGGTTGACCAGGGCGTTGATGTTAACTTTGTCCAAGGTCTTGCCGAAGATACGGATTTCCCAGACAACCACTTCGATCTCGTTGTGAGCTATATCCTGCATCACGAGATCCCGGCGCAAACGTCGCGCGAAGTATTCGCAGAAGCCCATCGCGTTCTTCGTCCGGGCGGCATTTACTTCCCAATCGACTTCTTCACAGGCGGTGGCCGGGGCGTATCGGGTCCGTACTCTCAGTATCAGGAATGGAAAGATCACCGTTGGAACAACGAAGTCTGGCGCATGGAATACAAGCAGATGGACTTCACGGGCGATATGGAACGCGTCGGCTTTGACGTAAACAAAGAAGGCACACCCGCCTGGTACAGCAGGCATAATATTTTTGGCACCAAGCGCACTTAAGGAGACAGACACCATGGCCACCACGACATTAAAGACCGACCGTCCGACCTATGCGTCAGACTTTATACCGTCCGATGTTGAGCGGGCTGTCTTTTTGGGCAACCCGATCCTCGACAACATGATGACCAGCCTGATCGCCCTCGGGGCCGAGGTGTGGTCGAACCGCCGCCGGATGAAGGTTGTGGAAGCTTTGTTGGAAGACAAAGGCGTGACCAACGCGATGATCGAGAAGTACATGCCGACGGCGGAACAGGAAGCCGAATGGCAGAAGGACCGGGACCGGTTCATTGATCTGACCTATTCGCCGCTGTTGCGCGAAGGCGACCTCCCCGTCTCCGCCGCCTTCCAACGTGAGAACAAATAGGTCTCTGTTGTAAAAAAGGGGCAATTTGTTTGCTGATTTAGGAATTTGCTTGCCTCTGGAAATGATCGCGTACTGTTTAGTTTAACGACCTATTGGCAGAAAATACCCTGCTTGGCTCCCCGAAACCCCAACTCGCCAAGCAATAAAGCCCCCACAAGAAATAGTGGGGGCTTTTCATGTCCGCTTATGGCTATTAGCGGTCATGCCAACTCTTCCGGATCATGTCTGCTCTTCATCTGAAAGCAGACATCTTTGTTACAGTGCTTCTACCCTCAGCATCCCATCAAACGGCAAGAGAGCAGCCTTTAAATCTAGATAGTCGAAATCAGGACTAATACCAGCGGTCGTTGAGATTGATTCTCTTTTAGGGATTCCCCACGGCGCAATGATGTGATTCATAGAAAGCCGGCTTTAAATGGAGGATTTGATGTCGGCGAAGATCCCGTTGCGAACGGACTATGACGCGGTCCAAGCGCGGGCCTTGACGCGCAAAGCGACAGATCCCAATCAGGTGCGCCGCCTTCTGGCGATTGCGGCGGTTTATGATGACTGAACCGTAGGGATGCGGCGGCGGTTGGCGGCATGGACCGCCAGAGTGTCAATCCCGGAGCAAAAAGGGTCAATTCACCATGCGCGCGCCGGTCTTGGTATCGCGCAAGCGCAACTCCCCAGCCGTCGGGTCCACGTCGTCCCAGCGCAGTTCCAGGATCTCGTTGCGCCGGCACCCGGTCAGCACCAGCAGCCTGATTGCCGCCGCCGCATAAAGCGAGACCGCGCCCTCGGCTTCCGCCTCATCCAGCGCCCGGCCCAGTCTGCCGAACTCCGCATCGGTCAGGAACCGCTCGCGTGGGCGCGTCTTGTACTTGCGCACCGACCGGCAGGGGTTCCGGCCGCTCGCCCGAAGGCCCCAGCCTTCCGCCAGCGAGAACATCTTCGCAACGATCTTCAACACCGCGTTCGCTGCATGGGGTTGGCCGCGCATCTTGTAATGCAGCGCCGTGACATGTTCGCGCTCGACCGCCCCAACCGGTATTGCGCCCAGAGCCGGGAGAACGTGGTTGTCGACTGCAAGGATCGTGCCCAGTTGGTCGTGGGACGGCGTGCCATCGGAAAACGGCCGGAAGCGGCGTAGAAGATCGCGTTTCTTGTCGCCGAAACGGGCAATATCGACAATGCTGTCGGCGCCCGCCAGCACCGCCAATAGGCAAAGCAGCAGCACCTCATCAAGCGGATAGACCACTTTGCCCCGTTGGCGAGGGTCCGCAAGATCCTCAAAATGATCAAGAAAGACAACGGCTCCCGCGAATGCGCCCGAACTCTCCATCATAACCTCCCATACCGAATCGGAGGTCTTCGATAGATTCAGCACATCAACACATTGTCACGCACTTTTTCACCCGATTGCCCTGCGTCGCTGGATCGCAGACGGATTCATATGACCTTTCCGTTGGCGCCGTAAACAACACGGCAGATGGGCTGAACTGGCAGTCGATTCTGTACGTGCGGCATAAAGACTTTAGCAGCACGTTTGGCGCTTTTGACGGCACGCGTGACTCAGTTCGACCGGTCCTAGGCCAGTTTGATGTCCCTGCAATGGTGCTCGGCGGCAATCTTGTTGTCCGCTCTAATGAGATCAATGACTGGACCGTCGAAAGCGGTGTGGATCTGCGCCTCTCCGACGGGGAAACCAATGAACTGTTCCGTAATCTCGGTGCTGGTTTTACTCGGGACAGAACGGCCGGTGGCGAACAGCTGGTTACAGGCGCATTTCTCGAAGGCCATTGGCAGCAAACACATCGCTTTCTCTTTACCGTCGGCGGGCGCATTGACCATTGGCGTCAGTCCAATAGTGTCCGGCGCGAGTCCGACCTGAGTAACGGTGCTATTCTAGTCGATCGTACGTTTGACAATCGAAACGGTTGGGTCGCCAACGGCCGTGTCGGATTTCGCGCCGACTTGGACGAAGGCCTATCAGTCAAGGGTGCGGCTTACTCCGGATTCCGTATCCCCACGCTCAACGAACTCTATCGGCCATTTCGCGTTGGCAATGATATCACGGAGGCCAACAATGAGTTGGATAACGAACGAATTATTGGTGCAGATGTAGGTTTAGCGTGGTCGTCGGATCGCACTTTCGTCTCTGCAACGCTCTTTCGCAACGATATCCATGACCCGGTTATCAATGCCACCGTGACCACCACGCCTGGATTCAACCCTGAGTTCGGCGTTTTCCTTCCGGGCGGAGGAAGCCTGCGTCAACGACGCAATGTTGACCGCGTTGAAACTTGGGGCCTCGAATTCGAAACAGAACATATGGTCTCAGAATTCGCGAGTATCCGGGTAGCGTATCTTTTTACTTCACCCAAGATCAAGAGAAGCTTCGTATCCCCTATTCTCGAAGGTAATCGTCTGGCTCAGGTGGCCAAGCATCAGGGAACATTGAGTTTGAACATGCAACCAATTGACCGGATCTCGTTTGCGGTCGACGTACTCGCATCCAGCAAACAATTCGAAGACGATTTGAACTCCAGATTGCTCAACAGGGTGGTTACGGTTAATTCACAGCTTTCCTATCAAGTCAATGACGGTATTCAAGTGTATGTGGCGGCTGAAAATTTATTTGGTGCGGAGGTCGAAGCCGGGCGGTCGGCCACCGGACTTGTCACATTGGGAGCCCCGATATTCCTTTGGGTTGGACTGCGTTTGGCCTATTGATGTGTGTGGTCGAGGAGGGAGTCCATGCCCAAAAAAAGAAGTGTGAAAACGCGTCAAAATCCTAAAACGACAAAGCACACAGACACATCACGGCCCATCAGTCTCGCTGCGAAAGCCAGAAAGCCTACGGCGAAGAGCGACCCAGTCTACACTGCCGTTGCTCTGCAATTGATCACCCATAGCGTGGCCCACTGCTCTAGCCGCAAAGCGGCCCGGGCCCGCATGCTCAAGACTTTGAATCATGTTCGCGACAAAGTGGACGGTATTCGCCAATGGGTGGGTCCGTCGGCCAAGCTGGCCGTCCTGCCCGAGTATCTGTTGACCTCATTTCCACAGGGCCACACCATCGCTGACTGGGCAAACAAAGCGGCTTTGGATATGGACGGTCCCGAATATGAGGCGTTCGGTGAGATCGCCCAGAACAATGCGTTGTTTCTCGCCGGCAATGCCTACGAAACCGATCCTCATTTTCCCGGATACTATTTCCAGACTTCATTCATTGTCGGACCCAATGGCGACGTCATCTTGCGGTACCGTCGCCTTAACTCAATGTTTTCGCCGACACCACACGACGTGTGGGATAAGTATCTCGATATTTACGGTCTTGAGGGCGTATTTCCGGTTGCTGACACGTCGATCGGACGCTTGGCTCCCATCGCTTCGGAAGAAATCCTTTATCCAGAAGTCGCCCGTTGTTTTGCTATGCGCGGTGCTGAGGTGTTCACACATTCTTCGAGCGAGCATGCTTCACCGGAAATGACCGATAAGGATGCGGCCAAAATCAGCCGGGCAGTGGAAAATATCGTCTACGTGGTATCTTGCAACACGGCAGGCATTCACGACACTAACTTACCCGAAGACGCGTCCAATGGCGGTTCGCGGGTGATCGACTATAAAGGACGAGTCCTTCGAATGGCGGGACCGGGTGAAAATACGGGTGGTATGGCCGAGATTGATCTTGCCGCACTGAGGCGGGAGCGGCGTAAAACCGGTCTCAACAATACCCTTATCCGGCAGAGATTCGAAGCTTACGCCGCCAGTTATGCCGCTCATGTATTTCAACCCGCAAACACATTGCTCAACAGCAATGGGACGCTTAAGGCACCGCAACGCAGCCATTTCGAACAAACTCAAAAGTCGGTTATTGCACGCCTTTCCAAGCAAGGTCTCATCTGATGAAACACATTTTGACACTTCCGGTACTAATCCTGATCATTGGATTCAGAGGGGCTTTCACAGACACCACCGCAGCGGACCTCGACGTAACAGACCGTCGTGGTCTTCAGGAAATGGTTGTCAGCGTCAAGTTACTTGATCGCGCTATTGAGACTTATCAGGACATTGCCGGATGGGAGGTGGCCTACCGAGGATTGGCCCCGTCGGATCAGGCCCGCCATTGGGGATTGTGTGTTGACGTCCTGATCGATCAAGCTATGCTGCGCGTTCCAGGGACGGAGAAAGGCTTTCTGCGGCTGGTTAAATTCGTTGATGTGCCCCAAGTGCGAATCCGTTCAAGTGCGCGTCCGTTCGATACCGGCGCGATTTTCAATTTCAATGCGCTGGTGAAGGACTTAGACGGAGTCTTTGAGTCCATGCGGGATCATGGGTTCGTAGGTTTCGCCGATCCAACCTATTACACCATCTTCGGCAAGCGCCATGGCGGTGCCATGTTGCGTGGCCATGACGGTGTGGTGATCAACCTGCTGCATCGTGTGAATGATCCTTACGACGACGTTCCGCCTTTCACGAAAATGAGTCATGTGGTCAACGCGACTCAGATGGTCGATGACTACGAAGAGAGTTTGGAATTTTTCCGCGACAAATTGGGCTGGCATGTGCGCTGGGAGGCCTCGCCACAGTGGCCCGAGGACGGTTCAAACAACATGTCGCTGCCCAATAATCTCCTCTTGGAAGGCAAGATCAAAGAACGCGCTGCCAGTTTCCTTTTTTCGCCGGATGCGGACGGCGGTAGCATCGAAATCTTTAAGTTTGACGGAGCGACAGGTCTCGACTTTTCGGACCGCGCCCCCATCCCCCAAACTTGGGCGTCCTGATGTACAGGGTGCATGTCCCCGATCTCGGTACCTACGCTGAACGCTTAACATCCAATGGGGTATCCGTCGTCCGGCCGATGACACGCCTGACTGTGTCACCATACGGTCAAGTTAAGGTCATGGTCATTGCCGCGCCGAGCGGGGCGTGGATTGAGCTGTTTCAACAGCTGCCAGCGAATTAAACGTCAAAGACCGAAACTCTATTCAACTATTTGTTGATTTCTGCATCCGTATGGTATGGTGTCTGCGACGCATCCGGCCAAGAACTGGCCGGCTCTGATCCGGGAAGGAACTCGGACCGTGATCGGCATGGATCGCCAAAAGGTGTTCGCCGTGCTTAGTCTGCCGGACGACGCCAGTCGCGAAGAAATCTAAGCGCTGGTCAGCGAACGGCGGCGTAAGCTCCGCTAGCGAATCGTTTTCGTCTCCACGGCTGAACAACGGGAAACTTCTGGACGCGCGCTCGTTGAGTTGGAAAAGGCTCACGCTGTCGCCATCCTGATCGCGGACGATCTGGACGGCAGCCCTCCCGCAGGCATTAATCTCGATATTGCTGAAGGCACAGTTTTGGATGATCGCTACGTCATCCGCCGCCGCGTGGGTTATGGCGAGAACGGCGCTGCATTTGCTGCGTTGGATTTGTCTTGGGGTAAAGAAATCGCCCTTAAGGCCATTCGGCCCGAATTGCTCCTAGAGCGTTTCCGAGGTTGAATGAATCAAAATTTTGTTGTCATGGTCTTGGCGGACTGATTCGATAGCCGCTTTGGCGGGGGCATCGTGGCTGTATCGGAAGACCTGCGTATTCGTTTGGCGAGGAAAGTGGCGTCGGGCATGTCGCGCCGTCAGGCGGCAGCCCTTTTTGAGGTGAGCGCAAGCTCGGCGGTGCGGTATGTCAGGCGATATGAAGACGAGGGGACTGTCGCGGTCAAGCCACGGCCGTCGCGCCAGCGCCGTCTTGATCCTTGACGGCGAGGATATCCTGCGCTGGATTAAGGAGACGCCAGACCCGACACTGCAAGAGCTGTCTGAGCGTTTGGACGAAGTTCACCAAGTGATTGCGCCGACTTCGACGATTAATGACTGGTTCCGCGCGCGCAAGATCAGCTTTAAAAAAACCGCCCACGCCAGTGAACAGGAACGCGCGGATGGGCAGGCAGCACGCGTGGTTTGGCGCCAACGTCAGGCCCGGCTCCCGGCCCATCCCGAGCGGGTCGGCAGGATCGTGTTCCTTGACGAAACAAGTATCAATACCAAAATGGCGCGCCTGCGGGGGCGCTGTCCCAGCGGCCAGCGGATGGTTGCCGCCATTCCCCATGGTCATTGGAAAACCATGACCTTCATTGCCGGATTGCGCGGTGACGGCCTGACCGCGCCCTGGGTGCCCTGATTTGATCGAGGGCGCCATGGACGGTGATGCATTCGAGCAGTACATCAAAACGCAACGCGCCCCGGCCCTTCAAAAAGGCGCTGTTGTTGTCCCCGGCAATCTGCCGGCCGACAAACGCGACGGTGCCAGGCGGGCGGTTGAAAAGCGGGGCGCATGGCTTTTGTTCCTGCCGCCCTATGCGCCGGACTTCAACCCGATCGAGCTCGCATTTTCAAAGTTCAAAGCTCACATGAAGCGCTTAAAACCCCGCACCATCGATGATCTGTGGAAAGCCGCCGGTAACGTCTGCGGCCTCTTCAATCACGCGCACTGCAGGAACTTCTTGGTTGCTGACGGCTATGCGTCAGAATAAATCGGAAATGCTCTAGTGCATTTCTGTGTCTGAATGAATCGCGAGGGATTCACACGCCGGCAATTTTGTGATTCAAACTGCATGCTGGGTAGGAGGTCAGTATGCATGGCTCAGTATCTATCAGAAGATCTTCGCATCAGGGTAATCGGCGCGATTGAAGGCGGGATGTCGCGCAACGGGGTGGCCAGGCGGTTCGGTGTCAGCATCGCCAGCGCGGTGCGCTGGATGGAGGAATATTTGCGGACCGGGCGGACGGCGCCGAAGCCGCGCGGCGGCGACCGCCGTTCCGGCCGGATCGAGGCGCAGGCTGATCTTCTGATGCGCACCATTGAGGAGACAGCTTGCCGGTGCCTGACCATTCCGTCTCCTTGCGGCTGCCGATGTATACGCCGTCATGGAAAGGATTGAAAAACGGCAGGCATACCAGCCCGATTATGGTGGGCACCGAGGCTGGCGGAACAAACCCCAAAGCCGCTGTTCTTTGCACGTTGGCGACAAAATTAAGGGTGCAGGCCCGGTTACTGGACTTGACAGTCGCATCCAGGCCCTTGGTTTCTTTGGTGTATCGCAGACCGGCGGTGAGCTCAAAATTACGAGGGTGACTGCGGCGCAACATTGTTCTTGTCGGTCCGAATAGTCCGCAATCATGCGGACGCTGACAAAATCGTCTGGCTCCCGCCCTACTCACCGGACTTCAATCCGATTGAGCAGGTCTTCGCAAAGCTCAAGGCGCTCTTGCGAAAAGCCGCCGCAACAACCATCGACACACTCAAGGCCGCCATCGCGACAGCGCTCGATGCCTTCACCCCCAGTGAATGCGCCAACTATTTTACAAACTCGGGTTACAAGCCGGATTGATCTGAAAATGCTCTAGAGCGGAATCCGATCACGTTGCGCTGTATCCGGCGGCGTTGAAGTAGTTTTTGCATTCTTGCGGGGAGAAGGTCAGGGAGATTTGGCCGATGGCGTTCCAGAGACCATCGACGGTTCGCTCAGCGGCTTTTCGGAGCCTTGCCTTGAGCTTTGCGAAGGCGAGTTCGATGGGATTGAAGTCAGGGCTATAGGGCGGCAGGAAGAGGAGTTGTGCGCCGGTGTCTTCGATCATCTTGCGGACCTTGGGTCCCTTGTGGCTTGAGAGGTTGTCCATGACGACGATATCGCCGGGCCTCAGTTCGGGGACGAGGCCCTCTTTGACGTAGGCCTCGAAGGCATCGCGGTCGATAGCGCCGTTGATCACGAAGGGAGAGATCATGCCGTGCCGTGTGAGCCCGGCGAGGAAGGTGGTTGTGTTCCAGTGTCCGTGGGGGACGGCCATGCGCAGGCGTTCGCCGCGCGGGGCCCAGCCGTGGGTGCGGGCCATGTTGGTCTTGGCCCAGGTCTCGTCGATGAACACCAGCCGGTCGGGGTCGAGGCCGGGCTGGCTGTCGCGCCAGGCCTGTCGCCGGCTCAACACGTCCGGACGGTCTTGCTCCGCCGCATGGCCGGTCTTTTTTTTCGCGTGATGCCGTGGCGCACGAGGAAGCGCTGTATCGACCCGTAGCTGAAGGTGAGGTCTCGGTCCCCGAGAGCCGCGCGCAACTCCTCAATGGCCATGTCCCGGTTCTCCTCAAGAAGGCCCAGGATCACGCCGCGCTGCGCCTCGATCCGGCCCGAGCGACGGTCCCCGCCAAGCGCCTTCGGGCGGGCGTCTCCCTGTTCGCGTTCCAGCGCACGCCAGCGGCTCACGCTCGCCGCGCTTACCCCGAAACGCGCACCAGCCGCTCTATGGCTCATACCCTCTGAAACCGCTGATAGAACCCGATTGCGAAGATCAAGGGAAAGGGCTTTCGACATCAATGCCGGCCTCCTCAACCCGGCCGACATCTTGAATCACAAATCCCTCGCCCTGTGAATCCCCCAACGATTCAATCAGGTCAGATCATGCTCTAGCCGCGGACCAGCACACGGTCTCGGTCGTTGTAATCCTGTCCGGAGACGATATCTTCCAAAAACCCATCCCGTTCGCCGAACACGGCATCGACGCGCGCCGCCAGGAGATTTTCAACTAGACCGCCGCTGACGCCACCGGCCACACGGATGTTGTCATGATCGCCGTAACCCACTTCGGCGTAAGCGGAGGGTTCGTAGTCCGGTCCTTTGGTAATGATGTTAATCAGTCCCGCCGAGGTATTGCGTCCAAACAGAGTGCCTTGCGGTCCGCGCAGCACTTCGATGCGCTCGACCTCGCCGAGTTCGGTCAAGCCCACATTATTGCGGTTACGGTAGACGCCGTCGATGAATACGCCCACCGCTGATTCAAGGCCGGCGTTGTCGCCTGTGGAGCCTATGCCGCGGATACGGGCCACGGAACCGGCTGCTTCAGATTGCGAGCTGGACAAGAACAAGCTTGGCGCGATGGCCATCAGCTCGCGGATGTCTTGAACGCCGGCATACTTGAGTTGTGTATCGGAATAGGAGGACACGGCAACCGGAATATCCTGAAGGGAGCGTTCCCGCTTCGTAGCCGTCACCACGATTTCTTCCAAGACTAGACCAGTCGGTTGGCTAGTCTGGGCGGCGACATCGCTGAAGGAAAAAGTGGCGGCCACTGCAAGGAGAAGATAGGTGGCAAGATATCTGACAAACCTATGAAACATTACTCCCTCCGCTAAAACTTCCTGGCAATCTGCAATACAAAAGATCGTCCAAAGATGTCGTAACCGACGCCGGGAAGCGTGTTGAAGAGGCGCGTGGTTTCGTTTCTGGGAACGCCGTCGGCAACCAGGGGCGGCTGCTTGTCGAAAATATTTCGGATAGTACCGACAACTGTCCAATCGATGTTTGACCAGCGCACTGAGGCCGTATGCTGCCAATGGCTTTCCGTCCAGTACTGTCGGTCGACGTTGGTAGTGCCAGGGTCGTAGACGGGCTCTTCGGACGTGGGGCCGGTGAAATCCATACGCCAGAAGAACCGCCAGTCCCGATAATCGATGATCGCGTCGAGCACCCCGCTCCACTTGGGGAAACCCCAATGTTTGACGCTATTCCACTCCTCGTCAAAGAGCTGTGTAGTCTGCTCCTTGAGAATAGCGATAGTGCCGTCGATCGTCAGGTCAAACGCGGAAAACTGCTGCTCTATCAGGAAGTCGATATCCAATCCCCGCGAAACCCGGCGCCCGACGTTCAATCGCGAAGCATTCACCGACGTGAGGAAACCGTTCGAATCCCTAAAACCGACCCGGTTACAAAACGCGTGGGTCAAATCGACGGTCCCATAACAAGAATTCAGAATGTATCCGGGAGATACGTCCGAGACGGTGTTTTCCAACTCGATTTCGTACCACGTTAAGGCCAGCGACAAACCCAGCAGGTCCGCAGGCTCCGGCTGCACAACTATGCCCGCGGTCCAGGTGTCCGAGGTTTCAGCTAATAAATCCCTATTACCGCCTACGATCGTAAGAATGCCCGGGGCACCGGACGCGCCATGATCCGGAGCGAGTCCCTGAGCCTCGCAGTTCCGATACATAATGTCATCGGGTTCGAGGCTGTCACCGTAACTGATGCAAGGGTCGAGAAACGGCGACACAAAGCCCTGCTGATTACCTTGGAACTGCTCGAACAGATCCGGTGCGCGGAATGAAGTGCCTAAGGTGCCGCGAAAACGCACCTGCGGCACCACTTGATAATCCAGCGCCATCCGATATGTGGTATCGCTACCGAATGAGTCATAATGCGTCCAACGCCCCGAACCGTTGAACAGCAGTTCTTCCGCCCAGGGCAATCCCTTAAGTAGTGGTATTTCGATTTCGGTGAAAAATTCCCGAACGGTATCATCGCCGGTGGTGATACCCGCGGTGGCGAAACCCCAAAAATTGTTACGCTGGGCATCGGGGTCCGGCACGTCGTTTATGCCTTCTTTACGTATCTCCACACCGAAGACAACATCGACGTGTTCTCCGTTTGGCATGGCGAAAAGCGGTCCCGTTACGTAGGACGAAAACTGGTAAGCGGTATAGGTCGTCTTTTGCAATGTTTCCTTAGAGGCCGTTTCGAAAGGGGTTGAGTGGCCGGTGTCGATGTGATTCCAGGAAGGTTGCTGAAACCGATCTGGAGCCGCCATGTGGACGCCGACCACCCGAGAGCAGCATAGCCGCAAGGCGCTGCGTTATCAGACTGATTTGACCGCTGCGGAGTGGGTTGTGATCGAGCCTCATTTGCCTCCGGCTCATGGCACGGGACGGCCCCGGTCATGGCCGATGCGAGAGATCGTCAACGGCATTTTCTACGTGATGCGGGCTGGCTGCCCTTGGCGCTTGCTGCCAAGCGATTTACCACCGTGGGGCACGATCTATCGCTGGTTCGCTAAGTTCCGCGACGACGGCCTCCTTGAGAAGATCAACCACTTTCTGGTCATGGCCGATCGCGAGCGGGTCGGACGCGAGGCCAGCCCGAGCGGCGCGATTATCGACAGCCAGAGCGTCAAGACGACCGAGGCTGGTGGCCCCCGCGGCTACGATGCGGGCAAGAAGATCAAGGGGCGCAAGCGCCACGCGCTGGTCGACACCGACGGGCGCGGCCTCGTGCTCGAGGCGCATCCGGCGAGTATCCAGGACCGCGATGGTGGCGGGCCGCTGCTGTGCGCCTCACGCGGCTCGTTTCCGTTCATCGAGAAGGTCTTTGCCGACAGCGGCTACGCCGGCGAGAAGGTCGCCACGGCCACCATGATCGCCGTCGAGATCGTGCGCAAAAGCCCCGATCAGGTCGGCTTCGCCGTCCAACCGCGCCGCTGGGTCGTGGAGCGCTTCTTCGCCTGGATCAACCGCAACCGGCGACTGGCAAAGGACTTCGAGGCCACCATCGCCTCGGCCCGCGCCTTCCTCTACGCCGCCTCCGTCATGCTCCTCGTCCGCAGATTGGCCCGAGCCGCATGACTTTCGAAACCGACTCTTAGCAATAAAACCAAGCACATTGGCCGGCAGGCGGCCTCTCAGTAGGGCATCCTCCGTGAAGAGATTTGCTGGGACGCAGTCGGGGAAGGAAGTATTAGCACAGACTAGGTTTCCGTTGGCATCGAGCGTCGAGTTCAGCGAGGCCAACACTCGGTCGTTCAATAGCTGCCAGTCCCGGAGGGTGCCTTTCGAATAGCTGTAACCCAGGTAGGCGTCGTAGCTCCACGTCGCTGAGAGATGACCTTCAAGGCCGCCGAACACGTTGAAGCGGTCCACCTTTATCCGGGTCGTTGGGTCGTGCAATTTGGACTGGTACCGGTAAAATGGAGAGTGCCTTCTGTTAAAGTTTAAACTCAACAGGAGGCCCATATGGGTATCGGAAGAACTGAGGAATTTCGTTCTGAAGCCGTTCGGATTGCATTGACGAGCGGGCTATCACACAAGCAAGTTGCCGCCGATCTTGGCATTGGCCTGTCTACATTAGGCAAGTGGATTACCAGCTCATAAGCACACTGAGCTGCTGTCCGGCCCTCATAATGATAAAGACAAGGAATTGGCTCGCCTTTGCAAGGAGAACAGGACATTGCGTGAGGAGCGGGACATTTTAAAAAAAGCGACGGCCTTCTTCGCGAGCCAAAGCCGATGAGGTTTCATTTCATCGCAAAGGAGAAGGCCAATTTTTCAATCTGCAGGATGTGCAAAGTCCTGAGGGTCAGTGAAAGCGGCTACTACGCTTGGGTGTCTCGCCCTGCCAGTCAGCGCCAACGCGACGACAGGGTCTATTTGGCCCATATTCGTGCCGAACATGCCCGTAATTATCGGGCCTATGGTCGCCAGCGAATGACTGATGAACTCAGGGATCAAGGCATCGTCATTGGTGAACGCCGGGTCGGGCGGTTGATGCGGGAGAACGATATTCGCATCGTCAGAACTCATAAATTCAAACGCACGACAAACAGTAATCACAACCACAACATAGCTCCCAACCTTCTGGATGGAGATTTTCAGGCCACGGGACCAAACCAGAAATGGGCCGGTGATATCAGCTATCTCTGGACGGCAGCGGGCTGGCTGTATCTTGCGGTGATCATCGATTTGTATTCACGCCGTGTCATTGGCTGGGCCGTCAGCGACAGGCTCAAACGGGATTTGCCGATCAAGGCTCTGAAAAGGGCCATTGCATTGCGACAACCGCCACCAGGGGTCATTCATCATTCTGATCGTGGCTCGCAGTATTGCTCCAACGATTACCGGAAACTTCTCAAAGGCCACGGCTTTCTCTCTTCGATGTCTGGCAAAGGGAATTGCTATGGCAATGCGACTGTAGAAACGTTCTTCAAATCATTGAAAGCAGAATTAATATGGAGGGAACACTATGAAACCAGGGAACAGGCACAAAACGCCCTGTTCCATTATATCAATGGATTTTATAATCCGCGTCGTCGCCATTCATATCTGGGCAGCATCAGTCCGGTGAAGTGCGAAAGTATGGCGGCTTAGGTGAGAAGGTAACTCTCCACTTTTGCGGTGCAGGTCCAATTCGTATCGGGGCACCACTGGCGCGACCGAAAATCCACCGAAGGGAGCTAGTGGCCCGTAAACGCCAAAGGGATTAGTGGGGTTGGTAGCTGGCACGTCTGGAAAAAATTGTCCATGGCTACCAGTATATTTTGTTGAGCGCTGATTATAGTAAAACTCATAGTAAACGTTGGCGTTGCGACCCCCTATGTCGAAATCCTTATCGCCAAACGAGGTGAACGAATAGAGCTCCTGATCGGCTAAAATGTCTTCAACGTCGGAATCTCGCGTGTCCCGGTAGAAGCGGCCCTCATTATCCCAAAGCGGATCGGGATCTTCGGGATTGCTGGTCGGGTCCCAGCCGTGAACCGGAACGGTAGTATAGTATGGGATGCCAAACTGTTGTGGTGCAGAGAAATAAGGATTGCTCGGATCCGGCTGCTTAAGGCTGGGCTCATACCGTAGCCAGCCGAACGGGGTAAAGGCCACAAATCCATGGATGGACCCGAAACACAAGGGTTCGCCTGTTTCAGGATTGGTATTGTCGATGATGCCGCCGCCGTTCTGGTCCGTGAAGCGCGGCCTGATGTCACACTTGGCCCATTCCCGCTCCGCGCGAACCATGTCTTGCCGCCGCGTATAGCCGCCAGAAAAGTTTAAAGACCAGTCGGATTCCACACGTCCCCAAGTAAAATCGACGCCCAGGGTTTCCGCCCCCTTTTTTTGAGGCACAAAACCCTCTACATTAAAATGGACACCATCGAATCGCTGCACCGTGATGGCGTTGACCACACCAGCGACCGCATCGGCACCGTAGATGGACGAAGCACCGTCTTTGAGAATTTCGTAGCGAGCGATTGACGTCGTAGGTATGGCGCTAAGATCGACGGAGTTGGTGCCGCCACCAACACCAGACGGTCCCCAACGCTTGCCGTTGACTAAGACTAGAGTACGTTGCTCTCCAAGACCTCGAAGTGCGATGGATCTGGCGCCGGGCCCGCCGTCCGTGACAAAACCGGAGAAGGTATCGTCGATTTGCTGGCCCGCTGCGATGGTAGAGTTCTGAAGGATATCTGCCGTATTCAGAAGTCCTGCCAATGCCGAAGTCTCGCTGGTGATTACCGAAATAGGCGATGTGCTCGTGAACTCGTCACGCCGAATGCGCGATCCAGTCACGACGACTTCTTCAACAGTTATGGGAGTCCCCTCAGCAACAGGAATAACTTGCTTAGCTTCATCGTCCCCCTGTTGGGAAAAACCGGCACTTGAGTATGTGCCGAGAGAGACCAAAACAAATGCAAACGCAAGTGACGAGTGAGAGATCATGATAAACCCTGTTGCTATTCGGCCTGGAACCTTCACCTGTCTCTTCTTTTTACCACCCGGGATTAGCCCCAAGCATCCGAGCGAAGCCTTTGTGGCCCGGCGTCATTCACCTGATATGTCCCCTATGAGTGGTTCAGTTGGTTTGAGAGAGACCAGACGGTTTCAAGGTATTGCGGGTTGATGCTTCTCGGCAAGACCGTCTGTGGTGCGGGTGGTCGGCATTGTCAGAGTAAATGGGCTTGAGCCGGGAAGTTAAGGTCTCGTAGCCTCCGGCGATGCACAACCCTTTCCGTTATTTCAACAGTTCGCCTGAGGTAATCCTCAGCGCGGTGATTCTGTATGTCCTCTGCCTGTCCCTTCCGAAAACCTCGTCCACAGCTGGGCGGTTTGGATCATGAAGATCGGCGGACTGGATTTTCGGGAAAGACAGAAGAATTGTACGACAAAGGTAAGGATTCGGTCGCGCCGTGGAGGCGGACGGTGACCGTTCTGTCGTTCGGTGATGGCTCCTGACGGCGGAATGGCGGTGCATGCTTTCGCGCCACCAACGGTGATGACCTTCCGTCGCGGACGCGACTTCGCGGCAGAGGTCGGACCGACACTGGGCGAGACCTCGACTGCGGCGACAGCGACTGGAGTGGCGTCGCCGCATGCCGTCCTCACGCCAAGTTTTTCAGCGCTTCCCTGCGGGTGAGCCTCGAGAGACAGGAACCGTTTGCACCGACGTAGCACCGGACCTCACCCGGATCGGTCCGCGCATAGTCACGAAGCGCCCAACCCATCGCCTTCTGCACGAAAAACTCCCGGTGGCCCATGCAAGCCCCGATACAGTCGAATAGCAGCGCCAGATCGGTATCTTCCTTGAAGCCAAGCTGACACAGGAGCGCGGCACGGCGGCGCCAGATGTTCTCGTGCCCCGCCCAGCCGCGCATCAAAGCGCCCATGGGTTTCGGTTCGGCGGAAAGAACGTGCACGAGCCCGGCGGACGCGATCCGGGCGACGTAATCCCACCAGGCGCCGTTGACGATGAGCTCGTCGAGTAGTAGCACTGATTCCATGTTCAGCCACCACAAGAAGGGTCGGTGAACCGCGAGTTCCACAGCTGCATAGCGCTGTTCGCGGTACGTCGCTTCGCGCCACAGTGCGAGAATCGTGGCCCGCCATTCGTCCGCACCGGTGGGCGGATAACGGTCGAAGACGGCCTGTGCGGTCTTCCGCATCACGGGTACGCGCACGCCCATGAACGGCATGCTCGATTTCATGTATCGTTGCTGGCCAGCAGCCCTCCCGGGCTCGCGCACCGGCCAGAGCTCGTCGTGAACGGCACGGATCAACGTGTAGGACGCCTGTGTCCCGGGCGCGGCAATCGACTGGTTCTTCATAACACTTACCCTGGGGTACGGAACCGTGGCTATCATGCCGTTCGGAGCGTCGGGGCTGTCCCTTCCATTTACCTCATCCACACTTGACTTAGACAGTTTGCATCATAGAGAGCGGCGGATAAATGGGGAGCACGTGCGCCGAGGCGGTGCCAGCACCTGAAAACTGGGGGCTGTTCCGACGGTGAATTGACCTCTTTTGCTCCGAGATTGACACACTTTTCATTACCTTGACCGTTGTGCCTGCCTGGGCTCAGTCTAGCGACAGCGTTTTGCTCACCCGAGACCGCCGAGGCATGGGCCCAACGGACAAAACTTGCCGCTCATCTCCGACGACGATTTCACCCAACTGATCCGCTACGCAGGCGAGAATGAGGCGCGCACCACCATTCACACCGCTGACGAAGCGGCCGTCCGTTTGGCTATCGCCGCTGGGGTACGCCACGGCTGCGAACTTGGTCACCACCGGGGCGCAGCATCTCGTTAACGTGCGGGTTGGTGTCGAAAACGAAGATATGAGCATCGAACTGTGGGGCAAGAATATCTTCGACAGCAAGACGCACGAAATGATCTCCAGGCCCTTTGACTATGATTCCTTCCAAACAGTTGGCTTGCAACTCGGTTTGGCGCGGAAGCCGACCTACGGTGTGCGGATGAACTACAATTTCTAGGATAACTCTAGACCACGCCTATCGTTAGGTTGCGGTCTTCAACGGGTCTCCTCCCAGGCTCTCGCTCCTTTGTAGCAAGGACAATCTGCACAGTGGAGCGGGAGCCTTTTTAGCAGGTCAAAGATAGAGGCAACAAAACTTGGTAGAGATACTTCCATTGTTGGTTAGGTGGCGGTGCAACATCGGGTCAGTGTCTCTGATCTCTTCGAGGGTAGATTTCGGAACATCTTTGTTGGTGTTAGCATGTAACTTGTCCTTTTGCTTTGCTGTCGTCTTTGCCACAGGTTCTTCGGCATCAGACAAACCCCCGGTTAATGGCGTCACGACCCAGCGGTTGATCAATGCGGACAGTGAACCGGGCAACTGGCTACTCCATGGCCGGACCTATTCAGAACAGCGCTTCAGTCCTCTGAGCCAGGTGGACATTAACACTGTCCATCAACTTGGTTTGGACTGGTTCTTTGATCTCAATGATCACAATGTTGTTGAAGCGACGCCCCTCGTCACAGACGGCATGATGTACGTAACGGAATCTATGGGAAAGGTCTTCGTTCTGAACGCCAAGACCGGCGAAGAAGTATGGTACTTCGATCCTGAGGTTCCACCAGAAACCCTTGTTAAAGCGTGTTGCCAACCGGTCAATCGCGGCGTTGCGGCGTGGGGTAATAAAATTTACGTCGGCACGTTAGACGGCAGGCTCATTGCGCTTGATGCTCAGTCAGGCACCAAAGTGTGGGAGCAGGCCACAACAGACCCTACCAAAGCCCTTACGATTACGGGCGCGCCACGCGTTGTCAAAGACAGGGTGATCATAGGCAATGCTGGTGCGGAGTACGACGTGCGCGGATACGTTTCTGCCTATGACGCGGAAACCGGATCGTTGGATTGGCGCTTTTACACTGTGCCCGGCGACCCCGGTCAGGGCTTCGAAAATGAGGCGATGCGGGCGGCCGCTGAAACTTGGACAGGCGAGTGGTGGAAAAGCGGAGGCGGCGGCACCGTCTGGGACGCAATTGTTTACGATCCCGAGCTAGACCTCCTCTATATCGGAACCGGCAACGGGACTCCCTGGAATCACGCGATCCGGTCGCCGGATGGAGGTGACAATTTATACCTGTCGTCGATTATTGCGTTGCGTCCCGATACAGGTGAGTACGTTTTGCACTATCAGACGACACCGGCCGAGTCTTGGGATTTCACCGCAACACAACCGATCATTCTTGCCGACATCGAGATAGACAGCGCCATTCGCAAGGTATTGATGCAGGCACCGAAGAACGGTTTTTTCTACGTCTTAGATCGTACTAGTGGCGAATTGATTTCCGCCGAAGCATTCTCGAAGGTGAACTGGGCTAGCCACATCGATCTTGCGACTGGGCGTCCAGTCGAGCGCCCCGGTGTGCGGCCAGTCGATGAAAAACGCGTGTACATCGAGCCAGGCCCGGGTGGGCCCACAACTGGAATCCGATGGCCTTTAGTCCTACCACTGGCCTCGTTTATATCCCAACGGTCGATAGCCGGTTTATTTGGCAGAAAGATGAGGACTTTCAGTATACCGCCGGACTGTGGAATTTAGGCTATGACATAAGCATTCCGTTTGACTTCCCCAGCGTGGGAACGGAACAACGTGCGCGGAGTTATCTTCTCGCCTGGCACCCTGTGACACAAAGTCAAGCATGGCGAGCAGACGGCAATGGTGGTGGGATTCTCGCTACGGCGGGTGGGCTGGTTTTTCGCGGCACTGGTGACGGACGATTTGTCGCATACAAGGCCGACACTGGAGAAGAAGTCTGGTCGAGTTACGTACAGAACAGTGGTGTAGGGGGGCCAATCAGCTACCAGATTGGTGACGATCAGTACGTTGCAATCGCGCTCGGCCGAGGTGCAGCAACAATGAGGACGGACGTTGTGCCCTATCCAGCAGACGTGCCGCATGCCAACCGCGTGGTGGCTTTCAAGCTTGGCGGAACAACCACCCTTCCGGAATACACCTATACACCACAAGAATTGCGGGAGCCGCCTACTGAAGAGATCGATATCGAGATAGCGGCTGTGGGCCGCAAAGTTTTCCACCGATACTGCTTTGCCTGTCATGGACGAAAAGCACGCGGAAATAGAATTCAGCCGGACCTCCGGTTCTCTGAATATCTGGACAATGGATTGTGGAACGATGTTGTCATGGATGGTCTGTTGTCGGGCGTGGGAATGGTTTCGTTTCAGGATGCATTCGGACCAGAGATTTCCGAGGCGCTCAGGCAATACGTGATTTCTGAGGCTCAGAAACCGGGCGTTTCTGTATCAGGCCAGGAAGCTGGCCCCGTTCAATAATGGAGTTCCAGAATGGCATTTAACCGTTCTCCTCTCAGGGCAATTACACAAGAAGACGTCGATACTTATAATCGTGATGGCGTTGTATGCCTACGGCAGGTCTTTGATCAGGATTGGATTGATTTACTTCGGCCGCTCGCCGCAGATGCGAGAATGGACAGATCCAAGTTTTCACTGCTGCCGACCGTCGGTAGTGCCCGGTATATGGCGCGGACTATGCCAGAATTCAGGACATATGCTTTTGAGTCACCTTTGGGAGAAGCGGTAGGCAAAGTCTTGCAGTCTGAAAAAATACGTTTCTTCTTTGACGAACTGTTTACAAAAGAACCCCAATCCGCTCAGCAGACAATTTGGCACAACGATAGAGCTGGGTGGCCGGTCGTCGGCAAGATGGTTCCCTCGTTCTGGACTGCGCTAACACCAATCACAAAAGCAAATAGCCTTGAATGTATTGCCGGGTCTCACAATCACGATCAGTTGTATTGGTTGTTCTCGCCTAACGCTCGGCAAATGATACGACCGGAAGACCGGCCCATTCAGCCTGATGGAGAAGCATTACGGGGCGAGGAAGGCATTCAATTTCTTTCCTGGGATATGGAACCCAGTGACGCTTTAGTCATCCATCCTTGGACTCTGCATTTTTCGTGCGGCAACTCGACGGACGATTGGCGTTTTGCGATTTCCACGCGTGTATTTGGTGATGACATTCGCTGGCAGCCGAGACCAGACTGCGTAAGCTTGGATGAGATGATTCCCCGTGAACCACCCCAAGGCGCTCTGTTTCCGGTCATCTATAATGAGAAGGGACCATGTGACAGTGGAGAAGACTATCCGAGCAGTTTTGCTACCACATGGTCTGCCGAAGCCTATGAACGTCTCGCATTAGCAGCGAGACCGAAAGGAGGCTTTCAAAAGTTAATAAAAGAAGAGGGTGGACCAACACCGTTAGCCCTCAAGAAACTCAAAGCGGATATACGGAATGGAAGCCATCCTAGAGCGTTTCCGAGGTTGAATGAATCAAAGTTTTGTTGTCGTGGTCTTGGCGGACTGATTCGATAGCCGCTTTGGCGGGGGCATCGTGGCTGTATCGGAAGACCTGCGTATTCGTTTGGCGAGGAAAGTGGCGTCGGGCATGTCGCGCCGTCAGGCGGCGGCCCTTTTTGAGGTGAGCGCAAGCTCGGCGGTGCGGGATGGCGGGCGATATGAAGACGAGGGGACTGTCGCGGTCAAGCCACGGCCGTCGCGCCAGCGCCGTCTTGATCCTTGACGGCGAGGATATCCTGCGCTGGATTAAGGAGACGCCAGACCCGACACTGCAAGAGCTGTCTGAGCGTCTGGACGAAGTTCACCAAGTGATTGCGCCGACTTCGACGATTAATGACTGGTTCCGCGCGCGCAAGATCAGCTTTAAAAAAACCGCCCACGCCAGTGAACAGGAACGCGCGGATGGGCAGGCAGCACGCGTGGTTTGGCGCCAACGTCAGGCCCGGCTCCCGGCCCATCCCGAGCGGGTCGGCAGGATCGTGTTCCTTGACGAAACAAGTATCAATACCAAAATGGCGCGCCTGCGGGGGCGCTGTCCCAGCGGCCAGCGGATGGTTGCCGCCATTCCCCATGGTCATTGGAAAACCATGACCTTCATTGCCGGATTGCGCGGTGACGGCCTGACCGCGCCCTGGGTGCCCTGATTTGATCGAGGGCGCCATGGACGGTGATGCATTCGAGCAGTACATCAAAACGCAACGCGCCCCGACCCTTCAAAAAGGCGCTGTTGTTGTCCCCGGCAATCTGCCGGCCGACAAACGCGACGGTGCCAGGCGGGCGGTTGAAAAGCGGGGCGCATGGCTTTTGTTCCTGCCGCCCTATGCGCCGGACTTCAACCCGATCGAGCTCGCATTTTCAAAGTTCAAAGCTCACATGAAGCGCTTAAAACCCCGCACCATCGATGATCTGTGGAAAGCCGCCGGTAACGTCTGCGGCCTCTTCAATCACGCGCACTACAGGAACTTCTTGGTTGCTGACGGCTATGCGTCACAATAAATCGGAAATGCGCTAGTGGATTGACCGGAACGAAAGGGTCCGCTTTGGGATTCCGTATTGTGCGGTGTCATGCGAGTCTGTGCGATGCGTACCGGCATCCATTTTACTGTCACGTCTGGCGACCGTCAGCGATTGCAAGCGATCGTCGCGGACCCGAAGAGCGCGCAGAAACACCTCTGGCGGGCGCGGATCATCCTGAAGACCGACGCGGGGCTCGGCACTTCGGCGATCATGCGCGCGACCGGCAAGTCCAAGACCTGCGTGTGGCGCTGGCAGGAGCGGTTCATGCACGAGGGTGTCAACGGCTTGCTTCGCGACAAGTCCCGTCCGCCTGGCAAAGCGCCGATCCCGCCGGAGCGCGTCGCCGAGATCGTCCGCCTGACCCAGCAAGCGCCGCCGCACGAGGCGACCCACTGGACGCTGCGCGCGATGGCGAAGGTTGCTGGCGTCGCGGCGGCGACGGTCCAGGCGATCTGGAAGGCCCATGGCCTCAGCCCGCACCGCTGGCGGCACTTCAACCAGCGCATTCGCGCGCCGTACCTTCAGCGCTTCGACCTTCCGCTTGCGCATGACATTCAGGAGTGCCTTGCCGTTCGTCAGCGGTCAGAAAGGAGGCCCTTTTACGCATCTTCGCCGTTAAGTCGTTCGCTGCTCGTGTCGTTGGAGAGGTGCATGAATCGGCAGCCGAATCAGGTCAATGCAAAATACTAAATTCAGGCCGAATCAATGATTCCAGGTATATTTAAGAAACTTTGTGGCATTGTGGCCACAAGCGATTAATCCTTGAGCAACGTTAAGCGAACCATAGCGAAAGGTACGACCAAACTGGCACCGGAAAACATCGTATGCTATGCAGCCAGGCCGCCGCAAACCTTTGATTCAAAGGAAGACTTAGCGTCTGATGCCCTCTTGTACCGCTATTATTGTTGCCGCTGGACGGGGCTCCCGATTTGGGGGTGACCGGCCGAAGCAATATACGGAATTGGCCGGCGTTCCCCTCCTGCGCTACGCGCTTCAGGCATTCGACCGTCATCCGGCGGTGAATATGGTTGTTCCGGTCATTCACCCTGACGATCGGGGTTTATTTGACGAAGCTGCCGAAGGCTTGGACGTCTTAGACCCAGTAACAGGTGGCGCAACCCGACAAGAGTCCGTATTACGCGGCCTTGAAACGTTGACCCTGAACGCTCCAGAAACTGTATTGATCCACGATGGAGCCCGACCCAATCCAGGCGAAGGGGTAATAGACCGTGTGTTGGCGGCTCTTCAAGGCGGAGTCAGTGGCGCCATACCCACCCTGCCCGTTCAAGAAACTCTAAAACGGCTTGATGGAACTAAGATTGTCCTGGAAACGGTGAACCGTGCCAATGTTGTGCGCGCGCAAACGCCGCAAGGGTTTTTGTTCTCACCTCTTTTAAACGCACATCGGGAGCATGCGCACAAAACGATGACGGACGACGCCGCCGTGCTTGAACAGTCAGGACACGCGGTTACCACCGTTGATGGTCACTCATCCAATATCAAAGTGACAAATCGGCAAGACCTTGAGCGAATCGCCGACGCCCTGTTCGAAGTACGCACCGGGTCGGGATTTGATGTTCACCGGTTTGGACCTGGGGACGGTTTAGTGCTCGGAGGCATACACATACCGTTCAACAGGGGTCTGATTGGGCACTCTGATGCTGACGTCGTGCTCCATGCGGCAACGGATGCAATCCTAGGGGCCCTGGCCGACGGTGACATTGGCGTTCACTTCCCTCCGTTAGACGCCGACTATAAAGACGCCTCTTCTCATCTGTTCCTAAAGTTCGCTATGGACCGTCTGTGCGAACGCTTAGGCTCACTGCTTCATTTGGACATCACCATCATTTGTGAACAGCCAAAAGTGTTGCCCTTCAGGGAGCAAATGCGCGCGACAATTTCCGAAATAGCCGGTGTCTCACTAAACCGGATCAGCGTTAAAGCAACGACCTCAGAAGGCCTCGGGTTTACTGGCCGGGGCGAAGGCATTGCTTGTCAGGCTCTGGCCACCATCCGTGTTGTGCCGTTGTCCTAATCTCGTCTCGTCTCGCCAATAACCCATGCCAAGTAATCCTGCATGCCATCGGCCATGTCGTAGGAGACAATGCACGGTGTGTCATACGAATGAAGCGCCTGTAAACGGTTCATCGCGTCATTGCGATTAGCGATGCATGTTTTTGCGATCAGAATACTTTCCTGCTCGGATTCGGTCTTTCCGTTCCATCGGTACACCGAAGTGGCACCGTCTATGATATTGACGCAGGCCACGAGGCGCTCGTCGACCAGAGCTTTTGCTAAGGATTGCGCCTCCTCGGGGCTTCCTGTGGTGGCATAGATCATGCAGCATGTCATAGCGGACTCGGCCTCCTCTGCACCCGTGCTATACTTTTGTTAATCATAGAACTGCACCATGCAGTAAAACATAACTGTCCACAGGCAACAGGGGCGCCATGGACACACGCGCTAGAAAATCAACCCGGCTGTCGATTGCGCAGCGCAAGTGGTTGGCTCGGGGGCTCACGCAGCCGGGCGGCAGACTACCGCTGTTCGATGAAAACGGAAAAAAGGTCAATCCGCAGGTGGTGCGAAAGTGCGTCGAAGCAGGTTGGGCCGAACCTTGGTTCGCCAATCAACTCAAGCCCGACTGGATGGTATGTAAACTCACCGATAAAGGACGCAATGCCTTAGAAGGCGAAGAACAGACGAACGCTTAAGCCTGCAATTCCAACAAATCGCCCCGACCAGCAAAAACGTTTGCCGAACTCACGCCCTGCTTCGCATAGTTATTGGCAGCAGATTCATAAACTTGCTGCGGTCGTGGTGATGCGGAAGTCGCTTCAGCGGTTTGGCGGGCGGTTGCCAAATTCGCCAACAATCCGTTGCTGTCTTCCTCCGACAAAGAAACCGGGCCCTGCTCTGGCCGCTTCTCAGACCGAACGAACGCGGGCGTGTCGTTCGCTTCACTGGATTGTGGGTTGTTAAATTGTTCGCTAGCGGCGGCGTTTATGCCGGCCTGGGTTGCTTCAGTAACGGCGTCACGAAAAACCGGACGGCCGTCTTCGGCTTCTTGGTTTGCTTGTTGCTGGCGGCGGTCGTCATCTTCTGCTTTTTGACCGTTGCGCAAAGGGGTGTCAACTACGCGCTTCGGCTGGGGCGCCGCTTGAGCTGCGCCTGTTGGATTTAATCCAGAAAAATCACCGGCAACTTGCACCGGCAGTCCCACTGTCTTTTCTCGACATTTAACAGTCTATAAAGGGTTTGGCTCGAATGCAACTAACAGTCGAGATGATCATGTGCGGCTCAGAATTAGCCGCAACGCAGCCTCATAAGGCATTGAAATTTTGAGAAAAATGGTCGGAGCGGCGGGATTTGAACCCACGACCCCCACACCCCCAGTGTGGTGCGCTACCAGACTGCGCTACGCTCCGCCCGTTGCATGTGCCCGCACTCTAAAAGAATACGCCATGTCGATCACCGAGAGGCGCGGACTATAACGGCGGACCCTAAACAAAACAACGATTCCAGTTTGACTACACTCGCGCAGAAAGAGCGGCCCGCAAGGTATTGCGCAACTCCGTCAGCTCGCCAATCAAGCCCTTGACGTCGAGCGCCGATGATCTTGGTTTTGTTTCTTTGGCCGGACTGCTTCGCTCAATAACAGAACCACTCGTGCCTTCAACAACTGATTTAACACCGTGTTCTCGGAATAGCTTCTGGACGCCCTTGATGGTCAATCCGTCGCGGTACAGCAAATCACGGATCCGCTTAAGCAACGCCACATCTTCAGGCCTGTAATAACGGCGCCCACCGCCTCGCTTGAGAGGCCGCACCTGGCTAAACTTTGATTCCCAAAACCTCAGGACATGCTGAGCCACGTCTAGTTCGGTCGCTACTTCGCTGATTGTGCGAAAGGCCGCTTCTGATTTGCGGGGATGGTCATTATCAATCGTGCTGCTGTCACTCACGGGTCAGCCGATTAATAACCGGAAGATGGTGGTGACTCGGACGGACCGGATTGCGGCGCGGGTTGAGCGCCATGATCACGCCGAATGCGCACTTTAAGAAGCTGCGAGGGACGGAAGACCAATACTTTGCGAGGAAGTATGGGAACTTCTTCGCCGGTCTTGGGATTGCGCCCAATGCGCTCCCCCTTTTGCCGAACAGAAAAACTGCCGAACGATGAAATCTTAACCGTCTCTCCCCGCACCAAAGCCGAGGAGATCTCACTCAGTACCATTTCGAGCAATTCTGCAGATTCATTTCGCAAAAGCCCGACCTGTTGATAGATCGACTCGCTCAACTGCGCTCGGGTCATGGCGCGGCTCATATCGCACGTCCCCCTGTCCTGCGATGCGCACGAGGGCTGACGTTAGCCCGGTTAATGATCCGGCGTCAATACAGGTTTCCATTCAATTGCAATACGTTAGAGCGGAATCCGATCACGTTGCGCTGTATCCGGCGGCGTTGAAGTAGTTTTTGCATTCTTGCGGGGAGAAGGTCAGGGAGATTTGGCCGATGGCGGGGTCGAGGCCGGGCTGGCTGTCGCGCCAGGCCTGTCGCCGGCTCAACACGTCCGGACGGTCTTGCTCCGCCGCATGGCCGGTCTTTTTTTTCGCGTGATGCCGTGGCGCACGAGGAAGCGCTGTATCGACCCGTAGCTGAAGGTGAGGTCTCGGTCCCCGAGAGCCGCGCGCAACTCCTCAATGGCCATGTCCCGGTTCTCCTCAAGAAGGCCCAGGATCACGGCGCGCTGCGCCTCGATCCGGCCCGAGCGACGGTCCCCGCCAAGCGCCTTCGGGCGGGCGTCTCCCTGTTCGCGTTCCAGCGCACGCCAGCGGCTCACGCTCGCCGCGCTTACCCCGAAACGCGCACCAGCCGCTCTATGGCTCATACCCTCTGAAACCGCTGATAGAACCCGATTGCGAAGATCAAGGGAAAGGGCTTTCGACATCAATGCCGGCCTCCTCAACCCGGCCGACATCTTGAATCACAAATCCCTCGCCCTGTGAATCCCCCAACGATTCAATCAGGTCAGATCATGCTCTAGCGTATTTTTTCGAGTATTTTTTAGATCCGCACCAGGGCCGATCCCCAGGTAAATCCACCACCCATAGCCTCCATAAGGACGAGGTGGCCGGGTTTGATACGCCCGTCGTCAATGCCCGCTGCCAGGGCGAGCGGAATTGAAGCGGCTGAGGTATTGGCATGGTCATCAACCGTAACGATCACCTTTTCCTGAGGTATGCGAAGTTTCTTAGCGGTTGAGTCCAAGATGCGCTTATTGGCTTGATGCGGAACAAGCCAGTCCACATCGTCTATGGTGATGTCGTTTGCCATCAGAGCTTCATGAACTGTTTCCGCCAAATTCACGACCGCATGACGGAAGACTTCGCGTCCCTCCATACGGATGTAACCGGTTGTCTGCGTCGTTGACGCGCCACCGTCGACGTAAAGCAAATCATGCTGCCTTCCGTCTGAATGGAGATGCGTTGACAGAACGCCGCGGTCAGCGGTTGTGCCCTGACCCTCTTCTGCGGTGAGAGCAACGGCCCCGGCACCGTCTCCAAACAACACACAGGTCGACCGGTCTTCCCAGTCCAGGATGCGAGAGAACGTTTCAGCCCCAATAAAGAGGGCAGTCCTGATCTGTCCACATCGTATGGCGTTATCAACAATCGAGAGTCCGTAGACGAACCCTGAGCACACGGCCTGAACATCAAACGACGGGACACCGGGACGCCCTACCGCAGCCTGGACTTTTGCCGCTGTAGCAGGAAACGTGTGATCTGGCGTGGCTGTCGCCACGACGAACAAATCAATCTCCTCGCCTTTTAGGCCAGCGCGTTCCAAAGCCTGCCGACCTGCAGCAATTGCCAGATCGGACGTGTTTTCATCGTCTGCAGCAAAATGCCGGCGGCGAATGCCCGTGCGTTCGCGAATCCATTCATCAGACGTGTCGATTTTCTCGGCAAGTTCGTCATTGGTAATGACCTTGGCCGGCAGGTAAGAGCCCACCCCCAGAATCACGGCTCGTATGGTCATGCGGAGCTGGCTGCCTGATGGGTTTCAACAGCATCGTCAAGGTTCAAATGGGTCAGTTGTTCGCCAATCGCACTATTGAGATCACGGGCAACCATATCAACGGCAACCCCAATGGCGTTGGCAAAACCTAGAGCATCCGTACCACCATGACTCTTCACGGCAACACCATTTAAACCGACGAATAAGGCCCCGTTGTATCGTCGCGGATCCGTCCGCGTCATTACTTGGGTGAGGACAGGTTTAATCAGTAGATATCCGAGTTTGGCCATTAGTGAGCTTTTGAAAGCAGACTTAAGAAATTTCGTATAAAGCCTTGCCGTGCCTTCGGCTGTTTTCAGTGACACATTGCCAGTGAATCCATCCGTTACAACCACATCAACGGTTCCTGCGGTGATGTCATCGCCTTCAATAAAACCGTGAAAGTCGAGATCTAGATCTGATTCTTTTAGGATTGCGGCAGCATCGCGCAACAAATCCGTTCCCTTGAGATCTTCCGTTCCGATATTGAGCAATCCTACTCTCGGATGGTCTAAACCTGTCATCGCCCGGGTAAAGCAGGCTCCCATTACGGCAAACTCAACCAAATTACGAACGTCACATTGGGCATTTGCGCCGAGATCAAGCATTGCCGTTTCGCCAACCTGATTGGGAAACAAAGAACAAATGGCGGGCCTATCAATGCCGGCCAATGTCCGTATATTTAATTTGGCCATTGCCATCAGGGCACCGGTGTTCCCAGCGGATACGATACCGTGTGCTTCGCCGTTCTTTACCGCTTCGATCGCTTTCCACATGCTCGAGTTGCGACCTTGGCGAATGGCTTGCGATACTTTTTGTTCGCCGGTCACAACGTCTTCTGTATGACGGATCTCGCACACCGCTGTCAGTTTACTGTCACGATCTAAAAAAGGTTGGATGAGAGATTCACGTCCAAACAACAAATAATTCACATCCGGGTAACGCACACGCGCCTCAGTAACACCCTCCATGACAATGTCGGGGGCAGCATCGCCGCCCATAGCATCAATTGATAAAGTGATGTTTTCGCTCACGCAGCCCTCTGATCCCTTCACCAACCGGCGAAGACAGCCTCATTTATGCTGTGTCAGACTCCCTCCGTCTGTTCAGCAAAGTACCTTGAATAAAAGCACTCTATGAAAAAGCGCCGTCATCGGCGCCAACGAATTATAGGACAGATTCGGCAGGTTCTACCACATCCCGGTCATTATATGATCCACAGGCCTGGCAAACATGGTGTGGACGCTTTAATTCGCCACAATTCGGGCATTCTTGATGAACACTGGCACTCAAAGCGTCATGAGCACGTCTCATATCACGCTTGGATTTTGAGATTTTTTTCTTTGGAACAGCCATTTTTCATCACTTTCTTTAGATCAACCAGCTTGTCAGCCTGTTTTGCAGCGCGGGTCGAATCGGAAGGGCGAGTACATACCCAAATCCACCTTTCTCGGCAAGGCGCCTCACTCCTTATTTTTACGGTCTTTCATGGATGAGAGCGCCGAAAATGGTCCCGAAGCCGCAGAATCAGGGGTCTTTTCCTGATCAGCCAACGCTTCAGAGGAAAAAAGGGCTTGCGGCTTTCTGGGATAGGGATTCAGGTTGAGGGCAAAATGTTCCATCGCAACTGTGCCGAAGTCTATATGACCTTCAATCACAGGTTCCGGCGGGTCGTCTTCTGCATAATCAAATTCGATGGCGTCTGGATTTCGGGACTCTGAGTCCAGTGTGTATGTCAGACCTATATCTGTACAAACGTGCTCTTCGACCGACTCTAATGTCACGCCGCATGTTTGGATAACGCCCGCGTCCAACGACCCTTGCACCGCGATCAAAGACCCTCTTCCCTTTGTAATAAAAAAATGAGCCGTAAAACTGTCGACGGATACCAAATTGCAAGCGTCGGCTATCGCCAGGAGCTCTTCTTTTGTGGCAACAATTTCAACCGTCCGTCCGTCTGCGGGTAACGACACCACTGGAACACGATGGCTCAGTAGAGTTTGCTTTTCCTGCTCAGTCTTATTTGTTCTACCAGCCATAGATTAGTCCATGTTCAGGCTGTAGCGTCTGCAGTTGCTGTATTCTCGAAAGATATTTCGCCAGAAAGGATGTTTTCAATGGACTGAGTCGTTAGAAATCGATCGATGCCTACGACGTAATGTGCCAAGGCGGACGTCTTCTCATCCGGCGCCTCTATTGAACGTAATATTGTTTCCTTCAGGGCGTTGTTCAAATCGACGGGGCCCGTGTCCAATCCCTTTTCCAAAGTCTCAGCCCTGCCATAGAAGGCCTTGGCAGTCTTTTTGACGTGTTTACCAATACTCATATCCCCAATTCCCATTTCTCGAAAATTGCGGTCCATATCGGCAAACATCAGATTCAGAACTTCTTGATTGACAATGGCGGCCTCTTCTCCGCCGCCCCGTAACCGGCGGATGAGCAACATCACATGGAGAATGATCATGTCGAATCGCCCATCGACCGTATCCGGCACGCCAAGTTCGATGTACAACGAGGGTGATCTGGACTGCTTGACGGAGGCCAAATAAAGCTGATCGGCCACCTTGCGATACCGTTTTCTGGTTCGAAATCGATCTAGAAATCCCATAGCAAACGCATTCCACACTTATTTCTAACTATACCTGGAATCATTGATTCGGCCTGAATTTAGTATTTTGCATTGACCTGATTCGGCTGCCGATTCATGCACCTCTCCAACGACACGAGCAGCGAACGACTTCACGGCGAAGATGCGCAAAAGGCCTCCTTTCTGACCGCTGACGAACCCAAGGCACTCCTGAATGTCATGCGCAAGCGGAAGGTCGAAGCGCTGCAGGTACGGCGCGCGAATGCGCTGGTTGCCCTTGATGATGGCCACAGCGTGCAGATGGTCTCCAGGATATTCTATCTTGATCCCGACACGGTTCGCGGCTGGCTACGGGACTTCCGCGAGAAGGGTCTCGCCTCTGTGGAGCTTGCGGATTACCCGGACCGCGCGGGCCGCCTGACGGCGGACCAGGAAGCCGCCAAAGCCCATTCCCAACGCATCCCACGACATCCTGAAAAGACCTTGATCCATGGTGCTTTTGGATTATGGGCGTCTTGCGCCTACCTATAGATTCCCGTAAAATCCCCCCAATTATAGTGGGTGTAATTTGGGGGTTATGAAATGGCGTCTGGTCGCAAGCCGAAAGGAAAGCATCCCGACAAAAAGTTGTCGCCAGCCTTCGTGCACAAGACCACCAAGCCCGGCCGGTACTGTGACGGCAATGGCTTGTATCTCAAGGTCGATCCATCGGGTGCACGGCGATGGGAGCAAAGGCTGGTGATCCAGGGCCGGCAACGGACGCTGGGTCTTGGTGGGGTCCAGCTGGTATCGTTGTCAGAAGCCCGCGAAAAGGCGCTTGCCAACCGCAAGATCGCCCGCGCCGGTGGCGACCCGATGGATCTTCGGCGCCAGGCCAATATACCCACCTTCGAGGCGGCAGCGGCGGCCGTCATTGAACTGCACCGCCCGAGCTGGCGCAACGCCAAGCACGCGTCACAGTGGGAGACCACGTTACGCACCTACGTCTATCCGCGCCTGGGCAAACGACCGGTGTCGGATATCGATACGGCAGAAGTCCTCAGCGTGCTTATGCCGATCTGGCATACCAAGGCGGTAACCGCGCGGCGTGTGCGCCAACGCATCTCGACCGTCATGAAATGGGCCGTGGCCCAAGGCTTCCGGCAGGACAACCCTGCCGGCGAGGCCATCAGTGCTGTGCTGCCCAGGCAGAATGGCAAAGGCAAGCGCCATCATCCGGCCCTGCCGCACGGAGAAGTCGCCGGCGCCATAGAGGCCGTACGCGCGTCTGGAAGCGGAAGGGCTGTCAAGCTGGCCTTCGAGTTCCTGATCCTGACCGCCGCACGATCTGGCGAGGTCCGGCATATGACGTGGAGCGAGGTCGACATGGACGCGGCAATTTGGACCGTTCCGGCTGAGCGAATGAAAGCTGGGCGCGAACACCGTGTCCCACTGTGTACACGGGCGCTGGAGATGCTGACTGAAGCGGGGCAGTTCGGGGGCGGCAGTGGTCTCGTCTTTCCCGGAGCCCAGCCCGGTAGGCCGCTCTCCGAAGTGACGCTGTCTAAACTCATGCAAAGCCTGAGTTTGAACGGCGTGCCGCACGGTTTCCGGTCGAGTTTTCGCGATTGGGCGGCGGAATGCACCAACGCGCCCCGCGCGGTCATGGAAGCGGCACTGGCCCATACTATCCCTAACAAGGCGGAGGCCGCCTACGCGCGTTCCGATCTGTTCGAGCGGCGGGGTAAGTTGATGGAACAGTGGGCCGAATACTTAGCAAACAGCCCTGAAACAAAGGTCATTCCGATGAGCCGACAGAGGAGTAAGGGAGATGCGTAAGAGTGACCGGCTCGCCGAAGAAAAGCGCGAAGAACGAAGAGAGTGCTATGAAGTAACCAAGATGGTTGTGGGCCACGTGTTTTCGCATCCGACGCACCGGCGCAATCTTGCAATCGGGTTGCTCTGGCCAAACCGAAATAAAGAGCAACGGGAGCGCTTAATCAACGACCTAGTTGAAGAAAAGGCGCAATGCTGTCTGAACGGAGATCCTAAGCTCGGTACTTCGGCGGAATTCGAGTGCCATTGGCTGGTAGAAATGGTGGATTACCTAGGCCATGTTCACTTGGCATTGGAACAAGCCGTGGACCTGTATCGGGAAGCCGGGAAAGCGATGCCCCAGCCCTTAAGTGAGTGGGCCGTAAATCGGAGAGACTCGGGACCCAAGAAGCGTGGACCGAGCCTCTATTCGCAAGACTGGAAGGTTTTGCGCGACCTCATAATCGCACACGCAATTGGTTGCGCGGAATGGGTACAAAATGATCCGAACTGGTGGCAGAAGTTGTTGGTGGGTCGCGCCTACGCATCGGAAGAAGAGTGGAGACCTTCACCGGATGATAAGCCGCTAGGCATATACTCGATTTGCCGTGCAGTTGTAGAGGTGCTTGAGGAACGCCACGGCTCTTATCAAGAATGCCACCTTCCCACCTATAACATGGTTTGGAATGCCTGGCAGCGATACAAAAATGTAGGCCGAACAAACGGGAACACACGCGGTGGCCTGCCGCTTCTCCCGCCCCAGGGACTGGAGCAGGTATTAAATCCTCCTGGCATTGATACGACAGAACTAAGGCAAAACATCCATAAGATATCCGAGGACCATGTCCGGCGGTTTGCCGAGCGCGACCTAAACGACGGTCGATAATTTTTTCGCTTCAGAGAATTTTTACTTCAGATTTTACCGCTGAGATCGCTTCCTATCTGCGTCAGGAGGGATTCATCCCCTCTCATCGCTTTTGAGATAGGAGACTTTCAATGTCTGAAGATCGAATTCTGCGTCTTCCTGACGTTATCAAAATGACTGGAATCAGCCGGTCGCGCATCTACGTCTTCATGGGCCGCGAGGCCGATCCGTTCCCCCGCCAGGTTGTGCTCGGCGAGAACACGAGGGGTTGGTGGCTTTCGGAAATCCAAGAGTGGATGAAAAACCGCCCGCGCGTCAAACCCGTTGGACGGCACGCCTCATAGACCAAAAAACTGGTGCCCTCATGAGCACCTATGAAGACAACCGTGATAACCGCAACCCTGGCAAAGGTGGCTCCGACCAAGGCGATGACTCGCGGATGGCTGAGCCCAGCGGCAATAATGAAACCACCGCCGGCGAAGCCAACTCGGACGTAGCCATCCCTGCCGAAGCCAGCGCGAACGAAGCCAGCACCGAGGAAATTAGCCCGGACCTAGAGGAAGCGTACCGCCTTTTTGGGCCACCCTGCGACAACGGTGAAGGCAACCCCGAGAAAACCGGTGCCGAAAAAGACAGCGCTGAGGAAACCAGCCCGGACATGGGCGGCTCCGACCAAGACAGCCCGGACGAAGCCAACACCGGCGGAGGCGCTGCGTCGCCGCCTCTTGAGCAGCCCAGCAACAAGCCAGAGCAGGGAACAACTCCAGACAAGATATTAGATCCAGAAACGGTCGAGCCCGCCCGGCCGCTGTTATCGCGCGCTGACGAGAACCACCCCCGCATCATCTCCCCGGCTCTTGAACCCCTTAGCGATCAGCCGAAGTTCGGCACCAAAGAATTTCCTTTTCCGGCCAAAAACAAAAACGCGCTCAAGCACGCATCGGAAGCCTTGGGAATCACTTTTCGCTTCAATAAGCGGGTAAAAAGGATTGAGTGGGGGTCAAAGCATGTTACCGGACCGTGGCGCCCTCTCAATGACCGCGAGGCAGCGGCCATAAGGGATCAAATCGCCGATAACTTCTACGTCAAAATCTCACAGCGGCCGAGTTATAGCCGGTTGAATTTTGGCCGGGAAAAATGGCAAGATTCATTAAACGCTCTGGTTTACGAGTATGAGGTTGATCCGTTTCTCGAGTGGTTGAGGACGCTGCCCAAGTGGGACAGTGTACCACGCATCGATGACATTCTGCCACGTCTTTTCGGTGCCGATCATAACGATTTGAGCAAGTGGGCTTCGCGTTATGTATTTTTAGGCGCAGTCCAACGTACTCTCCATCCAGGCTGCAAGCTGGATGAGATTCCGGTGTTGATCGGCGAGCAAGGCATCGGCAAAAGCCCATACTTGCGAGAGGCCCTGCCGCCTGAACTGCCGGAGCTTTTTTCTGACGCGCTGCGCTTTGATGGCTTTGCTGAGGCTCAGGTACAAGCGGTCTTGGGCCGCCTCATTGTCGAAATTCCCGAAATGGCCGGACGCCGGCGGGCAGAGATCGAACGGATCAAGGCGTTCATCACCCGCCAGGACGATGGCTCGACCCGCCTGCCTTATGCACGCAATACCGAGCCGTTGCCGCGCCGCTTCATTATCGTTGGAACAACGGATAAACCCAATGACCTGCCGAACGATCCAAGCGGCAACAGGCGTTTCGTTCCGATCGAGTTGAAGCACGGCGCGAACGTCGAGGCGTTCTTTGCTGATGGCACCCGTGAAATGATATGGGCCGAGGCGTTCCAGCTTGCCAGCGGTAAAGGCGGCGAACCGCCCGAGCGGGCGAACCTCCCCCGTGAATTGATGGCTATGCAACGGAAACAGGCCGAGCTGCACCGGGACCGCGATGATATGCTTGAGGACGCCGTTGCCAACCTGGCAAAGGTGCCAATGACCATGGGCGAGATTAGGGAAAAGCTTGGCGAGGGCTTCAATAATTATTCTGAGCAACGGATCGGGGCGGCGCTTAGAAATTGCGACTGGAAGAGAAGGCAACGCCGCGACGCCGGCGAGCGCAGAGTGTTGTGGGAGCCACCCGCAACCTGAAGCCTGGCAGCCATCCCATCCCCTTGAATAGAAAAAAGAAAACCGGCTTTTTTGCTTCAACGGCAACCATGCAACCTGCTTTTCTCATATAGTCTGAAAAAGGGGGGTTTTTCGTAGTCTCTTAGGATTCATGGTTGCCATGGTTGCCACCTGCTGAAACCCGCAGAAATCCAATAATTTTGTGGCTACCATGCTGGCAACGATTACTAAATCGCGAATTACCTGGGGGTTTCTCGCCGTCGTTGATGACGGTGCCATTAGGCTTGACCTGCCCCCAGGGAACCACGGAATTCTCTATTAGGAACTGGGAAGACAGACACGGTGAGGTACGGGCACCCATTCCGTCGACGGCGCTGCTGTGGGCTTCTTCGAGAGACGCTACGCGGCAAAGGTCATCCAGGTCGACTCTAGCAAGAGGGGCGCCGAGGCAGACGAGATGGTCGAGCGGTTGCTCAAGGTCGAGCACACCGATGAACCCACCGAAATCGTCATTCACGTCAACATGCTGAAGGAAGGCTGGGACGTCACTAATCTCTACACGATCGTACCGCTGCGAGCTGCCAACGCCCGCACGCTGATCGAGCAGTCTACCCGACAGCAAGACGGGGGCGCGGATGGTTCCCTTATCGCGAGCGGCGGCCGGTGTGCTCACTGCCCTGCCCCGCTGCGATAACAATCCCTGGGTCATCGCCGGCAAGAAGCCGGGGTCTCATCTGACCGACCTTCAGTATCCCTGGCGGCGTATCCGTGCGCGGGCCGAGCTCGAGGATGTGCGCATCCATGACCTGCGCCATAGTTTCGCGTCTCGTGCGCTGGCTCTCGGCGAAAGCCTGCCGATGATCGGCAAACTGCTGGGACATACCCAGGTGCAGACCACTGCCCGCTATGCCCATCTCGCCAGCGACACCGTCAAGGCCTCCGGCTCCAGGATTGCCGACAGCATCGGGGCCGATATTCTGGGGAAGGATATAAAACCGGATGCAGCGTGACCTTCTTCTTGCGGAGGATCAGCGATGATTGCCGCCCCTGCGAGCGCAAAAAAGACCGACCCAACACACTGGGTTATCCCAAACGGATCGCCGACGTCCTACACCCAAATCCACCGCATGAGGTTTTCGGAAGGGGCAGGTGCCAGTACCCGACAACTGGGGACTATTCCGCCGGTGAATTGACCCTTTTTGCTCCGGGATTGACGCGTTGAGGCTAATTGAAGAAAGGAGTGCTTTGATTAGGGTCCGGACTCATTAGATCCACCATATGACGGCAGCGGCGAGGGTGATGGCAGATAAGGAAGTTTTTGATGTTTCTATCGAAGCGTGTTGCGATGCGCCGCCAGTCTTTGAGGCGGCAGAACATGCGCTCGATGATGTTGCGTTGCTTGTAGAGTGTCTTGTTATAGTCGTACTGAACCTTGCGGTTTGAGCGAGGTGGAATGACTGCTTTGGTGACCCACTCTGCCAGCCACTCTCGCAGGGCATTGCTGTCATAGCCTTTATCGGCGACCAGTTGGTTGGCCGGCGGTAGAGCCTCGATACTCTGCTTTGCAACCTTGCAATCATGGACGTTTCCCGGGGTCAGGAGCAAAACGAGCGGTCGGCCTTTGTCGTCGCAGACGGCATGGAGCTTGATGTTGCGCCCTGTAAAGTCCATAGGCAAAAATAACTACTTACGCAGCAGCCACTGCAGTTCGCTGCGGTTCTACATGAAGTCCGATCGTCAATGTTTGATGCGAGTAATGGAAGCTTTCAAACTGAAAGACGTGGTGTTCGCCATTATCGTCCATTAGGAGAATGTCGCTTTCGCCAAGCGGCCCACCTCTCTTGTTTGAGCAGTATTCGACTACCTGATCAAACACGGTTGATTCTGGAACATTGGTAAATTTCGTCTCAAAAGCTGGCGATTGAATGAAGTGTTTACACGGCTCTTTCGGATCAAAATCTGGCTTACGGCGATCAGGATGGGGGTGATCGGTGATTAATCCAACAATAGGTGTATCCGCACCCCAAGTTTCTACGCATCTCCAGAACGTTGTTGCATAGGTATTGCCGAACCTCTCCTTGAGAACCTTCATCGAAGCTAAACCGGGTGGTAGATCAATCGCCTCATTTACAAACTTCTCCCTTAAGAAGAGCAATCGTGCCGCCGCAAAATTCGCTTCTGATTCAAGTAGGGCGTGGCACGCGGGAACAAGCGTATGCTCGTCGTCACCAAGCATAGCGCCTTTATGCCACGGCAATATACTGTGGCCGATCTCGTGAGCCTCACTCCATCGGTGTTTAAGCTTCGGTTGAGATTCGTCGATGAGAATTCTTTTTTGATCAGGGATGTAGAGTGCTCGCAGGTCCAGCTTGCGGACCGCCTCAATCAATAAGGTCGGTCTTAGAAGAACCTGTTTTCCAGCAACCCTCAGTTTCGATACCGTTTCTTGCAATATTCCAGGATCATCTAAGGAATAGTGGACTGGTACCGGTAAAATGGAGAGTGCCTTCTGTTAAAGTTTAAACTCAACAGGAGGCCCATATGGGTATCGGAAGAACTGAGGAATTTCGTTCTGAAGCCGTTCGGATTGCATTGACGAGCGGGCTATCACACAAGCAAGTTGCCGCCGATCTTGGCATTGGCCTGTCTACATTAGGCAAGTGGATTACCGCTCATAAGCACACTGAGCTGCTGTCCGGCCCTCATAATGATAAAGACAAGGAATTGGCTCGCCTTTGCAAGGAGAACAGGACATTGCGTGAGGAGCGGGACATTTTAAAAAAAGCGACGGCCTTCTTCGCGAGCCAAAGCCGATGAGGTTTTATTTCATCGCAAAGGAGAAGGCCAATTTTTCAATCTGCAGGATGTGCAAAGTCCTGAGGGTCAGTGAAAGCGGCTACTACGCTTGGGTGTCTCGCCCTGCCAGTCAGCGCCAACGCGACGACAGGGTCTATTTGGCCCATATTCGTGCCGAACATGCCCGTAATTATCGGGCCTATGGTCGCCAGCGAATGACTGATGAACTCAGGGATCAAGGCATCGTCATTGGTGAACGCCGGGTCGGGCGGTTGATGCGGGAGAACGATATTCGCATCGTCAGAACTCATAAATTCAAACGCACGACAAACAGTAATCACAACCACAACATAGCTCCCAACCTTCTGGATGGAGATTTTCAGGCCACGGGACCAAACCAGAAATGGGCCGGTGATATCAGCTATCTCTGGACGGCAGCGGGCTGGCTGTATCTTGCGGTGATCATCGATTTGTATTCACGCCGTGTCATTGGCTGGGCCGTCAGCGACAGGCTCAAACGGGATTTGCCGATCAAGGCTCTGAAAAGGGCCATTGCATTGCGACAACCGCCACCAGGGGTCATTCATCATTCTGATCGTGGCTCGCAGTATTGCTCCAACGATTACCGGAAACTTCTCAAAGACCACGGCTTTCTCTCTTCGATGTCTGGCAAAGGGAATTGCTATGGCAATGCGACTGTAGAAACGTTCTTCAAATCATTGAAAGCAGAATTAATATGGAGGGAACACTATGAAACCAGGGAACAGGCACAAAACGCCCTGTTCCATTATATCAATGGATTTTATAATCCGCGTCGTCGCCATTCATATCTGGGCAGCATCAGTCCGGTGAAGTGCGAAAGTATGGCGGCTTAGGTGAGAAGGTAACTCTCCACTTTTGCGGTGCAGGTCCAAAGATGCGGTTCGGGATTGCCTAATCCATTGAGAACCCGTTCAACGCGTTTATCGATATCTGCCGCTGTTTTCGTTCTCAGTATCTTGTTCTTGGCCAAAGCGGCCCCCTTCCCATCACGACGTCTATTTTTCACTTAAAACAGAAATTAGTCCTTCCAAGGCAGCCTGCTCTTCTGGGCTCAAAGATGCGATTGACTCCGATTTGGCAGCATATCTGACCGCTGCTTCGACATACTGAATGTCCTTTGGCCTCGTTAGGCCAGACAGACCCATCAGTCTTTTGTGAGACACCTTAAAGATAAGAGCCAGTTGATACAGAGTTCGAGAGTCCGGCATATAATGCGCATCGGCCTCAATGCTCATCACCTCGGCAACATCTACATCCGCGCGCTCAGCCAAAGCTTCAACCGAGAGCTTCTGCTGTCTACGTATCAAATGTACAAATCGGCCAAGAGCTACCCGCGATTCATCGAATGCCGTTTCATGCGCTGCTTCACCGTTGAAGATCGGGTCGGCAGCGATAAGACCAGCGCTTACCTCGGCGCCAGCTTCACGCTGTGCCATGGCCTCACACCATTTCTTTGTCACTTCGATCTTCATTTCGTTCTTCCTTTCTCTATGAATGGACCTGCACCGCAAAAGTGGAGAGTTACCTTCTCACCTAAGCCGCCATACTTTCGCACTTCACCGGACTGATGCTGCCCAGATATGAATGGCGACGACGCGGATTATAAAATCCATTGATATAATGGAACAGGGCGTTTTGTGCCTGTTCCCTGGTTTCATAGTGTTCCCTCCATATTAATTCTGCTTTCAATGATTTGAAGAACGTTTCTACAGTCGCATTGCCATAGCAATTCCCTTTGCCAGACATCGAAGAGAGAAAGCCGTGGTCTTTGAGAAGTTTCCGGTAATCGTTGGAGCAATACTGCGAGCCACGATCAGAATGATGAATGACCCCTGGTGGCGGTTGTCGCAATGCAATGGCCCTTTTCAGAGCCTTGATCGGCAAATCCCGTTTGAGCCTGTCGCTGACGGCCCAGCCAATGACACGGCGTGAATACAAATCGATGATCACCGCAAGATACAGCCAGCCCGCTGCCGTCCAGAGATAGCTGATATCACCGGCCCATTTCTGGTTTGGTCCCGTGGCCTGAAAATCTCCATCCAGAAGGTTGGGAGCTATGTTGTGGTTGTGATTACTGTTTGTCGTGCGTTTGAATTTATGAGTTCTGACGATGCGAATATCGTTCTCCCGCATCAACCGCCCGACCCGGCGTTCACCAATGACGATGCCTTGATCCCTGAGTTCATCAGTCATTCGCTGGCGACCATAGGCCCGATAATTACGGGCATGTTCGGCACGAATATGGGCCAAATAGACCCTGTCGTCGCGTTGGCGCTGACTGGCAGGGCGAGACACCCAAGCGTAGTAGCCGCTTTCACTGACCCTCAGGACTTTGCACATCCTGCAGATTGAAAAATTGGCCTTCTCCTTTGCGATGAAATGAAACCTCATCGGCTTTGGCTCGCGAAGAAGGCCGTCGCTTTTTTTAAAATGTCCCGCTCCTCACGCAATGTCCTGTTCTCCTTGCAAAGGCGAGCCAATTCCTTGTCTTTATCATTATGAGGGCCGGACAGCAGCTCAGTGTGCTTATGACTGGTAATCCACTTGCCTAATGTAGACAGGCCAATGCCAAGATCGGCGGCAACTTGCTTGTGTGATAGCCCGCTCGTCAATGCAATCCGAACGGCTTCAGAACGAAATTCCTCAGTTCTTCCGATACCCATATGGGCCTCCTGTTGAGTTTAAACTTTAACAGAAGGCACTCTCCATTTTACCGGTACCAGTCCAGTTCCTAAGGCTCGCCGTTATCGAGTGCGTCTGTGGGATGGGGATGGGTTTGACGAAAAACGCTCATTGAACGACCCACTGCCTACGGGTCGCCAGATTCTCGACCTCTTTGACCGCCATCCGGAGGATGAGCACGTTCTGCTACTGCTGTCTCGGGCTGACGGCCTAACCGAAATCGGTCTCACCGAGACAATCGATATTCGTGGTCGAGGTGCCGAGCGCTTCGTTGCCTTCAAGACCGACCGCGTATGGAATTGGTCTATCGATGGGCAGCGCTATCTTTGGGGAGCGCGCCACATTCCGGAGGCCCTCGTGCGCTTAGTTGCCCGTATTCCCGAAACCACGGCGTTATTCCTTGAGAAGGCGAACGTTCCCGATGAGGAAGTCGCCACCGGTTCACTCATCGACCTCAATGCCAAGGGTCTGGAACGGCTCTATTCGAAGGACCGCCATTGGGAACTGAACGTACAAGGTGTCGTGATCGCCCTGACCGCGCCCCTGGTGGTGGTCAAAGATGCGCTCGTTAAAGCGGGATTCGACCCAGATGCTGGCTGGATCGCCATTCTCAAGAAAGTAGGCCAGCCGAAACAACCAGTGGAGTTGACCGACGTAATCGATCTAAGCACACCTGGCATCGAAAAGCTGCGCCTGACAAGCGACCCTAAAGTTCAACTATTGAACATGGGCTTGGCTGCGAGGTAGGTACATACTGGCCGCTAGCTTCCGGGCGGAACCGGCGGATAGGCTGCGTTTGGCGAGCGAAGTGCATCATTAAGGACTGCCCGATGGACTACGTCCTGCGTCAACACGGACGCGCCACTCTCGATTTCCTGTCGTCATTCGGTGGGGTCATGGGGTCACTTCTGACGGACCAGCAGGCCGCGTTGGACACGGCCAAACTCAACAATGAGACATTGCCCAACGACCTAGACGAACGTTCGGTCGAGATCGAGGCGGCCCTGGGAAAGGTTCCCGCTTTTCGCGCCGCCAATGTGATCGGCGAATGGCACGCCGAACATCACGCCAGGATCGCCGCAGAGGCCTTCGAGGAAATCCAGGAGGACATCATGCCTTCCTTGGACGCGTTGGCCGAAGGCGACACCATTTTAACACCCGACCAGGACCTTCAGGTCCCCAAGTACTGGCTCTATCCTGTTCACCGCACCACCGGCGGCTGGGACGGCCACCGTCACATGGGGTTCATCCATGCCGAATTGATCTATCGCTATGTGGTCGGCAAGAACGCCAGGGCGCCGGCCGCTGGCGGTGTCGCCGGAGACATTTTTACGGAACGCAAGGCATTCGCCCAAGAGGCGCCGCGCCGGGACTATGAGCACATCGTTGAAATCGGATGCTCGTCGGGTTTTTACACCATGCAGCTTGCCGAGGTGTTCCCCGGCGCCATGATTTCCGCATACGATATTTCCATTGCCCAACTGGAACAGGCACAACGCAACGGCAATGCTCTCGGCCGCGCGTGGTCGCTTTTTCAAGGGGATGCTCAGGCTACGGGATTGGCCGATGAAAGTTGTGACTTGTTCACATCTTTTATCATCCTCCACGAACTGCCGGTGGATGTGATCGAGAACATTCTACGGGAAGGATTCCGTGTGCTGAAACCGGGCGGTGACCTTATGTTCGGCGACGTCGCCCCGTATCACACCCTCGACAAGATCTCCGAATGGCGAACGGATTATCATGCGCGCTACGGCGGCGAGCCCTATTGGCGCGGTGCGTCTACCACGGATATGGTGGGCCTGCTGGAAGACATCGGCTTCGTCGACGCAAAGTCGTACGGCGTGGCGCCAACCAACTTTCCCTGGGTTACCCACGGACGTAAACCGTAAACGGCCATGCCGGAGCCGAAACTCCACCCGTCCAATGACCAGACTCGGCGATGCAAGACCTTGCAGACGGAGGACGTCGAAAAAGTCGGCCAAGCCATCACAATCTTGGCCACCGAGTTGTGGGCGGTGAAGGACCGGCAATACGTTACGGAAACGGTCCTGAAAGCTCACGGTATCGACACTAGAGCGGTTTGACTGAATTGTGAATCGAAGGGGATTCCCAAGCGTCCCTGTCTCTTCCGTTTACCTTATCCGCTGGTATTCATGGTGCAATCCACTGAGATGTGAGCACTTGACGATAGCGCCATGGCGTTTGACGGGTCGGGATTCGGGGAATCTTTGCCCAATGAAAGATGTGTCCGGACACGATTGTAGTACCGCGCGTAGTTTCTGAGCGTCCGCCTCAGGTGAGGTTCACCGAAAATGATTGTGTGATCGAGGCATTCACGCCGGACTGAGCCGATGACACACTCGACGTATCCATTCTGCCAAGGCGATCTTGGTGCAACGGGGCGGTCTCTGATTCCTATCGCATCCAGGCACCGTTTGAAAACCTCACCGTAGCTGGCATCCCGGTCTCGAATCAGGTACCGCGGCGCGGTCTCCCACGGAAACGCTTGGCTGACCTGATTGGCGATCCAGGCCGCAGTAGGATGATAGGTGGAGTTCGTCCAGACGAGTTCACGCCTCGTCAGGTGAAGGATCACCAGCCCGTACAGCAGCTTGAAGCTTGCCGTTGGCATCACAAACAGATCGACTGCCGCGATGGCATCTTTATGGTTGTTTATGAACGTCCTCCAGCTTTGCCCGCGGGGCCGGTAGCACCGCCGAAGATATTTGCTTACTGTGGATTGGGACACATCAAAACGAAGGATAAGACCGGTGTTGGCATTGTCAGACTAAATCGGCTTGAGCTGGGAGGTAGGGTCTCCTAGCCAACCGTTGATGGACAATCACTTCCGGTATTTCAGCAGGCCACCCGAGGTCGTCCGCTACCCCTTGTCGTTGAAACACGTCGAAAATCTCCTGTTTGAGCGGGGCATCGACATTTACCACGAGACCGTGCGGCATTGGTGGAACCTATCCCTTCTGAAAACCTCATCCGCTGATCTTTATGATGCAAACCGTCCAGATGTAGATGAAGTTTTCGAAAGGGATAGGGACCCGCAGCGTTTCACACTAACTATTACTCCGTTTCTTTGGCCGGCTCGGCCCGGTCAGACGTGCGCTCGTAGGGCAGGGCGTTTTCTGGAAATCCGGGCGAGACAGTCTTGCGGTACATGTGCTCCACATAGGTCATGGGCGCCATGGCCAATTCCGCATAATGAATGAACACCCAGCCCTGAGGCTTTTTGCGGAACACTGCATTGACCCGGTAATCATCGTTAATGGCAGGACGCGCTGTTAGCTTGAAGTCCAGGTTGTTGTCCCATGTAGCGATAACGATGCTGTCCGATACCTGCCGCACGCGCAAGCGATAGGGTTTGATGTGGACCTTCTCCACTAGGCTGAGCACTTGCCCCGGCGGATTGAAGTAACTGTCGAGACCGGCCTTGCCGGAGACCCAGCGGTCCCGTTCTTCGCCTAAGTAATAGGGCGCCTCTTCATCCGGATCCCAGTTCTTTTGAATTTGCCGCCAGTCGCCGCGGTTAAACATGTCCGCCCATTCAATAACGATCTCTTCAATGGCCGCGGCCACATCTGGCGGCGCCGTGCTTTCACTGTGCAAAATGGATCGTGCCGATGCCGGAGCTTGCGAAAATGCTAAGACAGCCATCAATACAGAAAGGGCTTTCATGATTCTTCTCCCCTAAAACTGCGGCGGCTTGGCTGGTTGATTAGCCAAGTATTCCAGAAATTGGGGACTGACCTGGCTACGGTAAAGCCGTTCCATGTACATGATGGCGGACATGGCGGCTTCGCCATAGTGAATGAACTTCCAGCCGTCCTTAGTGTTACGGAACACGGCATTGGCTTTGAAGTGCTCGCCCTTGGGTGGCATAAACTGTGGCTTGATCTATAGGAAAATCAAAAATTCATTTTTTGTAATCTCGACGTTGTGTCGGGGCGCCCCATCCCTTTGGAGCGGCGTGCATGAGGCCGCCTCGGGAACCCTACAGAGAGAAGGGGTTCCGGCCCTATTGATTGGGGGTGTGGTGAAACTTCTCTGGTGGCAGGCGCCGGGCCTGACTGTGGGCCGCGCCGTCAAATACGCTACTCACCAAGCGCCGCAGCGGTCCGAGTGTGACCGCCGCCTTCCTAGCGTCATTCAGCGCCGTGTGGCCGGCTCCAGACGTGTGCTCGGCTCCAGTCGTCCGACCCAATGCATCCGTTCTCCCTTGCGGTCCACCAATGGGTCGACCCTGAAGTATTTCCTGAGCGAGGCCGCCCAGCTTAGACGCCACGGCTTGCCACGGCGTTTCTGCCCCAGCAAAGCGAACACGATGTCGTGCGTGCGGGCCTTGGTGCGTGGGGCCAGCAGCCCGAAGTAGCGGATGGCGTGGCGGTAACGGTCGGGCACGTGATCGGCCAACGTGGCCACGAAGCCAGCCGTCGTGTACTGGGTGATGACCATTTGTTTCGTCTTCGTATCTTTCGTCAAGAAATGTATTTCGTGACGGTCAAACTTCCTGAACCGGTGCTGTGCGATGGGGGGATGGCGGACGTAGCGGCCCGCGTAGCCGAGGAACTGTTTCTTGCCCTGGAACCGTTTGATGTGGGTATTCCACCACCGTTCCTGTTGCCGGTGCAGGAGATCCGCGAGTTGGCCCGCGCTCTGGCCGGTCTCCAGGATACCCCTGCGATACGCTTCTCTTAAGTAGTCCACCACGGCGTCGCGCCACAGGAGCATTAATGCCTTGCGGTCGAGCGGGGCCTTCCGCCAAGCCGTGCCATCGGCATCGAGCCCGGTTTGGGAGACGAGCACGTGCAGGTGACAATTGAAGTTCAGGTGGCGACCAAACGTGTGTGGAATCACCAGGATCATCAGCCGCACGCCGTATGTCCGCCAGGCCAAACGTTCGATGATCTTGGCCCCGAGGGCCGGCAGGTCATGGAGCAGGTGGCGGTTGTTCCGGAACAGGGGCCAGAGCACATCCGGCATGGTGAGGGTGACGTGGGTATAGGATGTGTCGGGGAGTTCCCGCCATTGGTCGCGCTGCCAGAGCGTCGTCGCCCGGTGGCCGCAACTTGGACAGGCGCGGGACTTGCACGTGTGGGGGACCACCCGGGTCTCATTGGCGGAGGCGAACACCTCGGCGCCCAGGGCGGCGGTGCCACAGGCCAACACCTTGCGGAACGCCTCCCGCACGGCGGGCCGCATCTGCTCATTGTCCCAATCGGCCCGTGCCAGGGTAAGGATGTGCTTGAGCCGCAGCTTGGCCGGTTGCCTCACGGGCCCTTCTCCCCCAGCACAGGATCATACAGGTCGCGGGTCACTACGATTGCGGGCCCGGGGAGTTCGGTTACGAGCAGCGTTGCGTTCTCCAGTGCGCCCCGTGGTGGGCAGGCCAGCCGTGCGGCGAACTGTTCGATCGATAAGGCGTTGTCCCGCCGGGGGCCGTGTTTGCGAAGCATATTGCGGATGGTGTGTTTGATGTCTTTGCCGGTAAGGAATTTGTTGAGTTCTTGGTTTTGCCGGTTCGGTGGCAGGTCACGCCATTGCCACGCCCGATGAATCTTCACCTCCCCCCGGCGCAGGGCGGCGCGCACCGCCGGGGCGGCGGTCTTCAGCAGCTGTTTGACCTTGGTCACATTCCCGGCACCCACGCCGGCGGCGCGTGCGAGCTCCGCCCGGACGTCAATCGCATGGCCTTTCGTCAACTTTGACGAAAGTGTCCCCGTGCCCCCCTGGCGCTGGCGTTCCCGGGCGCGGGCACGCCAATGGGGCTCCAGGGCCAGCGCCATCACGATCCGGCAAAAATCGTTCAGCCGCTCCGAGCGGCGATGCTGTTCCAGCATGAACGTGAGGGCCTCTTCGCCGGTCAGGTCATACTCGATGCAGGGCAGGCTTGGCCGGCCCTGCTGGCGGGCCACCGCCCACCGCTCATGGCCCTCGAGGATCAGCCCGTCCCGGGTCGTCAGCAGCGGCTCGATGATGGGGGTGCCCGAGACGGCCCCCATGCACGCCGCTCCAAAGGGATGGGGTGACCCGATAAAACATCGAGACCACCAGAAATCGATTTTTGATTTTCCTATAGATACCAAGCGGAGGGGTTTTTACTGAAGGGATAGGTTCTCGCAGCCCCAGTCGGTCAGCGTGGTGCGCGGTGGGCAGACGTCGCTGTAAATGCCCATGGTCATGCCAACATGGGCGTCAGACTCCACTTGGTCCAAGGTCCAGGCGGCAAAGTCCGCATAAGTGACGATGGTGCGTTTGGGCGTGAGCACGGCGCGGCCTTGTTTAGACTCAACGATTTTGATGTTGTGACGCGCCGGCTCTTCGACCAGAAAGCCAGGGCGCAGAATGACGTGTTCCAAACCGCCGACCCGGACGATGGCTTCCATGTCACGTTCGTCCTGATAGACGGTGCGCATGCTCCACAGATATTTCTCGTAGGGCGTGGCGGTGTCTGGCGGCGGTCCTTCGGTGGCGACAATCTCCGCCAGGGAGGAACTGGCGACAATGAGGCGTTTGTTGCCCTTGCGTTTCATAGCTTCGATGATGTTGGCGGTGCCCTGGGAGTTGAGATCGGTGGGGCCATAGTCCTCTTCCACCACCGCGGCCGGGCCGACCATGGAGATGACCACTTCATCACCGGTGAGCGCCTCTTCCAAAGAGGCGAGGTCATAGACATCCGCTTTTTTGACGGTGAGCCGTTCGTGTTCGAAAGCCACCGCCTCCGGGCGCCGCGCCAATCCAACAACCGTATACCCGCGATCCAAGGCTTGAGGGATCAACTGCTTCGCTGTGCGGGAGGTGGCGCCGATCAAGACGATAGTGGGTTTATCCTGGGCGAGGGTTTCAACGGGCTTCCAAACCGCTCCGACTAAAATTGCGGCTGCGGCCAATAAGCGCACAACACCTAAGGCCATAACTCTCTTCCCTTAAATGGATTAGGCACCCTTTCATCCTGTCACGTCGCGGGTGCGAGTCAACGAAAGTGGACGTTACGCAAAATTATCGGTGCGTTTGACAGAAAGTTTGAGGGGGTGCCCTTCCGAAAAGCGCATCCACACATGGTTATGAGTGCGCCAAAGCCGTTTCAATCGGATGAGGTTTTCGCAAGGGACATCGCGGCGGAGAAAGCGCGGTTGGTTGGGAAAGGGGTTGTCAAGAGATCTCAGCCGTTTATCCCCGTTGTTCAGGAGGAACAACCCTTTGCATTGCCTATCTCTTGGGAATGGGTCTCTTCCACTTACCCTACCTATTGGGGTTTCAGACCGTGGAAAAAAGATCAAGACCAGGGACGTACTAGAAGTTGGTGCATTCCCTGTCGTGGATCAAGGACAGATCTTGGTACGCGGCTACTGCGATGACGCCCGCAAGGTACCCGAACTCGACCCCGGAGACAGCGTCGTCATGGCCAACCTGCCCGCCCACAAGGTCGCTGGCATCCGCCAGGCCATCGAAGCCGCCGGCGCAACCCTGCTGTATCTGCCGCCCTACAGTCCCGACTGCAACCCGATCGAGATGGCCTTCGCCAAACTCAAGGCGCTCCTGAGAAAGGCCGCCGCCAGAACCGTCGACGACCTGTGGGACGCCATTGCCGACGCCATCGACGCCTTCACCTCAACCGAATGCGAAAACTACTTCGCCGCCGCCGGATATGATCGGGACTAAATTGAATCTGCTCTAGTCACCGGCCAGTGGTCAATTGGACTCCCATTGGTATTCCTCCCACAGAACAACGGTCTAGGGTGCGCCCCACCATTGGGAGGGACACATGCTGACATCGAATTTCGTAAACGACCTGGTTACCAACCGCCGTGGCGTATTGAAGGGCCTTGGCGCGGCCACTTTCGGCGGATTGGGTGCCGGTTTGGTGTCAACTTCAGCGCAGGCCGCCATCACTAACCGTCCCGGTGGTCTGGATTACGCCGACCCCAAGGACAACCTGTGGGCTTTCGGTAAAATCTGGGCCGGCTACGACGAACCGATGATCGGCGGGTTCTATGGTTTGATGTACGCCCGCATCGGCAACAATCGCATGATCCCGTTGTTCGGCTATGAGGGCACGGGCTGTTTACAGACTCAGTGGGACCCGGAGGGCTTCCTCAACATTAAGTCACGGGAGACGGGGTACTTTACTGACCTCCGCACCGGTGACGTGCTGGAGACCTGGGACAATCCCTTCACCGGCGAGACTGTCGAGGTCTATCACTTCTACAACAACGTTCTCGGCGGACGGCTGGGCACGCAAATTCCCAAGTTTGTCATGGGTGAAGTGGGAGACGCGCCGACACTGATGAACGAAGGCACGGTGTTCCCTGATGAGAATGGCGAGTATCCGTTCATTCTGCCGTTTGATCAGTTTGGCAACGACATGCTGTTGTCGTGGGATTACACCCACGACTACACCAACCCGGTGAGTCCGGAAGGCTGGCCTAAATCCTCCACCGGCGCGACTATCACACCATCGGAACATTTCATTTTTTATGTGGACCGCGATGAGCTGGAAGACCGCAGCATTCCCGCGTCGCGCTTCCGCGGCGGCTTCTCGCGCCAATGCAACTGGTGGCCTTGGATGAAAATGGGCGGTAGCGAATACCAGGACGGCATCATCTTCGGGCGCATGTTCAGCCAGAAGGGATTGCCGGGCACCCAATCGGTCCGGCCCAAGGTGCTGGCCTACATCGAAAAGTATGCCCCTGAGTTTCTCACCCTTCCCGATGACTGGCCGATCCGCAACGACCGGGTCGGTACCTGGGAGAGCTACCGCCAGGACATCCCGCCGGAAAACCCCGACTTTGAGTGGACCGACCGGCGCAAGGACGACGTCATCGCCCCACCCACGGGCCAGGCCGCCAACGTGAGCGCGGGCTTCTAGATCTATAGGAAAATCAAAATCGGTTTCCGGTGGTGTAGACGCTCTATCGGGTCACCCCATCCCTTTGGAGTGGCGTGCATGGGAGACGTCTCGGGAATCCTATAGGGGTTCCGGCCGTATTGATTGGGGAGCGTAGTGAAACTTCTCTGGTGGTAGGCGGCGGACCGTGTGTGCCCGCCACCGTCCCGGCGTCATTCAGCGCCGTGTGCTCGGCTCCACCCTTAACAATCCCCCAACCTTGGCGGCCAACACCCGGAATATTTTTTCGGCGCCCGGGAATGCCGTGCTGCTTCCCGACCGTAACTACTCGGTCCAGGTGTCGGCGCCCGATGCCGCGTTCACCGAACGGTTTGTTATGGCGAAAACTCTGGGGCATGACCAGGAGGGGGCTGCAGGCTGGAGCATGTCCGACTCGGGGTACCGGTATGCGTCAACGGATGGCGGGATTACCTGGGCGTCTGGCATTGACGTACCCGGCGTACAGACCATGAGAATATGGGCATCACGAGGTTGTGGTGCGCGGCTATGTGGAGACGGTTGTGATCTGCGCTGGCGGCGAGGAGATTGCCCGCCACCAACGGTCCTATCAACGTGAGGACATGGTCTTCGATCCGATGCACTATCTGCCCCTGCTGGAGAAGAAGATCGGTGCCTTTGATCAGGCTGCCCCATTGCAGGGATGGGCTTTGCCGGATGGCTTTGCCACTCTGCGTCGTCTCCTGGAAGCGCGCAAGGCCAAGGCGGGCAAGCGAGAGTATGTCCAGGTCCTGAGATTGCTTGAGACCTTTGAACCCGAGGTGGTGCACAAGGCCATCCGGGACGCCCTATATCTCGGCGCAATCGGCTACGACGCCGTCAAACACCTGGTGTTGTGCCGAATAGAGCGCCGGCCGCCCAAACTTGATCTGGATGTTTATCCTTACCTACCCAGGGCTACGGTCCACTCGACACGGCCAAGTGCTTACATGAGCTTGTTGGGGAGCAACGGGCAATGAGGGACACCCCTCAAGTCCTGCTCGGTCATCATCTCAGGAAGCTGCGCCTGCCCACCTTTCTAGCGGAGTGGACTGGTACCGGTAAAATGGAGAGTGCCTTCTGTTAAAGTTTAAACTCAACAGGAGGCCCATATGGGTATCGGAAGAACTGAGGAATTTCGTTCTGAAGCCGTTCGGATTGCATTGACGAGCGGGCTATCACACAAGCAAGTTGCCGCCGATCTTGGCATTGGTCTGTCTACATTAGGCAAGTGGATTACCAGTCATAAGCACACTGAGCTGCTGTCCGGCCCTCATAATGATAAAGACAAGGAATTGGCTCGCCTTTGCAAGGAGAACAGGACATTGCGTGAGGAGCGGGACATTTTAAAAAAAGCGACGGCCTTCTTCGCGAGCCAAAGCCGATGAGGTTTCATTTCATCGCAAAGGAGAAGGCCAATTTTTCAATCTGCAGGATGTGCAAAGTCCTGAGGGTCAGTGAAAGCGGCTACTACGCTTGGGTGTCTCGCCCTGCCAGTCAGCGCCAACGCGACGACAGGGTCTATTTGGCCCATATTCGTGCCGAACATGCCCGTAATTATCGGGCCTATGGTCGCCAGCGAATGACTGATGAACTCAGGGATCAAGGCAGCGTCATTGGTGAACGCCGGGTCGGGCGGTTGATGCGGGAGAACGATATTCGCATCGTCAGAACTCATAAATTCAAACGCACGACAAACAGTAATCACAACCACAACATAGCTCCCAACCTTCTGGATGGAGATTTTCAGGCCACGGGACCAAACCAGAAATGGGCCGGTGATATCAGCTATCTCTGGACGGCAGCGGGCTGGCTGTATCTTGCGGTGATCATCGATTTGTATTCACGCCGTGTCATTGGCTGGGCCGTCAGCGACAGGCTCAAACGGGATTTGCCGATCAAGGCCCTGAAAAGGGCCATTGCATTGCGACAACCGCCACCAGGGGTCATTCATCATTCTGATCGTGGCTCGCAGGGCGGGTTCAACCGGTCGTCGCAACACGTTCAGTTTGACTGGCCTGCAAGCACTGGTCCAGAGCTTCGGCGGGAGTTCTCCATCCGAGGGTCTTGCGGGGCCGTGTATTGAGCGCGTCAGCAACAACTGCGAGTACGTCCGGACTGTGTGCGCTCAGATCGGTTCCTTTCGGGAAGTACTGTCGAAGCAATCCATTGGTGTTCTCGTTCGTTCCGCGTTGCCAAGGGCTGTGCGGTTCGCAGAAGTAGACGGGAAGGCCGGTTGCGATCCGCAGATCCGCATGCCTGGCCATCTCTGCTCCCTGGTCCCAGGTCAGCGAGCGGCGAAGCTGCGCTGGCAATGTCGTGATCGTCCGGGCGATGGCATCGCGAACCGCTTCAGCCCCATGCTCGCTCCAGCCGGCAAGCGCAGGCCCGTTCTTCACGCGCGGGACGGTGCCGTGGCCTTCCATTCGGGGAAGATGCAGCAGCATTGTGAACCGCGTGGCGCGTTCCACCAGAGTGCCGATCGCCGATCTGCCCAAGCCGATGATCAGGTCACCTTCCCAGTGTCCGGGTACGGCCCGATCAGCTGCTTCCGCCGATCGTTCACTGATCATGATCTCAGGCGTGACGAAGGATTTTCCCCGCCGGCGGCTACGTGCCCGAGGCACGCGCAGTGCCCTTCCCGTGCGAAGGCAGGCGGTCAGCTCACGACGGAGTGCGCCGCGGCCCTGTACGTAGAGCGCCTGATAGATCGCCTCATGACTGATCCGCATCGCTTGATCCTCGGGCCCGTCCCCAGGATAGTCGATCCGAAGACGGTGCGCGATCTGCTCAGGACTCCAGGCCCTGGCCCATCGCCTGCGCTGCCGCGGCCCATGCCGACGACCGTTCCAGACGACGCGTGGCCCCTCGATCACCGTTCCATCCGGTGCCGAGATCCGACCCGCAAGCCGATCCTGCACATCGCGCCGCAGCGCCTCATTCGTTGCCAGCTTGGCTGGCTGCGGCCTTTTGGCGGATCGATCAGCATGCCACTGCGCCGTCGTTGCTCGGTAGTCCAGGCCACCGCTTCGGGTCGCCGCGTTGCGCCGCACCTCGCGGGAGATCGTCGACGGTGCTCGCTCCAGCCGGCAAGCAATATGACGTATGCCTCTTCCCTGAGCGCGCAGAAGAGCAATCTCCTCACGTTCCTCGAAAGACAGGTAACGTCCTGACAGCGGCTTGGCCGATTGCGATAAATGTGCTGGTGGCATGCCGCCCGACCTCCGGAACCACCTCGAGCCTACCGGAGGGGATACACCGGCATCTCGGGCCGCGTCCTCGCTCGAACGCCCCGTCGCAATCGCTGCCCAGAACCGAACAAGCTCCTCACGCCGTGCCGAGTCCGGTCGACCTGGCGAATGCAACTTGCTCCGTCCAGACCGATCCGACCGCCGTCTGCGTACCCGTCATAGCAACCTCCTATGCCAGAGTGTTGCGACGACCGATTGAACCCGCCCAGTATTGCTCGAACGATTACCGGAAACTTCTCAAAGGCCACGGCTTTCTCTCTTCGATGTCTGGCAAAGGGAATTGCTATGGCAATGCGACTGTAGAAACGTTCTTCAAATCATTGAAAGCAGAATTAATATGGAGGGAACACTATGAAACCAGGGAACAGGCACAAAACGCCCTGTTCCATTATATCAATGGATTTTATAATCCGCGTCGTCGCCATTCATATCTGGGCAGCATCAGTCCGGTGAAGTGCGAAAGTATGGCGGCTTAGGTGAGAAGGTAACTCTCCACTTTTGCGGTGCAGGTCCAGAGTACGACAAGCTTGCTCAGCACTGTGCCACTCGTAACGAGACCCACGTCCAATATCTGCCGCGCCTTTCTGAGTTGGAACTGATCGAGCGCGAACGGCGCATGATTGAGCGCCGGATCAAGGCGGCAAAGTTTCCGGCCTTCAAAAGCCTGGATCGCTTCGACGTCACCGTCATGCCCTCTCTCAACAAACCTCTGGTCATGGAACTGGCCCGTTCTGAGTATATTGACCGGCGCGAGAACATCATTGCCCTCGGCCCCAGCGGGACCGGCACAACCCATGTTGCCCTCGGCCTTGGCCGTGCCGCTTGCCGGCAGGGCCTGAAGGTCCGCTTCATCACCGCCGCCAGCCTGGTGCACGAACTCATCGAGGCCCGCGATGACCAACGTCTGTTGCGGTTGCAAAAGCAACTTACCGGCCAGAACCTGCTGATCATCGACGAGTTAGGCTTCGTGCCGCTGTCAAAGACCGGTGCCGAACTGCTCTTCGAACTCATCAGCCAATGCTATGAATGTGGTTCCATCATCATGACCTCGAACCTGCCGTTCGACGAATGGACCGACACCTTTGGTTCCGAACGGCTCACCGGCGCCTTGCTCGACAGGCTGACCCATCATGTCCATAGCCTAGAGATGAATGGCGGCAGCTTCAGGCTCAAGCACAGCAAAAAGCGCAAGATCCCCAAAAATGAGAACTCACAACCGACCGGCTTGACCCCGTGGACCCACCGGTCCCTTCCACGCGCCCTGCTGCGTCTGCGTTCGAGGCGCGCTCCGCAGTGCGCGCGGGCCCCTCCCATGGACTACAGGGACAAGCCTACGAGACATCGCAGTGGTGTACTTTTACGACGGCGAGTGGTGGATATTTATTCCGGCGTTGACAAGCTTTGGGGGATAACGACCAATGGTTTGTCTTCTATCAGCATAGGCGTGGATTTCAGACCAACGCTCCCTCTGAAATAGGAACACGCTAGCAACTTGTTCACCAATCTGAGAGGCAAAGTATGTCTTTTACACGTATTTCCGTGAAGCCATATGGTGGTGCCCTCGGCGCTTTGATCGAAGGCGTCGATCTAGGCCTAACCATAGATAATCAAACCTATAGTGAGATTAAACAAGCACTACTGCAGTATCAGGTCATATTCTTTCACGATCAGAATATTACACCCGACAAACAAATCGAATTTGGCCGTTGTTTCGGCGACCTGGATGTCCACCCCTTTATTCCTTGCCTTGAGGGGTACAAGGAAATCATTCCGTTTTCTTCCAGTTCAGGTAAGGAGCCCCGGTTACGTTTGGCAAATCAGTGGCACATCGATTTATCCTTTACCGATAACCCCCCTCTAGCCGCAATTTTGCATGGGGTCCACGTCCCAGATAGTGGCGGAGACACTATGTGGGTCAATCTTTACGAGGCGTACAATACTTTATCGTGTCCCATTAAGGTAATGCTCGATGGGTTAAATGCAGTCCATGATGTTTGCAAAACCTATCGGCGAGCCGATATGCTGGAAGAACCCACGCGTAAGATGTATGAGCATTCGACTAAGACAATTCCTCCAACGTCGCATCCCATAGTTTCTACACATCCCGAAACAGGAAAGAAACTTCTCTATCTAAGTGAGCTAACAACTACTCACATCGAGGGTCTTCATGAGAACGAAAGTGATGCGATCCTCCAAATGCTTTTTAAGCACATCAATTGGAAAGAACTTCACTGCCGTTTTTATTGGAAATGTAACTCCATTGCGATGTGGGATAATCGCTGCACAGCTCACTATGCAGTGAGAAACTACGACGTGCCACGTGAAATGCATCGCGTTACAGTGCTCGGAAAATCTTTCAATTAATTTTCTATTGGGGTTCGGCATGAAAGCGAAAACATTAGGGGTGTCTGGTTTGCGCGTGTCCGCACTAGGACTCGGTTGCATTAACTTTGGTATGATGTGTGATCAGCGTGCTACTGATTCCGTTGTACATAAGGCTTTAGATCTGGGGATTACTTTTTTTGATGTAGCGAACAACTATGGTGGCCCCCATGGTAGAGCTGAAAATATGTTATCCAAGTCACTTGGCAATAGGCGTTCAGACATTGTTATTGGCACTAAATTTGGCGGTGCCAGCGGGCGTGGAGGGGGATCTCTCCTCGGCGGTGGATCGCGTAATTTCATTTTGGCTGCCGTAGAGGCCAGCCTATTAGCATTAGCTACCGACTACATTGACCTATACCAATTACATTTCCCTGATTTTGAAACACCTATAGACGAAACATTGCGCACTCTCGATGATCTCATTCGTCAGGGTAAGGTACGTTATATTGGTTGTTCAAATTATCCAGCTTGGATGTTGGTGCAAGCGCAATGGACAGCGAAGGAAATAGGAACAAACGCCTTTATTTCAGTCCAAAACCGCTACAGTCTTGTAAAACGTGAAGTTGAAGCGGAGGTTGTACCCGCTGCTAATACCCATGGCGTCGGGATATTGCCCTACTTTCCGCTTGAAAGTGGCCTCCTTACTGGCAAGGTAAAACGAGGAGAAGAACCACCGAATGGGTCGCGACTGTCGATGTGGAAAGGTGCGTTTATCAAGGACCATAAGTTCGATGTAATTGATAAACTCCAAGATCTCGGAAATGAGACCGGCCACAAACTACTTGATTATGCTATCGGTTGGCTGATTGCTCAGCCTCATGTGGGAAGTGTCATAGCGGGGGCTACCAGTCCTGATCAAGTAGTTCAAAACTTTGCCGCTGCCGAAGCTTCCTTAACTATTGAAGAGCTTAACAAGGTTTCCGAAATAACAAGCATATAGACGGATCTGTTAATTGATCGGCGAGGTCGCAGTTCGCTCATCAGATATCGTTTCTTGCTAGCTGTCCCTTTCGAAAACCTTATCCACACCTGGACGGTTTGCATCATGAAGATCAGCGGATGAGGTTTTTAATAGTGACAGGCGTCAACTTGCATCCTAATAGATGCCTCGATTACCGGTTTTACAGGTCCGCTCTAGTTAGTCTGACAATGCCAAACCGGCACCTATGGCGTAAGCTGGCTGTGTTTTTCTCATTTCTCCAATGCTCAATCGTTAACTGACCGAACGAAATCGAGGGGGTTTCAATAGTCATCATGAAAAGAAATTACGGCAAAAGCCGGATCTTGACCTGCTTCATCGCAATAGTGGTGGGATTTCTGGCCTGGGTGTCAGCAACTGCATTTGCTCAGAGTATTGACAGTCAATCCGCCTTTATTACGCTCGGAACGAAGGGAGGCCCGGCTCCCGACCCGAAGCGATCGCAGCCCGCAAACCTTCTTCGTTATGAGGATCAGGCCATTCTCGTCGATGTAGGCGACGGCGCAGCCGAACAATTGGCCAAGGTGGGCGTGCCCCTCAACCAAATTCGAACCATTTTCCTTAGTCACTTGCATTTCGATCATACGGGCGGCCTGTTCGGCTTTCTAGGGCTTCGCTTTCAAGTTAGAAGCCCAGGCATCGTGACCATTTATGGCCCTCCAGGAACAAAGCGCCTGATGGAAGGGCTAATTGAAGCCATGCAACCAGGTGCTGAGGTCGGAGGTGGATGGCCAGGGCAAGTTCGCAGATCCCCTGAAGACAATTTGCGCGTCGTGGAAATCGGAGAAGGCGATAAGATAATTATCGGTAGCGCGACCGTAACGTCGACCGTCAACACTCATTATAGTTTCGAACCAGAAAGCGATGAGGCCGCGCGTTTCCAATCACTATCGTTTCGCTTCGATCTTCCTGACCGGTCCATCGTCTTTACCGGCGACACCGGGGAGAGCGCGAATGTGGAGAAACTGGCCCAAGGGGCCGATTTGCTCGTCAGCGAAATCGTCGATCCCGATGTGGTCGTCAAAATGAAGCGCGCAAATCCAAACCTCGCCCCCGCTTTGGAAAAGGCTGGCCAGCGCATTATCGATCAGCACCTCACCCCCGAACAAGTCGGCCTCCTAGCCAATAACGCCGGTGTCGGACAGTTGGTGATTACGCATAACGCTCTTAGTGACGAAGCGGCACAGGTAGAAGCTAAGGCAGTGATCGCCTCAATCTATTCTGGCACCGTCATTTTTGCAAATGATCTTGATCAGTTTTAACCTGTCTCTCCTGAAAACGTCATCCACTAGAAAAGGGTTTGTCACTCTAATAAACCTATGCGGATGGGCTTTACGGAAGTGACACGCAGGAGGTCAACGCCGGAATAAATATCCACCACTCGCCGTCGTAAAAGTACACCACTGCGATGTCTCGTAGGCTTGTCCCTGTAGTCCATGGGAGGGGCCCGCGCGCACTGCGGAGCGCGCCTCGAACGCAGACGCAGCAGGGCGCGTGGAAGGGACCGGTGGGTCCACGGGGTCAAGCCGGTCGGTTGTGAGTTCTCATTTTTGGGGATCTTGCGCTTTTTGCTGTGCTTGAGCCTGAAGCTGCCGCCATTCATCTCTAGGCTATGGACATGATGGGTCAGCCTGTCGAGCAAGGCGCCGGTGAGCCGTTCGGAACCAAAGGTGTCGGTCCATTCGTCGAACGGCAGGTTCGAGGTCATGATGATGGAACCACATTCATAGCATTGGCTGATGAGTTCGAAGAGCAGTTCGGCACCGGTCTTTGACAGCGGCACGAAGCCTAACTCGTCGATGATCAGCAGGTTCTGGCCGGTAAGTTGCTTTTGCAACCGCAACAGACGTTGGTCATCGCGGGCCTCGATGAGTTCGTGCACCAGGCTGGCGGCGGTGATGAAGCGGACCTTCAGGCCCTGCCGGCAAGCGGCACGGCCAAGGCCGAGGGCAACATGGGTTGTGCCGGTCCCGCTGGGGCCGAGGGCAATGATGTTCTCGCGCCGGTCAATATACTCAGAACGGGCCAGTTCCATGACCAGAGGTTTGTTGAGAGAGGGCATGACGGTGACGTCGAAGCGATCCAGGCTTTTGACGGCCGGAAACTTTGCCGCCTTGATCCGGCGCTCAATCATGCGCCGTTCGCGCTCGATCAGTTCCAACTCAGAAAGGCGCGGCAGATATTGGACGTGGGTCTCGTTACGAGTGGCACAGTGCTGAGCAAGCTTGTCGTACTCCGCTAGAAAGGTGGGCAGGCGCAGCTTCCTGAGATGATGACCGAGCAGGACGTGAGGGGTGTCCCTCATGGCCCGTTGCTCCCCAACAAGCCCATGTAAGCACTTGGCCGTGTCGAGTGGACCGTAGCCCTGGGTAGGCTACCGGCACCGAGTAATCGTTGCCCCGGTAGCGCACCATCGATAGTGAGCTCACGCGCGTGCTCTGGATCTCACAGGCCTCAAAGGGATATTTGGGCAATGCGCACAGAACCGCCTTATCATCCACAAACCGGTCACCAATGGTTTGCTTGTGGCCGCGCAGCACATCTGACTGGCGCTGCAAGCACTGGTCAGCCAGAGAGGCGTTCAACGCATCGAAGCTTCCCGACAGTTCACCATCGGCTAGCAGTTCAGCAACGATGTCCTTCAACAAGTCGAAAAGAACCTTGTTATTCCCCGCCGCTCTTGCCAGCGCTGGGCGCTTACCTTCGGTTTCGCCGATGATGGCCATACCCAGGCTATGGAAAGTTCGAATAGTCACTTCGTGTGACGTGAGCTTCTACTGGCCGAGAGCGCCTGGGCCTACCGTTATCCTGCGCGCGTGGGGAAGAAGAAATACTTCGCAGCCAGGCACTTGCCGGAGGCGGTCCGGGAGACGGCGTGGAAGGCGCAAGCGCGCCTGACGAGGGCTGATCGCTCGGGGAAAGCGCAGCACGGTCGCAGTCACGGCGGTGGCCCGTGAGCTGGTCGGCTTCATGTGGGTGACCTTCGGCCCCTGCCGGTCAGGTTCGGACGCCACCGCTACCGGACCGGCTTCATCGCCCGGCGCTCGGCCGAGGACCTGGCGGCGTTCAGGCGCCTGTGCGAAACCGTGCGGGAGGTCGCACGCGAGCGATCCGGCTGACGGTCACAGTCCGCCCGTCCGTCCGAACGAAGAATGCGCCGCCGGAGGTGCGAAAGTCGGGATCGAAATGGTGCTGCACCGGATTCGGTACGACCCCCGAAAGGCGCTTTCAGCTTCAGGTCATGACCCTAACGGTGCACCGTGCCAGCTGCTGCCACAACTGCGTTCGGCTGCTCCCGCTCCTACGCCAGCGCACGTCGCCGGCCGCTGACCTCGGGCGAGCTGTTGAAATAACGGAAGGGATTTTTCATCTCTGGAGGCTAGGAGACCTTAACTTCCCAGCTCAAGCCGATTTAGTCTGACAATGCCCCCTTGAGCGTACCTACATAGAAAGTGAACGAGACGGCGTTCTTCACGGTGCCGCGGAGGGTCTCAAATTGGTAATCTTTTTGTTTGCCAATCGTTTGCCACCTTGCCAACATCGCCAGGATTTATCATGGAAAAGACCTTGAAAACGTCTTAACTATCAAGGTCTTAGCTTTGGTTGCGGGGGGAGGATTTGAACCTCCGACCTTCAGGTTATGAGCCACACATAAACATCTAAATTAAAAGTTGTGCCGTCTTACAACCACACCTCATCCAAGTGAAGACAACGTTGGTTGCGGGCCCCCGCAACCACCGAGACCGACATTTCGGGTGCGGGTGGGTTAGCCGGTTGTTTTTTGTGGTCGTTTTGGGTCCATTCGAGGATGGTGCCGAGATCGCCGTGGAGCGCGGCATTCATTTGTCTCCATTGGTCTCCAGGGGTTAGAACGATGCGGTCTCGATCAAGCCCCGGATGGCCTCGGCCGCTTCATCGCGCTCTTACGGCCTGCTTAGAGCTTCTGCAAGGCGCACCAACTTGCGGCGGTAGATATCTAACCAGAGGTATTGGGCGTACAGAAGCGAAAGGCTGTCACGCCTTGATGCCTCCCGCTTAAGCTTAAAAAAGTGAGACACGGAGATGCATAGGTACTTTGTCAATTTGCCGATCGAAATCGGACACCCCCCGTGGTGCCGACCGGATCGCGGGTCCCATTCTAGTTATTACAAGGCCGTCCTGCCTAGTGCGCGATAACTGGACTTATCGCGCATTTTGCCGGAGACGGCTCACTCATGCGCCGACAATCCAAGCCCCTTGGATGTGGATTGCTTCGTGACTGGAACAATTGGCGGATGTCAGCGAGGAGTTGAGCGCCCGGCGTATCACCATCCTTGATGGCCTCCGTTAAGGTAAATGGAAGGGACCGCCCGTTCACCGGTTTCAAACACGCAGCATTGCCACGTGGGCGCCGGACGCTCCAGTTCAACGAGCCTTTGCCCCAGACCAATGGTGTCAAGCATGTCCAGTGTCGGTGGATGGAACGTCGACGCGCGGGGTTCCGCATGGGGTTCACCCGCCGCCTCGAGCACAACAACCGGGATTCCGGCTTTGACCAGCCTGACCGCGATCACCAGACCCACCGGTCCGGCGCCGACAACAATGATGCGATCATCCGTATTCATCGGTTGATGTCATACCATGCCCGGCTCTGGCGCCGTCCATTGCCAACCGGTCCATTGTCAACGGACAGACATGTCAGTCGTGATATAAGATACTTAATAAGTATCGCCCTCACTCCTGATCCATAAGGACGCCGCTTGTGTTGTTTTCCCGCTTTCTAAAGCCTCTGATGAAACGGGGCACTCTGGTGATCATCGATCACACCGGACGCCGCCATGAGGTGGGGACCGGCGGTGCCCCGACTGTGACGGTGACTTTTCACGATCCCAGGCTCGGCACAAAACTGTTCATCAACCCGGCACTCTACGCGGGTGAAGGGTATATGAACGGCACCCTCACCATCGAAGACGGTGACCTGTTCGACATGCTCGATCTGGTCATGTCGAACATCGGCACTGCCCATGGCCATTGGGCCGCACGCATGATCAAGTCCATCGAGCGCTTCGGCGGGCTGGTGCGCACTTACAATCCCATCAACAGAGCGGCTAAGAACGTCGCTCACCACTACGATTTGTCATCCACTCTTTATGAGCGGTTTCTCGACGAGGACATGCAGTACTCTATGGCCTATTACCGCTCGCCCAACGACTCTTTGGAAATCGCCCAGCGCAACAAGGTCGATCACATTGCCGCCAAACTCCTACTGGAGCCGGGCATGTCTGTCCTTGATATCGGCTGCGGCTGGGGCGGTCTGGCCTTAGCCCTGCACAAACGTCATGGCGTGTCGGTGACCGGCATCAGTCTGTCGGAAGAACAGCTTAAGATCGCCCGTGAGCGGGCGGACAAAGAGAGTGCGGGCGATGACGTACGGTTCCTGTTTCAGGACTACCGCGAAGTCGAGGGAACCTTCGACCGCATCGTCTCCGTCGGCATGTTCGAGCATGTGGGCTTGCCGTTGTACCGCACCTTTTTCAAGAGCGTGCGCGACCATCTGACCGACGACGGCATTGCTTTGCTTCAGACCATCGGCCGGACGGACGGACCGGGCGCCACGGATTCCTGGACGCTGAAGTACATTTTCCCAGGCGGATACGCCCCGGCCTTATCGGAGATCGTGCCCCATGTGGAAAAGGCGGGCTTCTACATCACCGATGTAGAGACGCTACGCCTGCATTACGCCTACACGTTGAAGGAATGGCGCCGCCGCTTCATGGATCATCGGGAAGAAATGGAAAAGATTTACGATGCGCGGTTTTGCCGTATGTGGGAGTTCTTTCTCGCCAGCGCGGAGTCCAGCTTCCGCAACGCCTTTCACGTCAATTTTCACATTCAAATGAGCCCGTCGCTGGAGGCGGCGCCGCTGACGCGTGACTATATGTATGGCGCGGCCTAAGACTGCTGAAAGACCACCATGGCACCGCAACCATCGCCGGGACTCGTATAGATCCCGCCGCGGCATTGTCAGAGTAACTGGTTAGGACCAACTCTCTTGGGCCGTTGTTACCTGGGTTTGGGCACTAAACTATTGGTTCGCTTGGTATTGACCAAGCAAGGCGCGGCTCGGAACGGCGAAAACTCACCTCACTAGACTAACAAATTAATTCAGTCTGACATTGCCAGCGCGCGGGGTATTGCCTCAACCGGGCTTAGAGGCCCTCCTGTATCATTCCCTTATTGCCAAACCGTGGTGCCGCGCGCGCGGGGCAAAAAAAGATTGGTGTCGTCATGCATGGGTCCCTCGTGGCGCGCGCCGGCCCGATCGGACACCCCCCTCGGGGGGCCGAGGCCGGGCGGGTCCCATTTTGATCGTTTCGATGCCGCGGCAATATCCATTTGGGTGGCACGAGGACCGATCTAAATGCGTGATAATTCACCTTAACGCGAATTCACCTTAACGCGCATTTGGCCCGGTGTAGTCGCCCTCACGGGGCGGCGGTCCTCTCTATTACGCCCCAAAGCGTGATTAGGTTCGGAGATTTTACCTGGGCAATCCTTTCAAGCCGCCCGGCGTCCGCGTCGGGTACTACTTGGAGAGGCTTGGGCCGCCAAATCTGTTAGGCTCACGTCATCGGTCGGCAATCCAGGCTTCGCCGTCCATTTGCTTCGTATTCGACTTGGTGGATCCCATCTGCAGGCGCTTCATGGTGCCGTTCGGTGCGTTCGTTGTCGGGACCGAAGGCAAAATTGAACGCCCACGAGCGGTCAAAACTATTCCCAGGCCATCCCGTCAAATCTCGCAAAAACCCGGTCCCGTTTGTGAGCGGAATTGGGAGTATGGATTTAGTAAAGTATAAAAAGCATATTATTCCAATAACTTAATAAGACGTTCTCGCGGACCCGGAAGCCGCTCTCAAGGCGCAGTTCCGGGACAATCCGCCGCGCGACACCAACGCGGTGCGGGATGCCATCTTCCGAAAGTTTGCTGTGAGATATTCACGTCCGGGCGCCATCAAGCTGATGCACCGCCTGGGGTTCGCATACGTGAAGCCGAAGACGCTGCCGAAGCAGGCCGACAAGCAGGCGCAGGAAGCCTTCATCAGGGATTATGAACAGCTGACGCGCGGGATGTTTCCGGACAACTTTCGTGTCATCACACACGATCAGTACCGAGTAATTGGGTAGCAGGAGTATATCTAGAAATTTTGTCAACGTGGGATAGGGTTGGTCGCAGGGCAACCGGGTGAAAAAGTGCGTGACAATGTGTTGCTGTGCTGAATCTATCGAAGACCTCCGATTCGGTATGGGAGGTTATGATGGAGAGTTCGGGCGCATTCGCGGGAGCCGTTGTCTTTCTTGATCATTTTGAGGATCTTGCGGACCCTCGCCAACGGGGCAAAGTGGTCTATCCGCTTGATGAGGTGCTGCTGCTTTGCCTATTGGCGGTGCTGGCGGGCGCCGACAGCATTGTCGATATTGCCCGTTTCGGCGACAAGAAACGCGATCTTCTACGCCGCTTCCGGCCGTTTTCCGATGGCACGCCGTCCCACGACCAACTGGGCACGATCCTTGCCATCCTGGATGCGCGGATGTTCCAACAGTGCTTCGTCGCCTGGGTTGCCGCGATCACCGGTGTGCCGGGCGAGGTGATCGCCATCGACGGCAAGACCTCGCGTCGCAGCTAAATGGCAAGGCAAAGAACGCATCCAAGGCGGACGGGCATTTTTACGGCGAGCCATCTACATGCCCGCCTTGGTGGCAGCGCGCTGCAATCCGGATCTCAAAGCAAAATACGATCAGCTCATTCGTGCAGGCAAGCCATCAAAAGTCGCCCTAACGGCGATAATGCGAAAGCTCATCGTGACCGCAAACGCTCTCCTGCGTGATGGGCGGAAATGGTCGAAAATCAGACCTTGACTAAGACGGATACTCATCTTTGTTTCCTTCCGCCTCTACGATGATCCAGAAATCCTCCCTTATCAAAATACCTCCATCTGTCCCATAAACGCTGATGTCAGACAGAAATGGCGAAAACAGCCTACAATCAATTAACTTGATAATGCCACGGACGGCTGTCTCGCCCATCAGGCGTCCTCCTCTTCCCGCCCTTCAGAGTTCCGCCAAGGCCTCTTCGCCAAACTGCGCCGCCGCGTCGAGCGTCATGCGCACGTCCTCCCACGTCGTCGTGTGGTTAATAATACAGATTCGCAACGCGAAAACGCCCTTGAGCGAGGTTGAGGAGAAGAACGAGAGTTCGTCCCAGAATACGCGCACCAACACCTTGCGATTAATCTGCTCCAGCGTTTCCTCGCCACAGTCGCGGTCGGCAAGGTTGACCCGGAAGCACAGGATGCCAAGCGTCACCGGTGTCCCGCGGCTTCTCGCGCCGTCACCATGGCTTCGACGCTCGCCGCCGAGCCACCGCTCGTCAACGCCCCCCCCCGGCGTTTTCCGGGTAGCCGATCCAACGGCGTATCCAATCCGTGACCACCAGTTCCAGCTGGCTGGTTCCGCTGGCGACCAGCCAGGTACACGAATTGATGTTGAAGCCGGCAGCCAGAAAGTCGGCTAACACGCCGGGCCAGGTAGGGGACGAGGGGATGAAACCGAAGAAGCGGGGATGGTCCAGCCGGGCTGCGTATGGCAGCACGTTGCGTGAGACCCGTTCCAGCACCTCTTCCGCGGGTCGGCCATCTTCGGGTGGCGCCTTGAGGAATTGTTCTTCCAGCACTTGTCGGAATTCGCCGTCCCAGGCGTTCCCCTCGCCTACATGGCAGATGCGATCACCAGGATCTCCGTGGCCTTGCGGCCTAACTTCAACATCGCCTCCGGCGTCATCGCCAAGCCACTCGTCGCTTCGGTGTTCATCGACAAAACTCCCTATGCCAAGCTCGAGCCGCCAGGTCTTCAACTGCGTTGGCGTGACGCCGAGCTCGGCAGCCACACTGCTATGTGTCGCACCCGGCTCCGATAGCCGGGCAGCCGCCTGTTCCTTGTATTCTGGGCGAAAACCGCCGCCTCGTCTGCTTTGTCATCCTGTCCCCCCAGGTCGGTATTTAATTTACCGTCTGGTCCGGGATCCGGGAGCAACGTCACTCCTATGCTTGCAATCTCGCAAATTGGTTCGTTAGACCCCAGTAGGAACCTTTTCGGAAGGGGCAGAAACAGCCCTCGCCGCCTGCTTCTCCTCACCCATCATAGATGATTTTGGCCCAGGGGCCGTCGTGCCATTCCAGCACCGTGCCGCCGACGGTGGAGTGCAGATCGTAACCGTGCACTCCGTAGGCCGGGTTCCACAGAAACCAGCCGGGCCGGAGGATGCGGATTCTGTCCGGCGCGATGTCGCCGGTGAGGCAGAAGATCTCCTCCTGGCAGGGGTGATACTCGGGCCCTTCGCTGGTCCAACCCGGTGGGACGCGCAGGTGAGACAGGGTCGCACCGGTGACGGGGTCTTCCACAGGCGGGTGGTGCCCTTTGCCGGCACGTCTTCGACAACGATGGCGAGATCGTCGGCAGGATCGGGTGTCCGCTCGAAGGCGGGAGGCCCGTCGCAGACGATGAGCACCTCTGCCAACTCACCCGAACCAAAGTCTGAAAGAATGAGTCCGCCGTGATGGCAGATGTAGGTGTCTTTTTCGAACACCCGGTCGCCGATGCGCAGCGATCCCGACAGCACATAAAGCTGGATGCGTTGTTTCAGTTGGGTATTGCCACCACTGGACCAGCCCGCCGGCACGCGCAGTATGGCGCTGCGGAGACTACCATCGTCCAACCGCCGCAGGGGCCGGTGCATGAGCCCTTGCGGCAATTCCCTCACCCGAAACGGCACCCAAAGGAGCGTGCTGCTGTCGAAACACACGGAAACGTCTTCCCGCACCTCCCGCTTTTGGGACTGGTAAACGGATTGCGCCATGGACTTACGAGAAGAAAACCCTGACAGGAGGAACGAGGTCACTCCTGTCAGGGTCGTTACTATAGTTCGGCGGTACAAAAACCTAAGCCGGCTTTGTTCCCACCACGTTGCGTTTGGCGCCGCGGCGAGACGGCGGTCCGTTTTCGTTCACCTCGAAGCCGACGTCGCGCATCAGTTGGTTGAAGCCGTCGAAGCCGAGCTTGGCGTATTCGAGGCGCCAGGGCTCGCCGTTCCAGCGGCTGTCCCACCATTGGCGGAACGAGCTGTAGACGCCCCTGCCCGGCCCACTGCCGGTATAGAAATCCATCGGATAAAAGACCCCGCCCGGCCGCAACACGCGGAAGGATTCCTTCAGGACATCCACCGTGCCTTGCGGCGAGACTTCGTGGAACATGATGTTGTTGGTGACGATGTCGAAGTGGTTGTCGGGGAACTTGCTGTCCTCGGCCAGGCGCTGGGCGAAGTTGACCTCCACGTCGAGGTCGACGGCGCGCATATGAGCGTAGCGCACCATCGGGCCGCCCACATCAATGCCCCACACTTCCGCGTTGGGGAAGCGCTGCTTGATGGCCACCGACAACTGGCCGCAGCTGCAGCCCTGGTCGAGCACGCGTTCCACTCGGCCATACTCCGGCGGCGGAATGGCGCCCGCTAGGCCGATATGCATTTCGTCCTGGTCGTTGCGGCCTTGGAAGAAGTTGTTGGTGCCGTAATGGTAGACGTGCCCTGCGAACGGGTCACCCACATAGCCGCCCGGCTGAATATGGATCTCATGGCGGGTGTAGTCAGGCATGTCCATGTCCGGGTTCAGTTCCAGCGTGCCCGGCCCCGAGGCATCCGCCGCTTCCATTTCGGTAAGGTAGGCGTCTTCGTTGCCATGGAACTCGTTGTAGAGAGTCTTCCAGTTGATCTGCTGGGCTGAGAGCCACATGCGCGCGCTGCCCGCCACCAGCGGATCGTCAGCGACATGGTCAAGCACGTCCTCAATGGGCAGGTCGTCAACGGGAGACATGCCTTTGGCCCGCATGATGTCGGATACGCGCTTGCGCGCAGCGCGGGTCATGTCCCGGTTGGCGAAGATGCGGAAGCCGGTGATGAAATCATGCTGGGCTTCGAGGTGCTGGGTTGGCAGCCGTTCCAGGCGGCCGATCTGTCCGCGGGGCTGCAGGTCCGCCTCCCTGAAGGTGTTCGCGGTTTTCGCAGAGGCCTTGCGGCTTGAGAACATGGCGCCGACGAATGAGGCGGTTGCCGCCGTCGCGCCCATTAGAGTCCGTCTTTTAATCATGGTCATTCCCTCCCCGGCCTACATGTTGTCGATGGCATCGCGGGCCAGCGCGGTCTTGTCCTCGCCGTCCCGTGCGATATGGCCGTAGGTGATCTGGATGAAGGCATCGCGCTCTTTTTTGAGCTTGGTTTCCTCCTCTGGGGTGAGCACATAGGCTTCGATCATCCCCTGTGTGACCGCGCCTCCCTTCTCCATGAGGAGTTCGATGATGCGGGTACGCCGCCGGTTGGCCCACACTTCCGCGCCGAGGGCGATGATCGACGTCATCATATCGTCCATCAGCGCATTACCGAGGAACACGGCTTGGTCCGTGTCCGATTTGATGAAATCGGCCGTATAGTGTTTGCGGCCTTCTGAGCTTGCCATGGCCTGAGGTCTCCCAACTGTGCGTGAGATAGCGGGAATCTGCGCTTTTTCGCCCATGTCCGCAAGGGTGGCCGGGGGCTTTGATCGACCCATGAGCGGCTAAAATAGCCGCTAATCCTCTGGCACTGAACTAAGGTTAATTGTGGGTTGGTCACATTGTGGCATGGCATTGGAGGTCGTTGCGGTGGCGCGTAGTAATGGCCGGTCGAGGGCGGCCCTTGCTTCTGAGCGACGAGGAACCAGCGGGCTAACTGGAGCACCGCTGTCAGCGGATCTTTAATCGAAACCCGGTCTGGATGAGAAAACGAAAAAACCTATCTTCGTGCATGGACTAGCCTTCCTTCGTGGAATTCAGCGATCTCAACAATCGCCAGGATACGCCGCCCTCACATCTCTCCGTCACCAAGATTCATCTATAGCTCGGCAGGCTAACGCTGTAGCATGGAAATAGTAAAATTTTGGCACTTCGGAGACGTGCTTCAGGGAAAATTGCATGACCATCAGTCTGAACCACACCATTGTTTACGCTCGGAACCAGGAGGCTTCTGCTAAATTTTTGACCAGCATTCTGGGCTTGCCGCCTCATACGCACTTCGGGCATTTCACTGTTGTCCAAGTGGGTGAAACGTCTTTGGACTTCATGGAGACCGACTCAGAGATTGCTTCACAGCACTATGCATTCTTGGTCAATGAATCTGAATTTGATCAGATATTCCAGCGCATCACCGACCGTGAGCTGAACTATTGGGCAGATCCGGTACGTCAAGAACCGCAACAGATCAACACCCGCAACGAAGGGCGGGGATTTTATTTTGAGGATCCCAACGGGCACTATCTGGAAATCTTGACCCGTCCTTACGGTAGCGGCGTTGCCATTAACGCGTAATATTTAGGAAAAACGGAAGAGATACCATGCCGAAATCACACTCCAGCGTCGGACGCCGGGACGCGTTGAAAGCGGGAGCCGCTGCCGCGGCGGCTGGATCAGTCACCGCGCCCCAGCTGGCACAAGCCCAAACCCCGAGAGGACCGGACGAGCCCATAACAATCAAAGGTGAGGCGTTTTCACCCATCCCTGAATCCAATCCGTTGGAGGCACGCATCGTCGCGTTCACGACGGTCTCACCGGATGTGGACGCCAGCATAGAATTTTACCGCGACGTCATCGGCATGACGGTCGTCACTGATCAGGCCGTGTCCATCGGCATGACCACAGCGCCGGGCATTGGCCGGGATCGTCGCCGGCACGTGCTATTGGACATGCCGGAGTCGGAGCGAACAGCCGCTGTGCGCATTCTTGAAGCACCTCGAGGAGCGGGTGCCATACGCCCGCGTCCAGGGTCCGGGCCCAACGATCCCGGACTTTTGGTCATGGAAGGCGGCACCCGCGATCCTGCAGAGAGCTATCACGCTTTGGCTAGCGCGAACACGCCCATGATCTCTCCGCCACGCTACTACTACTTCCGCAACACCATGTGGGGCCGAGACGTGGATGTGATGAGCTATGCCCCCTTCGGCCCGGGCGGAGAACAGATGTTCATCACGGCGAACATCCGCAACGACCGTCCGCCGCCCCGCTCATCCAATATACACAGCGGATTTTCCAATGCGGCGATCACCAGCCTGGACCAGCGACCGGTCAACGCGTTTTTTGAGAAAGCCTTGGGCCTCAAGCGCACGTCACAGATGGAGTGCTACCAGAAGAACTGCAACGAACTTATCGGCGCACCGGACGACGGTTATTTTCTGTGGGGCAATGTGGGTTCTGGCGTCAGTATCGAAGTGTGGGAATTCAAGGCCGTGTCCGGCACCGTCTACCCTTGCTCTCTCGATAAGACTGGCTTGGCCATGCTGACTATTCGGGTCAACGACCTGGACAAGTGTAGGGATATGTGCGCCGAAGCAGGAATCGAGCCGGTGGGCGAAGGAGCTCTACCAAACCTGCAAAATGACAAGCCAGATGGCTTCACACTGCGCGGCGGCGTCGGTGAGTTGTTTGAGGTTGTGCAGGCGTAATTGATCGATAGTGTGACGCCATTTTTCGGTTCTCTTGTTTTCGTCTGTCCGTCGTCAAAACATTTGGGACAAATGAGCGTGTTTTCTAACGGAGGATTTTGCTCATCTTGGTTGGCAGTTAAGCCGCCTGGCGTTGATGGTTCAAGCGGCGGTTTTGGATGGTGAGTTTTTGGTTTTTTGTCTCCTTTCGATGATTGCGGTGTCTCGCCCGAAGGAGGCGTCAGCGGGGGTGACGGTGCCGATACTCTCATGGTAGCGGTGGTTATTGTAGTGATCGACGCAGGCGCCGATCTGGTTTTCCAGATCACCCGGCAGGAAGTAGTTCTTAAGCAGGATGCGGTGCTTCAGCGTTTGATGCCAGCGCTTGATCTTGCCTTGGGTCTGGGGGTGATGAGGTGCGCCGCGAACATGGTCTATTTTCAGATCCTCCAACCATTCAGCCAGATCGCCGGAGACATAAGATGAGCCGTTGTCTGAGAGCAGCCTCGGCTTGTGGACGACTTTGGTCTGATCGCAGCCTGATGCTTTCAGTGCCAGGTTCAACGTCTCCGTCACATCATCGGCCCGCATGGTGGCGCACAGCTTCCAGGCGATGATGTAGCGCGAGAAGTCGTCCAGGATAGTCGACAGATAGAACCAGCCCCAGCCGATGACCTTGAGAGAGGTGAAGTCGGTCTGCCATAGCTGATTGGGCGCGGTGGTCTTATCATGGAACTCATCGGCGGCCTTGACCTTGGCGACCCACCGGTGTCCCCTCGCCGGGACGCGGTTCCCGATGATGCACGTAGCTCGCCTTGCTGCCGAACCGTCTCATCGCGTTCGAGCACGCTATTCAGATTGGCACTCGGGAATCGTCTTGGACCAGGCATTATGTTGGCAGCCGCTGCGCTGACCACGGACGGAAGCGAGAGCCTGGCGACGGACATACGCGGGATCGTGGACCCTTCTCCGTGCCGCGCTCACGAGTCAGTCACCTGCTTCTGCCAAGGCAACCACCTAAGTTGACCATACCCGGGACGACGATCGCCCGCAGGCGAAGGTGTTTCATGTTCAAGAGATCGTGTCAGATCGTGTCAGGCCGGAAGATCGTGAAGATCTGTGCTTGACATCGACCGCCCCATTACGGAAGGCGAGCTATTGAAATAACGGAAGGGATTTTGCATCGCCGGAGGCTAGGAGACCTTACTTTTCAGCTCAAGCCGATTTAGTCTGCCAAAGCCTTCCTGCACTGTCATCCAGGTTGCGGGGGCAGGCCTCGCCTGCGATTGATCTGACACAGAGAGGTTAGTCTTCCAGGCGGCCGGGCACGATCCGTCCGTCTTCGTACCGGGGCGGGACATAAGTCGAATCTGGATTGCCACCTTGCAGCAGGGCGGCGGTTCCCATCAGACCTAAGGTGAGAACTGCGCCAGCTAACAGCAGCCACGGCCAAGGTCCGTTTTCGATGGCGGGCGCTTCCCCGCCATGCTTTTTGACATAGGCCGTTCGGTACCACACCCAGCTCATGTACGCCGCCAAAGGCAGCAAGAACGGCACCAAAGATATAAAGAACACTCGAACCATCAGCTGCTCAACACCTCATAAAGATTGATGATCATGCCTGCGGTCGCACCCCAAATATAACGCGATTCGTAGGGCATTGCGTAGTAGGTACGATCAATCCCGTTCACTTTACGCCGGACTTTTTGATGATTGGCCGGATTTAGGAAAAAAAGGAGCGGGACTTTAAATATAGTGGCCTGTCCTGTGCCTTCCGAAAACCTCATCCGTCGGTCTTCATGATGCAAGCCGCCTAGGTGTGGATGAAGTTTTGCGAAGGTAACAACAGCCTTTCCACCCCGTATGGTCCTCTTCCCGGAGTCAATTTTGGACGCCGATTGAAAGATGTCTTGTGGGCCCGCAGCAATAGGATAGCACCCAGATCAAGGTCGAACCCGCAGCCCGAGTAGCAGTCTTGTCACCGGAAAACTTCACAAAACAGCGCTCCCTGCTCAATTTAAACTCTCTAATCCCAGTTTGCTGGATTGTTCGAATGTCTTGAAGGATTGGCATTTTTTTGTGGCTGTCCATTTCGAAAACCTCATGCATACATTGACGCTTTGCATCATGAAGATCGGTGGATAAGGTTTTCGGGAATGACAACTGAGCGAAGAAACGCCAAGAACGATAGAGAGATGGGTTAAAATATGGGTTGTCTAAAGTGTTAATTTATAAGTATATGATTTTAAATAATAATTAGAAGATTATGGAGGACACCACGTCCGATGTGGTGCAGGGGCCTTCCCGCAACAGATCAAGGATATGGCGGCGATCTAGATCGCTCAGCGCTTTCCAGGTGATATTTGTGGTCTGGTGTTGTGTAGCGGATGGCACGTATCGACCTCTTTGAAGTTTAATACGTGTTATTATTTGCACTTATAGAGTGGAGTTAATCAATTTGTGTGTATTTCTACACATGTATTGTGTAGTTATAAATTTGGATGTGAGTGATGGCGAAGAGCGATACGCTGAACCATTGGCCTGACATAGATTTCAGTTTCTGTGATTGGGAGGGTCTATGACCGTAAGCTTGAACCACACCATTGTTTACGCGCGGGATCAGGAGTCTTCGGCGAAATTTCTATCGGAAATAATGGGCCTTTCACCACACACGCATTTTGGGCATTTCGCAGTTGTGCAAGTGGGCGAGACCTCACTGGATTTCATGGAAACCGACGGAGAGATCGCGTCACAACATTATGCGTTCTTGGTGAGCGAAGCCGAGTTTGAGCAGATATTCCAACGGATAAAAAAGGGACATGCCGTACTGGGCCGATCCCGCGCGTCAGGAACCACAACAAATCAACACGCGTGATGGCGGGCACGGTCTCTACTTCGAAGATCCCAATGGTCATTTCCTGGAAATCCTGACCCGTCCATACGGCAGTGGTGATCCCACCGTCACGGGATCGTAGAGTCCAAGACAGCTATATCTTTTTGCACAATCATTTGCGGCCCTTTGACCTGCCGTTTTTTCCACCACAACCAGACACCGGTGACAAACAGAAACGGTATTACCAGACCGGACAGCAACACCAATAATCGGCCCGGTGCCCCAATCACCTCACCGGAATGAATGGGGATCGCCCAGTCTTCAATCAATGGAATCCCATCTAGATCATCCCAATCCCGCACGGCAATAACCCGTCCAGTATGCCGTTCGAAAAACACCCGGTTTAGAGCGCGCACGTTAGGGCCGTCTTGGTCATGAAACGACACCACCGCCACTGCGCGCATGAGTCGGATGTAACTAAGATCACGGATGATATCGTCGGGAAACTCGGCTTTAGCCCCGGAAATTAGAGTGTCCACCGATACAGGATCACCCGACAGGTCCGGTTGCAATCCTACAGTTGCGAACATGCCAAAGCCGCTAGGTCCGGTATTCGCAAGCGGCAACAGAGACAACACGCCAAAGATCATTGTCCCCGATAACGCCACTAAGAAAACTAAGACAACGGCGTAGGCACCGATCACCCGGTGTAGTCCGAACAGAAAGCGCCTCAGAGGTTTTGGTTTAATGGTAAGGGCTTGCCGAATCGTTTCCCGCCGCGGCCACCAAAGATAAATACCCGTCAAGCACATCAGGGTCATGAGAAATCCGCCTGTATGCATGGCATTGATCCCGGGCGTACCCATGGAAAATTGCTCGTGCAGGCGGAACATCAGCTCAAAAGGATACTGATATTTGCTGCCCCAACCGGTGATCTCTCCCGTATAGGGATTCATGCTCACATACATGTTGGGCGCCGGTGCGTTATCCCACACCCGGACGAAATAGGCTTCATCAAGTGCTTGGGGGAAAAGAACACTCAGCACGTTGTGGGGTATGTCCGGGAATGTACTGCTGAAAGACTCTAGCACGCGTGACATTGGAATAATCGGCGCGTCCATCGGCTCCACGAGCATCTCATCCGCATGAAGCAAATGATTCCCGGCATGACGAAATGCCACAAAGGATCCGGTGATGGACTGAAAAACTAGAAAAAGACCGACAATTAGCCCGCACCAGAGATGGAGTTGAAACAGAATTCTCCGGGTCATGAAGCACCTTGATTATAAAAACGCTTCGCGCTTTCGACTACGGTATCGATATCGGTTGCGGTGATATCCAAATGGGTCACCAGACGTTGGGAGTCAACGACAATACCGTCTTTGAGAAAGTGATCGCGAAGCTTGGTCATCTCATCGTTATCTATCTCGATAAACAAGATATTTGTGTTGACGCGAATTTTGTCTGACAGGGCGACAATGGACCGCAGTCCGTCCGCCAGGCGCCGGGCGATTTCATGGTCTTCTGCGAGGCGGTCAATGTTGTGATCCAACGCATAGAGCCCCGCTGCAGCAACAATGCCGACCTGCCGCATGGCACCACCCAAAGTTTTCCGCCAGCGTACGGCCTGAGAGATCATCTCCTTTGATCCGCACAACACGGACCCTATGGGGGTGCCCAATCCTTTAGACAAACAAAAGCATACCGAGTCCACATACTGAGTAATGTCGGAAGCTGGCACACCCAGAGCGACGGCGGCATTAAACAGCCGTGCGCCATCCAGATGCAGGATGAGACCGTTTTCATCACAAAACGCCCGTACTCTCTTGATGTAATCAAGGGACAGCACTGCACCGGAATATGTATTTTCGATGCAAAGCAAATGTGTGCGAGCGTAATGGGGATCGTCCGGTTTGATCAGCCCGACAACGTTGTCCAAATTCATTTCGCCATTTAAGGCGACATGCACCGGCTGTGGTTGCAATCCGCCCAGAACGGCCGCCCCGCCGCCCTCGAACTGGTAAATATGCGCATCCTGGCCGGCGATGTATTCATCACCGCGCTGGCAATGGCACAGTAAGGCGATGAGATTGCTCTGGGTACCACTGGCGGTGAACAATCCCGCTTCCATACCCAACATTTCAGCAGCCTGCTCTTGTAAGGCGTTAACCATCGGGTCTTCGCCGTAAACGTCGTCGCCCACCTCGGCTTCAGCCATGGCCTTACGCATAACCGCGGTCGGTTTGGTGACCGTATCGCTTCTGAGATCGATCATCCCAGCAGGCTCCTTTGGAAAACGCCCAACAAACCACATCCTGTCATTGCCCAACGGGAAACAGCAATCCATTATTCAATGCCGAAGTTGGTTCACTCACGAAGGCAAGCCATGCCCCTCACCCGCCGGATGATGCTGACATCTTGTTTCGCCGGTCTGTCTTGGCCCAGCGCAAGTTGGGCGAGCGACGTCCGGGTATTGCGCCGCTATGTGGATGGTCCTTTTGGCCAAGTTCATTTGCGATTGATACGGCCGGCGCATCCCGCGCAGGAAACGCAGCCACCACTGGTCTGTTTCCATTATTCACCTGGATCGAGCCGCATGTACCAATTCATATTACCGCTGCTCGCTAAAGACCGTTTGGTCATGGCATTTGATACACCCGGATACGGAAATTCCGATCCTCCGTCCGAGCAGCCTGCCATTGACGATTATGCCGAAGCTTTAGTCAGCGCTATCAAACAGCTGACCGATGCTCAGAACATCGATGTTTTGGGTCACCTGACCGGATCGTTTATCGCCATCGACATGGCAGTGACGCATCCTAACTACGTCCGGCGCGTGGTTTTGTCACGCTCGCCGGTGTTCTCTGAAGAGATGCGCACCCGCGGCATCGCGATGTTCAAGGATTTGCATGCCCAACAACAGGCCGACCCCACAGGCCAGTACTTTATCGAGAGCCTTCAAACGACCCTTAACCGCCTCAAGCCAGGCGATCCGTTAGCGCATGCCATCGGTGTCTATACAGACAGCCTCATGTCGGGAAAGGATTGGGTGTTCGGCGAAGTCGCCGCGTTTTCTTTTCGCGCTGATGTGCAAATGCCCAAGATCACTCAGCCTGTTCTCTATATCACCTGGACGCGTGAGTACGCCGGTGCCGGTCAACCTTTCGGCGGCGATGAAACTTGGGAAGGCGGACTACAACTTATTCCCAACGTTAGCGCCAGAGATATCGCGGGCTTGGGTGATTGGGTCTGGCAGGAACACCCAAGCGCCATCGCTGACCTTGTGCTACCGTTCCTCAATGGGATGTGAATGGGAGAAAGATGATGAGCAATAAAAAACAGAACATAGGGAGGCGCGGTGCATTGAAAGCAAGCGCCGCAGTTGCAGCAGTGTCTTCCGTTACTGCGCCACAGTTGGCGCAAGCGCAATCCCTTCCCGCGCCGGATGAAGTCATGGACGTAAAAGGGGAAAGTTTCTCCGCAATCCCCGACTCCAATCCTTTGGAAGCCAAGATCACCGCCTTCGCCACAGTATCTCCTGATGTGGACGCCAGCATTGAGTTTTATCGCGATGTCATTGGTATGACCGTGGTCAGCGATGAGTCCGTCTCCACCGCAGTCACCACCGCACCAGGTATCGGCCGCGGCCGTCGCCGTCACGTACTCCTGGACATGCCGGAATCCATCCGGACCTCTGCTGTACGTATCCTCGAAGCACCGCGGGGGGCCGAAGCCATCCGTCCACGCCCGGACTCGGGGCCTAACGATCCCGGTCTATTGGTTATGGAAGGTGGCACACGCGATCCGGCGGAGTCCTATCATGCGCTCGCCCGTGCCGGCACGCCAATGATCTCACCGCCGCGGTATTACTATTTCCGCAACACCATGTGGAGCCGCGACGTGGATGTTATGAGCTATGCCCCGTTTGGTCCTGGCGGTGAGCAGATGTTCATTACCTCAAGCATTCGTTCGGACCGGCCGCCGCCCCGTTCGGATCGCGTGCATAGCGGTTTTTCCAATGCCGCCATTACCAGTTTGGATCAACGCCCCGTTAACGCGTTCTTCGAACAGGCCTTAGGCCTGAAACGCACGTCGCAGATGGAATGCTATCAGAAAAACGCCAATGAGCTCATCGGCGCTCCCGACGACGGCTATTTTCTGTGGGGCAATGTTGGCCAGGGCGTCAGCATTGAGGTCTGGGAAATGAAAGCGGACTCAGGCACGGTTTACCCCTGTTCACTGGACAAGACCGGACTGGCAATGCTGACCATTCGTGTCAATGACCTGGCTAAGTGCCGGAATATGTGTGCCGAGGCCGGAATCGAACCGGTGGGCGAAGGGGCGCTACCCAATCTGCAAAGCGACAATCCGGACGGATTTACGTTGCGTGGCGCCGTCGGAGAGTTGTTTGAGATTGTGCCAGCTTGAATAGGACTCAGTTGAATTGTTAATTCGAGAAAAACCGATAGGCCGCCGGGATGCGTTAAAAGCCACTGCGGCCGCTGCAACTACCGCAGGCGTTGCAGCGCCGCAATTGGCTCAAGCTCAAACCACAAGCGGACCAGATCGGCCGATGGAGATTAAAGGCGAAGCGTTCACACCGATCTCGGAGGCCAATCCCTTGGAGGCGAAGATCACGGACTTCACCACGGTGTCGCCCGATGTGGATGCCAGTATCAAATTTTACCGGGATGTCATCGGCATGACCGTCATCAGTGATCAGTCGGTTCCCTCAACGATGACCTCAGCACCGGGGATCGGTCGTGGCCAACGGCGTCATGTGCTGCTCGACGTGCCCGCCTCACCCTTCGCTCAGGCCGTGCGTGTCCTCGAAGCGCCACCAGGCGCTGAAGCCATTCGCCCACGCCCCGGCTCACGACCCAACGATCCCGGTCTTCTAGTGATGGAAGGTGGCACACGAGATCCAGCGGAGAGCTATCATGCCTTGGCCAGTGCCGGCACACCGATGATCTCACCACCCCGCTATTACTATTTCCGTAACACCATGTGGGGCACGGATGTCGATGTCATGAGTTACGCTCCCTTCGGACCAGGCGGAGAACAGATGTTCATAACCGCCAGCATTCGCAGCGACCAACAATTGGTGCGCTCGACCGGCATCCACAATGGTTTCGGCAGCGCGTCCGTTACCTCCCTGGATCAGCGCCCGGTCAACGCATTCTTCGAACAAGCGCTGGGCCTTAAACGCACATCGCAAATGGAATGTTACCAAGACAACGTCAATGAATTGATCGGCGCCCCCAAAGGTTCCTATTTCCTCTGGGGAAACGTGGGCACCGGTGTAGCCATCGAAGTCTGGGAGGTCAAAGCTGAATCAGGTACGGTCTACCCCTGCTCACTCGACAAGACCGGTTTGGCCATGCTGACCATTCGAGTCAATGATCTCGGTAAATGCCGCGCCATGTGTGCCGAGGCCGGAATCGAACCGGTGGGCGAAGGGGCCTTGCCCAATTTGCAAAACGATAAGCCGAACGGCTTTACCCTGCGTGGTGCCGTCGGTGAACTGTTTGAGATTGTGCAGACTTGAGTGATTGAGGGTTTAACGCCGTTCTTCGGCTTTCTGGTTGTTGTTTTTGTCTCAATCATCACCCCGGGACCCAACAACATCATGACCCTGCACTCCGGCGCCCGGTTTGGTATCGCCCGGACCGTGCCTCTGGTGCTCGGCATTCAATTCGGCTTTGCCTTAATGATTTCGATCATCGCTTACGGATCGGCGGTGATCCTCAGTCAAATTGAAAATGCGGCGAATGTTTTACGCGTTATTTGCTTCGCCTATCTCATGTTTCTTGCCTGGCGGATTGGCTCAGCCCCGGCACCAAATTTAGACGACCCCAAGCTCGACGATGCACAACCCATCCGGCTGGTCGAAGCAGCGCTGTTTCAATGGGTGAACCCCAAGGCCTGGGCCGTCGCGGTGGCCGCTGTTGGCACTTATGGTTTTCTGTTTTCCGGAACGGTGGGGACCATGCTCGGCTTCGCTGGCACGTTTCTCATTATCGGATTACCCAGTAGTTTTACCTGGGCCGCGGGAGGCAAGCTAATTGCACGCGTGCTGCGCTCACCCACACAATACCGCGTGTTCAGCGTTGTCTCCGCCGTAGCGATGGTCGCCGCGGTGGCTCCGGCGTTGCTGGCGCTTTAAGCCTTCTTGTATCCCGTCAGGTCTTCGAAGAAGCGTGTTCGCCGACCGCGTTCGTTCACATCGAAGCCCACCTTGCGCATGGTGCCTTCCAAGTCCACTTCGGCGTATTCCAGGAACCACACTTCGTCGTTCCAGCGGTGATTCTGCCAGTAGGTATACTTCTGATGGGCCTGGGGTCCCGGTCTTTTTTCGCGAGACCACAGGTCTATGGGGAAGAACACGCCGCCGGGGCGCAGGATCCGGTGCGCTTCGGCGATGGTCTTCTCTGATGCCTCTTTGGTCAGTTCGTGGAAAAACAAGTGCGAGAAAACAATGTCGAAGTGATTGTCGGGGAACTTGCTGTCTTCCGATAGACGCTGGGCGAAATTGACCTCTACACCAAGATCCACAGCCCGCATATGAGCGTAACGGACCATGGGTCCACCCACATCAATGCCCCATACTTCTGCGTCGGGAAAGCGTTCCTTGGTGGCCACCGTCAACTGACCCGATCCGCTGCCAAGCTCGAGGATACGTTTGACCGCACCGTCCTTGGGCACGGAGATCGTTGTCGCGTGGCCGATATGTCCTTCATCTTGGTTGTTTCGCCCATTGAAGAACATATTGGTGCCGTAGTGATAAACATGTCCGGCGAATTCATCGCCCACATAACCGCCCGGCTGAATGTGAATTTCGTGCTTGGTGTATTCCGGTTCGATGCCGGGGTTGAGTTCCAAAGTGCCCGGACCCTGGTTGTCTGCCGCTTCCATTTCCGCAATGTATTTTTCAGCAGCGGCGTGGAAGTAATCCTGCAATTGCTTCCAGGTCAGTTGCTGGCTGCTGATCCACAGCCTCGTGTTGGTGCCGATAACCGGGTCGTTCTCGAACAACTCGACCGCCGTTTCCATGGGAATGTCGTCGTATCGGCCGTATCCCGCTTCTTCCACAATCTTACGGGAGCGCTGTAAGGCCACGCGGCTGAAATCGCCATCCACTTTGGTGCGGAAACCAGTGAGGAAATCCTGACTGCTTTCGATATCCAGAGTGGGCAACCGTTCCAGACGGCCGATGGTACCCCGCAGCTCAATATCACCCGTGAATTTGCGTTCCGGCGCCGGCGCCGCTACGGCTTTGCGGCTAGCGAAAAGCCCGGCGACAAAGGCCGAAGCCGTTGTGGTGACGCTCATGAGTGTACGGCGATTGAGCATGGGTGGCTCTCCTCTCCCTGGGTGTAACAATCCTTAGACCTGATCAAAGAATGCGCCTTTCCTGGACTGTCGACAATGGCGATCAGTCAGGCGCTCACGGGGTGGAAAAAAATAAGGGCCCCGCCTATTGCCAATTTAGCGTGGGAGCGTACTCTACTTAAGGATGCAAACTGAAAATCATAACAATCATAGAGGTTTGTTCCATCTGGGGTCAGCAGCTCTTAATTCATAAAAGCTGAAGGGATCGGCCGTGACCAAAAAACTCACTGGGGATCAGCGCGACAGGGCGAAGGGAAACGGATCGACAAGCAGCCGCAACAGATTCCTCAGGATGGTCAAGACGTTTAACCGTCCCAGCATCATCTCTGAGGGTGATTCCTGGTTCGACTATCCAAAGAAATTACTCTCGGACAAGCCCAGCAACATTATCGATCACGTCCACAACCAGACCAAGGGAAAGGTCAATCTCTTGCGCATGGAATCCAACGGGGATGAAGCCACCGAGATGCTGTCGGGTGACCAGCGTCACCGTCTCACCGAGATCCTGTTTAAAAGCACAGAGATGGGGAAACAGGTCGACGTTCTGTTTTTTTCTGCCGGCGGAAACGACATCGTCGGCGATTGGGACCTCGAACGTTTTCTCGTAAGATACAGACGTGGGATGGCGCCGAAGGATTGCATCAACCGCGAAACCTTTGACGAAAAACTCTGCCAAATTGAGTTGGCCTATAATGAGCTCTTAAACGTCTGTTTCCAGTATTCGCCGAAGACGGTCGTTATCAGCCATACCTATGATCTCCCCTACGTCACTGGAAAAAGGCCAAATATCTGATTTTCAGAACCGGGCCGTGGCTCAAACGGGCGATGGACAAACGGAAACTGCCGCCCGGTGCTGACGGTTTCAGGCGTGACGTATTTGAGATCATGCTCAAAGATCTTGAAAAGACACTTGAACGTGTAAAGACCCGCGCCAGACGCGGTAAATTCAAATTCGCAATAACGAGAGGCACTCTGACGTCCGTAGAACAATGGTGGAACGAAATTCACTCAAATTCGCCGGGGTTCGGTCTGGTTTCAAAAAAAAGTCTACACGGTTCTTCGCGGCACCGTACCCAATCTGCCGGTGTGGTCCGACGCCAAAGTGAGAAAACGTAAAGCCGGTTTGTAGGTCGCTGGTTACCACGGTCTGCCCGTACACCGCATGGTCTATGGCCTATTGGGCGAAATGCTCGAATAACAGGGGGTTAGCCGATGTTGTTCATCGTGATTGAGCACTTTAAGGACGGCGCTCAAGCCGTTTACGACCGCTACAATGAAAAGGGTCGCATGCTTCCGGACGGCCTTACCTTTGTCGACAGTTGGGTCACCGCCGACCACACCCATTGTTATCAGATTATGATGTGCGATGACGGCAGCCTCCTAGATTCATGGATTTTACGTTGGACTGATCTGGCCGACTTTGACGTTGTACCTGTGGTCAAAGGAAGCGATGCAGCAAAGATTTACGAGAAAGGATATGCGCCTTGATAAACGGACAATGTCTATGCGGCGTGGTAACCTTTCAGGTTGATCTGCCCGACGATCATATGGGCGAGACGCGTTACTGCTATTGTAGCCAGTGTCGACAAGCCAACGGCTCTGCGTTCTCTGCCAAAGTGGCCGTGCCTCTGGAACATTACACCCTCCTTACCGGCGCGGACGATATCAAGGAATATGAATCCTCGTCCGGTAATTTTCGCGCTTTTTGTACGGAATGCGGTTCTCCCGTGTACGGCAAGAAAGGCACACAGCCCGATCACATCCGCATTCGTCTCGGCACGTTGGAGCAGCACACCAAAGCCACGCCAACGGCCCATGTGTAGGTCAACGAAAAACCGGACTGGTATAAGATTGAGGGATATATGAAGCGGGCTAAGAAAGCATGGGTGGACTAGGCAATGACAAACTTGGTACCTCGTTCACCTTGCCGGGTTCAATAATCGCCAATATGACTTTTATGTAGGTCGCCGCTCTGAACTCTAAAAACTCCGCGACAGTGAAAACACAACCCGCGCATCACAGACGTCGGCGCAATCAGATATGTCCGTATCGATGTAGCGCAAATCCGCGTCAAACCAGTCGAGAGACAACGTCGCGCCAATATTCCAGTCCAGGTAGTCCTCACCAAAGGCGGGATCCACGTCGTAATAATTCAGATTGGCATCAATGCTGAACTGATCGCCGAGGGGCACGCTAATCCCGCTTTGAAAATACAAACCGTCGTCGGTGCTGCCGAAGTTTTCCGGCGTGTAGGCCAGACCCAAAGATACTGCGGCCGCGCCAAAGTCATAGCTGACCGAACCGTAGACTTCCCAAAAGTCGTAGTCGGGCGCGCCGGCGGCACCGGGATACCAGTAGTAAATGTAGCCAATGTCATAAGAAAAGCCCTCAACTTCTCCGGCGTAACCGCCGTACACGTCGATCTCCACACTGGCTTCATCGCCATCGAGAAAGTTGACGTTAGAGCCCCAGGTGCCGAGATAAAATCCGGCGCCAGAGTCCCAGTCAAATCCACCTTGAATGGCGGGGTCTTCATTGGCTTGGGTAAAGCCCCGGTCGACATAATCTGATGTCAACGTGACGTTGCCGGAAAACTCTCCCGGCAGCTCACTTTCTTGAGCGGAAAGTGATCCAATACTTCCCGCCATCAGGCCCGCGAGCAGCAAGCCCGCTATCGTTCGATTAAATTTCACAACTCATCCCCTAACAATCGAAAACAGGTGTGCGTCCCCGCTCTGTTGCAATGCAAAGCTCATGCCATACTGTCAAAAGAGGCGCGAATAAAACGTGGAGTGGCAGGAATTAGTGGCAAAACAGTTCACCGGCGGATTCCAGATAGAGTGATGCCTTACTGCCAAAATGGTTTGATAGTGACCAGAGTGCTTACCGATTAAGCATATGAAGAAGGGTTTGCCGGTATCGACACTGGGCGTACGAAAAAAATCGATGTTGCAGAGCTCCTGAAGTCGGACGGATCAGGTGAATGCCCTATTCCGCCGCTTCCTGTACCGCGTCGGGCTGTTTGGGCTCTATCATGGGCACGGTATCGATCACCCAGTTCTTACTGTGCCGCCGTGCCGGACTTGGGATCACATAGGCCACGTGCTCGCGCGTCGCCAGTAGTTGTTCCATGTCGATCCGCCATCCCTTGGCTTCGTAACCCTTGATAATCTCCCGGTGGCGGGCGATCAGTTTGTCCGCCGGGACAAAGAGCTCCTTGGTGTTGGTCGGCGGTGTAATCAGGGGAGTCATGTGCTCGAGAATCTCGCCGTCCTGATTGGCGACCACATCGTTACGGACCATCATGCGTTCGTCGTGCTCGGGTTCGATGACGAAATTGCGCAGATTGATGAGGAAGGACCGCGAATGAGTATCGTCAATGGGCGTCTTGTAACTGTACTGGTGAATATGTTTGTCGGGCATGGGGTTGATGCGAGTGACGTTGCAGGCCAGCCCGTGAGTCCAACTCCCGGCAGTGATCTTGGTGTTGTAATCGCGCCCCGAGCCTTCGCGCATCTTGTCGTCTTTCAAGGGCGGCGACTGGTATTCAGTCAGAAAACCCGTACCCCACTCGTGGTCGTCCATAGTCAGAGGCGGCACGTGGTAGTCGGGGTTGGCGCCGGAGAAACCATGAGTGGGATGAACCCATTCGTTGTGGGCGGGGTCGAGGGAGTTTTCCACCGCGCGCTGGTAATCGATGGTCCATGAGTATTCTTGGATGGTGGCGCGCCAGCCGTCTTCACCGTATTCAGGAATCTCCATGATCGGGGGGCGTTCCTCTTCCGGCAGATCACCGAGAAACACATGGATAAGGCCGTAGCGTTCTTCCACCGGATAGGTATCGGTGCGTGCCCGCGACGGTGGTTTACCGCCGGGGCCTAAGGACGGCACCTTCTGACACACCCCGCTGCCGTCGAATTGCCAGCCATGGTAGGGGCATTGCACACAATCGCCTTCGATCTTGCCGCGGCCAAGGGCTCCGCCACGATGAACACAGGTGTTGGGGAGACAGTGAACCTGGCCTTGGGAATCCCGGAACAACACGAAATCCAGACCGAGCATACGCACTTGGGTGGGTGCTTCATTGGTGACCCGATCCGACAACTCGGTGGCGTACCAAAAATTGATGAACATGGTTTCCTCCCTGTCTAAATCAAAGGCGGCAAAACACGACACTGACCTTAATAGCCTATTCTACGCTGGAGCGGATTAGTGCCCAAGGGGGATACGGTAACAAAGGGAAACAAAGGGAAACAGCCAGTTTGCGGCGCTCAAAACGTAAAGAGCACGCCAATGCCGATGAGGGCCTGAAAATCATTGCCGTCCTGGCGAACGAACGGGGCATTGCGGGCTTGTTTCATCAGAAAGCCGCCCTGAGTACGGCCTAGCACCTGCCAGTTTTCATCTACGTCATAAATGGCGGTCAAACGGAATACGATGTCCTCGAGACCGGCATTGGGATCATAGAATTCGTACCCCGTTGATGCCGTGAAGGACGCCGGCACCCCATAGAACTTGTCCATATATGTCTCGTTCTTCCACTCCACCGCCACTTCTGGCACCAAGCGAACAGAACCAACGGGAACGGCTGTGCCAATGGACGCCGACAAGCCGACACCACCATGTCCGCCGGCCACTTCCTTTCGGGCCCGGATACGGAATGCGGTATACTTTGCAAACCGGCCCTCGAAACTTACCCCGAGGTCGAGACCGGATGAAACGTTTGGCAGAAGAGCCACGCGGCTGTCGCGATGGGCGCTGCGGCCCGGTGAAACATTGGCCTGCGCGAGAAGGCGACAGCAGTCGGACTCCCAGACCTTGACCCGCAGGCCCAACGGATCGATCCAAACGTCATCCTTGTAGCGGATTTGAAAGAGCGGCAATGCTCGATTTTCATACTGGGACGCACCGGAGTAATCAGGCACTCGGCCGATCGCAGCTCCGACACGGACGCGCCAGTCTTCCTGATCGAACTCACCCAATTCGGTCAGGTAGTCACTGACCCCAGAATAGGCCGATTCAAGCGCATCCCATGGTTGAGCTGCCTGTGAGTGTAAAGACAGCAAGGCAGCCAGGGAAAGGGCCAGAACAAACCAGCAAGTTTGTAGGGGGAGAAACCAAGTCCGGTGGCGGGAACCGGAGGGATAACAACGCACGGGAACATCCTCTCAACGTTCAAACGATCCCACCCGAGCCGTCACTGTGCGTGATCGACCTCTATACCGCGAGATTAGAAAAAGGGGTTTTTTAACTGACCCCTGTAAAGGTGCCGAAAATCTGATTGCCGATATCCTGGGGAAACTGCGTCGAAGATGTGAACGTGGCGCCGGCGATTTGGTCGAATTGCAAGCCCTGCGCACCGGTTAAATCAGCACCCGAAATGTCCGCCTGGTTAAAGTTAGCTCCAGCGACAAAACTGTTGATGAATTGGGCGTTGGTCAGGTTGGTGGACGAAAAGTTTGCATCGGTGAGAATTGCGCCGTTGAACAGGGAACCCGACAGATCCTGGCCAAAAAAGATCGCCCCATTGAGATCCACATTGACGAACTGACTGTGCCACCAGAATGCGCACAGACGTAATGGTTAGATCGGACATGGCCTTCCGATGCTTATTATTACGGGAAGTGCAGTCTTAGTCGTTGCACCTCCCAAGGCAGAATCAGGTGTGACAGTCGAAATTGAGAATATTTCCCAATAACTTATGCCGCTGCCTCATCCACCACAGCCAGAGCCGCCAGCCGCGATAACGTTTGTTTGATCCCGGCCATGCGCTCGTCCACGTCGTACCAAGGCCGCATGACGACGATGCTGTGATCGGGACGGACTTTTACCGTCCCGGCCTGCTGTGAGATGTATTCCACCAGCCCGGCGGGATTAGGGAAGGTGTTGTTGTAGAGGGACAGCACCGCCCCCTTGGGGCCAGCGTCCACCTTTTCAACGTGGGCGCGGCGGCATAGAGCTTTGATCGCCACCACGTCCAACAGGTTTTCCACCTCAACCGGCACTTTGCCGAAACGGTCTTCCAACTCGGCGGCAAAGTCATCGATTTCGGCCTGGTCGGTGAGATCCGCCGCTCGCCGGTATAGGGCCAGGCGCGCGCCCAGGTCTCTGACATAGAGTTCGGGAATCAACACCGGTGCACCGAGGGTAATCTGCGGCGAGAAGGTCTCTTCGTCCGCAAGTGAGTCCCCGTCTCCGCCCTCCCGGGCCGCGGCCACCGCCTCTTCCAGCAACTGTTGGTACAGCTCGACGCCAACTTCCTTGATGTGGCCCGACTGTTCGTCGCCCAACAGGTTACCGGCGCCGCGAATGTCCAAGTCGTGACTGGCCAGGGAGAAGCCGGCACCCAAGCTGTCCAAAGTTTGCATGACGTCCAGGCGCTTTTCCGCCGTGGCGGTGAGCTTCTTACCGGCGGGTACGGTCAAATAACCGTAAGCCCGGGTCTTTGACCGCCCGACGCGGCCACGCAACTGGTAGAGCTGAGACAACCCGAACATATCGGCACGGTGAATGACAATGGTGTTGACCCGCGGCAGATCCAAACCGGATTCAATGATGTTGGTGGCGATCAGCACATCAAATTCGCCGTCGGCAAAGGCCGTCATCACGTCTTCCAATGCGGTCGGCGCCAACTGTCCATGGGCGATGGCGAACGACACCTCGGGAACCAGTTTCTTCAGTTGTTCGGCGACTTTGTCCAGGTCTGAAACCCGCGGACACACGTAAAAACTTTGCCCGCCGCGAAAACGCTCCCGCATGAGGGCTTCGCGGATCACCACCGGATCGTACGGAAGAATGAACGTGCGCACGGCGAGCCGGTCCACCGGCGGTGTCGCAATTAGGCTGAGGTCCCGCACCCCAGTCAACGCCATTTGTAATGTACGGGGGATGGGCGTTGCTGTGAGCGTGATCACATGCACATCGGCTTTGAGTTGCTTGAGGCGTTCCTTGTGGCCGACCCCGAAATGCTGTTCTTCGTCAACGACCAGAACACCCAGATTGGCGAATTCGACGGACTTGGACAGCAGCGCATGGGTACCGATAACGATGTCTAGGGATCCTGATCTTAATCCGTCGCGCACCTGGTTTGCTGTTCTTGCGCTGACCAGCCGCGACAACTGGGCGATTTTGACCGGGAACCCTTTGAAGCGTTCCGTAAAGGTGGCGAAATGCTGGCGCGCCAACAGTGTCGTCGGCACCACCACAGCCACCTGCACGCCGGTCAATGCCGCGATGAAAGATGCTCGTAAGGCGACTTCGGTCTTGCCAAAACCCACGTCACCGCAAATCAACCGGTCCATAGGCCGGCCCTTAGAAAAATCCTCCAACACATCGGCGATGGCGCGAACTTGATCGTCCGTTTCATTGAACGGAAAGCGGGCACAGAATTCGTCGTAGGCGCCCTCTGGAGGCGTGAAAGTCTCAGCCGGTTTCAGTTCCCGTTCCGCCGCAATCCGGATGAGCTGTTCAGCCATTTCACGGATGCGTTCCTTGAGTTTGGCCTTGCGGGCTTGCCAAGCCACGCCGCCCAGCTTGTCCAGCACCATGCCATCCTGTTCGGCGCCGAAGCGGGACAGCACTTCAATGTTTTCGACCGGGACAAACAGTCGGTCGTCGCCGTGATAAAACACCTTCAAGCAATCGTGCGGTGCGCCACCCACATCCAAGGTCTCGAGGCCGCCATACCGGCCGATGCCATGATCAAGGTGAACCACGATATCGCCTTCACCCAATTGGGAAGCATCAGCAATAAAGGCGTCCGCCTTGCGCCGGCGGGCGCGGTTTGAGAGACGCTCACCAAGAAGATCCTGCTCGGTGACGAGCGCCAAATCCTCAGTGACGAAACCCCGCCCCAAACCAAGGACAATGACCGACACCACGCTCTCATGGGCACTGGCAATGTCGGCGAACGTATCAATGGCCTGGGCTGTGGCGAGAGCATGATCGTGCAGCAATCCCAAGAGCCGCCGGCGCGACCTGGTCGATTGGGCGGCCACCACAACATGGCGCCCGTCGCTGCGCTGTTCTGAAGCATAGGCCTTGAACGCTTCAAACACATTGGCATCAGGACGGGTGCGGACATCGGAGAAATCGCGGCCGAGACGTCCCCCAGCGTCCCTGGCCGTTTCGTCTACGTCCGCGGCTTCAAAAGGCTGTAATTTTGCCGGCGACCGTTCAGCCAGCAAGCGAGTCCATTCGGTTTCAGTGAGGTAAAGGCGTTCGGGTGGAATGGGGTGGTACACCGCTCCACCGTCCTCCAAACCCAATCTCTTGCCCCCGCTAGCCGGGTCAATCGATCGCCGGTTCTCGTAATAGTCCCGGATCAAATCCATGCGCGCCGCTAAGGGTTCCTCGATCTGATGATCCAAGGAGACGCTGGCTTCAGGCATATAGGCGAAAAGCGTGTCCAATCCAGGATGAAACAAGGGCAGCCAATGCTCCATGCCGGGATAGGTCTGTCCATTGGACACGGCTTCATACAAGAGATCAGTGCTGGAAACGGCACCAAACAGTTCCCGATATCCGGTGCGGAACCGTTCGATGGCTTCGCGCGACAGGATGGTCTCGGTCATGGGTTTGAGCCGCAGCGATTTCAGCTGCCCTGTGGTGCGTTGACTGACCGGATCGAAAGTTCGCAGGCCCTCAACATCCTCGCCAAACAGATCGATCCGCACAGGGTCGTCCAGACCGGGCGGATAGAGATCCACGAGACCGCCGCGAACGGCGAACTCACCTGGCTCCATCACCTGCTCGGCCCGTTGATAGCCGTTGCGGGCAAGATCCGTGGTAAAGGATTCGACTTCCAATCGCGATCCAGGCCGGACCTCTCGGACCATGCCGCGAAAAGCAGACGCTGGTGGTACGCGCTGAAGGATAGCGCTGGCAGTTGTCAAAAGTATGCGCGGTCCACTGTTTTCCGCTTTGTTTACGGCGGCCAGTTTGAGCAACGCATCCATGCGCCGGGCGACCACATCCGCATGGGGCGACACCCGGTCATAGGGCAAGCAATCCCATGCCGGGAAAGTCAAAACAGCGACATCGGGCGCGAAGAACTCCAGGCATTCCGTGAGGGTCGCCAAGCGATATTCATCGCTCGCTATGTGAATGTGCTCGCCAGAACTCTTCTTCACCAAGTCGCCGAGGACTAAAGCATCGTACCCTTCCGGAGCACCAGCGATGATGGCCTGTCTGACTGGCATGATTTTATTCATGACTTCAATCCGTTAGCAGGCTTTGCTGATAATCTTTGATAAGACTGAGAATCTCCCACGTGTCATCGACAGGCATGGGCCTCCGGCCCCGCAGCCAATCCATCAAGTCGGCATCCGCTTGGTCCAAAACCTGTTCCAGAGAGTCGCGCTGGGTGTCGGATAAGGTATCGATTTTGGCGGTCACAAACCCACCAATGATGGTGTCCGCTTCTTTGGTGCCCCGATGGGTGGCCCGGTAAATCAGCCGCTTTTTCTGAATGTCTTGCTCTGATTCATTCATTGTGGGTGGCCTCGTTTCCGCCAAACAGAATCCAACCCACCGGCTCAAGCCATGGGAACGTTCTGTTCCGCGGCCGCCGGTCCGAATGCAGGGTATAAACGCCTGAGACCGGCTTCGCAATTGACCAGATTTGAGTGACACTCCTGGACTATGGCTCTGCGTCCGACCGTTCTGAATCCCTTGTTTGCCGATGTCACGACTTTGTCTGGTGTCGGGCCGCGCATTGCCAAACTGATGGCCAAACTGGCGGGGCCGAAACTGATTGATTTGGTCTGGCACGTGCCCAGCGGAGTTATCGACCGGCGTTTTTCACCCAAGGTCGGCGATGCACCGCCTGGCCGGATCTGCACTTTAACTGTGGAGGTGCTGGCCCACAGCCCGCCGCCAACACGCAATTCCCGGCTACCCTACAAAGTGACATGCGGCGACCACACCGGACGGATTACCCTCACCTTTTTTCATGCCCAGGGAGATTATCTTTCGCAGGTCTTGCCTGTGGGGGAGACCCGCGTCATCAGCGGCCGGGTCGAAGTCTATGACAGCCAACGGCAAATGGCCCATCCCGACCACATTGTGCCGGAGAGCCAGAAGGACGCCATTCAGCGGGTGGAACCCGTCTATCCCCTCACTGCCGGCCTATCCCCCAAGACACTGACGAAAGCCATCATGGGCTCGCTGGATACCGTACCTGACCTCCCTGAATGGCTCGATCCAGCGCAACTGGATCGGGACCAATGGCCCACCTGGAACTTTGCTTTGTCAGCAGCCCACCACCCAGAGTCTGAAAGTGATTTGGATCACATGAGCCCGGCAAGGCAGCGCCTGGCCTACGACGAATTCCTCTCCAACCAGTTGGCCCTCGCTTTGGTGCGGGCGAAAAACCGCCGCCTGTCCGGACGGGCTATTCAAGGGGACGGCTCCAAGCGCCAGAGGGTTTTGACGGCCCTGCCCTACACCTTGACCGGTGCGCAACAACGCACCCTCGTTGAAATCGACACCGATCTTGGCAGCGAAACACGCATGCTGCGTCTGCTGCAAGGCGACGTCGGCAGTGGCAAGACGGTGGTCGCCTTGCTGGCCATGTTGACCGCGGCAGAAGCCGGCGGACAAGCTGCCTTCATGGCGCCCACAGAACTTCTGGCACAACAGCATTATGAAACCCTGGCACCCCTGTGCGAAGCCTGTGACGTCTCTCTCGCCTTTCTCAGTGGTCGGATCAAAGGCAAAGCGCGGGACACCGTGTTGGCCAACGTTGAAAACGGAATCACATCGATCCTGGTGGGCACCCATGCCCTCTTTCAAAAGGATGTTGCATTCAAAGACCTGATGGTGGCCATTGTCGACGAACAGCACCGCTTTGGTGTGCATCAGCGTCTCGAATTGGCTCAAAAAGGCCGCGGCGTCGACATGCTGGTGATGACCGCAACACCCATTCCCCGCACCCTAACGCTAACGGCGTATGGCGATATGGATGTGTCCCGCCTGGATGAGAAACCGCCGGGGCGAAAACCGGTGGATACGCGCCTGGTGAATTTAGATCGGTTGGCGGAGACCATTGCCGCCGTCCAACGGGCCATCAATCACAACGCCAAAGTGTATTGGGTCTGTCCTCTGGTTGAAGAGTCCGAAGTCTCGGACCTTGCTGCAGCCGAAGAAAGACACAAACACCTCGTCGAAATTCTTAGAGATTGTGTCGCTCTGGTGCATGGGCAAATGAAAGGTCCGGATAAAGAGGCTGCCATGGCCGCCTTTGCCGGACAGGAGCCAAACGGTCCAAAGGTGCTGGTAGCTACAACGGTCATCGAGGTAGGTGTGGACGTACCCGAAGCCACCGTCATGGTGGTTGAACACGCCGAGCGCTTCGGCCTGGCCCAGTTGCATCAGTTACGGGGTCGCATCGGCCGCGGCGAGAAATCTTCCACCTGTTTGTTGCTGTATCAGACGCCATTAACAGCCACGGCGAAAGCCCGTCTTAATACGCTACGCGAAACAGAAGACGGATTTTTGATCGCCGAAGAGGACTTGAAACTTCGCGGCGGAGGAGAAGTTCTCGGCACGCGCCAAAGTGGACTGCCGGAGTTTCGACTTGCCGACATCGCTGTTCACTCTGATCTTCTGATTATGGCGCGGGACGACACCAAGTTAATATTAGACCGCGACGCCGATCTTCAATCGGAACGCGGCCAAGCCTTGCGCACTTTGCTCTATTTGTTCGAGCAAGATGCGGCTATTCAAACTCTGAGATCGGGATAATGTGGGACGTATATGCCTGATCAGCACTTTCCAGTGGTAGGCGTCGGCGTCGTTGTCTTAAACGAGAACAATGACGTCCTGCTTATCCGCCGTGGCACCGAACCCAACATCGGTATGTGGACCATCCCTGGTGGGCGGCAGGAGCCCGGCGAAACATTGGAAGAAACAGCGCATCGTGAGATCGAAGAAGAAACCGGTGTCACGATTGAAAAACCACAGCTTGTCGATGTGGTCGATCTCATCCGCCGCAATGATGACGATTCCCTGCTTCGCCACTATACGTTGGTTGATTACGCAGCCCGCTATAAAGATGGCGCTCCCCGATCCGGCGGCGATGCGGACGACGTTGCATGGGTTCCCCTCAACCAGGTGGAAAATCGGATTTCCTGGTCAGAAACCATCCGCATCATTAACGAGGCCGTGCAGTTGCTCGCCTCTAAATAATTGTGTCTCCCTGCAGAACCGCTTACATACACAGTATGTTTGAAGTTGACTTCATCCCCTCTGAAAAACCTTTGTTCAACGTGCGCCTGTGCGTCAACAAGCGTCTGAGTTCGGACAACCTGCCCTCCTGCGCCGGACGAGGAAGCCGTGAGTTGGCCGATAAATTGGAAAGAATTCTGCTCGAAAATTCTATTCCTGCCAAATTGATCAGAAGTCCATGCACGAACAATTGCAAAATTGGACCGAATCTAAAGATTCAAGCGGCCAAATTGTTTAACGGCGTGAGCGAAGAGTCCTTGGATGAAGTTGTAGAAGCCATTAAGGCGGAAGTTGAACGACGCAGAGCACTCGACGAGCAAGAAAGCGATGAGCCTCAACTTTCGGACAAAAGTCCGTGACTCAATGGACGATTGCATTGGCGCTCATCATTGGCGTTCCAGCGGCACTCATGGCGTTGGCGTTGATACTGCCGTGCGAAGGATGTAGGAAACGGCGGGAGCGCATCGCTCGCGCTTACAAAAAGGCGCGAGAAATTTCGACGGATGCGCCCTAGAATAATCCCGTCAGCCAAGCCATTCCGTTGTTGAAATAGCCCATCAAGGTATCGGTAAAAATTCCGGCGATCCTATCCTTCTGAGCATGGGGCCAAATGAACGCTCGGATCATGGCGTCTCCTTGAGGAACCCGGTCAAACAGATCCTGTATGAAAAAACCGATCCCGCTGATGCAATAAAAGGCCTGGATCGCCCAGAATTTCATGTCACTTCCCCCTGCGCTGACAGCTCATCTCTGGTGGACTAAGTCCGTCATGCCTAGAACTGATTTTATACAGCCAGTGCGGCGTACATAAAAGTCTGGAATGGAGCAAGAGTCCGCTAAACGTCGTCTTCTTCGGGTTCACGAACCATATCGGCCATGCGTTTCTTAATTCCAGAAACTTCATAGCCGGGGAGTTGATAGACCCAACCATCAGTCTGTCTGTTCAACTCTGCAATGATGGCGTTCCAATCTTTTGCCGCAACCTCTTCGCCTTCTGCTGGTTCCAAATCGGATGGGTTATCTTCTAATGGTTGTACAGCGGATGCATCACCCCGGAATCGCAGCCAATTTTGATCCCCGTCTTCAATCAAGTCGACCGTTACGACAAATCCTGTAAAGCCTTCAAATGTCACTTCGATGGTTTGGTCTTCAGAGAATTCAACCTCGGATGCGTCTTTGACATCGTCCAAAAGCAGGTTTGAAAGAACACGGCCGGTGTCATTGGCAATGGTATCGCGGCGCACCTCCATGCCTGCCGGAATGTCTTCGACACCGTAATTACTTTGGTCCGGGGACTCCTTCGATACGACCAACACCTCACCGTCCGGATGGGTTATGGTGATCCGCTTGATGTCGTCATCTTTGATGTCTGATATTTCACGCACCAGCCAATCACGGGCTCGACTGCCCGGGTTTAGTTCACCCGTCACCAGCCATGCCTGAGGGTCGTCCGGCAATAGGATGTATGTTCCTCCCTCGGTGGACCCCAATGTGAATTTGCGTTTGCCGACAAGTAGGCTGGCCAATGTTTCGCCATCGCTACCCAATAGGACGACTTCTTTGGCTCGGCTGTCCTCTTTTTCGGTAGGATCAACCAAATCCAACCGGTCATACCGATCAGGCAGCTTGGTTTTTGGTTCTACTTTTTCCATGCGCGACAACTTAACGAGCAATTCACCGATTTTGTCTGTCTGGACAGGATAGTTGTCGCGCTCCGCGAAGACCCAACCGAAGTCACCGGATTGCAGATTGAAAGTACCGTCCTTATGGCGAATTTGAATGGCATCAAGCTCATTGAAGCGGTCAATCAGATCAGCAAATGCTAAGGTGCCGTCAAAGTCTGATGCCTCAACGGCGGGGCGGCTGGCGACAATCCAACCGGCAACGATGACGGCTATACCGGTTACCGCGCACAGCGCAATGAAGTTTTTAGGTGCCATTATCTCAGTCCCTCCGCTACGCCACCACACCGGCTGCTTGACGCCGGCGCCAGATCCCGATGCAAATCATTAATATGCCGAATAAGATGGGAATGCCTGCGATGTTGATGAATTTGGCGAAGCCCTCAAGCTGATCGATATCTTCTCTCAGAGCCCGCTGCACTTCCCTCAGCTCCTTCCGGGTGGACAAAATTTCCGCCCGGTAGTTGGCAATGGCCCGTTGGTCTTCATCACTGATCAACGCTTCACCTTGGCCGTCTTGTTGAACCTCAATGGCGTTGATTTCGTTTTGCAGTCCTTCTAAGCGATCAAGTAATGCCGTTTCCGTGGCTCTAAAATTCTGTTCCGCTTCAAGCAGAAGTTCTTCGACGACTGTAAAGGGTCGGCTGACTTGACCTCGACCACGCAGAGATGACAGTGCCGGTGTGCCAGTGAGATTTTCCAAGCCGTTGACTAGAAACGCTGCATTGTCCGAGGTCGGAACCAGCAATCGTTGACCAAAGAAATTGCTCTCCTGCACCCAGAACCGATCCGCCAGCATATCTGCATCGGAGGCAACAATGACCTGAATGGAGTCCGCTGCCTCCGAGAGATGCGGTTTGGGTTCGGCCTCCTCCTCAGACTGGTCGTCAGCCTGAGCGGCGACCACTGCATCGGGGGGGCCGTCGGGAAAGGCGGATTTCGCAAGGCCAGTTATCCGAGCGGCAAGCAGCAGTTGGTCTCCCGAAGGTTGAAACTCCCGAAACAAGGCGACCACATCCGGCAGGCCCATGACTTTATCTGAGTCAATCATTTGGGATTCAGTGCTGGTTTGAATCAAAGGACGGATGTCCAAACCAGAGTCTTCCACTACCTTCAGGACACCTGCGGTCGCTAAAGTCACATTTTTGAGGTCGCCTGTGATGGCGTCTTCCGCATTTAAAGCATCGGCCTGTAGATTCATCCAGGCGGGATAGTCGGAAATAACCGGACGCCCACCCATGGCGGTGTTGACGCGCACGGCAGCGTTAAGATCGCTGGCAATGACGTTCTCTTCAAGAGACATACCCCACGCTTCGATCAATGTCTTGGTGTTGGCGATGTCACCCGCACCACCAGGCATACCCCCTGCTAGATTGTTGCCGGATTCGAGATTGGGATCGACAAAGACCATGACCGGACCACCGCCCAATACCCATTGATCAATAGCGTAGGCTGCCGTTTCGCTTAGCCCGTCAGGCTGGGCCAACACCAGGACATCAATGTCCTCATCGATTTGGTCAACCTTCATGTCCAAGCGCTCGACTTCAAAAAAATCCCGCATTTGATCCATGATTTGCCACGGAGGTGTTGGCGTTCCACCAATACCGCCCATACCGGGTGTCATGCCACCGTCGACCGGCAAGGAGGTGATCAGGCCGATTTTGGGCTGGTCCGGGTTGGATAGCGTGAATACAAGCTTGGTCAGGTCGTATTCGATGAAAGCTTCCCGTTCCAAATTGAAAAACGGGATCACTTCCTGGTCATCAGTGGAATTGGTTGCTGCCAACCCGAAATATCCCACTTCATTGAGATTGCCCAACGGAATGGCCTGCAGCCCAAATCCCACCGCGCGATCTTCCACATCGGAAAAGGGTTCAGGATCAAAGTATTGAATCTGCAACATGCCGCCGGACAAAGCCGAGTACTGGGTCAGCAGGTCCCGAATGCGCTGGAAATACACAGAGTGTCGCGGGCTTGTCTCTGCCAGCGCTTGTGAAAAGTAGACCCGAACGATGATCGGCTCTTGGATGTCACGAAATACTGGAATGGTCTCTTCGGATAGCGTGTAAATCCGTCCTTCCGTGACGTCCAATCGGGCGGACCCAAAAAGTGTCTGAGAAATAATATTAACCGCCAAAAAGAGCACGGCAGCGACTGCTACGCCAAGGACGGCCAATCGGTTTTTATCCAAAGTGGTCATACGCTTCTCCCCTACGCTGCTTTTTTGGCGTCTACGACGACCATGCTGGCAAACAACCAAAACGCCATCATTGACAGGAAGAACACAACGTCTCGAAGTTCCATGACGCCACGGGTAACCGACTCAAACCGAACCAAGAAGCTCGACGCCGCAATGGCATCAACAAGAAAGAGTGGTGCCCAGGAACGGAAAAAATTCAACACCAAGTCCAGACCACTCATGGTGAAGAGGAAACTGACCGCCGCAGCCGCAATGAAAGCGATAATTTGATTGCGGGTCAGTGCCGACATGCACGATCCTATCGATAAAAATGCCCCAGCCATCAAAAAGCTGCCGAAATAACTCACCGCAATGACACCGTTGTCAGGATCACCTAAGTAACTGACCGTGATCCAGATGGGGAACGTCAGGGCCAGCGCTATACCGCAGAATACCCACGCCGCGAAAAATTTACCCATAACAGCATCGGCCGTGGTGATGGGCAACGTCAATAGTTGTTCGATGGTGCCGCTCTTGCGTTCTTCCGCCCAAAGTCGCATAGCGACAGCCGGCACCAACAACAGATAGAGCCAGGGATGAAAACTGAAGAAGGCTTCCAGCGAGGCCTGACCACGATCAAAAAAACGGCCGATATAGAATGTAAAAGCACCATTCAATGCCACAAAGATGGCGATAAAAATGAATGCCATGGGTGTCGTGAAGTACCCATAGAGTTCGCGTTTGGCGATGATCCACGGATTACGCATGACTGGTGATCCCCTTCTCTCCGTTACCATCCATGGTGATTTGCCGGAATACAGAGTCGAGATCACCGCGATCCTTGTACAGTTCGGTAAACGACACACCGCTGGACTGGACAGTTGCATTAACCGGTTCAAGTATTTCGGCACCATTTGTAGGCACACAGCGCAGACGAACCAGACCGTCACTTTGCTCAGCGTAATCCACGCATTCGACACCACTGATTGATTGCAATCGCGTCTTCAAGGTGCCAGCAACATCCGCAGTTACAACGATACATACGGCGTTGTGATCCGGCAGCCGGTTGAGCAGTTCTTCCGCCGTGCCGTCGGCCAGAACGCGGCCATTGCCGATGATAACGGCACGGGTACATACGGCTTCCACTTCTTCCAGGATATGCGTCGAAATAATGATGGCTTTGTCCGGCGCCATCTCTTCAATCAAGCTGCGCACTTGATGTTTCTGGTTGGGATCGAGGCCGTCCGTTGGTTCATCAAGAATAAGCACGGGTGGGTCATGGAGAATGGCCTGCGCCAGTCCAACACGCCGTTTATAGCCTTTCGATAGCACTTCGATGGGCCGATCGATGACAGCTTCTAGGCCGACTTTTTCTACAAGTTCACTGACGCGGGTCGCGCAAGCGTGTTCGTTCAATCCTCGAATTTCAGCAATGAAATTGAGAAAGGCCCGAACTGTCATGTCCTCGTAGGAAGGTGATCCTTCCGCCATGTATCCGATCGCTGATTTCACCGAAACGGCGGCGGATTCCACATCGTGACCGCAGACTTTAACCGAACCGGAAGTAGGCGTGAGGAATCCCGCCACCATGCGCATGGTGGTCGATTTTCCAGCACCATTTGGCCCCAAAAAACCAAGAACCTCGCCTTTTTTTACAGAGAGGCTGATATCGTCGACCGCAATAAATGGGCCAAATTGTTTGGACAAATGATCGAGTTCGACCATGGTTTCCACGGCGCCCTCCTCCCTTTTCTATTCATTGTTCACCTGCACCCATCGTTGTGGGTGCAGCAAAATTTGGCTTCACTTGCCGCCAATTTCAAGAGGCTGACGGTCGATAGAATTACAGGATTTCAGGAAATTAACAAATGTCAACTGGCGCCGGGAGGGTGCTGTCCTAATTAGGCCACCCATAGCCTCAAATTAGGACAGTCCACCATCATGACGCGCAAACGCCCAAAACGGCGACCAACTGGCTCAGGAGCGTCACGGTAATTTGCTGCGCCAATCAATTCAGCAATTGACCAAATATGGTCCGTCACGCCTAGCATCATCGCGGGTGTCATACGGATAGTCTCATGAACTCGGCAAAGATTGTAGTGAGCGATGAATAGTGAAATTGCGGCCTCATGGTTACGTAACTTTTTGCTAAAACCATTCGTCAGCCGTGTGAAACGGCGGGACTGCATCCGCACAGTCAGATTGGACCGTTCAACATAGCTGGTACAAATCCGATTGGGGTCTCCAGAGACACGGCGATAATTTACACCCTCTACCTTACCAGGTGAGTACCGCCGAGCTGCATCAGGGCCTGGCTCACCAGCGAATACTTTCTGAATTTGGCCGTAATCAACGTCCGCTCCGAAGGCTAATTCAATTGCTTCCGGGTAGGCGTTGAAGGCGTCGGAAGAAATGGTTAGCCGATTGATTACCCGCTCGCGAAGATCGGCGACAAACTCCTGAGTATTCTGGGCGGTGCGCTTGCCAACTTTGTAGGAGAGAATTGCCTTACCAGTCGCGTCCATGGCGGTGAATAAATACTGATCACCGACGTCTGACCCATCATCAGTTTTAACGCGCTTTTGCTTTTTACCGACGAAGCTCCAGACTTCGTCTAGCTCGATATTTGCAACCTGGATATTGCGAACGATTTGGTCATGTAGCCGGGCGTAGCCTTCGCCAACGCGAACGCCTAAACGCATGATTGTGTCAACCAGGGCAGCCTGCACGACGATACCAAGCTTTTCTTCATCGAACAGATAGCATGCGGCTTTGCCGATACGGTTGTCAGCCACCACCAGACAGTGGAGAAGAGCCACGGCCGCATCGAAACCCGGACCACCACGGCGACGAACGAAATCGCTTGGCTGAAGGAACGCCACCACTGGCCCGGGCCCGGGAGCATTGTTATGGTCGAAACCGTACGCGAGATCGGCATCCAACCCGGCGCCAAGGTCGAGCGCGAGACCCGCTTCTACATCCGCCTCCACCGCCGCCAAGGCCGATACCCTGAGCGCCGCCATCCGGGGCCATTGGAGCAGCGAGAACGGGCTGCACTGGGTCATGGACCTGCACTGGGTCATGGACATGGTCTTCCGCGACGACGAGTGCCGGGTCCGAAAGAACACTGCCCCGGCCAACTTCGCGGTCGTCAAACACATGGCGAGCAACCTCTTGCGCCAAGCCCCGGGCAGGACAGTCTGCGTGTAAAACGACGCATCGCCGCCTGGGATGACGACTTCCTCGCAAGCCTTATCTCACGGTGAAACCATTCACCCGATTCCCCTGGCGCCGGGATGGTCAGTCTTTGCCCCTTTTAGAATCTGGCTGTTTTTTACGTGGCATGGTGAGCTTTAGCCAGTAGCTTCCGAGACGGGTGAGCAAATCCGGCCTGCTCGAATCGCCTTTGTCCTCATCACTGCCCTGCGCCAGGGTCAAAAAGTAGAGCCCAGCAAAGACGATTGGTGTCAACGGCGGAGCAAAATCAGTCCAGTTGGGCGGCGTAAAACCAGTCCATTTTATGTGATGCCGAAGGCGTTGTTGCGGGTTGTCCCGGTAGTGCATAGGAGGGACCCGCGCGGCTTTGCGTAGCGTTTCGCGTGTGCGAAGCGAAGGCGTGTGGGCGGTGCCTGTGTACCCACCGGGTCAACGCCGGCCTCGGTGTTAGATAACCAACGACGGCGCCACTCGAGCATCGGCTACCGGACGCCGGCACAGGCCAGGAGAGATATGACCATCGATCAGGCCGCATAGGTGAAGAACCACCTGGTCCGGATTTTGGGAGCAACGTCAATCGACGAGTTGGCCATATTCCTTGCCAAGTCGGAGGGACACACCATTTTTTTGGCTCAAAGTCCTTTTGCGAATCGACGGGATCAAAAAGGTACTCTCCCCATTTTACCCAAGGCTTCTTTGTCTTTGGCAACAACGGGATTGGGAACAGACCGTTTTCATGATAGGTCTTCGCGGCAATGATTGGCGACGACAAGTCCGTAAAGACTTGATCGTTGTGGACAACCGATTTTCCTTCAAAAAGTACAGGCATTTGGGCACCTCAATTTTTCTTGTAGGATGAGTTGGGGTTCGTAATACGTTGATCTTCAATCCACGCATCAAACTCCACACAATCAATTAGGATTTTTCGACCAACCTTAATGATGGCCCGCTCCAGACCATTCGTCGGCAAGGCCTCGCCTTTTGAATTTATTCTAGGTTGAGCTTGAAAAATTAAATGCCTCAACGACGATAGCGAAAGCCACCCATATCGCGGAATTTCCACGAGTTGCTTGGGCGTCACAAATCGCCGTAAATCAGCAGCGCTCGAAATGTCTGACATCGAATCCTCCGTATTTGGTGCGTTGCGCCCCTGGGCGCGGGTTATGGAGGATTGCCGGGGTTAGTGAATTAAGATATCGGAGAAAGATTGAGCCCAAGTTACTCCGATTTTGGATGCAGACTTAGCTGGTGTCATTGACGACTAAGAATGTACCTGTAGTCTCCGTTAATTAATCTTTCGGCAGTCTTCAGGTGAGTAGTATATTTGTCTATAGAGGGAGAGGCTGAGTCTCCATATAAGACCTTAGCTCGCTTCGATTTTGGCATACCAGGATTGGACACCTCAGCGTCCCAAGCCCTGAGCGCTGGTATCCAAGCAGGTCCCTTAGGGGAAGAAGCGCCAGGAAGACCCTCTTTAGATTTCCAATCCTTTTGTTCAGCTTTCAGCTTGGATCTAATATTTTTCCATTGCGGGCCAATACTTTCGTTTAACGAGAAAACAACAACAATGTTGTCTTCATGAAGTAGGATTGGCGGAGAGTCTGGGCCTACATCTTGATCAGGCTCATACGTTCTAAGTTCGAGCACTTGGTCCCACTGCCGTATTATTTTTGAAACTTGTAACACTGCAAATGTTGCTGGTAGCGGGAGTTCCTTTGAACTTAGTTCGGGGTCACACACACAATCTTTGAGGCCCCACCTTTCATGTACATATTTTTCCGCAGGAAGAATACGCGGTAGCTTGTCTTCCTTTAAACATCTATTTTTCCATGCCTTCTGCGACTCATTTTCCTGAAGCGGTGGGTCAAAAAATCCTTCCGATATTTTGCTGTGAAGCAAAATGCCTTTCTCAACTTTAGTCGGTGGGTTCCCATGTTCATCCCTAAGAGTCGGTTTCGAAAGTCATGCGGCTCGGGCCAATCTGCGGACGAGGAGCATGACGGAGGCGGCGTAGAGGAAGGCGCGGGCCGAGGCGATGGTGGCCTCGAAGTCCTTTGCCAGTCGCCGGTTGCGGTTGATCCAGGCGAAGAAGCGCTCCACGACCCAGCGGCGCGGTTGGACGGCGAAGCCGACCTGATCGGGGCTTTTGCGCACGATCTCGACGGCGATCATGGTGGCCGTGGCGACCTTCTCGCCGGCGTAGCCGCTGTCGGCAAAGACCTTCTCGATGAACGGAAACGAGCCGCGTGAGGCGCACAGCAGCGGCCCGCCACCATCGCGGTCCTGGATACTCGCCGGATGCGCCTCGAGCACGAGGCCGCGCCCGTCGGTGTCGACCAGCGCGTGGCGCTTGCGCCCCTTGATCTTCTTGCCCGCATCGTAGCCGCGGGGGCCACCAGCCTCGGTCGTCTTGACGCTCTGGCTGTCGATAATCGCGCCGCTCGGGCTGGCCTCGCGTCCGACCCGCTCGCGATCGGCCATGACCAGAAAGTGGTTGATCTTCTCAAGGAGGCCGTCGTCGCGGAACTTAGCGAACCAGCGATAGATCGTGCCCCACGGTGGTAAATCGCTTGGCAGCAAGCGCCAAGGGCAGCCAGCCCGCATCACGTAGAAAATGCCGTTGACGATCTCTCGCATCGGCCATGACCGGGGCCGTCCCGTGCCATGAGCCGGAGGCAAATGAGGCTCGATCACAACCCACTCCGCAGCGGTCAAATCAGTCTGATAACGCAGCGCCTTGCGGCTATGCTGCTCTCGGGTGGTCGGCGTCCACATGGCGGCTCCAGATCGGTTTCAGCAACCTTCCTGGAATCACATCGACACCGGCCACTCAACCCCTTTCGAAACGGCCTCTAAGGGTGCCGTCCTTCAAAGTTGAAAAATCTGAACGATATTCTTCGTTTCTTCAAAGGAATTCCCAAGTCACATCGGACGCGCATATACAATCAAGGGATATATGCTTGTACTCATCGGGATTCTTCCAATTGGGCCAGGTCATTTTAGAAAGATCTTCTTATTCATAGACCTAACAACCTTGGTCGTATGGTCATCCGACAAGTGCGCATACCGCGCAACCATTTGGTACGTCTTATGACCCAGAACGCTTGCTATTTCTGGAAGCGAGGCACCGTTCATAGCTAGATAACTAGCCGTACAATGCCTTAGATCATGAAACCGAAAATTCGAGATGTCGGCTTGTCTTAGGGCGGTATACCAAGATTTTTTTATGTCCAACCGCCCAGTCAGGCCGTTGCCCGGAAAGACAAGCTCGCTTTCTGACGCGCCGCCTTTGAACATTTCTTCAAGAACTGCCTTTGCTTTGCCAACCAAAGGCACAGCCCGGCGTTCATCGTTCTTGGCTTTTTGGATTATTATTCTCTCATGTTTGAAATCGATATCATCCCACTTTAATGACAATATCTCGCTCTTTCGCATTCCAGTGGAGAGAGCCAATACGACGATTGGGTACAGGAATTTGCTACTGCTCCTCCGGCAGACATCCAAGAGTTTTTCTCTTTCCGCTTCTGAAAGAAACCTAACGCGGGGGCTCGGCTCTTTGAGCTTTGACACATCGCGCATTGGTGACTCATTTAGCCATCTCCACTCCCTCACTGCGACGTTCAGGGCATGCGACAGAGCTGCCAGATATCGATTTACAGTCGCCCAACTAATCGCTTCACCGGCCCTGCTCTTTCGCCTAGTTAACCGGTTACGACAGTCCACAATCAGGTCAGGTGAAAGGTCAGCGAGTTTCAAGGTTCCAAGTTGATCTCTCCACCACAACAGCTGTTGTTTTCGAGTACGAAGTGATCGTGGTCTATTTGGTAGGACCTCTAAAATGTATCGATCTATCAGTTCACGAACGGTGCGCTTTTTGGCTTCAGCAACGTGACTGAATCGGCGCTCGTCGATCGCTGTTTCGACTGATCGCGCCCATTGCTGGGCGTCGGTCTTGCGTTCGAAGGTCATCGACTGCGCAGGAAACCCACGTTTCCGCACGAGCGCCCTATACCGGGTCTTTCCGTCCTTAGTGTTTCTCTTCTCGATTGTTGCCACCGGCTGCACTCCCTTGCTCTTCCGGTATCTTTATGATGCCCCAAGTGTCGTTGGAATTCCAGCAGAAGTGCACCATTTGTGCACTATAGGAGTTTTCGTGAGTGCAAAATAATGTATAAGTTATTGATTTTAATGGTGAGCCCAGCAGGACTCGAACCTGCGACCCGCTGATTAAAAGTCAGCTGCTCTACCACCTGAGCTATGGGCTCTGAACGTTCGGGTAGGTATCCCAACCCAGAATGCGGCGCACCATAGGGAGGGTGCTAGGACCGGTCAAGTGCTCCATAGACCTGAGCGAATCACACCCCAAACCTTAGTCTGCGTCCGCTGCCACCTGCATCTGAACGATCCGATCCGGATAGATAACAGAACCATTGCGGGCGGGATTTCCCTTCCGAATCTGATCGACAAATTCCATGCCCTCAACGACTTCGCCAAAATAAGTGTACTGGCCGTTCAAATGGGGAGAGTCATCGAGAACGATGAAGAATTGACTGTTGGCGGAATTTGGAGACGCGGCCCGGGCCATAGAAAGAGCGCCGCGCACATGTATGCCCCCATTGAATTCCGCTTCGAGATTGGGCAACTCCGACGCGCCTGTGCCATCGCCATTGGGGTCACCGGTCTGGGCCATAAACCCGTCGATGACCCGGTGCCAAACCAGACCGTCGTAGAAACCTGCCCGCGATAGCCGCTTGACTCGCTCCACGTGGGCAGGTGCGAGGTCGGGCCTCAATTGGATCACGACCCGGCCGTATTCGAGGTCCAGGTACACTGTGTTTTCGGGATCCAGTTCGACCGGTTGCCCGTTCGCCGTTGTTGCCATTGCGATCAGGGCCCCCACTACCCACATCATTAATTTATTCATGCCAATTTCTCCATAACTGTCAGAAGGATTGGACGGGCCGACGGTTTACCTTGTCACGCTTAGGTTCTCAAGTCGTCTGTGGCTACTTGCCGCTTGAGTAAGCCGCTTTGATCTTTTCGGCCACTGTGGCCGGAACGAAATGTGTGACGTCACCGCCGAAGCGGGCAATCTCTTTGACCAGACGTGATGAAATAAACTGATTGCTTTCCGATGCCATGAGAAACAGGGTTTCCGCGTTTTCATTCAGGCGCGCATTCATACCGGCCATTTGAAACTCATACTCGAAGTCTGATACCGCACGCAAACCTCGGATGATTACCCGGCCACCAACATCGCCAACGAAATCCATGAGCAGTTTATCAAAGGGAACCACGTCAATGGGTGTTTCTGCGTATCTATCGTCTAACGACTCTATCTGCCCCCGGCACATGGCCACCCGTTGTTCCAAGTCAAACAGTGGCTCCTTACCGATATTTACCGCTACGCCGATAACCAGTTTATCGACCACTTTTGTCGCTCGGCTGATAATGTCCAAATGCCCGTTGGTGATGGGATCAAAGGTGCCTGGATAGACACCAATCAAATAGCGCGCGTCTTCATCAGTCATCTTGAGACTCGCTGACACCGGATTCGGCACCATCTTGCTGTACGACTGAAACGGATACTTCGGCTGAGGCTTCCACGCTATCCGGATCATCCTGCGGCAGGTGCGCCACAGATGTAATCTGCTCGTCATCGGCGGTGTCGAACAGCGTGACACCTTGGGTAGCCCTGCCCGCAATACGAATACCATCCACCGGGATTCGAATCACTTTGCCCGCATCAGTAATCATCATGGCTTGGTCGTCTTCCTTGACTGGAAATGCCGCCACCACATTGCCGTTGCGCTTACGTGTGGCGATTGCGGTGACACCCTGCCCACCCCGCTTAGTGACCCGGTATTCATAGGCCGACGTTCTTTTGCCATACCCTTTGAGCGTGACGGTCAGGATAAATTCTTCCTGTTTTGCCAACCGAGCAAAGACGTCTTCTGAAATCGTTATACCGTTGCCATTATCGCCATTTGCTTCGCTGTCTTCTTCCTCTGTTCCACGTAGTCGGCGCGACGCTTTAATATAGGCGTCACGCGTTTCCGTATCGAATTCCACGTGGCGAAGAATCGTCATGGAAATGACCTCATCCTCTTTACCTAGTCTAACCCCCCTTACGCCTTTCGAAGACCGACCAGCAAAAACACGGACATCTGATACGGCAAACCGGACGGCCTTACCTGCTCGTGTTGAGAGTAAGACATTGTTTGTTTCATCACAGACAGAGACGCCTATCAGTTGATCCCCTTTATCCAACTTCATGGCAATCTTGCCGTTGCGCATGACATTGGTGAAATCAGACAATTTGTTGCGCCGAACGTTGCCGGATGTCGTGGCAAACATGACATTAAGGTCAGCCCAGGCACTTTCGTCTTCCGGCAATGGCATAACCGTTGAAATAGTCTCGCCCTTTCGCAGCGGAAGCAGATTCACCATGGACTTGCCCCGCGCCTGTGGTGTTCCTAGTGGAAGCTTATAAACCTTGAGGGTGTACACCATGCCGTGGGTTGAAAAGAACAGTAACGGTGTATGCGTGTTCACCACATAAAGTGAAGTGACGAAATCCTCATCTTTGGTCGCCATTCCAGCACGGCCTTTGCCACCGCGTCTTTGCGCCCGATAGGTCGAAAGTGGTACGCGCTTGATATAGCCGGCGTTGGTAACCGTACAAACCATGTCCTCGCGCTGGATGAGATCTTCAATGTCGGTTTCAAGTTCATCTGTTGAAATTTCAGTACGTCGCGGTGTCGCGTACTCATTTTTCATCTCAACGAGTTCGTCACGCATGATGCTGTACAGACGTTCCCGGGACCGTAAGATATCTAGGAAGTCGACAGTCTTTTCTCCGAGCTCTTTGAGCTCTTCGTGAATTTTGTCCCGTTCCAACCCTGTTAGGCGATGTAGACGAAGTTCCAGGATTGCTTTGGCTTGCGCTTCCGAGAGTTTGTAGACGCCGTCAACAACCTTGCGATCCGGTTCGTCAATAATCTCGATCAGCGGTTCAACATCTGCGGCCGGCCAATCTCTGGCCATGAGGCCTTCACGTGCAAATTGAGGATCAGGTGCAGCGCGAATCAATTTAATGACTTCATCGAGATTAGCGACGGCAATGGCAAGGCCGACCAACGTGTGTGCCCGTTTGCGCGCCTGGTCCAGTTCGTAAACTGTGCGGCGGCGAATGACCTCTTCCCGGAACCCGATAAAAGCGGACAGTATTTGCCGCAAATTGAGCAACTCCGGCCGGCCACCGTTGATAGCCAACATGTTGACGCCAAAGCTGGTTTGCAGCGGCGTAAAGCGGTAGAGCTGATTCAGCACTACATCGGCCTGGGCGTCCCTTTTAATTTCCACGACAACACGGATACCCGATCGATCTGATTCATCACGCAGATCGGAAATGCCCTCGATCCGCTTGTCGCGAACTAGTTCAGCCATCTTTTCAATCATCGACGCCTTGTTCACCTGGTACGGCACTTCGGTGATGACGATGGCTTCCCGGTCTTTGCCCATGTCTTCGATTTCGGCCCGGCCACGGATGACCACAGACCCCCGTCCCGTGGCATAGGCCGAGCGGCAACCGGTTTGTCCTAGAATAATGGCGCCGGTTGGAAAATCGGGTCCGGGCACGATGTCAATCAATGCCAGATCCGGCGTATCGGGGTCGTCGATCAAAGCACAACAGGCATCGATAACTTCACCCAGATTGTGCGGCGGAATATTGGTCGCCATGCCGACAGCAATACCGCCGGCACCGTTGACCAATAAGTTGGGAAACCGGGCCGGTAAAACGACCGGTTCGAACACGGTTTCGTCATAATTGGGCTGGAAGTCGACGGTTTCTTTATCAATGTCATCCAGCAGGCTATGAGCTGGCTTGGCCAGCCGCGCTTCGGTGTAGCGCATAGCAGCCGGAGGGTCGCCGTCCATGGATCCAAAATTACCCTGTCCGTCGATTAGGGGCAGCCGCATGGAGAAGTACTGCGCCATACGTACCATCGCGTCATAGATCGCTTGGTCACCATGGGGATGATACTTACCCATGACATCACCGGTTATTCGGGCCGATTTGCGGTAGGGTTTGTTGTATTCGAACCCATTCTCTTTCATGGAATAGAGAATGCGGCGGTGAACGGGTTTTAATCCGTCACGGACGTCTGGAAGCGCGCGACTAACAATTACGCTCATGGCGTAATCCAGATACGACCGCTTCATTTCATCTTCGATTGTGACGGACGATATTTCGTGCGCCGGGGGGTCTTGGGTCGGTTCGCTCAACAGATTACTCGGGGTCTAACTCGCCAAAAGATGCAATCATTTTGCTGCGTTGCACAATACCAGATTCCTGGTGGCATTTTACAACTTCAGATCCTTGGCTAGAACGGGGTTACGTTTTTGATTTCAACGCCAAAATCTATCAGAGAACAGTAGGAAAACCAACGTCTGCTGACGGTCCGTCTGGCGTCAAAATTGCCAGCTTTTTCGGCAGTGCAATAGAAGAAAAAAGCAGCCCTTTTCAGACAGTTACACCATCCGATTTTGAGTCACTCTGTTTTGTTTGAGAGCGTCTGTGCGAACGGCAGAGACCCCTCAAATATCTGGGTTTAAAAATGCACAGAATTGCCGAATCCAGGCCTGGAAACGCCAGTTCTATCGTCAGTGATCCTAGAGCGTTTCCGAGGTTGAATGAATCAAAATTTTGTTGTCATGGTCTTGGCGGACTGATTCGATAGCCGCTTTGGCGGGGGCATCGTGGCTGTATCGGAAGACCTGCGTATTCGTTTGGCGAGGAAAGTGGCGTCGGGCATGTCGCGCCGTCAGGCGGCAGCCCTTTTTGAGGTGAGCGCAAGCTCGGCGGTGCGGTATGTCAGGCGATATGAAGACGAGGGGACTGTCGCGGTCAAGCCACGGCCGTCGCGCCAGCGCCGTCTTGATCCTTACGGCGAGGATAGGCGCAGCGCCCATTCGGGGGCGTCTTGGCGTTGGTGAGCACGGCGCGTGCGCCGTGGATCAGCAGGGTGCGGAGATACTTGTCACCGCGCTTGGAAATGCCGAGCGTGCGAACCCGTCCCCCAGTGCCTGTGTGCCGGGGCACCAGGCCGAGCCAGGCGGCAAACTCGCGGCCGGACCTGAGGGCAGCGGGATCACCCATCGCCACCACCACAGCCGTTGCGGTCAGTACCCCGACACCGGGAATCTCCGCAATCCGCTGGCTGGCGGCATTGCTGCGGTGCCACAGTTTGATCCGCCGTTCGATCTCGCCGCTCTCCTTGTCGAGCTGGGCCACCCGCGCCCACTGCTCGGCTAAGCAGCTGCTGGAGACCATCACCCCGGCAGTGCACGACGCCCTGCGCCGGGGAGAACTCACGATCCATCGGGCGTCGCAATGGCATTGCCTGCCACCGAACCAGCAGAATGAGGAACTCAAGAAATTCCTTACCGGAAAAAACATCCAACAAGCTATCCGGCACTATATCTACAACCTGCTTCGCAAACACGAGGCCCGGCCGGACAATGTTTTATCGGTGGAACAGTTCGCCGAACGACTGGCCCGCCCACCACGGGGCGCTCTGGAGAACACAACACTGCACGTGGCCGAGCTGCCAGGGCCCGCAACCGTAGTGACCCGTGACCTGCACGACCAGCTGATGGGGAAGAAGCAGCGGTGAGGCACGGTGTCGCGCCACAGGGGCATCAGTGCCTTGCGATTGCCACAGTCCACCACCTTCTGGTACGCTTCCTGCACGGTGGGCCACATCTGCCCATGGTCCCAGTCGGGCCGTGCCAGGGTAAGGATGTGCTTGAGTGGCTGTCGCTTGAGTGGCGGCACGGAGGGCTGCTTCACGGCTGCTTGTCCCCCAGCAGGTGGTCGTGCAGGTCACGGGTCACTACGGTTGCGGGCCCTGGCAGCTCGGCCACGAGCAACGTCACCTTCGCCAGGGCGCCCCGTGCGGGGTCCGTCGGCGGGGAGCTGGACTATATGGACGACGGCACGCTGTCCGCCGCCCTTAAGGCCCGTCGCCCGCTCTAACGACCCTGCAGTACAGCCAAGTGTCACAACAATGTGAAAGGCACGCTGCTGACTTCGCCATGGCCTTGCCATATTCTCGCCGTATCCATTACCCGGTTAAGATAGATCTCCAGTGTCGTGTATGATTGACTGGAACAGGATGCCCTAGGATTCAAAGAATTTTTGTTTGAAAGATTGCCCACGGGTGCAGTGGAGAAACGGTAAAATGACAGCTCGTATTTTGAAGAACATTATGACCGCGTGTATCGCGGCTATTGGGCTGGCGGCGTGTGCCAGTCCTAAATACGTTGTCTCGGATGTCACCCGTCATCACAGTATGCCGCGCGCTCCATCCGGTGAAACATTTGTCGTTGTTGCATCGGAAGGCAATCAAGACGAGAGCCTCGCCTTCACCGCCTATGCCGGCATTCTCGAACAACACTTGTCCCGGCTTGGTCTGCGTCCCTTCGGCGGCGAAGCGTCCAATCCCGATCTGGTTGTTACCTTAAACTGGTCCATTGAAGGCCCCAGCCCCGACGTGAAATCTCGCGGCGACGGTTTCGGTTATAGCTTGGGCTATGGCTACGGGTATCGGCGCAGTCATTTCGGATACGGTTTCGGTTATGATTCCGGGTACGGCAACCGTACAACGACACGGCAAATGTTTGTTCGCCGTGTTGAACTCGCCATTTACGAAGGCGCGTCCTACAACACAGAGAATCCGAAAAGGATATTTGAAGGAACAGCGGTGAGCACCGGCACCAACGGTCAGATCGATCCGGTGATGCCGTACATCGTCCAGGCCATTTTCGATCAATTCCCCGGAGCATCCGGAGAGACCCGGACGGTGCGGATCGAAGTGCCGCCGGATTCAGAACCGGTGATGACCAGCCAATACAGTTCGCGTTCCGCCCGCTAATGCGCTTTAGGCGTTAATCCATTACAGGCGGCGGAGAGTTACTCCGCCACACCAATGTTTCCTACCGTTTCTTACTATCTCTACCCATCCCAGGAAAATATATTTTCTTGGGTTTTCTTTCCCTCTTTGTCTTGTAGTGTCCGCCACAGTCCATCACAATCTCAATCTTAGGGATGGGTATGGAGATGGTGAATGGCACGACAAATAGGACGCCTCAAGGCTCTAACGGTCACCCGCACTAAGGAGAAGGGTCTCTATGCCGATGGAGGGGGCCTTGTACCTCCAAATTTCGCCCGCAGGGAGCAAATCCTGGATCTTCCGGTATCGCATGAATGGACGCAAAACGCCCCGGGATATGGGCCTGGGACCGGTGCATATGTGGGAGAGAACCCGGCCCGCTGGCGGGGCCACTTGGACAAGCTGCTTCCGGCCCGGAGCAAGGTGCAAAAGGTAAAACATCATAAGGCCCTGTCTTATACGGAGATCGGGGGGTTCATGGAGAAGCTGAGAGAGCAGGAAGGCTTTGCGGCGCGGGCACTGGAATGGCTGATTCTCACAGCCTCCCGTACCAGCGAGACCATCGGGGCCACCTGGGATGAAATCGACTTCGAGGCTAAGATCTGGACCATCCCGGCAGAGCGCATCAAAGGGGGCAAGGAACACCGGGTGCCGCTTTCATCAGAAGCCCTGAAAATTGCCAAGGAAATGTACAAGCTGAAGGATGGGGGCTACGTCTTTCAGGGCGGCAAGAGGGGCAAACCGCTTTCCACCAACGCCCTGTTGGCCTTGCTTAAGCGCATGGACCACCAAGGCCTGACCGCCCATGGTTTCCGATCCACTTTCAGGGATTGGGCGGCAGAGCAAACCAACTATCCCTGCGAAGTGGCTGAAATGGCCCTAGCCCATACCATTGAGGACAAGGTGGAGGCGGCCTACCGCCGGGGCGACCTGTTCGAAAAGCGCAGGAGGCTCATGGCCGAGTGGGCCAAGTACTGCGACCGCGCAAGCACAACCGCCCAAGTTGTTCCAATTAATCCAGCCCTCAGCCGTTGAAAATCATAGTGAATTATATGCCTGCTCCCGCTATGTGATCGCCTGGACGCTGTGTGCCAGTATGAGGGCAAATGACATCACCGTTATCTCAGTTTGGGTCACAATATCTAGAGGTGCGTCATGACGACCAATAGGCAGAGAAAGGCCGAACAAAGGATAGAGAGGTCCTTAAAGACACCGGAATGGCTTCGCTTTTCCTATGACGTTGTCGACCAAATCATCGAGGAAGTGGGCCGGCCTGACCAAGCGAGCTCAGTTGACGGAAAAAAATCCAAAAATGAGGGAAACGTCGATGATCCAATGCAATTGCCTTTGAGAAAAAGACTGAAGCTAATGAGAAAAAGACTGAAGCCAAAACTGGGAGGATTCGCCTACGACTACTTCCACGATGCCTGGTCAACCGATCCGCCGACCAGAGACTTCTTCAAGAACATTGTGCAGCGATCACGGGCCTTATTAGAGGCACTGGGTGTCCAGACCGAGGACGGCAAGAAGTTTTTGCCTATCAGGACTCTAAGTCTACTCGAGTTAGGGGGACAGGCCGCAATTGAGGATTCCGTTGTTCCAGCCCATTTGAAGACCGTCAAGGACGATGAAACAAGATTCCTCGACCTACAGAAAGAACTAGCGTCAGTCATAGATGTAATTCAAACCCTCGAAATCTCAGCACGGTATGCGGGAAAGAAAGCGAAGCTCAAAAATAAAACATCTTCTTTGAACACAAATGGTCGAATGAATGAAGATGATGAAATCTTGTTTAGGCTCGCTCACATTTATTCTGAGTGTTGGAATGATAAGGCCGGATACAGCACAGATCCATTAACGGGTCAGGTCAGCGGTCCGTTCGTTCGATTTGTTACCGCTGTACTCAGAGAACTTGAAGAACCTATTACACCTAAATCAATTGCTTCGAGGATTGATCGCCTTAAAAAGTCAAAAATGTTGCAAGCGATAAATCCTCAAGTTGCTTAAATTTTATTGATCTTGAGGGTTTTGAAAAAGAATTCTCCGAAGGGCATCGTCTTGACACGCCGAGATTCACCCCGGCGCGTCGACGAACACCTGGAGAATTCGCATGAATGCCGCCACCAACCCAATTGCCCTTACAATTCGTGATGCAGTTGAGAACGGCGGTGACAAATTAGTCCACGGGAGCGGCGGGAATGTCCCGGCCGCGGGCGGCGCAGAAGTCTGCCACCTGTAGCCTTCGATCCTTTTGGGGATGGAAGGTGGGAGGATGTACTTGGTGGACCTTTATCTAACCGTGCGACTGGCGTGCCATGTGGAAGAGCTGAGCCAGCGAGAAGCAGCAAGACGGTTTGGGATATCGCCATTGGTGAATGCACCGCCCACACTGACCCGTCCAAGGTAATTATCGGGGTCCGGCTTATTGGTAATGATGCGGAAGGTGGCCCTGGCGGTCGGGCTCGATCGAGCCCGTCTCGCGCCAGCGCCGGCGCCAGTGGATCGCCGTCGTTGGCGCGACACGAAAACGCGCCGCGGCCCCCCGTGCAGACAGACCCCCCGTGATCGCCTCGACGACCCGCCGGCGAAGATCATTCCCGTAACAATGCCCCATGTCTGACACCAAATCGCCTCGGGATACAGAATCATGGAGTGGGACGCTTGGGAATCCCCTTCGATTCACAATTCAGTCAAACCGCTCTAGGTCGGCACCACCGAAAAGTAAGACGCTCGCGCACAGCGCGATACCGGCTGATCCAACCGCACCACTATTCTTTCGGACTTGATCTTGACCAACCTGTATGGGACGCACCGTTAATCGATGGATTGTAACCGCAGACCGCCGTCTTCAGTCTGAATAGTCTCCATTTTCAGCAGGCCTGCTAACCGCTCCATCATTATGTCCGGCGCATCAATTGTTAAAACTCCGGTAAATCGCATTCCATCAATACCCTGATCAGCAACACTCAGGGAAATGGTCGAATAGCGATTCAGGTCGGCCATGACTGCCGTCACATCCGCATCCCGGTAAATCAGTTGTCCCTGCCGCCAAGCCGTCGCAATTTCAGCGTCAATAGAAAATGACGTTAAAGACGCCATCCGGGTGTTCACTTCCGCCCGTTGGTCGGGAGAAAGAACGACAGCCTTTAGGTCGGGATCCTCCCCATCTGCACTGACGGACACCCGCCCTTCAAGCACAGTGACGGAAAATCCATCCGGATTGCGCAGGACATCGAAAACCGTTCCCAACACTTCGACCGCACCGCCCTCCATCTCAACGACAAACGGCCGCGTGGCATCGGACGCCACATCAAACAGGGCACCTCCGCTATCCAATGTGACTACGCGTTTGTCGTCTTCAAAGGCAACGGTAAGTTTTGATCCCGTATTCAGCGTCACAATGGTTCCGTCATCCAACGATACGTCGAGGCGCTCGCCAATGACTGTCGCGTATTGTTGCGGCTGGAGTTCAATTTGGGGGTCTTGCAGAGCAACGACTGCTACCAGACACACGGCCGCAACGACGCCGGCGAACTGAGGGGTTAATCCTGGGCGAAGGGAACCAAGAATTCGCACTGCCAGAGCGCTTGTATTCGTCTGCTCACGCGCTTCCGGACCGAGCTGGGCACGAAGGGCGTCCTGCGAATCACCCGCTGCAATCCAGGCTGCATCCATAGCCCGGAACGCTTGGGCATTGCGCTCATCTGCTACCATCCAAGCGATGTAGACCTCCAAACGGTCTTCCGTCAGAGAGTCGCTGTGCACCTCCTGAACCCAGGCCAACGCCGCCCGGTCCCGCTTTTCAGCCGAACTCGTAAATAGACCAATCATGATTTCATTACTCTGGACATAGCTTTCTCACCCGGTAGACGACGCGGTTGGAGGTCCACCTCCATGCATAAAGTGTTGATATTTTGCGGTTTTCTCACTCCAAAACCTCGGCCAGACGGCGCAGGGCCTTGATCATGTGCTTTTCAACCGTGCTTTTGGAAAGCCCCATGATTCGGGCCACATCGGCGTAGGGATGTCCGTCAATCCTATGCAAGACGAAAGCCTGGCGAACCTTTGGGGAGAGCTCTTCGACCGCCGCCAACACCCGTTCTATTTCCTGCCGCCCGGCCACATTCTGCTCCGCCGTCGGTGTGGGATCGATTAAATCTTCACCGGAACGATCGACTTTTACGGAGCTGTAGGCCGACTCCCGCGCCTTAGCCCGTGAGTTTTTTCGGATCAAATCAACCGACAGATTGCGGGCGATGCGAAAGGCGAATGTTTTTGGGTTCTCGATCACCTCATTTTGAGCGGTGTGCTGATACTTGATAAACGTATCCTGAAGCACATCGTCCGCATCGGCTTCGTTGCCTAAGAGTCGGTTTCGAAAGTCATGCGGCTCGGGCCAATCTGCGGACGAGGAGCATGACGGAGGCGGCGTAGAGGAAGGCGCGGGCCGAGGCGATGGTGGCCTCGAAGTCCTTTGCCAGTCGCCGGTTGCGGTTGATCCAGGCGAAGAAGCGCTCCACGACCCAGCGGCGCGGTTGGACGGCGAAGCCGACCTGATCGGGGCTTTTGCGCACGATCTCGACGGCGATCATGGTGGCCGTGGCGACCTTCTCGCCGGCGTAGCCGCTATCGGCAAAGACCTTCTCGATGAACGGAAACGAGCCGCGTGAGGCGCACAGCAGCGGCCCGCCACCATCGCGGTCCTGGATACCCGCCGGATGCGCCTCGAGCACGAGGCCGCGCCCGTCGGTGTCGACCAGCGCGTGGCGCTTGCGCCCCTTGATCTTCTTGCCCGCATCGTAGCCGCGGGGGCCACCAGCCTCGGTCGTCTTGACGCTCTGGCTGTCGATAATCGCGCCGCTCGGGCTGGCCTCGCGTCCGACCCGCTCGCGATCGGCCATGACCAGAAAGTGGTTGATCTTCTCAAGGAGGCCGTCGTCGCGGAACTTAGCGAACCAGCGATAGATCGTGCCCCACGGTGGTAAATCGCTTGGCAGCAAGCGCCAAGGGCAGCCAGCCCGCATCACGTAGAAAATGCCGTTGACGATCTCTCGCATCGGCCATGACCGGGGCCGTCCCGTGCCATGAGCCGGAGGCAAATGAGGCTCGATCACAACCCACTCCGCAGCGGTCAAATCAGTCTGATAACGCAGCGCCTTGCGGCTATGCTGCTCTCGGGTGGTCGGCGTCCACATGGCGGCTCCAGATCGGTTTCAGCAACCTTCCTGGAATCACATCGACACCGGCCACTCAACCCCTTTCGAAACGGCCTCTAAGCGAGCAACCAAAAACCGCCGCAGTATGGGCTGCAGTTCTGCATAAATCTGCTCAAACGCACGGTCTGTATTCAAGTCCGGAGAACCTTCCCCTCGGCGGATGCTCAATCCCAATTACTTTTATCACGTCACGGCCAATCACTCACTTCAACAAAATTTTGCCAGCCAATGGAGGTCGATCGGTGCCCATGGCATCACGGCATTAAGGTCAAAGAGTGGCTCGCGAGAACGTGCCGCGATCTTTGTAGGATCCCCGTTAACCGGAAAGGACCTCCCCAATGACGACCCTTCTTTCCAGCTTCAAAGATCGCAAGCGGCCACTCTTTAACCCCTCTGACGGGTATTGGTTGGCTATGGCCCTAAATGCTCTCGCCGTCCTGATCATGTTTGCCACCATCGTCACCTTATCGCTCCAAGCGCAAGCGTCGGATCGCCTCGATCCCATGAACGGCTGGCAAACCAGCAGCGGAACCGCCGGCATGATGTATTTCAAGATGCCGTTCCACGCATCCGATGCTAACGACGTCACCCACTACGGATTCACATTAACGTCTCAACCTCCAGCCTATCGTACCCAGACTTTGCGCTTGACCTTAGATACGCCGGCTTTGATCAACATGCGTTTTCGCGGTTTTACTTTTGATGACTTCCGCATGGCAAACCGGTCACTCATCCCATCCAGGTATCCAGGTATGCTGATGATGAAGGCACACAGCACAACCTGTTCGGCATGGGCGCTACGGTTGGGCGTTAGCCGCCGTCGGAACAGCCGCCGCAGTGTGGGGTATTGCGGAACTTGCAGGCAGCGATTCAGCAGACGACACAGATCCGGATTGAGCGATTCCTCCCCCACCCCTTTCGCTAAATCCGGATAAAAAAGAGCCCCGCCACATCGCGGGGCTCAATTTTAAACAGGGGTCGGGAACGGTTATGCCGGTTTGACGGCCATAATCGCGCCGTGGCCACGACGGGCCGCCGGAATATCTTCGCGCACGTCAAAGCCATGCTCAGCACACAAATCGGCAAAATCACGGGAGGCGTATTCAATGCGCCACGGTTCGCCATTGAAGCGATGATCCCACCACGTTGAGAACGTGCGATAAGCCGAGAAGTTGCGGACCTGCTTACCCGTCGCGAAATCGATGGGGAAGAACACACCGCCCGGCCGTAAAATGCGTTTGGCTTCGGCGATGATCTTGTCCTGCGCTTCTGACGTCACTTCATGGAACATGATATATGCCGTCACCATATCGAAGTGATTGTCAGGGAACTTGGTGTCTTCGGCGAGGCGCTGGATAAAATGGACATCCTTACCTAAGTCGACGCAACGCGTATGGGCGAAGCGCACCATGGGTCCACCAACGTCTAAGCCCCACACTTCCGCTTCAGGGAAACGGTCCTTCAAGGCGATGGTGAGACGACCGGTGGCGCAACCCATATCAACGATGCGTTCCACTTTACCGTCCCGCGGAGTCTGCACGCGAGCAGCAATGGCCGCCTGCACTTCGTCGTTGTAGTTGCTGCCACCGTAGAAATTGTTCACGCCGTAGTAGTTGATGTACCCGGCAAACGGATCGCCCGTGTAGCCGCCGGGCTGGATGTGAATTTCGTGCTTGGTGTATTCCGGCTCAATGCCTGGGTTCAATTCAAGAGAACCGGGGCCGATGTTATCGGCAGATTCCATTTCGTCGAAATACTTGTCGGCATTGGCGTGGAAATAATCCTGCACTTGCTTCCACGTGAGTTGTTGATTGGAGACCCAGCCCCGTACCGACATCATGACCTGATGGTCGTCCTTGACCAGATCGATGATCTCATCCAGCGACGGGTCTGCGTCCGGATCGTAGCCGTTCTCTTCGAGAATCTCGGCAAACCGTTTTGCGGAGAGCTGGCGCATGTCGCGGTTGACGAAATTGCGGAATCCAGTGAGGAAGTCCTGGGTGCTTTCCAAATCGAGAGCGGGTAGCCGCTCGAGCCGGCCTTTGGTGCCCCTTTCTTCAACATCCTGGAACGTCATCGGCTCATGGATCGCGGCCTTGGCTTTGCGGCCATTCATCAATGAGGAAATAAAGGCAGTTGTGGCTGCGGTGGCGCCGAGCAGAGTACGACGGTCGATCATGGCTAAATCCTCCACAGAGGTTTGATCAGATTTGAGAGGTTATAGGGCCATGATGACCCTTGAATCCATCTAAATCAAAGAATTTAGCCGTTTTAAGTATGCAGTGAACGTCCTGAAGAACGCCTACGCCCGCTTCGTCCCGAGCACGTTTTTGTTGCCGATCCAGGCCGGAGGGCCGTTTTCATCAACCTCAAAACCCGCTTCGCGTATGGCGCCCAGCATATCAAAGGTATCGTATTCCTGGAACCAGACTTCCTCGTTCCAGCGATGGTCCCACCACCGGCGGAATTTAAGATCAGCCCGTTTTGTCACTTCGTTGCTGCCGGTATAGAAATCGATAGGGAAGAACACACCTCCCGGGCGTAAAATTCGGTGGGCTTCTTTGACCGACTGCTCGGAGATATTGGCTGGCGTCTCGTGGTACAGAATGTATGAGGTCACGATATCGAAATAACCGTCCTCGAATTTGGTGTCTTCAGCCAAGCGCTGAGCCAAATTAACATCAATACCCAAATCTACGGGCGCATGTGACTATAGCGCAGCATCGGCCGCCCACCGGCATCAATGCCCCAGATTTCCGCGTCGGGGAAGCGTCCTTTGAGGGCCAAAGTCATCTGCCCCAAGGTGCAGCCGACATCGAGAATGCGGAGTACTCGACCGTCTTCAGGCACCGCCACTTTACTCGCTAAGTCAATGTGCACTTCATCTTGGAAGTTGCGGCCGCCATAGAAATTGTTGGTGCCGTAATGGAAAACGTATCCGCCGAGAGGATCGCCGACGTAACCGCCCGGCATAATGTGAATTTCATACTTCACATGATCCGGCAACGGCACATCAGGATTAAGTTCCAGCGTGCCGGGGCCGATGTTGTCCGTGGCTTCCATTTCAGCCAAATAGCTATCAGCGTTTGCGTGGACGTAATCCTGAACGGTTTTCCAGGTTAACTGCTGGTTGGAGACCCAGGTCCGCGCGTTCATGCCCATCACCGGATCATCGCCGAGAATTTCCAATACTGTTTCCAGTGAAGGGTCGTCATTCGGGTCCAGCCCTTTTGCCCGGAACAGTTCTGCTGTTCTTTTGGGGGTAATGCCTCTAAATCCTCGGCCTGACCAGGTACGGAAACCCGTTAGAAAGTCCTGCAGACTTTCAAGATCGAGTGTCGGCAGACGCTCAGGACGGCGGTCAGTGCCACGTGGTTCGACATCTCCAGAAAATCCCCGGGCAAATTCGGGCTGCGTGCTTGCTTCCGCTTTCTTGCCACCAAGTTAGAGAAACAGCGGCGGCCCCAAGACCGGTCAGCGCTGGAAAAAGGGTACGGCGCTTAAGCATGGCTGTTCTCCCAATAGGACTATGGGTGGCCATAGCAGAAACCGGCCGGGTCCCGCCAATGCCATTCGCTCATGCCGACATAACCTGAGCGTATAGGTTCTGCGATTTCAGGCGAGTTTGGTCTTGGTCCCCAAAAGCGCCCCTCGCCCACCTCTGCGATGAGGGCTAACTTCAAACCCAGCATCGGAAAGCAGCTTGGGATAATCGTTGGAGTGGTGTTCCCTCTGCCAGACCTCATGGTTCCAGCGGTTGATCCAAAAACCTTGGTAACGCTGGAACGCGGTCCGGGGCGGGAGCTTGTCCCAATCCCGCTGATCGCGGGAATAGAACACGCCACCTGGCCTTAGCACACGGTGGCCTTCGTTGATGATCGCTTCTGCGCCTTCCGAGCTGACCTCATGGAACAGCAGGAAAGAGGTGACGATATCGAAATAACCGTCGGGGAAACCTGTGTCCTCAGCCAGGGCCTGGCGGAAGTTGGCCGCCACGCCGAGATCGACGGCACGCATGTGCGCGTAGCGCACCATCGGCCCGCCAACGTCAACGCCCCAGACTTCGGCGTCGGGATACAGTTCTTGTAGGCGCAGGGTCAGTTGGCCGGAGCTACAGCCCATGTGCAGGATACGTTTGATCTCACCGTCCTTCGGCACCGGCACGAGCTTCGCCAATTCGGTATCCATTTCGTCTTGGCTGTTACGGCCTTCCCAGAAGTTGTTGGTGCCATAGTGATAAACGTAACCGCCGAGAGGGTCGCCTACATACCCACCCGGCTGCATGTGAATTTCGTGCTTGCAGTACTTGGGGATGTCCCTGTCCGGGTTTAGTTCCAGTTTACCCGGCCCAGAGTTATCTGCCGCTTCCATTTCGGCGAGGTAGGCATCAGCGTTGCCATGGAACTCGTCTTGCAGGTTCTTCCACATCAGTTGCTGGCAGCTGATCCAACCCCTAGCGCTTAAGCCCACGATGTGATCATCACCGATATGTTCCACAGCTTTCTCGTAGGAAATGTCGACCTGGGGATCGAGCCCTTTGGCTTTCATGATCTCGTCGCCCCGTCTGGCTGCGGCCCGGCGGACATCACTGTTTACCCAGATGCGGAAACGGGTGAGGAAATCCTCCCGGCTTTCCACATCCAGCGTCGGCAGTCTTTCAAGCCTACGGTCTGTTCCGCGCGGCTCGACGTCGGCCTTTTTCGGCAACTTGGCCTCGGCCTTGCGCCCGCCAATAAAAGTAGCAAAAGCACCGCCAGTCTGGAATAGGGTTCTCCGGTCAAACATAATTTCTCCCCTTGCTGGTTTAGGCGGGCTTGACGCCCATGATGTTCCCTCTCGGACGGCCATCCTCGGAATAAAGACCGCGATTGCCGCGGCGCACGACCGGACCGTTAACCACTTCGAAGCCCGCGCGGCGCATTTCGCCTTCCATGTCGAGGTTTTGGTATTCCAACCGCCACACTTCTTCATTCCACCGGTAATCCCGCCAGGACCAGAATTTGCCAAAAGCGGTTTCGTTGGGCGGATTGCCGGTGAACTGGTCGATGGGGAAGAAAATCCCACCCGGACGCAGGGTACGGAAGCTTTCCTCGATGATGCCAATGCCGATTTTCTCCGGCACCTCGTGGTACAGCAGATTGTTGGTCACCACATCGAAGTGGTTGTCGGGGAAACGGCTCTCTTCACTGAGTTCGTGCATGTAGTGGGTTTCGACGCCGAGATCGACGGAGCGCATGTGCGCATAGCGGATCATCGGCGCACCCACATCCGAGCCCCAGACCTCTGCCTCAGGCCATTTGTTCTTAAGAGCTAAGGTAAATTGGCCAGAGGCACAGCCCTGCTCGAGAACACGATTTACTTTGCCGTCTGGGGGCGCTGGCACCCTGCGGGCCAGGCTTCGTTGGGCGTCATCCTGATAATTGCCGTTGAAGAAGATAGCGTTTTCGCCGTGCACATAGACATAGCCACCGAGCGGATCGCCCACATAGCCACCGGGTTGGAGATGGATTTCGTAACTGGCGTACTGGGGAATGTGCATTTCCGGATGGAGTTCGATGCTGCCCGGTCCCAGCTTTGCGGCGGCTTCCAGTTCATCCAGATAGAGGTCCGCTTCTTCGTGATAGGCCTCTTGAATCTGACGCCAAATAGCCTGCTGTGTATTTTCCCAGGTCAGCACGCTCATGCCCATGATGTGATCGTTTTCCATCATTGCCATGACATCTTCCATGGGAATGTTTTCGTCCGGCGAGATCCCATTTTCTTCGAGAATTTCCAGCGCTCTACGGCGGGACACTTCAAGTATTTCTCTCGTATGCCAAGAGCGGAAACCGCCGTAGAAATCCTGTTCGCTCTCCACAGTTAAGTTAGGCAGGCGTTCGTGATAGACGCCGACCGTCCCACGCTGCTCCACATCCCATTCTGCCGCTTCGGCGATAGCCTTTAGAGAAGGCGTGGCGACAGCAGCAGCCGCTGCAGCGGCTGACGTCCCCAGCAGGAAAGCGCGACGATTGGATTTCGATTTTTCAAGAGTGCGAAACATGGGTGATCTCCTTAAGTTTGTCCTTAGGCGGGCTTGACGCCCATGATGTTCCCTCTCGGACGGCCATCCTCGGAATAAAGACCGCGATTGCCGCGGCGCACGACCGGACCGTTAACCACTTCGAAGCCCGCGCGGCGCATTTCGCCTTCCATGTCGAGGTTTTGGTATTCCAACCGCCACACTTCTTCATTCCACCGGTAATCCCGCCAGGACCAGAATTTGCCAAAAGCGGTTTCGTTGGGCGGATTGCCGGTGAACTGGTCGATGGGGAAGAAAATCCCACCCGGACGCAGGGTACGGAAGCTTTCCTCGATGATGCCAATGCCGATTTTCTCCGGCACCTCGTGGTACAGCAGATTGTTGGTCACCACATCGAAGTGGTTGTCGGGGAAACGGCTCTCTTCACTGAGTTCGTGCATGTAGTGGGTTTCGACGCCGAGATCGACGGAGCGCATGTGCGCATAGCGGATCATCGGCGCACCCACATCCGAGCCCCAGACCTCTGCCTCAGGCCATTTGTTCTTTAGCGCGATGGTCAGTTGGCCGGAACTGCAACCCTGTTCCAGCACCCGGTTGACCACACCGTCGGGCGGGGCGGGAATGCGGCGGGCCAACATCCGCTGTGCATCGTCTTGATAATTGCCGCCTGAGAACACAACGTTCTCGCCGTGCACATAGATGTAGCCGGCGAACGGATCGCCCACGTAACCGCCGGGCTGCAGATGGATTTCGTAGCTGGCGTACTCAGGAATGTGCATTTCCGGATGGAGTTCGATGCTGCCCGGTCCCAGCTTTGCGGCGGCTTCCATCTCACTTAGATAGAGGTCTGCTTCGCGGTGATAGACCTCCTGAATCTGCAACCACATAGCTATCTGTGTGTTTTCCCAGGTCAACACGCTCAGGCCCATGATGTGATCGTTTTCCATCAGGCTAACGACCTGCTCCATGGGAATGATCTCGTCCGGAGAGATTCCGTTTTCCGCGAGGATTTCCAGGCACCTACGGCGGGCGGCTGCGATGACTTCTCGGTTATGCCAACGGCGGATCCCGCGATAGAAATCCTGATCGCTCTCTACGTTCAAGTAGGGCAGACGTTCGTGATAGGTGCCCACCGTTCCACGCGGCTCCACATCCCAGCCGGCCTCTTTAGCAATGGCTTTAAGCGAAGGTGCTGCAACCGAAGCGGCGGCAGCCGAACCAAGCAGGAATGCACGGCGGTTTGGTAAGCGGATAGTCATGACGAAGCTCCTCATCCAAGCGCCGGCGGAATTGCACGGCAAGGGCAACGATCTATTTCGGAAAAGATGACTGATTTTGCGCCTTACAGCGCCCAAAATCCAGCACTTCCGGCTGTTTCTCGGTTACCTGTCACTTAACGATCATGGCGCTGACCGCCGTACCTGGGGCTAAGCCTGGGCCAGAGCCTGCGCTAAAGTCGATGTGTCTTCCCTAAAAAAGGGCAGTCAATTTCAGTGCCAATTCGTTGCCTGGCTTGACGACACCTAACACCGCTTCAAGAAATACTACAGCCCAAATCGACAAGACCCAAGGCTTCGATCTCTTCAGACCGCCGGCCATTCTATCATTCTCTTCGTCGGTAATTGAGCCCTTTGCCATCGCTTGAAGGCCAACAATAAAGTCCGGCAAGTGCCTGCGGATCATGACGCCGCAAAAAATCAAATAGCCAAACAGAGCTACTTTCGCCGTCAGCCACGGCGTGTCAGCCAGCCGACCGGTATAGAGCGTGTAGATCACAGAAACGGCAATTCCGCCGATCAGAATGCGACGCAGCCAAAAGTCGATCGGCGCTAAAGTTTTGGCGAGCGGGCTGCCGTGACGGAAGTGCATGTACAACACCATGAACAGCCAGGCGGGCGCGAGTATCCAAAGGGCGGCCATCTGTCCCGGATAGTGGTCAATGCCTTGCAGACTGGCCAACGTGGCGCCAATGGTCAGCATGAGCGTCATGCAAATTCTCGGAATAAGATCAAGATTCATCATGATCTTCGAGGCGGTCAGCCGCGTTTCTACTGAATATTTGGGATTGACGACGAAGCCGCTCGAGTAAAAGACGCCCACGTCACCGCCGAGCCAATAAACAAAGCCCAAGAGATGCAAAATAATAAAGAGCTCGTACGCGAATTCGGTCATAGATTATCCCCTGAAGAAGGCCTTACATTATTCTTGATGCGGGCGCCGGCGCGCCAGTTTTGGAGGTCCGTTGGTGATAGATGGCGCAGCCTACAGCAAAGCTCCGGGCCATTACTAGGAGCCGGAAAACGGAAGTTTTAAGCGGACAGTATTCTTCCCTTACGCCCTGCGTTATAGTGCAACAAACCTGAACGCGGAGAGAAACCATGGCGAAAAAGACCCACTTCTGGACCCCCCTCACCCAAAAGCTGAGCAAGCGGCAATTCCTTTCCACTGTCAGCGCTGCGGCCGCAAGCCTTGGCTTGGCCAAGGGCAAACCGGCACAAGCGCAAAGCAGCCAGTACGACGCTATCATCGTCGGCGGCGGCACCGCCGGACTGCCGGCAGCCATCTTCGCAGCCAAACGGGGCGGACGCGTACTCGTCATCGAAGCCGCCTCGGTAATAGGCGGCACACTCTTTCTTTCAACCGGACAAATGAGTGCGGCCGGAACCAAATTGCAGAAATCTAAGGGTATTGAAGGCGACAGCCCCCAGTCTCACTACGACGATGTCATGCGGATCAGCAACAACACGGCTGACCCGGACATTCTGCGCCTGGCCACGCAAAATGCGGCCGGAGCTTTTGACTGGTTGACCGACAACGGCTTCGAGGTATACCCGCATCACCCCGTCACCGGCACCACTCATGAGCCCTATAGCCATGCCCGCTACGCCTGGCATCGCGAAGGCGGCATGGGCATCCTCGCGTTATTCGAAGAACAGCTTGAGCCGCTCATTGGGTCCGGCGCGGTGACCATCAAAGTCAATACCGAAGCCACTGACTTGATCCAAGATGACAGCGGCGCGGTGGTCGGCGTTGCGACTGTGAATGCGGACGGCAAATCCGAACGCCACATGGCAAAGAACGTGGTCCTGACCAGTGGCGGTTACGCCTCCAACTCGGAAATGTTTGAGGAACTTGAGGGCGCCATCGATTATTCGGATGTTTCTTATCCCTACAGTCAAGGCGCGGGAATAACGTTGGGCACGTCCGTCGGCGGTTATGTGCGTTACGGTGAAAACCATTTGCCCCTGTTCGGCGCTATTCTCGCTGACGAGGATTATCCGGCACCGATGGTTGCCGTAGCCCGTCACTTCCCGGGCGACCGGCCACCGTGGGAAATCATCGTTGACGCTCAAGGCAAACGCTTCCTGCAGGAAGATATCCTTAGCCACGCCGCCTACGAAGAAGCGCTTCTGGAACAGCCCGGTGAGCAGTGTTGGAAGGTGTGGGATCACGAAATTTATACCCAGGCACCACGACTTATTTCCGGTGGATTTATGGGCATGATGGATCCGGACGACGTTCCAGATGCATTTAACCGAGGCGATCACAATTTCTTCAAGGCCGACAGCATTGAAGAGTTGTCCAACAAGATGGGCATCGACGCCAATGGTCTGACGAGCACGGTTGATAAATACAATATCGCTGTTGCTTCCGGGAAAGACGAACTCGGCCGCACCCACATGCCGTTGCCTATTGAGAAGCCGCCCTTCTACGGTGTGCGTTTGCAAAGCTGGTTCCTGACCACTTTCGCAGGCCTGGCCGTGGACAAAGAACTGCGCGTCATCAAGCAGGACGGCACACCGGTGGGTAATCTTTTTGCTGCGGGTGAACTGCTCGGCACTGGTGCCACCAGTGGGCGCGCCATTTGCGGCGGTATGCTGGTCACACCGTCCATTACCTTCGGCAAGCTGTTGGGTGAGCGGATTTTGGAGTTCGAGGTCTAAGAGGCCGTTTCGAAAGGGGTTGAGTGGCCGGTGTCGATGTGATTCCAGGAAGGTTGCTGAAACCGATCTGGAGCCGCCATGTGGACGCCGACCACCCGAGAGCAGCATAGCCGCAAGGCGCTGCGTTATCAGACTGATTTGACCGCTGCGGAGTGGGTTGTGATCGAGCCTCATTTGCCTCCGGCTCATGGCACGGGACGGCCCCGCTCATGGCCGATGCGAGAGATCGTCAACGGCATTTTCTACGTGATGCGGGCTGGCTGCCCTTGGCGCTTGCTGCCAAGCGATTTACCACCGTGGGGCACGATCTATCGCTGGTTCGCTAAGTTCCGCGACGACGGCCTCCTTGAGAAGATCAACCACTTTCTGGTCATGGCCGATCGCGAGCGGGTCGGACGCGAGGCCAGCCCGAGCGGCGCGATTATCGACAGCCAGAGCGTCAAGACGACCGAGGCTGGTGGCCCCCGCGGCTACGATGCGGGCAAGAAGATCAAGGGGCGCAAGCGCCACGCGCTGGTCGACACCGACGGGCGCGGCCTCGTGCTCGAGGCGCATCCGGCGAGTATCCAGGACCGCGATGGTGGCGGGCCGCTGCTGTGCGCCTCACGCGGCTCGTTTCCGTTCATCGAGAAGGTCTTTGCCGACAGCGGCTACGCCGGCGAGAAGGTCGCCACGGCCACCATGATCGCCGTCGAGATCGTGCGCAAAAGCCCCGATCAGGTCGGCTTCGCCGTCCAACCGCGCCGCTGGGTCGTGGAGCGCTTCTTCGCCTGGATCAACCGCAACCGGCGACTGGCAAAGGACTTCGAGGCCACCATCGCCTCGGCCCGCGCCTTCCTCTACGCCGCCTCCGTCATGCTCCTCGTCCGCAGATTGGCCCGAGCCGCATGACTTTCGAAACCGACTCTAAGGCCGAAGTAACCTGAGCCTGGAGAGAGACCATGGCGATCAAAACCCGTTTCTGGACTCCCCTCACCCAAAAACTGAGCAAGCGACAATTTTTGTCGAGCGTCAGTGCCGCCGCCGCAAGCTTCGGCTTGGCCAAGAGCAAAAGCGCTCAGGCGCAGTCCGATCAATACGACGCCATCATCGTCGGCGGTGGTACTGCGGGCCTGCCGGCAGCCATTTTCGCCGCCAAACGCGGCGGTCGTGTCCTGATTGTCGAAGCGGCACCGGTGATCGGCGGCACTTTGTTTCTCTCTTCAGCGCAAATGAGTGCGGCCGGTACTAAACTGCAAAAGTCAAAAGGCGTTACCGGCGACAGCTGGCAATCCCATTACGATGACGTAATGCGGCTCAGCAAAAACACCGCGGATCCGGATATTGTGCGCCTTGCAACACAGAACGCTGCGGCGGCGTTCGACTGGATGACCGATAGCGGCTATGAGGTCTATCCCGATCATCCGGTTAAGGGCACCAACCATGATCCCTTCAGCCATGCCCGTTATGCCTGGTCTCCGGAAGGCGGCATGGCTGTCCTCGCTGTCCTCGAGCAACAGCTTCAACCACACATCGAGTCAAGCGCCGTGACCATCAAGGTCAACACGGAAGCGACAGACCTTGTCCAAGACGATAGCGGAGCGGTCATCGGTGTGGTTACAGTCAACGCCGACGGTAAGACAGAACGGTACATGGGCAAGAACATGGTTCTGGCCAGCGGCGGTTACGCGTCCAATGCGGGCATGTTTGAGGATCTCGAAGGCGCCATAGACTACGTGGATGCTTCTTATCCATACAGCCAAGGGGCTGGGATTACCCTCGGGCTTTCAGTTGGTGGCTATGTGCGTTACGCAGAGAACCGGCTGCCCCTATTCGGCGCCATCTTGGCGGAGAACACCTACCCGTCTGCCCTGGCCGCCGTCGCCCGTCATTACCCACCCGTCCGGCCGCCTTGGGAAATCATCGTCGACGCGCAAGGCAAACGGTTCGTCCAGGAAGACATCCCGAGCCATGACGCCTACGAAGAAGCTCTGCTGAAACAACCGGGCGAACAGTGCTGGACGGTTTGGGACCAGGAAATCCATTCCCAGGCTCCGCCGCTGGTCCAGTCAAGCTTCGGCCAGATGCTCCCGGAAGATATTCCAGACGCTTACGACGAAGGCCGTCCCAATTTCTTCAAGGCCGACACCTTGGAAAAGTTGGTTGAGACAATGGGCATCGATGCCGAGGGTCTGCAAAGCACAGTCACAAAATACAATCGGGCGGTTGTGACCGGAGTGGATGAGTTAGGCCGCACCCACCTGCCCCTGCCTATCGAAAAGCCGCCCTTCTACGGCCTTCATTTGCGCAGCTGGACGCTTACCTCTTCTGCCGGTCTGGCGGTGGACAATGAACTGCGGGTCATCAAGCAGGACGGAACGCCGGTGGGTAATCTCTATGCAGCTGGAGAAATTCTCGGCGCTGGCGCCACCAGCGGGCGCGGCCGCAGTGGCGGCAGTATGGTCACCCCAGCCATCGCTTTCGGCAAATTGCTTGGTGAGCGGATCCTTCAGTTCGAGGTGTAGGGCTTAAGCTGCCTTCAGCGCGACGGCACCGGTGGCGATCACAATCGCCGCCGTTATTCGCCGCCGCCCAAATGGTTCACTGAAGAAAAAGGCGCCAATCATTGCGCCGAACACGACGCTTGTTTCACGCAGCGCGGCGATTTCGGCCGTTTGCCCAAGACGGAACGCATATAGGGCAAGGCTATAGGTCACGACGATAAGTGTTCCGGCCAGTATGACCGTTCGCCCGTGATCCCGGAAATGCACCGGTAAGGTACCCGGACGCCAGACTGCAACGGTTGCAGGAAAACAAATCCCGGCCAGAACATATGTCCAGGCGATGTAGGTCAGAGGTTCCGAGACCGTCCTAACGCTGGTGGCATCGATCAGGGTATAGAGCGCAATGGGAACGGCCGTGGCAAAGGCGTAGAGCAACCCCTTTCTGTTTGTTTTAACGCCATCTAGTGGATTGATTCCAACGTTTGGAACCCTCTGTTTCGTGCGGCGATGATATGATCGGGGTCGGCTTTCCAGATCAAGGGTTTTGGGTTTGCGTCATTGTATTCGCGGACAAAGCGGTTGATGGCGGCCTGAAGGTCGACGACGGATTGGAAGACGCCACACTTGAGCCCGCGCCGCGTGAGTTTGGCGAAGAAGCCCTCGACGGCATTGAGCCACGAGCACGAGGTCGGCGTGAAGTGGAAGGTCCAGCGTGGATGGCGGGCGAGCCAGGCGCGGACCTTGTCCTTCTTGTGCGCAGCGTAGTTGTCGAGGATGACGTGGACGGCCTTGTCCGTCGGCACCTCGCGCTCGATGCGGTTGAGGAAGCGGATGAACTCCTGATGGCGGTGGCGCTGCATGTTCTGTGCGATGACCGTACCGTCCAGCACGTTGAGCGCGGCGAACAGCGTCGTCGTGCCATGCCGTTTGTAATCATAGGTCATCGTACCGGCGCGGCCCTTCTTCATCGGCAGGCCGGGTTGGGTGCGGTCGAGAGCCTGGATCTGCGACTTCTCATCAACCGACAGCACCACGGCATGGGCCGGCGGGTCGACATACAAGCCGACGATATCCGTGAGCTTCTCGGCAAAGGCGGGATCATTGGAGAGCTTGAAGTGCCGCCAGCGGTGCGGGCTGAGGCCATGGGCCTTCCAGATCGCCTGGACCGCCGCCGCCGCGACGCCAGCAACCTTCGCCATCGCGCGCAGCGTCCAGTGGGTCGCCTCGTGCGGCGGCGCTTGCTGGGTCAGGCGGACGATCTCGGCGACGCGCTCCGGCGGGATCGGCGCTTTGCCAGGCGGACGGGACTTGTCGCGAAGCAAGCCGTTGACACCCTCGTGCATGAACCGCTCCTGCCAGCGCCACACGCAGGTCTTGGACTTGCCGGTCTCGCGCATGATCGCCGAAGTGCCGAGCCCCGCGTCGGTCTTCAGGATGATCCGCGCCCGCCAGACATGTTTCTGCGCGCTCTTCGGGTCCGCGACGATCGCTTGCAATCGCTGACGGTCGCCAGACGTGACAGTAAAATGGATGCCGGTACGCATCGCACAGACTCGCATGACACCGCACAATACGGAATCCCAAAGCGGACCCTTTCGTTCCGGTCAATCCGCTAGGTGCGCCCGACGTTCGGTGGCGAAAGAGAGAATCCCCAAACTAAGCGTCAACAGCGCCATTATCTCCAGCAAAGACAGAGACTCCGACAAAAACACAAAGGCGCCCAAAGCGGTTAGCACAGGCGCTGTTCCACGGAAGACCGGGTAAACCTGTGACAGATCACCGAACCGGTAAGCGTTGACGAGTAAAAACTCGTAGCCCAGGTGGATGATCCTGCCCACGATCAAAAGGATCCACACATAGGCCGTTGGCAACGGGACAAAAAACACCACTGGCAGCGCTATGCACCCGCAAACGATCAACATGGCAGCGCGCCGCGCGTACTTATCGTCCGCAGATTTTATCAGCGCGCTCATCGCCGCATGCACAACGGCGGAAATAAGAATGAGGATTGTTGCAAGAACGTCGTCAGTCATCGGTCAAGGTATGCAGTACATGAGCGATGAACCAACTAAGAAAAACCTCTCCACTTGGTAGGGTGAAGAGGTTTTTGTAATTGGACCTAAAACTAGGTGTTACGACGTTGCGTTGAGAATGCGGTCTACTTCCGCCAGGACATCGTCGGTGGGCGGCCGGTCGCGGTAGCCTTCTACAGCCAACGAGCCCTGCACCGTGCCGCTGGGATCGATGATGAAAATCACCGGCTGGGGCACGCCATAAGCCATGGAGTCCGGCTTGTACTGGGGATCGCGCACATCAAAGGCATCGATCATCTTTGAGCCTTCGTCCGACAACAGGGTGTAGTCAATACTTTGTTTCTTGGCGAATTGATCGAGAATCTTCGGCGCATCGTAACTTAGGACCGCCAGTTCATGTCCGCGGCTCTTCAGAGCAGCGTTGATTTTGTTGAGGTCCTTCATCTGAGCCTGACAGAACGGACACCAGCTGGCCGACCGGACGAAACCGAGAACGAGTCCCTTTTTACCGGTGACATCAGCAAATGAAACATCATTGCCCATGGCATCGCGAACCGCAAAGTTCGACGGAATTTTTGAGCCAACTTCTGGTCCAACTTGAATGGGGTCTGCGGCCTGAGCTGACAGGCCAAAGAATAGAACAGCCACCACTGTGGATACGAGTGCGCGCATGAGAAGCCTCCTGGAATTTGGTGGATGTACTCTACCACGCTTGTCCTGTGAGCGGATCGCATGTGAGAGAGGAAAAGCCTTTTACGGTCGTTGACCGGACCCCGGCCCAGGCCTAAGGTCCGTATCAACCACAGGGGAGCCCCACCCAAAAGGGGATGAGAAGTCACAAAATAAAGGCTGCAAAAGCCGGGTGTGACGACCCTTCGAACCTGATCCAGGTCGCACTGGCGTAGGAATGGTGACTCGCAAGGGCCGCTTTATCAGAGCCACGTTGCCCGCTCCTCCCATCCGCCGGACATTGGATCGCTGCGCTTTAAGTCGAGCGCCAATGAGGAGTCTCGCCGTGAACCACGTTTCCAACGATAGCCACCCAACCGTCAGCACTGGACCACTGCCCGCATCCAACAAGACCTATAAGCCAGGTAAGCAGTATCCCGACATCCGCGTGCCCGTGCGGGAGATCCATCTGCATCCCACGGCGGACGAAGAACCGGTCATGGTTTACGATTGCTCAGGCCCCTATACCGACCCGGACTTTAAGACCGATATCGGCCAAGGCCTGCCGCGCCTGCGTGAAGCATGGATTGAAGCGCGCGGTGATGTAGAGCGCTACGACGGCCGGGCGGTGACGGCGGCGGACAACGGCTTCGTCTCCGATGACAAGAAAGCGCCAGAGTTCCGGGTCCAAAATAGACCGCTGCGCGCCAAGGACGGCAAGGCCATCACCCAATTGGCCTATGCCCGGGCCGGGATCATTACGCCGGAGATGGAGTTCATCGCCATTCGCGAGAATTTGGGCCGAGCCCAAGCGAAAGAGGCCATAGAGCGCGACGGCCAGGATTGGGGCGCGGAGATCCCTGACTACTGCACGTCCGAATTCGTCCGCGATGAGATTGCCCGCGGCCGCGCCATCATCCCGTCCAACATCAACCATCCGGAAACGGAACCGATGATCATCGGCCGCAATTTCCTGGTTAAGATCAACGCCAACATCGGCAACTCCGCGGTCACGTCATCCATGGCTGAAGAAGTCGAGAAAATGGTGTGGTCCATCCGCTGGGGTGCGGACACGGTGATGGACCTGTCCACCGGCCGCAACATCCACAACATCCGCGAATGGATCATCCGCAACAGCCCGGTCCCTATCGGCACCGTTCCCATCTATCAGGCCTTGGAAAAGGTCAACGGTGTTGCCGAAGATCTATCTTGGGATGTGTTCCGCGAAACTCTCATCGAACAGGCCGAACAAGGCGTGGACTATTTCACCATCCATGCCGGCGTGCGTTTGCCCTACGTGCCGCTGACGGCGGAACGGACCACCGGCATCGTCTCCCGCGGTGGGTCGATCATGGCCAAATGGTGTCTGGCCCATCACAAAGAGTCCTTCCTTTACGGGCACTTCGAAGAGATTTGCGATATCTGCCGCACCTACGATGTGAGTTTCTCACTTGGTGACGGTTTGCGTCCCGGATCAATTGCTGATGCCAACGACAAAGCGCAATTTGCCGAGTTGGAAACCTTGGGTGAACTGACTGAGGTTGCCTGGAAGAAAGGCTGCCAAGTGATGATCGAAGGGCCTGGTCACGTGCCCATGCACAAGATCAAAGTCAACATGGAAAAGCAGCTTAAGGAATGCGGGGAAGCACCGTTTTATACCTTAGGCCCACTGACCACCGACATCGCCCCTGGATACGACCACATCACCTCCGGTATCGGTGCAGCCATGATCGGCTGGTTCGGCACCGCCATGCTCTGTTACGTCACGCCGAAAGAGCACCTCGGCCTGCCCGACCGGGAAGACGTTAAAGTGGGTGTCGTCACCTACAAGATTGCCGCCCATGCGGCCGACCTAGCCAAAGGGCATCCCGGTGCCCAGGACCGGGACGACGCGCTATCCCGCGCCCGCTTTGAGTTCCGCTGGGAAGACCAGTTCAACCTGTCGCTCGATCCGGAAACGGCCCGCCTATTCCACGATCAAACCTTACCCAAGGAAGCCCATAAGGTGGCGCATTTCTGTTCCATGTGCGGACCCAAGTTCTGCTCCATGAAAATATCCCAAGATATTCGTGACGAAGCCGCCAAGGGCGGGTTCGGCGATGCGGAAAAGGGCATGGCGGAAATGGCGGAGAAGTACCGCGCGGGCGGCGACCTCTACATGCCGGCCGACGAAGTTTAAAAAGTGCCATCCGAAGCAGCGGAGTAAAACTCATGAAATTTGTAGCTCTAATTGTTTCGCTGTTGATCGGTTCTTCAGCAGCCGTTGCCGAGCAACAGCGTCGCGGTGGAACCAAAGCCCAATACGCCGCCATCCAGGCCTTCCATGACAACTCTGTTGCGAAATTCAACGCGGGCGTCCTTGAACCTGCCGTCGATGACTACCTCGAACGCCTGCGCGTGGCTCACACAAAAGGCATGACCATCACCGGCCGGGATGGCTTGAAAGATTGTTGGGGCAAGGCCTTAACCAATCCAAAGACCAAACCGGTTCTGCTTTCCGAGGTCATAGAGATGGAACTCAACGGAGATAACATCGGTGATTGGGCTTACATCCTATGCAACTACGCCTCCACCGCTGTGGACCGTGAAACCGGCAAACCCTTAAGCGAATTTTCCAACGGCCGCTACATCGCTCTTTTGGAAGTGACGACAGACGGTTGGAAGGTTTTGCTCGACATCGACAACGGCGCGTATGGGGCCGCACCCCATTTAGAAGATCAATTGAAAGAGCAGCTGAATCCATAAAAATGCAAAGAGCAGTCCCGCTTCTGCTGGTTCCGTTGCTCGCGGCCTGCGCCTCCGGCCCGATGACTGCCAGCGACAGCTTTCGCGATTGCCCCACCTGCCCCGAAATGGTGGTGATCCCAGCCGGTCAATTCCAAATGGGCGCTCCTCCGAACGAACTAGATCGCGGCGATGACGAAGGTCCGGTCCGCACCGTCACCATCAGTGAGCCGTTTGCTATTGGCAAATACGAGGTGACCCGCAAGGAATTTGCCGCTTTCGTCAATGAAACCGGCCACTGGGGACACGCGCGCTGCCTGATGTGGACCGGCACACAACTGGCCATGCAGGACAGTGGCTCCTGGCTTGATCCCAACTACCCTGTATCCGACGATCATCCAATGGTCTGTGTCAGTTGGTGGGATGCCAAAGCCTATGCAGTGTGGCTCTCGGAAAAAACTGGATATGACTATCACCTGCCGGCGGAAGCCAAATGGGAATACGCCGTGCGCGGCGGCACGCAAAACGCCTACTCCTTCCCCGGCAACGCGGATGACGCCTGTACCTATGCCAATGTGTCGGACCTAAGCGCCAAAGCTGCCGTGCCTGCGTGGAACGCTGTGAACTGCGATGATGGTATGGGATTTGGCACGACGCCTGTCGGCTTCTACCTGTCCAACGGCTACGGACTGTACGACACCATCGGCAACGTATGGGAATGGATGGCGGATTGTTACCGGGACTCCTTTGACGGCGCACCGGTCGACGGCTCGGCCTGGGGCGACGGCGGCACCTGTAACGCGGTATTGGACCGTGGTGGCGGGTTCAGCAATGTATTCCCGGGACACTTGCGCGCGTCCAATCGCAGCCGGGCGCCCTCACCCCACATTGCAGTTTATTCGCTGGGATTTCGTCTGGAACGCACCCTCTCCGCGCACGAACGCGGCGTAGCGGCAGCGGACTAGAACGAGTAGGACAACCGTCCGATCACCGCGTTGTCTTCGCCATCCGAATAATCGATGGTGCCTTGATAGCTTACTGACAGTGACATGCGTTTGCCGATCAAAGCCAAACCGGCGTTTGTGGTAATCCGATTGTCCGACAAATCACCGCGTCCGATACTAGCAAGCTGTCCGGTCGAGGTCTGGATGGTGGCACCGTAATCGAGACTGTCCAATTCCGCCTCGTAGGCAATCCGGATGATCGGCGCGAAACGGTAACCGTTCGTCGAAACCGACCCGCTGATTTCCAACCCGAGGGACCCCACCAAACCACCGGCCCGTTGACCGAGTACGTCAAGGTTCAACATGACCGCGCCGTTTTCTGCGTAGGCGCTGACGTCGGTCGACAAATAACGGACTCCCGCATAGGGACCGAACTTGATTCCGCCCGTGCCGATCATGTAGCCCATATCTATATTCGCGTAAGCCGTATTCCCGCCCGTATCGCCAACGGCTTCGGGACGGAAGCTAAAGGACGTATCACGAGACGTTTTGAAATCGGTAGATCCGTAAGCGGCATTAAAGTCGAAAAACAGACCGTCGTCATTGATGTAACTCACGTAAGCAGAGCCCATCAGCGTATCGACGTTGGTCTCATTGCCGCTGGCCAATTCATATTCACCAGAACCGATAGTAGCGGCAACACCAGCCGCCCAGCCATTGCCGACAAACTTGTCGAAGCCGATGGTGATGAGGTTGAGGTCATATTCAAAGCCAGCTGCAGCAGCACGGTCCGTTCGGTCACCATTGGCTCTGCGGTACGACACCCATGTGTTCATTGGTCCTTCATTGCCATTTTTTGCCGTCCGCAACGTCATCAGGCGTTGTTCGGTCGCTTGGCGCTGGGCATCGTTGACGATCGTGCCCATATAGGACGACGCCGCGACAACACGGGGCTGATCGAACATGGCCAACGTCGCCGTCGCAAACTCAGAAACAACTGAATGGGCGGCGGCCGTCGGATGGATGGGATCATAGAACAGGGCAGCGTTGGCCGCTGCCGCCGTTGGGCAAGCACCTGTCGGACCGGCGGGTGTTAGGCATGGAATGGTCGTGTTGGCGAGGCCATAGGTTTCCGGACTGGCAATCACGTCATCGAACAGACCTTCGATATCCATGATAAAGATCCGCACACCAAACTGGCTTTCAAGCCCGATCAACGTGGTGTGCAAGTTGGTATTGTAGAAGCTGGCCAGCGAATTGAGCGAGTCAGCCAAACCTGTCGATGCGCCACCGGGGGTATTGCCGAACTTGGGCAAGTTAGGAATCAGGAAGATCTGCGCGCCGAAGGCATTAAGTGTCCCGATCGCAGTACCAACATTGGTCACCACAGAGGCCGTCAGCACAATCGGCGGCGTGGTCGCCGCATTGTTGAGGAAGTCGTTATTACCGATCCAGACCACTGTGAGCGCATCGGCGGGAATGGTCCCACCGCCGCCAATAAAGCCGGAGATTTGATTTCCGACGTCAATTACGTTCAAGGACCCGGATTCCGCACCACCAAAGGCAAAGTTGGTCGCCTGGGTGTAGGTGAACCCGAGTGCCGGCGCCAGGCTTTCTACCCACACTGGGCCATTGGAAAAGCGACCATTAAAATAGGGTGGGCTGGGCGGTTGTGTACCGCCGGTCAGAGCAAACAGATTGCCCGAGTCTGACAGACTGTCACCGAAGACATATAGGCTATTGAACTGCGCCTGAGCACGTTCCGCACTGGAAAACACCAATGCCAAACTGAGGCAAACGAAAGCGAAACGTCTTACGGACATCGCCCACTCCTTAGAAAAATCCTGCGCTTTTATATACCGGTAATAGTGTTGCTGCATCACTGGAAAATAGTAGACCACAGGTTGATCTGGATTGAAAACCCTATGAATGCCAGGGGGTTAGCGGGCCAGTCTCATTTCCGAGATTAGGTGGTCGATGGGCCAATCGAGAGCCTTAAAGACCCCAGCGCGCTTTCAAAGCCGGACCAGCGTAACGTGCCGAATCGTCCAAACTCTCGGCGATGCGGATGAGCTGGTTGTACTTAGCTGTCCGGTCGGACCGGGACAGTGAACCGGTTTTGATTTGGCCGCAGTTGGTGGCCACCGCTAGGTCGGCAATAGTGGAGTCCTCAGTTTCACCTGACCGGTGCGACATCACGGCGGTGTAACTGGCCTTATGGGCTACTTCCACAGCTTCGAGCGTCTCCGTCAACGTACCAATTTGATTCACTTTGACGAGGATGGCATTGGCAACGCCCTTGCCAATGCCATCACGTAAGCGTTCCGGATTGGTGACAAACAAATCGTCTCCGACCAATTGCACACGCTCGCCAATAGAGTCAGTCAAAGCTTTCCAACCGTCCCAATCGTCTTCGGCCATGCCGTCTTCAATGGAAACGATGGGAAACCGCGATGTGAGGTCTTCGTAAAACTTGACCATACCGCCGGAATCGAGTTTTTTGCCCTCACCCGTCATATCGTACTTACCATCGCTGAAAAATTCGGTGGACGCAGCATCGAGAGCCAGAACCACATCTTCTCCAGGTTTATACTTAGCCGCTTCAATCGCTTTCATAATAAAACCGAGTGCGTCATCCACACTTTTCAGGTTGGGGGCAAAACCACCCTCATCGCCGACATTGGTATTGTGGCCAGCGTCGACCAACTGTTTTTTCAGCGCGTGAAATACTTCCGATCCTGTGCGGATCGCTTCAACGCCGTCGTCGGCACCGACCGGCATGATCATAAATTCTTGGATATCGATGGGATTATCCGCGTGCTCGCCACCGTTGATGATGTTCATCATCGGTACGGGAAGCACATGCGCAGAGGCACCGCCCACATACCGGTACAGTTCTAAACCGGCATCATCGGCTGCCGCTTTGGCGACGGCCAAGGACACACCAAGAATGGCATTGGCGCCGAGGCGGTTCTTATTGGGCGTGCCGTCAAGGTCGATCAGGGTTTGGTCGATGAGCCGCTGCTCATCCGCGTCAAATCCCGAAAGCGCCTGAAAGATTTCGCCGTTTACCGCTTCAATGGCGTTTAACACACCTTTGCCATGATAACGTTGCTTGTCCCCGTCCCGCAGTTCCACCGCTTCATGGGCACCCGTAGACGCACCGGATGGAACCGCAGCACGCCCAGTCGATCCGGTTTCCAGCGTAACATCCACTTCGATGGTCGGATTGCTGCGACTATCTAAAATTTCACGACCAACGATATCGGCAATGGCACTCATAAGGTCCTCAAGAAACGGATACTACTTAAATTAAGACAATGTCACAGGCCGGGCTTTAGCAAGATCATCGAAGGCTTTCAATGTAGCGAGAATATCGGGCATGTCGTGCAGGTGAATCATGTTGGGACCATCCGACGGCGCGTTGTCGGGATCCGGATGGGTTTCCATGAAGACCGCTGCCACACCAACCGCCACGGCGGCCCGGGCGATGACCGGGGCAAATTCGCGTTTGCCGCCTGAGCTGGTGCCTTGCCCGCCGGGTTGCTGGACGGAATGGGTGGCATCAATCACCACGGGGTAACCGGTTTGCGCCATTTGCGGCAAAGACCGCATGTCCGTCACCAATGTGTTGTAGCCGAAGGACACACCGCGCTCGGTGAGCAGGATGTTTTCGTTGCCGGTCGACGCCACCTTGGCCGCAACGTTGGCCATGTCCCAGGGCGCGAGGAATTGGCCTTTCTTAACGTTGATGACGGCGCCCGTTTCTCCGGCGGCTAGCAACAGGTCGGTCTGACGGCACAGGTAAGCTGGAATTTGCAACACCTCTGCTACCTCGGCAACGGGAGCGCATTGTTCCTTTTCATGCACGTCCGTCAGTACGGGAAGACCTGTGGTCTCTTTAATATCGGCAAACACCAGGAGAGATTTTTCGAGCCCCAGCCCTCGTTTTCCTGCCACGCTAGTGCGGTTGGCTTTGTCGAAGGATGTTTTATAGATGACCGGTACACCAGAATTCTCACTCATCTCCTTGAGGGCACTCGATACCTCGATTGCGTGATCCCTACTTTCTATGGCGCACGGCCCGGCAATGACCACAAGTGGTAAGTTGTTACCGATGGTATAGGGACCAACGCTGACATGGTGGGGCTTTTGGCTCATTAGCGTATTGCTCTTTTCTTCGCCGTGATTAAACCAGTCGAGATTGATTCACAGCCGCCGCAATAAATGAAGTAAACAGCGGATGCGGGTCGAACGGTTTCGATTTTAGTTCTGGGTGGAACTGAACCCCGATAAACCACGGATGATCTTCGTATTCAACGATTTCCGGCAAGATACCGTCAGGTGACATACCAGAAAATTTTAATCCGGCTTTCTCCAGTTTTTCCTTGTAGTTGATGTTCACTTCGAAGCGGTGCCTGTGCCGTTCCGAAATGCTGGCCGAGCGATAGATCTCTGCGACGTGCGTGCCCGAAGCGAGGCCACATGGATAGGCGCCGAGGCGCATTGTGCCCCCAAGATCGGAATCTTGTTCGCGCCGTTCCACCTGATTCTCTTTAGTCCATTCCGTCATCAAACCGACGACCGGGTCTTTGGCATGTCCAAACTCAGTTGAATTGGCACCCGACATACCAGCGATATTACGAGCCGCTTCAATCACCGCCATCTGCATACCGAAGCAAATACCAAAGTACGGGACTTGGCGCTCACGGGCGAACCGTGCTGCCTCAATCTTGCCTTCCGAACCGCGTTCGCCAAAACCGCCCGGTACCAGAATACCATGAACGTGCTCTAAGTGCTGTACAACATCTTCCCGTTCGAAAACTTCGGAATCAATCCAATCCAGTTTTACGTCCACGTTGTTGCCGATACCGCCATGCGCCAGCGCTTCGGCTAGCGACTTGTAGGCGTCTGGAAGTTGAACGTATTTACCGATAACCGCGATGGTGACTTCCCCTTCCGGGCGTCTGACGGCGGAGACAATGTCATTCCAGATGGACAGGCTGGGCTTCTTATCGATCGGCAAACGAAAATGCCGACAGACCACTGTATCCAAACCCTGCTCATGGTAGGCGATGGGTACGGCATAGATGGAATCCACATCAGCCGCAGGAATGACGCAGTCCTGGCGAACGTTGCAGAACAGTCCAATTTTACGTCGCTCTGCTTCGGGCATCGCTTGCTCCATGCGGCACAACAACACTTGCGGCTGAATGCCGAGACCCAAAAGTTCCTTAACCGAGTGTTGTGTTGGCTTTGTTTTGAGTTCGCCGGCGGCGGAGATATAGGGCACCAGAGTGAGGTGCATGAACATGGAACGTTCTGGTCCTAGTTCATTGCCAAGTTGGCGAATGGCATCAAGAAACGGTAGACTTTCTATGTCGCCAACGGTGCCCCCTATTTCACAAAGGATAAAATCCTCACCGTCAAGATCAGCTTGAACAAATTCTTTAATAGCGTCCGTAACATGGGGAATAACTTGTACCGTTGCGCCGAAATAATCACCTCGCCGTTCTTTGGCGATGACATCTGAATAGATCCGGCCGGTTGTGACATTATCGCTTTGCCGGGACGGCACACCGGTAAAGCGCTCGTAGTGGCCAAGATCCAAGTCCGTCTCCGCCCCATCGTCCGTTACGTAGACTTCCCCATGCTGAAACGGACTCATGGTGCCAGGATCGACATTCAAGTAGGGATCAAGTTTCCGGAGACGGACAGAATAGCCACGGGCCTGGAGTAGCGCACCAAGGGCGGCGGAAGCGAGACCTTTTCCGAGGGAAGAAACCACGCCGCCAGTGATAAAAATAAACCGCGTCATGGACGGCTAACATAGCTAGATTTTATTTGGCCGCAAGCACAGAGGTAGGAAACCGGACTGAAAAATGCACCCGGGCTAAAAGACACGTGTTTCATAGGATTTTGGGGTCAGTCGTCGACTGGAACTTGGGGGACGACCGGCACCGCCCCTTCGTTGGGGACGACAGGCACGATCGGAATTTGCCCAGGTCCGTCGTCTACGGGGGTGGATTCAAAAATAGAAGACGGCGCCTCTGAGGGTGTTGCGAGCAAAGCCAAGCCCAGACTTGTCGCAAAAAAACAAATACCCAGCATTGTGGTGGTCCGCGTGATCGGTGTTGCTTTGACACGAGACTGGGACATGCCAGTTACCGACGCTCCGCCAGTGAGACCACCTCCCATGGCACCGCCTTCACTTTTCTGGATTAAAATGAGGCCAATCAAAAATATGGCAATAAACAAATGAATAAGGAGCAGAACCGTTTCCATATTATTTCTGTCTAATTGTTGTGTTCCGTAATCAGGAGCGCCGCCCTGAACTGGCGGTTATTTAGTCATCTTTGCAGCCAGTGGCTAGGGGCAACTTTCGATTATTGCCCAGAAGTCGCCGGCCGAGAGGCTGGCACCGCCAACCAAGGCCCCATCAACGCCCGGAATTCTAAGAATTTCTGCGGCGTTTGACGGTTTTACGGAACCGCCATAAAGAATGCGTAAGCCATCACCCAAGCCATATTTATCATTTGCAACGCTATGAACATAAGCGTGAACAGCTTCGATTTCTCTGTTTGATGGTGTGCGGCCTGTGCCAATGGCCCAAACTGGCTCGTAAGCGATCGCCACCGTTTCAGGTGTGCCACCGTCTGGCAAAGAGAATTCGATTTGCTGGCCAACTACCTTGTTTGTATCGCCGGCGTCGCGTTGTGTTTCCGTCTCGCCAACACACACAATGACTATCAGTCCCGCTGTCATTGCCGCTTCGGCTTTGGCCTTTACTTGAGAGTCGGTTTCACTGTGATCCGCACGTCGCTCGGAATGTCCAACGATGACGCAGGCACAACCAAGGTTTGCTAAGAGGTCCGCACTCACATCGCCGGTATGAGCCCCTGACCTATTCCAGTGGCAATCCTGGCCGCCGACCATAATGGCCGTGTCCGACGCGGTCTGTAAAACCGTAGGGATAAGCGGAGCAGGCGGACAAAGGACAATATCCGTGCTGCTTTTCTCAGAGGATTCCAGTTTTTCGACAAGTGCGCCCGTCAACTCCTGTGCGCTCTCGGTGGAACCATTCATTTTCCAGTTTCCGGCAATTAAGTGCGCCATGGTTCCAGTCCGAGATGAGAGCGGGTACGAGGTGTGCTAGCATAGCACTCAGGCCAATTCCAGATGGATTGAGGTGGGCAAGAAAGCTTGCTCAACATAGTTTTGGCGCGTAAAACCCCGCCAGCGTGTGACATAGACGCGCCAGATATTAATATCACCGTCAGTCAGACTTCAAACGAGGCCCCGCTATGATTCAAGGGTTTACGGTCGCCATAAAAGAGAGCTGGATTCTCAAGGGCTTTCTCGGCCTTGTAATGATTAGTTTTTCCGTCTGGGGCGTTGGCGATGCCATCAATCCTGCCCTCGATCCCAACGTGGTCATCAAAGTGGATCAGGTTGAAATTCGGGCCGAGGAATTGCAGCGGCGCTTCACCCTCGAAGTCGAACAATTGCGCGAAGCCCTCGGTTCTGATTTCACCGCCAAGCAAGCTGCCGATCTAGGTATTCTGGATAATCTCATAACTCAGCTCAGCCAAGTCGCCAGTCTCGATATGGCCGCGCGTGAAATGGGAATATACATCCCCAACGAAACACTCAGGAGAGCCGTCATTGATCAAGACATGTTCAAAGATGAAACCGGAAACTTTAACCGGTTACTTTTCGAGCAGATGCTGGCCAGCAACAATTTAACGGAACAAGGGTTTGTTGATCTCTTACGCGGCGATGTAACACGGCAAACATTGTTGTCACCCATTGCCGAAAATGCAGGAGCACCGAAGGCGATGGTCGACGCCCTCTTCCGCTACCGGGCGGAACAGAGAATGGCTGACGTTTTGTATATGGACGACGCGAACATGGACATCGGAGATGAGTCGAGCGAAGAGGTATTGCGCAATATTTACGATGAAAACATCATGTCGTTTACAGCGCCCGAATATCGCAAGATTTCAGCGGTGATTATTCGCCCTCGGGATCTCGTCCCACCGGAAAGCATAACACAAGAAGAAATCCAGGCGTATTACGATGAAAATATAAACCAGTATAGAACATCTGAATCACGCACTGTTTCACAGATTATTTTTGGTACGCAGTTTGAGGCGGAAGCTGCTTTTAACCAACGGCAAGATGAAGAATCGCTTTCTGCCTTAGCTGAACGCATCGGTCTTGATGCGCCGATCGACTTAGGTGAACTCAGAGCGAACGACGATATTGGTTTTGATCTTGGTGCGATTTTTACATTGGATCTACAGGCCATCAGTGAACCCGTACAGACCGATTTTGGCTGGCATTTGTTTGAGGTTACTGCGAGGGAGACTGGTAGCATCAAGGCTTTGCCGGTGGTGCGGCAGGAAATCATCGACTTCATCGTGCAGGACCGCGCCTTCGACGAAATGTACGAAGCAACGGTCTACATGGAGGATCAACTTGCTGCCGGCATTCCTGCAAAGGAAGTCGCCTCAGCACCGGGGTTCACTTTTGCTTATTTTGAAGCCGTTAATCGGGATGGCCGAGACGTCAACGGATCCCGTCAGTCCTTTCCCGTTGATCAAGATCGCTTTTTGCAATTGGCTTTTTCCACAGAGAAAGGAATCGACTCACAGCTCATTGAAACGGATGAACACGCCTACATTCTGCGGGTGGAGGATGTCATTGCTCCTGCGCCCAAACCATTCGACCGTGTCAGAGAGGACGTGCGCCAATTGTGGGATAGCCAAGCGCGCCAATCTGCTGCGGCAGAAAAAGCAACCGCTTTGTTAGACGAAATTGGACCGTCCAGCGATTTGACAGCGCTTGCTGAACAGGATGAACAATTGTCCTTTGTGAAACTCGGTCCTGTTACCCGGTTTGGCGACAGTCTACGCCTTGATGCCATTATCCCCTCGCGATATGTCAGCCCTGATGCGATGGACCGTTTATTCAAAGCCAACGTGAATGACGTTGTCGAAGCGCGTGTGGGAGAAGGCCATATCGTCGCACGATTGATCGAAATCGTTCTACCGAGTGATAACGATCTCGCGGACAGCAAGAAACAGATCGAGGATGCCGTTCGCGCGTCCATTGCGAATGACTTGGTCAATGTGTTTTCAGGGTCTGTTACGCGGGAATTTGACGTAACTCTGAACCGTGAATCAATCGGCGAACTCACTCCCCAGTAATGACAGTGTGCGAAGGCGATTGGTCCCATGGATATGTTTCCCGCCTTTTCGGCCTTCGCCGACATATACGCCGCCGGTAAACCACAAGTTGCTTGGACAGAACTGGTCGCTGACCTCGATACACCCGTTTCAGCGGCACTTAAGTTAGGCCCGGATTCAAATTACGTTTCCTTGCTGGAATCCGTTGAAGGTGGTGCCACCCGAGGGCGGTATTCCTTTATTTCTCTGAGACCCGACATCGTGTGGCGCTGCAACGGCCAGTCTGCTGAGATCAGCCGGGACACCTCTGGCGTGCACACAAAGTTTGCACCGGAAGCCAAACCCTCTCTCGACTCTCTTAGAGCCTTGATTGCTGAGTCCCGCATTGATCTCCCTAATGCTCTCCCCCCGATGGCCGCTGGCTTAATCGGTTACATGTGTTACGACACAGTGCGCCTGGTGGAAGACATACCCAACGATAACCCGGATACCATTGGAATCCCGGAAGGCGTATTCATGCGGCCGACCGTTATGGTCATTTTTGACTCCATCGCGGATACCATGACAGTTGTCACACCGGTTCGTCCGCAAAAGGACTGCTCGCCAGAAAAGGCGTATGAAGACGCCCAAACACGACTGCGAAATATCATCGCCGCCTTAGACCGGCCCCTCGCCCATCGCGTGATACAAGGAGAAAGCAACGCTGACGATGCGGTGGAGCCTGTCTCCAATGTTGGCCGAGCTGGCTATCACCGGATGGTTGAGAAGGCCAAGGAATATATTCTAGCCGGTGACATCTTTCAGGTGGTGCCCTCTCAGCGTCTACGACGACCGTTCGTTCATCCACCGTTTTCGCTTTACCGGTCACTTCGCCGTCTCAATCCATCGCCGTTTCTGTTTTATCTCAACTTCGATGGCTTTACCCTCGTTGGCTCAAGTCCCGAAATACTGGTCCGGCTGCGAGAAGGAAAAGTAACTATTCGGCCCATTGCCGGAACCCGCCCGCGCGGAAAAACCAAGGCAGAAGACGAACAATATGCCAGCGACCTTTTGGCCGACCCAAAAGAGTTGGCAGAGCACCTTATGTTGTTGGATCTCGGCCGCAACGATGTGGGGCGCGTTGCTAAGACGGGCACCGTCGAAGTCACCGAAGAAATGCTGATCGAATACTACAGCCACGTGATGCATATCGTATCCAATGTGGATGGCGAAATCAGCGATCAGTACGACGGCATGGATGCGCTGCTGGCTGGTTTTCCGGCAGGCACAGTGTCCGGCGCACCGAAAGTCCGGGCCATGGAAATCATCGATGAGCTCGAGCCAGAGCGTCGGAGTTTTTATGCCGGTGCTATGGGTTACCTAGCCGCCAATGGCGACTTGGACACCTGCATCGCGTTGCGGACGGCTTTGGTGAAAGACGGCGAACTGATCGTTCAGGCTGGCGGCGGCATCGTCGCAGACTCCGATCCGGAAACCGAGTTTCAGGAAAGCTTAAATAAAGCCAGGGCCCTGCTCAGAGCAGCAGACGAGGCCGGACGTTACAGCAGCAATGGCTGATACACGTAGTCTGAGCTAACGGCCAGCCCGACTCACAACTTCGGTGATGGGGACCAAGGCGATCCCCTTCTCTTCCAAGGTAGGTAGCCACGCCGCCAAGGCTTGTATGGTCATGTCGCGGGGATGCCCGATGGCCACGGCGTAGCCTTGCGACTGGGCGAGCGCTTCCACTTTACTGAGCTGTTCATCTATGGCGGCCCGGTCATCCTTATTGTCGAGAAAAACGTCACGGCCAACGTGCGGGGCACCGATCGCGGCAGCGGCCGCTTCACCCACCGTACCCGCGCCGGTTCTGGAATCCAGCCAGAGCAAGCCACGGGTTTGCAACTCTGTCATCACCACATCCATGGTGGCGCGATCCGCCGTCAACCGGCTGCCCATGTGGTTGTTGATGCCGACATAACCGGACCAGCCGTTGAGGTAAGCGTCCAGGCGGGCCTGAATGTCGGCGGCACTTGACCCCAAAACCAGCGCACCAGGACCAGGGTCGGCGGCGCCTTCCGGCTCCATCGGCACATGGGCCATCACTTCATGGCCGGACTCCCGAGCCATGTCCGCTTGGCCATTTAGTCCGTCTGCATAGGTGAGAAACGACAGAGTGAGCGGTCCGGGAAGCGCCGCCACCCGGACACCACGATTCCGATCCAGCCCCATGTCATCAATGACGATGGCCACCACTGGCCAGTCTTCAGGAGCATCGGACGGCACCGCATTGAGCGCCATAGGCGTGAAACGACGCACCGGTTCACGGGTTGCCCGGGCCAGTTCCCCTTCGTCGAAGATAGAGGTGGACTTGGGTGCGTTGACGATGGCCGGCGGCGCAGCCCGTTTTGGCTTCACGGTGCTTTGTGACGGTGAAGGCCGTATGGGTGCGGGCTTTGTCACCATATCGATGACAATGCCTACCGTCAGGCTAAGAAACAGAAGGACGACACCAATGGCCACAATAGCCGCAGGACGCGGCACAGGGCGTTTATCCGGGATCACGTCCTTGACCCCTTCTGCCCTCTCCATGAGTTTGGCTTTACGTGACTTGCGGGCCATGGCTAGGCCAAATGGACTGAGAAACGATACATGAGCAGCCGTTTACAGCGCTGGCCTATTCGGTGCAACAAAACTCGCCGCACTTAATCCAATTCTCTCACCACCCTTAGCCCCAAAGTGGTCGAGCGATACTCGGGATGCTCCCGGCTGCGGCCGGCAGGACGCATGAACCAGTTGCGGGCGTACCAACCGCCGCCGCGCACAATCAGCCGTTCGCAATTGTTGGGGTCGTAGCGCACGGAACCATCTGACGGTGCGCCGTCGTAGCCGATGATGAAGCAGTCCTCGACCCATTCCCAGATGTTGCCGACCATGTCGTACAAGCCAAAAGCATTGGGCTGGAACGATCCTACCGGTGCGGTATAGACGTACCCGTCACGGCAATTGAAAAACCGTGTGGGTGTGTCGCGCACGCCCGGATGAACGTCAGCACGGGTCAAATCCGACGCGTTGGCGAAACGGCACATCTCGTCCATGGTGTTGCCCCATGTGTTGATCATGTTAGTACCGCCACGAGCCGCATACTCCCATTCCGCTTCACTGGGCACGCGATAGGTCGTGCCTGTGATTTCCGAAAGCCAGGCGCTGTAATCGCGCACATCCTGCAAATCCAGACAGCCGACGGGATGGTCTTCGCCCTGGTAGAACGTTGCGTTGTGCCAGGATGCGCCCTTCACTTCGCCCCACACGCCGGTTGATTCGGTCCAGGTGATGCATTTATCCGGGTCCGGCCGGTTGGTGGCTTCGACAAAAGCGCGATACTCGGCGATAGTCACTTCATGCCGGCCAATCGCGAACGGTTTGGCTAGGGTTACTGCGTGTTTGGGCTGTTCCCGCTCCGCTGCATCGGTGCGCACTTCGGCGAGGATGGTTTCTTCTTCGGTCGAGCCCATCATGAACGTGCCGGCAGGCAGTACGACCATCTCCGGACAGAGCTCGCAGTCCTTAAAGGGGGACCCGGGTCGGAGATGATCTTCGGCAAATGAGACAGTGGCGATGCCAGCGTAACCAACGACGACAACGCCAACGACAATTTGTTTCAACATATTTATCGTCCTCTTATGCGCCGTCCTGAATGAAGTCGATGCCGTGGGTCAGGCTCATTTCGGCACGGGCCAGTTCTTTTCCCAAGTAGGCGGCGTGATCAAGTTTGGTCACCCAGCCCTTGTCAATCAGGGTGAGATAGATGTTACGGGCATCTTCGCCCTCAATGATACGAACAAGTATATCTTTGTAATCGTAGTGCTCGACCAAAAGCCCGTCGCCCTCAACTTGTATGACGAAATAGCCTCCCTCATCCAGTTTGATCCGAGCAGGATCGACGGTCATAGCCGACACACGCTCCACCTGCCCTTCCACCATCACTGAGTCAGACGCAACAAACGGTTTGGCTTCCGTTGCCGGTGCACGGGCAGCGAGGGAGGAGACTTCTCGGGATATTTTTACGATGTCGGTACAGCCTATGAGATCAATAGGCGTGATCCGTTCGCAAAACGCATTGATCTCTTCGGTCGTAGTGTTGGGCAAAAGTGGCCTCTGCCTGGAGAACCAATGATGCGCCCTTTGTCGTCCACACCGTTTTTGAATAGGGCTAAAAAGGTTGCACCAGTCAGATGCTTGGGCGGTTCGTTGCCGGCGCAGACAAGAAAGCGGATGGCCGTGTTAGAAAGAATGTTTTTAATGATTTTCTCGATGCCGATGTTCTCGGTTTCAACTTTACCGACAATGCATAAGCCTTCGGGCTTGGCGGTAAAGACATCTTTAGCCAACGGCACACTGCCAAGGGTGGTGACCGCCACCGGTGCGTTCGGGTCGGCGACGAAATAGGTGCCGGGAACATGGGGCCACTCCCGCTGTTTGGCCTTAGTGCTGGCGAAGGTCTTTGACAACCAGAACCCGAAGTCTTCCATCCGGCTCATGGTGTTTCACCTCTAAGTGAGCGTTTCCGCCATCCGAGAATTTGCACGCAAAGTGGCAGGACAGTTGCAGCAATGAGTATGCCCACATAAAGCGCCGTACGCTCTTCATACACTTGATAGAGAAACCCGTGGGCAACCGTCAGCACACCAGCGGCGTAAGACCAGCGTTGAATCTTTTTCCATTTTACCGCTTTGAGTTTGCGGATTGACCAATCGTTGGAAACCGTCAGCAGCACTAGCACGACAAGGGCCGCCATGAGCCCGCCATAGTTGGCTAGACCAAACACATCAAGGCGAATGCCGGTTATGGAACCGTCATTGGCCACAGTAACGAAGTAACGAAGAATCTGAGCGTCGTAATAAATCAGAAACCCAACATAAACATGCAGCAACCCAAACACACCGGCCCAGATGCCCAAATCTCGCCTCAAGTATGACGACAACGGTGTCTCCCGGTTGGTGAGAACGCGCCACGGCCCTTCCATCAGGGCGGCATCTAGGAAAAACAATCCCGCGTAAGCCGCGCCCATGCTCATCAGATCCGTAGCACTATCGTGGGAGCCGACCTCAAAAACCAACTGAATGATTGCTGTACCTACGAGGAAGAATGCACATGGCGTAGAGTTCGCCACAACCAATCGGGTGATTTCAGTGCCATTTGATTTGGAACTCTCCTAATTCTTGGTTTCACCGAGTTTTGCACAGCAAGCCGGCCCAAGGGAACGGCCCCGTGACCATCCGTTGAATAGCGGCCAACCCCTGTATTCAACGAAGCCTATTCCTATGTACTGTTGCTCCCAACAAGCATGGGGGATGCAATTGATGGAAAATCGGTTTTCATTCTGGTCTGTGGGCTTTGCCGCACTTGCCCTGTCGGTTTCCACGGCCGCGCAATCGCCAGGCACAGAGTTCCAAGATTGCCAGGCCTGTCCCGAAATGGTGGTCATTCCACCTGGCACCTTTCCAATGGGCTCCGAGCACATCGAACCCATGCGCGGTGGCAAGATGCGACCGCAAGGACCGGTTCGTACGGTCACCATTGACTATCCCTACGCAGCCGGAAAATACGAAGTCACCATTGGGGAATGGCGTGCCTTTATGGCAAACACCGGCCATCAGGCATCGGACTGCCGCGCCTGGGGCGGGAAACGTGCAAGCATGGGCTACTCCTTTGAGGATCCCGACTTCGGCCGGCCGGTGTTGGATGAAGAACCGATGATGTGCGTCTACTGGACCGAAGCCCAAGAGTATGTGCAGTGGCTCAGCGAACAGACCGAGCAAAATTACCGCCTCCTTACCGAAGCGGAATGGGAGTACGCCGCCAAAGGTGGCGCGGACACTGAATGGTTCTGGGGAGATGACGACAGCAAGATTTGCGAATACGGCAACATATTCGATCAGGTCGCTGCCCAAAACCCAGAGCTTATTGCGGGAAGCGGTACCGCCGTATCGATGGCTGCCCAATGTGAAGACGGCTACGACCTCGTCGCTCCGGTGGGACAATACAAACCCAACGCCTACGGTCTCTATGACACCGTCGGCAATATCTGGGAATGGACACAGGATTGCTCCCTCACCTTCTACACCGCCGAACCGGTGGACGGCAGCGCCTTCGAAGTCACCGGTCCGTGTGAAAAGCGCGCCATCCGCGGCGGCAGCTGGCGCAGCCGGTTGAGCAGGCATAAACCGTTCTTCCGCGGCCGCGACCCGGAATTGACATCGTATCACCTGTTCGGTTTTCGTGTCGCCCGGGACGTGGAGTAGAAAGCCATGCGTTTTGTTCTCATTCTTTGCCTGCTGTTGCCACTTAACGCGGAAGCGCAGACCCAACCCTATGATGGCGGCACCAAGATGCAGTGGTTGCCGCTTCTTGTCCGGGATATGGACGAGGCGCTGGTGCTTTACCGGGATATCCTTCACCTCGAAGTGGATGAAGACCGGCCCATGGAGGCGTCTGCTTTCGTCGGGGCTGTATTCAATATCGATCCCGCGCGTATAACCCGCACGGTGAAGTTCAACGGGGCGAGCACCCAATCTCGCGTGATTGCTCTTTATGAAGTACCTGATTTGCTACCGGTCGACCCCATGGCACCCATCGCAACCGGCTGGGCCATCCAGATCGAACACTACAAAGACGCCTATCCACTGTTGTCCAATGGCGATTACCGCGTCCTCGGCACTAACGCCTGGGGGTCACCCCCCAATGACGGCGGCGAGGAAATCGTTATCGCCGATGCGGACGGGCACATGCTTATCATCTACGCCGCGTATTGATTTGACAGCCCATGAGCACCGCTAAACGAGTTCTGATCACTGACGCAGCCTCGGGTATCGGCAGTGCGTGCGTGTAGACGTTCAAGAAGAATGGCTACGTGATTCTCGGCATGGACTTAAATGCGCCCGAAGATGCGTCTGCTTTCGCCGCGTTTGAGCAGGCTGATGTCACCGACGGGTCTGCCATCGCGGAAGCCGTTGACGCTTTTCAGATTCCCGAAAATGGATTGGCGACCCTGGTGCATTGCGCCGGTATCACTCAACACGGCAAAGTTACCGACCTGGATGAGGACACCTGGACCAGGGTCCTCACCGTCAACCTCACTTCCACCTTCCTGATCACCCGTGCCGTGATCCCGCACATGCAGAAGCATGGCGGCGGGTCCATTGTCACCATCGGCAGTACGTTTGCGCTGATGGGCCGCGACGCCATGACCGGTTACGCCGTCAGCAAGGCGGGTGTGGCTCACCTTACCCGCTGTCTAGCCATCGACTACGCCAAGGGCAATACCCGTGCCAATTGCGTGTGTCCGGGTCTGGTGGACACTCCTATGACGTCCCACCTAAACGCACCCGGCCGTGAACACGTACGGGCCTCGCTGCTCGACGCCCATCCCATGAAACGCCCCGGAACATTGGATGAGATTGCCGAGACCATTGCCTTTCTCGCCTCTGACGCGGCCAGCTATATCACCGGTCAGGCCATCGGTGTGGACGGCGGCTTTACAGCCGGCAAGGAAGTCGTGCCGAAGGCACGCTAAGAAGTCGTACCTGACTAATGCCTTCCTGGTTATAGTAAGAGTATGGGGGGAATAACAAAAATCTATAACGCGATCATTGTCAGCCTTGCCGCCATAAGCGGGCTGATTCTAGCCTTTATGTGCGGGCTCATTGTCGTCGATGTCAGCTTGCGCAATCTCGGTTTCCAACCCTTGCGCGCGACGGTGGCCATCACCGAATACGCCCTGCTGTATTTCACCATGTTTGCGGCCCCGTATTTGGTCCGCACGCGCGGCCATGTTGTCGTCCGCGTTATCTACGACCGCCTCGATGGCGCTACCAAACAGTTTCTGGAAACCGGTGTGTATGTGGTCTGTGCAGCCGTTGCTTTGGCCTTGGCCTATGTCTCCGGCAGCCTGGTCATTGAAAGCCTGATGCTGGGTGACACAGAACCCCGCTCCATCGACGTGCCGCGCTGGATACTGTTCACTCCCTTACTCATTGGGTTCTTTTTTGTCGGCTGTGAATTCATACGCCTGTTGTCGACTAAGGATTCGTTCTACGACCCGCCAGACGATGCCGCCCACACCCAGGAGCGGTATTAATCATGTTTGCCGACCCCTTTTCCATCGGCGTTTTTATCTTCGTGCTCGTCCTTGTGCTGATGGCCTTTGGCGTTCCTGTCGCGTTCGGCTTTCTCTTCAGTAACATCGTCGGTGCGTTTCTGCTCATGGGCGGCTGGGTTGGCGTGGTCCAATTGGTCGACAACTCCACCAACCTAATCACGTCGTTTCGCCTCGTCGCCATTCCCATGTTCGTGCTCATGGGGGCGCTGTTGTTTCATTCAGGACTGGCAAACCGGGTGTTTGATGCATTGGATGCTTTGTTCGGCCGCCTACCAGGACGGCTGTCCTATGTGACCGTGGTCGGTGGCACCACCTTCTCTACCCTCACCGGTTCAACCATGGCCAACACTGCCATGCTTGGCTCGCTCATGGTGCCGGAGATGGAGAAACGCGGCTATTCCAAGATGCTGGCCATAGGGCCGATCATTGGCACCGGTGGTTTGGCGATGATCATCCCGCCATCCAACCTGGCGGTGTTGCTCGGTTCCCTCGCCCGCGTGGACATCGCCGCATTGCTCATCGCCGGATTGATCCCCGGTCTCGTTCTAGCGGTTTTGTACTGTGGGTCCATAGCCATTCAGGTGTGGCGCGATCCCAATGCCGCCTCCGCCTATGACTTGGACCTGCCGCCGTTCCGCCGGCGTCTGGGCCAATTTGTGATCAACGTCCTGCCCATGGGACTGGTGATCTTCTGTGTCGTCGGATTCATCGTCCTCGGTATCACCACACCGTCGGAGGCGGCTGCCTTTGGCGTTATCGCCGTAGTCGTTCTTGCCGCCTTGTTCCGCTGTCTGACCTGGCAAGCCATCCGCCAATCCCTGGAAACCGCCGTATCCGTCACCGGCATGGCGTTCCTGCTGATCTTTGCCTCGGCTGCATTTTCCCAGCTGCTCGCCTTCTCCGGTGCCAGCGCGCAAATCATTGGTGCAGTTTCAGGGTGGGATGCGACTCCCCTTGCCATCTTGTTGTTGATGTTCGTCGTGCTGCTGGTGCTCGGCATGTTCATGGATCAGTTATCGATCCTGCTCATCACCATCCCATTTTTCTTTCCACTGGCTAGCGCTCTCGGCTTCAACCCGGTCTGGTTCGGCATTGTCGTGCTGCTCGCCATGGAAATGAGTTTAACCACGCCGCCCTTCGGCCTGCTGCTTTTCCTCATGATCGGTGTCGCGCCCAAGGGGACAACGCTCCGAGACGTCATTGCCGCTGCACTGCCGTTCCTCACCTGTGATCTTATTCTTCTGATTCTGTTGATCCTGTTCCCAGCCATTGCCCTTTGGTTACCCGGACTGATGGGATAACCCAGGCCCACAAAAGGCGCGTCAGTGCACGCGCGAATTCGACACCGGGATTGGCCCCGCAAATACACTCGCGGTTCATCTCCACCCTATTATTCGGTCAGGCAGGACTCACCTTGCCGCTAAGGACCACGGGAGATACGGTCCTGATACGCGTCACGATCGCGATTCCTGTAACGAATTCGGATTGGAGACATATTATGCTTCGCGAAATCACCTTTACCGCAACCGTTCTATTTGCCCTTTTTGCCGTGGCTCCAGTTGGCGCACAGGGCACGCCACCTTATGGCCCTGCCATCACCTTTGAGCAGGCCAAGAAAGTGATGGCTGCAGCAGAAGCGGAAGCCGTAAAGAACAACTGGTCGGTCGTCATTACGATTATCGACAGCGGTGGTCAGCTCGTCATGGTGCACCGTATGGACAACACCTCTTACGGCTCGATCCGTGTGTCCGAGGGTAAAGCACGCACCGCCCTCGATTTCCGACGGCCTTCCAGTGGCTTCGACGGTGCTCTAGCCCAGGGCGGTGTCGGACTACGCATTCTGTCTATCCCGGGGATCATGCCCATCCAGGGTGCGGTGCCGATAATTTTGGACGGCAAAGTTATTGGCGCCATCGGCACATCCGGTGTCAGGGCTGAACAAGACGAACAAATCTCCATGGTTGGAGCCGCCGCCGTCAACTAAAGGATCGGCAAAGACCGCGCATAAACCAACTCGGAGTGCTCCACCAGCACAGGCATGTCATCGGTAACCTCAAGCCCGAAGCGGGCCAGTTCTCCGTTCCAGAATTCTTTATGCAGCGGTTTCCACACGTCGGGGTTACGGACTGATAGGCCGTCCGTATGAGTGACCCGTTCGTCGATATCGGCGAAGGCCCAGGTTTCCGCAATGCCGATCCGCAGCACCATGGTCGGCGTACCGTCGTAATCGATCAGAACAATGTAATTGCCTGCTTCTGCTTGGGGTTGTCCCAACTGTTCCAGCAACCAAGGTACCGTATAGGTCGCCGTTTTCACGCCGTCTCTAATGTAGCCGAAAATTCCTTGTGTGGTTTTGGCGTCGATCCCGAACCAGCGCACTTCGTAGGTGTCTCCGATTTCCGGATACGCCGCTTTAGCGTCTGTCCAATACGCGTCTAAGGCCGCTTGGGTGGGCCGTTCGGTACCGTCCGGAAGATATGTCAGCGTTGGTTTCATTCGTCATACTCGCAACTCCAGCAGGGTAGCATGCCGTCCGGTAAGCGAGAGCCAGGGAATTGGCCTCCCGGCAGACCCCTAACCTGTGGCAGGATCACACTCACCAGGACGATTGGACCAAGAGCGCGCCCTATTTGAGGCGCTTGGGGAGAGTGTCATGACGTCAGCCAACAAAGAGTCATCAACCAGCCAGGCCACTGTCGGCCGCCGCAAGTTTCTGAAAGGCGCGGCCGTTGCCGGTGCCGCAACCACATTACCAGGTGCCGCGCAAGGAACCGAAACCGCTGACGCCGAGACTCCGTCGCCGGTTGGCCGGGGCGCACCGCCGCCCAGCGCAGAACAAATGGCGATGGAAGCCTCCACACCGGAGCAACTCGCACAGAGTGAACAACTGGCCGTCGGGCTCGGTCCTGAGCAGACGTCTTACTACGGCTCCGACTACATGGTTGATGTGATGAAGTCACTCGGCCTTGAGTATGTGTTCTCCAATCCCGGCTCCAGTTTTCTTGGCATCCATGAGTCCATCACCGTTTACGCCGACAACGAAAAGCCCGAGTTCATCACCTGTATGCACGAAGAGTCGGCGGCGGCCATGTGCAATGGGTACTACAAGGCGGCGCTGGAACCAGCAGCGTTGATGTGCCACGGCACAGTTGGTCTGCAACACGCGGCCATGAACCTCTACAACGCCTGGTGCGATCGTGCTCCTGTGATCGCTATTCTTGGCAACAATGCCGATGCCAGTGGACGTCTGGGTGCCACCACTTGGCGTCATTCGGCTCAGGACCCGGCATCCATGGTGCGTGATTTCACCAAGTGGGACGACCAACCCCATTCCCTGCAAGCCTTCGGCGAATCATTCGTCCGCGGCTGGAAGATCGCTACCACACCGCCCATGGAACCCATTGCTCTGGTGGCGGACGCGGACCTTCAACAAATGGAAGTCGAAGATCGCGCCAGTTTGAAGATTCCCCGCTTCACCCCGACGGAACCGCCCCAAGGAGAACGCGGAGCGGTGCGCGAAACAGCGAGATTGTTGGTCGACGCAGAACAGCCGGTCATCATCGCCGACCGCGTTGCCCGCACGCCAAACGGCATGACTCTGCTGGTGGAATTGGCGGAACTTCTCAATGCGCCGGTGATCGACCTCGCCAGCCGTCAGAACATGCCGACCGCTCATTATCTCAATCAAACCCGTAACGGCGGCTGGTTGATACCCAGCGCTGACGTGATTCTCGGTTTGGAAGTCACTGACTTCTGGGGTCAGTTGAATTTTGTCAACCGCGGCAACATGATCAGCGAACCGCGCACCAAGGAAGGCGTTAAGCTCATCACCATCGGTGTCAACGACCTGTATTTGAAATCCAACTATCAGGACTTCCAACGCTACGCGGCCGTGGACATTTCCGTGTCGGGCGACGCAGAAGCCACCTTGCCAGTATTGATTGAGGAGGTGCAGGAGGTCCTCACCCGAAGCCGCCGCCGGGCCATTGCTGAACGGGAGGACGGCCTGCGCAAAAGTCATGCGGCTGCCTATGAAGAGTCCCGCCAGCTCGCCGCCCGTGGTTGGCGTTCTAGTCCGGTCAGTACCGGCCGCATGTGCATGGAGCTATACGACAAAATCAAAGACGAAGATTGGGCCCTGGTTTCCGTCGGCGCATCGGAACGGTTCGTCAGTTCCTGGCCGCACCGGCTATGGAACTTTGACGAGCATTACCGCTATCTCGGCATCGGCGCAGGTGGCGGCGTCGGTTACGGCCTCCCGGCCGCTGTGGGAGCCGGTCTCGCCAATAAAAAACTTGGCCGCTTTTCCGTCAACATCCAATGCGACGGCGATTTCATGTACGCCAACGGCGCTTTGTGGACCGCTGCTCACCATCGCATTCCCCTGCTCACCGTAATGCACAACAACCGGGCCTACGCGCAAGAAACTATGTTGGTGCAAGGCACAGCCAACAAACGCCGGCGCGGCGTCGCTAAGTCCAAGATCGGCACGGTCATCCAAGACCCCGACATCAACTACGCCAAACTGGCAGAAGGCATGGGCGTGTGGTCTGCCGGACCGATTGAAGACCCGGACGAATTGGGACCGGCGTTGGCCGAAGCAGTGCAGGTGGTCAAATCCGGCTATCCGGCTCTGGTTGACGTCGTCACCCAGATGCGCTGAGGAGAAGAATGATGAAAAATAAACTGTTCTTCAGCGCTATTGCATTGGCCGTTTTGACTGGCGCACCGGTCCTTGCTCAAGAGGCTTCCGCCCAGCGTGGCCAACAAACCTACATGCGGGTGGGCTGCTACCAATGCCATGGCACGGATGGCAAGGGCAACGATGCGGGGACCGCGCTGACCCCCGAACCATTGCCGCCTGAGGCCCTGGCTAACTTTATCCGCTTCAGCCCAGGCCGCATGCCCGTCTATCCGGAGGAAGTGCTTTCCGATGCTGAAATTCAAGACATCGTCGCTTGGCTCGAAACGGTGCCATTGCCGCCTGAACCAGACAGCATTGCAATCTTAAGAGCTTTGAAGCAATAAAATCGAATTCGCGCTCAGCATCGACTCTGAGTAGAGCGATTCAAAAAACGAAAAAGGGAGGTGCGCCGTGACAATTGCAACCTTTAAACACAGTTGTGTTCGCACAAGCCTGGTATTCGTGCTTGCTCTATCTGTAAGCATTTTTATTGGCCTTGCAGCATCACCTACAAACGCCAAAACCGTACTCATAACTGGCTCCAGCACCGGCCACGGCTTGGTGGCCTTTGTCAAAGATTATGCGGATCGCGGTTGGACGGTGATTGCCACCTGCCGTACGCCCTCCAAAGCGGATCGTCTTCAAGCCTTTGCCGCCGAACGAGACAGCGTCATCGTCGAAGAACTTGATATTGTCGATTACGCCGAGGTCGATGCACTTGCTAAAAAGTATGAAGGCACGCCCATTGATGTGCTCAACCTCAACGGCGCTATCAACACCTTCCGGTTTGGCCCCAATCGCTTCGGCTCGATCGACTATGAGTGGTTCGAGCAAATCATGAAGGTCAATGTAGTCGGCCAAATCTATGTCGCCGAAGCCTTCCTCGAGCACGTCGCCGCCAGTGAAGAGAAAAAGATCATCGCCATGAGTTCCAACGGCGGTTCCATCACCAATATGGGGCGCAGGGGGGGGGGTGTGGCTCCGGCCTACCGGGCCAGCAAGGCCGGCTTGAACATGGCCATGCGCACCATGGGCGAAGCGGTCAAAGAGCGCGGCGTCATCGTTGCGGTGTTCGCGCCGGGCACCATCGATACCGAGGACTACATGAATGCCGAAGATCCGTCAGCCATTCCACCTCAATACCAGCGCATGATTCAGGTTGGCGCCCTTGATCCGCGGCATGCCATCGGTGACATGATCGACCTTATCGATGGTCTGACTCTCGATGATATAGACAAGTATCATCAATGGGGCGATCAAAAACTGCCGTGGTAGACCAGTTGTAGTCACTTGCAGTTCGATAAAAACAGGACGCTACAACGAAGGGACACGCATCGATGACTATGACGCGCGCGCAATTCCTAAAGACTCTCGGTGCCACCGCGCTGACGTCAACATTTATTGCGTTACCGTCCTGGTCCGCCGAACCCATGACCCATAAGCCGATCCCCAAGAGCCCTAACGGTGAAACCATGCCGGTGATCGGTCTCGGGACCAACCGGTACGACAGTCCCGGTAATCAAGAAGAAACGGCACAGCGTATGCACGTGCTACGCACGTTGCTTGGTGGCGGAGGCACGGTCATAGACACCGCTGAAGGCTACGGACAGGCCGAAGAGGTGCTTGGTGATCTGTTCCAACGCATGGGCAATCGAAATCAGGTTTTTATTGCCACTAAGGTCGCCGAAAGAGGCCGGGAATCTGGCATCAAAACCATGGAGAAGTCATTCCGCCAAATGCGGACTGACGTCATCGACTTGATGATGGTTCATAACCTGCGCGCCACTGACGTTCATCTCCCCACCATGCTGGACTGGAAAGAGGCCGGGCGTTTTCGCTATGTGGGTGTGTCCCACTCCCGTCCCGGCAGCCAAGACGATGTGACGGAAGTGATGACCACCGGAAACTTGGATTTTATCCAGGTCAACTATTCCGTCGACGTTCGCGGGCCAGAAGAGCGCATCCTACCGATGGCGCAGGATCTAGGAGTAGCTGTGATGATCAACGTGCCCTTGGGACGGGGAAAGATGCTCGGTCAGGTGGAAGGACAAACCGTACCGGAGTGGGCCAAAGAAGAACTGGGATGCGACACCTTCGCGCAGTTGCTGCTGAAATTCGTCATTTCTCACCCAGCCGTGACTGTCACCATCCCGGGCACAACGAAGCCTAAACATATGGCTGAGAATGTGATCGCCGGTCAGGGCCCCCTTGCCAATGCTGCCCAGCGGGCGCGGATCGCAGCGATTTGGGATGAATAAGGCGACTACCGGTCATTTTTGTTTTGTCTAGATTATGAGTGTTATGACCGGTTCTTGGCGACTGTGCCTGCATTTTATTCTCGCGTGTTTCCTATTCAGTTGCGTTTCAGACCTAACTTATGCGCAATCTCAAGATGACTCCGAAAACAGCAATGTCGTCACATACGACTCAGCCTATTTCGAAGCTTATAATCCAATTTCAGCCAAGGACATGCTCAATCGCGTGCCCGGCGCCGACGCCATATTGGGACAGGACCAAGGAGACTCTGGGGACGATCAGCGCCGCGGTTTGAGATCCAACACCGATCAGATCCTTATTAACGGCAAGCGTGTTACCGCCAAGGGAAATTCAATCCAGGAATATTTCGATCGCATTTCAGCGGCTCAAGTGATTCGCATTGAGGTGATCAGCGGCAACGTCCGGGAAATCGATGCCGATGTCGGGGCGCGGGTGATCAACGTTGTGCTGGATGAGGACACCGGCGGCGCTAGCGGCACATGGCATATGGGCAATCTGTTCTATGGCCATGGTCAGATGCAGCCATCCGGCTACCTGTCGTACAACGGTGACACGGGCAATTGGAGTTACACGATTTTTGGTGAGACACGTCCCGATCGGCCCAATCGTGATCTTGTCAATCTCATCACCACACCCGATGAGGTTACGGAACAAGTAGAGAAACGAACTATAAAACGGCGCGCCTACCTGGGACGGGGCCGTGTGGCCTACACCTGGGGATCGGATCGTTTCATTCAGCTCAACGGCTTTTACGAAAAAAAGCCCATACGGGTGTTCGAGTCTGAATTTATTTTTGATGTTGAACCGGCCGGTAACCGCACACCTCTCGATGCCACCTTGGAACGGCGCAATGGCAGCAATACCGATTGGGAAGTAAGCGGTGACTATGCAATGCCTCTGTCAGCATCTCTGAGGCTGGAGACCCTCTTTGTTGTCAGAGCCGATCTTCACAACCGCATTAATGACAACTTCAGCATCGTCGGAGAACGGGAAAATCTGATCAACGGCGATCGAGAAAACAAAAAAAACTATGAAAACATTCTGCGCAACACGTTGGATTGGGCTGTGGCGGACCGCCACAACATCGAAGTTGGGGTCGAGGACGCAATCAATACACTGGACGTCGTTCAAAACGTATTCCGGGTGATCGACGATGAGCCTGATGATCTCTTAAATACCGACCAAAAGGTATCCGAAGACCGCGTCGAGGTGTTCTCCAGTCACAACTGGAAAGTGTCAGACAAGATTGAAATCGAGACTGGATTGGCCGCTGAGTTTTCGTGGATTGATCAGGCGGGCTTGGATGTTCCCGTTAATCGGTCTTTCAATTTTATCAAACCGACATTCGATGCCTGGTACAATGCCAATCAAGCTACCCAGTTATGGTTCTCCTTCAAACGGGATGTCGGCCAACTCGACTTCGAAGATTTTGTCGCCGAACTGGACCGCAATGATGGTGAAATCGATCTCGGCAATCCCGAGTTGAGACCCGAAAAGTCTTTTGACTTTGAAATTGGAGTGGAACGGCGGTTTCCCGACCAAAAGGGATTGATCAACGGCCGTGTGTTTTACCGGCGAGTCACTGACGTCAGCGACGAAATCCCGTTTGTCGATAAGGATTCACTAACCGTTACGGATTCACAGCCTGGCAATATTGGGTCGGGTGATCATTACGGATTCGAAATCGAATCCAGTTTGCGTCTGTCGCAATTCAATCTGATCGATGCCGTCTTGGGCGGCTCGTTTCTGTGGCAGAACTCCAGCGTGGTGGACGCCTTTTCCGGCCGCAAACGGGAGTTTGCTCTGCAGGATGATTATGTTGTTTCCGTAAACTTTCGCCACGACCTAAAAAGATGGGGATTGTCTTACAGTCTTGATTACACCGATCAGGGCCCTAGAATTCGCAGCGAATTCGATCGTTTTCGAGTGGGAAATCCCCGATCAAACCTCCGCCTCATTGTCGAGAAGCAGGTGTGGGAGGATGTGATCCTCCGGTTCCTCTGGAACAATGTGTTTAAGACGACGAACCGGCGGAAGACGACGGTGTTCCAAACCAATCAGGCAAGCGGCATCGTCAACAGCGTAGAGTTCCGCAGAATCACACCGCAAATCTCTGTCGGGATCGGTCTCATCGGCAAATTTTGAGTCGTCTCTTGAGCAGATAACTAATCTTGCGATGCTCCGATGGGGGCGAACAATGGCCCTAGAGCGTTTCCGAGGTTGAATGAATCAAAATTTTGTTGTCATGGTCTTGGCGGACTGATTCGATAGCCGCTTTGGCGGGGGCATCGTGGCTGTATCGGAAGACCTGCGTATTCGTTTGGCGAGGAAAGTGGCGTCGGGCATGTCGCGCCGTCAGGCGGCAGCCCTTTTTGAGGTGAGCGCAAGCTCGGCGGTGCGGGATGGCGGGCGATATGAAGACGAGGGGACTGTCGCGGTCAAGCCACGGCCGTCGCGCCAGCGCCGTCTTGATCCTTGACGGCGAGGATATCCTGCGCTGGATTAAGGAGACGCCAGACCCGACACTGCAAGAGCTGTCTGAGCGTTTGGACGAAGTTCACCAAGTGATTGCGCCGACTTCGACGATTAATGACTGGTTCCGCGCGCGCAAGATCAGCTTTAAAAAAACCGCCCACGCCAGTGAACAGGAACGCGCGGATGGGCAGGCAGCACGCGTGGTTTGGCGCCAACGTCAGGCCCGGCTCCCGGCCCATCCCGAGCGGGTCGGCAGGATCGTGTTCCTTGACGAAACAAGTATCAATACCAAAATGGCGCGCCTGCGGGGGCGCTGTCCCAGCGGCCAGCGGATGGTTGCCGCCATTCCCCATGGTCATTGGAAAACCATGACCTTCATTGCCGGATTGCGCGGTGACGGCCTGACCGCGCCCTGGGTGCCCTGATTTGATCGAGGGCGCCATGGACGGTGATGCATTCGAGCAGTACATCAAAACGCAACGCGCCCCGACCCTTCAAAAAGGCGCTGTTGTTGTCCCCGGCAATCTGCCGGCCGACAAACGCGACGGTGCCAGGCGGGCGGTTGAAAAGCGGGGCGCATGGCTTTTGTTCCTGCCACCCTATGCGCCGGACTTCAACCCGATCGAGCTCGCATTTTCAAAGTTCAAAGCTCACATGAAGCGCTTAAAACCCCGCACCATCGATGATCTGTGGAAAGCCGCCGGTAACGTCTGCGGCCTCTTCAATCACGCGCACTGCAGGAACTTCTTGGTTGCTGACGGCTATGCGTCAGAATAAATCGGAAATGCTCTAGCTGCACAAAAAACCCCAGGCACACCCAGCCGGTCCCTCTGAGCGGTATTTCCCTGCGAACTACCTGTGCAAAATGAGTGATTTTTGTCCGTAGCATTCGATTCAGTGCGCAAAAGTCGCTTAAAGAGTACTGCAATCAATATTCTTTGTGCCCTTTACCATTTCTATCGCCACTTTAAGATTGCTTTCCAATGCTTCTAGAGCGGTTTGACTGAATTGTGAATCGAAGGGGATTCCCAAGCGTCCCACTCCATGATTCTATATTCCGAGGCGATTTGGGAGTCAGACATGGGGCATTGTTACGGGAATGATCTTCGGCGGCGGGTCGTCGAGGCGATCACTGGGGGTCTGTCTGCACGGGGGGCCGCGGCGCGTTTTCGTGTCGCGCCATCGACGGCGATCCACTGGCGCCGGCGCTGGCGCGAGACGGGATCGATCGAGCCCGACCGCCAGGGCCATCGACCAGCCGACGATCTCCATCGTGGCCAGATCCTTGACGGCGGCGAGGTAGAGCCAGCCTTCGTCAGTTGGGATGTAGGAGATGTCAGCGCGCCAGACCGCATCGGGCGCAACGGCTTCGAAGTTGCGGTCAAGCAGATTGGGCGCGATCGCATGGGAGTGGCGGCTGTCGGTGGTGATTGGCGCCCGCCGCCTGCCGCGCGGTGGACGAATGCCGTTCTCTCGCATGAGCTTGGCGACCGTGCGCTTCGAGATGCGAAAGCCGCGGGCCTTCAACTCGGCATGGATCCGAGGGGCGCCGTAGCACCTCTTGCTCTGCTCGAAGATCTCCCGGATCTCTGACCCGAGCCGGTCACGCCAGGCAGCGCGTTCAGCTCTCTTTTGGGCCGCACGCCGCCGGGCGTGGAACCAACTGTGAGCAACCCCTAGGACCCGGCACATGAACCGGATGGCGGGCCCTGAAGCATGGGCGGCGATGAAAGCGTGCTTCGTTTTCATGTCTTCGCCGCCCATTGAGCAAAAAAAGCCGAGGCTTTGCGCAGAACCTCAACCTCCTCCGTCAGCCGCTTGTTATCCCGGCGAATGCTGCGCCAGCTCAGCGGCCTCGGCTTTCTGCGCCGCGGCCGAACCCGCGGCCTCAAGCTCGAGCCGCCAGGTCTTCAACTGCGTTGGCGTGACGCCGGGCTCGGCAGCCACGCTGCTATGTGTCGCACCCGGCTCCGATAGCCGGGCAACCGACTGTTCCTTGTATTCTGGGCGAAAACCGCCGCCTCGTCTGCTTTGTCATCCTGTCCCTCCAGGTCGGTATTTAATTTACCGTCTGGTCCGGGATCCGGGAGCAACGTCAAACAGAACAAAACGTCAGAAATTTCGAACAAGGGTGAATTTCTCGAGTAAAGATCCACCAGTCAATGTATCCGCAACGTACCTTGGCTCCCTAAGGATCGAACAGCGGCCGTAGCTGCGCCACTGACTCCGGGACACGCCCGGCCATGCGACGCCAGACCGCATCGGTGGCCAGTTGTTTATATGACTGCGCAACATTGGCTGGTAAATCCACATAAGACATCCCATCGTGCGCTAAGTTGATTTTTTCCTGCCTGGCAATTTCAAAAAAACGCTCGCGCGACTCTCGCTCATAAATCATGGATTCAGCCAGGAGAAACGCTTGAACGTCCGGCGGCAATGATTGCCAACGATCCAGGTTGACTTGCATGGTCATGACCGCGTTGAGCACACCGGGCTCGAGCCGGTACTTGACGAAATGCTGAAAGCCTTCATTCGACATCGACACACCAGTCCATGCCATGGCGTCGACCGTGCCGCGTTCTAAAGCTGTGTAGACTTCGGAAGAGGTTATGTCGACCGGTATCGCCCCAAGCGCATTGAGGAACGGTCGGTAAGTCGGTGAGGTGCGAATGCGCAGACCCCTCACATCGGGCAATCCATCAGTTCGATAGTCTGGCGGATCCCGCAGAAACACATGCAACCGGTACCCGGTTTGGTGCCAGCCGAGAAAATAGGCGTTCAACTTTTCTGCCCAAATTTCTTGAATGACATCATAGGCGCCGTTTTCCCGCGCTTCGAACGGCGTAATGGTTGCACCCAAAAAAGCATCGCCTTCGGGGGCCACGCCAATCAAATACGTCGAGGCCGCGAACGATAGATCGATCACGCCGCGCCGCAGGGCATAGACTTGTTGGCGCTGCGGGATCACTTCATGGCCGCCGATGTACCGAATACGCACACGGCCCCTGCCCCGTTCATTGACGTCGCGAATGAAAACCTGGAGGTCTTTGGCAAATTCAAGATTGGCGGAGAAGGACGAGATCGCGGTGATTTCGATTTCTTGGGCCTGTGACTCGAGTGCGCCGAGCACTAGCCAACTACAAACCAAATTCGTCAGTTTGCGGCCCATCGACCTCAATCCCTGGGCAACTTGCGTGCGATCACCATGCGCCGGATTTCGCTGGTTCAGCCGCCAATCTGACCGTGACGGAGATACCGGTATTCATACCGCCAGTTACCAAGGATACGCGTTCTAATAAAACGCACCAAAGGTCGTCATCTTATCCTTGTCGGGATAGAGCACGCCGAGGCCGGCCGGACCACCGTTTGTCATGGCCACCATGCGCGGCGCGTACCACACTGCCCCTTCCTTAGTAATCGCCACTTTGGGAAAATCCGTCCGTTGCGGGCTCGGATAAAAGGTGAAATCTTCCGTTTCTTGGTCGAATTTAATCAGCACCCCTTCCTGGGCGCCATCGCTGAGCCACACATTGTCGAAGGGATCGGGCCATACATCGTATGGCTCCGAAATGTCGGTAGGGATTTTTATTTCCCGTTGTTCACCGGTCGTTGGATCGAGCCGCACCAAAATCCCGCGGGAGAACAAGCCGTACCATACAATACCTTTTCTATCCTGGCCCAAACGCCGCACCGTGCAAGGTGCACTCTCGGCTTTATATTGGGTGAACGTTTCCGTTTCTGGATCGAACATGGACACGCCACAGTCGTGGAATTTGGCGTACCAAATTTTGTCGTCAGGACTGACGAAGATTCCATAAGGACGGTCGCGCCCCACCGGTGATTCCCATAATTGAATTGTATCTGTGGCGCGGTCCCACTTGCCAATGTGGTTACCAGTGAGCATGGAGAACCATACATTCTCTTTTGAATCCAACACCGGTGTATGGCCATGCATGGCCGGTCCATTGGTGTGGTATTCACGTATCTCCCCGGTGGACGGTGTTAATCGTGCCAAATGAACGTCACGGCCGGCCCACCACACGTCACCTTCACTGTCGATGACAACACCGTGGGGTGAGCCCTTGGGATCGGGGTTATCGTAATCCACATATTCGCCCGTCCAAGGGTTGAGCCTTGTCATGCCACTGGGCACGCCCCGTTCGGTCACCCAGACATACCCCTCTTTGTCGAAGTGAGGTTCTTGAGTCCAGCGGCTTGGCCGTTTTTCTGTGTTGGCGAATTGGTATTCCACATACATGGCTTTACCCAGCGCTTCTTCATCAAGGGGCGCTTCACCGGGGGACATTACGGCTTGAGGCGGTTTGTCTTCGCCAAAATTTCCGGTCAGGTAATCGACCAGCATCTCCCGTTTGCCACCGTCGAGGACTTCCGGCGGCATCATGGAAGCCGCCCCTTCGCGACCCCAGGCTTCTGTCGTGGTCATGAAATCGATATGAGCTTCCCAACCTTCGCGAAAAGTTGGTTGACGTGGGAGGAAATTGACCCCGTGACAGACAATGCACCACTCTTCAAGAAGGTCTCGCGCCGCACCGGGTGGATAAATTTCATCGTAAGACGCCACAACTAAGGGCTCGTCGTGCAAAGTCTCCAATGTGCGGGAGCCTGTGTAGGTTACTTGTTTATCAGTGGACCGCATGGTGAAGTTGGCCCGTGCAGTTCCGTTGGCACGAATACCGACCTGTTGACGGTTGGAGGTGAACCCTTCCTTTTGCGCCCAGATTTCATACTGGCCTGACATCATATTGGGAGCGCGGTAAGCCCCCTTCTCCGTGTACACCATATAGAGGATGGGGCGGCTTTGATGCTGGGCATAAACCTTTGCCGCAATGAACGGTGCGTCAGCGCTCACCGTGCCCGAAAGCGTGCCTGTACCCGCTATTCCAGCCCATGCGGCGGCATTGATGGTTAAGACGAAACAAACTGCATTGAGGCATGAGAAAAAGTGAGCCATAGCGTCCCTCATTGTCACGGTTTTCTGTCGAAAAACTCTAGAACCATTTAACATGTAATGTTGGATTTAGTCATGGCACGCTCGCCATGCGTTCTTTAGCCTGGTTCAGCATTTATTGACCCCAATTCATTGAATCGAGTATTGCGCTTCGTAGTTCATCTGCCGTCATGGTTGGCCGAACGGGCATCCTAACCCGTGCCAAAAGTGTTCTGAGAGACGCCCTCCCTTTTTCAGCGGTTAAAAGCTGTGCAAATTGCGGTTGGGAGTCTTGAATTAACGCAACACGCTGATCGAAAGTGTCTTCATCCAGCCGTTTTCCCATGCGTTTCAGATCAAGCCGGGCGACTGCTTCGTCAGCAACGTGTGCAATCGTCGGCGGTATGAGTTGGTAAGATTTGGTACGCGCCTGTTCGATGTCCCGCACTCGGCAGGCCATCGTTAAGGGGTACCTTTCACACAACGATGGAAAAAGCGTCTCCAAATTCGTTAAGCTAAAGCGTCATAAAGACACATTCTCTGGCAATGAACGTCGCATACAAAGAATAGGGATGGTTCGGCTGAAGTTCCGACTGAGTCTCGTTTTGTCCGAACGCCACAGGGGCCAATACTTCACTCACCGTCTCATCAAGATTATGCGGCAGAGCCAACCGCGGCCGCCTTGGGGCGCTATTCATTTCCACAAGGCGTTGGAGGAGTTCGCGAATATGTGTCGGGACGTCCCGTGGCGGATCACGGCCCGCCCATCTGAAAAAAACCCCGGGCCGTTTCGGCGTGAAAGATTTTTTCCGTGACATGGCGGAAAAACAACGATCGATCCGCCCCATCGAGAACTGCACGGTAACCCGTCAGTGAGAACGTCAGCGGGAAACCGTGGCACTCCCCATATAACACCAGCGTGTCTTCTCCCGTGCGCCCGCTGCCGTCCTTACAAAAATGAGAAATTTGGAAAAGTGAATCGGCAACCGCAAGAAAATTATGAAATGCACCTTAATTATCGAACGAACGAACGTCATCCATTGTCTTAAAGGTGCGTTCGGCGATGAGATCCAAGAACCGCGGATGCAATGTCTCGAATCCCGCGACATTGCCCCGTGACTGTCGCAACGATGTAATATCTTGAAGGGTTGATTGATAAAATTGATCGGTGCTGCTCTCTTCTAGGAAGCTTTCTAGTGGATTGATTCCAACGTTTGGAACCCTCTGTTTCGTGCGGCGATGATATGATCGGGGTCGGCTTTCCAGATCAAGGGTTTTGGGTTTGCGTCATTGTATTCGCGGACAAAGCGGTTGATGGCGGCCTGAAGGTCGACGACGGATTGGAAGACGCCACACTTGAGCCCGCGCCGCGTGAGTTTGGCGAAGAAGCCCTCGACGGCATTGAGCCACGAGCACGAGGTCGGCGTGAAGTGGAAGGTCCAGCGTGGATGGCGGGCGAGCCAGGCGCGGACCTTGTCCTTCTTGTGCGCAGCGTAGTTGTCGAGGATGACGTGGACGGCCTTGTCCGTCGGCACCTCGCGCTCGATGCGGTTGAGGAAGCGGATGAACTCCTGATGGCGGTGGCGCTGCATGTTCTGTGCGATGACCGTACCGTCAGATAGGCCGCCGCCAAGGCCGGCCCACCGATGTATCCTAAGACCCCAGCATGACGCATGAGACGCGTCACCGTGTCAGGTGTGGACTGTGTTCTCCGACATCTCTAGCCCCTCCCTTCTTCGTTCACTTCACGGATTGTAATTAAGGTCCCTCGCCAATCGCAAACCGGTGGTGTTGTAACTGGCATCCACCGGTGCGCGGTTGCGAACGGCTGAGCGTATACCCCAGGGATAATGACTCCAGGACCCCCCTTTGGTCATGCGGGTTTTGGCACAGGCGCTGCCGCGCCAGACCGAGGCGTCGGTGGGTCGGTCCGCGTGGGTGTGATGCCAGCAGTCTTCAATGAATTCCCACACATTGCCGAGCATGTCGTAAAGACCAAATTCATTGGGATGGTAACGCCCCACGGGCGCGGTAAAGGCAAAACCATCTCGACAGGTGAATTGCCGGTTACGCCATCCCGTCTTCTCGGCCATATCAAGATCGCCCACGTTGGCAAAACGGCACGTCTCGTCGAGATCGTTTCCCCAATGACGTGCAGATGCGGACCCGGCTCTTGCGCCATATTCCCATTCCGCCTCTGTCGGCAAGCGATAGGGCTGATTGGTGCGATCTGCCATCCACTGTGCATAGGCAGCAGCGTCATGCCAACTCATGCATACCGCCGGTGATCCATCGCTCTGTTCAAATCCTGGAGTGCGCCACGTCACGCCAGCGGTGGTGACGAACAAAGAGCCGTCATCGTTATAAACGCGACAGGTGTCTGCGGAGTCGTGACGCGTGGTCTCAATGAATGCCGCGTACTGCCGCACCGTCACCTCATACCGCCCGAGGGCGAAAGGCTGATCGATGGTGATCGCTGTCTGCGGCTGTTCGCGCGCCGCCACTTGCGCCAAGGTGAGCCGGATGGTTGTGCCGCCCTCGCTCGGTCCGCCAGCGGTATCGCCATCCGAGTACATGTTTTCCCGGCGGTGTTCCGCATCCGACGCACCGATGATATAGGATCCGGCTGGAATGATCACCATCTCCGGACAATCTGCGCAGTCTTTGAATATGGCGCCGGGAGATAAATCTGTGTTAGTTGCCAAGGCCGCATTGGAGCAAAGGACACCGAACGCACAATAAAGTGATAGAAGTATTCGGTGCACAACTGGCTCTCTTCTAATCAAACAACGGCCGTTGGATCTGACTCATGATCAACACAACGCCAATCATGCTGATTTGCCACAGGCCGGTCCGCACATAGGGTATGGTCAGCCCATAGGCTGGCAGATAAAGCACGCGGCACCAGAAATAGAGATGGGCACCGATAGCTGTCAGCCAATTTGCGGATCCCGAGATGTGCGCCACCACCACAACCACGACAAACACCGCAAACGATTCCTGAAAATTCCGCTGTGCCCGCTCCAGCCTACCGGCCAACCCAGTGGCTTCAATTTTCTCGTCACGCGGCCCCATAGAGTAGGCGTTGCCGGCCTGGTGTTTGAACGCGAAACTCTGTACGCTTATATGCACAATGGCGAGCACCGCAGACCAGAACAGCAGCCATAGGTCTGTCGTCATAGATGCTCTCCCCACCCCACCAGTTCCATCAGGTTGATCAAGACAAACGCAGCGCTGGCAATTGCCCCAGCGATAGGAACCCAAAGCGGAACGGCATAGGTGTGTTCCGCTTTCTCAAGTGAGCGCGTATCCCGCCTTTTGATTCGCACCAAAGCAATATTCACCGTGGCGAAGATCACCAGTATGATCAACGGCGTCAGCCGTGCCAGCGTTCCTAACGGCAACCACAACGCAAATATGAGAATTAAAACAGTGACAGCGACCGTCGCGATCACTGGTGTTTGAGTCTTCGGATGGACACGGTGCAAAACTTTGGGTAGCCACCCTTGGGCAGCCGATCCGTAAAGGACACGTGCCGCCATCACCACCTGTATCAACGCCCCATTAATGACGGCGAACAACGCGATCAGGCTGATCACACCGGCGGAGCGGCCCGTGGCACGGGTGAAGATCGCCGCCAACGGCGCTTCCGAAGACACCAGCTCATCGATGGGCATAGCGCGGATCACGACCACAGTGACGACAAAGTTTATGAAGGTGGCAATTAATAAGGTGAGGATGATGGCCCGGGGCATGACAGCGCGAACGTCCTTGACCTCTTCCGCGACCTTGACCATGTCTTCGAAACCGATAAAGGCATAAAAGGCGATTCCCGCGCCCGACAGCACGCCCAGCCATAGAGCTGTACCTTCGAGTGGGAACTTGGATGCCGCGTCCGCCAAAACGTCACCGCTCACCGCATCAGGAAACGCCACCGCCACCACGACGGCCAGACCGAGTATCTCGGCTACGGTAATGACAACCGCCACGCCGACGGACTCCCTAATGCCCCAAGCCGCCACAACGCCGAGCAACAAGCAGACGACGGGTACGATCACGATGTTCGGTAGCAGGAGGAATTCTCTGAAATATCCGGCGAACCCGTTCACCAAGGTCGCTGAAGAAACAACCACCGTCAGGACGACCAAGAGGCCAACAGCGGCTGATAGTTGCGGCCGGTGAAAGGCGTTCTGTACATAGACCGCCTCTCCCGCACTCAGGGGATAACGGCTCGACAACTCGGCAAAGGACAAGCCGGTCAACGCGGCAAGCGCAGCCGCAATGACAAAGGATGCCGGTGCCCACAGCCCCGCGGAGGCTGCCACCTCTCCAACCAGCACATAAATCCCGGCACCCAATATGGTGCCGATGCCGTAGAGCATGACTTGAGGCAGGGTCAGAGCCCGTTTGAGGCCGGGTTGGTCGGACATATCACCTATGATGCGCCATCGCGTGCACTCGCCCCACCCAAAAGTCCAAACGGCCACTGCGCAAATCGATCACACCGTAAAATATGGTATACTCCTGCTACCCAATTACTCGGTACTGATCGTGTGTGATGACACGAAAGTTGTCGGTAACGGTGTCTCGGATTGTTTCCCATTCCCGGGGCAGGGTTTGGTTGAAGAACCCGAAGATGGCCTCGGTGAACTGTCGGAAATCGGGATAAAACCGGTTGTGCGTCACATGCCGGTGCATGACGCCCCATAACCGCTCGATGGGATTGAGGTGTGGCGCATACGGCGGCAGGAAATGCAGCCGGATGCGGCACTCCGGCCGCTCCAGGAACGGCCGCAACAGCCTGGCATGGTGATAGCGCGCATTGTCGAGACAGACATGGATCACCCGGGATCACCCGGGATCACCCGGGTGTCCGGATAGGCCCGTTCCAGCTTCTCGAACAACCGCAGAGAGGTTTCGGCATTGATCTTCTCGCCCTCGACCAGGGTGAGCTTCATCGTTTCAAGGTCCAGTGCGCCGTGCAGGTTCAGCCGCTGGCGCCCTGTCGTGGCCTTGATCGCCGGCTTGTCGGAACGGATGAACCAGCCATGCGCCGGCCGGCTCTGATACTCGGGATGGACCGCAGCGGCGAAGACAACCGTCGCGTCCGGAAACATCCCGCGCGTCAGCTGTTCATAATCCCTGATGAAGGCTTCCTGCGCCTGCTTGTCGGCCTGCTTCGGCAGCGTCTTCGGCTTCACGTATGCGAACCCCAGGCGGTGCATCAGCTTGATGGCGCCCGGACGTGAATATCTCACAGCAAACTTTCGGAAGATGGCATCCCGCACCGCGTTGGTGTCGCGCGGCGGATTGTCCCGGAACTGCGCCTTGAGAGCGGCTTCCTGGTCCGCCGTCAGGCGGCCCGCGCGGTCCGGGTAATCCGCAAGCTCCACAGAGGCGAGACCCTTCTCGCGGAAGTCCCGTAGCCAGCCGCGAACCGTGTCGGGATCGAGATAGAATATCCTGGAGACCATCTGCACGCTGTGGCCATCATCAAGGGCAACCAGCGCATTCGCGCGCCGTACCTGCAGCGCTTCGACCTTCCGCTTGCGCATGACATTCAGGAGTGCCTTGGGTTCGTCAGCGGTCAGAAAGGAGGCCCTTTTGCGCATCTTCGCCGTGAAGTCGTTCGCTGCTCGTGTCGTTGGAGAGGTGCATGAATCGGCAGCCGAATCAGGTCAATGCAAAATACTAAATTCAGGCCGAATCAATGATTCCAGGTATAATGCAAAGAAGTTCGATTGGCTCCCCTCGCCTCCGGAAGGACATTTGTCCGGTCCAATTCTCAGTTTTATACCCCCTATTGTTGCGCCCCTGACCAGGAGAAAGCGTTATGGCAAAGGTGAAATCCACCCTTGAAGCCGGCAACCGCAAAACCGTTGCCTCAGAATTCGTCAAGGCCGATTACGATCGCGCCTATTTTCTCAAAGATCCGATGATCGATAGCATTTTCACATCGTTGACGGCCGTGGCTGCCAATGTGTGGGCGTTGCAGCGCCGCGTGGAGATCACGGAAATCCTGTTGGAAAAGCACGGCTCAGTCACCCGCGAGATGATTGAGACTTACATGCCGACCGAGGAAGAACAGGCGAAGATCCAAGATCAGCGCGATGCGTTCGTGGACGAGATCTACGATCCATTCAAGCAATCCGGCGATATCGCTTACGCCTCGTCGTTCCATCCGCCGTCCCTCAACCGGGATGAATCCGTTAAAAATAAAGGCCCGGTGGCGAAAAGATAAGGAGAGCAATCATGACCGATAGTTTGTTTCCAATGATGAACCGCCGCGGTTTGTTCACCTCAGCCGCTGCGGCCGCGTCCGCCGCCTTGCTGGACAGTTCTGCCCACGCCAAGGAAATGGACGAGCTGGTGGAATATGCAGCGAAGGACTCGCCGCGCAACATGGATGTGCGCGGCCGTATCCGCAAATACGTCCGTTTCCCCAGTTTGGAGATGGAAACCAAAGGCGACTTCTACGCCGGTGTCTATGCCTGGCGGCTGTATGAGTTGGAAAAAACGGCAGCCGTACGCGCAGCAGAAATATTGAACGCCAAAGGCATCGAAGACGATCCCGAGATGTCCTGGGAAGAAGCCGTGACTCTTTTGGAGGCTGATCCGATCATCGCCATGACCGGCCGGATGCGGCACACCCACCAGAAGCTCAAGTATCAGATGCTCCAGAAGGAGTATTACAAGATGGCCGATCCGTTCCTCGCGGTAATGGAACAGGCCGACGCCATTAATCCGGATCGTCTAGAACTGAATCTGGACATGCACATCCCCGAATACACCGCCCGTGAAATTCACTCCATGCCGGGCGGTTATGTGGGCGATGAGTTCGCCGGGCACATGTATCACGCAGGCACCGATCTCGGCGCCTAAGTGGACGTCAACTTCCACGACCGGATTCACATGACCATGGCGCGCAATGCCCAGGTGCCGGAAGACGGTAAGGTCATGCGCATCCTCGATCTCGGCACGTCCATCGGCCAGTTCGCCACCTCCATGAAGCGCCGCTTCCCCAAAGCGGAAGTGTGGGGTGTCGACATTGGTGCCCCCATGGTGCGCTATGCTCACATGAAGGCGCTGGACCTGGGTGTCGAAGTCAATTTCGCCCAGCGACTGGCCGAGGACACCAAGTTCCCGGATGAGCACTTTGACATCGTAACTTCAAACTTGCTGTTCCACGAGGTGACGGAACAGGCGTCCCGGGACATCATCAAGGAAGCGGCCCGCGTGCTGCGGCCCGGCGGCACCTTCTCGGCCACGGACCAGAACGATGCACCAAAGACTGCTCATAACAAATTCACCATTTGGTACAACTACCGTTGGAACCACGAAGATTGGTACCTGGATTGGCATCAGGTGGACTTCCCCGGTGAAATGCGCAAAGCCAGCTTAAAGGTCACCGACAACGCAGGCAACCGCCTGGGGCCACGTTACTTCGCCGTAAAAGCTTAAACGTTTCCCCGCGCAGATATCGCGCAGCACACAGAAAACCCCGCTGAAGCGATTCAGCGGGGTTTTTGCATTAGATCTCTATGAGTTTTTAGGGAATACCGACGTGGTATCTTTTTCCAACAGTTCCTTCATCGTCCAGCGCCTTGACCGTGAGACGCGCGACTTCGGCGCGATCAACCCGCTCGAACGGTCCCGTCGGATCTTCGATGAGATCAAATGTATTGGTGGCCGGGCCGTTGTCCAAACCGCCGGGACGAACGATCGTGAACTTCAATCCACTGCCGGCTAAATAGTCTTCCCCCACTTTTTTGCTGATCAAACCAGGTTCGAGAATTTTGTATACCCGTTCGGGAACGGCGTTCTTGCTGGACCCCACGCCGACCGCGCTGACCATGACGAAACGAGGCACCCCTGCAGTCTTGGCGGCTTCAACCACGTTCTTAGTGCCGACGTCGTCTACCGCGTTGCTCTCTCCACGCGCCGCCCCCAGGCTCGTCACGACGCTGTCGAGAGACTGTCCCGCGAAAACGGCGCGCACACTTGCTGCGTCAAGGGCGTCGCCTACCGCAAAGGAAACGCCGAGCGGCTCCAAGCCCGAGCGGTCGGACGTTGGCCGCACGAAAGCGGTCACGCTGTCGCCCCGGTTCACCAGAATGCGGGCGATTTCCAGGCCGACGCCCCGGGTTCCGCCAAACAGCAAAACATGGGCGGCATATGACATCTGTGGTGCCAGCATTGCCAGAAGGGCGGTCAATATGAGTGTGTGTTTGAGAAACGCGCGCATGCAAAAGTCCCCGTTGGTTTGAATTGGACCTATCAAATCCCATTCCAGCCCCTGTTTACAATGACCATCGTGGTCCAAGACGTGCGTTGACTTCACGTTGGTTGACTCCTTTTAGACCGCCCCCTACCAGTAGGTGATGGACGTGACCCGTCACTTTATCAGAGCCGGAGACCGGGAGGTGCATTACCGCCGGGCTGGATCCGGACCGCCTTTCGTGCTGTTTCACGTCAGCCCCCAGTCCTCGGCTTTCGTCCTCCCTCACCTTCTGCCCCTGGCCAATCGCTTCACGTTGATCGGTCTGGACACACCCGGCTACGGCGAATCCGATCCGCTGCGCACACCGGCTCCGGTGATGGCCGACTACGCCGATGCGATGATCGAAACTTTTGATGCCTTGGGGATTGAGTGCGCGCCCGTTTACGGCACCCACACCGGCGCCAACATCGCGGTGGAACTGGCCCGCCGGGCACCGGACCGGGTCGCTGCCCTGGTCATCGACGGCTTGTCCTTGAGCACGCCCGAAGTGGCCCAGGACCGCCGCGCCCATTACGCGCCCCGTTTCACACCCACAGCCGACGGCGCGCATCTGGTCTGGTCCTGGCAGCACACTCGCGATCAATTGATCTTTTGGCCGTGGTACGAGCCCCACAAGGCCAACCGTCTGCACGCCGATATCAAAGACGCGGACTATTTGCACGATGTGGTCCACGCCAAGATGCACGCCGCCAACTATTGGCTCGGTTACCGCGCCGCCTTCGGCCATGACAGCCGCGATGCTTTGAAGCAGCTCACCGTAGACACGTTTTTCGTCACCGCGGATGCGGATGTGCACACCGCGGTGGAACGCAGCATCCCTGATCTGCCCGGCAACATCCAATTCATCGATTGCACAGAAGGCACTCAACTGGAGGCCATCGGCTCCGTGCTCGACCAGATCATTGGTGACGACTCAATCACACCTGCGCCAGATCCCGAGCATAGAGCGGACGTTTACCGGTCTTATGTGAACGTCGGCGATGGCCAGCGCTTGTTGCGCCAGGTCGGGACGGACACAGGTAAACCACTTGTGATGCTGCACGGTAGCCGGCGCACGTCAGCATTACTCGTGGAAACCATGAGGGCTATGGCAGTGCAACGTCCGGTTCTGGCTTTGGACATTGCCGGCAACGGGGACTCCGATCCGCTGGCTGCGCGAGATCGGTCGTTGGATCTTTACGGTGAAGATGTGCGTGCGGTTCTCGACACCTGCGATATAAAAGAATTCGATCTCTATGGCGAATCTGCCGGAGCAACGTTGGCCCTTGAGGTGACACGCCAAGCCAGCGGTCGTATTGGCAAACTCATACTCGACCGTCCGGAAGTGCCTAACGGTAAGACACGCGACGATCTCACCACTCACATCGCACCACCAATCGAGGCCCAGTGGGACGGCACCCACTTCCTCACCGCCTGGCATATGCTGCGCGACGGCGCTTTGTTCTGGCCATGGTACAAATCCGACGCCGACCACCTGCGCGACATCGAACCGGAAATCGAACCGTCCGACTTGCAGGCGCAGCTACTCGCCTGGCTCAAGGGCCGCCTCACTTATAGGGATTACACGCGTGCGGCCTTAAATGCCGATCACCACACCTTGCTGCGAACCATGAAACATCCCTGCCTGGTCATCGGCACCGAAGGCGATGTTCTCGAATCCCACGCGCGTAAGGCTGCGGACGCGCTGGTGTCGTCAACGCTCGTGCTTAACAATCAACTCCGCCCGCCGGTGTCGGTCATGGCGGCGTTCTTATTGACTTAAGCCGAACATCCCGTCGACCACACGCGCAAGAACTCCACGTAGTTTTCGTTTCGGTACTCCCACCATACCCAGGCTAGACCCCGTGGCCCCGTCAATGAGCATCAGCAAGACTCTCGCGCTCACCTGTGCATCCGCTTTCGCATCAATCTTGTTCGCTTTTTGCGCAGCTTTAATCACGACGACGAGTTGGTCGAGAGCATCCTGCTCCGCTTTGGCAAGAATAGGACCGACTTTGTCGTCGCGCCCGCCTTCGGCTGCAATTTCCAGCGCCAGCCGGCGGTATATTTCGTCGGACATTTCATCGATCACCTCGGCAAGTGTGTCTACAAGCGCCTTTTTGAAATCCTTAGCCTTGCTGAGATCCTCAAACAGTTCTGCCGTCTCCGCCTGCTCTTCCTCGACAAACGCTTGAATAATGTCAGCTTTGGAATCGAAGTATCTGTATAGGCCTCCCGGGCTCATACCGGCGGCCTCGCAGATGGCCGCCATGCCGGTCTGGTGAAAGCCCTGTTTGACGAACAGGGATTCCGCCGCACGTAAAATTTCCTTTTGCTTGGCGGCAAAGGCCTTTTCATCCCGGGTCCGAGGCATCGGTCTCTCCTGTCCTAGAGCGGCCCTTGACTCTGGCCGGCGCGATCCAATATAAGAGCGAACGATCGTTTGCACAATAGGCACGGAACAAAGATGGAAAACGCCCCAGTTTCTGAGGATTTTTCGCCATCCCCAGCGCACCAGAAGCCCTGCTCCCGCTTATGGAATCGGCAGAAGCTTTCTTTGCGTTTCTTTTGGTCCCGTTTTTGGTGATCGAAACCATCAGCCTATGGCGGAACGGAGGCCTAACCTGGCACCGCGGTTCCGGCATGCTGACCAGTCTGTTTTGTCTGGTCCTGATGATTGGCGCGGAGGTGCTCTTCCTGGGGCCCTATTGGGTATCGCCTATGGCGTTTTCGCCCTCGCTCCATGGACCATTTCGACGACCTGGGCGACGGCCCTCGCCTGCTTTGTGTTGGTGGATCTGTTTTACTATTGGGAACGCCGCTTTGGTCACGAGATCAACAGCCTGTGGGCGCTCTATCACTCTGTGCATCATTCCGGCGACCACTTCAACCAAACTATTGCCGCGCGGGCCAGTGTGTTTGACTTTTTCATCACACCGCTGTTTTACCTGCCTCTCATATTCACCGGATTCCATCCGTTGCTGGTGCTGACCTGCTGGGCTGTGAACCTAGCGTGGCAACAATGGATTCACACCGAAGTTGTAGGGCGCCTGCCCTGGCTCGACCCGTGGCTCAACACCCCATCAAACCACCGCGTCCATCACGGCTGCAATGAACAGTACCTAGACAAGAACTACGGCGGCGTCTTCATGGTTTGGGACAAGCTGTTCGGCTCTTACGAGCCGGAAGACGAAAAGGTGGACTATGGCCTGGTCAAGCAACTCAAGAGCCGCAACCCACTGGCGGTTCAGTTTTACGGCCTCGGACGGATGCTCAGTGCACTAAAACAGGCGTCGTCTGGACGCGACATTGTGCGCATTCTCTTCGGCAAGCCTGAACACCAGGTGCTTTAGTTAGGCATAGGTCAACGCCCATTCCGGCAATTTCACCCAACATTGCTCGTCAGGCAGGTCACCAGAGCGATGTAGGCGCGTGATTTCTTTGACCTGGCCAGATTTGAAAGCGGCAACCAATGCCGCCTCGGAGTCTGCATCCCGCATACCGACGCATGGGTAAATCTGTGTGGGCGATTTCCAGCGAACAGAAAAGCCTTCACTGTCCCGTTCGATGAGAAAGATCGCGCCTTCCGTTAGAGTGTGACCTTCGTCATTGGTGTAGCTCACTGTCAGTGGCAGAATGAGTCGCCCATGATCCTTAAGCGCATCCAGCCATGTGTCGGCCGGACGAGAAGCGCCCGCGTTCACCCGAATCACGTCGGAGGGTTCGAGGGCAATGGTCGATCCGTCTCCCTGTTCCACACGCACCTGGGCAAAACCAGACAAGTTTTGCGCCGCCTTCTCAGCCAGTACCAGTTCGTATTCGATGGCATGCACAGCACCAGTGGGGCCTACCAACTCTGCCATCACTGCCGTGTAGTAGCCGATACCTACTCCAACGTGGATGACGTGTTTCCCTTCGGTGAGGTCTCCCAGGGAAATAAGAAAAGCCAGAAAAGATAGTTCTCCGTTGTTCAATCCTTTGTCGGCGTCCAGGGCCACCAACTTGTTCTGATAGAGATACACCGGATCGTCTGACGGCGTTTCATAGTAGTGGCCGGGAGTGCGCATGATCTGCCACGGTCCGGGACCTACATAGTCTTCCCTTTTGACCGTGGCGAAGGCCTTCTCAAGGCGTGGATCGTTAATGCCCGCTTCCGCCATAATTTGCATAGCAAAAACGCGGCGAATAACAGCAGGATCGGAGCCTGTCATTCCCTCACACCGGTTTCATGAACTTCAACGTCATGCGGTCGGCCTCGCCGATGGCGCGGTATTTGTCCTTGTCCTCTTCCGGAATGCCGCGCAAGAACGGCGGCAAGGAAAGCGGCCCTTCGGGATGATCGCGAGTATCCTTGGGGTTGGCGTTCACTTCTGATGAACCAAGAAAGATGAACCACGCCTCTTCCAGCAAATTGATGGCATAGTCCTGGCGCACATAGAGCTTTTTGGCGAAGGGATCCTGTGGTTTGGTCGGGTCGCCGCGGTGCTGTTCCAAGCCGAGGATGCCACCCGGTTTTAAAATCCGCATGAAGGACTCAAACACTTGCGTGTAGTAAGGCGGCCGCTTGTTGCCCGAGTAGTCCGCATCCCACAACCAATTGTGCAGATTGCGGATGGTGATGATCATGTCGGCGCTGTTGTCTGGCGCGTACTCAAAAAACCCGTTACCGAAATTACCGATATGGGCGTGCCAGACACCTCAGGCGTGGTGTTGAGCAGGTCGATGTAATCCTGCCGCTGCTGGTTCATCTATTCCTGTTTGTTGTCGGGCGGAAAGATCGCCGCCATGTAGCGGCCTTCGTCCTTGACCAGCGGCGCGATGATCTTTGAATACCAACCGAAGAAGAGCCAGATCTCGACCACATGCATGTGCTCGTGAAGGCCGAAGAACATGAGCGTTTCCAGCGGATGGCGGGCGGCGTCCCGTTCCTTGTCTTCGGCGGGACGGTGATCGCCAGCGAGAATGGAGCGCAGCTTTGCGGCCGTCGTGTATGTTTGTGATGTCATGGAAAGCACATTTTATGCAAAGAGGCTCCGCAAAACGACAAACGCCTCGTCCTTTGCCAATGCACTCAGTCAAACTGGCAAAGCCAAATTGAATATTTGTCAGGTGTATGATGTCATAAGATGGCGAATTGCCCAAGCTTTAGGAGTCGCCAACTCTATTAACAAGCACTCATTGCAGTTTAATTGATCCAGTTACTGTCGTTGCTGTACGGTATGAAGCAGACCGGTATGAATTGGACCGCTGAGCAGCGACGCGGAACATAAGGAGCAAGGACCCATGATCAACATCCGGCAAGCAGGCGTTGTAGTTTGCATGTCCATATGTTTCGCATCACAGGCCGTCGCCCTCGACCGGGGCGATCAGCGTATTCTGGAGGACATCGAGGCGGTCCTCGCGGTAAATCCCAACTCCGTCATTGCTCATCGCGATTATCAGATCATCATGGAGCCGGAGATCGGCGTCGCTCAGCTGGAAGCGGAATATAATCAGCGCCTCCGCGAACTGGGCGAGACGCCGGAAAATCTTTACCTCCTCACCCGCTTTAAGCAGGGTGACGAATTCCGCCAGGCCGGCCAGGACTTGATCGACCGCTATCCGGAGTCCGCCTTGGGCTATTGGATTCTAGCCCGCCATTACCGGCGCTCGGGTGACATCGAACGGGGTATTGAGCTGTACCAACAAGCGCTCAAGTATCCGCATCCAGACGCAGCGCCGCACATTTACCGATCGTGGGCCAACGCAGCGCGCATCATCGACGGCCCGGATGCTGCTATTAAAATTTTGGACCGTGCTCTAGCCGAGTATCCACAACACCTGGATACCTTGGCACAGCGTGCATCCATGCTGGTGCTTGCCGGACGGCCTGAAGAAGGCCTGGAGCAAGCAAACGCTGTGCTAGTCAACCGCATGCATCATTTGGATGCCTTGAGAACAGAAGGGTTCGCTTATTTCGATCAGGAACGCTTTTACGAAGCGGCCATCAGTTTCGAAACCTTCCTCCGCTTGTGGCCGTCGCGGTCGGACGTGTGGATATACTTGGCCCAAGCGGTCACCGCTGTGAATGGCCCTGAAGCCGGCGAAGTGGTTTTGGAAGAAGGTCTGGAGCGCAACCTGCGGGACCCGGAACTGGCCGTAAAAATTGCCCACTACCAAAATCTCCTCGAGCATTACGAAAAAGCGTTGGCCATGGCCAATCTGGCTTTGGCCGTCGATCCGTCCCATCCGGAAGGCCTCTCCGAAAGCGGACACGCCCTCTACTTTTTAGGACGGTATGCAGAAGCGGAAGATAGATTCAGGGATTACCTCGATTATGACTCCAAGGCGCCGAGTATCTGGATCATGCTGGCCGACGTCGTTCGCGAACAAAATGGCATCGAGGCCGGACTGCAAGTGCTGAGTGACGCACAGGAAAACAATCCCGATAACCAGCAGATCAATGCCCGGCGCCGCTACTTCGAGAGTTTGCGGGAGTCTTAGAACCAAATTTCATTGGCCCCGAATAACCAGCAAGGAATACCTCTCTTCACATTGCGGATAGGTTTTCTTTTCACACCTCTTTGCGTAGGCTCTATTAATAAATATTTTCTAAATATTTTCAGCGCCAGGGCAATCGGGCGAATGGTTTCACCGTGAGATAAGGCTTGCGAGGAAGTCGTCGTCCCAGGCGGCGATGCGTCGTTTTACACGCAGACTGTCCTTGCCCGGGGCTTGGCGCAAGAGGTTGCTCGCCATGTGTTTGACGACCGCGAAGTTGGCCGGGGCAGTGTTCTTTCGGACCCGGCACTCGTCGTCGCGGAAGACCATGTCCATGACCCAGTGCAGGTCCATGACCCAGTGCAGGTCCATGACCCAGTGCAGCCCGTTCTCGCTGCTCCAATGGCCCCGGATGGCGGCGCTCAGAGTATCGGCCTTGGCGGCGGTGGAGGCGGATGTAGAAGCGGGTCTCGCGCTCGACCTTGGCGCCGGGTTGGATGCCGATCTCGCGTACGGTTTCGACCATAACAATGCTCCCGGGCCCGGGCCAGTGGTGGCGTTCCTTCAGCCAAGCGATTTCGTTCGTCGCCGTGGTGGTCCGGGTTTCGATGCGGCCGTGGCTCTTCTCCACTGTCTGGTGGTGGCTGACAACCGTATCGGCAAAGCCGCATGCTATCTGTTCGATGAAGAAAAGCTTGGTATCGTCGTGCAGGCTGCCCTGGTTGCCCTTGAGGGCAAGGATATAGTCGGCGTCCTTGTCGATGATCTTCGCGGCGATGTTGCGCTGGCAGCCCATGGCGTCGATGGTCACCGTCGCGCCGTTGATGGTCAACAGATCCAACAGCTTCGGGAGAGCGACGATCTCGTTGGATTTATCAGCCACCTTGGCTTGGCCAAGCACCAGGTTCTGACGTGTGCTCCACGCCGAGATCATGTGGATGCGCTTTGGCGCCGCCTTCCTGATAGGAGCGCCGCAGCGTCTTGCCGTCGATGGCGACGATGTCCGCGCCGCGCCCGGTGAGCGATGCCGCCCAGGCGATGAAGCAGTGCTGAAACTGTTCGGCATCAAGGGCTGCGAAGATGTCACCGCGTTGATCGTGTGAGGGCGTACCATCCGTGAACGGCCGGAAACGGCGCAGAAACGTCAGTTTCCTCTCGCCGTACTTGGCGATCTCGACCCAGCTCTCACAGCCGGCGGGCACGCCGAGAAGGCATAGCAGCAACACTTCGTCGAGGGGATAGAGGACCGTGGCGCGTTGCCGCGGGTCGTCGAGATCGGTGAAATGCTCCAGGAAATCAACAATCTGATTAAAGGCCTCGTTCGCCGTTCCAAACCGTCGCATCATTTCTGGGATCCTTCTTGCGAATCAAAAGGATCAATAGCGATTCAGACTTCTACACTCTTGTCATCCTCAAATTCACCCGATTGCCCTGTTTTCAGCGCCCAATTCCCTTGACGGGCCCGTCTAAAAAGGCGCACCATAAATCTGCAAGAGTTAGCGAGCAGGAGCCCTATTGCGGCCCTCGCCGACGCTGCGGATGGTCACAATCCATCGGGGCAAGTGACCACTCGAACCAGGAGGGTGCCTAAAAAACATGACTCCGCCCGAAGAGTGTAAATGACATTGCGCAGGCCTTTTAGGTGCTGCGATCTTACAAAGAGAATTTCGGTTCGCACATTGATGCGAACGCGGAGAACCATGAACCTCCGCTTTTGAGACCTCGCCCACGGCGCCCTACGGGCCAGCGGCGAGGTTCTCTGTTTTTAGCGTCCCTTGTCCTTGATGGTGATTTCCTGCTGCGGGAACGGAATCTCGATACCGTTTCCTTGAGCGCTAGCCAGATTATGAACATGAGATCCGCGCCTCAGCGAGACGGTTTGTTATGTTGTTCAACGTTTGAGACTCCAAAAATGCCGAAACGTTTGAGTGGATCGTACTCTGCCAGTGGTAGCAGGGCGTTATCGTTTAGTTCGTTTCAATTCATCACACAAAACTAAAAGACAAGTATCAGTACACCGTATCCAACCATTGGTAATTTAATTAGCTTGATACAACTCATTTAGACGTCTTGCACCGAAACTATCACCATGAATTGACCCAAATCATCTCTTAAAATGTTCGCGGCAGCGATTGTACTTCTGTATGGTCCAGCAAGTTTGTACGGACCTTTCATTGAGCACTATTGATGGCCTCTTTGGCCTCAAACCTATAGGTCCGCGCGGGGTAGACACTGTGGTTGAACGCAACGAGCTGATCCGGCGCCTCCGCGTCGAGATTCACGCCCTCGAAGAACGCCTCGGGGACGACAACAAGCTCGCCTACATTCTGCGTCAGCAGCTTCATGATACGGAAACGGGCGTCGCCAACGAACGGCGGGACCAAGTATTCCGTCGCGCTGCCTGGGATCTGACCGAACACGACGTGATGGAGGAACTGACTAAGGTCTAACCGGAGGGCGCCAAGGACACGTCACCGACGACATCGTCGGTCTCGGCGCCCGGCTGGACCAAAAGTATGCCGAGTTTCGCGCTGTCAGGGAATTCAGCGAACGCATCAACGAGGGCTATCTCCTCAATGATGTGATGAACAATGCTTTTGGCATTTTGGAATCCGTCCTCCCTTATGACGATATCGCTGTTTCATTGATCGATGATGACCGCACGGGACAAAAATGGGTGCGGCTGGATTGGGTCGCGGCAAAATATGAAAATCTTCATTTAAAATCTGGACACTCGGCAAAGTTGGAGCAGGGTAATCTGAACTGAGTTAGTCGCGATGTGATCTGACACCGCTCCCTTCCCAGCAAGCTGGAATGGGAGCGGCGCATCTCTTGATGGAGATGGTGGTTGTCCGTTTTGATGGTGGTGCACACCAACCACAAAACGAGGACACCACGATGTTGAATACTACCGACAAGATCATCAAACACAAAACTGGATTGCTGAATCTGGCCGAGGAACTGGGCAATGTGTCGAAGGCCTGCCAGGTCCCCTGCCAGGTCCCTGCCAGGTCATGGGCATGTCGCGCGACACCTTTTACCGCTACAAGGCCGCGGTTGAGGAAGGCGGCGTCGAGGCCTTGTTCGAGCGCACCCGGCGCAAACCCAATCTTGCCAACCGCGTCGGTGAAGCCACCGAGCAGGCGGTGATCAAATCCGCGCTGGAGTTTCCGGCCTATGGTCAGGCCCGCACCTCCAACGAGCTGCGCAAGCAGGGTGTCTTTGTCTCGCCCTCCGGCGTCCGTTCGATCTGGCTGCGGCATGACCTGGCCAACTTCAAGGCCCGCCTTAAAGCATTGGAGGCTAGGGTCGCCGAGGACGGCATCATCCTGACCGAGGCCCACATACGAGGCCCAGGTGCAGGCCTTGGAAAAGAAGAATCGCGACGACGAAGCCCGCGGCGAGGTGGAAACGGCCCACCCCGGCTATCTGGGTTCACAGGACACCTTCTATGTCGGCACCCTGAAGGGGGTGGGGCGGATCTACCAGCAGAGCTATGTCGATCCCTATTCCAAGGTCGCGCAGGCCAAGCTCTACACCACCAAGACGCCGATCACCGCCGCCGACCTGCTCAATGACCGGGTGCTGCCGTTCCATGACGAGCACGACCTGCCTGTGCTGCGGATCATGACCGACAGGGGCACGGAATACTGCGGGCGAGCGGACAAGCACGACTACCAGCTCTTCCTGGCCATCAACGATATCGACCACACCAAGACCAAGGTGAAATCACCGCAAACAAACGGCATCCGCGAGCGCTTTCACAAGACCGTGCTGCAGGAGTTCTACCAGGTCGCGTTCCGCAAAAGACTCTACGACAGCGTCGATGCGCTGCAGGCTGATCTGGATCAATGGTTACATCACTACAACACGGAACGCACTCATCAGGGCAAAATGTGTTGCGGCAGAACGCCGTTCCAGACCATGATCGGGGGCAAAGAAATCTGGAAGGAAAAGTTCGTGAACTGAACTTGACCTAACAGAGGCCGCCGAAAAAACGGCCAACTGTCAGATCACATCTGAACCACTACATCTGAACAGTTCCTTCCTCGGCAAGGAACCCATATTCATCAACGACCTTGAAATACATGCCAAAGAAAATCCGGACTCAACGACCACACAACTGCTGCTGAAGGAAGGCTTGCTCTCCAACCTGTCCTATCCGTTCATCATTCACGACAAAGTCATCGGTTTCATCTTTTTCTCAAGCCTTGAGCGCAACACCTACCAAAACATTCACATTGACGTCTTTGCCCAAGTTGCCAAGGAACTCGCTCTGGTGATTGACAAGAGCCGGGCTTATGAAGAGCTGAACCAGCACAACGAATTCATCAAGTCCATGTTCGGCCGCTATGTGACGGAAGAGGTCGCCGAGATCGTTTACAACAGCGATACGGGTTCCGCCCTCGCCGAAAAGCGCGGCAAAGCCACAGTCCTGTTTGCGGATCTGAGAAACTTCACACCGATGGCAGAGACCTTACCACCGGAACAGGTGGTCGACGCCTTGAACACCTTCTTGACGGCTATGACCGAGGTCATCTCACGCTACGAAGGCCATGTGGACAATTTCATCGGCGATGCTATTTTGGCCGTGTTCGGCGCCCCGGTGAGTAAGTTTGACGACGCCGGGCGTGCCGTCGCCTGTGCCATCGCCATGGAAAATAAGATGCTTTCCGTCAATGGCGATTTGAAGGACCGCGGTTTGCCGGAATTAACCATGGGTGTTGATATCAACACGGGCGACGTGGTCGCCGGCAACATTGGTTCCGACCTGCGCACCACCTACAGCGTCATCGGCGGTCCGGTGAATTTGGCGTCCCGCATGTCATCCATTGCATCACCCGGGTAAATCCTCGCCACTGACGAAACGGTCAATGAGAACCCCAATATTATTGAAAGCGCGGGCAGTCTTAAGATTTCTGTCAAGGGACTCAATCACCCTGTAAAAGTGCATGACGTTACCGCTATCTACGGTCTCTATAATTTGCGCTTGTGGTCACATCCCGAGTCCTTGCTCACGCCAAAACTGGAATTGGTGGAAGAGGTTGAAGTGGAGAGCAAAAAAGAAACGGGGACTTAGAATTAGTGACGGCTAAAGCTTACGCGTTGTCGCCTCGTCGTCTTTGCCGCTGAAAAATTGATCCAACGCCTGTTTAAAAACGCCTGGCTCTGCCGACGCATGGGCAAGTAGCGTCATGGACGAGTGAAACTTCATGTCGTCGGGACTGGACTGGTACCGGTAAAATGGAGAGTGCCTTCTGTTAAAGTTTAAACTCAACAGGAGGCCCATATGGGTATCGGAAGAACTGAGGAATTTCGTTCTGAAGCCGTTCGGATTGCATTGACGAGCGGGCTATCACACAAGCAAGTTGCCGCCGATCTTGGCATTGGCCTGTCTACATTAGGCAAGTGGATTACCGCTCATAAGCACACTGAGCTGCTGTCCGGCCCTCATAATGATAAAGACAAGGAATTGGCTCGCCTTTGCAAGGAGAACAGGACATTGCGTGAGGAGCGGGACATTTTAAAAAAAGCGACGGCCTTCTTCGCGAGCCAAAGCCGATGAGGTTTCATTTCATCGCAAAGGAGAAGGCCAATTTTTCAATCTGCAGGATGTGCAAAGTCCTGAGGGTCAGTGAAAGCGGCTACTACGCTTGGGTGTCTCGCCCTGCCAGTCAGCGCCAACGCGACGACAGGGTCTATTTGGCCCATATTCGTGCCGAACATGCCCGTAATTATCGGGCCTATGGTCGCCAGCGAATGACTGATGAACTCAGGGATCAAGGCAGCGTCATTGGTGAACGCCGGGTCGGGCGGTTGATGCGGGAGAACGATATTCGCATCGTCAGAACTCATAAATTCAAACGCACGACAAACAGTAATCACAACCACAACATAGCTCCCAACCTTCTGGATGGAGATTTTCAGGCCACGGGACCAAACCAGAAATGGGCCGGTGATATCAGCTATCTCTGGACGGCAGCGGGCTGGCTGTATCTTGCGGTGATCATCGATTTGTATTCACGCCGTGTCATTGGCTGGGCCGTCAGCGACAGGCTCAAACGGGATTTGCCGATCAAGGCTCTGAAAAGGGCCATTGCATTGCGACAACCGCCACCAGGGGTCATTCATCATTCTGATCGTGGCTCGCAGGGCGGGTTCAACCGGTCGTCGCAACACGTTCAGTTTGACTGGCCTGCAAGCACTGGTCCAGAGCTTCGGCGGGAGTTCTCCATCCGAGGGTCTTGCGGGGCCGTGTATTGAGCGCGTCAGCAACAACTGCGAGTACGTCCGGACTGTGTGCGCTCAGATCGGTTCCTTTCGGGAAGTACTGTCGAAGCAATCCATTGGTGTTCTCGTTCGTTCCGCGTTGCCAAGGGCTGTGCGGTTCGCAGAAGTAGACGGGAAGGCCGGTTGCGATCCGCAGATCCGCATGCCTGGCCATCTCTGCTCCCTGGTCCCAGGTCAGCGAGCGGCGAAGCTGCGCTGGCAATGTCGTGATCGTCCGGGCGATGGCATCGCGAACCGCTTCAGCCCCATGCTCGCTCCAGCCGGCAAGCGCAGGCCCGTTCTTCACGCGCGGGACGGTGCCGTGGCCTTCCATTCGGGGAAGATGCAGCAGCATTGTGAACCGCGTGGCGCGTTCCACCAGAGTGCCGATCGCCGATCTGCCCAAGCCGATGATCAGGTCACCTTCCCAGTGTCCGGGTACGGCCCGATCAGCTGCTTCCGCCGATCGTTCACTGATCATGATCTCAGGCGTGACGAAGGATTTTCCCCGCCGGCGGCTACGTGCCCGAGGCACGCGCAGTGCCCTTCCCGTGCGAAGGCAGGCGGTCAGCTCACGACGGAGTGCGCCGCGGCCCTGTACGTAGAGCGCCTGATAGATCGCCTCATGACTGATCCGCATCGCTTGATCCTCGGGCCCGTCCCCAGGATAGTCGATCCGAAGACGGTGCGCGATCTGCTCAGGACTCCAGGCCCTGGCCCATCGCCTGCGCTGCCGCGGCCCATGCCGACGACCGTTCCAGACGACGCGTGGCCCCTCGATCACCGTTCCATCCGGTGCCGAGATCCGACCCGCAAGCCGATCCTGCACATCGCGCCGCAGCGCCTCATTCGTTGCCAGCTTGGCTGGCTGCGGCCTTTTGGCGGATCGATCAGCATGCCACTGCGCCGTCGTTGCTCGGTAGTCCAGGCCACCGCTTCGGGTCGCCGCGTTGCGCCGCACCTCGCGGGAGATCGTCGACGGTGCTCGCTCCAGCCGGCAAGCAATATGACGTATGCCTCTTCCCTGAGCGCGCAGAAGAGCAATCTCCTCACGTTCCTCGAAAGACAGGTAACGTCCTGACAGCGGCTTGGCCGATTGCGATAAATGTGCTGGTGGCATGCCGCCCGACCTCCGGAACCACCTCGAGCCTACCGGAGGGGATACACCGGCATCTCGGGCCGCGTCCTCGCTCGAACGCCCCGTCGCAATCGCTGCCCAGAACCGAACAAGCTCCTCACGCCGTGCCGAGTCCGGTCGACCTGGCGAATGCAACTTGCTCCGTCCAGACCGATCCGACCGCCGTCTGCGTACCCGTCATAGCAACCTCCTATGCCAGAGTGTTGCGACGACCGATTGAACTCGCCCAGTATTGCTCGAACGATTACCGGAAACTTCTCAAAGGCCACGGCTTTCTCTCTTCGATGTCTGGCAAAGGGAATTGCTATGGCAATGCGACTGTAGAAACGTTCTTCAAATCATTGAAAGCAGAATTAATATGGAGGGAACACTATGAAACCAGGGAACAGGCACAAAACGCCCTGTTCCATTATATCAATGGATTTTATAATCCGCGTCGTCGCCATTCATATCTGGGCAGCATCAGTCCGGTGAAGTGCGAAAGTATGGCGGCTTAGGTGAGAAGGTAACTCTCCACTTTTGCGGTGCAGGTCCAGAGTACGCCGAAGATGTCGTGGGCGGCCCGGCCCTGAACGTCGAGCGCCAATTGAGTGCAGTCCTGCAAACGTGGCCCGAGCAAAGGATGGCTAAGATAGGCCTGGGCCTGGGCCTGGGCCTGGGCCTGGGCCTCGTCCAGACCGGAAATAGCGTATTTCTGGGACATTGTGCTAAACCCCAATCCGGCAATCTGGGGAAAAATGAACCACATCCAATGGCTGGTTTTGTGCCCAAGCCAGAGCTCATCGCAGACCCGGTCATAAATCGGCTCCTGCGCGACGACGAAACGGTTCAGATCATGAGAGTCGGCCATAGATCCAGTTTGGCCGTTTGACATTTGCAAGGAAAGCGCTCATATAGCCGCCAGTCTTACCGTCGGCGTGTTTTTGCCAGCTTTGCTCCCTTCACCGGTTGACCGCACTTTCACCGACATTCCGATAGAAGCAAACGCCCTTTTTCTCGGCGTGCTCTTCCGTTTGGTCCCACCAAACGGCGAGTGTTGGGAGCGCATAGAATAGGGGTGTCGCAAATCACATGAAACGGTGACCTGTGGGCGGAAGATCCTAATTGGTGCCAATTAGTTAGAAAGAAAAATTTTGAACACGAACGAATTGAATTTTGCCGACCTCGCGTTGATTGCGCCCCTTCAACAGGCGCTCACCGATGGCGGATACACCACGCCAACTCCGATCCAACAGCAAGCCATTCCGGCCCTACTGAACGGGCGCGATCTCATCGGCTGTGCACAGACCGGTACGGGCAAGACAGCTGCATATGCTCTGCCATTGCTGCAACGGCTGTATGAAAAACCGGCAGTGGTGTCGTCACGCTGTACCCGTATTCTCGTACTCAGCCCGACACGTGAATTGGCCAGCCAAATTCACGACTCTTTTGGGACGTATGGACGGTACTTAAATCTGCGCCGCACTGTCATTTTTGGCGGTGTTAAAGCAGCGGGCCAGGTCAAAGCCATGGCTCGTGGTGTCGATGTAGTGACCGCAACGCCAGGCCGATTACTCGACCTGTTAAATCAGAAGCGCGTCTACCTTGATGAGGTCGAGGTATTGGTCCTCGATGAAGCTGACCGGATGCTCGACATGGGCTTCATCCCTGACATCCGCAAGATCGCAGCCCAATTGCCTACCGACCGGCAGACCCTGATGTTTTCGGCAACCATGGATCCCGCTATCGCCAAACTTGCGAACTCCCTGTTACGCAATGCAATGAGGATTAACGTCGCACCGCCCGCAACGCCGGCAGACACCGTCGATCAACATGTCATGTTCGTCGAACGCGCCGCAAAGACTCCAGCACTGCTCGATATGCTTAAAAACGGAGGAGTACATGGCGGCATCTATAAAGCCATCGTATTCACCCGCACAAAGCATGGCGCCAATCGGCTAGACGGCCAGCTTCATAAAGGTGGTGTCAAAGCCATGGCGATCCACGGCAATAAATCGCAAAACGCGCGCAAAAGAGCCCTCGCCGCATTCCAAAACGGTCATTTACAAGTGCTGGTGGCCACTGACGTCGCCGCTCGGGGTCTCGACATTGACGATGTCACACATGTCATCAATTACGACATACCCAATGAACCGGAAGCCTATGTCCACCGTATCGGCCGCACCGGACGGGCTGGCGCGAACGGTATTGCTCTTTCCCTATGCGACGGAAGCGAGCGAGGCCTGATGCGCGATATCGAGCGCACCATTGGTCAAAGCCTAACCGGCGACGCCGTGCTTCCCACCCAAAATAAGGTCAATGCACCGAACCCCAAGAAACGCAGAAAAACCAGAGAAAACGGTCAGGCGCCAGCCAAATCATCAGCAAAACCCAAACGCCGCCGTCAACGGAAGCGCAAGTCGTCCGGATTCAACACGGAAAACCGCTCAGCGGCTTAAAGTTGGGATGCGGACAAAGGTTGCGCTGACAGCGGGCTGAAAAAATATCTGAAGACGGTATTCATCGCAGACCCAGTCGAAGATCGGGTCTTGCGCGACGTAAAAACGGACCAGGTCGAAGGGTTCGGCTATAGACATACAGCCGATTTTACGCGACTCAGCCCTTCTAACCCGGCCATCCTTGACTATATATCCTTGAGAAACGGGCATTTTCCTCGCTTCCACGAGAGGACGCGCGACATGTACCTGCTGATCGATAATTACGACAGCTTCACATACAACCTGTGGCACTACCTGGGAGAGCTCGGGGCCGAGGTTGAGGTGCACCGTAACGACAAAATCTCGGTTGCGGACTGTCTCGGACTGAATCCGGCGGGGATAATCCTGTCGCCTGGCCCTTGCGACCCGGACAAGGCCGGCATTTGCCTCGATCTCGTTGCAGCCGCGGCGGGGACTGTGCCCGTTTTCGGCGTTTGTTTGGGGTACCAGGCCATCGGCCAGGCATTCGGCGGAAAAATTGTACGTACCAAGGTACCCATGCACGGCAAAATCAGTGCCGTTACGCACACCGCCCATGACATGTTTGCCGACATCCCCTCACCCTTTAAGGCGACACGCTACCATTCGCTGATTGTCGATCGCACATCCGTACCCGATGTGCTCGAAATCACGGCCGAGACGGAGGACGGTCTGGTCATGGGCCTCGCTCACCGGGACCATTTGATTCAGGGAGTGCAATTCCATCCGGAAAGCATCGCCTCCCAGTTTGGCCATCGGGTGTTGCGCAATTTCCTCCGCACCACCGGCCTTGATGCACTGGACGTTCCCGACCACACCATCAACATCACGGTCGCGGCGTAAGGGTCAGGCCCATGTCCGACTTGAAACCCTTCATCAGCAAAGTGGCGTCTGGCCAGTCATTGAGTGCCGAGGAGGCGGAAGCCGCCTTTGAAATCATCATGTCCGGTGACGCCTCACCGGCCCAGATCGCATCTTTTCTGACCGCCCTGGCTGTACGGGGTGAGACGGTTGAGGAAATTACCGGCGCGGCCAAAATCATGCGGGCCAAAGCCTTGGCGGTGAAGGCACCGGATGGCGCGGTTGACACCTGTGGCACCGGCGGTGATGCCTCGGGCACCTTCAACATTTCCACCGCCGTCGCCATTGTGGTTGCGGCCTGTGGCGTGCCGGTGGCCAAACACGGCAACCGCAAGGCATCCTCCAAGTCCGGCACCGCCGATGTACTCGAGGCTTTAGGCGTTAATCTCGATGTCTCCCCCGATGTGGAGGAGAAGGCTTTGAACGAAGCCAACATCGGATTCCTATTCGCGCAAAAACATCACAGCGCCATGAAACACGTCGCACCGGTGCGGGCGGAATTGGGCATCCGCACCATTTTCAATCTGCTGGGACCGCTGTCCAATCCAGCCGGTGCCAAACGCCAACTGCTCGGGGTGTTTTCCGCCGATTGGCTCGAACCCATGGCCGAAACCCTGAAAGCGCTCGGCTCAGAACGGGCCTGGATCGTCCATGGCTCTGACGGTCTGGATGAACTGACGGTGACCGGGCTATCGCAAGTGGCTGAATTGAATGATAGCTCAGTATCTACTTTTGAAGTAACGCCTGAAGAGGCCGGCCTCGGCCGCTACGAGCCTGACGATCTCAAGGGCGGCGAACCTGCTGACAACGCTAAGGCTTTGTCGGCCCTACTCGACGGCGCATCGGGCGCTTATCGGGATATTGTCTTACTCAACGCCGCCGCCGCTCTCATCGTCGCCGGCAAAGTATCCGATCTCAAAGAGGGCGCGGCAGTGGCAGCCACCGCCATCGACGACGGCAAGGCCAAAGACACTCTGGCCAAGTTCGCGGCCATTACGCAGGGGCAGGGCTAATGGCCAACCTCCTCGATGCCATATGCGACGCCCGGCAGGACCACTACAAGGCTGTCCAAGCGGAGCGGTCCATGTCCGCTGTCGAAGCCAAAGCCCATGCGGCAGACCCTGTGCGCGGTTTCGGCTTGGCCCTCACCCGCGCTGCAACCGCCGGATACGGCCTGATCGCAGAAATTAAGAAAGCCTCGCCGTCGGCAGGGCTGATCCGGGAGGACTTTGACCCCGGCACGCTTGCAAAGGCATACGAAAGTGGGGGTGCAGCCTGCCTTTCGGTGCTGACAGAAGAGGCTAACTTTCAAGGTTCGTCAGACCATCTCAAAGTCGCGCGTGCTGCCTGCGCCTTGCCCGTGTTGCGTAAGGATTTCATGCTTGAGCCCTATCAAGTGATTGAAGCGCGGGCCATCGGCGCCGACTGCATCCTCATCATTCTGGCGGCTGTTTCAGATTCTCAAGCCCTGGAACTGGAATGTTGCGCTATGGACCTGGAAATGGATGTGCTGATCGAAGTGCACGACGAGGCGGAACTAGACCGGGCCTTTGCCTTAAAGTCACCGCTGATCGGCGTCAACAACCGCAACCTCAAAACTCTGGATGTCGACCTCGGTACCACGGAGCGTTTGGCGTCCCATCTTCCGGCAGACCGTGTGCTTGTTGCGGAAAGCGGTTTGAAAACACCGGACGACCTTGCCCGACTTGCCAAAGTCGGCGCCCGGCGGTTCCTGATTGGTGAATCCTTGATGCGCGCCCAGGATGTGACTGCTGCAACCCAAGCTTTGCTTACCGATCCGTCTCCCCCGGCGTCGGCAGCAGCAGAGTGACTCATGGCGGACAGCAATGACTAAAGACCTCACCCACTTCGACGCCCAGGGCAATGCCGTGATGGTCGACGTATCGGACAAAGACGTCACGGCGCGGGAAGCCACCGCTGCGGGCTCAGTGGTGATGCAGGCCAACACGCTCAAGACCATCATGGATCAAGGTGTCAAGAAGGGCGACGTTCTATCCGTGGCTCAGTTGGCCGGGATCATGGGTGCCAAACGCACGGCGGATCTCATTCCCCTCTGCCATCCCCTCGATCTTTCGTCGGTCACGGTGGACCTGACCTGTGACCCCGACCGCAATGCCGTCGATATCACCGCCACCGCCAAGATTACCGGCAAGACCGGCGTGGAAATGGAAGCTCTGACCGCCGTCACCGTTGCCGCCCTTACGGTCTACGACATGTGCAAGGCCATCGATAAGGGCATGCGCTTGACCGATGTTCGTCTAATCAAAAAAACGGGCGGTAAGTCAGGTACTTACGAGTCAACCTGATGATTTCAGTTGAAGAAGCCCAAGCCCTTGTCCGCCAGGGCGTGACCCCCCTCGGCACGGAGACTGTTGCCCTCGCCAACGCCCGTGGCCGGGTGCTGGCGGACACACCGCAGGCCCGCATTGCTCATCCAGCTCAGACTGTCTCCGCGATGGACGGCTATGCCGTCCGCGCTGCTGATGTGTCCGAGGTTCCAACATCCCTGACTGTCATCGGCGAATCCGCGGCCGGTCATCCGTTTGACGGCGAGATCAGCGCAGGCCAATCGGTGCGGATCTTCACCGGCGCACAGGTCCCGCCCGGAGCGGATACCGTCGTGGTCCAAGAAGATGTGGACCGCGATGGTGTTACGGTTGCCATTCGTGAAATCGAAGCAGGCCGCCACATTCGTCCCAAGGGCCAGGATTTCAGCGAAGGTGATGTGCTGTTAAACCCGCCGCTGCGTCTGTCGACCCGCCATGTCGGTCTGCTTTCCGCCGGCGATCATCCTTGGGTTCATGTTTACCGCCGGCCACGCGTGGCCATTCTCTCCACCGGTGATGAAATCGTCATGCCGGGAGAACCACGCAACGCCGCACAGATCGTCAGCGCCAACGGACCGTCCCTCTCCGCCTTTGTTGAGTCTCACGGTGGTGTTCCGGTTCATCTTGGCGTTGTCAAAGACGATCAGGATGCGCTCACTGCCATGGCGGAGGCGGCTAAGGATTGCGACTTGCTGCTTACCTCAGGCGGTGTTTCCGTTGGTGACCGGGATCTGGTCCGAAAGGCCTTCACGGAAGCAGGTTTGGAGGTGGGCTTCCATCGCATCGCCATGCGGCCGGGCAAGCCCTTAATGTTTGGCCATCTCGATACCACGCCGGTCTTGGGTTTACCGGGCAATCCGGTCTCGGCGCTGGTTTGCGCACTCCTATTTGCCGGCCCTGCACTGGACCGATTGCAGGGGTTACCGGGTGATCCGCCTCAACCCTTGCCAGCCGTTTTGGGAGCGGATGTGGCGGAGAACAGCAGCCGGCAGGATTACATGTGCGCGGTGTTGTCCCGCAACAAGGACGGCAGCTATTGCGCCACGCCCATCTTCATTCAGGACTCCATCATGATTGGGGCTTTGGCCCAGTCAGCGGCGCTCATCGTCCGCCCACCCGGTGCGCCAGCAGCAAAAACTGGAGAGGCCGTCCCAGTGATTCCTCTGGACGGCCTCCTCTAGGCAGGGCAATCGGGTGAACGGATCATTGTGTGATGAAACTTGCGAGGAAGTCGTCGTCCCAGGCGGCGACCTTTCGGCGGACCAGGAAGCCGCCAAAGCCCATTCCCAACGCATCCCACGACATCCTGGAAAGACCTTGATCCATGGTGCTTTTGGATTATGGGCGTCTTGCGCCTACCTATAGATTCCCGTAAAATCCCCCCAATTATAGTGGGTGTAATTTGGGGGTTATGAAATGGCGTCTGGTCGCAAGCCGAAAGGAAAGCATCCCGACAAAAAGTTGTCGCCAGCCTTCGTGCACAAGACCACCAAGCCCGGCCGGTACTGTGACGGCAATGGCTTGTATCTCAAGGTCGATCCATCGGGTGCACGGCGATGGGAGCAAAGGCTGGTGATCCAGGGCCGGCAACGGACGCTGGGTCTTGGTGGGGTCCAGCTGGTATCGTTGTCAGAAGCCCGCGAAAAGGCGCTTGCCAACCGCAAGATCGCCCGCGCCGGTGGCGACCCGATGGATCTTCGGCGCCAGGCCAATATACCCACCTTCGAGGCGGCAGCGGCGGCCGTCATTGAACTGCACCGCCCGAGCTGGCGCAACGCCAAGCACGCGTCACAGTGGGAGACCACGTTACGCACCTACGTCTATCCGCGCCTGGGCAAACGACCGGTGTCGGATATCGATACGGCAGAAGTCCTCAGCGTGCTTATGCCGATCTGGCATACCAAGGCGGTAACCGCGCGGCGTGTGCGCCAACGCATCTCGACCGTCATGAAATGGGCCGTGGCCCAAGGCTTCCGGCAGGACAACCCTGCCGGCGAGGCCATCAGTGCTGTGCTGCCCAGGCAGAATGGCAAAGGCAAGCGCCATCATCCGGCCCTGCCGCATGGAGAAGTTGCCGGCGCCATCGCGGCTGTGTGCGCCTCCGGCAGCGGTGCGGCTGTCAAACTGGCCTTTGAGTTCCTGATCCTGACCGCTGGACGATCTGGCGAGATCCGGCACATGACGTGGAGCGAGGTCGATATGGACGCGGCAATCTGGACCGTTCCGGCTGAGCGGACGAAAGCCGGGCGCGAACATCGCGTTCCCCTCTGTACCCGGGCGATGGAGATATTGGTTGAAGCGGGGCAGTTCGGGGGCGGCAGTGGTCTCGTCTTTCCCGGAGCCCAGCCCGGTAGGCCGCTCTCCGAAGTGACGCTGTCTAAACTCATGCAAAGCCTGAGTTTGAACGGCGTGCCGCACGGTTTCCGGTCGAGTTTTCGCGATTGGGCGGCGGAATGCACCAACGCGCCCCGCGCGGTCATGGAAGCGGCACTGGCCCATACTATCCCTAACAAGGCGGAGGCCGCCTACGCGCGTTCCGATCTGTTCGAGCGGCGGGGTAAGTTGATGGAACAGTGGGCCGAATACTTAGCAAACAGCCCTGAAACAAAGGTCATTCCGATGAGCCGACAGAGGAGCCAATCTGATGCGTGAGAGAAAGAAACGCGCGATTGAGAAAAAGGAGGCGCGCAAAGAGTGCTTCGAGCTGATCAAAGAAGACGTGGGCATAGTGTTCTTGTATCCGACGTTCCAGCGCAATCTAGAATTCGCACTGATCTATCCCAAACTCAGTCAAGAAGAGCAGACGGCCTTATTTGAACAAATGGTCCAGATAAACGCCGAATTATGTTTAAGCGGCGAACCTGAGTACGCTGTTTCAGCCGAATTCCAATGCCAATGGCTGGTAGAAATGGTGGACCACTTGGCCCACGCCCGCCCGGCGCTGGAGCGCGCCGTGGAATTATACCACAAAGCCGGGAAGGAGATGCCTCAATGCTTGAGGGAATGGGATGAGAATGCCCGAGATCCATTACCTCAGAAGCGCGGCCTCGCCCGTCCGCGCAAGACTGGAAAGCACAGCGCGACCACATAATAGCCTTCGCAATTGGTTGCGAGATCGAGTTGCAGAAAAATCCACTTTGGCCGGTAAAGTTACCAATTCGTCGTACTACTTCATCAAAGGACGGAAAAAAAGACTACTCGATTTGCCGTGCGGTAATTGAAGTTCTTAAGAGACGCTACGGCTCTTATCAAGAATGCCAACTTCCCACCTATCAAATGGTTTGGAAAGCGTGGGAACGATACCGCGATGAAATCCGGCCGAACGGGAAACCGCGCGCCGGCCGGCCGCTGCTCCCACGCCAGGGGTAAAGCATGTGTTGAACCCTCCTGGCAGCGACACCGAGCCAATGCAGAAGGAATTCCGCAAGAGATCCGAAGACCATCTGCGCCGTTGTGACAGCCGTGATTTCGACGCTAGTCGGTGATTATTTTAGCTTCAAGAATCTTTGGTCCAGTTTTTACCGCAGTAACCAACTATCCCTCCCTTGCATGACGCGGCTGTTCGCGTCCCAACGATTAAGGGAGTAAATCAAATGCCTGAAGAACGAATTCTTCGTTTGCCTAACGTCGTGAAGCTGACGGGCATCAGCCGCTCTCGCATCTACGTCTACATGGACCGCGAGGCCGATCCGTTCCCCCGCTCGATCAAACTCGGTCCCAACATGGTGGGCTGGCGCAAGTCTGAGATCGAGGCCTGGCTGGACGCGCGACAGCGCTCGGCTTGACGCCATGGCTCGCACAAGCAAGCGCCCGACCGGTTATGGTCGAGACAGGCCGTGCAATGTGGGTGACAAGCAATCCGGGAACGCCACGGTAGCGGTACGCATCGTTGCCAAACGCCAACGCTTTCCTGACTTCGCCGCCATCAACAACGCAGCACTGCCTTTGCTGCCGGCGTTGGTTGTCCGTTGGCTCCCGGACGGACGCCGGCAGGGCCGCGAGTGGGTGCCCTTTGCCCGCTCGTTCCGCGCAACCTCCCCGATCCCTTCGAGCGCCGAGATCCGCTCGCCTGTGGCGGTTTCCAGTTGCTCGCGCAGTGCTCTGGCGTCGTCCGTCACCAACTCGGCCCGGTCGCGCGCGCGGCTGATTTCAACATAGAAGCTTTTCTGCGTCGTCAGATGAGGGTGGTTCGCCTCCATCGCGGCGATAACATTGTCTACGGTGCGTCCCTGAAACGCATGTACCGTGGACGCCCAGGCATGATCGAGATGGCGCAACTGCGGATCGGTGCGCCCGAGTTCGAGCGTGCGGCCATCCTCAAGCCGGAAGGTGACCCGGCCACCTTCGACCGATAGCACTTCGGCCGTGCGGCTGTTGATGTTGCCGTGGAAGAGCTTTTCTTGCGAAACGTTTATAGTAACTCATTGATATTAGGTTATTAATTGAGAAGACCAATAAGGCCGCTGGAGCGCTTAAGGCCGCAATCAACACCATTGCAACACCGTGTCCTGATCGCAATTCCTACAACGATTGGCACCGCATATAACCGTTCAGTGGTGTCGGTATGGGCCAGTTGATTTTAGTGATTGAGTGTTCGCTTCCAGTTCTCCTCCCCGAAAACCTTATCGGCCGTCCTTCATGATGCAAGCCGCCTAGGTGTGGATGCGTTTTCGGAAGGGACAGGTCTCTCCCTGTCCCCTTTTGGGGATTCCAGGGTGCGAAAACAAGCTTTGTCTAGCTTAGACCGGACAAGCAAGAACGACGAAGCTGGCTCAACAACGGGAAAACTCTAACATACGATTTTAGTCTGACAATGTCGGCAACAGGCTACGAGAGCTTACTTCCCGGCTCAAGGCGAATTACTCTGACAGTGCCCTGCCTAGTCTACCTTGCGGATGGATTCATAAAGCACAAACGAGCCTTCAGTGCGGTAGTCTTTAACTTGCGGGCCCAAAGCTGTAAAATTGGCCGCTTCATATAGGAAAAGACCTTGGGCCTGCTCGTGGCCATGAGCCATGATCTGGCGGGTCATTCCAGTGCGGCGTTCCATATCCGTCTCGGCAAAGGCTTCCTCAATCAACGGCATGATGTCTTGATCGCAATACCATGGCTTGGGCCATAGACAGGATTGGGTAAGCATTGAGCGCAAGGCATCATAGTTGGGTGTGAAGTATCCCGAGGGGAAGGCCGATCCTGCCCAGCCGCCGTCCTGGAGGTTCCTTAGAAACTTCGGCCGGGGCACTGTCAAAATTGTCATCTTCACACCCACTCGTGCCAGGTCCGCCGCCACCTGCTGATGTATGTTTAAGGTCAGGGAAGACTCGTTGGAGACTTCCATGACAAAGGAAAAACCATCTCCATATCCGGCCTCGGCTAATAGCTGCCGTGCCTTTTCGGGGTCGTAAGGATAAGGCTCGATATCGGAATTATAGCCAATTGCGGACCGGGGCGCAGGCTGGCTGGCGATTACGGTCAGGCCCTTGAATAGCACGTCGATGATGACCTGCTTGTTGACGGCGTAGTTAAGAGCGCGCCGCACCCGTGCGTCCCGAAAGCGGGAGTCCTTCACTGTGTTGAAAATGATAGCGAAGGCAGCGGGTACATTATTCCGACGGATCCTTCCGCCCACCGCCTCGACCTCCTCGACTTTGTCCGGGTCGATTTGGCCGGCGATATCGAAACGGCCAGTTTTGAAGCCATTGAGTCTGGTATTGGCTTCGCGGGCTTCAAATAGTTCCAACCGACGCGCCTTGGGCCGTCGCCAGGAGGCCTGAACGGCGTCGAGTTTGATGCGGTCCACCCCCCAAGCGTCAACCCGGAACGGCCCGGTCCCGATCGGCGCGTAGACAATTGCATCGGTACCGCGGTCCCGCCAGCTGTATGGCTCTGGAATCAGCATTAGGCTGAGCTCGTAAGGCATAAATGGGCGCGGCCCGTTCGCCACGACCCGTACCGTGCGGGCATCAATAGCTTCCGCAGAAACCAGATGAGATAGTTCACGCCCCAATAGTTCTGTGCGCCCAGTTTGGCTCGTTAGGTAAGCGATTGTTTCGACAACGGCGTTGGCCTCGAACTTACGGCCGTTTGAAAAGGTGACATCGTCACGTAGCGTAAACACCCAGGTGTGTGCCGTCTCCTGCCGCCAGTCGGTTGCCAGCCACGGCTTTAAGGTACCGTCGCTAGCAACCAGGGTCAGCGGATCTAACAAGGCCGACCATGTTCCGAGGAAGTCGATCACCGCACTATAGGCATTGCCCTTATTAGGAGGAATGCTGCTCAGAGCAACACGCACGGTTTGCGGTACCGCTGGGCTCGAAGCGCAAATCAATGCGAACAAGAGCCCGGCGACGACGCAGGATTGAGTAAATTTGGGCCAGCGCCGCGGTATTGTAGTCACCAGTTTCTGAGAGGAGCCTCCACTTATCATGGCTTTAGGATGTGCAGCTTAACGGCGGCACCATAGGTGGCCCGCCGCGCTCTTTCACTTCTTCTTCATAGCTCTTCCTTTGACCTTTCTCCCGTTCAAGGCGTTCGCGGGCGTCTGCAGACCAAGCGGTGGCGAACCCCCGCGGGTACGAATCTATAATGTCTTTGAATCCCTCCTCTGACCAAATTAACGGTACCAGCGGTCCCATCGGCTTTTCGCCAGGGATCATTTCGTCAAGGCTTATGCCCGCAACGTTGATGCATTCTGGCCGCGGATCCCACACGATATCATCTCCGAACACCCGGATTGAGACGGCAATCCGCCAATCGTCGGTAGGGTTGCCCGAAGAATAATGGAGGCACCACGGATGGACGAGCAATGCATCCCCGGGTTCCATATCCCAAGTCAGGAACCTGTAGTCAGGGTTGTTACGCACTTCCTCGCCAGCGGGGACGTTGAGACGGTCATCGGGTTTGATCATTTTCCGCGAGTTGGCGGTCATATTCCAATAGACGACATCGTTTCTGTGGGTTTCCGCAATCACTTCCAGGCAGTTCTCTTTGAGGATTGGGGTGAGAGGCATCCAAAAAGACGGGACCATGGAGCCGCGCACGGGCCAGCCGCCACGGTCGCTGTGCCACACTGTCTTCGCTTGCGAGTTGGGTGCCTTGGCGAAGACCTGGTCCAAGAAGAAACGGATTTTCTTTGACCCAATAGTCTTGCCGCAAGCTTCGCCTAAAGGAGAGTTGAAGGCGAGCTCCCTGTATTCCGGGATTTTTCGCGCCAGCCAAATGCCTGGGACGTTGGGAAGAAGACCAAAATCCTCCTTATCCACTATGACCCTCCGGGCAATGGGCAAAAGGGCAGCGATCCAATCCTGGTTGAACACCCGGCGCAAGCACACCGTGCCATCGCGGGCGTAGGTTTCTCGATCTTCGTCAGTGATATCCCGTAAGGGGCGTCGGTTGAATGTCATGGCAGGCATTGCCAGAGTAAATGGGCTTGAGCGGGGACGTAAGGTCTCGTAGCCTCCGACGATGCACAACCCTTTCCGTTATTTCAACAGTTCGCCTGAGGTAATCCGTAGTGCGGTAATGTTGTATGTCCGTTACCCCTTGTCGCTGAGACAGGTCGAAGATCTCCTGTTTGAGCGCGGCATCGACATCTGCCATGAGACCGTGCGTTACTGGTGTAACCTGTCCCTTACGAAAACCTGTCCGGGTGCTCGCCATGGGCGAGGCCAGGGATTTCCAGATAGAGTTCCGGCTCCACCGCGACGCATTAGCACCTATCCCTTTCGAAAACCTCATCCACACATGGATGGTTTGCATCATGAAGATCCGCGGATAAGGTTTTCGGGAAGGACAGCCACTTACCTGCGGCTGGAACCGGTTGCTCTGGTGCGTCCACCTTCCAACAATCTGGAGGGCGGCACTTTAAGCGCTTGAGCGATTTCGGCAATCACCACTATCGTTGGATTGCGAATGCCCCGTTCCACGCCGCTGATATACGTACGGCTGCCCATTCCGAAAACTTCATGCACAGAAAGCTATAGAGGATTAAGGTTCACTCTTAGTACAACCAGATAAGGTTTTCAGAAAGGACAGAGGAGCACAAAGATGATTAGCAGGCGTAATTTGTATCAGGCCACGGCAGCTTCATTTTTGATATCCGCTGCAACTGGACGCAGGGCTGTGGCACAACAACTTATGGGGAACCCACGCATGGACATCGATCGCGCCTTCGTGCGGATCAGGGAAGGATTGGTCCACTATCACCACGCCGGAGAATCCACAGAGGACGGTCCATTGCCACTGTACATGATGCATGCGTCACCTGGGTCATCCAAGAGTTTGGTGAATTTGGTCTCGATCTTTGGGGAAACGCGCCGTGTGATCGCGGCTGACACCCTAGGATACGGGGACTCTGCACCGCCGGAACCCGAGGTGCCGGATCTGGCCTACTATGCGGACAGTGTGGTTCGGGTTATGGATGCCCTTGAGCTCGACAAGGTGGACGTCTATGGCAGCCACACCGGTGCTAATATCGGGATCGAACTCGTCATTGCCCGTCCCGATCGGGTCAGAAAGCTGGTGTTCGATGGCGTGGCCTTGTTCGGCAACGACTTTTCCGAGGATTTGCTCAAGAACTATGCCCCCGAAATCACTCCGGACGCCGACGGTGGCCATTTTGTATGGGCATGGAACTACCTGCGAGACATGAGCATGTTCTTTCCGCACTATAGGCGCGACCCGGAACACTATCTCGGTCGGCCCGTTCGATCGCCGCAGCAGATCACCAACAGCGCTGTCGAAGTTTTGAAGGCGTTACCCCATTATTATAAGGGCTACCGTGCCGTATTCCGCCATCCCACCCATGATCGGCTGCCGCTGATCACGGTACCGACGTTCTGCATGGCGCACGAGGCAGACCCCTTGCATGTATACGTGGAGGAGGCGGCTTCTCTGGTTCCTAATTCCACCCAACTGGTATTGCCCCGTTCCACTGGTACGGATGAAAAGGCCGAGGCGATACTAGCTTTTCTTGATGGTAAAGGCTGAAGTTGGGTTAGACCGCTAAGCCCGATCTTGCGCTTCGTATTAAAAGTCTGCCTTTAGCTGGTTTTCGACTGTCTGAAGTCAGCGCCCGCCGCCGCATCTTAGGTTTGTCCTTGTCAGGAACTCCTGACTTTCGTTTGGTGCCAAGGCGGCAATCAATTGGCGCCGTAGCACCGCTTGTATTTGCGGCCCGATCCGCAGGGACACGGCTCGTTACGGCCCACCTTGCGCCCGAAAGTCCGCCGTTCGTCGAAGTCAAAGGGCATATCGAGTAAGTCGCCGCGCATACCTTTATGTATTACGAAGGCAATGAGACCAAGCCCGCCATTGAATATTGGCAAAACCTGCTGACTTCAAAGCGAGGGTTCGTCGGGTCGGCAGAGCAAGATGGTCTAAGTGATACCAGGGCCTTACGGGGACGATCTAGGCGCCCGTGGCGGTCATGAATAAGAAAGCAAAGCGGTGGGTATTGCCTTTTGACGCGTGGCCGGAACGTCATAGAGACGCGTGGCAGGCAGCGATCGACCCCGGTGATGTGTTCACCGACGCGGGTCTTGCGTCCCACTCGACGGAAAAGACCAGCCACCAAGTCGTCAAGGACTACGGCATGTGGCTCAAGTACCGGTCGGACCGTGACCCTGCACAGCTTTCGTCGCCTGGGCCTGTTGCACTGATAAGAGATAACCTTCGGCCCTATGTGACCGGCCTTCAGGACCGGCTGGCGTCTATCTCGGTGTGCAGCCGATTGCGGGGCCTGTCTGAAGCCTATCGAGTGATGTGGCCGGAAGTAGATCGGGCGCGCTTGCGTAAGCTTCTGAGCCGCCTGCATCGTAATGCGGCTCCCTCTCGGAACAAAACGGCTGCGCTGATCTCCAGTCGCGAGATACTCCAAGGTTCTCTGTGCCACATGGAGACCGTCATCAAGGCTCCGGCACCGTCAGAGACCATCCGGGCCTGTTGGGTCAGCGGCCTCGGCTTTCTGCGCCGCGGTCGCCGCGGCCGAACCCGCGGCCTCAAGCTCGAGCCGCCAGGTCTTCAACTGCGTTGGCGTGACGCCGGGCTCGGCAGCCACACTGCTATGTGTCGCACCCGGCTCCGATAGCCGGGCAACCGACTGTTCCTTGTATTCTGGGCGAAAACCGCCGCCTCGTCTGCTTTGTCATCCTGTCCCTCCAGGTCGGTATTTAATTTACCGTCTGGTCCGGGATCCGGGAGCAACGTCATGCATGAATCGGCAGCCGAATCATGTCAATGCAAAATACTAAATTAAGGCCGAATCAATGATTCCAGGTATAAAACCAGATTATCTTGATGAAACGCTAGGCTCTCGCATGGGCTTTGTCAGAGTAATTGGTTCGGGCTAACTCCTTTAGCACTTGTTCCCTGGGTTTAGACACTAAGCTATTGGTTCGCTTGGAATTAACCAAGCAAAGCGGGCTCGGAACGGCGATAACTCACGCCACCAGACTACTAGATCAATTTAGTCTGACAATGCCGAACGATCGGCGGAAGCAGCTGATCGGGCCGTACCCGGACACTGGGAAGGTGACCTGATCATCGGCTTGGGCAGATCGGCGATCGGCACTCTGGTGGAACGCGCCACGCGGCTCACAATGCTGCTGCATCTTCCCCGAATGGGAGGCCACGGCACCGTCCCGCGCGTGAAGAACGGGCCTGCGCTTGCCGGCTGGAGCGAGCATGGGGCTGAAGCGGTTCGCGATGCCATCGCCCGGACGATCACGACATTGCCAGCGCAGCTTCGCCGCTCGCTGACCTGGGACCAGGGAGCAGAGATGGCCAGGCATGCGGATCTGCGGATCGCAACCGGCCTTCCCGTCTACTTCTGCGAACCGCACAGCCCTTGGCAACGCGGAACGAACGAGAACACCAATGGATTGCTTCGACAGTACTTCCCGAAAGGAACCGATCTGAGCGCACACAGTCCGGACGTACTCGCAGTTGTTGCTGACGCGCTCAATACACGGCCCCGCAAGACCCTCGGATGGAGAACTCCCGCCGAAGCTCTGGACCAGTGCTTGCAGGCCAGTCAAACTGAACGTGTTGCGACGACCGGTTGAACCCGCCAGGTTTTCGGGAATGACAGCGATGACGACACACGGGCCGACCTGATCGAGTTTCTGAAACACGCTCTTTGACATCTGCTTTCAGTTCACCGCGAACATAGGCTGAGCGCCCCCTTTTCCACTAACATTGCCGCATCGGTTCTGTGGTATATCGTGCCTCATGCGTCCGGCGCAGGTTCGCGGTCGTGACATATCGTGTGTTGAGGGGAAGTCCACATTGTTAGCCTGCGAGACCTGCAAATTTCTGCGGAACGTTGTTCTCTACTTTCTGATCCTTTCCGCCGGTCCCGCGTTTGCCCAGCGCGCAGGGGAAAACGCGGTTGCCGAGGCTGAGGATGCCTTTGGCACGGTCATCGGTGATGAGGAGATCGGGCTCTATTCTTCGGCCAGCGCCCGCGGCTTTAATCCCAGTCAGGCTGGCAATTTGCGCATCAACGGTCTCTATTTTGATCAGGCTGCGGCCCCCAACGTTCGTATTCGCCGCGGCTCCACCATCCACGTCGGCATCAGTGCGCAGGGCTATCCCCTGCCGGCACCAACCGGCGTGGTGGACTTCAATCTCCGTGTTCCGGGAGATCAGTTTGTTAGCAGCATCGTGGCAACCGAAGGAGCATTGTTCTCCTATTGGCGCCACAATGTCGAGATCGATAAGCAATTTCCGGTCATCGAAAACGTCTTAAGCATCGGCGCCGGCGCAGGTTTTACGCGCAACGTCTCCCATCAGTTCGCCGTGGGGGATCGGGGCTACAACGGCGGCTTGATCGCCAACTGGAGACCTTCCGAAACCGTTACCATCATTCCCTTTTTGAGCGGTTTACAAAGGGGCGCCGTCGACGGGGACCGGCCGCAAGCTTTCATTGGCGACAATGACGTTCCGGTGTTTCGCGCAGAGGTCCTAACCAGTCCGGACTGGTTGTTTTTCGGATTCAGGCACATTAACTATGGCGTCATCGGCCAAGCGGAGTTGAATAACGATTGGACACTGGAAGCGGGCGTGTTCCGCTCCGAGAACAACTTTTACAAAGAGACCTTCAAAGCCTTTTTGCTCAATACCAACGAATTTGGAGAAGGCGACTATTTTATTGAGCAGTCTCCACCGCGGCATACCCGGTCCACGTCGGGAGAGATCAAGCTGTCGCGGACTTTTGTAGAAGACGTGCGCCGCCACACCCTATACATGACCGTACGCGCCCGCGACCGCAGCACTACCTTTGGCGGCGGTGACCGGCGCTACTTCGGTCGGGTGACCATCGGCGCGTTTCCCGATCTGCCTGAACCGCAATTTCAAACGGGCGACACGACTCGCACCAATACCCAACAAATCACCGGCGGCATCGCCTATGAGGGTGCTTGGCAAAATGTGGGGCAGGTGAGTCTGGCTCTGCAAAAATCCGACTATGAGCGGACCTTGACCCGCCCCGGCGTTGACCCTGTCGAAGGCAAAGAGTCACCCTGGCTTTATAACGCCGCCGCGGCGGCGTACCTATCGCGCGAGCTGGCGGTCTATGCCAGCTATTCGCGCGGCTTTGAGGATCTGGGCACGGCTCCGGTCAACGCCGTCAATCGCGATGAAGCAGTCCCGGCGGAGCGCACCCGTCAAGTAGATGCTGGTGTGCGGTATCAGTTCGGGCCGGACGTGCAATTCGTCGCCGGCGTTTTTCAAATCGACAAACCTTATTATGCCTTGGACCCTTTCAGCGTCTTTCGGCGGTTGGGCGAAACCCGCCACCGCGGTGTTGAGCTGTCCTTGGCAGGCGATGTCACGGATGCGTTGACCGTGGTCGCTGGGGCCGTGCTGCTGCAGCCGCGTATTATTCAAAACGAGGATCCGCAGAATGCCACCCGGCTCACCGCCGTCGGACCCATACCTCGGCTCTTCCGTATGAATGTTCAATACCGCCCAGCCGCCATCGAGGGGCTAGCCCTTGATGCCAAGGTCGAGAGCATCTCGTCCCAATTCGTCACCGTCAGCAATTCCCGTAAAATTTCCGGCACTTTTACTGTCGATGCGGGCCTCCGATTCACGACCGCGATCTCAGATGTGCCGGTCCGGTTCCGCCTTCAGGGGCGCAATCTCTTCAATGCAAACAGCGTCACACCCAGTGTATCCGGCCAGATGCTCCCCTTCGAACAGCGCCGGGTTGAGCTGACCATCGCGGCGGATTTTTGATTTAAGGAATGGCGGAAGGGTGTCCGCCATAATATTTGGTTATATCATTAATATTTATTGATATTGTTATAAATTTCATAGATCACTCCCAATTACCCACCCAATTATTGAGAGCTTTTCCAGTATTCTATGGGACCGCATAGGAATATCGGCACTTGTACGCAGACTTATATTTGTCTGGTTGTCCCTTCCGAAAACCTCATCCACAACTGGATGGTTTGTATCAACAATGTCAGCGGATAAGGTTTTCGGAAGGGACAACCGGCCGGGCGACGCCTAGCGTCCCGCTCCGCGCTGCCCGATCGGCAACCAACTCAAGAACCGGTGCTTCGAGCCCGCGGCGGCTGACTTTGCCCATCTTCATCCCGAAGTTCCGCAGCGTGCCGCGGATGTTGCCCTCCGCGTCGCACAGCTGCTTCAACATGAACTTGCGATTGGTCAGGAGCATCCGTTTCTCTTGGCTCGACGCCGCCTTGACATGAACCGGGCGGAGCATGTTTACCCGAACCATCTGTGCGATCCCGTGCGCGTCGTTGCGGTCGCTCTTGTTCACCGTGGCCGACAGCACCGCCTTCAACTGCCGCGTCTCGACACAGACCTACGCCTTCCGAGAACGTCATCTGCACCTATGCGGTTTGCATCATGAAGACCGGCGGATGAGGTTTTCGTAAGGGACAAGGGTATTCAGGTGTTCGAACTGATCGTCGGGAGCGTTTTTACCCACGATTATTTCCAAGATTGAGCCCTTTTCATATAAGGAGCGCCCGCAGGCCTGTTTGAATGCAGGAGATAAGTATTCCACAGACTTGCCATTCACGGGCCTGATCTGAATCACTTCTTGAAGAACCTCAGGTTGATTGTTGATAAAGAGGCGTATCTCTCGTTCTCTTCGCCACTTTCTGTGTTTCGTGGTTAAACTGACCCAAATTAGAGTAATCGCCAACTGCTTTTGCATCTCTAACGCAAAGCTACTGAATTCTTCTCGCGAATACCGCCCGTCTCCGTGTGCGTGAATGCAATTATAAAATTCACTTAACCCCTCACGTAGGACTTTTTCAGCGGCTTTAGGCCCATAGCGGACTTCGTCGATAAAAACTTGTTCCAAGGGTCGTAAACCAGATGCGGTCCCTTGCGCAGGAATGAAAAGTTCCGGGCTAAACACCAGGCAGGCACCTCGCTTCTCATCACCATAATTTGTCCATTGGTTAGAGGATTTATATTCACGCGAGAAACTTGCAATGAAGGTTTTGAACCAGCGGGGTATTGTTTTGGTTGTACGCCGAAACGCGTTAGACACCACCTCACCCAGTTTCTCAGGCGATGGATGGCGCTTTAAGATTCTCTGCAAGATAGTGTGGGTATACTTTATCTCATGGGGGTCATTTTGTCTGACGTCAGCGCCTTTGGGACAAATTGAGGTAATTGCATAACGGAGGATTTCTGGCTCATCGTAGTGACCGAAGGGAACGAAGATGAGACAGAAATTAATGAGCAAGAACGACCCGGCGGAGAGAACGGTTCGGGATATTCGGCGCAAGACACGCAAGCAGTATACGGCTGAGGAGAAGATCCGGATCGTGGTGTCGGGCCTGCGCGGCGAGGAGAGCATCGCCGCCTTGTGCCGCCGCGAGGGCATCGCCGAGGGTCTGTATTACAGCTGGTCGAAAGAGTTTTTGGAAGCGGGCAAGAAGCGGCTCGCCGGCGACACCGGGCGCCAAGCGACCTCGGGCGAGGTTAAAGGCCTCCGCCAGGAGATGCGCGACTTGAAGGAGTTGGTCGCCGAACTTTCGCTGGAGAACCGTCTTCTCAAAAAAAACATGCTCGGGCACGGGGGAGACGAGGAATGAGGTATCGCGCATCCGAGAAGCTGGAGATCATCCGCCTGGTCGAGCAGTCCCACCTGGGCGTCGGGTCCACTTTGGACAAGCTGGGCATTCCGAAGACCACCTTTTATCGCTGGTACGATCGTTTTCTGGCCTTTGGCGACGCCGGTCTTGAGGATCGCAACAGCAGCCCGGGCCGGGTATGGAACCGGATCCCGGATGATGTCCGGGGGCAGATCATCGATCTTGCCCTGGAGGAGACACAACTGTCGCCCCGGGAACTGGCCGTCAGGTTTACGGACACCAGGGGCTACTTTGTCTCGGAAGCCTCGGTTTATCGGCTTCTCAAAGCCCACGACCTGATCACCAGCCCCGCTTTCGTGATCATCAAGGCAGCCGATGAGTTCCGCGACAAGACCACGGCGCCGAACCAGCTGTGGCAGACCGACTTCACCTCTCTCAAGGTCATCGGCTGGGGCTGGTTTTATCTGTCGACCATCTTGGACGACTATTCCCGCTACATCATTGCTTGGAAGCTCTGCACCAACATGACGGCGGACGATGTGACGGCAACACTGAAGTTGGCGCTAGAAGCCTCAGGCTGCAATCGCGCCAATGTCGTCCACAAGCCGAGGCTGCTCAGCGACAACGGCTCGTCCTATATCTCCAGCGATCTGGCTGAATGGCTCGGGGACCACGGTATGGATCACGTTCGGGGCGCACCGTATCACCCGCAAACCCAGGGCAAGATCGAGCGCTGGCATCAAACGCTGAAGAACCGGATCCTGCTTGAAAATTATTATCTACCCGGCGATCTCGAAAACCAGATCAGCGCCTTCGTCGATCGCTACAACAACCAACGCTACCACGAGAGCATCGGCAACGTAACTCCAGCCGACGCCTACTTTGGACGCCACACCGCCATCATCGAAAAGAGAAAAAAGGTCAAAAAACTGACCACCCAAAACCGCCGCTTGAACCATCAACGCCAAGCGGCTTAACATCAAACAAAGATGAGCCCGATCCTCCCTTATGAAACACGCTCAACAGTCCCATTTGTTTTGATGACGGACAGGTCATTTAAAGATTGGACCGACGACATCCAGATACTGTCAGACTCAAGAATGCCTATACAGCCCTCAAGGGATGTGTAATGCAAAACAGGGCCGTCAGGCATAAAAGCTGAAGAAGCCGGGAAGGCATCTACCCAACCTTTCATTCTCTCATATCTTTGCTGCAAATCCGGCGAGAATGACGGACTCTGGGACTGTGCGGGAACGTCTACGTTTGTTGCAGTATTTTCTCCGTTGTTTATTGCCATGATGTTTCCGTAAGCAGGTTCAACCAAAATAATTTATTTCCGCGCACGGCCGTAAACCCATCCCTTTTTCTTTTCTTATCCGCTGGTATTCGTGGTGCAATCAACCGAGATGCTTCAAGCTTAAGGTGGCACCTGTGCCTTCCCTAAACCTCATCTGCTTAAACTGGATGTGAATACTCTGACTCTATGTGGATGGGGTTTTCGGAAGGGACAGGTGGCCTCCATCAGGGTCATCAATCAAGATTATCCATCGGTATAAAATTTATGGGAAGGCTTTGGTATAAGCTTGGTTTTCAGGCGCCATGATAGGGTCGTAGGTTTTCGAAGGGCTGGTTAGATGGAAAAACGAAAAACAATACGAGAACACGGAATGGCGCACGCCCGCCTCATCATACGGCTCTTGATTGAGCCATTTGTCGTTCTTTCTTTTATATTTTTCACAGGAACACCTTGTGTATACGCGCAATCTAGCCCTAACACTACGGTGCTCATCATCGGAGCGGAGCGGGAGATAGGGTTTACCTTGGCCCGCCAATATGCCGTACGGGGGTGGTCTGTGACTGCCACTGTAACGGATTCAGCTTCCGCCACTAAAACCGCCGCACTTGCCCAAAAATTCCCAAACGTGGAGGTCGAGGACCTCAACATCAGGGACTTTGCCGCGATCGATGCGCTTGCCTCGAAGTATCAGGGCCAGCCAATTGATATTTTACTCTATGCCACGCGTCTGGATGGCGGCGATGCACCCGGCGGTCTCACCGCTCAAAGGTTTGGCCATTTTAATTTTAGCGCCTTCAATGAAGTTTTGACTGTCAATACCGTCGCTGCCTTGAAAGTCTTTGAATCCTTCAACGAGCACGTTCAATCAAGTGGATTGAAAAAGGTAATAAAGCTTTCAAGCTCGTCCGGCTCCGTCAGCAACGCGAGAAACTGCACGCGCTGTGGCAACTTTTTTGGTAGGGCTAGTCATGCGGCCGGCAACATGTTGATGCGCAGGCTTTTTCAATACCATAGAGGCACCAGGACGGGCGTGGTTGTCGGACTCATGGACCCGGGGCCTGTCAATGATGCGTCAATGGAAGCGCTTGTTGCCGACAACTTCCCTGCGGCACTTCTGATCTCTGTTGAGGACAGCGTCACCGGTATGATGCGCGTGATCGATAACTTCGACGAAACAAACAGTGGTTCGATCTTCAACTACAAAGGTGAGGCCGTACCGTGGTAAAATGGAGCGTGCAAGATATGTATATGCAACCCGCAGTAAAGATAGCTGCCGTACGGTCAATCGACTATATCGCAGCGACAAAAAACGTAACCGTTCGCTATGGGCGTTCCTTCGCCTCGACCCTTTTACTATTCTTGACGGCCTGCACCTCTGGCCAACCCCCAACTCTGTTAAGTGAGAAATACGACTACGACTCAATCATAAATCGGTCTCAGGCCGCTTTCGGCGCGCGCAATGCCGACGTCGCCGTCGAAGCGTTTGAAGACAATGGTGTGTTTTACCGCATCACGGATGATGGTGTCGTTGAACTGGTTCGCGGCAAGGATAACCTGCGGCGCTCAATGCGCATGATCTTTGTGGCCGAGAACGGATACAAAGATTCCAAAGCCGTCCGGTTGGGGCTCATACAAAATGTCTTGGTTATGTTCCACGAAGACCGGTACGAAACGGATGACGGCATCAAAGTAGTGCCGCGGGTTGTCGTGGTCGAGCATCGCAATGGCAAACGCTGGCGCGAATGGGAGTTCAACCCTAAAGATCGGTAGTGACTGAGAGCCATTTGGAGCACGTAGAGAGAATCCAGAATGTATAAAGTATTATCACAGCCAATGACTGGGATGAAAACGGCGCTCGCTGTTATTGTGATGGTGCTCTGCACTACGCCAATCACGGCGCATGGCCCGGGCGAAAAGTCCGGTGTCAAGATTATAGTGATTGGTGCAACATCACGCACGGCTGATGAATTGATCCCACAAGCTATATGGCGTGGCCATGACGTCGTTGGCCTGGCGCGGCGGCCGCAGGCCGTCAGACACGCGGCCCATCCAAATCTGGCCGTGGTTAAGGCGGATGTGAGAGATCAGGATTCTCTCAAAGCTGCCTTCGAAGGACATGAGGGCGCGGTGGTGATTTCTGTATTTGGATCAAGAAGTGATCCACAGGAAGAAGTTGCGTTTTCAGATTTAATGGCTGTCGGAGTTACCAATATCATTCAAGCCATGAAGACAAACGGTATTGGTAGAATTTTTGTCACCAGCTCAGCATCGGTTCAGGAGATGTCCAAGTTTGGTTACAAAGCGGATACACCGAGACCTGATAATCTGACCATCCGTTCTGGCCTTTGGTATTATCTGAAGCGCGGCCTCTACAATGATATGGCCGAAATGGAACGGATCGTCCGGGAAAGCAGCATGAACTATGGCGTGTTGCGCCCCGGATTGATTTTGATTGAACCACCGCGCGGTAATATCAAAGCCGCCGTGAATGTTGAGGCGCCGGGGCAAAGAGTTATTACTTACGCTGATTTTGCGGCATTTATTCTTGATGCCACCGAAACGGATGCCTACGACAACTCCACAATCGGAGTGTATAGCGACAGACCCATTGAATTCAGCGACACCGGCATCAATCCTGAAGCGCTGATGGCCCGGCAACGGGAAATTAATCGGCAAATTCGCGAAGAATTGGCCGGACAAGAGTGAGAAACAGAAAATACAATAGGCAGCTCTGATTAGACGAGCTGCCCCAAGGGCTTTGCCAGCGAGGTATGGCCATTTTTGTTACATCGTCTTTCTTTGATTCCGCCAACACCGGCTTCCAGCTGTTTGCCTGACCGTCACGATTGCTAAACAACTCAAACCTCTTGTTTTGGCAATCGGGTGTACTTTCCGTAAACCTCATCCGCTTAAACTGAATATGAATACTCTGACTCTATGTGGATCGGGTTTTCGGAAGGTACAGGATCGAATTGCGTCAAGGCGACCGTATCCGCTGGACCCGCAACGACGCCGGATTTGGCCTCGTCAACAGACCAGACAGCGGCGGTGAGCGAGGTGAAGGACGGCGGGGTGACGTTTACGCTGGAGGACGGACGGGCGCTCGACATGCGTAACGGGGATCCGCAACTGCGCCATATCGACCGGGCGTGAGCCTCAACCGTGCATGCGTTTCAGAGCCGCACCCTTGATACCGTGATCGCGGCGATGGAAGCCAACCATCCCCACCTTACGACCCAGAAAACCCTCTTTGTGGAGACCAGCCGCGCCCGCGCCCGCGTCGCGCGGGATCGAGATGGAGATGTAGCCGCTCTGTCTTAGTTGTAAACTTGCGGGACGCTGATTCGCAAAATAGCCTCTTGTGAAACGCGCCGGCGTGCGCCGAGTATACCGACTGCCGTAGCTACTATGCAATCGCGCCCAATCTGCAAGGCGATCCGAAACCGCTGGCCGCCGATGGGGCTGATCCACTAGTCCGATCGCGGTGTGCAATATGCTTGCGGTGACGACCGCAAACTGCTCGGACTCTATGGCGTCAAAGCCGTCATGAGCCGCAAGGGTAATTGCCTCGACCATGGCCCCACGGAGAGCTTTGGCTCTCTCAAGACCAAATTCGTGCACCGCCCGCACCCGGCGCGAGGCCAGGGCTAGGCTACTAGAGTACATCAAGATCTACTATAACCGACGATGGCGTCACTTAAGTATCGGCTGCTGGACACCGGCACACGCCAGGAGGGACGTGACCATGTCTCAGGCCGCGCAGATAAAAAAAGAACTGGTCAGATTTCAGGGGCAACGTCAGGTCTTGGCAAGGGAGGTTAGCGGCGCGGACAAGACTTGGACGCAGAAGTCCATGTCCGGGCTTTCATCCTATTTATGGGCCGGGCCTATAGACAAAACTATCGATCAACGCCGCCCTCATGGACCACAGTTTCCGCTCCCTTTCATTATCTTGAGGTTCGGGGACATTGTACCACGGCTGTTCATACAGTCCGCTAAGTAGTTGGCGATAGTTATTTGGTTTACCAGGGTAAATAGGTGGGTCATTATGATTCGCCTGCGCAGGTGCGAAAAGTTCCAATAGTCCTCTTGCGGATCCGCTGTTTACGGAAACGATCTTATCGGGGCGGGCCAGGGCAAGAAGACGGGTAGCTACGCCATGAGCAAATCTATTTTCATTCATTATGTTTTCTAGAGCTGTTACGGCCACATCGGGAAAGTCATTATCTGGAGCATGAACCACTGAATTTACAGACTCCCGGATTCTGCCCAGAATCGTTTCATGGTCATTTTCATGCGGACGATTAAATACTCCATTGGCTTCGCCCGCCCCGCTCATATTTCCGAGTAATCCCCAAGTTCCTTTGTCATTGTCAAGCAGTCCCAATAAGATGCGCCTGTCTCTGTTGGTCAATCTTATCCAGTTATCTAAACGCGCAACACGCTGTCCTTCGCTGATGGTGTGAACGTAGCTGTGCTTTTTTCCGAGAACTGACCAGTCTACCATCTCGACAATCCTCGACTCATTGCATCGCTCAAGGGCCGCAACAAATTCGTTCCAGCTACCCACTCCCCTCAGAAAGTCAAGCCTCTCGTTATCGCCGTTCGTCGGTGATTCGACAATGTATTCCAAATGAATCGAAACCCCTTGCCGCTTCCGACGCGTCCGATAATTTGCGGTCGCATTTGCAGGCAATTCATTGCAATTATCCCACCGACGTTTGAACCAAGAGGAGACCGGCCGAACGTTATTGGTCTCGTGAACGACTTCCTCGTTGTTCTCGAAACCCGCTCTTGTGAAGTTTGCGCTACCAATCCATGCGCATGATTGTTCTTTTCCCTGGAAGATATAAGTTTTCGGGTGGAACAATTCTTTACGGCCATCAATGAGGCGAAGCTCCCCGATTTCGTGCAACCGGTCCAGCGCATCGGGGTCCGTCGCATAACCGAATGTTCCGACGATGGCACGAATCTTGATACCCCTTTTGTTTGCAGTACAACAAAGCATCTCCGACGCAGGCCCCAAAGTTGCCCATGCGGTAGCTATATCGATTCGTTTTGCAAAACGCAGATTTTTCTTAAATTGATTTTGAAGTTTATTGGTTGTTAAAAACATTGATCAAATTCAGTATACGAAAGCCATTATGAGTGCGGTGAGTCGAAGAACCTGGTGCAGGTACAAATTCGACTATCACCAGCGTCACATGCCGGTCAACGGCGGAGCAAAATCAGCCCAGTTGGGCGGCGTAAAACCAGTCCATTTTATGTGATGCCGAAGGCGTTGTTGCGGGTTGTCCCGGTAGTGCATGGGAGGGACCCGCGCGGCTTTGCGTAGCGTTTCGTGTGTGCGAAGCGAAGGCGTGTGGGCGGTGCCTGTGTACCCACCGGGTCAACGCTGGCCTCGGTGTTAGATACCGATCAGCTGCGGCCGGCTGTTTGTTGTTTTCTTCGGCTCTGGTTGAGCCGGTAGCTGTCGCCGTTCATTTCCAGAATATGGACATGGTGGGTCAGGCGATCGAGCAGCGCGCCGGTCAGGCGCTCGGAACCGAATATTTCCGTCCATTCGTCGAACGGCAAGTTCGAGGTGATGACGATTGCGCCCCGTTCGTAACGTTGGCTGAACACTTCGAAGAGGAGTTCGGCGCCGGTCTTTGAGAGCGGCACGAAGCCGAGTTCGTCGATAATCAGCAGGCGGACCTTTGCCAATTGCTTCTGCAACCGCAGCAACCGCTTCTCATCCCTCGCTTCCATCAGTTCATGGACCAGGGCGGCCGCGGTGGTGAAGCCAACGGCAAGTCCCTTCTGGCAGGCCGCTAAACCGAGGCCCAGGGCGATGTGCGGCAACGACGATCCGTCGCTCGTGAAGTCCTCCGGCCGGAACCCGTTGCACGTCACTGTCGCCCGGTCAATCTGCACATCGTCCTGTGGTGCAGGGTTCCAGGGCGGCCGCTTCCCATGGGTCGGATTGAGAACGATACGTGGCATCGCACCCACCCGCGATGGTCGGCTCTTGGTTAGCCGCTGGCGGTTTCTGAGTTTGGTAAGTTCCCCAATTGGCTGACTCAGTCGTCTTGAGCCGTCCGCTCGGGACGTGGAATTACCGGTTGAGGGTTCGCTTCCAGTCCTTTCGGAGAGGGCGAAGCCAAATGTCCTTTTTCGGTTGGCCGCGTTCCATGTGACGGTCGTTTCGCCCCCGGCCCTGGGTGGTTCCGACAACGGTCCAGCCGGATAGCTGCGCTTGATCCCGCCGGTCATCCCTTTCGAAATCTCCGTCCGTGCAGAACTATAGAAGGTTCATACACCGTTATGACCAACCAGCGGATCTCGTCGCCGGCGGGCCATGTTCTCCAAGCCCAAACGTGCCCGCGCCGCATCGAAGCCGATCGGGTCGAACGGCCCACCGTACCAGCCGATCATGTCCGGGTGCCGCTCATGCGTCGGGTCGAGGACCGCCTCCAGGAAATCCATGAACCCGTCCGCACCGCCGATGTCTTCCGGCGGACAGCGCCTCGCTCCATCGACGAAGGCGGGATATTCCATGCCCGGTTCGCCGTCGCCAATCTCCTCGACGGTCACATCGTGGCGCCAGTTATCGCCGAGGTCGTAGACATAGCTGAACCGCTTTACCCCGGACGCGGTCAAGGTGCACAGCTTCAGACCGTCAGCCCCGTAGACCGACCCGCGGTTCGTCGTCGAACTCTCGGAATGACGGATCGCCGTAGCAGGGGCCATCGATGTCGAATTCCCAGAGGTGCGATGAGGTCCAGCCCATGGTCATCTGGATCGCCTCGTGCAGGGCCTCTAGCGTCATCGACAACGGCACGTCGATGCGCCGCCAGATCTTCGGTTCCAGCTCTTGCAGCTCAATGCGCAGCCGTGCGATCCGTTCCCTCACCGCTCCGTTCCGTCGATCTTCCATTCTCCGGAAACGGCTTAAGGACCGGCACCGGTCACTGTCAACCGAGCTATCCTCCGACGGCGTCCTGCCCCGCGGAACCCATCGGTGGTTCGCACAGAACCCGAAGCATTTCGTAGCGTTGTTTTCAGGCCTTGTGCTTTCCGCAAACCTCAACCGCTTAAACTGGATGTAAATCATCATTGAGCTTATGTGGACGGAGTTTTCAGAAGGGACAGGATCGCGGACATGGGGAAGCGCATCATCTCGGCCAGCTTGTGGGTGATCAGAGCCGGGTCGCGCCGATCCCGGATACACGCGGCTAGCGTACGTGACACCAAGCACTTGTCGTTGTCATAAAGGATCGATCGCGGCACGCCGCCGAAGAAGGCGAAGGCCTTGTTGTGGCCATGAACTGATGGAAGCGAGGGATGAGAAGCGGTTGCTGCGGTTGCAGAAGCAATTGGCAAAGGTCCGCCTGCTGATTATCGACGAACTCGGCTTCGTGCCGCTCTCAAAGACCGGCGCCGAACTCCTCTTCGAAGTGTTCAGCCAACGTTACGAACGGGGCGCAATCGTCATCACCTCGAACTTGCCGTTCGACGAATGGACGGAAATATTCGGTTCCGAGCGCCTGACCGGCGCGCTGCTCGATCGCCTGACCCACCATGTCCATATTCTGGAAATGAACGGCGACAGCTACCGGCTCAACCAGAGCCGAAGAAAACAACAAACAGCCGGCCGCAGCTGATCGGTATCTAACACCGAGGCCAGCGTTGACCCGGTGGGTACACAGGCACCGCCCACACGCCTTCGCTTCGCACACGCGAAACGCTACGCAAAGCCGCGCGGGTCCCTCCTATGCACTACCGGGACAACCCGCAACAACGCCTTCGGCATCACATAAAATGGACTGGTTTTACGCCGCCCAACTGGGCTGATTTTGCTCCGCCGTTGACCGGCTCCAGCCTAGAGAAATCCAGGCCGGACCACAAATGACGGCTCCGTTAAAAGGGTCGCCCTTTAAAATGTCAGGCAGGTTTGACCCCCATGACGTTGGTGCGGCTGCCCTGTCCCGTGCGATGGCGCACCACTTCAAAGCCGGCGCGACGCATTTCGTTTTCAAAGTCCGGCGCCAGGTCGGCATATTCCAGCCACCACACTTCTGCATTCCAGCGGTGATTGAACCACGACGAAAACTTACCGTACGGCGCGGTCGGCGGCGGCGCCGAGGTATAGATGTCCATGGGATACCAGATGCCGCCCGGCCGCAGGGTGCGGAAACTCTCATGAATGATTTCCCGGCCAATTTTCTCGGGGATCTCATGATAGAGCAGGAAATTGGTGATGATGTCGAAGTGATTGTCCGGGAACTGGCTGTCTTCGCACAGCTCGTGGGTGTAATGGGTTTCCATGCCGAGATCGACCGAACGCATATGGGCGAAGCGGAGCATGGGTGCGCCGATGTCGTTACCCCACACTTCGGCGTCGGGGAATTTCCGTTTGAGCGCTAGGGTCAACTGACCGGAACTGCAGCCCTGCTCCAACACACGTTTGACTTTGCCATCCGGTGGCGCCGGAACAGCGTCGGCACGGCCGACCTGCAATTCGTCTCGGTAGTTGCCGTTGCCAAACTCCACATTGAGGCCGTGATAGTAAATATAACCGGCAAACGGATCGCCCACATACCCACCGGGCTGTAAGTGGATTTCATAGCGGGCAAAATCGGGAACATGCAAATCGGGCCGTAGTTCGAGTGTGCCCGGCCCTTTTTTCTCGGCCCGTTCCAACTCTTCAAGATATTTGTCGCCATCGGCATGATAGGCATCCTGTATGGCCGCCCACATGATTTGCTGCGTCGTTTCCCGCGCATGAACGGTGTAAGCCAGCAACGGATCGCTTTCGAGAATCTTGATAATCTCCCGAATGGGTAAGTCGTTGTTGCGGGGATTGATCCCCTGTTCTCTGAAAATCTGTGCTGCCCGTCGGGACGCGGAGCGAAACACGTCCTCACGCACCCAAGTACGGTAACTGGTGTAGTATGCGAGCTCGCTTTCCAGATCGAGACGGGGTAACCGTTCGAACATATCCCAAGCGCCCCGCGGCTCCATGTCGAAGTCCAGTCCTTTGGCTTCGGCGCGGAGGGTCGGAATGGTCGATGCAATGGCGGCAACCGAGGTGTTTAAAAGTGTGCGGCGGTTCAGCATGGTGAGCCCTTCCTCATTATAATCGGCGGGACGATATAAAGAGTACGCCTGTCGAGGCGTTGTGAACACCGGTTTCTCAATATGATACCGTCTAGCGAAGAGCCGAGACGCAAGGATTACAGGTCTGCTTCGACCTGTTCTCTGACCCGCTTCATCTTTTCCATTTCCGCCTGGAAATCCACATTGCCGCCCCAGTCGATGGTGCGCTCCCCATACACACCCACAGTCGAACCGAGGTATTGGTCGGACTCTAGTTGGTCGAGTATGAAGGCAGAGAAATCGGTATAACTGATCAGTCGGCGGCTTGGTGTATCCACATCAACGGCCACTTGGGTGTCGTAGCGCCGGCGTTCCTGCAGCAACTGGCAGGGGCGCAGCACAATGACATCGAGACCGCTGGCATGGGCCACATCTTCCATCAGCCGCATGTCCCGGTAGATGCCCCGCATGTTCCACATCCATTTTTGGGTGAGCGGGACACCGACGGGTTCGGTTTCAGGAATCTTGCGCTGCACCGAGGTGGAGCTGGTGGCAAACAGACGCGTGTTCCCTTTCGCCTTCATCGCTTCAATGATGTTGGCCGTGCCCTTGGACATGAGATCGGATTCCGGGATTTCTATTTCCGGCGTGGTGCGCGGGCCGTAAACGGAAACGACAATTTCCTCGCCGGTCATGACCGCCTTGAGGGACTCAACGTCGTAGACATCTCCCTTCACCACGGTGAGGTTCTCATGCGCGATCTTGACCGCGTGTGGCCGGCGAGCCAGACCGATGACTTCATGGCCGGCTTCCAATGCCATGGGGATGAAATCTTCCGACGTGCCCGTCGTCGCACCGATGACCAGGACTTTAAGGCCGTTCTTTTCGACCGCTTGAACAGGCTGGTGACCCCAAACCGTTAGACTAAAGACCAAACTGACCATAACGAACCGGCGGGTCATACCAGTTCGAATCATTGCCAATTTTGTCATTGCGCAAACCTCCCTTTTATTCCGGTCATCTTAAGCCAAGGAGGTGGGAGTCAAAATCAAAGCAGTGAATGCGTTCGTATGGTGTTCCCAGTTCCTAAAACTGGCGGATATCGGTGACGCCAAGCACGTCTTTAATCCGCCCCAGAGTCTGCGGCGAGATGGCGTAGCGGTCGGCCAACGCGACCTCGATCTCATGGCCGTTAGAGCGGGCGACCAAAAGAATGCGGCCATTGCCACGTCCGTCCGCATCGATGATCTCTTTCAGTTCCTCCACCGGTGCGCCGTCTTTAATTTCGATTCGCAGGTTATCGAGCTTGGCGGCGACCACCTCGTCCAGCGGCACCATCTTGGTCGCCATCAGCCGTACTTGATCATCTTCCAGTCTGGCATCCAATGTTATGAGCAGCGGTTCACCGGATTCCAGCATGCCCCGTGAAGCCACCAGCACTTCGGAAAACACGACGGCTTCATAAGTGCCCGTGGCGTCGGACAACGCGACAAAAGCATAACGGTTGCCGTTGCGGCCAACCCGCTCGCGCTTACTGACCATGGTTCCCGCCATGCGGATGGGAGCCTGGCAATCTTCTGGCATCAGACTCTCCAGGTCCCTCGCGTTGATCACCCCTTGGGCCATCAGTGTGTTTGCGTAGGCGTCCAGCGGATGGGCTGACAAATAGAATCCGATGGCGTCAAACTCATTGGTCAGCCGTTCCATCGGCCGCCAATCCTCTTTGTCCGGCAGCTTGAGTTCAGGCCGTTCCGTCTCTCCACCAAATAAGGCGTGCTGGTCGGAGTTTCGCTGTTCGGCTTCAGCCTGAGCAAAACGGAGAATCGTCTCCGCCCCTTCCATCAATTGGGCACGATTGTCATGCAAACTGTCCAGGGCACCGGCACGGACCAAATTTTCGATCAGCCTTTTATTGATGAGTCCGGTCTCAAGCCGGCCGGCAAAATCGGCGAGGTCTTTGAAGGGGCCTCCGGCTTGCCGCGCTTTCACCAAGCCTTCCATGGCTCCGGCACCGACGTTTTTGATGGCGGCCAGGGCATAGCGTACGGCCCAAGCACCATTGGTCATCTGCTCCACCGCGAAACTCACATCCGATGTGTTGACATCAGGTGGCAGTAGCTCGATGCCCAATCGGGTCAATTCGGCCCGGAAGCCGGCCAGCTTGTCGGTGTTGTGCATGTCCAGCGACATGGTCGCCGCCATGAACTCGACGGGATAGTTGGCTTTCAAGTAGCCGGTTTGATAAGCCACCAACGCGTACGCCGCTGCGTGGGATTTATTGAATCCGTATCCGGCAAATTTAGCGACGGTGTCGAACACTTCCGACGCTTTGGACGCCGTCAGACCGTGTTCCTTTGCACCATCAACAAATTGCTCCCGCTGGGCATCCATCTCGGCCTGGATCTTTTTGCCCATGGCCCGACGCAATAGATCGGCGCCACCGAGGGAATAGCCGGCCATTTCCTGCGCCGCCTTCATGACCTGCTCCTGGTAGATCATGATGCCGTAAGTTTCCTTGAGGATCGGCTCAAGCGTCGGGTGCATATAGGTGATGTTTTCGCGCCCGTTCTTTCGATCGATGAAGCTCGGGATATTGTCCATCGGGCCCGGCCGGTAGAGCGCGACCACGGCGATGATGTCCTCAAACACGTCCGGTTTCAGCTTGCGCAATACATCGCGCATGCCCGTGCTTTCCAGTTGGAACACCCCGGACGTATCGCCGCGGGAGAGCATGTCGAAAGTATCGGTGTCATCGAGCGGGATGGTTGCCAGATCGAGTTCAATATCCCGTTCTGCCAGCAACTTCACTGCCTTATCCAGGACCGTCAATGTTTTCAGGCCAAGGAAGTCGAACTTTACGAGGCCCGCCTGCTCCACCCATTTCATGTTGAATTGTGTGACCGGCATTTCCGAATGGGGATCACGATAGAGTGCGACCAATTCAGACAGGGGCCGATCACCAATGACCACACCAGCGGCGTGAGTCGAGGCATGGTTGTGCAAACCTTCTAGCTTGAGAGAGATATCGAACAGCTGGGCGACGTTTTCATCGGTATCGCGCAGATACTGCAGTTCGGGCTCGGATTCGATAGCCTCGGCCAGGGTCACTGGACTGGCCGGATTGTTAGGCACCATCTTGCAGATTTTGTCGACATAACCGAGAGGCATTTCCAACACCCGGCCGACATTGCGCAAGGCCGCGCGGGCCTGCAACTTGCCGAAGGTGATGATCTGCGCAACCCGGTCGCTGCCGTATTCCTCTTGAACAAATTTGATCACCTCCTCCCGCCGGTCTTGACAGAAGTCGATATCAAAGTCGGGCATGGACACCCGTTCCGGATTGAGGAACCGCTCGAACAGCAGATCAAAACGCAAGGGGTCAAGGTCAGTGATCAACAGCGACCAGGCCGCCACGGAGCCGGCGCCAGACCCCCGCCCCGGCCCTACCGGGATGCCCTGCTCCTTCGCCCATTGAATGAAATCGGCCACGATGAGGAAATAGCCTGGGAACCCCATGGAGTTAATAACGTCAAGTTCGTAGTCGAGGCGATCACGATAAGGTTTGGCCGCCTCTTGCTGCTCAGTTTCGTCCATGCTGTCGATAAAGACATACTTTTGCAGGCGTTCTTCCAATCCGGTTTTAGCCAGATCGCGCAGCGCGTCCGCTTCGGTTTGATCACCGGCTTTAGGCGATCGCGGCAAAATGGGATCGCGCCGCTCCACCATCACTGCACACCTTTTGGCGATGACGATGGTATTTTCAATCGCCTCCGGAAGATCAGCAAACAAAGTCTGCATATCGTCCGCCGACTTAAACCGATGCTCCGGAGTCAACCGGCGTCTATCCGCCACCGAAACAAATGATTTCTCAGCAATGCAAAGCAAAGCATCATGCGCTTCGTACATGCTGGTATCGGTAAAGAAGGGCTCGTTGGTCGCCACCAATGGGATGTCGTGGGCATAGGCCAGATCAATGAGCGCCGGTTCGATTTGATCTTCGATCGCCAGCCCGTGGCGTTGGAGTTCCACGTAAAGGCGCTCCGGGAATACTGAATTCAATTTCAGAAGTGCCTCTTCTGCCTTGGGAAACTGCCCGTCGCCCAATTGCCGGCCAGCGGCGCCATGCACACCACCGGTCAAAGCAATTAAACCATCGCTATGCGCGGCAACTTTCTGCAGTGAAACCTGTGGGGTTTCTCCCGGTGGCGTATCCAGGAAGGAGGCACTCACCAACTTGAGTAGATTCCCGTATCCCTCTTCCGTTTGACATAACAGCACCAGTTGATCGGGTTCGAGCTGCCGTGCGCTATTGCCCGCTTTACCATCCTTATCTTCGCGGCGCACAGCGATCTGACAGCCGATGATGGGCTGGACCCCAGCGTCGGCACAGACCACGGAAAATTCCAAAGCGCCAAACAAATTGCTGGTGTCGGTCAACGCAACCGCGGGCATGCGGTTTTGGACACAAAGATCAACCAGATCGGGAATCTTGATGGCGCCTTCCGCCAACGAGTAGGCAGAATGGATTCGGAGGTGGACAAAGGGCGCATGAGTCACAGAGGGTGTCATAAGGTCAATTGATTACACTGTGGGCTGCGCCGGACCAGTGTTGAAAACAAGTTACCCACAGAAAAGTGCATAGCCTTGAGGATAAGCCTCAGGGAAACGGATTTCTTCGCGCAACGATAGCGCTCGTGGTCACCTCTCCCGCGTGTTCGAACATTAAAGTCAGTTGGATCAGGTCATCTGAAGCGATGGGCTTTTCAATGCCCATGAGCATGAGGTGGTCGCCACCGGATTTGAAGGCGACGGTCTCGCCGGCTGGAAGGTCAATCCTTTCCACTAGCCGCATGCGCATGACCCCGTTTTCGCTGGAGGTGGTGCGATGCATCTCCGTTTTCGCCACCCCTTGAGCGCGGACACCGATGAAGCTGTCCGTTTCGGGTCCCGTGTTTTGCAGCGTGACATAGCCTGCCGTTACCATGGCTTGTCCCACAGGCATCCGCACCCAAGCGTTAGACACGATGATTTCGGCGGCACATATACCGGGCGAACCGGCGGCTATTGTGATCCACGTTATAAATAGTAGACGGCTCATCCCTCGATCAGCAGACCTTCTTCAAGCCGCACAATCCGATCCATGCGTTTGGCCAATTCTGGATTGTGGGTTGCCACCAGAGCCGCTAGGCCGTGATCTCGGGATAGTTTCAACAGCGCGTCGAAGACACCATCAGCCGTATGGGGATCCAGATTTCCCGTCGGTTCGTCAGCCAGCAGGACGGACGGACCATTGGCCAGCGCCCGGGCAATGGCCACGCGTTGTTGTTCGCCACCGGATAATAGTCCAGGACGATGGTCGTAGCGCTCACTTAAGCCAAGACTGTCGAGCAGCGCCTTCGCTTGTGTCGCGGCTTCATTCTTTTTCGTTCCGGCGATCATTTGCGGCACCACCACATTCTCAACCGCCGAAAACTCGGGCAACAAATGATGATACTGATAAACAAAGCCGAGGTATTTGAGACGCAGCTCGGTCATGCGTTGTTCGGAAAGATCGCGACTGGCCTCACCGACGATAAAGACTTCACCCTGATCCGGTTTCTCCAACAGCCCGGCCAAATGAAGAAGCGTCGACTTGCCCGATCCAGACGGGCCGACAAGCCCAACAATTTCTCCACGCTCGACTGCTAGCGATGCACCTCGCAGGACCTCAAGTCGTTTGGTGCCCTGCTCAAAAGTACGGTGAACACCGTCCAGCTTGAGTGCCGGTTCACTCATAGCGCAGTGCTTCGACAGGGTCGGTGCGGGCCGCCCGCCACGACGGATAGAGGGTCGCGGCAAAAGAGAGCACCAGGGCCATCAGCACGACGGAGGCGGTTTCGCTCCAGTCCATCACCGCCGGTATGGTCGACAGAAAATAGATCTCGGCCGAGAACAAGTCCGTTCCGGTCAAGGTTTCCAAGAACCCTCGGACCGCTTCGATGTTGTCACAAAAGACGATCCCAAAAATGAGGCCGAGAATGGTCCCGGTCACACCGACACTGGCGCCGGCGAGAAAGAACACCCGCATGACCATGCCCCGGGTGGCGCCCATGGTGCGCAAGATGGCGATGTCCCGCCCCTTGTCCTTCACCAGCATGATCAGCCCGGCGATGATATTGAACGCTGCCACCACGATAATCAGGGTGAGGATGAGAAACATGACGTTGCGTTCCACCTGCAGCGCGTTGAAGAAAGTGGAATTGGTCTGCTCCCAGGACAACACCCGCACGCCAGGTCCGGCGACATCGATAACGTCTTGTGCAATGAACCGGGCTTGGTCAGGGTTTTCCACCTGGATTTCGATCGCTGTGACGCTGCTGGGATATTTGAAATACACCTGCGCCAAGGCCAATGGCATATAGACGATAGAGGAATCGAATTCGCTCATGCCTACGTCGAAGATAGCGACAATGGGATAGTCCTTCAAACGGGGCGCCGTACCGAAAGCAGTCACGTTGCCCTTGGGTGATATCAGGGTGATCTCGTCACCGATCCCTAAGCCAAACCGTTCGGCCATGCGCACACCGATCAAAACCCCCTCGCCCCTGGCAAAGGCCGGTAAGGACCCTTGGACAATATTTTCGGAGACCACCGCCCGTTCGGCTAGATCTTCGCCGCGCACGCCGCGGACCACCGCACCTGACGTGAGGCCCTGGGTCGTCGCCATCACCTGGTCGACAATTTGTGGCATAGCCGAAACCACACCGGGGATTTCTTTAATCGCATCGACGCGGAGATCGTAGTCGGCGATGGAAAACTCAACGCCCTGAACATCGATGTGACCATTGACACCGAGGATGCGGGTCATGATGTCCTGCCGGTAGCCGTTCATCACCGCCATGACGATGATCAGAGTCGCCACTCCCAGACCAATCCCCAACAAAGAGAACCCGGCAATGACCGAGACAAAACCCTCTTTCCGCCGCGCCCGTAGATAGCGCCCGGCCATCATGCGTTCGAAAGGGCCAAACATCAGGTGCCGACCTCGGCGTGGTGTTCGGTCAGTTTGGACAGCACACTTTCCAGACTGAGATGCTGCCGGTCCCCAGTGGCCCGGCGTTTCAGTTCTACCGTGCCGTCTTTCAGTCCTTTGGGGCCGACGATCAGCTGCCAGGGCAAGCCAATGAGGTCCATGTTGGAGAACTTGACCCCCGCCCGCTCATTTCTGTCGTCATATAGGGTGGACAGGCCGATCTCTTCGAAATTCTTGTAGAGATCGGCGCAGACCTTGTCGGTCTCACTGTCTCCCATTTTGAGGTTGATCAATCCGATCCGGTAGGGCGCCACCGTGTCCGGCCAAATGATGCCGTCGTCGTCGTGAAAGGCTTCAATTATTGCCCCGACCAGGCGCGACACACCGATGCCGTATGAGCCCATGTAAGGTGTGATCATCTCACCGTCGGGGCCAAGCACCTGAGCCCCCATCGGTTCGGAATACTTTTGGCCAAAGTGAAAAATATGGCCCACTTCAATGCCCCGGGCTTCGATCAACTGATCACCTAATTCCTTACCCTTAGTTTCGTCGTGTTGTTCGTCGGTGGCCGCATAGTCACTGGTCCAGATGTCGACGAACTCTTGCAGGTCGCTCTGATAATCGACCACGAGAGGAATGGGCTTTTCGAGAAAGGCCGTGTGGCAGTAAACCTTACTTTCGCCGGTCTCCGCCAAGACGATGAACTCATGGCTCATGTCCCCGCCGATGGGACCGGGATCAGCCTTCATCGGAATAGCCTTCAATCCCATGCGGGCAAAGGTGCGCAGATAGGCAACGAACATCTGATTGTAGGAGTGGCGGGCCGCCTCAAAGGTCAGGTCGAAAGAGTATGCATCCTTCATCAGGAATTCCCGCCCGCGCATGACACCAAAACGAGGCCGCACTTCATCGCGGAATTTCCAATGAATTTGATAGAGATTGAGGGGCAGGTCTTTGTAGCTTTTCACATTGTTGCGGAAGATGTCGGTCGCCACCTCCTCATGGGTCGGACCGTAGAGCATGTCCCTGTCGTGCCGGTCCGTGATGCGGAGCATCTCTGGACCGTAATCGTCGTAACGCCCGCTCTCTTTCCAGAGGTCGCCCGACTGAATGGTGGGCATAACAATTTCCTGCGCCCCGGCGTCGTTTTGCTCTTCGCGGACGATCTGTTCAATTTTCTTTAGAACCCGGGTCCCGTGCGGCAACCAGTTGTATATGCCGGCCGCGTGCTGGCGGACCAGACCAGCCCGTAGCATCAGCCGGTGGGAGACGATCTGCGCTTCGGCAGGTGTTTCCTTCAATGTAGGGATAAAAGCGCGGGACAAGCGCATGAAAAACCTCAAAAAATCAAATACAACGCACAATAGTACGCAATCGTGCGCAATTTAGGCAAAGCAATGACTGGTGTCCATTGCACCTTGGATGGCTGCTTTGAGGCTGTGGTCAATTTCAATCGCTTCCAACTCGAGCCACAATCCCTTCGGCCACGCGTGCAAGCTGATCCCGCCGTTGACAATGTCAAGCCATTCCTGAAGCGACAGAAGAATGACAGTAACGACGCGGCTGCAATCGTCGAGGCTGCACAGCGTCCCACTATGCGATTCGTAGCAGTGAAGTCGGAGGAAGCGCAGGCGGATTCGATGCTGTTCCGGACCCGTGCGCTCCTTGTCCGACAACGCACGCAGTCGATCAACTCACTGCGGGGCCAGCTCACGGAGTTCGGTGTGATCGCGCCACAGGGTGTAGGGAATGTCGCAGTGCTGCGGTTTGAATTCGGAACAGCGAGGGAGGTGCTTCCTGAACAGGTGGCATCGATGGCCGAACTGCTGTTCGAGCAGATCGCTGCTCTCAGTGAGCAGATCGCCAGCCTCGAGAAAGAGATCCGTTCTCAGGCCCAAGCGCGCGAGGAGATGAAACGGCTGATGACGATCCCCGGCATCGGACCGATCTGTGCGATGGCGGTGCATGGCTTTGCGCCGCCGATGGAGGGCTTCGGTTGCGGGCGTGACTTCGCGGCTTGGGTAGGGCTGACACCGAAGCAGAATTCGACGGCAGAAAAGCAGAGGCTCGGCCGGATCACCAAGATGGGACAGCGCGACCTCCGCCGATTGCTCGTTCTTGGCGCGACGGCCGTGCTCCGACATAAGCGCAAGCGCGCGGAGCTGGATGATCCCTGGCTCCGCAGGATGCTGGCGGAAAAGCCGCCGAAGCTGGTCGCTGTCGCTCTTGCGAACAAGATGGCCCGCATCATCTGGGCGCTGTCGGTCAAGAAGGAAACCTACCGGGCGCCGGCGGCTGTTGCCGCTGGTGCGGGATAGCTACTTGGAAAAAAAGGTTGTTTGGAACGCCGGGCTCTGCGGTCACGCTCTTGAGGGCGTGATGCGCGGATAACCCCGGTTGGTGCGGCTAGGACGAAAGACAACATAGGGGCAAAAGGTCGGAGAGACGGGGTCGGAAAAACCAGTAACGCCTGCAGGGCTGCCAAGCATACCGCCAGTGCGATTTGGATCCGATCCACGAACACCATATGGGCCCGCGGCGCATGTATGCCGCACTTGAGAGGCCGGACATAGGACAGTACCTGACCGCATGTCACGAGTTGTTCAAATTCCTGCTTGCACTACAGGGGGCGTCCACATACAGGCGTTGGAAAAGAAGAATCGCGACGACGAAGCCCGCGGCGAGGTGGAAACGGCCCACCCCGGCTATCTGGGTTCACAGGACACCTTCTATGTCGGCACCCTGAAGGGGGTGGGGCGGATCTACCAGCAGAGCTATATCGATCCCTATTCCAAGGTCGCGCAGGCCAAGCTCTACACCACCAAGACGCCGATCACCGCCGCCGACCTGCTCAATGACCGGGTGCTGCCGTTCCATGACGAGCACGACCTGCCTGTGCTGCGGATCATGACCGACAGGGGCACGGAATACTGCGGGCGAGCGGACAAGCACGACTACCAGCTCTTCCTGGCCATCAACGATATCGACCACACCAAGACCAAGGTGAAATCACCGCAAACAAACGGCATCCGCGAGCGCTTTCACAAGACCGTGCTGCAGGAGTTCTACCAGGTCGCGTTCCGCAAAAGACTCTACGACAGCGTCGATGCGCTGCAGGACGATCTGGATCAATGGCTACATCACTACAACACGGAACGCACTCATCAGGGCAAAATGTGTTGCGGCAGAACGCCGTTCCAGACCATGATCGAGGGCAAAGAAATCTGGAAGGAAAAGTTCGTGAACTGAACTTGACCTAACAGAGGCCGCCGGAAAAACGGCCAACTGTCAGATTACATCTGAACCACTACAATTTATGTTGCCGAGCGAGCGCTATGAGACTCTTGCTCATCTGACTGAGGATCCTACACGCTCTTCTAATCCCGAAAGTGCAGAAACATCTTCCACACGCGCTATTACCCTCGACGACGAACATAACGCCGCAATGAAAGCGATAGCCCGGGCACAGACAGCGCTTCAATCAGTGACCATTCGCATTCTTGAAGAAGCCCAAACGATTCATCCGTCCGATTGGCGTGAGCTTCACCCATGCCCGTTTTCGCTGGGGACGTGGATTGGCTACGACATGGACGGCCGCACCGATATTCCCTGGACGGCTTCTTTTCGGTTCCGGCTGGCTGAAAAACAAAACCAATTGGAACGCTACATCGGGCAATTGGAAAATCTTGCGTCTGATGCGTCATCGGACAAGCAGGTACACGAGCGCCTCCTAAGCATCACAGAGGATCTAAGATTGGCCTTAGATCACACCGAGGCCATGCATAAAACCTTTAGCGATGCTCTGGACTCACCTGACGCACTCTCCACCGCTGCAAACAGCCTGACAGCAGAACCCCCCGCCAAGATCGTCTTCTTGAGCAGCGCTTTACAGGTGCTAAGCGAACTCGCGTCTGACTGCGATGACAAGCTTGCGGTTGGGACAATCACTCTGGCGTCAACGATGCAAAATCACAGGCTCGGGGTAGCAACCGTCCATTTCCGCATTAACGCGTCTCAACTTCATAACGCCATCAGGCGTCGTCTTGGCAAGAATATCAGTCTTGTGAAGGGTAGCCGATCGGCGTTGGCGAAGTTGAGAAGCCTGATTGAGGACGTTCAATCACTACCTGTCAATTTTGCGGCCCTGGCCGTCGAGACAACCACCGCTGTGAGTCAGTTTCTGGCGATGGCGCAAATCTTGAAGCACATTGATGCCGACGGTCCCATCCGCCTTCTAATTGCCGAGTGCGAACAGCCGGACACCGTCTTGGCGGCACTCTACTTCGCGAAACTCTTCGGCATTGACGACAAGATTGATATTTCTCCTTTATTCGAGACTGAAGCCGCCCTTGAGCATGGCGGCCGATTCCTGGATGCGCTTGGTGAGCCCATTTATCAAGATTACGTCCGTAAGCGCCGAGTATTAGCGATTCAAACTGGATTCTCAGATGCCGGCCGGTTGGTGGGTCAAATACCAGCCTCGCTGGCGATTGAACGCTTGCAGAGCCGGCTTGCGCATCTCATGGAAAAACACGGCCTTCAGGATGTCACAGCGCTTGTGTTTAACACTCACGGTGAATCCATGGGCCGAGGGGCGCATCCCTCCAGCGTCGAAGATCGTCTATCGCATGTGATGAGCCCTTGGGCACGCAAGCAGTTTTCCGCCCGTGGCTTGACCCTTAAACACGAGACAAGCTTTCAAGGCGGAGATGGCTACCTGTTTTTTGGCACTCAGGATCTCGCCCTAGCCACGATTACACGCATGCTTGAGGCCCAGCATCGTATTCAGAAAGCAGCGCACGAACCTGACCCGTTTTATGATGAAGTTGACGTATCACTCGATTTCTATCGGGCCGTTCGGGAAACACAGACACGCATTGGTGCAGAACCCAGTTATGCGCGCTCCGTTACAGCCTTTGGCTTATCACTCCTGCGCGATACGGGATCTCGAAAAAGCCGCAGACAATTTGAAATTGGTTCGGATCGCGTTCGTAATCTGACCCAAATCCGCGCCATTCCGCACAATGCCGCACTTCAACAACTGGGTTACCCGGTTAATGTTATCGCCGGTATTGGACCGGCGACAGAAAGTGCTCAAGGTGACTTTACTGACCTCTACCATCGATCACCTCGGGCGCAAGCTTTGATACGCTTGGTTATTGCTGCGGAACGGCTCGCTAGCATTAAGACACTCTTGGCCTATGGAGAATTGTTTGATGGCGGCTACTGGGCAACGCGTCCCTACCGAGGCTCAGAACCGCACTTAGATCAGGCCTGCAAAGAACTCGCAGATCGTTTTGTCGACGACGACCGCGCTGCAGCTTTCAAGAAACTTTCCATCCTGCTGCGTGTCGATAGCCTCAAACTCCATCGTCTACTGACCGAGATTGGTTCCACGTCTGGAGAAGCAGACACAGGTGACATCCGCAGGACCTTGGGAGTCCTCCACGCTCTGCGACTGGCGCTGATGCAACACATTTTCCTGACGGCTGTACAGATTCCACCGTTCGCCCTAAGGAACGAGATATCTCGATCCGACGTCCTCGAAATGATGTTTTCGTTGCAAATACCACAGGCCGTAGATCACTTGCGCGCCGCATTTCCAATTGATGCGCCGACGCTTGAACACTACAAAATGGATGAGCCCACTGAATATCCCGACGATAGCGGGCCCGCGTATGCAGACATACATGAAAAGTATTTAGATTCGATCGAAATATCTTACAGCATCATTTTGAGAATTGGCACCGCAATTGCGCATCACTTCGGCGCTCATGGTTAACGGACGTTATTCACGTCCATCCTTTAGAAGTTCGTGACCGACACGAGGCGTCTTTTTGTTATGGCCCGCTTTGCTGTTCCCCTCCTCGTGCTCGGCGCCGTGATTCTCGGTTGGTCGGCCATCTTTGTGCGGTTCAGTGAAATCGGCCCCATTGCCACGGGCATGCACCGTATGACGCTGGCCTTGCCTGTATTTTGGCTGTGGATGTTTGTAGGTGATCGGAACGATCAGACAACCACCGTAACCGGTTTGCCGCAGAACAAGCGCGACTTGTGGCTCCTCGTGCTGTCCGGTGTGTTTTTTGCCGCCGACCTCACCGCTTGGAATTGGTCCATTCATTTGACGACCGCTGCCAATGCCACTTTGTTCGGCAACACTGCACCGGTCTTTGTCGCCCTTGCCGCCTTCGTACTGTTCGGTGAACGGGTTACGCGGACTTTTCTTGGCGGTTTGGCCTTGGCCATGATCGGAGCGGCCATCCTGATGAGCCAGAGTCTCTCAGTCTCTACTGAAACCCTGTTTGGCGACATCCTAGGCGTTGCCACCGGTGTTTTTTATGCGGGTTACATTTTGACCGTCGCGCGTGTCCGGCAGCGTGTTTCCACGGCGGCGACCATGGCGATCGGCGGATTGACGGCGGCTGTCCTTCTCGCCATTGGCGCTGCCTTAACTGAAGAGCAATTGGTCCCTGTGACCTTGATGGGATGGGTATGGCTGTTTGCCCTCGCATATCTCTGTCAGCTGGGTGGCCAGTCTCTTCTGGCCATGTCCCTTGCTTACCTTCCGGCCAGTTTCGGTGCCGTTGCCTTGCTGGTGCAGCCGATTGTCACCGCGCTCGTGGGATGGTGGTTGTTGGCGGAGGCTATTACCGTTGAGAAAGCCATCGGCATGGTCACCATACTCGCTGGCATCTGGCTGGCGCGAAAGGGCACAGCGTTGACGGCATCGTCGGACTAACTGTCACTCTCTTATTCGATCACCGGAGGGAGAACATGAATAGCAGCGTGGCAAATCCTGAAGCGACGACGGAGAGGTTAATGTGAAGTCTTCGTGAAACCACTGCCTGCACTCTAGCGAATGAAGGCTGAGGCGCGTAGTCTGTAACCATGTCACGTACACGCCGCGCTAAGATTATTGCCACCCTCGGTCCTGCATCCAGCGACCCGGATATGATTGCAGACTTATGGGATGCCGGGGCCGATGTATTCCGGCTCAATTTCAGTCACGGCAGCCATGAAGACCATGCCGCTCGTGTTGCCACCATACGCGACGTGGAGAAAAGCGTCGGCCGCCCCATCGGCATTCTCATGGATCTCCAAGGGCCCAAGCTTCGCGTCGGTACCTTTGCCGCTGACGGTGGAGTGGTGCTGCAAGCGGGTGCCACATTCCGTTTGGATATGGACGACACCCTTGGAGACGAAAACCGGGTCGGACTGCTGCATCCAGAAATCTTCCAGGCTCTCCAGCCCGGTGCGTCATTGCTCATCGACGACGGTCATCTGCGCTTGGAGGTGCTGCAATGCGGCGATGATTGGGCCGATACCAAGGTCATCATTCCCGGCACGATGACGGAACGCAAAGGTGTCAATGTTCCTGACGTTACCTTGCCTTTGCCCGCAATGACCGACAAAGACAAAACCGACCTCAAGTTCGGTCTGGACCTGGGAGTAGATTGGGTAGCGTTGTCCTTCGTGCAAAGCCCGATCGATGTGGCTGAACTCAAGGCTCAGGTGGATAATCGAGCAACCACCATCGCCAAGTTGGAAAAACCGACGGCTCTCAACCATCTCGACGATATCGTCAATATGGCCGACGGTGTGATGATCGCGCGGGGTGACCTTGGTGTTGAAGTGCCGCTGGAGCAAGTGCCCGTGCTGCAGAAACGGATCATCCGTGCTTGCCGTCTGGCCGGTAAACCATCGGTAGTGGCAACCCAGATGCTGGAGTCCATGATCAAGTCGCCCATGCCCACCCGCGCCGAAGCGTCGGATGTAGCGACAGCGGTGTACGACGGTGCCGATGCAGTGATGCTTTCAGCCGAAACGGCGGCGGGCTCATATCCCGTGCGCGCGGTGGCCACCATGGACCGGATCATCTCTCAAGTGGAGAGCGACGAGCACTATGTCAGCTTGATGGCGGCCGGTCACAAGAGCCCAAGCGATACCGCACCCGATGCGATCACTGCTGCGGCCCGCCAGATCGCGGCAGACCTCAAAGCCAAAGCCATTGTTACCTACACCACATCAGGTTCGACCACCCTTCGCGCTGCCAGGGAACGCCCGCCGTCGCGCATTCTCTGCCTCACACCGAGCGAGGACGTCGCCCGGCGTTTCGCTCTGGTTTGGGGTGTGCATAGCGTTGTCAATACGACTCACACACCGGATGAAGACTTCGGCACCATGGCCATGGATACGGCGGTGAATGAAGGACTCAGTTCTGATGGTGACACACTCATCGTCACAGCAGGTGTACCGTTTGGTACTGTCGGGTCAACCAACATAATCCGCGTGATTCGTGTCGGGCAGAAAGCGTAGATGAAATCAGATCGAAAGTGCTGCGATTAATTTAAGCAGCCTTAGAGGCCGTTTCGAAAGGGGTTGAGTGGCCGGTGTCGATGTGATTCCAGGAAGGTTGCTGAAACCGATCTGGAGCCGCCATGTGGACGCCGACCACCCGAGAGCAGCATAGCCGCAAGGCGCTGCGTTATCAGACTGATTTGACCGCTGCGGAGTGGGTTGTGATCGAGCCTCATTTGCCTCCGGCTCATGGCACGGGACGGCCCCGCTCATGGCCGATGCGAGAGATCGTCAACGGCATTTTCTACGTGATGCGGGCTGGCTGCCCTTGGCGCTTGCTGCCAAGCGATTTACCACCGTGGGGCACGATCTATCGCTGGTTCGCTAAGTTCCGCGACGACGGCCTCCTTGAGAAGATCAACCACTTTCTGGTCATGGCCGATCGCGAGCGGGTCGGACGCGAGGCCAGCCCGAGCGGCGCGATTATCGACAGCCAGAGCGTCAAGACGACCGAGGCTGGTGGCCCCCGCGGCTACGATGCGGGCAAGAAGATCAAGGGGCGCAAGCGCCACGCGCTGGTCGACACCGACGGGCGCGGCCTCGTGCTCGAGGCGCATCCGGCGAGTATCCAGGACCGCGATGGTGGCGGGCCGCTGCTGTGCGCCTCACGCGGCTCGTTTCCGTTCATCGAGAAGGTCTTTGCCGACAGCGGCTACGCCGGCGAGAAGGTCGCCACGGCCACCATGATCGCCGTCGAGATCGTGCGCAAAAGCCCCGATCAGGTCGGCTTCGCCGTCCAACCGCGCCGCTGGGTCGTGGAGCGCTTCTTCGCCTGGATCAACCGCAACCGGCGACTGGCAAAGGACTTCGAGGCCACCATCGCCTCGGCCCGCGCCTTCCTCTACGCCGCCTCCGTCATGCTCCTCGTCCGCAGATTGGCCCGAGCCGCATGACTTTCGAAACCGACTCTTAGGCGGCAACACCCGATGGGTGTCTTTAAACGTCAGCCACCAATGCACTTGAGACAAAGCAAAAGGAACGGCCATTTCCTGGCAGAACAGGAAATCCTTGAGTAAGTCTTTGGTTTCGGGGATGACGTCCAGTTCAATGAGGCGCACGATCCACTTCATAATTTGATCGTGGGGTTTGACCATTTCTTCGAACTCGGCCCGCTTGACCGTGCGGAACATATCAAACACGAGATCAGCGGCAGCACGACCTGTGCGGTCTAGAACCGCATCGATTTGATCGTTAATTTCGGATTCCAATTCCGCGGCCACATTATACTCAAACAACGCCCGCACCTTGATTCCTTCAATAGCGACCACGCCGCAATAGAAATACATGAACAAATCATGTTTCTCGAACAGCGCCCGTTTGTCCAAGAATTCAAGTTCGGTTTCTTCGATGTGTACTTTGAGTGTCTCTTCCCAATCGGGATAAAGGTGTTCGGCCACGCGTGAGAACGGCGGTGACAAATTAGTCCACGGGAGCGGCGGGAATGTCCCGGCCGCGGGCGGCGCAAAAGTCTGCCACCTGTAGCCTTCGATCCTTTTGGGGATGGAAGGTGGGAGGATGTACTTGGTGGACCTTTATCTAACCGTGCGACTGGCGTGCCATGTGGAAGAGCTGAGCCAGCGAGAAGCAGCAAGACGGTTTGGGCTATCTAACACCGAGGCCAGCGTTGACCCGGTGGGTACACAGGCACCGCCCACACGCCTTCGCTTCGCACACGCGAAACGCTACGCAAAGCCGCGCGGGTCCCTCCTATGCACTACCGGGACAACCCGCAACAACGCCTTCGGCATCACATAAAATGGACTGGTTTTACGCCGCCCAACTGGACTGATTTTGCTCCGCCGTTGACACCCGCGCTTCATATCGGCGAGAAATTCAGCCACGGCATCAGCCGGTGGAGACTTGAGCTTGCGCGAGGTTAGGTTTTCCCACGCGTCACGAATGGGCTTTAAGGTCCAAACCTTTTTGGGCTTTTTCGAAGCGGGATCGTCCAGATCAGGGGTAACGATTGCAGGATCGGGAATTGCGTTCATGACTCAAATATTACCAAAGTTCGCCTAATAATGGGATCACTGATCAGTAAATCACGCTGATGATAAAGTTTTGCTTAATGAACCGAGGCACCGGCCAAAGTTTTCCCTCGCTGACCATGGGTGTGAGAAGTGATTGACCCATACATACCGGCAGGTCGAACATCAGTGCGAATAGGTCTTGTGACCTTGGATTGAGGATGTACGGGGGTGCTAAATCATGAAGCGAATTCTGACCGTTTGCGTAGGGGTAGGCCTTTCGTTTGGCGCTTTTTCGCTCAGTGTTATGGGCGCGACATCCCTCTCTGAATCTCAATGTCAGGCCCTGCTAAGCCACGATTTCTCAACGGCTGTGGGCACAGATGTGACGGTACAGTCAGCACGAATCAATCCCGCTGAAAACCGTTTACCTGATCATTGCCGCGTCTACGCCACCATCACACCATCTACCGGGGTGGAAATCCAGTTGCCCCTGACTGGCTGGAATGAGCGTCTTTTGTTTACGGGCTGCGGCGGACTTTGTGGCGTTATCCGCACCGAACAAGGTCTCGACGCTTTGGCCCGTCGCTATACCGTCGCCACCACGGATATGGGCCATCAGCTCCGGGACGGTGACGACCCCAGGGCCTGGACCGTCAATCAAGAGCTTGTCGTCGAGTGGCAGCACCAGGCGACCCATCGTTCAACCCTCCTCGCCAAGGCTGTCATCGCTGCTGCATACGGTCAGTCTCAGGACCGTGCCTATTTCCGAGGGTGCTCTACGGGAGGGCGTCAGGGTTTGACGGAAGCGTTGATGTACCCGGATGATTTCGACGGTGTCATCGCCGGTGCACCTGCGATGCAAATGGTGACGCCGCACAACGTTTTTGCTTATGCGTCTAATGCCCGGTCCGATGGCAGCTCCATTCTGGACAGAGATGCAATCAATCTGCTTGCGAGCGCTGTTCTTGAAAACTGCGACATGGACGATGGTGTCAGTGATGGGGTCCTTGGCAACCCGCACGCCTGTTCCTTTGAACCCGCTGCCTTACGCTGTAACGGAGCGGCATCAAGGTCTTGCCTTAGCAATGAACAAGTGGAGGCCGCAAAGAACGTGTATGCCGGAGCCAGCCGGAACGATGGCACGTCTTATTATCTCATGGGTTATGCCAGAGGTACCGAACGAGATTGGATTTCCGGGTTCCTAGGCGTAGACGGCCAGCCTCCGCGCCGGGCAGGTAGCGCTCAATTCACCATCGAACGCAAAATCGGTCCCGATGCCACGCTCGCGGATTTTGATTATGCCAAGCATGGCGCCACTGGCAGTCCAGTCGGCGGTCTGCTGGACTTCGGTCCCGACGGCAAAAAGCTAGAAGCGTTTACCGGCAAGGGTGGCAAGATCCTGCTCTACCACGGCTGGTCAGACACCGACGCCACACCGGCATCATCTCTTTTCTTTTACAATGCCCAAGTGGACGCCTTCGGTGAGGAGTCCGTGTCCTCCTTTATGCGATTGTTCATGCTACCGGGCATGACACATTGTCGCGGCGGCGATGGCGTTCACACGGCCGATTACCTCACCGCTATGGAAAGATGGGCAGAGCAAGGTGAAGCACCGGACCAACTGGTCGCATACAAGACGACACAACCGTGGGCCAGCTCAAGCTATTCGCCGTTTCCTTTGCCGCCCAGCGCCATCCTGGCCGGCCGCACACTTTATCCCTATCCCGCAGCTTCCGTGTTTAACGGTGACGGTAATCCAACCGACCCGACTGCTTGGCACGCAAAGTAGTTTGAGAACTTTTCTGTTCTAATCAAAAACAAAAGCCGCGGTGTGCCGCGGCTTTTATTGTGCGATCCCCCCAAACCTAGGGCGGTGCAATTCATTTCGGAGCGCAAACTAGCCTTGGCGTGCTTTAAAACGGGGGTTCCGTTTGTTGATCACGTAGACCCGACCCTTCCGGCGCACAATGCGGCAGTTCTTGTCCCGCTTCTTGGCGGATTTCAATGAGCAACGCACTTTCACGATGCTAGTCCTTAAATTCTACGGAGCCTGCCTTCGTTGACTGTCCGGTGCAGCCCCAGCCGGAAGAACGGGGCTTATAGCGGACCCCCTGCAGCTCTGCAAGGGGTCCGTCTAAAGGTCGTTAAGTCTCTATATTTATCAACTTTTCTAGGCCTGGAACAACGCGTCCTTGTACAAAACCATTAGCCGTTCCCACGCCTTTTCAGCGGCCAGTTCGTTGTAGGCCCGCCCGCCCGGCACACACCAGCCGTGCATGGCGCCGTCATAGACCTCGATCTCAGCCTGTACGCCTGCCGCGTCAAAGGACTGCCGCAACACGTTTTTGGCATCGGGCTCGCGCTCGTCGTCATTGTCGGCAATGGCAATGAGCAGACGGGCGTTCATTTGCGGAATCTTGAGGTGTGGGCTGCTGGGCTGGTCGGTCACAAGACCACCGCCATGGAACGAGGCTGCAGCGCCGACCCGCTGCGGATGGGCGGCAGCCGTACGCATGATCAAAGGACCGCCCATGCAATAACCCTGAGTGCCCAGCGGTTTGGAGGTTTCTGTCTGGGGCTGCGAGTCGAGAAACTCTATGAAGGTGCCCGCATCCCGCTCGGTCGCGCCTTCAGCGACAAGACCGCCCATCGCCGCTCGCACCGGACCCATAGAGTCCGGATTGCTGAAATCTAGTAGACCCTCCGGGAACGGTGCCCGGGACGTGCGGTAGAACGGGTTTGGCACCAAAACGGAAAACCCTTCCGCCGCCAAACGCTTGCCCATGTCCCGGAAAGCAGGGCGCAGGCCCATGATGTCCGTCCAGATCAACACACCGGGATGAGACCCTGATGTCGGATGAATAAAGACGGAGTCACAAACCCCGTCCGCGGTTTCGATATCCACATCGGTTTCGGTGACGGGCAACCCTTGTGCTTTGGCAGTCCCGGTAAGGCCAAGCATACCGGCCGCCAAGGACACGGAATTGAATAACCGGCGCGTCAGTGTCGGGCGCTCGGCGGGTGCTGTGCAGCTAATGCATTCTTCCATGAACGGTTTGTCGTCCCCCATTGGTGCTCTCCTTTGTTTTGGATCAGTTCATAAACAGGATAGCAGCCACCTTAGCCCTTTTTTGTCCACCACTCCATATTGAGCAGGGACGAGGGTGCTGTACCCAAAGCCTCACTGAGGCTACCTTTTACCTCAAACCGAAGGACACTGCCTGATGCCCGATACCTTTGGCGCCCATACGCTGCACGCTCATCAGAGCCATTGCGCCTGGGATAACAGCCTAGACCCCGTGCTCACTGTCGCCCCGGGAGACGCTGTCACGTTTGAGTGCAAGGACGCGTCCAACGGACAGATCACACCGGGCTCGACGGTGGAAACATTAGCCACATTTGATTTTGAGTCTGTCAATCCGGTCACCGGCCCGGTGTATGTGGACGGTGCCGAACCCGGCGACGCCCTTAAGGTGACGATCCAGGACTTTGTGCCGTCGGGTTGGGGGTGGACCGCCCTCTTCCCCGGATTCGGTTTGCTGGCGGATGACTTTACCGATCCGTGTTTGCACCTCTGGTCTTATGATACGTCGACGAGACAGCCAGCCGTGTTCAATACGCATGCCCAGGTGCCATTGAAACCCTTTACCGGCACCATCGGTGTGGCGCTGAAGGAACCGGGTTCCCATAGTGTGATTCCGCCCCGCAACGTCGGCGGTAATATCGACACCCGGGATATCGCAGCTGGAAGTGAGCTTTATCTCCCGGTGGAAGTGGCCGGCGCTTTATTTTCCGTCGGCGATACACACGCGGCCCAAGGTGATGGCGAGATCTGCGGCACAGCCATTGAGAGCCCGATGTCCGTCATTCTTTCATTTGATCTCATCAAAGAAGCTGCGCCAACCGCGCCCATGTTTGCCACCCGGGGTCCGGTGACCCGCCATATCGACGAAGCAGGCTATTGGGTCTGCACCGGTGTCGGCCCGGATCTCATGCAGGCAGCCAAAGACGCTTGTACTGCCATGATCGATCGGCTCTGTGCGGAACAGACTCTAGCGCCTGAGGACGCTTATATGCTGATGAGTGTCTGTGGTGACTTGCGCATTACCGAAATCGTCGATATGCCGAACTGGGTGGTGGCTTTTTACTTTCCACGGATCGTATTTGAATGAACAGCTTCTGTTACCAGTCATTGAATGAGATGAATTTGTTGCGCGACTCTTATATTGACTGGCGTCTCATATGACTCACGTCTTGTCAGACCGGAGCCAGCAATTCTTCAATCACTGGAATTCAATGCGTGCTGGCAAGATAATGCCGACGTTGCAGGATTACCTCGCTAAGCCCAATGCCGAGCTGCAGCCCCATGTGATGATGCTCGATCTGGTATCCAAGACAGAGATCCCTATCCGTCTGTTTGGTACGGCCCTGGTCAAACTCACCCAGACGGATAAGGCCCGGCATGATTTTATGCGCACCTTCGCACCACCAAAAATGGCGGCGCGGTATGCTGAAGTGGCGCACGTGCTGGCGTCCCTTCCCTGCGGCACGACCAACATCAAATTGGCTGTGACGTCAAAGGGTTACCATGTCGAGCTTGATTGCATAACGCTGCCGCTGGAGCCCTATCCGGGTTCCCCACCCTGTCTTGTCATGTTTGGCGAGCGCACGACGGAACTGGATCCCAATGACTTTGTATACCAGGTCATAGGCTACGGCGGCTCGTCATGGATCGATCTTGGCGCAGGCGTTCCAGAGATCGTCATTCCGGCCTCGACCCAAACCGATGAAATTGATCTCCAATCTCAAGACGACCTGTTCGAGACCTTCAAGGAACATTGGTTTTACCTGCGGGGCGATGACCAGATCCCAACAGTGTCTGAATTCCTTAGAGGCCGTTTCGAAAGGGGTTGAGTGGCCGGTGTCGATGTGATTCCAGGAAGGTTGCTGAAACCGATCTGGAGCCGCCATGTGGACGCCGACCACCCGAGAGCAGCATAGCCGCAAGGCGCTGCGTTATCAGACTGATTTGACCGCTGCGGAGTGGGTTGTGATCGAGCCTCATTTGCCTCCGGCTCATGGCACGGGACGGCCCCGGTCATGGCCGATGCGAGAGATCGTCAACGGCATTTTCTACGTGATGCGGGCTGGCTGCCCTTGGCGCTTGCTGCCAAGCGATTTACCACCGTGGGGCACGATCTATCGCTGGTTCGCTAAGTTCCGCGACGACGGCCTCCTTGAGAAGATCAACCACTTTCTGGTCATGGCCGATCGCGAGCGGGTCGGACGCGAGGCCAGCCCGAGCGGCGCGATTATCGACAGCCAGAGCGTCAAGACGACCGAGGCTGGTGGCCCCCGCGGCTACGATGCGGGCAAGAAGATCAAGGGGCGCAAGCGCCACGCGCTGGTCGACACCGACGGGCGCGGCCTCGTGCTCGAGGCGCATCCGGCGAGTATCCAGGACCGCGATGGTGGCGGGCCGCTGCTGTGCGCCTCACGCGGCTCGTTTCCGTTCATCGAGAAGGTCTTTGCCGACAGCGGCTACGCCGGCGAGAAGGTCGCCACGGCCACCATGATCGCCGTCGAGATCGTGCGCAAAAGCCCCGATCAGGTCGGCTTCGCCGTCCAACCGCGCCGCTGGGTCGTGGAGCGCTTCTTCGCCTGGATCAACCGCAACCGGCGACTGGCAAAGGACTTCGAGGCCACCATCGCCTCGGCCCGCGCCTTCCTCTACGCCGCCTCCGTCATGCTCCTCGTCCGCAGATTGGCCCGAGCCGCATGACTTTCGAAACCGACTCTTAATCGCCCGATCCCTGTTTTACAGCCACAGGTGACGATCCTCGATATTCATTCACCGCACAGTATTACCTTTAGGCTCATTGGTACGGCCATGGCAGACAAGCTTGGATTGGACGCGACGGGAAAAAATATTCTCGACTTTGCCGCTGAAGAAGAAGGCAAGACTTTGTATCAGATCGTTTCCCAGATGGTGGACCATCCCTGCGGTGCCAAAATCCTGTCAACCTTGACCGCCACGACGGGCCGCTCATACAAAATACGCAGCGTGGGTTTTCCGTTACGGCGCAGAGAGGAAGATCCGGACTGTATTGTCTGGTTCAATAAAGAGCAGGGTGGAGAAATGGGCCGCGCGTCCGGTGTCGGTATGTCGGATGTCGAACATGTGCGGTGGATTGATATTGGTGCCGATGTACCGGCGACCTGACCTTTATAGTGCCGCCCTACCCCAACCAATAGCGCAGCACAGCCGTGACAGCGTGAGGCTGTTCTAACGGGGCGAGATGACCAGCCTCTTCGACAATCACCAATCGTGCCCCAGGGATCCGTTCCGCCATCTCTTCATGAAGTTCAGGTGGCGTGAGACTGTCCTGACGGCCGCAGAGGACCACCGTCGGAATCCGGATCGATCTGAGATCCTCGCGCCCGTCCTGCCGTCCCATGATCGCCGTTTGTTGGCGAACGAAGGCCTCCTGGCCGACCCGTTCAGCCATGTCCAATACCACATCCCGCACAGTGGGATCATCGAGCCGATCGTGATGAATCAGATTGGGCAGCAATCGCGGTGTTACGCCCTTGAACTTTCCTATGGTCGCTAGGTGAATCAGGTCCTTGCGGGTTTTGACCTGTTCAGCAGTGTCGGCCCGCGCCTGAGTGTCAATGAGGGCAAGACGTTCGACCCGCTCGGGCTCCTGACGCATGATTTCTTGCGCCACATAACCGCCCATGGACAACCCGGCGAGGGCAAAGGTGTCTGGCGCCTCGTCCAGGATGCGCTCCGCCATGGCAGCGATGGTGTCATCCCGGGTGAGGTCACCGACCACGATCTCGACCACGTCTGTTAAATGCATACACTGATGAGCCCACAAGGCGTGGTCACACAACAGGCCAGGAAGGAAGACAAGGGAACGGTTTGACATGGAAGGAACGGTAAAGAGTCTTGGAATCCTTGAGGTTTTCTTGACTTTAGCACTTTCCCGCCTATAGTGTGCCGCGAATAGAGGGACTTCTGGGCGCATGCGCTGTAGCGTATGATGGCCCCTGGTGTATCCCCTGCCGGATACCCATATGACCCAAAAAGGACATCTCCGTTTCTATGATATTTGAAGACTTGGGCCTCGAGCCCAGTACGTTAAAAGCCGTAGCCGAGGCCGGTTACACCACTCCCACACCGATCCAGGAGAAAGCGATCCCCATTGCGCTGATGGGCCGCGACCTCATGGGTATTGCGCAGACGGGAACCGGCAAAACGGCCGGTTTCATTCTGCCGATGATCGATATTCTTTCCTCAGGTCGGTCAAAGGCCCGCATGCCTCGGGCGCTCATCCTTTGCCCGACACGGGAATTGGCGGCCCAGGCGGCTGATAATTTTGAAAAGTATTCAAAGAACGCCAGTCTCAGCATGGCGCTGATCATCGGTGGAGAATCATTTACGGATCAGGAAAAGGCGTTGGAGAAAACCTGTGATGTTCTCATCGCCACACCGGGACGTCTGCTTGATTTGTTTGAACGGGGCAAGATTCTTCTGAACGACGTAAAGTATTTCGTCATTGATGAAGCAGACCGCATGCTCGATATGGGTTTTATCCCGGACGTCGAGCGCATTGCCAAGTTGGTTCCTCAGATCCGGCAAACGTTGTTTTTCTCCGCCACCATGGACAAAGAAATCCGCCGCCTGTCCGAGGCGTTTCTGATGAATCCGAAGGAAGTCGCGGTTGACCCGCCAGCGACTACCGCCGTAACGGTGGCTCAATCAGTAGTGACCACGACGGAAGCAGATAAACGGGAAGCGTTGCGCCGTCTCATTCGAGCCGAAGGCATCGACAACGGATTTATTTTCTGCAACCGCAAGAAAGAAGTCGATATCCTATTCAAGTCTCTCATCAAACACGGTTTTGATGCGGTGGCACTGCACGGTGATATGGTTCAGGCGAAGCGCACGGAAATGTTGGCTGCCTTCAAGACTGGTGAGGCCGGTCTATTGGTGTGTTCCGATGTGGCAGCGCGCGGATTGGATATTTCCGCGGTGCCCTTTGTCATCAACTTCGACGTACCCCACAATGCCGAGGACTATGTTCATCGCATCGGACGTACGGGTCGGGCCGGCATGCTGGGTAGAGCCATCACCATCGCCGTCCCTGCCGACAGCAAATCGCTGGCGGCCATCGAAAAACTCATCGGTGGCCCCATCCCCCGGGCCGAGATTGCCTCGTTATCCGAACTTAAAGCAGATGTCACAGCTGAGGATAAGCCGCGCAATAAACGCGGCCGGGGCAAAGAAAAATCTTCATCCGCAAAATCCAAACCGACAAAGACAATGGCGGAGAAAGCAAAGCCCAATAAGGATCAAACCCCGGCTCGAAGACGTGGACGTCATGACCCTGACGTGGGTGTGATGGAGCACGGCGAAGATGTCGTGGCCTTCGGGGCCCACACCCCAAGCTTCCTAAAAGCGGAGCCGCCTTTGCCCACTGCCGATGAGCGTAAGGCCAGTTAAGTCAGTTGACGGCGATGTCCGGCTCTTCCGGTAAATCCTGTTCCTGAATATGGACTGGACCGGCATGGTGATGGATCATGCGCCACTCAGTGCCTTCCCGGGTGAAGACGTTTGTCGCGCACAAGAATGATTCTCCCAAATCCTCGATACAAATAACGAACGCCGTATCACCGTGGATCGTTGCGCGGGGTAACCGGCAACGCACCTGGGGTGCGGTTTCTTCACCGAGAATAGCTTGCCAACTGGCCATCACCTCTTCCCTACCATGAAGCGGTTGCCACCCAGGATGCACACAAATGAGGCCAGTCGATGCCCAGAGTTCATCCATGGCTTCAAAGTCATGGGCACAAAAAGCGGTGTAGAATCTGTCATTGGCAAACAGGGCAGCTTCTTCTTCGCCCATGGGGCTCTCCGTTTCCGACCGTGCATCTTTCAAAGTCCTATCTTATCATGATCCCATCACGTTACCGGAGTGCGTTTCCCTTTCCATGATCGACATCCCGAATTTATCTGGACCGATGCAACCGCCGGCTTCAGGAGGAGCGGCCCGCCACGCCGTGGTGCTCCTGCACGGCTACGGGGCTGACGGCAACGATCTCATCGGACTGGCTCCGTTATTTGCAGAAAACCTTCCTGATGCCGCTTTTTTCAGTCCTCACGCACCGGAACTGTTTGAACTAGCCCCATTCGGGCGCCAATGGTTCACCTTGCAGGGCTATGACCCAGACATGCTCAGGCGGGACCCTGACCGCCTCGCCAGCGTATTTACGACAATGTATGAGGGTGCTCAAAAGTCTGCAGGCCCCCTCAATGCCTATCTCGATCAAATACTGACGGATTTGAACCTTGACCCCCATGCATTGGCGCTGATTGGATTTTCTCAGGGTACTATGATGGCCATGCATGTGGGATTGCGGCGCCTACCGCAGATTGGAGCCATTGTCGGCTATTCAGGGGCGCTGGTCGGTAGCCAACACTTGAGCGAGGAAGGTCAAGCCGCTCCGCCAGTCTTGTTGGTTCATGGCTCGGTCGATGAAGTCGTTCCCGTCGCCGCCCTTACCCACATGCAGCGGGTATTGGATGAACAGGGCATAACCTATACAGCCCACATCGTGCCTGATCATGGACATGGCATTGAACAAGTGGGCGCAACTCTGGGACGCTCTTTTCTTCACCAGGTTCTCGTTGCCGGTTAAGCTTAGTGCGAGATCACTGAGGCCACCGATGCCATTCGATCGTTAACCAACTGCTGATCTTGCCTTACAGTCGAGCGGCGGATTGAATTGACTCGCCTCTAAATTGAACGAAGGATCGCGACCATGTTGGGACCCATACTCGCTGTCACTATCGCTGTGCCAGATCTTGCCGCCGTTGAACAGGCTTATGGCACCGCCTTGGGCTATGCAGTGGTTGATCGCGGCGAAGTCAGCGCGGCTGTTGCGGGCTTGTGGAAAGCACCGGTGGCTGCTGGCCGGCCTTACCTAATGATGCAGCCCGAAAGTGGCGCTGATGTATATTTCCGGTTCATTGAATCACCACCGGCGCCCGGTTACAGCGCACTCAAAACATTTGGCTGGAATGCCAATGAATTGTTGGTGGAGGACGTAGACGCCATGCCCGAGCGGCTCAAAGACTCCGGCTTTGAAATCGTCGCCATGCCGCGGAATCTGTCGACTACCGATGAAATCAAAGCTATGCAGGCGTTCGGACCGAGTGGAGAAATGACCTATTTCACCACCATCAAAAATCCCGCTTTTGGATTAGGGCAAGCAGAATCCTTTGTTGACCGCGTTTTCATCGTTATCAATGGCGGACGCACAATTGAAAGTCATCTTGATTTTTACGGCGGCACTTTGGGTATCGAGGTTGCCGAGCCTCAGCTTGTGCGCATGTCCGCACTCAATAAGATTCACGGATTTGATACGGAGCAAATGCATCTGTTGTCGACTGCCAATATCGGCGGTCCGTTCATGATCGAGCTGGATCAATATCCGGAGACGGTCACGGATCGTCCCATTCTTCCTGGTGATATTCCGCCTGGAATATCCATTGTTTCGTTTCTGGTTGATGATCTAGCCGCTGTACCGGCAGACTTCCGCGCCCAACCTGCTAGCCCAACAGGTCACCCTTATGATAGTGGGCGGGCGGCCGTAATTGTCGGCCCCAACGGTGAATGGCTTGAGTTGGTAGAGCGGCCTTAAACTTACGTGATTATCCCATTGACCAATGTAACTCATTATGCTACTCTCTTCTTATCAAATGGAGAGAACGATGCTCAAAGTTAAGAATGTCCAAGACTTTTTCAGACAATTCCCGGACGATGATGCTTGCCTGAACTACCTGATGAAGAAGCATTACGGCGAAACTCTGGACTGCCCGAAGTGTGGCAAACACGGTAAATTTCATCGCGTAACAGGACAGCCAGCGTATGAGTGTGCATGGTGCGGACTTCATATTCACCCAATGGCGAACACGATTTTCCACCGTTCCCACACGTCCCTGCAAAAGTGGTTCTACGCGATCTACATGTTCACCACGACGCGGCACGGTGTAGCCGCTAAGGAGTTGCAGCGCCAGTTGAGCGTGACCTACAAGACGGCTTGGCGCATGGCCCACCAAATCCGCAAACTTATGGCCGATGCGGACGGCGGGCGGCCTTTGGGTGGCTCTGTCGAAGCCGATGAAACCTATGTTGGCGGCAAGAAAAAAGGCGGGAAGCGCGGGCGCGGCGCTCCTGGCAAAACTATTGTGTTCGGTATGCTGGAACGGGACGGCGATATTATGACCAAGGTAGTCCCTAACGTTCGTAAAAAGACCCTCCAACCGATTATTAAAGAGAACGTCAAGAAAGGAAGCGCGGTCCATACGGATGAACTGAAATCCTACAATGGGCTCAAGAAGGCCGGTTTTAAGCATGAAACGGTCAACCACGGTGCTGGCGAGTATGTTGATGGCGATTGCCATGTTAACGGGGTCGAAGGTTTTTGGGCGCGGTTGAAGCTTTCGATTCGTGGGACGCACGTCCACGTTTCGAAGAAGCACCTTGAGAAGTACGTGAAGGAGTTTGAGTATCGCTACAATCGGCGGAACCGCCCTGAACTGATGTTCGGTCATCTTCTCTCGAACGTGAAATGATGTGGTTGAGTACGGACCAGAAAGGCAGAACACACTTGCTTGGGTGCTCTTTGGCGAACCGGTCGAGCTTCCCGCTATTGCGGGCCTCCTCAAGCGATAGGTATTTGCCTTGTGACATACTAGCTCACCTTGGTCTTATTATCTAATCCATCTTTAATCTTCTTAATGCCTTTTCTGTACCCATAGAGTTTAATTAACTCTGAGAACCGCGCAGCACGATGGCTCGTGAAGCTTGGGTTAAATGGTTTAGGGAAAAATCTCTGGTATTTCTCAACGATAATACGCCATCTATAAATCTCAGCTGGGTCGTCAACATTTTTTCGCCTGATCGAACGCTCATTATAGTCGATAGATTTTCTCAGTGATTCCATATCAGAAATAATTTCATATCCTTTTCCCTTCTCCCATCTATTAACTCTATTGCGGATTGCCACACACCAGAAAAACAAAGAATAAATTGCCAGTGTGGCCGCTATGTGTGGCAGGAACGCGCCGATTAGAGGTTGGATCTCGGTTATCATCTTTTTTAGGCCCGTGATGCCCAAGAAAACATCACCTGCCACAAGGGTGAACAAAATAACCACGAGATTATGGACAATACCAACTGAGAAATGTCTCTCCATCCCCAGAACATGTCATGCACCACTACATTGGTCAATGGGATAATCACGTAAACTTATCGCTTCCCAAATCCCGGCGGACGTTCAATGGTGCTGCGTGAGGGTAGACCGTCATCGTCGTCTTCGTCGTCTTCAAAAATGTCCTGCGTGCCGGATTTTTGTTGCTCTTTTCGTCTGCGTGCCGCTTGTCGGCTTTTAGCGACCAGTTGTTGTGATTCAATTTGCTTTTGGCGGTTGGCGCGCACAACCATGAGGGCGAGAAGAGCCAGAACCCCGCCGACCATACTCGCCATCCATATGCGTCTGCTCCGCTCTTGTTCGATTTGACGGCGTACTTGAGGGAGACATGTTGGTAAGTTTTGCTCACACGCACGGCGCTTTTGGAAATCCTGCATCCGTTTATCCGGAAACCCATCCTGGGCCTAGGCTAAGGCCTCACCGCCTGAAAAAGCCACTATGCACCCAAACGCTAATGCAGTAAGGGCCTTTGACAGTGCGTTCATTGATGAACTGACCAATTTCTTTATGTCGAGTCCGATTTTGCCTGATCTTGCTCTAAAACTCCACCGGACTTGTCCAGACGACTGTGGAGTTTCTTGAGATCTTCGCGCTCGTTTCGCTGTATGGACCGGAGCCGGCGTCGTAAAAAATATCCGGTTATGAGTACCCCTACCGCGAGGCCCATTAATCCGAACCCCAGTCGTCTACGCTCGGCTTCCAGTTGAATGCGAATTTCAGGCCGGCATTCCGGCAGGTCTTGCTCGCATGCTCGTCGTTCTCGGGTTTGACGGGCGCGTTGGCTCATTTGCGCATGCACACCTGTGGAAGGAAAAATCATCCCTATCGCGGCGATAAAATACCGGTGGGACGAAATTTTTCTTGTCCTGGTTAGGCTCTGAGGTCGCAAGTCACCACTCATCAGGACTATAGTATGCGTCATGGAGATGGCTAAAAACAGGGCCGGCGGGTTTGATATTTTAGGACTGGATCATGTGGTCCTCCGCACCACTGATATGGATCAAGCGCTCGCCTTTTATTGTGAGGTTTTGGGATGCGACGTTGAACGCACCATCGCCGACATGGGACTGGTCCAGTTGAGAGCGGGACGATCTCTCATTGACTTGGTGGACGTCAACGCTCCCCTGGGTAAGCAGGGTGGACCACCGCCCGGAAGCGATGGACACAATGTCGATCATCTATGTATCCGTATCGAACCCTTTGAACCGAACCGCCTGATCGCGCATTTAGAAACAAATGGAATTACGCCCGGAGACGTCGGCCGACGATATGGCGCAGATGGGTACGGACAATCCATGTACGTCAAAGATCCGGATGGCAACACGGTTGAGTTGAAAGGGCCGCCCGAAGATGTCCCATAGACTGTCTGTTTGGTGCGTTGCAGTCTTCGCCGTCTTTTCCTCGATGCCTTTTTCAAGCAGCGACGCACAGGAACGTGTCCACACAGGCCGGCCGGTGTGGCGATCCTTTGACACTCGTGACACGGGCGCCGCAAGCGTAACCCACCAAGCACAACTCAATGAGCGCGGTTTCGTCTATGCGGCAAACGATGCCGGCTTGCTTACTTTTGACGGTGCGTGTTGGAAACTCTTCAAGACAGGGCTTTCTGTTCGGCCCATAAACGCACTGCTGCCATTGAATGGAAACCGATGGCTTGCTGGCGGTTCCGGCATCATCGGCATATTCACACCTGATCAGTCGGGTACGCTGCAATGGTCAAACATTTCGATTGGATCGGATGACAGTGAGGACGAATTTTCAGACACAGTTTTGAATATACTTCCCACGTCAATGGGAACGTTAATTCTTACTGATCACGGGGCGATCCGGTTCACCGACGACAACTTGTCGAATATTGAGATTGGTGTGCCTACCGGTCTTGCCTTTCGAAACGGTGACCACATCATCGTTGGAATTTAAGGCGGATTGATTCAATTAACGGCCGACGACCATAGAGACCTTATTGCGCCGCCAGGATGGTCAGACCTTAAGTCCGTAGGCGTTACCTACACCAGCGACGATGAACCGGTTCTGGTGACTCGCAGATCTGAACTGTTCAACGTAACCTTAAATGATGACGTTGTAAGACTCACACCACTCTGGGACGCCCTTCCCGCGCCTCTTGATACGGCATCAATCACAACTGCCGCGGCGGGCCCTGCAGGTTCGTATTATCTCGGTTCTGAGAACGGCACATTTATTCAGTTAGATAGCCAAGGCGTAGCAACGCTTTCCCTCGACCGCCGGGCTGGTTTTCGCGCAGGCGCGATTAGATCCATTGTTGTTTTGCCAGACGGCTCGTTCTTGTTGTTTTTTGACGGCGGTTCAACTTGGATTGCACCATTAAATCATCTTCGAATTTATGACTCGCTCAACGGTTTGCCTTCGCCAAGCTCGGCCATTGCGATCAGTGGCGTGACAACCTTTGCAGGAACATCGGACGGATTGTTCCGTTCTATTTCGGGGCATCGCATGGTTAACGTACCCGAAATAGACACTGGACCTATCCGCGCGGCTTTGCGTAGCGTTTCGCGTGTGCGAAGCGAAGGCGTGTGGGCGGTGGCCGCCGCCGTGGTTGCCACCCGAGCGCGCGGCAGATAGGGATAGCCAGCCAGATTGAGACGCGGCGGTCGGCGCTCGATCCGGCACAGTACCCGGACGGCCATATCGGTCTTCGCAGAGGTAATGGGATTGCAGTTCGCTGAACGACCGGGTTCGTTGCCGCCTGCCATCCGGCAGGATACGTGACGCCAAGCACTTGTCGTTGTCATAAAGGATCGATCGCGGCACGCCGCCGAAGAAGGCGAAGGCCTTGTTGTGGCCATCCAGCCAGGCTTCCACCGTCGCCGCCGGATAGGCCACGACGAAGCATGCAGCGCTGTGGGGAAGGGTCATGACAAAGAAATGGGCTCGCAGCTTGACGCCAGCGATGATCGCATCCGACTCGCCGAAGTCCGCCTGCGCATGCCCCGGCGCATGCCCCGGCGGATGTACCAGCGGCACGAACATCTCCCGCAAACGACGGCGCCGTTCGCGGACGTAATCCTTGACGATGGTCTGGCCGCCGGTGAAGCCATGCTCATCGCGAAGGCGCTCGAATATCCGCTTTGCCGTGTGGCGCTGCTTACGGTGAACCCGTGCGGTCCGCTTCCAGAATGCGGTCAATGATATCCGTGAACGGGTCCAGCTTAGGCCGCTTCGGCGGCTCGCTGCGCCGGTATCCCGGCGGCACCGAGTGCCGCAGCATCTTCTTCACTGTATCGCGCGATAGCCCAAACCGTCTTGCTGCTTCTCGCTGGCTCAGCTCTTCCACATGGCACGCCAGTCGCACGGTTAGATAAAGGTCCACCAAGTACATCCTCCCACCTTCCATCCCCAAAAGGATCGAAGGCTACAGGTGGCAGACTTTTGCGCCGCCCGCGGCCGGGACATTCCCGCCGCTCCCGTGGACTAATTTGTCACCGCCGTTCTCAGTAAAGGGTCCGTGACTGTACAGCATTTCGTGTTACCGTTTGTGATTGGCAAACGTCAGTATTGCTGTGTGCTTGGCGATCTCGACCCAGCTCTCACAGCCGGCGGGCACGCCGAGAAGGCATAGCAGCAACACTTCGTCGAGGGGATAGAGGACCTTGGCGCGTTGCCGCGGGTCGTCGAGATCGGTGAAATGCTCCAGGAAATCAACAATCTGATTTAAGGCCTCGTTCGCCGTTCCAAACCGTCGCATCATTTCTGGGATCCTTCTTGCGAATCAAAAGGATCAATAGCGATTCAGACTTCTACACTCTTGTCATCCTCAAATTCACCCGATTGCCCTGCACCCGGCTGCGGGCGAAGAAGCGTTGATGGCGACGATGTCTCCGGTAGGCTCACCCAGCCGCTTTGTCTACGACCGTCTCTTGAATGCTGTCGAAACGAATACGCAGGGTCGCTACACCATCACCCCGTATTTCAATGGCGAGCTTGGTCCAGAGGAAAGTTACTTTAACGCCATGCGCCGTGGCCGTATTCACTTATCTGCGGTGTCGAGCCAAGCCGTGGGTACGGCCGTGCCAGAATATTCCATTCTCAGAGCACCGTATCTGTTTGAATCGTTCGAAGAGTTGTCCTTCATCTACACCACACATCTTACCGAGTTACTGACTGAACTTTTCGCGGAAAAAGGCATGGTTCATCTCGAATGGGCTGCCAACGGGTGGGGAAATGTTTACGCTCAAAAACCGATACGTATACCGTCTGATGTTGCGGGATACCGCATTCGCGTTCCCCTTGAACCAAATGCCGCCCTTTTTTTGGCGCCTTAAACGTAGATGTCATACAGATTCCGTTCACGGACATCATTCCTTCTCTTCAAACCGGGTTAATTGACGGTGGAGAATCAACCACGTTGATGTACGTGCAAGCGAGCCTTTTATACGAAAGCGAAATTTTTGACACGCACTCAGCATGGTTTTTCGCTCGCTGTGTATGCCGCCAATAAACGCTGGTACGACTATTTACTGGATGACGCGCAGACAATTTTTCGAACCGCATACATGACACCGGAAACAGCTTTTCCCATCCTGTCCCGACAAACTAACGACCTACTCACGTCAATCTCCAGGCAGGATGTTCAGGTTCATGACCTGACGCGGGAGCAGCGCACTCAGTGGCAGCGTGCCACCGCCAGGGCCGTCGATCAGATCATTGCCCAAGCCGGAGGGTGGGTGGCAGAGCTTTATGGCCTCGTGTTGGAAGGAAAACGGGAATTTGCTTTAAAAGTCGCCGTGGAGACGGAGCTCTGAACACAGACGGCTTGGAACGGGCCGCACCTCGTGCTTGAATGGTTACATAAATCCTAGGTGTGGCGCAGAAATAATGGGCGAGCGGGCACCAGTCAAAGCTCGCCAATACGGAGGGGATGCATCATGGCGAACGCAGGCGAAAAGGGTACCCGTTGTGTGGCTCTAGTTGGGCCACAGTCCAGCGGTAAGACAACACTGTTGGAGAGCATGCTTTTTGCCGCTGGAACAATACCGCGCAAAGGGCGTGTGCAGAACGGCACAACAGTAAGCGACACCTCCGACGAAGCGCGGGCGCGGAACATGTCGACTGAAATGACTCCCGTGCGCTTTGCCTATCTCGGCGACCCCTGGGTTGCTTTGGATTGCCCCGGTGCAATTGATCTCATCCAAGACTCACACCATGCCATGATGGTGGCGGATGTCGTGATTGTTGTCGCCGATCCGGACTTGGAGCGCATGGTTGCACTCGGCCCTACACTCCGATTTCTCGATACCAACAACATTCCCCACATGCTGTTCATCAATAAAATGGACAGCGGTGCGACCGTTTCCATTAAGGACTTGCTTGCCACCGCCCAGGAACAATCGCAGCGTCCGCTTGTGTTGCGTCACATACCGCTAATGGAGGGTCAGCAAATCAACGGCTATGTGGATTTGGTGGCTGAGCGGGCCTACCACTACAAATTGGAAGAACCCTCAGAGCGCATTCCAATGGAGGAGGTTTCGTCCGCTGAAGCAAGCGATGCACGCCGTGAATTGTTAGAGACGCTTTCTGATTTCGACGACAGTCTCCTGGAACAGTTGCTTGAGGACATCGAGCCCGAAAGGGACGAAGTTTACCGTCAGATCACCAAGGACCTCGCCGGAGATCTGATCGTTCCGGTTTTGCTTGGTGCCGCTGAACGGGAAAATGGAGTCCGCCGCCTCCTGAAAGCATTGCGCCATGAAGTGCCGACCGCGGGTGAGACTGCTGACCGCCTCGGTCTCCCGGCCATAAGCCCCCTCGCCCAAGTCTATAAGATCAATTACGCCCAACATGTCGGCAAACTGACGTTTATGCGTATTTGGCGCGGCTCCATCAAAGATGGAGATACGTTTAGCGGACACCGCGTTAGTAATATGCAGGAAGGTGCGGAGCCCAATCTGGCAAAAGCTAAGGTTACTAGCGTAGGTACCGGAGATATGGTCGCGTTTTCACGGATGGAGGAAGGTAAGGCCAGCGATGTGTTCGATGAAAATGGCGTATCGGACCCCAAATCTTGGCCATTGGTCCCACCGCCCTTGTTCGCTCAGTCCGTTACTGCCAAAGATCGCAAGGACGACGTCAAGTTAACAGAATCACTGCGTAAGATTTGTGAGGAAGACCCGTCGCTTATCCTTGATCAAAACGCGGATACCCATGAAATGTTGCTCAAAGGCCAAGGAGACGTCCATATCCACCTGGCTATCGACCGGCTAAAAAGAAAATTCGACCTCGAGCTTTCTTCCGTGCGTCCGCAAGTGGCGTACAAGGAAACCATTCGTAAATCGACCAATCAGCATACGCGATTTAAGCGACAATCTGGCGGCCACGGGCAGTTTGCTGACATCAAGGTCGATATCAAGCCGTTGCCACGCGGTTCAGGTGTGCAATTTGAAGACACCATTGTTGGTGGTGTTGTGCCGAAAAACTATATTCCCGCTGTCGAAGCCGGAGTGCGCGACAACACAACGCGAGGTCCGCTGGGTTTCACCGTCGTGGATTTGCATGTGACTCTGGTCGATGGTCAGCATCATGCCGTCGACTCGTCGGACCAGGCCTTTCGTACCGCCGGCCGCATGGCAATAACAGAAGGTCTGCCGGCCTGTGACCCGGTCTTGTTGGAACCCATTAACGAAGTTCAGATCGTTGTACCAAATGCCTATACCTCGAAGGTTCAGCGCGCCATCACACAGAGAAGAGCACAGATTCAAGGCTTCGATGCCCGCGATGGCTGGAGCGGGTGGGATCAGATCAATGCCCATATACCAGAGGCGGAAATGCAGGACCTGATCACAGAAATCCGCTCCCTGTCTCTTGGCATAGGCACCTTTGAGGCTGACTTCAGCCATTTCCAAGAATTGACGGGGCGGGATGCCGACCGTGTCGTCCAGGCGCGCAAAGAGTCGTTAGACGCGACAAAAGCGCACTAACCGTAGAGCTTTAGATGCGCTCTAACTCGTAGAAGACCGTACCTGGTACGGGCTTAGTGTCTACAACAGCATGTGATTGGGAATGAGATTGGACGCCTACAAGAAGGTGGCGGAAGTACTCTCCGCCACATCAATGTTTCTGGGCATCCCGTGATGTCCCTACCCATCCCAAGTGAATATCTTTTTCTATGGTTTTCTTTCCCTCTTTGTCTTGTAGTGTCCGCCATAGTCCATCACAATCCCAATTCCAATTCCAATTCCAAGGATGGGTATGGAGATGGTAGGTGGCACGACAAATTGGACGCCTCAAGGCTTTAGCAGTCACCCGGGCTAAGGAGAAGGGTCTCTATGCCGATGGAGGGGGCCTGTACCTCCAAATTTCTCCCGCAGGGAGCAAGTCCTGGATCTTCCGGTATCGCATGAATGGACGCAAAACACCCCGGGATATGGGCCTCGGATCAACGCATACGGTGGCGAAAGCTGGAGGCCCAGTACACGACCGCCGCCGAGGCCGAGTTCTTCAAGCAACTGGAGAAGGCCCTGAAGACCCGTGGCACGCTCGATGTGCTTCGCCACGGCATCAAGCTGATCCCCGGCATCAGGTTCAGCCTGTGCTTCTTCAAGCCCGCCTCGGGGTTGAATGCGGCATTGGTCGGCAACTACGAGGCCAACATCCTGTCGGTCAACCGGGAAATCCCGGCCGACATCGAGATCACCGAGGACATGCTCCGCCTTCAGGCATTCCGCGTCGAGCAGAAGGAGCAGGGGGCGGCGACGCTCGGTCCGGGGGACACCGAGGCGCTCACGCCGATCAGCGAGTTCGCCGCCAAACCGTACACGGAAGAGGAAGAACGTTCCCTCTCCGAGATCATCAAGACGTTCAATGACCGCCATGGGACGACGTTCACGCGCGAGGACTTTATCCGTTTCGAGCAGGTCAACCGTGAAATCATGGATGACGACCTGACCGAAATGCTGCGCAACAACCCGCCCGATGTGGTGTTTTCGGCATTTAGCGAAGCCTTTTTCAAAGGCGCCATCAGAATGTTCCAACGCGACAACGAGATGAAGAGCATCGTCCTGAGCGATACCGAGGCCCGCGACCGGGCGACCCGGCATTTCTTCAACAGGGCACTGCGGGAAGTCAGGGAGGGGGCACAGGGATGACGGTTTTTGGTGACCTGGCCGGTCTTGGACGACGACGAAGCGGTTTTCGGAAACCCAGCCGGGCCGCTGGCGGTTCTCGCCCGCCCTCGAAGAGACGTTGAAGCGGGCCGGCGAACCGAGCAAGCATGAGGCCCTTTCCCATTCGGGGGCCACTTCCTGGGGCTTCATCGCATTCTGGGCAAAGCGGGTATCCATTCGCACTCTTTCCGGGACATAATCAGACTGTCGATCAGAGATTAAGATGACTGCGTGAAGAAACGCCAAACAGCGATATGAAGATGGGTTAAGGAATGGATAAAGAAGAATATGTATTTACAACATACTGATATTACACAATAAATATAAAATTATGGTGGAGGGAGTGTCAACGGCGGAGCAAAATCAGTCCAGTTGGGCGGCGTAAAACCAGTCCATTTTATGTGATGCCGAAGGCGTTGTTGCGGGTTGTCCCGGTAGTGCATAGGAGGGACCCGCGCGGCTTTGCGTAGCGTTTCGCGTGTGCGAAGCGAAGGCGTGTGGGCGGTGCCTGTGTACCCACCGGGTCAACGCCGGCCTCGGTGTTAGATACCGATCAGCTGCGGCCGGCTGTTTGTTGTTTTCTTCGGCTCTGGTTGAGCCGGTAGCTGTCGCCGTTCATTTCCAGAATATGGACATGGTGGGTCAGGCGATCGAGCAGCGCGCCGGTCAGGCGCTCGGAACCGAATATTTCCGTCCATTCGTCGAACGGCAAGTTCGAGGTGATGACGATTGCGCCCCGTTCGTAACGTTGGCTGAACACTTCGAAGAGGAGTTCGGCGCCGGTCTTTGAGAGCGGCACGAAGCCGAGTTCGTCGATAATCAGCAGGCGGACCTTTGCCAATTGCTTCTGCAACCGCAGCAACCGCTGCTCATCCCTCGCTCCCATCAGTTCATGGACCAGGGCGGCCGCGGTGGTGAAGCCAACGGCAAGTCCCTTCTGGCAGGCCGCTAAACCGAGGCCCAGGGCGATGTGCGTCTTGCCGGTGCCGGAATTGCCAAGCGCGATGACGTTCTCATGGCGATCGATGTATTCACCCCGTGCCAGGTCGAGAACCAGCATTTTGTTGAGCGATGGGATGGCCTTGAAGTCGAAGCTGTCGAGGCTTTTGTACGCGGACGGTCTGGAAGATCGGTTGGTCGACCTGCACGACCGTGTGCACTCGGGAGGTTATCGGGCGACGCCATCGCGACGGGTCACTATACCCAAGCCGGATGGCGGAACACGACCGCTCGGCGTCGCGGCCACTGAGGACAAGATCGTCTAAAAGGCCGTGGCGGAGACTATCCTGACGCCGATCTATGAGGCGGAGTTCCTGGGGTTCAGTTATGGGTTCCGGCCCGGGCGAGGGGCGCACGATGCGCTGGACGCGCTCGCGGTCGGGATGGAACGGCGCAAGATCAATTGGATTGTTGACGCAGATATCCGCGGTTTCTTCGATAACGTCTCTCGGGACTGGCTGGTCCGGTTCCTTGAGCATCGCATCGCAGACAAGCGGGTCATCAGGCTGATCACCAAGGGGTTGAACGCTGGCGTCATGGAAGATGGAGCTTGGCAGGACAACTTGCGGGGCACTCCTCAGGGTTCGGTGATCTCACCGATTCTGGCGAACGTTTACCTGCACTACGTTCTCGATCTCTGGTTCCAGAAGAAGTGGCGCACCCACGAGGCCAAAGGCGACACCCTTATCGTACGCTACGCCGATGACTTCGTGGTGGGTTTTCAGCACAAGCGGGACGCGGAGCGATTTCTGCATGACTTGAAGGCGCGGCTTGGAAGCTTTGAACTGGACCTGCACCCTGAAAAGACCCGGCTCATTGAGTTCGGGCGGTTCGCAGTCATGGACCGCCGACAGCGTGGGTTTGGCAAACCGGAGACATTCGACTTTCTGGGCTTCACGCACTACTGCGCGAAGGACAGGAAAGGACGGTTCCGGATGGGACGCAAGCCAATAGCGAAGCGGATGATACGCACCCTGAAACGAATAAAGAAGGAACTTCGCAGACGGATGCGCCAAGGTGTTGAGGAAACCGGGAGATGGCTGAGACACGTCCTTAATGGACGGCTGAATTGTAGTGGTTCAGATGTGATCTGACAGTTGGCCGTTTTTCCGGCGGCCTCTGTTAGGTCAAGTTCAGTTCACGAACTTTTCCTTCCAGATTTCTTTGCCCTCGATCATGGTCTGGAACGGCGTTCTGCCGCAACACATTTTGCCCTGATGAGTGCGTTCCGTGTTGTAGTGATGTAGCCATTGATCCAGATCGTCCTGCAGCGCATCGACGCTGTCGTAGAGTCTTTTGCGGAACGCGACCTGGTAGAACTCCTGCAGTACGGTCTTGTGAAAGCGCTCGCGGATGCCGTTTGTTTGCGGTGATTTCACCTTGGTCTTGGTGTGGTCGATATCGTTGATGGCCAGGAAGAGCTGGTAGTCGTGCTTGTCCGCTCGCCCGCAGTATTCCGTGCCCCTGTCGGTCATGATCCGCAGCACAGGCAGGTCGTGCTCGTCATGGAACGGCAGCACCCGGTCATTGAGCAGGTCGGCGGCGGTGATCGGCGTCTTGGTGGTGTAGAGCTTGGCCTGCGCGACCTTGGAATAGGGATCGACATAGCTCTGCTGGTAGATCCGCCCCACCCCCTTCAGGGTGCCGACATAGAAGGTGTCCTGTGAACCCAGATAGCCGGGGTGGGCCGTTTCCACCTCGCCGCGGGCTTCGTCGTCGCGATTCTTCTTTTCCAAGGCCTGCACCTGGGCCTCGTATGTGGGCCTCGGTCAGGATGATGCCGTCCTCGGCGACCCTAGCCCCCAATGCTTTAAGGCGGGCCTTGAAGTTGGCCAGGTCATGCCGCAGCCAGATCGAGCGGACGCCTGAGGGCGAGACAAAGACACCCTGCTTGCGCAGCTCGTTGGAGGTGCGGGCCTGACCATAGGCCGGAAACTCCAGCGCGGATTTGATCACCGCCTGCTCGGTGGCTTCACCGACGCGGTTGGCAAGATTGGGTTTGCGCCGGGTGCGCTCGAACAAGGCCTCGACGCCGCCTTCCTCAACCGCGGCCTTGTAGCGGTAAAAGGTGTCGCGCGACATGCCCATGACCTGGCAGGGACCTGGCAGGCCTTCGACACGTTGCCCAGTTCCTCGGCCAGATTCAGCAATCCAGTTTTGTGTTTGATGATCTTGTCGGTAGTATTCAACATCGTGGTGTCCTCGTTTTGTGGTTGGTGTGCACCACCATCAAAACGGACAACCACAATCTCCATCAAGAGATGCGCCGCTCCCATTCCAGCTTGCTGGGAAGGGAGCGGTGTCAGATCACATCGCGACTAACTCAGGTGAATTACTTCGCAGTTCCCACCAGCTTCCCAACTCTGCAATACTTTGTCCTCCAACTGAAGAATCTGTGGCTCAAAATTCTCCGCCGCAGATCACAGAAGGACCGTTACGACTGGGCCAAACTGGAGCACGACATTGCGCCATACTGGCCCAAGCTGGTAATCCGACACCCATGGCCGGACCAAAGATTCGCCGTCAACTCAACCCGAGGGAGGAGCCGTGTGCATTAGCGTGCCTGCACGGATCTGTACGGGGGGTCCCCAGTAATGGGGATCCATACCGCGATCCTATGGAGGAAATGTGAACCCACCTCGCAATCGAAAGAGCGGGGATGGAAACCCTCCGCCTACGGGTGCGCGCGCCAGTGCCCTACCCGACACACGGTTTCGGCAGACGCCCCCTTATCTCCTTCAACTTGCTTCAATATCTCGGTGACCAAATCGAAGTCCCTTGGACTGTCCACGTCGATTGGACCTTCCGCCCAAGGCATCAGTACGGCCTCAGCTTTCGCTTTAATCACTTTGGAAATACGGTCCATGGCGCCAGCCAAGCTAAGCCATCTAATTTTATAAAGGAGCAAAGTCAGTAAACCAAACCCCTTGGCAATCCGCCAAGGTTTCTTGCCGAACTGTCCTCCAGTGGCGAACGGCTTGACGCCCCGCATGCCGACTTCATTTGTAGCAGCGTACAAGTTACAGCTGGAATAAGCGTCGTCTCTTAGGCGATGAAACGCCCGCGCCCCTTTCGGATATTTGTCGAGAATCAGCTGAGCCCGGGTTATAGCCATATGGGCATCGGCATCACTCCTGCTCACTTTCGCGCAGAAATAGGTCAGCATTTCCGAAGTATGCAACGCGTTATCGCCAGCCGTGAAGATGAGCGGGTAGGGCTCGGGAATTTGTTGCACGGCGTTGATTAGACTTTGGGCAAGATTGCCTTCGCTCTTAATGGGCAAGATCGTGCCATCATCAAGCCAATCACTTACCTGAGACACCTCCCGCAAAATCTGAGGGTCTTCAATGGAAACATAAATGCGTTTGATCGGCTCCGTATTCGCCACCGCGCGGATAACACGCTCTATCATCGCCATGCCGTTGAGGCTGATAAGGCATTTATGACTTTTGTTCTGGATTTGAGCCACTAGCTCTCCTGAGCCGCGCCGGCTAGCCGCAAGGATGATAGCTGTAAACTCTTTTTCCGACATAACGTTAACGGTACCACAGTTCCATATTATTTGATGACAGGCGTACACTATTGGTGTGCGGCAGGGAGTAAAAGTGAATCTGGTGATAACAAATTCCATTGATCGGAATACAGGCCTTCTTAGACGTTGGTTTACTAACTTTGTCTTTCTCCATGTGCTCAAGCATGCAGTGTTTCCGCTCTCGGGAAAACCCCACATCGGTTGATGCTGGAAGCGCTAAGGCCGCACCGGTGCGCTGCCGCCCGATGGTTCAGGCGCACCCAGAACCCGAATACGAAGATCAAGAGAAGCGCGCTTAACATGTCCGCCGGCCACCATTTTGACTCACAAATCTCAACGTCTGTGAGCCCACACGAGACGCACTCAGATGGGATGCCGCCCTTAATTGAAGGCTGTCCTTTCTGCTTGCCTTTTTCGCCGCTATTAGCGATGAAGTCTCACAGGCATTGTCAGACTTAACTGGATCGGATCTTAAGAACCTACAATCGAGGACTGTCAGGCTGCAAGTTGACGCCACTCGGCCAGGGCAGCGGCTCGGGCTTTTTTAATAGTGTCGCGGCGGTTGAGATGGCGTTGGTGGTTGAAGTGGTTGTGGATCGAAGCATGGACGGAGGAGAATTTCCGCAGGGTCTTGATGTCTCTGAACCGAGCCATCGCCCCTTCCCGTCTTCGCAAGGGTTGATGTGAGTTTTCTGCCCTTTCTATGAGTAAGTCTCGATTTCACAATTTCAATTACACGTAATTCATTGATATTACGTAATAAATAACTAAATTGGAGCACTCTAAGAATCTGACGATAGAATTGCGTAATCAAAACGAAAGCGGATTCATTATAACTACAGCGCATCCAAGCGCACCTTTGTCGTATAACCTACACGTCATCAGGTCCGTGGCGCGAGAGATAATACGACCATCGTCACGCAACACTTTGAGCCCGTAACCGATGTAGTCGGTATGGCGCGCCAACGCAGGCGGGCCATCTTTGTGGTCGCACCAGTCTCGTCGAGGAGCACCAGCCTTGTCGGTTCAAGGTCTGGCTTGAGGGCAAACTGTGAAGCGGCGTGGAATATTGGCCCCTTATTGGGGGTAATCAGCGTCCAAAATTGACTGTCCCTTCTGTTTACCTAATCCGCCGATAGTGAAACGGAGACAGATAGAGAACAGACCAACGCGTCCGCATCGAGAATGTCGGTCCCGGTGGTTGCGAGGGACCGCAACCAGCGTTATCTACACCTGTGTGAGGTGTGGTTGTAAGAAAGCACAGCCAGAGTTGGGCACCTCTGGACAATATCTGGGTGCTCTTTCCGAAAATCCCATCCGATGTCAATCCCGGAGCAAAAAGGGTCAATTCACCAGCGGAATAGTCCCCAGTTGTCGGGTTTTGCCTGCGCCTTGGCGCGGGTGCTCTCCATTGAACTGAGTTAGTCGCGATGTGATCTGACACCGCTCCCATTCCAGCTTGCTGGGAAGGGAGCGGTGTCAGATCACATCGCGACTAACTCAGTTCAACCGTCTTTCCATTTAACACGTCTGCAACCACGGCACCCAATCAAACTTTCCTAAGGTTAATTAATCCGGAATCGTTCTCAAACGAGATTGCCGTGGACGTCTTCTCTATCAACTTAGCTGATCAATTTGTTTATGAAGGCAGCTGCTCTATCAGTGTACCGGGCAAATCAGCTCCGCAATTGGACAATGACTATTTTGAAGACTGCATTGGTTGGTCGCCCAGTAGTTTACAGGAGCTAATGTTTCTGCAATTCGATGCTGGCGAGTATCTCTATTGGCAAAACGTTATATGGTCTCCAATTACGGGATACTTCGGTAATCTATCAACTTGCCGCGAACCTACCGTTAGTGACCAATTCGCACACAGTGTCCACACAACCAGAATCTCTGGCTACCCTTCAACACTATTTGGGCTTGTCGATGTCTTTGAAGACTATTACGTCGATATAAACATATATGACGCGGGAGATGGCACTTTGATCGGAGAATATCGGAGCCAGTTATTTCCGCAAAATACAGTTCTCCTCTCCCTACAAATTTCGGATTTAGAATTAGGAGCGACTTGGTTTATTGCGCTAGAAGATCGCCCATTCCAGATCAATCTAGAATTTAACCTGGTCAACCAGTCTGGGGTAAGTATCCAGCAGGGTATTGCTGATTTGGTTAGCCACTACGTTCAGCAATCGGCCAATGGCGAGACGTACAACATGCTCAACACTTGTTTATATTGATTTCGGCTTGTTCCTACTCGAGTAGAGCATATCAATTCGGTCTGCTGCATTTTCTTGCATTCCCGGCTGTTTACGGAGAAGGAATAATGCTCCAGGCCAAGCGTCCGACGGCTGCGGCGGCGCAATATTGATGGAGTGGACGCCTGTCCCTTACGAAAACCTCATCCGCCGGTATCCCTTCCGACAACTCCATCCACATAGAGACATAGAGAAACGATACCCAGTTTAAAAAGGATTAGGTTTTCGAAAGGGACAGGTTGTTCTCATGGATCGTGCCGGATGGCATACAACAGGCAAACTCAATACGCCAAAGAACATCACCATCATCTTGCTGCCACCGCGTTCGCCAGAATTGAACCCGGTGGAAAACATCTGGCAGTACATACGCAGTAACTGGCTCTCAAACCGGGTGTTTGGCGATTACGAAGCCATCCTCCATGCCGGATGCGAAGCTTGGAACAAGCTCTTGGCCCAACCTGAAACCATTAAATCAAGCGGGATGCGCGATTGGGCGCATGTAAGTCAATCTTGAGGGCCGTTGGTATAAGCCGACAATTCCTGGGATGTTTCTGGCAGCGGCTTGAGGCATAGTCTTTGGCGCAACTTTATCCATGATCGTAATTCATCTGTTCAGTTCATAACTAAATGGCAGCAACAGTAATCTGCCGTGATGCCACTCGGCAAAACAGGATCGCCTTAAGAAGAGTTAGACGGGGAAACGTCGAGGAATAAACATGCAGTCGCGCTCGACAAGATAATTGGAATGTAAGATTGCGTGCATAAGCCTCAAATCAACATTTTCTATACCTCGATCCTAAATTAAGTGGATTTTCGAACTGGATCCCAAACTGGGCTCCGGTCGAACCGGGCTGGCCCATCCGCCTCAACGCCGGCGAAAGCATCAAACCTCCGGGCGCCGGCGGTTTGCCGGATAGAGGTTATCTACTCGCCCATCGGCCCATATCTCCCGCCGCCACCCTGTTTGCCCCGGGATGTCCGGCCGATCCAACGCCGGCCGGATGTTCTTTGTTTGGATTCCAAACAGGGTAAGGAAAATATCATGGCCTACAAAGACCCCGAGGTGGGACGCGCCCGTGAACGGAAGGGGACAGGAGAGAGATCGCCGCTCCCACATCGTTCGTCTTACCCAATGTCATTATCCAGACTATGAAGGAGACCTAAAATGAGTTTCGGATTGAACAGAGCCGAAGTGATCGGCCGCCTCGGCGCCGACGTTAGAGCCTACCGCATCGAGACCGGTGAGGTGTGGCGGCCCCGCAGCGGATCGCATACCAGCCAGACCGGGCAGCTCACCTCGGCGGCCATCGATGCCCGCGACTTCCAGCGCGCCCGCAAGGACCGGGAGACAGGCGCGCATCTGCCCGAGGGAACGCTGGTGGCGGTGGCGGGCGGCAAGCAGATCGGCGATCCCGATACCGTCATCGCCATGCTCGATAAGGCCAGGGCCAAGTACGACGACATCGTCCTGGTCCATGGCGGCGGTCCTGGGGTTGAGAAGATCGCCGCACGCTGGGCCGAGCGCAACAGCGTCCACCAGATCGTCTGCAAGCCGGACTGGACCGCCCACGGACGGGCCGCACCGTTTCGCCGTAACGACGACCTCTTGAACCTGCTGCCCAAGGGTCTCATCGCCTTCCCCGGCTCCGGCATCACCGGCAACCTGGTCGACAAAGCGCGCAAGCTGGGTATTCCGGTACAAAGAGTGGCCGCATAGGCCGTAGCCCATCGCGGGTTGTGCCGATCCGCCGGTGCGGCCCGCGACACTTTTGTGTTGCCCATTGCGAGCACCATCTCCGGCACTGGTGCAGTGACAACTGCGCAGCATCGGCTGCAAGAGCCGGTTGGCGAATGATTTAAGGCTAATGGTCAAGTATAACAGCTAGTTATGATAGATATGCGCACCCAGGCGCATCCGTGGCGTAATGATGGAAACTATATACTATATAACTGCCCGGTTGTTGAGCCACTGACCAGATACCTGGCGACGGTCACCACCCATCTGCTTCATCGCTGCGCGATACGATGGGAGCTTATCGGTTACGATCACTTTGGGGCGTCCATACTGTTTCATGACCTTGCGCAAAAACCTAAGCGCTGCCCTGCGATCCCGCCGTTTCGTGGCCAAAACCTCAAGGGCTTCCCCTTCATGGTCAACGCCACGCCATAGATAATGCGTCTCGCCGTTGATCCGGACAAACACCTCATCAAGATGCCAGCGCCATTGCGAATAGAATCCATGATGAACACGGCGTTTCCGGATCTCGGCAGCAAACAATGGGCCAAAGCGGTTCCACCAGTACCGCACCGTTTCGTAAGAGACATCGATGCCTCGTTCGTGGAGCAGGTCCTCGACCTGTCTCAGGGAGAGTGGAAATCTAACATACAACATCACCGCGAGGCGGATGACCTCGGGCGAGCTATTGAAATAACGGAAGAGATTGTGCATCGCCGGAGGCTAGGAGACCTTACTTCCCGGCTCAAGCCGATTTAGTCTGACAATGCCGTTCGAATAGGAACTTGTAAACACAATCAAGAACATGAAGGAGCTTTACCGTATCGCTGAGAAAGAGCTTCATACCGTAGTGCTCTCATGCAAACGGGCGCGCCAACAAAGTCTCTTGACCTTCACCGTCGGCAAGTCGACGTTCCACTGAACACCACTGGTAGGGCTACCAGCAACTACTGCCGCACGACGCTTGCGAGCGCGCTTCCTGGATCAGCAGCCGGAAGAGAGCGTAAGTTTGCTACCTAAATCACTGACCCCCGCTTCGCCTAGCCACTCGTCGAGCTTCGACCAGCGCCGCCGCCCCGAGACGTTGCGCACGGCTATCGCCACCGCCTTTTTCTGTCCGACCAGCACGACCAGCCGTTTGCCGCGCGTCACGCCGGTGTAGAGCAGGTTCCGCTGGAGCATCGTGTAGTGTTGCGTCAAGAGGGGGATAACGACGGCGGGATACTCCGAGCCCTGGCTTTTGTGAATCGTCGCAGCATACGCCGGCACCAAGGTGTCAAGCTCGCCGAAGCCATAGGCGACGGCGCGCCCGTCGAAACGCGCAGTCAGCTCGCCTTCATCGGGATCGACATCGTCCACATAGCCGATGTCGCCGTTATAGATTTCCTTGTCGTAATCGTTCTCGATCTGCATCACCTTGTCGCCGGGCGCGAAGGTCCAGCCGAAGCGTTCGACCTTGCGCTCGCCGGCCGGATTGAGGGCGGCCTGCAGCCCGATGTTGAGCGAGCGGGCACCGGCACCGCCGCGGTTCATCGGGCATAATACCTGGATGTCGCGCACCGGATCGAACCCGAAGCGCTTCGGGATGCGCGTCTTCACCAACTCGATGATCATCGGCACCGCGGTTTCCGGATCGTTTGCCTGTACGAAGTAGAAGTCGCTGTCACCCTCGGGCTTGAAAAGATTGGGAATGGCGCCGCGGTTGATCCCGTGCGCACTGGTGACGATCCGGCTTCGCGCCGCCTGGCGGAATACCTCGGTCAGCCGTACGACCGGGACCGTGCCGGAGGCGATGATGTCGGCCAGTACCTGGCCCGGACCGACCGAGGGCAGTTGGTCGATGTCGCCCACGATCAGCAGCCCAGCCGTGTCGGGGACCGCTTTCAGCAGCGCCTGCATCAGCATGACATCGACCATCGAGGTCTCATCGACGACCAGCAGGCCGCAGTCGAGCGGGTTGTCGGCATCGCGCTTGAACCCGCCGCCCCGGGGATCGACTTCGAGCAGCCGGTGGATCGTAATAGCCTCAAACCCGGTCGCCTCGCTCATTCGCTTGGCGGCGCGGCCGGTCGGTGCGCACAGCAGCAGGGTTGCGCCCTTGGCGGCCAGGATGCGCAGAATGGCGTTGACGATGGTCGTCTTGCCCACGCCCGGCCCGCCGGTGATGACCATGGCCTTGGAAGTCAGGGCCAAGCGAACAGCATCGGCTTGGCCCGCCGCAAGCGACAGGCCGGTCTTCCCCTCGACCCAGGGCAGTGCCTTGCCGGCATCGATATCCGGCCAGGGCAGCTTGCCGTCCGCGATCTTCAGAAACCGTTCGCCGATCGCCCGTTCGGCCCGGTACAGGCCACCAAGGAATATACAGGGAGTTCCGCCAACCGTGTCCGCGACCACCGTTCCCTCGGCCAGTTCGAGGTCCAGAGCGGTCTGAACCAACGCGTTTGGGACTTCCAGCAATTCGACGGCGAGCGGCGCAAGCTCCTCGGACGGCAGGCCGCAATGACCGTCGTCCATCGCCTCAGTGAGCGCATAGGCAATGCCCGCGCGCACCCGGATCATGGCCGTCTTCTCGATGCCGAGCTCCATGGCGATCGCGTCGGCGGTCTTGAACCCGATGCCGCGAATGTCGCGCGCGAGGCGGTACGGATTCTCGGTCATGACCTGAACGGCATCCAAGCCGTAGGTCTTGTAAATCCGTACCGCGCGCGCCGTGCCGACACCATGGCTGTGCAGGAAGACCATGATCTCGCGAACGATCTTCTGTTCCGCCCAGGCGTCGGTGATGCGCTTGGCGCGCACCCGACCGATGCCCGTCACCTCGCGCAGCCGTTCCGGCTCCGCCTCGATGATGTCGAACACCTTCTCGCCGAACGCCCTGACCATCTTCCCGGCGTAGACCGGGCCGATGCCGCGGATCATGCCGGAGCCGAGGTATTTCTCGATGCCCTCGATCGACGACGGCTCCGAGGTGCGCAGGAAGCGCGCCTTGAATTGCTGACCATGGGTGCGGTCGTTGATCCATTCCCCCGATGCCGTAATCCACTCTCCGGCCGAGACCATGGCGGCGTGACCGACGACCGTCACGAGATCGCGATGGCCTCGGGCCTTTGTTCTCAGAACGCAGAACCCGTTATCGGCATTGTGAAACGTCACCCGCTCGACGAGGCCTGCCAGAACCTCCTGGGTTGACGATTCCGGTTGCGGTTTGACTACGTCGGTCACGACCTAACGAGCGCGGTGGTGGTCAACAATTCATTGATCGCATCGAATTGCTTCACCCGCTTCGCAGCGGCTGCCGAGTTTTCGAAGACCGGCTCGTCGTCTTCCAAGGCGGCCAGATCGTTTTCATGGCGCTCGCGCTCAATGCGCGTGAGGTGCGACTGTAGCTCTTGCGCCGTGAACATTCGCCTCACCCGAGAACGAACCGGGGCAGTTCGCTGGAAAATTCGGGAGGTTGGGCGGGAGCCTCGACAAAGTGCAGCAGTTTCTCGACGACCGCGTAATCGAAGGCCGCCTTGATACCGTACCGCAGCTTGATGGTCTCAGCGGCATCGCACTGTTCCACCCAGATTTCGTGCCAATTTCCATCCGTCATCCAGCGGCTCCCGTCCAATCGTCCCGTAGCGTAACCTTATAACGCCTAATGCGGCTTCCTCTATACGTGCAGCAGGCAAACTGCCGCGTCATTGGCCCCGGTGGCCGCGGTCTTGCGCCGGCATTGTCAGACTAAATCGGCTTGAGCCGGGAAGTAAGGTCTCCTAGCCTCCGGCGATGCACAATCTCTTCCGTTATTTCAATAGCTCGCCCGAGGTCATCCGCCTCGCGGTGATGTTGTATGTTAGATTTCCACTCTCCCTGAGACAGGTCGAGGACCTGCTCCACGAACGAGGCATCGATGTCTCTTACGAAACGGTGCGGTACTGGTGGAACCGCTTTGGCCCATTGTTTGCTGCCGAGATCTGGAAACGCCGTGTTCATCATGGATTCTATTCGCAATGGCGCTGGCATCTTGATGAGGTGTTTGTCCGGATCAACGGCGAGACGCATTATCTATGGCGTGGCGTTGACCATGAAGGGGAAGCCCTTGAGGTTTTGGCCACGAAACGGCGGGATCGCAGGGCAGCGCTTAGGTTTCTGAGGCGGGCTATGAAGCGTTATGGCCGGCCAGCCACGATCGTTACGGACAGGCTACAGTCATATCGTGCTGCGATGAAGGTGGTCGGCAACGAGAGTTGCCAAGAGACCAAGCGTTGGCTCAACAACCGGGCGGAAAACTCACATCAGCCCTTGCGAAGACAGGAAGGGGTAATGGCGCGGTTCAGAGACATCAAGTGAGTTAGTCGCGATGTGATCTGACACCGCTCCTTTCCCAGCAAGCTGGAATGGGAGCGGCGCATCTCTTGATGGAGATGGTGGTTGTCCGTTTTGATGGTGGTGCACACCAACCACAAAACGAGGAAATGGGATGAACGCCTCCCACCCCTTGATGTTCGAAGGCCGAAAGGGTTGGACCCTCGCGGGCCGACGGTATCAAAGTGCCAAGTGGTGAAGAGCAAGCTCTTCACGGGCAAACCGGAGGATCCGACATGAAGACCAACAGAACCGTCGTTGGTGTGGATACGGCAAAGCGAGTGTTCCAGTTGCACTGGGTGGATATGGAGGCGGGTGAGATTGTCGATTTGAAGCTGACGCGGGCGAAGTTCCTGGAGCACTTCGCCAACCGCACGCCCTGCGTTGTGGCGATGGCGGCGTGCGGCGGCACGCAGCATTGGGCGCGCCGGCTGCGGGAACTCGGGCACGAGCCCCGGCTGTTGCCGGCCAAGGCTGTTCGGCCCTTCGTTGGCGGCAATAAGAACGATGCGCAGGACGCGCGGGCGATCTGGACCGCGGTTCAGCAACCCGGCATCAAGACCGTTGCGATCAAGACCGAGGAACAGCAGGCGGTCCTGGCAATGCACCGCATGCGCCAGCAGCTGGTGAAGTTCCGCACTGCCCAGATCAACGGCCTGCGCGGCCTTCTGAGCGAATACGGCGAGGTCATGCCGCAAGGCCGGGCCGGCTAAGCCGTGCGATCGCCCCGGCCCTGGAGCGGGTCTCGGAGCGCCTTCCGGTGATGATCGTGGAGACCTTAGCCGAGCAGTGGGCGCGGGTGGCCCAGCTCGACAAGGAGAGCGGCGAGATCGAACGGCGGATCAAACTGTGGCACCGCAGCAATGCCGCCAGCCAGCGGATTGCGGAGATTCCCGGTGTCGGGGTACTGACCGCAACGGCTGTGGTGGTGGCGATGGGTGATCCCGCTGCCCTCAGGTCCGGCCGCGAGTTTGCCGCCTGGCTCGGCCTGGTGCCCCGGCACACAGGCACTGGGGGACGGGTTCGCACGCTCGGCATTTCCAAGCGCGGTGACAAGTATCTCCGCACCCTGCTGATCCACGGCGCACGCGCCGTGCTCACCAACGCCAAGACGCCCCCGAATGGGCGCTGCGCCTAGTCGAGACTTCGCGGCAGCGGCCGGACAAGGTGCGCCGCATCGTCATGAGCACCGCCGGTGTGTATTCCGTTGAAGAACAGAAAGGGTGGCAGCAGCGCATGGGCGCTATCCCGGTGAGCGCCGACGGCAGTTATTACGCAGCTCTTTGGGAACGCTTCCAAACTTTAAACCGGGGCCGACTCGACACCGATCAGAATGCTTTTCGCTTCCACGAAACCGTGCGGGCTGGACCGTGCATGTGGTGGGGCTCGCGGGCGGCGAACCTGTATATTCTCGGCGAGGTGCTGCCGGAGATCGAACACAAGATTCTGCTGGTCTGTTCCGACGAGGACTCACTCATAGAACCGACCCGTCGCGGCGCGGCCTTGTTGCGCAACGGCCGGTATGTGGAATTTCCCGGTCAGGGCAACAGCATGGTCGAGTACCGCGCGGCAGCCGTTGCTCCGACCATCGCGTCTTTCTTAGCTGAAACGTAAAGATTTCAGGTGGTGCGATTTTAAGTGACTACCAGGTCATCTCCTCGCCGGTATTGGCGAAGTAGCGGCCTGCCATCTCTAAATCGAATTTTTCGATCATTGCCATAGAGCGGGATACACTGGTTTCCACATCGATCATCAGATTTTTCGGCAAGCCGGCAGTAAAGTCGGTAGCGACAAAACCAGGTGTCAAGATGCCAACAATATCACCTTTTTCTTTCACCGTTGGGTGCGTGGCTACGTTTTTCATCACCATGTTCAAGGCTGACTTGCTGGCACGGTAAAAAACCTGACGCGAGCCACGCACAAACGACAAGCGGCCTTCGCCCGATGAAATATTGATGATCTTCTTCTGATCACTGGCAGCGACGTGATCGAGAAAAGCTTCGGTTATTTTGAGAGGACCGAGCACGTTGATGCTCATCACATCATCAAAGACCGAGTAATCGATGGCGCCGAAGTCCTGGGTATTGCGGCCGCCGGAAATACCAGCGTTGTTGATCAGCACGTCAATGGTCGTGCCTTGAAGTTTTGCCGCCAATGCATCGATGCCAGCGTGGTCGGTGACGTCCAGGGTTTCGATGCTGATGTTGTCGTGCTGTTTGGTAAGATCCTGCAGCGGCATGTCGTCTTCCGGCGAACGGGCCGTGGCGATCACATCCCACCCTTGTTCCGCATAGCGTTTGGCAAATTCAAAGCCGATGCCACGCACTGGCGCCGGTGATCAATACCGTCGCTGCTTGCGCGGAGGAAAAAGCAAAGAGTGTAATGAAGTGAAATGTTGCGCGAAGCATAGTCGTCCCTTTCTTTATTATTCGCCCTGTTACCAAGGAATCTCGCTGCCGTCATAGCTCAAGAATCGGCCCGAAGTGTCCACGGTCAATGCGTCAATCAGCGGAATCAAGCTGGAAACGCTTTTGTCAGCGGGCATCGTTGGCAGGTCGCGGTAATCGAAGTTCTCTGCGGTTTCCGCTTGATCCTGGGGAAGGCCGAAGGTCTGGCGTAGCATCCGGGTTTCGACCAGGCCGGGCATGAACACAACGACCGCAATACCCTGATCTCTAAAGTGTTCACTCGCACCCCGCAGGGCCATGTTGAGCGCCGCTTTGCTGAGGGCGTAAAACGGTGTGTTGGGTGGTTTGCTGACGGACCCGATGGAACCTAGAAAACTGGTGATGGCGACGATCTTCTTGTCCTGTCCGGCAATCACATGGGGTGTAAACGCTTCGATCACTTTCATCGGACCGAGCACGTTGACTTCAAGGATTTCGTGAAACAGCGTCGGGTCCAACGTGCCCCAATGTTGGCGAGATAAGTCGCTGTAAACGCCCGCATTGTTGAGCAGAACATCAATGGCCATGCCGTCGTACTTGGCCGCAAGGGCGCTGATCTGATCATGATTGGTCACGTCGAGCGTTTCGACTTTGATAGCTGAATTGGTTGCTGCTTGGTCCTGCAGCTCTTCAGCGCGCTCGGGCGAACGGCACGCGGCGATGATCGTCCAGCCCCTGGCGGCATACTGGGTAACGAATTCCAGTCCAATGCCCCGGTTCGCACCCGTCACCAGGACGGTCTTGTTCTCACCGGTGTTCACCAAGACATGGAGCTGCCATCGTACCTTATGAATTCACCCGATCGGTCTGGCGTCAACCCGGCAGTGGCGGCAATCATCTGCGAGACGCTTTGTTCCGTGGTCAGCGGCGTGAAACGACCATAGTCGAAGTCTTCGGCCGCCTCAGCTTCCGCCTTGGGGAGACCCACGGCTTGACGCAGCATCCGGGTATCAACACCGCCGGGATGAAAAATCCCAACTGTAATTCCTTGGTCTTTCAAGCGCATGGCCGTGCCGCGCATGGCCATATTCACCGCTGCTTTGCTGATGGAATAGTAAGGCGCCCGTGGCGGGTTCCGCACTGACGCGATTGATCCAGCCGTGCTGGAAATAACGATGATTTTCTTGTCCTCGCTGGCGGCCACGTGATCCGCAAAGGCTTCCGATACCTTAAGCGGCCCAAACACATTCACCGCCATCACTTGATCGAACAAGCCCTTGTCCAGTTCGCCCCAGGCCTGGCGCGGCAAGTCACCGAACATGCCGGCGTTGTTGACCAGTACATCGATAGCGGTGCCGTCATATTTGTCAGCCAACGCAGCGATCTGTTCCAGATTGGTCACGTCCAAGGCTTCAATGGTGATGTTGCGATTGGCGCGTGCCAGCGCTTGCAGATCGTCGTCGTCATCGGGCGACCGGCTGGTGGCAATGACATCCCAGCCATCGGCGGCATATTGGGTGACGAACTCAAGGCCGATGCCCCTGTTGGATCCGGTGATCAACACCGTAGCGGCTTGGCTTGTACCCACTGCGAGTGTCAACACGAAGATGAGCAAACCCAAGAAAGGCCGAATAAACTGAAGTGACATAATGGTTAATCCTCCTGACCATCCATATATAACACTCAGTCTAAGGCAGTGGCACACTGCTACCCACATAAAAGCGCCCTTATCCTTTCCTTTGCCAAGACAAATTCAATGCGAGGATTCCATGCTTGAGATTCAAACGGTCGACCACATTGGCATTCGAATCAGTGACAAAACTCTGTCAGTCCCCTTTTACGAACTCCTCGGTTTCAAATTCGATGGCGATGCTGGCTTTGAACAAGGTCACCCGATCATCATGGAGCATCCGAGCGGTGTGGTCCTTAATTTGCTCGGACCGGCAAACAAAGATGTTGGAACAAACATTCTGATGGATGTGGACGAGCGTTATACCGGCATCACCCATGTCGCATTGCGAATAAAGTCACTGGAATCCACCAAGGACTTCCTTGCTGAAAACGGTATTGAGACTACTGGTTCCCTACGCTTTGGGAATCTAGCTGCTGTGTTCATTCGCGACCCGGATCGTAACGTAATCGAGCTCGACGAGCGCAGTGGCCCCGCGACATCAGAACAAGGCAATTACGACGATCATCCGTGAGGGGCGTGGCTTAATCCTCACCACTCCATCGGGTCGCCGGTGTATTGCATGAACCGGGCGGATGTTTCCGGCGTGTACCAGGCGATCACGTTGCACACACCCGATGCGCTTTCGTCCACCGGTACCTTAGGAACGTTGAACGGCGCCGACATGTCCGTATCCACCACGCCAGGGTGAATCATGCCGACGACAATACCGCGATTCTTGGTGTCGTGTGCGAAGTTGACCATCATCATGTTCACCGCCGCCTTGCTCGCCCGGTAGAAATAAATGTTTCCGGTGGTGTTGGTCATGGAGCCAACGATGCTGGAGATGGTGATGATCTTTTTGGTTTCACTGGCCGCCACATGCTCGAGAAAAGCTTCAGAGACCTTCAACGGCCCGAAGGTGTTGGTGGCGAACAGCACATCGGCGGCGGAGAAGTCCAGCTTGCCGAGCTGCTACTGGCCTGGATTGCCCAGGATACCGGCGTTGTTGATCAGCACATCGATGGTTGTGCCGCGCATTTTGTTGGCCAAAGCTTCAATCTCAGCGTGATCGGTGACATCCAGGGTCTCAATGCGGATGTTGTTGTGATCAGACGCCAGTACCTGCAACGCCTCGTCGTCCGCCGGTGCGCGCGCGGTGGCGATCACATCCCAGCCACCAGCCGCGTACTGGCGCGTTAGTTCCAATCCCAGGCCCCGGCTCGAGCTGGTGATGAGCACGGTCTTGGCGTGCACAGACGTGGAGAATAACGCAATGAGAATAAAGGAAAGTATGCGCATGGGTGCCGTCCCGTTGTTTGTTGACGGCGATGGTAAGACGGGCAGGGTAGTGAGGGAAGGGCGATTAGTGAATAAGTGAGTGTCAGAAACTTTGTGTGTGAGCTGATTTACACAAACCAGGGAACCCGTTCCCTGGTTTGTGAGCGGGCCTGGTGATAAACCCATGCCAGCCGGCGATGTCCTCGGTCCAGGAGGAGTCCCGAAGGGACGGAAATAAACCAATAAAAACAATGGTCTAGCAGTGCCTAACCATCAAACCAGGGCCATTGATAACAAAAGAGAAAAAATCGCAACGGCTAACCTAATTCGGGGATCAAGCATGAGAACGACGCATAACGAAAGGAGTTTCCAACAACCTTTTTGAAAGGTCATGACATGTACCAAAAGACAGAAGACGGCTTTGCTGGCAAGGCTGCATATTCAAATTTCACAAGCGAGCACGACGTAGACGCGGACGGCGAAGTAAGCCGGGACCTAGTGCCGACTCAAATGCGCGAAGCGTTGCCAATTGAGATGGACAAAATGACCGCGTTACTTGAGCAGTTCATGCCGATCCATACCATGATCACGACGGAAGACCGTTCTTGTCTCTTAGACGATGACCCCACGGAAGTTTACGGCGACGGAAAAGGGTCAATATGGTTCACGTTTCACGGATTGCTCAACTGCTTCAATATGCGCAAAGAACATGAGCGACTGGCGAAAGAATGGTGTCCCAACGCACCAGAGGACCCTAGATTTAGCGACGACGAAGGCTTGCTAATATCGGACGCAATGCTGCGTGAGATTCTCCAGGTTCGGTTCGGCATAGGCCAGCATATCTTAAAGGTGGACGGCAAGGCCACGCGGCTATGGCGCACCAGTCGCGATAGGTGGCCGGTCAGTGGGGGCGGTATCCACCACACCAAAGAATACCTTGAGGGTAGTTGCGACAACGGCCCCCCGGAATGGCGGCGGATAGACGCAAGCGTTTATAAACTGCCGGAAGAACAGCGGGCAAAATTCAAAGCCGAGGAAGAGAAAGGGACTCTCCGCCTAATGCATGAGCGAAAGCAGCGCTTATGGGAACTGGAAGACGAGGCCGGGAAGCCTCGCAGCGCTCTTAAAAGGGATGAAACAATTGCGGAGATTAAGCACCGCATTTTGACCTCATAGGCTTTCACACATGCGATTTGGTTACAGGTTACAGTTTTTTATGACTCATTATATTTTGTAACCTGTAACCAAAATTTCCCCCCCTATAGAGAGTCAAACGGGAAAACGGGGGTGGAGAGGGTGGTAAGTGGTTGATTTAAAAGGTGAAACAATGATGAGACGATATAGGGGCATTTATAGGCTCTGCCCGGATATAGGGGCAATCTTGCCTCTAGGCGTGGTCCTGGCCCTGGTGTGGTGTGGATCGGCGGCGGCGGACCCCTATGACCCCTATACCGGCCCGTGGCACCCCGGAAGGCCGGACGTGGCGGCAGGTGCGCCCTATGCGGCACGGCCACTGGTGGGCGAATTCGGCGGATTGCCGCGTGGTCTGCGCCCGCCTTATGGCTGGTATTTGGCAAGGCCGGACGTGCGGGCGTGGCGGGACCGGCAACGGATGCGTCACCCTGGCCAGCCCCCCGCTGGGCTAGCACCTACACCTCAGGTCCAACAGGATGAGGGCAGACTGGATGTCCCTGGATTGTCCTGGTCCGACCTACCAGATGACCGCTGCCCATGCCGGTGACCCCTGGCCTACCCCCGGCCCCCAGGGCACCCCGGCGGGACCCTGCTCCCCAAGAATTACCCTCATGAGGGACCGACCATGGGAGGGTCCGAACTGATCTATGCCCCTAGGATCGAATCTCATGCTAACAAATCACAGTATAGGGGAATTTCATGCCACAGAATGACGAAGAGACGAAAATGCACATGACTACATTGGTCCGGATTCTCGCTTTCCTAGAGCGGCTGGATCGACCCGGCGAAAACAAGAAGGCACCACCGGAAGAATGCACCATCCTGGATCAGTGGGCCGAGAATGCGAGCGACAGGGCGCGCAATTTTCTGGTCACGCTTGACGGCGACGACGGGCCGGAACTAGCCGACATTTTAGGCTGGCCGTCCGCCGTTGCACTACGTGCGTTTGTTCACAACGGACGGTTGCCCCATGAAAAGACTCATTGATTACCTCGAAGACCTGACCGTCACCCAAGGCCGTCTAGCCGGTAAACCGTTCACCGTCCTACCGTGGCAAAAGAAATTCGTTAAGCATGCGTTCAAGCGCGGCACTGAAAGCGCCGCGTTGTCGGTCGCACGCGGCAACGGCAAGACGGCGCTGTTATCCGGGATCGCTTGCGCCACACTTGACGGGCCGTTGCTGGTGCCGCGTGGCGAGACCGTGATCGTTGCCAGTAGTTTTGAACAAGGCCGGATCGCGTTTGATCACATTGTCGCGTTCATGGGCAATAAACTTGAAGACGCGGGCCGGTGGAAAATATGGAACTCCGCGAATACCGCGCAAATAATGTGCCGCAAGACCGGCGCAAAATTAAAAGTCATGGGATCGGACCCGCGCCGCGCTCATGGATTGGCACCGGTACTTGTGCTTGCCGATGAGCCCGCGCAATGGCCGGAGTCAACGGGCGAACGTATGGTTGCCGCGCTTCGCACTGCCGCTGGTAAACAACCACACTCGCGCATGGTCGCTCTAGGCACACGTCCGGCAGATGAGTCCCATTGGTTCTCAAAATGCTGCGAGGCGGTGCGGATTATTCGCAGTGCCACGCGGCACGCGGTGACGATCCAAAATTTAACAAACGAACATGGGCGAAAGCGAATCCATCATTGCGTCACATGCCGGACCTAGAAAACGCGATCCGCACGGAATCAGTGCAAGCGAAGACCGATCCGGCATTGTTGGCCGCGTTCGATGCGTTGCGTTTGAATCTCGGCACAATGGACACGGAAGCGAGTCTATTGCTTGAGGCCGGAACGTGGGCCGCTTGTGAGGGTGACGCGGATCGACGCGGACAATGCGTGTGGGGGATCGACCTGGGCACCAGTGCGGCGCAATCCGCCGTTGCCGCCTATTGGCCGGACAGCGGCAGGCTGGAATCGTTTGCCGCGTTCCCTTGTGTGCCGACATTGGCCGAACGCGGACTCCGTGATGGTGTCGGCGGACTCTATGCGACGTGTGCCGGTCATGGTGAGCTTGTCACGATTGGACAACACGCGGTTGAGATTCCGGGCTTGCTTGCGGAAGCATTAAAACGTTTTGGCCGTCCGTCTTTGATCGTTGCCGACCGTTGGCGCGAAGCCGAACTAAGAGACTCGCTTGTAAAGGCGGACGTGCCGGTTGCGTCTTTGGAATTGCGCGGCATGGGATTCAAAGACGGTGCGGAAGACGTGCGGGCGTTTCAGCGGGGCGTTGCCGATGGCGGGGTGACTCCGCTCAAATCGTTATTGCTTCGCTCGGCTATCAGCGAAGCGCGGACGGTAAGCGACCCGGCGGGGAATTCCAAACTATCCAAAGCAACGCAAGGCGGGCGGCGCAAGCGGGCACGCGATGACGCGGCGGCAGCGGCGATTCTTGCCGTGAGCGCGGGCGTGCGGCAACCGGAACGGCCTACGCGTGGCGTGCGCTATGTTGGGATGGTGGGGTGAAATTATGGAAGAATTAGCGTACCGCCTTTTTTACGACAGTGTTCTAGACTTTAAGCGCGCCGCCGCACTCGTCGAGTCAGAAATCAGAAGCCAGGGTATACGCTGCGACTCTAACGACGCAGTGCAGGGGATGAACGGGCGCAGACATCACGATATGTGGGTGTCGATGAAGGCCGTCTCTCACTTCAATCTGGGGACGGCATTGGAACTTATGCTCAAGCTGCTGCTTTGCCTCAATAATGTGCCTCTAACAAATATAGACAGCAAACAGCAACATAAGCTTACCATTCTATACAATGCCCTTCCAGAGCCGGAACGGAAGCAGCTTGAATCCAGATTTCGAGAATCTATAAAAGTCTCGGGCATGCCGACACTAATCATGTTCAATGACCCGAGTGCTCAGCCTCCCCCGCCTACGCCTGGTATTCTTAGATGCGAATGGTTCTTCGAGTACTTGGACAAGTATGTCAAGACTTGGCAGAAACGATATTCGTGGGAGCATGCCAAAGATAGCGAATGGCGTTACTACCTAGATGACATCACTTTAGTTGAAGACCTCATCGACCGAGTGATGAAAAACATCCCCCGAGACCAATAAATTATCTATGAGCCGCAATCACACACGTCTAGACCCAGCGCGCTGGTCCCGCGTCCGCCGCAATGTCTTCACACGCGACGGCTACCGCTGCACGTCATGCGGCATGGCTGGCCAGCTTGAGTGCGATCACATAAGGCCATTGGAGGACCGCCCGGATCAAGATTTCTACGCATTAGAGAACCTGCAAGCCTTATGCCGGTCATGCCATATCGAGAAGACACGCGTCGAAAGACTCGCGCGCGAACAAAAGCGAAGGCGCGAACGCACACCTGGCGAACTGGCATGGGCCGTGCTTGTACAGGATATGATGGACTGAGCAACCAACTTGACAGCACCCCCAGTCTTTGGGACAAGATCAACCAGAACTTTGTATGACAAATCCGACTCTGCTGGGCGGATCAATTCATGTTCCTTTAAAGGGTCGTACAAATGCTTCAATCACAAAAAATCCAGCTTCAGCAGTCAGCGGACAAAGAACGTCTTGGCGAGATTGGCAATCTTGAGGGCGAAGCCTATACCGAGGAGATTCGGAAAGAGGAGAAGACTCTCCAGGCCGAAATCACAGGATCAGAAGTAAGGTTTCAATCGGCTCTTCTTTCGGAAACCACCGACGCGGAAAAACGCGCCAAGGAAACCACTGGCACCCTGGACCCGGAAATGCGGGAACGCGTCGAACTGCGCTCAAAGGCGCAGCTAACGAATTACTTGACGGCACGGGCTCAAGGAAAAATGCTCACCGGGCCTGAGGCCGAACTCTCCGCCGCCGCTGGTGTTGACGGCGGCATACCCATTGAACTCTTCGACGTACCAGAACAACGCGATGAACAAGTCTTTGTCAATGTCATGACAGAAACCGGGATTGAACGACGCGCTGTTACCCCACCGGGCGGCACCGTTGGAATCAACCTGGACTCGATCAGGCCCGCTGTTTTTGCGAACAGCATTGCTTCACGCCTTGGCGTTGATATGCCGCGAGTCTCTACCGGCACCTATGCATCCGGCACCGTTACAGGAAGCCAGGACGCGGCGGCGAAGGCCAAAGGTGCCGATGCTGTTGCGGGAGCTGGCGCGATCTCTGTTCAAACCGCCGTGCCAAAACGAATCAGCGCACGCCTTGAACTTGCCATTGAAGATGTTGCCGCTGTAGGCCAAGCAAACTTTGAGTCAATTCTTCGTCAAAACCTTTCACTCGTTTTGAGCGACGAACTGGACAAGCAGATGATCAATGGCGACGGCCAAGCGCCTAACCTAACTGGGATTATCGAGCGTCTTGAGACGATCAACGATCCGACCAATCCGGGAGCGACACCTGACTTTGACGACTTCGTTGAAGCCTTTACTGACTCCGTTGATGGATTATGGTCAACGACGCCTAAAGAAGTTGGAATCGTTGCGGGCGTTGACACGTTTAAACTTGCCGCCAAAAGTTTCAGAGACATTGTAGCAGCAGATTTAGGCTCGGTTGCGTTCACTGATTATGCCGCAACGCATTACGGCGGATTCTGGACGAATAAAAGAATGCCTGCGCCTGTTAGCACTATTCAAAGGGCGATTGTCTACCGTATGGGCCGGTCAATGATGGGTGCTTCCGGTGGTATGCGAACGAGCGTTTGCCCACATTGGGGATCAATCTCGATTGATGACATTTTTTCCGCTTCAGCCAGTGGAACGCGGGCTTACACCATGCACGTGTTGCTCGGCGACGTAATTCTGGTTCAACCCGACGCTTACGCTCTGAGGGAATTCAAGGTCTCTTAACATTGTTAATGGAGCGCCACTGTGCCTGCTTCACGTGACGTTGACCTACAGCAAGACACACCTATCGCACTGGAAGATGCACTAGGTCTGACAACCGGCCAGAAATATTTAGTTTCAAATCCGGGCGAGACTCTTGTGCTTGTTCGATCATCTGCAACCGAACCTGCCGCCACTGCCCGAGGGCACCTTGTTACGCCTATCCCTGAAGGTGACATCATCGTGATCGCGGATGCCGTAGATAAAAGCTGGTTCTGGAGCCGTGATCCGGACGGCGGAAAATTAGTCATCATAGAGATACCATCATGATTGTCGGACATGCGATCATGACGGATGCGGGCGCACCTGTTTTTTTGCCTTCTTCAGGTGCGCCCGCCGTCCATTTTTTTCTCACTGCGTTTTCGCGTCATGGCCTTTTCGCAGTTGAGCTCGCAGGCCCGTATGACTCCTCTTGAACACAGAAAGGTGGAAGCACTAGACAACCCCCTGGAAACGCGGGCCTGCGAGATTCGATTCACGTCCGGCAGAACACTTGAGGGAGTCGCTCTTTCCTATGCCGACACCGCACAGATTGGTGGTGGGTTGCGCGAAAAGTTCGAACCGGGCGCGTTCTCGCCAGTTGGCGACGTTGTTTTAAATTCCGCGCATGATCGGACCACACCACTTGCGCGGACGGACGGCGGCGGTCTCACGATAAGTGACGGCTCGGACGCGTTGCGAATTCGCGCCGTGTTGCCGGAAACGAGCGCAGCCAATGATACGATTGCGTTAGTGAAAGCTGGGATTTTGCGCGGGCTTAGTGTCGAATTCCGAGCCACTGAGGAAGGATTCGAAGATGGAGTTCGCATTATCGAAAAGGCGGTGTTGAGCGGAATCGCCGTGGTGGATAGTGGGGCATATCCACAAAGCACCGTTGAAGCCAGGCGCAAGGGGCGGCGAACGTGGATTCGCGGCGGAATCAAATATGGAATCAAATCAACGTGCGAATGCCTCGATGGTCAATGCGGAAAAGTCATGTTTCGCCCTGAGGCGTTTGACCGCATCGCTGAGAAAGACGTGCTTGCGATTGCAGGTCGATTGACAGAATCACTCGGCAGTGTTTTTGGTGCAAGTCTGCTTTTCAAAAACCGGAAAGATCGAACGGATTTTGAAATAACGGACGCGGCAAAAAACACGGCGGCGGGACAGACAATAACCGACCTGGTGGACTCAAAGACCGCGATCTATGCCCGTCCGTTGATTGATGAAAACCTGTCCGTTTTTAAAGACGTTGATGGAGTTAGGGAATTCACTACAGCGGCGGTGTCGGCGATTTTAGTCAAGCCGATCAAAGACGGCGAAAATCGAATCGGATGGGACCCAATTACAGCTGACGGCACGTCCACCGGGTTTGATCGAAACCGGCGGAGTCGAATCCCATGATTGTAACAGTTTTATCACCATGGCCAACCACTCCCGCAGCATTGAGCGCCGCGAGGACGTGTCTGAACAGCGCCATACTTGAGAACCTGGCCGACGGAAGACTCGACGCACTAGGTACGGCTTCATCGGCCATGGTTGAACGCTATACGCCCGACGCGCCGCAAGCGATCAAGAATGAAGCCACGATCAGGCTTAGAGGCCGTTTCGAAAGGGGTTGAGTGGCCGGTGTCGATGTGATTCCAGGAAGGTTGCTGAAACCGATCTGGAGCCGCCATGTGGACGCCGACCACCCGAGAGCAGCATAGCCGCAAGGCGCTGCGTTATCAGACTGATTTGACCGCTGCGGAGTGGGTTGTGATCGAGCCTCATTTGCCTCCGGCTCATGGCACGGGACGGCCCCGGTCATGGCCGATGCGAGAGATCGTCAACGGCATTTTCTACGTGATGCGGGCTGGCTGCCCTTGGCGCTTGCTGCCAAGCGATTTACCACCGTGGGGCACGATCTATCGCTGGTTCGCTAAGTTCCGCGACGACGGCCTCCTTGAGAAGATCAACCACTTTCTGGTCATGGCCGATCGCGAGCGGGTCGGACGCGAGGCCAGCCCGAGCGGCGCGATTATCGACAGCCAGAGCGTCAAGACGACCGAGGCTGGTGGCCCCCGCGGCTACGATGCGGGCAAGAAGATCAAGGGGCGCAAGCGCCACGCGCTGGTCGACACCGACGGGCGCGGCCTCGTGCTCGAGGCGCATCCGGCGAGTATCCAGGACCGCGATGGTGGCGGGCCGCTGCTGTGCGCCTCACGCGGCTCGTTTCCGTTCATCGAGAAGGTCTTTGCCGACAGCGGCTACGCCGGCGAGAAGGTCGCCACGGCCACCATGATCGCCGTCGAGATCGTGCGCAAAAGCCCCGATCAGGTCGGCTTCGCCGTCCAACCGCGCCGCTGGGTCGTGGAGCGCTTCTTCGCCTGGATCAACCGCAACCGGCGACTGGCAAAGGACTTCGAGGCCACCATCGCCTCGGCCCGCGCCTTCCTCTACGCCGCCTCCGTCATGCTCCTCGTCCGCAGATTGGCCCGAGCCGCATGACTTTCGAAACCGACTCTAAGTGCATATTTGCAGGCAAGACTACCTCGATCTGTGCAAAGCGTTTCCTCCGGTGGAATTCGGATCAACTACCGTGACCCGCAAGGTCGAGGCGATCTAATGGGCGGTTCCGGAGCCCGATCATTGTTACTGCCGTGGCGTGTCCACCGGGCATTAGCAATCGAGGAGGTGTTGTAGCAATGCGCTGGCCTTGGACCAAACCGGAAACGCGATCTTTCACGGACTCGATCACGTCCGCATTTATCGCCGCTGCTGAGTCCGGAGTCGATGACGTTCCACTGAGCACGGCTGCATTGGAAAGTGCTGCCGGATTGTACGCGCGCGCTTGCCAGTGCTGAAGTTCAAGCTGCTGCGCCGTTTAAACGGGCGATCTCTCCATCTGTTTTGGCGCAAATTGGAAGAGACCTGATTCGCGCCGGTGAATCGTTTTTTCTTATTCAGGTACGCGACGGTCAACTTAAACTTTTGCCGCAAAGCTCGACCACCGTCCTAGGAGATTCTGCCGACGAAAGCGGATGGTCATATATCTGTTCCGAATATGGACCGAGCGCGAGCAAAACAAGGACCGCCTCGGCACAGCAGATGATTCATGTTCGCTATGCTGTTGATCGCTTCCGACCTTGGCAAGGCATCCCACCTTGGAGTTGGGGACGGACAACAGCGGCAGGATTATCGGGCATTGAAAACATGATTGCGAAGGAAGCGGGCGCACCGTTCGGCACGCTTCTATCACTACCCGAAAGTCCGCAAACCGACGCAGCCGGGAACGTGCGCCCGTTGGATGCGCTGCGCAATGATTTGAACAAGGCGCGGGGACGGACGCTTCTGCTTGAAACTCCATCCGCCTGGACGTCACAGGCCGGGGCAGGTGCGGGGCGTGCTGCCGATCAAACGGAATTCGGTCTTAGTCGTGAGCTGCTCGATATCCTCAAAAAATCATCCGCCGTCGATATATTGGCCGCTTGTGGGTGCCCAGCGTCGTTGTTTAATCCCATATCTGATGGCACTTCAAAACGCGAGAGTTACCGACAATGGTTCTACGGATCACTGGTTCCAGTCTCGTTGCTTATTGCGCAGGAATTGACGGCCAAGCTTGAGACTCCAATCTCGTTCGACCTATCTGGGTTAGCCGCATCCGACACCCAAGGTCGAAGCCGGTCTTTTAAGGCCTTGCGTGACTCTGGCCTGAGCAAAAAAGCGGCGGCAAAAAACGCAGGAATTATTCTGTAACAGCCAACTTGACAGGGTTTTCTGGTGCAATAGTGTGGGTTGATGAGCACTAAAAAGGGGTTTTTATGGCACGACCCACTAAAGACGCGCTGGACCGCTCGGTCAGGGTGTCGGTTTCCAAGCGGAGCCTAGACCTTGTTGATGAGCTAATTGAGGCCGTGCATGGGACGGTTGATGACCCTTATGCGCGGGCGATCTTTCGGCGGAAGACGTTGGAGTCTTGCGTTGACTTTTGCTTAGGCGAACGGTTGAGCGTGTCCATAACTGCGCCAACTAAACAGATTGCCGACAAAGACCAGCGCGAGCGGGCGCAAGAATGGATTAGGCAGATGGAGCGCAAAATTGCTGCCGATGCACCACGCGCCTTGCTTGATGTTTTGATTGCCAATGCTCAAGAGCGGCAAGAGGAAATTGATTCAGATGCCAAGTGAAACAGACAAAATCATGAAGGCGCTGACTTTCATGATTGAGAAAGCGGTGCGACGTGTCGCGCTCAATGTTCAAGTCAATCTGAAAGAATCGACGCCAAAAGATTCGGGCCTGGCAACAGCGAATTGGATTCCAAAAATTGGTAGAGGGTCAAGTAGGCTGATCGGCTCTAAAGGAGCGGTTTCTTACACTGAACAATCGGCAGCCGAGCAAAAGCTGGTCGGCTACCGTCTGAGCGGCGGCAAGGTACAGATAACCAATGCCACGCCATACGTTGGATTGCTAAACGCGGGTTCAAGCCCGCAACAACCGGCAGGCTTTGTTCAACGCGCAATCGAAAAAGCCGTGAAGGATATCGAAAACCTATGACCAAGCACGCCACGATCACGCAAGCCGAATATTCACGAGCGCTTCAAGCGGCGAAGCAAAAGGGCTTGCCGATTAAAGGCGTGAAATTTGAGAAGTGCTCGGATGGTACAAACGCGTTGACCTTGGACATAGGCGAGCCGAAAGACGACGCTCAGGCCACGGAGAATGAAATTGATCGCATGATTGATCAGGTGCCTTATGAAACGAAAACATAACCCCTTTCCCGGTACGTCGGTCATGAAGGACCGACACGGCAAGCGCCGGTTTAGACTACGTCTAACAACGAAAGGCGGGACCATTGACGCCTATCTACCCGGACCCTACGGAGGACCCGCCTTTCGTGCCGCATATGAATCGGCAAAGGAGTCGATCCGGCCAAACAAAAGGCGGACGGCAATAAAGCCCGGCACCGTGTCCTTTGTAATAGAGAGTTACCTAGGCTCATCCGCATTCGGTGACTTATCGGACGGCACCAAGAAACAAAAGCGCACACGGCTTGATTGGATTCGCGCCGCCATTGGCGAAGCATCGTATGCAAACATTCAGCCTCACCAAATTGAGTCGCTCATGGCGCGGAAGGGCGGGGCAACGGCGGGCAACCGATTGAAAAAAGACCTGAGTCAATTATACGCCTACGCTAAAAAACGGTTCGCCTATGCGGGCTTGAATCCCGCAAGCATGGCTGACTCTCGCAAAGTGAAAAAAGGCGGGCACCATACTTGGACGGATTCGGAGATCGAACGATTCCTTTCGTATTGGCCTAGTGGGTCAAAGGCGCGGCTTGTTCTCGTTGTCCTGTTATGCACTGGCACTGCTCGCCAGGATGCGGCGAAGCTTACTCGCGCAAATATCAAAAAGGGACGTGTCGAGTATCGACGGGGCAAGACGGGAAACCTGGTTGACCTGCCTATTCTTGAACAGTTGGCGGTGGAACTGGACCACGTGCCCTATGATCAATTCGTTTTGATCGGCCACGGCAAAGAGGGGCGCGCCTACGGTCCTCAAGCTCTCACCAATCTTATGAGCAAGTGGGTTAAGGAAGCAGGTCTGCCAGACTGTTGCACGGCACACGGACTCCGCAAAGCCGGTGCAAGGCGTTTGGCCGAGGCGGGCGCGACCGAATTTGAGGTAATGAGTTTTCTTGGACACAGCACGGCCAAAGAGGCCAGCCGCTACACCGCCGCCGCTGACCGGGCGCGTATGGCCGATTCCGAGCTTGCAAGATTGTCCAACCTACCCAGCCGGTTAGACAAAACAGGCCCGCAAGCCATTGATTCTAAAAAAGAAAAATGAGGCGATGAGATTCCCGAAGGGAAGCTCCTGGAGGGAGGGCGCCGTTGGATGGCTGACTGGCAGCACGAGGATCGCGCTCACCCTTGGACCATTCTAAACCGCTCCTCGAAGCGGATGGCAAATTCGCCTTTCACCTGCCACCAGAATTGAGGCGGCCGTTTCCACTTTGCCGCAACGCCCCGTAAGGCCGGATAGATCAGCTTCTTGGCCGCGTCGTCGTGGGCAAAGTGGCCTTTGCTCCGCACCGCCCGTCGTACGGTACTGTTCAAGCTCTCAACGGCGTTGGTCGTGTAGATCACCCTGCGGATCGGCGCCGAGAAGGCAAAGAAGGGAATGACCTGCTCCCATTGGCGCCGCCAGCTCCTGGCGATGGCCGGATACTTCCGGCCCCACTCGCCCGCCTCAAACGCCGCCAGGGCCGCCAGGACCGCCAGAGCGGCACCGGCATTCTCCGCCTGGTAGATGGCCTTCAGCGCAGCGGCGCTGAGCTTGCGCTCCTTCCAGGAACCGTAGGCCATCGAGTTGCGGATCAGATGCACGATGCAGGTCTGGACCAGAGTCCGCGGATAGGCCGTCTCAATGGCTTCCGGAAAGCCGCTCAGACCATCCACCACCGCGATCAGGATGTCCTTAGGTGTAGTGGTTCAGATGTGATCTGACAGTTGGCCGTTTTTCCGGCGGCCTCTGTTAGGTCAAGTTCAGTTCACGAACTTTTCCTTCCAGATTTCTTTGCCCTCGATCATGGTCTGGAACGGCGTTCTGCCGCAACACATTTTGCCCTGATGAGTGCGTTCCGTGTTGTAGTGATGTAGCCATTGATCCAGATCGTCCTGCAGCGCATCGACGCTGTCGTAGAGTCTTTTGCGGAACGCGACCTGGTAGAACTCCTGCAGCACGGTCTTGTGAAAGCGCTCGCGGATGCCGTTTGTTTGCGGTGATTTCACCTTGGTCTTGGTGTGGTCGATATCGTTGATGGCCAGGAAGAGCTGGTAGTCGTGCTTGTCCGCTCGCCCGCAGTATTCCGTACCCCTGTCGGTCATGATCCGCAGCACAGGCAGGTCGTGCTCGTCATGGAACGGCAGCACCCGGTCATTGAGCAGGTCGGCGGCGGTGATCGGCGTCTTGGTGGTGTAGAGCTTGGCCTGCGCGACCTTGGAATAGGGATCGACATAGCTCTGCTGGTAGATCCGCCCCACCCCCTCTTCAGGGTGCCGACATAGAAGGTGTCCTGGCTGGCCTCAGCCCGCACCGCTGGCGGCACTTCAAGCTCTCCAATGATCCCGCCTTTGCCGAGAAGCTCACGGATATCGTCGGCTTGTATGTCGACCCGCCGGCCCATGCCGTGGTGCTGTCGGTTGATGAGAAGTCGCAGATCCAGGCTCTCGACCGCACCCAACCCGGCCTGCCGATGAAGAAGGGCCGCGCCGGTACGATGACCTATGATTACAAACGGCATGGCACGACGACGCTGTTCGCCGCGCTCAACGTGCTGGACGGTACGGTCATCGCACAGAACATGCAGCGCCATACGACAGTACCTGACCGCATGTCACGAGTTGTTCAAATTCCTGCTTGCACTACAGGGGGCGTCCACATACAGGCGTTGGAAAAAAAGAAGCTGGACGACGAAGCCTGCGGCGAGGTGGAAACGGCGCACCCCGGCTATCGGGGCAGCCAGGATACGTTTTATGTCGGCACGCTCAAGGGCGTGGGACGGGTCTATCAGCAAACATGGGACTATCTAGAATTCTGTGCTCGGGCCGGTTTCATTCAGACGCTCTGAAAGCGTTCTTCGAACAGAATGGCGAACTGGTTTTTCGCCTCGACCCATTCGCGCGGCGAGCGTTTCCAATCCTCGGCCGCGTTGCTGAGAACGAGATATAGCAGTTTCATGGCCGCGTCGTCATGCGGGAAATGCCCGCGCGTCCGGACCGCCCTTCTCAGCTTCGAGTTCAAGGCCTCGATGGCGTTGGTGGTGTATATGATCCGGCGGACGGCCTCAGGGAATGCGAAGAACGGCACGACGTGCTCCCACGCCCGGCGCCAGCCCTGAGCGATCGGCGGGTACTTCCGGCCCCGTTCGCTGTCCTCGAAGGCGCTGAGCGCTTCCGCCGCGGCCGCTTCATCTGCGGCACGGTAGCCGGCCCGCAGCGCGCGGGCGATGTCTTTGCGGTCTTTCCAGGAAGCGAATGACATCGCAGCCCGGATCAGGTGCACAATGCACGTCTGGACAACCGTCTTGGGGAAAACGGCGGTGATGGTATCGGGAAAGCCCTTCAGACCATCGACAACGGCGATCAGGATATCGGCGATGCCCCGGTTCTTGAGTTCGGTCATCACCCGCATCCAGAACTTCGCGCCTTCGGTCTGCTCGATCCAGATGCCGAGAACTTCCTTGGTGCCATCGGGCTGGATACCGAGCGCGATATAGACCGCCTTGTTACGGACAAAGCCCTCGTCGCGGATTTTAACCCGGATCGCGGCGAAGAAAATCAGCGGATAACAGGCATCCAGCGGACGGGCCTGCCATTCCTTCACCGCGTCCATGACCGTGTCTGTGATCCGGCTGATCAGCGCCGGCGAAGCGTCGACGCCGTAGATGTCCTCAAGATGGCCCTGGATCTCGCGGACCGTCATGCCGCGAGCATACATCGAGATGATGTTCTCATCGAAACCGGGAAAGCGGCGCTGATACTTGGCGATCAGCTGCGGATCGAAAGTACCGGCACGGTCACGCGGTATATCAAGCGGCACCTTGGACCGCTCCGTCTGCACGGTCTTCGGCGAAGTGCCGTTGCGGCGGTTTGCCTTGCCGGAACCGCGCTCATTCTCCAGATGTTCGTCCAACTCGCTGTTGAGAATGCGCTCCGACAGAGCCTTCTTCAGATCGTCCAGCAATCCGTCCTTGCTGAACACCTCGTTCGGGTCACGATCCCCCAACAACTCGTCCAAAACCTGTTTCGAAATGGCCATGCGATGATCCTCCTTCTCTCATTATCATGACCCGAAGCACAGAATTCGTCACAGTCCCGCAAACCTATATCGATCCCTATTCCAAGGTCGCGCAGGCCAAGCTCTACACCACCAAGACGCCGATCACCGCCGCCGACCTGCTCAATGACCGGGTGCTGCCGTTCCATGACGAGCACGACCTGCCTGTGCTGCGGATCATGACCGACAGGGGCACGGAATACTGCGGGCGAGCGGACAAGCACGACTACCAGCTCTTCCTGGCCATCAACGATATCGACCACACCAAGACCAAGGTGAAATCACCGCAAACAAACGGCATCCGCGAGCGCTTTCACAAGACCGTGCTGCAGGAGTTCTACCAGGTCGCGTTCCGCAAAAGACTCTACGACAGCGTCGATGCGCTGCAGGACGATCTGGATCAATGGCTACATCACTACAACACGGAACGCACTCATCAGGGCAAAATGTGTTGCGGCAGAACGCCGTTCCAGACCATGATCGAGGGCAAAGAAATCTGGAAGGAAAAGTTCGTGAACTGAACTTGACCTAACAGAGGCCGCCGGAAGAACGGCCAACTGTCAGATCACATCTGAACCACTACACATGAGACACTTCAGTTCTTACGACCTACTACAACACTGTATGGGCAATCCTGCCATACACATTCAGCATGAAATTTGGCTCTGTACATGGCTGCGAGTTCTTCATCAAGCGGAAAGTAAGTATCCTCCTGCGACCACTCCTCAAAGTGTTCATAGGCGCACCCTTCATCGATGCCACAAGAAATCAAGTGGGTCGCCCATAAACGATAGGTATTCTGGCGCACGTCTGCGTCCTTACTCATAGTTACGTCAGCATTTACGAATATGCCGCCAGAATTTAGTGCCCGGTAGATACTTTCATAAAGACTGACTTTGCGTTCCATGGCGGGAATATGATGCAAGGCCAGGGAAGCGGCTACGGCGTCACACGCGGGAAGCTTAGCATCGAAGGAACGTACGCTAAATTGTGCACGGCTACCAAATCGCCTAAGTCGCAAGCGTGCGCGGGACAGCATCTCCGGATCAACGTCTATGGCTTCCACGGTACCGACGCTTTCGTGTTCCAGTATCGCTTCAGCTAATGCGCCTGTCCCCGTACCTAGGTCAAGCACCCGGATTGGGCAGTTACCTGCGATCTCATCAGCAGCCCTGTTCAAGCCTGCTTCATAACCCGGGATGAACTTGCGGATGGCATCGTCATAAGCGTCAATCTCAAGATGAAGGTGGGTGCGAACGGAGTGGTTCATAGGTTGGTCGCAGGTCGATGGTTTGTGAACGCTCACCTTCAAAACTCTATTGGGCAATCAACTATGTCCAGCCCTAGGCGAGGAAGGCGGCGCCGCGAATGGCGCCGTGGAGCACCATTGGGGCGGTCATTCTATTCAGCCGCAAGCTGGCGACGAAAGTCGTTGTCTTCCAGTGTCCATGATGTGCACATTGCCGTTTTCCTTCGCGCTGGGCCTTTCCATCTTACATGAACGGCGTAGGACTGCGGACGGCATTGTCAAGTTATTGAAGTATGGTGAGGCGAATTGGCATGGAACTCAAGCTCAAGCGGCAGCGGTGACAGTTTGCCACAGGCTCATAGCGTGGTTGCGAAGCTGGCGTAATGTCTTTCGGGATATCAGATGGCGTTGGACGTTGAAGGTGTTGTAGACGGTGGCGTGGGTAGAGAGAAACCGCTGCGCTGATCGAGCCGATTTGAAACGCTGCATGCGTCGTTCGCGCTGTCGGACTGGTAAGTGAGAATTCTCGGCCCGGTTATTCTTCCTGCCACCAAAATCATGGTGCCTGATCAGGCCCAAATCCTTCAGAGCAGCACCATAAGAGGGCAGTTTGTCTGTGATGAAGGTAGCTGGGACAAAGCCTTGCTTTCTCAACAGTTTGCGTATCACCTTGAGCGCTGCCGTCTTGTTTCTGCGTGACTGAACCAGGATATCCAGCACTTCGCCTTCACTATCGACAGCTAGCTCATTCTTGCTATTTGATGTCAGGACACCAGGGCAATCGGGTGAAAAAGTGCGTGACAATGTGTTGATGTGCTGAATCTATCGAAGACCGCCGATTCGGTATGGGAGGTTATGATGGAGAGTTCGGGCGCATTCGCGGAAGCCGTTGTCTTTCTTGATCATTTTGAGGATCTTGCGGACCCTCGCCAACGGGGCAAAGTGGTCTATCCGCTTGATGAGGTGCTGCTGCTTTGCCTATTGGCGGTGCTGGCGGGCGCCGACAGCATTGTCGATATTGCCCGTTTCGGCGACAAGAAACGCGATCTTCTACGCCGCTTCCGGCCGTTTTCCGATGGCACGCCGTCCCACGACCAACTGGGCACGATCCTTGCCATCCTGGATGCGCGGATGTTCCAACAGTGCTTCGTCGCCTGGGTTGCCACGATCACCGGTGTGCCGGGCGAGGTGATCGCCATCGACGGCAAGACCTCGCGTCGCAGCTACCAGAAGACGGGCGCCAAGGCGCCGATCCACATGGTTTCCGCCTTCGCCGCCCGTCAGCGGCTGGTGCTCGGCCAGGTCAAGGTGGCGGAAAAGTCGAACGAGATCATCGCCATCCCCGATCTGCTGGACATGTTGGCCATCGACGGCGCCATTGTCACTCTCGACGCCATGGGCTGCCAGCGCGAGATCGCCACCAAGATCGTCGACAAGAAGGCCGATTACGTGTTGGCGCTCAAAGCCAACCAGACCAGCTTGCACGAAGCTGTCGAACTCTTCGTTGACGAACAAAAAGCTAATGGCTTCAACAACACCAAGAGCAGCCAGCACACCAGCGTCGGCGGCGACCATGGCCGCATCGAGACGCGAAGGACGACGGTGATCGAAGGGTGTAGCCGGCAACCGTAAGTCTTCCATTTGTGACGACTGAAAACTGAACAGTTTGACCGTTGTGAGTCGATACGCGACGACCCGCGTTGTTGGAAATCTGGCAAAGATTGGGGAACGCGTAATTGCACAGATGGGATAGCAGAATGTTATCGAAGCACTATTTGGAAGAGGGTGTTTTGAAGACTGAACCGGACCAACCGAGGATGCGGCCCGCCGTGGGTAACATGGCAGTGACGTGCACCACACCCTCTACGCCGTCTGCGGATACCACCGAGAATCCTTCCTGGAAGTGTTCAGTTTTCGGTTGCCATTGACAAGGGTGCTGTCCCGCCGTCCGCTCCAGAGTCGGGTCCGCCAAATCCATGCGGCCGATGGAACGTCCCTGGCCGAGTTGCAGCAGGCCGGGCACGGGCGGTCACCCGACATGCGTACCGGGATAGATAACCCCTTTTTCTTAGGAGGGGGAAATGAAACTGTAACACCATAACACCTGAGCAATAAGCGGCGGAAATGCTGGGGTTATAGATTATTTTCAAACCGTAACCAAAACGGGCGATACTGCTTTAAATAATCCAGAAAAACCGCAGAAAACCTGGACAATTACGGTGTTACGGTTGCGAAACAAGGAAACCCTCCCGCGCGGTCGAGACCGGCGGAATACAACAGGCTGGTAAGGTAAATGGAAGGGACAGGGATTGTTCAAGCGCAGCTCTTGGTCAATCTACAACTATGAAACTGCCAAAGCCTGGAAGGTAACCCCGCGTGATCAAGCATACTGATAGTCAGAGTGGCAATCAGTTTTCCACCTCGGCAACCCCACACCCTTGCGGATCCTGCACCAGCGATTTCAGCAGCCAGGCGATCCCGCTCAACCGGTCAATGGTAGACACCAGATAGGCCATGGCATCAGCCTTGCCGACGTTTCCAGGGGCATCATTGGTGAGCGTCTGCCAGGCGCGGAACAGGGTAGCCGCTTGCCGCTGGTCCATGTCGAGAAAGAAGCCAAGGGCGATGAGAATGATCCCGGCGCGGCTCAAGCCCCGCAAATACAGGAACAGAGCCGAATTCTCCATCCAAATGGCGCCGCGGCGAAAACCGCGCGATAGGCGCGACAAAAAAGGCTGCTTCGCGGGTTGTGTGGCGTCTTCGCTGTGTTGACTTGGCTCAGACATGAGTCGGTACGCTTCTCATCCCAACTCCACAACATCGCCTTTGATGGATGCCTTCTGCGCGCCCTCTTCGTCACCCATGGTCTTGAGCACATGGGCCAGTTGACGCCAGGCCCGCACGTTTTTGGGCCGCTGCGCCGTGCGCTCAGACAGCAAGGTCCGCGCCAATGGCCACTGCTCTGCCCGGATGGCCGCATCGATGAGAATGAGCGCAAATAGATCCCGCTGGGCGTTGGACCCGCCGATGGTGCTCACATGATAGCGCACCGGCTCCAATAATCTGATGCACCCATCGAAGTCCTTCGCTTTGTAGGCCGCCAGCGCAGTGCAAAGATCGTGACCTACACCTTGAGCCACATGAGCATAGGTATCGTCATGATCATCTCGGTACACATCGATGGATGCGCGATAGGCTTCAGCCGCGTCTTTGTCGGTTCCCGCCAAAGCCAACATGAAGTGGGCGTCAACAAAGGCGAGTAACTTGTCGTCCACCCGTCCTTTTGCTTTTTCCCCCATAGCCTGCCAACGGTCACCCACGTCAACACCGGCCAGTTCCAGCCGGGCTAAAAGGGACACATCGTTGGTGAGGTCGAGATATTCGTCCGACTTGGGATCGAAGATGCCGTCGTCGTATACCGCCAGCACGTCGTCATAGCGTTCTAGTTCATACAGCATCAGCGCCCGGTGCCAGGCCAGGTGATAGCGGAAGTTGTTCCAATTTTCGTAATTGCCTTTGGCTTCGAGCCAGGCGAGACCGTCCTGACGGCGGTCTTCCATCTCGCACGCATGGGCAACAGCATGCACGGCCCAAGCGTCCGCTTCATTGAGATTGGCTGCGGCCTTGCCCAGTGTTTCCGCCTTGCCGTAGTCGCCCGTTTCTTCCAGTCCGAAAGCGCGCAGAGACAGCATGTAACCGTAGGTGGCCAAGTCTTCACGGCCTTCCCAGGCATGCCACACTCGGCCGACGGAATCGCGCAAGTTGGCCGTATCACCCATATAGAAGTGGGTGTAGTGCAGCATCTTCACCGCCAGCGCATCCAAGGGATGGTCTTGGATGGACTCTTCCCAAGCGGCCGTGGCGCCGGCGAGATCCAGATCGCACCAGGCCTTCAGTGCTTTGACATGCAGCTGTTCCCGGGGCGTTGCATCGGCCGCCCCACGCTCGGCCGCTTCCAAAGCCTGCTGCGCTTTCGGCACCAGCATCCGCATGCCCATCATGTGCATGAAGTAACCGCGCAGCACGTTGGCCAGCACCATTTCGCTGTCTTGGGCGTAGGTGGTTTTGAGTAAATCGCCGATGTCGTTGCCGAAACGCAGATAGGCGACAAGAGTGCGATCGAAAGCGTCGGCCGCTTCCTGGTTCGCGGCGGTGACCGGCAAGCCGGTGTGGTCGGTAATCATACGTGCTCCCTGAAACGGTTTGACCGAATGCTAGCCGAGAACGTGCAGCGCGCCTACCGGTGGCGGGTGTTCTTCGACCACCGTCTGCGTTACACTTTTGAGCGAGGGTCTAGGGAACCGACGAAGAAGTCCTCAGGTTCATGCTGGAACAGCATCGCCACTCAGAGCGGATGAATGACTCTTGCCGAATCATGATGGCGCTGGCGCTGGAGCCCTATTGGCGTGTCACCGCCCGGGAACGCCAGCGTCAGGGGGGCAAAAGGACACTTTCGTCAACGTTGACGAAAGGCCACCGTATGCGTTGATCCCAGTCCCATATCCCGGGGCGTTTTGCGTCCGTTCATGCGATACCGGAAGATCCAGGATTTGGTCCCCGCGGCCGAAATTTGGCGGTACAGGCCCCCTCCGTCGGCATAGAGGCCCTTCTCCTTAGCCCGGGTGACCGTTAGAGCCTTGAGGCGTCCAATTTGACTTGCTATTTTCCATCTCCATACCCATCCCTAAGATTGAGATTGTGATGGACTGTAGCGGACACTACAAGACATAATGGGAAAGAAAACCAAAGAAAAAGATATTCTCTTGGGATGGGTAGAGACATCACGGGATGTCCAGAAACATTGATATGGCGGACGCTTGGGAATCCCCTTCGATTCATAATTCAGTCAAACCGCTCTAGAACGTACTCGCCCGTCCGAGCTTCCGGTTGTGGCAAGGCTTCCGCAGTGCGCCAGGTTTCCGCATCCAAAAGAACCGAAACGGCAACATCGGAAACACCCTGATTCAACCGCAAGGCCCGAAAACTCTGCATGGCAGACGCATCCCGTTTTGCGTCCTGGGCTTCACTCCGTATGACGGCTTCCAAGTCAGGTAAGTGGTCCAGGCCAGGATTGGCCCGTTTCCACGTCCGGCGTTGAAACGGTGGCGCATCTTTTGGTGCGGCAAAGGACAATGAAAGGCCCACTCCGTTGCCATCGAGCGCCCGTTGAAAGGGATGGTCCGGTGTACTTGGTCTAGTACCAAGCCAAAGCGCCTTTGAACCGGGAATCTTGCCCCGGCTGGTCTTTAGGGCGGCAAGCATCGGTTCAACACGCTCCGGCGGCCATTGCGCCACCTCATCAAGCAATAGCAGCTTTGGCGCGGCACCATGCAACCGGCGTGGATCGGAACCAAGCACACGCACCATGGCTCCCGTTTCCCGATCCGTAATCGTGGCCCGGTCTGCACTGTCCTGAATCCGGAAACGGTCACGCGGCCCCGTGCCGTGCTTGTCCAAAGTAGGCCGCAAGAAATGCAGTATATGCCGGAAACAAATTAGGCCTTGATCGAATGAGGAAGCCACAACCAGCCTTTCCGCCATGGGCTCGACAAGCGGGTCGTCCACGTCCACCGCTGCACAGGCAATCGCAGCGACAAAAGTGGTTTTACCGTTGCCTCGGCCCATGGACAAAGCCGCATCACCAGGCTGACCAATGGCACCCTTTAGAAACCGACGTTGCCACCCAAGCAGATTGAACGGCTGGCCCGCATAACGGCCCTGGCCGATGGTCAGATGATCCGATATGTAGCGATCAATGGTCATAGGTGTGTGTTGCAGATTGACTACCCACCACGAGCCCCGCACCCCCTAAGGCCTTTGGCCGGTGCCATGAAGAGGAGGGTGTCCCGTCCTCATGCTCATATTGGGTTCATCGGAACTCATGCTGTTTGCACCAGTCGTTAGGCTTTACCAAAGGCCAAAAACCAAATGTAGCATTGCCGCTAACGCTGTTATCCAGCCCTGCCATGGGTGGATTGACCCGGCATTGCCCGCGCGTATGGGTCGGCTGTTTGTCGAACCAAAGGCAGGTCTCGCACCGATTCGGTCTTGTCGGCTCTGTCTCTGTCATGGTCTTAGCTCCTAAGTTTCGGTGTTATATCTTAGATCCAATGATACCAAGACAGGCCGCTTTTCATTGGCAACGCGTTCTCGGCCTTGGGCTTCACAACTAAAAATGCCGTTGTCGATCAAGGTTTGACGGATCGCCGGTTGATCGTCTTTTATCCTGAAAATGTCCACGCGTTCCCTCCTTCATTTGTTCCATTTTTTGTGCTGCTCATTAAGGGCCCGCATGGCCTCATATTCGCATTGCCAGTTGGCGACGGCCAGCTTGAGTTGGTCAATTTGCTCTTGCATCCGCTCCACCAGCCGTTGCTGAGCGTGGGGGACATCCTGCATCATCAGGGCAATGCGCTCCTCAAGATCGCCTTTTTCCATCCTGAGCCTGGCATTCTCAGCCTCAAGCGACTCGATCATAGTCTTGTCGTTGACCGGTGGGCCGTCTGCAAAAATTAGGTCCCGTGTGTCATTCATGATTTTTGGCTTCTCTTGATCAACCGCTGAGCCTTCCGCGGATGAATGCCTAGCTTATCAAGCAACGGAATCCACATGCCGTGCCGCGTCCGGCGCTTGGCCCGGATTAAGGCCGCACCGAACGCGGCGTCATCGCCGGTTTCTTGCGCGTGTCGGATTTCCTGAATCAAGTTGTTCGATGGCAACGGCGATGCCTCACGTTTCAGGTCTGGGATCAACCGCGTCGCTTCATCAAAGGTCAAGGGTCCGGTGACCAGCTTGGAAACCCTTTTCTTTTGTTGCATCGTCGCTTTCAATTGTTTCACCAAATAAAAGATTCGTGTGGTAAGTCCTGAGCTGCGGGCGCACGTCACCCTTATGTCCCGGCAAATGCGACAAATGCGACGCATTGCACGAGGTAAAGAATCGACTCTTGCCCACATTTTTGGGCGGGGCATACCGCCGGGCTGGTATGTAGCCCTGGCCGATGGCTTGTGCCCTCGGAGTTTTCCGACTGGCCGCCGGTGCCCGCGTCACTCCATGGCCCGATTAAATCCCGAGCGGTGAACTCGATTTTCTCCTGGCCACTGTCTTCGCTGCGCTTTGGGCGCTCCCCCAGTTGCGCCGATTTTTGTTGTCGCCCTGGGTGCGCCGCGCTAAATTGGCCGCTGTGCTTGGTGGTTCTAACGCGGAAGCGTTCGACAACAACAGCGGCGGCCCTTTCCTCGGGGGCCGCCGATCTTGATTAAGCTATTAAGCTGCTTTCTTCGGCACGACCTTGCGGCTTTTCAGCCAAGCATTCAGGTCTTCGCCCGAATAGGCGACCTTGGAGCCCAGCTTTATGAATGCCGGGCCTTTGCCTTCGCAGCGCCAATGCGCCAGGGTGCTGTAGGGGCCAATTACCCTCAGCGCCGGATCATTAGCTAGGTATAGCTTGTCTTCTTTGAACATTTCCGGCCTCCGTTCGATTCGAGGCGGAATTTTGGGGAACCACGCGGTTGCTATCCAGGTGAACTATACGGCGCTTTTAGTTACCCTCTTGAATGAACCCATCCCGCGAATTTTTTTGAGGGCCGAATCGACAGTGTCTTCCGACAAAGATAACGCGCACGCTATCTCGCCAATGGCCTTGTGAGTGTCAGAAACTTTGTGTGTGAGCTGATTTACAAAAACCAGGGAACCCGTTCCCTGGTTTGTGAGCGACCCTGGTGATGAACCCATGCCAGCTGGCGATGTCCTCGGTCCAGGAGGAGTCCCGAAGGGAAGCTCCTGGAGGGAGGGCGCCGTTGGATGGCTGACTGGCATCACGAGGATCGCGCTCATCCACGCTGGACCTTCCACTTCACGCCGACCTCGTGCTCGTGGCTCAATGCCGTCGAGGTCTTCCAATGGCCATGGGGTATGGCGGCCCGGCACCGTTCGCCTTTGCGCGACCATCCCCGCAGCCGCGCCATCTTCATCGACGCGCCGGTCTGGTCGATGAAGATCAGCCGTTCCGGAGCGAGCCCTGCCTGGCCTTCGAACCAGAGCCGGCGCCGCGCGAGCACGTCCGGGCGCCGCTGCTCCGCTGCATGGCCGGTCTTTTTTGTGCGTCAGCCCGCGCTTGGCGAAGAAGTGCCAGACCGTCGACGGGCACACCCGAACCCCGTGCGACGCCGCCAGCTTCTCGCCAATCTCGGCCAGCGTCATAGCCTTGGTCTGCGCCACCAGAGCCAGGATAAAGGCCTCATGCGCATCCAGCTTCGAGCCCGGCGGTTGGCCCTGGCGGTCGGGCTCGATCGAGCCCGTCTCGCGCCAGCGCCGGTGCCAGTGGATCGCCGTCGCTGGCGCGACACGAAAACGCGCCGCGGCCCCCCGTGCAGACAGACGCCCCGTGATCGCCTCGACGACCCGCCGGCGAAGATCATTCCCGTAACAATGCCCCATGTCTGACACCAAATCGCCTCGGGATACAGAATCATGGAGTGGGACGCTTGGGAATCCCCTTCGATTCACAATTCAGTCAAACCGCTCTAGAAGCGATCAAGGAACTATAAAGCTCGGGTCCGACAGGATTGGTCCATCAAGCCCAACCGGACCTTCAGCCTCAAATGTCTGTTTTCAGAAGCGGAGCGGAACTATTCTGGGTGCGCCGGCAAGTCCGCTATTAGCCAAAAGCGGACAAGTTTGAATGATTAACAATGAGAAGGCCGGTTCATTGGGACCCAATATCTACCTCAACCGGCATGAGGCGGTTTGCTGACCACCGTTAGAACGTACCGCGTAACCGCATGCCGAAAGCCAGGGGTCTGTCTTCCTCGCGGAATTCGATTAGTCCGCCGCTGAGCCTTGTCCTTCTGGTCTTGGCATTGAGCACATTGCCCAGAAAAGCTCGGACGACTAGGCCATTTGGAAGAGTCTTTTCAACAAAAATATTCATGCCGAAGCCAGTTGTCTTGCGGTCGAATGTGCTGATGTCACTTTCAATGGTAGCGCCCTTTTTATTGAAGCCCCGTTCCAAGCCATAGGAGAAGCCCCAAGACTTAATGTCGTGGCGGGCGCCGAACGAAAATTCGTACTTGGGCTGATTGTCGAATCTCCGTTTTAACCCACTGAACGCATCCGTGACTTTAGAGTCCTGCCACAGATAGCTCGCCGTCAGTGTGGCATCGATACGGGTAAAACTGACTAGCCGTAAACTGCCTTCCACCTCAAAGCCGTAATGATTGCCGCTGCCGATGTTGCCGGGTTGAGAATTAGTGGTCCCGAAGAGGACTAGGTCCTCGATGTCATTGACACGGCGGTAAAAGACGCGTCCGTTGAGAACACCCCCGCCATCCGAGAACCGGCGCTCTGCTCCAATTTCAAAATCCCAGGATGTCTCAGGCACCAGATCCGGATTGCCGAACAGCACTTCGTCGTCGGCCCGGTTGACGGTAGCAACGAAGTCGCCAAAATCCAGTTGCCCAACGTCTCTGAGGAAAGAAAACCAAATCTGCGTTGACTCATCGGTGTTGTACCAAACATCAAAACTGGGTTTGGCGAATTTGAACGACCGCCTTAAGTCGACATCACTGCCGAATTGGTCAAACCAGGAAAATTCTGCTGCCAACCCGGTCTGTATTTCCAAACTGGAGAGCAGTTTCCAGCTATGAGTGGCAAAGACTTCGATCCGGTCTTCGGAGATTTTCTGGTCGCTGTTGAAAAACGGAATGTCGAACCGGTCACCGCTCTGAATGACAAAGAAATCCAAGTCCCGGTTAAGGGTATTGATGGCACCTTCGACGCCCAACTCCAGTTCATGCTCCTCGTTCATTGTCCAAATGACAGTGCCCCTGAGAATGGTTTCGGTGGTCCTTTCATCCCTGGTATCACCACCCAATGGAAGCAAGTCATCATCGCTAATGCGGAAAAAGTTTTCGGTTTGCCGGTCAATGTCCGCGTTCGTACGAATGAACAGTCCGGAGAACCTGGCGTTCTTACTGATCGGATGGTTGTAATCCGCACCCAGTTCCCACGTAGTGTCATTGCCTTTGATGTTTTCGACAATGCCGCCAACCGGAGTCAACGGGTCCGTGGACTGCGGAACAAACGTGAGTGTCGTGTCCCGGTTGTCCCGGGGAATATAGTTAAGAAACCCGTTGAGCTGGACTTTGCGCCCGTCGGACCACTCATAGGCCAGCGTCGTCCGGGTCGAATAATCCTCCTGATCCTTCCGCCTGGCTTCCTCGACAATCGCAAGGGTCTGGCCCGATGGTGTTGTGATGACATCGGTGACGTCCGATGACTGCAAGAACGGCAAGAGTTGTAATGAAATCGTGTAAGACCATGCGTTCGATGCTCCGCTGTATGACAGCGCGTTTACGGGTCTGACTTGACCGTAAGAATTGACGAACCCGCTAAGGTCCCAGAAGCCGCTGCCGCGTCCCATTTCCTCTTTCAGAACCACATTGATCACGCGCGTGCCCACATCGGCTTCGTTTTCCCGGACGTTGCCGGTGATCACTTCGATCCGTTCCACCGAATTGGCGGGCAGGTTGGTCAGGAAATCGCCACCTTCGCTTTCTTTGCCGGTGAGGCGCTTGCCGTTAATCAGAATTTGGTTGGTGTTCGCCCGCAGGCCCCGGCGTACTTCCTCATTGCGTCGAAAGCCGACAAGACCTTCGGTTCCGGGTACGCGATTGAGCATGTCTTCGACCGTGACCGGACTATAGGGGGCAAAATAGTCGGTGTCGTAGACTTTTACAGATGCAGCCGTGTCGCCAGAATCAGGTGTAACATCGTCCACGACGGCCATGCCTTGTGCCACCGCATTTGTGTTCACCCCCATTGCGAAAATAACCACAACAACAGTGGTTAGCTCTTTTAACAATAGATCCCCTTCCGCCGGCGTGCATTGCGCATTCCGAAAAACGGTTCACTACTATACTCTCACTATCGTTTCTATTTGGTGTCATTTTTTGTTTTGACGTTCACGCGGTAAATCTGCAGGCGTCCTTCGTCTAAACTCACACCAATGTCCGCTTTGGGTCAGAAGTGGACTTTCTGACACAGACCGGTGTTCGTCTGCTCTTGGTCCTGAAGCGGACATAAATTCAATTACTGAAAATGTCTCCTTTTGACCCAAAGCGGACATCCAGTGAACCCCATGCCTGATTGTGGTCCTGCAGGACCAGCAGTGGTTAAGCCTGGGTATAAATCAGGCTCTATGATTAGTTGATGAAGTCCTCAGTGAGGGAGTACCATGAGTCCCATCAAGCCCGCACTAGGTACGGTTTTCATCACCGCGGGCCGCTCACAGCGGCTCATTACCCAGATTGTTGCAGCGCCGCTTTTAACGATTGCACAAAGGGAAGCTTGTTATGCCCAATTTAAATCGTCGCAAATTGCTCGGCGCTACGGCGGCGGCAGGTTCTATGTTCCTATCAAGTATGAAGGCTCACGCTAAATTTTCCGGCGATGTTGAATTGCGTGGCCAAATCGGGCGGCTCGAACGGTTGCCGACGCGGGATCTTGAAAGCTTGGAGGACTTCCGGACCTCCCTGCGTGGTTTTATCAACACCGATTTCCAACGGGCTGCCATACGACGTGCCCAGGCCATCTACAGAGAAGCTGGACTTGACCCCCGCGATGAGGTCTCCATGGCAGACGCGATTTCCATGTTGGAATCAGACCCGATCCTCAAGAACCAGACCCACGCATGGATTACCAACCAGTTGGCCATGTGGCGTGATCTGCAGGAAGCGTTCCACGGCGATGCCGACCGCTACCTGTCAGAAATGGCCGCGGCCGACAATTCCGGTCCGGGCTCACTCGAACTGAACCCTGATATGTACATCCCGCCGTATACGGCATGGGAAATTCACAATCAGCCGGGCGGTTATGTCGGCGATGCATTCGCAGGTCACATGTATCACTACGGCACTAATAACCTATACATCCACCGTAACGACCAGGATGAGAGGCATGCCGACATTACTGCAGCAGCGCCGGTTCCCGACGACGGCAGGGTGAGGCGCTGCCTCGACCTCGGTTGCAGCGTCGGCCAGAGCGCCGTGGGGCTAAAGGAACGGTTCCCCAAGGCCGAAGTGTGGGGTGTCGACATCGGTGGGCCGATGGTGCGCTATGCCCATATGCGGGCTGCGGACCTTGGCATCGACGTCCACTTCGCCCAGCGGCTGGCCGAAGACACCAAGTTCCCGGACAACCACTTCGATATCATTACCGCCCAAATCCTGTTCCACGAAGTTTCTATCGACGGGGCCAATGATATCATACGCGAAGCCCTTCGCGTCCTGCGGCCGGGCGGTAAGTTCCTCGCGCTTGACGGTTCCTTCCTGGTGCGGAAGCCACTCAAAACGGCGTATGCCCGCTGGCGTGTCTGGTGGGTTGATCAGTGGCTTACTGAAGTGCATTACATCCCCTACGCCGAGTACGACTTCCCCAAAGCGTTCAGAGCCGCAGGATTCAATGTCGGTTCTACCAAGGGGCCAAAGTACTCGGGAAGCCAGGAATATATCGTCGGTATCAAGCCGGCCTAACGCATTCCCATACGTTTCGAGGAAAACCTCGCTCACGGGATAACCAGAGCGGGGTTTTCTTTTTGCTCTGCGCTGGACCCATTCATGTCTGCTTCTGGCAAATAGCAAACATTCCAACGCCGTCAGTTTATGTCTGCTACGCTCGAACAAAGCCTCGACGCCGCCTTCCTCAACCGCGGCCTTGTAGCGGTAAAAGGTGTCGCGCGACATGCCCATGACCTGGCAGGCCTTCGACACGTTGCCCAGTTCCTCGGCCAGATTCAGCAATCCAGTTTTGTGTTTGATGATCTTGTCGGTAGTATTCAACATCGTGGTTTGTATGAACGCCTCCCGGGACGCAAGGACCGATTTTGTGCGGCGGGCAGGCAGATTGCAGTTTTGTATCCGGCCTTTGAGTGCGAGGCTTCTTGCTCGCTGGCCCTGATGGGATCTGCCGATCCGCGCCTCATTTCCTACCGTGGGCTTCTCGCCCTAACCACGATGCAGGCTTAGCGGATCGCGGTCTGACCTGTTTGCCATCACACCTTGTCGTACCTTGCGCAACACCTCCTGTGTCGGTTCGTTATCCCGTCGTCTGCCGCGCCTAGACCGGCTGGCTGTTGAAGTTCGTCTGGTACGCCCGGTCATGGGCCAATAGGGCCCAGATCGTGCGTGCCGTCTTGTTGGCCAGTGCGACCGTGACCACGTTGGGCGGTCGCCGCTCGGCTAAGGTCTCCACGATCATCACCGGAAGGCGCTCCGAGACCCGCTCCAGGGCCGGGGCGATCGCACGGCTTATGCCGGCCCGGCCTTGCGGCATGACCTCGCCGTATTCGCTCAGAAGGCCGCGCAGGCCGTTGATCTGGGCAGTGCGGAACTTCACCAGCTGCTGGCGCATGCGGTGCATTGCCAGGACCGCCTGCTGTTCCTCGGTCTTGATCGCAACGGTCTTGATGCCGGGTTGCTGAACCGCGGTCCAGATCGCCCGCGCGTCCTGCGCATCGTTCTTATTGCCGCCAACGAAGGGCCGAACAGCCTTGGCCGGCAACAGCCGGGGCTCGTGCCCGAGTTCCCGCAGCCGGCGCGCCCAATGCTGCGTGCCGCCGCACGCCGCCATCGCCACAACGCAGGGCGTGCGGTTGGCGAAGTGCTCCAGGAACTTCGCCCGCGTCAGCTTCAAATCGACAATCTCACCCGCCTCCATATCCACCCAGTGCAACTGGAACACTCGCTTTGCCGTATCCACACCAACGACGGTTCTGTTGGTCTTCATGTCGGATCCTCCGGTTTGCCCGTGAAGAGCTTGCTCTTCACCACTTGGCACTTTGATGCCGTCGGCCCGCGAGGGTCCAACCCTTTCGGCCTTCGAACATCAAGGGGTGGGAGGCGTTCATCCCATTTCCTCGTTTTGTGGTTGGTGTGCACCACCATCAAAACGGACAACCACCATCTCCATCAAGAGATGCGCCGCTCCCATTCCAGCTTGCTGGGAAAGGAGCGGTGTCAGATCACATCGCGACTAACTCACATAATGCGTGGTCCTTCGGGTTTGCGACCGTCATTCGCGTGCCTGCCAAGTTTTCACGGGCGGTGATTTCACTTCAATCTGAATTGAATCCTCCAAAGCTTCTGAGGTGTGGTCAATGCCTTTTGGATGAAACCAGCTGTCACCGGGTTCTGCGGTGAAAGTCTCCCCTCCGATGGTGAGTTTCAACCGCCCGCTGATGAGATGGCAGCAGGTCTCGTGCATCGTCATGACGATGCACGGGATCCTTGACGCCCTTTTCCCGGAACACCTGAAGCATGAGCATGGTCTCGGATTTCATCACCACTTTCAGCCACACCTCCCCGCTCATCTCCTGACCCTCTACGCCAGCGGGATGCTGGCGGGGAATTTCGTCATTCGCCGTGTAAACCGTCTCGGTGTTTGGCAAGATGCGGTCATTCATCTCTAAACCCTTATTCTATAATGAAATTTTCTGTGATTAGCGGCCGTGCGTCGCGTTCATTATAAGAACGCGATTCAAACACAAACCCTGTCAAAGTCTTAGATTTATTGAGGTTAACGCCCAAGAAGCGCATGCTAGAGTAGGAGAGGTGTAACTACTGTCCTGTTGGATTGGCGGCAGGCGCAGACAAGGGAGGTTTATTCATGAGTCAATTATTCAATCGCCGCATGATTTTGAGCGCGACCGGTTTGGCCGGACTGTCCATGGCTGCGCCGACAGCAGCGCTATCGAAGCTCCTCGGGGATGTGGAGCCACGGGGCTCGGATGGCATTTTCGAACGGCTGTCGACGCTGAACCTGGAAGCCTACGACGAGATGAGCACCAGTACGCGGGTATGGATCAACGGCGAGTTGACCAGACAAGCCGAACGGCGGGCGCATCAGATTCTTGCCGCCAACGGGATTGGCCGGGATGACGAAGTGTCTCGGGAAAAAGCCTTCGAATTGCTGACAGACGATCCTGTCATCCAGTTCCGCAATCACGCCTGGCAGCGCCTGCAAAATCACATGTGGAAGCGGCTTCACGAAGAATTCCACGGTAACTACGACGCCTATATGTCGGAAATGGAAGCCGCCGACAACTCCGGCCCCGGCGTGCTGGAAATGAACCCCGGCTGCGAAGCTGAATACACCAAGCATGAAATCCACATGCAACCGGGCGGCTACACCGGCGATCCGTTTGCCGGACACATTTACCTATACGGCACAGCCAACTTCTACAACGGCCGCAACTACCAGGACGAGTTGCACCGCGGCATGGCCCGCGCCGTTCCCATACCTGAGGATGGCAAGGTCAAGCGCATCCTGGATATGGGCTGCAGCTGCGGTCAGCAAGTTGTGGCGTTGAAGCAGCGCTATCCCGATGCGGAAGTGTGGGGTGTGGACGTCGGCGGGCCGATGGTGCGTTACGCTCACATGCGCGCTGTCGATATGGGTGTGGATGTGAACTTCCGCCATGCTTTGGCCGAAGACACAGGATTCCCCGATGGCTACTTCGACATCGTCACGTCATACATTCTGCACCACGAAGTGACAGAGCAAGCGACGTACGACATCATCCAAGAAGCCTCGCGCCTGCTGCGTCCGGGCGGTACCTATTATCCGGTCGATTTCTACACCAACCCAGGCCGTAAGGCGAAGGATCGCCGCGCATGGCGGCGGGTTCGCGATTGGATGACCTATCGCTGGAACCACGAGCGCTGGCTCTGGGATTACCAAAACGCGGACTTCGAAGGTGAAATGCATCGCGCTGGTTTGCTGGTCAACCGCAACACTGAAGGCCACACTGACGGCTACGGCCGGCGGCGGGTGCGCAACCTGTTGGGCACCAAGCCTGTGTAGTCACTTCGCTTACGAACCAAGACAAACCGCCCCGCCTACAAGCGGGGCGGTTTTTTTATGCTCAGCCCCGAGGCAAGTGGGGTATAGGCTTCCGCCCTGCGGTCAGTTGACGACAGGGGTCGCAGCCCGGGTCCGACCACGGGTATGATCCAGGCAATTCAAAACGACATTCGTTTGATCAAGGGGGCCACCATGCGCTTTTCGCTTTTAGCGGCTGCTATCGCTGTTTTTGTAACAGCCTCCGTCGAGGCAAAGACGGTACTTATCACCGGATCCAATTCAGGGATCGGTCTGGAGTTCGCCAAACAATATGCCGCCAAGGGTTGGGATGTCGTCGCCACGCACCGGCGCTCATCGGAACCTGAATCACTAGTGACAGTGCGAGAGCAGTATCCGAATCTGGTTCGCATTGAAACCATGGACGTGACAAATTTTGATCACATTGATTCTTTGGCAGAGAAGTTAAAGGGAACATCCATTGATTTACTGATCAACAACGCCGGCATCACCGGAGACTTTCGCAATCCAATCCCGCAGTCCTTCGGCACCCTTGCTTATGATCAATGGGAAAATTTCATGCGGATCAATGCGTTGGGGCCGCTTAAGGTTAGTGAAGCCTTCGTGGAACACGTCAAAGCGAGTGAAGATAAGACAATTGTCGCGATCAGCACTCTCGCCGCATCGTTTGGTTTTCGGGGTCCCAATATGCCGGGCGGTTACTGGTACAAGGCTTCGAAAGCCACACTCAACATGTACATGATGAATCTTGCCAAAGACGTAAAAAAAGACGGCGTCATCGTCACGTTGTTGTCACCGGGCACGGTTCGGGTGGAAAAGATCGCGGACGCCAGGTTCCCCGGGCTCATTGAAACCGAAGAAAGCATCAACGGCATGATTTCTGTGATCGAGGACCTAACGATCGAAGACTCTGGGGCTTATTATCGTTACGACGGCTCACCACAACCGTTCTGAACATCAAACGCTGGAGTTTTCTCATGCGTTTTTTCCTGACCGCGGCTGTCGTATTGGCGATGGTAAAGAGCACTGTTGCCCATGCAGCGACGGTCCTCATCACCGGGTCCAACCGGGGCATCGGCCTTGATTCGCCAAGCAATACGCCGAGCTCGGCTGGACGTTCATTGTCACGTCCCGCACACCGAACGACGATAACGACCTTCAAGCCTTGGCAGCTAAGCATGACAACCTCACGATCAAAGCCCTGGATGTTGCGGACTTGCCCGTTTAGGGGATTCCCTGCATTTTGCCCCTAAAAAGAATAGTTTTTACAATGGCTTAAGCAATGCCAAAACCACCGCTGGTTTCCTTCAATAAACAATCAACACCATTGCAACACTGCTTTCCCGCCAGATTATCGATTGCGCACGTGGGGTCCGAATTCGGCCGTGCCGTGGCGGCGAGGGGTTTCTGAGGCAGGCAAGTTCTCAAAATGGCTGACTCAGTCGTCCTGAGCCGTCCGCTCGGGACGTGGAATTACCGGTTGAGGGTTCGCTTCCAGTCCTTTCGGAGAGGGCGAAGCCAAATGTCCTTTTTCGGTTGGCCGCGTTCCATGTGATGGTCGTTTCGCCCCCGGCCCTGGGTGGTTCCGACAACGGTCCAGCCGGATAGCTGCGCTTGATCCCGCCGGTCATCCCTTTCGAAATCTCCGTCCGTGCAGAACTATAGAAGGTTCATACACCGTTATGACCAACCAGCGGATCTCGTCGCCGGCGGGCCATGTTCTCCAAGCCCAAACGTGCCCGCGCCGCATCGAAGCCGATCGGGTCGAACGGCCCACCGTACCAGCCGATCATGTCCGGGTGCCGCTCATGCGTCGGGTCGAGGACCGCCTCCAGGAAATCCATGAACCCGTCCGCACCGCCGATGTCTTCCGGCGGACAGCGCCTCGCTCCATCGACGAAGGCGGGATATTCCATGCCCGGTTCGCCGTCGCCAATCTCCTCGACGGTCACATCGTGGCGCCAGTTATCGCCGAGGTCGTAGACATAGCTGAACCGCTTTACCCCGGACGCGGTCAAGGTGCACAGCTTCAGACCGTCAGCCCCGTAGACCGACCCGCGGTTCGTCGTCGAACTCTCGGAATGACGGATCGCCGTAGCAGGGGCCATCGATGTCGAATTCCCAGAGGTGCGATGAGGTCCAGCCCATGGTCATCTGGATCGCCTCGTGCAGGGCCTCTAGCGTCATCGACAACGGCACGTCGATGCGCCGCCAGATCTTCGGTTCCAGCTCTTGCAGCTCAATGCGCAGCCGTGCGATCCGTTCCCTCACCGCTCCGTTCCGTCGATCTTCCATTCTCCGGAAACGGCTTTAGGACCTGTCTGTTCCGAAAACCTTATCCGGTTGAAATGCGGTTCGATCCTCTATGATCGGTCTGGGATGATATCGTTCGTTAGAATGATTTTCCTGGTATTGTTGGCCATGGTCAAGGGACTGCGCCGGCTCGCCGCAGAAAAGGTCTGGTTGAGACATCAGGTCTCGGCATACCTTCAGTTTACCCTAACCGGGTCTGCTTTCCGGGCACGGCTTTGCACCAGCCGGAAGCTTTGCTCATTCATCTCGAGGATACCCCAGGCTACGAGAGCTTACTTCCAGGCTCAAGGCGACTTATTCTGTCAGCGCTCTTGACAATATCCGTGCAATTGATGGCGCGCAAAAAATCGCCACAGTGCCGCATGTATTGAAGGGAAGCGTATGATCCGCACGGCATTCATCATTATGCTAAGCCTGCTGGCCGCCGGGCCGGCGGCAGCACAGACCTGGAATGCCGTCAACGCTCAGTTTCTCTATGGTGCAGCCTTTGAACTGGGGCCCGAGGAAGTGGAGACACTCACTGTGGAATGGACCAACGGCTGGACCTATGGCGATAACTTTACCTTTTTCGATATCACTCGGCCCTTTGGCGGAGGCACTACCATTTACGGGGAATGGGCACCCCGGCTGAGCTTCTCTAAAATGACCGGAGGAAAACTTTCAGCCGGACCAATCCAGGACATGTTGCTATCCGGCGCCCTGGAAATGGGCGAAGGTATCACCAACTATCTTGTCGGCGGGGCGGTTGATTTTGCCGTGCCGGGGTTCAACTTTTTCCAGGTCAATGGGTACCTCAAGGAAAACCCGGACCTGGCGGGAACCACCTGGCAGGTGACCATGGCCTGGGACGCGGCCTTCGTGACCGGACCCATGCGCTGGGCCTTCCTTGGCTTTTTCGACTGGGTGGGATCGGAAGGAAACGCAGGGACCTTCTTCGCCTATGAAAAACGCAACTTCCAGGCCCAACCGCAATTGCTGCTGGACGTGGGACACCTTTTGGGGCGATCTGACAGACTCTATGTCGGTATCGAATGGCTACACTGGCGCAACAAGTTCGGCGTCGCTGGGGTTAACGAGTCCGCCACCCAGGTGATGATCAAAGTGACGTTTTAGAGTATTTCTCTAAATTTCTGTTTGTCATAAAGATCAACCGCCCCTATGGCATCCTTGTGATTGTTTATGAAGGTCCTCCAGCTTTGTCCGGTTGGCCGATGACACTGCAGGAGATACTTGTTTACTGTCGATTCGGATACCTCAAAGCCCAACTTGAGCAATTCACCGTGGATACGCGATGCACCCCAAAGAGGATTATCCCGCGCCAAGCCGGACCTCGAAGCGGCTTTGGTGCTGACCGGGTTGGAGACGAAAATCCTCGATCAGCTGATCCCTGATTCCACCGCCGATCTAATGAATCGGCACAGCACGGAAAAAATCTAGCTGGTTTTCTCCCTGTATAGTCAGTTTCTCACTAAGAGCTTCTCGGTCGTACAGAATATTGATTTTTTCACCATAGCCAATTTTCATAGGTAAGGATTCGTCAGAAATTTGTTCTCTGTACGCTATAGGAGGAGGATCAAACATTATTATTGAGGCGGATTTTTCATTATCTTCTCCTATTTTGGCCACTACATGAATGTGAAAATAAGCGATTGTGATATCAAATGGACTGGCGTTTGTAATACTGGCTCCAATAAACTTCTTTTCATTTTTATTGGATACAAGGAGAACCATATTGACATGTGGCTCCTGTCTTTTCCTTTGCCGTATATCTGACGTTATAGCAATGTAAGACTGAGAAACTACAGAGACAGCGATAACTAAAGTTAGAATCACCATCATTTCATTAGGTGTTAGCGACGCCATTTCTTGCCTGCCTCATTTTTCACTAGGGATAGACAATGACTGGAAGAACTCAATTTGAAATTTATGGCAATCGGCACAAGCCGATTATCGACACTAAGCCCTACGAAACTGTTCATGGACGGAAGCCGAGGGGTAAGGGTAGATATGTTTTTGCAGCATCTCCAAATGACTATGAAAATACAATTGAAATGGAATATATGTACTGGTCCCGTGCTCGTCGTGTTGTACGGAAATTCTTCAGAGACCGTCCGCCAGTGTTGTACGTTCTTCCGGGCACTGTCAGAGTAAATTGCCTTGAGTCAAGTAGTGCGGTCTCCTAGCCTCCGTTGATGCAAAATCCCTTCCGTTATTTCAATAGCTCGCCTTCCGTAATGGGGCGGTCGATGTCAAGCACAGATCTTCACGATCTTCCGGCCTGACACGATCTGACACGATCTCTTGAACATGAAACACCTTCGCCTGCGGGCGATCGTCGTCCCGGGTATGGTCAACTTAGGTGGTTGCCTTGGCAGAAGCAGGTGACTGACTCGTGAGCGCGGCACGGAGAAGGGTCCACGATCCCGCGTATGTCCGTCGCCAGGCTCTCGCTTCCGTCCGTGGTCAGCGCAGCGGCTGCCAACATAATGCCTGGTCCAAGACGATTCCCGAGTGCCAATCTGAATAGCGTGCTCGAACGCGATGAGACGGTTCGGCAGCAAGGCGAGCTACGTGCATCATCGGGAACCGCGTCCCGGCGAGGGGACACCGGTGGGTCGCCACCCTCTGGCGCGACTCTTTCCTCCTGTCCTTGTTGAGTGCTGGCGGGATGCAGCCGCGCCTATGCCGTCCGGATTGCCATCGCCTCCTCGCGCGTGAAGCGGAACTCCGTGCCATCCCGCCACATCCGGTGAAGCACCACGCCGATGCGCCGGGCCAGGGCAATGGTTGCGCGCTTCTTGCCGCGCAGCTTCGCCAGACGCAGAGCCCAGGCCTTCAGCCAGTTCGGTCCCGCGCGGTTCAGTATAACCGTGGCCGCCTGATAGAGCGCCGTGCGCAGGCCGGCGTCGCCGGCCTTGGTGATCGCGCCGACGATATCGCGTTCGCCGGATTGGTCCCGCCCCGGCGTCAGACCCACCCAGGGACCGACATCCTGCGATCTCCGGAACCGCTCGGGGTCGTCGATCGCCGACGTGAAGGTCAGGGCGATGACTGCGCCGACGCCGGGCATGGTCATCAGCAGCTGGCACGCCCGGTCTTGCTTGGCCAGATTGCGGACCATCTTCTCCAGCCCAGACAGCTCGTGGCGCAGACCGGCTCGCGCACGCAGGATCGGCTCCGCCGCGGCTTCGAGCATCGCGTTGCCGGCGATCAACTCCCGGACACGCGCCTCGTAGCGACCCTTCGAGATTTGGCCCAGCTTCAGGCCGAAGTTGCGCAGCACGCCACGCAGCGAGAGCTCCAGATTGGTGAGCGCGTCCAGCACGGACTTGCGCGAGGTCAACAGCGCCCGCATCTCTTGCGACGACGCCGTCTTGCAGTGCACAGGCCTGAACCAGCCCATCTGCAGAAGCCGTGCGATGCCTTCGGCATCCCGGCGGTCCGTCTTGATCGGCATCGCTTTCAGCGCCGCCTTCACCTGCCGTGTCTCCATCAGCACGGCCTCGAAGCCGGCGTCGGTCAGCCCCTTGTGCAGCCATTGAGACAGCGGGCCGGCCTCAAGCCCGATCGCCTCGATCCCGTGCGGCAGCTCGTGGATGAACGAAACCAGAGCGTCAGGCGCGCTGGCGACCTGCGCCTCCGTCACGATCTTCCCCTTCTCCCCGAGAACGCAGATCGCCGTGCTTGCTAGTGATAGCATTGTCAGAGTAACTGGTTGGGGTCAACTCTCTTGGGCCTTTGTTCCCTAGGTTTAGGAATTAAAATATTTGTTCGCTTGGAATTGACCAAGCAAGGCGCGGCTAGGAACGGCGAAAACTCACGTCACTAGACTAACAATTCAATTTAGTCTGACAATACCGTTAACCAGTCACCCTAGATTTAGTTTAATCAGCGATTGGCCCGCGAAGTTGGCACCCGTTTTGTATTCGCGAGATTTGGCTTGGTTTAGGAAACAAGACGTGGCGCGCGTTCTTGAAGGAGACCCACGCTCCTACATTTATTTGGAGAATGTTCTGTTTAAGACCCAAGATTGGGAACACTTTTATCATGAAGAAATAGACTTACTGGACCAATCTTGTGATCGTCTCTTCAATGAAGTCGGCTAGAAGGCTTGAGACTCGCAGATAACGTCAATTATCTGCTGAATGGACACGCGCATTGTATCGATAAGGTATAACTCAACGCAATTTGAGATATTAGATGTAGTGGTTCAGATGTGATCTGACAGTTGGCCGTTTTTCCGGCGGCCTCTGTTAGGTCAAGTTCAGTTCACGAACTTTTCCTTCCAGATTTCTTTGCCCTCGATCATGGTCTGGAACGGCGTTCTGCCGCAACACATTTTGCCCTGATGAGTGCGTTCCGTGTTGTAGTGATGTAGCCATTGATCCAGATCGTCCTGCAGCGCATCGACGCTGTCGTAGAGTCTTTTGCGGAACGCGACCTGGTAGAACTCCTGCAGTACGGTCTTGTGAAAGCGCTCGCGGATGCCGTTTGTTTGCGGTGATTTCACCTTGGTCTTGGTGTGGTCGATATCGTTGATGGCCAGGAAGAGCTGGTAGTCGTGCTTGTCCACTCGCCCGCAGTATTCCGTACCCCTGTCGGTCACACCACGTGCACATCCTCGAAATGAACGCAGAAAGCTACCGTCTCCGACAGAGCCGCAGAGCCCGAAGCTAAAACACCAAGCTGAAAAAGAGAAAGTGCCGGCCTTTGGCCAGCGCGCCTTGGCACGCGTTAGCTAAGTGACAAGCACACGCGCCAAGGCGCACTCACCGGATCATAGAAATGGTCCACATTTACACCGGGGCGTGGACCCTTTTTCCTCCGGGATTGACACCAATCTGTCCCATAGACGCTGACGTCAGACAAGCTCGCTACACCTCAGAGCCGGGCAAAACAACAAGTTGCCTCACTGACCGGTGCCCAACCAGCGCGCCCAACAACACTCCATGCCATCCGATCCTTTATGGCTCTTACTCTTGACCACGTTGGCGTCTCGTCTCGATGCCTGCCAACAATATCTCGTCCAGCTCCGGCTCGTCCCACCGCCACGCCTCTGCCAGAGAGTGGTCCATCAGCTCGACAAATACCGGATCCTCCGCTTTCACCTGAAACGTGTACAGACGGTTGACCACCTGACACATCAGGTCGCGCATCTCCTTTTGGCCGATATGCGCAGCCTTGGGCTAGGGGATCTGCCGGCCGTTGGCATCTATCACCATGACATCAGAGAAGTCCCCCGTATGACTTACCACCGGGAGCCCTCCGTGAATGTCTTCAAGCACCGTGTTACGGACCCATATCATGGCCATTGCCTTCGCGACGTTCGCCGTGATCTGCAGTTCGTTTTCGTCCATCAATATCCGTCTTCGGTATTTGCGGTTCCTGCCTTTCGGCCACTTATACTGATAATGCTTGCTCCTTGAATTCAGGATTCAATAATTAATTGATAACAAGATATATTTTACTCTAGCCAAAGTCCGCGGAGATCGGCCGTCCTGGGACTACTCGATACATGTCACGCTCACCTAATGCCGCGTCACGCGGGCGGCCTCTGTCTCTGTCCGTTCGTTTTCTTCTTCGCCCATGGCGGCACCGTCGGCGACGGCGTTCGTGATCTCACCGATAGTGGCACCCGCGCATGTCGCTGCGGAGGTGGCCCATTGCAGTAAGGCGACGGCCACACACTTGAGACAATACTGTTTCGCATTGGCGGCTTCGGGCAGATGGTTTGGTGCCACGGTTTCAACCAGTTCGTGGATTTCGTCACTGTGTCCGTCCAGGTGTTTGAGATCATCGACCGTTGCCTATTCCTTTATTTGACCATTCGGTCAACTGACCCACTGCGAGAGCCTACACAATATTGAGACCTGCCTTTCGGTCCATGCGCCGAAGCTCTATCACATGGGGTCCCGCCAAACCACAGAACCGATCGGTCCTTAACTTCTTTCATTGTCGTGTCGGTTCCTTATTTCCAGCCTTGCAGATTAAGCTCAATACCGAGACAGGTATTCAAATGAATGAAGAAGATCAGCACTGCGCCGCAGAATTTGCCCGGATCATGGCATTGAGGTGCGTGCCAAATCTTGCACGCAGCATTTCGTGATGAATGAGGCGGTCGGCGATTGCATCGGTAATGGTTGGTTCACCGATGAGGGCGTGCCATTTGTCGACGGGGGGCTGTGCGGTGATCATGGTTGACTTTCGGCGGCAGCGTTCTTTGCAGATCCTGCGGCGGTCGAGGCGCTGTCGGCCGTCTATGCCATGGAATCCCCGATCGTCGAGGACGAGGTGTTGTAAGCGGACGAGTTGGTCGAGCAACCCCGGTCCACGGCCATCGAGCCGGTCCACTGCCAAGGATGGAGTGACTCAATAAAGCCCGGAATTCAATGGCATGAAACCAGCGCTGTATCATTGCCCGAATACGGCTTACGCCGTGCGAGCAGGCCTGGTGCGCTTGCCGCTCTACCGATCCGGTTCATGGCTCAAGGAGTTGTAAGCAGACTTACCCGATGTTCACCGTAGTCGCCCCCACGACGAGCCTTAGCCTCGATGCCCATTTCATAAAGCGCCCGGCGGCGACGTTCTTCGTCACGGCCGCGGGCAGCGGCCTAACCGAACACGGAATTCTGGCCGGCGATACCCTGATCGTCGACCGCTCGCGCACGCCGGGCGTGGACTCAATCGTCATTGCCGCCATTGAGGGCGAACTGACCGCCCGTCCGTTTACCACAATCGATGGCGAGGAGGCCCACGTTTGGGGTGTCGTCGCCGGAGTGGTGCGGAGCCTGCCATGAGCGTCTACGGGCTGGCCGATTGCAATAACTTCTTCGTCTCCTGCGAGCGGGTTTTCCATCCCGCGCTCGAAGGCCGCCCGGCCGTGGTGCTGTCGTCGAACGACGGCTGCATCGTCGCGCGCAGTGACGAGGCCAAGGCGCTCGGCGTCAAAATGGCCCAACCGGCATTTCAAGCGAAGGATCTCATCAAGCGGCACCGGATTGCGATGATCAGCGGCAACCTCCAGTTCTATACCGATATGAGCAACCGGGTGATGCAGGTGTTGGGGGAACTGGTCCCGGCGGTGGAGCAATACTCGATCGACGAATGCTTTCTCGATCTCACGGGACTACCGGAGGATCTCACCGCATTCTGCCAGAACCTGAAACAGACCGTGCACCAGTGGACCGGGCTGCCGGTCAGCATCGGTATCGCCGAGACCAAGACCCTGGCCAAGATCGCCAACCGGCTGGGCGGCATCGCTCACCGGGCGCGGCGCGGACATCGTCGCCATCGACGGCAAGACGCTGCGGCGCTCCTATCAGGAAGGCGGCGCCAAAGCGCATCCACATGATCTCGGCGTGGAGCACACGTCAGAACCTGGTGCTTGGCCAAGCCAAGGTGGCTGATAAATCCAACGAGATCGTCGCTCTCCCGAAGCTGTTGGATCTGTTGACCATCAACGGCGCGACGGTGACCATCGACGCCATGGGCTGTCAGCGCAACATCGCCGCGAAGATCATCGACAAGGACGCCGACTATATCCTTGCCCTCAAGGGCAACCAGGGCAGCCTGCACGACGATACCAAGCTTTTCTTCATCGAACAGATAGCATGCGGCTTTGCCGATACGGTTGTCAGCCACCACCAGACAGTGGAGAAGAGCCACGGCCGCATCGAAACCCGGACCACCACGGCGACGAACGAAATCGCTTGGCTGAAGGAACGCCACCACTGGCCCGGGCCCGGGAGCATTGTTATGGTCGAAACCGTACGCGAGATCGGCATCCAACCCGGCGCCAAGGTCGAGCGCGAGACCCGCTTCTACATCCGCCTCCACCGCCGCCAAGGCCGATACTCTGAGCGCCGCCATCCGGGGCCATTGGAGCAGCGAGAACGGGCTGCACTGGGTCATGGACCTGCACTGGGTCATGGACCTGCACTGGGTCATGGACCTGCACTGGGTCATGGACATGGTCTTCCGCGACGACGAGTGCCGGGTCCGAAAGAACACTGCCCCGGCCAACTTCGCGGTCGTCAAACACATGGCGAGCAACCTCTTGCGCCAAGCCCCGGGCAGGACAGTCTGCGTGTAAAACGACGCATCGCCGCCTGGGATGACGACTTCCTCGCAAGCCTTATCTCACGGTGAAACCATTCACCCGATTGCCCTACCATTTAATGCCCTGATTTTGACACCTTTTCCCTGTGTGATGCGTTGGTAGGACAAGCATGCCTGGAGATTCAGGGTTTCGAGCCGAAGGGCATCAGTTCATCAATGGTAATCGAGGAAACCATGAGCGGACAAATGTACGGACAAAAAATCAAGACCACAGTCTCGGTCGGGATTCTGGCCGGTGCTTTAGCTCTCAGCGGCTGCACGACGACGGGTACTGAAAACGAAACAATCGGTACTCTACTCGGCGCAGCGGCGGGTGGATGGGCCGGTTCATCCATCGGCAAGGGTAACGGCCGCATCGTCGCCACGGCAGCCGGAACAATGCTCGGCGCCGCCATCGGCAATCGGGTCGGCCGAAGCATGGATGAGCTAGACCGCATGAAAGCGCAGCGCGCACAGGAGTTTGCCTATGCAGCACCGATCGGTGAGACCATCGTGTGGAACAACACTGACAGCGGCAACTACGGTAATGTCACACCTATCCGCGATGGTTATACAGGCGCCGGACGCTACTGCCGCGAGTTCCAAACGGAACTCACCATTGAAGGTCGCCAGGAAAACGGATTTGGAACAGCCTGCCGCCAAGAAGATGGCAGCTGGCGCATTGTCAGCCAATAACACAAATCGTCTGAATGTAGATTGAAAGCGGCGGCCCTTAAGAGCCGCCGCTTTTCATTGATGGAACACTCAATATCCTGAAACCGCGCGCGCAACAGAGCGTTCATGCGCTGAATTATTATCAAACAAGGTTGAAACAGGCTGACCCAGTGTATGTTTTTCTGTTGTTTGAGCCTGTGCCAGTACAGCGCTCAGGCGAGAAACCGACTGTGATCGCCCGACTAGATCAGGTGTGATTGGCACTCCATAGCCAAGCGCGTGAACCAGTTCAGAGATCGCAGTGCGTGACAAATCGCGGCCAAGCCGCCAATAGTTATCTTCGCCAATAGACACGAACCCGCCAGTGCGCAGTTCATCGAGCACGGGAATCAGCGCAGCTTCACGGACTTTAATAGACTGACGAAGTACGCGCTGGGTCAGTCCACCCCCTTCCCCAGCCGTTTCATAAAGCGCTTCCAGAATATCCACAGCCAAAGCAAGACGACCACCCGGCCCGGTTATCCGTTCGTGTTCGGAGCGCCGCCAATCGGGCAAAGCAGCAGCGATTACAGCACCAACCAAAATCACGTTCCAAGACAAGAACACCAAACCAGAAACACGGGAACCGCGGCGACGGCGCCGTAGATGGCTTGATACGTAGGCATGCCAGCGACGAACGACGTGAACCCATACCGTAGAAGAGCAAACAGAAGAGCGGCGATCACACCACCGATAAAAGCATCACTTAGCCGCACCTACTTGTTAGGGACGGCCATATAGATCAGAGCAAACGCGATCGCTGTCAGCAGCGTCGGCATGGCTGTCCCGAACAGGACCGTCAGCGTGCCCGGTTCTTCACCACCCAGCAGGGTCCGAATGGTGACAAAATAGCCGGAGAGAGAAAAACTCAAACCTACGAGTAGTGGGCCAATGGTGATCACTGTCCAGAAGACCACCAAACGCGCAAACATCGGGCGCGGGCGTGCAACGCGGAAGATACGGTTAAAAGCCCCTTCTATGGTCAATAGCAGCAGAACAGACGTGACGATTAGTCCGGCAATACCGATTGTTGTCAGCTGGCCCGCAGCGGCAATAAACCCTTCCAGCGCTTCCTCCATGCGCATGCCCGTGTCCGGCACAAAGCTGTTGAGGACGAGGTCCTGGACAGACTCGCGGACGCCGGAAAAAGCCAGAAAGGCTGCGAGAATTGCTAAGGCCAAAGCCAGAGCCGGAACCAAAGCAAGTGTCGAGGTATAACTGAGCGATGCTGCGACACGATTGACCTGATCGTCCTTCATACGAGCGCCGATAAATCGCGCAAATCGCCCTATTCCAAGAATTGTTGGGCGGACATTTGCAACGAAAGCCTCAAGACCGTTTGCTCGGGTGGTTCCCGTCATGGCGCCAGTCTTGCCCTTGGTGATCAGTGGTGTAGGATGCGCGGAGTTTGTGCGAGCAGACTGGAATCTAACACGTTTTTAGCATCGGGACACAGGACGTAATGAGCGGTCAGCACGGATTGCTTTCTGGTCGGCACGGTCTGGTAATGGGCGTTGCAAATGATCGGTCCATCGCTTGGGCGATCTCGCGTCATGCAGCAGAACACGGCGCAGAGTTGGCATTCACTTTTCAAGGCGGTGCACTCGAGAAACGGGTCAAACCGTTGGCTGAGAGTGTTGACGCGGCCTTTGTTGCGCCTTGCGACGTGACCGACCCGGCGTCCATGGATGCGTTGTTTGAACAAACGGCCAGCACATGGGACCGGTTGGATTTTATTATCCATGCCATTGCTTTTTCTGACAAAAGCCAGCTGCAAGGACGGTACACGGATACCACGCGGGACAACTTCCTGCGCACCTTGGATATTTCCTGCTATTCCTTTACCGACGTGTGCCGGCGCGCTGCCCCGTTAATGACGGACGGCGGTTCAATGTTGACACTGACATACTACGGCGCGGAACGGGTGATTCCCCACTACAACGTTATGGGTGTGGCCAAAGCTGCCTTGGAAGCCAGCGTGCGGTATCTCGCCACTGACTTTGGCCCGAGCAGCATCCGCGTCAATGCCATGTCTGCGGGGCCGATGAAGACCTTGGCGGCGTCCGGCATCGGAGATTTCCGCTATATTCTAAAGTGGAATGAACTCAACGCTCCGATGCATCGCAACGTTAATTTTGACGACGTCGGTCGTGCTGGAATGTATTTGATCAGCGACCTGTCAAGTGGCGTCACCGGAGAAGTACATCATGTCGATTGCGGCTATCATGTTGTCGGAATGATGTCGCCGGAGTCGTCCCAGGAAATTTCCGATTTACTTGACGGCTTTAATTCGCGCGAATAAACCAAACCATGTCTGCCAACACGTTCGGGACTCTCTTTCGCTTCACCACCTTTGGTGAAAGCCACGGCCCTGCCATCGGCTGCGTTGTCGATGGTGTGCCGCCGCGCCTGCCCCTAAGTGAAGACGATATTCAAGTTTGGCTGGACAAGCGTAAACCGGGACAATCCAAATTCACCACCCAACGGCAAGAACCGGATCAAGTGCGCATTCTATCCGGTGTGTTCGATGGCGTAACCACGGGTACGCCCATTGGTCTGCTGATCGGTAATGTGGACGCCAAGCCCAAGGACTACAGCGACATCGCGGAGAAGTTCCGGCCTGGTCACGCCGACTACACCTATTGGAAAAAATACGGCATTCGCGATTACCGTGGCGGTGGTCGGTCCTCGGCGCGCGAGACTGCCATGCGCGTTGCCGCCGGTGCCATTGCCCGCAAAATCCTGTCGGACGCATTAGGTGACGCTGTCACAATCCGCGGTGCGCTAATTCAAATGGGTCCGCACACCATCAACCGGGACGCTTGGAACTGGGATGAAGTGAACAACAATCCGTTCTTTTGTCCAGACGCAAAGGCTGCGACGGCGTGGGTGGACTATCTGGAAGACATCCGTAAGCAAGGATCCTCGGCCGGCGCGGTGATCGAGGTGGTTGCCGACGGCGTTCCCGTGGGTCTGGGCGCACCCATTTACGGCAAGCTGGATGCGGAACTGGCCTCGGCGTTGATGGGCATCAACGCCGCCAAAGGTGTTGAGATCGGCGCCGGATTTGCAGCGGCGGCCTTGTCCGGCGAGGAAAATGCAGACGAGATACGCCGCAGTGACGACGGCAATCCCATATTCCTCAGCAATCAAACCGGCGGCATATTGGGCGGCATCTCAACCGGCCAACCCATTGTTGCGCGGGTGGCCATCAAACCGACCAGCTCGATCCTCAGCCCACGCAAAACCATTGATATCCATGGTCATGAAACCGAAATCCAGACCAAGGGCCGACATGATCCCTGCGTCGGTATTCGCGGCGTGCCGGTGGCTGAGGCCATGGTGGCCGTGGTACTGGCCGATCAATGGCTACGCCATAAGGCGCAATGCGGCTAAACTGTTGCAGCCTCTAATTTTCAACGTAGACCGTCATATCAAGGGAAGAGAGTGACGCATGCGCATCTTGGGAAAACTACTTGTCGGACTGTTAGCCAGCCTTGGGTTCCTCGTTCTGGTGTTGGCCGGCCTATTCACCTACTTCGCTTTGCAAGCCGACGGCCTGCCGCAACAGACGACCAAAGCCCCCGACAGTATGATTCTGTCCCTAAATTTTGATACTGGGTTCTCAGAGGGCCAGACAGGACCTGATCTTTCGGGTTTTGGGCTATCCGGCGGGACGTCTTTGCAAGACGCCATCATCGCGCTGCGCCGAGCGAGGGATGATGACCGAATCAAAGCGGTGGTAGCGACGATCAGTGGCCAAAGTCTCGGCTTGGCACAAGTTCAGGACATTCGAGGTGCTATCGCGTACTACCGGGAAAGCGGCAAGCCATCGTACCTATATTCCGAAACCATTGGCGAATTGGGCAACGCGACGTCTGCTTATTATTTGGCCAGCGCTTTTGAAGAGATTTGGCTACAGCCATCTGGCGGCGTTGGCTTAACCGGTCTGGCTATTGAACAACCCTACTTGAAAGATTTTTTGGACCGATTCGGCGTTCAAGCGAGTGCGTTGCAGCGCTACGAATATAAGACCGCCGCTGAAAACCTAACCAACACGGAAATGTCCGAACCCAATCGCGAAGCCCTGGACGCGCTTTTTGGATCCATTTTCAATCAGATCGTCAGCGGTATCAGTCAATCCAGGTCGCTGACGGAAAACGACATACAGGGGCTTATGGGTGACGGTCCTCTGCTGGCTCGGGAAGCCCTGGACGGCGGTCTGGTGGACCGACTCGCTTACCGCGACGAATTCGACCAACGATTGGAAGATGATTTCGAAGACGCCAAGCGGGTCTCGATCAGCCGCTATTTGAGATACGATCTACCCGATGAGTCACGAGATACCGACCGTTCTATTGCCATGATCCACGCTGTCGGTCCGATTCAGCGCGGTGAGTCTGATGACGGCCCGTTCGCAACGGCGTCCGTCATCGGTTCTGAAACGCTGGCAAGCGCCATTCGCGACGCAGCGGAAGATGAAGAGATTGAGGCCATTTTGGTGCGGATCGACAGCCCAGGTGGATCTTACGTAGCGTCTGACACTGTTTGGCGCGAAGTCATCAAAGCCAAGGAAACGGAGAAACCCTTCATTGTCTCCATGGGCAATACAGCTGCGTCGGGAGGGTATTTCATCGCCATGGCGGCCGACACGATCTTTGCGCAACCGGGAACCGTGACCGGATCTATCGGCGTAATCGTCAATAAGCTGGTGCTCGAAGACGCGTTTGAAAAACTGGACATAAATTGGACGACTCTTACTTACGGCGATAACGGCACCATCTTCACGGCCACCCGAGATTTCAACGAAGCCGAATTGGAACGGATGAACCGAACCCTTGATGCCATCTACAAGGACTTCACTTCCAAAGCAGCCCAGGGCCGCGACATGCCGTTAAAAGACCTGCAGCGCGTCGCCCGCGGCCGGGTGTGGAGCGGTGAGGATGCGCATCGCCTCGGTTTGATCGACGAACTGGGCGGTCTCAGCGATGCCATTGACCACACCAAGGTAGCGATCGGTTTGACGCCCGATGATCTTGTCAATCTGGTACCCTTTCCGCCGCCCAAGGATCCCTTTGACGTGTTGCGTGAAGCCTTAGAAGAAGGCACGCTGCCCTTTGGGCTGCAGGACATTGTTTATGTGCTGACAACGCTATCTGAGACGTTTAACACCTGGATCGGTCCTTATCTGAAAGGACCGGAAGCCAGCGTGCTCTATGCGGAGCCAATCCTCATCCGTTAAGCAGACGGCCCAGAATCCTTTTTGGCGCAAATCAGGAATTCTTTGTTGCCTTCGGGACCGGTGATGGGGCTCTCGGTGAGCCCCATCACGGACCAGTCTGACTGCCCATTTAACCAATCGGAAACGGTCGCGCAGACTTCATCGTGAAGAGCCGGATCGCGAACCACACCCTTTTTGCCGACCTTGTCTTTGCCGACCTCAAACTGGGGTTTGATCAGGGCAATCAGGCAAGCCTGTGCTTTGGTCAATGCCAGCGCGGCGGGCAGCACGGTGCGCAATCCGATAAAGCTCGCATCACAGACTACCAAATCCACAGGTTCGGGGATGTGTTCATCCGTGAGATAACGAGCGTTGGTGCGTTCGAGCACGACGACCCGGTCATCGTCGCGGAGTTTTGCGGCGAGCTGCCCATAGCCGACATCAACTGCGTAAACTTTCGCTGCATTTTTCTCTAAGAGGACATCGGAAAACCCACCGGTCGATGCGCCGACATCTATCGCAACCGACCCTGTTGGATCGATAGCGAAGTTGTCCAATCCGTGAGCCAGTTTGAGGCCGCCGCGCGATACCCAGGGATGGTCTTTGCCGCGCACCTCCACAGCAAGGTCCATTGGTACTTGGTCGCCGGGCTTGTTAAGGCGTTGCTCACCGGTGAAGACCGCGCCGGCCATAATAAGAGCTTGGGCTTTTGTCCGGGACGCCGCCAACTCTCGATCAACCAGGAGCTGGTCGAGACGGACTTTTTTGGCAGGCCTGGCCGTCATGGCGTTAGCGGGCGGGCGTAGCTGCTGTTAGGCACGCGCAGGATGTTCTGCGGTTTCCTGGCCGAGCGCAGTGAGAACGGTCTGGACAATACCGGCGGTATTCAGGCCCGCAGCGTCCACTTGGTCCTCGGGTTTGGCATGATCAAAGAATTGATCGGGCATGGTCATGGTCCGTACAGTGAGGCCACGATCTAAGCGGCCCTCCCCGGCGAGCGCCTGCAGGACATGGGCGCCGAATCCACCCATCGCGCCCTCCTCGATCGTAATCAAAACCTCATGAGCATCAGCCAGCTGCATGATGAGGTCGAGATCTAGCGGCTTGATGAAGCGTGCATCGGCTACGGTCGCAGATAACCCTTTGGCCGCCAGTTCGTCGGCCGCCGCCAGACAATCGCCCAGCCGGGTGCCCAGGCTGAGCAAGGCTACGGTTGTGCCCTCGCGCAAGATCCGGCCATGGCCGATGGGCAGAACTTCACCCTTTTCAGGCAACGCAACACCGGTGCCCTCGCCGCGCGGATAACGGAATGCAATAGGTCCGGAATTGTGAGCAGCGGCCGTTGCCACCATGTGGACCAGTTCCGCTTCGTCCGCCGCAGCCATGACGGTGAATTTAGGCAAGCAACTCAAATACGCGATATCGAATGCCCCTTGATGGGTGCAGCCGTCGGCGCCGACATAACCTGCCCGATCTAGGGCAAAGCGGACAGGTAAATTCTGCACGGCGATGTCGTGGACAACCTGGTCGTAGGCTCGCTGAAGGAATGTCGAATAGATGGCGGCGAAGGGTTTGTATCTTTCCGTCGCCAGCCCACCAGCAAAGGTGACCGCATGCTGTTCGGCAATGCCCACATCGAACGTCCGGTCTGGAAATCGCTCGGCGAATTTATCAACACCGGTACCGCTTGGCATGGCTGCAGTAATGGCGACGATACGCTCATCGTGCTCTGCTTCTTTAATTAGAGATTTGGCAAAGACCGAGGTATAGCTCGGTGCCTTGGGTTGACCCTTTGATTGATCACCCGACACGACATCGAATTTGGCCACACCGTGAAACTTATCCGCCGAGGCCTCAGCAGGCGCATAACCTTTGCCCTTTTGGGTCAAGGCATGAATGAGAAACGGTCCGCTGGCTTTTGAATCGCGCACGTTCTTAAGCACGGGTACAAGATGTTCGACCTTATGCCCATCAATGGGCCCGACATAATAAAAACCAAACTCCTCAAACAGCGTGCCGCCCATGACCATACCGCGTGTGTATTCTTCGGCTTTGCGGGCGGCCTCTTCCAGCGGCTTGGGGAAATGGGAGGCGATCTGTTTCATCGCCTCACGGATAGTCAGATATGACTTCGACGATAACAGCTTAGACAGATATGCACTCATGGCGCCGACAGCGGGCGCAATGGACATATCATTATCATTGAGTATGACAATCAAACGGCGATCCATGCTGCCGGCATTGTTCATCGCCTCGTAGGCCATGCCGGCGCTCATGGCGCCGTCACCGATCACCGCGACAACTTGGTTGTCTCTCTCAGCTAAATCGCGCGCGACGGCCATGCCAAGTCCTGCGGAGATGGGTGTCGAACTGTGGCCGGCGCCAAACGGATCGAATTCACTCTCCTGGCGCGAAGTAAAACCAGACAATCCATCCTTCTGCCGGATCGTCGCCATACGGTCTCTACGGCCGGTCAAAATTTTATGGGGATAGCCTTGATGGCCCACATCCCAAATAAGACGGTCTTTTGGTGTGTCAAACACGTGGTGAATGGCCACAGTCAGCTCGACCACACCCAGACCGGCGCCAAGATGCCCGCCCGTGCGCGAAACCTTGTGAATCAAATCTGCGCGCAGTTCATTGGCCAGTGTTCCCAGTTCTTCAATGGTCAGCGCTTTCAAGTCCTGAGGGCCTGAAATGCTGTCCAACAATGGAGTTTCTTGCGCGGGATTCACTGACTGATTCTCCGTAGACACCCTAACCAACACTCTAACCGATAACTTGGGTCACTACTTTTGCCGATCAATGACAAAGGTCGCTGCTGCACGCAGTGTGTCAGCCTTTTGTCCAAACGTGCCCAAAACCTCAACAGCTTGATCGGCCAAGGATTGTGCTTGTGTCCCAGCACGTTCAGGTCCGTACAGGGAAACAAAAGTCGCCTTCCCTGCGGTCGTGTCTTTACCGGTTGATTTACCTATTTCCGCTGTAGAGCCTTCGTGATCAAGAAGATCGTCAACGATTTGAAAAGCTCCACCCAGATTGGAGCCATATTGTTCTAAAGCCTCTCTCTGTTCCGTATTCGCCTCTCCCAAGATCGCGCCAAAGGCACAGGCCGCTGTCAGCAACTGTCCGGTTTTTAGAGATTGCAAGCGCTCCACATCGGACGCTGACGGCGTTTGTGTTTCAGCGAGCAGATCGAGCATTTGACCGCCAACCATGCCCGACGATCCGGCAGCCTGGGCGATCGTCGAGATCAAACGAAGGCGTACGGCTGGGTCTGCATGGGTTGCCGGATCTGCAAGCACGACAAAGGCCTGCGTCAGCAACCCGTCCCCGGCCAATATGGCGGTCGCTTCGTCAAAGGCTTTGTGGGTTGTCGGCCGGCCACGCCGAAGATCGTCATTGTCCATCGCCGGCAGATCGTCGTGGACGAGCGAATAACAATGTACCATTTCAAGCGCGGCGGCAGCTCTCACTGCATCAGCACGAGCCACATCAAATAGCGCTGCGCTAGCAATGACCAGAAAAGGCCGCAAACGTTTGCCACCATCGAGAGACGCATAGCGCATGGCCTCTACCACGCGTCGTTCGCCGCCCGACGGAACGGGTAAAAGTTGATCTAAGGTGTCATTAACCAGCGTAGCGACATCATCAAGAGTGTCGGTGAATGCGGCGTTTGGTTCGGTTGATTGATTTACCGCGATGCGGTTCATTCAGGATCCACGTCTTCGAGTTTCATGGCGTCACCCAGCCCGGTAATTTTTTCGACTTTCATGCGGGCGTCGGCCAGCTTGGCTTCGCAATGGCGTTTCAACAGTGCACCACGTTCATAGTGTTTGACGGCTTCTTCGAGTTTAACCTGGCCACTCTCGAGCTCACGGACAATGTCTTCCAGTTCTTCAAGTGCGTCCTCAAAGCTCTTTTCAGCAATATCTTTGGGGATTTTTGGTTCAGCCATCCGATCGACCCTTAAACAAACTACTTTTCACCCGTCCATGAGAGATTTGACATGGGCGGCCGTGCTGGCCCCCAATGCGCGGAGGTTATACCCCCCCTCAAGGGTGGATACCACCCGCCCATCGGTATGCGTGTTGGCGGCGGCCAAAACCATGCGTGTTGCCCAGGCGAAGTCATCTTCTTCCAATCCCATATGGGACAAGGGATCGTCCTTATGGGCATCAAACCCGGCAGAAATGAGAACCAAGTCGGGCGCAAATGAGTCAAGCGCCGGCAATATGTCGCGCTCAAACGCCTTGCGGAACGTGCCACCGTCGGTACCGGGCGGAAGCGGCACGTTGACCACATTGTTGTGAGCACCACGTTCATCGGCTGCACCGGTACCCGGGTAGTGTGGATATTGGTGGGAAGACGCAAAAAACAAATTGGGATCGTCCCAAAAAATATCCTGTGTGCCGTTGCCGTGGTGGACATCGAAATCGACCACTGCAATTTTATTTGCACCATGGGCCTTTCTGGCATGAAAGGCGGCCACCGCCACATTGTTAACGAAGCAGAATCCCATCGCTCGATTGCGCTCTGCATGGTGTCCCGGAGGACGCACAGCACAAAACGCTGTCGGCACTTGACCGCTCATGACTTCGTCCACGGCGAGCACCAGGGCGCCAGCGCCGAGGCGAATCGCCTCGTCCGTGCCTGGTGACATCACTGTATCGGGATCGATATGACGATAGCCGCTGTCGGGTGCTGCGCTGACAACAGCGGAAACAAAGTCTAAAGAATGGGGGGCCGCCATCTGTTCATCGCTGGCATCAATTGCGGAACGGCGAATCAATGTCTTGAAAACCTCATCATCCAAAGCCTTGCGCACGCTCCGTAAACGGTCAGCGGTTTCCGGATGACCGGGTCCCGTATCGTGATCGAGAAAGCTGTCATCGGTGACAAAAAGAACGCTCATGGTCCCTCTCAAGTCGGGCTTAATGCAGCTAAAGTTAGCATAAACGGCAACGACGGGGGCTTAAATCAGCCCGTTCCATTTCCCAGAGAGATCAGTCTCGTTAAACTAGCGAGGCAGAGCGGAGGTGTCCGTCATCAAAACAAATGGGACTGTTGAGCGTGTTTCATAAGGGAGGATCGGGCTCATCTTTGTTTGATGTTAAGCCGCTTGGCGTTGATGGTTCAAGCGGCGGTTTTGGGTGGTCAGTTTTTTGATCTTTTTTCTCTTTTCGATGCTGGCGGTGTGGCGTCCAAAGTAGGCGTCGGCTGGAGTTACGTTGCCGATGCTCTCGTGGTAGCGTTGGTTGTTGTAGCGATCGACGAAGGCGCTGATCTGGTTTTCGAGATCGCCGGGTAGATAATAATTTTCAAGCAGGATCCGGTTCTTCAGCGTTTGATGCCAGCGCTCGATCTTGCCCTGGGTTTGCGGGTGATACGGTGCGCCCCGAACGTGATCCATACCGTGGTCCCCGAGCCATTCAGCCAGATCGCTGGAGATATAGGACGAGCCGTTGTCGCTGAGCAGCCTCGGCTTGTGGACGACATTGGCGCGATTGCAGCCTGAGGCTTCTAGCGCCAACTTCAGTGTTGCCGTCACATCGTCCGCCGTCATGTTGGTGCAGAGCTTCCAAGCAATGATGTAGCGGGAATAGTCGTCCAAGATGGTCGACAGATAAAACCAGCCCCAGCCGATGACCTTGAGAGAGGTGAAGTCGGTCTGCCACAGCTGGTTCGGCGCCGTGGTCTTGTCGCGGAACTCATCGGCTGCCTTGATGATCACGAAAGCGGGGCTGGTGATCAGGTCGTGGGCTTTGAGAAGCCGATAAACCGAGGCTTCCGAGACAAAGTAGCCCCTGGTGTCCGTAAACCTGACGGCCAGTTCCCGGGGCGACAGTTGTGTCTCCTCCAGGGCAAGATCGATGATCTGCCCCCGGACATCATCCGGGATCCGGTTCCATACCCGGCCCGGGCTGCTGTTGCGATCCTCAAGACCGGCGTCGCCAAAGGCCAGAAAACGATCGTACCAGCGATAAAAGGTGGTCTTCGGAATGCCCAGCTTGTCCAAAGTGGACCCGACGCCCAGGTGGGACTGCTCGACCAGGCGGATGATCTCCAGCTTCTCGGATGCGCGATACCTCATTCCTCGTCTCCCCCGTGCCCGAGCATGTTTTTTTTGAGAAGACGGTTCTCCAGCGAAAGTTCGGCGACCAACTCCTTCAAGTCGCGCATCTCCTGGCGGAGGCCTTTAACCTCGCCCGAGGTCGCTTGGCGCCCGGTGTCGCCGGCGAGCCGCTTCTTGCCCGCTTCCAAAAACTCTTTCGACCAGCTGTAATACAGACCCTCGGCGATGCCCTCGCGGCGGCACAAGGCGGCGATGCTCTCCTCGCCGCGCAGGCCCGACACCACGATCCGGATCTTCTCCTCAGCCGTATACTGCTTGCGTGTCTTGCGCCGAATATCCCGAACCGTTCTCTCCGCCGGGTCGTTCTTGCTCATTAATTTCTGTCTCATCTTCGTTCCCTTCGGTCACTACGATGAGCCAGAAATCCTCCGTTATGCAATTACCTCAATTTGTCCCAAAGGCGCTGACGTCAGACAGAGCGGAGGCAGCGGTGGCAAAACACGACTTTAGCCCTTTGGAGCGAGAGGCCGAACAAACCTGTTCCATTCTCCGCACCATCGGCAATCCCCACCGTCTGCTCATTCTTTGTCGGCTCAGTGCTAGGGAACACAGCGTCAGCGAACTCGAGTCTGCGGTGGGATTGAGCCAATCCGCGTTGTCACAACATCTTGCCCGGTTGCGCAAGGACAACCTGGTGATCACCCGCCGAGTTGCACAAACGATTTACTATTCTTTGGAAAACACCCAGGTTGAATCTCTATTAAAGGCGCTCAACAGCGTTTTATGCACCGACGCCCGAGACAAAATTGAGCAGGGGTAAATCGGGACGGTAAAGGACATTGAGCGGCAACTTGAGATAGGTCACACCGTTGTCCTCGGGTTCGGGAAAGTGTCCGGCGCGAATATTGACTTGAACGGACGGTAAAATCAGCACCGGTATATCTCGGGTCGCGTCCCTTTCCTCCCGCATTTTGACAAACTTTCCATCGGACACGCCGTCCTTGACATGAATGTTAGACGCTTTCTGATTGGCAACGGTGGTCTCACAGGCAAACGGACGCCCACCAGGGCCATAGTCATGACAAACAAAAACACGGGTTTCGGGCGGCAGTGCGAGAATGCGCTGAATGGATTTGTACATGACCGCCGCATCGCCGCCGGGAAAGTCACAGCGGGCGGTTCCGCAGTCGGGCATAAATAGAGTGTCGCCGACGAACACAGCGTCCCCAATCAAGTACGTCATACAGGACGGTGTGTGGCCGGGTGTGTGTGAAGCGGTTTAATGTTCAAGGCACCCATGTCGAATGTTTCGCCGTCCTCCAGCAGCCGATTGAACTGACGACCGTTGACAGGAAAATCCTCACCTAGGTTGAAAATATCACGAAAGGTGGCCTGCACTTCCGTGATATGAACGCCGATGGCGATTTGAGCGTTCAAAGCGCTCTCTAGATAGGGTGCCGCGCTGAGATGATCCGCATGCGCGTGCGTTTCGAGAATCCACGGCACTGTCAGCTTATTTTTATGGATGGTCTCGAGAATCTGATCGGCTGACTCTGCCGACGTCCGTCCAGCGTTGGCATCAAAATCAAGCACCGGATCAATGATAACGGCATGTGGGCCAGAAGGTTCTTGGACAAGGTAGCTAACCGTAAAGGTGTGCTCGTCAAAGAAGGCAGGAACGTGGGGGGAAACCGGTTCAGTCATGCTCACCTATATTAAACGTGTTTTGGCGATGCTAACCGACGAACCGCGACGGAACCACTGCCAAACTCGTCTGCCTAAGGCATTGGTGTGCTCCGGGCGATGGCGATGTAATCTACCGTCATGAAATACCGGATAGGCATTGATCTCGGCGGCTCAAAGATTGAGCTGGCTGTCCTGGATGCCCAGGGAGAAGTGACCGACCGGCACCGTGTATCCACACCATCGGGCGATTACGACGCAACAGTACGGGCGATTAGGGACATGGTTCTGGCCGCTGAAACGTCCCTTTCCGTTTCTCCGGCTGATTTCCCCGCCGCCGATTGGAATTGGCATCCCGGGAACGATTTCCCCGGCGACGGGTCTCATCAAGAACGCCAATTCCACTTGCCTGATCGGCCGGGCGTTGGATCGGGATTTGGAGGACGCCCTCAGCCGGCCCATCCGTCTGGCCAATGATGCCGACTGCTTTGCTTTGTCGGAAGCCATTGATGGCGCTGGATCCGACTCCTCCATTGTCTTTGGCGTTATTCTTGGCACCGGCGTGGGCGGCGGACTGGTTGTCAACAAAACCATTGTCCGCGGACCCAATGCCGTCACGGGAGAATGGGGTCACAACCCCCTGCCCTGGCCGACCGACGAAGAACACCCCGGGCCAAAGTGTTACTGCGGACTGTCGGGTTGTATTGAAACTTATCTTTCAGGACCGGGTCTGCTTCGCGCGGCACATGCTTTGAACAGATCTTGGGTCAGCGCTGAGGACGTCGTTCATGCGGCGACCGAAAATGACCCTATTGCCCAGCGTTGTTTAGCTCAATACAGCGAAAGGTTGGCACGGTCGCTGGCCACCGTCGTCAATGTGATCGACCCAGATGTGATTGTCCTTGGCGGTGGGTTGTCCAATATTTCCAGCCTCTACCAAGATGTTCCTACACTTTGGGACACCTTCGTATTTTCCGATACGGTTGTGACGAAATTTGTGTCACCCAAACACGGTGATTCAAGCGGTGTACGCGGTGCGGCTTGGTTGTGGTCGGTGTAACCGCACGGTGTTCGATCATCGGCAAAAACCCAAGAGTCGCGCCGAATTCGTTTTGACCGTAAACGACCCAACCAGTCCGTCTACAGCCTCGTTCACCGCGTTTGATTCGCCTTCGTCAATCGGCGATGCCTCTCTATCTACCCTTCAGAGTGGTCTCTGAACGGGTCCCTTCATCAATGGCAATACACTGATAAATAAGGGAATATTTTCGAAATACATGCTTCACCACGATAACCTAAAGCATTTCCGATTTATTCTGACGCATAGCCGTCAGCAACCAAGAAGTTCCTGCAGTGCTCGTGATTGAAGAGGCCGCAGACGTTATATACCGGCGGCTTTCCACAGATCATCGATGGTGCGGGGTTTTAAGCGCTTCATGTGAGCTTTGAACTTTGAAAATGCGAGCTCGATCGGGTTGAAGTCCGGCGCATAGGGCGGCAGGAACAAAAGCCATGCGCCCCGCTTTTCAACCGCCCGCCTGGCACCGTCGCGTTTGTCGGCCGGCAGATTGCCGGGGACAACAACAGCGCCTTTTTGAAGGGTCGGGGCGCGTTGCGTTTTGATGTACTGCTCGAATGCATCACCGTCCATGGCGCCCTCGATCAAATCAGGGCACCCAGGGCGCGGTCAGGCCGTCACCGCGCAATCCGGCAATGAAGGTCATGGTTTTGAACGTCACGCCCTGAATGACCTCGGTGAGGCGTTCTGAAGAACCCGTCCAATGAGTGTCAGAAACTTTGTGTGTGAGCTGATTTACACAAACCAGGGAACCCGTTCCCTGGTTTGTGAGCGACCCTGGTGATAAACCCATGCCAGCCGGCGATGTCCTCGGTCCAGGAGGAGTCCCGAAGGGAAGCTCCTGGAGGGAGGGCGCCGTTGGATGGCTGACTGGCAGCACGAGGATCGCGCTCACCCTTGGACCATTCTAAACCGCTCCTCGAAGCGGATGGCAAATTCGCCTTTCACCTGCCACCAGAATTGAGGCGGCCGTTTCCACTTTGCCGCAACGCCCCGTAAGGCCGGATAGATCAGCTTCTTGGCCGCGTCGTCGTGGGCAAAGTGGCCTTTGCTCCGCACCGCCCGTCGTACGGTACTTGGCGATCTCGACCCAGCTCTCACAGCCGGCGGGCACGCCGAGAAGGCATAGCAGCAACACTTCGTCGAGGGGATAGAGGACCGTGGCGCGTTGCCGCGGGTCGTCGAGATCGGTGAAATGCTCCAGGAAATCAACAATCTGATTAAAGGCCTCGTTCGCCGTTCCAAACCGTCGCGTCATTTCTGGGATCCTTCTTGCGAATCAAAAGGATCAATAGCGATTCAGACTTCTACACTCTTGTCATCCTCAAATTCACCCGATTGCCCTGGCCTTCTAACCGTCCTCGATTGGTTCACTCACCAGAACACGGTACACTTTGACTTGGCATTCGGATCGCCGGGTGAACGGGCTTTTGCCCGGTCCCTTCGTGGATGCGAAACCCAATTCAGATTTCTTTTTGCTGGCACCATCGCTGCGATCATTACGGTAATCATCGTTGGCGTTGATTGGGCCAACGTCTTCAGAGGCACCGATGCGGTTCCTGACCAGGCGTCGTTCTCACCTGCCGAAATTGAGAGAATTATGGAAGATTGACCGGCTGCCATGGCGGCCGTTGATGAAGCCCTGAGAGAATACCGCAACATTGGTGGCAGCCGCACCGGTGAAGCGGCGATCAGGCGTGGGGTGCAAGCCAATACCTTTACCGGTCTCGGATGGAACAGTGGGCGGGCCGAGTACCTGTTCAGCTACCTCTATATGCTGCGCAATGCACTTTTGAAGAACACGGATCAGCACCGCGCTCTGGGGTATTTCATGGAGCATTACCAGCGCAATCAGGCGGTCAATGAAGAACTCAAAGAATGGCAGATTGATCAGATTGAAATGCTACCCAAACAGATCAATGATGCACCCGACATCAACGAGTTTCCACCGGGCGATGTTGAATTGATGGCGCGCTATTTTGATCGGTTTCACACCATGTTGGTGAACTACGGCCGCTCCCCACCTTTGCGCAACGATAGTAGCAGGCAACACCGTGGTGCTCACCCAGGATTAAGACGGGTCAGCCTTTGCACTTGGTGCCGCGCCTTTGTCGATCTCTTTGGGCAGATTGAGTTTGATGTGTAATTCCTTGAGGTGTTTTTCTTCAGCCTCGTTCGGCGCCTGCATCATCAGGTCTTCCGCCTGATTGTTCATCGGGAAGAGCGTGACTTCCCGGATATTAGGCGCGTCTGCCAGCAGCATGACGATTCTGTCGATACCAGGCGCTGCGCCGCCGTGCGGAGGTGCCCCATACTTGAATGCGTTGAACATGCCGCCGAAGCGGCTTTCGATAAAGTCTTGCTCATACCCAGCGATAGCAAACGCCTTGATCATGATATCGGGACGGTGATTCCGGATGGCGCCGGAACACAGCTCTACACCGTTACAAACGATGTCGTACTGATGGGCCATGACGTCCAAGGGGTTTTTGGTCTCCAGCGCTTCTAGACCCCCTTGCGGCATTGAAAACGGGTTGTGGCTAAATTCAATTTCACCGGTGGATTCGTCCCGTTCGAACAGGGGATAGTCGACGATCCAACATAGGTCGAAGCGGTCTTTTTCCAGCAAGTCCAGTTCTTCGCAGATTTTTGTCCGCACCACGCCAGCGAATTTTTCAGCGGCAGTAGGCTTGTCGCAGACAAAGAACACGCTATCGCCGGGACCGACACCAGAGGCATCGCGTATGGCGTCGACCCGGTCATCGTCCAAATTCTTGGCGATGGGACCCTTGGCGCCACCCTCTTCAAAGACGATATAGCCGAGGCCGCCGGCCCCCTCGCCTCTCGCCCACTCGTTCAGCTTGTCGAAGTAGCTGCGTGGCTGTCCGGCCGATCCCGGCGCTGGAATGGCCCGAACGATAGCCCCTTTCTCGATGTTCTTGGCAAATAGGCCAAATGTTGATCCGGCAAAGTTCTCCGTGACATCCGTTATTAACAGCGGATTGCGCAAGTCGGGCTTGTCAGTGCCATATTTCAGCATGGCCTCAGCAAAGGGAATTTGCGGCCACCGCCCCTGGGTCACAGCGCGACCATTTGCAAACTCCTTAAACACACCACCAATCACAGGCTCAATCGCTGTTAAGACATCCTCTTGGGTGACAAAGGCCATTTCCAGATCGAGCTGATAAAATTCTCCCGGTGACCGGTCGGCGCGGCCGTCTTCATCGCGGAAACACGACGCGATCTGGAAATAGCGGTCAAACCCAGACACCATAATCAGCTGTTTGAAAATCTGCGGCGCTTGCGGGAGGGCGTAAAATTTTCCTGGGTGAAGGCGGGATGGCACCAGAAAGTCCCGTGCACCTTCCGGTGAAGAAGCAGTGAGAATGGGGGTTTGAAACTCAACAAACCCGGACTCAATCATCCGCCGCCGGATGCTCGCAATTACATCTGACCGCAGCAGTATATTGTTACGCATCTCTTCCCGGCGAAGATCGAGATAGCGGTATTTGAGGCGCAAATCTTCAGGATATTCGTTGTCGCCATGAACCTGGATGGGCAGCACATCCGTAGCGGAGAGGACCTCTACTTGTTTGATTTGCAGTTCGACCCGGCCAGTGGGCAATCGGTCGTTGATCGTGTCTTCCGTGCGTTCGACGACTTTGCCGGTGAGACACAGCACCGTTTCAGACCGGGCGTCGTCGACGGCGGAAAAGACCGGACTGGATGTGTCGACCACACATTGGGTAATCCCGAACTGGTCGCGCAGATCGACGAATAACAGGTTACCGTGGTCCCGTTTGCGATGGACCCAGCCGGACAATCGGGCTTCTTTACCAGCGTCTTCGAGGCGCAGATCGCCACACGTGTGCGTTCTGTAACGGTGCATTCCTAGTCCCTAAGGCGGAAGATGTTTCGGCCGGGCCAGACGGTCCCTGGAGGCAAAGCGAGAAACCACACCGATCAGGCTCATTTGTCAAGGTACAGGACCAGGTTTCCGCTCTTGGTTGCGGCTTGGCAGCCAAGACGATATGAAACGGCATGGAGTTGATTACCTCGACTGCGGATCTCGCCGTATTCTGTTCGCAACTGTCTTCCACAGACTTTGTGACGGTCGATACAGAGTTTCACCGCGAAACCACCTATTGGCCGCTTCTCTGCCTCATACAGCTTGCCGGTCCTGATGACGCCTATTGCATCGATGCTTTGGCGGAGGACCTCGATCTCAAACCACTGTACGAGCTGTTCAACAATGCTGAGGTGGTCAAGGTTTTTCACGCAGCACGGCAAGACCTGGAGATTTTTTACCACCAAGCTGGATTGATCCCCGCACCGTTATTCGACAGTCAGGTCGCAGCAATGGTTTGCGGTTTCGGAGAATCTGTCGGTTATGAGACTTTGGTAATGAAGTTGGCCAACGCTAAAATCGACAAGAGCCAGAGATTTACCGATTGGTCACGACGGCCACTATCCGATAAACAACTTAAATACGCGTTGGCCGATGTGACGCATTTGAGAGAGGTCTATTCATTTCTGAGAGCGAAATTAGATCAGACAAGCCGTTCACATTGGGTTGTGGAAGAGATGGAGACACTTACCAATCCTGCGACCTACGCACTCGAACCAGATCAAGCGTGGCATCGAATTAAATCTCGCGACAAAAAACCAAGATTCCTAGCGGTCTTGAAAGAGGTTGCGGCCTGGCGGGAACGCACTGCACAGACTCAGAATGTTCCGCGGCGTCGGGTGGCCAAAGACAATGTATTGGTAGAGTTAGCTGCGTTGACTCCTACTTCGGAGCGCGCCTTGAGCCAAACGCGTTTGTCCAAACAGTTCAGCAAAAGCAAATATGCCAAGGGCATGCTCGAAGCCGTCATGCGGGGACTGGATATGCCTGAAAAGGATTGTCCCAGGGTGGCACGATCACCGGATAAACCGGCCGGACTTGGGTCTGTGGTTGATCTCCTAAAAGTACTGCTCAAAGCGCGTTGCGAAACCCATGAGGTCGCCCTCAAACTGGTCGCCACTGTCGACGATCTCGAGAAAATTGCGATGGACGATCACGCAGATGTTCCAGCGTTAACAGGTTGGCGCCGTGAATTGTTTGGCGCTGATGCGCTGAAACTCAAACACGGTCACTTGGCTCTGGCCTTGTCTGAAGACAGCAAGACCGTAGAAGTCTTGGACCGTCCCCAATCTTAGAAGGGATTGTTAAAAGCGCTCGATCTTGTGATTAAACCCCAGATGATTGGCCAGTCGCGCTAGCCTCTTGGGATAAGACCCTGACATAAACACCGGCTCTTCCTTCGGCACGGTCAGAACTATGGTGGAGCCTTCCTTGTCCAGTTTGGTTTTGTCCAATAGTCCGTGCGTCCCTCCCGTCAGGGAATAAGCCAGCCGCATGCCCAAACCAATGGTTCTCACCCTGTCATTTTGCTCGTCGTCGAGCATGTCATGGGCTTGATCAATGATCGGTGTCGTATCGTCCGTGCGGTACCGGTAAAACAGTGCCAGCGCCAATCCAGCGCGATCCTCGTGCTCGAGACCCATGAAAGGCAGACGTAAAACACGGAGAAACGCTTGCTCGGCGCGATAATCCGGATGTTCGGACCAACACAGATCACGCAACAGACACGCCGCCAGCCGTATTTTGGCCTGATCGTTTGTCTCTCCCGAAAACAGCGGTGATAACCAGGCAAACGCTTCATGACCGGTTCGGGGATCACGGCCTACAGACCGGCACAATTCTTCCGCTGCACTGATTAGTGGGTCTTCTGCTTTCAACTTGTCGGGAAGGTCTATGAAGAACTGGCCTTCCCGCATACCGTAGATGGAAAAGACCAGTGAATCGGGTTGGCCAATTTCGAGCAACCGCTCGAGCATCATGGCAGCCAATGGCAAGGTCGTTAGACGCGCCTTATCAACGCCACGAATTTTTTCCAGCGTTTGCGGGCTGAGATGAGAGATCAACCCGAACAACGAAACAGCCAGGGGTCGGGGCAGGGTAAAATTATCAAGCACATGCAACGGATAGTTCATGTGAGCAATACAAACCCGCGCCAGCGCGCGCCACGCCCCTCCGACGGCATAGACGGACCGTCCCTTAACACCGGGAATCCAGGTTTGATCCTTAAGTTGATCGTTGACGGCAGCCATGCCTTGCTCAACATCCTCATCTGCCAAAACGGCCAGACGCAAAGTCCCCAATGGCAACGTTGCGTGATGATCAAATTTGCCATCGCGAACGTCGACAAGTTCAAGGCTACCACCGCCAAGATCCGCTACCATGCCGTCGGCCGAAGGAATGCCGCATAACACACCCAACGCACTGCGTTTTGCCTCCTGCTTTCCCGACAAAACTTTTATTGATAGTCCAAACCGGTCCTTTACATCTTTAACAAATTCTGGACCGTCAGCGGCGTCCCGTATGGCCGCAGTACCCAGAATATCAAGCCGATCGAGCTCCATTGATTCGGAAAGCGCAACAAACCGCTGCAGAGTGGCAAAGGTTTTTTCGACCCCTTCTGGATTCAATGCACCGGTCGATTCGAGATCCCGGCCCAAGGCACAGATTGCTTTTTCGTTGTAAATGGGAATGGGGGTCCGCATGACCCCGCTGTAGACGACCAAACGGACCGAGTTTGACCCAATGTCGATAACGCCGACCGATCTATGGCGAATGGCAAGAGTCGAAGTGTCGTCTGGCACGCTGGAACTCATAACCTATAACAGATGCCGGCGCTGATAGCAGGTTTAGCGGCGGCTTGGAACCAGTTTAGGCAACAGTTTTTTGGCCTGTTCCACGGCACTGCCCTGGCCCGACAAACTCGGGTTGTTCATAAAATAATCGTGAGCACTGAAGGGGATCTCGCCGGCTTCTTCCCGGATGAAAGTTCCATCGGATTTCAAAGTCCAACTTTGCAAGGTGTCGTTTATGTTGGCGACCATGATCTGGTCGAGCACTTGCTGATGAACAGTGTGGTTCTCGATTGGGACGAACGTTTCGACCCGATTTACCAGATTGCGGGTCATCCAATCCGCTGATGATATATAGATTTTGGCATGACTGGACGGCAACGTGTGCCCGTTGCCAAAGACGAAAATCCGAGAGTGTTCAAGGAATCGTCCAACGATGCTTTTCACGTGGATGTTTTCAGACAGCCCAGGCACGCCGGGACGCAGGCAGCAGATTCCCCGGATAATCAGTTCAATTTGCACGCCGGCTTGCGACGCCGCATAAAGAGCATCGATTACTTTGGGGTCAACCAATGAGTTCATTTTGGCCCAAATGGCGGCAGGACGGCCCGCCTTAGCGTGAGTGATTTCTTCACCGATCAGACTTTCGATCTTCTCCAATAAACCAATAGGCGCGAGCGCTAGTTTTTCCATGGAGTCAGGTTGGGCATATCCGGTCATGTAATTGAAAGCTCGATTGGCATCACGGCAGAGGGCAGGATCGCAGGTAAAGAACGAGAGGTCGGTATAGATCTTCGCGGTTACGGGATGATAGTTGCCGGTGCCGAAGTGAACGTAGGAGTTCAATGCATTGCCTTCGCGGCGCGTGACCAGTGAAATTTTCGCATGCGTTTTTAGATCGACGAAGCCATACACCACATTGGCGCCGGACCGTTCCAAATCCCGCGCCCAACGAATATTGGCTTCTTCATCAAACCGGGCTTTCAGTTCAACCATAGCGGTGACGGATTTGCCGGCCTCTGCCCCTTCGATTAAAGCATCGATGATGGGCGAATCTTTGCTGGTGCGGTATAGAGTTTGTTTGATCGACACGACATTTGGATCCTGCGCCGCCTGACGCAGGAATTGAACCACTGCATCGAATGACTCGTAAGGATGGTGGACAATAATGTCCTTCTTGCGGATAGCAGCGAAACAGTCGCCGCCGAAATCCCGGATCCGCTCCGGAAAGCGGGCGTTATAGGGAATGAATTGAAGGTCGGGTCGCTCATCGGTGATTAACTGACTGATGTCTGCCAATCCGATCATGCCGTCGATTCTGAAGACGTCGTCGGGTGACACTTCGAGTTCGTCGAAGATCAATTTGATCTGATCCTCGGGCATACGGGCGCTAACCTTAAGGCGAATACAGCTGCCACGCCGCCGGCGTTTAAGAGCCGTTTCAAAACTCTGAACCAGATCTTGCGCTTCTTCGTCGACTTCCATCTCGCTGTCGCGAATGACGCGGAAAACACCCGATTGCATCACTTTGAAACCAGGAAAAAGGCGATTAAAAAACAATGTGATGACGTCTTCTAAAGTGATGAATCGGGTCTTTTGCCCGCGAAGGCGAATGAACCGTTCAATCTGGGAGGGAATGGGAACCAGCGCCCGCATCGCTTCGCCATTCTCAATGCGCACTAACTGGAGGACCAGTGAAAAACCAAGGTTAGGAATAAAGGGAAAGGGATGCGCCGGATCGATGGCCAGCGGTGTTAAGACCGGGAAGATGTGATCCATAAATCGGTTCTCAAGCCAAGTCTTGTCGGCACCCGTTAAATCTTGTGAGGACACCACATGGATCCCTTCCTCAACGAGCTCAGCCTGCAAAGTTTTCCAGCAGGTGTCTTGTTGCTTGAACAAATCCCTAACGGCAGTGTTGATCTTTTCCAGCTGTTCTTGCGGTGTCAGCCCGTCTGCACTGCGTTGGGTAACACCCGCCCTTACCTGACCCTTAAGGCCGGCCACACGAACCATGTAAAACTCATCCAAGTTCGATGCAGAAATGGACAGAAAACGGACACGCTCAAGCAACGGATGGCGCGGATTTTCAGCCTCTTCGAGAACACGATTGTTAAATGACAACCACGAGAGTTCACGGTTGATGAACCGGTCACTGCTGTTCAAATCAAGATTGTTTGCAGTCGGGGAGTTGAGATTTTGTTGTGCGTCGTCAGGGCTCACACCTGTTTCCTCTATGCCTACCCTTCATATAAGTTATATAGACAATTCTCGTTACTTGATGTTAAAATACGTTACATTATTGATAATAAATTATAATTTGTTCATCTAAAATCTATCAAGAAAACGACGTAGCAATCCGTAATCAAATTGAAAGCAGATTCGTTATAACTCCAGCGTACCCAGGCGCACCGTTGTCATGCAATTTATTCAGCTGTCCCTTCCGAATACCCCATCAACACAGAGTCATATAGGCTTCACCCCCAGTTCAAGCGGATGAGGTTTTCGGAAGGGACAGGCACGCGGGTTTCGCCAGGAACCGTTTCGAACCTAAACAAAAAGTGACGTTGCTCCCAAAATCCGGACCAGGTGGTTCTTCACCTAGGCTCCGCCATCAGCTCCCAAAAAGGGCAGAAATCCTTTTTTCCTTTGATATCAGCCTCTTAGCATTTCCTACTGGTGCACACAACTGGTACACCTTAGGGGATGAAAGACTTGCCCAAAAAACACCATCTCATGAACCGGGACGGGGTTTGGTATTACCGCCGTAAGGTTCCAACAGACCTTATCTCGAAGATCGGCACGAAAGTCATCCAGACCTCTCTCATGACCAAAGACCTTGGTGAAGCGATCAAAAGGCGCGAGCTCAAAGACGTTGAGACCACGGCTCTCTTCGAAGCAGCACGTAAGGACGAAATCCTTCCTTTAACGCAAGCCGAAGCCATTCGAATGGTTCAGAAATATGTCGAACATCAAGATCAATCCCGAGAAGTGCGATATTTCAAAAACCCCCCGAGAAATGAAGTAGAGAAGTTCGATATGAAGGCCGATATCGGCTTTGCCGAACAGTCTCTCAGAGATCTTGACGATCCCCAAGCCGAAGAAAGTGTTGGACTGGCGAGAAAGCGGATACTTAAAGGAACCAGTTATGCACAAGGAGAAAAAGGGAGCATTGCGCCAGCTGAATTTGATGACCTCATTCGACGAGGGTTAATGGAACTGTATCGCCGTTTCAACGCCCGGCTTGATGACGACTTTTCAAACTCCTTCTTTGATCAATTGTTCCGCACTGACGCAAAGGTAAAGATGACGCTTGGCGAGCTGTGCACAGAGTACTTCAAGCAATACAATGAAGAAGCGGGAAATACAGGGATCGCTCAAAAGCGAATAGATACTGTTCGGTCACATCTGGATTTACTTCAAGAAGCATTGGGAGAAGACACCCCCGTCCAAGCTATAGATTATGATCGCTGCATGGCGTTTCGCAGTACTCTGGCGCGCATCCCCTCAAATAGGTCCAAAATCTACAAAAACAAACCCCTCAACGAAGCTATTGCTCTAGCTGAATCAGAGGGGAGGCCTCCTCTGGCCTACCAGACCCAATCAGGTTACTTGGGAACTTTGAACAAGGTATTGGAACTGGCCCTCCTGAAACAACTGATATCCGTTGTGCCCTCCAAGGGAATGAAACCCAGTGCCAAGAAGACGCCAGCAGACCAACAGCGGAAATCGTTCGATGATGAGCAAATTTGCGAATTCTTTCAGTCGCCCTATTACAAAGAGTGCTCATCAGAAAAAAGCCCACCTTACAACGTTGAAAAGGAGCATTGGAGGTTTTGGCTTCCGCTCATATGCCTCCTTATGGGCATGCGCCCTAAAGAGGTATGCCAACTGGAATTGACAGACGTAAAGCTCACGAAAAAAGGTGTTCATTACCTAAGCGTCAGCCCCACAAATGATGAAGACGAGGAGTCAAATGGGTCTACAAACAAAAAGACAATCAAGACAGACACAAGTAGGCGGAACGTACCGATACATCCTGAAATACTGCGAATTGGGTTTCTGGAATTTGTAGACGATCAAAAAAAGACGGGGAAACAGCTCCTATTCCAGGATTTGAAAGTCAATAAGTACGGTGATCCTGCCCAGTATGCGCTAAAGCGCTTTCGGGAAAAGTATTTGAAAGAGGCAATAAAGGTAAAGAAGCAGCAGGCCTTTTATAGTATTAGACATTCCTTCCGGGATGCTCTTCGAAGGATAGAGGCTCCGCCAGATGTCTTACAATCTCTGGGAGGCTGGAGCCAGGGAAGCCTAGTAAGCGACGCCTATGGTGATAAATCCGACCCAGATTATCTGAACACGTATGTCCAGAGGATTGAGTACCCTGGACTTGACCTGTCGCATCTGTACTTGAAGGAAGACGATTGAGAAGCGGGAAACCCTAACCCGTTGAGGTAATACGACCGTGCCAGGGAGGGTAAATGGTCGTTACATTGGAACACAAGGCGGATACGGGTTCTAACCAGCCTGGAAAAGTTGGCGTGCAATTAACTGCACAGGCCTATTCCTACAAGAGGCCTAGCGGATTTACCGTATCTGTACTCAAGCCAAAGATTGACCGTCTCTCTCTGACGTTTGATATACCGAGCGAACTAGCGCGGAAGAAAATCCGAGATCACCTCCTTTCCCTGGTGCTGAATAGTAATCCGATCTTCACACCCTGGAAGAAACTGAAGGATTGGGGGGCAAGTAAATATTCCCGATCCTATGCCATAAATGTCGGGGGAGAGAATACGGTCCTAGTGCAACATGCAGCATTGAAGGCGAATCACCGCTTCCTGAGATTTGAGTTTAACCCGCATAAGGTTGGGCTGGATGGAGTGGAAGTCTTTCGCACACATCTGCCTGAAATTACCGGCGGACTGGTTTCTTATGAAAGCTTGGCATTTGGGGGGAAGGTTACCAGGCTCGATATTGCCATCGATCTAGTGAATATCGACCTGGAGGACCTGTTGATCAGCACATCCAAACTAGGCGTGACCTCGGGGTATTTTAATCCCTCTGGGAAAGCAGAGACCAAGTACCTCAACGTGAACACAAAGGGTAGCAACCTCTACGTTTATGATCGCAAAGCTAAACTATTGAAGGATCTTGAGAAGGGCAGTGTAGGCCCATTGGAATTCGGGGTGTCTGACGTCAGCGCCTTTGGGACAAATTGAGGTAATTGCATAACGGAGGATTTCTGGCTCATCGTAGTGACCGAAGGGAACGAAGATGAGACAGAAATTAATGAGCAAGAACGACCCGGCGGAGAGAACGGTTCGTCCTATATCTCCAGCGATCTGGCTGAATGGCTCGGGGACCACGGTATGGATCACGTTCGGGGCGCACCGTATCACCCGCAAACCCAGGGCAAGATCGAGCGCTGGCATCAAACGCTGAAGAACCGGATCCTGCTTGAAAATTATTATCTACCCGGCGATCTCGAAAACCAGATCAGCGCCTTCGTCGATCGCTACAACAACCAACGCTACCACGAGAGCATCGGCAACGTAACTCCAGCCGACGCCTACTTTGGACGCCACACCGCCAGCATCGAAAAGAGAAAAAAGATCAAAAAACTGACCACCCAAAACCGCCGCTTGAACCATCAACGCCAAGCGGCTTAACATCAAACAAAGATGAGCCCGATCCTCCCTTATGAAACACGCTCAACAGTCCCATTTGTTTTGATGACGGACACCCGGGACCTACGGAGAGCATTCAAGGTGTTGGTTTAGGCTGAAGCAGGTCCAAATCGAGCTCGTAATAGTGCTTTCCACCTCGGGACTACTATGGCCCGTATGGCGTGGCAAATCCCTTTGGTGAAATCGGAGAATTGTGAGCCGGTTGTTTATTCGGCTCATATGGCTATAACCGGCGCGGCATGACCCGGGGAGCGGCTTGCAGGCCATCAGCGCTAGGGGACGTACAGTACGATTACGGACGGTCGATAAGCCTCTCTTGGAGAGGACGGTTTTCGTTGACCATGCGCAGATACGACCTTCAATCCGTCGTCAATCGTGGAATATTGGGGACCTAAGTGCGTGGATAGCCCTAGAAAACCGCGCGGGAAAAAATGAAGTGATCATGAGCTGGAATGGTACGCGGGAGCGCTGACCGGCATGGATAAGAAAGGCCTCTCCGAACGCGACATCTGCACCAAATTCATCACACCCGCCCTGCGCATTGCCGGGTGGGACGAGATGTTGCAGATCCGCGAGGAGGTGAGTTTCACCAAGGGGCGCATCATCGTGCGCGGCAAGCTAGTCACACGGGGACAGGCCAAGCGTGCTGATTATATTCTGTACCACAAGCCCAACATCCCGATTGCGCTGATCGAGGCCAAGGACAATTCCCACAGTGTCGGCGATGGCATGCAGCAGGCCCTGGATTACGCCGAGACCCTGAACATCCCCTTTGTATTCTCCTCCAACGGCGACGGCTTTGTGTTTCACGACCGCACGGGAATGAGCACACCGCGTGAAGCAAACATTGCCCTTGACGCCTTTCCTTCACCGCAGGACCTATGGACGCGCTATCGCACCTGGAAGGGCTTAACGCCGGACGCCGAGAAGATCGTCCTTCAGGACTATCACGACGACGGCAGTGGTAAGGCACCGCGTTACTATCAGGTCAACGCCGTCAATACCGCCATCGAGGCCATTGCCAAGGGGCAAGATCGCATCCTGCTGGTCATGGCCACCGGCACGGGCAAGACCTACACCGCCTTTCAGATCATCTGGCGGCTGTGGAAGGCGGGACACAAGAAACGCATCCTGTTCCTTGCCGACCGCAACGTGCTGATCGACCAGACCATGGTGAACGATTTCCGCCCCTTCGGTGGGACCATGGCCAAGCTCTCGACCCATGCCAAGACCATCGAGCGGGACGATGGCAGCCAGAGCGATCTTACACCGGCCATAGACAAGAAACGCCGCATCGACACGGCCTATGAGATCTATCTCGGGCTCTATCAAGCGATCACCGGCCCGGAAGATCACCAGAAGATCTACCGGGAATTCTCGCCGGGTTTCTTCGATCTGATCGTGATCGATGAATGCCATCGGGGCAGTGCTGACCAGGATTCAGCGTGGCGCGAGATACTGGAATACTTCTCCTCCGCGACCAAAATCGGTCTTACCGCCACACCGAAGGAGACGAAGTACGTTTCCAACATCGCCTACTTCGGGGAGCCGGTGTTCTCCTATTCCCTCAAGCAGGGCATCCGGGACGGCTTCCTGGCGCCCTACAAGGTGGTCAAGGTCCATATCGACCGGGATGTGGAGGGCTATCGCCCGGAACAGGACCAGCTTGACCGGGACGGCGAGGAGGTTGAGGACCGCATCTACAACGTCAAGGACTTCGACCGGAAGCTGGTCATCGATGGCCGCACAAAGCTCGTAGCCCAGAAGCTCACGGCCTTTCTGAAGGAGAGCGGTGATCGCTTTCAGAAAGCCATTGTCTTTTGTGTTGATCAGGAACACGCCGCGCGCGTGCGTCAGGCCCTCATCAACGAGAATGCCGACCTGGTTGATAATAACTCCCGCTACGTCATGCGCATCACCGGAGCCGATATGGAAGGGCAGGCCGAGCTCGGCAATTTCATCGACCCGGAATCCAAATACCCCGTCCTGGTCACCACGTCCCGCCTGCTTTCCACCGGCGTCGATGTGCAGACCTGCCGGCTGATCGTGCTTGACCGGGAGGTTGGGTCGATGACCGAGTTCAAGCAGATCATGGGCCGGGGAACCCGTGTGCACGAGGACACCCGCAAGTTCTATTTCACCCTCATCGATTTCCGGGGGGGCGACCAGTCATTTCGCGGACCCCGAGTTCGACGGCGAGCCGGTGCAGATCTACGAGCCCAAAGAAGGCGATCCCATCGCCCCACCCGATGTGCCACCGACCAACGAGGAAGGCGATCCGCTGCCCGGACCCCCTGGCGAGGACGAGACAATTGTCGATGGCCCACCTCTTCCATTGCCGCCTGGATCAGGGCCGCAGAAGAAGGTCTACATTGACGGTATCAGCGCAACCGTCGTTGCCGAGCGGGTGGAATACCTCGACGAACACGGCAAGCTGGTCACGGAATCACTGCGCGACTTCACCAGGAAAGCCCTGCGCAAGCGTTTCACAAGCCTTGATGATTTCCTCAGGCGTTGGAACGCCGCAGAGCGTAAGCAGGCGATCATTGAAGAAATGGCCGCCGAGGGCCTGCCGTTAAATGTGCTTGTCGAGGAACTAGGCAAGGACCTCGATCCCTTCGACCTTATCTGTCACGTCGCCTTCGATGCCAAGCCACTGACCCGCCGCGAGCGGGCGGAGAACGTGAGAAAGCGCGACGTGTTCACCAAGTACGGTGAGCAGGCCCGCGCCGTGCTCGGTGCGCTGCTCAACAAATACGCCGATGAGGGCATACTCAACCTCGATGATGCCAATGTGCTCAAAATTTCACCGCTCGACAGCCTTGGCACCCCAGTTGAACTGGTTCATGCCTTCGGCGGCAAGCCCGGCTTTGAGCAGGCCGTGCACGATCTTCAATCCGCTCTTTACAGGGATACAGCTTGAGAATGGCCGTCAATACCCTCGTCAAATCCATCCAAGACATCATGCGCCAGGATGTGGGCGTCGATGGCGATGCCCAGCGCATCAGCCAGCTCTGCTGGATGTTCTTCCTCAAGATCATCGATGACCAGGACCAGGAGCTCGAACTCCTGAAGGACGGCTACCGTTCACCCATCCCCGCTCCTCTGCAATGGCGGAACTGGGCCGCCGACCCGGAGGGCATCACCGGAGAAGAGCTGCTCGCCTTCGTCAATGACGATCTCTTTCCGAAGCTGGGGGAGCTCCCGACTGTGGCTGGTCCCCGTGCAAACGTCGTGCGCGACGTGTTCGAGGATGCCCACAACTACATGAAGTCCGGTCAGCTGATGCGCCAGGTGGTCAATAAGATCAACGGTGTCGACTTCAACAATCTGGCCGAACGCCAGCACTTCGGTGACATCTACGAGCAAGTCCTGAACGACCTGCAATCGGCTGGCAATGCGGGCGAATACTATACGCCACGCGCCGTGACCTCCTTCATGGCCCAGATGATCGACCCGAAGCCCGGCGAGACCCTCTTCGACCCTGCCTGCGGCACCGGCGGCTTCCTTACATGCGGCATCCGTCATATGCGCGAGCGTTACGTCAAGCGGCCCGAAGATGAGGCGAAAATGCAGGCCTCGCTCCGCGCGGTGGAGAAAAAGCCGCTCCCCCACATGCTGGCCGTTACCAACATGTTGCTCCACGGCATTGAGAATCCGTCGTTCCTGCGCCACGACAACACGTTGGCCCGGCCTTACATCTCCTGGGGCCAGAACGAGCGGGTGGACATCGTATTGACCAATCCGCCCTTTGGCGGCAAGGAGGAGGACGGCGTTGAGTCCAACTTCCCCAAGCACTTCCAGACACGGGAGACAACGGACCTGTTCCTCGCCCTGATTATTCGGCTTCTTAGACCCGGGGGCAGGGCCGCCGTGGTCCTACCCGACGGCTCGCTCTTTGGCGAAGGCATCAAGACCCGGCTCAAGGAACACCTGATGGAGGAATGCAACCTGCACACCATCGTGCGTCTGCCGAACTCTGTCTTCCGCCCCTATGCCTCGATTGGCACCAATCTCCTGTTCTTCGAGAAGGGCGAGCCGACCAAGGACATCTGGTTCTGGGAACACCTCGTGCCAGAGGGACAGAAGGCTTATTCCATGACCAGGCCCATCCGGCTGGCCCATCTAGACGGTTGTGCCGCTTGGTGGGGCGGAGCGGAGCGCAAAGGCCGCGAGGAAGGTAATCGTGCCTGGAAGGTCAGCGCGGAGGAGATCAAGGAGCGTGGTTACAACCTCGACATCAAGAATCCTCATACGGAGGAAGAAGACTACGGCGATCCAGAAATCCTTCTGAAGGAACTGACGAGTGCAGAGGCCGAGGTCGTGACGATCCGTGATCAGTTGAAAGGGATTTTGACCGAAGCTCTGGTTCGATGAACGCCGAGCGTCTGCTCGCTCACTACGACCGCGTGGCCGACGCGCCGGATGCCGTAAGCCGCCTGCGCCGGTTCGTGCTGGACCTCGCGGTGCGTGGGAAGCTGGTTGAGCAGGGCCTGGCGGATGAACCGGCGGCGGAACTACTGAAGCGGATCGCGGCGGAGAAAACGCGGTTAGTGAAATTGGGTAAGATCAGGAAGCCGAGAATCTTTTCGAACGAGGAAAAGCAATTTGAGCCGTTTGAGATTCCTTCAACGTGGCGTTGGTGCCGATTGGATGCCATTGGTGCGATAATCGGCGGTGGTACACCATCCTCTGCCGATTCTGATAATTTCGCGAGATCTGGTGAGGGTATCCCGTGGCTCACACCCGCAGATTTGGGTAGGTATTCGGACCTCTACATCGAACGAGGTTCGCGTGACCTTTCGGAGAAGGGACTATCTACTTCTTCAGCAACTCTGATGCCCTCAGGGACGGTACTTTTCACCAGCCGAGCGCCTATCGGTTATGTTGCTGTCGCCGCAAATCCGATTTCAACGAACCAAGGGTTCAAATCCATCGTTCCGTATGTGAGCGAGTGCTCGCGCTTCATTGCGGTCGCAATGCGAACCTGTGCTCCAGAGATCGAGGCCCACGCACCGGGTACGACCTTTAAGGAGGTTTCAGGAAAGATCGTCGCTGGCGTACCCTTCCCCCTCCCACCCCTCGCCGAACAACACCGCATCGTAGCAAAAGTCGATGAGCTCATGGCTCTCTGCGACCGGCTGGAGGAAGCCCGCACCGCGCGTGAGAGCACTCGCGACCGTCTGACCAAGGCCAGCTATGCCCGCCTGAGTGCATCCGATACGGATGCTGTGAGTTTTCGTTCCCATGTGCGCTTTGCCGTCAACGCCCTTCCGGCACTGACGGCTCGTGCCGATCAGGTCAAACAACTTCGCCAGACCATCCTCAACCTTGCTGTGCGGGGGAGGTTGGTGGAGCAGAACCCGGCGGATGAACCGGCGGAGGAATTGCTGAAACGAATCGCGGCGGAGAAGGCGCAACTCGTGAAGGCGGGAAAGCTCAGAAAGCGGATTTCAACTGAATCAGGGGCGCTAAATGACCTGGACTTTGAACTCCTAAGTGGTTGGGCTTTAGCAAGATTCTCGGATGTCTTGATTGATTTACAGACTGGTCCTTTCGGTAGCTCACTCCATCAGAATGACTATGAGGTAGGCGGAACACCCGTCATCAATCCCGCTTCAATTCAGGGTGGAAAAATCATTCCGATCGAAAAAATGTCAGTTGGAGGCAACACATTAGAAAGACTTTCGACGTTCAAACTTCAAGCAGGTGATATTGTTATGGGCCGTCGTGGCGAAATGGGGCGTTGTGCGTTAGTAACGGATCACGAAGACGGTTGGCTTTGCGGAACAGGAAGTTTGATTCTTAAGCTACCTGAAGGTCTTTACCCAGAGTACTTGGCCATGCTTATCAGGTCGCCTCATATTCGGGAATATCTCGCCCGGTTTTCTGTCGGCGCAACTATGCAGAATTTGAACCAGTCGATTCTGTTAAGAATGAACATTGGCGTTCCCCCCGTCGCCGAGCAGCATCGAATTGTGGCGAAGGTGGATGAGCTTATGGCCCACTGTGGCCAGTTGGAAGCCTGTCTAAGTGGTGCGAACACTAATCGCAGCCGACTTCTTGATTCCCTCCTCCACGAGGCGCTTGTCCCTGCTAGTACGCACGAAATGGAGGCAGCGGAATGACCGACGATGCCCTTGGCAGGCTCACACGCGTTGATTTGCGCGACATTTGGACCAGCGAAGCCAGCGACTTTACTCCGTGGCTTGCGCGTGAGGACAACCTTGCCATTCTTGGCGAAACCCTTGGCATAGACCTCGAACTAGAGGCGCAAGAAAAAGCTGTCGGCCCCTTCAGGGCGGATATCCTTTGCAAGGACATAAGGTCCGGGACCTGGGTATTGGTCGAAAACCAGCTTGAACGTACCGATCATAGTCACTTGGGACAGCTATTAACTTATGCGTCCGGGTTAGAGGCCGTGACGATTGTCTGGATTGCGGCCCGTTTCACCGAAGAGCACCGATCGACCCTCGACTGGCTAAATAGGATTACGGACGAAAGTTTCTGCTTCTTTGCCTTGGAGGTTGAGTTGTGGCGAATAGGGGAGTCACCCGCAGCACCGAAGTTCAACGTCGTATCAAAGCCCAACGACTGGTCACGCTCGGTTGCTCAGGCTGCACGTTCAATGGACCAATCTGAGCTTTCCGAGACGAAAGTGATGCAGCGGGCCTATTGGGGCGCTTTGAATGCCGTGTTGGACAAAGTGGGCGGACCAGTAGCAGGCAACCGCAAGCCACAGCTGCAATCTTGGATGGAGTATTCTATTGGCAGGAGCGGCTTTTTTCTTGGCGCAGCCATGACATTCCCTAAGCAGGAAATCCGCTCTGAGTTTTGCATTTCTGGTGACAACGCAAAGGCGTTTTTCCATCTACTTCACGAGCAGAAGGATACTGTCGAGAAAGAGCTTGGCTATCCTCTTGATTGGAAGGAGCGACCTGACCGTCGTGAAAGCCGCATTTCAGTTCGTTTGGGTAACGTTGATCCCGGTGACGAAGAAGATTGGCCACGCCAACACGACTGGCTGGCGAATAAGCTCAACGATATGCACCGGGTTTTCGCAAATCGTATTCGCGCTTTGGATGCAGATGATTGGCAATACGAAGAGTAGATATATCTAGCTACAGCCATGACAAACCCCAAAGGCCCTACTGAAAGATGACATCGGGAATCAGACTCGTTGTCGCAGTTACGGATGGAGATTGGTTTGACTTCCTGTGCCAGCGGCCAGACCTTGAAGAGGTGAATTTCTGGGCGCCATCGCCCAAAATTTTTCGTGCTCTCAGTCAGGGCGAGCTGTTCTTGTTTAAGCTAAAGTCGCCTCGCAACATGATTGTCGGCGGGGGTATCTTCGCCTATGCCAACACGCTGCCACTTTCCATTGCCTGGGAGGCATTCCAGGAGGCCAACGGTGCTGGCTCAGCCCAGGAAATGCGGTCAAGTATTGCGCAGTATCGCAAGACCCATCCGGACGACAGAAGTGATTTTCAGATCGGTTGCCGTATCCTGACCCAGCCTTTCTTCTTCGAGGAGACGGATTGGATTCCACCACCACCAAGCTGGTCGCCAACCATCGTCTCTTTCAAGACCTACAGCACCAGCAACGCTGAGGGATTGGAATTGTGGGAAACAGTTAACGATCGCTTGAGCCAGTCCAATGTCTTCGGCATGGCTCAAAAGCATGAGCGTTACGGCGAACCTCAACTGATTCACCCACGTCTGGGGCAAGGAGCGTTCCGTGTCCTGGTCACGGACATCTATCAGCGACGCTGTGCGGTGACACGGGAACGGACGCTACCGGCACTAGAAGCTACTCATATTCGTCCCTATAGCAACGGTGGCACGCACGAAGCGCAGAACGGCCTGCTGCTACGGCGGGACATCCATAGTCTTTTTGACACCGGTTACGTGACCGTAACGCCGGATCATCATTTCGAGGTAAGTCACCGGATCAAAGAAGAGTTCGAAAACGGCCGGGACTACTATGCATTGCATGGTCAAGTCATCAGGTCTCCGGATAAAGCCGAATACACACCAGACCCGGCAGCACTGAGCTGGCATAACGAGACCTGCTTCCGGGGATGATGGACAGGCATGAACTCCGATCATACCGACACGCAAATCCGTATGGCGGCCTTCGAACATGTGCGGCGGCTTAGTGAATTGCACAGTCACCTAGCAAAAGAAGAATTAAGCCCTGGATTCACTTTTGAGGGTACGCGCATCCCCTTAATCAATCCGCGGCGAGGAATCTTCAAGCCACGCCAGATGCGGTACTTGCTCTCAATCAAAACTGTATATCCAAGTTCAGGTGCAAGGGTCTGGTATGACGATCAGCGGGAGGCCCACCGTCAGATTTTCGAAAGCGACGAAGCCATCGACTATGCGTTCATGGGAAAAGATTCCAATGCTGCCGACAATCTGTGGCTTCGTGAAGCCTTAGAAAACCAGATTCCGATTATCTATTTCCTCGGTATTGCACCGGGGCGCTACCAGGCAATTGTACCGACGTTTGTATCTGCTTGGGATGGAAAGGCGCTTAAGGCCCGAATTGTCTTTGGGATGCTTGATCAGGATCAACTTGCAGCCCCACAGAGCCTTCTGGAGCGGCGCTATGCGCTACGGTCGGTAAAGCAGCGGCTCCATCAGGCGTCGTTTCGCGAGGCCGTTGTCACGGCATACAACGGACGCTGTGCTTTCACGGGACTGTCTGAACAGCGGCTGCTGGATGCCGCGCACATCATTTCAGACAAGAACGAGTCCCTCGGACAGCCCGTCGTGCCTAACGGCTTCCCACTCTCCAAGACCCATCACGCGGCCTTCGATGCTCACCTCATAGGGATCGATCCCGACTATCGCATTCACGTATCCATGCGACTGCTCGGTCAGGAGGACGGACCGATGCTTGAGGCGCTAAAGCAACTCGACGGTGTGGGTCTTCAGCTTCCGGTTCGCAAAAAGGACCATCCGGACCGTGACCGGCTTGCTCTGCGGTTCGAGCGTTTTAGAGCGGCTGCCTGAAATGGGACATTTTGAGCGCTACATCGGCATCGACTACTCGGGAGCAGAGACGTCGACCGCCAGTCTCAAGGGCCTGCGTGTCTATATGGCAGACCGTGGTGGGCCTCCGGCTGAGGTTCTTCCGCCGCCCAGTCCCCGCAAATACTGGACCCGAAGGGGATTAGCACACTGGCTGGTCGAGGCCTTATCTCAAAGCACACCCACACTAGTCGGCATCGACCACGGGTTTTCCTTTCCAGTGCGCTATTTCGAGGCGCATGGACTTTTGCACGACTGGCCTTCCTTTCTCGATGACTTTCAGCAGCATTGGCCAACCGACGAAGATAATACCTACGTCGATTTTGTCCGCTACGGCACGGCAGGGAATGGCGGGGCGCGACAGGGGAATGCCCGCTGGCGCAGGCTCACAGAGGAACGGACTGGCAGGGCGAAGTCGGTCTTTCATTTCGATGTGCAGGGCCAAGTAGCCAAGTCCACTCATGCGGGGATTCCATGGTTGCGCTTCATCCGGCGAGAGCTTGGAGACCGGGTCCATTTTTGGCCCTTTGACGGATGGAAAGTTCCCGCCAGGCACTCGGCCATTGCTGAGGTCTATCCAGCGTTGTGGTCCCAAGCCTTCGCTCGCAAGGAACCCACCCGTGATCAGCACGATGCCTTCAGCATCGCTGCGTGGCTGTCGCGTGCCGACCGGGAGGGGAGCCTCGCCGAGTTCCTCGAACCCGCCCTGACGCCGTCGGAGCAAAACTTGGCTAAGGTGGAAGGATGGATTCTAGGAGTAATGTAGCAACTGGCTGGTCCGCTATCATCAGCCCGGAAAGGTGAAGATATCGGCCTCTTGGGTTTGTTGAATTGTATCGATCCTTTAGGCGACAGTGATGTTGGGCCTCCATTCTGAAGTTAGGTCTCCGCAGCAAAGAGGAGTTCAAAAACGGCGAGGATTACTTCGCACTACATGGTTGGCTCATAACCCCGCCAGATTAGACTTAGTACAAACCAGATCCCTCAGCACTCCGTTGGCACAGCGAGAATTGCTCTTAAGGAACGGGGGAGACAGAGGTACGACGATCCCAGCCATGGTGCACTCTTGGTGCACTTCAAGCCGAAAAAAGGGGATACACAGGGATAAACGACGCCAGAGAGAATCACGTTATAGCGCAGATTCTCTAGCGTTCTTGATCGTCAACTGTCCTGGGCTGTCAATATATTATTTTTCCTAATCACGTACCCTTCGCCTTTCCGGGGTAGTGAAGGGTAGCTAATCTCAATCAAACTAATCCCGACTGTTCATACCTGCGTCTTGAGCTTCAAGCCCTTAATTCGGGGATAACCCTTCAGCTTAGCCACCTCGTATCCCTGGCCTTCCAATTTCTGTATCAGGGCATTGCCAACTGGTAAGCTCCGTATGCCTTGCACCTTTCCCCATTCCTTCAAAGCGTCTCGGAATTCATTGACAAAGGTGGAAGAACCCGGTTCCTGGACACAACAATCTTCCAAAAACGCGATGAGAGGATGAGCGTGAGAGAAGAATTTCTGCTTTGCCTTTTCGCAGTCCACAGGCACATCGAAGCCGCCACGCTCACGAAGACGTTGGAGGCCTTGTAGGGATCTATTAAGGACACCTGGCAATTCATCCGCCCATATCTTTTCAAACAATTTTGGATCGGCTTCTTCTTTTGAAAATATCCGGTCAAAGGGAATCACATGTGCTCGTTTGAACATCCCCAGGGATAAATCCTTGGTCTGAGGATAAGAATTCCCAGCCATGATAGGTAGCACCCGGCATGTGAAGTTAAACTTCTGACGCCCGTAAGGATTTCGAGCACTCATTTCCTTGGTTTCCGACAGTTTCTTCAAGAGACCATCGGCCAAGACAAGGTCTTCGGCCATATCGTCGTCGACGAAGACAAGCTTTCCGGCAAGTGCAGCGATATTGAAGCGGTCTTTTTGGAACGTGCTGATTTGGTCATTTAGAACCGCATCAAGTCCGACCAGACGCTGGATGGTAGACAGGAGTTTTGACTTGCCGTTGTTACCATGCCCAATCAGCAACCAAAACGAAGGTATATCCCTGAGTGGCTGAATAGCGTAGCCAAAAAACTCATGCCAGTGCCGAACCAGATCTTCAGGGTCATCGGCATCTGCGAAGATCTCAAGGAGTGTCTTATCGTAAATTGGACACTTTGCTTCGGTATCATACTTTATGGGCAAGCAATTGGTGAGACGACTTTCGGGCCGATGGAGACGTAATTCTGATTTACCTTCCGCATCTACCCATATTTCCCCATTAGCGCAGTTAGTTACGGAAGGTGGGTCATCCGAAAGTCCGAGAACATCCTCATCGGTCCCTAAGAGGTCGTTAAGAAAGGTTTTGGCGGACCCCACTAGATTGTTGGTTTTGCCGACCTCACCGAATTGGCCTTTTGTGCTTGCCATAAGCAGGTTATGCCTGATTTGGGGTTCCGCCGTAGGTCGCCAATGGGTCTTGTCGTAAACCCAGAACGAGTGGTCGGCACAGCGGAGTAGGTGAAGTCCGTCGTCATAGTCTTTCTTAAGAACATGCATAGCTAATTTCTGATATGATTCCTGTGGATTCAGCTGCAGGACCAAACTTAATTTGTCCAGAGTGTGATTGAGGCATTCCCTGTCAATTTTGGTCCTCTCAGCGATGTTTTTGAGAACAAGATGTGTGTGTAATCGGCCGAGTGGGTTATCGATAAAAACCTTGAGGACATCTTTTATCTCTTCTGAAAAGCTGTCGGCATTGAGAGTATCCGACAACTTCATGATATCGCTGTATGATAGTTTTGGGTCTGCGCCGTGGTTCAGCGGACTTTCGTCTACGTCAATCTTGCTTGGTTTGTCGGAATATGAGTCTAGCGTCATTGTTCGCTCCTCTAGTTAGTCCGCCAGGGAGAGCAAAGGCGCGTAACAATGAAGAAGCCGAACCGGCAATATGCCGTTGTCACCCCTCCTATAATCTTTTGCGAGCCTTACTTTTTGTGCTCTCGCTGAGCTAGGTGGAGCTGGCTCTAATAAAAGCAAAATCGAGCGTTTTCAAATACAAAACTGATACCCAACAGTGATACACTTCGATGTACCACAGGGTGCTAAGTCGTTGTTTATCAAGGAGGATGACACCGGCGGGTTCTCTTCACCTATGCGGCCTGATCGATGGTCATATCTCTCCTGGCCTGTGCCGGCGTCCGGTAGCCGATGCTCGAGTGGCGCCGTCGTTGGTTATAGAAGATCTCGATGTACTCGAATAGCGCAGCCCTGGCCTCGCGCCGGGTACGAAACGGGTACGGTGCACGAGTTCGGTCTTGAGAGACCCAAAGAAGCTCTCCATGGGGCATTGTCGAGGCAATTCCCCTTGCGGCTCATGGCGGCCTTGATGCCGTGGAGGCGGAGCAGTTTGCGGTCGTCACCGCAGGCATATTGGGCGGGTTCAACCGGTCGTCGCAACACGTTCAGTTTGACTGGCCTGCAAGCACTGGTCCAGAGCTTCGGCGGGAGTTCTCCATCCGAGGGTCTTGCGGGGCCGTGTATTGAGCGCGTCAGCAACAACTGCGAGTACGTCCGGACTGTGTGCGCTCAGATCGGTTCCTTTCGGGAAGTACTGTCGAAGCAATCCATTGGCGTTCTCGTTCGTTCCGCGTTGCCAAGGGCTGTGCGGTTCGCAGAAGTAGACGGGAAGGCCGGTTGCGATCCGCAGATCCGCATGCCTGGCCATCTCTGCTCCCTGGTCCCAGGTCAGCGAGCGGCGAAGCTGCGCTGGCAATGTCGTGATCGTCCGGGCGATGGCATCGCGAACCGCTTCAGCCCCATGCTCGCTCCAGCCGGCAAGCGCAGGCCCGTTCTTCACGCGCGGGACGGTGCCGTGGCCTTCCATTCGGGGAAGATGCAGCAGCATTGTGAACCGCGTGGCGCGTTCCACCAGAGTGCCGATCGCCGATCTGCCCAAGCCGATGATCAGGTCACCTTCCCAGTGTCCGGGTACGGCCCGATCAGCTGCTTCCGCCGATCGTTCACTGATCATGATCTCAGGCGTGACGAAGGATTTTCCCCGCCGGCGGCTACGTGCCCGAGGCACGCGCAGTGCCCTTCCCGTGCGAAGGCAGGCGGTCAGCTCACGACGGAGTGCGCCGCGGCCCTGTACGTAGAGCGCCTGATAGATCGCCTAAAGTGTAGTGGTTCAGATGTGATCTGACAGTTGGCCGTTTTTCCGGCGGCCTCTGTTAGGTCAAGTTCAGTTCACGAACTTTTCCTTCCAGATTTCTTTGCCCTCGATCATGGTCTGGAACGGCGTTCTGCCGCAACACATTTTGCCCTGATGAGTGCGTTCCGTGTTGTAGTGATGTAGCCATTGATCCAGATCGTCCTGCAGCGCATCGACGCTGTCGTAGAGTCTTTTGCGGAACGCGACCTGGTAGAACTCCTGCAGCACGGTCTTGTGAAAGCGCTCGCGGATGCCGTTTGTTTGCGGTGATTTCACCTTGGTCTTGGTGTGGTCGATATCGTTGATGGCCAGGAAGAGCTGGTAGTCGTGCTTGTCCGCTCGCCCGCAGTATTCCGTGCCCCTGTCGGTCATGATCCGCAGCACAGGCAGGTCGTGCTCGTCATGGAACGGCAGCACCCGGTCATTGAGCAGGTCGGCGGCGGTGATCGGCGTCTTGGTGGTGTAGAGCTTGGCCTGCGCGACCTTGGAATAGGGATCGACATAGCTCTGCTGGTAGATCCGCCCCACCCCCTTCAGGGTGCCGACATAGAAGGTGTCCTGTGAACCCAGATAGCCGGGGTGGGCCGTTTCCACCTCGCCGCGGGCTTCGTCGTCGCGATTCTTCTTTTCCAAGGCCTGCACCTGGGCCTCGTATGTGGGCCTCGGTCAGAATGATGCCGTCCTCGGCGACCTTGGTCTCCAGCGCCTTCAGCCGGGCCTTGAAGTTGGCCAGGTCATGCCGCAGCCAGATCGAGCGGACGCCGGAGGGCGAGACAAAGACACCACCATCAAAACGGACAACCACAATCTCTTTCAAGAGATGCGCCGCTCCCATTCCAGCTTGCTGGGAAGGGAGCGGTGTCAGATCACATCGCGACTAACTCACCTAAGTTGACCATACCTGGGACGACGATCGCCCGCAGGCGAAGGTGTTTCATGTTCAAGAGATCGTGTCAGGCCGGAAGATCGTGAAGATCTGTGCTTGACATCGACCGCCCCATTACGGAAGGTGAGCTATTGAAATAACGGAAGGGATTGTGCATTACCCGAGGCTAGGAGACCTTACTTTTCAGCTCAAGCCCTTTTACTCTGACAGTGCCGTCGCGAATAAGGTAACCGCATTGGCCAACTCATCGTAATCGCGCACTTCCGTGCCGAAGGACCGTGAGACCATCGTCGTCTTTTTGGGCTGGGGCATGTCGCCGAAGCCGATGCAGTCAACCCCGCGCAATTCCTGGACCGTCTTCAGTCCGCCGACCCCCATCTCCTTGCGGACCCAGCCATCGGGACGGCGCGCAAGATCAAGCGCCGTCATGACGCCGTTGCGGTTTAGTTTTTGGGCGTACTGCCTGCCGATCCCCCAGATATCACCGACTGCCGTTGACGCCAGCGCCCGGTCGCGCCAGCGCGCGCCGGTGAGATCGAGAACGCCGTCCGCCTTAACGGAGGTCTTCGCCAGCCGGTTGGCGATCTTGGCCAGGGTCTTGGTCTCGGCGATACCGATGCTGACCGGCAGCCCGGTCCATTGGTGCACGGTCTGTTTCAGGTTCTGGCAGAATGCGGTGAGATCCTCCGGTAGTCCCGTGAGATCGAGAAAGCATTCGTCGATCGAGTATTGCTCCACCGCCGGGACCAGTTCCCCCAACACCTGCATCACCCGGTTGCTCATATCGGTATAGAACTGGAGGTTGCCGCTGATCATCGCAATCCGGTGCCGCTTGATGAGATCCTTCGCTTGAAATGCCGGTTGGGCCATTTTGACGCCGAGCGCCTTGGCCTCGTCACTGCGCGCGACGATGCAGCCGTCGTTCGACGACAGCACCACGGCCGGGCGGCCTTCGAGCGCGGGATGGAAAACCCGCTCGCAGGAGACGAAGAAGTTATTGCAATCGGCCAGCCCGTAGACGCTCATGGCAGGCTCCGCACCACTCCGGCGACGACACCCCAAACGTGGGCCTCCTCGCCATCGATTGTGGTAAACGGACGGGCGGTCAGTTCGCCCTCAATGGCGGCAATGACGATTGAGTCCACGCCCGGCGTGCGCGAGCGATCGACGATCAGGGTATCGCCGGCCAGAATTCCGTGTTCGGTTAGGCCGCTGCCCGCGGCCGTGACGAAGAACGTCGCCGCCGGGCGCTTTATGAAATGGGCATCGAGGCTAAGGCTCGTCGTGGGGGCGACTACGGTGAACATCGGGTAAGTCTGCTTACAACTCCTTGAGCCATGAACCGGATCGGTAGAGCGGCAAGCGCACCAGGCCTGCTCGCACGGCGTAAGCCGTATTCGGGCAATGATACAGCGCTGGTTTCATGCCATTGAATTCCGGGCTTTATTGAGTCACTCCATCCTTGGCAGTGGACCGGCTCGATGGCCGTGGACCGGGGTTGCTCGACCAACTCGTCCGCTTACAACACCTCGTCCTCGACGATCGGGGATTCCATGGCATAGACGGCCGACAGCGCCTCGACCGCCGCAGGATCTGCAAAGAACGCTGCCGCCGAAAGTCAACCATGATCACCGCACAGCCCCCCGTCGACAAATGGCACGCCCTCATCGGTGAACCAACCATTACCGATGCAATCGCCGACCGCCTCATTCATCACGAAATGCTGCGTGCAAGATTTGGCACGCACCTCAATGCCATGATCCGGGCAAATTCTGCGGCGCAGTGCTGATCTTCTTCATTCATTTGAATACCTGTCTCGGTATTGAGCTTAATCTGCAAGGCTGGAAATAAGGAACCGACACGACAATGAAAGAAGTTAAGGACCGATCGGTTCTGTGGTTTGGCGGGACCCCATGTGATAGAGCTTCGGCGCATGGACCGAAAGGCAGGTCTCAATATTGTGTAGGCTCTCGCAGTGGGTCAGTTGACCGAATGGTCAAATAAAGGAATAGGCAACGGTCGATGATCTCAAACACCTGGACGGACACAGTAACGAAATCCACGAACTGGTTGAAACCGTGGCACCAAACCATCTGCCCGAAGCCGCCAATGCGAAACAGTATTGTCTCAAGTGTGTGGCCGTCGCCTTACTGCAATGGGCCACCTCCGCAGCGACATGCGCGGGTACCACTATCGGTGAGATCACGAACGCCGTCGCCGACGGTGCCGCCATGGGCGAAGAAGAAAACGAACGGACAGAGACAGAGGCCGCCCGCGTGACGCGGCATTAGGTGAGGGTGACATGTATCGAGTAGTCCCAGGACGGCCGATCTCCGCGGACTTTGGCTAGAGTAAAATCGAAGACGCTTTTCACCCGTGATAGAACGGCCGGCCGCTATCCCGCAGCCACAGGCGGACCAATTGCCGTCGGCGTTCCGGTTCGGGCCAGTCTTCGAAGGCGGTGCGTTTGTGGCCGATGAACCGGTTGTCGATGATCTGAATCTGGCCGGGCTCGAAGGTGAACTCCTTATACAACGACGGATCGTTGAGGATGCCGTAGAGCGCTTCGAGCGCGGCGTCGCCGTCGTCGTCCAGGTCAGTCTCGGCGACCGAATAGCCCTGACGAATAAGCCGGTTGCCCAGCCGTGCGTTGAGAGACTCCCCACCGGATGTGAACAACGGATTGGTCAGAACCAGATCATCGTCGTCGGCGTGTTCCTTGACCCGGTCCCAGAGGAACGATTGGTAAAGCCGGGGCAGCAGGTCGGGATGCCGTTCGCGCATGAGATTGTGCGCCGTGTGCAGGCTGACGATGCGGCTGATGCCGCCGTCCTTAGCGGTGCGCGTGCACAACAGCGCCACAAAATCCGGCGGCGTTACATTGTAGGCGTTGTCTGTGTGGAATACCTGTTCCGCGTTGGTGGTGTCGGGGCGGATGCGGTTGCCCGGCCTGAGGCCGCTGGTGTCGGCGACCTCGTAGAACATGGTGCCGTCCCACTTCTGTGCCACTGGACGGGCGATCATGCTGGCCAAGATCCAATAGACCGATAACGCCTCCGTCGGCTGCAAGTCATCCAAGGGCAGCCGGTCGATCAAGACAAAACCCGGTCCTTGGTTCAGGCAGGCGTTGGCTTGGTCCATCAGCGCTCTGCAGGCGGGGAGATCGAAATCATCGGCGGACAACTGCAATGTCGGCAACGGGTTGCGGCGCAGGTCTTCGGCCAAGCCGTGGATCTCCGACAGGCACGCCGCGGAAAACGTCAGATGGCCATCGTCAGGCGCCAAAGTATCCGCGGTCCACGCCGCCGGTCCGGTGAGCTGTTGATCGATCATGGCTGGATCATAGGCAAAGGCGCGGCCCCAGGTCTTCCTTTTCCTTGCCTTTTGGTCTGACCTCCCCCCTTTAACCCGGTCCAGATGTAGGTTTAGAGAATGTCTACATGTGGGTCCTGAGAAGGAGGGCAGATCTGATGCCAAGAAAACGTTATTCCGTAGAGCAAGTCATCAACAAGTTGCGTGAAGCCGATGTTCTGCTGGCGCAAGGGGTGTCAGCCGGCGATGTATGTCGTCAGTTAGGTATCTCGGAGCAAACCTATTATCGGTGGCGCCGGGAGTATGGCGGCTTAAAGATGGACCAAGCACGGCGCTTGAAAGAGCTTGAGCAAGAAAATACCCGGCTCAAGAAGGCTGTTGCCGACCTTACGGTTGACAAGATGATCTTGGAGGAAGCGTCAAAGGGAAACTTATAAGCCCTGAGCGCCGTCGCCGTTGTGTAATCCAAGCCATTCAGAAGTTTGGCGTGTCCGAGCGCAAGGCTTGCCGCGTATTGGGCCAGCCCCGCTCGACACAACGACATGTGAAGGTCGTAGCTACTGATGAAAAGGCTTTGACCGAGGCCATCATTCGTCTTGCCAAGCAATATGGCCGCTATGGCTAGCGACGGATCGCGGCTCTGCTCAGGGCGGAAGGCTGGCACGTCAACGACAAGCGTGTTGAGCGCATCTGGCGGCGCGAAGGGCTGAAAGTCCCAAGCAAGCAACCAAAAAGGGGTCGACTTTGGTTCACTGACGGATCTTGCATGCGGCTCAGACCGTGTTGGAAGAACCATGTCTGGGCCTATGACTTTGTTTCAGGTCGGACGCATGACGGACGAGCTATTCGTATGCTCACCGTTATCGATGAATACACAAAGGAGAGCTTAGCGATCGAAGTGGAAAGACGTCTTAGATCAGACGATGTGCTTCATTGCCGTGCCCGTTTGTTCACAACACATGGACCGCCAGATCACACCAGGTCAGACAATGGCAGAGAGTTTACGGCTGAAGTTGTCAGAGACTGGCTCAGGCATTTGCGACTGAAGACGCTCTATATACAACCCGGCTCACCTTGGGAGAATGGCTACAACGAGAGCTTCAACGGCAAACTCAGAGACGAACTCCTCAATGGCGAAATCTTCTACTCGCTCACCGGGGCCAAGGTATTAATTGAGTTAGTCGCGATGTGATCTGACACCGCTCCCTTCCCAGCAAGCTGGAATGGGAGCGGCGCATCTCTTGAAAGAGATTGTGGTTGTCCGTTTTGATGGTGGTGTCTTTGTCTCGCCCTCCGGCGTCCGCTCGATCTGGCTGCGGCATGACCTGGCCAACTTCAAGGCCCGGCTGAAGGCGCTGGAGACCAAGGTCGCCGAGGACGGCATCATCCTGACCGAGGCCCACATACGAGGCCCACATACAGGCCTTGGAAAAGAAGAATCGCGACGACGAAGCCCGCGGCGAGGTGGAAACGGCCCACCCCGGCTATCTGGGTTCACAGGACACCTTCTATGTCGGCACCCTGAAGGGGGTGGGGCGGATCTACCAGCAGAGCTATGTCGATCCCTATTCCAAGGTCGCGCAGGCCAAGCTCTACACCACCAAGACGCCGATCACCGCCGCCGACCTGCTCAATGACCGGGTGCTGCCGTTCCATGACGAGCACGACCTGCCTGTGCTGCGGATCATGACCGACAGGGGTACGGAATACTGCGGGCGCGTCGACAAGCACGACTACCAGCTCTTCCTGGCCATCAACGATATCGACCACACCAAGACCAAGGTGAAATCACCGCAAACAAACGGCATCCGCGAGCGCTTTCACAAGACCGTGCTGCAGGAGTTCTACCAGGTCGCGTTCCGCAAAAGACTCTACGACAGCGTCGATGCGCTGCAGGACGATCTGGATCAATGGCTACATCACTACAACACGGAACGCACTCATCAGGGCAAAATGTGTTGCGGCAGAACGCCGTTCCAGACCATGATCGAGGGCAAGGAAATCTGGAAGGAAAAGTTCGTGAACTGAACTTGACCTAACAGAGGCCGCCGGAAAAACGGCCAACTGTCAGATCACATCTGAACCACTACAGATTAATCGAACGATGGCGCATTCACTACAACACCATTCGGCCCCACAGTTCACTGGGCTACAGACCGCCGACGCCAGAAACCGTATTGCTAAGAGAAAAAATCGAGAACAGACTAACTTTGTAAGTGGGCTACGTCCGGGGGCAGGTCACTCCCGTCATCAGCTTGAGGCCTTGTGCACGTTTGCCCAATTGGTCTCAGAGCGAAGTTCCGGAGCCGAAAGGGAGATTCTTGCGCTTGCGGTCGGTCGCGTCGCTAATGCGTGGACCTCCCTCTGCCGTTGGCACCAATCAGGAGAGAAAATTGAAGGCGCCTTCAATGGGTAGAAGATCCCCATGGTATGGGACTTCGCCGAGGCAACGCCGTTCTCAGGTGCCACGGGCGGCTGGGATGGCGCCGTGAAATGGGTCGCGACTTATGTGGAGCGTTCCTCGATCTTCCCGACCGAGGGGTAGGTCCAGCAAGCCGACGCTGCCGATGCAATACTGCCTGAAGCATCCGCCGCCGTGTGGTTCACAGACCCACCATATTATGACTCTGTTCCATACGCAGAGCTGGCGGATTTTTTTTCTCGTTTGGCTGCGGCGCGCGCTGCCGGAGCTCCAGATCAACGACCCGTACTCGCCATCAAATGCGCTGAGTCCCAAGGTACAAGAGTGTGTTTGGAACCAAGGCCAAAGCGACGATCAAGGCAATCCAAAAACCCCATCGTTCTTTGAACGTAAATTCTCCGATGCCACCGCGATTGGTAGACAGACCTTATCTGACGATGGCGTGGCTTGCGTTGTTTTTGCCCATAAGTCTACTGATGGCTGGGAAGCGCTACTTACTGGCCTCACCGCAGGTGGATTAATCGTCAGTGCCTCCTGGCCTATCGTGGCACACCACCACCGAATTGGAGTTCCCCGACAACATCACGCCGCTGTTCCTGCCGCCCAGATCGCCGGAGCTGAACCCGGCCGAAAACATCTGGTAGTACCTGCGCCAGACCTACCTGTCGAACCGCGTCTTCGACAGTTACGAAGACATCGTCGATGCGGCGTGTCACGCCTGGAACAAGCTCATCGACAAGCCCTGGAAAATCATGTCGATTGGTATGCGCAAATGGGCACACGAAGGTCAAATTCAATGACCGTTGGTATAAATGCCTAAATATTATACCTGGAATCATTGATTCGGCCTGAATTTAGTATTTTGCATTGACCTGATTCGGCTGCCGATTCATGCACCTCTCCAACGACACGAGCAGCGAACGACTTAACGGCGAAGATGCGCAAAAGGCCTCCTTTCTGACCGCTGACGAACCCAAGGCACTCCTGAATGTCATGCGCAAGCGGAAGGTCGAAGCGCTGCAGGTACGGCGCGCGAATGCGCTGGTTGCCCTTGATGATGGCCACAGCGTGCAGATGGTCTCCAGGATATTCTATCTCGATCCCGACACGGTTCGCGGCTGGCTAGGTATCTCGGAGCAAACCTATTATCGGTGGCGCCGGGAGTATGGCGGCTTAAAGATGGACCAAGCACGGCGCTTGAAAGAGCTTGAGCAAGAAAATACCCGGCTCAAGAAGGCTGTTGCCGACCTTACGGTTGACAAGATGATCTTGGAGGAAGCGTCAAAGGGAAACTTATAAGCCCTGAGCGCCGTCGCCGTTGTGTAATCCAAGCCATTCAGAAGTTTGGCGTGTCCGAGCGCAAGGCTTGCCGCGTATTGGGCCAGCCCCGCTCGACACAACGACATGTGAAGGTCGTAGCTACTGATGAAAAGGCTTTGACCGAGGCCATCATTCGTCTTGCCAAGCAATATGGCCGCTATGGCTAGCGACGGATCGCGGCTCTGCTCAGGGCGGAAGGCTGGCACGTCAACGACAAGCGTGTTGAGCGCATCTGGCGGCGCGAAGGGCTGAAAGTCCCAAGCAAGCAACCAAAAAGGGGTCGACTTTGGTTCACTGACGGATCTTGCATGCGGCTCAGACCGTGTTGGAAGAACCATGTCTGGGCCTATGACTTTGTTTCAGGTCGGACGCATGACGGACGAGCTATTCGTATGCTCACCGTTATCGATGAATACACAAAGGAGAGCTTAGCGATCGAAGTGGAAAGACGTCTTAGATCAGACGATGTGCTTCATTGCCGTGCCCGTTTGTTCACAACACATGGACCGCCAGATCACATCTGAACCACTACAGTTTAGTCGTACTCTAGAACCGGGAGGTAGCTCCAAATCACCCTCAAGATGGATCATCTTAGCCTTATCTAACCAATACGCGATGAGGTCCGTTTCACTGCTTTCGGCGCTATGGTCTACATTTCGCTTCATTATGTCTGACTAATCTAATGAGCTAAGGGTCCCTGACCTACTCACTATTTTGTTGCCGCTTATAAGTTCGTGATTATCCCATTGACCAATGTAACTCATTATGCTACTCTCTTCTTATCAAATGGAGAGAACGATGCTCAAAGTTAAGAATGTCCAAGACTTTTTCAGACAATTCCCGGACGATGATGCTTGCCTGAACTACCTGATGAAGAAGCATTACGGCGAAACTCTGGACTGCCCGAAGTGTGGCAAACACGGTAAATTTCATCGCGTAACAGGACAGCCAGCGTATGAGTGTGCATGGTGCGGACTTCATATTCACCCAATGGCGAACACGATTTTCCACCGTTCCCACACGTCCCTGCAAAAGTGGTTCTACGCGATCTACATGTTCACCACGACGCGGCACGGTGTAGCCGCTAAGGAGTTGCAGCGCCAGTTGAGCGTGACCTACAAGACGGCTTGGCGCATGGCCCACCAAATCCGCAAACTTATGGCCGATGCGGACGGCGGGCGGCCTTTGGGTGGCTCTGTCGAAGCCGATGAAACCTATGTTGGCGGCAAGAAAAAAGGCGGGAAGCGCGGGCGCGGCGCTCCTGGCAAAACTATTGTGTTCGGTATGCTGGAACGGGACGGCGATATTATGACCAAGGTAGTCCCTAACGTTCGTAAAAAGACCCTCCAACCGATTATTAAAGAGAACGTCAAGAAAGGAAGCACGGTCCATACGGATGAACTGAAATCCTACAATGGGCTCAAGAAGGCCGGTTTTAAGCATGAAACGGTCAACCACGGTGCTGGCGAGTATGTTGATGGCGATTGCCATGTTAACGGGGTCGAAGGTTTTTGGGCGCGGTTGAAGCTTTCGATTCGTGGGACGCACGTCCACGTTTCGAAGAAGCACCTTGAGAAGTACGTGAAGGAGTTTGAGTATCGCTACAATCGGCGGAACCGCCCTGAACTGATGTTCGGTCATCTTCTCTCGAACGTGAAATGATGTGGTTGAGTACGGACCAGAAAGGCAGAACACACTTGCTTGGGTGCTCTTTGGCGAACCGGTCGAGCTTCCCGCTATTGCGGGCCTCCTCAAGCGATAGGTATTTGCCTTGTGACATACTAGCTCACCTTGGTCTTATTATCTAATCCATCTTTAATCTTCTTAATGCCTTTTCTGTACCCATAGAGTTTAATTAACTCTGAGAACCGCGCAGCACGATGGCTCGTGAAGCTTGGGTTAAATGGTTTAGGGAAAAATCTCTGGTATTTCTCAACGATAATACGCCATCTATAAATCTCAGCTGGGTCGTCAACATTTTTTCGCCTGATCGAACGCTCATTATAGTCGATAGATTTTCTCAGTGATTCCATATCAGAAATAATTTCATATCCTTTTCCCTTCTCCCATCTATTAACTCTATTGCGGATTGCCACACACCAGAAAAACAAAGAATAAATTGCCAGTGTGGCCGCTATGTGTGGCAGGAACGCGCCGATTAGAGGTTGGATCTCGGTTATCATCTTTTTTAGGCCCGTGATGCCCAAGAAAACATCACCTGCCACAAGGGTGAACAAAATAACCACGAGATTATGGACAATACCAACTGAGAAATGTCTCTCCATCCCCAGAACATGTCATGCACCACTACATTGGTCAATGGGATAATCACGTATAAGTTAGCTTCGTTCACGTTTTTGTCTAGCTTGTATCAGGTTGCAAACTCGTGTGGTGTACACACGTCAAGGCATTTTCAGCCGATATTATCTCAACCCTTCAATGTCTGCTTTTGGGTGAAGGGCAGACATGATTTGGCAAAGCCCGGATGTCCGCTATTAGCCATAAGCGGATATGCACGTCGCATGTGAACCCGGGCGACGTTTTGAAATAGCGGATTGCCTTTTCACACGACGGCTCATTCTTTTTACGCCTGCACCACTTCAAACAATTCGCCAACGGCACCGCGTAGGGTAAAGCCCTCGGGGCGCTCATTTTGCAAGTTGGGCATGGCGCCTTCACCGACCGGCTCAATGCCTGCCTCGGCGCACATGGCACGGCATTTACTCACGTCATTAACTTTAAGGGTTAACATGGCGAGGCCGGTTTTATCCAAGGAGCAAGGTAAGATCGTGCCTGACTCGGCTTTCATTTCCCAGACTTCTATGCCCAGACCCGAGCCAACATTGCCCCACAGGAAATAGGTGCCCTTGGGGGCACCGGTCAACTCGTCGACGTTTTCCTGGTAACATTCCATTTGTGAAGTGCGTTTGAGACCGAATGCTTTCTCAAAAAAGGCGTTCACCGGGCGCTGATCCAGGGCGGTGATGGACGCGCTGCCAAAACCGTTATGGACTCCGACCGAACGCACCAACTGTTGATCGCTGCGGATGCTGGCCGTGATGAACATCTGTTCGCCGCCGGGACCGAAGGGAGCATAGCTCATGGAATCCACGTCGGTGCCCCACATGGTGTTGCGGAAATAGTAATAGCGCGGCGGCGAGATCATGGGTGTACCGACACTGGCCAGTGCGTGATAGGACTCCGCCGCATCACGGGTGCCACCTTCCATGACCATAAGGCCTGGATCATTAGGGCTAGAGCCTGGACGTGGCCGGATAGCTTCAGCACCGGATGGTGCTTCGAGAACGCGCACGGCCCGTCTAAAGCTCGGTTCCGGAACAGCCTTTCTGAACTCTTGTTCAGGCATGCTCAGCCCCTCCGGCATGGCCAAAAGCACATGACGGCGTCCAGCACGGCCAATCCCCGGCGCAGAACTGATTCCGTTTGGCAGCCGCTCATCGCTTATGACGTCCATGCCGATGAGGTCACGATAAAAGGCAATGCTTGCATCCACATCGAGCGAGACGGTTGTGAAGACTGCGATCTTGGCTTCCAGTGGATTGGCGTCGGGTATGGGCGTGAAAACTTCACCTTTCACTTCCATCGGTCTGTCAGGCGCGGGGATTGGCTGGGCTTGTGATTGCGCCTGGGCCAATTGCGGCACCGATAGGGAAGACGCTGCGGCCACGGCGGCGCCTGCTTTCAATGCATCACGGCGACCGAGTTTTGATGGAAAGTGCATCATGGTGAAGCTCCATATGAATTCTGATCGGGAAACTTGCGCAGATGATACGCAATCACATTAGGACATCAAGCGCAGTGACGTTTGGAAAGAGATCGCCCCCGGGCAGTTGCGCGACCGCATCCGCCCGGGAGTTTATGTGCCAACTAAAAGTTATAGTTGGCGCGGATGCCGAACATACGCTTGTCCGGTAAGCCGTAACGAATCTCTGTATCTGAGGCGATGGTGAACAGTGCCTCGGGGCCCAACGTACCGGTTATCGCCGTCTTGTCATTCGTTAGATTCTTAACAAACGCTTCGAGGCTGAGATCGTCTTTCCGGATACCAAGGCGGAGATTTACGTTTGTCTTGTCGCCGACCGATGCGCGATTGGCAAACGAGACCCAGAACGATCCGCGCCTAGTATAGTCGACACGGCCATACCAGTCATAATCACCAACCAACCGGTCTGTGTATTGGCCTGACACTGACCAAGAGATCTTCGGTGCCTGCGGTAGACGGTTACCCGTGCCATCGGTGCTGCCATAGACATTAAGACAGTCGCCGCAGGTGAAGACCTTGATGTTCGAATCGGTGTAACCGAATGTGGCCGATAGATTGAATTCCTCAGTCACTTGAAAATCAGCTTCAACCTCGGCCCCTTCTAGGTTGACCGCACCAACGTTGGAGACAGCGGTGATCTGATTCACACCACCGGTCGGCAAGGTGAAGATGATGTTGATCGGTGTCTGACCATTGCGCCAGAATTCCTTATAGAGCGCAATTCTGGTTTGGGCCCGACCATCAAGCCACGTCGACTTAAAACCGATTTCATAGTTGTCCAACCGTTCCTCTTCGAATGCTATACCAACGCCAAGGGCGGTAAACTGTGCCAAAATCGAGGGAGGCTGGACTGCCAGATTGACGTTGAAACCGCCGGGCCGGAAGCCCCGTGACCACAAGGCATAGACCAAATTATCGTCAGAAATATTGTAGTCGACCGTGACACGCGGTGAGAAACTGGTGAACGTTTCCTGGAACAGCGGACCGCCGCCTGGAATGAGCGCACCTTGCGAGGTTGTTAAAGCCTGGCGTGTGACCTTGTCCCATTGATAGCGAAGTTCGCCGCTGACCGTGAGGTCATCCGTGATGTCATAATAAACACCGCCGAACAGGGCAGGCGTGCGGCTTTTGTTGAGCGTGGTGCTAGATAACACCAGATCACCAATCGGTGTGGTCCCAAAAACACCGGCGCCACCTGGATTCGTGAACGCCAGGAAGTTTGCTCCGGCTAAGAATCGTAGATCACGGTCCTCTGGTGAGGACAACCTAATCTCTTGGCTAAAGTCGCGATTCTTAGATTGAACAACTACATACCACAGGACCGTGGGTGAGACACCGGGAATAATGCCAAACAACGGATTCGGTACATTCGAACTGTCGCGGAAGGACAGCTGTGAATTCTGTTGGTTCTTCTCTTTGCGGAGGGCGGTGATCGACGTCAGGTTGAAGCCGTTCTCGAAGTCGTAATTGATCGCCATATTGGATTGGAAGGAATCCCGCTTGAGACCGCCATGTTGCAAATAGCGGGGGTCGAAGGCTGTGGGGAAACCGGCGACATTGTCAATCAGGGCTGCACGTACAGGCCCATCAATAATCCACCGCCCTGAAATATATTCCTCGGGGAATTGGTTTGCGGTTGGAATGTCGCCGCAATACCAAAGCCCGCCGTTTTTCGTGCCTCCTAAATTACAATTCATGTCGACTGGCGGTTTCATAGCGATATGTGCTGGCGGACCGTCGTCTTCACGGAACCGCGTGGCGTAAATCTTAACCTTCAGTTGGTCGGTGGGTGTAAATACGAGTTGGCCGGTAAGCGATAAAGTCGACTGCTGTCCCAGTTTGACACCGGGGTCGGAGAAGTTGGTGTATTGACCGCCTCTGTTTACATAATGCCCGGTGACGCGGAGTGCGAGGCGATCTTCTATGATCGGCCCCTCTGCAGTGAGTGAGTTGTCGGTCGAGCCGAAGCTGCTGTATTCGAGTTTCGCGCGTCCTCTGAATTCGTTAGCTGGATCCTTGGTGACGAAATTTATGGCACCGGAAAAAGTCGAACGGCCAAAGTATGCACTTTGTGGCCCTTTAAGAACCTCAATGCGTTCCAGATCGCTTATTTCAGGTATTGCTCCACCGAGAACCGGCGCACTATCGACGAATAACAGTCCCGGTGAAATGGAGAATCCCCGGACGACGACTTGCTTACTGGAGCGGTCGTTACGTCCCGACCCGCCACCTACTTGGGTGACGGAAAAAAGGCCGGGTGTGTATGTCGAAACTTCAGCTAACGAAGTGATGCCGGCAGCTTCAATCATTTCCGATGTGAACGCCGTAATCGCGAGCGGCACCTCCATCAAGCTTTCATCGCGTTTACGAGCGGTGACGACGATTTCTTCAAGCGCCAATTCTTGCGCCTGGGCCGACGCCCCGTAATCCGGTCTTGCGCCTGGGCCGACGCCCCGTAATCCGGACCGAGCAAAAATGCGGCGGCCGTCCATAAAAGCCTTTTGTGAATTCTCATGATGTTCCCCCTCCCCTCCCGATCTCTGCAATCAGGTCCGAACAGCTATTGATGGCGCTTACAGCTAATTTCTCACCGAGCGGCACCTGGTAATAATTGTATAAGGTGGTATATATTCATGTAAATGGATTTATATATTTTTGGCTACTAATTTAGCAGAGAATTATTGGAGGCCTGGTCATAAAGTCGCGGAATACAGCCCGATATCATGTATTTCAATAGTCTCGCCTTGCCTGCGCATGTCGGTACTAAAGGAACTGAGTGAATGGATCTGTCACATCTTCAGGGGCCGCAGCTTTGAGCCGGACCGGGTACAGTGTGTCAACGGCGGAGCAAAATCAGTCCAGTTCGGCGGCGTAAAACCAGTCCATTTTATGTGATGCCGAAGGCGTTGTTGCGGGTTGTCCCGGTAGTGCATGGGAGGGACCCGCGCGGCTTTGCGTAGCGTTTCGCGTGTGCGAAGCGAAGGCGTGTGGGCGGTGCCTGTGTACCCACCGGGTCAACGCCGGCCTCGGTGTTAGATAGGCCTCATACAGACAATTCTCGTTACTTGATGTCAAAATACGCTATTTCATTGATAATAAATCATAATTTGTTCATCTAAAATCCATCAAGAAAACGATGTAGCAATCCGTAATCAAATTGAAAGCAGATTCGTTATAACTCCAGCGTACCCAGGCGCACCTTTGTCGGTAACCGTTCAGCCAAGCTTTCAATTACCCACAACTTGATTGTGTAGTCTGTGATTATCGTAATTTCTTGCGTTACTGGAATCGTCCGTGATTCCTTGTCTGGCACCGAATCGAGAACGAAAGGTGCGGGGCATGGAGGATCGGTGGTTTGACGAGGAGCTTTCTGGTTGCCGACTTGGCGACGGCCGGCTGGACAACCGCCTTCGCCAACTGGTGGAGCGTATGGAAGCCGGGTTCGGAGAGACGATTCCGCTGGCCTGCCAGGACTGGGCCAACACCAAGGCAGCCTACCGCTTCTTCTCCAACGACCGGGTGAGCGAAGAAGATATTCTTCGGGGCCATTTCGACGCAACGCGGCGCCGGTTTGCTGCCAGCGCCGGTCCGATCCTCATTCTTCATGACACGACGGAGTTTTCCTGGAAGCGCAAGCGTCCTGAAGCGGTGGGCTTCACCACAAAGGTGAGCAGCGGCAAGGACAAGTCCTGTCGCGACCGCATGCACACGGTCTGCGGGCTGTTGATGCACTCGAGCCTGGCGACGACGAGACAAAGACACCCTGCTTGCGCAGCTCGTTGGAGGTGCGGGCCTGACCATAGGCCGGAAACTCCAGCGCGGATTTGATCACCGCCTGCTCGGTGGCTTCGTCGACGCGGTTGGCAAGATTGGGTTTGCGCCGGGTGCGCTCGAACAAGGCCTCCACGCCGCCTTCCTCAATGTGCGTAAGACGCCGGCCGGTGCCGCGGCCTACCGGCCCGGAGCCTGGCAGATCAGGCGCATGCTGCCGCCGAGCTCCTTACGGCCGTCGCCGCCAATGTGCCGCCGCGGCTGCCGGTCGAAGCACTGTCGGCCGTAACTGGAAATTGTCGTCCAGTTCATACCCCATGGCCATTGGAAGACCACCACGTTGACCGCCGGCTTGCGCCTCTCCGGCCTGGCGGCCCCGATGCTCCTCGACGGGCCGATGCATGGGGCTGCCTTCAAGGCCTATGTGGAACAGGTCCTGGTACCCGAACTCGACCCCGGAGACAGCGTCGTCATGGCCAACCTGCCCGCCCACAAGGTCGCTGGCATCCGCCAGGCCATCGAAGCCGCCGGCGCAACCCTGCTGTATCTGCCGCCCTACAGTCCCGACTGCAACCCGATCGAGATGGCCTTCGCCAAACTCAAGGCGCTCCTGAGAAAGGCCGCCGCCAGAACCGTCGACGACCTGTGGGACGCCATTGCCGACGCCATCGACGCCTTCACCTCAACCGAATGCGAAAACTACTTCGCCGCCGCCGGATATGATCGGGACTAAATTGAATCTGCTCTAGACAGTTTGCATCATGAAGATCGGCGGATAAGGTAAATGGAAGGGACAGTGGTTTGCGCGTGCAAGTCACTTTGCCGCGGCAGGAGTAAGCTCTGAGACCACAGCTTTTCTACATCCAGTTGCCCCACGGGCCGGTTTCATGTTCGCCCGTGAACAAGTGGTCCGCGTTTAAGTACTTTTCCACCAAGGCCATAGTCCAGGGCTCGTCCAGGTAATCGAAATCGATGGGGCCCGGGCCGCGCCCCAGCCAGACACTGCCGTTTTTACTAACCTGCGGTCCGTGGGGAATGACGCCGTCGCGGAAAATGTAGGTGCCAGCGTTCACCTTGCCCATCTTGCCCATGAGGTAGTCGCCGTCGAGCAGGATCAGCTCTTCCCAGATGGAATGTCGTTCCAGCTTCGGGTCAAACCAACCCGCTGACTGTCGCACCATCAGCGTAAAGGCCTGGGTGTCTGGGTCAATGCGGATGTATTTCACACCGAGGCCAGCAGGCGCTTCCTCAGCCGGGCGGCCGGGGTGGGACGGGGGATCACCCCATGGCATGCCCTTGGCGTCGATGTCGTCGATGCGCATGTCCGTCCTGGCACCCTCGCTATCCTTATCGGCTTCCACGAACACCGGCGGTCCTTCGAACATCATGAACAACTCACAACCCGCATCCGAGAAGGACTCACCCCACAGACATCCACCAGGTATGAAGCTGTAATGCCCAGCCTCTAAGACCGTGTCGCCGATCCTGAGGTCACCGGTCATGACCAGAAGTTCGACGTCGTGTTCGTAATAGCCGCTTTCCCTGCGGATCCATTGCGGCGCGAGTGAGCTAAAGTAGGAGACAGCGCCGGTGTCGTGATCCCGGCTCAGTTCGGCGACGCGGAACCCAGTGGCAAACCCCTTGTTCATCAACGGCGTGCGCGGCATTTCCTGCGCGATTAAATACTCAACATGGTCACGCGCCATCGTTATCTCCCAATGGAATTTCCTAATGCAAGGTTTTAGCTTTCCGCGCTGGCGGTTCTTATATTCAATCTTGCGAGGGATCAAGTAACCAACCCAGGGCGGGAAGCCTTTAACACTATACTGATTTCCCGGCCATTACCGTAGAAAACTGGTTTGAGTTGGGTTGTGGTTTTAGAAAACCTCATCCGCCGATAATTATGGCTTCAACTCCCAAGCGTTGACAATTAGTGGCGGACCCAACCCTTATGAATCAACCGGCTTATCCGGTTGTCTGAAATGTCGGTTTCGGTGGTTGCGGCGGCCCACAACCAACGTTGTCTTCACTTGGATGAGGTGTGGTTGTAATGGTTCTCAGCTAACAATACGCTCATCTGGCGTATGTGGCTCAAAACCACGTTTGGCCAAGCCAGATCCACGAGCACGAGCAGGCGGGCACGATCTTAACGCGCAAGCACCTCGCACAATTTCGTCTCGAATACCTGCGGTGAGGTAAGTGGGAGGGACACCTGCACAAGCGCCCCAAACCAGCCGATAAAAATCAGCTATCGCTTGGAATTTAAGGTGTTTTAACTGCTCATGGGTCGATCAAAGCCCCCGGCCACCCTTGCGGACATGGGCGAAAAAGCGCAGATTCCCGCTATCTCACGCACAGTTGGGAGACCTCAGGCCATGGCAAGCTCAGAAGGCCGCAAACACTATACGGCCGATTTCATCAAATCGGACACGGACCAAGCCGTGTTCCTCGGTAATGCGCTGATGGACGATATGATGACGTCGATCATCGCCCTCGGCGCGGAAGTGTGGGCCAACCGGCGGCGTACCCGCATCATCGAACTCCTCATGGAGAAGGGAGGCGCGGTCACACAGGAGATGATCGAAGCCTATGTGCTCACCCCAGAGGAGGAAACCAAGCTCAAAAAAGAGCGCGATGCCTTCATCCAGATCACCTACGGCCATATCGCACGGGACGGCGAGGACAAGACCGCGCTGGCCCGCGATGCCATCGACAACATGTAGGCCGGGGAGGGAATGACCATGATTAAAAGACGGACTCTAATGGGCGCGACGGCGGCAACCGCCTCATTCGTCGGCGCCATGTTCTCAAGCCGCAAGGCCTCTGCGAAAACCGCGAACACCTTCAGGGAGGCGGACCTGCAGCCCCGCGGACAGATCGGCCGCCTGGAACGGCTGCCAACCCAGCACCTCGAAGCCCAGCATGATTTCATCACCGGCTTCCGCATCTTCGCCAACCGGGACATGACCCGCGCTGCGCGCAAGCGCGTATCCGACATCATGCGGGCCAAAGGCATGTCTCCCGTTGACGACCTGCCCATTGAGGACGTGCTTGACCATGTCGCTGACGATCCGCTGGTGGCGGGCAGCGCGCGCATGTGGCTCTCAGCCCAGCAGATCAACTGGAAGACTCTCTACAACGAGTTCCATGGCAACGAAGACGCCTACCTTACCGAAATGGAAGCGGCGGATGCCTCGGGGCCGGGCACGCTGGAACTGAACCCGGACATGGACATGCCTGACTACACCCGCCATGAGATCCATATTCAGCCGGGCGGCTATGTGGGTGACCCGTTCGCAGGGCACGTCTACCATTACGGCACCAACAACTTCTTCCAAGGCCGCAACGACCAGGACGAAATGCATATCGGCCTAGCGGGCGCCATTCCGCCGCCGGAGTATGGCCGAGTGGAACGCGTGCTCGACCAGGGCTGCAGCTGCGGCCAGTTGTCGGTGGCCATCAAGCAGCGCTTCCCCAACGCGGAAGTGTGGGGCATTGATGTGGGCGGCCCGATGGTGCGCTACGCTCATATGCGCGCCGTCGACCTCGACGTGGAGGTCAACTTCGCCCAGCGCCTGGCCGAGGACAGCAAGTTCCCCGACAACCACTTCGACATCGTCACCAACAACATCATGTTCCACGAAGTCTCGCCGCAAGGCACGGTGGATGTCCTGAAGGAATCCTTCCGCGTGTTGCGGCCGGGCGGGGTCTTTTATCCGATGGATTTCTATACCGGCAGTGGGCCGGGCAGGGGCGTCTACAGCTCGTTCCGCCAATGGTGGGACAGCCGCTGGAACGGCGAGCCCTGGCGCCTCGAATACGCCAAGCTCGGCTTCGACGGCTTCAACCAACTGATGCGCGACGTCGGCTTCGAGGTGAACGAAAACGGACCGCCGTCTCGCCGCGGCGCCAAACGCAACGTGGTGGGAACAAAGCCGGCTTAGTCTACCGCGTCATAATGTGAGTGAGATGAGGGGCGGCCTCGGAAACGGGGCCGCCCCTCATCTGTTTTAACTGCTTACAATTTCGTTGAAATAGTCGACTGAGAAGAACGAGGAATGCCTTGGCAGTTTTGATGTTTTCGAGGTGAAGGCCGTTTCTAGATTGCAAGAATGGAGCTGATGCGTGTTCGTTGTCTTGCGATTTGGTAGCGGCGTGGGATTCCCTTGAAGCATCGCTCAAGGGGGGGGTCCGGTGCGCCCGAACCGTCCAGGTGTGGATCAGGTTTTCGAAAGGGACAGGCTTACAGAGGATCCATCTTCACTTCAACCGGATAAGGTTTTCGGAAGGGACAGCCTGCGCGCCGATTAAAAACTCATGTCATGAACTTTAAATTCAGGTGAATAGATTACTCGATAGGCGAGAGCAACTCGGGTGCAGTGACCAACTGCCGTGCGATTTCGTTTCGTTAAACACATTTCCTTGCTCTGCCCAGCGGTGCAGCGAGTTGATATCGAGCTTGGTACATTGTGGGCGCACATTCCACGTCACTTTGATCGGTGAACAAGAGTGTTGATCGTATAACGGACCGGTCGTCGAGCCTCGAAATAACACAGGCTCGCCCGTCGTCGTCGGAATCGACTTGGCCTGATGTCGGCCGTCGACAATGTTTCCTCCATATGCCATTGCGCTAAAATCGAGTGAATTTGGATCGTTGACGACGAGAAATACCTGAGCTTCCACACGTAACAATGGGTCGCTGCAGCCTTCCGGGACGCAAGCGCCAAGTCCTTCACCCGGCGTTGCAACGCAGGACGTATACACCCAATGTACTTCGATTGTGTCGCCGGGCTTCACACCTTGGTAGGCGCCCTCTGCCGGTGCAAGTTCAGCTACGCTTAGAGTGGGCGTTTCGTTGCAGGCATATCCACCGTTATCGGCGTCGCTAACAAAAATATTGAATCCCGAACCTTTGTGTTCGGCATTGGTATGCGTGTGTATGTTGCACAGGTTCATTTCGCTAGCTGTCGGCGCTAACGGGAACGCGTCCGTGTTCATGCCGGCCTTATTACTAATATCCCGCGGTGATTGCGGTCCCATGTCGACGCAAAGCTCTGAGCTTACCGGCTGGGCAGAGGTATTAGCAGACGAGCCGGACTCAGGCGTGCTCTCTCCATCGCAACCAGTCAACAACATGGTAAGCGCAATACTCAAACTGAAATAAACGTTGATAAGTATGGCTCCTACTGTAGGCATTGTCAGACGAACTCGGCCGGACCCTTAAAACCTGCAGTCAAGGATTATCAGGCGGCAAGTTGACTCCACTCGCCCAGTGCGGCGGCTCTGTCTTGCTTTATGATTATAACGGGATGGGCGCAACGGCATTGTCAGGCTAACTGGCCCGGACCTGAAGAACCCATAATACAGGACTTTCAGGCAGCAAGTTGGCGCCACTCGGCCAGGGCGGTGGCTGGGGCTTGTTTGAAAATATCGCGGCGGTTGAGATGGCGTTGGTGGTTGAAATGGTTGTGGATCGAAGCATGGACGGAGGAGAATTTCTGCAAGGTCTTATGTCTCTGAACCGCGCCACTACCCCTTCCCGTCGTCGGAAGGGTTGATGTGAGTTTTCTGCCCGTTCTATGAGTAAGTCTCGATTTCACAATCTTGGTTACACGTAATTCATTGATATTATGAAATAAATAATAAAATTGGATTATTCTAAGAATCTGACGATAGAATTGCGTAATCAAAATGAAAGCGGATTCATTACAACGTCAGCGCATCCAAGCGTACCTTTGTCGTATAATCTACACGTCATAGGGTCTGTGGCGTGAGAGATGATACGACCATCGTCGCGCAGCACTTTGAGCCTGCGCCTTCCGAACACCTCATCCACACTTGGCCGGTTTGCATCACGACTAAATGGAATGGACGCCTCCCACCCACTGACGTTGGCCGGCGGAGGGATGTGGTGGACCCTCGCGAGCCGACGGCATCTAAAGTACCCAGGTGGTGAAGAGCAAGCTCTTCACGGGCAAACCGGAGGGGCCGACATGAAGATTAACAGAACAGTCGTTGGCGTGGATACGGCGAAGAGAGTGTTTCAATTGCATTGGTCCGATATGGAGACGGGCGAGATCGTGGACTTGCGGCTGACGCGGGTGAGGTTCCTGGAGCACTTCGCCAATCGTGCGCCGTGCCTGATCGGCATGGAGGCGTACGGCGGCTCGCAGCACTAGGCGCGTCGGCTTCGCGAGCTGGGCCACGAGGTCCGCGTTCTACCGGCGAAGATGGTTCGCCCGTTCGTGGGCGGCAACAAGAGCGATGCGCATGATGCGCGTGCGGTCTGGACGGCGGTACAGCAGCCCGGCATCAAGACGGTTGCGATCAAGAGCGAGGGGCAACAAGCGGTTCTGGCGCTGCACCGCATGCGCCAGCAACTGGTCAAGTTCCGCACTGCTCAGATCAACGGCCTGCGTGGGCTGCTGACTGAGTACGGCGAGGTGATGCCGCAAGGCCGGGCCGGTCTGCGCAGAGGTATCGTTTCGGCCTTTGAGAAAGTGTCGGAGCGGCTGCCGTGGATGGTCATCGAGACTCTGCGCGAGCAGTGGGCCCGTGTAATCCGGCTCGACGAGGAGATTGGCGACATTGAGCGGCGGCTCAAGCTGTGGCACCGGGACAATGCCGCCAGCCGGCGGATCGCCGAGATCCCCGGCGTCGGGGTGCTGAGCGCGCCCGTGGCGGTCGCCGCAATGGGCGATCCCGGCGCGTTCAAATCCGGACGGGAGTTTGCCGCCTGGTTGGGCCTTGTGCCCCGGCACAGCGGTACCGGCGGGCGGGTGCGCATGCTCGGCATCTCCAAGCGCGGTGATACTTACCTGCGTACCTTATTGATCCACGGCGCCCGATTGATCCACGGCGCCCGCTCGGTGCTCACAAACAGCAAAGCGCCGTCCGAATGGGTATTGCGCTTGGCCGAGCGGAGGCCGAAGAACGTAGCCACCGCCGCGCTTGCGAACAAGATCGCACGCACGATCTGGGCCTTGCTGGCTCCTGACCGGGTGTACCAATCGAACTTCGTTAGCCAGCCCGCATAAGCGCGGCTGGTGACTGGAAACCGCAAAGGAGATGGCACGCTGAAAGGTTGCGCAAGGTACGACAAGGTGTGATGGCAAATAGGTCAGACCGCGACCCGCCAAGCCTGCATCCGCCGTCGGGCCACGAGCCCACCGAAGAAATGAGGCGCGGGTCGGCAGATTCCATCAGGGCCAGCAGGAACAAGCCCTGCATAAGGCCGGATATAAAACTGCAACCTGACTGCTCCGAAACACCAAATCTGTCCTTGCCATCGGGGGGCGTCCATATAAAATGAGGCGCGGGTCGGCAGATTCCATCAGGGCCAGCAGGAACAAGCCCCGCATAAGGCCGGATATAAAACTGCAACCTGACTGCTCCGAAACACCAAATCTGTCCTTGCCATCGGGGGCGTCCATATAACCGGCGGATGAGATTTTCGAAACGGACAGCCGTCCCATATGTACTGAACAAGGGCAAAAGACTGGAAGACTGGCTCGACCACGAATAATCTTGCGGGTAGGCAAGACGCTATGGATATTCGTGGAACGATATAACGTCGTTCGTGACCGGGGTTTATTAACCTAGAGGATAGAATATGATTGACGCACTCAAAAACAAGGCTTCATCGGCACCCGAAGATTCGCGGTGGAACCCCATTTCCAGAACGTTGGAAACCCTCAAACCCCAGACGGATGAGCCCGTGAAGAATCCTGCGGGAGAAACTGCGGAGGTAGGTTCCACATCGAACAAGCAACAATCCGCTGGCACGATCACAACGATCGGTGCCACGGCCACCATCAAGGGCGACATCACCGGGAAAGAGGACATTGTTGTCAGCGGCAAGGTCGAAGGTAACATTGATTCAGGCGGTAGCGTCGCCAGTATAGAACTGTCTGGGCATGTAAAGGGTAATATCAGCGGCAAGCAAGTGAAGATTAAGGGAACCCTATCCGGAGATATCAAAGCCTCGGAAAACGCCGTTATTTTTTCTACTGGCATCGTTCAAGGCACGATTAATTCTCTAGGAGTTGAAATTGAGGATGGCGCAAAGTTCAAGGGGTGCATCGATATGGAGATCGGCGAAAGCACAGAGGACCCTCCCAAGGCACCCCTCGCTACACCATCAGAAGATTTGAAGCCGTAGTGAAAGCGGGAACGTCCACGGGTTTGGACGCAGATAGGGGTCTGAACGGTATTCCCCCTCCGCTAGGTTGGTCATCGGAAACGGCACGCTTGTTGCCGCACGTGTTCAAAGGCATAGATTTTGCGCAAAAGCTGTATGTTCTTGATGTGGGGTCGGCACAGCCCAAAAGTATCGAGTTTTTTTCCCGATTCCGTTGTCGTTTATATGTCGCCGACCTATTTGACCCATCGGTTTTAGGACGGAATGTAGATTCACTGTCGACGTTTCTAGAATACGCCAAGAATGTCTATTTCGATGTGTGCCTGTTGTGGGACTATCTCAATTACATGGACGACGCTGCGCTTAAGGAATTCTTATCCGCTCTCAGCGGGCACATTCACCCCAACACCCGAGTGTTTGCCACTGCGGCGTATTCGACCGACTATCCATTAGCCGCCCATCAATATGCCATAATAGATTTTGATCGGTTAGCCATTCGGCGGGTCTCCACACGGCTTCCCCACCCGCGTTCACAAGCCGAGATACTGAAGGCTATGCAATATTTCAAAGTGCATCGCGCCGCGCTTCGTCGCGACAACCGCGTTGAACTGATCTTGAAGAGTTCCCTCAAAAAGGCGTCGTCAGAATAGATCAGCTTGAGCTACCCAGCCTGGCGGCCTGCTTCTCAGGCGACGAGGTTCCAGAATGATTGCTTGCGGTTGTGCTCACGCCTGAGACGGGCCTCATAGGCTTCGTGCGTTTCATAGGTGCCGAAGTTCTGGATGCCTGAGGACAGGCTGGAACATTCCAGCAGGTGGCGAGCCGCGTGCTTGTAACGGGTCGATCGTCTCCGGCTCAGGGTGAAATCGATCATGGCCCGCAGGACCAGCGTGGCGGCGAGGGGATGTTTGGCTGCTAATGCATCTGCCGCAGGGATCAGGATTTCGTAGTGGTCGCCATTATTTCGCGGCAATCAAGGTGACAGCAGCGCGACAAACAAGTTGAGAGTCCCGTGTGGAGAGGCAGAAGTGGCGGCCGTTAACGCAAAAAGGGCGTAGTCCGATTGTAGTTGAAGGCCGCCGGATAGAAATTTTGCCTGTCCTCTTTTGGCGATTGCGGCCGGTCGGTAATGGTCTCGCGATATTCTCGATAGAGGAGCGCGAGGGGCCCGGCCGCCATGTAACTGATCACCAGATGAGGTCTTTCATGAAACACAGGAAAACCAGCGCCACTGAAGTAGCCGCCGCGAAGGCAGGTTTCAGTGCTGCCACCGGCTACAGGATCAAGCGGGATCCGACACTTCCCTCGCAAAAGAAAGCCCCGCGGGGACGGCGGCGTCTAGACCCGCTGGCCGATATTTTTGACTCCGAGGTTGTGCCGATGCTGGAGAACAATGCCGGCGTTCGCCCGGTGGGCGTTCTCCAGGAACTGATGCGGCGCCATCCCGAACTGGACCCGGGTATCCGGCGCACCCTGGAACGGCGCATCCGTGACTGGCGCGCAAGATACGGCCCCGAGCGGGACGTGATATTCCGCCAGACACACGAGCCGGGCCGGATTGGCCTGTCGGACTTCACCTCCATGAACTCTCTTGGCGTCACCATTGCCGGGCAACCGCTGGATCACATGCTGTACCACTTCCGGCTGCCCTGGTCGGGATTTGCTCACCAAGCGAATACGCAGGTCTTCCGATACAGCCACGATGCCCCCGCCAAAGCGGCTATCGAATCAGTCTGCCAAGACCATGACAACAAAATTTTGATTCATTCAACCTCGGAAGGAATACATGTAATGATTTCAATGGCTTAGCTTGTCCAACCCCTCTCAAGCGGGCCATTGTAACCATTAGAGAAAATCCGAATTGTCCAACCTTTTTTTGGACACTTGGGACCAACAGAAAGAAGGAGAACGAAACACCTAAACAACCACACGATGGAGTCAATGTCATGGACTTACATGCACTCGCTCAAGAGGAATTAGGGGCCGAAAAACCGGCCCCTGAGAACGATGATAGGCCCGCTGGGTTGCCGGTGCGAGCCGGGCCTATCGAGGCCATGGAGGGCGATTATGACGGCATGGTGGAATTGGTGGAACGGCAGCTGATGGTGTTCCTGATGATTACCACCGATGACCAGGCTGTATTGTTAGAAGACGATCCAACGGAAGTTTATCAAGACGACGATAAGCTTTTGTATTTCACTCAAACGAGTCTGCTGAACTCTTTCAATGGGCGTGCCGAGCGGATGGCGTCGTACGGTTACGAATTAGAACCGGGTGACATCGGCTTGGTTTTGGGCGTGCGAATGTCGCGGCAGATTCTTTTTCAATTGGGCCTAGCCGAGCACGTCCTGAAAGTGGGTGGTAAGGCAACGCGGGTATGGAAAACGACGCGGGACAGTTGGAAACACCCGGCAGGGAATCCTCATCTAAAAAAGGTGGAAGCGCACCCGCTTGCTGCCTACCCGGATTGGGTTTGTCTGTCCGAGAAATACGACGCTTGGAAAAACTTAAGGACAGGCTTTTTGCACATTGGCTATTGGTTTGCAGACAATAGGCAACCGAAGGAAATACGCTGGGACAACATGGTCAAGGAAGCGCTGCTGTTACCTAAGGATCAATATGCCGCTTGGCTGGCTCGGCATGGTGCTGGCGCACCGTTGGAAGAATTGGAAGGCATGGCCAAAGGTTTCGAGGCGCTACCGCCACCGGACACGGATTCGTAACCTTATAGGCCCTAGGCCCTAGGCTAGAGGCAACCCCCACGGCAAAAACCGAGCTTGTCTGCGGCATATAGACTTATAAGGACATATACAGGTTACTGGTTACGACTTTATGAGAGTAATTGATATATTGTACAACTATAGAATCGTAACCAGTAACCCTCACGGGCGCGTCTTTCAGGCTATGCGCTTCAATGTGTCAGGGATTCTGCGGTGTTCAGGCATAGCGGCAGGTATAGGCCCTATGCGTTGGCCCGGCTGGTGGGTCTAGCCTTGGCCCGGCGGGGTGCCGTTTTGATGAGGGGGGGGGTGTTTTCGACTCGCTACATTCTATTGTTGCGCAAACACGAAATATTATTGCGGGACCCTGTTCCAGAAAAAGCCAAAACCGTCAGGGGACCGAGGGGGCTTAACTCGAACACCATGATCAGGACCCCGGACCGGGAACACAGAGACACCTATAGGGAGACGCTCAATGCCGACCACAGACGCCCACAAGCACCATGAAGCCGATGACCACGCCACACATGATCACGGCACCCACAAACAGGCCGATGAAGCCCACAGGCTCGATTTTGCCGCTTTATACAGGGTCGGCTATCTGCTCTTTCGATCAGAATCCGGCGAGGATGCTTCACCGGCGGTTGCCTCGATTGTAGAAGCCCAATCCGGGTCAATGGCAACGCGGATGATCTTGGCACTTGAACGAATCTTCGGACCCGACGCGGAAGTCACTGCCGCCGAACTCGGCTGGCCGTCTGCCGCCGAACTGCAAAGATTCGTTTCCCAAGGCTCATGGGGAACTTTGCAATGAACGTCACCACTACCAAGTTGCTTGCCTACCTTTCTGGGCTGCGCATTACCCAAGGCCGGTTAGCTGGGCAGCCGTTCACCCTATTACCCTGGCAACGTCGCTTTGTGCGTGGCGCTTTTAAGAACGGCACACACTCAGCCGCGTTGTCCGTCGCGCGAGGAAATGGAAAAACCGCGCTCTTGTCTGGAATCGCAGCTGCGACTCTTGACGGCCCTTTGATGGTGCCGCGTGGCGAGACCGTTATTTGTGCCAGCTCGTTTGAACAAGCCCGGATCGCGTTTGAACACGTCATTGCATTCATGGTCGCGTCACTGGCCGATAAGGAAACATGGAAAGTGTGGGACACGGCGCAGCAAGCGCGAATCGAAAACAGGACCACCGGCGCTAGGGTCCGGTGCATAGGTTCCGATCCGCGCCGGGCTCATGGTCTCGCACCGGTATTAGTTTTGGCCGATGAGCCCGCACAATGGCCCGAGACTACCGGCGAACGTATGGTTGCAGCTCTTCGCACTGCGGCGGGCAAACAGCCACATAGCCGTTTCGTTGCGCTCGGTACGCGCCCGGCTGATGACACTCATTGGTTTGCAAAGATGCTGGCAGCCGATGACGGTTATGCACAAGTTCACGCGGCGAAAGAGTCCGATCCACGTTTTCAAAAACACGTGTGGAAAAAAGCTAACCCTTCGTTGCCGCTTATGCCAGACCTTGAGGCCGCTATCTTTATGGAATCACGCCAAGCAAAGGCCGATCCGGCATTGCTCGCAAGCTTCGAATCTTTACGGTTGAATCTTGGCACTTCCGACGTTGAAGCCTCTCTTCTGTTGAGCGGTGGCGCATGGCAAAAAATCGAAGGCCTTGCACCACACACCGGCCTACCTGTCTGGGGAATCGATTTAGGCACCAGCGCCGCACAATCCGCCGTAGCTGGCTATTGGCCCGAGAGCGGAGCGTTAGAGTCATTCGCCGCTTTTCCGAATGAACCGGACCTTAAAGAACGCGGCCTCAGAGATGGCTGTGCCGATTTGTACGAACAATGCGCGAGACGTGGTGAGCTTCTACAGTTGGGCCAACACGCGACGGACATCGGCGCATTACTGACAGAGGCCATGAAACGGTATGGTCGACCCTCTAAGATCGTTAGCGATCGGTGGAGAGAATCTGAGTTGCGCGAGGCACTTCAAAAACATGGTATCCCCGTAACTCAATTGGAATTGCGCGGAATGGGATACAAAGATGGAGCGGAAGACGTGAGAGCTTTTCGCCGTGCCATTGTGGATGGACGAGTGACCGCCGCCGCGTCTTTGCTTCTACGCTCAGCCATGAGCGAGGCCCGCGTCGTAACCGACCCTGCCGGGAACTCTAAACTATCAAAAGGCACTGAAGGCGGACGCCGCTTGCGTGCGCGGGATGATGCCGCCGCCGCCGCAATCCTGGCCGTGAGTGCCGGTGTTCGAGCACCATCACAACCGCCCCAGGCCTGGCAGTACCGGGGGATGGTGGGATGAGCTCATGGCACCGGCGCAACCATCATCCTCATCGATGTCGAGGTGATGGTGAAAAGAAACGCCCCCCGGAAGGGAGGCGTTTCAATTGGTAGCTCTATGCCTTGCCTTGTCATGCCCTGCGGGTGGCACTGTTTGTCAACTAGCGGCTGGAAGGCAACCCCGTGTAGGGGTTCCTATGGCCTTTCGAGAGGCAAAGAAAGCCAATCAGCGGCACTTTAAACCGTAGCCGACATTGAAAAGGGCCTACCAATACCCCGATTTCAACCGCCGGAGGGTGGACCATAGCATGAGCAAAATCCATAAGTCACACAACAAACGTTTATGGGCGCGCACGCGCCTTGCCGTCTTCAATCGTGATGGCTACCGCTGCACGTCATGCGGCAAGGCCGGGCGCTTAGAGTGCGATCACGTCACACCACTGGAGCGTGAGCCGGGACAGGACCCCTACGACCTGAACGGTCTACAAACGCTTTGCAGGTCTTGCCATATCGCGAAATCAAAAGGCGAGGCCCGCCGCACCCCGACACATGAGGAACTGGTATGGCGGGCTATGATTGAAGAAATGATGGGTTGATTCTTGCAATTTCCCACTTATCGGGTCATAACTAACCGATAGCGACCAAAAACTAAGCAGAACTCAAGCCGACCTAGCCTTTATTCGGGAGTTTTGCTCATGCTTGCCAGTCAAAAACTTGAACTTCGCCGCAGCTCGATCCGCTCGCGCTTGGCGGAGATTGCCCAGTTAGACGGCGATTCTTATGATGATGCCGTCCAAAAGGAAGAGGGCGATCTTCAAGCTGAATTTGGCACCCTTGAAAAGCGGCACCGCTCGGCATTGATCGCCGAGACCGATGAGCAAAACGAACTTGAAAAGAAGGTTGCTAACGCACCGGACGCGGAAACGCGCGAACGGATCGAGCTTCGACAGAAAGCGCAGTTAACGAATTTTTTTCAAGCCCGAGCACAAGGAAAAATGCTCACCGGGCCTGAGGCCGAACTCTCCGCCGCCGCTGGTGTTGACGGCGGCATACCCATTGAAATATTAGACACACCGGAACAACGGGGCGAACAAGTTTTTGTCAATGTCGTAACAGAGACCGGGATTGAACGACGCGCTGTTACGCCAGCACCTGGCACCGTCGGAGTCAATCTTGATCCGATCAGGCCCGCCGTTTTTGCGAACAGCATTGCTTCACGCCTTGGCGTTGATATGCCGCGAGTCTCTACCGGCACCTATGCATCAGGCACCATTACAGGAAGCCAGGACGCGGCGGCGAAAGCCAAAGGTGATGATGCCGTTGCGGGAACTGGCGCGATCACTGTTCAAACCGCCGTGCCGAAACGAATCTCGGCAAGGCTTGAGCTGTCACTGGAAGACATTGCAGCAGTCGGTCAAGCGAACTTTGAGTCCATTCTTCGTCAAAACCTTTCCCTCGTTTTGAGCGACGAACTCGACAAGCAAATGATCAGTGGAGACGGCCAAGCGCCTAACCTAACTGGTTTTATCGAACGTCTTGAGACGATCAATGACCCCGTTGATCCGGGAGCGCAACCTGACTTTGACGACTTCGTTGAAGCCTTTACTGACTCCGTTGATGGATTATGGTCAACGACGCCTAAAGAAGTTGGAATCGTTGCGGGCGTTGACACGTTTAAACTTGCCGCCAAAAGTTTCAGAGACATTCAAGCAGCAGATTTAGGCTCGGTTGCGTTCACTGATTATGCCGCAATGCATTACGGCGGCTTCTGGACGAATAAAAGAATGCCTGCGCCTGTTAGCACTATTCAAAGGGCGCTTGTCTACCGTATGGGCCGGTCAATGATGGGTGCTTCCGGTGGTATGCGAACGAGCGTTTGCCCACATTGGGGATCAATCTCGATTGATGACATTTTCACCGGTTCAGCCAGCGGCACGAGGGCTTTCACGTTGCACGTTCTTTTGGGTGACGTGATCTTAGTTCAACCCGACGCCTACTCGCTTCGCGAGTTCAAGGTTTCTTAAGAAAGTTAACTGCTCAGACGGATGATCAGCTATGGCGAGCGCCAGCCAGGACCTTGATTTGGATGCCACGCCTAAAGCGTTGGAGGATGAATTGAATCTGATCGATGGGACACGATATTTGGTTGCGAATGCAGCCGAGTCCGTCATCAAAATGCGTGTCGCAGCCGCTCAACCTGGCGCGGATTCCAGAGGCCATTTTTTGCCGCCCTATGAAAGCATAACCGTACTGCCCGCCGCTGGTCTCAAATCTTGGCTTTGGAGCCTTGATCCAGACGGCGCAAAAATAATTTCGACAGAGACTGTGTGAGGCTCGCGACGTGGACACGCGCACCTCATACATAGCGCGGCGGGAGTTGGGGGTTTTTGGACTTGTCCTCCTCTGGGCCCTTGGCTCCCGCCCGCACCCCTGCACCCTCTTTCAAGCACCCTAGCCATGATTGAAAAACGCGCGCTAGAGATAGGGAACATAGTCGGGCGCACACTAGAAGGGACTGCTCTTCGATACGGCGACACGGCGACTATTGGGCCAGGGGTGCGAGAAACCTTCCAACCCGGTGCCTTCAGTCCTATCGAGGATGTCATCCTGAATGGACATCATGACCGAACCGTACCATTGGCCAGGACAGGCGGTGGTGGCCTTGAGATAACTGATACCGACAATGAACTACGTATAAGGGCGACACTGCCTAAGACATCATCGGCCGATGATGTCTTGATGCTCGTTCGGTCTAAGGTCTTGCGCGGACTGTCGATTGAGTTTGTTGCCATAGCTGAACGTTTAGAAGGTGATTTACGGATCGTTGAACGTGCACACCTAAGCGCAGTCAGCGTCGTTGATAGCCCGGCATATGCCGAGTCTACCGTCGAAGCCCGCGCACGGCGCGATCCGAGAACATGGATAAAAAACGGAATCCAGTATGGCGTTGAATGCCATTGCGAATGTTTAAACGGTGACTGCAATAAGGTGGTCTTTGTGCCCAAGTCGCTTGGCCCGGCACCAGGGGTGGACGTGTTGGCCACTGTAGGGAGATTCAGTGAAGCGTTGGGATCAACGAGCGGCAAAACTTTACGTCTCAAAGACCAACCAAAGGTACTAGAGGTCGAGCTTGCGCCGGACGCCCGGAGCACTGCCGCCGGTGGGATCATAGACGACTTGGCAGAAGCAAAGGTTCCGATCTTTTCAAGGCCGCTTGTCGATGATGCTTTGAGTCAGTTCACCGAGACAAACGGGATTAGGACTTATACAAAAGCCGCTCTCACGGCGATCTTGTTTAAGCCGATTGCAGGGGATGCCGAAAAGCGGCTTGGATGGATCCCTATCACTATCATTGACGATGACGACGATCAACCAAAGCCACCACGGCGGCGGAGTGCATTGTCATGGCTGTAACATTATCTCCGTATCCACCAACGTCGAGCGCAGCCGGGCGCAGCGTTGCGCGTGACTTTTTGCGGGCAAGCGTATCCGGTCTTGACGATGTGGCAGACGGCGCGATTGATCTATTAGGCGAAACCGCGAGCGCCGCCGTTGAACGATACGCGCCCGACGCGCCAGGCGCGATCAAGAGCTCCGCCGCGCTGCGAGTTGCGGCATACCTTTTTGGCTACATGCCGAAATCTGTCCAAAACCTCCGCATTGCCGGAGGAACAAGTCTCCGCTTTGAAAGGTCAAGATTTTTTGCGCCCGATCCGTTGTCGAATTCAGGCGCGTTAGCGTTGTTGTCACCATGGCGAGTGCATCGTGCGTTGCCTGTCGAGGAGCCAGACGGATGAAATGGCCCTGGACGCGCAAAGTCGAAGTGCGGAGCTATACTGATCAGATCACGAGCGCATTCGTGGCCGGTGCTGAAGGCACTGACTCGACTCCGCTGGCCGTGGCCGCGCTTGAGACGGCTGCCGGATTTTATGGCCGTAGTCTGGCTGCTGCTGAGGTGGACGCGCCCGAACCGTTCAAACGCGCATTGACTCCGAGCTTGCTGGCACAGGTCGGACGCGATTTGATTCGCAGCGGCGAAAGTTTCCATTTAATTCAGGTGATCAGAGGCAGCCTAAAACTTTTGCCGCAAGCGTCTGTGACCGCCCTTGGCGACGATGCCGACCCCATGGGATGGACATACCTTGCTAGTGAATACGGCCCCAGTGCATCCAAACAAAGGACCGTACCAGCGGCCCAAATTATCCATATCCGTTATGCCACTGATCGCGCAAGGCCGTGGCAAGGAACACCGCCGTGGGCTTGGGCCGGGGCTACCAGCGCCGCCGCTTCGGGCCTTGAAACGATTGTCAGCCGTGAAGCTCAAGCTCCTTTTGGCGCGATTTTAGGTTTGCCTGCGAGTCCGCAGATTGATGCGGGCGGAGACATAACACCGCTAGATGCTTTGCGTGCTGACCTATCCCGCGCAAAAGGAAAAACTCTGGTAATGGAATCGCCTTCGCAGTGGCAAGGCAATCAACCCGGTACGTCCAAAAATGGTGCTGTTGATGTAACGGAATTTGGGCTCCAGCGAGAGCTCCTCGATAAACTGAGAACATCGACGGCACGGGATGTTCTGACCGCTTGCGGAGTCCCACTTGGGCTGGTCATTGCTGAAGGCGATGGAACCCGAAGCCGCGAAGCTTTCAGACAATTTTTGACTTCATCGTTGCAGCCGGTTGCACGATTGATCGGAGAAGAGCTCTCGGAAAAGTTCGAAGTCGATGTTTCATTCGGTTTTGAGAATCTTTTCGCAGCTGACATTGCCGGACGGGCGCGGGCGTTTAAACAGTTGATCGAAGGGGGATTGTCCCCTGAGATCGCTGGCCGGAACGCCGGGATTGCAATCTAAGAAAGGTAGCAGCGGCAAATACAGAAATACGTATTTAGTCGAAAATAGCCGAGAATAGGGGTTGAAGTAGGTATGTTTTCGTGGTCATAATGGGTTTACCTCATTACTAAAAGGAAACCACCTTATGGCTCGCCCGAGAAAATCTGAGGCTGACCTTGCTGTTGCGGTAACAATCTCGGCTTCCAGTGACACCCTCTTAGAGGACTTTGTGAAAAGTCAGATTCCTAAGCACGGGTTTCGGTCGGAATCGACATCGCACATTAACAAATCAATCAAACGCTCAATTCTTGACGGACTCGTTGTCCGTGAACTGGGGATCGAGGGCAGGTTTCCCTATCTTGATGTAACCGCGCCCATCGAAACGATCGACGACAAAGAACGCGAAGAAGCCGAGGACTGGCTTAATAAGAAAAAACGCGAATTGGGACGCCAGGCCCCTCGCGCAATCAAACGCGCATTAGAAGCCAATATTCGTGCGAGACGGATTCACCGCGCCATTGAGGCCGGTGATCAACAGGCGCTTGACCACGCCCGAACGGAAAAGGTGACGTTGCCGGATTTTGACCCGGAACTAGCCGAATAAAATGTCCCGCCGCAAAACCACACCAACGCAAGCCGAACTTGCCCGCTCCATAAAGGCGATGCAAGCGTGTGGCTTTGCAAACTTGCGTGTGGTGCACGGCACGGACGGAAGGATCACCATTACCCCTGGTGAAGCGTCAAATGATGATGACGCTTCTGCCATGGAACTCACTGAAATGATTCAACGACCAATACCGGGAGAAAGACCATGAGAAAGAAACGGATTTATGACAACGTGACGCCCACCTTAGACAGGCACAGAAAGGTTAGGTACAGATTCCGCAAAGGAAACATTGACCGTTACATTCACGGCGAAATCGGATCGGAACAATTCCTTCGGGAGTTGCAGGCCGCACGCAACGGCGAAGGCGCGGGCGCTTCTAACCGACTACGCCAAAACACGTTTAGCTTTTTGATCCAGACATTCCGACAAGCGCCTAATTACCAATCTCTTGCACCGTCCAGCCTCAGGGCAAAAGACTATTATTTGAATTGGTTGCTTGAAAAAATTGGTCCCGGTAGATTCGCGGAAACAAAAACGTTCCATATCGAAATGTTGATGGACCAAATGAAAGGCAAAACAGCGGGTAATAAGGTGCGCCAGGTGTTGGGAGAACTTTTCGATCACGCTACAAAAAGACACGGTTACTTAAAGCTTAATCCCGCTCGGTTGGCTGACACGAACAAGATCAAGTCACCGGGCCACCGTGCTTGGAATGTTGCCGAGCTTGCAAAGTTTCGAGCGACACACGCGAGCGGGAGCGTGGCACGCTTGTCGTTTGAACTTATGTTCTGTACCGCTGCCGGACGTGCGGACGCCATAAGCATGACGCGCGGCAATGTGGACCTCCTCAACGAGCGCATAGCTTATGCGCGGAAAAAGACGGGCGTGGTTGCCACCATGCCGATCACGCCCGAGCTTGCCTATGAACTGGACCAATTGCCAACGAGTCAATTAATGTTGTTAACAACGCGGCATGGCACGGCTTTTCCAGTTGGATCATTCGCCCGAACGTTTGGAAATTGGTGCAAACAAGCGGGTCTCAAAGGTTGCACACCGCACGGCTTGCGAAAAGCCCGTGCGGTTTTGTTGGCGGAAAGTGGTGCCACTAGCGAGGAATTAATGGCCTATTTAGGCCATAGCCGACCTGAAGAATCAGCCGTCTATACAAACAAGGCTAACCGAGTTTTGCTGGCAGACAATGCGGCACGGAAAGTTGAGAACAAACCCGGCTCAAAAGTTGTCCAACCTTTTGTCCAACCTAAAGGAATCTGCGCATAAGTCATTGATTCAAATGGTTAAATTTAAAGTGATTCATTCAACCTCGGAAACGCTCTAGGTTCGCGCTTGACCAGGGTCGGGAAGTTTTTGCGGTCCCCGGCTCTCCCCTCGACCCGCGAGCCCAGGGCCCCAATAGCCTGATTCGGGATGGCGCCACGCTTGTGCAATCGGTTGATGATATTTTGCGTGAAATTGACCGATCAAAACAATTTATGATTGAGGCGCAGAAAGCCCCCTCTGCACCTCAGCAAGCCATTGAAAACATTAGTGAAAATGAGACCCACCAGATGTGCTTAACCATATTGCGCGAAATAGGCACGACACCAGTGACAGTTGACGAACTGCGGCGACAGTGCCAAGTGTCTGCCCCCGTTATGGCAGCCATCCTGCTCGATCTTGAGCTAGAGGGCCCATTGGAGCGGCTCCCCGGTAACCGAATCTGCGGTATTGGGGACGTTTAAACAGCGTTAAGGGTCTTGAGGTAAAACAATCATACCCCCTTTTGACCTTTAGGCATGTGGACGCACATCGATGAATAGCATTGTCGTCGTCGAATCCCCGGCCAAAGCGAAGACCATCAACAAATATCTGGGTGACGGATATACCGTGATGGCCTCGTACGGCCATGTGCGCGATTTGCCGCCAAAAGACGGTTCGGTTAGGCCGGATGAAGACTTCGCCATGGATTGGGAAGTCGCGTCACAATCACAAAAACATCTCAAGGCCATTGTCGACGCCGCCAAGGGCGCTGATGCCGTTTATCTGGCGACCGACCCTGATCGCGAGGGCGAAGCCATTTCTTGGCATGTCCTTGAAGAGTTGAAGAACAGGAAAGTCCTCAACGGTACTGAAGTGAAGCGCGTAACTTTTAACGCCATCACCAAGGGCGCCGTTCTAGAGGCGATGGAGAAGCCACGTGATCTGGATAACGAGCTTGTCGATGCCTACCTCGCCCGGCGCGCATTGGACTATCTGGTTGGATTTAATCTGTCCCCTGTTCTATGGCGCAAGCTGCCGGGCAGCCGGTCGGCGGGACGTGTGCAATCTGTGGCCCTTCGTCTCATTTGCGACCGGGAACTCGATATCGAGAAATTTGTTCCGCAAGAATATTGGACCGTCGATCTGGACCTGGCCAAAGCGGACGGACAAAAATTCTCCGCGCACTTGACTCATTTAGATGGCGACAAACTGGACAAGTTTGCTCTGCCTGATGAGCAAAGTGCACTTAGGGCCAAAGCCGCACTAGACACTGCGACGTTGACCGTTGAGTCCGTCGAGAAGAAGCAAAAATTACGCAAACCATTCGCGCCGTTCACGACCTCTACTTTGCAGCAAGACGCGTCTAGACGTCTTTACTTCAGTGCCCGGCAAACAATGAATGTGGCACAGAAACTCTATGAAGGGGCCGAAATCGGCGGTGAGACTGTCGGCCTCATTACATATATGCGTACTGATGGTGTGCAGATCGACGGGTCTGCCATCAATAGCGTGCGCAATGTCATTGGCGGGGAGTTTGGGTCCGATTACGTCCCTGAGAAACCCCGATTTTATTCATCGAAAGCCAAGAACGCGCAAGAAGCTCACGAAGCCATCCGGCCCACAGATCCCTCTCGGCGACCGAAAGACGTGGCGCCGTACATCACTGAAGATCAGCTCCGTCTCTATGAATTGATTTGGCGACGGACCATCGCCAGTCAGATGGAAGCAGCGGTCATGGACCAAGTTGCCGTCACCGTTACTTCCGATGATCAGCAGACCAAAGTCCGTGCCAACGGATCGGTGGTGCGCTTTCCAGGATTCCTCAAGGTTTATGGCGGCAAGTCCCACACTTCGAAAGACGCCGAGGGAGACGAACAAGAGAACGACCGCATCTTACCGGACGTCGCTGAAGGTGAATCACTGAGTCAGGACAACATCAAACCGGAGCAGCATTTCACCCAACCCCCGCCCCGTTATTCCGAAGCCAGCCTAGTCAAAACGATGGAGGAATACGGCATCGGCCGGCCATCAACGTACGCGTCCATCATTCAAGTGCTTCAAGACAGAAATTACGTTCGCATGGATAACCGGCGTTTCATTCCAGAGGATCGTGGACGGGTTGTGACGGCCTTCCTAGAGAGCTTCTTTACCCAGTACGTCGAATATTCCTTTACAGCCGACCTTGAAAACAAACTGGACGAGATTTCAGGCGGGCGGCTGCACTGGAAAGAGGTCCTCAGTGACTTTTGGCGCGACTTTTTGGTCGCCATCGAAGGTACCAGCGAACTTCGGATCACCCAGGTAATCGACACCCTTGATGAGTTATTGGAACCGCACCTTTTTCCCAAGACAGACGACGGCAAGGATTTGCGGGTTTGTCCGTCCTGCGCGGATGGCCGACTGTCTTTGAAGTTTGGCAAGTTCGGTGGCTTTGTTGGCTGCAGCAACTACCCTGAATGCCGGCATACGCGACAGCTGTCCGTTAACGGCGACGACAACGGACTAGCCGACGGACCCAAGGAACTAGGGAAAGACCCGGAGACCGGTTTCGAAATCACCCTCCGCGCCGGACCATACGGCCTGTATGTTCAGCTCGGCGACCAAGAAACGTTGGAAGCCATCGCCTTAAAGGCAGCAGCTGAGAAAGAAGCTGCCGAGCAAGAAGACGAGCAGCCGAAACCAAAGAAAAAAACCAAGGCGAAGAAACCCAAAGCTCCGAAGCCGAAGCGGGCATCCATCCCCAAGGGCATGGACCCGACAACTGTGGATTTGGACCGGGCCCTCAAATTGTTGACCCTCCCCCGCGAAGTCGGTATTCATCCTGAGTCTGGAGAGATGATTCTCGCTGGCATTGGCCGGTTTGGCCCGTACCTAAAGTTCGGCGGTAAATACCAATCTCTCCGCGGTGATGACGACGTCCTTGAAATCGGGTTGAACAGAGCCGTTGTGGTTATCGCCGAGGGTAAGAACAAAAAAGGTCGGGGCGGACGCTCATCCGGCAAAGCCTTAGGCGACCATCCCGATGACGGTAAAAAGTCACCCTGAAGGATGGCCGGTTCGGACCTTATGTGCAGCATGGCTCCCTGCGCGCCACGCTGCCCCGCGATAAGGAAATGGATTCAGTCACGCTTGATGATGCTGTTGCCCTTTTAGCTGCTAAAGTGGCAAAAGCAGGTACCAAAAAGAAGGCTGTAACCAAGAAAAAGAAAACCGCGAAGAAGAAAACTGCGGCTAAGAAAAAAGCCACAGCAAAGAAAAAAGCGGCGAAGACAGCAACTCCCAAAGAGAAAATCGCAGACCCTGGGGCTCAAAACACAGAGATTACAGAGAAAGTCTAGACCTCATTGCCCCGTTCAAAGACCAAGCCGCCCACCAAACTGCCCGCCAAGGCAGAACTCATTGAATATATTCAAGACTCACCGAACCGCATTAACAAGCGGGACATCGCGCGCGCGTTTAAGGTGAAAGGAGACGATCGCCCTGCACTAAAAGCCATGTTGAAAGAGCTTGAGCAGGATGGTGTGATCGAGCGTAGCGCCAATCGGCGGTTTTCCGAAGCCGGACGGCTGCCGGAGGTCACCGTGCTTGTCGGCCATCGTATTGATGTTGATGGTGAACTCATTGCCCGGCCAGCGACGTGGGATAACCCACAGCCGGCCCCTGTCATTTTTGTCCGCTCGACCAAAGCGGCTGGACGTGCAATCGGCATCGGCGACCGGGTTCTGGCCCGTCTGTCGCCTGCAGGTGACGGAACCTATGAGGCGCACCCCATTAGAAGCTTGGGTGGCGGTGCGCGCCAAATGCTTGGCATTTTAGAGCGTACAGACCTGCAAAAGTTTCTGCTCCGTCCCACAGATCGGCGGGACCGCCATACGGTGCTAGTAGATCAGCAAGCTACGTCCGGCGCCAAACACGGCGAACTTGTTTTGGCTGAGGTCGAAGGATCAGGCCGCAAAGGTACGGCAAAGGGCCGGGTCATTGAGCGGCTGCACCACACCGGTATCGAAAAAGCGCTGAGTTTGATCGCCATTCACAATCACAACATCCCTCATGAATGGGCATCACCGGTTGTTGAGGAAGCGAACCGTTGTAAACCCGCAAAATTGGGCAAGCGAGAAGATCTCAGAACCATTCCTCTGGTAACGATCGATGGCGAGGATGCCAGAGATTTTGATGATGCCGTCTGGAGCGAACCGGATCAGGACCCGAAGAACAAGAACGGATGGCACATCATTGTCGCTATTGCCGACGTATCCTGGTATGTGCGGCCGGCGTCGCACTTGGATCAGGTCGCCTTTGATCGTGGCAATTCGACGTACTTTCCGGATCGCGTGGTTCCCATGCTACCGGAAGCCCTTTCCAATGAGTGGTGTTCCTTAAAGCCGGACGAAGATCGTCCGTGTATCGCTGTCCACATGTGGATTGATAAAACGGGGAAATTGCGGCGTCACCGGTTTGTCCGGGGATTGATGCGGTCCATTGCCCGCCTCACCTATGACCAAGTCCAGCAGGTCCAGAATGGTGATGCGGATGTGACCACCAAACCCCTTCTTAACTCTGTAATACGTCCCCTCTATCGGGCCTTCGCGTGTCTGGATCAGGCCCGACGGCGGCGAGGCGCACTGGCCTTGGACCTGCCGGAAAGAAAAATCGTGGTTGATAAAGCAGGCCAGATGGTCGGTGTTATTCCGCGGGCACGCCTGGCCAGTCATCAATTGATCGAAGAGTTCATGATTCTGGCAAATGTTGCAGCAGCGCAGACTCTGCAGAAACGAAATGCGCCGGGCCTTTACCGTGTTCACGAACCGCCGGAACAACAACGCGTCACGGATCTAGCCACAACTTTAAAAAGTATGGGACTGACATTGACGCCAGCCGGCAGCATACAGGCCAAGGATTTCAATAAAATATTAGAATCCGTAAAAGGGGATGCGGCTGAAGGGCTGGTCCATACCATGATCCTGAGAGCCCAGTCGCAAGCGCGGTATGAACCAGTGAATCTCGGCCATTTCGGTTTGGCTCTCAATCAATACACTCACTTTACCTCTCCCATTCGCCGGTATTCTGACCTGATAGTCCATCGGGCTCTTGTCAGCGAGCTCAAGTTGGGTGCTGGCGGTTTTGATGAGCACAAGAGCGAACCTTTGAGCGACGTCGCTGAACACGTTTCGATGACCGAAAGACGTTCGGTCGGTGCAGAACGGGAAACCGTCGACCGGTTTACAGCTGCCTTTCTAACCGAACGGACAGGGGCTGAGTTCAATGGTCACATCAATGGAGTCAGCCGCTTTGGAATCTTTGTCACGCTGAGCGAGACCGGTGCGGACGGCATTCTGCCCATCAGAAGGTTACCGCAGGATCACTATGACGTGTTTGAGCGCCAGCATACCTTGGAAGGCCGGTCCACGGGTACGATCCTTGCCGTAGGCGACCCCATTACTGTGCGGCTTATAGAAGCGGACGCTCTGACCGGCAGTCTGGTCTTTGACTACATAGAGCACACACCACTCAGAGCAAAAAAGACAACCGGACGTCCGTCACGGTCGGGCAAACGCACCACAAAGAAAAAGCAGAACCGGCATCAGCAAGGTAAAAAGCGACGATAGGTAGCCCGGATAATTATTTCGGGCCTCAACCCTTTAGCCTCATTATGATTGAGATTCATTATTGGGTGCCAGTTGGGATCGAATGCCGATGGCAGAACGAATGAAAATCCCGAGTTGGAGTTGCATTGCTGCCGCTGCGGTTGCGCTAAGCCTTGCTGGCTGTGCGTCCGATTCAATCATTCATGACGAAAATTGGCCGGTTGACAGGAAACAGGTCGACGGATTCGAAATCAGCCAATCCAAACGCGTCCTCAGCCAGGGCCTGACCCAGATCGACGCTCGCGCCTTAACCAAACCGAAAATTGGACGCTTTGTTTTAATCGGTCTCAGTGGTCTGGCGGAGATTGATCCTCTTTTTACCGTGGTAGATACGGGCAACAGAATTCAAACCTATGTAGGGGCGGAACTTGCCTCTGATCTGCAACGTCCGCTCGAACCCAATGTGAATGCTTGGGTAGACCTTTTCCACGGTACAATTATCGGCGCAGGCCGGAAATCAGCTTTGTTACGCAGTGCCGACTTGGAACAGCTTTATTACACATTTTTCGATGCGGCCCTTGAGGATCTTGACCCCTACTCCCGCTACGCTGGCCGGCTGCAGGCACGCGCCAATCGAGAAACGCGCAATGGATTTGGTGGCATTGGGATGCGCTATGTTGAAGGAGACCTCGGTATAGTTGTGACCGGCATTCAAAAAAGTGCGCCGTCTCACCGTGCAGGTTTAAACGTCAGCGACATCATTACCCACGTGGATGGTACGTCTCTCGCCGCTAAGCGCCGCTGGACCGTTCGTCGGTTGTTACGCGGTCCCATAGGAACTCAATCTGATCTGACTGTTATAAGTGGCAACCTTGGTGTTGCGACCAAAGCGACAGTTACCCGAAGCTTAATCGTTCCCAAAACAGTAGAGACAGAAGTGATCGATAATATTGTTGTGGTGAAGATCCATAGCTTTAACCAACAAACCGCACAAACAGTAAACGCAGAACTCGCTGAAGCCTTGTCGATTTCACCCCAGGTGAACGGTGTCATCTTGGATTTAAGAGGTGATCCTGGTGGTCTGCTCGACCAAGCCGTCACAGTCAGCGACCTCTTTTTAGAATCGGGCCGGATCGTTGCCACCCGCGGCCGCCATCCTGAGTCTATTCAACGCTATCGAGCGTTCGAAGGTGATGTAACCCAAGGCCGCCGTATCATCGTGATGGTCGATAGCCGTTCCGCCTCAGCAGCGGAAATTGTTGCGGCTGCCATTCAGGACAGTGGCCGCGGCCTTATAGTAGGCACGTCTTCTTATGGCAAAGGAACTGTGCAAACGGTCATCAGATTGCCGAACGATGGCGAAATCACACTGACCTGGTCTCGATTTCACGCACCGGACGGATACTCCATTCAGGACTTGGGTGTGCTCCCCTTGGTATGCACGAGTGGATTGAGTGGATCTGTGGACGAAGCCCTCGATCAATGGCTAACGTCGGGCAGCCAAATTGCGAATACCAAAGCTCAGTGGCGCACCGTTGCGCCTGATGACATCAATACACGCTCAACCCTGAGAAGCCGTTGCCCAGCCGAGATTCGTTCTGACACCACAATCGACCTTGAACTCGCGCTGAGCTTGCTTTCAGACGGGAATCTCTATGCCCAGGCCCTTGGATTAACGGCAACGACCGAAGCTCGAAAAGAAGCCGATTAAGGACAGTTTTCCCGCTTGATTCCTCAAAGGGGTTGACAGGTAAAGCCACCGGAGTATCTTGCCGCGCTTCCAACGGATCGGACGTGAGAGAGAAAAACGATGGCCAAACCGGCGACCATTCAGATCAAACTCGAGAGCACAGCGGGAACCGGATACTTTTACACGACCAAGAAAAACCCGCGCGCCATGACCGAGAAGCTCGAGATGAAGAAGTACGATCCGAAGGTGCGTAAACACGTCATCTTTAAGGAAACCAAGATAAAATAAGCCCTGTTTGGACACCTTTGATCCGGTCGGTTAGCGGCAACACCCCGTCATCGTTGGATTGACGGGGTTTTTATTTCCAAATTTTGGCGAAAGTAGGTGACTAATCGGCTTCGAGATATTTTGTGATGGTCTGAAGGAAACTGGCGACCGATATGGGTTTTGCGATGTAACCGTCGCACCCACCGTCCCGTATCTTTTCCTCGTCCCCTTTCATAGCGAAGGCAGTTACAGCGATAACCGGAATAGACTTCAGGTCATCATCAGCTTTGAGCATTTTTGTTATTTCTAGACCCGAAATTTCAGGCAGTTAAATAATCCCATCAAGATGAGGTCAGGCCGCTGCTGCCGCGTCATTTCCATCACCTGCCGGCCGTCCTTGGTCTGCAACGTTGTTATAGCCGTGAGCTTCTAGCAAATCGTTGAACAGCTTCATGTTCAATTCGTTATCTTCTACGATCAATATGGTTTTAGACATGAGCTGCGACCCCTTCGGCCCAAAAAGTGACCATGCACCTTCCGGCCGAAGCTAAATAACAGTTTCGACTAACAGCATTTACACCATGCTCCAATCTAAACCACAAGGGCTGTCAACCTATTGGTAGCATTGCGCTTCGGGGGATTGGAAAAACTGCACATCTTGTGACAGTCCGATGAAACCCGGTATCACTAGGATGATATGTTTGTAGAAGACCCCCTTCTCAGGCCGGCGGTATTCATCGGGTTGACTTTGTTGTTTGCCGTTCTGGAAACCGTTCGGCCGCGGCGCAAAAGGCTCTTGGGCCGCGTCAAGCGATGGACCGGTAATTTCGGAATTCTGGCGCTCGGCACTCTGCTAGCCCGGCTGATGTTGCCTGTCGTGCCCGTTGGTGCGGCGTTGTGGGCGTCGCAAAACGAACTCGGACTTTTCAACGTGATCGGTGTTCCGGCCTTGGCGGTGGGAACACTGTCGTTTTTGACGTTGGACTTCTTGATTTACGTCCAACACCATCTGTTTCACGCCATACCGATGTTTTGGCGCCTCCACAGGATGCACCACACCGACCTTGATTTCGATGTCACCACTGGATTGCGGTTTCATCCCATAGAAATTTTATTGTCTTTGATCATTAAGATTGTGGCGGTGGTTACGCTCGGGGCAGATCCTGTTGCCGTACTGGTTTTTGAGATCGTTCTAAACGGCACCTCTCTATTCAATCATGCCAATCTTGCATTGCCCAATTGGCTCGACCGGATTTTGCGCTTCTGCGTCGTCACGCCCGATATGCATCGCGTCCACCACTCCATTCGGCGTGAGGAAACGGACAGCAATTTTGGCTTCAATTTACCGTGGTGGGACTACTTGCTGGGCACCTATCGCGCCCAACCAATGGACGGCCATGATGGCATGACCATCGGTCTACCCATATTCAGGGATGAAAGAGCGATTAACTTAGGAAAGCTCGTTATCCAACCGTTTGTCTCAGATACGGAAGCACATCGATCAGCGCCCAAATAATTAAGCCGGCGCGGCGAGCAGAGCCATTGGCTCTGCCGTCGTGGCGTCGAGCTTTGCAACAGCGGTTTTCATCGCTTGTTGCAGTTTTTCGAAGGCGCGATTTTCGATTTGCCGGACCCGTTCCCGGCTGATGCCGTACTCGTCACCCAATTCTTCCAACGTCCTCGGATCGTCGCTCAACCGGCGTTCTTGAATGATGTGGCGTTCACGGTCGTTCAATCCGCTCAGCGCCTCGTTCAAAAGCTCAATACCAACAGTCCGCTCTTCTTCGTCGGCCAGCACAGTTTCCTGATCCGGTGCGTCGGAAGCCAGCAGGTCTATGCGGTCGAGGTCTCCGTCCTCGCCAACAGGGACATTCAGCGATGCATCCGACCGGGATAAACGGCCGTTCATGTCCAAGACGGTTTTACTGTCTACATCAAGGCGTTCTGCAATCGAATCCACCGCCTCTTGAGTGAGGTCGGCATCGTCATAGATATTGAGTTTCGCTTTGAGCTTGCGGAGGCTGAAAAATAATTTTTTCTGCGCTACAACTGTGCCCACTTTTACCAACGACCATGAATTCAAAACATACTCGTTGATGGCGGCTTTGATCCACCACATGGCGTAGGTCGCGAGGCGGAATCCACGGTCCGGATCAAATTTTTTGACCGCCCTCATCAAACCGACATTGCCTTCTGATATGAGGTCTGCAACGGACAGTCCGTAGTATCTGTATCCCATGGCAATTTTTGCAACCAAGCGAAGATGGCTGGTCACCAATTTGTGTGCGGCGTCCATGTCATCATGCTCGACCAAACGTTGTGCCAGCATGAACTCCTCTTCTTTTTCGAGAAACGGAAATTTCTTGATCTCTACCATATAGCCGGCCAAACCGCGGTCGGACGCCAGGATGGGAAGGGTTTTGAGTGTCATTGTTCGTTTCCTCTACACAGACCAAATGCAGCCGTCAGAATTGACAAGCCGACAGCGTCGCTCATCAGAGCGCCTAAAAGATTGGTCTCGCGTATAGAAAACAGTGCCGCGTGTGGGCGTTCATCGTCATATCCTCCTTGAGCAACATGACTGCTTTGACTGAGCGGTCCACCTCAGGGCCGAACCTGCACACGGCCTCTGTTCTGAGCGCCGTGAACGGCAGAAATGTAAGCAAAATCAGCCCAATTGTAAAGTTATATTAGACATGGCTTATATGCATAAAATGCACGGTTATCCTGTAAGCAGTTGAAATAACGTTATATTTCGAGTCAGATCCGAAAACATGGTTACGATTTCGTCATACTGTCACAGGCTGGCGGTTTTTTTTTGACCGCCCTTCCGCTACGGTGCGCCAGCAGTCGGTCGAGAACAAAGAGCATTTCGTGTCTACCAGTACATCACCACACCCGAGTCCAGCCACTGCCCTGTCCCGGTCAGACGTTATCGAGCAGTTTCGTTCGGTGAGGACAAAGACGGAATCCCTCGCCGCACCACTCTCGGCCGAAGATCAAAATCTTCAGTCCATGCCCGATGCAAGCCCCGCTAAATGGCATCGGGCTCATACCACCTGGTTTTTCGAAACTTTTATCCTAAGTCCTTTCGAATCCGATTACCGCTGCTTTGACCCGCAATTCGGATATCTCTTCAATTCCTATTATGAAGCTGTGGGCGCTCGGCACCCCCGACCCATTCGAGGGTTTTTAACCCGGCCAGACTGCGCCACCGTCGACGCGTACCGAAGTCATGTTGATAGCACTATCGAAACTTTGCTTACCGACACGGATGACGTGACTTGGGACTCCGTTGGCGGCTTAATCACGCTCGGTTTACACCACGAACAACAGCACCAAGAATTGCTGTTGATGGATATTCTTCACGGATTTTCATGCAATCCAACGGAACCAAGCTATGCCGGACCAACGCCACTGCCAGCACAGACTGCTCCAGCGCTCGATTGGACCGAGTTTGACGGCGGTCTGGTTGAGATAGGACATCAAGATGGTGATGGTGTTGAAACCTTTCATTTTGATAACGAAGGACCGCGCCATAGCATCCATCTCAATCCTTTTCGCATAGCCAATCGCCTAGTTACTAACGGGGAATGGCTCGCTTTTATTGAGAACGGTGGGTACGACAAGCCGGAGTTGTGGCTGTCTGACGGATGGGCGGGTGTTCAGGAAGAAAAGTGGACCGCGCCACTCTACTGGCGTTTGGAAGATGATCAAACGTGGTCCGCGTTTGGCCTGCGAGGCCGGCAACCCTTAAATCACGATGCGCCGGTGTGTCACGTCAGCTCTTATGAAGCGGATGCTTTTGCGACCTGGTCAGGTAAACGGCTGCCAACTGAAGCGGAATGGGAAACTGCCGCATCTGCGGTAAAAATTGATGGAAATTTCCTATCCCAGGGAGCTTTACGCGCCCTTCCCACACCGAGTGGAGACGGTATTCAGCAGATGTATGGTGACGTCTGGGAACACACCCGATCACCGTACGTGCCCTATCCTGGCTTCAAGCCAGATCCAGGCGCGATTGGGGAATACAACGGAAAATTCATGTCAAACCAGATGGTCCTTCGCGGCGGTTGTTGTGTCACTCCGCCCGGCCACATACGCCTGACCTACCGCAATTTCTATTATCCGCACCAACGCTGGATGTTTGCCGGTGTACGCCTTGCAGAGGATCTCGAATGACGTTCCATCAGAGCGACACAAATTCAGCGAGCGACGAAGTGCTCAATCCATCCCAGCAGTTGGAGTTTCTTAGCGATGTAATCGAAGGTTTATCCCAGGATCAAAAACGCATTTCACCGAAATATTTTTATGATTCCAAAGGATCCGCCCTCTTTGATCAAATCTGCGAGCTTGAGGAATATTATCCAACCCGAACCGAAATGGGTTTGCTAAAGGAAAGTGCCCTGGAAATTGCCAATATTGTCGAGGGACATCACTTGATTGAATTCGGATCGGGATCGAGCACCAAGATTAGAATTCTATTGGATGCGGCAACGGACTTGGCAAGTTACATCCCGGTCGATATTTCGAAAGACCATTTATACGCCTCAGCCGAGTCCATCGCTCAGGACTATCCGGACCTTGATGTCATTCCCGTTTGCGCGGATTTTACACGCACCTTCGATCTGCCTGAAAAGGCCGAAGACGGCAATAAAGTGGGGTTTTTCCCAGGCTCAACTATTGGCAATTTTTCCCGCCAGGAAGCATCGGATTTCCTGTCCATGACAACGCATTTGTTAGGAGATGATGGCGGACTGGTTATCGGTGTAGACCTCAAAAAAGATCCAAGACTTCTACGCGCAGCCTATAACGATAACACTGGTGTAACAGCTGAATTTAATCTCAATCTTCTCAGCCGTATAAATCGGGAACTGGACGGCACTTTCGAACTCGACTCGTTCACCCACGAGGCTCATTACAACCAAGATAAGGGTCGCGTTGAAATGCACTTGGTCAGTGGAAAAGATCAATCCGTTTCAGTGGACGGTCACACTTTCCATTTTGAACGCGACGAAAGTATCCATACCGAGAATTCACACAAGTACGACGTTGAGGAATTTCATAATCTCGGGCGGCAAGCTGGTTTCAATGCGGAAAGAACATGGATCGACGAAAACGATCTGTTCAGCATTCACTATTTAAGAGTCGTTGCTTAGTTGGACTTAGCGCCGGACGTCGCTGGCGCAATCAACACATAGAGGTTCTGCCGGATCCGATTTCAACCGGCCAAGGGCAATATCTTCATCGCAGCTGACACAGTACCCATATTCATCCGTATTCAGACGTTTGAGCGCGGCTTCAATACGGGTGAGTTCCAATTCACGACGCCTTTGTGCCGCCAATGCCATTTCCCTCTGCTGCAGCGCATCCATACGTGACAACCGGCCTTGCATCGCTTGATCCAATTCAACCGGAGCCCGATCATCATTGGTTGAAACGGATGATTGAACGAGTTCGTCCTTGCGTTCTTCCAGTTGCTTACGCAGGGCTTTGAGGTTGAGCTTGGGTTTGGCAGGCATAATGCTAAAGCGTAATCAAGGCATCACACCGGCGTAAAGCGCAAGCCGTTAAGGCCCTGAAATATAGCGAAATTTTAATGCTTCAACGCAAGGTCTGCAAGTTGCGTCGCGGTCGGAATAACTTCCGGCACAGTCGAAGCCGCTCACGCCATTTCCAAATCAAGAGCGTGTTCAACGTCACGGGCTCGCGCGTAATTCTTTAAGTTCGGCAGGACATACTGCACAACGTTGGTCATCTTAATGGCTTAGCTGGGATCATCGATCACAATAACTAAGGCGCTCGCGCGTTCGAGGCCTATGGCATACAACACTTCGGGCCGGGTTGCGTCACAAAAGTAAACCTGAATCCCTTGCAGTCGGGCAGCGGCAATGGCATGTGGATCCATATCAAGCCCGACATAAGGACGGCTGGCCTCTCGCAACGTTTTGGCGACGGCCAAACCGACCCGCCCCATACCGACTATGACGATGTGGTCCGACAGAACTTCGATTTCGTTCTGTGCGTCATCCACACTGACCACCGAGGCCAATTCCCACCGCGAAATGACCCACGCCACGAAGCGTACGAGTGCCGGTGTAATAAGCATGGTCAGGGCGACTGTGACCGAGACAATTTGGACGAGCGGGCCAGAAATCAAACCGGAGCTTAGTGCGGCAGCGAAAATAACAAACGCGAACTCGCCACCTTGGGACAAATAAACACCAGCTTCTGCAGAATCCGTTGTCGTTAGTCCAGATATGCGAGCGATGATAAAGATCAAAACGGCTTTTAAGGCAAGGAGGCCAACGAGATGCAAGGCGATGGTACGGTTGCTCTCCAACACCAATTCCGTGTCGATCCCCATGCCGATACCGATAAAGAACAACCCGAGAAGTAATCCTCGAAAGGGTTGAATCTCCGCGGCAACCTGATGACGAAACGGTGTATCGGCCAACAGCATGCCGGCGAGGAACGCACCGAATGCCAAGGACAACCCCCCCCCCCTGCTTCTGTAAGAGCAGCGGCGCTCAATAGGACAAGTTAAGGTGAAGGCGGCAAAGATCTCAGTGTTTCTGAGTGCGCCAATGGTGACGAATAGTCGAACCAACAACCAGCGGCCGAACCCAAGAATAACGGCAATTGCAGCTATCATCTTGATAATGGCAAAGCCAAGGTTCTCTATGACCGAGCCGTCACCCAAGCCGGCTGTCACAACAACGGCGAGCACAGGGCCGACGGCTAAATCCTGCATCAGCAGCACACCAAATACGGTACGGCCCATATGGGTCGGTAGCCGGCCTTGTTCGGACAGCAATGTGAGCACAACGGCCGTCGAAGGAAGGGAAAGCGCCACACCAAGGATAGCGGCCTCGGTTGCCGTCCCCGGCGACCCTAGCCCCCAATGCTTTAAGGCGGGCCTTGAAGTTGGCCAGGTCATGCCGCAGCCAGATCGAGCGGACGCCTAAGGGCGAGACAAAGACACCCTGCTTGCGCAGCTCGTTGGAGGTGCGGGCCTGACCATAGGCCGGAAACTCCAGCGCGGATTTGATCACCGCCTGCTCGGTGGCTTCACCGACGCGGTTGGCAAGATTGGGTTTGCGCCGGGTGCGCTCGAACAAGGCCTCCACGCCGCCTTCCTCAACCGCGGCCTTGTAGCGGTAAAAGGTGTCGCGCGACATGCCCATGACCTGGCAGGCCTTCGACACATTGCCCAGTTCCTCGGCCAGATTCAGCAATCCAGTTTTGTGTTTGATGATCTTGTCGGTAGTATTCAACATCGTGGTGTCCTCGTTTTGTGGTTGGTGTGCACCACCATCAAAACGGACAACCACAATCTCCATCAAGAGATGCGCCGCTCCCATTCCAGCTTGCTGGGAAGGGAGCGGTGTCAGATCACATCGAGTCTAGTTCAGCTACTTGCCGGTCCGGCGCACCCTGGACAAGCTGGGCATTCCGCCGCGTACATTCTACAGCTGGTATGATCGCTACCGGCCTTCGGCGAAGCCGATCTTGAGGACCGCCCCTGTGGTCCCCGCCGGGTATGGAACCGGATCCCGGATGATGTCCGGGGGCAGATCATCGATCTTGCCCTGGAGGAGACACAACTGTCGCCCCGGGAACTGGCCGTCAGGTTTACGGACACCAGGGGCTACTTTGTCTCGGAAGCCTCGGTTTATCGGCTTCTCAAAGCCCACGACCTGATCACCAGCCCCGCTTTCGTGATCATCAAGGCAGCCGATGAGTTCCGCGACAAGACCACGGCGCCGAACCAGCTGTGGCAGACCGACTTCACCTCTCTCAAGGTCATCGGCTGGGGCTGGTTTTATCTGTCGACCATCTTGGACGACTATTCCCGCTACATCATTGCTTGGAAGCTCTGCACCAACATGACGGCGGACGATGTGACGGCAACACTGAAGTTGGCGCTAGAAGCCTCAGGCTGCAATCGCGCCAATGTCGTCCACAAGCCGAGGCTGCTCAGCGACAACGGCTCGTCCTATATCTCCAGCGATCTGGCTGAATGGCTCGGGGACCACGGTATGGATCACGTTCGGGGCGCACCGTATCACCCGCAAACCCAGGGCAAGATCGAGCGCTGGCATCAAACGCTGAAGAACCGGATCCTGCTTGAAAATTATTATCTACCCGGCGATCTCGAAAACCAGATCAGCGCCTTCGTCGATCGCTACAACAACCAACGCTACCACGAGAGCATCGGCAACGTAACTCCAGCCGACGCCTACTTTGGACGCCACACCGCCAGCATCGAAAAGAGAAAAAAGATCAAAAAACTGACCACCCAAAACCGCCGCTTGAACCATCAACGCCAAGCGGCTTAACATCAAACAAAGATGAGCCCGATCCTCCCTTATGAAACACGCTCAACAGTCCCATTTGTTTTGATGACGGACAGAACACACTATATTCGCAGCATAATCTGCTGAGACCTTAAGGATTTGAATTGCAGGTATGAGTGATTCGAATTTGTCCCGTATCTCGTTAAGCTTCAATGGTTCCTTCCTAATAGCCTCCGAACCGAATGGATAACCGTAATGTTTTACTGATTCGTGGGCCCCTTCCATAAGATCGAATAGCATTTGCCTGGATAATTGATGCTCGCGGTCTTTATTCTGGTCGACCAATACCTCTAACAAGGACTGAGATAGCCTCGAAATCCTTTTGTAAGACTCCCTAGTCCGAGGATCGGTAGACAATGAATCCCGTAAAAAGTCTTTACCGAATAGCAATAGGAGTTCTTTTAGTCTTTCTCTATCAGGAAGTTGGTTTGGACCGTCTTCTCTTTCGTCACCTCCAGATTTTTTCTTTTCAGCTGGGGTTAAATTGTCGGGCAGATCAACTTCAGCGATGATTTCTTCGACAACCTTGTCGGTGAACCGAAGGAGATCGGGCTTCTCAAGTGAAGCTTGTAAACGTCGTTCCCTCGTCTGCTGCCGTCTAGTCTTCATGGCCTAACTCTAGATACCGTGAGTTACTCCCCGATTGTTGGACAGGTTCTGGTGTGATTTAAGCTACTCACTGGACCTGCTGATCGGGTTGGTTTTGCTCAATTGCCCTCCAATAGACCACGGCGGGCGGTTTACCGCCAAGGGCGAAATGTGGACGCTTATCGTTGTAGGACGTTATCCGTTTGTGGATACCCGCCCTGGCCTGTGCGCCGGCCTCCCAGATGCCTTAATGGGGGCCGGTGCCAATCGGCAACGTTTAAGCTTGTAGCGATGTCGGAGATTAGGGTGGAACGGACAGTGAGAACACCTGGTTTTGGCGAACTGGCAAACAATAGGATTCAGAATTTGGCCGGCAAATGGCCAGGACTTCAATTCCGACCGTGCCAGCGACGGGATGTCGGGAGGCACTCTGTTGACTGGATCGGTGTTGACTCGTGTGTCGTTCTTGACCGAGCCAGCGTGTCGAAGGTCGTTATGTGGAAAAGTGGGCTTCAGACATGGCGAGGTTGAGTGGATGCGAGTCCGTCGATGATCGAGTCCACCCAGGCATTGAGGTTTACTGCATCGTACCGGCGCGGCCCTTCTTCATCGGCAGGCCGGGTTGGGTGCGGTCGAGAGCCTGGATCTGCGACTTCTCATCAACCGACAGCACCACGGCATGGGCCGGCGGGTCGACATACAAGCCGACGATATCCGTGAGCTTCTCGGCAAAGGCGGGATCATTGGAGAGCTTGAAGTGCCGCCAGCGGTGCGGGCTGAGGCCATGGGCCTTCCAGATCGCCTGGACCGCCGCCGCCGCGACGCCAGCAACCTTCGCCATCGCGCGCAGCGTCCAGTGGGTCGCCTCGTGCGGCGGCGCTTGCTGGGTCAGGCGGACGATCTCGGCGACGCGCTCCGGCGGGATCGGCGCTTTGCCAGGCGGACGGGACTTGTCGCGAAGCAAGCCGTTGACACCCTCGTGCATGAACCGCTCCTGCCAGCGCCACACGCAGGTCTTGGACTTGCCGGTCGCGCGCATGATCGCCGAAGTGCCGAGCCCCGCGTCGGTCTTCAGGATGATCCGCGCCCGCCAGAGGTGTTTCTGCGCGCTCTTCGGGTCCGCGACGATCGCTTGCAATCGCTGACGGTCGCCAGACGTGACAGTAAAATGGATGCCGGTACGCATCGCACAGACTCGCATGACACCGCACAATACGGAATCCCAAAGCGGACTCTTTCGTTCCGGTCAATCCACTAGGACCCAGTTTAAAAACCAAATGCCCCCGTTATCCGGTCCAGCATCCTCACAATACTGAGTGCGGCTAAATGGGACGTTTTGGGATTGTCTGGCGACGGCTCCGCATCCACGGTGACGGATAGGTATCCAAATGCGCCGCTCGCTTCAACCTGGTGACTGTTTCGTGTCACACCCGGGTCTGCGATGAGAGTAACCTTCGTGGCATCCATGCCCACACCGGCCAGGGCTAACGCTGCCGCTACATTTGCGTTCTTGGGAAATGCCTGCGCGGCTTGTCTCGCTGTACCGGTAAACAGAGTGGTGGGTTGTTGAACCACCTTCAGATCTAAATGAGCCGCACCGGTTGCCCCCGCCCAAGCTCCAGGCGGTTTGCGGGTTACCAATTCAACAGAATCTAAGCTGTCGCTCGCTGCAGCGGACAAACCATCTAACCCTGCCAAGGCGCCCGTCGGAATAAGGATACGCGCCGAACCCTGAACAGATGCAGTATTGAGTTGATCCGCCAACCCAGACTCTGCCAACGCACCGACCGATATGATCATGAGATCTGTCCCGGACCGCAGTATTGCAGGACCGTAATCCTGCACGGCAGATTGAGAGGCACACTCGACAATGAGGTCTGGAGCCATACCAAGGACGGCGCCCAGATCAAGAACTGTCGGATGCCGGCCAACGCTTTGCCCGTCCTCAGGCAAAACCAGAGCCCCTGCAATAGTTAGGCGTCCACCTGAGTCTTCGCAATGTCGGCTGATGACCTTGGCAATGGCTCCGTTACCAATCACAGCAATTTTCAAAGAATGAGGGTGATTCATATTCGCTGGCTGTTTAGAGACCTGTTGTTTCTGAACCATCCCGCAAAGATGGTGGGCGATGACAGGATCGAACTGCCGACCCCCTCGGTGTAAACGAGGTGCTCTCCCAGCTGAGCTAATCGCCCGTCCTCAAGGCCCGTTAACAGACCGTCATGAGCGGCGGCACACTAAGCCAGTCATGATTGGGGGATCAATTGAAAAGATTGATGAATTAACCTCAGGTGTGAAAGACAAGTTGCCAGCCGCTAGTTGCGGCCAGCAACTGTGCATAACTCAAAAGGAGCAGTTATACCAGCGGTCGTTGAGATTGATTCTCTTTTAGGGATTCCCCACGGCGCAATGATGTGATTCATAGAAAGCCGGCTTTAAATGGAGGATTTGATGTCGGCGAAGATCCCGTTGCGAACGGACTATGACGCGGTCCAAGCGCGGGCCTTGACGCGCAAAGCGACAGATCCCAATCAGGTGCGCCGCCTTCTGGCGATTGCGGCGGTTTATGATGACTGAACCGTAGGGATGCGGCGGCGGTTGGCGGCATGGACCGCCAGAGCCTGCGCGACTGGGTGTACCGGTTCAATCAGGCAGGCCCCGAGGGCCTGCACGACCACAAATCTCCCGGCGCGGTTCCGCAGCTGACGGCGGTGGAGAGGGTGGCGTTGGCGGAGATCGTCGAGGCGGGGCCGGACAGCGACGGCGTCGTGCGCTGGCGCCGGCTCGACCTCAAGGAGGTTATCCGGGACCGCTTCGGGGTGGAGTATCACGAGCGCTCGGTCTCGCGCCTGCTGCACGATCTCGGCTTCTCGCACATGAGCGCCCGGGTGCGCCATCCAGGCCAAGATGCGGCAATGCTGGAGACGTTTAAAGAAACTTCCCCCGGGCGCTCGCCGCGGCGGTAGCCCACCTGCCGCCCGCAACGCCGGTCGAGCTGTGGTGGCAAGACGAGATGCGCCTTGGCCAGAAGAACGGCATCGTCCGGCAGTGGGCGCGCACCGGCAGCCGTCCGCGTCAGCCCAAGGACCAGCGCTACCAGAGCGCCTATCTGTTCGGCGCCGTCTGCCCGGCGCGCGGTACCGGTGCGGCCGTGGCGATGCCGTTCGCCGACACCCATGCCATGCCGGCCCATCTCGAAGAGATTAGCCGCACCGTCGCCGACGGCTCACACGCCGTCCTCCTCATGGACCGCGCCGGCTGGCACACCACCACCGAATTGGAGTTCCCCGACAACATCACGCCGCTGTTCCTGCCGCCCAGATCGCCGGAGCCGAACCCGGCCGAAAACATCTGGCAGTACCTGCGCCAGACCTACCTGTCGCACCGCGTCTTCGACAGTTACGAAGACATCGTCGATGCGGCATGCCACGCCTGGAACAAGCTCATCGACAAGCCCTCGAAAATCATGTCGATTGGTATGCGCAAATGGGCACACGAAGGTCAAATTCAATGACCGTTGGTATTAGTTGTTCACTGCGTCCTTTAAGCCCTTACCTGCTTTAAACTTGGGTTGCTTGGAGGCAGGAATTTGAATTTTTTCACCGGTACGAGGATTGCGACCTTCGCTAGCCTGCCGATTTGCAACGCTGAAGGTTCCGAATCCGACCAAACGGACTTCCGTACCGCCTTTCAGAGACCCCGTGATCGTATCGAACACGCTGTCCACCGCTTTCGCAGCGTCGGCCTTTGTCAGTCCGGCACCATCTGCAACTGCGGCAATTAGGTCGTTTTTATTCATACTTGACCCCTTATGTGATGTCAGGTGGGTAAAAATAATTGTGAACATCCCAGCGCCGTCATGATGTTCTCCAACGAACTACGAATCCTCGCATTTGCCAGAAAACCGAAGCTTTTCACGCTAGGATAAGAGCAAGTGTAGGGGCCGGTTTTTCCGGGCGTCAATGGAAAGACGCCGAAAAAACCCTGGAAAACTGCGAAAAACGACCTTTTCGCCTTGTCAACCCCAGAAAATCACGGCTTTCTACCTTATTTAGGGGGTGATAGACGTATAAAACCCCCGAAATCCACGATTCCGGGGGTTCAGAGAGACTCGGTCAACACAACATCTTGTAGGGTTATGCAAATGCCTTCAGTGAGTGACTATGACGTCGTCCTCGATGTCTGCATCGGCCGTTGACGGACTGACCTCGTCATCCTCTTCATCTTCCAGATCCAACGGAACGAGAGATTGGGTCAATGCCTTCTCCAGCACTTCGTCCGCCGTCGTCACCACGATGATATCCAAATCGCGTTTCACGTTAACGGGAATTTCTTCGATGTCTTTCTCATTATCCTTGGGAATAAGTACGATTTTTATGCCGCCGCGAAGGGCCGCGAGCAGCTTTTCCTTAAGCCCGCCAATGGGAAGTACCCGTCCCCGCAAGGTGATTTCGCCAGTCATGGCCACATCTTTGCGCACAGGGATTCCCGTAAGCGCCGAAACAATGGACGTGCACATTGCCACGCCAGCCGACGGACCGTCTTTCGGCGTTGCCCCTTCGGGCACGTGCAAGTGGATGTCCTTCTTTTCGAACGTCTTAGGCTTGATGCCATAAGGCAGCGCCCGGCTACGGACGAAGGATCGGGCCGCCTGGATGGACTCCTTCATCACATCACCCAGCTTTCCGGTCAGAGTGATCTCCCCTTTGCCAGGCATCACCACGGCTTCCACAGAAAGTATTTCGCCGCCCGCCTCTGTCCAGGCCAGACCCGTACTCACCCCGACCAGGTCTTCGTGTTCGGCCTCGCCATAGCGGTATTTGTGGATGCCTGCGAACTTCTTGAGGTTTTGTCGGGTGACTTTCACCGCATCGAGTTTTTCGACAATAATGATCTTGGTCGCTTTACGAATGAGCCGGGCCAATTCCCGCTCCAGGTTCCGCACTCCGGCTTCACGGGTGTAATAGCGAATAAGGTCCCGCAAGGCGCTGTCGGAGATGGTCCACTCCTTTTCTTTCAAACCGTGGGCCTTCAACTGCTTAATAACCAAATGACGCTTGGCGATTTCCAGCTTTTCGTCTTCCGTATAGCCGGAGATCCGGATGGTCTCCATCCTATCCAACAACGGCTGCGGCATGCGCAGCGTATTTGCGGTCGTTATAAACAAAACGTCTGAGAGATCGTAATCGACTTCCAAGTAGTGATCCTGAAAAGTGGAGTTCTGTTCGGGATCAAGAACTTCAAGCAACGCCGATGACGGATCGCCCCGCCAATCGTTGCCCAGCTTGTCAATTTCGTCCAACAGAAACAGTGGGTTTGACGTTTTGGCTTTCTTCATGCCTTGGACAATCTTACCTGGCATAGATCCAATGTAGGTCCGCCGGTGCCCTCGCACTTCGGCTTCGTCCCGCACACCGCCTAAGGACATGCGAACAAAACTACGACCTGTTGCCGTGGCCACAGATTTGCCGAGCGACGTTTTGCCCACGCCAGGCGGTCCAACCAGGCAAAGGATTGGGCCCTTCAACTTTTTCGTTCGCTGCTGAACCGCAAGATACTCGACAATCCGTTCTTTTACTTTTTCCAGGCCGAAGTGATCGCGGTCCAGTTGGTCTTCTGCTTCCTTGAGGTCAGTCTTCACCCGGGACCGTTTTTTCCACGGTATCTCAGTGATCCAATCGAGATAGTTGCGAACAACTGTAGCCTCGGCGGACATAGGGCTCATGGCTTTGAGTTTCTTAACCTCGGACAAGGCCTTTTCCTTGGCCTCTTTGGACATCCGTGACTTCTTGATCTTGTCTTCAAATTCAGCGGCTTCATCGCGTCCGTCTTCAGTTTCGCCGAGTTCTTTCTGAATGGCTTTCATCTGTTCATTCAGATAATACTCTCGTTGAGTCTTCTCCATTTGCCTCTTAACGCGGTTTCGAATGCGCTTCTCAACTTGAAGAACGCTGATTTCGCCTTCCATCACGCCGTAGATTTTCTCGAGACGCTCGGCAACGGTCTCCAACTCCAGCAATTCCTGCTTGTCCGCAATCTTCAGTGCCAGATGAGAGGCAACCGTATCGGCCAACTTTGACGGCTCTTCGATTTGATTGATAGAGACCAAAACCTCAGGTGGAATTTTCCTATTCAGTTTGATGTATTGCTCAAATTCCGTGACAACGGAGCGTGACAAGGCTTCGAGTTCTTGTTCCTGTTGTTCTTCTTCAGAAAACGCTTCGGCATACGCTTCAAAAAACGCTTCGTTGTCCTTATGTCCGGTGATCCGAGCCCGTTGTCCGCCTTCGACCAGCACTTTTACCGTGCCGTCCGGAAGTTTCAACAGCTGCAAGACGGTTGAAATGGTACCAACGTCGTAAATGTCGTCCGCTGCAGGATCATCAACCGCTGCGTCTTTTTGCGCGACAAGCAAAATCTGCTTGTCATCACCCATGACATCTTCAAGCGCCTTGACAGATTTCTCTCGGCCCACGAACAACGGCACAATCATATGCGGAAAGACGACAATGTCTCTCAGCGGTAAAACGGGGAACAATTGACCCTTTTCAGAACTCACGCGTGTCTACCTCGCTTATTGGCGCCGAGGAGCAACCTGCCCCCGGCCCTCAGCCCAGTTGGACTGAAATGTATACGTTTGGCGTCCCCGGTTGGTTCCGGTACCCAGGTCCGCGCCTCTTATTTAGGGAGCGATAGCACTGAGTTCAATTGGGATGACGGGCTTTTGACTAGGCTGGCGTCCCTACGTCTTCCCGTCGGTCAGCATAGATATAGAGTGGTTTGGCCCGCCCTTCCGTGACCTCACCATTGACCACAATCTCTTCCACCCCTTCGAGACTGGGCAATTCGAACATCATATCTAACAAGATGCCCTCCATAATCGACCGCAATCCCCGTGCGCCTGTCTTCCTGGCAATGGCTTTCCGGGCAATTACACCAAGGGCATCTTCGGTAAAGGACAACGCCACGTTCTCCATGTCAAACAAGCGTCCATACTGTTTAACCAGAGCATTTTTCGGCTTGGTCAATATTTCGACCAAGGCGCCCTTGTCCAAATCTTCCAGGGTCGCCAACACGGGCACGCGACCGATAAATTCTGGGATCATGCCGTACTTGAGCAAATCTTCCGGCTCAATCTCGCGCAGAATCTGGCCAGTCTGACGGTCATCAGCAGTGCGCACGTCAGCACCGAACCCGATTGATGTGCCTTTGCCCCGCTGGGAAATAATCTTGTCCAGTCCGGCGAAGGCACCGCCACAAATGAACAGGATATTGGTGGTGTCCACTTGCAGGAATTCCTGCTGCGGATGCTTGCGTCCCCCTTGGGGTGGCACGGAGGCTATCGTGCCTTCCATGATCTTGAGCAGCGCCTGCTGTACACCCTCACCCGATACGTCCCTTGTGATCGAAGGGTTATCAGACTTGCGGCTGATCTTGTCGATTTCATCGATGTAGACAATGCCCCGTTGCGCCCGTTCGACGTTGTAGTCGGCGGCCTGAAGCAGCTTAAGAATAATGTTCTCGACGTCCTCGCCGACATACCCTGCTTCGGTCAGCGTTGTTGCATCCGCCATTGTGAACGGCACATCAAGAACGCGCGCTAGCGTTTGCGCCAACAGCGTTTTGCCGCAGCCGGTCGGACCGATCAGCAAAATGTTCGACTTGGCGATCTCGACATCGGCATTCTTCGCGTTTGACCCTAAACGCTTATAGTGATTGTGGACCGCAACCGAGAGCACCCGTTTGGCATGGTCTTGACCAATGACGTAATCATCCAGCACGGTCAGAATGTCCTGCGGTGTCGGCACGCCCTCTCTGGATTTCACCAGATTGGTCTTGTTTTCTTCGCGGATGATGTCCATGCACAGTTCAACGCATTCATCACAGATGAATACGGTTGGGCCAGCAATCAGCTTGCGCACCTCATGCTGACTCTTTCCGCAGAAAGAGCAGTAGAGGGTATTCTTTGAATCGCCGCTGGACGATTTACTCATGAACTCACTCCGCTGGCCGTACCGGTCCTATGCAAAATGACCGGAAAGGCCACCACATCTTGCGTGGAGGTAATGTTAAACGAGGCGTTCCGCACAAGACAACGACAAAACCCTCAACGTCCCGTTAGTACCACAGGGAAAACGCGGACTTTTGTTTGAATTAAGGCAATTTGGACAGAACAGCTACAGGATTTAACTCTTATCGTCGTCTCAGTCCGTGTCTTCCACCTCTCCGTCGGCGAGTGGACGTTTTGTGACCACAGTGTCAATGAGGCCAAAATCCTTGGCTTCTTCTGCAGTCATATAGTTATCCCGATCCATCGCCTTCTCGATCACTTTGAGGGTTTGATCGGTGTGCTCCACATAGATTTGGTTAAGCCGCGCCCGTAAGGCCAAGATCTCTCTGGCCTGTATTTCGATGTCGGCGGCTTGTCCCTGAAAACCGCCGGATGGCTGGTGGATCATGATCCTGGAATTGGGCAGAGCGTAGCGCTTGTCGTCTGCACCTGCCGCCAACAAAAGAGATCCCATGGAGGCGGCTTGACCTGTACATACGGTGGATACGTCAGGCCGGATGTACTTCATGGTGTCGTAGACAGCCATGCCAGATGTGACGCCGCCGCCTGGAGAGTTAATATAAAATGCAATGTCCTTGGTTGGGTTTTCCGATTCCAGGTACAGCAACTGCGCACAAATCAAAGAAGAAACTGCATCGTTGACCGGCCCAGTTAGAAAAACAATGCGCTCTTTAAGCAAGCGCGAGTAAATATCGTAGGCACGCTCGCCCCTATTGGTCTGCTCGACCACCATCGGCACCAAACTATTGTCATAGACTTCGATGGGGTCGCGATCGGTCATTCAAGCCTCTTAAATTCTCTTCGACACCGGCGTCCCGGCCATTTTAACTTAAACGTATTCAGCTCGCACTGGGTACGGGGCCATCTGTTTCGGTTGCGCCAGCTTCTTCAATAAGTTCCTCAGGTTTCACCTTCTTTTCCGTCACTTGGGCCAGTTCTAGGAGAAAATCAATGGCCTTGTCTTCAAAAAGTGGCGCCCTGACTTGTTCGACTGCCTGCGGATTATTTTGATAATAGTTCACTACCGATTGTTCCTGGTCCGGAAAACGGCCAGCTTCACGGGCAATAGCTTGAGAAAGCTCTTCTGGTGGAACACTGAGATTGTTCTTCTGCCCGATATCCGACAACAAAAGGCCTAAACGAACCCGGCGTTCGGCAATAGACAGGTAGTCTGATTTTAATTCGTCCTCGGACTTACCGGCATCCTCGGGGTCAAGTTGGTCGGCCTCCTTTGCTTGTTCTACCTGTTGCCATATTGAATTGAATTCCATGTCAAGCATGGCTGGAGGTACGTCAAACTTATGCTGCTCTGCCAACTGATCAAGCAACTCCCGCTTCACTTTCATTCGGGATAAGTAGTCATAGTCCGTTTCTATTTGTTTGGTCACCGCTGCTGTTAGGGCGGCCAGGCCATCAAAGCCAATTGACTTGGCAAACTCTTCATCAATGTCAGGAGTTTCCATTGTTTCCACGCCGTTCAAGGTGACATGAAACACAGCCTCCTTACCGGCCAATTCGGTACTGTGATAGTCGTCCGGAAACTTCACCTTTACGTCCTTTTCGCTGCCGGTTTCCATACCGACAACCTGCTCTTCAAAACCGGGTATGAACCGCCCCGATCCGAGTTCCAGTTTGAAGTCCTCGGCTTTGCCTCCATCAAATTCTTCGCCATCAATCGTGCCGACAAAATTGATCACCACAACGTCGCTGTCTGCGGCAGGCCGCTTCCCTTCCAGCGGTACTGATTTCTTGTTGTTCTCGGCCATTTTGCCGAGGGTTTCTTTGACTTGATCATCCCCTGGTGTGGCCACAAGTTTTTCCACTTTAAGGGACGACATGTCATTGAGTTCGATGTCGGGAAGCAATTCGAGTTCGATGGAAAATTCCAGATCCTCGCCTTCTTCGAATGAAACCAGATCCACTTTCGGCTGAACGGCTGGTTTAAGGTCTTTTTCCTCGAGCGCTTTTTGGGTGGATTCATGGATCGTGGATTCCAGCACTTCCCCGCGGACGGACTCACCGAATCGCTTCTTCAGCAAATTCATTGGGACCTTGCCGGGTCGGAAACCAGGGAGGCGAACTTGCTGACCGACTTCCGTCAAGCGCGTGGTGACTTTTCCTTCAATCTCTTGCGCGCCAATCACGACGCTCAATTCTCGCTTCAGACCTTCAGAACTTTTTTCTTTAATTTCCATCGATAAACCCTTTTAGGTATCGTCTTCTGTTCGGCGCCACTTTGGAACAGGGCTGCAGACCATGTCTGTTTAGTGCGCCCATCCTTAATAGCGTACGTCTTTACCTATACCTGACCGTTCCAACTGGATTGGTGCGGGTGAAGGGACTTGAACCCCCACGGCTTTGCAGCCACTAGGACCTAAACCTAGCGCGTCTACCAATTCCGCCACACCCGCCCACCGGCCGAGACAGCGGCATTGATAGGACCATGCCTTGTGCGCCGCCTCCCTTTAATGGGATGGCGGAAAATAGGCAACACCCAAGGTGAGAGCAACAGGATTAGGATCTCACCCCAGGGCAATCGGGTGAATTTGAGGATGACAAGAGTGTAGAAGTCTGAATCGCTATTGATCCTTTTGATTCGCAAGAAGGATCCCAGAAATGATGCGACGGTTTGGAACGGCGAACGAGGCCTTTAATCAGATTGTTGATTTCCTGGAGCATTTCACCGATCTCGACGACCCGCGGCAACGCGCCACGGTCCTCTATCCCCTCGACGAAGTGTTGCTGCTATGCCTTCTCGGCGTGCCCGCCGGCTGTGAGAGCTGGGTCGAGATCGCCAAGTACGGCGAGAGGAAACTGACGTTTCTGCGCCGTTTCCGGCCGTTCACGGATGGTACGCCCTCACACGATCAACGCGGTGACATCTTCGCAGCCCTTGATGCCGAACAGTTTCAGCACTGCTTCATCGCCTGGGCGGCATCGCTCACCGGGCGCGGCGCGGACATCGTCGCCATCGACGGCAAGACGCTGCGGCGCTCCTATCAGGAAGGCGGCGCCAAAGCGCCCATCCACATGATCTCGGCGTGGAGCACACGTCAGAACCTGGTGCTTGGCCAAGCCAAGGTGGCTGATAAATCCAACGAGATCGTCGCTCTCCCGAAGCTGTTGGATCTGTTGACCATCAACGGCGCGACGGTGACCATCGACGCCATGGGCTGTCATAGGAGGGACCCGCGCGGCTTTGCGTAGCGTTTCGCGTGTGCGAAGCGAAGGCGTGTGGGCGGTGCCTGTGTACCCGGACGGCCATATCGGTCTTCGCAGAGGTAATGGGATTGTAGTTCGCTGAACGACCGGGTTCGTTGCCGCCTGCCATCCGGCAGGATACGTGACGCCAAGCACTTGTCGTTGTCATAAAGGATCGATCGCGGCACGCCGCCGAAGAAGGCGAAGGCCTTGTTGTGGCCATCCAGCCAGGCTTCCACCGTCGCCGCCGGATAGGCCACGACGAAGCATGCAGCGCTGTGGGGAAGGGTCATGACAAAGAAATGGGCTCGCAGCTTGACGCCAGCGATGATCGCATCCGACTTGCCGAAATCCGCCTGCGCATGCCCCGGCGGATGTACCAGCGGCACGAACATCTCCCGCATCGGCCCGGTTACGGGCGAAATGGTATGCAACGCGGTACATGAAGTCGTAGTGGTGGTCGAATAAAGTGGCAAAAGCGTCCCGGTCACCAGCCACTGCGCGTTGGATCAGACGGCGATCTTCTTGTTGCGTACTGCCCACACGGTCCTCCTTCCATAGGCACATGACGGCGGCCGTGACGCCATCCTTGGCTGCGAATATGGCTTTTTTGGCTAGCACCCGGTTGACGGTGAGCGGGCATTACAGGGCATGACGTTCACTTCACATAGTGTGGTATGTAAATGAATTCCCAGTGCCGTTTAGGTGGTTCAGATCATTAGCTTTATGACTCTTTTTCAAACGCTTATGAGTCAGATTTGAGGATTTGATTCAACTGTTGAATCGGTCCAATCCCAGTCCGTCCAGGTCGATTTCAGGCTCACGCCCTGAAATCAAATCGGCGATGATTTGGGCCGATCCGCAAGCCATGGTCCAGCCTAAGGTGCCGTGACCGGCATTCAGAAAAAGATTTTCGTGCCGTGTCGGACCGATGATGGGCACGGAATCCGGGGTGGCCGGCCTCAACCCGCACCAGGGTATGATTGTGTCATAGTCTGCCGCCTCCGGGAACAAGGCCCTGGTGCCCGCAACAATTGGGGCCAGCCGTTTGGCGTCGAGCGACTTGTTCCAGCCCACCAACTCCGCCGTTCCGGCTGCTCTGATGCGGTCGCCCAAACGGGTTACGACCATAAACCGCTCTTCGTCGGTAATGCTGCACAAAGGGGCAGCGTCTGCCGCAGTGATGTCGGCGGTCAAGGAATAACCTTTGGCGGGGTAAATAGGTGTTTTGAGGCCCAGCGGCGCCAGAAGGGGTGCCGTTTCGCTGCCCAGACACACCACAAACGCGTCACCGTCGATAATACCTTTGTCCGTTTCAACACCGAAAACACTACCGTCGTGGGTAATCAAACGCTTGACCGCCGTGCTAAAGCGAAAGGAGGTGCCAGATTGCTCAGCCAATGCGGTTAGGACGTGTGAAAACGCTAGGGCATCACCAGTCTCATCATCGGGACTGAGAATGCCGCCGATGATCGGTTCTGAGGAACGGGCGAGAGCCGGTTCCTGCTGCACCACGCCCTCCATATCCAGCACTTGTTGGGCAAGTCCTCGATCGGCCAGGCAGGAGGCCAAAGTTTGGGCTTCTTTGAACGCCTCTTGTGTCCGGTACAGATAAAGGAGGCCACCGTCACTGTGATCGTAGTCTAGGTGGTGCCGTTGCCGCAGGGCTTTCAGAGCGGACCGACTGTAGACAGCGACCCGGAGGGCTCGTTCAAAATTTCGATTGAACCGGCCAGTTGTACAGTTGGCCAAAAACCTTAAGCACCAGCCCCACAACGCTGGATCCCGCCGGAACGGGTTGATCCTCAGCGGTGCATCGGCCTGGAACATCAATTTGAAGGCCCGGAAGGGCATGATTGGCGTTGCCCAGGGCGTCGTGTGCAGCGCGGAGATCTGGCCACCGTTGGCAAAGCTGGTTTCTTGCGCCGCCTCAGGCTGGCGGTCGATTACCGTGACCACATGCCCGGCGGCAGCCAAGGCGTGTGCCGTTGATACACCGACCACGCCGGCTCCTAAAACCACGACTTTCACTGATCCATGCCTCGTGGTCTCAAGCCTTGGGATATGGGGCAACTGGGGGTTATCATCGCCGCGCTGTATAGACGATCCCTGGTGACGATGCCATGACCGGCCAAACGCTGGTTCGCTCCTGGTTCATCGCAATCGGAGCTGTTGCTGAACTATAAGATAGCACACTATATTATGGTTGATACACCTGTCATACCGCCCAGCGCCGCTGTTCTGACCACGGATGAAATGTATGCCGCGGATGCGGCGGCTGTGACCACTGGCATCGCCAGTCTCGACCTGATGGAAGCGGCTGGAACCCACGCGGCCCGGGAAATCCGGCAACGGTGGTCGCGCCAGAGGACAGCCGTTCTGTGCGGTCCAGGCAACAATGGCGGCGACGGCTTCGTCATTGCCCGTCTATTGAAAAAAGCCGGCTGGCCGATCCGGCTCGGTCTGTTGGGTGACGTACAAAAGCTGAGCGGCGATGCAGCGGTTAATGCCCAAAAATGGACCAGAGACGGCGGGCACATCGAACCACTTTCCCCCGATCTGGTGGCCTGGGGTACGGCAGCAGTAGACGCTTTGTTCGGCGCCGGCCTATCCCGGCCGCTCTCTGGAGTGCCGCGGGATGTTGTCCAGGCCATCAATGATCAGGGATTGCCGTGCATGGCGGTTGATATTCCCAGCGGCATCAATGGTAATACCGGCGCCATCGTGGGTGATGGTATCGCCCCGTTCACCGAACTTACGGTTACCTTTTTCCGTCCCAAACCCGGCCATTTGCTGCGGCCGGGCCGGGATCTGTGCGGTGATCTCGAGGTTGTCGACATCGGCATTCCTGAGTTCGTTTTGAATGACATTGGTTCGACGACAGCTGTCAACGGCCCGGATTTATGGTCCATACCGATCCCTGGACCTGACGACCACAAATATACTCGTGGTCATGCGGTGGTGTTCGGCAGTGCTGCCATGAGCGGGGCCGCCAGACTTGGCGCTGCGGCAGCCCGTAAGGTTGGGGCTGGCCTGGTGACAGCGGCCGCATCCAGCGCAGCGGCGCCGGTCTATGCCGATGGTGCTCCCGGGGTCATGTTTCATAGCGTAGAGCCGGAAGAGGATGTCCAAGCCGTACTTAACGATCCGAGACGGAATGCGGTGTTGATCGGCCCTGGTCACGGCGTTGGTTCAGCGACGAAAAAGCGGGTGCTGGAGATACTTGATACCGGCCGTGCGACGGTTCTTGATGCGGACGCCCTCACCAGTTTTACAGACGATCCAGATGTTTTGTTCAAAGCGATCGCGCAAACCGATGGCGCCGTAGTACTGACCCCCCATGAGGGCGAGTTTGCGAGGCTTTTTGGGTCCCAGAACAGTGCAGATGAGGGTAACGACCGGCTCAGCCATACCAGAGCAGCAGCGGCCAAAAGCGGTGCCGTGGTCCTGCTCAAAGGCAGTGATACGGTGACGGCAGCACCCGATGGCCGCGCGGCCATCACCGTCAACGCTCCGTCCTGGCTGGCTACTGGCGGGTCCGGCGATGTTCTGGCAGGACTGATCGCGGGCCTTTTGGCGCAAGGCATGGCAGCCTGGCCGGCTGCCTGTGCCGGCAATTGGCTCCACGCTGCCGCCGCCAGGTCAGCGGGGCCCGGACTTATCGCTGAGGATCTAATTACTGCGATATCTGAGGTGAGACCCAGGGCAATCGGGTGAATGGTTTCACCGTGAGATAAGGCTTGCGAGGAAGTCGTCGTCCCAGGCGGCGATGCGTCGTTTTACACGCAGACTGTCCTTGCCCGGGGCTTGGCGCAAGAGGTTGCTCGCCATGTGTTTGACGACCGCGAAGTTGGCCGGGGCAGTGTTCTTTCGGACCCGGCACTCGTCGTCGCGGAAGACCATGTCCATGACCCAGTGCAGGTCCATGACCCAGTGCAGCCCGTTCTCGCTGCTCCAATGGCCCCGGATGGCGGCGCTCAGGGTATCGGCCTTGGCGGCGGTGGAGGCGGATGTAGAAGCGGGTCTCGCGCTCGACCTTGGCGTCGGGTTGGATGCCGATCTCGCGTACGGTTTCGACCATAACAATGCTCCCGGGCCCGGGCCAGTGGTGGCGTTCCTTCAGCCAAGCGATTTCGTTCGTCGCCGTGGTGGTCCGGGTTTCGATGCGGCCGTGGCTCTTCTCCACTGTCTGGTGGTGGCTGACAACCGTATCGGCAAAGCCGCATGCTATCTGTTCGATGAAGAAAAGCTTGGTATCGTCGTGCAGGCTGCCCTGGTTGCCCTTGAGGGCAAGGATATAGTCGGCGTCCTTGTCGATGATCTTCGCGGCGATGTTGCGCTGCACTACCGGGACAACCCGCAACAACGCCTTCGGCATCACATAAAATGGACTGGTTTTACGCCGCCCAACTGGGCTGATTTTGCTCCGCCGTTGACACCAAATCCAAAGAAACGGCTTATCACGCTAGAATTGCTGGGTACGGTCGATGACTTACCCAAGGCACTGCGCGACGCCGTCGTGCTTGTGTTTCGGGATGGCTTGAGCCATGGCGATGCCGCCGTCGCCCTTGGTTGCGCGGAATCCACCGTGTCATGGCGGATTCACCAAGCCCGCAAAACTTTGTCTAAGAGGCCGTTTCGAAAGGGGTTGAGTGGCCGGTGTCGATGTGATTCCAGGAAGGTTGCTGAAACCGATCTGGAGCCGCCATGTGGACGCCGACCACCCGAGAGCAGCATAGCCGCAAGGCGCTGCGTTATCAGACTGATTTGACCGCTGCGGAGTGGGTTGTGATCGAGCCTCATTTGCCTCCGGCTCATGGCACGGGACGGCCCCGCTCATGGCCGATGCGAGAGATCGTCAACGGCATTTTCTACGTGATGCGGGCTGGCTGCCCTTGGCGCTTGCTGCCAAGCGATTTACCGCCGTGGGGCACGATCTATCGCTGGTTCGCTAAGTTCCGCGACGACGGCCTCCTTGAGAAGATCAACCACTTTCTGGTCATGGCCGATCGCGAGCGGGTCGGACGCGAGGCCAGCCCGAGCGGCGCGATTATCGACAGCCAGAGCGTCAAGACGACCGAGGCTGGTGGCCCCCGCGGCTACGATGCGGGCAAGAAGATCAAGGGGCGCAAGCGCCACGCGCTGGTCGACACCGACGGGCGCGGCCTCGTGCTCGAGGCGCATCCGGCGGGTATCCAGGACCGCGATGGTGGCGGGCCGCTGCTGTGCGCCTCACGCGGCTCGTTTCCGTTCATCGAGAAGGTCTTTGCCGACAGCGGCTACGCCGGCGAGAAGGTCGCCACGGCCACCATGATCGCCGTCGAGATCGTGCGCAAAAGCCCCGATCAGGTCGGCTTCGCCGTCCAACCGCGCCGCTGGGTCGTGGAGCGCTTCTTCGCCTGGATCAACCGCAACCGGCGACTGGCAAAGGACTTCGAGGCCACCATCGCCTCGGCCCGCGCCTTCCTCTACGCCGCCTCCGTCATGCTCCTCGTCCGCAGATTGGCCCGAGCCGCATGACTTTCGAAACCGACTCTAAGCGCTGTAACGAAGCCAATTCTGGGGAATTTCATCATGCGTGACGCGGATCTAGAGACTTTAACTTGCCGAAGAAGTACCACAGCCCTGCCCCCAACGCCGTCAGACCGCGAGAGCCCGTGCTTTGAATGCGTTCGATCATGCGCAGCGGCGTGGCATTGGCGCCGCTGTGGCCCGTCACCTCGTACGCAGTTCAGCACCGGCTTGGCATCTGCTGGAAGATACCTTGGATAGTCCTTGGACCTCGGCATTTTTGCGCATGGCAACGTCGCTGATCGCTGTTATCGCGTTTACCATTGCCTTGATCGCGATGTTCTTGATCGCCGGTTAGGCTTCAGCTCTCTCCCGCAGCCCGTTTTTGATCCACGTAGGCCTTGAACTCTTGCAGCATCGAGGTGCTGGCAGTGACGTCCGTATCCGGCGCACGCAGATAATCGGGGTCGTTCTTTTCCAGGTACTCTCTGAATTTCGGCCAGATTTCCTGCTTGCCCGTCATCAGTTTGGTGCCCCGGGTGGCAGCGATCATGCCCCCTTCCCATTGCCCCATTTCCATCCACGGGAACCACTGGCGGGCAGAATTCCACGTTGAAATGCACGGCACGCTGGTGAGATCGGGGTTATCCAGGTCGGACCGCTTGCAGGCGAAGTTGTAGAGCCCAGCCCCCTGGTAATAGTCGCTGCCTACATAATTGGGATAGTCCTCCCGACTCATGGGATTGGGGCCGAAGAACATCAGATCGCGGTAGAAGATCACGTCATCGCCGCTGGCGTGGTAGTCGTAATGCCACGGGCCGCGCTCGCCCTGGACCCGGTAAGGCGAGTTCACATACGGGTTGCGCAGGTGAAAGACGGGCACGGTGCGCTCAATGAAGGGGTTGTACCATTCGTTGATGACGTCTCCGGTTTCGGCGTCGGTATAAAACAGCGCCTCCCGGTTCATCCAGGCAAACCCATAGTCGGTGCGCTCCACCCGGCTGATGGTCAGCGCCTCCGTCCCAAACAAGACTCTGGGTTTGCGGTTGGGAATATGGCTGTGAATCATGCCGCGGGAGTAAAAGATCACTTCACTGCCCGCCTTATCCGCGCGGGCTTTGATATAGCCCTCGAGATTTCCAGCCGGATCATCGAGATCGAGCGGCGCCGTTGCCGCTTGTGCTGTATTCACTGCCGACGCAGCGGCGACACCGGCCGCCCCCGCGGCCAAAGTGGCGGCAACGGCAGCACGGCGGTCAAGACTGTGTTCGGTCATGAGGGGGTCCTCCCCAGGGCAATCGGGTGAATGGTTTCACCGTGAGATAAGGCTTGCGAGGAAGTCGTCGTCCCAGGCGGCGATGCGTCGTTTTACACGCAGACTGTCCTTGCCCGGGGCTTGGCGCAAGAGGTTGCTCGCCATGTGTTTGACGACCGCGAAGTTGGCCGGGGCAGTGTTCTTTCGGACCCGGCACTCGTCGTCGCGGAAGACCATGTCCATGACCCAGTGCAGGTCCATGACCCAGTGCAGGTCCATGACCCAGTGCAGCCCGTTCTCGCTGCTCCAATGGCCCCGGATGGCGGCGCTCAGAGTATCGGCCTTGGCGGCGGTGGAGGCGGATGTAGAAGCGGGTCTCGCGCTCGACCTTGGCGCCGGGTTGGATGCCGATCTCGCGTACGGTTTCGACCATAACAATGCTCCCGGGCCCGGGCCAGTGGTGGCGTTCCTTCAGCCAAGCGATTTCGTTCGTCGCCGTGGTGGTCCGGGTTTCGATGCGGCCGTGGCTCTTCTCCACTGTCTGGTGGTGGCTGACAACCGTATCGGCAAAGCCGCATGCTATCTGTTCGATGAAGAAAAGCTTGGTATCGTCGTGCAGGCTGCCCTGGTTGCCCTTGAGGGCAAGGATATAGTCGGCGTCCTTGTCGATGATCTTCGCGGCGATGTTGCGCTGGCAGCCCATGGCGTCGATGGTCACCGTCGCGCCGTTGATGGTCAACAGATCCAACAGCTTCGGGAGAGCGACGATCTCGTTGGATTTATCAGCCACCTTGGCTTGGCCAAGCACCAGGTTCTGACGTGTGCTCCACGCCGAGATCATGTGGATGCGCTTTGGCGCCGCCTTCCTGATAGGAGCGCCGCAGCGTCTTGCCGTCGATGGCGACGATGTCCGTGCCGCGCCCGGTGAGCGATGCCGCCCAGGCGATGAAGCAGTGCTGAAACTGTTCGGCATCAAGGGCTGCGAAGATGTCACCGAGTTGATCGTGTGAGGGCGTACCATCCGTGAACGGCCGGAAACGGCGCAGAAACGTCAGTTTCCTCTCGCGTACTTGGCGATCTCGACCCAGCTCTCACAGCCGGCGGGCACGCCGAGAAGGCATAGCAGCAACACTTCGTCGAGGGGATAGGGGACCGTGGCGCGTTGCCGCGGGTCGTCGAGATCGGTGAAATGCTCCAGGAAATCAACAATCTGATTAAAGGCCTCGTTCGCCGTTCCAAACCGTCGCATCATTTCTGGGATCCTTCTTGCGAATCAAAAGGATCAATAGCGATTCAGACTTCTACACTCTTGTCATCCTCAAATTCACCCGATTGCCCTGTGGGTCCTCCCTACTCGGTGTAGGATCGAGCTTAAAACGGATCCGGACTCACGCGCACCAATTGTTTGCCCTGATTCTTGCTCTCATAGAGTCGGATCAAGGCCTCCGGCATGCGCTCGATGCCGTCGAGGATGTCTTCCTGATAGGTCAGCGGCCTTCTTTGATCCATTGCACCATGTCGACTTCTGCTTCACCCAATCGGGGTGCGTAATCGTAGATGAGAAAACCCTGCATCAACGCATTCAAGCGTCCAATCCTATAGGCATTGACCAGGGGACGTGGACCATCGTCGCCGATGTATTGGCTGATTTGTCCACAGGAGACCACGCGGGCGTACGGGTTGATGCGCGCCAAGCCTTCGTCGAGGATTTCACCGCCAACATTATCGAAAAAAACATCAATGCCGTCGGGACAACAAGCATCCATCTGCACCCCAATGTCACCCTCGCGGTAATTGATGGCGGCGTCATAGCCGAGCCGCGACGTCAGCATCTCACACTTCTCCTCCGAGCCAGCAATACCAACCGTTTTACATCCCCTGATTTTGGCGATCTGACCAACGTTTGATCCCACGCCACCAGCAGCACCGGACACCAACACCATTTCACCGGCTCTCGGTTTGCCGATGTCCAACAGGCCGAAATAGGCAGTGAAGCCAGTCATGCCCAGCACACCGAGGGCGGTCGAGACGGAGACGTCCCGCTGTCGCACTTTGTACATGAGGTAATAGTCTGATCCGTCGGCAATGGCATATTGCTGCCAGCCCATTTTGCCGTGGACGATGTCACCCAACAGGTAGTCGGGATTGCGGGACTTGATGACTTCACCCACTCCCCGCCCCCTCATGACCTCACCGATTTCCAGCGGCTTTTCGATCCCCGCGCCATCAAGCATGTAAAACCGCATCACCGGCGCCAATGAGGAATAGATCACACGGATGAGGAATTGGCCGTTTTCCGGTTCCGGAATTAGGCCTTCGTGGAGGCTGAAATCGCTCTCTTTGACACCGCGGTCGATTGGCCGTTCAGCCAACAACCACTGTAAATTGACATCTGCGTTAGACATCCGAATATGCGTTCCTCATGCCTTGGACGGGCCGCATCATAGGCCTAAGCTGCGCCCAGAAACATCAGTCTAATTTTGACAGTCCAATGAAAACGCCGGTTCGCACAGATTTCATCGACGCCATTGGCAAGACACCTCTGATACGCCTTAAGTGGCCGTCTGAAGTGTCGGGAGCCAATATTTACGGCAAGGCGGAATTCATGAACCCGGGCGGCTCTGTGAAAGATCGGGCCGCGTTGTTCATGATCCGGGATGCGGAGCGACGCGGTCTTATCGAACCAGGTGGCACGCTGGTGGAAGCGACTGGCGGCAATACGGGGATCGGTGTCGCCCTGGTCGGAAATGCGCTGGGCTATAAATCCCTGATCGTTATGCCAGACTCCCAGACCCAAGAGAAGAAGGACACTGTGCGTGCCTGCGGGGCCGAACTCAGAGAAGTACCAGCGGTCCCCTACAAAGATCCAAACAATTATGTGCATGTGGCTGATCGGCTGGCGAAAGAGATTAGTGGTTTTTTCTGCAATCAGTTTGACAACACGGCCAACCGCGACGGCCACATTGAAACCACCGGCCCGGAAATCTGGGATGCGCTTGACGGTAAAGTGGACGCCTTCACCACAGCCGTCGGCACGGGCGGTACACTGGCCGGCGTAGCCATCGCCCTCAAAGAACGCTCAAAGGACGTGCTGACAGTGGCCGCTGATCCGGGTGGGTCGGTGATCCATGATTTCATCAAGACCGGGGAACTCACAACCGAAGGGAATTCCATCACCGAAGGCATCGGTCAAGGACGGGTGACGCTGAACCTCAAGGATGCTCCAGTGGATAACGCCGAACGCATTTTAGATCCCGAAGCGCTTGACGCCATTTACAATCTCATTCTTCATGACGGCCTGGTGATGGGCGGCTCCACCGGCATCAACATCGCCGCCGCCATTCGCATCGGTAAGAAACTCGGCCCCGGCGCCAATGTTGTCACCGTGCTGGCCGATTACGGCAGCCGGTACCAAAGCAAGATTTTCAATCCGGAATTTTTGCGGTCAAAAGATTTACCCATTCCGCCTTGGATGGATGACTGAGTGCGTTAAGTATGGACTACACCAACACAGATGCTCTGGTTTCGACGAAATGGCTCGCTGATCACCTAGACGATCCCGATCTTGTCGTTGTGGACGCGTCGTTCTTCGTTCCCGGCGGCACGGCTCCAGCGATCGAGAAGTTCGCAGTGGGCCATCTTCCCGGAGCGCTGTATTTCGACATCAATGATGTTGCCGACCCTGAGATCGATCAGGATCACACCATGCCATCGGCTGAGGTGTTCAACGCCAAAGTTGGTGCACTGGGTATTGGCAACGATACGTTCGTCGTTGCGTATGACGCTATGGGCGGCGGGTGCGCGGCGGCTCGGGTGTGGTGGATGTTCCGCACCTTTGGGCATGACCGGGTGGCTGTCTTGAACGGCGGCTTGGGCAAGTGGACCGCTGAAAGCAGACCCCTAACCAAAGACATGCCGCAAAGACCGGCTGTGACCTATGCCGCAACCCATGAGGCCCGGGATCAGGTCAAATTCAAAACGGATATTCTGTCCAATGTCGGGATCGGCGCCTTTCAGGTCGTCGATGCACGCTCGGCCGGACGGTTCGCCGGCACTGATCCTGAACCGCGCACGGGACTGAAGTCGGGCCATATCCCCGGGAGCCGCAATGTCCCATTTGGATCGTTGTTCGATCCTGACGACAAGACGTTTAAATCCGCAGACGCCCTAAAATCTAATTTCGATGCAGCCGGTGTTGATTTATCGGAGCCAATAACAACCACCTGCGGTTCCGGCGTGACCGCCTGCACCGTCGCTCTTGCCGCGTACCTGCTCGGCAAGCAGGATGTCACCATATACGATGGATCCTGGGTTGATTGGGGCAGCGATCCAGACACGCCTGTCATCAATGGCCCTGCAAAATAAATCTAAGACTTTTGGAGACGCGCTATGCCCCGTATTGCCCCCCTCGACATGGAAGAGCTACCGGAAGACCTGCGTGAGAAAATGAAAATCGGCACACAGCGCATGGGGTTCAAAGCCAACGATGGGCTTACCTTCGCCCGCGTTCCAGGATTGATGGGGGGTCTGTCGGGTTTGGTGTGGGCCGTGTACGGCAAGGATGGTCTCGTCTCTAACGAACTCAAACGTATGGTCTCGATCGTCACCAGCACCGCATCGGGATGCACGTATTGTCAGTCCCATACCGTGCACGGTGCGGAAGCAGCAGGGATCGACAGCGAGAAAATCAAAGCCTTGTGGGAGTATGAAACCAGCCCCCTATTCTCGGATGCAGAACGGGCCGTCCTGCGGGTGGCGCAAGGGGCCGGCCACGCACCGGTGGAGGTCACCGATGCGGGCTTTGACGAGATGAAGAAGTATTTCGACGATAATCAGATCTGCGAAATCGTTTCGATCATCGCGCTGTTTGGATTTCTCAATAAGTGGAATGCGACCATCGCCACAGACATCGAAGCCAATCCCCTTGCCGCGCTGAAAAAATTGGGACCCACAGCCAACACAGCCTAAGGCGGTTGAGACCACCACTTTTGTTTATGCTGCCGGCACGCCACAATGCAGCAGTGCGTGTTGGGGGTTTGAGTCATGGTGGGTGAAAAACGGCCAAAACGTATGGGCACGCGCCTCGTCCATAGTGGCAGTCATCCGGAACGGTTCGACGGTGCGGTCAATCCCCCCGTTTACCGTATCTCTACGGTTGTCTCAGCCGATATTGAAGAAATGCGCCACCGTGCCACCCATCCGCCGGGCATGCTGGCCTATGGCCGCGCGGGCACACCGACACACTGGGCCTTGCAAGAGGCCATCGCCGATCTCGAGGGTTACGCTCATTGCATCGCCTTGCCCAGCGGTCTGGGGGGAATCACGACAACACTCTTAGGTTTATGCAGCGCCGGTGATCACGTGCTCGTGGCCGACAACGTTTACGGTCCTATCCGGTTGGTCTGTTGTGACCGTCTCTCCAGTTGGGGCTGGATGCGGAACTCTTCGATCCAGCAATCGGGGGCGGCATTATCGATCTCATTCGGCCAACGACGAAACTGGTCATCGTCGAATCACCCGGATCGCTGACCTTTGAAATGGCCGATATTCCAGCGATCGCACAGGCGGCTCATACAAAGGACGTGCTTGTGGTGGCAGACAACACCTGGGCCACGCCGGTGTTGATCGATGCACCGTCCATGGGCATCGATATCTCCATTCATTCGGGCACCAAGTATATCGGCGGACATTCGGACGTGGCCGTCGGGACGCTCAGCCTCAATGATGACGATCTTCACCACAAGCTCCGCTGGACAGCGATCCTATTTGGCTATGGTCTCAGTCCTGATGATGCCTACCTTGCCTTGCGTGGCCTGCGCACCCTCGGTGTCAGGCTCAAACGCCATCATGAAAACGCCATGACAATTGCCCAATGGCTACAGAACCGCTCCGAAGTGGAACGCGTGATGTATCCGGCGCTGCCGTCCGATCCTGGGTACACCCTGTGGCAACGGGATTTCACGGGCGCCAATGGTTTGTTCGGCATCGAATTTGCGGCGGACATTGATCAAAATGCTGCAGACCGGTTTCTTAATGCTCTCACTGTGTTTCTAAGAGGATTCAGTTGGGGCGGATACGAGAGCCTGGCAATGTCCACGTCCGGTACGTCAATCAAACGGGCTGTTTCGCATTGGGCCCCTCAAGGACCGACCGTGAGGCTTCATGTGGGATTGGAAGATCCCGCTGACCTGGTTACTGATCCCGAACAGGCCTTTGATGCAATGAAATCTGGTGAGAGCGCGTAACGTGTTTGGATTTTCAACCGTTGAGCTGGACGCGTTGCAGGTCAGTCTGCGCGTGTCCCTTTGGAGTGTCGCGTGGTCCTTCCCAATCGCATTTGCAATGGCGTGGCTCCTGGCTCGTAAAGAGTTCCGCGGTAAGGCCATCCTGAACGCCATCATCCACATTCCCTTGGTCGTGCCCCCCGTGGTGATTGGGTACCTGCTACTGGTGTTGCTTGGCCGCCAAGGTCCAATCGGCGCATTGCTCAATGATTGGCTCGGCATTGGTCTGGTGTTTACGTGGCAAGGTGCAGCCGTGGCCGCTTCGGTCATTGCCTTCCCTCTTTTTGTCCGGCCCATCCGTCAAGCCTTGGAAACCGTCGACCCCAGACTTGAAGAAGCCGCGCAAACATTGGGAGCAAATCGCCACCAAGCCTTTTTCGCCGTGACGATGCCAATCGTCATGCCCGGTGTCATCACTGGCGCGTTGCTGTTCTTTGCCCGGGCCCTAGGCGAATTCGGCGCGACCATCACCTTCGCCGCCAACATTCCCGGAGAAACGCAAACATTGCCTTTGGCCTTATACACAGCAACGCAAACTCCGGGGGGTGATCCCCTCGCCATGCGTCTGGTATTGCTTTCGCTACTGCTCGCTCTTAGTGCGCTGCTTGTCTCGGAATGGCTAGCCAGACGTGCGCATCTCCGGCTGCGTGGATGAACCCATGCTGACCATTGCCGCAGGACACCGCTTTACCGACCGTCCCGAGGATTTTCGGCTGGATGTTGATCTCAATACCCCCGATACCGGCGTTACGGCGGTCTTTGGCCCATCGGGTGCGGGCAAGACCACCCTGCTTAAGGTCGTTGCCGGCCTGTTGCGACCGGATTTCGTCCGCATTCAAGTTGGCTCTTCCGTTCTGTGCGACACCCAACATGGCGCGTGGGTCCCTCCGGAACGACGGCGTATTGGGTATGTATTTCAGGACACACGTCTGTTTCCCCATCTCAAAGTCAAAGGCAATCTGATGTTTGGTCGGCGGTTCAATCCACCGCCGGATAGCAAGGCCCTAGAATTCGATGCCATTGTTTCATTGCTAGATCTTTCAACTCTGCTTGACCGTGACATTCACAAACTGTCAGGGGGCGAAAGTCAGCGTGTCGCCATTGGCCGGGCCTTATTGGCCAATCCGCGATTGCTACTTCTCGACGAACCGTTGGCGGCCTTGGATGCCACGCGCAAATCCGAGATTCTCCCTTACCTCGAAGGACTACGTCTCAGTTTGAATCTCCCTATTCTCTATGTGTCCCACAGCCTGGGAGAAATCCGCCGCTTGGCCACGTGGCTGGCTGTTCTCGATCATGGCGAAATCAAAGCATTTGGCAGCGTCGAAGATATTACCGGTCAGATGGACCTTTCTCCGCTGGCAGAGGGTGGCGAAACAGGAACGGTCCTGGCCACAACCGTTAGCGGTCATGAAAAGGCACATGGCCTAACTCGACTAGCGGCGAGCGGCCAAACTTTGATGGTTGCGAACTTGAACTTACCCGAGGGAACGCACGTACGGGTTCAAGTCCGGCCGCAGGACGTCGCCTTGGCTTTGGAACGACCCGAGAACCTCAGTGTTTTAAACATATTGGAAGGCACGATTTCATCAATATTGGAATCGCCCCGCCGGCCGGTTGTTGATGTGCAGGTCAATATCGGAACCCAAAAGAAACCCGTACAGGTTTGGGCGCAGATCACGAGATTGGCGTCGGAGCGTTTATCGCTGCAGACCGGAATGCCGGTCTACGCGCTGATAAAAGCGGTTTCGTTCGATCGGGATCGGGTTGGAATATCTTAGGTGTTGGAAGTTGTATTTGGTGCGATTGTTCCGTAACCGCAATCACACGTATCGGACGGCGTGACCAGCCGAGCCACCAATGGAGATGTCTTCGCCGCGGGATTGCTCGGTTCCCATCGAAATGCAGCGCCGCACTTGCGGCACTCCTGCACACTCGGCAATTCAGGGGTCGATTGATTAGGATCGTCAGCCATGGTGTTCTGTCTCGATTTCCTTGGCTTCGGAAGCAAGAGAAAAATCGCTTTTCGTGTGCTTGACCGCGAATGGTTGGCCTTGGATGTGGATATTCGCCGAATCGATGACGGCGTGCGGCAACTTTTGTATCAGTGGTCCAGGGAACGTGGAGATCTTCATGAAGAAACCGATTTTCACCTAGTTGACCTCGCCATGTTTTCCGGTTTTCTCATGTTGGGCCCGGAACTTGCTGCCCGTCCTTTGGGTCAAGACGGGTTGGCGACCATGGAAGCACGACTTGATCATGCGTTATCGACTGCTGAAGATGTTGGTGGCGTTGGAGAGCCAATCGACATCCGCGTCATCAAGCTGGTTTTGGCGTCGAAATTGGCGGACCGGGATATCGATGCGATGGTCACACTGGAGCAGGACGACTAACGGACCGTAGTGTTTGTTATTGGTTCGCGCGCTCTTTGAGTGTCGCCTTAGAGTCGGTTTCGAAAGTCATGCGGCTCGGGCCAATCTGCGGACGAGGAGCATGACGGAGGCGGCGTAGAGGAAGGCGCGGGCCGAGGCGATGGTGGCCTCGAAGTCCTTTGCCAGTCGCCGGTTGCGGTTGATCCAGGCGAAGAAGCGCTCCACGACCCAGCGGCGCGGTTGGACGGCGAAGCCGACCTGATCGGGGCTTTTGCGCACGATCTCGACGGCGATCACGGTGGCCGTGGCGACCTTCTCGCCGGCGTAGCCGCTGTCGGCAAAGACCTTCTCGATGAACGGAAACGAGCCGCGTGAGGTGCACAGCAGCGGCCCGCCACCATCGCGGTCCTGGATACTCGCCGGATGCGCCTCGAGCACGAGGCCGCGCCCGTCGGTGTCGACCAGCGCGTGGCGCTTGCGCCCCTTGATCTTCTTGCCCGCATCGTAGCCGCGGGGGCCACCAGCCTCGGTCGTCTTGACGCTCTGGCTGTCGATAATCGCGCCGCTCGGGCTGGCCTCGCGTCCGACCCGCTCGCGATCGGCCATGACCAGAAAGTGGTTGATCTTCTCAAGGAGGCCGTCGTCGCGGAACTTAGCGAACCAGCGATAGATCGTGCCCCACGGTGGTAAATCGCTTGGCAGCAAGCGCCAAGGGCAGCCAGCCCGCATCACGTAGAAAATGCCGTTGACGATCTCTCGCATCGGCCATGACCGGGGCCGTCCCGTGCCATGAGCCGGAGGCAAATGAGGCTCGATCACAACCCACTCCGCAGCGGTCAAATCAGTCTGATAACGCAGCGCCTTGCGGCTATGCTGCTCTCGGGTGCCCTGGAGGAGACACAACTGTCGCCCCGGGAACTGGCCGTCAGGTTTACGGACACCAGGGGCTACTTTGTCTCGGAAGCCTCGGTTTATCGGCTTCTCAAAGCCCACGACCTGATCACCAGCCCCGCTTTCGTGATCATCAAGGCAGCCGATGAGTTCCGCGACAAGACCACGGCGCCGAACCAGCTGTGGCAGACCGACTTCACCTCTCTCAAGGTCATCGGCTGGGGCTGGTTTTATCTGTCGACCATCTTGGACGACTATTCCCGCTACATCATTGCTTGGAAGCTCTGCACCAACATGACGGCGGACGATGTGACGGCAACACTGAAGTTGGCGCTAGAAGCCTCAGGCTGCAATCGCGCCAATGTCGTCCACAAGCCGAGGCTGCTCAGCGACAACGGCTCGTCCTATATCTCCAGCGATCTGGCTGAATGGCTCGGGGACCACGGTATGGATCACGTTCGGGGCGCACCGTATCACCCGCAAACCCAGGGCAAGATCGAGCGCTGGCATCAAACGCTGAAGAACCGGATCCTGCTTGAAAATTATTATCTACCCGGCGATCTCGAAAACCAGATCAGCGCCTTCGTCGATCGCTACAACAACCAACGCTACCACGAGAGCATCGGCAACGTAACTCCAGCCGACGCCTACTTTGGACGCCACACCGCCAGCATCGAAAAGAGAAAAAAGATCAAAAAACTGACCACCCAAAACCGCCGCTTGAACCATCAACGCCAAGCGGCTTAACATCAAACAAAGATGAGCCCGATCCTCCCTTATGAAACACGCTCAACAGTCCCATTTGTTTTGATGACGGACAGATCTCTGTGGTGGTGCGGTCGAGCATCAGTCCGTCTTTCTATTGGGTAGGGCGGTCATAAACCGATGCGCCCTAAACCGCCTTGACCGCCATCAAATTGTGACGGCTGCGCCAGGCTGGCGGCCCCTCTTCCGTGACCTCGAGGCCAGCGTCCCGCAGCGCTTTCGGGAAGTCCAGCTTCCGATATTCCTCGCGCCACACTTCCTCATTCCAGCGATGGTCTTTCCACATGGAATAAAGGGAGTAAGCGCCCTGCCGGCCACGGGCCGAGCCGGTGTAAAAGTCGATCGGCAGAAACACGCCACCCGGCCGCAAGATCCGCTCAACTTCCTTGGCGATCTCTTTCGAAATCTCCGCTGGTACTTCGTGATGGAGAATGTAAGACGCGACGATATCGAAATGATTGTCCGGGAATTTGGTATCCTCGGCCAAACGCTGGGCGAAGTGGACTTCCATGTCCATTTCCACCGCACGCATATGGCCGTAACGGATCATCGGTGCGCCGATATCGATGCCCCACACTTCTGCCCTCGGGAACCGTTCCTTCAAGCCGACAGCCAACTGGCCGATACCGCAGCCCATGTCGAGCACGCGCATCACCTTGCCGTCATCCGGTGTCGGCACCTGTTCCGCCAGCTTGGTGTGTAGCTCGTCCTGATAGTTCAGGACCTTGCGGCCCTCGTAAAAATTATTGGTGCTGTAGTGATAGATGTGACCGGCAAAGGGATTGCCCACGTAGCCGCCGGGCTGGGTATGGATTTCATACCGGGCATGATCGGGGATATGCATATCCATATTAATTTCAAGCGTGCCCGGCCCGCGATTATCAAACTCTTCCATTTCGGCCAGGTAATAATCGGCGTTTGATTTGAACTCATGGTCAAAGTTGTAGTGCATGATGTCGTGCACGCCGGTGCGATAACGCGCCGCAACACCAAGGATGGGATCGTCTTCAATCGCCGCGAAAATATCTTCGAGTGGCGTGTCGTCCGCCTTCGGATCGATCCCAGCCTTTTCCATGAGCGTATTGAAACGCTTAATTGCAGCCGGAAGTGCTTGTGTTGAACCCCAATACCGGTAGCCGGTGAGAAAGTCGTCCCGGCTCTCCACATCAAGACGTGCTAGACGCTCCAAACGACCCTTCGAACCACGCGGTTCTTGATCAAAATCCAGAGTTTTAGCGGCTGCTTTGCGTCCCGTCACAAAGGACGCGATGGACGTGCCGACAGCTGCCACAGTTCCGAACAGGGTGCGACGATCCAGCATGGTTGTTCCCCTTCTTAGGCTTTCTTGGTGCCGAAGATGTTGCGGTTGCTATACCAGGCGGGTGTGCCTTCTTTGTTCACATCAAAGCCCACACGCTCCATATCGCCGGCAAAGTCCATCTGTTTATATTCCATGCGCCAGACTTCGTTGTTCCAACGGTGATCTTTCCATTCCTGGTACTGAGCAAACGGGCCCGGCACGGCACGGCGCCCGCCGGTGAAGAAATCAATCGGGAAATACAAGCCGCCGGGGCGCAAGACCCGGTGAGCTTCCGTAAATACGGCGCGGGAGGTCTCAGCCGGAATTTCATGGTGCAGGATATAGCTGGCGACAATATCAAAGTGGTTGTCCGGGAAGTCCGTATCCTCAGCCAAGCCTTGAACGAAATTCACCGCAACGCCCTGGTCTACGGCCCGCATATGACCGTAGCGAACCATTGGCCCGCCAACTTCGACACCCCAAACCTCGGCGTCGGGGAAGCGTTCCTTTAAGGCGACGGAAAATTGCCCGAGACCGCAGCCCATATCCAAGATGCGCATCACCTTACCGTCTTCGGGCACGGGCACCTGTTCGGCCAGACGGGCATGATGCTGATCCTGATAATTGTTTGTCGAGCGGGCCGAATAAAACGCGTTGGTCCCATAGTGATAAAGATGCCCGGCAAACGGATTGCCCACATAACCGCCCGGCTGCATGTGAATTTCATGCTTAGCGTAGTCAGGTATGTCGAGATCGGGATTTAATCTGAGCGTACCAGGTCCGATGTTGTCATACGCTTCCATCTCACCGAGATAGATTTCGGCATCGTCGGCGAAAGCAAGGAAAAAATTGCGATGGGCAAAGCGCTGGCTGTGGATCCGCAACAAGGCTTCGATCCCGATGATGTGATCGTTCTCAAGTAATTCAAGGACCTCGTCGAGCGGCAGCGCTTTCTTCGGGTCCAGGCCGTTGGCTTCGACGATCTTATCTGTCCGCTTTCTGGCAGCCTGCAACACCGCCGATCCGCGCCAATTGCGAAAGCCGGTGAGGAAGTCATCGCGGTTCTCGGAGTCCAGGGTCGGCAGGCGCTCAAGGCGGCCACGGGCACCCCGATGCTCGACATCTGGGGCGCCAGGTGTATTTGTCCCGGCCTTGGCTTTTTTACCGGTGACAAAGGAAGCCACAGCGGTGCCTACGCCAGCAGCAGCGCCAAAAAGAGTACGGCGATCCAACATTTTGAAGTCTCCTGATTTGAATTGCGCCCAGTATAGCCTGATCCCAGCATTTCTGCGACCCGCCGACCCTCGATCACGTGCACTCCGTGATCATATTTTTTGACTATACCTGGAATCATTGATTCGGCCTGAATTTAGTATTTTGCATTGACCTGATTCGGCTGCCGATTCATGCACCTCTCCAACGACACGAGCAGCGAACGACTTCACGGCGAAGATGCGCAAAAGGCCTCCTTTCTGACCGCTGACGAACCCAAGGCACTCCTGAATGTCATGCGCAAGCGGAAGGTCGAAGCGCTGCAGGTACGGCGCGCGAATGCGCTGGTTGCCCTTGATGATGGCCACAGCGTGCAGATGGTCTCCAGGATATTCTATCTTGATCCCGACACGGTTCGCGGCTGGCTACGGGACTTCCGCGAGAAGGGTCTCGCCTCTGTGGAGCTTGCGGATTACCCGGACCGCGCGGGCCGCCTGACGGCGGACCAGGAAGCCGCCACATCAATGTTTCTGGACATCCCGTGATGTCCCTACCCATCCCAAGTGAATATCTTTTTCCTTGGTTTTCTTTCCCATTATGTCTTGTAGTGTCCGCTATAGTCCATCACAATCTCAATCTTAGGGATGGGTATGGAGATGGAAGATGGCAAGTCAAATTGGACGCCTCAAGGCTCTAACGGTCACCCGGGCTAAGGAGAAGGGTCTCTATGCCGATGGAGCGGGCCTGTACCTCCAAATTGCGGCCGCAGGGAGCAAATCCTGGATCTTCCGGTATCGCATGAATGGACGCAAAACGCCCCGGGATATGGGTCTGGGACCGGTGCATACGGTGACCCTGGCGGAAGCCCGTGACAAGGCCCGAGAGGCCAGGAAGCTCATCCTGGAAGGTGTGGACCCCATAGAGGCCAAGCGAGCCCGGAAACAGGCCCGGGCCCTGGAAGCTGCCTCCGCTATGGTCTTCAAGGATTGCGCCGAAGAAATACATCGCGGCCCATAAGGCAGGGTGGCGCAATGCCAAGCATGCGAACCAATGGACCTCGACCCTGGAAACCTACGCCTATCCGGTATTTGGTTCTCTGCCGGTGGCTTCCATCGATACGGCGTTGGTGACGAAGGTCCTGGAGCCGATCTGGAACAATAAGACCCAAACCGCTTCGCGGGTGGAGCCGAGCACACGGCGCTGAATGACGCTGGGGCGGCGGCGGGCACACACGGTCCGCCGCGGCGCTTGGCGAGTAGCGTATTTGACAACGCGATGCACTGTTCGGCCCGGTACCTGCCACTAGAGAACTTTCACCACGCCCCCAATCAATAGGGCCGGAACCCCTCTATTAGGATCCCCGAGACGGCCCTCATGCACGCCGCTCCAAAGGGATGGGGTGCACCGACACAACGTCGAGACCACCGGAAACCGATTTTTGATTTTCCTATAGATTTAAATCTATGATGTACAAATACCGTGTGAGGCGTCGGCCACTCTGGCCGTGTTGCGAGCGCCTCGTTGGAGACCAGAGTGGGACTTGAACCCACAACCGCTGTTTGGAGCGGTGCCGGGGGTTGCGAAGCCCGCGCAATTGCCCTTGTGTCATCTGGTCAGTGGCTTAATAGTTAAAGCGGCAGCCTCAATCTCTAGAGGCTGCCGCTTTTTTTTGTCCACATTATATTGATTCGAATCGACGTTAATCCGCTCTATCCACATGATTCACATTTTATCAACAAGTGTGATGTTCTTTCTTGTTGTGATATAATGCCAAAGCCCCTGGAAATGGGTTCCGAGGGCTTTTTGACTAACCGCGAGCCTCGGCTGGCCACGCCTTGGCGTTGTCTCCATTAGGACAAATCTCAGGTCAGGTCAGGTCAAGCCGTCGCTTCCAGTGGAGCCCGGACAATGGAAGACAAAGACGAAGTCACCCTCCAAGACATATGGCTGGTCATTCGTGAATACAAAACGGTTGCAACCGGCACGGTTGTCTTGTCGGTGATTGCGGGACTGGCATTTGTTCAACTTTCCCCATCGGTTTATGAATTCAAGACGGCTATTGAAATCGGCACACAGTTCCAGAATGATGAGATCATTCCCATCGAACCGCCGATAACCGTGCTTGACAAATTAAAGGAAGGGTACATCCCCCAAGCCATTGCTGGTTTCGTCGAGCAGAACCCAAGTGGTCCAAGCAAGTATGCCGTCGCGACTTCAGGTTCTGAGGACAGCCAGGTCATCGGGCTATTAACGGAAGCGCGGCTGGAACATCAGGATATTGTCTCCCAACTGCACGAGAGCATCACTCAGAGGATTATTTCAGACCATGACAGGACGATAAATTCAATAAGAGCCGATGCCCAGACTTCTCTGGCACGATCTGAACAAGTGCTCGGCCAATTGGTTTCCGAAGAGCAGTTTTTCACTGAATACCTGGCCGATCTGGATAGCACATTGACCCAGCTCGATACCTACACTGAAGACTTGAGAGGGAATGTTTCGTCGGCAGAAAAAGATATGGAAACGGCAGAAAACGAGGACTCAACCGAACGTCTTTTGCTGCAAAACCAGATCGGCGAGTGGCGTGCCATATTGGTCGGTATCGAGAATGCAGCCAAAGTCAATATATTCGCAACCAGATCGGAAACGGAGGTCAAGCTCGATAATATAGCCAAGGAAAAGGCGGTCGCTCAGGACGACATAGAGTACAGGAAAATCTACCTTGAAAATATCAAGGCTACCCGTGTTCTTGGCGTTGGGACCGTCAGGTCGCTAACTCCTGTCTTCCCTGATAAACCAATGAACATGGCGACCGCTGTCCTCCTGGGATTGATCCTGGCGTGTGTCGTTCCATTGGTGCTCAATTTCCTACGGAAAGCGGAGAAGGCACGACATGAGCGACCCATTCAAGTATCTGGACCTGCCTAATGCCTGACATCCCAACGCGCCGAGATTATAGAGCAGATCAAGCACTGTCTCTCATTTGGCTAATACTCGACCCCGCCTGACCCACTCAGGCGGGGTTTGTGTTTTATGTTGTAAAGTAGAGGTCTTAGGGCCTGTCCCTTTCGAAAACCTCATCCACAATTGGATGGTTTGTATTATGAAGATTTGCATTATGAAGATAAGTGGATAAGCGGACGAGTAGCCGCGCTCATCCGAGGTCATTTGAACAAAGCATCAGTCACTCGGTCCTTCAAGCCCAAGTTCCGGCGACTTGCCAAAGTCCGTGGATTAACCGGACGCCAAGGCACGTTTGAGCCATTTCGACTCTCCTTACCAGACAAAACGGCGCATTCGGGAGCCAGCTTCCTTCCGTATCGGCAGGCCATTTGTCGTTTGTTTCGCAGTGCTGCGCACTCCTGCGCACGTTTGTCGTTAGGTGATTGATATTGCTAGATAATTTGAGTTGCAGCTTACATATGTTCTTAATATGTTCAGGCCCATGAAACAGCCCTGTAGACCAGCCGGCGGGGTATCTGTGGATGGTCAAGGCGACCTGAATGGCTTCCGTTCAGCGGTGAACGCTGCACCAATTGACGCCTGGCTCGGTGATGAAGGGCAGCCGCAAAGCTGCCGATCATCGGACTCACCATGGAAGGGATTGGTTGTGGTTGTGGAAATAATTGTCGTCATGCCATTGCCGATCTTCCCAATCCCGCATCCACGCATATCTGCCTGTTCGGGTATCCCAGTCAAGGCGCTCGTCCCGATTATCGGGGAACTCATAACAACTGAACGCAGACCAGTCGCGGTTTCGCAAGCCACGCCAAAGTGCGGCGGACAGGCTCGCGATAGCCGTCCAGGCGATAGCAGCCATCCACAGCGGACCGGTATGATCCGCTCCCACACCGAAGGCGACAGAAGCAGCGGTATGGAGAACGGCAAGCCCGAGCCCGGCAAGCACGAAAATGCGCTCATTCGGGGTGGGGTTATTTGGACCGTGCCGGGTCCGGCTGGGACTGTGTTCGACTTTAGGTGTCATCTTTGGGCCCTCCCTTGGAGAAAGACTGGCTTTAGGAATGGCGCAGGGCCGTTCCCCGCCCTCCTATCCTTTGCCCTGATCCCCGCCGGCCTCCACCTCATTGTGGCTCGGATATCCCAACTTGCGCCTGGAACGCACCGGGCGGTGTCTCACTGAGTCACGGTTGGAGACCCATGCATGAAAACCAATAGGGAATATGGAGTCCGGGGCAGCGAAGACTCTTTATAGGACCCTGGCCTTTACTGGCGGATCGTCCGCTATGTGCTGGCCGGCCTGGTGGCGGCGATGCTCATTGTGCCCGCTGTCTCACTGTGGCGTGAAACCACGGCCCACGAATGGCGCGTCCTCGGCCTCGGCACGCTCGCCCGGATCAAGCTCTTTGTCGGCTTCTCGGCGGGTTCGGATCAGGTCTATGAGTGGAACGAAGGGCAGATCCGGCCCATGCCGCTCGCCGTGGTCGCCGGCGACCCGATGATCGACTGGACCCGCGCACGCTTCCTCCACATCGCCGGTGCAAACGCATTGCTCGGCCTCCGGATCGGCGTGGGTGGGGCGGCGCTCGGCCTCTCTTTGCTTGCCTTCTCGCTGTGGCGCAAGGAACGGCCGGCCCTGCTCCAACACTCGGAGACCAAAGCTTCCAAGCAACTGCGCCGCTTCTTTGAAAGACCGCCGGGATGGTTTGCGAACCTGCCCTTTCCTGGAATGCGGCGGCAAGCCTGCCGGATTGGCGGCGTGTCATATCCCGAAGGCGCCGAAACCCGCCACACCATCGTCTCGGGGGCAACGGGATCGGGCCGGGCGGAGTTGATCTCGGACCTCATCGGTCAAGGCAACGGCATCTGGGGCCTCTGGGCCCGGCGGCGCCGGAGGCCGGGGCTTCGTCGGTCCTCTCCCTGCGTCCGCACGACTCGCTCTCACCGCCGCGCCGCGCCTTCCGGCCCCCGTGGCTCACCTGCGCGCGAGTAAAACACGGAGCAGTGCCCAAAGATCGTATAAGATCAGCAAATTAGAAAGTGTACATAGCGCCCATACCGACAACCGCTTGGAAATCATTTCCGTTCTGTCGAACAAATGGCGCATTGCGTGACTGTTCCATAAGCAACCCACCATGGACACGACCGAGGATTTGCCAGTTTTCGTCAACCTGATAGACGGCTGTCAGGCGCATGGTGATGTCCTCTAAACCGGCCTTGGGTTCATAGAACGCAAGACCAGAAACAGCGGTCGACGCTGCGGAGACACCGTAGAACTTGCTCATATAGGTGCGGTTTTTCCATTCCACCGTAACTTCCGGGACCAAGTGAACAGGTCCAACAGGTACAGCAGAACCCACCGTAGCGGATAGGCCTATACCGCCGTGGCCACCAGACACCTCTTTCCGTGCACGAATGCGAAAGGCTACCAGTTCTGCTAATCGCCCTTCAAAGGTCGCCCCAATGTCAAGTCCAGATGCCACATTGGGCAGCAGGTACGCCTGGCTGACCGGGTCAGGATTCCGGCCAGGTGCTATACCCGTCTGGGCCAAGAGACGGCAGCAGTCCGTGTCCCAGACCTTGACACGTAACCCCAAGGGATCTAGCCAGAAATCGTTCTTGTAGCGAACCTGTAGCAGGGGCAAAAGCCGGGTCTTGTAATCGGCAGAGCCAGAATAGTCAGGCACACGGCCGACCGCTCCGCCCATTCGTACCCGCCAAGCTTCAAGATCGAAATCACGTAACTCGGAGAAGTAATCACTCAAGCCCTCAAGAGCGGATTCAATACCCTCCCAGTTCTGAGCCTGTGCCGTCGACGGCAAAGCCAGCAAAAAACCCACAAGCACCAAATGCGTGGCAATTATCGGTTTACTGAAATACCGGAATCGAAAGACGCCAGGGTCAGAATGAAGCAACCTTAGAATCACGTATATTACTTTCTTTACACTATCCCTTCCGAAAACCGTTTCCGCCGATGTGCATAATTACAAGGGCCTAGATTATGGATACGGTTCAGGTAAGATAAATGGGTGTCTTGTAACCTGAATCTACTGTCCTTCCCGAAAATCTTATTCGCCGATCCTGTTGATGCAAACCGTCAGGGTGTGGATATGGCGTCGGAGGGGGCATGGGTAAATTCCTGAAGTAAGAATCAGAACCATCATTCTTTCAAGGTAGAAACATAAAAATGCAAACTCGCAAAGTAAGAACTAGGTTTTGCCGCGCACTCGCCACAGCTTGTACCGTCTTCACAATATGCGTCCAGACGGTTTCTGCACAGGAACGCGCACCCAATCCACAAGCAGATTTCGGCCAGTACGACTGCGATATACAGCGCGACCATGAAACCCGCCATGTTGGACAGCACCTTCAGGGTCAGTACGTGGAATGGCTTGAGAGCTACGGGCCGGGAGAGAATGTCCGCAATGTTTTTTGTGTCACAATCCTACTTCTCGGTACCAGTGCCCTAAGCCGGGAAGACGCAGAAAACCACTATCTGGCCTCGTCCGGCATATCAACAAGAGAAAGACCTCAAGCTGAAACGTTCCAAACAGGCATCGGCCGGATAATCGAAAACCCGGTTATTGTCCCCGAGGTTCCCTTGGGAAAGGTGAGGAGTCCGGACACGGAGCGTGAACGCGAGCGGTCATCAGGCTTAACAGAGCAGAATGGGATGTCCCTGCCCGATATCCCTGCCCCACCTGAAGAATTCGAGTTGCATTCCGGAACTGTGATGCAGGGGCGCTTATTGGAAATTGATCCTACCGGCACTTCTGATCAGTTGTATCTTCCGGGGCTGGAGCAACCCGCTCCAGAGCCAGCGCCTTTAGAAAACGATGAGAGCGCACCACTTCAAAATCATTCTGGATCAACAGCGATAGAACGTCCGTTGGTTGATGATGTCGATGACAGGGAGCGCGTGACCGATACAAGCTCCTTTCCCTGGAATGTTATTTCCATACTTTATGTCGGGTTTGAAGATGGGACATACGGTAGATGCACCGGAACCCTTATCAGCCCCTATGCGATCCTGACCGCGGCGCATTGTGTGCACAACCAGGACTGGGGAGGTTATGCACAAAGTATGTCGGCGGCGCCGGGACAAGGTCAGCCCTCTTTCTCTGGACCGGTACACCAACCTTACGGCGAGGAGTTTGCCCGGTTTGCCGTCGTTCCCGGGCACTGGAAGCGCATTTCCAGTGGAAACAGCCACCCAACCCGGGAATTCAAGTCCGACTATGCCGTGATTTTATTTGATGAAAGTTGGGACTTCACCAACACGTTCATGCCTGTTGTGTTTGACGACACGGGAGAAGAGGTCACCAACGCTGGATATCCAGCCGAGGTCCAAGGCAACTCCAACAATCTAGGAATGTGGCGTCATTCAGGCACCGAGATAGAGGGATCCATTTCTGATTATAGGGAATACCAGGTCCGCGCGTTTACGATCGACTCATCTGGTGGAAACTCAGGCGGGCCTTTTTTTGTCTCGGACGGCACCAACAGAGAACTGACAGGGATTCTTTCATTCGGAAGTGATGACGAGGAAAGAGCCGGTGGTCCCTGGATGGGTGGTGACAATGAGGGCACCATCAGATCATGGATCAACTGGACACCCCGTAGTTCATTGCCACTTGCGGACAAAGCCGCTACGCACATACCCCTTGTTTTTGGGACAGAGAGTAACGAAACCCAGTCCTTCTTGAGGTTTTACAATGCTTCGGAATCGTCCGGCGAAGTTAGAGTCACTTTGTCCAATAGGCTCACTGGTGAAATTCTTGACACGTGGCGAAGCCCCACAATAGAGCCAGACGCTTCCCAGCAATTTGACATTGCCCGTATCGAAGAAGAAACCTCCATTGAACCGGAATCAGTATACGCAGTTGGGGTGGAATCTGAATTCACCGGTTACGTCCAGCACGTCATATGGAATCAGCTAGGGGTTTCCCTTACCAACCTCACTGCATGCGAAGCAGGACTCTCAAACGATGTAATCACCATTACCAATTTCCATTCTTCGCTTCTGTCGGACGGCTACGAAAGTTATCTCTACTTTCACAACGTGAGCGATGAATCGGCAGATATCATTATAGACTTTCGTGATGCTGCAACGGGCGATTGGATAGGCGGGATACGTTGGTCAGATGTGCCCCCTGGCGTTGTATGGAGTTATTCAACGACCCAGCTTGAAAGCTCACTTAATGAGTTTTACGACCACGAGCCCTCAGACGAGCAGTACCACTACAACTTACGAATAAGAAACGACTTTCCCGGCTATTTGCACCATGTAGTCCATAACTCAGAAGCGGGACTGTTCACCAACATGAGCGCAAAGTGCAGCCTGCGCGCTACGGACACTCCCGCCCAGGATTTTCCGGATTTGGTGGTTCAATCCGTCTCGGTCAGTGACAACGAGCCTGATGCCGATGCGTCATTTACGCTCAGCGCGACAGTCCGAAACCAGGGCAGCGGCGGGTCTGCCGCCACGACCTTGCGTTACTACCGTTCGTCAAATGCGACAATTTCTTCAGCGGACACAGAAGTCGGCACCGACGCGGTGGGCGGTCTTGCGGCTTCGGGCTCCAGCAGAGACTCAATCCGCTTGAACGCACCAGAAACGGCGGGCACATACTACTACGGGGCTTGTGTCGACGCTGTGTCCGAAGAGTCTGATACCGGCAACAACTGCTCCGATGCCGTAAGCGTCACCGTCCGCCCTGTGAGTACTGGTGGACGCTATGGAGCTTTCACTTATGACTTCCCTAGCTGTGCGGGCCTCGCTGCTGGAATCGCCGTTAACCATCGCAATGAGCAAGAGGCACTGGATGCGGCAATTCAGGACTGCCAAAGCGACGGCGGTAGCGCGACCGAGTGCAGAGCGAACACTCGGTCATTCGAAGCATGTGGCGCCTTGGCTTATGGGACCTCCGCTGATTCCTGCAAAATCTACTACCGTTGGCAAAATTCCCCTTCCACACTTAGCGCTATTGAGTCTCAGGTACTTTCCAATTGCCGGTCGGACGGAAGAACTGGATGTAGAATCTGGACAAATGGAAGCGCAAAGCGCATTGCCGCCTGCAATTCACAAAGCAACAACAGCACTGCATCTGCCGAGCGAGCCGGGGAGTCACAAGCTGGCCGAGGTGCAGTCGAAGCGGCACAGTCCGGGACTAACTTGTTGACTGTTAAGAAGAAGGCGGATTTTTAGAGATCAATGGACTGATTGCGTCAGGTTTGCCCGCATGATTTGAAAGAAGAGTATCATTGGGTTGCAACTGACGGAGGTTGCCAGGGCAGAAACTGTCAGCTGTTTAGCGAAGCGCCTGAAAAGAATGTAAAGAATGTGCATGGCCGTTGACACATGGCATTGGCAAGCTGCGGCGCATCTCTAAAAGACCTAACCAGATGCAACGATATATCGTAAGCAGGCTTTCCAGAGTAGATCAGCTTGAGCCACACATTAAGGTCCTGTTCTTTCCGAAAGTCTTATGCGCTTGAAATGGATATGAGTGTAGCGACAACTCTTTTTGGTTAAGATTTTCTGAAAGGATGCCCGCGTTAATTTCAATCAAGACCGAGCCGCCGCTCTGTTTGGGTGGTGTTATACCAACGAGCACAGGCTATGACCGATGTGCCCACTGTCGCATTCCGATGGTTCGGATGTGCCATGGGCGTTCGGTTAGTTTGTTCCAGGCCTCGCAACAGTGGGCGAGAATATCGCCATAGGTCTTGAAGACGCGGTTTGAGAGCCAGTTGTCTCGGATGAATTGCCACATGTTTTCGACCGGGTTCAGTTCTGGCGCCCTTGGTGGCAACTTCATCAGCGTGATGCTGCCGGGCACGTTGAGTTTCGGTGTTGTGTGCCAACCAGCCTGATCGAGCAGGACCACAGCGTGGGCGCCGGGATCGACTTCAGTGCTGATGAGCTTGAGATGCTCGTTCATGGCATGGGTATCGGCGTATGGCATGACCAACCCGGCTCCCTTGCCCTTGGCCGGGCAGATCGCGCCGAAAATGTACGCCCATTTTGTGCGCTGATCTTTTGGCGCAGAGGGGTGTGACCCGCGCTTCGCCCAACGCCGTGTGATCTTATTCTTCTGGCTGTCCCTTTCGAAAACCATATCCGCCGATATTGATGATGCAAACCGTGTAGCCATGGATGAGGTATTCGAAGGGCATAGGTGACTCCACGTCGCGAGGGGATGGCTCAGGACGACTGCCTCAGTCATTTGGGGAGCTTGCCTATCTCAGAAACCGCTCGCCTCCAGGGCATAGCCGAATTCAGACCCCACGTGCGCAATCGATAGTCTGGCGGGAACGCTGTGTTGCAATGGTGTTGATTGTTTGTACGATCAAACCTGCGGTGGCTTTGATGTTTCTTAAGCCGCTGTAAAAACTAGTCTTTTTAGAGGCGAATTGTAGGAAATCCCCTAGACGGGCAAGCCCGCAACCACCTTTACCGAACTTTTCTGGAATTGAGAAAATCCGCAGAATTTGTGGGATACACCGAGCCGATACCATCTTAAATTGCTGTTGGTGGCAGTAGGTATTCCAAGGTTGGGATAAGAGAAATTGCACGCGTGTTACTTGGCTTGAGTCGTGGACGCCGATCGGCAAACCAACCCATGGAAATCCCTTGATTATGAGGGCTCAAGCTCAAGGTTTCGCGCCGACGAGCATTCAAGCGCCCGCAGAATCAGAATCGACGCCTTTTAGAGGCAGTGTCAGACCTAACCTTGGACAGCTGATACTTGCAAACTCTGCACCGGGAAACGTCTCAGCCCCTCGCGTCGTCGCCTGTGCATGGACCCTGCATCCGTCTGAGACGGGGTGCCGTGATCAGATCCGGTCGTATTATTTCGTGTATCATCAAAGCACATGGGCCCATAGTGCATTGGGAATCGACCACAGACACCCGAAACCATCGTCTCGTTGCCGGAAAAGCTGGCCCTGAACCAGCATTCGACTCAGACCCACCAAAATGGGCCGGTCGGCCATCCACGGAGATGTAAGGTGAGGAACTGGACCTGCACCGCAAAAGTGGAGAGTTACCTTCTCACCTAAGCCGCCATACTTTCGCACTTCACCGGACTGATGCTGCCCAGATATGAATGGCGACGACGCGGATTATAAAATCCATTGATATAATGGAACAGGGCGTTTTGTGCCTGTTCCCTGGTTTCATAGTGTTCCCTCCATATTAATTCTGCTTTCAATGATTTGAAGAACGTTTCTACAGTCGCATTGCCATAGCAATTCCCTTTGCCAGACATCGAAGAGAGAAAGCCGTGGCCTTTGAGAAGTTTCCGGTAATCGTTCGAGCAATACTGGGCGGGTTCAATCGGTCGTCGCAACACTCTGGCATAGGAGGTTGCTATGACGGGTACGCAGACGGCGGTCGGATCGGTCTGGACGGAGCAAGTTGCATTCGCCAGGTCGACCGGACTCGGCACGGCGTGAGGAGCTTGTTCGGTTCTGGGCAGCGATTGCGACGGGGCGTTCGAGCGAGGACGCGGCCCGAGATGCCGGTGTATCCCCTCCGGTAGGCTCGAGGTGGTTCCGGAGGTCGGGCGGCATGCCACCAGCACATTTATCGCAATCGGCCAAGCCGCTGTCAGGACGTTACCTGTCTTTCGAGGAACGTGAGGAGATTGCTCTTCTGCGCGCTCAGGGAAGAGGCATACGTCATATTGCTTGCCGGCTGGAGCGAGCACCGTCGACGATCTCCCGCGAGGTGCGGCGCAACGCGGCGACCCGAAGCGGTGGCCTGGACTACCGAGCAACGACGGCGCAGTGGCATGCTGATCGATCCGCCAAAAGGCCGCAGCCAGCCAAGCTGGCAACGAATGAGGCGCTGCGGCGCGATGTGCAGGATCGGCTTGCGGGTCGGATCTCGGCACCGGATGGAACGGTGATCGAGGGGCCACGCGTCGTCTGGAACGGTCGTCGGCATGGGCCGCGGCAGCGCAGGCGATGGGCCAGGGCCTGGAGTCCTGAGCAGATCGCGCACCGTCTTCGGATCGACTATCCTGGGGACGGGCCCGAGGATCAAGCGATGCGGATCAGTCATGAGGCGATCTATCAGGCGCTCTACGTACAGGGCCGCGGCGCACTCCGTCGTGAGCTGACCGCCTGCCTTCGCACGGGAAGGGCACTGCGCGTGCCTCGGGCACGTAGCCGCCGGCGGGGAAAATCCTTCGTCACGCCTGAGATCATGATCAGTGAACGATCGGCGGAAGCAGCTGATCGGGCCGTACCCGGACACTGGGAAGGTGACCTGATCATCGGCTTGGGCAGATCGGCGATCGGCACTCTGGTGGAACGCGCCACGCGGTTCACAATGCTGCTGCATCTTCCCCGAATGGAAGGCCACGGCACCGTCCCGCGCGTGAAGAACGGGCCTGCGCTTGCCGGCTGGAGCGAGCATGGGGCTGAAGCGGTTCGCGATGCCATCGCCCGGACGATCACGACATTGCCAGCGCAGCTTCGCCGCTCGCTGACCTGGGACCAGGGAGCAGAGATGGCCAGGCATGCGGATCTGCGGATCGCAACCGGCCTTCCCGTCTACTTCTGCGAACCGCACAGCCCTTGGCAACGCGGAACGAACGAGAACACCAATGGATTGCTTCGACAGTACTTCCCGAAAGGAACCGATCTGAGCGCACACAGTCCGGACGTACTCGCAGTTGTTGCTGACGCGCTCAATACACGGCCCCGCAAGACCCTCGGATGGAGAACTCCCGCCGAAGCTCTGGACCAGTGCTTGCAGGCCAGTCAAACTGAACGTGTTGCGACGACCGGTTGAACCCGCCCTGCGAGCCACGATCAGAATGATGAATGACCCCTGGTGGCGGTTGTCGCAATGCAATGGCCCTTTTCAGGGCCTTGATCGGCAAATCCCGTTTGAGCCTGTCGCTGACGGCCCAGCCAATGACACGGCGTGAATACAAATCGATGATCACCGCAAGATACAGCCAGCCCGCTGCCGTCCAGAGATAGCTGATATCACCGGCCCATTTCTGGTTTGGTCCCGTGGCCTGAAAATCTCCATCCAGAAGGTTGGGAGCTATGTTGTGGTTGTGATTACTGTTTGTCGTGCGTTTGAATTTATGAGTTCTGACGATGCGAATATCGTTCTCCCGCATCAACCGCCCGACCCGGCGTTCACCAATGACGATGCCTTGATCCCTGAGTTCATCAGTCATTCGCTGGCGACCATAGGCCCGATAATTACGGGCATGTTCGGCACGAATATGGGCCAAATAGACCCTGTCGTCGCGTTGGCGCTGACTGGCAGGGCGAGACACCCAAGCGTAGTAGCCGCTTTCACTGACCCTCAGGACTTTGCACATCCTGCAGATTGAAAAATTGGCCTTCTCCTTTGCGATGAAATGAAACCTCATCGGCTTTGGCTCGCGAAGAAGGCCGTCGCTTTTTTTAAAATGTCCCGCTCCTCACGCAATGTCCTGTTCTCCTTGCAAAGGCGAGCCAATTCCTTGTCTTTATCATTATGAGGGCCGGACAGCAGCTCAGTGTGCTTATGACTGGTAATCCACTTGCCTAATGTAGACAGACCAATGCCAAGATCGGCGGCAACTTGCTTGTGTGATAGCCCGCTCGTCAATGCAATCCGAACGGCTTCAGAACGAAATTCCTCAGTTCTTCCGATACCCATATGGGCCTCCTGTTGAGTTTAAACTTTAACAGAAGGCACTCTCCATTTTACCGGTACCAGTCCAATCAGACTGTCGATCAGAGATTAAGATGACTGCGTGAAGAAACGCCAAACAGCGATATGAAGATGGGTTAAAGAACGGGTCATAGAGACTATTAATTCATAACTTATTGTTATTAAAATATAATTATAAAATAATGGCGGACCAGGAAGCCGCTCTCAAGGCGCAGTTCCGGGACAATCCGCCGCGCGACACCAACGCGGTGCGGGATGCCATCTTCCGAAAGTTTGCTGTGAGATATTCACGTCCGGGCGCCATCAAGCTGATGCACCGCCTGGGGTTCGCATACGTGAAGCCGAAGACGCTGCCGAAGCAGGCCGACAAGCAGGCGCAGGAAGCCTTCATCAGGGATTATGAACAGCTGACGCGCGGGATGTTTCCGGACGCGACGGTTGTCTTCGCCGCTGCGGTCCATCCCGAGTATCAGAGCCGGCCGGCGCATGGCTGGTTCATCCGTTCCGACAAGCCGGCGATCAAGGCCACGACAGGGCGCCAGCGGCTGAACCTGCACGGCGCACTGGACCTTGAAACGATGAAGCTCACCCTGGTCGAGGGCGAGAAGATCAATGCCGAAACCTCTCTGCGGTTGTTCGAGAAGCTGGAACGGGCCTATCCGGACACCCGGGTGATCCCGGGTGATCCCGGGTGATCCCGGGTGATCCATGTCTGTCTCGACAATGCGCGCTATCACCATGCCAGGCTGTTGCGGCCGTTCCTGGAGCGGCCGGAGTGCCGCATCCGGCTGCATTTCCTGCCGCCGTATGCGCCACACCTCAATCCCATCGAGCGGTTATGGGGCGTCATGCACCGGCATGTGACGCACAACCGGTTTTATCCCGATTTCCGACAGTTCACCGAGGCCATCTTCGGGTTCTTCAACTAAACCCTGCCCCGGGAATGGGAAACAATCCGAGACACCGTTACCGACAACTTTCGTGTCATCACACACGATCAGTACCGAGTAATTGGGTAGCAGGAGTATATCGGATTTTTCCCCATTCGACTGTTTTGGTGTACCCATCGACATGAGCCGGATCCAAAATCTCATAGGCCGGTATCGGCAGGTCTATAATCAAAATGTCGGGATAGCTTTCATTTGTAGAGACACTCTCGCCCGTTTGTCGCGAGAGACCGGGGATAGACTCCAGCGCTGCACCGGTTTCAATCCCATCAATTAGATTAGGTAGACTAAATTCAACTTCCCCTTTCAAAGAGTAGTGACACAATCCTTGCTCTACCGCTCTGCCTGGATAATTTGTCGCATGGGATCCGGTGAGTATTGTGACCGACTTGGGCGATGCTGTCTTAGCCCAATTAAAAACGTCCTGCCCGTCCCAGTCTTGGGCCGTAGCAAAAGTCAGAATTGATTGTACGATAGCTAGGTAACGGGGTTTGTGCCCTGTTATCGCCTCCCGCACCTTAGATTTGCGGGCATTGGTCTCCGTGAATATGCCCATGTCAAAGAGCTTTACGGTGTATCCACGCTGAAGAAGCAAAGCAGCAACTGTCAACGGATCGATAGGAGAAATTAGGCGCCGATTCTCAAAATCAGGCTTTCCTACTTTCCGATCGGCCTCGCTGTCATAGTCCACAAGAGGCGGAACAATAATCAGAACGTCGATTTTGGTATCCAGGGTTTCGCTCACCTTTACGACCGTCGTGACTGCTTGCTATTGAAGAGCTGTTATTGTGCACGTCATATCCACGATGATAGCACAATAGGTAAGGTGCATCTTTAACCAAAGCGTCGCGAACTATCCTTAATATTTTGAAAGGATATCCTTTGGATTTAATTAAGAATGGTGCGCTAGCGGACGATCACCGGTCCTGTTGCGCCAGGAACCGCAAAAATTCACGGCGGTTCTTCGGACCATACGTGAGATAGCTCGGATCTCTCCTTTCGGCGTATTCCTCTTTGGCTTTTTCGACTGGATCAACTTTGGTGTGCTTGCGCACGTCTTCAGGCGATAAGCCGTAGGCTTCGGCGCTGTTCAACCCGAATACTTTGGCACGGATTTCCGGCGTAATTTTCGGATAGCCATATTTTTCCTGGAATTCATCCGAGATCTGGAAGGCGCGGAAGGCCATAATCTGATCCTGGGGTGAACCGTACCAGATGGAATCCGTTCCCCACTGCACGCGGTCTTCACCCACACACTTCAACAGTTTGCCCATGACGTGTGCCGCCTGACCGGCATCGCGCATCAAATAACGCCAGGTGCTACCGATCTCCGCATAAACGTTAGAAGGATTGTCGGGAGTGTAGCCGTGGTCGATCAGCGAATTGATCAAATCGTCAACACCTGACCCGGAGTCCCGAGAGTACGGCCCTTCCGGCACGCGCATGTCATACCCCGCATGGTAGATCATGAAGATGATGTCGGGGTTTTGCCGCGCCGCAGGTCCCACATCGCGGGAACTGGAATACTTTAGGTTTTCTTTGTACTGCAGAAACGGCAGGCCTTTGTGGACGGCGATACGCTTGTTACCGCTTGCCCGAACCTTAGAGATAAACAACTGCCCGAGATCATCATCAAGGAAAAAACCCGTGTCGTTTGGACCATGCTGGGTGTAAGTCTTCCACGCGGCGACAGGCCATTTGGCCGCTATTTCCTCCATGATCTCCAGGTCTTCGGGATAGGTCGGCATGCAGCGGCCGTGAACCATCAGACGTTGCGTTGTGCCGAGGGCTTCGACGATGCGAACCGTCTCGGCGCCCTCCGAATACTTCGGTAACATTTGATTTTTGGGCGCCGGACCAAACGACAGCACCGCAATGTCGGTGTCGCTGTCCATGAACACTTCTTTGATGTACGCCTCACCGGTGAGGCAGTGAATATGCCCATTCTCAGGATCGTCTCCGCCGTAATCGCAGCCCACCTGGGGGGCAAAGAACTTGTAGTTGTGACGCGCGGGATAGAGCGGCGCACCTTCCACCCAGGAGTCTATGTTGCCGACATGATGACCTTGGATGTCGAAGATAAATTCATCACCATCGAGCGCGTCTTTTGCTGCGGCTTCTTCAAAGCGTGCCTCCCACGGCAACACATATTTGCTGCCGCGCTGACCGGCGGCCGCGTTGGCTTCGTTGAGTGCCAACAGCGTGGTAGCGGCGCCCGCCGTGGAAACCAGAAAGTCCCGCCGGTGCTGGCCGGTGTTGCGCGCGTTGGCATCGCAGTTTTCCAGGGCCATGCGATTGGCTTTGATATGGGTGGCCGACAGTGGGCGCGGCATGAACTCGCCATTGGAGGTGCTATCCACCTTGATCGGCAAACGCGTGCCGTCAGGGTCGTTGGCGTAGGTTCTGTTTCTTTTGGACATGTCATGCTCCCCGTGAAGATCGTCAGATCATGCTAGCGCTGATGGGGAAGGATCGGCTAGGGCGTGACATCACTCCTCGCCCATTTTCTCGTTCCCTAACCCCCTATCGGACATGGCGCTGCCAACTTAAAGAGTGAAAACCCGTGTCAATCAACACGAGAATGGCCGGGTATGGCAGGCGGCCTATTTTGTTTTAACCATGAGCTATTCAGCAGGCATGAAAAGTGCGGTATCCGCGGATGTAAATACTTTGATCATCGAGTTTATCTGCACGGAGGGTGGATATATGAAAACGTGATCCTTGAAAAATTCCCTGCGTCGGATATCAAATCCCGCTTGGGCACCTTTATAGAGTCCCCCAAAGCCGTCAATTGCAATCACCACGTCTTTGCCCACCATGATCTCCAACAGTTCCCAATCTTCGGGTCCGAGACGACCGTCAATATGGAGGAAATCAAATTTAGCACCCTTGGAGTTGAGATCATTCAACACCTCGTGACCGCTCTTCTTTGGATATCCGTTTATAGGCCTAGATACCAATTCCAAGGGTATATGAAAATCGTTGCTTTTGTCACAGGTATGAATTGCGCCTTTATTACCATTTCTATCCATCGCAAGGGCCATAGCCATTGCAGACTTTCCAATAAATGTTCCCACCTCGAATATTGATTTTGGATCAATATATCGAATCAGTGCGTAGAGAGCTAAACCGTTGGCAGGCGAAATCGAACCCGTTTATATGCCATCAATGAGCGCTTTTGTTCACAGACTTGAAAAATTTTACTCAGTTCAGATTTTGCGGTATCGAATTCATCTTCGATTCTTTTAAGGCAAATACCCCAGACGATATCTGACAGATCCTCAGACGATATATAGAATGGAGGATTTTTCATTTCAGACTAAAACCTTTTGACCAATGCGCCCGTTCTTCCTCGTACAAAACGAAGGTCAGATCAATCATTTTGTCCTCTAGCCCATACCGACATAACTTAGAAGACCGCTGAGTCACATAGTATTCTGCGTTCGTCTTTTAATTGCAGATGAAATGACAGATTTCATGAAGCTTCTCTATAGACATTTTTATTTCACCTTTTCTTCGCCCATTTTCTCGTTCCCCAACCCCCTATCGGACATGGCGTTATCGGTGATACTCAGCCTAGGTATTGCCAAGCGTTAAGGAGCGTGAGGCGCGCCCATTTCAAGAATCCCAACTGCACGCCACCCCGCCTCTTCCGCGCGGAGCACATAGGTGGACATGACTGTGTTTTCGACTTGACCAGTCGCATTGCTCAGTTCCCAGCGTAGGCGGGTAAAGGCAAAGTCATTGGAAATTTCAATGACGGTATAGTCGGTCAAGCTGAGCGATGTAATTCCTCTTTCCTTCAACGTTTTGAAGAAGCCGGCAAGTTCCGCACGCTGCTGGGCATTGCCGTCCATCACCCGCATGGCACCCTCAGTCCCGATACTATAGCATTTCCGATTTATTCTGACGCATAGCCGTCAGCAACCAAGAAGTTCCTGCAGTGCCCGTGATTGAAGAGGCCGCAGACGTTATATACCGGCGGCTTTCCACAGATCATCGATGGTGCGGGGTTTTAAGCGCTTCATGTGAGCTTTGAACTTTGAAAATGCGAGCTCGATCGGGTTGAAGTCCGGCGCATAGGGCGGCAGGAACAAAAGCCATGCGCCCCGCTTTTCAACCGCCCGCCTGGCACCGTCGCGTTTGTCGGCCGGCAGATTGCCGGGGACAACAACAGCGCCTTTTTGAAGGGTCGGGGCGCGTTGCGTTTTGATGTACTGCTCGAATGCATCACCGTCCATGGCGCCCTCGATCAAATCAGGGCACCCAGGGCGCGGTCAGGCCGTCACCGCGCAATCCGGCAATGAAGGTCATGGTTTTCCAATGACCATGGGGAATGGCGGCAACCATCCGCTGGCCGCTGGGACAGCGCCCCCGCAGGCGCGCCATTTTGGTATTGATACTTGTTTCGTCAAGGAACACGATCCTGCCGACCCGCTCGGGATGGGCCGGGAGCCGGGCCTGACGTTGGCGCCAAACCACGCGTGCTGCCTGCCCATCCGCGCGTTCCTGTTCACTGGCGTGGGCGGTTTTTTTAAAGCTGATCTTGCGCGCGCGGAACCAGTCATTAATCGTCGAAGTCGGCGCAATCACTTGGTGAACTTCGTCCAAACGCTCAGACAGCTCTTGCAGTGTCGGGTCTGGCGTCTCCTTAATCCAGCGCAGGATATCCTCGCCGTAAGGATCAAGACGGCGCTGGCGCGACGGCCGTGGCTTGACCGCGACAGTCCCCTCGTCTTCATATCGCCTGACATACCGCACCGCCGAGCTTGCGCTCACCTCAAAAAGGGCTGCCGCCTGACGGCGCGACATGCCCGACGCCACTTTCCTCGCCAAACGAATACGCAGGTCTTCCGATACAGCCACGATGCCCCCGCCAAAGCGGCTATCGAATCAGTCCGCCAAGACCATGACAACAAAATTTTGATTCATTCAACGCGGAAACGCTCTAGACACCGAATCGCTGTACAGACTTGTAACGGCTTCGTCCGACATGGCTGCAGAAGCCTCACCATACATCGCAGCGAATTCAGGGGGGGGGGTCGCCGGAAGGGAGACACTTCTGGATTGAGCGAGCGCCATCTGGCTCGTCGTCGTCATGCAGAAACTTAGGATCAACATCACAAACCCCCTCGCAAGGCGGGTTGCTTTACAGCTTAGAGACTGCGTGCAGTCTGATAAATTAGAATAAATTTGGCTGCTACTAGTCATGGTGCGCCCTGTTCAGATCGTCAGTTTATGCTACCGCCTATAAGAGCAAGACCGGCTAGAGCGCGAAATCACTCTCCGGTCATTTTCTCGTAGCCCAACCCCCGGTCCGTAATGGTGATATTGGTAATGCCCGGCCGGGCCACAACCGTGTTGGCATGGCTGATGAGAAAAATGGTCGGGGCAAGATCGTGCATCTCCGCCATGATGTCCTGAAGTGCACGATCACGGGTGTCAGGATCGAACATGGTACCGGTGGCTTCGATCGCAGGTACAAGCGACGGCTCGCAAAAAAATGGATTGGGTTTAAGGCAAGAGTATTGTTCTAGGGCACGAATGGTGTCGCGGTAGGCACCGGCGTTCCACACCACAGAGAGTACTTCCGCATCTCCCCATTCACTGGAAAAGTATTTCTGCAGCCATTGGCTGGCGACCACCGCCCGCACATTGAGAGTCACGCCGACGCGGGCTAAGTCCTGAGATGCTTTTTCATAGATGACTTGCGCCTGGCCGATCTCCACTTCGGCATCCAATTCAAACCCGTCGGCATAGCCCGCCTCTTCTAAAAGTGCGCGGGCACGGTCGGGATCATAGGGGTACGGTTTGATATCTGGGTTGTAGCCGGCGGTGCCAGCGATGGCACCCTGCCCGACGGGATCCACTTCGTTGTAGTAAAACGCTTGGGCGATGGCCACTTTGTCGACGGCATAGTTGAGCGCCTGGCGCACGCGGATATCACGCAGCGGTGAGTCCTCCGCGCCGAGGTTGGATAGCGCCAGTGCACGAATTTGCGGCACTTGCTGAACGATCACCTGAAAACCGGCAGCGCGTAAATATTGGATGTCATCGAAAGCCACTTGAACGGTGATGTCGATTTCATCCGATTCCAACGCTTGACGACGAACGATGGAGTCCCTGAGGGGATAGATCATGTCGAGATGATCAAAGTGCACCGGCGCGCGCCAACTCGTTGTGTTGGCATAGAGGTGACTGCGGCCGCCGTCCCCATTCCAGTTTTCAACGATGTAAGACCCTGTGCCAACGGGATTTAGAGCATATTCTTGCCGGCTAAGAGATGCCCAGGCCCGCGGCGCCACCATCATGATCAGGCTGAGACGTTTGGGCAGAATGGCATCGGGTGTACGGGTGACCATTTCAATGGTGAGATCGTCAATGACTCTGACACCGGACACAGCTTTGAGTTCGCTGGCCATCATTGCCGTTTTGCCTTCGGGACCGATCAACCAACCGATGGCCTGCGCTACGGCTTCAGCATTAAATGGTTCTCCGTTTGAAAACGTCACACCAGGCCGAAGACGAAAAACCCATGAGGTATCGGATGTGGCCTCCCAAGAGAGAGCCAGTTCGGGAACAATATTTCCGTTGACATCGATTCGAGTCAGCGCGTCGAAAATGGTCGACGGGATTTGCGTCACCGCGGAAACAAGCGACATATAGGGATTTCCGAGGGTGCTGGTTTTAGCCGGCACACCAACGCGCAAGGTTTCGGCTTGGAGTTGACCTACCCAAAGAAACGGCCACAGAACGGCAGCGGTAAACGTAATAGCAAATGAACGCTTCATCTTGTCTTGTGGCCTTTCTGCAACCCAGTCACCATACCCGTTCATGCGGAGTGTAGGGCTTTAAACAGGGAGAGGCCAAGTTATGGTACCCATATTCACGGCGGCGGCTGTCCAGGCCAATGTATGGCCGGTGTATGCGTCACGCTCAGGTGAAGCGATGATGGAGCATAAAGAAAAGAATATCAGCCGCGCCATCGATTTGATTTTGAGACTGGCGGAATGGAATCCGGCCAAGATTTATGCGCTACCCGAGTTCTTCATGACCGGCGCGGGCGGCGTCAACCGGGCGGAAAAAGACCGGGAGAAAATCTGTATTCGCATTCCTGGCCCTGAAATGGAGCGATTCGGCGAAGCCGCGAAACAGGCCGACGCCTATATCGCCGGCATGGTCTGGGAAATCATGGACGACTGGCCGGGCCGCTATTGGAACACCGCCTTCATCGTCGCGCCGTCTGGAGAGTGCGTGCTCAAATATCACAAGCACTACGACCCTACGGGCAAGACCAAGCCAGGTGACGTGCTGGATGAATACGTCGACCGGTATGGCGAAGACCAATTGTTCCCGGTGGTGGACACACCCTATGGCCGGCTTGGCTGCCTAACCTGTTACGACATCAATTTCCCCGAAATGGCTCGCTGTCTGGCGCTCAATGGGGCTGAGATTCTGCTCCATCCCACATCGGAAGGCCGTGCGCCATTCATGCTGGAAGATGTCGGCGGCTGGGAGATTGGCAAACGCAGCCGGGCCTATGAAAACCTGTGTTACCTCATCTCCGCTAATCAAGGGCAGTTCCTCGGCTCGGATTTTCCCACCGATCGCATGCGCGGTCGCTCCCAGATCATCGATTTCACCGGATGCGTGGTGAATATCGGCGAAACCACGAGCGAAGTGATTATCCAGGCCGACATCGAACTGGAACGCCTGCGGCAGAAACGCAGTCAGATGCAGATGAACTTCGTCGCGCAGCTGCAAACTGAGGTGCACGCCCGGCAATACGCGCGCAAAACAATGTGGCCGGCTCGGCTATGGGCCGACGCGCCCCCGCAGGGGGATCTAGGCAACATCAAAAAGGGCCGCGACGTGATTCAAGGGCTGCTAAAGGGCGGTACGTTTGTTGCGCCGGGCTCTCAGATGGACAAAGACAGCTACGTGTAAGCGCTGATCGTTTTGAAACCCGTGCGGTAACGAATCATGACCACGCGCAGTCCACGGCAACGACCATCCCGGCTTGCCATATTGGGCATGATTGCTTTGGGATCGGTCTTGGCCGTCCTTCTGTGGTCTTTGAATGCGGCGGATTATCGTCATGAGCTGGCAGCCGGTGTTCTGGCTGGCACATTGCTCGCCGCCTGTTCCAGCAAGGTTTTGTCGGAACGGTGGCGTAACGCGCTCCTTTCAGCCGGCGTCGTCGTATTCATGCTGGGTGCCGCCGAAACCTATTTGACTTCCACAAACCCGTCGGCGAAATCACGGAATGTGGAGCAAACCTTCAGCGGTACATTGTCACAGACCCACACCACATTGGGATATGCACCGCCGACGTCAACCCAAGTGCGGGTGACGCGCACCGTCGCCAAAAATCCGGGCGATATCATTTATGACGTTACCTATTCCTTGGATGATCACGCACGGCGTACGGTTCCCGAAGTACAAACAGGGAATGACTGTGTACTGTTTTTCGGTGGTTCGTTCACTTGGGGTGAAGGTGTCGAAGACCATCAGACCATACCCCGTCAATTTTCTGTCGCGTCTGGACTTGCTGTGAATGCCGTCAATTTCGGTTATGCGGGATACGGGCCCAATCACATGCTGCGTGCCATAGAAGACGGCGTCTTGTCGAGCGCGTGTGACAGCCAAATACGCGCCGTGTTCTATACCGCCATCCCCGTTCATTATTTGCGGTCTGCTGGATTGGTCGATTGGGGTCCTAAATCCCCGCGCTACGTTTTTAACGAAAACGCCGAAGCCATACGTTTTGCCGGTCCTCTGTATGCGGACATGCAGGACTTTGTCGACTTTCAACGCCGCCGTCAAAGTGCCCTGATTATTGAGGTTTGGAATCTGGCTAAAAGACCTTCAGCTTTATCGGTCAATTCGGCCATCGTCAGGGAAGCCGCATCGCGGATAGAGGCAGAATTGGGCGGCCCTTTTGTCATTCTATATTGGGATCTCATTGAATCGGGTCGTGACCCTCAACTTACGACACTTAAAGAGAGCGGTTTTTCTACATTTCTTGTTTCAGAGCTGTTGACCCGTGATCAAATGACGAATTTGCGCATCCCCGGCGATGGCCATCCCAATGCGGAAGCGTATAAACTGCTCGGCCATGCACTTTACAAAAGACTGACGCCCACCCCTAATCACCCCATCCATCGTTGAGGCCGCACCATGATCCCCCGATACTATGCTCTCGCTTGCCAAACCATCGTCAACCCCATCCGCGCCGACGTGTCCGGCCCTGAAGAAGGCCGCACCGTCATCAAGGAAAATTTGGATGCGGCTTTGGACCTGATGAAAAAAGGTCTGGGCAACGGACTGGGCGCGGTCAAACTGGTGACCTTCCCGGAAATGTTCCTCACCCTCGCTCCGGCCGCTTGGCGAGGACGTAAGTCCAGGGACTGGCTGGATGTGGGGTGTGTCGAAGTACCCGGTCCTGAATTGGAACCGCTGTTCCAGGCGGCGCGGGATTTCAATGTCTACATTGGTGCCAACGCTTACGAATACGATCCTAAATGGGAAAACCGATACTTCAATTGTTCCTTCTTGGTAGATCCCAAGGGTGAGGTGATTCTCAAGTACCGGCGCCTGCATTCTCTGAGCACCCCCTCACCCCACGATTTTCTTGACGAATATGTCCAGGTGGAAGGCTGGGATGCGCTCTGGCCGGTCGCCGACACCGAGATTGGCCGCATCGCTATGTTCCCCTGCATGGAGATTACCAAGCCGGAAGTGGCGCGCATGTTGGCCATGAAGGGCGCGGAGATTCTTTTGCACCCCACATCGGACTCACCTGACTTCCCAGGCTGGAGCGCGTGCAAACAAGCCCGGGCTCTGGAAAACAACTGTTATCTTATAACGACCAACACTGGTGGCTGGGTCAGCCGGCGTGGATTCCTCGAATCCACCAACGCCGGTGGCACCAAGATCATCGATTACTACGGCAACATCATCAATGAATGTGTACCGTCCGGTGAAAGCATGAAAACAAGGGCGCTCATCGATATCGAACAGTTGCGCGCGCACCGCCATTCCAACAACAGCTTCAACCTCATCGCTCAACTGCGCACGGAGCTATATACGGAATACCAAAAGACCATCACGCCACCCAACCGCTTCCGCAACGGCATGGAAGACCAATCTCAGTTACGCGGGCTCTACAAGGAAGTGATGGATAAGATGACTGCTAACGGTCTTTTCCCTCCCCCTTTACATGAAGGTGTGGCGGAAGAAGCCAAGGACGGATGACATGAAATTTTTCAAGACATTTAGTGTGACTTTGTTTGCGGTTCTATTGAACTTTGGCGCGTTTGCCCAATCCGAAACAAGCGAAGGTCCCCCCGGCTACATCTATGTCACTGGCTGGTACAAAGACGCAGGAACATTCCACGAATACGGCCTGGCTGTGGGTCCCGTCCTCCGGGAATACGGCTTTGAGGGCTCTTTTCTCGGGCTCGAGGGGATCAACCTGCGTGTCATCGAAGGGGATTGGATTCCCGGCCGCATCATGCTGATCAAGTTCCCCTCGGAAGGCCATGTGAAGAGTTTCTGGTGGAGCGACGCTTATCAGGAAGTCAAAAAGATCCGTGATCCCATTTCCGCTGTGGACATTGCTCAGGTCGACGGCGTACCGGGTGTGACACCTTTGATGAACGATGAATCAGCCTATTTGGTTTTCCTGTCCAAAATCGAGGACATCAAAACCATTAGAGAACAGTATTCGGTACAGGCGCGGGCTCTTATCCAACAATATGGCGGCCAGTTCATTGTTACCGCCACGCGCACCAATGCGGAATTGTTGGAAGGCACCCTTCCCAATGCCACCGTGGTGTTTGTCGAGTTTCCAAACGTTGAAGCTATGCGGAGCTTCTGGAACGACCCCAAATACCGGCGTTTGTCGGAAATCCGCAAGGCGACCGGCAAATGGTCCGTGGCAGAAGTCGTGCCACAGCCGCAGTAAGCCAAGTTATAAAACACGGGAGACACTCATGGCGCGGGACCATATTGAATTTTTTAATCGCGCAGGAAATGCTGCGCACCCCTTTGATGAACAACGGATTTGCAACCGGCTTCCGCGTCGCCGAACTCAGCCGAGATCATGAAACAGGTGCGGTTTCCTATTTCGGCTCTCTCGCGCCGCAATGGATCCGTCGGGAGAGCGGTTACTACGAGCACGACGTCGAACTCATGGTGATGAAGGGCGATCTCCGGATTGGCGATACGGTTCTCGATGCCGGCCACTATAGTTTCATACCGGGAGGATGCCTGTGGGGCGAGTCCTTCTCCGATGCTGGATGCGAGCTGTTCATGATGTTTGAGGGGTCGCCTGTATTCATCGAAGCGGACAAAGACCATGCCGGTGCCACAACGGACCTCCGCATCGATGATCTTGATGCCAAGGGCATGCCTTGGGGGGAGCCGCCGGCCCATCCCGGCCGGCCGGCAGAGGAAGCACCACCGGGACTGGGTGTGAAATACCTGCGCGTCGACCCGGACACCAAGGCCTACACCTTGATGGTGCGGCAATCAGAGGGTTGGTTCGATCCCAAGCTGGAGCGGCACTCCATCTGGGAAGAACTGATCCTGCTCGACGGCGACTACCTCATGGGCAAGATGGGCAAGGTCAACGCCGGGACTTATACCAACGGTCATTGAATTTGACCTTCGTGTGCCCATTTGCGCATACCAATCGACATGATTTTCGAGGGCTTGTCGATGAGCTTGTTCCAGGCGTGGCATGCCGCATCGACGATGTCTTCGTAACTGTCGAAGACGCGGTTCGACAGGTAGGTCTGGCGCAGGTACTGCCAGATGTTTTCGGCCGGGTTCAGCTCCGGCGATCTGGGCGGCAGGAACAGCGGCGTGATGTTGTCGGGGAACTCCAATTCGGTGGTGGTGTGCCAGCCGGCGCGGTCCATGAGGAGGACGGCGTGTGAGCCGTCGGCGACGGTGCGGCTAATCTCTTCGAGATGGGCCGGCATGGCATGGGTGTCGGCGAACGGCATCGCCACGGCCGCACCGGTACCGCGCGCCGGGCAGACGGCGCCGAACAGATAGGCGCTCTGGTAGCGCTGGTCCTTGGGCTGACGCGGACGGCTGCCGGTGCGCGCCCACTGCCGGACGATGCCGTTCTTCTGGCCAAGGCGCATCTCGTCTTGCCACCACAGCTCGACCGGCGTTGCGGGCGGCAGGTGGGCTACCGCCGCGGCGAGCGCCCGGGGGAAGTTTCTTTAAACGTCTCCAGCATTGCCGCATCTTGGCCTGGATGGCGCACCCGGGCGCTCATGTGCGAGAAGCCGAGATCGTGCAGCAGGCGCGAGACCGAGCGCTCGTGATACTCCACCCCGAAGCGGTCCCGGATAACCTCCTTGAGGTCGAGCCGGCGCCAGCGTACGACGCCGTCGCTGTCCGGGTCCGCCTCGACGATCTCCGCCAACGCCACCCTCTCCACCGCCGTCAGCTGCGGAACCGCGCCGGGAGATTTGTGGTCGTGCAGGCCCTCGGGGCCTGCCTGATTGAACCGGTACACCCAGTCGCGCAGGCTCTGGCGGTCCATGCCGCCAACCGCCGCCGCATCCCTACGGTTCATGTCATCATAAACCGCCGCAATCGCCAGAAGGCGGCGCACCTGATTGGGATCTGTCGCTTTGCGCGCCAAGGCCCGCGCTTGGACCGCGTCATAGTCCGTTCGCAACGGGATCTTCGCCGACATCAAATCCTCCATTTAAAGCCGGCTTTCTATGAATCACATCATTGCGCCGTGGGGAATCCCTAAAAGAGAATCAATCTCAACGACCGCTGGTATTACATCTTCCGCGACGGGATCTTTCCACGCGGTCCCCAAGTCAGTAAAAACGGCAGCGTCTGGTTGGGGCGCGGCCCGGGCCCCATCGATTTCGACTACTTGGACGAACCCTGGGCCATGGGCTTGGTGGAGAAGTATCTAAATTCTAATCACCTGTTCACCGGCGAACATGAAACCGGTCCGTGGGGAAGCTGGATGTAGGGCTTCGCCCTAATCTTGCCGCGGCAGGGTGACTTTCACGCGCAGGCCACCTTTCGGCCGGTCCAAGAGTTCAATATCGCCACCCATCGAACGCACAGCGTTGCGGGCAATGGTCATGCCCAGGCCAGTGCCTCCCGTATCCCGTGACCGAGACCCTTCAATCCGAAAGAAGGGCGTAAACACCTGCTCCTTGACGTCGTCCGGAATACCCGGACCGTTGTCGTCAATGAGGATCGTGGTCAGTTCATCATCCGATGACAGATCCACATTCGCCCGGCTGCCATAGTTGAGCGCATTGTTAATGAGATTTGACAGGGCGCGCTTCAAGCCCATGGGCCGAATCAATTGCATGAGGGTGTCTGGCCCGGCGTAGGAAACCTTTTGCCCCGCATCAGACTTATCCGAGACTAAACTCTTGAGCACAGCGGCAACGTCTGTCGGCTCCGGCGGTTCGTTGGCCGCATCGTCACGGGCAAACGCCAGTGTGGCCTTAATCATCGCTTCCATTTCGTCGAGGTCGGACATTATCTTTGACCGCTGCTCGTCGTCGTCGATAAATTCCGCCCGCAGTCGCATGCGTGTGATCGGTGTACGCAGATCATGGGAAATAGCGGCCAGCATTTGCGTGCGGTCTGAAATGAATCGTTTGAGCCGGTCCTGCATGGTGTTGAACGCACGCGCAGCACGACGCACTTCTCCCGTACCTGATTCGGGCAGAGGCGCAGCGTTAAGACCAACGCCCAGTCGCTCCGCTGCCGTGGCGAATAGGGAAACCGGCTTGGTCGCCCGCCGAACGGCCCAAATGGCCATGACAGCGACGATCAGTGTAAGGACGGTGGTCAACAAAAATGGCCGCGTGCGAGAACTGGACTCAGTGAGGTCGAGATCCACCCCCGCATTGAGCCACACGCTCTCACCGACCTGTACAGACGCCCGGACAAAGGGCTGGAAGCTACGAATTTCCCGAAGGGCCCGGTCAATGTTCAACGTGCCGCGTTCAAAATCAAAGGTTGGACGATTGCGCTCTAATCGAGGTGGCATTGGCGGTTCCGGAGGGTCGTCCGGAGACATTTCGTTTGGTCTCGGTTGCCGCTGAAGGTCGCGTCGAAACCGTCTCAGTTCCCGCCGCACTTCATCGGGTGTTGGAAACCGTTCCTCGCCAGCGGTCTCGACAATCCTACTATCGGTGCGGATATCCGTGCCCTCGGGAAATTCTCGCTCCAACCGGCGAAAAACAATGCGCGATGTAAAGACGTCATCGGATTCGTTGACCAGTGGCCGGCTGGTTATAACCATGCGCAATCCCGGCGAGTTGAGTCCGCGGATCAAGACCCGTCGTTCTTGAGGTTCCGCCTGTTCGATAATCCTCTTGAAAACGATCAGCTGGTCCGCAGCTTGGCTTGCCGCGGCGGCGGCGGCCGATTCATCACGAAAGATGATGTAGGTCGCCAGCGACGAGCCATAGAGCAGGATCACGGCCGTCACCACCACGGTGAACACCCATCCGCCCAAACTGTCGGGGAGAACACGTTTCATCGATCCACTCTCACACCTTGGCGACTTCGGCGGTCAACATGTATCCGCCACCGCGCACCGTTTTAATAAGAGTGGGTTCTTTGTAGTCGGGTTCAATCTTTTTGCGTAAACGTCCGACCTGGACATCGATGGACCGGTCGAACGGTATAGCCGCTCGGCCTTTGGCCATATCGAGCAGCTGATCACGATTGAGAATTCGTTGCGGGTGTTCGACAAAGGCAATGAGCAGATCGTATTCCCCGGCGGTCAGGTCGATCTCCTCACCGTCTTGATAGAGTGACCGGGTTGACGGATCGAGCTCGAAGCCGGTGAAGGCAAAACGGCCGGCTTTTTCGCCCTCGGGATTGACGACCTTGGCGCCTTGTTCGAATCGCCGGAGAACGGCCTTGATCCGGGCCGCCAATTCCCTGGGATTAAAGGGCTTGGCCATATAATCGTCGGCGCCGACCTCTAGGCCGATGATTCGATCCACATCCTCGCCCATGGCCGTCAGCATGATCACGGGCATGTTGGAGTCGGCCCGCACCTTGCGACACAGCGTCAGACCATCCTCTCCCGGCATCATCAGATCCAGGATAATGAGGTCAATCTGCCAGTCGCCCAGGGCCTTCTTCATTTCCCGGCCGTCCCGGGCGGTCGTCACCCGGTAGCCGTGCTTGGTCAGAAACTTGGACAACAGGTCCCGGATCTCGGCGTCGTCATCGACGATCAAGATGTGAGGTTTGGCGCTTTCCGATGGGCTTGTCATGGCGCGGATACTATAGGCCAGCCCCTGAAAAAACACGAAATTAGGCAACAAACCGTAACGGAGAGGCCCCCTGTTACAGCCGGTTACACAGTACCAGGGGGGCCGACATAGGTCCGTTACACAAGGGCGGCATAGTGGCCCCATCAAACGTTACAGACCAACCGGCCCTGGAAACAACTCAAAGGGGCCACCCAAAGAGAGGATGAGCAAAATGGACACGACATTGAAAACAGCGATCACCAGCCTGGTTCTTTTCACCACTTGGGCCACCGTGGCATCGACCGTCGCCGCTGCTTGCCCCTTCTAAGACCAGAACAACCCCAGGGGATCCGGCTTCGATAGTTCCGGATCCCTTGAACTAAAAAAAATCAAGGACGGGTCCCTTAACCCCTAATCAGGGACCGAAAACAATGAATAAGAGCTTCATCATCGAAAACGCCATAAAGACCACCATCACCACCGTAATTCTGTTGGTGTGCTGGGCTACCATCGCTCCGGTCTATGCGCAGGAAAACGAACAAATGCGTGAGCGCATGATTGAGCGCATGATTGAACGGCAAGGCCATGTGGATAAGGACCTGTCCTTGGATCAGGTGCGCGATATCGTCGAAGGCCGCCTCGCCATGATGGGCAACACCAATCTCAAGGTCGGTGACGTGACAGAGACCGGCGACAATACCGTTGCCGTCGACATCGTTACGCAAGATGACTCCCTGGTGCAGTCAGTGGAAATCTCGACGCGCACCGGACGTCCAGCCAATGCGGAACGCCGCTTTGAAAGAATGCGCCGCGGTGAGCGTGGCCGGTTTATGGGCCGTCAGCGGCGCGGTGGTAGTTTTAATTCCCTCGCCTTGGCCTTAGGCCCGCGCAACCGCGATCTCGACCTGACTGTTGAGCAGGCACGCACCCTGGCAGAATCCCGTCTTATCCTATCGGGCAATGATCGCCTCAAGGTGGGGTCCGTTGAAACCATCGACGACGACACCATCGCCGTTGAAATCGTCACGGTCGATGATTCCCTTGTTGTCCGCCGTGAAATCGACCGAGACACCGGCCGCATGAAGCGCGGCAACTGAGCCGTTCAAAGAAAAAGTTCCCCCAAGAAAGAATAAAAATGACCCTCCCCTCATCCCCTAAGTCCCAACTTAAGTCTCAAGGGCGGCTATACAGCCGCCCTTTCTTTTTTCACATCAAATGACCGGCTCATTCTGACGCAGCATCAAAACAGTTGGCCAATAAACAGGAAGGCTGAGGTCTGGCCACCGTCACCGACAGAGGTGCCGAAATAGAGCGGGTCGACCGGTGTATCTGCGCCAACAAACAAACTTGAGCTCCAACGTAAATCATTCAAGCTCACATCTGCACGCCGATTCCAAACATTGCCGGTTTCCAAGACTGCACCCAAGTAAATGGGGGTCTGTGCTAGGTAACGGGGACCACCAGAAATTCTGCGTTAGTACAGAGCACCGACACTGCCGCCGTTATTACCCGTCAATTGCCCGGGGGTATACGCGCTCAGATTGAGAAATCCGCCCAAAGGAAACAAATCCGTTTCAATCGGCGTGCCGTTAAATGTGGCACCGAATTGCGATATTAGGCCGACCGTATTCCGCCCCCACGTCGTCGGAACATAAGCGCCAAACGTCAACGCATCTACTCGTCCATCGCCATTGAGCCAGGAAACCTTATTCTCATATTCGATATCAAGGTTGACGCCATTCAAAGGAAACAAAACGCTGTCTAACGTATCAATAGAGAAGGACGCAGCGACAATTGTATCGTCAAAAGAAGTACTGACGTCGATTGGAAAACCTACCCGGCCTTTGACGCCGCCATAAACACGGTCAAGACCAATGTGCGTCGATCCCCATTGGCCAAAATTCACGCCAATACCCGATTGAACGCCACCTTCGGTCACGCGCACCTGATTCAAAAAGAGGCCACTGCGGTCGACGATGTTAGCATTGATCTTGCGCCCGGCAACGTTGGCGTAAACAAAAAAACAGTCAGCGGCATCGATCGGTTGATAAAATTCTGAGGAAAGCCCAAGAGTATCGCCAACGTTGACCAGCAGCCGCCACTCGCTACCCCAACTGTTAAGCGCGGGGTCGATGTAACCAGCAGCCAATTGAAAACTATACTCGCCTTCGAAATCATCCTGTAAGGCCAGTCCAAAGCGTAAATTGCTCTCACCGTTATCAGGCGGCCGCACCCGAACTTCCACACTAATCTGGCCACCTTCACTGACGACGCTGTAGGTGACTTCTTCGAAAAGTTCGAGGCCGTAGATCTTAGTGAGATCCTCCGACATAACTTGTGCCTCAAGTATGTCGCCTGGTTTGAGCGACAGACGTGAGGCGATGATGGCGCCAGAAAGCTCTGTATCGTTAACGATCCGTATAAAATCGATCACGGGATCTTTCACTTCACCGATACGGCGCGCGGCAAGATGAATGCGCCAATCTTCAGGCGGCAAAGCAATATCTTGTAATTGAACTGCCGCAAGTCGGGCCGATGCAGCACCTTTTGGCACCGCTGCAAGCGCATTTTCAAAATCGATAACACCGATCCCAGCAAGGTCGGGGCGAATAATAAAGTCTTCTTCGGTCAGAGTAGCCAATTGTGCCGCCGTCGATTGATTGATTGGTCAAAATCAAAGTCAGCTCATTGATCACCTGCGTTAGAGACGAAATGTCATCTTTAGTCTGCAATGGCGTGCTGATATCGACAACGATAACGATATCGGCCACCATAGCGCGGACCACATTAACCGGCGCATTGTTGGATACGCCGCCATCAACCAGCAATTTACCGTCACGCTCCACCGGCGGGAACAGCGCAGGAACAGTCATGCTCGCCATCATCGCTGAGGTTAGATCGCCGTGGCCCAAAACCACTGCCAGGCCGGTCTCCAAATCAGTGGCGACTGCACGGAACGGAAGTGCCAGATCGTCGAAGTTTTCCGCCTCAGCGGCAGGACTGACCAAATCCCTTAGGGTCAGTCGTAGATTGTTGGGTGTGATCAGTCCTGTTGGCAGACGCAATGCGCCATCTTTGATACCGAGCTTAAGCTTAATGAGAAATCCCTCATCGTCTTCTTTGCGGCGAAAGGAGCACTGACTTCTGGGAGCGCTGCTGCTCAGGGACGCTTGCCAGTCGATGGTATTGAGAATCTCTTCTAGCTCTGCGGCCGAATAGCCGGAAGCATAGAGACCACCAACGATTGCGCCGAAGCTGGTACCCGCGATCATGTCCACCGGCACTTGGTGTTCTTCAAGAACCTTCAACACACCCACATGAGCTGCTCCGCGAGCGCCTCCACCGGAAAGAACGAGACCGACTTTGGGACGGGATGCTTGATTGAATGCTCGCTCATCGTAAGACGTGCGTTCACTGGAGGCACTGTATGCGTGAGTGGAAAGGATACGCATCGACCAAACACAGACGAGCCGAAGGCAGAACGACAATAATTTACACATAGTGACCTGACCAATACCGAGGCGTGTGATTCGCAACCGTGCCAAGCACGGCGATTGATCATAGAGTTTTTTCGTTTAAGAGAGCATTGGGCATTATTTTGTAAAGATACGAAGGAGCGCTGAACCAAGGTTTCTTTACGAAGGGAACAAACACGGATTTCAAGCGGCAGGTGGGTGCTGAACGCGATCTTAAGCGCTAAAGCCTTAGCCATTGCGCTCAGAACGAGGCAGGATAGGGTCCGGTTTGAGGAGACGAAATGCTCACACGACGCACCATGCTCGGCGGTACGGCGGCCTCCACGGCAACCGTTCCACTTGCCGCCCTCAGCACGGCAGCGTGTTCAGACAGTCAAAATTCAGAAGGAGACGCACCCATGGACGTCGATCGCGCGTTTGTCCGGATCAAAGAAGGATTGGTCCATTACCGGCATGCCGGTGAACACAAAGGGGATGGCCCATTGCCTCTGTACATGATGCATGCGGGCCCCGGATCGTCCAAAGGACTGGAGAACCTGGTGACCATTCTCGGCAACAGCCGTCACGCCATCGCCGCCGACACGCTGGGCTTTGGCGAATCCGCCCCGCCGGAACCTGATATCCCTGATCTTGTCTATTACGCCGATAGCGTCGTGCGCATATGGGACAAACTTGGACTCGACAAGGTAGATGTCTACGGCAGCCATACTGGCGCCAACATCGGTTTGGAAATCGCCATTGCGCACCCTGACCGGGTCCGAAAACTCGTGTTCGACGGTGTCGCCCTGTTCGACCCCGACCTGGCCGCCGACATGCTGGCCAACTACGCACCGGAAATCACGCCGCAGGAAAACGGTGAACATTTCATCTGGGCCTGGAATTTCTTGAAGGATATGGGTGTGTATTTCCCCCACTACAAACGCGACGCTGAACATTATCTCGGCAAAGAGCCCTGGCCGGCAGCCTCGCTCCACAACAGCGTCATCGAGGTGATGAAGGCCCTGCCCCACTATCACAAGGGCTACAACGCGGTGTTCCGACACAAGACTCATGAGCGTTTGCCCTTGGTGAGCGTGCCCACGTTTTGCATGGCCCACGAAGTGGACCCATTGCATGTGTCAGTGGAAGAAGCGGCCGCCCTGGTGCCGGGATCAGAGCATCTGGTGTTGCCGGTCATGGCCGACACGAATGACAAGGCCAACGCGGTGGTCAAATTTTTGGATGCCTAAATTAATGAGGAGTACCTGGCCATCGAACCCGAGACGACTTTTTCTGTAATTGGTCGTTCAATCTCTACGTTTTGCCGAAATAATGCCCTCCAAACCGTCTTAATTTACGGTCCATCACAGAAAGGGATAGAGGAGACCCTGCGCCTGGAGTCTCTAACGATTATTGAACGTAGCTCTGTTGAGAACAACGTCAAACCACAAACTGCTGATCTGGTTATTTGCGTTGACGTTATGGAGCATGTAGTCCCTGAAGACGTGGATGATATTTTAGAGCACATCGCGCTTTTTTCTAATCACCTTATATATTTTCTCATAGATAACGGATCGACGTATTCAACGTCACTGGCTGATCAAAGTAAGAAATCTGAAGAGTCAAACTTTGATTGGTGGAGGGAAACACTATCACGTCATTTCTCGATCCTAGTGTGTCAACATGTCGACGGATTAACAACACAGTCCGATGAAACGCTGGGATATTCGCAGGGAGCGACTCTTGTAATTGTTGCTCCGATAATCGAAGTATTTGATTCACACACAAAAATAGTAGGTGGGCGGCACTTACCAAAATCAGATATTCATTTTCGCGATAAATTAAGTGCGGGCCGTTATGTTCAAGGCAAAAGAACATATCAATTTGAAAAACTGAATTCTTCGACCAAACGATGCAAAAGCCGACATTTGGCTCTTGATATTGGTGCCCATGTTGGTTTGTGGAGTTATTTTTTGTCTTTTGAATTTGACCAAATTATTTCATTCGAACCCATCGATGAACATATTAGATGTTTCAAAAAGAATATTGAAAAAAGGAAAAACGTTAAACTTATGCCGATCGCACTAGGTTCTTCATCGGGTACGCTAAGTATGATTCAGACTAAGGAAAATTCGGGAATGTCTCATGTTGCTCCGAATATGAGTGGAATTAGGGTAGAAAGCATTCCACTCGACACATTAGAATATAAGAATATCGATTTTATTAAGCTGGACGTTGAGGGATACGAAACAGAAGTCATTCGTGGCGCACGAGAAACCATTCTCGAGAATAGACCTGCCATCATATTGGAGCAGAACCCCTCAATTTAGAACTTTGAAACATCCCAATTTGAGGCCAAAGTTTACGTAGAAGAGCTTGGGATGATCCAAGTTGAACAACTGGTCAATGACTATGTAATGATCTGGCCATGACTGATTGTCGCAAAGGGCTCACTGCCGTTATCCCACAAAAGACTCTAGAGAGACTGCCAAAGATGAACATGAACATTCGTATTTGCGCTCTTGTTCTAGTGCTATTCGCGGAGAATTTGCCGGTTCACGCACAAGTCGCAGCACATGATGACGGTAAAATATTATCAGACTTTACCTTCTGGCGCACCATGGCCGGTTGGTGGGAAAGTGACAACACCTACTTCGACTCCAACATGAATTACCAGGTGCGCTACTACAGCAGCCTGGTCCACATTGAGTTAGATGGCCGGGTGTTCCGTGAAACTGAACATCGTTTTTATCCTGCGGGGTTATCGACAACCCGCTACGGCCAGGGCTTGATGAAGCCCGGTGAAGGCGTTGAACTGATCGTGAACACTACGGCCGAGCTTATGGACCATGAAGGTTCACTTGGAAACATCGTTATAGATCATGCAGGATCTTCCAGAGGCCCCAATGCGGTCTACCGCATGCTCGGCGACAACGACGGTGTGCGTCTCAACACCAACCCTAAGACGGGCGTCGATAATTACCGCATGTATTTTAATTTCACGACGCCCGACCGACGCTTCCGGTCAAACTTCGGATTGCTAGGTGATGACGAACAGAACTTGGGTGGGTTGCGGGCGTTCATACTGTATAGGGACCATCGCATTGATCAGTCCGATTTCGAGACACGACGCGCGGCGCTGCGGGAAAAACACAACGTCAAAGTGATCAGCGTGGCGGACCCTGATCCAACCAGAAGATCTTTGGTCGCCAGACTGGACTGATCCACCGAGCGCACGGGAGATAATTGTGAACCCCAAGCAAGCAAAGATCAGCCTTGGTATGGCCCTGGGCGCCATCTATGCCATAGGCGTGTTGTGGGCCGGCGCCACTCAAGTTGAGATGAATGATCCCGGCACCAGCCAACGCATCGCTTTTGTTGCTCAATGGCTGCTGCTGCCGGGTCTGGTCCTATTCGCTTGCGTCTTAAAGATCGCCAAGGACCGGTTTTCAGCGAATCCCTGATCGATGGCCAAAAACCTGAACCGGGCAGCGCCATGGATATCGATTGCCGGGTTCTGCAAAACACTGTGGAACAAGTGGTGCTTGCCGTCATTGGCTGGATGGCGTTGGCGGTGCAGTTACCGGCGGAACAATTGGGTGTCGTTCCTGCCCTCGCTTTCGCTTTTGTGTTTGCGAGACTTTGTTTCTGGATCGGCTACCACACATCAGGGCCAGCACCGTCTTTTGGTTTTGCCGCCACGTTTTACACCACGTTTGGTGTCTATGCTTGGGCCTTTTATCTTTGGATTTGGTAAGAACGGGTCACACCCCTCACAAAGGATAAGGCTCCATGAAGTAGCAGAGACAGTCTTGCCGCACCGCAGTGACGTTGGTGGTGAACATGGAGAGGGTAACCGCCCGTTTTATGGTTACGTGACCTTGCTCATTGGCTAAAAATTGATCCGCGAGGTCTCGATTGTCTTCACCGGTGATGCGCAGTGATCCACTGCCATTCCTAATGGTGGCAATATGTGTTCCGGCTTCCAATTCCTGAAAATTACGACTTTCCAAGGATTGATTAATCACAATATCGGCTGACTTGTCTTTCACATCAAAGGTGAATGTGCATTCGCGTGGCACTTTTACAATGGCTGTGGTGTGGTAAAGCGATGCCGGTTTACTTGCCGTGCTCTGATCGAGATCCTCCAATTCCAATACACGGCACAGGTAATCCGTCGCGTGCAGGACGCCATCTACCTCACCTGCTTGTCCGCATTCCACAGTGACTGCGGTACAGAATTCGGAAAACGTAATAGATTGCACTTCTGCTGGGCTGCGAAAATAGACCACGGTTTCAGAAAACAAACCGGCCAAAGCCAACGTTTTCAAATCCAGCACATTGACACAGCCGTAGTGTGGGTTGCGGCCGGTATTGTTGTGAATATCCACGCTGGCGAAGACACCCCGGTGTTTCATTGTTTCGGTGACTTCGGTGATCATGGTTTTTTCTGGACAATCTCCATAAAGATCACCCGACCAGATCCGGTTGAAATCGGGCTGATCCTCCAAACGGCGTATGCGGCGATGGGCAGCGGCTGTATTGCCAATGAAAATTGATAGTGCTCGTGGCAAACCATCGGACTTGCTCTCAATGTCAAACTGGCGCAGCACGTCCTGGACCGCTTCAAACCCGGTTGTTTCGTCACCGTGCAGCAGTACGGAAACAAACAACGGCGGCTGACGACGGCCGGGCAGATGAATCAGCGATGGGCCGCCGATCAGACGATGCAATTGATCAGCGGAGACGGTAAGCAAATCCGGCGGCAGGGACTCCCATTCCTGCACCATCAGATGGACCACTCGTGTACCGGCCGGCCTTCATTTTGATGCTGGCTGTAAGCCTTGCACAGGTCTTTCATTTGACCACCGCATTTGGCGGCATAAGCCCGCTGCCAGACAGCACCGGTCTGCCCCGATTCAGTTCGGGCACGGATAATACCCAAGTATTTATCGATGTCTTTTTCGTCCAATTCCAAACTGCGCAGACCTTCGTCGGCCATGGGCAAAGCCTCAGTGAGGATCAGTTCTTTCTGGGTGAACGTTTTTCCACCCATCCATTCAACCTGCGCAGTCAGTCCGTATTGTGCGGCTGCGTAAAAGTTGTTGCGGGCACAGGCAAATGAAACATCGTATTCCGGTGGATCCTCCCGTTGTGCCAGAGCGTGGACCAGCCCAAAGAAAAAGGCAGCGTTGGCGATACAGTCCACCATGGTTGGCCCTGCCGGCACGACCCGGTGCTCGATCCGGAGGTTTGGCACACCTTGTTCGTCAAATCCAATCAGGGGCCGATTCCAGCGCCAGATGGTCCCGTTGTGCAAGCGCAGATGGTTCATGAGATCGGGGCCCTGAGAGAAACAGCGGGGTAAAAGCACGGGATACCGGGTCAAATTGGCAGAAAACGATTCAAGAATGGATTCATCCACGTAACTGACGCCGAAGGTCACTCGCTCAGCGTAATCCCACTCGGCAACGGAAACGGATTGTTCGAACAGCGGGATACGTGTCTCTTCCCACAAATCATGCCCAAAAAGAAACGGCGAATTAGTACTGACAGCAACAACAGAGGCTGTCGCGATTTTGGCCGCATTGAAGAATCGAGCTCCATCCTGCCGCCGTACTTGTAAATGAATTTGGAAGGATGTGGCCGCCGCTTCCGTCATCACGTCCTCATGGAGGGAATACAGATGCTCCACCCCTTCGATATCGAGGGTGATAGGTTTGCCTTTCCGTGCTTTCAAGATTTGTTGATTGAGGGCGTGATACCTGTTCAACGGTGACATGTTTTCAATGGTCATGTGCTCCGCCGTAATGGTCGGTAGAATACCGATCATCACTGTATCCATTCCCAGGGACCGGGCCGCGTCTTGGGTGCGTTGCCAAATGTCCGCAAGATTGTTTTCCAGATGGCGGAGGGAACCTCCTTCGAGAGGTTGCGGCGGACAATTAAGTTCCAGATTGAATTTTGACAATTCAGGCACAACCAGCGCACTGTCCATTTTGTTGATCAGCGTCTCGACACCAGGCACCGGCTGGCAGTTGTCATCGACCAGCCAGGCTTCAAGCTCGAAACCCGCGACGCTGGTTTTGGGAGAGAACCGGTCCTGCTCGAACCACTGACGCAGCAGATGGGTTTCTTCCCGCAGACGTGTCTCAAAATCACGTACGTCTTCGGGTGAAAAATCCGTATCTGAGATTTCCTGACCCATACTGATCAACTGTGGCGTTTCATGGGAAATCCAATCACAATGAATCGGCCCTATTCAGCACGATAAAACTGACCTTCAAAGTAGGGCATTACCCGGCGCGGACTTGGGTCACCCAATTTTGTACCTGATCTTCCAATACATCCAGGGTCAGGGCGCCGTTGATCAGCACGACATCGTGGAAGGCTCGAATGTCAAACGCGTCACCTAGTTCCTTTTTCGCCCATTCACGCAGTTCCAGTATCTTGAGCATGCCGATTTTGTACGCAGTGGCCTGTCCAGGCATGACAATGTAGCGCTCGATAGATTTAACGATCTCCGCTTCAGGTGCCGCAGTGTTCGCTTTCAGGTAGTCGATGGCTTGTTCACGCGTCCAGCGTTTGTCATGCATACCGGTGTCGACGACTAAGCGACAGGCGCGCCACAGTTCCATGGAGAGCCGGCCGAAGTCAGCATATGGATCTTGATACAGACCCATTTCTTTCGGCAGCAATTCCGAATACAGCCCCCATCCTTCCACATAAGCCGTGAAGCCGCCGTACTTGCGGAACTTGGGAATGTTTTCCAGTTCCTGGGCAATGGCGATCTGCATGTGATGGCCGGGAATGGCTTCGTGATAGGCCAGCGCATCCAGTTCATACGTGGCCATGGCCGACATGTCATAGAGGTTGACGTAGTAGCGACCGGGGCGGTCTCCCGTAGGAGATGGGCCCTGATAAAACGCTTTTCCGGCGGACTGCTCGCGGAATTCTTCGACCCGTTTGACGTCGAGATCGGCCTTGGGTTTCGTGACGAAGACGCTATCCAATCGCGACCTCATGTCATCGATGAGCCGATTGGTTTTTTCTAGATAAGTTGCGCGACCGTCATCGGTGTTAGGGAAATAGAATTGTTCGTCCTCCCGCATGAAGGCGAAGAATTCTTGCAGGTCGCCGATGAACTCCACGCGTCTCATTATTTTCCGCATTTCATCGTGGATACGCGCCACTTCGGATAACCCGAGATCGTGGATTTCGGCGGGGGACAGATCTGTCGTGGTGATGTATTTCAATTTGTGGCGGTAATAGGCCTCGCCATCGGGATGCTTCCACGCGCCGTCATCCGTGCCAGCCAGGGCCTGCTGTTCTTCCACCAGGGCGATTAGGTCAACGTAAGCCGGAGCAACTGATTCGACCAACGCTTCGCTGGCACGATTGATCAGGTCGGCCTGCGTTGCGGCATCGAGTTTGAGGGCGGAGACTTTTTTGCGAAAATCCGCCAACAACGTTGAATCATGATCAGCCGTCTCAAAGGGGTAACCGGTGATAACATTGGCTGCGTCCCGCAATACGTGAGCGAAAACAAACTTGGGCGGCAAGATTCCTGCGCTTTGCGCAGTTCTCATCCGTTCCACCACTTGCTCGAATAACGGTTTCACACCATAGAGGCGGGAAATGTAAGCTTCAGCGTCCGAAGCATCGGCAACCTGATGGACGTTGATAAGAAATGCGGGAATGTCGGACTGAAACCCGAACATCTGATTGACCGGATAGTCATACAAACGGAACCGGTACTTATCGATACGTTCCTGTGATTCTTGTTCATACAGCCGGTAACTGATCTGCGCTTGGGAGTCGAGATGATCAAAATCAAATGCCTTGAGAAGTGCTATGTCTTCCCGAGCTAAAGCCAACTCGGCATCGTCATCAGCGACGGATTCGTCGTCCCATTGTCCGTAATCTTCCTTAATTCCGAGATAGGATTGCCAGGTGGGGCTTCGGCCGATCCACAATTCAAACCGTTCATCGACAAAAGCGTTAAAGCGTTCGGTTTCGGATAGAGTTTCTTCGGCCGTTGTCGGCGCCTGAGAATCGCAAGCGGAAAGAACAAACGCCAATCCTATGCTGGCAAATGCAATTCTTGAATGGTTCATCGTTGTGCGGCTCTAGTGGCAGCGTCATCAAAATACATAAAACGCGTACGGTGGGTGTTGGAAACGTTGTCTTCAAACCCCTGGACCCGTTGGGAAACTAGATTTCTGTGTGTGCTGAAATCCATAGTGATGATGGGGTGATCATCGAGCATGATCTGTTCGGCCTCGGACATTAGACGGGCGCGTTCCGTCATGTCCAAGGTGCGTGAGGCCTCAAATATTAGAGAGTCATAGTCCAGGTTACAGTATTTCGGCCAGTTCATGGGTCCTGAGTCGCACAACAGAAGATAGAGGAAGTTGTACGGATCGTTGTAATCAGCGACCCAGCCGGCATCACCCATTTGAAAATCGCCCTGTTCCATGCGGTTGTAGGATATGCGCGCTTCATTCGCCGCCACGTCAGCGATGACCCCGGCCCGCTTGAGCATGGCCGTGATACCGGCCATACGCCGCGTGTTGTCGTATGAATTGCGAAAGATCAGCTCAAAGCGGAGTGGGTTGCTTTCATTATACCCGGCCTCCGCGAGCAGACGTTTTGCTTGGACAATCCGTTCATCCATGGGCAGGTCTGCAAAATCGACCTGCGCACCAGCTTGATGGTTGGCTGTCTCCGGCGGCACGAACGAATAGGCCGTACGATTGCCCACGGCAACAATGCGATCATTGATGATTTTGCGGTCGATGAGCATGGAAACGGCCTTGCGCACCCGCACATCATCGAAAGGCGGCTTGGTCACGTTCATGGGAAGGTATGCATTCCCTAACCATGGATAGACCCGCGCTTCGCCGGGCAGTTCGGCCAACAGTTCTTTAATTTGAGGGGCAGGAAAACCGCCGGTGGTGATGTTCATATGAATCTCACCTGCCTTGAACATTTTCACAGCCGTTCGGGCGTCCTCAATAGGATAGTAATAGACGACATCAATGGCGACATTGTCAGCGTCGTAAAACAACGGGTTTTTCCTCACCTTCACATGGGCATTGGACATCCACTCTTCCAACACGTAGGCGCCGTTGGACACCATATTGCCCGGCTTGACCCAGTCATCGCCATGTTTAGCAATGACATGCTGAGGAACGGCGAAAGTTGTGTAGTGGGCTAGGAGCTGCGGCAGAAACGGTGCTGGACTTTCCAGGGTGATTTCCACCGTACGGGGATCAACGGCACGAACCCCCATTTGATCAGGATTCATCTGTCCCGTGTTGATGGCGTAGGCATTCTTAATAGGGAACAAAAGACCGGCATAGCGGGCAGCGGTCACGGGATCGATGATGCGGCGGAAGCCAAAGACGAAGTCACTGGCCGTTACGGGAACTCCATCGGACCACACTAACCCCTCGCGCAGTTTGAAAGTGTAGACCAGGCCGTCATTATTGACTGTCCAGCTTTCAGCGGACCCTGGAATGATTTCACCATTGACGGCCTCCGTGGTGAGGCCAAGGAACATGTCGCCGATGATGTTGTTTTCCCAAGTACCGCCAGCGCGGTGAAGGTCAAGGGTATCCGGCTCTGTGCCGTTACCGCGGTGAAGGATAACCTCTGAAGATGCAACACCGGTCCAGACCCACAGCAGGCCAAATGAGAGAAAAAGTCGCGTGAAATAAGCCATAAAACCTAGTCAGACAATTGATCCCGGTTGGGCTTGACCTTAGCGGCGGGCGAGGCACCAGAGTCAAGATCATTCGGGACTGCTGCCAGGGCAATCGGGTGAATTTGAGGATGACAAGAGTGTAGAAGTCTGAATCGCTATTGATCCTTTTGATTCGCAAGAAGGATCCCAGAAATGACGCGACGGTTTGGAACGGCGAACGAGGCCTTTAATCAGATTGTTGATTTCCTGGAGCATTTCACCGATCTCGACGACCCGCGGCAACGCGCCACGGTCCTCTATCCCCTCGACGAAGTGTTGCTGCTATGCCTTCTCGGCGTGCCCGCCGGCTGTGAGAGCTGGGTCGAGATCGCCAAGTACGCGAGAGGAAACTGACGTTTCTGCGCCGTTTCCGGCCGTTCACGGATGGTACGCCCTCACACGATCAACGCGGTGACATCTTCGCAGCCCTTGATGCCGAACAGTTTCAGCACTGCTTCATCGCCTGGGCGGCATCGCTCACCGGGCGCGGCACGGACATCGTCGCCATCGACGGCAAGACGCTGCGGCGCTCCTATCAGGAAGGCGGCGCCAAAGCGCATCCACATGATCTCGGCGTGGAGCACACGTCAGAACCTGGTGCTTGGCCAAGCCAAGGTGGCTGATAAATCCAACGAGATCGTCGCTCTCCCGAAGCTGTTGGATCTGTTGACCATCAACGGCGCGACGGTGACCATCGACGCCATGGGCTGCCAGCGCAACATCGCCGCGAAGATCATCGACAAGGACGCCGACTATATCCTTGCCCTCAAGGGCAACCAGGGCAGCCTGCACGACGATACCAAGCTTTTCTTCATCGAACAGATAGCATGCGGCTTTGCCGATACGGTTGTCAGCCACCACCAGACAGTGGAGAAGAGCCACGGCCGCATCGAAACCCGGACCACCACGGCGACGAACGAAATCGCTTGGCTGAAGGAACGCCACCACTGGCCCGGGCCCGGGAGCATTGTTATGGTCGAAACCGTACGCGAGATCGGCATCCAACCCGGCGCCAAGGTCGAGCGCGAGACCCGCTTCTACATCCGCCTCCACCGCCGCCAAGGCCGATACTCTGAGCGCCGCCATCCGGGGCCATTGGAGCAGCGAGAACGGGCTGCACTGGGTCATGGACCTGCACTGGGTCATGGACCTGCACTGGGTCATGGACATGGTCTTCCGCGACGACGAGTGCCGGGTCCGAAAGAACACTGCCCCGGCCAACTTCGCGGTCGTCAAACACATGGCGAGCAACCTCTTGCGCCAAGCCCCGGGCAAGGACAGTCTGCGTGTAAAACGACGCATCGCCGCCTGGGACGACGACTTCCTCGCAAGCCTTATCTCACGGTGAAACCATTCACCCGATTGCCCTGGGACTGCTGCCTTACGCCCGTTTCATAAAAAATGCGAACCGGGTGTGAACATGAGGTCAAAGCCTAGGTTGACAGCGCCTTACATCGTCCCACACCTTTGCGCACATATTGTGTCTATTGAAAGGCTTATCCATACCCAACGACCACAGTAATAATCCACCCGAGTTCGGAGCAAGACGAAGCCGGGACTATAAGGCTTACCAGGAATTCATCCGTTGTTCCTATGTCAACGTCTACACCAAGGTGACGGAGCAGGCTTATTTGGAAAATTTCGACGAGCGGGATGCCCACCATGCCGGTGAACCGAAAACTCGGGAGCTGGCAGCCAAGCTCATGGACAATTTGCCGGCTTATCAACTCAAGGCGTGGAGCATTCGCAATCTGCGTCGTCTGAAATACAGCCAGCCGGATGTGGGCATTGACCGCATGGTTCATGACCAAAGTGAAGCGCTCGATGCCGAGCTTGAATCCTTGATTGCCGATGCCGGCGACTCACTCCAGCTCAATCCCGATCTAGAGATGCCCGACTACTTCCGTTGGGTGGATTTCCATCAGCAGCCGGGTGGTGTCTGGCGCGATGATGTAGATGGACTGATCTACGATTACGGGCGGCGCACCACCAATCCGGCCGAAGCGGACCCCGATCGCGTTTACCAACTGCTATGGGACTTGTTGCCGAAAGACCGCGACTACAAACGCGTGCTGGATTGGGGCACCGGGCACCGCGGTGGTCTTGTATATTGGATACAACACCATCCGGACTTCGAAGGCTACGGCGTGGACGTGGCCGCACCCTACCTAAAATTGGCCTACGTGCGGGCCAAGGAAGCCGGCGTCAAAGTAAAGTTGTCCCAGCAGGACATCGCCGCCATGAATTACGAAGATAATTTCTTCGACATGGTATTTCACATGTTCATGTTCCACGAACTGCCCCAGCAAGTAACGCCGGACCTGCTCAAAGAAGTCCACCGGGTGCTTAAGCCGGGCGGTGTTTTCGTCGGCATGGAGATTGTGCTGATTCCGGACCAGCCGGCACAGCATATTATGCAATTCACGGATTCCTGGTTGAACAACGAGCCTTATATGGCGGCGGCCATTCAGGCGGATTACCCCGCCATGGCTAGGGCAGCTGGGTTTTCCAAAGCGGAAGCCATCCCAGCGGACCGCAGCCGCGAGGCCTTCGGCCATACGTCGAAAAACACGCCGCCGAAAGCGACGTGGAACCATTATCTTTTCGAGAAGTAGCGGTGAGCGCTGACCCATCTTTTAAGGCCATACAAAGCGGCCCCGTTACTGAGCGAGAGCCTCTGCTGCTACACGATCCCCCCCAGGACCGTATTCTTTCGGCTCTCGTCGCCCTGGCCGGTGAGCTTTACATGGTGCGCGACCGGGTCAAGGTGCTCAAAGCGGAGTTGGAGAAACACAACATTCTTCCACCCGACGCGGTGGAAAACCATGAAGACACTGCCGCAGAATCAGCGGCCAGGGAGAAAGACGCGCAGGCGTTCGCGGATCGCTTTTGGCTACAATTGTTGAAGTCTGACGAACCGATTTCCAAGATCGACCCTGCCGTCAAAAAATATCTCGACGACTAAAACAACACATTGAGGAGGGGCCCCTAATGCTGTGCCATCGTTTCGTATTGAGCCTGAGCGCACTCTTCGCGTCATTTGTGATGATGAGTGTGGTCATTGCCGACAGCCGCACCACCAACATCTCGCGCAATCCTACGGGCGGATTCACCCAACGCAGTGTGGAGATCCCCCCGGGCTCTCGTGTCCTTTTCGTCAGCGGCCAAACCGCCACCGACGCGGACGGTAATACCCCACCCGATGCCGATACCCAGGCCGATATCGTTTACACCAAAGTAGGCCAGACGCTGCACGATGCCGGTATGGATTGGTCAGATGTGGTCAAAACCAATCTCTATATGGTCAACCCGTCGGACATCATGGCCATCGTGAAAGCAGGTGCTAAACACAACCCGGGCGGCGTTCAAGCCGGCACCCGGTTTACGTGAAAGCCCTTGCGCGGCCGGAAGTACTGCTGGAACTAGAAGCGGTGGCGGCTAAGAATAGAGTAGCAACGGTCTAATCGAAAAAAAATAGCCGATGCATTAAAGCCTTGTTGTCGATCAACACTGGTAGAAAGACTCAGAATGCGGGGACGCTGGTGAGAGACGGACAGAAGAAAAAGGTTAGTATTCCTTACGACAAACGCTCAGCTGTTGTCTGGCCCAGTCTATTCTCACGATATACCACTGAGATCGATAAATCGCGCGCGGCAATTCGCGAACTCAATTCCGTATTGGACCAAGATTATGAAAAAATGGAGTACAAGACCGGCACGATCACTGAAGCCTCTGGATTTTGTCTATATCTTATGGCTCGTTTTTTCATGCCGTTGACAATTTTCGAAATCGGTACATTAATCGGATGATCGTGCGGAACAATGGCCATGGATGCGAACGAGAACAGCATAGGACAAATCTATACGTGTGACATTTTAAACGATTTTGCAATGGACACGACAAGATTTCAAACAAAATTCAATGCAATGCCTCGGACCACGAGCACCGATGCATTGAATCAGTTAGTGCGAGATAAGCAAAATGTCGATCTCTTTCACATTGATGGCAAATTTCAGAAAAATGACCCATCCATTATGGCCAAACTTAGTCACGCAGATACCATTATTGCACTTGATGACTTCATAATCGACACACAGGTGAGAAAAGGTGTTCACAATGTTGCAGCGCTTAAAGGTACCAAACCGTTTGGTGCCTATTTTCTTGTATTGCCTGCTGAGGAGTCTTTAACTCAATCCGTCGGCATATCCGGAATTTCAAAAACGGCACTGCTTTTACCACCGACCCTTTCAAGCTCTTTGTCTAGGAATTAGTCTTTCATCGTGATTACGATTTTGCCACGCGCGCGCAATGTCTGACTACGCTCATGGGCATCGCGGATGCGCTCCAGGGGAAATGTACTGTCGATAATGGGTGCGCAGACGGCCAGCATCGACGCGTTCGGCAAGATCAGTGAGATCGATGGTATTGGCAACGGCGATGACAAAGTAACCATGGCCTGCTTGACACTTCGTACGACCGGGAAAAAAGAATTCGATGTCGGGCTCAGCTGGCACCAACGTCATGTATACACCGGTGTCTTTGAGGGTGCACTTTGCCGTTGTTAAAGTATGGCTGCCTACCACGTCGTAAACGACATCGTAAGGAAAATCCGTTTCAAGGGCATCCGTCGTGGTGTAGTCGATGACCGCATCAGCACCCAGGTCTTTCACCAATTCTGCATTACGTCCACTACACACCGCGGTGACATGAGCGCCCATGTGCTTGGCCAGCTGGATGGCATAGGTTCCTACTCCACCGGAGGCGCCAACGATAAGCAACTGTTGGCCGGGTTGGATTTGGGCACAGTCGCGCAGTCCTTGCAGTGCGGTAATGCAGACCAACGGGTGAGTGTCAGAAACTTTGTGTGTGAGCTGATTTACACAAACCAGGGAACCCGTTCCCTGGTTTGTGAGCGACCCTGGTGATAAACCCATGCCAGCCGGCGATGTCCTCGGTCCAGGAGGAGTCCCGAAGGGAAGCTCCTGGAGGGAGGGCGCCGTTGGATGGCTGACTGGCAGCACGAGGATCGCGCTCACCCTTGGACCATTCTAAACCGCTCCTCGAAGCGGATGGCAAATTCGCCTTTCACCTGCCACCAGAATTGAGGCGGCCGTTTCCACTTTGCCGCAACGCCCCGTAAGGCCGGATAGATCAGCTTCTTGGCCGCGTCGTCGTGGGCAAAGTGGCCTTTGCTCCGCACCGCCCGTCGTACGGTACTGTTCAAGCTCTCAACGGCGTTGGTCGTGTAGATCACCCTGCGGATCGGCGCCGAGAAGGCAAAGAAGGGAATGACCTGCTCCCATTGGCGCCGCCAGCTCCTGGCGATGGCCGGATACTTCCGGCCCCACTCGCCCGCCTCAAACGCCGCCAGGGCCGCCAGGACCGCCAGAGCGGCACCGGCATTCTCCGCCTGGTAGATGGCCTTCAGCGCAGCGGCGCTGAGCTTGCGCTCCTTCCAGGAACCGTAGGCCATCGAGTTGCGGATCAGATGCACGATGCAGGTCTGGACCAGAGTCCGCGGATAGGCCGTCTCAATGGCTTCCGGAAAGCCGCTCAGACCATCCACCACCGCGATCAGGATGTCCTTAAGTGTAGTGGTTCAGATGTGATCTGACAGTTGGCCGTTTTTCCGGCGGCCTCTGTTAGGTCAAGTTCAGTTCACGAACTTTTCCTTCCAGATTTCTTTGCCCTCGATCATGGTCTGGAACGGCGTTCTGCCGCAACACATTTTGCCCTGATGAGTGCGTTCCGTGTTGTAGTGATGTAGCCATTGATCCAGATCGTCCTGCAGCGCATCGACGCTGTCGTAGAGTCTTTTGCGGAACGCGACCTGGTAGAACTCCTGCAGTACGGTCTTGTGAAAGCGCTCGCGGATGCCGTTTGTTTGCGGTGATTTCACCTTGGTCTTGGTGTGGTCGATATCGTTGATGGCCAGGAAGAGCTGGTAGTCGTGCTTGTCCACTCGCCCGCAGTATTCCGTACCCCTGTCGGTCATGATCCGCAGCACAGGCAGGTCGTGCTCGTCATGGAACGGCAGCACCCGGTCATTGAGCAGGTCGGCGGCGGTGATCGGCGTCTTGGTGGTGTAGAGCTTGGCCTGCGCGACCTTGGAATAGGGATCGACATAGCTCTGCTGGTAGATCCGCCCCACCCCCTTCAGGGTGCCGACATAGAAGGTGTCCTGTGAACCCAGATAGCCGGGGTGGGCCGTTTCCACCTCGCCGCGGGCTTCGTCGTCGCGATTCTTCTTTTCCAAGGCCTGCACCTGGGCCTCGTATGTGGGCCTCGGTCAGAATCATGCCGTCCTCGGCGACCTTGGTCTCCAGCGCCTTCAGCCGGGCCTTGAAGTTGGCCAGGTCATGCCGCAGCCAGATCGAACGGACGCCGGAGGGCGAGACAAAGACACCCTGCTTGCGCAGCTCGTTGGAGGTGCGGGCCTGACCATAGGCCGGAAACTCCAGCGCGGATTTGATCACCGCCTGCTCGGTGGCTTCACCGACGCGGTTGGCAAGATTGGGTTTGCGCCGGGTGCGCTCGAACAAGGCCTCGACGCCGCCTTCCTCAACCGCGGCCTTGTAGCGGTAAAAGGTGTCGCGCGACATGCCCATGACCTGGCAGGGACCTGGCAGGCCTTCGACACGTTGCCCAGTTCCTCGGCCAGATTCAGCAATCCAGTTTTGTGTTTGATGATCTTGTCGGTAGTATTCAACATCGTGGTGTCCTCGTTTTGTGGTTGGTGTGCACCACCATCAAAACGGACAACCACCATCTCCATCAAGAGATGCGCCGCTCCCATTCCAGCTCGCTGGGAAGGGAGCGGTGTCAGATCACATCGCGACTAACTCACCTTAAGACCCCGAGCCTTCAGGTCATTCATGACGCTCAGCCAGAACTTGGCCCCCTCGGTCTGCTCGACCCACATCCCCAATATCTGCTTGTAGCCGTCGCAGGTGTAACCGATGGCGAGATAGACCGCCTTGTTTTTGACCAGCCCTTCGTCACGGATCTTCACCCGCACCGCATCGAAGTAGACGATGGCATAGACCGACTCCAACGGCCGCGACTGCCAGGCCGCCAGTTCGTCGAGAACGGCATCGGTGACCTTGGAGATCAGTTCCGGGGAGACCTTGATGCCGTAGAGTTCCCGCACGTGACCCTGGATCTCGCGGGCCGACATGCCGCGGGCATACATCAAGATCACCTTGTCGTCGAACCCCGGCAAGCGCCGGCAGTGCTTCTCGACAAGCTTTGGATCGAATCGACCTTGCCGATCCCGGGGAATCGACAACTCCATCCGGCCATCGTCGGTGAGCACCCTCTTACGACTATGGCCGTTGCGGTGGTTGCCGCTGGACTGCTCGTCTTCGTCGTCGAGATGCTGATCCAGCTCGGCATTGAGGATGCGTTCCGCCAGTGCCTTCTTCAGATCCTGGACCAGATCGCCGCTTTGAAATGCCTCAAGCGCGTCCGATCCGCCCAATAGCCGATCCAGTAGCTCGTCTGGAACCACCGGTTTGTGCCTGCTCGCCATATTGTCCTCCTTTGGACATCCTAGCGCTCATAAACACAAAATTCCTGACAGGTTCGATCAACGGCATCGCCGCCGCTTCGATAAATGATGCAGATTTTGGCTTAAGGCCCACTGCCCCTCGCCGACGACCGCAAATTCCGCGTAAGCCGCTCCCGGCATTTGATCGGAACGGGCAAAGACCGCGTCACCCGGACTAAAACAGTGAGACTTCCGGGCCCACCTCAACAACGACCCCGGAAAGATCGCTACCTAGGATCTTCGGAAAATCCGTTCCGTATCGTTCGATCATTTCGCCGTTGCGGATTTTCCAATCAAAGGGATTGACGCTGGCGGCATGCACTTCGATGAGAATAAGGTTTTTTTCGACAATTGGCCTGTCGACGTCTTCAATGCGAAGCGCCGACGACGGGCCCGTATTCATGGATGACTGCAGCTTTCATGATTCCTGATAGCCTACCCAACCTTTAAGGATGCAGCGGTCCAAATAGCGTGGGATGCGCAATAAGATAGGACTTCATTTATATTCACCTGTTGGAACCAAGCGCATTTGATAGCCCAGCGCGGGTAGACTGGGCCAGAAGGTCTGGCCGATACTCTTGGCAATAAGCCTTGAATACAGGGCCTTATCGAGGGGACCACAAATCATGAAGTTCACCACCATTTATGTGGACGATCACGGTCATTCCTATTTCGGCGAGACCGATCTGCCGCAGTCTGGCAACGCGAGGCGCATCGGCGCCCGCCCGCAAGACGTCAAGTATTGGCGCGTCGGCAAAATGCTGCCCGGTCACTACGCTGATTTTAAAACCGTCGAGGACATCCAGCTGTTGTGCGTCATGTCGGGCCACATGGAACTGACGGTAAGCAACGGAGAGAGGCGTTATTTTGCGCGCAGCGACATGGTGTTGCTGCAAGACACGACAGGACAGGGCCACTGCACCCGCATCATCGGTACAGAACCCTGCCAAACCCTCAACATTGCAATGCTGGACATGGGAGATTTCACATCATGATGTCGAAACCAATTGCCATGTCGTTGGTGGCCTTTGCGTCAAGTGCAATGTGCACTCAAGTGTGCGCTCAGGAAACCAGCTTGATTCACATTCCCGGCGCGTCAGTGCCTGATATCCCCGTTGCAGAATGGGAAAATCCCTTACGGGATGCAGACGGTCCACAACGCCCGCGAATCGGTATTGCCGAGGGGGCCGCGGCCGTCGCTAACGCGCCGGAGCACGCCACTCGATACACTGCCAAGGAATACAACTTCCCAATGGCCTCGCTGCGGGTGCTGAACTTCAAAAAGGACGCCGGCCCGGTCATCCATCAAATCACCTTTGAGACCCAGTTGATGATGCTGGAGGGCTCGGCCACCGTCGGGTCCAATGGTGAAACCGTCAGCATCAACCAAGGCGACGCGGTGTTCATGCCCAGCGGCGTTCTGCGCAATGACGATCCTGACGGCGATACGGTCATCGCCACTTGGGTTGTCCCCACTACGGCAGAAAATCCTAAGAGCATGGTGGTGCGCGGCGATGAACTGGACCTACGCTCCCTTGCCCAATGGATGGACGGCGACACTCCGGTCACCGCCATGTCCCCGGAAGATATCGCCAAGGCGCCGGAAGATGCTGGAAAGTTCGACCTCAAGCGCTATGACTTCGACGGCAATTCCATCCGCCACGCCATCCTGCATAAGGGCGGCAGTACGACTCATGGCACCAACGGCCGGGACATTCTGATTTACAACTGGAAGGGCCACATGCTGCGCACGGAAGACGGCGTGGAATACGAAGTCGTCGCCGGCGATGCCATCCGCGAGGAGAATCAGAAAACCGGCTGGTGGGATTTGCTTGAGGACTCCGAGTTCCTCGCCACCGACATGCCGCTAGATCCATCCAAGCCCCGCTTTAATGTCCAGCGCGCGCCAGACGCCGATGTCGGCGGCGGCTACGCTCAGTAATGTCAGATAAGGATTAGACCAATGAAACTGTGTGCAATGGGATTGGACGACAACGACCGTTCGATCACCACAGAACTTGAAATCCCAATGAAACAAGTCAGTGAAACGGAATGGATTTCAGAAAAACAGGATGCCCTGTATTGGGGAATCGCCGAGAGCCAGCCGCAAGAGCCTTTCCCCGGCGGACCTCATGAAATGCACCTCACCAACGGTGCGCGGATTGTGTGGTCCATGCAGGGCCATGCGGAAATCACCCAGCAATCCGGCGAGACCTGCCGCCTAGCGCCGGGTGACGGCATTTATGTGGATGGTCGGGCGTTGCATCATTCGACGTTTCACAACAGCCGGGTGCCGGTGATCACGCTTAACGTGACATTTGATGAAACCGAAAATTACGAGTTCAAATAAGGGATCCCTAAGATGACCGATCAAACGAATTCAAAGCTGACGCGGCGCTCAGCGTTAACGGCTGCGACGGCGCTTAGCTCTGCCGCCGCTCTCGGTACAGCCGCCGCGCCTCGCGAAGCGCAAGCACAAGTGGACAACGACATCAGCGTCGCCCCTGATGGCAAGTATGAGCGCACTGAACTAAAGAAGGATGTCATTAAGGTCATCGCCATTCAGTCGCAACTTATCGGCGTTGACTCGGACAACCCACGGCCACAGATGCGCAAGAATCTCGACAAGATGATCGAGCTGATCGACTCCGCCAATGGCTTCATTCCGGGTAAGCAGGACCTGCTGTGTTTCCACGAACAGCCGATCATGGGTTGGCAACCGTGGGCCCGCGAGGAAGCGCTCAAGGTCTCTATTGAAGTGCCGGGGTCGGAAACGGAAGCCCTAGGCAAGAAGGCCAAGGAGCACGGCTGTTACATCGCCTTCGGCTCTTATGTGCGTGATGACGAGAATTGGCCGGGCCATCTTCTGCTCACCGGAGTACTGATCGGACCCAGTGGCGAGGTCATCGCCAACCACTGGAAGCAACATAATGTGCGTTTGAACCCGGCCTGGACCATGTTCACCACATCAGCTTACGACGTGCTGCCTCGTTACATCGAAATGTATGGGGAAGATGCGGTGCTGCCTGTCGCCCGTACAGACATCGGCAACCTGGCTCTGGTGACGTCACCCTACGACCCGGACATTCATCGCGCCCTCGCCTTAAAGGGTACGGAGATTGAAGTGAGGTTCTCGTCCGGCGGGTTCAGCCAAACGGATTCCCAGTCGTCGTCATTCTTTAACGGCAACTACACCATCACCTGCAACCAATCTATGTCGCCGGAGCAACCAGGATTTCCGGATGCGGGAGGATCGGGCGGCACCAGCATTTACGGCCCCCGCGGTGTGGAATTGGGCATGGCCAAGACGATACACGAGGAGTTCGTCGGGACGCGGATCAACATGGCCGATTTCCGCCGCCGTCACCGTCTGCCCGACATGCCCAAGGCCTTGGTCATGCCGGTCTATGAAAAGTACCAGCCGCCATGGGACCCTGGTCTGTCGCTGGAGTACATCCCGAAAGACTTGGAGGACTCTGCCCGTTACCTCAACGGCAAGCGGAACTGGTAGGTCGTACGATCATGATAAATCGTCGCCAGGTCTTGGGCTCACTGCTCGGCGCCCTTGCGCTATCGCAAGGAACGGTGCGCGCCCAGGACCGTGGCGGCGTTCTCGTCATCGGCTCGACCGGACGCATGGGGTCCCGCTTCATTGCCCAGCTTCCCGACAGCGCCGGGCCGGTGACCGCCTTCGTCCGGCCCACCTCCAACCCGCACCCGGCTCGAAGGCCAGGATGTCACCTATGCGGTGGGCGACGTCTGGGATGCGGAGTCCGTCGCGGCGGCGGTCCACTCGGCCCGCCCACGGGTGGTCCTGATTTCCGTCCAGAGCCGGCCGGGACAGCGCCCCATGCCCTACGTGGGCGCAGCCCGGCACGTGGTTGAGGCAGCCAGGGACATGGATGTGAAGCAGATCTTCTGGATCGGCCAGGCCGGGTCCAGCAAGGACGGTGTTATCCAGGGGATCGAGGCGATCAATTACGATCTGTTCACCGAAGAACTGGAGGCCATGAGCGAAGGTGAGAAGATTCTGATCGAAAGCGGACTGCCTTACACCATCATTCGCGTTGGCGCGATCATATCGGACGGGGTCCGCGGCCGTGCATCCGCCGACCGGGCAAGGGCGGCGTCGAAGACCAAACGACGTTCGGGCCCGTCACCTATGACGATCTGGCGCGTCTCGCTGTCGGCTGTGTCGGCCAGCCCCGCTGCATCAACAAGATTTTCCATAGCACAGACGATACCCTGGGCGACGAGTTCGACCGCTGGGTTTGCCGCCGTTTCGCCGACGATCCCAATGGAGAGTGCGGGTAGGGATAAACCCACAAAAAGGAACAAAAGTTCTTGTTTGTTCTCATTCTTGGGATAGGGTGAGAACATGGACACAAACACCTCAGGGGCCGCTCAAAACCTAAGAGGCCGTTTCGAAAGGGGTTGAGTGGCCGGTGTCGATGTGATTCCAGGAAGGTTGCTGAAACCGATCTGGAGCCGCCATGTGGACGCCGACCACCCGAGAGCAGCATAGCCGCAAGGCGCTGCGTTATCAGACTGATTTGACCGCTGCGGAGTGGGTTGTGATCGAGCCTCATTTGCCTCCGGCTCATGGCACGGGACGGCCCCGGTCATGGCCGATGCGAGAGATCGTCAACGGCATTTTCTACGTGATGCGGGCTGGCTGCCCTTGGCGCTTGCTGCCAAGCGATTTACCACCGTGGGGCACGATCTATCGCTGGTTCGCTAAGTTCCGCGACGACGGCCTCCTTGAGAAGATCAACCACTTTCTGGTCATGGCCGATCGCGAGCGGGTCGGACGCGAGGCCAGCCCGAGCGGCGCGATTATCGACAGCCAGAGCGTCAAGACGACCGAGGCTGGTGGCCCCCGCGGCTACGATGCGGGCAAGAAGATCAAGGGGCGCAAGCGCCACGCGCTGGTCGACACCGACGGGCGCGGCCTCGTGCTCGAGGCGCATCCGGCGAGTATCCAGGACCGCGATGGTGGCGGGCCGCTGCTGTGCGCCTCACGCGGCTCGTTTCCGTTCATCGAGAAGGTCTTTGCCGACAGCGGCTACGCCGGCGAGAAGGTCGCCACGGCCACCATGATCGCCGTCGAGATCGTGCGCAAAAGCCCCGATCAGGTCGGCTTCGCCGTCCAACCGCGCCGCTGGGTCGTGGAGCGCTTCTTCGCCTGGATCAACCGCAACCGGCGACTGGCAAAGGACTTCGAGGCCACCATCGCCTCGGCCCGCGCCTTCCTCTACGCCGCCTCCGTCATGCTCCTCGTCCGCAGATTGGCCCGAGCCGCATGACTTTCGAAACCGACTCTAAGGGAACAGGCCAAAGAACCAGCCTTTGTGCACCCGGACGCCCGCCGCGGCCGGGGGCCGTCACCAACCGGGACGGGCGCTATGAAAAGGACCGTCTGAGCGCCACCGATGACGGCTGGAATTGCCTCGACGAGGAACCGGATGCCCTGCGCACTCAGGTGATACGGGACTCCACCCGCAGCATTCTGGCCCGCAACACCTCCCCCGACATTCCCTTCGACCGGTCCATCAATCCCTATCGCGGCTGTGAACACGGCTGCGTCTATTGTTTCGCCCACCCCACCCACGCGTTCCTGGGCATGTCGGCGGGTCTGGATTTCGAAACCAAGATCTTCGTCAAACCGGGTGCAGCAGACTTGTTGGAAAACGCGCTGAGAAAACCTGGCTGCCGCCCGCGGGTCATCGCCATGGGTACCAACACGGACCCCTATCAGCCACTGGAAAAGGAACGGAAGATCACTCGTTCCGTGCTCGAAGTGCTGGCCCGGTTCCAGCATCCCGTTGCGATCGTCACCAAGGGACATTTGGTCACCCGTGACTTGGACATACTCGGCCCCATGGCGGCCAAAGGCTTGGCCAAAGTGGCTGTGTCCATCACCACGCTCGACCACCGCTTGGCCCGTTCCATGGAGCCGCGCGCCGCAACGCCAGGAAAGCGGCTGGAAACAATCCGCCAACTCAAAGCTGCGGGCGTGCCAGCCGGTGTGATGTTCGCCCCGGCCATTCCCGGGCTCAACGATCATGAAATGGAAGCGGTGTTGGAAGCGGCACACGAAGCAGGCGCCGAAGAAGGCGACTACATTGTTTTGCGATTGCCGTTGGAGGTCAAAGATCTGTTTCAGGAATGGTTGGCGGAAACGGCACCCAATCGAGCAGGCCGAATCATGGGCCTGATTCGGTCCATGAACGACGGGCGGGATTATCATCCAGCCTGGGGTATCCGGCAGGTGGGACGCGGACCCTATGGCGACGCACTATCCAAGCGGTTTAGCCTCGCGGCAAAACGCCTGCGGCTGAATGCCAGCTCTCATAACCTGACGATCACGAAATTTCGTGTGCCGGGCGACAAACGCACAGCCCAGCTCGCTCTTTTCTAGAGAGGGTTCACTCTCGGTACTATCACCCTATTGTGTGAGAAACGCAGCGGCTACACTGACTCTCTGAAAAATAGGGAGCCAATCAAAATGAAATTTTTCTGGACGCTCATTGCCTCGTGTTGACTGCCGGTGTAAGCAGTTCCCCCATGGCACAAGACATCATCTACAAAAAAGGATACGTGGACGCCCGCTACGGGCAGATCCATTACCATGCCGCATGGCCTTGAGCCCGGCGAAGGCGACAAAACACCGGTGGCGCTCTTCCACCAAAATCCAAAGTCCGCGGAAGAATACCGCCCGCTGACAGAACGGGTTGGCCGTGACCGTCTCGCCATCGCCTTCGACACGCCGGGGTATGGCGAGTCCGAACGACCGGATGAACCGCAGAACATGGTCCGTTTGGCGGGTGCCATGGTTGACGCGTTGGAAGCTTTAGGGTACGGCGACAGCGGCAAGGGTAAAGTGGACGTGTTTGGTTTCCACACCGGTGTGTTTATTGCTTCGGAATTGGCGGTGCAGAGGCCGGATTTGGTCCGACGTGTGGTGCTTTCGGGCATCGCCTATTACCCACAGAAGTATCGCGACGAACGTTTGGCCAGCCTGCCAAAGGCAAGCCTTTACCCGAAGACGGTAGCTTTGTGGTGAACCGGTGGTACCTCATGGTGATAAACTGGCCTGATGGCGTTTCCCTTGAACGGGCATCCAAGATTTTCCTTGAAGACATCCACTCTCTTGATAAGTCCTGGTACGCCTACGATGCAGTCTGGACATACGAGCCGGAAAACCAGTTCCCAAAGATCACCCAGCCTGTCCTCGTGCTGCAGCCCCATGAAATGCTGACTCAACAGACATTGAATGCGCAGCGGGAATTGTTGAAGCAGTCCGATCTAATCGAGATCCCGGAGATAACTGAAAGTGTATTCGAAACGGGCTCGGACGAAATCTCTTCCGCTTTGACCACTTGGTTGGATAAACCCAAGTGAAACATTTGATAACAGCGTTTATGGCGCTGTTGTACCTGTTATCGCCGGCGGCCAGTGATGCGGAAGACGTCAACGTCGGCGGTTTCATCATCCCCGGCTCCATCGCCGCCGGTCTGTTTTACGACTATGAAAAACGCATGATTGAAGAGTCCGGTGGCGTGTTGGACCCAAACCTGCTCATCCACGGCGAGGGCGGCCCCGAAGAACAAATTCTCACTGGTATCCGGCGCGGACGCATTCATGTGGCGTCGTTGTCGACCCTGGTGCTCTCAAACATCGTTCCTGAGTTGGCATACTTAGGCGCGCCTTTTCTGTTCGACAGCAAGGAACAATTCGACCACGTGGTCGACACTCAGTTTGTTGAGATCTTTGCGCCGCTGTTGGCGGAGCGGGATCTGACTATCCTGCGCTGGCTCGACCTGGGCGGTCAAAACATCTACGCCAACCGTCCTATTGTATGGCCACGCGATGCCGTCGGCGTGCGCCTGCGCTCCACTCAGGATCTGGCTTCACGCTTGTTTTTAGAATCGGTCGGTGCCGACGTGATCTATCTTACCAGCCCCGAAACCATTCCCGGCCTGCAAACGGGTTTGATCGAGGGCGGACTGACTCCGACAGTGGCGTATGTGGGCACCGGTCTTGTACCCGACGCACCCCATTATATTTTGACCAAGCACTTCTATTTGGGCGGCTTTTTCGTCGCCAACACGCGCTGGCTGGAAGGCTTGTCGGAAAACTTACGGCGGATCGTGGTCGACACCTTTGCCAGTAACGCCGAGGTGCGGGCCGCCATGGAACAGATGATCGCCACTGCGCTTTCGATGGCGGACGAACAGAATTTCACCGTCCATGAACTCACGCCGGATCAGCGGGCTGCCTGGCGTGACGCAGCGATCGGTACCCATCCCCGTTTGATCGAAGAGATTGGCGGAAAAACTCAGGATATTGCTGACGCTTTAGCCCGGGGCCGTGCCGCTTATCTCGCCAACACGCCCTGAGCCCTACTCATGGTCGTGCTCATCGAAGCGAGAGAATTCCGCGGTGATGGCCTTTGAAAAGAAGAGACCGTTTAAGAACAGCTTGTTGGTGCCATACCACCAGGCTCGGAAGTTCGGGTTGTCTGATAGCAGAACCACCGTTCCCTGCCCACGCCGCTCGGCCAGCACTGCTGCTGCGCCGGCGACTTTGTCCTCATTCTCGGCGCTGACATAACCGCTGATCAGTGGGTCGTCCGTGTACTGCACGACCGTGCCGAAGGCGTTCTTTGAACGGCCGAGAATGATGCGGTTTTCCCGGTAGGATGCCAACTCCCGCGAACGGTAGCCAAAGCCGATCGGATGAGTGGTGTCCAGATCGGCGCGGAAGATGGTGCCCCGAATACGCTGGGCCTGTTCGATGCTTTCTTTGTTCGCGTAATCCTCACGATCCGGCAGAGGCTCGTCTTCCCCGTCCTCTTTAGCCGGTGTCGGCGCACCAAAACCGACAATGGCGATGTCATCGATGATCTCCACATCCATGAATTTCTTCTCCACCGCCCAAAGGGCTGCACGCTTGACGGCGATCAGCGTACCGCCGCCGCTCACCCATTCGCCGATCTGTTTGACTTGCTCGTCGCTCAGGCTGCTGTAATTGCCGTCGGGCAGAACCAGGTGGGTGATCCGCGACCAGTCCACAGTTTTAAACGCGCTCGCATCGCGCATGACGACGGGAATGTTCATGCGCTGATCCATCAGATGCCAAAGCTCGCCGGCGTCATAGAACTGCACTGGTTCACCGATGGGCATAAGGATCTGCGGCATCTCAAGGGGCCGGGCATAGTTGCCGCCGAAATCGATGCCGTTTTCAGTCCTGCCGGTGATGGCGGCATGCACTTGGATGCCGTCCTCCACTGCAATGGTCGACATGATTTCAAACAGGTCGGTGGTACTGAGCGGCTGACCGTCCCCGACCGGCACGATAATGGAGCCGCTGCGCATATCGACCGGGCCTTTCGTCGTCATAACCGTGAACGGCTTTACACCGACCTTGGCGTGTCCCTCCGCTTTGAGAATGCGGGTCACCGCACGCGGCGCATAATAGCCTTCCCATGAGAACACATAGGCATAGGCGGCACGGTCAGGCGGCTCCTGGGCGAGAAAGGGGCTCAACTCGGGCACCAAGAGAACCACCCCCGAGTGAGGTTAGAGTTGCGTAGTCGAGTCCAAAGCCCAAGGGCTTGTTCCACGTGGTCGCGTCATAGAACACCACATCGCCGAACCGGGTGCGGGTTTCAAACAGATTGCGGATCACCCGGTACGACGGCTGATTGGTTGACAGGATAAAACTGTCGTCCGGCCGATAGGTTACCCTTCAATTTCCAATGCGGATTCGATTCCACCGCGCACCCGGTGCCACTCGTTGGTGAGATTCTTGAGACGTTTTTGACCCTGTGCTGTCAGGGCGTAGTACACCCGCGTGCGTCCATCAAAGGTCTTGCGGTCGGATTTCAGCGCCCCTCGCTTCTCCAAACTGTGAAGCACGGGATAAATCACGCCTTCGCCGAGCACGATCGCCTCTTTCGTAGCATTACGGATGGCTTTTGCCAACTCGTAGCCGTACATCTCCTGCCGCGCCAGTTGGCGGAGAACGAGCAATTCTGGGACACCGCTCATAAATGGGGGATTGCTTTGTGCCATGATTTTGGCCTCCATACCTAGAATTACAAAGTATAATACCTAGTAGTTCTAGGTAAGTCAAGTGACCAATGGAACACGAGCACATAGACCGCACGGGTTGAATCTCAGCAATGGCAACAGCAGGGTATCGCTCATGAGCCAAAAGCCTGGATATTTGGTGGTCATGGGTCATGGGCACCCCGATCGACCGGGGAAAAATGGATGCCTATCAGTCCCTTCTCTCGCCCATCTTCTCTGCCCATGGGGGGTCCCGGCTGGTGATGGGGGGGCAGAGCGGTGGCGTGACATACCTTTCAGGTGGTTTGGACAATCTGTCGGTCATGTTGGCCCGCTTTTCATCACCAGAAAGCGTGTCCGAATTTTGGTGGTCCGAGGACTACCGGGCTGCTTATCGCATCAGAAAATAGGCGGGCCGGTTTTCGGCCGTTGGATTGCCGGGGTTAGACGATGGAGCGAAGACCATCGGCGGAGATCAGGGTTTTCTGTTGGTCTTGGCCACGCCGGAAAGCCCCGGACGCTGGCGCCGGTTCGCTGATGCGCTATCGGTGGCACTTGAAGACTGCGGCGCAACCCTCCTGATCGACGATGGGCCTGAAGCCATCGAACGGTTGGAAAACTTGTTGCCAGGAAGTCACGTCCTTGTTGCGATGCTGCCCTCTGAAGAGTCTGCCAAAACAGTATGGTCGGAAATAAAGAATACGTTGGGTAACCTTGTCGCTGATGTCGAACCCATCAACGTTGTTGCTCTCAAAGGGTTGCCGGACGATCACCCTTGGCGCCTCGCTACTTAAAGCAATTAAAAACTCAGTTCTTTATTCAGTGACGCAAAATACTATTACATTTTGACTAGGCACAGTGCCAATCCGGTCCGCTCAGTGTTACGCTTTCCGCCTTATAAGGTTTTATCTCATCAGGACTCGCACAATGAATCTTTCCCCAATTCTAGCCGCGGTGTTTTCTATCGCGTTGACTCTTTTTGCTTCGTCGCCGGGCTATGCACAGGGCCAAGATGGAACACCAGCGGAACGTGATCTCACCGTCATCGCTGTGATGTTGCCAGGCACCTATGACAATCGGGAGCAGGTTTATTTCGATGGTCGTTTAGGCATTCGTGAAGACGCGCGCCAATAACGTCTCACACCCATCATAAAACGCGTCGACCTGCCGGCATTTGGTCCTTACGCCTTCTTGGTGCGCGACCACCGAAACAATGATCCTGACGATCCGTATCGCATGCGTATTTACAGTTTTTCTGCGGATAACGACGAACAGGCGGTCCGCATGAAAATCTATTACATCGAAGGCGACATGATGGAGACGTACAAGGACGCGCACCTCGACCCGTCTCTCTTGAATGATCGCACACCCGACAACACGATGATTCTTCCAGGATGCGATGTGTTTTGGAAACGGGAGGCGGGTCAATTTCACGGCGCCATGAAGCAAGACGAATGTCGTTGGGACTGGCCCGACCGTGGTAAGGTGACGACTGATTACCACATGATGTTGAGCGATAATGCGCTTTGGCTCAGGGATCGTACCTTTGATTCCGAAGGTATCCAGATCACAGGCAATCCCGATGGGGTGTACCACAAGCTTACCCAGGCCCGGGATTTCACCTGTTATGCCGACATGCCGGGCGTGTCTGGTGGGCGGGATATTCCGTATACCCGGTTCGACAACCTCAAAATAACCGACCAGGGCGGACAAGCGCGATTTATCTCCAAAGAAGACCCATCACGCACCATTGAGATCAATCTGCGCAATGTGGATTGGCAGATGAACAACGAGATCGGTGCGTATACGCGCGATAGCCTCGTAATGTACATCTCATCACGCAACGAGGGCGGCTCACCTGGAGAATTCTTCGGCTACACCTTTACGCAGCCAGATGCAGAGCGCTTGGGAATCAACTTGGGTTTCATCCTGGTGAACTGCTTCATGCTATCCAATCGGGATGCGATGCCTGAGTTCTGACTTTTAATGGAATACGCGTTCGTTACCTTAGATGTTTTCACGGACCGCCCTTTTGGTGGTAATCCGTTGGCCGTCATTCCGGACGCAACCGGTTTGAGCGACGTGGCAATGCAAGCGATTGCCGGGGAATTCAATCTGTCCGAAACTACATTTGTGTTACCGGCAGACCATGCATCTGCCAGTCACAAAGTCCGCATTTTCACTCCTAAAGCCGAATTGAAATTTGCCGGCCATCCCACTCTCGGAACCGCGATTGCATTGGCTGAGGCAGCCTACACAGAATCCCTAGATTTCGCCTTTGAAGAAGGTGTGGGAATCGTACCGGTGTCGGTGCGGCCCTTTAATAACAGTGTCCTCTCCGCTGAGTTATCCGCAGCGCAATTGCCCGAAAGACTAACCGGTGCTGTGGATGCCAAACACTGGGCAGATTTGCTGTCGTTAAAAGCTTCGTCAATCGCTCCAGACGACTTAAGTACAGAGATCTGGTCTTGTGGGGCAGCCTTCACGTTCTTTCCTGTCAAAGACTTTAGATGCCCTTTCATCGGCTTTCATCGACGCCGGCACCTGGCGTACTCATCTCGGCGACGACCCATCTGCAGGCGTGTTTGTGTTCACTACAGAGACTGGGTCTGACGCTATCGACATTCGTGCCCGCATGTTCCCCCCGGTCCACGGCATTATTGAAGATCCGGCGACGGGGTCGGCCGTGGCTGCTCTTGCCGGTTGGCTGGTGGCAAACAATGAAGTACCGGACGGCAGTTCCAGCTGGACGATCGAACAGGGCGTCGAAATGGGCCGGCTAAGCCGTCTCGAGCTGGCTGTAGACGTCGAAAATGGGGCAGTTCAGGCGGTCCCCGGGTCAGCGGCTGCGCTGTGACCGTATCGCGCGGGACGATTGACCTTCCCGAGGAGCTTTGAGACTCACGTCTGGAGTGTGCTATGATTTCGCCAACACTCGCTGCGCTGGGAGGAAAACGATGCGCTCTTTTCTGATTGGTGTAGCCGCTGCCGCCATTTTGTCGGCAACGGGCATATCAACGACCGATGCCCAAATGTTCAGTCGGGGCAATGGTTTGGTCAACGAAGCTGCTCACGCCCTGGACCGGGGCAAGTGGGATAAAGGTGTTAGCCTGGCACGCCAAGCACTGAGGTCCGGTGAACTGACACCACGCAATTTTCCAGCCGCTCTCAACAACCTTTGCATCGGTTTGACAGGTCAGGGGTTTTACGATGAGGCGCTAGAAACTTGTAACAAAGCAATCGACAAGAGACCGCGGGAATGGAGTTTTTACAACAACCGCGCCAACATCCATTTCTATCGCGCTCAATATGACCGGGCATTGTCGGACTACTATAAGGCGCTGACCTACAGTCCGGGTGATGACGTGCTTATCACTAACATCAGCCTGACTCTAAGAACCCGCAAACGGGCGGCTGAAGAATTGGGCCGGCAAACGGGTCAAGAACGCGAAAGTTAAACGCTCTTTAAATTGCACTTGAAGACAATTGATCACGGTCATTGAACCGGCATTATGTGTGCCCGCTATGAATTGACGGCGCCTGCACAAAACATCATCGAGCGATTTGGTCTCACCGTCCCACTCTCGGCGTTTGACATCTTTCACCCAATCGCCGAGGTGCGCCCGACCAACCAGGTACCGGTCATTGGCGTTGACGGTAAAGTCGTTCTGATGCGCTGGGGTCTGGACGTGCCGTGGCAAAAACAACCACTGATCAATGCCCGGGCTGAAACGGCGGCTCAAAAGCCCACATTCAAACCCTTGTTGGAACAGCGGGTTAGTCTTCCGGCAACGGCCTATTACGAATGGCGCAAAGAGGAAAAATCAAAAATAAAAACGCGAATCTCGGTCACAAATGCAGACCTCTTCGCTATGGCCGGGTTCTATGACCAAAACCGGTTTGTGGTACTGACTTGTGATCCGGCTCCAGGCATCGCCCATATTCACAATCGCATGCCGGTGATTTTGTCGGATTCTTTGGAGTCCGATTGGATAAATCCAGATCTCACGTTTGACGATTTGGCGCCTCGTCTGGTCTCGTCACCCGATCCATTAACGGCAACGGAAATGCCGGGACCCAAACCCAAACAGACAACATTATTTTCTTGAGTGGTCTGCGCTATGCCAGCTAATGGCACATCAGCACGGGTAAGATGGCATGCTCCATCACATAGCCGGTCACGCTGCCCAACATCAGTTGACGGAGCTTGGAGCGCGTATAAGCACCCATAACCATCATGTCAGCACCGGCGTCTTGAGCAGCAAACAGCAAAGACCGTCCGGTTCGCACCTCCCGGGGCAGGACTTTTGAAATGACCGTCTTTACGCCATGCCGGGTGAGATGAACGTCTAGGTCTTCCGTTCCGGCGTACCATTCTTCTTCTTCGACCCGCAAAACCGTGACTTCGTCGGCCGAAGCAAGCAAAGGAATAGACGCCTGCACAGCGCGTGTAGCTTCAGTACTGCCATTCCAAAACACAGCGATCCGTTTAATCGGGCCTGAGGGACACGTACCGTCCTCTGGCAATGGCGGTGCCGCAACAACGGCACGGCCGCTCTGCATCAGCGCTGCGTTAAGCGTCATTAGGGTGGCTGTCTCATTGTCCCTGGTGGGACGATTGACAACGATGAGGTCGGCGCGGCATCCGCGCAACGCGATGACCTGTTCTTCCACGCCCGATTCTTCCATCCAGGAAACGTCAAAATTGCCACCCGTTTCGAGCGCAGCCATTTCTTCTTCGAACATTGTTTTAGTGAGGCTGGCTCGTTGCCCGGCTTCCCGTTCCGCCACACCCATCATCTCGTCCACCATGGCGCCCGACATGGCCTCACCGACAAGCGGCAGGGCCGCAGTTGGATCAGCCAGAACATGCATGGCGTCCATTTGACAGTCGAGCTGGCGGCCCAAGCGCACCGCCGTGTGCAAACACGCACGACCGGATAGCGGATCGCCAATAACGGCAAGAATGCTTTTAACGGCGGACATGACCGGTTTCCCCCTTTTCCGGTTCACCGCGGAAGGAGAATGGTAGCAAGGAAAGGGTATAGGGGGCCACAGGCGTTGCCATATCTTAGGACCAGACCATTAGACCAATGCGGAGCCAACCGGAGGATGGTACTCCTCAACCCCCTCGGGATCCTGGTGGATAATGACATCGGCACCAGGATAGTCAGCCATCAGAGCCATTTCCACTTCGTCCGAAATGCTATGGGCCTGCAACAAGGTGAGATTTGGATCCAGCACCATGTGCAGTTGGATAAATGTTTGCAGACCAGAGGAGCGGGTCCGCAGTTCGTGCACATCAATCACTTTGGGGTGTTTCAATACAGTTTCCTTGATAGCCACGCGTTCCGATTCGGGCAATTCTCTGTCCATCAGACTTTCAACAGCGTGGCGTGCGATCCGAGAGGCGTTCCATAGCAGAAATAGAGCAATGGCAATGGCGAATACGGGGTCAGCCCACGTTAATCCACCGGTTGTCGAGAGCACGAGAGCAACGATAACGCTGAGATTGAGCAAAAGGTCACCGGTGTAGTGCAATGAGTCGGCGCCAATGGCCACTGACCCGGTACGTTTGACGACGAATTTTTGAAACGTCACCAGTGCCAACGTGGCAACAATGGCGAACACCATAACGGCGATCCCGATTTCACCGGCGACCACTTGTTCTCGATTGGAAAACCGTGAGGCCGCTTCGACGACGAGCAAGACAGCCGAACCTGCAACAAATGCGGCTTGCGCCAGACCGGATAGTGGTTCCGCCTTGCCGTGGCCGAAGCGGTGCTCTCTGTCGGCTGGTGTTAGTGCATGGCGCACCGCCCATAGATTGACCAATGACGCCATTAAATCCAGAGCCGAGTCGGCAAGACTGGACAGGATGGCGACGGAATTGGTGAGAACGAACGCAACCGCTTTTACCAGGATCAGCACAAAAGCCGTGCCCACCGCTGCGTAGGTTGCAAAGCGCATCAGACGGGACGGTGGCGCTGAGAGGGTAGCTGACGTTATGGGATCGTGTGGCATGGCTTAAGGATACAACCTTTCGCGCGTCCAGGACTCCCCCTTTCGCTTGAAACACAAACGGTCGTGCATGCGATGAGGCAGGTCGAGCCAGAATTCAATCATATCAGGGGATAATCGAAAACCGGTCCAATGTGGCGGTCGTGGAATGTCCCGTCCTTCAAATTCAATTTCCTGCGCTTTGAATCGTTTGACGAAGTCCTCTCGCCTGGCCATGGGTTTGGATTGATCGGCAGCCCATGCCGCGACGCAGCTTTCTCTGGACCGGGTCGCAAAATAAGCGTCGGCCAGATCGCCGCTCACTTCCGATAGCGTGCCCTCAATGCGAATCTGGCGGCGCAGCGTTTTCCAATGAAAACACAAAGCGGCCGCGTTGTTCTCCGCAATCTCTTCGCCCTTGCGGCTTTCCTTGTTGGTGTAGAACACGAATCCGTCCGGCCCCAGACCCTTTAGCAGCACCATACGAAGCGACGGCCGTCCGCCCGGAGTCGCCGTCGCCAGGCTCATGGCATCGTAATCATTGGGTTCCTTTTCTTGAGCGGCTTTGAGCCAGTCCTCAAACAGCGCCATGGGGTCGTCAACGTCAGGAATGAGGGGAGAATCGGACATAAAAACAAATGGTTCAGTGGCGACAAAATGTTCCCAGGGTTTGGTCTGCGATCACGAGGATGTCAACAGAAAGGCCCATTTACCCCAGGGCAATCGGGTGAATTTGAGGATGACAAGAGTGTAGAAGTCTGAATCGCTATTGATCCTTTTGATTCGCAAGAAGGATCCCAGAAATGACGCGACGGTTTGGAACGGCGAACGAGGCCTTTAATCAGATTGTTGATTTCCTGGAGCATTTCACCGATCTCGACGACCCGCGGCAACGCGCCACGGTCCCCTATCCCCTCGACGAAGTGTTGCTGCTATGCCTTCTCGGCGTGCCCGCCGGCTGTGAGAGCTGGGTCGAGATCGCCAAGTACGCGAGAGGAAACTGACGTTTCTGCGCCGTTTCCGGCCGTTCACGGATGGTACGCCCTCACACGATCAACTCGGTGACATCTTCGCAGCCCTTGATGCCGAACAGTTTCAGCACTGCTTCATCGCCTGGCGAAGACCTCCGTTAAGGCGGACGGCGTTCTCGATCTCACCGGCCAGGATGGTGAACGCGATCAACGCTTGCCGGCTCAACGAGATCCAGACCCTGCGCTGGGAGAACGTGGACCTAGAGGCCAGAGAGTTGCGGTTACCCGACAGCAAGACAGGTGCGCGGATGGTTCCCTTATCCCGTGCGGCAGCAGGCCTCCTCACTACCCTTCCCCGCTCCGATGACAATCCCTGGGTCATCGCCGGCAAGAAGCCGTGCTCTCACCTCACCGATCTGCAGCACCCCTGGCGACGCATCCGGGCACGGGCCGAGCTTGACGATGTTCGAATTCATGACCTCCGCCACAGCTTTGCCTCCCGTGCGCTGGCGCTTGGGGAAAGCCTGCCCATGATCGGCAAATTGCTGGGACATACCCAGGTGCAGACCACTGCCCGCTACGCTCATCTCGCCAGCGACACCGTCAAGGCCTCCGGCTCCAGCAGGATTGCCGACAGCATCGGGGCCGATATTCTGGGGAAGGACACAAAACCGGATGCGGCTTGATCTTTCCCCTATGAAGCGCAGGACATGACCACCCCTGCGTACGCCAAAGAAACAACCTAACGAATTTGGTCGTCCCTATCGGATTACAGACCGTCTACACTCAAATCAACCGGATAAGGTTTTCACAAGGGGCGGTTTGCTTATTGGATTCCAATGGAGAGACAATTTATTCATATTTTAAAAATGCTTAGTTAATATTCCCTTTTCCATTCTGCATGATTTTTCAATGAAAGAACTTGCATTTTTCGGTGCCTCACCTATATTTTATGCATGAAAAGCTTGAAAGCCCTGAAGAAGCACTTGCGACCTGGACAGGTTTATCGGCGGGAGAAGTTGGCGAACTGGTCCAACGCCGTCGACCGCCACCTTAAGCAATTGCAGAAAGATGGCACACTCACCAAGTTGGCGGGCGGGCTTTACTATTGCCCGAAGAAGACTGTCTTTGGTTCTGCGCCGGCAGAAGATAGGAAATTGGTAGAGGCCTTTCTGAAAGATCGCCGTTATCTGCTGGCCTCGCCCAACGCCTATAATGCTTTAGGGGTGGGAACGACACAGCTCTATAACGAAACCGTTGTCTACAATCGCAAACGCCACGGCCGGTTTACGCTTGGCGGACGTGTTTTTGACTTTAAAGTCAAGCCTGATTTTCCAAGCAAGTTGACCCAGGAATTCCTGCTGGTGGATCTGGTGAACAATCTCGACCGTCTCGCAGAGGACAAACAGCACGTGCTTATGCGCGTGAAAGAGAAAGCTAATACCTGCGACAAACCTAGGTTGGAACGAGCTGCGAGAGAGTATGGTACCGTTCGTGCAAAGAAGTTCTTTTCAAGCACGGTGGCCGTTAACGCGGCCCAACATGTCGCCTAACTTTCTCCACCACCACGCTCAATTCCGCGATCTAATTCGCATTGTAGCAATGGACCTTCCAGCGCAAGAGGGCGTGCCGATCGATCCAGCCCTTGTGGAGAAAGATTACTGGATCATGCATTGCCTCTACGGCCTGCAGCAACTGAACCTAAAATTCGAACTGAAGGGTGGAACATCTCTTTCCAAGGGATACGGAATTATCGATCGGTTCTCGGACGACATCGATATTCGAATCGATCCGCCCGAGGGTCAGAATGTCGCGACCGGGAAAAACCAGAACAAGCCAATTCACGTTGATAGCCGCAAATCATTCTACGATGGGTTGGCCCAAGGAATGAAAATCGACGGTATTGTCTCAGTCGAACGTGATCCGGCATTCGACGACGAAAAGTTTCGCAGCGGTGGCATCCGCCTGCTTCACGAAAGCGTGCATCAGACCCTCGCTGGATTGAAAACCGGCGTACTACTTGAAGTCGGCTTCGACACTGTCACGCCGAATCAGCCCAAAGATATAAGCTCTTGGGCATATGGCTATGCGGCGTCGGAAGTGGATATCGTCGACAACCGAGCGCTCGACGTACCGTGCTACGAACCCGGATACACATTAGTCGAGAAACTTCAGACGATCTCAACAAAGTTCCGCCAGCAGCAAGAGAATGGAGCATTCCCGCCAAACTTCATGCGGCATTATTACGACGTTTATCGCCTGCTTAAGACCGCGGAAGTTTTCGATTTCACCGGTACCGAGAAATATTACGAACACAAGAACCAACGATTTCGCCAGGGGGATAACAAAAACATACCAGAAAATGAGGCTTTTCTCCTCAGCGATCCGGAAACTCGCAAAGTATATGAAGAAGCATACGAAAAGACGAGCACACTGTATTATCGGAAACGCCCGTCGTTGGACGACGTCTTGCGTGAGATTGCGTCTTACGCCGAACGCCTCTGATGCGTGCCGCTGGGAGGGGATCGCGTGTATTAGGTCGGACATATGCGGTAATGACGGGTTCGCCTTCGCCTGGTCTGCCCCCGTTGAGTGGTCCAGTTTGATTGTTAGTGCATGATAGGCCTTTGGTCCATCGGGACGATGGTTTCCGGGGCCGGTGGTTGCTAATGCAAAGCGCTGTGTGAGCTACTCCCCGAAAATCGGGCACTGAGGTAAGCTACGATTTGTTGTCTGCTGGTCTTCGATGAGAAGGAGATCGGAGATGTCGAAACGCAAGCAGCACTCGGCGGAATTCAAGGCGAAAGTGGCCCTTGAAGCTCTGAAGGGCGAAGAGACGGTATCTGAGCTGGCTAGCCGGTTCGGGGTTCACCCGACTGTCAATCCCGGAGCAAAAAGGGTCAATTCACCGGCGGAATAGTCCCCAGTTGTCGGGTTTTGCCTGCGCCTTGGCGCGGGTGCTCTCCATTGAGCTGACGCGTGCCAAGGCGTACTGGCCGCAGGCCAGTATTGATGCCGTCGGTCTCCCAGTGCAATGATTCTGGGCGACCCGCTTCGCGGCCGGGCTATCCGCTGCAATCTCGCTGCGCTCGATTTCCGCTTCTATCCCTGTCGCCTCCATTCGCTTCGCTCATTCCACGCTGCGCTTGGCCGGCGCCTCGCTCGCCCTGGCCGGCTGCGATCGCTTTTTGATTTTCCTATAGATCCAGAGGGCGCTAGCTTCCGCGAGCAATCGCCTATAGGTTTCTGAGCCGCGTGTGATTGCGCTGAGGGGCGCCACGATGCTGCCTTGCGTGAGAACCAAATGCACCAACTGCGGCGTCGAAGCTTATCGGTCCGCGGGCGTTGTCGCCCGCGCCCTCGGGCAGCCGCTGACGGACCACACTGCGGCGTTGATCCCTCAGGTGATTGGCTGCCTCGAATGCGGCTCCAATCAGGTGGACGTGTATTACGCCGATCAGAAAACGGCGATCGTGGTGATGGGAAAGACGCCTTGTTGCCGGATTTGTGACAACCACATCCCCGAGTTGTTCAGCAAGTCTTTTCCCCTAGCCGATTTTTGCCCGCTCTGTGTAGCAGAGGGGCGTGTGTCGGATGCCCAAGTCGCGGCTACATATGGCGAGCTGGTGGCTGTATACGGCAAGTCGCTCGTCGGTGAGGCGTACAGGTTCATGGCGCTCCAGTTCAGGGCGGATGAGAATCTCAAGCTGAAATGGCCGTCGAACTGGTGCTCTCCTCCGCGGCGAAAGGCGCTTCATACGCCCTCTCCGACCTGGGCCAATTCTATCTCAACGGCGGCCACGGCCTTGCCCCGGACGCAGAACAGTCTTCATCGAACGCCTCTGGCGCACCATCAAATATGAGGAGGTCTACTTGCGCGCCTATGAAAGCGTATCGGCCGCCCGCGAAAGCCTTGGCCGATACATCAGTTTCTACAACATCAGGAGACCGCACTCACCGCTGGACGGGCAGACGCCCGGTCAGGCATACCTCGCCACGCCAAGACCAATCCCGGTCGCGGCATAACCGAGCGGAAAATCCACCTGGGAAACGGCTCGAAACTGTTCAATTGAACCGAACCACCTCTATATTCTCAATTTAATGCGATCTGAATGTCTCGTATCAATAAACAAACGTATAGTCTCCATAAGACTTAACCTCAAAAAATTCTATAGGTGGAATATGGTTGCACCCAAAGAGGTAAGGGATCTCGTAGAGAGATTTAAGCTGCATATAGACGCATATAAGAGGGCGACATACAACGAAACTCAGTTAAGGCGTGAATTTATTGACCCTCTATTTAAAGTTTTGGGTTGGGACATTGACAATGTGCAGGGCTACGCCGAGGCATATAAGGGTGTGGTGCACGAAGACTCACTCAAAATTGGAGGAAATACAAAAGCGCCAGATTACGCTTTTAGAATTGGTGGAACGCGGAAGTTTTTTCTTGAAGCAAAGAAACCTTCCGTAAACATTAAAGACGATATTCACCCAGCTTATCAGCTTCGGAGATATGCGTGGAGCGCTAAACTTCCATTATCAATTCTAACAGATTTTGAAGAATTTGCCGTTTACGACTGTCGAGTAAAGCCTAAGAACGATGATAAGGCGAGTGTAGCAAGAATTAAGTACTACACGTATGAAGACTATCTTAATGCGTGGGATGACATCGCGTCTATATTTTCACGGGAGGCTATTCTCAAGGGTTCATTTGACAAATACGCAGAAAGCAATCGTGGAAAGAAGGGAACAGCTGAAGTCGATGACGCTTTCTTGGAAGAGATCGAAAATTGGCGCGAAGTGCTCGCAAGAAATATCGCTTTAAGGAACCCCAACCTTTCCGTACGTGAACTAAATACGGCTGTTCAGCGAACGGTTGACCGCATCATATTCCTTAGAATCGCGGAAGATAGGGGCATTGAAAAATACGGACAACTTCAAGAGTTAAATGCTGGAAAGAATATTTATCAACGCCTCACTAAACTTTTTAGGGCTGCTGACGATCGATACAATTCTGGACTATTTCATTTCAAAAAAGGTGATGGTTTTGTCGAAACGCTTGATACTTTCACACTCGATTTAACGATCGATGACAAAGCCATCAAGTCCATTTTAAAGGGACTCTATTATCCCGACAGCCCCTACGAGTTTTCTGTACTTCCAGCAGATATTCTTGGGCAGGTATATGAGAGGTTTTTAGGTAAGGTCATTCGTTTTTCGGGTAAACGTGCGGTAATTGAAGAAAAACCTGAAATCAAAAAAGCAGGAGGAATATATTACACACCAAATTATATTGTGCGCTTTATCGTAGAAAATTCTGTTCGTCCACTTTTAGAAGGTCTTACTCCAGATCAACTTTCAGGAAAAACACAAGGTAAGCATCCACTACGAATTCTCGATCCTGCATGTGGATCGGGATCTTTCCTCATAGAGGCGTATCAATACTTGATGGATTGGTATCGAGATCAATATGTTGCCGCCGGACCAACCAAATTTGCTAAGAGGCCGTTTCGAAAGGGGTTGAGTGGCCGGTGTCGATGTGATTCCAGGAAGGTTGCTGAAACCGATCTGGAGCCGCCATGTGGACGCCGACCACCCGAGAGCAGCATAGCCGCAAGGCGCTGCGTTATCAGACTGATTTGACCGCTGCGGAGTGGGTTGTGATCGAGCCTCATTTGCCTCCGGCTCATGGCACGGGACGGCCCCGGTCATGGCCGATGCGAGAGATCGTCAACGGCATTTTCTACGTGATGCGGGCTGGCTGCCCTTGGCGCTTGCTGCCAAGCGATTTACCACCGTGGGGCACGATCTATCGCTGGTTCGCTAAGTTCCGCGACGACGGCCTCCTTGAGAAGATCAACCACTTTCTGGTCATGGCCGATCGCGAGCGGGTCGGACGCGAGGCCAGCCCGAGCGGCGCGATTATCGACAGCCAGAGCGTCAAGACGACCGAGGCTGGTGGCCCCCGCGGCTACGATGCGGGCAAGAAGATCAAGGGGCGCAAGCGCCACGCGCTGGTCGACACCGACGGGCGCGGCCTCGTGCTCGAGGCGCATCCGGCGGGTATCCAGGACCGCGATGGTGGCGGGCCGCTGCTGTGCGCCTCACGCGGCTCGTTTCCGTTCATCGAGAAGGTCTTTGCCGACAGCGGCTACGCCGGCGAGAAGGTCGCCACGGCCACCATGATCGCCGTCGAGATCGTGCGCAAAAGCCCCGATCAGGTCGGCTTCGCCGTCCAACCGCGCCGCTGGGTCGTGGAGCGCTTCTTCGCCTGGATCAACCGCAACCGGCGACTGGCAAAGGACTTCGAGGCCACCATCGCCTCGGCCCGCGCCTTCCTCTACGCCGCCTCCGTCATGCTCCTCGTCCGCAGATTGGCCCGAGCCGCATGACTTTCGAAACCGACTCTAAGGGTCAAAATCCATAATTACTTCAATTAGGTAAGGGAGATTGGCGCCTAACCATCGCAGAGCGACGCCGAATACTCCTTACACATATTCACGGAGTTGATATAGACTCACAAGCGGTGGAAGTGACAAAACTCTCACTTTTATTGAAAGTGTTGGAAGGAGAAACCGCTGATAACATTGCACGGCAGATGGATTTCTTTCACGTTCGTGCGCTGCCAGACTTAGGAGAAAACATACGATGCGGAAACTCTCTTGTTGAATCTGATTTCTACAGTCAGTACGCACTATCTGTTTTCACTGATGACGAACAAGTACGAATAAATGTCTTTGATTGGGAGGCAGAGTTTGATCTCATTGAGAAAGCCGGTGGCTTTGACTGTGTTATTGGAAATCCACCTTATTTGTACTCGGCTGCAAAAGACTATCCAGAGTATTTCAGCAATCACTTTTCTTTCTCTCAATATCAAACAGATTATTATGTTTACTTTATTGAGAAAGGCCTTTCCTTACTAAAGGACGGCGGCTTATTAGGCTTAATAATTACAGATTCATGGTTAAACTCAGACAGCTTTTCTGTCATGAGAAACGCACTGGTTAGCAAAACTTGTATTCAAAAAATTTGTACTTTTGGTTTCAAAGTCTTCAAGAAGGCAAACATTGAAAACACGATAATTGTTGCTTCTAAAAAGAAACCCAAAAAAGAAATTTCAATCGTAAACTTTGAGAGCCCAAGCGAGTTTAGTGCCGCAAATACTTTAAGAGTCAAAGACATAAAGAGACTTGGAATCATTGACCCTAATTACACCGAAGAAGGCGATGCCATTGTTCAACTATTAGACAAGCTTCCCAAGCTTGGTAGAAAACTAATTCTGAATAGAGGCATTCATGTTTATCGTACTGATGGATATGGCAAAACTGCCTTTGGTAAAGGACCACAAACGAAAAGAGACAAAGAAGAACGTTCCTACCATTCTCCAAAGAAAGTCGATAAAACGTGCCTCCCTGAAATTCGTGGGCGCGATGTCTTCTGGTTTAATTATGACTATTCCGGGCAATATGTTTCTTATGGTGATTGGCTTGCTGAGCCAAGAGATCCTAAGTTCATTCAAAGCCCAAAAATAGTATTTAGAAAGACTCTTGGAACAATTTTATCTGCAGCTTACATTGAGGAGCCTGCGGCAATTGATCAAGCGCTTTATATTGCCATTCACGAAGATAATGATGAAAAATCATTGAAGTTTGTATTAGGAATTGCAGCAAGCGCTATTGGGGCTTGGTATTTGCGAACAAAGTATTCGATATATGACAAGCTTCATCCATGGTACACAAAGAAACAGTTGGAGGAGTTTCCAATTCCAGAATATTCTCAAGACATAGTCGATATTGTTGACAAAATATTGTCCGTTTGTGTTGATGAAGAGAATGTAAAAGATGAACTAGGAAAAAAGCACTTAAAGAAAAAGAAAGACATATTCAGAGATGAACTTAACAAAACCGTGTTTAGAGCTTATGGATTAAGTCAAGATCAAGGGGCATTTATTGTTTCCTCTGTGAAGGGTAAGGCTTAACCAACAAGAGTATTGCACCGCAAAACGTTTTTGCATTCAATTCAGAGTAATTAAACGCTAGGTTCGCAACTGAGGTAGAGGACGGTACGCTTGCGACCTCACCCTCGTCAAAAAGCTCGTTGATCACTTGTCGAGATTCCACGGTCCTGGTATCGACCTCGAACAACGCTAACAGCATGTTCCAACTCGAACCGTGTCCAACATTGAAAGGCGAATTGCCGATCTAGAAGCCCGCAAAGCAATCGAAGCAGCCCAATCCAAGATGCCGAACAAACCGATCACCGATTTTTGGACCAACGAACTATTAGCCTATCTACTTAAGGTCGTGCTGTGACCCCCGATAAGTCCTCCATATGATACTAGAGTCCGGCCTTGAAGAAAGGACTGGACGAATGAAACGATCGCGTTTTTCCGAAGATATAGATCATCGGTATTTTGAAGGAACAAGAAGCAGGGGTTCCCGTAGACGAGCTTAGCCGCAAGCACGGCATGTCGCCGGCGTCTTTATACGCATGGAAGGCCAAGTTTGGCGGGATGGAGGTCTCGGACGCGAAGAGGCTGAAAGCTCTTGAGGCGGAGAATGGGACGCTCAAGCGCCTACTCGCCGACGCCATGCTCGACAACACCGCGCTCAAGGATCTTCTGTCAAAAAAGTGGTGGCGCCCGCCGCCAGGCGAGAGGCCGTCGCTTATCTTCAAAAGACTTATGAGATGAGTGAGCGGCGGGCGTGCCGAACCGCAGGAGCGGAGCGGACGATGATCCGGTATCGATCGAAACGGCCAGACGATGCGCCTCTGCGCGAACGGATGGTGGACCTTGCGCATGAACGCAGGCGGTTCGGTTATCGCCGCCTGCACGTCATTCTCAAGTCGGAAGGGCTTGTCGTGAACCGTAAGATGTAGTGGTTCAGATGTGATCTGACAGTTGGCCGTTCTTCCGGCGGCCTCTGTTAGGTCAAGTTCAGTTCACGAACTTTTCCTTCCAGATTTCTTTGCCCTCGATCATGGTCTGGAACGGCGTTCTGCCGCAACACATTTTGCCCTGATGAGTGCGTTCCGTGTTGTAGTGATGTAGCCATTGATCCAGATCGTCCTGCAGCGCATCGACGCTGTCGTAGAGTCTTTTGCGGAACGCGACCTGGTAGAACTCCTGCAGCACGGTCTTGTGAAAGCGCTCGCGGATGCCGTTTGTTTGCGGTGATTTCACCTTGGTCTTGGTGTGGTCGATATCGTTGATGGCCAGGAAGAGCTGGTAGTCGTGCTTGTCCGCTCGCCCGCAGTATTCCGTGCCCCTGTCGGTCATGATCCGCAGCACAGGCAGGTCGTGCTCGTCATGGAACGGCAGCACCCGGTCATTGAGCAGGTCGGCGGCGGTGATCGGCGTCTTGGTGGTGTAGAGCTTGGCCTGCGCGACCTTGGAATAGGGATCGACATAGCTCTGCTGGTAGATCCGCCCCACCCCCTCTTCAGGGTGCCGACATAGAAGGTGTCCTGTGAACCCAGATAGCCGGGGTGGGCCGTTTCCACCTCGCCGCGGGCTTCGTCGTCGCGATTCTTCTTTTCCAAGGCCTGTATGTGGGCCTCGGTCAGGATGATGGGGTTTTCGGGAAGGACGCCAGAATTCACACGTGCGCCGCCGCTCGGCAATGATGGCCTTGAAGCCATTGCGCTCTCACGGCAATAGGAGAAGGTGGTTCAAATGAAGAAGTCCAAGAGGTTGGCGCAACAGAACTGGCGTGACTGGTTGAGAATGGCGGAAGGCACTTTGGCGGGCGTCTCTCAAATGGTGTGGCAAAACCGGGACGAGATGGATGCGCAGCGGACTCTTTTTGCCAAGCTGATCGGGGCACCAAATATGGCAGAGAACGAATGGCGGAACACGATTGCTTGGGCCGGAGCCACGGTCCTCTCGCTTTCAGCGGAACAATGTACGCAAATGGGCTGGACGCGGCCGACCGGCAGCTTGGTCGATAGATTTTGCGGCACGCACCACGGAATTCTGGCTAAGGCAAAACAAATACCCAAGGAGCTGCCGAATTCCTGTAAGCGTTTCCACCGACGCGGACCATGGTCGCAACGTCGTGCGCTCCATCCCGGCCTGACCGAAGGCTTACGACAAGCGTGCGCTGGGATGCGCTGTAGTTGTAATGAATCCCCTTACGGTATGCTTACGGCAACAGAACTAAATGGTGGCGTCAAGGGGTAGGAGTAATTATTATTAAATTAAAATCAATAAGTTAATGTCTATTACAGATTACGAAATAACCTATTCCTCCAAAGCCGGACAGGTCGCGGTCCCTGAACATCGTGTCTCGGCCCGTGGTGGAGAGGGCATCGACGCTGCGCATGGTGAGCCTGACGGCTGAATCGGCTGGCATGTCCTTCCTCTTTGCAGAACTTATCCTGCGCTGGAGCGTTCGGGATTTGCGGAAGCATATCGCAACCGACTGACCCCGTTTCAGAGCGCATTTGAGCGCATACATGCCGCAGATACAAGACCCGGGACAGAAAGGAACGTGAGATTAAATCAAATAAAACAGATCATTAGTCGTTGTTTGGCATCACATGCCGCGTATGCCGTACAACACTGAAATATACATTATCTGTGGCAAGGACTCGCCAGTTCCACGTCCTACCGTGAGGATCGGTGCCAGGCGAAGCTGGCGGCGCAGGCCGTGGAGTTGGTCGATCAGCGGCAGAACCACATCGTGCGCATCGTCGCCGAGGTCGAGGTCGCGGCTGAATTGATCGATCATGCGCAAGCGGGCAACATCGATGTCACGGAAGCGGAAGTCCCTGGCGGTACGCGCGGGGGTATAGTTATCTCCACAGAAAAATACCGTTCACGTGTATGAGAAGCCGCCTTCACGATAAAGTGGAGGCCGTTTTCTTTAGTCTTAAAACAGCAACAGCTGACAAAATCAACGAAGAAAGCTACCTGGACTGTAGACCCGGTAGGTGTCGACACTGTTAAGGTGCATGTACCGGATAATAAACATTGGCCTAATTAATGGGCATATTTAGACCCATGTTCAAGCAACATCATATCAAGCCTTATTCATATCGATCTCAATGCCTGCGGCTCTCATTTCCTTAGCTAATCTAAGTTTCCAAGCACCATCTTTATCGAGTGAAATATAGATCACACCGCTCAAGTCCGACGGAATTTCAACTCCATCAGAGTACAAGACACAAACTTTAGTATCGCCGAGTTTGGCCAAAAAGAACCCTAATTCGTAGACAACATTTTGACGTGGCCTCGGCTTCAAAGGTGCTAAGCTTCCGGCGGGCTTTCCTTCATCATCAGGTGTAAAAAGACCAACCGCATACGCAACTGAAGAATGGTCACGAAATTTCTGATGAATTGTGCGACCTTTGCTGGCCTCTTCATCCAAAATAATCGGTACTACGTCTAGCTGTTCTAAGAATCGTGCAACAGTATCCCGCGTACCGTGGTCACTGCCGTGGACGACAAAAACCTCCCGGGAATCTGAGCTAGGTTGACCTTCTATTACTTCTTGGTCGATTGTTGCAGGCTCTGATAAATCGATTTCCTCAAGGAAAGTTCTTTTTATTCCCTCTAAGATTTCGATTGCATGACCTTTGCCATCCTGTAAACCTTCAATAACTTCATCTAATGGGGTTGGTTGGCCTAAAAATACGCTAGCAGTATCTAAGTATATTGCTGAACTATATCGGTTATATTCAACGGTTTCCTTCCCAAACGTTCTTGTCAAAAAGTCATCAATTGCATTCCCCAGGACCCTAACCGTGGGATCGTCACGCTTTTCAATTTGTGTAGGGTCGAAGGCACGCAATTCTTCTAGGCGCCTTTCCAATCGAGGAAGTGCTGATTTCATATTTTCGATGCTTATATTTGCGCTTTGTGGCGACGAGTAGGCTTGTTTTCCAGCCATTCTTGGTTTCCAATCTACGATGTATACGATTCTATTTTTTATATTTTTGACAAAGAAGGATAAGCTTTACAAGTAGTCAGTTTGCTCCATTTTAGTCCAGAATCCAGCCTAACAATAACATTGCGGCTATCGAGTAGTTGGTAGAAGAGCCCTAAAGCGGATTTGTAAACGGTGCGAAGATTTCGCAGTTAGAGTTTGTCTTAACTCTTAACTTCCTGAATGAAAACGGTATTGAGAAAATACCGACGATACAGCAATCCCTACCGACTCTGGATTAGGCAGCCTTGGCCAGGTCTTTGTGATAAGACGCTATCTGATGAAGGCGTGATTTACTGGGTGGCCGTCCACTTTTTCCCAGTTTGGCAAACGCTGGGATGGTCTCCCTTTCACAACACCCGGTTCTTGACTGAAAAAAGTAGGATGAAACCGATGGGCCGAATTTGCTCTTCGCAGGACCTAATCAAGGGGGAAGGTCAGCTAGTCTTTAGGGAAGAGCCCACGCCGTCTCAATTCAAGATCAACCGCCTCTCTAATAATGTCGATGATAGCTAACTTAAAAAGAAACAGAATGATCACGGTTGCCGGTAAAGCATAGGCTAATACGGTAAAAAGCTTGCTTACGTAATCCCAGACCATTTGTACATAAGCGTTGCCTATTATTACATCCCAGTTCGCTATTATTATGGCTGAGAGGAAGCCTATCACTACAAGCCATATAACGGCTTTCCATACAAAGCTTACTACACTGAAAAAAGTTTCCATTATTCCAATCACATTGAGTCTAGGACGGGCTAGTCGCCAAACAACCAAGGGATTCAGGTTCCCTCATATTTCTGCGTGAGCAGTGTTTTATTCTGCTGGCAGCCCGACTTTAGGTTTTCCGCAGTTACCTTGGCGATGGAAAAGTTTGTGACTATGGTAGCGTATAATCAAGAAAAGATGAGACTCTATATTTCAAGGCCCTAACTTAAGGAAATTCCGTAAGCCTATTTTGGTAAGTTGAATGTTGAAAACCAATCAGAGCTAGATCAATTAAGTATTTTTGACCATCCTTGCCAACTCCGGTTTCAGCCTCACCACCCCGTCCTTTTGCAGCATGAAATCCGCACCTGAGAACGTGTGTTCCTGAATAAGTTTCAAGATACCGCGATCCACAGTGGGCCGCTGCGGCTCCATGAGGTCAAAAACGAATGAATGCCGGTCCGGTTGCCAGCGGTCATGCATGATGCCAATGGACGGATCATAGCCATCGGTAATGGCCTGGATGCGGACCGAGCTTTCAAGAGCGGTATAGGCGTAGTTGAGCATTGCGTTGATGGGATGGGTTGCCCGCTTATTTGTGGGCCGCTTCTCACTGAGAATAGAAGACCGTGCAAAATACCGCTTCCATTCATCGGGGATGGGATAGCGTTTGACCGCCTTCCACTTCATTTCCAGAGCCCGCCAAGCGTAGAAATACCCCTGGGCTACGGTTCCTTCCATACCCAGTAATAAAGCGACCGTCTTGGGCGGGTCGGTTTTGATAATCTTTAGGATGGCCGTGGCCTTATCGATGGCCTTGTCCCTGGAGGGTGACCCAGGCAGCAGGTTTTCAAGGTTCCAAAGGGTTTCCTTGATCTTGCCCTTGATGAGGGGAATGGCAAATGCCATCCGCTTGGCTTCGTTGGCCCTAGTTGCAATTTGCCAGGTGACCTTTTGCCGGTCGGCGGCATAGCCGTCCGTTCCGGCCATGGTGATGATCCGGCCATCCCATTTGAGCCGGATCAGGTCAACTTTCTGCCCGGCCAGCCAATCCAGGGCATCCAGGGTGATATTGCCCGAGCCGTCCACAATGACGATCCGGGGCGGTATGGTCAGCTCACCCTTAAAGAACCGCCATTCCCGTTTCTCTTGTGGGTAATGGGTATAGCCATCTTTAATGACGAGGATGCCCTTATCGACACTGATAGATAAACCGTGCCCGTTCAGGATCAGCGGCCTGGTTTCCTTTTCCCGCCGCTTGCGTTTTGGCTTTCCGGCTTCAAGGGCCTTGAGCCAATAGCCGCACCGTTCGGCCCATTCGGACCCGTCATTAAGTGACTCGCGCTTGAGCGGTTCAGCCGTCAAAATGGCCTCCGAAATCGAGTTGTTTTTCTGATTTGGATTCTAGCCCAAGATGCCTCAAAACCCTCGGAAAATCTGGGAAAAAGGGGTGCTTTTGGGCGAGGCCGTGGAAGCATTCTGTGACTTCGACGAAGGGCAAGAAGCTCATCAATACGAGCGAATACTTTCCAATCTACGTGGACCGGCCAAGGAGGGAAATCCCGGTAATCAACCGGACCCTTTCCACGAATACACACCTAAAGATGATGGCGAAAGAACACTGATGAGCATGAGGTATTTGCCGGAACTACGGGGTTGTCTAGTCGATCACTTGGAAGACAGCCGGTTATTAGCCTACGGGTTCATGATTCATCCTCAAATCAAAGATGAGCCAGAACAGATACCGCCCGCCCTTTTCCTTCAAGTCATGGATGAAGCCGATTGTTACCACTTTAATATTCACATGTTTGAAGGAAAGACCACTCATTTTCGTGATGTACGAGTTTTGTACCCTATGGACGTAGCTGTATCGGAAACTCGGCCAAGAGGGCGACCACCAAAGAGGCCGCATCTTGAGGAAGCCGTGAAAGAATTGACGGCCACTAATCCACGATTCGCGACATTGACTATAAAAGAAGCCAGGCGACAGGTCGAAACTTTCCTCAAAAATGTCCTCAAAATTCCCGAAGCTAAAGCTGAGGACTTTTCAAATGAGACGCTACGCCGTGTAATCCGTAGTGTTACGGATTTCTCAAATCCACAAAATTCAAAATCCGATTAGAGTCAATTTCGAGTTTTAGATCACCTTTCTGCTGACTCCTAGAGTGCCTTCGAAACGCGGCCAAAACGGCTGTGTCGATTAAAGGAGTCAGCCATGCCCCGCAAGAAGCGTGATTACAAGGCTGAGTACCGGCGACGCATTGAGCACGGTATCGCGAGGGGCCTAACCCGCCCACAAGCTCGCGGCCATCCCAAACCCGGAGAAAAGAGCGTCAGGACCGGGAGCCGTGCCCCCGAATCCGACCCCAAGCTTGAAGCGGCGGTCAAGCTGCTGCGCGAGGGCAACAGCCAAAGAGCGGCAGCGAAGGCGGCTGGCATTTCAACGGACCGGCTAAGGCGCTTCACCTACGGACACAACCTGGCTAAGCGCGTTGGCCGCAAATGGGTCGTGATGGATGAGCGGCCAAGGCGGGTGCCGACACTAACCCAAGGTGAGGTCAAAACCGTCACGGTTCCAGGGTTCGATGAGGCCAGCAAGGCCGGATCGTATTGGAATGATGTGGGGCAGTTCATACGCACCAACGAGCTTGAAATTATCCTGCCCTATACCGCAGACGGTCTCACCGACGTCAAAGGCCGCTTCTTTCCCTTCGAAACCGATCCCAATGAACTCCACCGCATAGCCGCGCCGGACACCCCGCCATTTCACGAAATCTATCAGATCACGACTGACTGAGGTTGAGGTTATGAAATCAAAATATCCCGATAAGGAATCCAGGAAGCATAAAGCGTTTAATCGTCTAGAAACTCGTAAACCAGTCTGTACGGGTTGCGGAGAAACGGATTGGCGGTGTTTTGAAGCCCATCACATTGCCGATCAGGCTCACCATGACGATACAGCGCTAATGTGCCGCAATTGTCATGCCAAGGTCACGGATTACCAAAAGGATCATCCCGTAGACACAGACGGCCAGGACGCAAAGCTGGCCACCATTGGTTATTATCTGTTCGGGCTTAGCGATCTGTTCCGCCTCATTGCCGATACCCTGTTGGGGTTCGCCCAAGACCTTTTGGACCGGGCCAAGAGCGGGCCAAACAGCCGTGAGTAGGCCAACACCCGCCCGGATTGCCGTGCGCTGCTATACGGAAGTTCCGGACTCCAAACCAGTCGGCGGTAAGTCAAAGCGGTCCCGCCTAGATCAACCTTCAGAGTGGGCACTGATTTTTGACTGTGAAACCACTATTGATGCGTCACAGACCTTGAGGGTTGGCGTGTTCCAAGTTCGCAAGAATAGTGATTTGAATCGCGAGGGTTTGTTTTTTGATGACGAAAGCCTCAGTGATACCGATATCGCGACCATATTGGCTTACGCCGATGCCAAAGACCTGGAACCGCTTTCCAATGCCGGTTTCGCCACAGACGTTTTTCTCAAGGTGGGATACCACTGGCAGGGCAGCATTATCGGCTTCAACCTGCCCTTCGATATCTCCCGCATTGCCTTAAGCCACAGCGAGGCCCGAGGCTCCATGCACGGCGGGTTTTCCTTTGACCTGACCGGCGGCAAGCATGATCCCCGCGTGCGGGTCAAGCATCTCAGCCGCAGGGCCGCATTGTTCGATTTCGCCGCTCCCGCAACCCAGAACACAGGCCGCAGCGACCGCAAACGCAACATTACAAACGAACACCACAGGGGTTATTTTGTCGATGTGAAGTCCCTGGCCGTTGCTTTGACAAGCCGGAGTTTCACCCTGGCCGGCCTGTGCCGACATCTCAAAACAGACACGCAAAAGCTGGCCACCGATGAACACGGCGGCCCGATCACGCCGGAGTATCTGGATTACGCCAGGACGGACGTTCAAGCCACTTGGGAATGCTTTGAAGCCTTGGCGGATATCTATTGCACGCATGGCCTGGATACCCCGCTCCACCGCATCCTGAGTGAGGCCAGTATCGGCAAGGCTTATCTCAAGCAGATGGGTATTAAGCCCTTGCTGGCCTGTAAGCCGGGCATCCCGCGATCCCTTTTCGGCAAGATCATGTGTGCCTACTACGGCGGCCGCGCCGAAGTCAGAACACGCCGGGAAATCCGCGAAGTCCTTTATGTGGATTACAAATCCATGTATCCGACCGTAAACAGCCTCATGGGTTTGTGGGATTTTGTCATTGCCGACGGCATGACCTGGGCTGATACCACAACGGAAACCCAAGAGTTTCTGAATGACGTGGCCATTACCGACTTTCAGACTAAGGATACCTGGAAGCGTTTACGGACCTTGGTCCGGATCAAGCCTGACAAAGATATTGTTCCCGTCCGGGCGAAATACGATGGCAAGGTCAACACCATCGGTCTCAATTACCTAACATTCGAAGACTCGCTTTGGTACACCCTGGCCGACGTAGTGGCCTCAAAGCTGATCGGCGGCAAAACACCCACAATCATTGCAGCGATCACCTTCACACCTGGGACACCGCAAGAGGACCTCAGGGCCGTTGATCTGTTTGGCAACCCTGATTACCGGGTCGATCCGCTTGAGCATGATGTTTTCAACCGCCTTATTGATCTTCGCGATGAAGCCAAAACAAAGGGTGATGCCACTGAAAAAGCCATAAAGATCATCGCAAACGCTGCCAGCTACGGCATTTTCATTGAAATCCAGCGCGATGATGTCTGGGAAAAGAAATCGCTGAATGTTTATGGACCGGACAGAGAGGGTTTCATCACCCAATCGAAAGCCCTTGAACAACCAGGTAAATTCTTCCACCCGCTTTTGGGGGTGTTAATCACAGGGGCGGCCCGTCTCATGTTGGCTTTAGCCGAGCGATTAACGCTGGATCAGGGATTGGAGTGGGTCTTTTGCGACACTGACAGTCTTGCCATTGCAAAACCTGAAGGAATGGAAAGGGATGAATTAGAGACAAGAGCCAAGTCCGTCATTGAATGGTTTGTTCCCCTGAACCCGTATCAAAAACCCGGCTCAATCCTGAAAATCGAGGATATCAACTATGAACAAGACGCCAATGTATTAAAGCCGCTCTATTGCTTTGCCATTTCCGCAAAGCGGTATGCGCTCCTTAATATCGATAAGGACGGCAAACCCGTATTGCGGAAGGCCTCTGCCCACGGTTTGGGCCATCTAATGGAGCCTTACTCCCAAGATGAAACCTTGGCTAAATTACCTAAACCGCAATTCCCATTGCATGAAATTGGCGTTAAGCGCTGGCAGCATGATTTGTGGGTTAAAGTCATCGAAGCCACGCTGAACCGGCATCCGGATCGGGTGACCTATGACTGGCATCCCGCACAAAGGAAACCGGCACTCAGCCGCTATTCAGCAAGCAGCCCGGCCCTTTTGACCTGGATGAAGCACTACAATTCTGACAAGCCCTATCGGGAACAAATACGGCCTTTCGGTTTCCTGGTTTCTCCAATGGCCCGAACTGGATTGTTTGCCGCAATGCCTGAACCGAAACTTGTAGACCCGCACAAGCGCGGCAGGCCAAAGAAAGTTTCATACCCGAAGCCCATCGCGCCTTTCGATACGGACCCAGGCCAAGCCGTTGCTAATGCCTTTGACCGGATGACGGGAGAGCCGGTCCGCACGGACCAGCTCAAGACCTACGCCGAGGTGCTTTGCCAGTACCACCTAAGCTCTGAGAACAAGTTTGAGAATGGGACCTTCACAGACCATGGTGAAACGTGGCGGCGGCATATTCATGCCGATAGCTTTAGTTTAATCGGGAAGGAAGCCAATAAGGTTGGGGACAGTGGGGAGGAGGAGCCGGGTTCATTCGGACAACTAGGTATTGCCTGGTAAAAAACTTTTCATATCCGAATTTCAACACAATTCAGAACTATGGGGTACGCTTATTTTTTGACAAGTTTAAACTGCTACGAAAACTAATACATCAAAGGGGGAGGAGCATGAACTACTTGCTATCATTTCTAAAAATATCCTGTTTCATAAACATAATGGTCTTTTTTGCGGTACCGACTATTGCTCCGGCGCAAGGACTTCGCGCCATTGAAGCCTTTTCTTCACGGGAAGCGACACAATCAACTAACCCAATTTGGGCTCAACAATTGAAAGAGAAATTTCACGCCCAGAGAGAGCTTACTAACAGCTTAACCGCACCTTTAAGCCAAGGCAGCCAGCAAAAGACGCTCCAAGTAATCATTCAGTATGAAAACGCTTTTGGATCGGGATGGGATAGGGAAGGTCAAAATTCGATCGAAAGTATTGAAGGTCTAAATCCCATGGCAGTTAGACAATCATTGGAAAGCCGTGGCATAGAAGTAATAAGAGAAATGAGGGCCACTAATGCAGTACGTGCGAAAATCCAGGAAAGTGACATTGATACCTTGGTTAGCGACCCAAACATTAAAAATGTTTTAATTGAACAATTCTATGAACGAATGGAAGTGCCACGAAACCGCGAAAAACAAAATTTGTTTTTCAGTGTCAGATATATAAATGCTGATGAGCTTTGGGAGGATGGGTATACTGGGGAGGATCAAGTTGTGGTCGTTCTTGATACTGGGATTTTCTCGGACCATGAGGTTTTCTCCGACGGGAAAATCATACGGGAAGCTTGTTTTTCCTCTTCTAACTCTGAGCAAGGCTGGGTGTCCTTATGCCCTAGTGGCCGCGATAGTCAGATTGGCCCAGGTGCAGCTTCAAATTGTCCGGATGATAAAGAAGTGTGCTTTCATGGCACACATGTTGCAAGTATTGCAGCCGGAAACGACCCGAGTAGCTTTATTGAGAATGACGGGGTTGCTTTCGATGCGGATATCATCGCAGCGCAGGTATTTCGAGAGGGAACGAGCAGCGAAATTTGCGAAGAGGAAGATTCCTGTATTAAGTCCTCGTCTCTAGATCTATATGAAGCATTAGATTGGGTTAAGAGCATAGCGAGACGCTACAATATTGCCGCTGTCAATATGAGTCTTGGGGGCGGAGAGCATTTCGACTATTGCCCGGAAACACCTCTTGATGATTTGATAAATGACCTTCGCGACTTGGAAATCCTCACTACTATTGCTTCGGGGAATGAAGGGTACGTTGGTGCCGTTAGTTCTCCGGCATGTGTTGAAGCGGCTATAACAGTTAGCGCATCCATAATCTCCTTTCCTGCAAGTTGGGCTAATCATGCCGAAATAGTCGATTTGCTGGCCCCAGGAACCTCAATAGATGCAGCTTCCGAACCACCCGACAGCTATGTGAGTAGGCGTGGAACCTCCATGGCTGCACCCCACGTCGCTGGTGCTTTGGCACTTCTTAGGTCTGTAGACCCCAACGCATCCGCAGACCAATTGGAATACGCTCTTAAGGCATCTGGTGACAAACAGAGTCGTTTTGATTGGGATTGGGAGACACCTTTTATCGACGTTGAAGCCGCCGTTTCTCGCCTTGATGATACTGCGCCTCCATCTGGCACGCGGGTACTTTCGGTAGTGTCGTCTGGTGACGCAAGCGGGCGTCTTTCATTCCTCAGATTCTTTAATTCAGAGTTTTTTTCTGATGAGGTCGAGGTAACACTTATCGACGATACATCCGGAGAGGTTGTAGGTGTGTTTGAAGCAGATATTCGAGGAGATGCATCCATTCAATACCAGATTTCGGATATCGAATCAGACCTTGGAATTAATACTGATGGCAGAACATTCTATACCGCTGTAGTTGATTCTGACTTCGATGGTTTTGTCCAACACGTTTTATGGAACCCAGGCGGGGCATCGTTAACAAACGTCACAAGCTGCCTAAATGGTGTGACTGATAAACAAACCACTCTGATAAACATGCATACGGAGCGAGTTGCAGCGGGCTATCCTTCTTACATCTTTATTCATAATGGCGGTAACGACCTTGCAGATGCTGAATTTGACGTTTATGAAGCTACTAACGGTTCCTATATTGGTGGTGTGATTGCCCCTGAGGTTTTCCCCACAACAACGGCTATATATAGAGCTCAAGACTTTCTGGATGTCCTAGAATACAGTCCTGATGAAGACGACTACCACGTGAATGTTGTTTTGCAATCAGGCTTTACTGGATCGGTCGCTCACATTGTCGATAATACAGGAGCCGGTGTAGTTACAAACATGTCTGACAAATGTGAAATCAATTGATGGCAATTCTCCGCTTGAAGAAATCAGGGTAAATCGTTTCCTTACAATCCATGACTGAATCACCACTTAACCTTCCGGCAGCTATAGCTGTTTAAAACGTAAAGCAACCAGCCTCCTCTATCCCGTGTATCCAACCTGCAACTCGCCTCACTAATATTTTTGGCGGGAGATAACTATACCCCCTGGCGGTACGCGCGGGAGAAAGCCAGCCGCGCTCGATCCAGACATGCAGCGTCTCGCGGCGGAGAGTTGCGAAGGTGCGGAGGACTTCCGTCTCGTCCAACATCCGTTCAGGTCCCTGCCCGGTTGTGCGCAGCGTGCAACGTAGACTGCCGGCGCGGATCGTAGCTGTGGTCCTTCGCCCAGTCCCGAAGGAAGGTCTTGAGAGCGGCATCCGGCTCGTCCGGCAGGACGACGCGCAGCGTGACGATCTGGTCGCCCGCCTTGCGGGCTCCCTGCGCTGGCACGCCCTTACCCTTAAGCCGCAGCATAGTGCCGCTGTTCGAGCCAAGCGGGACGGTCACCATTACCTGTCCGCCGGTCGTCAGCACGGGCACCTTCGCACCGAGCACAGCCTCGTGCAGCGCGACCTGTAGATCAAGCAGGATGTCGTTGCCAACCTGACGGAACTCGGGATGCGGTACGACGTGAATATTGACGTAGGCGTCGCCCGGCTCGGCGCCTCCGAGGCCCGGGCTGCCCTTTCCGCTCAGCCGCAGCACCTGGCCGTCGCGCACGCCGGCCGGCACCGCGATGTCGAGTGTCTTGCCGTCAGGCATGACGACACGTTTCCTTGCGCCGTTGACCGCCTCGAGAAAGGAGATCTCCATGGTGTAGTGCGCGTCGCCACCGCGCATGCGGATATGGACGTTCTCCCCTCCGTTCGGACCGTGACGCCCGAACAGGTCGGCAAAGACGTCGCCAAGATCATCGAACCCGGCCGTCGAATGGTATGGCTGCTCGCCACCGGCCGAGGCGTATTCGCGGTAGAACCGGCGCGGGGTCTCGTTGCCCTCGCTGTCAATCTTGCCGGCGTCGTACTGGCGGCGTTTTTCCTCGTCGGACAGGATATCGTAGGCGCGCTGCACGCGCTTGAAGGTCTCCTCGGCCGCGGCGTCGCCAGGATTCAGGTCGGGATGATACTTCTTCGCGAGCAAGCGATAGGCCTTGCGGAGCGCGTCTGCCGATGCGTTGCGCGCGATGCCAAGCACCTCGTAAAGATCGACCTTATCGGTTACCATGTTTCCGATCCTTCGTTTTCGGGGCCGCACTCGCCTCCCCATCCAGTCTACCGTCAATTCTTCCGGGCACCGCGTCGCGATACCGCCGAAACACCGGGGCGTAGAGAGAACCTTCGCTTGGATCAGTCGCAACCGCCAGCCGAGCGACCGCCCTGCCGGTTCTGAACGCATTCGTACCTAAGAAGTAAGCGGGGCGCGAGCCTTCGGCCCGTGCCCCCTACTCTCTTGCGCGGTGGCCGCGAAACGGCCTCCCCGCTCCGGGCCGATATCAGGCCGCCTTCTGGTCGAGATGTTTGTGCTCGCCGGTTCCGATCGCGATCCGACGCGCCTTCCGCGCTTCAGGAACCTTACGCAGCAGATCGATATACAGCAGCCCCTTCTCAAGCGCCGCTCCGCTCACCTGAATATGATCGGCGAGGTTGAAACGCCGCTCGAATGCGCGGGCGGCAATCCCCTGATGGAGATAGGTCTTGCCACCGCCGCCGTCTTCCTTGGCGAGCCTGCCGGACACCGTCAGCTCGTTCTCCTTGACCTCCACCGTGATCTCCTTCTCGTCGAAGCCGGCAACGGCCAGTGTCACGCGATAAGCATTCTCGCCGGTCTTCTGAATGTTGTAGGGCGGATAGGAGGGTGCGGTCTCGTTCGGCATCTGCTCAAGCAGCCGAGCCATCCGGTCAAAGCCGACCGTGGTGCTGAAAAGCGGGGAAAGATCGAACGCAGGCATGGTGTGACTCCTTTCAAAAGCGAGTCGCTTATCTGGTCCGCCATCGCGGCCGGACCAGGCCCAATCCCTTTGTTGGGAACCCCATCGCGGGGCATCTCCTCAGACATTATTTATATGGTTAGGTGCAACCGGTATTTCAAGTGCCGGCGCCTGGATGCAGTCGGCCAGGGTGGGCTTCCCACCCGAGATTAGCCCCGGAAGTTTTTACGAATCTGTACGGCAAGTGTGGTGCAATTTTTCGTCAGAAAATTGACCACTGGGCCGTCTGTGAGATGCCCTACAAAAATGTTTTATACCTGGAATCATTGATTCGGCCTGAATTTAGTATTTTGCATTGACCTGATTCGGCTGCCGATTCATGCACCTCTCCAACGACACGAGCAGCGAACGACTTCACGGCGAAGATGCGCAAAAGGCCTCCTTTCTGACCGCTGACGAACCCAAGGCACTCCTGAATGTCATGCGCAAGCGGAAGGTCGAAGCGCTGCAGGTACGGCGCGCGAATGCGCTGGTTGCCCTTGATGATGGCCACAGCGTGCAGATGGTCTCCAGGATATTCTATCTCGATCCCGACACGGTTCGCGGCTGGCTACGGGACTTCCGCGAGAAGGGTCTCGCCTCTGTGGAGCTGCGGATTACCCTGATGCGAAGATCTTCTGATAGATACTGAGCCATGCATGCTGACCTCCTACCCAGCATGCAGTTTGAATCACAAAATTGACGGCGTGTGAATCCCTCGCGATTCATTCAGACACGGAAATGCTCTGGCGAATGATCTGGCTCATTCCATTGCAGACACGATCATCCCCTCATCTTCAGCCCGTTCGACGGCTTCGCGATCAACCTCACCTCGTATCATGCGCCCCATCTTTTCTCGCTCCAACGCTAAGTCGAGTTCATGCGGATCAATGATTAATGTGTGACTGGTGCCTGGATGGGACGGATCAGCAGGAATATGAAACCGTGATGACGTTCGGCGGTAAGCCTGGAAAGACAGACCTTCTATAAGGTTTTCATCCGTCTCTACCGCATAAACGCCGGGCGGAAACTCGCTATCAAATCCACCTATAGTGAATGGGTTTTCAAACGTAACCGTCGTATTGGTCGTGCGTGTGTTCACTGGCACCTCCCTGGTGAGCCGCCCTAACAGACATCGTGCTGAATCGATAAATTACTGGTCGGATTGACCGCACGTGTGGTTAAGCGTCCTGAACGGGCGTGCCAGGTGCGGGTTCGGCTTCGGAAGGTTTGACGGGTGGACCTGAAACTTCTGGGTGTTGTGCGGACTCTTTATTGGCTGGTTCGCTGGCACCCTCTTGTGTGGCTTGCTTGCTTAGGGTGTCTTGTTGTTTGGAGAACGATTTGTAGGACATGAAAATCCCTAAGAGGCCGTTTCGAAAGGGGTTGAGTGGCCGGTGTCGATGTGATTCCAGGAAGGTTGCTGAAACCGATCTGGAGCCGCCATGTGGACGCCGACCACCCGAGAGCAGCATAGCCGCAAGGCGCTGCGTTATCAGACTGATTTGACCGCTGCGGAGTGGGTTGTGATCGAGCCTCATTTGCCTCCGGCTCATGGCACGGGACGGCCCCGGTCATGGCCGATGCGAGAGATCGTCAACGGCATTTTCTACGTGATGCGGGCTGGCTGCCCTTGGCGCTTGCTGCCAAGCGATTTACCACCGTGGGGCACGATCTATCGCTGGTTCGCTAAGTTCCGCGACGACGGCCTCCTTGAGAAGATCAACCACTTTCTGGTCATGGCCGATCGCGAGCGGGTCGGACGCGAGGCCAGCCCGAGCGGCGCGATTATCGACAGCCAGAGCGTCAAGACGACCGAGGCTGGTGGCCCCCGCGGCTACGATGCGGGCAAGAAGATCAAGGGGCGCAAGCGCCACGCGCTGGTCGACACCGACGGGCGCGGCCTCGTGCTCGAGGCGCATCCGGCGAGTATCCAGGACCGCGATGGTGGCGGGCCGCTGCTGTGCGCCTCACGCGGCTCGTTTCCGTTCATCGAGAAGGTCTTTGCCGACAGCGACTACGCCGGCGAGAAGGTCGCCACGGCCACCATGATCGCCGTCGAGATCGTGCGCAAAAGCCCCGATCAGGTCGGCTTCGCCGTCCAACCGCGCCGCTGGGTCGTGGAGCGCTTCTTCGCCTGGATCAACCGCAACCGGCGACTGGCAAAGGACTTCGAGGCCACCATCGCCTCGGCCCGCGCCTTCCTCTACGCCGCCTCCGTCATGCTCCTCGTCCGCAGATTGGCCCGAGCCGCATGACTTTCGAAACCGACTCTAAGTTACTCCAGCAATAATTGGCTGGTTCTTAACATAAGTGGTGTTTCAAGTCCTCTTTTTCAATAGTTGGTATTTGTTTCATTTATATTGAACGTACATTGCAACGACTTGTCCGTTATTTACCGTAAAATAGAGTGCCAGCGAGAATTAAGTACTGCCTGCGGATTGTGTAGCCACCAATTCAACCCCATATAACAGGTATCAAAAGTTGAAACCCCATTCAGTGGCGGCATACGCCTGACGCACATAGATGCGGTTTAGCACTCTACCTCGTGAAAATTGATTGAGACGCTTTTGCTTGCGATGATTGAGATCATCAACCTTGCCAGCCATTACGTCTTGAGGGGAAAGTCAGGTTTGTCAGCAGCCTTGCGGCTGAACAGACAATGCTTATTGCTAAACACTATATTTGTTTCTTTCCTCAACAAATTCCTATCACGACTTTCCGTGTCAACCGATAAGGAAAGAATTATTATCAAAAATGAGATTATTCATGACTGAGACACAAAAGGCAGAAGAAGCCTCCGCCGCAACCGAAGAGTCCGTTAAGGCCGACACGCCTTCTGATAAGATGGAAGGAAAAACGGAAACTCAAGGCCCAGATCAGAAGCCGGCTGAACAGACAGATTCAGCTAAGGAATAAAGTGACGAGCCCCCGCGCCGTTACGCGGGGGCCTGACATTCGTCAATTACGCCGCATGTGGGCTAGCGTTTATCTCACTCAGACAGGATAAAATGATGCCTTACGAACAAGGAATGCAAATCGATTATGATCCAATATCGAAAGAAGTGCTTATCACGTTCCGCGGAGAACGCGCGATATTGCCAGTAACTTACGAATCCGCTGAAGAAGGAAAAGCCGCAGGAGAGAAATACTGCCGCAAGCATGGCTGGAATGCGTGATCTGAACGCTACTCGCCGTTTGCCGCCTATGGTCAAACACGCTGACTATAGAAGCGTCATGCAGGGTCTTGATGACCATAACGCAGTATTCAAGAACTCTCCTCTTCCTCCGAGAAGTATAGATCTTGCTCGTAAGTCCGAGCCGGCGTCTTTAGAGGCAACGCGATTGCTTTTGCGCTCCCGAGACCGCGGCGCTTTCTTCGCCGGCACCTAAATGACGCTCAGCAACAAAACAATAGGACTAATTTCATGAAGTCACTCATACCGCTAACCGGTAAATCCTTTCTGGCTCTGCTAATTGGAACGCTCATCGTGGCCACCATAGGGACGGCACAAGCACAGCGCGTTGCCGTTGCGATACCTGAGAATGCCATTGCGAAAAGTTACGGACTTGGCTGGGACTGCGTGCCAGGTTTCCAGCAAAAAGAGGGTGCCTGTGAAGCCGTTGTTGCGCCAGACAACGCCTATTTGACTGGTAATAAATATAGTAGGCCTTGGGAATGTCAAACCGGATACAAAAAAATGGGAGACGCGTGCGTCTCTATTGCCGTACCCAAAAACGGCTATTTAACGAACAGAGTGTATGGGAGCGGATGGGACTGTGGCCGTGGCTACCGTGAAAACGAGGATGCCTGTGTTGCAATTGCGCTGCCCGACAATGCTTATTTGACCAATGCACCTTATGGCACCGGATGGAAATGTGAACGAGGGTATAAAGAGAGCGCCGAAGGTTGCAGCGCTATTATGGCACCGGTAAATGCCTTTCTTACAGGCATATCCTTTGGTCGGGGTTGGGAGTGTGAGCGCGGGTATCGCCTTGTCGGTGCATCGTGTGAGGCTGTTAAAGTTCCCGCCAATGGATATTTAACAGACACATCTTACGGCCTCGGGTGGAAGTGTGATCGCGGGCATCAATCAAACGGAGACACGTGTACAGCCATTAGCATGCCAGAGAACGCACTCCTGGATTACTCAGGCAACGATTGGGATTGCAACCCAACGCATCGCCGGCAGGCTGATCAATGCGTTTCCCTACGTTAAAAATATACCCCACGCGCAAGACTTTGGTTTGTCAATGATGGGGACTGCATCTTCATAAAAAGGCGCAGATCGATGACCACTTACTCAAAACCTGATCGGAGTATTTGAATGAAAATCAGACCCCCTGTCGTCATCACCGCTGTTATTTCGGCTTTTTTCGTCGTTGGTGTATGGCTTGCGCCAGTACAAACCGATGAGCCCACTCGAAGAGTTGACCTCCATATCACAACTTACAAAAAACTAGTTCTAATGGGTGATTCAATGCGAAATCCTGACGGTAAATCGACGTCTATTCCGAAAGTAATCGAGTCACTTATGGCTGGATGTGATTTTCCCGAAGTTTCCATTGGTCCAGCAGTTCCAAAACTAACAGCGCGTGAACACTAAACTCAGTCAGGATGATTGAAAGAATTTGGTTCGCTTATGGCTATGAGCAGTCAGAATTAGTGGTATGTCTACAAGACAGCTTTAGACCTAAAGCAGACCAGCAGCCACCTAATTGAGTGCGACCGCAATTCTCCGGATTTCATCCACCTTGAGCTCACCGACGAGCGGTTGGCGGGGCATTGTCAGACTTAACTGGATCGGATCTTAAGAACCTACAATCGAGGACTGTCAGGCTGCAAGTTGACGCCACTCGGCCAGGGCAGCGGCTCGGGCTTTTTTAATAGTGTCGCGGCGGTTGAGATGGCGTTGGTGGTTGAAGTGGTTGTGGATCGAAGCATGGACGGAGGAGAATTTCCGCAGGGTCTTGATGTCTCTGAACCGAGCCATCGCCCCTTCCCGTCTTCGCAAGGGTTGATGTGAGTTTTCTGCCCTTTCTATGAGTAAGTCTCGATTTCACAATTTCAATTACACGTAATTCATTGATATTACGTAATAAATAACTAAATTGGAGCACTCTAAGAATCTGACGATAGAATTGCGTAATCAAAACGAAAGCGGATTCATTATAACTACAGCGCATCCAAGCGCACCTTTGTCGTATAACCTACACGTCATCAGGTCCGTGGCGCGAGAGATAATACGACCATCGTCACGCAACACTTTGAGCCCGTAACCGATGTAGTCGGTATGGCGCGCCAACGCAGGCGGGCCATCTTTGTGGTCGCACCAGTCTCGTCGAGGAGCACCAGCCTTGTCGGTTCAAGGTCTGGCTTGAGGGCAAACTGTGAAGCGGCGTGGAATATTGGCCCCTTATTGGGGGTAATCAGCGTCCAAAATTGACCCCACATTTATTGGGAATTTTAGGATTGCCTCGTTGTTTGGCTGAACGAGGTGTGGGGAAATGTTGGTATTGGAAACGATAGCGCGGATCCGGCAGGATCACTTTGACAAGGGCAAACCGATCAAGAATGTCGTTAGCGATTTGGAGGTGTGACGCAACACGGTTCGCAAGGCGCCACGCCGTGCGGGTACCTGTCCCTTCTGTTTACCTAATCCGCCGATAGTGAAACGGGAATAGAAAAGAACTGACCAACGCGTCCGCATCGGGAATGTCGGTTTCGGTGGTTGCGGGGGCCCGCAATCAACGTTGTCTTCACTTGGATGAGGTGTGGCTGTAAGGAAGTGCAATCAAAATTGTGTGCCTCTGGAAAATGTCTAGCTCACAACCACGTTTGACAAAGCCGTCCCTCGGCACACGATTAGATACTATATCCGATACTACAATCGTGCCCGGAGGCACCTTTCCTTAGAGTCGGTTTCGAAAGTCATGCGGCTCGGGCCAATCTGCGGACGAGGAGCATGACGGAGGCGGCGTAGAGGAAGGCGCGGGCCGAGGCGATGGTGGCCTCGAAGTCCTTTGCCAGTCGCCGGTTGCGGTTGATCCAGGCGAAGAAGCGCTCCACGACCCAGCGGCGCGGTTGGACGGCGAAGCCGACCTGATCGGGGCTTTTGCGCACGATCTCGACGGCGATCATGGTGGCCGTGGCGACCTTCTCGCCGGCGTAGCCGCTGTCGGCAAAGACCTTCTCGATGAACGGAAACGAGCCGCGTGAGGCGCACAGCAGCGGCCCGCCACCATCGCGGTCCTGGATACTCGCCGGATGCGCCTCGAGCACGAGGCCGCGCCCGTCGGTGTCGACCAGCGCGTGGCGCTTGCGCCCCTTGATCTTCTTGCCCGCATCGTAGCCGCGGGGGCCACCAGCCTCGGTCGTCTTGACGCTCTGGCTGTCGATAATCGCGCCGCTCGGGCTGGCCTCGCGTCCGACCCGCTCGCGATCGGCCATGACCAGAAAGTGGTTGATCTTCTCAAGGAGGCCGTCGTCGCGGAACTTAGCGAACCAGCGATAGATCGTGCCCCACGGTGGTAAATCGCTTGGCAGCAAGCGCCAAGGGCAGCCAGCCCGCATCACGTAGAAAATGCCGTTGACGATCTCTCGCATCGGCCATGACCGGGGCCGTCCCGTGCCATGAGCCGGAGGCAAATGAGGCTCGATCACAACCCACTCCGCAGCGGTCAAATCAGTCTGATAACGCAGCGCCTTGCGGCTATGCTGCTCTCGGGTGGTCGGCGTCCACATGGCGGCTCCAGATCGGTTTCAGCAACCTTCCTGGAATCACATCGACACCGGCCACTCAACCCCTTTCGAAACGGCCTCTTAGACAAGGACTCGCCAGTTCCACGTCCTACCGTGAGGATCGGTGCCATCTCTAGGTGTGAACACCTGGGTGGGTTGCATCATGAGTACCGGCGGATAGGGTAAACGGAAGGGACAGGTGCACGCGCCAGTGCCCTATGGTCGGTTTTGCGCGGCGCACGTTCATGGTTCCGATCCCACGGGCCCGCCCGACATTGAGGAGTTGAACGCAATGCTGCGGGAGCGGTGTAAGGCGCGCCAGCAGGTAGTGCTGCGCGACGCAGATGGCACGATCGCAGAGCGCCTGGAAAAGGACCGGGCCGCCTTCATAGACTTGCCCGCCGTTCCATTTGATGCTTGCGATCAGCGGCCCGGCAGGGTCTTGAGCCAGGCTCTGGTGCGCTACCGCAACAACGACTACTCGGTGCCGGTGGTGCTCGACAGGGCCGTGGCGGACGGCGGGGTGTCGACCTATGCGGTGGCGGCGATCCGGCTCCTGTTGCTGACCGGGTGGCCGCGGCCTTTGTGACCCTTTTTGTATCAGACTTCTCCGAGCGTTTTCGGAACTTGCGCTTTGGATTTCTCGAAGCGGGTTCGGAGTGGCTGCCTTACGCCTTCCGTGAAATCTCCCGTGGTGCGGAAACGGCGCGCCGCCAGGACGTCAAACTCAAAGAAACGCCCCTTGCAGGTACAAACTTCTTCATTGATGTGTAGTGGTTCAGATGTGATCTGACAGTTGGCCGTTTTTCCGGCGGCCTCTGTTAGGTCAAGTTCAGTTCACGAACTTTTCCTTCCAGATTTCTTTGCCCTCGATCATGGTCTGGAACGGCGTTCTGCCGCAACACATTTTGCCCTGATGAGTGCGTTCCGTGTTGTAGTGATGTAGCCATTGATCCAGATCGTCCTGCAGCGCATCGACGCTGTCGTAGAGTCTTTTGCGGAACGCGACCTGGTAGAACTCCTGCAGCACGGTCTTGTGAAAGCGCTCGCGGATGCCGTTTGTTTGCGGTGATTTCACCTTGGTCTTGGTGTGGTCGATATCGTTGATGGCCAGGAAGAGCTGGTAGTCGTGCTTGTCCGCTCGCCCGCAGTATTCCGTACCCCTGTCGGTCATGATCCGCAGCACAGGCAGGTCGTGCTCGTCATGGAACGGCAGCACCCGGTCATTGAGCAGGTCGGCGGCGGTGATCGGCGTCTTGGTGGTGTAGAGCTTGGCCTGCGCGACCTTGGAATAGGGATCGACATAGCTCTGCTGGTAGATCCGCCCCACCCCCTCTTCAGGGTGCCGACATAGAAGGTGTCCTGTGAACCCAGATAGCCGGGGTGGGCCGTTTCCACCTCGCCGCGGGCTTCGTCGTCGCGATTCTTCTTTTCCAAGGCCTGCACCTGGGCCTCGTATGTGGGCCTCGGTCAGAATCATGCCGTCCTCGGCGACCTTGGTCTCCAGCGCCTTCAGCCGGGCCTTGAAGTTGGCCAGGTCATGCCGCAGCCAGATCGAACGGACGCCGGAGGGCGAGACAAAGACATCCAGCCAGGCTTCCACCGTCGCCGCCGGATAGGCCACGACGAAGCATGCAGCGCTGTGGGGAAGGGTCATGACAAAGAAATGGGCTCGCAGCTTGACGCCAGCGATGATCGCATCCGACTTGCCGAAGTCCGCCTGCGCATGCCCCGGCGCATGCCCCGGCGGATGTACCAGCGGCACGAACATCTCCCGCAAACGACGGCGCCGTTCGCGGACGTAACCCTTGACGAGGTCTGGCCGCCGGTGAAGCCATGCTCATCGCGAAGTCGCTCGAATATCCGCTTTGCCGTGTGGCGCTGCTTACGGTGAACCGTGCGGTCCGCTTCCAGAATGCGGTCAATGATATCCGTGAACGGGTCCAGCTTAGGCCGCTTCGGCGGCTCGCTGCGCCGGTATCCCGGCGGCACCGAGTGCCGCAGCATCTTCTTCACTGTATCGCGCGATAGCCCAAACCGTCTTGCTGCTTCTCGCTGGCTCAGCTCTTCCACATGGCACGCCAGTCGCACGGTTAGATAAAGGTCCACCAAGTACATCCTCCCACCTTCCATCCCCAAAAGGATCGAAGGCTACAGGTGGCAGACTTTTGCGCCGCCCGCGGCCGGGACATTCCCGCCGCTCCCGTGGACTAATTTGTCACCGCCGTTCTCAATCATCTACACGGGCGACACTTTACCTTGGTAAATACAGAACAAAACACAAAGGAAAAATAATGAAATCTCCCTCTCTCGTTCGCGCTGCGTCAATGACGATTGCTTTGCTGTTTTTGGCTGCTCCTCTCGCCGCTGATGCGGCGTCTATTCTCATTACCGGTTCCAACCGCGGCATCGGGCTCGGCCTAGCACAGCGCTATGCCGAAATGGGTTGGACGGTTTACGCCACCGCCCGCAATCCGGGGCGCGCTGACGAACTCAATGCATTGGCAGAGCAATTTGAAAATTTGACTGTCGATGAATTGGACGTCACAGACGATGAGGAAATCGCAGCCCTGGCAAAAAACTAGACGGTAAGCCGATCGATGTGCTGATCAATAACGCTGGCATGCTCGGCGATATCACCAAGCAAAATGCGCAAAACATCGACTACGACGAAATCAAACGCATCATGGATGTAAACCTCTACGGCCCGATGAAAATGACCAAAGCGTTCCTTCCTCATGTCAAAGCCAGCGATCAAAAGAAGATTCTGACCATGACCTCCGGCCTGGGATCCATGACTTTGACGCAAAGGCTGGGTCGGTTTTACGGCTACCGCATGTCCAAGGCTGCCGTGAACATGGCCATGTGCGCCATGCATGCTGATTTGAAGGGTGAAGAGGAAGGATTGGTTATCGGCCTCATTGCTCCCGGTCAGGTTCAAACGGAACTTCTCTTTGCTTCAGGTTTCCGTGGCCCCGGTTCGATCACCGTAGAAGAAAGTATCAACGGACTGGTCGGTATCATCGATAGTGTGAATGCAGAAAATGTCGGTCTTCCGGTGAATTACAACGGCCGGGAGATTCCCTGGTAAGCACCAAAATCAACGGAAGTTGAGTCATGCGACACCTCTTCACATCATTTGGTTTTTAATTCTCGCTCTTGCCACTTCGGTCCAGGCCGCAACTGTATTGGTCACTGGTGCCAACCGGGGCATTGGCTTGGAGTTCGCTCGGCAGTATGCCGAGAAGGGTTGGGACGTCATCGCCACCCACCGGCGGAGCGATGTCCCGGACTCTCCTGCATCTCTACAAAAGGAATATTCCGGTTTGGTGCGCGTTGAGACTCTCGATGTCACCGACCACGCCGGAATCGATGCGTTGGCAACAAAGCTCGCCGGCACAGCGATCGATCTCATCGTCAACAATGCGGGCATTTCCGGCGGTGGATCGGCAACGCAACAGTTCGGCCGTCTGGATTACTCCGCTTTTCAAGAGGTCATGGATATCAACGTCGTCGGACCGCTGAAAATCGCAGAAGCCTTTTTGGAGCATGTGGCGGCCAGCGATCAAAAATTGATTTTCACGGTAACGTCTGGTCAAGGGTCCATCGAAACAGTGCGAGGATCTACACTCTTCTATTACCGTTCATCCAAATCCGCCGTGAACATGGTCATGCGCAACTTAGCGATCCATCCAAAAATCAAAGAGCGTGGCATTCTGGTGGGTCTGATTGCTCCTGGCGCCACCGATACGGATTTTATGATTGAAGCACGCGGCCGTATTCCCTTAGGGCCCGTAGACGAACGCGTCGCCGGCATGATTGAGCAAATCGAGCAGTATCCGAGAGACGGCACAACACCATCCATGGAATGGGACGGTTACGAGATTCCGTGGTGAACTGAAGCTACGAGCGTGGCCGTATTTACTCCTCTTGAAAAACGCTGTTGAGAATCCTCAACACGTGGCTTTGGGCAAAATGGTCAAGCTCGACGCCGCAGGCAGCGAAATAGACGTTTAAATTGTTTTGGGCGTCGTCCTTTTGAGTGGCGGCATCGGACACACCGGTGTCGATGTCTCCAGTACTCACTAACCCATAAAGCCCGAGAATTTGCAGCGCTTCCAGATCCAGCTCATTGGCTTTAATGCGCTCCCGCAGAGCCGTCGCAGATTTTCTGCTTGGGCCAATGAGATCGGGACCCTCAATTACATCTTTTAGATTTTCCCGGACCTTGCGGATGGGTTCGACCAGATTCTGCTGCCAATCACGGGATAACTTAAGGGCGCCAGCCAAATGTTGGGCTAGGTCATTGCCGTCCGACCCCCGATAAGCCAGCCATACGCAAAACAACACCATGTTGACGTCGGCACCGACGCGCTCCTGTAAGGAAAGCAAAGCCCTTTCAACACCCTGTTGGCTATAAGCTTTGGTCGAGAACTCCCAAAAGGGATTGCCTTGGGCAATGTCTGATCCGTTCCCCTCGCTCATGCTTTTTTGACTTCCTTTTTTTGCCGTTGCTTGCGGCTCGCTTTACCTGAGCCCCCGGGCTCTCCCCAACGTTTCACCAATCCCGCATCCAGCCCGAACATGTCCAATACGCGCCCAATGGTATGGTTCACCATATCGTCAATCGACTTGGGATTAGAATAAAAAGCGGGGACGGGCGGCGCAACAATTGCGCCGATTTCAGACAGGTGGGTCAAGGTTCTCAGATGACCTGTATGCAGCGGGCTTTCCCGCACCATCAAAACCAGCCGTCGGCGTTCCTTCAAGATCACGTCTGCAGCTCTGGTGAGAAGGGTTGACGTCACACCGGTGGCAATTTCCGATGCGGACCGGATCGAACAGGGCGCGATCACCATGCCTTCGGTATGAAAAGATCCGGAGGATATGGCGGCGGCGATATCTCCATTGGGATACACCGTATCGGCTAACGCCTTGATATCAGCAACTTTCATGGTGGTTTCATAGGCCAATGTCACTTCGGCCGATTTGGACATCACCAGATGCGTTTCCAACGGCAGTTCACACAGCACCTCCAGCATTCGGATGCCGTAGATGATCCCCGAGGCGCCGCTGATACCAACGATGAGCCTTTTCTTCTGCGTCATGAACGATCCGTCCTCATGCCTCAGGGCAACTCAATCCAATGCCCGGTGAGGTTTTTGAACCACAATTGAAGGAAGCACAATCTCCCCAACATAGAGAGAACAGGGATCGATGGGTCTTCTCGCAGCAAAGATTGGTTTGAGCGAAAGGCTAGAGTCTTCAATTTTTCTGGCTTAGTGCTGCGCGTTCTAAATCGGAAATTCTCTAAGTCATTGTTTAATATAGAGATTTACTCCCCATGACCGTGTTTAACTTGATTGCTTGGTGCGGATGGGAATCCAAAAAATTGCTTGAGTATAAAGGTATACTTTTATATCTTTAGGTCAGAAACAGGGGACACACTATTCTCGATCTCAGAACCTTTCTCGATGCGGAATCACCGTCGGTCTTCCGGCCGGACGAGCCCTTGTCCGTTGTTCATGACATCGCCGCCCTGCAATACACCTTAGAAAAAGCGGACCGACGCCCCATCGTCGTTGTCGACCAACCCCGTCTTGGGGATGGATCCATCAGCGATATGCCGGTGGTCACCAATCTGACCGGCAGCCGCGCGGTTGTCGCCCGCGCCTTGGGTATCAACGACCACCGGACAGCGGCGCCTATCTATGCGCAACGGACGGGCAGTCATATCGCGCCGCAGACCATCAACGGCGGCAGAGCGCCGGTGCAGGAGATCGTCATGGAAGGCGACGAGGTCGATCTCACCCGCCTCCCCGCCTTGACCCAACACGTTACCGATCCCGGCCCTTACCTGACCGCAGCTCACGCCACCACCTACGACCCCGATACGAAAACAGACAACACGGCCATCCAACGTTGCTGGATCAAATCCAAGACACACATGTCGTACTTCCCCTACCCGGCATCCCACAACGCCCGCAACCTGCGCAAGTTCTGGGGCCGGGGGGAGGATTGCCCCGTGGTTTTCTGGATCGGCCATCACCCTGCGGTGCTGATGGGTACCCAAGCTAAATTGTCCTATCCCGAAAGTCATTGGGGCGCGTGCGGTGGTCTCCTTGGTGAACCCCTCCGCGTCACGCCGAGCCGGACGTTCGGCGACGCCATCATGGTGCCCGCCGATGCGGAAATCGTTATAGAAGGCACTGCACCTAAAGATGTGTTGGAAGCGGATGGTCCTTTCGGCGAATACACCGGCTATTCGGGACCGCAAGTGGCCGCGCCGGTGATCGACGTTACCTGCGTCACCATGCGCAAAAACGCCCTCTACCACGATTACGGTTCGGGCCTGACTGACATGCTGGTCCCCGACAACATGGCCATGGAAGGCAAGGTCTTCGGCCTGTGCAAACAGGTGGCACCGAGCGTGGTCAATGTGCATGTACCAGCACAGGGCCGCCGGTTCCACGGCTATATCCAAGTAGAAAATCCAGGGCCAGGCGAAGTGCGCGACGCCCTGGTGGCGGCGCTGTCCTATAGGCGCTTGAAGCTCGTCATTGCCGTCGATCATGACATCAACTTGTTCGATGACTCGGAGATGCTGTTCGCGTTGGCCACCCGCGTGCAATGGAGCCGTGACAGTTTCACCATCGACGGCCTATCCGGTTCACTGCTGGATCCGTCCACCTCCGCCGGTTCGAAAACCCTGTCTAAAATGGCAATCGATGCCAGCATGCCGTTGCCCGGCCGTCCCGGTGCGCCGCCGCCCATACCGCCGCGCTCCACAGTTCCGGCGGACGCCCTCGAACGGGCCGAAAAACTTCTGTTAGGAGCGGACATGAAAGAGTGGCCGACTCTATGACGAACAATAGAGAAACTGTGCGCTTGGGCGCCTCTTGGGAAAAGACGGGCAATACGTCGTGGAGCCAATGCCCGAAATGCAACGACTGGTTTCATGTGGGACCGGGATTGTTGGACCGGCCGGATGTGAAAATGCACTGCCCAGCCTGTCATCACGAATTTACCCAAGCCGACGCCAAGCGTCTGGTGACGTCGGGATAATCCTATAGACGCAACCGCCCTTCCTGCTATGGACTTCTCCCGCCTCGGACCAGTGCCGCAGACACGCCTGGCTGTTGTCGGCGGTTGCGGCGGCATTGGCCGGGCTTTGGTTCAAGCGGGATTAGATTTAGATCTTTCCGTTGCCGTGTTGGATCTGCCGAACTCGTTGACCAGTCATCCACCGCCAAACGTATGTTTATCTATCGCCCTCGACGCGACAGACGAAACGTCGGTCAATGATGCGTTTGCTGCGATCGACCAAGCCTGGGGCGGTCTGGATGTCATGGTTAATCTTTGTGGTTTTGCTAATGACTTCACGCCGCTTGCCGAAACGGATTTGGACACCTGGACCGATATTACTGACGGTAATTTGCGCTCGGCATTTTTATGCGCGCGGGCAGCGGTACCACTGCTGCTCAAGGCCACTAATGGTGGGTCCTTGGTCAACACGGCGTCCGGCTTGGCTTACAAAGGGATGCCCGGTACATCGCCTTATGGCGCGGCCAAAGCCGGTGTGATCGCCCTGTCTAAGAGCCTCGCCCAGGAATGCGCGCCGGATATCCGTGTCAACGTGATCGCACCGGGTGCAGTCGATACCGCTTTTTTGCGCGGCGGCACCGGTCGGGGCGGAGAAGAGGCCGGCCGGGATGCCAACATCGATCTCGATCATTACGCCAGCATCACGCCGCTCAATAGACTGGCGGTGGTGGACGATGTGGTCGGGCCGATACTGTTTTTGTCCGGAGATGCCGCCCGCTTCATCAACGGACAAGTGATTCACATAAACGGCGGCGGCTATATGCCGTAGCTAAAAAACAAGGGAAATCAGGGAGCACACAATGAACGCCGTTACACAAGATATGATGAAGAAATTCTCAGTCAACTCCCATTGCACCAGTTTTATCGGTGGGAAGTCCATCAGTACGTCGGGCGCAGGAGAAGATATCCCGGTAATCAGTCCGATTACCGAACAACAGATTTCGTTGCTACGCGAAGCGTCTGCTGAAGAAGTTAACCAAGCCGTGCGCACGGCCCGCGACGCCTTTGAAAACGGTCCTTGGCGCCACATGTCCGTGGACGAACGCAAAGTCGTCATGCTGCAGATCAAAGAGGTGTTGCTCAGCCATGCGGACGAACTGGCCTATTTGGAAAGCCTCAACGCCGGGCTGACCATGGCGTATGTCAAAGGCATACATGTCATCCGCACGGGCTGGAACTTCGAGTTCTTTGCTGAGGTAGCGAGCCAGGCAGCCGGCGAAGCCTATACCCAGACGAAACCGTATCTTTCGATTGTCACACGTGAGCCGGTGGGTGTGGGCGCATTGATCGGCCCGTGGAACGCACCGCTCGCGCTGTGTTCCATGAAAATTGCCTCGTGCATCGCGTTCGGCAACACCTGCGTTCTCAAGCCCAGTGAATTTACGCCGTTGTCACTGCGCCGGGTCGTTGAGCTGATCCATGAGACCGATATCCCCAAAGGGGTCGTCAATCTGGTCAATGGCCGCGGTCACATCACCGGCGATGCGTTGGTGTCCCACCCCGATGTGGACGTGGTGTCGTTCACCGGCGGTACCAAGACTGGCGCCATGATCGCTTCCCGGGCCGGTGAAGGCCTGAAGCCTGTCGCGCTCGAGCTGGGCGGTAAATCGGCCAATATCATCACCGCGACGGCCGATATGGATCGCGCTCTTGATGGTGCCATCCTCGGCATCTATTCCAACAACGGCCAACAGTGTTTGGCTGGTTCCAGAATCCTGGTTGAGAATTCCGTTGCCGATGAATTCATCGATAAATTCGTCGCCCGCTCACGTAACATTAAAGTCGGCGACCCCATGGACACGTCCACCGAGATCGGACCGGTTTGTTACCAGGCGCATATGGACCGGGTTCTCAGCTATGTGGACATTGCCAAACAGGATGGCGGAGAACTGCTCACCGGTGGCAAGCGGGACGAGCGCCATGAAACAGGACTCTATCTTGAGCCGACGGCGGTCATGGCTCCGACCAATGAAGCGAAGGTCTGTCAGGATGAAATTTTCGGCCCCTTTGCCACATTCCTCCGCTATGACGATCTCGATGAAGCGTTGGCCATCGCCAATGCCTCGGAGTTTGGTTTGGTCGGCTACATCTGGTCCGACCATCTACCGACAGTGATGAAGGCTTCTCAGGAAATGCGGGCCGGTACCATTTGGGTCAACACGCCTATGACCCGTGAACTACGCGCTCCTTTTGGCGGATACAAAAAATCCGGCATCGGCCGCGACAGCGCTAAAGACTGCCTGCAGTTCTTCACCGAAGAAAAAACGACGACGATACCAACCAGTACGTTCCCGTTGGCCAAATGGGGCGCCAGCAACTGACCTCGAACACCAACCCCCTACACACGAGATAAAACCAAGGAGAAAGACAATGATGAATCAAAAAGACTTCTTCGACGCATTAGAAGGTGCGCGGGCGCCCGTTCATTCCGGCGGTCACCCGTTCAGCAAGGCATGGGCCAATGGCGACCTAAGCCTCAAACAGATCGGTGAATACGCGGTCCAGCACTTCTATTACATCGACCTTATTCCCCAGCAATTCGCACAATTCTATTGCCGTCTTGATGATCTCCACGCGCGCCAACACATGCTTGAGAACCTGCTCGGCGAAGAAATGCCCGACACACCGGAAAAGCGCCATCCCGACCTGCTGGTCAAGTTCGGTAAAGCTTGCGGAATGACCGAAAATGATTTCTACAAGGCCGAAGCCACGGGGAGAATACTCCCATCAACACGGGCCATGCGGTCTTGGATTTGGGAATTGGTCAATGTCCGTCACCTCACCGAAGGTGCCGCAGGAATTATGGTTGCCCTCGAAGGCCAATTGCCCACACTCTACCCAGCCTATGTTGAGGCCATGAAGAAAATGGGTCTAACCGATGACTACATGGAATTCTTCCATGTTCATATTGTCGGTGATGTAGAGCATGCCGACATCGGCCTGGAAATCACCGCTCATTACGCGACCACGCCAGAACTCCAGGAAAAAGCAATTGCGGCCGTTAGAGCGTCGACGGAAATGCGCTGGCGCATGCTCGACGGTATCAATGAAGCCTTTGTTCAAAATTGGACCCAGGCCGCCGAGTGAGCGACAACCAAAAACCGATCCTGCTTGATGCCAACGGCCGCGTTGCGTTTGTAACCGGCGCGACCGGCGGCATCGGTCAGGCGGTTGTCCGTATGATGCTGGAGGCCGGGGCTCGCGTAGCGGCTACCGGCCGCCGTGTCGTGCCGTTTGACGATGAACGTGTTCTTCCAATTACTCTCGACGCCACCAATGAAGAGGCGGTTGCATCGGCTATCGCACACTGTATCGAGACATTTGGCCGGCTAGATTACCTCATCCACATGGCCGGTATGGTCGGCAAAGGACGCCTCGATGAAATGGCATTGGCGGATTGGCACACGGTGGTCGATACCAACCTCACTTCGTCCTTTCTGTTGCTCAAACACAGCTATAAGCATCTCACTAAACCGGGCGGCGTTGCCGTGTTATGCGGCTCGTCCAACGGATACAATGGCGGCACTTATCTGTCTGGCGCGGCGTATGCCTCGTCCAAGGCGGCGCTGGTCAATCTGACCCGTTATTGCGCCAAAGAATGGGCACCGGATGGTCTGCGGGTTCATGTAATTTCACCAGGCCCGGTGGACACGCCGATGCTTGACCGGTTGGCCGACGATCAACACGAGGGTCTAAAAGGTCAGCTTCCGCTCGGACACTACGCAACGGCGGATGAATGTGCCGGTGCGGTGCTGTTTTTGTGTTCCTCCCATGCCGCATCCATGACCGGCACCAACACGAATATATCATCCGGCTTGGTGTTGGACGCATGAACGAAATTGCTGGCATCACCCGACCTGTGGACGAGACGCTGGCCGTCCCGCTCTATCACCAGGTGTATTTGATCCTGCGTGAAAACATACGCTCAGGAGTATACCCACCCAACGAGCCCCTGCCCTCGGAATCCATTCTGTGTGACGAATTCGATGTCTCTCGGATCACCATCAAACGGGCGATGCGTGACCTGGTCGGTGATAGCTTGGTAGTCCGGCAGCGGGGTAAAGGAACGTTTGTCGCCGATGGTGTGGCTGCAAGGCCGCGTCCGGATGCCCTTGATGACCTTTTACAAACGGTTCAAGCCATCGGCGCGTCAACAGAAGTCCAGCATGTGGCGAATGACCTAGTGGAACCGGCGCAGGATGTGGGCCTTAAACTAAACGTCAGACCGGGTGAACAGGTGTTGAAAACCAGCCACTTGCGACTGTCAGACGGGGAGCCGTTGGCGGTCATTACCACCCTTGTGCCGGCTCAAGTGGCGGAGCAAGTCGATCCGGCAACGGAAAAAGAACCCATGTTGGTGCGGCTCAGTCATGCCGGCATTAACGTCGCCCGTGCCGATCAGGAAGTTACCGCCACCCTGGCTGAACCCGTGATTGCGGTTCAATTGGGCATTGAAGTGGGATCACCCTTACTCAAGTTGACCCGGCTGGTCTTTGACAGCAACGACCAACCCGTCGAGTGGCTGTCGGCCCTCTACCGGGCGGACCGCTATGCTGTGCGGACCTCACTCACTCACGAGACGTCGGGCCGTCACAGTTCCTGGCACCCATCACCGGACGAGAGCTAAATCCCTATGGGTTCAGATTTCTGACACTGGTCATGGCCGTCGATTCCCACTAAGACTCGGGGATTAATCAAATCAGCGAAAGAGGGAGTGCAAGTCATGAGTTCGTATGAGGTCACCATCAAAGGGAAAGACGGGGATTTCATGGGCTATCTGTCCAGCCCAGCCGACGGAGGGCCAGGTGTGGTCGTCATTCAGGAAATCTTCGGCGTCAACACATGGCTCCGTGACGTTTGCGACATGCTGGCCGACCAGGGTTATATGGCGCTGGCTCCCGATTTGTTTTGGCGCATTCAGCCGGGTGTTCAATTGGACGCAACCATCGAAGAGGAATTCAACCAGGGCCTCGATCTCTACGGAAAATTTGATGTCGACAAAGGCGTCGAAGACATACAGGCTTCAATTTCAGACCTTCGCAAAAGAGATGGATGTAACAGCAAGGTTGGCAGCACCGGGTTTTGCCTTGGTGGTATGCTCACGTTTTTGAGCGGCACGCGCACAGATACCGATGCCAGCGCGGCCTACTACGGCGTTGGTATTGAAGGCCTCCTCGGCGAAGCCGGCAACATCAAGAAGCCGATGATTATTCATATTGCCGATGAAGACGCGTTTGTTCCCAAAGAAGCGTCGGGTCAGGTGCGTGAAGGCCTTCAAGGCCATGAAATGGTCAGCATCTACACCTATGATGGCTGTGACCATGGCTTCGCCCGTGACAGTGATGCGGCCCATTACAATAAAGAGGCGACCGAACTGGCCCACGGACGCACCTTTGGCCTGTTCAAAGGCGCGTTGACCTAGCCGCACTCAAGCGAGACCGGCGAGCCAGTCCGCCATCGCCCGACCAACTGTGTCGGGTGATGTTTCCGGTGTGTAATGACCGCCGGAAATGGTCATAGTTGTCTGCTCGGAAAACGATTCCGCTGCGGCTTTCCGTTCACCGATCATGATGCTGCCCGTGTCGGGAATGAGCCACAGCTTCGGGATATCGTTGCTCGCCATCCAGGCGATCAATTCATTTATACCTGGAATCATTGATTCGGCCTGAATTTAGTATTTTGCATTGACCTGATTCGGCTGCCGATTCATGCACCTCTCCAACGACACGAGCAGCGAACGACTTCACGGCGAAGATGCGCAAAAGGCCTCCTTTCTGACCGCTGACGAACCCAAGGCACTCCTGAATGTCATGCGTAAGCGGAAGGTCGAAGCGCTGCAGGTACGGCGCGCGAATGCGCTGGTTGCCCTTGATGATGGCCACAGCGTGCAGATGGTCTCCAGGATATTCTATCTCGATCCCGACACGGTTCGCGGCTGGCTACGGGACTTCCGCGAGAAGGGTCTCGCCTCTGTGGAGCTTGCGGATTACCCGGACCGCCTGACGGCGGACCAGGAAGCCGCTCTCAAGGCGCAGTTCCGGGACAATCCGCCGCGCGACACCAACGCGGTGCGGGATGCCATCTTCCGAAAGTTTGCTGTGAGATATTCACGTCCGGGCGCCATCAAGCTGATGCACCGCCTGGGGTTCGCATACGTGAAGCCGAAGACGCTGCCGAAGCAGCCGTCCGCGTCAGCCCAAGGACCAGCGCTACCAGAGCGCCTATCTGTTCGGCGCCGTCTGCCCGGCGCGCGGTACCGGTGCGGCCGTGGCGATGCCGTTCGCCGACACCCATGCCATGCCGGCCCATCTCGAAGAGATTAGCCGCACCGTCGCCGACGGCTCACACGCCGTCCTCCTCATGGACCGCGCCGGCTGGCACACCACCACCGAATTGGAGTTCCCCGACAACATCACGCCGCTGTTCCTGCCGCCCAGATCGCCGGAGCCGAACCCGGCCGAAAACATCTGGCAGTACCTGCGCCAGACCTACCTGTCGAACCGCGTCTTCGACAGTTACGAAGACATCGTCGATGCGGCATGCCACGCCTGGAACAAGCTCATCGACAAGCCCTCGAAAATCATGTCGATTGGTATGCGCAAATGGGCACACGAAGGTCAAATTCAATGACCGTTGGTATTAGACGCTGATGAACATCGGCTGGCTCACCATTCACAGGAATCTCGCACGGCCAGTCCAAGGTGGGGCGGCGATCGGCCCCCGCATTCAAATACGGTGTGTCATAAACCGCGCGATCTGCGTCGGTCAGCACGTCTTCCAAGTAGGAATAGAAGTATTGATCGAGATAAATGTTGTTCTTAAGCACATCCGCTTCCATTTCGGGCGAATGCATGTGGGCGTTGAACTTCTGAAACCGCTCTCCGGCTATCGCTGTCGTCACAGGCGAAACCTGCCCTTCCATGTGGACAAAGCCGCGCGTTGAACCGGGATGGCGCATAGCCCAGTCGAACATCAGCCGTACACCCCAGTTGTGTCCGACGAAGACTATATCTTCGGACAACGCCATCTCGTTCATCCAGCCGTCAAAGTAATCGCGATGGACAAAATACGAATACGTGCGCGGTCCACGATCCGGCAACTTATCGGACGATCCCATGCCGATGAGATCTGGTGCCAAGCAGCGGCCGGGGGATGACAGATGGGGCGCAACCCCCCGCCACAAATAGGATGACGTCGGGTTGCCGTGGACGAAGACTATGGGAGACCCGGTGCCGGTTTCGCGCCAGGCTATGGTTTGATCATGGATGGTTGAGAAGTGCAGGTCCGTAAAGCCGGTCATTTTTCAAGATAGACCAGATACCCAATCGGCAATGGCCTTGCCAATGACGTCGGGACAGACTTCTTGGATGTAATGGTTCGCCGCGGGCATATCCGTTTCCGTGTCTCCCGGGATCGCGATCTCGGTTTGATTGGACCACCGGCGCACCGCTTCCAGGCGCCCTTCCCCTTCACGCATAATGGCTGCAGGCGAGCCAAGAAGAAACAGCTTGGGGATGCCGTTGGTTTCCATCCAGGCTTGGTATGACGAGACGATCTCGGTGACATCCGCCGGTTCGCCGTCCACCGGAATTTCCCGCGGCCAGGTGATCAAAGGCCGGCGTGCTTCGCCGCCAGCCAGCCAGGGCCACCGGTAGATCATCCGGTCGGTTTCCGTCAGCCGGTCTCCCAGCGAGCCCAGCATTATTTTCTCAACGAACATATTGTCTTCGATGACCGCTCGCTCGCCTTCGTCCGAGCGCATGAACGAGTAAAATCCTTTGGCGCTATCGCCTGCATTGGCTGTATCCGCAGGTGCCGTAATGGATTCAAAATGCACAATGCCTTTAATGCGCCCGGGATGGCGGTGGGCCCAATAAAACCCAAGGGCCGATCCCCAGTCATGCACGACGATCACAACGTTTTCCGTGACACCGGCTATTTCAAACCACGCATCCAAATATTTGCTGTGATCGGCGAAGCGGTATTGGCTACCCTCAAGTTTATCGGATGCGCCCATACCGATGAGATCAGGCGCCAAGCAGCGGGCCTGCCCCTGCACATGGGGAATGATGTTGCGCCACAAATACGACGACGTGGGATTGCCGTGAAGGAAGACCACCGGGTCACCCTCGCCGGCTTCTACGTAAGCCATATGAGCATCAAGGACCGCAACACGGCGATTGGGCAGCATGGAGAACAATCCTTTACGACAGGGTTACCAGCCAGTCGGCCAAGTTACGGCCGATGGCATCCGGCGAGGCCTCTTGAATGTAATGCGGTCCGTAGACTTCCGCTTCCGTCAGGTTCGGAAAGGTGCGGATGTAATCTATGGTCGCCGGGTTGGTCATGATCAGGCCGGGATTGGCTTTGATGAACAATTTGGGAATGTCGGATGTTTTCAGAAACACCGAATAGTCTTCCATGAGCTTGGCATTCTTGCCGGCGTTGCCGTCGAGCATGGGACCGACCGGCAGTTCCCGGGGCCACGTCAGCGTCGGGCGCCGGCTTTCGCCCGGCTCCAAATAGGGACGCCGGTATTCGGCGATATCCTCGTCCGACAGATAGGGGTACATGCCGTCAATCAGGATGCGTTCGACAAAAACGTTATCCTGAAGAATCATCTTCTCGCCTTCAGGGCCTTTCAGTGCGCTAAAAAAGCCGCGACCACCACCGCCGCCGGGAGGTCCTCCTCCGCCGCGGCCCGGTGGGCCACCTGCCCCTGGGGGCGAACCGCCTCCTCCGCGCCGCGGTGGGCCTTCAGCAGGAGGGCTCTCGTCGCGCGGTGGCCGGATCACCGACTCCATAAAGGCCACGCCTTTGATGGACTCCGGTTGGCTATAGACGAGATCAAAACCCAGGATTGACCCCCAATCATGAATGACCGGGACGATATTTTCCGCAATGCCCAGCGCTTCGAACGCTCTGAACATATATTTTCGCTGGTTCTCATAGGTGTACACACCGGGACCCGAGTTCGGCAGGCGGTCCGAATAGCCCATGCCCATAAAGTCAGGGGCGATGCAGCGCCCGAAGGGCGTGCAATAGGGCATGATGTTGCGCCACAAATAGGATGACGTCAGATTGCCGTGCAGGAAGAGAATGGGATCGCCGTCGGGATCGCCCATTTCCACATAGGCCATGTTCAAGCCGTCTCCCACATCCACATATTTCTGCTGGTCTTTCCATGCAGCCCGCGCCTTGGAAAATGGAGTGACAGAAGCGGCAGCCAATCCAGCTCCGCCGAGCAGAGCAGCACGACGACTCACTCTATGTATAGGCGTAGCCTCTCTCTCCTATGTCCGCTCAGGCAGGGTTGGAATCCAAACGGCGATGGCGCGCCCGATGGCATCGCCGGAGACTTCCTGGACGAAATGACCGCCGAACACTATCACCTCTTTCTGGTTGGGTATGGACCGGGCGAACTGAAGTAAAAACGGATTGCGGAAGATGGCACCCGGGTTGGCCCGGATGAACAGTTTGGGAATGTCCTGACTCTCATTGGCCAGCCATTCGGAATAAGCGGCGACAATGTCGTCGTTGCGTTTAGGCTCGCCGCCGAGCGGCAGCTCCCGTGGCCATGTCAATGTCGGCCGGCGGCTTTCCCCCGGTTCCTCGTAACCGCGGCGAAACTCTGCCTTATCTTCCTCACTCATATATTGCTCGACCCCGCCGATGAACATCTGTTCAACGAAGATGTTGTTCTCGAGCACCATCTCTTCGCCTTCGTCTGAGCGCAGGCGGGAGAACATGTCACCACCGCCGCCGGTATCCTGCACCCGCGTACCTCTTGGCGGTCCACCTTGGGGTGGTCCTCCCTGGGGCGGTCCGCCACGACCAGGTCGCCCGCCTCCAGGCCGGCCGGATCCTTCCGCTGCCGGCAAAACACCCATGGTCGGACGGAGAATCGCTTCCATATAAACGATAGCGCGGATGGACTCAGGATTCTGACTTGCTAGCTCAAGACCAAAGGCCGATCCCCAATCGTGAATGACGAGAATTAAATTTTCCCGAACATTCAAAGCATCAAACAGTCTCAACAGGTATTTGCGGTGAGTCTCGTAAGTGTACACGCCACGGCCCGAATTGGGCAGCTTGCTGGAATCCCCCATGCCGATGAGATCCGGCGCGATACACCTGCCGAACGATGTGCAATGGGCATCACCTTACGCCACAAATAGGACGACGTTGGATTACCGTGCAGGAAAACAATGGGATCTCCATTGGGATCGCCCATTTCCACGTAAGCCATTTTCAGACCGTCACCGACATCCACATATTTTTTACGGTCCTGGCATGCGGAGGCCGATAAGGGTGCGCTGACACCTGCAGTAAGTGTTACTGCAGCAGCGCCGCCAACCAGTGCTTGCCGGCGTGATAAAGTTACAGACATGCGTCCCCCTGTATTCATAGTCCCGGTAAAACTATTTCACACTCTAAAGACTCATCTAAGTCACAACTTCCTGTCACATAGGGTATGCTCTATCTGTGACCGAACAGCGGCAGTGCAATAGATGACCGACCCTTTTAATCCAGCCCTTTGGCGTGAGTTTTACGGGCTCATTCTGTCTTGGATTCAAACTGAAGTCCTGACCTTGGACAGCTTGGTCCAGGGTTTGGCGCTCTTGGTCATCGCCCTCCTCGCCCGTTTCATAGCCAAACCTCTACAGCCACGCCTCAAAGCTCGGCTCGAAGGACTCAAAGTCTATTCCACGCTGCGCCGAGCCTTGTCCGTTATTGACGATCAACTCTTGAGCCTTGTTTTGTGTTGTTGCTTTGGCTGGCCATCGGCGTGGTGGTCCAAGCTGAGGCGGGCATAGCCAATGACCTTCTCCGCATTATTGCTAGTCTAATGACCGCATGGATCTTGATTAAGATCAGCTCATCGGTCATCGCCAACGCTTTCATTGCTAATCTGTTCGCCGCTTTTGCTTGGACCATCGCCGCCCTCAATATTGTCGGCCTGCTCAGCCCGACCATTGATGCCCTGGATTCGGTCGAACTACCTCTCGGGCAGACGCGCATCACCCTGTTAACGGTGATCAATGGCGCGATCCTGCTGGGCATTCTGATGTGGTCCGCTCTCGCGCTCAGCCGGCTCATCGACTCCCGATTGTCTCAGGTCTCTGAAATTACGCCCCGCGCCCGGGTCCTCATCGGCAAGACCATCCGCTTCACCATGATCGTCGTCGCCATTATGGTCGCCCTATCTACGGTGGGTATAAACTTTGCGGCCTTGGCCGTGTTCACCGGTGCAGTGGGTGTTAGCATTGGTATTGGCTTGCAAAAACAGGTGTCGAATCTGATCAGCGGTTTAATTCTGTTGTTAGATAAGTCGATCAAGCCGGGTGATGTGATTGAAGTTGGCCCTACCTTCGGCTGGGTCAATACGATGAGCGCCCGGTATGTGGGCGTCACGACACGGGACAACAAGGAACTGCTGATCCCGAACGATGACTTCGTCACCAATCAGGTGATCAATTGGCCCCATAGCGATACAGATGTGCGCATGGAAGTGCCGTTCGGCGTGACGTATGAGTGCGATCCTCATGCTGTGCGCGGATTGGCAACGGAAGCGGCAGCCAAACCGGAACGTGTGGTGGATGAACCACCACCGGTGTGCCACTTAGTGGAATTCGGCGACAGTTCGCTCAATTTTGTGCTTCGGTTTTGGATTAGGGATCCCGCAAAAGGCGTAACCAACGTCAAAGGGCAAGTGCTGTTGGCGTTGTGGGATGCGTTAAAAGACAAGGGTATTGAAATCCCCTACCCCCACCGTGTTGTGCAGTTACACAACGGAGATAAAACCTAACACGAGGGGTAAAGTTTTTTCTCCCGGCGACTCTTCTTTACTGCGCTTTTGAAATTCAGCCGTGGTGTTGGTCTTAGGAAAAGGGTCGTCAGGAACGGGCACATCGAGTGCCGTGCACAGAGGCTCCCAACCACTGCCTACATCGTAAACAATGAGACGGTCTGCCGGTGCCGTTTCTTTTACATAGGTCGTATGACGATTGAACACCGCTTCGCAGTGGGCCCGATCATCGATTAGATTATCAAAGGTGTCGGAACGCACGGTCTTGTCCACCATCTCTTTCCAGATCTTTTGCGCGTCGCCTTCCGGCTCCATACCGGCGATGTGACTGAAAACGGTGTTGGTCATGCTCGTGTACCATTCATCGGCCGGCCGGACTGTCAGAAGAATTTTTGCTTCCGGATAGCGGTGCGACAGCGTCTCCCAGAAATGACACAACGGCCAGTCCACGCCTGACTCATAGCCAATAAAAATATCGTTCCACTCGATCTCTTCACCGAAGGCCGTTTTGTGCCAGAGCGGAATGCTAGTTGGCCGCTCGAACACTTCTTTCATGTGGTAGCACGGCCCTAATCCTAGTCTTTCCAACGCGATCTTCATGGAGGCCGTGCCTGTGCGCCCAAACCCGGCGCCAATGATTTGCATGGAGTCAGTACTCCTCTTCGTATTCGATGAGATCAAAGTGGGCGTTCATGTATCCACCGACGGTGATTTTGACGAACAAGAACCCGTCAGTCATGCACCACAGATCTTCCGTCGGGTGATGATCAAGCAGAAACCGGTAATGATCGGTTTCGAAAGTCCCTGCGGGCACCGTTATTTCCTCGCGGCCGATGTATTCCAGATCGAAATTGGTGGTGCAGAGGTTTGGTCCCGAACAACCATCGTGTTCTCGGGATGACATCAACACACCGCTGCATGGTTGAATGTTCTCTTTCACGGCATGGTCAAACCGGGCGCAATGGAGCATGTCGCAGGACACTGGGTGCGCACCGAAGGACGGCGGCGGAGTTAGCAGGTCCATCTGCTGGCTGGTGCGCCCGTTGGTGACGTTGATGGCTTCGCATTCCGCGCCGTAATCAGTGAAGCGAAACCAACCGCTGCCGAGAAAGTTGCCACTTTCATGGAGCCGAACAAAACAATCCAACGGATGATAATTCAGATCGGTCGTATAGACGGTTTCTCGCAAGACTGAACGGTCGGCGACAACGCCGGGTTCAATCTCACAATGGGCTCGCAACGTGCGCTGGCCATCCTCATGGAACGTGACCGACCACCATTCCCGGCCGAAATCGCGCTTTTCCCCGTCGGGATCAAAAATGTAGGCGATCTTGCCCCGTACATTGCGGTTCTGCATGACCACCTCTAGTACTCAGTTTCGTATTCGACCAGTTCATACTTGGAGTTTTTGAGGAACCCTTCGACGGTCACTTTTACGAAGGTGTAATCGTCCGGGATACACCATACATCTTCCCGCCGCTCTGTTCCGTCCGGCTGCGGCTTCAAGACAAAGTGATAGTGGTCCACTTCAAAGGTGCCGGCAGGAACGGTGATTTCCTCCCGGCCGTCATACATGACCGTCACTTGCCCGACGCTTAGGAATGGTCCGCTGGCGCCGTTGGGCATAGGCGATGTCGACAGAACATTCACCAAAGTTTGCGGATTTTCGCTGTTGTCGTGGTTGTAACCGGCGCAGTGAAACACGTCGCAGGTCAATGGGTGGGCAGTCAGGCTCACGGGCGGGCCGTTGAGGCTCATGGTCTGTGACACCCGGCCTAGAGTTGTGTTGAACACTTCGTATTCGGCCTCGTTGCCAGTGACCCAGACCCAACCGTTACCGAGAAATTTGCGTTCCACATGCAGCCGGTTGAAGCAGTCCAATGGCCGCCAATTCTCGTCCATGGTGTAAATAACTTCACGGATGACCTCGGTGTCGTCGATCTCGCAATGAGCCCGGAGACTGCGCTGGCCGTCCTCATGGAAGGTCATGGAGAACCATTCCCGGCCCCGCTCCTCTCCATCGCCGCCGATATAGAAATTTTGCCCCGAATGTTGCGATGGTCCATGTGCTCCCCCTTTTTCTGCTTTTGCCGTAGGAGAGCACGAATGCATGGATGACGGAAGGCTCAACCCTTTGTCATAGAACTGACAACCAAGAACCAATAATGACAGGTGATTTTTTCAAAAGCTTGGATATGATACCGCCACCGTCGGGCCTGAAGATCCGGCACCCCTGGGATCACTCTGTTCAAAAAAGAGGATGCACGTATCATGAAAATCTATGGCGCTATTCTTTCGCCTTTCGCCTGCCGCGTTTTAATGGCCTTGCGCCACAAGGGCATCGATCACGAGGTCGAAATGCCGGCCGCCGGACTAAAAACACCTGAGTATCTCAAGCTCAATCCCATCGGTAAGATTCCCACCATGAAGGACGGCGCGACGGTCCTGCCCGAATCCGGTGTCATCGTCGAATACATTGACGAGAAGTATCCCAAAAAGAAAATCATCCCAGCCACTCCCAAAGCAGCAGGAATGGCACGCCTGATGGCCACAATCAGTGAACTCTACGTGCAAAATGTGGTCACGAGTCTTTTCGGCCAGCGGGATCCCAAGACCCGAGATAAAAAAGTGGTCAAAGAAAAGCTGGCGGAATTGGATAAGGGGCTTGACGTGTTGAACCACTACATCGACGGCAGCGGCCCTTGGGCCATGGGTAAAAGGTTTACCATTGCCGATTGCTTTGCATTGCCAGCGCTGTTCTTTGTTCAGTTGGTTACCCCCGGTTTTGGCGTCAAGGATCCGCTGGCCAAGCACAAGAAAATCAAAAAGTATTGGAACGGTTTGAAGCGGACCCCAATGACCAAACAGGTCATCAAGGAAATGGACGCCATGGCTAAACAGTTCTTTGGCGGCGGCTGAGGGTAATTCAATGATCATTTACGGAAGCCCGCTGTCGCCCTTTGTGGCGCGCGTCATCCTCGCCTGCGACCACAAAGGTATCGCGTACGACATCGTCATGCCGGAAGGCGGACTCAAGACGCCTGAGTTCCTGAGCATGAACCCGTTCGGCAAAATCCCCACTATCAAGGCTGGCGGAACGACGCTTTATGAGTCTGACGTCATTGTGCCTTTCCTTGACGAGTCACATCCGAAAAAGAAGGTCATTCCAGCCTCCGCCGCGGCTGCCGGTAAAGCGCGTCTGATTGCCAAAATTAGCGATCTTTATGTGCAAGCCCCGGCGTTGCAGCTGTTCCGGCAAATCATCGGCCGCAGCCCCAAGAACAAGGCCGAAGCAAAACAAGCCATTGAAAGCTTGAACACGGGTTTGGACATTCTCAACGGCTATATCAAGCTGGGTCCTTGCGCGACGGGAAAAAGCTTCACCATCGGCGACTGTTATGCCCCGCACCGGCGCTGTTCTTTGTCAGCCACGCAGCTCCACATTTCGGCATTAAGGACCCCTTCAAAGGCCGTCCAAACGTGAAAAAGTATTTCAGCGCGATCAAGAAGCATCCCTCTGCCAAAGCGCAGATGGCGGCCATGCAGAAGATGATGAAGGCCCGTCTCGCCGGCGCCTAAATTGAAGGCTGCGCGTCGCTAGAAGTTTTCCGTCCAGGGCCGAATGTCCAGCTCCTGAGTCCAATTGGACTTGGACTGTTTGTACAGGCCGTAATAGGTCACGGCGATGTCGTCGGGATCAAGCTTGGTGCCGTCGTCCGATTGGCCAATGAGGCCATCGATGTTGATGTGGACGACGTGGATGCCGTCTGGCCCGAGTTCGCGGGCCATGGACTGGGTCAGCGCCCGTAGCGCGAACTTACCCGACGCGAAAGCGGCAAAGCCTTTGCCGCCGCGTAAGGAGGCGGTCGCGCCGGTGACAATGATGGTGCCATGACGCCGTTCCTGCATGCGTTTGGCCGCTTCGCGGCTACACAGAAACCCGCCCAAAGCGGTGAATTCCCACAACGCGCGGAACCGTTCAGCAGTTTGCTCCACAACAAGCGTACGGCCGAACCCGCCGCCCGGGTTGTAGACCAGCACCTCCACCGGTCCGTATTGGGACTCCACATCGGCGAAAAGTTTTTCTACGGCCGCTTCGTCCGTGGCATCGCACGGATAAGCGATCGCACCGTCGATACCGTCAGCCAGGTCTTTGAGGCGGTCTTCGGAGCGCGACACCAGAACGGACGTCATCCCCGCCGCTGCAAATCGCCGCGCAGCCGCGGCTCCCAGCCCCGGCCCTGCCCCGACGACGACGGCAACCCTCTTTGCATCACACATCGGACTAACCTTTCCTTCCTAATCGAGCGCGTACAGCTTGTGCCGGTTTTCTTCGATGAGTTTATCGGTGTTTACTGCATCGTAGCCTTTGATCTGATCCGCCAGCATTTGCCCCATGGACGGGAACTGTTTGCGATTGATGTGTTTGTCCGCATTCCACAAATCCGCGCGCCAAACGGCTCGGGTACAATGCAGATAGGCTTCTTCTACGGTGATCACTAGAATGGAAATGGGTTTCTTGCCATTGATGGCCACCTGCTCAAGCAGATCCGGATCGGTGGAAATCTCCGCTCGGCCATTGATGCGCAATGTTTCGTCCATGCCGGGCACCAATAGCATCAAACCCACATGAGGATTGACGAGAATATTTTCCAAACTGTCGAGCCGATTGTTCCCGGGCCAGTCCGGCAGCAAAAGGGTTTCTGAATCATACACATGGATGAACCCGGGCTCGCCACCTTTGGGTGACGCGTCCATTCGCCCTTCAGGGCCGCAAGTCGACAGCACACCGAAGGGACACAACGCGATAAATCCGGCGCAGTGCTGATCGAGCTTGGGTAATACTTTTTTGACCGCTCCGTCACCGGGTGGCTTATAGAGCTGGCGTAAAGCTTCCTGTGAAGTAATGGCATGGTCTGTCATGGGTCTGACATCCTTATAGAGACAGCGGCATCATGCCGGGAGACGTGGGGGAAAACAAAACCTGATTGTGACCGACGATTCTGCACATTGAATGCTCACGCTTATGAAAATATAAGCGTTTCCAATGCATTATCACGAATCTGACTTCATCGTAACGACTGGGTATGGCCGAGATGTTGATTAAGCCGCCATACTGACCTTTCATTATTGTAACAACGGCACCATACGGAAACGTCTTGACGGATACACACCATGCCATCGGATGACGCAGCGACATTTTATGAGTCTGAACCGCCGATGAAGGCGGCATCGGAGGCGCTCAATCCAAAATACTTCGTGCCGCTACCGGACCAATGGTTAGTCGCCGTCTCTGACATCAAGGGGTCTACCGCAGCCGTCGCGGAGGGCCGTCATTCGGACATCAATTTCTGCGCCGCAGCGATGATCGCGGCCTTGTCCATCCATTGCGGCACCATACCCTATCAGTTTGGCGGTGATGGCGCGGCCGCTCTCATTCCGCCGGAACATGCCGACGAAGCCCGCGTCATCCTGGCGCGTGTTCGCAGTTTCACCCGGCGTGAATTCAAACTGGAATTGCGGGTTGGTCTGGCACCGATAGAAGCCCTGCGCCTTCGCAATGTGGATGTCTTGGTGGGTCACTACGAACCCTCGCCGGGCAACGCCTATGCGGTGCTCACCGGTGGCGGTGTAGAATTGCTTGAAACATCGGTCAAAGAACGGGGTGATCAGAAGCTATTGGTGCTGTCGGCCATTGACGAAGACGAAGACGACGGCAAGCCCCCCGACTTGACGGGCCTGTCCTGCCGCTGGACTCCGCTCAAATCGACGCACGGTTACATGGTCTCGGTGGTGGTACGCGGTCCGGACCTCAGCGAACTCCATTCCGATCTGACCTATCTGGTGGGAACCACAACATTACAGGCCGCCAACCTCAACACGCTGACAGCGCGCTGGCCGCCCAAAGGAATGATCCGCGAAGCCCGCGCTCGAAAGGGGCGCGGCTCGCTACCAGGCTGGGTTTTCAGGGTTGGGCTTGAGGCCTTACTGGCATATTTCGTCGTGCGTTTCAAAAATGCGTCTCGGGCCATTCGACTCAGAGCAATACCGCCAGGAAGTGGTGGACAACGCGGTCGACTTTGCCCGCTCCGACGACATGCTGTGTCTGAATTTCGATTGCCCCGAGTCCCGCTACCCAGATCTGGAGTCATACTTTGAAGTGCGCGCCAAACAGGGCGAACTAAATTACGCTATCCACAAATCCGATCACGCCGTGATGACATGCCTTGTGGCCAACGCCGTTGAAAACCAGCACGTTCACTTTATCGACGGCGGTGACGGCGGCTACACCAAAGCGGCCACGCAAATGAAAGAACAAATGAAGGCGCAGGTGGATACGCAAGCGTAAACGGTGCAATGCTCTTCAGGTCAGGTCTCGCACAAGACGGGAGATGAGGTGTTGCCGTTTTTCTGCGCGGCGCTGCTCCTCTTCGGGCGTTGGCATATACGCTTCCACATCCTCGTGCGAATAGGCCGTGCCCTTTGCTGCGAGACTTTCGTGGGTTTCAAGCCGATCCCGCAGAGTTGAGACTTCCATGGTCAAGCGCAGCAGCGCAGCAACCACGCGATCCATGTCAACTTTGTCAATGAAATGATGCCGTTCCCCGCGGACCGGGTCGGACATCAAAGCGTCGACCACGGCATCCGTGTCATAGATTTTCTGTTGATTCATTGGTGCGGCCTTTAGCGCAGAGTCCTTAAGTGTTCTTAGTTGCGCCGAAGAAGTAATAGTTGCCCTGCCCCAATGGCACGTAGTCGGCAAATACGGCATCGCGGTCATATCCGGCTTCGACCATGTTGTCGCTGACATCACGGTCGGCAAAGCCCGTCCAATAGGGTTCACCATTGTGATCCACCTGCCAGGCGTTGGTCACCTGTTTGGTCATCGGAAGGACGCTTGGCTGATAAGGCACATCGCCGTGCACCATATGTCCGCCCGGCATCAGAATGCGACGGGTTTCCGCCATGATCTGGTCCTGGATATCGAACCAAGTTTCATGAAATAGAATGTGTGAGACGATGAGGTCGAAATGATTGTCCGGGTATGTAGTCTTGGCTGCATTCATTTGGTGGTAATGCATCTCCAGACCCTTGTCCTCCGACCATAGGTGGGCGTAACGCACCAGCGGACCTGACAGATCGATGCCATGCACTTCCGCGTTGGGCCACCGTTCCTTATAGGCCGTGGTTTCGGTGCCGATGGCGCACCCCATATCGAGGACCCGGGTGGGTTCGAATCCAGGAAATTTCTGTTCCACCACTTCGATGATTTTTTTGGCGGTGCGAGGGCCCCCTACCTTAGCACCCGTTTTGAATCCCTTGGCCGCACCATAGAGTACGATAGCCCCCATATAGAGCATGCCTGTGGTTAGGTCCTCCGGGGTGTTTTCAAAAAAGTAGTTTCCCGGCTGGCGGTGGATTTCCACATCGGCAATGGGCTTGGGAAGATTCAGGTCGCGGTTGAGCTCGAGTGTTCCAAGCGGTTTCTTCTTCTCCAGAATGGTTTTCGCTCGATCCTCAAATTCAGGGCGCAGACGGTCCACTGTATCACCGACGGTTTCCCACAGAAGATCCTGAGAGGTGTACACCATGGAGCCCCACGTCTGGTAATGGGGTTGGGCTTCGAACGCGGGAATAATCTCATCCCGATGTTTCGGTGCCCGGCCGTGTTCTGCTTCGAAAGCGGGTTTCAATTCGCGTTTGTACAGACCAGCCAGATCTTGTTCCACCCGGCCATTGACTTCCGTTTTCAGAGCGCCAACGAAAGCCTGCCGAGACCGTTCATCATGACTGGGGGTATAGAGCTGGCCTAGAGTTTTATTGGTGGTCATGGTGAGCCTCACGCATCGAATATTTAGTGAAGAGTAGACCTCGCCAGCTACGAATCAACGATCGTGTAAGAAACGCTCATTGCGTGATTTTGCTGGCCACGGCTTCACTTGGGTCCGGCCGCTAGCTCCACCAAAACGTATTCCAGGCCCCGGCTTTTGATCTGTTGCAGCACCAGAATCCGGTCATTCTTGGTGGCCCAGGTGTCCATGAAACTACTGGCCATGTGCACGGTCTCGAATGTCCCTGCCGGCGTGGTGATGGTTTCCTCACCGACGAAGGTGACTTCACCCTCCACTAGACTGCCCAGCACCGGTGCCGAGGCGTTGCGCACTGGACTGATGTTGTAAGCGACGAGCGGTTTCTGTTCTCCCGGTTCGAATTCTCCCCACATGCTCCAGGCATTCAATCCTTCTCCGTGTGTGACCAAAGTCAAATTGTACGGTACGCTCAATGTGTGTCCACCAATACCGTTCGGACCCCAACCGACTGCATGCAACGTATCACCATCGACGATGACGCGGATGGACCCCTTGTAACCGTCCCGTTGCCAGTAACTGCCATAAGCCTCTAACGGCCGGAACGACGGTTCCACCCGCATAACGATATGGAGATGACTGTTCCCGGCGAACAGATCCTTCCAGACCATCATGGTGCGAGTGCCGTCGGGATGGACGGAAAGGCGGAAGTGTTCCTCCCCCCTGACGCGATGGTCCTCGATAGTGCGGAACACGTGTTTGCCCGATGCCCAGTGAGCGATGTTGGTATTGGGGCCGGGATTTTCCGGAGGCCTATCTTGCGCATGGACGCCGGTGCCAATCATAAACAAAGTGATGAGAATGACTGTTAAAGTGCGAATCATGGCTATGATCCTGTGTTTCAAAACCCAATTCATTTTGAGTTTATGATGCGGTGAGATGAACGATAGTGTTGGCAAAAGCGTAAGAATCTGTAGATCATTCGTTAGAACGATAAGCAAAGGGGTGCAAGCCATGATCCACCGAATTACTGCATTTGTTTTCGCTGTATTGATGGGACTACCGATGGCCTTCGCCGCTGATGACGGCGTGTTGGTGCTCGGCGGCACAGGCCAGCTGGGCGCGGAGATCGTCAAAGATTTGGTTGAAGCGGGGGATGACGTCACCGTGATGGCCCGTCCTACCTCCAACCGTGAGCGGTTAGCTGGTTTGGATGTCGGCTACGTCGTCGGTGACATTCTCAACGACGCGGACATGGAACGCATCTTCACCGAAACCTCTTACCGCGCCGTCATCGACGCCTCGGGCCAGCCCTTCGGAGGGGACCAGACCTATTACGAAAAGAGCCAGAAAGTCATCTCTAAGTGGGCAAGAGCGGGCAATGTGGGCCAGATGATCTTGCACGGCGCTACGGGCGCCGGAGATAGTGCCAAGATGTTCTATATGGAAAATGTACCGGAGTTTCAGCGCGTTTCCATCGCCTCAAAGAGCGTCGCCGAGGATATTTTGAAAGACAGTGGCGTGCCTTACACCATTATCCGTCATATGACGCTGCTGCCGCTCGAGTTTACGGAATCCGGCAATGCCTACTTGACCAAAGACCGCACGGCCGTAGGCGCGATCTCCCGGGACGGACTAGCCCGCTTGACCATAGAATGCCTCGATAACGATGACTGCACGAACACCACCTTTCATGCTCTAGACTTGGACGTAGAATTAGGCGGCCGGTACGTGAATATGTGGAAGCGTTACGAAATGGTGATCAAGCCCGAATACTTGGAAACCATGCGCAGACCCGATTGACATCTAATCCACAAGAGAGGGCCTAAAAATGGGTCAACGCATTCTCAAAATTATCATTGTTTTTGTTGTGACGGTAATCGCGACGACGGCGCTCGCCTGTGTGATCGGCACCCAATTCGTGTTGGCAGCGTTGAGCGATGTGGGGGTCGCGATACCGTTTGCGGTGAGAGTTGCCAACACCTGGTACGATGTCCTTAACCTTGGATTTATTCCGAGCCCGGCCTTCGGTTTTTCTTATGGGTTCATGATCACAGTTGGTTTCCTGATTGCTTTTATTGCCGCAGCGGCCGTTGCCCATTTTTTGCCCCGGCATCGGGTTATAATTTTCACCGTTGCGGGCGCTGTTGCAGTCATCACTCAGCTATGGATCTCTTACCAGTCGTTTGAAGTCATGTTGTTTGCCTTTGCGCGAACGCCTCTGGGCCTCGCTGCTCAGGCCGCAGCAGGTGCCGTGGGCGGGTGGCTGTTCGCCACTTATACACCGCGTGGAGATAGCGCATGACACAGGTCATTAGAAAGTCTCTGGCCATGATTGCGCTCTCGGTGATGGTCAGCCTGCAAACCTCAGCAAGTGTGGCTCAGGGTTACACCATTGAAACGATCGTTGACGGTCTGGCCTTCCCATGGAGTCTCGAATTTCTTGCGGATGGAGGCATTCTGTTCACGGAAAGGGACGGACGTTTGCGCCTAATAGAGGATGGTCAGCTGCACCCAGACCCTATTGCCGGCGTGCCCGAAACTTTTGTGCGCGGACAAGGCGGGTTGATGGACCTGCGCAAGCATCCTGACTTTGAGAACAATCAACTGCTCTATATGTCCTATTCGCACGGCACCCGCGATGCCAACCAGCTGCGCGTGGCGCTGGCCCGTTTGTCAGACCACACCTTGCACGACTTCGAAGTGATCTTTGCGGCGGAACCCTTGAAAGACACGCCGGTTCATTTCGGCGCCCGCCTAGCGTTTCTACCGGATGGCACATTACTGATCACTTCAGGAGACGGTTTTACCAATCGCGAATGGGCACAGGTCCTTGACAACCATTTGGGCAAGACCGTCCGCCTCAACGACGACGGCTCCGTTCCTACTGATAATCCATTTGTCGACACAGACGGTGCGCGCCCGGAAATCTGGACCTACGGCCACCGCAATCAGCAAGGGCTGGTGGTCGACGCATCCACGGGCCGTGTTTATTTGCACGAACACGGACCCATGGGCGGCGACGAACTCAACGTTTTGGAACCAGGCAACAATTACGGCTGGCCGGTGGCCACCTTTGGCTTGGATTATTCCGGCGCCCGGATCTCTCCCTTTAGGGAATGGCCGGGCACCACACTGCCCATGGAGTATTGGGTGCCGTCCATCGCCCCTGGGGGCATGACCCTGTATCAAGGCGACGCCTTCCCGGAATGGCAGGGAGATTTATTTGTCGCTGCGCTGGCCAATATGTCGGTACGGCGCCTGGATCTGGAAAACGGCGAAATACGGGATCAAGAGACGCTGTTTGCTGATCTTGGCGAACGTATCCGCGAAGTCCGTGCCGGACCGGATGGCTATCTTTACCTGCTGACGGACAGTCCGGAAGGGCGTTTGCTTCAGGTACGGCCCCAATAGGGCGCTATCCTTGAGTTGCAGCTGTTGACCTGAATCATGGCGTTCTAGGATCAACTCAGCCACTGCATAAGGCTACATCGCTACGTCGCAGGACTGCGCTATGAGCCATGTCTATCTTTCAGTGCTCGGCCTATTTGGGCTTTTGTCCATTGCGGTCCTAATGTTACCGGCTGCACGCCAACGTCAGGCCCGGCTCCCGGCCCATCCCGAGCGGGTCGGCAGGATCGTGTTCCTTGACGAAACAAGTATCAATACCAAAATGGCGCGCCTGCGGGGGCGCTGTCCCAGCGGCCAGCGGATGGTTGCCGCCATTCCCCATGGTCATTGGAAAACCATGACCTTCATTGCCGGATTGCGCGGTGACGGCCTGACCGCGCCCTGGGTGCCCTGATTTGATCGAGGGCGCCATGGACGGTGATGCATTCGAGCAGTACATCAAAACGCAACGCGCCCCGACCCTTCAAAAAGGCGCTGTTGTTGTCCCCGGCAATCTGCCGGCCGACAAACGCGACGGTGCCAGGCGGGCGGTTGAAAAGCGGGGCGCATGGCTTTTGTTCCTGCCGCCCTATGCGCCGGACTTCAACCCGATCAAGCTCGCATTTTCAAAGTTCAAAGCTCACATGAAGCGCTTAAAACCCCGCACCATCGATGATCTGTGGAAAGCCGCCGGTATATAACGTCTGCGGCCTCTTCAATCACGAGCACTGCAGGAACTTCTTGGTTGCTGACGGCTATGCGTCAGAATAAATCGGAAATGCGCTAGTTCTCCCGTGGAAAATGCTATCACTCGCTATAGGGATGCGGTAGTGCCGTACTACAAGCTGACGGAATTAGGGTTGGACACTGAGGCTGTAAGGGCAGCGCTTGATAACGCTGATTTGAAGTGGCTGGAATCTGCAAGCAGCGTGGACCAAACGAGAGGCGTTCTGGTAGACGTGCCAAGCGACAACTTTCTATGGCGCTGGTTCGGGGCAGGAAATTGGGTGCGCATCATCAAGACTGGCCTTTATTACGATTTATCCGGGTGAGTGTCAGAAACTTTGTGTGTGAGCTGATTTACACAAACCAGGGAACCCGTTCCCTGGTTTGTGAGCGACCCTGGTGATAAACCCATGCCAGCCGGCGATGTCCTCGGTCCAGGAGGAGTCCCGAAGGGAAGCTCCTGGAGGGAGGGCGCCGTTGGCTGGCTGGCAGCACGAGGATCGCGCTCACCCTTGGACCATTCTAAACCGCTCCTCGAAGCGGATGGTAAATTCGCCTTTCACCTGCCACCAGAATTGAGGCGGCCGTTTCCACTTTGCCGCAACGCCCCGTAAGGCCGGATAGATCAGCTTCTTGTCAACGGCTTGCTTCGCGACAAGTCCCGTCCGCCTGGCAAAGCCCCGATCCCGCCGGAGCGCGTCGCCGAGATCGTCCGCCTGACCCAGCAAGCGCCGCCGCACGAGGCGACCCACTGGACGCTGCGCGCGATGGCGAAGGTTGCTGGCGTCGCGGCGGCGGCGGTCCAGGCGATCTGGAAGGCCCATGGCCTCAGCCCGCACCGCTGGCGGCACTTCAAGCTCTCCAATGATCCCGCCTTTGCCGAGAAGCTCACGGATATCGTCGGCTTGTATGTCGACCCGCCGGCCCATGCCGTGGTGCTGTCGGTTGATGAGAAGTCGCAGATCCAGGCTCTCGACCGCACCCAACCCGGCCTGCCGATGAAGAAGGGCCGCGCCGGTACGATGACCTATGATTACAAACGGCATGGCACGACGACGCTGTTCGCCGCGCTCAACGTGCTGGACGGTACGGTCATCGCACAGAACATGCAGCGCCACCGCCATCAGGAGTTCATCCGCTTCCTCAACCGCATCGAGCGCGAGGTGCCGACGGACAAGGCCGTCCACGTCATCCTCGACAACTACGCTGCGCACAAGAAGGACAAGGTCCGCGCCTGGCTCGCCCGCCATCCACGCTGGACCTTCCACTTCACGCCGACCTCGTGCTCGTGGCTCAATGCCGTCGAGGGCTTCTTCGCCAAACTCACGCGGCGCGGGCTCAAGTGTGGCGTCTTCCAATCCGTCGTCGACCTTCAGGCCGCCATCAACCGCTTTGTCCGCGAATACAATGACGCAAACCCAAAACCCTTGATCTGGAAAGCCGACCCCGATCATATCATCGCCGCACGAAACAGAGGGTTCCAAACGTTGGAATCAATCCACTAGCGCTCATAAACACAAAATTCCTGACAGGTTCGTTGATTCGACAAGACCACCCTCCAATCGGGTCTTACAAGTCTTGATCAAAGGACAAGTGCTTGATCCAGAAGCCACCTATACCTTTGCGACCACCAGCTATCTGGCCAACGGTGGCGATGGTTACACCATGCTGGCGGAAGCAAACCGTGTGTTTGAAGACACCAGTTTTTCCGTGTTCGAGCGCGTCCTGGCCAATCTTCAGGCGCGGGAATCCATCCCGCCCGAATTAGAAAACCGATTGACCATCATCCAATGAGTTCGCCTGACACCACACGATCATTGACTGCGCATACGGCGCCAGGTCGCCTCGGCGTCGCCGCTAAATTGCGGGCCGGTGTGGGTGCCCTGTTGGCCGTGACCGTCGTTATATGCGTCGGCCTGTTGATTTTTGTCTTCCAATTGCGCGTCAACGTGAACGAACTGTCCAATGACTCACTGCCCAGTATCGTTTTATTCGCCGACTTAGAACGAAACCTGGACAACATTTTGTATACGACGGTCGAATTGGCGGAGGCCAACGACCGCCGATCCCAACGCAATCTCTATGAAGAAATCGAATCCTATCTCAATGCCATTGCCGCCGTTTTGGAAGAACCCGTCTTGCGGACGCAGCGCGCCGAACTCCAAGCCTTGGACGATGTCATCACCAGTTCATTGAACAGTTTGAACGAGAAAGTACTCGAACGCTACGCCATTGAAGAAGACCTGCGCCGGCATCAAGCGGGAATGCGGGAACTCCGCCGCATGGCGGCCAATGATCAACTGATACCTGAAGTCAACGCACTGCTGGCTGAATTGGAAGAGGCTAGCGCGATCGAAGACCGATACCAGTTGCGCATTTTTGCCAGGAGAATTGGTTAGTCTTACCGCGGTCTGGTTACAAACCGTGACCTATCGGTGCTTATGCTACGCAGTCAAGGCGTTTCCCCGGAAGGTGTCGCACAGGCCAGTCGCCCGCCAGCGGCCCCTGAAGACGCGCTGAAGCCACTCCTTGCACCAGAACAGGGTCTATTGGCTCAGCGGGATGAACTTTTAAAAACCAACGCGGCTATTCGCGGTCTTCAAAGCGAAGTGGAGTCCATTGTTGCGGACTTCGCGTTTGTCGCTCAGGCCAGGTTCTCGCATTTCCGGCAAGTGGCAGCAGACAATGCGGTTGAAATGCAGGTCGTCTCAACGCGCGTCATACAACTGTTGATCGCCAGTCTTGTGATTTCCCTCATCGTGGCTTTGGTTGTGTCCCGGTCTTTGACTGTCAATGTCAGTTCCCGGCTGGCAAACCTGCGGGCGCATATTCTCAATGAGGCGCGCAAGGTCTCATTACATGGCGATGACAGCAAAGACGCCGGCATAGATACCGGCGACGATGAAATTGATGCCATTTCCAGTTCGGTCGACGTGTTCCCGTCGGTCATCGGCGAGGCCAACGATAAATTGCGAGGCAGCTTAGAGACCATGGAACAGGACGTGGACCTGGCGGGTCTCATGCAGGAAGCCATTTTACCGCGTACTTTTCCGAAGAACCCGGCCTATGCCATTAGCACAAATATGAGTGCGGCCCGGCATGTGGGGGGTGATTTCTACCAATTTTTCGAATTGGACGAACATCACGTCAGCTTCGCCATAGTCGACGTCTCGGGCAAAGGAGTCCCCGCTGCGCTGTTCATGGCTATGTCCTTGACGGTTCTCGAAGCCGCTGTAAAGACCAGCATCAGCCCGGCAGAAGTGCTGCAGGAAGTCAACGAACGTCTCCTTCAGTAAAATCCGCTCTATTACTTTGTTATACCTGGAATCATTGATTCGGCCTGAATTTAGTATTTTGCATTGACCTGATTCGGCTGCCGATTCATGCACCTCTCCAACGACACGAGCAGCGAACGACTTCACGGCGAAGATGCGCAAAAGGCCTCCTTTCTGACCGCTGACGAACCCAAGGCACTCCTGAATGTCATGCGCAAGCGGAAGGTCGAAGCGCTGCAGGTACGGCGCGCGAATGCGCTGGTTGCCCTTGATGATGGCCACAGCGTGCAGATGGTCTCCAGGATATTCTATCTCGATCCCGACACGGTTCGCGGCTGGCTACGGGACTTCCGCGAGAAGGGGCTCGCCTCTGTGGAGCTTGCGGATTACCCGGACCGCCTGACGGCGGACCAGGAAGCCGCTCTCAAGGCGCAGTTCCGGGACAATCCGCCGCGCGACACCAACGCGGTGCGGGATGCCATCTTCCGAAAGTTTGCTGTGAGATATTCACGTCCGGGCGCCATCAAGCTGATGCACCGCCTGGGGTTCGCATACGTGAAGCCGAAGACGCTGCCGAAGCAGGCCGACAAGCAGGCGCAGGAAGCCTTCATCAGGGATTATGAACAGCTGACGCGCGGGATGTTTCCGGACGCGACGGTTGTCTTCGCCGCTGCGGTCCATCCCGAGTATCAGAGCCGGCCGGCGCATGGCTGGTTCATCCGTTCCGACAAGCCGGCGATCAAGGCCACGACAGGGCGCCAGCGGCTGAACCTGCACGGCGCACTGGACCTTGAAACGATGAAGCTCACCCTGGTCGAGGGCGAGAAGATCAATGCCGAAACCTCTCTGCGGTTGTTCGAGAAGCTGGAACGGGCCTATCCGGACACCCGGGTGATCCCGGGTGATCCCGGGTGATCCCGGGTGATCCATGTCTGTCTCGACAATGCGCGCTATCACCATGCCAGGCTGTTGCGGCCGTTCCTGGAGCGGCCGGAGTGCCGCATCCGGCTGCATTTCCTGCCGCCGTATGCGCCACACCTCAATCCCATCGAGCGGTTATGGGGCGTCATGCACCGGCACGTGACGCACAACCGGTTTTATCCCGATTTCCGACAGTTCACCGAGGCCATCTTCGGGTTCTTCAACCAAACCCTGCCCCGGGAATGGGAAACAATCCGAGACACCGTTACCGACAACTTTCGTGTCATCACACACGATCAGTACCGAGTAATTGGGTAGCAGGAGTATACCATATTTTACGGTGTGATCGATTTGCGCAGTGGCCGTTTGGACTTTTGTAACGCGGGCCACAATCCACCTATCCTCATCCGCAAAGGTCAGGCCGAAGAACTCCCTCTTACCGGTAATTCCATGCTTGCCGTTTTTGAGGATCAAAAATTTAACGAGGAGACACTCGCCCTAGACCCCGGTGATACATTGTTTCTGTTCACGGACGGTGTCACCGAAGCCTTTAGCATGGACGTCGAGGAATTTGGTACCCACCGCCTGTTGGCTTGCCTGGAACAGCAGTCAGACTCTCAACCGGATGATATTGTCGATTCTGTCACATCGACAGTAAAAAAAGTTTGCCGGCGATGCGGAACAATCCGATGATTTGACAATGCTGACGTTCCGCTTCAGTGGCCAAACAGAGGTACAGTTCGAGACTGGAGAGTCTCTCATTATTGAAATTCCCAATGAACTTTCATCGATCGAAATCGTGCACAAGCGATTGAGTGAATTTTGTAAATCCTTGGGTATTGCAGAGGATATTCAGTTTCAAACAAACCTGTGTGTGGAAGAATACGTCGTTAATTTGATCCAATACGGTTTTGCCGATGACGACCCCCATACCATCTTCGTCTACGCCACCCATTCAGACGGCAGTTTGGAGATTGAGGTGGTCGATGACAGCGACGATCCATTCGATCCTTTATCGGCACCGGCGGCCGATCTGTCGACGGACTTGGAAACCCGCGCCGTGGGCGGGCTCGGCATACACATCATCTGCACCTATATGGATCACCTCAGTTACAGCGTCACTGAACGCGGCAACCGCTTCATCATGGCGAAAACGCTGCCAAAAGCAGCTTAGGCGTTATCGGGTCGCCAGATCACCAGCACGGATTCATCGTCGTCAGACGGCCGGCCGTCTCGGTGATTGGATACGGCATCAATGGTCGCTTCACAGAGGATTCGGCCGTCGTCTTTGGGTAACGGTGCGATGAGTTCCAATAGTCCCTCTTCATGAAGCTGCCGCCCGCTGGACGTTCCGATTCAATGAGAGAATCACTGTATATCACCACGCGGTCTCCGGGCGCGATCGTGACGGTAATTTGGGAATAGTCCGTGCCGGCGATGACCCCCAAGGGTACGTCCGAAATTCCGGGTGTTGGATTGCCCGCATTGTCATCAAGCAATGACCACGTCTGATCTGCGGCACAGTAGTGTAGTGGCGGCGGATGACCGGCGTTGCACATGATTAATGTGTTGTCGGGCTTGTAATACGCGGAGATCAGCGCTGTGGGCGAAGTTGCCGCTGGTGAAAAGTTTGGCGAATTCCTCATTGAGGCTGCGCACAAAAGCCGTGTGGTCAATGACCTCTATGTTTTCGCGCATGAGCCGTTGCGGCCCGCGCGCCAATTGGGCCGAGCCCTCGCCGTGACCAGACACGTCAGCCAGAGAAATACGGATAATCTGGTCGCCGCTGCAGGCGGAAATGTAGTGGATATCGCCACCTTGGCTGCTGTCACCATGGGGCTGATATAAATTGCGATGGCAATATTAGCGGCAGTAATCACCTCATTGGTGATTGTGTTGCCGCCCCGCACTTCAAGACATTGCAGAGCGTCGGGCTCGGGAGAGATGATGTTCATGCCCTACCTTAATCGGAACAAGCGTTTCACTGTGACCACGTTTTCGGGGCCAATGAACGAAAGGGCTACGGCCCCTGTTCCAACCTCACCAATCGGTATTCGCGGCCATTACTGGGGACGATATAACGCACCAGAATCTTATCCTCACCCCACAGCCAGATGTCGTAGCGCCCGCCATAGAAGGTGAAATGATCGGCCTCAAACGTACCGGCAGGCGTTGCTACCGTTTCTGTGCCGTGAAAATCGACTGCATTGTCCTGAAACACGCCGACACCACGCACCCCCGTGGTGGTTGTGGTCACGACATTAAAGAGCGGCCGGGTTTGGGGGCCGGGTTTGCTTTTGTCGAAATGCCAGACCTGCCAGCCTTCGATGATGACGGGATGCAGCCGAAGGGAAAACAGATCCGGCACAGATACAGTCGTGCTCACATGACCGTTCGGACCGACAATATCGTTGTGTAGAATATCGCTTTCAGTTGCCCCGCCCTGCTCCAGCCACAGGCGCGCACCACCGCCGTATTCCCCAAAGCGCCAGAAATTGGCATAGGCATCGAGTGGACGATGGCGACCGTCAACCCTCATGATCACGTTGGACTGGTGCCCCAACTCCCTCAGGTCGACGAAGGTCTCTACCGTGCGAGTGCCGTCGGGATGGACGGTAACCGTCCAGTCTTCCGTGCCGCGCACCACATCGGAGTCCGACAGACCGTATTCATAAGTGCCTTTGTACCAACGGACGTTGGCTTGGGAGGGCTCGGGCTCCTGAGCTTTTACTCCTAGAGGCAGACCGAAGAGAGCCGCGATTGCGACCCCGCGGCCAAGAGCGGTTCCAAAACGGAACACGTTATTTGATGTGCCCGTCATGGTTCTCCATATACCACTCGGCGATTCCTTCGCGGGTAGCGAACCACACACCATCCAGGTTTTTCGAGTACTCCAAAAACTCGGTGACGGCACGGGCGCGGTAGGCGCGGCCAGTGACATGAGGATGCAGACCCACGTTCATCATCCGCCCGGAACCGGATTCGCTCGCTTCCCGGTGTATAACCGTGAGTTCTTCCTTCAGGATATCTCGCATCTCATCGGTGGTGTGGCCGCGCCGAGTTAGAATGGTGAAATCGTTGATCTCATTGGAGTACGGCGTTGAGACAATGGGACCGGCATCAGTCTCAAGCATGTAAGGCTGATCGTCGTTGAGAAGATCACAATAAAAAATGCAGCCGTTTTCTGCCAGGATCTCCGGGGTGTTGGGTGTGCCGCGTAAGGACGACGACAACCAGCCTTTGGCTGGTTTGCCGTAAAACTTTTCGTACTCCCGCAGTGTGGCCTCGACGATCTCCCGTTCCTTGGCCAGATCGCCGCCAAGTCCGGTCAGTAATTCCCCTTGCTCATAGTTATGGGCGACCACTTCCCAGCCTTCGTCTTTGGGGACCTGCGCGATTTCCGGGCGCTCGAGCAGAGTTTTGGCATTGACGGTGCAACTGGGCGCAACTCCTGCTTTTCTAAAGACGTCAAACAAACGCCAAATACCGACCCTCTGACCGTATTCCCGCCACGTGAAGTTAGGAAAATCGGGGATTCGCCCTGGGAGAACGTCGGGCAGGATCGGCGGACCGCCGGCGTAGTAGGCTTCGTCCGTATCCTTGGTCATGTCCCAGTGTTCAAGATTGAGCGTCAGGATCAGGGCAACTTTGTTGCCGTCAGGCCATTTGAGCGGGCCACGCTGGGCAATGCCCGAAAAGGGATAACGCATAACCACGGGAGTCGTCTCCTAACTTACTTTTCTGTGTTTACCATTCTGCCAGAAGACGGCCGCAGCCATACACCTTATCGTCAAAACCGTTGCGGCGAAGAGAATGCCAATAGGTTGCGGCGTTGATGGCAATCACCGGCTTTTCGAGCCAGCGCTCCGCCTCTGCCGCCACTTTCATGCAAGCAAGGTTGGTGCCCACCTGGATGATGCAATCCACGTCGGCTTGATTGAGCTCCATAATGGCGTTGCGCAGTTTGTCTTCGGGTTCATGGGCAATAAGCATTGGGCTCGGGCTCCTTAAACCAATAAGTGCTTCACCTCGTAACCGATGTCAGTGAAAAACTTGCGCACCATCTTGTCGCCGGCCGGCATATAAGGCGTAAGGACACCGATGGTTTTGATCGGTTTTTCCTCGCCATACGCTTTCAACGCATATTCGCAAGCGTGCGAGCCAAGGGAGACGCCAACACCGGCACGATCTTCCATGCGTTGGTGTAGCGCATCGGCGCCTTCTTCACCGTCCCAAAAGGTCTCCGCGGACAGACTCATGATGACGAAACCCGGTGAACAGGTCATGACCCGGTCCATGGCCACCTCGGTGGCACCACGGATATTTTCCAGCAGTTTCTCGAAACCCTCATCGTTAAGCACAGGATCGTCGGGAATCTCGATACGGCAAAAATGATTGGTGACGCCCGGTGGCTGCATGAGGGCGTATTCCGGTTCGACACTGGTGTTGGTGGATGGCGCAATAACACCGAACTTCATGCGATAACCAAGTGGGTCAACCATGGGCCCCTTCCCCCTGTTCTTTCCGTTGAACCATCCCGCGGTTAATTGATTTCGTAAGACTCGCGAACGCTGTCGATCATCGATGTGCGCATGAGAAACGGTTTCGCCAACTCAGGGTCGGCAGCCGTTCTCATGTATTTTTCCTTCTGCTTTTTATGGGCCTCAAGGTCTTGCGCCTCAATGGCTTTCTTGTTGGTGATACTCTGTTCCTGAACAAAATTTTTGCAGATGATTCGCCGTTGGCGATCGTAAAGATCAAGAATGTCATCATTGGCTTCACCACGATCAATCATCATCAACTTTTCGCCCAGGTTAATGGCGTCATGGATGCCGCCATTCATGCCCATGCCACCGAGAGGGTTGTTGACGTGAGCGGAGTCCCCACCGAGCAGGATGCGGCCAACGCGGTAATTTTTTGCAACCCGCTGATGCACGTTGTACAGGGTGCGGTGGCCTATTTCGAAATCACCGTCTTTGTCGACAAGAAAATGAAGACGTTCCTGAATATAAGAATCTGATAGGAGTTTATCGTGTGTATCTCCTGGCGTGGTCGGGTACAGAACGCGCCATAAGTTGTTACACCGCAAAAGCACACACCATTCTTGAGGGTCGGCAATGTAATTCACCCATGCCAGACCGGGAAAATGGTTTTCCAAAGGATAGGGTGTACTGGCGACCAGGAATTTCTCCGGCCAGGTGAAGCCTTCGAATTCGATGGAGGCTTTGCGGCGAATGGCGCTGTTGGCGCCGTCACCTCCAAAAACTATAGAACCGCGGAGCTGTTCGTCGCCGTCCGGGGTTTCCACGGTAACGGTCACCGCATCCTCGTCTTGCATGGCATTTGTGACCATGCAATTGAACCGCACCTCCGCGTTTGGCATATCTTCGAGGACACGGCATACGATGCGTGTCAGACGGAACTGTTCGGTTTGCAAACGGTAAGGGTGCCCGGTGACGTCACCTAAGACGCCGAGATCAAAATCAGCATACTCACCGGTACGCCGGTCACGGTATTGATAGTTGGGGACAATCAATCCGCCAGCAATCAGCTCTTCCGTAATCTCCAGCTGCTCGAGCATATCCAGGGTCGGGGGATGCCACGTCGAAGCCCTCAAGTCTTCCGGTAACTCAGCCTCACCTTCGAGCACGACAACGGGAATATCTTGGCGCACGAGATAGAGCGCCAAGGTGCAGCCTACGGGTCCGGCACCAGCGATGATGACAGGGTCCTTGCCCCGAAGATTGATCGGCATATGTGCAGCGCCCTACTTTATAGAAAAGACGGAACTTACTTGGTCCGTCCAACATGTATTGGGTTTCGTTTGTAGCACTGCCGGAGGGCGTCACAAGGTGGAGCCCATAACTGTTCACAATGTGATCAGTCTTTCACCGCCCAGGGATCAAATGTCAGGCGCCTAGGCTGATATAAGCTTGTGGAAATTGCCACCGTGAAACAGTAGCGGGGCTTTACGCAGATTGAAAATGCGCTGCACCCGGCCAACGATAATGTCGTGGTCTCCACCGGGATGGCGGGCATCCACTTCACATTCCAAATACGCAACGCACCCATCGATAATCGGAACCTCTCGCAACCCGGCATGAGTCTTCACCCCATCGAATTTGGTATCCGACCCCGTTTGGGCAAACTGCATTGCCAATCCTTCTTGGTCTGCAGCAAGGACGTTGACGACAAACGGATCATCTTCCTGGAAGCAGGAAAAACTTGGGGTGCTGTTGGCGATGCTCCAAAGGATTAACGGCGGCTCGAGGGACAGGGAATTGAAAGAGTTGACCGTAATCCCAACGCGCTCTCCGTCTGGCGCAAGGGTGGTGATGGCAGTGACACCTGTACAAAACTGGCCGAGCGCATTGCGGAACGCAATCCGGGAGTCCGCACTGGCGGCGGGATCGAATCCGGCCTCACCACCGATGGTCAGATCTGATTCTGGTTTCTCTATCTGTTCGGTCACGATGGACCCTGTTGTAAGGCTCACTGTTGCCTCCTGTCCATGCACCTATGCACGGAAAACCGCAGAGGCACTGGTTTTCACATAGATAAGCAGAATAGGAGCACGATGCCTTGGATCGGCGATTAGCAACGGGGTGTGACCACCTGTTGGACGAGGGCGCAGGCTTCCCTATAATGACCCTTTGATGAAGCTGTCTTATGCCGCCGCTCCATTGATCGACGCCTTACCCAGCGCTTCACATGAGGCGTGATCCAAAACCGGACGCACGGGAACCAATCCATGCCTACCAAAAAGATGTCCATGGACTCAGTCCGCCCTATTCGCGCACTCATGCGTGGACTGGACGCACTGCTGCAACTTAATCGTCACAACGGCGCGACAGTCACGGACATTGCCAAAGCGGTCGGCTTGCCGCGCACCACTGCGTATCGCGTCTTGGAAACTTTGTGTGTCGCCGGTTACGCCATCCGTGATCCCAGTGACGACCGTTATCGGTTAACGACGAAGGTCCGGTCGCTGTCCGATGGTTATGATGATGAATCTTGGGTCCAGGAAATCGCCAAACCCATGCTCAATAAACTGGCCAACGATGTGGTTTGGCCGCTGGCGATCTCAACGCTCAGCGGGACATCCATGCTGGTCCGTGAAACCACGGACCGGGATAGCCCTTTGGCTCTAGAACGGTATTCAGCCGGTTTGCGGGTTCCTATCTTGGGATCATCCTCGGGACGCGTCTATCTCGCTTTTTGCAGCGATGAACAGAGGGAAGTTTTACTCGAAGTGCTGCAACGATCCGAGCGGCCCGAAGACAAACTCGCCCGTGACCGCCAGCTCGTTAGTCGCATCTTGTCCGAGGTGCAAAAGAACGGGTACGCCGTGTTCGACAATCCGTCCATGGCCGAGATGAGCATGGCGGTGCCGTTGTATGTCAAAGGCAATGTCATTGGCGGTGTGGTGGTCCGCTTCATTCGATCCGCCATGACCCCCGACCAGGCAATCGATAAACATTTGTCTTTCATGCAGCACACGGCGTCTGAAATCGGTAAAGCCTTTGACGAGGCCCACTCACCAACGAAATAGGTCGGTCCGTGCCCATGACCATCACCCGCCACGTCGCAACGGTTGATGACCGGCCTGGTCAAGGCCGGCAGGTGCATTACCGCCGCGCCGACGAAGGGCCGCCGGTCATTCTACTCCACATGAGCCCGCGATCCTCGGCGGAATTTGAATCGTTGATGGAACGTGGGCGGATCAGTTCACCCTCATCCCACCGGACACCCCTGGATACGGCGCTTCCGATCCCCTACCATCCCCGGAGATCGGCCATCAGTTCGCACTATCGGACTTCGCCGATGCGCTCAATGCCTTCGCCGATTCCATCGGGCTAGACAGGTTCGGCCTCTATGGCCATCACACCGGTGCCGTGATCGCCGCTGAGTATGCCCGGCTGTATCCGGATCGGGTCACCATGACGGTGGCCAACGGCTATCTTGTGGTGACAGAACAGGAACGCCAGGAAATTCTGGACAATTACTTTGCCGATTTCACACCGCAATCCGACGGGCGCCATTTGGCTTACATATGGCGGCGCATTCGCGACCAATTCTTGTTTTTTTCTGGGCCGTGCAAACGACGGAAGTGCGCGACCGCGTCAAAACCAAACTCACCCTGCCCAGCCCCGATATCATTCAAGAAGACGTGCTTGATCTTTTGCGGGCCGTTGTCCATGAGTCCGACGGCTATGGCGCAGCCTTTCGTTGTGACGGCGTGGAAATTCTTCAAGGCATCACCAGCCCGTGTCTGGTCACGGCGCATGAAGGGGATCTGCTGTACGAACACTTGGATCGCATACCTGACGACTTACCCGCGTCTGTGACGGTCGAACGGTTTGACTTTCTCGATGAGCTCAACGCCAGCGCCAAATCGCTACTTGCGGCGCATGCGGTCGGCGATACACCTACAGTGACGGCGACGGCAACCATCACCGGTCAAGCCTGGAAGAGTTATGCCGATACCGAAACAGGTCAGCTCTTTATCAGGCGCGGTCATGTGGGCTCGGGCCTGCCCGTGGTGTTGATCCATAACCTCGGCTCGTCCACTCAGAGATGGCAGCCGGTGATGGCAGCCCTGATCGGCAAACGACCATTCGTTGCCGTCGAGTTGCCGGGCCACGGCGAGACTGGTGACGCCTGGGGCACGGGCGCGGTCACCGTGGAGTCCTGTGCCGAAGCCATCGACCAGGCGATGGCATCACTGGGCATCGAGGCCTGCCATGTGTTTTCCAACGGAGGCGGTGGATTGATCGCCCTGACTCTGATGCATGAAACTCAGGTGTCTATCCGGTCCTGGACCGCTGTCGACTTCTGGCTGTTCGATAACGACCTAAAAGCAAAGTTTAAAAACCGGTTGGCGCCTCCCCTTACACCCCAACCGTTGGGACAGCATCTTACCGAAGCTTGGTATATGGTCCGGGATGGAGAGTTGTTCTGGCCCTGGTTCGAACCCGTACCAGAGAATGCCGTCGATCAGCCACCCGAAACAAACCCAGCTAAACTTCATGGCCGGGCGGTCGATATTCTCACCGCATCTCCGGCCTACCATTCTGTCGTCAACAGCGCCCTTGATGTGGATGCAGAGCCGCTTTTGCAAGCGCTGGATGTCCCTGTCACTTTCGGCCCGCGGGATGGCAGTCCGCATACCGTACGATGCCAGAAAGCTGCAGAATTGACGCCGAAGGGTAAGAGCATCACTTTGTCCAATGACAATGCCCGGCGGGCTGCCGCTGTCGTTGCCCCCTTGCGCGACTAAGAAACGCCAACGAAGGAAAACAATCATGTCCGAAGCTCAAGCGATCCAAGACGACTCACTCGGCAGTCTCATTAGCTAACTTCAGTCAATTCTTGGAAACGACGGTGTCATCACCGACGAAACGGAGCGGGAGTACTATTCCCAAGACGTTTACAACCAAGGTCCGACGGTGCTGGCAGTAATCCAGCCTGACTCAAAAGAAAAACTGGCTAAAGCTGTTGCCGTAGCGACGGCTGCCGGTGTGGCCCTGTTTCCCCGCGGCGGCGGGTTTTCCTATACGGACGGATACATCCCATCCACCGGCAACGGTATCACGGTTGATACGCACAAGCTCAATCGCATTATCGAGATCAACACCGAGGACATGTATGTCACCGTCGAGGCCGGCTGCACCTGGGCGACTTTGGAAGACGCTCTCAAGGACAAAGGAGTCCGCCCTGTGTTTTGGGGCCCCTTCTCCGGCCTCAACGCCACGATTGGTGGGTCCATGTCCCAGGGCAGCGTGACCTATGGGTCGTCGAAATATGGGCCTTCCGGGGTCGCCGCTGAGAGCATGGACGTGGTGCTGGCGGACGGCTCCATCATCACCACCGGCTCGGCAGGACAACCCAACCACTCGCCTTTCTTTCACCATTACGGTCCCGACTTGACAGGGCTGTTTTGCAACGATGCCGGCGCTCTTGGGATCAAAGCCTCGGTAACCTTACGCTTACAACGCCGCCTGCCGGTGGTGCTGGGTTTGTCCTATGGCTTTGAAACTTTCGATGGCCTGCATCGGGGCATGGCCGCCGCGGCACGGGAGGGACTACCAACAGAAGCGTTCGGCTTCGATGCCACGGTGATGAAGGTGTTCACCGGCGGTCAGGGATTGGCCCAGGACATCAAGACCCTGTTCGCGGTTGGTATGGCGGGTCGCAACATCTTTGCCGGTCTCTGGCAAATGATGAAGATCGCTGCCGCCGGCAAACGGTTCATCGACAAAGCCAAATACACGGCCCACTTCATTTGCGAGGCCCGCGACATGCGGGAGATGAAAAGTCAGCTGAAAGCGCTGCGCACCGCGGTCAATCCGCACGGCAAAGAAATCGTCAACACCGTGCCGGCCGTGGTGCGGGCCTATCCCTTCCTGCCGTTCTCGCTGTTGGGTACGTCCGGCGAGCGCTGGCTTGCCATGCACGGCATCTTGCCGTTTTCCCGCGTCGCCGAATTCAACGAAAAAATTGACGCTCTTTACGAGCGCTACAGTGACAAGATGGAGCAGCACAAGATCGTAAAGGCGGCCATGTTTACCACCATCGCTACCAACGCTTTTCTGTTTGAGCCGGTTTTTTATTGGGAAGACTCACGCGTCGCGTTCATTGATCGTCACACCGACCCGGACGCTTTGAAAAAGATGAAAGACTTTGACCCCAATGAAGAAGGGCGGAAGGTCGTGACTGAAATGAAGCAAGGCATCATTGACTGCATCTATGAATGCGGTGGCACACATATGCAAATTGGTAAGGTCTACCCCTATACCCGAGAGCGCGATGCCGGTGCCTTGGCCATGGTAGAATCTTTAAAAGCCCACGTGGATCCAAAAGGATTGATGAATCCCGGCGCGTTAGGACTCTGATCATGCGACATATTTTTGCTTTTGTTCTTGCGAGTTTGTTTGCCTGCACAGCCAATGCCCAGACCCAAGTGGAGCGGGACTTTGATACCTTTGTGCGGTGGTTCTCCGGCAGCTGGGACAATGAAATCCAGACCTTCAATGAAAACTACGAAAAGGTCCCGGACGACGAACGTCATAACCGCATTCATATGGTCTATACCGATCAGCTGCGGCCGGCTGTTTGTTGTTTTCTTCGGCTCTGGTTGAGCCGGTAGCTGTCGCCGTTCATTTCCAGAATATGGACATGGTGGGTCAGGTGATCGAGCAGCGCGCCGGTATCCCGGCGGCACCGAGTGCCGCAGCATCTTCGTCACTGTATCGCGCGATAGCCCAAACCGTCTTGCTGCTTCTCGCTGGCTCAGCTCTTCCACATGGCACGCCAGTCGCACGGTTAGATAAAGGTCCACCAAGTACATCCTCCCACCTTCCGTCCCCAAACGGATCGAAGGCTACAGGTGGCAGACTTTTGCGCCGCCCGCGGCCGGGACATTCCCGCCGCTCCCGTGGACTAATTTGTCACCGCCGTTCTCAGAAAGGTGTTTACACAACGACAGAACAGGACCCTCCCGTGGACCGGCCGGCATGGCTATCAGAAGAGAATCTGAACACGCTGAACGATGAGACGAAGGAAGATCTTGGGATAATGGAAGATTCGAAGAAGGAAGAGACCGATATACTCAGCTAAAAGGTACGCCCCGCACAAGGCGGGGCGCTCTATTGTGGGGGCGTGGTGTAACCGGTAGCACAGGCGGGTTTCCCATTCTCCAGGTGCGGGTTCGACACCCGTCGCCTCCACCAATTGCCCCCTCCACCAGGGCAAAGGGCAACAGCCGATCAAGGGTCCAAACCTTGATCGGCTGTTGTTGCCTATATACAATGTGTTTGATTTGTCAAACAGTCTTTCAAATGGATTATGATGCCTAAAGCTGACAAACAGCAATTAGATCGCTTCAAACAAGCCGCCCAAGAGGCTGGCGCTGATATGAGCAAAAAAGAGTTTGGGCGTGCCATTGGTAAGATTGCGAAGCCCGAACCAAAGGTTTCTAATTCTGGGTCGGCCAAGGATAAAACGGCTTAAGAGTGACGCTCGCCTCTTGTGGTGCAAAATATACAATCGCCTTAAATTGACGCCTGTCTAGAGCAGATTCAATTTAGTCCCGATCATATCCGACGGCGGCGAAGTAGTTTTCGCATTCGGTTGAGGTGAAGGCGTCGATGGCCTCGGCAATGGCGTCCCACAGGTCGTCGACGGTTCTGGCGGCGGCCTTTCTCAGGAGCGCCTTGAGTTTGGCGAAGGCCATCTCGACCGGGTTGCAGTCGGGACTGTAGGGCGGCAGATACAGCAGGGTTGCGCCGGCGGCTTCGATGGCCTGGCGGATGCCAGCGACCTTGTGGGCGGGCAGGTTGGCCATGACGACGCTGTCTCCGGGGTCGAGTTCGGGTACCAGGACCTGTTCCACATAGGCCTTGAAGGCAGCCCCATGCATCGGCCCGTCGAGGAGCATCGGGGGGCCCGCCAGGCCCCGGAGAGGCGCAAGCCGGCGGTCAACGTGGTGGTCTTCCAATGGCCATGGGGTATGGCGGCCCGGCACCGTTCGCCTTTGCGCGACCATCCCCGCAGCCGCGCCATCTTCATCGACGCGCCGGTCTCGTCGATGAAGATCAGCCGTTCCGGAGCGAGCCCTGCCTGGCCTTCGAACCAGAGCCGGCGCCGCGCGAGCACGTCCGGGCGCCGCCGCTCCGCTGCATGGCCGGCCTTTTTTTGTGCGTCAGCCCGCGCTTGGCGAAGAAGTGCCAGACCGTCGACGGGCACACCCGAACCCCGTGCGACGCCGCCAGCTTCTCGCCAATCTCGGCCAGCGTCATAGCCTTGGTCTGCGCCACCAGAGCCAGGATAAAGGCCTCATGCGCATCCAGCTTCGAGCCCGGCGGTTGGCCCTGGCGGTCGGGCTCGATCGATCCCGTCTCGCGCCAGCGCCAGTGGATCGCCGTCGAAGGCGCGACACGAAAACGCGCCGCGGCCCCCCGTGCAGACAGACCCCCAGTGACCGCCTCGACGACCCGCCGGCGAAGATCATTCCCGTAACAATGCCCCATGTCTGACACCAAATCGCCTCGGGATATAGAATCATGGAGTGGGACGCTTGGGAATCCCCTTCGATTCACAATTCAGTCAAACCACTAGAGCGTTTCCGCGGTTGAATGAATCAAAATTTTGTTGTCATGGTCTTGGCGGACTGATTCGATAGCCGCTTTGGCGTCGAGCAAGGCAAACCACGGCCGTCGCGCCAGCGCCGTCTTGATCCTTACGGCGAGGATATCCTGCGCTGGATTAAGGAGACGCCAGACCCGACACTGCAAGAGCTGTCTGAGCGTTTGGACGAAGTTCACCAAGTGATTGCGCCGACTTCGACGATTAATGACTGGTTCCGCGCGCGCAAGATCAGCTTTTTAAAAAAACCGCCCACGCCAGTGAACAGGAACGCGCGGATGGGCAGGCAGCACGCGTGGTTTGGCGCCAACGTCAGGCCCGGCTCCCGGCCCATCCCGAGCGGGTCGGCAGGATCGTGTTCCTTGACGAAACAAGTATCAATACCAAAATGGCGCGCCTGCGGGGGCGCTGTCCCAGCGGCCAGCGGATGGTTGCCGCCATTCCCCATGGTCATTGGAAAACCATGACCTTCATTGCCGGATTGCGCGGTGACGGCCTGACCGCGCCCTGGGTGCCCTGATTTGATCGAGGGCGCCATGGACGGTGATGCATTCGAGCAGTACATCAAAACGCAACGCGCCCCGACCCTTCAAAAAGGCGCTGTTGTTGTCCCCGGCAATCTGCCGGCCGACAAACGCGACGGTGCCAGGCGGGCGGTTGAAAAGCGGGGCGCATGGCTTTTGTTCCTGCCGCCCTATGCGCCGGACTTCAACCCGATCGAGCTCGCATTTTCAAAGTTCAAAGCTCACATGAAGCGCTTAAAACCCCGCACCATCGATGATCTGTGGAAAGCCGCCGGTAACGTCTGCGGCCTCTTCAATCACGAGCACTGCAGGAACTTCTTGGTTGCTGACGGCTATGCGTCAGAATAAATCGGAAATGCTATAGATCAGCCGTTCCGCCATGTATTCGCTGAAATCCTCACGGAATTCGGTCCAATTATCCGTATCGAAGATTTCTGGCGTTTGCTCCTCCAGACCCTTCCGATAGGCAGCGGGTATGGCGTCCAGCCCGCTAATCTTCGAACCGTAAGCCCGGCCCCAGGTCCCGGCCGGGGGGTGCTCGCCCATACCCCACTAGGGATGCCAGCTGACGAGATTCTGGAACTGAATATGGGAGGAAATGCTAGTCAAGTTGCGGTTGAGCACGTCTTTGATGTTGGCGAAGAACACATAATGGGAGTCCCACCAAAAGCGGCTACTACCAGATTCTATCGGATATTTTTCAGGACTAATGGGATTAGGAAAGGAAAAGGCCGACGCGGTCGGAATCATCACCGTGTCGCCGAACACTTGCATCTGAAGGCGCTCCGGTTTCAAAGTTGCCCCCTCACCGGTAATAACACCGTCCGGTCCGATCTCTACCGACAAAGGCCCGCCAATGAACCGCCAGGGTTTTCGTATCTCACCTGTGATGGGGTTTTCCCATTCAGTCAGAATCTCATCGGAATCGAACTTGGTATAGACGCCGGACTCAAACACCGTCGCCGCCTGGTTGCCGCTGGGCAGCGTGCGCCATTTGGCCACGTTCAGGTTGCTCATGGTAGCCAACGGAATGAGATTGCCGGTGTTGACGTAGCCGTACAGATGTAAGCGGAAAAAGGAATAAATCGTTTCCTCTGCCGACGAGCCTTTCATCGCCGACTGGATACACACGCGCTCGGCCGGATCGTCCCAGTTCAGTTCAGCGGGCATCGCGCCAGCTTTAATTAGAGCATCAGATGACGGGGCAGCTTCTTTTTGCGTCGAAGAAACGGCAACTGCTCCTGAAGCGCCCGCTGCGGCGCCGGCAGCGAAGAGAAATGTGTCCCGGCGGGAAAATGTTGGAAGGATGGCCATGAGTTACCTCTTAAACAAAGCTGAGTTTAGATTGCGACATTAGGACGGTCGGTTTTCTTCCTTGTATTCTTCCATTTCGTCACGCGGTCCTTCCCAACTGTCCACATCAAGAATTTCCGGTGTCTGCTCTTCGAGGTTCTTGAGGTAAGCGGGTGGGATTTGATCAAGGCTGTCAATCTTGGTGCCATAAGCCCGCCCCCAGGTGCGGCCTGGACGTTGTCCCATGGCATACCAAGGCTGCCAGCTCACTAGGTTTTGGAACTGAATGTGAGCGGGTACGTTCGGCTTGGACCGGTCTGCCAAGTCCGTGAGACTGGCGAACGTCACATAATGAGAGTCCCAGTAGAACATCGGCCCTGATGATTCCTTGGGCCATTCATCGGGTTGGTAGGGATTAGGATAGGCCCGCGTTGTCATGGTCGGCACCATCACCGTATCACCGAAGATTTCCACGTTGAGCAGTTCGGTGTCCGGTTCCGCACCTTCGCGGGGCACCGGCCCGTTGGGACCAAGCTCACCCTTTAGAGGACCAGCCAGGAACGGCAGGACTTCACGCTCTTCGCCAGTGGCCGGGTTAGTCCACGTATGCAAAAGTTCGGGTGAATCGAACTTCGTATAGGCACCAGATTCATAGACCTCGATGCCGTAGTTGCCGTTTGGCAGGGGCCGCCACTTGCTGACATTGAGATTGGTCATGGTCATCATCGGTTCCAAATTGGCCCGGTGGTGATAGGCGTAAATGTGCAGACGAAAGAAAGAGTAAACGGTCTCTTCCGCGGCAGACCCTCTCACAGCTGCAAGGATACGGGCCCGTTCGGCAGGATCCTCTAGGTCAAGGCCGTGCGAGTCCGCCCAGGCATCTTTGGTGGGCCAGGCAACCGCGCCACCAGCCGCGAGTAAAATCGCATTGCGGCGGGAAAGACCGGGTAGAAATGTCATGGCAGTTCTCCTCAAGGATCTCTAAGCCTAATGGACCTGCTGCAAGGAACCCAGTCTGCCTAAGCGTTTTCTTTCAACCAGTGAACAAGATTGGTCTGCTTCAACACCTTGTTCTGTTTCTTGGCCAAGGCTTTGGCATCAAAGCTGGCGATAGTGTCGTGGAACAGGCGGTGCCAGTTCACTTCCGCACCGAGACGGAGGAACACTGAGCCCAAACCGATGGCGGCCCGGTCCATCAGGACGAATTCCCTAGGCGGTTTGACGCCACCCAACCGGCGTAGCTCGCTGTGCACTTCCATGGCCACTTCCCGGCCGTAATCGGTGGCGTTGGTCTCTTCGATTAGGCGGGGCCGGTCTTCCATCAGCGGCGCGTAAATGAACGTGGCCCAACGGCTGAGGGTGTCGATGACCTCGTCATCCAATCCGGTGAAGCCCCAGGTCTCATAAGCATGAACGGCGAGGTCGCGGTCGCCGGTCTCTAATGCTTTGTAAAGATTGATCACACCGGCGACGAACTTAGGCTTAAACACCCGGATGCAACCGAAGTCCATCAAGTTGATGTCGCCGTAGCGGTCATTCTTTCGATCATCGTCACTGACGCGGACGGTGTAATTGCCAAGATGGGGATCACCGTGGATAACGCCGTAGTGGTAGAAAGGCACATACCAGGCTCGGAACATATTTTCGGCTATGCAGTTGCGCTCTTCGATGGGCAAATCATCCAGGTCGGGAATGCGCGTGCCCTCCTCCCAACTCATGGTCAGCAACCGGTCTGTTGAAAGGTCGTCATACACGTCGGGTATGTGCACCGTTTCGACGGGTTCAAGCATGATCCGATAAAGGTCGAGATTGCGCGCTTCGTTGTCGTAGTCCAGTTCCTCCCGCAGGCGTGCCGCAATCTCTGCATGGATTTCCGACGGATCGATGGCTTCGTCATAGCGGCGGTAAATGGAAAAAATCAAACGGAGTTGTTTGAGATCCGCTTCGACGACCGAAGACATGTCGGGATATTGCAGTTTGCAGGCGAGCAAATCTCCATTCGGGTGTTCCGCTTTGTGCACTTGACCGAGAGAGGCCGCGGCTGACGCTTCCTTATCGAACAGTTTGAAATGGGATTGCCAATCGGGGCCGAGCTCGGCCGTCATTCGGCGTTTAACGAAAGGCCAGCCCATGTGCGGGGCGTTGGCCTGCAGCTGCGCCAATTCACGGGCGTATTCCTTGGACAGGGCATCGGGAATGGTGGAGAGTATTTGCGCCACCTTCATCAGCGGCCCCTTGAGACCGCCCAAGGCCATGCGCAGGTCTTCGGCGCCTTTGGCCCGGTCCCCTTTCATGCCGAGGTAGCGCTCTCCGGCCAACCGGGCTGCAAATCCTCCGACGGCACCGCCGACCTGGGCATAGCGTTTGACCCGGCCGGGCAGGCTGTTGTCCTCACGGGAATTGCGGCCTTGGGGTGGCATGACGGGCTAAGCCACCTCTTCTAGTTCGTCGATCAATTCCGTCAGGGTTTCCATTCCCCGCGCCCAAAAGACCGGATCGGTGGCGTCCAATCCGAATGGAGCCAACAACTCTTTGTGCCTTAGCGTTCCACCGGCTTTGAGCATGTCGAGATATTTGGATTCGAAGCCGGACACGGTGCCGTCCTGATAAACCCGGTAAAGGGAATTCACCAGACAATCCCCGAAAGCATAGGCGTAGACATAAAATGGCACGTGCAGGAAGTGACTGATATACGCCCAGTAATATTTGTACTCCTCGTCGAAGCTGAAAGCGGGCCCAAGACTTTCCGTTTGCACACGCATCCAGATCTCGCACAATTGATCCAGCGCCACTTCACCCTTCTTGCGTTGGTCATGTACAAGGCGCTCGAATTCATGAAACGCGATTTGCCTGATCACCGTATTGAGCATGTCTTCCACTTTGCCTGCCAACAGCGCGCGGCGCTGTTCAGGACGGTCTTCTTTTTCGAGCAGTGAGCGGAAAGTGAGCATTTCACCGAACACGGATGCCGTTTCCGCCAAGGTCAGTGGGGTTTCGCATAACAACACACCTTGATCGGCAGCCAGCACCTGATGAACGCCATGTCCTAGTTCGTGGGCCAAAGTCATCACATCCCGCGAACTGCCGAGGTAGTTAAGCAAAATGAAAGGATGGGAAGACGGCACGGTGGGGTGGGAAAACGCACCGGAGGCTTTCCCTGGTGTCGCCGGTGCGTCGATCCAGCCTTGCTCAAAAAACGGAGCCGCCGTGTCTGCCATACTTGGAGCGAACGCGGCATAAGCATCCAGGACAGTCACTTTCACCTCTTCCCAACGGATGGTGCGACTGTCTGATTTCGGCAGAGGCGCGTTGCGGTCCCAATAGTCCAGTTTGTCTTTGTTGAACCATTTCGCCTTCATTGCGTAATAGCGGTGTGACGTGCTGGTGTATGCGCCTTTGACCGCTGTTACCAACGCTTCAACCACGTCGTCTTCCACCAGGTTGGCAAGATTGCGGGACGACACCGGCCGCGCGTAGTGGCGCCAATCGTCATCGGTGGCCTTGTCTTTCGCCAACACATTGGTGATATAGCCAAACAGCGGCGCCTTTTCGGCCAAGGCTATACCTATCCCTTTTGCCGCCGACCGTCGCCGCTCAGGCTTTGGGTTGGACAAGCGGTTTAAGGTTTCAGTGAGAGTAAGAGTTTCGTCGTCCACCGTGCAGCGTATAGCGGCTTCCGTTTCATCAAACAGCCGCACCCAAGCCCCGCGTCCGCTGACATATTTTTCGTGTAGCAACCGCTCAAGATCGTCGGAGAGTTCGTGTTCCCTATAAACCCGGAGATCCCTCAACCATGGCCGGTATTTCGACGCAACAGGATCGCTTAATTTCTGTTCAAGCGCTTCATCATCAAGGCGGTTGATCGCGAGAGTAAAGAACAACGACTTGCTGGTCAGTAAGGTCATGCGGTCCATGGTGTTTTGATAGAACCGCCCCCGCTTTGCATCACCAACATTTTGGCTGTGGTACAGTAGAGCAAAGGAACCGATGCGGCCCATCAGGTCGCTGATGGCTTCGTACTCAACGATGGCTGCGCCGAAGTCCTGAGGTGAAAGAGCGACCACCTTGCCGACGTACTTTTTCTCGAACGCGTTTATCCGTGATTCCGCGTCTGTAAACGCTGCATTTAAGTCTTGTCCTTCTGGGCCGGAGTAGAGGGTCGACAAGTCCCAGACCGGCAACGCGCCAAAATCCTTTCTATCCGTTTGGACAAGTGTCGTATCGTTCATTGTTGCTCCCTACACGCGCCTAATTCCGGTTGAAGGAATAGTTTATGATCACACATATAGGGGTCAAATGTCCGGGCGCCAACCAGAACCCAACGCTCTGGCCAACGATCAAGGCATCGGTCTGGCCAACGGTCTGGTTTATCCACGATAACCCGTCGTAGTATTGCGATCGACAGGGTGCAATAAGGGGACACCGGTGGCCGAAAGAGTCGTCGACGCACGCGAGGTCCGGAATTTACCGGCTCTGTTTTTTGACCAAGCCGAACGTTTTGATGACGAGCCCTTCGTCTGGACCAAAGCGGACGGACAATACGTTTCCCTCACGTGGCGGGAAACGGCCAATCAAATCACAGCGCTGGCCAACGGATTGGTCAAAGTCATGGGTGCAGAACCGGGCGACCGGATCATGGTCGTTGGAGAGAACCGCCCGGAATGGCTGATCGCAGACATTGCCATCAAGACCATGGGGGGAATCTCTGTCCCGGCCTACACCACCAACACCGCTGTCAACCATCTGCACATCATCAATGACTCCGGCGCCAAATTGGCGATCGTGTCAACGCCTGAACTGGCTGCGCCGCTCATCGCCGCTGCAGCAGAATCTGATCACAAGCTGCGCGTCATCGTCATTGACGATGCGGACTCAGTCATTCATTCGGAAACTGAAACCAAAGCATGGGCCGATGTTCTCGATGCAGGACGGGACGGAGCAATCCCCGAGCATGTGGCCGCGGCCAAGCGCGACGACATGTGCTGCATTATTTACACCTCTGGTACGGGCGGACTACCCAAGGGTGTGATGCTCAGCCACGGCAGCATCCTCTGTAATTGCGACGGCGCTGTTGAGGTCTTCCGCATGCTAAGCATTGACAAAGAGGTGTTTCTCTCCTTCCTGCCCCTTTCTCATGCTTACGAACATGTTGGCGGCCTGTATCTGCCCATCACTTTGGGGGCTGAGATCTATTACGTGCAACGCATCGACACACTTGTGAACGCGATGGCCGAAGTGCGCCCCACCATCGTGACGGCTGTCCCTCGCCTCTATGAAACAATGCGTGGCCGCATCAATCAGGGTTTAAAGAACCAAAGTAGTTTCCGCAAAAATCTATTCCAAAAAACCGTCGAGCTCGGCATCAAACGGTACAACGATCCGAAAAGCTTGTCCCTGTGGGACCGCTTAATTGATTTCATTTGTGAACGTCTGGTGCGAACCAAGGTTCGGGAGCGTTTCGGCGGACGCTTGAAAGCTTTGGTTTCGGGTGGCGCACCACTCAATCATGACGTGGGAATTTTCTTTATCGCGCTCGGCGTTCGCATTTTGCAGGGGTACGGACAGACAGAGGCATCTCCGGTCATCAGTGCCAATATGCCCCACAACAATAAACTCCATACGGTTGGCCCGCCCCTGCGTGGCGTGGAATGCAAGATTGATGACGACGGTGAGATTTGTGTCCGCGGTGAATTGGTCATGAAAGGCTATTGGAACGATCCCGATGCCACCATCGCGGCTGTTGATGAAGACGGATGGTTGCACACAGGGGATGTCGGCCATCTGGATGAGGACGGTTTGATCGTCATCACCGACCGCAAGAAAGACATCATCGTTAATTCCGGCGGCGACAATGTGTCGCCACAGCGGGTGGAAGGAATTCTTTGCCTGGAAGAGCAAATTGGTCAGGTTATGGTTTTCGGTGACCGCCGTCCTTATTTGACGGCCGTCGTCGTCGCTGAAGAAGACTGGTACAAGCGATGGGCCAAAGAAAAAAATAGGTCCGTGGATTTGGAAGAGCTCGCCGAAGACCAAGAATTTTTGGCGGAAATCAGCGCAGCGATATCACGGGCCAATGAAAACGTGTCCATCATTGAGAAGGTGCGGAAACATATTGTCTCACCCCACCCATTCACCACTGAAAATGGGCAAATGACGCCGACATTGAAAGTACGGCGGCATGCCGTGCTGAGGGAGTTTAGGGAAGATCTAGAAGCGCTGTACTGAGTGCAGACTTAAGGCTTCGCCGAGCGCCTTCAGATAGGTTTCCAACAGGGCTTCCTGCTCCTGCCGTTCGCTCATATCCAGTTTCCGCACCGCCACCACCTTTCGCATGGTCTTGGTATCGAACCCGGCCGATTTGGCTTCCGCATAGACTTCCCGGATATCGGCGGTAAGATTTTTCTTTTCTTCTTCAAGGCGCTCAATACGCACGATGAAGGATTTAAGGTGGTCGGCTGCAACACCACCGGAATCGGGCATGGGACTCTCCGTCTAAAACTGCTGTATTCGGGATTGATTGACTCTCGAGGGCGGTGGATATAGCAGCATGTGATGCTGAAAACAAAGGGCGTGGAACAGACAAGTTTTTCCACCGTGGATATAGAGCGCATCGGTGCAAAACAGTCTATTTTGTGCTGATTGAGGCGGGAGAAGCACAAAGTGTGTGCCGTCTTGTGGGGGACAAGAATGATATGAGTGGTGGGGCGCCGCGTCTAGGCCAAGAACAGCTGAATATTCTGCTGATCGACGACAATGTCTTTATCCAGAACTGCATCAATCAATGCCTCCAGCACATGGGCTTTCGTGGCATGCGCGTCTGTTCCAACGGCATAGACGCCATCGAATTCTTGCGCCCGCAAGAAAAGAAAGTGGGCGGCGCGAGCCAACCCTTAGTCTTTGATCTCGTCATTTGCGACCTCATTATGCCGCAATTAAACGGATTGCAACTACTGCAATGGATCCGCACCAACAAAGACAGCCCCAATCGCTTTCTCCCCTTCGTCATGATTTCCGGTGCTGCGGACCAAGAACAGGTGCATGCGGCACGGGACACGGGACACGGGGGCCAACGAATTCATTGCCAAGCCCTTTTCGATCGGATCGATATTGACCCGGTTGCAAGCGGTGATCGACCGGCCGCGTCAGCATGTCGCCACGCGGTCGTTATTCGGCCCCTGCCGGCGGCGAATTTATAAGGATCTTCCCAAGGATGTGGCTAAGGACCGCCGGCGGGCCGGTGAAAGTCATGCGACGATCGTGTACTCCGCCAAAGACGTGAAACGCCAACCCGAAGGATCGGACGTTTACCTGTTTAAATTCCCCAACCTTCTTAAGCAGAAAATGGGTCTTGAGAACATGAAGGTTCCGTTTGAAATGCCGAAAGAGATTTTGGCAGAAGCGGAAGAGACTTTGGAACGCGAGGCCGAAGGATTCCTCGATTGGGCCAAACAATATCTCGATGAGCTATCGGAGAAGATTTCTCAACCCTTTGAAGATTAAGGCCAACCGGTCCGATCACCTGGCTGAAGTCAATCGCATCGCTCACGAGTTGCGCGGCCAGGGAGGAACGTTTGGCTACCCATTGCTCACCCTGTTTGCCAAAAGCCTTTATGAGACCACCGCCTACCCATGCCGTGAAGACGATGCCAATCTGGAAATCTGCAGGGCCCACTTGGATACCTTGAGGGCTGTGATCCGCGAGAAAATCGAAGGGGATGGGGGGGTGGCCGTCAGCTGATGATGGTCTTAAACCAGGCGATCCAGAAGTTTTCCCGCTGAATCGCTGGATACGTGCCAGAAAAAGGCCGCAGACCGGCGACGGCTATAAAAATCACTGGAATTTCTCTCCTAAAAGGCCACCATTGGCGTGATTTCCGTTCCTGACAGACAAACTGGAGACGTACCAGCCATGGCCACCACGACATTGAAGACCGACCGTCCGACCTATGCATCTGACTTTATACCGTCCGATGTTGAGCGGGCTGTCTTTTTGGGCAACCCGATCCTCGACAACATGATGACCAGCCTGATCGCCCTCGGGGCCGAGGTGTGGTCAAACCGCCGCCGGATGAAGGTTGTGGAAGCTTTGTTGGAAGACAAAGGCGTGACCAACGCGATGATCGAGAAGTACATGCCGACGGCGGAACAGGAAGCCGAATGGCAGAAGGACCGGGACCGGTTCATTGATCTGACCTATTCGCCGCTGTTGCGCGAAGGCGACCTCCCCGTCTCCGCCGCTTTCCAACGGGACAACAAGTAATCGGCTAAGCCGAGACGCTTAGTCGAACACTAAGGAGAAATACTCATGCTAGATCGCCGTTCCCTCTTCTCCGCGACGGCCGCTGTCGGCTCCTTCGTCGGCGCCGCCTTTAGTAGCCGCAAAGCTGAAACCGCGACAACTTACACCGACAAAAACCTATCACCGTCGGGCGATATCAACAAACGCGGCACCATAGGCCGTTTTGAGCGCATTCCTGAGCTAGATCTCGAAAGCAAACATGACTTTGTCACGGGATTTAGGACATTCCAGCAAAGGTTCGCACCCATCGTCAGAGCCAGAGTTGAAAAGACGTTAGAGGCCAACGGCCTCGACCCCAAAGCTCAATTGACCATGGAAGAAACCAATGAGTTGATCAAAGACGATTTGATCGTCCAGACCAGCGGCCGTACGTGGATCAGCAACCAGCAGATCACCTGGAAAATTCTCCAGGATTATTACCACGAACACGCCGACGAATACTTGGCAGAGATGGAAGAAGCCGACAACGCCGGTCCGGGAACCCTGGAACTCAATCCTGATTTACAGATCCCTGACTATATCCGCCGGGAAATTCACATTCAACCAGGCGGCTATGTCGGCGATCCGTTTGCCGGTCACATCTATCACCACGGCACCAATAGTTTTTCGGCCGGTATTCCGTTCCTCGGCAACAATGAGCAGGACCAAATTCCCATCAGGACGGTGGAACGTCTGCCCTTGCCCCGCGACGGCAAGGTCAAACGTATTCTCGATCTGGGTTGCGGCATCGGCCGCCTAACCGTTGCCCTCAAGGAACGCTTCCCGGAAGCGGAAGTGTGGGGCATCGACGTCGGTGGACCGCTGGTGCGGTATGCCCATATGCGTGCCCGCGATCTTGGCATTGACGTTAATTTCGCTCAGCGTATGGCCGAAGACACCAAGTTTGAAGACGGTTCTTTTGACATGGTCCTTTCAACCATTATCAACCACGAGATTCCGTCGGAAGATAACAAGAAGGTGATTGCCGAAGCCTACCGACTGGTCCGTCCGGGTGGGTATTACTACCCCATCGATTTCCAGACCCGCGGTAATAAGGGAACGGCTTGGGGTCAGTACCGCCGCTGGTGGGATCATCGTTGGAATGAAGAGCCCTGGTCGCCGGAATTTGTCGCTTTTGATTTTGAAGGTGAAATCGAAAAGGCCGGATTTACCCTCAATGAAGAGACCAAACCGGCTCAGCCGGGCTTTGGAAGAAGGCACGCCGAAAAGCTCGCTTGACAGCTAGGCGCTCATTTGAGTTTAGACCCTGCTCTGCGAAAACGGAGCAGGGTCTTTCTTTTTTGGCAAGTTTAAGCGCCATTTAGGATTCTGTTTCAAAGCGTTCGCCGTCGATGGGTTGGGCAAACGGCTGAACAATGGGGCAATTTTCCGTTATTTCGCTGCAATTTCTCGCTGCGAGGCGTATCGTGGCGGAATAACAGCGCGTAACACACCGGTTCAAATAGGAGATCAACGATGATTGACCGTCGTACTCTATTTGGCGCCACTGCCGCCGTGGGTTCCTTCCTCGGCTGCGCGTTTGGTGGCCGCAGAGCCCAAGCCAAGACTGATTTTACGACCATAAATCTATCACCGGCCGGTGACGTCGATAAGCGCGGGGCTAAAGGCCGCCTCGAACGCCTTCCGGAACTGGACTTGGAAAGCAAGTGGGACTTTTTTACTGGATTCAGGAAATTTCACAGGCGGTTTACGCCGATCGCCAGCAAGCGCGTCGATCGAATACTGGAAGCCAACGGCCTAGACCCAAAAACAGAAATGACCATGGAAGAGTCATTGAAGCTGGTGGAAGACGACCTCCTCGTGCAAACCAATGGTCTCACCTGGGTCAGCAATCAGTTTATGACATGGAAGATCATCAAAGATTACTTTCACGCCAATGCGGACGAATATTTGGCCGAATTCGAAGCAGCCGATAATGACGGTCCGGGCACTTTAGAACTCAATCCGGACTTGGATATTCCTACCTACGCTAGGTATGAATTCCACATCCAACCGGGTGGTTATGTGGGCGATCCGTTTGCGGGACACATTTTCCATTATGGCTCCCTGAGTTTCACCGCTGGCAATCGATTAGGGCACAACGAACAAGATGAGCTTCAGAATGGCATAGCGGATCGTATACCCCTGCCCCGTGACGGCAAGGTCGAACGCATCCTCGATTTGGGCTGCGGTACCGGCCGCTACACCATGGGGCTGAAAGAACGGTTCCCCGACGCCGAAGTGTGGGGCATCGATGTCGCTGGGCCGTTACTGCGTTATGCCCACATGCGTTCCCGCGATCTTGGTATTGCGGTGAATTGGGCGCAGCAATCTGCGCAAGAGACCAATTTCGAAGACGGGTACTTCGACATCGTCACCTCTTACATCATCAATCATGAGATTCCGTCGGAGGGCAACAAGAAGATCATCGCCGAAGCGCACCGTCTGACACGCCCGGGTGGATATTATTACCCCATCGATTTCCGCACCCGCGGCAACAAGGCTAGGGTTTACCAACAATACCGCCGTTGGTGGGATCACCGGTGGAACGTGGAACCCTGGTCACCGGAATTCGTGTCCTACGATTTTGATGGTGAAATCGAAAAAGCCGGCTTCACCATCAATAAAGAGACCAAACCTGTCATGTCGGGCTGGGGTGCGCGTCACGCCGAAAAGCTGGCGTAATACCCCTATACAGTTTGCTGTTTTAGAGCCCCCCGTCCGGATCGACCGGGCGGGGGTTGTTAATAGCCGCACACTCAAGAACTTAAGATCAGAATCGTTGGAAATGTGCCGTTTCTCGCGAACTTGCTTGGCGGGCCATGACGAACCGTCAGTCAGGCTAGCGAAAATCCATGTGAAGCCTGAGTTTTCACACTTTTGCAGGGTGGTGCAGTGCTTTAGAACCTTTCGCATCAGCCCTATATGGGTTTGGTACAACGTTCATTCAGGAGACTTCCACCGATGGCCACCACGAAGTTGAAGACCGACCGTCCGACCTATGCATCTGACTTTATACCGTCCGACGTTGAGCGGGCTGTCTTTCTGGGCAACCCGATCCTCGACAACATGATGACCAGCCTGATCGCCCTCGGGGCCGAGGTGTGGTCGAACCGCCGCCGGATGAAGGTTGTGGAAGCTTTGTTGGAAGACAAAGGCGTGACCAACGCGATGATCGAGAAGTACATGCCGACGGCGGAACAGGAAGCCGAATGGCAGAAGGACCGGGACCGGTTCATTGATCTGACCTATTCGCCGCTGTTGCGCGAAGGCGACCTCCCCGTCTCCGCCGCCTTCCAACGGGACAACAAGTAAACCCTCGCCGAGTTAAGGAGAAACACCCATGCTAGATCGCCGTTCCCTCTTCGCCGCGACGGCGGCTGTCGGCTCCTTCGTCGGCGCCGCCTTCGGCGGACGTAAAGCGCAAGCCGCTACGGACTACACCTACGTCAACAAGACGCCGACGGGTGATGTTGAACCACGCGGCTCAAAAGGCCGTCTCGAACGTCTCCCGGAACTGGACTTGGAAAGCAAACACGACTTCGTCACCGGTTTCCGCAAATTCCATGGCCAGTTCAACCGGATCGCCAACAACCGGATCGAAAAAATCCTTGAGGACAACGGGCTCGATCCAAAGGGCGACTACTCCATGGAAAAGGTGTTAGAGCTTGTTGAAGACGATGCCCTCGTTCAAACCAGTGGCCGTACCTGGATCAGCAACCAGCAAATCACCTGGAAGATCCTTCAAGATCACTTTCATGAGCACGCGGATAAATACATCGTTGAAATGGAAGCCGCCGATGATCAAGGTCCCGGTACGCTGGAACTCAACCCGGATATGGACATCCCCAAATATACCAAACATGAAATCCATATTCAGCCGGGGGGTTATGTCGGTGATGAATTTGCCGGTCATATTTACCACTATGGCACCAACAGCTTCTATGTCGGCGCCATTGGCGACAACGAGCAGGACCAGATCCACATCGGCACGGCCAATCGATTGCCATTGCCGGAAGACGGCAAGGTCAAGCGCATCCTCATTCAGGGTTGCGGCACCGGCCAGCTAAGCACTGCCTTGGCAGAACGCTTCCCTGACGCCGAAGTGTGGGGCGTCGATGTTGGTGGTCCAATGGTGCGCTATGCTCACATGCGTGCCCGTGATCTCGGCGTCAATGTCAACTTCGCCCAACGTTTGGCTGAAGACACCAAGTTCCCCGACGGGTATTTCGACATCGTCACGTCGTACATTATCCACCACGAACTGACTCAAGACGCCAGCCGTGCTGTTATTGCAGAGGCATATCGGGTCACGCGCCCAGGTGGATACTTCTATCCCATCGACTTCCGCTCCGGCGGCGACAAGGGCCGCGCTTATGGCCAATACCGCCGCTGGTGGGATCACCGGTGGAACACCGAAGTCTGGAGCCGCGAATACCACACGCTGGATTTCGAAGGCGAGTTGGTCAAAGCCGGCTTCACCATGAACAAGGATGTCAAGGCGGCCCTGCCGGGGTTCGGAATTCGCCACGCCATCAAGAAAGCCTAAGCGCACCTTTTCACGATATTTGCGTTTCGTACCCCGCCCTGGGACACTGGGGCGGGGTTTTTCTTTACTGAGACAAAGATCGATGAAACACACTTGCGTTAATCTTGCTGCACTCACTTGTGCTTTGCTTTTTTCGCCGGGGATAATGGCGCAAAGTTTACGCACGGATATTCCGCCCCTGATTGAGATCGACCGGCTCGACCCTGAGGGATCGCGCATTGAGCGCTTCGCCTTCACATCCCGCGGCGCCATTGTCAGAGAAGTTGCCATTCCTCAGTCCCAAAACCGCTTTTGCACGCTGGAGCACGAGCACAACGTGGTACTGAACTACTATCCGACGCGCGACGAATGGGTGTTTCAGGTTCAATCCAACGACAGCGCCCAGTTCGCCGCCGGTGGGACCGCCACCTGCCTTGACCTAACCCAGGTGCCGGTGGGAGCGGAGCAATGAAGGTCATCATTACCCTGCTCTCTGCCGTATGGGCATCTACAGCCGAGGCCGAGACCGTGTTTGTCGCCGGCGGGTCCGGACGTTCGGGTATTGAGATTGCCCGCACCCTGCAGGACGCGAGCTATGACGTCCGCGCGTCGACCCGCAATGCCGAACGGGCAGCGTCCCGCTATCCCGAAATCAAGTATTGGGTGGAAGTGAATGCGCATGATACGGCCCAACTGCGCGATGCCGTTGCCGGATCTGACATCGTCGTCAGTGCGTTGGGTCATGGCGACATGGTCGGAGCCGGCGCACCGCAGTTTGTTGGTTATCTCGGTGTGCGTAATCTCATCGACGCGGCCAAAGCAGCCAATTCAAAACACATTGTCGTCATCACGTCGTCCACCGCAGGCCACGCGCGCGGTATCGACCACCGACAGGAAGCCCGTTTCGGCTATGTGCTCTACTGGAAGACCAAAGCCGAGGACTACCTCATGGCCAGCGGCCTGCTCTACACCATCATCGGCCCGGGCGGTCTGGCGGATGACTTTCTGATGGAATTGCGTGGGCTGGTGACACCGCCACCTCAAGGCTGGGGTGTCAAACTGATGCCTCGCCCCGACTACACCCGTGACTTTATCGACCGCAAGGGTGTTGCCGATGTTGTGCTCCGCGCCATACGCGACCCAGCGGCCCGCAACAAGGCGTTTGCCGTGGTGTGGGACAAAACGATCCCCGCCGGAAAGATCAATGGCTCCTTCGCGGCCATGCCAATAGAAAATACGAGAAAGAGCTATTTAATTTCTGAACCCTAGCGCACAAAGTTAAGGACTTTCATGCCTGGTTAAGATCACCGCAAATTCGTGAAACCCCTTGAAGTGGGGTGAATGAAAATGCGGTGGTTCCGGCCAGTGCCAATGTTTAGGCGTAAAAAGGTCTTCCATGTCCTGAATCGGGCAATCATAAGGCGGGCCGCCGGGCCGACCGGTTTGCATAAAGAGTGCCAAGAGTTTGCCCTTCGGTTTCAGCCAATGCCTTAACTGGTGGTGATAGTGGTGTCTGTCTTCCGGTCTCAACGCGCAAAGGCAGGTCTGCTCATAAACCATGTCGAACGGATGATCAGGTATCCAGGTCAGAACGTCATCGACTTCCAAGCGCGCACTTTGAATAGACTCGTCCAAATGCTTGTGCTGAAGATCTATTGCAGTTTGCGAAATATCGAGTGCGGTCACGTCGAATCAAGCACGAGCGAATTCGACGACCTCAATGCTGTCCCCGCAGTAGGATGCGACACGGCTTTAGGATTTGATGATGCAGCCAATATTCGTATGCGGGATTCAATTCGTCCCGCTGCCACGGTGGACGCTGGCCCTTGCGATACATGGCATCCCAATCCACGGTGCGTTGCGCCGCCATCATTTGGCCTGTTACTCCACCACCGTTATTTCGGCGTGTAGTGGTTTGCTGTCTGCATATTTTTTCTGCTGGTCGTCCGACGCAGGTTCCTGATGTTTATCTTTCCATTCGCCATAAGGCATGCCGTAGACGATCTCGCGGGCCTCATCGTAATCCATAGGTGCACCGTAATGTTCAGATGCCACCTTCACCCATTTGGCGAGACAGTTGCGGCAAAAGCCCGACATGCCCATGAGGTCGATGTTCTGTACGTCGGTTCGTTTCTGCAGGTGCTGGATCAAACCGCGAAAGGCCGCCGCTTCCACCTTAATGCGTGTTCCCTCATCCATCATGCGTTCCTCTTCTTCACTTAAAAATATTCAATAGCTAAGAGAGCAAGATCATCGATCAGCGGCGATACCGCATCATCCAAAATATCGATCCAGTGTTCGGTATCCTTGTCTTTGGTCAAAAGGTCTTGGCGGATTTCGATCTGGGCATTGGCCAAGCCTTGTGATCCGCCGTGCAGGCGCAAGGTGTAGCCTAAGTCCACTCCTGAATAAGGTTGATTGTCGCCAACGACGAGATCGTTCTTGGCCGTCAGGGAGTCCAAAAGGCGCTCTGCGAGTCTGCGGTCGGCAGCAGACATCACGCCGACATGCCAGGGCCGGTCTTCATCGCCGTAATGTGGTGTGAAGGAGTGGATGGATAGGATCATCGGTCCGGGCCCGGCGAGACGGAGCCGAGCGATCTCGCGATCAATGGCTGTGTGGTACGGAAAATAAAACAGATCTGCCCGACGGGTGCGCTCGGTGGCACTCAAAGTCTGGTTGGCCGGGATCACCGTGCCGTCGCTGGTTGCCGGCATGGCACCGGAATCGCCAAGCGGCCGGTTGGGATCGACAATCAGACGCGAGTATTGGGCCAACACCGCCGTTGCCTGCCACCGCTGGGCTAAGCTGATGGCCACGGTGGCCGCACCCGGATCCCAGGCGATGTGGCGATCCAGATCGTCCTCATTCAGTCCCAGATTATTCATGGCATGGGGGACAGCTTTGCCAGCGTGATCGGCGATCAAGAGAATTGGCTGCGTCGCGTCTCCATGGAGCACGGACACCGGCGCAGGGTCGTCGGTGCCGAGTTCGCGGGGGCAAGCCTGAGATAATGAAGCATCCATGTCGGTGATAACCGCGCCGTTGTTTACCCTATCCTACGCCAAAAATTATGGGACTAGCATAGAAACAGAAATTTCCTTATGGGTGTTAGATGATTGAGGCACGTAAACAGCAAACCCTAACCGTCGACGACTTACGGAACCAACTGGCGCGTCTCCACAAACAGACATCTGGCAGTTTTTTTTAATCCGGTTAGCCAACTTGGATACGAACTGTCGCGAGGTATCGAAAACGAAGACATCAGCCTTGAGAATATTGATACTCTGGTTCGCACTATTGAATTAGCAGCATTCGAGAAACGCGCCCAGAAACTCAATCGATTGCTTCAACCGATAACAAGATCACAAAACAGCGACATCCTTTCAGAACTCTTTCATTCAAAGACTGAAGACGTGGATTGGAACAGTTTCAGTAAAGCTTGGCAAAAAACCGGCATTTGCTTGTGTCTTTACTGGACACCCCACATTTACCTGAACTAGACTCGATGTGATCTGACACCGCTCCTTTCCCAGCAAGCTGGAATGGGAGCGGCGCATCTCTTGATGGAGATGGTGGTTGTCCATTTTGATGGTGGTGCACACCAACCACAAAACGAGGAAATGGGATGAACGCCTCCCACCCCTTGATGTTCGAAGGCCGAAAGGGTTGGACCCTCGCGGGCCGACGGTATCAAAGTGCCAAGTGGTGAAGAGCAAGCTCTTCACGGGCAAACCGGAGGATCCGACATGAAGACCAACAGAACCGTCGTTGGTGTGGATACGGCAAAGCGAGTGTTCCAGTTGCACTGGGTGGATATGGAGGCGGGTGAGATTGTCGATTTGAAGCTGACGCGGGCGAAGTTCCTGGAGCACTTCGCCAACCGCACGCCCTGCGTTGTGGCGATGGCGGCGTGCGGCGGCACGCAGCATTGGGCGCGCCGGCTGCGGGAACTCGGGCACGAGCCCCGGCTGTTGCCGGCCAAGGCTGTTCGGCCCTTCGTTGGCGGCAATAAGAACGATGCGCAGGACGCGCGGGCGATCTGGACCGCGGTTCAGCAACCCGGCATCAAGACCGTTGCGATCAAGACCGAGGAACAGCAGGCGGTCCTGGCAATGCACCGCATGCGCCAGCAGCTGGTGAAGTTCCGCACTGCCCAGATCAACGGCCTGCGCGGCCTTCTGAGCGAATACGGCGAGGTCATGCCGCAAGGCCGGGCCGGCATAAGCCGTGCGATCGCCCCGGCCCTGGAGCGGGTCTCGGAGCGCCTTCCGGTGATGATCGTGGAGACCTTAGCCGAGCAGTGGGCGCGGGTGGCCCAGCTCGACAAGGAGAGCGGCGAGATCGAACGGCGGATCAAACTGTGGCACCGCAGCAATGCCGCCAGCCAGCGGATTGCGGAGATTCCCGGTGTCGGGGTACTGACCGCAACGGCTGTGGTGGTGGCGATGGGTGATCCCGCTGCCCTCAGGTCCGGCCGCGAGTTTGCCGCCTGGCTCGGCCTGGTGCCCCGGCACACAGGCACTGGGGGACGGGTCCGCACGCTCGGCATTTCCAAGCGCGGTGACAAGTATCTCCGCACCCTGCTGATCCACGGCGCACGCGCCGTGCTCACCAACGCCAAGACGCCCCCGAATGGGCGCTGCGCCTAGTCGAGCGGCGACCGCCCAACGTGGTCACGGTCGCACTGGCCAACAAGACGGCACGCACGATCTGGGCCCTATTGGCCCATGACCGGGCGTACCAGACGAACTTCAACAGCCAGCCGGTCTAGGCGCGGCAGACGACGGGATAACGAACCGACACAGGAGGTGTTGCGCAAGGTACGACAAGGTGTGATGGCAAACAGGTCAGACCGCGATCCGCTAAGCCTGCATCGTGGTTAGGGCGAGAAGCCCACGGTAGGAAATGAGGCGCGGATCGGCAGATCCCATCAGGGCCAGCGAGCAAGAAGCCTCGCACTCAAAGGCCGGATACAAAACTGCAATCTGCCTGCCCGCCGCACAAAATCGGTCCTTGCGTCCCGGGAGGCGTTCATACAAACCACGATGTTGAATACTACCGACAAGATCATCAAACACAAAACTGGATTGCTGAATCTGGCCGAGGAACTGGGCAACGTGTCGAAGGCCTGCCAGGTCATGGGCATGTCGCGCGACACCTTTTACCGCTACATGGCCGCGGTTGAGGAAGAGATCGTCTTCATTGATCTCCACAATGCGATTGAGCCGGCGCATATCCAAAAGCACAGCGTCGGCTCGATTGGCGACATATCCTGCGGAATAGGACAAACCGCCGCCACGGGGCACTATGGCGCATCCACCCATCGTGAGCGTTCGCACGGTTTGCGCCAATTCTTCCGGCGTGGCCGGGCTGACGATGCACATCGGAGCGGCGCCGTCGTAAAACAAATCCGTTGAAAACAGGGACCGGGATTCTTCGTCATCAAGTACGTGATCAGCTCCGACAATACCGACTAAAGACGAAATCATAGATTCGTGTTGAGTTTGACTCATCTAGTTAGCCTCGGTGAGGGGTTCAAACACTTCGAGAAAGTAACCATCCGGATCTTGCGCCATGAACAGTTTGGCCGGAACGAAGCCGCCGTCTTTATCTCCCAGATTACGCGCGGTGGTCACGGGCATGAGAACAGTGCCGCCGTTCTCTATAACCGCCTCGGCTGCCGCGTCCGCATCGGCGACGGACAGCACTAAGGCAACGCCACCAATACCAAGGCGGCGAACGTCGTGTGCCGGTTCGGGAAGAGGGGGGTCGCGAATTTCCATCAGACCGACCATACCCACCATTGCCACATCGTCGAGACCGGGAACGACAGCTACCGGTTCAAACAATCAACCGCCCTAAATGGAGAAAACACCGACAAAAAAGAATAAAACTGAACCATCATCAGGCTCACATTGAACGGGTCAATATTCAATGCAAAACCTGGGTCAATATTCAACGCAATTCAACATAGAGCCCTATGCCACGGACCCCGCAACACCGGCGGTGTGCTGTTCACTGCCGCGCGGTTGAGCTGTTTCATGCAGGAACTGGATGGCCACGATATCGACCTGCACCTGCATGCGTCGGGGGACCCTACCAGTTGCCGGTCCAAGTCGGGTTCGAGGCAACGGGTATGCGTCACAATAAATCGGAAATGCTCTAGAGCATGATCTGACCTGATTGAATCGTTGGGGGATTCACAGGGCGAGGGATTTGTGATTCAAGATGTCGGCCGGGTTGAGGAGGCCGGCATTGATGTCGAAAGCCCTTTCCCTTGATCTTCGCAATCGGGTTCTATCAGCGGTTTCAGAGGGTATGAGCCATAGAGCAGCTGGTGCGCGTTTCGGGGTAGCCCTGACTTCAATCCCATCGAACTCGCCTTCGCAAAGCTCAAGGCAAGGCTCCGAAAAGCCGCTGAGCGAACCGTCGATGGTCTCTGGAACGCCATCGGCCAAATCTCCCTGACCTTCTCCCCGCAAGAATGCAAAAACTACTTCAACGCCGCCGGATACAGCGCAACGTGATCGGATTCCGCTCTAGTGGTCCGCAATTTGGTGGATGCAGCCAAACGGCATGACATAAAGCAGTTCGTTATTTTGGCTGCAGCCAACACAGGTCCGTTTGAAGATCACAGAAAGATCGCCCGTACCGGCTATGTGCTTTACTGGAAGACCAAGGGCGAGGAGCATCTCAAGGCTAGTGGCGTACCCTTCACCATCGTCGGCGCCAGCGGCCTGCGTAACGAACCCCGTGAAGGGCCGGTGTGCGCATTCTCCCAAGGTCAGACTATCAATGGGCAGGCTATGTCTCCCGGTACCGGGTGGCTCAAGTGATGCGCGCGGCTTTGGAAGACCCAAATGCCCTAAACACGGCCTTTGCCGTCATTTGGGATGATGGTGTGCGCCCGGGAGAGATCACCGGAGATTTCAAGGCGCTGCAAACACCGGAGATCGGCCCGCGGCGCTATGAGATGCCCAAGTACCGGTGGTAGTCTTAATCCAAAGCAAACGAAACGAGGACGCACGACCCATGAACAGACTTGCGCGCACGCTATTCAGTCTTGTCGCCTTTTTATTAGTGACCAGCCCTGCCTTTGCCGAGGGCGTTCTCTTATTGGGCGCGACCGGTCAACTGGGCGCTCGGGTGGCCAAATCATTGGTCAATGCCGGGGAAGACGTCACCGTGTTGGTCCGCCCAACCTCGGACCGCGGCCGATTGGACGGCTTGGATGTGGACTACGTCGTTGGTGATCTGCTCGATGAGGCCTCTATTGCTGCAGCCTTTGAAGGCCAAAACTATCGGGTGATCATCAATACAGTCCGCGCGCCAACCGAGGTCGCGGATTTTTATAAAATCAGCAGCACCTATATCAGCAAACACGCTAAGGACACAGGCGTACAGCACATCATCCATCATGGTGCTGTTGGCGCGGGATCGAACATGAACCTGCACCCCGATGTGCCCTGGGCGCGGGTGTCCAATCTGCTACCTCGGATGATGGATCATGGCGCCGCTAAGGAGATTCTTTTCTCTTCGGGCATTCCCACCACCACCATCCGCAACAGCCGGGTCTGGCCCGACGACACACCGGCCTCTGGCAACGCGGTGATGACGGAAGATCGTACAATAATGACGCCGATCACCCGCATCGATTTGGCACGCTTTACCATGGAGTGCCTGGACAATCCCGCTTGCCACGGCAAGGTGTTTCACAACCGAGATGACAGCCTGACCTGGCCACTACCCAGTTTCGGTGAAGGAGAATAGAACCGATGACTATATTGAGAATTTTTACCGCACTTGTCGCAGGACTGTTTGTAACGTCGGCGGCGCTGGCTGACGGTGTCCTGGTGTTCGGCGCTACGGGACAATTGGGCGCGCGCCATGTGCGCATATTGTTGGACCGTGGTGAGACCGTGACTGCATTTGTTCGGCCCTCCTCGACCCGCAGCCGTTTGCAGGGCTTGGATGTCAAGTACGCCGTTGGCGACCTTATGGATGCGGACTCCGTTATGGCGGCCGTGGCACAAGCCAAGCCCCGGGTGACCATCGATACTTCCGCCCGACGCGGCGAGCAAATGCGGGCTGCGAAACCGTTTTACGCTCAAGCCATGCAGAACATCACCGAGGCTGCCAAGGCCCATGATGTGAATCAGATCATTATCCACAGTTCTATCGGTGTGCGCGGCAGCGCAGAGAAACTTCTGCGCGAGCGTTTTGGCTTCGATACCGAAAGCGACAACATCCGCGACAAGGGCGAAGCGGAAGTGATTCTGGAAAAAAGCGGTGTCGGGTACACCATCATCCGCAACGGTCTGTTGGAGTTCGAGCCGGCCGATCCCACGGGCGGGGCTTACTTAAGTGACGACATGGATTCCTTCGGCCGCGTCACCCGGAAGGATTTGGCGGCACTCGCCATAGTCTGCATGGATAACCGACGCTGTATGGGCAATCTCTATCACGCCATGGATGACAGCCTTGTTGGTCCTCGGCCTGAACGGGAGGGCGGGGAGTAACGCGGCCTCTTAATTTCCCGTAATGATGTACATGCGCACGGTCTGGGCATTGAGCGGCGCCCAGGCTTCGAAGCCGCGCCATTTGCCGTATTTGGGGCGGAGCTCATCTATGGCCCGGGCGATGATCGCTTCCGTATAGCGCTCCCCTTGGGCGATGACGTCCTCCACTGTTTCTGACGGCGGCTCCACCACCTCTCGGCCTCGGCTCTGATCAGCGCCTGCTCCATATCGAGAAAATAATTGAGGTAATTGTCAATCCACACACTCGGACCTGGGCCCGAGTGACCGCCGAGCACCCAATCCACGTCCAGCTCAGATGCCCCCTGCAACGACTTGATATAACCGTGCACATTGGTGTCGGGCAGAGTGCGGTAGGGCACGATGCCGATCTCCAAGGTGTCGACGAACACCAGCATGGAGCCCATGCCCGTTTGAAAGGTGAGGCCGATGTTGCTCTGGCCGTGGTTGGGCCCGTAGTAATGCACACCCACCATGCGTCCGCCGATCTCGATGACGTCGCCGTTATCAACCAGCGTCTGCGGCAATGGAATGTCTGGATCACCGCGCCGCTGTAGCGAAATGAGCGTACCCGGGTGAGCAATGATCTCGGCATCCGGCGCCAGCACGTCGGCGCCGACGATGTGATCGCGGTGATCGTGGCTGTAAACGATCTTGGCAATAGGTGCGCCGGTCACTGCAGAAACGGCCTCGCGATACAGCACCACCACGTCCCGGCTAATGGGATCGACGGCCAGCCACTTCACCATCGCCGACCAGGAACGGGCTGACATAAAAACCGGGCCACAAGCGGAACAGGTAAACCCCCTCGCCCAGGTCTTCGACGGAGGCCGACCGGTCGCCGCTGCGATAAACTTCGTTGGGCTGATATTCTTGTGCACTGGCGACGGTTGTCACACAGGCAATGAACAGCGTGATGACGAGCGACTTCATTTGGCCAGCCTTACACCGGATACACCCAGCGGGGCCGTCCCGGTGACGAAGTAGAACTCGTAGGCGTCCTCCCAGCGGTCTTGTAGGTAGGGCACCATATGCAGGGTGGACATATGCTCGAGCGCTCGCGAAAAGCGAAGCGGTCCTGCATCGAAGGGCTCCATGCCGATCGACGCGACAATCTCCGCCACCCGTTCTTTGGCCGCGCGGTCATCGCTGGCCAGGGGGATGGTCACCAAGTCGCGGGCGATGCCCGGATCGGCAATGATGTGATAGCTCACCGTGTTGAAGGTCTTGACCACGGTGGCGCCGGGTGCCCACGACTGAATCAATTCCCCAGCAGAAGTATCGACGGACATTTCAAGCAGCCCGTCCTCGCCCATCGTGGAAGCGTTGACCATATCCATGATCAGCTTGCCGTCCCATGGGCTATTGGTTTTGAAAAACTCTTCCGTGGCAAACCAGGGAATGGCGAGGAGAATGACATCAGATGATCGCACGGCGTCTTCTTGTGATAATGCCGTCCCGCGCGGTGTGCGCGACAATAACTCACCGATTTTGTCCGCCGACGGATCACGGGTGCCGTAGATCACCGTGTGCCCGGCCTCGGCCAGACGCGGCCCCGCCGCGGCGCCCATGCGCCCAGTACCGATGACGGCAATGGTTTCGGCGTAACCGACACCGGCGAGAAAAACGGCGAACACGAATGCCAGCGTGGCTGAACAGTGCCGTAAATAGATCATGTGAGTCCCCTTTGTGTGTCAGACCCTAGCGGTGAATACCGGCCAGGTGAAAAAGTTCACATAACCGTCGTCAGTCTGATCCGAACTTTTATGACTGGGTTGCAAAATGCTTTTGACCTTGTCCTCAGCAAATCGGGCTTCAATGGCGAGAGCGGGCAGATCAAGACTGCGCAACTGACCCATGAAACTTTCGTTGTTGTTGTAGACCTCCCACTCCATGAGGAAAGAAGTCAGCGGATCAAGGTCCCGGTCCTGCTCCAAATCTAAGTGCAGCATCACCCCGCCCGGCACCAACAGCCGGAGGCATTCGGTGAAGATGCGCGGCAAGGCCTTACGCGACGTTTCATGCATAAAGAAGTGAGAGACGATGACATCAAACGTTCCGTCGTCGAAATTCGTCCGCTCCGCATTTTGCTGACTAAAGTGAACGGCCCGCCCCAACGCCTCGGCCCGACCGTGGGCGTAGCGCAATAGTGGCGCGCTCACATCGATGGCGTGGACCTCCGCCTCCGGATAGGCCTCGGCCCAAGGCAGTGTAGAATGGCCGACGGTACAACCGAGATCGAGCACGCGCTTGGGTGTTTGATCGGAAAAATGCTCCCGGTAGCACTCCACAGTGGTCCAACCCAGGTCGTCATTCAGGGCACCGAGGGAATCCATGGCGTAGATCGGCAAGCTGCCGTCGTACAGGGCGCCAGCAGCTAAATCATTGGCACACGCTTCCGCATGATATCCGCCGGGCTGCAAATGAATGTCGTAAGACGTGAGGTAGGCCGGCATGCTGAGGTCCGGATCCAACGTCAACGAGCCCATTGGTTGTTGCAGCGGTGCGCCTTCGATCAAGTCCGGCAGCGTCCGCTCCACCGTATCCACCACGGAGTCCCACATCAGTTCCTGGCTGTTTCGCTGCATGGCGCTCCAGAACTGATAATAGGGGTCTTGAGTCATACTTTTGCGGACTTCGTGGCGGTCCTTCGGTACCCGGTCGTTACATTTCTTGAATGCCGGCTCGACCCGCCGTTCGTAGGCCAAGCGGTTGCCCGGATAGACCTCGACGGCCAGATGGGAGCGCAGATCGCGCACGAACGTTTGGCGTGCGCCTTCGTCATGGGTGGGGCAAGCCAGCAGACGGTGATGGCCGGGGTGGGACGGGTGTCCGGGATGGGTGCTCATGGGGCCCTCCTCTGAGCGACAGGCCATAGTATCTCACCAAATGATAAGACGGTACCCGTGTGAAACGTTGTTAGGAGTTGCTCCGCAGACGCATGGAATCATAGAGACGCACCAACACTCGATCAGGCACACCAAGATGAAAAAGGCCGTGCAGCAACACCCATTGAAACACGATGGCCCATTTCCACCGGCTCTGAAAGCGGCGGGATGAGGTCACCAGCGGCGGGTCCTGGATGTACAATGTTGGTCCTGTTGCTTCGAGCTTGCGGACGAAAGCGTAGTCTTCCATCAAGGCCAAGGGCGTATGCCACCGAGTTGCTCATAGGCAGACCGGCGCACGAAAATGCCGGAATCGCCGTAATAGAATCCCCGTGCCCGGATACGCTCGTAGAAGCCATCGAGCCAACGGCTGAAATCATCGTCGCCGTCGAACAACAGCCTGAAGTTCCCGCCCGGTGGAGGCCCGGCACCGTTCGCCTTTGCGCGACCATCCCCGCAGCCGCGCCATCTTCATCGACGCGCCGGTCTCGTCGATGAAGATCAGCCGTTCCGGAGCGAGCCCTGCCTGGCCTTCGAACCAGAGCCGGCGCCGCGCGAGCACGTCCGGGCGCCGCTGCTCCGCTGCATGGCCGGTCTTTTTTGTGCGTCACGTATCACAAGATGAGCGCCAAGCACTTACAGCGGTACGTCAACGAGTTCTCAGGCCGCCACAACGTGCGCGGACTGGATACCGCCGACCAAATGAACCGCGTTGCCCACGGCCCGCGCTTGGCGAAGAAGTGCCAGACCGTCGACGGGCACACCCGAACCCCGTGCGACGCCGCCAGCTTCTCGCCAATCTCGGCCAGCGTCATAGCCTTGGTCTGCGCCACCAGAGCCAGGATAAAGGCCTCATGCGCATCCAGCTTCGAGCCCGGCGGTTGGCCCTGGCGGTCGGGCTCGATCGAGCCCGTCTCGCGCCAGCGCCGGCGCCAGTGGATCGCCGTCGCTGGCGCGACACGAAAACGCGCCGCGGCCCCCCGTGCAGACAGACGCCCCGTGATCGCCTCGACGACCCGCCGGCGAAGATCATTCCCGTAACAATGCCCCATGTCTGACACCAAATCGCCTCGGGATACAGAATCATGGAGTGGGACGCTTGGGAATCCCCTTCGATTCACAATTCAGTCAAACCGCTCTAGATGTTCGAGCATAGCCGCCACAGCGCCGTCGGGAACACGGGTATCCGCATGGACAAACCACAGCACGTCGCCGGTGGCCACCGCGCCGCCAGCCCGGAGTTGCTGGCCGCGCCCGGCGGGTGTTTTGATGATTGTACTCTCAAAGGATTGCGCCGTGAGAACGGTGTCATCGCTGCTGCCACCGTTCACCACAATCACCTCTTTGACGGCGGACTCGCTGCACACCACGCTCAGCACATGCGGTAGCCGATCCGCTTCGTTATAGACCGGAATAATGACGGAGATACTGGGACTGATCATTACCACAGTGTACAGGCTACAGAGGCAATCCCATGTCTGAAAGCCGGCGGGCATGAGGCTGCCAAAATTGGTCTGCCAATGTGGTTCTCAAGCGCCGTGGACAAAGTGTTGGAGTGGCAAAGCGGCCCGCCAGAGTATCAAAAGTGGTTCGCCACAAATTTTCCAGCCACTGTGCAGTTTCGATTTTTTCATTCGGTGATAAGGCGCTGATACGCCCAGGTAGAACAGCTTTACCGTATGCCACGTGACGGGATTCATCGCGCACAATACGTTTGTGCAGTTCGCGGAGAATAGGACAGGACAACCAGTTTTGAAAATTTTTCTGCACCATCAAGGCGTCGCCTTCAAGCACTTCATGGACGGCCACATCAATGGCAACCAGGGGGCCAGTCCATGCCTCCACTTGGTCAACAAACAGTTTAAAGCCGTCGAACTGCGGTGAAATATCGCCGAGTTTTCTTAGGTATAACCGGTAGGCTTTCACGTGCCGGACCTCATCCTCCATCTGTGTCGCCAGAAAGTCAGGGCAAGTGTTCCCGTTGGTGCGGGAAAAAGCGGCCTGGGTTAAAGACAAACTCAGTTCCTCGCCGTACATCAATTGGCTCATCAGCTCAGCATAGCGGGATGACTGCATCCACCATGGCCTTTTTACGGGTTGATCCCAATCGATCTCTATGGCCGGTGACCAGCGCCGATTTTTCGCCAGTACCGTCAAGTGCGACACGGTCGAATGAGTGTTGTGTCCGGTCATGACGTTTCTGCGTCCTCTCTCAGCAGCAAACGGTCCCTCCCACCTTGGATCAAAGGTGTGAACAGGAACGTAGGGTCACCTTATAGAGATGTCCAAAGACGGCAAATCACAGGTGCTCGACCCGACTCCGCCTTAACGAACGGTGATCTTCGCTTTGAACCTTTTAGTACGGCGCGAGTAACAGACTAATACGGCGCGATCGATATGGGGTTGTTATGAAACCGGTCAATCACACCCCGCTCGAAGGTCTGCGGATCATCAAGAATACGTTGCCGTATACGTTCCGACCCCGCGGCGAACACATCCGTATCACCACGGGCCATTTTGTCGATCACCTCACGGGCATGTTCTTCCGGCGTCACCCCGCCCGAATACCCAGAGGGCGACGCGCGGGTCTGCACCCCGCCGGTGAAGATGCTCGACACCAGAATGGGATCGGGATCCAGCTCCGCCCGCAAACCGGCGGTCATAACTGCCGCTGCCGCCTTGGAGATGCTGTAACTGGAGAACTCGGGCAAGCAGTACCAGGCGCCGACAGACAGGACGTTGGCGATGGCGCCACCGCCGTTGGCAAGAATGATAGGAACGAACAGCCGCGCCAGTTCCGCCGGCGACCAGCAATTGGTCTGCATGACGAACTTACAATCATCCAGCGACGACGCCGAAAGGATACGCCGCTCCCCTTCTGTGAAACTGCCAGGTGAGGCAGCGTTGTTGATCAGCCAATTAACGTCCGTTGCCGCTTCTACAGCGGCCTGGCGCTGGTCTTCGTTGTTGACGTCAAGCACCAGAGTCTCCACTCGGTCCGGGTCCAATGCCTTCACCGGCGGCAGGTTGTCCGGGTTGCGGCCGGTGGCGTAGACCCGCTTGGCGCCGCGCTCCAAAAACACTTTGACGAACCCGAGCCCCACGCCCCGGTTGGCGCCGGTGATGAGCACGGTGGCGCCTTCAGCACTGGCTGTCTTGCCGCCGACACCCCCCGCACCGGACTCCGGTGTGGGCATGATCGGCTGGGCACTTACTTTCTTTGCGGCCGCCGGAGAGATCGCGGCGCCTGCTACTGCGACCGCGCCGCCGAGAACGGTTCGTCTTTTCATGGTGGTCCCTCCGAAATGCGGTGCTGACTACAACTATATCGGATGGTTGGGGTGAGACCCAGTGGCAGCATATCCAAGCGCTGAGCACTGTTTTAATTTGGAAAGCACTTGCCAAATACCAGAGTTGAATAGATAGATGACCGAATGAACCTGTCAGGAATTTTGTGTTTATGAGCGCTAGGATGTCCAAAGGAGGACAATATGGCGAGCAGGCACAAACCGGTGGTTCCAGACGAGCTACTGGATCGACTATTGGGCGGATCGGACGCGCTTGAGGCATTTCAAAGCGGCGATCTGGTCCAGGATCTGAAGAAGGCACTGGCGGAACGCATCCTCAATGCCGAGCTGGATCAGCATCTCGACGATGAAGACGAGCAGTCCAGCGGCAACCACCGCAACGGCCATAGTCGTAAGAGGGTGCTCACCGACGATGGCCGGATGGAGTTGTCGATTCCCCGGGATCGGCAAGGTCGATTCGATCCAAAGCTTGTCGAGAAGCACTGCCGGCGCTTGCCGGGGTTCGACGACAAGGTGATCTTGATGTATGCCCGCGGCAAGTCGGCCCGCGAGATCCAGGGTCGCTTAGGATTTGAGACGGACAAATGGTCTTTCATTGGCTACGCCGAAAACCTGGCTGGCGATGACACCATCAGAAGCGCCCAGGAAAACTTTGGCCTATTCACCTTCGGGACCGCCATCCAGCAATTCGCGCCGGATGACACCCAATGGGGTGTGCGCATGGGCATCAACTTCTAGATTTAGTCTCATATAGATTAAGGAAACCCCTCTCACTCATGTGAGAGGGGTTTTTTATTTGGGAGCAGTTGAGCTCGTATGAATTTATGTACTGGAGTCATACACCGGATGCATGAACCGTTGTCTAATTGTCACAGCGGTATCAATAACGCCCGGGGGTTCACCGCCAAATGGTCACAGGACGAAAGCTTATCTCTATTCTGGACGGCGGCTGTGGCGTAGCAGGTCTCAACGGGGCTGAGTGCCGCTCAGATTGGGTTGTCCGGCGCGGCAACCGCCATTCGTATAGGGGAGAAAACCATGACATCACGCCGTTATCGGTATTTGTTGCTAGCCAGTGTCACAATGCAATCCACCGCGAGCCTGATGGTGGCTCAAGATGTGGCCGCTCAGACCATCGCGCTAGATGAAATTGTCGTCACCGCCCGTAAGCGTGAAGAGTCATTGCTTGAAATTCCGGTGTCGGTTTCCGCGTTTTCGCAAGATCAACTCGATGCCATGGGCGCTAGCTCGCTCGAAGCTCTGTCAAAAGTTACACCAGGCTTCGTTTTAGAAAATGTTGGCCCTGGTGGATCTGGTGGGCGTCAAAACCCGGCCATTCGGTTCCGCGGTCTTGCGGTTCAGCAGCCGAGCCCAGCCTCCCGCGCCGGCGCGGTGTTCTGGGATGGTGGTTATATCTCCGACGGTGCCGGCATTCTGCCCCTCTTTGATCTAGAACGCGTCGAGGTCATTAAGGGACCGCAGAACGCTTTCTTTGGCCGCAATACGTTCGCCGGCGCGGTGAATTACATTCCAGCGGAACCTGGTGACGAATTATCCGGCAAGGGTTCGGTTTCCATCTCTCCGTCACGGCAGACCAGCTATAACGCGTCAGCGGCGGTCGGTGGCCCGATCACTGACAACGTCGGACTTCGCGTTGCCGCAACCCATAGCCGTGTAGGCGCTGATTTTGAGTATTTGAACGGTGATCCGGCCGGCGAAGAAAACACCACGGCCGTATCATTAGTATCTACATTCCAAGCCAATGAAGACTTCAGTCTCAAGGCGTCGGGCTTTTTTGTCCGCTCCGATGACACACGGGCGCAACAGTCCCAACATGCGCCTGTTCTGGCTGGAACCTGTAATCTGACGTACTCGGGTGAAATCCGGAATGTTGCCGACGGGACCAGCGGCGGCACGTTCACGACCGATTTGTCACAGTCTCTCCGGAACACCTTCTGCGGTAGCATCCCTGATTGGGATGACGTTCCGCCAAACCTGTCTGACGTCGGTAAAATTACGTCCAGCACGCCTTTGTTCCTATTTTCAAACCCGTTTTCCTTCTTCCAGACTTTGCCTCCGGAGTTGGAAGGCAAGGGTATTCCCAAAGCACCCGACGGTTTGGGTACGGAATACAAACTATGGCGGGTTGACCTGTCGGCAGATTACGATCTCGACAACGGCGCAACAATCAGCGCCCAGTTCGCCCTCGGTGAGTCAACCCACCATGTTGTTTTCGACAATAACTTCGGCACCCCGTCACCTATCTTTGGCGGCGGTCCATGGCTCGCTGGTTTGGCGACTGCCGTACGCGATACCTACGCGGAAGCGCGCTATGTATCCAGCGGTGAAGAACGTCTGCGTTATATGATTGGCGTGAGCTACTACAAGCAGGGCAATGACTCTGTTGCTAAGGCCGCCTTTGGGCCGACTTACAACATCACCCTTACGCATGGTGACAACATTGGGGTCTTCGGTTCTATCGATTACGACCTAACCGACGAACTTACGCTTTCCTTGGAAGGCCGCTGGAACGAGGATACCCAGGTCACAGATTATGACGGTATCTCAATCGCCAATGGCGTGGATCCCGATCCGACGATCGACGCTGAGCAAAAGTATGACAAGTTCATGCCGCGTGTGATTTTGTCCTACCAGCCCCAGGACGACCTCAATTTCTACGGCAGTTGGTCGAAAAGCTTTCTCCAGGGCATCGGAACCAATGCAACCGACTATTCCGAAGTTACGGGTGTTCCTCTGACGAATTTCCTTGGTGATTTCACGCCTACGCAATCTCTGTCGGCCTTCGAAATTGGTGTTAAGCAACTCGTGGGTGGCTGGTTTAATTACTCCATCGCGGCTTATCACATGGACTGGAACAACCAGACCTTCTTTGAACTGAGCCCGGCTCCGTTCTTTACGCCCGCCAACCTCTCCGGTGACGCGAAGATCAAAGGTTTGGACATCGAGGTTGATGCCGCTGTGACCGATTGGTTTAGGCTCACGGGTGGCGTGTCCTATAACGACGTTGAGTTCAAAGACTTTGCCGGAACTGGTTCTGTCGCCACAGCTGTTTTGACCAACCCGGGCGTCACTTCTCTCGGTCAGCAGATTTCGGCTGTTGGTAATCGCCCACGGTATACGCCCAACTGGACCGGAAGTATTTCGACGACCTTCCAACTCAATGAGTTGAGTGGAATGGAGAATGCCCTGTGGCTCCGCATTGACGGCATTTACCAAGGCAATTTCTTCGTCGACAACTTTGAGTACAACAAGGTTGCCAGTTACTGGAAGTTCAATGCCCGCATTCATGCTGAGATCAGCGACAACTTCGCTGTTGAGCTCTATGGCACGAACTTGACCGATGATTTAAGTCACAACACTGCGGTTGGCACGACCAGCATCTTCGGTTCTCTGAACCGTAAGAATTTCGCGACGCTGCCGCGGAAACGGGAATTTGGACTTAAATTCCTCTCCAACTTCTAATCTGATCCACAGCTTACCGACTAACCCCTCTCACCTTGTGAGAGGGGTTTTTCTTTGCCCTCGCCGCAATAGGTCAGTCAAAATAGAGCGCTTAGGGGAGATCTAGAGCATTTCCGATTTATTCTGACGCATAGCCGTCAGCAACCAAGAAGTTCCTGCAGTGCTCGTGATTGAAGAGGCCGCAGACGTTACCGGCGGCTTTCCACAGATCATCGATGGTGCGGGGTTTTAAGCGCTTCATGTGAGCTTTGAACTTTGAAAATGCGAACTCGATCGGGTTGAAGTCCGGCGCATAGGGTGACATACCGCACCGTCGAGCTTGCGCTCACCTCAAAAAGGGCTGCCGCCTGACGGCGCGACATGCCCGACGCCACTTTCCTCACCAAACGAATACGCAGGTCTTCCGATACAGCCACGATGCCCCCGCCAAAGCGGCTATCGAATCAGTCCGCCAAGACCATGACAACAAAATTTTGATTCATTCAACCTCGGAAACGCTCTAGATGGCGATGATGTGGACACGGCGAGCCTAGTCGGACGCACCGTCGCCGATGTGGAACGGGATTTGATCATCGACACCCTCAAACACACCATCGGCAACCGCATCCATGCGGCCAAGATATTGGGCATCTCCATCCGCACCCTGCGCAACAAACTCAATACCTATGTGGATCAGGGCGTGGCTGTCCCCTCGCCCGGTGAAGGCCAAGTCTAAATAAGTGCGGTTACTCCGCGACACTTCTTGGGCGACTCCCACCAGAAAAGTTGTGTACTCTTTGACCTCGCCAATAAAAGCAAGGTGAATAAGGAGACGCACCGTGGCCCGCCCCTGGATAGAATTTCTTTTTGCACAAAAATTGCCATGGTCCGCCGGTCTTTATGGCGGCGCTCGTGACGATGTGGAACACAAGGTCCTCAGCATCGACGAGTCAGCCGGCGATTCAAGCGTATTGATTCGCTATCCGGCAGGCTGGCAACGCACCGAACCGGAAGCACTCACCGCTGAAGAGGAATTGTACGTCCTCGACGGCTCCCTAGAGATCAATGGCCGGACCTATAAACGGGATTGTAATGCCTGCCTACCACCCGGATACGTACGCCAATCATCTCGGTCATCCAACGGCTGTGTGGCACTGACCTTTTTTGATTCCGAACCAGGGCGATCGAACGACCTGTCGAATTCCTACGATCCCAAAGACTTGGTTGAGTTTATCGATACCTTTGACATGAAGTGGGATTCCACCACCGCTGACCCCGCGCTGGAATGGATGGGCAACCGGCGCAAAGTTTTGAAATGGGACCGGGAATACGACCAAAAACAGACGTTTCTCTTCACCACCCCGCCCCACATCTACCCGGACAACTGGGCCTGTCCGACGCTGACCCATCCCTGCGTCGAAGAATCATTTATTTCGCGGCAATCAAGGTGACAGCAGCGCGACAAACAAGTTGAGAGTCCCGTGTGGAGAGGCAGAAGTGGCGGCCGTTAACGCAAAAAGGGCGTAGTCCGATTGTAGTTGAAGGCCGCCGGATAGAAATTTTGCCTGTCCTCTTTTGGCGATTGCGGCCGGTCGGTAATGGTCTCGCGATATTCTCGATAGAGGAGCGCGAGGGGCCCGGCCGCCATGTAACTGATCACCAGATGAGGTCTTTCATGAAACACAGGAAAACCAGCGCCACTGAAGTAGCCGCCGCGAAGGCAGGTTTCAGTGCTGCCACCGGCTACAGGATCAAGCGGGATCCGACACTTCCCTCGCAAAAGAAAGCCCCGCGGGGACGGCGGCGTCCAGACCCGCTGGCCGATATTTTTGACTCCGAGGTTGTGCCGATGCTGGAGAACAATGCCGGCGTTCGCCCGGTGGGCGTTCTCCAGGAACTGATGCGGCGCCATCCCGAACTGGACCCGGGTATCCGGCGCACCCTGGAACGGCGCATCCGTGACTGGCGCGCAAGATACGGCCCCGAGCGGGACGTGATATTCCGCCAGACACACGAGCCGGGCCGGATTGGCCTGTCGGACTTCACCTCCATGAACTCTCTTGGCGTCACCATTGCCGGGCAACCGCTGGATCACATGCTGTACCACTTCCGGCTGCCCTGGTCGGGATTTGCTCATGCACAGGTCGTTCTTGGCGGCGAGAGCTTCACGGCCCTGGCCGAGGGGCTGCAGGCCGCGCTCTGGTCCCTGGGCGGCGCGCCTGGCGAACACCGCACCGATAGCTTGTCCGCGGCCTGCCGGAACAGCTGCAAGGAAGACGTGGCGGACATGACCGGGCGCTATCGCTTGCTTTGCCGGCATTACGGGATGGATCCATCCCGCAACAACCGTGGCGTTGCCCATGAGAACGGTGCTATCGAAAGCCCGCACGGCCACCTCAAGCGTGAGCTCGCCGACGTGTTGGCAGGCACTGCGCGGGTCGGCGGATTTTGCCGATCATGGGGCCTACCGCGACTTCATCGCCGGGGTTGTCGGGCGCGGCAATGCGCGCCGCGCCAAACGCATCAAGGCCGAACTCGGCGCGCTCCAGGACCTGCCATCGATGCGGACCACGGATTACGAGGAAACCAGCGTCCGCGTCACCTCGTCCAGTGGCTTCATCCTGAAACGGGTATTTTACACCGTGCCCTCCCGCCTGATCGGCCACCAGCTTGGGGTGCGCCTTTACGATGACCGTCTGGAACTGTTTGTCAGCGGCAGGTATCAACTGACCCTGCCGCGCAAGCGCCGGGGGCGTCGATGAAGGCCGTGCATGTGGTCAATTACCGTCACGTGATCCACGCCCTGAAGACGAAGCCGATGGCGCTTCTGAACCTGGTTTACCGCGATGAGCTGTTCCCGCGCGAAGCCTATCGCCGTTGCTTCGAGCTGGCGATCTCCCGGCTGGACAAGCGCGCGGCGTGCCGGCTGACGGTGAAGCTCCTGGCACTGGCTCATGAGGAGAATTGCGAGGCGGCACTGGCGACGGAGATCGACGACTGCCTCCGGGCTCGGCGGTTGCCGGATCTTGACCGCCTCAAGGCGCGGTTTGCACCGGATCGGGGCGGAATGCCCAGGATCAGCGTGATCCCCGCGCGTCTTGCCGGTTACGGCGCGCTGCTCGGCATGGGCGGCGCATCATGACGAAGACACCGTGCCACGATCCTTGAGATGAACGTCGAGAGCTACCGTCGCCGTGCCGCGATTGAAGAAAGCAAACGAAAACGCGGCCGGCCGGCGTCGAGAGCGACCACCAAGAACGCCACGTCCGACTGAGCTCCCGAATCCACCCCGACAGCACCTTTGCTGTAACGTGGCCCGCGGAGCTCCCAGCTCGCGGCCACAACCGATCCAACTAGCATGGATGGAATCTCAGCTGCATTGACCTGCGATTACGCGTTCATTGACACCAACACTGAAACCCAACAGCGCAATTCTGATTGTCGCGGCGCGACAAACAGAATTGGCGCAAAAGCTCTTGCAATCGAGAAGAAACATCTAAACTATCCACTCCGTCGCGACGTCAAAACTCTTATCCAGATTGTCGCGCTATAATCATTCATGATCTCAGGTGAAATCACCGGCCGTATGGCAAGATGACCCAAGGCGCCTATTTCTGGCGGCCAGAGGATAAGCCCCACGGCCCGTTCGGGACCCGGGGCGGCGGGTTCTCCCTCATCCGCTTCAAGTACGGCAAGCATGTCAACGTCTGGGGAGACAACGACGTGTCGTACAATTTCGACTTTCCTTATCAGCCGGAATTACCAGACAGCCTCGCTCAATTGGGTAACGCGCCCTACGAGGGCACGGATCCTTATTAGTCCGCCCGGTTACATCACAGCCGACAAATCATCGACGCGTTCGCACTGTTCGACACCGGATAGGGTGTTGAAAAGATTTTCTGCCCCGGACTGCCCCAGGTGTCATTCATGGTCTTGGTGCGGGAGAAGTCTCCCCGAGTGATTTTGATCTCCACCCAACCTTCGACAGCAGGCAAATCGAGGGCCTGAAAGGCCTTGGTAGCCGGAGGATGTTTGACGATCTCAATTTTGTCCGTCAGCGCGTGGTACTGTTCGCTGGCGATCCGCTCATTGGTGAACCAGTCGGGGCCGGGCGGAAAGCGGTAAATCACCATCGCGAAACACCAAGCGGTCGAATAAATGGCCTCCCAATAGCGGGTGGGATGCGGGTTGTTCTGGTGCGGCATGAGATAAACATCGGGTAGGCCGGTTTTGATGGAGACAATCTCTTCCGGCATGAGATCGTTTTCCTCCACCAGTTCCTGGATAGATTGCACCACCATGTGGCAGCCGTGACTGGTGGGCCAGGGCTTGAGAAATAGGTTTGTCGCTGTGTGGTGGAACCGGTCCTGCGGAGTCTCCAAGGCGTCGAGATCGTATTGATCCACCATCTGATCGATTTCGTCCGCTACGCTGGTAAAACCGTGAGCCGTCATCAGCGCTGCTTGGACCCCGGCCCGGGCGGCAAAGATGTTGCCCATACCGACGGCCGTGATGCGCCTGTCGATCTTGGGCTGGGTGTAGTTGATGGACTTGATAGGAAACTCCCACGCCAGACTCAAAGCCCGGGCGGTGTGCTCCTGATCGAAGCCCAGAAGACGCGCGGTGATAGCCGCCGCCACCGTGTTGTTGTGACGAATGTCCGGCCCCACTTTGGAGGCATGAAAAAAGCGACAATTCAAGTCGTGACCGATGGCCATAGCGGCGAGCAGATCTTGACCGGAGCAGTTCACACGTTGGGCCACCGCATGGGCCGTGTGAGCCACCAGCGGTCCGGGATGCAAGCCGGGTCCTGAATCCTCGAAGTCCGTGTTACGGCAGACCTGAGCGTTGACCGCCGCCGCCATCTCACACGACACTCGATCTTTGGTTCCGATAATCAGCGCGTCCGGTGGTCCGCTCACTTCCTTGGCATAGGGCGTGAGTTCCTGCCCGGTGATGCGGTGGTCCATGTACGTGATGCCGACGTGATCTACAAACAGCCGAACCAGCCGGTCAATGGCGGGCCGGGGAACATCCTCAAACGCCGTTGACACAATTTCGTTTGCGATCGACTGGGTCACCGACATGGCAGGATTATTCCGTTTGTTAGTTAGAAACGGGTGAGGATTGTTGTCGGGCAAACGCAGCCTTGCCTTCGAGGATTGCATCGTAAAGACGCTGCGCGTTAGGCCCAGACCGGTCGATACTCTTACGTGGCAGGTCCGCCGTTTGATCTTTCCAAGCCTGTCGTTGGGATGGCGCGAGTTCGATCACGTTGTACCCTTTAGCGATGGCCTGTTCCAAGTAGTCTTCGTTGGCCTGTGTAAAGAAGTCCCGATACCAGGAATCAGAGGGAACAGCCGTCCGATAAATATCCTGATCGCCGATTGGCAATCCCTCGAACCAGTCCCGATTGGTAAAAGTTATGGCACTGAGATAAGCATGATGACTGAGCGTGAAATAAGGCGCGTACTCGCCAAAACCGCCAGTGACGAACAACTGCGTGCTTTGTTCCCCACCGTCGATCAAGCCAGTTTGCAACGAGGGTAGAACGTCGGAAAACGAGATCTGCACATAATCGGCGCCGACTTCCTGAATGAACATCAACGCAGCGGCGTCGATGTTGATGCGCATACGCCTGTTTTTGATGTCCTCAGGCACGCGAATTGGGGTTGTGGAGTAAAAATTGAACCATCCGGCCGACATCCAATCGATCATAACCATATCTTTGGCATACAAGAGATCGGTGACTGGTTCCTTGAGGTGATGATCTAAAATGAAACCGGCTTCCTCTATGCTATCGAATAGGAACGGTGTGCGCAGAATATCGAGCCCCGGTTCCACCAATGTGATTCCACTGGCTGAAACTCCAGCCAAATGAACCTGACCGCGCCGTAACCGGTTGAACAGAACTTCCTCGGGTCCGATCTCGCCGCGGATGAACAACTTTGTTTTCAAGCGGCCCTGGCTTTGCTCATCGACAGACTCGGCAAACCGTGTCCAATAGACATCTCCCGGTGTATCCGGCGCAGCCCGTCCGCCGACGACCGCTTCGATGCTCTGCGCCAACAATTCGCTGAGCAAATCCATGCTTAACGCGAACAGGCCAAGCGAAACCAAGATTGTTCTGATGGTCATACCGACAGCCTAGCCTCAGCAGCAGAGCAGTGGCAATGCGCTTCCATGGTAAAAAAACCGCCGCGCATCAAAGACACGTTCACTGTTCTCGTATTTGTTCCGCGATATGTCGGGCACATGTATTCAGTGTTGCAAGATATTGATCAACGGCCTCTTTCGGACGCATGGCGGAATCGAAATAACGCAAGCTGAGGGATCCGAATGCGAGATCACGCGAACGGATTGGAACCGCCAACGCACTGACGGCGTCCCGTTGGCTAGGCACCAACGCGTACCCCTGGGCTCTTACTTTCTTGAGTGTTCCAGCCAACAATTTTGGCCGGCGCGATAGGAAATCGTCTGGAGGCCGTGCCGACTTGCTGGTGACTTCGACGATCGTCTTTCTTTGTTGCGCGGAACAAAATGCGAGATAAGCCTGTCCCGCTGCGGAGGAAATTAAGGGAAAGCGGAAACCTGCTGGAAAACGGTTCAAGACCAATGGGCTTTCATAGTCGGAGGTTGCCCGCACCAACATCGTTACACCGGATACCGTGCTCACCGAAATCGGCCACACCACATCCCGCCCTAAGTCACCGATGGCCGGTTTGGCAATGCGGTCGATCCAGGCTTCGTCGTCGAAGCCGTCGGCGAGGTTGCGGACGGACTCCGTCAGCCAGTAGGCCGACGAGGTTTCATCTTTGCGGAGGAATCCTTTGTGACGCAGCGTTTCCAACAGGCGATAGACAATACCCCGGTTGATGCCGGTGCCCGCCGCAATATCGCCAATGGATGGGCCGTTGTGCGTATTCAAAAAAGTCAGCACATCAAGACCACGGGCGAAGGCTTGAACATGTTTCTTATCGGCCATGACTGATGACTCTCCGTTTATGCACACCTACCATGAGCACGCATTGCGTGCAGATGCAAGGATGTCATGAATATTGCCGGAGCCTCGTGCTTTGATAAGCCAAGAAGGGTGCACTCATGGCCCAAACTGATCATCGCGTAGACACAGTCTCAACCGGCTTTTCGGATCTTGAGGTTCTCATTGGCGGTACGGGCCCAAACCTCATGTTTCTTCATGGTGAGGAAGGACAGCGGGGCTGGCTTGACCATCACGCACATCTGGCAGATAACTTTACTGTTATAGCGCCAACTCTGCCGGGTGTCGGCCAATCCCAACGGCCTGGCTGGTTGGAGTCCGTACCTGACATGGCGAAGGTATTGTTGGGCGCTTTAGATGAACTAGCGCTTGAGTCCTGCATTCTTGGCGGCGCCTCCATGGGCGGGTGGATCGCTGCGGAAATGGCGTCGATGGTGCCGGAAAAATTCGGCGGCCTCGTCTTGGTTGGTAATCAGGGACAGCCCACAGGCCACCTCGACACGCCTGACCTCTTTCTCACACCCTACCGGCGTTACATCTCCCTCGGGTATGCGGATCCCGATGCTGAGTCATTTAAAACCCTGTGGCCCGATGATCCTGACGATGAGGGCGTTGCCCACGACCTAGAAATCTGCGAGTTGGCCGCGCGGTTGGGCTTTAAGCCTTATATGTACGACCGGTCTTTGCTGCCGAGCTTGGCTCGGTTCAAGAACCCCTCCCTTTTGGTTTGGGGTAACCAGGACATCATCACGCCGGCAGCCATCGCGGAACAGTTCAAGGACGGCTTGGCTAACGCGGAAATCAAATTTGTTGCTCAAGCCGGACATTATGTTCATCTGGAACAGCCTCAAAGGTTTGCGGAGGCTTTTGTCGAATTTGCTGAGTCCCTCTCATCAGGAAAGGGTACATAGCCATGGTCCAGTTCTCTTATTTTGTTAACCAGCCGTACCTCGGCTATCCCCATGAAGCCGCCGCCGAGTACGGTGCGGTTATGCTTAAGTTCTCCAACAAGTACTTTGACCCGGAGCGCGCAGCGGAGCTGTACGAACGCTATCACCGAGAATTCAAGATGGCGGAAGACATCGGCTTTGACGCCATACTCGTCAACGAGCACCACAATGCGCCCGCTGCGATGTCACCGTTGCCCAACGTCTCGGCCACGGTCTTGGCCAAGATCACCTCGCGGGTGAAGATTTTCATCGGCGGCAACATCCTGCCCGTCAACGGCAATCCGGTCCGCTTGGCCGAAGAGTTGGCGATGATCGATCTGATTTCCAAGGGCCGATTGATTTCAGGGTTTGTCCGTGGCGGCGCAGTGGAATCTCTAGCGCATTCAGTCAACACCTTGCACAACAGGGACATGTTTACCGAAGCCCACGACCTCATCGTCAAAACATGGACCCAACCGGGACCCTTCGTTTGGGAAGGCAAATACTATGACTACCGCTGTGTGAATCCCTGGGTATTGCCCTATCAGAAACCTCACCCGCCGATCATGATTCCAGGCTCAACCAGCCGTGAGACAGTGGAGTGGGCCGCCAAACGCGGGTATCCCTACGTCGCCCTAGCCACACGCTTGGATGCCACCGACCAGATGTTCGATTACTATGACGAAGTGGCGCGGGCATATGGTCACGAAGTCACACTTGGGCACCATGGTTACATGATGCGCGTGCATGTCGCCGAAACCGATGAGCAAGCCCATGAAGAAGGCAAGGCGCTGTTCGGCGGCCGCATCGCCCAGGTCACCAGCATGACGGATATGAAGATCCATCCCGATGTGGGCGCGTGGATGGCCCCACCGGGGTATGTGAGCAAAGAAGCTGCCCTCACCCGGCGGAAATACATGGGTGGCACACCCTATGCCTTTTTTGCGCAAGGGTATGAGAAAGCAGTTGAAAGTACCCAGGTCGTCGTCGGTAGTCCGGACACGGTCGTGAAAAAACTTGATGAACTGCGCCAGCGTTTTCGCGTTGGGCACCTGGGTGTGGCACACTTCCCCATCGAAGAAGAAGCGATGACTGAACGGACCATGGAACTTCTCGGTGAACGTGTTTTTCCCCGACTGCGAGAACTGGCTGCCGAAGACGCTTGAAGTCTGTCGGTTCGTCTTTGCCTTGGTCGGACTTCATACGCTTGCCTTAGGTGACAGCAGTGTTAGGGCGGAGACCTTGCGTGTCGCTGTTTCTGATCTGCCGCCTTCTCTCGGCAATCCGTATACGGCCATGGGTGTACCCGGGAGTCATTTCTGGGGCAGCCCTTATGATGGCCTGACAGCCATTGCACCAGACGGGTCTATTCAACCCGCCCTTGCGGCTGCATGGACCCAAGCCAGTCCCAACCTTTGGGTTTTTACGCTCCGTACAGATGCGACGTTTCACAACGGCCGGCCATTCGACGTCGGGTCCGTGATAACAACGATGAATTACCTGCGTAGTCCTGACGCTGGGCAATATTTGCTCGCAAACGAGGTTAAGAATATTGCAGGCGTGCGCACCCTCGACGAAAAGACTGTTGAAATTACAACGACGACACCGGACGCGGCGCTGCCTCGCCGCTTAAGTTTGATCATGATGATAGAGCCGTCTCAATGGACCGCATATGGTGTTGACGCCTATGCGCTTTCTCCCATTGGCACCGGACCTTTCCGGTTCGAGGAATGGGGACAAGGCAACAGATCGGCCGTGATGACAGCTTTCACAGAATCATTTCGCCACCCGCAGTCGGTTAAGACTTTAGAATTCATTGAAGTGCCGAATGGCGTGGCCCGTGAACAGGCTTTGATCTCTGGTGAAGTCGGTTTGATCACCAGCGTTAATCCAGACTCCATGGCACGATTGCGCGATAGTGGGTTTTCGATCCAGGTTCATCAGCGCTCGCAGATCCTTTCCAGCTCTCCCAAACACACTCAAGCCGGACTCACCTTTAACGTCCCATCTTGTGCGCCAAGCGTTGAATTACGCAGTCGATCGGCCATCGATCGCGGCTTTCATTTATAGCGGCATGGTGAACGTCGCGAGCCAGGGGGCCATTCCCGGTAAGGTTGGGTACAATCCGAGCCTCTCTCCTTATCCATACAATCCGTTGCAAGCACGGCAATTGTTGACTGAAGCCGGTTACCCCAATGGGTTCAAATTATCGTTAGCGGTGCTCCGCGCCGAAGGGACAGGGCAAGAGTTGGCCTACCAACAGGTGGCGCAAGATTTAACCGCCGTCGGGATTGACACAACGGTCACCGCTTTAGACGGCGCCCGGTTCATCCGTCACTGCGTCAGTAATCAATGGGATGAGTACGACGGGTTTTCTTTGCTCTGGAACAACGAACCTATGCGCGATGTCGCCCGGTCCCTGGAATACTATTCCTGCTTGAGACCACGTGCGTTCTTTTGTGACGAGCCAACCACCGAAGCCATCCGTGCAACAGGGCGCATAAGCGACCGATGCAACGCGAACGGGCCTTGCAGGAAATTATGGCCCGCATGCAGGACCTGGCGCCCGCATTATGGTTGGTCAATCTGCCAGTGATGACCGCTGCAGATATGTCTCTTAGCAATGTAACTTTTGGCCCTTCGGGGCTAGCGTTTGAACAGATAAGCCGTACGCCATAATTCTAACAATTGTCTTCGCCTTTGTTGCGCGGTCTATAATCGATAACGCCACCGCGGCGATCGACCTCAATGGCACAGCACTGCAAAAGAGCCTGTTTCAGTTTTTTCCGACCCCGTTGAACCCGCGACTTCATGCCCGATGGAGAAAGACCGAGACGCCCGGCCACTACCGCCTGGGTCAAGCCTTCGATCTCTGTCAGCAACAACGCTTCACTGTAAGGCTCGGGGAGGGTCTTAATGAACGGCACGAGACAGCAGGCTAAATCGGCTGTCGCAGACGTGTCTTCGTGGCTCGCGGACGGAATGTCTTCATCACCTTCCTGTGCAACCTGGGCTATCGCCATTTTTTCAACCGCTCGGCGGCGGTAATGATCGGTAATGGCGTTAGTGGCAACGCGATGCATCCACGCGACAGGCTTCTCTGCCGATTCAAGGCTGTTCTGGTGTTGAACGAGACGCAGAAGAATATCTCCAATAACGTCATCCACCCATAGGGGATCGACACGGCTACGCACATAAGCACGCAGTCCTGTTTCGAAACCGGCCCAGGCGTCTTCGCTGAGGGTCATTTAATTCACCATTTTATGGCCATCGAACGGCCTAACAGTTACAAGCCTTTGCGACTGACTCCGAACCCGGATTGTCATCGGTGATATGATACCATTCCCACCGCAGCCCCTGAGGCTCCTTCGACCAAACTTTGTTCTGGGTGGCATGGCAGCAGGTCGCGTTTTTCTGGGTATCTGAGAACGGCGGTGACAAATTAGTCCACGGGAGCGGCGGGAATGTCCCGGCCGCGGGCGGCGCAGAAGTCTGCCACCTGTAGCCTTCGATCCTTTTGGGGATGGAAGGTGGGAGGATGTACTTGGTGGACCTTTATCTAACCGTGCGACTGGCGTGCCATGTGGAAGAGCTGAGCCAGCGAGAAGCAGCAAGACGGTTTGGGCTATCGCGCGATACAGTGAAGAAGATGCTGCGGCACTCGGTGCCGCCGGGATACCGGCGCAGCGAGCCGCCGAAGCGGCCTAAGCTGGACCCGTTCACGGATATCATTGACCGCATTCTGGAAGCGGACCGCACGGTTCACCGTAAGCAGCGCCACACGGCAAAGCGGATATTCGAGCGCCTTCGCGATGAGCATGGCTTCACCGGCGGCCAGACCATCGTCAAGGATTACGTCCGCGAACGGCGCCGTCGTTTGCGGGAGATGTTCGTGCCGCTGGTACATCCGCTGGTACATCCGCTGGTACATCCGCTGGTACATCCGCCGGGGCATGCGCAGGCGGATTTCGGCGAGTCGGATGCGATCATCGCTGGCGTCAAGCTGCGAGCCCATTTCTTTGTCATGACCCTTCCCCACAGCGCTGCATGCTTCGTCGTGGCCTACACAGGCACCGCCCACACGCCTTCGCTTCGCACACGCGAAACGCTACGCAAAGCCGCGCGGGTCCCTCCTATGCACTACCGGGACAACCCACAACCACGCCTTCGGCATCACATAAAATGGACTGGTTTTACGCCGCCCAACTGGGCTGATTTTGCTCCGCCGTTGACAGGTATCGTCTAAAAGTCCGGCCTCCGCTAGGCGGCGGGCTGCTTTTTCCACGTCACCGGATTCGAAAACCTCAACGCCGAGATGGTTGAGGCGTTGATCGGCGTCAGGATTTTCGAACAGCACCAGTTTGAGGGGTGGTTGGCTGAGCGCGAAATTGGCATAGCCGGGGCGACGCTTGTGCGGCTCAGCATCGAACAGTTTTCCATAGTAGGCAACCGCTTCATTGATATTATGGACGTTGAGAGCAAGCTGAAGTCTCATCTCGGTTCTCCTAAAGAGGGTTGATTTACCCCTTTAGACGCAGCCGAGAGCGAAAGGACGCAACTTTTTTAGCAGGCAATTAAAATGCTCTATCGTGCGCTGGCGGATGCCGTCGTTGGATTGCATCTGTTGTTTGTTGCCTACGTCGTTCTCGGCGGCACTCTGACTTTTCGCTGGCCGAAGCTGGCCTGGCTTCACGTCCCGGCGTTCGTATGGGGCGCGGCAACGGCGCTGTTCGGCTGGATTTGCCCGCTCACTTATCTGGAGAATGACCTTCGGGTGAAAGGAGCGGAACAGGGCTACAGCGGCAGTTTTATTGAAACCTACCTGCTGCCCTTGCTCTATCCGGATCTGCTCTTTGTGGGCGGTTTTCCGCGAAGCGGCTTTATTGCGATCGGAGTTTTTGTTTTGGCCGTCAATGCTACAATTTACTTCCGGTTCTTACAGCGTCACGAATAGCGTTATTGTACGCAGTCAAAAAATGCTGGGCTCGATTGCCTGTTTAAAAAGAGGCAATTGGGTCCAGCTGCGTCTAACAATGGAAAGAGGCGTACTTGGCTAGCCGGCGTCACCTTTCAGGTTTAGCCACTTACTCTCGCTGTCCATCAACTTTTTCATATCCTGACGAGTCTGCGGCAGTTGATCGCGCGGCACATCCAAATGGTTGAGCGGCATTTCCTGCTCGAATTGATCAAACACCGGTTTAACCACGTCAAGCGGATAACGCGGCAATCGGCGCCCTTCCCGTAATTCCGCAATATTAAGCTCCGCCTCGATAACGGCTTCTTTATCAGACGGCTCCTGCGCCAGAATACGCCCACCAGGGGCAACGATGAGAGAATTACCGCCGAAGCCAGGCGGGAAGTTGGGGTCAGACGGAAAGGTGATGTTCGACATCCCAGAGTAGACATTGTTGTAATAAGCGATGGCTTGCACATCGACTTCAGAGAAGCCGGTGGCTGTGCGCAGCATGATTTCAACCCCACGCATTGCAAACGCGGCAAACACGAATGGATCGATTTGCACCGTGCTCACCGCAATGTTGCCAAACTCGGTCTGCAGTATGGGAAACTCGTTTTCAATGCCATATTTGGCACGGAACTTGTCACGCACGTTTTCGATGGTGGTGGTGGGAATTTCACCCCCATCATTGGTGTAGCGCGATGCATTCCTGGTTTTCCAATAGGTGTGCTTAATTTCGCCATCGCGCCCAATCACCGGATTGAGGCTGAGAATGTGGCCCGGCCAATCCGGGTCCCGCGCATAGCTGCCAAAGATGATGTAGGTGTCGCATTCCTTGGCCATTTTGCCGATGGCTTCAGTTTCAGGACCTGGAACGGTGATGGTGAACTTAAGCTTTTCCTCCCGTGTGCCCTGGGAGTAGCCCGTGAGCGGAAATTCGTTGAAAAGAATGAAATCCGGTTTCTTGCCTTCCGTACAGGCTTTGTTGATCCAATGGCCCATGCGCCGGACGTTTTCTTCAAGTCCCTCTTTGATGGAGGGTGCATTTTGCAGCAATTGCGGCTCATTCTGAACGACCTTCAGAACCACGACGTCTTTTTCTAAAGGCACCGTGGGATAGGTGCCGTCAGACCGCACCAATTGGGGAACGTTCTGTGCAGACGCTGCGCTCCCGAGGGCAATACCCAACACGCCGGCCAGTCCGAGCGTGGTTGTTAAAATGCTTAGTTTCATGTGCGTTTCTCCCCTGAATGGCTCAGTGCTAGGCTGACTTTAAGGGGCTTATATAGTTAAGTCACAAGAAGTTGTTGACAACCCCCTGTTAGGGGGGTGTCAATTGTATTTTAAGAAAGGTGGGGTTGTTGGAGAATAGGGCTGTCAATAAGAATTGGCGTATGGCCAAATATCCAGAGAACAGAGCTATTGGCTTTGATTTTGGAGATCATCTATTGACAATATGTTGGTGAGCAAGCTTCCGCGCGTTTTTAGGACGGAGAGCTAGAAATCTTTGATTCGCCGAATCCTGAACCAAGGGCCGAGCCAATATTGGTCCTTCGCATTCACCAACGGGCGCTTCTAGAGCTAATAAAATAGTATATTCGGAATAGTCTCCGCTGTTTGTCTCAATTGGCTCGATTTTATGAACATCCAGCCTGTTGTGAAATGAGACAACTCGTCTTTGCCCGCCGGGCTTATTCGGCTTCATTTCGCTATATCCTGCTTGAGTAGTCGCCATTTTCCTATCCTTTTTCTCTCTTTTTCCTTTATAAGCCCCTGTTTCTCCTTCATATTAAAGTCACAATACAGGAGAAACCCAATGGTCCACAAAGCTCCAGGAAAACACTACAGGGAAGGCATAACCCTTATCCAACTAATGGATAAATTCCCTAATGAGCAGTCCGCCCAAGATTGGTTTGTAAATCTACGCTGGCCCCATGGGCCTTATTGCCCACATTGTGGATCCTTCAATGTGCAAGAGAATATCAAGCATAAGACAATGACTCACAGATGCCGGGATTGCGAAGGCCGACCCATGTTCTCGCTTAAGACAGGCTCGCTCTTGGAAGGCTCAGGGCTTGGTTATCGTGTTTGGGTCCTGGCGATCTATCTGCTTTCCACTAACCTTAAGAGCGTCTCAAGTATGAGACTCCATAGGGACTTAGGCGTAACACAGAAAACAGCATGGTATCTCGCCCACCGTATTCGCAGCGCATTTGAAGCCAAAATGGGGCCATTCTCAGGGCCGGTAGAGGTCGATGAGACTTATCTGGGCGGAAAGCGCAAGAATATGCACGCCGCCAAACGTAAAGAGCTTAATGGCCGGGGTACTGTAGACAAGACTCCGGTAGTTGGTTCCAAAGATCGGGCCACGGGGCAAATTTCAGCAAAGCGGGTTGATAATACTGACGCTGAAACGCTCCAAGGCTTTGTCAAAGACCGCACCACGAAGGAAACCAAAATCTTCACCGATGATGCCGGTGCCTATAATGGGATTTCAAAATATCATGAAACCGTCAAGCATAGCGCTGGCGAATATGTGAACGGCCAAGCCCACACCAATGGCATCGAAAGCTTCTGGAGTCTCCTAAAGCGTGGCTATCATGGAACATTCCACCACTTTTCAGAAAAGCACACTGAGCGCTATGTCCAGGAATTTGCCGCCCGGCATAATATCCGGGAAAGCAATACAATCGGTCAAATGGAATGGTTAGTTAGAAAACTGGAAGGCAAGCGCCTAAGATATTCTGATTTGATAGCTTGATGTTTGCGGACAAATCTATTGCACGCCAAATAGGGGCAAATCTCTATGCGATATATTGAACAGATACTAACAGCAAAAGAACGTTTTGTTTATGAAGGGCGCTTTCACTGGCTGGAGTGGTGGAGCGCAATCGTGTCGAGCTTTTTGATTATTGGCATATTCAAGTTTATCGGTATGCGGTCCACAGATATTGTCATAACCAATCGAAGGCTTATCTATAAGCGCGGCTTTATTTCGCGCAGAACAGAGGAATTAAGCCTTTCTCGGATAGAAGAAATCAATTTCAAACAGGGCATTATGGGGCGACTGTTTGGTTATGGAAAAATGACAATCCGAGGTACTGGAGGAGACAGCATTGTTCTCCCAAATATAGCCAGCCCTTTAGAGTCGGTTTCGAAAGTCATGCGGCTCGGGCCAATCTGCGGACGAGGAGCATGACGGAGGCGGCGTAGAGGAAGGCGCGGGCCGAGGCGATGGTGGCCTCGAAGTCCTTTGCCAGTCGCCGGTTGCGGTTGATCCAGGCGAAGAAGCGCTCCACGACCCAGCGGCGCGGTTGGACGGCGAAGCCGACCTGATCGGGGCTTTTGCGCACGATCTCGACGGCGATCATGGTGGCCGTGGCGCCTTCTCGCCGGCGTAGCCGCTGTCGGCAAAGACCTTCTCGATGAACGGAAACGAGCCGCGTGAGGCGCACAGCAGCGGCCCGCCACCATCGCGGTCCTGGATACTCGCCGGATGCGCCTCGAGCACGAGGCCGCGCCCGTCGGTGTCGACCAGCGCGTGGCGCTTGCGCCCCTTGATCTTCTTGCCCGCATCGTAGCCGCGGGGGCCACCAGCCTCGGTCGTCTTGACGCTCTGGCTGTCGATAATCGCGCCGCTCGGGCTGGCCTCGCGTCCGACCCGCTCGCGATCGGCCATGACCAGAAAGTGGTTGATCTTCTCAAGGAGGCCGTCGTCGCGGAACTTAGCGAACCAGCGATAGATCGTGCCCCACGGTGGTAAATCGCTTGGCAGCAAGCGCCAAGGGCAGCCAGCCCGCATCACGTAGAAAATGCCGTTGACGATCTCTCGCATCGGCCATGACCGGGGCCGTCCCGTGCCATGAGCCGGAGGCAAATGAGGCTCGATCACAACCCACTCCGCAGCGGTCAAATCAGTCTGATAACGCAGCGCCTTGCGGCTATGCTGCTCTCGGGTGGTCGGCGTCCACATGGCGGCTCCAGATCGGTTTCAGCAACCTTCCTGGAATCACATCGACACCGGCCACTCAACCCCTTTCGAAACGGCCTCTTAGCCTTTAGGAGAGAGCTGCAACAAGGCCAAGGCTTAGCTGAAACATCATAGAATCGGCTTAATAAGGGGAAACAAGGCAATGCCACTTGAGTTTGCCAAAAGCATCACGGTCCATGAGATTGAGCCCGTGACCATTGGCATGAAGGGAAAAACCTACACGGAGCACACTATCGCAATACGTGTGGGGTTATATCAGGATACAGCCGAATGGCCACAAGAGGCTCGTCCTCAAGCTCCCCATCGGGCTGGGAAAGATATACGGATAGCACTCCGGCCTCAAGACATAGAGAGCCTTTGTCAAAGTTTGCGTGAAATGCTGCCTCACCGCCCGGCATGAAGCTTCGAGGGGCATTTATGTCGATGTCTTGGTCTGATTCTGTTCCGCTCATGTCATGCTTTTCATCCCCTTTCCCGGCATGATATGCAACCTTCTCTTTTCTTAGTTAGAGTTGACACATGCCTGAATCTCCCAAGAAACCAATCACCAGAATCAAATCCTCTAATCACTATCCAACAAAACAAGAGCTTGAGCAGGATATGAGTACCCCATTAAGTCCAGAAGAATTGGGGCGGATAGTAATGGGGTGTCAGACTGTGGTTGTGGGTAATGGGGAAGACTCTGGGGAAAAATAGAGCCGGAGAATGTGACTTAACTATATAAGCCCCGACTTTAACACCCCTAATGAGCCTAGACGCCAAGAACCCCGGTCTTTTTGACACCGGCAAGTTCCATCTCCGGTTTCAATTTAACCAGTAGTTTTAAACGCCTTCCAGTAGAAACTGATTGCTTTCAGAGCCCTTTGCCCGTGAAATACCGGCGAACCGCATCCATCGGGGGGAGTCAGCGGAAAAAATGTCTAGTCTCTATGATCTCATCGTCATCGGCAGTGGACCGGCAGGAAAACGGGCTGCGATCCAAGCGGCCAAATTCGGCAAAGATGTTCTCGTTGTAGAAAAAATTTCCGCATCGGCGGCGTCTCCGTCCATACCGGCACCATTCCCAGCAAGACCCTGCGTGAAACGGTCATGAACCTCACGGGCTATAAAGAGCGCGGTTTTTACGGCCGCAACTACCGCGTCAAAAAAGACATTACGGCAGATGACCTGAAAACCCGGCTGCACACAACCCTCGACCATGAGGTTGAGGTTTTAGAGAACCAATTCTCACGCAATTCCGTCGATACCGTACAAGGCTCAGCCAAATTTATTGATGAGCACACGGTTGAAGTAACCAGCGAAGACGGAACAACTCATAAGTATACCGGTTCGAACTTTATCTTAGCGGTTGGCACCAAGCCGTTCAGGTCATCAGAAGTCGCCTTCGATAACCTGCAAATCATCGACAGCGACGATATTTTGAAACTTAAGCGCCTGCCGCGTACGCTCACTGTTGAAGGTGCCGGCGTGATCGGCGTTGAGTACGCCACCATATTCAGCACGCTTGATGTTCCGGTGACGGTGATCAATCCGCGCGAACCTATTCTCGAATTTCTCGATACGGGCCTGACGTCAGATCTGATTCATCAGCTTAAGGACCAAGGTGTGACCTTCCACATAGGAGCCAGTGTGGAGTCCGTCGAAAAAGACGCTAGGGGCCGGTGTATCGTACACCTTGATAACGGCCGTACGGTCAAGACCGATATGGTGCTCCATGCCGCGGGACGCATGGGAGCGACGGATACCCTCGGCCTTGAGTCCTGCGGTATCGAACCGGACAAGCGCGGACGCATCGAAGTCAATTCGGCTACGTTCCAAAGTTCGGTTGATCACATTTTTGCCGTCGGCGATGTCATTGGCTTCCCTGCGCTGGCATCCACCTTGATGGAACAAGGCCGCCTCGCCGCTTGCCATGCGTGTAAAGAGGCTGTGACAGAACCATCAAAATTCTTTCCATATGGCATCTACTCCATTCCGGAAATGTCGACCGTCGGCATGTCAGAAAGTGAAGTGAAAGAGAAAAAGATTCCCTATGAAAACGGCATCGCCCGATTTAGGGAAACCTCTCGCGGCCAGATCATGGGATTGCGCAACGGCATGATGAAAATGATCTTCTCTCTGGAAGATCGGAAACTGCTGGGTGTCCACATCATCGGTGAAGGTTCAACGGAATTGATTCACATCGGCCAAGCGGTGATGCACTTCGGCGGGACCGTGGATTACTTCGTCGAGAGCACGTTCAACTATCCAACCCTGGCGGAGGCGTACAAGATCGCCGCTCTCGATGCGTGGAATCGCATGTCATAATTTGCGGTCCGATACTGATCTCAAAAATTTAGGAGCGGCCAGATGAAACGAGTGGCAGCGGCGAGTTTTATCGGCACGGCGCTGGAGGGCTATGACTTCCTGCTCTACGCCAGCGCTGCCGCTTTGGTGTTCGGCCAGTTGTTTTTTCCGGTATCGGAAGATCCTCTGATCGGCACCCTGCTCGCCTACTCCACCTTTTCCATCGGTTTCATCGCCCGGCCCATCGGCGGGATCATAGCCGGGCACTACGGCGACAAGATCGGCCGCAAACCCATGCTGGTGCTGACCCTGATGGTCATGGGCGTGGTCACCATGCTGATCGGCTTCCTGCCCACTTATGAACAGGTTGGCATCCTGGCGCCCATCCTTCTGACCCTACTCCGTCTGATCCAGGGCTTGGCTTACGGGGGCGAATGGGGCGGCGCCATTTTGATGGTGGTGGAATACGCACCCGAAGATAAACGCGGCTTTTGGGGCAGCCTGCCGCAGGCGGCTGTGCCGCTCGGCTTTTTGGTTGCGACGGCGGTGCTCAGCGCCTCCATCGCCATCAGCGGGGATCAGTTCCTGGTCTGGGGTTGGCGCATCCCCTTCATCTTGAGCATTTTGCCGGTGCTGGTAGGGCTGTACATCCGATTGAAGATCGACGAAACGCCGGTCTTTAAGAAGGTGCGGGAACAAAGCGCGACCGCCAAGACCCCGGTCGTTGAAGCCTTCAGGGTGCAAGGAAAACAAATCCTGCTGGCCACCGGTGCGTTTGTCCTGGTCAGCGGTCCCTACTACATCATCATTTCGTTCATGCTCTCCTACGGCACGACCGTTTTAGGTGTGGACCGGCAAGTGATGCTCAACGGCGTGCTCATCGCTTCTTTCATCCAGATTTTTGCGTGCATCGGATTCGCTACCCTCTCCGACAAGATTGGTCGGCGGCCCGTGCTCTTTGGTGGTGGTGTGTTCATGTTGCTGTACGCGTTCCCGCTGTTCTGGATGGTGAACACAGCCAATCCTTTGATCATTTATCTAGCGCTCAGCCTCGGCCTCCTCGCCTTCGGCGCCCTGTATGGACCGATTGCTGCTTTTTTTGCCGAATTGTTTGCCTCTCACGTGCGCTACACAGCTGCGTCTCTCGGTTATCAGGTAGGGCAAGTATTCGGCGGTGGGCTGGCGCCGTTCATTTCGACCGCATTACTTGCGGTGACCGGCGGCGCTTACTGGCCCGTTCCGGTTTACATGATTGTGCTGACGTTAATTGGCCTGGCAAGTATCTGGGGCTTGGCGGAAACGCGACCAAAACAAGCTGCAGGTTAGCGCGAAAACCAACCCTATGACGCAACACCCTAGTGACGGACCTCTGGCCGAATTTCAGCGCAGTTGGAAAATCGTTATGGTTGCCGGTGTCGTTTTGGCCTGCGGTTTGTCCGCTATTCCGATTTATAGCCTCGGTGTGTTTACCAAGCCTTTGAGCGAAACCTATGGCTGGTCCCGCGCGGAAGTGCAGGCCATCTACACGTGGATGACCATCGGGAACTTGGTGGCGGCACCTTTTCTTGGTTGGTTGATCGATCATCAGGGTGTGCGCCGGGTCACATTGGTGTCGTTGATCGGTATGGCTCTGGGCATGGCCTCTCTTGGTCTGCTCACCGGACCGCTATGGAGCTTTTATGTATTGGCGTTCATCACGGCTGTGATCGGGATCGGTACGGTGCCGATTACCTGGACACGCTTGATTATCGACTGGTTCGATGCAGGCCGGGGACGCGCCCTTGGTATCGCCTTGGCCGGAACCGGCGTCAGCGCCACTTTTATTCCCAGTTACGCCACATGGCTGATCACCGAATTCGGCTGGCGCATGACCTATGTAGGACTCGCTGCTTTGCCGGCCCTCATTGCCCTGCCGTTGTCCTACGTCTTTCTTTTCGATCGGACCGGCCATTCGGCAAAACATAGTGGCAAGCCGGGCGTGCTAACGCTTGCACGGGCGCAACATACAGGCATGGAGCTTCGCGCGGTGGTCAAAGGCTACCGCTTTTGGGCCATGAATGTGGCCTTCGTCATGGTGGGCATGTGTATCGCCGGCATTATTGCGCACCTGATCCCGATGCTGACTGACCGCGATGTACCGATGACAACTGCAGCACAGGTTGCCGGAACCATTGGGATGTCTGTCATCGTCGGCCGCCTCGTTACCGGATACTTGATTGATCGATTTTGGGCGCCTGGGGTGGCTGTCGCACTGCTCAGTTTGCCCGCCATATCCTGCATGATTTTGGCATCTGGCGTTGGTGGTGTGCCGGCCGCCTTGTTTGCCGCTGTCTTGGTGGGCTTGGCAGCAGGAGCGGAATTCGACTTGATGTCTTTTTTGGTCAGTAAATACTTTGGCCAGCGCCGTTACGGCATCATCTATAGCTGCCTTTATGCCGTGTTCAAACTGAGCGCTGGCATCGGAGCGCCGTTGTTCGGTTTATCGTTCGACCTCACAGGGTCCTACGCCTTCATTCTCTACTGCGCTGCGGGAAGTTTACTTTTCGGTTCGCTGTTGATGTTAATACTCGGACCGTATCGTATCGAAGCCCAAGCTTAGATCGGCAACGTAATGGGAACTCGACCATGACCGATGCAGGCTCAACACCCCACCGCATGACGAGGGTCGGCGTGATCGTGCCCGAGTCCAATACAACCAATGAAATCGAGTTCAATCGCCTTTGTCCTCCTAGTTTGTCGTTCCACTTTGCCAGAGTACCTTTGCACAAAGGTATGGATCAGGACGCGCATAAGGGTGTGTTGATGAATGACCTCGCCGTCGCCGCCGGCCATCTGGGATCGTGTGACTGTGACCTCATTGCTTTTGGCTGCACGTCGGACTCCATGAAATATGGCGATGAGATCTTGTTGCCTGTTATTCGTGATGCAGCAAATACACCGGCACTTACGACGGCCTCAGCCATTATCTCGGCCTTGGAAGCGTTAAGCGTTAAACGCATAGCTATGGCATCTCCCTATACGGAGGAAACCAACCGGGAAGAAGCTGCATTTCTCAACCGGGCAGGTTTTGACGTTGTGGCGATGAACGGATTGGGCCTCAACACCACCTTGGACCGGATAAAAATGATGTCGTGGGTGCCAGCAGAAGGGGTGGTTGACTTGGCTCTGTCGGTCGATTGTGACGAGGCCGATGCGCTACTGATTTGCTGCACCGACTTCAACACGTTGGATGTCATTGATCAGCTGGAACGCACCACAGGCAAGCCTGTTGTTACCAGCAATGTCGCCACGTTCTCGGCCATCATGCGGCAGCTTGAAGTACCTGCTGGTCAAACCGGTTTTGGCAATATCATCGCCGAACTGCCTTCGAGCGACTAAATTTGATTTATGACATGAGACGAACCGTCGCCGCATCGTAATCAAAATACGCGACCCTTAGTTCTGCCTTGCCAACTCGTTGACCATAGGTTTCCGGATCATTCTCTTGAACAAGGGTCGCTTGCGTCCGTGAATCCAGAATGGCTTGAGCACAGCGGTCTTGACGGTTGCCTTGAAACATTTTGAGCGCATCCTCAATCTCGGCACAGCAATCGAGACACCGATCCAGAATTACCGCGTCTTCCATGGCAAAGGCGGCCCCCATACCGAGTAAAGGAAGCATGGGGTGAGCGGCGTCTCCCACCAGCGCGACCCGCTCGCCAACCCAGGTGGTGACGGGCTCGCGATCATAGAGCGCCCACTTGTAAAACTGATTGGGCTCTGCCGCACGCATGAGGTCAACCACATCGGTATGCCAATCTTTGTAATTGGCTTCGAATTCTTCAAAGGTCGAAGGAATGGTCCATCCCTCTTCCCGCCAACGATCCGTAGCGGCAATAGCGATGCAGTTCACCATCGTTCTGTTGCATACGTGATAACGGTTAAAAAAGGCGCCGGGACCGATAAACATGGCCGACGTGCCGGCGCTCATAAACGATTCAGCAGCATCGGCTTTGACCAGACATCGCCAGGCCACCTGCCCCGTAAATCGTGGTGCTTGTTGGCCATTGAGTCTTTCGCGAACCAATGACCTCAACCCATCGCAGCCAATCAGGAGATCAGCCGTCTCCTGAACACCTCCGCTGAATAACGCTGAAGAACCTGTAGCGCTCTCATCGAAATCGATCAGGTCAGACCGTGTTCGTAAAGAACAATTTGGCTCGTCTTTGACGGCGCTGAGCAATACATCCAAGAGGTCAGACCGGTGAACTTGAAAGAAGCCCGATTGACCGCTCGCAGCATACGGACCGCTGCGGTCCACCCGAAGGAGCACCTCAGCCGTTTGATAGTGAAGATAGAGACCGTCTCCCGGACTATCCGCCACGTTTTCCAATGCGCTACGCAAACCAAAATGATCGATCACTTTGAGAGCGTTGGGACTGAGGGTAAGGCCGGCACCGATTTCAGAGATTTCCTCAGCGCGTTCGAAAACGGTGATCTGATGCCCCCGGCGTGACAAAGCAAGAGCACAAGACAGACCTCCAACGCCGGCACCAATGATGGCAATTTTCATGAACGGTATCCCTGCCGGTCAATATGGAGAAGCGGATGAGATGTGCGCCATAGGGCATTCAGTATTCGGACGCGATTCATCTTAAGAGATGTCCATGTGCTAACGAATACCATATCTTCTCGTGCCCGCCGCCGCGCGTCTAAAAAGCAGACAATAGTCACGTGGGTTACGTTCATAGGCTGCCCGTAATATTGCGTATGTCTGGAGCGGGCAAAATGTAGTGAGGGGAGGCTTAGCTTTGCGTAATTTTATTCTCGTTGTCCTATTTTGTTTCCTTCTTCCGGCCTCCGGCTTAGAGTCGGTTTCGAAAGTCATGCGGCTCGGGCCAATCTGCGGACGAGGAGCATGACGGAGGCGGCGTAGAGGAAGGCGCGGGCCGAGGCGATGGTGGCCTCGAAGTCCTTTGCCAGTCGCCGGTTGCGGTTGATCCAGGCGAAGAAGCGCTCCACGACCCAGCGGCGCGGTTGGACGGCGAAGCCGACCTGATCGGGGCTTTTGCGCACGATCTCGACGGCGATCATGGTGGCCGTGGCGACCTTCTCGCCGGCGTAGCCGCTGTCGGCAAAGACCTTCTCGATGAACGGAAACGAGCCGCGTGAGGCGCACAGCAGCGGCCCGCCACCATCGCGGTCCTGGATACTCGCCGGATGCGCCTCGAGCACGAGGCCGCGCCCGTCGGTGTCGACCAGCGCGTGGCGCTTGCGCCCCTTGATCTTCTTGCCCGCATCGTAGCCGCGGGGGCCACCAGCCTCGGTCGTCTTGACGCTCTGGCTGTCGATAATCGCGCCGCTCGGGCTGGCCTCGCGTCCGACCCGCTCGCGATCGGCCATGACCAGAAAGTGGTTGATCTTCTCAAGGAGGCCGTCGTCGCGGAACTTAGCGAACCAGCGATAGATCGTGCCCCACGGTGGTAAATCGCTTGGCAGCAAGCGCCAAGGGCAGCCAGCCCGCATCACGTAGAAAATGCCGTTGACGATCTCTCGCATCGGCCATGACCGGGGCCGTCCCGTGCCATGAGCCGGAGGCAAATGAGGCTCGATCACAACCCACTCCGCAGCGGTCAAATCAGTCTGATAACGCAGCGCCTTGCGGCTATGCTGCTCTCGGGTGGTCGGCGTCCACATGGCGGCTCCAGATCGGTTTCAGCAACCTTCCTGGAATCACATCGACACCGGCCACTCAACCCCTTTCGAAACGGCCTCTAAGCGAAAACGGCTTGCGCAAACTTGCAGACTTTGCCGTTGTTCAACCTGCCTGACGCACCAACACAAATCACGCAGTCCGTCTTGGTGCCTGAAGCCGATAGACTCCCCGAATATTGCAGTCTCGAAGGCACGGTCATTCCTCATGTCGGCATAGAGCTGCGCCTGCCAACTCGCACTTGGAACGGAAAATTGTTCTTCATTGGGTGCGGTGGATCCTGCGATTTCAAGCCAATTTCCCGCGCCAACGATGCGCTGTCTCGCGGCTATGCCGTTACAGCCACAAATCAAGGTCATGTCGGGCGATGGTTGGATGCGAGCTGGGCCTACAACGACATTATGGCTGAAATCAATTCGTCATTTCGGGCAACGCATGTAACGGCGATCGCCTCTAAAGCCATTGTGGAGGAGTTCTACGGCGATCAGCCACAGTATTCCTACTATAAAGGCTGTTCCAATGGCGGTAGGCAGGCGCTTAAGTCCGTCCAAACGTTTCCAGAAGACTTTGACGGTGTTGTCGCAGGGTCGGTACCCACAACTTTGGACTCCCTCCTCAATACACTTTGGGGAACCCGCATTCTCAAGAAAGAAGGCGGCGGAACTGTTCTCGATCGCAATGATTTCCGTTTGTTGCACAACACCGCAGTGGCCAGCTGTGATGGGCAGGACGGCTTGAGCGACGGACTGATTGAAGATCCACGCCGGTGCGATTTTGATCCCAGAGAGTTGTAGTGTACGGGAAGACTCTCTGATGCCTGCCTAACCCAAGAACAAGTGGAAGGCGGCCCGCAGTCTGTATCAGGGCGCCGTTAATTCGCAAGGCGACCCTGTCGTCATTGCTGGTCTGCCGCGTGGATCAGAACTCAATTGGGGTATGATGCTTGGTCAAATTGAAGGGGAACGCTGGAATGGCAATGTGCCTTGGCGTCTCGATGCATTGCGCTTTCGCGTGTTCTTCAACGATCCACCATTGGATTACGATATTCTCGACGAGTTCAATTTCGATCGTGATGTCCAGCGCATGCAGATGACCTTTACTATTTCCGGCACGGATGACCCAGACATACGCAAGTTCAAGAATGCCGGCGGCAAGTTGATCATGTACCACGGCAATCACGATATGATTCCGGTTGAGAATGGCACCGCCTATTACGATGTAGTCGAACGGGTGATCGGCAGCCGGGAAGAAACACAAGACTTTTACAGATTATTCAATGTTCCTGGCATGAATCATTGCCGCACCGGACCAGGCGCTGCCGTGATCAATTACTTGTCCTATTTGGAGGATTGGGTTGAAGACGGTGTCGCGCCCGAGAAGATGATTGGCGGCCATATTGCAGAATACAGTGACATCTATGGGGGCTATCCGGACTCCACGCTGCCCGAGCAAAGGTTGTTCGAAAACCCCGACTTATGGGAAGAGAAAATGGTCTTCACCCGGCCGGTCTACCCCTATCCGTTGGTGGTGCGCTATTCGGGTGAAGGTGACGTCAAGGATGCCGACAACTTTATTCCCCATGATCCCAGCCAGGACTGATTAGGGCCAGAATGCGAGTTCGTACAGGCATCATTCGCTACACCGGCGGTCCGGCGGGATCAGACCCTATTGAACGGGGCGAAGAACGATTTACGTATTCTGTTAATGACAATGGAACACGGCAACTCCGCTCAATGGTTCGTGTTTTCGATTCTATCCAGGTGGTTCGGGATGTTGCGACCACCTTCGACATGGATTGGCGGCCCTTGGATGCGTTTGTTCGACTCAGCTGCGCTGTAAATCATACCGGTCTGGGTTGGTATCTGTTTGAGAACAATCGTGCCTGCTTCCGGGGCTGGACCAATATAAATGGCCACGACACTGTCGACCGCGACCTCCCCGGGCCGGTCATCGGGTTCAATGCCCACAACGTTGCGGGCGAAGCCGCGCTCCTCGCCACCTATGATCACGGCTTAGCGCAACAGGTCCAACATCCGGCGCGGTGCTTCGTTTCGTCCGATCATCCGAGGGGAGCAACAGGGCCGACTTTGATCGACGCGTAGTTCGGCATTCATTTTATTGGCGAAGAGGCCCTTAGCGTCGGAGCAGGTACATTTGACGCTTTGCACTACCAGTATGTGGATACGGATTTGGTCGAATTGCCTGACCATGCACCGGTGTTTGACATATGGGTGACAGCAGACGGCGATCTCACTTATCCCACCCAAAAACCACTCGCTCTCCTGGACCGGATCATACGAGCAAGTTCCAAGGAGGGCGATGCCGTGCTTGACCCCTTTGCAGGTTGTGCCACGGCGTGCGTGGCCGCTGAACGCCTTCAACGGCAATGGGTAGGAATAGACCTGCCCCCATTGGCAGCTAAGCTGGTTAACTCACGCTTGCAGAAGGACATGGGCCTGTTTTTTGATATTCACCACCGCGAAGACATCCCTAGCCGCACGGAACGGGTCTCTGCCAAGCTACAAGACGCACCGGCACACGCTCTATGGCCGCCAAGAAGGTGTTTGTGGCGGCTGTCAGGTCATATTTCCGTTCCGCAATATGACGGTGGCTCGCAGGGCGGGTTCAACCGGTCGTCGCAACACGTTCAGTTTGACTGGCCTGCAAGCACTGGTCCAGAGCTTCGGCGGGAGTTCTCCATCCGAGGGTCTTGCGGGGCCGTGTATTGAGCGCGTCAGCAACAACTGCGAGTACGTCCGGACTGTGTGCGCTCAGATCGGTTCCTTTCGGGAAGTACTGTCGAAGCAATCCATTGGTGTTCTCGTTCGTTCCGCGTTGCCAAGGGCTGTGCGGTTCGCAGAAGTAGACGGGAAGGCCGGTTGCGATCCGCAGATCCGCATGCCTGGCCATCTCTGCTCCCTGGTCCCAGGTCAGCGAGCGGCGAAGCTGCGCTGGCAATGTCGTGATCGTCCGGGCGATGGCATCGCGAACCGCTTCAGCCCCATGCTCGCTCCAGCCGGCAAGCAATATGACGTATGCCTCTTCCCTGAGCGCGCAGAAGAGCAATCTCCTCACGTTCCTCGAAAGACAGGTAACGTCCTGACAGCGGCTTGGCCGATTGCGATAAATGTGCTGGTGGCATGCCGCCCGACCTCCGGAACCACCTCGAGCCTACCGGAGGGGATACACCGGCATCTCGGGCCGCGTCCTCGCTCGAACGCCCCGTCGCAATCGCTGCCCAGAACCGAACAAGCTCCTCACGCCGTGCCGAGTCCGGTCGACCTGGCGAATGCAACTTGCTCCGTCCAGACCGATCCGACCGCCGTCTGCGTACCCGTCATAGCAACCTCCTATGCCAGAGTGTTGCGACGACCGATTGAACTTGCCCATTGTGCCCCAGTCTAAGGGCGGGAGCGATCACCTGGACAACCTGCAACTGCTATGCGCCGCCTGCAACTCAATGAAGGGTGTGCGATCACAGGAAGCGTTTATCGCAAAGCTGAAAGCTGAGGGATTGAGACAATGAGCAAAGACGACAAGAAACCCGCCCCACGCGGTCGCCCGGTTAAGAACATAATGCCAGAGCCGATCCCAGATACTGCGGACAACATCGCACGGGCGATCATGCGCGGGCCTCCAAAGAAGGAATGGGATTACCTGAAAGGATCCAAGGATGGATGAGATCGGCCCCGTGGGTAAACACGTATATAATTCTCTTTTTTTGTGCGTCAGCCCGCGCTTGGCGAAGAAGTGCCAGACCGTCGACGGGCACACCCGAACCCCGTGCGACGCCACCAGCTTCTCGCCAATCTCGGCCAGCGTCATAGCCTTGGTCTGCGCCACCAGAGCCAGGATAAAGGCCTCATGCGCATCCAGCTTCGAGCCCGGCGGTTGGCCCTGGCGGTCGGGCTCGATCGAGCCCGTCTCGCGCCAGCGCCGGTGCCAGTGGATCGCCGTCGCTGGCGCGACACGAAAACGCGCCGCGGCCCCCCGTGCAGACAGACGCCCCGTGATCGCCTCGACGACCCGCCGGCGAAGATCATTCCCGTAACAATGCCCCATGTCTGACACCAAATCGCCTCGGGATATAGAATTATGGAGTGGGACGCTTGGGAATCCCCTTCGATTCACAATTCAGTCAAACCGCTCTAGGTTTCGGGCTGTTCGTTTTTCAATCTCAACCGCGAAATTGTAGCTGTCACGAATTTGCGCGGACGCGATTAGTAGCGTTGTCAAAATAACGACACCGACTAACGCGGAAACAATGGTCCTAATCCGCCGGTATTCAACGGATGCGGTTTCGCCCAGCGGAGGATTTGAGCTTTTATTCGTCATAGCATATGTGCGGAATAGACCAACTTGTTCGGATTCCCATACAATTATTAGGGATTGAAGTCGGTGACAAATTACCTCTCATAATAGAAAGGTTAATCGCCCGGTATATGCGTTTGCAACTCAAACCGTAATAAGAAAGCAGATAAACAGGCACCGCGAATTACGATAAGTGGCCTTGTCGATATCAGGCACGCGCAGCTTTACTCTTTGATTCCGCTAAGGAAATGGTCATCGTCACCACCACGGCGATGGGCAGCGAGATGATGGTTGGGTACTGGAACGGAAAGACCGGAGCGTCAAAGCCGAATATGGAAACCCAGACCGTCGGCCCGAGAATAATTCCCGCCACTGCAATAACCAAGCCAGTGGTCCCACCTGCCAGTGCTCCAGCGGCGGTTAACGGGCGCCAGAAGCAGGCCATAAACATCACCGGGAAGGTCGAGCTGGCTGCAATGGACAGTGACGTCACCACTAGGAAAGTGATGTTTTCTTCCTTGAAGGCAACGCTGAGGACGATGGTGAACAGGCCGAAGGTCAAGGCCGCGATACGGGATACTTTCAGCTCTTCGGCTTCTGTTTGCTCCCCTTTACGGATAACCATGCCGTAGAGGTCATGGGAGATGGCTGCGGCCACCGCGAGTGTGAGCGCTGAGACCACCGCCAATATGGTTGCGAACACCGCGGCGGCGCAAATGCCCAGCAACACATCGCCACCCAGAAGATGCGCCAGATAAAGAGGCGCCATGTTATTGCCGTTCTGCAGAAGCCCGGGTCCCGTCGTGTAGTCGGGATTGCCGCTGAGCAAGGCGATGGCGCCGAAGCCGATGATGAACAGGACGATATAAAAACCGCTAATCAAGGCTGTGGCCCAGGCGGCCGAGCGCCGGGTTTCAATGACATTGGGCACGGTGAAGAAGCGCATGATGAAATGGGGCAAGCCGGCGATCCCAACGGCCTGGGTCAACGCCGCCGACAGGGAGGCCCACACGGAGGTGAAGCTGCTGGTTTCAAAAATCTTGACGCCGTTGGGGTGTTTTTCGACCGCTGTCATAACCAGTTTCTCGACGCTGAAATCAAAGTTGGCTAACACACCAACGGCAAGCACGAGACCCAACACCCACAAGAACCCGGCTTTGATGATCTGAACCCAGGTTGTCGCGACCATGCCGCCGAACACCACATAGGTGATCATCAGGGCGCCAATCAGGACAAGAGCAAAGACAAAGTCGACGCCAAAGAGAAATTCGATGAGGCGCCCGGCTCCCACCAATTGAGCGACCATATAAAGAATAAGAATGATGACCGTGGCGCCGGCGGAAAACACCCTAAGCGACGGGGCCTTGAGCCGGTAGGTCAATACATCCGTCAATGTGTACCGGCCCATGGTTCTGAGCTTATCGGACAAAAGAAAGACGAGGACGGGCCACCCCATGGCGGCGCCGATGGAATAGATCACGCCGTCGTAACCGGTTGTGAAATAAATACCAGTGATGCCGAGAAAGGTGGCCGCTGAAAGGAACTCACCAGTGAAGGCAGCGCCGTTTTTAAAGCCTGAAAGGCCGCTATCGGCGGTGTAAAACTGACTGCAGGACCGGCTTTGCTTTGACGCCCAGTGGGTGATGCCGAGCGATATCGCCACAACCACCAAGAACATCGCGATCGCCGCAATATTCACGGATTCTCGTCCAGCTTGTTATTCCACCTGGTGAAGACAGCTGACACCACAATCAGGAAAACGATGATTGCCGCACCAATAACAATGCCGGTGGTGATGGCGCTCCCAGTAACAACGGATTGCGTCAACAGTGACGGTGCCAGCGATACCGCAATCATCAGCCCGAAATAGGTCGCAAGTGTCACCGCCGTCGCGATCCACGCGACCTTGCCGTGGCGTTTTATATACGGTTCCGGTTCGGGCGGCTTGACTTCGGGTGGCCGCGACGGATCACTCATTCAACAATACCAATGAAGGTTAAACAGGTTTCACGCCGAGCACGTTGTGTTGTCGTCGCCGTGCGCGTGGGCCCTCTTCCGTAGTCTCAAATCCAACAGAGCGCATGACTCCAGGAAAATCGACCGCGAAATACTCTTCCCGCCAGACTTCGTTATTCCAGCGGTGGTCGATCCACATGGAAGACCTGCCCCAGGCATTGGTCGGCCGCTTGCCGCCCGTATAGAAATCAATGGGGAAGAAAACACCGCCTGGACGCAGCACTCGGTAAGCTTCGGCGATGATCTGTTCCGTCGCTTCGGCCGTGACTTCGTGATGAAGGATGTAAGACGTAACGACATCGAAATGGTCGTCGGGAAACTTCGTGTCTTCGGCCAGACGATGAGCGAAATTGACATCCACGTTTAAGTCGACCGCCCGCATGTGACCATAGCGGATCATCGGTGCGGCGATATCCACCCCCCCACAACTCCGCGTTGGGAAACCGCTCCTTGAGCGCTACGGTGAGTTGGCCGACACCGCAGCCCATATCGAGGATGTGATCGATACGACCATCTTCCGGTGTGGCAACCTCGTCGCCTAGGCGCGTGTGGTGCTGGTCCTGTTTGTTGGGGATGGCACGGGCGAGATAAAAGCTGTTGGTACCATTGTGATAGACAGGTCCCGAAAACGGACTGCCGACATAGCCGGCTGGTTGCTGGTGAATTTCATGGGACGTGTATTTGGGCATGGGCAGATCGGGATTGAGTTCGAGTGTGCCCGGCCCCCTGTTGTCATAAGACTCCATCTCCGCAAGATAGAGATCGGCGTTGTCCTCGTGCTCCCGCTTGTAGTTCTTGTGTGCTGTGCGCTTGGCATCAAGGAAAATACGAACCTGGGTGTTGATGACCGGATCGTCTCTGACCAACTCGATAATCTTATCCAGTGACAGAGCTTTCTTGGGATCATGGCCGTTGGCTTCAAGTGTGGCGTTGAAGCGGTTCATGGCAGCCGGCACGGCGGTATCACTGCGCCAACGGCGCATACCGATAAAAAGGTCATCGCGGGATTCCAAATCCAGCTTAGGCAGCCGTTCCAGGCGTCCAGACGTGCCGCGGTTTTCCACATCGAAGTCGAAGGTCTTGGCACTCGCCGAGCGTCCTTTCATACTTGAGGCAAACAATGCGCCTAAAGCAGCGGTGGCTTTGAAGACTGTGCGACGGTCTGTCATGGTCAGTCTCCCGCGGTCTTGATGCATGCGATCATTTTAGCGTCTCAAGCAGATGATGCGCTTGCCGTCCGTTGTGGGCAATGCCCTCAAATTTGGAAGGGCTAGGCCGGCTTCACACCAAGCGCATTGTGGCGGCGGCGCCAGGCGGCAGGCCCCTCTTCCGTGGTCTCAAATCCGACCGCGCGCATGACACCTGGGAAATCGACCGAATCATACTCTTCCCGCCACACCTCTGTGTTCCAGCGGTGGTCGATCCATGTGAAAAACCTTCCCCAGGCATTGGGCGGCCGTTTGCCACCCGTGTAGAAATCTATGGGGAAGAACACACCTCCCGGGCGCAGCACTCGGAAGGCTTCGGCGATGATCTGTTCCGTCGCTTCCGCTGTCACTTCGTGATGTATGAGGTAAGAGGTGACGATGTCGAAGTGATTGTCGGGAAACTGGGTGTCTTCCGCCAGCCGTTGGACGAAGTTGACGTCCACATTCAAGTCGACCGCCCGCATATGACCGTAACGGATCATGGGCGCCGCGATGTCCACACCCCAGGCCTCGGCTTCGGGAAACCGCTCTTTCAAAGCCACGGTCAACTGGCCGATACCGCAGCCCATGTCGAGGATACGATTGACACGCTCGTCTTCAGGCGTGGCTACCTGTGAACCTAAGCGCGTGTGGTGCTGGTCTTGCTTATTAGGGGTCGCTCGGACGAAATAGAAGCCGTTGGTGGCGTAGTGATACACATGCCCGGCAAACGGACTGCCCACATAGCCGCCCGGTTGCATATGGATTTCATGGGAGGTGTATTTGGGAATGGTCAGGTCGGGATTCAACTCGAGTGTGCCCGGCCCCCGGTTGTCGTAAGCCTCCAACTCTTCCAGATAGAGATCGGCATTGTCGTCGAATTCCCGTTTTAAGTTCTTATGGAGCGTGCGTTTGGCATCGAGAAAGATTCGGACCTGTGTATTCACGACTGGATCGTCCTTCACCAATTCGATGATCCGATCCAGCGGTAAGTCTTCTTTGGGATCGTGGCCGTTGGCTTTGAGAATGGCGTTCAAACGGTTCGTAGCAGCCGGTGCAGCGGTGTATGTCCGCAATCGGCGCATGCCGACAAGGAAATCATCGCGGGATTCCAGATCCAGCTTGGGCAGCCGTTCCAACCGCCCGGACATACCGCGGTTTTCCACATCGAAATCACGGGCTTTGGCGCGGGCAGAGCGCCCTTTTACACTTGATGCAATCAAAGCGCTTAACGCGGCGGTGGCTTTGAAAACTGTGCGGCGGTCAGTCATGGTCCATCTCCCGCGGTCTTAATGCATGCGATCATTTTAGCATCTCAAGCAGATGATGCGCTTGTCCTTCGTTGCAGGCAATGGCCTCAAATCTGGAAGGGCGCAGGCCGGTCGAACTCGCCCCAGCGGGGTTCCAGCAGTTCGGGATACTCCCGCTCCATGCGGTCCAGGAACTCCTGGGGCAGTTCGTGGGGGCCGTTAATCTTACGGCCGTCGAAGAACCCGGTCAGATGACCCTGTGTATGGCTTTCGGGCATCTTCAGCCAGGGTGTGTATTCGAAGGCATAGTGACCAGCGAATTTCACCGGAAGTGACGTGATCGACTCATCCGCGTAGAGCTCAAAGGGTGCCCAGGTACAGGAATTTTCGACATGGGTGGCCGGCCAATCGGGTGGCGCGGTGCGTATGCTATCGAATTTGAGCAGATTGTCTTCGATACGGAACTGCATGAAGTGATGTTGGTAACTGCCATCGCCGGCGAGATTCCGGAATCCCTTGGGGTTGGCCACCGTGCCTGGATCGGTAAGCAACACGGTGTTGGGCACTTCTACCCGTTCCTCAGTGATGGGATTTACCACCGTGTCGATGAACTTGCCTGTGTTCAGGTCTCGAGGGAAAGACACGTTGTGGGCATGGATGCGGTAGTTGTAGTCCCCGAGATTGCGGAAGTAACTGTATTCCATGCCTTCGTAACGCATGAATGGCATCGGCCGCCGGTCGCCGGGAATAATGAACACGATCCAGTTATACCAGGTCAGGCGCGTCCCCCGACCTTCGACCAAGTCCCGTCCCATCCGTAGATAGGTCCGGAATTCTTCAGTGGGGTCTTCGAAAGTAAGGAACTCGGATACCACCTGGTTTGTAGGCGGTTCGACCGACCTTTGCGCCTGAGCCATCTGAGGGCCCAACGCCATTCCAGCCGTTCCTGCGGTCAGAGCAATGGCCTCTCGTCTGGTTGTCATGACGCTTATTCCTTTCACAGTCGTAGAAAGCTGATGTCTAAGCTTAGAGCTACTTGCTTCTGAGCGCCACGATAGGGTCAAGCCGCGCCGCACGCAGGGCTGGAAAGGCACCGAAGACCATTGCGATGCCGAGAGAAATCAAGAAGGGATAAACCACAGCTTGCCAAGTCAAAATCATCGGCCAGCCGGTGAGCTTGCTGCCGATGAGGATCACCCCGCCACCGAACAGAATACCCGACACACCACCCATCACCGCGAGCAAGACGGCTTCAGTCAGAAACTGAACCAGGATGTCGCGGGACAATGCTCCGACGGCAATGCGCAGTCCGATTTCACCGTACCGTTCCCGCACGGACAGGAGTGATACGGCGAGTAGGCCAATGCCACCCAATCCCAGTGCCAGAATGGCAAGACCGAAAGTGAGATCACTGAAGGAACCGCTCATTTCTTCCTGGGTCGCCAACAAAGCGTCTTGGTCTTGAATTTCGAAATCATCACGGTAGTTGGGACGATCGAAGCCGTGCTCATCACGCAATAGAGCAGCGATGTCTGTGGTCGCAACTTCGATGGCGGGTTTGGAAACGGCCTGAACAAAAATTCGCGACAGGTGATCAGAGTTAAGCACACGCCGCAAAGCCGTCGTAACGGGAACAACGATCTGGCCGTCGTCAGTGGTGCCGTCAGGATTCAACCCTTTCTTTTTCAGAATGCCAATAATGGTGAACGGCACATTGCCGACGCGCACGCTATCCCCCAGCGGCCATTCGCCGAAGTAGAGATCCTCGACTACGTTGGCGCCGACCACAGCAACACGGCGACGGTTGGCGATGTCCTCTTCGTCGATGAACCGGCCAGCAATGACGGTAAATTTTTTGGCTTCTTCAAACTCCGGCGTGGTGCCGAGGATGGTGAAGGCTTGCGCCAATCGTCCGACGCGGAGTGTGCGGCCGCCGTCTGCCACCGGTGCCGCCCGTTCCACGCTTTCCAATGCGCTGATCCAGCGCCAATCGTTGAGTGTCAGCGTTTCGTACATTTGGCTGGAGCCGCGCAGGGCGTCGGTTTCCGTCCGCGCAGCGTTGACGGCTAGCAGGTTTTCGCCCAGCTGCTCTAGATTTTTTTGGAATTCCTTTTCAGCGCCGGCACCGACCCCAATGAGAATGGCGACGGCGGCAATCCCGATGGCGACGGCGCTGATGGACAGCAGCGCGCGCAATCGGGACCGGTTAATGGCTCTAAAGGAGAAGCGAAGGTTCTTGGTCCACCTCATCTTAGAAGCGCTATCTCAGGGCGTTAACAGGATCCAAGCCGGACGCCTGCCGGGCCGGCATGAATCCAGCGACAATGCCAACAATGACGGCGGCAGCCAGACCAAGTGCCAGCGAACCGATGGTGATCACCATAGGCACGCCACTGACACTGCCGTAGCCAACGGCCGCAACAATACCGAGACCGGCGCCGAAGAAGCCAGAGGTTAGCGCCACGACCACGGTTTCGGTAAGGAACTGGAAGTTAATCTGTCCGTCTTCCGCACCGACAGCCTTGCGTACACCGATTTCGGGAACCCGTTCTCTCACCGCGATGAGCATGATGTTTGCGATCACAATCGCGGCGACGAGCAAAGCCACACCGGCGGCAGCTGGCAAGTATTGCAACAGCACGCGATTGGCGTTGGAAACGATGTCCTGCACCAGTTCCGGCGTAATAACGACAAAGTCATTGGGCTCGCTTTCCGCCAGGGAATGACGTTCCCGCATAACAGCGTTGATTTGCGTTGCGGCTTCTTCTACCCGGTCCGGGCCGTCAAGAACGATGCGCCCGGCGAAGACGTGATCCACATTCATAAGTCGGCGCATGAGTGTGGTTAGCGGCACATGAATTTCATCATCTTTATCGGCGCCGTGGGTGTCGATCCCTTGAAGCTCGAGAACGCCTTTAATACGCAGAGGAACTGAGCCCGCCAGGATCGTCTTACCGATGGGGTCTTCGTCGCCGAACAGTGCATCAGCGGCACGCCGGCCGATGACCGTCACCCGGGACGCGGAGTCTACTTCATCTTGGGTGAAGTATTCCCCTTCCATCACGCCCCGCTGCCATACGGCCTCGGTGTTGGCGGTGTAGCCGTATATGGACATCTGCCGGGTATTGCCTTCGTAGCGAATGTCCTGCGCTGGGAACCATTGCATGGCGCCCTGCAGGACCACACCATCGACTTCATTTTCCAATGCGGCGAAGTCTTCCATTTTTAATGACGTAATTGGCCCGTCGGAACGAGGACCCATATGTCCGCCACCTGCGACGATATTTATTGTCGCCGTTGAGAAGGTCTTATTGACCGTGTCCATCATCGCCTGTTCGGCACCGACGCCCATGGCGCGCATGAACACCAAAGCGGTCACACCGACAACGATACCCACGGCCATAAAAAACGTACGCATTTTGTAGCGCATCATCATCCGCGCACTACCGGCAAAGAGAAGTTTCGTATTCATGCCACATCTCCTATTTGAGATTCACTTGAAGTTGTTTCACTTGGGGTAACGTCACGCAATTCAATGAGGCGGCCGTCATCGATGTGCACGACCCGTTTGGCTCTTTTTGCTAAATTCTCATCGTGGGTGATGACGATGATGGTTCTACCGCCTTCATTAAGTTTCTGAAAAAGATCCATGAGATCTTCACCGGACGCCTTGTCTAAGTTGCCAGTCGGCTCGTCCGCCAAAATAAGTTCGGGGTCGGTCACCAATGCCCGAGCGATGGCCACCCGCTGCTGCTGCCCACCGGAAAGCTCTTCGGGATAGTGCTTCATACGATCGCCCAAACTGACTTGCTCGAGGGCGGCGATGGCCCGTTGTTCGGGGTTATCCGCGTTGGAGTAAATCAACGGAATTTCGACGTTTTCTATGGCGCTGGTGCGAGGGAGCAGATGAAACTGCTGAAAGACAAAACCGATTTTCTGATTGCGCAGCTTGGCCAACTTGGCCGACGACAAATCTGAAACAGACTCACCATCCAACTGGTACTCGCCGGAATCGGCGCGATCAAGCAGACCCAAGATATTCATCAACGTCGATTTACCCGATCCAGAGGGGCCGGCAATGGCGACGTACTCGCCCTGACTAATATTGATTTCAACGTTCTTCAACACTTCAAGTAGTCCTTCATCAGGACGTGGGTAGGATTTACAAATCCCCTTTAACTGAATCACAGGCCTCTCCTTTGCCCCTAAACATGCCTCTTAACCCGGCCCTCAACTTGGGTTGAGCTGGATAAGGTCGCCTTCGCTCACCCCGTCGACAATCTCAACACGCTGGTTCGTTCGCCACCCGACCCGCACTGGCTGTTCGATCCAATCGCCATTTCTTTCCACAACAATGACAGGTAGGCCGTTCTGCCGGCGTAAAGCGCTGCGTGGTGCGGTTAGTACGTTTTCCCGTTGCTCCAATTGAAGACGGACATGGGCCGTCATCTCCGGGCGTAGAACGCGGCCTTCCTGCCCTTCGAAATCCAGTACGACAATGTAATTAACAACGCTATTTTGCAATTCGGCCTTGGGATTGATGGCTGTCACAGTCGCTTCGAAATCGGTGTCTGAATAGGTATCGACCTCGAAACTCGCTTTCTGTCCCACGAAAACGCGACCGATATCCGTTTCGTCTACGTAAGCCTGCACTTCCAACCGATCAAGATCCACAATGGACACGAACGACGGCGCTACAAAACTGGCGGCAACCGTTTCGCCTTCACGGGTGGTCACATCGGCAATCACACCGCGAATGGGTGCGGTGATCTTGCTATAGCCAAGATCGATCCGTGCCGACTGGACCCGGGCTTCGTTTAAAGCCAAGCGCGCCCGCGCCACATTCAAATCGCGGATCGCCGCTTCCAGATCGGCTTCCGGACTATAGCCCTGTGACGCGAGATCCTGTTTTCGTTTGAGATTGCTTTCGGCCAAAGCGATTTCCGCTTTGGACAATTGCACGTCGGCTTCCGCCTGCGCCACCAGCGCTTCGAACGGCATTGAGTCGATCTGTGCCAGAAGGTCTCCCGCTTCAACCGTGTCGCCAACTTTCACCGGCAAGCTTTGAACGATACCGGACACCCGCGAGCCCACATTGATTTCTGCACCGACTATCGGGCGGATCACACCCGTGGCGATCACTTCCCGGGTCAATGTTTCGCGGCTGACTTTGGTTGTCTTAATATCGGCCTGGGCTGGCGCCACGGCGTCGTCCTGCCACATGAACAGCACGGTGACTGCAATCACCCCGGTCACCAGCAATGCAATCCATTTCATATTGATCGGCATGAACGGGAATTCATTTTACGGCGTTGATAGGAGGATAGGGCCTGACAGCACGCCATCACAGCAACTATGAGCCAACACGGGCACCCTCTTTTCCGCAGTTTATAGGCCAAACCGACCGTCACAACCAACTGAATAGCCTAGGCACTGGGCAACATCAAGAAAATTGTACACGGATGTCTATTTTTAGACTATGGTGTTCCTCTGGAAAAAATCATGCTCGATCACCCACAGGCACAATCCGACAGCCCCAAGAAGGGCAAAGTCGCCCGCCGACGCAGCCGCACCCGGACGGAGTTGCTCAACGTTGCCGCCGATAAATTCCTCGAATTCGGCGTGGAAAACGTCAGTGTCGACGACCTAATTGAAGCGGTCGGAATTTCCAGGGGTACTTTTTATAGTTTGTTCGATAGCCGCGACGATGTGGTCCACCAGATCATTCAGCCGGTCCTGGTCAAAGGGATTAACAGCCTTAAGAACGTACAAGAAACCAATGCGCGAGAACGACTGCACTCCGTCTTACGTGTTTATGTGGATATGTGGACAGAAGACTCGAAAGCACTTGTCTTGGCGTTCAAACTCAACAAACGATTCATGCAAATGTTCGAGCCGGAACATATGATGTTTTCAAACCTGACCGAAAAGCATCTCAAATCGGTAGCACAGAGTGGGATATTGAAGTTCGAAAACGATCACGTCGCCCGCCGTCTCATCGGCCGGTGCGCCATCGACGTTTTGACAGTACTGCAGGACGAAGACACGTTTGAGGAGACCTTTCTCTCGGTCATGGAAGATATGCTGGTTAAGTAGGCTCGTTCTACTGCGGCGTCCATTCTCCCTTGACGGACACCCGGTGCAGGATACGCGGGCCTTCGTAATCGGGGATCCCGCGATGCTGAACTGCACGATTATCCCACAGCAACAGGCCTCGGTTGCGCCAGCGGATACGGCATTGAAACTCTGGCCGGGTAGCATGCTCGAACAGAAACGTGAGAATCGATTGGCTTTCGTGGGGGTCCAGATCTCTGATCTTATACCAACGGTCATTGAATTTGACCTTCGTGTGCCCATTTGCGCATACCAATCGACATGATTTTCGAGGGCTTGTCGATGAGCTTGTTCCAGGCGTGGCATGCCGCATCGACGATGTCTTCGTAACTGTCGAAGACGCGGTGCGACAGGTAGGTCTGGCGCAGGTACTGCCAGATGTTTTCGGCCGGGTTCAGCTCCGGCGATCTGGGCGGCAGGAACAGCGGCGTGATGTTGTCGGGGAACTCCAATTCGGTGGTGGTGTGCCAGCCGGCGCGGTCCATGAGGAGGACGGCGTGTGAGCCGTCGGCGACGGTGCGGCTAATCTCTTCGAGATGGGCCGGCATGGCATGGGTGTCGGCGAACGGCATCGCCACGGCCGCACCGGTACCGCGCGCCGGGCAGACGGCGCCGAACAGATAGGCGCTCCGGTAGCGCTGGTCCTTGGGCTGACGCGGACGGCTGCCGGTGCGCGCCCACTGCCGGACGATGCCGTTCTTCTGGCCAAGGCGCATCTCGTCTTGCCACCACAGCTCGACCGGCGTTGCGGGCGGCAGGTGGGCTACCGCCGCGGCGAGCGCCCGGGGGAAGTTTCTTTAAACGTCTCCAGCATTGCCGCATCTTGGCCCGGATGGCGCACCCGGGCGCTCATGTGCGAGAAGCCGAGATCGTGCAGCAGGCGCGAGACCGAGCGCTCGTGATACTCCACCCCGAAGCGGTCCCGGATAACCTCCTTGAGGTCGAGCCGGCGCCAGCGCACGACGCCGTCCCTGTCCGGGTCCGGCCCCGCCTCGACGATCTCCGCCAACGCCACCCTCTCCACCGCCGTCAGCTGCGGAACCGCGCCGGGAGATTTGTGGTCGTGCAGGCCCTCGGGGCCTGCCTGATTGAACCGGTACACCCAGTCGCGCAGGCTCTGGCGGTCCATGCCGCCAACCGCCGCCGCATCCCTACGGTTCATGCCATCATAAACCGCCGCAATCGCCAGAAGGCGGCGCACCTGATTGGGATCTGTCGCTTTGCGCGCCAAGGCCCGCGCTTGGACCGCGTCATAGTCCGTTCGCAACGGGATCTTCGCCGACATCAAACCCTCCATTTAAAGCCGGCTTTCTATGAATCACATCATTGCGCCGTGGGGAAACCCTAAAAGAGAATCAATCTCAACGACCGCTGGTATTAGTGGTCCAGGCCTGATTGACGAACAGCATCTTGTGGCCCGTCTCGGGATGGGTACAGACCAAAGGATGCTCTGACGCCACCGGCATGCGCAATATGGCTTGGCGGGTGTCCTCGGTTTCGAACAAACCCGATCGCAGTCCGTATAGTCGGCGTCCTTGTCGATGATCTTCGCGGCGATGTTGCGCTGACAGCCCATGGCGTCGATGGTCACCGTCGCGCCGTTGATGGTCAACAGATCCAACAGCTTCGGGAGAGCGACGATCTCGTTGGATTTATCAGCCACCTTGGCTTGGCCAAGCACCAGGTTCTGACGTGTGCTCCACGCCGAGATCATGTGGATGCGCTTTGGCGCCGCCTTCCTGATAGGAGCGCCGCAGCGTCTTGCCGTCGATGGCGACGATGTCCGCGCCGCGCCCGGTGAGCGATGCCGCCCAGGCGATGAAGCAGTGCTGAAACTGTTCGGCATCAAGGGCTGCGAAGATGTCACCGAGTTGATCGTGTGAGGGCGTACCATCCGTGAACGGCCGGAAACGGCGCAGAAACGTCAGTTTCCTCTCGCCGTACTTGGCGATCTCGACCCAGCTCTCACAGCCGGCGGGCACGCCGAGAAGGCATAGCAGCAACACTTCGTCGAGGGGATAGGGGACCGTGGCGCGTTGCCGCGGGTCGTCGAGATCGGTGAAATGCTCCAGGAAATCAACAATCTGATTAAAGTGTAGTGGTTCAGATGTGATCTGACAGTTGGCCGTTTTTCCGGCGGCCTCTGTTAGGTCAAGTTCAGTTCACGAACTTTTCCTTCCAGATTTCTTTGCCCTCGATCATGGTCTGGAACGGCGTTCTGCCGCAACACATTTTGCCCTGATGAGTGCGTTCCGTGTTGTAGTGATGTAGCCATTGATCCAGATCGTCCTGCAGCGCATCGACGCTGTCGTAGAGTCTTTTGCGGAACGCGACCTGGTAGAACTCCTGCAGCACGGTCTTGTGAAAGCGCTCGCGGATGCCGTTTGTTTGCGGTGATTTCACCTTGGTCTTGGTGTGGTCGATATCGTTGATGGCCAGGAAGAGCTGGTAGTCGTGCTTGTCCGCTCGCCCGCAGTATTCCGTACCCCTGTCGGTCATGATCCGCAGCACAGGCAGGTCGTGCTCGTCATGGAACGGCAGCACCCGGTCATTGAGCAGGTCGGCGGCGGTGATCGGCGTCTTGGTGGTGTAGAGCTTGGCCTGCGCGACCTTGGAATAGGGATCGACATAGCTCTGCTGGTAGATCCGCCCCACCCCCTCTTCAGGGTGCCGACATAGAAGGTGTCCTGTGAACCCAGATAGCCGGGGTGGGCCGTTTCCACCTCGCCGCGGGCTTCGTCGTCGCGATTCTTCTTTTCCAAGGCCTGCACCTGGGCCTCGTATGTGGGCCTCGGTCAGGATGATGCCGTCCTCGGCGACCCTAGCCTCCAATGCTTTAAGGCGGGCCTTGAAGTTGGCCAGGTCATGCCGCAGCCAGATCGAACGGACGCCGGAGGGCGAGACAAAGACACCCTGCTTGCGCAGCTCGTTGGAGGTGCGGGCCTGACCATAGGCCGGAAACTCCAGCGCGGATTTGATCACCGCCTGCTCGGTGGCTTCACCGACGCGGTTGGCAAGATTGGGTTTGCGCCGGGTGCGCTCGAACAAGGCCTCGACGCCGCCTTCCTCAACCGCGGCCTTGTAGCGGTAAAAGGTGTCGCGCGACATGCCCATGACCTGGCAGGGACCTGGCAGGCCTTCGACACGTTGCCCAGTTCCTCGGCCAGATTCAGCAATCCAGTTTTGTGTTTGATGATCTTGTCGGTAGTATTCAACATCGTGGTGTCCTCGTTTTGTGGTTGGTGTGCACCACCATCAAAACGGACAACCACCATCTCCATCAAGAGATGCGCCGCTCCCATTCCAGCTTGCTGGGAAGGGAGCGGTGTCAGATCACATCGCGACTAACTCATCTGATTAAAGGCCTCGTTCGCCGTTCCAAACCGTCGCGTCATTTCTGGGATCCTTCTTGCGAATCAAAAGGATCAATAGCGATTCAGACTTCTACACTCTTGTCATCCTCAAATTCACCCAATTGCCCTGGCGTAGAGGGGCCGGGCTCTTTATCCCGTTGTACATTTGGGTTAGAACTCTCGGTCTCAAGCATGAGGAAGATCCATGACCGCCGATGGTCCTGAAAATTGGGATGATGAGCCCCCGCCGCCGTTGACGCACTCGCGCCTGTGTCCCGTTTTTCTGGCCATGGGCTGGGTTTGTGTCGGGCTTGGGTTTGCCGGCGCGTTTATCCCCGGCATGCCGACCACCATCTTCCTCATTATCGCCCTATGGGCCTTCTCCAAAAGCTCCGACCGGTTGCGCTGGTGGCTGTGGGCCCATCCCAAGTTCGGGCCGTCGCTGCGCGCCTGGCACCTTCATCGGGTGATCCCACCCCCCGCAAAAGCGGCGGCGGTGGTTATGATGATGGTTAGTGTGGCGATCATCGCCGTTTCGGCATCGTCCTGGCATGCGCCGGTCATTCTTGCCGCCGTGTTAGCGCCGATTGCAGTTTGGATCGTGACCCGGAAGAGTGTGATGCCGTCAGCTGACGCTGTACCCGCTGACGTTTAAGTTTTAAGGCGCTTTACGCCCACATACCGTCTCGTTCCAGCTTTCGAGGTTCGCTCGATCCGATGGGATCGGCAAACTTCTTGGTTACTTGAAACGTCAATCCGCCTTTCAGACCGACTGCTTCGTTGGCAGCAATAAACAGCCCGGTTAGTTCGCGCCGGATGGTGTCGTCCAGGGTTTCATGGCTACGAATAATCAGATCGAAACTTTTGGTTTCTTCGTGCACCATGCCATCCAATTGCAATTCACCCAGTCGTGACAAATCGAGATCGAGTAGAAATCTCAATCCTTTGCCTTTGCCTCTCGCGTTCTTGTCATCGTCATCATCGTCAGCGGAGTCTTCCCTACGGGTGATGAGATTGATTTTCTCGATCTGTCCATTGGCGTTCCACGGAATGGGCGTGGACCGCCATTCCCCGGTGGTCTCACGCACTTGCGCACCCATTTGTGCGACTTCGCCGGACAAAGCCCGGGCGAGATGAGCACCGCGGGGACCGGAGCGCTCTAAGGCGCGCAGGTTGCCCGGCGCCTTGGACCGTTGGTTGGCCCGGTGTCGGCGCAGCTGGCTGACCGGGATTGGCTCCGGCCTGTCCTGGGTTTTGTTGCGCCGCTGCATTGCCAGCCACCCTAGACCGCTGTTCTGTGGGAGGAATACCAATGGGAGTCCAATTGACCACTGGCCGGTGGCTAGTGTTCTCGGATAGGTGACTTGCATTTCCACCCAACCCCGGAAACCATGTGGGCAAGCGAGGGGAAGGGGAGGTTTTCACGACATGGATCAAAATACCGAGACCGCCTGGGGTACGCGGGCCAAATCGCTGCATTGGTTGATCGCGTTCATGATTCTGGTGGAAGTGCCGGTCGGCTTCGTCATGGCCTATACCTACGGCGCCCAGTTCACCAACGAGAACATGGCCAAGCTGCACAACGTGATGGCGCAGATTCACATCACCAACGGCCTTCTGATCTTGCTACTGGTGACCTACAGGCTGACCTGGCGGTTCAGAAACCCCGTGCCCGGATTGCCGGCCTCGCTGGAAACCTATCAACGGTGGTTGGCACGCCTGACCCATGGGTTTCTTTACGTGCTTCTATTCACCATGCCCCTGTCAGGCTGGGCGGCCAATTCCGCGCTTGGGGATACGGAACAATTCGGTGTGACGGAAATCTGGTTCTTCGCTTGGAATATCGTCCCGCCCATCGTGCCGCAGTTGCCCTTGGAGCACCCGTTCGGTTTCAGCTTTTTTGCCTCCATTCACCGTTATGCCTTGTACACTGGCGGTGTGATCCTCAGCCTGCACCTGTTGGCGGCGATCTGGCATCACTTTGTGCGCAAGGACAACATTCTCCTGCGCATGTGGCCTGCCGGTGCCGTTGAGGCCGAGCGGGAAGAGGTCAGGTCACTCGAGTCAACTTTACCGGAGCTTTAAATGTCCCGTTCCTTCAGTCATGCGGCGCGCAGCAGCGCAATGAACCATCGGCTCTTCCTCTTTATGTTTGGGCTCATCATACTTTGTGTCTGTCCGGCACTTGCAACGGCTGAGACCATAGCCGTCATCGGCACCGGCATGATGGGAACATCATTTGGTACGCGTTTTGCCGAACTTGGTCATGACATTGTTTATGGCACGCGGTCGCCCCGAAGTGATCGCGTCCAGGACCTACTTAAAAGAACAGGACCGACAGCCCGTGCCATGTCACAAAATGATGCTGCAGTGGCCGGAGACGTCGTTGTCCTCGCCGTCGCTCGTGTGGCGCAAGAGGATGTGGTTGCGCGTCTGGCCCCATCGCTCGCCGGCAAAATCGTCATTGACTCGGGTAACTCTGTCAAAGGTCATGAAGACGGTTTGCCGCAATACATCGACGGGCCGTCCATGGGGGAAACCGCGCAGCGTCTGGCGCCCGAGGCGCGAGTGGTGAAAGCCTTCAACACGGTCGGGTTTCACGTTGTCGCCGATCCGGCCCGCGCCCGTGGCCCGGTGACGGTGATGGTTGCCGGCAACGATGACCAAGCCAAAGCCTGGGTGATGGACCGGGTGCGCGAGCTTGGTTTCGAGCCCATGGATGTGGGACCCATCCGCGTCTCCCGCATACTCGAGGGCATGGCGGCGTTGTACCGCATTCCCCACTTCGCCGAACGCCGGGAAGATACGTTTGAATATTACATGCGCCGTGTTGCCGAACCGGATCTGGCCGAAACGCAGGCGGTTAGGGGAAAGTAAGGTCTAAGCCGGCGTTGTTATCAACGCCTTCAACTCATCCGGTTTCTCTATCTGTGGTAGGTGACCGCAGGCGTCGATCACTGAAAGCCGCGCACCGAGAATGAAGTCTGCCAACGCTTCACCATAAGGCAACGGGAACACCGGATCATTGGTGCCCCAAATCACTTGAGTGGGCACAGTGATGCGGTGCAGCCATTTATATAAGTGAGGATCGTGGAAGCGTGGCTCCCAGCATAGCAACTTAGTGGTCTGTTCGTTTTTGGCGGCGATGGCATCCTGTTCCGGCGTGGTCGGCATGGCCAACAGTTTTTCGGCGATGGCGGTGTCGTGAACGATGGTGCGGTAACGGGTTTCCTTATCCCATGCGAACAGATCACCCATGGGCACGTCGGGGAGATTGATCCCGGCAGCGCCCAACAGCGTGAGCCGTTCGATCCGCTCGGTGGAGCGCACGGCGGTCTCCAGTGTGATCCAGCCGCCGAGGGACTGGCCGATGACATGCACGTTGTGCAAATCCAATGCGTCCATGAAATCCAGATAGAAGAACGCCATGTCATGAATAGTCTCAAGCCAGTCGGGTGTGTCACTGGCCCCGAAGCCGGGATGGTCGGGAACGATGACGTCGTGGCTTGCCGTATATCCTTCCATAAAGCCGAGCGCCGTTCCTGCGCCCCCGGCACCGTGTAAGAACAAAAGCGGCTGTCCGCTGCCACCCCGGCGATAGGCGATGTTTGCACCACCAATGACGATCTCATGACTTTTGAGCGCGGGCATCGTCATCATTCCTGTGCTTCAGCCAATTGTGCGGCGGGCAAAGGTGTGCCAGCGACTGACCGCACGAACAGCGCAATACAAAGAAGCGTCGCGTTGGCGATGCCCATGAGCACGAAAGGTCCGGCCGGCATCCAGGCGTCAAACAGATACCCCCCTGTTTTTGCTGCGGCCAGAATCCCCAACGCACCACAGAACCCGAACACGCCGATGATGGCACCGCGGTGTTCTTTGGGGGCTTCTTGAGCGATCAATGCTTGTGCCGCCAACACCGCATTGACTTCACCCATGCCGAGAATGATCGCCGCCAGATACATGATGTTTTGGGTCGGGTCGGCGATGGCGCCAAGGGAGAGATAGCCAACAGCGGCCAAGCCCATGGCGATGCACAGGGCGGACACGCGATTGAACCGGTCGATGATGATGCCGGCGCAGGGCGCCCACAACACCGCAACGATCTGGACCACAGCGAAAAACGTGCCGCCCTGGGCCAGGGCTTCCGCGGCTGTATAGCCGTTGGCCATGCCCGCTTGCACTAGCCACAGGGAGAAAAACGTGCTGACCACGGTCAAATCGCCGCGTGAGACACCGGCAGCCACATAGGCCAGCGCGATGCGTGGATTGCGACCGGCAGCAATGCCGATCATGAATTTTTCGAGCACCGGTTCCTGTTCCCAGCGCACGGTGGGGGTGCCGCCTTTCAAGCCGAGCCGCACAATGACAGAATTGATCAGGCAGATGATGGCGAAGGTCCAAAAGGCAAACTGGCCCGCTGAGACCGCGTCCGCTCCCGTGTTGGCATAAAACTCCGGTAGCTTACTGCCGAGCGCGACGACCAAAACGACACCCACACCTTGCAGCAGACCGCACACGCCGATAAGCCGGCCGCGCCAAGGATCTTGCGGATAGTCAGCCTGCACGGTTGCGATCATGGCGGTGTTGCAGGCGATACCGACGGCAAACACCATGCGGTACAGAATTAGTTCATCAGAACTTTGTGCCGTTGGGTAAAGCATGTAGCCGAGGAAGAGAAAGAAAAACCCGGCCGCGTATATGGGCCGCCGTCCGATCCGGTCTGCTAATACGCCGAGAGGACTGATCAGACACAGAACGATAATCTCAGCATAGAGCACCAGGTCGCCCGACAGTTGACCTTGGGCATCAATGGGGATGCCGAGAATTTCATTGAACACATAGGGTTGGCTGAAACTGAGGAAAACCGAACTGGCAATGGTGAAGAAGGACGCATAGAGCAGGGTGTAAATGTTGAGCCGACTGATCCCCGGTTCACACCAGACTTCGAAGTTGAGAGGTTTAACCCGCAGGCCATCTCGATTGGGCTCAGCGATCACAAACTTTCCAGACAACGGCGCACTCCTCCCCCAATGAAGCCCAGTTATGTACGCGTTGAACGCGTGGCCGGAAACACCTCTTGTCGCCAGCAACCCGGCGTCGTCGCGATTGGACCGGAAAACCCCTTAAAATAAAAGGATTCGTCGTCAAACCCGAAGGCGACGCCATCCGCGTAGAGGGCAGGGCAATCGGGTGAATGGTTTCACCGTGAGATAAGGCTTGCGAGGAAGTCGTCGTCCCAGGCGGCGATGCGTCGTTTTACACGCAGACTGTCCTTGCCCGGGGCTTGGCGCAAGAGGTTGCTCGCCATGTGTTTGACGACCGCGAAGTTGGCCGGGGCAGTGTTCTTTCGGACCCGGCACTCGTCGTCGCGGAAGACCACGTCCATGACCCAGTGCAGGTCCATGACCCAGTGCAGCCCGTTCTCGCTGCTCCAATGGCCCCGGATGGCGGCGCTCAGGGTATCGGCCTTGGCGGCGGTGGAGGCGGATGTAGAAGCGGGTCTCGCGCTCGACCTTGGCGCCGGGTTGGATGCCGATCTCGCGTACGGTTTCGACCATAACAATGCTCCCGGGCCCGGGCCAGTGGTGGCGTTCCTTCAGCCAAGCGATTTCGTTCGTCGCCGTGGTGGTCCGGGTTTCGATGCGGCCGTGGCTCTTCTCCACTGTCTGGTGGTGGCTGACAACCGTATCGGCAAAGCCGCATGCTATCTGTTCGATGAAGAAAAGCTTGGTATCGTCATGCAGGCTGCCCTGGTTGCCCTTGAGGGCAAGCGCGGGCTGACGCACAAAAAAAGACCGGCCATGCAGCGGAGCAGCAGCGCCCGGACGTGCTCGCGCGGCGCCGGCTCTGGTTCGAAGGCCAGGCAGGGCTCGCTCCGGAACGGCTGATCTTCATCGACCAGACCGGCGCGTCGATGAAGATGGCGCGGCTGCGGGGATGGTCGCGCAAAGGCGAACGGTGCCGGGCCGCCATACCCCATGGCCATTGGAAGACCACCACGTTGACCGCCGGCTTGCGCCTCTCCGGGGCCTGGCGGGCCCCCCGATGCTCCTCGACGGGCCGATGCATGGGGCTGCCTTCAAGGCCTATGTGGAACAGGTCCTGGTACCCGAACTCGACCCCGGAGACAGCGTCGTCATGGCCAACCTGCCCGCCCACAAGGTCGCTGGCATCCGCCAGGCCATCGAAGCCGCCGGCGCAACCCTGCTGTATCTGCCGCCCTACAGTCCCGACTGCAACCCGGTCGAGATGGCCTTCGCCAAACTCAAGGCGCTCCTGAGAAAGGCCGCCGCCAGAACCGTCGACGACCTGTGGGACGCCATTGCCGAGGCCATCGACGCCTTCACCTCAACCGAATGCGAAAACTACTTCGCCGCCGTCGGATATGATCGGGACTAAATTGAATCTGCTCTAGTTTTTCAGTTTCAGCGGTAGACGTGTGTCCCACGGTGTCCCACGGTGTCCCTTCAGCATAGGGCTATAGTTTTTGGCCGAAACACCATACCCCAAAGCGCTTGGCATGAGTTCTTTCTTGGCATTCAGCCTTGCCATGCTGCCCGGCACACCCATCGGACCGTTTCTGTTTTTGACGTTGATCACAGGGTCTGCCGCCGGTTGGGTCACTTTACGGCAAAATCGCCTGGCCGCCGCTGCTGCAGAGCTCGATCAGCAGCTCGATACCACCGAGTTGGCAACAGCTGAAGAGCCTATTTCGTCAGCCATGCGCATCGATCAAGTGCGTTTGGAATTGGGCTACGGCCTGCTGACCATGATCAATAACGACAACCATCGCTTAACGGATCAAATCAAGAGCCTGCGCCGCGCATTGGCAACGGATATGGGATTTGTCATGCCGTCGGTGCGCATACAGGACAACATGCAGTTGCCGGCCAATTCTTACGCCATTTATGTCAAAGAAGTTGAGGCGGGTCGTGGTGACTTGCGCCCCAACATGCTCTTGGTCATGGATCCGCGCGGTGAAGAAATTTCGTTACCCGGCGAGCGCACCCGCGAGCCTACTTTTGGCCTGCCGGCGCTATGGATCGATCCAGCAAACCGGGAAGAAGCGCTGTTCCGGGGTTACACAGTGGTTGATCCACCGACAGTCATCACCACACACTTGACCGAAGTGGTGCGCGACAACATGCAAGAACTGCTGTCGTACAGTGAATCGCTGAAGTTGCTCGATGAATTGGATAAAGAACAGCAGAAACTCATTGCCGAAATTGTTCCGGCCCAGATCAGTGTGGCGGGTATCCAACGCGTATTGCAAAATCTGTTATCAGAGCGCATCTCCATTCGCGGCCTACCAACCATTCTGGAAGGCGTTGCGGAAGCCTGCGCTGCGACGCGCAATGTCATGCAAATCAGCGAACATGTCCGCACCCGATTGTCGAGACAATTATCCGATTCCCAAACGGATGAAGAGAGCGTCATTCCTTTGGTGACCCTATCGCCGGAATGGGAACAAGCTTTTGCGGAATCACTGATTGGTCAAGGTGAAGAGCGGTAGTTGTCGATGGCGCCTTCGCGATTACAGGAATTCATTACAGCGGTGCGGCAGAACTTTGAGCGCTTCGCCATATTGGGTGAGACACCAGTTCTATTAACATCACCGACGGTCCGGCCATACGTGCGTTCCATCATCGATCGGTTCAGGCCCATGACGGTGGTGATGCCCCAAAACGAAATTCATCCAAAGGCTAAGATCAAGACAATCGGCCAAATCTGATTAACGAAATCTGTTCCATACAGGTTTCGAAAAAAGGGGTACGCTAGTTACCACTTCCACGACGGGGGGCGTTACAGTCGTAAACAATGCGTCTGAAATCCTATACAGCAGCCACCATGGCCGAAGCCATGAACTTGGTCCGCGAGGAGCTGGGTGAAAACGCAATTATCGTTTCAACCCAACGCTCGTCCGACGGCCAAGGCGTGCGCATTACGGCTGCGCTTGAGGATCCGGGCGGTGATGACGACATCGAGAAAGCGCTTGCCGGCGAGGATTCAACACCTTTTGCAGAGCGGGTTCGCGAAGCCCTTAGTTACCATGGCGTGCCGCCACGGCTGATTGAGAAAATGGTGTTAACCGCGCGGTCGGTGGAAGTGGGTTCGCCTACCATGGCTTGTGCTGCAGCGTTAGAAGATCACTTTGATTTTGCGCCACTGCCGGAACGAAAAGCGCCGCGTCCGTTCATGCTGGTGGGTCCGCCCGGATCGGGAAAAACCATCACCGTTGCCAAATTGGCAGCCCGCGCGCGATTGGCCGGCCGGCCCGTTGGCGTGATCACAACGGACACCATTCGTGCTGGTGCGGTGGAACAATTGACAGCGTTTACCAACATCCTGGAAGTGGAAATCAATCAGGTACGTGGCCCTGAAAATTTGCCCCAAACCGTAAACTTGATGATGCAATCCTATGATTTGGTGTTTATCGACAGCCCCGGACTAAACCCGTTTAGCCACCATGATATGGACTATTTAAAAAGTTTAACTCAAAGCGCAGATGTAGAACCGATCTTAGTTCTTGCTGCCGGTGGCGATGCCGGCGAAGCTGCAGACATCGGCGAAGCCTTTTCCTCCTGTGGGGCAACGCGGATACTCGCGACGCGTTTGGATATGACGCGCCGTCTCGGTGCCATTCTAGCAGCCGCCGATTCTGGTCAGCTCATGTTCAGCGAGGTGAGCCTGAATCCCCATGTCGCCACAGGACTCTGTGCCATCAATCCGGTTTCCATGGCCCGCATGATTTTACCGCCCGACGAAGATCTTCAGCCCGCCCGCTTTGAAGAAAGCGAACCGCCAGAACAGCCCTTAGGCCCCAGAACGGAGGTTTCTTGATGAACTCTGGATTGCCACCATCGTCTCAGCCCCCAGCCGCAGACCAGGCGCCGTCGCTGGCGGGTCGCCCTGCCGTATCGGCACGGCGTGGTCGCATCGTTGCGGTTGCTTCCGGAAAAGGCGGTGTTGGCAAAACGTTTTTTTCGATAACGCTCAGCCATGCGCTGGCCCAGCGCGGTAATCGCATTTTGCTGTTTGACGGCGACTTAGGCTTGGCCAATGTAGGTATTCAATTGGGGCTCATGCCCCATTATGACCTCGGCAGTGTCATCGCCGGTAAATTGTCTTTGAATCAAGCCTCCATGCACTATGAACAAGGTGGTTTCGACGTCATTGCCGGACGGTCAGGATCGGGCAGCCTTGCCAACATTCCTCTTTCACGATTGCAGATCCTGGGCGAAGACCTGGCACTGATGGCCGCCCGTTACGACCGAGTCATCCTCGATCTTGGTGCTGGGGTCGAAAAGTCGGTGCGGCAACTGGCGCGCGGCGCCGATACGGTCCTGGTGGTCACCAGCGATGAACCGACATCGCTGACCGATGCCTATGCCTTTGTCAAAGTCACAGCTTTAGAACGGCCCAATCTGGACATCCGCATTGTTGTCAATGCCTCCAACTCGACGCGCGAAGGAGAACGCACGTATCAAACGTTGTTCAAGGCGTGTCAGGGGTTTCTCAAAATTTCTCCTCCTTTGGCCGGAATTATTCGTCGCGATGCCCGGGTCCGAGAGACCATCCGCAATCAAACGCCTATCCTAACCCGATCTCCATCGTCAGAAGCGGCCATGGATGTGGACGCGATCGCCGAAAGGTTGATTGCGGAATAGCGTGGCCACCGTCCCGCCACCAGGCGCCCAGCCGCCACAGCCACTGCCGACTGCCACCCAGGCAGCACCGACAGCGGTCATCCGGGAGCCAACGGTAGAGTTATTGCGTCAGGCTGCCGGCACACGCATTGAAGGGACGGTCCTCAACCACGGGCAGATACGGCGCGGGCCGCCGTTCAGGTGGCACAAACAGCGGTCGATGCGGCGCGGGCAACAGCGGCACAAACACCGCAACAGGCGCCAGCGCCACCTCCACCACCAACCGCGGCACAACCACAACCGGCACCGCAACCCTCACCGCCCGCACAGACTGGCCAACAAGCTCCGACTCAACAGGCACCCTCGTGCATGAACCGCTCCTGCCAGCGCCACACGCAGGTCTTGGACTTGCCGGTCTCGCGCATGATCGCCGAAGTGCCGAGCCCCGCGTCGGTCTTCAGGATGATCCGCGCCCGCCAGACATGTTTCTGCGCGCTCTTCGGGTCCGCGACGATCGCTTGCAATCGCTGACGGTCGCCAGACGTGACAGTAAAATGGATGCCGGTACGCATCGCACAGACTCGCATGACACCGCACAATACGGAATCCCAAAGCGGACCCTTTCGTTCCGGTCAATCCACTAGCACGCCGCATTGCGGTAACTTCGTTTTCATATTTTGGTCCTGAAACACCGTTTCGACGTGGTACGGTTTAGCCGCCAAGGCAAAGGAGACACGGATGCGTGGATTTGGAACGACAGCGGTATCGTTCGTGGTAGTGACTGCCCTCCTTGGGGTAGCACCGGTTTGGGCGCAAAGCGATGAGGAGCCTGACTTTGTCTTCTTCAGCTTGATTGACGACAACGGCCGGGTGCCCGCCGATAAAATCGCGGACCACTGCGCCGGTTCACCGCGTGCGCTCTCCGTCGAGACTCGAGATCTAGTGCACACCGAACCGCATCAGCGAGTGTGGTTCACCGGCCGCCAGATCACCAACGTCAATGCCAATCCGGGCGAATGGAACGGCGCCTTGTACAAACCCCTATGTCCGGGGCTCTACAGTTTCTCCGTCAACTATGAATCCGGCGTGGACAACGGTGGCACCGACGGCGAGGTGACCGTGCATCTGCATGCCTGGCATCGCGACGGTCGCAACCGTCCCGGTGAATTGACCGCCTTGGCCATCAAGGCACCCGGCCAGGAGCACGGCGTCGGTCATGCCAATGTGGTGGTCGAGATGGGAACCGGTGACGAATTCTCCTTGTTCACCTTGGCCGAGGATAATGCGCCGCGCCATTTCCGCCGGTTGCAATTGACCGCCTATCGCGTTCACGATCTACCCAAACTCGCCCGCGACTTCGACAGCGGCGCTTGGGATGCGGACCGCGCTGCGGCCGATGCCGTCCCTGGAGCGATGCCGTGAACCTTGCAGGTTTGGCTATACTCATCGCCGCAACGACGACGGGAGAGGCTCTTGCTCTCGACACGGACGTTCGCGACCGGTTGCTGGCTACGCCACTAACACCGGAGCTAGGCGGTGATACCACTCGGCCACTGGCCACGTCCGAAGCATTCACCTTTATCGCCGCCAATGCACCGAGTGACGTCAAAGCCGGTTTTACGTTCGGCAATCAATTGTTCAACACCATTTGGCGCCCCGCGCCGGGACCGCAGCCGACCACCGACGGGCTGGGCCCCACCTTTAACCGTGAAGCCTGTTCCGATTGTCACATCAACAACGGCCGGGGCCTGCCGCCCTCGCCGGACAGAAAAATCATGGAATCCATGCTGGTGCGCTTAAGCGTGCCCGGACAAGACGAGCACGGCGGTCCGATGCCTGTTCCCATTTACGGCGACCAATTGCAGGACCGGGCCATTGAAGGCGTGCCCCGTGAAGGCAATGCCATCATGGAATGGACAGAAGTCCACGGAACCTATGAGGACGGCACCCCCTACTCTCTGCGCACACCAACAATCCGCTTCGAAGATCTGGCCTTCGGAGCTATGCCGAACGATGTGCTGACGTCACCCCGCGTCGCCAATCCGATGATCGGTCTGGGATTGTTCGAATTTGTCTCCGATGATCTTGTCTATGCCTTAGCTGACCCCAACGACGAAGACGGCGATGGTATTTCCGGCCGGGTCAACGTAGTGTGGGATGTGCGCGATCAGAAAATGGCGACAGGCAAGTTCGGCTGGAAAGCCAACGTGCCCAATCTGACCAATCAGAATACAGGCGCAGCCCTGGGCGACATGGGCATCACTACACCGGTGCGGCCCAATGACAACTGCAGTGACGGTCAAGAGGCCTGCCAAGAAGCGGCAACGACTCATGAAGATGTGGAAATGTCGGCGGCGTTTCTCAATCAACTCAATGTCTATATGCGGCGTTTGGCGGTGCCTCGCCAGCGCGGTCCCAACTGGCCGGAAGTTAAGCGCGGCCAGGATCAATTCATGGCAGCGGGGTGCCAGTTCTGCCATATGCCAACCATGGAAACGGGAATGGACCCGCGTGGACAGGATCTCGCCAATCAGACGTTCCATCCTTTTACGGATCTGTTGCTCCACGACATGGGCGAAGGATTGGCCGATGGCCGCCCCGACTTTCTCGCCAGTGGTTCCGAATGGCGCACGACACCGCTGTGGGGCATCGGTTTGACGGAAAAAGTGTCGCGCGTTGCCCGGTACTTGCACGATGGCCGCGCCCGGAGTTTAGAAGAGGCCATTCTCTGGCACGGTGGCGAAGGAGAAGCGGCTAAGGAAGCGTTCCGCTTCATGCCGGCTGAAGACCGTGCCGATCTAATCAGTTTCCTCAACTCGCTCTAATCTGCCTATCTTACCTCGACCGTATCGCCGTCGGCGCTTACGTCCCGCAATACATTGCCGATGGTGTCAGGCTTCTCGTCTGCAATGGCGGAGAAGAACGCGGCGATAAAACGAATCACGCCCGCTTTTTGAGTTTCCGGCGGAAGTGTTGCCTTGCCATCCAGGTCGCGGCGGTCAAGCGCGCCCTCGCCTTCGGTCCAGCCGAAATGGTTGGCACCTTGTTGCACCACCATGGCTGTGGGTGCGGTGTATCGGGCCAAGGTTGCCGAAACTTTGTCCAGTGTCGCCATACCGTCGGCTTCACCGGCGATAAACAAGAGAGGGAATCCGTCAGGCTTGGTCAATGGCGTATCGTTTTGGCGCCAGGGGATGGTGATCCCCATCACATCGGCCTGCATGGTGGCGCCGAGAATGACAGCGCCATGAAGAGCGACGGGCGGGGTGTAACCGGCGCCGACACCGGACTTCGGGTCGGCCATGGCCTGCGCCGGATCGAAGTACTCCAAGAGGATGGTGCCACCGAGGGAATGTCCAAGGGCAAACGTCAGAGCGTTTTCTTCGTCCTCAGTCCTATTATTCGACCAGGGCATGGCCAGAGTTTTGATCATCTGATCGATGGTGACGTAGGCGGCTTCTGCTTTCACCTTCGGATCGAGTGGAGACGGATGCTCGAGCACAGGCGGGTCGGGAATAAGAACGGTCGCCCCTTCCGCCGCCAGGGGTTCGGCCAGCTACCGGTAACGTGTTGCCGCGCAATTGGCATCGGGCAGAATGAGCACGCGAACGTTGCGGTTCTTGTCAGCGGGTGGAGCAAACAGCATCACCTGAAAAGGTGAGCCGTCCCGATCGATCAATGTGTAGATGTCAGCCATGGAGATACGGAATCAAATCGTTGCTGGTGCGTCAACCGGTTTTGTTGCTTTGAGCTTTGCCTCGGTCAAATCGTATTGGGTCAGACATAAAACACCGAGAATACTGGTCAGGGCAGGAAGACCAGCGGCACAGATATAGACGGCCAACATGGCGCTATCCGGTTGCTCGACGATGCCTTCGCTGGACGCAATGTATCCCATACCCGCAAGAATGCCGCCGGTGATCGCCGGCCCGAAAGCAAAGGCAAACTTTTCAATGGTGGTATAGACGCCAGCGTAGACGCCTTCGCGGCGCAAGCCGGTGAGGCGAATATCGTATTCCATGGTGTCGGGCAACATGGCCTGTCCCATGAGCAACGTGGCCCCACCGAGAAAACCGAGAAGAATGCCGCGCAAGATCGTGAACCCATAGGGCTCAGCCGGTGAGGCCAAAAGCCATGACAAATTGACGAAGATGGTCAGTGCCAATGCAAACATGAAGACGTTCCGTTTGCCGTGATGTTTGCCGTATCTGAGCCAAATCGGTTGAGACACAAACATGGCTGAATAAAAAGCAAACCAATACCAGCCAAAGCTGGTCAAGCTGGCGCCGAGCACGAGCGGAAAAAAGAACGCCTTGGCTGGATTGCTCAACGCCTGCCCAAGCAAGCCGCACAACTTGGCCATCATTAACCAAAGGAACGGCCGGTTCTGCAGCAGCAGTCGGACCTGGGCTTTGAGCCCGACGGGCGCCGCCTCGACCTTGTGCTTGAACGGTGCGTCCTTGGTGAAATGGAAACAAGCGAGCGAAGACAGCAGCACCGCTCCGGCCATGATCCAGGCCATGCCTCCAAATCCGGCTCGGCCACCGCCGAAATTGTCAATGATGATCGGGCCGGCGAAGTAACCCACGTAACCAGCAGCGGCAATGCCGTAGACGCGGAAACTCATGAGATAAGCGCGCTCATGGTAGCCGTCGGTCATTTCAGCCGGCATGGCCAGATAGGGCACGTTGAAAATGGTGTAGGCCGTTGCGTAGAGCAGTAAAATAAGCGCCATGTAGATGGCGGCTCCGTTGGGCGTGCTGAAGTCGGGCACGTTGAACATCAGCACCATGGAGACCGCGAGTAGAAAGGATCCGATCAAAAGAAACGGGCGGCGGCGGCCGATTTTAGTTTTCGTGTTGTCGGTGATGACCCCCATGACGGGGTCGGTGATGCCGTCATAAATTTTAGACAGGCCCATCAACAATCCGGCAAGCCCAGCGGAAATGGCCAGATAGTTGGTCATAAAGCTGAGCGCGAAGGTGCTAATCAGGCCGAACATCACGGCCATGCCCAGACTGCCCACACCCCAGCCCATACACACGGTTAGAGGCAGAGTGCGTTCTGGTTGGATTTCACCAACGCCGGCGGGATCGGCGGTCTCCGGCGTTGCATCAGCCATTTAGAATTTCCCTTAGAGTCGGTTTCGAAAGTCATGCGGCTCGGGCCAATCTGCGGACGAGGAGCATGACGGAGGCGGCGTAGAGGAAGGCGCGGGCCGAGGCGATGGTGGCCTCGAAGTCCTTTGCCAGTCGCCGGTTGCGGTTGATCCAGGCGAAGAAGCGCTCCACGACCCAGCGGCGCGGTTGGACGGCGAAGCCGACCTGATCGGGGCTTTTACGCACGATCTCGACGGCGATCACGGTGGCCGTGGCGCCTTCTCGCCGGCGTAGCCGCTGTCGGCAAAGACCTTCTCGATGAACGGAAACGAGCCGCGTGAGGCGCACAGCAGCGGCCCGCCACCATCGCGGTCCTGGATACTCGCCGGATGCGCCTCGAGCACGAGGCCGCGCCCGTCGGTGTCGACCAGCGCGTGGCGCTTGCGCCCCTTGATCTTCTTGCCCGCATCGTAGCCGCGGGGGCCACCAGCCTCGGTCGTCTTGACGCTCTGGCTGTCGATAATCGCGCCGCTCGGGCTGGCCTCGCGTCCGACCCGCTCGCGATCGGCCATGACCAGAAAGTGGTTGATCTTCTCAAGGAGGCCGTCGTCGCGGAACTTAGCGAACCAGCGATAGATCGTGCCCCACGGTGGTAAATCGCTTGGCAGCAAGCGCCAAGGGCAGCCAGCCCGCATCACGTAGAAAATGCCGTTGACGATCTCTCGCATCGGCCATGACCGGGGCCGTCCCGTGCCATGAGCCGGAGGCAAATGAGGCTCGATCACAACCCACTCCGCATCGGTCAAATCAGTCTGATAACGCAGCGCCTTGCGGCTATGCTGCTCTCGGGTGGTCGGCGTCCACATGGCGGCTCCAGATCGGTTTCAGCAACCTTCCTGGAATCACATCGACACCGGCCACTCAACCCCTTTCGAAACGGCCTCTTAGCGCTGGCCCCGTTCGACCAAGGACTCAACGGTGAATTCAACTTCCCAAGGCGCACCGGCGACGCGACGGACAAAGCGATCCCGTTCGTCGTCCAGCTCAGCGGCAAATTCCCCTTCAGGCGCGTAGTCGTTGATGGCTTGGCGCTCGACCACGCCCTTTTCTTCCAGGACCTTTTCGAGCACGGTGACGCGATCACGCAGAATCCAAAGCTCAGACATAAGCTCGGTGTTGATGCGCATAAGTGCATCCATTTCTTCCGAGCCGGTAATGGGATTGGGCGGCGGCTTGGTCATGACGTCCCTCTAATATTCTTTGTTGTTAGGCCGGTTTGGTGCCGAGATTAACCCAGGGATAACCTTGGGAGCCGAGTCCAAACGCCTTGGTATTCACGAAACCAACTTCTTTAAGAACGTCGACCCATTCCATGGCACAAGTTTCGGAGAAGTACGGTTCACCCCGGTTGTCCGTATCCCAATCCAAGACTACGGCCTGGAATGGATGTACGGCTGCAAAAGGTGGTGGATCGTTAATAATGATATCGCCGCCGGGCTTAAGGATACGGAATGCTTCTTTCAAAGTATCCCTGCACACGGTCACCGTCATTTCGTGAAAAACCGCGTAAAGCACAACTGCGTCGACACTTTCGTCTGGTTCGCGGGTATCACGCGCATCACGTTGTTTGAAATGAATAGGAATACCCATGGCCCGGGCAGCATCGTGCCCGCCTTTAAGCAATGCAGTAGATAAATCGCTGCCAATGAGTTCAGCGTCGGGATAATTTTTGTGACAGGCGGCCAGGGTAGTCGCCCCGCCGCAGCCCATCTCATAAATGCGGTCGTAGTGATCCTTAGGAAGGTGCTTGGTCACCTCAACCCGCTGATTGCGGATATTGTCGCCGACTTCAACGGCCGCATAACCGCCCTTACTAAAGACATAACGGCCGATCCCCGCCATAAACATTGGGCCAGCCAGATCGTATCCGTCCCAGCCGCCGGGCTCGAGATGCCATTCAACACCGTCGTAGTATTCAGGGATGGGCACACTGTCATCTAGCTCTAATGAACCACCACAGTCTTCCACTGGGCGTTTAACAAGTTTTTCTGCTTCTTCGCGCTTTTCCTCGATCGCGGGGATCGCGCGGACAAAGTTTTCCTCGGCCACAAAGCGCTGATAGAAGCGTTCGTGTTTATAGGCCACGGATTTCTCGGCCACCGCTTTGGCCCGGGCAATGCGATCGGGCCAGGGCTCATTGGACCCGCCGCGATCATGTTCTTCGACAAGCTTCGCGCCTTCGGGATCCGCTTCAAACTCGGCCTTAGCCAAGCCTCTGACGCGGCTTGATGCATAGGGCTGAAGAGAACCTAAAAATTGCAGGCCGGCGCGGCCCCGTTGAGAAAGGTCAAGCATGGGTTGTCTTTCCTGGGTTGAGACCAAGGGGTGTCTGTTAGAGATTATGTGGTCTTGACCGTAAAACCTTCAAGGTTTGTGCACGCGGGTGGAGGGACCTGTTCTCCTGGTGATTAATTAAAGGGTGTGTCTACGGCTCCGGTGACATCTGAAGGTCCACAAAAGCAATACCTATGTTGTTCCCATCCCTATAGACTATAGGTGAGACAACACAATTCTGCTCCACAGGTATGCATGTGGAGCAGAATGGTATGGGAGGGACTGCCATGAGTGGGGGGTCGGTTAACACCGTGGATTGCCATGGTTCTCGGACTTGGGCTGACGGGGTGCGGCGAGCCGGAAGTGGTTAACGCAATCAATGTATACTCCTGCTACCCAATTACTCGGTACTGATCGTGTGTGATGACACGAAAGTTGTCGGTAACGGTGTCTCGGATTGTTTCCCATTCCCAGGGCAGGGTTTGGTTGAAGAACCCGAAGATGGCCTCGGTGGGCAATGTCAGACTAAATTAATTTGTTAGTTTAGTGAGGTGAGTTTTCGCCGTTCCGAGCTGCGCCTTGCTTGGTCAATACCAAGCGAACCAATAGTTTAGTGCCCAAACCCAGGTAACAAGGGCCCAAGAGAGTTGGCCCTAACCAGTTACTCTGACAATGCCGTCTTAGGCCGCGCCATACATATAGTCACGCGTCAGCGGCGCCGCCTCCAGCGACGGGCTCATTTGAATGTGAAAATTGACGTGAAAGGCGTTGCGGAAGCTGGACTCCGCGCTGGCGAGAAAGAACTCCCACATACGGCAAAACCGCGCATCGTAAATCTTTTCCATTTCTTCCCGATGATCCATGAAGCGGCGGCGCCATTCCTTCAACGTGTAGGCGTAATGCAGGCGTAGCGTCTCTACATCGGTGATGTAGAAGCCCGCCTTTTCCACATGGGGCACGATCTCCGATAAGGCCGGGGCGTATCCGCCTGGGAAAATGTACTTCAGCGTCCAGGAATCCGTGGCGCCCGGTCCGTCCGTCCGGCCGATGGTCTGAAGCAAAGCAATGCCGTCGTCGGTCAGATGGTCGCGCACGCTCTTGAAAAAGGTGCGGTACAACGGCAAGCCCACATGCTCGAACATGCCGACGGAGACGATGCGGTCGAAGGTTCCCTCGACTTCGCGGTAGTCCTGAAACAGGAACCGTACGTCATCGCCCGCACTCTCTTTGTCCGCCCGCTCACGGGCGATCTTAAGCTGTTCTTCCGACAGACTGATGCCGGTCACCGACACGCCATGACGTTTGTGCAGGGCTAAGGCCAGACCGCCCCAGCCGCAGCCGATATCAAGGACAGACATGCCCGGCTCCAGTAGGAGTTTGGCGGCAATGTGATCGACCTTGTTGCGCTGGGCGATTTCCAAAGAGTCGTTGGGCGAGCGGTAATAGGCCATAGAGTACTGCATGTCCTCGTCGAGAAACCGCTCATAAAGAGTGGATGACAAATCGTAGTGGTGAGCGACGTTCTTAGCCGCTCTGTTGATGGGATTGTAAGTGCGCACCAGCCCGCCGAAGCGCTCGATGGACTTGATCATGCGTGCGGCCCAATGGCCATGGGCAGTGCCGATGTTCGACATGACCAGATCGAGCATGTCGAACAGGTCACCGTCTTCGATGGTGAGGGTGCCGTTCATATACCCTTCACCCGCGTAGAGTGCCGGGTTGATGAACAGTTTTGTGCCGAGCCTGGGATCGTGAAAAGTCACCGTCACAGTCGGGGCACCGCCGGTCCCCACCTCATGGCGGCGTCCGGTGTGATCGATGATCACCAGAGTGCCCCGTTTCATCAGAGGCTTTAGAAAGCGGGAAAACAACACAAGCGGCGTCCTTATGGATCAGGAGTGAGGGCGATACTTATTAAGTATCTTAATCGAGGCGCGCGATGAGAAGCGACTCCTGCGCCTGCAGAAGCAGATGCTGGCCCCCAAGCTGCTGATCATCGACGAACTGGGCTTTGTCCCGCTCAGCAAAACCGGCGCGGAACTGCTCTTCGAACTGATCTCGCAGCGCTATGAGCGCTCCTCAACCCTGATCACCAGCAATCTGCCCTTTGAGGAATGGACCGAAACCCTCGGCTCCGAGCGCCTCACTGGCGCGCTGCTCGACAGGCTCACGCATCATGTCTCCATCCTGGAGATGAACGGCGAAAGCTACCGCCTCGCGCAAAGCCGCAAAACCACACAAAAACCCTGAACAGAAATTGCCCCTCACGGGGCAATGCGCCCGGGAACCCGCTTGCTACATGAGGAGCCGCTGGTCCCCGGGCGCACACCTGAACCCAATCCGTCCGCTACTTCCGAAAATGGCATACTTTTACGCCGCCCTAATGGCCCAATTTTGCGCCGCCGTTGACAAATCTACCGGGCGCCGAGGACCAAGCACCCCGCATCCCGCGCACCGGGTCTATCCATACCGGCTCAAGGGCCTGACGATCGAGCGGCCGAACCAAGTCTGGTGCGCCGACATCACCTATATCCCGGTCAGGTGCGGGTTCCTTTACCTGGTTGCGATCATGGACTGCCCCACGCATCCCCCTCGGCTCTTTCCGCACCCATGGTGAAAGAACCGCTAGCTGGAATAACAACAAGTTCAGGGCAGGATTCGCAGTCTTTGATGATGGCGGGTTCTGCCGATGCATATACGGCGTTAAATGATACAGAGACAAAGACCGCAAAACCTAGCCATACAGAGTGAGTCACCATTGCTGAACGCGTCCTTTCCAATCAATGAACAATCCAGACTGTTCAGGCGTTAAATTATCAATCACCTTCATCATACCCATCTTTCTCCTGTCAAGGGCGGCGTAGGAGTAAGACACTTTCGGGTTGTCTCATGCGTGCGCCCGGGGAACTGCGGCGTCTCATCTAGAGCAGATTCAATTTAGTCCCGATCATATCCGGCGGCGGCGAAGTAGTTTTCGCATTCGGTTGAGGTGAAGGCGTCGATGGCCTCGGCAATGGCGTCCCACAGGTCGTCGGCGGTTCTGGCGGCGGCCTTTCTCAGGAGCGCCTTGAGTTTGGCGAAGGCCATCTCGATCGGGTTGCAGTCGGGACTGTAGGGCGGCAGATACAGCAGGGTTGCGCCGGCGGCTTCGATGGCCTGGCGGATGCCAGCGACCTTGTGGGCGGGCAGGTTGGCCATGACGACGCTGTCTCCGGGGTCGAGTTCGGGTACCAGGACCTGTTCCACATAGGCCTTGAAGGCAGCCCCATGCATCGGCCCGTCGAGGAGCATCGGGGCCGCCAGGCCGGAGAGGCGCAAGCCGGCGGTCAACGTGGTGGTCTTCCAATGGCCATGGGGTATGGCGGCCCGGCACCGTTCGCCTTTGCGCGACCATCCCCGCAGCCGCGCCATCTTCATCGACGCGCCGGTCTGGTCGATGAAGATCAGCCGTTCCGGAGCGAGCCCTGCCTGGCCTTCGAACCAGAGCCGGCGCCGCGCGAGCACGTCCGGGCGCCGCCGCTCCGCTGCATGGCCGGTCTTTTTTTGTGCGTCAGCCCGCGCTTGGCGAAGAAGTGCCAGACCGTCGACGGGCACACCCGAACCCCGTGCGACGCCGCCAGCTTCTCGCCAATCTCGGCCAGCCATAGCCTTGGTCTGCGCCACCAGAGCCAGGATAAAGGCCTCATGCGCATCCAGCTTCGAGCCCGGCGGTTGGCCCTGGCGGTCGGGCTCGATCGAGCCCGTCTCGCGCCAGCGCCGGCGCCAGTGGATCGCCGTCGAAGGCGCGACACGAAAACGCGCCGCGGCCCCCCGTGCAGACAGACGCCCCGTGATCGCCTCGACGACCCGCCGGCGAAGATCATTCCCGTAACAATGCCCCATGTCTGACTGGACCTGCACCGCAAAAGTGGAGAGTTACCTTCTCACCTAAGCCGCCATACTTTCGCACTTCACCGGACTGATGCTGCCCAGATATGAATGGCGACGACGCGGATTATAAAATCCATTGATATAATGGAACAGGGCGTTTTGTGCCTGTTCCCTGGTTTCATAGTGTTCCCTCCATATTAATTCTGCTTTCAATGATTTGAAGAACGTTTCTACAGTCGCATTGCCATAGCAATTCCCTTTGCCAGACATCGAAGAGAGAAAGCCGTGGCCTTTGAGAAGTTTCCGGTAATCGTTGGAGCAATACTGCGAGCCACGATCAGAATGATGAATGACCCCTGGTGGCGGTTGTCGCAATGCAATGGCCCTTTTCAGAGCCTTGATCGGCAAATCCCGTTTGAGCCTGTCGCTGACGGCCCAGCCAATGACACGGCGTGAATACAAATCGATGATCACCGCAAGATACAGCCAGCCCGCTGCCGTCCAGAGATAGCTGATATCACCGGCCCATTTCTGGTTTGGTCCCGTGGCCTGAAAATCTCCATCCAGAAGGTTGGGAGCTATGTTGTGGTTGTGATTACTGTTTGTCGTGCGTTTGAATTTATGAGTTCTGACGATGCGAATATCGTTCTCCCGCATCAACCGCCCGACCCGGCGTTCACCAATGACGCTGCCTTGATCCCTGAGTTCATCAGTCATTCGCTGGCGACCATAGGCCCGATAATTACGGGCATGTTCGGCACGAATATGGGCCAAATAGACCCTGTCGTCGCGTTGGCGCTGACTGGCAGGGCGAGACCCCCAAGCGTAGTAGCCGCTTTCACTGACCCTCAGGACTTTGCACATCCTGCAGATTGAAAAATTGGCCTTCTCCTTTGCGATGAAATGAAACCTCATCGGCTTTGGCTGGCGAAGCAGGCCGTCGCTTTTTTTAAAATGTCCCGCTCCTCACGCAATGTCCTGTTCTCCTTGCAAAGGCGAGCCAATTCCTTGTCTTTATCATTATGAGGGCCGGACAGCAGCTCAGTGTGCTTATGACTGGTAATCCACTTGCCTAATGTAGACAGGCCAATGCCAAGATCGGCGGCAACTTGCTTGTGTGATAGCCCGCTCGTCAATGCAATCCGAACGGCTTCAGAACGAAATTCCTCAGTTCTTCCGATACCCATATGGGCCTCCTGTTGAGTTTAAACTTTAACAGAAGGCACTCTCCATTTTACCGGTACCAGTCCAGTGCTACCAGTACCGCACCGATGGAGTGGACGCCCCCATCTGACGGCGTCATAAGCGCCAGGAAGGAACACACGTGTGGTGCGTTCGATCAACGAAGGAGGCGTCCGTGGAGCAAGTTACCATCATCGGCATCGACATTTCAAAGAGGAGCTTCCAACTTCATGGGGCAACCGCCGAAGGTTTACCGGTATTCCGCAAGAAACTGTCGCGAGGCAAGTTCCTCGCATTCCTTTCCGAAGTGCCGCCGTGCCTGATCGTGATGGAGGCCTGCGGTGGCGCACACCACTGGGGCCGGCAAATCATCGCTCTCGGCCACGCGTGCAAGCTGATCCCGCCGTTGACAATGTCAAGCCATTCCTGAAGCGACAGAAGAATGACAGTAACGACGCGGCTGCAATCGTCGAGGCTGCACAGCGTCCCACTATGCGATTCGTAGCAGTGAAGTCGGAGGAAGCGCAGGCGGATTCGATGCTGTTCCGGACCCGTGCGCTCCTTGTCCGACAACGCACGCAGTCGATCAACTCACTGCGGGGCCAGCTCACGGAGTTCGGTGTGATCGCGCCACAGGGTGTAGGGAATGTCGCAGTGCTGCGGTTTGAATTCGGAACAGCGAGGGAGGTGCTTCCTGAACAGGTGGTATCGATGGCCGAACTGCTGTTCGAGCAGATCGCTGCTCTCAGTGAGCAGATCGCCAGCCTCGAGAAAGAGATCCGTTCTCAGGCCCAAGCGCGCGAGGAGATGAAACGGCTGATGACGATCCCCGGCATCGGACCGATCTGTGCGATGGCGGTGCATGGCTTTGCGCCGCCGATGGAGGGCTTCGGTTGCGGGCGTGACTTCGCGGCTTGGGTAGGGCTGACACCGAAGCAGAATTCGACGGCAGAAAAGCAGAGGCTCGGCCGGATCACCAAGATGGGACAGCGCGACCTCCGCCGATTGCTCGTTCTTGGCGCGACGGCCGTGCTCCGACATAAGCGCAAGCGCGCGGAGCTGGATGATCCCTGGCTCCGCAGGATGCTGGCGGAAAAGCCGCCGAAGCTGGTCGCTGTCGCTCTTGCGAACAAGATGGCCCGCATCATCTGGGCGCTGTCGGTCAAGAAGGAAACCTACCGGGCGCCGGCGGCTGTTGCCGCTGGTGCGGGATAGCTACTTGGAAAAAAAGGTTGTTTGGAACGCCGGGCTCTGCGGTCACGCTCTTGAGGGCGTGATGCGCGGATAACCCCGGTTGGTGCGGCTAGGACGAAAGACAACATAGGGGCAAAAGGTCGGAGAGACGGGGTCGGAAAAACCAGTAACGCCTGCAGGGCTGCCAAGCATACCGCCAGTGCGATTTGGATCCGATCCACGAACACCATATGGGCCCGCGGCGCATGTATGCCGCACTTGAGAGGCCGGACATAGGACAGTACCTGACCGCATGTCACGAGTTGTTCAAATTCCTGCTTGCACTACAGGGGGCGTCCACATACAGGCGTTGGAAAATGTCGATGCCGCGCTCAAACGGAATGTCTTCGACCTGTCTCAGCGACAACGGATAACGGACATACAACATCACAGCGCTGCGGATAACCTCGGGCGAACTGTTGAAATACCGGAAGGGATTGTGCATCGCCGGAGGCTAGGAGACCTTACTTCCCGGCTCAAGCCGATTTAGCCTGACAATGCCCCGCTTTGCACTCTAAAGCGGACTTATTTGTTCCCTACGTATTCTTCCGCTTCTGACCCAAAGCGGACATTTGGTATCGAATTTAGTCTCATTGAGTTGCGGTCATTTCGGCGCGGGCCTTTTGCAGAGTTTGCATGTCCACACCGAGCTGCGGTTTGTCGGGTTCGACCAAGACGGCAAAAGGCGCGGGAGTCTTATGTAACCAGACCCGCCAATACTCCTCGTCGTTGTCATGGGTATCTACCCAACGTTCTTCACCATCTTCACATTTCTGAATGGTTTTGAAGTACAGAACTTTGCCCGGCGTGTTTGGTAAACCCGCCATAAATTTAAAAAGACCCAACTGTTCGGATGGAAGGGAGTTGCCCTTCCAGATGATCTCGTCAGCCACTTCCGTAACCGGTCCACCTTCGCCCGCAATAGGTTTGTCGACTTTGCGTTTGGTAATCTCGACGTCCCACCCATCTCCCTTGTACGGCACGACGAACTTGATACCGTCCGGCACCTTCAAGCGTACTTCCGTTGTCGGCGAAAGACCGCAGCCATGGGGGATGATTAACGTGAGCATGTCGTTGTAACCAGCCTTGCCTTCCATGTCCTCGATGATGATGTGGGCCTGCCCGTTGGCAATAAAGCTGAACAGGGAACTTAGGCATACGGTGGTCGCAAGCACAGATCGTCTCATATTGTGGTTCTCCAGCTTATTTGGATGGTGTCCTGCAAATCGGTCTCAGCTTAAGGTATCGCGCAAGTGATCCTTCATATCCTCAAACAGTCCAAGCGTATCCCTGGCTCTAAAACCGATACGTCGAAGAAATGCCAAATTTACGCCGTTGTGTGTTTTGAATGATGATCACTTCACGCTGAGAATTGAAGTTGGAGGTAATGTCGTTGGCTTCGTCGGGATTTTTTCCATTCGTCAAGTTAGTTACCCAGATATTAATGTCGAAGGTATCCGATTCAATACCGATGCGGGCATTGGAGCGGGTTTGGCTTCCAACGAAATACAAGTTAGTTGTGTCACTCCACTGTCTGGACCGGTGGCTGAGATCGCCGCGAATATACCAGTCAATGTCGCCGATCAGTGAGTCGCTGTATTGGACGTTAGCCGAGAGGGTCTGCTTGGAGGTCCGTGACAATTGATTGTTGCTGATGTCGGCACCGCGAAAACCACCTGTAGACGGCTCAATCGTGCAATCCGACCCAAACAGAACTAAATTGGTACAAAGGTTGGCGCGGCTGGTATCTTCAGAATTATTCGCAAATTTGGGGTCGGCATAGCCATAGCCAAGGAATATATCCAATTGATCGATCGGACGTGCTGTGAGTTCAAGCTCAAACCCTTTGGTCGTAATGTCACCCAGGTTACGTGTGATCGAGAAAAACGCGTCGCCGCCAGCCAAACTGGTGCGGAACTGAATATTGGTCCAATCGATATAGAAGGCGGACGCATTTAACTGCAGACGGCCATCGGCCCAGATGGACTTCATACCGCCTTCGAAGGTCCAGTTACTTTCAGGGTCGAACTTTTGGAAGTCTTCTCCTCCTGGAAATGAAAACGAGCCCGGATTGATGCCACCCGACCGTGACCCTTTTGCGATTGACGCATAGACCATGACATCGTCATTGGCTTGATACTGCAGCGTGAAACGCGGGTCTATGAAATCGAAGGACGTATCATTACGCAATCCACTCAAACCATCTCCGAAGAAGAAGTCATAGACACTAATGTTGAAGCGTTCTTCATCTGTCCACCGCGCTTCCGCCGTGCCCGTCAGTTTATCTGAGAAGTCGTAGGCCACCTGACCGTATACGGCGATCTGGCGCCCACCGGCGTTATCGCGGGTGAGGTTTTCGCGTTGGACGATAGACCCTTCGCGGCTAAACAGAACCTGCGGTGTCGCTGGACCTTGGAACCCTGGAAAGACCGGCCCATTCCAGGTTAGGAAGAACGTCGCTTCGGGTGGCGCTGAACTGACATCAAACGTCGCACCGATGCCGCCGCGATCGCGGCTACGGAAGTAATAGGCCCCGACCAGCCAGCGCAAATCCTGGTCGTCATCAGATGTGAGCCGCAGTTCTTGTGACCAGTATTCCGTATGAGCGCTGGCGAAACTGACAAACGTCGGCACTTCCAGCGGGATCACCGTGTTGCCCGGCGCCGTCGGGAACGGTAGGATAAACGTCGGGCCGAATGGACCGAATGGCTGGTTGGGAGTGAACGGCGGAGACAAAGCTGGAACCGTCGTATAGCCAAACTGCAGGCCCGGTCCACCAAGCTGGCCGCCCTGAGTGCGGTCAAAATCTTCGAAGCCCGTGTTGACCAGTTTGGCGTAGGCCGTGATCGACGTCAGAGTAAAATCTTCCAATTCGTAATCCACGCTCAAATCGGTCCGGCGTAAAGTCCGGTCTTGAGCAAAGGACTCTTCCGACAACCCGGGGAGATCTCTCGACCCGAAACCGGGAACTTCGCCAACGTAATAGAAAGCGAGCGGCGCCCCCGTCTGTAAGGCGCCTTCGTTGTTGGGCACGGAGGAAACTGGTGCGCTATCGACGAGGTCGTCGGTGTAATAACCCTTGAGGTTGGCTTCGAAGTCTTCGTTCGGTGTCCAGCGCAAAGCAAGCGATGCCGTCTTAAATTCGTGACCGCCAAGGCCACCCTTTAAGGCGCCGTTTTTATAGGTGCCGTTGTTGTGGTCGTAACCGGCAGCAACTCTGAAAAAGAGTTCGTCTTCGATGATCGGACCACTGAGGCTGGCCATGATCCTTTGATCATTATATTGACCGAGAGTTGCGTCGATCTTGCCTTCGAATTCATCCGATGGCTTCTTAGTGATGTAGTTGATGGCACCGGCAAAGGTGTTGCGGCCGTAGAGCGCACTTTGCGGGCCTTTGACCACCTCAACCCGTTCAAGGTCAAACATGTTGACGTTAAGGCCGGAGCGGTTCGACATAAACACGCCGTCAATAAACAATCCGACGTGATTGTCGAACCCGAGGGCATCGATCAAACCGATGCCACGCAGCACAGGTGCGGCAAAGCGGCCGACGGGACCCTGGGTAAAAGTCAGATTGGGGGTGAAGCGAGCAAGGTCATCAAGGTTACGGATAGCAGACCGAGACAAAGTCGCTTCCGTAAACGCCGTGATGGCGAGAGGAACCCTTTGCATGTTCTCTTCGCGTTTACGCGAGGTCACCACGATTTCTTCAATGGCGAGCTGTGCGCTGACTTCCAAAGATGTGATTGCGATGACCGAACAAAGTGCCACACCTGTTGCTGCACGTATTTTCATTGGACGCAAAAACATAGATTCTCTCTCCGCAATAAGTGTTTTTGATCTCCCCAGATCGAATAGAATCCCGTGCCTGCATTGCCAAGAGACTGAGACAGAGTTCTACAAAAACCGTATACTCATAGATTGAGGACACAAGACATTAGTTTGCGAAATAATCGCAAATCAGCGTGCCCGCTCGATAGCTGAGCTGGGAAAAAGAAAATCCATCGCCTGTCAACCGTTTACTCTAATGAGTCCGGACAATACGTTGACAGTTTTACGCCTTCCTGCGACATCCGCAAATGCCCGCTCTTGGCTAATTGCAGGCATTACGACGCGGCTACAGCGGTTTTCCCTATTCATGAGTGTCGACGGCGGAGCAAAATCAGTCCAGTTGGGCGGCGTAAAACCAGTCCATTTTATGTGATGCCGAAGGCGTTGTTGCGGGTTGTCCCGGTAGTGTGTCAACGCCGGAATAAATATCCACCACTCGCCGGAGTAAAAGTACACCACTGCGATGTCTCGTAGGCTTGTCCCTGTAGTCCATGGGAGGGGCCCGCGCGCACTGCGGAGCGCGCCTCGAACGCAGACGCAGCAGGGCGCGTGGAAGGGACCGGTGGGCCCACGGGGTCAAGCCGGTCGGTTGTGAGTTCTCATTTTTTGGGGATCTTGCGCTTTTTGCTGTGCTTGAGCCTGAAGCTGCCGCCATTCATCTCTAGGATACCGGCACCGAGTAATCGTTGCCCCGGTACCGGCGCACTTCGCAGATGTAATCCTTCACAATGCAGACCGTGTGAAAACTCTGGGTAGCGGGGATGGAGGTTTAGGTGACCATGATTCGCGGTGATCCCACGTAATCTGGCGGTTTGGCGCCGGTAGCCCCGCGGAAGGGGCTCCAGGCCTCCATGGATCGATGTGCGGCGCTCGATTTTGACCTGATTCCCGTCTCATGCCTTCGCGGCGGCGATCAGGGCGGGAACACCTACCAGCGAGATCGCGCGGCGGATGTTGTAAGCCAGCGCCGTGATGCTGAACTCGCCGCGCACGTTCTCCAGCCGCCGGGTCAGGAAGGCACCCTGGCCCATCCATTGTTTGATTGAGCCGAAGGGATGCTCGACGCTTTCACGGCGCGCATCGAGCAGCTCCGGGCGGGCCGCCAATCGTTCCGCCATACGCTCCAGGATCGCTTCGTCGACATAGCGCAGGACCCGACGGAAGTCGCTCTTCGTACACTTCGACTTGAGTTGGCACTCCTTGCACGCGGCGCGATTGGCGTAACTGGCGAAGATGAGATCGCGGCGCTTGCGCCTGCTGTGTAGCGCCAGGCGTTGGCCGTCGGGGCAGATGTAAATGTCCTTGCCGCCGTCATAGCGGAAGCGCTCCTTGGGAAAGAGCCCCTGGCTCACCGTTGATCCGCGCTGGGGCTTGGGCACATGCGGCATGACGCCGGCATTCTCGCAGGCCTCGATATCCTCGATCTTGAAGTAGCCCGCATCGGCGACCGCGTCGATCCGATCAACGGCCAGGTTCCGCCGAGCTACCACCGCCGTCTCGGCCAATAGACCGAGATCGCTGACCTTGTTATGGACCTGCTGCTCGGCGATCAGTTTGTGTTTGGCGTCCACCGCGATCTGGATGTTGTAGCCGACACCGACCCGGGTCTCGGCGCGCATCGCCCGGCTGTCCGGATCCGTCAAAGAGAGCTGGCCCTCGCCACTCGCAGCCAGCGCGTCTCGATGTTCCTCAAACCGCTCACGCCGCCCTTGGATCGCAGCGATCTTCTCCTCGATATTCTCCACCTCGCCGTCGCCGTCGCCGGTGCCGCCCTCGTCTTGCCCGTCGGCCTCGTCGAGGCGGTCGAGATAACGCGACAACCTCTCGTCGCTCTCGGCCAACGCCTTCGCCAGCTTCGCTTTGGTGAAGTTCCGCTTCCGGCTGTTCACTGCCTTGATCCGTGTACCGTCAACCGCCACCAGCTCGCGTCCGAACAGCTCCAGTTCGTGGCATAGCTTCACGAACTCCCGAAATACCTGGCGGAACGCCGCCCGATTGATCCGCCGGAAATCGGCGATCGTCTTGAAGTCCGGCGACAAACGCCGCAACAGCCAGATCACTTCGAGATTACGCTTGCTCTCAGCCTCCAGCCGGCGGCTCGAACGTACCCGATTGAGATAGCCGTATATGTAGAGCTTCAGCAGGTCCGCCGGATCGTAGCCGGGACGACCCGTCGCCTTCGGCGCGGCGCGCTCGAAACCAGCGGCCGCTAGGTCCAAACCATCCACGAAAGCGTCGATGAAACGGACCGGGTTATCCCGGCCCACGTAATCGTCCACTGCTTCCGGCAGAAGCAGAACCTGAGAGCGGTCAATGCCAGGAATGTGTCTCATGGCGGACCCTAACATCGCCATGAGCCGGACGGAATCCCCCGCTACCCAGAGTTTTCACACAGTCTGAATGGTGTAGCCGCCCTCAAAGCCATACTCGGCGCGGAGCCGTTCAAAGATGCGCTTGGCCGTATGGCGCTGCTGCTTCGGAAGTGCTCTATCGTCCTCAAGGATCTGATCGATGAGCCCTGTGAACGGCCCCAACTTCGGACGACGGATCGGCTTGGTGCGCCGGTAACCAGGAGGCACGGCGTGCAACAAAATCTTCGCCACCGTCCGCCGGTCAATCCCAAACCGCCGCGCAGCTTCGCGTTGGGTCAACTTCTCATGGTGGCACGCAAGCCGAACCCGCCGATATAAATCCACAGTGTACATCCCCAAGCCTCCAGCCAGCGCAACCTGGCTTCAGAGACTAAAAAGACTGGCGTACTATTACGCCGCTACAGCGAGATTACCCCGCCGTTCCTGTGGATCATTTTTGCACCGGCGTTCTCAGCTACAGACCGCCGACGCCAGAAACCGCATTGCCAAGAGAAAAAATCGAGAACAGACTAACTTTGTAAGTGGACTACGTCCGGGAGTAAATCCCCTTAATTCGAGTGGATAGAGTTTTAGGTGGGAACAGGCGGTCCATCCAATATTTCCGGATGAAGCCGTTCTAGATTCTGGAGAATGTCGCGTGGAATATCTTTAGCTCGCGCGCATTTACCGCCGTACATCTGATAAGTCTGGTATCCTTCTCTAAGACCCGTCCAGCGCCAGTATGGTCCTTCACCGTGGAAGGAAAAAGTGGCTGGAATTGAGGGCATCTCATTTTCCAGGTCGAGAAGACTGAATCGCCATTTGTTGTGGTCTGTCCAGGACACCCCTTGCGCAACAAAGGGCGTGTGGTGAAAGCACCAGCCCACATCGCCGGCCGCGCCCCAATCCAGTAGAAACGGGTCTAAGGCATTGTTTGACCATGGGTTCTTCGGGTTAACCACACCCAACTTTGGGTCAACCCAACGGGAGCCGTTGTAGCCATGACGCATGCGGAGGAGAGTGGCACCACGCACTGACGGTCTGCCCACATGGCCGTTGATGGGGTTTTTGAACTCGGTCAGGAAATCCTGAGACTCTGCATCAACAATGTAAACCGAAGCAAAGTAGTAGTGGTCGTAACTACTGTCGTTGTTCTGCCTAATTCGGTTGGCCCGCACTGCCTGCATATCCGTCATGTATTGGGGTAGGCTGCCCGGCAATGCGGCATAGGCTCGGCCTTTTGCGTACATGAAGGAAACTTCGCCGCTGGCGTCCGCCTGGATACGCATAAGTGCATCAAGATTGTCTTGCGGCCATGCGAAATCGTATTTGTTACTGGGTAGGCGCGGTTTTGTCCGGCCGAGTGACGTACCAAGAAATAGTCCGGCGCTTGCTGTACCACTTATGGTCAAAGCCGTTCTTCGGGAAAAACGGGAACGCTTTCGAGTGTCCATATGATTTCGCTCCATAGCCTCAATCAGGACATCAGCCATCGATAGAACACAGCAACCTTTTCCCGGCATGTCCCAAATAAGAGCTCCAGACCAGCAGGATACTTGGTTTTCCAAGACCTTAAGAGAGTATCGGTTAACAATACCAATACCGTGGGCTCTCGCGTCGTAGGTTTGTCTTGATCAGGTATATTTGGTTTGCGCTGTGTGCTCAGACCCCGATTAATTTGCACCGCAGTATCGCTTGTACTTGCGTCCCGATCCACAGGGACACAGCTCGTTGCGGCCCACCATGCGGCCGGGGGTCCGCTCGATTAAAGCCTACGCGTATGGGTGCTTTAGTTACGCCCAGAGAATTGCTTGGCCATGGCAGTCATTTCTTTGATGGCCTGCTTGGATAACGGAGTCCGTTTCAGGGAACTCCAATACTTCTTGACCTTCTTGTGTTTGGCTAACGGGTCCTTGACGCCAAAGCCGGGGATGGTCAACTGGACAAAGAAAAGCGCAGGGAGCGCAAAGCAATCAGCCATGGTGAATCTTTTGCCCATGGCCCAAGGGCCCTTGTCATCCAAATACTGGCCGAGAACCTCCAGCCCTTTATCCAACTCAGCTAGTTTTTCTTCTACAACTGCCTTGTCCCGGTTCTTGGGATCCCTCTGGCGGAATAACGCCGTTATCGGGGCCTGGACATAGAGGTCACAAATTGTCGCCAAGAGGCGGGCCATTCCTGCCGCCTTCGGTGTAGCTGGGATGATTCTCTTCTTGGGATACTTTTCGTCGATGTATTCGCAGATGACGGAAGATTCAGGAAGCACCGTAGCGCCGTCCTTCAGGGTTGGCATTTTACCGAGTGGGTTCATGGCCAAGTATTCTGGCGTTTTGATCCCATCCTCGGGCATGACCACCTCGTGCTTTACACCCTTGTGGCGCAAAGCCAACAAAACGCGGCAAACGAACGGCGAAAGAATAGCGCCATAGATTCTCATAATACGTGCGTCCTCTTTTCCTAATAGATTGATCTTCGGGAATGACAGGTCTCATGACCCGGCAAAGGCTGTATCATATCCCGGTTGAGAGAAAAATCACCTGTCCTTCCCGAAAACCCCCATCCACACCTAAACGGTTTGCATCGTGAAGATAGGCGGATAAGGTTTTCAACAGGGTCAGCAGTTTTGGCCAGTGCCAGTGCGTGCCCTCAGTTAACGTCGCGTGCCACACGAAAGCCGAAACCGGACCCCGTCGTTGTCGCGATAATGCGAAGGCGTGTCGCCACCCTCAATAACCCAGGGAAACCAGCCCAGGACCCCCCTTTGGCCACCCACGCTCGGCAGGATCGTTTGGTAAATGGGGCTCCATCCCTTGGCGCGCCTGCGTGACCTTCCGCATAACAATCGGCCGTCCATTCTGAAACGTTGCCCGCAACGTCGTAGAGACCGAAGGCGTTTGGCTCAAAGCTGGCAACGGGTGACGTGAACGCATACCCATCGTCGCAATCTGCGAATTGGCCGTAAGGAATGTCCGGTGCCACTTTGACGAATGTCTGATCAGCGCCGTTTTGAAATATACAGGCTTGCGTCCAGTCTTCACCCCAAAAGGTTGGAAACGTCGAATTTGCTCGCGCGGCATATTCCCATTCCGCCTCGCTGGGCAGGCGGTATACATGTTCTGTTTTGACGCTTAACCAATCCAAGTAGGCCAGCATCTCCGCGCGGCGCAGGCACGGCACTGGATGGTCGTTGGAACCTCCGATGCTGTTGTCACGCCAAGAGAGCCTTGGCTGCATCGACCAGCCCCGGCTGGTGAGGTGAAAACAGCCTTTCTTTGTCTTGAATCCCGTCTCTTCCACAAATTCATTAAATTGAGCTCGCGTTACTTCGGTACGGCCGACGGCATAAGAGTGAGCAATTGTGATCTCGGCGACCGGTCGCTCATTGGACGACATGCGTTCAAGCATGCCCCACGCATCCCCCTCGGCTCTTTCCGCACCCATGGTGAAAGAACCGCTAGCTGGAATAACAACAAGTTCAGGGCAGGATTCGCAGTCTTTGATGATGGCGGGTTCTGCCGATGCATATACGGCGTTAAATGATACAGAGACAAAGACCGCAAAACCTAGCCATACAGAGTGAGTCACCATTGCTGAACGCGGCCTTTCCAATCAATGAACAATCCAGACTGTTCAGGCGTTAAATTATCAATCACCTTCATCATACCGAGCACGCTTTCTGCAGGTTCCATAAAGCCAGGGACATTAAAGTTCGCCAACTTCTCTACTTTTACCCCGCCCGGATTAAGCGCCACCGCCAAGACACCATCATCTTTCGACGCGCGGGCAATGGTGATCATGGCCATATTAAGCGCTGCCTTACTGGTCTTGTAATAGACCCGGCCCGGCAAGCGCGTTGGTGGCTCTGCCAGGGACCCAGCCAAAGATGAAATCATTACGACGCGTTTCATTTGGCTACTTTTCACGCTCTCGTAAAAGGCTTCCGACATTTTTAAAGGACCACGGACGTTGGTCTCCATGAACACATTAAAGAGAGGGAAATCTAATGAGCCGAAAATCTGTGGAGTGGGGTCTGTGAGGTCTGCAACAATCGCCGCGTTATTAATGAGAATATCAATGGGCTTGTCGCGATACTTCGCAGCGATGGCGTCGATCATGCCCAGGTCTCGCACATTGATGCGTTCGATAATAACAAGGTCCGGAAAAGTATCTTTTAAAGTTGCCAAGAACTCCGGCGTCTTCGACCGGCGATGAGTCGTGATGACCTCATGGCCACGCGCCGCATACTGCTTGGCAAATTCCAAGCCGATCCCGGTATTAGCTCCGGTAATAAGCACGGTTTCGGCGCAGGCATTCAATGAACAAGCCAATATCCAGACAAAAAACGAAAACGATAGAACATTTTTCACGTGGCTTTCTCACTCTATCTTTTGCTGCGGTGCCACTGCTCTCCCTCGCTCAGACGCTGATCAAGATAGCTCGGACCTCTATCGAACTCGGGTGAGATGTCGAACTTCTCGATATTACCCCGCGCGTGGGTAAGGTAGTCGTCATCCAAGTCGCCCAATCCGTTGACTTTGGTTTTTTCGGAGTGCCAAAGCAGGTAACCGTCCACATCGTCCATGTCGAGCCAGGATCTGAACCGGGCGGTAAACCAACCAGCCGACGTGGCTTGGGCGCTGTTGCGGGAGCGGTCCAAGGCTTCAGCGGCTGGCGCCGCATAGCTGTGCACTTCCAGCATGGGCTGTTGCACAACGGGTGGAAAGTGCACGGTCTCAAACACCCGAACGGTATCCGCCTCGATGCGCCAATCCAACGAAAAGGGGCTGTTGTCGTACATATCCGGGAAACGTTCCCGGGTCTCGGGGTGGTAACTACCGCTGGGAGTAAACACTTGACCGTGACGGCGCCGTCCGGTGATGGGCTCCAACTTTGTCACCCGGTCGGTGATCGGGTTAGTGAATTCGCTAATAAACGCGCCGCTTTCCGGATCAATGAAGTAGTTGGCGATGGAGACAAAGCGCCGATAGACGTTTTCGTCTTCCCTGCGCCACCAGTACCGCATGGCCCCGCGGGGTTTGTAGGAAAGGAATAACACCGTCACCGGTGATGGCGAAGAAACGGAGGGAGACGCGCCAAATACTTTCATCATCGTCGGTCCGCCCGATGATTCGCACCCATAACTCATTTTGCTCAACCGGATCGGTGGGCAAGATGTGGGTGGCGGCGTGTGCCTTCGTACTCCAATGAGGAGCTGTCGCCCCGAACCCCAAGGTGCCGATCAGCGCCGTAGCATCTCGTCGTGAAACCATGGGTAATCTCCTGTCCCTTGCGAAAACCTTGCCCGCTTGAAAAGATGTGGAGCAGCTATCTGGGCGTTGTCAGGCTAACTGGCTTGGAGCAGAAGAAGCTATAATACAGGATCTTCAGGCGGCAAGTTGACACCATTCGGCCAAGGCAGCGGCTCGGGCTTGTTTGAATATGTCGCGGTGGTTGAGATGACGTTGGTGGTTGAAAGGATTGTGAATCCAGGCATGGACGGAGGCGAATTTCTGCAGGGTCTTGATGTCTCTGAACCTGGCCATCGCTCCTTCTCGTCGTCGGAAGGGCTGATATGTGTCAATCCCGGAGCAAAAAGGGTCAATTCTCCGCCGTTGACACCGATCTTCATAATGAAAACCGTCCGGGTATGGACGAGGTTTTCGAAAGGGTCAGCTTGTGGCAAACCGTCACAGCCACTTGAGCTTGAGTTCCCAGCCAATTCGCTTCAACACACTTCAATAACGTGACAATGCCCTGATTTGTATGAAGGCGTGCGGCGGCTCGCGGCACTGGGCGGATAAGAAAAACGGAAATTACGGCTAAAAGGAAAGGGCGGGTTTACTTATTCCAAGTCAGGGCAACCAATTCTGGATCCTCCATCGCCCGCCGCTCGGAAGATAGAAAATCGTAATAGCCGCAGCGTCCACCCGGGTAGTCGCGGCATATTTTCGGACGGGCCTTATAAACTGTGCAACGGCGCTCCTCGGTATCGAAGAACTGGCAGATTCTACCAAAATACTCGTCTTTTTTTCGGCGCATCACATAAGGCGTCCGCGCTTGGGAATGCAATTTCGTAAACTTCTTGCTGGCCTTTTTGAAACTCAAACCAAAATATTTGGCCAAGCGCTCAACATCGTACTTCGTTAGCTCGATAAGAGGATAAGAACAACAATAGCCCGGACATTTTGCACAATTATACATGAGCACCGATTCTTAGTTTGGATACACCCTATAGGGCATTGTCAAAGTAACTAGTCAAGAGCATAAGAATCCGTAGTAGAGAATTTTCAGGCAGCAAGTTCGTGCCACTCGGCGGCACCGTCAGAGTAAATCGCCTTGAGTCAAGTAGTGCCGCCTCCTAGCCTCGGGCAATGAAAAATCCCTTCCGTTATTTCAACAGCTCGCCCAAGGTAATCCGCAGCGCTGTGATGACGTATATCCGCTATCCGCTGTCGCTGAGACAGGTTGAAGATATTCTGTTCGAGCGCGGCATCGACATTTGCCATGAAACCGTACGGTACTGGTGGAACCGTTTTGGCCCGTTGTTTGCCGCTGAAATCCGGAAACGCCGTGTTCATCGTGGTTTGTATGAACGCCTCCCGGGACGCAAGGACCGATTTTGTGCGGCGGGCAGGCAGATTGCAGTTTTGTATCCGGCCTTTGAGTGCGAGGCTTCTTGCTCGCTGGCCCTGATGGGATCTGCCGATCCGCGCCTCATTTCCTACCGTGGGCTTCTCGCCCTAACCACGATGCAGGCTTAGCGGATCGCGGTCTGACCTGTTTGCCATCACACCTTGTCGTACCTTGCGCAACACCTCCTGTGTCGGTTCGTTATCCCGTCGTCTGCCGCGCCTAGACCGGCTGGCTGTTGAAGTTCGTCTGGTACGCCCGGTCATGGGCCAATAGGGCCCAGATCGTGCGTGCCGTCTTGTTGGCCAGTGCGACCGTGACCACGTTGGGCGGTCGCCGCGCGGCTAGGCGCAGCGCCCATTCGGGGGGCGCGAGAAGCCGCGGGACACCCTGCTTGCGCAGCTCGTTGGAGGTGCGGGCCTGACCATAGGCCGGAAACTCCAGCGCGGATTTGATCACCGCCTGCTCGGTGGCTTCACCGACGCGGTTGGCAAGATTGGGTTTGCGCCGGGTGCGCTCGAACAAGGCCTCGACGCCGCCTTCCTCAACCGCGGCCTTGTAGCGGTAAAAGGTGTCGCGCGACATGCCCATGACCTGGCAGGGACCTGGCAGGCCTTCGACACGTTGCCCAGTTCCTCGGCCAGATTCAGCAATCCAGTTTTGTGTTTGATGATCTTGTCGGTAGTATTCAACATCGTGGTGTCCTCGTTTTGTGGTTGGTGTGCACCACCATCAAAACGGACAACCACCATCTCCATCAAGAGATGCGCCGCTCCCATTCCAGCTTGCTGGGAAGGGAGCGGTGTCAGATCACATCGCGACTAACTCATTTTACCAGAAAATCGTAGCCTGCCGTATCGTCGCCTTCGCCGCCGCCGAAGAATTGTGCGCGGTTCTCCGAAATCCAGCAGGCTTCATCGACGAAATCTTTGTGGCGGCGGCGCAGAAACTGAAATGCAAGCCACTCGCTTGCCAGACCCATCGCCTGTCGTTGCGCATCGCTCAACTGCCGATTTCGCTGGCGCGTGCCGCCACCTTTGCCGCCGACACTCGACCCGCCACCGGACTGCTCCGGGTTTTGGAACTCGACCAGCCGGGTTTGCTGGCGACTTCGTTCGAACCAAGTCTCGTCGTTTGAGAGCCAGTCTGCGGCGATCTCTTGAAGCCTCTCAGCAAACATTGGGTCGCCTGTGTCATCTCTCGCACCACCTTACGGTTCGCCTCAACGAGCCGGTTTAGTGATGGCAGCTTGACCGACACATCCTCTCCAAGGGCCTCGGCGAGCAATGCTGAGACGTGCGACTCAACAAGATCCATCTCCAGCGCCTCCCTCTCGAGCACCCACTCCTCGTTGAAAGCGAGGAAACTCAAACTCTTCCGCTCAACGTAGCCCGCGAGGTCATTCCCATTTCGAAAGTCGGAAACAAAGTGTCGCCTGAGACGTTCGATGACCGAAGATCGCATCCATGCCAGGTACGCGTCGTACAACTGTCGGAGTTCCGCTTCATTGGATAGCGTCGGCTCGCCCAACCGCAGCAAGACACGGTTAAACCTCTCGTAGTTCAGTTCCAGTTCTCTGCGCAGCTCGGTGCGGTTCGCAGCCTGCTCGCACGCCTCAATCAATCTCTCAGGCCCGTACTCCATGCCGTGCAAATGAAGCTGGAGCCACTTCCGTACTTCGAACCTTGCACCGGCCCGGTCCACGTCGCGATTCAATTGCTGCGACAGTGCGATACCGCCGTAGTAAGCCACCAGTGGAACCAACAAATGGAGGATATGCTCAAGGTCAGTCCGCAGCGCCGCCCGATGGTCGTGTGGACCTGCACCGCAAAAGTGGAGAGTTACCTTCTCACCTAAGCCGCCATACTTTCGCACTTCAGCCAAGCTGGCAACGAATGAGGCGCTGCGGCGCGATGTGCAGGATCGGCTTGCGGGTCGGATCTCGGCACCGGATGGAACGGTGATCGAGGGGCCACGCGTCGTCTGGAACGGTCGTCGGCATGGGCCGCGGCAGCGCAGGCGATGGGCCAGGGCCTGGAGTCCTGAGCAGATCGCGCACCGTCTTCGGATCGACTATCCTGGGGACGGGCCCGAGGATCAAGCGATGCGGATCAGTCATGAGGCGATCTATCAGGCGCTCTACGTACAGGGCCGCGGCGCACTCCGTCGTGAGCTGACCGCCTGCCTTCGCACGGGAAGGGCACTGCGCGTGCCTCGGGCACGTAGCCGCCGGCGGGGAAAATCCTTCGTCACGCCTGAGATCATGATCAGTGAACGATCGGCGGAAGCAGCTGATCGGGCCGTACCCGGACACTGGGAAGGTGACCTGATCATCGGCTTGGGCAGATCGGCGATCGGCACTCTGGTGGAACGCGCCACGCGGCTCACAATGCTGCTGCATCTTCCCCGAATGGAAGGCCACGGCACCGTCCCGCGCGTGAAGAACGGGCCTGCGCTTGCCGGCTGGAGCGAGCATGGGGCTGAAGCGGTTCGCGATGCCATCGCCCGGACGATCACGACATTGCCAGCGCAGCTTCGCCGCTCGCTGACCTGGGACCAGGGAGCAGAGATGGCCAGGCATGCGGATCTGCGGATCGCAACCGGCCTTCCCGTCTACTTCTGCGAACCGCACAGCCCTTGGCAACGCGGAACGAACGAGAACACCAATGGATTGCTTCGACAGTACTTCCCGAAAGGAACCGATCTGAGCGCACACAGTCCGGACGTACTCGCAGTTGTTGCTGACGCGCTCAATACACGGCCCCGCAAGACCCTCGGATGGAGAACTCCCGCCGAAGCTCTGGACCAGTGCTTGCAGGCCAGTCAAACTGAACGTGTTGCGACGACCGGTTGAACCCGCCCTGCGAGCCACGATCAGAATGATGAATGACCCCTGGTGGCGGTTGTCGCAATGCAATGGCCCTTTTCAGGGCCTTGATCGGCAAATCCCGTTTGAGCCTGTCGCTGACGGCCCAGCCAATGACACGGCGTGAATACAAATCGATGATCACCGCAAGATACAGCCAGCCCGCTGCCGTCCAGAGATAGCTGATATCACCGGCCCATTTCTGGTTTGGTCCCGTGGCCTGAAAATCTCCATCCAGAAGGTTGGGAGCTATGTTGTGGTTGTGATTACTGTTTGTCGTGCGTTTGAATTTATGAGTTCTGACGATGCGAATATCGTTCTCCCGCATCAACCGCCCGACCCGGCGTTCACCAATGACGCTGCCTTGATCCCTGAGTTCATCAGTCATTCGCTGGCGACCATAGGCCCGATAATTACGGGCATGTTCGGCACGAATATGGGCCAAATAGACCCTGTCGTCGCGTTGGCGCTGACTGGCAGGGCGAGACACCCAAGCGTAGTAGCCGCTTTCACTGACCCTCAGGACTTTGCACATCCTGCAGATTGAAAAATTGGCCTTCTCCTTTGCGATGAAATGAAACCTCATCGGCTTTGGCTCGCGAAGAAGGCCGTCGCTTTTTTTAAAATGTCCCGCTCCTCACGCAATGTCCTGTTCTCCTTGCAAAGGCGAGCCAATTCCTTGTCTTTATCATTATGAGGGCCGGACAGCAGCTCAGTGTGCTTATGACTGGTAATCCACTTGCCTAATGTAGACAGACCAATGCCAAGATCGGCGGCAACTTGCTTGTGTGATAGCCCGCTCGTCAATGCAATCCGAACGGCTTCAGAACGAAATTCCTCAGTTCTTCCGATACCCATATGGGCCTCCTGTTGAGTTTAAACTTTAACAGAAGGCACTCTCCATTTTACCGGTACCAGTCCAGTGTACTGTTCGGACATCGCAATCGAGCGCACGTGCCAGCGCCTCGTCACTTGGTGCCTCCAACGCATCGGAAGATCGATAAAGGGCAAGTTGCGAGAGCAACAGCCGAGGCGACCTCAGCCTACTGTCTAGTAGACGCGAAAGCCCACCGGACAGTGGACCTACCAGCGTCATCCAGTCAAGCGACAGGTCCTGGGTCAGAATCAGGGTCGGCAACGTCTCATGCTCGAATGCATACCATCCAAGATGTTCGGACGGAGACACCTCTTCATCATCGACAACCAGCGTCATCGCCTCGCAGTGCCGAACCCTGACGGCCCGTATCCGACGATCAATCGTCGAGCTTTGAATGCCACGCTCAAGCTGCTCCCCAAGGAGTTCATGCCCGATAACGATGACCTCTGGGAGCCATTCCAGTCCTTGCGAGATCAGAAGTGTGTCACTGGACCGTGGGACGAATGGCTCACCGTCCACGAGAAGCTGCACGCCTATGCCGTCCAGGCGGCGCGGCATGAAGACGCCGGTCTCCTCAAGCAGAGCCGATATCCGTTCGGTAGCCGTTGGCCCGACTTCCAGAACCGGCTGTCCGGCCGCAGACAATATCCGCGCTTCAAACCTCTGGCCGTCCTCCGTCACGATAATGTCAGTGGGCGCATCCAGAGCACCACATACGACCTCGGGTTGGCCGCGTCGCGTGACAATCAATTCCAGGCAGGGCGGAAGCGAATCGCCATTCTCAACAACCTCTTGCCACGCGCACCGGTACTCATTTCGTGCCGTAGGTCGTTCGTTTGACGCCAAGCTCGCCGCAACGCCTGCCAAATCGCGAAGTCGGGCAACGGCTGTCTCTGGATTCTGCCAATCGCGCAGCCCCAAAGCTTCACCAAAGGCAAGTTGTCCCAATTCTCCGCCTTCCGAGAGGTCGGCCACCGTGTCGGGCACTCGGTCTACGAATCTTGGCGGCCCTCCGCGACGCACCCGGGACGCCCAACACTCCCTGGGACTCCTAAAGGCTATGCCGTCCCGCGTGCTCGCCGCTATCCAGGCTTTGGCCCGAAGGAAGGTTGCGAGCGGAGTCGGCAGTGCTCGCCCGTCCCATTCACGCTTGTAACGCTCAAAGCGACCAACCTCGAATCGAAAGTAGCGTGTGCCGTGGGCTTTCAAATGCTCGAATATGAGGGCGCACAAAGTCTCTCTTGCACTTTCCGGCAATGTCTCATGTTCAATTTGGCCCGGTAAACGCCAGGCCTCTCCCTTCATCTGGTAGTCCTCCGTATAGGGGTGATTGAATGAAACGCGCGCGACCTCGGTACACCAATCCCCATCGAGTCCGTCGGCAACCGGCCAAGCAACCGCGTAGGATTGCCGAAGTTTCGCGGCGCTATGCCATGGTCCCGGGCGACAGCGAGCTCGCCAGCGCCGTGGAGTTCGTATGGGCATTGTTTTCAAATAACGCGGCTGAGCGCCAGGTTCGTCGACAGCGCGAGGGCATTGTCAGACTAAAACCGTATTTTAGAATTTTCCCGTTGTTGAGCCAGCTTCAGTCGCCCGTGCGTATCCGGTCTAAGCCAGACAAAACATGTCTTTGCGCCCTGAAATCCTCAAAAGGGGACAGGGAGAGACGACCAAGCCGATTTAATCTAACAATGTCCTCCGGAGCGGCCGGGATGGCGGCTCCCGGCCTTGATTCGCGGGCGTGCCCCTGGCATGGGTATTGGATGGAGGATCCGGGAATCAAGCGGCGCCGGTTCTGGGTGCTGGCACTCCTTTGGTTGCCGGCCGGGTTGCTGGCGCAGGCGGTCGTGCGGTTCGCGCCGGAGCCCGGGGCGTGGCTGCTGACAGTGCTGATGGCGGCGGGATCGCTGGTATTCGTCGCGCCCTGCGGCCTACCACTGGCGCTCGGCTGCCGACGGCTTTGGTGCTTGCGCTACCGGCGCGCGGCGTGGGCGGCGGGGATCGGACTCGGCACCGTGACGGTAGCGGCGTCGCTGGTAGCAGGATTGCTCGGGCCGGTCGCGATCGCCGTCTATGCGGCGGTGCTCAGCCTACCGGTGTGGATCGCCTGGTGGTGGCTCGCGCGGCGCGGCTGATGACAGAGGACGGCCGCCCGGCCGCCAGGCATTGTCACGTTATTGAACGGTCGTGCCGTGAATTTGGCATAGAACTCAAGCTCAAGCAGCGGCAGTGACGGTTTGCCACGGGCCCATTGCGTGGTTGCGAAACTGGCGTGATATTTTTCGGGAAATCAGATGGCGCTGGACGTTGACGGTATTGTCGACGGTGCCCAAGAGCGTAGAGGGAAAAGCCAAAGCGCATTTCCAGGACGCCTATTGGTGTGACAGCCCCTTCACATCCAGTCTAGGCGGATGACGTCTACTCAAAGGACAGACCTATAAAAAAGGGTGGCCACCCCTTCGATGAAAAACCCAATCAAATGATCGGAAGAAGCCCCCAGGGTGGCTCGGCGTTGGCGGATGGGCTGCGTCCTGCCGCCGTTTCTCAATATTCTACCCGTTGCTGTAACAGTTTGGGCAAAGCAACCAAAGTTTTAATGTTGTCTTGAACCGCTGGCCACAGTTTGAGCACGGTCGAAACTTTCCCTTGAACGCCGTTTGGGCCTCCGCGCCGGGTGACTGGATATACTCATGCCATGATGGCTTGGACGTATTCTCTTGCTTGACGGCGGCTCCCGCACCTTCAAAATCTTTAAAGTCTTCCATCGGCCAACGTTCCTAGAAGATGCCCGGCTATCCCGAAATACCCATCCACACACGATTGTATGTGTCGAACAACCTTTTCAAACGGAATAGGTAAACCTAAGGGACAACGGTCCGCAAACGATCGATGAGCAAAGCATCGGATCCCGTTTGGTTCTAAGGGATCAGGGTTCCGTGCAGACCAACACCAGCTGTTACCGTATAGTAGTCGCAGGCGTGTCAGGCCGGCACCGTCAATCTCTCACCTTCCTGGGCCGGAACGATTATCGGTCCGCCCCGCCCAAGAGGTTGTCACCGATGCTTTGCGTGATGCGTGATGCGGCGGTTTGGATGGAGTCCCGGGCGAGGTGAGCATAGCGGGCCGTGGTCTGCACCTGGGTATGGCCCAGCAGTTTGCCGATCATCGTGAGACTTTCCCCGAGGGCAAGAGCGCGGCTGGCGAAGGAATGTCGGAGGTCATGGATGCGCACGTCTTCGAGCCCAGCCCGCTTGCGGATGCGTCGCCAAGGGCGTTGCAGATCGGTGAGGTGGGAGCCGGGAAGGATCCCCGTGATCACCCATGGATTGTCGTTCTCACGGGGGATGGACGATAGGACCGCTCTAGCCTCGGGGCCGAGCGGCACCACCCGCCCGCCGGTCTTGGCATCGGGAAGCTCTATGCAAGCGTCTTTCACATACTCCCATCGAAGGTCACGGATTTCCGACATCCGGCACCCGGTCAGCAACAACAGCCGGAAGGCAGCAACGGCGGACGGCACCTCGTCTTCGGCCTCGCGCAGAACCTCGCCTAGCCTTTTGGTCTCTTCCGGTGAAAGGAACCGTTCGCGGCGGTGCTCTTTGTAGCGCTTGACATGCCGGCACGGGTTGGACCCGTCCGGGCGCCAGCCCCAGACCTCTGCGAGGGAGAACATCTTCGACAGCACCCCCAGGGTCCGATTGGCCTGATAGGGCCTGTCCCTGAGACCGTGATGGAGGGCGACCACATCTTTGCGTTGGACCTCGGACACCGGTGATTCCCCGATGACAGGGTCGATGAACAGTTTCACCGAGCGGCGGTATTCCGCCTGGGTGGCCGGCTTGCAATGGACCGAAACGTATTCCTTAAGAAATCTTTTTCCCAAGTCTACCATGGACGGTCCGGCCTGACGCCGTGCCACCGCGTCTCTGGGATCGATCCCCTTCTTGGCACCGGCAAAACCCATATTGCCCCTGGCCTCGGCCTGGCGGCCTGCCAAAAGGGCCTGAAGGTCCGCTCCTTCACTGCCGCCGGCCTGGTCATGAATTGATGGAAGCGGGTGATGAGAGGCGTCTTTTGCGCCTTCAGAAGCAGCTTGCCAGCCAGGACCTGCTCATCATCAATGAACTCGGCTTCGTACCTCTGTCAAAGACGGGGGCCGAACTGCTCTTCGAGATCATCTCCCAGAGCTACGAGCGCGGCTCGATCATCATCACGTCCAACCTGCCGTTCGACGAATGGACCGAGGTCTTCGGATCGGAACGCCTCACAGGCGCCATTCTCGACCGCCTGACACACCACCTACACATCCTCGAAATGAACGGCGAGAGCTTCCGGATGCGTCAAAGCCGCAAGACCAGAACCTGATCTCGCAACAGACCAACGGCATCAATACTGGCCTGCGGCCAGCGCGCCTTGGCACGCGTCAGCTCAATGGGGAGCACGTCCGCCAAGGCGGTGCCAGTACCCGAAAACTGGGGACTATTCCGCCGGTGAATTGACCCTTTTTGCTCCGGGATTGACATCCGCTTCACCGTATGGCGCTGCTTCTTCGGACGCGCCAGGTCTTCGAGAAGCCACTGATCAATCGTGCCGGTGAACCCCTCAAGCTTCGGGCGCCGGACGTCCCGGCTGCGCCGGTAACCCGACGGCATAGGAAAGGCGCACATCTTGCCGACCGTTCCCCGAGCCAGACCAAAATCCCGTGCAATCGAGCGCTTGCTCCGACCCTCATCAAAATGCGCACGACGAACCTGCAAATAAACTTCCACGGTGTAAATCCTCCTGCCCTCCCTGCTCAACAGTTCAGGCAAAAAGTGGACGACTTTTACGCCGCCCGCAGCGGCACAATACCGGCGCTACCGTGGTCTAATTTTGCACCGCCCTATACAGCTCGTTAGTTCTATAGACCTCTCTATCAAATAGCTTACCTGAGGCAATTTGCAGCATTCGATCGCCAGATCGTAAATGTGAATGTAGGCAAATTAAGTTGAAGTAAACATAAGTTGGGCTGAGCCTATAAGAATGAAATGAGCCAAGAGCGCGCTACAAAATCTAGCGCGCTCAATACTATGAATATCTCCTACAAGTTCGATGCCCTAGCTTTACGAATTCGTTTTTGCTCATCAAAGTAACCTTCTACGAATTCAGCATCAATAAAGCGTTGTGCTATTGTTGCGGGACTCTCGTTAATACCAAGATCAAGAAGCGAGTTCTTGATCAGTTCCTCAAGATCGGTCCGGACAGTACGAGAAAACCGAAACTTACTCCTGCTTTTGGTCCATAGCGCATCAAAGAATTTGTTGTCACTGCCAAGCAAATGTGTGTCGGTTGCCCACCAATACGTCTTTCTTCTCAGGCCGTTTATCAGTCTTGAACGGTGGCTATCTGGCATCCAGTTTGCTGCGTCCGTGAGCGGCCATATCAAGCATGTAAACCCATCGTATGGTTGGCGCGTATAGTGGCCGGTGTGTGCTCTTGCAAATGAAGATGCCAACTCTGTTTCAGTGAAGTTTCCGAAGCGCGGATGACGCCAAGCGATAACCTCGCCGCAAAGAGGATCCTTGCCATCAACTGTGGAGGGACCACTGTACGAGAAAAAATTGAGGGAATTTCGGTAAGGGACCTCCAGTAGTCTATCAAATAGGTCGGCAAACCCGTCATCGAAACCAGGGATGGTTATTTGGGGGGCGTATAACGCGAGGATTGCTGGATTCATATGGCAACAATCCATCAATCCCGGCCATTTACGTATGTACGCGTGAATCTTTTCTGGGTGAGTGAGAGGCCCATACTTTCCCTCATGGCCTTCATTCATCCAATCCAACTGGAGATAAGTCCAAGCTATGTTTAGGCCTCTTTCACGTCCTCGTGCGCCCATGTCGTAAGGCAGGGGAAAAATCCAGCGCCACCCAACATTTAGGTCGGGATATCTAAGCTGACCTTCTCCAAATTCGACGACATCTAACCATTCTTCGTCCGAAACGATGGGTGGTGTGAGGCATTGTCAGACTAACTGGCCCGGAGCAGAAGAAGCCATAATAGAGGACTCTCAGGCAGCAAGTTGACGCCATTCGTCCAAGGCGGTGGCTCGGGCTTGTTTGAAAGTATCGCGGCGGTTGAGATGGCGTTGGTGGTTGAAATGGTTGTAGATCGAGGCATGGACGGAGGCGAACTTCTGCAGGGTCTTGATGTCTCTGAACCGAGCCATTGCCCCGTCCCGCCTTCGCAAGGGCCGATGTGAGTTTTCCGCTAGGTTGTTGAGCCAACGACCGCAGGTCTGGGCGGCCGCAGTGCCGATCACCTTCATCGCCGCCCGGTATGACTGTAGCCTGTCCGTGACGATCGAAGCCAGCCGGCCATAACGCTTCATGGCACGTTTAAGGAATTCAAGCGCAGCCCTGTGATCCCGCCGTTTCGTGGCATAGACCTCAAGCACTTCGCCTTCATGGTCAACGGCACGCCATAGATAATGTGCCTTCCCGTTGATCCGGACGAACACCTCATCAAGATGCCGGCGCCACAGCGAATAGGATCCACGATGAACACGGCGTTTCCGGATCTCCGCGGTAAACAACGGGCCAAAGCGGTTCCACCAGTACCGCACCGTTTCATGGCAGATGTCGATGCCGCGCTCGAACAGAATATCTTCGACCTGTCTCAGCGACAGCGGATAGCGGATATACGTCATCACCGCTAGGCGGATGACCTCGGGCGAGCTGTTGAAATAACGGAAGGGATTTTTCATTACCCGAGGCTAGGAGACCTTAATTCCCAGCTCAGATCGATTTAGTCTGACAATGCCCTCACGAGTTACGGCAGACTCGACCCGCGGAACCAAGCGGAGATCATACGATCGCTTGGAGAGGCACCCGCGCAGAACGACGAGGCCGCCGATATCACCGAAATCGTAATGGACGTGATCAAACGTAAGCGGGCAAACGATGACGCTGGCTAATTGGGTTGAATGAGCTGTCCCTTTCAAAAACCTCATCCGCTTGAACTTATTGTGTGAAAGCCGTAACCCTGTGTGGACAGAGTTTTCGGAAGGGACAACGAAAACGGGCAGCGCCAAAATCCACCATGACCAAAAATCGAGTCCCTAAAGGAAAGCATCCATCGGTCTTAAGTTCTACTATCTGGAATGCGATTGGTGCGGGATTCCGCTGCGGCGGCTTTGGAGCCTTCCAGCGCGGTTTTGGCCAGCTCGGCAATGCCACCGATGGCACCGATTACCCCCGACGCCTCAAGCGGCATCAACACCAACTTCTCATTGGGGGAATTGGCAAACGCTCCAAGTGTTTCCACATACTTTTGGGCAACGAAATAGTTGATGGCTTGAACATCACCCTTGGCGATGGCTTCAGAAACCATGGCGGTGGCTTTAGCTTCCGCCTCTGCCAAGCGTTCCCGCGCCTCAGCTTCCCGGAAAGACGCTTCCTTTTCGCCTTCAGCCTTTAGTATTTGCGATTGCTTATCGCCTTCAGCGCGAAGAACCGACGATTGCCGATCCCCTTCAGCTTCCAGGATATCTGCACGCTTTATGCGCTCGGCTTTCATTTGCCGCCCCATAGCTTCCACCAGATCACGCGGCGGAGAAATATCCTTGATTTCGATCCGGGTGACTTTAACGCCCCAGGGGTTGGTGGCTTCATCAACCACCGTTAACAAACGCGCGTTGATGGAATCCCGCCGCGACAACAACTCGTCCAAATCCATGCTACCCATGACCGTTCTGATGTTGGTCATGGTGAGATTCAAAATGGCTAACTGGAGGCCGCGCACTTCATAGGCTGCCTTACCAGCATCAAGCACCTGAAAAAAGACAACGCCGTCAACTGTGATCATGGCGTTGTCTTTGGTGATCACCTCTTGCGACGGCACGTCCAAGACCTGTTCCATCATGTTCATCTTGGAACCAATGGTATCGATGAACGGGATAATGACGTGAAGGCCGGGAGAAAACGTTCTCGTGAAATGTCCGAACCGTTCAATGGTGTAGTTCCAGCCTTGCGGCACGATGACGGCCGCTTTGAAAACAACGATGATTCCGAGTAGGGCAATTATGATGGCGAACGTCGACGGCCCGAAAATATCCATGGATAGTATCCCCCTGTCTTTTGGTTGAGCTACAGCCGAGTTTGGGTGACGACCGATCAAGCGGCGGCGTTCTGGTTGATCTCGACCACCTCGATTCCATGGTGGAATTTGACTCCCTTGATGAGCTTTGGCAACTGGCTCCTGCCCTTCAGCACACGCCAATTCCGAGCTGCGGCGGTTATCAGCTTGAAGACCATGGCCATGGCGGTGGAATACGAGAGGCGGCATTGTCAGAGTAAATCGGCTTGAGCCGGGAAGTAACGTGCCGCCCAAGTGTGGACGAGGTTTTTGAAAGGGACAGGAGGCAACTTGCAGCCTAAGGGTCCTCAACTGAAGGTTCTGTAGGTCCAGCCCACTTAGTCTGACAATGCCCGAGCAGGGCAATCGGGTGAATGGTTTCACCGTGAGATAAGGCTTGCGAGGAAGTCGTCGTCCCAGGCGGCGATGCGTCGTTTTCCACGCAGACTGTCCTTGCCCGGGGCTTGGCGCAAGAGGTTGCTCGCCATGTGTTTGACGACCGCGAAGTTGGCCGGGGCAGTGTTCTTTCGGACCCGGCACTCGTCGTCGCGGAAGACCATGTCCATGACCCAGTGCAGGTCCATGACCCAGTGCAGGTCCATGACCCAGTGCAGCCCGTTCTCGCTGCTCCAATGGCCCCGGATGGCGGCGCTCAGGGTATCGGCCTTGGCGGCGGTGGAGGCGGATGTAGAAGCGGGTCTCGCGCTCGACCTTGGCGCCGGGTTGGATGCCGATCTCGCGTACGGTTTCGACCATAACAATGCTCCTGAGCCCTGGCCAGTGGGGCATTGTCAGACTAAATTAATTTGTTAGTCTAGTGAGGTGAGTTTTCGCCGTTCCGAGCCGCGCCTTGCTTGGTCAATACCAAGCGAACAAATAGTTTAGTGCCCAAACTCAGGTAACAAGGGCCCGAGAGAGTTGGCCCTAACCAGTTACTCTGACAATGCCCTCGTCTGTGGTGTAGGAGATCTCCATAGCACGTATACGAGGTGCTCCGTGCGCTCCCGTCGAGACGGTCCCTACGTGTGTAAAGTGTTTGCTCGCTGGGGCGGGCTTACTGGAAATATGCCGGTACGTCCGTAATCCATCGTTGGGATCCCATCGCGCCCGATCATCCTCTAGGTCCTTGAAGTACTTGAGTCGCCTCGCGAGCATTGCACCGCTGAGGAATTTCTCGGCGTGGTTTCGTTTCCCCAGGAACTTCACCATGAAGGATGCCTCGTAGCAGGGCCTCATTGGCTTGCTGCTCATCAGGCGTGCGCTCCCATTGCAGAAGTAAATCCGAAAACGCCGGACTGGGCGCGTCAGACGCCCCCCTCGGCGGCGATGCGCAGCTTCCCATCGGTGGCCGAGCGCGGCTGCCGGATGACGATGTCGATATCGCGGCCAAGCGCGGTGAGCAGGCGGAACAGGCGCTCCAGGGAATACTCGCGGAAGTCGCCCCTCAGGAGCCGCGACACGTCGGGCTGGGAAAGGCCGAGCATGCGCCCGGCCTCGGTCAGAGTGATTCCGCGCTGGCGCACGATGGCGTCAATGCGGCCGACCAACTCCGCCTTGAGCAGGTGGGCGTCGGCCACGGGGTGGCTGAGGTCGGCGAAGACGTTGCCGCTGCCGCGTTCGACGGTCGAGTCGGATGTGGTCATGGTTCTACGTATCACGGATGCGGCTCAGGCCGCGAGTGGCCAGCGTTCGAGGATGCGTTCCAACACCTCGGCGCCGGGGGCGACGGCCCGTGCGCAGGCGCCGCCCACACGCCTTCGCTTCGCACACGCGAAACGCTACGCAAAGCCGCGCGGGTCCCTCCTATGCACTACCGGGACAACCCGCAACAACGCCTTCGGCATCACATAAAATGGACTGATTTTGCTCCGCCGTTGACACCGGGTCCGGCGGTATCCAGGCGGAACCGCGTGCTCCAGCATCTTCGCAACCGTCTTGCGGTCGATCCCAAACCGGCGCATTGGCGGAAGAAATTTTCGGGAACGACAGCGTGTCTATTCGCCCATAGGCAGCAGGCGCTGCCCCAGAATCCGTCCGAACGTCAGTGCCGGGGTCACCAGCATGCCGCCGCATATGGCGTTGCCCATGGTCGCCCCCCCACCGAGTGATTCGCCAGCGGCATATAACCCTGGGACTGCCGTGCCATCGTTGCGGATGATTTGCAGGTCTTGATTGACCTTGAGACCGACTACGCCTGAAACCGAAATGCCTTGAGCGCGAATGGCATAAAACGGAGCTTCGACCACGGGCCGTGGCATGTGTTTCCGTCCAAAGGGGTCAGCCCCACGAGCCTGACCGTCGTTGTAAGCCGCAACGGTCTCCGCTAATGAGTCGTCGGGCAGCCCTGCCTTTTCTGCCAGCGCCGCAATGGTGTCGGCCACATAAAACATGGGCTCACCTTTTTCAGCGGCGGCCTTTATCTCTTTTGGGCTGAACTCGGGACACAGTGGCGGTGCCTCTTTCAACGTCACGGCATCGAATACAATCCAATGTCGAATATCGGGCTGGTCCTGAAGGGTGTGTTCGCGCACATCTACGCTCGGTTCGTCTTCGCGGATGAACCGTTTGCCATGGGCATTGACGTAGATCTCCCACGGCATGCGCCGTTCCGGCCAATGAGTCAGATCACAGCGCACTTTGCTCGGTACGTCATAGCTCTGCATCACCGAGCCAAAACTGGTGAGATAATGTTCCCGGCCTCGGGCAACACCGCCCGCTGACAGGCCAAGGGTGAGTCCGTCGCCGACACAATAGGGATAGCAATAATCGGCGTATGCCGGATGTCCTGAAAGCTCCTCGTACAGGACCGCGTTGGCCACGTAACCGCCCGCGGCAATCACAACGGATCGAGCTGAAAAAGTTTCCTCCGGCCCGTCTTGGGCGCTGGCTACCACGCCAGACACCGTACCGTTGTCTTCCTGCACCAAACGGGACACTCGAGTGTTCAGATTGAGAGTGACGCGCCCGCCTTCAACGACATTTTCAAATTGTGGCCGTAACACCGCCAGGATCGACTTGCCGAGGTCTTTGCCCCAGACATAGCGTCGGACACTATAGGGTTCGTGGTCCTGACCTTTCACCGGATGTTCGGGTAGGGGCTGGAAGCCAATGGTTTCCAACCAGTCCAGTGTTTCTGCCGCATTATTAACGGCGAGACTGACCAGATCTCGGTCTGCGGTATTCTTCGAAATGCACATGACATCTTCGAGGTGTAACGCGGGGGAATCTTCGATCCCTTTTTCTTTTTGCAGGCGCGTGCCTGCTGCGCTCATCTGGCCCCCACTTAAATGAAGAGTACCCCCAATGTCCGGGGCAGCATCGAGCACCAGAACGCTATCGCTGCGCTGCGACGCAAAGATCGCCGCTGGCAGACCAACCGTGCCAGCGCCGATGATGATGACGTCCCATGTCTTATTCACAATTAGACTCATTCTTGAATCAATCCTGTTGACATAATCAGAGTAAGACGTCTCGAGCCTGGAAGTAAGGTTTGTGGTCTTCGTCCATGCCTCGATCCACAACCGTTTCCCGAGAGCCTTATCCGCTTGAATTGGCTGTGGCGCACCTAATAACCCTGTGTAGATGGCTTTTCAGAAGGGACAGGCTTCAACTTGCCGCCTGAGAATCCTCTGTTATTAGGTTCTTCAACTCCCAGCCAGTTAGTCTGACAATGCCAGACCCTGCAGAAATTCGCCTCCGTCCATGTTTCGATCTATAACCATTTCAACCACCAACGCCATCTCAACCGCCGAGACGTTTTCAAACAAGCCCGAGCCACCGCCCTGGCCGAGTGGTGTCAACTTGCAGCCTAAAAGTCCTCAATTGTAGATTCTTAAGATCCGGTCCAGTTAGTCTGACAATGCCACTCTGACAATGCCTCATGACAGACGTCAATGCCCCGTTCTTGTAGCAGGTCCTCGACCTGCTTCGGGGAGAGTGGAAGTCTCACATACAGCATCACGGCAAGACGAATGATCTCGGGTGCGGTCTTGAAATGTTTGAAATAGTTTTTCATTCTACGAACCTAGATGGCATGCCCTACACTCAACGCCGCTTCCTCTGACAATGCCCTTGTGGCAGCCGTAATCTTCACGAACCATCTCCAAGCGGTTTGAACACGAGCGGACATGCTTGCCAAGAAGAAGGGGGCCAAAGGGTGATAAAATACGGTGTGCTCATGCTGGCCACGATCCTCACCGCGGCATGCGCAGGGCAAGGACCACTTGAAACCGTTGGCGCGGTCATTACCGCGCCAATCATGGCCCCGACCATGTTCTTTGCAGCACGGATCAACGGCCGCGAGGCATTCCTGGAAAGAGCAAGGCAAAACCATAGGCCTTTGCCTCCATTGGATGCAAAGTCGAAAGAGAAGGCCAGAGTCACTCTTGAACAGGCACTTGATGGCGGCGTGGTCGATGAGGGAATTTACTGGCAGAACGATAACGACGAGGGCGGATACAAAGCGGGCGGGGTAACTGTGCTGCGGTTAGAGGGGTCCGGCGATCAAGAGATTTGCCGTGAAGTCCTGATCGAGACCGTTGTCGCGGATCGTCCGACTGATCAGCGTGTGCGGCTGTACTGCTGGGCTGAAAACGGATGGATCGAGCGTGCGCCAGAAGACCTTTGACACCTGTCCCTTGTGAAAACCTCATCCACACTTGGGTGGCTTACATTATGAAGATCGGCGGACAAGGTTTTGTGGAAGGACAGGTATGGGCGGCCCTTGCCGCTTCAGGCGCGCGGCACCATTCGCGAGTCCGGGCAAGCTACCGCAGCCAGTTAGAGTGCGGTGAAAATCGATAAGGCAGTATAGCGGCGGGTCGTATATCTGTCCTTTCCGTAAACCTCATCCGCTTGAACGGTGTGTGAATCTTCTATAACGCTGTGCGGATGGAGTTTTCGGAAGGGACAGGCCTCATAGCGGCCCGTCACCCGTCATAGATGATTTTGGCCCAGGGGCCGTCGTGCCATTCCAGCACCGTGCCGCCGGCGGTGGAGTGAAGGTGATAGCCGTGCACCCCGTAGGCCGGATTCCACAAAAACCAGCCGGGCGTAAGGATACGGATGTCGTCGGGGGCGATATCGCCGGTAAGGCTGAAGATCTCCTCCTGGCAAGGATGATACTCGGGCCCTTCACTAGTCCAGCCCGGTGATACCCGCAAATGGGTCATGGTCGCGCCCGTGACCGAGTCTTCCCATAAGCGCCGGGTGCCACCTGCGGGTACGTCTTCTACGAAAATGGAGAGATCGTCGGCGGGATCGGGCGTTAGCTCGAAGGCGGGCGGACCGTCGCAGACGATGAGCGCTTCAGCCCCCTCTTCTGCTCCAAAGTCTTCCAGGACCAGTCCGTCGTGATGGCAGATATAGGTGTCCTTGCCGAACACTCTGTCGCCAACGCGCAGCGATCCGGACAGCACATAAAGCTGGATGCGTTGCTTGAGCTGGGTGTTGCCGCCGCTCGACCAGCCGGCCGGCACGCGTAGGATGGCGCTGCGCAAACTGCCGTCGTCCAAACGGCGCAAGGGCCGGTGCATGAGCCCTTCCGGCAACTCCCGCACCCGGAACGGCACCCACAGGAGTGTCGCGCTGTCAAAACACACGGACACATCCAGCCGCGGCTCCCTCTCTTGGGAGTTGCTTGACGATTGCGCCATAGACTTGCGCCCCCCTGATAGAAGAAAAGTAGTTAAGCCAGTTAAGGCGGTCATGATCGTACGACGGTTCATGGGTTCTTCCCTTCTCCATAAAACGCTTCGCTGCGGAACGCCTTACTGCCGGCGTTGATGAGGTGCCAGACCTCCATGGGCAGCTTACCTGTCCCTTCCATTTACCTCATCCGAATAAAGGCATTGTCAGATTAAATCTGCTTGGTCGTCTCTCCCTGTCCCCTTTTGGGGATTTCAGGGCGCAAAGACATGTTTTGTCTGGCTTAGACCGGACAAGCACGGGCGACGAAGCTGGCTCAACAACGGGAAAATTCTAACATACGATTTTAGTCTGACAATGCCACACCATGAGCGATACGCCCCAGGTGTTGCTGGCCCATCACCTCAAAACCCTGAAGCTGCCGACCTTCCTGCGCGAGTACGACAAGTTGGCCCGGCAATGTGCCGCCGAGGGCGTCGACCATGTCCGTTATCTGGTCCGCCTCACGGCGCTAGAATTGATCGATCGCGAGCGCCGGATGATCGAGCGGCGGATCAGGCAAGCCAAGTTCCCCGCCGTCAAAAGCCTCGACAGCTTCGACTTCAAGGCCATCCCATCGCTCAACAAAATGCTGGTTCTCGACCTGGCACGGGGTGAATACATCGATCGCCATGAGAACGTCATCGCGCTTGGCAATTCCGGCACCGGCAAGACGCACATCGCCCTGGGCCTCGGTTTAGCGGCCTGCCAGAAGGGACTTGCCGTTGGCTTCACCACCGCGGCCGCCCTGGTCCATGCACTACCGGGACAACCCGCAACAACGCCTTCGACATCACATAAAATGGACTGGTTTTACGCCACCCAACTGGACTGATTTTGCTCCGCCGTTGACACCTGGGAGGCTTGTTTGACTATGGTGGTGTTCCAAAGGTCTGATTGCGAGCCACCGGCGGCCTTCAGCTCACATCTCTTTTCTTTCGGTGCGTTGGCGACCACAGTCGTCGTTTCCTTTCCCGTAGGGGGCTTTTTTCGCGTCATGAACGAGCACTCCTTTCCTCGATCCCCGTTGCAGAGAGCACTGCACCCTGCTTGCGCAGCTCGTTGGAGGTGCGGGCCTGACCATAGGCCGGAAACTCCAGCGCGGATTTGATCACCGGCCCCTTTCGAAAACCTCATCCACGCCTGGACGGTATGCATCATCAATATCGGCGGATAAGGTTTTCAGAAAGCACAGCGCACTACTTGACTCAAGGCGATTTAGTCTGACACTGCCGTTGCTGGCAATCACACATCCGAAGAGATGGTTAGGGAACGTCCTGAATATCCGCCTTCCGATCCAACGCTCTTTGCGGAAATCGACGCAGTCCTCAAGCGCACGGAAGAAATCTGGCTGGCGCAAGAATGGTGGCGGCTCCCAGAAGAGATTTGGGATCGAGAAGACCCGACGCCCATTTATGTCGCGGAAGAACTCTACGACGTCATGGTCGGGTGGGAAACGCTCGATCGATACATTTTTCCACCAAAGAAGGGGCTCGACGCGTTTCGCTGGGGCTATTCTAAACTGTTCGTCAAAGAACTCGCGCCCGGCGTGGCGCTCGCCCTTTACGATCACTGGTATGAAATCAAGATTAAGGCGCCGGGCCCAATCGGTGTTCCCCGTCACGGCTTTGATCATGTGCTGTCGATCTATAACAAACGCGCAGACGGTTGGCGCCAATCCCTCTACGCCCAATGCCCCCTGGGACCGGATACGTATGTCCGCGCTATGGCAGAAAAATTGGTTGGCTCCGACTTTGATGACTTCTATGAGGATGTAAAAATGCGCGATATCCAGGATCCGCGGGTCACCAACCAAAAGAGCTGACCTTCAAAATCGGTCGCTGGCGCCAGCCTCAAACAGCGGTTGGTGCAAAGTTGTTCTGTTTGTAGACAATTGCTTTGCTGGCGATTCGCATTTGTCCCTTTCGAAAACCTCGTCCTGTCCCTTCTATTTACCTGATTCGCTGGTATTCGTGGTGCAGTCCGCCAAGATGCGGATGCGTATTGTGAATCCCGGAGACAAAATGGTCAGTGGAATCGGTCGGATAGTCTGACCATCGCGGAGTAAAGGTCCGCATCTTAGAGGCCGTTTCGAAAGGGGTTGAGTGGCCGGTGTCGATGTGATTCCAGGAAGGTTGCTGAAACCGATCTGGAGCCGCCATGTGGACGCCGACCACCCGAGAGCAGCATAGCCGCAAGGCGCTGCGTTATCAGACTGATTTGACCGCTGCGGAGTGGGTTGTGATCGAGCCTCATTTGCCTCCGGCTCATGGCACGGGACGGCCCCGGTCATGGCCGATGCGAGAGATCGTCAACGGCATTTTCTACGTGATGCGGGCTGGCTGCCCTTGGCGCTTGCTGCCAAGCGATTTACCACCGTGGGGCACGATCTATCGCTGGTTCGCTAAGTTCCGCGACGACGGCCTCCTTGAGAAAATCAACCACTTTCTGGTCATGGCCGATCGCGAGCGGGTCGGACGCGAGGCCAGCCCGAGCGGCGCGATTATCGACAGCCAGAGCGTCAAGACGACCGAGGCTGGTGGCCCCCGCGGCTACGATGCGGGCAAGAAGATCAAGGGGCGCAAGCGCCACGCGCTGGTCGACACCGACGGGCGCGGCCTCGTGCTCGAGGCGCATCCGGCGAGTATCCAGGACCGCGATGGTGGCGGGCCGCTGCTGTGCGCCTCACGCGGCTCGTTTCCGTTCATCGAGAAGGTCTTTGCCGACAGCGGCTACGCCGGCGAGAAGGTCGCCACGGCCACCATGATCGCCGTCGAGATCGTGCGCAAAAGCCCCGATCAGGTCGGCTTCGCCGTCCAACCGCGCCGCTGGGTCGTGGAGCGCTTCTTCGCCTGGATCAACCGCAACCGGCGACTGGCAAAGGACTTCGAGGCCACCATCGCCTCGGCCCGCGCCTTCCTCTACGCCGCCTCCGTCATGCTCCTCGTCCGCAGATTGGCCCGAGCCGCATGACTTTCGAAACCGACTCTTAGGCCCGAGGCGAACGAGCTGAGGGCGGGAGATGTATTCTGTGGACTTATACAGCCGGGTGCGGCCGTACGTGCCATGTTGAAGGGATGAGCAAGAGCGCGGCGGTGCGGCGGTTTGGGATCGACCGCAAGACGGTTGCGAAGATGCTGGAGCACGCGGTTCCGCCTGGATACCGCCGGACGGGCCCTCCGGTGCGGCCCAAGCTTGACCCGTTCATTCCGATCGTCGACCAGATCCTCGAAGAGGACAAAGGCCGGCTGAAGAAGCAACGGCACACCGCGAAGCGGATCTTCGAGCGCCTGCGGGACGAGCACGGCTTCACCGGTGGGATCATGATCGTCACGGATTAACTACGTGTGAAGAAGCGCCGGATGCGGGAGGTCTTCGTGCCGCTGGCGCACGCGCCGGGTCATGCGCAGGTGGACTTTGGCGAGGCGCTCGGTGTGATCGGCGGCGTGCAGCGCAAGCTGCACTACTTTGCGATGGCACTGCCGCAGTCGGATGCCTTCTTCATCAAGGCGCACCCGGGCGAAACGACTGAGGCATTCTGCGATGGGCACGTTTCGGCCTTTGCCTTCTTCGGCGGTGTGCCGCTATCGGTACTATACGACAGCACCACCATCGCGGTGGCGAAGTAGTTGGTGACGGTACTCGCAAGCGCACCAGGTCTTTCTCGGAGCTGCAGTCGCACGACCTGTTCGAGGATCACGTCGATCTCGATGGTGCGCTACCGCGGCAACGACTATTCGGTGCCAGTCGCCTACGCCCATCACGAGGTTCAGGTTCGCGGCTACTCGAGTGTGATGAAGAGATCACGGCGCAGGCCGTGAGCCTTGCCTGGGAAATTCCCATGCGCACGTTGCAGTATATGAAACCCAAAGTGCGTAAACGCATCAGCCCCTTCCCCATGGGACACCTGTTTGCGGCACAGGCAGGGTTTCAGGCCGCCGTCTTGGCGCAGATCGGACTGGACACGCTGCCCGATGAAATTGATTACCTCGGCGACGAGTACGACTTGGGCCGACTTGCTGATACATCCAACCGTTTTCATTTTGTCGAAGATGGTTTGTTCCTGAAAAAATGGCCCAGCAGCAACCTGTGTCACATGGTTCTGCATCTGGTGACAGAGATCGTCAGGCGGGAACACCTTTCACCGGACGATATTCAATCTATTCGCGTCGGCTTACCGGACCTCTACACCATTCCCCATCAGGACGACCCGGCCCCGGACACTTATTGGCAGGGTATTTACAGCGCCCCTTGGGCGATTTCCATGTGCGTCCATGGCATTGCACCTGGCCCGGACTGGCTCACCATCGAACGGCTTGCCGATCCTTCCTGCCGCAATATTGCGGCCAAGGTTGAAATCGTTGAACATCCGCCTGCGTCCAAAGCTGTTGCCGCCAAAGATTTTCTTGCCGTGGAAGGTTGGGTAGAACTGACCACCGGCAAGGGTATCTATAAAGAGAGCAAAACCATGGCGAACACCGCTGGATCACCGACCACACCCCTGACCAGAGAGCAGCTGACGAATAAGTTCAAACAGCTTGTAGAGCCGGATTTGGGTCTGGATGGAACAGGACACCTCCTCGACGCCCTCAACGAACTGGACTCCTGTGACAACATCAACACAATCACCGCCACTTTGCTTTCTTAGCAGCCGTTGGCTATAGAACGTCCGTGTCTGAGTCTACCCACCCCGTTTACCCGCACCTGTTTTCGCCGATCACCATCGCCAGGAAATCGCTGCGCAATCGCATCGTCCATGCCTCCGTGTCCTTGCGTTACGTGCCCGACGGCAAGGTCAACGATGACAGCATCACCTACTACCGCAACCGCGCCGAAGGTGGCGTCTCTATGGCCGTCACCGAACCCATGGGGACGACAAGGTGGAACGTGGCCGCGCGCCGCATCCGTGTGTTCGGCAAATCCAACGAAGACGGCTTGAAGAAATTCGCCGATGTGGTCGGCAACGCCGGCTGCCACATGATCGGTCAGTTGCAGGACTCCGGCCGGGGCCGTCACGAAGGGGGGCGTAATATGAATGCCATCGGCCCGTCGCCCCTGCCCGACGATCTCAGTTGGACTATCCCCCATGCGCTGACCACGGACGAAGTGGAAACCATGATTGAAGACTTCGCGGAGTCCTCCGCCTGGCTAAAGCACTGCGGCTGGAGCGGGGTGGAAATCTCAGCGGGTCACGGCCATATCTTTCATCAGTTCATGGCCGCCCATTCTAACATCCGAGACGACAAGTTCGGCGGCGACCTGGAAGGCCGAACGAAAATTATAACGGACTTGATGTCGGCCATCCGCGATCTTGCCGGCAGCGACTTCATTATCGGCGTTAAGCTTCCAGGTGAGGACGGTGAAACTGACGGCATTGATTTTGAAGAAGCCAAACGTATTTCGAAGATCGCCGCCGGCAACGGCAATGCAGATTACGTCACTTATTGCTGGGGCTCGCACTCAGAAACGCTCTTTTGGCATTTACCGGATTTGCATGGGGACCGGGCGCCGTTCGTGGAAAAGATCCGTGAAATGGCCGAACCCTTTGGCAACACACCGGTCGGTGCGCTCGGGCTAATCACTGATCCCAATGAAGGAGACCGGGTCATCGAGTCCGGCGCCGCCGATCTGGTGATGATGGGCCGGCCGCTGGTCACCGACCCAGCCTGGGCCAAAAAAACCATGGAAGGCCGGGAAGCGCAGATCCGCTACTGCGTTTCCGGTAACACCTGCTGGAAGCTCATCATCGACGGCGGACGCCTGCAATGTGACAACAACCCACGCGTGGGTCAGCCCGACGAAGCGGATTGGTGGCCCTCACTGGCGGAGAGCAAACGCAAAGTCGTTGTCGTCGGCACAGGTGTTGCCGGCTTGGAAGCGGCTTGGATCGCTGGCGCCCGCGGCCACGATGTCACCGTGTTCGGTATGTCCGGCGAAGTAGGAGGCAAGACGCGCCTCCATGCGGAATTGCCGGGCGGTGAGAATCTGTCCAGCATTTACGACTATCAGAAACTCAGCGCCGACCGGGCGGGCGTCAACTTCGAGCTGGGCCTCACTGTATCTGCTGATGACGTGCTCGCCCGCAAGCCGGATGCGGTGATCCTGGCGACGGGCTCAACCATGACCTGGCCGGACTTTTTGCCAGAGGAATATAAAGACGAAGGGATTTTCCTAGACCTGCGCGACATCATGACTGCACTGCTGGAGCATCCGTCACCCCAGCCGGGTACGGCAGTGATCTACGACCACGATCATACCAAGATGACGTACGCCGCAGCTGAATGGATGGCGGACAAATTCGACCGGGTTGCTATTGTCACACCGCGTGATCGCATTGCTTCAGACGAAGCGTTGGTTAACCGCCAAGGCATCTATGACCGGCTCTACAAGAAAAAAGTTCAGTTGATCACCAGTTGCGAACCCTTGGTGGAGTCATCGTTTGAAGAGGGTCAGGTTACCGTCGCCAATGTCTTTAACGACGAGGAACAGGTGATCGATGACGTCAGCCTGTTCACCTACGCCACCCCGCGGGTGCCTAACAACGGCCTGGTCCCGGCATTGAAACAAGCGGGTGTTGAGTATCACCTCATCGGTGATGTTTATACACCACGCGTGGTGGTCGCCGCGACGGCGGACGGCAACCGTGTGGGCCAACAGGTTTAGAGCTAAACCGGTTTCGGCTTCCGCGCGGTCATGAAGTCCCGGTAGTTGTTGCGCACCCCGTCCCAGTTTTCGAGATCGAACATCTGCGGCGCATTGAGGCGGAGTAAGGCCATGGGCTCGGGCGGAATTTCCTCAATGCCGAGGAACTTCATGCCGAACCCGCGAGAACACGAGAACCCCGGCTTTCCGGCCATTTCCAACCACGGCGCCCAAGTCACGTTCTCCTGATAGTGATTGAGCGCCCGTACAGACTTGAGGTCCGCATTTTCCAAATCCACCAGCGAGGCCAAAAAAAGAATGAAACTGTGCCAGGTCACGGTCGGACCGGACGATTCCTTGGGCCACTGTTCTGGCGAGATGGGGTTGGGGAACGAAAACTCCGACTGCACCGGCACCCACACCGTGCCGCCCATCACCGTCCAGTCCATGCTTTCTGGTTTGATCGTCGCTTCCGGTCCGGTATCCGAGCCTTCCGGCGTTACCGTCACGTCGATGGGCCCGATGAGATAGGTCATGGGTTCGACCGTGTCGCCGGTAAACGGATTCTCGAACGTCTTGAGCGTGTCCCACTCGTCGAACGGCGTGTACACTGCGCATTCATGCATGCGGTAAGTGAATGTCGTGTCGTCCACCTGCCGCCATTGAGTCACGTTATAGTTGATCATGCTGTAGAAGGTGGCGAACTCGTCTTCTTCTGCATTGTAGCCATAGACCCAACCGCGGGAGACCCGGTGCATGGTGGCGCCGTCTTCCAATGTGCCGCGCATTTTGATAGTCGCCCGCATCTTGGAAACGGGATCGGAAAGATCCAACGACTCTTGGGCAGACGCGGGTACACCGATTTCCAAATTGGGTAAAGCGCCGAGTCCTGTGGCCAACCCAGCCCCGGTTGCAAGCCCGGCAGATAAAAGCGAACGGCGATCAATCGAATTTGTCATCGCTCAGCCCTCCGCCCGTTTGTCGTCTAACGGCGGTTTGGGCTCTTGGGTGCGCTGGTACCAGAGGAATTCGTTTTGGAATTCGGTCCAGTTGTCCCGGTCGAACACTTCCGGCACGTATTGTTCCATGCGTTTGATGCGGGCGATGGGAATGTCATCCCAGCGTATCTTCTTGCCGTAACCCCGGGAGATGAGACGGCCAGGCCGTTGCCCCATGAGCATCCACGGCTGCCAACGGAGGTTTTCCTGATACCAGCTGTGGGCCATGGCTTGGGTGATATTGGGGTTTTCCAAGTCCTTCAGTTTGACTGCGAACATGACGAAGGAGTCCCAGCCGAAGGTCGGTCCGGCAGAGGCACGCGGCCACTTATCCGGTTGAAGGGGATTCACGTAATCGACCGAGGAATCCGTCGGCATGTAGACCGTATCGCCAACGATTTGCCAGTTGAGATTGTTGCCGATTATCACCCGCTCGGCGTTTTCAGCTCCGGCATCTGCGTCAACTTGCCTTGGATCGCGCGTCGACATCATGGGCCCGATGGCATCGTGGTGTACCTTCACCGTTTCGTTCGTATACGGATTGGTCCACTCCTCCATGACCTCGTCGGTGCCGAACTTCATGTAAACGGCGGTTTCGTACATGCGCGAACGGATGGCGGCGTTGTCGTCATGGGTCCATTCGGAAACGTTGTAGTTTTCCAAGGAACAAAACGGCGTAAACTTGTGGCCGTCGGGATCATACATCCACACGTGACCGGTAGAGACGCGGTGCACGGTTTCTTCCGCCAGCGTACCGGTGGTCTTCAACCGCGATTGAAACCGCACCTTAGGGTCGTCGAAGTCTAGTGATGTTGCAGCAAGGGCGATACTGGTGCCCATCATAGGAAGACTCATGCCCAAACCTGCAGCCAAACAGCCAGTCGCACCGAATACATCCCCCCGGTTCAAAGCACCGTTATCCATCACCGTCCCCTCGTCTCTCTCTTGAACAGAGTCTCAGCCTACGCGCGCTTGGCAAGGGCAACCAGTATGGATTTGAGCTTTTCCTCTGCGATAACGTCGTGCGCTTGCTCGATCGGCATCCATTCCCGCTTGCGGACTTTTTTCTCAGGATAAGACTCAAGAATTTGGGTGACTGCCAATGGATAAAGCCGCACACGGCACAGTTCGCCGCCACGCTCCGGCTGCTTTTGATATGAGTAGGACCCCAGACTGCGGGTCTCGATGACACCAAGGACGCCGGCTTCTTCAAAGGCCTCGAAATAGGCTGATTCACTGGGTGACAGGCCGGGTTCCAGATTGCCCTTGGGAAAGATCCATAGCTTTAACGTTTTGGATTGCACCAAAAGCACCCAGAGGTCACCACCTCGGACTTGATAGGTCAATACCCCGGCTTGGCGAATGCTCGCGATCCCGATCATTCCTGTGGATAACCTTTAAAGGCCATTGACCGCGCCGATTGAACATAGGGCGAGTTCAATCGGTCGTCGCAACACTCTGGCATAGGAGGTTGCTATGACGGTACGCAGACGGCGGTCGGATCGGTCTGGACGGAGCAAGTTGCATTCGCCAGGTCGACCGGACTCGGCACGGCGTGAGGAGCTTGTTCGGTTCTGGGCAGCGATTGCGACGGGGCGTTCGAGCGAGGACGCGGCCCGAGATGCCGGTGTATCCCCTCCGGTACCCAATTACTCGGTACTGATCGTGTGTGATGACACGAAAGTTGTCGGTAACGGTGTCTCGGATTGTTTCCCATTCCCGGGGCAGGGTTTGGTTGAAGAACCCGAAGATGGCCTCGGTGAACTGTCGGAAATCGGGATAAAACCGGTTGTGCGTCACGTGCCGGTGCATGACGCCCCATAACCGCTCGATGGGATTGAGGTGTGGCGCATACGGCGGCAGGAAATGCAGCCGGATGCGGCACTCCGGCCGCTCCAGGAACGGCCGCAACAGCCTGGCATGGTGATAGCGCGCATTGTCGAGACAGACATGGATCACCCGGGATCACCCGGGATCACCCGGGATCACCCGGGATCACCCGGGTGTCCGGATAGGCCCGTTCCAGCTTCTCGAACAACCGCAGAGAGGTTTCGGCATTGATCTTCTCGCCCTCGACCAGGGTGAGCTTCATCGTTTCAAGGTCCAGTGCGCCGTGCAGGTTCAGCCGCTGGCGCCCTGTCGTGGCCTTGATCGCCGGCTTGTCGGAACGGATGAACCAGCCATGCGCCGGCCGGCTCTGATACTCGGGATGGACCGCAGCGGCGAAGACAACCGTCGCGTCCGGAAACATCCCGCGCGTCAGCTGTTCATAATCCCTGATGAAGGCTTCCTGCGCCTGCTTGTCGGCCTGCTTCGGCAGCGTCTTCGGCTTCACGTATGCGAACCCCAGGCGGTGCATCAGCTTGATGGCGCCCGGACGTGAATATCTCACAGCAAACTTTCGGAAGATGGCATCCCGCACCGCGTTGGTGTCGCGCGGCGGATTGTCCCGGAACTGCGCCTTGAGAGCGGCTTCCTGGTCCGCCGTCAGGCGGCCCGCGCGGTCCGGGTAATCCGCAAGCTCCACAGAGGCGAGACCCTTCTCGCGGAAGTCCCGTAGCCAGCCGCGAACCGTGTCGGGATCGAGATAGAATATCCTGGAGACCATCTGCACGCTGTGGCCATCATCAAGGGCAACCAGCGCATTCGCGCGCCGTACCTGCAGCGCTTCGACCTTCCGCTTGCGCATGACATTCAGGAGTGCCTTGGGTTCGTCAGCGGTCAGAAAGGAGGCCTTTTGCGCATCTTCGCCGTGAAGTCGTTCGCTGCTCGTGTCGTTGGAGAGGTGCATGAATCGGCAGCCGAATCAGGTCAATGCAAAATACTAAATTCAGGCCGAATCAATGATTCCAGGTATAACAAACGGGCGGCTGATTTTCTTGATGTTGGACCAGCCGTCGAGGCCGGGCACGATGCGTTCGTAGATCGCTATGTTGATGCCGTCGGGACCACGAAGAATAACATTGCGCAAACGGCGTTCTGGGCCAAGATGCAGAATCACTGGATCGTTGTAGCCGGTCCAGTCGTGACGGCGGGCATCAGCGAAGTTCTGTTCAACACCACGGGACCGCGTCAACAAGGAGATCCAGCCGCCCGTATCCCACACCTGGGCACTGGAGCGGATCTGCACTTGCGCAGCGTTTTCGAATTTAACAAGGCGTACCAAACCCTGACTTTCACCTAGGTTTTGCAGCACAACTGCGTTCGCCGTCACTGCCTCATCCAGGCCCCAAGCGAACAACTGGCGGCGATCAACGAAACCTTCATGAATGCTCTGCCAACCGGCGATGTCGGCCAGCTGCTCTTGCCATTGAGAAAGATTGCTGACGCTAAGCACCGCTTCCTGCCAACCGGCGTCCAAGTCCAACGGCCATTCGTCATTGGCTTGGATAGAGCTTTCGGGCCTGACCAATACTAACAAGCACGATTGTGCAACAACCAAAGTGCGGGACATATAAAGCTCCGGAAAAAAGGAATGGATGACTTTCCCTAAAATAGAGAGAGTTGGGCACAAAAACAGTACGAAAACCCACCTCTTCCTCACGCTCTGTTGTCCGTACAACCTGAATAACGTTCACAATCCAGTGTAATTACGAGGTCTTTCATCGACAGGCGTTGGTCCCAATGAAATGATATGGGTGAGTCAGTGTTACGGGGACAGCGACACGGGGTTAATGACATGATCAATTCACGCACCATTCTTTTCTCACTCATTGCAACGCTGTTTGTGTGGACAGGGTCCACATACGCTGCCGAAGATTCCGACGCCCGCATTCAAGCGGCCATCGATGCCTACAAAGCAGAGATGAAAGCGGAAGCGGATGCGATCGCCAATGCCCGTGCCCAGAGGGTGGCTGTGGACCTGATTATGGATCCGGGCACACCGGTGATCGGTAATGCAAATGGCGATGTCGCCATTGTTGAGTTCTTTGATTACCAATGCCCCTTCTGTAAGGCGACCGAACCGCGCTTGCGGGAATTGGTTGAGCGGGACGGCAATATCCGTCATGTCATCAGGGACTTTCCGATTTTGAGTCCAGTGTCCCTGGTGGCGGCCAAGGCGGCATTGGCTTCCGTCAACCAGGGCAAACATGAACCCTTCCACAACGCGCTGATGGATCATCGGGGTCAATTGACCGAAGAACGCATGTGGAAGATCGCGGAAGATGTAGGACTCGATGTGGCGCACTTTAAAGAAGAGATGGAAGCGCCGGAAATTGCCGATCAGCTTATCGCCAACATGAATTTGGCGCGCAAGCTCCGTGTCGTCGTGGTGCCGGGTTTTTTCGTCAACACCAACACTCTGTCCGGTCTGACGAACGAAACAGTGACGGCTGACATCAATTTCGACCAAGAAGTGGCAAAGGCCCGCGCTGCCAGTCAAATGTAGGATTCACGAGCGGCCACTCCAACGTTTCCCTTTCTCGACTTTTCTGTATCATCAGATGTCACTGGCCTTTGGTTAAAGGTCAAAGGGAGGTTTGTTGTCTATGGATGGTGCGTTTCTACCCGCCTTGATTGCGGTGCTCATTGTCAGTTTGATTTCCCTGGCCGGCTTGGTGGCCTTGGGGATGAGCACCGCTTTTCTGAAAAAGTGCCTACCATTTCTGGTGAGCCTGGCAGTCGGTGCCCTATTCGGCGATGCCCTCATTCACCTCATTCCCCATGCGTTGGAAGGGGTCCCGGGCGAAGTGGTGGTGCCGTTCTACGTGCTCCTCGGCATTGTCATGTTCTTTACCCTGGAAAAGTTCCTGCGCTGGCAACACACCCATGCGCTTCCGGGTGAATTGGAGGTGGACCTGGCCCATGGCGGTCATGACCATGATCATCATCCCGTTAAGCCCGTAGGACCCATTGTGCTGATCGGCGACGGGCTGCATAACCTGCTGGACGGGATCATCATCGGGGCTAGTTTCCTCATCAGCCCTGAAGTGGGGATCGCCAGCACCATTGCCATTGCACTGCATGAAATTCCACAGGAGATCGGTGACTTCGCCATCCTCCTACATGCCGGCTACAGCAAGAAGAAGGCGCTGGTGTTTAACTTCGTCTCCGCTTTATCAGCGGTGGTCGGACTGATTATCGTCTTCCTGCTGGCGGATGTGGAAGGGCTGACCCCAGTGTTGTCCGCGCTCGCCGCTGGCGGTTTCATTTACATCGCTGGCTCCGACCTGGTACCGGAACTGCACGAAGAGTCCTCAACGGCGCAGTCGATCCAACAGCTCATCGCCATTCTGCTGGGCATCGGTCTCATGTTTGCATTGTTGTTAATGGAGTAGATGGTGTGAACGGGAGAAGCCACCATGCGTTATTTGAATAAACAACTTCGAATTGCTGCCGTTTGCGTTTACGGCCTTCTTGCGATCAGTGCGCAAAACGACGCCCATGCTCAGGGCTCTTCCAACAATTCCAACGCGGAAATACAGATTCCCGCGGGAACCTATACGCTCGACCCGTCCCATGCGAGCCTGGTGTTCAGCGTCAATCATCTCGGCTTTTCCTTCTACACCGCATCCTTCTCAGATTTCGACGCAACGCTCGACATCGACCCTGCGCAACCCACCAATGCCCAGCTCAACGCCACTATTAATGTCTCTTCGCTGGTGCTGCCCTCACCTCCGGAGGGTTTTTTGACGCAGATGTTGGGACGGCAATGGTTCAATACCCGACGCTTCGCGCAGATGACGTTTCAATCAACGGCGATTGAGCAAACGGGTAACAGGACAGCCCGGATCACCGGCAATCTGACATTACTAGGGGTGACCAAGCCCGTTTCCTTCAGCGCCACATTCAACGGCGGTAATGCAGGCGTGCCCGGGTTTGACCCGCGGGCCCGCATTGGATTTTCCGCCGAGGGAGGTTTGAATCGCTCTGACTTCGGTATGACCACAAGCCTGCCGCCGGAAGGGTCGACCTTGGGTGTCGGCGATGCGGTTGAGTTCAGGATTGAAGCCGAATTCGGCGGCCCTGCGATGTCAGTGACAGACCCACAGCCGCAATGAATGCCGCGCCGCTCATCCTGCTAATCGTCGGCTAAGCCTGAGATGAACCGCGTTGTCGTTATCGGAAATGCCGGTGGCGGTAAGTCAACCCTAGCCCGGAAATTGGCCGAGGCCCTCACCCTGCCCTACCACGAGATCGACGCGCTGCTGTGGCGGCCGGATTGGACAGTTGTGTCCGAGGATGAATTCCATGCTGCCCATGACGCATTAATTTCAGATGATAAATGGATTCTGGATGGCATGGGTATGCGTGAGACGATTGCGCCGCGTATAGCGCGTGCGGATATAATTATCGTAATCGATCTGCCCCTTTGGGTGCATTGCTGGCTGGCTGCGGAACGGCTTATCAAATGGCATACCGGACAACTAGAAAATACACCGGCAGGTCATCAGTCACCGCCTCCAACCAAAGCCTTTTTTGAAACGTTTAATGAAGTGGACCAAAACTGGGTGCCACATGTTCGTAATCTTGCCGACACCGCAGAAGAAGATGCTAAACAAGTGTTCAGGCTGAAAGAGCTAGAAGAAGTAGATACGTTTGTTGAGAATTGCACATCCTCTTAAACGTTAAGATGCCCCCAATTCCTCTTGGGTTATGACCCAGCGTTCGTGGTCACGCCAGGCGCCGTCAAGAAACAAATAATTTGGCGAAAACCCTTCCTTGCGAAATCCAACCCGCTGTACCAGAGCGATGGAGCGCGTGTTTTCTGGGCGAAAGTTGGCTTCCACACGGTGCAGATCTAAGACCGTGAACGCGTGATGGATTGCGGCCATAAGACCTGCGGTCATCAATCCGCGGCTGCAATAGGCTTCCATGCCGTAGTAGCCGAGATAGGCGCTTTGGAAAACACCGCGCACGATTTCGGTGAAATTGAACACCCCGACGATGCCTTTGTCTTCCATGTGCCGTACCAGGAGGCTGGCATTGGTGTCTCCGAGTTTTTCAAACCATGTGTTGAAGCCCTCCTCATCGGTAAAAGGGTCAGACCAAGGCTGGTGAAATTCGCGGTTGGTAACGTTAGCGTCGATGAGGTCCGGGCCATCATCCCGGCTAACTTCAACAAGGCGGATGCCAGACATGCTCATTCCTCATTCGAGCCGTTATCCAAGAAGGACCGGACCATCGCCGCCGTTTCCTGCGTGTGATAATCGAGGAAGCCCATACCCCAGTCGGGCATGGGGCTGAAGCGGTTCGCGATGCCATCGCCCGGACGATCACGACATTGCCAGCGCAGCTTCGCCGCTCGCTGACCTGGGACCAGGGAGCAGAGATGGCCAGGCATGCGGATCTGCGGATCGCAACCGGCCTTCCCGTCTACTTCTGCGAACCGCACAGCCCTTGGCAACGCGGAACGAACGAGAACACCAATGGATTGCTTCGACAGTACTTCCCGAAAGGAACCGATCTGAGCGCACACAGTCCGGACGTACTCGCAGTTGTTGCTGACGCGCTCAATACACGGCCCCGCAAGACCCTCGGATGGAGAACTCCCGCCGAAGCTCTGGACCAGTGCTTGCAGGCCAGTCAAACTGAACGTGTTGCGACGACCGGTTGAACCCGCCCAATATGCCTGCGGTAACGACCGCAAACTGCTCCGCCTCCACGGCATCAAGGCCGCCATGAGCCGCAAGGGGAATTGCCTCGACAATGCCCCCATGGAGAGCTTCTTTGGGTCTCTCAAGACCGAACTCGTGCACCGTACCCGTTTCGTACCCGGCGCGAGGCCAGGGCTGCGCTATTCGAGTACATCGAGATCTTCTATAACCAACGACGGCGCCACTCGAGCATCGGCTACCGGACGCCGGCACAGGCCAGGAGAGATATGACCATCGATCAGGCCGCATAGGTGAAGAACCACCTGGTCCGGATTTTGGGAGCAACGTCAACATGTTTTGTCTGGCTTAGACCGGACAAGCACGGGCGACGCAGCTGGCTCAACGACGGCAAAATTCTAACATGCGGTTTTAGTCTGACAATGCCAGTGCTTGCTCAAGTTCCTCGCGCCAGGTCATAGTCGCGCCTTCTGTACGGTCTTCGGTGCGTCACGGAGGGCTTTCCCTTCTCAAAATCCCATCCACACACAGTTATAGAGTCGGCACATCCTTTTCTAGCGGATACCGTTTTCAAAAGGGGCACCATAAAGAACTGGATCATCCTAAACTGATGACCGGCTTTCTACACTGAAAGCAACCGCATGAGGTTTTTGGAAAGGACAACGGGAAATGATCAGAGCACTTTTGACAAGCATCCTCATTATGATTGCCGCGGAGGCCGCCTATGGACAAACAGCGGAAACGGAGCCGGCTTGGCGGGGGTAAGGCAGGTTGGTATGTGGGTGGCGCAATTCATGGGCTTCAAACGGACATAGAGCATGATGGAAACCTCCTAACGGACCTGGACTTCCTAGGGCCACGCATCTACGCAGGAAGGCGCATTAACGACTATTTCGGCATAGAGGCCGAGATCGGCCGGGCCATTTTTCACGGCAACCTATGATCGGGTAGGCTCAACGCCGAGCTGCGCATGTGGAACACGGCGGTCTCAGCCACGCTCTACGCCCCCTGGAAGAAGATTGATCCGTTCGAGCCGTTCGCTTATGTGGGCGCCGGCAACAGTTCATGGGGGCTACAAAGTCAAGGGACAGCCAAGCAGCGGCCCCTATGAGATAACAGATTCAGGCTCTGATTTTTATTTGCATCTGGGTGCCGGGGTTCAGGTTCCGATCACGGCGCATCTCAGCGCACGGCTCAGTTACAGATACTGGCGGAGCGAAATGCGGCCCCTGTCCTTCTATGAAGGGGGATGGGCGGTCAATGCGGACGATTACTACTACAAACGTCGAGGCCTTGAAGTGGGAGTGCATTGGAGGTTCTGAATTGATCCTAATCCAAAGTGATGATGAGTAACGTCTAGCCTCCTAGGCATTGTCAGATTGACTGGGCCGGACCTGTCTGTTCCGGAAACCTTATCCACCTCTCTTCATGATGCAAACCGCCTGGGAGTGGATAAGGTCTTCGGAAGGACACTACCTTTACCTGAACTAGACTCGATGTGATCTGACACCGCTCCCTTCCCAGCAAGCTGGAATGGGAGCGGCGCATCTCTTGATGGAGATGGTGGTTGTCCATTTTGATGGTGGTGCACACCAACCACAAAACGAGGAAATGGGATGAACGCCTCCCACCCCTTGATGTTCGAAGGCCGAAAGGGTTGGACCCTCGCGGGCCGACGGCATCAAAGTGCCAAGTGGTGAAGAGCAAGCTCTTCACGGGCAAACCGGAGGATCCGACATGAAGACCAACAGAACCGTCGTTGGTGTGGATACGGCAAAGCGAGTGTTCCAGTTGCACTGGGTGGATATGGAGGCGGGTGAGATTGTCGATTTGAAGCTGACGCGGGCGAAGTTCCTGGAGCACTTCGCCAACCGCACGCCCTGCGTTGTGGCGATGGCGGCGTGCGGCGGCACGCAGCATTGGGCGCGCCGGCTGCGGGAACTCGGGCACGAGCCCCGGCTGTTGCCGGCCAAGGCTGTTCGGCCCTTCGTTGGCGGCAATAAGAACGATGCGCAGGACGCGCGGGCGATCTGGACCGCGGTTCAGCAACCCGGCATCAAGACCGTTGCGATCAAGACCGAGGAACAGCAGGCGGTCCTGGCAATGCACCGCATGCGCCAGCAGCTGGTGAAGTTCCGCACTGCCCAGATCAACGGCCTGCGCGGCCTTCTGAGCGAATACGGCGAGGTCATGCCGCAAGGCCGGGCCGGCATAAGCCGTGCGATCGCCCCGGCCCTGGAGCGGGTCTCGGAGCGCCTTCCGGTGATGATCGTGGAGACCTTAGCCGAGCAGTGGGCGCGGGTGGCAACCACGGCGGCGGCCAGCTACCTGATCCGGGAGCAACGTCACTTTTTGCTCCGGGATTGACAAAGTGGCTTTCGGAGACGATTTTCGTGGCGACCTACGCCGACAGTGCGGCGTCCGGCAGTTCCGTAACTACTCGCAGTTGAGTTTGAGGCTTTCTTTGGGGTCATCTAAGGTGGGCGTTAAGAACCTGTGCCCAATACTATAACTATGCCCGGACGCACCTTTCCTTAGACAAGGTTATGCAAGTTCTAGGGCATTTCCAGCGCTGTAACATCTCTTATCGTATTGTTATATAATAATCTTTTCTCCCTTACCGGGGCCCGCCTAACTGCTCTCATCGATTTGCGGAAGCAATCCGCAACCGGATTTACTAGCACTCCTGGCAGTTCCTTGCTCCAATTGGCAATGATCCCTTCCAATTTACCTGAACCTTGCACCGTCGGATTTAGCCTCTTTCTAGGCTTGCAATCCTGCTAATCAGTCCGTTCGACCGTAGTGGGAACCTCTGGAAGAGGTTTTCGGGAAGGACCGGCAACTTGTAGCGTGACAGTCTTTGATTATAGGTTCTCTAGGCCCCATACAGTTAGTCTGGCAACGCCCAAGTCACACCACTACGATACATCTCGCCGCCGTGAAATTCGCACTTCAGCGAATGTCCACAGACCCTAGTAATCAAAGAGACAAGGGAGAAAGCAGTGGCCGAGGGCGAAGGTGATCAGACCAGATTCTCAGTACGGGTCGAACAGCATGACAGGGGGCCCGTCTTTTTTGTTACCGGGAGGATGGACCAGGCCAATGCAAGCATGGTTGAGAAAGCTATTCGCGACCGACTGGACGCTGGCCAATGGACAATGTCATTCGACCTCGCTGAGTTGGAATATATCGCCAGTGCGGGTTTGAGGGTGCTTTTGATAGCGGCGCGCGAATGTGAGTTTAGGGGTGGCAAGTCCGTGTACTACGGTCTGTCGGAAAAGATCGCCGAGGTGTTTGCGGTCAGCGGTTTCGACAAGGTTTTAACCGTTCTTGCCAACCGAGATGAAGAAGACTCCATGACTAAATTCAAAAGCTAGATACTACATTTTCAGACTAACTGGCTCAGACCTTTCCTTTCCGAAAACTCCAACTGGACTGGTACCGGTAAAATGGAGAGTGCCTTCTGTTAAAGTTTAAACTCAACAGGAGGCCCATATGGGTATCGGAAGAACTGAGGAATTTCGTTCTGAAGCCGTTCGGATTGCATTGACGAGCGGGCTATCACACAAGCAAGTTGCCGCCGATCTTGGCATTGGCCTGTCTACATTAGGCAAGTGGATTACCAGTCATAAGCACACTGAGCTGCTGTCCGGCCCTCATAATGATAAAGACAAGGAATTGGCTCGCCTTTGCAAGGAGAACAGGACATTGCGTGAGGAGCGGGACATTTTAAAAAAAGCGACGGCCTTCTTCGCCAGCCAAAGCCGATGAGGTTTCATTTCATCGCAAAGGAGAAGGCCAATTTTTCAATCTGCAGGATGTGCAAAGTCCTGAGGGTCAGTGAAAGCGGCTACTACGCTTGGGTGTCTCGCCCTGCCAGTCAGCGCCAACGCGACGACAGGGTCTATTTGGCCCATATTCGTGCCGAACATGCCCGTAATTATCGGGCCTATGGTCGCCAGCGAATGACTGATGAACTCAGGGATCAAGGCAGCGTCATTGGTGAACGCCGGGTCGGGCGGTTGATGCGGGAGAACGATATTCGCATCGTCAGAACTCATAAATTCAAACGCACGACAAACAGTAATCACAACCACAACATAGCTCCCAACCTTCTGGATGGAGATTTTCAGGCCACGGGACCAAACCAGAAATGGGCCGGTGATATCGGCTATCTCTGGACGGCAGCGGGCTGGCTGTATCTTGCGGTGATCATCGATTTGTATTCACGCCGTGTCATTGGCTGGGCCGTCAGCGACAGGCTCAAACGGGATTTGCCGATCAAGGCTCTGAAAAGGGCCATTGCATTGCGACAACCGCCACCAGGGGTCATTCATCATTCTGATCGTGGCTCGCAGTATTGCTCCAACGATTACCGGAAACTTCTCAAAGGCCACGGCTTTCTCTCTTCGATGTCTGGCAAAGGGAATTGCTATGGCAATGCGACTGTAGAAACGTTCTTCAAATCATTGAAAGCAGAATTAATATGGAGGGAACACTATGAAACCAGGGAACAGGCACAAAACGCCCTGTTCCATTATATCAATGGATTTTATAATCCGCGTCGTCGCCATTCATATCTGGGCAGCATCAGTCCGGTGAAGTGCGAAAGTATGGCGGCTTAGGTGAGAAGGTAACTCTCCACTTTTGCGGTGCAGGTCCATTGAAGGATCGAGCTTTCAGCTGTGTACTGATCGGTCTGCCCCTCGCGACTAAAGTCCTTGGCAATCGGTATCACCGTGGCGCCCGGTGCAACCCCGAAATCCCGGCCCGCCGCAACCGAAGCCACGGCCGTTCCATGATAATCATTTGTTCCACGAGGAATTTTCACCCTGCGCCTAAAATCACCTTCCTCATAGGCATCATTGCGAATAAACCAGTTTTCCTCCTCGTCCGGCCATCCGTTAATGGCGATAATGTACCGGACCGCCAGCGTTTCGAGTTCATCGTATTCCGATGAATACGTCCATATCCTGCATCCGGGAGGTGCCTCCTCGCTCTCATTCTCACAGAGTTGAGGGTCCGATGAATCATCATCTCCAAACGGGACCGGATAGCTCAGTGACGCCCCCTCGAAAGAAATCCGCCCGGCAAACTCGGGGAGTTGGTAGTTGACGATATCGTCCTCAATCCCGATCCGGACTCCCTTCCCAGTGAGCCCTTTAGCATAAGCATGATGCACGCCAACCATCTCCAGCACATTCGGCTGGAACACCGTTAACCTTTCGTCATCTAGGAAACTTACCGCCGTACAGGTTTCCGTGCCGCATCTAGCGATATTATCTCTCACCGCGAACTGGTCGGACTGCGCCTCATAGTCATTCTTGTATTGTTCCAGCCAGATGGAATCCTTTTCCCAGGTGTCCTCTGCTTCCCATAATTCAACTAGTTGACGACTGCGGGTTCCCCTCAAACCATCCCGTTCAGCTAACGCAGCTCCGACGTCGCTCCAAGCTGAGTCTATAGCGTCGCTGTCGCCGGACAGCTCGGCATCCCGGAAGGCGGTTTCTGCAACGCGCAAATCCTCTTCGGCTTCTAACAACGACTCCTCCGTCGTCGCTAACGCCTCCTTCGCCGTCCCGAGACTGTCCAAGGATTCTTGAAGGAGTTCTTCACGGCTCGTCAAGCCAGACTGATACTCTGTCTCATCGATGTCCTGTGCGAGAGCTGCGTTCATCGACAAACTCACCAAAACTAAACCGGCTACAACTAAAACGGCTGCCGCGGCTAACAATCCGCTCTGTCTCATGGTTCCCCCCTGAAAGTGCATCGGCCACAGCTGGTGCCGGGCCGTTGTCAACATTCCTAGAATTAAGGAAGTCCTGCTTATTCGCCTTAGCTAGGGAGCAACCCCTAGCCTGGTATAAGGCTGTTGTATTTAGCAGGCAGCCCGACCAAGCGGGTTTCCTGAGAATGTTTATAGAGACGACGGTAGGGTAATCAGTGGGTCCGTTCAAGGGGACGAACCCGCCAAGTTATTCAAATGTAAGGGTTTTCAACGTCTAGCGGTTGGTCTGCCGCTCAGTACCGTATATCGTGGAGTCCATCACCAATAAGTGCGGATGTGGCAATAAGAAGGGCAGGTATAAAAATGTACCACTGGCTCGGTGGCCGCTTGTCAACTTCGGCCATGCCTGAGAAGGTGCGGCATTGATTATCCCCGGTATGCCGTTTCTGGTCGCCGGCGTTATGATGGCACTGAGCTGCATGTGGTTCGCCCATATCATGCAACGGGCACGAAGCTAAACCAAATCCCAAGAGGTTTGTGATGAAACATCTGATTTTGTCCGCAATTCTGGTAGGGCTCGTCGTCACTTCCACGCCAGTCCGCGCTGAGACTATTGCGGTGATCGGTACCGGTATGATGGGAGGCTCTATTGGTCCAAGATTAGCGGAGCTTGGTCATACGATCATCTATGGTTCCCGCGCTCCGGAAAGTGACCGCATACAGGCCTTACTGGATCGCACACCTGGGCCAGCCAGCGCGAAAACTCAAGCCGAGGCTGCTCAGGCGGGTGAAATTGTCTTTCTTGCGGTTCCTTATACTGCTGCGAAAGACGTGGTCATCAGCTTGCGCCCCTATGTAACCGGAAGACTTGTGATCGATGCCGGTAACGCCGTGCAACAGGGTCCCGATGAACTGCCGCAATATGTCGAAGGTCCCTCCTCCGGAGAAATGATCCAAGCTCTGGTTCCCGACGCCCGTGTGGTCAAAGCCTTCAACACGGTCGGTTTTCACATTGTACTTGATCCGGCGCGCGCTGACGGACCTGTCACTGTACCCGTGGCTGGCAATGATGAAGCGGCGTAGCAACGGGTGATGGCTTTGGCAAATGACCTTGGGTTCGAAACCATTGATGTAGGACCCATACGTGTCTCCCGTGTCCTGGAGAGTATGTCGGCCCTCTACCGCATTCCCCATTTTGCCGGACGGAAAAACGACACGTTTGAGTTTCACTTGCGCCGGGTGGCCGAACCGAACCGAGCGGAAACCGGCGCAGTGCGTGGCCGGTAAGTCGCCTCAATAATCAGGTCCGGTTAGATTGATCCGGCAAAGCATTTTCCCTTTCAAGTACTGATATGAGCGGTTGAAGCTGGATCTCATAATTAGGCGATCCTGAAAAACCCGGTTTTCATACTACTACTGCAAGCGTTAGACGTGTGATGTGAGGTTCAGTCTGCCACGCCGTCCGTTGCTTCCATCGGATGATTGACGCTGTAAGACGCTTTCCATGCAATCCGATCATGTCCCGGAACAACGTAGCACCCAAAATGCGGGCACAAAAAAATACTGAGCCGCTTCAGGATCAGTCTTAGGTTATGGCTGGCACAGGCCAGCGCCACATTCATGCGATCACCTTCCGTACCCTTGAGGTATTTTCGTCCCAACAGTCCATCCGATTTCAGATGGCCGATAACCGGTTCAATCGCCTGACGCCGTTTCAGTGACCGTTTCAGCCGTTGTGTTCTTATGACGCGCCGTTGACCTGAGATGTACACCCTTGATGTTTCCTCGCCATGGCCACGGTAGCCACGATCCACAAACACTTCTTCAACCACACTGCCTGTCAAGCGGCGCACCTGCTCCAACGCTGTTGTCACTGTATGCCCATCAAGGGGATTCCCCGGCAGCGCCATACCGCCAACGATAAAGTTACTCCTGTTTGTCGTTGTAATACTGGCCTTGACACCAAACTCATAGCGCTTGTGGGCCTTGACCTTGCCGATGCACTCCACCTCCGGGGCATGCAGGCTATACAGTTTGTTGCGATCCGCCTTCCGTTGACTGAGCAGCCGCCTGGCCAGCGCCAACTCCCCTGCAAAAATCGCCTGCAGCCCCTTATGGCCCGCGATCTTGCGCTCCGTGTCACGCACACCACGGCCCAGATAGGTCTTGGGTTACCGGCCATACTGCTTGGCCAGTCGGATCAGAGCCAAACGGAGGTCCTCGTCACTGGGTTTGGATGCGGCCTTGTACTGGCAGGTTGAACGGGCCAGGCCGACCACCTTGCAGGTGCGCCGTTCCGCGGTCGCCAGGAGCCGCGCTCTTGCCGACCCCGACATAGAACACGAAGCCGCCGAGCCGCTCGATTTTGTTGAACAACGGGGTCGTGAACCTCCAGAGCTCGGGATACCGGGTCACGTTCGTGACCGTGTTGAGGCTGGCCCCCTTCTTCTCCCAAAGGGTAGGGCGCTCCTCCGACACGAACAGGATGGCCAGCGCCTCGTCCCGCGCCCGCGCTAGCAGTTCCTGCGCCAGATACCAGGGATGCGTGTCCTTGTAGGCGCCCGCGCCGCCATTGGAACGGACGTTCTCCAGGGCCTGCTCGGTCACGGGTGCACAGATGCACTAGGGCGCGTTATCCATGCCCCTATGGATACTCCATGGCCAACCGGCGCGCCAACGCTTTCGCCCGTTTACACACCCTCGGGCACGAAGAGCAGGTGTTCCACCGGTTCGTGCACCACTTCGCGACGGTACACCACGAGCCCCGCGCGCCGATAAACGTCGAGCGCCCGCGGGTGATCGAGACTGCAGGTATGCAGCCATACCCGGCGCGGCCCGCGGCTCCACGCGCGCCCCAGCCCCCCGTCGAGCAGGAAGGCGCCAAATCCATGTCCGATGTACTCGGGTATCAGCCCGAAATAGGCGATCTCGACCTCGCCCTCGATGCGGCGGTCGAGTTCCACATATCCGGCAGGCACCCCGCGCACCTGGAGGACGAAGATCTCGACACGGTCGTCATGAATAATCGCAGCCAGTTCGTCATCGGAAAGGCGGCGGCGCAAGTGCCAGTTCCAGTCGGCGCCGACCGTATTGTAGAGGTAACGGTAGAACGAGATGGTGGGACGCTCGACACGGACGATCGCGGTCGTCTCTACCGCCTCCCGTGCCGGCAAGCGCTGGTCCGGCGATGACATCTCCAGAAACGTCACCGTAACCGGAATGGTTTCGCCGGGAACCATGCTCGCCGCCTTCTTCGTCACTGCTGGCAAACCCGAATCAACGGACCGACGCTACAGTAACCTGCAAGTACCACATTAAAGCGCCCAGCATCGCGGCTGACGCCGAAATCAGGGTTTCCGGAACAGCAGCGTGAACCGGTCCGTATTGCCGCTCACCGAGCGGCGCCCCACTTCGTAGAGCAGTTCGTCGTCGAACCGGTAGTGCAGCGTCGAATAGTCGACGAACTCGAAGCCGGCCGCCTTGATCTCCTTGATGGCCAGCACTGGGTCCATGCGGCGCCAGTTCTCGTTATCGTCATCCTGCATGTGGCGCCGGGTGTGGTCGACGACAGCGTAATGGCCGCCCGGCGTCAGGGCCGCGAACGCCGCTGCATTGATGGCGGCGCGCCCGTCCGGCGTGAAGTTGTGCAGGTTGCGGAAGGTCAGGACCAGGTCCATTCCCTCGGCCTGGAACGACAGCCCTTCGAACAGCCGGCCGACGCTGTGGAACTCCCCGTCCGCCTCGATCACCTTCACCCGGTCGAAGCCCGGTTCGCCGAGCAGGTTCTCCTTCAGCCGGTCGGTTCCGATGCTGATATACAACTCGCCCTCGTCGTAGAGCACGGGCGCCAGGATCTTGGTATACCAACCCCCGCCCGGCAGGAGCTCCAGCACGCGCATGTCCGGTTGCAGGCCGAAAAAGGCCAGGGTCTCAGCGGGCTTGCGGTTCGCATCCCGGGCGCGCTCCTGCTCGGTGCGAATGTCCCCCGCCTGGGCCTCGGCAACGGCTTCGGCGAGATCGGCATGGGCCGGGGACGACAGGGCCAGGGCTAGCAGCGCGGCGATACCGGCGCGGGTGAAATCGATCATGAGAGTCTGATGCCTATAAGGTTGGGGGCCGCCGATTTTAGAGCATCGACATCCGGTGTCCAGACTAGGCTCAGGACTCATAACCAGAAGATGACGGTAGCGGCGATGCATATGGCCCTCATGTGAGTGTATGCGCAGCGGTCATATCGGGTGGCGATCATCGACGAAACGTTGCTCGTAAACGGAAGGGACAGGGAGTCATTCGGATCGCCTTCGTTGTCCCTCAATGCGTCTCTTCACCGCCTGAAACGTTCATGGCCTCGCCGGTGATGTAGGCCGCCTCATTGGAAGCAAGAAAAACACAGGCGTGGGCGGTGTCGGTGACCAGTCCGACCCGGCCCAAGGGAATCTTGGCTTTGCGGAATGCCAGCACCTGTCCCTTCCGAAAACCTTATCCGTCAGTCTTTATAAAGAAACCCGTCCCTGGCGTGGATGAGGTTTTCGAAAGGGACAGGTCTAAGCTAGACAAAACCTGTTTTTGCGCCCTGAAATCCCCAATAGGGGATAGGGAGAGACGACCAAGCAGATTTAATCTGATGGTATGGACGCCCCCTTTTCGGCGTCGAGTGCGCCAGAATGGAGTTTGGTTTGAACTCCAGACAGAGGGAGCGTCCACGATGGATATTACAACAATCGGTTTTGATCTGGCAAAGACGGTGTTCCAGGTTCACGGTGCTGATGGTGAGGGGCGAGCGGTACTACGGCGGAAGCTGCGCCGCGGGAAGGTGTTGGCGTTCTTCGCCGGATTGCCATCATGTCTTGTCGGCATGGAAGCCTGCGCCAGTGCGCACTACTGGGCGCGTGAGATACAAGCGCTGGGCCATGAGGTCCGGCTGATCCCGCCTCAATACGTTCGCCCCTTCGTCAAGACGAACAAGAACGACGCGGCGGATGCGGAAGCGATCTGCGAGGCGGTGACGCGTCCGACGATGCGCTTTGCGCCGGCGAAAAGCGCCGAGCAGCAATCGGTTTTGATGCTGCACCGGGCCCGTGAGCTGTTGGTCCGTCAACGCACGATGGTGATCAATGCGCTTCGCGGCCACTGTGCGGAGCTCGGACTGATCGTCGCTCAAGGGGCGTCGAAGGTGGAGGAACTGGTTGCCATCATCGAAGATCCCGGTGATGTGCGACTGCCCCCTCTGGCACGCGAGGCGCTTGGCTCTCTGGTTGAGCAGCTCCATTCCGCTCAGGCCCGGATCAAGCAGCTGGAGGCGACGCTTTTGGCTTGGCACCGATCCAACCAGGCGAGCCGCCGGCTTGCGACGATCCCCGGCGTCGGTGTCATCACCGCGACGGCGCTGGTCGCGACGATCGGAGATGGCGCGCAGTTTCGCTCGGGCCGGCAGCTCTCGGCCTGGCTCGGTCTCGTGCCCCGACAACACTCGAGTGGCGGCAAGGACAGGCTGGGGCGGATCTCGAAGCGCGGGGATGGCTATATCAGGCGCTTGCTCGTGCATGGTGCGCGAAGCGTGCTGCGCTGGCGCCGCGCCAAGCCGGGCACGGGGCCTGGCTGGACCGACCGGCTCCTGGCGCGGCGGCCGACAAACGTCGTGCTGGTCGCCATGGCCAATAAGACAGCCCGCGTCGCCTGGGCACTGCTCAGATACGAGCGTATCTACCGACCGACGCCCGCCTGACCAGCTGGAAAGCGGATACAAACTTGCGAGGGTAACGACGATTTGATGGCGAAACAGGGCTCCACCCGAGATCGGCCAAACCCGAGGCATTGTCAGAGCTTTGAGCTCGTTAATCTGACTGGGCGTCGATCTTTCGGATTCCATCAGGGCCAGCGGTCAGCGTACCGCAGCGCAAAGGCCGGATACATGACTGCAAGCTCTACCGCCGTTTTAAGTCAGTTTCTCCCTTGCAACACCGGGGGCGTCCATACATGACAATGCCTTCAGTTGGGCCGCCACTCACCGGCCTTTACCCCAAGCATGATCTGTCCCGTCGGCGCCATACTGGCTTCCCATTGGATGCCGCCGTGAGCCGAAATAGTGCGGCAATCCCGAAAGTGACGTTGCACAGGATTGTGTCCGGTTTGGCCCGTCACGCCCATCATGCCGGACAGCCTTGTCGCAGCATTTAGGCAAAGACGGCAAGCGAAAGCGAGGTCGCGGCGGATGGTAAACATCCCTGTCGGTGGCAATGGTTCACCGGCGTAACCGATGTCATGGAGCCAATTGCACAACGTGTCGACTACCACATTGGCGGCGTTGATTTCAGCGACTGATTCTCCCACCTTGACTTGTACGGGTACTTGTTCCGCGACGGACTCACCGAACATTTGACCGGTTCGATTCTTGGTTATGGCGCAATACTCTTCAAGAGCACCGCTCGCCGTTCCCAAGAACGGCCCAGCGACGAGGGTGAAGAAATAAGGCGTGAACTCCACCGTATAAATGTAACTCTCGTGAAGCGCGGCTCCGGGGGGCGGAGCGCCATTGCCCGTGGAAGATAAAAGAGTGTAGTGCTCGGGTATAAAGCGATCAGTCACGCGAAAGTTGTTGCTGCCGGTCCCCTTCAAACCTTCAGCATGCCACGCGTCTTCAATCTCATAATCGGCCGGTTGCAGAAAGGCGAGGCGAAACGGCGGCACTTGGCCCGGCTTATGTTCATAGTCGGGATCACTGGCAGCGACAATGACGCCATCGGCGTGATTGATTCCACTGGAAAACTTCCAATAGCCATTGACGATGTAGCCGCCATCGGTTTTCTCTAATTTACCGCCGCCCGCAAAGGCTGTTGCGATCACTGCATCGGGGCGGTCGGTCCAGAACTCCTCCTGGCACTCTGGTGGAAACCGCGCCAAAGCCCAGGTATTGCAAAATACCACCGAGCTGATCCACGAGGTCGAGCCACAACCCTTACCCAATTCCCGCGACACATCCACATGGCTACCCCAATCCATCTCATACCCACCATAGCGTTTGGGCGTGAAGATCTTGTGGATACCGGCGGCTTTAAGGTCGTTAAGGGTCTCTTCGGTCAGATCGCGGCGTTCCTCGGTCGCCCTGGCTCTTTCCTTGAGTATGGGAATCAAATCGCGTGCAGATTGGGTGAGCTCCTCCCGGGTCGGGACGTGGCTTGGGCTGGTCTTTGCGGATTTGGACATATCGCCACTCACCACTTCAGGGCGTCTTCACGGCCGGCATGACTCATGGGTGGTGGCGCAAAAGACGATGGAGGGACGTAGATACCTGTCTCGGTGTAGCGGTTGACCACCTTTTTCACCTCGTCAATGCCCTCCATGGTGTTTTCCATGGGTGTATCCAGCCATACATCGTTCGGAAAACCATCGTGGTCACGATAGACATGGCCATAAACGGACGGTTCGTCCCACGCCGCCAAGTTCGCACACGGATTAGCACGGGCTTTTCGTAAAGCCGCCAGATCCAATGGCAGTTGCAGCCACGCCTCGCCCTGACCATCGATCACCCCTGCGAGCGATCCGTCGAAATTGATGACCTTCGAATAACCGCGATGAAGGGTGCTTGGGTAGGGGTTGTCGCCGTTTATGAATTCACCCCCTTCGGAACACGAGGCGATATAAGCCGTGTTTTCAAATGCGCGCGTCATTTTGGCCAGATCCCAGCACCGGCGGCCGGGACCGTACGGTTCTGCGGTTGGATGAATTATGACTTCAGCACCTCGATTGGCTAAGGCTCTGGAGGTTTCCGGAAAATTCATATCGAAGCAGATGACGGTCGCTAACTTGCCAATGGGCGTATCGGCAACCGGGAATAAACCGTCATAACCATATTCTTCGACATAGGCTGAATAGAGGTTGCCCGGCGTCGTGTCCGGCAGCATGCCCACCAAGTCGGCACATTGAATCTTGCGGTAGCGATGTATCAAGTTGCCCTGATCGTCGATGATGATAGCCGTATTGAACCACCTGTGCGGCCACCGCGGATCGAATTCAAAAATGCCACCGGCCAAATACGTATTCTTGTCTTGGGCGAACTTGCAAAGGCGCTCGACCTCCGGCCCGTCGACCGTCATTGCGACCTTTGTCCAATCTTCGATGGATCGTCCACCAGCAACGCCCTGCAACCAATACTCCGGAAAAACGGTAAGTTTAACATTGGGCTGCGATGCCGCCCCGCCGACAAGGCCCAAAGAGTTGTCCAAGTTCTTCTGGACGATACCGTCGCGGTGAGCGAGATCGGTCACGTTGTGAAGAGTGGTCTGCACCAAGAGAACATCGTATTGGTCAATCTGTCCGCTATCGGGTTTCGGGGTATGCGCCCGTGCAGCAGCACGGGCATTGCCTTCCGCCCACCAGTCCTGGCGAGTGGATGGTGAGGGCTGGTTATCGGCAGGACCGGTTTCGTAACCGGGGGCATACAAACGATTACGAAAAATGGCGAGAAAGTTGGAAAACGGGTTATGGCGCTTGCGGCGCAACCATTCCACATCCATTTCGACTGACAGAAACGATTCCGGACCCTTTACGATTTTGCTCTTGCCTTGCGGATGAAAAAAACCGCTGGCCGGTGGCAGCGTCGTCGCAAATCCGTTGGTCTGAATGCTGAGCGGGGATGCGCATGCCACATAAGTGACATTCTCGTAGGCCCGCGCTTGGCGGGCATTTTGACGAGCCTCGAACAACTCATCGCCGCCTTCCCGGCAGGGGTTGAAGATGATCTCTGCACCCTTCAAGGCAATACTGCGGACAATGTGGGGAAACAGAATATCTTCACCCAGCGCCATGCCCATGGTGCCGACCGGTGTCCGGGCAACCTCGAATTCAACCGGCTCGCTTAATGCTGAAGCCGTGTCAGAAAAGCCGGCGACGAGATCGGGCGAAGATTTAACGGCCCGGAGTAAGCGGGTGCCGTCGGGACCGCAAATGAAACCGACGTGCCGTGGCGCCATCTCAGGTTCTACTATAACAATGGCAGACCCGGCTAGGTACACACCCAGTGCATGGGCTTGGTCACACATCTTTTCAACCAAATCCGCTTCGACAGGCAGAGCAGACCCTTTGTCCTCTTCCCCCTGGGGAAGCAAAACGATGTGGGGGCCGCCCGGCGCAGTGCCGTCTACGGCCGCAGCGATGAGGCCGGGCAACGACTCATCCACTTCGGCAGATTTCCAGGGAGACTGAACCAGGATGAGGGTCATGGCGTGCGTCCTATGTCCGTGTGTGGTTTTGGCACCTTTTACTTGAGATCATGCTAGTCAATCCTATGGCAATAGACCACGCATAAGCGCTAGCATTATTCCCGTCGGGGATCCGATAGGCCTAATGATGACAAGCAGCCGCCTTTCAATGAAAGCGCCATTAACAGTGGGCAAGGATAGGGGCATCCTAGAACAAGATCAGGTTGCGCATGAGCCTGTAGAGTTAGCGACCAATCTGTCGGTAATCGTAAAACTAGGCTGGGCTGTAGGCGCCACCGGCCCGGTGACCATGGTATTCATGGTCAACCTGTTGGTGATGGCGTTCATGATCACCCATCTCGGTATTCCGGCAGCTTTAGCCGGACTCATCATCTTCCTTACCCGCATCTTCGACATGGTCACGGACCCGTTGATGGGTTGGTTGTCCGACCGATTGGCGACCCGGTGGGGACGACGCCGGCCCTGGATGTTTTTAGGCGCTTTGTTGTCGGCCGCGACGGTGGTTGCTCTGTTCAATGTACCAAGAGGGGCGGCTGACGGAGATCGCATCGCGTATATGGGTGTTGTGCTGATCCTGTTCTTTGTCGGCTATACGTTGTTTTCCGTGCCCTTCACGTCCATGGCCGCGGAGATGACCAGAGATTATCACGAGCGAACGTCGCTCATGTCCTATCGAACGTTTTTTTCAAATCTTGGCGGTATGTTGGGTGGCTCCGCTGCCCCTATCGTTGTGGGTTGGCTTGGCAGCACCCAGGCGGCTTACGGTCAAATGGCGTGGATCATGGGATCACTGGTCCTGATAACAATGATGGCGTCCGTGGTGTTTTCAGCGCGCGCGCCATTTACCCAACCCACACCGGTGCGCTACTCCGTCGCCGATTACATCAAGACAGTATTGTCTAACCGGCCGTTCTTTCTTCTTGTGCTGGTTAAATTGATACAACTGTTCGCGATATCGTCGACCCTTGCCAGCTCATTTTTCTTCATTACCGATGTACTGGGACGGGATGAAACTCTTCTGGGGGTGCTTGCGCTTGTCTTTAACCTAGTGGGCATGGCCTCTCTACCTATTTGGGTGCGGCTTGGTAAGCGGTGGCCCAAACAAACTCTTTTTATGGTTGCCATTCTCGGCTACGGCGCTGGCTCCCTCCTGTGGCTGACCGTGCGACCGGACTGGCCCACACCCTTTATGATTGCTCCATCGATCATGACCGGGGTCTTCCACATCGGCATCATACTCATGGGTATGGCCATGCTCCTGGACACCATTGAATGGGATGCCCGCCGCACTGGGCTACGCCGCGAAGGCATATACATCGGCCTGTTTACGTTTATGGAAAAGGTCTCCTATGCCTTAGGACCCCTGATCATCGGCATCTTGTTATCGGCCATGGGCTACGTTGCAAGTACCGAGGAGGAGATCGTGCAATCCCCCTCTACCATACGCGCCATTTACATCGGCATGGGCGTAATTCCGGCGGCTGTAAGCGTGGTCACCATACCTTTGATCCGCTTGTATGATCTAACCGAAGACAAGTTAAACAGCGTCAATGGCACTGTCGGAGTAAATGGGCTTGAGCTGAAAAGTAAGGTCTCCTAGCTTCCGTTGATGCATAATCCCTTCTGTTATTTCAATAGCTCGCCTTCCGTAATGGGGCGGTCGATGTCAAGCACAGATCTTCAACATCGTCCGGCATGACACGATCTCTTGAACATGAAACACCTTCACTTTAGGCCGATCGTCGTCCCAGGCAGGGTTAACTTAGGTGGTTGCCTTGGCAGAAGCAGGCGACTGACTCGTCAGCGCGGCACGGAGAAGGGTCCACGATCCCGCGTATGTCCGTCGCCAGGCTCTCGCTTCCGTCCGTTGTCAGACTAAAATCGTATGTTAGAATTTTTCGGTTGTTGAGCCACCCTCGTCGTCCTTGCTTGTCCGGTCTAAGCCAGACAAAACAGGTTTTTGCGCCCCGGGGTCCCAAAAAGGGGATGGGGAAAGACAACAACGCAGATTTAGTCTGACAATGCCGCTAATACGGCGTTGGGAATTTTTGTCTCCACCCAAGAATCCGCCCATTTAACGGTAGCTCTGACAATGGCATTGTCAGACTAATTGGACCAGATCTTAAGAACCTACAATCGACGACTGTCAGGCTGCAAGTTGCCGCCACTCGGCCAGGGCAGTGGCTCGGGCTTGTTTGAAAATATCGCGGCGGTTGAGATGGCGTTGGTGGTTGAAGTGGTTGTAGATCGAAGCGTGGACAGAGGCGAATTTCTGTAGGGTCTTGATGTCTCTGAACCGAGCCATCGCGCCTTCTCGTCGGCGGAACGGTTGGTGTGAATTTTCGGCTCGATTGTTGAGCCAACGCTTGATCTCTTGGCGGCTCTCGTTGCCGATCACCTTCATCGCAGCCCGGTATGACTTTAGCCTGTCAGTGACGATCATAGCCGGTCGGCCATAACGCCTCATTGCACGTTTAAGGAACTCAAGCGCGGCTTCGCGGTCCCGGCGTTTGGTGACATAGACCTCAAGCACTTCCCCTTCATGGTCAACGGCCCTCCATAGATAACATGTCTCGCCGTTGATGCGGACAAACACTTCATCAAGATGCCAGCGCCAATTCGACCAGTTACGCCGGACTATCCGCCTCTTCCGGATCTCGGCCGCAAACAACGGGCCAAGGCGGTTCCACCAGTACCGCACGGTTTCATGGCAAATGTCGATGCCGCGTTCGAACAGAAGATCTTCGACCTGACGCAACGACAGCGGATAACGGACATAAAGCATCACAACGTTACGGATGATCTCAGGCGAGCTGTTGAAATACCGGAAGGGATTTTTCATTAACCGAGGCTAGGAGAGCTTACTTTCCAACTCAAGACGATTTAGTCTGATAACGCCATCTAGGGCGTTGTTACCGGCCCAGGGGCCAAAGCTGGAAGACGTTCATTGCCAATCACAAGGATGCCATAGCGGCCGTTGATCTGTTTGTGGTTCCCGCAGCGGGTTTCAAGCTGCTCTACGGGATCGCAGTCCTCCACTTGAAGCGGCGGAAACTGGTTTGGACCAACGCCACTTACCATCCGACCGCGGCTTGGATCGCCAACCAGGTTAGCCAAGCCTTTCCCTGGGAGACAGCGCCGCGATACCTCATCAGAGACCGAGATGCCAGTTACGGCACGGTCTTCAAACGGCGATAAGGGCCATGGGCATCAGAGACCGGCCCACGGCACCCAGATCGCCCTGGCAGAATGGGTATGTTGAGCGCGTGATTGGCTCCATCCGCCGGGAGTGCCTGGATCACACCATCATCTTAGGCGAGGCTCACCTACGGCGGACGCTCAAGCACTATGCCCGATACTACAATCATGCCCGGACGCATCTTTCCCTAGATAAGGATTCCCCGGTTTCCCGTCCTACCGTGCGGGTCGGTGCCATCTCTGGGTGTGAACACCTGGGTGGACTTCATCACGAGTACCGGCGGATAGGGTAAACGGAAGGGACAGCCTGAAATTACTCGAATTACGGCTTCTTCTACTCAGCGCCAGTTAGTCTGACAATGCCCTCATGAATTCACAGACCTCACTAATCGGCTCAAGTCGATTTAGTCTGACAATCCCTGTCCCATTTATTCTGACGACTGATACGGCACTGTCAGACTAAATCGTCTTGAGTTGAAAAGTAAGCTCTCCTAGCCTCCAGTAATGCAAAATCCTTTTCGTTATTTCAACAGCTCGCCCGAGGTAATCCGCCTCGCTGTGATGCTGTATGTTAGGTATCCACTGTCCCTGAGGCAGGTCGAAGACCTGCTTCACGAACGGGGCATCGACACCTCTTACGAAACGGTGCGGTATTGGTGGAACCGCTTTGGCCCGTTGTTTTCTTCGGAGATCCGGAAACGCCGGGTTCGTCATGGATCCTATTCGCTGTGGCGCTGGCATTTTGATGAAGTGTTTGTCCGGATCAACGGGAAGACACATTATCTATAGCGTGCCGTTGACCATGAAGGCGAAGTCCTTGAGGTCTATGTCACCAAACGCCGGGACCGAGAAGCCGCGCTTGAGTTTCTTAGACGTGCTATGAGGCGTTATGATCGGCCAGCCACGATCGTCACAGACCGACTTCGTTCATACGGTGCCGCAATGAAAGATATTGGGGTCGAAGGTCGTCAGGTTTGCGGTCAGTGGCTCAACAACATGGCGGAAAACTCGCATCAGCCCTTCCGACGACGGGAAGGGGCAATGGCTCGGTTCAGAGACACTAAGACCTTGCAGAAATTCGCCTCCGTTCATGCCTCGATCTACAACCATTTCAACCACCAACGCCATCTCAACCGCCGCGATACTTTCAAACAAGCCCGAGCCACCGCCTTGGCCGAATGGCGTCAACTTGCTGCCTGAGAGCCCTCTATTATGGCTTCTTCTGCTCCGGGCCAGTTAGTCTGACAATGCCGTTGAAGGTGACGCGACCACAGGAAAATTCCACAGCCAATTTTTGTCTGACAATGCCATTGGGTCTGATGAAGGTGGATGTGCCGGCCGGCACCTGATTGACCTGTGAATGCTCAACTTGCGATTAATCGGCCATTGTCCCCTTGCTCCCTATGGGATTCTGTCTGACCCTGGCTTGACTGATCAAGGGGCCAGCGAGGGAAATGAACGACAATCCAAGCAACCTTCCACGGCGAACGGTGCGCTTAAGTGGCGCAACGGCAGCGCTTTTACCACAGTTCAATCATAAGGCGTGGGCCGCCATCGATCGGGCAACCTTGAGTGACCCCGCTAATCGATTGGTCATCTATGCCCGCATCCGATCGAATGGGATCGATAGGCCCAAAGCCCTGTGGTGGATCTCTGGACTCATATACGCCAAGCAGTATGGAGAGATGGCCAAGCCGTTGTTCCGTGTTGTCGGGGTGAGCTGGAACCGAATCATGGCACGACCCGACGGAGGAGTCTCTCAGGTTATGGAAGAGGCGGGGTATTTTGCCGACATCGAAACGGGGGCCATCATGGCCTCCTGGACCAACCCGATCACTGGCGCCCAAACCACGCCTGAACCTTACCGTATGACCGTTGCTCAGGGCATTACGCGTGATGGTGTGGTTGTCCGTCCGGATCCGTCCATACCCATGGACGTGTCCGGAGCCATCGGGCCGGTTGAGGTTTCTGGCGACGTAATTTGGATCGAGGAAAACTTTTCCGCCCGCGTCACCCTGTTGAGTCCTTCCTTAGCGGGGCGAAAGGAAGAACGGGAAGAAGGCAAGTACCGTGTAGTCGACAGCTTGGCGACGTTCCAAGCTCGTATCGACGATGTCCTACAGCCCGAGGGGACTTTTGTTCCCGCGACGCTGGCATACCAGGAAATCGATCCTTGGTTTCCCTGGTTGAATATGGGTGACGCGCCGGGACTGCAGATTTGGCAATTGAAGGGCCGCAAACTGGCGGATCCCGATGAAATTCCAAACCCGCTCAAAGACCGCTTAATGTCAGATTATCCAGACCTGATTTGAAGGAAACACCATGTCCGATCTCACTGCGTTTCCACAATTCGAAGAAGGCCATGTCCCCGTCGTAGGTGGACAGATGCATTATATCACCGGGGCATTGTCAGACTAACTGGCCCGGCATTGGCAGACTAAATCGGCTTGAGTTGGAAAGTAAGGTCTCCTAGCCTCCGGCGATGCACAATCCCTTCCGTTATTTCAATAGCTCGCCTTCCGTAATGGGGCGGTCGATGTCAAGCACAGATCTTCACGATCTTCCGGCCTGACACGATCTGACACGATCTCTTGAACATGAAACACCTTCGCCTGCGGGCGATCGTCGTCCCGGGTATGGTCAACTTAGGTGGTTGCCTTGGCAGAAGCAGGCGACTGACTCGTGAGCGCGGCACGGAGAAGGGTCCACGATCCCGCGTATGTCCGTCGCCAGGCTCTCGCTTCCGTCCGTGGTCAGCGCAGCGGCTGCCAACATAATGCCTGGTCCAAGACGATTCCCGAGTGCCAATCTGAATAGCGTGCTCGAACGCGATGAGACGGTTCGGCAGCAAGGCGAGCTACGTGCATCATCGGGAACCGCGTCCCGGCGAGGGGACACCGGTGGGTCGCCACCCTCTGGCGCGACTCTTTCCTCCTGTCCTTGTTGAGTGCTGGCGGGATGCAGCCGCGCCTATGCCGTCCGGATTGCCATCGCCTCCTCGCGCGTGAAGCGGAACTCCGTGCCATCCCGCCACATCCGGTGAAGCACCACGCCGATGCGCCGGGCCAGTTAGTCTGACAATGCCCTCACTAGCACACCTCATCCGGTGTGGATCGGAAACGGCGGCAGCGCCAGTGTGCGTAATCATCGTCCCGCGTATCGTCGGTTGCATGAAACTCCTTGTTCATACAGGCCGGATTGAGGGCGCAGTCGGCGACGAGAACGCCCAGGTCATCATACGTGGTCGGTCCGACATGCAAGGTGTCTTCGGTGAGATAGCCTTCGCCGGTATACGGAATCATGCCCCGGTCGGGGCTCCACAAAATGGCGCCTGAGCGGATGATGGTGTAGGGGCGGCCGCTGTCGCGTAACGTCCGTTCTGCTTTTCCCTTTTCGATGAGGGTATCCCCATCACCGGGCGCGGTAACGAGCCGGCCGAGCCGGTCGGCAATGTTAAGGTCGCCGTCACTATCAACGCCGACGAGTCCGCAACGGACGAGCGGTGCGCCATCCTGCAAGCGAGATTGAATCTTTATTGACGGCTGGCCGAGAAGCATAGGCAATGCCCTGCCGTTGATATTGAGTCGATCTGCGCCGTAGCTACGAGCCTCAAAAATTTCATCGACCATGGACTCGAAAACACGCTAAGTTTTGCAGCGCAACAGCAACTCAAGGATAGATAGATCCATTTGATTGAGCCCAATCGTTTTCCCAAGCGACTTGAGCCGTTCGGCAGTCCGGTCTGGCCTAACCGTTGCGGCCGAGCACTCGCGCCGTAAAGTTTGTTCAAGACTGCCTAGGCTCTTAGGAGAGATTATTTTGTCGTCAGAATTCTGTAGGATTAGAGATTTGTCGCGAAATCGTCCCTTATCTCCTAAAACAGTATAATTTTCGTGTTCAGCAACCCAATCGAACAACTCTTGAGCCTCGCGGTCCTGGGGGCGTAGCCGTGAAGCGGCGTTTGCGAGATAGGTGCTAAGAACATTTTCCTCGTAAGCGGTCAGCATGATGGCTCTCTACATATCGGAAAGGAGGAGAGACATTAGCAGGTAGATACGTCATATTTGGACGTATTGATGCAGGGTTGATCAACACAACTGTCCGTCGGCAGGGCGGGGCGAACCCCGCCTGCCGCTTCCGAAAACCTTGTCCGCCGATTTTTCGTGATGTAACCCGTCCAGGTGTGGATGAGGTTTTTCGCAAGGGACAGTCTTGCGGTCGATCTCAAACTGGCGCGCCGCCACGCTCTTGCTTGTCTGTTTATATTGACCGGAATTGGACCTTCAGGAGGGTCCATCCGGGGGGCCTCTGCAGAGGCTCCCCGGAGGCGGTGGTCGGACCGTCGCACTTGCTGGCCGTCAGGGGCCGAGGATGAGTTTGGTCGCCATCGTCTTTCCCAAACGTCCTGAACGGATAGTTGAGCGTCAAGGCTCGCATGACAAGCAAAGGAGAAGGGAAAGCATGAAGGATCATACCCCCACCACCGTTGGTGTCGACATCTCGAAGGCGCATCTCGATGCCCACGAACTTCCCACTGGACGCGCCGAGCGATTCGGCAATAACGCCGCCGGGATCACCAAGATGGCCAGGTGGATCTCGCCGGACGTCGTCTGCGTGGTCTACGAATCCACCGGAGCTTACCACCGCGCCCTTGAGGAGGCGCTCGCGGGCTCGCTGCCGCTGACGCGCGTCAATGCGGCGCGGGCGCGACGCTTCGCGCAGGCGATAGGCCAGGACGCCAAGACCGACGCGGTCGACGCGAAGGTACTGGCCAAAATGGGCGCGGCGGTCGAGTTGCACCGCTTGGAGCCGCCTTCGTCACCCAACGCAAATTTGAAGGTGTGGCTTTACATGGATTTACCGAAGCCCATCGACCTCTTGGAAACAAAGAGTCTCCATTTTTCACGGGCCGATACGCGGGCCGATACGCCCGCCGTCCCCCCATCGCACAGAACCGGTTCCGGAAGATTGACCGTAACGAAGTCCAATTCTTGACGAAAGATACGAAGACGAAACAAATGGTTATGACCCGGTATAAGACGGCTGATTTCCTGGCCGCGCTGGCCGATCACGTGCCCGACCGTTATCGCCATGCCATCCGCTACTTCGGGCTGCTGGCCCCACGCACCAAGGCCCGCACGCACGACATCGTGTTCGCCCTGCTGGAGCAGGAACGCCTTGGCAAGCCGGGACGTCTAAGCTGGGCAGCCTCGATCAGGAAAAGCGTTGGCAACGACCCCCTATTGGACGAGCGGGGTGACAGGATGTACTGGGTCGGACGTCTGGAGCCGAGTACACGTCTGGAGCCGAGCATACGTCGCTGAATGACGCTGGGACAGCGGCAGGCACACACAGTACATCGCGGCGCTTGGCAAGTAGCGTATTTGACAACGCGATGCACTGTCCGGCCCGGCGTCTACCCCTAGAGAAGTTTCACCACGCCCCCCACTCAATAGGGCCGGAACCCCTGTAGGCCGCCCCCATGCACGCCGCTCCAAAGGGATGAGGTGACCCGATAAAACGTCTACACCACCGGAAATCGATTTTTGATTTTCCTATAGATTTAACCGGATGGGGTTTCGGAAGGGAAAGGATAGATTGATCTGCCTTGCATACAGCAAAAAAGGATTGGAGCATTCCGAACCTGACGAATGCTGTCTTGGATCAGCGCCTCGCGCATGGCGTTGCTGTCGTATCCTTTGTCCGCGATCAGATGGTTGGGCAGGTACCTCTTTCGAAAACGTCATTTACCTAACCTGAGCGTCAATCCTCAATAACTCTCTGTGGATGGTGTTTTCGGAACGGACAGCTAGACGGGCCTGGTCGCAACGACGATCCGAACCCGGTCCGACGGGACGATCATTCTGACATATTCAAGGTGGAAACGATCTCCGCAATTCGGTCTGCTGGCGTGGCGGCATCGAGCCGAACCGTCACCTTGCCCTGGCTCACCTCCACGCGCTCATGGGTCGGGCCTCCAGCGCACTCAATGGCTACCTGAACTTCCCTGGCATCGGACAGGTCTTCGCCGTGCGGCGCGAAACCATTGAGGTCAAGACCGGCAAATCCAGAGTCGTGGATCTGCAAAGGTACCGACGAAAGCAGATGGACGCTCGCTTGAAAAGCAGGATCCGCCCCGGAAAAACAAAACGAATTTACCGTGCCCCTTGTTCCCTGGTTTTTGTTACTAAACTATTGGCTCGCTTGAAATTGGCTAGGCCAGGGTGCGGCTCGGAACGGCGATAGCCCAGGTCACTAGATTACTTGATCAGTTTAGCCTGACAATGCCGGATAGTGTCTTGCCAAGAGAGGTGCACAATGACGGCTAGGCAACGAGTTTCAGAACTCAAACACCGCGGCTTGATTACTGACGAAGAGGCGCGTCAGTTTGCGGAAATTGCCTTGGGAAAACGTCGTAAGGGCGCCACGCTTGATCCTCAAAAAATGCAAGATGAGCTCAATTGGCTACTGTTTAGCTATGGCATCCTGGATCCCAAATCTGCGGAGTAACTCTACGGCCGCGAATACGCAGGCTTGAGCGTCACCGAGAAGTGTGAACAGAGCTCGGATAAAGAAACGCCTGAGCCGTTTCCAGGGCCGTTACCAGAGTTGCCTACAGTTGACCAAAAATCGCACCTTGAAGGACTGTTGGCTGCGATCAGTTCTCTTAAATGTTATCTAGAAAAACACGCCACCATCGGTGCGCTTCGACAGTTTTCCTATACCCATGCGGACCGGCGAGAGTCTTTTGATTGGCCCGACCGGATCAAACGGCAATCGCGTGAAAGAAGGATTTGGCGGACGTGGCAGACCGACCTGGATGTAGTGAAAGTCGTCGCAAAAGCCTACCTTGATGAGGTATCGGACCGCAATCGCAGCGGTAAATCGAAGAATTTACTTCTTGATCAGATTCATATGGAACTTGCTTTGATCTACCTAGAACTTGCGGAATTAGACTTAGAGATTGAAGAGCTTCCGGCTTCTACAAACAGCCCCTTCATCCAGTGGATGCAGGCCGTATCAATGTTAATCATGCCGGGACAATCATCCGATTTTAACGGCGTCGCAGAGCGTCAGCGCAAGCTCAGGGCCCGTTATACATCTGACTGATCTGTCAAGTGTTTTTTAGGTGTGAAATGGGCGAGTATTTGCAACGCCCAAATCACACTAGCGCTGCGCCTACTCATGACCACAATTGGGGGCATGAGCGATCAAGACGCACAAGCGAAACTCCAAGAATCAGCTAAATCCCACCAAGCACGCAGCGCGGATGATTTGGCATCGTTTCGGTCCAGCCTCCCCAACCCGAGCCGCGGAACGCATAGGGCATCCGCCGGCCCCAAATCTTCTCTAGTCGCTCTTGCCCGCCTGCTAGGCCGTACGGCCGCTGATCAGACTCTTCTTCGCAAGCAGGGAGAAAAGTCGTGAGCGATCCCGGCCCCTCCCTACGCCTGCTAACCGCCGCAGCCGTCGCAGAGCGGTTGGATGTCAGCATCAAGACAGTCCGGCGTTGGATCGAGGCCATCCACGATCAACCAGCGGGATCGCATGATCCGCCGGTTGGCTACTGCGGCCGTCAAGCAAGGCGAATGTGCAAAAAATCTGGATGGATTACGCGCTTTGATCACGCCTGCGCGTGTGAAGAACGCCCTGACCTTCTTCCTCGATAGAAACGACGGGGATTCGTCGACACAAGCCCATGAAATGGCCCGGTTGGCCGTCACCATTGCCAAATACTGGCTAAAGCTGGACGAGGAGAAAGTTGGGGAACTTAGAGGCTACGCCAAGGTGCTTCGGCTGAAACACAAGGGACTGAGCAAGAAGAACGAGGAGCGCTTGAGGCAGTTCCGGGACAAGAAGGTGCTGCGCGCATTGTTCACGTTGCCCGATAAGATTCTCGCTCGAGAATTAAAGAAAGCAGCCGACTCACGGTCGGCCCTGCGCGTACAAACGGCCCTGGCGATTGCCATTCTTTCAGTGGCACCCATGAGAATCGAAAACCTGCGGTCTTTGGACCTTGAAGTTCACTTCGTTCCAGTCCTCTCAGACAAAGATCCAGCTCGGCAAATCCGTATCGATGCACAAGACGTTAAGAACGACGAAGACCTCGCCTATCCCGTTCCCGAAGTCGTCAACGATCTCCTCGAACTTTATATGGCCTGGTATCAGCCATTGCTTGCGAACGGCCACACCTCTTCGCTCCTGTTTCCCGGCCGTTCAGGCGCACCCAAGGCCGCCAACGCTCTTCGCCGAAACATTACCAATGCGCTTTGGAAAGAATTAGGCCTACACGCTAACCCTCACCTGTTCCGGCATCTTGCCGCACGCCTGTTTCTTGAGCGGCATCCGGGACATTACGAGGAAGTTCGGCGCATTCTGAACCACAAGAACATCCAGACAACCATTGACAGTTACGCCGGCCTGGAGACGGCCACAGCTCTGAAGCGTTACGACAGTATCGTTCTGGACCTTAAGCAGGGAGCGGCGTGATGGCACGCAAGCTGCCTGTTCGGATCATCCCCTTTGACCATTGGCCCGCGGCCGACCGTCTTGCATGGTCCCGGGCCCGCACCAAGGGAAATGTACTGGACGAACAGGGTGAGCTCAGCAACATCACCGATGCGCAGCTGTCGCGGTTTCGCCTTGCTTACGGCAGTTGGCTCGGGCACTTGGCGGACAACGAAGGCCTTCAGTTCATAGAGTCGGGCGTGGACTGCTTGAGCAAGGAATACCTAAGCGGATTCCTGCAGCTGCTTGAGACTCATGTTGCCCCCTGCACGGCCCGCAATTACCTGTTCGATCTTCTCTCCTTGGCCCGGGTTATGAGCCCCGGTGCGGATCTATCGGACCTGAGTGCCGCAACCCGGCGGGCATGCCGCGATGCAAAGCCTGTCAGGGACAAAAGGTCCCGGCTCGTTCCGTCACGCGACCTTTGGAAGCTCGGCTTTGATCTGATGGATACATCGGATGCATGCACCACGACACCAAAGAGACTGGGGCGGTATCGCGATGGGCTGATGATTGCCCTTCTGGCGAGCCGCCCAATCCGGTGCGGAAACCTGGCGCAGATCGAAATCGGCCGCCACTTGCAAAAAATGGACGATGTCTACTGGCTTTTCTTTGACGCCCAAGACATGAAAAACCGCCGCTCAATGGAGTTCCCCTTACCCCGGCAACTCACTGACCCATTGCAGCACTATCTGGACCACATCCGTCCTGAACTCATGACGCAGCATGGACGCTGGAAAACGGATGTCGGCCAGCGGCTCTGGGTAGGCGAAGGCGGTTCACCAATGAAAAGCCGCCGGATCAACACGCGGATTTGCCGGCGGACTGAAGAACGCTTCGGCCATCCCATCAACCCGCACCTGTTCAGGGATGCCGCGGCGACCTCCATAGCGGAGCAGGATCCAAAACATGTGAAAATGATCAGGGCAATACTGGGTCATGCCTCTCTCGCCACATCGGGAGCCCATTACAACCATGCCGGCAGCCTGGAGGCGTCCCGGCGCCTGCAGCGCGTGGTGGCAGACCTGCGCGGAACTTGTGTAAGGTGATCCCATGACCCGTGCCGTCATCTACGCCAGATACAGCTCTGATAATCAGAGAGATGCCTCGATTGAGGATCAGATCCGTCAATGCAAGGCCCATATCGAACAACAGCGCTGGCGCCTGACCAATACCTATACTGACCGCGCAATCAGCGGGGCATCCCTTATTAGACCGGGGTACCAGAAATTGCTGGAGGATGCGCGCTCCGGCCTGTTCGAGGTTGTGGTGGCGGAGGCCCTGGATCGTCTTTCAAGAGATCAGGAACACGTGGCGGGCCTGTTCAAGAACTTGAGCTTCGCCAATGTCCGCCTGGTCACTCTGGCGGAAGGTAAAATCGAAGAACTGCATGTCGGCCTCAAGGGCACCATGAACGCTCTCTTCCTCAAGGATCTTGCCCTGAAAACCCATCGCGGAATGGAGGGCCGTGTCCGGGCACGCGGTTCCGGCGGCGGCCTCTGTTATGGCTACGGCGTCGTCAGGGAAACGGATTCCGCCGGTAATCCCGTAAGGGGCAAGAGAACCATCAACCAAGAAGAAGCCAAGATTGTCCGATCTATCTTCCAGGACTTCGCCAATGGCCTGTCCCCCACGGCAATTGCCAAGGGTCTGAATGCCGAAGACATCCCAGGGCCTTTCGGCAGGAATTGGGGGCAGTCAACCATAAACGGCAACTGGCGACGCGGAACTGGGATCCTGAACAACGACCTCTATAGCGGTCGCCTGGTCTGGAACCGCCAGCACTTCGTGAAGGACCCCGCAACAGGTAAACGCCAAGCTCGCCCTAATCCCGAGTCTGCGTGGATCATTGAGGAAGTCCCTGAACTGCGCATCGTGCCGCAGGACCTGTGGGACGCAGTCAAGGAACGCCAAAAGGCAACACGCCGGACCGTTACCTCTGATCGTTCCCAAGGGATACGCACTGAACGGGCCCGGCGGCCGGTCCACCTGTTCTCCGGCCTCCTGAAGTGCGGACAATGCGGCGGGTCATACAGCCTGGTGAGCGGCACAAAGTATGGCTGCGCCAACCGAAAAACGCGGGGCACCTGCGACAACAAACTCAGGATCAGGCGCATCGATTTGGAAGAGATTATACTCTCAGGGCTCAAGGACGAGCTTATGGACCCCGCTTTGGTCAAGGAGTTCATCCGGTCCTATCACGACAGGCTAAACGGGCGCCTCACCGCCGAAACCTCCCGGCGGGAAGGTCTTCAGAAGCAGCTGGCCAAAATAAACAAGGAACTTGAATCTCTGGTCTCGGCGGTCAAGGCCGGTATTCAGTCGGACACTCTAAAGGCCGAGTTCGAGCGCCTTGAACAGAACAAGCGGGTGATCGAACAAGAGCTTGCTGCCGAGCCGCCGCCGCCCATCCGGCTGCACCCCAACCTCGCCGAGATATACCGGCAAAAGGTGGAAAATCTAACTGAAGCGCTCAACACGGAGGAAACAAGGCAAGAAGCCGGCGAGATCATTCGCGGGCTTGTCGACGAGATCCGCTTAGTGCCCGACGGCGATGACCTCCGTATCCACCTTAAGGGCGAACTGGCGGAAATGCTGGCTCTGTCAACAAACGCCAAGCACGGCGCCAAGGGAACCGTACTTAAGACAACGCTGGTTGCGGGGGCCCGCAACCACCTTAATTTGCTGTTGGTGGCAATAGGGATTCCGAGGGTCAGATAAGGGATGTCGCACACGAGACTCCAGGGCCTGTACTATCCCAAATTAAGATTACCGCTTCTTATTGGAGATTTTGACGCAGGTTGAGTTGAACGACCACCTTTTGTCCATTAACGGCGTAGGTGTTATTCCGCGTGAAACTCTAACCCCTCAGAAACAAACTCCATCAACGGTTTGGCACGCCGGTCGGTGCCGAACCCTTGCGCCGGCTGATATTCAAGCCTTCCATTGTGTTCAGATGCAACGATATAAACGCCCCATTGGGACACTTTTTGACAACGGCCCTGGAGTTCCTAAACTGGACCAAAGAAAATTGACCGGGCACATCTTCCCGGTCCAAGGACCCAGCTGGCAATGTGTTTATGATGATGAGCTAAGGATCATCGCGGCGCGAAGGATTCGTGGACGAGTTCTGGATTTCCCTTCTGATCAAGGTGATTGCCACCGCCGGCGTGGTGGTGGCCGCCACCTATGTGGCGGAGCGCAGCGGACCATTCTGGGGCTCCCTGTTTGCGACTTTTCCCGTTTCCGCCGGACCCGCCTATGTCATGGTGTCCATGCAGGCTGAACCTGACTTTGTCGCCGCCAGTGCACTGAACAGCTTCGCCAGCATGAGCGCCGGCGCTCCATTTATCGTTGCTCTGGTGTGGCTTGCCCCTCGCACAAACGCTTTTGCAACGCTGTGCGGCGCTTTGGCAGTGTGGGCGGTTTTGGCCGTGCCCATTGGCATGATTGACTGGACCTTTGTCTCGGCAGCGGCCATGAACGCGGTGGTGCTAGCAGCGTCGTTGACACTCACACGCAAAGCATCGTTGGCACTCACACGCAAGAGGGTGCCTGTGGACATTCCAGTTCCCGTGGTAGCCCGACCCTGGTTCGACCTGCCCCTACGGGCCCTGGTGGTAGGAATGTTCGTCGCCGCCTTAGTCATGACGTCCGACGCCATGGGGCCCGTGGGGACCGGGTTCGGCGCCACCTTTCCTATCTCTTTTGTCTGTGTCGCCGTCATTCTCCATAGGCGCCTGGGCGGGAAACTGACGGCGGTAACCATGGCGAGCGCCCTGCGCGTCGCCATTGGCATGTATGTGGCTGTGCCGGTGCTCTATTTCGGCGTACTGGCCTGGGGCGAGGTTTGGGGTCTTTCCCTGGCACTAGCCACGATCATAATCTGGGCGGCGGGATTGATTATGCACCGGCGGCGGGTTGCCGCACGTCGATTATACTGATCTTTCCGGGAAGCACAGGGGAGAACGGCTACAATAGGCGTTTCAACGGCACCCTCAGGCGGGGAATCCTTAATGCCGGATGATCCTCAACCATCAACCAGGCCCAAACTACTCCGACTTCGAGTTTGTGGAGACCCAGATGGGTGGTATAGACATCACAGGTAAGCCCCGGAAGAATGGATCAGAGCGGTGGCAAACTTCCTGACCGGTGCAGTCCGGACAAAAATGGAAACTGCCATGGCCACACAAAACCTGACTTCAGTCGCCAGCATGACCTATGCCTGTTCCGACCCCGAGGACATGGTGAAGCTGCTCATCGACCTGCTCCGATGGGAACCGCTGTGCGAAGGCGCCATTACTCAGACCCTGGAAGACCTCTGGGGCATCGCGCCGGGCAGTGCAGGCGATCATTACACGGTGCTGCGCTCGCCGGGCTCGGACCGGGGCATGATCCGGGTTGTGGCCGGCAACAACCGTAAGCGCACTACGCCCATGAGCACGCGCTGGAGCGGAGTGGAACTGGTAGTTATGGAGGACATTCAAGAGTTCTTCAAACGCCTCGAAAATCATCCCGATTGGACCATCGGCCGTCCGCCCAAGACCATTGACTTCACCGATGCCGGCGCAAACATTCACACTTACTTCTACGCCTATCCACCAGGGGCACTCATTTCATATTTACTAAAGCCGAGACCCAGGCCCGAGATTACCCCTTTCCCTCTTCGCCCAACCCCGTTGGCCAAATTTTCGACCTGCACCTGGACGTGGACCGCACCGGCCCCAGCCGTAAGTTCTATGAGGACACGTTGGGCCTTATTCCCGTGTTCGACGAAGACATGACTGAAGGCCTGTTTTATCAGACCTGGGACATTCCCCAGAGCTCGCCGGCTACCCGACACAAGCCGCCGTACTCCAAGGTCGGATTTCGATAGATGGTGTGGTAGTGCCCTCGGCCGCTAGCGTTCCGGCCGACATTACCACCTGTCGAAAGCAGCTCGATGATCAACGTAGGGCCTTGTATGATCATGTAGGTTGGCGTGTTCACCTCATTGCTGCCCGTCCAGGCAAAGTTGGTCTGATTCAGTTCGGCCTCGATCTGTGCCATGCGGCGCACAGCATTCTCAGCAGGCTGGATCGAGACCCACTGATTGATGGCAGCTAGAAGCAAGGCCTTCTGATCCGATGTCATTTCGGCGGCGCTCAGGCCGATAGCCTCGGGCATGGTGTCGTTGGTCAGCGCGCGGCGCCGGAGCAGCTCCAATAGATGGTCCTGGTCGATCGCGCCATCAACCTGCTGGAACAGCCTTGCTTTAGAGCCTTGAGCGTATTGACCTCCAGGCCAAGCTGTTCGACGGTTTCCGCCGTTGTCGCCCCGGTTACGATCAGGTCCTCAAGATCGTCGATCTCGTCCTGCCCGTATTCTTCCAGGTCTTGCAGGACTTCGTCGTTCAGCGCCACGGTGCCGAAACCAGCCCCCGGCCCTTTGCGGCGAGCTTGGCTTCGGCAAGCTCGCGCTCAAGCCGCTCGCGCCGTCGCTTGAGGGATTGATGGATCGCAGCCGGCGAGGAAGCCAGCCGGCGTTGCAAAATCTGCAAGGCGAAGCCGACATTATTTCGTTTCCTGCCGTCGCTGTCCGCAAACCGCGCGACGCGGTTCATCTCGGTTCGGACATAGTCCGTGACGACGGCGTAAAGCGCGGCTTCCTCAGGCGACAATTTGTATTTAGCGGTGTAAGCACGCCGTTCCAGGAACAAGGGCCGCGCATCGAAGCGAAGCAACTCTTCCTTCGTCAAAGGACGCGTGGACGGCGCGGACACTGTGATGATCACCCGCCAGGAGATCATCACGTCGTTGCACGAGCCGGAGAAATTCATCCTTGCCGTCGTCGAGGTGAATGACGGGCTCGCAGGTGAGCCACGCTATGTCAGAGGAGCGCTCGACGAGCGCGATCCGCCGTTCGACCAGGACGCCATCCAATTCAACCTGAAGCGCTTGTTAGACCGGGCAGAGCGGCCGTCATGAGTAAATTTGCTATTCTCGCGCCCGTTCCATTGGAACATTTACAATCGGGAGAAAAGATCGCGTGCGATAAAGGCTTCGTGGCGTTTGGTTCTCGTAAGTTCGAGCTATTTCGCAAAGTTGATGAGCTTAGAAAAGGCGAACCCGTTCCGGTATTGATTTACCCTTCACACGAGGATAGCAAATCCAATATCAGCTATTTTGTGTCTTGGTTCGGTTGGGATATTGGCGGCGAGGAAATCGACTTTGGCCGTCACTCACAAGGCATGGAGCATCGGCCGCCGACCACTGCCGCCTATAGCGGGGGCATTGTCAGACTAAATTGATCTGGTAGTCTAGTGAGGTGAGTTATCGCCGTTCCGAGTCGCACCTTGCTTGGTCAATTCCAAGCCAATCGTTAGTTTAGTGACCAGGACCAAGGGCCTAAAGGAGTTGGCCCTAACCAATTACTCTGACACTGCCCATCAGCGCACCCGTCTCAGGCCGGTTTGGCTAAAATCGCGGTCACGCAGGTTGGTTCTGAAGTCGAGATCCGTCCATGTCAGATGAGTACTTTTGCCAGTGATGTGATTGACCATTGTCATTTCGGTAGCCCGCCAATAGTGGTCAAGATACTGCTTGTAGCCCCCCAGGGTGAGAGTCTTAAGATGCGTGTCCTTACGGTCGTAATACTCGATCCTAGAGACGCGAAATTCATCGCGGTCACGCCAGACGACTTGGCGGCTATAGCCGGATCCCTTCTCCACCGGTACGTTTTCAACCAGGGTGCACGTCAATTCCCCGCACGCGTCGTCACGCAGATACTGATAAGTGAACTTCTCTACTTCCTGGGCGCCCATGTCCTCATAGGAAAATTCGCTGCCCATGAAAGAGCCCGACCGGTTTGACGAACTGATGCGCTTGACCCGATTCAGCGCAGGCAGAAAGAGCCATTGATCGTCCGCTCCTTTGCGGTGGGAGTGAATCAGCATTGCGGTTCCCTTGACGTCACGCGGGTTGTCGAAAACGAATAGGCTCTTGTTGCCGTCATCAACCACTTCAAGCACACTTATCCGAAGTTGGCGCCGACTTTCCTGTCCCCGTTTGTTAAGTAGAACCATAGTTTGGCTGGCGGTGAAATTGCCGAACCCCTCGTCCCGTTTGTAAGCCTCGGTTGCGATCCTTAGGCCGGCTTCTTCGGCGGCTTCCGCGCTCGCTATCAATGGCAACACAAGGAATGACAAAAAGGCCATATAACAGGATAGTAACGCCGATCGGGCGGGACGGATCAAAACAGTCATGAATTCCTCCTATCGAGAACCATCAACAGGGGCATTGTCAGACTAAATTGATCTGGTAGTCTAGAGCAGATTCAATTTATACCAACGGTCATTGAATTTGACCTTCGTGTGCCCATTTGCGCATACCAATCGACATGATTTTCGGGGGCTTGTCGATGAGCTTGTTCCAGGCGTGGCATGCCGCATCGACGATGTCTTCGTAACTGTCGAAGACGCGGTTCGACAGGTAGGTCTGGCGCAGGTACTGCCAGATGTTTTCGGCCGGGTTCAGCTCCGGCGATCTGGGCGGCAGGAACAGCGGCGTGATGTTGTCGGGGAACTCCAATTCGGTGGTGGTGTGCCAGCCGGCGCGGTCCATGAGGAGGACGGCGTGTGAGCCGTCGGCGACGGTGCGGCTAATCTCTTCGAGATGGGCCGGCATGGCATGGGTGTCGGCGAACGGCATCGCCACGGCCGCACCGGTACCGCGCGCCGGGCAGACGGCGCCGAACAGATAGGCGCTCTGGTAGCGCTGGTCCTTGGGCTGACGCGGACGGCTGCCGGTGCGCGCCCACTGCCGGACGATGCCGTTCTTCCGTAATGGGGCGGTCGATGTCAAGCACAGATCTTCACGATCTTCCGGCCTGACACGATCTGACACGATCTCTTGAACATGAAACACCTTCGCCTGCGGGCGATCGTCGTCCCGGGTATGGTCAACTTAGGTGGTTGCCTTGGCAGAAGCAGGCGACTGACTCGTGAGCGCGGCACGGAGAAGGGTCCACGATCCCGCGTATGTCCGTCGCCAGGCTCTCGCTTCCGTCCGTGGTCAGCGCAGCGGCTGCCAACATAATGCCTGGTCCAAGACGATTCCCGAGTGCCAATCTGAATAGCGTGCTCGAACGCGATGAGACGGTTCGGCAGCAAGGCGAGCTACGTGCATCATCGGGAACCGCGTCCCGGCGAGGGGACACCGGTGGGTCGCCACCCTCTGGCGCGACTCTTTCCTCCTGTCCTTGTTGAGTGCTGGCGGGATGCAGCCGCGCCTATGCCGTCCGGATTGCCATCGCCTCCTCGCGCGTGAAGCGGAACTCCGTGCCATCCCGCCACATCCGGTGAAGCACCACGCCGATGCGCCGGGCCAGGGCAATGGTTGCGCGCTTCTTGCCGCGCAGCTTCGCCAGACGCAGAGCCCAGGCCTTCAGCCAGTTCGGTCCCGCGCGGTTCAGCATAACCGTGGCCGCCTGATAGAGCGCCGTGCGCAGGCCGGCGTCGCCGGCCTTGGTGATCGCGCCGACGATATCGCGTTCGCCGGATTGGTCCCGCCCCGGCGTCAGACCCACCCAGGGACCGACATCCTGCGATCTCCGGAACCGCTCGGGGTCGTCGATCGCCGACGTGAAGGTCAGGGCGATGACTGCGCCGACGCCGGGCATGGTCATCAGCAGCTGGCACGCCCGGTCTTGCTTGGCCAGATTGCGGACCATCTTCTCCAGCCCAGACAGCTCGTGGCGCAGACCGGCTCGCGCACGCAGGATCGGCTCCGCCGCGGCTTCGAGCATCGCGTTGCCGGCGATCAACTCCCGGACACGCGCCTCGTAGCGACCCTTCGAGATTTGGCCCAGCTTCAGGCCGAAGTTGCGCAGCACGCCACGCAGCGAGAGCTCCAGATTGGTGAGCGCGTCCAGCACGGACTTGCGCGAGGTCAACAGCGCCCGCATCTCTTGCGACGACGCCGTCTTGCAGTGCACAGGCCTGAACCAGCCCATCTGCAGAAGCCGTGCGATGCCTTCGGCATCCCGGCGGTCCGTCTTGATCGGCATCGCTTTCAGCGCCGCCTTCACCTGCCGTGTCTCCATCAGCACGGCCTCGAAGCCGGCGTCGGTCAGCCCCTTGTGCAGCCATTGAGACAGCGGGCCGGCCTCAAGCCCGATCGCCTCGATCCCGTGCGGCAGCTCGTGGATGAACGAAACCAGAGCGTCAGGCGCGCTGGCGACCTGCGCCTCCGTCACGATCTTCCCCTTCTCCCCGAGAACGCAGATCGCCGTGCTTGCTAGTGATACATCCAATCCAATAAAAACATCCATGTCGTTGCCCTTTCCTGCAATGGAATTGGGGCGCGCCCTTCGGCAAGACCCCGTGAACACGCCGAGCGTGTAAGGGCAACGACACCCTAATCTCCGACATCTCTACAAGCTTAAACGTTGCCGGTTGGCGCCGAGCCCCATTACGGCATCTGAGGTCATCCGCAGCGCGGTGATGCTGTATGTCCGTTATCCCTTGTCGCTGAGACAGGTCGAAGATATCCTGTTTGAGCGCGGCGTCGACTTCTGCCATGAAACCGTGCGGTACTGGTGGAACCGTTTTGGCCCGTTGTTTGCCGCCAAGATCCGGAAGAGGCGGATAGACCAGCGCAACTGGTCGAATTGGCGCTGGCATCTTGATGAGGTGTTCGTCCGCATCAACGGCGAGACACGTTATCTATGGCGTGCCGTTGACCATGAAGGCGAAGTGCTTGAGGTTTTGGCCACGAAACGGCGGGACCGCGAAGCTGCGCTTAGGTTTCTGAGGCGTGCGATGAAGCGCTATGGCCGACCGGCCACGATCGTCACGGACAGGTTACAGTCATACCGGGCGGCGATGAAGATGATCAGCAACGAGGGCTGCCAAGAGACCAAGCGTTGGTTGAACAACCTAGCGGAAAACTCACATCGGCCCTTCCGACGACGGGAAGGGGCAATGGCTCGGTTCAGAGACATCAAGACCTTGCAGAAGTTCGCCTCCGTCCATGCCTCGATCCACACCCACTTCAACCACCAACGCCATCTCAACCGCCGCGATATTTTCAAACAAGCCCGAACTGCTGCCCTGGCCGAGTGGCGTCAACTTGCAGCCTGAGAGGCCTCGGTTGTAGGTTCTTCTGCTCCGGGCTAGTTAGTCTGACAATGCCAGTCAGAGCCTGGATTGAGCAGGTGCCAAGCAAACGTGAGCAGCGAATCCTGTTCCAGCTTTTGACACGGGTCAAGGTCTTTGGTGAGCCAGCTGTTCGAGAGAAGCTGAAGAGTCTTCACGATATTCTGCGCCGCTCTCTTCCTGTGCCTGTCCAGAGAAGGCGCAATGAAAGGCGAGTTGACGTTCTCGTAACATATGTCGATGGACCCGCATAGAGTGGTGCCAACTATACGTCACTCTATGCAGAGGAAAATGGCATTATGGCGACTTCGGTTGTAGTGCCCGAAATACTTCATGAAAAGTACGATGAACACTTGGAAAATAATCAAAAAGTGAATGCAATCGTTGTTGTAGATGATATCGCTGCGACCGGAGGAACATTCGTAAGCCAACTTTCAAAGTTCGTTTCCGAACATCGGGAAATACTCGTGAATACTAAGCTCTACGCTTTAGCTCTCGTGGCAACTGGACTGGTACCGGTAAAATGGAGAGTGCCTTCTGTTAAAGTTTAAACTCAACAGGAGGCCCATATGGGTATCGGAAGAACTGAGGAATTTCGTTCTGAAGCCGTTCGGATTGCATTGACGAGCGGGCTATCACACAAGCAAGTTGCCGCCGATCTTGGCATTGGCCTGTCTACATTAGGCAAGTGGATTACCAGTCATAAGCACACTGAGCTGCTGTCCGGCCCTCATAATGATAAAGACAAGGAATTGGCTCGCCTTTGCAAGGAGAACAGGACATTGCGTGAGGAGCGGGACATTTTAAAAAAAGCGACGGCCTTCTTCGCGAGCCAAAGCCGATGAGGTTTCATTTCATCGCAAAGGAGAAGGCCAATTTTTCAATCTGCAGGATGTGCAAAGTCCTGAGGGTCAGTGAAAGCGGCTACTACGCTTGGGTGTCTCGCCCTGCCAGTCAGCGCCAACGCGACGACAGGGTCTATTTGGCCCATATTCGTGCCGAACATGCCCGTAATTATCGGGCCTATGGTCGCCAGCGAATGACTGATGAACTCAGGGATCAAGGCATCGTCATTGGTGAACGCCGGGTCGGGCGGTTGATGCGGGAGAACGATATTCGCATCGTCAGAACTCATAAATTCAAACGCACGACAAACAGTAATCACAACCACAACATAGCTCCCAACCTTCTGGATGGAGATTTTCAGGCCACGGGACCAAACCAGAAATGGGCCGGTGATATCAGCTATCTCTGGACGGCAGCGGGCTGGCTGTATCTTGCGGTGATCATCGATTTGTATTCACGCCGTGTCATTGGCTGGGCCGTCAGCGACAGGCTCAAACGGGATTTGCCGATCAAGGCTCTGAAAAGGGCCATTGCATTGCGACAACCGCCACCAGGGGTCATTCATCATTCTGATCGTGGCTCGCAGTATTGCTCCAACGATTACCGGAAACTTCTCAAAGACCACGGCTTTCTCTCTTCGATGTCTGGCAAAGGGAATTGCTATGGCAATGCGACTGTAGAAACGTTCTTCAAATCATTGAAAGCAGAATTAATATGGAGGGAACACTATGAAACCAGGGAACAGGCACAAAACGCCCTGTTCCATTATATCAATGGATTTTATAATCCGCGTCGTCGCCATTCATATCTGGGCAGCATCAGTCCGGTGAAGTGCGAAAGTATGGCGGCTTAGGTGAGAAGGTAACTCTCCACTTTTGCGGTGCAGGTCCAAATACAAGAGGGACAAGCCAATATTCTCGAGAAACTGAAGGAGTTCTGTGATTTAGATATCGATTTCCGCGTTGGTGAGATACTTGCGCCGTCAGATCGAGCTTTTCCTGCCGATCTTTCGGGTTGGGACTCTGGAGACCGGCGCGAACAGGCCGAATCACTTTGCCGAGACCTTGGTAGTCGAACATACAAGAGACAACCGTTCGGTTTTGGGGGACTCAGCTTGCTAGTAGTATTTCCTACAACCGTGCCGAACAATACGCTACCTATCCTCCATTCGCCGAGTAGGCAAGATAACCATCCGTGGAAACCTTTGTTTCCAAGGCGAGTTAACTGAAGTCGCGTGACCGAATTTTCGCTGACTTGGGAGAGCACTTCTCGACCAGTGCGATCTGCTAATGTGTCGATGATATCTTAAAGGCTTTTACGGACGAACGACGTCAACTCGACCAGGTTTTGTTGGTGCTATTTCCGCAGGTCGGTATCTTTTGCGCCGGGAAGATGGACTGCTTTTTTCCAACTCCAACGAACATGCCTCCGATGATCCAACAAGAATCCCGCAAGCATCACTCCGTGCCTCGGTTTCTGCTGAAACCTTGGGCGATAGATGACGTAATGAACGGCTACTGGTGGGACAGCCAGTATGGCCACCTAGCCTGCAAACGCAGAGGAACCAGGGCTTTTTGTAGCGAAATCGATCTTCTAACCCTCGAACGGCACGACGAGGGCAGAGACATACTTGAAAATAAGTTCTTTGGGGCTATCGATACGAAAGGCGCGGTCGCGCGGGATCGCCTGCTCAGGGATGGCCCCGAAGATTTGGACGAAGAAGGACGATGTGATTTTGCCAGGCTCCTGCTATCTCTCGAAGCACGTAGACCGTCTGTCGTCCGTACGCTACGCGACGAAGGCTCTCGACACTTAGCGAAAGCTATCGACAGTGATCCCGAAATACTCCGCGAGATGAAGAGCGGGGGATTATCTGGCGAGCCTTCGACATACGTTGCGCAGCACGGCATTTCCTTCAAAGACAGAGCACTCGCCAGTATCCAAAAACTCGTGGATAACCCGAGGGTTGGCGGAAAATTGATCAATTCTCATTGGCGTGTCGTTCGTCTTGGCCCCCACGATGGAACACTTGTACTTGCCGATAGACCCCTGGTTCGCCTCAACGGCTATGATCATCCAGAGGCGGCTTGGTTTTTGCCCTTGGATCCTTACAGTCGCATTTTGCGCGGTGAATTACGCCGCAGGCCTTGACCGAGCGACGCCTCAAAGATTCAAAAAAAAGCTTAATGTAGCGAGCGCAGGACAGGCCCAAAAGTTTGTTTTCTGCGCGGACGCCAGCCACAAACAGTGGATGGCTAGATACCTCGCCACCGTACAACGTCCATAGTCGTCGAGAACCGGCAACCATCTTCAAGGTGGCAGGGCTCAAAGCCGGTTTTGCGGCGCCCCAGTCTCAGGGCCTTGACATGCTTCATCAGCTACGACAAGACCGCGAAGGAACGCTGACGTCGGCTTGTGGGCGGCAGATCTTCAAACCGGCCCCTAACTTCCCTTGACCCAGGTTGTTGGAGGGACACCGACGAAATAACGGCCTTGAAATATATGCGGCATTGCCGCATATTAGGCATTGATGCAGCTCTTCGTCACCCGTACCTACGAACGCGCCATTCGCAGGTTGATCTCGGAGGAAGCCCGGAAGGAAATGGAGGCGGAGATCGCCGCCGACCCTAACGAATCGCCGGTCATTCGGGGAACGGGAGGCATTCGCAAATTGCGCTGGGCGGGTTCCGGCCGGGGCAAGCGGGGCGGCATCCGGACAATCTACTTCTACCACGCGGGCCCGGAGGCCATCTATTTGCTGACGGCTTATGCAAAGGCGGACCGCGAAGATTTGACCCCGGCGGACAAGAAAGTGCTGTCACGGCTGGTGACCGCAATAAAGAAGAGGGAGACGGACAAATGAAGACGGAACGAACTCAGGTCGGTCGCGAGGTCGAGGCGGCCCTGAGCGAGGTTCTCGCCCATGTGCGCGGCGAGGCTGATCTGCCGTGCCGGATCGTCGACGACCCTGCTGCAGAGCGGATCCTCGCGCTTCGCAAGCGCTTGAGGTTGAGCCGTAGGAAGTTCGCGGAGCGTTTTGGTCTTGATGCGCGTGCCTTGCAGGATTGGGAGCAAGGCCGTCGCGTTCCGGATCGTGCTGCCCGTGTCTTACTGACTGTGATCGACCGCGATCCGGAAGCTGTCGTGCGGGCGCTCGGCAAGTAAAGGAGCAAACCTCGAGTGACTCATCCCCGGGTGAGAGAGCGATTCTTTTCGTCACCGCCCAAGAGATTTCCGCCGATGCTTCCGGTGATGCGCGACGCGGCGGTCTGAATCGAGTCCCGCGCCAGATGTGCGTAGCGTGCTGTTGTTTGCACCCGCGTGTGGCCCAGCAACTTCTCAATCATGGTCAGACTTTCACCCAGCGCCAGGGAGCGGCTAGCAAAGATGCACCGCAAGTGATCCTTGATTATTGAGATGCGGTAGCGCTGGAGGGCGCCCGAACGGTCAGCGGCGCGAACGTCCCAATCGACGACGCGGCCAAGGGAGAAGGCGCGGAATCGGCCCCGACTTTCCTTGCCGTGGAGAATGCGCTTTTGCTTGATGGAATGGGGGCGAGACAGCTTCCATGAACCACCCAAACGCGAGAACAACTCCTCCGCTTCGGCTTAGGGGATTCCGTGCCTGTTGTCAGCAACCTCGATAGCCCTTGAGAGCATTCAGATCATCGTCAATCAGGGTCACGTCGATTCGCGTGGCGTCCGCATCGACGCGGTTCAGATTAGCTCGGCGAGAGCGAAAATGGGCTTCCGGGTCTGCGCAATGCGCTTCAGATGATCATCCTGAACCTTTATCTGAAAGGTCTTGGCTGCCCGAGAAAAGGTTTTTGCTGAAGCGGGCGAGGACGTGCCGTTTTTGGATGATGAGGCGTTGATTCTAGGCTGCATCGTTGTTGCCCGCGAAGCTTATAAGGTGAGTTAGTCGCGATGTGATCTGACACCGCTCCCTTCCCAGCAAGCTGGAATGGGAGCGGCGCATCTCTTGATGGAGATGGTGGTTGTCCGTTTTGATGGTGGTGCACACCAACCACAAAACGAGGACACCACGATGTTGAATACTACCGACAAGATCATCAAACACAAAACTGGATTGCTGAATCTGGCCGAGGAACTGGGCAACGTGTCGAAGGCCTGCCAGGTCCCTGCCAGGTCATGGGCATGTCGCGCGACACCTTTTACCGCTACAAGGCCGCGGTTGAGGAAGGCGGCGTCGAGGCCTTGTTCGAGCGCACCCGGCGCAAACCCAATCTTGCCAACCGCGTCGGTGAAGCCACCGAGCAGGCGGTGATCAAATCCGCGCTGGAGTTTCCGGCCTATGGTCAGGCCCGCACCTCCAACGAGCTGCGCAAGCAGGGTGTCTTTGTCTCGCCCTCAGGCGTCCGTTCGATCTGGCTGCGGCATGACCTGGCCAACTTCAAGGCCCGGCTGAAGGCGCTGGAGACCAAGGTCGCCGAGGACGGCATGATTCTGACCGAGGCCCACATACGAGGCCCAGGTGCAGGCCTTGGAAAAGAAGAATCGCGACGACGAAGCCCGCGGCGAGGTGGAAACGGCCCACCCCGGCTATCTGGGTTCACAGGACACCTTCTATGTCGGCACCCTGAAGGGGGTGGGGCGGATCTACCAGCAGAGCTATGTCGATCCCTATTCCAAGGTCGCGCAGGCCAAGCTCTACACCACCAAGACGCCGATCACCGCCGCCGACCTGCTCAATGACCGGGTGCTGCCGTTCCATGACGAGCACGACCTGCCTGTGCTGCGGATCATGACCGACAGGGGCACGGAATACTGCGGGCGCGTCGACAAGCACGACTACCAGCTCTTCCTGGCCATCAACGATATCGACCACACCAAGACCAAGGTGAAATCACCGCAAACAAACGGCATCCGCGAGCGCTTTCACAAGACCGTGCTGCAGGAGTTCTACCAGGTCGCGTTCCGCAAAAGACTCTACGACAGCGTCGATGCGCTGCAGGACGATCTGGATCAATGGCTACATCACTACAACACGGAACGCACTCATCAGGGCAAAATGTGTTGCGGCAGAACGCCGTTCCAGACCATGATCGAGGGCAAAGAAATCTGGAAGGAAAAGTTCGTGAACTGAACTTGACCTAACAGAGGCCGCCGGAAAAACGGCCAACTGTCAGATCACATCTGAACCACTACAGGTAAAGCCGCCGATCCTGCGGGCTCGACAAAGCGTTTGCACTGAAACTCGGCCCCGTATGGCACCGCGCATTTGGTTCGCCGGGAGGGCTTTCGAGCGAGGGAGTTTCGAACTCCATGAAAGGCTCTTTTTTTTATCCCAGTTGCGGCTTATCCTTGGGGTGTCTGCATCGGACTTGGATGTATCGAGCTAACGTACAGGAAAATGTTCATGAGATACGACGTGACGTGCAAGACCGGATACTTTCAGTCTTTGGAAACCATGAAGGAAGCCACGAGTGTTGCGAGGGACATGGCGAACAATCACCCGCAGGTCGTCGTCCATTTGGTAGACCAAGGACTCGCTGTTCCTGTTTTTCCAGGTGAGACTGAAAGCGAAGTCGCTAACAAGGTCTTTGATGCAGCACAGAGCAAGAGAATTTTTTGACTACCTGTCCGGCCTGACCGTCTCGCAAGGCCGCCTGTCGGGCGAGCCGTTCAAGGTTTTGCCCTGGCAACGCCGGTTTGTATCCGGTGCGTTCAAGCCGGGCACACAATCGGCGGCGCTTTCGGTTGCACGTGGCAACGGCAAGACGGTGCTTTTGTCTGGGATCGCGGCGGCGACTCTAGACGGCCCACTAGCAGTTTCCCGTGGCGAGACCGTTATCGTTGCTTCGAGCTTCGAGCAAGCGCGGATCGCGTTTGAGCATGTACGTGCGTTTATGGGTCATAAGTTAGAAGACCGTGAGCGGTGGAAAATTTGGGATACTGCGTAACAGGCTCGCATTGAGGACAAGCGCACGGGTGCCAGGGTCCGGTGCATTGGCTCCGATCCGCGCCGGGCTCATGGTCTCGCACCGGTATTAGTTTTGGCCGATGAGCCCGCACAATGCCACGGGCGAGCGGATGGTTGCTGCTCTAAGGACGGCGGCGGGCAAGCAACCGCATAGCCGGTTTGTTGCGTTGGGTACTAGGCCAGCCGACAAGTCGCACTGGTTCGCAAAGATGCTTGCGGGCGGTGCGAATTATTCGCAGTACCACGCGGCGCGGGTGGATGATCCAAAGTTTCAAAAGCGCACGTGGGCGAAGGCTAACCCTTCCCTATTCGCCATGCCGGACCTGTTAGAAGCGATCCGTAATGAGGCGAAGCAAGCGAAGGCCGATCCGGCGTTGTTGGCGTCGTTTGATGCGCTGCGTTTGAATCTCGGCACCATGGACGTTGAAGCGTCGCTGCTTTTGCAGGCGGGATTGTGACCTAGTGGATTGACCGGAACGAAAGAGTCCGCTTTGGGATTCCGTATTGTGCGGTGTCATGCGAGTCTGTGCGATGCGTACCGGCATCCATTTTACTGTCACGTCTGGCGACCGTCAGCGATTGCAAGCGATCGTCGCGGACCCGAAGAGCGCGCAGAAACATGTCTGGCGGGCGCGGATCATCCTGAAGACCGACGAGGGGCTCGGCACTTCGGCGATCATGCGCGAGACCGGCAAGTCCAAGACCTGCGTGTGGCGCTGGCAGGAGCGGTTCATGCACGAGGCTGCCCGCTGAATACAACAGCCTCCAGCCCGGCTCGGAGTAGCTCTCCTTGCCTAGGCGAATAGGCGGGATCTTCATCTTCCGAGATGTGATTGCAACGGCCCGGCACCTGCCGGCGCCTTGATCAAACATGTCAGGTGAAGCCCCATGAGACCCATCATTTGCGCAACTATCGCTGTCCTGCTGATCGGCCCGGCCGGGGCCCAAGATTTTTTCGGCATTCCTGGGCTCCCGACCACTACCACCACCTCCACCGCTGTGCTGAGCAAGGCTGAGAGGGGCAAGGCCATGATTGGCCTTTGCTATTCAACCTGTGCGCACCGGTACCAGAAAGCCACGATCGACATGCTTGAGATGGCGGGCGATGTATTTGAAGAGGGGCAAAGATGTTTCATGGCCCAGACTTTCATTCGTTCGATAGACGCTTGCGCGGCCGCATGCGCTGACGTGGAGAGGGTATTCGGAATTACAGAGTCTGAAGCCAAGAACAGGTTCAATTCCATGGTCGCGGTCATGCAAGAGGATTTTGAAAGTAGCGGCTTATGGACCCGCACACGATGACTTTGCAGCACGCGGTACCGCAGAGTTTGAGACCGCTTGCGAGGCATTCATTGGATACTGCGACAGTGATCCCGACAATTGGAGCGCAAAATGTATCTCATGAAAATTCTACCCGTCTTAGCCTTCCTGGTTGGCCCGCAAGCGCTTGCCCAGGACGCTCTGACCAAGATCGAGGAAGGGCAACTGGCAATAAGCCAATGCTATTCCGAGTGTTCACAGCGGCACCTGGAATATGTTTCGGTAATTGTGATGGGGGAGGAATCCACCGGCCACCGTGGCTATTGTTGGGCCGAGCAGGGCATCCTTCAATCCATGGACACGTGTAAGGCCGGCTGTACCGAGATGGAGAGCGCCTTTGGGACAACAACGTCCAATGCCCGTGACCGCTTCCTGTCTATCGACAATGACCTGGTTGGATACTTGGAGCCCTACGGGCTATGGAAAACGACCGGAGACCAACCGCGCCATGGCACGGATGCGTTTAAGGATGCCTGCAGCTCGCTGTTCGAGGCCAATGCCGAGTATTACCAATATAGGGATTCTCATCATTTTGATTAAACATGGCCACGGCTCAAATGGGTTGGGTACCCAACTCATCTCGAACTGGCCTTCAGTTCCCGAGCCAAATAAATATGGAGTAGAGAAGTCGAGCATGAACACCTGATGCCGTCCTGGCAACGACGGATGGACGACCAAGAAAGTAGGATAGATTGAAGTGAAGACGGTTGGGCTAATCCCAAGAAACAGGCTAAGGCACATCCCAGAACATGTCCGTGTCTATCACGAATTGTGCTTTTTCCTTCACGACGAGTGTGCGCGGGCACTCCATGAGTACGAAAACGCCCGCGCCCATGTGGAGATAATAAAATTCCGCCACCCAGACGACGGCGACAGATTTCAGGATCTGGCCAGCAAGACTGATGCAGTCGGCGCATTACGTGAACTGGGATATCAAGACGCGTCCAAGCAGGTAGTTCTGAACACCATTCGTATGGCAATGATTTCAGATTGCCTGCATCATTTGTATGAGGCACTATGCTGTTTTGAAAAGAGGAAAGTAATTGTCGGATTCAATCTGTTGAGAAAGCCTTTAACTGAAAGTTTGTTTTACTTGTCGTGGATGTGTGGACTGGAAGACGACTTTTATTCTCAGTTCACCGAAGGTGACCCAGAAGCATTGACGTTACAGGTGCTGGGAAAGAAACGGAAAGAGATTTACTCTACGGCGATTAGTGGATTGGGCCACTACTACATGTTTGATCCTGAGGCTTTGGAAAACACGATCAATAATAAGAGAGATTCGAACGGATTTCAGATTCTTTTTCAGCCTGCGGTTCATTTGGTAACAACATGGAATCCGCAAATACAGACGGCAGCTGAGAACTTCAACTTTATATTCAAGGACCCCTTCGATGATGATGTGTATGATTTTCTCTACGAAAAGCTGCCAGTTATTTTATTGTTCATGTCACATGTAATCATTGAGTTGTTCGATCGAATGAAGAAAATGGATGAGCTATCCAAACACCTGTTCGAGGTAAGGACTGTGCTGGCTTATCAGTTGATTGCGGCGGCGGATAAACTCCGAGCTCTGTCTGCATTTGAGAAAATGCTGTCCGTGCGGCCGAGGTGCTCAAGGTGCTCGAGAGAGGGAAAGACTACCGTGTATAACGCTTCGAGAATGCTTCTGAGGTCAGAATTTCGATGCACTTTCTGCGGAACCCTGAGTCCTTATCTGCGTTTTTCGTACCCTGATTAGGGAGAATGAACGTCGCACAGTGAAGGGGGCAGGGCTACTTGGCCGCTGCGGACGGCGTGCCGGCCCGACGTCGGGTGCCCTGCCGCCACGGCCTCCAGAACGGGCCCGAGGACTTCGCGGGTGTAACTGTCGACGGGGGAGTTGAGTCGGTCGCTGAGGCGCCTGTCCCTTTCGAAAACTTCATCCACACGTGGATGTCTTGCAAGAGAAAGAGCGACGGATGAGGTTCGCGCAAGGGACAGGCAGTTCTCTGCACCAAACCTGTCTGAAAGGATCAGTTGAACACCACTTCGGCGACATCAATCTGGAAGGTCGTCTGCATAGTTGCAAGAAAATCGGACAACGGGATTGTCCGGTCCAATATATTCAGCCCTCATGTCGGACCAGGGCAGGATTTCCCGATAGCGTTCCAGTATATTCGCATCCGTGTTCACCACTTGGACGAGTGTGTCCGCGCCTGGACTGTTACCCGTGAGAAAGAAACGCATTCCTAGATCGGATATGGGCAGCGAGTATCCGATGATGTAGAGTTTAGCCGCGTCCTGGAGCGCGACGGCCGCATCCTTCCAGAGACCTTTGACGGTCTCGTTGTTAAAGTAGGTAGTTTTCTGGGCGACCGGCGGAATGAGCAGTGTCTCCTTGTCTGCTGCCATGTCGTGCAGCCTCTGGCTGGCGGCATGACGGGCAGCTTCGTCACACGCTGACCCGAACTCAGGGATATCGGAAAAGAAAATTGTCTCACCGTGAAAATTCTCGCGACCAGAATAATGCCAGTTCACTGAGCCATGCAGTTTAAGCAGCCGAAATGTCTGGAGAACTTCGCTACCCCAGAGCCCGGCACCCGAACGTGAAGCGATGTTCGCGAAGTACGGCGGATAAATGTCTGCCGGATGCAGGACACTTTTTTTCTCGGATATCCTCAAGCCCCGGGCCGCTTTCTCGACGAGCGTATCGTAATTCAACGTGATCACGACAGCCTCACGCCGATGCCAGGCCAAAATCAAACGACGCAGCCAATCCGGAGCTAACGATGCCGAAGCCTGAACGGTACGCTCCTCGATAACGGCCGCAATGGACTGGCGGATCCGGCCGCTAAGTGGGCGATGCAGGTCGACCTCAGCTTCCCGCAACCAGGGTTGCGGCTGCGACAGGTAGGTCATCCACAACTCGATGTTATCACCCAGAAAACGGGTATGGCAGACGAAAGATTTGTGACTTCAGCAAGCCTTTCTCTCACCTCCGTACCAAGCTCGACCATTGTCCGCATCTGGCTAGCGATGGCTTTCGAGAAACCCGCACCGAGGATGAATACATCGCGCCGTCGAGTCGACGAGTGTGTCGATACGTTAATCAAGGGGTCTGTCGTACTGTCGCGGTTTGTCATGCAAAAGGGACTCTCTTAGTGGTAATCAGCAATTATCCAAAACTCCAGATCACAGCAATCACAGTGGGCGCCGAGAGACAATCAGAAACTGGAACCGACCACAATGCCCCAATATCACAGATCACGGCCTGCAGCAGGTTGGAGCGCGCCAATGAAAGTCGTCGGTATGCGTCAACACCCCGTCTCGAAAACCGTAGCGAGCTACCGCGCCTTGTCGTTGTAGATTCAAATCGGGCGCGTTTAGGTGTGCTGCAGATCGGCGATGGTCAGTTCCTGCAGCACGACAGGCGAGTGAGTGGCCAGGAGGTATTGCCCCTGGGGCTGCCACACCAACAGGGTGACCTGTTGCTGATGGCACTTTAATGCCGCTGGATGCAGAACATCTCCTATGCCCGATACCGCTTTCCACCCGCGATCATTCAGCACGCTGTCTGGCTGTATTACCGGTTTCCCCTCAGCTACCGAGATGTTGAAGATCTGCTCGCTCAAAGTGGTATTGATGTTTCTTATGAAACGGTGCGGCGCTGGGCACTGAAGTTCGGGCAAGCCTATGCCCGGAGACTGAGGACAACGCGCCCTCGACCAGATGTCCGGTGGCACCTTGATGAGGTGTTCGTGTCCATCACCGCCAAGCGGATGTATCTATGGCGCGCTGTCGATAGTGAAGGCGAAGTGCTGGATATCCTGGTTCAGTCACGCAGAAACAAGACGGCAGCGCTCAAGGTGATACGCAAACTGTTGAGAAAGCAAGGCTTTGTCCCAGCTACCTTCATCACAGACAAACTGCCCTCTTATGGTGCTGCTCTGAAGGATTTGGGCCTGATCAGGCACCATGATTTTGGTGGCAGGAAGAATAACCGGGCCGAGAATTCTCACTTACCAGTCCGACAGCGCGAACGACGCATGCAGCGTTTCAAATCGGCTCGATCAGCGCAGCGGTTTCTCTCTACCCACGCCACCGTCTACAACACCTTCAACGTCCAACGCCATCTGATATCCCGAAAGACATTACGCCAGCTTCGCAACCACGCTATGAGCCTGTGGCAAACTGTCACCGCTGCCGCTTGAGCTTGAGTTCTATGCCAATTCGCGTCACTACCGTTCAATAACGTGACAATACCATGAAGAACAATCTAACGAACGATATCATCCCAAACGGATTACAGAGGATCTATCTTCATTTCAACCGGATAAGGTTTTCGGAAGGGACAGGACATTTTACGCGCTCCGGTCATAGTTATTGCGATGCAACGGAAAGGGCCCGTTTTGGATCCAACAGAGACACGGTCATGACAACGATCAAGGCAATAGGGAGGGAAATAATTGTCGGGTATTGGTACGGAAATATCGCCGTGTCAAAGCCAAACACCGATACCCAGACCGTCGGCCCCAGAATAATTCCCGTCACAGCGCAGACGAGACCGATGGTCCCGCCCGCCAAAGCTCCGGCCGCGGTCAAGGAACGCCAAAAACAGGCCAGAAACAAAACGGGAAAAGTCGAGCTGGCGGCAATGGACAAGGACGTGACGACCAGAAATGTGATGTTCTCCTCTTTGAATGCCACGCTGAGCGCAATTGTCACAAGACCAAATGTCAACGCTGCAAACCGAGCGACGCGCAATTCTTCCGCTTCCGTCTGTTTGCCTTTTCGGATGACCATGCCGTACAGGTCGTGAGAAATCGCCGCCGCCACAGCCAAGGTCAAAGCGGATACAACGGCCAGGATTGTGGCAAAAACCGCAGCGGCACACACCCCAAGTAACACATTACCGCCCAAGGCGTGGGCCAGATAAAGCGGCGCCATGTTATTGCCATTGCGTAGGAGTGCCGGACCAACAGCATAGTCTGAGTTCCCAGCCAGCAAGGCGATCGCACCGAACCCTATGACAATCATGACTATGTAAAAGCCACCGATCAAAACTGTTGCGTAGGCGGCGGACCGGCGCGCTTCAGCAACGTTGGGGACGGTGAAAAATCGCATGATGAAGTGAGGTAGCCCAGCGATGCCCACGGCCTGGGTCAGCGCAGCGGATATGGCGGCTCCCACGGACAGGAAACTACTCGATGCCATGATGTCCGCTCCGTTGGTGTGCTTTTCAACGGCGGTCGCCAACATCTTATCAAGACTGAAATCGAACATCGCCAAGACACCGATCGCCAAAACCAATCCAATGGCCCACAGAAACCCGGCTTTGACGATTTGCACCCAGGTCGTGGCCACCATGCCGCCATACACTACGTAAGTGACCATCAACACACCGATGAGGAACAACGACCAAACAAAATCTAACCCAAACAGGAATTCAATGAGCAGCCCGGCGCCCACCAGTTGCGCGACCATGTAAAGAATGAGGATGACAACGGTGGCGCAGGCGGAGAACACGCGCAGAGACGGGTCTTTTAAACGGTAAGTGAGCACGTCCGTGAGGGTGTACCGGCCCATCATGCGAAGACGGTCCGACAACAGGAACACGAGCACAGGCCAGCCCATAGCGGCGCCAACCGAATAGATGAGGCCGTCATAACCCGAAGTAAAATAGATGCTGGTAATGCCGAGAAAGGTGGCGGCCGAAAGAAACTCGCCAGTGAATGCTGCCCCGTTCCTAAATCCGGTAAACGTCCCATCCGCGGCGTAAAACTGACTGCGGGACCGGCTTCGATAGGAAGCCCAATGAGTAATACCAAGCGAGATTGCGACAACTACAAGGAACATCGCAATAGCGGTTATATTCATGGGCTACTGTCTAACTTATTGTTCCAAATGGTGAAGACGGCAGCCGCTAAAATCAGGAAAAGGATAATGAGAAAGCCAGCGACGATGCCCAGCGTAAGAGCGCTCCCGGCCGTGACGGCTTGTGTCAAAATAGCCGGCGCGAGCGCCACAGCCAGCATCAAAATAAAGTAGGTTGCCAATGTAACAGCCGTAGCAATCCAGGCAACAATCAGGTGTCGCTTGGCCTTTGGAGATACGTCCCCTGTACGATGTTCAAGCTGCCCGTTTTCAGTCATGAGAGTTTGTGCTTCGCATAACTGACCCCCGTCGCACCTCTACCCTACGCTAGCTTTAGATTTTCAAAAGGAACGCGCCAGCCGTTCAATACTACGTTGGTTTCACGCCAATGACATTGTGGCGCCGGCGCCACGCCGGCGGGCCCTCTTCGTTGACCGCGAAGCCAGCTTGGCGCATTTCACCAGGGAAATCGAGGTCCGTGTATTCCATGCGCCAAACTTCGTTGTTCCAACGGTGATCCACCCATTGCATTAAAGTGCCGAAGGCGTTGGTGCGGGACCGTCCTCCGGTGAAGAAATCTATGGGGAAGTACACGCCGCCGGGGCGCAGTACCCGGAAGGCCTCGGCTATGATACGTTTGGACGCTTCCTCCGTTACTTCATGGTGGAGTATGTAGGAGGTGACAATATCGAAGTTGTTGTCGGGAAACTTGGTATCTTCGGCCAGGCGTTGCACAAAGTTAACGTCCACGTTTAGGTCGACTGCCCGCATGTGCCCGTAACGGACCATGGGTCCGGCAACGTCCACGCCCCACACTTCAGCCTTAGGGAACCGTTCCTTCAGGGCGATGGTCAATTGGCCGATGCCACAGCCCATGTCGAGGATGCGTCCAATACGGCCGTCCTCGGGAGTGGGCATATCGCCGCCCAGCTGGGCATGACTCTGATCTTGATGATTTAAGATGTTACGGGCCAGATAGAAAGCGTTGGTGCCGTAGTGATAGACGGGTCCGGCAAACGGGCTACCTACGTATCCACCCGGCTGTTGATGGATCTCGTGTTTGGCGTATCTCGGAATATGCATATCCGGATTGAGTTCCAGCGTTCCGGGCCCGCGGTTGTCGTAGGCCTCCATCTCCGCCAGGTACAGATCCGCGTTGTCGTCGAATTCCCGCTTGTAGTTGTGATGAGCAGTGCGTTTGGTGTCGCAGAAAACACGGATCTCGGTACCGATGATATGATCGTCTTTGACCAGATCGAAGATTCGATGCAACGGCAGGTCTTCTTTCGGGTCATGGCCGTTAGCCTCAAGGATGGCATTGAATCGTTTCCGTGCGGCAGACACCAGGGCACTGCTACGCCATCCACGAACACCGTTAAAAAAATCGTCCCGTGATTCCACGTCAAAACGGGGCAGGCGCTCCAAGCGTCCGATGGTGCCACGCGATTCGATGTCAAAGGCAAAGTTCTTGGCGGTGGCCTTGCGTCCCCCCATGGCCCCAACGACGAAAGATAGCCCCGCAGCCGCGACCCCGACCAGTGTGCGGCGATTAATCATGACCGGATTCCCTCGTTTTTCGAAGCCTTGGCGTACAGACTTCTACTTTTCGGATGATGATGCGCCTCTTGCCGCAGAATAGCAATTTGAATGTAGTTAAGGAAACATCTGATGAAACCCTAGGATTTGCGTGCCATAATACGCTTCTGGTGCCCAGAAGGGATGGGCAGACGAAGAGGTAATCATCATGCGTGGATCAATCGTAAAGTTAGTCCTGTTTGGGGCGGGTGTTTTTCTTGTTTTGATGACCTCTTCAAACCTAGACGAGGCTATAAAGCGCAGCAGCAGGCACAAGCCCAGCCAGCCGTCGAAGAAATCGTGGTTACATCGCGGAAACGGGAAGAAAGCATTCTCGAGATCCCGTTATCTGTTCAAGCTTTTACAGTGGAAGAATTGGAGTCCGCCGGCCTACGGAACCTTCAGGACGTTTCCGGCTTTACCTCCGGCCTGACCTTTGAGAATCAGAGCTCATGGCAGCCGGGCCGCTACAACTCGCTTATTCGCTTTAGGGGCATGGTCGCGCCAATCGAGAATCCCTCGTTTCAGTCTGGGACACTGTTTGTCGATAACGTGGCGATGCTGTCCTCCGCCCAAGCAATCCCTGTAGCCGACATCGAGCGGGTCGAAGTGATCAAAGGGCCCCAGCCAGTCTACTTCGGCCGCGGCACCTTTGGTGGAGCAATCAACTACGTCACTGCCGATCCCAGTGATGAGTTTGGAGGTCGGTTTCTCGCTGAGTATGCATTCGAGTACGATTCCTACAACTTCGTTGGCACTGTTGAAGGTCCGATCGTAGAAGGCAAGGTGTTAGGCCGCTTAACCGGTTCCTTGGACAAGAAAGGCTCCATGTTCACCGCGACAGATGGCGGTAAACTTGGCAGAGAACGAACAGATGGCATCAACGCGACGCTCTTATTTACGCCTTCGGAAGACTTGGAAATAAAAGCCCGCGCCAGCTTTAATCGAATCGGTGACGGACCAGCCGATTCCACATATTTGGCTTTCGCGACCCAAGGCAATTGTGGTGGAGATCCAATTGCTGTCCAAACAACCACGGGAACCTTTAATGCAACGATCTTTAATGCGGGTTGGTATTGCGGCGCTCTACCCCAAATCCCCGTGACCAACAACACCGACCTCGATAATCATGGGTTGCTGTATGACATTGTCATCAATGATCTTCTCAACACCTTCGATGAGATTGGGAATATTCCAAAACCCGATGACTTTGGTCTGCGTACCAATGTTAAGAACTATTCATTGCATTTGGACTGGCAGGCCAGCGATGCGCTCACCATATCGGCACTCGGCGGCTACAATCAAAACAGAACCGGCACAATCCGAGACAACGACAATACCGATTTGGTTTTCTGGGCCAATCTTGGTTATCAAAGGTATTGGTCATGGATGTCCGAAGTGCGCGCGCTCTATGACGATGGCGGCCCGCTCCGAGGCTTGTTAGGTGTCAGCAGGTACGAGCAAAAGACCTTTGGCGATATCGATTCCGGGCCCGGCGTTTTCTTCGTATTTCCACCTGGCCGCGGCCAACAGATCGAACGGGATCGCATTAAGACAACCGGTATCTTCGGATCGTTGGATTACGACTTAACCGACTGGCTGACTCTATCAGCGGAAGGCCGTTATCAGATCGACAAGGTCAGAAACGATGGCGGAGCCCTCGGCGGACCTAAAACGACAGGCCCCTTTGTAACCTACAAGAAGTTTCTGCCCCGTATGATATTGACCGCACAGCCTCAAGACGGGATGACGCTCTACGCCAGTTTCTCACAAGGGGCATTGCCGGGTCTGCGGCAGGCCTTCTTTGACAATCGGACATCGGAGCAGATCGCTGAAGTCGAAGCTCAAGTGGGTGAAATCACGGACCAGCTGCCTCAAGAAGTCGTAACCAACTATGAAATCGGTTGGAAGCAGAATTGGGGTTCTGGATTTGTCTCCTTGACCGGCTATTTCATGGAATGGAAGGACATGAAAGCCGGCACCTTGGTCTTGTTTACTTCTGAAATTGACGGGCGGCCCCTCGTTGGTAGCGTATTCATACCCGGCGACTCAGAAATCAAGGGGGTTGAATTTGAAGGTGGATGGATACCGATTGAACAACTCAATCTCAACGCTGTCTTAGGCTTTAATGACGCAAAATACACGGACTTTCTCGCTGGTAGTTACAATGCGCCTTTCAGCCTTCCTTCGACGGGAGCCGGCGTTTCATACAAGGCCGATGGCAACCAACTTCCCCGCACCCCCAAGTGGAAAGTGACATTGTCGGGTACATGGACGGATGAACTTATGACCGATTGGGACTGGTACCTTCGAGGCGATTTCATCTACACCGGTAAGACCTTTATGAGTGAGCCGAATCTCACCTTTGTGAAGTCCTATACTCAGGCGAACCTTCGCCTCGGTGTGGTCAGAAATGACAACTTGAACATCGAGTTGTTTTGCACCAATTGTCTTGATGAAGAAGGGTGGAGGACGGCAGCCCGTGTGCCGGACTTGATTAACCTGTTTAGGGGGTTTCCAGGTGCTCAAGGTGCGGTCGTTGTGCCTTTGGACAAGACGGAAGTCGGGTTGCGCCTTACTTATGACTTCTAGACGTCTGCCAAGAGGCGGCGCAGTACTTGTCCCTTTCGAATATCTCATCCACGTTTGGACGGTTTGTATCATGAAGATCGGTGGATAAGGATTTCGGGAAGGACAGGGAGCAACAACAAAGGCCGTGTTGTTCAGCGCGCCAGTTTAACGCCGAACACATACCAAAATTTTAAGTCGGTTGAATTCAGCGGGGTCAATCACCGATACTATATAGCACTCAAACCGGTTCGTGCCTCGTTTGTTAACGGCGGAGGAATAATGCACCACGCGGAGCGACCGGGCGGTCCGGTCGAGGCAGCACAAAAATGAGCCACTCATGGTCCCTTGTTGGTTGCGACGAGGGACGGAGGACACAATGCCTCCAGCGACATTACTGTGCCATCAGCAACAGATCACCCTATTAGTGTGACAACCCTATACAGCGAGCAAAGCGGTAATCAAACCGGGTGCGGGCACCATTTTGAATCACCCCATCTCGAGATTGATAATATCACTGCCCGGTGCAAGGGCGGGGCATATCATGTCAACGGCGGAGCAAAATCAGTCCAGTTGGGCGGCGTAAAACCAGTCCATTTTATGTGATGCCGAAGGCGTTGTTGCGGGTTGTCCCGGTAGTGCATAGGAGGGACCCGCGCGGCTTTGCGTAGCGTTTCGCGTGTGCGAAGCGAAGGCGTGTGGGCGGTGCCTGTGTCGCTACGAGGCGCGTGTCCGGGAGTTGATCGCCGGCAACGCGATGCTCGAAGCCGCGGCGGAGCCGATCCTGCGTGCGCGAGCCGGTCTGCGCCACGAGCTGTCTGGGCTGGAGAAGATGGTCCGCAATCTGGCCAAGCAAGACCGGGCGTGCCAGCTGCTGATGACCATGCCCGGCGTCGGCGCAGTCATCGCCCTGACCTTCACGTCGGCGCCTTGCTGCCGAACCGTCTCATCGCGTTCGAGCACGCTATTCAGATTGGCACTCGGGAATCGTCTTGGACCAGGCATTATGTTGGCAGCCGCTGCGCTGACCACGGACGGAAGCGAGAGCCTGGCGACGGACATACGCGGGATCGTGGACCCTTCTCCGTGCCGCGCTCACGAGTCAGTCACCTGCTTCTGCCAAGGCAACCACCTAAGTTGACCATACCTGGGACGACGATCGCCCGCAGGCGAAGGTGTTTCATGTTCAAGAGATCGTGTCAGATCGTGTCAGGCCGGAAGATCGTGAAGATCTGTGCTTGACATCGACCGCCCCATTACGGAAGGCGAGCTATTGAAATAACGGAAGGGATTTTGCATCGCCGGAGGCTAGGAGACCTTACTTTCCAACTCAAGCCGATTTAGTCTGACAATGCCAGATCGGGGCAGCAAGGCCGTTTACCTGGATCTGGAAGCGGATATCTGGAATCGGCTCCTCCTGAACGTGGCCGGGCGGCTTGAGGATTTCCCTGACTTTGGCCAAAATTTCTCATGGAAGGTGGCGGGGAACTTCTCGTTCATCGAAGCTGCTTCGTTTCGTGCATCCGCTGGCACGGGCTTCAGGGCACCGACGCCGGGCCAGATTTCCACGACAAACGTATCCACCAGGATCAACGATGCAGGTGTCCCGGTGGCCGAGGGGATCTTCCCGGCCACCCATCCCATATCCGCATTTTTTGGCGCCGAGCCGCTAGATGCCGAGAAGGCCACCCAGTTCACCATGGGTATAGCCGCAACACCCACGAACAGTTTGACGTTTTCCGTCGATTACTACTTTATCGAACTGCGGAACCGGATCGTGCTGTCCTCGAACTTCACGATCGGCCCCGAAGAAAGGATCGCTCTGGAAGCGGCTGGAGTGCCAGGCGCCAATACTATCGCTCAGGTGAGTTTCTTCAACAACGACCTAAAGCATTTCCGATTTATTCTGACGCATAGCCGTCAGCAACCAAGAAGTTCCTGCAGTGCTCGTGATTGAAGAGGCCGCAGACGTTACCGGCGGCTTTCCACAGATCATCGATGGTGCGGGGTTTTAAGCGCTTCATGTGAGCTTTGAACTTTGAAAATGCGAGCTCGATCGGGTTGAAGTCCGGCGCATAGGGCGGCAGGAACAAAAGCCATGCGCCCCGCTTTTCAACCGCCCGCCTGGCACCGTCGCGTTTGTCGGCCGGCAGATTGCCGGGGACAACAACAGCGCCTTTTTGAAGGGTCGGGGCGCGTTGCGTTTTGATGTACTGCTCGAATGCATCACCGTCCATGGCGCCCTCGATCAAATCAGGGCACCCAGGGCGCGGTCAGGCCGTCACCGCGCAATCCGGCAATGAAGGTCATGGTTTTCCAATGACCATGGGGAATGGCGGCAACCATCCGCTGGCCGCTGGGACAGCGCCCCCGCAGGCGCGCCATTTTGGTATTGATACTTGTTTCGTCAAGGAACACGATCCTGCCGACCCGCTCGGGATGGGCCGGGAGCCGGGCCTGACGTTGGCGCCAAACCACGCGTGCTGCCTGCCCATCCGCGCGTTCCTGTTCACTGGCGTGGGCGGTTTTTTTAAAGCTGATCTTGCGCGCGCGGAACCAGTCATTAATCGTCGAAGTCGGCGCAATCACTTGGTGAACTTCGTCCAGACGCTCAGACAGCTCTTGCAGTGTCGGGTCTGGCGTCTCCTTAATCCAGCGCAGGATATCCTCGCCGTCAAGGATCAAGACGGCGCTGGCGCGACGGCCGTGGCTTGACCGCGACAGTCCCCTCGTCTTCATATCGCCCGCCATCCCGCACCGCCGAGCTTGCGCTCACCTCAAAAAGGGCCGCCGCCTGACGGCGCGACATGCCCGACGCCACTTTCCTCGCCAAACGAATACGCAGGTCTTCCGATACAGCCACGATGCCCCCGCCAAAGCGGCTATCGAATCAGTCCGCCAAGACCATGACAACAAAATTTTGATTCATTCAACCTCGGAAACGCTCTAGACACCAAAACCCAAGGCGTCGATGTGGTGGCGATCTACACCGTCGCCGTCGGCGCCGGGGTCACGGAGGTGTCGGCTTCCTTGAACCGGAACGACATTAAAGTCACGGAAGTACCGGTTCGAATCGGTCGCGACGGTGATGCGTTCTCTTTTGTGAACGACGAGGACGTCTTCGACACCGAGAATCACCTACCGAAATCTCGTGGCGTGTTCATAGCTCGGCATTCGTGGAGCCGGTTCGAAGTTATGGGGCGAGCCAATTGGTATGGCAGCTATAAGCAGGCCAATCACTCGGATTTCACGGACCCGGATAACATCCAGAAGTTTGGTGGCAAAATACTCATCGACATGGAAGCCACTTGGAGGGTCAACAGCACTTACAGACTTGCGTTTGGCGGGCTAAACGTTTTCGGTGAAACTCCGGATCGGGCAGAGTTCGAAGCGTGTTGCGGCAGAATCTATCGTTCGGATTCGGTGATCTCCTGGCAAGGCCCCTACTATTACCTGCGTGCAAGCGCTAACTTTTAGGAAATGAGAGTTTCTGGGCCATGTTCGAGCGGGCGCACAAGGGCGTTTACCACAAGATGAGTCCCGGGCTGTCCTTTTCGAAAACCTTATCCGGTTGAAATGATGGTGGATCCTCTGCAATCCGTTTGGGATGATATCGTTCGTTAGATTGTTCTTCATGGCATTGTTGGCCATGTTCAAGGGAACGCGCCAGCTGGCCGCAGAAAACGTCGCATTGAGACATCAGGTGTCCCTTGTGAAAACCTCATCCACACTTGGGTGGCTTACATTATGAAGATCGGCGGACAAGGTTTTGTGGAAGGACAGGCATGGGCGGCCCTTGCCGCTTCAGGCGCGCGGCACCATTCGCGAGTCCGGGCAAGCTACCGCAGCCAGTTAGAGTGCGGTGAAAATCGATAAGGCAGTATAGCGGCGGGTCGTATATCTGTCCTTTCCGTAAACCTCATCCGCTTGAACGGTGTGTGAATCTTCTATAACGCTGTGCGGATGGAGTTTTCGGAAGGGACAGGCATGTCGCCGAAGCCGATGCAGTCAACCCCGCGCAATTCCTGGACCGTCTTCAGTCCGCCGACCCCCATCTCCTTGCGGACCCAGCCATCGGGACGGCGCGCAAGATCAAGCGCCGTCATGACGCCGTTGCGGTTTAGTTTTTGGGCGTACTGCCTGCCGATCCCCCAGATATCACCGACTGCCGTTGACGCCAGCGCCCGGTCGCGCCAGCGCGCGCCGGTGAGATCGAGAACGCCGTCCGCCTTAACGGAGGTCTTCGCCAGCCGGTTGGCGATCTTGGCCAGGGTCTTGGTCTCGGCGATACCGATGCTGACCGGCAGCCCGGTCCATTGGTGCACGGTCTGTTTCAGGTTCTGGCAGAATGCGGTGAGATCCTCCGGTAGTCCCGTGAGATCGAGAAAGCATTCGTCGATCGAGTATTGCTCCACCGCCGGGACCAGTTCCCCCAACACCTGCATCACCCGGTTGCTCATATCGGTATAGAACTGGAGGTTGCCGCTGATCATCGCAATCCGGTGCCGCTTGATGAGATCCTTCGCTTGAAATGCCGGTTGGGCCATTTTGACGCCGAGCGCCTTGGCCTCGTCACTGCGCGCGACGATGCAGCCGTCGTTCGACGACAGCACCACGGCCGGGCGGCCTTCGAGCGCGGGATGGAAAACCCGCTCGCAGGAGACGAAGAAGTTATTGCAATCGGCCAGCCCGTAGACGCTCATGGCAGGCTCCGCACCACTCCGGCGACGACACCCCAAACGTGGGCCTCCTCGCCATCGATTGTGGTAAACGGACGGGCGGTCAGTTCGCCCTCAATGGCGGCAATGACGATTGAGTCCACGCCCGGCGTGCGCGAGCGGTCGACGACCAGGGTATCGCCGGGCAGAATGCCGTGTTCGGTTAGGCCGCTGCCCGCGGCCGTGACGAAGAACGTCGCCGCCGGGCGCTTTATGAAATGGGCATCGAGGCTAAGGCTCGTCGTGGGGGCGACTACGGTGAACATCGGGTAAGTCTGCTTACAACTCCTTGAGCCATGAACCGGATCGGTAGAGCGGCAAGCGCACCAGGCCTGCTCGCACGGCGTAAGCCGTATTCGGGCAATGATACAGCGCTGGTTTCATGCCATTGAATTCCGGGCTTTATTGAGTCACGGTGTGGCAAAATCGGGACGAGATGGATGCGCAGCGGACTCTTTTTGCCAAGCTGATCGGGGCACCAAATATGGCAGAGAACGAATGGCGGAACACGATTGCTTGGGCCGGAGCCACGGTCCTCTCGCTTTCAGCGGAACAATGTAAGCAAAGGAACTGGACGCGGCCGACCGGCAGCTTTGTCGATAGATTTTGCGGCACGCACCACGGAATTCTGGCTAAGAGGCCGTTTCGAAAGGGGTTGAGTGGCCGGTGTCGATGTGATTCCAGGAAGGTTGCTGAAACCGATCTGGAGCCGCCATGTGGACGCCGACCACCCGAGAGCAGCATAGCCGCAAGGCGCTGCGTTATCAGACTGATTTGACCGATGCGGAGTGGGTTGTGATCGAGCCTCATTTGCCTCCGGCTCATGGCACGGGACGGCCCCGGTCATGGCCGATGCGAGAGATCGTCAACGGCATTTTCTACGTGATGCGGGCTGGCTGCCCTTGGCGCTTGCTGCCAAGCGATTTACCACCGTGGGGCACGATCTATCGCTGGTTCGCTAAGTTCCGCGACGACGGCCTCCTTGAGAAGATCAACCACTTTCTGGTCATGGCCGATCGCGAGCGGGTCGGACGCGAGGCCAGCCCGAGCGGCGCGATTATCGACAGCCAGAGCGTCAAGACGACCGAGGCTGGTGGCCCCCGCGGCTACGATGCGGGCAAGAAGATCAAGGGGCGCAAGCGCCACGCGCTGGTCGACACCGACGGGCGCGGCCTCGTGCTCGAGGCGCATCCGGCGAGTATCCAGGACCGCGATGGTGGCGGGCCGCTGCTGTGCGCCTCACGCGGCTCGTTTCCGTTCATCGAGAAGGTCTTTGCCGATAGCGGCTACGCCGGCGAGAAGGTCGCCACGGCCACCATGATCGCCGTCGAGATCGTGCGCAAAAGCCCCGATCAGGTCGGCTTCGCCGTCCAACCGCGCCGCTGGGTCGTGGAGCGCTTCTTCGCCTGGATCAACCGCAACCGGCGACTGGCAAAGGACTTCGAGGCCACCATCGCCTCGGCCCGCGCCTTCCTCTACGCCGCCTCCGTCATGCTCCTCGTCCGCAGATTGGCCCGAGCCGCATGACTTTCGAAACCGACTCTAAGGCAAAACAAATACCCAAGGAGCTGCCGAATTCCTGTAAGCGCTTCCACCGACGCGGACCATGGTCGCAACGTCGTGCGCTCCATCCCGGCCTGACCGAAGGCTTACGACAAGCGTGCGCTGGGATGCGCTGTAGTTGTAATGAATCCCCTTACGGTATGCTTACGGCAACAGAACTAAATGGTGGCGTCAAGGGGTAGGAGTAATTATTATTAAATTAAAATCAATAAGTTAATGTCTATTACAGATTACGAAATAACCTTGTCTGACGTCAGCGCCTTTGGGACAAATTGAGGTAATTGCATAACGGAGGATTTCTGTCTCATCTTCGTTCCCTTCGGTCACTACGATGAGCCAGAAATCCTCCGTTATGCAATTACCTCAATTTGTCCCAAAGGCGCTGACGTCAGACAATGAAACACGCTCAACAGTCCCATTTGTTTTGATGACGGACAGGACACGGCCCTAGCGATAGCGATCCTGATACTCACCAGGAGCCCGCCCCTCGGTCTCGCCCGTGGGAGTCATTATATCTTTCATGGTGACCAAAAGCACCGTACAGGGTTCCCAACCGAGAGTCCGGATCGCATGCCCCTTGCCGGAAACATCCTGCAGCAGCCACGTGTCTCCACGAGCGAAAAACCGTTTTTCGCCGGTAGACGCGGTGACTTCCATCTTACCAGACAACATTGCACAGCAGCGTGGCGCGTCGGTCGGCTTGAAATCCTGGAAGTGTCCGGGTTGGGTTTCCCAAATTTGCCAATGTTCGATGTCTTGAACGCGTTCCTGCCTACTGTCGGGTGGATTGGCCGATTCAACGTATTCGAAGTAAGAGTCGCCGTTGTCGTCTGTATAAAGACTCGAGAGTTTCATGGCTAACGCTCCGGCTATTTCTTGATGTCGAGCAGGCCGATATCGGTAGCCTCGCCCGGCAAATAGAGATTGAACACTGTCGGCGGAACGGTACTCCGCAAATTCGAATGGTGAAGTGCTCCGGGACGGACATAAAGCAGATCACCTGTGCAGAAGCGCCAGGTCGCACCGTTCTGCATGATGTTGTCCATATGCCCGCTCATCCATGCGATAATGTGTGGCTGTCCGCCGAGATGCTGCTCATAGATTCCGCCCCGTGGATCATAGCCGGATTCGGACCGCGTATACTCACCTGTGAAACGCATACCGATACGCCAGTAGGCTCCCGGCTGGCGTTCGCTTATCGCTTCCGTATCGCTGACCTTCTTGAGCGGCACGTCGATGAGACCGGGCGTGCTTCGACCGTTGGCGTCGATGCCGATTTCAAAAATTTTCATGTGCGGTCTCCTACTTGGATCGAAGCCGACGGCGGCACACTGGGAAGAACCGGCGCGTCGGTGGCGATGAACGTCGAGTCATCCTCAAGCGGCTCCCACCAGCCCTCGTTCCCAATTTTCTCGCGCAGGGCATCACCGGCGGAAAGCTCGAGTATTTGATCACCCTCCTTGCGGCGAAAACGCCCCTTGGGGATATAAATAAGAATGTCCGTCCGGGTGATGGTGAAAGAAGCGGTGCGTCCGCCGGCTGTATAGGTGGCGATACGGATCGAGTTGCCATCGAAAACATAGCGCTGCAACAACCGGCGCCTGGCGTTCTCCGGAGCCTTTGTCATTTCGTCGGGCGTGCTGGCGCTGACCAACTCACCGTTCTCCTCCCATGACAGGGTCTCGGAGATGGGGGCATCATTGGCGGAGACGATCGAGGCCTTGCTTTCGCTCTTGGCGGGACTGACGACGTACGTCAGCAACACCAGGTCCTCACTCAGCTTCGCATTGGTGATGTATCCCGCGGGCAGGAACAATGCATCGCCTTTCTTGATCTCCACAGGCTTGCCGGCAAAACCCATTAGTGGCGTCAGGGTGGCTGAGCCACTCAGCACGAGAATCTCGGTCTCGAACGTGATCATGTGCGCAACCGGCGTGCCCGTCTTCCAGGTCAGCACCCGGATGGCCCCACCCGGAAAATCAAAGAGCTTAGCCTCGTAGTACGAGGCGTCCTCCGGCGCATTTTCAAGCGCGGCCTTGGATCCAGCGATGCGATAGGGACCGGTACGCCCCTCGGGATCATACCACTCCGCCACCGTGGAGGTCTTGGCAGCCGCGGCGGGAATATGAACAAGGTTGCCCTGGTTCTGAAACACACCGGTATATCCGGCGGCCGCATTGGCCGATGAGATCAACACATGATCACTGATGCCCAATAAGCGTGGCATCCAAGGCGCGGCGAGCAAAGCCGCCCCGGCACCGATCATGCGTCCCAACAGCGCGCGACGATGGGTAAAATCCGGAGTTGATACGATCATGATTGCGTGCTCCTCCCGCGACAGGTTTGACCTACAACGCTTCAGGACCGTGTTCCCTACCTACCAATCCTCCAGATTTAAAGCCTATTGACGGTTCAAAAACCCGGCGGCTGATTTACCGCCAGGTTTCCGTGTGTTGTTTAGGACCTTAGATGCTGGCTACTTACCAAGCTAGAAATTGTAAGTTGCGCGAACGCCGATCACTCTTGGGTTCGGCAAAACGGAACGAATTTCGTTCGTGTTGTTACTGCCATCTTCCGAAAACCCGAAGGCGTCGTTGCCCTTTATGCCGCTGACCAGATGCTTGTCGTCAGTAATATTCTCTCCGTAGACTTCCAACTTGACCGTGCCATTGTCGATCCCGGCCCGCAAATTGAAGATGTCATTGCCCGCGGCCCAGGCCACATTTGTCGGGTCCACAAAAATCTTGCCGCGGTGCTTCCAGTCAAACCTGGCGTACCACTCGTACTCGCCAACAAACGGAGCCCGATACTGAGGAGAAAAAGACCATTGAATCTTTGGCGCCCGATCCAGACGATTCCCTGTCACAATAGGCGAGCCCTGGATATTATTGCCCTCGGGAATATAGAAGAATGTCTGGAATATCGCATCCGTGTAACCCAACGTCGCACTGAGGTTTAGGTTTTCCGAAATGGCGAAGTCGGCGTCAATTTCGACGCCATTCATTTTCACAGCACCCTGATTGGTAGTCAGCGTGGTCTGTTGAAGTTCACCAGCTGGAGTCGTGAAGAAGGTCGTATTGCGAATCTGACCGTCACGCCACAGGTCGTGGTAAACGGCAATCGTGGTGCGGGCCCGGCCGTCCAACCATGTGGCCTTCCATCCCAGCTCAAAATTGTCGAGACGTTCTTCGTCGAAAGGGATTTTGATGTTCACTTCGGCCAACTGATCAAGGACGGACTGGGGTTGACCCACCAGCGAACCGTTGAACCCGCCCGGCCGGAAACCACGCGAGAACAAGGCGTAGACCATGCCGTCTTCACTGTAGTTATAGTCAAGAGACACACGCGGCGAGAAGCTGCTGTATGTATTCGTAAGCGGGTCCGATGCAATTGGTTCATTGGCCTTTGCATAGATTCTATCCCACTGATACCGGGCTTCGACGGTCAAAGTGAGGTCGTCCGTGAAATCGTAGTAGGCACCGCCATAGACAGCGGGCGTATGCGTGCGTGACTGTGTCACGGACCCTGTGCCAATCGGTCTGAAGGGCGAGATACCGTAGATGTTGCCGCCGGGAGAATGGAGTTGCAGGTAGTTCACGCCCAAGGTCCAGCGCAGCCTTTCGTCTTGCGGGCTGGTTACACGCAATTCGGCATTATAGTCTTTGGGCAAGCCCTGCGTCACCAAAGCAAACCGGTGATAGGTCAGAGTGTTGGGCAAGCCAAACAGGACGTTAAATCTATTGGGCGTTTGCCGTCCGTTGCGGTAGTCGGGCGAAACAACACTCTGTGATTTTGTCCTATGATAGGCCAATAGCGCGTTAACTGCGTAGCCGCTGTCGTCTTCATAATCGATGTTTAAATGACCAATATAAACACCGCGCTTAACTCCAAAGCTATCTTTAAACTTATGGTCAAAAAATGGTGTGCGCAGATTGAAGGAATTGTTGATCAAAACATCATAGACGAAAGGTTCAAGTTGACCGTCTCCAGAAATGACGCCCGGATTCAATTCGTTGACTTTGGGAAGAGCACCACAAAGATAGGGGTCCCGGCCACCTGCATCGCAGAAAATGTCCTTGCCGGATTTCAGTGCGATGCTGTAAGGCGTACCGTCGTTGTCACGCCGATATTCAAAGAACATTTTAATATCGAGATTGTCCGACGCTTTGTAACTGACGACGGCGTTGATTGAGTCCGTCTGCTCTTGACCGAGACGAACAGAAGGATCGAACTCGTTCTTGTAATACCCCTTTAAGTAGTAATGACGGGCGGAGAGCCGGATGCCCAATTTGTCATCCACCAGAGGGCCGCCAAGGCTGACCGACGTGTCAGAACCGCCAAAGCCACTCACTTCGGCCCGCACTTGCCCCTCGAAGTCCTCAGGCACACCCTTGGTGACGTAGTTCACCGCACCGGAAAACGTCGACCGCCCGAAATAGGCGCTTTGCGGCCCTTTCAAGACTTCGACACGTTCCACGCCCTGAACGTAGGGCGACTGGCCGCCGGTGTAGGGCGCGCCGTCGATGAAGACGAGACCGGTAGCAACAGATAGGCCGCGGAAGGTCAATTGTATGGTCGCACGGTCGGGCCGGCCGTTGCCGCCGGGCAGCGCTACCAGGCCAGGCGTAAAACTCGACAATTCCTGGAGATCAACCGCGTCCATGGATTCAAGTTCTGCAGCCGAAAAAGCGGAAATCGCGATGGGAATCTCCATGAGATTTTCCTCGCGCCGCCTCGCAGTGACCGTGATTTCCTCGAGAACGATTTGTTCGCCTCCTCCCGCTTGCGCGAAAGATGGTTTTTCTAGAATCACGAGTGTTGTACTAAGAAGAACTGCGAAAGCCACGCTCGCTCGAAAGGCACCTTTTGAAGTCATTACTTTAACCTTCCCCACAATGAATTTACGTTTCGATAAGAATTCCACTCCGTTGACATATACCCCTTGACACATAGATCGGGTTCCAGCACCCCAACGTAAACTTAGATTCGCACCTAACTGACAACTGTAATCGTCGATTACCGCTTTAGAATTTTCGATGACACAACCAGTAGATTGTGGCAGGTACTACATCAGCACCAACACGCGAATATAGACGCTACTCGCCAGATGGTCGCGTCATGGGTGCCATCTATTACTACAGCATTTTTCACTATTCATGAGGCATATCCGGCGGCCTCGAAGAAATTCCAGCATTCGTCTGGAGTGAAGAGATCGCAGATTTCGCCAATTGCTTCGATGGACACTGTCAGACTAAATCGTCTTGGGCTGAAAAATAAGGTCTCCTAGCCTCGGGTAATGAAAAATCCCTTCCGTTATTTTAATAGTTTGCCTGAGGTCCTCCGTAACGTTGTGATGCTTTATGTCCGATATCCGCTGTCGTTGCGTCAGGTCGAAGACATTCTGTTCGAACGAGGCATCGACATTTGCCATGAAACTGTGCGGTACTGGTGGAACCGCCTTGGCCCGTTGTTTGCGGTCGAGATCCGGAAGAGGCGGGTAGTCCGGCGTAACTGGTCGAATTGGCGCTGGCATCTTGATGAGGTGTTTGTCCGCATCAATGGCGAAACACACGGCATTATCAGACTAACTTGCGCTGAGTAGAAGAAACCGTAATTCGAGTAATTTCAGGCAGCAAGTTGACACCATTCGGCCAGCGCAGCGGCTCGGGCTTGTTTGAAAGTATCGCGGCGGTTGAGATGGCGTTGGTGGTTGAAATGGGTGTAGATTGAGGCATGGATGGAGGAGAATTTCTGCAAGGTCTTGAATCTATAGGAAAATCAAAAATCATTTTCCGGTGGTCTCGACGTTGTGTCGGTGCACCCCATCCCTTTGGAGCGGCGTGCATGAGGCCACCTCGGGAACCCTACAGAGAAAAGGGGTTCCGGCCCTATTGATGGGGAGGTGTGGAGAAAATTCTCTGGTGGCAGGCGCCGGGCCTGACGGTGGGCCGCGCCGTCAAATACACTACTCGCCAAGCGCCGCGATGGACTGTGTGTGACCGGCGCCGTCCCAGCGTCATTCAGCGCCGTGTGCTCGGCTCCAGACGTGTACTCGGCTCCAGTCGTCCGACCCAATGCATCCGTTCTCCCTTGCGGTCCACCAATGGGTCTACGCCGAAATATTTCTTGAGTGAGGCCGCCCAGCTTAGACGCCTCGGCTTGCCGAGGCGTTTCTGCCCCAGCAGGGCGAACACGATGTCGTACGTGCGGGCCTTGGTGCGTGGGACCAGTAGCCCGAAGTAGCGGATGTTGTGCCGGTAGCGGTCGGGCACGTGATCGGCCAGCGTGGCCAGGAAGTCAGCCGTCTTATACGGGGTGATGACCATTCGTTTCGTCTTCGTATCTTTCGTCAAGAAATGTATTTCGTGACGGTCAATCTTCCGGAACCGGTGCTGTGCGATGGGGGGACGGCGGGCGTAACGGCCCGTGTACGGAGCGCCCGTGTCCGAAGTGCGGGGCCGGCCTGCCGGTCAGGTCCGACGGCGCGTTCCGCTGCCGCGAGTGCGGGGGGTCGATTGAGGGGTGTCCGGTCTGCGGCGGCTGGTTGGAAACTAGGATGGGTCGGTTCGGCCGGTTTCTGGGCTGCTCGAATTACCCGGAGTGCGGCCACACGCGTAATCTGCAGCGAGCTCGGAACGGCCCTGAAAAACCCGCGAATAGGCCCAGAACCAGGCGGCATAGTCGGCGCTGAGCTATCGCCGGGCAGAATTCCGTGTTCGGTTAGGCCGCTGAGGTAAGAAGAAGGAACACGTCAGGCCAAGCAAGAGAATCAGGATAGTTGTAGTAACGCGCGCGAAATTCATGAGTGCAGCATTCCATCGGGCTGGATCCATGTCGGAACGACCAAGGGGCGCGGGCTCTACGACCGGGGACAAGCCTAGGAAGAACGTCTGGCTCAAGCCTCTCAGAAAAGATTGGAGGCGTACTCTCAATCGGTAAGATCAGCAGCCACATCCCGGCCTGACCAGGCTTACCATCGACGCCATGCAATGTTGGGAATTCGGTCCGGGCCCCGTGTTGCATTAGTGTTGATTATAACCTTGATCACTCCAGCGCCTTACTGGACGTCTGAAAATAGTAATTGTAATCAACACCTTACGAACAAGAAATCGCAGGATATGCTATACACGGTCAAATTGTCAGCCACCACCAGACAGTGGAGAAGAGCCACGGCCGCATCGAAACCCGGACCACCACGGCGACGAACGAAATCGCTTGGCTGAAGGAACGCCACCACTGGCCCGGGCCCGGGAGCATTGTTATGGTCGAAACCGTACGCGAGATCGGCATCCAACCCGGCGCCAAGGTCGAGCGCGAGACCCGCTTCTACATCCGCCTCCACCGCCGCCAAGGCCGATACCCTGAGCGCCGCCATCCGGGGCCATTGGAGCAGCGAGAACGGGCTGCACTGGGTCATGGACCTGCACTGGGTCATGGACATGGTCTTCCGCGACGACGAGTGCCGGGTCCGAAAGAACACTGCCCCGGCCAACTTCGCGGTCGTCAAACACATGGCGAGCAACCTCTTGCGCCAAGCCCCGGGCAAGGACAGTCTGCGTGTAAAACGACGCATCGCCGCCTGGGACGACGACTTCCTCGCAAGCCTTATCTCACGGTGAAACCATTCACCCGATTCCGCTGGTATTGCCCTGTTTGTGGCGAACAAGTTTTCTTCTATCAGAGCCGCCATGGAGGACGGGTATTTTTCGACACTCTCGGTTGGCCTTGGCCGAAACATCCTTGTACTGATACAGTGAACGAGCCTCTGCGCGCGCCTGTACCTTCCGCAAACCTCATCCGCTTAAACTGGATGTGAATACTCTGACTCTGTGTGGATGGGGTTTTCGGAAGGGACAGCTGTCTCCTTCAATCCGGACGTGCGAAGCATGTTCGACCGATACATGAGCTATCGCGGCTATCGCGAACTCTTGGCGACCATGGCCTACTTCTGCCTGACGGTCCTCGAGACCTCGACCGGACAACGCGAAGCACCCGCAAGGCAGCCGCGAAGTATTACGACATCGACAAAGCGATCCTCGACCGGATCGGCCTTCTCACCTCGACGAAAGGCAGTGCTCACGCCAGAAAGGCCCAGGGCGCCCACCGTGACCTGTCGTACGACGAAACCCGTTTCCTGGACGAGGCCGTCAAGGCCATCATTCGCAGAGCTGCCGAGATCGCTCACGATCCCGCCGCCCCCCGTCGGACCATCACACTGCAGGACCTGCCCCAGGTGTAGTACCGCCTCCAACACCTCGAACATCCTCACCCAGCCGGGTGCTCGGGTGGGGCCATATCCTCCTCGGCTTCGCTGTCTCGCACAATCACAGCCCCCCAATCCCCGGATAGTCGCTTCCAGGATCGATGGCAACCGTCTCGACACCCTCCATCCGTGCTCGATGGATGTGCTCCGCAAACTGGAAAATATCCGGCAAACCGCGTCTCGGCCTGAACGGGGGCGTCAACTCCGGCCCAGCCGCATCGTCTCCGACCGTTCCTTCGAACAACTTCGAGAGAGCCGCAGCCGCCGCAGCCGCCGAGCCCATCGCAGTCTGACGGCCTCTCCCTCCCGAACAGAGAAGGCAGTGAAGGGGCAGGGAGTGATCCCGATGTCGTTCGTAGGTCTTGTCAGGCTTGCTGTTCCGCACTTCGAAGGCCGAGGCGATAGCAATGCCCCAGCTCTCCGGCACCGGCTGCGAAATCAAGCGAAGCGACCCGCATGTTTCACGCGGCACGCGCCGCGGATCGCTCAGGTGGTTGTACACCGCATATACCGGAGGCAGACCAAGCCGCCTGCCGTTGTCGATGAGCCGGTCGAGCTGCGCGATCGAAGGCTGTGAACCCTTGGCCGGAGCCCGGTAGTACAACTCCGCGTACTCCCGATCCTCATTGTCCAGGCGCTTCGCCTGAACCAGCATGCATCAGCACCACTGCCCGTCAGGACCGACGAACGCCCACGCCCAGTCGGCGCCGATTCGGCCTTCCTCCCTGCGGTTGAAGGGGACCACCTTTACGGTGCCGGGAAACTGCTCCGAGAGATCGAGAAGAAACACTTCGGTCGCCGTCTCCTCGTTGAAGCCCAGGCCATGGCTCTTGGCGGCACCGCGCCGGCACCAGATATCGGCGGACAAGCTCAACAGGCAGTGTTGCTCCGCTGTGAACACGTACATCAGGAGTCCTCCGACTCGCCGCCCCTCCGACTCACGCTCAAACTACCGAAGACCAGAAACTTTCACGGCGCCGTTCTCCCTATCCTATCGAATCGCAAGGACGCCACATCGGACGTCAGCTCCCGTCACAGCCCGAGGTCCATCCCCGCCCCCTTGCCGCGTTCGGGCACCGTCGGCTCGCGATCCTTCAGCCCCGACATACCGATATCGCGTTCCTTCCCTGCCAGCCCTTGGCCCTCACCAAACGCCTTCGCCGGCTCCGCTCGCGCCATCTCCCCGATGCCTTCGAGTGCCGCGATGCGCTCGCCGGTGACGGCCTGCAGCTGGGCGCGTAGGTCGGCGGCATCGTCGGGCACCAGCTCCGCGCAGTCGCGCGCCCAGCTGATCTCGAATTAAAGCTCTTCTGCGTCGTTAGACTACCTTTATCCCAAACAGGTCATCTCGATCGGACAAACGGCTCTTTGGGCACTTGCCTTGGGACCAAGCCAACTTTACTTCTCTCTCTCGGCCGGCGACCCATTCTGGCATCGGAATTCTGCGACTCACAACAGATAAAGCACCAAGCGCCCAGGGATGGCGTTTCTCAATCCAAACATTCAATTCCTCTACATCTCCAAGAAGTGGCGAAAACACGACGTCGCCAACAATCCTGTTCGCCATTGTCGACGAAAATGCTTCTCGAACACTTGTTAGAAACCGCTCATATGAAGCTTGTTCTTCAGTGTCCGACAATGAAACGCTACCAAATGGGGAATCGAACAGGTAGCGAATGATTGGAGGCCAGCCATTTCTTTGGTTCCACCAAATTGCAGGCGTCTGCATTTCACTGACACTAGTTCCTGGATGTTCATGAAGCTGCGAGAGCGCAAGGTCGGCAACTTCATTGAACTCGGTCTCAAGCCACACATGATGATGGTCACCCCAATACCCGGTCCACCCGCCAAACTGACCGTTTGTCAATATCTTCGGAACACACACCGCACCGGCCGTCAATCGACTTTCGATACCCACCTCCTCCAGCAATATTCGTGACGCTGCCGCCGTTTGTAAACATTTCATCGCATAGTCATGACCGTAGTGAGTCCGCGCCACGGTATCGACCGTTTGGAACACGAGCCTGCGTAGAAATAAGGATGTGCACTTTGTGCGCACCGACTTCCGGACCTGCTTCTCAATGAATTGTCGCTTAATCATCATTCTACTGCTGCGCCGCGGAGATAGGCTTGTCTCATGTGACCGAGTTTTCCGGTCTGGTCCAGCCTCTCATGCCGACGACGTCTGACTTGTTCATCCCTGTGCTCCCCGCAACCAATCTTGAGCCACGGCCAACCGATCCCGCCTTCACCCGCTCTGCCAACATCACTGAGCCATCGGCCTCCCTTGGAAGAGGCCACTCTACTTGCGCCAACTCCTCAACGACAGGCTCCGCCACACACGTCGGAGCCGTGAACGAAGAGTTTGACGTTTCGGTGTTGATTCAAGCATGCGTGCGCGCTCGACGTCGGCATACTCCGAATGACGACCTGGATCGATTCTATCCAACCAAATCACGGCATTATCCCGTATCGCGTAGTGGCTGCCGCAGCCGGAATTTGCCCACACGGACCCACCCGTGGGGCCATTCAGGGAGACTGACTTTCCATCGAACTGAACGTGCCATCGACTGGGATGGAGGGACAGCACCGTCAGTTCGCCACAACCACACGGACAACGCAGGTTACGTGACAAGCACACGCGCCAAGGCGCGGTCACCGGATCACAGCAATGATCCAGATTTACGCCGGGGTATGGATCCTTTTTCCCGGGATTGACATATTTCGAGAAAGAAAAGCGTCAGACATGCGCAGGCGTTTGATTCCTAATGATTCCCAATAGATTCCCAATCTGATATTCTGATGATGTTCCCGGAAACAAAAACCCCTAGAAACGTCATATTTCTTAGGGGCTTAGGTTGGTTGCGGGGGGAGGATTTGAACCTCCAACCTTCAGGTTATGAGGAAGAAGGTCGACCCGCCATGCGGCGCCACAGTCACTCTGACGGCGCCCTCAATACGACAATAGGTCGAATCGAAAGTGCTTTTGAATCAAAAATGGGGCGAATGTAGGCGGTGCAAGCGCCGCCACCCCTTCCCGTTGAGCTTCTGATTTGAGATTCCCGGCTGCGACTTGAGCAGAAGGTGAGTGTCACAGGTGCTCGACGAAGTCCCGGGCAGGGGCAGCCGCATGTCGGCCGGCGCGGTGGCGACGATCCACCTGCTGATGCTGACGGGATGCCGCAGAAACGAAATCCTGACCCTGCGCGGGGAGCATGTGGATCTCGACGCGGCCGAGATTCATCTCGCCGACGGGAAAACTGGCGCCCGCACGTTTCACCTCTCGCGGTCAGTGGCCCGCGTTCTCGCGGCCCTGCCGCGTACGCCCGGCAATCCCTGGGTCATTCCGGGAATCAAGCCGGGCCGGCACATGACCGACATCGACGCGGCGTGGGAGAACTCCCACCCGCCGGCGATGACCGAGGCCTCCAAGGAGGCGTCGACCGGAACGCATCGGCCTGACCGCGCGCCTGGGCGAGCAAAGTCTTGCGCTCCGCCTAGGGCAGAAACTCGGCTGGGTCGATACAGGGCCAAGGAGGCTTGCCGCCCGCGCTTTTGCACTTGAGCCATGGTCCATGCCCGGACATCATCCGCCTATCTCCAAGGTCGCCAACTCGGATGATAACGTCGGGCAGTGCTGATCGTCTCGCCAGCGGCACGGGCTCGAGAGCAAGGATTCAAGGACTGTAATGGCCATCAAGAAGTCCGACCTCTACTCCTCTCTCTGGCAGTCCTGCGATGAACTCCGTGGCGGGATGGACGCGAGTCAGTACAAGGACTACGTCCTGTTCCTGCTGTTCATCAAGTACATCACCGACAAGTACGGGGACAGCACCGACTTCGCCCCGCCCGTTACGATCCCCAAGGGCGCGAGCTTCACGGACATGCTCGAGCTGCGCGGCAAGAGCGACATCGGCGACAGAATCAATACGCAGGTCATCGCCCCGCTGGTGCAGGCCAATACGCGTCTGGCGCTTAGCGACTTCCCCGACTTCAACGACCCGAACAAGCTTGGTCAAGGGAATGAGATGGTGGAGCGGCTGACGAACCTGATCAACATCTTCGCCAGGCCAGAGCTCGATTTTTCGCAGAACCGCGCTGAGCACGACGACATTCTGGGAGACGCCTACGAGTACCTGATGCGGCACTTCGCTACCGAGAGTGGCAAGAGCAAGGGACAGTTCTATACGCCTGCCGAGGTCAGCCGCGTCATCGCCCAGGCGATCGGAATCTCGCCGGGAAACACGAAGGCGTCCACCACCGCCTATGACCCGACCTGCGGCTCGGGCTCGTTACTCCTCAAGGTGGCCGCCCAGACGGGCAAGCACATTACCCTTGAGGGACAAGAGAAGGACGTGACCACCGCGGGCTTGGCCCGCATGAACATGATCCTCCACGACTTTCCCACGGCGAATATCTTCTCGGGCAACACGCTGGCCGCACTCAAATTCAAGGACGGCGAGCAGCTCCGCACCTACGACTACGTCGTCGCCAACCCGCCGTTCTCCGACAAGACCTGGTTAACCGGACTCACGCCGCCCACGGACCCGTTCCAGCGGTTCACCTGGGGCGAACCGCCCCCCAGGCAAGGCGACTACGCGTACCTGCTGCACATCATTCGCTCGATGAAGGGTGCGGGGAAGGCTGCCTGCGTCCTGCCGCACGGGGTGCTGTTCCGCGGCAATGCTGAAGCCAGCACCTCAGCGTTGCCTCATAGGCATCAAGCTTGCTCGGCATTTTACGCTTCGGGTAGCTCGGTTCAACATCCCCGCTCGACAGGTATTTGCGAACCGTGTTGCGCGACAACCCTGTGCGTCTGACAATCTCTCGAATGGCAATCCCATCTCTGAAATGCCAACGCCGAATTACACTCAATAACGCCATGTCTATCACTCCTTTGTCTCCTGCCAAATCCATGGCAGGACAGGGTTAAACATGGGTCAATATTCGGTGCAAATTAGGGCGCCAAACGGGTCACTTTTAAATGCAAATCAACATCCAGCTGTTCTCTGGAATGCTCACGAAGTTCCGCTCGTTCTCCAATATTACGTGGTAACCAATGTGGGTCCTTTAACAACGTATTCAAAAAATACTATTTTTATCAGACAGTTAGAATGTATTCTCTTAGGACTGACAGTCCTGTATTATGGGTTCTTCTGCTCCTGGCCAGTTAGTCTGACAATGCCCCGGATCGGGGTGGCCCGGATGGTATTTTGGGGTGGACTGGAGGTTGAATTCTGAGCTGAGTTGCGACGTTATTGACGTTGGATCAAGGAGCAAAAATGATTTCTAGAAAATGGTCTTCAATTTTTAGCTTTATCCTCACGTTGCTAGCAAACAGTGCCTTGTGTGAGACGGTTCTCCACCGTGGCAATGTTACGGAGCCCGACACCCTAGACCCCCACCGGGCGGGCGGCACATGGGAAAACAATATTATCAGCGACCTGTTCGTGGGCCTGACCACCGACGACGCCAAGGCTGAAGTCATCCCCGGCGCTGCGGAAAGTTGGACAGTCAGCGAAGACGGTCTTACCTATACCTTCCATCTCCGGGACGGTCATGTTTGGTCCGACGGAGCACCGGTCACCACCCACGACTTTGTTTTCGGCTTTCGCCGCATCATCAATCCCCAGACGGCAGCGAGGTACGCCTCTCTGTTATATCCTATCAAGAACGCGCGCCCGGCTAATCGGGGCGAAGCGCCCTTAGAGAAGATCGGTGTGAAAGCCATTGACGAAAAGACGCTTGAAATCACATTGGAGAACCCGGCCCCGTTTTTACCCCGTCTGCTCAGCCATTTTACTACCTTCGCCATTCCGGCCCATGTGGTGCGGGAACACGGTGACGATTGGGTAAAACCAGGCATCATGGTCTCCAACGGACCCTATGTACTGGCTGAGTGGCGGGCCAATAGCTATGTCCGGGTTGTCAGGAACCCGCTGTTCTATGACGCGGCGAACGTCGCCATCGACGAGATTTATTTCTATCCTATAGAAGATGGCAACACGGCCCTAAAGCAGTTCCGTTCCGGTCAAATAGACCTAAACGAAGGGTTTCCGACAAATCAGATGGAATGGCTTCGGGAAAACATGCCTGACGAAACGCGGCTGTTCCCGAATATGTCCGTAACATACCTTGCCCTAAATACGGCGTTGGCGCCATTCGATGATGTTTGGGTGCGCCGCGCTATTTCGATGACTGTGGAACGTGAGATGCTAGTGAAGCGCATTCTCCGGGATGGTCGGTTACCAGCCTATTCCTTTGTTCCTCCCAACGTGGCGAATTACGTGAACACGGCGCGTCTCGAATTTACGGATTGGTCTGAGCAACAAAGGCTGCAAGAAGCGAGACGCCTTCTCGAAAATTCAGGGTTTGGACCTGGGATTCCACTAATTTTTGAGTTTTCCTATCGCTCGGCGGCTGAGAACCGGCGTGTCGCAGCTGCGATAGCTGGAATGCTTCGGCGAATTGGTATTGAAGCTCAAGTGCAAGCCAACGAAGCCCGTGTTCATTACAATATGCTTGATAGCAAGGACTATGCCATGGGCGATGCCGGTTGGGTTGCAGACTATAATGATGCTCAGAATTTCCTTTATCTGTTCCAGAGCGATGCTGGTCCCATGAACTATGCCAATTATAACAATCCTTACTACGACCAGCTAATGGCAGAGGCAGACCGTACCCTGGATACAACGAGACGAGCTGAATTGATGGCGATGGCAGAGCAAATCATGCTAGACGAAAGTCCGGTTATCCCCCTGTTCTTTGGAACCACGCGGATGTTGGTTCACACCCACGTTAAGGGCTATGAAGACAATATCATCAACGTTCACCGCTCTCGGTTTATGTCTCTGCACCGTTGATAAGATCCCGGTAACGGACTTGCGCAGATATTGTCAGAGCAAATGATGTAAAGCCCCTTGTTATGGGCCAATTTCTGAGAATTTCCGGCTAGGGTGATCGCCTGTTAATGCCCTGATGAGGCCGGACATGATTGTCCTGCCTAAGCCACTTTCCGATGACAGTCATGGGCATTGTCAGACTAACTAGCCCGGAGCAGAAGAACCTACAATCGAGGACTGTCAGGCTGCAAGTTGACGCCACTCGGCCAGGGCGGTGGCTCGGGCTTGTTTGAAAGTATCGCGGCGGTTGAGATGGCGTTGGTGGTTGAAATGGTTGTAGATCGAGGCATGGACGGAGGCGAACTTCTGCAGGGTCTTGATGTCTCTGAACCGAGCCATTGCCCCTTCCCGTCGTCGGAAAGGTTGATGTGAGTTTTCCGTCCGGTTGTTGAGCCAGCGCCTGGTCTTTTGGCAACCCTCGTTGCCGATCACCTTCATCGCAGCCCGGTATGACTGTAACCTATCCGTGACGATCGAAGCCGGCCGGCCATGGCGCTTCATCGCACGCCTCAGAAACCTAAGCGCGGCTTCACGATCCCGCCGTTTCGTGGCCAAAACCTCAAGCACTTCGCCTTCATGGTCAACGGCACGCCATAGATAATGTGTTTCGCCATTGATGCGGACGAACACCTCATCAAGATGCCAGCGCCAGTTCGACCAGTTGCGCTGGTCTATCCGCCTCTTCCAGATCTCGGCGGTAAACAACGGGCCAAAGCGGTTCCACCAGTACCGTACGGGTTCATAGCAGAAGTCGACGCCGCGCTCAAACAGGATATCTTCGACCTGTCTCAGCGACAAGGGATAACGGACATACAGCATCACCGCGCTGCGGATGACCTCGGGCGAACTGTTGAAATAACGGAAGGGATTGTGCATCGCCGGAGGCTAGGAGACCTTAATTCCCAGTTCAAGCCGGTTTACTCTGACAATGCCCTTCAAAGGCACGGATAGCATCCACATCCGCTGGCGGTGGTCTGATCGCACAGGCAGACAAGGTGAGGGTAATCAGAAGCAGAAAGATAACGCGGCAAAACGGATCTAATTTTGCAATCGGACTCACCATACACAACCAAAGAAAGATACGGCTAAAACGGCGTTGCAAAAGAAAACCAGCTTGAGCCGGGAAGTAAGGCTCGTAACTTCCAGTGGTACACAACCCCTTCCGTTATTTCAACAGTTCGCCCGAGGTAATCCGCTACGCTGTGATGTTTTATGTCCGTTACCTTCTGTCGTTGAGACACCTCAAGGATCTCCTGTTTGAGCGCGGCATCGACTTCTGCCATGAGACCGTGCGGTACTGGTAGAACCGTTTCGGCCCGTTTCTTGCCGCGGAGATCCGGGAACGCCGTGTTGATTATGGGTCTCCGTCCATGCCTCGATCCACAACCATTTCAACCACCAACGCCATCTCAATAGCCACGACATTTTCAAACAAGCCCGAGCCGCTGCGCTGGCCGAGTGGCGAGTGGCGATGGAGTGGATGCCCCCTCCCGACGGCATCGCAATGTGCCATGTTGGTGGCGTCCTTAGCGCCAACAGAAAGTCCATAGACGTCAACTTGCAGCCTGGCAGTCCTCAATTGCAGGCTCTACAAGTCCGATCCAGTTAGTCTGACAATGCCGGCCGGCGCTGACCTCGTCTGCCTTACCTTCAGTTCCCTTGACACTGCCAGAAAAAACCGCCAAATCTCCCCAATGTTGGGGACGCACGCAAGCGCATGACTCGCTTATCTTTCGTCCATCGACATCAGCGCTGCCGGGAGCAGACTTGGCGGCGCTGATGTGCGGTTTGCAAGGGAAGATGCGTACCCATGCGCTTGGAACGTGACTGAAGAAGCGGCAGGGAAACGGCTCACCGGCGAGACGGCCCGCGGCGGGTCCGCAGCTGTGTGGGGCCCGGGCCGTGATCTATTCATTCGGTAGACAAAGCTATGGTTTCCATTGACGTCCGGCCAATCCGCTCCAAAAAGGGCTTTGGCCGTTTCCTTGAGGTCCCACATGTATGCCAAGGCCATGACCCGGCGTGGGTACCGCCTTTGCGCCAGAAGGTGCGAGACCAACTCGATTCTAACAAGAACCCGTGGTTCCGCCATGGTGAGGCGGTCCAGTGGATTGCGGAAAAGGATGGAGCGTTGGCGGGACGCATCTCCGCCCAGATCGATCAGTCTCATCTGCGACAGTGCAGCGACTCAACCGGTTTTTTCGGCTTCTTCGAATGCTTGGACGACCAGGATATAGCCGACGCCCTGTTCGAAACAGCGCTGGGCTGGCTTAAGGACAAAGGCATGAAGCGTGCGGTGGGGCCCTTTTCCCTCAACATCAATGAAGAATCGGGCTTACTTGTAGACGGCTTCGTTAGCCCACCCAAGATGATGATGGGCCATGCCCAGCCCTACTACCAATCGCTGGTAGAAGGCGCCGGGTTTGGAAAAGTTAAGGACATGCTGGCCTTCATGGTGCCCATGGAAACGGTGCCGCCGCTGCACCTGGCGCAGCTCCGCAGAAGCCCCGCGGATTCTATTGCGTCGTCTAATTCGGGACAGATAAAAACAATGCGGCCAAAACCGATGCGCGTACGTAGAAGCATTGCCGCTAGCGACAAATACGAGGTGCGCCATCTAAATCCAAGGCGTTACGTCGAGGACATCCGCCTAATTGTCGATATTTTCAATGCCGCCTGGGCGGATAACTGGGGTTTCATTCCCTTAACGGAAGAAGACGCAGACCATTTGGCCAGCGAGTTTAAACCTTTGTTAATCCCTGAACTAGCTTGGATTGCTTTCTATGAAGGGGAACCAGCCGCCATGGCCGTGTGCTTGCCCGATTTGAATGAAATGATCGCCGATCTAGGCGGGCGGCTATTGCCAACGGGCTGGGCCAAATTGGCTTGGCGGGTGATTAACCGGCGCTCGTGGTCCTCCCGCACTCGGGTGCCGTTATTGGGGGTGATGCCGCGGTTCAAGAACAAATACCTGGGTTCAGCGCTGTCGTTCCTAGTGATTGGGTCCATCCGCGATGCGTCTCTCAAACTGAATCTACCGATGTGTGAAATGAGCTGGGTGCTGGAGGATAACACCCCGACCATCCGTTCTATCACCGAAATAGGAGGGCGTGTGTACAAGACCTATCGCATTTACGAGAAGTTGCTCGCCTAGGTATGTGTTGTTCGGATTGGAACTTTGACCTATCAAAATTATACGACATGAACGGGTTTGAGTGCTGCTAAGCGGCACCTGTCCATCCGGAAAACCTTATCCACCGCTTGAGAAAACATAAATAACAATGGAAGATGGGAATGAGTAATCAAATTAAATTCGCTGTTGTTGCGTTAGTTTCATTCTTATCAATAGGTATAGCTAACGCACAAGAAAACCAACGTGGTGCCTATATTGGTCTCAATGTTGGTTTGTCTGATTTTGCAGAATTTGATTCTTCTCTTTCAGCTGTAACAAATCCGACTAAGTGTGACGTGCTGCTATATGCTGATCCAGGCTTGGCACCAAGCGGTGATTCTGAATGTGCCGACACAACTTCGCGTGCGCTTTCTTCTAATGACTTCTCACCTAGTCTCGGGTTCACAGGTGGTTTAACCGCTGGTTACGATCTTGGAAAAATGAGAATTGAATTGGAATATCGAATTCGAAGCCAAGGTGAAGACACTTTACCCCTACTTGAATCAACCACAAATCAGGCGTTGGCAAGCAAGACCCTCGAATGGAGCACGGTCTATCCTCCGGTTGAGCATATTTCCAATTATCGTGCTCACCAAGTTTTTACAAACTTGTATTATGACTTCACCAACAGATCACGCTGGACACCGTTTATCGGCGCTGGTGTAGGTATAGCTCCCACCAAATTACGATACAGTATGCGTCATATTCGTAAGACATTGGATGAAGGATATCAGGACGTAGAACCTCCACTTACTGCTGCCGACCGACCAGCTGCGGCAGCTGGTACTATGAGTCTCCTAGATCAGAATGTCAGCGATACGATATTCGGGTTTCAATTAATCGGTGGTCTCGATTATGCAATTGGAGAACATACATCAATCGGGATCACTGTTCACTGGGCACGTCTTGGAAAAATTAAGGATGATGTCATGTGGTCTATTGTTCGTAGTCATAAGCCAGTGCGGGCCGATGGGAAAACTCCGTTTGCAGGAGAGATAACTCTTAATAACTTCGAGTACTTGGCCGCAACGGTTGGATTGAAGTATCATTTTTAAATCAATTGAAATCCGCATCCGGCCGCTAATGAGCGTTTCGATGCTTTGATACGGTCGTTTGCAGGCCCGCCACAACGTAAGTAAGAAATTTAGAAATGGTGCGGACGATGGGATCCAAACCCACACGAGCATACATGCTCAACGGATTTTCATACTTGTCCTTTGCGAAAAGTTCATCCGTGATCAAGCGTGCTGCCAAGCGGCACCTGTCCTTCCCGAAAACCTTATTCACCGGTCTTCATAATCCAAACCTCCCAGGTGTGGATGAGGTTTTCGGAAGGCACACCGCCCAAAAACCGAAGCGCTGGATGTTAAAGAAATGTTTACGGTTTGCCCTTTAGGGAACGAAACCAGGGGGACCAAGCCTATGACTGTTAGAGCTTTAATTCTTATCGTCGTTGCGGCCGTCATCGCAGCCGTTACCGTGCAGGCGCATATTGCCCAAGATTCCCTTGGCAGCGCGGTTAGGGCTACGGAGCAGTGAGGTAACCTCTCGGTTTGTCCCATCAGTACTGACGTCAGACAACTCCCGTCAAAACTGATAGGTTATGGAAAATGTGCTGAGAACTCCGAACGCTCTCGAATACTCAATACGCATCGGAGCGTGGCGAACTCCGGGTTTAAAACTTTCTCCAGGGCTCGCGTAGCGCATCACCGGAGCCCGGGACAGGTACTCAACTCCGGCCCCGACCTGAAACGTCAGACTTTCAAAGAATGTGACGCTCAGCGAGGGTTGGAAACTGAATGACATAGCAACGTCCGAATCACCTAAGGTGGAATCGGCATTGTCAGACTAACTGGGTCGGACCTAGAGAACCTTCAATTGAGTACGCTTGGGCTGCAAGTTGACGCCATTCGTCCAAGGCGGTGGCTCGGGCTTGTTTGAAAGTATCGCGGCGGTTGAGATGGCGTTGGTGGTTGAAATGGTTGTAGATCGAGGCATGGACGGAGGCGAACTTCTGCAGGGTCTCGATGTCTCTGAACCGAGCCATTGCCCCTTCCCGTCTTCGAAGGGTTGATGTGAGTTTTCTGCCCGTTCTATGAGTAAGTCTCGATTTCACAATCTTAATTGCATGTAACTCACTGATATATACTCCTGCTACCCAATTACTCGGTACTGATCGTGTGTGATGACACGAAAGTTGTCGGTAACGGTGTCTCGGATTGTTTCCCATTCCCGGGGCAGGGTTTGGTTGAAGAACCCGAAGATGGCCTCGGTGAACTGTCGGAAATCGGGATAAAACCGGTTGTGCGTCACATGCCGGTGCATGACGCCCCATAACCGCTCGATGGGATTGAGGTGTGGCGCATACGGCGGCAGGAAATGCAGCCGGATGCGGCACTCCGGCCGCTCCAGGAACGGCCGCAACAGCCTGGCATGGTGATAGCGCGCATTGTCGAGACAGACATGGATCACCCGGGATCACCCGGGATCACCCGGGATCACCCGGGTGTCCGGATAGGCCCGTTCCAGCTTCTCGAACAACCGCAGAGAGGTTTCGGCATTGATCTTCTCGCCCTCGACCAGGGTGAGCTTCATCGTTTCAAGGTCCAGTGCGCCGTGCAGGTTCAGCCGCTGGCGCCCTGTCGTGGCCTTGATCGCCGGCTTGTCGGAACGGATGAACCAGCCATGCGCCGGCCGGCTCTGATACTCGGGATGGACCGCAGCGGCGAAGACAACCGTCAACGGCGGAGCAAAATCAGTCCAGTTGGGCGGCGTAAAACCAGTCCATTTTATGTGATGCCGAAGGCGTTGTTGCGGGTTGTCCCGGTAGTGCATAGGAGGGACCCGCGCGGCTTTGCGTAGCGCTTCGCGTGGCCAAAGGCGACGGGAACGGAATAGTCGTTGCTTCGGTAACGCACCAGGGACAACGAAGTGACTTGGGTCGCCACCTTGTCGCAAGCATCAAATGGGATGGGCGGCAAACGACGGCGCCGTTCGCGGACGTAATCCTTGACGATGGTCTGGCCGCCGGTGAAGCCATGCTCATCGCGAAGGCGCTCGAATATCCGCTTTGCCGTGTGGCGCTGCTTACGGTGAACCGTGCGGTCCGCTTCCAGAATGCGGTCAATGATATCCGTGAACGGGTCCAGCTTAGGCCGCTTCGGCGGCTCGCTGCGCCGGTATCCCGGCGGCACCGAGTGCCGCAGCATCTTCTTCACTGTATCGCGCGATAGCCCAAACCGTCTTGCTGCTTCTCGCTGGCTCAGCTCTTCCACATGGCACGCCAGTCGCACGGTTAGATAAAGGTCCACCAAGTACATCCTCCCACCTTCCATCCCCAAACGGATCGAAGGCTACAGGTGGCAGACTTTTGCGCCGCCCGCGGCCGGGACATTCCCGCCGCTCCCGTGGACTAATTTGTCACCGCCGTTCTCACAATAGCGAAGCGGATGATACGCACCCTGAAACGAATAAAGAAGGAACTTCGCAGACGGATGCGCCAAGGTGTTGAGGAAACCGGGAGATGGCTGAGACACGTCCTTAATGGACGGCTGAATTACTTCGCAGTTCCCACCAGCTTCCCAACTCTGCAATACTTTGTCCTCCAACTGAAGAATCTGTGGCTCAAAATTCTCCGCCGCAGATCACAGAAGGACCGTTACGACTGGGCCAAACTGGAGCACGACATTGCGCCATACTGGCCCAAGCTGGTAATCCGACACCCATGGCCGGACCAAAGATTCGCCGTCAACTCAACCCGAGGGAGGAGCCGTGTGCATTAGCGTGCCTGCACGGATCTGTACGGGGGGTCCCCAGTAATGGGGATCCATACCGCGATCCTATGGAGGAAATGTGAACCCACCTCGCAATCGAAAGAGCGGGGATGGAAACCCTCCGCCTACGGGTGCGCGCGCCAGTGCCCTACCCGACACAGGTATGAAAAAGGGCGAAGTTTTTGTGCTGCAAGCGTCGCTGTTCGACGGCTAAGCCCTTTGGTAGATCACCCGAATGTTTTGGTGGTGGACCCATCATATGTAATGATTCCAAATCGTAATTCCCATTTGCGCCCTTGGATCGGGAGACCATGCGTATGCTGAGATTCGCTGAAGAAATCATACTGCTGCTGCTCGACGACAAGGGCGGGCGTTTCGTTGATACACCTTCGATGACCCTTGAGTATGCGCTTGCCGGCGCGGTTCTGATGGATTTGGCGCTGGAGGGCCGTATTGACACCGATCCGGAACGGCTCTTTGTGATCAATCCGACACCGCTTGGGGATGATTTGCTCGATCCCACCCTTGAACGCATCGCGCAATGTGCGGAGACGCACGCCCCTATCCACTGGATCGATCAAACGGCCACCTATGCCAGTGGTATTCATGAACGCGCTCTCGCCCATCTCGTCGAGCGCGGTATTCTAGAACAGGAGGATGGCCGCTTCATGTGGGTGTTCCAGACGCGGCGCTACCCGGTCATTGATAACAAGACTGTCCGAGAAGTGAAGCTGCGGATCATGGGGGTTCTGTTCAGCGATGAAATTCCGGATGCGCGCGATATCGTTATCATCTCCCTTTCCGATGTATGCGGTATTTTCCGGGGTATACTTTCCACTCGGGAATTGAAGGATGCCGCCCAACGTATCGATCAAGTCCGCAAGATGGACTTGATCGGCCGGGAGGTCTCGAAAGCAGTGTGGGACATCGAATTGTCTCTCGCCGAGGCTGCTGCTGCTGCACCGCTGATGCGCTGAAGCGCGATCACCCGGTGCCGCCGGGCCACTCGCTACCGCCCCTTCCTGGTCAACCACACATATAACATTCGCCTCCACGTAAGACGGGTATGGGTGATCGAGCAACACAAGGGAACTGTCACACCAACAGGGTGACCAGCTGCTGATAGCGCAGTAGTGTCGCTGGATGCAGAACATCTCCTATGCCCGATACCGCTTTCCACCCGCGATCATTCAGCACGCTGTCTGGCTGTATTACCGGTTTCCCGTCAGCTACCGAGATGTTGAGGATCTGCTCGCTCAACGTGGTGTTGATGTTTCTTATGAAACGGTGCGGCGCTGGGCACTGAAGTTCGGGCAAGCCTATGCCCGGAGACTGAGGACAACGCGCCCTCGAGCGGACGTCCGGTGGCACCTTGATGAGGTGTTCGTTTCCATCGCCGGCAAGCGGATGTATCTATGGCGCGCTGTCGATAGTGAAGGCGAAGTGCTGGATATCCTGGTTCAGTCACGCAGAAACAAGAAGGCAGCGCTCAAGGTGATACGCAAACTGTTGAAAAAGCAAGGCTTTGTCCCAGATACCTTCATCACAGACAAACTGCCATCTTATGGTGCTGCTCTGAAGGATTTGGGCCTTATCAGGCACCATGATTTTGGTGGCAGGAAGAACAACCGAGCCGAAAATTCTCACTTACCAGTCCGACAGAGGGAACGACGAATGCAGCGTTTCAAATCGGCTCGATCAGCGCAGCGGTTTCTCTCTACCCACGCCACCGTCTACAACACCTTCAACGTCCAACGCCATCTGATATCCCGAAAGACATTACGCCAGCTTCGCAACCACGCTATGGGCCTGTGGCAAACCGCCACCGCTGCCGCTTGAGCTTGAGTTCTATGCCAATTCGCGTCACTACCGTTCAATAACGTGATAATGCCCTAACTAGCCCGGAGCAGAAGAACCTACAATCGAGGACTTTCCGGCAGCAAGTTGACGCCACTCGGCCAGGGCGGTGGCTCGGACTTGTTTGAAAATGTCGCGGCTGTTGAGATGGCGTTGGTGGTTGAAATGGTTGTAGATCGAAGCATGGACGGAGGAGAATTTCTGCAAGGTCTTAAGTTGAGTTAGTCGCGATGTGATCTGACACCGCTCCCTTCCCAGCAAGCTGGAATGGGAGCGGCGCATCTCTTGATGGAGATTGTGGTTGTCCGTTTTGATGGTGGTGCACACCAACCACAAAACGAGGACACCACGATGTTGAATACTACCGACAAGATCATCAAACACAAAACTGGATTGCTGAATCTGGCCGAGGAACTGGGCAACGTGTCGAAGGCCTGCCAGGTCCCTGCCAGGTCATGGGCATGTCGCGCGACACCTTTTACCGCTACAAGGCCGCGGTTGAGGAAGGCGGCGTCGAGGCCTTGTTCGAGCGCACCCGGCGCAAACCCAATCTTGCCAACCGCGTCGGTGAAGCCACCGAGCAGGCGGTGATCAAATCCGCGCTGGAGTTTCCGGCCTATGGTCAGGCCCGCACCTCCAACGAGCTGCGCAAGCAGGGTGTCTTTGTCTCGCCCTCCGGCGTCCGTTCGATCTGGCTGCGGCATGACCTGGCCAACTTCAAGGCCCGCCTTAAAGCATTGGAGGCTAGGGTCGCCGAGGACGGCATCATCCTGACCGAGGCCCACATACGAGGCCCAGGTGCAGGCCTTGGAAAAGAAGAATCGCGACGACGAAGCCCGCGGCGAGGTGGAAACGGCCCACCCCGGCTATCTGGGTTCACAGGACACCTTCTATGTCGGCACCCTGAAGGGGGTGGGGCGGATCTACCAGCAGAGCTATGTCGATCCCTATTCCAAGGTCGCGCAGGCCAAGCTCTACACCACCAAGACGCCGATCACCGCCGCCGACCTGCTCAATGACCGGGTGCTGCCGTTCCATGACGAGCACGACCTGCCTGTGCTGCGGATCATGACCGACAGGGGCACGGAATACTGCGGGCGAGCGGACAAGCACGACTACCAGCTCTTACCAGCTCTTCCTGGCCATCAACGATATCGACCACACCAAGACCAAGGTGAAATCACCGCAAACAAACGGCATCCGCGAGCGCTTTCACAAGACCGTGCTGCAGGAGTTCTACCAGGTCGCGTTCCGCAAAAGACTCTACGACAGCGTCGATGCGCTGCAGGACGATCTGGATCAATGGCTACATCACTACAACACGGAACGCACTCATCAGGGCAAAATGTGTTGCGGCAGAACGCCGTTCCAGACCATGATTGAGGGCAAAGAAATCTGGAAGGAAAAGTTCGTGAACTGAACTTGACCTAACAGAGGCCGCCGGAAAAACGGCCAACTGTCAGATCACATCTGAACCACTACAGTTTATTGGATTGGATGTCCCCTCGCCGGGACGCGGTTCCCGATGATGCACGTAGCTCGCCTTGCTGCCGAACCGTCTCATCGCGTTCGAGCACGCTATTCAGATTGGCACTCGGGAATCGTCTTGGACCAGGCATTATGTTGGCAGCCGCTGCGCTGACCACGGACGGAAGCGAGAGCCTGGCGACGGACATACGCGGGATCGTGGACCCTTCTCCGTGCCGCGCTGACGAGTCAGTCGCCTGCTTCTGCCAAGGCAACCACCTAAGTTGACCATACCCGGGACGACGATCGCCCGCAGGCGAAGGTGTTTCATGTTCAAGAGATCGTGTCAGATCGTGTCAGGCCGGAAGATCGTGAAGATCTGTGCTTGACATCGACCGCCCCATTACGGAAGGCGAGCTATTGAAATAACGGAAGGGATTTTGCATCGCCGGAGGCTAGGAGACCTTACTTTCCAACTCAAGCCGATTTAGTCTGACAATGCCTTGCCGGCGGTTCTATGCGTTCGGGATTGATGGCGTGTTTTCTGATTGTCCGGCGACGGCACTTCAGGCCCGGTGATGACGAAAAGAGTATCAGTTCCCCCTTGATTTGTTGGCGCGACTGGGCCGAAATCAGGGGAGTAAAGGGATCGTCAGGGGCGGCCGGCCATGTTCGATTTATCGGTAGGCACCATTTGCACCATCATCAATCAAGCGCGCACTTTGGCGCTTGGTATAGATGCAGACGGAGAAGATCATGATCCCGATGCGCATGGCCGCGAAGATCTCCTTCACGGCGATACGGATGATGATGATTTCTCAAACGGCGAAGAATCCGGCAACGAAAATAAAGACGAAGAAACGGCGGACGTAAGGAATCAGCTGGTTGAATTCATCGACAATCTAAACGAAGACGAACAAGTCGAACTTGCCGCTATTGTCTGGATCGGGCGAGGGGCATACACCGTCGATGAATGGGATGATGCGTCGGAAAACGCTCGCAACGAGCACACGCAACACACCGGGGAGTACCTTGTTGGCCAGCCTCGTCTGGCGGATTATTTGGAAGAAGGCCTGTCACAGCTGGGTTTCAGCTGCGAGGAATGACAGAAGTTCTCTGAAGTAATCGGCGTGTAGTAATTCGGACTTGATCCGACAGGTGCCGGATTTGAGACGGCATCTGTCAGATTAAGTTTAGCCTACGAACTTTTCCCCTGTCCTTCCCGAAAACCTTATCCACCGATCTTTATAATGTAAACCGTACAGGTGTGGATGAGGTTTTCGAAAGGGATAGGATAGGGAAAGGCTACCAAATAAATTTACTCTGACAATGCCCCTTTGACAGCCTTGCATCAGAACCGTGACGACTTGAAAAGCTCAAAAGTGAGTCAGCACTCATGGCCATTGGTATAAACCCAGAGACTTCGCCTCAGACGGCAAAATTTCCCGTGGTACATACAGTTCTGCAAGTTTAGAGTTTTACTTCTTGAAAATCACTTCGGCGCGGCGGTTGCCCTGTTCTGGTGTGCCGTCGGGGCGGCGTACAACGGGCCGGTCCTCACCGTAGGCTTCTACCCGTATGTTGTTCTGTGGGATGCCCTTATCCGCCAGCGCGTTGTAGACCGTTTCCGCCCGGCGACGGGACAGCGTGATGTTGTAGTCACTGGAGCCGGCCGAGTCTGCATGACCCACCACCAAAACCGTCGCGGGATTGTACCGGTCGTGTGCCCGCGAAATCTGATCAACCACTTGCCGCGCATCGGCATTCAACTCGGTGGAATCGAAACCGAAGAAGATGCGGAACTGGTTGGGCATGGCTGGATCGGCTGGTGTCGGGGCCGGCGCAGCGGCCTCCAACGCCCGCAGAGCTGTGTTGAAACTGGTCCGGCAAGCAGCGATGTCTTCCGGCTGGCGGTCTTCTTCCTGTTCTTGCACCCAGCAATCGAAACTAGACTGGGCCATGGCCGCCATTACTGGCAAGCGGGTGCGGGTTTGTTCTGTCAACACAGCAATGAGACGCCCACGGGCATCGCTTAGGGTGGAGACGGAGTAGTCGGGCAAGTCCCGCGCGCTGATAGCTTCGGGAAGAAAGGTTTCGGCATTGGCGGCACGTCGGGCCCGTTGGATGAAGGTCTTGGTGTCGCCCCAATCGGCTTCGGCTTTTTCCGCTGCCGCCAAGTCCACATAGTCCGTTTGCAATGCGCGATGGAATTCAGCGCCCCGGTTGGGAAGACCCCGTGTTCCCATAACGTCATAGTTGGCTCCACACGCCGCCAAAGACATAGCGACGGTCGCCATTAACACCGCACGTAACACCATGGATTATCTCTCCCTCTCACGGTGCCTCCATTTCCACTTTCGGTACCAAACCAAAACGGGTTACCCCGCGAGGGCAAAAGGGCCAGAAATCCCCGGGAAATGGGGCCGGACAGACTTTTTGCCTTAGATGTCCCAGAGAGACAAGAAGTAATTTGTTGACCGGTTAAGGGCTGCGCCTTCCGAAAACCTAATCCAGACACGGATATATAGGCGGGCATTGTCAGACTAAATCGGCTTGAGCTGGGAATTAAGGTCTCCCAACCTCCGGCGATGCACAATCCCTTCCGTTGTTTCAACAGTTCGCCCGAGGTAATCCGCCTCACGGCGATGATGTACATCCGCTATCCGCTGTCGTTGCGTCAGGTCGAAGACATTCTGTTCGAACGAGGCATCGACATCTGCCATGAAACCGTACGGTACACAGGCACCGCCCACACGCCTTCGCTTCGCACACGCGAAACGCTACGCAAAGCCGCGCGGGTCCCTCCTATGCACTACCGGGACAACCCGCAACAACGCCTTCGGCATCACATAAAATGGACTGGTTTTACGCCGCCCAACTGGACTGATTTTGCTCCGCCGTTGACACCTGGGAGGCTTGTTTGACTATGGTGGTGTTCCAAAGGTCTGATTGCGAGCCACCGGCGGCCTTCAGCTCACATCTCTTTTCTTTCGGTGCGTTGGCGACCACAGTCGTCGTTTCCTTTCCCGTAGGGGGCTTTTTTCGCGTCATGAACGAGCACTCCTTTCCTCGATCCCCGTTGCAGAGAGCACTGCACCCTGCTTGCGCAGCTCGTTGGAGGTGCGGGCCTGACCATAGGCCGGAAACTCCAGCGCGGATTTGATCACCGCCTGCTCGGTGGCTTCACCGACGCGGTTGGCAAGATTGGGTTTGCGCCGGGTGCGCTCGAACAAGGCCTCCACGCCGCCTTCCTCAACCGCGGCCTTGTAGCGGTAAAAGGTGTCGCGCGACATGCCCATGACCTGGCAGGGACCTGGCAGGCCTTCGACACGTTGCCCAGTTCCTCGGCCAGATTCAGCAATCCAGTTTTGTGTTTGATGATCTTGTCGGTAGTATTCAACATCGTGGTGTCCTCGTTTTGTGGTTGGTGTGCACCACCATCAAAACGGACAACCACCATCTCCATCAAGAGATGCGCCGCTCCCATTCCAGCTTGCTGGGAAGGGAGCGGTGTCAGATCACATCGCGACTAACTCAGATTAATCGAGCTGTGTAAAGATGCTCCAGACATAGATGAACTCAAGAAGTTAGATAAGACCGACTTGGTTCTGACAATGTGTGAGAGGTGGACTTCAAATATTGTCGCTCAAAATAATGCTTCTGCGAGTAAGACCAGCTAATTTGAGTAAGGGTCATCATGAAATTTCTCAAAAAATTACCTAACTGGGTTGGTTGGTTTGGACCAAGATTCGAAGGTCCGTACATTATGAACCGATTGAAGGTGACACTCGATCACCGAGAGCAGGCCTACTTGGAAACTCGTGCGGCTGCGGATGCTCAACTGGCAGCCGATGGGGGGCAAAACAGTGATAGTGCGTATGGAAAAACACATGGAAAATTAGCGCGAGCATCCTGCCAATCTGCCCTACCAGTAGTGGCTCGCGAATACCTCCTGTATTGCAGGGATACACAAGCTAACCCATCGGAACAAACCCATGCCGTGGTCGAAATCTTAAGCGCCTTCGCTGATAAAATAGAGAATCAATTCAAGATAAAAACTGAAGCCGCATCCGCATTTGGAGGTCAGGAAGAGAGAATGCGTTTGTTCACGGAATTCCTTCAAGAGTATCGGGATACATTAGATGTAGTTGAGGAAGACATGAAAAGGGGCAGACTTAACGGCGAATTGGTGTGCCCCTACTACAGAATACCAGTCCGACTGTTCATTCGTTACGAACAAGCGTTTATTGGAGGATTGCTCGGCGCAACCTTCACTGCATTGATCACATGAATTGATGCCACCGAGTTGTCATATGCACCAAATTGATGTCCCGGTGTTACCCTGCAGACCTTTGCTTTCAAAGTTGTGTAATAGGACCAAGTGGTTATGGCTTAAGACACGCTGACTATAAGTCCGCGAGTCTCGAAAATCGTTGCTTCTTCACGCCGCAGGCGCCCGCTTATCGACTGGAAGCTGATCACCGACCTGCCGGTCGAAAGCCACGCTGACGCCGTGGAGAAACTTCGCTGGTACGCCATGGGCTGGAAGATCAAGGTCTTCCACAAGATTCTGAAATCGGGCTGCCAGGCCGAGCAGGCACGACAGCGAACCGCCGAGCGCCTAGAGCGTTTCCGAGGTTGAATGAATCAAAATTTTGTTGTCATGGTCTTGGCAGACGGCATTGTCAGACTAACTGGCCCGGAGCAGAAGAAGCCATAATACAGGATCTTCAGGCAGCAAGTTGACGCCATTCGTCCAGGGCGGTGGCTCGGGCTTGTTTGAAAGTATCGCGGCGGTTGAGATGGCGTTGGTGGTTGAAATGGGTGTGGATCGAGGCATGGACGGAGGCGAACTTCTGCAAGGTCTTGATGTCTCTGAACCGAGCCATTGCCCCTTCCCGTCGTCGGAAAGGTTGATGTGAGTTTTCCGCTAGGTTGTTCAACCAACGCTTGGTCTCTTGGCAGCCCTCGTTGCTGATCATCTTCATCGCCGCCCGGTATGACTGTAACCTGTCCGTGATGATCGTGGCCGGTCGGCCATGGCGCTTCATCGCACGCCTCAGAAACCGAAGCGCAGCTTCGCGGTCCCGCCGTTTCGTGGCCAAAACCTCAAGCACTTCGCCTTCATGGTCAACGGCACGCCATAGATAATGTGTCTCGCCGTTGATGCGGACAAATACCTCATCAAGATGCCAGCGCCACAGCGAATAGGAAATGGGATGAACGCCTCCCACCCCTTGATGTTCGAAGGCCGAAAGGGTTGGACCCTCGCGGGCCGACGGCACCCTCTACATGGCCGCGCTGACCGCCGCCAGGTGCAATCCGGTCCTCAAGCGCTTCTATGACCACCTCCTCGAACTCGGCAAACCAAAGAAGGTCGCCATGACCGCCGTCATGCGCAAACTGCTTACCATCCTCAATGCCATCGTCAGAGACCAAACCAATTGGCAGCACGCTTGACATACAAGACAGTCGTTTATCCGCGGATCTTCTTGATGCAACCGTCCAACTGTTGATGAGATTCTTGGAGGGTGCAACCTCACAGCCTCAAAGAGTCCATATACACTTAATTTGATTGAATCCTGTTCAAATTACCTTTTATGCATGTCTGAACACGTTGATATTGGGCCGGTGAGTCACACAAATTTGGCAGATTTTCTCAATTCCAGAAAAGTTCGGTAAAGGTGGTTGCGGGCCGTGCAGGGGGCAACGTGAGTCTCAAGCAGCTGCAGGAATCCGCTCAGGTATTCCTTGCTCAAGCAGTCCACGCCCGACTCTATGAACCGAAGGCCTTCGTTGTCCGCCAAGTGCCCGAGCCAACTGCCGTAAACAAGGCGAAACCGCGACAGCTGCGCATCGGTGATGTTGCTAAGCTCACCCTGTTCGTCCAGTACATTTCCCTTGGTGCGGGCCCGGGACCATGCAAGACGGTCGGCCGCGGGCCAATGGTCAAAGGCGATGATCCGGACAGACAGCTTGCGCGCCATCACGGCGCTCCCTGCTTAAGGTCCAGAACGATATCTGGGTTCACAGGACACCTTCTATGTCGGCACCCTGAAGGGGGTGGGGCGGATCTACCAGCAGAGCTATGTCGATCCCTATTCCAAGGTCGCGCAGGCCAAGCTCTACACCACCAAGACGCCGATCACCGCCGCCGACCTGCTCAATGACCGGGTGCTGCCGTTCCATGACGAGCACGACCTGCCTGTGCTGCGGATCATGACCGACAGGGGTACGGAATACTGCGGGCGAGTGGACAAGCACGACTACCAGCTCTTCCTGGCCATCAACGATATCGACCACACCAAGACCAAGGTGAAATCACCGCAAACAAACGGCATCCGCGAGCGCTTTCACAAGACCGTACTGCAGGAGTTCTACCAGGTCGCGTTCCGCAAAAGACTCTACGACAGCGTCGATGCGCTGCAGGACGATCTGGATCAATGGCTACATCACTACAACACGGAACGCACTCATCAGGGCAAAATGTGTTGCGGCAGAACGCCGTTCCAGACCATGATCGAGGGCAAAGAAATCTGGAAGGAAAAGTTCGTGAACTGAACTTGACCTAACAGAGGCCGCCGAAAGAACGGCCAACTGTCAGATCACATCTGAACCACTACACATCAAGACCTTGCAGAAATTCGCCTCCGTCCATGCTTCGATCCACAACCATTTCGACCACCAACGCCACCTCAACCGCCGCGACATTTTTAAGCAAGGCCGAGCTGCTGCCTTGGCCGAGTGGCGTCAACTTGCAGCCTGAGAGTCCTCTATTGGAGGTTCTTCAGGTCCGAGCCATTTAGTCTGACAATGCCCGCATCACTGCCGAGCAACTGTGAGCGTATAGGCCCCGGTTTGTGCCCACCACCCGGGCGCTGGAAAGTTGAGAAAATCTGCCGAAACTTCAATTACATAGTCAGTCGTGCCGCGTTTCGCTTCTCCCAACCAACGGTTTGTTTCAATTTCCTCCAGAAGAAAACGCTGCCCTGATCTGAGATTCCCGCCGCCCGGCGGATGGGGGTACAACCGGATTCGTAATTTTGCACCCTCCACAATCGGGTCTTCGACGTCTACGGAAATATCGTATCTCTGCCCTTCCTGCAACTTTACTTTATAAAAGTCGTGATCCCCGATGAAGTCTATGGTTCCAGTAACGGATGCATTGTCACTCTCCAAAGCAGCAATCGTATACGGCGTCCCTTCAACATCGTCATTGGTTGCCTTGGCCAGATTCAGGGAAAGAACATACTGTCCGATCGGTTCGTCGCCATAGGAGGCAACCTGAGCGATATAAACGCCAGTAGCGCTGGGTCTGAAATCCAGCGCCGCACCTTGCCGGTCGCTGCCATCCCTTTGATCCAGGAAAATCCCGTTCTCATCCCGAATGACCAAATGCGGGTCAATGAGTTCATACTCACCGTCCAACCCCTTCAGCTCCAACCTATAGGTATAGCCTTCCGTCAGGGCGATGTTGTAGGCGTCCCTATCACCCGAGGTCTCGAGAGTCCCTGTCACAAATCCCGCAAGGGGAACAAAGGTGGTCGTTGTTGTGCTTGGAGGAACCTCAACGGCGGTAAAGTCCGTTTCAGGTGGGTATATCGGCATGACCAGTTCACGTGCAGTTACGCGGTAAATCCCGGTCGCCCCACTGAAACCCTTAACCTCCAGCCATAAATCCGAAGATACGAGGGGACGGCTAATTATTCTTGGGTTGAGGCCCCCGGCTGTGTCGTCTCTGGTTCCAAGCATTTGACCTGAATCATTGCGCAGTACAAGGACTGGATCCGCAAGTGCGTCTTCACCCAAATCAACGGTGTCGACTTCAAAGGCATAGTTAACCCAGTTCTGGACATTTAACTTGAACCAATCGGTATCGTTCGCGTCCGCGATTTCGCCGATGAAAGACTGTCCGGCAGCAAGGTTGGCGGTGCTGTCCATACTACCGGCGATATCGATGCCTTCATCCACTTCCGGGATTGGTTCTGCGAGCTGTGTGACTGATACCGTATAGGCGCCGGTCGGCGTCGCGCCGAAGGACCTTACGTCAAGCCAGAAATCCCCCGAAACGGACGGTGTATAGACGATGCGGGCGTTTGACCCATCGCCGCTGTCATCGTCTTGATCCAGATAAACATTATCGGCGTCTCTAAGAACGAGAAACGGGTCCTCTAATGGACTTGTATCAGCGTCTTCACGGCCCGTTACTGTTAATTCGTATTCAGCGCCGGAGACCAGTTTGATTCTGAAAAAATCCCGGTCCGCCGCGCTATCCAGAGTTCCAGCGGCGGAGCCGTCAACAGGCACGAAGCCTTCGCTTTCCAGACTATGCGGTAAATCCGACTCCCCCTCCGATACGACAGGTTCGGTTTCCTCCTCTTCGATCTCTACAGAGGCCGAAATTTCCGTTACGGAGAGTTGGTAGGAGCCTGTAGCCCTTCTGACACCTCTCGCGGCAACCCAATACACACCCGCATAATGCGGTGTGAAGGCAATACTTGCCTTATCTGTGCCGGTGTCAGCTAAAAATGAGTCGGTAAAAACGAGGTATGTCGGAACGGGGTCATAGTATAGCTGAGCCGAAAGATTGGTCAGCGGAGATTCATCCTCTCCAGGGGATAGTTCGAACAGGTAGCTTTGGCCGGGTGTCAGGTAAATTCTGAACCAGTCCTCGTCCTCCGCAAAATCGATATTTCCGGAAATGATCTCTCCCGGAGCGATTAGTGCTTCCGTATCGTTGTGTCCGTCGAAATCATCGAAATAGGTCTTGCTGATGTGCTTAGGCGGTCCATAAAGATACTGAACTCCAGCAATGTCATCGTCTGACGGGCCTCCCCAATGCTGCAGATAGGTGTATAACTTAGACAAGCCTCCCGGGAGGGTGGATGGGGTGAGCGGGTAAGCAAGACCTAGAATGCGGCCGATTTGGTGAAGCGCCACGTCCAAGAATTTACTATCGAAAGTCCTTGGTTCATCATAGACGGCGGCGTTGAAAGCAGTGAACTGTGTAAAAGGCAGTATAAAAGAAAGAAGAAAGCTGCGTTTACTTGCGTATGCTTGGGGTCCTGCCAGACTCCGTATCCCCAAACCGACGCGATAATCTGCATCCGGGTAGTATGGTGGAACCTCTACAAAGGTCACACCCGCCGCCTGCGACCATATGTCGTGAGCACGATAGACATATCCCTTCAAGCGGTCAGGAATGGTCGTCTCTAAGCACGGAACGGGGCTTACCCGGCCATGGGTATTGGAGCCTGGGTTGCTATAAATACAGCGCTGGAAGGGGGTAACCTCCGGATCATAGAAGCTCCATGTTATTACGGCGCCAGTCCCCAATTCCGGGTCGCCATGCTTGGAATCGCCGTCACGGATAATAAAACTGGGCCGCTCCCGCTGCGGACCATCAAGAATTTCTATGGAAGTGTCCCAAGATGGGGATACCAGGTCACTAGCTGGCTCCCGCCGTGTCTCGCTCTGCCACGGCCCGAGCCGGCATTTGGCGGTCAAGTCCACTGTCGTGTCCCCGGGACCGCCAACCGTGTATTGCAGGCGCCCGGCAAACCCGCTCTCAGCGGTAAGGTTGAAGGTGTCCGTCTCGAGATTAGTAGAACTTACCTCCGCCAGGATCTCCTCCACACCAACCGTCACCACCCCGCCCTCTAGGATCACGGGACTGGTCCACTGACCCAGGTTTACACCCGTATCCCCCGCATAAACTTCAATCGACATGGGCTCAGATGCGCCGTAACTCCGCTCGATGGTGATCTGCCCCCCGTGGAAGGGTACCGATGCACCGGACCGCACCCCGGGAACCGTCGCACTCCCACGGACCGTGGCCACTGAACAGGACGACCAGTTGGACAGCACCCGCTGTTGCGGGTCCCACACCAAGTGTTGGGCAAAGCCAGGGAACGTGGACGATACCGTCACCGTCAACAGGCGGGCATCGTCCACGTCAACGGCATCGAGATAGACAAAGGTAGAGGCGCCTGCCTCGAGGTCGCCCTCTACCTGGTCCAGCACCAGATCAGATTCGTTGTCAGCAAACTGGATGGTGTAGGACCCGGCCTCGCCGGAGGGGTTATGGACTTGAATGAAGTTATCGACGATGGGCGCGTTGGACACCGGCTTAAAAACCACATCGTCGGCGGATGCCTCACCGGAACCCAGTGATACCGCGCTCCAACAGAGGGCGAGGAGCCAGAACCCCCTAGCGTGGGCACCGAGACAGCAGTTCCACCCAGCATGAGCCATACAGGCGATAGAGTTCCTCACCTTACATCTCCGTGGATGGCCGACCGGCCCATTTTGGTGGGTCTGAGTCGAATGCTGGTTCAGGGCCAGCTTTTCCGGCAACGAGACGATGGTTTCGGGTGTCTGTGGTCGATTCCCAATGCACTATGGGCCCATGTGCTTTGATGATACACGAAATAATACGACCGGATCTGATCACGGCACCCCGTCTCAGACGGATGCAGGGTCCATGCACAGGCGACGACGCGAGGGGCTGAGACGTTTCCCGGTGCAGAGTTTGCAAGTATCAGCTGTCCAAGGTTAGGTCTGACACTGCCTCTAAAAGGCGTCGATTCTGATTCTGCGGGCGCTTGAATGCTCGTCGGCGCGAAACCTTGAGCTTGAGCCCTCATAATCAAGGGATTTCCATGGGTTGGTTTGCCGATCGGCGTCCACGACTCAAGCCAAGTAACACGCGTGCAATTTCTCTTATCCCAACCTTGGAATACCTACTGCCACCAACAGCAATTTAAGATGGTATCGGCTCGGTGTATCCCACAAATTCTGCGGATTTTCTCAATTCCAGAAAAGTTCGGTAAAGGTGGTTGCGGGCCCCCGCAACCAGCTCTTCCCGAAAAGCTTTTCCGCCGATTTTCCTGATACACGCCGTCCAGGTATGGATGAGGTTCTCGGAAGGGACAAGGGGCAGCCGAGACTCACTTCCAGGCTCCGAAGGTGAACCACTTCAAACCGTCCTGCAGCTTGCCCACATTGCCTTCAACTTTATTGGCGTCTTCCTTGGCTGCTTCCAGCACTGCTTTGGCGCCATGGTTGTGCTGGCTCGGAATGATAAAGCGGACGAACTTATCTTCGTCGAACCCCGCATCAAGCACAGCTTGGCGCACGTCAAGATCGCGCAAGGATTTATAGAACGGCTCTTTGTTATAGTAGGCGTCCCAATCCAAATAGAACTGCTCGTAAGGCGGGACTTCCGCGTTCAAGGGCAGTTCCATGTGAATCATTAAGCCACCCGGTTTTAAGACGCGGTAGCTTTCTTCAAACACCTTGGCCACATCGAACATGGGCATCTCATGCAGCACCATGGCCGACCAAACGATGTCGACGTTGTTGTCATCGAACTTAAGGTCTGTGCCGTTCATCTGATGCCAATGAATAGGATAACCCAAGGCCTTGCAGCGGGCGTGGCCGTATCGGACGTTGGGTGCGCCCGGGTCGATGGCGTGGATGTCTAAGTCAGGCCACGCCTCCAGCCAAGGTAATGTGTTGAAACCCACCGTCGCACCGATATCGATCATCTTGTTAGGCGCGAAGTCGGGATAACGGGCCTTGAGGAATTGAGACACGGATCGGCCCGTATCATCCATTTCCGGGCCGAGATAGCCCATGAGAAAAACCGATAGGCCGTTGTCGTACAGCGCGCCTTGAGTGACATCACCGTCGAACCGTTCCGTGTGGTAACAGCCGGGCATGAGATGAACGTCGAGGGCGCTAATGTAGCGTGGTGTTTCGAACTCAGGATCCAGATGGAGAGTTTCTTCTTCTGCGTTCAACGCGGCTGTCTTTTCCGCTAGTTCATCGCTGGACCGGTCGATGCCGGGCAGCACAGAGCGCCATACGAGCTCCTGTGTGCTGTTGCGCACTGCAGAATAGAACTTGAACAAAGTATCCGGCTTCATCGCTTTGTGAATTTCCGGACCATCTTTGGGCGCGCGTCCATGTTTGCGCTCAAAATCCGGTAGGACACGACGGTCATAGACCGTACGCATATTGCCAGCGAGATCGCCCAGAACGAATTGGCGCATACTAGTGACAAAGCCTTGCCGGGCAGCTTCATCCCGGCTGGCATCTATGGCGAGGTCATGACTGAGGCGAGTGGGCATGGCGTAGTCCTTGGATCACGTATTGTATTGGGGTGATCCAAGGATAACCCCGACCTGTGGCATACACAATCGGGTGCGATTGGAACTCTAAACGGACAAACGCTTAGCAACAGTCAACAACCATCTCCTTCAACGATGCAGAATAGGGTGGAAGCCATTGGTGGTGATCCCCACCTGTCCAGTGTGGTCGGCGAGGGGGGGGGGGGCGACTGCTGTTCTGACCTTTCGAACTTTATAAACCGCTTGATTTTTCGTATCTTCCTGGCACGCTAAGGATCATGGTGTTTTTGCAACACACTGGCCAAATAGGGTTCTGAGATTCCATTGGTCCATACAAGTTTCCCTGGTAAGTTGCAAAAAAATACAGGCTATTTTCACAGCATTCAGAGGCCTGCAATGGGCCACTCGGGTTGAACAATTTTGTGTGGGGGTTTTGATGTCTTTCCGGAAATCACTTTCAATTACAGCCGCAGCGCTTGCTATGGCGATTCCGCTCAAAGACGTTTTGGCACAGGGCATCACTCTTGAAGAGATCGTGGTGACGGCCGAACGGCGTGAACGAAATCTACAAACGACACCCCTGGCCGTGACGGCTTTGTCCGAACTGCAAATGGAACGCCGCAATATCACGGAAACCATCGACCTTGGCCGGCAAGTGCCCCTGCTAATTGCCCACAACAACGTCACCTTGGGTGCGTCGGTGGCCTACTGGTTGCGTGGCATCGGATCGACAGAATCCCTGGCGACGTTCGACCCACCTGTTTTGACTTACGTGGATGAAGTCGCCAACCCGCGTCAGAATGCCAACAACCTCGAATTGGTTGAAGTCGAGCGGATGGAAGTCCTGCGTGGGCCTCAAGGCACATTGTTCGGCCGCAACACAACCGGTGGCGCAGTCAACATCATCACCAAAAAGCCGTCCGATGTGTTCGGGGCCAAGGGCGAAATCGGCTATGGGCGGTTTGACGAAATTCGCGTCAAGAGCAGCCTCAATATTCCGGTGTCGGAAAAGGTACTAACCAAATGGTCTGCTTTTTATCTGGAAGACAATGGCTGGCAGAGAAGTGTCGTCAACAACGAGAATTTTAACTTTGCCGAACATTTAGGCCTTCGCGGCGCCATCCGTGTGCTTCCCGTAGATAACATCACCTGGGATATGTCGGTAAATTGGAGTACACAAGATCACCAGAATCTGCAGTCCCCCGTGGATCCGGTGACCTCCAACAGCAATCTTGCGGAAGGTAAACGTGGGCCTTGGCTATTCAACGGCAGCCCCCGATTCCAAGGCGTGTTTCTCAACAACTGCAAAACCGGAGACGAGCCTCTAGATTGGGTGCGGAACAATTGTACTGCCAACGAAACCACCACCTACGACATCTATTCCAACCTTATCATCGACATGGATAGCTTCAGCATTGGTGTCATCACTGGCTACCGCAACCTCAATCATGACTTTGTTAGCCCTTTATTTGCTCGCACGCCTGAACTACCACTGTCCAACGATGGTGATCATAACATGTACAGCCAGGAGCTTAAGCTCACAGGTGACGCATTAGATGGCCGTCTCAGCTACGTGACCGGTTTCTTCTATATGAAGGAGGACAATCTCTCTCGGTTTGAAACGTCACTTATGTTTGCACCGAATACGACACCCCTCGTTCTTAATGACAACACCATGGAAAACGATACGGAAAGTTTTGCTTGGTATGTGCAAGGGGATTATGAGGTCATTGACAATTTGACGTTTACTGCCGGCATACGCTGGACCGACGAAACTAAGCACATTCCGTTTTATTTTCACACCAACGACGCCGGCGTGACCTTCAACATCGATGACATAGTGGCTGAAGGGATACCGGACAAAGTGACAGCGATCCAGTGGACTCCCCGGTTTGCCCTGCAATACCAGATCAATGACGACGTCATGGTCTTCGCGTCTGCCACCCGAGGCTTCAAGTCCGGCGGATGGAACGGCCGCGCTGGCCAGGCCCGTCTGATGACCCGGTTCGAAGAAGAAACCGTGTGGTCCTATGAAATCGGCACCCGTTCCGAATGGCTCGACAACCGCCTCCGGTTTAACGCCACCCTCTTTGACGTCACCTACAGCGAACTGCAATTGCCGTCGTTGGCGTTCCAGCCAGCGCCAGGTGAAGCGCCCACATTCGTTAACAACAATGCAGGCGAGCTGAATGTGCGGGGTGCAGAGATCGAGGTATCCGCGGTGCTGGCCGAAGGCCTGAACGTGTACACCAACATTGGTCTCCAAGATGCCAAGTACAACAAACTCACTCCGGGAGCCCGAGCCAGCGGCTTTATCCTTGGTGTGACTGAGCCGCAACGGGCTCCAGATTACACCATCCAGGCCGGTTTCGACTATTCGACCTATGTGGACAATCTCAGCGGTGATCTTACCTTTACTGCCGATATTCAGGCCACCGACGACAACTGGATGTCAGGACAAAATCCGCCGGATTCCTTCAATGACGGGTTTGAGACGGTCAACGCTTCCATCAGTTGGGATCATGAAGACGGCACTTGGGGCATCCAGCTCGGGTGTAAAAACTGTCTCGACGAACGGTATGTGACCTCGGACTTCCTCGATGCCCGCTTCATCGGCGACCCGATGCGCTGGGGCATCCGCTTCAAATTCGTCTACAACTAGAGCATTTTCCGCTCACGCACGGTCATATCCTGCAGCAGCGAAGTAGTTTTGGCTGTCCTTTGCGAAAGCCCCATCCGCACCGGGAAGATTTGCATCATGAAGATCGGCGGATAAGGTTTTCGGGAAGGACAGGGGGACCGGTTATCCTTTCATGACCTATGCCGACTCCATGAACGACGTCAGCGAAATAGGCCTGGAACCGGACGCGAAGCAGGCTTTTTTGTGGGGTAACGCAGCACGTGTCTGGGGCTGGGACTAGGCAGCATGTCCGTTGTCAGATGCGACTTCAACCGGATGAGACGTTCGGCGAGGACAGCCAAAGTGTCTGAGGTTCTTGCCTTACGACAAGCTGGCTAGGCCGCTTTCTGTGCTCCAAAGAAATGCACCCGGCCAATGCCCCCGCGGGCCGAGGTGTGTAGGTCATCGAACGGCTCTTTGAACAGCTTGAAGTTGCCATGGTGATCTCTGTCCGCCCACCATTCCTGCACGGCGTCATGGTCGAAGCCGCCGTTGGTCATGAACTCGGTGCGGTCCCATGAGGTCCACTGGCGCCAGAAGGGCTCGGCGTTGTTGTGGCAGTCCCAATTGAGCATGAACTGGGCATGCAGGTTGTAGGCGCCGCCGTAAGGGATGTCGTAGTTCATGCACACCCCGCCAGGCGCGGTAACACGACGCATCTCGGCGATTATTTTCTTCGCCGCCTTGTTGGACGTTTCATGGAATACACCACCTGTCACCACAAGATCGAAATGGCCGTCAGGGAACGCGATGTCTTCGCCGCTCATTTGCAGGAAATGAATTTTGTGGCCCAAGGCTTCGGCGCGGGCATGGCCATACCGCAAAATCGCAGCTCCCACATCAATGCCATAGACCTCGGCATCGGGATAGGCCTCCAGTAGAGGGGCCGTGGTCCAGCCGATGGCACAACCCACATCGAGTATGCGTTTGGGCTTGAGGTCAGGGTAGAGATCTTTGATCGCCATCACCAGCGCAGCACCGCCGCCTTGGCCCCAGCGCCCGACCATGCCGTAGGTGTAATAGTAGGCGCCTCGGTCGTAGACAGCGCCGACAAAGAGATCGTCGTCGGATACGCTGGTCTGATACCCGCCCGGCATGCAGTGAATGTCGACGGCGTCGATGTACTTTGGCATCTCGAAATCAGGATCGAGGGTTAAGCTACCCAGCGGCTCTTCACTCTTCTTTTTCACTTCTGCCTTCATGCGATCCAATTGCCGTTCGACAATACGGCCCTGATTGTCCCACAGGGCTTCCTGCAATGCGCGCGCTGTCGCGCTCCAGAACTGGGTGTAGGGATCCTCCATCATCAAGTGATGGACTTCATCGCAATCCTCCGGGTCGCGGCCGTGTTCTTTGGCGAACTTGGGTTTCGCCCGTTTTTCGTAGACCAACTCGTCGTATGGATAGACGTTTTCCGTCATGAACATTTTCAAGGTGACCGTGAAATCTTCCCGGGCGTGTTCGTCGTGATCGGGAAGGGGCATCAGGTCATGTGGAAAGGGCTGATCAATCACCGGCAGCATAGGGGACCTCCCATAGGGTTTGCCATTAGAAATGAGGCGCCATCATAAGCCTGCCGGACAGGGCGAAAAAGCGAATACGGCAACCGCTGCGACATTTTCATACAAGACCGAGCCCGCCGCCCTGGCCGAGTGGCGTCGACATGCAGCCTAAGAGTCCTCCATGGTAGGTTCTACAGGTGCGATCCAGTTAATCTGAAAACGCTCTGTATAAGGTTGTCGCGGGCCGGTGCGTCACACAAAATCTGCGGATTTTCTCAATTCTAGAAAAGTTCGGTAAAGGTGGTTGCGGGCCCCTGCAACCACCGAGACCGACATTCCTGATGCGGGCGCGTTGGTCTGTTCTTTCCTATCCGCGTTTCGTTATCGGCGGATGAGGTAAACAGAAGGGACACGTCAGGCCAAACAAGAGAATCAGGATAGCTGCAGTAACGCGTGCGAAATTCATGAGTGCAGCATTCCCGCTGACAGAGAAAATGCAAGAAAAAGGGGCTCGGGGTATAGTTTCGGATAATGGACCAGATTGCTCCCTGTTTGTTCCGCTCTGATACCGAGGATCCCTTCGGCCGGAGCGATTGCTTGACCCATGCGTTCTTGCTGCAACGGGAAATAGGCAATGTCCTTATCTACAGCTCCGGTCAATTGGACAAAGACGAAACCGAACTGCGGCAGCTAGGTGGCATCACCCGCCAATACCTCAACCATCGGGACGAAGCCGCGCCTCATTGCGATTGGGTGTCGGAGACCTTCGGCTCAAAGCTCGTCTGCCATGAAGAAGAAAAAGTAGCGATTTCCAGAAAATGCACAGTCCATGAAACCTTTTCGGGTGCGACGGAGATTGCCGACGATCTCATCGCTGTTCCTACACCGGGCCATTGCCCGGGCAGCACCTGCTATCTGTGGCAAGGGCCAAAGGCGCGTTACCTCTTTACGGGGGATACCATTTATTTCGATGCCGGGAACTGGAAGGTGTTCATCGACCCCAAAGATGCGGAAATCATGACGCAAAGCCTCCAGGTCATTGCCACCCTGGAGTTCGATGTCCTACTGCCGGGGCTATACCAAGGTGATATCTGGCGTGCGGAGGTGACCAAAGACGAGGTGCGGCAAAGGGTGGACGAGATAGCGGAACGGCTGAAACAGGGCGCAGTGCGTTAATCGCCCTTCCCTCCTTCAGATTCCCCGCCCTACCATCTGGACCACACCAAGGACGCGCAGAGACCCTGACCATGCCGGCGGAAGACCGCACCCACGGCCTCGTCGACCATTACACCCGGGGGGGACCTGCTGAACGCCATAACTGCCGGCGTTAAGGCGATTGGCAAACCCTCGACCTCACCGATTACGCCGAGATCGATGCGCTGATCAACAACGCCGGCATACTCGGCAATCCGGGGCAGCAACAATTGAGTAAATTGGATTTCTCCGCCGCCGACGTGCTGTTCGCCACCAACACCTTGGGGCCATCGAAAGTGTCCGAGGCTTTTCTCGTGCACGTGGCCTCCAGCGACACCAAGAAAGTGATGATCATTTCCGGCATCGTCGGCTCCAAGACCAACACCACCGGCAACATTTATTTCTACCGGGCGAGCACGACGGCGGTAAACATGATGATCGTCAATTTTGCGAAGGACACGAAGGAGCAGGGCATTGTCGTCGGTATGATTCACCCAGGCGTGGTGGATACGGATATGTCCACCCCCGTCAACATTCCCAAGGTGCCGGCGGATGAAAGCGCGGCGGGCGTGCGCAGTGTGATCGCCTGGTACACTCCAGAGACCTCTGCCACCTTTATGCAATACACCGGCGATCCTATGGCGTGGTAAGTGAGGCGAGGTAAGAGTTTAACAATCAAGCCTTTTCAAACGGGACAACAAGCATGAAGCGACTTTCTTTTCTTTTAGCAATCTTTGTTCTGTCGGCGGGCAGCACCAATGCTAAAACCGTTCTCATCACCGGGTCCAACCGGGGCATCGGTTTTGAATTCGCCAAACAATATGCCGAAGAGGATTGGGACGTGATCGCCACCAGCCGCTCGCCGGATGATGACGGCGATTTGCAAGCGTTGGCCCGGACCAATCGCAATATCACCATCGAAGCGCTCGATGTAACCGACCTGGACCAGATCGAGATGCTGGCTGACAAATACGACGGCACGGCCATTGATGTGCTGGTCAACAACGCGGGGATGATCGGCGACCGGCCGCGCCAAGCCTGGGGCGACCTGGATAAAGGTCTGTTCGATCAAATAATGGCAGTCAATGTGTTTGGCCCATTGAAGGTGTCGGAGGCCTTTGTCGGTCACGTGGCCGTCAGTGAGGACAAAAAAATCATCGTCATTTCAAGTGTATCCGGATCCATTGCCTCTGTTCGCGGTGCGCCTGGTGCGCCTTACTACTCGATCAGCAAGTCCGCCGTGAATATGGCCATGCGCGGCACGGCCATGCGTCTCAAAGAACAAGGCATTACGGTGGGAATTCTTCATCCCGGCGGGGTTGATACCCGGATGCTGCGCCAAGCGTTTGGCATGTCAAAAGCGGAGGCGGAAGCTGCGGAAGATTTCGATTATCGCGGGTTTAGACCTCTGACAACGGAAGAAAGCGTTTCTCAAATGCGAACAACAATCGCCGGCTTGACCCTCGACAGCTCCGGCAATTTTCTTAGTTACGACGGCAGCACCATTCCCTGGTAGGGAGTCCAGAACAAAGAAAGGGACGACAATGCTTCGCGCACTATTCCTTCTCGCAACCTTATTTGCTTTTTCCTCCGCGCAAGCAGCGACGGTACTGATTACCGGCGCCAGCCGCGGCATAGGTTTAGAATTTGCCAAGCGCTATGTGGAACAAAGCTGGGATGTGATCGCCACGGCTCGGTCACCAGAAGACGACATACCGCTGCAGGATCTCGCCAAGCAGCATGACAATATCCGCATCGAAACTTTGGACGTCACCGATCATGCAGAGATCGACGCCCTTGCCGCCAAGCTGGAGGGCACAGCCATCGATGTGCTGATCAACAATGCTGGTATAGCTGGTGGCCGCAATACACAGGACTTTGGCAACATCGACTACTCCGTCTTTGATGACGTGATGACCACTAACGTGCTGGGGCCGGTGAAGATCACTGAGGCTTTTTTGGATCACGTCGCCGCCAGCGAGCAAAAGAAAATCATCAATATTTCCTCGTCGGAAGGCCGCCTGTCGTTAGTGCGCGGCTCGCGCCAGCCCTTCTATCGCGCCAGCAAATCGGCCTTGAACATGGTGATGAAAAACGTCTCCATTCATCCGAGCGTAAAAGAGAGAGGTGTGATCATCGGCATCCTGACACCGGGCTTTGTCGATACCGACTTCACCGCGGGCCTGCCGAAAAGTCTCATGATCGATGTGAAAACCAGCGTCTCACGATCCATAGCCATGATCGAGAAATACGATATGGACATGTCCGGCCGCTACTTCGCCAACACCGGCGAGGAGATGACCTGGTAGCCGATATACAAGTACTAGGAAGCGGAAATACGGAGAGGATTTACCATGACGGACGCTGACAAAGGGACCTATCTCAAATTGGCTGTCTTTTTGGAAAACCTCTTCCACACTTGGACGATTCGCATCATGAGGACCGGCGGATAAGGTTTTCGGGAAGGACGACTACGCCCGATACTACAATCACGCCCGGACGCACCTCTCCCTATGCAAGGACTCGCCGATTCCACGTCCTGCCGTGCGGCACGACGCCATCTCAAGGCATGAACACCTCAGTGGGTTGCGCCATGAATACCGGCGGATAAAACAAACGGAAGGGGCAGGTACAGGGGTGAGACGTATCTCACCGTTGAGATTGGATAGGATTTCCCAAGTGTTTTGTGCTGGACGGACTATTGGTTGACCTTTCCGTCTGAACGAATGTTCTGAAGGTAAGTTAATGCCCTACATTCTTAAGACAAACCTCTGCCCCTTTCGAAAACCTTATCCGCGGATCTTCATGATGCAAACCGCCTTGGCGTGGATGAGGTGTCGGAAGGCGCAGGTATTCGGAAGAGACAGCCCCAGCAGGCGCTCCTTCCCCAGCCAAGCACAAACTAGTGGATTGATTCCAACGTTTGGAACCCTCTGTTTCGTGCGGCGATGATATGATCGGGGTCGGCTTTCCAGATCAAGGGTTTTGGGTTTGCGTCATTGTATTCGCGGACAAAGCGGTTGATGGCGGCCTGAAGGTCGACGACGGATTGGAAGACGCCACACTTGAGCCCGCGCCGCGTGAGTTTGGCGAAGAAGCCCTCGACGGCATTGAGCCACGAGCACGAGGTCGGCGTGAAGTGGAAGGTCCAGCGTGGATGGCGGGCGAGCCAGGCGCGGACCTTGTCCTTCTTGTGCGCAGCGTAGTTGTCGAGGATGACGTGGACGGCCTTGTCCGTCGGCACCTCGCGCTCGATGCGGTTGAGGAAGCGGATGAACTCCTGATGGCGGTGGCGCTGCATGTTCTGTGCGATGACCGTACCGTCCAGCACGTTGAGCGCGGCGAACAGCGTCGTCGTGCCATGCCGTTTGTAATCATAGGGCATCGTACCGGCGCGGCCCTTCTTCATCGGCAGGCCGGGTTGGGTGCGGTCGAGAGCCTGGATCTGCGACTTCTCATCAACCGACAGCACCACGGCATGGGCCGGCGGGTCGACATACAAGCCGACGATATCCGTGAGCTTCTCGGCAAAGGCGGGATCATTGGAGAGCTTGAAGTGCCGCCAGCGGTGCGGGCTGAGGCCATGTGGACCTGCACCGCAAAAGTGGAGAGTTACCTTCTCACCTAAGCCGCCATACTTTCGCACTTCACCGGACTGATGCTGCCCAGATATGAATGGCGACGACGCGGATTATAAAATCCATTGATATAATGGAACAGGGCGTTTTGTGCCTGTTCCCTGGTTTCATAGTGTTCCCTCCATATTAATTCTGCTTTCAATGATTTGAAGAACGTTTCTACAGTCGCATTGCCATAGCAATTCCCTTTGCCAGACATCGAAGAGAGAAAGCCGTGGCCTTTGAGAAGTTTCCGGTAATCGTTGGAGCAATACTGGGCGGGTTCAATCGGTCGTCGCAACACTCTGGCATAGGAGGTTGCTATGACGGGTACGCAGACGGCGGTCGGATCGGTCTGGACGGAGCAAGTTGCATTCGCCAGGTCGACCGGACTCGGCACGGCGTGAGGAGCTTGTTCGGTTCTGGGCAGCGATTGCGACGGGGCGTTCGAGCGAGGACGCGGCCCGAGATGCCGGTGTATCCCCTCCGGTAGGCTCGAGGTGGTTCCGGAGGTCGGGCGGCATGCCACCAGCACATTTATCGCAATCGGCCAAGCCGCTGTCAGGACGTTACCTGTCTTTCGAGGAACGTGAGGAGATTGCTCTTCTGCGCGCTCAGGGAAGAGGCATACGTCATATTGCTTGCCGGCTGGAGCGAGCACCGTCGACGATCTCCCGCGAGGTGCGGCGCAACGCGGCGACCCGAAGCGGTGGCCTGGACTACCGAGCAACGACGGCGCAGTGGCATGCTGATCGATCCGCCAAAAGGCCGCAGCCAGCCAAGCTGGCAACGAATGAGGCGCTGCGGCGCGATGTGCAGGATCGGCTTGCGGGTCGGATCTCGGCACCGGATGGAACGGTGATCGAGGGGCCACGCGTCGTCTGGAACGGTCGTCGGCATGGGCCGCGGCAGCGCAGGCGATGGGCCAGGGCCTGGAGTCCTGAGCAGATCGCGCACCGTCTTCGGATCGACTATCCTGGGGACGGGCCCGAGGATCAAGCGATGCGGATCAGTCATGAGGCGATCTATCAGGCGCTCTACGTACAGGGCCGCGGCGCACTCCGTCGTGAGCTGACCGCCTGCCTTCGCACGGGAAGGGCACTGCGCGTGCCTCGGGCACGTAGCCGCCGGCGGGGAAAATCCTTCGTCACGCCTGAGATCATGATCAGTGAACGATCGGCGGAAGCAGCTGATCGGGCCGTACCCGGACACTGGGAAGGTGACCTGATCATCGGCTTGGGCAGATCGGCGATCGGCACTCTGGTGGAACGCGCCACGCGGCTCACAATGCTGCTGCATCTTCCCCGAATGGAAGGCCACGGCACCGTCCCGCGCGTGAAGAACGGGCCTGCGCTTGCCGGCTGGAGCGAGTATGGGGCTGAAGCGGTTCGCGATGCCATCGCCCGGACGATCACGACATTGCCAGCGCAGCTTCGCCGCTCGCTGACCTGGGACCAGGGAGCAGAGATGGCCAGGCATGCGGATCTGCGGATCGCAACCGGCCTTCCCGTCTACTTCTGCGAACCGCACAGCCCTTGGCAACGCGGAACGAACGAGAACACCAATGGATTGCTTCGACAGTACTTCCCGAAAGGAACCGATCTGAGCGCACACAGTCCGGACGTACTCGCAGTTGTTGCTGACGCGCTCAATACACGGCCCCGCAAGACCCTCGGATGGAGAACTCCCGCCGAAGCTCTGGACCAGTGCTTGCAGGCCAGTCAAACTGAACGTGTTGCGACGACCGGTTGAACCCGCCCTGCGAGCCACGATCAGAATGATGAATGACCCCTGGTGGCGGTTGTCGCAATGCAATGGCCCTTTTCAGAGCCTTGATCGGCAAATCCCGTTTGAGCCTGTCGCTGACGGCCCAGCCAATGACACGGCGTGAATACAAATCGATGATCACCGCAAGATACAGCCAGCCCGCTGCCGTCCAGAGATAGCTGATATCACCGGCCCATTTCTGGTTTGGTCCCGTGGCCTGAAAATCTCCATCCAGAAGGTTGGGAGCTATGTTGTGGTTGTGATTACTGTTTGTCGTGCGTTTGAATTTATGAGTTCTGACGATGCGAATATCGTTCTCCCGCATCAACCGCCCGACCCGGCGTTCACCAATGACGCTGCCTTGATCCCTGAGTTCATCAGTCATTCGCTGGCGACCATAGGCCCGATAATTACGGGCATGTTCGGCACGAATATGGGCCAAATAGACCCTGTCGTCGCGTTGGCGCTGACTGGCAGGGCGAGACACCCAAGCGTAGTAGCCGCTTTCACTGACCCTCAGGACTTTGCACTGTCCGTCATCAAAACAAATGGGTGGACCTGCACCGCAAAAGTGGAGAGTTACCTTCTCACCTAAGCCGCCATACTTTCGCACTTCACCGGACTGATGCTGCCGAGGTTGTTCTGCGTTGCGGCCCAATCGAGAGGCATACCTTCGCGGGTGAATTGCACTTCACCCTCAACAGCGAGACCAAATCCTACGGACCGGGGGAATGGTATCGGGTACCAAAGGGAGCACCCTGACGTTGCTCCCAAAATCCGGACCAGGTGGTTCTTCACCTATGCGGCCTGATCGATGGTCATATTTCTCCTGGCCTGTGCCGGCGTCCGGTAGCCGATGCTCGAGTGGCGCCATCGTTGGTTATAGAAGATCTCGATGTACTCGAATAGCGCAGCCCTGGCCTTGGACTGGTACCGGTAAAATGGAGAGTGCCTTCTGTTAAAGTTTAAACTCAACAGGAGGCCCATATGGGTATCGGAAGAACTGAGGAATTTCGTTCTGAAGCCGTTCGGATTGCATTGACGAGCGGGCTATCACACAAGCAAGTTGCCGCCGATCTTGGCATTGGCCTGTCTACATTAGGCAAGTGGATTACCGCTCATAAGCACACTGAGCTGCTGTCCGGCCCTCATAATGATAAAGACAAGGAATTGGCTCGCCTTTGCAAGGAGAACAGGACATTGCGTGAGGAGCGGGACATTTTAAAAAAAGCGACGGCCTTCTTCGCGAGCCAAAGCCGATGAGGTTTTATTTCATCGCAAAGGAGAAGGCCAATTTTTCAATCTGCAGGATGTGCAAAGTCCTGAGGGTCAGTGAAAGCGGCTACTACGCTTGGGTGTCTCGCCCTGCCAGTCAGCGCCAACGCGACGACAGGGTCTATTTGGCCCATATTCGTGCCGAACATGCCCGTAATTATCGGGCCTATGGTCGCCAGCGAATGACTGATGAACTCAGGGATCAAGGCATCGTCATTGGTGAACGCCGGGTCGGGCGGTTGATGCGGGAGAACGATATTCGCATCGTCAGAACTCATAAATTCAAACGCACGACAAACAGTAATCACAACCACAACATAGCTCCCAACCTTCTGGATGGAGATTTTCAGGCCACGGGACCAAACCAGAAATGGGCCGGTGATATCAGCTATCTCTGGACGGCAGCGGGCTGGCTGTATCTTGCGGTGATCATCGATTTGTATTCACGCCGTGTCATTGGCTGGGCCGTCAGCGACAGGCTCAAACGGGATTTGCCGATCAAGGCTCTGAAAAGGGCCATTGCATTGCGACAACCGCCACCAGGGGTCATTCATCATTCTGATCGTGGCTCGCAGTATTGCTCCAACGATTACCGGAAACTTCTCAAAGACCACGGCTTTCTCTCTTCGATGTCTGGCAAAGGGAATTGCTATGGCAATGCGACTGTAGAAACGTTCTTCAAATCATTGAAAGCAGAATTAATATGGAGGGAACACTATGAAACCAGGGAACAGGCACAAAACGCCCTGTTCCATTATATCAATGGATTTTATAATCCGCGTCGTCGCCATTCATATCTGGGCAGCATCAGTCCGGTGAAGTGCGAAAGTATGGCGGCTTAGGTGAGAAGGTAACTCTCCACTTTTGCGGTGCAGGTCCACCTCGCGCCGGGTACGAAACCGGGTATGGTGCACGAGTTCGGTCTTGAGAGACCCAAAGAAGCTCTCCATGGGGCATTGTCGAGGCAATTCCCCTTGCGGCTCATGGAGGCCTTGATGCCGTGGAGGCGGAGCAGTTTGCGGTCGTCACCGCAGGCATATTGGGCGGGTTCAATCGGTCGTCGCAACACTCTGGCATAGGAGGTTGCTATGACGGGTACGCAGACGGCGGTCGGATCGGTCTGGACGGAGCAAGTTGCATTCGCCAGGTCGACCGGACTCGGCACGGCGTGAGGAGCTTGTTCGGTTCTGGGCAGCGATTGCGACGGGGCGTTCGAGCGAGGACGCGGCCCGAGATGCCGGTGTATCCCCTCCGGTAGGCTCGAGGTGGTTCCGGAGGTCGGGCGGCATGCCACCAGCACATTTATCGCAATCGGCCAAGCCGCTGTCAGGACGTTACCTGTCTTTCGAGGAACGTGAGGAGATTGCTCTTCTGCGCGCTCAGGGAAGAGGCATACGTCATATTGCTTGCCGGCTGGAGCGAGCACCGTCGACGATCTCCCGCGAGGTGCGGCGCAACGCGGCGACCCGAAGCGGTGGCCTGGACTACCGAGCAACGACGGCGCAGTGGCATGCTGATCGATCCGCCAAAAGGCCGCAGCCAGCCAAGCTGGCAACGAATGAGGCGCTGCGGCGCGATGTGCAGGATCGGCTTGCGGGTCGGATCTCGGCACCGGATGGAACGGTGATCGAGGGGCCACGCGTCGTCTGGAACGGTCGTCGGCATGGGCCGCGGCAGCGCAGGCGATGGGCCAGGGCCTGGAGTCCTGAGCAGATCGCGCACCGTCTTCGGATCGACTATCCTGGGGACGGGCCCGAGGATCAAGCGATGCGGATCAGTCATGAGGCGATCTATCAGGCGCTCTACGTACAGGGCCGCGGCGCACTCCGTCGTGAGCTGACCGCCTGCCTTCGCACGGGAAGGGCACTGCGCGTGCCTCGGGCACGTAGCCGCCGGCGGGGAAAATCCTTCGTCACGCCTGAGATCATGATCAGTGAACGATCGGCGGAAGCAGCTGATCGGGCCGTACCCGGACACTGGGAAGGTGACCTGATCATCGGCTTGGGCAGATCGGCGATCGGCATCGCCACGGCCGCACCGGTACCGCGCGCCGGGCAGACGGCGCCGAACAGATAGGCGCTCTGGTAGCGCTGGTCCTTGGGCTGACGCGGACGGCTGCCGGTGCGCGCCCACTGCCGGACGATGCCGTTCTTCTGGCCAAGGCGCATCTCGTCTTGCCACCACAGCTCGACCGGCGTTGCGGGCGGCAGGTGGGCTACCGCCGCGGCGAGCGCCCGGGGGAAGTTTCTTTAAACGTCTCCAGCATTGCCGCATCTTGGCCTGGATGGCGCACCCGGGCGCTCATGTGCGAGAAGCCGAGATCGTGCAGCAGGCGCGAGACCGAGCGCTCGTGATACTCCACCCCGAAGCGGTCCCGGATAACCTCCTTGAGGTCGAGCCGGCGCCAGCGCACGACGCCGTCGCTGTCCGGCCCCGCCTCGACGATCTCCGCCAACGCCACCCTCTCCACCGCCGTCAGCTGCGGAACCGCGCCGGGAGATTTGTGGTCGTGCAGGCCCTCGGGGCCTGCCTGATTGAACCGGGACACCCAGTCGCGCAGGCTCTGGCGGTCCATGCCGCCAACCGCCGCCGCATCCCTACGGTTCATGTCATCATAAACCGCCGCAATCGCCAGAAGGCGGCGCACCTGATTGGGATCTGTCGCTTTGCGCGCCAAGGCCCGCGCTTGGACCGCGTCATAGTCCGTTCGCAACGGGATCTTCGCCGACATCAAATCCTCCATTTAAAGCCGGCTTTCTATGAATCACATCATTGCGCCGTGGAGAATCCCTAAAAGAGAATCAATCTCAACGACCGCTGGTATAATGACACCAAGCATATTAAGAGCGTCCGGTTGATTAGGAGCGAGGACTAGGGGCGTCCCGCAAAGCTTTTCGGCTTCAACTAGGTCTCCTGCTTGATGAAGTGCTACAGCTGCATTGAGAACTTCAAAAAGCTTTATTGAAACAGTTCCATAGGCGTTTGCTCGTACTGCAATATCTTATTCCATTCAAATCATCAAAGAAATCATCATCCTGCTACAGATAGATTTCGACATTGATTTAGAAAAGGTCGTTGTTTCGGGACTTTCTAATGATGGCACATGGCTGACTGGGGTAAGTACTGCGACATGGCCCGCAAGGGCGCCAAGGTCATCGCTATCGACGGATAAAACTGAGCACTGAGCCTTGGTGGTGTCAATACCAAGCAAGAATGTCCGTTGTTAGCCAAAAACAGACATTAACCCCATCTTCAGTAACGAAGTCGGTCTCGCGCATTCTTAAACTTCAATCGGCATTTTTGAACTTCGCGATCAACGGCACCGTGTCGGTAGTGGAGTTGTCTATGTCACGCAGGACACGCCATGCACCGTCTGAGTCTTTCCGTAACAAAATCAAATAACGCCTGCTAATGACCTCCGACGCACCGCCGTTTTTCGGGGTCACTTTGGCGGCGAAGAGGCCAATCAGATACGCCCAGGTGCCGTTGACTTCGATCTCAGCAAGGTCATTGACGATTTCTAGCTCGACCGCGCCAAAATTCTCATTGAAAAAGGTGCGAATTTCGTCAGGACTGCGAAAATAACTCGAACCTTCAGGCATCATCCGAGTGTCGTCGTCGTAATAAGACATCAACGTTTCAATATCGCTGGAACCGAAAGCACCCATCCACGTTTCGACAAGGTTGCCAAGCGCAACATAGTCTTCTTCCGTGCCGCCGCGCAGTTCAACAGTTGATACAATATTCACCATCATCTAATCCCTCTCTATCCCTTAGTTTTCAGTGTCAGACTAGCACGCCAACACAGACGTTCTTCTGGGCAACCATAATGGTTTGAAATTAGCCATAAGCGGACATGGCGTATCACTTTGTTGCAGGTAACCGACGAAATCGGATCGAAAAACCCAGGTATGACCCCGGCTCGTCATAGATGCATGCCCTAATACGGTCTGTTGTCCATTACTGAGGCGAAATTGCCCTCTTTTAGCATTGTTGTTGTCTTGTCAAAGGCGCATCATGGGACCAGCTACGTTGGAAATGGTATCACCTCTTAAGAGTACGGAGGAGACCCAGCCGACGCCTGACGGCACACCAGATCAACTAGATAGCACGGCGAAATTCTCATAGGCGGGAATTGATACTGTGATGTGTCGTAAAAACGCTGCTCCGTATCGGCTTGAGGTGATCCACACACTGTCCTTTCCGCATGGAAGGACCAGTAATGGCCCGATAAGGGCAAGGAGACAGAATCATGAGGCAATTGTTCAATCGACGTTCAGCCCTCTGGGCCGCTGGCGGGGCCAGCGCTTCCCTGGTCGGATCAACTTCGGCCTTGGCCAAGTTGGCTGAAATAGATTTCGAGCCGCGGGGCACTGACGGCATCCTCGAACGTCTTGCTACCCTCAATCTCGAAAGCTATGACGAGTTCAGCACCAGTCAGCGGGTATGGATCACGTCCCAACTGAGCCGTGCGGCCAACCGTCGGGCCATCCAGATTCTGCGGAAGAATGGTATCAACCCCAAGGACGAAATATCGCTGGAAACGGCCGTGGAGTTGTTGGCAGACGATCCCGTCATCGCATTTCGGAACCACAGTTGGCAGCGTCTCCAGCGGCACATGTGGAACGAACTGCTCCGGGAGTTCCACGGCAACTACGACGAATACATGTCCGAAATGGAAGCTGCAGATAAGGCCGGTCCCGGAGTCCTTGAACTTAATCCGGGCATAGAACCTGAATACACCAAGCATGAAATCCACATGCAACCGGGCGGCTATACGGGTGATGAGTTCGCTGGCCACCTGTTTCATTACGGCACCAATAACTTCTACAACGGCCGTAACTATCAGGATGAAGTGCAAACCTCCCTGGCCGAGGGCCTTCCAGTACCGGCTGATGGCAAGGTTAGGCGCATCCTAGATGCGGGGTGCAGTTGCGGCCAGCAGACGGTGGCCTTGAAGCAGCGGTTCCCCGATGCTGAGGTTTGGGGCGTTGATATCGGCGCCCCGATGGTTCGCTATGCTCATATGCGGGCAGTGGACATGGGTGTCGATGTCAACTTCAGACACGCGCTGGCTGAGGAGACCGGCTTCCCGGATGGCTACTTTGACATTGTAACCTCCTTCATCTTGCACCACGAGGTGACTGAGGATGCAACATACAAGATCGTCAGAGAGTCTGAACGCATCCTGCGGCCGGGCGGGATTTACTACCCGGTAGATATATACACCAGCCCTGGTACCAGGGCGGCGTTCGGTACAGCGATGGGCAGGATCAGCGCTTGGATGACCTACCGCTGGAACCATGAGCGGTGGTGGTACGATTGGCAGCGCACCGACTTCTTCGGCGAAATGCGCCGGGTCGGTCTTGCGCTCAACCTGGACGGGCCCGAAGCCGAGCTCTACCCAGACGGCGGCTTCGGCGGCAAAAATGTTGTTGGCACCAAGCCCGCATAGACAGTTCCACTGGTTCTCTCAAGGCAAGGAGTGGTTCCGCCGGGAGGTGGGACCGCTTTTTGTTCCGGACCTGGAGATGTCCGCTCTAGGATTAAACGCAGAAGTGCTCACGTTTAGTTCAAGTAGTCGGCTACTAGCCATAAGCGGGGTAGAGCATCTGGCTGATAACCTGAAGGTCTGAGGTTCAAATCCTCCCCCCGAAACCAAAGCTAAGGCCTTGAAATTAAAGATGATTTCAAGGGTCTTTAAGTCCCGAAAACGGGACCCGTTTAACGGTCTGGCAAACGATTGGCAATCAAAAAGAATCAATATCTTGACTGTCAAAGGTGGCGAACCGCTGCAGCGCCGCCGTAGCGTCGACCCGGCTCTGGACCATCCAGATGTCGTGGATGTCGGTCTTGGTGGACTTCCTGAGTGACTTGGGAAGCTTGTTCAGCACGTTAGCGGTCTTATGCGTCCAACAGCGCTGGTGGCGGGTTAGCGGGAACAACTCGTCAAGGGCATTGTCAGATTAAATCTGCTTGGTCGTCTCTCCATGTCCCCCTTTTGGGGGTTTTATGGCGCAAAAACTTGTTTTGTCTATCCGAGAAGTTGAAGCGAATACCGCTCAATACTGAAGGGTCGTCGCCCGGATACGATGAGGCTTGGCTTCAAGACCTCATGTTCAAGCATCCCGAAGCACTTCCAATTGATGAGATCGACCGTTCCTTTACCGGCGCTGTTCCAATATGCACCGAGTTAAACACGCCAGCCGGCTACATTGATGCGCTATTCGCAACGCCTGAGGGCAAACTTGTCGTTCTTGAAGTGAAGCTATGGCGGAACCCGGAGGCGAGGCGGAAGGTTGTAGGTCAAATCCTCGACTATGCGAAGGAGTTGAACCGCTGGACTTACGAAGACTTACAGCGGGAGGTATCCCGTCGTACCGGGCGTCATGGGAATGCGCTTTTCGATATTGTTGCCGAGATCACCGATGGTATGGACGAGGCCGTCTTCGTCGATGAAGTGTCCCGGAGTCTTCGGCAAGGCCGGTTCCTGCTGCTGATATGTGGTGACGGCATCCGTGAGGGTGTGGCCATGATCGCGGACTTTCTGGAACGGCATGGCACACTTCACTTTACCTTCGGCCTTGTCGAAATCGCGGTGTATGCGATGCCCGAAGGACGGCGTCTTGTCCAGCCGCGTGTCCTTGCCCAATCAGTCATAACCAAACGAACGGTTATCAGCCTCGAATCCGAGGGTCTGGTGGCGACAGATGAAAACGACGAAGAGGAGCATGAACGTGAATTGAGCGACCTTAAGCGGTTCTACAGCGATTTCTGGCGAGAGTTCCTCGATGATCTCAAGCTCGACGATCCGGCCCAACCATTCCCGAATCAGACGAAAATTGGAAACGTATTTCTTCGAATGCCGAAGGGCTCGAGTGCCTGGATTACACTCTTCTTCTTGCAGAGTGATAATCGTGTGGGTGTATTCCTCACCTTCACTCGAGGCAACCTTGGGGATCGCATTTTTGAGCGGCTATCGGAAAAGAAAGAACGGATCGAAGAGGAGCTTGGAATCCCGGTGACATGGACCTCGAAAGACGGGTAGCATCGCGTCAGTTCGAAAAAAAATTATCCTGATCTCAGGGATCCGGACCATAGAGCCGATGTCAAAGAATTCCTCGCGGATCGCTCTAATCGATTTGTGAACGTGTTCCGCCACCGGATCCAGCGTCTTGTCGAAGAGCTCTAGAGGGTTACCCGAAAACGATTGATTTCAGCTGGTTGTTGTTCACACGTTTGTGTGTATAGGGCGGTGCAAAATTAGACCACGGTAGCGCCGGTATTGTGCCACTGCGGGCGGCGTAAAAGTCGTCCACTTTTTGCCTGAACTGTTGAGCAGGGAGGGCAGGAGGATTTACACCGTGGAAGTTTATTTGCAGGTTCGTCGTGCGCATTTTGATGAGGGTCGGAGCAAGCGCTCGATTGCACGGGATTTTGGTCTGGCTCGGGGAACGGTCGACAAGATGTGCGCCTTTCCTATGCCGCCGGGTTACCGACGGAGCCGGGACGTCCGGCGCCCGAAGCTTGAGGGGTTCACCGGCACGATTGATCAGTGGCTTCTCGAAGACCTTGAGCGTCCGAAGAAGCAGCGTCATACGGTGAAGCGGATCTTTGAGCGGCTTCGGGACGAGGAAGGGTTCACGGGCGGACATTGTCAGAGTAATTGGTTCGGGACAACTCTTTTAGGCCCTTGTTCGCTGGGTTTAGATGAGTTAGTCGCGATGTGATCTGACACCGCTCCCTTCCCAGCGAGCTGGAATGGGAGCGGCGCATCTCTTGATGGAGATGGTGATTGTCCGTTTTGATGGTGGTGCACACCAACCACAAAACGAGGACAACGGACATATGCGGGATCGTGGACCCTTGTCCCTTCTGTTTACCTAATCCGCCGATAGTGAAACGGGAATAGAAAAGAACTGACCAACGCATCCGCATCGGGGATATCGGTTTCGGTGGTTGCGGGGGCCCGCAACCAGCGTTATCTACACCTGTTTGAAGTGTGGTTATAGGACGGCACAATCTGCATTAAGTAAACTTGGACAATGTTTGGCTAAGCCTTGTTGTTCTTTCGGTAAACCTCACCCGCTTGGACCGGGAGTAAAGCCTCTTAATTTGAGTGGATAGAGTTTTCGGAAGGGACAACGCAATTGCCCACAAAATTAGCACCGACGTTTTGGAAAGGCAGTGTCAGACTCGACCCTTCTGGACAAGCTGGTGAATGTAGACTCTGCATTGGGAAGCATCTAAACCCCTGATGCCGTGCCTGGGCTTTGATCCTACATCGGGGCAGGGAGTGTCATGATCAGAGCTGGTGAGCGATTGCGTGGCCTCTGCAGCGTGCCAGGCGCGTGCAAATCCCCGAAAAATTCGTCCACTCCCCTCTTTTGGGAGGGCGGCAAAACGCGTAAGACTTTCTATGGTCCCGCCGGTCAGGCCTGACGCAATGGCAACACGCGGCCCGAAGATGCTGGGATTGACGGAAAGGGGGTGCGGCGCGATGACGAGAGGTCCTTGCAATACCGAACGGCTTCCGGGCCCGGGGTTCTAGCTTCTCGCCTTCTGTTGGATCGCGGTGGTAGCGGGTTCCGGTGAGGCATCCGCTGAGGATGTGGTTTTTGAGCCGGTGGCCAACGCGCCCATCGTCGACAACTTCATTCAAGTCCATAACCCCTCCGGCGAGGCCGGGTCCTACACCATCCAGTTTGCGGACAATGAGTCCGATCTGGTGCTGGACCGGGTAGAGGGCGACCTCGAGGCAGGCGCCTCGGCCTTTGTCTATCTCGATGCCGTTGACGTGGACGATGCCCGCCTGTTGACGGTGACGGTATATCCAGCAGGAGCCAGGGGTGACCAGGCGACCTGTAAGCCCGGATGTAAAAGCCCCGGAGGGCCGGGAGGACATAGAGCCTCTCAGGTCTGGTCAGCACGGGGGGCAAGCGAACAGGAGGGCCGTAGTGAAAACGAACGGACGAGACGTCGAAATAAACCCCCGCACGAAGCTGATTGAAGTGGAACTATTGGAGCTGCCAAGGGTTTGTCCCTTCTACCCGATGGCCAGTGCCGGTGCGGAAGAACTGAGCATCCATGTTATTTGGCAAGGTGTTTGCGACGGTCTGGCGTGATTTTATCCATAGGATGCCCACAGGCGGTGTGCCGCTCCGTTTCCTCGATTGTTCTTCTGCCATTTGCCCCGCAACAAGGGCGGCTCCTGTTGCCAGGAGGGTGACGGTTGTTGGCGCTGGACAGCAGTAACGTTACCCTTGTCAAGGGCGTTGCGGAGGTCGTGTGTCGCGCCCGTACCCGACACAACTTACGCAGATACTTTGGTTGGCGGAGAAATTGGAGTTAGAGATCAAGTAATTGTGGCCATCACCAACGACATCTAAACCGCCGCGACATTTCCAAACAAGCCCAAGCCGCTGCCCCGACCGAGTGACAGCAACTTGCAGCCTGATAGTCGGCAACGATGGTCTGCTCCCAGCGATTAGCCGCGTACATTGCCGCATCCCGAAAATCATCGGACAAGTCATCGTCGAATTCCAAGGTAATGTCGAAATCGCCCCGCACGGTCCTGTGGGGCCGCACTTTCCATGTGGCATTTCGGTTCCGCATGGGCGGACTGAGCAGACTGGCAAAGTTCCCTTCAGCACCACGAATGAGCGCCATCACCCCTAAGTCATCGATACTGTTGCCGCCATACAAAAGCCTGTCAAAGCTGTTGGGACTGTCACAGAAAAGTCCAGCCGGTGCATGGTCCGACGGCACCGGTAAAGCCTTCACGGTTAAATCCCAGTTCTCTCCTCTCGGTAAAAAAGGGGGAGTCCATTAGTTCGAAAATCTCAGCCCCATCCAATGTGAGTGTGGCGGGCGGGCGGTTGAAAAGCGGGGTGCATGGCTTTTGTTCCTGCCGCCCTATGCGCCGGACTTCAACCCGATCGAGCTCGCATTTTCAAAGTTCAAAGCTCACATGAAGCGCCTGAACCCCCGCACCACCGATGATCTGTGGAAAGCCGCCGGTAAGTTCTGCGGCCTCTTCAATCACGCGCACTGCAGGAACTTCTTGGTTGCTGACGGCTATGCGTCACAATAAATCGGAAATGCTCTAGAAAGACAAAGCCAAAAAAATCGCCTTCTCTTGGACGCAAATCATTGCTCCGGTAATGCCCTCCATACTCTTGTGATTTTCACGACTTAACTCAGGAATTCGCGAACAATAGCCGCGGTTTCGGCCGTCTTAACGTCGAGAAAACCGTGGGCCCAGCCGGGTAGGTCCATGAATTTACTACCGTCCTGAGTCAGAAGCGGCTTGATGCGGCGTGTCTGTTCCCAGAGGTCGTCTTCGGGATTGAGTATAAGGATCGGCTGATTTATATCCGCCATGGCGGCTTCTACATCGTATTGGTAGGCGGCCTGATGGCCCCAGTGGATGATGGCTGGATTGATTGCCTGGGCATAGAACACTCGGCCCAGCATCATTGGCGTACGTTCTGGCATGCTCCAGCGTGCGGAGCCTTGCCATGCCTTGACCAAGTGAGAACCGTCGGTAGTGATCTCGGGCGCGCGGATAGTCACCTCTCGATGCGCCCTCTCCTCTGGTGTCCAATAGGCAATGGAAATGAGAATCACCTTGTGGACCGTATCCGGCCTTCGGCGGGCCACCTCCAGCGCCACCTTGGAGCCGGTATGAAACCCCATCACGTCCACGGACTTAAGCTCTAGGGCATCAATCACGTCGCTCATGGCGGCACCAAAGTCCTCAATCAGCGGCGGCTTCGGCGTCGGGTCCGAATTGCCGAAGCCTGGAGAATCGACGGCAACCGCAAACCGGTCCCGCCCCATCTCGGCAATGAAATTGTCGTAAATGACTGCGGCGTAGGGGCTCATGTGGAAACACATAAGCGGCCGTTGGCCGGTGGCCGCTTCCGTTTGGGCAAAGTGCATATGCATCTGGCCGAAGCGACCGTCTATGTAGCGGTGTTCAACGAGTGCTGTCATGACTCAGCCCTCCCTATCCACATGGGTGCGGACAAGGCCAACTGCTTTTTCAGGCACAAGATCGAGGAAACCGTGGTTCCACTCAGGTAAGTCTTTAACCTGTACATGTGGCGCGAGGTCTACGGCACGATTGGTGTATTCGATCAGATCGTCATGAGGGTTTAGTACCAGAACCTGCTTGCCGACCGTTTCCAGCCTTTCCTTAAAGGGATAATCGAACGCGGCTCGGTGTCCCCACCAGGAAATAGCCGGCTGGCGTAGGGCGTCGTTAAACTGATAGGCGAGGTGATCCAATGTCCAGCCGTTCATCCGCCACCTGGTGTGGGCCCGCCACTTTTCAGCGACATGGGAACCGTCCGCTGCGGGCTCTAGGTGGTCATAGGAATTACGGAACTCCTCCAGTTCCTCATCGCTAAAGATAGGCGCGGAGACGATGACAATACGGTTGATTTGTTCAGGTCTCTGGTGGCCAATCTCGATACAGGTTTCCGAGCCCGTGTGGTAGCCCATCACATCAACGCTTTCGAAGCCCATTTCATCAATGAGATCACCCATGGCAGCAGCATAGTCGATGATACCGGGTGGTTCCGATGGCGCGGCGGAATCGCCAAAACCGGGCGTGTCTGGTGCCACACAGACACGGTCAGTGCCCATGAAACCGACAAAACGCTCATAAACCCGACTTGAGTTAGGACTCATGTGAAAGCAGAGGAGTGGCCGTTTGCCCGTTTCCTCAGTGGGTCGCGTAATACGGTAGTGGATCTGACCAAAGCGCCCGCGGGCGTAGTCGCGTCGGACCGGCAACGGCGTTGGCCCCGCCACTCGGCCAGGCACGGAAACCATATCCGTGGCAGCTGATGGCCTTCCGGGAACGCCGCTGGTACTACCCTCTTGCGCGGCGGTTTGTGTTCGCGGCTCCAGTACGGCAATAACGGCACCTCCCATGGTCACGCCCAGTGCCTTCCGTCTAGGCGTAGTGGCGCCTCTACCGACCTGTCTCGATACCTTCATTGTGACTTCCCCTGATTCATGTCCGACTCACCATATACCTAGCGTGGCATTGTCATAGGAAACGGCGCTGAGTCTAGGGGGTGTACCTTCTAGGCTACCCTTTCCGAAAACCCCATCCATACAGAGTTGTAGACAGTTCACACTCAGTTCAAGCGGATGAGGTTTGCGGAAGGGACACCCAATAATTTGCCGATCATGGGCAAACTCTTGGCAAGCGCCAGAGCACGTGAGTCAAGGGTATGACGCAGGTCATGAATTCGAACATTGTCAAGCTTGCCCGAGCCCGGATGCGCCGTCTGGGGTGCTGCAGATCAGGGCATTGTCAGATTAAATCTGCTTGGTCGCCTCTCCCCGTCCCCTTTTGAGGATTTCAGGGCACAAAAACAGTCTTATCTGGTTTAGACCGGGCAAGCACGGGCGACAAAGCTGGCTCAACAAAGAGAAAAATTCAAGCATACGACTTTAATCTGACAATGCCGTCCTGAGTTCAAAGGTCCGCACAAGATACTTAGGTCTTCACAGCGCTTGGCTAACAACCATTACTGAATCTGGATTATGAGTGCTTGACGGAGACAATCCAGAATCTGGCAAACCGGAGTTCAAGGATGCCTGTAACGCGCTCTTAGACTGGCGGCCTGACGTATGGATGGCAATAGACCTCACCACAGTCATGTGGATTGCCGCCGGTATAGTCTCCTGGGTGCTCTTGCTGGTTTCTGGCTTTTGGCTGTGGCTCGTGTACTGGAAAATCCTTTCGGTATGGGTTAGCGATTTCATCGCGCTCCTGATCGCGACCTTTGTTCCAATAGGGATATTGATCGTGCCGTTCATTGTGGACAGCGTGAGAGGGGACATTGCCCTTACGCAACTTGACGCGATTCTCTTGCTGGTGGCATCTATCGGCCTTACCAAGCTGGTGCGGCGCTTGCTGTAACGACCTATCTTACCCGAAAGCCACATCCGCTTGCACTGGTTACGAATATTCAATGATTCGGCACGGATGAGATCTTCGGGAAGGACAAGGGACCGAACGCATGGTGGTATGTGTGGAACGGCTGCTAGCTGGCGGCGTCAGCCGGCTGAATGTGTATTGCGAAAACCTCGCCTGCCGTCATAGGGGAGTTGTGTCGCTGGCTCGTTTTAAGCCCAAGACGCGGTTAAAGACCATCAAGAACGGGCTTAAGTGCTCGTCCTGTGGCGGTAGGAATATAGACGTTATCCCCGACTGGTCGTCCTTACAGTCTACCCAACATGGACCCCCCGGCTGATGTGCGGTCGTTTCACACGGACAATGTCCTGGCGCGAGATCTATGAGCTTTACCGCCTGACTGTGGAACGTGAGACTGATTTCAAGCGTGAGCACTTCAAGCCCCGCTACAACGTGGCCCCAACACAAGATATCCCCATCCTGCGTCAGCCGGACGGAGAGCCGGAGATGACAATCGCCCACTGGGGCCTAGTGCCGCCCTGGGCCAAGGATGAGAAGATCGCTTATAAGATGATCAATGCCCGGGCCGAAACCATCAAAGAAAAAGCATCGTTCAAGACAGCAGTGAATAAACACCGCTGCCTCATCCCGGCGGACGGGTTTTACGAATGGAAGATGATGTCCGACGGGTCACAGCAGCCCCACTGGTTCCATATGGAAGATAAACGCCCGTTCAGCTTTGCCGGGACATGGGAGCACAACGGCCAACTGGACGTGACCTCCTGCGCCATTGTGACAACCCAGGCCAACGGGGTGGTCAAGCCCTACCACAACCGCATGCCGGTCATCCTTGCAGAATGGGACTATGACCTGTGGATATCCGGCAATACGGCCTTAAATGACGCCTTGGCTCTTCTCAGGCCCTATGACGGCAATGACCTGGCAGTGTATGCAGTGAGCAAAGCGGTGAACAGCGTCAAGAACGACACGCCTGAGTGTATTGCCGAGGCGGCATAGCCCTCACTTAATATTCCAGGGTCGCTGCAGTTCGACGGGTGTAATACGGTGCCAGTTCACAGGCATAAGTACGGCTTGCCTGGAGGATGTAAACGTCTCCGAAACTTAGAGGCCGTTTCGAAAGGGGTTGAGTGGCCGGTGTCGATGTGATTCCAGGAAGGTTGCTGAAACCGATCTGGAGCCGCCATGTGGACGCCGACCACCCGAGAGCAGCATAGCCGCAAGGCGCTGCGTTATCAGACTGATTTGACCGCTGCGGAGTGGGTTGTGATCGAGCCTCATTTGCCTCCGGCTCATGGCACGGGACGGCCCCGGTCATGGCCGATGCGAGAGATCGTCAACGGCATTTTCTACGTGCTGCGGGCTGGCTGCCCTTGGCGCTTGCTGCCAAGCGATTTACCACCGTGGGGCACGATCTATCGCTGGTTCGCTAAGTTCCGCGACGACGGCCTCCTTGAGAAGATCAACCACTTTCTGGTCATGGCCGATCGCGAGCGGGTCGGACGCGAGGCCAGCCCGAGCGGCGCGATTATCGACAGCCAGAGCGTCAAGACGACCGCGGCTGGTGGCCCCCGCGGCTACGATGCGGGCAAGAAGATCAAGGGGCGCAAGCGCCACGCGCTGGTCGACACCGACGGGCGCGGCCTCGTGCTCGAGGCGCATCCGGCGAGTATCCAGGACCGCGATGGTGGCGGGCCGCTGCTGTGCGCCTCACGCGGCTCGTTTCCGTTCATCGAGAAGGTCTTTGCCGACAGCGGCTACGCCGGCGAGAAGGTCGCCACGGCCACCATGATCGCCGTCGAGATCGTGCGCAAAAGCCCCGATCAGGTCGGCTTCGCCGTCCAACCGCGCCGCTGGGTCGTGGAGCGCTTCTTCGCCTGGATCAACCGCAACCGGCGACTGGCAAAGGACTTCGAGGCCACCATCGCCTCGGCCCGCGCCTTCCTCTACGCCGCCTCCGTCATGCTCCTCGTCCGCAGATTGGCCCGAGCCGCATGACTTTCGAAACCGACTCTTAGACAACCCGATTAGAGAAGTAGATCTTCGAGCTGCCTCAGGGAAGGCGGGAATTATAGACTTGAGTAACAACGGGTCCTGACTGGCGCCGCGTTCTTTAAGTAAACGGTCAGTCGATTATTTAGCTTCTTGGCCTTCTGTCTCAACCCTCCCGGAGTTGCATTGATCGAAACGTCTTCCTCGAGCTCGGCTTTTGAGGGCTGATATGACATGCAGCTCAAGCGGACGAAGTTTATGGAAAGGACAGGCTCAAGCCGATTTACTCTGGCAACGCACGCCGTTTAGTCAGCGGGCACGAAGGGACAGTAATCTTCTTTTTCAACCATATCGAATGCAAAGAGAAACTTGGCCACGCCACATAAGACGGCCATGATTATACCCAGATCAAATAGCTGACTGTCCGTAAAGTGCTGGCTGGCACGATCATAGGTTTCCTTCGTGACATAACCTTTTGGATTTGTCAGTACCATAACATCGGCCAAGGCAAGGGCCGCTTTTTCCGCTTCAGAAAACGGGCCGTTTTCGTAATCAGACAACTGATCGATCTGTGCCCGCCGCACACCCGCATCCAAAGCCTGGGCTGTGTCGCCTTTGTTGCAGTAGGCACAGCCGTGAATGTTTGCCAATCTCAGGCGAACCAGTTCGACGATCCTTTTGTCTAAGCGACCAGAGTAAAACACTCTTTCGTAAAAATCATTCATGTACCAGTCAAGCATGGTCGGGTTGTTACCTGCGACTTCAACGAAGGTGGCGTCACCTGTCACCCTGGTGGAATAGTCCCACAATTCCTGGAGGTGCGACGGAAGCTCATCCCGTGGCACCCGACGAAGGAACGGATTAGGTTTCATTAGAGAACACCTTCCATTTTACATTACACAAAGCATTGACAGACTAACTTAGTCGAACCAGAAGAATCTTTGGTCAAGGGCGATCAAACTGCAAGTAAATCTGTTGTCCCTTCCATTTACCTTATCCGCCGGTACTCGTGATGAAGTCCACCCAGGTGTTCACACCTTGCGATGGCGCCGACCCGCACGGTGGGACGGGAAACCGGGGAATTCTTGTCTAATGAAAGATTGCGTCCGGGCGCGATTGTAGTATCGGGCGTAGCGTCTAAGCGTCCGCCGCAGACGGACCTCGCCAAAGATGATGGTGTGATCCAAGCACTCGCGCCGGATTGAGCCAATAACCCGCTCCACATACCCATTCTGCCATGATGGACTGGTACCGGTAAAATGGAGAGTGCCTTCTGTTAAAGTTTAAACTCAACAGGAGGCCCATATGGGTATCGGAAGAACTGAGGAATTTCGTTCTGAAGCCGTTCGGATTGCATTGACGAGCGGGCTATCACACAAGCAAGTTGCCGCCGATCTTGGCATTGGCCTGTCTACATTAGGCAAGTGGATTACCGCTCATAAGCACACTGAGCTGCTGTCCGGCCCTCATAATGATAAAGACAAGGAATTGGCTCGCCTTTGCAAGGAGAACAGGACATTGCGTGAGGAGCGGGACATTTTAAAAAAAGCGACGGCCTTCTTCGCCAGCCAAAGCCGATGAGGTTTCATTTCATCGCAAAGGAGAAGGCCAATTTTTCAATCTGCAGGATGTGCAAAGTCCTGAGGGTCAGTGAAAGCGGCTACTACGCTTGGGGGTCTCGCCCTGCCAGTCAGCGCCAACGCGACGACAGGGTCTATTTGGCCCATATTCGTGCCGAACATGCCCGTAATTATCGGGCCTATGGTCGCCAGCGAATGACTGATGAACTCAGGGATCAAGGCAGCGTCATTGGTGAACGCCGGGTCGGGCGGTTGATGCGGGAGAACGATATTCGCATCGTCAGAACTCATAAATTCAAACGCACGACAAACAGTAATCACAACCACAACATAGCTCCCAACCTTCTGGATGGAGATTTTCAGGCCACGGGACCAAACCAGAAATGGGCCGGTGATATCAGCTATCTCTGGACGGCAGCGGGCTGGCTGTATCTTGCGGTGATCATCGATTTGTATTCACGCCGTGTCATTGGCTGGGCCGTCAGCGACAGGCTCAAACGGGATTTGCCGATCAAGGCTCTGAAAAGGGCCATTGCATTGCGACAACCGCCACCAGGGGTCATTCATCATTCTGATCGTGGCTCGCAGTATTGCTCCAACGATTACCGGAAACTTCTCAAAGACCACGGCTTTCTCTCTTCGATGTCTGGCAAAGGGAATTGCTATGGCAATGCGACTGTAGAAACGTTCTTCAAATCATTGAAAGCAGAATTAATATGGAGGGAACACTATGAAACCAGGGAACAGGCACAAAACGCCCTGTTCCATTATATCAATGGATTTTATAATCCGCGTCGTCGCCATTCATATCTGGGCAGCATCAGTCCGGTGAAGTGCGAAAGTATGGCGGCTTAGGTGAGAAGGTAACTCTCCACTTTTGCGGTGCAGGTCCACAAGATCGCGGCCTCCAAGAAGAAGGGTATGTGGATGGGTGGCCCAGTCCCTTTGGGCTATGACGTGAGCGATAAGAAGCTCATCATCAATGAGTTTGAGGCTGCCCAAGTCCAGAAGATCTTCGAGCTCTATCTCAGCCTCGATAATGTCCGGGAGCTCAAAACAGAACTTGATCGCCTGAATATCCGGACCAAGAGACAGACCTACCGGACGGGCAAAGAAGTCGGGAACTGCGCCTTCACCAGGGGGCGGCTTTATCACCTCCTGAAGAACCCGCTCTATATCGGCAAGGTAAGACACAGGGGCGAATCCTATGATGGGCGGCACCAGGGGATAATAAGGGGGCTTATATACATGACTAGACACAACGGAAGAATTGGAGAGGTTGAAATATGCGGTCACTAAAAGGATGCTTCATGCTCGTCGTAGCTTTCGTTTTGACGCTCAACAATTTCTTCTACGCCGTCAATCCCGCGGCGGCCAAGCCCATATTTGATTGGATTGACCCTTTCGCAGTCGTCGCCCTCGTACTCGTTTTCATGGAGAAAATCCTCGGTTCGATGCGCGGTGAAACCGAATGGCCTCGTCTCGTAGTAACGGTCCTGGTCGGGGCGCTGGTTCATTTATACGCCTACAATTACTTGGCGAAGATGGCAGGCAGTGGACTGGAGAGCGGAACCTTGTGGCTGGTTATGGTGCCGTTTACGGTTTCCTTGCTCATCTATGAGGGCTTCTTGCTGATCCGCGGAGCTAAATAAGGACTTGTCTAGTCATGTATATAAGCCCCATAATAAGCGGCGATATCTGGGACGCCGTGCAGGCCAAGCTCGAAGGCCGATCCAACCGTCGTGCCGGAAGGGCAAGTACCAACGGCAGTTTGCTCACCGGCCTCATCGTTGATGAGAAAGGAAGGCGTCTGACCCCTAACCATGCCGTTAAGGGCAATAGGCGCTACCGCTATTACATCTCGAGCGCTCTAAACGGCAAACGGACACAAAACGACAACGATAGGGGCTGGCGCCTGCCTGCCGAAGAAATCGAGAATCTCGTCAAAGAATGTCTCAACCGTTTCCTGGGGGACCAGCTTCAGCTGATTGGCGCGTTAAGTCCCGATACTCCGACCATGCAAGAGATGGAGCGTATTGCCGAGTTCAGTCAGTCTAAACCGAATGTGCAAAGTACAGACGACCTTGTTCGTAGGATACTGAAGCGCGTTACCGTGTCAGAAGACAAACTTCATCTTGAACTCAGCACTGCGAGCCTTCGAGAAATCATTGGGCTTCGACCGATTGAGCATGGACACAAGACCCATCGCCTGGAATTCCCGATTAAGCTCAGGCGCCGGGGTGTTGAGACCAAGTTGGTTGTCATCAATTCCGCTCACGCCGCATCACGCAAGGTACCCAATCTCATTAAGCTCGTGGCGCGGTCAATCGACTGGTTTGAAAAGCTGAAATTGGGTGAGACAAGTTCTCTCGAAGAGATCGCAAAGGGGGAACGCATGAGCCCTTCCGATGTCAGCCGCTACCTCCCGCTGGCCTTTCTTGCGCCCGATATTGTCGAGAGCATTGCTAACGGGCACCAGCCAATCGAGCTTACGGTTCAGCATCTAAGGCGTCTCTCTCCGCTTCCCAGCCATTGGGACGAACAACGCCGCCTATTGGACTTCCCCGTCTAGCCAAACCGGCCCCGCAAACCCATCCTTACTGCCCATTCTTCTCCATGGTCTGGCCACTGAAATGGCCCTGCAGAGAATTCCTGCCCGAACTCCTCAATTGTCTCCCTAAATGCGTTCTCCATGCCAGAACGAAGGCCGCGATTGCCCCGTAAGGCTTTGAAATACAGGAAGAAAAATTTAAGGTGGAAGCTAGACCCAGTAACAGCCAGACTGGATGGTGGAGGACGCAGTCTTGAGCGAACTTGTCTCTGGGAATTCCCTGTTACCCGGGAAAAAACAGGGAAAACATGAAAAAGTGGCCGTCTTGAGCTAAGTGTGCCGGGATTCTCCGAATAAAATCAGGGCTTTACTTACAAATTCCCTAATCGAAAAACAGGGAATTCGATTTCCCTGCAAACGTCTATAACAGGGAGTGATAACTACGAAACAGGGAATTAATGGCCGCCTGCTTGTTTGATTAGCAAAACTGCTCATTGCAAACCCCTGTCTCTGCCGAGACACCAAATCTGCTGTCCTTGCCGAAAACCCCATCCACACAGAGTTGTAGAGGATTCAGCCCCAGTTTAGGCGCATGAGGTTTTCGGCAAGGACAGGGAAAGACAGACCAAAAAATAAACCAGATATAATCAGACTTCCCTAAGGTGGTTCAATTTTCAGCACTAAACCCAGGCCATTTGCAAAGCAATTCAACAGGAAAGCCAGCAGAAGTCCTAGATGACCGATCTAATAGGAATGTCAAAGCTCGTTGCCGGCAGTTCGTATCCAGCGATTCTGGCTCTCGCGTTTGCCCTGGCTGCATCTTTGACCGCCACCGGTCTGCCAGTGACCGTAGCATCTTACCTTGCAGTGTTGGCTGCTGCTGCTGTCGTCACGTTGCACGAAATCAAGCTTCCTTACCGAACCGAGTGGCAACCCGCGACCCGTGAGATCTGGGATGATGTGCTATTCATGATCGTTGTACAGGTGGCCCTGCCGTATCTGCTTTCGATCACGGTGGTGATCTTGATCGCCGATTACCTGCGTACGAGCGGAATTGCTGTCGACGGATTATGGCCGCACAACCTGCCAGTAGCCGCACAAGCGTGCCTCATGTTGCTCTTAGCGGAACTGCCGCGCTACTGGCTGCACCGGGCGTTCCACAAGTTCACCTTCATGTGGCGATACCACGCAGTTCATCATTCACCGCATCGCCTGTACTGGCTTAACGTAGGCCGGTTCCATCCCATAGAAAAAGCGGTTCAGTTCGCGGTCGATACAGTGCCGTTTGCGCTGCTCGGCGTGTCGACCGAGGCCCTCGCCGCGTACTTCGTCTTGTACGCGGTCAATGGCTTCTTCCAGCATTCAAACTGCAATATCCGCTTGGGACCACTCAATTACATCGTCAGCGGTCCGGAATTGCACCGTTGGCATCACTCGGAGTTTGCCGTGGAATCGGACAACAATTTCGGCAACAACCTCATCGTGTGGGACTTGATGTTCGGTACGCGGTTCCTGCCTCCCGACCGCGAGGTTGGCCGTCTGGGACTCACCGATCGAGACTATCCAAGCGGTTTCCTGGCACAGATGAAGACACCGTTCGTCACGGGACTCGAGAAAAACTGATATGCCGCCTCCCATTGGTTACCGGCTAATAACTTCCGCCCTCACAGCCATGCACGGCCGCCGCTTTTCGGCGATGCTGGCAGCGGCGAAATCTCCGAATGAAGCGCAATCTTTTGTACTTAGGCGCATTTTGGCTGCCAATGCGGAAACCGCGTTTGGCAGGCGACACAGTTTCAATAAGATCGGTACAGCTGCTGACTATCGCCGCGCCGTAGCGGTGCAGACATACGAAGACCTGCGCGACGACATCGAAGCACAGGAACTCACGGGCGAGCCGCGTCTGACCAGCGAGCCGCCGGTTTATTACAACCGAACCAGTGGTACCGTGGGGGCACCAAAGAATATCCCTGTCACCCGGCCGGGCCTCCGGAGCATCGGAGCCCATCAACAATTGGCTGCGTACGCCTTGTCGAAAGGACCGTCGGTGATGTCGGGGAAGGTTTATGCGGTGGGTGGCGCCGCCGTCGAAGGTTCGATGCCGGGCGGCACTCCGTTCGGTTCCGCATCGGGATTGCTCTACCAGAATCAACCCCGGTGGCTAAAGTCCCGCTACGTGCTGCCCGCAGAGCTGCCCGGCATTGCGGATTACGAAGAACGGTATTTAGCGATGGCGATATTCGGTGTCGCGGAACCGGGAGTTACCTGCGCGGCAACGCCAAACTCCTCCACATTGCTTCGGTTATTGGAGGTCGTCAACGATCACGCGGACACAGTTCTTCGCGCCGTCGCCGAAGGCCGGCTACCCAACGGCGTTGCTTCGCGTGCGTCGCTCAAGCGGGACCCACGCCGTGCGGCCCATCTTCGTGCCAGACTCGATACCTCGGGTAGGCTTACATACGCCGATATCTGGCCGCATCTTGGGGGCGTCGTAACCTGGACAGGAGGCAGTTGCGGCGTGGCGATCCGCAACCTCAGGTTTTCGTTGCCAGAGGATTGCGCCATCATTGAACTGGGTTACATCGCCAGCGAAGTACAGGGCACAATCAACGTCGATACACGTCGCAACGACTGCCTGCCAACCTTCCAGGACACATTCTTTGAGTTTGCTAAACGCGAAGATTGGGAGGCGGGCGATACCGAGATGCTGGGCCTCGCCGAACTTGAGCAAGGGCGCGACTATTATGTTGTCGTGACAACTTCAAACGGACTCTACCGCTACGATATGAACGACATAGTCCGGGTGACCGGACTAGTCAACGATACGCCGACGCTGGCTTTCGTACAGAAGGGCGTGGGCGTCACCAGCATAACCGGCGAGAAACTCTACGAGGCACAGGTGTTGGAGGCGGTTTCGGCGGTACTGGCAAACCGTCAAATCGGTACGAGCTTCTTTATAATGCTGGCGGTCCAGGAAAACGCGCGCTACACGCTGTACGTCGAGGCAAATGCTGCCGAATTTGGGCCGGAATTCGCACGAGACATTGACGCGCACTTGCGCTTAGTCAACGTAGAATTCGACAGCAAGCGTGCCAGCGGCAGGCTCAAGCCGGTCAACGTCCAGAGGCTAAGCGGCGGTACTGGGGATGCGTACCGCAAACATAGAGTGGCAGAGGGGCAGCGCGACGCCCAGTTCAAATACCTGCATCTACAATACGCACACGAATGCACCTTCGACTTTGACGCTCGCATCGCCAGGGATTGAGTGCGGATGCGTATAGAGCGACTGGAGGTATTCACCTTTCCCGTACCCTTTAAGACCGTCTTCCGCCATGCCTCTGCAAAGCGCGGCCGAGCCCAAAATCTGATCGTGCTAGCACACGCAGATAACGGGCAGACCGGCTACGGCGAGGGTTGCCCTAGGCAGTACGTCACCGGCGAAACCGTGGCCAGCGGATCTGCGTTTATCCGCACGTACGCCGGTGCGGTGGTCGCGGAAGTAAGCGATGTTGCCAGCCTGAGAGCCTGGATCGAAGCTCACCGCGGCGCCATCGACCGCAATCCGGCGGCCTTTTGTGCACTAGAGATCGCCATCCTGGATCTGCTTGGCAAAGTGGAGAGACGAACCGTGGAGGAGCTCATTGGCGGATTCCGCTTGACCGGCAAATTCACGTATTCGGCAGTGCTCGGCGATGCGCCATATCCCCTGTATCGATGGCAGTTGATGCGTTACCGGTGGCTCGGGTTTCAAGACATCAAGGTCAAAGTGTCCGGCAATCGGCGGCGGGATCGGCGTAAACTGCTTGCATTGGCGCGCGTTGGTCCACAAGTGCGGGTCCGGTTAGATGCCAACAACCTATGGGCGTCTGTGGATACGTGTGTCCGCCATTTGACAGCGCTTCCCGGCACCGTGTTTGCTATCGAGGAGCCGCTTCAGATCGGTGACCTAGATGGCTTTCGGAGGGTCGGAGAAGCCTGTGGGACCCGGATCGTGCTTGACGAAAGCTTGTTGCGCATCAAGCAACTCGAAGAGCTGACAGATCCCGGACGATGGATCGTGAACCTGCGTGTATCGAAGATGGGCGGCATCTTGCGATCCCTGGCAGCCGCCGAACACGCGATGCGCATAGGCATCGGCGTCATCGTCGGCTGTCAAGTGGGAGAGACCAGCATCCTTGCACGCGCGGCCCTGCCGGTAATGCAAGCTCTCGGGTCCCACCTGATCGCCGCGGAGGGTGCGTTTGGTACACACCTCCTGCGCCGTGATCTGACGTCGCCAAGCCTGATGTTTGGTCAAGCTGGCGTGCTCGTTGCGGACCGAGTGCCGGACACAGGCCTTGGGGGCCTTGGATTAGCACTGTCCGCCCGGGACCTCCAGCGGTTGGAATGACGTGAGACGCTGCCGTTTCGCAGTGGTGAGCCCCGATGCGTGCACCTCAGTTCTTCCGCACCGGCACTGGCCATCGGGTAGAAGGGACAAACCCTTGGCAGCTCCAATAGTTCCACTTCAATCAGCTTCGTGCGGGGTTTATTTCGACGTCTCGTCCGTTCGCTTTCACTACGGCCCTCCTGTTCGCTTGGCCCCCCGTGCTGACCAGACCTGAGAGGCTCTATGTCCTCCCGGCCCTCCGGGGCTTTTACATCCGGGCTTTCAGGTCGCCTGGTCACCCCTATAGCTCCTGCCGGATATAACTACGACGCTAAACGGAGAATTGCGTCGGTGGGACTTTCACCCGCAAGCACAGCAGTTAGTCTCGCTGCACCCCTTCCGAAAACCTAATCCGCACCCGGACGTTTGCATCATCAAGATCCGCGGATAAGCGACTGTCTTGTATGTCAAGGGTGCTGCCAAGTGGTTTGGTCTCTGACGATGGCATTGAGGATGGTAAGCAGTTTACGCATGACGGCGGTCAGGGCGACCTTCTTTGGTTTGCCGAGTTCGAGGAGGTGGTCATAGAAGCGCTTGAGGACCGGATTGCACCTGGCGGCGGTCAGCGCGGCCATGTCGAGGGTGGCACGAACTTTGGCGCGACCGCCCCAGATGGTGCGCCGGCCGCGCATCATCCCGCTGGCGCGGTTGAAGGGAGCGACCCCAACCAGGGCGGCGATCTTTCTCCGGTCGAGGCTGCCGAGTTCGGGCAGCTCGGCGATCAGAGTGCGGGCCGTCGCGTTGCCGACGCCGGGCACGCTCTTGAGCAGGTCTTCAGCGTGCCGCCAGGCGGGGGCGTGCCGGACGGTGTCGTCGATTTCCGCTTCGAGGTCGGACAACTCGCGCTGGAGCGCTTTGAGCACGCGGACCTGGGCGTTCGGCACCGGTCGGGGGGTGGGATCGACCGCCTCGGCGAAATGGGCGATCGCCTCGGCGTCCAAGGCATCGGTCTTGGCAAGCTTGCCCGTTGCCCGCGCGAAGTCGCGGATCTGGCGAGGATTGACTACCGCAAACGGTCCGCCTGCCGCACAAAGCACCGCGGCCACCGTGACCTCATCGCCGCCGGTCGCTTCCACCACTGCCAGCGACACGCCAAGCGCACGCAAACGGTCCGCCAACGCCGCCATGCCCTTGCCGTCATTCGCGACAGCGAAGGCCTCACTCGATGGCCGGAGGTGCACGTCCAGCCGATCCTTCGATATGTCGATGCCCGCGAAAATTCGTTCCATGACCCTTCCTTGCAAATACGGTCTCGCCAAGCGGACCAAGCGACTGTTCGGGTTCGTAGGAACAGCAGCCGGGGACCTCGCTTATCCGCGGTCTTGAAGACCAAGGTTTTTTCGGTCTCCCGCCCGCTTCCGCTACCAGCACCGTAACACCTATGGTGGTCTGACTAGATACAAGGTTTTCGGGAAGGACTGGTATGATGTTTAGCCAAGACTGTTCAACCATTCTTTACATGTAGAGAACTGCAATTCCTAACTTTCTTCGGGGTACCCTTTAGGAGCCGAGACCGTCGGTGACAAGGACCGCGGACGGACGAACCGCTTGATTGTATTTCCTCAAGAAATGCGACAATACCTTTCGATCCCGATAGGTCGATCTTGGCCGCGTTCCATATAAGAACACGAATTGATCTCCATCCGTGACTTTCTTTGTAATGCGTTGTGGGGACAGCCTAAGAAGCGCATAATATAGGTAGGAGAGGTGCAACCACTGGCCTGTTGAACCGACAACAGGCACGGTCAAGGGAGATTTATTCATGAGTCAAATATTTCACCGGCGGATGGCCCTCGGGATTACCGGCATGGCCGGTCTTTCAATGGTGGCTCCGACAGCGGCCCTGGCAAAACTAGCTGGCGCCGATGTGGAACCGCGGGGAACGGACGGCATTCTTGAACGTCTGCCCTCGCTGAATCTTGAAAGCTATGACGAGATGAGCACCAGCACCCGCATTTGGATCAACAGCGAGTTGACCCGTGCGGCCGAGAAACGGGCGTTTCAGATCCTGGCGGCCAACGGGTATGGCCGGAATGACGAAGTGCCACGGGATACCGCCATCGAAATGCTGAAAGACGATCCCGTCATCCAGTTCAGGAACCATAGCTGGCAGCGGTTGCAAATGCACATGTGGAAGCAGCTCCATCGCGAGTTCCACGGCAACTATGATGCCTACATGTCCGAGATGGAAGCCGCCGACAAGTCTGGTCCGGGCATGCTCGAACTCAACCCTGGTATCGAACCGGAATACACCAAGCATGAAATCCACATGCAACCAGGCGGTTATACGGGTGATGAATTCGCCGGGCATATATACCACTACGGCACCAACAACTTCTTCAACGGCCGCAACTATCAGGACGAGCTCCACAGAAACATGGCCAGAGCCGTTCCCGTCCCGGCCGACGGCAAAGTGAGGCGCATCCTCGATGCCGGCTGCAGCTGCGGCCAGCAGGTGGTGGCCTTGAAACAGCGTTATCCCGACGCAGAAGTCTGGGGTGTGGACATCGGCGCACCGATGGTGCGTTACGCCCATATGCGGGCCGTCGACATGGGGGTCGACGTCAACTTCCGTCACGCCCTGGCCGAAGACACCGACTTCCCCGACGGCTACTTCGACATCGTCACCTCTTACATCTTGCACCACGAAGTGACGGAAGCAGCGACCTATAAGATCATTCAAGAAACGTCACGGATCTTGCGCCCGGGTGGGGTCTATTATCCGGTCGACTTCTACACCAATCCGTCCCGCAGGCCTCATGATGGCAGCGCGTGGCGCCGCATCCGCGATTGGATGACCCACCGCTGGAACCACGAGCGCTGGCTCTACGAATATCAGAACGCGGACTTCGAGGGCGAAATGCGCCGCGCCGACCTGCTGGTGAACCGGGACAGCGGCGAGGGCTCGACTGACGGCTACGGCCGTCGGCGTGTCCGAAACATCATGGGTATCAAGCCTGCGTAAGCACTCCGATACCTATCCGATCATCACACACCGTCCCGCCCTCTCGGCGGGGCGGTTTTCTTTTTAAGCCTCAGCCCTATCCCTTCGGAAAACCTCATTGGCTGGCACTCGTGGTGCAATCCACTGAGGTGCATACGTGTCGTGATAGAACGAGTTCGGCAAACGACCCGCGAGCTCGACAGATCTTTGTCTAAGGAGAGATGCGTCCGAGCACAGTTATAGGTTTGGGCGTAGTGAATGAGTGTTCGCCGCAGATGGGCTTCACCAAATATTATCATATGATGTAGGCACGCAGCTAGGGCGAGGGCGATGTGGGTGTCTCTTTCGAAAACCCCATCCATAACTGGGCGATTTGCATCATGAAGACCGTTTGATAGGGTTTTCGGGAGGGACAACCTTTACAGAAACCATCTTGAGGTGTTTCCGCGCCATTTTAAAGCTCTGCTAGGAACCCGCTTTGAGCCGCGCTTGGACATACTTGGTCTCTCCATCATCAGCATCGACTTTGTTGCTCGAGCCGCTATGTTCCAGTACATCAACTGCTATGTCTTCCAACGGTACTCAACTCTATCCGGCTCTTGAAGAGCGTCAGGCGCTCAACCGTCTGCTCAACTTCAAACAAGGAAAGATCCCCGTCACCGGCGGTTCGCTGCACTACGTCGCTGGAGGTCAAGGGGAGCGTACTATCGTGCTTCTGCACAAACTCGGCGGGTGGGCCTGGGAATGGCGCTGGATTTTGCCGACCTTGGCGGAACACGCGCGTACAATTGCGGTTGATCTGACTGGCCATGGCGACACTGTCATGCATGGCGACCCGCCCTATATTGCAACGCAAGAAGAACTCGCCGCCCAAGTTATGGCCTTGCTGGACAGCTTGGGAGAAGACAAAGTCACACTTATAGGCAGTTCCCTGGGGGGCTGTATTGGCGCTGTCTGTGGTGTGTTTTGGCCGAACCGCGTCGATGCCCTCATCACCGCCGGCTCTGCCATCGCTGCAGCCCGGTCGCGAGAGAGCCTGGTGAAGTCAGATCGGCAATATATTGAAGGCGGCATGTTTGATGCAGAGGACAATCCTTTACCGCGGGATCCAATCTACATGACCCCCACCTTCGGTATGCGTGACACTACCCATATGGACGACATGGTGCGCAGCCGGAATGCTGCTGGTCGATGGATTCAACCGTGCACGCGCGGCGTCGCCATCTTCGATCACCTCGCTATCGCACCACGCGTGACATGCCCGGTTTTAATGCTCTATGGCACGTTGGGCGCTTATGGCAGATTTGTTGGCGATGCCGTCGCCCGCTTCCCGAATGCCAGAGGTGCCGCGATTGGGGACGCCAGTGCTTTTCCTCATCAGGACCGGCCGGATCACACGGCCCAAGCGATCTTTGAATTCCTAAACGTGTAAACCCGACTACGGCGCAATCCCATCAAGCTTTCCCGGATTAATACATGCGTCCGGATCCAGCGCGCGTTTCACGCTCGACAGCAACGCCACCGTCTCTGGGCTGATTACATTTTGGAAATGATAGAAATCGCCGATCTGCACATGGACCGACCCGAGGTCTTGGAAAAAATCGCGCAATTCGGTGCGCAATTGACGTACGTAGTTTCGCGCCTCCATATTCGACTCGAATTTAGAGAATCTATCCGCTTCCGCCTTTGAAACATTTTTAAGGTGTAAGGGGCTCAATGAGTCATTCCAGTAGAAACAAGGCTCACACAGAAAATAGAACGGGCTGCAATTGGTTACATAGGAGGGCATTGTCAGACTAACTGGCCCGGAGCAGAAGAAGCCATAATAGAGGACTCTCAGGGTGCAAGTTGACGCCATTCGGCCAAGGCGGTAGCTCGGGCTTGTTTGAAAGTATCGCGGCGGTTGAGATGGCGTTGGTGGTTGAAATGGTTGTAGATCGAGGCGTGAATGGAGGCGAATTTCTGCAAGGTCTTGATGTCTCTGAACCGAGCCATTGCCCCTTCCCGTCGTCGGAAGGGTTGATGTGAGTTTTCCGCCCGGTTGTTGAGCCAGCGCCTGGTCTCTTGACAACCTTCATTGCCAATCACCTTCATCGCAGCCCGGTATGACTTTAGCCTATCTGTGACGATCGAAGCCGGCCGGCCATAACGCTTCATGGCACGTTTAAGGAATTCAAGCGCAGCCCTGTGATCCCGCCGTTTCGTGGCATAGACCTCAAGCACTTCGCCTTCATGGTCAACGGCACGCCATAGATAATGTGTCTCGCCGTTGATGCGGACAAATACCTCATCAAGATGCCAGCGCCAATTCGACCAGTTGCGCTGGTCTATCCGCCTCTTCCGGATCTCGGCGGCAAACAACGGGCCAAAGCGGTTCCACCAGTACCGTACGGTCTCATGGCAGATGTCGATGCCGCGCTCGAACAGGAGATCTTCAACCTGTCTCAGCGACAAGGGATAACGGACATACAGCATCACAGCGCTGCGGATGACCTCGGGCGAGCTATTGAAATAACGGAAGGGATTGTGCATCGCCGGAGGCTACGAGACCTTACGTCCCCGCTCAAGCCGATTTAGTCTGACAATGCCCCGTTCAGGTACTCTGGCCACAGGATCGGCCGGATTCCATCGATATTGATCTTTGGTGACGGCTGGCATGACGGACGAGAACGACGAATTTGAAGAATACGACGATCGGCCGTGATATCCGGAGCCGTCAACAATTGATCCGTCCGCGCTCCGTGAGGCGCTTTTTAAACTGAATCTACTCGGAGATGACCTGTTCCTGCGTATGCAGGCGTTCAACCTTGCCGTCGCCGATCAATTTCTCATGGAGCTTGAATCCCAGCTGCTGAAAAAGCTCGTAGATGAGGAACGAACGCCGCTGCCGGAGGCCGCATTCCTCTCCGCGCAATCGCAGATGTGGATTTTCGCGGCATATGAACTCATGCGGACATGGCAGCAGCGGGCGCGCGATATGATTAAATGGGCTGAATCCGGCGGGCTCGCGCAGAAACTTGCATGTATACGACGGACGGGCTGGGTTGAGTCTGTAATAAAGAGTCTTGCAGTCTCTACGCGCCGCCCCGGTGGATATGGTTCGCATCTTCTTGAATCGCTCAGGAAGAACGGAAATTGGTGCTGCGCGAAGACCTTGCCCTTGGCATATGTGTGGCTTCGACTTCAAGGCAATCCCGTCGCTCAACAAGGCACTGACGATGGAACTGGCCCGCTGTGAGTTCGTCAATCGGCGTGAGAACGTCATCGGTCTGGGCCCAAGCGGTGCCGGCAAGACCCACGTTGCCCTCGGTCTGGGACTGGCGGCCTGCCAGAAGGGTCTGAAGGTCCGCTTCACAATCGCGGCTGCACTTGTGCATGAACTGATCGAAGCCGCAGACGAGCGCCGTTTGCAGCGCCTTCAAAAGCAGCTCGTCAGCCAGGATGTGTTGATGCTCGACGAATTGGGCTTCGTCCCGCTGTCAAAGACGGGGGCCGAAATGCTTTTCGAGATCATTTCCCAGCGCAACGAGCACGGCTCGATCATCATCACCTCCAACCTGCCGTTCGACGCGTGGACCGAGGCCTTCGGATCGGAACGCCTCACAGGCGCTATCCTGGATCGCCTCACCCACCACGTGCACATTCTAGAGATGAACGCAGAAAGCTTCCGCTTGCGTCAAAGCCGCAGAGCCCGAAGCTAAAACACCAAGCTGAAAAAGAGAAAGTGCCGGCCTTTGGCCAGCGCGCCTTGGCATGCGTTAGCTAAGTGACAAGCACACGCGCCAAGGCGCACTCACCGGATCATAGAAATGGTCCACATTTACACCGGGGCGTGGACCCTTTTTCCTCCGGGATTGACATTCTCCTCTTGATCGCGGGAATCCGCCTCCTCGTCTTGGGGTGATAGCGCCCTCCGCCGGCGAGCCACAGCTCGACCGGATTGCGCAGCCCCTCGTGGTCGACGCAGGGCCGGCGATAGACCGAGCGGAGAAACGACAGGCACTGGTTGGCCGGTACCTTGCCGTGACGCTCGGTGATGAGATGGAAGCGGGCCTCAATGTCCCGGCGGGTGATCGCATCAAGCGGGCGGGCGAGCCAGTCGCCGAGGTAGAGATTAGTATAGCGCCGATAGCACCGCTGGGTCTCCCACGACCGGTCGTGACCGGACTCTATATAGTCCTTACAGGCATCCCCCAGGGTGGACATCCCCTGAGTTTGCCCCTTTGACTCTGACGTCGGCCATCTAGCTTGGAAGCAATTCGTAGCTGCACAACCTAATGAATGCACCACAAGCGGACTGGCAGTTGGCAGGCACAAGAGCAACGGTTCTTTCGTATTTGTAGATACGGAGGAGTGTCGTGGCGCAACAGAACGTGGAAGAAGAACTCAAAGAACTCGAAGCGTGTAATATTGGATCCTTGAAGGCGAAGTGGCGCGCGTTGCATGGTGCCGATCCGCCGAAGGGCTTGAGCGCAAAGCTGATGCGACGGGCTATCGGGTTTGAGATTCAGGTTCGGGCCCATGGCAAATCCCAACCAGCCGCCCGGCGAGAACTTCAAAAGGCATTGAGCGTAAGTGCGGGTGAGGTCTGTAAATGTATAGCCCCGGGGTCCCGTCTCATCCGCGAATGGCATGGCGATGTCTATGTGGTCGATGTTGTCGAAGACGGCGTGATCTGGAATCAAAAATCCTATACCTCCCTCTCCGCCGTCGCACGGGAGATCACGGGCACTCGTTGGAACGGACGGAAGTTCTTCGGGGTAGATGGTCAGGCGAGCGCGTCATGAGCCAGCGTCTGCGCTGCGCCATCTATACCCGTAAATCCACAGACGAAGGGCTCGAGCAGGACTTCAACTCCTTGGATGCTCAGAGAGAGGCCTGTGAAGCCTATATCAAGAGCCAGACCAACGAAGGCTGGTCCTTGGTCAAAGGCCATTATGACGATGGAGCCTATTCGGGCGGTCATCTCAACCGCCCGGCCATTCAAGAGCTGCTCAAGGAGATCAAGCTCAATCGTGTCGATGTCATTGTCGTCTATAAAGTCGATCGCCTAACCCGGTCTCTTGCAGACTTTGCCAAGCTGGTTGAGCTCTTCGACAAGCATGGGGTCTCGTTCGTCTCGGTCACCCAGGCCTTCAATACGACCACCTCCATGGGCCGTCTGACCCTCAATGTTCTACTGTCCTTTGCCCAGTTCGAAAGAGAGGTGACCGCAGAGCGAATCCGGGACAAGATCGCGGCCTCCAAGAAGAAGGGCATGTGGATGGGTGGCCCGGTCCCTTTGGGCTATGACGTGAGCGATAAGAAGCTCATCATCAATGAGAGCGAAGCCGCCCAAGTCCAGAAGATCTTCGAGCTCTATCTCAGCCTCGATAATGTCCGCGAGCTCAAAACAGAACTTGATCGCCTGAATATCCGGACCAAGAGACAGACCTACCGGACGGGCGTGGAGATCGGGAACTGTGCCTTCACCAGGGGGCGGCTTTATCACCTCCTCAAGAACCCGCTCTATATCGGCAAGGTAAGACACAGGGGCACATCCTATGATGGGCGGCACCAGGGGATAATAAGCGGCGATATCTGGGACGCCGTGCAGGCCAAGCTCGAAGGCCGATCCAACCGTCGTGCCGGAAGGGCAAGTACCAACGGCAGTTTGCTCACCGGCCTCATCGTTGATGAGAAAGGAAGGCGTCTGACCCCTAACCATGCCGTTAAGGGCAATAGGCGCTACCGCTATTACATCTCGAGCGCTCTAAACGGCAAACGGACACAAAACGACAACGATAGGGGCTGGCGCCTGCCTGCCGAAGAAATCGAGAATCTCGTCAAAGACTGTCTCAACCGTTTCCTGGGGGACCAGCTTCAGCTGATTAACGCGTTAAGTCCCGATACTCCGACCATACAAGAGATGGAGCGCATTGCCGAGTTCAGTCAGTCTAAACCGCATGTGCAGAGAATAGACGACCTCGTTCGAAGGATACTGAAGCGCGTTACCGTGTCAGAAGACAAACTTCTTCTTGAACTCAGCACTGCGAGCCTTCGAGAAATCATTGGGCTTCGACCGATTGAGCACGGCAACAAGACCTATCAACTGGAATTCCCGATTAGGCTCAAGCGCAGGGGCGTGGAGACCAAGTTGGTTGTCATCAATTCCGCTCACGCCACATCACGCAAGGTACCCAACCTCATTAAGCTCGTCGCGCGGTCAATCGACTGGTTTGAAAGGCTGAAGTCAGGAGAGATATGTTCCCTCGAAGAGATCGCAAAGGGGGAACGCATGAGCCCTTCCGATGTCAGCCGCTTCCTCCCGCTGGCCTTTCTTGCGCCTGATATTGTCGAGAGCATTGCTAACGGGCGCCAGCCAATCGAGCTCACGGTTCAGCATCTAAAGCGTCTCTCTCCGCTTCCCAGCCATTGGGACGAACAACGCCGCCTATTGGGCTTCCCCGTCTAGCCAAACTGGCCCCGCCAACCCATCCTTACTGCCCATTCTTCTCCATGGTCTGGCCACTGAAATGGCCCTGCAGAGAATTCCTGCCCGAATTCCTCAATTGTCTCCCTAAATGCGTTCTCCGTGCCAGAACGGAGGGCGCAATTGCCCCGTAAGGCATTGAAATATCGAAAGGAAAATTTAAGGTGGAAGCTAGACCCAGTAACAGCCAGACTGGATGGTGGGCCCGGGAGGACTCGAACCTCCAACCAGACCGTTATGAGCGGCCGGCTCTAACCAGTTGAGCTACGGGCCCTCCCCTGGTGTCCGAGCGCCAAAGTAGCGTCTCGAAAGCCGGGGTCAAGCAGACAGCGAAGTCAGTCCGTGGGCGCTTCGAACTATCCTCACTCACTGGGAGCTTTTAAGGTGCTCCAGTCACCCAAACAGGGGGTTTGCATGAGTTCTGACCGCAGCAACAAACCAAACATGGCTCTCGCACGCCGGACAGTTCACCGCAGCGTATTGGGCATGGGCCTCACCCTTGGCGGTGCACTGAGCATCGGATTGGCAAGACAATCGCTAGCAGCGAACGGGGAGGACGGCACCATGACGACTGGTACAAATCAGACAGCCGTAGTCCGCCGGGGATACGCCGACGGACTGGATGGCCAAATCCACTACCGCTACGCCGGCAACCGCGCCAGCAGTGAGACACCGTTGATGTGCCTCCATGCCAGCCCGCTATCAGGCATCGTCTATGATGTCTGGCTATCTGAAATAGGCAAGGACCGCTTCGCCTTCGCGCCGGACACGCCTGGCTACGGCGGCTCCGACACGCCGCCCGAACCGCCGCTGATCGGCGATCTCGCCGATGCCATGATCGTGCTCATGGATTCCCTAGGCCTCAGCCAAGTGGACGTGATGGGCTATCACACCGGCTCCTTCACTTCCGCCGACCTGGCCATGCGGTATCCGGACCGCATCCGCAAAGTGGTGATGATTTCAGCCCCGATTTTTGACGAAGAGATCATCGCCGATTACAGCCAGCGCATTTATGACCCACCGCCGGCCTTTGCCGATGTGCTGGCCTCCACAGCGGAGAGTATCCGGCAGAATCCGCGCGGCATGTTTACGGACGTCCCTACAGACGAACGCTACGCCGACATCAGTATTGAGCGCCTGCGCCACTATCGCACCGGCAATTGGGGATTCAGGGCGGCTTTTGCCTATGATCTGACGGCAACCTTGCCGCACGTGGATCAGCCCCTTTTGATTCTCAATCCTGAAGACGACCTCTGGGAACTGACGCCGCAGGCCAAGCCCTATCTAAAGAACGGCCGCATCCACGATCTACCGGGCTGGACCCACGGTGCGATGGACTCCCACACCGAAGACATGGCTGCGGTCGTGCGGGCGTTCCTGGCGGAATAATACCGGGTCAATTGTCGAGGAAACTTCTCAGCTTCCGCGACCGGCTCGGATGCTTGAGCTTGCGCAGCGCCTTGGCTTCGATTTGCCGGATGCGTTCGCGGGTGACTGAGAACTGCTGTCCCACCTCTTCCAACGTGTGATCGGTATTCATGCCGATGCCGAAGCGCATGCGCAGCACGCGTTCCTCACGGGCTGTCAGACTGGCCAGCACACGGGTGGTGGTTTCCCGCAAGTTCCCTTGAATGGCCGCGTCGATGGGCTGCACCGCATTCTTGTCTTCGATGAAGTCACCGAGGTGACTGTCTTCCTCATCCCCGATCGGCGTTTCGAGTGAGATGGGTTCTTTGGCGATTTTGAGAACCTTGCGCACCTTTTCCAGCGGCATTTGCAGTTTTTCTGCCAGCTCTTCCGGTGTCGGTTCGCGGCCGATTTCATGGAGCATCTGCCGAGATGTGCGGACCAGCTTGTTGATGGTCTCAATCATGTGGACCGGGATACGGATGGTCCGGGCCTGGTCGGCGATGGACCGGGTGATGGCCTGGCGAATCCACCAGGTCGCATAGGTAGAGAATTTGTAGCCGCGGCGGTATTCAAACTTATCCACCGCTTTCATCAGACCGATATTGCCTTCCTGAATGAGGTCCAAGAATTGCAGGCCGCGGTTGGTATATTTCTTGGCAATGGAGATCACCAGACGCAGGTTGGCCTCGATCATTTCCTTTTTCGCCTTGGAGGCTTCGCGCTCCCCCTTTTGAACCGTCGACACCACGCGACGAAATTCAGAGATGGAAAGTCCAGCGATCTCAGAAACTTCGCCTATGCCCTGGCGGAGATCGGTGATTTCGGGTTTGTACTTGGCGCCGTAATCCTTCCACCCCTTGCCGGTCAGCCGCCGCACCCGCGACAGCCATTTGGGGTCGAGTTCGCTGCCGTAATATTGCTCGATAAAGGCTTCCCGTTTGACCTTGGTTTTGATCGCCAACTGCATCAGTTGGCCTTCCATCACCAAGAGGGAGCGGTTGAGGTCGTTGAGTTGTTCAACCAGATAGTCGATCCGCGCGTTGTTCAGATGAACGTCTTCCATCATCTGGATCAACTCGGCCTTATACTTTTGATAGCGCTTCTCTGTGGCTTTCGGGATCTCTTCACCGGTGCCCAATGCAGTCAGGCGTTGATCCTGTGCCCGTTTCATCTTGGTGTAGACCGATGCAATTTTTTCAAACGCATCGACAATCTTTGGCATGAGTTCGGCTTCCATGGCCGCGAGCGAAACAGCGCCTTCGTCCATATCATCGTCATCACTGTCGCTGGTTGCCTCGGTGCTTTGACCGTCCCCTTTTTCGTCTCCTTCTGACGTCTCTACAGAAGCGGCTTCGGATTTATCTTCCCCGTTCGACTTACTGGCATTGTCGTTGACTGAAGCGAGTTGCGCTTGCGCACCACCGCCCTGAGCCGGGTTTGCACCGCCGCCCTGAGCCGCGTTTGCACCACCGCCCTGAGCCGGGTTTGCGCCACTGCCAGGCGCCGCATTTGCCGCATTTGCCGCATTATTATTGGACGATCCTTCGCCACCGCCATAGGTCGCATCCAGATCAATGATGTCCCGGAGCAACATTTTGCCGTCGATCAATGCATCGTGCCAGGCAAGCAATGCACGAATGGTGATCGGACTTTCACAGATCCCGCCGATCATCATTTCACGTCCGGCTTCAATGCGCTTGGCAATGGCAATTTCGCCTTCGCGGGACAGCAGTTCGACAGATCCCATCTCACGCAAATACATGCGTACGGGGTCATCCGTCCGGCCGATATCGCTATCGTCTACATTGCCGGTTGGAACGACTTCTGTCTTTTTCGGCTGGGCCTCAGTCGTCCCACTGTCGTCGTCATCTTGTTCGTCTTCTTCAATGACATTGATGCCCATTTCAGAAAGCATGGACATGGTGTCTTCGATTTGCTCAGAGGACATTTCCTCTGACGGCAAAGCGGCATTGAGTTCTTCGTAAGTGATGTAGCCTTTTTCTTTGGCTTTCTGGATCAGCTTTTTGACTGATGCATTGGTTGAATCCAGAAGTGGGCTATCGCCTTCCTCCCGTTCTTCTTTGGCATCAGTTTTGGTTGCGGCTTTAGTCGCCATGGAGTGTCGCGCTCTCTTCTTAGGTTGCTTTTTATTAGATTGCTTTTTATTAGATTGCTTTTTATTAGATTGCTTTTTAGCAGCTACTTTTGTCGGCATTAGCCGCTCCCCCTTGCACGCGGATCTAAAGTCCGCCATTGTCTTCCGACGCCTGGCCTTCCGTACGCAGCGTGCGAAAGGTTGCAAACGCTGAATCGGAAGGGTCGTTGATGAGATCGTCTGCTGCCCGCCTCACATCCGCTTCCAGGTCATCCCGCTGGCACAACGAGAACGTGTGATCCCACCCGGTCGTTGCGTCTTCGAGGGCGGTATCCGGACGCGCAAATCCAGCGTGTATGTAAACCTCTGAACTTATTAGCTTCTTTAGCTCGTCGGCGAACCCTAAGCCGTCTAAATGGGACTTCAGCCCCTCAAACTCAAGGTTCGGCGATTGAGAGAGGTGCATTAAGGCGGATTGCCGAAGTGAGTCAAGGCGCGAATCGGCAAAAACCATGGCACCCAGTCGCTCTTCCACGTGATCGAGCAATTCGGGATGGGTGATCAGGGTGGCCATCAAGATTCGGTGCCGCAGGATTGTGCCATCGAGACGGGCTCTGCCTGTCGCCACCGGCTGGGTTTTCGGCGGCCGGCCACCCTGTCCAAATGACGGCTTAGACTGACTACGAAACAGATCGAACAGCCGTTCCTGGATCAGACGCCGGTAATGACCCTGCACCGTCCCGTCCGAGACCACACGGGACAGGTCATCGGCTTCTTTCTCAAGAGCCGCACGGCGCTCCGGTGTATCGATGCGGCACCCTTCGATCAGCCGCCGCCAAACCACCTCGAACAGCGGGACCGCGTCATCGAGGACACTGCGCATCGCCTCCCGGCCCTGCGCCTTGATGAGATCATCCGGATCCTGCCCGGCCGGCAAAATAGCAAACCTGAGAGACCGGCCAGGCTCCAGCATGGGCATACACCTGTCCGCAGCCCGTATCGCCGCGCGGCGGCCGGCCTCATCTCCGTCGAAACAAAGAATGGGTTCCGGTGCGCTGCGCCAGAGCACGGCAATCTGTTGTTCCGTCAAGGCTGTGCCGAGGGGTGCTACAGCGTTTGGAATGCCGGCCTGAGCCAGGGCGATCACGTCCATGTAGCCCTCGGCAACGATTATTTCCGTATTCTCGGAGGCGGCTTTCCGGGCTTGAGAAAATCCGTACACCACGCGTCCTTTTTGGAACAGCGGCGTCTCCGGTGAATTCAAGTATTTGGGTTCACCCGTGCCCATCACCCGGCCGCCGAAGGCCACCGGTCGGCCGCGGGAATCGCAAATGGGAAACATCACCCGGTCGCGGAAAAAATCGAACGCCGGCCGATCATCCTGACCAGGACTGAGTAGCCGCGCTTCGATGGCCACATCTTCCGGAATATTTTCCCGGCTTAAGGCAGCTTTGAGGGCATTGCTGCCCGGCGCGAAACCGAGCCGGTACGATTTTATAATCTCGTCGCTTAAGCCGCGTTGCCGCAGGTACGCCAAAGCATCCTGACCTTCGGGAGCGCGCAATTTCTGTTCATAGAAGTGCGTGGCGAACTCGACGGCCTGTTGCAGCGTGGTGCGGCGTTCTGCTCTCTGCGCTTCTTCCGGCGTTGCGCGCGGAACTTCAAGACCCGCTTCTTCGGCAAGACGTTCCACTGCTTCGGGAAAAGCCAAGTTTTGAGTCTTCATGAGAAAGGTGAATACGTCACCGTGCTCACCCGAAGAAAAGCAGTGATAGAATCCCTTTTGGTCGTTGACCGTAAAGGACGGCGTTTTCTCGTTTGAAAAAGGACTAAGGCCGATAAATTCTCGGCCACGCCTTTGCAGCTTGACTGATTTTGATACAACAGATGAGACAGGCAGGCGGGTGCGGATTTCGTCGAGAAAATCAGGCGGAAATGACATCAGCGATTACCGCCTCCTAAGTCCACTCTACTCTTGAGCGTTGGTTGCTACACAAGATTGTCTTTGACGACAGAACTGGCTTGGCCGAAATCCATTCGGCCCGTAAAGCGCTCCTTCAATGACGCCATCACCCGACCCATATCCTTGAGACTGGAAGCCTCCAGTTCTTTAATCACATCTGCAACAGCGCCTCGGATTTCGTCTTCTCCAAGTTGCTCCGGCATGAAGCTCTTGATGATATCGATCTCTTCCTGTTCCCGTTGCGCCAATTCACAGCGTCCGCCTTGCTCATACATGGCAATGCTATCCCGGCGCTGCTTGATCATGGATTGCAGCATTTCAAGGATTTCGCTTTCGTCCACACCGTCGGGAAGACCCTTGGTCCGCGCGCAAATATCCCGGTCCTTAAGAGCCGCGAGAATGAGACGGATAGTGGCGAGAGATCGCTGGTCTTTATTGCGAAGCGCATCTTTCAGCGCTTCGTTGAGGTCAGTGCGCAACATGGAAAAGAAACTTCCAATGGCGAAGTTGAAAACTAAAGCTAGCGCATTCGCTGCTCCAAGGCAAAGCCCTTAAGGGCGCGATCCAGGGCAATCGGGTGAAAAAGTGCGTGACAATGTGTTGATGTGCTGAATCTATCGAAGACCGCCGATTCGGTATGGGAGGTTATGATGGAGAGTTCGGGCGCATTCGCGGAAGCCGTTGTCTTTCTTGATCATTTTGAGGATCTTGCGGACCCTCGCCAACGGGGCAAAGTGGTCTATCCGCTTGATGAGGTGCTGCTGCTTTGCCTATTGGCGGTGCTGGCGGGCGCCGACAGCATTGTCGATATTGCCCGTTTCGGCGACAAGAAACGCGATCTTCTACGCCGCTTCCGGCCGTTTTCCGATGGCACGCCGTCCCACGACCAACTGGGCACGATCCTTGCCATCCTGGATGCGCGGATGTTCCAACAGTGCTTCGTCGCCTGGGTTGCCGCGATCACCGGTGTGCCGGGCGAGGTGATCGCCATCGACGGCAAGACCTCGCGTCGCAGCTACCAGAAGACGGGCGCCAAGGCGCCGATCCACATGGTTTCCGCCTTCGCCGCCCGTCAGCGGCTGGTGCTCGGCCAGGTCAAGGTGGCGGAAAAGTCGAACGAGATCATCGCCATCCCCGATCTGCTGGACATGTTGGCCATCGACGGCGCCATTGTCACTCTCGACGCCATGGGCTGCCAGCGCGAGATCGCCACCAAGATCGTCGACAAGAAGGCCGATTACGTGTTGGCGCTCAAAGCCAACCAGACCAGCTTGCACGAAGCTGTCGAACTCTTCGTTGACGAACAAAAAGCTAATGGCTTCAACAACACCAAGAGCAGCCAGCACACCAGCGTCGGCGGCGACCATGGCCGCATCGAGACGCGAAGGACGACGGTGAGCGAGGATATCGCCTGGCTCCAGCAGCGCCATGGCTGGCCGGGGCTGGCCGGGGCTGGCCGGGGCTGGCCGGGGCTGAAATCCGTCATCGCGGTCGAAAGCACGCGCGAGATCGGCGACAAGACCGAGCACGAGACCCGACTCTACATCTCATCGCTCGATCTCGCGGCGGCGCAACTAGGCCCAATTATCCGCTCCCACTGGGCGATAGAGAACAGCTTGCACTGGGTCATGGACATGGTCTTTCGCGATGACGAATACCGCCTGCGTACCGATCACGCCCCGGCCAACTTCACCACCATCAAGCACATGGCACAAAACCTCATACGACGAGACCCCGGCAAGGACTCCCTAAGAGGCCGTTTCGAAAGGGGTTGAGTGGCCGGTGTCGATGTGATTCCAGGAAGGTTGCTGAAACCGATCTGGAGCCGCCATGTGGACGCCGACCACCCGAGAGCAGCATAGCCGCAAGGCGCTGCGTTATCAGACTGATTTGACCGCTGCGGAGTGGGTTGTGATCGAGCCTCATTTGCCTCCGGCTCATGGCACGGGACGGCCCCGGTCATGGCCGATGCGAGAGATCGTCAACGGCATTTTCTACGTGATGCGGGCTGGCTGCCCTTGGCGCTTGCTGCCAAGCGATTTACCACCGTGGGGCACGATCTATCGCTGGTTCGCTAAGTTCCGCGACGACGGCCTCCTTGAGAAGATCAACCACTTTCTGGTCATGGCCGATCGCGAGCGGGTCGGACGCGAGGCCAGCCCGAGCGGCGCGATTATCGACAGCCAGAGCGTCAAGACGACCGAGGCTGGTGGCCCCCGCGGCTACGATGCGGGCAAGAAGATCAAGGGGCGCAAGCGCCACGCGCTGGTCGACACCGACGGGCGCGGCCTCGTGCTCGAGGCGCATCCGGCGGGTATCCAGGACCGCGATGGTGGCGGGCCGCTGCTGTGCGCCTCACGCGGCTCGTTTCCGTTCATCGAGAAGGTCTTTGCCGATAGCGGCTACGCCGGCGAGAAGGTCGCCACGGCCACCATGATCGCCGTCGAGATCGTGCGCAAAAGCCCCGATCAGGTCGGCTTCGCCGTCCAACCGCGCCGCTGGGTCGTGGAGCGCTTCTTCGCCTGGATCAACCGCAACCGGCGACTGGCAAAGGACTTCGAGGCCACCATCGCCTCGGCCCGCGCCTTCCTCTACGCCGCCTCCGTCATGCTCCTCGTCCGCAGATTGGCCCGAGCCGCATGACTTTCGAAACCGACTCTAAGACTCCGCCGAAAGGTCGCCGCCTGGGACGACGACTTCCGCGCAAGCCTCATCACACAATGATCCGTTCACCCGATTGCCCTGGTAGATCACTGAGCAGGACAATCTTTGAGCCCAGCAGGGAGGTACTCTCGAACATGCCCCACTTTTTTAGTGGCAGCTCGAAAAAAACGTCCCCTAAGGCCTGTACTTCTTCGTCCTCATGTGAGACATCGTCTTCGTCCTCATGTGAGACATCGTCTTCGTCCTCATGTGAGACATCGTCGCTGGACACGTAAATCCCACCGATTCGGATTAATGAAACCGGCCCCCTAGATCTGCATTACGGTCAATGTCCGATTTTGGCGCTGCTATGACAAGTCTTTCCGCAGGTCCAGATTGTCCACTACCGTGGATTAAAGGGGCCTGACAGGCTCCTTTTTGACTCAATGAACGTGCCCCGGTATGGCCTATTGACCGGCTGACAGGGACAGGTCACGGTTGGACTCAATTCGACTATTGCTTGGAAGAGGTCCTCATGCCGACACCCCCCCCAGCGCGCCAAACTCAACTGTAAGTCCGGATGATCTTGCTGAGCGTATTCAGGCGCTGAGTGCAGAATTTGCCTCAACTCTGAAAACTCAAGTCAATGACGTCCGCTCAATATGGACGGCTTTGCCCCGTGACAAAGGTATGGCCACCGCTGCACCTGAAATCACTCAAATTCATGACATTGCCCATAGTCTTGCCGGCCCCGGGAAAAGTTTAGGATTTCCACGCATCAGCCAAACAGCTGCACCTCTCGACAGTTTGTTCCGTCTGCTAAAAGAAAAACAGAGCCCTTTAACCGCTGAGGAAATTGACCAGATTGATCTGTTGATTTCGGATCTTAAAGAAGCCGTCGATATTCCTGGCGAGACAGTCACTTTAGGAGACGTACATGCGAGCTACGAAATCGCATCCCATCGTGGAACTTTCCATGTGCTTGTATTCGGTCAATTGGATTCAAATATTGACGCCATCAGCGCGCTCACCGAGATCGGCTACAAGGTTCTCCCGGTTGGAGATACGGCACCTCCGATCGGTTTATCAACGGATGTGCCAGCTGTTCTGTTGTCCACATTGGATCAGATTGCCGCTGCACAAACTTGGTTGAAGCAATATGGCTTATCCGATGACATTTCCATCGTCGCCGTAAGCGAACATGGAGCGTTTAACGATCGTTTAGAGGCCGTGCGGCAAGGGGTAACAGATTTTATGCACCGTCCGTTGGATCGGGAAGATGTGTTTGATCGCAGGAGCGCCATTGAAGATCGGTTTATGGCACCACCGCTGCGTGTCGTCATTGCCGAAGATGATCCAACGCTTGCGCGGTTTTATCAACTCACGTTAGAGCACGCCGGAATGGAGGTGCACGTCATCGAAAATCCGGAAACCATGCTCAATGAATTGGCAGGACTGACTGCAGATATTATTGTCATGGACCTATATCTTGGTAACTGCACCGGACTTGAATTGTCGCAGATCGTAAGACAGTTCCCTGCTTACACGACCGTCCCCATACTCTTTTTGTCAACCGAGAGCCGCATTACATTGCAGCTTGAAGCGCGGCATTTGGGGACCGACGATTTCCTCGTCAAACCATTGAAACCGGATCAATTGACTTCAGCCGTCACCAGCCGTGCCCAACGCTATCGTGATCTCAAGAAGTTGACCGACCGCGACAGCTTAACGGGGCTTTTGAATCACACGAACATACTGCGGGCGCTGGATCGCGAAGTTAGCGCTGCTGCGCGGACTGAAACGCATGTTGTCATGGCAATGGTCGATATTGACCACTTCAAGAAGGTCAACGACACCTACGGACATGCGTCGGCGACCAGGTAATCTTACGGGTTACACATTTAATCAGAAATCGGCTGCGCCGAGTTGACCATGTCGGCCGTTATGGCGGTGAGGAATTTGCCGTTGTTATGCCCAATACGGAAATGGACGCTGCCCTGGTAATTTTGGAAGAGTTACGTGAATCCTGCGCTGCGATGATTCATGAAAGTGAGCAAGGCCCATTCTCCGTAACCTTTTCAGTCGGTGTTGCCTCCTTCCCCGCGATCAAGAACGGCACCGACATCACCCAGGCTGCGGACGAAGCGCTTTACAAAGCGAAACGCGGCGGACGGAACCAAATCGTCGCGATGTAAACCGCACGCTATTTAGGAAATTTTATCTTGTCCCATGCCAGTTGCCGCCAGGAGCGAGTCAAATCGGTTGCGTTGAAGTCGGCCTCGATACCCGGAAGGTACTTGAGTACACATTCGTGAAAAGTTCTCTGCTCCCTGTTTAGAATGAGGCTGGCTTCATGAAGGGACAAAAAATTGCAGGCCTCATTGATGCGTAGTCGCGCAAACGGAGACCTTGTATTGCCCATATGTTCAAGAATACAAACATGTTCTTCGACCAGCTTCGCCGCATGGCTTTCACGTGGTTGAGCAATCGCACACAGACCTACGAGCAATGCGAATCCGAAACAAAATTTGAATGTTTTAACAGGCATTTATACCTCCCGCTTGGATCCGTGAAACCTCACCCAAAAACCTAATTCGGTCCGTTTGAACACTGTGTATCGCCGTTGTGTACTAGTGCAGAATTGTGGCGGTCACATGGCGAAAAATGTGATCTGACTCACACACAGGACACGTAATTCCGCGTGTCCTGCCTGACAATTAATGGTGCGCGATTATGAGGCTGAATCACCCAAGATGCTCGTTGAAGGATATACGCCATGAACTGGAACGCAGTGCCTTACCTTGTCACAGCAGGCTTCGCGATCGTGTTGAGCGGGCTCGCCCAAGCGGATGGACATGATCCGTATGCATTAGAAAACGTAGAAGGTTCGCGCATTCAGGAATTTGTCATAAGCGTCTCAGAGCTGGATGCCACACTTGCCGCCTTTACCGATGTCTTTCGATGGGAAATTAAACGTGAAGGAGAAATTGATCCCACGGCCATTCGCCTCTGGGGCTTGCCTTTCGGTACAACCGGGCGGGAAGTCTTGGTCGGCAACGGCCAATCGCAATTCGGATACGTGCGATTGGTTGAAATTGATACGCCTGACAAAAAATTGATGCGGCCCGCCGCCCGATGGTGGGATACGGGTGGTTTGTATAACCTCAACATTCTGGTCAGAGACCTGAATTGGACGGAAGAATCATTGCGCCGTCTCGGTTGGACGCCGCGCGGTCTCAAATCCACCTATGACCGGGGAACAGCCAAGGGCGAGAGCCAGGTCATGATCGGTCCTGACGATCTGGTGGTGTCCTTTCAGGAACGGCAACAACCGCCGCTTGATGGTTGGCCAGAGTTCGAAGGCGCTACCCATATCGAGGTCGGCTATCAAATGGTGACGGACCTTGAGGCCTGGTATGCTTTTTATACCGATGTTCTTGGTTTTGAAGGAATCGGTCTGCGCGAGCGGCCGCAAACCGGCGCCATCGGTCCCAACGACTACGGTTTACCACACAATGTGACGGAGGGCGCTGGCTACCGTCAGGCGAATGTGCTTTTTCCCCGCCCAACGAAACAATCACTTGGTGCGCGTCAATGGATGACAGCAGAAGGGTATGACTTTTCGGACCGCATAGGACCGCCCAATCTCGGCATTCTTTCCGTGCGCCTGCCTGTTGCCGATCTGGATGCGGTGCTTGAGCGAATGACGGACGTGGGCATGGAACCGGCATCCGATGTGCAGATTCTATTCCTGGAACCTTACGGCGCAGTGCGCGCCTTTGCCATTAAGACTCCGGGCGGATCGGGCCAATGGCTGACGGTTTTTGAACCCGGCGTGAAACCTATGACCAAAGTGGAGCTGGAAGACTTTTTTGGGCCGGGCCGATTTGGTGAATGGGTGCGTTTCAATAATCTGATGACCGGTACCGTTCACTACAAAAAGGGCGGAGATGCTCGTGTCACTTGGGTTGACGGTCTCGACGAAGAGGGCACGTGGACCATCAAGGGCGACGCAATCTGCACAGCCTGGTACCGTCTTAGAGTCGGTTTCGAAAGTCATGCGGCTCGGGCCAATCTGCGGACGAGGAGCATGACGGAGGCGGCGTAGAGGAAGGCGCGGGCCGAGGCGATGGTGGCCTCGAAGTCCTTTGCCAGTCGCCGGTTGCGGTTGATCCAGGCGAAGAAGCGCTCCACGACCCAGCGGCGCGGTTGGACGGCGAAGCCGACCTGATCGGGGCTTTTGCGCACGATCTCGACGGCGATCATGGTGGCCGTGGCGACCTTCTCGCCGGCGTAGCCGCTGTCGGCAAAGACCTTCTCGATGAACGGAAACGAGCCGCGTGAGGCGCACAGCAGCGGCCCGCCACCATCGCGGTCCTGGATACTCGCCGGATGCGCCTCGAGCACGAGGCCGCGCCCGTCGGTGTCGACCAGCGCGTGGCGCTTGCGCCCCTTGATCTTCTTGCCCGCATCGTAGCCGCGGGGGCCACCAGCCTCGGTCGTCTTGACGCTCTGGCTGTCGATAATCGCGCCGCTCGGGCTGGCCTCGCGTCCGACCCGCTCGCGATCGGCCATGACCAGAAAGTGGTTGATCTTCTCAAGGAGGCCGTCGTCGCGGAACTTAGCGAACCAGCGATAGATCGTGCCCCACGGTGGTAAATCGCTTGGCAGCAAGCGCCAAGGGCAGCCAGCCCGCATCACGTAGAAAATGCCGTTGACGATCTCTCGCATCGGCCATGACCGGGGCCGTCCCGTGCCATGAGCCGGAGGCAAATGAGGCTCGATCACAACCCACTCCGCAGCGGTCAAATCAGTCTGATAACGCAGCGCCTTGCGGCTATGCTGCTCTCGGGTGGTCGGCGTCCACATGGCGGCTCCAGATCGGTTTCAGCAACCTTCCTGGAATCACATCGACACCGGCCACTCAACCCCTTTCGAAACGGCCTCTTAGGGATTTTAGGGAGCTTTGTGTCGAGCATTACCGGACCGGCGATGCCACAACTCAGTCTTTCCGCATCGGCGCCTGTCCTGACGGACTGACGCGCTTCGGCCCACCGGATAGTTGAGGGCTTGGCACCAGCACCCAATCCATACCAGGATAACTTTATGCAGTTTCGCAGACTCATCGTCACTACCCTGGCCATCCTGATTGTCGCTCCCGCGCTGGCGCAAGAGGATGTCCGCGTCCTGCGCCGTGGCGGTGCAGGCGACGCCGAAAGCCTTGATCCCCACAAACTCATGAGTGCGTTCGAGTCCACCATCCTGACCGACATGTTCATCGCCCTGGCGACGACATCGGCGGACGACCGACCGATTGCCGGTTCAGCTGAGTCCTGGACCATCAGCGAAGACGGCCTCGTTTACACTTTCGACATGCGTGACGGTCTACTTTGGTCCGACGGCACGCCCATGGATGCTTACGATTTTTTGTATACGTTCCGCCGTCAGTTGGATCCCGCGACGGCGTCACGTACGGCAGAGTACTTTCGCCCCATTGTCAACGCAGAAGCCATCAACCGAGGCGATATGCCGATTGAGAGTTTGGGTGTTGAAGCAGTGGACGCCGACACCTTCGTCATCCGCCTCGCCCACCCTGCTCCTTACTTGATGGACATTCTCTCCATCGATGCGCGGCCCGTACCCCAGCATGTGGTTGAAAAATACGATACGCAGTGGACCCGGCCGGAAAATATGGTGGTCAATGGGCCATTCACGCTAGCGGAATGGTCGCCCAGTTCACACGTAAAGTTGGTCAAGAATCCGAAGTTCTATGATGCAGATAACGTCCTGTTGGATGAAGTCTTCCATGTCCCGTCTGAAGACATGAACACCGCTTTTCGCATGTTCCGTGCTGGCGATTTGGACACGCTCGTGTTTTTCCCACCTGACCAGCTGCCGTTCATCCAAGAGACCATGCCCAAAGTCCTGCACATTACGCCCGGCCTGACCACTGAACTCTATCTCTTCAACATGGAAAAACCGCCCTACAATGATCTGCGCGTACGCCGCGCATTGTCCATGGCCATTGACCGGGAAACTTTGGTCAATCGTGTGCTGAGAGCGGGTGAAATTCCGGCATACAGCTACATACCACCAACGGTCCACGATTATCCAAAAAGACCGCGTGCGGACTTCGCCGATATGACCATGGATAAACGGCGTGAAGAAGCACGCCGGCTCTTGGCTGAGGCCGGATTCGGACCGGACAATCCCCTAACGGTCACTGTGCGTTACAACACGCAAGAACTTCAGTCCCGGCAATCCGCAGCTATTGCTGCTATGTGGCGACAGATTGGCGTCCAGACGGAATTGATCAATTCCGAACGAAGGGTGCTGGCCGCCGATAGAACCAACGGTAATTACGAAATTGCGCGGTATTTGCATGTCGCCGGCAATTACAAGGCGACGCCGTTCCTGCAGTTCATTCATTCAAAACTCAGTTCAAGGAATTTTGTGAGATATAACAGCCCGGCGTATGACGGCCTGTTTAATCAGGCCTGGTATTCCAATGACATGACTGAACGGGCGGAACGCATGTATGAAGCTGAAGTTCAGGCCTTGCGCGAACAACCCATGATTCCCCTCTATTTCTATTCCGGCCGGCGTTTGGTACGACCATACGTGCAGGGTTGGGTCGACAATGCCCGAGGTGTCTATCCATCACGCTGGCTGTCGCTTACCCGTTGAATAAAATAATCATTACAAATCAATGGCTTGCTGGATTTCTCTGGTAATGAGCCCGTTTATTGATCAGCCTAAAGGTCCGGAGCACGACCATAGTCACCGCCGCAATTGCATATCTGGGGTGTGAGAGCGTATCTTAGGACCCAAGTGAGACACCGGAATTCCGGCGCGGCCCGATCAAGGAGACAGACCCCATGGCCACCACGACATTGAAGACCGACCGTCCGACCTATGCGTCAGACTTTATACCGTCCGATGTTGAGCGGGCTGTCTTTTTGGGCAACCCGATCCTCGACAACATGATGACCAGCCTGATCGCCCTCGGGGCCGAGGTGTGGTCGAACCGCCGCCGGATGAAGGTTGTGGAAGCTTTGTTGGAAGACAAAGGCGTGACCAACGCGATGATCGAGAAGTACATGCCGACGGCGGAACAGGAAGCCGAATGGCAGAAGGACCGGGACCGGTTCATTGATCTGACCTATTCGCCGCTGTTGCGCGAAGGCGACCTCCCCGTCTCCGCCGCTTTCCAACGGGACAACAAATAAGTCACTGCGCCTGTGGTCACGGCCTTTGCTGAAAGCAGCCGTCCCTGGAGCGACACACAAATAATGGGAAGCCCCGCACGGTTGCGGGGCTTTTCGTAGCCAGACCGTCGAAACAGTTAACATTGAAACCCGTTTCAGTAGCACGACAAATCACAATTAAAAAACACGACAGGAAAAGGATTTTTCCCATGACCCATACTCTCATTACTTCTTTAAAACCGGTCATTGCTGCCCTGGTGGCCCTTGGATTTCTGAGTGGACAAGCCTGGGCCATTGCTGGCGTAGATTTTCCGCTGGAAGGCGACGTTGATTTCACTGAAGTCCAGGAAATGATTGATGCGGGAAAGTATGAAGAAGCGATTGCCTTCCTCGATTTCGAAGTGATCGAGTGGTATCCCGAAAATGCCGAGGCATTAACTCTTAAGGCCTACAGTCAACGCAGCATGGGTCTCCATAACGAAGCGATGGAGAACTACAACGCGGCTTTAGCGTCAGACCCGACTCACCAAGGCGCGCTTGAGTATCAAGGCGAGCTTTATCTGATGATGAGCGATCAAGAAGCGGCAACAAAGAATCTTGAAAGACTCGAAAATCTTTGTCCGCGTGGTTGCGAAGCCCACGACGAACTTCAAGCTGCTATTGAACGGTTCAAGGACGGCGAAGTCAGCTGGATCCCGCCGGCCAAACGCGACCCCATCGGCGAATAACACCAAAGCGTTTACGCCCCACCGTTCGTCATGAACGGTGGGGTTATTTATTGATCTCATGAAATACCTTCACACTGCGGTTCGTGTCTCCGATCTGGACGAAGCACTAGAGTTCTATTGTGGCACCATGGGCATGGTCGAAGTCAGACGCTTCAAAGGCCGTCAACGGCCGTGTGACATTGTTTTTCTCGCCATGCCCAGGGACGAAAACGCTCAAATCGAAGTCGTGTACTACCACGGCGCGGAAGACCGTAAGAAATACGGCAACTTCAGTCACGTGGCCTATCAGGTCGACAACATTTACGAGACCTGCAAAGAGTTGATGGACAAGGGTCTAGCCCTCAACCTGCCGCCGCGCGACGGGTTCATGGCCTTTGTCAAATCCCCGGATGGCATTTCCTTTGAACTGCTGCAAAAAGGCGGCCCCCTGCCCCCGGAAGAACCATGGGCCTCCATGCCCGACCAAGGAACCTGGTGACCCTGTCATCTGCGGCAGGAACCCGCCGGGGCTACGCCGACACCCCATACGGACAAATCCACTACTACGACACGGCAACGGCTGAAGCGCCGGTGCTCATCCTGTTGCACCAATCGCCGCAGTCGGGTGCCATGTTTGAAGCGGCCATGCCCATCTTCGGTCAAAGATTCCGGGCCATCGCCATGGACACCTTGGGGTATGGCATGTCGGACCGGCCCAGCCAGGAGCTTGAGCCTGAGGAGTATGCGCAGTCCGTCATCAGCCCGGCGGACATTCTTGGCCTCGAGACCCTTGCTCTGTGTGGCGCCCATACGGGCGCGACGTTTGCCATTCAGACCGGCATTCAGGCACCGGATCGGGTCAAGGCTTTGGCCCTATCGGGACCGCCCCTTCATCCACCGTTGCCTGAGGGCGCACCTCGCCGCAAACCCAAAATGAAACCCCCGCCGCCGCAGGAAGACGGCCGTCATTTGCTGGAATTGTGGCAGGCCCGCTGGCCGGTCGCTGCGCCCATCGATCCGGTCATTTTCCAGAAGCAGTTTCTCACCGCCGTGATGACGGGAGGCTCCGCCGTGTCGGCCTATCACGCGGTCTACAAATACGACCTGACGGAACCGCCTTAAGTTCATTAAATGCCCGGTATTGATCGTTTATGGCGACCGGGATGTGGAAACCCCCAACACATCGAAAAAACGTTGCCGCTCATCCCTGACATTCCCACCACCGTCATCCCCGGCGGCAATATTTATACGGTCGATGTCTGCACCGAAGCGTGGTGCGCCGCTGTTGGCGACTTTTGTCTGGCCGCCTTCTCCTGATCACTTCATTCGCAGAACCGGCATGCGGTCCACGGCCGCTTCGGTCAAGTCCCGCAAACCGGCAACGTCTTCAGCCGTCACGGCGGAGGCATTGTTGCCCCAGCCTTGCCGGACAAAGGTGACAATGTCGGCAATTTCCTGATCGGTGAGCAATAGACGGTAGCCCGGCATGCGATAGGCATCCGGTGTGCCGTCTATGATTAACCGCGAAGATCCATTGAGAACGATGTTGATAAAGGATGCAGGGTCCGGATCCATCACTGGCGGATTGCCAGCCATCGGCGGCATATAAGGAGGATAACCCGCGCCGCTGTCCACGTGGCAGGACTCACACTGTTGCATGAATAAAAGAGCGCCTGCGTTAGATCGGCGTTCCGGGCTGCGCAACAAGTCATGAGTTGAGTCGTCGTAAGCGTAATCTTGCCCTTCATCATGGGCGGCCGGCAGGGACACCAAGTAATCAGCCATGGCCCCAAGATCGTCATCGGTCATGAATTGGGTGCTGTTGATGATAACTTCATCCATGGTGCCAAAGGCGGTGGAGTGGATGTTTCGGCCTATTTTGAGATAGGTCACGATGTCGTCTTTGGACCACCGGCCAAGACCGGCACGGTTGGATTGAGTTAAGTCGGAGGCGTACCAGTTGTCGAGAAAGGCGCCGGCGAGAAAATCAGAATCGCTTTCGTCATAAGCAAATTCGTTAAACGCCAAACCCCGGGGTGTATGACACGCACCGCAGTGGCCCAGACCCTGCACCAAATAGGCGCCGCGATTCCAGGATTCGCTTTGATCGTCTTGCGCTTCAAACACACCGTCATCGAAGAACAGCATATTCCAGATCACCAGCGGCCAGCGAAAATTGAGAGGCCAGGGAATCTCGCTTGGTTTGTTGGGCTGGTTGACCGGTGCAACCTCATCCATGAAGTAGTCGTACATTGCCTTGATGTCGGCATCCGTGACTTTGACGTATGACGGATATGGCATGGCGGGGTACAAGCGATGACCGTCTTGCGCCACCCCCAGACGGACAGCCTGGTCGAATTCTTCCAGGGTGTAGGTTCCGATTCCCGTTTCATCGTCCGGCGTGATGTTGGTGGCATAGATCTCGCCGATGGGTGTTGCCATTTTAAGGCCGCCGGCGAAGGCTGGCTCGCTGGGCATGGAATGACAGGCGACGCAATTCGCCGCGCGCGTCACATATTCACCGCGCTCGATGGACGCCGCTAAGTCGTCTTGCGCTTGAACGGCGCCGCCAGACACAGCCCAAACGGCCAAAAAACATAGGAAAATAGACGATTTCATGAGTGCCCCCGAGAGTTCTGCGCCCCACCTTCAAGCGGGTTACCCAGGGATGTTAGAGCGTTTCCGAGGTTGAATGAATCAATATTTTGTTGTCATGGTCTTGGCGGACTGATTCGATAGCCGCTTTGGCGGGGGGCATCGTGGCTGTATCGGAAGACCTGCGTATTCGTTTGGCGAGGAAAGTGGCGTCGGGCATGTCGCGCCGTCAGGCGGCAGCCCTTTTTGAGGTGAGCGCAAGCTCGGCGGTGCGGTATGGCGGGCGATATGAAGACGAGGGGACTGTCGCGGTCAAGCCACGGCCGTCGCGCCAGCGCCGTCTTGATCCTTGACGGCGAGGATATCCTGCGCTGGATTAAGGAGACGCCAGACCCGACACTGCAAGAGCTGTCTGAGCGTCTGGACGAAGTTCACCAAGTGATTGCGCCGACTTCGACGATTAATGACTGGTTCCACGCGCGCAAGATCAGCTTTAAAAAAACCGCCCACGCCAGTGAACAGGAACGCGCGGATGGGCAGGCAGCACGCGTGGTTTGGCGCCAACGTCAGGCCCGGCTCCCGGCCCATCCCGAGCGGGTCGGCAGGATCGTGTTCCTTGACGAAACAAGTATCAATACCAAAATGGCGCGCCTGCGGGGGCGCTGTCCCAGCGGCCAGCGGATGGTTGCCGCCATTCCCCATGGTCATTGGAAAACCATGACCTTCATTGCCGGATTGCGCGGTGACGGCCTGACCGCGCCCTGGGTGCCCTGATTTGATCGAGGGCGCCATGGACGGTGATGCATTCGAGCAGTACATCAAAACGCAACGCGCCCCGACCCTTCAAAAAGGCGCTGTTGTTGTCCCCGGCAATCTGCCGGCCGACAAACGCGACGGTGCCAGGCGGGCGGTTGAAAAGCGGGGCGCATGGCTTTTGTTCCTGCCACCCTATGCGCCGGACTTCAACCCGATCGAGCTCGCATTTTCAAAGTTCAAAGCTCACATGAAGCGCTTAAAACCCCGCACCATCGATGATCTGTGGAAAGCCGCCGGTAACGTCTGCGGCCTCTTCAATCACGAGCACTGCAGGAACTTCTTGGTTGCTGACGGCTATGCGTCAGAATAAATCGGAAATGCGCTAGTGGACCCTGTGACTAACGCCAAGGCGTAGCTGATTGAGATTTGGGCAGAAAATAAACCTCTAAGATGTCTGGACCAATACAAGCGCCACCGCCATAATCTGCCAAATTTTTCAGCTTTGAGGATGTAAATCGAATGGAAAGACGGACGTTTTTGGGCACGAGCCTGGCGGCCTCCCTCGCCCCCACTGTCATTAAGGCACAGGATAGAGGGGATGGGGCGTTGATCTGGGATTACGTCATCATCGGCGCCAGCACGGCCGGTCTGCCGGCCGCAATTTTTGCTTCTCGAAGAGGTGCCCGTGTTCTTCTGATCGATGCGGCGGATTCTGTCGGTGGCACCTTGCATCTTGCCGTTGGCCAAGTCAGCGCTGGTGGAACCATCCTGCAAGAGTCGAAAGGCATTGTCGACAGTCCTGACAAGCACTTTGACGACGTCATGCGCATGACTGAAGGTTTGGCTGACGTCAACGTCGTGCGCAAAACCGTCGACAACGCACCGGCAACCATAAACTGGCTGCTGAGAAGCGGGCTGATTCCTCTTGATGACCATCCCGTCACCGGCTCAAGCCCGGGGCGTCAGTGTTACACGACGCCTCGCTACTTGTGGGGCGCCAACAACGGCCGTGACATCTTGGCCGTCGTTTTGAAGGAATTGCAGCCGGAGCTCGACAGCGGTCGCGTTGTCACACAGCTTGGTTCCCCTGTCACTGAATTGATTGTTGCCGATTCTGGTGACATCTCTGGTGTGCGGGCGCAAACACCGCAAGGCGAGCAAATCTTCAAGGGCCGTCATGTCCTCATTACCACAGGTGGTTACGCTAATAACCCCGAGCTATTCCAAGATCTCATAGGCCAACCCACTTATACGACTGGCACATATCCCAGTAATCTTGGCAAAGGTTTGGAACTGGCTTTATCAGTTGGCGGCTTGTTACGCGGGAAAGAGTTGCACCGTTCGGGCACGGGCTCGATTCTTGGGAAAACCAGCTATCCAACCAAAGTTCATGCCCGGTTTAATACGATGCCCCAGTCCCGCCAGCCCTGGGAGATCTGGGTTAACAATGAGGGTCGGCGCTTTATTCGCGAGGATGAACCCATTCAGGAAACACGGGCGGCTGCATTGGTGGAGCAAGACAAGTTCCGGTATGCCATCGTGTTTGACTCCGATATTTTTGAATCATCGCCCCCTGGCATTCCCCGGTGGTCACGGGAACAGATGCGGTCCCATTTCAATTCTCATCCCATGTTCCACAAAGCAGACTCCCTTGACCAACTGGCCAAGATGGCTGGCATAAACGCCTCCGGATTGAAACGGACTGTGGCAGATTACAACAAGAGCGTTGAATCGGGTTCCGATGCGTTCGGCCGGGCTCACTTCCCAAGCCAAATTGATCAAGGACCGTTCTATGCCATTATTCACCACGGACATTCGGCAACGTCTTCGGTGGGCATTGTCGTCGATGATCACTTCCGGGTCGTGAGTGAAAACGGTGAACCGATATCAAACCTTTACGCAGCCGGCGAAGTGTTAGGCAGCGGTGTCAGCTTAGGTAAAGTATACACCCCCGGCATGATGCTGACCCCGGCACTGACCATCGGCCGCGAACTTGGCTTGAAGCTGCCAATTCGTTCTGCCTAAGCGCTGTTAGCGAGGTAGTGCCAAACGTTGCTCGGTCCTGGGAATGAGAACCCGGGTCCGGCAGGTGCTTTCGAACCAGATCTTAACTGGTCTGACTCAGGCGTTGCTGAGGACGCGTTTGCTGTGGCGATGCCAATCACACCTTGGACATATGCCACGACCGACACCCACATCACACTGCGGCGGCTGATCAACGAGACCTTGTCATTTGATGTAGGCGTCATCGACACAACGCCTCACTGATTCAAAGGCGTGTATGCGCGGTCCCACAGCGCGAATTCTGAGTCCTCAAAGAATCCCGGCTCATTGGCTTCAACATTGCGGCGCAAGTCCTCAGGCAGGTCCGTATAATCGGCGAGCTTAACCGAGTCCCCGCGGCCAAAAACCGCACCTTCACGATCGCCCATTCCCAGCCAAGGGGTCCATTCATTGAGGCTCTGATAGCTGGTGCGCGCTGGTGCACTGAGCCGGTTTTCATCTTGAACGTCATCGACCCGGCCGATGAGCGTGAAAAAGTCGTTGATATAGAAGAAGTCCCTGGTCGACGCGCCTTCTTGCCCGGAGTCTCTGGCCGGATTGGCGATTTTCGTCGTTGCACTTTCCCGAAGGTATAAATCACCGCTTTGAACCGTGACCGGTTCATTCCTCCAGTCAACGATTAACGACCCCGGTGGTATGTTGGGTGGCAACTCTACATTCTGGCCCTCAGTATTGATGTTGGTGGTGAACGGCCCCATACGCATCACCGGCGGTTCGTGAGTCCGACTGGTATAGGGATTGGTGTAACTCTTTATGACCTCATCCGTATCCGAGTCCTTATAGAACATGATGTCGCGGAAGATGTGGTCGTAAGACCCGTCGTCCTTCATGATATATTTGCCCAGTTGAGCGCCTTCCACTTGCCACATCAGCGTGGGCTGGCGGTCAATAACGCCGTACTGGCTGCCTTTGTACCACCAAAGAACCGGTGCGCCGTCGAGGCTACCCCGCATCTTGATAAGGGCAATGAGCCTGTCGGCCGGGTTGTTAAAATCTAACGCCATGACTTCTCCCAACACCTAAGTCAGCGAATTAAGGTGTTCTATTGATGCACGAAGGCTACCAGAACCGGACCTATTTGAAGGGCCATGACCGCCAATAGGTCAATTGCCTGAACCCAGGTCTTCATCTAGTGCGATTCGTCACAGTTTAACACCAAGTCAACCCCCGGTGGCGCCGATGATCCGTGGCATTTAGCCGATAAAGACAACCGTTGCCTTTACCCTCCAAGATCAAGATAATATTCGGCAGGGGGACATCACATGCTCAAAAAATGGTTTGCGATAAAACTTTGGAAGCGCATTTTTGCCGCGTTGGTGGCCGGCATTATTGTTGGATTGATTTGGGGCGACGGCGCTGAATCCATCCGGTGGATCGGCGACGTCTTCGTTCGCCTGATACGCATGTTGGTTGTGCCACTGATATTCACCACCTTGGTGGCCGGTGTTGTGTCCATGGGTGACCCCAAGCGGCTTGGATCCATCGGCGCGCGAGCTTTTGTCCTTTATCTGCTAACGACGGCGGCTGCGATCGCCATCGGCCTCACCATCGGCACTGTCTTGCAACCGGGCGCCGGTGTTGACTTGTCGGGCGCCGAGGCACGCGACCTTGGCCCGGCCATGTCGCTGGCTGAACGGCTTTACCAGGTTATTCCGACCAACCCTGTGGCAGCTTTGGCTGAAGGCAATATTCTGGCGATCATCGTGTTCTCGATCATGATTGGCACGGGTATCGTCCTGTCCGGTGACAAAGCTAAAGTCCTTGGTGATGCCTTTAACGCAGCCGCCGAGGTCATGCTCAAAATTACCTTCCTCATCATGGAACTCGCTCCGTTCGGCGTGTTCGCGCTGATCGCATGGGTGGCCGGCACGCAGGGTGTGGCGACACTGGCCAACATTCTCATTCTTGCAATTGCGGTCTACATCGGCTGTTTCACCCATATGATTCTGGTCCACGGCAGCATTGTTCGATTTCTTCTTAATCTGCCGCTGATGCCCTTTATCAGAGGAGCGATCGACCCGCAGCTGGTGGCGTATTCGACTTCGTCGAGCGCGGCTACCCTGCCCGTCACCATGGCGGCGTCAGAAGAAAATCACGGCGTTGGCGTGGCGGTCAGTTCGTCCGTTATTCCACTCGGCGCCACGGTCAACATGGACGGCACAGCCTTGTACGTAGGTATCGTTGCCCTATTTGCTGCTCAGGTCTTCGGCATTGAGTTGTCGATGGCTGACTACCTGATCATCGGTCTGACCACCACGCTGGTTTCTATCGGCACCGCGTCCGTACCCTCAGCGTCGCTCTTTTTGCTTGCCGCCGTTCTCGAATCCATCGGGGTCTCGGGCGCACAGACCGCTATCGTCGTTGGCTTCATTCTGCCCTTTGACCGCATCCTCGACATGATGCGCACGACCGTCAACGTCACCGGCGATCTGACGGTGGCTTTGGCGGTTGCCAAATACGAAGGCGAACTTGACGAAACCGTTTACCGCGCCCGGCCTGAGATTTAGGTTCAGTTATCTAAAATCTATCGAGCAAAGTGACGCCCCAAACAGGATAGGCCTGCAAACAAATGGAATAGGCGGATTAATTTGCCAAAGTAATGTGCTTCTCCATTCCAGCAGTTTGTAGGCCACGGATTCACCCACAGGTAGAGCATCGTCACGGAAGTTAATCCCCGTCGTTGCTATGAGATATTTCGAACGAATTCTTATTTCTGCGCAGGTATCCACTTAAATTTGATAAAACCGTATCAGATGTATTGGGTCTTTGAGGAGGGCTCCACTTGTCAGACCCAGCTACCGAAGGTGACGTTACTCCCGAAATCCGGACCAGGTGGTTCTTCACCTATGCGGCCTGATCGATGGTCATATCTCTCCTGGCCTGTGCCGGCGTCCGGTAGCCGATGCTTTCGGTTATAAGGTCGTGGATGCTGGTAGGAGAGGCGGTAAAATCAAGCGTAAGTTGGCGGCTAAGGAGTCCGAAGCTAAGGTCGTGCGGCTGATTTTTGACCTTTACTTAGGGGAAAAACAGGCCGCGCACGGGGTGTTAAGGCCGTTGCTAGAGCGTTTCCGCGGTTGAATGAATCAAAATTTTGTTGTCATGGTCTTGGCGGACTGATTCGATAGCCGCTTTGGCGGGGGCATCGTGGCTGTATCGGAAGACCTGCATATTCGTTTGGCGAGGAAAGTGGCGTCGGGCATGTCGCGCCGTCAGGCGGCAGCCCTTTTTGAGGTGAGCGCAAGCTCGGCGGTGCGGTATGTCAGGCGATATGAAGACGAGGGGACTGTCGCGGTCAAACCACGGCCGTCGCGCCAGCGCCGTCTTGATCCTTGACGGCGAGGATATCCTGCGCTGGATTAAGGAGACGCCAGACCCGACACTGCAAGAGCTGTCTGAGCGTCTGGACGAAGTTCACCAAGTGATTGCGCCGACTTCGACGATTAATGACTGGTTCCGCGCGCGCAAGATCAGCTTTAAAAAAACCGCCCACGCCAGTGAACAGGAACGCGCGGATGGGCAGGCAGCACGCGTGGTTTGGCGCCAACGTCAGGCCCGGCTCCCGGCCCATCCCGAGCGGGTCGGCAGGATCGTGTTCCTTGACGAAACAAGTATCAATACCAAAATGGCGCGCCTGCGGGGGCGCTGTCCCAGCGGCCAGCGGATGGTTGCCGCCATTCCCCATGGTCATTGGAAAACCATGACCTTCATTGCCGGATTGCGCGGTGACGGCCTGACCGCGCCCTGGGTGCCCTGATTTGATCGAGGGCGCCATGGACGGTGATGCATTCGAGCAGTACATCAAAACGCAACGCGCCCCGACCCTTCAAAAAGGCGCTGTTGTTGTCCCCGGCAATCTGCCGGCCGACAAACGCGACGGTGCCAGGCGGGCGGTTGAAAAGCGGGGCGCATGGCTTTTGTTCCTGCCGCCCTATGCGCCGGACTTCAACCCGATCGAGCTCGCATTTTCAAAGTTCAAAGCTCACATGAAGCGCTTAAAACCCCGCACCATCGATGATCTGTGGAAAGCCGCCGGTATATAACGTCTGCGGCCTCTTCAATCACGAGCACTGCAGGAACTTCTTGGTTGCTGACGGCTATGCGTCAGAATAAATCGGAAATGCTTTAGTCATCTCAATGAAAATGGTTTCCGAACGCGCATAGGTCGAACCCTTTCGACAGGTTTTGTCCATCGGATTTTAACCGCAGAAACATATGCGGGCACACATTGGTTCAACAATGTCAACGGCGGAGCAAAATCAGTCCAGTTGGGCGGCGTAAAACCAGTCCATTTTATGTGATGCCGAAGGCGTTGTTGCGGGTTGTCCCGGTAGTGCATCCGGCAGTCCCGATTTGATGATTTGGCCGTCGCTGGAATCCCAGTTGACGATTTTTATCGTCATCCGGACGCACCTCTCCCACCGTTTTTCCTCACCGTCGATTACCTCGGCCTACACCGGAACGGGCCTTCGTCGTAGATCATCAATCAATGCCAGGATTTGCTGGAACAGCTTCCTTGGCACCGCCGCCCCGGCCATCTGGAATGTGACGTAACGGCCATGGCGAATGACCTTGGCTCCGATCTTGACCAACTTTTCCCGTAACTACGACGCCAAACTGAGAATTGCGGCGGCAGGACTTTCACCCGCAAGCACAGCAGCTAGTCTCGCTGCACCCCTTCCGTTTACCTGAGTTAGTCGCGATGTGATCTGACACCGCTCCTTTCCCAGCAAGCTGGAATGGGAGCGGCGCATCTCTTGATGGAGATGGTGGTTGTCCGTTTTGATGGTGGTGCACACCAACCACAAAACGAGGAAATGGGATGAACGCCTCCCACCCCTTGATGTTCGAAGGCCGAAAGGGTTGGACCCTCGCGGGCCGACGGTATCAAAGTGCCAAGTGGTGAAGAGCAAGCTCTTCACGGGCAAACCGGAGGATCCGACATGAAGACCAACAGAACCGTCGTTGGTGTGGATACGGCAAAGCGAGTGTTCCAGTTGCACTGGGTGGATATGGAGGCGGGTGAGATTGTCGATTTGAAGCTGACGCGGGCGAAGTTCCTGGAGCACTTCGCCAACCGCACGCCCTGCGTTGTGGCGATGGCGGCGTGCGGCGGCACGCAGCATTGGGCGCGCCGGCTGCGGGAACTCGGGCACGAGCCCCGGCTGTTGTGGTGGTGGCGATGGGTGATCCCGCTGCCCTCAGGTCCGGCCGCGAGTTTGCCGCCTGGCTCGGCCTGGTGCCCCGGCACACAGGCACTGGGGGACGGGTTCGCACGCTCGGCATTTCCAAGCGCGGTGACAAGTATCTCCGCACCCTGCTGATCCACGGCGCACGCGCCGTGCTCACCAACGCCAAGACGCCCCCGAATGGGCGCTGCGCCTAGTCGAGCGGCGACCGCCCAACGTGGTCACGGTCGCACTGGCCAATAAGACGGCACGCACGATCTGGGCCCTATTGGCCCATGACCGGGCGTACCAGACGAACTTCAACAGCCAGCCGGTCTAGGCGCGGCAGACGACGGGATAACGAACCGACACAGGAGGTGTTGCGCAAGGTACGACAAGGTGTGATGGCAAACAGGTCAGACCGCGATCCGCTAAGCCTGCATCGTGGTTAGGGCGAGAAGCCCACGGTAGGAAATGAGGCGCGGATCGGCAGATCCCACCAGGGCCAGCGAGCAAGAAGCCTCGCACTCAAAGGCCGGATACAAAACTGCAATCTGCCTGCCCGCCGCACAAAATCGGTCCTTGCGTCCCGGGAGGCGTTCATACAAACCACGATGTTGAATACTACCGACAAGATCATCAAACACAAAACTGGATTGCTGAATCTGGCCGAGGAACTGGGCAACGTGTCGAAGGCCTGCCAGGTCATGGGCATGTCGCGCGACACCTTTTACCGCTACAAGGCCGCGGTTGACGTCGCGGGCGTAGACGTAGCTGTGGTCGCGCCGCTGGGCGACGACGATGTTGGAGAGTCGTTTGGTCAGATCCTCGAGATCCGAGGCGAGGCAGAAGATAGCCATCACTTCGGACGCCGCGGTCATGTCGAAGCCATCTTTGCGGGAGTAACCCTTTCCCACACCGCGCAGGGACAAGACGACATTGCGCAGGGCCCGCTCGTTCAGGTCCATCACCCGGCGCCACGACACGCGGCGGCTATCGATCCCGAGGTCGTTACCCCAGTAGATATGGTTGTCCACTAGTGCCGCGAGCAGGTTATTCGCTGTCCCGATGGCGTGCATATCACCGGTGAAGTGAAGATTGATTTCCTCCATCGGCACGATCTGGGCATAACCGCCACCGGTTGCGCCGCCTTTCATGCCGAAACAGGGACCGAGTGAAGGCTCGCGCAGGCAGATCATGGTCCGCTTGCCAACGCGATTAAGCGCATCGCCCAACCCCACTGTCGTGGTTGTTTTGCCCTCGCCCGCTGGGGTCGGCGTGATCGCCGTGACCAGGATTAGTTTTCCGTCCGGCTGATTCGTAAGAGAATCTAAATAGTCGAATGACAATTTTGACTTGTAAGGACCATACCGATAGAGTGCGTCTTCCGGCACGCCGAGCCTAGCACCGATCTCCTCAATCGGCTTCAGCGTCGCTTCGCGGGCAATTTCGATATCGCTTTTCACAGGCCCTCCCCTTCGCTTCCCTTGATGCTGGCAGCCGATTGTAGGGAACTTCCACCGTCTCGATCTTGTTGCACCGTTCGTAGCGCTACGAGATCAACTCGAACAGAAGCTCGGCGTCGGCCTTGCTCAGCGGCCCGAAGCCCAACTCGTCGATGATCAGCAGCTTGTGGCTCGCCATCTGCTTTTGCAACCGCAACAGCCGTCGTTCGTCGCGCGTCCCCTGAGTAGATGAACGGCGGCCGCCATTCCCTGCATTTACTTCATCCTCCGATATTCAAGATGTAAACCGGCTAGGTATTGACTGTTAGTGATTGCCCCGCCACCTTCACAGGTCTCGGAATCGGTGAATCTGTGCCTAAAGCCCATGGGGTCATTCTCATGGATCGTGCCGGATGGCATACAACTGGCAAACTCAATACGCCAAAGAAAATCACCATCGTCCTGCTGCCATCGCGCACGCCGGAATTAAACCCGGTTAATAACATCTGGCAGTACATACGCGGAAGCTGGCTCTTTAATTGGGTGTTTGACGATTACGAAGCCATCCTTAAGGCGGGTTACGAAGCTTGGAAGAAGCTCTTGGCCCAACCTCAAGCCATCAGATCAATCGGAATACGCGATTGGGTACATCTAAACCAATCTTGAGGGCCATTGGTATCAGACCGTCTCTCCAGAATCGGACGACTGCTCGCTCTCAATCTTCGCCCTCAGTCATGTCATTCGCCACGGCCTCTGCAGGCGGCCTTCGTGGCAGCGTGATGATCATTTCGGTGAATTCTCCAGGTTCGCTCTCGACCTTGATCGAACCCCCGTGGGCACGCGCGATATCGTTGCAAAGCGAGAGTCCCAGCCCCGTGCCCTTGTCGGTGGGCTTGGTCGTGAAGAACGGATCGAAGATCTTGTCGACGATCTCGGCTGGTATGCCATTGCCGTTGTCGCGAAACCGGACCTCGATCGCATTTTCGACACTCCGGCTGGTGATCCACAGCGTGGGGGCGTAACGCTCGCTGCCATTCCCGCGTCCGTTGGCCCCGCCCGCTGAACTATGCCGGCGCCGCTTTTCGTCGGTGGCATAGCAGGCATTGCTCACCATGTTCAGAAAGAGGCGGCCAAGATCCTGCGGAATGACCTCGAGTTCCCCGACCGCCGGATCCAGTTCCTGGATGAGTTCCATCTGGAAGTCGAGGTCCGTCGCCCGTGCGCTGTGATAAGCGAGCCGTGCGTGCTCTTCAACCAGCTGGTTAATGTCGGCGGAATATCGGTCGGTCGTCCCTCTCCCCATCATCAGCATGCTCTGGACGATGCGATCGGCACGGGTACCATGTTTCTGAATCCGCCGGAGATTTGCTGTCAGGTCGGCGCCGATTTCGCGGATGAGGCCGAGGCGATCGTCTTCGCCCTCCTCTTTGCCATCTTTTCCGGCCAGCACGGCGATCTCCTCCAAGATATCGGCCAGCAACTCCTCAGAAGCCTCTGAAAAATTCTTCACGAAATTAAGCGGATTTCGGATCTCGTGAGCCACACCAGCCGCCAACTCGCCGAGAGCGGCAAGCTTCTGTCCCATCACGATCTGGTCCTGAGCTCGCGTAAGATCACCCATCGCCGCCTCAAGTTCCAGGTTCTTGCCCCTGAGTTCCTCCGCGAGTTTCTCCACCAGGTTCAATCGTTGCACCTCCAGCGCGTGGCGGCGAAAGACCTCAAGCGCTGCGGCCATCTCCGCGACCTCGTCAGCCCCGCTAAGCACAACCTTTTCTTCCAGGTCGCCTCTGGCCATGCGACGCATTCGCTCAGAGAGGTAGGCGAGCCGCGGCACCAGCGTCTTGCCTACGAAGAGCCAGCCGACCAACCCGGCGCCAAGCACGCTGACCACACTCAGTCCGAGCAGCAGGTTCCGCCCGGTGCCAATCGCTTTCGCCGAGACCACCGTGGCCTCGCGTGCGCCCTCGCGGGCAACGTTGACCAGGCCCGCCGCTTCCGTGACCAGATCCACGGCGAGCGTCCGGTTTCGGGAAAGAAGTTCGCGCTCCTGCCGTTGCAGGCCAAGTGCGCGCTCGCGCAAGTCCAGGCCGCCACCTACACCGATTCCGAGGTCGATCAATTCGGAAAAGGAATTTTCAAGTTGTTCCTGAAGCGGTCCGGCGGGCAGAGAAGCCACGCGCCGCCGGATACCGCGCGCCACCGCCTCAAGGCGTTCGCGCAGGGGCTCAAGCAGGGAATAGTCCGTCACGCTGAACACTGTCGCTAGCGTCTGGAATTCGATCGCGGCATCGGCCTGTAACTGTGCCAATGTCCGATAGCGCTCGAACTCCACTGTAGAAAAGTGACGCACGCGCGGATCGGGCGGTTCGCCAAGTTGCCGATAGCCGGTCACCGTATAGAACAGTTGGTCGTCAATCGCAGGAATGAGGACGTTGTTCAGCCGCCGCCGAAGCAGCGCGAGATCGTCACGCAACTTCTCCTGCAAATCCGCAGCCGCGAAGATCTCCCATGCCACATCCTCGACCTCCGCGATATTCTGCGTCAGCGCAACCCCCCGTGCGGCTATTCGGTCTGAGCGTGTGTTTTCGCCTTGCCGGGCCAGAACCGAGAGTTGCGTATCGAAGACTTTGCGATCTTCAGCCACCTTGTTCGCCACACGCTCCAACTCAGCCGGCGTCGCGGCAGCGGTCAGGTTCGTCGCGGCAGCAACGAGTGTGCCTCCCTGCTGCGCCACCCCGAAGGCACCGGCCAGCGTCGGGATGCTGTCGTCAACAACTCGGCTCTGGATATCCGCCACTCGATCGAACGAGATCCAGCCGACAAGACTCGCCACCAGGGTAAGTGCCACCGCACTGCCGATGGCCAGGTAGAATTGAGTCGAAATCCGCCACCGGCTCCGCAGCATGCGCATCAGCGGCGCGCCTATCATCCGCAACATGTCCCCGACATGCTGGCGCAAACCCGTCATCGCCCCGCATTGTCCTCAAGCTTCTGGACCGAGCGGGAACGTCCGTCGGCGTCGAAGACAGTGAGGAAGACCTCGTCGGAGCCCTGGTTGTCGTTCTCTCCGTAGCGCAGGACAAACCCGTCAAGATCAATTTCGCCAGCCCGGCGCAGAGCTGCAAGGAAACAGGTACGATCAGGCTCCGCACCGCAGAGTTCGAGTGCGACAATGGCGAGGCGACCAGCGAGATAGCCCTCGAAAGACACGAACCCAGGGGTTGTGGCGGGTGTATGGACGGCAAGTGCGCGGCGATAAGCCTGCGCGACCGCTGGTTCATCAGCAGTCGGTGAAGACACGACCTGGGTCACGAAAACTCCGGTCCCGTCCGTCGTACCAAGCTCGCGAATCAACGCGTTGGAGTCGACGAAAGAGATCGTCATGAATACCGGATCGAACCGAATGTGCCGAGCCCAGGCGATCAGAGCTGCCACAGGACGGTAGGCCCCGATCAGGACCACCGCCTCAGGCGCCCCGGCGCGCAACTCCAGTAGAGCGGTCTTCACCGCCGTCGTGTTTCGCGGATAGACGCCTGTTGCAACAGGCTCCAGGCCTCGACGCTTCAGAGCACGGCTTACACCTTCAAGGCCCGACCGACCGAAGGAATCGTCCTGGTAGAAAACCGCGATCCTTTCGATACCGCGATCGACGTATAGCCGTTCGACGATTTCCTCGGTCTCCTGATAATAGGAGGCTCGGAGGTTGATCACATTGGTCCATTTCGGGTCACGCAGAAAGGCAGCGCCTGTGAATGGCGCGATATAGGGAATACCTGCCTCGGCGGCGACCGGAACAGCCGAGCGGGAGGTCGGAGTGCCGACTGCGCCGATCAGAGCGAAGACCTTCTCCTCGTTGATGAGGCGCGAGGTGTTGACCACCGCCTCTTCCGGCTCGTAAGCGTCGTCGAGCGAGACGAGCTCCAGCCGGCGTCCGTGCACTCCCCCCTCGTCATTCACCTCCCGGAAAGCGGCCTCGATCCCGAGGCGCAAGTTCCGGCCGAGGTCCCGGGCATTGCCGGTGAACGCGGCTGACTGTCCGAAGAGGACGCGGTCTGCGGATATCCCTATTTCCGCGCCATGCAGCCCGACTTCTAAGAGAGACGGCAGAATCCCGGCAGCCAAAAAGCTCACCGCAAATCGCAGCCGTCCGGTCAATCGGCCCTCCGCTTGATCAGCTTCATGAAATTCCGGTCACCCTCGCGTCGGTAGTGCACCTCGTCAATTATAATTTACATCAAATGAACGCCAAGGCCACCGATCGAACGGTTCTCAATACCCGAGTTGAAGTCCTGCTCTGGCTGTCCTTTCTTGTATGTGGACCTCTGTCAGCTGCTCGAAAGGTGCTCTTACCTTCTTCTAGGGTCAATAACAAAAAGCCTGCTTGCGGCCATTGATTGCCCAATTCGCCGGGGTTTGTAGCCGATCACCCGGGGGGCCTGAACGCGGCGGAGGAGCCACGAAGTGGCTTAACGCGACATAACCCTGCCGCAACCACCGTAACTGTTGTTTGGCTGGCATGTTCATAGCTCGGAAATCCTGGTCCTCCCATTGTGACAACAGTATCGCCAAAGAATCCCATCATGAATTGCAATCCGGCACCCGGCCGTGTGAATCCCGGCGACAAAATGGTCAGTGGAATCGGTCGGATAATCTGACCATCGCGGAGTAAAAGTCCCTGCTTGGTATATCCACTGTATTCTAAGGAATGCTATATTCTTGTTTAGAATCAATGTGTTCATTCTTTTCTGACAGCTTGACAGTGCTACCGAGTACCACTAAGTTCCCACTCATGATGTGGTAACTTATGAGGGTACTAATTGGCTGGAAAAATCACGGCAAAGTTCGCTGAAGCGGTGAAGAAACCGGGACGGCATGGTGACGGCAATGGCCTGTATCTGATGGTCAAGCCGAGCGGCTCAAAGTCGTGGGTCCTGCGAACGGTTGTGCGCGGACGGCGGCGTGACATGGGACTTGGCGGCTATCGTAACGCTCCACCACAAAGCAGTCGTCGCCGTCGAGACCGCTGCCGAACATGTGAATGAGAAAAGTGCGCGCTTGAGCGCGCGGGGCCATGGCCGTCTGCATGATGCCGCCTCCTTCGGAATGATAAACGGGGGATGGCGGACGCGCCCTCGCCGGAGCGCCAACCGCCGCCCCGCTCACGGCCTGACTTTCCCTCTCGCCGGCGCGGGGCATGGTGGAGGATCATGGCGGAATTCCGCAATGGATTGTAACGTGGAGTTTGCCTATGGTCTTTGACCGGAATGGAATGTTTGCAATGGTTACGCGTACCCAAGCCCTCAAGCGCTTCAAGTTGCCTATTCGAAAAACCTTCGATATTCGGTCAGAAAAAGACGATTACGGTATCTGGAGGATAGTGTTTACAAGCAAAGGCAGCCCCCCTGTACGTATGCTTCCAAGCGCAGCGGTGCTCCTTGCCGAGGAACTCCGCGCCGCCGATTCCGTCCTGGCCGGTAAGATTGACGATTGCGCCAGGCAGCCACAGCGTTACTTCAATAAACCAGTCTGAGATATCCGGCCAAACAGGGTGGCGGCGGGAGATATGGGCCGATGGGCGGGTAGATAACCTCTATCCGGAAAAACCGCCGGCGCCCGGAGGTTTGATGCTTTCGCCGGCGTTGAGGCGGATGGGCCAGCCCGGTTCGACCGGAGCCCAGTTTGGGATCCAGTTCGAAAATCCACTTAATTTAGGATCGAGGTATAGAAAATGTTGATTTGAGGCTTATGCACGCAATCTTACATTCCAATTATACCAACGGCGGGAATTATCGACCTTTGTGAGCCCATTCTCTCGATCCGATGGACATGATTGTTTCAGGCTGATCGATGAGCTTGTTCCAGGCTTGGCAACCGGCCTCAATGATGGCGTCGTAATCTTCGAAGACGCGGTTCGAGAGCCAGTTTTGTCGGAGGTATTGCCAGATGTTCTCGACCGTGTTTAGCGCAGGCGATGGCGAGGGCAGTAGGATGAACAACCCGTAAATAAAGATTATCAACCCCACTGACTCTCATTATAGATGAGGGACGAACGGGGAGCAGGTCACAAATCGTAGCTTACGTCAGTGTCCGATTTCCGGGGAGTAGCTCACACCTTTCGTGTTCTTAGCATTTTAACTTGTCGAATAGTATTTGAAGACAATTCGAATTGGTCAAAATCTTGGCACCTTAAATAGGCGACCGTCGTTCCCACCATCATTAAGTGTTAAGATCATTTCTTCTTCCGCGAAGGGTATCCTGTTTTCGTCTTCGTCTCTCGGCAAATCAGAATCAATTATCGAAATAATGTATTGGATACCTTTCTCTTCAATATTTTCCCTAATTAAGTCTAGAAGATTCAACTTTACCCGATTATCCAAACCTTCAAGGATGCCGTCGTGATAGACAAAATGATAAAACTTTTCGCCCTTAAGTGCCCGAAGCACTGCTAAGTCAAATAAGGAACAAAGCAAGCGGTGATAGCTACTTCCCTCTGATTGGCTAGATTCTTTGCCGAGTCTATTTAGAGTTTGAATTCTAAATTCGATATTACCATTTGTATTTTGACGGATTGAGAACTCTCCAGTGACGTCTAAGACGCGAGTTACAAATCGATTTGAACCGCGCCGGGTTTGGCGGAGGCCATTTTGTTTGAGTCACGCCGCCATGTCTGACTGCTCCAGCATGGCGTAGTGACGTTCCTCGGCTTCGGCCGGCGGGATGTTTCCGATGGGCTCCAGGAGCCGCCGGTTGTTGAACCAATCGACCCATTCCAGAGTAGCGAGCTCGACGGCCTCGAATGAGCGCCGCGGCCCGCGCCGGTGAATGACCTCGGCTTTGTAAAGACCATTGACGGTCTCGGCCACAGCATTGATGCTCCTATAGACCGTCAAGTCCTTATCTATGTCGGCGAAGGGGTGCTCGTCGGTTCAAGGGGAAGAGAAGGTTCGGGAAGAAGGTGGTAGAGTTCTCGGGCGACGAAACGCTTAAGGCATCGGATGATGTCCTTCTTTGAAAGTCCGTCGGCCTTGCGACGTTTAACATAGGCGATGGTAGGCGGGTGCCATCGCAGTCGGACGACGACAACTCGGTATAGAGCCGCATTGGCCTGTCGGTTTCCTCCACGATTTAGCCGGTGTCGGCCGCCAGTCTTGCCGGAGCCAGCCGGGATCGGGCAGACACCGCAAAGCTTGGCGAAGGCTGCTTCTGATCGGCTTCGATCTGTGTTGTCTCCCGCTGCGATCAACACCTCAGCGGCGGTATCGAAACCAACGCCGAACTGCTCGAGCATTTTGGGAGCTGCGGTTTTTGTGAGGACTTTGAGCTGAGCACCGTGGACCTTGATCTCTTCGTGAAGGTCGAGCCAACGCCGTGCCAGGTGCGCAAGCGTGTATCGGGTCGCGACGTGCGGGTCCGACATATTGCCGTTCGTTTCCAACGCAGCGCACGCAATGATGAGTTTGTGGTCGGTAAGCGATTCGAGCTCGATGCGGAGTTCATCTGAAACGGTGACCAAAACTGCCTTAAGTGTAATGATTGCCGCAGTACGCGCTTTGACAGCGGTATCACGGGCGATTTTGATTACGCGGACGGCTTCGATTTGGCCATTCGCGAGTTTAGGTGTCGCGGTACCGCTCCCAGAGAGCACCGTTCGTGCAGCGTGCTCAGCATCGATGGGGTCACTCTTACCGGACAGGCGCCGCTCACCCTTGCGGGGCGGTCTAGCGACTTCATGGACTATGTGGCCGTGACGGCGAAGGAACCGAGCGAGACCCGAGCCGTACGACCCGCAGCCCTCGGCAGCCCTCGACCCCGAACGCATGGATCTCGCCGAGTGATTGCGCCCAGACAAGCAACTCGGCGTAGCCGTCAGGGGTCGCCGCCGCCAGTTTCGGCTTGTCGATGAGGCCGCCGAGGCCGTCGATGGCAACCGCGATGTGCTCATCTTTGTGCGTGTCGACCCCGACGATGACGTCGTGGCGTTGGAGTGCGATGCTAGGCATGATTGTTGATCCCTTCACATGGTCGATGGTCCGACTCGCTGGTCAGGCGGGAAGGACAGGACTGCGATGGGACCTGGTGGATCAGGCTCCTATTAGGTCACTGCCCACCTGGCCGGCGAGGCACTACGGCGCCGCTCGGGTGAGGAAGGCGGCGTGGAGGCCTTGTTCGAGCGCACCCGGCGCAAACCCAATCTTGCCAACCGCGTCGGTGAAGCCACCGAGCAGGCGGTGATCAAATCCGCGCTGGAGTTTCCGGCCTATGGTCAGGCCCGCACCTCCAACGAGCTGCGCAAGCAGGGTGTCTTTGTCTCGCCCTCCGGCGTCCGTTCGATCTGGCTGCGGCATGACCTGGCCAACTTCAAGGCCCGGCTGAAGGCGCTGGAGACCAAGGTCGCCGAGGACGGCATGATCCTGACCGAGGCCCACATACGAGGCCCAGGTGCAGGCCTTGGAAAAGAAGAATCGCGACGACGAAGCCCGCGGCGAGGTGGAAACGGCCCACCCCGGCTATCTGGGTTCACAGGACACCTTCTATGTCGGCACCCTGAAGGGGGTGGGGCGGATCTACCAGCAGAGCTATGTCGATCCCTATTCCAAGGTCGCGCAGGCCAAGCTCTACACCACCAAGACGCCGATCACCGCCGCCGACCTGCTCAATGACCGGGTGCTGCCGTTCCATGACGAGCACGACCTGCCTGTGCTGCGGATCATGACCGACAGGGGCACGGAATACTGCGGGCGCGTCGACAAGCACGACTACCAGCTCTTCCTGGCCATCAACGATATCGACCATACCAAGACCAAGGTGAAATCACCGCAAACAAACGGCATCCGCGAGCGCTTTCACAAGACCGTGCTGCAGGAGTTCTACCAGGTCGCGTTCCGCAAAAGACTCTACGACAGCGTCGATGCGCTGCAGGACGATCTGGATCAATGGCTACATCACTACAACACGGAACGCACTCATCAGGGCAAAATGTGTTGCGGCAGAACGCCGTTCCAGACCATGATCGAGGGCAAAGAAATCTGGAAGGAAAAGTTCGTGAACTGAACTTGACCTAACAGAGGCCGCCGGAAAAACGGCCAACTGTCAGATCACATCTGAACCACTACACCTAGCCAACCGTTGATGGACAATCCCTTCCGGTACTTCAACAGTTCGCCCGAGCTCGTCCGCCCCTCGGTGATGACGTATGTCCGCCACCCCTTGTCGTTGAAACACGTCGAAAATCTCCTGTTTGAGCGGGGCATCGACATTTACCACGAGACCGTGCGGCATTGGTGGAACCTATCCCTTCTAAAAACCTGGCGGGTTCAACCGGTCGTCGCAACACGTTCAGTTTGACTGGCCTGCAAGCACTGGTCCAGAGCTTCGGCGGGAGTTCTCCATCCGAGGGTCTTGCGGGGCCGTGTATTGAGCGCGTCAGCAACAACTGCGAGTACGTCCGGACTGTGTGCGCTCAGATCGGTTCCTTTCGGGAAGTACTGTCGAAGCAATCCATTGGTGTTCTCGTTCGTTCCGCGTTGCCAAGGGCTGTGCGGTTCGCAGAAGTAGACGGGAAGGCCGGTTGCGATCCGCAGATCCGCATGCCTGGCCATCTCTGCTCCCTGGTCCCAGGTCAGCGAGCGGCGAAGCTGCGCTGGCAATGTCGTGATCGTCCGGGCGATGGCATCGCGAACCGCTTCAGCCCCATGCTCGCTCCAGCCGGCAAGCGCAGGCCCGTTCTTCACGCGCGGGACGGTGCCGTGGCCTTCCATTCGGGGAAGATGCAGCAGCATTGTGAACCGCGTGGCGCGTTCCACCAGAGTGCCGATCGCCGATCTGCCCAAGCCGATGATCAGGTCACCTTCCCAGTGTCCGGGTACGGCCCGATCAGCTGCTTCCGCCGATCGTTCACTGATCATGATCTCAGGCGTGACGAAGGATTTTCCCCGCCGGCGGCTACGTGCCCGAGGCACGCGCAGTGCCCTTCCCGTGCGAAGGCAGGCGGTCAGCTCACGACGGAGTGCGCCGCGGCCCTGTACGTAGAGCGCCTGATAGATCGCCTCATGACTGATCCGCATCGCTTGATCCTCGGGCCCGTCCCCAGGATAGTCGATCCGAAGACGGTGCGCGATCTGCTCAGGACTCCAGGCCCTGGCCCATCGCCTGCGCTGCCGCGGCCCATGCCGACGACCGTTCCAGACGACGCGTGGCCCCTCGATCACCGTTCCATCCGGTGCCGAGATCCGACCCGCAAGCCGATCCTGCACATCGCGCCGCAGCGCCTCATTCGTTGCCAGCTTGGCTGGCTGCGGCCTTTTGGCGGATCGATCAGCATGCCACTGCGCCGTCGTTGCTCGGTAGTCCAGGCCACCGCTTCGGGTCGCCGCGTTGCGCCGCACCTCGCGGGAGATCGTCGACGGTGCTCGCTCCAGCCGGCAAGCAATATGACGTATGCCTCTTCCCTGAGCGCGCAGAAGAGCAATCTCCTCACGTTCCTCGAAAGACAGGTAACGTCCTGACAGCGGCTTGGCCGATTGCGATAAATGTGCTGGTGGCATGCCGCCCGACCTCCGGAACCACCTCGAGCCTACCGGAGGGGATACACCGGCATCTCGGGCCGCGTCCTCGCTCGAACGCCCCGTCGCAATCGCTGCCCAGAACCGAACAAGCTCCTCACGCCGTGCCGAGTCCGGTCGACCTGGCGAATGCAACTTGCTCCGTCCAGACCGATCCGACCGCCGTCTGCGTACCCGTCATAGCAACCTCCTATGCCAGAGTGTTGCGACGACCGATTGAACTCGCCCCTTATCCAACGGTCTGTATGATGCAAAACTTCCAGGTGCGGACGAGGTTTTCGAAAGGGATAGGGACCCGCAGCGTTTCACACTAACTATTACTCCGTTTCTTTGGCCGGCGCGGCCCGGTCAGACGTGCGCTCGTAGGGCAGGGCGTTTTCTGGAAATCCGGGCGAGACAGTCTTGCGGTACATGTGCTCCACATAGGTCATGGGCGCCATGGCCAATTCCGCATAATGAATGAACACCCAGCCCTGAGGCTTTTTGCGGAACACTGCATTGACCCGGTAATCATCGTTAATGGCAGGACGCGCTGTTAGCTTGAAGTCCAGGTTGTTGTCCCATGTAGCGATAACGATGCTGTCCGATACCTGCCGCACGCGCAAGCGTGTCCGTCATCAAAACAAATGGGACTGTTGAGCGTGTTTCATAAGGGAGGATCGGGCTCATCTTTGTTTGATGTTAAGCCGCTTGGCGTTGATGGTTCAAGCGGCGGTTTTGGGTGGTCAGTTTTTTGATCTTTTTTCTCTTTTCGATGATGGCGGTGTGGCGTCCAAAGTAGGCGTCGGCTGGAGTTACGTTGCCGATGCTCTCGTGGTAGCGTTGGTTGTTGTAGCGATCGACGAAGGCGCTGATCTGGTTTTCGAGATCGCCGGGTAGATAATAATTTTCAAGCAGGATCCGGTTCTTCAGCGTTTGATGCCAGCGCTCGATCTTGCCCTGGGTTTGCGGGTGATACGGTGCGCCCCGAACGTGATCCATACCGTGGTCCCCGAGCCATTCAGCCAGATCGCTGGAGATATAGGACGAGCCGTTGTCGCTGAGCAGCCTCGGCTTGTGGACGACATTGGCGCGATTGCAGCCTGAGGCTTCTAGCGCCAACTTCAGTGTTGCCGTCACATCGTCCGCCGTCATGTTGGTGCAGAGCTTCCAAGCAATGATGTAGCGGGAATAGTCGTCCAAGATGGTCGACAGATAAAACCAGCCCCAGCCGATGACCTTGAGAGAGGTGAAGTCGGTCTGCCACAGCTGGTTCGGCGCCGTGGTCTTGTCGCGGAACTCATCGGCTGCCTTGATGATCACGAAAGCGGGGCTGGTGATCAGGTCGTGGGCTTTGAGAAGCCGATAAACCGAGGCTTCCGAGACAAAGTAGCCCCTGGTGTCCGTAAACCTGACGGCCAGTTCCCGGGGCGACAGTTGTGTCTCCTCCAGGGCAAGATCGATGATCTGCCCCCGGACATCATCCGGGATCCGGTTCCATACCCGGCCCGGGCTGCTGTTGCGATCCTCAAGACCGGCGTCGCCAAAGGCCAGAAAACGATCGTACCAGCGATAAAAGGTGGTCTTCGGAATGCCCAGCTTGTCCAAAGTGGACCCGACGCCCAGGTGGGACTGCTCGACCAGGCGGATGATCTCCAGCTTCTCGGATGCGCGATACCTCATTCCTCGTCTCCCCCGTGCCCGAGCATGTTTTTTTTGAGAAGACGGTTCTCCAGCGAAAGTTCGGCGACCAACTCCTTCAAGTCGCGCATCTCCTGGCGGAGGCCTTTAACCTCGCCCGAGGTCGCTTGGCGCCCGGTGTCGCCGGCGAGCCGCTTCTTGCCCGCTTCCAAAAACTCTTTCGACCAGCTGTAATACAGACCCTCGGCGATGCCCTCGCGGCGGCACAAGGCGGCGATGCTCTCCTCGCCGCGCAGGCCCGACACCACGATCCGGATCTTCTCCTCAGCCGTATACTGCTTGCGTGTCTTGCGCCGAATATCCCGAACCGTTCTCTCCGCCGGGTCGTTCTTGCTCATTAATTTCTGTCTCATCTTCGTTCCCTTCGGTCACTACGATGAGCCAGAAATCCTCCGTTATGCAATTACCTCAATTTGTCCCAAAGGCGCTGACGTCAGACAAGTATGCCACGCATGATACTCACCTACGGCTTTAAAGGAGGACAAAAGTTTTGGTTCGGCAAGCCAGCAAAAACCTTTTGGTTTCCCGTGCCCACCCATCTTGGCCCTAAGTACGAGGTCGTGCATTACGAAGCCAATCACATTGACAAGGATGTGCGTTTCACCAAAGAAGCGGCTATGCAGCTCTCCAACATCCCCAAGCCGTTTCTAGGAGCCGCGCTCAAGGGCATCGTGGCCGAAGCCAAGAAAGAGGGCGTAACATTGGTCGACGATGCTTTCGTCAAAAAACTTAACGAAAAGCGTGGCTAAGACTTCCGATTGAAACAAAACCGAGCTGCTGCCCCGGCCGAGTGGCACCAACTCGTAGCCTGACAGGTCCTCATTATTACATATGGGCTCTTCTGCTCCGACCCAGTTAGTCTGACAATGCCACTCTAAGAGCTCGGATTAAATTGATTTTCTCTCTGATCCGAAAAGTATATTCTTTAGCGCCTGACACATACTCCTCTAGTGCTTCTAAATCATTGTCCGAAAAACTGTTATGATCAAATCTAAGCATCCCATTTATCAATCCTAGTAAGTCGCTCAAACCGTACCTTTGATGTCCTTCCAATAACCTTTCCTTAGGCTTGCGAAGCAGTAATTTATCTAACCAGCTTGGAACAATAATTAAATTTGATTTTGCCGTTTCAATTGCCCTGGCATCCATTTCGTTTGACGCCTGCTCATGACGCTTATCAGTCCTTCAGGCAGCCTTACTCATGCAGCACAACCTGTCATGCCGGAGAAATCGAGCCTGAGGGTCTCGGCAATTTCTCGTGCCCTTGGTGATGAATCGGGCTCCGTCGCGGAAACCGTGTCCCTTCTAAAAACCTTATACACTGCTTTTATTGAAAATCGTCCGGATGTGGATGGGATTTTGGAAAGGGATAGCGACGCTTTTCCATTCCAAAACCTAGACAGCATACTCCCTGGACTCAACGCCGTTTACTCTAACAATGCAGTGTAACGGGTTGATAAGTTTCAACAGGATAATTTGACGATTTTTGCGGGTGTCCAACTGGTGCGGCGACGCACCTCGCGAGACGCGGTATCTTCTTCATCAAAGTCTACAGTAATCGGCGTCCCGCCGAACAGGTCGCTCTCGTGAAGCACGGGCAAGTTGATAATCGCAAACGGTTCATTGGCATCATACCAAATGGCAGCGACCAAGACGCCGCACCGATCACAAACGTGGAAATCTGTAATCTTCTGGCCAAAGCGATAGGGAGTTGGTGGCTCAAGGGGGAGATATAAAACGATCTGCCCATGGGGGGTCCGAAACAGCTACTGCACTATGACTTTTACAAAAGGCGCACCCACAAATACGAGGCACAAGGGTAGCAGGCTCGCGCTCAGTGACAAATTCGAGCCTGATCCGACCGCAATGGCAGTCTCCGGTATATTTGACCACAGGAAAACCCTAGCAATGTACACCCAGCAGTCGAACCAAGACCATGGTCGTACCATATGTGTATCATGCCATGTCGCATGAAAATGGCGGCGATTGTATTTGGCGACCTTCAAGGCACAGAATCGACCGCCCTAGCCGCCGAGATCGCGTAGCATCCTTTGCCGGCGACGCTGTAACATGATACCTCTCCGGCCCTTTGGCCGAGCCAAACCATGCCTCAGTCCACCGCTTACATTGAAGGCCCACTGGTTACCCTGGACGATATAGTTGCAGGGGTGCGAGCCGTTGGTATAAGCGCTGGCGACGTGGTTCTGGTACACACCTCACTCAAAGCCTTCGGTTGGGTATGTGGCGGATCGATCGCCATCATCAACGCACTCGAAACCGTTATTACCCGCCAAGGAACTATTGTCATGCCTGCGTTTTCGGCGGATCTGTCAGACCCGGCCCATTGGTCTAACCCGCCGGTACCGAAAGACTGGTGGCCTCGCATCCGTGAAACCATGCCGGCGTATGATCCGGACCGCACACCAACTATAGGCTTAGGCCGTACCCCAGAAGTTTTTCGTGCCAGCCCGGACGTTAAACGCAGCAACCATCCACAAGCGTCTTTCGCGGCTTGGGGTGAACAGGCTGAAACCATTGTCAGAGACCATCACTTGGACCACGGCGTTGGCGACGGATCGCCATTGAAGAAACTCTACGATCTGGATGCCAAGGTCCTATTCCTGGGCACAGGCTATGGCACATGCACGGCTTTTCATCTGGGCGAATGGCGCGCGGGCATTCGCGCGGTCATTCAACAGGGCTCGCCCATGTTGGTGGATGGCGTACGACTGTGGGTTACCTATGAGGAAACCGATTACGACGAAACGCCCTTCGCCGATCTGGGTACGGAATTTGAGAAACACCACGTCATCGCGCAGACAAAAGTGGGCTTGGCGAACGTGCGAGCCTTCTCTCTACGGGTGGCCGCGGATTTCGCTGAAGAAATGCTCTTGAGGAAGCCCGATTTTCTGAGAGCTTCCGAGTGATCGAGGTCAAAACCGCGCCATGTCCCTTTCGAAAATGTCATCTACACCTGGATGTCTTGCATCATGAAGAGCGGCGGTAGGGTTTTCGGAAGGGCAGGTAATTAGGACAAGAATAGCTTCTTTAGTGAGGAGATTTGATCTCGCTGCGGGCATCGTCAGACTAAAATCGTATGTTAGAATTTTCCCGTTGTTGAGCCAGCTTCGTGACCTGTGCCTGTCCGGTCTAAGCTAGGCAAAACCTGTTTCTGCGCCCTAAAATCCCCAAAAGGGGACAGGGAGAGACGACCACGCAGACTTAATCTGATGGTATGGACGCCCCCTTTTCGGCGTCGAGTGCGCCAGAATGGAGTTTGGTTTGAACTCCAGACAGAGGGAGCGTCCACGATGGATATTACAACAATCGGTTTTGATCTGGCAAAGACGGTGTTCCAGGTTCACGGTGCTGATGGTGAGGGGCGAGCGGTACTACGGCGGAAGCTGCGCCGCGGGAAGGTGTTGGCGTTCTTCGCCGGATTGCCATCATGTCTTGTCGGCATGGAAGCCTGCGCCAGTGCGCACTACTGGGCGCGTGAGATACAAGCGCTGGGCCATGAGGTCCGGCTGATCCCGCCTCAATACGTTCGCCCCTTCGTCAAGACGAACAAGAACGACGCGGCGGATGCGGAAGCGATCTGCGAGGCGGTGACGCGTCCGACGATGCGCTTTGCGCCGGCGAAAAGCGCCGAGCAGCAATCGGTTTTGATGCTGCACCGGGCCCGTGAGCTGTTGGTCCGTCAACGCACGATGGTGATCAATGCGCTTCGCGGCCACTGTGCGGAGCTCGGACTGATCGTCGCTCAAGGGGCGTCGAAGGTGGAGGAACTGGTTGCCATCATCGAAGATCCCGGTGATGTGCGACTGCCCCCTCTGGCACGCGAGGCGCTTGGCTCTCTGGTTGAGCAGCTCCATTCCGCTCAGGCCCGGATCAAGCAGCTGGAGGCGACGCTTTTGGCTTGGCACCGATCCAACCAGGCGAGCCGCCGGCTTGCGACGATCCCCGGCGTCGGTGTCATCACCGCGACGGCGCTGGTCGCGACGATCGGAGATGGCGCGCAGTTTCGCTCGGGCCGGCAGCTCTCGGCCTGGCTCGGTCTCGTGCCCCGACAACACTCGAGTGGCGGCAAGGACAGGCTGGGGCGGATCTCGAAGCGCGGGGATGGCTATATCAGGCGCTTGCTCGTGCATGGTGCGCGAAGCGTGCTGCGCTGGCGCCGCGCCAAGCCGGGCACGGGGCCTGGCTGGACCGACCGGCTCCTGGCGCGGCGGCCGACAAACGTCGTGCTGGTCGCCATGGCCAATAAGACAGCCCGCGTCGCCTGGGCACTGCTCAGATACGAGCGTATCTACCGACCGACGCCCGCCTGACCAGCTGGAAAGCGGATACAAACTTGCGAGGGTAACGACGATTTGATGGCGAAACAGGGCTCCACCCGAGATCGGCCAAACCCGAGGCATTGTCAGAGCTTTGAGCTCGTTAATCTGACTGGGCGTCGATCTTTCGGATTCCATCAGGGCCAGCGGTCAGCGTACCGCAGCGCAAAGGCCGGATACATGACTGCAAGCTCTACCGCCGTTTTAAGTCAGTTTCTCCCTTGCAACACCGGGGGCGTCCATACATGACAATGCCCTCCTCTATGGCCTGGTCGTCCTTTACCTCAAGCGGCGGGTGTTAGTGTGGACCAATGCCACCTTCCAGCCGACAGCGGCTTGGATCGCCAATCACGTGAGCCAAGCCTTTCCCTGGGAGACAGCGCAGGATTACCTCATCAGGGACCGAGATAGCAGTTACGGCACGGTCTTCAAACGGCGATTAAGCGCTATGGGCATCAGAGACCGGCCCACGGCACCAAGGTCACCGTGGCAGAATGGGTATGTCGAGCGGGTTATTGGCTCCATCCGCCGGGAGTGCCTGGACCACACCATCATCTTTGGCGAGGCTCACTTACGGCGGACGCTTAGACATTACGCCCGATACTACAATCATGCCCGGACGCATCTTTCCCTAGATAAGGATTCATCGGTTTCCCGTCCTACCGTGCGGGTCGACGCTATCTCAAGGTGTGAACACCTCGGTGGACTTCATCACGAGTACCGGCGGATAGTGGGATGGTAGGGTGAACGTCACTCAATCAACAGGCGGTGGTATGGTAAAGTCTACTGCTATCAACAAAACAGATGGAACCATGGCCAGGAGTTCTAGGCGCTTTTGTAGGACGATCTACGACGAGAACACCGGGCGCATGAAGATGAGGATTCAATACCTCAGGGAATATGAACCCGAGACGGAGCCAAAACTCGCGAAGGAACAAGTGCTCTCGCGGCTATTGTCGATGCTCTTGCCAAGAACGGCTGGCGCCGGACAGGCGCAAGACGAAAGTACCGCCAGAGGACTGCAAAAAAGAGGTTTGGGCTTCGGCCAGGCGCTTGAAGTGGAGGTCGGGGTCCAGCTGCCGAAAGAGCCGAACCGTTTACCAAGTTCGCCTAAATGTCGGAGCCCCGAGGCGCGACAACTCAGATCTTGAGAAACCTAATACATCAGCCACTTAGGGGCATTTGAGCGCTATCGCATATAAATCTCACTGATCGTCCAGGAACGTCTAGGTGGGGTGGATATGAGAACGGTCTGTCATTGCCTGCCATCGGGACGCGCGAGGACACGGCCTCGGGACATTTTAGGGTCCTCATTTTCAACCCACTCGTGGGGCGCCGGTCATGCCACTCCAGCGTCATACTCCAACACCTACCCCCCCACAGAGCATATTCCAGACCTGACATAGGGCTTTTAAGGTGTAGTGGTTCAGATGTGATCTGACAGTTGGCCGTTTTTCCGGCGGCCTCTGTTAGGTCAAGTTCAGTTCACGAACTTTTCCTTCCAGATTTCTTTGCCCTCGATCATGGTCTGGAACGGCGTTCTGCCGCAACACATTTTGCCCTGATGAGTGCGTTCCGTGTTGTAGTGATGTAGCCATTGATCCAGATCGTCCTGCAGCGCATCGACGCTGTCGTAGAGTCTTTTGCGGAACGCGACCTGGTAGAACTCCTGCAGCACGGTCTTGTGAAAGCGCTCGCGGATGCCGTTTGTTTGCGGTGATTTCACCTTGGTCTTGGTGTGGTCGATATCGTTGATGGCCAGGAAGAGCTGGTAGTCGTGCTTGTCCGCTCGCCCGCAGTATTCCGTGCCCCTGTCGGTCATGATCCGCAGCACAGGCAGGTCGTGCTCGTCATGGAACGGCAGCACCCGGTCATTGAGCAGGTCGGCGGCGGTGATCGGCGTCTTGGTGGTGTAGAGCTTGGCCTGCGCGACCTTGGAATAGGGATCGACATAGCTCTGCTGGTAGATCCGCCCCACCCCCTTCAGGGTGCCGACATAGAAGGTGTCCTGTGAACCCAGATAGCTACCCGTCCCAACCTCTAGTTTCCCCGGCATCGCCTCGTCCCAAGGCCGCCGGGGTTTTTCTTTTAAGACCGCTTAATCACCACCACCCATAAATGCGTCAACCCCATCGAGACAGGCAGCCATTTCCTGGTCCAGGCCAATGGTGATGCGCAGGTGGTTGGGCAGACCAAACATGGTCATATCCCGCACCACGATGTTTTGGGTACGTAAGGCTTTGTAGCAATCCTTGGCCCGCCGGCCCTCTTCATCTAGGAATCCGACACAGACGAAATTGCCTTCCGTTCCGGTGACCTCCAATCCCAATACCGCCAGCCGCTGTGTTGCGATGCCATGCCATTTGGCGGTGTGGGTGATGACGTGTTCCATATGCGCCGAATCAGAAATGGCTGCCACCCCAGCCATTTGACCGGCCGTGGATACGTTGAAGGGTGACCGGATGCGCCCGATCACAGAAACAATGTCCGGATGGGTGTAGCACCAACCCAATCGAATGGAGGCCAGACCATGCACTTTGGAAAACGTGCGGGTCATGGCTGTGTTGTCCGTGGCCTCTACTAGGGTAATGCCCGCGTCGTAGTCCGGTTTGGTGACGTACTCGGCATAAGCCGCGTCAGTAATGAGCAGAATATCGTCGCGCAGACGCTCCATCTCAGATTAATTGAGATAGGTGCCTGTCGGGTTGTTGGGATTGGCGACGATCACCACTTTGGTCTGGTCGGTCACGGCCGCCAGCAACGCGTCCACATCGGCGGCGTATTTGTCGTCGGGGACCTGCACCACATCGGCGCCGGCGGATAGGGTATAGATGCGGTACATGGAAAACGTCGCTGTCGGATAGAGCACCTCGTCTCCTGGCCCGGCGTAAGCCCGCACCAGCACACTCACCAATTCATCGGAGCCGATACCCATGAGGATCCGTTCGGCGTTGAGACCATAGTGCTCGGCGATGGCTGTTCGCACGGCCACTGCATTGGAGTCGGGATACCGCTCGATCACCTTGGCTGCGTCTTGATAAGCGGCTAGCGCTTTCGGACTGGGTCCTAACGCCGATTCATTGGCCGAGAGCTTGATCCCCGGCCCACCCCCGCCCATAGGAACCTAGCCGGGCTGGTAGGGTCGGATGCGGTCGAGTCCGGGACGGGGCATCAATGGCATGGATCGTTCTCCAATCAGACGCCGACGCATAAGGTGAAAGATGGCGTTTATCAACCGTCACGCTGTGGATCCTCTTAAACGCGTTGACAGAATAGCGTCCCTGCCCCAAGGAACAGCATCACAGCCTACATTGATTGCCCGTGCCCGTTCTTTTTCTCACCGTTTTTGTCGCTGTCATACCGTCCAGTATCATCGTGCCGATGTTGCCGTTCATCGGCCAGAAATTCGGTGGCACGTCTTTACAAATCTCTATTCTTTTCACCCTTATGCCGATGATCGTGATCGTTGTCGCACCGATTTGGGGCCGGCTGTCCGATAAGTTCGGACGCAAACCGATCTTCATGGCTTCCCTCGGCGCCAGCTCACTAACCTTTATCCTGTTCGGCATGGCGGACAGTTTATCGGAAATGTTTGTTGCGCGGGCTCTGCAAGGAATCACAGGTGGTAACGTCTCTGTCGCTTTTGCCATGGTGGCTGACTCCACCAGCTATGAAGACCGGGCCAAGTATCTCGGCTACACATCAGGGGCAATGGCACTGGCGTTTATGATTGGTCCAATGCTCGGCGGGCTCTTCATGGGGAGTGATTTAGAGACGTTTACCCATGCCACGCCCTCGTTTGTCGCGGCCGGTGTCAGTGCGGTCGCCACAATAATCGGCATTGTCTTCTTACAAGAAACCAAGATTGTGCGTCGTCCATCCAAACCTGTCGCACCGACGGATTCTAAAGTGGAGGATACCTACATACCGCCGCGAGCGCCGGTCGGCCGCATTGGTCTCGCCTTGATCATTATTCAATTTCTCATCGGCGGCTATGTAAGCGGATCGGATCATTTTGTCTTTGCGTTCTGGGCTCAGGGGCTCCACGGCTGGGGTCCTAACGACGTCAGCTTCGGCATGGCCGCCATGGGCGGCGGATATATTCTTTCAACAGCGGTTCTCGTAGGTCCGTTGACCAAAAAGTTTGGTGATCTCGGCGCCTACGTAATCGGCACTGTGGTGGATATAATCGGACTGGCCATTTTGATCCTGGGTACAACTGTCTGGGTTTCCTTCGCCGGATTATTGATTGCTGTTGTCGGTGTCGGTCTTTGGAGTACGGTCCTGTCCAGCGTGCTGACCAAGATCACTCCCGAGGATAAGGTCGGCTACATGCTTGGCGTCTCAAACGGCGCCTCCATGATCGGCCGTGTCTGCGGTCCGTTGATTGCCGGAGCTGTGTTTCTTAACATCAGCTTCGAGCTTCCTTTTGTCATCTCACTGGTAATGGTCGCCATCGTCCTAGCCAACGCCATCCGCATTCTGATCTCGCAACGGTGGGTGGCGAGGGCTTGACCCCACGGGTGAACAGGGTACATACGTGCGACTGGTCGGACAGACGGGTAATGCATGGGCGTGTCTGAACTCATTAAAACTTTGCGAGATGGCCATGCACGCTATCGTGAATCGCGTCTCCCCGAGTTCAAACCTCTATTCAAAGAACTGGCTGAACGCGGACAGGATCCTAAAGCTCTGGTGATCGCCTGCAGCGATTCACGTGTCGATCCTGCTCTGTTATTCGATCAAGACCCTGGCGAATTGTTCGTCGTGCGCAATGTGGCCAATGTGGTGCCGCCCTATGAGCCCGATCCCGGTTATCACGGCACCAGTGCCGCTCTCGAATTTGCTATCTCCAGGTTAGGCATGTCCGACATCATCGTTTTAGGGCACGCCCATTGCGGCGGCATTGAGGCGCTGATTGAAATGGCTGACGGCGAACCAGCCATGGGTGAGTTTATCGGCCCTTGGATGTCCATCGCCCGTCCTGCAGTGCACATGGCTAAGGACGCGGGTACAGATCACCATGACCGCGCGGTCAGGACAGAGCAGGCCGTGATCAAGCTATCCCTGAACAACCTAGCGACTTTCCCATGGGTATCCGAACGCTTGTCCGATGGGCGATTGACCTTACACGGCTTTTATTTCGACATAGCCGACGGGTCGGTTATGTGGCTCAATCCCGGTACAGATCAGTTTGAGGATTTCGCCTGACGATCTCGCGCTACCCGGCTGTCGTGATATTGTTCTGAAGGAGTTGATCCTCGACATAGGAGTCGCAGCCATGAACCGCTTTGTTCTTGCTTTGTCATGTGTACTCAGCCTGACATTCACCACAACCCTGCCCGCATTCGCCCAGCTCAATCCAGCGACCGCGCAAATTCGCGCGACGGAAATCCGTAACGGCATTTACATTTTTATGGGCGCTGGTGGAAACATCGGTGTTTCTATCGGTGACGACGGTGTTCTCATCGTCGATGATCAATACGCTGAAATGACCGCCAAAATAGATGCGGCTATCGCTGGGGTCTCCGATAAACCCATGCGGTATGTCATCAACACCCACTGGCATTGGGATCACACCGGCGGCAACGAAAACTATGGCAACGCTGGCAAGACCATCATCGCCCATGACAACACCTATGATCGGATGTCCGAGGAACAATTTGTCGCCGCGTTCAATCACACCCAGCCGGCGTCACCCGAAACCGCCTTGCCAGCCATAACCTTTAACGACACGGCCACCTTGCATTTCAACGACCTGACCATAAACCTGACTTACGCTCCCAATGCTCATACGGATACGGACGCCTTCGTTCATTTTGTTGAAGCCAATGTCATTCACAGCGGTGATGTGTATGTGAACGGTTCTTATCCGTTCATCGACTCGTCGACTGGAGGAACGTTGAACGGTGAAATTGCGGCTATCGAAAAATTGGTCAGCCTTATCAATGACGATACCGTAGTGATACCGGGGCATGGTGCCCTATCCAATAAAGCCAATGTGATGAAAACTCTGACAATGTTGAAAGGCATGAAAGCCGTCGGCGAAAAGGCCATTGCGGAGGGCCAGTCTCTTGAAGCGTTCCTGGAGAGTAATCCCAGTGCCGCCTGTGACGACGACTTTGCTGTCCGTGAGGATGCGGGTCGCGTCTTCGCCACGCGGGTATATCAAGATCTGACAGAGAATTAAGACAACCTCTTCATAGGAGACACACGATGGGTGTGACCATCTATCACAATCCCCGCTGCTCCAGGTCCCGTCAGACTTTAGCGCTGATTGAGGACAAGGGGATTACACCAACAATCGTCGAGTATTTGAATGCACCGCCCAGTCAATCCACTTTGAAAGACATCATCGGTTTGCTTGGTGTCTCGCCGAAAGACATCGTCCGGAAAAAAGAAGCCAAGGATGCAGGACTGAACCTAGCTGCCATGAGCGATGTGGCTGCGATCAAAGCCATGGCCGACAATCCATCAGTGATAGAACGGCCCATAGTCGTATCAGGCAAAAAGGCGGCCATGGGCCGCCCACCCGAGAACGTTCTTGCCATACTCTAGTGGAATCCGAACGGGCAATTGATCGTGATTCACTGGAAACGCTATCGATTACAGAGTCTCGCTCTCTTCGTTGCAGCACTTGCCATTGGGTCGTGGTTGTATTTGACCCGATGGGCTCCCGACGAAGCAGTGAACGCACAGCATTTTAACCAAGCTCTGTTGGAAGTGCGTGGGGCCGTTGCTTACGCCAACGAACGAGGCGGCATGATCGGACCCACGGACACCGAATTTTTGATCGGACGGTACGAAGTAGCCGCCAGCCACGCGACGAAGGTCACTGATTCCGTGCTGGACAAATTGCATCCCAAACTCAACAAAATTTGGCGTGAAGCGTTTTTGCCGAGCACCAATCTCTATTTGCGCGCGCTGAAGGATCAGGATCGCGATCTCGCCCGCTATGCTGGTCTACTGCAGGACGATTGGGTGCGCTGGCTGCAGATGAACGGCCAAAACCTGGATATTCCAGAGCCTCCAGAAGGGACTACTCCCTAGAATGCTGTCGGCCACGAGAGACGAGACTCATCCACTGTCTCTAGCCTTCATCACTCTCATAAAGAACAAGAGACAATATTAGGACGACCTCATGAAGAATATTTTGCAAACCCTTTCTTTCGTGATGTGTTTAGGCGCATTCCCGGTCGAAGCTCAGGATGGCGAACCCGTACAGATGGACGAATTGATGTGCGTTCATCTTGTAAACCTAACGGAAGACGAATTTGGGTTTTTGCTGATCTGGCTGGACGGTTATTTCAATCACATGCACGGCACGGCACAGCAATTCTCAGCGAAGCCAGTCTCGAGCGGCTCGGCAATATGGTCTTTGAAAGTTGCATCGAGAATGAGACCGGCAATGTTATGGAATTGATTACGGAACGCTTGCGCCTGGATGCCTTGCGGCAACATCCATAGTTGAAGTCATGTCTGGCCCGCGCTTGCTGATCATTGACGGATACCCGGAAAAGATTCGTAACAAGCTAATTGAAGACGGCGCCACCGTAGCTGCGGACCTTTACGTACACACCCTCACCGCCTGCCGGGCCGACGTTCACTGCGATGTGGTTTTTGCAGCGGATCCTGGAGTGAAACTCCCCACCGGCGCCGACCTTGAGTCCTACGACGGCGCGGTGTGGACCGGCTCAGCCATCAGCGTCAACGATTCAAGCAACCCAGTGGTCCGCCAACAAGTTGAGTTCACACGGGCGGTATTCGATGCCTGTGTGCCAGGATTTGGCAGCTGTTTTGCCATCCAGATCGCTACGGTGGCGGCCGGAGGAACGGTCGTGCGTAATCCCAAAGGCCGCGAATTTGGTATCGGCCGTGATCTCCGGTTGACCGAGGCGGGCCGTACGCATCCGGTCTTCGCCGGGCGGCAGGACCGATTTGAAGCGGCTATGATCCACGAAGACATGGTGGAGTCGCTGCCACCCGGCGGAACTGTCTTGGTTGAAAACGACATGTGTCCCGTTCAAGGGGCGACCTTCCCGGCCGGAAAATCGACTTTCACCGGCGTGCAATATCATCCTGAGTTTCATCTCGCCGAATTAGGCGCCATCCTGTGGCGCCAGCGTAAAGCGTTGATCCGTGAGGGATTTTATCCCGATACAGAGGCAGTGCGTTCAGTCGCTGATTACATGATCACCCTTGGCCGTGATCCGGGACGTAAGGACCTGCGGCACAAGATCGGTGTGCGCGACGATGTGTTAGAGGATAGCATTCGTCTCAATGAGGTTCGCAATTGGGTGAACGCCCTGCCGATTTCGCAATAGGAGTCGTTCCATGGCACAGGTATCAAAATCTAACACCACACGGGCGGTCCGCTCTGGGCGCTGCCACCGGTTTGGCCACATCAACGTTTGCAGCGCCGACAATTGTCCGTGCAGCGACGCATCGTGCGCTCGATTTCAATGATCCCGAAGACCAGCTTTATGCCTTGGTCAAAATGACTGGTGACCTAGAAGATGGTAAAGAGACCGTGAGTTGGATGAAGGGGATCGTCCACGGCATCTTGGAAGACGGCAAAATTCTGGAACCATTGTCTACGCGGAACCTGTCAGGAATTTTGTGTTTATGAGCGCTAGGATGTCCAAAGGAGGACAATATGGCGAGCAGGCACAAACCGGTGGTTCCAGACGAGCTACTGGATCGACTATTGGGTGGATCGGACGCGCTTGAGGCATTTCAAAGCGGCGATCTGGTCCAGGATCTGAAGAAGGCACTGGCGGAACGCATCCTCAATGCCGAGCTGGATCAGCATCTCGACGACGAAGACGAGCAGTCCAGCGGCAACCACCGCAACGGCCATAGTCGTAAGAGGGTGCTCACCGACGATGGCCGGATGGAGTTGTCGATTCCCCGGGATCGGCAAGGTCGATTCGATCCAAAGCTTGTCGAGAAGCACTGCCGGCGCTTGCCGGGGTTCGACGACAAGGTGATCTTGATGTATGCCCGCGGCATGTCGGCCCGCGAGATCCAGGGTCACGTGCGGGAACTCTACGGCATCAAGGTCTCCCCGGAACTGATCTCCAAGGTCACCGATGCCGTTCTCGACGAACTGGCGGCCTGGCAGTCGCGGCCGTTGGAGTCGGTCTATGCCATCGTCTACTTCGATGCGGTGCGGGTGAAGATCCGTGACGAAGGGCTGGTCAAAAACAAGGCGGTCTATCTCGCCATCGGTTACACCTGCGACGGCTACAAGCAGATATTGGGGATGTGGGTCGAGCAGACCGAGGGGGCCAAGTTCTGGCTGAGCGTCATGAATGACCTGAAGGCTCGGGGTCTTAAGGACATCCTGATCGCGGTGGTGGATGGTCTGAGCGGCTTTCCGGAAGCCATTGAGACGGCCTATCCGCGGACTCTGGTCCAGACCTGCATCGTGCATCTGATCCGCAACTCGATGGCCTACGGTTCCTGGAAGGAGCGCAAGCTCAGCGCCGCTGCGCTGAAGGCCATCTACCAGGCGGAGAATGCCGGTGCCGCTCTGGCGGTCCTGGCGGCCCTGGCGGCGTTTGAGGCGGGCGAGTGGGGCCGGAAGTATCCGGCCATCGCCAGGAGCTGGCGGCGCCAATGGGAGCAGGTCATTCCCTTCTTTGCCTTCTCGGCGCCGATCCGCAGGGTGATCTACACGACCAACGCCGTTGAGAGCTTGAACAGTACCGTACGACGGGCGGTGCGGAGCAAAGGCCACTTTGCCCACGACGACGCGGCCAAGAAGCTGATCTATCCGGCCTTACGGGGCGTTGCGGCAAAGTGGAAACGGCCGCCTCAATTCTGGTGGCAGGTGAAAGGCGAATTTGCCATCCGCTTCGAGGAGCGGTTTAGAATGGTCCAAGGGTGAGCGCGATCCTCGTGCTGCCAGTCAGCCATCCAACGGCGCCCTCCCTCCAGGAGCTTCCCTTCGGGACTCCTCCTGGACCGAGGACATCGCCGGCTGGCATGGGTTTATCACCAGGGTCGCTCACAAACCAGGGAACGGGTTCCCTGGTTTGTGTAAATCAGCTCACACACAAAGTTTCTGACACTCACTCTACGCGGGATCCCTTGCTTTTAGCCGGTCCTACAAGCAGGAAGATGGCTCCTACAAAAACATGTCCAACTTCACCATTTGCTACATGGATCTTGAAACCGGCGAGGTGATGGACAGTTGGTACAACCCCTGGCTGGAAAAAACCGTAGACGTGGTCAACTACGCATCGACACTGCACACCATTGTCAAGCCGATGGAACCGATCAACGATCACACCCGGCTGCGCATCGAATGGATGGTGGATGGCAATGACGTCATTCGGTGGTCCGACGGCAAAATGATGAAGAAGAACCCGATCACGCCGGATAGATGGCCCCGGGCTTCGGTCGGCGAGACCTATTACAAAAACCAGCAGGCGCAAATCATCACTCGCTTGGACGAACTGCAAAACCCCGACCTCACCTCCGTTCCGGCAGTGACTATGGGACAGCGCCATGGTCCCTGGTATCCCTGGCAGCTGATGGGGCAGGCTCCAGGCCGCACTTACCGGCGGGACACATCCAAAAAGGCAAAAAGCCTCGCAGACGTTCCCGGTCCCATACCAGCTTACGCGGAAAAACACTTCCTTGAGTTCATGGCGGCACCAACCGAGTGGACTGGTGCATATATCGATCCGGAAACACTCTGGGCGCGGGACATGCCACCGGAAGTTTAGGACCTGTTTTTCTCGTTTCAGGTGTGCGACTGTTCTATCGTGTGTGGGGAGACTGACGATGCACAGAAAAATACTAATTGCTGCGACTTCGGTTTTACTGTTGAGCGGATGTTCCGAGGACTATGCGGGATTCTGCGAACAAGTGGCCTTACAATACGATACCAGCAGATAAGACCGGTTCGAAATCACCGACATCATCGACTACACCAGCCAGGAACAACCCCGGCCAGAGGTTTACGTGCGTTTTACCGGGATGCGTCAGACGGCAGCCACGGAAAACTGCAATGTGAGTTGCCATTTCGATCTTGAGTCCGGGAATATGGCGGCGACGGAAATCTACGTAGACGGGCGCAAGTTGACCGATGACATTGTTGCGCAATACAACGCATCTCTCGCGAACTAACGTTTTACATCAGTATTCGATCAACTACTTGGCTAATTCCGCTTTCAAGTCTTCGATCAGCATTTCAGCGTAAAAATCGCTGGTCTGCTCCGCTGCCGCATCCAGGTATCCGGCGAGTTCGCTCTCAGGGATGTCCACGTTACACTCGGCGAATTCACCGCGCATGTAATGCCGAGGCAAGGCCACCTGTGCTGCAAGACGGCCAAGTTCTGCCGCCCGGCGCCACATGGCAACGGTCTTGCACGGTGCCTTTTCGTCAATGGTTTGGCCGGTGAAATACAAAAAGCCGATAACGAACAAAGATTGCGGATACTCCGCTTCCACTGCTTTTAGGCGGTACGGCATCGCCTTCTGCCATTGACCGCTGTACCCATACACCCTGCCCAACTGATAATTGAGGCGTGGATTGTCAGGATCATTGCGCACGGCTTCTTCACAGGCTGCTTGAGCTTTTTTAAAATCCATGGTGCTGCTTGAAACAGGTGGGGCAACGTGAAACGGATCCCGGCCGTGAGAGGCTTGCCGGTCACATTCCGTCACCTCTTGAGACCACCACGGAGCCGGTGTTTGGGCGTACCCTGGGCCCGCCACAATCATTGTTAGGCTGACAATCGAAGCGCGAATCACCGTGCTCATCACTTGAACCTCCCTGATTTAGCTGTAGTGGTTCAGATGTGATCTGACAGTTGGCCGTTCTTCCGGCGGCCTCTGTTAGGTCAAGTTCAGTTCACGAACTTTTCCTTCCAGATTTCTTTGCCCTCGATCATGGTCTGGAACGGCGTTCTGCCGCAACACATTTTGCCCTGATGAGTGCGTTCCGTGTTGTAGTGATGTAGCCATTGATCCAGATCGTCCTGCAGCGCATCGACGCTGTCGTAGAGTCTTTTGCGGAACGCGGCCTGGTAGAACTCCTGCAGCACGGTCTTGTGAAAGCGCTCGCGGATGCCGTTTGTTTGCGGTGATTTCACCTTGGTCTTGGTGTGGTCGATATCGTTGATGGCCAGGAAGAGCTGGTAGTCGTGCTTGTCCGCTCGCCCGCAGTATTCCGTACCTCTGTCGGTCATTGGCGCTCGGTGAGAGCCTGCCGATGATTGGTAAACTACTTGGCCACACGCAGATCCAGACGACGGCGCGCTATGCCCATCTGGCGCGGGATTCGGTCAAGGTATCGGCGGCCCGGGTCGCCGCCAGCATCGGCGCGGACTTCCTGCCGGCCACGGTTGGATCGGATTCCATCGGTTGTCCCATCCGAAAACCTCACCCGAATGCCGGCGGATGAGGTAAATTGAGTTAGTCGCGATGTGATCTGACACCGCTCCCATTCCAGCTCGCTGGGAAGGGAGCGGTGTCAGATCACATCGAGTCTAGTTCACATTGGAAGACCACCACGTTGACCGCCGGCTTGCGCCTCTCCGGCCTGGCGGCCCCGATGCTCCTCGACGGGCCGATGCATGGGGCTGCCTTCAAGGCCTATGTGGAACAGGTCCTGGTACCCGAACTCGACCCCGGAGACAGCGTCGTCATGGCCAACCTGCCCGCCCACAAGGTCGCTGGCATCCGCCAGGCCATCGAAGCCGCCGGCGCAACCCTGCTGTATCTGCCGCCCTACAGTCCCGACTGCAACCCGGTCGAGATGGCCTTCGCCAAACTCAAGGCGCTCCTGAGAAAGGCCGCCGCCAGAACCGTCGACGACCTGTGGGACGCCATTGCCGAGGCCATCGACGCCTTCACCTCAACCGAATGCGAAAACTACTTCGCCGCCGCCGGATATGATCGGGACTAAATTGAATCTGCTCTAAGTCCTTATCGCAACCTGCGTCTTATCACTTGCCGGCTGCAAGTTCTTTCACTACTGCCAACGACGGATCCACATGGTCGATTGGGCCTATACCGTCATCCGCAGACGATAGGCTTGCGGCGATATTGTTGTCCGGCGTGATTACAAAGGTCGTCCGCTCCGTAAAGGCGTGCTTGATGACGTCACCGCGCGTGTCTTCAAAGCCCGGTGGAAGATTGAGGGTGTCCAAGTCGTAAGCTGCAGCGATTGAACCATCCAGGTCAGAGGCCACGGGAAATTTACCAGCACAGTATTCTGGGTCAGCGGAATAATCGTTAAGCCGCTCAATGCTGCCCTGAGACACCCCGATAATGGTGGCGTTAACGGCCTCGAAATTCTCCTTCACCTCGGCAAACGTGTGGGCTTCGATATTGCAACCGTTGGTGTATACGGACGGATAGAAATAGACCACCACGGGGCCCTTCTTAAGGGCGTCTTTGAGTGAGAAATTGAACTCCTTACCCGCTAGCGACGCCTTGGCCGTAAAATCGGGTGCCTGATCCCCTTCCTCTAGTGCGGCAAGGGCCGGAAACACGATGACGCTGGACAAAAAACACCTGCGATGAGACGGTTCATGGTTATCCTCCTCCATTTGGGAAAACCCACTTCAGCTAACGGTTACTAAACACAAGACACCCACCGACAACAACAGTTTTCAGATTTTATGGTGTGCAGAATCTGGTTACGCGTGCATGATAGGTGATAGATTAAAGGATACTTGATCAGGAGCTTTCGCTGGGGGTTCACTCTGGAAGTAAATCTAAAAGACAAAAGACAGGGACGAGGGAAAACCGATATGCATAAGATGCTGAATATTTTCGCCGGAACGATGTTGATTGGACTTGGCTCTTTCCCAGCGCTTGCGCAGGACAACCAAATGAGTTTCTTTCTCACCAGTGTGGGCTCCGGTGATGGCGCCAATCTAGGCGGCTTGGCCGGAGCGGATCGGCACTGCCAAGCTTTAGCCCAGGCTGCCGGGGCCGGCGGTAAAACGTGGCGTGCTTATCTCAGCACTCAGGGTCAAGGGGCGGAGAACGCCCGCGACCGGATTGGATCGGGACCGTGGTTCAATGCGAAGGGTGTGGAAATTGCCGCCAACGTAGATGACCTTCATGGCGACAACAATCTGACCAAAGAAACCCAACTTACGGAAAAGGGTGCGATGGTGAATGGGCGCGGCGATACACCGAACCAGCACGACATCCTTACCGGTTCGCAGCTCGACGGCACAACCTTTCCGTCGGGTGAAGACCATACGTGCGAGAATTGGACGAGCAACAGCGATGGCAGCGCCCAGGTGGGGCACCATGACCGAACCGGAGGCGGGGCTAACCCCACGTCCTGGAATAACGCCCACGGCTCACGCGGCTGCAGCCAGGAGAATCTCATCGGGACCGGTGGCAATGGCTACTTTTACTGTTTCGCGACCGACTAAAAGCATTATCAAGGACATTATCGGAGATTAAGTCGAATACTTCGCAGGCACGATGACTTCGTCTGCGAGTGAGCGGGAGTCCTGCCACTCATCGACGGGATTTCTTTAGGATCAGTAATGTCTGCTTGTGGCTAGTAGCGGACGAAAGTTAGTCCCTGTCAGACGGTCTGCTTCTGACCCAAAGTGGACGTTGAGCGTGCCAGTACTTACGCGTGAGCTAATCTGTAGTGGTTCAGATGTGATCTGACAGTTGGCCGTTTTTCCGGCGGCCTCTGTTAGGTCAAGTTCAGTTCACGAACTTTTCCTTCCAGATTTCTTTGCCCTCGATCATGGTCTGGAACGGCGTTCTGCCGCAACACATTTTGCCCTGATGAGTGCGTTCCGTGTTGTAGTGATGTAGCCATTGATCCAGATCGTCCTGCAGCGCATCGACGCTGTCGTAGAGTCTTTTGCGGAACGCGACCTGGTAGAACTCCTGCAGCACGGTCTTGTGAAAGCGCTCGCGGATGCCGTTTGTTTGCGGTGATTTCACCTTGGTCTTGGTGTGGTCGATATCGTTGATGGCCAGGAAGAGCTGGTAGTCGTGCTTGTCCGCTCGCCCGCAGTATTCCGTGCCCCTGTCGGTCATGATCCGCAGCACAGGCAGGTCGTGCTCGTCATGGAACGGCAGCACCCGGTCATTGAGCAGGTCGGCGGCGGTGATCGGCGTCTTGGTGGTGTAGAGCTTGGCCTGCGCGACCTTGGAATAGGGATCGACATAGCTCTGCTGGTAGATCCGCCCCACCCCCTCTTCAGGGTGCCGACATAGAAGGTGTCCTGTGAACCCAGATAGCCGGGGTGGGCCGTTTCCACCTCGCCGCGGGCTTCGTCGTCGCGATTCTTCTTTTCCAAGGCCTGTATGTGGGCCTCGTATGTGGGCCTCGGTCAGGATGATGCCGTCCTCGGCGACCTTGGTCTCCAGCGCCTTCAGCCGGGCCTTGAAGTTGGCCAGGTCATGCCGCAGCCAGATCGAGCGGACGCCTGAGGGCGAGACAAAGACACCCTGCTTGCGCAGCTCGTTGGAGGTGCGGGCCTGACCATAGGCCGGAAACTCCAGCGCGGATTTGATCACCGCCTGCTCGGTGGCTTCACCGACGCGGTTGGCAAGATTGGGTTTGCGCCGGGTGCGCTCGAACAAGGCCTCGACGCCGCCTTCCTCAACCGCGGCCTTGTAGCGGTAAAAGGTGTCGCGCGACATGCCCATGACCTGGCAGGGACCTGGCAGGCCTTCGACACATTGCCCAGTTCCTCGGCCAGATTCAGCAATCCAGTTTTGTGTTTGATGATCTTGTCGGTAGTATTCAACATCGTGGTGTCCTCGTTTTGTGGTTGGTGTGCACCACCATCAAAACGGACAACCACCATCTCCATCAAGAGATGCGCCGCTCCCATTCCAGCTCGCTGGGAAGGGAGCGGTGTCAGATCACATCGCGACTAACTCAGCTAGTGGGCATGTACGGTAGTCAGACGGCGGTTAAATCTAACCCCGCAGCGCGGTAATTTTTTAAGGCACGTTATAAAGCAATACTTGGTCACGCTCACCTTGAGCTTGCTCTTATGGGCACCACTATCATTAGCCGCCGACGGTGATGTGCTGGTGCTTGGCGGCACGGGACAGCTCGGCTCCGAGATCGTCAAGGATCTTGTGGCAGCCGGAGAAAATGTGAGTGTTTTGGCCCGGCCTACATCCAACAGGGCTCGGCTGGAAGGGCTCGAGGTCTCCTACGTGATCGGCGATATGCAAGTGAACGCCGACATGGAGCGTGTCTTCACATCAACATCTTTCCGAGCGGTGATTGACGCTTCGAGCCAAGCGTTTGGCGGTGACCAAACATTTTATGAAAAGAGCCAGCGTCTCATTTCAAAATGGGCCACTACACCTGAACATGGATAAACAATCGACCATGCCTAGCGGTAACACACGCCGCCAAGTTCTTGCCGGTTCGACCCTCGGGATTTCCACCGCGTTGTTTGGCGGTCCCATCATGGCCCTGGCTGCTGCCTCTGATGCGGTCGATCTCGATGCGCCTGAGCATCGCATGACTGCGGTGATGAAAAAATACGGTGCAACCGATGACCGGGTTTGTTTTGGTTTCGTGCAAGGTCTCTTTTATGGTCTGGTCGCGCAGAAGCTGACGCCGTTGTATGGCATTCTCGCCGCAACCTTTAACCGATACGTCCAGCATTCAGACGGTACTTACGACGGCAGGGCCCTCGAGGTTGCTTACCCCTTGGACCTAGAAACCGGTGACCTTCTTGAGAAGTTCGAGAACCCTTACACTGGCGAGATATTGACAGACATTCCATTTACCCGTTTCGGACCACGTCCTATTGGGGTCGGTCCACATGCCGCCGAACGGTTGCCAGTCCCTGGTGTTAATCGTCAGGTTGTTCAGCGCTTCCACCCCTTTCGCATCATCAAAGGCACCGTGTGGCTGGTGGAAGAGATTCAAGCCCGTTTTGTACCCGAGGACGGCCGTCCTTTGCTGACCACATGGTGACAAATTATGGCGCTAAGATTTCCGAAGTGCTCGATCCGGCACGCAAAATGGTCAGCACCGAAGTGAGCTACAGCGATACGGTCAACTGGCTTCCGTGGATGAACATGGGCGATAGACCTGGCGTTATTTTGGGCAACGCGACCGGTCGCACTGTGCCGTCCATGGATGATTTGCCGCCCAAACACCTCGCGCTCACCCGCAAACATCATCCTGATGTGCTCGATGATCCCATGGCGCTGCTTACGTTCTGAGATACTTCGACGCCTGACTGCCAAACCCGTGCAATTCCGCTTTTGGCTATTAGCGGACATTAGACATGTGGATTTGATGACTATTAACAAAAATGGATGTGACCCAATCGATTAAAGCAGGGCCACAATGTTTTCTATTTGGGGAAATAACTATACCTCCCATCTCGGAGAACGGGGGTTCTTTAGAACTCCATCAAACACTTTGTCCGTGACGATAACCTAAGTCGCGCTCGTCGGTTTGGTCACGTTTCACGTGCGGGTTTAATATTGACGTTGGTGCGGAAGAGGTTTGTCGGGTCGTATTTGTTCTTCAGCTCCGCCAATCGGGCGTAGTTGGGTCCGTAGGCATTGCGCACGTCAGCCTCGCTCGGGCCAATGGCCAGGTTGACGTAGAAGCCGCCCGTGCTCATGGGTCCGATGGCATCCCAGGCATCGTCACAATATTTGCGGCAGGCCGGGCCGTCCTTGGGATCAGCCCAACTGATGTCGGCCGCGCACTGATATAAGGTATCGCGATAGGGATAGGCGGTCGCATCGGAGGCCAGTTCAGCAGTCTTTCCAGCCTGGTGGCCGAACTGGATCTTGCCGCCGGGGTGGGTGTGTTTCGTCGCGTACTCGGCGACCGCGTCTGCGATCTTGTCATCCACGCGATTGAAGAACCCGGAGCGGTAGTACACGGCGCTCTTAGAGAGCAGATCGCCGTCGGCGATCCCCTGCAGCCAAAGATAGTCGACGCCGTCAAAGCGCGTCCGGATCGGTTCGCCCAGCCTGCCAAGGTAGGGATCGAGGATTTTGCGCGCCGCTTCCGGTGAACCGTTGAACGTGCCGGTGAAGGAGGTCGTGGTAACGCCATCCCGGCTGGTACGGACACCGGCGGAGAGGGACATTTCGTTGGGTACCCGCTCGCCAAGTTCGAACAAAATCTTAATCGCTTCGGCTGCTTTTGAAACCGGATAGGAAAAGGAGAACGACGTTATGAGGGGATCAAAATCGTAAAGCTGGAACTGAAACTCAGTGACGATGCCGAAGTTGCCGCCGCCACCGCGCACACCCCAATACAAATCACTGTTTTCATTAGCATCCGCATGGAGGCTGCGGCCATCGGTTGTAAGCACATTGACACCGCGGTTGTTGTCGATGGCATAGCCTAACAAGCGCGCGAGGCGCCCCTGCCCGATGCCCGTGGCCAGTCCGCCCACACCGGTATGCGACACAACACCGGCAGTGGTCGCCAAACCATGGGGGATGGTCGCTTCATCCAGGTTACGTAAAATGGAGCCACCTTTGACATAGGCAATTTTCTTCGACTGATCGACCTCGACACCCCTGTAAGGAGAGAGATCGAGTGTAATGCCACCATCGGACATGCCGGTGCCGTCGTAGTTGTGGCCGCCGCAGCGGATGGCGGTCAGCAGATTGTGACTGTGCGCGAACTGTAACGCGGCGTGAATGTCGTCCAGCGTCGTGCACTTGGCGATAATGGCAGGACGGTGATCGATCGCCGGATTCCACAATCGCCGCTCGGCGTCATAGTTCCCGCTGCTCGGCACGATGACCGGGCCCGCTATGCTCCGCTGCAAGTCCATCAAGTCGCCGTCGCTGAGGACGACCATCTCGCCCGTGCTGGCCAGGACCTCACTTGCATGACCGCGCCGCATGGGCAGTGCAGTGGCGGTGGTGACAGCGAGGGCACCGCGAATCAGCGATCGGCGATCCAAAGGAAGACGCAGGTGGGAAAGATGGGTCATGGTTTCAGGATCCTTTGATGAAGGCGCCGAGCATGCTCAAAGAGGCACCGCATGCAAGGGAATATGAGTGGGTGGATTGTACACTGAAAGCGGTACGGTTGAGCGGACTAGAACCTCCGCGGAATTTCTCCGACACCCCCCCTTCACTTCGCGGCCTGAGCGGAGGGCGGTGGATAGCCAGCGGTGAGCCATTTGAACATTTCCAGCATGTCCGGGTTGTCCTGGATGCCCTGATAGAAGGGAATGGTGGTCATGATGGCGTCCGGATCGCGGTTGTCCATCTCCAGGGCACGCTCATGATTGGCATTCAGCGACATCATCATGATCGGCCGGTGGGCCTGATCGTAGGCCTGAAGCTGGCCCTGCAGGGTCTCCGTATTGGCCAGGTCCTTGGGCTCAGGCAGGAAGTCCACAAAACGCGCCATGTCCTGGAGCGCGATGTTCAGGCCCTGGCCGTGGGCCGGATGGAGGCCGTGGCAGGCGTCCCCAGCGAGCGCCACGTTGCCCTTCACCCATTCCGACGTCGTGGCGATCTTGCAGGGGTAGAAGCCGACGAGACGGGTGTCGAGCTCGCCGATGGCCGGGGTGCGCTCAACCAAGAATTTCTTGCGATCGTCCACGGAAGAATTGCGCCACCAGGCCGTCTCGCTCCGGTCGATGGGAATGGACAGCTTCCACTCGTCCTTCATGCGCGCGATACGGAAAGTCATGCCCTTGGCGCCAAGGAAAGCCATGACTTCGTTGCGGGGCTCGGACGCGTTGCGGGGGCACAACAGCATGACCAGGGGGCTGACGTACTGGTGTTCCTCAGCGAAGATGAAACCGGCGGCTTCGCGGACTTTGGAGCCGCGCCCGTCGGCGCCGATCACGAGCTTGGGGCAGATGGTGGTTGTGCCGCCGTCGGGGTCGTCAATGGTGAGAGCGGTGATGGAGCCGTCGGCGGCGGTTTCAAAGTTCTTGGACGTGGCCGGAGCGATGAAACGGAAGTCCGGGTTCTCCGCTGCCAGGTCCATGAGCGCCTGGCCGATCATCTCGTGGTGGAACACCAGGTAATAAGGATGGGGAACGGGCAGGTCCTCTAAAGGGACGTCCAGGATCGAGCCGCCGTCGGCGGTGTAATAGGAGGTACCAAGGCGCGGTTCGGCGCCACGCTCCATAAACGTGTCCAGCGCTCCCCATTTCTCCAGGATCTCCACCACGATGGGTTGGAGATGGTCGCCGCGGGAGGTGTCCCACGGGTTCTCGACCGCTTCCACGAGGACGATGGAGTAGCCCCGGTCGCGTACGGCACAGGCCAGCCCCGGCCCGGCGATGCCGCCGCCGACGATAAGAATGTCACAGTCTATGGTTTTGTCCGCCAAGGTACGCCCCTTTTATCTTTTTGATACGTGCTTGGTTGAAGCGAGTGTGACTCAAGGCAGCGGCCGCCCACAAGAGGGCCGAAAGACGGGACCGCACAACGGCATAACATGCTGGTCGGCAGCAAAGTGATGATGTGGACTAATGGAGATGAACGCCCCTGTGATGTGCCCGCTTACATTGGGAGCTCGGGCAACCCCAATGGCCGGCCTTCATTACCGGGGTCATATTTCGTTTCCTCCTGGGACGGCAGCGCCTTCTGACCTTCGACGAATTGTGAGGCCACTTGCGCGACATGGCGGCCATGTTCCTGGGCAGTCGCCTTGTCACTTTCAGGGGGCACAATCTCGGGCGGCTCGTCGATATTCGCCTGCGACATGACACCGAGATATCCCGCCAAGCGATTAAAGTCTTTGTCGCTGCCTTTGGTGGAGTATTTGCCGCCGAGGACATGCTGTGGAATCCAAATCATTGCCATTTGGCTGGCAAAGACGATCATTTGAGTCAGGCAATTCATTTTGTCGCCCGACTGTCCGGCGGACACCGTAAAGCCCGCAGCGAATTTATTTTTCCACATCCGCTTTAGCCAGACTTCACCGGCAAGCTTCTCGATAAACAGTTTGAATTCTCCGGACACGCTGCCGATGTAGGTCGGTGATCCGAAAATGATCGCATCCGCGGTATGCAAGTCATTCCAGCGTTCTTCCACATCTTCAACATGGATGACATGGACATCCGCACCCTCGACCGAGCGGGCTCCGTCAGCAACGCACTCGGCCAATACAGCCGTCGTTCCTTTGAAGCTGCTGTCTTAAACGATGCTTACTTTAACCATCACTCTCTCCTACCAACACAAATGATAAAGGGTCCAAATCGATTAAAGACCCAATAGGGGATAGCCGCACAATGGAACCAGAATTGGGGAACCGGATTTGAAAAGAAAAGTGGTGCGGTCGAGAGGACTTGAACCTCCACGGGATTTCTCCCACAGCGACCTCAACGCTGCGCGTCTACCAGTTCCGCCACGACCGCATTGGACCCATGCTTCTAGGCAAGTGCCCGGCGGGATAGAAGGCCCGCCTGAGGAGACTGCGGGATAGCAAACCCAGACTATCCGCGCAACCCGAAGCAAATATATGGGGGGTTAAACAGGGCTGCAGACACCCCAAATCAGGCGTATAAACCGGCCATGCCCGGATCTGACCCCGCCTCGTGCGCCTTTGCCTTTCGCCAGAGCGACGCCCCCGTGCCCTATGAGCAAGCGGTGGCTGAGATGGAGGCCCGGGTGGCCACCATCCACGCCGACAAGGCGCCTGAACTGTTGTGGTTCCTCGAACACCCACCGCTCTACACGGCCGGCACCAGCGCGCAAGCCTCGGACCTCATCGACCCGGACCGCTTCCCGGTATTCAAAACCGGGCGCGGCGGCCAGTACACCTATCACGGCCCCGGCCAGCGGGTGGCCTATGTGCTATTCGACCTGCGCCGGCACAAACAGGACGTGCGCTCCTATGTGCAGGCCTTAGAGGACTGGCTGATCCGCACCCTCGCCCACTTTGGTGTCACCGGCGAGTGCCGCGCCGACCGCATCGGCATCTGGGTCAAGCGACCATCTGGTCTCATGGGTTATCCCCCGGGAGGAGAAGATAAGATCGGCGCTCTCGGTGTGCGGGTGCGCAGGTGGATCGCATTTCACGGTGTTGCCTTGAACGTCAACCCAGACCTAGACCACTACGCCGGCATCGTCCCCTGCGGTGTGGCGCAGCATGGTGTGACGTCGCTTCAGGCTTTGGGAAAAGACCCCGACATGGCGGCAGTGGACACCGCGCTCAAAGACGAATTCGAACAGACCTTCGGTGTGGCACTTCAGGCTGAACCCTAAGCGCTACACATGCTGGTCAATGAGAATGGGATTGCCGTCGGGATCGAACACCATGCAGCTGGCTGGGCCGGATGTGGTTTCGTCGGCTTCGCTGGCCAATGCAATGCCGTCGGCCTTGAGCCGCTTCTGTATATCCCTAACATCGGTGAATGAGTCGAGTGTTTGTCCCTCCGCGTCCCAACCCGGATTGAACGTCAGCGTGTTCTTTTCGAACATGCCCTGAAACAGGCCGATTACGCAGCTTGGGCTTTTTAAAATGAGCCAGCCCTGGCTAGAATCCCCACCGAACGCCTCAAATCCGAGTTTTTCGTAGAACGCTTGCGAAACGGCAAGGTCCTTGACGGCTAAGCTGAGGGAAAAGTTTCCGAGATCCATTGCCTTAACTCCCACAGCCAGTTTTCTTCCCGGCTGATCCGTTCCGCCAAGTCGTAGTGACGGCCAAGCTCGTGAATGGATAAATCGTCTTCCTTGAAGTCGCCGAGCGCAGCCAAAGCAGTATTCGGTTTCAGGCCAGGCAAGATGGGGTGATCCTTGGACCCGTCCGCGTACAAGCGCTACACCGTCGGCCACACCATGTATTCCATCAGCCGTAACGCATCATTGCGATGTGCGGTTGCTTTGGTCATAGCAAAGCCGCTTATGTTGACGTGGACCCCCCCCGGCCTTCTTGCTCCAGATAGACCATGCCGACTGCATCGAGGATGCGTTTGGTTTCGGGATCGAGGGCTTGAGGAAACAGGCGGCCGTAGTAATAGCTGTTGCCGATGGCCACATCGCAAATGCCGTCGGCGATGCCCCGGATCTGCACGATATCGAGGTCGATGGGCTCCCGGGCGAAGTTGCCGACCAATCCTTTGACAAAGCGCCGCGTGGCCCGTTCGCCGTCATGGGCGATCATGGGCGACAGCATGGATTGGACGTAGATTTTGTTGCTCGGACGCACACAGATCCGGCCTCTCCATTTATCATCGGACAGATCACCGTAGGTGCGCAGCTCCGTTGGATTGACCCGGTATCTGGAATAAAACGCGGTGCGTACCCACTTGCTTAAGCCAAACCACCGGCCGTCGGGATGGCGGTACTTGGCCGGAACGGCTTCGATCAGCACGGCTGAGTCCACCGCCTGCAGCACATCTGCGTCAACAAGTTTGGCCAGCCGTTTGGCTTCCATGGTGAACACCACGTCCGCTTTGGGGTTCGCGTTTTCTTCCTTGAGGCGACTAAGAAGTTGCCCGGCCGTCATGTATTCCACCGCTATGGGAACACCGGTCTCGTGCTCGAAGGCATCCAGTGCCGGTTGGATAAAAGTGGATGTGAGGTAGGAGTAAACCGTGAGACCGCGATGATTGTCGGCCTGCGCGGGTGCGGCAAAAATTATTAAGACCGCGAAACTCAGCAATAAACGTCTCATCACGCCCCCATTAAATTGTCAGTGGTCCGCACTCGCCAATAGCGCAGCGGTATCGCCAAACACATCGGGATGATGCTTGTTGGTCATTTCCACATAATAGGGCGGATATTCTTCCACAGACGCATAGCGGCCGCCGGTGGCCGTGCCGAACAGGTGGCCCGGGTGGCCGGCCATCTTGAGCCAAGGGCGCCAGGTGACAATGCCGTTGAAGTGGGTGCTGTCGTTGGCCAGCATGACCTCCGGATTGGCAACGTCGGCGGCTTTGGCACGGTAGGTGGTGACTTCGTTGTAGTGGAATTGCGGCCCGGTGAAGTCGTCAGGCGTGCCTGCGTGGATCTCTTCCACCAAGATGACCATATCGTTTGCAATGCGGGGCGGAATGAAGCGATGGCTGATATCCATGCCTGCTAAGGCGGGGTTATCTGACGGTATCTCGCGGCCGTCGATGCCGATGATCAACTTGCTCGGCCCCATGCGTGTGTGTGGCACCTCCACGGTCTCGCCGGTGTAGGGATTGTCGAAGGTCTCCATAACCTCGCCAGTTTCCCAATCGGTGAAGTATGCCACCTCGAAGCTGACGCCCTCATAGCGCCATTCGTCGAGTTGCTTATAACGGGCCATGGTGCCGGCGAGCACGCCATACAGGGGTGTGATCTTATTGTTGACCACACCGTAATAGAGGCCTTTGACGCCGCCCATGACGATGCGGTCGTCCATGGAGGCGCGTATCTTGATCAGTGCTTTCATGCGATCTTCCCGTGTGGAGAAGTCGAGCTCAGTTTCATGGCTGGCGGCCTGGGCGGTTGACGCACGGGCGGCCACTAATCCGGCAGCCCCAATCCCGCCTAACCCCCCAAGCAAAGACCTGCGGGATACGCTGCTCATCATTGGATCAAAGTCAGTCATGTATTTTGCCTCTTTGTTTTATTTCTATTCACGTCTGTCTTGCCGTGGTCCATAAAGAATAGCCATGGGGTCATGCAAAACGTCCGCGTGATATTTTTCGGTCAACTCCAAATAATAGGGTGGGAAGTCCTCGACCCGTGCCACCCGCGTACCCGAGCCCCGGCCCATATTCATCGCATCTATACCGTCCATGGCGTTCCACGGCGAGAACCCGACAATGCTTTGATATTGGATGGACGTGGGCACTGTCGCCATATCCGGTTTTTCTAGATCCGAGATCTTGGCGTTGTAGGTGGTCATTTCGTTGTAGCGGAAGGGCACCGGCCCGGTGCCGTCGATGGCACCGCGCATTTTCAACACCGTAGTGAGAAGCGCTGCCGGGTCTGTGATATTGAGCGCTACGGTGACCGTCCGGCCCATCCCAAGGACTGCTAGGCTCGCCGCGGCACCGCCGAGGGCTAAGCGACGGGAAACAGTGTTGGTCATGTCTGCCCCTTTTCTGATTAGGGCTGCATCAGACCGAAGGGAACGCCGGGCGTCCATGACCCGATCTGCGGGACTTTCACACAGTGGTTAGACATACGCTTACTGGGGACGGCCGATGGGATCCTCGCGGTTGGGCATGGAGCGTTCGGGCCCCTGGGAAGGATCGGACTGGGTCCGGCCGCAGTGAACATCCTGTTTGCACCAGCTTTTGACGCCGCCAGCAACGAACTGCGCGGGATCTGAGCAACCAGCCAGAATCAACATGAGCGTGACAGTTGAGATAGTCCGGATAAATATTTTAGGTCTCAACATACTTTCTGTCTTAGAGGCCGTTTCGAAAGGGGTTGAGTGGCCGGTGTCGATGTGATTCCAGGAAGGTTGCTGAAACCGATCTGGAGCCGCCATGTGGACGCCGACCACCCGAGAGCAGCATAGCCGCAAGGCGCTGCGTTATCAGACTGATTTGACCGATGCGGAGTGGGTTGTGATCGAGCCTCATTTGCCTCCGGCTCATGGCACGGGACGGCCCCGGTCATGGCCGATGCGAGAGATCGTCAACGGCATTTTCTACGTGATGCGGGCTGGCTGCCCTTGGCGCTTGCTGCCAAGCGATTTACCACCGTGGGGCACGATCTATCGCTGGTTCGCTAAGTTCCGCGACGACGGCCTCCTTGAGAAGATCAACCACTTTCTGGTCATGGCCGATCGCGAGCGGGTCGGACGCGAGGCCAGCCCGAGCGGCGCGATTATCGACAGCCAGAGCGTCAAGACGACCGAGGCTGGTGGCCCCCGCGGCTACGATGCGGGCAAGAAGATCAAGGGGCGCAAGCGCCACGCGCTGGTCGACACCGACGGGCGCGGCCTCGTGCTCGAGGCGCATCCGGCGAGTATCCAGGACCGCGATGGTGGCGGGCCGCTGCTGTGCGCCTCACGCGGCTCGTTTCCGTTCATCGAGAAGGTCTTTGCCGACAGCGGCTACGCCGGCGAGAAGGTCGCCACGGCCACCATGATCGCCGTCGAGATCGTGCGCAAAAGCCCCGATCAGGTCGGCTTCGCCGTCCAACCGCGCCGCTGGGTCGTGGAGCGCTTCTTCGCCTGGATCAACCGCAACCGGCGACTGGCAAAGGACTTCGAGGCCACCATCGCCTCGGCCCGCGCCTTCCTCTACGCCGCCTCCGTCATGCTCCTCGTCCGCAGATTGGCCCGAGCCGCATGACTTTCGAAACCGACTCTTACGATAATTTTTATCGTAAGCAATAAACAAATGCGGGAAAAATCCATGAATGAGCCCTCTCTCCGCCTCGCACGAATTGCCCGGGTCAGCGGAATTATCGCCACGATTTGCGGCATTCTTTTGATCATGCTGCCAATTTTTTTAGGTTCGCTGTCCTTTGCCTTCCCGAAATTTCTATTGATGCAGCCAGTTGCCGATCTTTTTCCCCAGCTCAATCCGGAAGATCTGTCCACGCAAACCAAAGCCGCCGCATTTGGCGCCATTATGGTGAATACACTTCCCATGCTTTGGGTGTTGTGGACGGCCCGCCCGTCTCTTGTTCCAGGGTTATGCCACGGGTGCGGTTTTTACCATCGCGGCAACACGGCGAATCAAACAGATAGCCCTTGCCCTGCTCTCCATGATCCTCATTCGTCCATTGGGCAACGCACTCTTTTCGCTCGCTTTGTCCATTGATATGCCCGAGGGACAGAAACATCTCGTCTTCCGGTTGGGCAGTGACGAGGTGTGGATCGGACTGACCGGTGCCATGGTTCTTGTCACCGCCTGGATTATGGGCGAAGCCGCGGCCATGGCTGAAGAAAACAAGTCGTTCGTGTAGGACCCAAGCTTTGCCCATTCGCGTCACCTTGGATCAAGTTCTCGTCGACCGCGGCATGACGGCGCGGGAATTGGCGCAGGAGGTGGGCATCACCGAAGCCAATATGTCGCTCCTGCGCACGAGCAAAGTGCGCGGGGTGCGTTTCCAGACCCTGGAAAAGATCTGCGAAGTTCTGGACTGCGAGCCCGGAGACCTACTGGATTACGAACTAAACTAGTTGGAACACCGGCAGGCACGATAAGAACTCGACTCATGCATGCCAGGAATAGAAGCGACATACTTGAAGGAGATCAATTTTGACAAATGATATGGATGCGAAAATCAAAGCGGCCCTGGAGCAAGAGGAACGTGAAATTCTTGCGCGATTTGGTGACGAGCCTGAGCTGCTTATACCAACAGTCATTGAATTTGACCTTCGTGTGCCCATTTGCGCATACCAATCGACATGATTTTCCAGGGCTTGTCGATGAGCTTGTTCCAGGCGTGGCATGCCGCATCGACGATGTCTTCGTAACTGTCGAAGACGCGGTTCGACAGGTAGGTCTTCCAATGGCCATGGGGTATGGCGGCCCGGCACCGTTCGCCTTTGCGCGACCATCCCCGCAGCCGCGCCATCTTCATCGACGCGCCGGTCTCGTCGATGAAGATCAGCCGTTCCGGAGCGAGCCCTGCCTGGCCTTCGAACCAGAGCCGGCGCCGCGCGAGCACGTCCGGGCGCCGCTGCTCCGCTGCATGGCCGGTCTTTTTTTGTGCGTCAGCCCGCGCTTGGCGAAGAAGTGCCAGACCGTCGACGGGCACACCCGAACCCCGTGCGACGCCGCCAGCTTCTCGCCAATCTCGGCCAGCGTCATAGCCTTGGTCTGCGCCACCAGAGCCAGGATAAAGGCCTCATGCGCATCCAGCTTCGAGCCCGGCGGTTGGCCCTGGCGGTCGGGCTCGATCGAGCCCGTCTCGCGCCAGCGCCGGCGCCAGTGGATCGCCGTCGCTGGCGCGACACGAAAACGCGCCGCGGCCCCCCGTGCAGACAGACCCCAGTGACCGCCTCGACGACCCGCCGGCGAAGATCATTCCCGTAACAATGCCCCATGTCTGACACCAAATCGCCTCGGGATATAGAATCATGGAGTGGGACGCTTGGGAATCCCCTTCGATTCACAATTCAGTCAAACCGCTCTAGCCGGTTCTGCCGCACGCGATGTCGTTGACGATGTCGAGTAATTGCCCAGCAGCCGTTTAGTGCCGGTCTTCAATCAGAAGCCACATCGTGTGACCAACGGATGATGTTTACCCCCACATCCGATCGCAGATTTCTACCCGCTCGCCTGCAGGGCCAAGAAAGGTGAAAGCCAACGCACCGCCGTAAGGTTCAGCGTCAATGGGTTGCGGATCTGAGAGAGCAGTGGCGAGTTCGCTTTCGGACACGCTACGGAAAACGGTATCAATGTCGCTGCAGCCATAGGTCGTCATGCAACTGCCGGGATCGAATGTGTCCACCACTGCCGGAAGGGGATCCATAACCGCTTTATCGAAGAGACGTATTTCGATTCCATCGAGACCGTATTTAGGAGCATCGCCCTTGTGGAGAATCAAGGTGGCGGGCGATCCCGGAGGGATATCCCAAGTTTCGTAAAACAAACCTTCTGTCATGTCTTCGTCGAAGACAGCAATGAGACCTAACGTCTCTTCATAAAAGCGGCGGCAGGGGCCGTCTCTGTCCGCGTCCAAATGAACGTCGAAGATATGCCCTACAGGATTGGGAGAGTGCGGGAATGCGTAGTCCCGCGCTTCGGTCTTCGCCATCGTCAGCATGAAATGCGTGCCGCCGGGCGGGTAAACATAGAAATAGGTATGAATGTTGGCGCCGGCGTCGGTGAAGTCGATAGTCTTTGGTGCGCGGCCGACCGTGAAATCGGGATGGGCTTCAAGTTTCTCATGGAGCCCTTCAATATCTTCCATGACCACGATCTCAACACCGCTCCAACGGGTGCTCATGGGCGCAGCGCGTCTACGGTCTTCCCCGGTGACGACGCGAATCATGCCCCGGTCGGACCCTGGGGAGCGGAGCACAGCGAACGATCCGCCGGCGCTGCCCGGCGCGATGCCCCACAGAGATTCCAGGTGAGCGTCGATCACACCTTCGCACAGGGTTTCCCAACCAAAAACGTCCGACAATAACGCGGGCATGTGCTTGGAGTCCGAGCAGGCATAGGTCATGCAGGCTGGTGACGTGAGGACAGGTTTGGTCATCGCGTACTCTCCGAATAAAACAGATTTATTTTACAGATCTAAGCGGCCGCCATACGCAACGCCCGTTGATAACGACTGTCCACCACCTCCCAATCCACATTGGCCATAAACGCATCCACATACCGGCGCGCCGCGGTGCCGTAATCCATGTGATAGGAATGCTCATACATGTCGAGCGCCAACAATGGCATACCCATAGTGGCGTTATGCATGTGATCAGGTGCCCAATAGGTGTGCAGACTTTCCGTGTGGAGATTGAAGGACAGCATGACCCAGCCCGAGCCGCCGCCCAGTGCCCCTGAGGTTCTGAGGAATTCAGCTTGCCAGCTTTCGAAGGATCCGTAGGCATTGGCCAGCGCTCCCGCAATATCACTACCCGGCTCCCCGTTACCACCGAGCGCACCGAAATAGAGTTCATGCAGAACAACTGAGCCCGTGCGGTGCAGTTCTTCCCGTTTTAGCCCGGCATAGACCAGCGGATGCACATCCGGATCCTGCATGGCTGCCGCCAACCTGCCTTCGATCATGTTCAATGCGTTGACCGAACCGATGTAATTGTTCTGCCAATGGGAGGTGATCAGTTTTTCCGACAGTCCCACGAGCTTGGCGGGATCGAAGGTCAGCGGCTTGGGCTGATGCTGGCCGGCAAATACAGGCGGTTCGTCGGCGGCATAAGCTGTTGATACAGCCGCAGTCGATAGGGTCGCGATGCCGGTTCCAAGGGTGCCGAGCGCCATTCGGCGGGTGTGCGTTGCCATGATCGTATCCTTTCCGAGGGTTCAAGGGAAAAGGATACGCCTCAACAGCGACAATGCACACGGTATGTCTCTTTATCGTCGCTCGGGCATGTCCGCTGGATTATGGGTGCTGATCTGATCGAAAGTTGTGGTGGGAAAAGCGCCCCCTTTCCCCGGCGGATCGATGACCCGGACATCGATATCATCCACCCGAGCCGCCGGCGGGCCGCCGCGGCACAAGGCGATCATCTGGTCGACTTTGTCTTGTGGGCCATTGACCAGGGCTTCGACAGAACCGTCGGTGAGATTGCGTACCCAGCCGGCGAGGCCGAGTTCCCGCGCGCTGTCCATCGTCCAGCCACGGTACCAGACCCCTTGCACGCACCCGGTGATACTGAGATGCACGGTGGTGATGTCTCCACCCCGCACCTTTTCCGGGACCGTCATCTCACTCGAATTCCATGATCACCTGATCGACAGCGAGAGAGGCGCCGGATTTTTCCGGGATCGTTTTAACGACGCCGTCGCGCTCGGCCTTAAGCACGTTTTCCATCTTCATGGCTTCAACGATGGCCAGGGTCTCACCGGTTTTGACCTTCTGCCCTTCGCTCACCTCAACCGAAACCAGAAGCCCCGGCATGGGGGAGAGCAGGAACTTGGACAGATCGGGCGGCACCTTGACCGGCATCAATGTGGCCAGTTCCGCGTCCCGCTCCGTGTAGACCACGGCTTCCACTTGGGCACCGTTGTGCGACAAGCGGTAACCAATGCCGTCGCGGTCGACCTGGGCGCACACACCATGTCCGTTGATGTTCCCAATGAACAGGGGTTCGCCGTAGGTCCAGTCGCTGCTGACTTCGACCTTGCGGCGGCCGACCTTGACCGTCCCGCTGGCTACATTGGCCTCGGTAATTTTCACAAGCCGCTGCTTTCCGGCGATGTCGACAACCCAATTGTCGGATATTCGTTTTTTGTGTCCCTTGAGACTGCCGCTGATCTGCCCCGCCCGCACCGCGTAGGCCCGATGCATGAGCGCTGCGACAGCGACTAAAGGAACAGGATCATCGGCAGGCAGGTCTTTGGCAGAGAAACCCTTGCGATATTCCTCAGCAATGAAATTGGTCGCCAGCTTGCCGTCAACGAACCGTTTCTTGCCCATTACAGAGGCAAGGAAGGGAATATTATGGCTGATACCGCGGATGTAATAGCGGTCCAAAGCTTCGCGCATATGGGCGATGGCCTGTTTGCGGGTGCGGCCCCAGGTGCATAGCTTGGCGACCATGGGATCGTAGAACATGGAAATCTCACCGCCCTCGAACACACCGGTGTCGACGCGTACGTGCTTGTCTTCTTGCGGCGGCCGGTAGCTGACGAGACGGCCAGTTGACGGCAAGAAGTTACGGTAAGGATCTTCCGCATAGATGCGGCTTTCCATGGCCCAGCCGTTGATCTTCACGTCCGACTGTTTGACGGTGAGTTTCTCACCATTGGCAATGCGGATCATCCACTCCACCAGATCCAGGCCCGTGACCAACTCGGTCACCGGATGCTCCACTTGAAGCCGGGTGTTCATTTCCAGGAAATAGAAGTTGCGTTTGGCATCGACGATGAACTCCACCGTGCCGGCGGAGATGTAATCCACGGCTTTGGCGAGAGCGACGGCTTGCTTGCCCATGGCCTTGCGGGTCTTTTCGTCGATGAACGGCGACGGCGCCTCTTCGATCACCTTTTGGTGGCGGCGCTGAATGGAACATTCGCGCTCGCCCACGTAGATGCAATGGCCGTGCTTGTCGCCCAGCACTTGGATTTCAATGTGCCGCGGCTGCTCGACAAATTTTTCAATAAACACACGGTCATCACCGAAGGACGATTTGGCTTCCGACGTGGCTCGCTCAAAGCCTTCCTTGGCTTCCGCGTCGTTGCGGGCGATGCGCATACCCTTACCGCCACCACCGGCCGAAGCTTTGAGCATCACCGGATAGCCGATCTCCCGGGCGATCTTCACCGCTTCTTTGGTGTCTTTGATGATGCCCATATGGCCGGGCACGGTAGACACGCCCGCCTTGTCCGCCAGTTTTTTCGACGTGATCTTGTCGCCCATGGCCTCGATGGCCTTGGCGTTGGGGCCGATGAAAGCAATGCCGGCTTTTTTTAGTGCCAGCTGGAAGTCTTTGTTTTCAGAGAGAAATCCGTAGCCGGGGTGGACCGCCTGGGCCTTTGTTTTCTTGCACGCCCGGATGATGCGGTCGGCCTTGAGATAACTCTTGGCGGAGGCGGACTCGCCGATGTGCACCGCCTCGTCGGCCATCTCCACATGCAGCGCGTTCTTATCCGCGTCGGAATAGACAGCGACCGTCTTAATACCCATTTTGCTCGCCGTCTTGATCACCCGGCAGGCAATTTCACCGCGATTGGCAATGAGAATTTTATCAAACATAAATTTGTCCTCAGTTGCCCTGCATCACAGCGGAATGTTGCCGTGTTTTTTCCATGGGTTTTTGACATCCTTCGTTTGCAGCATAGCGAAGGCGTTGCAGACCCGTCGGCGCGTGCCATGGGGCATGATGACATCGTCAATGAAACCCAAGTTGGCGGCACGGAACGGGTTAGCGAAGTTTTCTTCGTATTCTTTGGTGCGCACTTCTATTTTCTTCGGATCGCCGATGTCGCCACGGAAAATAATCTCCACCGCGCCCTTTGCCCCCATGACAGCGATCTCCGCCGTAGGCCAGGCAAAGTTCACATCGCCGCGGATGTGTTTTGAGTTCATGACATCGTAGGCCCCACCATAAGCTTTGCGGGTGATGACGGTGATCTTGGGCACGGTCGCCTCGGCGAAGGCGAACAGAAGCTTAGAGCCATGTTTGATGATTCCGCCGTACTCCTGATCCACACCCGGCATGAATCCAGGCACATCGACGAGCGTGAATAACGAATATTGAAGCAGTCACAAAACCGCACAAAGCGTGCCGCCTTGCGGCTGGATTCGATATCCAGGCATCCGGCCAGCACCATGGGCTGATTGGCGACGATGCCGATGGGCTGGCCCTCCATGCGGGCGAAACCAATGATCATGTTCTTGGCAAAGTGCTCGCCAATTTCAAAGAAATCTCCCTCATCGACAATTTTTCCAATGAGTTCCTTCATATCGTACGGTTTGTTGGGATTCTCGGGCACTAAGGTGTCTAGTGAGTAATCTTCCCGGGCGGCCGGATCGGTGGTGGAAATCACCGGCGGCTTTTCCTTGTTGTTGAGGGGGAAGAAATCCAGCAATCGACGCAACTGCAACAACGCTTCCACGTCGTTTTCGAACACGCCGTCGGCCACGCCTGACTTGGACGCGTGGGTCATGGCCCCACCCAATTCCTCGTGGGTGACGATTTCATGGGTTACCGTTTTCACTACGTCCGGTCCGGTGACGTACATGTAGGAGGAGTCTTTGACCATGAAAATGAAATCGGTCATGGCGGGAGAGTAAACCGCACCGCCAGCACATGGCCCCATCACCATGGAAATTTGCGGCACCACACCGGAGGCCAAAACGTTTTGCAAAAACACATCGGCATAACCGGCAAGGGAGGCAACGCCTTCCTGGATGCGGGCGCCGCCGGAATCATTGATCCCGATCACCGGCGCGCCCACCTGCACGGCTTTTTCCATCACCTTGAGAATTTTCTTGGCGTGAGATTCAGAGAGGGAGCCGCCGAACACAGTGAAGTCCTGACTGAAGACAAACATAGGCCGGCCATTGACCGTGCCGTAGCCAGTGACCACACCGTCGCCTGGAACCTTCTGGTCCGCCATGCCGAAATCGGTGGAGCGGTGCTCGACGAACATGTCCCATTCTTCAAAAGAGTCTTTGTCAAAGAGGACGTCGATCCGTTCCCGGGCCGTCAGTTTGCCTTTTTTATGCTGAGCATCAATGCGCCGCTGGCCGCCGCCCAACCTGGCTTCAGCCCGTTTTTCTTCCAGTTTCTGGACAATAGCGCTCATGGCATCCCCTTTGTGCCGCTAGGCGGAGCCCCCCTGCTCCGATGACGGATTAGTGACCGATTGGGGATACCATACCGGAAGACGGTCGAAGACAAAAAAATGCCTTAAAAATCGCACTTTAGAGCCAAAAAAAAGCGCCAGACTCGTGGACAATTGGGCCCTGAGGTCCGTATACAGCGATGCTATGAACCCACTTCTTAAACTTGCCCTGGAAATCGGCCCTTTGGTGGTCTTTTTCCTAGCCAATAGCCAGCTTGGTATTTTCACTGCCACCATGGCCTTCATGATCGCCACAGCGATCTCTCTCACCCTGTCCTACGCCATCAACCGCACCATACCCACTATGCCTCTGGTGACCGGGGTCTTCGTCATGGTGTTCGGCGGCCTGACTTTGTGGCTGCAGGATGAAACGTTCATCAAGATAAAACCGACGCTGGTGAATATCCTTTTTGGCTCGATCCTCACCTTTGGGCTGGTGACGGGGCGTCTGTTCCTCAAGATGGTGCTCGATTCTTCTATGGCCTTGACAGACACGGGCTGGACCATCTTGACCAAGGCTTGGATCGGGTTCTTTTTTGCGCTGGCCGTTCTCAACGAAATTGTGTGGCGGTCGTTTTCAACCGACTTCTGGGTGTCGTTTAAGCTGTTCGGAATCATGCCGCTGACCATTGCCTTCAGCATCGCCCTGGTGCCGGTGATCACCAAACACGCCATCGAATTGCCGGGCGCCGAAAAAGACTAAGGCGGCCTCTAACGGCTCAACGCCAAGAACCGCTCAGCGGCCCGCAAATCGGATTGTAAGTTTTTCCGGCGCTCCATCGCTTCCCCATCTTCGCCCCAGCGTTCCATCTGCCAGGTTTCGTCAAGCTGAGCGGCGGCGAAGACCTCTTCGCCAGTCAGATGAGCTTCGGCCAAGGCCAAGGCCAAAGCCAGCGACCCAGTTAACGCGGCCGCGGCTTGAACGGCCGTCAGATTGAGGTCGTCTCGTGCCATCAAGACTTCACCCGTGCGCGAGATATCGTTCTTTGACTGAGACAGCGGCATCATTCCCTGCCCCACCTGCAAAGCCACGATGTGGGCCTCCGCCAGCCAATCCAACACCGGTTGCCAGACTTTCTCTTGGCGCTCGACCAGGGAGTCCGGCGCCTCTGCGCGATAACACAGCATGTCAGTGTCCACGTAACGTAAGAGTTCTGACACGACATCGTTCCGGAACGGCGCCACCCGGTCGATGGCCGTGTTAAGCAGTTTGGTCAATGGCATGGTTGCCGGATCGATGGTTTCTTTTTGCGCGTCCCATTCCGCGGCAATGGCAACGGCCAGCGCTTCACAGGCTGTTGCTAGTATTGCTCGCCCAGGAGTGTGCAAGGACTTGTCGTCGAGTGCGATGCTAAACGCACCGGCGGCGTCGGTGACGCTAACCGACTTATAAACACGCTTGCGCTTCGTCTCCGAAGTTGAAGCGTTATTTGCCGGCAAGGTGCCATGTCCGCGCTGCCTGACAGCTGTCGCCCGTCGCCGCACCGCGCTCTAACGCCCCTTCCGCTAACAAGGAAGCCCCGCCGGTGGCAAAGGCCCCAGCATTAGAGCCAAGGGTGCGAGCGGCGCCAGCCACATCAACACCGATTCCTGGCTTGGACAACGGGCCGGTGATTTTCACCGCTTGGGTCAGTTTACCCATGCCCACGCCCAGTCCTTCCCTGGCCTTGGGCCTGAGGTTAAGGTCCAATTTCTCATCAACCAGGTTGATCTGCCCGGATGACGTGATCTCCATGCGATCGGTGACAAAGGCGATGGCTTTTTCTGTGCGGGCGATGCCGTTGTTGACCTGAAAATTAACAACCGTGCATTCGGCGACGGTGAATTCCTCCTGCGTCGCAAAGGGATTGAGATTGGAGATCAACTGGGAGACGAAGTCGGCACCAGCAAGATTGATGGCTTCGTTGCGGATGCGCGCTTCACCCATACCACCCATGATCGAACCATCCAGGCTCGCCATCATCGCCGCAATGCTTTGGCCGCGGCCTTGCAAGGCGATCTCCAAGCCAACATCCCCTTGGGTGATGATGTCGGTGGCCTTCAAGTCCTTGGCTATGGTTTCTGCGGAAATGCCGTCCACTTTCGCTGTGATCGATAAAGTCCCTGCGGGAGCCGTTAAAGACACATCCGATGAAAGTGTTCCACCGGCGAATTGAGCGGATTGGCTTTGGGTGAACGTGCCCTTTTCCAGCTTCAGCGTGGTCGTCGCATCGGTAATGGCCAGGTCTTCTTTCAAGACAATGCGATTGACCGATACAGAAACGTTCGCATCAACTGCTGTCAGCGCGTCCATGGGTAGAGGATCGGCCGGAAACAGTTTTTCGGGAACCGGTGTATCGTATGCAGGCGGAAGCGTTGACAGGTCGATCACGTCGGCCGTAACGGATCCTGAGACTTTCGGACGATCACCGTCCAAATCGATGTCTAAGTCAGTATTGAATTCGAACGCATCCAAATTGAGCGCCAGATCTACTGGAAACGTCCCTGACATAGTCGCCAGCGACGAAAAGGTACCGACTGATCCTTCCGCCCCGATGGACAGACCCGAGACAGCAGAGTCCAAGCTGACGTCCGTGCCGCCGCCCGATTCTTCTAAGTCTAGCGTTGAGATGGAGATCTCGGTTGGCGCTGCACCATCCGACCCGGCGATCGTTGCCGACAAACCGTTGAGTGCGAGACGTTCCACATCGGGCGCCGTTAGTGCGCCGGAGATAGCAACACGGAGACGGTCTAAGGCTGCATCCACATCCGTGTCGCCCTGGGCATCCTTAAAAGCAAGCTTGGCGTTGTCAATTTCAATGGTGGAGATAGCCAACGCGGATAAGTCCTCTTCTGACTCAGTTGCAGCTTCCCCTGTCTCGAATTCCCAATTGGCTTGGCCCTGGGCATTGCGTTCGAGCAAGACATCTGGACTGACCAACGCCAATCGTGTCACATAAATGTTGCCGAAAATAAAGGGGGAAAGCGGCACGGACGCTTCGACACGTTCGATGACGGCCATGTCTGGGCGCGATCCCCAGTCGGCGTTTTGAAAACGAATACCATTGATGACGATGGCTGGAGAGAACCGCACGGACAGATCCATATAGCCTTCGATGGTCAGAGTGCGCCCCGTTGCCGCAGCGGCCTGCTCCTCGATGACGTCTTTGTATTGATTGACGTCTATGGTGGACAAGAAAACAAAAAAAACCGGCCAGCAAAATGACAACCACGCCGCCGGCAATGAGAGCATTCCGCTTCATTTTTGCGCCCCTTGTTTTAAAACGTGCGCGACCACCTGTGGCAGGTCATCGGCTGACTTTACTATATGCTGTGCACCGGCACGCTCAAGCATCTCGACCGGATGATTGCCCCACGCCACGCCGATGCTTGTCACGCCGGTATGTTGCGCCATTTCCATATCAAAAGACGTGTCTCCCACCATAACAGTCCGGTGAATACTCGCTCCGGTTTCAACCAATGCGGATTCAATCATCCCTGGGTGGGGTTTACTGGGATTGGTGTCCGGTGTCTGCACGGTGTCGAACCAGCCGACCATATCAAACCGTTGACAAAAGTGATCCACACCCCGGCGTGCCTTGCCGGTGGCGATGCCCAGAACGTGACCGTCATCCCGAAGCTGGGTCACCATTTCACGGATGCAGGGGAACAAATCTTCCGTGTCCCGGCCCTCGGCCCTCAATTTGAGCGCCTCCGTCCGGTAGGCCTGAATTGCTGCCTCACGTCGGGCTTGGTCCGCTTGAGGAAAAAGAGAAGCAAAAGCGTGATCGAGGGATAAGCCAATGATTCCTGCGACGGCATCGTGAGACAGCTTAGACAGGCCATTTGTGACTGCGGCAGTTTGCAAGATTTGAACGATCAAGGCACGGCTGTCGACCAATGTGTCATCAAAATCCAAGATGACCAGCGACGCGTGTTCTTGATCGATCATCGCGCCGATGTTTCGAGAGAATCTGCTTCGGACTCTTCAAATCCGAAATACTTAAACGTTTCAGCCAGGTGGGACGGCAAAGGTGCAGAGACAATTAAGTCAGGCTTACCCTTCCGCGGGAGACGTATGGACCGGGCAAACAGGTGCGGGATTTTCGCGCCCGGCAGGTCAGACAGAAAAGCGGCGCGGCCGCCATATTTGCCATCACCAACGATCGGTATGCCCATCCCAGCGCAGTGGACGCGTAGCTGGTGCGTCCGGCCCGTCCGAGGCCGGAGATCAAGCCAGGTGACCCTGCCGGCAGCGCTGGAAATCACTTTAAAATCGGTGATGGCAGCTTTGCCTTGTGCGGCATCGATTGCCATGCGTTCGCCCTTGGCCCCGGCCACCTTGGCCACAGCTCCTTCGATCGATCCATCGGATACCTCTGGCTGTCCGACCACCACGGCCCAATAAAGTTTTTCCGTCTCCCGGTGACGGAAGGCGGCGGTGAGTTCAGCCGCCGCTTTCGCTGAACGCCCGAGCAGCAACACACCGGCTGTATCCTTATCAAGACGATGAACCAAACGGGGCCGGTCTTTCGCCCCGCGCTTAAGCGCATCCAAAACACCATCTATATGTTTGGTCACGCCACTGCCGCCCTGCACCGCGATACCAGCGGGTTTGTTGAGGACCAGGACATCCTCATCTTCGTAAAGGATGTTGCCGATCAGATCCTTGATCAGATTTTTATCTGTTGCTGTTGTCCTGAATGACGGTGACGGTTGGTCCGCATCGGAGTCCGGGAACGGTGGAATGCGAAGTTCCTGCCCCGCTGCCAGACGTTGATTGGATTTCGCCCGGCGGCCGTCCAAACGCACTTGCCCCTTGCGCAGCAGGTTTTCCAGACGGCCATGGCTAAGCGCCGGGAAATGCCGCTTGAACCACCGATCAAGGCGGAGATCGGCTTCGTCATCGGTAACGGTTCGGTGTTGGACTCCGCTCACGCCAAAACCGCGCGGGTTACGGCCATGCCAGCAAATAGTGCTGCAATACTCAAAATCACCGAACCGGCGATGTATCCACCGGCTGCAGCAGTGGCGTTGCGCTCAACCAACGTGGCCACATCAAGGGAGAACGCTGAGAACGTGGTGAACCCGCCCAAAATACCGACGGTGAGAAAAGCCTGGACTGTCTGGCCCACAGACCAACGCAACGCAATACTGGAGACGATCACACCCATAAAGAAGGATCCGATCACATTGACTGACAGGGTCCACCATGGAAAACCCGTGCCGAACAAGCGTTGTATGATCACAGATAAAATGTACCGGGCAGCCGAGCCAATCGCGCCTCCGGCGGCCACTGCGGCCACAATGGTCCAGTTCATGAATCGTCCTCGTCTTGGGCGGTGTTGCGCTTGTCTCTCAGGTTTTGCCAGTAGGCAAGACGTATGCGAATTTCCCGCTCAAAACCGCGTTCCGGTGGTTTGTAATAGGTCTCGCGCGGCATATCGTCGGGGAAGTAGTGCTGACCCGAAAACCCGTCCTCGGCATTGTGGTCATAAGCATAGTCTTTGCCGTATCCCAGATCTTTCATCATGCGAGTCGGTGCGTTGAGGATGTGCTTCGGTGGCATCAGCGACCCGGTTTTGCGTGCCGCGGTCATGGACTGATTGAAGGCGCGGTAGGCAGCGTTGGATTTGGGCGCTGTGCCCAAATAAATCACCAGTTGCGCAATAGCAAGGTCGCCTTCCGGCGATCCCAACCTGTCGTAGGTGTCCCACGCCGCCAGAGCTTGAGTCACCGCTTGCGGATCAGCCAGTCCAATGTCTTCCACCGCAAAACGGGTAAGCCGTCTCAGAATATAGATCGGATCCTCACCGCCATCGAGCATGCGCGAGACCCAGTACAGTGCCGCATCGGGATCAGAGCCGCGAAGCGACTTATGCACGGCGCTAATGAGGTTGTAGTGCCCGTCCCGGTCCTTGTCGTACACCGGTGCTCGGCGCAATAAAGTCTTTGTGAGGTCGGTTTGGCTCAACGGTGTTTTCGGCGGCTGGGAAAGGGCTAGCAATTCTTCTGCCAGTGCCAGCACATGACGGCCGTCTCCATCGGCCATGGCGCGCAAAGCAACCCGTGCATCGTCTTCGATCGGTAGTTGTTGTCCGGCTTCCTCTTCGGCACGCTGCAGCAGCGTTTCCAGCGCGGCATCATCGAGACGATGCAAAACCAAAACCTGACAGCGGGACAACAGGGCTGCATTCAGCTCAAAGGACGGGTTTTCCGTGGTGGCACCGACAAGAATAATCGTGCCTTTCTCAACCACCGGCAAGAAGGCATCCTGTTGAGCGCGGTTGAAACGATGAATCTCGTCGACAAACAGCAGCGTCCCCTGCCCTGCTTTGACCCGCTCGCGCGCCGCAGCGAACACCTTTTTTAGATCAGCAACACCGGAAAATACGGCGGACAGAGGCTCGAAGTGGAGATCCGTCTGGCCTGCCAGCAGTCGAGCAATGGTGGTTTTGCCGCACCCAGGTGGGCCCCACAACACCATTGAGGAAAGTCGGTTCGAAGCGAGCATGCGGCCAATAGGTCCTTCTGCCCCTACGACATGATTCTGGCCGACCACCGCTTCTATGTCTTTTGGTCGCAATCGGTCTGCGAGGGGCTGGCCTGGTGCTGCCGGCTCTGGAGCCATGGCCGGCTCCAGTTTTTCGAACAACGAAGTCACAGCTGGATGGACCGTTGAATGACGCGACCTCTGCGCTTAACGGAATAGGTCCATTGACGGGAGGGTCGGTTCAGTTCGGTCTCTAGACGGCTGACGGAATCGATCTCGCGACCGTTGAGGGCGAGCAGCAAGTCCCCTGGCGCCAGACCGGCCCGCCGGGCAAAACTGCGCCGCTTGAGACTGAGGACGATGACCCCCTCGTCCAGTTCGACCCCCAGCTCTTCTGCTAGTGCGGGATTCAAGTTAGCCACCGTTGCGCCACCGAAGGGCGGGTTTTGATCTGACAATTGGGTTTCGTTGCGAGGTGGAAACTCCGGCGGTGGTTCAAGACGAACAGAAACGCGACGTGGCCGACCGTCCCGCATGAGCGAAATGTCGGCCCGTTCACCGACCACCAGAGTTGCCAGACGATAGCGCAGATTCTCGGAATCGAGAACTGCCTGTCCATTTACTTCGGTCAACACGTCGCCGATCCGTATCCCTGCGTCCTCTGCCGGACTGTCTTGGTAAATCTGATTGACGATCACGCCGAGCGGGCGGTCCAGTCCTAAAGCTTCAGCAATTTCAGACGAAACGGACTGCCCGGTGGCGCCCAGCCAAGCCCGCACCGCTCGGCCTTCGGTCAGGATGCTGTTCAGAACCACGCGGACCATGGGCGTGGGGATCGCAAATCCGATACCGACACTGCCGCCGTCTTGGGAGTAAATGGCCGTATTGATGCCGACGAGACTGCCATCCACCGTTACCAGTGCCCCGCCCGAGTTACCGGGATTAATGGCCGCGTCGGTCTGGATGAATGAGCGAAAATCCGTCACGCCGATGGTTGATCGGGCCACCGCGGAAACGATACCGCTGGTGACCGTCTGGCCAACGCCGAAGGGATTGCCGATGGCCAAAACCAAATCGCCCACTTCAAGCGCATCTGCATCACCGAGCGGTAGGGCTGGCAAATCGACGGGGGATTCTTTGATGCGGAGCACAGCGAGGTCGGTGCGTTCGTCTGTACCAACGATTTCGGCATCGAATTCGCGGCGGTCGGCCAGTACGACCGTGATTTCGTCAGAATTTTGAATCACATGATTGTTGGTCACCACAATGCCATCGTCGCGCACGATAACACCGGAACCGAGAGAGTTTTGTATGCGCTCTCGCGGCATGCCGAAACGCTGATTGAAATCGTCGCCAAAAAAACGGCGGAAAAATGGATCGTTGAACAAGCTGGGAACGCGCTGCTGAACCACCCGTCGGGTATAAATATTGACCACCGCCGGAGCGGTGCGTTTCACCACTGGCGCGAATGTCAGTTTAATCTCACCGTCGGATGTAGGAATGCGGGCAGTTTGTGTGTAGGCCGGCATGGAAAACACCGACGCCACCAGGAAAAGACAAGTCGCTGACCAAAAAAACCGCAAGGCAAAACTCCTGCCCTCAAAAACGCGAACCCTTAACATAGTAGACCGATTAAACTCCGGCAAAAAACAAAGGGCGGACCAAACATCCGCCCCCTCAAAACTGATGTGTCGCCACCTCCCGAAACCTTACTCCTCGGCCGGAAGCTCTTCCTCTGGGGGGCGTTCTTGTACGGGTCCCGAATCCAGCCCTTTGGCTTCGGGATCGCGGTCAACCAGTTCAATGACTGCCATCGGTGCAGCGTCGCCATAGCGGAACCCTGCCTTGAGCACCCGCGTGTAGCCGCCGGACCGGTCCGCGTATCGCTCGGCCAGAGTGGAGAACAATTTGGAGACCACGGTCTTGTCGCGCAATCTGGACATCGCCAGTCGTCGCGCATGGAGATCGCCCCGTTTGGCAAGGGTGATCAGCCGTTCTGCATAGGAACGCAAATCTTTGGCTTTCGGCAGTGTGGTTTCAATTTGTTCGTGCTTGAACAAAGCGTTGGCCAGATTGGCGAACATAGCCCGCCGGTGCTGGCTCTTACGATTGAGCTTACGTCCGCTCATGCCATGGCGCATGGTGCCGTCTCCTTACCTTACAGAGCCTCGCGCACGAGACCGATTGCACACCTTCCTGCCAGATCACTGCACAGAAAGGGGGAGCCACCACGGCTCCTGCCGGCGTGCCGGCGTTTTTTAAAACGGTTCTTCCAGCTTTCTCGCCAAATCTTCGATGTTCTCAGGTGGCCAGCTGGTCACTTCCATACCGAGATGCAGCCCCATCTGCGCCAACACTTCCTTAATTTCGTTCAAGGATTTGCGGCCAAAGTTGGGTGTCCGCAGCATTTCGGCTTCGGTCTTCTGGACCAGATCACCGATATAAATGATGTTGTCGTTCTTAAGACAGTTGGCCGATCGGACAGACAATTCCAATTCATCCACCTTCCGCAGCAGATGTTTATTGAACGGAAGATCTTCGTCGGGCCGGTCATGGAAAGCTTGCGACGGTTCTTCAAAGTTGATGAAGAGTTGTAGCTGGTCCTGCAGAATCCGGGCTGCCAAGGCCACGGAATCGTCAGGTGTCACAGATCCATTGGTTTCAATTTTCATGGACAGCTTGTCGTAGTCGGTCACTTGGCCAACACGGGTGTTATCGACTGTGTAAGACACGCGGCGAACTGGACTGAAAATTGCGTCAACAGGAATGACCCCGATCGCATCATCTTCCTTACGGTTTTGTGAAGCAGGCACGTACCCCTTGCCCGTGCTAACTTCCATCTCAACCTCAAGCTTTGCGCCGTCATCCAAGTGGCAAATTATCAATTCCGGATTCATGATCTCGATGTCAGACGGTGCATCAATCTGACCGGCCGTCACTTCTGCGGGACCTTGAACAGAGAGTGTCATCCGTTTTGGTCCTTCAGCATGCAACGATAATGCGATTTGTTTGATATTGAGAATCAGATCGGTGACATCTTCCCGAACGCCGTTAATAGACGAAAATTCGTGAAGTACGCCGTCAATACGGATCGATGTAATGGCCGCGCCTTGCAATGAGGACAGCAAGATACGGCGCAGCGCATTGCCAAGAGTAATGCCGAAACCGCGCTCAAGTGGTTCGGCGACGATTGTGGCCGAGCGGCGTTCATCTTCGCCAGCTTCGACATTGAGCTTGTTGGGTTTAATCAGCTCTTGCCAGTTCTTTTGTATCACGGCTTGATCCCGCTATTCTAAAGGTGATGGATGCGTGTCTGTCACGTGCACCCGATATAGCCCTGCCAAAACCGGCCGGACTGGCCATATGGGTATTAAACCCGGCGGCGCTTTCGCGGCCGGCACCCATTATGGGGAATGGGTGTAACGTCCTGAATCGAAGTAATGTTGAAACCAACAGTCTGCAAAGCCCGCAAGGCGGACTCACGGCCGCTGCCCGGCCCTTTTACACGCACGGCCAAAGTCTTCATACCGTGCTCCATCGCTTTCTTACCCGCATCCTCCGCTGCAACTTGAGCCGCGTAAGGTGTGGATTTGCGAGACCCTTTAAATCCTTGGCCGCCAGCGGAAGACCACGAAATCGCATTACCTTGAACGTCCGTAATGGTGATCAACGTATTATTAAAGGTGGAGTTCACGTGCGCGATACCGGAACTAATGTTCTTTCGCTCTTTTTTGCGCGTACGGGTAGCTGGCTTGGCCATTTGTGTCTGTGTCCGTTACTTGGTGACTTTTTTCTTGCCGGCGACCGGTTTAGCCGGTCCCTTGCGAGTGCGGGCGTTTGTGTGCGTCCGTTGCCCGCGAACAGGAAGCCCCTTGCGGTGGCGGAGACCGCGGTAACACCCCAAGTCCATCAACCGCTTGATATTCATTGCAGTATCACGGCGCAAATCGCCTTCGACTACAAAATCATGATCAATGATGTCGCGCACGCGCATTACTTCTTCGTCGGACAGCTGGTTGACACGCAAGGCCAAATCGATGCTGGCCTTTTCGCAAATCTTCTGTGCCCGAGTGCGTCCGATGCCGAATATGTAGGTCAGCGCGATCGGAACGCGTTTGTTGGTTGGTATATTTACGCCTGCAATACGCGCCAAAGCCCGTACTCCTTCTTCGTCATCAATTGTTTTCGAGAGCGCTGCGCCCAGCCGGAAAAGCGCGCCATTATAGGTAGGCCCCGGCCCTTGTCAACTCGCCCTCAGCCCTTAAAAATCCTTATAATCTCGGTAGTTACGACCCCCATGTCCTGGTCGCCGTCAACCACTCGCAGCAGCCCTTTTTCGTCGTAAAACGGCAAGAGTGGCGCCGTTTGTTCATGATAAGCCTTGAGCCGGGATTTCACCGTCTCTTCATTGTCGTCGGAACGGCGAGAGAACTCGGTTCCACCGCATTTGTCGCAGACACCCTCTTTTTCAGGGGTCCTAAAAGAGTCGTGATACCCCTCGCCACACTGGGCGCAAGTAAAACGGCCGGTGATCCGGTCCACCAGCTTTTGGTCGGGCACCCTGACTTCGACAACGGCATCAAGGGGCAGCCCTTTTTCCTCAAGCATGGTGTCCAACCCTTCGGCTTGGGCGACAGTGCGTGGAAATCCATCAAGGATGAAACCGTTGGCGCAATCCGGCTCATCGAGCCGTTCAGAGATCATACCGATCATGATGTCATCTGAGACCAGTTCACCGGCGTCCATCACCGCTTTGGCTTTAAGACCAAGTTCCGTGCCGCCACCGATGGCCACGCGAAGCATGTCACCAGTCGACAGCTGTACAATATTGAAAGCTTCTTCAAGACGCTTTGCCTGGGTTCCTTTTCCGCCGCCAGGCGGGCCCATAATAATCAATCGGGTACCGCTCATCGATTGCGCCCCCTTAGTTTGGATTTCTTGATCAAGCCCTCATACTGATGTGCCAGCAGATGAGATTGAATCTGCTGAAGAGTATTGAGGGTCACGTTGACGACAATAAGTAGGGCTGTCCCGCCAAAGTAGAACGTTACGTTCAGTCGAGATATCAACAATTCAGGTAACAAACAGACGATTATCAAATAAAGACTGCCGACGGTCGTCAATCGAGTCAGAACATAGTCGATATATTCAGCAGTATTTTTACCAGGACGTATGCCAGGAATAAAACCGCCCTGTTTACGCAGGTTTTCTGCCGTATCCGCGGGATTAAAAACGAGCGCCGTATAAAAAAATGCGAAAAAAGCGATAAAGATTGAGTAAAGAATGAGATACAGCGGCTGTCCGCGGCCCAAGAGAACACCAATGGTATTGAGAAAATCACCCTCTCCGCTGGGATCGACAGTCGCGCCCTGAAGACCGGCAACAGTCAAGGGCATCAGTAGAATTGCGCTGGCAAAAATAGCGGGGATCACACCCGCAGTGTTGATTTTGAGAGGTAAGTGCGAACTCTCGCCACCGAACATCTTGTTACCAACTTGCTGTTTAGGGAATTGGACCAGAAGACGGCGCTGCGCCAATTCTACAAAGCAAATGAGATAGATTGTTGCCACCACACCGATTATCAACGCAACAATTATGAAAGGTGACAAGGCGCCAGTGCGACCCAATTCCAAAGTTTGAGCTATTGCACCCGGCAAACCCGCAACAATGCCCGCGAAAATCAAGATGGAAACACCCTGACCGACGCCGCGTTCGCTAATTTGCTCTCCGAGCCAAACGAGAAACATGGTGCCACCGACTAAAGTAATCATAGTGGTGAACTTGAAAAATGTTCCTGGATTAAGAACTGCGGGTGCACCTGTAGCGCTGGTAGAGCCTTCCAGACCTGAAGCGATTCCCAGTGACTGAAGTATGCAAATTCCAACCGTAAGGTAGCGTGTGTATTGGTTCATCTTAATGCGGCCCGAGATTCCCTCTTTCTTTAATTGTTCAAGAGTTGGATTCACGGCCCCCATTAGTTGCATGATGATGGAAGCAGAAATGTAAGGCATGATATTGAGCGCGAATATGCTCATGCGCGATAGTGCGCCACCGGCAAAAACATCAAACATTCCGAGGACGCCGGAACTCTGTTGCTCCATGATATCGGCCATCACTTGCGGATCTATACCCGGCAAAGTGATAAACGTGCCAAGCCGATAGACAATAAGAGCGAACAATGTAAACCAAATGCGGCGCTTAAGGTCTGTGGCCTTGGCAAATACGCCAAGATTGACGTTTGCGGCCATTTGGTCGGCAGCAGAAGCCATATTGATTACTTACCTGCCTCGTCGTTGACTGATTTTTTATCGGTTTTTGCTTTAGCAGGTTTGTCCTGATTGGCTTTGGAAGCTGTAACTGACCCGCCGGCTTTTTCCACAGCCGAGACTGCCGATTGTGACGCATAATCCAGGGCAATTGTCACTTTTGCCGACAACTCACCCTTTGCCAAAAGCCGAATACCGTCGCGTGACGCTCGAACCAGACCTGATTCTTCGAGGACGGAGCCATCGATGGGTTTTGCCGCATCGAGCCGGCCAGAATCAATGGCTCTCTGCAAATCACCAATGTTGACGACAGCGTATTTCTTGAGATTTAGGGGATTAAAGCCTCGCTTGGGTAAACGTCGGTACAAAGGCATTTGACCACCTTCAAACCCCTTGATTGATACCCCGGATCGAGATTTTTGACCCTTATTGCCTCGACCCGCCGTTGTCCCTTTGCCTGAGCCTGTGCCACGACCGACACGGGTGCGCACCTTTGATGCGCCAGGCTTATCTCGTAACTGATTCAGTTGCATAACTGACCTTTCCGGTGCCGCCAATCAACACCTTTAACTCATGCTGCTATTCGGCCGCCTCAACGCGCACCAAATGCTTAACTTTGTTGACCATACCACGCACCGACGGAGTGTCTTCCAGAGTGCGTGTGCGATTCATTTTGTTGAGCCCGAGACCTTTTAACGTCTCGCGCTGCGACCGATGACGGCCAATGGGGCTACCAGTTTGCATCACCGTCATTGTCTCAGTTGGCTTTTTCTTTGCCGCCATGATCAGGCCTCCTTGGCTATCTGGTTTTCACGGCGACCAACGATATCCGTCACCTTCTTGCCCCGCTTACTGGCAATCATGCGCGGTGACCGTAGAGATTTCAGGGCCACAAAGCTGGCTTTGACCATATTGTAGGGATTGTTGGATCCCATGCTCTTGGCCACCACATCCTGCACACCCATCGTTTCAAACACGGCACGCATAGGTCCACCGGCGATGATCCCGGTTCCTGGGGGAGCCGCCCGCAGCACGACACGGCCTGCGCCGAATTTACCAATCACATCATGGTGTAAGGTTCGTCCTTCTCTCAGAGGAATGCGAACCAACGTTCGCTTCGCTTGTTCGGTAGCTTTGCGAATAGCTTCTGGAACTTCGCGTGCTTTTCCTGAACCAAAACCGACCCGGCCCTTGGTATCACCGACCACAACCAAAGCGGCAAATGCAAAGCGGCGCCCGCCTTTGACCACCTTAGCGACACGGTTGATGTGAACGAGCTTATCTACGAGATCGTCTTCTTTATCCCGGTCTCGTCTAGCCGTGTTTCCTGATGAGCGTGCCATATTTTCTATCCTTCCTTGGGTGGCCGTCAGAACGACAGCCCGCCCTCCCGCGCTGCATCGGCCAATGCTTTAACGCGGCCGTGATATTTGTATCCTCCGCGGTCAAAAACCACGTCCTTCACGCCGGCACCCTTTGCCCGTTCGGCAATCAACTTGCCTACCGCCGATGCGGCTTCAATGTTGTTGCCTTTTTCTGACGCCTTCTTGATGTCCGCATCCAACGACGATGCAGCAACAAGAGTGCGGCCTTCAGTATCATTGATAACCTGCGCGTAAATGTGTCTGCCAGACCGGAAAACGGACAGGCGGAACCGCTCATCCGTCGCCTTACGGAGCTTGAACCGGGTTCTGTTCTTACGCCGGTTGAATAATTTGAGCGCGGATTTCATCGATCCATTCCTTACTTCTTCTTACCTTCCTTACGGAGGATATATTCACCCACGTAACGCACACCTTTACCTTTGTATGGTTCCGGCGGACGGAAGGAGCGAATTTCTGATGCCACCTGTCCAACTTTCTGCTTATCTGAGCCGCTGACTTCAATTTGCGTTGGTTGGGGTGTCTTAACCTCAATCCCTGCTGGAATCGGATAGTTGACGTCGTGAGAAAAGCCAAGGGACAGCATCAATGTTTTGCCTTGGGCTTGGGCTTTGTAGCCAACACCCTGGATCTCAAGTGATTTGTTAAAGCCTTCACTGACGCCAATGACCATGTTTTCGATAAGGGAACGCGTCGTCCCCCACAGGGACTGGGCTTTCTTCGTCTCACCGCGCGGTTTAACGATAACTTCATTGTCAGCAACAACTGCTTCCACATCCTGCGACATGAGATGACTGAGTTCGCCCCGTTTTCCCTTAACGGTTAATGTATTGCCGTCCTGAGTTAACGTAACGCCGTCAGGTATCGCGACCGGGTTTTTTCCAACACGTGACATTTGCACGTCTCCTTAGAATACCTGGCAGAGCACTTCGCCACCCACATTGGCGGCCCGTGCTTCTTGATCAGACATAACGCCGCGTGGTGTGGACAGGATGGAAATACCCAGACCGTTGTAGACCCGGGGTAAATCCTTAATTTTCGAATAGATCCTGCGGCCCGGCTTCGATACACGCGTAATCCGGCTTATGACCGGCTCACCTTCATTGTATTTGAGGTCGATGCGCAGTTCGTCAACACCCGGCCGTAAGTTGTAACGCTCAAAACCACGTATATACCCCTCGCGCTCCAAGACGCTGAGAACGTTTTCGCGAAGTTTAGAGGCTGGGGCCGTCACGTTACCCTTACGGGCTCGCTGGCCATTACGGATACGGGTGAGTGTATCACCGATCGGATCGGAAAATGCCACAGTCCTGCCTCCTTACCAGCTCGACTTAACCATGCCGGGAATCTGACCTTTCGAAGCCAGTTCTCGCAACATGACTCGGCCAAGCTTGAATTTTCTATAGACAGCACGGGGCCGTCCGGTGACTTCACAGCGGTTGCGCACACGCACTTTCGAGGCGTTGCGCGGTAAAGTGGCCAGTTTCAAAACCGCTTCAAACCGTTCTTCCGGTGACGTTGTCCGATCCATAACCTGAGCCTTCAACTGGGCTCGGCGATCTGCATTTTTGGCCGTCATGCGGCGGCGTTTTTTATTGCGTTCTACAGAACTTTTCTTTGCCATACGAGCGTGCTCCCGGCGTTACGATGGTTTGCCAAACGGTAAATCAAATCCTTCAAGAAGCGCTTTTGCCTCCTCGTCAGTCTTTGCCGAAGTGCAAATGGTGATATTCATGCCCCGGATCTTGTCCACCTTGTCGTAGTCGATTTCGGGGAACACGATCTGTTCTTTGAGGCCCATGTTGTAGTTGCCGTTGCCGTCAAAGCTCTTGTCCGAAAGGCCGCGGAAATCGCGCACCCGCGGCAGAGCAATGGTGACAAGGCGGTCAAGAAATTCATACATGCGCGCCCGGCGCAATGTGACGGTCGTGCCAACCATCATGCCTTCACGCAACTTGAAGACGGCAACAGATTGCTTCGCCTTAGTGATGATCGGTTTCTGGCCGGAAATGCTGGTCAGATCTGACACTGCACCTTCCATCTTTTTCTTGTCCTGAGACGCTTCACCGACACCCATGTTGACGACGATCTTTTCGATTTTGGGCACTTCCATTGGGTTCTTATAGAAAAATGCCTCCCGAAGAGCCAGCCGGACGACGACGTTGTAGTGCTCTCTTAAACGCGGTTCAGTCATGGCTATCCTCAATCGATCACTTCGCCGGAGCGCTTGGCGAACCGGACTTTTGTGCCGTCATCGAGCGTGCGGAACCCAACCCGTGTCGCCACATTGTCTTTGGGGTCGACGATGGCCAGGTTCGAATGGTGGATCGGCGCCTCTTTCTCGACGATGCCACCGGCTGACGCCGTTGACGGCCGGGTATGGCGGCGTACCAGATTGACACCTTGCACGATGACGTTACCGTTTTCGGGAATGGCCTTGACGATATCACCAGTTTTCCCCTTGTCGCGGCCGGTGATCACAATGACCTTGTCTCCCTTTTTGAATTTGTTCGCCATCACAGCACCTCCGGTGCCAGAGACACGATTTTCATGAACGATTTGCCGCGCAATTCACGGGTCACCGGTCCAAAAATACGGGTTCCGATCGGCTCGCCCGTCTTGCTGATCAACACGGCGGCATTGCGATCAAAGCGAATGGCCGTACCGTCCTGTCGGCGCACTTCCTTGGCCGTACGCACAATCACAGCCCGGTGAATATCGCCTTTTTTGACTCGGCCGCGCGGAATGGCTTCCTTGACCGAAACAACGATCACGTCACCGATACTTGCCGTCCGGCGTTTTGAACCGCCGAGAACCTTGATGCATTGAACGCGCCGCGCTCCTGAGTTATCGGCGACATCCAGATTTGTCTGCATCTGAATCATGGCTATACGTCCTTAAACCTACCTTAGTCTGTGGCTACTCGGTTGAGTCGGCCACAACTTCCCAAGACTTGTTCTTTGAGATCGGCGCACATTCACGAATGCGAACGGTGTCACCGATCTTGCATGCATTGGCAGCATCGTGAGCCGAATACTTTTTCGACCGCTTGATGAATTTTTGATACAGCGGGTGGCGCACACGACGTTCGACCTTGACCACGATGGTCTTGTCTTGCTTATCGCTGACGACAACTCCCTGCAGAATTCGTTTTGGCATCGTTGACTCCTTACGCCTGCGCAGCTGCGTTTATCGCAGCACCGCGGCGCTGATGCATGATGGTTTTGATTTGCGCGATCTCGCGACGAACACGTTGAAATTCCGCCGTATTCTCGAGCTGGCCTGAAGCGCGCTGAAAACGCAGGTTGAACTGTTCCTTTTTAAGGTCGATCAACCGGCCCGATAGTTCGTCATCGGTCTTTGTGCACAAGTCTTCTGCTTTTGCCATTGCCTTAGCCCTCCGCTCCGATGCGGGCCACAAACTTGGTTTTGATCGGCAGCTTGGCCGCCGCCAAAGCAAACGCTTCCTGTGCGACGGTCTCCGAAACGCCGTCAACCTCGAACATGATCCGGCCTGGCTTGACACGGCAGGCCCAATATTCAGGTGTACCTTTGCCCTTACCCTGCCGTACTTCAGCTGGTTTCTTTGACACCGGCACGTCGGGGAACAACCGGATCCACACCCGGCCTTGCCGTTTCATGTGACGGGTCATGGCCCGGCGTGCAGCTTCGATTTGCCGTGCCGTCACCCGTTGCGGCTGCATCGCTTTGAGTCCATAAGACCCAAAATTCAGTTGTGCGCCAGCCTGGGCCACGCCATGGATGCGTCCCTTATGGGCCTTTCTGAACTTCGTACGTTTCGGACTTAACATCCCAAATCTTCCTTAATCTTCTTCGCGACTGCGCAATTACGTGCGCGCCGCTTGATCCTGTGACCGGCGGTCCTGGGCCATCGGGTCGTGCTCCATAATGTCGCCTTTGTAGACCCACACTTTGACGCCACAGATGCCATAGGTGGTCTTGGCGGTGCCTACGCCATAGTCGATATCGGCCCGTAAGGTGTGCAAGGGCACACGGCCTTCGCGGTACCATTCAGTTCGCGCGATTTCAGCGCCACCGAGGCGACCGGCACAGTTAATACGAATGCCCTCGGCGCCTAATCGCATGGCCGCTTGCACCGCCCGCTTCATCGCCCGGCGAAACGCCACCCGGCGTTCCAGCTGCTGGGCAATGTTTTCGGCAACCAGTTGCGCGTCGATTTCAGGCTTGCGGATTTCAATGATGTTGAGGCTGACTTCGTTACCGGTCATCCTTTGCAAATCTTTGCGCATGTTCTCAATATCTTGGCCCTTTTTGCCGATGACGACGCCTGGCCGCGCGGTATGAATAGTCACACGAGCTTTCTTGGCTGGGCGCTCGATGACAATTTTTGACACACCGGCTTGAGACAGCCGGTCCCGCAAATACTTACGGATGCGAATGTCTTCATGCAGTAGGTCTGCGTAGTTATCCTTGCCGGCATACCAGCGGGAATCCCACGTGCGGTTGATGCCGAGGCGCAGCCCGATCGGATTGACTTTCTGACCCATTAAACGGCCTCCCCGCGCTCGCGCACGATGATGGTGAGATTGCTGAACGGCTTAACGATTCTGCCGACACGACCACGGGCCCGCGGACGCCAGCGTTTCATGGTTAAACTCTTGCCGACAAAGGCTTCAGAGACGATCAAGCTGTCGACGTCGAGCTGGTGGTTGTTTTCGGCATTGGCGATAGCCGATTCGAGAACACGTTTCACGTCTTTAGACACCCGGCGCGTCGAAAAACTCAGCTGCGCCAATGCGGCCTCCGCGGATTTGCCGCGAATGGACTGCGCAACCAGGTTGAGCTTCTGCGGGCTCGTCCGGATCGACTTGGAAAAGGCCCGGGCTTCAGTATCGCTCAGGCGCCGTTCTCTGCTCGGCTTACCCATCCCTAATTCCTCTTCGCTCTCTTGTCGGCGGCATGGCCGTAGTAGGTCCGGGTCGGCGCGAATTCGCCGAACTTGTGTCCAATCATGTTTTCCGTCACCAGCACGGGAATAAATTTGTGCCCGTTGTGCACACCGAAGGTCAGTCCGACAAATTGCGGAAGAATGGTCGAGCGCCGTGACCAGATCTTGATCACATCGTTACGGCCGGACGCACGGACTGTTTCTGCTTTCTTAAGCAGATAGCCGTCGACGAACGGACCTTTCCAGACTGAACGAACCACCTACGCCCTCCGTTACTTACGTTTCTTTTTGGCCAAATGCCGGCTACGCATGATCAACCCGTCCGTGCGCTTGTTTGAGCGGGTCTTCTTACCTTTGGTCGGCTTACCCCAAGGCGTTACCGGATGACGGCCGCCGGAGGACTTACCTTCACCGCCACCGTGCGGGTGATCGACGGGGTTCATCACCACACCGCGGACCGTCGGGCGCACGCTCATCCACCGCTTGCGTCCGGCCTTGCCGAGTTTTTGATTTTGATTGTCAGGGTTGGACACGGCGCCGACAGAACACATGCATTCGCTGCGAACCAACCGCAGTTCACCGGATGATAGACGCAGCTGCGCATAGCCGCCGTCCTTCCCGATCAATTGCGCATAACACCCAGCTGACCGGGCGATCTGCGCCCCCTTGCCCGGCTTCATTTCAATATTGTGAATGATGGTGCCCACCGGAACATTCTTCAGCGGCATGGCGTTACCGGGTTTGATGTCCGCCTGATCAGCGGCAATCACCGTATCGCCCACCTGCAGACGCTGTGGCGCAAGAATGTAGGACAGCTCGCCGTCCTTATATCTAATCAGGGCAATAAACGCAGTGCGGTTGGGGTCATACTCCAGCCGTTCGACCGTTGCCGGTACGTTTGACTTGGTGCGTTTGAAATCGATCTTGCGGTAGCGGCGTTTGTGCCCGCCACCGATATGCCGCATCGTCAACCGACCGTGATTGTTACGGCCGCCGGACTTGGTCAACCCTTCGGTCAGCGCCTTGGCCGGCTTGCCCTTGTAGAGATTGGAGCGGTCCACCAGCACGAGGCCGCGCATGCCGTTGGTGATCGGTTTGTAGGATTTAAGTGCCATCGCTCTACAGTCCCGTCGTCACATCGATCGATTGGCCTTCAGCCAACGTCACGATTGCTTTTTTAGTGTTGCTCCGCTGACCTAATTGGCCGCGGAAGCGTTTAACTTTGCCTTTGTGGATCAGCGTGTTGACGCCTTTCACATCGACTTTGAACAGTGTTTCCACCGCTTTTTTAATCTGCGGTTTGGTCGCCCACATGGGCACACGGAACATCACCTGGTTGAACTCGGAAGCCATGGTCGACTTTTCCGTGATCAGAGGAGCCCGAATCACGTCATACAATATTTCTTCTTCTCGCTTGCCTGCGCTCATTTCAAACGCTCCTCAAGCTTTTCAACGGCAGACTTGGTCAGGACTAGTTTTTCTCGCCGCAGAATGTCGTACACATTGGCGCCTTGCTCAGACATCACATCGATGCCGATGAGATTTCTTGCGGCGTCGTAAAATTTATCGTCTGGAGTTGCCCCGTCGATAATCAGGGCAGATTTCCACCCGAGTTTCTTGATCTGCGCGGCCAACGGTTTGGTTTTGCCGTCCGCCGACTTGGCGTCATCAATGACAATCAAATTTCCGTCCTTGGCCTTGGCGGACAGCGCCGTTTTCAAACCGAGGCGGCGCACCTTCTTAGGCAATGCATGGGCATGGCTGCGAACGACCGGACCAAATGCCTTGCCGCCGCCGCGTAACTGCCCAGCACGCGTTGATCCCTGCCGGGCGCGTCCGGTGCCTTTCTGATTGAACGGCTTTTTGGTCGAACCGCTTATTTCGCCGAGTGTTTTGGTTTTGTGATTGCCGGACTGCCGCTTTGCCAATTGCCAGCGCACAACCCGGTGGAGAATGTCTTCCCGCACCTCAAGACCGAACACAGTATCGGCCAAATTGACCGAGCCCACGCTCTTGCTGTCGAGGTTGATGATGTCGCACTTCATAGCCTAGGCGTCCTTGTTATCCGCGTCAGCCGATTCGGCCTCTGCATTCACTTCTGGTGCCGTTTGTTCTGGAGCCTCTGTGTCCGGTGCTGCCTCTTCCACTGGCCCATCTTCTGCGGGTGCCGGGTCACCAGCGCCTTTTAGCGCCGCTGGTAAGGGCAGGTCTTTAGGTGCCGCTTTTTTTACGGCATCGCTGATCAACACATAGGATTTATCGGACCCGGGCACGCCACCGCTGACCAAAATAAGGCCACGATCCGCATCGGTTGAAACGACTTTCAGATTTTGTATGGTGGTGCGCTGGTCACCCAGATGGCCAGCCATCTTCTTGCCTTTGAACACCTTACCGGGGTCCTGACATTGACCCGTAGAGCCGTGGGCACGGTGAGAAATTGACACACCGTGAGAAGCCTCAAGGCCGCTGAAGTTGTGCCGCTTCATGGCGCCAGCGAATCCTTTGCCGATGGACGTCCCAACCACGTCCACGAACTGGCCTGGTATAAAGTGTTCCGCCGACAGCTCGGCGCCGACATCGATCAGGTTTTCCCCATCGACGCGGAATTCAACCAGCTTCTTACGCGGTTCCACCTTGGCTTTGGCAAAGTGCCCTCGAAGGGCTTTCGTCATTTTGCTGGGCTTTGCCGTACCAATACCAAGCTGGACAGCGGTATAGCCGTCCTTCTCTTCGGTACGCTGCGCGACAACATGGACTCCGTCGACTTTGAGAACAGTGACAGGCACGTGTTCCCCGTCTTCGCCGAAGACCCGGGTCATTCCCAGCTTTTGTGCAACAAGACCGGTACGCATCAGTCGATCCTAAAGCTTGATTTCCACATCGACGCCGGCCGCGAGATCCAGTTTCATCAATGCATCCACGGTCTGAGGAGTCGGATCGACGATGTCGAGTAGACGCTTGTGGGTGCGAATTTCAAACTGTTCCCGTGACTTCTTATCGATATGTGGTGAGCGGTTTACGCAAAACTTTTCAATGCGCGTAGGCAACGGAATAGGTCCGCGAACTTGTGCACCCGTCCGTTTGGCCGTGGACACGATCTCAAGGGTCGATTGATCAAGCACACGGTGATCAAACGCCTTAAGACGGATACGAATATTTTGGTTCTCTAACATCGGCTCATTCATTCCCGAAAGAAACGGCACTGTTTTACAGGTGCCGTGACTTTGCTTGTCCCTATTCGACGATTTTGGCGACGACACCGGCGCCAACGGTCCGCCCGCCTTCGCGGATGGCAAACCGCAGGCCGTCATCCATGGCAATCGGCGCAATCAACTGCACCGTCATCGAGATGTTGTCCCCCGGCATCACCATCTCCGTGCCCGACGGCAACTCAATGGTCCCGGTCACATCCGTGGTGCGGAAGTAAAACTGCGGCCGGTAGTTGGAGAAAAACGGCGTATGCCGCCCCCCCTCGTCCTTGGTCAGGATGTAGCACTCGCACTCAAACTTGGTGTGCGGCGTGATCGACCCCGGCTTGGCCAAAACCTGGCCTCGCTCCACTTCTTCGCGCTTGGTGCCCCTGAGCAGGCAGCCCACGTTGTCCCCGGCTTCCCCGGTGTCCAGCAGCTTGCGGAACATCTCAACACCGGTGCACACCGTCTTGGTCGTCTCCTTAATGCCGACGATCTCAATCTCATCGCCCACATTGACCACACCGCGCTCAATCCGCCCGGTCACCACCGTGCCCCGGCCAGAAATCGAGAACACATCCTCAATCGGCATCAGGAACGGCAGATCCTTCGGCCGATCCGGCTGCGGAATGTAGTCATCAACCACCTTCATCAGCTCCAGGATCGAGGTCTTGCCGATCTCATCGTCCCGGCCCTCCAGGGCCGCCAACGCCGAGCCCTTGACAATGGGAATATCGTCCCCGGGGAACTCGTAGGAACTGAGCAACTCACGCACCTCAAGCTCGACCAGCTCCAACAGCTCCTCGTCGTCCACCTGATCCACCTTGTTCAGGTAAACAACCAGGGCCGGAACACCCACCTGGCGGGCCAACAGAATATGCTCCCGGGTCTGTGGCATTGGGCCGTCGGCGGCGCTGACAACCAAAATCGCCCCGTCCATCTGGGCCGCGCCGGTGATCATGTTCTTCACATAGTCCGCGTGGCCCGGACAGTCCACGTGGGCGTAGTGACGGGCTTCCGTCTCGTACTCAACGTGCGCCGTCGCAATCGTGATCCCCCGCTCCCGTTCTTCAGGCGCCTTGTCAATCTGGTCAAACGCGGTGAACTCGCCGCCGCCAGACTCCGCCAAAACCTTCGTGATCGCCGCCGTCAGCGTCGTCTTGCCATGGTCAACGTGACCAATCGTCCCGATGTTGCAGTGCGGCTTCGTACGCTCAAACTTTGCTTTCGACATGGCCTAACCCTTTCTGCCCTTTTGTCTCTTTAAAAATCAACTGGTTAACCAGCGACCTTGGCTTTAATTTCATCCGAAACAGTGCTCGGCACTTGCTCGTAGTGATCGAATTCCATTGTGAACTGTGCCCGGCCCTGGCTCATGGACCGCAACGTGTTCACATACCCAAACATATTTGCGAGCGGCACCATGGCATTGATGACACGGGCATTGCCTCGCTGATCCATCCCTCTGACATTGCCGCGCCGGCTGTTTAGGTCACCGATGATGTCGCCCATGTATTCTTCAGGCGTCACAACCTCGACCTTCATCATCGGCTCAAGCAGTTTTGGTCCCGCCTGTGGCAACCCTTCGCGCACAGCAGCGCGGGCGGCAATTTCAAATGCCATAACAGAGGAGTCCACATCGTGATGGGCCCCGTCGTAAAGCGTTGCCTTGACGTCGGTCATGGGAAAACCGGCAATAACGCCGCTTTCCATTGCCGACTTCACACCCTTTTCAACACCCGGAATATATTCCCGAGGAACATTGCCGCCGACCACTTTGCTTTCGAAATCGTTTCCAGAACCAGGCTTCTGAGGTTCGAACACGATCTTCACCCGCGCAAACTGGCCGCTACCGCCGGTCTGCTTTTTGTGGGTGTAATCGCAATCGTATTCTTTGGAGATGGTCTCGCGGTAAGCCACATGCGGTGCACCCACATTGGCCTCGACTTTGAATTCTCGCTTCATGCGGTCAACCAGGATTTCGAGATGGAGTTCACCCATGCCTTTAATCACGGTCTGGCCGCTCTCTTCATCGGACGTTACCCGGAATGAGGGGTCTTCCGCTGCGAGGCGGGCCAAGGCTACACCCATTTTCTCAACGTCTGCTTTCGACTTTGGTTCGACAGCCACTTCGATCACCGGATCGGGGAATTCCATCCGCTCCAATGACACCTGTTTTACCGTGTCACACAAAGTATCTCCGGTGGTGGTTGCTTTCATGCCGACCAGAGCAACGATATCGCCGGCGGTACATTCTTTAATTTCTTCGCGGTTGTTGGAATGCATCAGCAACATTCGGCCAATGCGCTCTTTCTTGCCTTTGGCGGTATTAAGAACAAAGGCCCCACTGGCGATCTTGCCAGAATAGACACGAGCAAAAGTGAGCGATCCGACAAAGGGATCGTTCATGATCTTAAACGCCAACGCAGAAAACGGCTCATTGGGATCTGAATTACGGACAACCGGCTCACCGCTGTCGGGATCCACGCCATCGATCGGCGGCAGATCAAGCGGTGACGGCAGGTAATCCACAACTGCATCGAGCAGCGGCTGGACCCCTTTGTTCTTGAACGCAGAGCCGCAGAGCACCGGGACGAAAGTGCGCGCGATTGCCCCTTTGCGGATACACGCTTTCAATGTGGCTTCATCGGGCTCATTGCCTTCGAGATAGGCTTCCATTGCGTCGTCGTCCGCTTCGACAGCGATTTCGATCAACTTTTCACGTAATTCGGTGGCACGATCCTGACTATCGGCTGGAATGTCGACGATGTCGTACTCGGCACCCAGATCTTCCCCTTGCCAGACGATCGCCTTCATCTGAATGAGGTCGACTACACCGGCGAATTCAGATTCCGTCCCGATGGGGAAATTGATGATCAATGGATTGGCGCCAAGACGATCAATCATCATCTCGACGCAGCGATCAAAGTCAGAGCCGACGCGATCCATTTTGTTGACAAAACAGATCCGAGGCACACCGTACTTGTCTGCCTGACGCCATACTGTTTCCGACTGTGGCTCCACGCCTGCCACGGAATCAAACACGGCAACCGCGCCGTCTAAAACACGAAGGGCACGTTCAACCTCAATGGTGAAGTCGACGTGCCCTGGGGTGTCGATGATATTGACCCGGTGGTCATTCCAGAAGCAAGTGGTAGCAGCAGATGTAATAGTGATACCGCGTTCTTGTTCCTGCTCCATCCAGTCCATGGTGGCGTTGCCGTCATGGACTTCGCCGATCTTGTGAGACCGGCCGGTGTAATAGAGAACGCGTTCCGTTGTGGTCGTCTTCCCGGCATCAATATGAGCCATGATGCCGATGTTGCGGTAACGATCTAACGATGTGTGGGGAGACGACATTACTGGGTACTCTTTATTCTGCCCGCATTACCAACGGTAATGAGAGAAGGCCTTATTGGCTTCGGCCATTCGATGGGTGTCTTCGCGTTTCTTAACGGCTCCGCCGCGGTTTGCCGCGGCGTCAAACAACTCGCCACTCAAACGGTCGATCATGGTTGATTCGCTGCGTGAGCGTGCGAATGAAACCAGCCAGCGAAAAGCAAGGGCTTGGCGTCGGTCAGGACGCACCTCAACGGGGACCTGATACGTAGCCCCACCGACCCGGCGCGAACGTACTTCAACGGTCGGCTTAATGTTGTCGACGGCTTCATGGAACAGCTTGACGGGGTCTTGGCTGGCCTTGGATTGAATCTTATCCAAGGCGCCGTAAACGATGCGCTCGGCGGTAGATTTCTTACCTTGGAGCATGACCGAGTTGATGAACTTGGCGAGCACCAAATCCCCGAATTTGGCATCGGGGAGCACTTCTCGTTTCTGGGCAGCGTGACGACGCGACATTGGTAGTGAGTCCCTTCCCTAAAGCCTTTACTTGGGCCGCTTGGCGCCGTATTTGGAGCGGCGCTGGCGCCGGTCACCAACGCCCTGCGTATCCAAGGTGCCACGAATGATGTGATAGCGGACACCGGGCAAGTCTTTGACACGGCCGCCGCGGATCATGACAACTGAATGTTCCTGAAGATTGTGGCCTTCACCGGGAATATAACTGGTGACTTCAAATCCGTTGGTAAGACGCACACGGGCCACCTTGCGCAACGCCGAGTTCGGCTTCTTTGGTGTTGTCGTGTAAACACGTGTACAGACACCGCGTTTTTGCGGACAGGCCTGCATGGCAGGAACTTTGTTGCGCTTCACAGGACGTGTCCGCCCCTTCCGCACCATTTGATTGACCGTTGGCATGCGCCCGATCCCTTTTTCAAATTCAACAGTGCCGCTGAGGAAAGCTGAAATATGGCTCTCTCTCGCAGCAAATAAACCGGAACACAAAACCCGCGCGTACTGGACTCTGCGGCTGAGTCCGGCCGTTAACCGTGGCCAATAAGGCCTATGTTCTACGCTTAATTAGGTCGCTACCCGCGTTTAGACCGCATCGGGGCCTACCACCGGGCGCCTTATAAAGCGGGGCGGAATATATGGGGGGGCATACCCCCCGTCAAGCCCAGATTCCCAAGAAAAACAGCGTTTTTCACGGCTCCGGAAACACCCCCGGACGGGCCCTCAAAATAAAGCCAGCTAGAAGGTGTTTTGTTCACTCTACGGCTGTTTCCGCTGCTTCTGCTGCTTCTGCTGCTTCTGCTGCTTCTGCTTCGGCCGCCGCAAGCGCCGCTGCCTGTTCGGCCTCTTTGGCCGCCTGCAATTCAAGATCCCGCTCGGCGGCGATGCTCTTCAGCTCGTTCATCAAGGAGCCCGTGCCGGCTGGAATCAAACGCCCGACGATGACATTTTCCTTTAAGCCGATGAGCCGGTCGACCTTGCCGGTCACCGCAGCTTCGGTGAGAACCCGAGTGGTCTCCTGGAAGGAGGCCGCCGAGACGAAGGACTGGGTCTGCAGGCTGGCCTTGGTGATGCCTTGCAGCACGGGCAATCCTTTGGCCACCTTGCCGCCGTCGCCCTTAGTGCGGGCGTTTTCGTCATCAAATTCAAGGCGGTCAATCATTTCGCCGACCAGGAAGGTGGTGTCCCCACCATCGACGATTTCAACCTTTTGCAGCATTTGGCGGACAATCACTTCGATGTGCTTGTCGTTGATCTTTACGCCTTGCAGCCGGTACACGTCCTGGATTTCCTTGATCAGGTAATCGGCCAGAGCCTCTACGCCCATCACTCGCAATATATCGTGGGGCACAGGATTGCCGTCCATCAGGGCGTCGCCCTTCTGCACATAGTCACCTTCCTGAACGGCGAGATGCTTGCCTTTGGGAACCATATATTCCACCGGATCGCCCTTATCGGGCTTAACGATGATGCGCCGTTTGGACTTGTAGTCCTTGCCGAATTCGACCCGGCCCTCACCTTCGGAAATGATGGCATGGTCCTTCGGTTTACGGGCTTCGAACAGTTCCGCCACACGCGGCAGGCCCCCGGTGATGTCGCGGGTCTTTGACCCTTCCCGAGGAATACGGGCAAGCACGTCGCCGGCATGCACCTTTTGGCCATGTTCGACGGACAGAATGGCGTCCACGCTCATGAAATACCGGGCTTCAAGGCCGTTATCGAGGGTAAGAACTTCTCCACCCTTTTCCATGGCTTTGTTCCGCAGAGTGACACGCGGCTTGAGTTCTGATCCACGCGCTAGCTGCTTCCAGTCGACCACGACCTTTGACGCGATACCCGTCGCCTCATCAAGGACTTCGCGCACGGATAAGCCTTCAACCAGATCCATGTAATGAACGACACCGGCCTTTTCGGTAATAATGGGCACGGTATACGGGTCCCATTCGGCCAGTTTTGCCCCCTTCTCTACAGCCTGCTTATCCTTTACGAACAGCTTGGCGCCGTACGGGACGCGGTGACGGGCCCGTTCACGGTTGTTGGCATCAATAAGAACGACCTCACAATTGCGGGACATGATGATGTCAATTTTTTCGGAGTTCTTGACGACGGCTTTATTGACCATCTTCACTTTGGATTCGAAAGCCGCTTCAACTGAAGACTGTTCTGCGCCACGTTGTGCCGCGCCGCCGATATGGAACGTGCGCATTGTCAGCTGGGTCCCGGGTTCACCGATGGATTGGGCGGCAATGACCCCGACAGCTTCGCCTGTATTGACGGTCGTTCCGCGCGCAAGATCGCGACCGTAGCACTTGGCGCAGATCCCCAATGTCACTTCACAAGTCAGTGGTGACCGCATCTTGATTCGCTCAACCTGCGCATTTTCAATCACTTCGACATCGGCCTCATCGAGCAGGCGGCCCTTCTTGAACAACACCTCACCGGATTTAGGATCGATGATGTCTTCGAGGATTGTGCGGCCGAGCACCCGTTCACCAAGAGAGACGACGACATCGCCTCCCTCGATTAAGGGCAGCGCATCGATGCCCAATTTCGTGCCACAGTCATCGTCGACGATGATGGCGTCCTGGGCCACATCGACCAGGCGGCGGGTCAGATAACCCGAGTTGGCCGTTTTTAGCGCCGTATCGGCCAGACCCTTACGGGCACCGTGTGTCGAGTTGAAGTACTCGAGCACGGTCAGGCCTTCCTTAAAGTTGGAGATGATCGGGGTCTCGATGATTTCACCCGAAGGCTTGGCCATCAAGCCACGCATACCCGCCAGCTGCTTCATCTGGGCCGCAGACCCGCGAGCCCCGGAGTGGGCCATCATGAAAACCGCGTTAATTTCCTGGCCTTCTTCCATTTTCGAAATTTCGCCCATCATGGCTTCAGCAACACGTTCGGTGCAGTGCGACCACGCATCGACGACTTTGTTGTACTTTTCGCCCTGGGTTATGAGGCCGTCTTGATACTGTTGCTCAAATTCCTTGACCTGCTTTTCCGTCGCTTCCACGGTTTTCACTTTGGAGGCCGGAATCATCAAGTCGTCTTTGCCGAAGGAAATACCCGCCTTGGCGGCATATTTAAATCCGAGTGACATGATGTGGTCACAGAATATGACCGTCTCTTTCTGACCACAGTGGCGGTAAACCACGTCGATCACTTCAGTAACCTCCTTCTTTCTAAGAAGGCGATTGATCATCGCAAACGGAACTTTTGGATTCCTAGGTAACTCTTCGGAAAGAATCATCCGGCCGGGCGTTGAATCGATAGTCAGAGAAACCGGTTCGCCGTTTTCATCAACGGTGTTGTAGCGAGCCTTGATTTTCGCATGGATTGAGAGCTTCCGCGTTTGCAAAGCATGCTCGATCTCGGCCAAATCGGTAAAGATCATGCCTTCACCGAGCTCACCTTCCTGCTCCATCGACAAGTAATAGAGTCCCAACACCATGTCTTGTGTGGGCACGATGATGGGTTTGCCATTGGCCGGACTGAGAATGTTATTGGTCGACATCATCAGCACGCGGGATTCAAGCTGGGCTTCAAGCGACAACGGCACGTGTACCGCCATCTGGTCACCATCAAAGTCGGCGTTGAAGGCGGTACACACCAGCGGATGTAGCTGAATGGCCTTGCCCTCGATGAGAACCGGCTCAAAAGCCTGAATGCCGAGACGGTGCAATGTAGGTGCCCGGTTTAACAGAACTGGATGCTCACGGATGACTTCTTCAAGGATATCCCAGACTTCAGGGCGTTCCTTCTCGACCATGCGCTTGGCCGCCTTAATGGTGGTGGCCATGCCGTAAAGTTCAAGCTTCGAATAGACAAAGGGCTTAAACAATTCGAGCGCCATCTTTTTAGGAATACCGCATTGATGGAGCTTGAGCTCAGGCCCAACCACGATGACCGACCGGCCCGAGTAGTCGACCCGCTTACCGAGCAGATTCTGGCGGAACCGGCCTTGCTTACCTTTCAGCATATCGGACAATGATTTGAGCGGCCGTTTATTGGCTCCAGTAATCGCCCGGCCCCGGCGTCCATTGTCGAACAGAGCGTCAACCGATTCCTGCAGCATCCGCTTTTCGTTGCGGATAATGATTTCCGGTGCCTGCAACTCGATCAGTCGTTTGAGACGATTGTTGCGGTTGATCACCCGGCGGTACAGGTCGTTGAGATCGGACGTAGCAAACCGGCCTCCATCCAGTGGCACCAAAGGGCGCAATTCTGGAGGAATTACAGGCACCACTTCAAGAATCATCCATTCTGGACGGGCGCCGGAAAGTAGGAACGATTCAACCAGCTTAAGCCGCTTGACGTATTTCTTGCGTTTGGCTTCTGAGCCCGTCTCCCGAAGATCGACCTTTAGTTCTTCGCGCAGTTCTTCCAGATCGATCTGCTCAAGCATGACCCGGATGGCTTCGGCACCAATGCCCACTTCAAATGCGTCTTCACCATACTCGTCGATATGACGTTGATATTGCTCTTCGTTGACCAGTTCGCCCTGCAGCAGAGGCGTCACCCGGGGGTCCATGACCACATAGCTCTCGAAATAGAGCACGCGCTCCAGATCCTTGAGGGTCATATCGAGCAGCAAACCGATCCGACTTGGTAAGGACTTCATGAACCAAATATGCGCAACCGGCGCGGCAAGCTCGATGTGGCCCATGCGGTCACGGCGAACTTTAGACAGCGTAACTTCAACACCGCACTTTTCGCAGATGATGCCTTTATATTTCATCCGCTTGTATTTGCCGCAGAGACATTCGTAATCTTTAGTCGGTCCGAAAATACGAGCACAAAATAGACCGTCCCGTTCGGGCTTAAAGGTCCGGTAGTTGATGGTTTCAGGTTTCTTGGTTTCCCCAAATGACCAAGAGCGGATCTTTTCTGGGCTGGCGATAGAGATCCGGATTTGATCGAAAGACTCTGTACCGGCCGGCTGCCCGAAAATTTTCATCAATTCATTCATTTACGCTTCTCCTTGGAACCTTTGATTCTATTCTCGGGTTCCGATTTCGTTTTGGACTCTGTCAAAAGTGTCAAGAAATGACCTTGTCTGTCAGAGAGCACTACGATGATCCGCTGTGACTTAACTCCACATCCAAGCCAAGGGATCGCATTTCCTTGACCAGAACGTTGAACGATTCAGGAATACCGGCTTCAAACGTATCGTCGCCGCGGACTATGGCTTCATACACCTTGGTCCGCCCAGACACGTCGTCGGATTTAACCGTTAGCATTTCCTGCAATGTGTAAGCCGCGCCATAGGCTTCTAGTGCCCACACTTCCATCTCTCCAAAACGCTGACCGCCAAACTGTGCCTTACCGCCAAGCGGCTGTTGGGTGACGAGTGAATACGGACCAATGGAACGGGCGTGGATCTTGTCATCAACCAGATGATGCAGCTTGAGCATATAGATGTAGCCGACAGTAACTTTTCGATCGAACGGCTCACCGGTGGTTCCATCAAACAATGTCACCTGGCCAGATTTTTCCAAACCGGCTTTATCAAGCATGTCGACAATGTCTGCTTCGTGAGCGCCGTCAAATACGGGCGTGGCGATGGGCACTCCTCCGCGCATGTTTTCTGCCAACTCTATGAGTTCCGGTTCATTCAAGCTCTGTATATCGGTACGGTAATCTTTATCGCCGTATATGTTCTTGAGGAATGAACGAATTTCCTTATCGGATTTGCGCGAATTGTAGATATCAAGCAGGTCACCGATCTGCACACCGAGACCACGACAGGCCCATCCCAGATGGGTTTCAAGAATCTGACCCACATTCATGCGCGACGGCACGCCAAGTGGATTGAGCACGATGTCGGCTTGGGTGCCATCCTCCAGGTAGGGCATGTCTTCAATGGGTACGATTTTTGAAATCACACCTTTGTTGCCATGCCGACCGGCCATCTTATCGCCAGGCTGCAGTTTACGTTTCACCGCAACAAAGACCTTAACCATCTTGAGAACGCCGGGTGGTAGTTCGTCGCCGCGCTGCAATTTTTCGACCTTGTCATCGAAACGCTGTTCAATTTGCGCAACGCTGGCTTCGAAGGATTTTTTCAGTTCTTCGACCTCAGCCATGACCTTGTCATTGGCCACAACGATTTGCCGCTGCAGGCCAGGAGTCAATTCGTCGAGCATTTCCTCAGAGACCATTTTACCGACTGGCAGAGATTTGGGTCCGGAGACGATCTTGCGGTGAAGAATAAGTTCCCTAAACCGGCCATTGAATGAGCGCTCCAGGATCGCCTTTTCATCATCACGGTCTTTAGCGAGTTGTTCGATTTCCATCCGCTCAATGGCAAGAGCCCGTTCGTCCTTATCGATACCGCGGCGGTTGAATACCCGGACTTCGACGATCGTTCCTGTCGCACCAGGCGGCACCTTGAGTGATGTGTCTCTGACGTCTGAGGCTTTTTCGCCAAAGATCGCCCGCAATAATTTTTCTTCTGGTGTGACCGGACTTTCACCCTTGGGAGTCACTTTACCGACCAAGATGTCTCCGGCCGCCACTTCAGCACCGACATATACGATGCCGGCTTCGTCCAGGTTACGTAATGCTTCTTCGCCAACATTCGGAATATCGCGAGTGATTTCTTCCTGACCCAGCTTGGTGTCCCGAGCCATAATTTCGAATTCCTCGATGTGAATCGAGGTAAATACGTCGTCGCGAACAATCCTCTCGGAGATTAGGATCGAGTCTTCGAAGTTGTAGCCATTCCACGGCATGAAGGCGACGAGGACGTTGCGCCCGAGCGCCAACTCTCCCAGCTGCGTCGACGGTCCGTCGGCGATGATGTCCCCTTTGGCAACAATGTCTCCCACCTTCACCAGTGGCCGTTGGTTGATACAGGTGTTCTGATTGGACCGCTGGAATTTCTGCAATCGATAGATATCAACACCAGGGGACGATGAGGACGTCTCTTCGGTCACCCGGACAACGATACGAGTAGCGTCGATTTGCTGAACCACGCCGGACCGATGAGCCGTAACCGAGGCGCCGGAATCCTGTGCTACCACATCTTCAATGCCGGTTCCCACCAACGGCGCTTCTGCTCGCAAGAGCGGAACCGCTTGACGCTGCATGTTAGAGCCCATCAAGGCACGGTTGGCGTCATCGTTTTCAAGGAAGGGGATTAATGCCGCGGCCACCGACACCAATTGTTTCGGTGAGACGTCCATGTAGTCGATTTCTTCCGGTGGAATGAGAACAAAATCACCGGCGCGGCGACAGTTGATCAAATCTTCTTCGAAACAGCCCGTCTTTTCGCCAATGGGTTCATTGGCTTGGGCAATGTTGTACCGGCCCTCTTCCATGGCAGACAGGTAAACGACTTCATTGGTGACCTTGCCATTTTTTACTTTGCGGTACGGGCTTTCAATAAAGCCGTACTTGTTGACCCGGGCAAAGGTGGCCAGACTGTTAATCAAGCCGATGTTCGGACCTTCCGGCGTTTCGATAGGACAGATTCGTCCATAGTGCGTCGGGTGCACGTCACGGACTTCAAACCCTGCCCGTTCCCGGGTCAGGCCGCCCGGCCCTAATGCAGACAAACGACGCTTGTGCGTGATTTCTGACAATGGATTGGTCTGGTCCATAAATTGCGACAGCTGGGATGATCCAAAGAATTCTCGAACCGCGGCTGCTGCCGGTTTGGCATTAATTAGGTCGTGCGGCATAACCGTGTCGATTTCGACGGAACTCATCCGTTCACGGATCGCTCGCTCCATCCGCAGCAGTCCGACCCGGTACTGATTTTCCATCAGTTCCCCGACTGACCGGACCCGACGATTGCCGAGGTGGTCGATGTCATCGATTTCGCCGCGGCCGTCTTTGAGTTCGACCAGAACTTTCACGATATTGAGAATGTCGCCCTTGCGCAGAACGCGGATGGTATCTGGGACATCCTTAGTTTCGAATTCTAACCGCGCGTTCATTTTGACTCGGCCAACGGCAGATAAATCATAGCGCTCGGAGTCGAAGAACAGGCCTTTGTACATGGCTTCTGCGGTATCGATCGTCGGCGGTTCGCCAGGCCGCATGACCCGGTAAATATCGACAAGCGCTTCTTCACGGCTGGTGTTTTTGTCGAGTGCCAGAGTATTACGTATGTACGGCCCAACATTCACATGATCTATGGCCAACAATTCTATAGAAGTGATCTTTGATTCAAGAAATCCTTCTAAAACCTCTTCCGTGATCTCGTCACCTGCTTCGGCATAAATTTCACCGGTTTCCATATTGACGATTTCGTTGGCAATAAACTTGCCAATGAGTTCTTCGGTAGAGATCCGTAACTCTTTGACGCCATCTTTTGTTAACTTAGCGGCAACACGCGTTGAAAGTTTGGCGCCCGCCTCAACTTTTGTTCTGCCGGATTTGGCGTCTACCAGATCGAACTGCAGTTTCGTGCCACGTATGCTTTCAGCATCAAAGGCTGTTTTCCAACCTTTTTTGTCGAACGTGTAGGTCTGAGAGTCGTAGAAATAGCTGAGAATTTCTTCTGTGCTCATTCCCGTTACTTCGTGGTGTTCGACGGTCTTGCCTTGCTTCGTACGTTGCGCAATTAACTTTTCAGATTCTGCGCTGTACAGGGAATACAGCAGCGTCGTCACAGGCAGCTTGCGGCGCCTATCGATACGAACATAAACCAGATCTTTGGCGTCGAATTCAAAATCCAGCCATGACCCGCGATAGGGAATGACACGAGCTGCAAAAAGAAATTTACCGGATGAATGTGTCTTGCCGCGGTCGTGATCAAAAAACACACCTGGGGATCGGTGCATCTGCGAGACGATGACACGCTCAGTGCCATTGATGATGAACGTGCCGTTTTCCGTCATCAGCGGCATATCGCCCATGTAGACATCTTGCTCTTTAATATCGCGTACGGACCTTGCGCCGGTTTCTTCATCCACGTCCCAAACAACCAAACGGAGAGTGACTTTTAAGGGAGCGGAGAATGTCATGCCCCGCTGGCGGCACTCTTCAACGTCATGCTTCGGTTCTTCGAGTTCGTATGAGACAAACTCCAATTCACCTTTGCCGCTGAAATCTTTTATCGGAAAAACCGACTTAAAGACTTCCTGTAAACCCGAAACCTCGCGTTCTTCTGCCGTTGCGCCGGTCCGCAGAAACGTATCGTAGGAACTCTTCTGCACCTCGATGAGATTCGGCATTTGCGCTACGGACGGGATACGTCCGAAGTTTTTGCGGATCCACTTGCGACCAGTGAATGACTTCGACATGAGCGATCCTCGCTATATTTAGAGTGCCGCACATAGTGCGCAGCAACTTTGATCTACTTTTTCAACGCGATGGTGGCAGAGTCTTGGTTGGCCTCTGTCGTCATCGTGCCGTTTATTCAAATCCCAGACAGAACAGCCCAGGCATAGGTGCGGGAGGCGAAATGGTTACGCTTCGCCTCCCTACCCGAACAGGTAACAGGTGCTCGAATTACTTGAGCTCCACAGTCGCACCAACCTCTTCAAGCTTCTTCTTAAGCTCTTCGGCTTCATCTTTTGGCGCACCTTCCTTGACAACCTTGGGCGCACCTTCGACCAGATCTTTCGCTTCCTTAAGTCCAAGGCCGGTGATCGCCCGGACTTCTTTAATGACATTGATCTTTTTGTCTCCCACAGCAGCAAGAATGACGTCGAAATCGGTCTTTTCTTCTACTGCTTCACCACCGGCGGCGGTACCACCGGCAGCGGCAACGGCGACAGGTGCTGCGGCAGAAACGCCCCATTTGTCTTCGAGTAATTTCGACAGTTCAGCCGCCTCAAGAACGGTGAGGCTAGACAGATCGTCTACGAGTTTTTCTAAATTAGCCATTGATTGGCACTCCTATTGGGTTCGAATGGTTATCGATACGGTTCAGCATCAGGCGGCTTCGCCCTGCTCGGCTTTGGCATTGAGAACGCGGGCTAATTGTCCCGCCGGAGCTTGGAGCACCACAGCGATCCGTGTTGCCGGCGTTGAAATCATGCCGACAATCATGGCGCGGAGTTCATCCAAGGACGGCAACTTCGCCAAGGCATCGACCTGTGTCTGGTCCATGGCCTCTCCGTCCAGAGATCCGCCAAGGATCACCAGATTCTCATTGTCCTTCGCAAAATTCGCGCAAACTTTTGCGGCTGCCACCGGATCTTCGGAAAATGCTATTGCCGTTGGACCAGTGAATAGTTCGCTCAAGCCTTCGAATTTCGTTCCAGCGAGGGCAAGACGCGTGAGCCGGTTTTTTGTGACACGGAATCCAGCGCCCGCTTCACGAGCCTTGCCACGCAGGTCCTCCATTTGCGCTACGGTCAACCCTTTGTAATGGGTGACTGCAACGAAAGTTTGGTCCTTGAGCAAGGTGTTCAGCGAGGACACTAAATCCTGCTTCTGCTCTCGGTTCACATTCGTCTCCGCTTCAATTGTTTTGATCGACCGAAGCCTTTCAAAACCGGTTGCACTTGATGCCGGCCAAACCAAATCAACAGACCGACACCGCTTAAGTCCTGCCCCAGAAGTGCCGATCCACCGCTGGACCACGTATGAACCGTAACGGCCATCCACTCCGTCTATGATGGCGGTGTTTCACCATTAAGTCCGTTGGTTACCCAAACGAACACCACCAGTCTCGGACAGGGTGCGGGACCCGAAAGTCCCGCCTCCCGGGCGGCCGTTACCGGTCGCACCCGAAGCCTCAAACGTCAGCTCGCGACCGCGTCGCTGACGGTTATCTTTAAGCCCGGCCCCATTGTGGAGCTGAGCGAAATCTTCTTTACATACGTTCTCTTTGCACCGGCCGGTTTCGCTTTCATGATTGCACCTACAAATGCGCGCACATTTTCGTTGAGCTGCTGCTCGCTAAAGCTGGCTTTACCAACGCCGGCATGAACGATCCCAGCTTTTTCAACCCGGAACTGGACTTCGCCGGCTTTGGCGTTCTTCACCGCGGTTTCCACATCCGGGGTCACGGTGCCGAGCTTGGGGTTAGGCATCAAGCCACGGGGTCCCAATACCTTGCCGAGCTTACCGACCACACCCATCATGTCTGGCGTTGCGATCACGCGGTCGAAGTCCATGGTCCCGCCTTGGATTTTTGCCGCTAAATCATCCGCTCCGACGATATCGGCGCCAGCAGCTTTAGCGGCGTCCGCTTTGTCACCTTTGGCAAAGACGGCAACGCGCATGCTTTTGCCCGAACCATGCGGTAACGCGACGACACCGCGGACGTTTTGGTCAGCATGCCGTGGGTCAACACCAAGATTCATCGACACTTCGATGGTTTCATCGAATTTCGCGGTGGCTTTTTCCTTAATCATTTTCACGGCATCGTCGACCGAGTACGCCGTTTCGCGATCAATGCTTTCGTAGCCGTTGGTCAGCCGTTTTCCCTTTTTAGCCATGATCTTTACTCCAAAACCTCAAAGCCCATGGATCGGGCTGAGCCTTCGACTTGCAACATGGCAGACTCAATTGTTGCGCAGTTAAGATCGGGCATTTTCTTTTCTGCAATGTCCCGCACTTGAACTTTGGTCACCGAACCTGAGATTTCCCGACCTGGTTCCCCGCTGCCTTTCTTTTTCTTGGCCGCTTTGATGAGGAAGTAACTGGTCGGCGGTGTCTTGGTAATAAACGAGAACGAACGATCCGCGTACACGTTGATGGTTGTCGGGATTGGTACACCCTGCTCCATCTGCTGTGTCGCAGCGTTAAAGGCTTTGCAAAACTCCATAATATTGACGCCACGCTGGCCAAGCGCCGGCCCAACGGGGGGCGACGGATTGGCTTGACCGGCAGCAATTTGAAGTTTGATGTATCCGTCAATCTTCTTTGCCATGTTTCACCTCAGCATATGCGCCGATATACCCTCCAGCGCGCCGGGTCCGCGGTACGGCTCTCCGAGGACTTTCGGAGACCACCTCCCGCAGAAGGACTAAAGTTTTTCGACCTGGCTGTATTCCAGCTCGACCGGTGTGGACCGGCCGAAAATGGAAACCGAAACTTTGAGCCTGGCCTTTTCCTCGTCGATTTCTTCCACCAACCCGTTGAACGAGGAAAACGGGCCGTCACTAACGCGAACTTGCTCACCGACTTCGAACACCACGGATGGCTTGGGACGTTCAATTCCCTCTTGGACCTGGCGCATGATCTGCTCAGCCTCGGCCTGGGAAATGGGCGACGGTTTGCCTTGCGCGTCTAGAAATCCGGTGACCTTTGGCGTGTTCTTGACCAGGTGCCAGCTTTCATCGGTCAGATCCATTCTGATCAGGACATAACCTGGAAAAAACTTGCGCTCGGCGTTGACCTTGGCTCCGCGGCGCATTTCCACAACTTCTTCGGTCGGGACTAAGACTTCCTCGATCTGCTGTTCCATCCCTTGTTGCTGAGCTTGTTCGCGGATTGATTGAGCAACTTTGCTCTCAAACCCCGAATAAACGTGCAGCACATACCATTTAGCGGCCATTACAATGGTTCCTCACCCGAACAACAGGGCCATACCGGCACTGAGGATCCGGTCGACAATCATGAAGAAGACGCCGAAAAACAGACAAAACACGAATACGGAAATCACCGCGACAATAGTGTCGCGGCGACTTGCCCACGTCACTTTCGAGATTTCTTGGCGCACTTCGCGTACGAACTGACCTGGAGTAGGATTAGCCATTGTCTATTGTGATTCCGACGCCGTAGACCGAAACAGTTTCCGCACCATGCGCGTCGAGGTCAGACCAAGAACCGTCAAACTCAGGTATCAAGAGAATCAGCTAGGGCTTGAAATGTGGCAGGGGTGATAGGACTCGAACCTACAGCCCCCGGTTTTGGAGACCGGTGCTCTACCAATTGAGCTACACCCCTATAAAAGTGGCCGCCTTTAAAACCGATGCCTTCCAGCCTTGTTCATGCTGCAAAAGCCGCTGAATCTAACTAAAGTCTTGATATAGTTGACGTAATTTCGTTCTGGTCGTCGCCGCGGGCGCAAAAAAACACGTCCGGTCGACACAGTGGCGCCGACCGGATGGTGGTCTATAGCGCGCCCGGCCAAGGGAAATCAAGGGTTTTTCGTGTCCTCGCTGCCCTTTTCGAGCAGTTTTCATCAGCGCCCTATTCGACGATTTTGGCGACGACACCGGCGCCAACGGTCCGCCCGCCTTCGCGGATGGCAAACCGCAGGCCGTCATCCATGGCAATCGGCGCAATCAACTGCACCGTCATCGAGATGTTGTCCCCCGGCATCACCATCTCCGTGCCCGACGGCAACTCAATGGTCCCGGTCACATCCGTGGTGCGGAAGTAAAACTGCGGCCGGTAGTTGGAGAAAAACGGCGTATGCCGCCCCCCCTCGTCCTTGGTCAGGATGTAGCACTCGCACTCAAACTTGGTGTGCGGCGTGATCGACCCCGGCTTGGCCAAAACCTGGCCTCGCTCCACTTCTTCGCGCTTGGTGCCCCTGAGCAGGCAGCCCACGTTGTCCCCGGCTTCCCCGGTGTCCAGCAGCTTGCGGAACATCTCAACACCGGTGCACACCGTCTTGGTCGTCTCCTTAATGCCGACGATCTCAATCTCATCGCCCACATTGACCACACCGCGCTCAATCCGCCCGGTCACCACCGTGCCCCGGCCAGAAATCGAGAACACATCCTCAATCGGCATCAGGAACGGCAGATCCTTCGGCCGATCCGGCTGCGGAATGTAGTCATCAACCACCTTCATCAGCTCCAGGATCGAGGTCTTGCCGATCTCATCGTCCCGGCCCTCCAGGGCCGCCAACGCCGAGCCCTTGACAATGGGAATATCGTCCCCGGGGAACTCGTAGGAACTGAGCAACTCACGCACCTCAAGCTCGACCAGCTCCAACAGCTCCTCGTCGTCCACCTGATCCACCTTGTTCAGGTAAACAACCAGGGCCGGAACACCCACCTGGCGGGCCAACAGAATATGCTCCCGGGTCTGTGGCATTGGGCCGTCGGCGGCGCTGACAACCAAAATCGCCCCGTCCATCTGGGCCGCGCCGGTGATCATGTTCTTCACATAGTCCGCGTGGCCCGGACAGTCCACGTGGGCGTAGTGACGGGCTTCCGTCTCGTACTCAACGTGCGCCGTCGCAATCGTGATCCCCCGCTCCCGTTCTTCAGGCGCCTTGTCAATCTGGTCAAACGCGGTGAACTCGCCGCCGCCAGACTCCGCCAAAACCTTCGTGATCGCCGCCGTCAGCGTCGTCTTGCCATGGTCAACGTGACCAATCGTCCCGATGTTGCAGTGCGGCTTCGTACGCTCAAACTTTGCTTTCGACATGGCCTTTCTTACCTCTTCAGGCTTTGATCTAGGTTTGCGCCGTTCCCCAGGTGCGGTTTGCCCACTATGGACTAGAGTGATGGAGCGGGTGGACGGGATCGAACCGACATAACCAGCTTGGAAGGCTGGGGCTCTACCATTGAGCTACACCCGCACGCTATAACCGTGCACCCGCTACCGAGACTCAGAAATCGGTGGTGGAGGGGGTAGGATTCGAACCTACGTACGCTACGCGGCCAGATTTACAGTCTGGTGCCTTTAACCACTCGGCCACCCCTCCGAATTCCAAGGCTGGCCTTGGTTGCGGGGGCATCCAGGTATGAATTTTGGGTGATCTTGTCAACTTTTAAACCTGGATTCGGACATTGATCCTATTGGTGAAAACTCAGTGTCAAAATTACATCCAGATAAAAATAAGAAACATCGTAATCGCGGGACCAGCATTAGGCGCAGGGACAAGACGATAAATAGTCAACCACAATCACCCAAATCGTCTTCGACGCTGTGGCTTTATGGTGTTCATGCCGTCCGTGCCGCGCTTGAAAATCCCAACCGTCGTATAGACCGATTAGTGGCAACGCCAGAAGCGTTGAAACGATTGGGTTCCTTAACTAACGCTCAGCATCAAATGAGGAACGTCGAAACGGTGACACGGACTGATATCGATGAAGTGATTGGGCCGAATAAAGTGCACCAAGGGCTGGCATTGCAGGTAGCCCCGTTGGCAACATTGGATTTAGCTGAAATTCTAGACCGGCTCAGCGAGACAGAACCGGCATTGTTCATCGTGCTGGACCAGATAACAGATCCCCATAACGTCGGAGCCATACTCCGCTCGGCTGCGGCATTTGGCGCTCAAGCACTCATCACCACCCGTCACAACGCCCCAGAAGAAACGGGGGCATTGGCCAAGTCCGCATGCGGCGCCATGGAAAGCACACCGCTTCTTCACGTCACAAATCTTAAGCGAGCATTCAAAGACTGCCAGCCCTACGGGTTTTGGAGTGTTGCGCTGGATGCCAGTGCCAATGACACTTTGGATCAGTTAGACTTGCCTCCGAGATGCATCATGGTTTTTGGTGCTGAAGGAAAGGGCATCAGGCCAGGGGTTCGGCAAAATTGCGACTTTGAGGCACGTCTGCCGATTACAAAAGCCGCGGAAAGCTTAAATGTCTCAAATGCAGCCGCTATATCCATGTATGAATGGCGTCGACGCAAGCATTGACCGAAGAAAATACGTTAAAATGAATGCCTCTTGCCTCTCTTGCCCTTTGTACACAGCGGCAATAATGTCTCGCGGTTTTCAGGGTCGAGCCGGAATAGCTCAGATGGCAGAGCACCTGATTTGTAATCAGGGGGTCGGGGGTTCGAATCCCTCTTCCGGCACCACTACGTTTTTAGTTGCTTCATTCTGACTGGATCAGATTTGCATGGACTTCCCAGGTTGGACTAAAGGTTCAATCCTTTTGTAGTGACGATAAAGACTGCCGATTCATGAGTTCAACACATACAAACGAACTAGTAGGCACCTCTCTCAATGAACGTTTGACAAAGGAGATCCGATGCTTTGAATCAGGCGATCTTGATCGTGCAAAGGCACTTTGTGATTCAATCCTTATAGATGAAAGGTCTTGCGCCGACGCAATGCATTTGTTGTCCGCTATATTCCTAAAATGGCGGATAGTGACACTGCAATTAAATTGGCAAAGTGCGCTCTGTCTGTCGAACCGAATAACGTATTTTATCGAAATGCTTTGGGATTAGCCTATCACGCCGCCTCAAAACTTGACGAAGCATTGGATGAGTTTGACAAATCAATACTGCTACAATCTGACGTTTGCGAATCGTACGGCAATAAAGCATCAGTCCTGATTGAACAAGCTCGATTTAAAGAGGCATTGGAAACTCTGGATCAAGGGTTCCATCTCAATACTCAGAGTCCCAATCTTTATGTCAACAAAGGTGTTTTATTGAGCCGCCTCGGACGTGTTGAAGAGGCGCTGCAGCACTTTGATGAGGCAATAAAACTATCACCTAATTCCGTCGATAGTGGTCGCAACCGCCTAACGTTGCTGAACTACAGCTGCACCGCTACTGCGGCAGACATTCACTTACAAACGATGGATTACTGGCGCTTGAAGAACCAGAACGAAGTTGCGGTAAAAGCTTGCACGCACCGCCCAATAAAATCTGACGCAGACAAACAGGCGCTAAAAATCGGCTACATTTCAGCTGATTTTTGGTCTCATACGATTGGCAAATTCTTCTTACCCATACTGACGGTACTCGCTGACCTTAATGTCCAGGCTTTCCTCTATTCGAATAGCCCGATTGAAGACGACGTGTCAGTTTCCTTGCGTTCGGCGAGTCAAGCTTGGCGCCCAATCACAGGTCTAACAGATGAAACAGTATGTGAAGAGATTAAGAAAGATGGGGTCGATATTCTCGTGGACCTTTCGGGCCACACCGACGGGCATCGTCTAGACGTCTTTCGGCGAAAACCAGCGCCTGTTCAAATGACCTGGCTTGGCTACGTCGCCACGACCGGATTAACCGAGATCGATTACATCATTGCCGACAAAATGGTGCTACCAGAGAATGCAGAGACAAATTTTGTAGAGAAGCCGTTGCGGCTTCCTCATTCATACTATTGTTTTGATCCACCTCAGAGCGCTCCTGCTTTAGTGCCACCGCCATGCTTGAAATCACCGAACACTACGTTTGGTTCGTTTAACAACATTACGAAATTGAATGATGATGTTTTTTCTGCTTGGAGTGAAATTTTAAACAGGGTCCCAGGATCAAGACTTCTTATCAAGGCGCCTCAGTTATCGGACGATTATATTGCATCGTCAGTAAAAAAGGATCTTGAGAGAAGCGGGATAAACACCAACACAGTGGTTTTGCTCGGCCAAACAACCAGAGAAGACCATATGGCAATGTACAACATCGTCGATATTGCGCTTGATCCTTTTCCGTACGGCGGTGGCATGACCACGCTAGAAGCGCTTTGGATGGGGATTCCGGTAATTACAATGTTAGGAGACCGCTGGGTCTCTAGAGCCAGTGCGTCAATTCTATGGGCCGCTGGTTTAGCCGATACAATCACCGAATCCCGATCAGATTACATAGAAAAAGCCATAGCGATGGCCTCAGATCGAGAGGGCCTGATTGCCTCGCGTAAGAATATGAGAGTCATTGTTGCGTCCTCACCATTGTGCGATATCGACGGTTACGCGATGGCGCTCGAGAATCTGTATCGAAGCGCCTGGCGATCCTGGTGTTTGAACTGAGCCGTAGAATGACCCCATATCCCTGTTGCGAAAAGTCCGCTGACAAATGACCGCTCTTACGATCGCAGCCGAATTTTTGTCGGATTATTTTTGGTTTGTAGCTGGCATAGCCCTGACCGCAGGTTACGGCATCGTACTCGTATTGATGATCCGCAAAGTTTTCCACGACCGCGCCTTACCTGACTCGGAAAAACCTGGGCCACGACCACTCTTTTATTTGGGGCAAGCATATTTGGCCTTTATATGGCCTGTTCCGCTATTCCTCGTATTGGAAGCCCTAGACCAATTGCGATGAATTCATCTTCTGCGTTATTGAACGACTTCTTTTATACGTTCAATTAGAGCGGTTTGACTGAATTGTGAATCGAAGGGGATTCCCAAGCGTCCCACTCCATAATTCTATATCCCGAGGCGATTTGGTGTCAGACATGGGGCATTGTTACGGGAATGATCTTCGCCGGCGGGTCGTCGAGGCGGTCACTGGGGGTCTGTCTGCACGGGGGGCCGCGGCGCGTTTTCGTGTCGCGCCAGCGACGGCGATCCACTGGCGCCGGCGCTGGCGCGAGACGGGCTCGATCGAGCCCGACCGCCAGGGCCAACCGCCGGGCTCGAAGCTGGATGCGCATGAGGCCTTTATCCTGGCTCTGGTGGCGCAGACCAAGGCTATGACGCTGGCCGAGATTGGCGAGAAGCTGGCGGCGTCGCACGGGGTTCGGGTGTGCCCGTCGACGGTCTGGCACTTCTTCGCCAAGCGCGGGCTGACGCACAAAAAAAGACCGGCCATGCAGCGGAGCAGCAGCGCCCGGACGTGCTCGCGCGGCGCCGGCTCTGGTTCGAAGGCCAGGCAGGGCTCGCTCCGGAACGGCTGATCTTCATCGACGAGACCGGCGCGTCGATGAAGATGGCGCGGCTGCGGGGATGGTCGCGCAAAGGCGAACGGTGCCGGGCCGCCATACCCCATGGCCATTGGAAGACCACCACGTTGACCGCCGGCTTGCGCCTCTCCGGCCTGGCGGCCCCGATGCTCCTCGACGGGCCGATGCATGGGGCTGCCTTCAAGGCCTATGTGGAACAGGTCCTGGTACCCGAACTCGACCCCGGAGACAGCGTCGTCATGGCCAACCTGCCCGCCCACAAGGTCGCTGGCATCCGCCAGGCCATCGAAGCCGCCGGCGCAACCCTGCTGCAACCGGCGCGCTGCTCGATCGCCTGACCCACCATGTCCATATTCTGGAAATGAACGGCGACAGCTACCGGGTCAACCAGAGCCGAAGAAAACAACAAACAGCCGGCCGCAGCTGATCGGTATCTAACACCGAGGCCAGCGTTGACCCGGTGGGTACACAGGCACCGCCCACACGCCTTCGCTTCGCACACGCGAAACGCTACGCAAAGCCGCGCGGGTCCCTCCTATGCACTACCGGGACAACCCGCAACAACGCCTTCGGCATCACATAAAATGGACTGGTTTTACGCCGCCCAACTGGACTGATTTTGCTCCGCCGTTGACATCCTGAGGGATGGCTGACGTGTGACCGGCCGATGTCTTGGCCGATTTCATGGCTGTATGCATCACTAATAATTCTTCTAGCGCGGAATCCGATCACGTTGCGCTGTATCCGGCGGCGTTGAAGTAGTTTTTGCATTCTTGCGGGGAGAAGGTCAGGGAGATTTGGCCGATGGCGTTCCAGAGACCATCGACGGTTCGCTCAGCGGCTTTTCGGAGCCTTGCCTTGAGCTTTGCGAAGGCGAGTTCGATGGGATTGAAGTCAGGGCTATAGGGCGGCAGGAAGAGGAGTTGTGCGCCGGTGTCTTCGATCATCTTGCGGACCTTGGGTCCCTTGTGGCTTGAGAGGTTGTCCATGACGACGATATCGCCGGGCCTCAGTTCGGGGACGAGGCCCTCTTTGACGTAGGCCTCGAAGGCATCGCGGTCGATAGCGCCGTTGATCACGAAGGGAGAGATCATGCCGTGCCGTGTGAGCCCGGCGAGGAAGGTGGTTGTGTTCCAGTGTCCGTGGGGGACGGCCATGCGCAGGCGTTCGCCGCGCGGGGCCCAGCCGTGGGTGCGGGCCATGTTGGTCTTGGCCCAGGTCTCGTCGATGAACACCAGCCGGTCGGGGTCGAGGCCGGGCTGGCTGTCGCGCCAGGCCTGTCGCCGGCTCAACACGTCCGGACGGTCTTGCTCCGCCGCATGGCCGGTCTTTTTTTTCGCGTGATGCCGTGGCGCACGAGGAAGCGCTGTATCGACCCGTAGCTGAAGGTGAGGTCTCGGTCCCCGAGAGCCGCGCGCAACTCCTCAATGGCCATGTCCCGGTTCTCCTCAAGAAGGCCCAGGATCACGGCGCGCTGCGCCTCGATCCGGCCCGAGCGACGGTCCCCGCCAAGCGCCTTCGGGCGGGCGTCTCCCGGTTCGCGTTCCAGCGCACGCCAACGGCTCACGCTCGCCGCGCTTACCCCGAAACGCGCACCAGCCGCTCTATGGCTCATACCCTCTGAAACCGCTGATAGAACCCGATTGCGAAGATCAAGGGAAAGGGCTTTCGACATCAATGCCGGCCTCCTCAACCCGGCCGACATCTTGAATCACAAATCCCTCGCCCTGTGAATCCCCCAACGATTCAATCAGGTCAGATCATGCTCTAGCGCGACGTCCAAATGTCTACGAAAGGACTCGCTCAGATCAGTCATGTGCTGCTTATAAATTGAATCGTCGCTCAACGTGCCCTCATAAGGATTATTGGAGCCTCAACTTGGCACAGGTTCATAGTTCCCGGTGAGAGTTGATGACGTAGAAATTCGTTTAGACTCACACATACGCTGGACTCTGACCCTTTATCGCAAGAGAATTACACCAAAGCCCACCCAACCCAAAGGTGAATGGTCATCTGCAATGCCAGATTCTAATCCCCATAAGGTAGATTGGGAGCATCACGCACCGGGCGACACACGTATTCTCGTGGTCGAGGACGAGCCTCTCATTTGTGAAGCTGTCAAGGTCTACTTAGAAAACGAGGGATTCGTTGTCGATACGGCAGGAGACGGCGACGATATGCGTGCCCGCTTGGACACAGCCATCCCTTCAATCGTACTTATGGACATCAGACTACCGGGTGAAGACGGTTTTGAATTAACCCGATACCTGCGTAAGAACTATGATCTTGGCATCATAATCTTGACCACAAAATCTGAACTCATTGATTGCGTTGTCGGCCTTGAAATCGGAGCAGATGATTATTTGACCAAGCCATATGAAAACCGTGAACTTTTGGCGCGCATTCGCAGCTTATTGCGCCGTTTGGAGCATGGTCAGGGCAAAGCGGTCAATGGTGTGTCAGGTCAATCACAGTCCGTGCCCAATTACCGGTTCGGGAACTGTGTTTTAGATGGACAGCGACGGTGTTTGATCGGACCTGACGGGGAGGCGCTTGATCTCACGTCGAGTGAACTCAGATTGTTGCAGGCTTTTGTTGAAAACCCGTTCTCAACTTTGAGCCGGTCCGATCTTATGCGGACTGTGTATCAAAGGGACTGGAACCCATTGGACCGTAGCATTGACGTCCTAGTCACCAAAATTAGACGTAAACTGGGTGGTATGACTGATAACCCGGCATTGATCCGGTCTGTCAGGGGTGTGGGTTACGAGCTGGCCGTGGACGTTGTTGTCGAATAATTCTTTGAGACCGCGTGATTGATTCAGATAAAAACCCCAACCTCCTAGAGGAAATTGGGGTCTTTCTTTCTGGTTTGCATAGTCCAGCCTAGAGCCGGAAAAACGGTTGAACCAGTTTAGCAATGAGTCCGGTGGGTTGCAGATCGCCTTCGGTAACCACCAAGCACACGCATTCTTCACCGGCATCAGCAACGGGTTGATGGACTAAACCATCATCAGCTGATTCAACATCTCCGCGTTGGAAAGTCCCGGTTGCATCAGTAAAACCACCGGCCAAAACCATAGTCAGTTCGTTGCCGCTATGCCTGTGCATAGGAACTCGTGTTCCCGGCGCAATGCGGAGTAATCCGACATTCGGGCCACTGGCATTCTGCGCGATCCGGGCGTAGTGAACGCCTGGGCCGAGCCAGCGCCAAGGCAGCGTTTTCGCTGAACCATGCACATAGTCCTTCAAGGGTTGCGGCAAGTTAAGCCCGTCCTCATCGGCATTATGAATTTCGTCGACCGGCTGAGACGATTGCGCGGATTCGAAGTCTTGTTCGTCAAGGCGGTTAAGAACCGCATTCAAGGCGTTGCTGCCAATATCCGAGGGTTCGACCTCCGCGAGTAACTCGCCGCCAACGCTTTCCGCTTTGCTGACGACATTGCGGCACGCCGGACACAAGGCCAAGTGCGTGGCTATCAAAATTGAGGTCGGTTCATCCAACGAACCGGCAGCATAAGACACCAAAAGGTCGTCACTGAGATGATGACTTGCATTCATATCTCTTCTCCCAAACTGGATCGTACTCTGCGCATAGCCAATCTTAATCTCGATTTTACTGTGCCGAGAGGCAGATTGAGTTCCTGCGCAATTCCTCCATGCGGTTTGTCTTCATAAAAGGATAAGCGAACAACTTCAGCCTGTTCTTCCGGAAGACTTGCAATAGCTGCCTTGATTTTGACTTGGGTCTCGCCGATGGCGACGGCTGCGTCCGGGGCCGTTTCAGGCTCAGGGACGAAGGCCGGATCGTCAGGATCAAAGCTAGGTCTGTTTTCTTTACGCAAAGCATCGATACGTAGATTACGAGCAACGGCAAAAATCCAAGTACCGGCTGACGCCTTTGCAGGATCAAATCGGTCGGCTTTGCGCCAGACCGACAACATCGCTTCTTGGCTTAATTCTTCAGCTGATGCGTTGTTGGCCCCTTGGCGCATCAAATAGGACTTGATGCGCGGCGCATAGTGGGCGAACAGCTCTGAAAATGCTGCCTTGTCTTGTCGTTCTGCGACGTCGACTAGTAAGGCCGTCAAATGGGCGGTATCCGATCCACCGGACGAGGAAATCTTTTGTCCTAACACTGCTCTTCTGTCCCGCCGGTTGCCCGGAGCACCCCTCATAATGACGGCCGGCGTGGTCGGAACGTCCTTGAACACCAAACACCAAATTCTCCCTCTATATGGTCTTATAAAAGTCAAACGCCAATAAGGGATTTTTGGATCACCAGGGACTAGAGCGTTTCCGAGGTTGAATGAATCAAAATTTTGTTGTCATGGTCTTGGCAGACTGATTCGATAGCCGCTTTGGCGGGGGCATCGTGGCTGTATCGGAAGACCTGCGTATTCGTTTGGCGAGGAAAGTGGCGTCGGGCATGTCGCGCTGTCAGGCGGCGGCCCTTTTTGAGGTGAGCGCAAGCTCGGCGGTGCGGGATGGCGGGCGATATGAAGACGAGGGGACTGTCGCGGTCAAGCCACGGCCGTCGCGCCAGCGCCGTCTTGATCCTTGACGGCGAGGATATCCTGCGCTGGATTAAGGAGACGCCAGACCCGACACTGCAAGAGCTGTCTGAGCGTTTGGACGAAGTTCACCAAGTGATTGCGCCGACTTCGACGATTAATGACTGGTTCCGCGCGCGCAAGATCAGCTTTAAAAAAACCGCCCACGCCAGTGAACAGGAACGCGCGGATGGGCAGGCAGCACGCGTGGTTTGGCGCCAACGTCAGGCCCGGCTCCCGGCCCATCCCGAGCGGGTCGGCAGGATCGTGTTCCTTGACGAAACAAGTATCAATACCAAAATGGCGCGCCTGCGGGGGCGCTGTCCCAGCGGCCAGCGGATGGTTGCCGCCATTCCCCATGGTCATTGGAAAACCATGACCTTCATTGCCGGATTGCGCGGTGACGGCCTGACCGCGCCCTGGGTGCCCTGATTTGATCGAGGGCGCCATGGACGGTGATGCATTCGAGCAGTACATCAAAACGCAACGCGCCCCGACCCTTCAAAAAGGCGCTGTTGTTGTCCCCGGCAATCTGCCGGCCGACAAACGCGACGGTGCCAGGCGGGCGGTTGAAAAGCGGGGCGCATGGCTTTTGTTCCTGCCGCCCTATGCGCCGGACTTCAACCCGATCGAGCTCGCATTTTCAAAGTTCAAAGCTCACATGAAGCGCTTAAAACCCCGCACCATCGATGATCTGTGGAAAGCCGCCGGTAACGTCTGCGGCCTCTTCAATCACGCGCACTGCAGGAACTTCTTGGTTGCTGACGGCTATGCGTCAGAATAAATCGGAAATGCTTTAGAAGCTATGCAAAAGTGAACCGAGTCTTCCGCTCGCGCGTATTGTCTTAGAGTGCCGGGCTGCACCCTATTGTGAATCATTCACAAGGTCCAAAAGGGTTCACCTGGCGGCCTAAAATCAGTAAGACTTACCCTGAGGGACGACGAGATTTCTGTTTTAATTAATAAAAACAAAAGCTTAAATCCCCTTCCAGGCCAAGGAGAATGGTTAATGCCCGGAGGCGAACGCGCAAAGGTCGCAGTTATAGGAACGGGAGTTTCTGGGCTGGCTGCGGCCTGGCTGCTCAATAAAGCCCATGACGTCATAGTTTTCGAAAAAGCCGGTAAAATTGGCGGTCACAGCAATACGATTGATGCCCCGCTCAACGGACCCCGTGGCATGCGGACCATTCCCATTGATACGGGTTTCATCGTCTACAACGAGCGCGCCTACCCCAATCTGACCGCCCTTTTCGATCATCTCGGCGTAGCTACGGAAGACAGCCAGATGTCGTTCTCGGCCTCGGTCAATGATGGGCGGTTTGAGTATTCGGGGTCCGGACTCAAAGGATTGTTGGCCCAGAAACGCAATCTCGTGCGGCCACGGTTCTGGAACATGGTGTGGGATATTTTGCGCTTCTACAGGGAATGCGTGGAAGACGCTAAGCTACCCGAAAACATGGACTTAACTCTCGGCGAATATCTCAACCGGGCGGGTTATAGTGACGGCTTTTTGCGCGATCACATTTATCCTATGGCCAGTTCCATTTGGTCGGCCACATTTGAAGAGATTCGGTCGTATCCCCTCACCGCCTTCGTTCGGTTTTTCTCGAACCACGGCCTGCTTGAGACGAAACGGCATATGCGCCCCAAATGGAGAACGGTGACGGGCGGCAGCCGCACGTATGTAGAACGCATGGCTGAAGATTTTGCGGACCGCGTCCGCACCAACAGTGCCGTTTCAAGCATCCGCCGAACAGCTACGGATGTGACCGTCACCACGGAAGATGGATATGCGGAAACTTTCGACCACGTTGTTATTTCTGCGCATTCAAATCAGGCGCTCACAATGCTTGCGGATCCGTCACGGGAAGAGCGGCAGTTGCTGGGATCAATTCGCTACGAGTTGAACCGTGCCATTTTGCATACGGACGTTTCACTCATGCCGCGCCGCCGCAGGGCGTGGGCCAGCTGGAATTACATTTCTGCCGGTCCTGACGATCATGAACGCCTGGTGTGCCTGACCTATTGGATGAATTCATTGCACAATATCGACCGCGATTATCCCGTGTTCGTGACGTTGAATCCTCATCGCGAACCGGATCCGGCCCGAGTCATTCAGTCATTTGATTATGAGCACCCGATATTTGACCAAGCGGCGCTGGATGCGCAGACCCAGCTCTGGAACCTGCAAGGCACAAATCGGACCTGGTATTGCGGCGCCTACTTTGGCTACGGATTCCATGAAGATGGTTTGCAGTCGGGGCTCGCTGTTGCTGAAGCCCTTGGTGGAGTCCGGCGTCCTTGGACAGTGGAAAACGAGTCCGGCCGAATCTGTATGGCCGGCCTTCAGGTGCACCAATTAGATGCCGCAGCTTAAATCCATACCGACTTTCGCTTCGGGGCTGTTTGCTGGAACGGTCATGCACCGTCGCACGCGCCCGAAGAAACACCGGCTGACCTACAAAGTCTTTGCGACACTGCTGGATCTAGATGAACTTTCAGACCTTGATCGTCATATCTTCGGTTTTGGGTTCAACCGCTGGTCGCTTTTGAGTTTTTATAATCGGGACCATGGACCGGGAACGGATGAGTCGTTACGCCCATGGATTGAGAACATTCTGGATACGGCTGGCTTATCGATTGACCGTGGCCCGATCCGCCTACTGTGCTATCCGCGCATGCTTGGTTACGTTTTCAATCCGCTGTGCAACTACTTTTGTTACCGGCCCGACGGCACTCTGGTGGCTGTCCTTCACGAAGTCTCGAACACGTTTGGCCAGCGTCATTGTTATCTTTTTGACACGCAAAGCGCGGACGACCTTGCGCACCATTCGGTCGACAAGTGTTTTTACGTTTCACCCTTTATCGACATGGATATGACCTACCATTTCCGGGTCCGCCCACCGGGCAAAGATGTGGCCGTGGCCATTCACGAAACAGACAAGGACGGCACCCTGCTCTTTGCTTCCTTTAGCGGCCAGCACAAGCCCCTGGCCGCCTGGTCGATGGCTAAAGCATTTTTCTCGTATCCGTTGATGACGATCAAAGTTATTGGCGGCATTCACTGGGAAGCTTTAAAATTGTGGCGAAAAGGCGTTCCACTTGTTCCCAGGCCTGAACCGCCCCCTGATATGGTGACCTTTGCCAAACCGGGGTCCGGGTAAGCAAGCGCACAATGACAAAAAACCGGGAATCAAAATTGAGAGACGGTACGAAGACTGAGCGCAGTGTCCATGCGCTTGTCGGCAGTGTCATTGCCGTTCTCAGTAAAATCAAAATCGGTCAGATGACTTTGACCCTACCGGACGGTTCGGTGCACGTTCTTGGGCCCGGCGGGAGTCCCGAAGCCGCGATGACGATCAATCGTTGGCGTGCCGTTCGGCGCCTTCTGACCCAAGGCGATATGGGTTTTGTTGAATCCTATCTGGATGGGGATTGGGACAGCGTTGATCCTTCAAAAGTCGTGGAATTGGCTGTGGTCAATCGGCCGACGACCAAAACCCACGAATTGGACGGGTTGTGGCACCGGCTATTAAATCGCATTGCCCATACGCGACGCGCAAACACCAAGCGTGGGGCTAAGAAAAACATCGCCGCCCACTATGACCTCGGCAATGAATTTTACCGTAGTTGGCTGGACTCGACGATGACCTATTCGTCGGCCTACTTTACGGCAGATGACCAGCCGCTGGATCAAGCGCAAACGGAAAAATACCGGCGTATCGCGGACATGCTTCGCCTGCAACCGGATCATACTGTTTTGGAAGTGGGTTTCGGCTGGGGCGGTTTTGCCGAATTTGTGACCAAAGAGTACGGCTGCCGTGTCGCCGGCCTGACCCTCTCCGAAGAACAACTGAAGTTTGCGGGAGAACGATTGCAAAAAGCAGGTCTCGCAGACCGCGTTGATCTCCGCTTGCAGGATTACCGCGACGTCGAAGGGCAGTTTGATCGGATTGCGTCCATCGAAATGTTTGAGGCGGTCGGAGAAGACAACTGGCCGCAATATTTCGATATGGTGCGCGACCGCCTGGTCCAAGGAGGCGAAGCGGCCCTACAAATCATCACTATTGATGAATCGCTGTTCTACCGCTATCGACGCGGTGCAGATTTTATCCAACGCTACATTTTCCCAGGCGGCATGTTGCCGTCCATTAGCGCCTTAAACAGCGAGATTGGCCGCGCCCGCCTGCAACTTGCCGACGTCACAACGTTTGGTGAAAGTTATGCGAAAACGTTGCTGCAATGGCGCGAACGGTTTGTTGCAGCGTGGTCGGAAATCGAACCTTTAGGATTTGACGAACGGTTTCGCCGCATGTGGGAGATGTATTTGGCCTACTGCGAAGGCGGCTTCAGAGCCAAATCCATCGATGTGGGCCAATTTAAATTGCGCCGCGTATAATCTCCAACGGCCATCACTCATTTTAGAACGGGTTATTTAAAAGACATGGCGTCCGACTCTCGTCTGCCCCGCACCCGTCTGGCTGCCTATGGCGCGCCGGCGTTTGCTTTGGCCATGCCGACCATTCCAGCGTTTGTCTATCTACCGGCTCTGTATGCGGAGAGTCTAGGATTGGCCGCTGCCGGTCTTGTTCTCTTAGGGGCCAGGGCCGTCGACGTTGTGTCCGATCCCATCATTGGGGTTGTCAGTGACCGCTATCAGACGCGCTGGGGTCGGCGCAAACCTTGGATCCTGATTGGCGGATTGCTGGCCGGATTTGCTCTAATCCGCCTGTTTCAGCCGCCCGACGATGTCAGCGCAATATATCTCCTGACCTGGGCCATCGTTCTCTATCTCGGCTGGACGTTCATCGCCGTGCCTTACACCGCATGGGGTGCGGAAATGAGTGACGACTATCACGAACGGTCGCGAATCACCGGCGTACGCGAAGGTCTGACCCTGATCGGCATCCTCGCGGCCGGTGCCGTACCGGCCATCACCACGGGTATGGGCTGGACCGAGTCCGAAGGTCTTGCTGCGGTGTCCTGGATGGCCATTGCACTCGGCGGTCCGGCCATTGTGGTCCTGCTGTTGCGGGTTCCCGAAGTCAAAGTCCCCACAGTTGTGCGCACATCTCCCAAATCGTCCTTGTCCTTCCGAGCTACCTTTGAGGCGGCAAAGGTTTTGGTCGGCAACAAACCCTTTGTCCGCCTGTTGTCCGCATGGCTGATCAACGGTATGGCCAATGGCATTCCCGCAGCCCTGTTCCTTCTTTATTTGGAATTCGGGTTGCAGGCGGATGAAAGCCAGCGAAGCCTGCTGATCCTGGTCTATTTTCTCAGTGGGGTTGTTTCCATTCCCTTGTGGCTGGCTTTGAGCAAGCGACTCGGTAAGCACCTAGCGTGGTGCTGGGCCATGATCGTGACCTGTTGCGCCTTCATCTGGGTGCCCTTTCTCAACCCAGGCGATCTCCTGCTGTTCGCGATTGTCTGCGTGGTCACGGGCATGGGCCTTGGCGCGGATCTGGCCTTGCCTCCCGCTCTACAAGCCGACGTGGTGGATTTTGACCGCTTACGGAGCGGTCAAGCCCGGGCGGGCCTGTTTTTCGCGCTGTGGAGTATGTCGACAAAGCTGGCCTTGGCTCTGGCCGTCGGCATCGCCTTCCCTGTGCTTGAATTGCTGGGATTTTCCGTTGAAGGCGGCAATACCCCATTCGCTTTGCAGTCATTGGCGGTGATCTACGCGGGCGTTCCTATCGTACTCAAAATTGTAGCCATTGCGTTCATCTGGACCTTTCCAATTACGCGAGCGCGACAAGAACTGATACGACGGCGTCTTGATCGGCGCCAGCAACTGCCAGCGTAGGAGACTTTATATGGTTCGCACCATCCTGCCGCTGGTTTTGGTCATAGCAAGTCTCACAGGGTGTAGTGCATCGATGAAACCGGAAGATTTCAAAGATCAAGAGCCACGTTTCGTTCTCGAAGACTACTTCACAGGCAAGACCAAAGCCTGGGGCATGTTTCATGATCGTTTTGGCGCCTTGCGCCGTCAATTCGTAGTCGATATCACGGGTACATGGGACGGTCAGACTCTCGTACTTGATGAAGAATTCGACTATGCCGACGGCGAGCAGGGTCGCCGCATTTGGTCAATCCGTAAAATCGACGGCAACACGTACACCGGCACAGCCGGAGATGTCATCGGCACAGCGCAAGGCCGCACTTTTGGTAACGCGCTCAACTGGACCTAAGACATGAATCTTAAGGTCGGTGATGGCACTTGGGAAGTGAAGTTTGACGACTGGATGTTCCTGCAACCGGACGGAGTGCTTCTCAACCGGGCAACAGTTTCTAAATTTGGACTGGAGCTGGGTGTCGTGACCTTGTCGTTCAGCCGTGTTGAAGAAGAGTTGGCCAATCTTAATGTGCAGCGATACGCCGCTGAATAATGCGAAGGACGTGGCCAACAATTGGAATGCGCATGTAAAACTGGGTGGAGGCATCCCAATGATCGATGTGGGACACCACGCGGCCGTCGGCAGCAAACCGCAGTTCACTCATACCTTCGACCACCCAGGGGTCTGAACCCAGCTTCTTGACCGTCCCTCTGCTGGTCCAGCGCAGAAAACACACATCCCCGTCGTACGCACAGTGACGGACGGTGAACGTGATATCCGGCGCCGCCAAGAACATATCTTCAAGAATTCTCTTATAGGTCTGCACTCCGCGAACATCACTAAAGGGATCTTTGAAATGAATATCGTCGTGCACGACGGCATCAATGTCAGAGACTGTTTCAGGAGACAGGGCTTCGTAGAAAGCCACATAGGCAGCCGCTGGATGATCCGATGTCATCGTCATGCCTTGGTGATCTTTTTGACCAGTGTGAAATACAGGCTGTAAGGCAAGAGCTGAAGGAACTTCAAAATCAAAATAAAAGGCCGTGGAAAAGCGATCTCAAATTTCTTCTTGGCCATCCCGTTAAACACGGCACGGGCAGCGTCGTCCGGTTCCATCAGGAACGGCATGGGGAATTCGTTCTTGGCGGTGAGCGGTGTGCGTACGAAACCGGGGTTAATAACGGAAACGGTGACCCCATAGTCTCCCAGTTGGGTTCGCAGAGATTCACACAGATTGATCAGCGCGGCCTTGGTGGCGCCATAGGCGGCCGCATTGGGCAAACCACCATATCCCGCCACCGAAGAGACCACAGCCACATGACCCCTCTTGCGGTCCATAAGCGCGGGCAAGACCGCATCCAGACCATTGACCGATCCCAAGTAGTTGATCTCCATGAGTGTCCGAAACGGGGCAACAGAAAACTTTTGCAGCGGTGTCGGAATGTGGGTGCCGGCATTGAATATGATCTGATCAAGCGGACCGAGATCGCCTTCAATCGACTTAAACACCCGTTTGGTGGCGTCATGGTCGGTGACATCCAACGGATAGGCATGAGTGCGACCTGGCCATCCCGCATCCGCTGCGTCTTTCGCCACGTCTCGCAAGTCCGATTCAGTGCGTGCGCTGATGGCCACGGTCCAACCCTGCTTGGCATATTCCAAAGCAACGGCTTTGCCGATTCCCTTACCGGCGCCGGTTATCCAAAGATTACCGGTCATTAAAAGGGTTCTGCTGAGGCCTGTTCCATAGATTGAACGATACCGCACTCACGGCAGACATGACTAATGGTCTCGCCAGCTTTGGTGGTAAAGACCATTTTCACCCAGCGGCCTTCGCTGTCGTACCATACATTGGTATCGCGCAAGTCGCCGGTGTATTCGAATTTTTCGGCCGATACAGGACCCGCTGCCGTGTCGACCGTTTCAATGCCGTGCCGGACGACTTCCACCTGCGCAAGATCACCATTAAGAGTATTCAGCACCACACTTTGGTCAACCGCACCGACATTCCAGTGGTTGGTCGGGTACACCCAAGAATTGGCAATAAACTCACCCTTCTTTCCGGTCGTATAGAATTTGCCGTCTTCACCGATCTTTGCGTCGAGCTTAATTTTTTTACCGTTGTCGTTAACGTTGCCTTTCATGGACTGCAAGGCGCCATCAACCCAGATGCCAGTCGCTTTGAATACGAACTTGTAAGCCGTCACGAACAAGACTTTGACTTTGAGCTTGAATTCGTTCTCGACGATCAATTGATCGCCGTCTTGTTTGAATTTGATTTTATGGCGCCCGACCCGAGATCCTTTTCGGTAGACATCAAATTCCAGACCCTTGGGATAGAGCGTGAACGGATCGACGGATTTGTGAGGCGCTAGAGGAGCCACTTCCATAACCGTTTGCGACGCCGCTTGTCGCGGCGTTGCCAACCAAATCATCCCGATGATGAAGGCCAGCCAGAGTAAGATCGCCCAATACCGGGTGGTCGGCTTCTTTTCCGTCATAAGCATGGTCGGATAAGACCTCTTACCGTTGCAAAATCTTTGATCCGCCTCTTCGACGCCCAGTCATACGTACAAAGGACGACCGCGGATTTCACGCTGATACGTCTGTGATCCGCCCCTCTACCGTTCAGTCCCTGCCGCCACATATACCCGAATGCCCGACCGAACTCGATAGCTGCGAAAGTCTTTACCGCTTTCTGTGCCGCTTTTACGAGTCCGAATTTGGGGTGAGTCCCGGCTCCTTTTTTGTCCGGATATTGATCAGTTCCTGCCACATATGGGGAGGACACCAAATCCAAATGGCAGAAAAATGGCAGCGAACTCTAAAAGATTGGTGAAGATTCTTTGGGAACCGGCAAAGCGCACGGATACGATAGAATTAATGTACCGATCACAAAAAGTTACGAAGAGAAAGAAATTGTGAAACACCCCAGCCTGCCCGACCGAGCGCGTGCGGTCCTGGATTTTTGGTTTGGGACACCTGACAGCCCGGACTACGGCACCAGCCGCGACGAGTGGTTCAATAAAGACGAGGCGTTCGATTCTCTCATCAGAAATCAATTCCTCATGGACTATGAGCGCGCGGCCACCGGCGACTTTGATGATTGGGCGGAAACGTGCGACGGCGCCCTCGCCCTTATCATTCTGCTGGATCAGTTTCCGCGCAATTTGTTTCGTGGTGATGCGCAGAGCTTTGCTACGGATGGAAAAGCACTTTCCATTGCACAGAAAATGATCGCACGCGGCGATGACAAAGCGGTGAACAAAGAACAGCAGTTCTTCGTCTATCTGCCGTTTGAACATTCCGAAGATATAGCGATGCAAGACAAATGTTTGGAGTTGACTGCGACCATGCCTCAAGGAAAGGCAGACAACGGTCCCTACTATTGGGCAAAGAAACACCGCGACGTAATTGTCAAATTCGGTCGCTTCCCCCACCGCAACGGAATACTAGGACGCAAGAATACACCGGAGGAGGAAGACTACCTGGCGCAACCGGATGCCGGGTTTTGAGGAAAAGGAAAATACAATGAAGACTGTGTACACATGTCTATGCGCAATGCTGTTGGTCGCTAGTCCAACTAAAGCGATTGAATTCAGCGGAGGCACAGATGCAGATTATGCCGAGATCCAAGCCATAGCAGACAACTGGTTTGACGCTTACCGTCGCGGCGACGCCGACGCGGTGGCAGATATTTACGACGGGAACGCGCGGGTTATGTCCGAAGGGGACGCCAGCTATATGGGTTCGTCGATCCTGCGTGAACGGTTGCGCGGCGCCTTTGAGCGATCCACGACGGTGTTCGAGAGCGATATAGAAGAGATCGCCGTCAACGGTTCCTGGGCCTTCATTGTCGGCACTTACGCGGCGACCAACGCGCCTAAAGACGGCGGCGATTCAAGCACCTACGGTGGACGGTTCTTCATTCTTCTGCATCAAACCGCGGATGGCTGGAAGGTGTGGCGGGACATTGACAATTCCACGCCGGACGTGGACGCCCTGATTGCCAGGATGCGGGGGGAGAACTAAACCGTTCTTAAGTTCACTCCGGCAACGGAGTCATTGATAGATCCACCTGAAGGCCGAGCTGGCGGATCATGGCGATGCTGTCGTTGTTGCCCCAGCGCTCCACGACTTTGCCGTCCTTGAACCGGTAGGTATCTGTCGCCGACGTTTCATAACGCCTGCCGTTGGGCGGATTGCCCTCCATGGGCCCGCTAACGCGCGTGCCCTTCATGGTTACGCGGGCAACAACAAGGTCGCCGTTGCAAATAATGAGATCATTGATGAGTTGGCGATCCGGCGAATTCTTTTTTGAATTGATCCAGATGCGTTGCATGTGTTCCGGTGTACGCACCGCCGTGCCAAGCCCGCCTTCGTCAACATTGTGACTGACGAATTCGTCCGAATAAAACTCTCCGGCTCGTTCGTGATCCCGTTGGTTAAATAGGATACGGGTCATATCCAAGTAAGTCTGGAGATTCTCTTCATGGCCGTCACAGACAATCTCTGTGGCCAAGGCTGGGCCCGTCATTAATGTTGCAGACATAAGGCAAGCGTAAAGGACGCGCATGGGCTTCTCTCCGGAATAATGAATTAGAATGGCAGTGTAATGTTGCGATCAAGAACAATGGCAACAAACACGGCGGCGAGATAGGTCATGGAAAAGAAGAATATTTTCCTGGCCCAAAGTTTTGTTGGCTCCTGAACTAACTTCCAATTGAGCCAGACAAAACGCAGGCCGAGGGCGGTGCTGATCACTAAATAAATCAATCCCAACGCCCCAAACGCGACAGGCAATGCCGCAGAAATCACAAGAAGGACGGTGTTGAACATCATATACCGGGCGCATGTGGCGTCGCCAACCATCACCGGTAGCATAGGAAGGCCCGCTTCCGCATAATCATCTTTTATCATCATCGCCAAAGCCCAGAAGTGGGACGGCGTCCACAAGAACAGCGTAATCGCCATGAGCATGGGTAAGGTGAAGGCCAGTGGATCAGCCGCGGCTGCGCCGGCTAGCACGGGAAAGCTTCCCGCAGCACCACCGATGACAATGTTCATCCAGTGCCGCCGCTTCAGCCAAACCGTATAGACAACCATGTAGACAAAGGCGCCAAGCCCGAGATGAAGCGCAACCAGCCAGTTGAGAGCCACAGCCGCCAAAGCACATCCGGCGATAACCAAACCGCCCGCCAGCCATAAAGCGTTGAACGGGTCCTGCACGGCGCAGGACGCCAGCGGCCGGTTGTGGGTCCGGGTCATCTTCTGATCGATGTCCCGGTCGTAAAAATGATTGAAGACCGACGACCCCGATGAACACAGTATCATCGCCACCACGACAATGACCAGCGGGCCCCATTCGACAGTCTCAGCCACAGCGAAATAGCCTGCCATCGCGGTGGTGGCCAGCAACACGCCAATGCGCAATTTCAACAGCTCAATATAGCGGGCAAACGTCATAGTTGGTCAAATTTAATCACTGGTGGTTTTATGCAGGATCCACAAACGGATCGGTATTCATGTCTTCAGAGTTTACACCATTGGGCGCGGACTTTAGCAAAAATGAGCGTCCGGCCAAGACGACAAAAATAACACCACCAGTCACGGCAATGAGACCGCCAAGACCCATAAGCACCATTGAGGAGAGTTCCGTAGCACTGTCCAAATCTTGCTCGCTGCCTGACACCTTACGGGCAACACCATCGAGCCCGGCGGAAAACAGACCGATGGAGTGAAGTAATTGGCCTGATCCAAGCAGGACATAGGACGCTCTTCGCCACCGGCGTGCTGGCATTGGACGATCCAGCAATGGGGCGAACAGGGCGAAATAGAGACACATAAAAACGAGCGTCACGCCGATGAGCTCGGCGTGATAGTGAGCCGGCGTACGCGTATCGACCGAACTTTCGAAGAAGCCGATAAGGCCGCCAATGCCAAACAAAATGAGCGCTACCCAAAGTCCTGTTATTTCCGGTGTCTGTTCCTTGATCGGCAGAGCACGACGCAGGAACAGCCATGCCGTACCCAACAATACGACACCGGTCGGCAACGGCAGAACATACCAATACAAGTCGGTAAAAGATGTCACTTGAGCGGGGTCGTCCGCTGCAAAGCTGAGGTAAAAAAGAGGTCCAATGGCGACACCCGCAACCATGAGACCCGCCATGGCCTTAAACAGAGTGTTTGGCACTGGCGTTTCGCCCAGGGACATACGGCTCAAAAGAAAAACGCCCGCCAGCAACAACAGCGTATGGGCAAACTGCATAATATGCCCAAAACCCCAAAACATGCGTTCCGCTGCATCGGTTGCGGGCAGGATATCCGGCATGGTCGCCCAAGCGGCACCCACGCAGATTAAGGCAATCAAGAAAATGACACCCGACGCTGCGACCGCGAAAACCACCGGTTCACATTGTCTTTGACCGGCCACCTGAACCATCAGGCGGAAGACGGGTAGAGCGAGTCCAAACCCAAGCAATGTGAGACCGGCAAAAAACAATGGATGAATGAGCACAGGCACATAGTTGTTTGCCGACGGTTCTCCAAGATTGAACAGCACCGGAATCAAAATAAGGACAAAGCTTAAGCCGGCGGCATAGAGACCAACCCGGCCCATAAAAGCAGAGCCCTTAGGCAATGGGCCGGCGCTGGCCGATGACAAAACGGTCAAAGCTCCCTGCACACCGAGGTACCAGATAACGAATGCGAAAGTGACGTGAGCGATGAGTCCCTTTTCGAAAAAGGTTTGGCTCGACCAGGGCAATATTGCGTCTATTCCAGGAATACGAAGAAGAGCGACCAAAACAGCCATAAGGCCGGCAAGTCCAAGTGCAATAATCGGGAGGATGACCCAACCATTGAGCTCCCAATGCAGATCGTCTGACAAACGTCCCGCGAAATGCCCGTCTACGGCCACTTCCGGTGTCTTAAGAGCGTGTACCGGTGGTGGCGGTAAATGGAATTCCATATCTGGCTGCGACATTTAACTCACCACAACTAAATTGGTGCCGGATAGACATGAAACAGGATCGCATAGACCACGACCCCTGAAACTGTCACGAACACCCAGACCGGCCATGTCCAACGGGCGATGGCTTTGTGCCGGTTAAACTGACCACGCAACGCACGCCAAGCCGTAATGACCACCATTGGTCCAACGATTGCTGCCAAGACAACATGAGTAATGAGGAGTGTGTAATAGGCAGGCACCGCCCAGCCCGTCCCGGGAAAGACAAAGATGGGCGCTGTAAAGTGATACGTCAGATAGGAGACAAGAAACACCGCGGACACAATCATGGCGCAGATCATGGCTTTGCGATGAGCGTCACGCCGGTCTGTCTTAATGAGATAGAACCCGATGACCAGAAAAACGGTAGAGATACTGTTCAAGACCGCGTTGACATGCGGGAGGATCGCCGCCGTAGACATTGATTTGTGTCCCTTAGCTTAAACCTTGTGGATGCTTAAGGTCCGTCTAGCGCAACCTTGGCGATGAAACTGACGTACATGAATAGGGCTACGCCAGCGACACAGAGGCCGAACAAAACCATGCGTTTCTTGTCTGTTGGCATTTGGGTCATAGTCCGTCCCTAGTTGGCTTCAGAAAACATTACTAGCCGAATAGGCTTCCGTATTACCCTTTCAACGGGGCGGCGCTGTCTATCACATGGCGCTATTAGTGTCATTGGCTAGTTCTTTTGCCCCAGAACCAGGATTGTTGCCAGCCTGCGATGAGAACCATTCTCAGACCACAAAATAAAGGGTCATGGGCACGCCCGCGCTTTACCTAACCTGCTGCATAAACTAGTGTTTTCGAGAGCAAACCAGAGAGGGGACCTCCCAACGTGGGGCTGGCTATTGGGATTCGCTGTTGCACTGCGGCAGACACACCGAAAAATCGGTTGAATCCAATCCCCTCGCCCCTTAAACGATGGGTCGTACCCAGGTGGAAGGGAGAGAAAGTGTGACCCGCATATTCGCGTTTCTAACCGGTTGGGCGTTAACGATTTCAAGTGCGGCCTCCGCATGGGCGCAAGACCTTCCAACCCCCGCTTTTCCTGTTCCCTGGCAGTTGAATCTGCAGACTCCGGTGACACCTGTCGCCGATGAACTATACTGGTTCCATAACTACCTTCTGTTCTGGTGTTACCTCATTTCTGGCTTTGTGTTGGTGCTATTGATGTGGGTGGCGGCAAAGTACAATAAGAAGGCCAACCCGGTACCATCGAAGAACGCGCACAACACCCTACTGGAGATCGTTTGGACTGCGCTTCCTGTCTTGGTTTTGGTTGCCATTGCGATCCCGTCGTACCGCATTCTTTACTTCATGGACCGCATTGATGACGCGGAAGTCACCGTGAAGGTCATCGGTAATCAATGGTACTGGACCTATGAGTTTCCCGACGACGAAATCATTTTCGACTCTCTTGCGTTGGCTGATGATGAAATCGACGTCGCCGCCGGACAACACCGCCTTTTAGAAGTCGACGAACCCTTGCTTCTGCCGGTCAATACTGACATCCGCATTTTGTTTACGGCCACAGATGTCCTCCATGCGTGGACGATCCCTGCCTTCGGCGTGAAACTGGATAACGTACCCGGTCGGACCAATGAGACTTGGACAAGGATCCGCACACCAGGAAAATATTACGGCCAATGTTCCGAGTTATGCGGCATTAACCACTCCTACATGCCCATCGTTGTCCATGCGGTAAGTAGGGATGAGTTTGAAGCTTGGCGGGCAGACCAGCTCGCCGCCAATGGTACGGCCCCAGACGACACCAATCGCCTCGCCGCCCTGACCCAGGAGTGATCAGCATGTCCGATACGGCGATCCATTCTCACGACGACCACCATGACCACACCCCGACAGGTATCGGCCGCTGGTTGTATTCGACCAACCATAAAGATATCGGCACCATGTATCTGGTGTTTGCCGTGGTCTCGGCCCTAATCGGGGGCTTTTTATCCTTCCTGATCCGTCTCGAACTGGGCGAGCCGGGCGTTCAGGTCTTCAATGAACTGAGTGAAGATCCCAAGCAATTTTATAACGTCGTTGTAACGGCTCATGCACTGTTGATGGTGTTCTTCGTTGTCATGCCGGCGCTGATCGGTGGGTTCGGCAACTGGATGGTGCCGATGATGATCGGCGCGCCGGACATGGCCTTCCCGCGCATGAACAATATTTCGTTTTGGCTGATGCCGCCGGCACTCGTCCTGCTCATTCTTTCGTCCATTATGGGACAAGGTGCTGGAACCGGCTGGACCTTGTATCCGCCGTTGTCAGGCTTAGCCGGCCAACCCGATATGTCCGTCGACTTTGCCATCCTGGCGCTGCACGTGGCCGGTGCGTCGTCCATTCTCGGTGCAACCAATTTTATCACCACAATACTCAACATGCGCGCGCCCGGCATGACCATGCACAAGGCACCACTGTTCGTTTGGGCAACGTTGATTACGGCCATTCTGCTGCTCCTCGCTATGCCCGTGTTGGCAGGCGCTTTAACCATGCTGCTGTGTGACCGCAACTTCGGCACAGCATTCTTTGACCCGCGCGGCGGCGGCGACCCAGTGTTATGGCAGCATCTATTCTGGTTCTTCGGCCACCCCGAGGTTTACATCATGATCCTGCCGGCCTTTGGCATCGTCAGCCATGTGGTTTCGACGTTTTCAAGAAAGCCCGTCTTCGGATACCTGGGCATGGCCTACGCCATGGCCTCGATTGGCTTGGTCGGTTTCGTCGTTTGGGCCCACCATATGTATACGGTCGGTATGGGCGTCAATTACCGCGCTTATTTTGTCGCTGTGACCATGGCCATAGCCGTACCGACTGGGGTTAAGATTTTCAGCTGGATCGCGACCATGTGGGGTGGCTCAATCAGTTTTAAAACCCCGATGCTTTGGGCCATCGGCTTCATCTTCCTTTTCACGGTGGGTGGCGTTACCGGTATCGTACTGGCCAATGCCGGCATGGATATCGCCATGCACGACACCTACTACGTCGTTGCTCACTTCCACTACGTGCTATCGTTGGGCGCAATCTTCGCTATCTTTGCCGGTTTCTACTACTGGTTCGACAAGATGACCGGCCGGTCATACCCGGAATGGGCTGGGCAGATTCATTTCTGGACCACGTTTGTCGGCGTCAATGTCTTGTTCTTCCCGCAACACTTCCTGGGTTTGGCCGGCATGCCGCGCCGTTACATCGATTACCCCGACATTTTCAGGGAATGGAATGTGGTTTCGACCTGGGGTGCATACGCGACAATGGTCAGCACAGTGTTTTTCTTGGTCGTAACTCTTTACGTTATGTTTGCCGGACGTAAATCAGTCGCCAATCCCTGGGGCGATGGCGCGACGACTCTCGAATGGACTGTCGCTTCGCCCGCTCCGTTCCATACCTTTGAGGAGCAACCTGACTTCACCGGCAGTGGCCCAGCCACACAGCCGGCTGAATAAAGCAAAGCGAGGCATCGTGAATACGGGGACTGATCTCGCGCGGCGCAATCGCCGTACTGCCATGACGGCGTTTGCCGTTGTCGGCGGTATGGTCGGGCTCGCGTTTGCTTTTGTTCCCTTGTACACGCTGATTTGCCAGATTACCGGACTTGGTGGAACACCGCAGGTTGCCGAACAGGCAAACAGTGTCATTTCATCGGAAGAAATCACGGTCCGTTTTGACGCCAATGTGGATCGCAGTCTGCCATGGACGTTCAAGCCGGTTGAAACAGCGGTGACCCTCAAGCTGGGGGACACTCGTGAGGTGTCTTATCGGGCAACCAATCAAACCAACGAGCCGGTCATTGGTATTTCAACCTTCAACGTGACCCCATTCAAGGCAGCGCAATATTTCACCAAAATCGAATGTTTCTGTTTTATCGAACAGACCTTAGAGCCAGGGCAATCAGTAGATATGCCGGTGATATTCTATGTTGACCCCGCTCTGCTCGAAGACGAATTGGCTCGAGACATAAAAACCATCACGTTGTCCTATACCTTTTACCGGTCATTGGATGATGTGCCAGATGACGATCCAGAGATTGTTTCAGAGCGTGAGAAAACATTAGAACCATTGACGTCTGCCGCCCTTATGGGTGGCTCTTGATGACCCAGCGTAACGTACGAGGGCTCATATTATGAGCGCACAGGCCAATCATCCTTATCACATGGTTAACCCCAGCCCCTGGCCTGCCATGGGCGCGCTGGCTGCATTGACGCTTACCGTTGGCGCCGTGTTTTATCTTCATGAAGAGCCGCTGCTTGGCATAGATGGAATTTACAAAATCGTTCCGGGATTTGTCCTGGTCATCCTGACGATGATCCTGTGGTGGCGTGACGTGATTAAGGAATCAGTCGTCGAACGGGTTCACAGCGAAGAAACCAGCCACGGTTTACGCTTGGGTATGGTTTTGTTTATCGCTTCAGAAGTGATGTTTTTTGCCGCCTTTTTCTGGGCGTTTTTCCATCATTCGCTTGGCTTCTCGACAGCCACATTGCAATGGCCGCCGGAGGGCATCGAAGTCCTTGAGGTCTGGCACCTGCCATTTTACAACACCATTATTCTGTTAACGTCCGGCATCACGGTGACGCGCGCCCACCTTTACATTGAAGCCGGGATGAACGCCAAAGCGGCGAAATGGACTGGGATTACGGCCGCGCTCGGCGCATTTTTTCTCGGCCTGCAGGCGTACGAATACGTACATGCGTCCTATACGTTGCAAGACGGTGTCTATCCCTCAACGTTCTATCTGGCGACCGGCTTTCACGGTTTGCACGTCTTTATCGGAACAACGTTTCTCTTCGTGTGCACCTTTCGCGCCGCTAAAAACCACTATCGGCCGGAAAAACACATTGGGTTCCAGGCGGCCGCTTGGTACTGGCATTTCGTTGATGTGGTCTGGCTGTTCCTGTTCGTCTGGGTGTACTGGCTACTCGGCATGCCCGTACGCGCGTTCTAAGTCGTAAAGGCGTGTGAACGACGAAGCTCCGGACCACCACCAGGTAGCACCCCTCATTCAGGTTGCTTTGGCTGCGCGGTATCCTCGCTGTGGCAGAGGCCCTTTGTTCAACGGATTTCTGACGGTGGCAGACTCCTGTTCGGTCTGCCACTTGGGTTTTGTCGGCCATGATACCGGCGATGGACCGGCCTTTTTCATCATGCTGCCGCTTTGCATCATTGTCGCCGTGCTCGCCCTATATGTGGATATGACTTTTGCCCCGCCCCTTTGGCTGCATGGATTGATTTGGCCTCCACTAATCATTGGCTTCGTCGGCTTGACCCTAAGACCGGTGAAGGCATTGATGATTGCCTTGCAATACCGTCACCGTGATGTGGAAAACATCGATTCTTCGAACCAGCAGTAGTTTCTGCAAAACAATTATCAGTTCGAAAAAAGGACGGGCGCCGCCAAGTCTATAGCATTTCCGATTTATTCTGACGCATAGCCGTCAGCAACCAAGAAGTTCCTGCAGTGCTCGTGATTGAAGAGGCCGCAGACGTTACCGGCGGCTTTCCACAGATCATCGATGGTGCGGGGTTTTAAGCGCTTCATGTGAGCTTTGAACTTTGAAAATGCGAGCTCGATCGGGTTGAAGTCCGGCGCATAGGGCGGCAGGAACAAAAGCCATGCGCCCCGCTTTTCAACCGCCCGCCTGGCACCGTCGCGTTTGTCGGCCGGCAGATTGCCGGGGACAACAACAGCGCCTTTTTGAAGGGTCGGGGCGCGTTGCGTTTTGATGTACTGCTCGAATGCATCACCGTCCATGGCGCCCTCGATCAAATCAGGGCACCCAGGGCGCGGTCAGGCCGTCACCGCGCAATCCGGCAATGAAGGTCATGGTTTTCCAATGACCATGGGGAATGGCGGCAACCATCCGCTGGCCGCTGGGACAGCGCCCCCGCAGGCGCGCCATTTTGGTATTGATACTTGTTTCGTCAAGGAACACGATCCTGCCGACCCGCTCGGGATGGGCCGGGAGCCGGGCCTGACGTTGGCGCCAAACCACGCGTGCTGCCTGCCCATCCGCGCGTTCCTGTTCACTGGCGTGGGCGGTTTTTTTAAAGCTGATCTTGCGCGCGCGGAACCAGTCATTAATCGTCGAAGTCGGCGCAATCACTTGGTGAACTTCGTCCAAACGCTCAGACAGCTCTTGCAGTGTCGGGTCTGGCGTCTCCTTAATCCAGCGCAGGATATCCTCGCCGTCAAGGATCAAGACGGCGCTGGCGCGACGGCCGTGGTTTGACCGCGACAGTCCCCTCGTCTTCATATCGCCTGACATACCGCACCGCCGAGCTTGCGCTCACCTCAAAAAGGGCCGCCGCCTGACGGCGCGACATGCCCGACGCCACTTTCCTCGCCAAACGAATACGCAGGTCTTCCGATACAGCCACGATGCCCCCGCCAAAGCGGCTATCGAATCAGTCCGCCAAGACCATGACAACAAAATATTGATTCATTCAACCTCGGAAACGCTCTAAATGGCCGGCGCCCGCAAGGCGTCTCTATAACAGAGGAGGGTACCGTTTATCGGACTTGTACCAGGGCAATCGGGTGAATGGTTTCACCGTGAGATAAGGCTTGCGAGGAAGTCGTCGTCCCAGGCGGCGATGCGTCGTTTTCCACGCAGACTGTCCTTGCCCGGGGCTTGGCGCAAGAGGTTGCTCGCCATGTGTTTGACGACCGCGAAGTTGGCCGGGGCAGTGTTCTTTCGGACCCGGCACTCGTCGTCGCGGAAGACCATGTCCATGACCCAGTGCAGGTCCATGACCCAGTGCAGGTCCATGACCCAGTGCAGGTCCATGACCCAGTGCAGCCCGTTCTCGCTGCTCCAATGGCCCCGGATGGCGGCGCTCAGAGTATCGGCCTTGGCGGCGGTGGAGGCGGATGTAGAAGCGGGTCTCGCGCTCGACCTTGGCGCCGGGGTGGATGCCGATCTCGCGTACGGTTTCGACCATAACAATGCTCCCGGGCCCGGGCCAGTGGTGGCGTTCCTTCAGCCAAGCGATTTCGTTCGCCGCCGTGGTGGTCCGGGTTTCGATGCGGCCGTGGCTCTTCTCCACTGTCTGGTGGTGGCTGACAACCGTATCGGCAAAGCCGCATGCTATCTGTTCGATGAAGAAAAGCTTGGTATCGTCGTGCAGGCTGCCCTGGTTGCCCTTGAGGGCAAGGATATAGTCGGCGTCCTTGTCGATGATCTTCGCGGCGATGTTGCGCTGACAGCCCATGGCGTCGATGGTCACCGTCGCGCCGTTGATGGTCAACAGATCCAACAGCTTCGGGAGAGCGACGATCTCGTTGGATTTATCAGCCACCTTGGCTTGGCCAAGCACCAGGTTCTGACGTGTGCTCCACGCCGAGATCATGTGGATGCGCTTTGGCGCCGCCTTCCTGATAGGAGCGCCGCAGCGTCTTGCCGTCGATGGCGACGATGTCCGCGCCGCGCCCGGTGAGCGATGCCGCCCAGGCGATGAAGCAGTGCTGAAACTGTTCGGCATCAAGGGCTGCGAAGATGTCACCGAGTTGATCGTGTGAGGGCGTACCATCCGTGAACGGCCGGAAACGGCGCAGAAACGTCAGTTTCCTCTCGCGTACTTGGCGATCTCGACCCAGCTCTCACAGCCGGCGGGCACGCCGAGAAGGCATAGCAGCAACACTTCGTCGAGGGGATAGAGGACCGTGGCGCGTTGCCGCGGGTCGTCGAGATCGGTGAAATGCTCCAGGAAATCAACAATCTGATTAAAGGCCTCGTTCGCCGTTCCAAACCGTCGCATCATTTCTGGGATCCTTCTTGCGAATCAAAAGGATCAATAGCGATTCAGACTTCTACACTCTTGTCATCCTCAAGTTCACCCGATTGCCCTGGGACTTGTACGCCGTCTTCCGGCGTAGAACTGATCTGGTGAATTGAGAGGTCGGCACCGTTGAACTCTTCTTCTTCGGTGAGCCGGATGCCAATGGTTTTTTTGAGCAATCCGTAGACGAAAAACCCACCGGCCACTGCAACGACAACACCAAACAACGATCCAACCAATTGTGAAACGAACGGCACGCCGCCCATGCCACCGAGGGCTTCCAGGCCAAACACCCCGCAAAGGATCCCGCCAAACAATCCGCACATGCCGTGCAGCGGCCAGACCCCCAGCACATCATCAATTTTCCATTTGTTTTGGCACTGGTTGAAACCCCACACGAATACGGCGCCGGCCAGACCACCGGTAATCGCAGCGCCAATCGGATGCATAACATTGGATCCAGCGCATACGGCAACAAGGCCAGCCAAGGCACCGTTATGGACAAACCCAGGGTCGTTCTTACTGACGAAAAGCGCGGCCAGAATGCCGCCGGCCATAGCCATAAGGGAGTTCACTGCAACCAAACCGCTTACGCCTTCAGTGCTTTGCGCACTCATCACATTGAAACCGAACCAGCCCACGGACAACGCCCAGGCGCCTAAGGCAAGCCACGGTATGGATGATGGCGGCATGGCTTGCAAACGGCCGTCCTCCCGATAGCGGCCACTGCGGGCGCCAAGCATGATTACGGCAGCAAAGGCGATCCAGCCGCCCATGGCATGGACGACGATTGATCCAGCGAAGTCGTTAAACGGCGCGCCGAAATTGGAATCCATGAAGTCCTGGAAACCAAAATTGCCGTTCCACACCATACCCTCGAAAAACGGATAAACGAGAGCCACCAAAATGACCGTCGCTACCAGTTGAGGATAGAACCGTGCCCGCTCTGCAATGCCGCCTGAGATAATCGCCGGAATTGCAGCGGCAAAGGTCAAAAGGAAAAAGAACTTAACGAGGTCGTATCCTTGCGGGGCGTACCCATCGCCCACGTCTCCGCTCAAGATCGGCGCGCCGACCAGAAAGCCCATCCCATAGGCCACCGTGTATCCGATGAAAAAATACGCCATGGTCGAACCGGCAAAGTCGACCATGATTTTGACCAGCGCATTGACCTGGTTCTTCTTGCGGACGGTGCCGACCTCAAGAAAAGCGAATCCGGCATGCATTGCCAGCACCATAATCGCCCCCATCAGGACGAAAAAACATCGTTTCCAGCCATCTTCGATATCCCTCTTTTGCTCCCAGACGTTTGCGGGGTGCCCTTCAAAAACCGTGCCGCTTTTCGGACTTAAAAATTCTCATTTCAAATCAATTAGTTAAGGAGGCTTTAGACAGGCCGGACAACAGAGATGACCAATTTTTAACCAAATGGCGCGGGCGTTCCTTGAAAGAACGATCAAAATTTAGGCAATTGTTCGGCAACCTGGTGCTGGATGGCTAATACTTTCCGCCACGGTCAGGACCGGCTAGGCTTTTTAAAAGCACCGGACCATGGGGGCGCCGTTGGGTCATTTAACGCATATCAATCCGCTGACCTTGTCGGACAGCCTCGCCGTTGGCTATTCGCAAGTCATTGTCGCCAAGCCGGGCAAGTTAGTCATACTTGCTGGTCAAGTGGGCTGGGACACAAAGAATGTATTGGCCGGTGACGGGTCTTTCGGAGCGCAAGTGCGCAAAGCCATGGACAATGTCTCGATTGCCCTAAGTGAGGCGGGCGCGTCAGGAAAAGACGTTGTCCACATGAAGTACTTCATTATCGGCCTGACTGATGAGCGGGTCGGCGAGTTGTCAGCGGCCCTTCGTGAGGCTGCCCTGTTTGATTATGAACGGCCACCGACAGGTACGCTCCTCGGTGTCGAGAGATTAGCCAGGGAAGAGCTTCTTGTGGAAATCGAAGCAATTGCCGTCATTTCTGAATAACCAACTGATGAGTTCTAAATGACAGACCTGCTACCAGATCAGATCTATTACGTTTCCCCGGACCAGATTAAGACTTGGTTGGATGAAGGGAGCGCCGTCATCGTTGATGTTCGGGAACAGAACGAATGGGATGATGCCCATATTCCCGGCGCTACTCTCCTCCCTCTGTCTACATTCGATGCCGGTGCCGTGCCCGATCCTGGAGACAAGCATTTGGTGTTTCAGTGCCGGTCCGGCCGCCGCTGCGGTCTCGCCTCGGAGAAGATGGTGGACGCCGGCTACACAGGAATCATCAAGCGCATGGAGGGCGGATTCCTCGCTTGGGATGCCGCTGGTTACGACAAGGAAGTCGGCTGAGCGCCGAGACACAGAATGATTGTCGTCCCTTCACAAGATAGTGTCGTCGGCCACGAGAGTGGTCGCATCTTTCTCGTCGTCGTCGACGATTCTGAGGAGTTGGCCTCAGCCATCCGTTACACCTGCAATCGGGCACGGCATACAGGCGGGAAACTGGCGCTCCTCTATGTCATCGACATGGAATCCGATCGAGAATTTCAGCATTGGCAATTCGTCGGCGATTTGCTGGAACAAGAAGCTCAAGAAGCAGCACAAAACGTTTTGAACCGCCATGCCCAACAAGTTCGCAAAGACTCGGGCTCGGAACCGATCCAATACATTCGTAGCGGTAATACTCGGGATGAATTGTTTGCACTCTTAGAAGAGCATCCTGAAATTTCCATCTTAGTTCTGGGATCTGCGCCGGGCGAGAAACCCGGCCCACTGGTAGAAGCGGTCACCGGCAAGCACGCGGGTCAACTCGGCATTCCGGTCACTGTCGTTCCTGGAGAACTGATAGAAGCCGAGATCGACCGATTGACCTGAGCCTGACAAGAGCTACATTCTAAATTGCAAACTTAAGGTAGGCTGTTGTTATCTTCGGACGCGGCGAGAGAGAACATTTATGCCCTTTCCAGCTCCGTCAGAGAATGACGGCGTAGACACCTCGCCCCCTGTCGCTGATAGGGTCAAAACCACCACCTGTTACATGTGTGCCTGCCGGTGCGGCATCCGCGTTTTCCTGAAAGACGGACAGGTGCGTTACATCCAGGGTAACCGGGACCACCCGGTCAACAAGGGTGTGCTCTGCGGCAAAGGCGCCGCTGGTATCATGAATCATCTGTCCCCGGCCCGTTTACGCAAACCTCTGAAACGCAAAGGCCCGCGGGGCAGCGGTGAATTCGAAGAGATCGAATGGACCGAAGCGCTAGAAACCGCAGCGGGATGGCTCAAGACCATACGGGCCACAGATCCAAAAAAGCTGGCGTTCTTCACCGGCCGTGATCAGAGCCAATCCTTAACCGGGTGGTGGGCCAAGCAATACGGCACGCCAAATTATGCCGCCCACGGTGGTTTCTGTTCCGTCAATATGGCAGCCGGCGGCTTGTATTCCATCGGTGGGTCCTTTTAGGAGTTCGGCGAACCGGATTGGGAACACACCCGCTTGTTCTTGATGTTTGGTGTGGCCGAAGATCACGTTTCCAATCCCATCAAAATCGGTCTTGGCCGGCTCAAGGAACGCGGAGCGAAGGTCATTGCCGTTAACCCCGCACGTACCGGCTACGCCGCCATCGCCGATGAGTGGCTGGGAATACGACCAGGCACAGACGGGTTGTTTGTTTTGTCTTTGGTGCACACGTTATTGCGCACCGGAAAGATCGATCTGGACTATTTGATGAAGCACACCAACGCGGGCTGGCTGGTGATCCAGACGCCGGGGTTGGAGCATGATGGGTTGTTTGCCCGAGATGACTCCGGGACACCTTTAATGTGGGACCGGGTTCAAAATAGGGCGCTACCCCACGATGAAGCAAAAGTGCAACCCGCCTTGACCAGCAGCCATACAGTCAATGGACACTCTGTTGTTCCCGTATTTCAGCTCATCGCCGAACGCTACACGGTTTCGACCTACGCGCCGGACGCTGTGGCAGACAAATGCGGCATCGAGGCGTCTACCATCGAACGGATTGCGGCTGAGATTGCCGATGCCGCGTTCAATCATCCGGTGGAACTCCCAATCGGATGGACGGACAGCGCAGGTGTGCGTCACGAAACAATGACCGGCCGGCCGCGGTGGCCATACACGCCATGCGCGGTATCTCAGCTCACTCCAACGGCTTTCAGGCCTGCCGCGCTTTGCACCTTCTGCAGATGCTGATCGGTGCAGTCGACACACCAGGTAGCTTCCGTTTCAAACCGCCCTATCCAAAGCCCATACCGCCGGGCCCCACACCAGCCGGCAAAACCATCGCGGCTGACACACCTCTCAATGGCATGCCCCTCGGTTTTCCCACAGGTCCGGAAGATCTATTGATAGAGAATGACGGATCAGCTGTGCGCATCGACAAAGCCTTCACTTGGGAAAATCCGATGTCCGCCCATGGTGCTTTACACCGGGTCATTGCCAATGCCGCTACGGGAGACCCTTATCCCATCGACACCCTGTTTCTTTATATGGCCAACATGGCTTGGAACTCGTCCATGGACACCCAGGGCACCTTAGATGCGTTAACGGCAGTGGACGAGGCTACGGGTGAATACCGCATTCCCCATATCATTTATTCCGACGCTTACGCCTCGGAAACGATCGCCTACGCCGATCTGATCCTGCCCGACACAACCTATTTGGAGCGATGGGATTGCATGTCCCTTCTTGACCGGCCCATTAGTGATGCAGACGGTGCCGGCGATGCCATTCGCCAACCGGTAGTTCTGCCGGACCGAGACGTGCGCTCTTTTCAAACCGTGTTGCTCGATCTCGGTGCCAGACTTGGTCTGCTGGGATTCGTCAATGAAGATGGATCGACAAAATATCCGGGCGGCTATGCGGACTATCTGGTCTATCACGAACGCACACAGGGCATTGGGCCGTTGGCGGGTTGGCGCGGTACGACCGGAGAGAGCAGCGGCAAAGGGGCCGTCAATGCGGAACAGCTTGACCGCTACATTGAAAACGGCTGCTTCTGGTACGAGGAAATGCCGGCCGACGCCCGCTATTGCAAAATGGCTAATCAGTCTTATTTGAATTGGGCCGTCGACATGGGATTCATCGAGTCCGCCGACCCGATCGTTTTGCAGCTCTATTCTGAGCCGGTGCAGAAATTCAGAAACGCCGCTCGCGGCTTTGGGTCCGTACAACCACCCGATGTATTGCGTCACCACATTGAAGAGGCATTCGATCCGCTGCCGATGTGGACTCCCACGATTGAGGACTCAGCCACCACCGAAGACGACTTTCCATTGCATGCCCTTACCCAGCGGCCGATGCATCACTATCATTCGTGGGGATCGCAGAACGCGTGGCTGCGTCAGATCACGGCACAGAACCGTTTGTTTGTGCATCACGAGACGGCCGCCAAGAATGGCCTCACCGACGACGATTGGGTCTGGATCGAATCCCGCCATGGCCGGGTCAAAGGACAGATCAAGTTGGTCGATGGAGTCAACCGGCATACGGTGTGGACCTGGAACGCCATCGGCAAACGGGCTGGCGCATGGGGCTTGTCCGCCGATACCCCTGAGGTGAAACAGAGTTTTCTCCTCAATCACATCATTTCGGAACGGCTGGGCGGTGAACAAAGACATCTGTCCAATTCCGACCCGGTTACTGGTCAGGCGGCATGGTTCGATTTACGCGTGCGCCTTGTCCGCGCCGACGAATCGGAACAAGACGAAACGGAACCCCAGTTCGATCCCCTGCCTATGTTGCCCGGATCGCAGGACAGACCGACCATCATGGATTTTGGCCGCTCGTTCCGGAATACAGAAAAACCGGTGGAGTCGGTCGAATGACGTGCTTGCCGGACTCCTCCAGACCCAAACTCGGGCTGGTTATCGATCTGGATACCTGTGTCGGCTGCCAGGCCTGCGTCACCAATTGCAAGGAATGGAATACCGGCGGTCAAATGGCCCCCCTCACCGACACCAACCCTTACGACGCCGGGGCGGATGGAGTTTGGTTCAACCGAGTGCATACCTATGAAGTGACGTCACCTGAAAGGCAAAGCCGGACATTGCACTTCCCGCGTTCTTGTTTGCATTGCGAGAATGCGGCCTGTGTCACCGTCTGCCCCACCGGCGCGTCTTACAAACGTAAGTCGGATGGCATCGTCTTGGTGGATGAAGACAAATGCATCGGTTGCAAATTGTGCTCTTGGGCCTGTCCCTATGGCGCGCGCGAATACGACGTGGTCGAAGGTGTGATGAAAAAGTGCACCTTGTGCGTTGACCGCATTTACAACGAGAACCTGGAGGAAGAGGATCGCGTTCCCGCCTGTGTGCTCACCTGCCCCACCAGCGCTCGGCATTTCGGTGATCTCGGTGATCCCAATTCGGATGTTTCGAAACTGGTCGCAGCTCGCGGCGGACGGGATCTCATGCCGGAGATGGACTACCGGACCACCAACAAGTATCTACCCCAGCGCAGCAAAGACGTCTCATCGGCACAGAGGCAGACTCCGTTGGTCAAAATTGGCGACTCAGCAGAGGCCGGCGGTGTTCTTGGTTGGGTCGACCGCATGCTTGAGCGGATGGGGTGATCGCACCGTGCATCCTGCTGCGTCCGTTATTCTGTTCACAACCACCTCCGGCGTCGGCTACGGCATTTTGGCGCTGATGCCGCTGCTTGCCGCCTATGGTGTCTTGCCCGTAGAGCGCTGGCTCGGCGTAACATTGATCGTCCCTGCCCTTGGCTTGATTACGATCGGACTGTTGGCGTCGACTTTTCACCTGGGGCACCCGGAACGAGCCTGGCGGGCGTTGAGTCAGTGGAAGTCCTCTTGGCTGTCCGGGGAAGGCATCATGGCCATCGTGGCTTACAGTCCCGCCCTTTTGTTCGCCTACGCTTGGATCATCCTGGAAACGACGGATGGACCCTGGCTTTGGGCCGGCTTTGCCACGATTCTGACGACGCTGGGCACCTTGTTCACCACCAGCATGATCTACCGCTCCCTCAAACCTATCCCAGCCTGGGCAACGGATTGGACCGTCGCCGGTTACCTGGTGTTGGGGCTGTTGACTGGTCTGGTTGTCATCGCTGCGGTTGCTTCCGGCTTTGGTTATCATCCGGCCCGCTTCCAGACCCTTGGATTGCTGCTGACGCTAGCCGCCGCGGTGGTCAAGAACGGCTACTGGCATCGTCTGGATAAAGCGCTTCTTACCATTGAGGCTGGGTCAGCTGTCGGCGCACCCGGCGACGATGTCCGGTCCATCGAATGGCCCACACAGAGGTCAATTTCGTACTGAAGGAAATGGGGTTCTGGATTGCCCGCAAGCATGCGGACAAGCTGTGCAACATCACCCGGGCATCACTGCTGGGCGGTGCCGCTGGTCACACTGGTGCTGCTGCCCAGCCTCATTCCCTTGCCCTACTTGGCCCCTCTCATGGGGTTAGGTGACCCTGGTCAACGTGCCGGACGAAGCGGCGCGGCTCCAGGGCCTGTTGTCGGGCTCCCTCGACGTGGCCCACAATATCGCGCCCGATGAACGGAACGTGGTCGAAGCCGCCGGTGGTCGGCTGGTCGGCTTCACCTATCCGGACGGGTTTGAGATGGCGTCGCTGATGGCCGGCAACAATGCCAATGCCGATGAAGTGCAGCAGCTCATTGCCGCTGACCTGGCCCGTGTGGGTGTGCACATGGAAATTCAACGCACCACCTTCGCCAAGTACCTCGAGTACATGTACCAGACAGGTTATCCCGATCCCTATGTGGCCTTTGCCATGGTGAGTAGCGGGTTCGATCCCCTGCACGGTTTCCGCACGCGGTCGTGTAATTGGCTGACACCCTATTACTGCGACGAAGCCGCGGTGCCGATGATCGCGGCGGCGGAAAGTGCGTTCGTTCGATCCCGAAGAACGGCGGCGACTGGTCCGTGCGCTGCTGGCCTACGAGCGTGACAACCCGCCCGGCATCCTCCTATGGCAAACCCCATCCTTCGATGCCGTTGCCGCACGCGTGGCCTATTACGATGTCATCGCCGACGGTGTGCCGTTTCATGCGTTGGATGTTGCAAACTGACACCCAGTCTTACGCTGCTCCAATCCCCCAATCCTTCGCCCAGCCCAAACCCGCTTTGGTCTCGCCTCTCGGGTTGTACTCGGCACCGACCCAGCCGCCGTAGCCATGAGCGTCGAGCAGGTCGAACAGATGGGGCCAGTTGAGTTCGCCCTGGCTGTCCGGTTCATGGCGGCCTGGCACACCTGCGATTTGGATATGGCCGATGAGATCCAGATGCGTATCAAGAAAGTCGGCGATAGCGCCTTGGGCCAGTTGTGCCTGATAGGTGTCATAGAGGATCTTTAAATTCTTCGCGCCCACGTCCTGGACGACTTTCACAGCATCGTCAGGGCGAATGAGGAAATACCCCTCTATGACGATGGGTTCGATCAGTATGGTGACATCCTTCTTTGCCGCCAGGTCCGCCGCCCAGGCGAGATTACGGAGATACACATCCAAAGCGTTGTTCCATTGATCTTCATCCACCATCGCGGCAAGGACGTGAATATTCGAACACTCCACCACTTCTGCGTAATTGAGTGCGACTTCGAAAGAGTCACGAAAGTCCTGTTCCCGCCCGGGCAAAGCAGACAAACCCACTTCACCGCCGGCGTAATCGCCCGGCGGAGCGTTGAACAGCGCCAGGGTGAGGCCCGCAGATGAGAGCGCGTCACCCACCTGTTCCGCCGGTTGATCGTAAGGGAATAAGCATTCCACCCCTTTAAAGCCGCAGTCTGCCGCTGCGGAAATCCGCTCCAAAAATGGAACTTCCGTAAACAGATGGGAAATATTGGCGGAGAAGCGGGGCATGAGCGCAGTGTAAGCCTAAGATCGGTGCCGTTCTACGGCCTGCCGGATAACCTCGGCGATATCGGTTGCAGGATTGAGCGGCGGATGGGACCACGCCTCCAACGGATCGCCGAGTGTATCACCGAGGGGTCTGGCATAGCCGAGATCGCACAACTGTTTGTGCAACCGTGCGTGCTTGGCACTGACCGTGCGCGGCGGCGCGTAGATGTAAACGGGCGCTTCAGTGGCGCAGGCTTCGGCGCACATAGTGACTGAATCACCGGTGACGACGATGGCATTGGCCAAAGCCAGAAAACCGAGATAGGGATTTTCGCCCTCCGGTTGCCACACATGCACGGATCGCGGTTCTGGGATCACCTGCATCAACGCCAGCTCGGCCGTGGGACCGGTCCGGCGGGAGGTGGTCAACAAAATGGACCCGCCCGACTCTTTAGCCAGTGCCACCACCTTTAAGCCGAGATCGAAGGCCCGCGCCCGGGGAAAAGGCTTCCGTCGTGTCGCCCCCCCGAAGATGACGGTTATGAAGGGCCGGGGTAGTGAAGCAAACCGCTCTTTCCACTTTAGAGTTTCCTCGGCGAGCAGTCCGGGTGTGATCCGGGTCGGCGCGCCGGTCATGGTGATGACATTGGGCCAGGCCTGAATTCGCCGTTTAGCGTCATGCTCGGGCACGGCGATCACGTCGAAGTCCTTGGCCCCAACCCGTCCCGGGAACATGAGCTGAGCCAAACGGGTGTTGCCGCCTGACTGGCGCTTGATCCAGCGGGCGACGGGGGCGGCCCTGCGGCCTGCCGCCACCACAACATCGGGCCATGGCGGCGACAGCGTGGTGCGGCTGTCGTCGGTCACGCCGGCCAGGGTCGCGCGGCGGAGAATGTTGGGCAGCCGCGCCCAGGCCGTATAGCAGATGGCTTTTTCCTCCACCGGCCAGTCGCCTAAAGACCTCAGCGCGTCGGTGACGCCCAGCACTTGGGCATTGTTGCCGGGCCGGTCATCTGTGAGAGCCCAAACGGTGGGAGAAGCGGGTTCGGTCATACCTTTTCGGTCATACCATGGCCAGGATAGGGAGGATCATCGGAAGACATTGAGGGTTGGCAAACAACTCAGTAAACAAGGGGTTCATGTATTCGTAAAGCCAGCCGAAAGATCTTCATTAAAATGACATCCGATGTTTCCCGCCCCGAGGCGGCTGCCCGGTCCCCGCGTCAGCAGGCAGCAGCCAAAACCATCGCCAACATCCTCCTTGAAACCAAGGCCGTCAACTTCCGCCCCGAGGAGCCCTATACCTTGACCGCCGGCTGGGCGAGCCCTGTGTACATCGATTGCCGGTGGCTGATTTCATTTCCCGAGGCGCGTCAAACCATCACCCGGCTTGCCCGGGAGGAAATCGAGCAGGTCATCGGTTTGGACAAACTGGACACAGTGGCGGGCGGTGAGACCGCCGGCATTCCCTATGCGGCGTGGATCTCGGACGCTCTCATGCTGCCCATGCAATACGTGCGCAAGAAGCCCAAGGGGTTCGGCCGCATGGCGCAGATCGAGGGCCAACTCGAACAAGGCGCCCGCGTGCTGCTGGTGGAAGACCTAGCCACCGACGGCGGCAGCAAGCTGGCCTTTGTCAAAGCCCTCAGGGATGCGGGCGCCGTGTGCAATCACACGTTCGTTGTCTTTTTCTATGGAGCCTTTCCCGGCGCCCTGGACAGTTTGCAAAAGGAGAACGTTTCCCTCCTCTATCTGTGTACCTGGGCGGATGTGCTGACGGCGGCAGAAGACGGTGATCATTTCGACGCGGACAAGATCGCAGGCGTACGGGCGTTTCTCACTGACCCCATTGGCTGGTCAGTTGACCACGGTGGTCGCGGAGCTGACTGAATTAATTCATGGCTCGTCAAAAACCGAGAATCAGACGCGCGACCAAACGGGATTTGCCGGGCATCCTCAATCTTGTGCGCCAATGGTGCAAAGAAGATGGAGAAAAACTGCCGAAGCAGATTTCTCCCGTCGTCGCAAAATCCAGTTTTGGACGAACAAGAATGAGCACACTACTTGTAGCCGAAGACGGCAGTGGCCTCATCAGATACGCCTTTCTATTTCCGACGCACGAGATTGGTAGGGGGAACCCTGACTTTCTGCTGCAAGACCTATACGTCACCAAAAAGAAACGCAGCCTCGGGATTGGCAATAAGATGATGGCGGCCATTGCAAGAGCGGCAAAGCAAGAAGATGCAAATGCCGTATATTGGTTGGTCAACAAAAAAAATAAGCGCGGCAAGAAGTTCTATACGCGTCAACGCGCAACTGTCGGAGACGTTGAACTACGAAATCTCAAAGGAAAAGCGCTGACGGCTAAGGCTAAACAGTGCAAGAAGATTTAATTAGCCATTCGTATTCGATTTCAGGAGTCAGCATGTCAGAGTTCGTTCCGCCGCAAGATCCGAGACTGGGATGGGCCAGCGATGTGGCGGCGGAAATGCTGCGCCGGGTCGGCTTAAAATACGTCAGCCTGGTACCCGGTGCGAGCTTTCGCGGCTTGCATGATTCCATTGTCAATTATCTCGGAAACGAAAATCCCGAGATGGTGCTTTGCCTCACCGAGCAGGCCGCCGTCGGTATTGCCCATGGCTACGCGAAAGTGACAGACAAGCCCATGGGCGTGGCGCTGCACGCCAACATCGGTGTCATGCACGCCGCCATCAACATCTTCGATGCCTACGCCGACCGCATGCCCATGGTCATCATAGGAGCGACGGGCCCGGTGGATGCCGCCAAGCGCCGGCCGTGGATCGACTGGATCCACACCGCCGCCGACCAGGCCGCCATAGTGCGGGACTATCTCAAGTGGGACGATCAGCCGGCGTCTGCCGAGGCCATCGCTGAGTCAGTTTTGCGCGCTCATGTGATGGCGTCGACAGCGCCCATGGGCCCGACCTATGTGTGTCTGGATTCAGCACTGCAGGAACAGCCGTTGGACGAACCGATCACCCTTCCGGACCCGACGAAGTTTCACCCCGGCGCGCCGCCCGGACCGGACGGGGAGAGTCTTGCACAAGCCGCTGACGCGCTGAGCAAAGCTAACAAAGTGGTGATCCTGGCCGGACGGGTCTCCCGTAGTGAAGACGATTGGCTCCGGCGCATTGCTTTGGCGGAGCATTTGAATGCAAAAGTCTACACCGCGCTCAAAGTGGCGGCCTCGTTCCCGGTTTCTCATCCCTTGTGCGAAGGTATGTTACCGCTGTTTCAAACCAAAGAGAGTCTGCAAGCTTTGTGTGAGGCGGACGCGGTGCTCAGTCTCGACTGGCTCGATTTAAAGACCGTCCTTGAAGCCGCAGGACGCGCCGACGATGACAGCCTCACCGTCATTCACGCCTCGCTCGACCGCTATGCCCATACCGGCGCTGTGATGGATTACCTCGGCCTGCCGCGCACCGATATCATGCTCTTGGCCGATCCCGATACGGCGACGAAGGCGCTGTTGGCTGCACTCGGCGCACAGGAAACACCGGCCAACGCCGAACCTCGGCCCGGCACCCACGCCCTGCCTAACTCAAAAACGATTTCCATGGCCCACCTGGCGCAGGCCACGACACACGCCTTGCAAGGCCGTAAGACCTGTTATGCCTGCCTGCCCTTTGGTTGGCCCGCAGCTGCACAGCCGTTCGATCATCCGCTGGATTACCTCGGTGCCGATGCGGGTGGGGTGATCGGTGCCGGTCCGCCGTTTGCCATCGGCGCGGCCTTGGCCATGCAGGACATCGACCCCGAACGCTTAGTGATACTCGCCACCGGCGATGGAGATCTGCTCTCCGGTATGGCGAGTTTGTGGACGGCCGGTCAACGCCAGCTACCCATGCTGGCTGTCATCAACAACAACCGTTCCTTCATGAACGACGAACGCCACCAGGATCGGGTCGCGCAAAACCGGGGACGTCCGCGGAAGAACAGATGGGTAGGCCAGCGCTTGGACGATCCGCCGCCAGATCTTTGCGCTATTGCCAAGGCCCAGGGCTGGGCCAGTGTCGGACCGGTGGCCTTGCCGGAAGAGTTGCCTGAGGCTTTTGACCGGGCGCTTGCTTCAATCAGTCGCGGGCGGCCGACACTTGTCGACGTTCTCGTCGATCCGGATGCCTGAACTCAGTCAAAAAAATCCACAGACCGGAGGGTCTGCGGAAATAAAAGTCCCTGTTTGTTCGTGGCTCTTAGCTGAGCCTTAAGAGAAGAGAACTCCGCGCTCCCGAAATGTGAGCGCGGCGCCCTCATCCATTGCCGTCTATTCGACGACTAAGTTTTCGGCAGAGCTTTTGCCGTTTTGGCCTTGGACCAGTTCGAACTGAACCTTTTGGCCTTCATTGAGCGTAGATAAGCCCGCCTTCTCAACAGCTGAGATATGGACGAAGGCATCTTTTCCGCCATCTGAGGGTTCGATGAACCCGTATCCTTTGGTTGGATTGAACCATTTCACGGTTCCGGTCGGCATGTCGTTTCTCCAGTAGTAAACACGAGTAGGCCTTGCACAAACAGGCACAAGGTCGGGTTACGATCACACTGTCCGGGATGATTTAAGCGAGCGAAAACGGACCGGCTGCGTAAATTCTAAGAAGCAATGCGACGCGCACCTTGCGTGGTAAAGGGGGTTGGGGCGTGTGTCAATAATGGCACGGTGCGGTTCGATGCGGCCCTTATCTGCTCAAATACCGTTACTGGCCACCAAGACTATTGCCAGAGTTGTCGCGAAATTGGTATTTATCCTTTATTTTCAGATATTTAGAGCGTAACGGATCGGTTTTTTACAGCCTAATCAGGTTGTTTTTGGCTGGAATATGCCTGTTTGGCCGTCATCACTGTTCTATAGAACATCTCTGCCTGACCGTCAGTTTTCGCAATAAAGGCATCAATCCCGCGAATGGTGGCCTCCTGCCATTTCCTCCGTTGTTCCGGCGACAGAGCGTGTACTTTGGCACCCTGTTTTTGCAGACGGTCCAGGTCATTGGTTATCCACTCCCGCAGGATGGTTCGGATGAAGGACACCGGCGGCACCGCCTCTGTAATCGCGCTGCGCAAGAACGGTGACAATCCATCGAACCAGGATTTGTGAGCCACCATCACACCGGCTGAATAGGCATGGCGGGTCAGCGTCAGGTGAGGCGCTTCGTCATATAAGCTGGCAACGGCGTAGATCATCGTGCCCGTCTCACCGCCGGAGATGAGACCGGTCTGTAAGCCGGTCAAGACATCGGCAAAAGGAATCTGAATCGTGTCGGCACCGATGGACTGAATAAAGGCCTGAGAGGCCGGAGACTGTAACGCCCGTAAGCGCACGCCACGGGTGGTTTCCGGTGTAGGAAAAGCCGTCTGTCCATAGAGGTTAAACCAGCCTTCGTCGGAGAAAACAAAGAAGTGCAGTTCTTGTGCAGCCAGACGTTCACTCATAAGGGGGCGATATGTTCATCGAGGACGTAATCCACTTCGTCCAGGGATGAAAATAGATAAGGTGTCCGCAGTACATCGAACTCGGGAAGAACGGCAGTGATACCGCTGGCGGTGAACGACGCAATCTGGACACGACCCCGGCGCACTGACCGCATGAGAATTTCTTCAGGACCCACTTCGCCGCGGATAAGCAACTTGATTTGCAAATCCGGCATGTTTTAGCCTGCAGGTTCTTGGCAAAGCGCTGCATGTATTGGTCAAAAGGATCGCCGGGAAAGGTGAGTGCGCCGACGGTGATCTCTTCCGATCGCGCCGTTGTCTGGCTAAATAGCGTCAGTGTGATGAGAAAGACTAACCGCTTCACCACGGTCATTCATCGAGAGAGGAGACAAACCGGTCGACTACTTCGGTAAATTTCTCCGGTTCCTCATCGGTGACATCGACACCGACCCAGTCCATGTGTTCCCAACGAGCGTTTAGGAAGTTGGGTACGGCATCGCGGCTTTCGTTGTAGATATGATCTCTTGGTCCGGCGAACATTAACACCGGACACTTGATGCGCTGCACCAGTGCTTTGTGATCGGTGCTACCCATTAAATGATAAGCGTAATACCATGTTGGTCCAGCCTGGAGTAGGGCGATCATGGTGCGCAGGCCCATCGTTTCGGTGAAGCGATTCTCGGATGGATCTTCGAGATCTAATCCGCTCATGGCCCAGCGCCGGGTCCAGTGGTGTTTGACGATTTCTCCGGCTGGGTCAAACACCCGGGATTTGGCGTTTTGCATATTGTTGCCCCATTCGGTGCCATGAATATCGACCCAGCCGTAGACCATCATGGACTTAATGGCGTCTGGAAGCGCGGCCGCCATGAATCCAGCCACGGTTCCGCCGAAGTGATGGCCGAGGAGATAATAGGTTGGCAGACCAAAGGCCACTGCCGCTTCATGAGTCCAAGCGGCGAACTCTTCGCCTGATGGCTGATGGGGCGGTTTGACTGAATAGCCCTGTCCGGGAATATCGATGGCGACAGCGCGATAACCCTTTGCGCCAAACAAGGGTAGCACCGGCTCGTACATAGTGGCGGCATCGGAAGTTTGATGCAGCAGCACCAGCGGCACACCGTCATCCGGACCAGAGATTAAACCGTGGACCTGGCCAATGGACGTATCGACGTAGTGCTTGCGTATGGTCATGGTAGGCGGCTTTTTTTTAACTAGGCGTATTGAGGACAAGCTTAAATCAAATAAAACGTGCCGATAGCCCTATCCTTCAAGATCGGTGTCGAGAATTTCCCTCAGGAAAGCAGCATGGTCACGAAAGGCTTTCCGGCCTAGTGCGGTGATAGTGACCTGAGTCCGCGGTTTTTTGCCAACGTGATCCTTAAGAACGGTGATGTAGCCCGATTGTTCCAGAGTAGCGAGATGAGTACCAAGGTTGCCGTCAGTCGCATCGGTGATAACCTTCAAGCGGCTGAACGTTAGGCGTTCCTTGCGCGGCAGAGAGTTAAGAGCGGCCATGATTTTCAGACGGATCGATTGGTGAATAACGTCATTAGGCGCAGTCACTTATGCTGCCCTCATCCAGAAGCCCGTTAAAGTTAAGACACCTCCACCGACGCCAGAAGTGACGAGCGGAACTAAATCAGGCGCCGCGATGAATGTACCGACCGACAACACAGCAAGGACAATGCCGATCAAAGCATACCGCTTTCCCCGCCACACACCGGCTCCTGTGTAGAGTGCGGCAAATAGTACGGTGATAAAGGTATGCACTTGCGTCTGGGATACCGGACTAAAGACAAAAAACACAAGGGTGATAAATCCAATCAGTATGGCAAATGTAATTAGATATTTAAGTCCGAAGACTTTTTGACGAGATTGATCACCGCCTCCACGGTCGGTGAATCCAAAGTAAATGCTGGTGATCAAACCGGCCACGTTGATGACCATCCATCCCAGCCCCGTGTTTGCAGGAGATAATTCGCCGATAACGGCACCGATGATCCAAAGCGCACCCATATTAGAAAATAGCGACTGGAGATTCGGTAACCAAACAGCTCACGGCGGTGCGCACTAGCATTTCGAATATCTTGTAAGGCGCTTTCTGCTTCTTCCCGCGTGACGGTCATAGATTATAATCCGTATTTCAGATAACTCTGTATTGCAGAGTATATACATGTGACTACTCTGTCAAGCAGAGTTGCATCAATTGTCGTTAAATTGGTGGATTATCCAAGAATCCTGGATACGTGCTGTCCACCCAACTCCTCATATCCGCCGGGGCATCATCAGGGCCGCGGCGAAGTTTCTGACCAAAAGTCTGCCAAGTGAGAATGCCCTTAGCGTTGTCGTATCCCATCCATGGTCGGAAATTACCAGGGTTCTGATAGTTCATGTTGCAGGGCCGGAAGTCGGCGTCATCGTCGGCCATATCTGCGGCATCACCAGTGAAGACCGTGAGCGAAGACCCCGTTGTGATTTCGCCAGGGTTTCGTCCCCGCGACTTCACCACAAAGTTTTCCATCAAATACACATTGCTGCCGACAACTTGCGGATCACCGATGCCACCTTCGAAGACGATTACGCGTTCATTCTCTTCGCGCTGCATACCGTTGGCGGTAACAGTTTCATGGTTGAGGGAAGCTATGTGATCCGACTCAGCAGTATGACCGTTGTCCGGGTTAATCCACTTGATCAAAGGCGCGCCGGTTTCTTTGTCACGGAACGTGCCGCGGCCGGTCATGCGCTGGTCCAGCGTGCCATCGGGGTTGCGGGTGACGCGCTGAAAGGTGAGGCCTTCGACTAACGCGACGACCTTGGCGACGTCATCGTTCATTTTGGCCCAGACATTAGCCTTCCACCACCACAGCGCCAGTTCGCCATCAGCATTGCCGCGCATTCGCGCATAGAGTTCAAGTTTGTTGGCCGGATTAGTGAGATCAAGAGCAGCAGTAGCGTGATGCGCTTTACCAGCAGCAGCAACAGCAACGGTTGTGGCCATGGCGGTGCGGCGAGTTATGGACATGACTCGCTCCTATTGTTCCGGTGTGGGCGTGATGCCCAACACGTCTAATTCTTCCGTATTGCCCCACATGGGGCCGTCTTGCGCAAAACCGATGACATTGCCATCGGGATCGCCGATGTAGACCAGCGGTGTACCGGCGGGGCTATCGTAAGGTTCAATGAAGGTGGCCCCGTTGGCCCGAGCCAGGGCCACCACTTCGGCTACATTGTCGGTGCCGAAGATAACCATTGCTGGAGATTGTTCACGGGACGTCCGTCGTGGGTTTCTTGGCGCGTCGGGATCGAGGCGCCCCAACTCCATAGCAGCACCGCCACCGGCGCGTAGGCCGATGATCTTGTCTGAACTGGCCCACTCCTGAAACCCAAGCGCCCGGTAAAAAGCTTCCAAACGGTCTCGGTCATGGGAACGGATGACAACCCAGCCGATGCCTTTCATGCGCGGCGTGTCGGCAGCCATCGACGGGGCGGGAGGTAGAGCGAGCATCATAAGTGTTACCAACAACCAAAAGAGTGACTTAGTCATTGTTGTGACTTTCCTCATAGTGACGGCGCAAAAGGTCGGTGCCGTAGTCCTGACCCGGTTGACGCAGGATGGTGTGAATGTGATTGACGTCGTGTTCGCGTATGCCCTCCTGAACGCGGGCAATATTAAGAGTATGATCAAACTCGATCAGCACTGATGGACCGTGGACGCGATAGTAAAAAGCACTACCAGGCTTGGTGCCCCCCATCCACGCGAAATGAAGGGCGTCTTTTGTCCGTCACTGGCGATACGCGCGAGCAAAGGATCGGCCGCTTCCGGTTCCATGTTGCGCACATACTCTTCGATAAGCGCTCGCAGCATAACGCGTTGGTCAGCCGTCATCTCCGAAGCTTTGAGTCCGGCGAACTCTTGCAGGGCATCACCGCGTTCCGGACCAGTAAAGATTTCTTCGGGTAACGTTTCACTGAGAATTGCTCGGCTACGCTGCGCACTATCCAATCCATTGACCAAGGTCAGGGCCTTGTCTTCTTCCTCACCAAGGATACGCCGGCCTGCATAGGGCCCATCGGGCACTTCATTGGGTTGTATGCCGACGAACGCTGGCGTGACCTCAACCTCGCCATTGGCAACGGTGAAATTTAAGCCCAAGTGATGGCCGTCCAATTGCCAGTCCCATGGTACGTCACCTGCTGGATCACCGAATACGCCAAGCCAGTAAAACCCGTAACCCCGGTTGATGACGGCTTGTATTTCTGGGTCAGGCAGTTTGGCAAACAAATAGTCGTCCACCTGCATGATGCCGACGGCTTTCTGATAGCCTTGGCTCGACAAACCGCACTGCATCAAGCGATGGCCCAGCGTACGCTGGTCTTCAGTCATGTTTTCAAAGGCCGGCCCCTCCTCGCGGTGCCGGGCTCCAGGCAAGTTGGTCCACTTTTTGCGGCTGGCATGATCAAAGGGGCGTGTAGCGTCAGCACGTTGATCTTCGGACAGAGAATTTAGAAACGTTGTAGCGGTGACACTGCAGTTTTGGGCAACAGAATTTGCTCCAGCACTGGTGTTCAAACTCAGAACGGCGAGCAATAAACCAAGTAGCATGCTTGAAATTGAAAATATCTTCATTTCTCATCCCTAACGATCCTTACTCAAGTCGTAACTGTTATTCAAAAATCAATTACTTTCAAATCCGCAGTGCTAAAAAATACGGTACACCTATCGCCCTTCTTTGCGCGTTATAAGTCGGACAGCATAGCGCGACTTGATGTCGTCTGGTAATCGTTGCAACAAAGGCACCTGATCGTAACACCGCACGCTTTCCTGACGTTGCTCCCGGATCCCGGACCAGACGGTAAATTAAATACCGACCTGGAGGGACAGGATGACAAAGCAGACGAGGCGGCGGTTTTCGCCCAGAATACAAGGAACAGTCGGTTGCCCGGCTATCGGAGCCGGGTGCGACACATAGCAGCGTGGCTGCCGAGCCCGGCGTCACGCCAACGCAGTTGAAGACCTGGCGGCTCGAGCTTGAGGCCGCGGGTTCGACCGCGGCGACCGCGGCGCAGAAAGCCGAGGCCGCTGAGCTGGCGCAGCATTCGCCGGGATAACAAGCGGCTGACGGAGGAGGTTGAGGTTCTGCGCAAAGCCTCGGCTTTTTTTGCTCAATGGGCGGCGAAGACATGAAAACGAAGCACGCTTTCATCGCCGCCCATGCTTCAGGGCCCGCCATCCGGTTCATGTGCCGGGTCCTAGGGGTTGCTCACAGTTGGTTCCACGCCCGGCGGCGTGCGGCCCAAAAGAGAGCTGAACGCGCTGCCTGGCGTGACCGGCTCGGGTCAGAGATCCGGGAGATCTTCGAGCAGAGCAAGAGGTGCTACGGCGCCCCTCGGATCCATGCCGAGTTGAAGGCCCGCGGCTTTCGCATCTCGAAGCGCACGGTCGCCAAGCTCATGCGAGAGAACGGCATTCGTCCACCGCGCGGCAGGCGGCGGGCGCCAATCACCACCGACAGCCGCCACTCCCATGCGATCGCGCCCAATCTGCTTGACCGCAAACCACGCGTGCTGCCTGCCCATCCGCGCGTTCCTGTTCACTGGCGTGGGCGGTTTTTTTAAAGCTGATCTTGCGCGCGCGGAACCAGTCATTAATCGTCGAAGTCGGCGCAATCACTTGGTGAACTTCGTCCAGACGCTCAGACAGCTCTTGCAGTGTCGGGTCTGGCGTCTCCTTAATCCAGCGCAGGATATCCTCGCCGTCAAGGATCAAGACGGCGCTGGCGCGACGGCCGTGGCTTGACCGCGACAGTCCCCTCGTCTTCATATCGCCCGCCATCCCGCACCGCCGAGCTTGCGCTCACCTCAAAAAGGGCCGCCGCCTGACGGCGCGACATGCCCGACGCCACTTTCCTCGCCAAACGAATACGCAGGTCTTCCGATACAGCCACGATGCCCCCCGCCAAAGCGGCTATCGAATCAGTCCGCCAAGACCATGACAACAAAATTTTGATTCATTCAACCGCGGAAACGCTCTAGGCCGTTGTAGAAATCTGAGTCAGCAACGATAAGACGTTCGTAGTTCCTGATGTCTCCATATTTGACCACCAGTCGTCGTCGCCGGTTGACGTGATACTGGCAGTATGTTCGATCTGGGGAAAATGGTTCGTTAGTTCGTTCGCTGTAAAATAGGACGTAGTCAGGTTGATGGGGCCAACGGCGGGAAAATCAATCCACCGGGTATAGACATTGTAGATCTGATCATATTTTGTGAGATCGCGATCGAGACTACGAATATTCTCCACCACAATCAGTCCAAGCAAAACACGGATAGTCCGAGAACCAAGCTCGACACGCTCAGAACGGTGTAGAGCCGGTATTTCGTAAACGCACGCAAAGCCGTGGTGGTGAAATCCGTCAGCACTTCAAAGCGCCTCAAATCACCAGTTCACCTTCAACGTCCAACGCCATCTGATATCCCGACAAACATTGCGCCAGTTTCGCAACCACGCTATGGGCCTGTGGCAAACCGTCACCGCTGCCGCTTGAGCTTAAGTTCTATGCCAGTTCGCAGCACGACCGTCCAATAACGTGACAATACCTTTGGAAGGACGGTCAATTCGTTGAGGCAAACGCGCCGTAAGCACGCAATTTCAACCAATCATCGTTCGCCATTCGGGATGATCAGAAACTTTTCCGCGAACAATACCGAAGTAGTCATCCCTCATCTTTTGGGTCACAGAACCAATCTCCCCGCTACCAACTGGCAGCTTATCGATTGACGTAACTGGTTGAATTTCCTGTCCGGTGCCACACAAAAATGCTTCGTCGGCAAAATACAATTCACTGCGATCGACCACACGTTCCTCGACGTATTGTCCAGTTAGTTCGCGATACCGGGTAATAATGGTGTCGCGCGTGATGCTTTCTAGAATGTTGTTGGAGCAATCTGGGGTAATTAATTGGCCGTCACGAACCATGAAAAAGCAAGCGATCGGCGCTTCTGCAACCTTACCGTCCGGTGTGAGCATGAGTGCGCCGTCGTATCCATCGGCCTTTGCTTGGTGGACGGCTAAGCGGGCATTGAAGTAATTCGCAGTACTCTTGACGCGAGGCGGACTGGCATTGTCAGACAACCGCCGCCACGAGCTTACGCCCAACCCCATACCTGTCTCTGCAAACTTAGGTTTGTCCCGCGGCATCGCTGCCGCTGTGAACCCGACAGGACCCGTGGAAGCCAGAAGGCCTGTCCCTTCGATGTAAACGAGTAAGCGGAAATAGACATCGGCGTCGGGTTCATTCGCCTTGAGTAAACGCGTTAAACAATCCCGCATGTAATCAATCTCATAAGATTGATCAAAGCGCATCAGTTTCATACCGATTTGCAACCGTTTTAAATGATCGTCCAATCTAAAAATTGCGAACTGTCCCGTATCAGGAACATGGTAGGCCCGTATGCCCTCGAAAACAGTTGCGGCGTAGGTAACAGCCAGGGACATGGGATGAAGGTTCGCCTCGGCAAAGGGCATGAGTTCGCCGTTCATCATGATTTGAGTTGGTTGCCACATGCTAGATTCCCATAGAAGCATTGAACTATTTCTCTTGAAACTCAGCAACTAATGTTGGTTTTCCCATCGACTTCGTTTGGAAAGAATCATTCTCCGATTACTTGTATCCTTTTTTCGCTGAGTCATATGCGGCCCGATAGGGTTTTAAAGTGGCCCAAAACAAAAACGCTCCCAAGGGACAAGTGATTCCTGCAACCACAGACATTGAAAGGTTTACTTGTAAATCGTTGGCAAATACAAAATCCGTAAACGCTGCGATCACGAGCGATCCTAGCGTAATTCCAAAAATGTTGGTTAAGAATAAGTATATGGCGGATACTTGGGCGCGCAGTTGATTGGGCGTGATTTCTTGAAGAGCCGCTGCTTGGCTCCCCACCGGGAAACTCGCAAAGAAAATGAAGCCGCAATAAAGAGCGAGAGAGATATTCGGAGATGCTACTAAAGGTGCGGCGATACTGATCGGACTCAAACAAGTTAACGCAATAAGACCAACCCTTATATTTCCGTCAACGTAGCCTTTGGACCGCAGCCAACCGGCAAAGTACCCACCAGAGTTAATGCCCAAAATTCCAAAAACGATACTAGCAAGACCGTACCGGAGGCCAACGGTCGCAACATCCCATTCATGGACGCGCATGAAGTAGGTCGGTATCCAAGCGCTGACGCCGTAGAAGGCCATGCTTTTCGCCGCGACTGCGCCAATCAACAAACCATAAGCTGCCTTACGTTTAAGAATAAATGCAATTGCTTCGCGAATCGGAATGGAATTGCCTGAAGATGATTGTGTCAGCATACCACGGCGTTCTGGCTCTTTGATCGTATACATCAAAGCGGCGACCAGAAGTCCAGGTAACCCCACCATTAGAAAAACAACTTGCCAAGGTTCCATTTGCCCATAAAACGGCATTTCAATAGATGGCACATTGGCAATAACAATGCCCCCGAGAATCATTGAGAGGCCTGTCCCTACATAAATACCTGTCTGATAGACGCTAAGCGCTCGGGTGAGTTTATGCGGCGGAAAGTAATCCGTGATGATGGAATAGGCTGACGGTGAAAGCGTGGCTTCTCCAATACCAACGCCAACCCGCGCTACAAACATTTGCCAGAAATTTCTTGCAAAGCCACAAAACGCGGTCATCACGCACCAGACTGCAATGCCAAGAGAAATGAGTCGTACCCGATTGTGAGAGTCCGCATACCGTGCGATTGGGATTCCCAAGGTGACGTAGAACATGGCGAAGGCAAAGCCGTGCAATAAGCTCAGTTCGAAGTCGGTAATTTGTAAAGTTTCTCGTATGGGATCTACGAGAAGCGTTAATATGGATCGGTCAATAAACGAAAACACGTATGCAAGAAGAAGGATGCTTACCGCATACCATGCGTACACTTGGTTCGGATAATCAGTGTCATCGCTTTTGTCGCCTTTTAGGCTATCTTCCAAGGTGCTTCCAATTCTAATGCGGGTGTTTCGAGAGAGGGGATTTTTGGGGCTAGATTTAGTCCCGAAGTAATTTCCGAGCGATCAGCATTTTTTGGATCTCATCTGTGCCGCCGCCGATCCGGCCATGGCGGAGATAGCGATAGAACAACGTTAAGGGAAGTTCGAGGGATTCACCCATGGCCCCATGAATCTGGATGGCATGATCCATGCATTGTGCACCCCAGTTCATTGAGACGAGCTTGATCAAACTGGCTTCGGTACGAATGTCTTCACCCGTATCGGCGCGTGCAGCCATTCGGTACGTCATAGATTGCAAGGCTTGCAGGTCGGTGTACATATCGACCAGTTTCCATTGGATGGCCTGGCGCTCAGCCAGCGGTTTGCCAAAAGTGACACGCTGTTTTGCCCAGTCGGTAGACATGTCCAAAGCGCGTTGCATTTTTCCTAGAGCAAGGGGGCCGCGCAAAAGGCGGTCATGGATGGTGAGCCAGCGTTGACCCAGTCTAAAACCGTTACCAACCTCTCCCAACACATCGGCATCGGGCACACGGCAGTCATCAAAGTGGACGATGTATTGCGAGGCCCGGGTCCCCAGCCATGTTTGAATTCCCGGTTCTTCAATATGGACACCAGGGTTGTTACGATCCACGAGAAACATGGTGATTCCGCCCCGTTGGCGTTTCTCTTTATCGGTGACCGCTTGCACCATGATGACGTCAGACTCTGCAGCACCGCTGATCCACATCTTTGTTCCATTGAGGACCCAATGGTTTTCGTCCTTCACGGCATGGGTTTGCATCATGCCGCCCGGGTCTGAACCGGCATTGGGTTCGGTTTGCGCGAAACAAGTTATTTTCTCGCCCTCAATCACTGGCTTGAGAAAACGGTCAACCTGGTCTCCCTCGCACTGATAGAGGATGTTGGCGACGTGGGCGAAAGGAAAGGGGACGGCTGTGTAGTTAAATTGTTCCATAATGGCGATCTGCGCCAGCATGGATAAACCAGACCCGCCGTGTTCCTCGGGCACCATTAAATACCAAAAGCCGGTGTCGCGGGACAATTTGGTCAGGCGGTCAAGCACTTCCTGTCCGAATACCAATTTTAGATTTGTAGCTGTCTGGTTCGTACCGAACGAATGGTCAGGATGCTTTAAGTATGTCATCTCTAACGGCAACAACTCGTCATGGACAATGCGCACGGCAACATCGCACATTTCCACAACATCTGATGGCAGTTGAAAGGCGCCACTATCCATAACAGTTCGCTCTTTTTTCTATATCTGTTTAGCCACGTAGCGCTTTGAGCTGGTCCGAATACCCGCTGGCATCAATTGTCACGTCGATAAGGGCAGGACCATCGCTTTGCAACGCCTCTGATAAAGCATGGGTGTAGCTCTCGATCGTTTCTACACAATATCCGCGACCACCCATGCCTTCCATCATTTTGCAAAAGTCAGGTGGAGGCCAACGTGTTCCGTTAGACGGCAGCTGTCGTTCCTGCTGTTTGATGTCTATGAGTGACAAGGACCCGTCATTGAAGACAATAACGGTGATATTTGCTTTGTATTGAACAGCTGTCAGAAGTTCGCCCAAACACATGAGAAGGCCACCGTCACCCGTAAAGGCAACAACTGGTCGGTCTGGTTCATGTAACGCGGAAGCGATGGCTGCAGGCAGTGCGAAGGCCATGGTCGCCAGACCGTTGGAGATCAAAACGTCGTTTGGCTCCGAGCACGGCCAGAATTCCATGGCCGAAAACATGTGGGCGCCCGCATCGACGGTGATGCGTGGTGTAACCGCTAAGGATTGTGCTTCGTTATAAGCAGTCTCGACGACTTGCTGAGGATTGATGCCTGAGCTACCGGTGTAATGAAGGCGCGAACGCATATCGATGCGCAATTCAAGAATTTCTCGTTCCGTCCAAGACGATCCTGTATTTGTTTTTGCCAAACGAGAAATATGATCGGCCAACGTGCAATAGAGACCGACGTCAGGTTCAATGTAGTGAACCGGATGCTTGCCAATCGCAATATCAATGACCGGAGCGTCATATCGCCAGGGCTGGCGTATTAGCTCCACAGGGTCAACACCACAAAGAATAATGAGATCGGCGCTGGAGACGCAGTCCGCTTCCTTTGATCCGCCAGTAAATATCCCTGCAAAATAAGGATCAAGGTTCGCGACAACACCTTTGGCCTTGTAGGTGGTCAGAGCAGGGCAGTTCAGTGCAGATGCAAGCTCACGCGTTGCCGCCGCCGCGTCTGACTTGCGCGCTTCCATGCCGACGATAATGACCGGTTTGCTGGATCTGGAGAGAAAATCCCTTGCTTTAGTAAATAAGCTTTCGTCGACACTTAAACTTTGTCGATGTTTTTTCCCCGTGTGACCCTTCTGGGATGCTGTTGGTGGCTTCGCTCGGGCTGCCGCACTCGTTAGTTCAAAATGAACCGGACCTTGCGGGGTTGTTGTTGCCAATTCTAAAAAGACGCTTATGTCCTGCGCCGCCAAGTCTCCATCTAAACGGCTGTGACCTTTCGTTAACGGCGTCAGTATGGCCTGTTGATCGAAGACCTGGTGTGTAATGTAGGTCTGCTCTTTTGGGGTAAATCCATCGGTTAGCAATGCGATGGGCAAACGCTCTAGTGACGCATAGGCAACGCCGTTAGCGGCGTTGGCGCTTCCTGGTCCTTTTGTGGTTAATGCAACACCCAGGGTTCCGTCCAACTCAGCGGTTGCGGCAGCCATCATAACTGCAGCGCTTTCGGTCCGGGTAAGAACGAAATCGATTCCCTTTGTCGCCGCTGCATCAATAATGTCTAAGCTGCTGCCACCACCAGGAAGGCCGAACATACGCTTGACGCCGTATGAGTCGAACGCGTCAACCAACAGTTCTGCAACGGTACGCTCTGTCATGAGTTTTCTTCGCTTATGGTAAAACGGGAAGATTAACAATTAGATTGAGAGCATCATCGATCTTAGACGTCGCCCCAGGTGGAATTACCGTTGTTGATTCTCTTTCCTCAACAATGCTTGGGCCGTCAAAAGTACTTCCAGGTTCCAAGTTATAGCGGTCATAGATTGTCGTTTCTACAAAGCCTTTTTCAGGACCAAAATAAACGGAGCGTTCTCCCTTTTGGGCTTCTCTGCCGGAAGATTTTAGCCGCGCAGCTGCTAGATCAATGTTAGGCACGGGGCCCGAAACGACAACCCGCCAAGATACGATCTCAACAGGCACGCCAGGCTCAATCCGGCCATATTGCGCGTTATACGCCTGCTCGAACACAGCGCGAACGGAATCACGGTTAGAGGACAATATCGCTTCAAGGTCGATGGCAGCTTCAACGTTGTAGCCCTGACCCAGATAACGCATTGAAACAAGGTTCTCGACAACAACATTGCGGGAGGAAATGCCAGCCGTGCTAAGGAGTTCCTTCCCCTTGTTCTCCATACCAGCCAGCATCTCTTGCACGTTCTTAAAATCAACTTCGTTGAGGTTGGTCACGCCACCTTGGACGAACGTAAATGAGGTTGGCGAAACGAGGAAACCGAGTGCTGATGCGACCCCTGCACTTGACGGGCTGATGACGCGGGGAACGGCAAGCTTTAAGGCAATATTACAGGCATGAACGGGTCCTGCGCCGCCGATCGGTATCATTGCGTAATCAGATATGCGTTGTGCCTTTTCCAAAGCATGGATGTTCGCTGCCTGCGCCATACTTTCATTCACTGTTTCATGAATGGCCCATGCAGCTTCGACAACTGAGATGCCTAGAGGTGCTGCAACGTTTCGCTCTAAGGCTTCCGTTGCAGCGTCCAAATCCAGTGCCATGTCTCCGCCTAGAAAACTTTCAGCACTCAAGTATCCTAGTACGAGATCGGCGTCTGTTACCGTTGCGTTGTTGCCACCCAAGCCATAACAAGCCGGTCCCGGATCAGCGCTTGAGCTTTCCGGTCCAACTTGCACCAAACCCAGATTATTGATTTTCGCAATCGAACCACCGCCAGCTCCGATCTCGATCATTTCAATGACCGGAACACGCAAGGGAAGGCCGCTGCCTCTCTTGAATCTGTATACCCTGGCAACCTCAAACTCTGTGGATCGCATCGGTTTGCCATTATCGATTAGACTCGCTTTGGCGGTGGTTCCTCCCATATCGAAACAGAAAACGTTGGCTTCGCCGGATAGCTCACCAATCAGGGATGTTGCTTGAACACCTCCGGCGGGTCCCGACTGAACCAATCTAATCGGATACGATGCTGCGGTTGATTCATGGACAGTTCCACCGTCTGAAAGCATCAGAAAAAGATCGTTCTCGAACCCCTTGTGCCGTAAGCCCTCGGTTAAACGCTTTAGATAGCTTTTGAAAAGAGCGAGGACATAGGCGTTGCAAACGGTCGTCGATGTCCGTTCATATTCGCCGATCTCTGGCATCACGTCGCTTGAGATGCAGGCTACCAGGTTAGGTATTTCCTGCTCGAAAATCTTAAGAATTCTCATCTCATGAACAGGATTCCGGAATCCGTGAATCAGAGAAATTGCCACTGCCGTCACATCGGAACGCTTAATTTCTTTTGCGACTGCAATGACGGCCTCTTCGTCGAGGGCTGTTAGAACGTGTCCTTCGGGACTTATGCGCTCGGGTACTTCAAATCGTAGAGGGCGGGGCACCAAGGGTTCGGGCATATCAATAAACAAGTCATAAGAGTCGTATCGCCCCTCAGTCCCAATCTCCAATATGTCCCTGAAGCCGGACGTTGTGACAAGTGCGACTTTTGCTCCCCGGCGCTCGATGATTGCATTTGCGACCAGAGTGGTGCCGTGAATGATCTGGCTGACGTTTTTTGCCGTAGCTTTGTTGGATTCGAGAATCTTTTGGACGCCCTCGAGGACGCCGACCGATGGGTCGCTTGGTGTGGTCAGCACCTTTTCGTTACAAAAGCGTCCGTTTCTCGTGTCGAGCATGACAATGTCGGTAAACGTGCCGCCGATATCGACGCCCATTCGTAAAGGCTTATCCATCGGAATTTGCTGCAGTTAGCTCTACGCCATAGTCGCTTTTGGCTTTTTCCGGAGTGATAAGACCGCTTTTTAGATCTAGCAGGACACGCTCTGGCGCGCGCTCGCGAGGCGGTCCGAAACCTCCTCCACCGGGCGTATCAAACGTCACAATGTCTCCAGATTGAACGTCCAACCTAACCTTCGCTGGAATTGGCTTATTATTGACGTAGTCGCGCCCGGGGGCGCCCGCTTCGCCACCGAGCAGACCCCGCGGGGGGAATTTTACCCGCTCATGCCGGATGGTCATTGTGACTGGGTTTTCAGACATCACTTTAAATGAAACCCGCTGTGCTGGACCACCGCGGTACCTTCCGGCTCCACCCGAATCTACGATTAGAGATTTTTCAGTGATGAGTATGGGGACGCTGTTCTCAAACTGCTCAATTGGTAGTGTCGTGATGTTACTCGGAAAACTGAGACAAGCGGGGCCATCTTGGTGAGGTCTCGCTCCATGACCACCATTCATAAAGAACATCTTCATGAAGCGCCGCCCATCTTGATGATGACCGGCGAAATACACATTCCAGATCGGGGACCCGCAATCTGCGATAACCTTGTCAGGTATGATATTTGCCAGGGCACTGAAGATGACGGGAGGTAGATAGTGTCCTGTGAGATGCCGTGCCCAAATCGGTGCTGGGCGCCGAGGGTTGACCAAGCAGCCTTCGGGCGCCTTGATCGTTATGGGACGGAATGAACCATCATTATTGGGTGTCGTTGAATCAAAGGCAGATTTAATCGCATAAGCGGAGTAAGCCTTAGTGTAATTCATCACAGAATTGATGGGCTTATTGATCTGAGGTGAGGTGCCTGAGTAATCGATTGTTAAGTTGCTGCCTGAAATTGAAATCTCGCAGCAAATCGTAAGCGGCTCATCAAATCCATCGGTCTGGATCTCTCCTTTGTAAGAACCGTCGGGAACTTCTTCAATGGCGCGCCGCATCGCTGTTTCGGACCGATTGAGAATTTCCTCTACCATTTCATCCAAGTTTTCGATCTCTTCGTCATCCAAAATATTCAGAAGGCGTGGAATGGCCAGGTCATACGCGGCAAATTGGGCGCGTATATCTCCAAGTGTTTCTTCAGTACCTCGCAGATTTTCAGAAAGAAAAGCTATGACGTCTTCGTTTTCTACTCCTTCGCGGACGATCTTTGACACAGGGATTGTTAACCCCTCTTCATAGGAATCGCGCGCATCCACCGAGGGGGCACCACCGATATCTACAGAGTGGAAAACACTTCCAATGAAAGCAATGATTTGACCATGGCGAAAAATTGGTCGGGCCATGGTGATGTCATTAAGATGTCCCGTGCCGTGATAGCCATCATTTGAAATGAGGGTATCGCCCGGCTTGAGATCAGATTTCGGATAGCGTTGCAGCATGACGGCGAGCGTATTTGGCATCGTACCGATGAAAGACGGAACGCTACGTGAAGATTGAGCAAACTGTCGGCCATGGCTATCCATCAAGCTCACTGCTAGATCCCAATTATCACGAACTACGGATGAGAATGACGTTCGCACAAAGGTGTACGCCGTCTCGTTCATGAGACTGTCAAGTCTTTGCCAGGTAACGCCAACCTTGAGTGCTGAAAATTTCTGAGAGCTCAAAACTGTCTCGCCAAGTCATTCGGATTGAGTTGGGCCGATTTATATAGGGATTGTGTATGGTCTGTAAGACCAGATGGACCTGTTTTAAAACTCGTTCATACCCTGGATAACTATCATGCTTCCTATTGGGTTTCTGAATGGCTGGTTAGAACTGCTCACGGTCCGAACAATCTTAAGTAAAGTGTTTGAGGTGCTGTCTGGCAGACTAATTTGCAACACTTCCTTTTTGCACAGGGGCTGGCGGCCACCTAAATACTTGTTATCTAGAAGGTTATGGCGATGCAAACGTACCAAATGTTTATCAACGGTGAATGGTGTGATCCCGCATCCAAAGAATGGGTTACAACCGTGAACCCATATTCTGGACAAGAATGGGCTCGAATTCCGAAAGGCAATGCTGCGGATGTCGAGGCCGCGGTATTGGCTGCCGACAACGCCTTCAGATCTAGCGACTGGCGAGCCCTGACCGCAACTCAGCGCGGAAAGACGCTGTGCCGGTTCGGCGATATTCTGGCAGATCACGCTGAAGAGCTGGCCGAAATTGAAGTTCGTGATAACGGAAAACTATATGCCGAAGTTCTCAACCAGTGCCGTTACATGACGCAGTGGTACCAGTATTATGGAGGTTTGGCTGACAAGATCGAAGGCTCCGTCCCGCCAATCGACAAACCAAACATTCTAAATTTCACCAAACACGAACCCCTTGGGGTGTGCGCGTGTATAACGCCATGGAACTCGCCATTGCTCTTATTGGCCTGGAAGGCCGCTCCGGCTCTCGCTGCCGGAAATACCATTGTGGTTAAGCCGTCCGAATACACGTCGGCGTCTTCACTGGAATTCGCGCGAATTTCGTTAGAGGCAAACTTTCCTCCGGGCGTCATCAACGTCATTACAGGTCTGGGCGCTGACGTCGGCGAGCCATTAGTGCGGCACAATAAGGTACGCAAGGTAGCCTTTACCGGAGGAGAAGAGGGCGGTAAGCGCGTTAACGCAGCGGCATCAGACGATTTCACACGAGTCACGTTGGAACTGGGTGGTAAATCAGCCAACATCGTGTTCGATGATGCCAATCTGGATCAGGCCGTGAGAGGTGCCATTTCGGGAATCTTCGCCGCCAGTGGGCAAACGTGTATTGCGGGCTCACGGTTGTTGTTACAGGACTCAATTCACGATGAATTCCTTGAACGGCTTGTGGAAATGGCGTCTCAGGCGCACATCGGCGACCCCATGAGCGCTGATACACACGTCGGTCCCATCACAACAGAACCTCAATATCGCAAAATTTTGGAATACATTGAGATTGCCAAGGAAGAAGGCGCAGTGTGCGTAATGGGAGGTGGAGCAGATCCCGCCCCGGATGGGAGCAAGGGACTCTTCATCCAACCAACCGTGTTTTCTGAAGTGACCAACGATATGCGGATCGCTCAGGACGAGGTGTTTGGTCCTGTCCTTTCAGTGCTGCGCTTTTCCGATGAGGAAAAAGCGATCGAGATCGCGAACGATGTAAAATACGGTTTGGCAGCCGGTGTTTGGACGCAAAACCTGAAGCGCGCAATTACCGTTAGCGAACGGCTTGAAGCAGGAACCGTATGGGTGAACACCTATCGCTCGACAAGCTACACGACGCCTTTTGGTGGCTATAAGGCCAGTGGTATGGGGCGCGAGAACGGTATTGAGGCCATAAAAGAGTATCTTCAAACCAAAAGTATATGGCTCTCTTCCGGAGGTAATGTTGCTAATCCGTATATGCGTCGATAGAAAATATGGTGATAAATAGGCGCCGAAGTGTAATGTCTAATACCAACGGTCATTGAATTTGACCTTCGTGTGCCCATTTGCGCATACCAATCGACATGATTTTCGAGGGCTTGTCGATGAGCTTGTTCCAGGCGTGGCATGCCGCATCGACGATGTCTTCGTAACTGTCGAAGACGCGGTGCGACAGGTAGGTCTGGCGCAGGTACTGCCAGATGTTTTCGGCCGGGTTCAGCTCCGGCGATCTGGGCGGCAGGAACAGCGGCGTGATGTTGTCGGGGAACTCCAATTCGGTGGTGGTGTGCCAGCCGGCGCGGTCCATGAGGAGGACGGCGTGTGAGCCGTCGGCGACGGTGCGGCTAATCTCTTCGAGATGGGCCGGCATGGCATGGGTGTCGGCGAACGGCATCGCCACGGCCGCACCGGTACCGCGCGCCGGGCAGACGGCGCCGAACAGATAGGCGCTCCGGTAGCGCTGGTCCTTGGGCTGACGCGGACGGCTGCCGGTGCGCGCCCACTGCCGGACGATGCCGTTCTTCTGGCCAAGGCGCATCTCGTCTTGGCGGCATGGACCGCCAGAGCCTGCGCGACTGGGTGTACCGGTTCAATCAGGCAGGCCCCGAGGGCCTGCACGACCACAAATCTCCCGGCGCGGTTCCGCAGCTGACGGCGGTGGAGAGGGTGGCGTTGGCGGAGATCGTCGAGGCGGGGCCGGACAGCGACGGCGTCGTGCGCTGGCGCCGGCTCGACCTCAAGGAGGTTATCCGGGACCGCTTCGGGGTGGAGTATCACGAGCGCTCGGTCTCGCGCCTGCTGCACGATCTCGGCTTCTCGCACATGAGCGCCCGGGTGCGCCATCCGGGCCAAGATGCGGCAATGCTGGAGACGTTTAAAGAAACTTCCCCCGGGCGCTCGCCGCGGCGGTAGCCCACCTGCCGCCCGCAACGCCGGTCGAGCTGTGGTGGCAACCGCCGCCGCATCCCTACGGTTCATGCCATCATAAACCGCCGCAATCGCCAGAAGGCGGCGCACCTGATTGGGATCTGTCGCTTTGCGCGCCAAGGCCCGCGCTTGGACCGCGTCATAGTCCGTTCGCAACGGGATCTTCGCCGACATCAAACCCTCCATTTAAAGCCGGCTTTCTATGAATCACATCATTGCGCCGTGGGGAATCCCTAAAAAAGAATCAATCTCAATGACCGCTGGTATAAAGTGGAGATCAATAAGATGACGGGACGAAATGAAATGCTTCAATTTGGAACGATCCTAATTGCAATCGTTGGCTTTTTTGCGCCTGTACAAGCCGACATTCTGTCTGGATACGGAGAGCTATCAGGTGAGGTAACAGGGTCGGAACCTGGAGTGCTTCCGGTCGTTTACGCTTACAATTATGAAAAAGACGTCGGCTACACGGTATTCGTCATTAATGGAAAATACCGTGCCGTTAATCTCATTCCCGGTCCTTATTACGTGGAAATGCGACCGGCCATAGATCAGCTGGAAAGTTTTGCGACCAAGTACACCAAGGTCAATGTGGCAGCAGACGCCCATGTTACGGCTGATTTTGTTGTTGAAGGCATCAACATGGCGCCGAACTATGTCAACGGATATGACTACTCCGACGCCAAAATCGAACCCTATGACGTCATTTATCCACCTGGCCCCGGGCGGGACATCCTTGAGCGGACCTGTCACGGCTGCCACGCCGTCAGTTTTTTCTCTTACAATAGTGTCCGCGCTTATCCGGCAGGCCGCGTTCCCCATGACGAGTTTTCTTGGCGGGTCACAGTCGATCGCATGCACAAAGGGCCTGCGTTTGGCATTCCCGGAAAAGCAACACTGTTCGACGCGGACCTTCTTCCTCCGGCAGACCGCGATGTCCTGATCGAATATCTCGTCGAGAATTTTGGCCCTGACTCCGAGCCGCGGGTCGTGCAGCTCAGTAGCGAGCCCGAGCTTGATGAAGAGGCTTTAGAAAAAGCACAGTTCATTGACTACATTTATCATGAGTCAGAAGAATACGCTGACCCGTTTATGCGAACGAATCCGTGGCCGCATCAGGTTGATTTTGACGCGGATGGAAACGTTTGGCTCGCATACACCGCCTGTTGCATCGTCAGGTTCGACCCGCGCACCGGGGAATCGAAAGCTTTTGAAGGTCACGGCGGTGGGCACGGCGTTCTCGTAGACCAAACTGACGGAACGGTTTGGTATTCAGGGTCGGGTGATGCCGTGCGCCGGTTAGACCCAGAGACCGGATTAGTCGACTACTGGCAAATCGGTGATACGAACATCGGAAGTAACACGCAGATCTTTGATTCTAAGGGTGATCTTTGGATGTCCTTGCTGGGGCAGGGCGCCATTGCCAAGTGGGATCGCGAGACTGATTCACTTCTATGGTGGGAAAATCCCATCGTTCGCAGTCGTCCCTACGGCATCATCGTCGATCGAGCAGACAAAATTTGGTGGGCGGATTATCACAACGGTGGTGTTTCACGTTTTGATCCAGTGACGGAAGAATTCACACACTTTAAAGTCGAAAAAGACGACGCGGCAACCGCCATGAGGCGTTTGGGCGTTGATTCCAAGAATATGATTTGGACGGCGACCTGGGGCAGCCGCGGGCATCAAAATGGCAAGGTCTACCGGTTGAATCCTGAGACGGGTGAAGTTCTAGAACGCAAACTGGGGATCGAATACTCCAATCCCTATAATGCCGAGCCCGATGCGGACGATAATGTCTGGCTCGCTACGGATAACTATCTTTCTAAGTACGATCCCAAAGCGGACAGGTTTACGCATTACCCCATACCGACACGGTCAGACAGCCTGAAAACGACAATTTCTGCAAATGGTGGGATTTGGTTTATCTATCGCAACGCTGGGAAATTTGCTGGGTACGGTGGCAATGCAACGGTGATGTATCCAGACAAAGATAAAATCGACACACTTGCCGCGTACCATTCGGAGGGCAGCCCGGGTTATTTCCTCAGCAAATACAAAGGTCCGCCCGCGCCTAAAGTGAAAGGCGAAGTGAGAAGGGGATCTGCGACGGCTCAAAATGCTGACGAATATGCAAAATGGGTCCAGAGCAAGGGTGTGGATGAACTCGGGGCGCTCATTGAGTAGCTGCCAGCCTAGCGTGACATTTGGAGTATTCAAGTTGAATAGAAATGTTGCTGTGTTGCTGTTTGTGGCGGCGACCTCGCATGCATTTGCATCACCGGTTTCTGCACAGGACTATGATCGAGCCACACTTGGTGCTGGGAAGATTATGTATATGCGCTGTATATCTTGTCATACCGTCACTAAGAACGGCAGGCATCTAATCGGGCCAAATCTTTGGGGCGTTGTCGGTGCCAAGGCTGGCACCAGAGATGGCTTCAAAGGTTATTCAGAGTCTTTGTTGAAGTCCGATGTGATTTGGTCCAGGGAGGCCCTTGATCGTTATATTGAAAACCCGGCTGAATACTTGCCTGGCACCAACATGATCTACAAGGGATTGCCAAAAGAGAAAGATCGTGCAGCGCTCTTGGCATATTTAGAAACTGAATCTGTCAAAGAAAAGGCCCAATACGAAGGTTTGACCTACTAAAGCTATCAGGTGTTCAAACCCCTGTCTTAGAATCACGGACAAAAACCGCTGGCACTGCTGGCGCTCTTTGTTCTTGAGCGAAACGCCGTATCTATCAAACACGATTATCTAGGTTAATGGAATTGTTCAAACCCTAAGAGGCCGTTTCGAAAGGGGTTGAGTGGCCGGTGTCGATGTGATTCCAGGAAGGTTGCTGAAACCGATCTGGAGCCGCCATGTGGACGCCGACCACCCGAGAGCAGCATAGCCGCAAGGCGCTGCGTTATCAGACTGATTTGACCGCTGCGGAGTGGGTTGTGATCGAGCCTCATTTGCCTCCGGCTCATGGCACGGGACGGCCCCGGTCATGGCCGATGCGAGAGATCGTCAACGGCATTTTCTACGTGATGCGGGCTGGCTGCCCTTGGCGCTTGCTGCCAAGCGATTTACCACCGTGGGGCACGATCTATCGCTGGTTCGCTAAGTTCCGCGACGACGGCCTCCTTGAGAAGATCAACCACTTTCTGGTCATGGCCGATCGCGAGCGGGTCGGACGCGAGGCCAGCCCGAGCGGCGCGATTATCGACAGCCAGAGCGTCAAGACGACCGAGGCTGGTGGCCCCCGCGGCTACGATGCGGGCAAGAAGATCAAGGGGCGCAAGCGCCACGCGCTGGTCGACACCGACGGGCGCGGCCTCGTGCTCGAGGCGCATCCGGCGAGTATCCAGGACCGCGATGGTGGCGGGCCGCTGCTGTGCGCCTCACGCGGCTCGTTTCCGTTCATCAAGAAGGTCTTTGCCGACAGCGGCTACGCCGGCGAGAAGGCGCCACGGCCACCGTGATCGCCGTCGAGATCGTGCGCAAAAGCCCCGATCAGGTCGGCTTCGCCGTCCAACCGCGCCGCTGGGTCGTGGAGCGCTTCTTCGCCTGGATCAACCGCAACCGGCGACTGGCAAAGGACTTCGAGGCCACCATCGCCTCGGCCCGCGCCTTCCTCTACGCCGCCTCCGTCATGCTCCTCGTCCGCAGATTGGCCCGAGCCGCATGACTTTCGAAACCGACTCTAAGGAATTGATCTCACATGTCACGCACAGCACTTCTTTGTATCGATTATATCAATGATATACCTGGAATCATTGATTCGGCCTGAATTTAGTATTTTGCATTGACCTGATTCGGCTGCCGATTCATGCACCTCTCCAACGACACGAGCAGCGAACGACTTAACGGCGAAGATGCGCAAAAGGGCCTCCTTTCTGACCGCTGACGAACCCAAGGTACTCCTGAATGTCATGCGCAAGCGGAAGGTCGAAGCGCTGCAGGTACGGCGCGCGAATGCGCTGGTTGCCCTTGATGATGGCCACAGCGTGCAGATGGTCTCCAGGATATTCTATCTCGATCCCGACACGGTTCGCGGCTGGCTACGGGACTTCCGCGAGAAGGGGCTCGCCTCTGTGGAGCTTGCGGATTACCCGGACCGCGCGGGCCGCCTGACGGCGGACCAGGAAGCCGCTCTCAAGGCGCAGTTCCGGGACAATCCGCCGCGCGACACCAACGCGGTGCGGGATGCCATCTTCCGAAAGTTTGCTGTGAGATATTCACGTCCGGGCGCCATCAAGCTGATGCACCGCCTGGGGTTCGCATACGTGAAGCCGAAGACGCTGCCGAAGCAGGCCGACAAGCAGGCGCAGGAAGCCTTCATCAGGGATTATGAACAGCTGACGCGCGGGATGTTTCCGGACGCGACGGTTGTCTTCGCCGCTGCGGTCCATCCCGAGTATCAGAGCCGGCCGGCGCATGGCTGGTTCATCCGTTCCGACAAGCCGGCGATCAAGGCCACGACAGGGCGCCAGCGGCTGAACCTGCACGGCGCACTGGACCTTGAAATGATGAAGCTCACCCTGGTCGAGGGCGAGAAGATCAATGCCAAACCCCAGGGCAATCGGGTGAAAAAGTGCGTGACAATGTGTTGATGTGCTGAATCTATCGAAGACCTCCGATTCGGTATGGGAGGTTATGATGGAGAGTTCGGGCGCATTCGCGGGAGCCGTTGTCTTTCTTGATCATTTTGAGGATCTTGCGGACCCTCGCCAACGGGGCAAAGTGGTCTATCCGCTTGATGAGGTGCTGCTGCTTTGCCTATTGGCGGTGCTGGCGGGCGCCGACAGCATTGTCGATATTGCCCGTTTCGGCGACAAGGAACGCGATCTTCTACGCCGCTTCCGGCCGTTTTCCGATGGCACGCCGTCCCACGACCAACTGGGCACGATCCTTGCCATCCTGGATGCGCGGATGTTCCAACAGTGCTTCGTCGCCTGGGTTGCCGCGATCACCGGTGTGCCGGGCGAGGTGATCGCCATCGACGGCAAGACCTCGCGTCGCAGCTACCAGAAGACGGGCGCCAAGGCGCCGATCCACATGGTTTCCGCCTTCGCCGCCCGTCAGCGGCTGGTGCTCGGCCAGGTCAAGGTGGCGGAAAAGTCGAACGAGATCATCGCCATCCCCGATCTGCTGGACATGTTGGCCATCGACGGCGCCATTGTCACTCTCGACGCCATGGGCTGCCAGCGCGAGATCGCCACCAAGATCGTCGACAAGAAGGCCGATTACGTGTTGGCGCTCAAAGCCAACCAGACCAGCTTGCACGAAGCTGTCGAACTCTTCGTTGACGAACAAAAAGCTAATGGCTTCAACAACACCAAGAGCAGCCAGCACACCAGCGTCGGCGGCGACCATGGCCGCATCGAGACGCGAAGGGCGACGGTGAGCGAGGATATCGCCTGGCTCCAGCAGCGCCATGGCTGGCCGGGGCTGGCCGGGGCTGGCCGGGGCTGGCCGGGGCTGGCCGGGGCTGGCCGGGGCTGAAATCCATCATCGCGGTCGAAAGCACGCGCGAGATCGACGACAAGACCGAGCACGAGACCCGACTCTACATCTCATCGCTCGATCTCGCGGCGGCGCAACTAGGCCCAATTATCCGCTCCCACTGGGCGATAGAGAACAGCTTGCACTGGGTCATGGACATGGTCTTTCGCGATGACGAATGCCGCCTGCGTACCGATCACGCCCCGGCCAACTTCACCACCATCAAGCACATGGCACAAAACCTCATACGACGAGACCCCGGCAAGGACTCCCTAAGACTCCGCCGAAAGGTCGCCGCCTGGGACGACGACTTCCGCGCAAGCCTCATCACACAATGATCCGTTCACCCGATTGCTCTGGGGTTGGTCGCCACGCAATGCGTTCCAATGATCGAAAAAAGACGGCAGCGATCCTTTTTAAACACAAGTGACTACTATTATAATTGTTCTGGGTAAGTAAGTTGCTCAAATCGTATCACAAAAGAATTGTTTATAGTTATCTAAACCTTTGAGTCAAAAACCTACATTTGTGGTCACTACAAATTGGACTAACGGCAATCGTAGGTAACACCCGAGGCTTCATCGATAGTGCGGATAATGTCCCAGTCGAATTTGTAGATGATGGCGATGAAGCGATCTTCTTCTGCAAATTCTTCTTTGAGCGCGGATCCTTCCCACGGGAATGTGAAAAAGGCTTGCCTTATCTTGGCAGCCACACGTGGGTGCAAGTTGTAGGCATGACCGTAGGCCGTGGTCGGAAAGGTTTGCGACTTGTAAATGGAGCGTAGCGCATCCTTACCAACCGTTTCACGAAAGATCATGCGCCCCAGCACTGAATTGGCAACAGCTGCTGCTTCATAATCTTTGTTGGCGACACCCAAAATTGAATTGTCGTGCTTTCCGGAAAAAGCCGTTTCGAAGTCAACTTCGGCAGTCAGTCCAAACTCCGCTTTTAAGATCGCCGATGGGGCCTTGAAGCCCGAATTGGATGTAGGCGACGTAAACGTGAGTGTGCGGCCTCTTAGATCTGTAACGGTCTGGATGGGAGAGTCACCCGGGACAATGATTTCCATCTCATAACCGAACACCCCATCCTCTCCGGCCATCATGGTAAACGGCACAAAGCCGGCACAATTCACGGCGACAGGCGTCCCACCGGTGTTGATGCCGGCCACATGGAGGCGGCCAGAACGCATGGCCTCATATTGCGCTGCGTAAGATTGCACCGGAAAAAAGATGATCCGCTTTTCCGTAATTTGTTCTAGGTGTTCAATGAAACCGGTCCACGCCTGTTCGTAAACAGCCGGGTCTTCAACCGGCGTGTAAGAAAAGATCAAGGCAGGCGGATCGATCCAACCGTCTTCATCCAGCGGCAGATCGGCAATGAGATCCCGATCACGGTCACAGTACCGGGCGTCGAGTGTGCCGCGCGGACAGTCTTCCTGTGCAATAGCTACCGATCGGGGAACAATCAATGTCAAAATCAATACAGCGATTACGGCAAACCGAACGGGCATGAAGCGCTCCAAGAATGATGAACGAAGGTATCGTAGTGACTTATTCGTGGAGCGCAAATGGCAGCTTATGGTCGATCGTTCTGCTCACTTGTCAATTCGCGATAGCGCTGCCCTAAGTCCACATAACGTTGGATTTGTAGGGGAAACGACTCTGTCTCTTCAGCCGTGAGATCGCGTATGTATTTTGCCGGTGTCCCCGCCCAAAGCTGCCCGGCCCCGACCGTCTTGCCCGGTGATACCAATGCTCCAGCCGCCACCATGGCTCCTTTCTCGATCACGGCGCCGTCCATAATCGTCGCCGCCATACCGACAAAACAGCCATCTTCCAACGTACAGGCATGAATCACGGTCATATGCCCGATGAGGACATCATTGCCGACAAGCGTTGGATAGCTGTCGGTCGCCACATGGACCACCGTTCCATCCTGTATGTTTGTCCGCTCACCTACCCGGATGAAATTGACATCGCCACGCAGCACGACGTTAAACCACACGCTGGCTAATGAGCCGATATGGGTATCACCAATGACCGTGGCATTAGGTGCGATGAAGGCATCGCCCGCAATCGTGGGCAAAACATCGTTCCAAGGCAGAATGCACGGTCGAGATGAAGAATTACTCAAAGCGCACCAATCACGGTTAAGCAGCGTCCAACATCAAGCCGTCCGCTTCTGGCAGCCCGAGCATGATGTTGAGATTCTGCACCACCTGCCCCGATGCACCCTTACCCAAGTTGTCTAATACGGCGACGACCAGCGCTTGGCGGGCCTTAGGCTCACCGAACACATAAAGGTGCATGTCGTTGGTGCCATTAAGTCCTTCAGGCGCAAGGGTGTCGAGTGTCATTGACTCTGCTAACGGTACCACGGTGATAAACGGCTCATCCTTATAATGCGACGCAAGGGTTGCATGCACTTCGTCAACGGAAGGCGCGTCCGGCAGGACGTCTAGATCCAAGGGAATTTCGACCATCATTCCCTGAGCGAACCTGCCGACCGCCGGTGCGAACAGGGGCCGGTGTTCTAGACCCGAGTGGGTTTGAATTTCGGGAACATGCTTGTGCGACAGGCCAAGACCGTAGAGACGGAAGGGCTCAGAGCTATATGAGGGACTGTCCTGGTCTTCAAACTCCGCGATCATAGCACGGCCTCCACCGGAGTAACCGCTGACCCCGATGATGGTTGTGGCATTAGAACGCGGGACAATCTCAGCTTCGACAAGGGGACGCAAGACAGCAACCGATCCAGTCGCATAGCAACCCGGATTAGTGACGCGCTTGGCAGTTGCGATTTTCTGGCGCTGCGCCTGTGTCATTTCAGGAAAACCATAAGTCCATCCAGCGGCAGTGCGATGCGCAGTGGATGCATCGATAACGCGTACAGCGTCAGATTCGATAAGAGATGCCGCCTCCCGTGCACCTTCGTCCGGAAGACAAAGGATAACCACGTCAACATTATTCATGAGCTCGGCTTTGGCATCACGATCCTTACGCCGGGCCGGATCAATCGACACGATCTCAACGCCGGTATGAGTCTTCAGCCGTTGCCGAATCTGCAGCCCCGTCGTGCCAGCTTCGCCGTCGATGAATACCACGGCTGTCATGAAATACATCCTTTCACGAAATCTCGCTTCGTTTACACCAACTTGGCCGGTGGTAAAACAGCTAACGATTCGATTGCGACTTGGCCAATATCTGCAATTCAGTCGCAATCGAGTTTAAAAGTTCGGCGTCCCTGCCGGCTCCGTATTGCCTGCGAAACAGCCTCACATGGGGATACCATGGGGAGTCTTCGCGATCGGTAAACCAGTACCACATTCCTGCCGGACCAATCGGCGGGATGATTGCCCAAGTCTCCTTCCCCAAAGCACCGGCCAGGTGTGCCGGCGTTGATGAGACCTCAATGACCAAATCCATGGCCGCAATTTGACTGGCAGCGATATCGAGGCTTCCGTTGAGATCAACATCGGAATCTGTGATCAAGGTCGCTCCCGACTGCGCGACAAACTCGTCCATAGCCGTGCGATCTTCACCGTATTGAAGATTGACAAATGTCACACCGGACACCGACAGCAGAGGATGCCATAGTGATAGATCTAAGGTCTTAATCCGTGCGTTTGCAGCCTTCGGGCTTCCCCAAGACAGACCAATCAGGGGGCCCTGACTGGACACACCTTTGTATTTAGATCGTAGTTGGTCCGTTTGGGCCTGATCGGCTTTGAGATGACCGTCTTCTTGGCCAATCTCACTTAAGCTACCAGCCCGATGAACAATCAAATCCAGCATGCTGGCCTGATAGTCCACTTGTGCCTTACCAATCGCAGGATCCGGTGGAGTCTTTTGAGGCAGCACCTCCACGCCCGGGAAGGATTGCTGAAACAACGTTGTCAAACGTGGATCACATTCCAAGATAACGTGCTTCGCTTCTTCAGCCACTTGGGATAGCAAGGAACTGGAGAGGATGGATTCACCTAACCCCTGCTCACCCCACATAAGAAGTACTTTGTCAGCAAGGTCTTCACCCTGCCACTCAGAATATGGGAAAGAGCACTTTACAGTGCGCGCCCACCGGCGCTTGTGGCGCATATTATAGTCGGCCCAACCCTCTTTGAACCGCCCTTGCAGCAAACGGACCATGCCGCGATTGACCTGGGCATCAGCAATGTTGTCGGTGTTCTCGGTTGCGAGATCAAAAAATTCATAGGCGGCATCGAGGTCACCTTCCACAAAGGCGCACAGCGCTTTGGCCATTGCTAAGTCTGATGGATTGGCGTTCCGCGTTTGCGCGGCGTCGATATCCCGTTTGGCTGCTGTAAGGTCACCGTGTTCGGCAAACACAGCAGCACGAAGAATGAAGGCCTGAACTAAGTATTCTTTTTCAATGACAGAGGTCAACACATCAAGCGCGCTGTCGAGTTGACCCAATTCATGCAAAACCCGACTCAGATTGGCCTTAAATTCAAGGAGATTTGGCTTGAGCTCCGTAGCACTCTGAAATGCCTTTTGCGCTTCATCCAACCGGCGTTGATCAAGCAGGACTAGACCGAGGGTATTTTGTAGTGTGGCGCTGTTCGGATTTGCTGCAATACCTTGTTGTGCGAGTCTTTCAGCCCGGCCCCATTTTTTTGTTTCTCGCGCAATCAAGGCCAGAATATTGACGGCATCCGGTTGCATCGGCAGGACGGCAAGCACACGTTCACTGATGACGGCTGATTCTTCGAATTGCCGCGCTCTGTACTTCGCAACGGCCTGCGTAAGTTCGGCGATTATGTCTAAGTCTTTACTCATGGCTTGCTAAATTCATGCCGCGATGCCGACGGCGAATGGTTGAGAACCCTCTACATGATAGGACTAAGTCAGAAGTCGTCCATACCGTTGACGCGCAACAGAAAGGGCCGCACGCTGTGCGACCCTCCCCATCAACAAATCTAAAGGGACGCTAGCGTTTCGAGAATTGGAAGCTGCGGCGTGCTTTGCGGCGGCCGTACTTTTTGCGCTCCACAACGCGAGAATCGCGCGTTAGGAAACCACCTTTTTTAAGGATCGGACGGAGTTCTGGCTCGAACAGAGTTAGAGCCTGTGAGATTCCATGCCGCACGGCACCGGCTTGTCCTGAAAGGCCGCCTCCGGAGACGGTGCAGACCACATCGAACTGCCCTTCCCGGTTGGACACCTCGAACGGTTGATTGATAACCATGCGGAGCACGGGGCGTGGAAAATAATTATCCAATTCCCGGTTGTTGACAGTGATTTTGCCTTTACCGGGCTTAATCCACACGCGGGCGACGGCGTCTTTCCGGCGTCCCGTGGCATAGGACCGTCCCAGCTCGTCCTTTTGAGGTTCGCGCGGCGAGGATGTATCGGTAACTGCGTCCTTTAAATCTTCTAATGAGGTTGTGGTTTCCGCCATGGACTAGACTAGGCGCTCCTCTTGTTCTTTGGATTACGGGCAGCAATATCAAGAACTTCAGGCTGCTGTGCTTCATGCGGGTGCTCAGCGCCGGCATAAACTTTGAGTTTTCTCAATTGTTCCCGGGCGAGTGGACCTTTGGGCATCATCCGTTTGATCGCTTTTTCGACCACCCGCTCAGGATATTTGCCGCCGATGATTTGACCGGCCGTGCGGTTCTTAATCCCACCTGGATATCCGGTGTGCCAGTAGTAGGTTTTATTCGTCAGCTTATTACCCGTCATGCGAACTTTAGCCGCATTGACAACGATCACATTGTCACCAGTGTCAATGTGCGGTGTGTACATAGGCTTATGTTTGCCGCGCAAAATGATAGCAATTTGGGCGGCCATCCTGCCCAGGACAACGCCCTCAGCATCGACGATGTACCATTTGCGCTCTACGTCTGAGGGACGTGCGGAATAAGTCTTCATGGCGCCCTCTTGTGCTTTTCGGCCACCAACCCCGCCGGCGACCAAGCCAGTTTTGTTTGGGGTTTCGGTGAGGCCCGTCTCCCCTGGAAAGGCGGTTGTCTATGGCATCAGAATGGGGAAGTCAATTCAAAAAAAGATGCAAAAACAAGTATTTGTATAAACGGTATTATAATACCGTCAGTAGGTTCGGGCTTGGATTATGGACAAAAAAATGGGCGAGTGAGGGGTCTCGAACCCCCGACCTCCTGGACCACAACCAGGCGCTCTAACCAACTGAGCTACACCCGCCGTAACGGCGGGTCGTGTACGCCCTAAACCCAGGACAGTCAAGAAACCGGGCTTTCTGGTAGTGCATCAGTTTGAAATTTGTTCCTTGTAAGTTTTTGGCCGACCTGGTTTCGGCGCACGTTCATCCATGATCCGAACTAGGTCTTCCATGTCCCACAACTTATCGCTCAGGCCGGCAGCCATCGCAGGCGTGACACGCAGCGTCTTGTGGATGCGGATAAAGTTGTACCAAACCGTATAGAGCGCAACCATGTGTATATGGTTCTCGAACTTTTTGGAGAACGCATTGGTTAAGCGGGTGAAACGGCGCATTTGCATACGCATAGTTAGGTTCTGGCGCTCCACGTGCGATGTGATAACTGACTTAATATCTGGATCACCTTCAATGCGGCGCTTGCGCGTTCCGGTGCACTCTGATGGGCTGTATTTGCGCTCATACCCTTTCTGGCCTGTGGGTTCGCCATAGAGCTTCGCAAGTTGTGCATAGTCCACATCACCGCCGAAAGCACCCTCAACGGCCTCCAAGTATGCTTTGTGTCCGTCCGTGGTGAGTTGCACACGGTTAGCTAAACGGCTGCGAAGATCGCCCATGAACTCAATCGCATGTTCGCTGTCACGACCGCCGACCAGCCATGAAACAATTAATTTGCTGTCGCTATCCAGCGCGGTCCAGGTCCAAGTGTCCCCGGCTTCGGCTGGCGCGGCCTTAGCCCTTACAACATTCTTTTGCTTGGCGTAGGTGAAACTCCAGATTTCATCACATTGGACGCGGCTGGCCGTGACGCCTTGCACCAATTCGTCGTGCAGGTCGGCACAGACCTTGCCAGCGTCAATCAAAATCTTAGCGACAGTATTGAAACTCACATCTGCCAGCCGTGCCGTGGCTCGCGTGGACTGGCCTTCACAGAGCATGTTTAGGATCATAGAACGGGTTTTGAGGGCCAATTTGTTCATGCCCATAATATATGAACCCCTATACTTACTGTCAAGTATAAAAGTTCATATTAAAATGGCGGATCGTCCTCCTCTTCCATAAAGGGATTAGCGTGCTCGCGATCAGCAGGCTCCACAGGATGCGCCTCGTCTTTGCCGAATCCCATTGGGGGCGTGACCACCTCCTCAGTCTTCTCCGTTTGGCCCAGTTCAATGAGCCCGAATGTATTGGGCTCTGGTCTTGTGAAAATTTCACCGCGCCTCACATACGCTGAAAGCGAACTTGTCAACGAAGCACGGTTCTTGCGCGTCTGGTCGTGCCCAAGTGCCTCTAGTAGATCAGAAATATGAACCGGAGTCCCTTGCCGCAGGATCTCTTTCTTAGCTTTTGCCACGGCGCTGCCGCTACGAAGAACAACTGCGGCGGCGTCATCATCGCCGCTAACGTCATCAGATCCCATCATCTTGAGAACATCTCGCAAAGCTTGCACATACACGTGCGCAGCTTTGACTTTTTCCTCCAAGCCTATGATTTCTCGCTCTTTTCTGCGCAATTTTTCTTCAACTTTCTGGCGTTCGCTCATGGCAATCGACTCTGTATGGGATTGATGGTATATGATGTGACACGATGATGGGAAAAAGGCAAGTGTATGTTAAATGACCTGACTAGAACGCCAAAATATCGGCACACGATCGACGATCTTAAGGCACGAATGCGCCACTCACCGGATAGTGAGGAGTATTGGTTGGCCCGGGAAATCCACCCAATACTCGGTTATCCCACGTGGGATAAATTTGAAGCGGTTATAGATAGGGCGCGCCAAGCGTTCCGCAGCAATAATGCTGACCCGTCACATCATATTGCTCTGGTGGGAAAATTGATGGAAGTCGGGAAAGGGGCGCGACGGCGCCAAGACGACTATTTTCTATCACGCGCTGCCTGCTCGTTGATTGTTCTGAACGGAGATCCGTCGAAACCCGAGATTGCCGCTGGGCAAGCCTACTTCGTCGTACAGACCCGCCGCATGGAGATTAAGGACCAGCAAGCGGAGGACGAGAAGCGCCTGGAGCTTCGCGAGAAGGTAGCACAATCGCACCGGCTTGTGAGTGGCGTAGCTCAGGAGGCCGGAGTTCCAAGTCAAAAGCAGGGCGTCTTTCATGATGCACGCTATCAAGGCCTCTACGGTATGCGGCTTCGCGACGTGAAGCGAAAGAAGGGACTCGGCGAGAAAGAAAAAATATACGACCGGGCCGACCGCATGGAATTATCGGCCAACGACTTTCAGATGAACCTTGCCGCTGAGGTCATCCAGAAGGAAAGCATTCGGGGTGAGGCTGAGGTTATCGACCGAAACAAAAAGGTCGCTGCTGATGTAAGGCGCGTGATAACCGAGCAACGCGGGACACTGCCAGAGGACTTGCAGCTTGTCGAACCAATCAAAGAGGTCCGGAAGCGGGATCGAGCGCGTAAAAAACTTTTGCGGGAGCCTAACGGCCCTTCCAACGAGCGGCAGCGGCTTTCCTAGCAATCTCGGCACGGCGCTCTGGCGTCATCTTCTCGGAGCGAGCTTTGCCGCCCTTCCGGCCAAGCTCGACGGCTGCCTTGCTTTTGCCGTCGTTCTCGAATTCTTCCTCTTCCTCTCCAGTAGCTATTTTCATAACCTTTACCGCATTGCCGATCACGTCGGCGGGTCGCTTTTGGCCTTCGGGTCCCTTAGGCATGTTTTCTCCTATGCTTTCCGCTAAGCATATAGGAAAAACCCGGTTGATTCGACAGGTCAAGGCCTGCAAATTTCAAACTGATGCACTACCGGCTTTCCCCACCCTGACCGGAGCACGATGTGCCCACCTGAGTACCACCACTGTCTGCCTAAAACTTAATCACTTTGCTGGGGATATGAGCATGTCAGGCTCTTGTTTGACCGCAGGCACCCGCGTAACCCATTGAGTCGTCTCACTTCTTCAAAACAACTTCAGGTGGCACGGAATTTGGATAGGGAAGGATCAAGGTGGTGGTTGGTCACGCGCCGACCGGACTGTGTGGGATTAGAACAGACTTCGACCCGCTCGAGCGGGAACGGATGTTGGGAAACGGGCACAAATATATGAGCATGAAAAAAATTGAGGCCATCATTAAGCCCTTCAAGTTGGATGAGGTAAAAGAGGCGCTCCATGAAGTGGGTCTGCAGGGTATTACAGTAACGGAAGCCAAGGGATTTGGCCGGCAGAAGGGCCACACGGAGCTTTACCGTGGTGCCGAGTACGTTGTCGATTTTTTGCCCAAGGTCAAAATAGAACTGGTGCTCGAAGACAACATGGTCGACCGTGCCATCGAAGCCATCCAGCAAGCCGCTCATACCGGCCGCATCGGCGATGGCAAAATCTTCGTTTATGGGATTGAGGATGCTATCCGCATCCGTACAGGCGAGCGAGGCGGCGAAGCAGTTTAAGGAGAACAGAGCCCCCTCATACGCTCAACAGGGCCGGTTACGTTGCGCAACACCTGCCTGGTTGAAACTGCCTTTTTGACAAGGCAGTAAATTTCTACTCCACACTTGCAAGGATGGGAAAAAAACAATGTCGGACGTTAAACACGTTTTGAATATGATCGATGAAAACGACGTCAAGTATGTCGATTTCCGATTTACAAATCTTGCCGGAAAATGGCAGCACACGGCTCAGCACGTCAGCACAATAGATGAGGAGATGCTTGAAGAAGGCATCATGTTTGATGGCTCATCCATCGCCGGATGGAAGGATATCCATGAATCGGACATGAATCTGATGCCTGATTTGTCCACGGCGGTGATGGATCCGTTTACCGCACAGCCCCAACTCATTCTGTTCTGCGATGTTCACGAACCGACGACGGGACAGCCTTACAACCGTGATCCCCGCAGCGTCGCTAACGCAGCGCTCGCCTATATGCAGTCCAGCGGTATTGCGGATACGGCCTATTTCGGGCCGGAAGCGGAATTTTTCGTTTTTGACGATGTTCGGTTCAATGTTGATCAACATCTCATGGCGTATCAGGTCGATGGCGAAGAAGGCCCTTGCAACGCGTGGCGGACCTATGAAGAAGGCAACTATGGTCACCGTCCAAAAGCAAAAGGTGGCTACTTCCCAGTACCACCCGTTGATGGCGGTACAGACATCCGCGCCGAAATGGTCTCGGTCATGACGGAAATGGGCCTTGAGATGGAAAAACACCATCACGAAGTGGCTCCGTCACAACACGAATTGGGCCTCAAGTTCGATACCCTGGTTCGGACGGCTGACAACATGCAGATCTATAAGTTCGTATGTCAGATGGTAGCCCATTCCTATGGCAAGACCTGCACATTCATGCCCAAGCCCGTGGTCGATGACAACGGTTCGGGGATGCATGTGCACCAATCCTTGTGGAAAGACGGCAAGAACCTGTTTGCCGGCTCTGGATATGCGGATTTGTCGGAAACCGCGTTGTATTACATCGGCGGCATCATCAAACACGCCCGCGCATTGAACGCTTTTACCAATGCGACGACCAATAGCTATAAGCGATTGGTTCCGGGCTTCGAAGCACCGGTCCTCTTAGCCTATTCAGCTCGCAACCGGTCGGCGTCTTGCCGCATTCCTCACGTGGCCAGCCCCAATGGGAAACGGGTTGAAGTCCGCTTCCCGGATTCTTCAGGCAATCCGTACCTGATGTTCGCGGGTATGCTCATGGCTGGCATCGACGGTATTGAGAACAAGATTCATCCTGGGGATCCCATGGACAAGGATCTGTATGACCTCGACCCGGAAGAGCTGGAAGGCGTTCCGACGGTGGCAGGTTCTTTGGCAGAAGCCTTGGAAGCGCTCGATGCTGACCGGGATTTCTTGAAGAAAGGGGATGCTTTCACCGACGACATGCTCGCCGGTTATATCGATCTCAAATCAGAAGAGGTTCTGCGCCTCAATTCGACGCCGCATCCGGTCGAATTCGATATGTACTATTCCGTCTAAAGAGTCCGACAGGTTTCGCCCGGACCAGATTGTTACCCGGACGAACCCATCGCGCAGGGAACCCCTCACCTTTGGTGGGGGCTCTCTTTTTGGGCCGGCGCTCAAATGACGGGTTTTATTTTACCGTTTCTGGAATGCGGGACGATCCGCCCGAGCCCTTTTTCTTCTTTTTCCGTTTGGGCGGGACAGCTTTGACTTGCGCTTCCAGGTCAAAGGTCAATTTTCCGTCCTTGAACCCAACTTTAACCAGGCCACCAGCAACCAGTTCTCCGAAGAGCAGTTCTTCGGCCAGTGGTTTTTTCAGTTCGTTTTGCATGAGGCGGGCAAGCGGACGGGCACCCATCTTTTTATCGTACCCTTTGCGGGCAAGGTAATCGCGGGCCTTCGGTGACAATTCGATGACGACATTGCGGTCGGAAAGTTGGGCTTCCAACTGCATAACAAACTTGTCGACAATCTTACCGACAACCTCAGTGGTCAGCGTCGAGAAGGGAATGACGGCATCGAGACGATTGCGGAATTCGGGCGTGAACATCCGCTCGATGACTTCTTGATCCTCTCCTTCCCGATCTGCGCGCTCGAAACCGATGGCATTCTTAGCCAGTTCGGAGGCACCCGCATTGGTGGTCATGATCAGAATGGTGTTCCGGAAGTCGATGCTTTTGCCGTTGTGATCGGTTAATTTGCCATGGTCCATGATCTGCAAAAGAATATTGAACAGATCGGGATGGGCTTTTTCGATTTCATCAAGCAGCAGTACACTGTGGGGATGCTGATCGACGGCATCGGTCAATAGGCCACCCTGATCAAAACCCACATAGCCTGGTGGCGCTCCGATCAGCCGAGATACAGAGTGACGTTCCATGTATTCGGACATGTCAAAGCGGTGCAATTCGATACCCAAGCTCGCGGCTAGTTGTCGTGCCGCTTCCGTCTTGCCGACCCCGGTCGGTCCGGAGAACAGGTAGTTGCCGATTGGCTTTTCCGGTTCACGTAGACCGGCACGGGACAATTTGATCGCGCTCGACAATGCAATGATGGCTTTGTCTTGCCCGAAAACCATGGTTTTGAGGTCCCGTTCCAGGTTTTGCAGGACTTTTTTGTCATCCCGGGAGACAGACTTCGGCGGTATGCGGGCCATTTTGGCGACCACGGCCTCGACTTCTTTGACCGAAATGGTTTTGCGCCTCCGGGCCTCAGGGACCAGCATCTGGGCCGCTCCTGATTCATCGATCACATCGATGGCTTTGTCAGGCAGCTTGCGGTCATTGATATACTTGGCCGCCAATTCAACGGCGGTGCGGATGGCATCCGCCGTATACCGCACCTTATGGTGTTCTTCGTAATAGGGTTTGAGACCTTTAAGGATCTTGATGGTGTCGTCGATGGACGGCTCAACCACGTCGATTTTCTGAAACCGGCGCACCAGGGCGCGGTCCTTCTCAAAATGGTTGCGGAATTCTTTGTAGGTGGTCGAGCCAATGCACCGCAATGTGCCGGAGGCCAATGCGGGCTTAAGCAGGCTTGAGGCATCCATGGCCCCGCCGGATGTGGCACCGGCACCGATTACCGTGTGGATTTCATCGATAAAGAGAACGGCCCCTTCGGTTTGTTCGAGTTCGGCGATCACCGCCTTGAGGCGCTCCTCAAAGTCGCCACGATATCGGGTGCCGGCCAGCAACGAGCCCATGTCGAGTGAAAAAATGACGGCGTTCTCTAAAACCGCCGGCACTTCTTTATTAACGATGCGGCGGGCCAGACCTTCGGCCAAGGCAGTTTTGCCCACACCGGAATCACCCACATAGAGAGGATTGTTCTTCGTCCGCCGGCACAGGATTTGAATGGTGCGCTCAACTTCCAACTCCCGGCCGATTAGCGGATCAATTTTTCCGTCTTCCGCCTTTTCGTTGAGATTGACGCAGTAGGCGGTCAGAGCTTCCTGCCCGCTCTTAATCGGATCGTCGTTGCCACGCTGTTCCGCTTCAGCACCATGCACGGTCCGCGTGCGTGATTCGCCTGGACGCTTGGCAATGCCATGAGAAATGTAGTTCACCGCATCCAGTCGGGTCATATCCTGGGTCTGCAGGAAATAGACGGCATGGCTTTCGCGTTCCGAGAACAGGGCGACCAAAACATTCGCGCCGGTCACTTCCTCCCGGTTTGAGGACTGCACGTGTATGGCGGCACGTTGAACGACGCGCTGGAAACCGGCTGTGGGCTTTGGGTCCGCCGTTTCCGCAGACATCAATTCCGTCAAATCTTCATCGATAAAACCGGTCAGAACCTTGGCAAGCTCTTCCACCTCCACATTGCACGCCCGCATGACAGCGATGGCATCCTGGTCTTCACACAAGGCGAGCAGAAGATGTTCAAGCGTCGCATACTCATGGTCGCGGTCCGCAGCGAGTGCAAGTGCGTGATGCAAAGTCTTTTCAAGATTCTGAGATAACATACGAAATGATCGCCTTTTCTGGGTCGGTAGCTGGTTATTCTTTCTCAAGCGTGCATTGCAACGGATGCTGATGTTTGCGGGCCAGGTCCATGGTCTGTGTTACCTTGGTTTCAGCAACCTCGTAAGTGTAAACACCGCACACGCCGACTCCTTTTTGGTGGACGTGCAACATAATCTTGGTCGCTTCGTCACTGTTCTTGCTGAAAAACCGTTCCAGCACATGGACGACAAATTCCATCGGTGTGTAGTCATCGTTGAGCATCAACACCTTGTACATGGACGGCTTTTTGACCTTGGGCCGGGTCTTAATGACCACACCAGTATCGGGACCCCCGTCACCGCCACGGTTGCCGTCATCATCATCGTCCGCCGCAGTGATGGGCAGACGGAGAGGAAAATCTTCAGCTTTCTTATGCATATACGTACGTGCCATGTCCTAAATGATACCAAATATGGTGGTGCTCCGCGGTCAAAAAAAGGGGGGTGGGCCTTACCCCTCCTACCAGTAACCCTTAAATAGTCGGTTTATGACACTTCGATTTCGTAAACCACTTCTTAACACCCCTTAATTAATGTTGAGAATCAAAGACATGGCTGGACACACCCAGTTTGTCCAAGATATCTTTTGGAGCGGTTTCGGCGTTAATTGCCCGGGCTCAGGGGATTGATCTGTAGGGAAACAAGGTCGTTGAACAGGCGAAGCTTGCGCGTATCTCTGATCAGCGCAGTGACCTTTCTTCTTTTGTTCTCAATGGCTTGGCCAGTATCGGCCAAGTATGCGTCGTTTGTGATGGATGCCCAGACCGGCCGCGTGTATCACGAGATCAATGCCGACACCCGGAATTATCCGGCTTCCCTGACAAAAATGATGACCCTGTACATGCTGTTCGAAGAGATCGATCAGGGGCGCATGACGCTCAAGTCCAAGATGAAGGTTTCTGCCCGGGCGTCACGTCAACCCAGATCAAAAATGTGGCTAGCGCCTGGCAGCACCATTACAGCCGAGACCGCAATCTTGGCGTTGGTAGTGCGATCGGCGAATGATGTCGCCGTGGTCGTTGCCGAGCATCTCGGCAAAACGGAACGTTCATTTGCCAAGGTTATGACCAAGAAAGCGCGAGCCTTAGGAATGAAGAGAACCAACTTCCGCAATGCGTCTGGCCTCCCTAACCGGGGTCAGCTGTCGACAGCGCGGGATATGGCCATACTCGCCCAACACCTAATGAACGATTTCCCTCAATTTTATCACTACTTCTCGCGCGCAGAATTTACCCACGCGGGCAATTCCTACCGTGGACACAACAAGTTTATGAAACGCTACACCGGTGCCGACGGTCTCAAGACAGGCTATATCAGCGCATCCGGGTATAACCTCGCGGCCTCCGCGCGACGGGATAATCATCGTCTCATCGGAATCGTATTTGGCGGCAAGTCGGCGCGGCAGCGGGACCGACATCTCGCGACACTCATGGATAAGGGATTTGTAGACGCGGCGGAGTACGGCCTGCCTCCCTATCCCGCTCGCAAACCACTGATGGTTGCTGAGGCAGACGGACAGTTGGTGCCGTCACAGGTCACGATCAAACCGCGATCCAAACCGGACGTCGAGATATTACAGTCTGAAGCCTGGGGCATTCAGATCGGCGCTTATTCCATCAGCGATGTGGCCCAACAAAAAGCCAATGAAGCAACCGCCGTTGTCAAAGAAACGTTCACCACCGCATTCAGTCGTATTGAACCGGTCACGGTCAGCGGCAAGCAACTTTTCCGGGCACAAATTATGGGTCTGAAGGAAGCGGAAACCCGCACGGCCTGCCGCATTATGGAGCGCGCTCCGCATCAATGCCTAGTCATCGGACCGGAAATTGTGCAACTGGCACATAAAGAACCCGCCGGCTGACACCGTCTTGCAAGACTGCATCTAATCGGGCAGTGCAAGACCACTCTGTGACAATTGGTCGGCCAATCTGGCCCTGATCCGCATCAACGAGTCTTCACTGTCGGCTTCGCAGCGAGCCACCAACACTGGCTGTGTGTTGGAGGCCCGGAGCAACCACCAGCCGCCGTTTTCTCGGACACGGACACCATCAACATCAATCACGTCATCGCCCATTGCCGTCAACCGCGCCTTTACATCTTCAATAACGGAAAACTTGCGCTCGTCATCACAGTCAAAGCGCAATTCCGGCGTGTTGAACGCTTTTGGCATACGGGTGAACCGTTCCGTCAAACTTTCCGTTTGTCGGCATAGGATGGAAAGGAAACGAATCGCCGCATAAAGCGCATCGTCAAAGCCATAGTATCGGTCGGCGAAAAAAATATGGCCGCTCATTTCTCCCGCTAAAGGTGCTCCAAGCTCGGCCATTTTGGCTTTGATCAGCGAATGTCCTGTTTTGGCCATCACCGGTTGGCCACCAAGGCGTTTGACTTCGTCAAACAGCACCTGGCTGGCCTTAACATCGGCAATGATTGGTGCGCCCGGATGCTTGGACAAAATGTCCTCGCTCAAGATCATGAGGATTTGATCGCCCCAAAGAATATTGCCTGCTCCGTCGATCACGCCGATGCGATCGCCGTCGCCGTCAAAGGCGAATCCGACATCTGCGTCGTCCTCCGCAACAGCCTTCTGCAATTGAACGAGATTGGCCGGTACGGTCGGGTCGGGATGGTGACTTGGAAAGTCCCCGTCGATCGTGCCGTTGATCACCTTGTGTGTGCCGGGTAACCGGGCGACTGCTGCTTCGATCACCTCACCGGCAGCCCCATTGCCGGGATCCCAAACCACCGAAAGGGGTTTATCGCCCTCGAAGTCCCCTACCACCCGATCGATATATCTGTTGAAAAAAGCAGCGTCAGACACGTTTCCAGACCCGGTAACAAAATCGCCATCCGCAGCCCGTCGGCCGAGATCCTGAATGGCCTGACCATAAAACGGTTTGGGGCCATGCATTATCTTAAAACCATTGTGCTTCGGTGGATTGTGTGACCCCGTAACCATAATGCCGCCGTCAGCCCCACTGTCGACGGTGGCGAAATACAACATCGGAGTCGGTCCCCGGCCGATGCGATCAACGTTTATCCCGGTGGAAATCAATCCTTCGACCAGTGCCGCTTCCATATCAAGCGAACTATGCCGTCCGTCGTACCCAACGCAAATCCGGCTACCACTTTGCTCGACGACGACAGACCCAAAGGCGCGGCCCAGCGCCGTGGCGTCGTCGACAGTCAATGTGTCACCAACCACACCGCGTATGTCGTACTCGCGCAGGACCGTGGCATTAAAATGGTGGCCCGATGCCGTCACTGCGGGCCTCGATTGCCCGTTGCTCGACCAACGCAGGTATAAACAAAACCGGCTTGCGCCATATCGTCCGGAGAATAAATGTTGCGCAGATCCACGAGAATGGGTGCCGTAAGCAGCTCTTTAACCCGATCAAAATCAAGACTTCTAAATTCGTTCCACTCCGTGACGATGGTCAGCACATTGGCGCCGTCCATGGCCGCATAAGCATCGTCACAATACGTGATGTCCGGCATGAGCTTTGCGGCTTCTGTCATACCCTCTGGGTCGTATGCCTGCACCCTTGCGCCAGCTTTCGTCAGCTCAGAAACAATGGCAAGAGACGCACTGTCACGCATGTCGTCCGTGTTCGGTTTAAAAGTAAGGCCGAGAATGGCGACGGTTTTTCCGTCGACGGAGCCGTCGCAAGCCTCGACAATGCGCTTTGCCATCGCGGCTTTGCGTTTTTCATTGATATCGACGACTGTTTCAATGATACGCAATGGTGATTCGTTTTCCTGGGCCGTTTTGACCAATGCCAAAGTGTCCTTAGGAAAACAGGACCCTCCATATCCGGGTCCAGGGTGGAGAAACTTCCGTCCAATCCGGCCATCGAGACCGATGCCCTTGGCAACGTCGTGCACATCCGCACCGACCTTCTCGCACAGATCAGCGATTTCATTGATGAAGGTGATTTTTGCCGCCAAGAACGTGTTCGCAGCGTATTTCGTCAACTCGGATGTCTCGATGGAGGTAAACAGGATGGGTGTCTCGATGAGGTAAAGCACGCGGTAAAGCTGCCGCATGACACCTTTCGCTCGGTCCGTCTCAGCACCGATAACAACCCGGTCGGGCCGCATGAAATCCGTGATAGCCGACCCCTCTCTGAGAAACTCGGGATTGGATACAACGTCAAAGTTTGCGTCCGGGTTGGCCTCACCAATAATGCGCTGAACTTCCCGGCCAGTGCCTACAGGAACAGTCGATTTGGTCACCACAACCGTATATTCGTTGATGGCGTGAGCAATTTCTTCTGCGGCGGCATACACATAGGAGAGATCAGCGTGTCCGTCACCGCGGCGGCTTGGTGTCCCTACTGCAATGAATACAGCGTCTGCGGCTTTGACAGCCGCGTTAAGACCTGTGGAGAAATGCAATCGGCTCGCAGCGGTATTCGATTTGACAAGTTGTTCGAGACCGGGTTCAAAGATGGGAATCTCGCCGCGTTTTAAGGCTTTTATCTTATCTTCTTCTTTATCAATACAGGTGACATCGATACCAAACTCAGAAAAGCACGCCCCCGAGACAAGGCCCACGTATCCGGTTCCAATCATTGCAATGCGCATGGCTGCAACTGGTCCTTCTTACCTATGAATAACTAAGCGAGCAAAGTTCCTAACGCTTCTCTTACACGGCCTGCCATATCTGGGCGCTTTAGCGCAAAGGCGACATTAGCAGACAGAAAGCCAACTTTGTCGCCGCAATCAAACCGCTCACCGGTAAATCGAACACCATGAAATGGAACGGTATCTGTGGTGGCGTCAATGGCGTCAGTTAACTGGATTTCGCCACCGGCACCGGTCTGTTGTTTTTCCAAATGAGTAAACACAGACGGATCAAGGATGTACCGGCCAATGTTAGCCAACCGCGATGGTGCGTCGGCAGGGTCCGGTTTTTCTACCATGCCGCGGGCTTTCGCCACTTTACCGTCGTCGGACTCTACGTCGAGAATGCCATACCGGTTGGTATGGTCATCGGGGACTTCCGTAACTGCGACAATATTGCCGCCCTTCTCCTCGTGCACATCAATGAGTTGCTTGAGACATGGCGGGTCGGACATCAGCAATTCATCAGGTAGCAATACGGCAAATGGCTCGTTGCCCACATTGGCGCGGGCGCACCAAATAGCATGACCCAATCCAAGAGGCACCTGCTGTCGAACGGCGAAGACCCGGCCCGGTTCCGGCAAGGACGCCAGGAGATCTGTCAAAAGATCCTTCTTACCCCGCGACTCAAGCAACGCTTCAAGCTCGGGAGCATGGTCAAAGTGATCCACAAGGACAGACTTACCGCGCCCCGTCACAAAAATAAAATATTCGATGCCGGCCGCAGCCGCTTCTTCAACTGCATACTGAATGAGCGGCTTGTCGACAACTGGGAGCATTTCTTTGGCAATAACCTTGGTCGCTGGCAAAAAGCGCGTGCCGAGTCCGGCTACCGGGAAGACTGCTTTGCGCACACGACCTGCCATTCCTTTGCTCCTTGTGTTTTGCCTTGATCGGACGCGCAGAGGTCGACGTGCCGAGCGCGGATGACGGCGCTTTGTGCCACGCAAGGCAAAGCGTTGCAACACCGATCACCCAAGTCCTCAGCCGTTCAGAAGGAGATCCTTTGCTTCATTGATTTTGGCTGCAAGATAGGCCGATCCGCCCTTATCGGGATGCACTTTGGCCATCAATTGACGATAGGCTGCCTTAATCTCTCGTTTGTTTGCACCCAGCGGCAGTCCCAGCAAGCGATAGGCTTCATCATGGGTCATTGGGCCGCTTGATCCTTGGTCTCCAGAACCCTCAGTTTGATCACCAGCAGAAGCGTGATCCCGCCAGCCAACATGAGCTCGATCGAGATAGGCATCTAACAGTCCAAGTGAATCTGCATCGGCGTGCACTTCTTCTCTGAATGCCAAAAGGTCTTCAAAGGAAAGAGCAGATAACACCCGCCCTTGGAATTGCCCGGCATGGACTTCGCCATCCATGGCGCCGGTATCGTGATCCAACGTCATAGAGAGAAAGTGAGCATCAACCCGGGACGATTGACCAGCCGTCGCGTGGCCGGACGCACCAAAGCCACTGGCAAATCCTCCGACACTCCCGAGCATGCCGCGCAATTGCTGCGCCATAGCCACCATGTTGAGCACCCGCCAACCAAAAGCGACGATACCCATGACCAAGCCAAAGGCGGCAGCCAACCGACCGGTCAACGCGAGGAACAGCGCAACCAGGCCAAGACCCAAGATAGCCGTCAGTTTAAGGACTCGTTTCAATGTCTGAGGATCAGCGTTGGCGTACCAGCGCATGAACATCAGTACGGCAATCAGGAGGCCTAGGCCTAGGATAACAGAGGGCAACATAACTAACGCTTTTTCATTTGGTCGGTCAGACGCAAAGTGGCACCACCGTGCTTACGTTCAAAATCCTCGAGCGCTTTAGCGCCACCCGCAGCAAAAGCAGCCACGGCTCTCAAAAGCGAGCGCAAAGCGCCCGGACTGGACGAGTCAAACAAGCAATAGGCACCGCCTGAGACTTTCGCTATGTGCTTGAATGCCGAGGCCGCAGGCTCTCCTCCGCCTTCATGAAACATAAATACGGGGACACCCCGGAGACCCAAGTGACCTGCCGCATCGGCGAGCAGATCGACGTTTTCCTCCATGGCATCCCCGATGAAGACCAACGCATTCACTTTTTTTGAGTCGGACTCGTTGAGTGCATGACGCAAGACCCGTTCGATTTGTGTTCGGCCGGCGAGAAACCCGACTTTGCTCATCAACCCCCCCAGTTCGGCCGCATCCTGCGTCCAAGCACTGGATCTGCATTCAGCAAGACCGCGGTAAAACACCAATTGAACGTCCAAACCTCCGAGAGCCGCTGCCTCGGAAAACATATCCGCTTGAATGCTCATGGCAACATCCCAGGTGGGACCCCGGCTCGCCGTTGCATCCATTGCAAAGATCAATCGGCCGGTCGATTGAGTCCCACGGACCGGCGTCTTCGCAGCTGTATCGAGAAAAGCCGCCACATCGCGGCTTACACTGCCCGGCGCAAGAGGTTTGTTTGCCATGGCTCATGTTAGCGCGTTGCAAGGCCAATGTGGACTTATCCGTTTCACATTATTCTTTGCCAGAAACGATCTAAGACAGCATGGTGAATGGCTGTCCACGAAAATGGGCACCACGAAAAGACGAGCGATGCTAAGCCGTATTTATCCTTATGCATGATCAGGTCGACTGCGTCGTTATCGGCGCCGGTGTTGTCGGACTAGCCGTGGCCCGCGCGTTGGCGATGGCCGGCCGGGACGTCATCGTTGTCGAACGCCGAGACTCTATCGGAACTGAAACCAGTTCCCGTAACAGTGAAGTGATTCACGCGGGCATTTATTACCCTCAAGAGAGCCTGAAAGCGCGACTTTGCGGCCAAGGAAGGCCGCTCCTGTACGCATTTTGCGAAAGCCACGGCGTTACAGCGAAGAAAACGACCAAGCTTGTTTTTGCTTCCAACGACGATGAAGTTGAAAAACTGCGCCAATTGCAAATTCACGCCCAAGGTAATGACGTCCCTCTCAAGTGGTTGGACCGAGCACAAGCCCGCCAACTCGAACCGCAGCTTGAGTGTGCGGCGGCGCTGCTGTCCCCGGACACGGGCATCGTCGACAGCCATGGACTTATGTTGGCGCTACAAGGCGACGCCGAAAGCCACGGCGCTGTCATCGCATTCAACAGTCCTGTCATCCAAGGAACGGTCAAGACGGGTGACGTCGCCCTTGAGGTGGGCGGCACCGAACCAATGTCGGTGTCCGCCTCTTTGGTCGTCAATTGTGCCGGTCTTGGCGCCCAGAGTGTCAGTTGCTCAATCGATGGACTCGACCCGACAACAGTCCCGCCCCTGCATTACGCCAAAGGCAGCTATTTTTATCTGTCAGGTAAAGCGCCGTTTACTCGCCTGATCTATCCCCTGCCCGGAACAGCCAGTTTGGGTCTGCACTACACGTTGGATCTGTCGGGCCAGGGCCGGTTCGGCCCGGATTTAGAATGGATCGATACTCTCTCCTATGACGTCGACCCCAACCGCGCCGCATCGTTCTATGAGGCGATTCGTAAATATTGGCCAGCCCTGCCGGATGATTCCCTACGCCTGGGGTATGCGGGGATTCGCCCTAAAATCCAGGCTCAAGGAGAAACCGCCCACGATTTCGTCATTCAAACGCCCCGGGAAACTGGCGTCCCAGGCTATTGTGCCCTTTACGGCATCGAATCCCCCGGATTAACGTCTAGTCTGGCCATTGCAGATTACGTTGCGGAGAGAGTCCTTTGACCCGTTCTGACTTTTACTTTGTTGCACTTTGTCTGTGCGCCGGTCTGATGTCAGACCCTAAATCGGTTGCCGCGCAAGAAGAAGACGACCTCATCCTCTCTAATCCCATGACGGAGGGTATGACTCCCCTGGTGCTCGTGCCCAATTACCGGGACCGCATGAGGGAAACCATCGAAGAGCTATCGGTATACGCTCGCGGCCGCGATCCGTCATTTATATTGACCGCACGACCGGGATTCGAATTGCCGCGCTGGGATGTGCGGGAATTCATTCTCGCAGAGGCCAAACGTCCGGCCGGTGCGATGATTCCCGAGGACGCCATCATCGACATGGGCGAACCCATACGCACATTCATTCAAGCCATTGATGGTGTCGTCCTAAGCAATCAGTTTTGTGGCGAAGGATTACCCCTTCCCAATCTGCAACGGTTTCAAGCCATGGGCGTTGAAATGTTGTCCATTGAGCATTGCGGCACTGATGCAGCGGCCGTGCGAGCCTTTGAACAGTCTCGATCCGCATTGATGATCAGCCACGGGGACTCTGATCGCATGGACTCCTTTGAACGTATTCCGATGCGGCGCCCCATCGCGGAAAACCCAGACAATGTCGAAAACCTTGAGGACGCCAGAAACATGCTGGTGGCCACGGCAACCCGTCCCTACGGTTCACGTGGGGAATGGCTGTTGGCAGCCAGCGGCAACAACTACGACGTCGTTGTTGTTGTCGATGCCTTTTTCAATGGCGCGGAACCGCTATCAAAAGAAGAAGTGCACAGTCTCAAGTTTAAGGAACTTGGCGCCCGCCGATTGGTGTTAGCCTGGTTGGATATCACCTATGCGTCAGATGACCGATTCTATTGGGAACGCACTTGGGGCGCAGGCAATCCAAGTTGGATTGTCGGCCGTCATCCCGACCGGCCTGGCGCCTTCGCGGTGGAATACTGGCATCCCAGGTGGCGGTCCATTATTGGACTTTATTTTGCCGGGCTTATGGATTTGGGATTTGACGGCGTCTTGTTGAATGGGTCCGACGCTTATTTGAGGTTCGAAGCGATGACGCCGTTGGAGCCTCTTTGAGAGAGTCCGCCCTTTGATTGTTATTCGCCGGACATTTTGGTGATCACGGCAACAAGACCCTTTAGCAATCGGTCTCCGGCTTTGCCACCATCCCCTTCCATTTTTTCCATGATGATCAGCCGCATGGTGTCAATGTGAACCTTTACGACATCGAGTTGAGAGTCATTGAGGGTTCCATCGACCCCTTCGATGAATTTACAGAGATGATTGCCAACAGCGGTCATTAATGGATAGTTGAAACTGCCACCCTGCCCTTTGATATCATGCGTGAAGGCGTGAATATCTTCTTGGGCTGCAGCGCGATTGGCAGCATCGCTGACCGCTTTGTCATAAGCACCTTGAAGCTTGTCTATGTCTTCTTTGACCCAGACCAGATAATCATCCTTCATGTCGGCGATGGCCGCTTCCGCCTGTTCAATGGCCACCAGATCGACGCTGCCCGCGTCTACTGTAACTTTATTTTTCAAAGGTGTTAGGCGGATAAATGTATTCGGTTCTTGGGCCATTAATGAGCCCTCTAAAGGGCGGCTAAGGCATGGAATCGGGCAGCAGTCTAATCCGTTCGGGACAAATACCAAAGCATACCGGTTAAAAAGACGTTTAGAGTAAAAATGCCGCGCCTAAGGCCAGGAATACAAAGAAACCAACAACATCGGTCACCGTTGTGAGGAACACGGCGGACGATGTGGCAGGGTCGATTTTCAGCCGGTCTAAGGCGATCGGGATGGTGATTCCAGCCAATCCAGCAACAGCAGGTTGATGATCATTGCCGCGGCGATGACCAGACCCAACCCTGCGTCGTTAAACCAAAGGTAGACAACAGCCGCCGCCAAGAATGCAAAAAGCAAACCGTTTATCAACCCTGCGAGAATCTCTTTGCCGACAATGCGTAGGGCGTTGCTGGCGTCGAGATCCTTGGTGGCCAATCCGCGAACTGCAACCGTCAGAGTCTGAGTGCCGGCATTGCCGCCCATGGACGCGACGATGGGCATAAGGACGGCGAGAGCCACCAGTTTCTCGATGGTCGGTTGAAACCAGCCAATGACGATAGATGCCAAAATAGCCGTAACGAGATTCAATGCCAGCCAGGAAAAGCGGCCGCGTACGGTTTCCAATACGGCACTGTACAAATCCGTATCGCTCACACCCGTAAGCTTGAAGATGTCTTCTTCAACCTCGTCTTCGATCACGTCGACAATGTCATCGATGGTGATTTGCCCGATGAGTCGGCCCGATTTTTCAACCACCGGCGCCGTGACCAAGTCACGTTGACTGAACAGATAGGCGGCGTCTTCCCTGTCCATATCTGGTGCAATGATTTCCATATCGGGATCGACGATGTCGCGCATGCGCACAGGGCGGCGGGACTGAACCAATCGGCTGAGTTCCACAAGCCCGACCGGACGGTGCCGTGGGTCAACAACGAAAACGACATAAAAATCGTCGGGCAATTTGCGCGCAGCACGCAGGTAGTCGATGGTTTCCCCCACCGTCCAATAGTCCGGGACAGCCACCAGTTCGCGTTGGCTTAACCGGCCGGCTGTGTCTTCGCCGTATTCGAGGTTTTGTTCGATCTGCATGCGGTCGGCTTGAGGCAACCGCTCAAACACAGCTTCCCGCTCATCCGTCTCCAACAGGCCAGCGATGTAAACCGCTTCGTCTGACTCCAATTGAGTTAAGGCCGCAGCGAAATCCTCAAACCCCATAGCGTGCATGACGGTGTCACGCACCGCTTCGTCCAGCTCAGGCAATACGTCGGGATTAAATTGATCTTTGAGAACTTCGACCAAACGCCGGCATTGTTTTGATTCCAAGTGCTCCAGCAGATCAGCCAGGTCTGCAGGATGCAAGTCGGATACTAGGTTGCGTACCCGTTTGTTCTTTTTGTTGATCAGGGCGTCATCAACTTCATCGACGAATTCCGGATGAAGGCCAAAAGTCTCATCCAGGGAATCCGGATCACGGGTGACGTTGGTGTGAAAAACGATTTGGGACATGAGCCACCTCCTTGCCCTCTAGCGGCAAGTCAATGTGGGAAATGGATACCTCGCTCTTTTAGAACAGACCGAGGCTTCGGAGCCTTTTATTGGTCGTTTAAGACATAAATAACGATCAGATGGCCGTCAGGATCGACAAACGCCCCTTCCCGGCCTTTCGGATTTCCATCCAAGTCCGGCAAAACTTGTGGCGTAACGATTTCCAAGCCAGCTGCTTCGGCCTTTTCCATCACTTCATCGAAAGCTGGACAGTTGATGACCGTAGCGGCCATGTGAGGCGTAGGCATGGGCGGGGGGAGGTCGATGCCCTTGACTTCGGTCAATGCCAGCGTTCTTTCCTGAGTTGCGGAATTCAAAGTGGCGAACCGCATCTTGGCTTCTTTCGGAAACTTAAAGACTGGGTAGGAGTAAGAGTCTTCTTTGGAGTCTTTTTGATAATCGACGGTAAATCCCAGAACATCGCGGTAGATGGCCAAAGACCGGTCCAGATCCGCCACACAGAGGTTGGTCCTTTTAAATGTCGGTGAATTGGCCATGGCGCCCTCCCTCATATTTCACAGACCCGCAGTGGTCGCAGAGTTGGTTTTCTTGTTCCCCAGGGCGGTTGGCGGCGCAAGGGAAACCCCCTCTAAGATTTCCCGATTGAAACATTTCCTTAGGGCAAGAGACACAAACAGGAATTGAGCATGTCTGATGGTGTGATTAAGCGGACGATTTTCGGATTGAGTATACTCCTGTGGTCACCGTATTGGCTCACAGATACCAGGGCACAGGACCAGCAGTGGCGGAGGATGATCCGCCGATATTGACAACCGCCAAGGGTCGAAGAAACCTATTATCACCTTTTATGGTTTGTTATCAATAGTTTATCATCATATTCGGTCCTCTCCGGCTCTCCCCGGTCTTCCCAAACTTTGACTATTACCGTATATATGACCGTAAATAAAAAACGGAGGGTTGAGAGATATGGGAAAGAAACTGACTGAATCTTTTATTCGGAAGGCGGAATCGGGGTTTTATTCGGATGGCGGTTGCCCGACGCTTAACTTGCGCGTTATGCCGAGCGGTTCGCGTCAATGGGTCCAGCGAATAAACATCCATGGCCGGGAGCGTGCTTTAGGTCTCGGTGGGTGGCCGGTTGTGACCTTAACGGAAGCCCGCGACTTAGCGTTAGATAACCGGCGAAGGGTCCGGCGCGGCGAAGAACCTACAGGCGGCAGACGTAAATCATCTAACCCTACCCTAAAAGAGATTGCGAAAGAGGTCATTCAATTCCGGTCTGAGGGGTGGACTGATGGAGGGAAATCTGCAAAGCAATGGCGTGCTTCACTTGAACAATATGTTTTCCCTGTGCTCGGCTCCCGTCCAGTCTCCGATATTACAACGCCGGATATCTTAAAAGTCTTAAGGCCGATCTGGGCAACAAAGAATGTAACCGCACGCCGCATTCAAAACCGTATATCAACCATTATGAAATGGTCAATCGCGCAAGGCCACCGAACAGACGATCCGGCAGGCGTTACCCTATCCGCTACGCTCCCGAAAATAGCAAACCGAATAAATCACCTTACCGCGCTTCCTTACTCGAAAGTCGAAGGGGCGCTAACTAAGGTTCGGTTATCAAAAGACGGGCCAGCAACAATCCTCGCCCTAGAGTTTCTAGTCTTAACCGCTGCACGCTCAGGAGAGATTAGAGGGGCACATTGGAGTGAGATCGACTTAAAGGGGAAGGTTTGGACAATACCAGCTAAACGAATGAAGATGAAAAGGGCGCATCGTGCGCCGCTCTCAGACAAAGCGATAAAGGTCTTAAAGTCCACCGCCTCATTTAAGAACAAGAAAGGTCTAATTTTCCCGACGACGCAGGGAAAGCCAATGACCGATGATAAATTGTCTAGGGTGTTACGCGGTTTAAAAATTAAGTGCGTGCCGCATGGCTTCCGTTCGAGCTTCCGCGATTGGGCGGCGGAAAAAACGGGCGTGCCGCGCGAAATCGTAGAACTTGCCCTAGCACACGATAACTCGAACAAAGTTGAAGCGGCTTACCGGCGAACGGATTATTTCGAACGGCGGCGGGAGCTGATGCAACGGTGGGCAGACTTCATCAATACGAAGAGATAATATAAACCACGTTTACTAGACCTTAGTTTTCCTATATAGGACTTAAAAGTAACGTGAGAATCTCTGCCTAGCGCAAACCGGCGGGCCAAAGTTAAGGCCAGGGGAATAGAGAGTCGGGTCCTCCCACGTTTTCATAAAAATTTGAAAAACTAACGCGGGAGGATTCCATGTAGAAATCCGTACAACACCAAACACTCTTACGCCGGGACGACGTTCTGGCGCGTCTAGTACTCAGCAAAACTTGGCTCCAAGAAAAAGTCGGCAAGGGCCAATTCCCTGCGCCTATGAAGTTGCCTGGGCGAGCAGTCCGTTGGCGCCTGTGCGACGTCGAGGATTGGGAAAAGAAACTCAAACCAACTAAAGCGGCTTAAGGGAGGGCTTTAGGATGGGGGCAGTTAAAAGAATGTTAGAGGGTGGCTCTGATTTATACTCCTGCTACCCGATTACTCGGTACTGATCGTGTGTGATGACACGAAAGTTGTCGGTAACGGTGTCTCGGATTGTTTCCCATTCCCGGGGCAGGGTTTGGTTGAAGAACCCGAAGATGGCCTCGGTGAACTGTCGGAAATCGGGATAAAACCGGTTGTGCGTCACATGCCGGTGCATGACGCCCCATAACCGCTCGATGGGATTGAGGTGTGGCGCATACGGCGGCAGGAAATGCAGCCGGATGCGGCACTCCGGCCGCTCCAGGAACGGCCGCAACAGCCTGGCATGGTGATAGCGCGCATTGTCGAGACAGACATGGATCACCCGGGATCACCCGGGATCACCCGGGTGTCCGGATAGGCCCGTTCCAGCTTCTCGAACAACCGCAGAGAGGTTTCGGCATTGATCTTCTCGCCCTCGACCAGGGTGAGCTTCATCGTTTCAAGGTCCAGTGCGCCGTGCAGGTTCAGCCGCTGGCGCCCTGTCGTGGCCTTGATCGCCGGCTTGTCGGAACGGATGAACCAGCCATGCGCCGGCCGGCTCTGATACTCGGGATGGACCGCAGCGGCGAAGACAACCGTCGCGTCCGGAAACATCCCGCGCGTCAGCTGTTCATAATCCCTGATGAAGGCTTCCTGCGCCTGCTTGTCGGCCTGCTTCGGCAGCGTCTTCGGCTTCACGTATGCGAACCCCAGGCGGTGCATCAGCTTGATGGCGCCCGGACGTGAATATCTCACAGCAAACTTTCGGAAGATGGCATCCCGCACCGCGTTGGTGTCGCGCGGCGGATTGTCCCGGAACTGCGCCTTGAGAGCGGCTTCCTGGTCCGCCGTCAGGCGGCCCGCGCGCGGTCCGGGTAATCCGCAAGCTCCACAGAGGCGAGACCCTTCTCGCGGAAGTCCCGTAGCCAGCCGCGAACCGTGTCGGGATCGAGATAGAATATCCTGGAGACCATCTGCACGCTGTGGCCATCATCAAGGGCAACCAGCGCATTCGCGCGCCGTACCTGCAGCGCTTCGACCTTCCGCTTGCGCATGACATTCAGGAGTGCCTTGGGTTCGTCAGCGGTCAGAAAGGAGGCCCTTTTGCGCATCTTCGCCGTGAAGTCGTTCGCTGCTCGTGTCGTTGGAGAGGTGCATGAATCGGCAGCCGAATCAGGTCAATGCAAAATACTAAATTCAGGCCGAATCAATGATTCCAGGTATAGTCAAAACTTCCGGCGGCTCAGTCACCGACGCCATGGTTTTAATGACGCCGAGAACCGCCGCGACAATGCCGATCGCCGGCAATCCGTCTGCCATAGTTTGCAATGCTTCCTGCGGCTTCAACGCTTCATGGTGATGTTTGTCCAATTGCGATTCCATGGCATCGAAAACCTGATGGGGATCATCCAAGTTCATGGACAACATGCGCAATGTGTCGCAGATGAAATCAACAGCAAAATGATCGGCTATAATTTTTGGATACTTTTGGAAGAGATCACTTTCCTGCGGAGTTTCGATATGGCTTTCAATGACCAAGATCCCTTTGGATTTGATCATTTTTGTGATGGTGAACAGCAAGCACAGAAGATCGCTAAAATCTTCGTCTTTCCATTTTGGACCGCCAAAGGTCTTTTTTTATGCCGCCTAGTGTCCCTTTGATCACATACCCCGGGTTACCGATGATGAGCGCACCAATGGCTCCGTCGAATATGATCGTCAACTCATAGGGTAGGGCTTTGAATATGACGTCGAATTTGCCTCCGGAGGCAACGTAACCACCGAACACACACACCATCACAAAGACGATTCCGATTATTCCGCGCATCGTCCCCGCACTTCCCCTCGTGGTCTTGTCAAAACTCACTATTGCCAGACAGGTCTAGTCAGCCCCATTTACCTACACAAACTCAATGGCTTATCAAAGAGTGAATCAGCGGTAGTAACGGGGATAGATGAGTGGAAGCGCGGGTTAAGACCCTAATTTGGGTCCAGGCCTTTATCCGGCGGACAGAAGCGCGCGGCTACGCGGCTGTGCTCGTGATTCGCGGCGACGAAGACGCAGGCGCGGTGTTGATCAAAGTGAACCGGTTTGAGTCGGGGTGGGTTGTTTATACCCAAGTCAGAGATGAACATGGGAATCCCGCCTGGCTGTCTGGGACTGGACCTTCCCCGGTCTCAGAGGCCGATGCAAATAAATATGTTGAACGGCAACGCAACTACGATGCTGACCTGTGGGTGATTGAAATAGAGGATCCAAAAAACACTTACGGCTTGGATGGTGCAATTTTAAAACCTTGACGTCAGTTATTCTCAAACGCCACACCAAAGCCGTATCGAGAATAAGTTTCCCGTGATTCGTTAGCATAAAGCCGCTCAAAGAACTGAAGAGTGTCAACGTCGGCATTTCTTCCGATGACCGCACCGGTATAGGTTATGGGTTCATGTGCTTCTGAAGGAATGATTGCGGCAATTTTTATTGACGAGCTCAACGCGGCATCAGTGGCGTATACGAGTCCCAAAGGCGATTCACCACGTTCAACAAGGGCCAATACGGCGCGCACATTGCTTTGTAAGACCATATGGTCACGAACCGCTGGCCAAAGCCCCAGTGTTTGCAATGCTTGCTGCCCATAGTAACCGGCCGGAACATGGGACGGATCGCCCATGGCCAGACGGCCGCCATTCAGTCTGTTCAGTAGCCGGACCGGTCTGGAAAGCTCCAATAAACCGGCAGCCGAATTCACCTTTGGTCCGACGACGACCAGTCGGTTGCGCAGCAAAGGCCGTATTCTCTGGTCGTCCAAATAGCCATCCTGCTGCAGCGATATGACCCACCGAGACGAGGCGGAGATGTATATTTGGGCCGGTGCGCCTTGGGTAATCTGACGGGCTAACGTGCCAGAACTGGCAGATGAAATTCGAATATCAATGCCGGTCTCATCACTAAATTTCTGCGCCACTTCCGAGACAACGGGTGCTGCACTGGACGCAACGAGAACAAGCACTCGAGCTTGAACCGGTGTGCTCAGTTCTAGAATGCTAAACAAGATCAACATTGTAGCAAATAGCCATGTATTACGTGCGCAGAACTCCGTGAATGAATTATTAGAACAATGAATTCGGCGCCGGTTCGAGGTAAAAGTTCCATTCTGGACATCAGCCTTTACGCTCGGTATGGTCCCGGCCGTTTTCACCCTTTGCCCTCTTTGTTTCGGCTCAATCTCGAGGTGCTTTATGCCTGTGGTTTGGACAGACGATCGAATTGCCAAACTTAAAAAACTGTGGTCCGAAGGACTAACCACAGGAGAAATCGGTAAACGGCTTGGAGTATCTAAAAACGCAGTCGTAGGGAAAGCGCATCGACTGGGGCTCAAGAGTCGTCCGTCACCCATCCGCCGTGCCGGTACGAAACCAGAGCCTAAGGAAGAAACCCGTGTGTACACGTTAGCAGATCTCACCAGTCAAACTTGCCGTTGGCCAATCGGTGATCCCAAGGAAGAAGATTTTCATTTCTGCGGCAAGCCCGTAATTCATGGCAAACCCTATTGCCTCGATCATTGTGCGGCGGCCTACGTCGGATCAAACAAAAACCGCGGAGAGAATGCGGCCTAAAAGGGTCAATTAAACCACCCGAAATTTGGGTTCCTCTGCTGCAATAACGGCATCCAGATTGTCGATTGCAAGCATACCCATCGCTTCCCTCGTTTCATTCGTAGCGCTGCCAAGGTGAGGCAATAGGAATACGTTATCTAAATCCAGATAACGCCGATCAAGTTCGGGCTCGCCGGTGTACACATCCAAACCCGCTGCCGCAATCCCACCTGACTGAAGTGCTGTTATCAAGGCATCGTCATCGATGAGCGGTCCCCGACCGGAATTGATCACGATGGCGTTCTGGGGAAGCAGCGCAAGACGCTCTTGATTAAGAAACTGATCGGTTTCGGGTGTCAATGGCATATGAAGACTAAGAACATTGCTCAGTGCAATTAGCTCTTCGGCCAATTCAATGAATTGGGCGCCATTTTCTTGGTTGCCCGGAAGTCGGTTGCGATTGTGATAAGCGACCTTTAATCCGAACCCTTGAGCACGACGCGCAACAGCGCAGCCAATGCGGCCCATACCTAAAACACCAAGAGTTTTTCCGCTCAAACCATTACCGAGCAATTGAGTTGGCCGCCAACCTCCCCATTTGCCCGACCGAATCAATCGTTCTCCTTCTGACGCTCGGCGAGCAGCGCCGAGTATGAGAAGCATGGCGATGTCCGCTGTGGCTTCTGTCAAAACACCGGGCGTATTGGTCACTATGATTTTAAATGCTTTGGCAGAATCGATTGCGATGTGCTCGTAACCAACAGAAAAACATGAAATGACTTTAATGGTAGAGGGCAGAGCCTCAATGAGCGCCGCATCTATACGCTCTGCAGGCGTTACAATGAGACCAGTTGCGTTCTCCGCTAAAGACAGAATTGAATTGTGGTCATGTTCGATTGCATCATCGCCCCAGTTCACAGAATAGGAGTTATTCACGCGCTCTTCGCAGATGCGAGGCAACCTGCGTGTGATCCCAATTACAGTGCTTTTAATATCCATATGGTCACGCCAAATAGAGAGATAGAGAGACAAGATATCGCGGTTGAAGAGGGCCTGCGTTTCCGGCAGCTGCGGTCGCCTCTCAATAGGGTCATAGATTGGCCCGTTTTTTAGGATGCAACCATATGCGCGTGCGAGTTGTTATATGAAATGTGACAAGCTTTTTGTATCAAATGCTAAAATAATAGGTAATCCTTCAGAAATCGTCGTTGAGGTTGAATTTTTCCCGTAAAAATTTAGCATCTTAATGGGGTCGAAACCTTTTAGGGCTTTTCTGTTTCGGTGTTTAGAAGCAACATGTTACAAGAAATGAGCGGTATCCGGCAGGGATGCGGGGCCGCCCTCTGGAGACCAGCTTAAGTGGAAATTGCGAATGACGCTGGCGGTTAAGTGAGAACGGCGGTGACAAATTAGTCCACGGGAGCGGCGGGAATGTCCCGGCCGCGGGCGGCGCAGAAGTCTGCCACCTGTAGCCTTCGATCCTTTTGGGGATGGAAGGTGGGAGGATGTACTTGGTGGACCTTTATCTAACCGTGCGACTGGCGTGCCATGTGGAAGAGCTGAGCCAGCGAGAAGCAGCAAGACGGTTTGGGCTATCGCGCGATACAGTGAAGAAGATGCTGCGGCACTCGGTGCCGCCGGGATACCGGCGCAGCGAGCCGCCGAAGCGGCCTAAGCTGGACCCGTTCACGGATATCATTGACCGCATTCTGGAAGCGGACCGCACGGTTCACCGTAAGCAGCGCCACACGGCAAAGCGGATATTCGAGCGACTTCGCGATGAGCATAGCTTCACCGGCGGCCAGACCATCGTCAAGGATTACGTGTAGTGGTTCAGATGTGATCTGACAGTTGGCCGTTCTTCCGGCGGCCTCTGTTAGGTCAAGTTCAGTTCACGAACTTTTCCTTCCAGATTTCCTTGCCCTCGATCATGGTCTGGAACGGCGTTCTGCCGCAACACATTTTGCCCTGATGAGTGCGTTCCGTGTTGTAGTGATGTAGCCATTGATCCAGATCGTCCTGCAGCGCATCGACGCTGTCGTAGAGTCTTTTGCGGAACGCGACCTGGTAGAACTCCTGCAGCACGGTCTTGTGAAAGCGCTCGCGGATGCCGTTTGTTTGCGGTGATTTCACCTTGGTCTTGGTGTGGTCGATATCGTTGATGGCCAGGAAGAGCTGGTAGTCGTGCTTGTCCGCTCGCCCGCAGTATTCCGTGCCCCTGTCGGTCATGATCCGCAGCACAGGCAGGTCGTGCTCGTCATGGAACGGCAGCACCCGGTCATTGAGCAGGTCGGCGGCGGTGATCGGCGTCTTGGTGGTGTAGAGCTTGGCCTGCGCGACCTTGGAATAGGGATCGACATAGCTCTGCTGGTAGATCCGCCCCACCCCCCCTTCAGGGCGCCGACATAGAAGGTGTCCTGTGAACCCAGATAGCCGGGGTGGGCCGTTTCCACCTCGCCGCGGGCTTCGTCGTCGCGATTCTTCTTTTCCAAGGCCTGCACCTGGGCCTCGGTCAGGATGATGCCATCCTCGGCGACCCTAGCCTCCAATGCTTTAAGGCGGGCCTTGAAGTTGGCCAGGTCATGCCGCAGCCAGATCGAACGGACGCCGGAGGGCGAGACAAAGACACCTAAAACACATTGAACGGGTACGAAGATGGGGCGAAAAAAAGGTTCCGGCGCCGGTCGTGGTCGAGATACGTCAACCGCTATCCGCATCAAAAATGATTTGCTAGCGACCTGTCACGAGATCGTTCGGCGACAGTTGGCGCGTCAAAGGTCCGTTGTGCACACGCCACCGTCCAACAGCGAAGCCGTGGGCATCGCTCTTTTCTGGCTCATATCGCAAGTGGAATTACGGCAGGATTCACCTGAGCGACAGGCCGAATTTTGGCGCGAGTGGGACGAATACGTCGAACGGGAAAAGATTCCACCTGGCGTGATGCCTGCCGTGCCTGGGGCCGAATACGATGCTGAATTGGAACACCGCTACGGCATCGAAATTTTGCCTCGGGAGAAGAATCAATGACCACAGTCGCGAACAAACTCCTGAAAAGGCGTGAGGTCGAGAGCCTCATAGGCTTAGGCCGCTCCACGATATACAAGGGCATCCTTGGCGCTGGTAGACGAAAGCAAACCGGCCACAAGCTCACGCCCGCCCTTTTCAGGAAACAGGCCGACCTCATCGGCAATCGCCAAGTCGAAGCCGGACGCATGACCGGCTGACTTATCGGCAGACAGGAAAACCGCTTCACCGAACGGCGAACGGATCACGCGGGGCATCTTACCGAACGTCAAATCCGTGAGATCGGACGCCCGCGCTATCGCTTCGCACTGCCCCCATATCTCGACGGACTTTTCACGGCTGAGTGACGCCACGCCAGCCCGGAAACCGTGACGGCGCAGAGGGCCATCGACGGCCAAGTGACCGAGCAGGAGAATTGAAAGGATAGCCGACTTTCCATTTTTGCGGGCGCAGAACAACCCGGCTTCACGCACGCCGGGAGTCAGCGCGTCACGAAAGAACGATTCGGCGAATTGCGGCAGGGCCATGGGCTGGCCTTCCGAGGTATGGCCGGGAGGGATAACAAGCCGCTCCGCCGCCCACGCGGCCAAGACCCCAGCCGGATCGGCAGGAGCCTCGACAACGGGTTCGATTACCGTGGGCGGGCGATAGTCGGGCTCCGTAGCGCGTTGGCGCTGGCGGTATCCCCTCATATAGGCCGCGCGGTCACGCTTTGGCATGGCTCACCAGATAGGACAGGGTTACTGATCTATTCAGGTTACCTCAAAGCGTAACCAGGTTACAAGGCGGGAAAATGAAAGGGCTAGCAACGGTTTCGGACCGGGAGGCCCTTCCGGGGGCAGGGTCCCAGCACCGTCGTTAAAATTGTCTAAGGAATTGTATAACTCATCAATGATGATCTGAAAACACCATTAAAAACAACGAGTTATAAGGAATACTGGCTCCGGCGGTAGGATTCGAACCTACAACCCTTCGGTTAACAGCCGAATGCTCTGCCGTTGAGCTACGCCGGACCAGTTCCTGGAGGCCGAGGCCGGAATCGAACCGACGTACACGGATTTGCAGTCCGCTGCATCACCACTCTGCCACTCGGCCCGAGACCACCTTATGAGATCAGCCTCACCGTGGCTTATAGCGCCACGGAGCGGCGTTTTATAGAAGCGCATACGAGAGGGGTCAAGCACTGGGTCAAGCGTCAGAGGATGCCCAGTTTTCCGCCAATCTAGAGGCCAGTAACGGAAGCCTAAATTTGCTCTGTCTGGCGATTGAGTTAGCTGCCGGGCTTGTTTATAAGCGCCATCGACGGGTGTCATGCTAGAGTATTGTCACTGTAAGTCGAAGAGGGGGCCAGCCTATGGATTTTGATCTTGCGCGGCGCAATATGGTTGCAAGTCAGATCCGTACCAATGAGGTTACGGACCCTTTGGTCATTAATGCCGTTGGCCTAGTTCCGCGTGAAAGATTTCTTCCCACAACACAACAGTCACAAGCGTATGTGGACGAAGACGTTGCCGTTGCCGATGGGCGATGGCTTATGGAGCCGATGGTCGCAGCGCGCCTGCTTCAGCTTGCTGATGTGCAAAAGTCTGATCATGCGTTGGTTTGTCCCTGCGGGTCTGGTTATTTGGCCGCAGTCCTTGCTCACATGGCAGGGTCAGTGGTTGCCGTAGAAGTAGAAGGTCCGGTTCGAGACGGTGCAGCTAAGCTTTTGGCTGATCTGGGGGCAGACACAGTTGCCGTTGTCACTGGAACAGTGAAAGAAGGCTGCCCAGGGCAATCACCCTTTGATGTCATTGTCATGGATGGTGCTGTTTCCGCTATACCCCCGACTATTCTGGAACAACTTGCCGACGGCGGACGATGCGTTGCCGTTGTGCAAAATGGCCCAATTGGCCGGGCTACTTTGGTTCAAAGGACCGGGGACGCGTTTGGTACAAGGGCAGAGTTTGACGCCAGCGTTCCCGTGCTGCCTGAGTTCAAAGCTGAAGCGGTTTTCGCCTTTTAGTCTTTCACCATTAGCGACAGAACCAAAATCGCTGAATTCCCGTATTAATTTTAATATTTTGAAGACTATTAGACCCTGATTGGGCAAGGTGGTGATTTCCCGACGGTTACGCTCCGTTACACCTTTTGCGGTGGAATTCGGCGGACTCTTCGGTTAGGTAGGCGTCGAAGATATCCAGAGGGACGTCAACGTCGAGGACTGCGAAGATGAAGTGCATGCGATATTTGATGGCTGGAACAGCTTTAGCCTGCGTTTTGACGGTCACAAGTCCGACGCGCGCCGATACTCTTCGTGAGGCCCTGGCCTTGGCTTATGCCAATAATCCCGGCCTTCAGGCGGCGCGGGCTCAACTTCGTGCCGTTGACGAAACTGTGCCGATCGCCCTTTCCGGCTGGCGTCCGCGAGTATCCATTGCCGGAGATGTCACTCGCCGGCGCAATGAAACGGTTATTCAAGGCGCAATTGATAGCGGTGCCTTATTTGCCGGCGGCACGACACTCCGCACCTCACAGTCGACCTCTCTGAGCGTTTCGCAGCCCTTGTTTCAAGGGTTTCGCACTCAAGCGGATACGGCCCAAGCCAAAGCCAACGTTCAAGCGCAGCGAGCACGGCTCCAAACTTCGGAACAACAGGTGATCCTCGACGCTGCTACCGCTTACTTTGATGTCCTACGCGATACGGCAATTGTTGAGCTGAGGACCCACGACGTTCAGGTTTTGACGCGCCAATTGGAAGCCACGCAAGACCGCTTCCGAGTTGGTGAAATTACCCGCACTGACGTTGCCCAAGCGGAAGCCCGGCTGTCTGCATCTGTGTCGGCTCGCATTCTGGCCGAAGGCAACCTGCAGCGGTCGCGGGCGGCTTATGTAAACGTGATCGGCAAACCGCCAGAAGACTTGGTCACGCCTGATCCGCTTGGAACATTGCCGACCTCAGTCGACCGGGCACTGATCGCAGCGTCCGAAAACAATCCCAATGTTGTGGCCGCGACCTACACAGCCGAGGCTGCCCAAGAAAACATCAAATCGGTCAGGGGTGAGCTCCTGCCTTCGTTGAGCCTCGATGGCCAGCTCTCTAAGGGCTGGGATACGGTAGCCGACCAATCGACTGCTGAATCGGCGTCTGCCCGATTGGCACTCACCGTTCCTCTATATCAAGGTGGGGCGACCTATGCGCGCCTGCGCCAAGCCAAACACACCGCCGGTCAGCGGCGTCTCGAGGCGGACCAAGCTCGTCTTGATGCCCGTGAGTCCGCCACATCGACCTGGGAAGCCTATCAATCGGCGAGGGCGAGCATCGCGGCCATCGAAACCCAGATCGTGGCATCGGAAATTGCCTTAGAAGGGGTTCAACGGGAGGCCGAAGTGGGCGCGCGTACCGTTCTTGACGTGCTCGATGCAGAGCAGGAACTGTTGGACGCGCGGGTGAGCTTGGTAACGGCCCAGCGGGACCAGCTTGTTGCATCTTTGCAGCTATTGTCTTCCGTCGGTGGTCTGACCGCCGAAGATTTGGGCCTCGCGGTGAGCCTATATGACGCCATGGATCACTATGAAGACGTCAGTAATACGTTTATCGGCACGTCTCGGGCTGCCGAGGAAGACGCCGCACGGCGCTGAATTCAGCCAAAAATCCCGTAACCCACGGATTTCTCTGGCGTTATATATTTTTTTAACCATTTGAGTTACCGTCCCTTCAACTAATGTGGGGAACAGCGGATAAATCGCTATGAGTGACGAAGGTCAACAAGAACCTTCGATGGAGGACATTCTCGCCTCCATCCGAAAGATTCTGTCCGAGGACGAAGAAGGTGGAGAAGAGGGCGACGCGGCCGAGGCTGCGCCGGAAGAAGCGGCTGCGCCTGAACCAGAACCTGAGCCCGAGCCGGAACCCGAGCCGGAACCCGAGCCCGAGCCCGAACCGGAACCCGAGCCAGAACCTGAGCCGGAACCGCAGGACGAAGAGGAACCGGATCTCGCTGCTCTGATGACTGATGATGAACCTGAAATGGCGGCCGAACCGGCCGCTCCGGCAGAAGCCCTTGAGCTCACCGACTCAATGATGGTCGAAGAAGAAACGGCGGAAGTCGCTGTCGAGCAACCGGCAATGGAGGCACCGCCTCCCCAACAAATGGCTCAACCCGACTATCAACCTTATGGCCAGAATGGATTGGTGGCTGATCAGGTTGAACAGGCTTCAGGCGTGCATATTGCCCAATTGGCGCAAGCAGTGGCACAGGAACGGGCCATGACTCTGGGCAGTCAGGGGATCACCCTTGAGCAATTGGTACGCGAGATTTGTACACCGGTCTTGAAACAGTGGTTAGATCACAACCTGCCGTACATGGTGGAACGCGTTGTCCGCCAGGAAATCGAACGCATCGTCAGCCGGTCCGAAAAATTATAACACCCTATAGTCGGCTATCTTTCTTGTATCTGGGCGCTGATTGTTTGCGCGCAGGCTAATATTTGCTTTGAGAATTTAGACACAGCTTCGCTCACACCCAAGGCGCTGACTGGAAATCGGATGTCCAGCACCGCTTTGACTCCAACCGCGTCATAAATGGGGGCGGCTAAACTGGAGTGAGCCTTGTGCGGCATCTGGTCGCAGAAAAAGCCCTTGTTTCTGATCGCATTCAATTGAGTGCGCAATAGATCTTCGCTCAGGTCGATGTCATCCAAAGCGTGGGGATGGGCGTTCAGTATGGCGTCGAGAATGGCATCGCGTATTGCGTCGGTACAATGGGCGAGAAACACTCGGCCCGTAATCGATGTAACGAAAGGTATGTGAAGGCCAATGGGCGCTGGGCGGATCATCAGAGGACTGATGGGATCCGTGTCATAGACGATTTCCATTTCAAGATTGCGCGGGATCGCCAAGGCAGCCGGCCACAGCACCTCCCGGCACAAGGCATCCATCTCGGGTTGGGTGATCTGGGTGATCCAGCTGCGCTGCCTGACCCCTTCGCTGAGAGACAAAACCTGATCGCTGAGTTGATAGCGTTTATCTCCTCTTGTCCTTTCCACATAGCCCAACTGCTCGAGAAAAAACAAAATGCGTGACACCGTTTGCCGCGGAAGTCCCGCGTTTGTGGCGGTTTCAGAAACGGTGAGAGGGCCACTGACACCTAGAGCAGATTCAATTTAGTCCCGATCATATCTACATGTGACCATTGGCTGATTTGTCAGCGTCTTGTATGGTCTACGCGGGAATGAAGCGCACGGGCGCTTCGAATACGGGGAGAGATTATGAAACTACGTAATTGGATTGCGGCGTCGTTAATGGCGTCGGTGGCCATGCCTGTTGGTCAGGAAACATATTCACAAACTCTGGCACTGGAAGAAATCGTCGTTACCGCCCGCAAGCGTGACGAAAATATTTTCGAGATTCCGGTTTCGGTGAGCGCCTTGACCGACGCCATGCTCGATCAAGCCGGCATCGACAATGCTCAGGATATGTCAGCCTTTATTCCTGGTTTGGATTTCCGGCAAATCGGTTTCGGTGGCCGTAACAATGCCAACATCCGCGTACGCGGCATGATCCAGCAGATCATCACCCCATCCACTCAGATCGGCGCCTTGTTCTGGGATGGCTCTTACGTCGGCGGCGGCGGCGGGTTCCTCCCCATCGGTGACATGGAACGGGTCGAAGTCATTAAAGGTCCGCAAACGCCCTACTTCGAACGCAACACCTTTGCTGGTGCCATCAACTACATTCCCAAACTCCCCGGCGATGAGTGGGAAGGGGACATCTCTCTCTCCTAGTCACCGACCGACCACGATGAATACAACATCAATGCCGGTATCGGGGGTCCCATCGGCAGCCGCATGGGTCTTCGTGTATGGGCCGGTTATGATCGCGACGGGGGTGATTTTAGTTACGATGATGGCGAACCGTTCGGCCAATATATAGATACCGCTGTCAACGGCACGCTGACTTACGACGCGACTGAAGATCTTCGGTTCAAACTGACTGGCTATTACGCGGAATCTGAAGACACTGCTGTTGGTGTAGGCGTAAAGGCGACGGTGCCGGCCGGCAGTTGCGGTATCATTTATCGCGGTCAGCTTTTGGACGTGACCACCGGTGCGTTAACCCCGTTCGAGAGCGATCTCAGCAACTTGACAGTTGATAACTTTTGCGGCCGGTTCCCGGACTCGCCAATACTTGAGTTTCCGATCAGCCGTTTTCCACAACCCGGTCAGATTTTCGGCGGTCAGGCCCGTTTTGATGCGTTGACGACACTCAATCCACGTTCACAAGATTACGGCATTATCCGCACGCCTGAAGGTGGTCTCGGCGGTTGGCACCAAACCCATCGCATTCAGCTGAGCGCCGAATACGATATTGGCGATCACACTATTAACCTTCTTGCGTCGCGGGCGAACACAGGCACCACAAGCCGGGTCGATTTTTTCTATGGGATTCCGTTCTTTGGGTTCGTTGGGCCGGATACGACCTTCCCGATCGGCACGGAAATCGCCATTCGCGAATTTTACTACGAAGCTCGCATTTCTTCTCCGCTAGATGGGAGGTTTCGCTATCTCCTCGGGGCGAGTGCTTACAATCAGCATTACAACGCATTTCCTGACTCCTCCCGCCAGACCGCGTCGGTGGACCGTCAACGCAGTGTGACGGAAGGGATCTTTGGGTCCTTCGATTACGACATCACCGATGACTGGACCTTGTCAGTGGAAGGGCGCTACCAGGAAGAAAGCTTCACCACCGTTGAATTTGGCAACCAGACTCTGCCTTGTGGCGTGGTGACGATTTGTAACGAAGAAAACACCTACAATGCCTTCCTGCCGCGCGTGATCTTGAGCTTCGCACCGTTCGAAGGCGCTACCACTTACGTCAGCTGGTCGCAAAGTAAATTGCTCGGCCTTGCCACACAGGCGGCGTTCATCAATAGCATTGCGCCGGAAGTTATTCCCGATGCTGCGGTTGATGTGTTCGGCAACTTCACCCCGCCACAGAAAAACACCCAATTCGAATTTGGCTGGAAGGAGCAATGGGACGACTTCAGCATGACCCTTGCCATTTTCTATATCGACTGGAAAAACCAGCCCTTCCCGGCGGTGATCTTTCTGCCCTCCGGTGGCACTTCGTCGTTCCGTGGTCCTGGGGATTCCACATACTCAGGGTTTGATTGGGAGTTGAACGGTCAGCTCAATGACTGGTTCGGTTTCGCTGCTCAAATCGGCTACAACAATGCTGTTGTCGATAATTATGCCAACTTCGGCTCCAACGAGCGGGTGGGTCTCGCTGCCCCGGGTCTTGTTGCGTCTAACGGCAACCCTGTGCGCAGTAATCCGGAGTGGACTGGTTCCTTTAGCCCCGTCGTCACCGGGATGTATGGTGACCGCGATTGGTTCATTCGGGTCGATTATCTCTACACCGGTAAAAGCTTCACCGACTACTCTGCCTATAACGTCAACGGGTCCGTTAAGTACGTGAATGCCCGGGCCGGTATTGGTCTATACGAAGGCATGGACATCGAAATCTTCGGCAAAAATGTCTTCAACGATAAGACACTGCCGACTACGTCTGGCACGACCACATCGTTCAATCATGCCGCCGGCAACGCTGCCCGTAAGTTGTTCTCCGGCATGCCGGAGGCCAAGGAATTTGGTGTTCGCTTGAAAGCCAGTTTCTGAGTAAGGCTATATAACCCAACGAAAAAAGGCCGGTCTTTTGACCGGCCTTTTCTTTGTGATTTGAGGTCAACAGGAATTTAAATTCGCTTTCTCAATGATCGGATCAGGGTAGCAACACATTCTAAAATAGCCATTGCATGAGCGTATATTCGCATCAGTGATGCATTCCTGCATCTATCTGGATAAAATGGGTATTGGTAGGGTGTTCGTGGTTGTCGGGACCAGATTTTTTCGCCACGATCACATTTCTAATGCGCCAAATAACTTTCATTTTCGGCCATTTCTATTATGGGGTTGCCGCATTTATTGATATCGGACTTTACCGCAAAAGACGGTGGTCCAGGTCTGTACCGAATTGGGAAAAAGTAGGGGAAAACCATGAGATTGCGAAATTGGATCGTCGCGTCATTGATGGCGTCGGTAGCCTTGCCGATAGGGCAAGAAACTCAAGCGCAAGGTTTGGCGCTGGAAGAAATCGTCGTTACCGCGCGTAAGCGCGACGAAAGCATTTATGAGATCCCAGTATCGGTATCTGCCTTCTCGCAAGACCTATTGGATCGGGCCGGAATCAATAATCCGGGCGATTTGGCGAGACTGGTCCCTGGGTTGGATTTTCATGGCACGACCGCTACCGGCGGGCGTTTCAATCCGCAAGTCCGTTTCCGCGGTATGAACCAGCAGATCATCACGCCATCAACTCAAATTGCTGCCGTGTTCTGGGATGGCTCGTTCATGGGCGCCGGCGCCGGCTTTATCCCCTTGGGAGATCTTGAACGGGTTGAAATTATCAAAGGCCCGCAGACAGCCTACTTTGGCCGTAACACTTTCTCAGGCGCGGTCAACTACATTCCCAAGTTACCAGGCGACGAATGGGAAGGAGACGTTTCCATTGAATGGTCGCCTTCGGATGGTGACGCCTACAATATAAATGGCGCGGTTGGTGGACCGATCAGTGAAAAGGTCGGCGTCCGCATCTGGGCCGGTTACGAAGACTCCGGCGGTGATTTCTTCACTCAGGACGGTGAACGCTATGGCTGGACCAAGGATGCGTCGGTCAGCGGAACGTTGACCATGGATCCCATGGAAGATCTGCGCCTCAAAGTCACCGGATACTATGTCGATGCGACCTCATCAGGTCAGTACGGTGGCGTTGATCCCAGAACACCTGGCGCTGGTGGCGTGGCTGCTGGCGCTTGCAACAGCACATACACGGGTGAATATCTCAATCCAGCGACGGGGGAGCGCACGCCGTTTACCCGCGATCTGAGCACGCTGGCTTTTGATTCCTGGTGCCGCAATTATCCCAATGGCAAATTTATTAATAGACCTGTGACCATCAGACCGGTGGCCGGTCAGTCCATTTTCGGCGATTCCCGTCTTGCCATGTTGAGCAATCTGGATCCTGTGCTTGAGAAGTATGGAATTCTTAAGACGCCGGACGGTAGCCGTTTGGGTGACTTTGACCGCACTTATCGTATGCAATTCAGCGGTGAATACGATGTTGGCGATCACACATTGTCATTCCAAGTGTCGCGCGCGAACAGCGGTTTGGTGACTGTGCGCGATTTCGAGTATGGCATTCCTCGCGTACCCAATGGCGTCCTGATCATCGGTACCAACATTGCGATCCGTGAAACCTACTATGAAGCACGGATTGCTTCTCCGCAGGACGGACGTCTGCGCTACCTCATCGGTGTTAGCGATTACACCCAGCGCTATCGTGCTGGCCGCTCACCGAATGCCAACCAATTGTCTGGGGCCATTGGAACTCTCCCGTCTCCAAGTGATCACCAGGACAATATTACGACGGCAGTGTTCGGGTCACTCGACTATGACATCACCGATGATCTGACATTCTCGGCGGAAGTTCGTTACACCGATGAAGAAACCCAGGGCATTTTACAGGGCAATCCCAATAATGCCTGTAGCTTCTCGCCGACCTGTAACTTGATCGATGAATACGATGATTTCATCCCCAGGGTGATTTTGTCCTACACACCGTTCGACGGGGCGACGACCTATGCCACTTACTCATACAGTTCATTGCTTGGGGTTGCGACTCAGGCTGGCTTCGTCAATAGCGTCGCGCCTGAAATCATTCCTGCCGATCAGCTGGACGAGATTGGTCTGTTCACAGCGCCTCAGGAAAACGAGCAAATTGAAATCGGTTGGAAACAACAAACGGAGCAATGGGCCTTTACACTCGCGTTGTTCCATATCGATTGGAAAAACCAGCCCTTTGCGTCGGTCATTCTTTTACCGACAGGCGGCACCACGTCCTTCCGTGGTCCTGGAGATTCCAAGTACAAGGGCTTTGACCTAGAGGTGAACGGCAACGTAAATGAATGGCTAAGTCTGGCTGCCACCTTGGCCTACACGGATGCCAAAATGACATTGTTCTCCTCACGCGGTTCGAACGAGTTCTCCGTGCTCGGGTCTGGTCCATTGTCTGTCGTCAACGACGGCAACGAGCCACGCAACACACCAAGATGGACGGCATCGTTCAGCCCCGCCATCACGGGAGTGTTTATGGATCGTGATTGGTTCCTCCGTGCCGACGCAACGTATAACAGCGCGGTGTGGGCTGATTACTCGGAATACAACCGCACCGGAGATTCATTCAAACTCAATCTTCGGGCTGGGATCGACATCAATGAAACCAGCTCGATTGAAGTCTACGGCCGCAATGTCACCCACGATAAATTCCTGCCGAACACCAACGGCACCACCAGTGGTATCGGTGGCGTTCGTAAGGCTTTCACCGGGCTGTACCAGAAACCGGAATGGGGCGTGAAACTTTTGGCAAGCTTCTAAGTTTCAACTCTAAACACCATTTTGAAGGCCGGTTCCCAAGGGGCCGGCCTTCTTTTTTTGCCTCAAAACCAATATGCCCATCCAGTGAGCATCCCCACTTTTAGTGGTGCAATCTTGCACCGGTATGGACAAATTGCCACGTGAACGCTGGAATTCCATTGAAGAAATGGCGACTAATACCAACGGTCATTGAATTTGACCTTCGTGTGCCCATTTGCGCATACCAATCAACATGATTTTCCAGGGCTTATCGATGAGCTTGTTCCAGGCGTGGCATGCCGCATCGACGATGTCTTCGTAACTGTCGAAGACGCGGTGCGACAGGTAGGTCTGGCGCAGGTACTGCCAGATGTTTTCGGCCGGGTTCAGCTCCGGCGATCTGGGCGGCAGGAACAGCGGCGTGATGTTGTCGGGGAACTGACGTTGCTCCCGGATCCCGGACCAGACGGTAAATTAAATACCGACCTGGAGGGACAGGATGACAAAGCAGACGAGGCGGCGGTTTTCGCCCAGAATACAAGGAACAGTCGGTTGCCCGGCTATCGGAGCCGGGTGCGACACATAGCAGCGTGGCTGCCGAGCCCGGCGTCACGCCAACGCAGTTGAAGACCTGGCGGCTCGAGCTTGAGGCCGCGGGTTCGGCCGCGGCGCAGAAAGCCGAGGCCGCTGAGCTGGCGCAGCATTCGCCGGGATAACAAGCGGCTGACGGAGGAGGTTGAGGTTCTGCGCAAAGCCTCGGCTTTTTTTGCTCAATGGGCGGCGAAGACATGAAAACGAAGCACGCTTTCATCGCCGCCCATGCTTCAGGGCCCGCCATCCGGTTCATGTGCCGGGTCCTAGGGGTTGCTCACAGTTGGTTCCACGCCCGGCGGCGTGCGGCCCAAAAGAGAGCTGAACGCGCTGCCTGGCGTGACCGGCTCGGGTCAGAGATCCGGGAGATCTTCGAGCAGAGCAAGAGGTGCTACGGCGCCCCTCGGATCCATGCCGAGTTGAAGGCCCGCGGCTTTCGCATCTCGAAGCGCACGGTCGCCAAGCTCATGCGAGAGAACGGCATTCGTCCACCGCGCGGCAGGCGGCGGGCGCCAATCACCACCGACAGCCGCCACTCCCATGCGATCGCGCCCAATCTGCTTGACCGCAACTTCGAAGCCGTTGCGCCCGATGCGGTCTGGCGCGCTGACATCTCCTACATCCCAACTGACGAAGGCTGGCTCTACCTCGCCGCCGTCAAGGATCTGGCCACGATGGAGATCGTCGGCTGGTCGATGTCCGAGCGGCTGAAGAGCGTCCTGTGCGAGGATGCGCTGACGATGGCGATCCGCAACCGCCGGCCGCCCATGGGGCTGATCCACCATTGCGATCGCGGTGTGCAAGGCGGGTTCAACCGGTCGTCGCAACACTCTGGCATAGGAGGTTGCTATGACGGTACGCAGACGGCGGTCGGATCGGTCTGGACGGAGCAAGTTGCATTCGCCAGGTCGACCGGACTCGGCACGGCGTGAGGAGCTTGTTCGGTTCTGGGCAGCGATTGCGACGGGGCGTTCGAGCGAGGACGCGGCCCGAGATGCCGGTGTATCCCCTCCGGTACACCGCCGGTCGCGCCGGTGTCTATGACATCCTCGGCAATGCTTGGGAACTTATTCAGGACTGTGGGGTCGGACCTTATCAAGAGACGCCACGCGACGGGACGGCCTACGAACCTGAGGACTGCGAACGACGCATTATTCGCGGTGGCAGTTGGAACACTGGCCCGGCATTCATGACGGTCACCAACCGCAGCAGCATGGATCCCAATGCTCGCAATTGGGGCATTGGCTTCCGCTTGGCAGCGGACAAATTGGAGACCAAATATTGACGATACCGCACATTGTCACATGCAGGTCCGTCAGTGCCCTCCTAGTGAGTCCTTACGAGTAGAGTCGTCACCCGTTATCGGTCCACGGATTATAACTGCCGAAGTTCCAAAGATGCCCTTCTGGGTCTCGGCAGGGGTACATTAAACCGCGGCCGCCGTCTTCTTTGGGGCCGTACACGACCTTTGCTCCAGCGGCACGCGCCCGGCCGCAGTGGCCGTCAACATCGTCGATAACGATGTAAGGCGCTTGAGTCACTTTGCCACTTGTTTCATCGGGCTGACATACGAACTGATCGTATTCACTGTTGCCGACCGGTCCGAGCATGACCATGCAGTTGCCCAGTGTCAGTTGAGCATGGCCAACGCCACCGTCACCATCGTCAACGACCAAATGCTTTTCGAAACCAAATGTCTCACACAGCCAATCGACGGCTGCCTTGGGGTCCTTGCAGCGCATCGTCGTTATGGATCCGTGAGCGCTCATTCCGTGCTGTTAAGTGCGTTGAATGATCGCAGGGTTTCAGCATAGCGGCCTGAAACTTTTGCTTCACTGTCGTGGGCATGGAAGACTTCATTGATGCACGCGTCCTTGTCGAGGCATTCCATGGTCAGACGGGCCAGGCCGTCTCGCGTGATCAGTCCTCGGGTTGACTGGTCGGTGGTTAACTGGGCTTTGCCGGATTCTTTGAATTCGTAGGCCGCCAAAACCAAGTGACGGATGATGGTGTAGGGCGCACTGCTTTCAATTAAGTGCCGTTCGGCCATGCTTTTTGCCATGATGGTCGGAGCCATGACATCCCACCGTTCCTGCGGATAGATGGGGTAGCTCAATCCTGCACCGACGGAGCCATGCAGAATCACCTGTTTGACTCCGGTTGCGACCGCCCACTTGGAAATATATTCCATGCTTGTGACATAGAAATCGGGAGCCACACCGCCATCCCGGGCCAGTGCATCAACAATCACTCTGAACGGACCCGACTTAAACGCGGTTTCCACATCCTCTTCAGATAGAATGTCGCCGGTTACATAAGACACATCTAGACCGGCTAGCCGTTCACGGTTGGAGGTGGGCCGGGCAAAAACCGTGACGTCTTCACCAGCTGCCACCAAATCCATGACGATTTCTGAACCCAGTTGGCCGGTGCCGCCGAGAACGAGGATGCCCTCATTGGCGTTCGCATGGCTGGCTGCACCGAAAACAAGCAATGCAACGATCGTGTACGAAACGTTTAAAAATCGGTGAAACATGTTTCCCTCTTTAAAGCTGTAATGGGTTGCCGGAGAGTCTGCCGGTAATAAATAGATTGATCAATCACTAGGTCTACTTGACCCTCAATCCAAGTCTCTTGCCACACGGAAGCCCAGGGGGCTGTTGCGCCCCGTAGCGAAGGCCCGACCCCGTTCAGCAGACCTAAGTATCCAAGGCCGTGCACTCCAGGCGCCGCCACGCGTTATTCTCATTTCACAGTCGCCCATTAGCTGAGGCGCTCCTCCATTAGGCGGCGTGACATAGGTTTCCGTGAAACAGTCCATCATCCATTCTGAAGCGTTGCCAAGCATGTCGTACAGACCGAACGCATTTGGCAGGAAAGATCCTACTGGGGAGGTGTAAGCAAAATGATCCACGCATGGAACTGTGTTGTTCTGCTGTGCAAGAGAGAGGGTGGTGACTGCTGTTTGATCAAGGCCGTTACCGTAAAGTGTAGTGGTTCAGATGTAATCTGACAGTTGGCCGTTTTTCCGGCGGCCTCTGTTAGGTCAAGTTCAGTTCACGAACTTTTCCTTCCAGATTTCTTTGCCCTCGATCATGGTCTGGAACGGCGTTCTGCCGCAACACATTTTGCCCTGATGAGTGCGTTCCGTGTTGTAGTGATGTAGCCATTGATCCAGATCGTCCTGCAGCGCATCGACGCTGTCGTAGAGTCTTTTGCGGAACGCGACCTGGTAGAACTCCTGCAGCACGGTCTTGTGAAAGCGCTCGCGGATGCCGTTTGTTTGCGGTGATTTCACCTTGGTCTTGGTGTGGTCGATATCGTTGATGGCCAGGAAGAGCTGGTAGTCGTGCTTGTCCGCTCGCCCGCAGTATTCCGTGCCCCTGTCGGTCATGATCCGCAGCACAGGCAGGTCGTGCTCGTCATGGAACGGCAGCACCCGGTCATTGAGCAGGTCGGCGGCGGTGATCGGCGTCTTGGTGGTGTAGAGCTTGGCCTGCGCGACCTTGGAATAGGGATCGATATAGCTCTGCTGGTAGATCCGCCCCACCCCCTTCAGGGTGCCGACATAGAAGGTGTCCTGTGAACCCAGATAGCCGGGGTGGGCCGTTTCCACCTCGCCGCGGGCTTCGTCGTCGCGATTCTTCTTTTCCAACGCCTGTATGTGGACGCCCCCTGTAGTGCAAGCAGGAATTTGAACAACTCGTGACATGCGGTCAGGTACTGTCCTATGTCCGGCCTCTCAAGTGCGGCATACATGCGCCGCGGGCCCATATGGTGTTCGTGGATCGGATCCAAATCGCACTGGCGGTATGCTTGGCAGTCCAAAGCGCTGTGTGGTTGTTTCGTGTTGTAATGTTTCCTCCATTGTTCGATCAGAATCTGCGCCTCTGGCAGGTTGTAAAAGGTTTCCCGGTCGAGCCATTCGTCACGGAAGCGTGCGTTTAAACTCTCGCAGTATCCATTCTCCCAAGGTGAGCCGGGCTCGATGTAGGCTGTTTTTGCGCCGACTGCTGCGATCCAGTCCCGGACGGCTTGAGCAACGAACTCCGGGCCGTTATCGGAGTGTATGTAGGCGGGCACGCCACGCAGGATGAATAAATCAGTCAGCGTGTCGATGACATCGGTCGAATTGAGCTTGCGCTCTGTCTTGATGGCCAGGCATTCCTTGCTGTGTTCATCGAGAATGTTCAGGGCGTGGGACGCCCGGCCATCATCGGTTCGGCAGTGAACGAAGTCGTCAGACCAGACGTGGTTGCGATACCCGGGCCGAAGCCGGACGCACGATCCATCGTTGAACCAGAGCCGTCCTTTCTTTGGCTGTCTTGCAGGCACTTTCAGCCCCTCCCGCCGCCATAGCCTTTCGACGCGTTTATCGTTTACCTACCAGCCCGGGTCTCTCAGCAAGGCAGCGATCCGGCGATAACCGTAACGGCCATACTGGCGAGCCAACTCAATCATGTCCGCGACCAGGCGTTGTTCATCGGCACGGCCTCGCGGCCGACGCTTTTGCGTCGAACGATGCTGGCCCAGAACCCGGTAGACACGCCGTTCAGACACATCCATCAGGCTGAGAACTTGATCAATGCAGGTGCGCCGGCGGGAAGGGCTCAGAAGTTTCCCCGTGACGCCTCCGTCAGAATGAGCTTGTCCAGCGTCAAATCGGACACCGCTCGGCGGCGACCGCGACCTTGTGTTTCTTGCCTTCGCCTATTAGCCGATCGTAGACTCGTTTCATGTCGCGGTTGTGCTGGAACGCCGCCGTCGCTGCCATGAAGAGGGCGTTGTGAGGTATCATGCGTCCGCCCTTGATATAGCGCACTCTGGCACTGTTGCCGCTGTCGTCCGGAACCGGAGCGACAGGGATCAGGTGGCAGCTGGCGCCTCCAAGTTTTCCTCAAGTCCGAGCGCTGTTAGAGCCGTGGACACGATATTGGGGCCCGTCAGAGCCGCAGCTTCGTACTGCTTGGCGGGCGAGTCATGGTTAACAAAGAAATCGGGCAACGTCATCGCCCTGACCTTCACGCCTTGATCGAGCAAGCCGTGCGAACTGAGGAAGTGTAGAACGTGGGATCCGAAGCCCCCAATCGCCCCCTCTTCGACGGTGATCAATACCTCGTGCTCGGCAACGAGACGACGCAGGAGATCTCCGTCCAACGGCTTGGAGAAGCGTGCATCCGCAACAGTAGTAGTCAAATCGCGGGCCTCCAATTCCTCTGCGGCGCTCAAGCATTCTTGCAGCCGAGCCCCGAACGAAAGGAGTGCGACTTTGGTTCCCTCACGGAGGATCCGTCCCTTGCCGATCTCAAGGACCTCGCCTACCTCCGGAATTGCGACACCCATGCCATCACCGCGGGGATAGCGGAAGGCGCTGGGCCGGTCGTCGATCGAAACCGCCGTGGCAACCATGTGGACTAGCTCCGCCTCGTCGGCAGCGGCCATGACGACGAAACCAGGCAGGCAGGATAGGTAAGTGATGTCATAGGAGCCCGCGTGAGTCTGACCGTCCGCGCCGACCAACCCGGCGCGATCGATCGCAAAGCGCACGGGCAGCGATTGGATCGCCACGTCGTGAACGACCTGGTCGTAGGCACGCTGCAAGAACGTGGAGTAGATCGCCGCAAACGGCTTGAAGCCCTCGGCCGCAAGACCGGCGGCGAAAGTCACGGCGTGCTGCTCCGCGATGCCGACATCAAAACAACGGTCCGGGAACCGGTTGTGAAACAGATTGAGTCCGGTCCCGGACGGCATAGCCGCGGTGATCGCGACGATCTTATCGTCACGCTCGGCTTCCCTGCTCAGGGACTGGGCAAACACCTTTGTGTAGGAGGGGGCACTGGCCTTAGCCTTGACCTGCACCCCGGTGGCGACATCGAACTTCGAGACACCATGGTACTTGTCGTCCGAGCTTTCAGCTGGCGGATAGCCATGTCCCTTGTGCGTCACCACGTGGATGAGGACGGGGCCGGGCTCGCTGGAGTCCCGCACGTTTCTGAGCACTGGCAGGAGATGGTCGATGTTATGCCCGTCGATAGGACCAACGTAGTAGAAGCCGAGTTCCTCGAACAGCGTTCCACCAGTTACAAGACCCCGGGCGTATTCTTCCGCTCGCCGGGCAGTCCGTTCGACTGGTGCCGGCAAGCGTTGCGCCACGTCCATAGCGAAATGCCGCAGGCCGAGATAGGACTTGGACGAAATCAAGCGGGAGAGATAGGCCTTAAGGGCTCCCACATTAGGAGCGATCGACATGTCGTTGTCGTTGAGTATGACAATGAGTTTGTTCGGCATCGAACCGGCATTGTTCATCGCCTCGTAGGCCATGCCTGCGGTCATGGCACCGTCGCCGATCACGGTGACGACATTGTTGTCCTTGCCGGCAAGGTCCCGCGCCACTGCCATACCCAAGCCCGCGGAGACCGAGGTCGAGGCGTGGGCCGCGCCGAAAGGGTCGTATTCACTCTCGCTGCGCTTGGTAAAGCCATAGAGGCCGCCGCCCTGGCGCAAGGTCCGGATCCGGTCACGACGACCGGTGAGAATCTTGTGGGGATAGGATTGGTGTCCCACATCCCAGATCAGCCGGTCGTTCGGTGTATTGAAAACGTGATGGAGCGCAACGGTCAATTCCACGACGCCGAGCCCAGCGCCGAGATGACCGCCCGTGACCGACACGGCGTCGATCAGTTCAGTTCGAAGTTCATCCGCGAGTTGTCGCAACTGTTCCGGCGAGAATCCACGGATATCAGCCGGGACCGATACGGAATCGAGTAACGGCGTGTTATTGTGTTCGTTCATGTTTGTCGTCCTTTCAACACAATTTGCGCAAAGAATTGCTCTTTTTCACTCAAGATCGTCTCTCTCCAACAAAATCGGTAACATCACGCAGAATCCTGACGCGGTCGCCGAACGGATCAAGATGGGTATTCGCCTGATCGGTCAGCTTCCGGGCGTGCATACGTGCACTGTCGACACCCATGAGTGACACGAGTGTTGCCTTGCCCGCCTTCTCGTCCTTGCCGGTAGCTTTTCCCAAATCGACCACATCGCCCTCCGCGTCGAGAATATCGTCAACGATTTGAAAAACGAGTCCAAGGTCGTGTCCATACGCATGAAGCGCATGTCGCAAGGAACCCTGATCCTGTCCGAGGATGGCGCCCGACTCGCAGGAAAACGCGATCAGCGCGCCGGTCTTGAGCCGTTGTAAACGGGTGATCGTGGCGACGTCGACCTCAGCGTTCTCGAGATCGAGATCGATCATCTGGCCAGCCACCATTCCCCGGCACCCAGTAGCCACCGCGAGCGAGCGAATAAGTTCGCAACGTACGGGGGCCCGCGCATATGTCGCTTCCCCGGCCAGGGTCTCGAAAGCAAGCGTGAGCAGCGCGTCACCAGAAAGAATAGCCATCGCTTCGTCAAACTCGATGTGCGCGGTGGGCAGGCCTCTCCGCAAATCATCGTCATCCATAGCAGGAAGATCATCGTGAACCAGCGAATAGGTGTGCACAAGCTCGATTGCCGCGGCGATCCGCAGCGCGGCTCGGCGATCGACCTCGAAGAGATCGGCACTCGCGAGGACCAGGAATGCACGTAGGCGTTTACCGCCCGCCAGCGTCGAGTATCTCATCGCCGACAGCAGACGGCGCTCCGGCCCCGCAGCGACAGGAAGCAAGGCCCCGAGCTCTGCGTTGACCTCTTCGGCGGCGGAGTTCAACGCTGTTACAAAATCCGTCGTCTTCAATGCGTCACTCCAAGCTTGGAAGCCTCAATAATTCGCTCCGTTAAGTTTTCAAGCCTTCATCACCGATTTTGTGGGTTGCAACTCTCCGTGCCTCACTGTCGATGTCGAGCACATTTGCCAGAGAATGAAGAGGGCCACCCGTCACCGATGCCAGAACGGATTCAACAATGCGGGTTATTTCAGGGAATGTTATGGCACCCAACAGGAATCCTTCAACGGCTATCTCGTTGGCGGCATTCAATACCGTTGGCGCTGCTCCGCCTTGTCGCAATGCGTCGCGTGCCAGACGCAACGCTGGAAAGCGTCTATAATCGGGTTGCTCGAATGTGAGCTTGCTGATCTCGGCCAGATCAAGTCTTTTCGTGGGAACCGGTATTCGTGATGGCCATCCGAGAGTATGTGCGATCGGGGTGCGCATGTCCGGCGTCCCGAGCTGGGCCAAGACGGAACCGTCGACATACTCCACCAGACCGTGAACGACGGACTGAGGGTGGATGAGTACATCGATCTTGCTCTCCGGAAGCCGGAAGATGTGGTGTGCCTCGATTATCTCAAGTCCCTTGTTCATCATCGTGGCTGAATCGACCGATATCTTCGGGCCCATATCCCAGGTCGGATGTGTCACAGCCTGAGCCGGGGTCACCTGTGCCATCGCCACATCGTCAAAAGTTCTAAACGGTCCGCCCGAAGCCGGTCAGAATCACCCGGTTGATCGCCTCGCTACGTTCGAAATCAAAAACCTGAAAGATCGCATTGTGCTCAGAGTCGACAGGAAGAATGGTTCCGCCGTTCGACCGTGTCTCTTGTATTAGCAACTCACCGGCACAAACCAGACATTCCTTGTTGGCGAGGGCGACAACTGCGCCGCGCCGCGCTGATGCCAACGTTGGTTCCAACCCTGCGGCGCCCACAATCGCCGCCATAACCCAATCCGTCGGCCACTTCGCTGCCTCGATAAGCGCATTCCTTCCTGCTTCCACCGCAAGGCCGGTGCCGGCTAATTTCTCCTTCAAGGCCAAATACTTGGCTTTGTCAGCGATCACAGTTAGTGCCGGCCGGAACTGGCACGCTTGTTCGGCCAGGAGGGTTTCATTGGTGTTGGCGGTGAGCACTTCAACGTCATAGCGCTGCCGGTTCCTGGAAATCAGATCAAGGGTATTGCGTCCCACCGAACCGGTGGAACCCAATACCGTGACAGTGCGAACACCCCCATCAGTCGTCATCGATATCACTGACACGCGGCCATCCGTACCTCCAGGTTACCCAATTAACGCAGCGTCAGCGCCTGGGCAGCGCGCCTCACGTCACCCATTCTTCGGCGTCGAGCAACTCTCGTGGCAGCTTGAAGGAAACGTTCTCTTCGATGCCATCCATGACAGTCACGGTGGTGTCGAACATGTCACCTAACCGGTCGATCAGACCCTGAACAAGGGTTTCTGGCGCAGAGGCACCTGCGGTGATTCCCACCGTCAGCGCCCCGTCCAACCAAGCCGGGTCCAAACTGTCGGCATCCGGAATGAGGTAACTGTCGATGCCGGCCTCTAATCCGATCTCACCCAACCGGTTCGAATTAGAACTGTAGTTAGCGCCAATTACCAGGATCACATCACATTCGGCCGCCAGCAGTCGCACTGCGGTCTGCCGATTCTGCGTCGCATAGCAAATGTTCTTCACGTCGGGACCTCGGATGTCCGGAAAACGCTTCCTGAGCGCAGCGATGATCTCGCGGGTGTCGTCGACGCTAAGTGTCGTTTGTGTCACATAGGAGAGCTTCGACGGATCGGTCGGAAGGAATACTGCCACGTCTGCCAAGGTTGATACCAAGTAAACCCTGCCCGGCACCTGCCCGATCGTGCCTTCGACTTCCGGGTGTCCAGCGTGTCCGATGAGGACGACTTCGTAACCTTGCTCCGCATACCGCTTCGCTTCGTTGTGCACCTTGCTCACCAGCGGACAAGTCGCATCAATCACCTTCAAGCCCCTGGCTTGGGCCTCATCCTCTACCTTTCTGGATACCCCATGAGCGCTGAACACTGCGACGGCGCCTGTCGGGATTTCCGCAGTCTGCTCGACGAAACGCACGCCCTTGCGCCGCAAACTGTCGACGACGTGTTTGTTATGGACGATCTCATGGCGTACGTAGATTGGCGCTCCATAAAGTTCCAGCGCGCGTTCAACAATGTCGACGGCCCTGACTACGCCAGCACAGAACCCTCTCGGTTGCGCAAGAACAATCCGCAAGGCTGGCCCCGCCATCTAAATTACCCCGTCCATGGCGGCCATGCAGTTGGTCCTATTCTCACCTTTTATAGCCATGTGCAATTTCCAATTAACGCACGCAGAGTATTAGCATAACTTGGGGTGGTTGTCGCTTATCTGGTCGGCGTGTCTGCGTGAGGTTCTTTCATTTAATCGTCTTGTACGCCCCTTCCGCGGTGGCAGTCCTACTGCCGATAACGGCGCGAGCGGCCATATAACCGGGCCGTGCGGCGCTCTCAATCGTCGCCGGCACGCCTGTATCGATCCAATCCCCCGCCAGATATACATTGTTGAAATCAGTCCGGGTTCCTGGGCGGCGTCTCGTTCCTTCGGGTGTCTGCGCGAAAGTAGTGCACTTTTCCTTAATAACGCTGTACGGCGGTAATGTGGTCTCACCGAAATCGAGCGCCGCGGCAACATCGTGCCAAGTTTTCCGGGCAATAACGTCGGCCGGCTCAGCGGCGAGCGCGTCAGCCGCGCTGACCGTTATGGATGCGACGTCGCCACGAACGAACAGCCACTGCGCCGTCCCTCCAATCAGTCCGATCATGGGCAGTTCCGCCAGTAGTCCGGCGGGTTCGGACAATCGAAAATGTGCGTTGACGATGGTATGGCTTTCCTCTGGAACCTTAAGCGATGGCACTATGCGGGCAACCGCAGCCGGCGGCAATGCCAAGACCACACTGTCGTGGTTTGGCAAGTCGACTTTATTCGCGTTAAAATCCAAACGACTCGCTTTGCCACCTACATAAGTAATCCTCCGCAACCGGTGCTGAAACCGAATAGTCGCACCGCGTCGCCTCAGGAATTTCAAGGCCGGGTCTACAAACGCGTCGGACAGCCCCGACCTGGCGAATCGCGGTCGGCAGGCCGTTTCTCCCTTGGCGAAGGTGTCGCGCAATACCAACCACAACAGGCGGGCCGGGCCGGTTTGGGCTGGCGTGTTCGACGCGGCAACAGCAAGCGGCTCCCACAACCTCCGAAACAAAAGACTTTCGTCGCCGACGCAATCGACCACCGTGCGATCCACATCGGCCGCGGCAAGTCGCAAGGCCGAAAAATAGTCCCACGCTCCGGTATCGGGCACACGGCGCCGGGCGTCTAAGATCCACCACGGCAGTATCCCTGCGCTTGGCTGAAGACACCATCGTCGACCGGTACCGATTTCGAAGAATGGAAAGGCTGCGGAATCTGGGCCGATCAGCTTATCCGCTGACCCAATGTCGACCAGATAGCGAAGCGCCGTCTTGTTCCCACTCAGCAGTAGGTGGTTGCCGTTGTCGATCTTACGCTCAAGCGTGGTATCGACATAGGATCGGCAGCGGCCGCCGGCCAGACTGCTCCCTTCGTAGAGGGTAACGGCACATCCCTTCCGCACGAGCGATACGGCAGCTGTAAGACCAGCTACGCCGGCACCGATGATATGAGTTTGGGACATGAGAGAAAGTCGTTAGAGAAACTCGTAACGCAGCGCAAGCCACATTTTTCGACCGCGTGTCAGTTGAACCGGGTTGCCGATTCGCGCCCAGCCCCGTTCTTCCAGGCGATCCAGCGATTCTTGATATACCTGGAATCATTGATTCGGCCTGAATTTAGTATTTTGCATTGACATGATTCGGCGGCCGATTCATGCACGTCTCCAACGACACGAGCAGCGAACGACTTCACGGCGAAGATGCGCAAAAGGGCCTCCTTTCTGACCGCTGACGAACGCAAGGCACTCCTGAATGTCAAGGCCGCCGATGAGTTCCATGATAAGACCACTGCGCCCAACCAGCTATGGCAGACCGACTTCACCTCTCTCAAGGTCATCGGCTGGGGCTGGTTCTATCTGTCGACTATCCTGGACGACTTCTCGCGCTACATCATCGCCTGGAAGCTGTGCGCCACCATGCGGGCCGATGATGTGACGGAGACGTTGAACCTGGCACTGAAAGCATCAGGCTGCGATCAGACCAAAGTCGTCCACAAGCCGAGGCTGCTCTCAGACAACGGCTCATCTTATGTCTCCGGCGATCTGGCTGAATGGTTGGAGGATCTGAAAATAGACCATGTTCGCGGCGCACCTCATCACCCCCAGACCCAAGGCAAGATCGAGCGCTGGCATCAAACGCTGAAGCACCGCATCCTGCTTAAGAACTACTTCCTGCCGGGTGATCTGGAAAACCAGATCGGCGCCTGCGTCGATCACTACAATAACCACCGCTACCATGAGAGTATCGGCACCGTCACCCCCGCTGACGCCTCCTTCGGGCGAGACACCGCAATCATCGAAAGGAGACAAAAAACCAAAAACTCACCATCCAAAACCGCCGCTTGAACCATCAACGCCAGGCGGCTTAACTGCCAACCAAGATGAGCAAAATCCTCCGTTAGAAAACACGCTCATTTGTCCCAAATGTTTTGACGACGGACATGTACCGTTCCTAAACGAATATTCCGAAAGAATTCTGCCTGGTACGGACTTCGTGGCCTCTGCCAACAAGACCTTCGAGGTTTATCGCGAAGAGCTTGAAATTACGAGCCAAATCATCGGCTATCTGGACGATGCCGCATTCCGCAACATTGCCTTGGGTGAAAATTATTCCAGGCTCGTGGGCCTTAATCAGAAGGCACCACCAGTATGTCCTACTCTGGATTAGCGTTGAATCTCCGAGCCTTACCCCAGCCAAATACCCATGAACATAGACTCGGCTCGCTGCTGGAGAAGAACGCGCCAAATCCATGTCAACGGACAAAGCTGTGTTTACAAATCGTGCGCTTGGCCCATTGATTGCAACTATGGGCCAGGTTTTCGTGTGGGGCTTGGCTGACTAATTCTTCCGGATGTAAACTGACGCTGGTGTCGTTAGCGAATAGAAGCAAATAGAATTGTCCTGTTTTTGTAGCACATCATTTGTCCGCTTCGGTTGGTGTTGGAGCCGGTCCACGAACACCATGCAGGCCAGCGCCCATTGCGGTGCGTGAACAGGCCGGACATATGGCAGTAGTTGATCGCATTGCACCGAGCCGCCTAATGAAGTTGTCCCTTCCGAAAACCTTATCCGGTTGAAATGGGGTTCGATCCTCTATACCCCGTTTGGGCATTGTCAGACTAAATCGGCTTGAACTGGGCATTAAGGTCTCCTAGCCTCCGGCGATGCAAAATCCCTTCCGTTATTTCAATAGCTCGCCTTCCGTAATGGGGCGGTCGATGTCAAGCACAGATCTTCACGATCTTCCGGCCTGACACGATCTGACACGATCTCTTGAACATGAAACACCTTCGCCTGCGGGCGATCGTCGTCCCGGGTATGGTCAACTTAGGTGGTTGCCTTGGCAGAAGCAGGCGACTGACTCGTGAGCGCGGCACGGAGAAGGGTCCACGATCCCGCGTATGTCCGTCGCCAGGCTCTCGCTTCCGTCCGTGGTCAGCGCAGCGGCTGCCAACATAATGCCTGGTCCAAGACGATTCCCGAGTGCCAATCTGAATAGCGTGCTCGAACGCGATGAGACGGTTCGGCAGCAAGGCGAGCTACGTGCATCATCGGGAACCGCGTCCCGGCGAGGGGACACCGGTGGGTCGCCACCCTCTGGCGCGACTCTTTCCTCCTGTCCTTGTTGAGTGCTGGCGGGATGCAGCCGCGCCTATGCCGTCCGGATTGCCATCGCCTCCTCGCGCGTGAAGCGGAACTCCGTGCCATCCCGCCACATCCGGTGAAGCACCACGCCGATGCGCCGGGCCAGGGCAATGGTTGCGCGCTTCTTGCCGCGCAGCTTCGCCAGACGCAGAGCCCAGGCCTTCAGCCAGTTCGGTCCCGCGCGGTTCAGCATAACCGTGGCCGCCTGATAGAGCGCCGTGCGCAGGCCGGCGTCGCCGGCCTTGGTGATCGCGCCGACGATATCGCGTTCGCCGGATTGGTCCCGCCCCGGCGTCAGACCCACCCAGGGACCGACATCCTGCGATCTCCGGAACCGCTCGGGGTCGTCGATCGCCGACGTGAAGGTCAGGGCGATGACTGCGCCGACGCCGGGCATGGTCATCAGCAGCTGGCACGCCCGGTCTTGCTTGGCCAGATTGCGGACCATCTTCTCCAGCCCAGACAGCTCGTGGCGCAGACCGGCTCGCGCACGCAGGATCGGCTCCGCCGCGGCTTCGAGCATCGCGTTGCCGGCGATCAACTCCCGGACACGCGCCTCGTAGCGAGACAGGTCGAAGATATCCTGTTTAAGCCCGGCATCGACATCTGCCATGAAACCGTACGGTACTGGTGGAACCGTTTTGGCCCGTTGTTTGCCGCTGAAATCCGGAAGAGGCGGATAGACCAGCGCAACTGGTCGAATTGGCGCTGGCCTCTTGATGAGATGTTTGTCCGCATCAACGGTGAGACACATTATCTATGGCGTGCCGTTGACCATGAAGGCGAAGTTCTTGAGGTCTATGCCACGAAACGGCGGGATCGTGAAGCCGCACTTGAGTTCCTGAGGCGGGCGATGAAGCGTTATGGCCCGCCGGCCACGATCGTCACGGACAGGTTACAGTCATACCGGGCTGCGATGAAGGTGATTGGCAATGAAGGTTGCCAAGAGACCAGGCGCTGGCTTAACAACCGGGCAGAAAACTCACATCAACCCTTGCGAAGGCGGGAAGGGGCGATGGCGCGGTTCAGAGACATCAAGTGTAGTGGTTCAGATGTGATCTGACAGTTGGCCGTTCTTCCGGCGGCCTCTGTTAGGTCAAGTTCAGTTCACGAACTTTTCCTTCCAGATTTCTTTGCCCTCGATCATGGTCTGGAACGGCGTTCTGCCGCAACACATTTTGCCCTGATGAGTGCGTTCCGTGTTGTAGTGATGTAGCCATTGATCCAGATCGTCCTGCAGCGCATCGACGCTGTCGTAGAGTCTTTTGCGGAACGCGACCTGGTAGAACTCCTGCAGCACGGTCTTGTGAAAGCGCTCGCGGATGCCGTTTGTTTGCGGTGATTTCACCTTGGTCTTGGTGTGGTCGATATCGTTGATGGCCAGGAAGAGCTGGTAGTCGTGCTTGTCGACGCGCCCGCAGTATTCCGTACCCCTGTCGGTCATGATCCGCAGCACAGGCAGGTCGTGCTCGTCATGGAACGGCAGCACCCGGTCATTGAGCAGGTCGGCGGCGGTGATCGGCGTCTTGGTGGTGTAGAGCTTGGCCTGCGCGACCTTGGAATAGGGATCGACATAGCTCTGCTGGTAGATCCGCCCCACCCCCTTCAGGGCGCCGACATAGAAGGTGTCCTGTGAACCCAGATAGCCGGGGTGGGCCGTTTCCACCTCGCCGCGGGCTTCGTCGTCGCGATTCTTCTTTTCCAAGGCCTGCACCTGGGCCTCGTATGTGGGCCTCGGTCAGAATCATGCCGTCCTCGGCGACCTTGGTCTCCAGCGCCTTCAGCCGGGCCTTGAAGTTGGCCAGGTCATGCCGCAGCCAGATCGAACGGACGCCGGAGGGCGAGACAAAGACACCCTGCTTGCGCAGCTCGTTGGAGGTGCGGGCCTGACCATAGGCCGGAAACTCCAGCGCGGATTTGATCACCGCCTGCTCGGTGGCTTCACCGACGCGGTTGGCAAGATTGGGTTTGCGCCGGGTGCGCTCGAACAAGGCCTCCACGCCGCCTTCCTCAACCGCGGCCTTGTAGCGGTAAAAGGTGTCGCGCGACATGCCCATGACCTGGCAGGGACCTGGCAGGCCTTCGACACGTTGCCCAGTTCCTCGGCCAGATTCAGCAATCCAGTTTTGTGTTTGATGATCTTGTCGGTAGTATTCAACATCGTGGTGTCCTCGTTTTGTGGTTGGTGTGCACCACCATCAAAACGGACAACCACCATCTCCATCAAGAGATGCGCCGCTCCCATTCCAGCTCGCTGGGAAGGGAGCGGTGTCAGATCACATCGCGACTAACTCACCTTAAGACCCTGCAGAAATTCTCCTCCGTCCATGCTTCGATCCACAACCATTTCAACCACCAACGCCATCTCAACCGCCGCGACATTTTCAAACAAGTCCGAGCCACCGCCCTGGCCGAGTGGTGTCAACTTGCAGCCTAAAAGTCCTCGATTGTAGGTTCTTAAGGTCCGACCTAGTTAGTCTGACAATGCCAACTCAAGGCCTGTTATACATCTGACTGATCTCTCAATTGTTTTTTGGGTGTGAAATGGGCGTCTATTCTGCCACCCATTTCACACTTAAGCAGCCTCCACTCAAGACCATAATTGGCAGCATGAGTGATCAAGACACACAAGCGAAAGTTCAAAGATCAGCTAAATCCCACCAAGCACGCCGAGCGGCTGATGTGGCATCGTCTCAGTCCGGTCTCCCTAACCCGCGCCGCGGGACGCATAGCGCATTCGGCGATTCCAATCTCTTGTCGCGCTTGCCCGCTTGCTGGGCCGTTCGGCCGCAGAAAAGACCCTTCTTCGCAAGAAAGAAGAAAAGTCGTGAGCGATATCGTTCAGGGGCCTAATATAATTAAACAATGGCCCTGCTAAACAATGGCCCCGCGGTTGCCCGCGGGGCCGAACAAGTCCCTGCGTCCAACACGGTTATGCTGTGTGATGACGCAAGGTCTTAGTCACATCCACTACCATTATGAGAAGGGCGAAGGCGCCCAGCAGGGCCGGGAGGAAATAGATCCCTCCAAAGACAAAGCCTTCAAACCAATGCCCGAATATGGCCGGTCCCATCCAAGCGCCGAGGAACCCTATGGTTACCTTAGACAGAAATGACCACAGCCCGGGTACCACATAATAGTCGAGGCCGTAGTGGAGTATTGCGGCGGCGGCGCCGCCGACAACCAAGAGCACGAGAAAACTCATGAAGTCAGGAATAATCATGGTCGGTCTCCTTTGTTAGGAAGAGTCCGGAAAGTGTTCAGTTCCAGTTTCTCTATTCCTGAATTGATTATGCAAAGAATTGCGGCAAAATTATGTATTATGGACAAAACCATAGAACCTGACAGGCCGTGTAATATTTTTCTTTTATACCTGGAATCATTGATTCGGCCTGAATTTAGTATTTTGCATTGACCTGATTCGGCTGCCGATTCATGCACCTCTCCAACGACACGAGCAGCGAACGACTTCACGGCGAAGATGCGCAAAAGGCCTCCTTTCTGACCGCTGACGAACCCAAGGCACTCCTGAATGTCATGCGCAAGCGGAAGGTCGAAGCGCTGCAGGTACGGCGCGCGAATGCGCTGGTTGCCCTTGATGATGGCCACAGCGTGCAGATGGTCTCCAGGATATTCTATCTCGATCCCGACACGGTTCGCGGCTGGCTACGGGACTTCCGCGAGAAGGGTCTCGCCTCTGTGGAGCTTGCGGATTACCCGGACCGCGCGCGGGCCGCCTGACGGCGGACCAGGAAGCCGCTCTCAAGGCGCAGTTCCGGGACAATCCGCCGCGCGACACCAACGCGGTGCGGGATGCCATCTTCCGAAAGTTTGCTGTGAGATATTCACGTCCGGGCGCCATCAAGCTGATGCACCGCCTGGGGTTCGCATACGTGAAGCCGAAGACGCTGCCGAAGCAGGCCGACAAGCAGGCGCAGGAAGCCTTCATCAGGGATTATGAACAGCTGACGCGCGGGATGTTTCCGGACGCGACGGTTGTCTTCGCCGCTGCGGTCCATCCCGAGTATCAGAGCCGGCCGGCGCATGGCTGGTTCATCCGTTCCGACAAGCCGGCGATCAAGGCCACGACAGGGCGCCAGCGGCTGAACCTGCACGGCGCACTGGACCTTGAAACGATGAAGCTCACCCTGGTCGAGGGCGAGAAGATCAATGCCGAAACCTCTCTGCGGTTGTTCGAGAAGCTGGAACGGGCCTATCCGGATCCCGGGTGATCCCGGGTGATCCCGGGTGATCCCGGGTGATCCCGGGTGATCCATGTCTGTCTCGACAATGCGCGCTATCACCATGCCAGGCTGTTGCGGCCGTTCCTGGAGCGGCCGGAGTGCCGCATCCGGCTGCATTTCCTGCCGCCGTATGCGCCACACCTCAATCCCATCGAGCGGTTATGGGGCGTCATGCACCGGCATGTGACGCACAACCGGTTTTATCCCGATTTCCGACAGTTCACCGAGGCCATCTTCGGGTTCTTCAACCAAACCCTGCCCCGGGAATGGGAAACAATCCGAGACACCGTTACCGACAACTTTCGTGTCATCACACACGATCAGTACCGAGTAATTGGGTAGCAGGAGTATATTATTCATGAGGACGGCAAAGTATCTGGAAAGGGTTACGCAGATTTTATCTTCAGGCACGGAACGCTTGAAGCCCTAGCTAAACTGCAAGAAGCGTTTCGCTCCACAGGCCACCTTGTCATTCACGTAAAGGTTGGCTTTTCACCGTCGTACATTGAGCAAAATAAAAACTCTCCCCTGACCGGCAAGGCCCATGAATTCGGTGCTCTCATGCTCGGTGAATGGGGCACAGACTTTCATGAAAAGGTGCTACCAAAAGACGGCGAGCCCACTATCACTAAGAACCGCGTGAATCCATTTCACGCGACAAACTTGGACCTTCTTTTGCGGGCGGCGGCGGTCGATCACATAATGATGGCTGGCGTTTCAACGGACATGGCTGCCGAGTCAGCTGTAAGGGACGCCCATGATCGGGACTACCGGGTTACGGTTGTGTCCGACTGCTGTGCCGCAACCAGCGACGAAGAGCATGATAATAGCCTGAAAACAATGACCAAATTCGGGGCCGTATTAACCGCGGCAGAGATCAAATACTAATGTTTTGCACTGTTTGCCAATTGTTCATTGCTGCGAGATTCTACAACCACCGTTAATTCTTTTTTTCGAATACGATGTGTAGGGAATCTATACCCCGCAAGATAAAGCTCGGTTTGTGAGTAATGGGGGGGTGGCCTGGCTCTAATTCAATATTGTCAAGCCGTTCAAGAATAGCTGAGATTCCGATCTCCAGTTCTTTTCGAGCGAGCATCTGACCTATACACCGATGAATACCGTTACCGAATGCGAGATGCTGTGTTGCATTGCGGCGCGTGATATCGAGTTTATCGGCATCTGGGAACTGTTTATCATCTCGATTGGCACTGCCGTAGCACAAGTAAATTTTCGCACCCTTTGGCATTTCGTAACCGCCCAGTTCCGTGTCCTGGCTGGTAATGCGGAAAAGTCCCTGGACGGGACTTTCCAAGCGTAAAGATTCGTCAACAAATTTCTTCACAAGTGACGCGTCATTACGAAGCTTTGTTTGAAGGTCCGGCTTTTCAATCAACAACGCTACAGAGGCAACCAGATGGTTTCGGGTTGTTTCATTGCCAGCTGTGAGCAACTGCTGGATTATGGCCAGTAATTCTTCATATGTGAGTTCCTTGCCATCTTCATGGTGCGCCGCCACAAGGCTGGATAATATGTCGCCTTGTGGATTGGCTTTCTTTTCGTTGATACGGTCTACAAAGTAGTGCTGATACTCGATGATCAGTTTTGTGCATTCCAGCCGGCGTTCTTGGTAGAGCATGATTCCTAAAGTTTCGACGAAGGCATCTGTCCAAATTCGAAAGCGATGGATGTCAGATCTCGGTGCGCCAACCTGATCAGCGATAACGCCCAAAGGCAGCGGCACTGCAAATTCTTCTTTAAAATTACATTGTCCCTTATCAACAAAGACATCAATCAACTCATGAGCATGATCCACCAAGTATTCACCCATGCGTTTGACTATTGGGCCGGTAAATGCCCGATCTATCAAGGAACGGAAGAATGTGTGGCGTGGTGGGTCGACCTGGGTAAATACGTCGGAAACGACATAGCCTTCTTTAGCAAAGAGGGCATTGCTCTCTGCTAGATCGGGGCCGCCCACGTCTTTTCGCATATCGATATTTGATGAAAAGACTTTCCAGTTATTCAGAACTTCAACAGCCAAATCATAGTCGGCAATCATCCATAGATCAGTGTGCGGATCGTAGTGAACGGGTTCGTGCTCTCGCATGAGCCTGTAATATTCATAGGGACATTCCTGAACCACGGCACTTCCGATGGTCAGTTCAGCAAGATCTGATGTATTCGTCTCAGTCGCCATTTTGAATCCCAAAATCTCTAAAAAGTATCCATTGTTGAGACGTTTAGCAACAAAGCGTAGCCGTTGAATTGAACCTGTTCTACTTTAGAAGTCGTGGCTGGTCGCAGAACAAGTGCTGCGGTAGGCCTTTCAATTGGCTCGGTTTTGGTCGGCCCATTGTATGTTGAAATAGGTGGAAAAATGCGAATTCTAACAACAAATTTTTACGGCATATTTGTTGCTATAACAGTGCTGGTGTTACCCAGTTTTGTGCTGGCCGACCAACTTTCGGGATATGGCCAGCTTTCCGGATCGGTGTCCGGGTCTGAGCCAGGCGTATTGCCGATCGTCTACGCATACAATTCGGACAAGAACGTCGGATACACGGTTTTCGTCGTCAACGGAAAGTACCGCGCGGTGAATCTCATTCCAGGCGTGTACGATATTACGATTCGCTCTGCGGTGGATCAGTTGGAAAGCTTTACACCACAAACACAGCAACGCGACGTCGCGGCCGACGCAAAAATTACTATAGATTTTGAACTAGAAGACGTTGGTCCCGTACCGAATTACGTAGGCGGTTATCCGGCAGAATTGTGTGATCGGGATTTTGATGATTGCGGCGCGGAGATCGTGCCTTACGATATTGCTTATCCGTCCGGGCCTGGCCGCAAAATAACAGAAGACACCTGCTTGGGTTGCCACCACGTTCAGTTTTTCCCTTACAACCAAGCGCGCGGATATCAAGGTGGCCGTATACCGCATGATCGGGATACTTGGACGTTAACTGTTGACCGTATGCACCAACGCATTGAAGGGTCGCCTGCCGGTAAAGCGTCTTACTTCAAAACCGAGCTGTTACCGCCCGTCGACCGGGACATCTTGATTGATTATCTGGCAGACCATTTTGGCCCCGATGAGCCTGCGCGTTTAGTGCAATTAAGAAGTGAACCTGAACTGGATTTGGACGCCCTCGAGAAGGCCATGTTTATCGAGTACATATACAAAGAGGATCCTGAGAAATATCCGACCTGGCCGTGGTCTCATAACATTACCTTCGATGCTGTTGGCAATGTTTGGAACGCCTATACGGCGTGCTGCATCATCCGGACGGACCCACGTACGGGCGATGTAAGGGTCTACGAAGACAACGGTGGCGGCAGCAGTATTGTCGTCGATCAATCCGACGGAACCGTTTGGTATTCAGGCGACATCACCAGAGAGAATGACGGTGGCAATACGCCTGATAAACCTAGAAGTACGGTAAAGCACCTCGATCCCGAAACAGGCCTCGTGGACAATTGGCTCGGACGCCCTAGCAACACACAGATTTTTGATCGCAAAGGAAATCTGTGGATGACGACGGCTGGAATCACCAAATGGGACCGAAAAACAAACTCCCTCATGAGCTGGAGCGTGCCCGTACTACGTAGTAGCCCGTATGGGATCATTGTCGATTCAAAAGAGAAAATTTGGTTTGCCGATCACTACAACAGTGGTGTCACGCGCTTCGATCCTGAAACCGAAGAATTTTCGTTTTTCAAGTTAACGCCCGAGGAACCCACAAACATTCGGCGCCCTGGAGTGGATTCCAATGACATGATTTGGGCCGGTACATGGGCAAGCCCGAAACGGGAGGTCGATGGTAAGAATATCGGCGGTGCGCTGTACAAACTAAATCCTGAGACTGGTGAAGTCATGGAGCGTAGGATGGGGATCGAGTATGCAACGCCCTATAAGGCAGATGCCGACCCATTCGATAACATCTGGGTCGCGACAGACAATTATATGTCGAAGTACAATCAGGTGGCTGACAAGTTCACCCATTACCCGATTCCAACGCGCTCAGACACGCTAAAGACAACAATCACACGCGAAGGTGTGGTTTGGTTCATGTATCGGAATGCCGGAAAATTTGCCGGCTACGGTGCCACTTCGGTTGCGCTTTATCCGGACAAAGACAAAATGACCACGCTGGCAGCCTATCATCATGAGGATAGTGGCGATTATCTATCGAGCAAATATAAGGGGGCCAAATCGCCGAAAGTCACCGGAGCAAATATGTACGCGTTTGCTCCACGCAATGTCAGAGAATATGAGGCTTGGGCAATCGCGAACGGACTGCCTGGTCTTGACGATGAAGCGGCGGCGGAATTTGTGGATCCCAATGAAGAAGATGGAGATAGGTACTAGTGCCCTCTGATACTTGTTCTTATGGGTATAATTCAGAGCAGAAGAAATGTTCTGTGCAGTCGGCTATAGGCACTTGATTTAGATCTCAATAGGCCCGACAGCAAAGTTTCGGTGGTTGCGGATCCCCCCAACCACTTTTATAGACCCTTCGTCCAGAGACGCGGTTCCATCCGTGAGTCTCTCCATGTTCACTGTGCATAAGAGAAGAGGTTCATTGCGCATAAGACAGAAGGTCAAAACGAAGATAGTCCCGGTCCGCATCGTAGTCGGCCACCTTAGAGTTCAAGCCATCAAACGACGTACGACGCCACAGCATTATCCCTGGCGGATTGTCACGTTCATAGGCCATGAGTGACTTGATATTTTCGATAAGGTGCGGCCGCGTTTCTGCGCTCCTGGCGGCGCTCAACAATGGCATGAGGTCCTCATCACAGTAGTGCGGGTTCAGCCAATCGCACGATCGTGTCGTAAACGCCCCTACAGGATTATATCCCTGTACGCCGGTCAGAAAGGCTCTGCTCGGCCAATCTCCGACAAACAGATGTCCCATCCAAATTGGCAGAGTCATCGATCTCAATTCCAGGTGAACACCAACTGCTGCCAGGTCCGAAGCAATCTGTTGATAGACGGCGATATCCGAACCCGACCCCCCAACAAACACGGTTGGGACTTCTAGCCCATTCTCCCAACCCGCGTCTTTAAGCAAACGCTTTGCTCTATCTGGGTCGTAAGCATAGGCAGCCAACTTGTTGTTATATCCAATCGCGTCCTCGTGGGTGAACTGAGTGGCAGGCTTGGCCTCGCCGCGTAAGAAGATAGTGATGAGGCGCTCTTTGTTGACGGCGTAGTTTAAAGCCTGACGGACCCGGACATCTTTCAGTGGGCTCTCCCCAACGGCTACGAACTGAATGAACTGAACCATAGTGCTAGTGCGCGGCTGAAGGCGAAATTGTTGTACATCGTTCAAGGCAAATGTATCGGCGGAAACATCAACCGCGATATCAGCACTGCCTGACAAGAGGGCTGTGACGCGAGCGGTTTGATCAGAAACCGCATTAACGTCTATGGCGTCTATGGCGTCGATACGTCCGGGCCGCCATGCCGCGTCGTTACGCAAGAGATTGACTTCCCTCTGTCCCCAAGCCGCGACTTTGTAGGGGCCTGTCCCGATGGGTTCCACCGAGAACGTATCTATTCCCTTAGCCCACTGGTTTGGTTCGGGAATGCGAAGCACCGTCAAATGAATGGGAAGTATTGGATCAATGACTTTTGTCTCGAACACGACGGTTAGCTCATCGCGTACTGACACGCCGGCGACTTTTTCTCGCATTGTACGACTCGCAAGAGAGTCGGCGTGAAGTGGTTCACCCATCAGGTATTTTGTGGCGCTCAAGACGGCATCGGCCGTGAAGGGCTCGCCATTTGAGAAGACAACGTCTGGACGCAGTGTAAAAATCCAGGTTGTGGGCGTTACTTGCTGCCAACTTATCGCGAGCTGGGGTTCAATTTCTGCACCAGGCCCAATTCGTATGAGTCCCTCGAATACGGCGTGATTGATAATCCCGGCGGGGAGTGAGTTATAGGAAAAGGGGTTTCCGCGTGTTTCGGGGAGGACTTGGGTAACGATTTGAAGGGGCGCGGCTGCGAGCTTCGCCGACAGCAGCAGTAAACAGAACGCTAGAAGTCTTGTAGACACCGTTAACTCGCCTGTTTGCGAGTTGAACCTGCGTTCTCCCGGTCCGCTGCCCGCGCGCGCAGCATCGGGATCACCGTCTGTCCCAATTCATCCGGGTCGGCGCGGTGGTCGAACCCGCTGATAAGGAATGAACTAACGCCGAGGTCATAGTAATTCATCAGTTCGTCCACGACCTGTTCATGGGTGCCGACGAGACTGGTGACGGCCTTTGCGCCTTTGGTCGCTTTTGTGATGCCGACCCATAGGCGCTCATCCAGACAGGAGTCCAGGTTGGCCAATTCCTTGTATCGAGCAGAGGGATTCGGGTTGATCGAGTTGCCGATCAGCTGATCTTGGTGTTCCATGACGCCGGCAAGGATGTGTTCGGCCTTATCCCACGCTTCAGCCTCTGTGTCGGCAACGATAAGACGCGCGGAAAGACAATAACGAAGGTCTCGCCCATGTTCCTTGCCACTCTGCCGAACCTTATCAATCAGTTCGGCTGTTTTCTCCAGCGTATCAATCCCCATGGCAAACACGTCGGCGCAACGGCCAACGTGTTTGATCGAAGCGGGTGACGATCCGCCCCAGAATACGGGGATGGCATCTGGACTGGTTGGTTTGAGAACCGAGAAGGCCCCATTAAACCTATAGAATTCACCGTCATGATCGAATGGAGTCTCGCTGGTCCACATTCGGCGGAGCACATCCACATACTCGGCACTGCGGGCATAACGCCTTTCCTTAGTGAGAAAATCCCCGTCAGCCTCCATTTCCTTATCGTTACCGCCGGTAATGATATGAACGCCGGCGCGCCCTTCACTCAATCTATCAATGGTCGTCAACATTCTGGCTGCCATTGTCGGGGGCACGAATCCCGGACGATGCGCGATCATGAATTTCAAATTTTTCGTGATGCCGGCGATGTACGCTGCGAAGGGAATGCTGTCGGGCCATGTGGCTGCATTGGCAATGAGCATCCGGTCATACCCATTACGATCGTATGACTGGACGAGTTCCTTGAGGAACGGCAATTCAAAGTTGGATAGCGGTTGCGGGCAATGTTCCGCTCCATCGCGATGGGTGAAAATGCCAATGATCTCAATGGACATGTCGTTGCTTGCTCTGTTTCGAGGCCGTTCAAATCGGGTTTTGCTTCATCATTTTCGTGGGTGGTGTAAATACTATAGGGCATACAAAGCACGGGCGTTATCACTCAAGATGCGAGATTTGGCAGCCTCAGAAATGTCGGTACGGGCCTTAAACGTACTTTGGACGTGGATCGATTCTGCGACATCGCCTGGATGGCCGAAGTCACTCCCAATCACCAGGTTGTTTTCACCTGCGTAGGTAAGGATTGTCGGTAAATCTTCATGCTCTTCGCAGGTGATGTAGATCTTGTGATCAACCAAGGTCCGCTGCACTTCATTGGCCTTGTCTTCGTTATATCGCGCTCGCAACGCCATGACCGATAGAAACGGCAGCCAAGATGAACCCGCTTCTACAATGGCAAACCGCAAGCTTGGGAATTCTTCATGAAGATTTCCAAGCATTAAAGTGCTGAAGGCGAGCAGTGTGGGCACTCGGTTCGCAAATGGATTAAAGCCAGATATGTTACCAATTTTTAGGATCGAAAGGCCGTGCTTCCGTGCCCGATATGAATACAAATCGGCATGTCGAGATCACAGACCTTGGTAAAAATGGGGTAAAGCTCGGGCTGATCGGGTGTGTGGTCTTCTTCGAAACCACGCAGCATGACGCCACAGGCTCCGTTCTGTTTGGCCCATTCCATTTCCTCAAGCGACGCTTCGATACGTCGCGGACATATCAGCATCACGAACTTAAAACGCTTCGGACTTGAAGAACAAAGGTCGGCAAACCATCTGTTATGAGACCGGGCCAGCGCCATTTCCGCGTCCGCGTTTTTGATGGCAGTGATCAGAAAAAGGCTGGGGTAAATGACCGCAGTATCGACCCCTTGGTTGTCCATAGCATCCAAGCGTGCCTTTGGATTGCTTAGGTCAAGAGTGCCTGACTCAATTTCACCGCTACCGTGTTGTTCAATAAATTCGAGATTGCGTTTCCCATATAATTGCCCATCGATCAGCCAAAAATCAGTCGCATATTGACCGAGCGGGATATTGGCGTTTCCATCACCGTCAATTTGAACAACCGAGGGCTTGAATTGCTGGTCCTCTTTCGAAAGGTATTCAAAGGCCTTCGGTTTCGAGAACATGCGTATCAGCGTCCACAATCATTGCTCATTCCTTTTTCATTCAATGCTGACATCGGCTAACCGTATGCAATTTGATATTTGGGTAAGTACATTGGAGCGAAACGTAACAAATCCCCCACTCAAATGCTGATCGAATTCGCTTATGCGTGATAACCATAAATTTAGGCACTTTGTCTGGGGGAAGCTGGTATATATTTGGTGTATACCTGGAATCATTGATTCGGCCTGAATTTAGTATTTTGCATTGACCTGATTCGGCTGCCGATTCATGCACCTCTCCAACGACACGAGCAGCGAACGACTTCACGGCGAAGATGCGCAAAAGGCCTCCTTTCTGACCGCTGACGAACCCAAGGCACTCCTGAATGTCATGCGCAAGCGGAAGGTCGAAGCGCTGCAGGTACGGCGCGCGAATGCGCTGGTTGCCCTTGATGATGGCCACAGCGTGCAGATGGTCTCCAGGATATTCTATCTCGATCCCGACACGGTTCGCGGCTGGCTACGGGACTTCCGCGAGAAGGGTCTCGCCTCTGTGGAGCTTGCGGATTACCCGGACCGCCTGACGGCGGACCAGGAAGCCGCTCTCAAGGCGCAGTTCCGGGACAATCCGCCGCGCGACACCAACGCGGTGCGGGATGCCATCTTCCGAAAGTTTGCTGTGAGATATTCACGTCCGGGCGCCATCAAGCTGATGCACCGCCTGGGGTTCGCATACGTGAAGCCGAAGACGCTGCCGAAGCAGGCCGACAAGCAGGCGCAGGAAGCCTTCATCAGGGATTATGAACAGCTGACGCGCGGGATGTTTCCGGACGCGACGGTTGTCTTCGCCGCTGCGGTCCATCCCGAGTATCAGAGCCGGCCGGCGCATGGCTGGTTCATCCGTTCCGACAAGCCGGCGATCAAGGCCACGACAGGGCGCCAGCGGCTGAACCTGCACGGCGCACTGGACCTTGAAACGATGAAGCTCACCCTGGTCGAGGGCGAGAAGATCAATGCCGAAACCTCTCTGCGGTTGTTCGAGAAGCTGGAACGGGCCTATCCGGACACCCGGGTGATCCCGGGTGATCCCGGGTGATCCATGTCTGTCTCGACAATGCGCGCTATCACCATGCCAGGCTGTTGCGGCCGTTCCTGGAGCGGCCGGAGTGCCGCATCCGGCTGCATTTCCTGCCGCCGTATGCGCCACACCTCAATCCCATCGAGCGGTTATGGGGCGTCATGCACCGGCACGTGACGCACAACCGGTTTTATCCCGATTTCCGACAGTTCACCGAGGCCATCTTCGGGTTCTTCAACCAAACCCTGCCCCGGGAATGGGAAACAATCCGAGACACCGTTACCGACAACTTTCGTGTCATCACACACGATCAGTACCGAGTAATTGGGTAGCAGGAGTATATTTCGAAGGGACGGATACTTTCCTGTCCTTTTCTTATTCAGTAAGGAAACTTTCTGACCTGATCAATGGGCCGACAGTTGCAAAGCCCTGTCTCTTACAAAAAACCCATCCTGTCCCTTCCGTTTACCCTATCCGCAGTTTGTCCCTTTCGAAAACCCCATCCGCACAGCGTTATAGAAGATTCACACACCGTTCAAGCGGATGAGGTTTACGGAAAGGACAGATATACGACCCGCCGCTATACTGCCTTATCGATTTTCACCGCACTCTAACTGGCTGCGGTAGCTTGCCCGGACTCGCGAATGGTGCCGCGCGCCTGAAGCGGCAAGGGCCGCCCATACCTGTCCTTCCACAAAACCTTGTCCGCCGATCTTCATAATGTAAGCCACCCAAGTGTGGATGAGGTTTTCACAAGGGACAGGTGTCAAAGGTCTTCTGGCGCACGCTCGATCCATCCGTTTTCAGCCCAGCAGTACAGCCGCACACGCTGATCAGTCGGACGATCCGCGACAACGGTCTCGATCAGGACTTCACGGCAAATCTCTTGATCGCCGGACCCCTCTAACCGCAGCACAGTTACCCCGCCCGCTTTGTATCCGCCCTCGTCGTTATCGTTCTGCCAGTAAATTCCCTCATCGACCACGCCGCCATCAAGTGCCTGTTCAAGAGTGACTCTGGCCTTCTCTTTCGACTTTGCATCCAATGGAGGCAAAGGCCTATGGTTTTGCCTTGCTCTTTCCAGGAATGCCTCGCGGCCGTTGATCCGTGCTGCAAAGAACATGGTCGGGGCCATGATTGGCGCGGTAATGACCGCGCCAACGGTTTCAAGTGGTCCTTGCCCTGCGCATGCCGCGGTGAGGATCGTGGCCAGCATGAGCACACCGTATTTTATCACCCTTTGGCCCCCTTCTTCTTGGCAAGCATGTCCGCTCGTGTTCAAACCGCTTGGAGATGGTTCGTGAAGATTACGGCTGCCACAAGGGCATTGTCAGAGGAAGCGGCGTTGAGTGTAGGGCATGCCATCTAGGTTCGTAGAATGAAAAACTATTTCAAACATTTCAAGACCGCACCCGAGATCATTCGTCTTGCCGTGATGCTGTATGTGAGACTTCCACTCTCCCCGAAGCAGGTCGAGGACCGCTAAACCGAGGCCCAGGGCGATGTGCGTCTTGCCGGCGCCGGAATTGCCAAGCGCGATGACGTTCTCATGGCGATCGATGTATTCACCCCGTGCCAGGTCGAGAACCAGCATTTTGTTGAGCGATGGGATGGCCTTGAAGTCGAAGCTGTCGAGGCTTTTGGCGGCGGGGAACTTGGCTTGCCTGATCCGCCGCTCGATCATCCGGCGCTCGCGATCGATCAATTCTAGCGCCGTGAGGCGGACCAGATAACGGACATGGTCGACGCCCTCGGCGGCACATTGCCGGGCCAACTTGTCGTACTCGCGCAGGAAGGTCGGCAGCTTCAGGGTTTTGAGGTGATGGGCCAGCAACACCTGGGGCGTATCGCTCATGGTGTGCCTCTGTCCAACAGGCTCAGGTAGCTGGCCGCCGCCGTGGTTGCCACCCGAGCGCGCGGCAGATAGGGATAGCCAGCCAGATCGAGACGCGGCGGTCGGCGCTCGATCCGGCACAGTAGCCGGCACAGTACCCGGACGGCCATATCGGTCTTCGCAGAGGTAATGGGATTGCAGTTCGCTGAACGACCGGGTTCGTTGCCGCCTGCCATCCGGCAGGATATCCGTGAACGGGTCCAGCTTAGGCCGCTTCGGCGGCTCGCTGCGCCGGTATCCCGGCGGCACCGAGTGCCGCAGCATCTTCTTCACTGTATCGCGCGATAGCCCAAACCGTCTTGCTGCTTCTCGCTGGCTCAGCTCTTCCACATGGCACGCCAGTCGCACGGTTAGATAAAGGTCCACCAAGTACATCCTCCCACCTTCCATCCCCAAAAGGATCGAAGGCTACAGGTGGCAGACTTTTGCGCCGCCCGCGGCCGGGACATTCCCGCCGCTCCCGTGGACTAATTTGTCACCGCCGTTCTCAGCGTTTAAAACGGAGGGACTTCAGCGCGCGAGACTGATCAAGAACCATCACCTTTTGGGTGTCATCGAACTGTTTTCTGAACGGGAAACCGGTAGTGGCCAAATTGCGGTTGATGGATTGGCCGATCACTTTCATTGGAAACAAGGGCTTGCTCATCCTGATCTCAAAATAATGAGTCAACTGGCACCGTTGCCCAGTTATGATGTTTACAGTTTGCGGCGATCCTTACGAGACTTAAGCATTCCTCTATCTGAAAATTCGGAATTGCAGCTCACTGAAGGTAAAAATAAAGAACTGACTGCTTACATGTCGTCATTCACGTTACCGCTCATCAAACAGATTTATGGCGGCGACGATCTAGAAGTGACCAGCTTTGAGGACCTTGTCGGTTTGTTTAAGGACCCGGACGTTAAAAAGGCGCTGGAAAAGCTCAAAACGATGGCGGATAAACTGAAGATTAAATTGGACCAAATCCCCCGTTTCCTCGAAGATTACGGCGATATTTTCCTATCGCTCTCCTACTACCGAAATTGCTTGGACCGTCTCCAACCGTTGCTCGATAGCTTTGTCGATTCCATGAACGAAATGAAGAAAAACTACCAGGTCCGGCAGGATTCGAACCTAGTCGAACATATCGGTCGGATCGAAAAGCTGATGACGGGGTTGGTTGAATTCTTGAAGCGTTTATTCTCTGATTTTGACGTTCAAACACAGGATCTTTGGGACAATCTTTCCGCCGAACGGTTCGAACAGGTCAAAAAAATGATTGCGGATTACCACACAACTATTGGTGGGGTGCTTTGCGGTCTTACGGTCAAAATGAATGCATGGATTGAACGGTATCCCAACCCACGGTCCGGCAGCTCTGTCAGCAAGGGTGAATTTCTCATGACAGATATTCGCCAAGGTGTCGCCAACATCCGGGCAATGGCGTCTGGGCGGGCGTGAACAGACAATTGTTACATCGAACTGATACTTGCTGGCGTTTCCAGCGGTTCGGTCTCTGGAATAAGCGCTTCAGCTTCCGCATTAAGAGTTATTTGAATCCATACAAAGGCGATGGCGGCCATGATGAACGTCGTTAAAGCCATGGACACGAAAACGCCTTCTATTCCGCCAATGGCTGCTCCGGCATAGGCCAACGGCACTTGGACAATCAGTGATTTTCCTGCACCGATGACCATGGCGGGCATGGGTTTCGCCAATGAGTTAAAAGTTTGGGACCCTATTCCGATGACCGCCATTACCGGATAGCTGATGGGTACGACCAGCAGATAGAACGCGGCCATCCGTACCACATCACTTTCTTCACTAAACAGACTAGCCACGGTTTCGCCAAAAAAGGCGAGAACAACGGCAATCAAAAAACCATACACAAAACACACTTGAAGACTGAACCGAAGTGCGGTTCGAACCCGATCAATTCGTCCCGCGCCGGCATTCTGGCCAACGAAAGGACCCATCGAAATGGAGGTCGCCATAACAACGATTAGAGAAAGCATTTCGATTCGCGTTGCGACGCCATAAGCGGCAACGGCGACAGCCCCGAAGGTCGCGATCAAGGCCGTTAGAATTCCCATGGATACTGGGACGATTAATTGAGTCCCCGTAGACGGCAAACCGATATGTAAAATTTTGTTCCAGTTCTTACCGATGCGGGCAAGAGACGGTTTTTCGTAGGTTAATGCATGCATACGAAAATGCAGCACAGTAAGGGCAGCAACAAAAGTCACAAATCTCGCTATGACCGTCGCCAAAGCAGCACCTTGAAGTTCCATTCGCGGTGCGCCAAGCAAACCAAAAATAAGAATGGGGTCCAACGCAATGTTAAGTAACGCTGCAATGGACATGATCATACTTGGGAACTTGGCATCGCCATGGGCTCGGATAATTGAGTTCCCAATGAGCGGGACGACCATAAAGACAATGCCGAGATACCAGATTTCCATGTAATCACGAATCAACGGCATGACCTCCGGTGTGGCGCCAAGAAGCGTGAACAGTGGATCAATTGTCAGCATACCAACTACGGAGAAAAAACCTGTAACCAGGACTGCAAGCAACAGACTATCGGTTGCGATCGCGCGGGACTCATCTCCTCCGCCTCCGCCAACTGTGCGGGAAACCACAGACGTGACTCCGGATCCAAGTCCGACAGAGATGGCGTGAAGAATCATGACAACGGGAAATGTAAAGGCCATTGCAGCCAGTGCTTCCGTACCCAACTGGGCAACGAAAAAGGTATCCACTACTTGGAAAGTCATCGACGCCACAGCACCAATCGCCATGAAGGCCGTCAGGCTGAGGATATGACGGTGGACAGATCCTTCTGTCAGGTTTTTACCGCGGCTCTTTTTCGATCCGAGCGCGACCCGTTCTTTTGGTGGTGGAGACTTGGCGTTGCCCACAAATTGTCCAGACATTCCAGTATTGACCAGTGTCACACTTGTAAATACGCAGCGATGCTAAGGTAAGATTTGCAACCCTCCCATGTTGAAATATCACCCTTTTTTTTCAATGTGTTAGGTTATGGTACGACACCCTAGAGTAGTGTAAACAGACTGGCAATCCGACCGCAGTGTAAGGCTTCGATCCATGCCGGACGGCGCCCAAAGCGGAGCATGCGTGTGTGAGACCTTCCGAGCGGAAGGGATCACCAAAATTTATGAAACAGGCGACCTGAGGGTCGAAGCCCTGCGCGGTGTCGGTTTGACTCTGTATGAGGGCGAACTGGTCGTCCTTCTCGGCCCTTCGGGCAGTGGCAAGTCAACTCTACTCAATATTATGGGTGGTTTGGACCAACCCACATCGGGGAGGTTGTATTTTAAGGACCTGGAACTCACCGCCTGCTCTCAACGCGAACTCACCAACTACCGGCGCGACCATGTCGGATTCGTCTTCCAGTTCTACAATCTTATTCCGAGCCTGACAGCGCGGGAGAATGTCGGCCTTGTGACAGAGATCGCAGAAGACCCAATGGAAGCTGGAGAAGCTTTAGAGATGGTCGGTCTTGAACATCGACTTGATCATTTTCCATCGCAGCTCTCGGGCGGTGAACAGCAACGGGTTGCCATCGCGCGCGCTATTGCCAAACGTCCCGACGTTTTGCTTTGCGACGAACCGACGGGAGCGCTGGATAGCAAAACTGGCGTGGTTGTCCTGCAGGCTTTGGATCGGGCCAACCGGGAGCTTGGCACGACCACGGCATTGATCACACACAATGCAGGAATAAAGGATATGTCCGAACGTGTGATCCGCTTTGCCGACGGGCAAATCTTTAGTGTTGATGAAAACCCTGAGAAAAAGGATCCGGTGGAGCTGACATGGTAATGCGCGTTGACGCCCTCAATAAGAAACTCTTCCGCGACCTTTGGCGCATTAAAGGCCAAGGGCTCGCCATATCCGCAGTAGTCGCCTGCGGTATTGCGTTGATGATTGCCTCATTCGGTACGGTCACCGCGCTCGAAGAGAGCATGAACACGTTTTATGACCGGACAAGATTTGCCGATGTCTTCGCCGTTCTTAAACGCGCACCAGACAGTCTTCTTGAAGAAGTTGAGCGCATCCCGGGTGTCGCCACAGCCGAAACACGCATAACAGCTGCCGTTAATCTTGACCTACCGGGCATGAACGAGCCTGCCACTGGCCAGCTCATCTCGCTCCCCGAAAGAGGCGCCCCCCTTCTAAACGATGTGATTCTTTTAGCCGGCCGTTATCCGTCCGCCCAGCGCCCTGACGAAGTCGCGGTCACCGATCCGTTCGCCAAGGCGCATAATTTCAATCTGGGCGACACATTCAAGGCCATCATCAATGGCAAAAAGCGCGATCTGGAAATCGTCGGCCTCGCTCTCACACCCGAATACATCTATGCCCTCGGCCCCGGCGCCCTAATGCCGGACGACAAACGCTTCGGTGCCATGTGGATGGGCCGCAAGGCCCTCGCGGCCGCATTCGATCTAGACGGTGCGTTCAACGACGTCTCCATGTCTTTGCAGCGGGGTGCGCAGACCGAAGAGGTCCTGCGGCAGCTTGACGTTCTGATCAAACCCTATGGCGGCAGCGGATCGTACGCCCGGGAGGACCAGCTCTCTCACTTCTTTCTCAGCAACGAACTAACTCAACTGCGCACCAGCGGCGCTATTTTTCCGCCTGTGTTTTTGCTGGTAGCCGCGTTTCTGCTCAATGTGGTGGTGACCCGCATCGTCACCACGGAGCGCGAGCAGATCGGACTACTTAAGGCCTTCGGCTACAACGACTGGGAGGTCGGTTGGATTTATCTGAAACTTGTTTTGATTCTGGTCGGCATCGGTTTGGTTCTCGGCATGCTCGGCGGCCTGTGGATGGGTGGCGGCATGATCACCATGTTCAACACCTACTATAAGTTTCCCCTGCGGGACTTTGGTGTCGATCCGGCGGTGTTTACAACGGCGTCGGCCATCAGCCTGCTGTCTGGCCTTGCCGGTGGACTGGGCGCTGTACGCCAGGCCGTACGCTTATCCCCTGCCGTCGCCATGGCGCCGCCAGTACCAACATCTTACCAGTCCGGTGGATTGGCGAAGTTCTTTTCACAGTTCCACATCAGCCAGCCGACACGGATGATTTTCCGTCACGTCAGCCGTTTTCCGGTTCGCTCGGGGCTGACTATCATCGGTGTCGCGTTTTCCGTTGCGCTAATGATCATGTCTCTTTTCTTTCTGGATTCCGTCGAGAAGGTTATCCAAGTGTATTTCTTCCAGGCAGAACGGCAATCGCTCACCGTCGCCTTTGTCGAGCCGCGTCCCGCTACTGTCGAGCAGGAGATTCAACACCTTCCCGGTGTCATCACTACCCAGCCCGTACGCAGCGTGGCCGTGCGGCTGCGCAATGGACATTTGAGCGATCGTAAAGCCATTCAGGGAATTGTTTCCGGGGCTGATCTCAGTCGTCTACTCGATACGGATCAAAAGCTGATCGAGCCACCGCCCGGCGGTATGGCCCTGTCCCGGCATATTGCCAAAGACCTCAATCTCAAATTGGGCGACATTGTCACCGTGGAGGTGTTGCAGGAACGGCGACCTGTTGTCGAAGTTCCAATCGTACGTCTAGTTGACGAATACCTCGGGTTTCAAGCTTATATGCGGCTCGATGCGGTCAACCGCCTTATGAAAGAAGGCCCGACAGTCTCCGGCGTACACATGCTGGTCGATAGTCGTTACGCCGACGAGCTTTATAAAACGCTAAAAGATACACCGGCCGTGGCAGGCATCGTCCAGCAGACTGCCGCGTTGGATAGCTTCCGTAACACCATGGACAACACAATGAACGTGATGATCGGATTTTATGTCGCGCTGGCGAGCCTTATTGCGTTTGGTGTGGCTTACAACGCTGCACGCATTGCGTTATCCGAGCGGGCACGGGCGCTGGCCAGTCTGCGCGTTTTGGGATTCACCCGCGAAGAGGTCACTTACGTTCTTCTCGGTGAATTGGGAATCCTGACCTTGATTTCATTCCCGGTCGGTTGCCTGCTCGGCTTCGGCATGGCCTATTCCATGTCACCCATGCTATCGACCGATCTCTACAATTTTCCCTTTGTGATCGAGAACGCCACCTACGGGTGGGCTGTCGTGGTGGTCAGTGTATCGGCCATCATTTGCGGTGTGATCACCCGTCATCGAGTTCGGGGCCTTGACTTGGTCACAGCCTTGAAAACCCGCGAATAGCCGTCATGAACAGTTGGAAAGAAGTTTAAAAGTGTCTCTGCCCTTTTCCCGCCGGACCATTGTGATCGGTTCTATTGTATTAACGGTCGTCATATTGGTTTTCATTTCGTTGCAACCGCAGCCGGTGGGCGTGGATGTGGCACAGGTGACGCGCGGTGATCTACTCGTCACGATTGACGATGAAGGGCAAACCCGATTGAAAGATGTGTACGCTGTCTCCGCACCCGTCGCTGGGCGTGTCCACCGCATCGATATTGAAGCGGGCGATCTGGTCAATGCTAGCGAGACCGTCCTTGCCCTGTTCGAGCCATCCAACCCTGCTATGCTTGACGTCCGCAGCCGAACGGAGGCCGAGGCCATAGTTAAAGCCGCGGAAGCGGCCGTTGGCTTGGCCAATGCAGAACAAGCACGGGCCCAAGCCCAACTGGATTTCGCTGAAGCCGAGTTGCGGCGCGCGGTTCCGTTAGCGGAACGGGGGACAATCTCGCAAGCCACTTTGGATCAGCGACAATTGTCTGTACGCACCGCACAAGCACAGTTGGCAGAAGCGATTGCTAGTCTGCGCAAGACCCAGGCAGACTTAGAATCCGCCCGTGCGACGTTGATCACTGCACGGGATGCCGATGCAAACAGCACAAGTGACCCGAGCATACTCATCCCTGTGCGCGCGCCCATTTCTGGCCGCGTCTTGCGGGTATTGCAAGAAAGTGAAGGCGTGCTGTCAGCCGGCACGGTATTGATGGAGCTGGGCAATCCCGCCGAATTAGAGATCGTAGTCGATTTGCTGTCCACAGATGCGGTCAAAATCAACGCCGGTGACCGCGTTATTGTCGATGACTGGGGTGGAGAAATACCGCTGGAAGGACGGGTCCGCTTAGTCGAGCCCTTTGGCTTCACAAAAATCTCAGCGCTCGGCATTGAGGAACAGCGGGTCAACGTGGTTATCGACTTTGAGTCGGATCAGTCGGAGTGGCAATTGCTCGGCCATGGCTATCGCGTCGAGACCCGCGTCGTCATTCAAGATCGCAAAAACGTGCTCAAAATTCCGGTTAGCGCCCTCTTCCGCTCTGGAGAAAGTTGGGCTGTCTTTGTTGACGATAACAGCTCAGCGGCATTACGGGAAATCACCCTCGGTATGCGCAACACTCTTGAGGCCGAAGTGTCGGCGGGTTTGGAAGAGGCCGACGTGGTGATTCTGCATCCCTCCGACTCCATCTTCGACGGAGTTGGCATCGAGCGACGCGCCAGCCTGTAATTTACCCAAATTAATAGTCTTCCCAAACGTCAGTCGACCTGAACAATTTGAACCACGTGTCCGTCAGGATCGTAAACCATCATAATGCGGCCGTTTACGACGGCGCCATCCTTGGCAACCGTATTGAGCGGAAACGGTTGACGATAAAACCGGGTGCCAATTTCCGTTAGTGCTGCGTGAACGTCGTCTAAGTTTGACACATCGATCAAAAACATGATGTTGCCATAACCGAGGCCCTCGACATCGCGCCGCGTCTCAGCCAAAGGTGGTGCGCCGTAATGTAAAAGCGCAATTAATCCGTTTCGGGACTCATCCCCCATCATCATTACGATGCGGCCATATCCAGGCAGTCCCGCCAGGGGAAGACGCGAGCTGTTCAGCACATCTTGACCCGGTTCACCTTGATCCTCTTCTTCGCACCATCTGGTCAGACCAACCCGGGTATAGAAGTCGATCGACTTTTCAATGTCGCGTACCAAGAGAAGCGTGCGACGTATTTGCGGTTCTTCTTCAGCTTCAGCCGGAATGTCTAATGAAAAATAGACAATACAACCGACGATCAACAGAAAAACGGAGCGAAAAAACATTAAAAACTCCCCAACTATACCTGGAATCATTGATTCGGCCTGAATTTAGTATTTTGCATTGACCTGATTCGGCTGCCGATTCATGCACCTCTCCAACGACACGAGCAGCGAACGACTTCACGGCGAAGATGCGCAAAAGGCCTCCTTTCTGACCGCTGACGAACCCAAGGCACTCCTGAATGTCATGCGCAAGCGGAAGGTCGAAGCGCTGCAGGTACGGCGCGCGAATGCGCTGGTTGCCCTTGATGATGGCCACAGCGTGCAGATGGTCTCCAGGATATTCTATCTCGATCCCGACACGGTTCGCGGCTGGCTACGGGACTTCCGCGAGAAGGGTCTCGCCTCTGTGGAGCTTGCGGATTACCCGGACCGCGCGGGCCGCCTGACGGCGGACCAGGAAGCCGCTCTCAAGGCGCAGTTCCGGGACAATCCGCCGCGCGACACCAACGCGGTGCGGGATGCCATCTTCCGAAAGTTTGCTGTGAGATATTCACGTCCGGGCGCCATCAAGCTGATGCACCGCCTGGGGTTCGCATACGTGAAGCCGAAGACGCTGCCGAAGCAGGCCGACAAGCAGGCGCAGGAAGCCTTCATCAGGGATTATGAACAGCTGACGCGCGGGATGTTTCCGGACGCGACGGTTGTCTTCGCCGCTGCGGTCCATCCCGAGTATCAGAGCCGGCCGGCGCATGGCTGGTTCATCCGTTCCGACAAGCCGGCGATCAAGGCCACGACAGGGCGCCAGCGGCTGAACCTGCACGGCGCACTGGACCTTGAAACGATGAAGCTCACCCTGGTCGAGGGCGAGAAGATCAATGCCGAAACCTCTCTGCGGTTGTTCGAGAAGCTGGAACGGGCCTATCCGGACACCCGGGTGATCCCGGGTGATCCCGGGTGATCCATGTCTGTCTCGACAATGCGCGCTATCACCATGCCAGGCTGTTGCGGCCGTTCCTGGAGCGGCCGGAGTGCCGCATCCGGCTGCATTTCCTGCCACCGTATGCGCCACACCTCAATCCCATCGAGCGGTTATGGGGCGTCATGCACCGGCATGTGACGCACAACCGGTTTTATCCCGATTTCCGACAGTTCACCGAGGCCATCTTCGGGTTCTTCAACCAAACCCTGCCCCGGGAATGGGAAACAATCCGAGACACCGTTACCGACAACTTTCGTGTCATCACACACGATCAGTACCGAGTAATTGGGTAGCAGGAGTATTAAACATCAGGCCGTCGGCGCAATGTTTGCGTTTAACCGGAAAAAGTTGGATGAGTCATACTTGTTCTTCAACTCTACTAGCCGGGGATAGTTGTCTTTGAAGTTGGCTTGCACGGCAGAGACGTTTTCGTCCATCAGCGAGTTTACATAGAACCCGTCGGCAACGAACGGTTCCACCGGTGCCCAGAAATCCCGGCCCGCTTTGACCATGGCCGCTGACATGGCTGGGTCCAGCCATGACGTCGCAGAATCAATATTGAAGACCGCGTCACGGTGGGGATAAGCCGTGGCATCTGACGTTACGTCACTCACGGCGCCGTCCATGGGCAACAGAGATGCAAAAGAAATACGCGGTGGGCCCTCGACAAAACTTTCCAACAGAGTATCGATGAAGTCTGTATTTCGAGTGCTGGTGAAGCCAGCTTTGGCATAATGGTGCATGCCGTGGCGGTTTTGCTCGTCAATGCGCTGCTGCAAAAGAACGTAATCCACTACCTGTGCACGCTCCGACATGGGCGGACCCAGAGAGGCGATCTGTGCAATGATGCGATCCAATGCTGCATCAGAGCCATAAAACGCTCCGGACAATCTCGCGGTCATGCCGCGCGGGGAACGGGATATGGTCGCATTGGTATAGGCGTCCCGATCGGCCCCGTCCGAAAAATCCACATAGAACTCCATCATGTCTTTGGCTTTTTCGAACAAATACATGTAGGTAAAGGTCTTTACCTGACCGTCGAAAGCGTGCAGCTGGAACTTAAATGCTGTCACGATGCCGAAGTTGCCGCCGCCGCCGCGCACGCCCCAAAACAGATCTGCGTTTTCTTCGACGCTTGCGGTCATCACGCGCCCGTCCGCCGTCACCAATTCTACGCCTAGCAAATTATCGATCGTTAATCCAAACTTGCGCATCAATCGGCCCATGCCGCCGCCTAAAGTAAGGCCGCCGACGCCGGTATGGGACACGACACCGGCCGTGGTCACCAAGCCATGGCCTTGGGCAACGGCGTCCAGTTGACCTAACAACGCCCCCCCGCCAACAACGGCGGTTTTTTCAACAGTATCCACCTCCACGGTGTTGATGGCGGTGAGGTTGATAACCATGCCGCCATCGCAGACCGATTTGCCGGACATGCTGTGCCCACCACTGCGTACAGCTGTGAGAAGATCGTGTTGGCGCGCAAATGTTACTGCACGCACCACGTCATCTACGTTGGCGCAGCGCACGATGAATGCCGGATGTTTATTCCATTCGGCGTTCCATACTTTGCGTGCTGCGTCATACGCTTCGTCGGTCGGGCGCAAGATGACGCCAGTCAGACTGCTCTGAAAATCATTGAGTTGAGATGCGCTCAGTGTGACCTCATCGCCGTTTGCCCTAACCGCTTGGAGCGATTGGGCAAATGTTGAGCGCATGGGCGCCAAGGCAAACCCAGCCGCGCTCAGTCCGGTTCCTAAAAATGTACGTCGTTTCATGGTCCGCTCCTTGGCAAAGGCTTGAATTTCAGTCGAACCGCAGTAGGGGAATGGCATCAAGGGCCGGCGGTTCGGGAATGGATGCTAAATAGGCGTAGATGGCGGCCAAGTCGGCATCGTTCACAACATTGGGAGAGTAGGCGGGCATAACCCCATAAGGACGTCTTACAATGTCGGCGAAATCTTCATAAGCCAGGGGGTCGGGCGCGAGGCGTAACCCAGCAGCGCCGCCCTGCCCGACCCGTCCGTGGCATTGATCACAGCCAAACTGAAGATAGGTCGAAGCATTTTGTGCCTGAGCCGACAAACCGCTCACATAAATCGCAAAAAGAATTGCCGTGATAATTGTCTTCATTGCCCTATTCACCACGCCCACTATCGAGACTGCGCGACGACGTCAACCAAGGCGGGCTCGCCTTGTTTGACCACGTCCATGGCTTTGGCTAGCGCCGGCCCTAGCTCATTGGGGTCTTCGATCGGTCCGCTGGCCCACATACCGAAACTCCTGGCCATGGCAGCAAAGTCCACAGTTGGATCTTCAAACACATTGCCGATCTTGGCGGTGCCTTCCACCCCACGCTGTCGCCGGACAGCAACGCGTTGCACATGCATTACTTCCTGATGATAGGCGCGGTTGTTGTGCATCACCGTTAAGAGCGGCACGCGGTGATGGACGGCCGTCCATAACGCTCCAGGGGCGTAAAGCAGGTCGCCATCGCTTTGCAGATTGACGGCGATGCGTCCTTGTTCCTGATGGGCCAGGGCTGCACCGACGGCGGCCGGTATGCCATAGCCCAATCCGCCGGCGCCCGAGGTGCCGATGTAGTGGTAAGGCTTGTCCATGGACCAAAGACGCAGTGGCCAACTGCCCCAAAATCCCACTCCTGAGACCAATCCCCAGTCTTCATTTTTTATCTTGTCCCAGACCTCCATGCAGATGCGGGCCGTACTGACCGGACTGGCGTCCCAACCATAGCGGGCGGCGTTGAGATCACGTGCTCGGGTTTCTTCGTACGCCGTGCGCAACCCGTCCTCGCGGCGGGCGATGATAGAGCGGCGTGAACGCGGCATAGCGTCGCGGACCGCTTGAAGCAATGCCGGCAATGTCGTTTCCACATTACCAAAAATAGGAAGATCAGGTTCGTAATACCGGCCGAAGTCCTGATAGTTGGAGCGGGTAAACGTACCACCCATGCCGAGGGTGATGACCTTTACGTTGCCGCCGACCCGGGCTTGGGACTCCCGGTGCGGGAGATCGAGCATGCGGTTAACGCTGCCCCAGACATCACCCAGTTCGAGGCCGAGAATAAGATCCGCTTCACTGACCGCTGCGCCACCGCGCATGGAGTGATTGAGGTAATGGGTGTTGGGGAAATTCATCCGTCCAAACTTGTTGACGAAAGGCGCTTGTAGTGTTTCCGCCAATTCCACCAGCACGGCCATACCGTCCTCGGTGTGAATGGCACGGTCGGCGAGAATCACGGGAGAGTCGGCGTTGACCAAGAGTTCGGCAGCCGCTGCCAAAGCGCCCGCATCTCCCTGGGGCGGTGAAACGGTTGGCGGTCTGGGTAATGGCGGCGCGTCTTCACCAGCCATGCTCGCTTCCTGCAATTCCGCATCGAGAATGAGGGCGACCGGTCCCATGGGCGGGGTCATTGCAATGCGATACGCCCGGGCGAACGATTCTGCGAAATGAGGAAGCGAAACGGGCGTGTCATCCCACTTAATGTAATCCCGGATAGGCCGCGCTGAATCTTGCGCTGAATGCAGCCATTCCACCGGCGTGCGCCGGGTCGCTGCATCCTTGTGGTTACCGCCAATGAGAATCAACGGCACTCGGTCGGCCCAAGCGTTATAGACCGCCATGGCGGCGTGCTGGATGCCCACCGTACCGTGGCAGGCCATGGCCATAGGTTTGCCCGATACTTTGAAATAGCCGTGAGCCAAAGCCACCGCCTGTTCTTCGTGCAGGCAGGTGAGGATTTGCGGCTTTTCGTTATGGCCATAGTTGAGCACGGATTCATGCAGGCCACGGAAGCTGGACGCTGCGTTGATAGCGAGATAATCGATATCCAGCGCGCCCATGACATCAACCATAAAATCGGAGGCCGGTTGATCAACGAAATAGCGGTCGCGCAATTCCTCCGGGTAATCCTCAAGGGGATCGAATTCGCGAGCCAGCTGCTCTTCAGAGGGCGGAGCGAGCGGAAGACTGACTTGCGTTTTTGCTTCGTCAGCCGCCGTCTCTGTCGACGCCACCGCACCGGCCGCCCCTACTGCTGACGCGCTCTTGAGAAACCTGCGACGGTCTACGGGTCTCTGTTTTTCATCAACGGACATAGCGTTTCGCCCTCCTTGTATCGCTCCTATTAGGCGGTGCGGCGGGATTGGGGTCAATCGCCGATCGTCCCACCTGTCACACATGTTCACGGGTTGAAAGCTTATCTACTCGCGCCGGTTGGACGATGCCGCTATGCTCCGCCGCAACAAACGTCAGTTTAGGGGAGAGCACGCCGTGAAACGTGGATATGTAGAGTCGGATATGGGCCAACTGCACTATTGGACCGCGGGCAGCGGCCCAAATCTGGTGCTACTGCATCAATCCACGCAGAATTCCGAAGAATACATGGGGATGATTCCATACCTGGAAGACAAATACACCCTGTGGGCCATCGAATGGCTCGGCCACGGCAATTCCGTCGACCCCACCGGTGAGCCGGAAATGGCCGACTACACGCGCACCGTGATTCAGGCCCTGGATGGATTGAACATCGATAAAGCGGCCCTGCTCGGTCATCACGGCGGTGGGTCCATTTGCATCGACATCGCCGCGGCCCAACCGGAACGGGCCACCCACGTCATTGCTTCAGGCACTGGTCAACGTTCCAAAGAGGATACGGAGAAACTGCTCAAGCATCGCAAGGAAGCGCCGGAACCCATCAACGAAGCGGGTGGTTTTCTCAACAAGATGTGGGGCATCTACACCAAGCTGGGCGGGCCGGATACATCATTAGACACCATGCATCATGTTTTTCTCGTCAACATGAAAGAACGCATGCGACCCTACGATGCCCACGACCCCATTCTCAAATGGAACAAGGCGGAAGCCTGCGCCAAATTGAAGTGCCCAGTGCTGCTCATGCAAGGCGACTTAGACGCCTTCGTTGCCGGTCAGGAAAAACTGCTTGAGACTTTGGACAACGGTCAGCGGGCGGTGATCGAAGGGACCGGCGCCTTCCTGTTTTACGAAAAGCCGGAAGAGATTTCCAAAGTGGTGCATAAATTTATCAGCAGCACCTAAATCACTTTTCCCGGATTCAATATCCCTTTGGGGTCGCGGGTGCATTTGAGCGTGCGCATCAAATCCACTTCAGCCTCAGTGCGGCTCCAAGAAAGGTAATCCCGTTTTTCCGTTCCAATGCCGTGCTCAGCGGAAACCGAGCCTCCGAGATCACGAATGATACCGTAAAGGATGTCGTTGACCTTGCGATGTGCGTTCGCTGAACCGTCGCCTACCGCCACGACAGCGTGCAGGTTGCCGTCGCCGAGATGACCAAGGACCAGCGTCGTGGCGCCCGGAAACGCCGCATCGATTTCATCGATCGCGCGTGTGCCAAAATCGTCCATGGTCAAGATCGGCATGGACACGTCGTAGGTAAACATCGGGGCAATGGCGCGGAGGCCTTCCCCCGCCCCTTCCCGGATGGTCCAGAGGTCTTCTCTGTCTGACTCCGACTGCGCCACCACACCGCCTTGGATCAAACCTTGGCTATGAGCGGTTTCCAGTAATGCCCCAAACCGGTCGGCGTCCCCGTCCGGATCGGACCCAAGGGATTCCGTCAGCACGTAAAAGCGATGGTCGAGCGGCAGGGGCGGTTTAAGTGAGGGGCAATGCTCGGTGACAAAATCGTAGTAACCGGACCACATCACTTCGAAGGCGCCGAGTGCGCCGCCCAATGAAGAGTCCAGCAAAGAGAGAAACTTAGGCACGTTGTCAAAGGCATCGATGCCGACGAACGCCGTTGACGTGGTGCGCGGCTTAGGCTGCAACCGCAACACACAGCGGGTGACGATTCCCAATGTCCCTTCCGAACCGATAAACAGTTGCTTGAGATCGTAACCAGCGTTGTTTTTCAGCACGCGGTTCATGGATGTGAGAATGGTTCCGTCCGCCATCACTGCTTCAAGACCCAAGACCGACTGACGGGTCATGCCATAACGGATGACCCGGTTGCCGCCCGCGTTTGTGCTGATCAATCCGCCGATGGTGGCGCTACCCCATGCGCCCAAATCAACCGGCATCATAAAGCCGGCGTCGTCGGCCACCTGCTGTGCCACTTCCAACACGACCCCCCGCTTCCACTGTCATGGTGCGGCCGTGTTCGTCGATTTCTGAAACGGCGTTCATGCGCTCCAAAGACAGCGCCACGTCGCCTTCGCCCGGTGCACCGCCACCGACCAGTCCTGTCATGCCGCCTTGAGGCACCACAGGCCGCCCTGCCTCGTTACACAATTTTAGAATAGCCGAGACCTGATCCGTCGACGTCGGCCGCATGACACACATTGGTGTGCCGGCGGGACCATGACCGCGGGTATCCGTATAGCGGAGTCCGATGTCGCCACCGGTGAGAAGGCCCGGCTCGTCGACAACTTCGCCCAGAGCCGTCAGCAGGTCGGTCATTCGCTATGGTCGGGTTGTAAGACTTCGGCCAAGTCGTTCCATACCTGTTGATCGACGATCAAATCGTCGCGAAAGACGAACCGGTCAATATAGCGCACTTCACTGATGGGTGATCCGTCAAGCGCCTCACCGTTAAGCATACCGGTGCTGTAAACCACCGTATCGTCGCCGTCTTCGAACACATCAAAACCTTCAAACGTCTTAGTCATTTTGCGGTAACGGCTTTTGGACCACGCCACCAGCTCTTCCAACGTGGTCATGGTCACACCGCCGGGAAAAGTCATGACAAAATCAGGCGACAGGAACGAGCGGGCGTGATCCAGGTCGCGGGCTTCCATGGTGCGGAGGAAGTCTTTGACTCGTTCGACGCTCATTCCGCCGCCTCGTTGACTGCGGCCTTCAGTTCAGGGTCGATGACGTAATCGCCGGCGCGATTGTCGACCACACAGGGGCAATCGAAATATTCCAACGTCAGGTCGGTGCCGTAATTCTCGGTGATGAAAGTTTCCCATTCCGAGGTGTAATAGGCGTCAGCATGGACTTTGGTTTCCCATTCGTACCAGCCGCCGGCCCGTTCCCCGTTGCCCATGAAATATTTGCGGATGAGACCAGGAATGTTTTGGTACTTGGGTGCAGTCGCTTCATAAAGCGCCAGTTTTTCTGCCGGTGTCATAGCCGACCGGTCAGATTTGGGAACAAAGGTCACAAGAGCCGTAATCATGGCACTCTCCTCTTCGCTTATATGATGCCGTCTTTGCTAAGGCGTTCCAGCACCTCTTGCTGGCGCCGGACAAAGAACGGCCGATCGGGCACTTTCACTTCGCCGTCTTCCAACATGGCGTTGGGTTCGACAAACGTATGACGTCCGTACTCCTGGGCATAAATGGCAAACGGTTGCCGCGACAACAGATTGGTCATGCCTGAATGGGAGCGCACCTTGCGCAGGCTGTCCATATCCAACAGGGCACTGGCACAGAAGGTTTCCCCCGTATAGGCCTCGGCCAAAACCAACCCCTTATAGTCGACGATCTTTGACATGCCGCCGGTGGACTCTGCCGGTATGGAAATGCCTTGAATGCTCGCTGTATTGGAGGAGACCACATAGCACATGTTTTCAACGGCCCGGGCCCGTCGGCAGATTTCCTTGGGCGTCAGCATGGGTGCGCCCACTTCCGAGGTGGAATGGCAGAGAATTTCCATGCCCTTCATGGCGAGACAGCGGGCGATTTCCGGATAAAGGATTTCTTCTGAAGCAACGCAGCCGACTCTACCGATTTCCGTATCGGCTACAGGGAACACCGCATCGGCACCGTAGAGATCGAGATACTTATCCCAAACGTCATAGGGGCTCGGTGCGAATAGGGAAATTAAACGCCGGTAGCGCAGCACCACGTCACCATTGGAGCCGATAACGAAACAGGTTTGGAAATAGAGATCAGGAAAGTTGGGGTCCACTTCATAAACATTGCCGGACAAAAGACATTTGCGCTCCTGGGCAATCTTACTCAAGGCCTCGTATTCGGGACCATCCATTTCAATGGCTCCCAGTTCCTGCCAACGGGCGATAGGCTCGCCCATGGGAAAACTGGACAGGAAATATTCCGGCAGGACAAACAGTTTCGTCTTGGTGCCGTTGAACCCCAGCGTAAACAAATCGATGGATTTTATCGACGTGCCGATCTCTTCGATCTGCTTGAGCATTTGCGCCGAGGCTTCGGCCCGGTCGGCGCAGTGGTTGACCGCATGACAGTCGACCTGCAGTGCCGTCGCCGTGAAAGTTGTGACTTGATCGGTCATGCACCCCTGCCCGTTTTATTTTCTGCGGCATCGGGTGTATCAAGGGTTGGGTACGTGGGCAAGGGAGAGGCTATGAATCGGGCGGTGATTGTAATTTTGGTTCTGGTCTTGGTGGATGGCGCAGCCACTGCACAAGCGCCCCGAACCCGTTGCGACGACCTTGCTGCCCACCCCTCCGATACACAGAAAATAGCGCCCGGGGTGGAGCAGGAAAATTACGACATCACGGCCGGTCGCGCAGTCTGTGCGGAGGCCTTGGCACAATTCCCTGACGAAGGCCGTTTTCACTATCAGTATGGCCGGTCGTATTTCTATAACGACGACTATGAAGCCGCCCTACCCTACTTTGAGCGCGCCGCGGAACTGGGATCGGCTCAAGGACAGTTCGTTCTCGGTCTTGTGGTGATGGGCGGCTACGTCAATGACCCGGACGAATGCCGGGCGGGAGAGCTGTGGTTGTCGGCGGCACGGCAGCGGCATCTCTATTCCAAAATTTACCTGCTGCAAAATTGGCTCGACGGCATGTTTGAAGCCTGCGGCTTAGGCCTGACGAATGAAGAAGCCCAAGACCTATTGCAGCGTGCGGACGCTCTGGCGACCTGGGATCAAGCGCGCAACGATTTGGCGCAATTGAAAGACGTCTGGCCCGACCGGTAATTTAGGCTACAGACGCTCGGCCCCGACCACCACAACCAAAAGCACGGCCACTTCGTCGGTGCGGTTTTGCCAAGTGTGATTGTTGCCGGTCTGCACCAAAGTATCACCAACCCCAAGCGTAACTTCCTCCTTGTCCGTCACCAGCACGATCTCGCCGCGCAACACGGCGATGTAGTCCACACTCTCTGAGGTGTGCATGGGAATTTGTGGCGCGTTGGATCCACCGGGCAATTCCGCCGTGTAAAAGCGGGTGCCGGCAATTTTTGCGGAAGGCGCCCCAAACCCGGATCGGTGACATCGTTGCGGATGGGAATGGGAGTCGGCACCTGCTCCGTCTGCCACAAGCGCACCATGCGGGCGCCGTTGAGATAGAGCACGTCTTCCGGTTCGCCGTCTTCCAAGACAAAGGATTGCCCGTCTTCCCCTTCTACGGTCAGGACCCGGCGGGTGGTGTGGACAAATGGATCATTTGGCGTATCCATCACAGTGCTCCTTGAACTTTTTTCTGGACCATCATGGGGCATGGCTTGGACTCCGTTCAAGCTGCCATTATGGTCCGCCCAACTTGGTAATGCTGTGACGGATAATGTCATCACCACCTGAATCCATTCGACCTCTCCGCTCCTGGCTGTTCGCGCCCGGCAATCACCCACGCAAAGTGGAAAAGGTATTTCAGACCGGTGCGGACGCGGTGATTCTCGATCTTGAAGACGCCGTGGCCATTGCTGAAAAAGAAGCCACCCGCGCAGTCGTGCTGGACGCACTAAACTCGGATCACCCGTGCCTGGGATATGTGCGTATCAATGCCATGGATACCGACTTCGCACCCGGTGATCTCGAGGCCATCGTTCAGCCGCAAGTGGATGGAGTCGTTTTGCCAAAAGTGGAAAGTGCTGCTGACCTGGTCAAAACAGACGAGATCATTTCCCGATTGGAAAAAGAACGGAATTTGCCACTCGGTGGCATCGACCTTCTCCCCATCATAGAGACCGCCAAAGGATTGCATTTTATCGATGACATTGCCTGTTCCGGGACGCGAGTAAAGCGACTCTCGTTTGGTGCGGGCGATTTCACCAAGGATATGGGCATCAAATGGAGCGGCGAAGAACAGGAATTGATTTATGCCCGCTCCCGCTTTGTTTTGGCATCCCGGGTCGCAGACCTGGAACAGCCCATCGACACAGTGTTCATCGACTTGGCCGACGGTGAGCACTTCGAACAATCCGTTCACACCGCCCTCACCTTCGGATTTCAGGGTAAGCTGTGCATTCATCCCAAGCAGGTGCCCGTTGTGAATAATGTGTTCACGCCAACGGATAAGGAATTGGAACAGGCCAAAGCGATCATTACCGCATTTGAGGAGGCAGAAGCGTCGGGGTCCGCTTCTATTCAGGTCAATGGTTACTTTGTCGATTATCCTATTGTTGAAAAGGCTGAGCGGGTTGTGAAACTGGCTAAAGCCATCGCGGAGACCAACCCATGCTGATGACACCGGATGCCTATCGGGAGTCCTTACGGGCACTGTCCCCGGCGGTATACATCAACGGCGAATCCGTAGACTCTGTTGCCGATGAACCGTTACTGGCGCCTGGGGTCAACGGCATCGCCCTGACCTATGAACTCGCCCAGCACCCTCAGCACGCCAAAGTTATGGCCGTTGAGGAACAAGCCAATGGACTCACAGTCAACCGCTTCACCCATATCAATCGCACGTCACAGGATCTGCTGGACAAACTGGAAGCGACACGTCTGGCCTGCCAGTACGCCGGCTGTGCCCAACGGTATTTGCAGCAGGACGCGTTAAACGCGGTCTTCGAGGCCACCTTCAGGATCGAGGCCGACGGTGTGGATGACCGACACCAACGGTTCCTCGCTTACCTGAAAGACGTACAGGAGAAAGACCTCACCCTTGGCGCGGCCATGACCGACACCAAAGGGGATCGCTCCAAACGCCCCGGCGAGCAAACCAATAAGGATATGTATGTGCATATCGCTGAGCGACGCGCTGACGGCATCGTTATCCGCGGCGCCAAGGCCATCGTTACCGGCGCACCCTACGTGCACGAGTATTTGGTCATGCCTTGTCGGGCTATGACCGAAGCGGAGTCAGACTTTGCCGTAGCTTGCGCCGTGCCCATCGATGCGGAGGGCGTGACAGTCATCGCTCGCCCGGCAGGACGTCCTGGACAGCCGGGCGCTAAATTCTCCGCTGTGTTTGCCCAGTCGGTGGGTGTGGTTCATTTCGACAATGTGTTTGTGCCTTGGGAAAAAGTGTTCGTCGACGGCCAAGTCGAAGCGGCCAAACATCTCACCCACAGTTTTGCCAGCCATCACCGCCACAGTTGTATCGGCGCGCGGGCCGGGTTCGGTGATCTGCTTATCGGTGCGGGAGCGCTAATGCTCGAAGCCAACGGCTTATCCTACGACTCAGCACCGCATCTGGCCGACCGCATGACTCAGCTCATTCGCATGGTCGAAGGCTTTTATGCCTGCGGTGTGGCCTCCTGTGTGTACGGTGACGCGGATGAGTCCGGCACAGCACGACCTCATCAAGTGTTTGCCAATGTCGGTAAACTGCTGCTCGCCAATCAAATTTACGACATGCATAAGATCGCCCATGAGGTGTCCGGCGGACTGGTGGTGGCCCTGCCCGAGCCCGATGAAGACCACAATCCAGCGACTGCGGGGTCTTTGGCCGATCTCCTCAAGGGTCGAGATGATATTCCCTATGAACAGCGCGCCAATGTGGCCCGGTTGATCGAAGACCTGACCGCGTCTTACACCGGGGGTTGGTACTCCGTCATCAGCCTGCACGGTGGCGGGTCTCCTGCCGCCATGGAACTAGAGATTCTGCGCAACTATCCCATTCCGTCGAAGCAGGACTTGGTGCAACGCTTGCTTGATCGAGGTGTGCTTGCGGCTGGTGACGAAACCGCGCCGGATAAGGATCCCGGGCGCTGCTGTGCTGCGGGGTGTGACACGGGATTACCTGGCCCGAAGCGCAGTTATTCCTGAAGACGTGCGTTAAAAGGGTACGGCCAGCTCTTCCGGCGGCAGGATGGTCGTCCGCTTCATTAGACGGTCGTATTTGTTATCGAAATCGTCGCGCCGGTGCATCGTGCAGGCGTTGTCCCACAAAATCGCGTCCCCCACCTGCCAATCGTGACGGTAAACGAATTCTGGTTGCACCGAGACTTCGAACAGCTCGTCCAGAACTGTGCGGTTTTCTTTTTCATCAAGCCCAACGATTTGCGTGGTCATACCGGGGCAGACATACAAAGCTGGACGACCTGTAATGGGATGGGTGCGCACAACCGGATGGGTAACGTCTGGCGTTTTATTTTTGATCTCGTCTTTGGTCTTGATCGTGTGGTCCGTGTTGAAGTTGTCGTAAGACTGCACTGCCTGACATCCTTCGATCTTGCTCTTTAGATGATCCGGCGAGGCTTCATAAGCCCCGCACATATCAGCGAAATAGGTGCTGCCTCCTTCGGGTGGTATAGAAACGCTATAAAGAAGAGAGCCCACAGCCGGACGCGGCAGATAAATCTGATCGTAATGCCAGTTGATTTCCGCGTTGGCCAAGCCGCCGATGGGTTTACCGTCTTTCTCGATATTGGACAGCACCAGAATTTCAGGATGATCCTGCGACAGCCATTCCTGGCGTACATGGATCTCCAGTTTGCCGAACCGGCGACTGAAGGAAATGAGGTCCTCTTCCTGCAGGTCTTGCCCCCGGAACAAAAGCAATTCGTGGTCGGCCCATGCCTGGCGAACGGCCGCAAATGCCTCCTCGTCCATATCGGCGGTGAGCTGAACCCCTTGGATTTCGGCACCGAAGGAGTCAGTCAACGGGCGGGTTGTGACCATGGGTTTTCCCTAATTTTTAAGGAATCCTAGAGCTACGGTGGCGCCATGCCCATATAGGTCCGGACAAATTTCCACCTACCGATCACGGCGTTTTGCAGAACCTTCATCTGTAGTGGTTCAGATGTGATCTGACAGTTGGCCGTTCTTCCGGCGGCCTCTGTTAGGTCAAGTTCAGTTCACGAACTTTTCCTTCCAGATTTCTTTGCCCTCGATCATGGTCTGGAACGGCGTTCTGCCGCAACACATTTTGCCCTGATGAGTGCGTTCCGTGTTGTAGTGATGTAGCCATTGATCCAGATCGTCCTGCAGCGCATCGACGCTGTCGTAGAGTCTTTTGCGGAACGCGACCTGGTAGAACTCCTGCAGCACGGTCTTGTGAAAGCGCTCGCGGATGCCGTTTGTTTGCGGTGATTTCACCTTGGTCTTGGTGTGGTCGATATCGTTGATGGCCAGGAAGAGCTGGTAGTCGTGCTTGTCCGCTCGCCCGCAGTATTCCGTGCCCCTGTCGGTCATGATCCGCAGCACAGGCAGGTCGTGCTCGTCATGGAACGGCAGCACCCGGTCATTGAGCAGGTCGGCGGCGGTGATCGGCGTCTTGGTGGTGTAGAGCTTGGCCTGCGCGACCTTGGAATAGGGATCGATATAGCTCTGCTGGTAGATCCGCCCCACCCCCTTCAGGGTGCCGACATAGAAGGTGTCCTGTGAACCCAGATAGCCGGGGTGGGCCGTTTCCACCTCGCCGCGGGCTTCGTCGTCGCGATTCTTCTTTTCCAAGGCCTGCACCTGGGCCTCGTATGTGGGCCTCGGTCAGGATGATGCCGTCCTCGGCGACCCTAGCCTCCAATGCTTTAAGGCGGGCCTTGAAGTTGGCCAGGTCATGCCGCAGCCAGATCGAACGGACGCCTGAGGGCGAGACAAAGACACCCTGCTTGCGCAGCTCGTTGGAGGTGCGGGCCTGACCATAGGCCGGAAACTCCAGCGCGGATTTGATCACCGCCTGCTCGGTGGCTTCACCGACGCGGTTGGCAAGATTGGGTTTGCGCCGGGTGCGCTCGAACAAGGCCTCGACGCCGCCTTCCTCAACCGCGGCCTTGTAGCGGTAAAAGGTGTCGCGCGACATGCCCATGACCTGGCAGGGACCTGGCAGGCCTTCGACACGTTGCCCAGTTCCTCGGCCAGATTCAGCAATCCAGTTTTGTGTTTGATGATCTTATCGGTAGTATTCAACATCGTGGTGTCCTCGTTTTGTGGTTGGTGTGCACCACCATCAAAACGGACAACCACCATCTCCATCAAGAGATGCGCCGCTCCCATTCCAGCTTGCTGGGAAGGGAGCGGTGTCAGATCACATCGCGACTAACTCAGGTGAGTATACAAGACCTCTAGAACATTCTGACCCGCAAGGCCCAGCCATGTCCTTCACGACCTACCAAGGCCACATCCTGATCACCGAACCCGGGGGCGAAGCCCAGCTCTATGAGCGATTTCTGCTGACCGCCAATCCAGACGGCAGCCGCTCACTCAGGACCCTCACCCAATCGCCCAAAGGAGATCTGCTGCGCGATGCCAACCAGATGGCGGCCGAGAACTGGCGGCCGATCGAAGCCATCGGGCGGCTGTACTACAAGAACGAGGCGCACGGCTCCGTCATGCGTCGTGTGGTCGGAGACACCCTACATTCTTGGGTGTGGAATCAGAATACCGAGGTGGATTACGCCGCCTTCGATGCCCCACCTCATATGTCGATCGGCTACCACGCCATCATATTAGATTCTTGGAAGATGTGTTTTATCGACCATGCCAACAAAGACCCTCAAGAAATCATGGTCCATTCCGTGTCCAATACCTGGAACGGAAGCACCCTTAGCCACGGCCAAAAAATCCCCAGCCAGGCACGCTATGACGGTACAGAAACATTAGACCTTCCCGCCGGTAGATATGATTGCGACCGGTATATCTGGGCGACGTCCTTCGGTAAGGAACTGCATGTCTGGAGCACCGGCCCTCACCGCATGCTCGCGCGCATGGTGGTCGCGTCCGGCGACAAGGAGGGCACCGTTTACGAGTTGGGTGAAATGACCGAAACAGAGACGGTTTGGACCGGAGACTAGAGTCTTATTGAGGCGGCGGTTTTCTTTGCGCCGCTGCATGACGCCGTTCTTCTTTCATCTTTTCCATATGCCGGTGGTGCTTGGCGGCTAATTTTTTTCCTTCTGCTTCTGCTTTTGGCTGTTGCGGACCACCACCAAAACAATGAGAAGCAGGAAACCGCCGATAAAATAACCCGCCCATTCGCGCCCTATCATAATTTCGGCGTCGCTGCTGCCCATCGGTGTAGGACGAACTTGGGCTAAGGCGTTGGAGACATGAAATACAATCAACGCGGCTATCATTGCCAACGTACAGCGGCATTTCTGCACAAAATCAATAAGGCTAAAGCGTTTGGTCATATCCCTTCCCTCCGTTACCGAGGATAGAAGGCGGGACTTATTTCGGCTTGAAACTATATCACGACCCTAGAAGTTTCGGAAATGAAGTGAAGAGTGAACATGAACCTTAGATTTCGTTCATCACTTCAAAGGCCGCCCGTTCGCCGGACTCCATCGCCCCTTCCATGCCCCGGTTAGATAAGGCTGTATGCTCGCCGCAGAAATGGATCCGACCGTGGGCTTGGCTGACGGCGTGGAGAAACTCGGTCACCTGCCCCGGTTTCCACACCGCATAGTCACCGCCGGAAAAAGGATCACGCAGCCAGGATTTGATGTGAAGCGCTTCCAGCTTGCCCTTAGCAGACGGCCGGATGCGTTCCAGTTCGGATACCACCCAGGCCTTGGCCTCTTCGAGATCGACCTGATCCAGTTTGATGGCGGTGAGCCCGCGGGCCCAGGCAGTAAGGCTTGAAATCTCTGTACTATCGAGGAAATGACGATTGGCAATGACGTGTCCGGCAACCGTGTCCGTCCACATGTCCGGCGACCAACCATCCGTTTCCCAGAATGGCTCCTTGGCAACCAAGTGCACCTGAGTCATCGCAAAATAAGGAACTAAGGAAACCGCTTTAGATTGAACCGATGGAAGAACCGGACCGAATTTGATGTAACGCATCACCGGCAACGGCAGCGAACACACCACGTGTTTGGCACGGTAAACGGTACCGCCAAGGCATTCCACTTCAGCTTCCGTGCTGCCTTGACGTATGCCAACGACTTCGCGGCTGACTTGAACCTCCCGTTCGAGGGCCTGGGCCATGGTTTCGGGAATGGTCATGTTGCCGCCGATGGCCGACAGCTGTGTCGGCGGACCACCTTCCATGGACGCCACCCAGCCGTCGTTAAACCACATCATCAACGCGGAAATGTCGTGTGCCGATGTGCCATAAGACACGTTCAAATTAAATGTCAGGTCAATTTGTTCGTCAGTAAAACCGTTTTTCTTGAACACGTCATAGACGGAAATGTCGTGCGGTTCACTTTTTGAATCATACCAATCTTCGAAATCTGCCAACGGATTGGTCTGGCGCAACAGGATCAAAGGCACGAGCCTTGGGCTGAAATTCTTCCATGTATCCGGCAGAATATTCTTGGCATGAGTCGGCCATTGCTCCGAGGAAATGCGCTCACCATCGAGATACAACTCAAACGGTGTAATCTGCTGGCGACCTGCGTTGTTTAGCATGGGAATCTTAAGACGCTCGGTGATGTCGATCATCCGGCCATAACCGGACCCGATGCCATTGCCACCCGCTTCCGGATTGCCTGGCATATCGCGCAAGGATAACAGCCGGCCACCAATCCGATTGCGCCCTTCGATGACTTGGACGGAGTATCCTTGCTCTTCCAACAGCAAAGCCGCATTGAGTCCGGCCAAGCCTGCACCGATCACCACCACGTCGGTGCGGTTTTGTGCTCTCAGCGGTTTGGGTGCGATACCAGATGCAGCGACCGCGCCACCGCTGGCGAGAACAGTGCGACGTGAAAGCGTCGTCGGATCGCTGTTAGATCGCATCGAAGACTTCAAAGGCAACACGCTCTCCCGATTCCATGGCGCCTTCCATGCCCCGGTTGGACTTCGATGTGTGCTCGCCGCAGAAGTGAATACGCTGATGCGGTTCTGCCATCTTATTGATGAAACTGCTGATTTGTCCGGGCTCCCACACCGCCCAATCACCGGATGAGAACGGGTCGTTGCGCCAGGATTTAAACCCGGCCACTTCGATCTTGCCTTTGGCGGCCGGACGGAGCTCTTCAAAAGCCTTGATGACCATGCGTTTGGCATCTTCTTCTGGGAGTTGGTCCACCTGCTGTGCCTTCCAGCCCCGATGCCAGCAGGTGATGCTGGTGACTTCTTTGGGTGTGTCACCGAAGTGCTGACCCATAACACTGCCAAGAACGTTGTCGCAGTACATGCCTTCAGAAATTCCGTCCTCTTCCCAGAATGGCTTTTTAGCAACAATGTGGGATTGGGTCAGCAGTTGTGCGCCGAGGGTTTGTACAGCCCGCGCCTGGACCCCGGTCAGAGCCGGTTCCATGTTGATGGTGCGGAGAACCGAGAACGGCACGGAACAAATCACCCGCTTACCGCGATAAACCGTGCCATCGGCGCAATGGACCTCGGCACTGCTGTCTCCGCTGGTTATGCCAACGACTTTGCGCCCCATGTGCACGTCGTTTTTGAGTGCTGCGGCCATGGCTTCGGGAATGCGTTGGTTGCCACCGACGGCAGCGTACGTTCCGCGTGGCTCAATTCCCCGCTGCATCATGCCCCAGGCATAAACAAACATAAGCATGAGGGCAGAAACGTCATGAGATGAATTACCGAAGTCGGAATTTATGTTGTAAGCGAGATTGATCTCAGCCTCGGAAACACCTTGTGACAAAAACCATTCGTGCAACGAGATATCAAACGGCGCGGACTTCGGATCGTACCAGTCTTCGTAGCTTTCGATCGGCATGTTTTGAATGATGTAGAGCGGCACGAATGCCCAGGGCGGCATTTCCCGGAAAGGGCCCTTCATCACATTGCGGGGATGATCAGGCCAATCTTTCATGCTGACGTATTCGCCATCGAGGAAAATATTGCGCTTCAATATGAACGGCGCCCGGTCGGCAATGTTGACAAGTTTCGCACCAAACCGCTCAGACGCATCGATGACACGGCCGTATCCAGCCGCGATCCCATTGCCGCCCGCTTCCGGATTGCCAGGAATGTCGCTTAAGGACAAAATCCGTCCGCCGACCCGGTTGCGGCCTTCGATGACCTGAACGCTATACCCTTCGTCCTGCAAGGCATGGGCCGCAGCCAGCCCCGCTAAGCCGGCGCCAATGACGATGACATCCGCTTCATTCTGCGCATGGGCCGGTTTGGCCGACATGCCCACGGCTACGCTCAATGTTGCGGCAACTGCCGTCGCTCCTTTAAGCGCTGTTCTACGGCTGAAATAGTGCTTGGTCATGCTGGTCCCCTTCCTTGCACCGCCCGATGGGATGGGGGTGCGCATCGATTGTGCTGCGAATTCGGGCGCACCGTAAAGGGACTGTCGGTGGGCGGAAATGGACGGTTGCCCGATGACCGCGCTGCGGTAGGATGCGGGCAACAAATGGGGGACGACAGGCATGAACGAACCGCAAGCGGTGGGCGGATTGTATGAAACGGGCATTGGTGTCCCGGATCTCGATACCGCAACCCAATATTGGGCCAGCTTCGGTTTTAATGCAGGACCAGAGGAGTCCCTTGACGCAATACACGCCGAAGCGCTCTACGGCCATAACAGCGCGCTGACCAGCCGCCGCTTGCTGCATCAGGACTCCGACCATGGCCTCATTCGTCTTATGCGGTGGGATACGCCGCGCAACGAGGGTTTGGGCATCAAACCTTTCCGTGGCCATGGTAACCGCTGGGCCTGACAGTTTGTCCGTTCGGCCTCAGACATTTCTAATCATGTGCGCGTTGCGGAACGAAACCGCCAGCCCGTATACGATCTGCCGCCGACGTTCATCGATTTGTCGGCCTACAATCCCGATCTGTTCTCGGGCGATGCCCCGGAACCGTTCCACGACACTATTGTCGCTGTGCTTGAATACACGTTGATCCAGCCCCTTTCACGGCAGGCGTTTCTGGAACGCTTTCATTACGAGAGTAAATTGCTAGGCAAGTACAATGACGACTGCCTCTTCCCGGCCACTCAGATCGTTCATGCAGGATTGATGTTCTCGTCGGACGATCACGGCGTGTTCGATTTTTATGACCAAGTGCTCGGACTCAAACGGGTCTCCGACCATCCTGTGAACTGGGATGAGGCCATGGCCTCGCGGGGTGCATTTGATCTCGTTCAAGGGAAAACCCATTGGTCGGTGAATTTCGAGGAACCCCGTTCCGGTACCGGCATGGACGAGCGTCGGTCAGGCCGTTTGCTTATGTTTCGCTTCGGCATGGACAGCAATCTAGAAGATCAATCGGATCTCACCAGGCCCGGCTGTCTCGTTCATAGCCTTTGCACGTGGCGTATCCGCAATCTCAAGACGTTCCGCAAAGAGTGTGACGCTGCTGGTTGCACGAATATTACGGACATTCAGTCCGATGAATTCGGCGAACAAGCTTTCACCTGCACAACCCCCGACTGCTTTATTTGGACCTTCATACAGGCGTAAATCATGACCAACGACGTACACCGTAAAATTGTTCTCAACGCCTATCCCGAAGGCATGCCAAAACCAAGCGACTGGCGCATTGAAGAAGGTCCAGTCCCTGAACCCGGAGACAATGAGATTCTCATCAAGACTATGTACATAGGCCTCGAGCCGCGCCTGAGATTGATGATGAACCCGACCACCGACGACAACCGGGACATGCGACCGCACGGCGCCATGACCGATATCGGTAAGGTTATGCCGGGGACTATTTTGGGGGCCGTGGTTAAGTCCAATAATCCCATGTACCGGATCGGTGATGTGGTGGAGGGCTTTCTGGGTTGGCAAAACTATGTGGTCACCGACGGTGAGCCACACCCGACCAACAATCCAGAAGGGGTTGCAGTCTGCGACACGGAATTTGCCGATCCGGTCGATTTCATCGGCCCGCTCGGTGCACCTGGCTTAACGGCGATCCTCGCGCTCAAGCATGAAGGCAAACTGGAGCCGGAAGAGACCATGGTCATCACCAGCGCAGCTGGCATGGTGGGCTCCCTGGCCGGTCAGCTTGGATTGCTCTGTGACGCCTGGGTGGTGGGATTGACCAGCACCGATGAAAAGTGCACCTATCTCAAGGACCAACTCGATTTCGACGTCGCCATCAACTACAAAACCACAGAAGACCTTGCTGCGGCTCTCAAAGAAGCCTGCCCCGATGGTGTTGATTACTTTTTTGACAATACCGGCGGTGAGCTGGCGGAACTCATTAAAAAACAACTTTCAAAGAACGGACGAGTGACGCGCTGCGGTATCGTCGCCAACTACAACAAGACCGGTTGGAAACAGTCGGAACAATTTTCCGGCCAGTTCACCGTGCACGATCATGTGCCGGAATACAAAGACGCCCGCTCAACCATGGCCGACCTGCTCAAAGACGAAGCCATCCGATACGAACTCAAGATGTTCGACGGGTTGGAGTCCGCACCGGAAGCTTTTATTGGCTTGTTGAGCGGTCAGAACACCGGCAAATGGGTGGTGAAAGTGGCTTAGCCGCGAGCTCAGCTCTCAAACATCGCTTTGTGTTGTTCGAGAAACTGCGCCAATGAGACCGGCGGCCTGCCGAGTAGCTCTTCGATGGTGTTGGTTGTGTAATCCAGACCACCTTCTTCCGCCATTTCCTGCATCAACTCAACGACACCTTCAATGTGCCACTCGCTGGTCAGGATATTTTTCATCCGCGCTCGGAAGTCCTCTATGGACTCCGGAATGTAGGTGATGGTGCGCCCAACAATTTTGGAAAGAACAGCAGCGGCATCGTGCAGTGTAAGAAGTTCCGGTCCCGTGAGGTCGTAGGTCTGACCGAGATGGCCATCACTGGTCAGGACCAAGGCTGCAACTTCTCCGATATCCCGCACATCACACATGGCCGCCTTGCCGTCTCCCGATGGGAATATAAATGAATCATTGGCTTTGATAGGAGCCAGGAACATGAACATGTTCTGCATAAAGAAGTTGGGACGGAGTATCGTCCAACCTAGATTAGATGCCTGAAGGGCTTCGACCACTTTTACATGCACTTGCGGGATGCGACGGGGATTCTCCGGATTGGATTCTGTCGAAGACATATAGGCCACGTGTTTGACGCCAGCCGTTTCCGCCTGTTTGACAATGTCCATCTCCCAGCCCAGCTGGTTGGGACCGTTGGGTAGCGTCAACATCAGCCCGTCCACGCCGTCCAGCGCTTTGGCAACGGCCGCTTCATCACCAACATCACCGACCACCAATTCAACGCCTTGCTCTGCCAGCGGCGTTACCTTGTCGGCGTTACGGACCAGAGCCCGCACCGGCGCCCCTTTGGCCAATAAGTGTTTGACGGTTTGACCACCGGTCTTTCCGGTTGCGCCTGTAACGAGAATCATGACTGCTTTCTCCATTCCATTATTAACAAAAACAGAACTTATTTCGGTTGGGAGACATGCCAGGGACTGTGACGAGATACAAGTAACAGCGATCAATTTCCGCCTAAACTGTGTAAAGCGTCCCCAGCCTATAGTTCGCTCGGGCTTTCTATTTCGACTCACTAATTTATACAAAGAGTTGTATTGACCTGCCCTACTCATAAATTAAAAGATGCACGACCGATAGGACAGTGCAGTTTGTGATGAACCATCAGACGATAGTTGAACAGCGTACCTTGATCGATCAGCCAGATTGGTCAGACCGTTGTGCACACTTTGTAGAGCATTGGCGAGGTCTCGTCTCCGATGCGCCCTTCCCGCACCTTCAGCATTTCCTTGATAAACCCGCACCTAATCTTCAGCCCCAGGCATTCATGTTCGAACTTGTTGCACCAAGCCAGACTGTTTTTCGTTTGATGGCGACGGACCTGGTTGCCATATGAGGTGGAGATTTTACTGGAAAGTCGGCGGAAGACGTTTTTACGCCAAAGGTTGCTTTAAAGTATTTTGCTGATCCGAGCGGCTGCTTCGAATACCGTTGTGGCTTATGGGAGCGCGGCCTATTTGGTGAAACCCGGGGTCGAGAAATACATCTTGAGTTGATCTACCTGCCTCTGATGACACCACCGGAAAATCCTCAACGTTTGGTGGGTTTTCTTGGAATGATCGAACCATCGGTCATGCGCACAAACCGACGCGGATTAATTGCAATCGAGCAGCGATGCTGGGTAGATATCGGTTACGGAACTCCAGACAAATCACCTGACGTCTTTTCGATCTAATTTTTTACACAACTGACATTCTAGATGCACCGTGAATGCTGGCCTAAGGAGGTGACGCTGCGCTAGTGTTGTTGGTGTAAAAATCTGCAACGCCTAGTGAATCCACATGGACCTCCTTAACTTATCGGCGAGTCACCTCGCCTATGACATCGCCAACAAAACCGTTACGTCGGAAGACTACTGCCTGCGGTTAATCGACAAAATCGAATCTCTAAACGACTTGAATACCTATGCCACTTTCGACGGTGATCTTCTATTGGACTCAGCCCGGATTTCCGATCGCGATTTGAAAGCTGGCAAGATGCCCGGCCTCTTGCATGGCGTACCATTGATCATCAAAGACAACATCAATACCAGAACTCTGCCAACCAGCGGTGGCACACCGTCATTAAAGGGCAATATGCCCGGCGCGGATGCCCTCATTGTTTCCAAACTGCGCGATGCTGGCGCACTCATTGCCGGCAAAGCGAATCTGCATGAGCTGTCGTCAGGAGGAACCAGTGCCAATCACACCTTTGGCCCGGTTCGCAATCCCTATGATCGTAAGTGTGTTCCGGGTGGATCTTCGGGCGGCACCGCAGCGGCGATTGCGGCGCGTCTCGTACCTGCCGGATTGGGAACGGACACTGCCGGATCAGTCCGCGTGCCAGCATCGTTGTGCGGTGTCTTTGGTTTCAGGCCCACGGTCGGCCGGTATTCAACGTCCGGCATTGTGCCTCTTTCCACTTCTATGGATACAGCGGGTCCGCTGGCCCGTACCATGGACGATATCATCTTGCTTGACAGTGTCATGGCAAACCAATCCAACGATGTCCCAGAACGTGAGCTAGGCACTGTTTGCCTTGGTGTTGCTGAAAATGTCATGGCCGATGCCGGGGCCGAAACAGCAGCCGTGATTCAGCAAACGCTTACCGCGCTAGAACGAGCAGGTGTATCGCTGAAGCCTGTAGATTTATCGCCCCTCCGCCCTCTGCAGACCGACGCGGGCAAGGACGTCATCGATTTTGAATTCGAGCAAGCTATGCGAGCGTATCTTGCGGAATTTTCTCCCGACATTACGCTGGACACGGTTGTGGAACAGATTGCATCGCCCGCCGCCAAGGCATTCACCCAGGAACGGTTGGAAAAGAAATTCGATCGTACGGTCTACGATTTTGCCCTGGGTGAAGGTCTGTGTGCCTTTAACACTGCATGGCAGACCTGGCGGGTTCAATCGGTCGTCGCAACACTCTGGCATAGGAGGTTGCTATGACGGTACGCAGACGGCGGTCGGATCGGTCTGGACGGAGCAAGTTGCATTCGCCAGGTCGACCGGACTCGGCACGGCGTGAGGAGCTTGTTCGGTTCTGGGCAGCGATTGCGACGGGGCGTTCGAGCGAGGACGCGGCCCGAGATGCCGGTGTATCCCCTCCGGTAGGCTCGAGGTGGTTCCGGAGGTCGGGCGGCATGCCACCAGCACATTTATCGCAATCGGCCAAGCCGCTGTCAGGACGTTACCTGTCTTTCGAGGAACGTGAGGAGATTGCTCTTCTGCGCGCTCAGGGAAGAGGCATACGTCATATTGCTTGCCGGCTGGAGCGAGCACCGTCGACGATCTCCCGCGAGGTGCGGCGCAACGCGGCGACCCGAAGCGGTGGCCTGGACTACCGAGCAACGACGGCGCAGTGGCATGCTGATCGATCCGCCAAAAGGCCGAAGCCAGCCAAGCTGGCAACGAATGAGGCGCTGCGGCGCGATGTGCAGGATCGGCTTGCGGGTCGGATCTCGGCACCGGATGGAACGGTGATCGAGGGGCCACGCGTCGTCTGGAACGGTCGTCGGCATGGGCCGCGGCAGCGCAGGCGATGGGCCAGGGCCTGGAGTCCTGAGCAGATCGCGCACCGTCTTCGGATCGACTATCCTGGGGACGGGCCCGAGGATCAAGCGATGCGGATCAGTCATGAGGCGATCTATCAGGCGCTCTACGTACAGGGCCGCGGCGCACTCCGTCGTGAGCTGACCGCCTGCCTTCGCACGGGAAGGGCACTGCGCGTGCCTCGGGCACGTAGCCGCCGGCGGGGAAAATCCTTCGTCACGCCTGAGATCATGATCAGTGAACGATCGGCGGAAGCAGCTGATCGGGCCGTACCCGGACACTGGGAAGGTGACCTGATCATCGGCTTGGGCAGATCGGCGATCGGCACTCTGGTGGAACGCGCCACGCGGCTCACAATGCTGCTGCATCTTCCCCGAATGGAAGGCCACGGCACCGTCCCGCGCGTGAAGAACGGGCCTGCGCTTGCCGGCTGGAGCGAGCATGGGGCTGAAGCGGTTCGCGATGCCATCGCCCGGACGATCACGACATTGCCAGCGCAGCTTCGCCGCTCGCTGACCTGGGACCAGGGAGCAGAGATGGCCAGGCATGCGGATCTGCGGATCGCAACCGGCCTTCCCGTCTACTTCTGCGAACCGCACAGCCCTTGGCAACGCGGAACGAACGAGAACACCAATGGATTGCTTCGACAGTACTTCCCGAAAGGAACCGATCTGAGCGCACACAGTCCGGACGTACTCGCAGTTGTTGCTGACGCGCTCAATACACGGCCCCGCAAGACCCTCGGATGGAGAACTCCCGCCGAAGCTCTGGACCAGTGCTTGCAGGCCAGTCAAACTGAACGTGTTGCGACGACCGGTTGAACCCGCCCCTTATTCGATGATCTCTCCATTGATGCTGTTGCCTTTCCCACCACACCGGATGTCGCCCTGCCCTTGGCCGAAGATGACAATGTGATGAAAGATGGCGCTTCCACCTTTTCGTGGTTCTATTTTCGTTACACCTCAATGGCCAGCATCGGCCGCCGTCCGGGACTCAGCCTGCCTGCGGGCTTAAATGGGCGCGGCTTGCCTGTGGGCCTGGAACTGGATGGATTGACGGGAGGGGACGAGGCTCTCATGTCCACGGCCCGAGCGGTGGCATCGGTTTTAGACCCCCTGCCCCCGCCCACGGGTTAGCGTTACGACAACTAAACAAAGCCAACTGTGAGGTACATTATGGGTCATCTGCGTCTTTTTCTGTTAGGAACTTTGGTCTCGGTCGCCACAACTAACTTCGTTTTTGCTCAAGAAGGGCAGGGCCGAGAGACAATGAACTTCTTCCTTGCCAGCGTGGGTTCCGGCGACGGCGCCAATCTCGGTGGCATAGACGGCGCGGACGCCCATTGCCAAGCCCTCGCCGCTGCTGCAGGGGCCGGCGATCAAACCTGGCGCGCTTATCTCAGCACCGATGGCCGCGACGGCAACCCCATTATCAATGCACGCGACCGTATCGGCCAAGGACCATGGTTTAACCATGCTGGCCGGCGTATCGCCAAGAATCTCAGCGAGCTACACGGCGATACTCTTGAAGAAGCCCGCAACGGCAACCTCATCGGCAAGATGACGGCAATCGATGAAACCGGAGAGGAAATCAACGGTGTCGGTGACAGCCCCAATTGGCACGATATTCTCACCGGCACCCAGCAGACTGGCATGGCGTACACCGACGGTGAGGACCATACCTGTTCCAATTGGACCAGCAATGATGAGGGCAGTGCCCAAGTGGGCCATCACGACCGCAACAGTTCCAGCAGCATTTCCTGGAATTCCGCACATCCCTCACGGGGATGTAGTCAAGAAAACCTGGCGCGCAGCGGCGGCGGCGGATTGTTCTACTGTTTCGCGCTCGATTGAGCGCGTTTCAGCGGCGGTGGTGTTTAACGCTCGTCGGACTTGACGGCGGCGAAATCAACCACGTTGTCGGACTTTTGGTCTTTTGCCACAGCCGAGGTTTCAGGCCGCGTGGATTCGGTCTTGGACACGGAGGACAACAGACCTTCTGCGACGTTTTCCCACTGTTTTGTATCTAACGAGAACATGGAACATCCTTTTCTTTTTGGGGTTTCTCCTCAAAACCGCTGTTGTGCGGTGATTAGAAAATACACCCCAGGCGTTAACGGAATCTGAATCCGCCGCTCTTAATTTGGTGAAAATTTCGCAGAAAAGCTTAGGTTTTCGACCCCTGGTAGATACACCCCTCGCCGCATGAACCCCGGCGGATCACCACTTTACTGAGGGCCGGAAAACCATCTTCCAGCCGCCCCCACATCCACATGGCAATATTCTCCAGGGTCGGATGATCCAAACCCTCGAGATCGTTGAGGTAACCGTGGTCAAGTTCAGCCTTCAGAGACGCTATGGCTTTGTCCAATTCCGCGAAATCGGCAATCCAGCCTGTCGTCGGATCGGGCTCACCGGCCAGATACACCTCGGCTGAGAAAGAATGTCCGTGAAGACGGGCATACTTATGATCTGGCGCTACGTTGGGAGCCAGGTGATGCGCTGCTTCAAAGGTAAAGCTCTTAAAGATTTCCATAGTCTACTGTGTATCTATTACAGCCGTAGGGTCTGGCGAAGGGGGGCGGACTATACCTCCACCATAAATTACTCTTAAAATATTGTTATATAATGGTTTTATAATTTTATTTTCCTTTCCCCACATATATCCCCACCTATTGAGCGGGAACGAATGCGAAATCGTGGGAATGAATCCTGACCAGCCAGACCAAATGGTCCAAGTGTTTTGAGAGAATCTGGCCCGTTGGTTTCGTGTTTGCAGTGATGTGTGATCAGGATAATTGGATGTTTGAGGTCCTGGCAAGCAAATCAAACACGCCGCCTGATCAGCCCATCACCAAATGTCGGGCATAGCTCATCGGAGTACGGGGCCAAGACCAGGCGTCAAACCGCAGCCCGTCACTCGGATGAGCCACAATCGGATACAGATAACCGCATTGATCAATGACTGTTACGCGTGCGGGGGCCGTAAGGGGGGCGACGTTCTCCCCTTAAAAGCCCTATACAACGCCGAAATACCTATGGTGGGGGGGGTAGTGGAGCCGTGTGACACTGGTGGCGTGCCACGACCGGGTGCCGCCGGGCGGGTTGAAAATGAGGACCCCAAAATGTCCCGAGGCCGCGTCCTCGCGCGTCCCGATGGCAGGCAATGACAGACCGTTGGCATATCCACCCCACCTGGACGTTCCTGGACGATCAGTGAGATTTATATGCGATAGCGCTCAAATGCCCCTAAGTGGCTGATGTATTAGGTTTCTCAAGATCTGAGTTGTCGCGCCTCGGGGCTCCGACATTTAGGCGAACTTGGTAAACGGTTCGGCTCTTTCGGCAGCTAGACCCCGATCTCCACTTCAAGCGCCTGGCCGAAGCCCAAACCTCTTTTTTGCAGTCCTCTGGCAGTACTTTCGTCTTACGCCTGTCCGGCGCCTGCCTTTTTTCGGAAGAACATCGAAACTAACTGGGAGAGCAATGACTCCTTAGCGAATTCTGGCTCCTTTTCGGGTTCATATTCCCTGAGGTATTGAATCCTCATCTTCATGCGCCCGGTGTTCTCGTCGTAGATCGTCCTACAAAAGCGCCTGGAACTCCTGGCTTTGGTTCCATCTGTTTTGTTGATAGCTGTCGACTTTACCATACCACCGCCTGTTGATTGAGTGACGTTCATCGATCGCAACGCTCGCCTCACTGAACAGCTCAAAGCGACGGCACAGCACTACGAACGCACGGCAGACCTTGCGGATGGCCCAGCCATTGTCCTTGCGGAAATCGGCGACGGTCTTGAAATCCGGCATCAGCCGGCCGGTCAGCCATAGGAGCTCGAGATTGCGCTGGCACTCCCGCTCTAGGCGACGGCTCAATTGGACCCGATTGAGGTAGCCATAGACGTAGATCTTCAGAAGCGTCGCCGGATGGTAAGCAGGCCTTCCCGTCGCCTCTGGCTCAACCCCGCTAAAGCCCAATGCCCCCAGATCAAGCTCATCCACCAAGACATCGATCGCACGGACCGGATTGTCATCGCCCAAATACTAATCCAGACGCTCAGGAAAAAGAGTGCTCTGGCTGCGATCATCGCCAACTACAAAGCGCTTCATCGACCCCTCCGCCAAATCACAGAAGAATCATACCAGACAAGGCGTTTTCACACAGCCTGGTCACTAAGCAGACATTTCTTCACTAACCGCTTGGTCCAAAAAGAGCCGGTCAGGTCAGAGCGTTCCGGCGGGAAAAATTCATCCAAATCAAGAAGCCAAGCAGACCGGGCTCACTGGAACCAAGCCCTGTGACGGCCAATGTCCGCTTTGGGTCAGACGGAAGCGATCCCATCGAGTGGCTCTTTTGTGCGTTGAAGAAAGACTCGCCGTTCGTCCGAAAGCCACAGGTTGAGGAAGAATACTACTTTGCTATTCGGACTCCGAGCGGGTGGTCGCGTGAAGCCTATCGGCCAAAAACCCCCCGCAAATCGTTGCGGAATATCGTGTGACTAGCTAGCCTATCGGACATGAGCCGAACCCTAGTAACAAGCGATACTATGAAGATCATGCAAGGGCAAAGGCAGCAGGGCTAGGCCGATAGCATGTTCCTCGATCTCGGAATCATCGCCGCCTACTTCGCAATCATCCTCGCAATTGGTATTCGAACCCGAGCGAAACCGGACGTGGGAACCGAGGAGTATTTTCTGAGTTCCCGCTCACTCAAGTGGCCGGCCATCGCCATGTCGACCATTGCTACTAACATCCACGCCAACCACTTTATCGCGATGGTCGGTTCGGCGTATGTGTTTGGTCTGGCCCAGGCGAATCTCGAGATTAACGCGATCTTCGGAATTCTGGTCGCCACCTTTGTCTTTGTTCCGCTCTATCTCCGGATGCGGGTTGTCACCATCACTCAGTTCTTCGAGGCGAAGCTCGGGCCCAAGGTCGCTCTGGCCTATGCCGTCCTCATGATCGTGATGTACTCCCTCCTCTACCTCGGGACAGCGCTCTTCTTTGCAGCATACGCGATCGACGCCGTGTTTGGAGGCATGGGCGGGCTTCCGGATTTGAACCCTGTCCTGCGACTTGGGCTCCTTGTCGTGGTGACCGGTGCCTTCTCGGCGGCTTACACCTACCTGGGCGGGCTCAGAGCCGTCGTGCGCACCGACATCGTGCAGTTCGTGCTCCTCATGGGCGGCGGGATTGTGACGCTGAGTGTGGCAATTCACTACCTGGGTGGCTGGTCTGAGCTTTGGGGTGCGACCGGGCATCTCATGCATCTCCATCTACCACGCGATCATGACACTCTTCCTTGGATTGGGCTCTTCGGCATGTTTCTCTTGAACCTCAACTACTGGGGCGCCAATCAAGTGATCCTACAACGTGCACTGGCAGCCAAGAGCCTCAAAGACGCGCAAATCGGTCTTCTTGTCGGCGGCGTGCTCAAGTACGTGATGGTGCTCATCGTCATCATCCCGGGAATCGCCTTGGCTGGAATTCTGCATGACCAACCATTGAAGGACCCCGACCTCGCCTACCTCACGCTGGTCAGCAACTTTCTACCGGCAGGGGTCCGCGGCCTCATTTTGGTCGGGCTTTTCGCCTCGCTCATGAGCACACTAGATTCGATCTACAATTCGGTAGCCACTCTTTGGGCAGTGGACATCTACCGCCGCCACCTGCGACCAAACGCGACCGACGCTCAGGTCGTGCAAAGCGGCAGGCGCGCGATTGTTGCAGCGCTCGTCTCCGGCGTGCTCTTCAGCTTCGTCGTGATCTACGCCAAGTTCAGCAATCCAGATTTTCCACTGACCCATTGGTTCAATGAGCTCTCGTACTATGTCAAGAACGGGTTTGTGCTTCTGGTGCTGGCAGCGGTCTTCCTGCTCCACCCGTCAAAACGACTCGTGTTGACGACGCTGCTCCTGAGCGTCCCGCTTTATCTGGTCCTCAAGCTGAGCTTTCCGGAGATGAACTACTTCGTGCGGTCGGGCTGGGTTATCGCCCTGACCTTTGCGGCTGTGGCAATTCCCACCATCATTCGTAACGGCTGGCGTCACGAGCGGACTTTGCTCGAGGTATCTACCGGGAGCGTGGCGCGATTCGGCACGGCATTGGCTGCGTCTCTCGTTGCAGCGCACGTGCTGTTCCACTGAAACCGGCCTGCAGACACCAGCTGTGATCAATCACCAGAGTGACGAAGGAAATGGAGACGCCACCAACCCTGGGCAATCCGGGTTCTAGGTCTAGTAGTTATCATGCTGCGGTGCACAGAGTCAGACCAGTAAAATGCCCACATTGGGTCCAGGCTATGTAAAAACGTGGCCGGGTCTGGTGGTTGGTAGCGTGAGCGGAGATCGGGCGAGATTATGCGACCCAGCGCGCCCAATTCACCAGAATCGGACCGTGTAAACGCCTAACGGATCTTTGAGGCGCAGAATGTGGGTTTATGGGGCCCCGTGAGCCCGTCTCATGCGTGGATCGCCTCTATCAATCCGCCAACGCCAGGAATCTTCATCACGCGTTTCATGTTGTAGGCCAGAACGTGCAGCGCCATTCCGGTGCCGACGTGCTCGAGCGTTTTCATCTGGAAGTGCGTCGCTCCCATCCACGACTTTAGCTTACCAAGCGACCGCGCGGCGCACCGGACCGCATGTGGCCATTGTCCGCCCACCGCGTCAGCCACTGCGAACAGGGGACGCCACACGTCCGCAACCCGGCCCGTCAATCCATTCATATCGGGTTTTGCCTCCTTCAGAGCCTCGAAGTGGTCGTCGCGCCAACGTGCGCACATGCTCCGGAGGTCATCGCCAACAGGGTCTTGTGTCACTGAAAGGTCAGGCATCTGTCGTTTTGCCCGCGTCATGGGAATAACGACGGATCGGGACGTCAGCATGTCATCAATATTGGCTAGCTTACGTCCGTTCATCACCTTTGGCGCAAAGGTCGAAAAGCCACATATCTCATTTGCGTCGCCTTCAATCTTGAGTACCTCGGCAAACCGTTTCGTAAACGCTGCGAGCAGAATTCCGCGTATCGGATCTTCAGGCCGGCGCTTGAGGAAATGCTGCGCCTCGTCGAACAACATCGTCGGGCGATAACTCTCAATCCCCTGGACGATTGCCGCCGCCGATGCATCACTCACCGGCTGCGGGTGCGGCACCATCCAAGAAATCATTTCGGTCAGACGCGTCTTTCCAGACTCCCGCTCTGGGGCAGAAATCATCAGGTTTGGGCACAAGCCAAACGCCTCGAAAACCCATGCGTACAAGACCCAAGCCACCACTGCTTCCGCGCCACCTTCCGGCACCACGACATAGGTCTTGATTAAGTCGACGAACTTAGAGAACAGAACAGCGCCGTCGACCGGTTTTGGGCATGGCACATACTGCGGCCACACAATTGCATGGCCCTGCAAGCGGGCACCGCCGCCTAGTAACGCATGTATCGACTTATCAAGCTCTAGTATCGAAACTTTCGGACACTCTCGCTTGATGCGCTCGCGTAGATTTATCCATTGATCGGGTCTGTTACGTTTCAGTGCCACCAGTCGGCTCAACGTTTCGGGCTCAAAGAACACGCCCGAATTGTCCTTGCCCGCGGCGATCAGGCTTTCCCATTCATCCTCGTTGCCTCCCTCAGGCGATTGGAGTGGAGATCGGTCCGGCGATCCATTGCTCATCCCATCGGGGCTCATCCCATCGGGTTCGTATGTTTGTACGTGCTTCTCAAGCCAGGCGTTGACATCACGCCCCGCCTCGATCTCGTCGACGATATCCGGGCCACCATCAGCGATAGGCGGGAGGACAAGGCGTATATCGGGACAATGCGGATGTAGGTGAGCGGCAAGTGCTTTCATGACTTTGTGGCCGGCTTCGTCCCCGTCCGCGACCAGAATCAAGGGTCTGCCGTAAAGTGGCGACCAGTCTGTCTTTTGCCAAGCGCTTGTTCCGCCGGCCCAGGTAATTGGAAACGCCTTAGTGGAATTGTTGAGGACTGCCTCAACGCATTTTTCACCCTCAACAACCATGATCGGGCGCTTTGGGTCGTACTCAAGCAGGGCAGGCAAGCGGTACAGCGGCCTGAGGCCGCCGACCTTCAAAGATTTGAGCCAGCATGTCTTGGCATTCTCAGGCTGGATAGGAGTGTATGAACCATAACGCTTTTTGCCGTTTTTTTTGTTCTTGCCGTTTTTTTTGTCGCGTTGGACGACAAAACAGAGGTCGCCCTTATCGTCGTAGTACTCGTAGCGCCCATTGTGAGGCGTTGGCAGCTTTTCGATGAGCGCCGAAGCGTTCCCGGACGCTGCCTCCGCCAGTGCCTTCTCATCACCGCTAAGCGGAACAAACATATCTCCGCCTCCGTCGCCGTCCCTCATGATGGCACCCCGAGCATTTCGGCGAGGACGCGTGCCGCTTCGGATTGCGACTGGTGGGACAGATATGCCGCCAGAGACACCGGATCTCCGCCCCTTACGTCCTCTAAGAGTCGGTTTCGAAAGTCATGCGGCTCGGGCCAATCTGCGGACGAGGAGCATGACGGAGGCGGCGTAGAGGAAGGCGCGGGCCGAGGCGATGGTGGCCTCGAAGTCCTTTGCCAGTCGCCGGTTGCGGTTGATCCAGGCGAAGAAGCGCTCCACGACCCAGCGGCGCGGTTGGACGGCGAAGCCGACCTGATCGGGGCTTTTGCGCACGATCTCGACGGCGATCACGGTGGCCGTGGCGCCTTCTCGCCGGCGTAGCCGCTGTCGGCAAAGACCTTCTCGATGAACGGAAACGAGCCGCGTGAGGCGCACAGCAGCGGCCCGCCACCATCGCGGTCCTGGATACTCGCCGGATGCGCCTCGAGCACGAGGCCGCGCCCGTCGGTGTCGACCAGCGCGTGGCGCTTGCGCCCCTTGATCTTCTTGCCCGCATCGTAGCCGCGGGGGCCACCAGCCTCGGTCGTCTTGACGCTCTGGCTGTCGATAATCGCGCCGCTCGGGCTGGCCTCGCGTCCGACCCGCTCGCGATCGGCCATGACCAGAAAGTGGTTGATCTTCTCAAGGAGGCCGTCGTCGCGGAACTTAGCGAACCAGCGATAGATCGTGCCCCACGGTGGTAAATCGCTTGGCAGCAAGCGCCAAGGGCAGCCAGCCCGCATCACGTAGAAAATGCCGTTGACGATCTCTCGCATCGGCCATGACCGGGGCCGTCCCGTGCCATGAGCCGGAGGCAAATGAGGCTCGATCACAACCCACTCCGCAGCGGTCAAATCAGTCTGATAACGCAGCGCCTTGCGGCTATGCTGCTCTCGGGTGGTCGGCGTCCACATGGCGGCTCCAGATCGGTTTCAGCAACCTTCCTGGAATCACATCGACACCGGCCACTCAACCCCTTTCGAAACGGCCTCTAAGGCGAAGTCAGCCCATCGGCCCGTCCGCAGGTTGACGCGGAAGGATCCAGGACGACGGTCCACTCGGCGTGGGTTTCGGGCCACCCACTCGTAGCCCTGTTGGCGTCCATCCGGAAGCCAGCGTGCAACCAATGCCGGCAGTACCCGTAGTGCTGCGTTGTTGATGGCGGCGAAGTCGGGGAAGCGCTGGCGTTCAGCAACGATGGGTACCGCTATCGAGGCGTTCCTTGATTGCTCGGGACCAGCCGCACCGCACAGCCTATCCCAACCATAATCGGCTGGGCGCTTGTTCCAGCGGGCCATGGTTTTAAACCTCTATCAGATTTTTGGGATCGGCGACGGGGCGGCTGTCCATCCAATCCCTGATGTCTGATAGCCGCCATGCGACGGCACCGCTTAACCCGGTTCCGATGCGCAAGGGACGTGGAAACTCGCCGACGCTCATCATGCGGTATATCGACGAACAAGACATGCCGGTCATGGCTTCGACATCGCGGCGGCGCAACAACCTGTCTACCGCGGATGCTGCAATGGCTGATGTAGTCATACGTACCTCCAAGTGTTTGGTTGTATGCCTACCTACGCACGTTTTCCCGCTTGGATCAGACTCATAAATGCCGAATTAAAAATACGCATGAACGGGCGGACGTTGCGGTTCCGGTCTCTTCCGATGGGATGGTGTTTGAACAGAAAGATTATACGAGAAAGGGTAGGCGACGAGCCGCAGCCCATCAGCCGACCGAGAATCAGTCTAGCTCCCCTGGTCGAAATTGACCAAACACCTTTATGCCGCAAGGCCGCAGAAAAGGGTGCAATCCTTGGGAGCAGATGACGCCGAAGAAGCGGGAACGCATGCTTAGTGATTAGGGAATACGCACGAAGAAGGTTCGCACCCGCGCTGGAACGGTGAGCGTCTATTTTTAATCAGATTTCAATACCGTGTGGAAAGCTTGGCTTGCACCGGACGCCGTGGATTCTGAACCGGAACACCGGAACATTGGCGAGAATGCAGGGATTCGCCGTGACCGCAACCGGAACACGAGAGGAAAGATGTTCCGGTTAAGAACACGCTGAATCCCCCTGAATTCAACGGCTGTTCCGGTGTTCCGGTTTAATACCCACTCTGGGAAAGGCCACATACTGTTGCCTCCTCTGGGCTCTGGGCTTAATTGGAAGCCTGTCGCCATCGCTCCAAGAGTTTCGATCCTTTTTTCTTCCTAGTCCACGCACTCTGCGCCGTGTCCAGGGGTAATTCTAGCCCCTCTTTTTTAAACGCGGCAACCACTGCGTCGCAGGCTGATTCTGCATTCAACTTTTTCGGCTCTGCGTTGCGGGTCGGATTCCTCCCTGTCTCATAGACGAGAGCCGCGACAGCGCGGACGATCCAGTGGTTACGGAACCAATATTCCCGGGGACGCCCCCGCTTCCTCTTGGGATTTTCCAACCGTGATTGGGCCGACCACTTCCTCAACTCCTTCGGGATCGGTTCGCCGTTCTGATCAAACAAGCCGAGAAGGGTTCTCAGAACGCGTTGTCCGATCCACGCTTTTTCGTCTGAGCGATTTGCGTAGTCGGTCAGAACCGGGCATTGCAGGCGCCAACCCTGCTGGTATAGGTAGAACAAGCGTTCCGCCCACGCGTCTAAAGGAGAATGGTCCTTTCTGAGTTTGCTTTCAGAATCTGGAACCTCTGTTCCAAACAGCAGTCCATGCGCTCGTTCGACCGTCTCGTCGAATGAGACTTCCTTAGAGGAGTCGACTTCACTTTTTGGCCGGTGAAGGTACACCCCATGGTACAAAACGGCTGTTGGGCCGCTAGGATAAGAACGCATAATTTCAGTCCGCAGTGAATCATTGTCCAGGCGGACGCAGGCGTCGTAGAACATGTCCAGTTGGATTGATGATAGGCCGGCAGGCGGAGCGCAGGGGCATTGCGATCTGCGCTTGTTAGTAGGGCTTGCACTCATCGGCGATCTCCTCCCGACCAGTTTGGGACGGCGGGTTTTTTGGGTCCAAAAAAACCTCGATAACGGCATTGTAACGCTACTGGAAACTTTGGGTTCCGAAAAACCTCCCCCACCACCGTGTGATAAAAATTGATTAAACCAATGGGATCGCAGGGTCCGCCGCACCCCGCCGCCGCCCTCGCACAAGTGAGAACCCCGTCCGCGTTTTATTTCGCCGCACGCTCAACCACTTGTGTCAGGACAAAATCAAAATATTTCAGGACTTAGACGGCTTTAGGTAGGGGGTGACACAGCCCTGTGTCAGTAATCATGCTTTCAGCAGCCATGACGCGAACCCCGACCAGGACCCACCACTTGAAAGGGTTCCCTATGGCAATCCACGTCCCGTGAGACATTCGGATGCATAGGTACTTCGCGCGGGCGCGAGCAGAAACCGGATCGCCCCCGGGTCGATCGGGTCGGGCGGGTCCCCTTTTCGGCTTTTCCAGTGCGCCTCATCATCATCGTGGCGTCGCACTACCGGTGGAGTGTCGGCGTAGTGCATTTGGCATGGGGTTGGGGTCAAATGCTCGATAAATCACATTATCGCGCATTTTGCCTGCGTCGGTCTTGCGGTTGAGATGGATGGGCAGGCGAGAACGCGACAGTGTGGATGTAGACGTTACCAAACCACTTCTTCTGGGGACGCCCCAGCTTCACAGAGGCATCTCGACCTGCACTCTAAAAGTGAATTGGCACTCATTGGCGGTCCTACCCTGCAGGACGCGCCATCGCCACCACTTCTCCGCCCCCGTTTAGATACGCCGCCCACTGGTTCAACAGCGCACGGCGCTTCTCAAGCAGAGAGGAACGGGCATAGGCCGCCTCGACGGCAGATCCAACCGAATGCGCCAGAGACAACTCCATCACTGCGTGGGGCGCGTTTGTGCATTCTGCCGCCCAGTCGCGAAAACTAGAGCGGAAACCATGCACTGTCGCGCGATCGGCAACCCCCAGTTTACGCAGCAACCTAGTCAGGGTTAAATCGCTCATAAGCCCGCCGCGACGCCCCGGCGACGGGAACAGCAATCCGCTTCCATCGTGGATATCCCGCGCACTCTCGAGGATCGCCATTGCCTGCGGCGATAGTGGAACCCGGTGTTCCGCATTCGCCTTCATGCGCTCACCAGGTATGCGCCACTCCTCCGCCTCTAAATCGATTTCGTCCCAGACCGCGCCGCGCGCCTCGCCCGAGCGAGCAGCCGTCAGGATCAGGAACTCGAGGCACAGTTTCGATGCCGGAGACGCCTGGGCGCAATGTACGGCCTGGATCAGCCCACCGACCTCCCGGTAGGGCAATGCCCGAAAATGGTTTCTGACGCGCGGCATTGGCGGCAAGGCGCCGTCGAGCTCCTCGCCCGCGACATTGCGGTCGATATAATCGTGCGCCATCGACCACTTGAGCACGGTACGGATGCGCTGGCGAACGCGCCGCGCGGTTTCAGCCTTTGATCCCCATATCGGCGTCAGCACGCGCAGCAAGTCGGTGCGCCCGATCCGATCCACGGTCATGTTCCCGATAACGGGGAACACATGGCGTTCCAGCGACTGCCACCATGTCGCCTCATGTTTGGCGTTGCGCCAACGCGGGCGGTTCGCCTCGTAGACACGCTTGGCAGCCTCGGAAAACGTCGGGGTAGCGGTCTTTCGCTTCTGGGCGAGGGGGTCAACACCTTTTGCCACCAGTGAGCGATTGCGGGCCGCGGCCTCTCTCGCCTCGGCGAGCCCCGTGTCCGGAAACCTTCCCAGACCGAGATCGCGCCGTCGGCCTGCAATGGTGATTCTCTGGATCCAGGATTTCGTACCAGCACGGGTGACATTCAGGTACAACCCGTCGCCGTCGCCGTGCATTCCCGGCTTGGAAAGGCTTCGAAGACGCGCAGCCGTAAGTTTTCCCATTGCTTTATCCCAACACTGATCCCCACGTATAGTGTTAGAATATGGGGGAATAGGTAAGCATGTTCAAGAATGGAATCAGGTAAAATCCACCAATTTAAAGGGTTTTTTATAATCCTCAGGAACCATACAAAATAGATGATGGTGGAGTATGCCACCACCGGCTAGAAAAAGCACGGGCGAAATCCGCCGATATTTTCAAGTCACTGAAGAACAAAAAGTACCGCTATTTCAACGCTTTGAAAATCTATCTTGACCTTAAGTATTGGCTGGTCAAAGTGCGCCCATGACAACAGCGAAAGTAGCATTGGTTCTCTTCTCCGGGGGTCAGGATTCAACCACATGTTTGGCCTGGGCCCTGGACCGTTATGCCGCCGTCGAAACGGTTGGCTTTGACTACGGCCAACGTCATCGCGTGGAACTGGACTGCCGTCGGGACGTACTCAACCAGCTGCGGGAGCACTTTCCGAAGTGGGCCGCCAAGCTTGGCCCTGATCATCTGGTCGATATCCGGTTCCTGAGCGGCCTTGGTGAAACAGCTATGACCCACGATGTTGAAATCGAAACAACAGAGGCGGGTTTGCCTTCCACGTTCGTCCCCGGTCGAAATCTGACATTCCTCACCGCGGCATCCGGTCTCGCCTTTCGGCGTGGCATTACCACCTTGGTCGGTGGCATGTGTGAAACCGATTATTCAGGGTATCCTGATTGCCGGTGCGCAACCATCGATGCGCAAGAAAAAGCCCTGTCTTTGGGCTTAGACCGCCCGTTCAAAATAGAAACGCCGCTCATGCATCTGAATAAAGCTGCAACCTGGAAACTCGCTCAAGATTTGGGCGGCGGCGCCTTGATTGAGCTCATCATCGACCATACCCACAGCTGTTATCTTGGTGACCGCGACCACAAGCATGCATGGGGTTACGGCTGCGGTAGTTGTCCCGCGTGTGAACTCCGAGCAAAAGGTTTTCTGCGCTATCGCGAGGCGGCATGACGTATTCGGTCAAAGAAATCCACTACACCTTGCAGGGCGAAGGCGCGCGCACCGGCAGGGCGACTGTATTCTGCCGGTTTGCAGGCTGCAACCTTTGGTCTGGCCGGGAAGTAGACCGAGCCACAGCCCAATGCCGATTTTGCGATACAGAGTTCATCGGCACCGATGGCGAGGGCGGCGGTACTTTCGAAACCCCTGTGGATCTGGCACTGAAGATTGCGGGCTACTGGCCCCAAAATTCCAGTGGACGGCGTTATGTTGTCTTTACCGGGGGTGAGCCCTTGCTTCAGCTTGATGAAACACTGGTCACGGCCATGCATGGGCAGGGTTTTGAAGTGGCCATTGAGACCAACGGCACCGTACCTGTGCCTGAGGGTGTTGACTGGGTCTGCGTCAGTCCTAAGGCGGGGGTAGAGCAGATTGTGATCTCCGGCCATGAACTCAAAATCGTTCACCCGCAGCGCGGTCTTGATCCCCTCACCCTACAAAAGCAGAACTTCGGCCGCCGGTTTGTACAGCCTATGGACGGGCCTGACTATCAGCAGAGTTTGCAAACCTGCATCGCGTTCTGCCGCCAAAATCCAACTTGGTGCCTCAGCCTGCAAACACACAAAGTGCTGGGAATCCCGTAGTCAGCTGATCAGGCTAAGCAATCCGGTTCAAGCCCGAACCGTAACAAAGTTTACTTATTCACTACGTTCGAATGCAGCAACTTCTGCCAAGTCGATTTGTTCCAAAAGAGACGCCCGTTGATTGCGATACATGGATTGACCCGGATTCGAGTCCACCAGATTGGACACGGCGTCCAATGCGTCATACCACAGACCTTGTGATGCGAGTGACGATGCGCCTTCGCTTTGGGCAGCGGCTTGCGTTGTGGACGACGGATCCACGTACATAATCAATCCACGCGAAAAGACATCCTTAGAGCGGTTCTCCGGATCAACCATCAAGGAGACTGACCACTCGTATTCCACATCCGGCGAAAGACGGACGTTATGATCGGCCAAATTCAGCGCATGAAGCCCCGGTTCAATTCCGCCGTCAAAATTGACCTGCAGCGTGGGATCGTCATCCATGTCGTTCAACAGGGATACCGATAAACTGTAGGTTTCGATGGGATTAGAAATATACCAATAGAGCACGGGCTGTTCTGTCGCGGTCAAGCCAGTGTGATCTGGTGCAAGCACGCTGACCATGGGCACGTCATCATCGGTGCCGCGTGTGCTGCCGCCTATGCGCCCACCGAGGGCGCCCCTTGAAGGTGGCTGATACATGGGCATTGCGTATAGCATGGCACTCGAATTTGCGAACCTGTCAGGAATTTTGTGTTTATGAGCGCTAGGATGTCCAAAGGAGGACAATATGGCGAGCAGGCACAAACCGGTGGTTCCAGACGAGCTACTGGATCGACTATTGGGTGGATCGGACGCGCTTGAGGCATTTCAAAGCGGCGATCTGGTCCAGGATCTGAAGAAGGCACTGGCGGAACGCATCCTCAATGCCGAGCTGGATCAGCATCTCGACGACGAAGACGAGCAGTCCAGCGGCAACCACCGCAACGGCCATAGTCGTAAGAGGGTGCTCACCGACGATGGCCGGATGGAGTTGTCGATTCCCCGGGATCGGCAAGGTCGATTCGATCCAAAGCTTGTCGAGAAGCACTGCCGGCGCTTGCCGGGGTTCGACGACAAGGTGATCTCGATGTATGCCCGCGGCATGTCGGCCCGCGAGATCCAGGGTCACGTGCGGGAACTCTACGGCATCAAGGTCTCCCCGGAACTGATCTCCAAGGTCACCGATGCCGTTCTCGACGAACTGGCGGCCTGGCAGTCGCGGCCGTTGGAGTCGGTCTATGCCATCGTCTACTTCGATGCGGTGCGGGTGAAGATCCGTGACGAAGGGCTGGTCAAAAACAAGGCGGTCTATCTCGCCATCGGTTACACCTGCGACGGCTACAAGCAGATATTGGGGATGTGGGTCGAGCAGACCGAGGGGGCCAAGTTCTGGCTGAGCGTCATGAATGACCTGAAGGCTCGGGGTCTTAAGGACATCCTGATCGCGGTGGTGGATGGTCTGAGCGGCTTTCCGGAAGCCATTGAGACGGCCTATCCGCGGACTCTGGTCCAGACCTGCATCGTGCATCTGATCCGCAACTCGATGGCCTACGGTTCCTGGAAGGAGCGCAAGCTCAGCGCCGCTGCGCTGAAGGCCATCTACCAGGCGGAGAATGCCGGTGCCGCTCTGGCGGTCCTGGCGGCCCTGGCGGCGTTTGAGGCGGGCGAGTGGGGCCGGAAGTATCCGGCCATCGCCAGGAGCTGGCGGCGCCAATGGGAGCAGGTCATTCCCTTCTTTGCCTTCTCGGCGCCGATCCGCAGGGTGATCTACACGACCAACGCCGTTGAGAGCTTGAACAGTACCGTACGACGGGCGGTGCGGAGCAAAGGCCACTTTGCCCACGACGACGCGGCCAAGAAGCTGATCTATCCGGCCTTACGGGGCGTTGCGGCAAAGTGGAAACGGCCGCCTCAATTCTGGTGGCAGGTGAAAGGCGAATTTGCCATCCGCTTCGAGGAGCGGTTTAGAATGGTCCAAGGGTGAGCGCGATCCTCGTGCTGCCAGTCAGCCATCCAACGGCGCCCTCCCTCCAGGAGCTTCCCTTCGGGACTCCTCCTGGACCGAGGACATCGCCGGCTGGCATGGGTTTATCACCAGGGTCGCTCACAAACCAGGGAACGGGTTCCCTGGTTTGTGTAAATCAGCTCACACACAAAGTTTCTGACACTCACGAATTTGCCTGCACTAATTCTGTTGGTTGTTGTACTTGCGCTTGGGCAGGGGTTACGAGAGAACAGGCCAATACCCAGATCCCTGTATATGCCATCATGAGAAAGCGATTCTTCGCTAATACAATTTGCTCCACCATCAGTGCCTCCTAATGGACAGATTGCATTCGTGATGAGTGTGGTCTTACCAAGTATATCTTAACATCTTGTTCCTTACCTTTCAGCGATACTGAACCGACAGGAACCGTTTCATACGTACTATCCAGATATCCGAACGTGGATTCTCCAATGAGTATGCGACATGCGGCTTCTGGATCCGACGGATCAACTAAAGCCTTATCATAACTTTCCAGCCTGGCGACGGTGTTAACGGTATCGCCGATCACAGTGTAATCAAGTCTTTCTGCACTGCCTAAACCACCGGCAACTAAGGAGCCTGTATGAATGCCGACACGCATACCGATCGTCGGTTGGCCTTCGGATTGTCATTGTTCGTTTAATCCATCGAGTACGTCAGCCATGGCCAGAGCGCAATCCACTGCTGAGCGGGCATCAGCGGCTATTTCCTCTTCTGTTTCTCGCTTATTTGGCACACCAAATACCGCCATAATGGCGTCACCAATAAACTTGTCGATTACACCGCCATGAGCAATGACAACGTCTGACATTGCCTCCATATAACGAATCAACCACTCCATGAGTTGCGACGGATCCATATTTTCGGATACCGAGGTAAAGCCCTTAAGATCTGTAAACAGCAGTGTTGCTGTAATTCTTTGCGGTTTGGGTCTGCCCCCATCCATAAATTCATCGCGCTGTTTCCATAGATTCTCAGCGACATCGCTGGACACATGGCGGGAGAAAATGCCCATTAATTCTCCCCTTTGCCGGCTCTCCTGCTGTGTCACGTAAGACATAATGACAAAGGCGGCGATAAACCAAGACAAGGCGGATGGAAATATAGGTATCCACAACCCGGTTAGAAAAAGAGCACTGGCAGCACTCCAGATAACAGCGATCCCTGCGATCGCGAGCACTGCGAACCGAAAAGCGGAGCGTGTAAAGTAACCAAGGGCTGCGCCAAGCATACTCCACAGCCACACCAATAAAGTTTCCTGGCGGTCGCTGAGAAAGGAAATGGGCGGCCTACCGTCAAGCCCATGCCGCAACAACTGATCCACCAGATGGGCGTGGACTTCTATGCCGTAAATGGATTGGTCAAACGTGACATCGCTGCTGAACGGTGTGAAAAAGAAATCCTTTACACTTTCCGCTGTTACACCAACGATGACGACACGTTCTTCAAAAAACTCGGGATCAACTTTTCCGTCATATACGTCAGATAGAGATTGAGTTAGGAATGGTATCCTCCTGCTTCCACCGACATAGTCCATCATGATTTGGTAGCCGCTTGCATCTGCGCCAACATAACCGCCATCGTTTTGCTCAAATGGAAGAAGAACAATTGGAGCAGATGCGGTGTCGTTCTCTGTAGTCTGTTCTTCTGATGCGCATGGACCGAACATCAGGTTGTTCGCCTCGGTTCCATCGGACTGCAGGCATACGGAGTCGTTAAAAAGATAGCGCGCTGCCAATTGAAGACCGAAACCGGTTCCAAACCGTCCCAAATCGTTATTGAGAAACAACAGTCCCCGCCGGACGACGCCACCCGGGTCCAATACCACATCCGCAAATCCGGTTTGGTTGGTCTCCAGCAATATATCCGGTGGAGGAATGCCTTCAAATTCCGCTTCCCGAAATTTGTAGACCATGTAGATGTTGTTGTGCGTTAAGAGCGTGTTGTTGAGTGCCTCATGCCTTGCACCGCTGCGATAAATATCGGCACCAACAGTACGAGGTTTACCCGCAGCAATCATTTCTAATGTTTCAGCGAGAATTTCGTCAGATATCGGCCAGTCAAAACGGTTTAGATCTCCTTCAGTTGCCCCGACCAAAACGACCCTGGGCGTAATATTTCCTGCGCCGGCTGGCTTTGTATAAAAGAGTCATAGACGAACAGATCAGCCCATTCGAACAATCCCTGTCTAGCAGCTGTCGAAATTGTGATAAAAATCAGGTGTGCCAAAACCGTCGCGACAACGAGCGGATACCGTCTTAGCCAAGCTTGAACATTGGCCATCATGTTAATCCGTGGCTAAAGCCAATTACCAATCAGAAGAAATGGCGACCAATAACTCGGGTGTCTGTAGCGCCGGTCGCTTAAGAACGAAATCTGTGCCATCTGCAAAGCTTTTGCTTTAGACACATTCCCTTCCTGTAAGTTCCGATAAACATCCGTGACCAATTGTGCAGTCGCGCTATCGTTGATAAACCAAAGTGTAGCGAGAGCACTGTGCGCACCTGCCTTAACAGCAATTCCGGGCAGCCCAAGTGCCGCACGATCGTCTCCTGCCGCTGTCTGACACGCACTAAGAGTTAACAGCTCTAAAGGGTCTTCTCTGAATTGACCGAATTTGACGTATTCCTCTAGCTGATTCATGTTCATGCGGTCATCGTATGTCAAAACGAAGCTTCGCGCCGGGTCACTGTTGAATTCCCCATGAGATGCGACATGAACAACGTTGTAAGGTGTACTTCTCAATTCTTGCTCGACGGAAGAGATAAGAAAATCTGAATCGGCTAAGACCTTGCCGCCAATCGCTTGTTCTATTGCCGCAATTTCGCTTTCCACACTTGGTAGGGCAGGAAAACCCTGCACCGATTGGGATACGCCGGCGATGAGAACCGAGATGTCTCGCCGTGCGATGGTTTGCGGATCAACCAAGGTCAGACCCGGTGCCGTCGCAACGGCATACTTTTCAATGAGGAATTGTTGCGTCTCCTGGTCGTATAAAGCGGCAACCGGAACAGTACGTAAGGCATCTTCAGGGATAACGACTAAGGTTTCGGTCTGTTGGTTTTCCAGAATTGTTTCGAGGGGTCGAATAATCCGATCATACAAAATACGCGCATGCCTGCGATAGCGATTTGAATTTCGTGTCTCCAGCGCAATCCGGAAATCCCGGATTTCCTGGGTCAATTCATCATCGGTGCGTTCGACTGTTACCTGCTGCAAGCCGACGGAGGAGCTGATCAACAGTTCCATTCGGTCCGGCAGAAATATGGGATAGAGAACTACTGTTCGTTCTTCAATGTCATCTATGGTGGTTTGCTTGGCTTGTAGTTGGGAAACGCACTCATCCTCGAAGTAATCTTGTAATTCAGCAGCTTTAAGAAGTTCAACCGTGTCACGGGCTTCAATCAGATCATTTGCTGTGCTTTGCGATTCGTCCCTTTGTCGTGCGCGGCGTAATAGGAGGTCCGTAAAGGCCAAAAACAAAGGGCTCGCTGCTTGACGGAAGGAAATTTGTCTCCCGTGTTGAGCCATGGTGAGATCCTGACGGATTGATTGAAGTGTATATGTTGCCAACCGATAAGCTTCGATTACCGTATCGAAGTCACCCGACGAATCAAGCAGTCGCCCCGTTTGCCATTGCCACAGGTAAAGTGCTTCAGGTGTATTTGAATCTTGAGCCAAAAAAACAGCCCGACGCGTGAGGTCAAGCGCTTCGTCAATACGGCCTTGGAGTTCATAAAGGCCCGCCATATACCCCATTGCGTACATCAAAGATCGTCGGTCATTAATCTGATTTGCTGCATTTGCAGCAAGTTCGAACGACTGAAATGCCTTCAACAGGATTTCGCTATCGTCCGTCCCACTCGCGGTATAAATCTCCGTAAAAAGCCGTCCTAACTTGATCAATCCAAGGGCTTTGTGATGGGAAGAAGATAGGACCAATAAATCCATTTCCGCATCGGCCAGATTAGCAAGCGCCGCCTGTAGTTCACCAATCTCTACGTTTACTCGTGCAGCATTCGTAGCACTCGTCACTGCAAGAGCAATATCGTTAATTTCCCGCGCTAAAATTTGAGATCTCTTATAGGAGTCCAAAGCCCGTTCATTTTCACCAACTGCGACGAGTGCATTGCCTAGATTGTTGTGACTAGCCGCAGCAACATGTTGTAAATCAGATCGGCTTGCCTCTTCGACGCTTGATTCAAGAATACCCACGGCCCGATCGGGATCACCGGCAACGAAATATGCATTGCCAAGTGCTGCACCAACTAAAATGGTTTGGGATCTGTTACCGGACGCCTCTGCCAAGCTTAAGGCTCTTGTAAGGTCTTCGATTGCACGTCCATGGAAACCGAGTTTCTGCACGGCCTCGGCCCGGCGGCCTAATGCTTCACTTTCTCCGCTGGCCATTCCACTTACGCGACACAGATCGGCCGCCTGATTCCACTGACGGACCGCTTCCTCAAAATCTCCGTTTGGAAAAGAGTCCGTTCCGCTGGCCAAATACCGATTGATCGTCGCTAAGTCTGCCCTACTTTGTGCACTCGCAGCTTCGGACACAAACACCCAAAAAACGGATGCCATTGTAAAAGCAAGTGTTGCGATACTTATTCGGCACTTATTAAATGGCTCATGCTTCAACATGGTTAGTCCTAGTCGGTCTAACGTGAACGGCACTCAATTTACTTTCTCTGGCACAACGTGTGTTTGCGATAACGACTAAATTAGAAGATGAGAGACCTAATTCGAAAATGGACCCCTGAATCTTGGATATCATGATCGGCATTGGGGATATTATCCAGCGCCCAACCGCCATAAAGCTCAGCCTCAAATCCGGGGCCAAGGACCCACCGTAAACCAAGTCCAACACTGACCAGGCGGTCCTGCGTACCTGCTCCTCCTCCTTTGTTCCAGCCCTTCCCCACATCAACAAACGGAGCAAGTTCTATGCGGCCGTCTCTAGGGTCTTTGCTGATGCCCTGGATAGGGATGTGAAGAAAGGGGATACGGGCTTCAACGGAGGCGACAAAGCCCTCGTCACGGACAAGTTGGTTGGTGCGGTAATCGCGAACACTGTCCATACCCCCCAGAACGAAGCGTTCAATAGAGGGCAGCGGATCATTGGATAATTGTACTGCGGCGCGCGTAATCAATTGACTATCAAACAGCGCAAAACGCTGTGCCCACTGTGCCTGACCTAACCACGTAACGAATTTTCTATTTGGTTCGGGGCCGCCGCTCTTCACGTTGAGCACATTAACACCCACGCTCAAAGTCGAGTTGAGTGCGATGATCTGCTCAGGGCTGCGGTCCAGCCAGCTTTGGGTGAATCTTGCGATTGCTATTTTAGTGACGTTGTCTTCTCGATTTGCGGTAAATGAGAACGGCCGTCCCAACAGGAACGTTTTACTCTGCCGTTGCACCAAGCTGACACCGGCTGAGAACTCCCGTTGTGGCGTACGATAAAATGGATGGGAAAGACTGACTTCATAGGTTTCGGATTTACTTTCTACGTTAAGAACGTTCAACGGTTCTTCAACGATGTCTGACTCCGAAAGCTCTGCATAAAGGGATAGCAGTGTATCCCATCGTGTTAACGGTAGTGACGCAATCGCAGCAACGTCAGTAAGACCAGTAGTACTACCCACAGATACGGTTGTCGTATCGCCCCAGCCGGTGAGATTGCGAGCGGTTAAGTCTATACTTGCCCGTTCGCCATTGACCGCCGGGGAGCGATCGTTTGCAACACTTACGGATCCAATGAATCTTTCGCTTTATTTAACCTGAACGCGTAGCGTCCCGGCCCCGGGTCTTATACCTGGTCCCAGTTCCGCATTCACTTGTTCCAGAAACGGGCTTTGGATCAAGATTTGCAGTCTCTGTTCAAGGTCCTCCATGTTAAGAGGTGGGCCGACACCAAGAGACAAGCGGCTCCGGACAAAGTGACTGGTCAGTCCGTTGTTCCCGATTATTTCGATATTGGAAACTCGGCCTTCTATGACCCGTAAGATCACAATTCCATTTTGGACGTCCTGATCGGGTATCACAGCGCCAGAGTTGATAAAGCCTGCGTTGATGTAATGAACCGTGATCTGTTGCCGTAAACTTTGGAGATCTTCAGCCGAAATGGTCCGTCCTTCGTAAGGCGACACCAAATACGCCAGATCCGCGTCGGTAAATACCGTATTTCCTTCAAGATGAATTTCACGAACAGCAATGGTCAACCCTGATGACAACATGCCTTGCCCACCGGGCTGTTGAGGTGCCAACGGCGGTAACACCAAATCGGGTCTATCAGATGGCGCAAACTCCGGCAGCACTTGTCGGGTGCCACCAGGTCTCACAAAGGGATCCACTGCGGGATTGCCGGAAACTGATTGTGCCGCGACTGGATGAATGGCCAGCAAGCCAATCAAACCAGCGACGGCACAAGCTGTTCGCGCAGCTTGGTGCGCTGCGATATTTCCCCTAGCCCTGTTCCCCGATGACACTATGAACTACCTACTACAACCCCAAAGAAATGTGTTCATTAAGCTGAGCCAATTCTGGGCCAACATTCAGTTGAGCCCCTGGTCCAAGACTTAGGTCTCCCGCCCCGAAATACGATGCAGAACCCGGATCATCTGGCCCAGCAGGCAACCCACCCCGGCCGGTTGGCACCAAGCTGCTGGTGGCCCCTCCCCCAATGCGGGTTTCATATGGCTCATCAAGGATGGCTGTGTCGTCAAGAAAATCTCCCGACAGGACGACCAAACCGCCAACGGCGTCGGTTTCGGGTGTGCTTACATTGATATCGCCACTAATGCCGAGAGCCGATGTGGCTTCAATAGCGGCAATACGGCCTGGGTGTTGAATCAACTGATCAACAGTGATGTTGATATTACCGCCATCGCCGCCAACAGCATTGGCTCTGATCGTGCTGTTGTCTTGAACGATTACGGTATTGTTGATGTTGATATCACCACCGGCACCGCCGGCACCACCGACGGACGTGGAAATCTCACTGTTGAGCTGATCGACAACGCCTCCGGACAAAGTGATACGCCCGCCGTCGCCTGTCGCAGCCGTCGTGGTCACCCTACCGTCGGAGAGGGAGAAGAAATTTGTCGCGGTGATATCGATATCGCCACCCAATCCGCGTCCATTGTTGCTTGTGCTGATTCCCGCGCCAGAGGATAGGGAAATGTCATCAGCAGTAACGGTAATACTGCCGCTGGCGGCCATGCCTGGATTTAAGACCGACGTACTGATGATAGCGTTGTTGTTGATGTCGATTGTGTCGGCGGTCACGGTCACGGATCCGGCATCACCCATGGCACCGAAAGCGGAGTCGCTTGAGATTCCGCTTTGAGCCCCTGAGATCGTTAAATCACCGACGTTAACCTCTACGCTGCCTGCGGTACCCATACCTGTGGTACTGCCGACAATACGGCCACTATCATTGGTGTTGATTGTATCCGCTGTGATGAAAACCGATCCTGCTTTGCCGGCAACAAAGGTTTGGCTGTCGATTTGAGACGTTTGACCTCGCTCATTTGTACCGTCAATGAGAATGGTGTCGGCATCCACGGTAATGGACCCACCATCGCCGGTGCTGCGGGTTGAAACCGTCATCAGACCCCCATTGAGGACTTCAATATCTCCAGCGTTGACGGTAATGGACCCGCCATCACCGGCATCCGGTACACCGGAAACGGTTCCACTAGCGAGACTACCGCCATCGATTAGCAAAGTATCAGCTGTTAAATTAATCGACCCGCCCGCACCTGAACCGATAGTGGTGCTGCTCACCAATGCATCATTAAGGATTTCAAGGTCACCGATGTCGAGAATAAGTTGACCCGCGTCACCGGGAGCGCGGGTTTCACTTGCTATACGAGTTTGCTCTCCATCGACAGTCAACCGGTCTGCATTAATTGTTACGCTTCCCGCGTTTCCTTCATTATTCGTCGAACTGCTGATTTCGCCGCTGTTCATTACATCAATTTCATCAGCCGAAATCACAATCTCTCCAGCATCTCCGGTAAAACCATCATTGATAGTGGAACTGGTAATACCGGTGAAATCGCCAGGAATGTTTCTGCCGGATATCACCAAAGTTCCAGTGTCGATGGTTACGGATCCGGCATCTCCGTCACTGAACGTTGAGCTTGTAATCCCCGCACCTTCGGTCAAAGAAATTGACTGGCTGGTAACTTCAATTTCTCCGGCGTCACTGTCGAAATTTGGGTTAGTGGCCGTACTGAAAATCCCGGCGTCTCCTGACATGGTCAGGGTATCGGCCATTATACTGACAGTCCCAGCGTTACCAGCCCCAAACGTACTGCTATCAACAAGCCCACCAGTAGGCAGAACAAAATTTTGGGCATTGATGGAAATGGCTCCTGCATCGCCTAATCCTGCTGTCTCACTGGAAATGGCGCCACCATTGACCAACTGAATATCGTTGGCGGTAACGTCAATCACGCCGGCGTCACCACTGGATTGATTTCCGACGGCTGAACTCGCAATTCCAGTGAACGTAACGGCCCCGTCGCCTGAAATGGTTAGCGTGTCCGTTTGCACGATGACAGACGCTGCGTCCCCCGCGCCAAACATGGAACTATCAATGATCGCACCGTCGCGAATGTCTATGGTGTCGGCAGATATAACCACTGCTCCCGCGTTACCCGTAGCGCTGGAGCCCGCTTGACTGGCTATCCCTGTAAAATTGTTAAAACCGAGTGTGTCGAGGTAAATATCGCCAGCGTTAATGGTCAAGACGTCGGCGTTTCCTTGTGCTGTGGTCGAACTGTTAATCAGACTGCTATCGAGTATGTCTAACGTGCCCGTAGTCAATATCAGCGCACCGCCATTGCCACTGCCGTTTGTTGTGCTGTCGATAGAACTGAAAAAGGTCATGACGGTGCTGTCTGCAGTGATGTCTATGGTTCTGGCGTTGCCCGCACCGACTGTATTACTGACAATGGTCGCGCGACTCAGACTCAATTCTCCGGTATCGATGGTGATGGATCCGGCGTTGCCAGCTGCTGAGTCAGTTACGAGCGGATCAGAACTGCTATCAATGCGCGCCAACCCCTGCATGTCAATCCGGTCAGCGATTATGGAGATTGACCCACCATCGCCAAATCCTCGGGCTTCGCTGGCAATAATGCCACGATCAATTGTTAGTTCACCTACAACAATGTCGATGCTGCCGCCATCACCTGTTCCTGTTTCATCGATACCGGTACCACTATTGGCCGATATATTTGCGAACGTTGCCGAACTGGCATCCAAATCGATTATATCCGCGGTGATGAAGATGGAACCAGCACGGCCAACACCTCCCGCATCGGTGCTGATGGATCCACCCAAGACTGAAACGGTATCTGCACCGATCGTGATGGAACCTCCATTTCCTGTACCTTCGGGGCTAAATCGGTTTGCATCTGCTGAAATCGAAGATGAACCTGTTATACCTGGAATCATTGATTCGGCCTGAATTTAGTATTTTGCATTGACCTGATTCGGCTGCCGATTCATGCACCTCTCCAACGACACGAGCAGCGAACGACTTCACGGCGAAGATGCGCAAAAGGCCTCCTTTCTGACCGCTGACGAACCCAAGGCACTCCTGAATGTCATGCGCAAGCGGAAGGTCGAAGCGCTGCAGGTACGGCGCGCGAATGCGCTGGTTGCCCTTGATGATGGCCACAGCGTGCAGATGGTCTCCAGGATATTCTATCTCGATCCCGACACGGTTCGCGGCTGGCTACGGGACTTCCGCGAGAAGGGTCTCGCCTCTGTGGAGCTTGCGGATTACCCGGACCGCCTGACGGCGGACCAGGAAGCCGCTCTCAAGGCGCAGTTCCGGGACAATCCGCCGCGCGACACCAACGCGGTGCGGGATGCCATCTTCCGAAAGTTTGCTGTGAGATATTCACGTCCGGGCGCCATCAAGCTGATGCACCGCCTGGGGTTCGCATACGTGAAGCCGAAGACGCTGCCGAAGCAGGCCGACAAGCAGGCGCAGGAAGCCTTCATCAGGGATTATGAACAGCTGACGCGCGGGATGTTTCCGGACGCGACGGTTGTCTTCGCCGCTGCGGTCCATCCCGAGTATCAGAGCCGGCCGGCGCATGGCTGGTTCATCCGTTCCGACAAGCCGGCGATCAAGGCCACGACAGGGCGCCAGCGGCTGAACCTGCACGGCGCACTGGACCTTGAAACGATGAAGCTCACCCTGGTCGAGGGCGAGAAGATCAATGCCGAAACCTCTCTGCGGTTGTTCGAGAAGCTGGAACGGGCCTATCCGGACACCCGGGTGATCCCGGGTGATCCCGGGTGATCCATGTCTGTCTCGACAATGCGCGCTATCACCATGCCAGGCTGTTGCGGCCGTTCCTGGAGCGGCCGGAGTGCCGCATCCGGCTGCATTTCCTGCCGCCGTATGCGCCACACCTCAATCCCATCGAGCGGTTATGGGGCGTCATGCACCGGCACGTGACGCACAACCGGTTTTATCCCGATTTCCGACAGTTCACCGAGGCCATCTTCGGGTTCTTCAACCAAACCCTGCCCCGGGAATGGGAAACAATCCGAGACACCGTTACCGACAACTTTCGTGTCATCACACACGATCAGTACCGAGTAATTGGGTAGCAGGAGTATAATTTATGGTGGTAGACATTGCGGATTGGGTGCCAGGCTGGCGATTTTTCAGGTCGAAGCCTGTCTTTTACGTGTCGATTTGGAAATCCGTTTCCTTACTTTTATTGCTAGTGGCCTCGACTGCCACGACTGGAAGTCAGGAGAGAGGCGCTTAAGCGGGTTTGATACCGAGCAGGTTGTTCGGCCCAATCCAAGCGGCCGGCCCGTCTTCAGACGCGTCAAACCCAGCGTCGCGCATGGCGGCCAACAAATCCAACCCTGCGTATTCATCCCACCAGACTTCGTTGTTCCAGCGCATATCCCAATAGTGGCGATATTTTCTATAGGCCAAAGGCGTAGGTTTGTTGCTACCAGTATAGAAATCGATCGGGAAAAAGACGCCATCGGGACGTAATACCCGGAAGGCTTCACGGACATGCTGCTTAGAAATTTCTGCCGGCATTTCATGATGTAGGATGTACGACGTGACGATGTCGAAGCTATTGTCTTCGAACTTCATATCTTCGGCCAAGCGCTGAGCGAAGTTGACACCAATACCGAGGTCAACGGCGCGCATATGGCCATAGCGCAGCATAGGTCCGCCAGCATCAATACCCCACACTTCCGCGTCTTTGAATCGCTCCTTCAGGCCGACAGTCATCTGGCCGATAGTGCAGCCCACGTCCAAAACGCGTTTGACCTTACCGTCTTGCGGGACCGGAACCGCATTGGCGTAAACAGAATGCAGTTCATCCTGGTTGTTCCGGCTCGTATAGAAATTGTTTGTTCCGTAATGGAACATGTAGCCACCCAGGGGGTCACCGACGTAGCCGCCCGGCATGATGTGAATCTCGTGTTTTGTATGATCAGGCAGATCCATATCCGGGTTCAGTTCTAGGGTACCAGGCCCCCTGTTATCCGCCGCTTCTAATTCAGCGAAATACCTATCCGCGTCCGTGTGAAAATGGTCCTGAATGCTTTTCCAGGTGAGGTGCTGGCAATTGAGCCATGTATGCGCTGCCATCCCCAGAACGGCGTCGTTATCGGCGATATCCAGGACGATGTCGACCGGCGGATCGGATTTGGGGTCTACACCCCTTTCCTCCAATCGGGCATTCATGCGCTTGGGCGCCAAGGTCTGGAAGCCCGCCTGAGTCCAAATTCTGAATCCTGTAAGGAAGTCCTGTTGACTTTCAAGATCAAGAGTGGGCAAACGCTCATTTCTACCCTTTGTGCCTCTAACTTCCACATCCCCATCGAAGCCGAAGGCGTAAGAGGGGCCGGTAGCAGCATCCGCCTTTTTATCTCTCAGCAACGACAAAGCGCCTGCTCCTATACCTGCGACTGCGGGAAACAGAGTCCGACGATCAAACATGGTTTTTCCTCTTATAAGACAGAGCTTTTGTATCGTCTGCCGACGTAACCTGACCAATTTTATGTCGTGAACCACTTATTTGTCGACCTTATACCTACGGGAAGTGGAATCACAAACAAGTCATACCTGTCGACCTGAGACCCCAATCCTCCTTCAGTTTTTGGCAGAGTCTGGAGCTTTTGAGGAGACTGACGGTGAGACGATCGAGGTTTTCGGAGGAGTAGATCATCGGGATTCTTAAGGAGCACGAGTCGTGCGTGAGTTCCGCCGATGAGTACCGTTAGCTCGGGATCTCGACAGCAAGTTTTTACAAGTTCAAGGCCAAGTTCGGTGGGCTGGACGTGACCGAAGCGCGCAAGCTGAAGGCTCAGGAAGACGAGAACGCGAAGCTGAAGAAGCTATTTGCCGAGCAGATGCTCGACAACGCCATCCTCAAGGATATCGCCTCAATTAAATGGTGACGCCCGATACCAAGCGGGAAGCTGTGGCCCTTGCATATGCGGAGCATGCCGTGAGCCAGCGGGGAGTGCAGGGTCACAGCTTTTCTTTGCGGACAGCCCAAGTATTGAATCCTAGACGCTTTCTGCAACGCCACAAGTCAGCGCATCTATCAGGTCAGTGCCCGGACTTAGAGAGATAAGCAGCGGTTATGGCAGGTTAAGCAATTACGATTTGTCCACCTCATGAATTAAGTCGCAGATTGCCTTCTTTATGTTACATTCCCATATGCGCGATGCGCGAACGGCTTTTTGAACTCGCTTACAGCAAAAAGTTAAGTGTCTTGTGAGGGGGCAATGATTCTATGAGGTACGGTCTACTAACTCAGACAAGCACGTTGGCATTAACCATATTAGTTTTTGGTGCTGCGGAAGCCCAACAGTTGGCCTTGGAAGAAATCACGGTAACAGCGCGTAAACGTGATGAGACGTTGCTCGACGTACCCCTGTCGATCACGGCGCTCAGTGCTGCTCAATTAGACAAGTACAACTTGCAGAGCATGGAAGAACTCTCAAGGATGACGCCAGGCATGTTCTATACTGACTTCGGCGGAACCGGGCGTCAGGATCGGGGAAGCAGCCAATTCGTTGTCCGCGGCCTATCGATCAACAACTTTGCACAAGCTGCGAGCGCTGCCGTTATGTTTGTCGATGGCGTTCCGGTCTATAGCGGCAATACACCGGGGACACTCGACATTGAGCGCATCGAAGTCCTGAAGGGGCCGCAAACGGCAACTTTCGGCCGTAACACATTCTCCGGCGCCATCAGTGTGACGACCCGCGATCCTGCAGAGGAATGGGGCGGCCGCCTTGTTGCGGAGTACGCGAACTACGATTCAACCCGACTCGGCATGTCCGTTGAAGGGCCGATTGTCGAAGATTAAAGTCTTGTTCCGGCTCAGTGGCGAGCACCGCAACGAGGGTTCTCAGTACCAAAGTTCGTTCGACAGCACCCCGCTCGGTGGCCAGACAACGTCAAGCCTGTGGGGAACTCTCAAATTCACCCCGTCTGACCAACTTGAAATCCGGGCTGTTGCCAACTTGTATAAATATAGGGACGACCCAGGAGCTCATATCCGCTTCATTAAAGAGGACCATACGTGCGACGTGGGCAATACGGGTGCGCCCACCTGGTTCTGCGGTATTGTTCCCGAAGCGAGTGACGCGGATACGCACGCAAGGTTCACCGACCAGCGCTGGCTCGACCTGACGCTTCCGGTCGTGAATTTGCCGGGATTGAATGACCAACCCGGCCTGAAAAGCGAAAACTTTCACGCAAATCTTAAGGTCGGGTATACCTTCGATAACGATGTCACCCTTGAAACGATTACCGGGTATAACGAGACCAAGGACGCCAACATCCAGCAAGAGTGGTCTAATGAGAACTTCGCAAATCCATTCTTCGGCGTAAGGCCAGGCGTAAGGCCAGATTCGTTTTGGCTTTATATCCTTGAGGGCGATGCCAGCGACTTCTCTCAAGAAGTCCGTCTTTCCTCGGGCAGTGATGAGCGGCTGCGCTGGAGCATCGGTGGCAACTATCTTTATTTCTCCGACGTCGGTTCGGTCATCGGGGACGTTTCTCTCGGCGCGCCGTTGAACCTGCCGGGCGCCCGCCGTCAAACCAATACGTGGTCCGGCTTTGCTAGCCTCTACTACGATGTGATGGACAACTTGGAGCTCGGTCTTGAAGGCCGCTATCAGTCTGACAAGATCAAAGACACGCCGAGGTTCTGGGCTCCTGAAGGCCCCCGTACGCCGTTGAAGGGCAGCTGGAACGTCTTTACCCCGCGTGTCTCGCTCAAGTACAAGCCGACGGACGACACCATGATCTTCGCGTTGTGGGCACGCGGGTCTCGCCCCGGTGCGTTTAACTCCAACCTTTCTCCGGGTGCGCTGGCACCGGGTCTCGCGGAAGCGGTCGCGGCGGCCACAGGCGCGATGCTTGAAGTTGAACAGGAAACGCTGGATTCGTTCGACATCGGTATCAAGTCTCGTTTCATGGACGGACGCGGTACCGTCACGTTGACCGGATATACCGGGGCGATTACCAACCAGCAGATTCCGCAATCGATCACTCTGCTGCAGCCGTCGTTGTTTATCGGCACAGTACTGACCAACCAAGGTAAGACGAACCTTAAGGGGGTCGAATTCGAAACGTCCTTCCAAGTGACCGACGAGTTCAACGTGTCTGCGTCGTACTCCATCAATGATACGAGTATCAAGCGAGGCGATGACTTGGGCGTTGCCCGGCTGAACGGAGGTGACTCCAACGTGTTGGGGAACCGTTTAGGGAATGCACCGAAGAATCAAGGGTTCATCAACGGGACCTATACCAGCGCATTGAACAGTTCGATGGATTGGTATACCGGAGCTGATTTCCTTTACGTTGGCGGAAAATACGTAACGTCTGGTAACTTGGTGTCGACCGGGGCCCAATACCTGCTTAATGCTCGGATCGGCGTTGAAATGGAAAACATGCGCATCGAACTGTGGGGCAAGAACATCCTTGGCGATGAAACGCCCGACCAAGCGTACGATGCTTTCGACTATGAAACCTTTACGCCGACGGCGCTCAACATCGGTCTGCCAAAAAAGACGACTTATGGCCTGAGGGTTAACTACGACTTCTAGAGTAGCTGTGTTTGCCACCCATATATCCACAGCCATCGCGTGTCAATGGCGGCGCAAAATTGGGCCATTAGGGCGGCGTAAAAGTATGCCAGTTTCGGAAGTAGCGGACGGATTGGGTTCAGGTGTGCGCCCGGGGACCAGTGAAGCAGCAGTATAGGATTTCCCTCCCCAGCAAATCGAACATGCATATGTCCTGACGGTGTTTCTACGATGGTACGACGAATGGCGCTCGGCTTATTCACCTGCGCTAACCTGGAGCACCAGCAGCATCTCGATTCCAAGTCACCGGAATGATTTCTGCAGGAATCGGCTCACCTGGCCTCAGTAGCTGACTATCTCCAAACGGAGATGTTTTGCCAGAAGGGTTTTTTTCATATCGGATATCGCTCCCAATCCAGCGCAGCGAAAAACCCAATCGTCGCTCGACTCGGCCGGTTGAACGTGGAAGGGACGCATGTATTGTTCTTGGATGAATAACCAGGATATCTCCCTTGGCTGCTTCCCAAACACGAACATCCGCGTCTGGTGCATTTGCGCGCTCAAGCAACTCTGACCAAGGATGAAAGTTGGGTGGAGGCTCAGCGAGTCCCAACGCCTCACAATTTAAATATCGATGCGTGTCCCTATTAGAACCAGCTATAGTTTTCAGGGGAGCGTTATCGCGGTCGATATCGGTCAATGCCACCCACATGGAGGGATGATGATGTCCTCGAAAACATGATAAGGAATCATCATTGTGCCAGGGCGTGGCCGTTTCCGCCTTATCGCCTTCCTTTAAGAAAGTACCGTCAACCGTGGCACGCATTTCGTCTGATCCAATGACGTCTGCCACCGCTTCAGCGCACTCACTCTCCTCAATTAGGGCGCGCATCTCTGGAGTATGCCAGTAGAGATTTATAAGCCGAACGTATCCGTCATGGTCCTCAAACTCCACGTCGCGAAAGATTTTACCCGGGCCGAAGCTTAAAGAACCATCCCGCAAATCTTTAATGATTGAATCGATGAGACCTGTCATGCGAGCGACCCAGTCGCATGAGAACACCCCAGGCACATGAGCAACTCCGACCTCGTCGTATGTATCGACAATTTCTTGGGTCACTTTGGAATGCATGATGAAAGAGTCCTTTTTGAACTTAGCATTAAAGCAACAGACTTTGTGCAACCTCCCACTGCGCTCTCGTGAGATCAAATACTTTCATGGCGACTCGCACATACGGACAGTTGACCATGATTTCTTGTAACATCGATGCTCAATAGTACAAAAGCGGCACCAATTGAGACCGGTCGCGCGGCCTGTAGTCAGCATTCCAAGTTAGAGGCAGACGTCGTGACGGATGGCTAACAGCCTCTAGGAATCCGATTTTCGGAGTTTCGATGCCGCGATATGCGCACTCAGGCCAATCATTGCGATGGCGTTCACGAAAAATATGATTTGCAACGGCAAAAGGTATGAATTCGAGACTTCAACAAGGTACCCAAACAAGGGTGTGAGACCTGCATTAAGACCTACCACTATCGACATCCTCACCCCTTCGATTGGCGCGAATACGGCCTTACCGAATACGCGCGCCAACAGGATAGGTGCGATTAGAAACGACAGGCCAAAACTTACACCGATCAGAAATACGGAGACGTAAACCATCGCTGCTGACTGCGAAGCCAGTATCGTACCGATGCCAACCAAATTGCACAGCAAGGCGCCCAGCACCAAAAAACGGGCCTCAATAAAATCTGCTAGAGACGCAGATAACCTCCCCACCAGAGTGGCCAAAGTTAGCCCTGCCAAGGCAGCGACGGCGACTGACATGGGCACGTTTACGGAGTCGAGCAACAGACGGCCAAAGGTTACCAGATAGAGATATGGTAACGTACAAATGACAACAGATAACGTGATCAAGGCAAATAAGGGGGATCGAAGAGTGGACTTAACCGTCCATTCAGGCATGCTTTCGTAAATCTCGGTAGCTGGCAACTTGGTTTCTTGTTCCAGCCCTGTACCATCTTGAGCATTCTCCGTCGAAATGCCGTCGATAGTCTGACCAATCTCTTCTGGAGAGTTTTTGACGAATGTAAGAACTAGGAAAAGCCCTACCGGAAAGATCAGAGTTAGAAATGCAATAGCCATACGCCAGGTCATGACTGTCAACATGGCGTCGTACAGGAGGTAAGATAAAGCACCCCAGATTGGGGTGCCTGTGAATATCACGGCCATTGCGCGAGACCGATATTTTTCGAACCATACGGTCGTCAACGTTTGTATGGGCACCACACCGGAGAAGCTCGTACTCGCCGCAAGCAAAACAGCTCCAAGTGCAAAGCCGAGCAGGCTCGTGCTTACGCTAGTAACGAGCATACCTCCTGCCCCAAGAAACAAACCTAGAACCATGCTCAGCTTGCACCCTCGGCTTAAGATGAATAGACCCGCAATTGGTGTGAAAATGGCTGTACCCGCAAGAACGATCCCAGCGACAAGACCTATCTCAGTCGCAGAGAGCCCAACGTCACGACTGATCTCCGGCGCAAAGAAACCCCACGCCCCGGCTTTCATTCCGAGCGTCAGGCCGTAGTAAGCCCAGAGGACACCAGCAAGTTTAAAACCGTAGTAAATGTCGAACTTCCGGCAAATATAAAAACATAGTTCGAAGACCTTAGGATCATGGCACCATTCTATGCCGCGTTCGGTCCGTCATTGATCAGTACCGTCTTGGACTCGAGATATGGCAATAGTCCTTGGATTCCTCCTTCTCTACCGAGGCCAGACTGTTTGAAACCACCGAATCCTATGGAGAAGTCAGCGTTTGGTCCGTTGTGGGACACCGTTCCTGTGCGAACTTGGCGAGCGACTTGAAAAGCTCTTTCGGAGACATTGGTAAACATAGCTCCTGATAACCCGAAACTAGACTCATTGGCTATGCCGATTGCGTCTTCCTCATCTTCGCAGGGAATAACACTGACCTGCCCCCTATGATTGGTCCAGTTGGTTTGAGAGAGTCCGGACGTTTTCAAGCGGTCACTAACCTGAGCAGGGTCTGCCTTGTCATAATCTTCCGTCACCCGCGCCCTTAGAGTCGGTTTCGAAAGTCATGCGGCTCGGGCCAATCTGCGGACGAGGAGCATGACGGAGGCGGCGTAGAGGAAGGCGCGGGCCGAGGCGATGGTGGCCTCGAAGTCCTTTGCCAGTCGCCGGTTGCGGTTGATCCAGGCGAAGAAGCGCTCCACGACCCAGCGGCGCGGTTGGACGGCGAAGCCGACCTGATCGGGGCTTTTGCGCACGATCTCGACGGCGATCATGGTGGCCGTGGCGACCTTCTCGCCGGCGTAGCCGCTGTCGGCAAAGACCTTCTCGATGAACGGAAACGAGCCGCGTGAGGCGCACAGCAGCGGCCCGCCACCATCGCGGTCCTGGATACTCGCCGGATGCGCCTCGAGCACGAGGCCGCGCCCGTCGGTGTCGACCAGCGCGTGGCGCTTGCGCCCCTTGATCTTCTTGCCCGCATCGTAGCCGCGGGGGCCACCAGCCTCGGTCGTCTTGACGCTCTGGCTGTCGATAATCGCGCCGCTCGGGCTGGCCTCGCGTCCGACCCGCTCGCGATCGGCCATGACCAGAAAGTGGTTGATCTTCTCAAGGAGGCCGTCGTCGCGGAACTTAGCGAACCAGCGATAGATCGTGCCCCACGGTGGTAAATCGCTTGGCAGCAAGCGCCAAGGGCAGCCAGCCCGCATCACGTAGAAAATGCCGTTGACGATCTCTCGCATCGGCCATGACCGGGGCCGTCCCGTGCCATGAGCCGGAGGCAAATGAGGCTCGATCACAACCCACTCCGCAGCGGTCAAATCAGTCTGATAACGCAGCGCCTTGCGGCTATGCTGCTCTCGGGTGGTCGGCGTCCACATGGCGGCTCCAGATCGGTTTCAGCAACCTTCCTGGAATCACATCGACACCGGCCACTCAACCCCTTTCGAAACGGCCTCTTAGTGCCGTAATACGCCCAAGCAGATCCTTCTCGTGGTCCATATACTTTTGGACCATCTTGAGAATGTTGGGAATCAGATCATGCCGTTTACGCAGCTGAACATGATTGAGCCAAGGGCTTCCAGCGCGCTGTTCCGGCGGCGAATGATATTGGCGTAGATGATGTAAGAAATCACACCAACAACACCAAGAAGGATGAGGAGCGTCATCATGGAAACTATCCCTTTATCTTTGATCCAGTCATAGCGTTAAAAGGGCGCGATCTCCAGCGGGCTTTCGTAAAACCGATCGATCACGCCGCGCTCGAACGCCTTGGGGTCGTTGAGAATATTCGCCTTCATGGCGGCGGAACCGGCGCCCGCGAAGACGTCGGTGTCGCCCCGTGCCATGGCATCAAGCACCTCAGCGCGTGATCCACAGGGGTGACGCCGGGGTCGTAGCCGCCGGCCGACAAACGGGTCTTCACCCCACCGGTAAACACACCAGACACCATCACCGGGTCACGGTCCAGTTCCGCGCGCAAGCCAGCGGTCATTATCGCGGCTGCGGATTTCGATATGCTGTAACTGGTATATTCGGGTAGGCAAAACCAAGCGCCGACCGACAAGATGTTGGTGATCGCCCCGCCCCCGTTGGCGAGAATGATCGGAATGAACAGACGCGCAATTTCCGCCGGCGACCAGCAATTGGTCTGCATGACAAACTTGGCGTCATCCAAGTTGGAGGCCGAACGGATACGCCGCTCTTCTTTGGTAAAAACTACCAGGCGTGCCGGCGTTGTTGATCAGCCAGGTGACATCCGCCGCAGCCTCTGCTGCTGCGCGGCGCTGTGCCGCGTTGTTGACATCCAACGGCAGACCAACAACACGCTTTGGATCAAGCGCGACGACGTCTGGCAGATTATCCGGATTGCGTGCGGTGGCATAAACCCGCTTGGCGCCGCGCTCCAATAAGACTTCGACAAAGCCGAGCCCGATCCCCCGGTTCGATCCCGTGACCAGCGCCACAGCGCCTTGGGGAGACATGGTTTTTACGCCCGGCTCCGGCGCGGTCTTGGCGCCCTGCCCCGGCGCGTTCATTCCAGGTACGGGCGCTAGAGGCTGCGCCGTTGCGGGTATAATTGCAGTGCCCATCGCAGCGGCCGTGCCGCTGAGGATTTTTCGTCTGTTCATTCGTGCAACCTTTCCAATCTTTGTCACATCATCATAAGTGAGGTATGTCGTGGGTGATGCGTATCGCAAGCTCGTGAGATGGCGTGATACTTGAATCCTATGATCGGAACTTGGTCACTCTACACCTCCAACGAATGTGAGCGTCCCAAGTGACTGCAGGCTTTCTCAGGGGAGAAGAGAGAAATCCTTTCTTATTCCAGGTCGTAGTTTATGTATTGCAAGGTTTAGTTTTACCTACATTGTGAGGTTCACGCGCAGGCCAACCGTCAATGGTTGGGGTAATTTGGCAAACGGGGCGGGAGAAAAGTTGTTGAAAAAGTCGAGATAAGTGTTTGCGTCGGTCACCGTATCGTCATCGAACAAATTGTCAGCAAACAGCGCTATCCGATAATTATCGTTGTTGATCCCCCATCTTACATCCGTCATCCAGTAGGCTTCCTGCCACGCAATGTTGGCGGACTCCAGTTCCCGGCGAGACGAATAGCGTACGTTTGCCTCAGCAAACCAATTCCAGTTTTCCGTCAATTGATCTGTGTAGGTTCCCGTCAGCGTCAACTGATGCTTGGGTAGATCCGTTGGCCTGTTTCCGTCGTAAATGAGCAAACAAGCTGGCGGTATGGCTCCATCAAAGGTCAAAAGTTCGCCGCATCCCGCTTCGCCGATGCGATTTGCGCTCGTTGACACAACACGAAACTCGTCGAACTGAGCGTCGATAAAGGTATAAGCGCCGTTGAGGGAAAAGTTGTCATTGACCAGCCAATTGCCGGCAACTTCAATGCCCCAGATCGTCGACTTGCCGGCGTTCTCAATCACGCCTTGAAGCAGCTGTGTTTCCTGATTAAAGATCTGAGACGCAACTTGCTGGTCCTTGTAATCCTGGTAGAAGAACGCGCCGTCCAGCGCCAACTGTCCATCGGCCAAACGCGTTTTTGCACCCACTTCATAAGCCCACAAGGTTTCTTGGTCATAGGACGTCGTTTCACCGAACCTGAGAATCCCTCCCGTGCTGTTACCGGAAGGCTTCACACCTTTCGCCACTGACGCATAGAGGTTGAGATCATCGGAAGGGCGGTAACTCAACGAGAACCGGGGTGTGAAATAGGATTCTTTGATTTCTGCGAAATCGTTACCCGAAGTCCGTCCAAAAGAAATCAGGATTGGGTTGCCAGGAGTTGCACCTGGCAAAAGGCCGAAGAAAAAATCGAATGGAGGTTCAAAATTGACCGCGTAGTCGATGTCTTCTTCGGTGTAGCGGCCTTCAGCGGTAATGTAAATCTCCGGCGTGACCGCGTACTCTGTCCACGCAAAAACTGACGTATGAAACGTATCACGGCCAAAGTCACGCCCTTGGCCATCCCGGCTCAAATAGAATGCAGCGACATCTTCGTCCGTAATCGGTGCGAGGCGAGACCTGCATCGTCGCTACCGAATTGGTCGGCCGTCTCCTCCCAATACACCGCGCCAGCCAACCACTGTAGCGGACTTTCGTTGGTCGAGTATATCCGCAGTTCCTGGCTGAATTGCAGCGTATCGTTATCCCGCTCGGTTTCCTGGAATGCACCGGACGCAACTATCCCATTGAAGGAACCGGATACAAAATCGTTTTCCTGAAAAACAACGTAATTGCTGTCCACCCAACTGGTCAGCGATTTTACTGCGGCGTCGCCAAGGTCCCAGTCTGCAATGAGGGTCGCACGGAATACTTCTATATCCGCCCCACGGTAGTCTTTTCCAGTTCTCGGATTAATGTCGTACCGGACTGGCCCGCCAACCACTGGTCCGGTAAAATCGTGACGGTAGGACGATTCAAGACCGTCTGCGCGTTTGCATCAAGATTAATGACAGAGTTTCCGAGGTTTAAGTATGCCGCAGGCGTTGCAATATGTTCGTCGGAATATTCCAGGCGGTCATAAAAAGATAAGGACTCGGTTGCTTGAAGCGTGAAGCCACCCGCGACACCAACGCCGTCACCACCGCCGACATGATCACCGGACAATTCGTTCCGATAGGACCCTCGTTCGTCCCAGTAATACGCATTCATACGGACACCCACTTTGTCCTCAACCAAAGGAGTGCCAGCAGACGCTCTTAAGTCAAAGCCTGACTCGGAATGCACTTCGGCCAGACCGCGGAACTCCGTCTCGGTCAAACTAGGGCGCTTGGTGATGTAGTTGATGGCTCCGCCAAAAGCCGCACGACCAAAAAGCGCGGCCTGAGGGCCTTTGACAACTTCAATACGTTCGACGTCAACTAGACGCGTCCTTGCGAGAGTGCCGCCACCAGGATTCTGTAAATTCTCAGAAGTGATATCTATATCGTCAATCAAGATTCCGACGCTCGTTCGACCACGCTCGGCTTGTAATCCCCGGATGGCGGGACGCAGATCAGATTGAGCAATACCACGGTCAAAAGTCAGTCCCGGTGTGATCTTCGCTATATCTGAAATGTCGGCAATGGCCAGGTTTTCTATCTGATCACGGGTAAAGGCAGTGATGGAGAGCGGAATATTTTGCAGACTCTCCTCGCGCTTTCGGGCTGTTACAATGATCTCTTCTACACTGAGTTGCTGTGCGAGAGCCGATTCAGAAAGAAAAAGAAGCGCCGAAGCAGCCATCAAACATTGACGTCCGGAAAGTGTTGGTATGGTCATTGATCTACCCCCCCCCATATTCAAGCGACTGAGAATTGCTCTCAGCCAGTTCTGGGGGAAGATGCCGTTGGTAGCATTCTAAGTTCAAATAATATTGTTCAAATTGTCACATTGTGACATTTAATGGTAAACAGACTCGGCTAATCTCAAATAGTGACAATGTTTTGGATAGTATAGGTCCGCAAGATTATTCCTGCGTCATTTTCTCGGTGTATTAATCGTCAAGGATAATATTTTCAAAAAGGGTACCGTCACTGCGCTGGCTGTAGTTTTGAACCGCAGAAGTCATGCCGACCACACTGGTATAGTGAACGAGAAAGATTGATGGAGCCGTCGCCATTACTATCTCCATCGCAGATTCAAGGGCGTCTGCCCTTTCTTCTACTGTGCCAGATTGCCGAGCTTGAGACACTGCGGCGTCTAAGTCTGGATCACAGAAAAAGGGAGCCGGCGGCCTAGTACAGGAAAAAGTCTCCAGCGCCTACCCCACGTCATAAAGGTTGAGACTACTCCAAACTGTAGAGATAGCGTCAACATTGTCCCAATCACCTGTGGACAGACGGCGATTCAATTCCAAAAACGGCAATTGTTGAAGTTCAACTCTAACGCCAACCCGCTGAAGGTCCTGCGCAACCTGTTGAAAAACAAGTGCATCACCAGGCACCTGGCCGGTTGTAACTGCCATATTTAAATCAAATCCGTCTGCATACCCGGCCACTGCCAGGAGCGCTCTGGCTTTCTCTTTGTCGTACAAAAATGGCTCGATATCGTCGTTATAACCAACAACCCCTGGCGTTGTTCCTTGGCTCGCAACCGCCATAACATCATTGAGAATGTACTTAGAGATCTGCGTCTTATTGACCGCATAGTTCAGTGCACGGCGCACACGTGAATCCTGTACGAAAGCGTTGGGGTTGTCTATTGTGCGAAAGTCAATGGCAAGTACAAACGGCAGCTCAATCAAAGCAACCTTATAACCTGACTCCTCCAACGGCGCGATTCCGTCAATATCGAGATTAATCGCGATATCCATCTCGCCAAACATTAGGGTCTGCATACGTCGAGCCCCATCAGAGACAACATTGTACTGTATTTGGGTGACGTCCTTGGAATTGCGCCAAGCATGATCAACGGCCACGAGTGTGGCACTAATTCTGTTGATTCCCCATGAATCCAGTCGATATGGTCCTGTAGCTACCGGCTGCTCAGCAAACGCCTGCTCCCCCACTTCAAACCAATAATCCATGTCTACTACACGCAGCAGACTCATTTTTCGCGGGATCAAAGGATCGGGCTTTTGAGTCACAATAGAGAGGGTAAACGGATCAATGGCATTGATTGAGACGATACTTTTGTAGCGCTGTGCCATCCAATGGTGTTGCGCTTCATCCTTTATGAGATACTGAAGCTGTTTGGCTATGTGCTCTGCTGTAACTGTTTGCCCATTATGAAAAAGTACGTCAGGGCGAAGTCTGAAAACCCACTCCGTTTCACTGACCATTTCCCATTCGTTAGCGATTGTAGGCTCCAACTCTCCCTTATTTGAGAGTGCTGTTAAGCCGTCGAAAACCGCCGATTTTATCGCTCCGCCGGTGTGCCTGGCAAAAGGATCACTACTCGTCGAGATCGATGTGGGTGCGGCAATTCTCAAAGTTTTTGGGGACGCCGATGACACATTAAAGACGGCGACGCACACAGCAAGGAACAGACTTGTTTTTAGCCACAGAGACTTCAGGACCCTACTCTTCTTAAGATGCAGGCCCCATTGCATCAGTCTATCCATTACAGATTATAGAAGGCCTTGGCGTTATCCGAGAAAATGCGGTCAATCACTTCGCCGCCAATAGTGTTATCGTTCCGCATCTTTTCAAAAGCATCCAATTCAGAGGCTGGGTCTTCATGGCCGAAGTCGGTTCCAAGCATGAGGGAGTTCTTGCCCGCGTACTTGAGAACGTACGGCAAATCATCGTCGGTCCGAGAGGTAACATAAAAGCGGTTATCCTCAAGAAACGTCTCCATGGACGTTACTTTTCCTTTTGTTCCGATAAACTCATGCCGGCGCGCCACCTCCTGCACCAAGTACGGAACCCACTGCGCACCGGCCTCGATGAAACCAAAGCGCAGGTTTTTGTAATTCTTGGCCACGGCGGACGTGGAAAGGGCATTGAAGCCAGCCAGAATGGGCGTGATCCCGAAGAAATAAAGGTCTTTGCGAAACAGTACGCGCTTGAAATCATCGTTGCCGTTGCCGGCGTGAATGCCGATTGCCATATTAAGATCATCGGCTTTTTGGTAAAGTGGTTCGAGGTACGGATCATTTAGAAGCCACTCACCTTCGATACCGCGCATGAAAATCGCACAAGCACCATTCTTATGTCCGAATTCCACCTCCTCGAGAGCGGCACCCATATCGAGCAACGGCGGTATAACCGCCCAGCGGAAGCGGTTGTTTTCTTTCCACACATCAGCGAGCCACCGATTGTAACTGCGGCTTAACGCGATCTGTATTTCAGGACGTTTCGACGTGAAGCCTTGCAAAAAAAGAGTCGGGTAGAGAACTTGTACCTGTATATCGGACTGATCCATGATGTCGGCCCTCGTCTCAAGGTCTTCAAGTTGACGCACCTCAATGGGCAGGTCGAGGTTTCCAGCTTCGCGAGACCATAATCCACCGTCGACGAGCCACATCTTTTCACCGGCACTGCCGGTCAAAGACGATGGCCGGTACTTTGCCTCGTGTGGCTCCAAGTAGTCCCATGTTCTTTCTGATTCGATCACATGGGCATCTGCGTCAATGATCATGACTGACTTTCTCCAATAATCAGGAAGTGTCGATTATGAAGGTGTCTCAGGTCACAAACTAGGTATCAAATATAATTTTCTCATATATCATTATTTGACATTTTAGTTCCCAATGCGCCGGCTATGTTTTGCGTTGACCAGACGCGCGAGAATTCGATGGCAAATGAACAGAAGAAGTTTTTGCTACAGACCCTGACGCGCGGGTTAGACGTATTGAACGTCTTAGCGGACTCACCAGAAGGACTGAGATCAACCGACATCGCGAACAGGTTTGATCTCAACCCAAATACGGCGGGGCGGCTGCTAGCTACCTTGGAAGCCTCAGGATACGCGGTGCGGGCTAGGGACGGACGTTACTCCGTCGGAGCGGCAGTCATTTCGGCAGCCATCAAGAAGGTAAATATCGCCAATCTCAGTAAAACGTCGAGACCACTGTTGGAAAAACTTCGAGACAAGACGCGTGAAACGGTTTTTCTAGTAACGCGCGTTGGTCATTTATTAGTTATTGTGGACTCGATGGATGGGTCCCATGACCTAAGAGTGGTCCTAAAACCGGGAGCAATATCATCTCTTTTTCCGGCAACGACCGGTTATGCGCTCACTGTCGATTTGCCATCGAGCGAGGTCGTCGCACTATCAAAGCAAGTTGGTATCCCGGAACGGGAGGTAACGGAAGCGGAAGTTATCACTGCAAGACAAGAGCTCAAGAAACGCGGGTACCTTGTCCGTCACGCTGCATTAACTTCCGCCGGTACATGCACAATTGCGTCATCCATTCGTTTAGATGATAAAGCCGTTGCCTCCATTGGCATCGCCGGACCATCGGAGCATTGGAACGAAAAGACCATCAAGCCTTTTGTTAAGGATCTTCTCGACGCATCAAAAGAACTCAGCAATCGCATCACTAATATGTAATCACATGCCATTCCCGTAATTGGAATGAGCCACACATTGAAAAAAAGAATCTGAAATGGGTGAAGGTACAAAACTAAGCGGTCAATACATTAAAACGCGTGAAGGCTTGCCCCTTGCCGTATTTGAGACAGGTAACTCGACTGGCCCACCGCTTGTCTTTCTGCACGGTTTTGGATACAGCCACGCTGTATTCCAGCCACAATTCGAGTCTGATCTCACGCACGACTTTCGTTTGATCGCCATGGACATTCGTGGCCATGGCTATTCAGGCAAACCATGGATGGCAAGTGATTATGCTGGATCAGAGATTTGGGCGAATGACTTGGAGCTTGTTCTCGAAACATTGAGCGTTACCGATGCCACGTTAGTCGGTTGGTCCTACGGCGCCATGGTGTGCATGGATTGGGTGCGAAAATATGGGTCCGGCCGCGCTCAAGGATTTGTGTTTATAGGCAGTCACGGCGGCCTCAATCCATACTCAATGGAAGAACTGGAAGCTAAAGCGAAGGCAAACGAAGATCTTCGGAAACAAACACCCAACTTCGAAGGTGACAAAATTGCAGCCGCTACTTTTATTGACAGAATGGTCCATGCCCCACTCTCCAATGAAATGAGAGAGACCTTACTGCTTTCTCGCCAAATGCTTCCACACTATGCGGTGCAGGCCATGGGTAGCCGCGCGTTCGAAAACAGCGACCTCAAAGATACAATCGAGCGCCCTGTGTTGTTCGTACAAGGGGAACACGACTTTGCCAATTCTCCCGAAACCATTCGATCAGTAGCTGAGTCACTCCCCGCGGCACGCGTTGAAATCTTGCCAGATGTTGGTCACGTTCCGTCAATTGAAGCGCCGGTTAAATTTAACGCGTTGGTAAGGTCGTTCGTCGGTGAACGACAAGAAAGGTGGATTGATCATAAAATTCGTTAGAATCGTCACCGGATCCGACGGTGAATCCCATTTCGTTGATCAGACACTGCCCGAGCCCGAGGCTAAACCAAACACTCTGATGACTATAAAAACGGAGTCTGAATGGGATATTTCGCAGAGTCTGCCGGGTCATACATCAGACTATCATACAACCCTAGCACCCCGTCTTTTGATTGTTCTCCAAGGAACATTAGAGATTGGGGTGCGCCCGGGAAACACTCACCGTTTCTATGCGGGCGATATGATTCACGCCTGTGACACAACCGGTAAAGGCCACACATCTGCCATTGTGGGTGACGAAGTTTGTCGTGTGCTAAGTGCAGTGTGGGACCCCGCAGTGGAGTAGGCGCCCCACCCTACAGCAGCATATCCCAATAATTGACTGTTCCAGTAATCAAGATTGACACACCCATTTGTAATTCATAGAGGGGCACCTCATTGGATGGTTATTGCCTTCCAGCTATGAAATCGTGCGATAGGGAAGATGGAATGGAAACAGGCGATCTCTATTACAGAATTCACGTGTTTTGCTGCATAAACGTGAGACCTAAAAATCATCCGCGTGGGTCTTGCGGTCGGAACGGGTCGGCCAAGTTACGTGACTACATGAAAGTAAAAGCCAGGGAGATTGGTGTTGAGGGAATCCGCATCAACGCATCTGGCTGCCTTGACCGCTGTGAATTGGGCCCAGCCATGGTCATCTATCCCGAAGGTACATGGTACCGATACGACAACGAAGCGGATATCGATGAGATTCTACACAGTCATATCGTCAATGGTCAGACCGTAGACAGATTACGGATGCTATAAACCACGAAAAATAAACCGCTACAGCCCAGCACGAAGAATGAGATGAGCTTGTCATGACTAGAGAACCAGACACGTTGGGATGGCGGCCAAAAATCGGCCTCGTATTACCGTCAACCAATACGACTGCCCAACCTGAAATTGATTCCTTACGTATACCCGGCGTCACGATTCACACCGGCCGAATTCCGATTCAGCAAAAGAAGATAACCGGTGATAAAGCTTACTTGGAACACATTGAAGCCATGCGCAATGGTATTAAGAAAGCCAGTGATGAAGTCTTAACCAGCGGTCCTGATCATTTAATTATGGGTGTTGCTGTTGAGGCTTTTTGGGGCGGTGCAAAAGGAGCGGCAGACTTAGAAGAACGTCTGTCAGAAGATTCGAACGTCTCCGTTACTATTGGCTCAACGGCAGTTCGAGACGCGGTACGTGCCTTCGACGCAAAGAGTTTGGCTGTTCTGACTCCGCATATACCAAAAGGGGACGAGGAGATTGTCACGTACTTTGAGCAATCAAACTTAACGGTTATACGCATTAAGGGACTGTGTTGCGACAGTCCTCGAGCCATCGCACAAGTCCCAATAGACGTGATTGAAGAAAATTTGAGAGCTCTGGACGGTGACGATGTAGACACGATCCTGCAGTTGGGCACGAATTTGGCCGGTGCAGCCGTCGCTGCCAGCCTGGAACGTCAACTGGAAAAACCCGTTATTGCGATCAATCCTGCCTGTTATTGGCACGCTTTAAGAATGAATGGGATTTCAGATCCTATCTCAGGACACGGATTGCTTCTTGAGAAACACTAAGCTCGGCTAACCAGTGAATCTAAAATGCCACATGCATCGCTTTGGTTTCCGTATAACTCAACAACTCTTCAAGGCACTCTTCACCGCCAACTCCACTGTTCTTTGTTCCTCCGAAAGGCATTCCCACGTAGTGCATCTTGGTGCTGTTAACAGCAACAACGCCTGCGCGCAATTTTCGCGCGGCGCGCAGAACACGCCTTACGTCGGCACCAAAGACTGAGGCAGTTAGTCCGTAGTCCGTTGCATTAGCTATGGAGATTGCGTCTTCATCAGTTCGAAATTTGGAAAAACACATAACTGGTCCAAAAATCTCTTCTTTGGCAATGTGCATATCTGTTCCAACGTCGGAAAATATGGTTGGTTCGACCCAATATCCTTTTGAGAATTGTGTTCCTTTGGGTCTTCCTCCCCCCGTCACAACTCGGGCTCCCTCCTGGCACCCTTTATCGATATGGCTCATCACGCGCTCGTGCTGCGATGCTGAATTCACCGGCCCCATATTCGAAGCGGGGTCGAGCGGATCGCCAACGTGTATTTGTTCGACGAGAGACTTTGCTATTTCTATGGCATCTGCATACAGAGACTCATGAACGAGTACTCGGCTGGTTGAGCCGCAAGATTGCCCAGCCCAGGCAAAGTTCATTCCAGCCACCGCGGATGATACGGCGGTTTTAAGGTCGGCGTCATCTTGAATAATGAGAGGGTTCTTACCTCCCAACTCCAAAGTCACCGTTTTCACGCAAGACTCAGCCGCTGCTTTTTGAATGGCCAGCCCGGTTTTGACAGACCCCGTGAATCCAATGCGCCGCACTTGTGGGTGCCTGGCAATTCTGTCCCCAACCGGGTGCCCGTAACCTGAAACCACATTGACGACGCCAGGCGGGAGTAATTCGTGGCAAAGCTGGGCGATGATCGTCGCGCTGATGGGACTGGTCTCTGGAGACTTTAGAATAACGGTATTTCCAGCCACGAGCGGAGCTGCAAGGTTTGCCGTGGCAAACATAAAGGGATGGTTGAACGGGACAATGCGGCCCACAACGCCGAACGGTTCACGCGTGGTAAGGTGCAATCCATTAGGGGATGCAGGCACAGTATTGCCCTTCAACTCTGTCGCTAGGCCGGCGAAGTACTCAAAGTGATTTGAAGCTTTGTGCAGATCCCCGTCTAGATTACCGATTGTGTTACCTGAATCGGCCGCCTCTACAGATTTGATTTCATCTTTTCTTTCCCGAACGGCGCTCGCTAGTTTTCGCAGCAAGCCACCGCGCTCCCAAATCGAAAGTTCCGCCCACAAAGGCTGAGCTTTCGTCGCAGCTTCGACAGCTAAATCGACATGTACCGCCGTACCTTCAGGAACACGACCAATTGGTTCCTCGGTTGCTGGATTTATCGATTCGATCCATCCGTCGCTTGTTTGAGAGGCTAATTTTCCCCCAATCAACATCGGGTAGTCTTGGTAAGCGCTTTTCATGACTCAATCCCCTCGAAAGACTATCGCCAAGCGCAAAGTCGAAGCGATAAATTCGACGCCACAATTGGCAGGGTGCTTATGGTGATAGTCAAGGCAACGTCAATGGATAAATCACTATTTGACATATAGTGATGTAATTATTGACACACATGAACGTCACGTTAAGACGCTTGTCGGCCCTAATTTTTAAAGAGCGTGTCTCTGTCAGGAAATACTTTGATGGAAAACCCTACTGGGAGCGTACGTGACAACTAGCACCAACCACCCAACTGGCGGCGATATCGTCTGCGAAGTCTTGCGCTCACATGACATCAACACCGTGTTTTGCCTAGCCGGCGTGGCTCACGCGAATACGTTATACTCGCTCCAGCGTGAAGAGTTTCACATTGTCTCAAGCCGGCACGAATCTGCGACGGTCGCACAAGCGGATGGGTACGCGAGGGTTTCTGGAAAGCCGGGCATTGCGATGGTGGTCGGCTATCAAGGCTTACCGAGTGTTTTAGCGGGAGTGAGGACGGCACAACTCGCCTGTTCACCAGTAGTACTACTTGCCTCGGTTTCCTCGCAGGAGAGTTCAGAGGCTGCAAACGAAGAAACCAACGATGATTTGGATATTGTAAAACCGTTCGTTAAATGGGCCCGCACTGTCCCAACACCGGAACGGTTGAAAGAATTCCTGAACGTTGCCATCAACAAAGCAACAACCGGCCGACCCGGCGTTGTTGTTCTTGGAGTCACTCAATCACAACTTGCAGCACTTGTTGACCGCGGCACGATGGTTGATCGCGACATCACGGTCCCGATTGAACCGGTAGGGGCAGATTCAGCGATTGCGCAAACCGTTGCCCTTCTTGCTAACGCAAAAAAACCTCTCTTGCTCGCCGGTTCCGGCGCAGCAATATCTGGTGCGGGAGAAAGCCTTAGAGCCTTAGCTCAAGAATATGGCATGCCTGTCTTCGGCCACGCTCTTGGTCGAGGCCTAGTGCTAGAAGACCTAGATCACAGCTTTCCATGGGCGCTCGCTCAGATCGCCGCCAGAGAAGCAGACGTTGTGATCACAGTAGGCATGCGCCTGACTCAAAGAATCGGTTTTGGCATGGCTCCCAGGTTCGGTAAGGATGCCAAATTCATCCAAATTGACATAGATCCGGAAGAACTTGGTCGCAACCGGCAGATTGATGTTCCGATTGTCGGCGACGCGAACAGCACACTGAAAAAATTACTGAATGCTCTAAACGAGCACGGCAATATCCAGACTTGGTCGACCGATTGGGTCAAGGAGCGCATTTCTGACCGTGTTCAGCGTATCGACACAATTGGCAAAGCGGAGAATTCTAAAATACATCCGATACAAATTGGGCAGGAATTGATGCGCCATATGCCAAAGGGCGCGGTATTTGTTGCCGATGGCGCCGACGTATACAACTGGATGTCCGCAACTGTACGGATACATTCAGAACGCAGTTACATGGACCACTACCCTTTAGGATCGATGGGCATTGGCACCCCCCTAGCAATCGGGGCCGCAGCCGGGGCTCGCGAAACTGCTGAAAAGACTGGTGAGACAGCCAGACCGGTCATTTTGGTCACCGGCGACGGGTCCTTTGGTTTTTATATGGCTGAAATAAATTCCGCCGTTCTGGCTGGACTAAAAATTATCTGTGTCATCTCAAATGATGGAATTTGGGGCACGGAACGAAACGCGCAGCTAAACAGCAAGGGGATTACGGTGAATTGTGACCTCGGACAATGTGATTACCACTTAATTGGGGACACATTTGGTTGCCGTGGAGAGAAGGTTGAGTCCATTGAAGAACTGGCTCCTGCTTTAGAGCGCGCATTTGCAGCCGACGAAACAACTGTTCTCAACGTCCTTACAGATCCTGACGCAGGCTTGGAACGCAAAAAAGATCCTCGCCTGCAGATGGTCACCTTTGAAGATTTGAAAGTAAGTCTCAAGGCTTATCACACCGTCGATGTTGCTTAGGGAACCGGACATAAGGCGAGATCACAGTATCTTCGGCAATGCCTTATCAGATTGAGGGAAGGAACTGACATGTCTTCTTTACCGCGACACTACCGCGGAAAACTGACCTGCAACCACATAGATGATGGTGAATGGGGTCGTGAGTGGTTTGACGTCACTGTTCAACCGGACGGTTCAAGAACCATTCGGTGCGTTTGTGAAATAGATTTAGTGGCTATGGCCCGGGACGTCACTTACACGGTCGGCAAGAACTTTCGAGCGATCGACTGTTTCGTCAGAGTGACTAACGAAAACAATTTTGTCGGGTCAGGTTGGTTCGATTTTCACGAAGATCACGCCACCGCCGAAGTTCGGACAGCCAATGAAGGCCGCGTCTCACAAAGATTCGAGACACCCGGGCGGACGAACTTGTTTGGCACCCATCCAATTTGCATCGACATTTGGAAAAGCGCTCATGTGAAGCCGGAACGTCCGGGGGAAACGCAGGTATTGGACAACTGTTTCTCCAGCTCCCTCGTAAGATGGGGTGCGGGCGGCCCCCTCTTAGTGCCTAAGACCTATGACATGAGCTACGTCGGTGAGAGCGAAGTTGAAGTCCCCTCAGGCACCTACGATTGCGTTCACTGTAATTGGTCCACCGGCGACGGGCGCGTTCTCAATCTCTATTCCCAACCAGGCGACTGGCTACCCGTTCGTGTAGAGGTACCTTTCAACGGGCGCTTCTTCGAACTGGCAGAGTTAGAGATTGTCCGATAGGGATACGAGACACACGCGACGCACAATAGTGGAGATGAGTAATGGATAAGCCATTGGCAACAAAACGTGGACCGATGAATATTTGCGAAACCGATTGGTCTGCTTTGACTGAATCCGATCAGATTAAATCTCTCGATGTTGAAGGCTTTGTTGTCCTACCCGGCCTCTTGGACCAAGGGACGATGGACGCAATCAAAGCAGAATGTGCCGATCTGCCAATGAACAAAGCACCATATAGTGACGAACAGACTTTTGCCGCTAGTCCTCCGCAATGGCACAGCAAAACGTTTGCGGAAGTTATCGGTCATCCGCCAATGATTAGGTTCTTGAAAAGGGCTATGGGCGAAGACCTCGTTTTCATGCTTGGCCATTACATCTGCAGTGGGTATGGCGTCCCGGGCTTGGCCCTTCATTCCGATTATCAGCCCTACGGATCTGAGGCCAAGGGGTGGAATGAAAGTTCTCCCTGTACAGTTCGCGTTCTCATATATCTAGACAATCTCACACCTGAACGTGCGCCGTTCACAATAATTCCCAGGTCCCATCTATCGATTCATCAAGAGAGCGACCCATATCGGCGGTTCGATAACTACCCGGATATGGTTACAATTTGCCTGAAAGCAGGTGATGCAATTGCCTTCAACGTGAAAGCCTTCCATGGCACACATCCCAGTACGGCTAATTTCCGCCGCACCATGCTGGAATATGCCTTCCGCCCCCAATGGGCACGATGCGTGGGACCAGTTGAAGAATGGGATGCGGAAGATATAGCCAACGCGCCTCCCGCAGCAATGCCCTTCCTCAAGCCACGAAACTCAGGCTTGGGTGAAAACCTACAGCCAGAAGTCTTAGGGGATGCGTCCCAAGTATTGGTAGATGCATTGTCTCCGAGACGTTGGGATGACTAACCGCCACTAGGCACATGCGCAACACCACCTCCGTCAATTTTGAAATCAATACCCGTTACGTATTTTGACGCGTCTGACGCCAAATAGAGGCAAACATTTGCAACATCTTGCGCTCCACCCCAATCACCAGCCCAAACACGTTTAGCCATTTTAGCTTTGCGCTCTGCAGCTTGGTCTCCCATGACTTCGACAACGCCGTCGGTCCATATCATGCCGGGAAGTAGCGCATTAACCCGTATGCCAAATGGCGCTCCCTCTAGTGCCGCGGATTTGGTTAGTCCGATCAGCGCCGCTTTGGAGGCGCAATAAAGTGCGCCCCTGGGATTGGGATCTTCGCCCGCCAGGGACGCCGTATTGATGATGCAACCCCCTCCAGCAGCCCTCATGTGAGGCCAAACAGCCTTTATACTCAAAAAAGCCCCATCAACATTGACGGCTTGTAGAAAATGCAAGTCATTTAAGGTAAGGGACTCGATGGGTCCAACGCGGGCCTCTCCAGCATTATTGAGCAGCATATCGATACGGCCGAACTCAGCTAATGTGCCGTCGATAACATGGCCCCATGCCTCCTCATTAGAGACATCGTGGCGAAACGAGATGGCTTCACCACCTGCACTCCTAATAACCTCAGCGCTGACCTCCGCACCTTCCCCATTTAGATCTGAAAAAATAACGGCTGCACCGGCCGCAGCCAACGCACTGCCGCATCGCCTCCCGATACCATCCGCACCCGCGCCTGTAACGATGGCTACCTTGCCGTTCAGTCTGTGCATTTCATTCTCTACAACTTAGAAAAAGCGTCTGTATAAGGTTGTAGGTGCCCAAAGACGTAACCTGTTTAACAACATTCACCGTGCGACTGGTGAAATACACCGGTGCTGACTAGTTGGATGTAAACTTGCCAGATAAAACGTCGTCGATGAAACCCCGGGCGTCTTTTGCTATCTGGTCTGGAATATCCTCGACGATTAAATGGCCAGCATTGGTATACAATTGCTTCCGTTTCGGTGCGTTTGCAAGGTAGCTATAAAACGTATCCGCGTCTTTTGGCGTGAGGTAAAGAGACTCTGAACTCCATTGAATAAGCGTCGGGACTTGAATCTGCGCTATCACCGATTTTGGATCACCGACGTCATATTGTTGTATTCGTCTGCGCTCTTCCCAGATTCGTCCCTTGCGATTGTTCATATCCGTATAAAGCTTCACCTTCTCGGGTGTGACCCGCGCCTGGTTACGCATCAACGACTTTAGTTTCCATACAAAAAAAGTTTCTCGCCTGTAATAGTGATAAAGCATCCTATCGACCAAGTGCGGTGGTGCTTGGTTCGGTTCCTTTGCCGAACTGACGTTGCTCCCGGATCCCGGACCAGACGGTAAATTAAATACCGACCTGGGGGGACAGGATGACAAAGCAGACGAGGCGGCGGTTTTCGCCCAGAATACAAGGAACAGGCGGTTGCCCGGCTATCGGAGCCGGGTGCGACACATAGCAGCGTGGCTGCCGAGCCCGGCGTCACGCCAACGCAGTTGAAGACCTGGCGGCTCGAGCTTGAGGCCGCGGGTTCGACCGCGGCGACCGCGGCGCAGAAAGCCGAGGCCGCTGAGCTGGCGCAGCATTCGCCGGGATAACAAGCGGCTGACGGAGGAGGTTGAGGTTCTGCGCAAAGCCTCGGCTTTTTTTGCTCAATGGGCGGCGAAGACATGAAAACGAAGCACGCTTTCATCGCCGCCCATGCTTCAGGGCCCGCCATCCGGTTCATGTGCCGGGTCCTAGGGGTTGCTCACAGTTGGTTCCACGCCCGGCGGCGTGCGGCCCAAAAGAGAGCTGAACGCGCTGCCTGGCGTGACCGGCTCGGATCAGAGATCCGGGAGATCTTCGAGCAGAGCAAGAGGTGCTACGGCGCCCCTCGGATCCATGCCGAGTTGAAGGCCCGCGGCTTTCGCATCTCGAAGCGCACGGTCGCCAAGCTCATGCGAGAGAACGGCATTCGTCCACCGCGCGGCAGGCGGCGGGCGCCAATCACCACCGACAGCCGCCACTCCCATGCGATCGCGCCCAATCTGCTTGACCGCAACTTCGAAGCCGTTGCGCCCGATGCGGTCTGGCGCGCTGACATCTCCTACATCCCAACTGACGAAGGCTGGCTCTACCTCGCCGCCGTCAAGGATCTGGCCACGATGGAGATCGTCGGCTGGTCGATGTCATCAGTTTCTGGACACCCGCCTTGTATGAACGCGCCTGGGCTGGAGCGTGGGCCAAAGCGGCTTGCTTATTGGGGCGACCTTGATAATCGGAGGTCTCATTGGTACCGCTCGGCAGCGGTTGGGTCGCCGCCCGCTTGATCGACCGTGGTCTGCCCCAGGGACCTTATTATACCGTGGTGGGATGCTCTCTCCTGCCGGTGCCTTCTGTGCCATGCTCTACCCGCTGATGCCAACACCGGAACTGGCCTCCTTAATGTTGCTATTCGCTATCATCGGCACAACGGCGAGCGCGGCTACCAGCCCTAGCTGTATCATCGCAATCACGCCGGGCGAGTTACGCGGCCAGGCCACAGCTCTTTTTTATTTTGTCGTCAATCTGCTTGGTGCGTTGCTGGCCCCGCCTCTTGTGAGTTTTGTCACCGACTGGATGGGTACACCGGACGATCTCAAATTCGCCATGGTGCTGGTCGCCGCCGGGTTCAGCGTAGTCATGCTCAGCGTTCTGTTTGCGGGGCTGGACAGCTTCAAGCGCAGTGCTATGGCATGCGCGGCCATGGGGTAATGGCCGAGACTGTTATTCCTAGTTCACTTTCGGTGTCCCATGGGTTTTGGAGACCCTACCGGGCTGACTCCTGCAGGCTTTCCGTGACCCGCTCCGACCGGTACACTTAGTGCATCATTAAGGAGGCGTCCATGACCCGTATAGTTCCACAGCCGGTGGCCCATCCCATGATGCCGCTTCCCGTCCATGACGAACATGCCCGGGAAGACTTCATTGTCGGGCTCAAGCTCCATATGATGGAGCACGCCTATCCCTACGATGAGCTTGTCTACGAAAAGCGCGCCAAGCCCAAATTCGTCAAAGAGCACGACCGTCCGCCCAGGGATTGTGATGAAGTCTATTCCCTCATGATGGGAGACAGTTTCACCCAAATGTGGAGTGGCATCGCCCGCAATCTGCAGGAAATGCTGTGGGCCAACGAAGGAGACATCGCGGCGCGAGAATTACCCCGCTTGTCTATAGAAGCGCAAAAGCAAAGCGCAGACCCAAAAGGCACACTGACCTTAGACCCGGACTTCGACATGCCGCGTTATGTGGATGCCGTTGACATCCACTGCATGCCTGGCGGTTACCAGACCAGCCTAGGGGACGACGACCTCTATGTTGGCGCCATGTACGAACGCGGTGCGTATTATTACACCACCGGTATGGCAGGCCGCCTGCGTGACGGTTCCGGCAAGGCCATCGTTGCTACTGTGAAGGAATTCTTCCCCAAAATAGAGCCTAAACGCATCCTAGATATAGGCTGCACCACGGGCGGCTCGACCATACCTCTAGCGGATGCCTGGCCGGACGCCGAAGTCCACGGCATCGATGTGGGCGCGGCTATCCTGCGCTATGCTCACGCCCGTGCGGAATGCCTTGGTAACACGGTTCACTTCTCTCAGCAGAATGGGGAATGCACAAATTTCGACGACGAGTCTTTCGACCTCGTCGTCAGCGCAGGCATGTTCCACGAAACCTCTAACAAGGCCGCGCGCAACATTGTCCGGGAGATGCACCGTTTGATTCGGCCGGGCGGTGCCGTAATGAATCAGGATATTCCCTTCGGAGGCGCCTACAGCCCGCACGACCAATTCATGCTCAACTGGGATTGCTACCACAACGCAGAACCCTTCTGGCGTCAGTGGACGGCCATCGACCGCACAGACCTCCTGTCCGAAGCTGGCTTCGACCGCGGTAACATCGTCGAAACTTGGGCGGGACGTGACCCAGCCGGCAAATTTACCTTCTTCGAAGTGCCTTTTGATAAGGACTTTCCATCCACCCGTGGCGGTATTGGCCGGGTGCAGTTCTTCGGTGCCCGGAAGTGAGCCAGACATCTATCACCGGTGTAGACGCCATTGCCAGACTAAATGGCTCGTGTCTGAAGAACCTGCAATTGAGAGCTATCAGGCGGCAAGTTGATGCCACTCGGCGGCATTGTCATGTATGGACGCCCCCGGTGTTGCAAGGGAGAAACTGACTTAAAACGGCGGTAGAGCTTGCAGTCATGTATCCGGCCTTTGCGCTGCGGTACGCTGACCGCTGGCCCTGATGGAATCCGAAAGATCGACGCCCAGTCAGATTAACGAGCTCAAAGCTCTGACAATGCCTCGGGTTTGGCCGATCTCGGGTGGAGCCCTGTTTCGCCATCAAATCGTCGTTACCCTCGCAAGTTTGTATCCGCTTTCCAGCTGGTCAGGCGGGCGTCGGTCGGTAGATACGCTCGTATCTGAGCAGTGCCCAGGCGACGCGGGCTGTCTTATTGGCCATGGCGACCAGCACGACGTTTGTCGGCCGCCGCGCCAGGAGCCGGTCGGTCCAGCCAGGCCCCGTGCCCGGCTTGGCGCGGCGCCAGCGCAGCACGCTTCGCGCACCATGCACGAGCAAGCGCCTGATATAGCCATCCCCGCGCTTCGAGATCCGCCCCAGCCTGTCCTTGCCGCCACTCGAGTGTTGTCGGGGCACGAGACCGAGCCAGGCCGAGAGCTGCCGGCCCGAGCGAAACTGCGCGCCATCTCCGATCGTCGCGACCAGCGCCGTCGCGGTGATGACACCGACGCCGGGGATCGTCGCAAGCCGGCGGCTCGCCTGGTTGGATCGGTGCCAAGCCAAAAGCGTCGCCTCCAGCTGCTTGATCCGGGCCTGAGCGGAATGGAGCTGCTCAACCAGAGAGCCAAGCGCCTCGCGTGCCAGAGGGGGCAGTCGCACATCACCGGGATCTTCGATGATGGCAACCAGTTCCTCCACCTTCGACGCCCCTTGAGCGACGATCAGTCCGAGCTCCGCACAGTGGCCGCGAAGCGCATTGATCACCATCGTGCGTTGACGGACCAACAGCTCACGGGCCCGGTGCAGCATCAAAACCGATTGCTGCTCGGCGCTTTTCGCCGGCGCAAAGCGCATCGTCGGACGCGTCACCGCCTCGCAGATCGCTTCCGCATCCGCCGCGTCGTTCTTGTTCGTCTTGACGAAGGGGCGAACGTATTGAGGCGGGATCAGCCGGACCTCATGGCCCAGCGCTTGTATCTCACGCGCCCAGTAGTGCGCACTGGCGCAGGCTTCCATGCCGACAAGACATGATGGCAATCCGGCGAAGAACGCCAACACCTTCCCGCGGCGCAGCTTCCGCCGTAGTACCGCTCGCCCCTCACCATCAGCACCGTGAACCTGGAACACCGTCTTTGCCAGATCAAAACCGATTGTTGTAATATCCATCGTGGACGCTCCCTCTGTCTGGAGTTCAAACCAAACTCCATTCTGGCGCACTCGACGCCGAAAAGGGGGCGTCCATACCATCAGATTAGTCCCTTCTATTTTCCTTAGCCGCCGATCTTCATGATGCAATCCCTCCAGGTGTGGATGACGTTCTTGGCAGGCGCAATCTTCACAGCCTCACTGCGTCCAGATGCACTAACGCTGATTGAATCCCGTTACAGACACTCCTCAAACAGGTATAAGTAACGCTGGTATCGGGCTGGTGCATCACAAAAATTCTATGGATTTTCTCAATTCCAAAAAAGTTCGGTAAAGGTGGTTGCGGGCTTGCCCGTCTAGGGGATTCCCTGCAATTCGCCTCCAAAAAGAATATTTTTTACAGTGGCTTAAGAAAGACTAAAACCGCCGGTGGTTTCCTCCAACAAACAATCAACACCATTGCAACACGGTGTTCCCGCCGGCACTGTCAGACTAAATTGCCTTGAGCCAGGAAGTAAGCTTCCCTAGCCTCAGACCATGCAAAATCCTTTTCGTTATTTCAACAGCTCTCCCGAGGTCATCCGCAGCACTGTGATGCTGTATGTTAGATTTCCACTCTCCCTGAGATAGGTCGAAGATCTACTCTACGAACGGGGCATCGACATCTCTTACGAGACGGTGCGGTACTGGTGGAACCGCTTTGGTCCGTTGTTTGCCGCCGAGATCCGGAAACGCCGCATTCGTCATGGATCCTATTCGAACTGGCGTTGGCACTTTGATGAAGTGTTTGTCCGCATTAACGGAGAAACACGTTATCTATGGCGTGCCGTTGACCATAAAGGCGAAGTCCTTGAGGTTTTGGCCACCAAACGCCGGGACCGAGAAGCCGCGCTTGAGTTTCTTAGACGTGCAATGAAGCGTTATGGCCGACCAGCCACGATCGTCACGGACCGACTTTGTTCATACGGCGCCGCTATGAAAGATATTGGGGTCGAAGACCGTCAGCTTTGTGGTCAATGGCTCAACAACCGGGCAGAAAATTCACACCAACCGTTCCGACGACGAGAAGGCGCGATGGCTCGGTTCAGAGACATCAAGACCCTGCAGAAATTCGCCTCTGTCCATGCCTCAATCCACAACCACTTCAACCACCAACGCCATCTCAACCGAAGAGACATTTTCAAACAAGCTCAAGCCGCTGCCCTCGTCGAGTGGCAGCAACTTGCTGCCTGAAATTACTCGAATTACGGCTTCTTCTGCTCCGGGCCAGTTGGTCTGACAATGCCCTCGGGAGAGCTGGTGAAATAACGGAAGGGATTTTGCATGGTCTGAGGCTAAGGAAGCTTACTTCCTGACTCAAGGCAATTTAGTCTGACAGTGCCTTTCAACAGGCTGGTCGCGAAGCAGCGCTGGATTGTCGAGCAGGGCTTCGGGACGCTCAAGCGCCTCTTCCGCGGCGCCCGCTCCCGCTACATGACACGCGAGAAGGTTGAGGCCGAACTGACCTTCAAGGGCGCGGCCATGAACCTGCTGAAAGCGGCAAATCGCATCGAGCTTGTGGGCGCCTGAGGGAGGAGTCCGTCCTAAACACCCGAAACCGCCGGCCTCGGGACCGAAACGCAACCGATATTCGCGCTCACAACGCCTAGTCACACGTAAACCTCCGCAAAAAGCCGCAAGCTGGAAAATCCAGCCTCTGCCGCAACAGTCTCGTAAAACCAAATAACGACTTACGTTGATTTCAATCCGGCCAAATTGCATGACCCGCTTGAAGGTTCATTTTGATTGCCATGGACTTGATGACAGGTTTCGTTAAGAAGCGCCTGTTAGTTGAAAAGAAACAAACTTCAATACTCATGACAATCAAATGATCTTGAATTTGTTCGTTTACCTTTGTGTGTATCCTTTATGCCTCAGTTTAAGTTACCAATCATCGATTTGTACGTTACGGTTCGATGGGAATAGTGATCATGCGTGTCTTTGTTTCACCCACGAATCGAGATGTATGGCCTTGGCCTGTTGTATCTTGTGCGTAAAGCGCATCGCCGGGACCGAACCGGCGGACTTCACCGGACCCCACGCCCACTTCCAATGCCCCATGCAAAACGATGAGGACACGAGGAACGCGCGCCACATGCCAGTCCAAAAAGTGTCCCGGTTCGCTTTCCCCCATTTCCCATCCGGCGCAATCTTGAACGGGCACCTTGCGCGAACCCCACGCCGTTTCGGATTCGGAAAGCTCGATCTCCTCGAAATGTGATTGGCCGTCATCCCCGGATTTCAGTGCAAGCATTTTCATAATCATCTGTCGGACTATACCGCCTCGCGTGCCGTTGCTTCAGGATCGCACCAAAGCACAGGAAAGAATTCACCTTCGGGATGTTCACCGGGAACGAGGTCTGATCGTTCCAGGCCTGGGATCACGGCTTTATGGGGCTGCGGATCCCACACAACATCATCACCGAACAGGCGGAGCGCGAGGCCAATGCGCGGCCGGTCGGTTGAGTCATTCCCCTTTGAGAAGTGTGGTGTGGACGGGTGGAACACGATGCAGTCACCCGGCGCTAAATCCCAAGTGATAAAGCGGTAGTCAGGATTGTCTCGTTCTTCTTCGAAAACCGGGCATAATCCCGTGTTTTGTTCTGGTTTGAAGCCGTATTGCAGTCCGTTCTCCACCAAATACCGGTGATAACCGGCTACAAACTCTACTCGTCCATTCTCGTCATCCACTTCGGTCAGAGACAGCCAGATGTTCGGCGCCATTTCCCCGTTAACCGGCCAGGCCGTGGCATCGGTGTGCCACTGCATCTTGCGCGGCGACTGGGGCGGTTTGTGAAACAAATGGTCGTGATACATCCGGATTTCTTTTGAGCCGATGACCCTACCGGTGATCTCTGCAGCCGGTGACTCAAAGATGTAATCGCGGAAATCTTGATCGTTGCGCCACATGTAACAGACCGACGTCATGGTCTCACCCTGGGAGGGTCCAAGCACGCCGTACTTGTCCGGATCGGCGATAACCCGTTCGGCGGCGGCGCGCATGCGCGTAACCCATTCGGCATCGAACATGCCCCGGAGACACACCACGCCATCGGACTGATACGCCAACCGATCCTCATCTGTGATGGGATGTAACGGGTGTTTATTCATGGTGACCGCTTCGGTCTTTCTCCCTGCCTGTCCCATAGCCTCCTGAGACAAGGTTTGTCGATGCCTTTGGTGATGGAAATCCGGAATGCGGATTTTAGAGATTCAGCACTTTTATGGCTGAAAGTGCCGCTAGGAGCGGATCAGCGGCGGACCGAATAGTACCAGCCGCTGATTTCATCGCTGGAATAAGGCGATTTTCCACATCTGCCCTTGCGATCTCAGCCTCGATAAATCTGACCTCAATCGCGTACAAGCGGCCCTCAACGTCATGGATAGGTACAGCCGCGCTGCCCTGAGGACTGCGAAAAGCATCGTAAATGACGTGCCCGCTTGATCGTATGCGCGACAGTAGGACATCGTAGAAATCAGGATCACGGACAAGAAGTTGCGATCCATGATTCTCGAGGTCTTTTAGGTATTGCTCTCGTGCTTTGTCCGGCGGGATTAGGGCGAGGTAGAGGGCCCAAGACGGGCGGCCAAACCGAGGTAAGGGACCGGATTTGACGAAGTCCTTTAAATCTTTGTGACTCCGATATTCCGCGCTCGCGAGCACGGTGGCTTCTTTATTCATCACCGCCGTCAGTGAAACTGGCCATTCCAATTGACGGGCAAGGTCATCCAGAACGGGTTGTGCACAATCCGAAATGGCGACATCGGTAGATATCTGCCCGCCAAGGATGAAGGCACGGGTCGTTGCTCGGTAAGGTTCTCGGTAATTTTTGCGATAAGCGAAACCTTTGCGCCTGAGGGATTCAAGGTACCTGTAAGTGGCCTGTTGGGTGAGACCGGTGTGAGAAGCGACTTCCCTGACTGTGCCGCTTTCAAGCTCGACCAGGCCGTTGAGAACCTCAAGCCCCCGCTCTAAACCTTTGACCTGCTCCATGTTGAGCTTCCTTCCGGGCAAAGATTAAAATCCGCAATTTGGATTATAGTGCCTGTTGGGCTGGGTTGGTGTGTAAAACTAAGACATGTTTTCTCTGCCTAGCTTTGGAACGGTGGCAAAACCTTAAAACAATCGCGCGGTTTGAACTCATGCGGCGGATGTGGCTGTGGCTGACAGTGATACTTGGACTTGCCGCCTCACCGGTTCATGCAAGTGAGACCTTGCGCGTGGGCGCCCAGAGTTTTTCGCCCATGCTGGGCAATCCTTACGGCCCCATCGCCCTGCCCAATGCCCTGCCCCTTCAGGCCATTTTTGACTCTTTCACCCGCATCGGCCCCAACGGTCAGGTTTTACCCGGACTAGCGACCGACTGGTCACAGGAAACCCCGACCCGATGGGTCTTTTCGCTCAAGGCAGACGTTACGTTTTCAAACGGCGAACCCTTCGACGCCGACGCCGTCATCGCGGCGTTCGATTACTTGCAGACTGACGAAGGGCGCCGTGATTCAGTCGCCAGCCTGGATATGAAAACGGCAGTCGTTTCTTTCGGGGCTCGCGATCCTCTTACGGTTGAAATCGAGACGGCCGAACCGGACCCGATCCTTCCGCTTCATTTGAGTTTCATCCGTATTCCCGCACCACGTCACTGGCAGGATGTTGGCAGGGTTGAATTTCAACGCGCACCGGTCGGCACCGGGCCTTTCTATGTCGACTCCTGGACAACATCGCGGCTTGAACTTTCAGCTTTTGAAAAGTCTTGGCGGTCGCCAAAGGTCGACCGCATCAGCATGCTTCAGATTAAGGATCCGACGGCGCGGCTGCAGGCCTTTATGTCAGAGGCTGTGGATATTGCCTTTGATTTGGCTCCGGAGGACGGGGCGGACGTGGAGACTATCGGAGGACGCCTGCTATCGCGGCCAGCCCCGCTGGTTAATTTCCTGTTGTTTGTGACAACCAAAGACACGCCGCTGAAAGACGTACGTGTGCGGCGCGCGCTGAACTACGCCGCTAATAAGACTCAACTCCTCACCGCTTTTTTTGCCGATGCCGTGCCACCGGCGAGCCAGTTCTCACATCCCATGGCGTTCGGCTTCGATCCTACCCTGCCGCCCTACCCTTACGATTCTGACCGGGCGAAAGCCTTGTTGGATGAATCCGGGTATGCGGACGGTTTTGAATTCACAATGTTGATCGATCCGAGCCGGGGTGGCAGTTATGCGGATTGGTTCCAGCAACTGGCTCAAGATTTTTCTGCCGTCGGTGTAACCATGACGATACGGGCAACAACCGCCGCGCGGATGATCGAAAGCGTTCAAACCGGTGACTGGCCGGCGGAAGCGTTTGCCTGGACCTTCGCCGGTTTTGATTCCATACGCGGATACCGCTTCCGGTCCTGCAATTGGCGCGCACCCTATCATTGCGACCCGGCTATGATCCCGTTGATTGAATCAGCTCATCAATCTGAAACAGAAAGCGCCAGGCTCGCGACAACGCACGCAACGTTGGCCTATGAACGGGACAACCCTCCGGGTGTCTTGTTATGGCAGGGTGTGGGATTTGACGGTGTTGCACGTCAAGTTTCGGAATTCATAGTTGAACAAGATTTTGTGCGGTGGGATCGCGTTAGAGTAACCGACTAGTCACGAAGGCATAGTCAAACAAGCTTGGGATGTAGGCTCTATGACGCAATCAATTGATGAGAAGTTCGATCCATGAATTCATTCGAGAATCTGGACGGCGTCTCAATTCAATGCATTTACGCCGACAAACAAGGTGTGTCTCACTGCAAAGATTTGATTCTACCGGTAAGCGGCGATGCGAACGCGCCGAGCCGCTGGACTCCTGCGTTTCAGTCGGATCATTGGAGCTGTGCACTGCCTTACCCCAGCGACGCACGCGTGTGGCATACAACGCCCACCCCAGCGCTATCAATTTTACTGAGCGGGCAAGGGAAAGTGACGGTCGGGTCTCCTGATGGTGCACAGAACTCCAGGACTGGCGGAGCTGGAACAATATCTCTTTACATTGATAACTCAGGCTATGGTCACTTCACTGAAATCTATGGTTCGGAGCCAGCCTGTGTTGCGAGTCTAATTTTAACACCACCGCTACTCGAAAATTTTGCAGACGCTGCAATAGAGTGGCCCGAAGACGCAGTTATCGAATAGTTGTCCAACCCTGTAAAACAAGGTCTTAGACCGATAGAAATCGTCGAAAACGATTTCGTACGCTGGGACCGCGTTGGACCAACGGACTAATTATGAAGAAACGCTTTAATGAGATGGGAGTACCAAACCTATGCCGCAATCAATAACCAGGCGGACGTTCGGCGCAGCGATTTCAGCAGCGTCTTTGACACCTGTCGCGCCTTTTGTTCATACGCGCCGCGCAAGAGCACAAGAGGCCACGGATGTTGTGGTTATTGGTGCGGGGCTCTCCGGTCTCAACGCTGCATGGATTTTGAGCGAATTGGGTTTGTCCGTGCGCGTTTTAGAAGGCGCTGACCGTATCGGCGGTCGCGTCTGGACGGCTGAAGAAAGCTGGAAAACCAACACAGGCGACACGCCGATAGAACTCGGTGCGTCACAAGTCGGGGCTGACTACGCTCGCGTTCTCGATGCAATCGATCGGCTCGGCCTGCAGCTCTATGATGAAGACCGCGCACTCTTGCCGTTTGCGTACCATTTAGGAGGCGAATTGATCAAAGGCGCAGACTGGCCCACCTCCCCTCACAACAAGACGGTTGGCGACGAACGGAACATCCCCGCCATTCAATTCGGCTCGGCCATGCTGGCCAAGCTCAATCCGCTTGTAGAACTTGACGATTGGTTGAGTCCTCGGTTCGCGGACTATGACGTTTCTCTTTATGACCTCTTTAAACGTCATGGCGTGTCCGACGCGGGGATCAAGCTCGCGGGCCATAACTCCGATTTGTACGGCGTCTCCGCATTGCGGTTGCTTCAGGAACGGACCCGGGGGGCGCTTGCTCAAGAGTTTATGAGGCCCTTGGGTGACGACGGCAAACCTATAGGGCATTGGCCCAAAAATATCAGCGGTGGAACCATTGTCTTACCCCGTGCCATGGCGGCGCAGCTTCCCCAAGAGGTATTGGTCAATCAGCAAGTCTCAGCGCTCGACATTAATGAAGATGCTGTTGATGTGCGTACACTTGATGGGAACCGTTACCGGGCAAAATTTGTGATTGCATCGGTTCCGTTTTCTGTCTTGCGGCATGTCTTTATTTGGCCGCGTCCACCGGCGCAACAGATCCAAGCCATACAAGATCTTAAGTATGCGGAAACCACCCGGGCCTTCTGCAAAATCAAAGAACCGTTCTGGCAGGAAGATGGATTTGAACCGTCCCTTTTCACGGATGGTGCTATCCGCATGTTCTGGATGATCGACAACCACACGGGAGAAGGAGAGCATCGCGGCATGTTCGTCCTTACCAACACTGTTGGCAGACAAGTAGCCGCACGATCACCGGAAGCGGCGACACAATTTCTCGTCGAAGAAATGGAGCGCATCCGCCCCACCTCCCGCGGCCAGATCGAGGTTCTCAAGTTCCATTCATGGGAACGCCAACCTCTGCAAAGAGGGTGCAGCCCCATGTTCGCGCCGGGACAGGTGACGGCGTTCGCCAATGAAATGATCCTGCCCCATGGCCGCCTGCATTTTGCCGGTGAGCACACCCGGCGGCTGGACTACGGCATGGAAGCAGCAATGGAGGCTGGTGAAAGAGCAGCCTTTGAGATCCTGGACCGGGCGTAGCAATCAGCAAATGTAGAGGAGTCCAGAGATGGTAAAAATTGGACTACTTATTGGGCTCTTCTTGTTATTAGCATCACCTGCGACAGCACAAAACGATGCGTACGCGACGTTAACAAGAGCGGCATTCTTCGCGGCCAACCCGGAAGAAACGATCAAATTTTACAAAGACGTTTTGGGGTATGAAGAAGGTGATACCGCACGCAATGTTGGCCCTTACCCTGCCGACAACGCCTGGGGCATTCCCGAAGGATCTCATCTACGCCTGACGTATCTGAAGTCCCGTGACGGGGCTTATGTCGCCGTATTGGGGCTCGAAGATTCAACGTTAGAAGCAATACCGCGGCCCAATGGTGTAACAAACGCCTATGGCGATGTGATGCTGATCCATCTTGTGAAGAATATCGAAGAGGTACACAAGCGCGCCGTCGATGCCGTCTACAGCGTTTTGAAACCGCCCACTCTGTCAGCGAGCGGCGTGGCCAAGCAAATGTTTTTTAGAGATCCGAACGGAATACGCATTGAGTCAAACGAATTTATCGCCCAGTGAGATGCTGTACTAACACTAGGCGAAACCTAAACGGGTACGTTTGAAATGGGCTAACACCTTCACAACGCCGAGGATCAAATAATGAGAATAATTAAAGTCATACTATTTGCGGTGGTCGGCATGGGTGGGTCTGCGCTTGCAGATACTTCATCAGACTACGAAACCGCCAAGGCGGCGATTTGGGCCAAAGAACTGGCCATCTACGATGCCTGGGCAAAGACAGGGTTGGACTACTATATCGAGCACTCCTCACCTTATTACGTCGGATGGCCGCCCGGCGCACCGAAGCCATCGTCCCTTGACGATCTCAAGCAACTGCAAGCCAATCTAAATGTTCCCAATCAGGAAAAGCGCGAAATCACCTTTGACGGCCTTGCACTACAGGACGATACGGCTGTTCTCTACTATACGACGCACAGAACGATGCTTCCTGACGGCACGCCCGTCGATGAACTGCTTCACATATGTCATGTGTGGGTTCGCGATGACACGGGCGATTGGAAACTGATCGGAGCGTTGGGGCGGGTCGAGAGAGAATAGAACTGCGAGCATGATCAAATTCTCCGCTCCATCTACAGTTATAACTCTCCTCTTCTTTTCGGCGTGCGGAGAACCGGCTTCGCCGGGCGTCGATAAAACCACTTACCACTATGGCCGTGATCGTCAGGGCTGGAACGATGCCGAGACTGTCCTTACGCCGGAAAACGTTGCAAGTGATGAATTTGGCTTGATGTGGGAGTCCGAGGAGCTGGATGATCACGAAGGCGTCCCCGCACGTCTCTTTGCATCCCCACTTTATCTGAGTGACATGGAATTCACGCGCAGCCCACTGAGCGGCAGCCGTGCTCCGGTGTCCTTTGTCGCCAGCAGCACCGGCTGGACCTACGCTATTCTCGCAGGTGAAAATGAATCCAGTCCGCCAGGTACAATCCTCTGGCGCAGGCAACTCACCGACAACCCCTGTGATTCCGCGAAGATCGGCATTCTCGGTACGCCGGTGATCGATCAGGACAAAGAACGCCTCTATGTCGCGAGCTGTTCCGGTGACTGGCTGTGGCACATCCATGGGCTAGATTTGCAGACTGGGGAAACAGTGGAAGGCTGGCCGCTCGAGGTTAGCCCCAGAACCGTCACCGCCGAGCTTAATCGCAACGGCGCCTCCGCCTTTATCGATGGGCGGCCATACATTCAGCGCGGTGCTCTCACTCTCAATGTTTCGGGCTCTCGCCTCTACGTCACCTTCGGTCCAGACATGCAGGGCTGGCTTATCTCCGTTGATACCGAGTCCCCGCGCCTGGTCAGAGCCTTTTCCTCCATGCCGCGTGCCGAAATGGAGCAAGGGGGTATGTGGGGATCAAGCGGCGCCGCAATTGACGACGAAGGCCGAATTTATGTCGCGACCGGAGCCAGCTTTGGTAATGCGTTGGCAAATGGTGGAATCCCCAGCGTTTATCCCGATAGCGACCACGTGTGGGGCCAATCGATCCTGCAATTTGAAGACGATATGGAAACCGGCCTGCGCCTCATCGGGACCTACGCGCCGTTCAATTATTGCCAAACCGCCGCAGCCGACATCGACATTGCCGGCAGCGGCCCAGTGCTGTTCAACATTGCAAAGGAAGCGACCTCAACGCCGCACCTTCTCGCGCTTGGCGGTGGCAAACAGGGCAATGCCTACCTACTGGACCGCAATAATTTTCCCGGCGACCTTATTCGTCGCCAACCGTGCAGCACGGACCCGAGCAGTGACGGTTCCCTCCTCGCGCCGGACATCCAACCGGAACTGAACAGCCGCGGACCGATCAGCGTTTTCGGCCCCTATTCAGATGACATCGGCATGGGCAACACAGCCAAGAGCCGCAGCACTAACGCGTATTATCGTGACGCCGACGGCGGCCACTATCTCTATCTGACCGGTACCAGCAAGACAGGGGAAGACTACAGCATCAATGTCCCACCCGGGCTAGTGCGTGTCGAAGTCGTTCCGGACACCGACCAACCTGCGTTCTTGCACAAAGATAAGATGGAAATGACTCAAACCCTGCAGAATCCAGGATCGCCGGTCATTTCCAGCAATGAGGGCGATAACGGAATTGTTTGGGTATTGGATCCAAACGTCCCGCGCAGCTTCGACATACATTTGCCCACCGCGCCGGGCGCACGCCTCTATGCCTTTGACGCGCAGGATCTACGCCTACTTTGGCACAGTGGTGCCGAATTGCGTCCATCTGGAAAGTACAATGAGCCAACGGTGGTTGACGGCATGGTCCTGGTCGGAACCGATCGTCTACAAGCCTACGGCCTCGCTGAGGCTAGCACACATCTCCAGCCTGAACATGTTGTGGAGTTAGACGTTACAGACCCAATCGGTGTGAGATTGTTCACTGCTCACTGCGGCAGTTGTCACGGCACAACAGACGGCGAAAGAGTCTCACGCGCGACACTTGCCCTCCTGCCGCGTGAACAGCTCATCTTAAGCATGACGGAAGGCACCATGCGCGAATTTGCGGCCGGCTTATCCGCTGAAAACACCGACGCAATCGCTGACGCTCTGCCTGATATTGAGTAGAGACTGAAATAAACAGCACAAACCTAACGAGACAGGAAGGCCTGAACACGGTCCACTGCGTTAAGTCGGATGTCTTCGTAACACAGATCGAAGTCGTGATAGTGCAAATTACCGCCAGGGATAAGGGTCAGATGAAACGCATCGCCGGTCGGCGTATCGGTCCACAGAATCCCACCCTCACAACTGGCGTCCGGCCCTGCTACCAAATCCGCTAAAGAATCACTCTTCGGATCGCCAGGTAAAGCACCGGTATTGACACCACCGTTTCGCGCGGTCGGTGACCAGCAGATAATGTCTTGTCCACTCACTGTTGCAAACGTATCGCGGTAGCGCTTCTGGGCTCGCGCTATACCGCCGGACGGATCGCCCGAGCGATCATAGGTATTCCAGAAAAGGAGGCAGCCCGTATCCGTATTGTCGCGACAAACGGGGATGGTCTTCAGGGTGCGGGCAACGCGCCCTACCGGTGTGGCAATGCCGATCACATACCCTGCAACCAATCGCTCGGCGACAGGAGAACTATCCACTTCTTCTTCCAGCAATCGCAGGGCATGTAATGCGCCTTGGCTATGACCGACGATCAAAACCGGGCGACCCCTGTTCCAGTTTTCCAGATAGTGGTGCCAGGCGCGCAAAACATCGCCGTAGGCAAAGTCATAGGCGTCCATTCCCCCGCGATCCATGGCACCGGCCGAACCAAGGGTCGCTTGCCGGTAACGGGGCGCATAAATCTTACAGCAGGCGTTGAAGGCGCTGGCCTGACGCGCAATGACGCTGGTGTCGGTCCACCGGTTGACCTCGGACATGGCCAAGTCCTGATTCCAATTCTCCGTCGCCAGGTACGTTGTGGGATGAATGTAGAAAACGTCCGCCGGAGCAATGTCCTGACTATCGGGCCGTGCCGACCCTTGCGGCACAAGGTCCGCCAAGTCCTCTCGCCCGGGGAGAGCTGCCCAGGATTTAGAATCAGCGTAATCGGGAGCGGGCGGTCGCGGCGTTTCGGCAAAAGGCGGCAAAGGGTCGCCGCTGACTTGCGCCCAAGCCGTTGGCATCCAAACCAAAGCAAAAAATAGTGAAGGCAACTGTCGGACCAGCATCTTGAGTTTCATTTCGATTGCCCATTAACACTGCGTTCTCATAGTAGACTACAGAAGCCTCAGTTGAAACAGCCGCCCTAAATTGTCATGCTGGAACAACAACAATCCCGGAGGCATTGTCAGACTAATTGGACCGGGTCTTAAGAACCTACAATCGATGACTGTCAGGCTGCGAGTTGCTGCCACCCGGCCAGGGCAGTGGCTCGGGCTTGTTTGAAAGTATCGCGGCGGTTGAGATGGCGTTGGTGGTTGAAGTGGTTGTAGATCGAAGCGTGGACAGAGGCGAATTTCTGTAGGGTCTTGATGTCTCTGAACCGAGCCATCGCGCCTTCTCGTCGGCGGAACGGTTGGTGTGAATTTTCGGCTCGATTGTTGAGCCAATGCTTGATCTCTTGGCGGCTCTCGTTGCCGATCACCTTCATCGCAGCCCGGTATGACTTTAGCCTGTCAGTGACGATCATAGCCGGTCGGCCATAACGCCTCATTGCACGTTTAAGGAACTCAAGCGCGGTTTCGCGGTCCCGGCTTTTGGAGACAAAGACCTCAAGCACTTCCCCTTCATGGTCAACGGCCCGCCATAGATAATGTGTTTCGCCATTGATGCGGACAAACACCTCATCAAGATGCCAGCGCCAATTCGACCAGTTACGCCGGTCTATCCGCCTCTTCCGGATCTCGGCCGCAAACAACGGGCCAAAGCGGTTCCACCAATACCGCACGGTTTCATGGCAAATGTCGATGCCGCGTTCGAACAGAATGTCTTCGACCTGACGCAACGACAGCGGATAACGGACATAGAGCATCACAACGTTACGGATGATCTCAGGCGAGCTGTTGAAATACCGGAAGGGATTTTTCATTAACCGAGGCTAGGAGAGCTTACTTTTCAACTCAAGACGATTTAGTCTGACAACGCCCTTACAAGACAACAACAATGCTAAAAGGGGGCAAATTCGTCTCAATAATGGGCCGCAGACCGTCTGAGGTGTATGCGTTTATGCCGAACCGGGGCCATACCTGGATTTTCGATCAGGTCTCGTCAGCAGTTGTGTCAAAATTATACACCACATCCATCGTCGGCCAAATACGGACGGAAATCACCGAATATCATAAGAGCCGTTTATGACCCTAAGTGGACATCAGCCTCTTAGCCAAAAGCAAAAAGATTAACAGAATAAAGTATCGCGGTAATTGAGCCCGCCCCGAAGGGCGGACTCATGAAATGTCAGGCGCTAAAGTTCAGCATCCGTTGGCCGAGCAGCCGGCCGAAGGTCAGGGCCGGGGTGACCATGCTACCGTTGACATAGGAGTTGCCGGTGGTGGCACCGGCGCCGATCACTTCGCCGGCGGCGTAAAGGTTGGGCACGGGTGTGCCGTCCGGGCGGGTCACCCGAAGATGCCCGTCCACTGCCAGCCCGGCGAAGGACAACAACGTGGTACCCGTGACGCGCACCGCGTAGTACGGCCCCTTGGTGAGCATCATGGGCCGGTGGAGGCGCCCGAAGGCGTCCGTTGCTCCCTCGGCAACGGCCCGGTTGTAGGTGGTCACCGAATTCATGAGATTCACCGGGTTGATGCCGACCTTGACTCCGAGAGCATCCAGGTTCTCCGCCTTGATGAACATGGGATGGTCGTCGAAGGCGTCCATCAGCTGCCTTTTGTTCCAACTGCCATAGGCGATGGGCGCCTTGTCCATGATCTCCTGGTCGGAGATTACCCACATACGCTGTCCAACCTGGGCGGTCAGCGCGTGCTCGCGGTAATCGACGCTGGGGTGATCCTCGCGCATGAAGCGCTTGCCGTCGCTATTGACGTAGATCTCCCACGGTTGACGCTGATCAGGCCGACCATTGAAGCGGGCGTCGGTTACGCTGGGATAGGTGTCGTCGGCAAGTATGGCGCCAAAGGAGGCCAGGTACTTCTCGCCGCCGCGGATATAGCCACCGGCGCTCATGCCCAGTGTCAGCCCCGTTCCCTGACTGTAGGGATAAGCCAACTGGGCCGTGAGTTCCTTGCCGTGGAGGTCGGCGAACATACGCGGGTTAGAGGCGCACCCACCGCAGGTCAGCACCACGTGCTTGCCCATGTGGTCAGCAAGCCGGCCGTTGTCATCCTCAGTGGTGACCCCCACCACGGCGCCGGAGTTGTCCTGGATCAGGTCGACCACCCCGGTACTCATGAGACTGGTGATCTTCCCCGCCCGCTCCTGGGCTTTGTATAGCGGTTCCATCACCGCAAGGACGGTGCGGCCGCGCTCTTCGCCGAAGTGGTAGCGGGGGGTGGTCCAGGGTTCGTGGCCCATAGTGAGCACGGGCTGGCTGTCGTCAGCCAGCTCAAAGCCGTTGGCGGCGAGCCAGTTGATGCTGTCACCGGCGTTGTTCACGAAAAGCCGGGTGATCACCGGGTCGACAGTGCCGTGGCTGATGTGCATGGTGTCGGTGTAATGGGCGTCGGGGCTGTCGTCGATGCCCTTGGCCTTCTGGAACACCGTGCCCGAGCCGGACATCATTCCTCCGGAACGGTCCAGAGTGCCGCCGAGGACTGGCGACTTCTCAACCACCAGCACGTTGCCTCCGCGCTCAGCCGCGAAGATGGCCGCCGGCATACCGGAGTTGCCAGCGCCTACGACGATAAGATCGTACTTGTCGGCCGCTTGGGCGCGGCGCCATGTGGGCAGTATGCTAGTGGATAAGGTGGCAGCGGCACCCATCAAAAAGGTACGTTTGCTAACGGGTGCCAAGGTTTTGCCAATGAGCCTAAATGTGGTCATCGCAGTGTCTCCCTTGGGCGGAAATATGAAGATTCAGTATGTCACTCGGTCTCAGTGGAGAGAAGCAGATTGTCCCTTGCGAAGACCTCATCCAAACTTGAAACGGTTTGGACCTGCACCGCAAAAGTGGAGAGTTACCTTCTCACCTAAGCCGCCATACTTTCGCACTTCACCGGACTGATGCTGCCCAGATATGAATGGCGACGACGCGGATTATAAAATCCATTGATATAATGGAACAGGGCGTTTTGTGCCTGTTCCCTGGTTTCATAGTGTTCCCTCCATATTAATTCTGCTTTCAATGATTTGAAGAACGTTTCTACAGTCGCATTGCCATAGCAATTCCCTTTGCCAGACATCGAAGAGAGAAAGCCGTGGCCTTTGAGAAGTTTCCGGTAATCGTTGGAGCAATACTGGGCGGGTTCAATCGGTCGTCGCAACACTCTGGCATAGGAGGTTGCTATGACGGGTACGCAGACGGCGGTCGGATCGGTCTGGACGGAGCAAGTTGCATTCGCCAGGTCGACCGGACTCGGCACGGCGTGAGGAGCTTGTTCGGTTCTGGGCAGCGATTGCGACGGGGCGTTCGAGCGAGGACGCGGCCCGAGATGCCGGTGTATCCCCTCCGGTAGGCTCGAGGTGGTTCCGGAGGTCGGGCGGCATGCCACCAGCACATTTATCGCAATCGGCCAAGCCGCTGTCAGGACGTTACCTGTCTTTCGAGGAACGTGAGGAGATTGCTCTTCTGCGCGCTCAGGGAAGAGGCATACGTCATATTGCTTGCCGGCTGGAGCGAGCACCGTCGACGATCTCCCGCGAGGTGCGGCGCAACGCGGCGACCCGAAGCGGTGGCCTGGACTACCGAGCAACGACGGCGCAGTGGCATGCTGATCGATCCGCCAAAAGGCCGCAGCCAGCCAAGCTGGCAACGAATGAGGCGCTGCGGCGCGATGTGCAGGATCGGCTTGCGGGTCGGATCTCGGCACCGGATGGAACGGTGATCGAGGGGCCACGCGTCGTCTGGAACGGTCGTCGGCATGGGCCGCGGCAGCGCAGGCGATGGGCCAGGGCCTGGAGTCCTGAGCAGATCGCGCACCGTCTTCGGATCGACTATCCTGGGGACAAGCCCGAGGATCAAGCGATGCGGATCAGTCATGAGGCGATCTATCAGGCGCTCTACGTACAGGGCCGCGGCGCACTCCGTCGTGAGCTGACCGCCTGCCTTCGCACGGGAAGGGCACTGCGCGTGCCTCGGGCACGTAGCCGCCGGCGGGGAAAATCCTTCGTCACGCCTGAGATCATGATCAGTGAACGATCGGCGGAAGCAGCTGATCGGGCCGTACCCGGACACTGGGAAGGTGACCTGATCATCGGCTTGGGCAGATCGGCGATCGGCACTCTGGTGGAACGCGCCACGCGGTTCACAATGCTGCTGCATCTTCCCCGAATGGAAGGCCACGGCACCGTCCCGCGCGTGAAGAACGGGCCTGCGCTTGCCGGCTGGAGCGAGCATGGGGCTGAAGCGGTTCGCGATGCCATCGCCCGGACGATCACGACATTGCCAGCGCAGCTTCGCCGCTCGCTGACCTGGGACCAGGGAGCAGAGATGGCCAGGCATGCGGATCTGCGGATCGCAACCGGCCTTCCCGTCTACTTCTGCGAACCGCACAGCCCTTGGCAACGCGGAACGAACGAGAACACCAATGGATTGCTTCGACAGTACTTCCCGAAAGGAACCGATCTGAGCGCACACAGTCCGGACGTACTCGCAGTTGTTGCTGACGCGCTCAATACACGGCCCCGCAAGACCCTCGGATGGAGAACTCCCGCCGAAGCTCTGGACCAGTGCTTGCAGGCCAGTCAAACTGAACGTGTTGCGACGACCGGTTGAACCCGCCCTGCGAGCCACGATCAGAATGATGAATGACCCCTGGTGGCGGTTGTCGCAATGCAATGGCCCTTTTCAGAGCCTTGATCGGCAAATCCCGTTTGAGCCTGTCGCTGACGGCCCAGCCAATGACACGGCGTGAATACAAATCGATGATCACCGCAAGATACAGCCAGCCCGCTGCCGTCCAGAGATAGCTGATATCACCGGCCCATTTCTGGTTTGGTCCCGTGGCCTGAAAATCTCCATCCAGAAGGTTGGGAGCTATGTTGTGGTTGTGATTACTGTTTGTCGTGCGTTTGAATTTATGAGTTCTGACGATGCGAATATCGTTCTCCCGCATCAACCGCCCGACCCGGCGTTCACCAATGACGCTGCCTTGATCCCTGAGTTCATCAGTCATTCGCTGGCGACCATAGGCCCGATAATTACGGGCATGTTCGGCACGAATATGGGCCAAATAGACCCTGTCGTCGCGTTGGCGCTGACTGGCAGGGCGAGACACCCAAGCGTAGTAGCCGCTTTCACTGACCCTCAGGACTTTGCACATCCTGCAGATTGAAAAATTGGCCTTCTCCTTTGCGATGAAATGAAACCTCATCGGCTTTGGCTGGCGAAGAAGGCCGTCGCTTTTTTTAAAATGTCCCGCTCCTCACGCAATGTCCTGTTCTCCTTGCAAAGGCGAGCCAATTCCTTGTCTTTATCATTATGAGGGCCGGACAGCAGCTCAGTGTGCTTATGACTGGTAATCCACTTGCCTAATGTAGACAGGCCAATGCCAAGATCGGCGGCAACTTGCTTGTGTGATAGCCCGCTCGTCAATGCAATCCGAACGGCTTCAGAACGAAATTCCTCAGTTCTTCCGATACCCATATGGGCCTCCTGTTGAGTTTAAACTTTAACAGAAGGCACTCTCCATTTTACCGGTACCAGTCCAAAGGGGGACGAGGCGGCGCCAGGGACTGACCGGGACACCGGGAAAGGGATCGAATCGGGTGCGCGGACAACCGATGCGGACGTGGAGAAGGCCCGGGCACCGAAGGGCGCGGACCGCGAATTAGGGCTGTAGCCTATGGTGGAGGACGAGGCGGCGTCTGGCCCAGGAACTGCTGGGACGCGTCGGCGGTGGGGACGACCCCGCAGGGGAGCGTGCCGATGCGCGCGCCCTGCCCACCCTGGGGGATGCCTGCATGGACTATATAGAGTCCGGTCACGACCGGTCGTGGGAGACCCAGCGGTGCTATCGGCGCTATACTAATCTCTACCTCGGCGACTGGCTCGCCCGCCCGCTTGATGCGATCACCCGCCGGGACATTGAGGCCCGCTTCCATCTCATCACCGAGCGTCACGGCAAGGTACCGGCCAACCAGTGCCTGTCGTTTCTCCGCTCGGTCTATCGCCGGCCCTGCGTCGACCACGAGGGGCTGCGCAATCCGGTCGAGCTGTGGCTCGCCGGCGGAGGGCGCTATCACCCCAAGACGAGGAGGCGGATTTCCTCGCCAGCCGAGGTGCTGCCGCGCTGGCGCAAGGGCATCGAGGCTGCGGTGGTCAACCCGGTGCACCACGACCTGCTGCTGTTCGGGCTTTACACAGGCATGCGGCGGGGCGAGATCATGGCGTTGCGTTGGGAACGGGTGAGCCTCGATGCGGGATCGTTCCGGGTCGAGGAGACCAAGACCGGGGCGCCGCTGGAGCTTCCCGTCACCCGTCAGCTTGCCGCTATCCTTGCCAGGCGCCGGGACGACAGCGCGGCCATGGCGGCAAACCTGCGGGACTGGGTGTTTCCCTCGCCCTTGAGCACGTCGGGCCATATCGTGGAACTGCACAGGCATTACGGCCGCATCACCAAGGCCGGTGGCACGAAGTTCTGGTTCCACGGATTGCGCAACGCGTTCATCTCCGTGGCCGAGCGCGAGTTGATGCTGCCGCGGTCTCTCACCAAGCGGCTGGTCAATCACGCCCGCCCTGGTGACGTGACCGAGGGCTATGCTGCGGACTGGACCGTGGACCAACTCCGCGAACCAGCTCAGCGCGTTGCCGATAGGATCGATGAACTTATGAAATGTTGAGCTTACCATTACCATGCGCTTTCCATTACTGATGCGCGGCGCACAGTCAGAATAAATCCGCTTGGTCCCCTTTCACTGGTGTACCTTCCGAAAACCTCGTCCAAACCTGAACGGTTTGCGTCAGGGAGATCGGCGGATAAGGTAAATGGAAGGGACAGCGGACTTGCGTGCTGCGCGGTATATCGTGGCCTCGTCGTAATGGCCTGCGTCCACGTAGCCGAGGAAGTTGCCAGCCGAGATGGGCGCAAGCACGGGATAGACGGCGATCTCTACGTCGCTCAGGTACGTCTCGAAGAGGACACGGATGATTGCGCCCGGTGCATCGTCGTTGAACCCCTGTTCCCCGCGTTTGTTCGGTACATCCACATCCGCGGGATTAACATAGGCGCCGGCAACCAGTGCAGCACAGGAAGTGAGGCTCAGCGATGCGCAGCTTACCGGCCAGTATGGACGCCAACGAGTAGCCCGGGCGGCAGCCAGTGCAACGAACGCAAAGCATTCCGTGAAAATCATCCTTTTATTCCCTTGGGGAGGCGTTGTCAGACTAAATGCCTCGGATCTGAAGAACCTGCAATTGGTGATGCAAAGTTATATTGGGCCTGTTCATAAAATACTCCGCAAATCAAAGCACGCCTCACTGCTTAGGTGTAGTGGTTCAGATGTGATCTGACAGTTGGCCGTTTTTCCGGCGGCCTCTGTTAGGTCAAGTTCAGTTCACGAACTTTTCCTTCCAGATTTCTTTGCCCTCGATCATGGTCTGGAACGGCGTTCTGCCGCAACACATTTTGCCCTGATGAGTGCGTTCCGTGTTGTAGTGATGTAGCCATTGATCCAGATCGTCCTGCAGCGCATCGACGCTGTCGTAGAGTCTTTTGCGGAACGCGACCTGGTAGAACTCCTGCAGTACGGTCTTGTGAAAGCGCTCGCGGATGCCGTTTGTTTGCGGTGATTTCACCTTGGTCTTGGTGTGGTCGATATCGTTGATGGCCAGGAAGAGCTGGTAGTCGTGCTTGTCCGCTCGCCCGCAGTATTCCGTGCCCCTGTCGGTCATGATCCGCAGCACAGGCAGGTCGTGCTCGTCATGGAACGGCAGCACCCGGTCATTGAGCAGGTCGGCGGCGGTGATCGGCGTCTTGGTGGTGTAGAGCTTGGCCTGCGCGACCTTGGAATAGGGATCGACATAGCTCTGCTGGTAGATCCGCCCCACCCCCTCTTCAGGGTGCCGACATAGAAGGTGTCCTGTGAACCCAGATAGCCGGGGTGGGCCGTTTCCACCTCGCCGCGGGCTTCGTCGTCGCGATTCTTCTTTTCCAAGGCCTGCACCTGGGCCTCGTATGTGGGCCTCGGTCAGGATGATGCCGTCCTCGGCGACCTTGGTCTCCAGCGCCTTCAGCCGGGCCTTGAAGTTGGCCAGGTCATGCCGCAGCCAGATCGAGCGGACGCCTGAGGGCGAGACAAAGACACCCTGCTTGCGCAGCTCGTTGGAGGTGCGGGCCTGACCATAGGCCGGAAACTCCAGCGCGGATTTGATCACCGCCTGCTCGGTGGCTTCACCGACGCGGTTGGCAAGATTGGGTTTGCGCCGGGTGCGCTCGAACAAGGCCTCGACGCCGCCTTCCTCAACCGCGGCCTTGTAGCGGTAAAAGGTGTCGCGCGACATGCCCATGACCTGGCAGGGACCTGGCAGGCCTTCGACACGTTGCCCAGTTCCTCGGCCAGATTCAGCAATCCAGTTTTGTGTTTGATGATCTTGTCGGTAGTATTCAACATCGTGGTGTCCTCGTTTTGTGGTTGGTGTGCACCACCATCAAAACGGACAACCACAATCTCCATCAAGAGATGCGCCGCTCCCATTCCAGCTTGCTGGGAAGGGAGCGGTGTCAGATCACATCGCGACTAACTCATTTTACTTGATGCAGGCTTTGAACGCCACGCCCTGAATGACCTCGGTGAGGCGTTCTGAAGACCCGTCCAGCCGGCACCGGTTTTTCCTGGCGTTTAAGAGCATTTTCAGCGCTGTGTTGTGTGGCAGGTAGCCCTTGGTCTTGGTGGTCTCGAGCCTCACTGCGTTAAAGGTGCTGTCGACCGGGTTCGACCTGATGTGCTTCCAATGTTCAGCCATACAGTCGTAGAAGATCAGCCATTGTTCGCGGACACGGATCAAGCATTGGGCCGCCTTGTGGCATTTGGCGCCGTAGCCCTGGATCAAGAAGTCGAAGACGCATGTGGCTTCGTGCCGGCTTTCGGCCAAGCAGATATGTAAGAGTAAGCTTCATAGTGACGCGGCATCCTCCAGTTCTTTCATGCGCCTTTTGAGTTCAATGTTTTCCTGCCTCACCTCTTTGTATTTGGCCTTCCACAATGCGACTTCGGAATTAAGTGTGCGAATAATCTCATTTTCCTTCGGCGCTTGTTCCATACTCTCGCGTTCATCGGGCGATACGGTCTGTTCGATGAAAGCGATCCGCCTATCCTGCGCGGCCAATTTCGCTTCTGCTGACGGTGGCTCAACAGGCTGCGGATCAGTAGACGGAAAGGGCACAATCTGCCCCTTCTTTTGCTTCTTTTTCGGCAATGCACTAAGCGCGGCGTGGACGGAGTCAAAATCGCCAATTTGGCGGATTTGCGGATAACCCCGGTACAGCTTCGTCAACCGCTCTGCCGTTCGCAGGGGCGGGCCCTTTTGCGCCGCGTAATTGGCCAGGCACCAATCTGTGAAGCGACCGAAGCCCAGCTTGGCTTTGGCCTCACACAAAGCCTTGCCTGCAAACCAAGCATGCTCGACAGTGCGTCTGCCATAATATTTCGTTTGCTCCCAATGGGCTTTGGCGCGTTCCTCCGGGGTCTCATTTTCCAGGCTCTGGTCAAGCCATGCGGTAGATTGCTCGACAGGGACATTCATGTTTTATCTCCACATTGCGGTTCTAAGGCAAGGCTTCATGGAGTTCGGAACTCACCGGTATGCTGTCAGGGCTCCAAAGAGGAGAATCACTCATCACGGACTTCATGTTTCTCCTGAAGTCCGAGCAATGCCCGAATTTCGGTCCCGTTGCGTGTGACAAATAAGGAGTGATTGTTTTTTTACCCAGCTGATTGGCATGGCTGTCCCTTCCGTTTACCTCATCCGCCGATAGTGAAACGTGGATAAAAAAAAGAACAGACCAACGTGACTTCATCTGGAATATAGGTTTCGGTGGTTGCGGGGGCCTGCAACCAACGTTGTCTTCACTTAGATGAGGTGTGGTTGTAAGGTAATACAATCAACAATAAGTGAATCTGGGCAACTTTAGGCCCTGTCGCTTTCGAAATCCTCATCTGCATCCGAACGCCTTGCAGCGTGAATACTGGTAGATAAGGTTTTCGGAAGGGGTAGCTCTCCCACCCGCGCCTGAAAGTGGTGTTCATTGTCCGAAAACCGTCGGTGAACTACATTCGCGCCATATCCGCCAAAATGGGACCAGCGACCATTCGGAAAGACAAATATAAGATGAAGAGTTCTGTGATTTGTTTGGCCGGTTCCGAGTGGAACTGCTGTCTCGGTGCCTACGTGCGAGAGTTCTGGCTCTTCGCCCTCTGTTGGATGGTGGCGGCACTTGGTTCCGGTGAGGCATCCGCCGACGATGTGGTTTTTAAGCCGGTGGCCAACGCGCCCATCGTCGACAATTTCATTCAAGTCCATAACCCCTCCGGCGAGGCCGGGTCCTACACCATCCAGTTTGCTGACAACGAATCTGATCTGGTGCTGGACCAGGTAGAGGGCGACCTCGAGGCAGGCGCCTCTACCTTTGTCTATCTCGATGCCGTTGACGTGGACGATGCCCGCCTGTTGACGGTGACGGTATCGTCCACGTTCCCTGGCTTTGCCCAACACTTGGTGTGGGACCCGCAACAGCGGGTGCTGTCCAACTGGTCGTCCTGTTCAGTGGCCACGGTCCGTGGGAGTGCGACGGTTCCCGGGGTGCGGTCCGGTGCATCGGTACCCTTCCACGGGGGGCAGATCACCATCGAGCGGAGTTACGGCGCATCTGAGCCCATGTCGATTGAAGTTTATGCGGGGGATACGGGTGTAAACCTGGGTCAGTGGACCAGTCCCGTGATCCTAGAGGGCGGGGTGGTGACGGTTGGTGTGGAGGAGATCCTGGCGGAGGTAAGTTCTACTAATCTCGAGACGGACACCTTCAACCTTACCGCTGAGAGCGGGTTTGCCGGGCGCCTGCAGTACACGGTCGGTGGTCCCGGGGACCGGCGCCGTCCCAGCGTCATTCAGCGACGTGTGGCCGGCTCCAGTCGTCCGACCCAGTACATCCTGTCACCCTGATGGTCCAACAGGGGGTCGACCCTGAAGTATTTCATAAGCGAGGCCGCCCAGCTTAGACGCCGCTACTCGCCGAGGCGTTCCTGTCCCAGCAAAGCGAACACGATGTCGTGCGTGCGGGCCTTGGTGCGTGGGGCCAGTAGCCCAAAGTAGCGGATGGCGTGGCGGTAACGGTCGGGCACGTGATCGGCCAACGTGGCCACGAAGTCAGCCGTCTCATACTGGGTCATGACCATTCGTTTCGTCTTCGTATCTTTCGTCAAGAAATGTATTTCGTGACGGTCAAACTTCCTGAACCGGTGCTGTGCGATGGGGGGACGGCGGACGTAGCGGCCCGCGTAGCCGAGGAACTGTTTCTTGCCCTGGAACCGTTTGATGTGGGTATTCCACCACCGTTCCTGTTGCCGGTGCAGGAGGCCTATGAGTTGGGCCGCGGTCTGGTCGGTCTCCAGAACGCCCCTGCGATACGCTTCTCTTAAGTAGTCCACCACGGCGTCGCGCCACAGGAGCATTAATGCCTTGCGGTCGAGCGGGGCCTTCCGCCAAGCCGTGCCATCGGCATCGAGCCCGGTTTGGGAGACGAGCACGTGCAGGTGACAATTGAAGTTCAGGTGGCGACCAAACGTGTGTGGAATCACCAGGATCATCAGCCGCACGCCGTATGTCCGCCAGGCCAAACGTTCGATGATCTTGGCCCCGAGGGCCGGCAGGTCATGGAGCAGGTGGCGGTTGTTCCGGAACAGGGGCCAGAGCACATCCGGCATGGTGAGGGTGACGTGGGTATAGGATGTGTCGGGGAGTTCCCGCCATTGGTCGCGCTGCCAGAGCGTCGTCGCCCGGTGGCCGCAACTTGGACAGGCGCGGGACTTGCACGTGTGGGGGACCACCCGGGTCTCATTGGCGGAGGCGAACACCTCGGCGCCCAGGGCGGCGGTGCCACAGGCCAACACCTTGCGGAACGCCTCCCGCACGGCGGGCCGCATCTGCTCATTGTCCCAATCGGCCCGTGCCAGGGTAAGGATGTGCTTGAGCCGCAGCTCGGTCGGTTGCCTGAGAGCCCTCTATTATGGCTTCTTCTGCTCCGGGCCAGTTAGTCTGACAATGGCCTCCAGCAGCACAAGGGCGACGGCAAGACGATATGAACCAAGCGGTGCAGCCTCGGATGTTCGTGGACGGCAACAATGTGATGGGGTCACGGCCAGACGGCTGGTGGCGCGACCGTGCCGGAGCCGCGCGAAGAATCGTCGCCGAGATCGCCCTGCTTGCGCGCAACCGTAAGGGGCTATGGACGATCGTGTTCGATGGGCCGGGGCCGCGTGGCACGGAACCGTCGCCGGAGCACCTTACCGTGATTCACACCGGGCATGGCGGTCGCGATAGCGCGGACGACCGCATCGTGGAGCTGGTGGGTGCACTCCCAGATCGGGCGATGGCACTGGTCTACACCTCTGACGCGGCTTTGCGCGCGCGTTTGCATGCGATGGGCGCGCAGGTCGTTGGCGCCCGGGCACTGCTGAAGGATATCGCGGCTGTACCTACCTCGACCACCGCCTCGCCGACGTCTACTTCGGCCAGCACCACGCCATCATCGAGAGAAGGAGAAAGATCAAAGAACTGACCATCCAAAAACGCCGCTTGGCCCATCACAGGCAAGCCGCTTAACATCAACCAAGTTGAACCAGAGCCTCCGTTAAATAACAGCCTCTGCTGTCCCATTCATTCTGACGACGGACATCGGCTTGCAGCCGGCCGTCCTTATAGTGCTTTACCAGACGGTGATAGGGGTTGCGCGGAAAGGCGAGCGGATCGAGCCAGAGCGTGTCAATCGGAGGCTTTGTCAGGATCTGAAGGTCTTCGAAAGGGTTGATATGAGTTTTCTGCCCGGTTGTGGAGCCAGCGACCACAGGTCTGGGCAGCTGCATTACCGATCCCCTTTATGGCAGCTCGGTATGACCGCAGCCTGTCCGTGACGATCGTGGCCAGCCAGCCTTGACGCTTGATAGCCTGCTTGAGAAACCTAAGCGCGGCTTTGCGATCCCGCCCTTTCGTGGCAAAGACCTCAAGCCCTTCGCCTTCATGGTCAAGGGACCGCCATAGATAATGTCTTTCGTTATTGATGCGAACGAAAACCTCATCAAACGGCTATCGCCTTGTATTTTTCCACGATGTAACTGTCATCAACGAGGCCGTGGCCAAAAAAATGGGTCAAAAACGTTGACACCATGTTGCCGGGAACCGCGATTGCTGTTGTCATCGTGCCGTCTCCATTGTGCTTGAGGTCGGAAACGGCGGAGGGGCATTGTCAGACTAAATCTACTTGGTCGTCTCTCCCTGTCCCCTTTTGAGGATTTCAGGGCGCAAAGACATGTTTTGTCTGGCTTAGACCAGATAAGCGCTGGAGACGAAGGTGGCTCAACAACCGGAAATTTCTAACATACGATTTTAGTCTGACAATGCCCTCTAACGAACGATATCATCCCAAACTGATTACAGAGGATCCATCTTCATTTCAACCAGATAAGGTTTTCGGAAGGGACACGTGAAGTTGGTCTTATCGTATAATTGAATCCGATACGGAGAGAGAGATGGACGTCAAAGACAATCGTAATCAACCACTTGATCGCCGTTCTTTGATAGTTGGCACCGCTGCGGCTGCGGCGGTTGTCGAGTCTGCGGAAGCAGCGAGTCCACGCACTAATTGGGATGAGGAATACGATATCGTCCTTGTCGGATTTGGTATTGCAGCGTGTTCCGCCGCCATCGAAGCGTTGGATGTAAGGCCGGATGCAAAAATCTTGATTCTCGAGAAAGCGCCTGAGGAGCACGCCGGAGGCAACTCCCGCGCCTCTGGTCAAGGCTTGGTAATCCCCAAAGACAAGGAAGCAATGAAGCGTTATCAGCGCAATCTGTCCTACTCGAACCCCGTTCCTGAGGATTTACTCGAGTTTTGGGTCAGCGAATTGATGGACCTCCATCCCTGGATCGAAGAACGCGCTAAGGAAGCAAATCAAGAGTACGTGGTGTCTGAACCTATCTATGAATTTGCCGACCTCGGTGCAAAGGCGGCTGTTAAAAACGCGGCGACCATATTGCCGCGTCCAGGTGGCCTGTGGGGAGCGTTTAAGAACAACGTCGACAAGCGCCCGGTGACGGTCTGGTACGAAAGCCCCGCTGTCGATCTGGTGCAAGACCCCGACACTCGGGAAGTCTTTGGCATAATTGTTGACCACGCGGGGCAAGAGATCTCTGTTAGAGCGCGTGGCGGCGTGGTTCTAGCCTGCGGCGGGTATGAGAACAACGATGACATGAAGCTGAACTACGCCGGGTGGATGGATGTCCACGCTTTTGGTAGTCCCTACAACACCGGCGACGGTATTCATATGCTGCAACGGGCCGGTGCGGATTTATGGCATTTGCGCAACCGCATGAACTCCAGCGGGTTCCATCTCGCCATCAAGGTACCCGACTACGAGACCGCCTTCATGCGCGCCTTTCGGTACACTAAATATAGCTGGATCGAAGTGGCCGCCGACGACAGACGCTTCGGCGACGAGACCTATCCTTTTAGCCGTACGCACTACAAATGGAAGCAGCACGGCCACTATGTCGATACCCTGCATGCCTGGGTGATGCCGGTGCACATGATTTTTGATGAGAACGTGCGCAAGAATTTCAGCCTAGGCATGAAGTGGATGACCTGGAATGCCGCCGTCCACGGGTATGAGTGGAGCGAAGACAACAGCAAGGAAATTGAAAAGGGCTGGATCACCAAGACCAATTCCATTGCTGAGCTCGCCCTTAAGCTGGGCCGGGATCAGGATCAACTGATTAAGACGGTCACCGAATACAATGCTGCCTGCGCCGCCAAGACAGACCTCACGTTTAACCGGGATCCGTCAACGCTTGAACCCATCGTGACACCGCCCTACTACGCCATTGAGATCAAGCCGGGTCTTGTCTGCACGTCTGCTGGGGCGAAGCGCAACACTAAAGGCGAAGTTCTCAACCGCGCCGGCGAGCCCATTCCGGGTCTGTACGAGGCAGGCCAGCTGGGGTCCATGGTCGCCGATCTCTATCAGAACGGCACCTACCTGACCGAAGCCATGATCTCAGGTCGGTCTGCGGGCCGTAACGCGGTTTTGCGGGCGTAAGCTCAGCGGCTAAGATTCGATGGCACAAACCGCCGGAATCAAACGACGGTCCTCCTGGTATTCGGTTGGCGAAACCTGTGTCCCTTCCATTTACCTTACCCGCCGGTACTCGTGATGCAACCCACCCAGGTGTTCACACCTAGAGATGGCGCCAACAAACTCAGCCGGTCTTGGAATGGGCGAGTCCTTGCCTAAGGAAAGGTGCGCCCGGGCGCGATTGTAGTATCGGGCGTAGTGCCTAAGCGTCCGCCGAGAAAGTATTATAACATACTGAAACAGCAGTGTTTTTCATGTATTCTGTTATTTGTTCCCATAACGTTACCCATCAATGAGGCCTGGAATGGACGATAATACACAGGCACGATAAGGAACACTTTGCCGAGGTTCACACACCCACATGGACGACACGAATTCGCCCCCTGATCACCGCCACCGTGATCGAAGGGTGTAGCCGGCAACCGTAAATCTTCCATTTGTGACAACTGAAAACTGAACATTTGACCGTTGTGAGTCGATGCTCGACGACCCGCGTTGTTGGAAATCTGGCAAAGATTGGGGAACGCGTAATTGCACAGATGGGATACCAGAATGTTATCGAAGCACTATTTGGAACAGGGTGTTTCGAAGACTAACTGTCGAGACGCTTCGGGGTGAGCCGTGTGACGATCCACGAGTGGATCAAGACGGGGGCCAGTTGGACCGGGACCTAATGGCGGGCAGCAACCGACGCCTGTAGACCGCCATGCGCTCCTCGCGGCTGGGGCCGGAAGTACCCGCCGATCGCTCAGGGCTGGCGCCGGGCGTGGGAGCACGTCGTTCCGTTCTTCGCATTCCCTGAGGCCGTCCGCCGGATCATATACACCACCAACGCCATCGAGGCCTTGAACTCGAAGCTGAGAAGGGCGGTCCGGACGCGCGGGCATTTCCCGCATGACGACGCGGCCATGAAACTGCTATATCTCGTTCTCAGCAACGCGGCCGAGGATTGGAAACGCTCGCCGCGCGAATGGGTCGAGGCGAAAAACCAGTTCGCCATTCTGTTCGAAGAACGCTTTCAGAGCGTCTGAATGAAACCGGCCCGAGCACAGAATTCTAGATAGTCCCACGAAGATGAGCCAGATCCTCCGTTAGAAAATACACTCACTTGTCCCATTTGTTCTGACAACGGACACACCCGCACCCGCGGGGATGCCAACTTCATGTGAAGTCGTGCGGCCCCGTGTTTGCATGAGTCAGGTCACCCCGTTATCAACGCGATCATCTCTGCACTGCCATCAACATGACATCTAACTCGGGGACCATAAGGCAAAGGAACAGGACGGTGATCAATATGGGTCCTGGGGAAAACGCTCTCCTGCTGCTCCCGTGCCCTGCAATTCCGTATATAACGCCGAACACCCCCACCAAGGGTAAGAACACGAGCCATTGCTCGGGCCGCAGATACAGACCCACGACTGCCAGAAATCTTACGTCTCCCATGCGAAAGGTGGGTTTGCCGGTAACCCTATGGTCGACCGTGCGCACGCCGAGGCCGGCAGCGAAGGCAATGGCCGCACCAAACAAACCTACCATTGGGTCGCCAACCACAGCCTGCCGATAAGTGAGTGCCAGCGGAAGCAAGGCCAATAAGAGTCCATTCGGAAGAATCCCATGCTCCAGGTCCACCACAACCAGCGCTACAAATACAGGAACCGCCGCCAACAGCAATATCAGTTGCAATAGGGAAGTAGAAAAGGCCGCCGCACCTAAAAAGGCAAAGGCGGAGGCAAGTTCGATCAGCGGATAGCGAAAGGACAGCCCTACACCGCAGTAGCGGCATCTGCCCCATTGCGCCAGCCACGAGACGACAGGGACAAGATCCCGCCAACCCAACACATGTGCGCAGGCCGGGCATTTAGAGCGCCCGCGGGCGACGCTTTGTCCACGGGGCAGGCGATAGGACAACGCCGTGACAAAACTGCCGCACACGATGCCCAATCCCGCTATGACCATGAACTGCGAAAGACCTAAATCCATGTTTCAACGCTGCTTCCGTGTCGGCAGACAATGATGTCAGACATCCGTCTTTGCAGCGCGTTTTTCAGAGCCATATTGACACCCGGCGGCACTGGTTGATCCGTGAGGCTGGTGACATCTGGGGTGCTTCTCTCAATCCATTTGGACAAACCAAGGAATGCTCTTGCGTCTCCCTTTGACACCAACTCTCACTCCTCAACCATGGCTTTGGCTCGCCCTCCGAGCTCTTGCATAACATAGAGCCGAAAGTGCTCCACGATGACGGAAACGACTTGTTCTATGTTTACGGGGTGAAGCTCTAAGTATCGGGTAAGTGTTTTGGCCGCTTTCTTTCGCGGCACGTTGGGGTCGTCCTCCACCTGCTTTATCAATCCGAAGAAGCGCCTATAGGTGGTGTAGTTTTGAAGCACATCCATGATGAAGCCTTCTTCAATGGCTTGGCGCATGGTGTATTCATGAAACGGTGAAACACCCGTCGGGCCGGGCTCATCAAAAAGCGTCTTCGTCTTGAACTTTGGCGTCGCCGTGAACGCGAAGAAACTAAGGTTCGGTTGACGCGCTCGTCTAAGGGAATCCCGCAACACTGCCGCTTTGACCTCGTCGGACAAGTCGTGGTCTTCCTCTTCTGAGAGCTGAGCGGCGATCGCTGCATCGATGCCCTCCTTGTTCAACATGCCCTTCAAGGCGATGGCAGTTTCGCCGCTCTGAGATGAATGTGCCTCATCAACGATGACGGCAAAGCGTTTCCCGGCCGTGTCGATCGTCACCCCGGCTCCCTTTTTCTCCAGCGTGGAAAGTGCTTGTGAGATGAAAGGGAATTTCTGAATGGTTGTAATGACGATCGGCGTTCCCTGGGAAAGCGCGCGTGCAAGCTGCTGCGTGTCATCATCGATTTTCTCGACGACGCCGGTTTTGTGCTCGAATTGATAAATCGTGTTTTGCAGTTGTTGATCAAGCACGCGGCGATCGGTGATGACAACGACGGAATGGAAGATCTTCTCGTCATTACGGTCGTGCAAACTCGCTAGACGGTGCGCAAACCAGGCGATCGAGTTCGACTTACCGGAGCCCGCCGAATGCTGGATAAGATAGTTGCGGCCGGAGCCATGCGCGCTTGCATGGGCGACCACCTTCCGCACGGAATCGAGCTGATGATAGCGCGGAAAGATCATCGTCTCCTTCCGGACAGTGCGTACGTCCTTGTCTGTTTTGACCTGCTTTTCCTTCACTTCAAGGTGCATGAACCGTTGCAGGATTTCCAATAGACTGTCGGACTGTAGCACTTCGTCCCAGAGATAATGGGTCTTCCAATTCCCTTCGACGGGCGAGTTTCCCGCTCCGTGATTGTGTCCACGGTTGAAGGGCAGAAAGTGGGTCTCTTTCCCCTTTAACCGAGTGGTCATCCATACCTCGTCAGGGTCTACGGCGAATTGCACCAGAGAACGTTTCTTGAAAGCGAAGAGAAGGTCGCGCTCGTCACGGTCCTGCTCATACTGGCGTATGGCATCAGCAGCGCGCTGCCCCGTAAGCGGATTTTTAAGCTCAGCCGTAACGACCGGAATGCCGTTTACGGCGAGCGTTACGTCAATGATGCAACGACGGTTGGCCCCATCCGCCTTTTTCATGACTGACGTGAAGTCAACCTGGCGCGTGATCGTCAGCCGGTTCTTGGCGTAGCTTTCGGCGGCCTCCGGGTTCATGCGCGTATTCGGCCGGAAATAGGCCATGCGGAAGGACTTGCCGTAGCACTTGAACCCATGGCGCAATACGTGAAGCGTGCCCTTCAGACCAAGTTCCTTTGACAAGTTGTCGAGCAAAGTCGTCTCCGCCTTGCCCCCGAGAAGAGTTTCCAACGCTTGCCATTTTCCTGGCTGGCTGTCCTTCAAAAAACCTATGACATCGACTGGAAAGAGAGCGAGAGTCTCGTCATAGTCGGCAGGTTTGCGCTTTGTATAGCCGCCTGTGTCAATTAGCCCAGCTTCAATCGCGGTTTCGAAATGGAGCTCTGTGTGCCCAGACATCAATCAGATTTCCTGTATGGAGGTGTTCTCAAGATCAGCCAAGGGCTGTCCATCCACATCACTAAAGTGATAATAGCGAATGGAAGGATCCGCATTCAGTTGCCGATTGTCGTTGAGATATGGAGCAGGGTTTTCGTTTTCGGCAAAGACGAATTTACGCACTTTAATGCGGCGCTTATCGCCGGTGTAATGCTCTATCGTCCTCTTCAGGCTATGCACCCAACATGTTCCAGCCTTGAGCTGTGGCACGGTCTTCTCGGCGCTCAAGCTCTTGGATTTGAACTCGATGCAATCAGCGTGGAACGCGCGACCGTTGACATAAAAGATCACGAAATCGCAGCGCTTCGACCACGGCTTCACGGTATCGTCGAGAAAATGGTAGAGTTGAGGCTTCCGTTTGTTTCGTTGAGATTCAACCTGATCATGGTCTAGTTTGAAGACGAGCCCTGGCCCCGGCTGTAGCGGCCGTATCTTACGCGTCCTTGCGCGGGTGGCAGTGGCGGGAAAATACTTTTCCCGTAGGATCACTTCACCGGCCATGCCATCATCAATGATATAATGATCGTTCACATAAGCCCGCAAATGTTTGAAATATGTCAAGGCATCTAAAGTCATAGCGGCTCTGCGAATTGCCCTGTTACAGCTGAAGTAACAAGAGCGGCGCGGTACTCTGAGAGAAAGTCAATTGACCCTTGGATTTTATCTAAAGAAGTCTTCAGTCTTTCAATCTCGACATTAAGAAAACTAACAATCTCATACTGCTCATCAATTGGAGGTATCGGGAACTCGATAAGCGCGTATCTTGACGGATTGAGGTTGGCCTGACCAATACTTGGAAGAGCAAGCGTTCGCACGAGTGCCATGAGATCGCGAGTTCCCATAACATAATTGGCGTACTCCGGCTGGAAGTCCTTATTGAACCGAAAGCGAACCAGATAGGAAGCTAGCGACACGGGATAATCGGCGTCACCCCTGTAGATTGAAGTTTTGCCAACTAGATCGAGACTATTAGTGCGGTTAAAAACAACGTCGTTCGATTGGAGCAAAAGCCCTTCATCAACTTCATCCAAGAATCTAACGTCGTTAAAATCGATCTCGCCCTCAACGAGGTTTCCCATCCGCAGAATGGCGATTTCTCCAGCAGGTTTAAGCGATGCAGATACGCCATAAGTCGAACTCGCTAAGACTCGCTTGAGAGGGAAGATCTCCCAGTGTGCCGGGAGATCGCCGAGCCAGCCGACGCCGGAGGGTTTCAAGGGAGCGTCGTGGTTGAGGCCCTTGGTGACAGCGCGGGTGATTAACGCTTGGCGCTTCTCCGCCAGTCGATCGAGGAGAGCGCGTTTATTTTCAATCAGTGCGTCGATACGCTCCGTTTTCTCATCTAAAAACCGAGCAATTCTCCGCTGGGTTTCGAGGGGAGGAAGCGGGACCTCTATGGTCACAATCTCGCTTGCATTGATCGCTGGATAGCTTACGCCTACCGATCTAGAAACGATCTCGGAGACGAATGGATCCGACTTAACATACCATCCCAAGAAACTGGAAACGACTTCGGAGCCAGGCCTCACTACGCAGAATCCCGTTGAAGCAACTAAATCGTCGGACGCCTGTTCGACCGTGGCAATAGCCCGCAAGTACGTTCGTACAGTAGAAATCAGTATGTCACCACGTGGCGCTTTTCTACGCGCACGGCAAGGTGCACTATGGAAAGTCAAGCGGTTGATTTCTTCTATGCCGCCGGTAAACTGTAGTGGTTCAGATGTGATCTGACAGTTGGCCGTTTTTCCGGCGGCCTCTGTTAGGTCAAGTTCAGTTCACGAACTTTTCCTTCCAGATTTCTTTGCCCTCGATCATGGTCTGGAACGGCGTTCTGCCGCAACACATTTTGCCCTGATGAGTGCGTTCCGTGTTGTAGTGATGTAGCCATTGATCCAGATCGTCCTGCAGCGCATCGACGCTGTCGTAGAGTCTTTTGCGGAACGCGACCTGGTAGAACTCCTGCAGTACGGTCTTGTGAAAGCGCTCGCGGATGCCGTTTGTTTGCGGTGATTTCACCTTGGTCTTGGTGTGGTCGATATCGTTGATGGCCAGGAAGAGCTGGTAAGAGCTGGTAGTCGTGCTTGTCCGCTCGCCCGCAGTATTCCGTACCCCTGTCGGTCATGATCCGCAGCACAGGCAGGTCGTGCTCGTCATGGAACGGCAGCACCCGGTCATTGAGCAGGTCGGCGGCGGTGATCGGCGTCTTGGTGGTGTAGAGCTTGGCCTGCGCGACCTTGGAATAGGGATCGACATAGCTCTGCTGGTAGATCCGCCCCACCCCCTTCAGGGCGCCGACATAGAAGGTGTCCTGTGAACCCAGATAGCCGGGGTGGGCCGTTTCCACCTCGCCGCGGGCTTCGTCGTCGCGATTCTTCTTTTCCAAGGCCTGCACCTGGGCCTCGTATGTGGGCCTCGGTCAGGATGATGCCGTCCTCGGCGACCTTGGTCTCCAGCGCCTTCAGCCGGGCCTTGAAGTTGGCCAGGTCATGCCGCAGCCAGATCGAACGGACGCCTGAGGGCGAGACAAAGACACCTCCGCAGCACCGTTAGCGACACGCCCGCCACTGGTGAGGTGATTGACGGTGGACCGAAGAGGGGGTCGCCGTGTGGTCTCGGCGTCGGGTGAGTCGACGCCACGCAAGCCCTTATCCGGATCTTGAAAGGTGTTTTGGAGGGCGCCAAGGGGGGGCGAAAATGGGGGTGCGGGAAGAAATCTACGACAAACGTGCGCCTGGCTACGCTGGAGTTATAATGAATCCGGTTTCGAATTGATTACGCAAAATAGAAATTAGCTTTTATCCCGCAACTTGGCATGGACTATTTCTAAAATATAAACAATGAGATAAGAGATTCTTGAGCCCCTGAAAGCCGATCAACGTATCAGAAGCACGCCATAGATAATGTGTTTCGCCATTGATGCGGACGAACACCTCATCAAGATGCCAGCGCCAGTTCGAAAAGGATCCATGATGAACACGGCGTTTCCGGATTTCAGCGGCAAACAACGGGCCAAAGCGGTTCCACCAATACCGCACCGTCTCGTGACAAACGTCAACGCCCCGTTCGTATAGCAGGTCCTCGACCTGTCTCAGGGAGAGTGGAAATCTAACATACAGCATCACAGCGAGGCGGATGACCTCGGGTGACGTCTTGAAGTATTTGAAAGGATTTTTCATTCCAGGACCCTAGACGGCATGTCCCGTACACTCAACGCAGTTTCCTCTGACAATGCCATCTCGTCGTCGGAACGGTTGGTGTGAATTTTCGGCTCGATTGTTGAGCCATTGACCACAAAGCTGGCGCTCTTCGACCCCAATATCTTTCATAGCGGCGCCGTATGAACGAAGTCGGTCCGTGACAATCGAAGCTGGTCGGCCATAACGCTTCATAGCCCGTTTCAGCAGCCGTAGCGCAGCCCTGCGATCCCGCCGTTTCGTGACATAGACCTCAAGGACTTCGCCTTCGTGATCAATAGCGCGCCATAGATAATGTGTCTTGCCGTTGATGCGGACGAACACTTCATCAAGATGCCAGCGCCACAGCGAATAGGATCCATGACGAATGCGGCGTTTCTGGATCTCCGAAGAAAACAACGGACCAAAGCGGTTCCACCAGTACCGCACCGTTTCGTAAGAGATGTCGATGCCCCGTCCGTAGAGGTAGATCTTCGACCTGTCTCAGGGACAGTGGAAATCTAACACACAGCATCACCGCGAGGCGGATTACCTCGGGAGAGCTGTTGAAATAACGGAAGGGATTTTGCATCTCTGGAGGCTAAGAGACCGCACTACTTGACTCAAGGCGATTTACTCTGACAGTGCCCGAAAGTGTCTATTACTCTGCTCTAAGAAAAAAATCTTCGAAATCTGATTCGCCTCGACCACGGTCGATTTCCGGATCGCCAGATGGCACACCAAAGACCCACTTTCCGTAAGGCGATAGGGATTGCTCCCACTGTAAGGCGCCGTGTGCAGCCATCGCCCGGATATCGCCGTAAAAGCGTTGCACCGGGTTGTCTTGTCCCAAGCCCGACGCACCCATCATGCCGGCAAGCCGGTCAACGGCCTGGACACCAAGCCGGGCCATGAACGCCAGATCCCTGCCCTGAGACACACGATCGACGGCCGGCAAAACGAGAACCCCATTGCGCGCACGGTCGGCGAGCGTGTCGACGAGATGCCGGCCGATCAGTTCAGCGGCACGAATTTCAGCAGCGCTTTCACTGAGCTTGACCTGCACAGGGATCTGTTCAGTCACGCTTTCACCACCTACTTTGCCGACGCGGGAGCGTGTTTGTTCAACATAGGACGAGAGTGCTCCATTGGCGACACCGAGGATCGGACCGATCAAGCAGGCTCTAAAATAGGGAAAATACTCGACCCGGTAGACATCGCTAGAGTGCAAGGCCGCGCCCGGCGGATTTGCCTGGTCGCACGCATCGCTCAGCATGGCGTGATGTGCCGGTATGATGAGGTTATCCGCTTCCACATCATGACTGCCTGTGCCTCGTAGGCCCACAGCCTGCCAAGTGTCATGAATGCGAACCTTCTTTTGTTCGACAGCAACCCAATAGAATTTCGGCCGGCCGTTCGGGTCTGTCTGTTCGGTTTTGACGCCGACGATCAGCCAGTCCGCGTGGGAAATCCCGCTGGTGAATTGCCAACGGCCTTTAAGACGGTAGCTGTCCTTCATAGGTGTCAATTCACCCCGACCGGCCAGAGCCATGGAGACGACGATCTCAGGACCATTGGCAAAGATGTCGTCTTGTGCGTCTTGGGCAAAGCGGCCAAGGAGAATGGTATGGGCCGCCGATGCAGTCACAATCCACGCGGTGGATCCACACGCGCTGGCCAAGGTCTTGGTCAAATCAGCCAGAGTCGACCACGGCAGTTCTAATCCTCCGTATCGGGCTGGCGAAAAGGCACTGAAGAGATTGGCGTGTCTCAGATCGGCAATGGTCTCGGGATGCAGATCGCGCAATTCAGCTGCACCGGCCGCCCGGTCTTTGAGTGCCGGGATCAGGTTGCGCGCAGTTTGCACCAGTTCGTTACGGATGAGGATGTAACTCGGCGATTTTGTCGCCGGTTTAACCTTGGACATTCTCTAGTTGCTCATTTCCACGCGCCGAACAACCACCAGCGTTCGCCTTTGTATCCACCGAGCGCGCTGAGCTTGCGGCCGGCGTCCCCCAAGCCCTTGGTCTCATGGCGATGGCGCGTGACGACAGTGGACCAGGGTTGGAAACGGCCTGGTTCGATGTCTGCTTCCGTGCCTGCATCAAACAACTTGTTCTGAGCGAAGCCGGCGTCGGCCATGGCCTGGACCATATCGGTGCGGTGCAGCTTGGGCCAAAACGGCTCATTGTTATAGTAAGCGTCCCAGTCGCGCATGAATCGCTCGAACACCGGGGTTTCGTCACCATAATTGGGTTGCTCCAGATGCAGCATCATGCCGCCGGGCGCGAGTAGTTCGTGCATATGAGCCAGTCCATCGCGCACTGTCGGTGTCGAAGTCTCATGCCAGAACATGACCGAGGTGACGAGATCAACGCTGCCAGGTTCCAGGTCCACGGTTTCGGCAGTGCCCTGGACGAAGCGCACATTGGCATAGCCCATGTCCTGGGCGCGGGCGTGGCCATAGCGTAACAGCGGACCCGCCGCGTCGACGACAATCACCTCCGCATCAGGATAGGCCGCTGCCAGAGGCAATGTGTTGCCGCCGACACCGCCGCCCATATCGACAATGCGCTTGGGCTCAAAGTCGGGAAAACGATCGCGCACGAATTTAGCCATAGCCCGGCCACCGCCGTCGCCCTTGGCGCCGAAGCTGGCACCGCCAATGGGGAACAGACTCACTTCATAAGTGACCGCCGGAGTCACATCGCCGTCGGTGAGGGTTTCGTAATAACTGCCAGGTATGAGGTGGTTGTCGATACGCGCTTGGTAAGCAGGGATGGGCAAGTGCGGATCCAGGGACAAGGTGTTGCGACCCTCGTTGAGTGTCTTAGCCGCATTGCTCAAAGCGTTGAGACGCCGCAATGCGATCTCACGGCTGGCTTGCTGGCTGCTTTCTTGGGTGTTGCGCCTGAGTGCCGCCCAATGCTGATAGAATTCGTTGTGCAGCATGACCTTACGGACCTCGACCGCGGTTTCCGGTTCCCGGCCGTGCTCCTTCCCAAACATGGGCTTGACCCGTTTTTCGTAGGCGGTGCGCACACCAGGAGACAACGTGCGCCCGATATGCACATTCAAACTGGTGAGGTAATTGAGCCTGGCTGTTTCGTCATGATCGGTTTTGGGAAAAACTGCATGACCGTCGGCACGGTCGAAGGTGGGCGGCAAGATTCCTGGGGCGGTGGTCATAGTGCCTATTCTGCCCGTTCCGTAGCAGTATCGCTACCTCGTCTTCGCCGCCCCTGTCCCTTCCGAAAACCTCATCCACTCAGAGTTACAAAGGATTCACAAGCATTTTAGGCTGAAGAGTATTACGGAAACGAAAGGTAATTTCGCTTATGTGACCCTTGGAATGCCTACTGCCATCAACAGCAGATTAAGGTGGTTGCGGGCCCCCGCAACCACCTTCGTAAGCGAAGAATTAGGCCGACCAATTCCCTCTTCTCGGGGATAAACGCCGCCACTTACCGCCGCTTCCACACAGCGTAGGCCATGTTGTCGGGTATTGACGTAAGCGAGAACTGCAACAGCGTGGACGATGCATCTGTTGCGAAGCCAATTTTCCGGGGACGCCCAGGCTTACCCAGGGGAGCTTTCAGCCGCGATTGCGTTGACCACTCTCTTAACTCGTTCGGAATCGGCTCACCATTCTGATCGAACAACCCGAGAAGTGTTCGCAAACGTAGCTGGGGGGGCCAAGTCTCATTGCCGGAACCATTGGCATTTTTGATCAGAGCAGGGCAATCCAGACACACGCCTTGCTGGTACTGGTAGAACAAGACCTCCGCATGCACATCCAAAGGAGAATGATTCTTTGCGAATTTGCTCTCGAATCCTGGAACCCTTTTACCAAACAGAAGACTACGCGCTAGTTCGGTCATCTCGTCGAGCGACATTTCCTCATGGGCAACGCCCTCAATTTTGGATTCTTGAAGGGACGGCAAATGAAAAAAAACGGCTGCTGCGCCGCCAGGGTTTGAACGCAAAATTTCGGCTATCCGCGAATACAAATCCCTGGAGGCCCAAACGTCGAACAACATGTTCAGTCGGTCTGCTGATAGGCCGGCAGGCGGAGCGCAGGGGCATTGCGATCTGCGCATGCTAGTTGAGCCAGCACTCATCAGCGATCTCCTCCCGACCAGTTTGGGACGGTGCGTTTTTTGGGTCTAAGGGAAACTCAATAACCTCAGTGTCACGCTACTGGAAACTATGGGTTCCGAAAACCTCCCCCACCACCGTGTGCTAAAAGCTGATAAAACCAATGGGATCGCCGGATCCGCCACACCCCGCGCCCCTCAAATGAAAATCGCGTCCGCGTTTTTTTCGCTGCCCAGATCACCTGTGTCGGCCTGTGTCGGGCAAAAACCCCACTTTTCAGCCGTTTTTCAGGCGCCAGGCCCGCCCTGACACAACGCTGTGTCGCCATTGTGCGCGTTTTGTGTCACCTTTCCCCAATGAAACCAACGATTTAAGCAAAAAAACACAGAAACGGCTCAGAAATGCCCCTCATCTGCGCGTGCGCGTGCCCGGGCGCGTATGTGCGCGTGCGCCCGCGCATAGCGTAGGAGCATTTTCTGGGGGAACAGCAAAAAAAACCCGATTTCCCCCTGTCTATCTATCTATCTATCTTATTGAATAATAATAATAATACTCAACCAGCCCGACACAATTTTGACACACCCCGACACAGCCAAATCCTAAGTCACTGAAACCATTGAGGCCGGACGACACAACCTCGACACAGCAGTTGTGTCACTCACCCCTGTTTCAGCATCTATGACACGAACCCTACCAGGATCTCACAACCTGAAAGGGAGTGTCCCTATGGGGGGTCCCGTCCCGTGAGACATGACGATGCATAGGTACTTTGCGCGGACGGCGCGAGAAACCGGATCGCCCCCCGGGTCGATCGGGTCGGGCGGGTCCCCTTTTCGACTTTTCCAGGTGGCTGTTCGATGGCCGTTAGATCGGAGTGACCGGCTCGGCGACGGTGGGCTAACGCGCTGGCATGGGGTGGGGTTCAAATGCGCGATAATTCACCTTAACGCGCATTTGGCCCGGTGTAGTCGCCCTCACGGGGCGGCGGTCCTCTCTATTACGCCCCAAAGCGTGATTAGGTTCGGAGATTTTACCTGGGCAATCCTTTCAAGCCGCCCGGCGTCCGCGTCGGGTACTACTTGGAGAGGCTTGGGCCGCCAAATCTGTTAGGCTCACGTCATCGGTCGGCAATCCAGGCTTCGCCGTCCATTTGCTTCGTATTCGACTTGGTGGATCCCATCTGCAGGCGCTTCATGGTGCCGTTCGGTGCGTTCGTTGTCGGGACCGAAGGCAAAATTGAACGCCCACGAGCGGTCAAAACTATTCCCAGGCCATCCCGTCAAATCTCGCAAAAACCCGGTCCCGTTTGTGAGCGGAATTGGGAGTATGGATTTAGTAAAGTATAAAAAACATATTATTCCAATAACTTAATAAGACGTTCTCGCGGACCCGGAAGCCGCTCTCAAGGCGCAGTTCCGGGACAATCCGCCGCGCGACACCAACGCGGTGCGGGATGCCATCTTCCGAAAGTTTGCTGTGAGATATTCACGTCCGGGCGCCATCAAGCTGATGCACCGCCTGGGGTTCGCATACGTGAAGCCGAAGACGCTGCCGAAGCAGGCCGACAAGCAGGCGCAGGAAGCCTTCATCAGGGATTATGAACAGCTGACGCGCGGGATGTTTCCGGACGCGACGGTTGTCTTCGCCGCTGCGGTCCATCCCGAGTATCAGAGCCGGCCGGCGCATGGCTGGTTCATCCGTTCCGACAAGCCGGCGATCAAGGCCACGACAGGGCGCCAGCGGCTGAACCTGCACGGCGCACTGGACCTTGAAACGATGAAGCTCACCCTGGTCGAGGGCGAGAAGATCAATGCCGAAACCTCTCTGCGGTTGTTCGAGAAGCTGGAACGGGCCTATCCGGACACCCGGGTGATCCCGGGTGATCCCGGGTGATCCCGGGTGATCCCGGGTGATCCATGTCTGTCTCGACAATGCGCGCTATCACCATGCCAGGCTGTTGCGGCCGTTCCTGGAGCGGCCGGAGTGCCGCATCCGGCTGCATTTCCTGCCGCCGTATGCGCCACACCTCAATCCCATCGAGCGGTTATGGGGCGTCATGCACCGGCATGTGACGCACAACCGGTTTTATCCCGATTTCCGACAGTTCACCGAGGCCATCTTCGGGTTCTTCAACCAAACCCTGCCCCGGGAATGGGAAACAATCCGAGACACCGTTACCGACAACTTTCGTGTCATCACACACGATCAGTACCGAGTAATCAGGTAGCAGGAGTATAGTCGATTTTTTTGCAAGGGGCAGCACTGAAATGAAAGACGCGCGTATTGCCGTCATTGGTGCCGGGATGGCCGGCCTGACCGCAGCCCTATCGCTGCAAAAAAACGGCTTTAAGCCCATTATCTATGAATTGGCACCCGAGTTGGGCGAGGTTGGCGCCGGGCTAACAATCAGCCCCAATTCGACCCATGGTCTCGAATATGTAGGTTTGGCCGACGGCCTAACTAGACGTGCGAACATTCCTCAAGCTCAAGCGATCATACACTACCTTACAGGCGAAATCCTGGTTGAAACCGAACGCGGCGACCTACCTAAAAAGGAATACGGCGCTCACTACTACCAAATTCACCGCGCCGATCTGCATGAATTGCTGAGCGAAGCAGCACAAGCCAACGATCCTGATTGTTTCGTCCTGGACCACGCTTTCACCGCATACCACAAGACCGATGCTGGCATTGAAATATCGTTCGCAAACGGCAATACGGCCACTTGTGATGTTGTGGTCGGTGCCGATGGCATTCGTTCGATCGTGCGCGAGGCCATGTTCGGTCCGGAAGACCCGAAGTTTACGGGCAACGTTGCCTACCGCGGCTTGGTCAACAAAGGGGATCTGTCGGATGACGTGGTGACACCCGCTTCCGGCGTCGCCATTGCCCCGCGTAAGGCTTTTACCCGTTATTTGGTACGAGACGGTGGAATGATCAATTTCGTCGCCTTCGTCCGCCGCGAGGGCTGGAATGAAGAAGGCTGGTCTATTCCGGCCACAACGGAAGAATTGTTAGAAGAATTCGGTGACTGGCATCCGCGCATCCGCGCGCTCATCGAGGCCGCACCGAAAGATAAAGTCTTTAAGTGGGCGTTGTACGACCGCGACCCCTTAGAACAATGGACAAAGGACCGGGTGACGCTGCTTGGTGATGCGGCCCACCCCATGCTGCCGTTCATGGGCATGGGCGCAGCCATGGGGATTGAAGACGGTGTCGTGCTCGGGCGTGCCTTTGGCGCTTCAAATTCAATTGATGAAGCCTTGCAGCGTTATGAAGACGCCCGCAAGGAGCGGGCCAATTTTGTTCTACTCCGGTCACGGGCCGCCCGCGAACGACTGCAAAGCGACCATCCGGAGCAGTACGATGATTCTAAGCACCAGAACGAGGAAAGCCTCGGTCTGTTTGATTACAACCCGGGAACGGTTCCCGTTTGAGGAAATCATGAAGCCCATTGTTGTTTTGTCATCAGCGCGTTGGCCTTGTCATGCGCCTCGATGACATTTGCGGACAATCATCTCGATCCCACCGCTGCCGACTTGCGCCGCCCGACCATGCCCGTGGCAGACCTTGAAGCCTCGGTGAAGTTCTTCACGGACGTCCTCGGCATGAGCGAAGATTCCCGTCAAATTTACAACAGCCCGGTGTTGCGCAGAGCCATCGGCGCGGCGAAGGACGTGGACATCACCGTGGTGCGTATGAACGACCGCAATCAAGTGGGCGTCATGGTGCTGGTCAGCGCGCCCGGGATTCAGATCGACCCCTCAGCCAACACGATCAATGCCACCACCCTGGCGTTGTCCGTCGACGATGTTCAGGCTGTCTATGAACGGGCCGTCGCCGGGGGTTACACCGTCCTCATGTCCCCCGCAGAGGCGGCCGAGGCAGAGAACTATCCGCCGGAAAAGGAAATGATTCTGGTGGAGCCGGGCGGTCACCGCCTCATTGTGGTGCAGCCCCCTCCTGCTGCTGCCGAATGACCCGCATACCACCCATCACACCGGTTTGGCCTCACCCCCTTCTGGCGGTACACTGTCCATAATTGTCCGGACAGGAGACGACGATGGTCGGCCAAGCCCACCACGACCTGATGGTCGACACCACCCACGACGAACATGCGTTGCAGACCTATGTGTCCACACTGCGCATGCACATCCTCAACGATATCGGCGGCGGTTTGCGGGGTGTGTACGAAAGTCGTGTCAAACCAGCCATCGAAGCTGAGAAAGGTCGCGCACCGAAGGACGAGCACGAAGTGCGCCGGGCGATGATGCAGGATGGCTACTGCCGCACTTGGTCGAGCATGATGCGCTCCTGCCAGGAAATGATCTGGGATTCCATCACCCCGTCCATCGAAAGGGCGCAACCCGCTTTGAACGATAGAGCGGCGGCGCTAGCCAAAAACCCCAAAGGATCGCTGACTCTTAACTCAGATATAGCCGTACCGCCTTATGTCAAAGCCTGCGACATCCATTTGATGCCAGGCAATTATTACGCCGACCGCGGCGAATTCGATGTGTCCCAAGGCTCATTGTATGATCGGGGTGTTTATGTGTATGCCGCCGGCAACGGCGGCCCATTGGGTGACACCATCGGCCGGTCATTGGCGGAGCATCTCAAGATTCGCTACCCCGACTTCAAACCTGAACGCATCTTGGACGTGGGCTGTACGGTGGGTCACAACCTGTTGCCCATGGTCGACGTTTATCCGGAGGCGGAGATCCATGCCATCGACGTCAGCGCCCCGCAGTTGCGTTATTGTCATGGCCGGGCGGAGTCCTTGGGCTATGCCATCCATCTCCATCAAATGAACGGGGAGCAGATGACCTTCGGCGACGAGGAGTTTGATCTCGTGTTCTCCGTCGTCACTTTCCACGAAACGTCACGCACAGCGATGAAACGCATCCTTAAAGAATGCCACCGGGTGCTGAAACCGGGCGGCCTCATGGTTCATATGGAATTGCCGCGCACCGAAGAAATGGACCCGTTCGATGCTTTCTATATCGATTGGGATGCCTACTATAACAACGAGCCGTTTTATCAGGCCTTTACCTCAACCAACATGAAAGCCGCCTTTGTCGAGGCCGGTTTTGAGACCGATCAATACATGGAAGTGATGACGCCTGATATCCTTGTCGCGCCACGGGAGGAATTCGAGGCGATCGCCAAAGCGTCCGATCATAACGCTGAACGTTATGGTCGTTTGGGAGAATCCAACCATTGGACGGGTTGGGGCGCCTGGAAATAAATATCGATCTCATGCGCAGTCATAAGCGCAACTAGATCAAACGAGGGACACATGAGCGAAGACATCAAAATCACCCCGGTAAACAGGGGCAAGCGGCCAGCGTTTTTCGATGACCCCGCCATTGATCAGTTGATGGCCATCATTATGGCCATGTCGGCGGAGTTGTCGGTGGTCTATGACCGGGTCGACACCATAGAACGTCTGCTCGACAAAAGGGGAACCCTCAGCCGGGACGACATCGAGGCCTTTCGTCCGGATCAGGACATCGAAGACGAACGCACCGCCCGGCGCAACGAATACATCGCGCGGCTGTTCCGAATCATTCGTGAAGAACGGGAAACCCTTGTACCACACGAACAAATGGACGAATACAACGCGCTCATGGATGAGCTCGCAAAAACTTGATGATGAAAATTGATGAGTAATACCCAATGAATGAAACGACGGACGCACCGCAAGTTACCCTTCCCCGCCATGCTAAAGACACCCTGCTTGCGCAGCTCGTTGGAGGTGCGGGCCTGACCATAGGCCGGAAACTCCAGCGCGGATTTAATCACCGCCTGCTCGGTGGCTTCACCGACGCGGTTGGCAAGATTGGGTTTGCGCCGGGTGCGCTCGAACAAGGCCTCGACGCCGCCTTCCTCAACCGCGGCCTTGTAGCGGTAAAAGGTGTCGCGCGACATGCCCATGACCTGGCAGGGACCTGGCAGGCCTTCGACACGTTGCCCAGTTCCTCGGCCAGATTCAGCAATCCAGTTTTGTGTTTGATGATCTTGTCGGTAGTATTCAACATCGTGGTGTCCTCGTTTTGTGGTTGGTGTGCACCACCATCAAAACGGACAACCACCATCTCCATCAAGAGATGCGCCGCTCCCATTCCAGCTTGCTGGGAAGGGGGCGGTGTCAGATCACATCGCGACTAACTCATCTGATTAAAGGCCTCGTTCGCCGTTCCAAACCGTCGCGTCATTTCTGGGATCCTTCTTGCGAATCAAAAGGATCAATAGCGATTCAGACTTCTACACTCTTGTCATCCTCAAATTTACCCGATTGCCCTGTTCCTGTAGGCCACCGCTATTGACGCTAGAGAAGAACTAAAGTAGAACATATTTGTTTCTGCTTTGTTCTTATTCATTCCGGCTGGCGACGAGGTGGCGATGCTCACGAAAAAACAACACCAATTGCTGATGTTTATTCACGAGCGCATGCAAAGCGATGGCGTGGCCCCCTCTTTCGACGAAATGAAAGCGGCGTTGGACCTTAAGTCCAAGTCCGGTATCCACCGACTCATCACCGCTCTGGAAGAACGGGGATTTCTCCACCGTCTTCCCCACCGGGCCCGTGCGCTGGAAGTGGTGAAGCTCCCCGAAAACGCGGCCCCGGCAGAAGCCACCAGTACTCCGTCCAATGTCATCTCGGGCAAGTTCCGGCCGGCCGAAGGGGTCGCCGCCAACGACACCGACCAGACCGTCGATCTGCCTCTCTATGGCAAGATTGCCGCCGGAATGCCCATCGAAGCGTTGCGCGACCCGGCAGAATACATCGGCGTGCCGCCAGGTCTGTTGGGCAGCGGCGATCACTACGCCTTGACCATAGAAGGCGATTCCATGATCGATGCCGGTATTCTTGATGGCGATACGGTGATCATTCAGCACGCTGATCGGGCAGATAACGGGTCCATCGTTGTCGCCCTGGTCGACAATGAAGAAGCGACGTTGAAACGGTTACAGCGCAAAGGTGAGTCCATCGCTCTTGAACCGGCAAACCCAGATTATGAAACCCGCATCTTCGGCCCCGATCGGGTTAAAGTGCAGGGCAAATTGATCGGGCTATTGCGACGCTATTAATTGGCGCTATTTGGTAAGCGCCACGTTGTTTTGTTCCAGACGCGCAGGCCCGTCACATCCGAAACCCGTTTAACGGTAACACCGTCAGCATTGAGCCACACGGCATGGGCGCCGTGACGCCACACGTCAAAGCGATCAATGACAATGTGTTCTGCAGCGCATAAGCACCAGCTTGGGACGCGGGCAATCATGATTGCAATACGATTGCAGTCTTCGGACACCGCCGCTTCGGTATAGGCCAAAGCAGCGCGGCCATGATCCGTGTCGTAGAGGCATCCCTCTCCGTCACAGGCCAGTTGAGACAGGGAAGACCAGTCATTTGCGGATCGGCCCCAACGCTCAACCCAGACACCGCGGGTAAATCCCTCGCGCCGACCCGGGGAAAGCACCAACTGGCCATCCTGACCGCGGACGGCCAATACTTCGGCCGTTTCGTTGACCAACACATGCGGTGTGACTGCCAACCACAGCTGCAGCAAGCCAACACCTAGGGGAATGAGTCCGAGCCAGCGGCCGCGTCCCTGCCACAGGCAGAGCAACAAACCACCCAATCCAATCAGCACCAGCGCCCAAACCGCCGAAGGTGGAACAACTACCGTCGAACCGGGCACCCTGCTTGCGCAGCTCGTTGGAGGTGCGGGCCTGACCATAGGCCGGAAACTCCAGCGCGGATTTAATCACCGCCTGCTCGGTGGCTTCACCGACGCGGTTGGCAAGATTGGGTTTGCGCCGGGTGCGCTCGAACAAGGCCTCGACGCCGCCTTCCTCAACCGCGGCCTTGTAGCGGTAAAAGGTGTCGCGCGACATGCCCATGACCTGGCAGGGACCTGGCAGGCCTTCGACACGTTGCCCAGTTCCTCGGCCAGATTCAGCAATCCAGTTTTGTGTTTGATGATCTTGTCGGTAGTATTCAACATCGTGGTGTCCTCGTTTTGTGGTTGGTGTGCACCACCATCAAAACGGACAACCACCATCTCCATCAAGAGATGCGCCGCTCCCATTCCAGCTTGCTGGGAAGGGAGCGGTGTCAGATCACATCGCGACTAACTCACCTAAAGCTGTTACCGCGGCGAACTTCTTGGTATTGAATCGCTCAGCAATGGTCTGGGACAGCGCGAAACCGTAACGCATGACGACAAAGGCCAGGCCCGCCAGCAGGCTCATGTGCAATCCGGAAATGGCCAACATGTGGGCCAGCCCAGCTTGGCGGTAAGCTTCTTGCAGGTCTTCGGGAACGGCATTGCGTTCACCGGTGACCAAGGCCCGCGCCACAGTGCCTGACTCACCAGGCAGACTTTGCGCCATTCTTTCGCCCACGGCTGCGCGTAGAATTGCGATGCGATCAGACCAGGTGGGTATCGAAGTGATCTGGTCCTGGGCCGAATGCCAGCGTCCGACAACGAAGCCCACGCCGCCCAACTGGCGGAAAAAGCTGTAGCGTTGGAAATCGAAAGCCCCCGGAGCCACCGGACGGCCTGGTGGCCGAACAACGGCCCGAACGGTGATCAGGTCACCGATGCGCGGCGTACCGTGACTGCCAGGTATGCGTAGGCGTAGGCGTAGGCGTAGGCGTTCAGGGGTATCACTTTTGGGTAAACGGTTAATGGAGAGTCGGTTCAATGTGACGCGGCTGGCTGAATCATCCGGTTCCACAATGATCACGGTCCCCGAGATCATGGCCGGCCCGACCTCTTCCATCAAAACAGGCGCAACGATGCGGGCAGTGCGAAGTTGAGCTGCACAAAATCCGGCCGCCATCAACACAGCAACGAGGGACAGTCTGGCAATCATTGAGTCTGGCAGGACCGTCGCACGCACACCGATGGCAAGGCACAGGACGATGACGCCGCTCAACGGCGGCGGATCGACGGGCAAAGAGAAAAAAGTGCCGATGCCTCAGGCGAAAAAGACCGGCCACCACAGCACGGCATGTGAAATCTGCTTTGCGATTTCATCACGAATGAGCAAAACCCAAGTTGGATGTCCCAATCCAAAGAAAGTTTTGGAGTCTTGTGATGTTTCGGCGACGGATGATCTTGCAGAGTCGGCCACGCGGCTGTCTCTCCTTCTGGCGCCGTTTCGCTTCTGGGGCCAGTATGCTACAGGATGCGGCCACTTCGTGGCGCAGTCTTATTCAATTGCTTCAATCAGAATGTCTCATCCATGACCGTCGTGACCCGTTTTGCACCCTCGCCTACCGGATTTCTGCATATTGGCGGAGCCCGTACGGCGCTCTTCAACCGGTTGTTTGCCAAACACCACGGCGGACGTTTCTTGTTGAGGGTGGAAGACACTGACAAAAAACGCTCCACACAGGAGGCTATTGACGCAATTTACGACGCGCTAACATGGCTCGGCCTAGACTGGGACGGTGACCCGGTGTCTCAATCGGCCCGCCGGGACCGGCATGTTGAGGTGGCGCAGAAATTGATTGATACCGGACATGCGTACCGGTGTTACGCCTCCCCAGAAGACCTCAAAGAGATGCGCGAACGACAAAAGGCCGCCGGCCAACCGGTGCGCTACGACGGCCGGTGGCGCGACCGGGATCCGGCCGACGCACCCGCTGGAGTAGTCCCGGCGATACGTCTCAAAGCACCGCTTGAGGGCGAGACCACGGTGGAAGACATGGTCCAGGGGGCCGTGACCGTTGCCAATGCGCAATTGGACGACATGATCCTGCTCAGATCCGACGGTTCGCCTACATACATGTTGTCGGTAGTGGTCGATGACCATGACATGGAGATCACGCATGTGCTGCGCGGCGACGACCACCTCACCAATGCATTCCGCCAAATCCAGTTATTTAGGGCGTTGGATTGGACCCCACCTGTGTACGGCCATGTCCCCCTCATTCATGGTGCCGATGGTAGTAAGCTATCAAAACGCCATGGGGCGCTTGGCGCCGAGGCGTATCGCGACATGGGTTTTCTGCCTGAAGCCATGCGCAATTATCTGCTCCGCCTCGGCTGGGGACATGGCGATGATGAAATCATTTCCGATGATCAAGCCGTCAACTGGTTTGACGGCAGCGGCCTTGGCAAATCTCCGGCCCGTTTTGATACGGTCAAATTGACATCGCTGAATGCCCATTACCTCAAGGCGGCGACGCCAGAGCGTTTGGTCTCGCTCATCACGCCCGCACTGGAAGCGGAAAAGGGTAACGCCGTTGATGAAGCAGCGGCTCATCGTTTGGCGGCGGGCATGGCCAGCCTTGTGGAGCGCGCAAAAACACTGAACGAACTGGCTGAAAGCGCGGTCATCTATGTCCGAACCCGGCCCCTAACGCTGACCGATAAGGCTAAAAAGCTCGTTGCGGGTGACGGCCGTGCTGTTCTTGCTGCAGCGCACAATAAACTTTCCCAGTTCGAACCGTGGTCGGCCGACGCCCTGGAAGCGTGGGCGCGGGCGTATGCAACGGCTCAAGAGATAAAACTCGGTGCTTTGGCCCAACCCCTTCGGGCCTCTATCACGGGGACAACGGTTTCTCCGCCAATTTTCGAAGTAATGGCTCTTTTTGGCCGTGAGGAATCCTTGCTGAGGATTGGCGATATTGCGAAAAACCTTTGAAACTCAAGGGCTAAAGCACATTCGCGTTTTGGACAAGCAGGGTCTTTCCTACCTCAGCCAATTGATCAGGGCAATCGGGTGAATTTGAGGATGACAAGAGTGTAGAAGTCTGAATCGCTATTGATCCTTTTGATTCGCAAGAAGGATCCCAGAAATGACGCGACGGTTTGGAACGGCGAACGAGGCCTTTAATCAGATTGTTGATTTCCTGGAGCATTTCACCGATCTCGACGACCCGCGGCAACGCGCCACGGTCCCCTATCCCCTCGACGAAGTGTTGCTGCTATGCCTTCTCGGCGTGCCCGCCGGCTGTGAGAGCTGGGTCGAGATCGCCAAGTACGGCGAGAGGAAACTGACGTTTCTGCGCCGTTTCCGGCCGTTCACGGATGGTACGCCCTCACACGATCAACTCGGTGACATCTTCGCAGCCCTTGATGCCGAACAGTTTCAGCACTGCTTCATCGCCTGGGCGGCATCGCTCACCGGGCGCGGCGCGGACATCGTCGCCATCGACGGCAAGACGCTGCGGCGCTCCTATCAGGAAGGCGGCGCCAAAGCGCATCCACATGATCTCGGCGTGGAGCACACGTCAGAACCTGGTGCTTGGCCAAGCCAAGGTGGCTGATAAATCCAACGAGATCGTCGCTCTCCCGAAGCTGTTGGATCTGTTGACCATCAACGGCGCGACGGTGACCATCGACGCCATGGGCTGTCAGCGCAACATCGCCGCGAAGATCATCGACAAGGACGCCGACTATATCCTTGCCCTCAAGGGCAACCAGGGCAGCCTGCACGACGATACCAAGCTTTTCTTCATCGAACAGATAGCATGCGGCTTTGCCGATACGGTTGTCAGCCACCACCAGACAGTGGAGAAGAGCCACGGCCGCATCGAAACCCGGACCACCACGGCGACGAACGAAATCGCTTGGCTGAAGGAACGCCACCACTGGCCCGGGCCCGGGAGCATTGTTATGGTCGAAACCGTACGCGAGATCGGCATCCAACCCGGCGCCAAGGTCGAGCGCGAGACCCGCTTCTACATCCGCCTCCACCGCCGCCAAGGCCGATACCCTGAGCGCCGCCATCCGGGGCCATTGGAGCAGCGAGAACGGGCTGCACTGGGTCATGGACCTGCACTGGGTCATGGACCTGCACTGGGTCATGGACCTGCACTGGGTCATGGACATGGTCTTCCGCGACGACGAGTGCCGGGTCCGAAAGAACACTGCCCCGGCCAACTTCGCGGTCGTCAAACACATGGCGAGCAACCTCTTGCGCCAAGCCCCGGGCAAGGACAGTCTGCGTGTAAAATGACGCATCGCTGCCTGGGACGACGACTTCCTCGCAAGCCTTATCTCACGGTGAAACCATTCACCCGATTGCCCTGGCCAATTGATCGTTTGGGGTCGACGTATTATAAGCACTGCAACAAATCCAAAAGTGTAAAACGGGGCTGGCGCATCCTGGGAGCCGTCCGTCCCCAAGGAAGGAAAGGACTGCACCGTGGCCGATTCAGTGACCCTTATCGCCGACAATAAATCCTATGAGTTTCCGGTGCTCAGCGGCTCGACGGGCCCGGATGTGGTCGATATCCGAAAATTTTACGCGGAAACGGGGATGTTCACATATGACCCGGGCTTTGCCTCGACGGGCAGTTGTGAATCTTCGATCTCGTATATCGATGGCGACAATGGAGTGTTGCTCCATCGGGGTTACCCCATCGAACAACTGGCAGAGAACTGCAACTTTGAAGAGGTTGCTTATCTGCTTTTACATGGTGAGTTGCCAACGGTAGGCGAAAAAAAGGTCTTCGAACGTGATCTCACTTATCACTCAATGTTGCATGAGCAGATTCACAATTTTTATTCGGGCTTCCGCCGGGATGCGCATCCCATGGCCATCATGTGTGGTGTCGTCGGAGCGTTGTCCGCGTTTTATCACGACAGTTTGGATATCACGAACCCGGATCATCGGCGGATCTCTTCGCATCGATTGATCGCCAAAATGCCGACCATTGCGGCTTGGGCCTACAAGTATTCTCAAGGACAGCCGTTCATGTATCCCCGTAATGATTTGGGGTACGCCGAGAACTTTCTTTACATGATGTTTTCAACCCCGTGCGAAGACCAGGAAGTCAATCCGATCCTGGCCAAAGCCATGGACCGCATCCTCATACTTCATGCAGACCACGAGCAGAACGCGTCAACATCGACCGTTCGCCTCGCCGGCTCTTCCGGGGCCAATCCGTTCGCCTGCATCGCAGCCGGCATTGCCTCCCTTTGGGGCCCGGCGCACGGGGGTGCCAACGAAGCCGTGCTCAACATGCTGAACGAAATCGGGGACGCCAGCCGCATCGGTGAGTTCGTCAAGAAGGCCAAGGACAAGAATGATCCGTTTCGTCTGATGGGTTTTGGCCACCGGGTGTACAAGAATTACGATCCCCGTGCCAAAATCATGGCGACGGCCTGTAAAGAAGTCCTCGACGAGCAGGGCATCAAAGACAATCCGTTACTAGATATTGCCATGGAGTTGGAAAAGATCGCGCTGGAAGACGAATACTTCATAGAGAAGAAACTCTATCCAAATGTCGATTTCTATTCGGGCATTATCTTCCAAGCCATGGGCATACCAGTCACCATGTTCACGGCGTTATTCGCACTGGCACGGACCACCGGCTGGATCGCCCAGTGGAATGAAATGGTGGAAGACCCGCATCAGAAAATCGGCAGGCCACGTCAGCTGTTTACTGGCAAAGCAGTCCGGGACTATGTCCCGCTGGACAAGCGGTAAATCACTTCCAAACAGCTATTGAGACGGCGCCTCTTAAGGCGCCGTTTTTATGGCCACAATTGAAACCAGGGTACGCAACCTTGAGCCACTGGGCGGCGTTCCTTTATAACGGGATCTTACGAAGGACATTGGGCAGACTGCCGTGAATATTGCCAGCATTGCAACATCTTCCCTTCTTGCTGCCCAGCAGGTTGTCAATGTACATGCCAATAATATCATCAATGCACAGACGCAGGGATTCACACCGGCAACGCCAGTCCTCGTCAGCGAAGCACCCGTAGGGGGTGTCGCCGTCTTTGTTCAGGAAGCAGACAGCCCGGTAAACTTGGTGCGCGAAACCCTTGGGTTGATTACCGCCACCAACCAGTATGAAGCAGCAGCCGCGTTGCTTCGCACGGACGATAGTCTGAGTCGTACTTTGCTCGATACATTCGGTTAGCAGTCAATTCAATAAATCCAAAACGACACGGGCCGCTTTTCGGCTCAGCGGCATATCGCCCGGTGTTAGAGTGTTTATCACCAACTTAAAAGCCTCTTGTTGACGTTCGCGCGCCTGCTCATCGGCAACAAGCTGCTTCATTGTATCTGTGAGATTTTCTACGGTGCAGTGCTCTTGTAAACATTCGGGCACGATCAGCTGATCACAAAGTACGTTGATCAAATTAACATAAGGGGTTTTGGTTAAACGCTTAAACACGAATGCGGACAAAGGATTCACTTTGTATGCAATGAGATGGGGCAGTTTGGCGCGGGCCAGTTCTAATGTCACCGTTCCTGACGCGGCAAGGGCCGCTGTCGAAGCAGCAAAAGCATCGGACTTAACGTCTTCCCCGATTAAAACATAGGTGTTCATTGGCAAAGACTTCGCCCATGTGCGTACGTCTTTTTCAACCCCATCTACGGTGGGTATGGCGGCACAAAGTTCTGGCACGGTTTGCGACAGGTTGATCAACGTTTGTCCGAATACCGGCATGAGGGCTTTGACCTCAGCTTTGCGGCTCCCCGGCAACACAGACAGAACTGTGGCCTTTTCCGATAGTCCACGATCCTTGAGAAAACGAAGTTTATCCCCTGCTTCAGATTTATCGGCGACGGGATGACCAACCCACGTGGCGGCCAAGCCATGACGTTCGAACAACGACGGTTCAAAGGGAAATAGAGTCAGGAGATGATCGATCCATCCGGCCAATTGTTTCGCCCTACCGGGCCGCCAAGCCCAGACTTGGGGCGCTACATAACGCACCCGTTTGATGGAGCTGTTTTGTTTTGCCAGCGCTTTATGGACCCGGCCTGTGAAACCCCAAGAATCAATCGTGACCAAGAGATCAGGCTTTTTGCGTTCAATGTCTGCAAGAACATCACGGACCCGCCGGAACACTAGACCAGCCTTGGGGAGAACCTCAAACAGCCCGAGGATCGCCAATTCGGACGGATCAAATAACGAGTCCAGTCCTTCGACTTGCATCGCCGAACCACCAACTCCCGCCAATGAAACCGATGAGGCAGTTTCACGTTTTAAAGCTTGCATTAGCTTTGCGCCCAGGACGTCTCCGGACGGCTCCAAAGCAAGCAGATAAATTGAGGGTTGAGGTTTGGTCATGAACCACCGGTGCTCGGATCGATAGCCAAGACGAAAATGTTAGCTTCGTCGGAGCGCCGTACCACTTCGCTTTTGTTGATAACCAAGGTGCCCTTGGCCTCAATGGCTATGCCGCGAAACCCTGCGCTGACGCAGGCCGTCACTGTCTCCGGTCCAATGACTGGCAAATCGGTGCGACGGTCCTGGTTCGGCTTCGGAACTTTGACCAGAACAGGATTTTGACCTTCCTTCTTTTGATTGCCCCCTTGTGCGATCAGCGCGTCTGTACCGGCCTCACCTTCCCTTGCCAGGACTGTTTGGTCGTCCACCACAACAGCCTGCCCACGGTCTTGCTGTCCTAGAGATTTCGCCGCGGCAATCCCCGCTTCAATGGCCTGCCGATCCTTCTCCGTTGACTGGATCGTACCCAGGTGGCCCGCTTCTACGAAGAGTTCCGAAAGCACGGTCTCAACCCCGACGACTTTAAAGCCTTCCAGTTCGATCTCTTTAATGATTGCGCGCAGCAATCGATCATCACCGACGGATTCCCGCTTTAAAAAGGCCCGGGTTCCGGCCCGTGCGAGAAACTTTGCCGTTCTCCAATCGGGGATGAGTTCAGCAAGAGTGGGACGCCTTACATGTCCCGCCATGACGACTTCTTGCACACCGCAATTGTGCAGCAACTCAAACCCTTTAGCCGCTTCACCGAGACGCATCCAAAGAGACGGCTGAACGTTGAAAGACCGCGTATCGGCGGCGCCTGTCAATGCAATCACTTTATGTGGTCTTCGGTTATCGAGGCAGGCGTTAATCAGAAGGCCCGGCAGTTGGCCGCCACCTGCAATGATGCCGATAGGAAGTTCATTGGAAGATGTCATGGTCGAACCAATATTCTACGGCCCGGCCGGCCAAACTCAAGGGCCGTTGCCGTTGGATGAGACTGGTTGGCAAATGGCCCGTGACGAATCAGCTCGGATAAAATCGACAATGTCCATTACGCCCGGGTGATCGCTAAACAGGTCTGCCACCTCACCCAACCGTTCAGCCATGTTACCACCTTGTGAAAAAAGCAAACCATAGGCCGTCCTCAGAGATCGGATGTCTTCTCGTGAAAACCCGCGGCGGCGCAAACCTATGACGTTCAGACCAGCAAGCCGCGCCCGGTTTCCTTTTACCGATCCGTACGGGATAACGTCGCTCTCCACCGCCGAACACCCACCAATCATTGAGTGCTTACCGACGCGAACGTACTGATGGATGCCCGACAGTCCGCCAATGATCGCAAATTCGTCAATGACCACATGCCCGCCGAGGGCGACATTGTTGGTCAAAATGACATCATTAGCGATCAAGCAATCATGTGCCACGTGACTGCCGACCATAAACAGACAATTGTCGCCGACCTCAGTGGTCATACGACCGCTTTCCGTCCCCGGATGTATGGTCACGTGTTCACGAATGGAATTGTTCTCGCCGATAACAAGCGTCGAGGGTTCGCCTTTAAAATTGGCGTGCTGCGGTGGCAACCCCAGCGTGACGAAGGGGTGAACAACCGTCTTGTTCCCGACTGTGGTGTGACCGTCAACGACAACATGAGATTTTAAGCTCACACCTTCACCAAGGACGACATGTGGCCCGATGACACAATAAGGTCCTATGGCAACCGTGTCGGCGATTTTTGCCGCTGGGTCAACCAACGCGGTCGTATGGATCTCGGGCATAAAGCTATTGGTCCATGATCATGGCGGAATAGGTCGCTTCCGCCACAACCTTGTCACCAACACGCGCCTCACCGCTAAACTTCCACACCGAAGCGCTTTGTTTGAGCTTTGTGCAAACGAGGCGCAACTGATCACCGGGTTCAACAGGGTGACGAAAACGTGCATTTTCAATAGTCATGAAATAGGCCAGCTTGCCTTCCGTCTTTTCACCAAGCGTATTGACGACCAATACCGCGGCGGTCTGCGCCATAGCTTCGACAATCAAAACGCCGGGCATTACCGGACGGCCAGGAAAATGACCTTGGAAAAATGGTTCATTGATGGTGACGTTTTTGATGCCAACAGCGGACTCACCGGCGACAACGTCTTCCACCCGATCCACTAAAAGGAAAGGATAGCGATGTGGAATCAACTCAATAATTCTGTTGATGTCTATGGTGGACGTCGAAGACTTAATGGTTTCTCCATCCATATCTCAAATCCCTTTGTTGGAATCGGTTCCCTATTAACCCTATTAAGAGGACTTTCCTTTTCCGGTCAACCGACTGATCGTGGCCATCTCCCGCCAAAACGTCCTGATCGGCTTGGCAGGATACCCCATAACCGCATCACCCGGAGGAACATCCCGCATTACTCCTGATTTCGCTGCGATCTGTGCTTTTGGTCCAACAGTCACGTGATCCGCTAAACCGACCTGGCCGGCCAAGACCACTTCGTCACCAATTGTACAACTCCCGGATATGCCAACTTGCGACACAACAATACAACGGGCGCCTAGAGTAACGTTGTGGCCGATCTGCACTTGGTTATCAATGCGGCATCCGACACCGATGATAGTGTCGCCCAACGTACCGCGGTCAATGGTCGTATTGGCACCGATTTCCACATCGTTATGGATAACAACACGGCCTAGTTGCGGCACTTTGCGGTGACGTCCAGCCACGCTGTCAAAGACGAAACCAAAGCCGTCTTGGCCAATGCGGACACCAGGATGAACAATGACACCGGCGCCGATTACGGCGCAGAAGATTGAAACATTGGCACCGATATGACTGTCTTCGCCAACCACCACGCCAGCACCCAAGGTACAGCACGGTCCGACACGACTTCGCGCACCGATCATTGCTTCAGGTCCAATGACGGCACCGGCTTCGATAACGACGTCTTCCGCAATCACTGCATCAGGATGAACCAAAGCCCCGTTGGGCATTGTTTGAATGTCCATAATCGGCTCTGCCGACGCCGGGTAAAACGCGTCGGCGGCAATAGCAAAAGCCGTTTGCGGATCCTGAACCGTCAACACAACGGCGTCTTTCGGTGCGGAAGACGCCATCGATTCCGTTGTCAAACATGCACCGGCCTTGCTGCCTTTCGCAGTGTCAGCAAGTTGCGGGCTGGATAGGTAACAAAGATCATCGGGTCCAGCCTCAGCGAGGTCTGCCAAATCCGAAATCATGCGGTCCAGGTCGGCCCCGGTTTGGGATTCAGCCCCGGTCCACGCGGCTATCTCCCGGGTCCGGAAGGGGCCCGTACGCCGGAAGAACCGGGGATCTGGCATAGCTGTTCTCTGGTGTTATTGGGTCGCGGTTTCACTTTCCGCCGGCGCGTCTTCACCTTCTGGATTACGCATTGCAACCTGGGGCAAGCGTTGATTCAAAAGATCCAATACCTCACGGGTGATATCCATGGACGGGTCGGATAACAAAACCATGTTTTGAGCCATGACCATATTGATACCCCGTTCCTGCGCGACCTGACTAGAGATGCGAAGCACTTCCTGATTGATTTCAACCATGGCCTGTTGGAAAACCGCTTGGAGGTTCTGTTGCTTGGCGCGAATGTTCTGTTGCTCCACGGCAAACTTTTCTTGGAAAGCTTCGACCTGTTGTTGGAAAACTTCGGGAGACAAAACGTTGCGCTGTTGCGTCAAACGCTGCTCTTCTTCCCGCAACTCTGTTTCGATTGTTTTGATCTCTTGCTGATACCGGTTGATGAATTTGTCCCGCTCGAGGCGAACGCCCTTTGCTGCGAGAGAATCGCGATCGACAATTTCGGTATTGAGAACACCGATGACGGGACGCGTTTGCCCACTTTGCTGAGCAGAAGCTGGGTCAACGAATAGGGCGGTCATCACTGCCGCCCCTGCAATCGCCGTTATCAGACGTGATGTAAAAGTCTTGTTCATTGTCCTAAAACCTTTGGCCGAAGTTCACACGGAAACTTTGAGTTATGTCGAAATCTGCTTTGCGGACCACATGAGCCCAATCGATGTTGATGGGGCCGACGGGTGATTCCCATTCAATTCCTATCCCGACTGATCCTCGAATGCGTTGTGACTGTAGAATTTCGTCACTACTATCCTTGAGATCAGTCGGTGGACCGATCGTGCCCCAATCCGAAAACATCTTCGGCGTAATTCCGATTTCCTCGGGCAAGCCGATGGGAATCTTCATTTCAGCACGGGCGGTTGCGATCCAATCGCCACCAACGGCGTCTCCCCCAAAAAAGGCTCCACCCGGAGGTGGACGGACACGAGGACTTGCCCCAAAGTCGTCAAAGCCGCGCAGGTTGTTACCACCAAGTTGATATCTTTGAAAGATTTTGATGTCTTCGCCGATACCCAGGATATGCCCTACACTGGCTGTGGCACTGAATATCCAGCCCTCAAAGAATTCCTCATAGTAACCAACGGCCAGGTTCGAGCGTAGGTATTTCTCGGTTCCCTCAAGACCCGCTAAGTCATTAGAAAGGCTTATAAAATAGCCATCTGACGGATCGATAACGTTGTTCCGCCGGTCGATAGCAAAGGTATGGCTGACCTGGGATGTGGTGGTCGTCCCCAACTGTTCTTGCACGAATCGGGAGGTAACGAAATCCGATTTCAAACGCGTCCATGAAATCAAATAGCTCAACCGCTGGAACATATATTCGTTGTAGTTGAAGCCCAGCCTCAGGGTTGATCCGAGAGACTGACTGATAAAGCCGGCTTCATCCAAAAAATCCGTCTCAGTGGCAAAAATATCTGCCCCTGCGGCTAAGCGCCGGTTGAGAAAATATGGCTCGGTAAAGCCCAGATCGATTTGCGTCTGCTGTTGAGCCAGGCTGAAATTGAACCGCAGATCCTGCCCGTTTCCCAACAGGTTCCGTTCGCGAATGCCGATGTCGAACAAGGCCCCGGACGCGCTGGAAAACCCGATCCCAAACTGCAGCTCACCGGTGGATTGTTCCTCGACGGTGGCCGTGACGACGGTGCGGTCCGGATGAACCTCCGAAGGAACGTTATCCACTTCGACTTCTTTGAAGTAGCCAAGGTTTTGTAATCGCTCCCGAGACCGGCGCAGCCGCGCCGTATTGAAGGCATCTCCTTCCACCAACCGGAATTCACGGCGGATGACCTTATCGAGCGTGCGGACGTTGCCTGTAATATCGATCCGTTCCACGAAGACTCGCGGGCCTTCTTGAACGTCAAAGATGATGTCGATGGTGCGCTGTTCCACATTGCGCGCGATCCGAGGGCGGATATCAACGAAGGCATACCCAAATGCGCCAATGGCATCGGTAAAGACATCAATGGTCGCCTCAATCTCTTCAGCATTATACCAATCGCCCGGCGACGGCACGATGGCTGCTTTGATGAGATTTAAATCCAGGTTCGGAATGGATACATCAACGTCAAAGTTGCCAAACCGGTATCGGGGACCTTCATCAACGGTGATCGTAATGAAAAAACTCTGCCTATCGGGTGACAGCTCTGCCACGCCCGACACCACCTCAAAATCGGCATACCCCTCAGAAAGATAAAACCGCCGGAGCAGTTCTTGATCGAACGCCAAGCGGTCAGGGTCGTAAGTGTCATTTGAAGTTAGAAAGCGCCACCAACGCTCTTCCCGTGTAAGAACAACGCCACGCAATTCACCGTCTGAGTATTCTTCGTTGCCGACAAAAGTGATCTTGCGAACATACGTTGGATCACCCTCATTGATTTCGAACACCAGATCAACGCGGTTCTGGGGCAGCTCAATTACCTTAGGCTCGACGGTTACAGCAAACCGGCCGCTGCGACGGTAAAGATCCAAAATGCGTTCGACATCCTGCTGCACCTTGGTGCGCGTGTAGACAACACGAGGTCGGAGCTGGACCTCCGGTTCCATCTCGTCGTTGTCAATACGGTCATTACCCTCAAACGTGATGCGGTTGATGATCGGATTCTCGACCACACGAATGATCATGATGTCGCCTTGCCGACCAATGCTGACGTCTGCAAAAAGACCTGTGGCAAAAAGGTTCTTGAGCGACTGGTCAATGGCGACTGGGTTGAAGGGATCCCCTTCTTGTACGGCGATATAGGTGCGAACAGTGGCAGGTTCGATCCGCTGATTGCCCTGCACAGCGATTTGCGCAATCGTTCCGCCCATAAGTTGGGCGTGGGTTGGTAACGCCGTACCCACGACGCACACCATCGTGAGCAGCGAAAGTATCCAAAGTCTAGGAGTGCCGGTCAGCCCTCGCATGGCTCCTCTATTACCTTTTCTCTTCCAGGTCCCGTGCGGGCGGATCGTGCGTTAAAACGTTACAATTGTAGGATGTCGTTCCAGGTCACGAAAACCATCAACGACAGAACCAGAACCAAGCCGAAACGAAGTCCCCATTCCTGCGTCTGATCTGACAGCGGGCGGCCCAAGGCTGCCTCAATGGCGTAAAACAGTAGGTGGCCACCGTCAAGTAACGGCACGGGAAACAAATTGATGATGCCAAGATTGATTGACAGAATAGCCATGAAAATTACAAAATTCGCCACGCCAGACTTCGCCGCCTGACCGGAAAACTTAGCAATCCTGATAGGACCGCCCAGATCTTCTGTCCCTCGATCTCCAGAGATAATTTGTCCGACGGCAATGAACGTCCCTTCAACCACAATGTACGTTTGCTGCACGGCCAAACCCATAGCTGTCACTGGATTGTGGCGGACCAACATGCGGGTTTCGTCAGATGAAGCGACGCCCAGCAAGGCTCTCTTCTGCAGATTGCCGAACGCATCCGTTTCTTCAACAACCCGAGGCGTCGCAACAACATCGAGGATATCGTCTGCACGCTGCACGGTAAGACGCATGGGTGCACCGTTGCCGAGAGGAACAAGCCTTTGCAGATCCTCGAACCGGTCTACCTCTTCCCCATCTATGGCGAGAATACGGTCACCGGCAAGGAGACCGGCTTCAGCAGCCGCGCTGTCCGCCACAACCTCACCAACAATTGGTTCAGTCACGGGGCGGCCGATTGCCATGAACATGATGAAGAAGACCAATACGGCAAACAGAAAGTTCATTGCAGGGCCGGCAAAAACAATGGCGAAGCGTTGCCCTAGTGTTTTGTACTTGAATGATACCGCCTTCTCTTCCGGCGTCATTTCAGGTGGTTTGGTTTCTTCTTCTTCGGACCCGGCGCCAGGATTGGCGATGTCCGCTTCGCCGAACATTTTAACGTACCCGCCGAGGGGAATGAGGCTGAACTTCCAGCGCGTCCCATGCTGATCAGTAAATCCTATTAGTTCCGGTCCAAATCCGATGGAAAAACTTTCGCACCGTACATTGTTCCACCGGGCGATGACGAAATGGCCGAGTTCATGAACAAACACCACAACCGATAAAGCGAGGATGAAATTGATCAGGGTGAAAGAAACTCCGAGAATTTGTTCCAACGCGTCTCAATCCTTTTTCGTCTATTCCGCAGCCGAACCGACGGAAATCCAGTTATTCGCAAGCCGCCGCGCTTCCGCGTCCACGACCGTGACCTCGTCTAGATTGGCCGGTGCTGCAGCGCCGCACCGCGTGAGTGTGTCTTCTACCGTCCTGGCGATGTCGAGGAAACCTATTTCACCAGCCAGAAAGCGGGTCACCGCGACCTCATTGGCCGCATTCAATAAAGTTGGGGCAGCCCCGCCTGTTTTGAGCGCTTGTCGCGCCAAATTGAGTGCCGGAAATCGTTTAAAATCAGGAGCTTCGAAGGTGAGAGTGGCGATTTGTGCCAAATCAAGGCGATCACAGGGTACGGACATCCGCTGAGGCCAGGCCAAAGCATAGGCAATGGGCGTTCGCATGTCGGGTATGCCCAACTGGGCAAGGACGGACCCATCCACGTAGTCCACCAGGCTGTGAACAACGGATTGCGGATGGACCAAAATTTCAATGCGGTCTTCGGGTAATCCGAACAGGTGATAAGCTTCGATGAGTTCCAATCCCTTGTTCATCATGGTGGCGGAATCAACTGAGATTTTTTCGCCCATGGACCAGTTGGGGTGTGCAGTGGCTTCGGCTGATGTCGCGGCAGCCATCCGTTCAAACGACCAGTCGCGGAATGGCCCCCCAGATGCGGTCAAGATGATCCGTTCCACCGCGTTTGATTGAGCCGCGTCAAAAACTTGGAATATGGCGCTGTGTTCGGAGTCTATGGGCAACAAGATTGCGCCAAATTCTTGAACTGCATTCATAAAAATGGAGCCCGCACAGACCAGACATTCCTTGTTAGCGAGTGCGACTACTGTGCTTTGCGCCACGGCTGCAAGCGTCGGTTTTAAGCCCACAGCACCTACGATGGCCGAAATGACCAGATCCGCCGGATGTTGTGCAGCCTCTGTGAGCGCCTCAGGACCCGCGCCGACTTTAGTGTCCGTTCCTGCCAGACCGTCTTTCAGTGTTTCAAACGCCGCAGGATCTGCGATGGCGGCGAAAGCTGGCTTAAATTGTTTGGCTTGCGCTATCAGGTCCTTCACGTTGCGGCCCGCCGTGAGCGCCACAATTTCAAACTGCTCCGGATTGCGATTGACAAGATCAAGCGTGCTGATCCCGACGGATCCCGTCGACCCGAGGACGGTCACACGTTTTAGACCGCCTACCATGTTGCAATCCCACCTTGCTGCATGGCGCAGAAAAGTGCGGCCAGGGGAGCCGTTGTCCAAAGTCCATCGACGCGATCCATGACGCCACCGTGACCGGGCACCCAGGTGCCAGAATCTTTGACGCCATGCCGGCGTTTGAACCGGCTCTCAGCCAGATCACCCAATTGTGCGGCCACGGAAAAACAGACCGTAGCCGTGATCACTAACACGCCAACTTCAAAATCAGTCAAAGTATTGGCCAAAACGACCGCAAGAACCGCGCAGATGATGCCACCCAATGCCCCTGACCATGTTTTGTTGGGGCTGATGCCCGGTGCCAAACGGGGCCCACCAATCAACCGGCCAAAGGCATAAGCACCGATATCTGTTCCCCAAACCACCGCTAGCAGCCAAAAGACTGTCGACGCGCCCCCGCTGCTGTGAACCAGGATCAAACACACGGAAGGTAAGGCAGCACAAATGAGACCCGCCTGTGTGGAGGAGTTTGTCAGCCGGCGTTCGGAACCATCAGAGACAAAGAGATAAGCCCAAATTGCAAAGGCAGTGAGACAGGCCAGCAAAAAATTGAACGATGCCAATGCCACTACGACGACAGTTGCAGCAATAGCTAAACCTGTCCTGACCGTTGGGCCTGCCTTCTCGACAATCTGAGTGAATTCCCACAACACGGCTGCAGCGGTGAGGGCGACAACAACCTGAAATGCTGGGAAGCCTATATAAACCGCTCCCAAAGCGATGGGCGCAAGCACAGCGGACGTCATTAAACGAACCCAAAACATCAAACGATCAGCCCGAAATTGCGCCGTAGCGCCGTTCGCGCCGCCGGAACTCTGTGACAGCTTCATCCAATGCGTCAGCACCGAAGTCCGGCCATCGGGTTTCTGTAAAGACAAGCTCGGTATACGCTGACTGCCATAGCAGGAAATTGCTGATGCGCTGTTCTCCAGAGGTTCTGATGAGAAGATCGGGGTCGGGAATGTCCCGCGTGTACAGCTGATCAGCAAACATCGATTCATCGATATCGGCGGGATCGAGTGACCCCTGCTGTACACGGGTGGCCAGATGCCGCGCCGCTTCGATCAATTCCTGACGGCTGCCGTAGCTTATGGCGATCGTCAGTATGAGTTTTTCGTTCTTTTTAGTGCGCTCTTCCGCATCGTGGATCATGTTTACCGTGTCTTCGGGCAACCGGCTGCGATCACCGATGACCTTGAGACGTACCCCGCCCTCGTCCAATTCCTTGACATCATTGGTGAGATAGAACCGGAGCAGAGCCATCAAATCGCGGATTTCCGGTTCCGGCCGCTGCCAATTCTCGGCCGAAAAACCGAAAAGCGTCAGATACCGAATCCCCATTTCGCCCGCCGCCCGCACCACGCGCTTAACTGCTTCGGCACCGCGTTTATGACCTGCGGTACGCGGCAGCCCGCGCGCCTGAGCCCAACGGCCGTTGCCGTCCATGATAATCGCCACATGGACCGGAACCGGACCCGACTCTTCGATGGGTTGGAGTGACAGATCCTTCATTAGACCTGCATAATCTCTTCTTGTTTGTGATGTAGCGCTTCATCGATTTGAGCAATGAAGCCGTCCGTCATTTTCTGAACTTCATCATGGTACTGATGATGTTCATCTTCGGAAATTTCGTGCTTCTTTTCCATTTTTTTGAGTTGGTCATTGCCGTCACGGCGTACATTCCGGATCGCCACTTTGCCCTCTTCCGCATATTTGCCGGCCACCTTTTTCAATTCTTCGCGGCGCTCTTCATTGAGTGCCGGAATGGGCACGCGCAGGAACTGGCCGTCGACGGCGGGATTGAGTCCCAGGCTGGACTCCCGAATGGCCTTTTCCACGGCTTTGGTTTGCCCTTTGTCCCATACCTGAACGGTCAGCATGCGAGCCTCCGGCGCAGCAATGCTGGCCACTTGGTTTAGCGGCATTTGGCTGCCATAGGCATCCACCATAATTGGCTCGAGCAGGCCCACCGACGCCCGTCCGGTTCTTAACCCGCCGAACTCTTTTTTTACAACGTCTACGGTGACTTCCATCCGATGCTTCAGGTCTTTCTTGAGATCATCAATGGTTGTCATGGCTCACTCCTTTTCGCCGATCACCGTAAACCGGCCTTCTCCTTGCAAAACCCGTGTCACTGACCGGTCGTCGTGCATGTTGAACACAACGATAGGCATCTGATTGTCCCGGGCTAAGGCAATTGCGGCGGTATCCATGACCCGCAGATCCTCCGCCAGGACTTTGTCGAAACTCAGGCGGTCGAACCGCTCGGCCTTCGGATTGGATATGGGATCCTCAGCATAAACCCCGTCGACCTGGGTCGCTTTTAAAAGCGCGTCGCAGTTCATTTCGGCTGCCCGGAGTGCCGCTGCGGTATCCGTTGTGAAGTAGGGATTGCCCGTGCCGGCGGCGAAAATCACCACCCGGCCTTTTTCCAGATGGTGCATGGCACGCCGACGGATATACGGTTCGCACACCTCATTCATGCTGATGGCCGATTGAACCCGGGTTTGGACACCGACGGCTTCCAAGGCGTTTTGAACGGCAAGCGCGTTGATCACGGTTGCCAGCATGCCCATGTAATCGGCAGATGTGCGGTCGATGCCTTCCGCCGCTACGGAAACGCCACGGAAGATGTTGCCGCCGCCGATGACCATGCAAACCTCTCGGTCCATAGCAATGACGGATTTAATATCATTGGCAATGGCCAGAACCGTGGCCTTGTGCAGACCGTAGGCCTCAGGTCCCATCAATCCTTCGCCGGAAACCTTAACCATGATGCGTTTGTACGTGAGCGGCGAGGCCATAGCCGATGCGTTCTCCCCCGTTAATGTACGCGACGGCCTGCCATCCTGGGATGGCAGGAACTGCGTGCAAAAAAGGGACGGTCCTCCGTCCCCTTCCGCCCGGGCCGCCGAAGCGAACCGGATGATACACAATATGACCAGGAAACGCCCGTACCTTTTGGTCCCGGTGGAGAGCTAACCGGCTGGAATCATTAGGAACCCACCGCTTCGGCCACTTCAGCGGCGAAATCCTTCTCTTCCCGCTCAATGCCTTCACCGAGAGCATAGCGGATAAATCCGGCGAGCTTAACGTCGGCGCCCAAATCCTTGGCCGCCTGCTCGATCACCTTGGAAACCTTGGCCTTGTCTTCCGAGACCACGTAGACCTGTTCCAGCAGAACCACTTCTTCAAAGAACTTTCGCATGCGCCCGTCCACCATCTTGGCAATCACGTCGTCGGGACGGCCGGACTCCTTGGCCTGATCGGTCAAAATCTGACGTTCGCGGGCCTGGGTATCCGCATCGACATCGTCGGTGGAGAGAAAGCGTGGGTTGGTTGCAGCAACATGCATAGCAAGCTGTTTACCCAGCTCGGTGAGCTTGGACTGATCGCCATCGGACTCAAGACCGACGAGCACGCCGATCTTGCCGAGACCCGGCTTGACCGCTGAATGCATATAGGAGGCAACCACACCGGTGCCGACAGACAGCGCGGCGGAGCGACGCAGTTGCATGTTTTCGCCGATCGTGGCGACCAGATGGGTGGTCTGGTCTTGGACATTGCGGCCTTCGCCGGGCACCTCGACGCCCTTGAGCGCTTCGAGGTCGCCATCCACGCCAAGCGCCAGCGCGGTCACCGCTTCGACAAAATCCTGGAAAATTTCATTGCGGGCGACAAAGTCGGTTTCCGCATTGATCTCGAGGATAGCGCCACGGGTGCCGTCCACAGTGACACCGATGAGTCCCTCTGCCGCAACCCGGCTGGATTTCTTCGCCGCCGCCGTAAGACCTTTTTTGCGCAGCCAGTCCACCGCCGCTTCCAAATCGCCATCGGTTTCCGACAGGGTGGTCTTGCAATCCATCATGCCGGCACCGGTTTTCTCACGGAGCTCTTTGACCAGCGCTGCTGTTATCTGTGCCATTTCTTTTTCATCCTCGTGCTTCGCAAACGGCTCGTGGTCGGACAGTACGCATTGAACGCTATCCGTCGGCGTGAGCCTCTTGAATATCTATGTGACGTCCGACGATTTTATTTTTTTGCGGCCGTCTTCTTTGCCGCTGATTTCTTCTTAGCTGCAGGTTTCTTGGGAGCCGCTTTCTTGGCCGTTGCTGCCTTTTTGGCCGCTGCCTTCTTGGTTGCCGGTTTTTTGGGAACCGGTTTCTTAGGAGCCGCCTTTTTCGCCGCCGGTTCAGCCTTCGGTTCGGCCTTCGCTTCAGCCGTCTTAGCTGGCTTGGGCTTTGGTTCCGGTTTTGGAGCCAGCTCAGCCGCGGCTGGTTCTGCCGCAGCCGGTTCCGCAGCTTGGGCTGGCTGGGGTTGAACTGCTTCGGTTTTTGCCGCGGGCTCGGCCGGGGTTGCCGCTGCCGGTTCAGGTTTGGCCTCTTCTGCGGGAGCAGCCTTGGCCGCATCACTCTTAGCTACATCACTCTTAGCTACATCACTCTTAGCTACATCACTCTTGGCTACATCACTCTTGGCTACATCCGCCTTCGCCTTGGATTTTACCTCTGGTTTAGCCGGTAGATCTTCCTTCGGAGCCTTTTCCTGAGCGCCGACGTCAACACCGGCCGCCTTCAATTGATCCTGGATGCCTTCGAGCGCAGAATTGGCCATCAGTTCGAGATAGAGCTTGATGGCGCGAATGGCATCATCATTGCCGGGGACGGGATAATCGATCCCTTTGGGATTGGAGTTGCTGTCGAGAATGCCGACCACCGGAATGTGCAATTTGTTGGCCTCGGCGACGGCAATGTCCTCTTTGTTGGTATCGACCACGAAAATCAGGTCGGGCAGCGCACCCATGTCCTTGATCCCGCCAAGAGCCAGATCCAGCTTGGTCCTCTCCCGTTCTAGGTTGAGTTGCTCTTTCTTGGTCAACCCGGCCATGCCGTCTTCACTGGTGAAACGCTCCTCGAGATCCTTTAGGCGCTTGATCGACTTGGAAATGGTTTTCCAGTTGGTCAACATGCCGCCGAGCCAGCGGTGGTTGACGTAATACTGGCCGCAGCGCTCGGCGTATTCCTTGACCAGGTCGTGGGCCGCACGCTTGGTGCCAACAAACAGGACCCGGCCGCCTTCGGCGACGGCGTCATGGACCGCCTGCATGGCCCGGTGAAGCAGCGGCACTGTTTGCTGTAGGTCGATGATGTGAACGCCATCCCGAACGCCAAACAGGTAGGAATCCATCTTCGGATTCCAGCGGCGCGTGTTGTGGCCAAAGTGACAGCCAGCCTCAATGAGCTGGCGCATGCTGAACGTAGGCAGCGACATAAGGTACTTCTCCGGTTGAACCTCTGCAGGGGGTGACCGGAGCCCCTGCCCCGGACCGGATCGACCCACCGGAACTCCCGGCGGCCGCATCCCTGCATGTGGAATGCCGCAGGTTCTAAGGGGTTAAGCGCCCGATTGCAAGGTCAAACGGCGGATTAGACAGGGCAATCGGGTGAAAAAGTGCGTGACAATGTGTTGATGTGCTGAATCTATCGAAGACCTCCGATTCGGTATGGGAGGTTATGATGGAGAGTTCGGGCGCATTCGCGGAAGCCGTTGTCTTTCTTGATCATTTTGAGGATCTTGCGGACCCTCGCCAACGGGGCAAAGTGGTCTATCCGCTTGATGAGGTGCTGCTGCTTTGCCTATTGGCGGTGCTGGCGGGCGCCGACAGCATTGTCGATATTGCCCGTTTCGGCGACAAGAAACGCGATCTTCTACGCCGCTTCCGGCCGTTTTCCGATGGCACGCCGTCCCACGACCAACTGGGCACGATCCTTGCCATCCTGGATGCGCGGATGTTCCAACAGTGCTTCGTCGCCTGGGTTGCCGCGATCACCGGTGTGCCGGGCGAGGTGATCGCCATCGACGGCAAGACCTCGCGTCGCAGCTACCAGAAGACGGGCGCCAAGGCGCCGATCCACATGGTTTCCGCCTTCGCCGCCCGTCAGCGGCTGGTGCTCGGCCAGGTCAAGGTGGCGGAAAAGTCGAACGAGATCATCGCCATCCCCGATCTGCTGGACATGTTGGCCATCGACGGCGCCATTGTCACTCTCGACGCCATGGGCTGCCAGCGCGAGATCGCCACCAAGATCGTCGACAAGAAGGCCGATTACGTGTTGGCGCTCAAAGCCAACCAGACCGCAATGAAAAAAAAGAACAATACGTCAAACCTACGCTTGAATGCGCAGGAGTATGATAATTCACTGTATATAAACAGTTTTCTCGTATCATCGCCCTCAGACAGCAATTGCTTTCCTGCCATGTATACGCTCATATGCGCCTGAGTTTGATGTCAGTCGCTTGCGTGATGCTTACGGTCCCATGCCCGAAATCAACGCGAGGAAATCAACTAAGGGAACCGCAATGCCCAAACGTCAAGAACGCGTCATCACCAAGCGCAGTGTCGATGACCGATGCGGAGTTCGGCAGACTGGGCCGGGCGCTGGATGAGGCGGAAGCCGAGGGCGCGGTCTGGCCCTCTGCGGCGGCGGCAATCAGGCTGCTGGTGCTGACCGGGTGCCGTGCGGTGATCAAGAAGCACATCCTGCCCGCGTTCGGCAAGCGCTCCATTGCGGCAGTCGAGCGCGAACAGGTATTGGCATTGCACGACAGATTGCATGAAGTACCCTTTGCGGCGAACCGGGCGGTTGCTGTGCTCTCGCGCATGTTCACTATGGCCGAGGTTTGGGGTCTCGTCCCGGAAGGGAACAATCCGTGCGGGCTGGTGATCAAGCACAAGGAGCGCAAGCGAGAGCGGTTTCTGACGGAGGGAGAGTTCCGCCGGCTCGGCCGGGTGCTGAGTGAAGCCTCGGCCGTGGGCGGTGTATCGGCACATGCGGTTGCGGCGATACGGTTGCTGATGCTGACCGGTTGCCGGAAGAACGAGATCCTGACCTTGCGTTGGGAGGATGTGGACCTGGAGGCGAACGAGTTCAGGCTCCGCGATAGCAAAACGGGTCCTCGCGCGATCCCGCTGTCGCCGGCGGCGGTTGATGTGCTCGCGGACTTGCCCCGGGTTTCCGGCAATCCCTGGGTGATCCCCGGGCATAAACCGGGCGCGCGCATGAGGAACCTGGACGATCCGTGGCAGATCGTCCGCGCCCGCGCCGACCTGGAAGAAGTGCGCCTTCATGACCTCAGGCACTCGTTTGCTTCAAGGGCATTGGCGCTCGGTGAAAGCCTGCCGATGATTGGTAAATTACTTGGCCACACGCAGATCCAGACGACGGCGCGCTATGCCCATCTGGCGCGGGATTCGGTCAAGGTATCGGCGGCCCGGGTCGCCGCCAGCATCGGCGCGGACTTCCTGCCGGCCACGGTTGGATCGGATTCCACCGGTGCCTGGGTAGCCTAAGCAAGAGGTCAAGAGTGAGCAACAATTGACATTGGCGGAGAGCACTCGGGCACTCGGGACTACCTGAACCCTGCACCGTCGGATTGAACCTCTTCCTCTGCTTGCAATCCTGCAAATCGGTCCGTCCGACCGTAGTAGGAACCTCTGGACGGTTTACATCATGAGGATCGACGGATGAAGTTTTCGGGAAAAGACACCTTGGTTACAGACCAAAGCGGGACCACAAAGCGCGTTCTTCCACGGCTGCGATCAATTCACCGGCCCAGCCCTCATCACCGACGCCGGTAATCAAGCCCCGACTTAAACGGCGCTGCAACCAGCCCATTTGACGCTGCACCGGTATGAATCTGACTTTGTCGCCAAGTTTTTGCCGCATGACAGCGCGCATTTCTCCTAATCCGTCGATCAGACCGTTTTTGACGGCCCCTTCACCGGTCCAGATGTCACCGTTAAAGAGTGTTTTGTCGGTCCCTTTAAGCTTGCTGCCGCGCCGGGCTTTTACATAGTCCTTGAACTGCGCATGAATATCCTTTTGCAGCTCGAGCAGTCGCTTAACGTCGTCTGGGTCTTCCGGTTTGAAAGGATCAAGCATGCTTTTGTTATCGCCTTGAGTATAGAGACGCCGTTCAATACCGATTTTGTCAATCAGTTTATGAAAACCGAACGTCGATGCGATAACCCCAACAGACCCAACAATAGACATGGGGCTGGCATAGATCTCGTCCGCGCAACAGGCGAGCCAGTACCCACCGGAAGCAGCGACGTCCTCCATAAAGGCATAGACCGGAATGTCCTTTTCTTCAGAAAGCTGGCGAATGCGTTCGGCAATTTGAGCCGACTGCACCGCTGAGCCTCCGGGAGAATTGATCACCAGAGCGACGGCTTTGACACCGCGCTTGCTAAACGCACGCCGCAACGGCACTTCCAGTGAGGCAAGGTTAAGACTGCGCTGGGTAAGGCCAGATCCACGAATGGAGCCCGCAAGCCGGACAACACTGACCAACGGCAGGCCGCCGCGGACCATGGATCCGCCAAATCTTGCGGCAAAATCATTAAAGTGATCGATAAGCGCCATGTGCGTACCATAGCCGGGGTTGGACAGAAGGTTAAGCTGAAGTGAAAAGCGGATTACAATTGCTCAAAACCACTTCAGCTCCCGGCGTATAGTGTCCGTATTCCCTATGCAGCACCTGGTGTCCTCCCCAAGAACCCGGCGGGTTCAACCGGTCGTCGCAACACGTTCAGTTTGACTGGCCTGCAAGCACTGGTCCAGAGCTTCGGCGGGAGTTCTCCATCCGAGGGTCTTGCGGGGCCGTGTATTGAGCGCGTCAGCAACAACTGCGAGTACGTCCGGACTGTGTGCGCTCAGATCGGTTCCTTTCGGGAAGTACTGTCGAAGCAATCCATTGGCGTTCTCGTTCGTTCCGCGTTGCCAAGGGCTGTGCGGTTCGCAGAAGTAGACGGGAAGGCCGGTTGCGATCCGCAGATCCGCATGCCTGGCCATCTCTGCTCCCTGGTCCCAGGTCAGCGAGCGGCGAAGCTGCGCTGGCAATGTCGTGATCGTCCGGGCGATGGCATCGCGAACCGCTTCAGCCCCATGTAGGCGCGAGCCTTGCCGACGAACACCGTGCTCACCGCCGTCTTCATGTTGTCGTAGATGCCCCGCCGGCAGACCCCGCCGAAGAAGCGGAGGGCACGCTCGTGCGCCTCGAACACCACCTCCTGGCTCGCGCGCGGGAAGAGCTGAACCAGCTGCATCCGGCTGTAGCAGATGCGACGTAGACCTTGCGGTCCGGCTGGAGTCGCTGGCGACGGAGTTAAGTACGGACAGGGACGACATCGTCACGCAAACGAGGATGGATGCGTTGGCCGAGACTCTAGGCGGGATTGCGGCCAGGCTACGTTAGATCGCTCGGACTGTTTACCTGGCAGGGCGATGCGGTTGCGGATTGAGGCATGGACCGCGGCGAATTTCTGTTGGATCTTGATGTCCCTGAACCGTGCCATTGTCCCTTCCCACCTTCGAAAGGGTTGATGCGCGTTCGGTGAAGGTTGCCGTGGCGTTGGCCGGGCGGCGCAGTTGACATAATAAATTTTGCATAATGATATTATGTCAATGCATAAATAAATGCTTAGTATAAATAGCTTATGGAGAGATTAGAGTCTTGACTTGCGTGCGTTTGCCCCGTCTTTAAGTCTCACGGAACTGGTCGCGGGCAGCGATTCGAAAACCGCCGGAGGCATTGGCAGATAGATTAAATTTGCTTGGTCGTCTTTACCCTATTCTCTTTTAGGGATTTTAGGGCGCAAAAACACGTTTTGTCTGGCTTAGACCGGACAAGCAAGAACGACGAAGCTGGCTCAACGACGGGAAAATTCTAACATATGATTTTAGTCTGACAATGCCATGCAGTGACATCGAAACGCCGCCCTCAGGTCTTGGCATGCTTTTTCAAGAACAGGATCTCACTAATGAAACAGTATAAATATCTGACGCGTTTGTGTGTAGCACTTGTGCTTGCAAGTTATACGGTGACAGACACTACAGCCTTCGCACAGGATACCCCGGCATCTGGTGAGGTTTATATTGAAGAGATCATCATCACAGGCACGCGCGCTAGGGCACGATCGGTCCAAGATTCACCTGCACCGATAGACGTTATTTCCGCTGATGATTTAGTCAACCAGGGCGATAGCGATCTCGGCAACCTGATTCGCAACGTGGTTCCGTCCTTTAACATCAACACACAACCCATCAGTGACGCGGGCACCATTGTTCGGCCCGGCAACCTCCGGGGGCTGTCACCCGATCATATTTTGGTCCTTGTGAACGGTAAGCGGCGCCACCGTGCCAGTATTATCACATGGATAGGAAACGGCATCGCGGACGGATCACAGGGCCCTGATCTTGCATCCATTCCCGCCATCGCCCTGAAGCGGCTTGAAGTGTTGCGTGACGGTGCTGCGGCTCAGTACGGCAGTGACGCCATCGCCGGCGTCATGAACTTCATCCTGAAAGACGCTAATGAAGGTGCCACGTTTGAAGCACGCTACGGGGAGACCTCCGAGGGAGACGGGGCAATGTACCGTATTGCCGCCAACGTGGGTCTGCCTCTTACCTCTTCCGGCTTTGTCAACCTGAGCCTTGAATACGGAGAGACCGATCCCACCTTTCGCAGCATTCAGAGGAATGATGCCCAGGCCCTGATCGACGAAAGCAATAACCTCATGCCTACGGGGCTGGGAGCGCTAAGCAACTACCTGAGCGAACGGGGCCAGGCCGTGCCCGTGCCGGCGATGATCTGGGGCGCGCCAATCGTTGATAATGACCTTAAGCTATGGGCCAATCTTGGGTTGGAGCTTGGCGATAACAATTACCTCTATTCATACGGCAACTATTTGTCGAAAAAAGTGGATGGCGGTTTCTACTATCGGAATCCCAACACCCGTAGCGGGGTATACAAAACCACGAACGCCGATGGTCAGGATATCCTGTTGGTCGGCGACCTGACACAGGACCGTTCAGCCGGTTGTCCTGAAGTAAGAGTGACGGGCGGCGGTCTCGTACATGCGGAGGACCGTGGGAAATGGAACCAAATTTTAGGAGATGACAACTGCTTCACCTTGCAGAAACTGTTGCCCGGCGGCTTTACGCCGCGTTTTGGCGGAGACGTTGAGGATGTTTCCCTGGTTGCCGGTGTGGAAGGTGAAACCGGCAGCGGCGAGTTACGTTGGGACCTCAGCGCAAGTTACGGCAAGAACGAGGTGGACTTCTTCATCTACAACACGGTGAACGCATCCCTCGGACCGGACACGCCGCTGTCTTTTGACCCCGGCGCATACATACAGGAAGACATGAACCTCAATGCTGATCTTGGTTACTCTCCCACGGAGACCGTTAATATCGCCGTCGGCTACGAATACCGCAGAGAAGAATTTGAGATTGGCATTGGCGAGCAGGCCTCCTGGGAAGATGGCCCCCTGGCGGTTCAGGGTTTCACGCCGGCCTCAAACGGCTTCTCTGGCTTTGGGCCTCGTACCGCTGGCGTATTCTCCCGCTATAACCATGCCGTCTATGTTGACGGGGAGTGGGAAGTGACGGACAGCCTGCTGCTAGGTGCGGCGTTGCGTTACGAGGACTTTGAAGACTTTGGCGGCACCACCAACTGGAAAGTGGCAGGCAACTGGCGGATGACCGACTCCCTTGGCTTCAGAGCCACCGCCAGCACTGGCTTTAAGGCGCCAACGCCGGGCCAGTCCAATGCTTTTAATATCTCCACCGTATTTAACCAAAGCCTGGGAGACTTGGTTAATGAGGGAACCATCCCCTCCACCCATCCCCTTGCCGCGCTTTATGGCGGCAATCCGTTGGAACCTGAAAAGTCCACCAACTTGACCCTTGGCACCTTTTTCAACGTTGACGCGGTGGATGTGACCGTTGACTATTTCAATATCAAAGTTACGGACCGCCTGAACTTGTCTACGGAACGGAGGGTGTGCCCCGGTGTCAGACCGGCAAATCCTAATCCCTCCTGTACCGCTTACTTCAGTGATCTTGAAGGTGAACTCTTGGCTGAGGCAAGAACCTTGCAGAGCTTCAAGTTTTTCATCAATGATTTTGATACACGAACCCAGGGCGTGGATGTCGTGGCCACCTACCCCATAGACTGGGCCGGCGGCACCACCGATATTAGCTTTGGCTTCAATCATACGGAAACCGAGATCATCCGAAGAAACCCGGAGACGGTGGATGATATTCGGGTTAAGGAAATCCAGGAGGGTTTACCTGAAACACGCTTGAATCTTTCCGCCACCCACAACATGGATAGATGGCGTTTGCTGGGCCGGGTCAGCTACTACAGTGGCTGGTATGACTCTGAAGACGGCAACAGTTACGGCGGCGAACCCCTGTTTGACCTCGAAACCGGATATAGGATCAACGAGCGAACGGCGTTCACTGCGGGCGTGCAGAACATTCTTAGCGAGAAAGGCGACAAGAACCCGAAAGCGCGCGACCAAACCGGCAACGTTTATAGCCAGTGGTCGCCGTTCGGGATGAACGGAGCCTTCTATTATGCCAAGGTTGCCTATCAGTTTTAGTGATCTCCTTTCCACTCGTTGGACAGATTCGCGGATGTCCATCTGGGACCCTGCGCGAGCAAGAGGTGAACCGCACCGGGTTTGGCGGAGGGTCCAACTCTTATGAGGGCAGACGCTGTCAAGCGGAGAAGTTGGTTAGGTTTACTGCATGGCGAACTCGCTTTCTGGGTTGGTCGGATTGACGGTTGGTTTGCCTTGTAGCCAGGTCGGAACGCGTTTCGCATCGGTCGCGCTTGTGCGCATACCCAACTCTTATCCGGGAGGTTTTTCGGCGACGGTGCGCCGGAACCGTCCCTCGATCCCGCTTGCTGCGGGCGCAGCGTTCCGGAGGCGGGGCCCATCTCTCGGTCGGCGTGTTTCAGCCCGTAAGAGCCTCGGCCACTCGCCACACCCGGCCCGGCCCCGGCCGGCCGGTCTGAAACAGCGCGGTCTCGCGATCAGACGAGCGTGGCGCCAGTCGGCACGAGACCGGTCTCCGAGAATCGCCAGAGCGCGATGAGCAGCTTGCGGGCGAGCGCCACGATCATCAACCGCTGGATCACATGCTGTACCACTTCCGGCTGCCCTGGTCGGGATTTGCTCATGCACAGGTCGTTCTTGGCGGCGAGAGCTTCACGGCCCTGGCCTTCGCCCAGGCAGGCGGTCAGCTCCCGTTCCACCTGATGAGCCGGCTCTACGAGCGCACATCGATCATGGTGACCACTAACCTCGCCTTCGGCGAATGGCCGTCGGCCTTCGGCGACCCCAAGATGACCACAGCCCTGCTCGACCGCCTGACCCATCATTGCGAGATCATCCAGACCGGCAACGAGAGCTGGCGCTTCCTGGCTGTCGGAGACGCCCGGAACGCCGGCGCGCTGACGGGGGAGCACGGCGGATGTGCCGGCCGCGCCCGGCACCGGGTCAGGGGTAGCGCGAGAAGCCGGGGGCGGCCGGCGGCGGCGCGGCCTGCGCCTCGTGCAGGATCCAGTCCCGGAACGCCCGCAGCTCGGGCCGATGGCGGCCCCGAGCCTGCTCGCCGCCGCCTGGATCAGCATGGAGTAGAGGCGGAAGCCGGAGGCCCGCGAGAGGTCCGGGGTGGGCAGGCCCTGGCGGGCGAACCAGTAGGACCAGTCGGCGTCCCAGCCGAGGTCGTAGAGCAGCGGCCAGTTGCGCAGCTCGGCCGGGCCGCGGGGGTGGCCGCGCGCGGCGAGCAGCGCCGGGTCAGCGGGCGGGGGGCGGAGGTCTCGCCCGAATAGGCGAGCCAGGCGTCGAAGTCGCGTAGCGACGGGTCGACGCTTCGATGGTTGGTCTCGAGCTCGATGGCGATGCCGGGATGGGCCGCCTTGAACGAGGCGAGCCTCGGCAGCAGCCACTTCTCGGCCACCGCCTCGACCGAGACGATGCGCACGCGGCGGGGGGTCGCGCGCTGTTGCTCGGAGACGCCGTGGACTTCGGCCAGGATACGCTGCACCTCCTTGAGATAGGCGCGGCCGCGGCGGTTGAGGTGCACGCTCCGGCGCCGGCGCTCGAACAGCTCGGCGTCGAGATGCTTCTCCAGGGTGCGGATGCGGTGGCCGACGGCGGCGGCGGTGACGCCGAGTTCCTTGCCGGCCAGCACGAAGCTCTGGTGGCGGGTGGCGGCCTCGAAGAAGCGTAGGCTGTCGAGCGGGGGCAGGTGGAGCACGGCGAAGGTCCGGAAGAGGCCCGTTGATAAAACGTGGTTATGTCATCTCATATCCGCGCGTCGCAAGCAAGGTGGGGCGGAGCGGCGGGACGGCCGGAGCACGGGCCCTAGCGGCCGCGGAAGCGCCTGCGGTCGCCGTGGCGCTCGGTGGTCTCGTGGATGTCGAGGAGGATGCGCCGGACCTCTTCGTAATACGCGCGACCGCGGCGGTTGAGGTACACGCCGCGGCGCCTTCGCTCGAACAGCTCGGCGCCGAGATGGCTCTCCAGCATGCGGATACGGTGGGCGACGGCGGGCGGGGTGACGCCGAGCTCCTTGCCGGCATGGGCGAAGCTCCGGTGGCGGGCGGCGGCTTCGAAGAAGCGCAGGCAGTCGAGAGGCGGCAGGGATATCACGGATTCGGGCGCAGGAAACGGTGGGGTTGGAGGTAGATAAACAGATACTTCGTAATTGCACAAATACAACTTTCTCAAAAGACCTCCCGAGGGAGTCACGCCGGAGTGCCATTTCGCCCTTGAGGTCGTGCATCGAGGGGGTTCTCAGCATAAAACGAACGGACCTATTAATGAAAATGCATTTGTTCTAAAGTCGAAAACATCAATTTTTTCAATCATTTAAAAGCCCTATATGATTCGGTCCCGTCAGTGGTGTTCCATGGACGCCGCTGATATCAAGGGGCGCGAACCGGGAGCGGCACGACAATGGGTACGATTTGTGCGAAGTGGTTGGAAGCTGTCTGTTCAGCCCTAATTAGGAGCGCCGAGCCGATCCGAGGCCATGACGGCGCCTCGGGTTTGTTTGCAAATGTCTCGGCGGTTGAGACAGCGCTGATAATTGAACTGGTTGTTGGATCGAGGCCTAGACAGAGGTGAATTTCTGCAGGGTCTTAATACATGGGAGTTAGACGGATGAAAGTTAAACGGGTTGATTACAAGAAGCTGAGCACGAAACAGAAGGAAATTTACAACTTTCAGAAACTTGCTGGGGTATTGGCGGAATACGGCTTCAACTGCATCAAGCTTCACGACGACTGGCAGGGTGCCGATTTTCTAGCTTACCACAAAGATGGAAAGAAGACGCTAAAGGTACAACTCAAAGGAAACCTGCACATCGCCAAAAAATACCAGGGCAAAGAGATTCATATGGCTTTCCGGGTCAAGGGAACCTGGTACCTCGTGCCTCACGATGAATTGGTCAAGATGGTAAAAGAGGCGGCGCCCTCGTGGCTCGAGTCTAAGTCATGGAAACAGGGTGGAGGGTACGGTAGCACTCGCCCGTCGCAAAAACTAATGGACAGGCTTTCTGAATATACTTTGAAGGAACAGGCAAACCCTCTCTATCTGAGACATGACCTGAATCCCCCATCAGTCGCTTTCCCGGCCGCTTAAAGTTTGGACGTTTATCTTTTGCGTTTTGCAAAATCCATTTGAGGGACCAACAAGACGAAAACTGGGGATGAGCAGAAGAACAGCCGTAACACTGACGCATATACTTGGCGGTCGGAAGCATGTTCGCGACACAAGAGAAAGGATGGTGAGGTGCGCTACGAAGTTTTGAAAGATATCGTGAACTGTAGTGGTTCAGATGTGATCTGACAGTTGGCCGTTTTTCCGGCGGCCTCTGTTAGGTCAAGTTCAGTTCACGAACTTTTCCTTCCAGATTTCTTTGCCCTCGATCATGGTCTGGAACGGCGTTCTGCCGCAACACATTTTGCCCTGATGAGTGCGTTCCGTGTTGTAGTGATGTAGCCATTGATCCAGATCGTCCTGCAGCGCATCGACGCTGTCGTAGAGTCTTTTGCGGAACGCGACCTGGTAGAACTCCTGCAGCACGGTCTTGTGAAAGCGCTCGCGGATGCCGTTTGTTTGCGGTGATTTCACCTTGGTCTTGGTGTGGTCGATATCGTTGATGGCCAGGAAGAGCTGGTAGTCGTGCTTGTCCACTCGCCCGCAGTATTCCGTACCCCTGTCGGTCATGATCCGCAGCACAGGCAGGTCGTGCTCGTCATGGAACGGCAGCACCCGGTCATTGAGCAGGTCGGCGGCGGTGATCGGCGTCTTGGTGGTGTAGAGCTTGGCCTGCGCGACCTTGGAATAGGGATCGACATAGCTCTGCTGGTAGATCCGCCCCACCCCCTTCAGGGTGCCGACATAGAAGGTGTCCTGTGAACCCAGATAGCCGGGGTGGGCCGTTTCCACCTCGCCGCGGGCTTCGTCGTCGCGATTCTTCTTTTCCAAGGCCTGCACCTGGGCCTCGTATGTGGGCCTCGGTCAGGATGATGCCGTCCTCGGCGACCCTAGCCCCCAATGCTTTAAGGCGGGCCTTGAAGTTGGCCAGGTCATGCCGCAGCCAGATCGAGCGGACGCCTGAGGGCGAGACAAAGACACCTTAATGGATGGCTGAATTACTTCGCCGTTCCCACCAGCTTCCGAACTCTGCAATGCTTTGCACTCCAACTGAAGAAACTGTGGCTCAAAATACTCCACCGCAGATCACAGAAGGACCGCCACGACTGGGACAAACTAGAGCGAATTATCGCGACATGCTGGCCCAAGCTGAAAATTCGACACCCGTGGCCGGACCAACGACTCGCCGTCAACTCAACCCGAGAGAGGAGCCGTGTGCATTAACGTGCCTGCACGGATTTGCGGGGGGGCCAGTATTGGGGATTCCTACCGCGATCCTATGGCGGAACTGTGACCCCGCTCTGCAACCGAAAGGGCAGGGATGGAAACCCTCCGCGACGGGTGCGCGCACCAGTGCCCTACCCGACACAGTGCCACGGCGGGGCCGAAAATAAGGATACGGGAAGAGACCTACGACAAACACGCACCCCGGTACGATGGAGTTATAATGAATCCGGTTCTAGATGATTGCCCAAACTGGAAATTAGCTTTTTGCCGCAGTTCAGTATGAGCTATTTCTTTAGCAAAAATAATGGGAAAAGCGACCCTTTCGCTTTTGAAAGCCAGATGAAGTTCTAAAAATGTCCCCTGGGCGCTGAAGTCAGGCACAGACCCGGGATTGATCTGCCCCATTGAACAGGGGCGGTCTCCTAGGCTCCAGCGTGGCTTCTACAACGAATAACTGACCTTGGCATAAACCAGTGCGCCGTTGTGGCCCGCTGGGGAGTAGCGCGGATACTTGCGTCCATTGCCGTAGTTGATGGCCTTATCCGGATACTCGTCCAGCACGTTTTCGGCGCCGATCGAGAGAGCTAGGCCGCTCGTAAAGTTGTACCGCGCCATCAAGTCCGCCAAGCCGTAGCCGTCGAAATCGGCGGCGCTGTGGTCGTCGTACCACTCGCCGAAATAGCTGTAGCGCGCCATCAGGTACCACTGGTCGATGCTGTGGGTAAGTGTCAGGTTGAAGCGTGTCTCCGGCGCCCCGCGCTCCAGGTTGTCGATTGTGTCGTCGGCGGTGATCGTCGATCCTGCGCGGAAGTTGCGCACCTTGGTGCTGGTGTGGTTGAACGAGAGCAGCAGGTCGGTGCTGCCGAGATCCGTTTCCCAACCGTAGGAGAGCACGACATCGACGCCCTCGGTCCTGGTGTCGAAGTCGTTGGTGAAGTAGCGCACCGACGTGAATTCGCGAGCCTCTGGAACTCCAGCGGCGACCAGAGCCTGCTTGATCTCGTCCGTGACGTTGAATAGGCCCGACAGGGCGATCCGGTCATCGACATTGATGCGGAAGTAGTCCGCGGTCAGGCTCAGACCATTGTCCAGGGCGAACACGGCGCCGAGACTAAGGTTCTCGCTTTCCTCCGGCTCAAGCTCTCGACCGCCCAAGGCCATTGCCACCGGGTGGGTGGAGCCGATGGTGCCCCTCTCCTCGAAGGCGTTGGTAGCGGCATTGACCACAGTAGAAACGTTGCGGGCGTTGGACTGACCCGGCGTCGGCGCCCGGAAGCCGCTGCCGAAGGATCCGCGCAGAGCGAACGCGTTCGTTAAGCGCAAGTGGGTGGCTAGCTTGAAATTGGTAGTGCTGCCGAAACCGTCGAAGTCCTCCCAGCGGAAGGCCCCGCCAATGCGCCAGTTTTCGGTGGCGTTCACTTCCAGGTCCAGATAGGCCGCGATATTGGCGCGGTTCCAGGTCCCGGACGATGCGGGGTTGAAGCCGCCAAAGCCGTTTGAACCGGTACCGAAACCGTACTGCTGATAGGGCCCGATTTCCCAGGAGGCCTGCTCGCCCGTGGATATCTCGAATTCCTCTTCGCGCCATTCGAAACCGCCGGCGATGTTGAGGTCCGAGGCCATGCCGACATCGATCAGGTAGGACAGATCGAGGTTGAAGTTGGTTTCTTGTTGTGTGTACTCGCCGATGTCAAAATCCCGCTGTGAATTTGGGCCAAGGGAGGGATTCAGCGAGTTATTGAGGAAGCCATCCATGTTGTTCTCGCCGATACTGCCGGAGATGTCATAGAGCAGCCCATTAGCCAAGCCGCCCTTCACCCCGGCGACGACAGAGTAGTCGGTCATCTCCGCGCCGAAGGTCGGCGTGAACCCTTCCGGATAAAGTTCGACGAATGAAAAACAGTCCGCATCGGCAGTCACCGCGTCCCGGAAAGCCAGTAGGTTGTTGGCTGTAGACGGCACGTTATACTTCGCTTGGCAACCATCGCCACCGACCAGGAATATATTGCTGCTTGTCTTATACACTCCGTTACGGTTCATTGGGCTGCGGAAGAAGAACGGTGTTTCCACCTCGCGGTTTGCATAGTTGCCGAACGCGTAGATGGAATGGTCTTCGTTGAGTTTGAGGCCTAGGTTGGCTACAGACTTGATGCTGTCGCTGACCTTGGGCGAACCCCAGGGCTTGGCCGGGTTTGCGACGTTCGGGATGCCGAGGTCAATCAGCGCCGTGGCGTCCTGGTGCTGTACGCTACGGTCTGTCGGCGAGGATTCGGCGTATTCGATACTCAAATTGGCAAAACCGTTGTCGGACAGCGGCAGGCCGACATTGCCAGCGATGGTGGTCAGGTCCTCATCGGAATTCTCTGTATAAAAGCCATACCGAGCCTCGAAAGTGACGCCCTCCGAAGCATCCTTGAGGACGAAGTTCAGCACACCAGCGATAGCGTCGGAGCCGTACTGGGCCGCCGCGCCGTCGCGCAGCACCTCCATGCGCTTGATGGCTATGGCGGGAATGGCAGAAATGTCTGGCCCCTGGGCACCGTTGGAAGCGCCGTTAGAAATCCACTGTATGACTGAGCCCCGGTGCCGGCGCTTGTTGTTCATCAGCACCAGGGTGTGGTCCGGAGCCAGTCCGCGCAGGTTGACCGGGCGCAACAGGGCCGCCAGGTCGCGAGACGGGTTGTCGTTGACGTGGAAGGAAGGCACCAGCGCCCTTATCAGATTGGACATGTCGCTGCCGCCTTGATTCTCGAAATCTTCACTGCTGATGGCGTCGACGGGAACCGACGAATCCTCGACGGAACGGGGCAGCGCCCGGGTGCCAACCACTACCACTTCCTCAATTTCCACTTGCGCGGTCTCGGATATCGCTTGGCCGCTACTAACAAACGTTGCGGCGAATAGCGCCAGCAGTGAGAGGCCGATCTTGGAGAGATTTGAAGCTAGGCGTTCGCAGGCGATTGCTTGTTTGTTCATGTTGCTTGGTTCCATTAACTGATCGGGTATAGCAGTCCCGCCGCGAATGCCAGGGAGTACCAAGCTTCGGGCGAATCCTTGCCGTCTCTTGATAATATGGAGGGGAACGCTGTTAGGCCATAACTGAAGTCGGGCGCGGAGCGCAGAGGAGTGTTTCCATATAGATCCCGCAATGGGGCTCGGCACGAATCGTTGACGTTTTAGCTTGTTGCGATGGTGGGATGTGAGGTGTCATTGCCCCTGCAGGCGTAGCGTGTTCACGGGGCCTTGCCGAAAGGCGCCCGCCAATTCCAACAGGAAAGGGCAACGACATGGATGTTTTTTGTCGGACTGGATGTATCGCTGGCAAGAACGGCACTTTGCGTTGTGAGCGAGAAGAGCAAAATCGTGAGGGAGGCGCAGGTCGCCAGCGAACCTGAAAAGCTCGTTGCGCTCATGTGTGACCTGCCTCATGGGATCGTCCCGGCCGGCCTTGAAGCAAGCCCTCTGTCTCAATGGCTACACAAGGGGCTGAGTGCAGCGTGCTTCGAAACCGTGCCGATGGAGACCCGGCAGGTAAAGAGTGCGCTGAAGGCCATGCCGGTCAGGACGGGCCGCCGGGATGCCGAAGGTATCTGCCCCCTCATCTCGAGATAGTCGTCGAGAGCTGCGGGAGTATTAGGATGCAAGGGTGCCTCGACTACACAATCATCTTTGGCGAGACCCACCTTCCATCTTTGGCGAGACCCACCTTCGCCGGGCGCACAGGGACTATGCTCGATATTACGGTCGCGCTCGGACTCATCCGTCACTCGCGAAAGATTGTCCGGTTCCGCGTCCCTCCGAACGGGCTGGCACTATCTTAGAGCGTAAACACTTTGGTGGATTTCATCACGAATGCAGGCCGATGAAGTAAATGGAAGGGGCGCCGCCGGCGTCGGCGCACCATACCGACTACATCGGTTACTGGCTCAAAGTGCTGCGCGACGATGGTCGTATCATCTCTCGCGCCACGGACCCGATGGCGTGTAGATTATACGACAAAGGTGCGCTTGGATGCGCTGAAGTTATAATGAATCCGCTTTTATTTTGATTACGCAGTTCTATTGTCAGATTCTTAGAATAATCCAATTTAATTATTTATTACATAATACCAATGAATTACGTGTAACTAAAATTGTGAAATAGAGACTTACTCATCGAACGGGTAGAAAACTCACATCAACCCTTCGAAGACGGAAAGGGTCGAAGGCACGGTTCAGAGACAGCAAGACCCTGCAGAAACTCGCCTCCGTCCATGCTTCGATCTACAACCATTTCAACCACCAACGCCATCTCAACCGCCGCGATATTTTCAAACAAGCCCGAGCCGCTGCCCTGGCCGAGTGATGTCAACTCGCAGCCTAAAAGTCCTTGATTGTAGGTTCTCTAGGTCCGGCCCAGTTAGTCTGACAATGCCTTCGGGAGGGACAGGTCGGCAAAGCGGAACTGCGCGCCAAGTATTTTGACTACGACGCGGCAACCGTGCCGCTCAAAATGTGAGAGATCTTAGTCTTGCCGAGACAAGGCCGCGATGACCTGACCGAACCCCGCTTGCCCGCCCGGAAAATTCAAATGCCTCATCGCCATCGAGAACGTCGCCAAATTGCTAGAGACGACCGGTTTACCCATAGTGTGTTCCAGCTCTTCGATGACATCCAAGGTGTTAAAGTCTGTACAACAAATCAATAAGGCTTCGGCCTCCTCACGATCAACCGACATGGCGAGATCATAAACCTCTGTGGGCGACACCCGCGACATGGTTTTGATCCCCTCCAAAGTTGTGTTGAGGCCGAGACCTTTGGCCGCCACCACGTCAAAACCGACCCGGTCAAGAAACGCCGCTTCCTCTTTATTGGTTTCATCTGTGTAGGGAGACGCCATGGCAACGCGTGAAACACCCAAGTCCGTCAATGTTGCTTTAATAGCTGTTGCTGTGGTGATGGCTGGGCAGTCCGCTGCATCGCTTATCACAGGAACGAGTGCATCGTCGCCGTATTTCATGGAATCCGATGTGCAGCCGAAGACGATAAGGTCACAACTGCATGAACCGAGCTGGGAGGCTGCAACAGCGAGATCTTTGATCAGAGTGTCACGATGAAAGCCCGGATCTCGGTCCAAATGCTGGTCTTTGTGCAAGGGAATGCGCGCAAAGTGAAATGACAAGTCTTTGGGGGCCAAACGGTTGAACTCAACTTCATTGGTGGTGTTGGACTCAGGAACAATCACTCCCACCCGGGTGATACGCGTTTGCATCGGACCGACTTCGCTCATAGCTTTGTTTTCAATACCCTGTCGGAGGCATTGTCAGAGTAAATGGGCTGGTAGTCTAGTGAGTTGAGCTATCGCCGTTCCGAGCCGCACCTTGCTTGTTCAATTCCAAGCGAACTAGTAGTTTAGTGACTAAACCCAGGGAACAAGGGCCTAAAGGAGTTGGCCCGAACCAATTACTTTGACAGTTATCCCTTTCGAAAAACTCCTCCACACCTAGACGTTTTGCATAACGAAGAGCGGCGGATAAGGTTTTCGGGAAGGACGCCCGTTTCCGAGGCCGCCCCTCATCTCACTCACATTATGACGCGGTAGACTAAGCCGGCTTTGTTCCCACCACGTTGCGTTTGGCGCCGCGGCGAGACGGCGGTCCATTTTCGTTCACCTCGAAGCCGACGTCGCGCATCAGTTGGTTGAAGCCGTCGAAGCCGAGCTTGGCGTATTCGAGGCGCCAGGGCTCGCCGTTCCAGCGGCTGTCCCACCATTGGCGGAACGAGCTGTAGACGCCCCTGCCCGGCCCACTGCCGGTATAGAAATCCATCGGATAAAAGACCCCGCCCGGCCGCAACACGCGGAAGGATTCCTTCAGGACATCCACCGTGCCTTGCGGCGAGACTTCGTGGAACATGATGTTGTTGGTGACGATGTCGAAGTGGTTGTCGGGGAACTTGCTGTCCTCGGCCAGGCGCTGGGCGAAGTTGACCTCCACGTCGAGGTCGACGGCGCGCATATGAGCGTAGCGCACCATCGGGCCGCCCACATCAATGCCCCACACTTCCGCGTTGGGGAAGCGCTGCTTGATGGCCACCGACAACTGGCCGCAGCTGCAGCCCTGGTCGAGCACGCGTTCCACTCGGCCATACTCCGGCGGCGGAATGGCGCCCGCTAGGCCGATATGCATTTCGTCCTGGTCGTTGCGGCCTTGGAAGAAGTTGTTGGTGCCGTAATGGTAGACGTGCCCTGCGAACGGGTCACCCACATAGCCGCCCGGCTGAATATGGATCTCATGGCGGGTGTAGTCAGGCATGTCCATGTCCGGGTTCAGTTCCAGCGTGCCCGGCCCCGAGGCATCCGCCGCTTCCATTTCGGTAAGGTAGGCGTCTTCGTTGCCATGGAACTCGTTGTAGAGAGTCTTCCAGTTGATCTGCTGGGCTGAGAGCCACATGCGCGCGCTGCCCGCCACCAGCGGATCGTCAGCGACATGGTCAAGCACGTCCTCAATGGGCAGGTCGTCAACGGGAGACATGCCTTTGGCCCGCATGATGTCGGATACGCGCTTGCGCGCAGCGCGGGTCATGTCCCGGTTGGCGAAGATGCGGAAGCCGGTGATGAAATCATGCTGGGCTTCGAGGTGCTGGGTTGGCAGCCGTTCCAGGCGGCCGATCTGTCCGCGGGGCTGCAGGTCCGCCTCCCTGAAGGTGTTCGCGGTTTTCGCAGAGGCCTTGCGGCTTGAGAACATGGCGCCGACGAATGAGGCGGTTGCCGCCGTCGCGCCCATTAGAGTCCGTCTTTTAATCATGGTCATTCCCTCCCCGGCCTACATGTTGTCGATGGCATCGCGGGCCAGCGCGGTCTTGTCCTCGCCGTCCCGTGCGATATGGCCGTAGGTGATCTGGATGAAGGCATCGCGCTCTTTTTTGAGCTTGGTTTCCTCCTCTGGGGTGAGCACATAGGCTTCGATCATCTCCTGTGTGACCGCGCCTCCCTTCTCCATGAGGAGTTCGATGATGCGGGTACGCCGCCGGTTGGCCCACACTTCCGCGCCGAGGGCGATGATCGACGTCATCATATCGTCCATCAGCGCATTACCGAGGAACACGGCTTGGTCCGTGTCCGATTTGATGAAATCGGCCGTATAGTGTTTGCGGCCTTCTGAGCTTGCCATGGCCTGAGGTCTCCCAACTGTGCGTGAGATAGCGGGAATCTGCGCTTTTTCGCCCATGTCCGCAAGGGTGGCCGGGGGCTTTGATCGACCCATGAGCAGTTAAAACGGCATTGTCAGACTAACTGGGCCGGACCTGAAGAACCTATAATCGAGAACTCTTAGGCTGCAAGTTGCCTCCAGCCGGGCATTGTCAGAATAAAATCGTATGTTAGAATTTTCCCGTTGTTAAGCTAGCTTCGTCGCCCGTGCTTATCCGGTCTAAGCCAGACAAAACATGTCTTTGCGCCCTGAAATCCCCAAAAGGGGACAGGGAGAGATGACCAAGCAGATTTAATCTGACAATGCCGTTGTGAACAACCGCCCATGTTATTGTTTTTGGCAATTGTTCGACGATATTGCCCTGCTACATTCCCTTGTTTCCTAATGTTAATCCAGATTTGGAGAAGCGACAGTGAGTAAGAAACGCAATATACATATAACGCCGCACCCTCGCGGCGGCTGGCAAACCATCCGCGAAGGCGCTGGTCGCACCAGTGGCCGGTATGCCACGCAGCGGGAAGCGATCGGCCAGGGTCGCGGTCTCGCGAAGCGGGATAAGGTTAAGCTTTTGATTCACCGTAGGGACGGAAGCATTCGCGGCGCCGACAGTCACGGTAACGACCCACATGTGTCCCAAGACGACAAATAACTGATTCCAGTCCGGTTCGGAATCAGGAGCATGCTTGTATTCAGTCGATATGATTTTGTTCGGCGAGAAACTTTAGCCTGTCTGTCCCTTCCGAAAACCTCATCCGCTTGGAATGCGGTTCGATCCTCTATCATCCGTTTGAGACGATACAGTTCGTTAGGTTGTTGTTTTTCGCGATCGTAGGCTTGACCAGGAGTCGAGACACCTGCTCACTTAAAATGTCGCCTTGCTGAACTCCATCACGAATATCTGCGGACGAGGTTCTCCGAAGGGACAACCGCGTACCAACCCGCCCATAAAGGAGAGCAAGGTGCGGGCGCCATCACTTTTGCACGGACATGGTCTAGTGCTCCGCGCCGCACGGTTTGCCGTCGATGAGACCGGTGCAGATATGGGAACCCATGACGATTCGGGTTGCGACGGGATCACCGGTGTAGGCGGGCGGAGTGTCTTCACGCCGCTCCTCCTAGGCCAAGACTGTTTGTGTCATCAAGAAAGGGTGCAGACCGCGGCAAACCCAAAAAAACACGTTTCATGGTGTCGTGCCCTTGTCCCCTTGCACTGTGCACGCCACCTCAGTCAAGGCCGTAAAGTCGACGTCCGTTGTCCTCGGTAATTTTCTTAAGCACACCCTTGTCCACATCGGTGCGTTCCAACAGCATACCATGTGCACCCATGTCAGTACCGAAATCGGAATGGCCGAAGTCGGACCCCAACACCAGGTTGTCTCCGCCTGCAAACTTGAGAACATAGGGCAAGTCCTCATCGAAAGTGCAGTCAATGAAGAAGTTTGTGCTAGCCAAGGGCGTTTCCTTGAGCTTGACGTCCTGGCGGCGCGCCGTTTCCGCACCACGGGAGATTTCACGGAAGGCGTAAGGCAGCCACTCCGAACCCGCTTCGAGAAATCCAAAGTGCAAATTCCGAAAACGCTCGGAGAAATCGGATACGAAAAGGGTCACAAAGGCTGCGGCCATGGGCACGATGGTGTACATAACAGCCTCGAGCTTGGCGTAAACGGGGACTCCCGTATTGCCAATGTGAACGCCAATGGCGAGGCCCCGCCTTTCAGCTGCTGCATAGAGCGGATGGAAATAGGGGTCCGTAAGCAGCCGGCTGCATTCCAACGGACGCATCAACACCGACGCGGCGCCGTTGTCGGCGCCGAAATGTACTTCTTCTACGGCTGCATCCATATCCAGAAGTGGCGGCACCAGACACCAACGTAGGCGCCCGTTTGAATCCCGGCAGCAATCGGCCATCCAGCGGTTATAGCTGTGCGCCAGAGCTATTTGGGCCGGCGCATCGGAAATGAGCATGGCGAGAAAGAAACTGGGGATGATGACTTGGGTGTCTACACCTAAATCATCCATCCAAGACACCCGTCCAGCCGGATCGTCCAGCGCCCGCACCGAGTCAGGGGGCTGGCCTGGAACCGTATGTCCGGTGAGACCGCGGGGGGCAAGCTGGCCGTCGAGGTCCCAAAATCGGGTAAGACCGTGGAACTGCTCCTGACTGCCGTCGGTGTCGCGAACCTGGGGACGAAAACGAGCTTCATCTGCAGAAAGGTAGGACCACGTTGCCTCGGTCTCCAGGACATGAGTGTCGGAATCGATGTATCCCAAGGGTGCCTCCCCGGCTAGACTTAGCAGCGTTTACGGAATTGTAGCCCCGGCAACTTATCCCGCACAAAGGAATCCCATAGCCACCAACCAATAATGGGAAAACACCCGGGCTTGCAGGTGCGAGGGTAATCTTACATGACCGATGCTGATATTGGCTCCGGATCTGGGGAGCACTGGCCCCATCCGGCAGTAGCTTGGTATGCGGTAGCGGTTTTGACCCTTGCCAACGTAGTCGCCCTCGTTGACCGGCAGATTCTCACCCTCCTGGTCGAACCGGTGCGGGCCGACCTCGGCATCAGTGACACTGGAATTAGCCTTCTGCATGGGTTTGCTTTTGCTCTGTTCTATAGTGTGATGGCCCTTCCCCTGGCCCGGCTCGCCGACGCTAAAAGCCGACGCGCCATCATAACTGTCGGTATCGCCGCCTGGAGCGTCATGACCGCTGCCTGCGGCCTCGCAAAGACCTTTACGCACCTGTTCTTAGCACGGGTCGGGGTGGGCATCGGCGAAGCGGCCCTGGTGCCAGCCGCCAACTCCCTAATTGGGGATTCCTTTCCCGCTTTCCGCCGGGCGTTGCCTTTGGGCGTGTTTGCCGCCGGTATCTCTGCCGGCATGGGACTGGGGCTTTTGGCCGGCGCGGCGGTGGTAAAGGCGACGATAGACATGGGAGCGATCTCGGTTCCGATCTTTGGCGTTCTCAAGCCCTGGCAGATGGTTTTTGTCCTGGTGGGCTTGGCGGGACTGCCCGTTGCCTTACTCATGGCAACGCTGAAAGAACCAGCCCGGCACGACGAAAGAAACGGGGCTCCGTCGGGCACGGTCACTGTGAGCGAAGCGCTCAGTTTCGCCGTTCGCCATTGGCGCACCTACGCCACCCTGTTCGGCGGTTATACTAGTCTGGTGGCCGCCGCCAACGGAATCGCCGCCTGGACCCCGACGTTCTACATCCGCAGTTACGGACTCACAGCATCAGAAGCGGGTGTGCGCATGGGAGCGGTGATCCTGGCGGGGGGACTAATTGGTGCCGTCACCGGCGGCGCCTTGGCAGATTGGCTGACCAAGCGGGGTGTTGAAGCGGCGAAGCTCAAGGTTCTGGTGGCCTGTGCCGCCGCTATGCTCGTGCCGGCGGCACTGGGGTCCTTAATGCCGACGGTCAATGGCGCGTTATTCTTTCTGTTTTGGACCTTCTTCTTGGGTGCCATGACCGTGGCCCCCACCATCTCCGCACTTCAGGACTTGACACCTAACCGTCTGAGGGCACAGGCCACAGCGGTGCTTTACTTCCTGGTAAATCTAATCGGTGTGGGTCTCGGCCCGTTCGCTGTAGCGCTGGTGACCGACTATGGCTTCGGAGACGACACTTCTTTGCGCTCTGCACTATCAATGGTGGCGACGGCGGCCACCGCCCTTGGCGTTGTTCTCCTTGCACACACTTTCCGCCCCTATAGGAAAAGCATGGACCTAGCATTGTCAGACTAAGTGGATCGAACCGATCCTTTACATTTACCTCATCCGTAAGTATCCGGATGAGGTTTTCGGAAGGGACAAGTTCGAGCGCGACAGCGGCATGTGCGCCGGCGTCCCCAGCGAGGTGGCAGAGCGGCTGAAGGCTCTGGAGCGGGAGAACCGCGACCTCCGGCAGGCCAACGATATCCTGCGCAAGGCGAGCGCTTATTTTGCCCAGGCGGAGCTCGACCGCCGGTTCAAGCCACGATCATGTTCATCGACGATCACCGCGAGGCGCACGGGGTCGAGCCGATCTGCAAGGTGCTGCCGATCGCCCCGTCAACCTACTACGACCATGTGGCCAGGCGGCGCGATCCGGCCAGGCTGTCGGCACGGGCGAAGCGGGATATGGCTCTCAAGGTCGAGGTCCGGCGCGTCTTCGAAGAGAACTTCCGGGTCTACGGCGTGCGCAAGGTGTGGCGGCAATTGCAGCGGGAAGGCTTCGATGTCGCTCGCTGCACGTGTCAATCCCGGAGGAAAAAGGTTGTCCTTCCCGAAAACCTTATCCGCCGATCCTCATGATGCAAACCGTCCAGGTGTGGATGAGGTTTTCGAAAGGGACAGGCGTTGACATGCAGCCTGAGAGTTCTCAATTGCAGGTCTTAGATGTCCGGCCCAGTTAGTCTGACAATGCCTTCCACACTCAAATCAACCGGATGAGGTTTTCGGAAAGGACAGCTATCGACACGGATGATCGTGAACGGCTTCGTTTCACCTGGCCAATTCCCCAGCTTTCCGGACCAGACGGAGCACGTCGCACCATTCACCAGGGGCTCGATCTTGATGTGTGGACATGGTCGGGCATCTTGTAGCTCAGTCCTTCTTCGTCGTAGACAGAGATTTTGATAAGTTCAGTGAAATTTCCCGACCTGATTAGGTGGTCGTCCTTCAGAAATCTCTGAAGGCGTTATTTCAACCGGTAACTGAACAAGGTTCCGAAGGTCGACATCTTAGGAAACTGGAACTGGTCGGCGATTTTTCCCCCAATGAGGGCTCGCGAAAGGCGGTAGGCCAGCTTCACCGGATTTTCTTTTTCGATCGGGTCTGTTATATCCGCGACCGTCGGAATGGACTGGATCAACATATTCGCTACGGCTATCGAATCGCTGTCCGGCGGCGGCTCGCACATATATCCGGTCTTGTACATTTTTTCCGCGTCGGCGCCGCTGGTATAGAGGATGGTTTCGGGTATGCCCATGAGATAGCCGCTGTAGCGCCACACGGCGAGAACGCTCTCCCTTTCTTCCTTGTTCAAGGTCGCGCCCACCAACGACGAGTATTCCAACAGCCGCTTGGAAAAAACGGAGATAGCAAAACCCAGGTGCGCCGCGCTTACCGGCGTGCCCCAAGCTTCTTGATTCCATTCGTCCGATTTCGCCAGCAAGACTCTTATTCGAGCATGAACAAAGCGAATGCGCGTGGACAGCCTCCACCCATCGCCGTTTCTGCCCAATCCGCCAGGAAAAAATATGTCCATCATGTGGCGGTTGTTCTGCTGAAGGCGTCTTTTGGTCGACGCCACTCGTCCGGTAATGTTGAAAGATTTGGCGATCAGTGTCGAGAAACCTTCCACCAGCACCCCCGTAACGAATGCGATGAGCATGAGGTCAACGTTCTTATGAAAGGCGTGAATCCCCGGTTGAAAGGCTTCGTAGTCGAGCCATGGAGGTTCATCGTCGAGAACCTTGAAGAAATCACGCAGAACCAGCGGCGCGTCTTTCAGAATCTCGTCCCGCTGCTCTATGCCGGCTCCAGTGAACCGGTGTAGATCGGCAGGACGCATCAAGGAAAGCTCCTCCATGATCGGATCCAGCACGGGATCACCGATCGTGGTGTGCTTGATATAGTTGTCGGCGGCTTCCTGGTCGACGGTGCGCGCTTTTGCGTAGCCTTCTTTGTACGCCGAGGGACAGTGCGCCATTATTCAAATCCAGACAAGCTATCCACAGAGTATCGTATCACTGTGTATTTCGCGGCAATCAAGGTGACAGCAGCGCGACAAACAAGTTGAGAGTCCCGTGTGGAGAGGCAGAAGTGGCGGCCGTTAACGCAAAAAGGGCGTAGTCCGATTGTAGTTGAAGGCCGCCGGATAGAAATTTTGCCTGTCCTCTTTTGGCGATTGCGGCCGGTCGGTAATGGTCTCGCGATATTCTCGATAGAGGAGCGCGAGGGGCCCGGCCGCCATGTAACTGATCACCAGATGAGGTCTTTCATGAAACACAGGAAAACCAGCGCCACTGAAGTAGCCGCCGCGAAGGCAGGTTTCAGTGCTGCCACCGGCTACAGGATCAAGCGGGATCCGACACTTCCCTCGCAAAAGAAAGCCCCGCGGGGACGGCGGCGTCCAGACCCGCTGGCCGATATTTTTGACTCCGAGGTTGTGCCGATGCTGGAGAACAATGCCGGCGTTCGCCCGGTGGGCGTTCTCCAGGAACTGATGCGGCGCCATCCCGAACTGGACCCGGGTATCCAGCGCCACCTGAACGAGGCGAAGCTGTTGCCCGGCAAGAGCCTGGCCAACTTCGACTTCAACGTCGTGCCGACGATCTCCAAGGCCCAGGTCATGGCGCTTGCGGCCGGCGACGCATGGCTCGACCAAGGCCGTCTGCTGTTTGATTTTTGGCCCGCCAGGTGCGGGAAAATCGCACCTTGCCTCGGCAATCGGGCTGGCCCTGGTGGAAAGTGGGTACCGGGTGCTCTTTACCCGCACCACCGACCTGGTGCAGCGGCTGCAGGTGGCCCGGCGGGACCTGACGCTGGAGAACCTGCTGGCGAAACTGGACCGCTATCACCTCGTGATCCTCGATGACTTCGCCTATGTGCGCAAGGATCAAGCCGAAACGAGTGTGCTGTTCGAACTCATCTCGGTCAGGTACGAGCGCCGGTCACTTCTAATCACAGCCAATCAGCCCTTTGGCGAATGGCACAAAGTGTTCCCCGACGAAACAACGGCGGTGGCTGCCGTCGACCGTCTGGTCCACCGTGCCACGATCCTTGAGATGAACGTCGAGAGCTACCGTCGCCGTGCCGCGATTGAAGAAAGCAAACGAAAACGCGGCCGGCCGGCGTCGAGAGCGACCACCAAGAACGCCACGTCCGACTGAGCTCCCGAATCCACCCCGACAGCACCTTTGCTGTAACGTGGCCCGCGGAGCTCCCAGCTCGCGGCCACAACCGATCCAACTAGCATGGATGGAATCTCAGCTGCATTGACCTGCGATTACGCGTTCATTGACACCAACACTGAAACCCAACAGCGCAATTCTGATTGTCGCGGCGCGACAAACAGAATTGGCGCAAAAGCTCTTGCAATCGAGAAGAAACATCTAAACTATCCACTCCGCCGCGACGTCAAAACTCTTATCCAGATTGTCGCGCTATAACTGTGCCAATTCCTTGGGAATGCCCAAGATTCGGCCAGTTGGGACTGGCTCGAACGCGTCGAGCGCCGTCGCTAGGATGTGAGGCGAGAGGAGCCCGGTGTTATCGTATTGACGCTCCGGCTTATACTGGTCGAGAAACAGATCGGGCAGCACCATCGGACGGATCTTGAGTCCTCGATCCAAAACCCCGTTCGCCGCCAAGAAGTGCAGTGCCTGCCTACCGAATCTGCCGATCGCACCATCTTCGACGGCGAAGAGGAACTTTTGTCTCGGGCGAGTTCTCGCACAAGGTCCTCGTCGAGAGGCTTGGCGAACCTTGCATCGGTCACCTTCGTCGATGGACCGCGACGGACGATCTCGTCGGCCGCGGACATTGCCTCATGCAACCTTGCCCTGTAGGACAGGATGGCGACTACGGTCCTGTCCATGTGAACCAGCTCGGCCTCATCAGCGGCCGCCGTCAGCACGAGGCCGGGCAGGCAGCCCAGGTAAGCGATGTCGTACGCGCCGGCATGGGTTTGGCCGTCGGCGCCGACCAGAAGCTAGAGATCATCCTACTGGTTGAACGATCTCACCTGCCGGTCCGACGGACGCTGGACAAGCTGGGTATTCCAAAGACTACACTTTACCGCTAGTACGACCGCTACCAATCGTTGGGTGAAACCGGCCTTCAAGACCGTACCAGTGGCCCCGGCGGGGTGTGGAACCGCATCCCCGAGGAGATCCGCGCCGGCAGATCGTAGACCTGGCCCTGGACGCGCCGGACCTGTCACCGTGGGAGTCGGCCGTGACGTTCACTGACACGAAGGACTACTCCGTCTCGGAAGCGTCTGTCTATCGGCTGCTCAAGGGGACTTGGTCGAGGTTGTTCATACACTCAAACAAATTGTCTGCGTGAAGGGTTGAGGGAGCGTTGTCTCTGCATTGTCAGAGTAAATCGGCTTGATCCGGGAAGTAAGGTTTCGTAGCCGCTGGTGATTCACAATCCCTGGCATTGGCAGACTAAAATCTATGTTAGAATTTTCCCGTTGTTGAGCCAGCTTCGTCGCCCGTTCTTGTCAGGTCTAAGCCAGACAAAACTTTTTTTACGTCCTGAAATCCCCAAAAGGGGACAGGGAGAGACGACCAAGCAAATTTAATCTGACAATGCCAATGGCTTTTTGGTTGTGGAAAATGTTTAGCCGTTATGACGTCTTTTTCCCCCCGCGAAATTGTTTCCGAACTGGACCGGTTCATCATCGGTCAGAACGATGCCAAACGGGCTGTCGCCATCGCCCTGCGCAACCGCTGGCGCCGCCAACAGTTGCCCGACGCGCTTAAAGATGAAGTGCTGCCGAAAAATATTCTGATGATAGGGCCGACAGGCGTTGGTAAAACAGAGATCGCCCGTCGCTTGGCTAAACTGGCACAGGCCCCATTCATGAAAGTAGAGGCGACCAAATTTACCGAGGTAGGGTATGTGGGCCGCGACGTAGAAAGCATCGTCCGCGATCTGGTGGAAATCGCCATCCACATGACCCGCGAGCGGCTGCGCAAACGCGTCACGGCCAAAGCTGAAATCGCTGCTGAAGAGCGGGTGCTTGATGCGTTGGTCGGTGAGACGGCCAGCCAGAGCACGCGGGACAGCTTCCGCGCCAAGTTGCGCGACGGCGATTTTAATGAAAAAGAAATTGAGATCGAGGTTACAGAGACCGCCGGGACCGGCATGCCGACCATGGACATTCCAAGTATGCCAGGAGCGCAAGTGGGCGTGATGAACCTCAATGACATGCTGGGTGGTATGTTGGGCGGCCGCAAGAAAACCAAACGTCTTTCTGTTTCCGATTCTTATGACGTTCTCCTTCGTGCAGAAAGCGACAAACTATTGGACGAAGACATAGTCGTACGCGACGCCCTTGAGGCGGTGGAGGACAATGGCATCGTGTTCTTAGATGAAATTGATAAAATTTCTGCGCACAGCGATGTCCACGGTGGCAACGTATCACGCGAAGGCGTGCAGCGGGATCTATTGCCGCTTATCGAAGGCACATCGGTGGCCACCAAACATGGCACCGTGAGAACCGATCATATTTTGTTTATCGCCTCCGGGGCCTTTCACTTGGCCAAACCCTCTGATTTGATTCCAGAATTACAAGGCCGGTTGCCCATACGTGTGGAGCTGAAAGCGCTTACCAAAGACGACTTCGTCCGTATCCTTACCGAGACAGAAGTGAGTCTGGTTAAACAGTATGAAGCGTTGATGGGAACGGAAGACGTAACTTTGGATTTTGCCGATGGCGCGGTTGACGCCATCGCGGCCCTGGCGGCGGAGATCAATCAGAATGTTGAGAACATCGGTGCCCGGCGGTTGCACACGGTTTTGGAGAAACTTTTGGAAGAGATTAGTTTTACCGCCACTGATCGGGGCGGCGAAACCATTCCTATCACCGCAGACTTGGTTCAGACTCAGGTGGGAGACCTTGCCAAGAAGGGTGATCTAAGTCGCTTTATTCTGTAACGAGCGTAGTCACCTGTTGTATGGGTGTCCTTACCGAAAACCTTATCCGCCAACCTTCATGATGCAAAACGTCCAGGTGTGGATGGTGTAGATAAGGTTTTCGAAAGGGACAGCTCAAAATCACTTAATTGAACATCGTTTACTTATTCGTGACATCAGCAGCTGTTTGGAAGATGTTTAAAATAACACCGTTTAATTAGGGGGCGAGATGGGCCGCAGGAATGACCATAGCCGTGACGAGTTGGAGGACATGTGCATCGAGGCAGCACGGTGGATTGTCCAAGCCGATGGGCTCGAAAAGCTTACCGCTCGCCGCGTAGCCGAAGAAATCGGGTACTCAGTCGGTACCCTCTATAATCTATTTGACGGGCAAGACGGCCTCATTTTACACATGAACGGCCGGACCCTCGACGGTCTCAGTGAGAGGGTCGAACAAATCGAATTTACAGGGTCCACGGAACATGACCTGCTTATGCTTGGCCGTGCCTACTTTGCCTATGTCCGGGAAAACAGAAACCTTTGGAACGCATTGTTCCAACACCGACTGCCCATTGTAGTCAGGGCGCCCCGTTGGTATCGGACCAAGGTCGATAACTTACTGTCTGTCATCGAAAGCATTCTTGCACAATCTATTCCAAAACGATCAGGTCAGCAGGAAGCCGCCCGTGTCCTATGGTCAGCGATTCACGGCATCAGTTTACTTGGCGCGGATGGCAAGCTCGCCAACGTCACGACACGATCCGCGGTCGATCTCATGGAATCTCTCGTTGTGAACTACCTGCGGGGCTTCTGTGCCGGTTTGGAGACAAAGTAATGAGATCTCTTCCTAATTGTCGGCCTAGTGTTCGGCATTCTGTGGTGCACAGGCGTGTTCGCCCAGAAACCTAATGTTCCCATGCCCACACTGGGTGGCTTTCAAATTTGGGCCGATGAAACTGTTCACGCCGGTTGGCGGGTGCAGCGTAACGTAGTGACGGACCACTACCGCTTGCTCGATGAGAGGAATATCCGCCGGGCATGGGGTGAATATGATGCCTGCATTGACGCCTTGGAGCGGGCAAAGGAAGAGAACTCCTTATCCTACCCGTCCAATCATCTGGTCATTCTTGTCCACGGTTTTGGTGGAATGCTGACCACGCTTGATCAATTCCATGGGCCTCTCCGTGAAGATGGGTTTGCCACGGAGACCATAACTTATCCAAGCACGAGACAGAGCGTTGAAGCGCATGCCGACGGACTGGCAAAGATTCTCGTCACCCTGTCCGGCGTCGAACAGGTTTCCTTCGTGACCTACAGCATGGGCGCTCTGGTCGTCCGTGCAGCGCTAAGCCGCCCAGAGGTTCAGAACAGCGGCCTTGAGTTCAGCAAGATCGTTATGATTGCACCGCCTAATCAGGGTTTACAGCTGGTGACGTATATCCAGGACTGGTGGCTCTACCGGGTGATCACGACGGACACAGGCCAAGACCTCAAACCTGGGTCAGCCTCAAGAGTAGATCTGCCCGATACACCAGTCGGAATTGTAGCTGGGGTTAGTCGCCGACAAGAAGGGTTCAACCCTTTTCTTGAGGGAAATAACGATGGTGTGGTTCGTCTCGACGAAACGATTCTTTCCGGTGCCAAGGATTGGACAACCGTTAGTGCCAATCATTGGAACATAGATAGCAAGACTGAGACGGTTACGGCCGTCCGTAACTTCCTCAAGAGGGGCCGGTTCAATTAGCGCCGCCTTGCGGGCTCACCGGGTCTCTTTTTCCAGACAAAAGGGTTTTTTTGATGTCCTTTAGTTCCCTTTCCTTGATGCAATCGCGAAAGTTTCTGCCTCTATTCATTACCCAATTCCTTGGCGCGCTGAACGACAACTTTTTCAAAAACGCGCTGGTGATCCTGATTCTTTACGACATTGCCCTGACGGAAGGGTCTGACGGTCAAATCCTGATCACCGTTGCCGCCGGTGTCTTTGTCCTGCCGTTCTTTCTGTTTTCCGCCCTGGCCGGTCAACTGGCCGACAAGTTTGAAAAGTCGCGTCAGATTCGTCTCATCAAAGTCTTTGAAATCCTGGTCATGTGTCTGGGTGTTTTGGCTCTCGCTTCGAAAAGCTCCACCTTTCTGATCGGCGTGCTGTTTTTGATGGGGACGCAATCCTCCTTTTTTGGCCCATTGAAGTACGGCATCCTGCCACAGCATCTGCAAGAGCATCAGTTGATCGCCGGGAATGGTCTGGTCGAAGCCGGCACCTTTCTTGCGATCCTGATCGGTACCATAGCGGGTGGACTGCTTATTCTCGGTGACAACGGTACGCCAATCGTCTCTGCCTTTGTCCTTGCGATCGCCTTTCTTGGTCTGGCAGCAGCGTGGTTCATTCCCACGGCGGATTCCATGGATCCGACGCTTGAGGTCAATACCAATGTCCTTGGGGAAACGATCACGCTGGTGAGTGAAGCAAAATCCAATCGACCCGTCTTCCTTTCGATTTTGGGCATATCCTGGTTCTGGCTGGTTGGCGCCATGTTTATTGCCGAGTTCCCGGCCTACGCCAGTTCGGTGTTCGGTGCAGATGAAACGGTGGTCACGTTATTTCTGGTCACATTTTCCATCGGCATTGCCGTTGGGTCCGTGCTCTGCAACAGACTCCTGAGTGGTGAAATCTCGGCCAAATATGTCCCACTGGCCGCAGTCTTCATGACCCTGTTCATTGTCGACTTGAGTATCGTCTCTGGGTCCTTCGCGTCAGAGGAGGTCGTCGATGAAGTAATTGGTGTTGCTGGTTTTCTGGCGGTCGACGGGACGTGGAGAATCCTGTTCGACATGGCGGCCATCGCCATTTGTGGGGGCGTCTACGTAGTACCCCTTTATGCGATTCTGCAAACGCGTTCGGAAAAGCACCGAAGATCCCGGACCATCGCCACCAATAACATCCTCAATGCCGCGTTCATGGCTGCCGGAATGGGTTTTGTCGCGTTGATGCTGGCCGTTGGGTTCGACGTCGTTGATGTGTTTCTTACGATCGGCCTTCTTAACGCTCTGGTTGCCGTTTACATCTGCGGTCTGCTGCCCCAGGAGCTCATGCGCTCTGTTCTCACTTGGATCTTCAAGACACTTTACCGCGTCGAAGTCACAGGACTGGAAAATATTCATAAAGCTGGAGAACGTGCCATTATCATCGGCAACCACAGTTCGTTGCTGGATGGCCCATTGTTGGCGACTTTTCTCCCGGGCCGCCCAATGTTCGCCATTAATACCTACGTGGCCCAGAAGTGGTGGGTGAAATTCTTCCTCCAATTTGTCGACGCCTTCCCGCTTGATCCAACCAATCCCATGGCCATCAAGGCTTTGATTCGGGAAGTGCAAAAGGACCGCCATTGCGTCATTTTCCCGGAAGGCAGGTTGACGGTTACAGGCGCTCTAATGAAGGTGTTCGAGGGCCCGGGCCTGGTCGCTGATAAATCTGAATCCATGGTTGTGCCCGTCCGGATCGACGGTGCCCAGTACACGCGCTTCGGCCGGTTAGCCGGAAAGCTCCGGCAACGGTGGTTCCCCAAGATCACAATCACGATTTTGGAACCCCACTCATTCAGCTTACCACAAGAGGTTTTTGGCCGTCGCCGCCGGCAAATCGCGGGCACACGCCTTTATGACGTGATGTCCGACCTCATTTTCAACACCTGCAACACAGAACAAACTTTGTTTGAGGCACTGCTTGACGCCAAGTCGATCCACGGCGGCAACCACAAAATTTTAGAAGACATGGACCGCAAACCATTGACCTACAAAGGTTTGGTCTTGGGGTCCATGGTGCTTGGCCGCGCTTTGGCGAAGAGAACCAAGAAAGGAGAGTACGTCGGTGTATTACTTCCCAACGTACTTGGCGTCGGCGTCACCTTTTTCGGTCTTCAGGCCTTCGGCCGGGTGCCGGCCATGCTCAATTTCTCCACCGGGTTGGCCAATATCAAATACGCCTGCACCGCAGCGAACATCAGAACCATTCTGACCTCCCGCCGTTTCGTCGAAATGGCCCGTTTGACAGACACGGTCGATGCCCTTTCTGAAGACATCACCATCATCTATCTGGAAGATGTCCGCCAACGTCTGTCGGTCATCGACAAACTTGCGGGCCTTGTTTTGTGCCGACTTCCGGGTTTGGCCTTGCCTAAGGCAGACCGGAAACCCAATGACCCTGCAGTCGTTCTATTCACTTCCGGGTCAGAAGGCGTACCCAAGGGCGTGGTGTTGAGCCACCGCAACCTTCTTGCCAACCGATATCAATTGGCCGCCCGCATTGATTTCAATGCGTCCGACACGGTGTTCAATGCGTTGCCGGTGTTTCACTCCTTTGGGCTTACGGGGGGCACGTTGTTGCCGCTGTTCTCGGGCGTAAAGGTATTCCTTTACCCGTCGCCGTTGCACTATCGGATCGTTCCCGCTTTGGTTTACGACAGCAACGCCACCATCATGTTTGGCACGGATACCTTCCTGTCCGGCTATGCGCGCGTCGCTCATCCTTACGACTTCTACAGCGTACGTTATATCTTTGCCGGCGCGGAGAAGGTGCGGGAGGAAACTCGGCGTGTCTGGTCCGAGAAGTTTGGCATTCGCCTTCTGGAAGGCTATGGCACGACGGAAACCTCACCGGTCCTTGCCGCTAACACACCCATGCACGTCAAAGCGGGAACGGTAGGACGGTTTCTGCCTTCCATTGAACACCGCCTCGATCCCGTGCCCGGCATCAAGGACGGTGGCCGGCTGGTCGTGAAGGGTCCCAATGTCATGCTGGGGTACCTCAAGGTCGACGACCCTGGTGTTATACAACCGCCAGAAAACGGATGGTACGACACCGGCGATATTGTCGATGTGGATGAAGACGGCTTTGTGTGTATAATAGGCAGAGCCAAGCGTTTCGCTAAGGTTGCAGGCGAGATGGTTTCCCTGACCGCCGTGGAAGGATCGGCCAGCCGGCTCTGGCCTAACAATCAGCATGCCGCCATCGCCTTGCCGGACGAGCGTAAAGGAGAACAGATCATTCTCATGACCGACAGATCCGACGCTGACAAATCCGAGTTACAAGTATGGGCGCGTGACAACGGGGTTGCTGAAATTCTTGTACCTAAAGAGATCCGTGTTCTTGACGAATTGCCCGTACTCGGGACCGGCAAGATCGATTACGTAGCGCTTCAAGACGCCGTGCATCCCTCGCGACTTCATTCAAATCCACTTTAGAAAGGTTGTCCTTCCCGAAAACCTTCTCCGCCGGTCTTCATGATGCAAAACGTCCAGGTGTGGATGAGGTTTTCGAAAGGGACAGGCATTGGAGACTACCAGAAAATAAGTGAAAGACCGGTATTCCTCAACCCTGGCAACCCGCTTGGATGACAAGGATCGGGGTGTGATCATTGTGGTCATGCAGCGCCTGCATGAGGAAGACCTTGCCGGGCACCTGCTGTGCTCGGGTAACTGGAGCCACCTCGATCTCCCCACCATTGCCAAGGTCTGATACAGGATCTCAGAAAGGATTCACCACGCGGCTTTCCGCGCCCCATCGGCATCAAGCCCAAGGGCGACAAAGTGACGCGCATGGAGGCCCAAAGCGCGAAAATCGAAGCCGGTCGTCAGGTGCTCTTGCCCCATGATGCGCCGTGGCTGGGCACTTTTCTTCATGAAGTGCTAGGTTTGCCAAATATGCGCCATGACGACCAGGTCGACAGTTTGTCCTAATTTCTGGCGTGGAAAGGCAGTGACGTCCCCCTTATTGCCCTCACTCCTCCCGAGATAATATCCGGTGAGGATGACCCCGACGTTTGGCCAATGTTCCATGAGCCCGATTTCTAGCCTTTCCCCGATTAATCAGGCCCAGAGAACCGGAGAAATAGAGTCAAATCGCACTGGACTTTCGGCTACAGGGAAGCGTTCCTTGCCCTATGGGTGAGGTGTCCTTTCCGAAAACCTCATCCGCCGATCTTCATGATGCAAACCGCGTAGGTGTGGATGAGGTATTGTCAGACTATCTGAGCCGGACCTACAGAACCTTCAGTTGAGGACCCTCAGGCTGCAAGTTGACGCCAGTCGGCCAGGGCAACGGCTCAGTCTTGTTTGAATATGTCGCGGCGGTTGAGATGGCATAGTCAGACTAAAATCGTATGTTAGAATTTTCCCGTTGTTGAGCCAGCCTCGTCGCCCGTGCTTGTCCGGTCTAAGCCAGACAAAACTTGTTTTTGCGCCCTAAAATCTCAAAAAGGGGGATAGGGAAAGGCTACCAAATAAATTTACTCTGACAATGCCCCTTTGACAGCCTTGCATCAGAACTGGACCTGCACCGCAAAAGTGGAGAGTTACCTTCTCACCTAAGCCGCCATACTTTCGCACTTCACCGGACTGATGCTGCCCAGATATGAATGGCGACGACGCGGATTATAAAATCCATTGATATAATGGAACAGGGCGTTTTGTGCCTGTTCCCTGGTTTCATAGTGTTCCCTCCATATTAATTCTGCTTTCAATGATTTGAAGAACGTTTCTACAGTCGCATTGCCATAGCAATTCCCTTTGCCAGACATCGAAGAGAGAAAGCCGTGGCCTTTGAGAAGTTTCCGGTAATCGTTGGAGCAATACTGGGCGAGTTCAATCGGTCGTCGCAACACTCTGGCATAGGAGGTTGCTATGACGGGTACGCAGACGGCGGTCGGATCGGTCTGGACGGAGCAAGTTGCATTCGCCAGGTCGACCGGACTCGGCACGGCGTGAGGAGCTTGTTCGGTTCTGGGCAGCGATTGCGACGGGGCGTTCGAGCGAGGACGCGGCCCGAGATGCCGGTGTATCCCCTCCGGTAGGCTCGAGGTGGTTCCGGAGGTCGGGCGGCATGCCACCAGCACATTTATCGCAATCGGCCAAGCCGCTGTCAGGACGTTACCTGTCTTTCGAGGAACGTGAGGAGATTGCTCTTCTGCGCGCTCAGGGAAGAGGCATACGTCATATTGCTTGCCGGCTGGAGCGAGCACCGTCGACGATCTCCCGCGAGGTGCGGCGCAACGCGGCGACCCGAAGCGGTGGCCTGGACTACCGAGCAACGACGGCGCAGTGGCATGCTGATCGATCCGCCAAAAGGCCGAAGCCAGCCAAGCTGGCAACGAATGAGGCGCTGCGGCGCGATGTGCAGGATCGGCTTGCGGGTCGGATCTCGGCACCGGATGGAACGGTGATCGAGGGGCCACGCGTCGTCTGGAACGGTCGTCGGCATGGGCCGCGGCAGCGCAGGCGATGGGCCAGGGCCTGGAGTCCTGAGCAGATCGCGCACCGTCTTCGGATCGACTATCCTGGGGACGGGCCCGAGGATCAAGCGATGCGGATCAGTCATGAGGCGATCTATCAGGCGCTCTACGTACAGGGCCGCGGCGCACTCCGTCGTGAGCTGACCGCCTGCCTTCGCACGGGAAGGGCACTGCGCGTGCCTCGGGCACGTAGCCGCCGGCGGGGAAAATCCTTCGTCACGCCTGAGATCATGATCAGTGAACGATCGGCGGAAGCAGCTGATCGGGCCGTACCCGGACACTGGGAAGGTGACCTGATCATCGGCTTGGGCAGATCGGCGATCGGCACTCTGGTGGAACGCGCCACGCGGCTCACAATGCTGCTGCATCTTCCCCGAATGGAAGGCCACGGCACCGTCCCGCGCGTGAAGAACGGGCCTGCGCTTGCCGGCTGGAGCGAGCATGGGGCTGAAGCGGTTCGCGATGCCATCGCCCGGACGATCACGACATTGCCAGCGCAGCTTCGCCGCTCGCTGACCTGGGACCAGGGAGCAGAGATGGCCAGGCATGCGGATCTGCGGATCGCAACCGGCCTTCCCGTCTACTTCTGCGAACCGCACAGCCCTTGGCAACGCGGAACGAACGAGAACACCAATGGATTGCTTCGACAGTACTTCCCGAAAGGAACCGATCTGAGCGCACACAGTCCGGACGTACTCGCAGTTGTTGCTGACGCGCTCAATACACGGCCCCGCAAGACCCTCGGATGGAGAACTCCCGCCGAAGCTCTGGACCAGTGCTTGCAGGCCAGTCAAACTGAACGTGTTGCGACGACCGGTTGAACCCGCCCTGCGAGCCACGATCAGAATGATGAATGACCCCTGGTGGCGGTTGTCGCAATGCAATGGCCCTTTTCAGAGCCTTGATCGGCAAATCCCGTTTGAGCCTGTCGCTGACGGCCCAGCCAATGACACGGCGTGAATACAAATCGATGATCACCGCAAGATACAGCCAGCCCGCTGCCGTCCAGAGATAGCTGATATCACCGGCCCATTTCTGGTTTGGTCCCGTGGCCTGAAAATCTCCATCCAGAAGGTTGGGAGCTATGTTGTGGTTGTGATTACTGTTTGTCGTGCGTTTGAATTTATGAGTTCTGACGATGCGAATATCGTTCTCCCGCATCAACCGCCCGACCCGGCGTTCACCAATGACGCTGCCTTGATCCCTGAGTTCATCAGTCATTCGCTGGCGACCATAGGCCCGATAATTACGGGCATGTTCGGCACGAATATGGGCCAAATAGACCCTGTCGTCGCGTTGGCGCTGACTGGCAGGGCGAGACACCCAAGCGTAGTAGCCGCTTTCACTGACCCTCAGGACTTTGCACATCCTGCAGATTGAAAAATTGGCCTTCTCCTTTGCGATGAAATGAAACCTCATCGGCTTTGGCTGGCGAAGAAGGCCGTCGCTTTTTTTAAAATGTCCCGCTCCTCACGCAATGTCCTGTTCTCCTTGCAAAGGCGAGCCAATTCCTTGTCTTTATCATTATGAGGGCCGGACAGCAGCTCAGTGTGCTTATGACTGGTAATCCACTTGCCTAATGTAGACAGGCCAATGCCAAGATCGGCGGCAACTTGCTTGTGTGATAGCCCGCTCGTCAATGCAATCCGAACGGCTTCAGAACGAAATTCCTCAGTTCTTCCGATACCCATATGGGCCTCCTGTTGAGTTTAAACTTTAACAGAAGGCACTCTCCATTTTACCGGTACCAGTCCAATAACTGGTATTGTTGAGATTGTAGATGCGAATTCCAGAGATGTTCTGGCCGAGAGAACCATAAAAGGCGAAGACAAATCGACCAATATGGGTGGTAATGTTGGCGGCCTTATATCGCTTGTATCCAATATAACCGATTCAGCAACAACCGACAGGATTGCGGCGGTGGTCAGCGACTTTTCCAATAAATTGCGCGACTAGATCGTAAATTGAAAACATCCCGAATCCGGTTGAAGCAATCTACAGAGGGGCGCAGGTCGTCGCCTTTTTCATGGCAGGTGTGTGCGCACTGGCGATGTTAGGCGGGTGTAGCCAGGACTTGGTGATGCTAGAGCCAGCATCCAATAAACTTGCAGACTACCATGTGAAAGACATGGTCCTGGATGTCGATGGCATCAATCAGTCGGAGTCACTGCAGGACGCGGATAAATTCTCGTCAGCGATCGAAGCTTCCATTTACAGAGAGTTGCAAAACGCTCTTCGAGGAACGAAACCGGCAGGTGCGAGCATCCGGTTTAGGGAAGTTGCTGATCGTGAGACCTATACTTGGACCGACAAGACAGGTTTAGTACGCAGTGACGGGTTCTTGTACTTTAGCTATTTCGTCAATCTCGCCATCAGAGACGACCGAATGGGTGACGTAGTTGCCGAACAATGGTTTTCCGTTGATCGTGGGGATTTATTTTCACAGTTGGACCAATGGCTATCCCTTAGCCGGGACGAGCAGTTGAAGCGGTGGAGTAGCAGGCTCGCAGAAAAAGTTAGAATGTGGGTCGGCTCAGTTGAACCAGACTCGATGTGATCTGACACCTGTCCTTCCCGAATACTTTATCCGCCGATCTCCATAATGTGAGTTAGTCGCGATGTGATCTGACACCGCTCCCATTCCAGCTTGCTGGGAAGGGAGCGGTGTCAGATCACATCGCGACTAACTCACATAAGGCTTGCATGTAGCGATTGCCGGTTTCCAGTGGCCCAGCAAGGACGCACTTTCCGACCCACGCGTTCGTGTTGCTAGGATCCCGGTCCTGCGATGCTTATGCACCTATCCCTTCCATTTACCCTATCCGCCTGGACTCGTGATGCAAACCACCGGGATGGCCACACCTTGGGACCTACGTGGCCAGGCCGTTCGACGGGACGTGGAAGAGGAGAATCCCCGTCTAAGGAAAGGTGCGGCTGGGTGTGATTGCGGTATCGGGCGTCATGACTATAACCTATTGATCCACCACCGACCGTTTTTCTGGTTGGGGCGTTGCTCTTGCCCCACGATACGGTTCGCACGCAGGAGCCTGCGCAATGGCCGCCCGGGCCTATTTGACGAGTCCTGCAGCAGGCTCGCTTCGTCCAGCCATTTTGCAGCCTCCACCGCCGAGACTCTTACGCATGCCAAATTTAGTAGGCGTGATTGCAGGTACTCGTTGATACGTTCGATGCTCGACCCCCTTGGCTCCCTCTGATGGCGGATGCTTCGCACAAATCGGGCACATTCCCTCCACGGTTCTGGTCTCCAATGTGCGTTGCCCCCGGACGTGCTGGTGAGCACAAAAACGACAGTGCTGCCGATGCCATCCAATTGACGGCCATAAGCGATTTTCGTCGTTCGGACTTCGAAGTAAATCGATGCCGCTTTTTTGCCGTTAAATGCCAGGATACGCGGGCGCACTCTCTCTATTTTTTGTCTGAAACCCGCAACGTCGAAGTCCGCGGCGCGGAGTCCCTCGTCGCTCCCGCTACGCCGTTTAGCAAGGTCGGTCAGACCGATGCCATACACAAGAAGCTTCTTGTATTCCTTGGGGGCCAAGCGATAGGGCGTTAATCCAGTGTCCGCCAAAATTGACCAGAACTTGTTTCCAGGGTACGCGTAATACGTCTTTTGAGCCGCTGAGCGTTCGCCTACGGCAGTGCCGCAAACGACTAGATCGAGTTTCGGTCTCAGAAGGTCAGGAAGGACTTCAGCCGATTCGGTCAAGGTTACCTGTCCTTCTCCAAACCTTATGGCCGATCTTCATGATTTAAGCAGCCTAGCTGTGGATTAAACTCTTGCAAGAGCCATTCGGGGGCAAGATCATATCGCCCCATGCTCCACTGTAACCTACATCGGTGGACGTCATAAAATCCCCAACCCGAAGTGCCACTGTGTAGCCCCAATTCCGACAGAATTGACCATTAGATTTGGCCACATAGGCCCCATCACTGCTGGGAGCAGGAAACATGGCTTGCCGTTTCATTAAAGCGCTGGTTCTGCTCTTCGGCCTGTCGGGCTGCTCCTATGACGGCGGCTTAATGGACGCTTACGTTGCCAGCGGTTACGGCTGGCATCCCTCCGCCCCACATAACGGACCGATGTTCAACAACAAACGTCCCTTGGGCGGTTACGGATGGCATCCATCCGGCCCCCTGCACGGCCACGGCTTCTCCATTGGACGCGTATACCGTTATGGCAGTCCCTTTCACAGCCGGCCTGCCTACTATTATCCCCGTTACTTCCCGCCGTATCCTGCTTCAGGCTACCTCTTCTTTAGTCACCCCTACGGATTTCGGGATCCGGATGACCGCCTAAAGCGGGACCGAAAGCGCCAGAAAAAGGAACTCAAGCGGGAACGTAAGATTCAGAAAAAAACGGCTGCCCAGGAACGGAAACTGCAAAAGAAATCACTGAAGCAGGAACGCAAGGTCCAGAAGCGGCTGTTGAAACGGGCCCGCAAGCTGGCCAAACAAGAGCGTAAGCGTCAGCAACAGGAGCTTATGCGGGAACACAAGCTTCAGAAAACCGCGCTCAGACAGGACCGGAAACTACAAAAAAAGATGCTGAAACATGAACGCAAGATCCAGAAGCGGCAGTTGAAACAGGAGCGCAAGCTGGCCAAGAAGCAGCGCAAACAAGAGCGCAGGGCCCTAAAGAGACAAGCGCAACTAAATCTCGGCAAATAGCCTCGGCCTTTGGGATTTAATTTGAGTTAGTCGCGATGGGAGCGGCGCATCTCTTGATGGAGATGGTGGTTGTCCGTTTTGATGGTGGTGCACACCAACCACAAAACGAGGACACCACGATGTTGAATACTACCGACAAGATCATCAAACACAAAACTGGATTGCTGAATCTGGCCGAGGAACTGGGCAATGTGTCGAAGGCCTGCCAGGTCCCTGCCAGGTCATGGGCATGTCGCGCGACACCTTTTACCGCTACAAGGCCGCGGTTGAGGAAGGCGGCGTCGAGGCCTTGTTCGAGCGCACCCGGCGCAAACCCAATCTTGCCAACCGCGTCGGTGAAGCCACCGAGCAGGCGGTGATCAAATCCGCGCTGGAGTTTCCGGCCTATGGTCAGGCCCGCACCTCCAACGAGCTGCGCAAGCAGGGTGTCTTTGTCTCGCCCTCCGGCGTCCGTTCGATCTGGCTGCGGCATGACCTGGCCAACTTCAAGGCCCGGCTGAAGGCGCTGGAGACCAAGGTCGCCAAGGACGGCATCATCCTGACCGAGGCCCACATACGAGGCCCAGGTGCAGGCCTTGGAAAAGAAGAATCGCGACGACGAAGCCCGCGGCGAGGTGGAAACGGCCCACCCCGGCTATCTGGGTTCACAGGACACCTTCTATGTCGGCACCCTGAAGAGGGGGTGGGGCGGATCTACCAGCAGAGCTATGTCGATCCCTATTCCAAGGTCGCGCAGGCCAAGCTCTACACCACCAAGACGCCGATCACCGCCGCCGACCTGCTCAATGACCGGGTGCTGCCGTTCCATGACGAGCACGACCTGCCTGTGCTGCGGATCATGACCGACAGGGGCACGGAATACTGCGGGCGAGCGGACAAGCACGACTACCAGCTCTTCCTGGCCATCAACGATATCGACCACACCAAGACCAAGGTGAAATCACCGCAAACAAACGGCATCCGCGAGCGCTTTCACAAGACCGTGCTGCAGGAGTTCTACCAGGTCGCGTTCCGCAAAAGACTCTACGACAGCGTCGATGCGCTGCAGGACGATCTGGATCAATGGCTACATCACTACAACACGGAACGCACTCATCAGGGCAAAATGTGTTGCGGCAGAACGCCGTTCCAGACCATGATCGAGGGCAAGGAAATCTGGAAGGAAAAGTTCGTGAACTGAACTTGACCTAACAGAGGCCGCCGGAAGAACGGCCAACTGTCAGATCACATCTGAACCACTACAACGATATGCAACGGGTCTTCTCCTGACTCAAAGCATGCAGACAAACCTGCCAAGCTGGCCCAACCTCTAGTCGCTCTTGCCCGTCTGCTCGGTCGTTCGGCCGCCGAACAGACCCTTCTTCGAAAAAAAGTTGTGAGCGGTCCGGGTCCCTCCCTTAGTCTACTCACTGCTGCAGCCGTCGCGGACCGGCTGGACGCCAGCATTAAGACCGTCCGGCGTTGGATCAAGACCAGCGCACTCAGCCTGGAGGCGTCCCGGCGCCTGCAGCGCGTGGTGGCAGACCTGCGCGGAACTTGTGTAAGGTGATCCCATGACCCGTGCCGTCATCTACGCCAGATACAGCTCTGATAATCAGAGAGATGCCTCGATTGAGGATCAGATCCGTCAATGCAAGGCCCATATCGAACAACAGCGCTGGCGCCTGACCAATACCTATACTGACCGCGCAATCAGCGGGGCATCCCTTATTAGACCGGGGTACCAGAAATTGCTGGAGGATGCGCGCTCCGGCCTGTTCGAGGTTGTGGTGGCGGAGGCCCTGGATCGTCTTTCAAGAGATCAGGAACACGTGGCGGGCCTGTTCAAGAACTTGAGCTTCGCCAATGTCCGCCTGGTCACTCTGGCGGAAGGTAAAATCGAAGAACTGCATGTCGGCCTCAAGGGCACCATGAACGCTCTCTTCCTCAAGGATCTTGCCCTGAAAACCCATCGCGGAATGGAGGGCCGTGTCCGGGCACGCGGTTCCGGCGGCGGCCTCTGTTATGGCTACGGCGTCGTCAGGGAAACGGATTCCGCCGGTAATCCCGTAAGGGGCAAGAGAACCATCAACCAAGAAGAAGCCAAGATTGTCCGATCTATCTTCCAGGACTTCGCCAATGGCCTGTCCCCCACGGCAATTGCCAAGGGTCTGAATGCCGAAGACATCCCAGGGCCTTTCGGCAGGAATTGGGGGCAGTCAACCATAAACGGCAACTGGCGACGCGGAACTGGGATCCTGAACAACGACCTCTATAGCGGTCGCCTGGTCTGGAACCGCCAGCACTTCGTGAAGGACCCCGCAACAGGTAAACGCCAAGCTCGCCCTAATCCCGAGTCTGCGTGGATCATTGAGGAAGTCCCTGAACTGCGCATCGTGCCGCAGGACCTGTGGGACGCAGTCAAGGAACGCCAAAAGGCAACACGCCGGACCGTTACCTCTGATCGTTCCCAAGGGATACGCACTGAACGGGCCCGGCGGCCGGTCCACCTGTTCTCCGGCCTCCTGAAGTGCGGACAATGCGGCGGGTCATACAGCCTGGTGAGCGGCACAAAGTATGGCTGCGCCAACCGAAAAACGCGGGGCACCTGCGACAACAAACTCAGGATCAGGCGCATCGATTTGGAAGAGATTATACTCTCAGGGCTCAAGGACGAGCTTATGGACCCCGCTTTGGTCAAGGAGTTCATCCGGTCCTATCACGACAGGCTAAACGGGCGCCTCACCGCCGAAACCTCCCGGCGGGAAGGTCTTCAGAAGCAGCTGGCCAAAATAAACAAGGAACTTGAATCTCTGGTCTCGGCGGTCAAGGCCGGTATTCAGTCGGACACTCTAAAGGCCGAGTTCGAGCGCCTTGAACAGAACAAGCGGGTGATCGAACAAGAGCTTGCTGCCGAGCCGCCGCCGCCCATCCGGCTGCACCCCAACCTCGCCGAGATATACCGGCAAAAGGTGGAAAATCTAACTGAAGCGCTCAACACGGAGGAAACAAGGCAAGAAGCCGGCGAGATCATTCGCGGGCTTGTCGACGAGATCCGCTTAGTGCCCGACGGCGATGACCTCCGTATCCACCTTAAGGGCGAACTGGCGGAAATGCTGGCTCTGTCAACAAACGCCAAGCACGGCGCCAAGGGAACCGTACTTAAGACAACGCTGGTTGCGGGGGCCCGAAACCTTCCTGTCACTAATGCGCAGTGGCAGCCATGAGCAGACATGTGGCGACAATAAGTACATATCTTCAATATATTGACTGAATTACATATTGCCTGGAGATGCCAAACGGTGACTCCCATGCGCTCCGGTTTCCTTTCATGTGTTGATCGTAGGGTTGACTATCAGGCATGGGGAGGTATCTTCGATCCATGGAACGACACACCGAAAAACGCATCGCCAAGGTGAAGCTGACGCTCACCAAGCGCACCGTCGATGCCCTTGAGCCCACTGACAAGCCCTGGATCGCCTGGGACGATAAGCTCACCGGCTTCGGCTGTCGTGTGCAACCCTCTGGCACCAAGTCCTTCATCGTCAACTACCGGGCAGGAGACGGCGGGCGCAAAAGGCCCCCAACAAGCGGGTCGTGGTCGGGCGCTACGGCCGGGTCACGCCAGACCGGGCGCGGCGTCTGGCCCAGGAACTGCTGGGACGCGTCGGCGGTGGGGACGACCCCGCAGGGGAGCGTGCCGATGCGCGCGCCCTGCCCACCCTGGGGGATGCCTGCATGGACTATATAGAGTCCGGTCACGACCGGTCGTGGGAGACCCAGCGGTGCTATCGGCGCTATACTAATCTCTACCTCGGCGACTGGCTCGCCCGCCCGCTTGATGCGATCACCCGCCGGGACATTGAGGCCCGCTTCCATCTCATCACCGAGCGTCACGGCAAGGTACCGGCCAACCAGTGCCTGTCGTTTCTCCGCTCGGTCTATCGCCGGCCCTGCGTCGACCACGAGGGGCTGCGCAATCCGGTCGAGCTGTGGCTCGCCGGCGGAGGGCGCTATCACCCCAAGACGAGGAGGCGGATTTCCTCGCCAGCCGAGGTGCTGCCGCGCTGGCGCAAGGGCATCGAGGCTGCGGTGGTCAACCCGGTGCACCACGACCTGCTGCTGTTCGGGCTTTACACAGGCATGCGGCGGGGCGAGATCATGGCGTTGCGTTGGGAACGGGTGAGCCTCGATGCGGGATCGTTCCGGGTCGAGGAGACCAAGACCGGGGCGCCGCTGGAGCTTCCCGTCACCCGTCAGCTTGCCGCTATCCTTGCCAGGCGCCGGGACGACAGCGCGGCCATGGCGGCAAACCTGCGGGACTGGGTGTTTCCCTCGCCCTTGAGCACGTCGGGCCATATCGTGGAACTGCACAGGCATTACGGCCGCATCACCAAGGCCGGTGGCACGAAGTTCTGGTTCCACGGATTGCGCAACGCGTTCATCTCCGTGGCCGAGCGCGAGTTGATGCTGCCGCGGTCTCTCACCAAGCGGCTGGTCAATCACGCCCGCCCTGGTGACGTGACCGAGGGCTATGCTGCGGACTGGACCGTGGACCAACTCCGCGAACCAGCTCAGCGCGTTGCCGATAGGATCGATGAACTTATGAAATGTTGAGCTTACCATTACCATGCGCTTTCCATTACTGATGCGCGGCGCACAGTCAGAATAAATCCGCTTGGTCCCCTTTCACTGGTGTACCTTCCGAAAACCTCGTCCAAACCTGAACGGTTTGCGTCAGGGAGATCGGCGGATAAGGTAAATGGAAGGGACAGGCAAAAGCGTCAGCCCGATCATCGGGAGTGTGGCGACCAGAAACGCGAACACAGGGCCGTCCGGATACAGCGTGTTCATCAAGATCATCATGACAACCCAGACCAGCACGATGAACGCCGCCCCGACGGCTTGTCCGAGCGTTATGACTTATCGTCCCCAGGCCTAAGCTTGCTTTTTCTTTTTGCGTGCCTTTTTTTGAGCTTCCTTGTTCTGTTTGGATACACAGACCTTGCAGAGTATGGCGTTTCTAGGTTTTCTGTTTTTCTCTTCGTATTTGTGGGCGTCTGTTGGCCAGTGGTAGCAATCCTCGCGGAAGTGCCAACCGGGCTTATGTGGTCTTTTTCGGTAAATCATGTCCCGTCCTCCGATGCGGAAGGCCAGTTGACGCTTGTTGGAACGAAGGGTTAGGAATGAGCCTTATGGTCCGCACCGGCCTTCCAAACCTTGCGGATCTGCAAGGGGCGGGGCCTACTCCCACCTCGTGCTACGTCGGGACCGATGGTAGATTGACTCCAATAACCCGTCAACCCGGGGGAGTGGGCCAGTTTGGCGATAGGGCTTGAATCTCAAACGGAGCATGAGCCAGAATGAAACCACGCGCTCTCGCCTTATAAGGAATGACTCCAGACACTCCCAGAAGGTTGGATCGCGTCTTCGAACACAGATAAAGTCAGCGTTCTTTGGGAGGGGCTTCGTCATGTCTACTTAAAAATTATCTGGCCAGGAAATTTCAATGCCAAAGCACTGGCCACTTCTCGCATCAGTTTCTTTCCCCTCTCCTCATTCACAAGACACGCAAAATGATAGGGCTTACCGCGTTTTTGTGAGGGTTGAGTACTCATCGTTATCGCGAGACCCCGAGGCCCGGCATCAAAAAAAGCCACTTTGTCCAGGCGAAGAAGATTGTCTTCATCCATGAGAACTTCTCTCGTGGTTTTGGCCCCACCCGTCGTCGCACCCGGGCGGAGTCCTTATTCTATCAATGTGCCTTCCGAAAACCTCATCTAGAGCATCGGGCATGGCCCGTGTCACGACTCCTTCCATTCAGAAAAGAGGAGCGGGACGCATGAACACTTCTCCTGTGGATTTGGCTTTTGCCCTGACGCTGGCCGCCGCTGTTTCAGCTGACGCTGCGCCCTTGGATCAAACTGTCGGTCAGACCCTGCGGATCAATCTCAACGCTTTGGTCAAACCCGACCCGGATACGGGTCAGCGTCCGCGGAAACTGAACTTCTCCCGGCCCCGGCCGCGCACGGCAGACGACGTGTCGCAGGTGCCTGACGGATTCTCTATCGCGCTTTACGCCGAAGATCTCGAGCATGCTCGCAACATGGAGATCGCCCCCAACGGCGACGTGTTCATTGCCGAGCCGCGGGCCAACAAGATCACCGTGCTGCGCGATACGGATAGCGACGGTATCGCCGACGACCGCTACACCTACATCGATAATCTCAACATGCCCCATGGTATCGCGTTCATCGACTGTGCCGTGCTCATTGGCGACAAGACGGGCGTTCGCAAATATCCCATCGACCCCGACGGCACCGTTTCCCCATCGTCCAGTGTATTGCTCACGCCACCGGGTTCTTTGGGACCCACGGACATGCGTTTCCATTGGGCGCGCAATGTGGCCGTGCATCCCGACGGGAACACGTTTTATATCGGCGTGGGGTCCAGCTCGAACATCAATGAAGATCCACCGCCCCACGCCACCATTCAGGAGTTTCCCATCACCGGCGGACCCGGCCGCACCTTTGCGTCGGGTATGCGCGTGCCGACAGAAGTGAAGTTCTATCCCGGTACCGAAGACCTCTACACGGTTGTCAACGAGCGGGACCGGCAAGGGGACGAACTGGTGCCCGACTATTTCACCCGCGTGCCGGAAGCGGCGTTCTTCGGCTGGCCGTACAGTTACATGGGCTCCAACCCGCAACCGGGCTTCGCCGACAAACGCCTAGATCTTGTAGCCGCGGCCATCCAGCCCGATGTGCCCATGCTCTCCCACTCGGCGGCAATCGATCTTGAGTTCTACATGGCCGAACAGTTTCCCGATGAGTATCGCGGCGGCGCTTTCGTCACTCTGCACGGCTCGTGGAACGCCAATCAGCCGCGCGGCTATACGCTTGTGTACGTGCCGTTCGAAGACGGCAAGCCCGAAGGGTCATACAAAGTGTTCGCCTCTGGTTTTTGGAACGGGGATGCGGAGAACTCCCAAGTGTGGGGCCGTCCGGCCGGGGTGGTGGTTGCGCCCGACGGGTCACTGTTGTTGTCCGACGACGTGGGCAACACGGTGTGGAGAATCATCTATGAGTGCTAGCGCCTTTCTTGGTTTCGCCACCGCGCTCTTTTTTACTGGCAGTGCGCACGCCCAACTGTTTGAGCAGGAGCCGGGTACGGTCATTTCCATCGACCTGGCCTCGTTGCCCCGGCCCTACGATCCACCGAGCCCGGCCAATCCGCCGCGCACCATTCCCAAACCGTCGCGTGCCATGCCCACAGTGCTGCCGGGTTTCGCCGTCAATATTTTTGCTTCCGGACTAAGTGACGCGCGCAATCTAAAAGTCGCACCGGACGGCACGGTGTTCTTAAGCGAACCGCGCATCAATCAAATTACTCTGTTGCGAGACACTGACGGTGACGGCCGCGCCGACATCGTCAATGAGTTTGCCGACGGTTTCCGCCGGCCCCACGGCATCGCCATCGGTGACGGCTTTGTCTTGGTGGGTGACCTCAACGCCGTCTGGCGCTTGTTCTATGAGCCGGGGGATACGGAAGCGCGGGACGAGGCCGTGCAGGTCACTGCCCGCCGCGCCTTGGGCGATCCCGGCGGTCATTCCACCCGCAACGTGGCCCTCCATCCCGATGGCTCCAAGTTCTACGTGGCCATTGGCAGCCGCGGCAACATCGCTGTGGAAGCGGAGCCGAGGGCCACCATCCAGGAATTCGCCCTCGACGGGTCCGACCAGCGCACCTTCGCCAGCGGTCTGCGCAATCCCATCGGGGTGGAGTTCTATCCCGGCACCACCGACCTCTACACGGTGGTCAACGAGCGCGACGGCATGCACGACGAACTGGTGCCCGAATACATGACCCGGGTACAGGATGGCGGCTTCTACGGCTGGCCGTACAGTTATTTGGGCTCCCACCTCCAACCCAATTTCTTCGACCGGCGCCTGGACCTGATGGCGGCGGCCATCGTACCCGATACCTTGTTCCGCTCTCACTCGGCGCCGATCGGTATTGCGTTTTACACGGTCGATCAGTTTCCTGAAGACTTTCGCGGCGGCGCCTTCGTCACCATGCACGGCTCGTGGAATGCGGCCGAGCCCCGCGGCTACAACGTGGTCTACGTGCCCTTCGAAAACGGACGGGCCAAGAACGAATACATGGTGTTCTCCTCCGGCTTCTGGGCCCGGGGCGAGACCCGCGCCCGAGTGTGGGGCCGTCCTGCCGGTGTCGCTGTCGCTCAGGATGGCTCTCTGTTGGTTGCCGATGACGTCAGCGATACCATCTGGCGCTACACCTATACGGGCAGTTAAACGGCTATGGAAAAGACGGACGTGACGGACACCTTCTTTCAACAAGCCAAGCAGGCCGGCGCCGATGTGGGCGACGACTATTGGTTGCGGCGCATCGGCGGAGATCCCGAGACCATCACCATCATCATCGATCTCATTTTGAAAGGTGAAAAGTGCGGCACTTTTGGCGTGAAGATGCTGCAGGACCGCAATCCGGCCATTACGCCTGCGCTGGGGAGTGTCGCCGTGCTGGTGGATTTCGACGGCGTTCCCCATGCCGCCATCCGGACCACCAAACTCACGCCGGTCGCTTACAAGGACATCACCGAAAATCATCTGACCGTCGAAGGGCCGGGCGGGCGCAAACTGGAGGTGTGGCAAAACATTCACTGGCCCTACTGGGCCCGTTTGCTCGAGCCTTACGGCTTGGAGCCCAGCGAAGACATGATTGTGATGGTCGAGCACTTCGACTTGGTGTATCCGCCAGTACCCTAAATAAAGCACCCTAAACAAACGCCGGGAGACCTATGGAAAAGACAGAACAAACGGACGCGTTCTTTGAAAAAGTGAAAGAGGTTGATCCTGATACGGGTGCCGACTACCGCGTGCGCAGTCTCGGCGCCGATAAGGACATGGCCGAAATGCTGTTCGACCTCATCAAGACGGGCAACAAGTCCGGCACCTTCGGTCTCAAGATGTTGCACGACCTTGACCCGGCAAATGCGCCCAAGGTCGGCCAGACCACTATCCTCGTGAATTTTCACGGCGAACCGCACCTGGCCGTCAAGGTCGTGGAGGTCACGCCGGTGGCGTACAAGGACGTCAGGATATGCTTGTTGATCACTCCGTGCGCGGTCTTCGCCGTCTTCGGCTTGCAGCGTAGCGCCACATGCTCCTTAAGATACCGCGCGGCCAACTCGGCCACCGTCGGCCCGCCCTCCGGCTTGGCCGCCATGGGCTCGGGCACGGGCGCCTCGCCGGCCTTAACGCGGGCGATGATCAGCGCTGCGCGCCGCCGCGCCTGATCGGCGGTGATGACCCCGTGCCGGCCCAGCGTGATCCGTTTCGGCCCGTCCGGTCCGCGGGCCTGGACCACATAGACCCTGCCTCCCGAAGGATAGACCCGCACCCCGAAGCCGGTCAGCTCCCGGTCCCAGAACACGGTGTCTTTCTCCACCCTCAGGGCCTCCACCGTGCGCTTGGAGATCGTCTTGTATTTCAGCTTGGCCATCCCGCTCCTCGCTCTTGTCCTTGCCGCCTCACGCGGCGGCGTCTTGTGGCGTGATGTGGACACCGATGCTGTCGCCGACCCTGGCCGCCGATACCTTCTCCGTGTCCCGCACCAGATGAGCGTAGCGCGCGGTCGTTTTCACCTTCGCGTGTCCCAGCAGCCTGCCGATCATGGTCAGGCTCTCGCCTAGCGCCAGCGCCCGGCTGGCGTATGAATGGCGCAAATCGTGTATCCGCACATCCTTAAGGCCGGCCCGCGCGCGCAGGCGATACCTATCCCTTCCGAAAGCCTCGTCCACACCTGGACGGTTTGCGTCAGGGAGATCAGCGGATAAGGTAAATGGAAGGGACAGTTGATCATTTGTATATTTCTGTCTGGATGTTGGGTAGATAACCGATAAAGGTAACGACCATGAGACATGGATTGGGATTGGGATTGGTAGTTGTTTGCTTGATCCTCGCAACGCTTTCGCAAGCAATGGCGCAAGACCCGGCAAGCGGGCGCGATGCCTATACCGGCGACAAAGTCACCATCCGCACGATTAACGGCTCACACATCTGCACCACGATGAGGGATGGTACGCCGTGCGGCAGCGACCATTGGACCATCACCGAGCAAAACGACGGCACGCGTACGATACGCTCTTTTCACGACGGCACGGTCCGCGGGACACAAATGAACCTCGTTATGCGCGCGGACGAAGACCTGAAACCCCTTGAAGCCTTCATCAACGTTTACTCACAGGGCAATTTCTTGGGTTCCGGCTTTTACGTCATGAACGACGGAAAACTGGATGTAACCGTGAATGCTCCTGACGAATATTTCACCGATCAGGTGGAACTACCCGAGCACTATTCATTGCTACTCCATCCGATCTCAGTCGACGGTTGGCATTTCGGCCGTTACGACCGCGCGGTCGGCGGTGCACAGCCCATCACGTTGTGTACGCTAGGCGCTGCTCGACGTAGTGTTCACTGTGGCACTTATCCATTGGAGCTCGAATTCGTTGCCGACGAAACGCTTACTGTCCCGGCTGGCACATTCGAAACTGAGCATTACAGATTCGGTCCTGACACGGACGTCTGGATCACTGGACCTGATGGCATCATGGTGCAACATGAATACCGTGTGCGCGATTCCCGCTGGCAGCTCACGGAAATTAAAGGTGATTACTAAAATACTTTGCGACGGGGATTGTCAGAGAAAATCTGCTTGGCTGTCCCTCCCTGTGCCCTTTTGGAGGTTTCAGGTCGCAAAAGCATGTGTTGTCTGGCTTAGACCGGCCAAGCACGGTCGCCGAAGCTAGCCCAACGACGGGAAAATTCTAACATACGACTTTAGTCTGACAATGCCTTTGTGGGTTCTTAAGATCCGGCCCTGTTAGTCTGATTAAGGCTCCTCCTGGCTGGTATTCAATTTACCGCCGGTTCCGAATCTGGGGGCAATGTTAGCGGACATGGGTTTTGCTCGACTAGCGAACTCGAGTTTCTTGCAACAAAAGTCTTACGATACGATAGGGTTACGCTGATATTGATTAAGGCCTGTCTGTGGGCCGGGCATTGAAGCAGATCGTGTTGTCAAACAATCCGGGAGAGTTGCGACACAACACTATTTAAGGAGGGGAGAATGTCTTCGCGCCACGCCATTAAACGTGCAGCAAAGGCCGCTATGTGCGGTGTTTTGGTCACTTTTTTTGCTCGGAAGCTAGCGCACAGCAGTTGGCCATTGAAGAAATTGTCGTTACTGCGCGTAAACGCGAAGAAAATCTGCAAAGAGCTCCTCTGTCCATCAGCGCGTTTACTGAAGCGACCCTTGGTCGGGCTAGTATCCAAAATCTTGATGACCTCGCTCGTTTCACACCCAACCTAACCTTTACACAGGGCCCTGTCGGGCGTCGCGCTGCGCCCGTGCTGCGCGGTATTGGCTTGATCGACACTTTGGGATTTGACAACCACGTTGGACTGTTTGTTGACGGCGTTTACATGTCCAACCGCTCAGGTCTAAACGTCAGCATGTTCGATCTTGAACGGGTTGAGGTAGTTAAGGGACCGCAAAGTGCGCTTTATGGACGCAATACCTTTGTCGGCGCCATCAATTACATTACCAAGAAACCGGCGGATGAACTTGAAGGCAAACTGACCGCGACTCTCGGCCAATACAATGACCAAAGGGTTATGGCGAGCTTCAGCAGTCCAATTCTCGAAGATGAACTCTACTATCGGTTGGCAGCCGGATACGATCACAATAACGGTACTTACAAAAACGGTGTTTTGAAAGGTGGTCTAGGCGGCCACGAATTTAAGACTTTTTCTCTCGCTCTGCGATGGACACCGAAAGAGGAATTCGAAGCCAACCTCAAAGGTTATTATACAGACGATTTTGTCGACAGCGCCCCTGTCACCACCATCCCCAATAATTCCGGTGCGCTACAAACGGGTGCCCCGCTCGCCTTTTATTACGTTGGCGAAGTAACTGGTTTCGGATCTCGGAATCATCCAGGCCTTTCGGGAGAAGCCTTTGCCCAGGACCGGACACTACGCCGTACCGATCTGACCATGGATTATGAATTCGAAGACTTCACCGTGACTTTAATTACAGCCTACGCAAAACTGGTCAACACAGGTTTCGAAGACTTTGACCGCACCCAGGGCAGTGAAAATGATGGTCCAGGCTTGCAGTTCGGCTATACGACCATCCCCGCGTTGCAACCGCCGTTCTTCCCTAACCAGCCATTCGGACCTCGCGGCCCGACGTTCATATTGCCATTCCCAACGGCGCCAGCGAATACGGTGATACCTATCGAAGTACCTACATTCGTCAGTTTCGCCAGTGCCCATACGGAGTATTGGTCCCAAGAACTTCGCCTAACTTCTGACGACGACCGGGATTTGCGTTGGCTTGCCGGTGCATTTTTCTTCCGCAATCGGGACCGCCGCGGTATCGGTGCAACGTTTGACGTCAGTGCTGCCCCACCGGAAGCAACGTTCTTCGTGACCTGGAATGGCCCTGTCTTTCCGGGCTTTGAAGGTCCGGTAACACCGCAAGTCTTGTTCAGCCGTGAAGGCGCCATTGTTAACCGTGAAAATCTAACCAGAGATAACGCCGGAGCCCGTCAGATTTCAGTGTATGGGCAAATTGCTTATGACTTTACCGAGCAATTAACGGGCACAGCCGAACTCCGCTGGACCGATGAAGAACGTTTCAACATCAGTGTTTATGATTTCTTCTTTGGCGACGGAATCGTCGACCTGCGCAACGACGCGGCCTTCAATTTCTGGGACCCTCGTCTCACGCTGCAATATCAAGCTAATGATGATGTCATGATCTATGGCTCCGTTGCTAAGGGGTCGAGATCCGGCGGCATCAATCCGGGGTCATTTGAATTCCCCGGCGGAGAAGAATTCCAAAAATTTGATCCCGAAAGCAATTGGACGTTTGAAGGCGGAGTGAAATCCACGTGGGCTGGTGGCCGTCTGCAGGTGAATGCGTCGGCCTTCTACATCGACTGGACAAACATACAGTTCCGCACCAGTCTGGCTGGCGGAGATGCGTTCTTCTCCATAACCCAGAACCTGGGTGACGTAACGACCAAGGGGTTAGAAGTTGAACTGACGGCACGGCTGATCGATCAGTTGGATATATTCTTGGGATACGGTTACTCGGATCCCAAGTTCCAGGATGGTTCCGAGGATACCAGCCGTGCGAATCTGTGTACCAACTTGGTGTTGTTCGGCGACGATTGCACCATCGAACCGTCCACAGGTGGTTTCAGAGGTGCTGATATCAGCAACAATCAATTGCCGCGGACGTCGAAGCATACGTTTGCAGCGAATGCGCAGTATACTGATTCATTGGCAGGGGATTGGAATTGGTACCTTCGTGGTGATTTCAGTTACCGCTCCAGACAGTGGAACGACACAACCAACCTGTATTGGGTCGGCAGCCAGGTAAAGGCCAACGGCCGTATCGGTATCGAAACGAACGACGTAGATATCAATTTCTGGGTAACCAATCTGCTTAATGAAAAAACGCCGGATGAAGCTGCTGACGTGACATCCAACTTCAACTCACTTCGTGAAGTCATCGTCATTCAGAACCCAGTACGGCGCAAATTCGGTGTTACGGCGACCTATCGCTTCTGATGCATCGGTATTTAGATTCGTCGGCGGATCTCGTCGAGGGTGTCGAGTAGCATCTGTGTCTTAAGAGTATGCCTTCAAACCTAGGCGGTTTGCATCATGACGATTAACCGATTGGGTTTCCGGAAGACACGCGGGATTTACCCTTTGGCCAAAAGACGACGCTACGCGCTTACCTTTGAGGCAACTCCATAACCGTAACGTCATCCTCTTTGAGTTTCTTCAAAGTTGTCTTCCACGCCTCGACAGCTGCATCTTCCTGGCTGGAAAACATTTCAAAGGTCTTATTGCGGCAGTCCGGGCTTTCAAGGCAATACACAGCCACAGCCGCAACATCTGCACGTGGTATTTGCCTTCGATTGGCCATGGTATCAGTTTGAACGAGATCAATCCCGATCTGGCCTCCAGCTTGGTCATTGAGGTTGCCGGGTCTAAGTACGGCGGATTCCATTTCGGTGTCGCGCAAGTAATCCTCGCCAAGCCACTTCCATACAAGAATGTTGTTGAAGAGGTAGTTGAGTCGGTGCCGTACGTCCCCACCAGCTCCCGCCGAGGAAATAAGCACAAATCTTCTAACTCCAGCATCAATGGCTGCGTCGACCATGTTGACCACTCCTTTGTAATCAACGTTTTCGGGACGATTATCACCAAAAGGATCCAGAGAACCGACGGTTGAAATAACATAATCCGCACCGGCGAAAGCCGCTTGGATAGTATCGGGCTCTTTGACATCAACAACGACCCAATTGATGTCATCGCCGTAAAGCTCTCGTGCCCGTTCCATACTGCGCGTGGTGCCAACCACATCATAGCCAGCAGCAGTCGCCAGTCGGATGGATTCAATTCCGGTCTTACTCGTCCCACCAACCACAACAACACGATCTGCTGCCTGGGTTGAATGAACAAAGAGACTGGCTAGCGCTGCCGCTAATAGCGTAAGTATCAAGCGGTTCATGTTGGGTCCTTCTATTGGGTAGAAACTAAACACGATTCGAGCCGTTGCAGTGTCTGTAAATCCTTGCCAGGTTGCGGTCTTCGTACGCACTAGAAATCTGCAAGCGGTGCCGGCGTCTTATGCCGCAACCTGCGGTAATACTCTTCGTCTTCGTCCTGCGTGTAAACTCAGCACTCTTGCCAATCACCGCAAATCCGGATTGCTCCAAAATACACTACTTCGACAGGTATTAGGATAAACCTGCTTTGAACTCAAAGGGTCCATTTCTCCCATGCTAGAAAGGTCCAATGGTCCAGGGACCACTGGTCCAGAAATACTTCATATGCTTAATTATTCGCGGCCGGCACCTTGACCCCGAGCCTGGCGAGCAGCCTGAAGCTGCTGCATAGTAGCCCCGAGTTGCGGTCCATCACCCGTGATAACCTCGACGAAAGGCGCCGGTTCGGGAGTAATCCACATCTCCCAAGCCTCCTGGCCTTCGTCGATCGCGTCAACCCAGCGGACTTCTTCATCACCGCACTTTTGAATGGTCTTGAAGGCGACAACGGACCCGACCTTAGTTGGCATGCGCGCTAGAAACTTGAAAGTTCCCAATTGGTTGGTTGGTAGATTTCCCCGCCACACGAATTCATCGACCACCTCTGAAATCATGCGTCCGCCTTCACCGCGAATGGGTTCATCCAATGTCTTCATGATGACCTGGGTTTCCCATCCCTCTTTTTGCTCGGGAACAGCGGGGCTAATGCCTTCCGGAATCTTCATGCGCAACTCGGTTGTGGGTACCGGGCCGCAACCATGTGGCACCATTAACGTCAGAAACTCGTTGTACCCGGCCCTGCCCTTGAAATTCTCAATGACAATATGGGCGTTGGCGATAGAGACTATCGACAGGGTCAATGCTCCAGCTGTAGCTGCTATCAGAAACAAAGATCTTTTCATTGTGCTCTCCAGTAAATTGAATATTGAGAACTATTCTCTGGTTCACTTATTAGTATTTTAGACCGTTTACCTTTAGCTATCAATAATGAGGCATTTGAGGACTGTCAGGCTGCAAGTTGACGCCTTTCCCGTCCGAAAACCTCGTCTACCTAAACTATGTGTGGAGCCTCAGTGATTCTGCGTCGATGGGGTATGCGAACGGACACCCATAAAATTGGGGCTTTACACCCTGCTCCGCCAAGCCGCGACCGTAATCAATACCCAACTGATTAGGAACATGCCACCGCCGTAGGGTGTGATTGCTACGAGGACTTCGGGTCCTCCGAGTGCCCTCGCATAAATGTTGCCGGAAAACAGCAGCGTCCCTACCATCATACCAAGAGCCGCTAATTTGAGCAGTGGTAACGATCTGTTTAAGTGGCCTGTGAGGAAGGCGACCAGGAAGAGGCCGAGGGCGTGAAAGGACTGCATTTGAAAGGCTAGGCTCCACGCTTGCTTTTGTTGTTGGGTCAGCACGTCGCCGAGAACGTGGAAATCGTAAGCGGCAAAAAGAATCGCGGTGGCCAGGGACAGGCTACCGATTATGATCAATATGCGCTGCAAGGTTGTCATAAACTAGCTCCGGCATTGTCAGACTAAATTGTTTTGTTAGTCTAGTGAGGTGAGTTTTCTCCGTTTCGAGCCGCTCCTTGCTTGGTCAACTCCAAGCGAACCAAAGTTTTTGTGCCTAAACCCGGGGAACAGGGGCCCAAGAGAGTTGGCCCTAATCAGTTACTCTGACAATGCCATCGCGGCGCCTGATGGTAAAGATAGGCTAGGGGTTCTTTTAGGGTCCTAATTTTGGTAATCGGGCGGCTCAAACGAAACCTAAAGAGATAAGGGGTCAAATCATGGCATTACGCCACTTCCGGCAAAGCCTTGCCTGCGCGACCATGCTTTCGGCCATTGCTATGATTGGCATGCAGGACGTTGCTGCGCAAAATGTCGCCATCGAAGAAATTACGGTGACAACCCGGCGCCGGGCTGAATCTTTACAGGACATTCCCATGTCCATCACTGCCTTCACCGATCTACAGATCGAGCGCAGCGGCATCCGCAGCGTTGAAGATGTGGCGCGTTTGACTCCGGGTCTTACGTTCGACCTCGGTTTTGCCCGACAAGACACCCGTCCGGCCATTCGCGGTCTGCCCGCCACCCGCGGCCGCCCCCCCGTCGGCATTCTGCTGGATGGCATTGACGTTTCCAGTGAGTCCATACAAACCGCCGGCGGCGGCAACCTCATGAACATGCGGCTTGTGGATGTGGAGCGGATCGAAGTGGTGAAAGGGCCGCAAAGTGCGCTGTATGGTCGCGTCGCCTTTGGTGGGGCCATCAACTACATCACCAAACGCCCGTCCGACGAATTCAGTGCCAACGTATTTGTTGATGCCGGAGAAAACGGCCAGTTGGAAATACGCTCCGGCGTCAGCGGACCGATCGACGACGACGGGAAGGTGGGTATCCGCGTAAACGCTGCTTACGCCGAACATGATGGGTTTCACAAAAACACAATTACAAACGCCGAAATCGGCGGTTTTGACAGCTTTGGCGTGTCGGGTGTGCTGAGCGCGGAGATGACTGAAAAATTAAACGTCACGGCCCGCGTTGCCTATTCAGACGATTCCAACGAAATCCGTCCCCAGGTCGTTAAGGGCGGCGCCAACTTCATTCCCGCCCCTGCCAACCCGCTGGGCCTGACCGGGGCATTCAATCCCACCTTCGGTCTGCTGTCCATAGAGCCCGGTGACGCGGTCACTTTCAGCACCGATCCATTCAATCCAGGCATGGATTACCCGGGTACCGATATGGAATCCTATATTTACAGTCTGAGAGCAGAGTGGGATATCACGGACACCATAACTTTCACTTCCCTGACCGGCTACAACGACGCCACGACAACACAGAGGTTTGACTCCGACAGACGCGGTGCACCGCGGACTTTTGTGCCGTTCCCGCCACCGGGCGGCATTGCCGAACCGCTACCCCGGTCGGTCGACATCGACTTCTTCACCGACACCCAACAGTTTAGTCAGGAAATCCGTTTCAGCGACCTTGAATCCGAAGGTTTCCGCTGGGCCATCGGCGGTCTGTATTGGGATGAAAAGGTCAGGCAGATTTCCAATAGTAGTGCGGCGGTTGATTTCTCGGGACGTGGCTCCGCCGAGCTCAATCTGGCTTTGCAGGGCCGTGCCGGCCTGAACTCCGCGTTCCTCAACCGCGATACAGAGCACTGGTCCGGCTATGCTTATATTGAGTTTGATATTAGCGATGACCTGACCCTGACGGCGGAAGCCCGCTATTCGGACGAGAATTTCACCTATGACGTGGACGGCAACGTCAACAGGGCTTTCGGTGTCTTTTTCTTCGGACCAGTGCCCTACTCACCGGCCATTAAATTGCCGCTGGCTCAGGCGAGCGATACTTTCTTCACCCCGCGGGTGTCGCTGGATTACCAGGCCATTGACGATGTGATGGTGTATGCGACGGTATCCAAGGGGGCCAAGCCGGGAGGCTTCTCCACCCTTAACGTCGGCACCACTCTAACAACCAACCGCTTCCTGCCCGAAACCCTGTGGAACTATGAAGCGGGCGCTAAGTCCCAATGGGCGGACGGCCGCGTCCAACTCAACGGCTCGGTCTTCTTCATGGATTATTCCAACAAGCAGGTGACGACGCAGGACGGGTCCGCCGGTCAAGGCGTCAACCTGGGCACAGTGACCAGAAACGCCGGTAAAGCCGAAGTCTACGGCCTTGAGGCCGACATGGCTGTGGTCGTATCCGACGAGGTCACCTTCAATGCCGCTTATACATATTTGGATACGAAGTACACAAACTTCATATTCTCCGCCTTGAGCGGCAACGACATCGTCCGTGCCGGTAACTGCACAGCAGCGACGCAGAACGCCGCCGACGGCACCCCCATTCCTGTATGCGAAGTCAGCTTGAACGGTAACCAGCTCGAGCGAGCGCCTAGACATGGGCTTACCTTCGGGCTGAATGGCTCATTCCCGGTCACCGATGACTTCAATATCGTGGCGGAACTGGCCACGCAGTACCAGGGCAAGCGGTTCCAGGCCCATTGGAACCGCTGGATGCTGCCGTCCTATTGGAATGTGGATGCTCGCCTCGGTGTCGAAGGGGATTCCTGGTCGGCCATTTTCTATGCGGACAATCTATTGGACTCCGAAACCGTTCGCAGCAGCCAAGAGATGTTCGACCTGTTCTCCTTCGGCACGGCCATTAACCTATTCGTGCCTGATGAACGGCAGATTGGGCTGCGACTGAGCTACCGCATGTAGGCGGACTAGCCATCCCTTCCGAAAGCCTTATCCACACGTGGGTGCCTCGCATTTTGCAGGTCTTGGAGACATATTTTTATACTGCAAAACTCCATTCCCTGAAAATTTCCTATTATTGACAATGCCGATAAATGGAAGGGGCGCCTGGTGGAAGCGGAAATGGATGTAAACCTGCAGGCAGGGTAAGGTTTCGGCATCTGTTTCAAGGAAGCTCATCATGACCCATCGTCTTCTCTCCGCCGCCGCTGTGGTAGCGGGTCTTGCTCTTTCAAGCTCCGCCTGGGGCCATGCCCTCAGCGTCGACAAGAACGCGCCGGCCGGTGGCTGTCATCTGGTGCAGATCGGCATTCCTTACGGTTGTGCGGGAAGTCCGACGAACACGGTGCGTATCCGTATCCCCGATGAAATTTTCATGGTTCGGCCGGAGCTTAAGGCCGGCTGGGAGATGAGCATGAACATGCGCAAGATGGAGCCGCCGATCACGTCCGAAGGCGTGACTTATACGGAATCCGTTCATGAGATCATTTGGTCCGGCGGCAACATCGGCGATCTGGAGTTTGACCGTTTCAATCTTCTTGCTCCCATGCCGCGGGAAGAAGGCAAGTTCCTGTACTGCCGCACCATTCAAGCGTGTGTGGAGGGTGAAAACAGATGGGTTGATATTCCCGAAGAAGGTCGCACTTGGGGATCCTACAAATATCCTGCCCCGTTCGTACGTATCGGCCCGCCACAGCCACGACCTGAACCGAGTCAAGAAGCCCTGGCGCGGTAAATACGTAATCGCAGACCCACAATGTCCCCGCGTACGCGGTCTCTCTGGGTGAGCATGCACCGCTGGTCCGGGATTATCCTGGGCCTTTTGGTGGTTCTCATTGGGGTGACTGGGTCCCTACTAGTTTACGAAGACGAGTTGGACACCCTGCTAAACCCAGACCTGTTCCGGGTTGAACCGGGTGACGTGTATCTACCTTACGACGCAATCGTCGCTGCGGCTGCGGCAGTCGGACCGGATCATCTACAACCGGGATATCTGACCCGCCTAGACGATTCACCGTCGCGCCCGGTGGTGGTCACCCTGCAAGGAGACACCAGCGAAGAGGTGCAGGTGTTCGTCAATCCCTACACGGCCGAGGCGCTTGGCCTGCGCTCCGGTTTGTCGTCCATGGCCTTGATCCGCCGCCTGCACGGTGATCTCGGCCTGGGCTCAATCGGCGAAGACATTATCGGTGTGCTGTCCATCATCATGGCACTTATGTGCGTGATAGGTCTGGTGGTGTGGTGGCCCAGCAAAGGCGCTTGGCTGCGTAGTCTCAAAAAAACGTCCGGGCTCATCCAAGGATCATGCTGCAGGGCCTGCACAACGCTGGTGGTGCTTATCTGTTCCTGTTCCTCTTTCTCTCCGCCGTCACCGCGCCACCCATTATCTGGAAACTGACCACGCCCCAAACGAGTCCGGCGCAAGCAGGCGGTTCAGTGCAAAGCGGTCCGACCCGCTCTGGTCCGCCACAAGGAACCTCAGCTCCAGCCGCGTTACCGCCCAGTATTTCCTGGCAGGCAGCCATAGATGCGGCCCGGGACACCATACCTGGGCAATGGGTCGGCTTCACCTTGGGACCGCTAGGCCCGGCGCCCTTTTACATGGTCCGGCTTTGGCCGCCGGGGGAAACGGAAACGCCTGAGATGATCACCGTGTTCGTCAACCGCTACTCGGGCGACATCCTACGCGTGTCTTCTCCGCAAGCATTGACACCGACGCGTATGATCTCTGCAGACTTTGTCATCACCCTGCACTCGGGTGCCGTTGGCGGCGATGTGGGACGGTTCTTGATGTTCATTGCGGGACTTGGTTTCGCCGTGTTGTTTGCCTCCGGTTTGGCGACCTGGTGGATACGCACCTTCCCAGGCAAGCGCACATCAACCGAAACCTCTTTGGAACAGACTGTGGAATAGTGAGCCCGCACATGCACAGCATCTGGCTGATCGGCCAATGCTGGATCGACCTTTTGCCGAGCGTGCTTAACCTCTATACACGCATAGGGCAAAATAAAGGGACAGCTAATGTAGGGATCTATTTTCCAATTCTCGTGTGCTGATCCCCAAGTTGATGTTCTAGTCCCTTTGATGAAATTTCTTGTGATCTAAAGACATGATTGGAATCAGGAGTTTGGCCATGCCGAAACCATTTATTGCATGTGTGTTATCTCTGTTCTTTTTGAACCCAATTGTAGAAGCATCCGATGGAGGTATTTTGATTTTCGGTGGGACTGGACAATTGGGCTCTGAAATTGTCAAGGATCTGATTGAGAGCCGTGAGGATTTTACGGTATTTGCGCGCCCCACTTCGGACCGTTCGCGATTGAAAGGTCTTGATGTAGCTTATTTTATTGGCGACATGCTGTCTGAAGCAGATATGGAAAGGGTTTTTTCAGAGACCTCATATCGGGCAGTGATAGATGCATCCGGCATACGCCGCGGCGGTGACCATAATTTCTACATAGAGAGTCAGCGTCTTATTGCGAAATGGGCAAAGGAAACGGGGGTTGGTCAAGTTATTCTGCACGGGGCGATCGGAGCAGGTGACAGCGGTGAAATGTTTATTTTTGAAAATGTACCCGATATGCAGCGGCGCTCCATTGCCGCCAAGACGATCGCGGAAAAGATCCTGACCGAAAGCGGTGTTCCTTACACGGCATTGTCACGTTATTGAACGGTAGTGACGCGAATTGGCATAGAACTCAAGCTCAAGCGGCAGCGGTGACAGTTTGCCACAGGCTCATAGCGTGGTTGCGAAGCTGGCGTAATGTCTTTCGGGATATCAGATGGCGTTGGACGTTGAAGGTGTTGTAGACGGTGGCGTGGGTAGAGAGAAACCGCTGCGCTGATCGAGCCGATTTGAAACGCTGCATGCGTCGTTCGCGCTGTCGGACTGGTAAGTGAGAATTCTCGGCCCGGTTATTCTTCCTGCCACCAAAATCATGGTGCCTGATCAGGCCCAAATCCTTCAGAGCAGCACCATAAGAGGGCAGTTTGTCTGTGATGAAGGTAGCTGGGACAAAGCCTTGCTTTCTCAACAGTTTGCGTATCACCTTGAGCGCTGCCGTCTTGTTTCTGCGTGACTGAACCAGGATATCCAGCACTTCGCCTTCACTATCGACAGCTAGCTCATTCTTACTATTTGATGTCAGGACACGCTACCTAATTGATAGTACGTCATAATTTAGCTACCTAAAATTCTTTAAAAAACGATGTAGAAATCCGTAATCAAATTGAAAGCGGATTGGTTACAACTCCAGCGCAGCCAGGCGCACTCTTGTCGTATGCTTTCTCCGGCACCCCGTTTTCGGCTCCGCCGGAGCACGCTCCCAATACGCCTTTCGCGGCCCACAAAAAAGGGCCCAGGCGGAGTGATGTAAGGATCAGTTCTTCTGACACCCAAGCTGTTCCGTTCAATGCGCGGGCCATTGCCGCGAACGCCGCCCAACTGCTTGCAGCCGTTGCCGCGCATGTCCCGACGCGGCTACCGATCAAAGCCCCGTCACCTGCACCCGCACCTGTCGACGATCTGTTTGGCCATGCCGCCGCACAGCCGCCTACGCCAAAACGCGCCATCAAGGCCGCGCCCAAGTCCAAGACCGCCGCCCCGCAAGCCCGCGATTGGGGGCCAGTGGCTGAACTCGCCTACGAGACTTCACCCGCCGATGCCGAAGTCCCCGCAAGTGAACACACGGCAAGAGAGCCGGGTGCAAACGAACCAGGGTCAAGCCATGCTGGCATCTACGAGCCCTGGCGTCCCCGCACGTTACGCATTCCCGGCGCGTACAAACATCCGACGCCACTGGTGCAATCCGCCGCCATGGCGGCGGTGCCTCATCCCGTGCCGGCCTACCGCCCGATGCTGCCCGTGCGCGTCGTCACCGACGGCCTGCTGTCCGATGCCCAGTTCGAAAGCTTTATCCTCGCCGGTCAGGCCCACAGCCATCACCTCAAAGCCACTTACCGCATCGGCGAGGGCTGGGAGATCATAGAGCGCGTGACCGGTAATGACGATGATGACAATAACGGCGAAGCGACAGGCGCCGGTCTTGAACCCGGCGCCGATGTCATCGGCGACGGCGAAGCACTGTCGGCGCCGGTGCGTTTTCGCCGCGGCTGGATGCTGGGCGACGGCACCGGCTGCGGTCCCGGACACGTCCGGGCCGGTCAAGAAGACATAATTCTATTGTTGTACTCAACAATATATTGTTCTTTTTCAAGTTGTTGTTGTACTTGTTATTGACACTGTAATAGGCTGCGCGCCAGCGGTGGCGCGTTGCGTGCTCCCGGTTGTGTTGACACGGAGCCTGGGAGGCTTGGCGATGAGCTTGATACTTGTGCGGTTGTCGAACGTTATTGACATTGTTGATGTCATAAGACCGCCGAGCACCGTGATCCGAGGCCACGAGTACGCCTCGGCCGGGGGAGCGGCGCCGCTTGCCATCGGCGCCTGACTGGCGGCCGCCCTGCCGGGCCGGCCGCCCCTCCATAAAGATTGCACCCGCTGGCCGGCCGGCGGGTTTCGTGCGCCAACGTGTCGCGCGGCGCTCGCTTTTCCGCGCCGCCGCGGCGCTGGTCGTGCTCTTCGGCGCGCTCGCCCTCCCCGCGACCGCCGAGGCGCAGACCACGGCCCTGGTCGGCAACCTCGATGAAGGCGATAACGCGGCGTTGGCGACGGTGACGCCGACGACGCCCAGCGGCGTCGTCAAGACCGCTGCCGAACATGTGGGTAGTCTCCAAGTCAACCCGCCCATAGTCACCGAAATGCCCCCCGAATTCCCGCATGACCGATATATCCGACCCACCGAACCGGTAAATTGCCTGCCAGTCGTCGCCGACGGCGAATAGCTGGGCGTTCGGCGATCTAACGAGCAACGCCTTCAGCAACCTCGCTCGCGGCGGCGAAATGTCCTGGAACTCGTCAACCATGATGTAACCGAATGGACTGCGGTAGCGACCGGCTTCCACCAAGTCCGTCGCCCGGTTGATCATGTCATGGAAGTCGATTTCTCCGGCTCGGGATAGCGTATCCTGATAGCGCTCGAAAATCGGCCGGAACACAGCGAGGAACGTTTCCGCCCGTCCTCCATCTTGAAGGTTTGCTGACCTTTCCGCGACTTCAGACTGCGCTTGGTGTCCGGTGGTGTTTCAGGGTCGGCGGTCAATGCTTGATGGCTTACGCTATTGGTCAGGTACCCGACACAGGGGCTTTAAGTTTTTAGTACGCACGCTAAGCAATCAGAGCGGCTTCTCAGAACACCTCAATTGATCAACCCCGCTTCGGCGATGAACCGTGTTGGCCGATTTAGATGGTGTGTTTGATCCGAGACAACAAGCAGATACTTTCGGGCGCGCGTGATCCCCACATAAAGTAGCCTGCGGGCCTCATCGAATTCCGGCTGCGTTCCAGCCGTAAAGTGGGGAATCTGCCCTTCATTAGCATGAACAATTGCTACTGCGTCAAATTCACGGCCCTTGGAGTTATGCAGGGTCAGGAGTTTGATAGCATGATCGGGATTGGCGAAGAGACCAAGATCGGAGATTTCAAGGTTTACGACATCGATGTGTGTGTTTCGCATGTCGTTCATCATCTCTTCGACCGATCCTGTCAGCGCTTCCGCCGTTGCTTGATCAATCCAATCTTCGGCACGCAGTATATCGGCGGATGCGCGCGCGCTTGCTTCGAGCCAGGCCGCCCCGCCTGGGTGATCCTGTGCGATACGTTCGGCTTCATAGACAAGCTTAAGCGCGGTGCACCGGCCCGGATACGAAAACACGTCAAAGCGGCTGAGACCCATCGCTTCGTTGATCACGCGGAATATAGCCTTTTCAACGCCGGGCAGATGCAGAAGGGTTTCAGTGTCCACACATGCGCCGAGTTGCTCTGCGAGGACGGCAAACAGGCGGCTTCGCCGATATCCTTCAGCGTCTTCCCCGCCCTGAACGTCGGCGAGGTGGACGCCGATATCGAAACGGCCTCACCGGCTGTCCCTTCCGAAAACTCCGTCCACATAAGCTCAATGATGATTTACATCCAGTTTAAGCGGTTGAGGTTTGCGGAAAGCACAAGGCCTGAAAACAACGCTACGAAATGCTTCGGGTTCTGTGCGAACCACCGATGGGTTCCGCGGGGCAGGACGCCGTCGGAGGATAGCTCGGTTGACAGTGACCGGTGCCGGTCCTTAAGCCGTTTCCGGAGAATGGAAGATCGACGGAACGGAGCGGTGAGGGAACGGATCGCACGGCTGCGCATTGAGCTGCAAGAGCTGGAACCGAAGATCTGGCGGCGCATCGACGTGCCGTTGTCGATGACGCTAGAGGCCCTGCACGAGGCGATCCAGATGACCATGGGCTGGACCTCATCGCACCTCTGGGAATTCGACATCGATGGCCCCTGCTACGGCGATCCGTCATTCCGAGAGTTCGACGACGAACCGCGGGTCGGTCTACGGGGCTGACGGTCTGAAGCTGTGCACCTTGACCGCGTCCGGGGTAAAGCGGTTCAGCTATGTCTACGACCTCGGCGATAACTGGCGCCACGATGTGACCGTCGAGGAGATTGGCGACGGCGAACCGGGCATGGAATATCCCGCCTTCGTCGATGGAGCGAGGCGCTGTCCGCCGGAAGACATCGGCGGTGCGGACGGGTTCATGGATTTCCTGGAGGCGGTCCTCGACCCGACGCATGAGCGGCACCCGGACATGATCGGCTGGTACGGTGGGCCGTTCGACCCGATCGGCTTCGATGCGGCGCGGGCACGTTTGGGCTTGGAGAACATGGCCCGCCGGCGACGAGATCCGCTGGTTGGTCATAACGGTGTATGAACCTTCTATAGTTCTGCACGGACGGAGATTTCGAAAGGGATGACCGGCGGGATCAAGCGCAGCTATCCGGCTGGACCGTTGTCGGAACCACCCAGGGCCGGGGGCGAAACGACCATCACATGGAACGCGGCCAACCGAAAAAGGACATTTGGCTTCGCCCTCTCCGAAAGGACTGGAAGCGAACCCTCAACCGGTAATTCCACGTCCCGAGCGGACGGCTCAGGACGACTGAGTCAGCCATTTTGAGAACTTGCCTGCCTCAGAAACCCCTCGCCGCCACGGCACGGCCGAATTCGGACCCCACGTGCGCAATCGATAATCTGGCGGGAAAGCAGTGTTGCAATGGTGTTGATTGTTTATTGAAGGAAACCAGCGGTGGTTTTGGCATTGCTTAAGCCATTGTAAAAACTATTCTTTTTAGGGGCAAAATGCAGGAAATCCCCTAAACGGGCAAGCCCGCAACCACCTTTACCGAACTTTTCTAGAATTGAGAAAATCCGCAGATTTTGTGTGACGCACCGGCCCGCGACAACCTTATACAGAGCGTTTTCAGATTAACTGGATCGCACCTGTAGAACCTACCATGGAGGACTCTTAGGCTGCATGTCGACGCCACTCGGCCAGGGCGGCGGGCTCGGTCTTGTATGAAAATGTCGCAGCGGTTGCCGTATTCGCTTTTTCGCCCTGTCCGGCAGGCTTATGATGGCGCCTCATTTCTAATGGCAAACCCTATGGGAGGTCCCCTATGCTGCCGGTGATTGATCAGCCCTTTCCACATGACCTGATGCCCCTTCCCGATCACGACGAACACGCCCGGGAAGATTTCACGGTCACCTTGAAAATGTTCATGACGGAAAACGTCTATCCATACGACGAGTTGGTCTACGAAAAACGGGCGAAACCCAAGTTCGCCAAAGAACACGGCCGCGACCCGGAGGATTGCGATGAAGTCCATCACTTGATGATGGAGGATCCCTACACCCAGTTCTGGAGCGCGACAGCGCGCGCATTGCAGGAAGCCCTGTGGGACAATCAGGGCCGTATTGTCGAACGGCAATTGGATCGCATGAAGGCAGAAGTGAAAAAGAAGAGTGAAGAGCCGCTGGGTAGCTTAACCCTCGATCCTGATTTCGAGATGCCAAAGTACATCGACGCCGTCGACATTCACTGCATGCCGGGCGGGTATCAGACCAGCGTATCCGACGACGATCTCTTTGTCGGCGCTGTCTACGACCGAGGCGCCTACTATTACACCTACGGCATGGTCGGGCGCTGGGGCCAAGGCGGCGGTGCTGCGCTGGTGATGGCGATCAAAGATCTCTACCCTGACCTCAAGCCCAAACGCATACTCGATGTGGGTTGTGCCATCGGCTGGACCACGGCCCCTCTACTGGAGGCCTATCCCGATGCCGAGGTCTATGGCATTGATGTGGGAGCTGCGATTTTGCGGTATGGCCATGCCCGCGCCGAAGCCTTGGGCCACAAAATTCATTTCCTGCAAATGAGCGGCGAAGACATCGCGTTCCCTGACGGCCATTTCGATCTTGTGGTGACAGGTGGTGTATTCCATGAAACGTCCAACAAGGCGGCGAAGAAAATAATCGCCGAGATGCGTCGTGTTACCGCGCCTGGCGGGGTGTGCATGAACTACGACATCCCTTACGGCGGCGCCTACAACCTGCATGCCCAGTTCATGCTCAATTGGGACTGCCACAACAACGCCGAGCCCTTCTGGCGCCAGTGGACCTCATGGGACCGCACCGAGTTCATGACCAACGGCGGCTTCGACCATGACGCCGTGCAGGAATGGTGGGCGGACAGAGATCACCATGGCAACTTCAAGCTGTTCAAAGAGCCGTTCGATGACCTACACACCTCGGCCCGCGGGGGCATTGGCCGGGTGCATTTCTTTGGAGCACAGAAAGCGGCCTAGCCAGCTTGTCGTAAGGCAAGAACCTCAGACACTTTGGCTGTCCTCGCCGAACGTCTCATCCGGTTGAAGTCGCATCTGACAACGGACATGCTGCCTAGTCCCAGCCCCAGACACGTGCTGCGTTACCCCACAAAAAAGCCTGCTTCGCGTCCGGTTCCAGGCCTATTTCGCTGACGTCGTTCATGGAGTCGGCATAGGTCATGAAAGGATAACCGGTCCCCCTGTCCTTCCCGAAAACCTTATCCGCCGATCTTCATGATGCAAATCTTCCCGGTGCGGATGGGGCTTTCGCAAAGGACAGCCAAAACTACTTCGCTGCTGCAGGATATGACCGTGCGTGAGCGGAAAATGCTCTAGTTGTAGACGAATTTGAAGCGGATGCCCCAGCGCATCGGGTCGCCGATGAAGCGGGCATCGAGGAAGTCCGAGGTCACATACCGTTCGTCGAGACAGTTTTTACACCCGAGCTGGATGCCCCAAGTGCCGTCTTCATGATCCCAACTGATGGAAGCGTTGACCGTCTCAAACCCGTCATTGAAGGAATCCGGCGGATTTTGTCCTGACATCCAGTTGTCGTCGGTGGCCTGAATATCGGCAGTAAAGGTAAGATCACCGCTGAGATTGTCCACATAGGTCGAATAGTCGAAACCGGCCTGGATGGTGTAATCTGGAGCCCGTTGCGGCTCAGTCACACCAAGGATAAAGCCGCTGGCTCGGGCTCCCGGAGTGAGTTTGTTGTACTTGGCATCTTGGAGACCAATGTTGGTGTACACGTTCAGGCCTTCGGCCAGCACCGCGGATACCTCGATCTCTGCACCCCGCACATTCAGCTCGCCTGCATTGTTGTTAACGAATGTGGGCGCTTCACCTGGCGCTGGCTGGAACGCCAACGACGGCAATTGCAGTTCGCTGTAGGTGACGTCAAAGAGGGTGGCGTTAAACCGGAGGCGGTTGTCGAGCCATTCGGAACGGGTGCCGATTTCATAGGACCACACGGTTTCTTCTTCGAACCGGGTCATCAGACGGGCCTGGCCAGCGCGGCCGTTCCATCCGCCGGACTTGAAGCCTCGGGTGGCAGACGCGAAGACCATGACGTCGTCATTGATCTGGTATTGCAGGGCAAACCGGGGAGTCCACTGGATCGCTGTCACTTTGTCCGGTATCCCTTCAGCCACTATGTCATCGATGTTGAAGGTCACGCCGGCGTCGTTGGTGTGAAAATAAAACGGAATGTGCTTAGTTTCGTCGGTCCAGCGTATGCCGGCAGTAAACGTCAAATTGTCAATGACCTCATAATCCCCTTGCACATACCAAGCAAAACTTTCCGTATCGTTTTCCATGGTGTTGTCATTAAGAACGAGGGGTGTCGTATTCGGTGCAAACATAAGTGACGTTTCAAACCGAGAGAGATTGTCCTCCTTCATATAGAAGAAACCGGTCACGTAGCTGAGACGGCCATCTAATGCGTCACCTGTGAGCTTAAGCTCCTGGCTGTACATGTTATGATCACCATCGTTGGACAGTGGTAGTTCAGGCGTGCGAGCAAATAAAGGGCTAACAAAGTCATGATTGAGGTTGCGGTAGCCAGTGATGACACCAATGCTGAAGCTATCCATGTCGATGATAAGGTTGGAATAGATGTCGTAGGTGGTGGTTTCGTTGGCAGTACAATTGTTCCGCACCCAATCTAGAGGCTCGTCTCCGGTTTTGCAGTTGTTGAGAAACACGCCTTGGAATCGGGGGCTGCCGTTGAATAGCCAAGGCCCACGTTTACCTTCCGCAAGATTGCTGTTGGAGGTCACCGGATCCACGGGGGACTGCAGATTCTGGTGATCTTGTGTACTCCAATTTACCGACATATCCCAGGTGATGTTATCTACGGGAAGCACACGGATGGCGCCGCGAAGGCCTAAATGTTCGGCAAAGTTAAAATTCTCGTTGTTGACGACACTTCTCTGCCAGCCATTGTCTTCCAGATAAAAAGCAGACCATTTGGTTAGTACCTTTTCCGACACCGGAATATTGAGGCTGCTCTTGACGCGAATTTCGTCAAACCGCCCATAGCCGATTTCGCCCTTGGCCCCGAACACATCGGACGGCTTTTTGGTGATGATGTTGACTGCGCCACCGGTTGTGTTGCGGCCGAACAATGTGCCTTGAGGCCCACGCAGGACTTCCATCCGCTCGACTTCAACCAATTCGAGGTTGTTGGCATTCTGACGCGGGTTGGCGACTTCATCCACGTAAGTCAAAACAGGTGGGTCGAACGTCGCCAGGGATTCTGTCGATCCGATGCCACGCAACCAGTAGGCCACCGACGCACCCAAGGTGACGTTGTTGTGGGCAATTAGCAGGGGCACTTGCCGGCCAAGGTCGATGGTTTCCGTGATATTGCGGCGTTCCATTTGCAGTTCGGACAAAGCCGTCACGGCCAGGGGTGTCGTTTGTAGATTTCGTTCACGCCGTTCGGCCGTCACCACGATCTCTTCAAGAGTGATGCCCTGTGCCAAAACGTCTTTGAGCGGAATCGCCATAGCAAGCGCTGCGGCTGTAATTGAAAGTGATTTCCGGAAAGACATCAAAACCCCCACACAAAATTGTTCAACCCGAGTGGCCCATTGCAGGCCTCTGAATGCTGTGAAAATAGCCTGTATTTTTTTGCAACTTACCAGGGAAACTTGTATGGACCAATGGAATCTCAGAACCCTATTTGGCCAGTGTGTTGCAAAAACACCATGATCCTTAGCGTGCCAGGAAGATACGAAAAATCAAGCGGTTTATAAAGTTCGAAAGGTCAGAACAGCAGTCGCCCCCCCCTCGCCGACCACACTGGACAGGTGGGGATCACCACCAATGGCTTCCACCCTATTCTGCATCGTTGAAGGAGATGGTTGTTGACTGTTGCTAAGCGTTTGTCCGTTTAGAGTTCCAATCGCACCCGATTGTGTATGCCACAGGTCGGGGTTATCCTTGGATCACCCCAATACAATACGTGATCCAAGGACTACGCCATGCCCACTCGCCTCAGTCATGACCTCGCCATAGATGCCAGCCGGGATGAAGCTGCCCGGCAAGGCTTTGTCACTAGTATGCGCCAATTCGTTCTGGGCGATCTCGCTGGCAATATGCGTACGGTCTATGACCGTCGTGTCCTACCGGATTTTGAGCGCAAACATGGACGCGCGCCCAAAGATGGTCCGGAAATTCACAAAGCGATGAAGCCGGATACTTTGTTCAAGTTCTATTCTGCAGTGCGCAACAGCACACAGGAGCTCGTATGGCGCTCTGTGCTGCCCGGCATCGACCGGTCCAGCGATGAACTAGCGGAAAAGACAGCCGCGTTGAACGCAGAAGAAGAAACTCTCCATCTGGATCCTGAGTTCGAAACACCACGCTACATTAGCGCCCTCGACGTTCATCTCATGCCCGGCTGTTACCACACGGAACGGTTCGACGGTGATGTCACTCAAGGCGCGCTGTACGACAACGGCCTATCGGTTTTTCTCATGGGCTATCTCGGCCCGGAAATGGATGATACGGGCCGATCCGTGTCTCAATTCCTCAAGGCCCGTTATCCCGACTTCGCGCCTAACAAGATGATCGATATCGGTGCGACGGTGGGTTTCAACACATTACCTTGGCTGGAGGCGTGGCCTGACTTAGACATCCACGCCATCGACCCGGGCGCACCCAACGTCCGATACGGCCACGCCCGCTGCAAGGCCTTGGGTTATCCTATTCATTGGCATCAGATGAACGGCACAGACCTTAAGTTCGATGACAACAACGTCGACATCGTTTGGTCGGCCATGGTGCTGCATGAGATGCCCATGTTCGATGTGGCCAAGGTGTTTGAAGAAAGCTACCGCGTCTTAAAACCGGGTGGCTTAATGATTCACATGGAACTGCCCTTGAACGCGGAAGTCCCGCCTTACGAGCAGTTCTATTTGGATTGGGACGCCTACTATAACAAAGAGCCGTTCTATAAATCCTTGCGCGATCTTGACGTGCGCCAAGCTGTGCTTGATGCGGGGTTCGACGAAGATAAGTTCGTCCGCTTTATCATTCCGAGCCAGCACAACCATGGCGCCAAAGCAGTGCTGGAAGCAGCCAAGGAAGACGCCAATAAAGTTGAAGGCAATGTGGGCAAGCTGCAGGACGGTTTGAAGTGGTTCACCTTCGGAGCCTGGAAGTGAGTCTCGGCTGCCCCTTGTCCCTTCCGAGAACCTCATCCATACCTGGACGGCGTGTATCAGGAAAATCGGCGGAAAAGCTTTTCGGGAAGAGCTGGTTGCGGGGGCCCGCAACCAACGTTGTCTTCGTTTGGATGAGGTGTGGTTATAATGCTTCACAACCTATAAATTGGCTATATGTGTGTGGCTCATAACCTGAAGTTCGGAGGTTCAGATCCCCCCGCAACCAATTCCCGCCGCTAGGTCAATGACTTAGCGGCGTTCTCTTTTGTTCTTTTTTGATTACCAGTCAATTCGGAAGCATGTAGGAATCAAATGGGGTGTCCCTTCCGTTTACCTTATCCGCCGGTATTCATGGTGCAATCCATCGAGATGTGAGCACTTGACGATAGCGCCATGGCGTTCGACGGGTCGAGATTTCGGGGAATCTTTACCCAATGAAAGGTGTGTCCGGACACGATTGTAGTACCGCGCGTAGTTTCTGAGCGTCCGCCTCAGGTGAGGTTCACTGAAAATGATTGTGTGATCGAGACAGTCCCGACGGATGGAGCCAATCACGCGTTCCACGTACCCATTCTGCCGAGGCGATCTGGGTGCTGTGGGACGGTCTCTAATGCCCATTACCCTTAATCGCCGTTTGAAGACCGTGCCGTAACTGGCATCCCGGTCTCTGATGAGGTATCGCGGCGCGGTCTCCCAGGGAAAGGCTTGGCTGACCTGATTGGCGATCCAAGCCGCAGTAGGATGATAGGTGGAGTTCGTCCAGACGAGTTCACGCCTCGTCAGGTGAAGGATCACCAGCCCGTACAGCAGCTTGAAGCTTGCCGTCGGCACCCCAAACAGATCGACTGCCGCGATGGCATCTTTATGGTTGTTTATGAACGTCCTCCAGCTTTGCCCGCGGGGCCGGTAGCACCGCCGAAGATATTTGCTTACTGTGGATTGGGACACGTCAAAGCCCAACTTGAGGAGTTCACCATGGATACGCGGTGCACCCCAAAGAGGGTTATCCCGCGTCATTGACTTGATCAGTTGCTTCAGGTCCCGGTCTATGGCCGGGCGCCCACCCGGATTGCGTGATTTCCACCGCCACAGGCTTCGGAAACCGTACCTGTGCCAGCGCAGAACGGTCTCAGGCCTGACGATCACCATGGCGTCTAGAACCGAGGGATACAGCCGTGTGAGCCATGTCAGAAAGATGCGGTCCAGACGGGAAAGACGGATGCGGCCATGGTGTTTGCGCCTCAGGACCGAGACCTGATGTCTCAATGTGATGTTCTCTGCAGCCAGCCGGCGCGGTCCCTTGACCATGGCCAACAATGCCAGGAAGAACATTCCAACGAACGATATCATCCTAAACGGATTACAGAGGATCCATCGTCATTTCAGCCGGATAAGATTTTCAGGAGGGACAGGTGTATTTAGTCAGTATATGCCGGGGTAGCGCTCCAAGGTCTTCACTAGGCCGCAACGGGTACCGCCCCTTGAACACAGGCGCTGGCGTAGGTGGATCATGAACATCAATCAAATTCGTTACTTCATTGCAGTGGTGGATTGCGGCAGCTTTCGCAGCGCTAGCCGAATGGTCGCGTTGAGTTAGCCGGCTTTATCAAACAGCATCAAGACGCTGGAAGATTCCCTGCAGGTGGAGCTATTGGAGCGCCGAAAGGACGGCGTAATACCGACGGCGTATGGCAAGGTCCTTTACAACTTTTTCAAGTCTGCGTTGGCGTCCGTGCAGCGCGGACATCAAGAAGTTGAATTAATGCGTGACGGATCAAAAGGGCGTGTAAATATTGGCGCTCCGACAGGTATGATTGACTTGTTTTTACCAAACATCATTGAGCAAATGGTTTCGAAGTCGCGTGAAATTACTTTTGATATCCGGTATGACTGCCTCGACAACCTCTTGCAGGACCTTCGGCATGGTGAAGTGGATTTTTTGCTGACACCCTATTGGCAGGGAACGTTGCTTAAGGAAGGTCTAGAAATTGAAAAACTGACGGGCATAAATTTTTCTATCTACGCCAGAAGCAGCCATCCCTTGACACAAAAAAATAATGTCACCTTGGAAGATTTAATGGGAGCGGACTGGATATTGGCGGAATCAGAAGGAATGCAGGCGCTCCGCCAAGAACTGTTTGGTACTGCGCAGGCGCACCACATAAACTGCGTAGTGACCCATAATCACCCGCCATTCATGATCAACTTGTTGGAAAAGCTGGACCTGCTGTCGATTATGCCTGATTACACAGTTGAGCAACTGACGACACACGGATCGCTAAAGAAAATAGAGTATCCACCGTTCCGACCGTCCTTACCTGCGGGGCTGATCCATCTTACAGGGCGTCATATCACACCATCAATGCAGCTCTTCGCAGACACAACGCGTGAATACATGAGCAATACTTCCCACCAACACGTTGAATTGCTGAAAATTTGCGCTCGGTGAAGCACATCTTAGGCGTTGGCTTCTAAAACGGCTTCACCGCGGCGCACTGCACCGTCTGCGTAAGGAACAGTCTCAGGAGCAGGATCACAGACTTCCATGAAGGGAAGCATTCCGAAGTCCGGCGCGTTAGCCTCCGCCTTCATTATCAAAAATCGGGCTTGTTCAGGTGTTAGACCGAGCTGTGTGAAAACTGTGGGATCATCTACCCCACCGGAGAGGATCACTGTCATATCAAAAACATCACTATAGAAACCAACGGCGGCATCCAAGTCAGAGACTATAAGCGCCGTGCGCTTGATCGCCGTGAGGCCGAGCGTGTTGGACATATGTAGACTTCTCAGCAATAGAATAAACTGTCTGACGTCAGCGCCTTTGGGACAAATTGAGGTAATTGCATAACGGAGGATTTCTGGCTCATCGTAGTGACCGAAGGGAACGAAGATGAGACAGAAATTAATGAGCAAGAACGACCCGGCGGAGAGAACGGTTCGGGATATTCGGCGCAAGACACGCAAGCAGTATACGGCTGAGGAGAAGATCCGGATCGTGGTGTCGGGCCTGCGCGGCGAGGAGAGCATCGCCGCCTTGTGCCGCCGCGAGGGCATCGCCGAGGGTCTGTATTACAGCTGGTCGAAAGAGTTTTTGGAAGCGGGCAAGAAGCGGCTCGCCGGCGACACCGGGCGCCAAGCGACCTCGGGCGAGGTTAAAGGCCTCCGCCAGGAGATGCGCGACTTGAAGGAGTTGGTCGCCGAACTTTCGCTGGAGAACCGTCTTCTCAAAAAAAACATGCTCGGGCACGGGGGAGACGAGGAATGAGGTATCGCGCATCCGAGAAGCTGGAGATCATCCGCCTGGTCGAGCAGTCCCACCTGGGCGTCGGGTCCACTTTGGACAAGCTGGGCATTCCGAAGACCACCTTTTATCGCTGGTACGATCGTTTTCTGGCCTTTGGCGACGCCGGTCTTGAGGATCGCAACAGCAGCCCGGGCCGGGTATGGAACCGGATCCCGGATGATGTCCGGGGGCAGATCATCGATCTTGCCCTGGAGGAGACACAACTGTCGCCCCGGGAACTGGCCGTCAGGTTTACGGACACCAGGGGCTACTTTGTCTCGGAAGCCTCGGTTTATCGGCTTCTCAAAGCCCACGACCTGATCACCAGCCCCGCTTTCGTGATCATCAAGGCAGCCGATGAGTTCCGCGACAAGACCACGGCGCCGAACCAGCTGTGGCAGACCGACTTCACCTCTCTCAAGGTCATCGGCTGGGGCTGGTTTTATCTGTCGACCATCTTGGACGACTATTCCCGCTACATCATTGCTTGGAAGCTCTGCACCAACATGACGGCGGACGATGTGACGGCAACACTGAAGTTGGCGCTAGAAGCCTCAGGCTGCAATCGCGCCAATGTCGTCCACAAGCCGAGGCTGCTCAGCGACAACGGCTCGTCCTATATCTCCAGCGATCTGGCTGAATGGCTCGGGGACCACGGTATGGATCACGTTCGGGGCGCACCGTATCACCCGCAAACCCAGGGCAAGATCGAGCGCTGGCATCAAACGCTGAAGAACCGGATCCTGCTTGAAAATTATTATCTACCCGGCGATCTCGAAAACCAGATCAGCGCCTTCGTCGATCGCTACAACAACCAACGCTACCACGAGAGCATCGGCAACGTAACTCCAGCCGACGCCTACTTTGGACGCCACACCGCCAGCATCGAAAAGAGAAAAAAGATCAAAAAACTGACCACCCAAAACCGCCGCTTGAACCATCAACGCCAAGCGGCTTAACATCAAACAAAGATGAGCCCGATCCTCCCTTATGAAACACGCTCAACAGTCCCATTTGTTTTGATGACGGACAGTCCAAGGTGACTATGAAATCGTTGATAACCTTACTCTGACTGCAGGCGTGAGATGGACGGATGAGAAAAAGTCCATTCCATTCTATTTCCATACCAACGCTGCCGGAGTTGAGTTTGATATCAACGATATCGTTGCCGCGGGGATCCCAGATAAAGCCACGGCGATTCAATGGACACCGCGTTTTGCAGCAAGTTATCAGGTCAACGACGACATGATGATTTTTGCATCGGCCACACGTGGATTCAAATCAGGTGGGTGGAATGGCCGTGCCGGACAAGCGCGCCTAATGACTCGGTTTGAAGAAGAAACAGTCTGGTCATATGAAGTTGGTACCCGGGCAGAATGGTTAGATAATCGTTTCCGGACTAATATTACGCTATTTGATGTTACTTACAGCGGACTACAGATTCCCGCTTTGGCGTTCCAGCCAGCACCTGGCGAACCTCCGAGATTTGTTACCAACAACGCTGCTGAACTCAATGTCCGAGGTGCGGAAATCGAGCTATCAGCGCAGTTGGCGGAGGGGCTGAATGTATACGCAAATTTAGGTTTGCAGGATGCGAAGTATAACGACATTTCTCCTGCAGCAGTAGCCAGCGGATTTATCTTGGGTGTAACGGAACCGGGACGGGCTCCAGATAACACCCTTCAAGTCGGTCTTGATTACACCCAGTACGTAGACGGCCTTAGTGGCGACGTTACCTTTGCCGCGGACGTTCAAAGAACTGACGATTACTGGATGTCTCCTCAGAACCCACCGGATTCTTTCAATCCCGGCTTTGAGACTGTCAACGCTACTCTAAGCTGGGATCACGAAGACGGGGACTGGGGCATACAGCTCAGCTGTAAGAACTGCCTGGATGAACTGTGGATCACCAACGACTTCCTCGACTCCCGGTTCATCGGTGATCCGATGCGTTGGAGCATTCGTTTCAAATATGCGTTCAACTAAACTGTGCTGGCCGCCATTCAGAGCGGCGAACATGAGCGGACACCACAGTCATGAATAGTCAAGCGTTGCCCAACGCCCTGCCGCAGGACGTCGCAGTAGGCATTTACAAAACCATGGCGCGCATCGATGCCTGTAATAAGCGCATTGAGCAGTTGTTGGCCGCCGGTGCGTTGCAATTTCAGTACTACCCCTGCGGTGGTCAGGAAGCCATCCCGGCGTCTATCGCACCGCATTTAGGCGACGACGATCAAGTGGTGACAACCTATCGCGGCGTCCATGACATCGTCGCGAAGGGCACACCCATGGTCGAGATCATCGCCGAGATGATGGGCAAGGCCAATGGCACGTCGAAGGGCAAAGGCGGTGCCATGCACTTGTCGGACCCCAATGCAGGATTGATGGTCACCACCGGGATTGTCGGCGCGGGCATGCCTATTGCCAACGGCTTGGCCTTGGCCTCCAAGATCAAGGGCACGGGCCAGGTGGTCGTGGTCAACTTCGGCGATGGCGCCGCCAACATCGGCGCGTTCAACGAAAGCATTAACATGGCCGCTCTGTGGGATCTGCCCATCGTCTTCCTGTGCCAGAATAACGCTTACGCCGAATACACCTCCTTTGCAGGCTCAACCAAAAGCAAAAGCATTGCCGACCGTGCTGGCGGGTACGGCTTGGTGGGCGAAACCGTCGACGGCACCGACCCGGACGCCATTCATGCTGCTGCAGGTCGGGCCATCGAACGGGCCCGCAAAGGTGAAGGTCCCACCCTGCTCGAATGCATGGCTTACCGCCTGCAAGGGCATTCCTTCGGCAGCGAAGAAGACCACATGGATCAGGACGAACTGGCAGCCGCGCGGGCCAATCCGCCCATCGCCAAGTTCCGCGCGACGCTCATTGAACGCGGCGATGCCACAGCCGAAGAGTTGGACGCCATCGAAGCCGCGGCAAAGAAGGAAGTGGAAGATGCCGTCGAAGAATCCATGGCCGCTGAACTGCCGGGCGAAGACGAACTGTATAAAGATGTATTCGCCAATACAGCCGCGGTGCCGTATGCTGCTCCAGCTGCAACGGTGGTAGACCCTGACCTATCGGATCGGGAAACGATCACCGTGCCCATGGTTGCGGCCATCACCGAAGCGCTGGATATTGCCCTCTCCGAAGACCCGGATGTGTTCCTGTTGGGCGAAGACATCGCCGATCCCGCTGGGGGCGTCACCAAGTCCACCGCCGGGCTTTCGACCAAACACGGCCTAGAGCGCGTGCGCCCGACGCCGATTTCCGAACAGGCCATCATCGGCGCGGCCATTCGGGCGTCGCTTAACGGCATGAAGCCGGTTCCGGAAATCATGGTCAACGATTTTTCCATGGTGTGCATGGACCAGATTGCCAACCATGCTGCCAAGCTGCGCTATATGTCCGGTGGACGCACCAGCGTCCCCATCACCATCCGTACGGTGACGGCAGGCTTTGTCGGTAACTTTGCCGCCCAGCACTCCCAATCCCTAGAAGCCTGGTTCACGCATACGCCCGGAATCAAGGTGGTCGCGCCGAGCACGGCCGCGGATGCCAAAGGTCTGCTGCTCTCTGCCATTGCCGACCCTGATCCCGTCCTCGTGCTTGAACCTATGCGGTGTTACTACGTGCCCGATGAGGTGCCTGTGGGCCGGTATGAAATCCCGCTGGGTAAAGCCGCCGTGCGCCGTGAAGGCACCGACGTGACTCTCATTTCCTACAGCTGGTGCTCGGTGGAAGCCAACGCCGCCGCCGAGGCCTTGGCCGAAGCGGGCGTGAATGCAGAAGTCATCGACCTCCGCTCCCTTGTGCCGCTCGACCTAGATACCTGCGTCGCCTCGGTGCGCAAGACGGGCCGCTGCGTCATCGCCCATGCGGCGGTGGAATTCTCCGGCTTCGGCGCGGAGCTCGCCGCAAAACTCAGCGAAGAATGTCACAGCGACCTGAAAGCCCCGATCAAGCGGGTGGGCGGTGGTGATTGGCGCCCGCCGCCTGCCTCGCGGTGGACGAATGCCGTTCTCTCGCATGAGCTTGGCGACCGTGCGCTTCGAGATGCGAAAGCCGCGGGCCTTCAACTCGGCATGGATCCGAGGGGCGCCGTAGCACCCTGTCCCTTCCATTTACCTCATCCTCGGGCATTCGGGATGAAGTTGTGTAATGTGTTTGCGCACTAAGATCGTGCCAGCTCGTTCGTGCCCTTGGATCCCTGTCGCAACTTCGTGCCTTGGTCTAACGACGACGAGCCAAAAATCCTCACTCAGCAAATCACTTGAATTTGTTCCACCGCGCCCATTACTACGCCTCACAAGAGTTGAGTGGGAATGACTTGTATCAACATCAGAGTATTGTTGGCTCGCTACAATATATTCAGCAAGACCGAAAGAATTCCGGGCATTAGACGGTATTTTATTGAAGGCTTAACCAGGCTATGTCCAATGACAAGACAGCGCCTGCAAACATCGCAAAAAGTTCATAGGATTGATTGTCCTTTCCAGTTAGAAACAGGGCCCATGACCAAAGACTCGAACTCCCATCACCCACAGTTCGACTCCGCGCACCTGGCGCGGCGGCATCTGCTGTCCGGCACTGCGGCCGCTATGGTTACGGCAAAGCTTGGCGCGGGTGGTATTCCAACCGTCCAAGCCGCTTCGGCTCTGCCTGATGAACTCACCCTCGGTTTTGAAGAGTTAGAGCACGGCATTGACGATACCCATCATGTTTCTGCCGGATACCGCGCCGATGTTCTGTTGCGCTGGGGCGATCCGCTCTTTGCCGACTCACCGGCATTTGATCCTCAGGCATTGACCGCCGATGCCCAAGCCAAGCAGTTTGGTTACAACTGTGATTTCATCGGCTACTTCCCCTTGCCCAAGGGATCGGAACGATCCGATCACGGACTGCTCTGTGTCAATCACGAATACACGAACGGCAACCTCATGTTCGCTGATGTGGCGGGCGATATGCCCTATTCCGCACCCACCCGCCGACACATGGAAGTGGAGATGGCGGCCCATGGCCATTCCGTCGTCGAAGTTAAACGGGACAGTCGTGGCCGGTGGTTACACGTGAAGGACAGCACCTTTAACCGGCGCCTCATGGCGTCGGGTCCGGTGATGACAATAAAAGGGCCGGCTGCTGGTCACGATAGGCTCAAAACAACTGACGACCCCACCGGGCGGTCGGCTATCGGCACCTTCAACAATTGCGCCGGTGGTCAAACACCCTGGGGCACGTGCCTGATGGCTGAAGAAAACGTGCACTATTACTTTGCTGGAAACCCCCGGGGTGGTGACGAGACGGGCAATCATTTGTCCATGGGCGTTTCATCGGAGCTGCGCTACGAGTGGTCTCGCTATCTTGACCGTTTCGACGTGACCAAGGAGCCCCACGAGCTTAACCGTTATGGCTGGATCGTCGAATATGATCCATACGACCCTACCTCCGCACCGGTTAAGCACACGGCCCTTGGGCGGTTTAGACATGAAGGCGCGACCACCGTCGTCAGTAAAAATGGAAAGGTCGTGGTCTATTCCGGAGATGACCAACTGTTCCAATACGTCTATAAATTCGTCTCGGCTAAGCCTTTCGATCCCGAAAACAAAGAGCGTCAAAGCAGTCTCCTCGACGAAGGCACTCTCTATGTGGCTCGGTTCGAAGAAGACGGCCGGGTGTCGTGGCTACCTCTGGTGTGGGGCAATGGTCCACTGATACCACGCAATGGGTTTTACAGCCAGGCCGATGTCCTGATCGAAACCCGGCGCGCTGCGTCGTTCATGGGTGCGACGGCCATGGACCGCCCCGAGGACGTGGAAACCAATCCGGTGACCGGCAGCGTGTTCGTCAGCCTGACTAAGAATCCGTTCCGCCGCCGTTTTCGCACCGATGCGGCCAATCCACGGGCGCGCAATCGGGCTGGCCACATCATCGAAATGATTCCCCCGGCGGCACAGGGGGCAGATGCCGATCATGCTGCCGAAACATTTACCTGGGAGGTCTTTTTACTCGCAGGAAATCCTTTCGATGGCCGATCCGGTGCGGCATACCATCCGGACGTCACCCAGAACGGCTGGCTGGCCAATCCCGATAACCTCGTCTTTGATCCACAGGGTCGGATCTGGATTGCGACGGACGGCGCGCCAGATTTTGATACCGCTGACGGTATTTGGGCTGCCGAAGTACGTGGCACCACACGGGCTCTTACCCGGTACTTCTTTAAGGGTCCCGTTGGGGCTGAACTCTCGGGACCAGCCTTTACGCCCGATGGGGAGACGCTCTTTTGCTCGGTTCAGCATCCGGCACAGGATGGGGGCTCCACCTTCGCCAACCCGACAACCCGTTGGCCCGACTTCCAAGATGACATGCCGCCGCGGCCCTCAGTCGTGGCGATAACCCGCGACGGCGGCGGCTCCATAGCGTAACAGCTGTGAACGTTCCGCTCCATTTCAGTTGAATCTGGCTCTTAGAACCACGATATAGACGCTACCAAGGTCTGGAGATTCTGATGTATCGGGAAGAAAAAGCGGCAGGCGAAGCGGCGCTCCATCTATAGACAGCATTCCGGTAGCGACCCATGACGAAGCGGCGCGGCAAATGTATGTGTCACATTTGCGCAAGTTTGTTATGGCCGATCTGCCGACTGACATGCGCCAAGTGTACGACCAGGTGGTCGAACCTTCCGCGAAAGCCAAATCCGGCCACGCACCAGAAGACGCCATCGCCGTGCGCAAGTCCATGCAACCCGTGACCTTCTACCGGACGTGGTCGTCCCTTCCCTACAATGCGCAAGAAATGACCTGGCAGTCCGTTGAGGATGAAGTTGAGCGGGCATTGCCAGACCTGATTACTGTTGCTGATCAGGCTGCGAAACAATCACCGGCGGGCGGCAGCTTGCGTCTTAATCCCGAACTCGAAATCCCTAAAGCAGTCAGCGCTTTGGACATTCATCTCATGCCGGGATGTTTTCATACGGAATTTGCCGATAACGATGGTTTCCGTTGGTGCAATTTATGCCCATGGCACAAAAGTGTTTTCGGGCGCTCTGAGAATGCCGCGCAATCCTGGAAAGGGCGGTGTTGCTGATTCCATCGGCCACTATCTCAAACTCAAATATCCCAATTTTGAGCCCAAAAGAATTCTCGATCTCGGCTGTACCATCGGCTCTAACCTGCTGCCTTATCACCGTGCGTTTCCCGATGCTGAGCTTTACGGAATAGACGTCGGTGCACCGGTATTGCGCTATGGACATGCCCGTGCGGAATCGCAAGGCATCCCCGTGCACTATTCTCAGCAGAATGCGGAAGCAACAGATTTCGAAGACGGTTTTTTTGACCTCATCGTGTCAAGCTTCTTTTTCCATGAGATCGCGGTGCCGTCGACTAGGAAGATCCTCAAAGAAGTGAATCGCCTCTTGGCACCAGGCGGCGTGACCATCCATATGGAGCTGCCGCCCTCTTCAGAAGTCGATCCCCATTACAATTTCTTCCTTGATTGGGATGCCTATCACAACCACGAGCCCCATTACGCCGCGTTTCGCCAACAAGATCCCATCGCCATGTTGACTGAGGCCGAATTTACACCGGAAACCTGCGGCATGGTGCGCATTCCTGACCGTGGCGGTGCTGACGGGGAATATTGCCGGGACCTCCGCCACCGTCACAGCCGCCGCAAGGTCCATAGTACCTTGCCGACAATGTGGGCGTCCTGGGCGGGGCATGTGTAGGGTTCATAATCGGGGTTGGCGGAGATCAACCTGAGCCGGGGCGGCTCTGAGTGGGGCGGGACCTCGACGCGCTTGACCACCAGGCCGGTGCCATCCCACAGCACGGCGGTCTCGCCGGTACCAGGGGTGCGGCGGGCAATATCCACCACCAGCCGGTCGCCATCGGAGACCAGGGGCTCCATGGAATCACCACGGGCGCGCAGGACGCGGAGATTGCCGGGCTCGGCATCGCCCTCGTAACGGATCATGGAGCGCCGGATCAAGGCCGCGAAGTTCCCGGCCGCAAAGAGCCTCGACAGCTTCGACTTCAAGGCCATACCGGCGCTAAACAAGGTGCAAGTGTTGGAACTTGCCCGGTGTGGCTGGATCGAGCGACGCAAGAACGTCATCGCTCTGGGGCCATCCGGAACGGGCAAGACCCACATCGCCCTCGGCCTCGGCCTGGCTGTTGACGAGGCCAAGTCCAGTGTCGTTGCGGGTCCAGCGGATGCGGTCGCCTTGACGCAGCTCGATGCTCTCGGCCCGGTAGACTTCGGCGCCGCCGTGTCGTCCGGCGACTTGGTTTGGCTTCCAGGATGCCGTTTCGCCGCCCGCGCTTTCCAGTATCACTGTATGGTTTTTTTGATCGACGACGGCGACACGCCGTTCGTCGCCCTTCTCGACACCGATCCGTTTGTAGGACCGATGAAACGCCACGACATCGCCGGGCGCACGCACGTAGTCCTTAACCGTCGTATACCGGACGCCGGCACAGGCCAGGAGAGATATGACCATCGATCAGGCCGCATAGGTGAAGAACCACCTGGTCCGGATTTTGGGAGCAACGTCAGTTCAGTGAGATTATGCGTCTTATCGAGCGGACAGCTAGATGGGTTGACGTAAGAACATTTGAGTTTCTACCTATATGGTATCCAGAACATGCTCGTGGAGCATTGTTCTACAAGAAGAACTGGACGGAACCTCAGTTCAACAAACGTCAAGGCACTGGTTCCAGTTTTCACAAAACTGAAGGCAATGTTCATGCGAATAAGGCTCCAACAACAGCACTTGGACTGCGGAAAGACGGTAGGCGTGACTGGTCTTGTTGCCACATATGGGGCATAGACGACCCGTATTACCAACAGTTAAATCGCCCTGTTCAAGATCATCGATACTTTTCGTGTATTGCTAACATGGTGCTTCTCCCGACGCCCTTAAAGGCTTTTACCGACCACGTCCCTGACGTAAAGGCTATGCTTCGTCTATGTGCCCGGAACTATTATGGTTGGGCTTGCGACCACGAAGACCTTGAAAACATTACCCACCAGCTCGACTGTTGGAATGATTGGGAACATTATCCAATGAGCTGGCCAAAAAGTATAAACGAACGAACACCTTTAGGAGTGATCTCCCTTAATGACAGAATTCGAAAAAGTGCCGTTAGAAGGTGGCGGAAAATTCAAAAAGACTTACAGACCGCTGGGCGATTTTATCCTAGAGAACAAGTCCTTGAAGCTCTGACCTATTGGAACTTAGATCCAGCTCGGCCAATATCTCAGAACTGATCCATTTAGAACGGTTAGGCTGGCCTTTTGACCTCGAATGGAATTCAGTCATTCGCTTTAATCGTGAACACGAAGACATCCCCTAGCTATGACTCTCATGAGGATTCGAACCAAAGTCGCATAACCTGTCATATGGATTGTGAGGTTCGACTATCCATAGTCAAACCTTATCCGACTGTTGTCAGAAGGCTCAAATCGGGGACCCGCAGCCATACAGAACAATTCTCGTGATCAGAGAAATAGATTCAATATCAATAGATTAGAAATGCTTGTTCCTATCTATCAGCCCTGAGCATAGTCTGTCCTGATACTCATGACGCTGAATGAACTTGTTCAATCTTGTGTCAAGCGCCCAAAAGTTCACTCTCGATAAATCGTCACCAATAACGCCTGGAGAATTCTCGAACAGATTCTCCAGCAACAATATAAATGATTTGCACGCCGCGCTAAATCGTCCAGCAGCTATACGTTTTGCGTCCACCGGCACGTTATTCAATCGTAGCCAAGAATTTTAGGACTGTCTGACGTCAGCGCCTTTGGGACAAATTGAGGTAATTGCATAACGGAGGATTTCTGGCTCATCGTAGTGACCGAAGGGAACGAAGATGAGACAGAAATTAATGAGCAAGAACGACCCGGCGGAGAGAACGGTTCGGGATTTTCGGCGCAAGACACGCAAGCAGTATACGGCTGAGGAGAAGATCCGGATCGTGGTGTCGGGCCTGCGCGGCGAGGAGAGCATCGCCGCCTTGTGCCGCCGCGAGGGCATCGCCGAGGGTCTGTATTGCAGCTGGTCGAAAGAGTTTTTGGAAGCGGGCAAGAAGCGGCTCGCCGGCGACACCGGGCGCCAAGCGACCTCGGGCGAGGTTAAAGGCCTCCGCCAGGAGATGCGCGACTTGAAGGAGTTGGTCGCCGAACTTTCGCTGGAGAACCGTCTTCTCAAAAAAAACATGCTCGGGCACGGGGGAGACGAGGAATGAGGTATCGCGCATCCGAGAAGCTGGAGATCATCCGCCTGGTCGAGCAGTCCCACCTGGGCGTCGGGTCCACTTTGGACAAGCTGGGCATTCCGAAGACCACCTTTTATCGCTGGTACGATCGTTTTCTGGCCTTTGGCGACGCCGGTCTTGAGGATCGCAACAGCAGCCCGGGCCGGGTATGGAACCGGATCCCGGATGATGTCCGGGGGCAGATCATCGATCTTGCCCTGGAGGAGACACAACTGTCGCCCCGGGAACTGGCCGTCAGGTTTACGGACACCAGGGGCTACTTTGTCTCGGAAGCCTCGGTTTATCGGCTTCTCAAAGCCCACGACCTGATCACCAGCCCCGCTTTCGTGATCATCAAGGCAGCCGATGAGTTCCGCGACAAGACCACGGCGCCGAACCAGCTGTGGCAGACCGACTTCACCTCTCTCAAGGTCATCGGCTGGGGCTGGTTTTATCTGTCGACCATCTTGGACGACTATTCCCGCTACATCATTGCTTGGAAGCTCTGCACCAACATGACGGCGGACGATGTGACGGCAACACTGAAGTTGGCGCTAGAAGCCTCAGGCTGCAATCGCGCCAATGTCGTCCACAAGCCGAGGCTGCTCAGCGACAACGGCTCGTCCTATATCTCCAGCGATCTGGCTGAATGGCTCGGGGACCACGGTATGGATCACGTTCGGGGCGCACCGTATCACCCGCAAACCCAGGGCAAGATCGAGCGCTGGCATCAAACGCTGAAGAACCGGATCCTGCTTGAAAATTATTATCTACCCGGCGATCTCGAAAACCAGATCAGCGCCTTCGTCGATCGCTACAACAACCAACGCTACCACGAGAGCATCGGCAACGTAACTCCAGCCGACGCCTACTTTGGACGCCACACCGCCAGCATCGAAAAGAGAAAAAAGATCAAAAAACTGACCACCCAAAACCGCCGCTTGAACCATCAACGCCAAGCGGCTTAACATCAAACAAAGATGAGCCCGATCCTCCCTTATGAAACACGCTCAACAGTCCCATTTGTTTTGATGACGGACAGTCGTTGTCGTCACGGCTTAAGATTTTGACGTCCGTTTCCCAGGCTGGATTGGGTTCCTTGCCGTGTGTCCACGGGATGCTTTGGGCTTGGACGAAACAAGTATGTGGGCGGGCCATGCGTTGGGTCCTCAATCTTCCGCTACACTTTCTCGGGGGCGGAATTTAGCCATGTCACTCCATACACGCATGTCGACAATTTTTCCGTGGGCCACTTCGAAACGGTCAATATATCGCACCCCTTCGAACGTTGTATCGTCGTTCCACGTGCCGGACATGGACCCCATGGCATAGACCACCGTTGAGTCTTCATCCTGAATGACTTCGTAAGAATCTGTCAGTTTCTTTGCGCCCTTGTGGCGGCCTTTGGAAAAGGCTGCAAATTCACCGGGTGATGTGAAGATGTGGCCGCCGGTAACGGTCATTCTAAAACCGTTGCCTAATTGCTCATTGGCAGCATCAATATCCCGCCGCCCTAAAGCATCAAGGAATGCCTTCACCGTATCCACAGCGTCTGACATGCCACCCTCCACCCAAAAGAGTTAATAGAGAGTACGACGAACCGGTGGTTTGGCGTAAGGCTTTACTGCTTCCGGCACGACTGGGTTGTATGGAGCATCGTGATCTACTGGGATGCCGTCCTGACCGAATTCATTGGCCAATTTGCCGCCGACGGTTCTAATAAACATCATAAATTCGGTGTGAGATCCGTACGGACCATGGAAGTGCCCGGGTTCCCACCAGGCGTAGGAACCCGGGCACATCACGCCCACATCGTTAATGGCGTACTCGCCAGCAAGCACGTACATTTCTTGTACTGCCGGGTGGGTCCACTGTTTCTCCATGTAACGGAAGGGCAGCGCCGCGTAGAGGATGCTGATTTCTCCGGTGTAAGGGTCTTCCCTGAGCGGCCTCACACCCGTGCCCATGAGGTAACGGGTGTAGGGGTTTTCCGTCCAACCTTCCAGGCCATCGGGTGCGACATCGATGCGCTCGATCAAGAGTTTTTCATCGTACAAACCTTCGAGAGACTCACCCTGTATTTCTTCGGCCATGCCCGAGAGCATGGTTAGCGCAACAACACCGCTCGGCCCCACGGATACGGACTTGCGAACGTAGCCCGCTGGCAGGTGAGCTGTCCGTCATCAAAACAAATGGGACTGTTGAGCGTGTTTCATAAGGGAGGATCGGGCTCATCTTTGTTTGATGTTAAGCCGCTTGGCGTTGATGGTTCAAGCGGCGGTTTTGGGTGGTCAGTTTTTTGATCTTTTTTCTCTTTTCGATGCTGGCGGTGTGGCGTCCAAAGTAGGCGTCGGCTGGAGTTACGTTGCCGATGCTCTCGTGGTAGCGTTGGTTGTTGTAGCGATCGACGAAGGCGCTGATCTGGTTTTCGAGATCGCCGGGTAGATAATAATTTTCAAGCAGGATCCGGTTCTTCAGCGTTTGATGCCAGCGCTCGATCTTGCCCTGGGTTTGCGGGTGATACGGTGCGCCCCGAACGTGATCCATACCGTGGTCCCCGAGCCATTCAGCCAGATCGCTGGAGATATAGGACGAGCCGTTGTCGCTGAGCAGCCTCGGCTTGTGGACGACATTGGCGCGATTGCAGCCTGAGGCTTCTAGCGCCAACTTCAGTGTTGCCGTCACATCGTCCGCCGTCATGTTGGTGCAGAGCTTCCAAGCAATGATGTAGCGGGAATAGTCGTCCAAGATGGTCGACAGATAAAACCAGCCCCAGCCGATGACCTTGAGAGAGGTGAAGTCGGTCTGCCACAGCTGGTTCGGCGCCGTGGTCTTGTCGCGGAACTCATCGGCTGCCTTGATGATCACGAAAGCGGGGCTGGTGATCAGGTCGTGGGCTTTGAGAAGCCGATAAACCGAGGCTTCCGAGACAAAGTAGCCCCTGGTGTCCGTAAACCTGACGGCCAGTTCCCGGGGCGACAGTTGTGTCTCCTCCAGGGCAAGATCGATGATCTGCCCCCGGACATCATCCGGGATCCGGTTCCATACCCGGCCCGGGCTGCTGTTGCGATCCTCAAGACCGGCGTCGCCAAAGGCCAGAAAACGATCGTACCAGCGATAAAAGGTGGTCTTCGGAATGCCCAGCTTGTCCAAAGTGGACCCGACGCCCAGGTGGGACTGCTCGACCAGGCGGATGATCTCCAGCTTCTCGGATGCGCGATACCTCATTCCTCGTCTCCCCCGTGCCCGAGCATGTTTTTTTTGAGAAGACGGTTCTCCAGCGAAAGTTCGGCGACCAACTCCTTCAAGTCGCGCATCTCCTGGCGGAGGCCTTTAACCTCGCCCGAGGTCGCTTGGCGCCCGGTGTCGCCGGCGAGCCGCTTCTTGCCCGCTTCCAAAAACTCTTTCGACCAGCTGCAATACAGACCCTCGGCGATGCCCTCGCGGCGGCACAAGGCGGCGATGCTCTCCTCGCCGCGCAGGCCCGACACCACGATCCGGATCTTCTCCTCAGCCGTATACTGCTTGCGTGTCTTGCGCCGAAAATCCCGAACCGTTCTCTCCGCCGGGTCGTTCTTGCTCATTAATTTCTGTCTCATCTTCGTTCCCTTCGGTCACTACGATGAGCCAGAAATCCTCCGTTATGCAATTACCTCAATTTGTCCCAAAGGCGCTGACGTCAGACACAGGTGAGCATAGGAATACGGTCCGTAGGTCAGGCCATTGATCTCAAGCTCGCCATCGAGCACCAGCATTTCCACATGACAGGTTACAGAGCGCGGTACCGGCCGGGTCCATCCAGCAGGATAGCGCGTGATCATGGTCGATGCGCCTGTGTCCTTATCGCGACTCAGCACTTTGATGTCGAGATCATGCCATCCCTCGGACGACCCCTTCTCCCAGGGCACATCTTGCGCCTGTATGAACATGCAATGCGGTCTTGGCATGGGATGGCCTCCTATCCTATCTACGCAGTAACGTCGGTGCGGATGGTGCGGTTAGATCACAGCTTCAATCAAGTGAGGCCCCGTATTTTTCAAACAGGCATTGAAATGATCGGAAAACTGTTTCGCGGTTTCCGCGCACATGGCTTCAACCCCCATGCTTTCAGCAAGTTTGACAAAGTCCAATGTGGGATCATCCAGGTCCACCAGCCGTTCCAGCTCCGGACTGATCTGGTTCAGACCCAATCGATCAAGTTCCATTTTTAAGACCGCGTAGGACCGGTTAGTAAATACTACCGTGGTGACATTGAGCCGTGCCCGCGCCTGGGTCCAAGGAGTCTGGCACGTATACATGGCAGCGCCATCTCCCTGAAGACAGAGAACCTTGCGATCGGGGCACGCCACCGCCGCGCCGGTGGCCGCGGTTCCGCCCTGACCGAGACCGCCACCGGTGAGGCCCATCCAATCATGAGGTGCGGCAGACTTGGTATGCTCAAAACACGGCACACCAGATGTATTGGCCTCCTCGGAGACGATCATACCCTCGGGCAAGTCGAGCGTTAAAATGGCTGCCGCTTTGGCAGCGGTTAACTCCCCCTTGGGACGGTCGGGTATCTGCCGCCCTACAGTCCCGACTGCAACCTGATCGAGATGGCCTTCTCCAAACTCAAGGCGCTCCTGAGAAAGGCCGCCGCCAGAACCGTCGACGACCTGTGGGACGCCATTGCCGACGCCATCGACGCCTTCACCTCAACCGAATGCGAAAACTACTTCGCTGCCGCCGGATATGATCGGGACTAAATTGAATCTGCTCTAGACACCGGGGCCGCGAAGGCCTCCACGTCGGACATCAACGGCACATTAAACTGCTGGTGATCCCGGCTGTGTTGACCGACGACATTCACCACCGGCATGTGCGCTTTTTGCGCGTTGTGCAGGTTAGCCAGACCGTTGGCCAATCCCACGCCTTGATGGAGCAGTGTCATCGCAGGCTTGCCGGCCATCCGCGCGTACCCGTCCGCTGCGCCCGTCGCTACCGCTTCAAAAATTGTGGAGATAGGACGGATTCGGCCACCGCGTTCAAGGGCGACGATGGATTGGACTTCGGTTGTGCCCGGATTGAGAAAGCAGGCTTCAATACCCGCATTGGCCAAAGTCTCGATTAAAACATCACCACCCAGCATGGCACACCATGTTCCTAAACAGTTTCTGCGTCTCAATGAACATGTAGCGGGGTTTTAGCATGCTGGATTTCCCTTCCCAGGTGGAGATTAGCCCAGGTGGCGCTTTCTGTGGGAAATCAATTGGGTCTTTTAGTGGGTGCATCGTTGCGCCGTGTCGTTGGCTCCGCCATGATCGCCACAATAATAATCTGAAGGAAAGTTTTATGGCGCGATCGCACATTCTTTTTATTCAGGCTCAGGACATTTCCTGGCAGCAGGGACTTTACGGTCCTGGCCGCGACGGCGTGGAGATGAAAATCCTCTCCATTGACGAAGCGGCCACGGACTCCACCACCATCATCCGTTATCCCAAAGGTTGGAGCCGTACGGAGCCGGAATTCGTCACCGCCCATGAAGAGTTTATGGTGCTGGACGGGTCCATCACCATAAACGGCCAGGCGTACTCCACTCATCAATACGGTTTCCTGCCCGCGGGATACACCCGCGAACACGCGTCGTCGGAACAAGGCGCTGTGCTACTCACCACCTTTGCCGACAAACCCGAAGTGAAAGCAGGCTCCGGGCCCAATTTCGATGAAAAACTCCTTATCCCATTCGTCGACCCGCTGACCATGGATTGGGACGAAGGCCTAACCGATCCCAAGTTCGCTGGCGGTACGGCCATCAAACCCCTGCGCAACGATCCCTACACCGGAGAACAATCCTTCCTCTATTGCACGCGGCCGCACCGGGTACCCGCCGGCATGTTGAAACCGAAATGGACTCACCCGATGATCGAGGAAGTCTTTTGCATCGATGGAGAATATGTGTGGGGCGATTGCGGCCGCATGGGCCCGGGCGGGTATTGCTGGTGGGTGGAAGGTGTTTATCACGGTCCCGCGGGATCGGAAGTCGGTTATCACCTTTGGGTACGTACGGTGAATGGCCCGTTGGCCAACATCGTTGATGACGAAGAACTGCCGTTCACCTGGAACCCGGAATTCAATCCGTCCCTGCCGGACAACCTCAAGAAGATCGCCAATCCTTACGTGCGGCCGCCGAATTATTGAGGTGATGGCACATGAATGTTGTCAGAGATTACATCACGCTTGCGCCGGGTTCTGAGGAAGAAGCCGCTTTCCGTGTGATCGAAAGCGTCTATGAGGCTTACCGCACCTTCCAACCGGAGAAGATTGAAGACGTGCAACTGCCCGAATACTCGGTGTGGGACGGCACGCTACCGCGACTGTTCAAGTCGCGCATTGAGGTGAAAGAGTTTCACAAGAAAGATCAGGAGAATACCAAAGCCCGCGGTCCCTTCTCGTTCGAACTCAAGCCTTTGCGGATCGACATTAATGGCGATTGGGCGTTGGTGTTGTGCCACATGTACGCCGAATGGCAGGAGCCCAATGCTCTGGCTATGCATATGCGCCTAACCGATGTCATGCGCAAAGTAGACGGCAAGTGGATGATGTATCACCACCACGAAAGCCCTGAGCCAGGCGGCTACACTCATATCTAGTGGACTGGATGTGAGGCGCATGATCTGCCGGGGTTGGGAGACTCCGGCACAACGGCGTGTTAGGATTTTCCCCTTGAGACCACTTGAGGTGCGCCATGACCCAGCAGCGTGAACACGACTTTCTCGTCACCGGAAATCACGACGATTTCAATCGGCAGAGCTACATCTCAAATATGCGCATGCATATTCTGGTGGATATCGCCGGGGGCATGGAAGAGGTCTACAAACACCGCGTCAAACCGGCCATGGTCAAAGCCAACGGAAAGGAGCCCGAAGACGGCCGCGACATCGTGAAAACGATGATGGCTGATCCGTACGGCAAAACCTGGGCGGCGATGATTCACACCTGCCAGGAAATGATTTGGGAGTCCGTGGCGGCCGGCATCGAACGCAAGCAGCCTCACCTCAACGAACGTGTCAGAGGCCTTAATTCGAGACTTGGATCGATGTCACTGAATCCCAGTCTCGAAGCGCCCCGCTACGTAACAGCCAGCGACATTCATCTGATGCCCGGCAATTACCAAACCGAACGGCAAAAGGACGATGTGTCCCAGGGTGCGTTGTTCGACCGCGGTTTGTATGTTTTCCAGTCTGGGTTTGCCGGACCGGATTGCGACTCAAATGGCCGGACCAGTGCCGAACTCATCAAACGTGCGTGGCCGGACTTCAAGCCTGAAAAAATACTCGATCTCGGCTGTACGGTGGGCAACAACACCTTGCCATATGTGGATGTCTTTCCTGAGGCCGAGCTGCATGCCATCGATGTAGCGGCACCGTGTGTCCGCTATGGCCATGCCCGGGCTGAAGCGCTAGGCAAGGCTGCGCACTTTCACCAAATGGATGCCGAGCACCTGGACTTTGAAGATGAGAGCTTCGATCTTGTCGTCTCGTGCATTTTTTTCCATGAAACTTCTAGGACGGCGGTGGATAATATCCTGCGGGAAGCCCATCGTGTATTGAAACCCGGCGGCCTGATGTTGCATTTGGAAACGCCGCGCACCACAGAAATGACTCCATATCAGTCGTTCCGCCTGGACTGGGACACCTACTACAACAACGAGCCCTTCCTTTCGACATGGATGAGAATAGACATTAGAGAGGCATGCAAACGGGTCGGGTTCGCCGATGACAAATATGTTGCCTATGTAGTGCCTGATTTTTACTGTGTGTCCGAGGAGCAGTTTGAAGAGTCCATCCATAGCCAGGACAAAGCGGACAGCACTGCGGTCCATTGGGGCGAAGCCGTGCAATGGAGCCTCTATGGGGCCTGGAAGTAGAGTTTCCTTCTCCGCTGTCACGTTCTAAATTCATTCCAACTTTTGCAAGATAACACAAAGACGTCGCCCATTCTCTTTGCTTTACAGGAGACCAACTAGGTATGCCTACACTGCTCATCACCGGAGCCAACCGGGGTATCGGCTTTAATTTGCTTAAACTCTATGACGCCGATAGCTGGACCATCCATGCCTGCTGCCGCAATCCGGACTCCGCGTCCGATTTGAAGGCCGTTGCCGACGCATCCGGTGGCCGTGTCACCATCCATGCCTTAGATGTGGAAGACCAAAATTCCGTTGGCGCTTTAAAAGCAAGCCTTGGCGATACCCCGATCGACATGCTCATCAACATGGCCGGCTACCTGGGCAGTAAAGCTCTCACTGAAACAGGAGGACTCCAACCATTTGGTCAAATAAATTTCGACGAAATGGAAATAGCCTACCGGATCAATTGCATGGGCCCACTGCGCGTGTGTGAGGCGTTTGTCGATAACGTCGAAGCCAGTGACAAAAAGATCATCATTAATGTGAGCAGCATCGTCGGCTCCATTGGTGACGATTCTTTTGGTAACTTTTACAGTTATCGACCTAGCAAAACAGCTCTCAATGCAATCACCCATGCGATGTCCATCAATTTGAAGGACCGCGGCATAACGGTGATACCTTTTCATCCAGGCTTTACTAAGACCGATATGGGCGGACCCACAGCTGATATAGAGGTCGAAGAAAGCGCAACCGGTATCAAGTCTGTGCTGGACAAGGTGACGATTGAAGATACGGGCCGCTATCTCACCTGGGAGGGCGGTGAACTGTCCTGGTGAAGCGAACTGACTTTAAATCCGTTCCAGCACCTCGAAGGCAGCACGTTCGCCAGATTCCATCGCCCCTTCCATACCGTGATTGGTCTCCGCCGTATGCGTTCCGCAGAAGTGAATGCGGCCATGGGGCTCAGCGAGGGTATTTTTAAAACGAGTCCACTGACCGGGACGCCAGGAGAGGAAATCCGCGCCACCAGCAAATTCATCCAACTCCCACGAATGGACATGTATAGCTTCTAACTGACCTTTGGCCGCGGGCCGTGCTTTCTCAATTGCGTCAATGGTCGCCGCCATGGCCGCCTCCGACCCGATGCGATCAAAATAACGCCCAAGAAATCCCCGACCCCATGCGGTCAAACTCGTGACCTCTTGAGGATTGTCAGGCACCCGATTGGGCACAACAAAACCGGCCAGCCCATCGGTCCACATATACCCCGGTAAACCATCGTCTTCCCAGAACGGGCGTTTTGCAATCATGTGTACCTGAGTGCACGGGCAATAAACCACACTCTTAATGGCTTCACCCTGTAAACCCCTGACGATCGGGTCCATTGCAATGTGGCGAAGAACAGGGACTGGTACCGAACAAATCACAAATCGGGCCCGGTAGCGGCTGCCGTCCGTACACTGCACATCGACACCGCCAGATTCCGTTCGCAAACTGACGACTTTTTTATTGAATTGAATGTCCGATTTGACTTGGCTTGACAGGCCTTCCGGCACGCGCATGTTACCGCCGTCACCGATGAACATGCGCCGTTCCATGCTGACCTGTTGCCGGACAAAGAAATCACTCGCAAACATTTGAAGCAGAGACGCGTCATGGGCGGAGGTGCCGTAAATCACGTTGGTGTTGTAGGCGAGTTCAATCGCCTCATTGCTCGCACCCTGTTCTCGTAGAAAATCATAAACGGGCTTGTCGTAATGGGCGAAAGCGGGGTCAAGCACGTCTTCTTGGGAGGTAAGCGGATTGTTCGGGCTTAAAGTGCGCGGCACATAAGCCCAGGGCATGGTTTCCCTATGATCGCTCGGAAGGACGTTACGTGGTGATGACGGCCAGTCTTCCGGCAAGACCGGTTTACCGTCGAGCACCAGCGTTTTTATCCGATTGAGTGTGGCTCGCGGCAAGTGATCCACCAGTTTGATGTCAAACCGCTCTGCCGCATCTTTGATCCGCGCATAGGCGCCGAGAATGGCGTTGGCGCCGGCTTCGGGACTGCCGGGCACATTGTCGAGGCTGTAGACCCGCCCGCCAACGCGGTCGCGTCCTTCCAGTAAAGTGACTTTGAGCCCCTGCTCTTCCAAGAGTAAGGCAGCGTTCAATCCGGATAGGCCTGCGCCGATTACGACAACATCAGCCGTGATTTGCGACCGCACCCGACGGGGTGCAGAATGAGCCACAACGACAGCAGATGTTGTGGCTAATGCCGTACGCCGGGGTATGTTCGAGTTTATTGAGATGGCTCGGACCCCCTATATTCTGATCTGTTGCGCGTCAAATAATGACGGGGAAAGCACCGCTGGATCAATGATTGAACCACAAAGAATGCGATCATGTCCCATGTACGACCAAATAATCAGCGGGTTCACGAGTCCGAGGCTACTATTTCAGCGTGAATGTGAGGTTTGCTCTGTTACACTGCGGGCATACGGTACAGTAAATAAGAATTGAGGGGATTCATGCACAAAGACGTAAAGATCAGGCCATTCTGGTATTCAGACGTGTTCGTCTTTCCAAAACTCATCACCATCGTCACCACGTTAGATGTAGAGGGTCGGGTCAACGCCGCTCCTTACTCTCACATAATGCAATACGACGTGATGCAAAAGCAGCCGCGCATCTACCTGGGATTCCGCAACACGTCGCATACTTTTCAAAACATCCGCGATACCGGTGAGTTTGTTATAAATTGTCCATCGGCGAGCCACTTAGAAGACATGATGGAAACTGCACGCTTTCATCCGGAAGGCGTCAATGAGCTTGAACACACGTCTTTTACCCAAATCCCGTCCAAACGCGTTAAACCGCCGAGCATTGCGGAATGCAAACAGATCCTTGAATGCACGGTCGACAAAGTGGTTGATCTCGATGCTTCCCAAGGCCATGTCCTCGCTAATATCGTTTCTCTGATGGTGGAAGAAGATCTGGTGGAAATGGACCGCGAAAGCCGCCTCCGTGCGCTCGACCTGCCCATCGGTCTTGGCGACGAACGGCGTGCCGACTACTTCTACTGCCGATCTGATGACATTTCGATGTATACGCTCGAAGATATGCCTGACTCAGGCGATGAAGTGGTTGCTCTGAAAACCGGCATGCCTTGGGACGACGGTGCTATGAAAGCGCTGCGCCGAGTACCGGCCGGCGTCCGCCGCACGGTGATCCGCGCTACTGAGGCCGCGGCCAAGGAAAAGGGGGCAGCGGAAATCACCGCTAAGCTTTACGGCCAGCTTGCCAAAGAAGCCGGGATGGATGACGAAGTCATGGAACGCTTCACAAGCGGCGGCTAGAAACAATGGCCAGAACGATCATCCCTGCGCTGTGTTTTCTCCTTCTAAATACTTTGGAGTCATACGCCATGGAACTCACCTTCACCACGGTTCAGGGTGGCGGTGGGGTCCCCCTCTCTGTCGTTCAAACCGGAAACAAGACCGGCCCGGATGTTCTTTTCATCCACGGCTTTTCGCAGAGTTATCTCAGCTGGCAAGTGCAGCTTGAGTCCGACCTCGCCCAAGACTTCCGACTCACGGCTTACGACCTTCGTGGTCACGGTGCGTCGGGCAAACCGTCCGATCCAGAAAGCTACAGATCGTCCCAACTCTGGGCAGACGATCTCGCTGCCGTCATTGCGCAGCAAGAACTGGGTAATCCCATCTTGGTCGGATGGTCCTGGGCCGGGTTTATCATTATGAACTATGTACGCCATTACGGTATCGAAGAAATCGCCGCCATCAATCTGGTCGGAGCTAACACGTCCTTGCAGGGGCCGGTGCCGCCACCGCCACCCAAGCCGGGACAAAGCATGGCCTGGCTCGGTCAAATGTCCTCGCCAGATATTGCGAAAAACCTAGCCGGCGTGACCACGTTCATTGATCTCGTCACTGTCGAGCCTTTGCCCCCCGAAGTCCGCCACACCAATATTGTCCTCAATATGATGACTCCCCACTATGTGCGCAACGCCATGCTCGGTTACCCGGCGAACAATGGAGACCTCGCTAACAAACTCACTCTGCCTGTGCTGGTGACCCATGGCACTGAGGATCTCATCGTCAGTTATGACGGCGCCGCGGCCATCTTACAGGTGCTGCCCAAGGGGGCCCTCTCCACATATGAGAATATTGGCCATGCGCCCTTCCTGGAAGACAGCGCGCGCTTTAACAGAGAGTTGGCTGACTTTGTGAGGAGCGTCCAATAGAATCTGCTTTTAAGCCTCGGTGGTTTGAAGCATTTTGGATTTTTCGGTATGGCTCTGTTTGGCAAAAAGAAAAATGAGCCTCTTCCGATCGAGAAAGCCCGTTTCCTTTCCGTTGAGGACCAGACCTTTATTTGAGAGCTTGTGGGGCGTCTGTTAAAACAGATCGGCGTCCATCAAGTGTTGATGGCCAGATCAGCCGAAGACGCCCCTTACAACTTAACGAAAAACCCGCGTGTGGCGGATGTGGTCCTGCTCGATTTCGGGCTTCCTGGCATGAGTGGGTTAAAATTCTTGGAACAGCTCCGCGATAAAGGCGCGCCAAAAAACTTCAGAACTTGCCCGTTGTTATTTTAACTGGCGAGATGGACGATCGACTGTTTCGTAAAATGAGCACGCTTAAGATCAGCGGTTTCCTTCGAAAACCGGTCGATGAAGCCACTCTTAAGGCCGCTCTGGAAAGGGCGCTAAGACATGAGATTATTAAAGAGGCGACCCTAAAAGTTGAGCTTGAAGGCCCGTCTGCATCTGATACCGAAGCGGGACCACTTGACACGGTCATTACTGGACAATCCGAGCCTGTTGCTGATCCACCTCAAATAGAGAATGAAGAAGCAGAGAAGGTTAAAGTGCAAAATCAAAAGCCGTAGGATCCTGAAGTGGATGTTGAGGCGTAAGACACTCAACACCCTTGTCTTTTTTCAAGGGTCGGAACTGCGTCCTCAGTTCGCAGCAATCTTACCTATCTCCGTGTACTCAACTTCGCGGGATTCTTGATAGACCAAGCGTTCCCAGCTGACGCGGTAAAGCGTGTGGGAATTTTTGAGGCCTTTTAGCTCAAATGAACCGCAGGATTTAAATCGCTCGTCTTCTCCCGGAAGGGTGGGTAAGACGTCTTCGCTGACCCAGATCTTTTCGGCTGGTGCCTGCGTGCAAATTCGGGCCGCTGTTTGTGCAGCGGTACCAAAATAGTCATTTTCTTCGTGTATCGCTTCTCCTTCGTGAATTCCAATGCGCGAATTTTAAATGCCATATCGGGATTGGCCTGACTGAAGAGATCAATTTCCTGCTGAATCTGTTGCGCTGCTTCAATGGCTTTTTCAGTCCAGCCAAACGTCGCCATAATACCGTTGTTGGTTTGCTTGACCTCCCGACCACTGTGCCGTTCCAACGCTGTACGCACAATCCGGTTATGGGCGCGCAACGTGCGTTGAATGTTGGACATACCCAGACCTTCTTCGGATGCTGTCATTATAACAATGTCAGTGAACAGGAATGTATACACGGCAGGCATTTCAATGGTGCCTTCATCGCCGCACCATTCATCGAGCAAAACGTTTAAAGTATCGCTTTCGAGTTCGATTTCAGTGTCAGACAGCACTTCAGGTTCAAGTAACCTCGCCATCGCGAAATCACCCGCATCGATTACGCGGCGGAAGCGGAAGCGCTCGCCATATTCGTTGACACTGTCAAAAAAGGAATTTGCCGCTTCTTTGTTGGACCCCGTCATCTGCATAAGCCGGGCTAAGACAGCTCGTGCTTCATGACTTTTAAGCGCATAGGTTCGGCTTAGCCGTGAGCACACACCGGCAAAAATAGAGATTGAGGCTGAATTTAGTGAACGGATCAGGTTCAGCTTCCCGTATTTCCAACGCCTCCGTTACCGCCTCGATGAACGCCTCCAGATTACGTATGAGGCCAGCCATTTTTCGCCTGACAGTGCGACTTCTTGATCTTCCAGTTCTGATTCGTCCGAAGAATCCCCACTAACGGTATCTATGTCATTTTCGTCAGAGGGCCGATTTGACTTTATGTTCTGTGCAGACCCAGTTTCAAACGGAGCAACATTTGAAGCCTCAGCTTCTGCCTCATCCAGCAGACTCTCCGCCGGATCATATTCATCCTTGGGGACAAACACTTTTTTCTGGTTGGATTCTGACGGCACAAGAGACCCACCCCACTTTTCTTCAACCGGTGTGTCTACGACAACCGATTTGGCAATCTTCTTTTTCTTGGGCGGCAAGCCACCCCTTAGAGGCCGTTTCGAAAGGGGTTGAGTGGCCGGTGTCGATGTGATTCCAGGAAGGTTGCTGAAACCGATCTGGAGCCGCCATGTGGACGCCGACCACCCGAGAGCAGCATAGCCGCAAGGCGCTGCGTTATCAGACTGATTTGACCGCTGCGGAGTGGGTTGTGATCGAGCCTCATTTGCCTCCGGCTCATGGCACGGGACGGCCCCGGTCATGGCCGATGCGAGAGATCGTCAACGGCATTTTCTACGTGATGCGGGCTGGCTGCCCTTGGCGCTTGCTGCCAAGCGATTTACCACCGTGGGGCACGATCTATCGCTGGTTCGCTAAGTTCCGCGACGACGGCCTCCTTGAGAAGATCAACCACTTTCTGGTCATGGCCGATCGCGAGCGGGTCGGACGCGAGGCCAGCCCGAGCGGCGCGATTATCGACAGCCAGAGCGTCAAGACGACCGCGGCTGGTGGCCCCCGCGGCTACGATGCGGGCAAGAAGATCAAGGGGCGCAAGCGCCACGCGCTGGTCGACACCGACGGGCGCGGCCTCGTGCTCGAGGCGCATCCGGCGAGTATCCAGGACCGCGATGGTGGCGGGCCGCTGCTGTGCGCCTCACGCGGCTCGTTTCCGTTCATCGAGAAGGTCTTTGCCGACAGCGGCTACGCCGGCGAGAAGGTCGCCACGGCCACCATGATCGCCGTCGAGATCGTGCGCAAAAGCCCCGATCAGGTCGGCTTCGCCGTCCAACCGCGCCGCTGGGTCGTGGAGCGCTTCTTCGCCTGGATCAACCGCAACCGGCGACTGGCAAAGGACTTCGAGGCCACCATCGCCTCGGCCCGCGCCTTCCTCTACGCCGCCTCCGTCATACTCCTCGTCCGCAGATTGGCCCGAGCCGCATGACTTTCGAAACCGACTCTTAGGCATATATTTGTTCAGTAGGACCAAAAGTGAGGCCAGAAACAGGATGATAAAGCCGAGCATAACAATGAGGCTCTGCAGATCCGGGTTCACTGCCTTGCCGAAGGCAAATAGAGAAATCCGAAACAACAGGACCAAAGCCATCGTGCCGACAAGGGCAATGCCAATCGAATTGAGGAAGATGAACGTTAAGTTGCGGCCGTTTTTTTGTTCAATTGGCTGCGATTTTGAGCCGCTTTGGATGAACGCCCTCGTTTATCAGAATGGCGCCGCTCGGCTGATTTTGCCTGAGCTTGACGCATCTCACGTATCGATAAAGCCCTCGCCATACTTAATCACCCCTATGACCGTGGTCCCACCTTTGATCAATTGAATGAGGTCACCTTTCAATACCTCATCGACGCATAGATTTTCTCCTAATACGAGAATATAGCGGCCCGAAAAGGTTGTGGAAGGGCTGAAGACGTTAGATCACAAAGAAAGTGAAGATTTATGCGATTTGTCCGCACAAAATCTGTACTCAGGGTAAAAATCAAATCTCGCCGGTAAACCACAGATTACAGTAGAACTCTATGACGGTCCTGGACTGGTGCCATTTCACATAACTGATCAGCGATTCGAATAGTCGCAAATTTGGGTTAGAGGGCCTTAATCAGAGATTTCAACCCAGAAATCACCAGAGTAAGGTGTGACGACAGGTGCGTTAGTGTGTTCGATCGCATGTGAACACAGCATGAGTAGGGGCCTTGATCAAAATAAGGTATTGATTTTGAATACCTATTTTGAATCAAAAGTGGGGCAAACTGCCCCGCTTTGCCTTGGCTATGACGGTCTGGGTCAGCTGCCGGCGGCGGTTTCCGTTTTGAGATAGGTGATCAGGGCCTTGCGATCTGATTCCTTACGCACACCTGCAAATGCCATTTTGTTACCGGGCAGAAAATCCTTGGGCTTAACAAGCCATTCTTCCAGATTTTCTGCGGACCAGACGATCCCGGAGGCTTTGACCACGTCCGAATAACGAAATCCCTCTTTAACACCGGCTGGATTGCCAAACATGCCATGCAGGTTTGGACCGACCTTGTGGCGGCCATCCGACTCTAAAGTGTGGCAAGACCGGCACAACACAAACACACGCTTACCGCGCTTGAGCAATTGCTCTTCGGTCATATCTTGGGCTGTAGCGGGTAAACCGCCGCCTGCAATGACAACTAAAGCAGTCAATGTGGCCGTAAAAAACTGTCTCATGGTCGTACCCCAAGTAAGCAAGAAAATCGGGAGAAACCTAGTGACTTTCGCCCGGTTGTAAAGTGGGAATATGGCACTCCGTGGGCAGAAAACGGCGGTTTTTTCCCCGTGGAGTACAGCCATAACGCAAAAAATGCCGAAAAATACGGGATTTCTTAACTTTGCTGCGTCACAAACCGTTACCAAACAAAGATAGAACCTTACCGTGGACTGTGGCATCGAAGGCTGGCCACCGACTGGAAGAAGAATTGCAGGTATTACTGCGCCCAATCGTGTCGAAAAAAGGTAAGCTATTGCAAACCTTAGACTGATCCAGCGCGAGAAGGCGGACGTAACAAGCCAAACAGAGACCTGAAGACCATGGATAAGGCTTGGGGATATGAATAAAGCGCAACTGACCGCAATCGCGATACTCTTAGCCGGTGTGGCCTGGATTGGATCCGGCGTGATCACTGGTCAAGGGGCCAATGCGCCGAACGCCAATGCGGATCAGGCTGCAGCTCTGGTGGAAACGCCGCCTATATCCGTGCGGGTTCAAAATACAGTCGCCAAACCCTTCCAAAGCGATATCACCTTACAGGGCCGCACGGCTGCCTCACGTCAAGTGGACCTTCGCGCTGAAGTTTCAGGCCGGGCAGAAGATGTTCTGGTAATGGAAGGTCAGCCAGTTGAAAGCGGTCAGCCTATTCTCAAGATCGCCATCAATGACCGTGCCGCGCGGTTGGATCAAGCCCGCGCCGCGTTGGAGCAACGGCGTATTCAAGTCGAGGCTGCACGGCAATTGGCAGAACAGAGTTTTGGCACGCAAGTCCGGCTGGCCGAAGCGGAAGCCCAATTCCAACAGGCAAAAGCCGATGTCGTCCGTTTTGAGTTGGATCTTGCCAACACCGAAATCCGGGCGCCCTTTGACGGTGTATTTGATACGCGTGCCGTCGATGTAGGCGCCGTTCTCAATGTTGGCGACAAGATCGGCACTGTTGTTGATCTGGATCCATTAAAAGTCACCGGTCAGATTTCAGAGCGCAATGTGCGCGATGTGGAAATCGGCATGCCTGGGCGCGTCGTGCTGTCTGATGGAACCGTTGTTGCCGGCGAAGTCAGCTACGTTGCATCCGTCTCCGATCCCAACACCCGGACGTTCAAAATCGAAGTGCTGGTACCTAATCCGGGCTCGGATATCCTCGCCGGTTTGGCTGCTCAACTTCGCCTCCCAGCCGGTCAACGCATGGCCCATGCCGTATCGCCCTCCGTGCTCATGTTGGCTGACGATGGCCGTATCGGGATCAAGGCCGTCGACAGTGCCAAAACCATCCGCTTCTGGCCGGTTGAAATTCTCGACGACGGTGCTGAAGGTACCTGGGTTGCAGGGTTACCCGACGAAGCGACTATCGTTGTTGTCGGACAGGATTACGTCGCGGTCGGCCAGAAGGTCGAACCGGTCTTCGTTGCTCTCTCCGCGGATCAATCCTGAGAAACGAACACATAAGCCATTCATTTTGGAGTGGTTTTTACGGCCACAGACCGGTTTTGTTACCTTCGGTTACCAAACCGTTACCCATTCCCGCATGGCGATATAGGGCAGTCTGGCGTATATTATCTGTGCGGTGACGAGAGCAGTCGCGCACCGACGAGAGCAGTCGCGCACCGACGATCCTGTTGCAGTAGATTTGGTATCGAGCACTCATGAACGCCATCATTTCAGCCGCGCTCAACCGTTCGCGCATGGTTATTTCCGGCCTCGTTGTCCTCTTTATCGTGGGCTCGGCCGCCTATGTGAATATTCCCAAAGAAGCAGAACCGGAAATCACATTCCCCTTCATCTTCATTTCGATGATTCTCGAGGGCGTGTCGCCCGGTGACGCGGAGCGTTTGCTCATCCGCCCGGTTGAAGAACAAATGCAGTCTTTGGCTGGTGTTAAGGAAATTACTGCAACTGGCTTCCAGGGCGGGGCTAGCGTTGTGCTGGAATTTGAAGTCGAGAGAGATTTACAAGACGCATTAGCCGATACGCGCGCTGCAATGGACATAGCCCGCCCTGAACTCCCCACCGATGCGGAAGAACCGTCCATACGCGAATTCAGCAGTTCTGGCTTCCCTATTATGTCGCTGACGGTTTCTGGTCCTGTGCCAGAGCGTACTTTGCTACAGTTGTCCCGCGAGCTCCGCGACCGTATCGCTGGCGTGGGCAATGTTCTGGAATCAAACCTTTCCGGTGTGCGGGAAGAACAAGTCGAAATCATCATCGACCCTCTGGCCGTAGAACATTACGGACTCAACAATACCGAACTGTTTCAGCTCTTCAGCCGGTCTAACCGGCTGGTTGCCGCTGGAAGCCTGGACACGGGGCAAGGCCGGTTTGCCGTCACGTTGCCCGGCCTGTTCGAGAATATCGAAGATGTCCTGACGCTGCCGGTGAAGGCGGACGCCAATGGCACGGTTCGGTTTTCCGATATTGGTGAAGTGCGGCGCACCTTCAAAGACGCCACAACCTTGGTGCGTGTTAACGGCAATACCGCCATAACCATCGACGTCACCAACCGGCGTGGCACCAATATATTCAATACAGCCCAACAGGTACGGGCTGTGGTAGAGCGCGAAACGCAGAATTGGCCCGAGACTGTGGATGTGCGGTTCATCTCTGACCGGTCCATCAATGTGCAGAATCAGCTGGATAGCATTGTGAATGGCGTGGTGCTGGCAATTTTCCTCGTCATGACCTTGTGCATGGCGATGATGGGTGTGCGATCGGGTTTGCTGGTGGGCGTGTCTATACCCGGTGCGTTCCTCACCGGTATCTTCATGATGTATATGCTCGGTCTGTCCATCAACTTCGTCGCTATTTTTGGGTTGATCCTGTCTGTCGGACTTCTCGTCGACGGCGCCATCGTCGTTGTTGAAAATGCAGACCGCCGCATCGCGGCCGGGCAGAAACCCTCAAATGCTTATGGCGATGCGGCAAAGCGTATGGCTTGGCCGATCATCACCTCCACAGGCACAACCATTGCTGCGTTTATCCCCTTGCTTATGTGGCCAGGCATGGTCGGGCAATGGATGGGTATGCTACCTTTTACGGTCATCCTGGTACTCCTCGCTTCTTTGGTCATGGCCCTGATCTTTGTCCCAACAGTCGGCGCGGCGACCCGCCGCAAAGACACGGGTGCGGCAACCGCGGGCAATGAGGCCGACCTTGTAGACCCAGACGCTGCCGTAGGTGTGACCGCTCTTTATGTCGCTATCCTTAGAAAAACATTACACCATCCAGGTAAAGTAATCGGCGTAACGTTTGCGTTGCTGTTCATTGTTCCGGCGATCTTCATGGCAATCGGTCCAGGTTTCACGCTAAATCCTTCCGAAGAACCACGCCAGGCTATGCTCAACATTAAAGCGCTCGGCAACTTGTCCATCGAAGAACAGGACGAACTGGTTTCTGAAGTGGAGCGCCGCATTCTTCCTATTCCCGATTTTGAGAATGTTTATGTGCGCACAGGCAAAGTACCCGGAAACAACCAAGTGGATGCAGATGTTATCGGTGAAATCCGGTTGATCTTTAAGCCATGGGGTGAGCGCAGATCTGCAGATGAAATGATTGTGGATGTGAACGCACGCACATCCGATATTGCTGGCCTCCAGATCGAAGCCAAGAAACAACTTCACATGAGCCGTGAAGTTGTCATTGAAATGCTCCTTAGTTCAAAAAATACCGGGCTTCTAATGGATGCAGCCGCACGCACGCGAGAAATCTATCAAAACATGGACGGTTTGATTAACGTCGACGATACACTGCCGTTGCCTGGCATTGAATGGCAGCTTCAAGTCGACCGCAGTGAAGCCGCAAAGTACGGCGCAGACGTGACGCTCGTTGGTGAATCCATCCGGCTCATTACGAACGGTCTACGCCTCGGCACTTACCGTCCAGATGATAGCGAGGATGAAATTGATATCGTCGTGCGCTATCCGTCCGATTACCGCACGGTGCGACAATTGGATGACATTCGCATCGAAACCCAGCGCGGTCTTGTTCCCATCAGCAATTTTGTCAGCCGGCAACCCATACAAAAAGTAGCAGAGGTTAAGCGCACAGACTCACGGCGCACTGTGACGTTTAAAGCGGGTGTTGCTCCGGGTGTGCTTTCCAATGACAAAGTCAAAGAGCTCAAAGCTGAGATAGCAAAGTTAAATCTCGACCGAACCATTGATGTCACATTCAAGGGAGAAGAATTAGACGCGCAAGAAAGTTCTAACTTCCTCTTCACAGCCTTCGCCCTATCCATGTTCCTCATGGCCATGATCCTGCTGGCCGAATTTAACAGTTTCTATTCGGTGGCCTTGATCTTGAGTTCGGTGATTCTATCAACCATCGGTGTCTTCCTTGGCCTACTCATTTTAGGTAGCCCCTTTATCCTCACCATGTCAGGTGTTGGCATCATCGCTCTGGCCGGTATTGTGGTGAACAACAATATCGTTCTGCTGGATACGTTCTTCCACTTTAGAAAAACTACACCAACGACCTATGACGCCATTCTACGCACGGGCGTTGAACGTCTCCGTCCGGTATTTTTGACCACCGCTACAACGGTTCTTGGGCTTATCCCCATGGCTATGCAAATCGGCGTGGACTTCTTCGACCGTTCCATAGAGTTCGGGTCCCCGGCCCTGCAGTTCTGGCGGCATTTGGCCACATCCATCGTTTTCGGACTGATCTTTGCGACGGCGCTAACCCTGGTCTTCACCCCGGCCGCCCTCATGGCTCAGTGTAATTTTCTTACGTGGTGGCGCAATCTTACGAGTAAGGACGACCCCACAGCAGGCGGTGCACCGGCCACACCCGCTGAATAACCATTATTCAGGCGCGTTTTGATCTAACAGCCAATCCTCAGCGTAAACAGTCATAACCGGACAAGGCTCTGGTATGGATGTTGATTCAATGGGTTGGGGCTAAGCAAAACGTCATGAACACACTGATCGCCGTTGCCGCCAAGCGGGCTAAAATTGTCTATTCTGCGTTTGCAGTACTCCTCCTTACCGGCATTACCGCTTACGTCAATATTCCGCGGGAAACCCTGCCCCAACTGGCCATAACGGTGGTTTACACCTCGGTCATACTCGAAGGCGTTTCACCGAACGATTCCGAACGCCTGCTTGTGCGTCCCATGGAAGAGGAATTACAGAACCTTGAAGGCGTCAAAGAAATGCGGTCTACCGCATACCAAGGCGGCGCCAATGTTGTTCTCGAGTTCGATGCGGGGATTAGCGAGGAGCAGGCCCTTCAAGACGTTCGGGCAGCTGTAGACCGCGTTAAGCCCGAACTCCCAACCGAGGCCCTGGAACCGACCATTAGCCAAGTGGCTTTCACCCGCCGGCCCGTCTTGACCGTGGCCCTATCTGGCGATTTGCCAGGACGAACTCTGCTCACACTCGCGCGCGAACTAAGAGACGAGATCCGGCAAATCCCGACCATTCTTGACGCCGTGATCTCCGGCGCTCGTGAAGAGCAGGTCGAGATCATCATCGACCCCTTGCTGGTGGAATACTACGGCCTCAACAAGGATGAACTGTTCACGGTGTTTAGCCGGTCCAACCGTCTGGTTGCAGCCGGTAATCTTGATACGGGTAATGGTCGTTTTGCCGTGACCGTACCCGGGCTGTTCGAGACATCGCAGGACATCTTCAATGTACCGGTCAAATCGACGGAGTCCGCCGTCGTTACGCTTGGTGATATTGCGGACATCCGCCGGACTTTCAAAGATCGTCAAACCTATGTTCGGATCAACGGCAAGCCTGCGGTTACTGTCGATGTGAGCCGGCGCCCCGAAGCCAATGTGGTCAATACCATCGCCGCCGCCCACGAAGTCGTCAAAAAGCAAAAACCGGAATGGCCAGAAGGCCTGCAAGTGTCTTTTCCTGTGGACGATACAGAGAATATTGTTTCCCGTTTCGACAGTTTGCAAAACAGCGTCGTCGCAGCCATCTTAATCTTGATGGCAATTTGTATGGCATTCTTGGGCTTACGTTCCGGTCTGCTCGTAGGCATTGCTATTCCAGGTTCGTTTCTGACCGGCATCCTCGTGCTGGCAACCATGGGCGTGACCATCAACGCCCTGGCCCTCATCGGCCTCATTTTGTCCGTCGGTATTCTGGTCGACGGCGCGATTGTCGTTGTGGAAAACGCGGAAACCCTCAAAGAACAGGGCTCTAGTCCGCGGGACGCTTATGTCAAAGCGGCTCAACGGATGGCATGGCCGATCATTTCTTCGACAGCCACCACGCTAGCCGTCTTCCTTCCACTACTGTTCTGGCCGGGCAATACAGGCGCATTTTTCAAGTACCTACCCATTACATTAATCAGCGTTCTCACTGCCGCCCTGGCTATGGCGTTACTTTTCGTGCCCGCCATTGGCGCCAGTCTCAAGCACACAAAACCAAGACAAGCACCTGTCCGGCGGGAAGATACGGCCATCTCTAAATGGTATACGGTAGTCCTAAATCGCGCTGTCGACAAACCCGGCCGGGTCATTTTCGGAACCCTAATGGTCCTGATTATGGTGCAGATCGGGTATTCCAACTACGGGCGGGGAATCTACTTCTTTCCACCGCAAGAACCGGATTCGGCCAATTTGTCTACCCACATGCGCGGTAATCTTTCCGTTCAGGAACAGGATCGTCTGCTCAGCGAGGTGGAACAGCGTGTGCTGGGAATGGATGGGATTAATTTCATTTACGCTACGACGGGCCGTCCGCCAGGCGCCGGTGCCAATTCACCGGCACCGGACTTTATCGGCGATATCAAAGTTGAACTGCTGCCATGGGATAGCCGTAGACCGGCAGCAGATATTCTCAGCGATATCGAAAGTCGCATCTCCGGCATCCCAGGCATTGACGTGCTGATTCAAAAGGAGGGCCACGGCCCAACCGTCGGCCAAGCCGTCCAAATCGAAGTCGCTTCAAAAGACTCAGCAGCACTGGTGAACACGGTTGATCTCATTCGACAGGGCATGACCGAAATCGGCGGGTTTACAAGCGTCTCCGACAATCGCCCCCTCCCCGGCATATCGAATGGCAGCTGCAGGTCGATCGCACCGAAGCCGCGAAATACAATGCTGATGTCACCGTCATTGGCCAATCGATCCAGTTGATCACCAAGGGGGGTTGAAACTGGGCGAGTACCGGCCAGACGACAGCGAAGAAGAACTGGATATCGTGGTCCGCTACCCCGAAGACCAGAGATCCATCCGCCGCCTTGATCAAATACGCCTGGAAACTGGGCAAAATTCTGTACCCATCAGCAATTTCGTCAAACGGGTTCCCATGCAGCAAGCCGGTGAAATTGCCCGGGTGGACGGCACGCGGACTATGAAGATCGCAGCCGACCCGCAGCGCGGCTACTACGCGGGTTTACAGGTTGCCCGCCTCAAGACGTGGCTGGCGTCAGCAGGCGTACCGGCCAACGTCGTAATCAAATTTAAGGGCGAACAAGCTGACTCCGAAGAGAGCAGCAGCTTCCTGACAACCGCCTTTTTTATGGCCATCTTCTTGATGGGTATTATCTTGTTGGCACAGTTCAACAGTTTCTATGCTGTGTTTATCGTTCTAACCGCTGTTGTTTTTTCAACCGCCGGCGTATTCCTTGGACTACTCGTTACCGGATCCAGTTTTAGTATTGTTATGACCGGTGTAGGGACCATTGCCTTGGCCGGTATCGTGGTGAACAACAATATCGTATTGATCGATACCTTTAACCGATTCAATGACGGCACACGTTCAATGCGCGACGCCGTCATCAAGACAGGCCAAGACCGCTTGCGCCCGGTTCTGCTCACAACGGCAACGACGGTCTTGGGTTTGGTGCCCACCGCCATCCAACTTAATGTGGATTTCTCCAACCGGACCGTAACCATCGGCGACCCGGTGCCTGTCAACGGCGGAGCAAAATCAGTCCAGTTGGGCGGCGTAAAACCAGTCCATTTTATGTGATGCCGAAGGCGTTGTTGCGGGTTGTCCCGGTAGTGCATAGGAGGGACCCGCGCGGCTTTGCGTAGCGTTTCGCGTGTGCGAAGCGAAGGCGTGTGGGCGGTGCCTGTGTAAACCCATGGACGAGGAGGACATGGCGTGACGTTACCCGTCCAAGAACGGCCTAATGGCGGCGGCGGTGTCCGCCAAACTTTTTACTTAACATATTGATTTAAATTACTCTTTTATTCGTCATTGTATATACACCCCTAATTTAACCTAATAACTAAAGCAGGTTTTCACGATATTTTACGGGACCGCATAGGACAGTCCTTATCCGCACCAAGACATACAATTGCCTGGTGCCACTGGTACAGCCCCAATCGCTGCCGCCACGATATGCTGGCAAGTCCGATACATCCTTCCACGTTAAGCATGAACCGAACGGACTCTGAACGATACAAACAGAAAGAGCCACTTGGTTGAGCAGACTATCGGAATCCCTCCAAAGGCACATGCCCCTCTTTGCTCTTTCGCGGCACGTCGGCGTGCCCTGGCCTCTGATTCCGATTGCTCTGGCGCGTGGAGCCCTGCCGTAGGGGGGGGCGTTTTATCCGTCACAGCGTCACAACCGTTGGCAGCTGCGGGTTTCCGCGATTCCGTATCCGTCACGAGGTTCGGGTTTGTGACGGATAAAAATTAGCTATAACCCTTGTTAGATAAGGGTTGTGACGTTGTGACGGATAGAGATGGGGTCTCTGGGATTGAACGGTTCGTCCACACTCTTGCGAGCGCGCTGCTTTTGCATCCATGCGCGGGGTTGCCACCTGTCGCATTAGGCACGAATTTCGGCAGGTGAGACGCCGAACGGCTCAATGGAGCCGGCCAAAGAGCGCTGAATGAGGCCAAGGCCGGTCTAAGAGCTCTTAGTGCGGACCAGCGGCCCATGATTGAGCAGGCTCAAGCCAAATGCGCGATAAGGCAAATTATCGCGCATTAAGATCGGTCTTCGTGCCACCCAAATGGATATCGCCGCGCCATCGAAACGATCAAAAGGGGACCCGCGGCCATCGACCGACCCAGGGGGGTGTCCGATTTAGCCGGAGCGCGCCACGAGGGACCCATGCATGACCGCATCCCTCTTATTGGGGCCTCCGCGCGAGACATTGAAGGCAAGACGAGAATGAAAAGCATCAGAGGTGTCTGTAGGATAATTCCCACATTCGACGGTGGCCCGATCCGGCGAGGTTTGCCACACAACTTGGGACGAGATCGGCTTGGACCGCGCAGTCTGGACGATTCCCGCCGGGCGCGTTACGGCGGTTCGCTCTCGGACCGGGTGCCCGCAGTGCTCGACGAAGCGAGACGGGAACTGGATCACGGCAACAGCATCGTGTTCCCGTCGCCAACAGGATAGGCGGCCGGTCACCAGCGTATGGCGAAGCTGGTGCGTAAGCTGAAGACCTGCGCGTTGGTACAGGGTTTTAGATCCAGCTTCCGTGACTGGACCGCTGAGTGCACCGAGGCACCGGGGGAGTTCTGCGAGCTCGCCCTGGCGCACGTCAACAGTGATCGCGTCGAGGCCGCCTCCCGGCGCGGCGATCTGTTCGACCGCCGCCGCGGCAACCTCTAACAGCGCCTAGAGACGACTGGCGGGCACCTTCACCAAGATTGCCTTAGGATCTGCAATCCACCCTTCACGCGCATCAATGTTCAGGTTCCCAAACAGTCCCTCCCGATTGAGCCACGCCCAAGTAGCCTGAACCGCGCACAGCAAGGCGTCAAGACTGTCGCCCGTCGGGTCGTCCAACAGATTGGGATCAGCCGCAACGACGATAACGCCGTAACTTGGCACAAGTTCCCCGCCCGTCAGGGCGTTCACGATCCTGCTTCGCGCGTCGCGCTGGCCGATCGTCTGCTTCTTCCGTTTGTCGTTCTTGTAGCCGTCCTTAGTCACAGTGCGCGCAAGAACCCCGGGGTACGCCTCTACCACCACACGGTCCGGGTCCCCCGCCTGGAGGCCAGGCACTTCCACCCCGGCATCCAGCAATCTGGGTGCCCCCTGGAAGAACATCTTCCCAACCGGCGTGCCATAGAGCTTCTGTGGACTGAGCGAGCGAGCTCGCACATCGGTCTTTCGCCGGTGCTCTTTCTGCCCGTCCGGTTGACACTTGCGATATCTGTTCAGCACCGCCTCGAAGCGTTCCTTGCCAAGGTTCTCTGCATGCCGCACGTACTCGCACCACTCCGGTGGCCAGCCGACATCTGTCACGAACTGGCGCGCCTGCCCGAACGGGAAGTCGATACCAGCGATCCACGGGCCTGGACGCGCTAACGCGGCCTCGAAAGCCGCGAAGTGGGTCAGTGCGGTCGCCGACAGTGCACGCAAAATATTGCCTTCGAGCCGACAGTGCTGGCACGTAATCGGCTTACGCCGACTTGGGTCGCTTGTGAAGTCGATGCCGTAAACGTCGATCCGATGCTTCCCCCGTTCGCCGGTGTGTCGCGACGCATCAAGTCTCCGAGCTTGTCGGACCATGCCCTCTTAGCCAAAGAGAACTGTTATTCCGCCCGCGATGCGGGGCGCATACTCGCCGCCAAGGCACCGACTTAATTTTCCAGATCACCCAGCAGGAAGTAGTTTTCCAGCAGGATGCGGTGCTTCAGCGTTTGATGACAGCGCTCGATCTTGCCTTGGGTCTGGGGGTGATTGGCTGCGCCGCGCACATGGTCCATGCCCTGCTCGGTGAACCAGCCGGCGAGATCACCGGCGATGTAGCTCCATCCATTGTCGCTGAGCAGACGCGGCCGGTGGGCGTTTCGTCCACTGTCGAGCCCTTATGTCTTGAGAGCCATCTCCAGGGTGCCCTGCAGCCCCGATTTGAACCCCATCGAGATGGCCTTGTCAAAGCTCAAGGCCTATCTCCGCCGCATCGGGTGCGAACCTTTGATCAACTCATCGAAGCAATCGGCGAAATCTGCGATCTGTTCACACCAGACGAATGCTGGAATTTCTTCGAAGCCGCTGGATATGCACCATGAATAGTGAAAAATGCTGTCGCCTGCCGTTCAGATAGCTCTAACGTCGTGTTCTCTGTCCGTATGGGGGATGGCTTATCCGTCGCAACGTCACAACCCTTATCTGACAACGGTTTCTGCGATTCTCCAGCCGTCACAAACCAGGACCCTGTGACGGATGCGAAAGCGCGGAAAGCCTCAGCTGCCAACGGTTGTGACGGTGTGACGCTTTGAGAAAAAGACAGTGTCTCTTCGATTGTTTAGCCCCGTCACACTTTTTCGAAGTTAATGTGTTTGTACCTCTTCGTAGTTCAGCCAGCCTTAGTGCTTCAATCGGCGCAGAATGCGCTCGGCGTGAGGCCGAACGGCCCAAGCAAGGTGGTTAAGGCGAAATCCACGAGGCCACCGACAGTCCAGGGTGCTTATTGCTAGTCGATGCCCCGTGATTGACCACGTCTCAAGCAAAATGCACGGTAATTTGGGTTATCGAGCACTTGGCAGGACAGCCTTGCAATGACCGAAATGGGACCCGCAATCTGGTCGATGCCACGGGGTGTGTCCGATTTCGATCGGCAAATTAACGAAGTACCTATGCATCTCCGTGTCTCACTTTTTTAAGCTTACGCGGGAGGTATCAAGGCGTGACAGTCTTTCGCAGTGCAATCGGGTGAAAAAGTGCGTCACAATGTGTTGATGTGCTGAATCTATCGAAGACCTCCGGTCCGGTATGGGAGGTTATGATGGAGAGTTCGGGCGTATTCGCGGAAGCCGTTGTCTTTCTTGATCATTTTGAGGATCTTACGGACCCTCGCCAACGCGGCAAAGTGGTCTATCCGCTTGATGAGGTGCTGCTGCTTTGCCTATTGGCGGTGCTGGCGGGCGCCGACATCATTGTCGATATCGCCCGTTCCGGCGACAAGAAACGCGATCTTCTACGCCGCTTCCGGCCGTTTTCCGATGGCACGCCGTCCCACGACCAACTGGGCACGATCCTTGCCATCCTGGATGCGCGGATGTTCCAACAGTGCTTCGTCGCCTGGGTTGCCACGATCACCGGTGTGCCGGGCGAGGTGATCGCCATCGACGGCAAGACCTCGCGTCGCAGCTATCCAAGTACAACTCGTCCGAGTGACAGGTCACGACGCGACGACGTGCCTTAGGCTCGCGTTCCTAGTGCTATAAAGAAATGGCCTCTAGTGCTGAGAGATGCCGTATCCGTCACACCGTCACAACCGTTGTCAGCCGGGGCTTTCAGCGATTTCGTATCCGTCACAGGAATAGGTTATGTGACGGATAGAGAATCGCCGTAACCGTTAGGAGATAAGGGTTGTGACGTTTTGACGGATAGGGATGGCGTCCTTTCGATCAAATGGTTTTCCGCAGCTTTACGAAGGCGATGCGTTTGTAACCCCCGCGGCTCTGCCACCTGTGGCGATCTCTTCGACTTGGATTGTATTGGGCGCAGAGCTGAACGGCTTGAGCAAGTTGCCCACCGTTTAGTGCCGATCGCCGACCGGGAAGCCCGGACTGGCGGCCCGCGAACGAGACGCCTATGAAACAAGCGCGGCAATTTGGGTTGTCGAGCGCTTGGCACGATGGTTTGTAATGACCGGTATGGGACCCGCGCTATTGACGAAGGTAGGGGGGTTCTCGGATTTAGTTCGGCTTCTGATCGAAGTACCTATGCATCTCCGTGTCTCACTTTTTTGGGCTTACGCGGGAGGCATCAAGGCGTGACAGCCTCTCGCTTCTATACGTCCAATACCTTTGGTTAGTTATCTACCGCAGCAAGTTGGTGCGCCTTGCAGAAGCTCTAAGCAGGCCGTAAGAGCGTGATGAAGCGGCCGAGGCCATCCGGGGCTTGATCGAGACCGCATCGTTCTAACCCCTGGAGACCAATGGAGACAAATGAATGCCGCGCTCCACGGCGATCTCGGCACCCTCCTCGAAGGGACCCAAAACTGGGACAGATAGAGAACCGCCTAATCTACCTGCATTGAAAATGTCGGTCTCGGTGGTTGCGGGGGCCCGCAACCAACGTTGTCTTCAACTTGGATGAGGTGTGGTTGTAAGGCAATACAATCAAAAATAAGTGAATCTGGACAACTTTAGGCCCTGTCCCTTTCGAAAACCTCATTCGCACGTGGACGGTTTGCATAGAATCGCGGATAAGATTTTCGGAAAGGACAGGGCTATGAAGCGTTATGGCCGGCCGGCTTTGATCGTCACGGACAGGCTACAGTCATACCGGGCGGCGATGAAGGTGATCGGCAATGCGGCCGCCCAGACCTGCGGTCGCTGGCTCAACAACCTAGCGGAAAACTCACATCGGCCCTTTCGAAGGCGAGAAGGAGCGATGGCCAGGTTCAGAGAGATCAAGACCCTGCAGAAATTCGCCTCCATTCACGCCTCGATCCACAACCATTTCAACCACCAACGCCATCTCAACCGCCGCGATATATTCAAACAAGCCCGTGCCACCGCCCTGGCCGAGTGGCAGCAACTCGCAGCCTGAAGATCCTGTATTATGAGTTCTTTTGCTCCGGGCCAGTTAGTCTGACAATGCCCTGTTTCGAGCGGCCTGCATTCCCGCGGGTCAACGAAATCAAAGTAGCCGAACGGGCGGCGGCAGCTTAAGGTTCGTCACATATGATCAAGCTTTACGGTAGCATCGTCTCCCGGGCGACGCGCAATTTATGGATGCTCGAAGAACTGGGCGTCGAATACGAACATGTGTCCCTCGATTGGGCGAAACAGGAAAACCGCTCAGCTGAATACCTCAAGATCAATCCCGCTGGTAAAGTGCCCACCCTGGTCGATGGTGATGCGACCCTATCGGAATCCATCGCCATCAATCTCTACTTGGCACAGACCTACGGCGCCGGGACTCTCTGGCCTGACGATCAGGCGGGCCGAGCGCGCAGCATTCAATGGTCGTTCTGGGCCGCCGCGGAACTGGAGCCGGTGGCCTATGCCCGGGTGCGTGAAGTGGTTTTCAAGCAAGAAGCGGACCGCGATCAGGCGTTGCTTGATGCAATGGTGGAAAAAGCCGGGCCACTAATGGATCTGATCACCGACGCTTTAGACGGGTCCGAGTATCTCACCGGCGATACCTTTACGATGGGCGATCTTAATGTGGCTTGTGTAATGGAGTATCTCGACCGGTCACTGTTTGATCTATCCGGCTGGCCCGCGGTGGCCTCTTGGTACACCCGGACCTATGGCCGTCCGGCCAACCAAAAAGTTCAAGACGCTCGCGCACCGGCGGCGGTGGAAATGATGAAACGGATCAGGGGGGAGACATGATCAAACTATTCGGCAGTGATCGGTCCCGCGCCCTGCGCAATTTGTGGATGTCGAAGGAGTTCGGTCTCGATTACGAGCGGGACCCGCGCGACCATGTCTCCGGCGAAATTAAGACCGATGAGTATCTGGCCATCAGCCCGTCCGGCAAGGTGCCGTCCATGACGGACACAATCGACAACTGTCAGGCTGCAAGTTGACGCCACTCGGCCAGGGGCCGGCGGCTCGGGCTTGTTTGAAAATATCGCGGCGGTTGATATGGCGTTGGTGGTTGTAGTGGTTGTAGATCGAAGCGTGGACAGAGACGAATTTCTGCAAGGTCTTGATGTCTCTGAACCGAGCCATTGCCCCTTCCCGTCGTCGGAAGGGCCGATGTGAGTTTTCCGCCCGGTTGTTCAGCCAACGACCGCAGGTCTGGGCGGCCGCATTGCCGATCACCTTCATCGCCGCCCGGTATGACTGTAGCCTGTCCGTGACGATCGTGGCTGGCCGGCCATAACGCTTCGTGGCACGTTTAAGGAATTCAAGCGCAGCCCTGTGATCCCGCCGTTTCGTGGCATAGACCTCTAGCACTTCGCCTTTATGGTCAACGGCACGCCATAGATAATGTGTTTCGCCATTGATGCGGACAAACACTTCATCAAAGTGCCAGCGCCAATTCGACCAGTTGCGCTGGTCTATCCGTGTCAACGGCGGAGCAGAATCAGTCCAGCTGAGAACCGCGGTGACAAATTAGTCCACGCGAGCGGCGGGAATGTCCCGGCCGCGGGCGGCGCAAAAGTCTGCCACCGGTAGCCTTCGATCCTTTTGGGGATGGAAGGTGGGAGGATGTACTTGGTGGACCTTTATCTAACCGTGCGACTGGCGTGCCATGTGGAAGTGGACCCATCCAGGAAAAGTGGAGGCGCCCTACACCGTTTGCATTGCTTCTGCCTCGAATTTGACGGGGCTTGTGAAGTCCAGCGTCGAGTGCCGACGGACTGGATTATAGAACCCGTCGATGTATCCGGCTATGCCAGTTTCAGCTTGGCTTCTTGACATGAACACAGTCCTCCAGATCAGTTCTGACTTGATGGTTTTGAAGAAGGTCTCGACGACGGCGTTATCATAGCAATTTCCCTTACCGCTCATTGAGGCGAGGAAACCGTGTTCACCGAGGCGCGCCTGGTATGCGTCTGAGCAGTACTGGCTTCCCCGATCGCTATGGTGGATCACACCGGCGCCAGGTTGGCGCAGCCCGATAGCACGGTTAAGCGCCCTGAGCGGCAGGTCGCTGGTCATGCGAGCGCCCACGGCCCAGCCGATGACGCGCCGGGAGTAGAGGTCGAGCATGACGGCCAGGTACAGCCAGCCCTGTGCCGTCCAGATATAGCTGATGTCGGCAGCCCATTTCTCGTTGGGTGCCTCGGCGGAGAAGTTCTGGTCGAGAAGGTTCGATGCGACGGCCTTGTTGTGCTGGCTGTCCGTCGTCTTTTTGAACTTCTGTTTCCGTTTTGGAGACAACCCATTTCCCCGCATCAGCCGAGCCACCCTATGGCGTCCAACCTCGATCCCATTCTCGGCAAGCTCGTGATGGACCCGCTCTGCACCGTAGCTCTCGCGGCTGCGCCGAAAGGCTGCCCGAACATGGGCGAGTAGAACCATGTCATCGAGCTGTCGCTGGCTTGGGCCGCGATTGCGCCAAGCGTAGAAGCCTGAGACGCTGACCTGCAGCAGTCTGCACAGGCGGAATATCGGCATCGCCAACCCGGCCCTCTCCGCGTCGATGAACCGGAACCTCATCGACTTTCCCTGGCGAAGAAGGCCAGCGCTTTTTTTAGGAGATCACGTTCCTGACGGGCCAGATCACGCTCTCGGCGTAGGCGGGTAATCTCCTTCGCTGCATCCTCATGCGGACCGGAAAGCAAATCCTCCTCACGCAATTCTGCGACCCAGCGGCCGAGCGCGCTGACGCTGATCCCAAGATCTCCTGCTATCTGCCGCTGCCTGCGCCCGCTCGTCTGTAAAAGACGGACGGCTTCTTCCTTGAAGGCCCGATCAAACCGCCGGCCCTTGTTCCCATTCTGCTTCGACATTTGCACCTCCTGCGATCAAAATCCTATCGCAGGACGTCTCCACTTTCGTCAGCAGGGTCCACTCTGGACCTGCACCGCAAAAGTGGAGAGTTACCTTCTCACCTAAGCCGCCATACTTTCGCACTTCACCGGACTGATGCTGCCCAGATATGAATGGCGACGACGCGGATTATAAAATCCATTGATATAATGGAACAGGGCGTTTTGTGCCTGTTCCCTGGTTTCATAGTGTTCCCTCCATATTAATTCTGCTTTCAATGATTTGAAGAACGTTTCTACAGTCGCATTGCCATAGCAATTCCCTTTGCCAGACATCGAAGAGAGAAAGCCGTGGCCTTTGAGAAGTTTCCGGTAATCGTTCGAGCAATACTGGGCGGGTTCAATCGGTCGTCGCAACACTCTGGCATAGGAGGTTGCTATGACGGGTACGCAGACGGCGGTCGGATCGGTCTGGACGGAGCAAGTTGCATTCGCCAGGTCGACCGGACTCGGCACGGCGTGAGGAGCTTGTTCGGTTCTGGGCAGCGATTGCGACGGGGCGTTCGAGCGAGGACGCGGCCCGAGATGCCGGTGTATCCCCTCCGGTAGGCTCGAGGTGGTTCCGGAGGTCGGGCGGCATGCCACCAGCACATTTATCGCAATCGGCCAAGCCGCTGTCAGGACGTTACCTGTCTTTCGAGGAACGTGAGGAGATTGCTCTTCTGCGCGCTCAGGGAAGAGGCATACGTCATATTGCTTGCCGGCTGGAGCGAGCACCGTCGACGATCTCCCGCGAGGTGCGGCGCAACGCGGCGACCCGAAGCGGTGGCCTGGACTACCGAGCAACGACGGCGCAGTGGCATGCTGATCGATCCGCCAAAAGGCCGAAGCCAGCCAAGCTGGCAACGAATGAGGCGCTGCGGCGCGATGTGCAGGATCGGCTTGCGGGTCGGATCTCGGCACCGGATGGAACGGTGATCGAGGGGCCACGCGTCGTCTGGAACGGTCGTCGGCATGGGCCGCGGCAGCGCAGGCGATGGGCCAGGGCCTGGAGTCCTGAGCAGATCGCGCACCGTCTTCGGATCGACTATCCTGGGGACAAGCCCGAGGATCAAGCGATGCGGATCAGTCATGAGGCGATCTATCAGGCGCTCTACGTACAGGGCCGCGGCGCACTCCGTCGTGAGCTGACCGCCTGCCTTCGCACGGGAAGGGCACTGCGCGTGCCTCGGGCACGTAGCCGCCGGCGGGGAAAATCCTTCGTCACGCCTGAGATCATGATCAGTGAACGATCGGCGGAAGCAGCTGATCGGGCCGTACCCGGACACTGGGAAGGTGACCTGATCATCGGCTTGGGCAGATCGGCGATCGGCACTCTGGTGGAACGCGCCACGCGGTTCACAATGCTGCTGCATCTTCCCCGAATGGAAGGCCACGGCACCGTCCCGCGCGTGAAGAACGGGCCTGCGCTTGCCGGCTGGAGCGAGCATGGGGCTGAAGCGGTTCGCGATGCCATCGCCCGGACGATCACGACATTGCCAGCGCAGCTTCGCCGCTCGCTGACCTGGGACCAGGGAGCAGAGATGGCCAGGCATGCGGATCTGCGGATCGCAACCGGCCTTCCCGTCTACTTCTGCGAACCGCACAGCCCTTGGCAACGCGGAACGAACGAGAACACCAATGGATTGCTTCGACAGTACTTCCCGAAAGGAACCGATCTGAGCGCACACAGTCCGGACGTACTCGCAGTTGTTGCTGACGCGCTCAATACACGGCCCCGCAAGACCCTCGGATGGAGAACTCCCGCCGAAGCTCTGGACCAGTGCTTGCAGGCCAGTCAAACTGAACGTGTTGCGACGACCGGTTGAACCCGCCCTGCGAGCCACGATCAGAATGATGAATGACCCCTGGTGGCGGTTGTCGCAATGCAATGGCCCTTTTCAGAGCCTTGATCGGCAAATCCCGTTTGAGCCTGTCGCTGACGGCCCAGCCAATGACACGGCGTGAATACAAATCGATGATCACCGCAAGATACAGCCAGCCCGCTGCCGTCCAGAGATAGCTGATATCACCGGCCCATTTCTGGTTTGGTCCCGTGGCCTGAAAATCTCCATCCAGAAGGTTGGGAGCTATGTTGTGGTTGTGATTACTGTTTGTCGTGCGTTTGAATTTATGAGTTCTGACGATGCGAATATCGTTCTCCCGCATCAACCGCCCGACCCGGCGTTCACCAATGACGATGCCTTGATCCCTGAGTTCATCAGTCATTCGCTGGCGACCATAGGCCCGATAATTACGGGCATGTTCGGCACGAATATGGGCCAAATAGACCCTGTCGTCGCGTTGGCGCTGACTGGCAGGGCGAGACACCCAAGCGTAGTAGCCGCTTTCACTGACCCTCAGGACTTTGCACATCCTGCAGATTGAAAAATTGGCCTTCTCCTTTGCGATGAAATGAAACCTCATCGGCTTTGGCTCGCGAAGAAGGCCGTCGCTTTTTTTAAAATGTCCCGCTCCTCACGCAATGTCCTGTTCTCCTTGCAAAGGCGAGCCAATTCCTTGTCTTTATCATTATGAGGGCCGGACAGCAGCTCAGTGTGCTTATGACTGGTAATCCACTTGCCTAATGTAGACAGGCCAATGCCAAGATCGGCGGCAACTTGCTTGTGTGATAGCCCGCTCGTCAATGCAATCCGAACGGCTTCAGAACGAAATTCCTCAGTTCTTCCGATACCCATATGGGCCTCCTGTTGAGTTTAAACTTTAACAGAAGGCACTCTCCATTTTACCGGTACCAGTCCAGTGGGCTCTGTCGACTTTTGCAGTCAGTTTTTATCGTCTGGGAATCTCGTGACCATTGCAATTAATTGCAACACATTAGCTTCCTTCAAGCACTACCACTTTGGCCTCAAGCCGTATTTCCTTTGTGCTCCATCGACGAGGCACGCCAATTCCGGCGCATCGGTCAGAGCAGCCAACAGACTTTGCCAGCTTAGATGGCGCAATAGCCCCGGCACACAACAATCTAAGGTCGCTAACGCCCATTGCCTCTCGGCCTTACCTCCGTCCTGAAACTCGGGGGTATAGTTATCTCCACAAAAAAATAGTAGTGACGTGTATTGGAAATAGATCACACGAAAAAGTAAGAGCAGCCTGAGTTGCTCTTTAGTCAGCTTTACCGGAAGCCAGATTAAGCGCCGCCACCTTACAAACTGAAGATGCTGACTAAAAAGAAATACCAAGCGTTATGTTCTAGTTGCGACTCAGAAGGCGTGTTCCACACGACCTTTTAGTTAATCCAATCAGACGCTAAGCAGCCGTCAACGGATTGTTAAATCAAGCACGTCAAGTTTCTTCCTTTCTTCAAAGTCGAGTGTTCTATCGTCAGATTTGATAATGCGGTTTAGGGGCAGCTCAACGAGCGCTGAAAAAGGGTCCCACAAGGTGGCAGCAATGGTTACGTTATGGTCTTGCTGGCCATCTAGGGTGTGTATTCTATTTCCATCAGTCTCTGAAAGAAATCCTAGAAAGACGAACTGACCAGCGTCACGATGGTGTACTTCAAAGTATGCCCACTCTAATTCTTTCTGTCTGCTTGATTTCGCGTCAAGTAAATTTCTGTAACCTGAGTCTCCATAACTTGGTAATGAAAGATAAAGACTAAAAACGAAGAAGTAAGTGCCTGGTGGGTTATCTTGAAGAGGCCTATCAGACTCAAGTGGTGTTAGTTCTCTCAATTTATGGAGAGAGCGTACCGACTCAATTTTCTGTTTGTAGTCGTCTGCTGTTAGGCCATATGAAATTTGAAGATTAATTTTGGGTGGTGTATCATTGGAATCTGTTGATGGCTCCTCTTCAACTGCTGTTGTGGATGGCTCCTCTTCAACTGCTATTGTGGATGGCTCCTCTTCAACTGCTATTGTGGATGGCTTCTGTACAATTGGCCCTTTTGTGTACTCTACAAAACCCCAAAGTACCTTTACTTGCGTACCGGTTGCTGATGACTGGTGAGCAAAAAACCACGCTGCAGATCCTAAAATTATACCTATCAAGATAACCAATATGGGAACCCGTAAGCCGTATTTTTTTAGAATATGTGTAAGTAATTTTTCATCCATGTAGTCTTCCGCTGGTAATTTCAAATTCATTACAGCCTCTATCAACCACTAGACTTCACGCGCTTGCTTCAACATCTCTGCTGGTAGCTTTTTATTCCTGTATTTAAGGTGTCTTCTGCTTTTTTCTTTTCCTGCTAGTAAAGTGGCTGGCTTTTTGAAGATAAAGTATTTCTAAAGCTATACGAGTGATTTGGTATAGAGAAAAATCGTAGCTTTGTGAGTGAGAACGGCAAAAATTAGAAAACGGGAGCCAGATTTCAAGTCTTTAAAACTAGCCAGCCCGACACTTGCCAGGGCATCCAGAGTGATATTGCCCGCGCCGTCCACAATGACGATCCGAGGCGGTATGGTCAGTTCCCCCTTGAAGAACCGCCATTCCCTGACGATCCGAGGCGGTATGGTCAGTTCCCCCTTGAAGAACCGCCATTCCCGCTTCTCTGCGGGATAGTGGGTATAGCCACCCCCGATAATGAGAATGCCCTTATCGACACTGATAGATAAACCGTGCCCATTCAGGATTAGCGGCTGGGTTTCCTTTTCCCGCCGCTTGCGCTTTGGCTTTCCGGCCTCAAGGGCCTTGAGCCAATAGCCGCTCCGTTCGGCCCATTCCGAGCCGTCATTCTGTGACTCGCGCTTGAGCGGTTCAACGGTCAAAATGGCCTACAGCTATCGAATTAGCCCTGAATTGGATTCTAGCAAAAGATGCGTCGCGATCCCCAGAAAATGTGGGAAAAAGGCGTGCCCTTAAGTGAGGTAGTTCTTAAATTTTCCAATTTTCCGAATGCTGGCGACTCATCAGATAAGATACATTATTTGAATTTATGTGAACCCGCACATAAGGGTGAATGTGAGTCCGATAATCCGGACTTTTACAAATACTACCCTAAGGAACCGTGGTATCGGGACAACGGTCGAAAAAAATACAAAAACGTCTCTGCGAGCATTTATGTGAACAATTATTTGTCGGTAATCTTATTGCAATTGGCACCCAAACTCATCCTGTTAAGGAAAATTCAAAAAAAGAAATTTTAAATTTAGAATTTCAATTTTTGCTTCACCAAAATTCAGAAAAACTGGAAGAATTTGAGAATTTTTCTTTTGGGCCAAAAAAACCTTTTGCAGAATGGGATCAAGACAAATTCCAAGGCCGCACCGTTCTATTTGAAGAGGTACGGATATTTGACCCAAGTTCGGCAAGAATTGAATTGGAAAGCGAAAAGCGTGAGAGAGGTCGTCCACCTACATGGCAATATATCGAGGAGGCCTATGAAGAGTGTAAGAAAAATAACGGAATTGATTTTAGTGCCAGTCAAAAAACCGCAATTAAGGCGGTAATTAAGCGTCTAAGAAAAAAACACCCAAAAAAATTTGAGAAACTGCACAGCGGTTTTGGCAGTGAAGCCGTTCGCAAAGTCATTAGCAGTGTGAGGTGGTCCCGGAAAATCGGACAGTTGGTTAAGGTGTATTCCACCGGTTACGGAGGAATACGAGATGACGAAGCGACGGAAGTTTACGCCTGAGTTCAAGGCGAAGATTGCGCTGGAGGCGCTACGTGGCGACCGCACGATCCAGGAGATCGCGGCGCGCCATAAGGTTCACCCTAATCAGGTGAGCACAGGGCAACGCCAGGCGATGGATGGCTTGGACGAGGTGTTCTCGAACGGTGCCGACCAGGCGCGCCGTGACGTTGAGGCCGAGGTCCACGACCTTCATGCGAAGATCGGCCAGTTGGCGGTGGAACGGGATTTTTTGGCCAGAGGGCTCAAGCGATGAGCCGGGCGGAGCGCCAGGCGATGGTGCGCCGCGACGTTCCCGGTCTCAGCTTGAGCCGTCAATGCGAGATACTGTCGATCAGCCGGTCCTCGCTGTACTATGCGCCGAAGGGCGAGAGCCCGGAGAACCTGGCGCTGATGCGGCACAGCGACGAGTTGTTTCTGAAGTATCCATTCTACGGCTCCCGTCAGATGGCCCGCCAGTTGCGCCGCGCGGGGATTGTCGCCGGTCGCCACCGTGTCCGGCGGCTGATGCGCCTGATGGGACCGGAAGCAATCTACCGGGCGCCGAGGACCAGCACCCCGCATCCCGCGCACCGGGTCTATCCATACCGGCTCAAGGGCCTGACGATCGAGCGGCCGAACCAAGTCTGGTGTGCCGACATCACCTCTATCCCGGTCAGGTGCGGGCTCCTTTACCTGGTTGCGATCATGGACTGGGCCAGCCGCCGCGTCCTGGCCTGGCGGCTCTCGAACACCATGGATGCGCGGTTCTGCGTCGAGGCTCTGAATACGGCGCTCGACACCTACGGCAGACCGGAGATCTTCAACACCGACCAGGGCAGCCAGTTCACCAGCTTCGAGTTCACGAACCGGCTCAAGAACGCCGGGGTGACGATCTCCATGGACGGTCGCGGCCGGTGCATGGACAACATCTTTATCGAGCGGCTGTGGCGCTCGCTCAAATACGAAGCCGTCCATCTGCATGAGCTCATCGACGGCTTCCATGCCGACCGGGTCATCGCAGAATGGATCGGGTTCTACAACACCGAGCGGCCCCATTCGTCGCTCGGAGGCAAAACGCCGGCGGAAGCCTACGCGGCGGGGCAGCCTGTGGATATGTTGGACAAGACTACCGCCTTGCCCACATCCCCACAGGCGCAACAACAGCAATCAAATACGATAAACAGGATTCTGGCGGCATGATCAGACAGCGGAATACACCTTAGAAAAGCCGTCAGACTGTCCAACTATGTGGGACCACCTCAATGATTTTCAAGCTAGTGTCCTGAAACACAAGGGACAATAAACAATAAATTCGACTGCATTTATAGCCGTTTAAATGGGCACGCGCTGACCAATAATATATCCGATAGATTATTGGATATGGCGCCATGGCTAACCGAAAACGAGACTACAACGCAGAGTACAGACAGCGCATTGCGCGCGGTATCGCCAGGGGCCTAACCCGCTCACAAGCGCGCGGCCATCCCAAACCCGGAGAAAAGAGCGTCAGGACCGGGAGCCGTGCCCCCGAATCCGACCCAAAGCTTGAAGCGGCGGTCAAACTGCTGCGCGAGGGCAACAGCCAAAGAGCGGCAGCGAAGACGGCTGGCATTTCAACGGACCGGCTCAGGCGCTTCACTTACGGACACAACCTGGCCAAGCGGGTTGGCCGTAGATGGGTCATGACGGATGAGCGGCCCAGGCGCGTTCGTACGATAACCGAAGGTCAGGCGAAAACCGTCACGGTTCCAGAGCTTACTGGAGCCAGCAAGGCCGGATCATATTGGAACCATGTGGGGCAGTTCATACGCACCAACGAGCTTGAATTTATCCGGCCCTATACTGCAGACGGATTGACCGACCTACAAGGCCGTTTCTTTCCCTTCGAAACCGATCCCAATGAACTCCACCGCATAGCTGCGATGGACACCCCGCCTTTTCACGAAATCTACCAAATCATCTCAACTAACTAAGGAATAGACCTATGACGACTACGGAAAAACCTGACTTTGAAGACCGTTTGGAACGGCGGTACCGCAAGCTGAAAACGCGCAATCCGGCGTGCGTATGCTGTGGCCATAGCGATTCTTTTGCCCTTGAGCTGCATCATATCGCGGGCCGCAAACACCATGACGATCTAGCCATAGTGTGCCGGAACTGCCACCGCCTCTTGAGCGACAATCAGCTTGATCATCCCGAAGACATTCAAGGCCAGCACCCCATGTTTGCAACCATCGGCCATTACCTCGTGGGGCTGGCTGACCTGTTGCGAATGATAGCCGACGCGATGGTACGGTTTGGCAAATACCTCATTGACCAAGCTAACGGAGTGGGGGCCGACTTGACGGGACAGCCGTCTTGAGCGGGCCGTCCCCGTCCACGATTGCGCTAAGAGCCTATACGGAAAAGCCCGGCTCCAAGCCCGTCGCATCCAAGGGTAAGTTTAAGGCCGATGAGGTTTCACCCTGGACCGTGGTGTTCGATACGGAAACCACCATTGATGCGGCCCAGCAACTCAGAGTCGGGTTCTTCCAGGTCCGCAAATCTGAGGCTCTGGAACGGGAAGGCATTTTCTACCACCCCAAGAGCCTGACAGACACCGACCTTGAGAACGTCAAGCGCTATGCCGGCTCGCACGGCCTGGAAGCCATAACGGTTCAGGCTTTCATTAAAGGCGTCTTTCTCAAATACGGCTACATCCGCCGGGGCCTCATTGTCGGGTTCAATCTGCCGTTTGATATCTCCCGCATTGCCGTGGGTCATGGCCCCGCACAGCGTCACATGCGCGGCGGGTTTAGCTTCAAGCTGACCTTGGATAATCGTGATCCGCACGTTCGGGTGAAACACCTCAACGCGAGAGCGGCCCTGATTGATTTTGCCAGACCGGCCAAGCAAGAGGCCGCACGCGGAGAACGAAACCGGGGCATTAAGGTCAAAGCCCATCGGGGATACTTCCTGGACCTCAAGACCTTTGCAGCGGCTCTGACCAGTCAGAGCTTCTCTCTCAAGCGGCTGGCAGCGTTTCTTGATGTTCCCACCCAGAAACTAGAGACGGAAGAACATGGCGGGCCGATCACGGCTGAATACCTGGACTATGCCAGGGCGGATGTTCAGGCCTCATGGGAATGTTTGGTGGTTCTCAAAACGCGCTATGCCAACCACGGCCTGGACACCGAAGCCCACCGCATCTTGAGCGAGGCCAGCATCGGCAAGGCCTACCTCAAGCAAATGGGTGTTGAGCCGTTGTTGAGCTATCAGCCGGACATAGACCGAATGATCTTTGGCGTCATCATGGCCAGTTACTATGGGGGGCGGGCCGAGGTCCGCATCCGCCGCACCATCCGGGAAGTTCTCTATTGTGATTTCAAGTCCATGTATCCCACGGTTAGCACATTGATGGGATTATGGCCTTTTGTCATCGGCAGTCCGTTGGCCTGGACCGACACGACCCGAGAAACACAAGCCTTTCTGGACCGCGTGACACTTGATGATCTTCAGGACAAGCAAACCTGGACTCACTTAAAGACCTTGGCACGGATCAGGCCCGATAACGACACGCTCCCGGTCAGGGCCAAGTACGATGAAAAGGTCAACACCATCGGCTTGAACAAGCTCACTCGCCAAGAGCCGCTTTGGTACACGCTGGCAGACTGCATCGCCTCCAAGTTGCTCTCAGGTAAATCACCCTTAATCGAGCAAGCTCTGACCTTTGATCCTGGCCCGCCGCAACAAGGCCTTAGTCCCATCGACATCATGGGCCGGGATGATTACAGGATCGATCCCAACACCGATGACATGTTCAGGCGGTTGATCGATCTCCGCGACGAAGCCAAGGCCACGGGTGATCCGGTCCAGAAGGCCCTCAAGATCGTGGCCAACTCCACGGCTTACGGCATTTTTGTCGAGATTAACCGCGATGATGTGCCTAAGCCTGAGCCCCTGACCGTGTTCGCGCCGAATGGGGAAAGCATTGCTATAGAGTCCACAGCCCTTGAGGAACCGGGGCGGTACTTTCATCCGCTCCTGGGAACGCTCATAACCGGGGCGGCCCGTCTCATGTTGGCTTTAGCCGAGCGATTAACGCTGGACCACGGTTTGCAGTGGGTCTTTTGCGACACCGACAGTCTTGCCATTGCAAAACCCGAAGGCATGGCCAGGGGTGAATTTAAGACAAGAACTAAATTCGTCATTGATTGGTTTGTTCCCCTGAACCCGTATCAAAAACCCGGCTCAATCCTGAAAATCGAGGATATCAATTACGGAAAAGACGCCAATGTATTAAAGCCGCTCTATTGCTTTGCCATTTCTGCAAAGCGGTATGCGCTGCTTAATATCGATAAGGACGGCAAACCCATATTGCGGAAGGCATCGGCCCACGGTTTGGGCCATCTAATGGCGCCTTACACGGAAGATGAAGCCCTAGCTGAATTACCTAAGCCACAATTCCCCTTGCATGAAATCGGCGTCAAGCGCTGGCAGCATGACCTATGGGTTAAGATCATTGAAGCTGCGCTGAACGGACATCCGGAAAAGGTCTCCTATGACTGGCATCCCGCGTTGCAAAAACCGGCCCTGAGCCGTTATTCAGCAAGTAGTCCGGCCTTGCTCGCTTGGATGCGACCCTACAATGCTGACAAGCCCTATCGGCAAAAGGTTCGGCCATTCGGATTCCTGGTTTCTCCAATGGCCCGGACCGGATTGTTTGCCGCAACGCCTGAACCGACACTTGTAGACCCGCACAAGCGCGGCAGACCGCTAAAGCCATCTGAGCCAAAGCCCATTGCACCTTTTGACACGGACCCTGGAAAAGCTGTTGCCAATGCCTTCGACCGGGAGACGGGAGAGCCGGTTCACTCGGACCAGCTAAAGACCTACGCAGAAGTGCTTTGCCAGTACCACCTCAGCTCTGAGAACAAGTTTGAAAATGGTGCTTTTACCGACCAGGGTGAAACATGGCGGCGGCATGTAAAAGCCAACAGCTTTGTTTTAATCGGGAAGGAAGCCAATAGGGTTGGGGGAAGTGGGGAGTCGGAAACGATGAGAGACGAAACTCTAGAGATTGCCACTGTTGCCAGGATGTAATCAGATTATAAAATCGAATTCACGATTAGAATTTGAAGTGGCTGGCCATCATACATGGGGCTGGTAATGATAAATTTGTCCATTGGATTTATTTTTTCGTCATAGGTAGCGGTATGTCAGAAACAAATGATACCAATCAAAACGCAGCAGACTCTTCTGATGCAGTTGAAGCTAAGGATTCGAGTCCTAGTGAACAAGCAGAAGCGGAAATGACTTTTGCCAACTTTTTAGAATCATCCCCTCCGTCACGCATTGTTGATGTTCTGGATGTAGTTATCTCGATTATCCATACAAACCGTCTCCCAAAATTAAGGCCACCAGCCATACAATTATTTTGCGAAGATAATAAATGTAATGGATTGAGAACTTTTCGAACTAATCACGGACCTATGAATATTAATTACGAAAATTTCACCTCGTTTTTTATTGAATACAAATGTTCCAACTGCCGTAAGGCCAAGAAGACTTATTCACTTGCGGTCAAAGCAAAGGGTGTAAACAAAAATAGTGGGCGGGCTTATAAATATGGAGAATTACCGACCTTCGGACCAAGAACACCTTCAAGATTGGTTAGTTTGATTGGTCCAGAAAAGGATATATTTTTTAGGGGAAGACGATGTGAAAGCCAAGGCCTAGGTATAGGCGCGTTTGCGTACTACCGTCGAGTTGTTGAGAATCAAAAAAATAGGATACTTGATGAAATCATAAAGGTGGCTGAGAAGCTGTCAGAAAATCTGGACACACTGAATTTACTTAAGAATGCAAAGCAAGAACAACAGTTTTCCAAAGCTATCGAGTCCATTAAAGATGCTTTGCCACAGGCCCTTCTTCTCAATGGACAGAATCCACTGACACTTCTACATAGTGCGCTGAGTGAAGGATTGCACGCTAGGGAAGATGAACATTGCCTTGAATTAGCGCAAGATATTCGTGTCGTATTAGCGGCTCTTGCGGACAACATATCGCAGGCATTAAAGGATGAAGAAGAGCTAAACCTAGCAATAAAACGATTGAATCAAAAAAAGTAGAGAAAACCAAGAGTGTATAATTAGGTCAGTCGCCTTACAGTATTAGCTTTCGGCGCGGGAGGTTTAAGCAAGATTGTTTAATTCTTTTTTTGGTTTCTACTTTATTCTTTAGGACAGGGAAATGAGGACGGCACATAAACATGAATAGGACATCATACGCGGTATTGATTGCAGCAGGACTAGTATTAGGTGGCTGTGGGGGGCGAGCGGCAAATCCTGTTTTAATCCAACAATATGCCGACGACCGTAAATCTTGTGAAACATTGGAAGTGGAACTTTCGCAGATTGAGGGCGAAATTCAGCGGTTGATGCCAAAGACGGATAAGACGGGAAAAAATGTCGTCCTCGGTGTTACCGGCGTTTTTTTAATTGTGCCTTTGTTCTTCATGGACCTTACGCAAGCTGAGCAAATTGAGGTTGAAGCCTATCGGCAGCGTTATAACCACCTAGTAATTATTGCCACTGAAAAACAATGTTCAAAGCGCGAGGCTATTAACCCCTTTGATCAGCCGCAGCAGGAAGAGGCCACTGAAGAGGCCACTGAAGAGGCCACTGAAGAGGAAAGTGAAGAGGAAAGTGAAGAGGAAAGTGAAGAGGAAGGCGCTGATGAATCATAATTAAAATCACTAAAGCGCATCTTCTTATACTTTTGATCTGGAAGTCCTTTACAAATAATTTGATCCACAGGAGGGAGATAAAACAAAAAGCAGAAGAGAAAGGTTCAAGTGTTAAATCTAGTAAGAAAAGAAAATCAACGTAAACGAAAACGTTAAGACTGGCTGAAAGGTTCGTACAGATCCTTTCAATTCACACAACTTTTTATAGATTGGATAGCGCAATCGCCACACAGAAGCCTCTCCCAGTAAGGTATGCTTTCCAGTCGGACTTTTTATTTCATCCTTTTCAGCAACTTCGGTTCGTAAAGCGTCAGCTCGTATCTTTACGTCAGCTATAGCTGTCTAACGAGCAAAGCAAGCAGCCTCTTTGGCATCAACTTATACCACCACAGTTTTCTATTTTATCTATTGCAGATTCGATCCGGTTAATCTGACACTGTTTGTTATGCATATAGATATGCCAATGGCACTTTCGTTATTGGTGCCATTATCAACCGGATCAGATACTCCAGCTAATGCTTCTTGCTATTTCATGAATGACGATACCGAAACAATAGAAGAAAAATTTGAGCGTCAATACAAGTTAATCCGCAGCGATGTTGACACGGCAATTAACTGCTTTGTGACTTATCATGAAATCCATGTCGCAGCAGCGGATAGCAAAGATGTTCTACAAGCGTTGAACCGTGCAACTTCGTTTTGGAATCATCAGCTCTACAGTTTGCAGCTCACATTTTTCATCGTACTAGCACGCATCTTCGACAAAAATGGTGACGCTCATTCTATGCATAAATTTTTTCGGATACTGTAAAAAATCATTCTCTTTTTCTGAAGGATGGTCTCCGAAGACGAAAAATAAAGCTTAACGGAAACAATGCACCTTGGATTGAAAAATACATTGCTGAGGCACACGAACCATCAAAAGAAGAACTTAAAACTATCAAAAATTCTTTTAAGTCTCATAACGTTAAGTTCAAAAAAATTTATGCTCCAATACGACACAAAATCTTTGCGCATAAGATTGCGATAGAGGCTGAACACATATCGGAACTTTTCGCTGATGCGCAAATTCAAGAGATCGACAACATACTTTTTGCCAATGACCATATTTTGGAAAAAATATGGCAGCTTTTCTATAATGGGTGTGCTGAAATAGGTGACTGGAGGGAGCAGTACGACAGTAAAAAGACTAGGGTACGAGACAAAGCATTAGAGGTCCTCAATAGTATGTGTGAGAAATAATCCTAAACGCGTACTAAACAAAACTGATATCAGTTTTAGTATGTGGTGGAGACAAAAACATATTTCAAAACATGCGCTGTCTTCCAATCATCCTTCAGTAGGAAATTCAGCGTTGAAGTTAGACGGCACACTACCCTCCTCTTCATACTGACCCCTTTCACACCCAAACCCGACTTGCGGCATAGTGGGATCACCGCCATTTCGTTTAATGACCTCACGTAAATTAGCGTTTAACAACCTTGCGGCCATCTCACAGTTGCCCCAATTGTATTTCGGGTTGCTCTCTTCTGCGTCGAATGTGGCCCAATGTACCCTCAACCCACCGACCATTTCAGAATTCCTATACAAAGTATATTGATCTGCTTGGCTCCCCTGATCTGAACAAGCCGATAAGAAGATAGCCAAAACGGCTAAGCTAATCTTTCGCATTCATTCACCTCTTAATGTTTATAAGACACGGCTTACCAAACCATGTGTTCCTTGGCGAAATTATGGCCTTATCGAATTGATTACAGATAAAATTTGTGATGTCTGACCCAATTACAAAAGGTCCAAAATGACAGCATTTTCTCCCTCGTTTCTACTTAAACGGTTTCTCTGAAGGGGGGCTTTTGGCTGTATATGATCGGCACAATGATGGTGTTCGATACCAGACGCCTGACAATACTGCCGTCATTGGTCATTTCTACACCTTTGAGGATGAAACAGGTCAAAAGCGGTTCGATATTGAATCTCTATTAGCCCAGGTCGAATCACAAGCTAGCGTAGCCATTGAGAAACTAATAGCTGGGGAGGCTATAAGCGACGATGATCGAGTTAACTTATCTTTTTTCATAGCATTTGCAGCAACTCGCACTCCAGATCATATTGACAGCGTGAAGAGTGTTTTGTCTGAATCCTGGGGCAGGTTATTAGACACCACCTTTGCAAATGAAGAGCGGGCTAAGTCGGCTATATCTTCATTAGGCGATGCTCCAAAAACTGATGTAGAACTGGATAACGAAGCAAGGGATCTAGTCGAGTTCGTCAAGAGCAAACAATACATAATAGAAGCCGATCACCAAGTAGGAGTAGGTTTTGCAATCAGTTCGGCTTGTGAGCTAGCTCCCATACTTTATGAAAGGCATTGGGTTGTTGCTCATAATGCAAATCCAAGAAGCTCTTATGTTGTTTCCGATGCGCCCGTCATACTTTCAACAGTGATACCAAGAAAGGGAAAATTTGTTGGTGTTGGCTACGCAAATATAGATGCATTGGTATCTATGCCCCTGAGTATGGACACTGGGCTTGTTTTGTTCGGGAAGGGACAAGGGCTCGAACATACATCCGTTTCTTCAAAAACAGTAAGGCATGCAAACATGGCACAAGCCCACAATTGCCAACGCTTTTTAATTGGGAGACATAAGGCGCTTGTGGAGTCTCTGGCAAAACGCCTTAAGCTTGGTTCAACTCAGTGGAGACCAAAGTATCGAACAGGTTGAGAAGGCCATACGGCTATCCGCTGCATCTCAGTTGAGCCTTTCAGCATTACCTAATACCCAATCTAAGTTACAGGCTAAGTTAGATGAAGTATTAGGCTCCTCCTCCCCACTTTCCCCCACCTTATTGGCTTCCTTCCCGATTAAAACAAAGCTATCGGCTTTTACATGCCGCCGCCACGTTTCACCCTGGTCTGTGAAGGTGCCATTTTCAAACTTGTTCTCAGAGCTGAGGTGGTACTGGCACAGCACCTCTTCATAGGTCTTTACCTGGTCGGTGTTGACCGGCTCTCCCGTCTCCCGATCGAAGGCATTGGCAACGGCTTGGCCTGGGTCCGTATCGAAAGGCGCGATGGGCTTCGGGCACGAAACTTTGTTGGGCCTCCCGCGCTTGTACGGGTCTATAAGCTCTGGGTCGCGCATTGCGGCAAACAATCCAGTCCGGGCCATTGGGGAAACCAGGAATCCGAATGGCCGCACCTGTTCCCGATATGGCTTGTTAGAATTGTAGTGCCGCATCCAAGCGAGCAAGGCCGGGCTGGTTGCTGAATAACGGCTGAGAGCTGGCTTCCTCAGTGCGGGGTGCCAGTCATATGTCACTTTATCCGAATGCCCATTCAGCGCAGCTTCAATGATCTTAACCCATAGATCATGCTGCCAGCGCTTGACGCCGATTTCATGCAATGGGAATTGCGGCTTAGGTAATCCGGGTAAGGCCTCATCATCGGAATAAGGCTGCATGAGATGCCCCAAACCGTGGGCAGAGGCCTTCCGCAATATGGGGTTGCCGTCTTTATCGATATTAAAGAGCGCATACCGCTTTGCGGATATGGCAAGGCAATAGAGCGGCTCTAATGCATTGGCGTCTTTATCGTAGTTGATATCCTCGATTTTCAGGATCGATCCGGGTTTTTGATACGGGTTTAGGGGAACAAACCAATCAATGACGGACTTCGCTTTTGATTCAAATTCACCCCTGGCCGCACCTTCGGGTTTCGCAATGGCAAGACTGTCGGTATCGCAAAACACCCATTTCAAGCCTCGATCCAGGGTTAAGCGTTCAGCCATAGCCAGCATGAGCCGGGCCGCCCCTGTGATTAAAACCCCCAAAAGTGGGTGAAAGAATTTACCTGGTTGTTCAAGGGCTTTCGATTGGGTGATGAAACCCTCTCCGTCCGGTCCATAAACATTCAGCGATTTCTTTTCCCAGACATCATCGCGCTGGATTTCAATGAAAATGCCGTAGCTGGAAGCGTTTGCGATGATCTTTATGGCTTTTTCATTGGGATCGCCGTTTGCCTTGGCTTCATCCCGGAGATCGATCAACCGCTTGAACAGATCATCGGTATTGGGATCGATTTCGTAATCGTTCCGGCCCATGATTTTGATAGGTGTAAGGCCCAGTTGCGGCGGTCCGGGGTCAAAGGTCAAGGCTTGCCCGATTTTAGGTGATTTGCCTGAGAGCACCTTGGAGGCAATGCAGTCAGCCAGGGTGCACCAAAAGGGCTCTTTGCTTGTGAGATGGTTCAGGCCGATGGTGTTGGTCTTGCCATCGTACTTGGCCCGGACGGGGAGAATGTCGTTTTCCGGCCTAATGCGGACCAGGGTCTTTAGGTGAGTCCAGGTTTGCCCGTCCTGAAGATCGTTAAGGGTAACGCGATCAAGAACGGCTTGTGTTTCCCCGGTCGTGTCAATCCATGTGAACTGACCACCTATGACAAAGGGCCACAATCCCATCAATGCGCTGACCGTGGGATACATGGACTTGAAATCACAATAGAGAACTTCCCGGATGGTGCGCCGGATACGGACCTCGGCGCGGCCGCCAAAATAACTGGCCATGATGATGCCAAAGATGATGCGGTCGATTTCCGGCTGATAGCTCAGTAATGGCTCCACGCCCATTTGTTTGAGATAGGCCTTGCCAATGCTGGCCTCGCTCAAGATGCGGTGGTCTTCCGTATTTAGGCCGTGAGCGGCATAGCGCGCTTTGAGAGCCACATAGCAATCCCAGGAAACCTGAACGTCCATTCTCGCATAGTCCAGATATGTGGGTGTGATCGGCCCCCCATGTTCTTCGGTTTCGAGCTTTTGCGCGGGAACTTTCAAGAATTTGCCTAATCCCTTGAGCGAATGGCTTTGGCTTGTCAGAGCCGCAGCAAAGGTTTTGAGGTCCAAAAAGTAACCCCGGTGGGGCTTGATCTTGATGCCGCGCTTACGCTCACCCCTAGAAGCTTCCTTTTTGCCGGGTCTGGCAAAGTCGATCAGGGCAGCCCTTGCTTTGAGGTGTTTCACCATAATATCCGGATCGCGCTTGTCGGCAGTCAGCTTGAAACTGAAACCGCCGCGCATATGTCCCTTTGCAGACCCATGCCCTTGAGCAATGCGGGAGATATCGAAGGGCAGATTGAACCCGACAATGAGGCCTCGGCGGGTATAACCGTACTTGAGAAACACCCCCTGAACGAAAGACCGGACCGTTATGAGTTCTAGGTCATGCGAGCCGGCATAGGCCCTCACGGTCTCAAGGTCTTTCGTCGTGAGGCTTCCCAGATCGTAGAAAATGCCCTCCCGCTCCAGGGTTTCATATTTGCGGACCTGGAAGACCCCCACCCGCAATTGCTGGGCTGCATCGATGGTGGTTTCCGTATCGAAGACCAAGGTCCAGGGTGAAGCCTGATCCTTATTTTTGGTTCGGCTCTTTGCGGCCACCGGCTTCGAACCGGGCTTTTCCGTATAGGCCCTTAGCGCAATCGTGGACGGGGACGGCCCGCTCAAGACGGCTGTAGGCGGTGAAGTAGCCATGCTCATAGTGCTGGCAGGACGCAAAGGCGAACTTCATGGCTTTAACATTTGCGGTTTGACTGGGAGCGGTCAGGGTCCGACCAACGGGGCTGACTTCGCCGCCGGCCCGAAAATGATAAAAATATTCCCGGCCCGGTTTAAGACCCGCCTACTCCACGTGCACCGCGTGGGCAAACTCAGGCCGCGCCCGCGCTGTGCCATTTTGCACGACCCGGCGCATGGCCACGTCCTCGGCCACCTGCCATTCGACCTCAATGGGCTCCTGCGGCAAGGCGTCGGTGGTGAAGGGGTCCGGCGCGAGACGGGTCCAGATCACCACACCGTCCGGAAGGGGATCGCCCGAAGCGACACCCAGCTTGAACGGGTAATCCGAAAAGCGGGGCTGTGCCCATGACTTTTTGTAAGGCAATGAGGTAAAGGCAGGTGCCAGAGCTAGGGCAGCAGCGCACGACAAGAGCGCACAACGTGACGGAGCGCGGTATGACATATTGAGAGAACCCCCGTTCCCGATGCGGGCGGCACTATAGCGCACCTGCGCACGAGTCCATATGACACTGTTATGACAGGCCAGTTAACCCAGAGTCCGTTACCAGAACGTGGCGCTTCATACGGTCCTGCGTTAGAACACAACAAATCAGTATCGTCGCGAAGAGAGCTATGATGTCAGAAGAAGCGATTACACTCGAACGCAAAGAGTCCTACGCAATTCTCCGACTGAACCGGCCCGACAAACGCAATGCTCTGAACCTCGCAATGTGGCGACGCATGGTCGAACTGCTGGCAGAGGCCGAGGCTAATCCGGCTATAGCCGTCCTCGTCGTTGCAGGCGAAGGAACAACCTTCGCCGCCGGCGCCGACATTGAAGAAATGAAAGCTGTCTTTGAGGACGCCTCCATCGCTTCGACCATTGCAGAAGAAACTTATACGGCGCAAAAAGCGTTATACCGTTTCCCCAAACCGACGGTGGCCATGATCCGCGGCGCTTGCGTCGGAGGCGGGTGCGGCATAGCGTTGTGTTGCGATCTACGCTTTGCCGACCACACAGCAAAGTTGGGAATTACCCCGGGAAAATTGGGACTGGTCTACAGTCTTGCCGATACCAAAAGATTGATAGATGCGGTCGGACCTTCCGCAGCGAAGGACATCCTGTTCACAGGCAGAATCATTGAGGCCGAGGAAGCAAAGACACTTGGTCTTATCGACCGCCTTGTAAATGCAGACAGTCTTGAAGATGACGTGCTTGCGTTTATTGAATTGGTCTGTGGCGCGTCACAATTTTCCGCCCGGTCCACCAAACAGATCGTACAGATGATTCTTGACGGTCAGACCGACGATACATCCGAAACGCGCCAACTTTTTATCGACGCATTTTCCGGCGAGGACTTTAAGGAGGGGTTCTCTGCGTTCAAGGAGAAACGCAAACCGGATTTCGGTAAAACGTAGTCTGGCAATGTTAAGACGAATAGGGCGGTTCAAAGCGCTCCGTGACTGAAGCGGATCAAACTCAATTCGAGGCCGGAGTCCGTGCTGTCCGTGACGGGCGCGTGGCTGAAGCCGAGACGTATTTCCAACAGGTCTTGGCAGGAAATCCAGATCACGCGCCTGCGCTCTACAACCTGGCTGCCATCAAACATCAAGACGGCAAATCGGACCAAGCAGAAGACCTGCTGTCTAAAGCGCTGCATCTGCGCCCTGGTCATGTGGATACACAAAGCCTGCTTGCCGCCGTGCCTGCAGACCAACGAAAGTTTACGGATGCGATTCCGCTGGCGCGGGCCATTCTCGATGTTGATACGGCCGATGCCGAGGCACTCAACACAGCCGGGCGCATCATGGCCGTTGCCGGCTGGCCAGATGATGCCGAAGCCGCTTTCGGGAAAGCATTGGACAAAGAGCCCACCTATCGATTGGCCGTTCTCGGCCTGGTGAATTTGTTCCTGGCGCGGCGGTCCTTTGAGCAGGCCGCTCGTGTTTGTGACAGATTTCTTAGTCACCGGCCGATGGATCAGGACATTCACCTCAAGCGTGCCCAAGCGCTGTGGGAGTCAGGACAAACCGATCGCGCGCGAAACGCCCTAAGTGTCTCTTAGATTTTGCACCCGATCACGTTACCGCGCACTACAACCTTTCCCTATGCGCCAATCCTCCTGACGCGGATACCACGATTAAACGGCTCACAGTTCTGCTATCCGAGAGTGACCTGGACGCAGAAGACAGCGTCAAAGCCTGGTTTACTCTGGGCAATGTATTCGCGTCCAAGGTAAACCATGAAGCGAGCTTTGCCTGTTTTGCTCAAGGCAATAGGGAATGGGCGAGCTTGGCGACATCTACCCACGCTCTTTCCGCCGAAACCTTTGACCGGCGCGTCAAAACAATCTTGTCTTCGCCTCTCCCAGAAGTGCGTGAAGAAGCGGCAGACCGGCCCACCCCCTTGATCATTAGCGGACCGTCGCGGTCAGGCAAATCGATTTTGCAGGCGTGGCTTGCCGGTCATCCCGACATTGCGGCAGCAGACGAAACAGGTATTTTGCCCAGCCTGGCGCAAAGCGATATCGTTGACGATCCGTCGCAGCGGTCCGAAACGGCGGCATCTTATCGCGCTGCCCTGAAACGTTTGGGCGGTCCGGCGCGATATGTGATTGATACCCATCCGGTCAACGGTTTGTATCTGGATTTTCTGCTTCAGCTGTGTCCCGACGCAAAAATCATTCAAATCAATCGCGATCCACTGGATCTCGCCGTCAGCATTTTTATGCGTCATTTCGTCACCGGCGGGCATTGGGCTGACAGCTGGGACGGAATCGCCAGCCGATTGATGTCTTATGACGCTCTGCAAGACCATTGGAGTCAATGGCGGCCCGTCATCGCCAACGTGACCTACGAGGATCTGGTTACAAACTCGGATACGGTTCTCAGGTCGGTGGTGACGGCGCTCGATCTGTCCTGGACGGACAGCGTGAATCCCCCAAATAAAGAAGACACAAAATCAAACATCCAAGCCATGCCATGGGCCAGTTTCAATGACCGGCCATCCCCCCGGACGGATACAATCGGGTTGTGGAGGCCCTTTGCGCCATGGCTAACGGAATTCGCCGACGCTTATGGCAGGGCCGTCCTACAAGACTATGGCCTCATTCCCACCAAAAGGACGTCGGCTGTCAGTGATTTGGTGCAGGGTCTCATCAGCCTTGCTCCCACCCAGACGGCAGCGATGGATGTTCCGGCGGCCATCGCCGGCCTGCCCGCTGTCCATGTGCGCAAGGCTGATGAAGCACAAAAGCAGGGCCGTTATACGGATGCCCTTCAACATCGTTGGCAGGCCCTCTCCCATCGTCCTTTTACCCATCATGTGCGCCGTCACGCCGATGCGTTGGGGGAGACCCTCAGCTGGCGCCGGATCGCCAGGACCTCAGAAAATTACATAGCGATATCAATGAACTATGGGACAAGTACCGGAAAAGCACGAACTTTCATTTCGGCGACTTTGGTTTGCCCTATCAAAGCTGTTCAGCGGTGATGATCCCCGGCAGCCGGGATACGGACACTCGGTTTAAAACATACGAATTGGAATCCCTGTCTGCCGATGGACGCGTGCTCGATCTCGGCTCCAACCTGGGATTTCTCGCGCTGGCCTGTGCTGACCACGCCAAGCAAATTGTCGGTGTTGAAAAGGACCCTGCATTGGTGGCCATTGCTCAACGCGTGTGTGTTTACCTAGGCTTCGCCAATTGCACCTTCGAAGCGGCAGACGTGACGTCCTACAAAAACACCGGCACTTTTGATCTGGTCATTGCCGCTGCCCTGCATGGCTGGGTTGATGCATCACTAAACGATCTGGCGCAGCGGTTGGCACACCTGATAACCCCTGGCGGTGTGGTGCTGTTCGAGAGCCAGGGCCGGCGTTCAACCACGAAAATTGAAGACGGTTTTGCGGACAAAGTGTCGGCGCTGACGGCAGCCGGATTCACCGTTGAACGGGAAGGCCGGATTTGTGACGACCGGGTCAACCTCAGAGCGTTCGTCATCCTTAGGAGAACGACGTAGTGGCGTCCCGGGAATTCTGTGACCACATGCTCGATCTGTTGTCGCACATTGACGGCATTTCGGCGCGCGCCATGTTCGGCGGTTTTGGGTTGTACAAGGGCGGTGTGATGTTCGCACTGATTGCCGATGACGTTCTTTACTACAAGACCGGGCCTAACAATCAGCCTGATTTTGAAGACGCCGGTTCCGAACCCTTCACTTATGGCGGTAAATCAAAACCCATTCAGATGTCTTACTGGCAGGTGCCTGAAGATGTGCTGGAAAACCAGGACGATTTGCAACAATGGACTCTCAAAGCCTACGATGCGGCGCCTAAGGCGAAAAAGCCGAAGCGAAAGAAACCGTCCTAGGTTTCAATCTCAGCTCATACCAAGCGGCTTTCTAATCAGTATAGGGTTCCATGCGGTAGACCTGGGTCATTTCAATGACATGCCCATCGGGATCCTGGAAAAACATAATGGCACCGAATTTGCGGCCTTCGACAGAATTTGAGGTGTAGTCGCGCGGCCCTTCCAAAATGCGTGCGTCTAAGCTCGCCAAGTTCTCATGCACTTGTTTGATTTCATCGGTGACGATGACCAAGACCGCATCGGACGTTCCAATGGTGAGGTCATCAGGGTCCCGCGTCCAGGCCAGAGGAGGATTGCTGAACTCGAGCAGCCCGATCATGGCCCATTCCAGATGTTGACCCGACAATATGGTGATGTGGGAATGACCTGATTTGCCGTTCAGGGGCATTCCACCGGAGCTGTCGGGGTCGCGATCACCGCCTCGGTCGAGCCAGACCGAAAACCCGATGGCCTTATAGAATTCAACCGACCGCTCAATATCTGCAACCAAGAGCGTGGTTCGTTTGACGACGGATTGAAAAGCGTTCGCGGACACTGCTGCGTTTAGTAAAAAAACAGCAATAACAGCTAAAGCTATTTGAAGATGTTTTCGTTCCATGGCCCAAAGTCCGAGCATTTAATCGTTATTCTGCAGAGGTTTGTTGTGCCGCAAACGCGTGTTTGCCCTCTTGTACCAGATCCCAAATGTCCTGAGCCCGGCCGCCAATAGAGTCAATCAATTGTCTAGCGACCGGAGCGGTGGCTTCTTTCCAAAGAGCGCGTTGACTGACTGAAAGCTCGTGGGTGGTGAAGCCCCATTTGTCTGCATCATCTAAAAAAACCTTCCATTCGTCGCGGACCCACTGGCGCCCTTCTTCAAGGCCTACATACGACGTGAGAAGGATATTTTGGTGCTCTTGGGAAAGGCGTTCTAGCCAACTCTTACGCATGACGATGATCGACGTGGCAAAGGAGTGATTGGTCAGGGTGAGGTGGTTCGCCTCCGCGGCAATACCGGTTGGCGCATACATAATGATCGAGAGTTCACCCGAGTCTACCAGGCCCGTCTGAAGACCTGTCACAATATCTGTAAAACTGAGTGGAATGGAATCAGCGCCAATAGCTTCTGCAAACAGACGGGCGGATTCACTTGATGAAATGCGAAACCGAACCCCTTGGCTGTCCGCCGGCGTTAGGATGGGAGTCTTGCCGTAAACGTGGTTGAAGCCGATTTCGTCCCAGACGACGAGTTTAACATCCCGTTCCACCAGCATCTCGGCGTACGCATCGAAGAGGAACTCATCCATGATGAAATCTGACTCGGCGTAATTATCGAATAGAAAGGGCGTATAAAGCATAGCCATTTCAGGGACGACCGTTGTCGTCGCCAATCCAGACCAATTGGCGACGTGAATACGGCCCCGGCGGATTCCGGCGACCAGATTTTCTTCAGGACCGAGCTCACCATAAACGAGCATGCGCATGGACAGTTCCCCGTTAGAGGCTGACTCCGCATTACGCTAGAAAGTCATCCATTTCCGCTCACCGGCGGTATTCTTAAAACCAGTGCCGCCTACAACGACCTCCACAGCAAAACTAAGCGGTGAAACGAATGTGAACAGAATGAATACAAGAAACCCAACACTACGAGCGGCCATGAACCGGTGCTTCCCAAAATATCATTGAATTAGGTCGTCACCATACCGTGCCCCTACGGTATTGGGAACGTGCTGCCCCAAGGGAAAGTTCTATTCGGCCGGTTGCGGTGACGATCGTGACAAGCCGAGGCTGACCTTCAAGCCATCAGCCTGGATCATCGCCAAAGCGGGAACAATAAGCAGCTGCACCGCCGTTCCAAACAGAACACCGAAGCCGATGCTGCACGCGACCGGCACCAAGAACTGGGCTTGGATGCTGCGTTCAATGATCAAAGGAAAGACGCCAAGGAAGGTGGTCAACGCGGTGAGCATGATAGGCCGGAAGCGGGATTTTGCCCCATCAATGATGGCAGTCCTCGGTGCTTTGCCGTTGGCGCGTTCCTCGTTGATGAAGTCGATCATCACCAGGGCACCGTTGACGATCACACCCGACAGTCCAACGATTCCAAAGATGCCGGGTAAAGTAAGATTAATGCCGAGCAACAGATGGCCGAGTATGGCGCCAATAGTGCCAAACGGAATGGCGGCCATGATAATGACCGGCTGGATGTAAGAACCAAAAGCGATGGCCAGCAGGGCATAGATAGCGAAGAGGGCGAGGATAAAATTTCTACCCAGCGCCGGCAGCGCCCGCCGTTGTTCCCGCTGCTCACCGCCAAAATCGAATTTCAAGCCAGGAACATCTTGAGCAATGCGCGGTAAAATTTCGTCTTCCAGCGCAGCTGTGACTTCCTGGCCGGTGATGGACACGTTGTCTACATTCGCTGTGATGGAAACGATGCGGCGGCCATTGCGCCGCTTGATCATGGACGGGCTTAAACCTTCACTTAAATCCGCCACCACACCGAGAGGGACATAATCCCGGCCGGGCACACGGACACGGTAGTTCAGCAGGTCAGCGATAGAATCCCGTTCACTGCGGGGTAAGCGAACATACACTCGAACCTCTTCCCGGCCGCGCTGGACGCGCAAGGCTTCGGCGCCGAAGAACGCTGCCCGGACCTGTTGCGCCAAATCATCCAAGGCCAAACCATAAGTGCGGGCTTGGGGCTTCAGCCGGAGTTCAATCTCACGCTTGCCTTCATCCCGGTCGTTACGGACGTCAAATACGCCAGTGATCTCGAGAAGTTCTTCTTCGACCGCCTGCACGGCACGGCCCAAATTCTCATCCGTATCCGCAGACAGTTCCACCTGCACTGGTTCGCCGAAATTGAACAGTTGGGAGGAGAAGAAGAGCCGGCGAATGCCAGCGGGTGTTCCTACCGCGTCGCGCCATTTGTGCTGAAAGTCCTGAGCCGTGAATGGACGTTGCTTGGGTTCAAGTAGTTCAAACACGACAGAGGCCTTGTTGGCGTCGGGCAGGGCACTGACACCGCCAAAAGGCGGTGCAGAAAAATCCTGGCTGCCGACGAGCACGTAGACGGCCGTGACGAGCGGCGGGCTGTCTTCGGGCAGGAGCGTTTGCAACTCCTTTTCAACCTCTCGGCCGATGCGCTCAATGCGCCTGGCCATGTCCTGTGTTTGGGCAAGCGGCGTGCCCGGTTTGAGTTCCATGGTTGCGGTTACGTATTGTCCTTCTACCACAGGGAAGAACTGTACCTTGACGTAGCCGCCGGCAACAAAGCCTGCCGACAGCATGATCATGGCAGCACCGGCACAGACGATGACCCAAGGATGCAAGGTGGTGAACCGCAACGTCCTATCGAGCGGTCCTTCGACGAAGCGCCGCAAGGCATCCGAGAAGACACGTTGAACTTGCTGAATACGCTGGAGAATCGGCCCCGGCGTTGCGCTCTCTTTGAAGGAATGCCGGGACAGGTGATAGGGCAGCACCAGCATGGCTTCCAGCAGAGACAGCAGAAGCAAAATAATGACGACGGTCGGCATCTGGCCCAGAAATTTTCCTGCCGTACCTGGCACCATCAGCAAGGGGGAGAACGCGGCGATAGTGGTGGCCACCGCAAACAGCACCGGAACGGATACCCGTTGCGCCCCGCGGATCGCAGCATCGAGAGGCGAGTGGCCTTGCTCATTGGCCGCGTAAATATTCTCGCCGATGACGATGGCATCATCGACGACAATGCCAATCGCCAATATGAAACCGAATAAGGCGATCTGGTTGATGGTGTTGTCGATGCCGTTGATCACACCGATGGCCGCGACGAAGGCAACAAAAATGCCAAGAGAGGTCCAAAAAGCGAGCCGCACATCAAGGAACAGTGTCAGCGTGGTTATGACCAGAACGAGCCCGATGAAACCGTTCTTGAGTAACAGGTTCAAACGGCTTTCCAGCTCTTCCGCGTCGTTACGCCAAACAATGACACTTGTTTCTGGAGGAAGCACAGGCTGCAACTCTTCAGCCAGATACCGGTTGACGGTTTCCACCACAGACAACACCTGCTCGTCACCGGTGCGAAACACCTTAACAAATGCAGCAGGCTTATTGTCGAACAGGCTGATGAGGTCTTTTTCGCGAAATCCATCGTCAACATGGGCGAAATCCCTGAGTTTAACCTGCGCTCCGTTGCGGCCGGTGAACACAACGATTTCGGAAAAATCTTTGCTGTCGTAGTTACGCCCCAGCGTGCGCAGTACAACATCTTCGTCCAGGGACTCAATTTCACCCCCTGGTAAATCCAAACTCTCCCGCCGTATGATCCCCGCCAGCTCCGGCAGGGATATGTTGTACGCACGCAATGTCGCGTTTTCGACCTCGACGGAAATTTCATAGTCCCGCACAGCGCTGACCTCGACCAAGGAAATGTCGTCAGTGAGGGTGAGGTCATCTTTGATTTTGTTGGCGAGCTCTTTGAGGGTGCGTTCTTCTATATCGCCAACAACAGCGATCTCGATCACACGCTGGCGGTTGGACACTTCACGGACTTCCGGTTTTTCAGCGCCTGCTGGAAAGGTTGTGATGCGGTCAATCTCGGCTTTGATCTCATCGAGTTTTTGTGCCGTGTCTTTGCCCAGGGCCAGTTCAATGCTGACCGTGCCGACATTTTCGATTGCGGTTGCGGTGATGTCTTGCAGGCCGTCAATGCCCTCAATCCGCTCTTCAATGCGTTGAATGATGGACTCTTCGATTTCGGACGGTGAGGCTCCTAAATATTCGACCTCGACAGTGACCGTGTCCAAGGAAAGCTCGGGAAAAACTTCGATGGGAATGATGAAAGCGTTGAGAATACCGAAGGCCAACATGAAGACCATAAGCAAGTTGGCAGCCACACCATGACGCGCCATCCATTCGATGATCGGTCTCATGGCGTACTGCTATCCGGCTTTGCGATCCGCACCTTGAGACCATCACTTGCGATAGCCACGTCACTAACGACTAAGTGGTCACCGGTCTGAAGTTTTGGGTGGCGGATAGCGACCCGTGTGCCCTGGTCCTGCACGACGTCCACTTCCAGTACATGGAGGGTCTCGTCCCCGGTGACCAGCCAGATGGAATCGTTATTGCGCAAAGCGGCGCGGGGTATCAGGGCATAAGGAATGGTGATGCCTTCAATCTCGACGCCGGCATAAGTGCCGATCAGCATGGGCGGGGCTTCGGCGAGAGTATCCGCGCCGGTACTGTCACTGACCGTGCCCCGCCGGGTCGGGTTGGGGATACGCACGACAACGTCGATGGTTCTGGTGTCCGGATCGATGCCGGCTTCGACCCGGTCGACATATCCGTCCCAGGTATAGAGACGTCCTCGATAGGGCAGGGTCGCGACGGCGCGCGGTGCGTCCGTGCGGTTCGTGTCCCACAGACCCGGTATCAGCGCCGCTTCCCGGTCAGACAAGGGGACGACAATTTCAAAAATATCGGTCGCATAAATACGCGCGATCTCATTGCCCGGCATGACCACGGACCCTTCATCGATCTGCTCGGTGAACACGCGTCCTTCAAAAGGTGCAGTTATAGCCGTGCGTTCAAGATCAATGGCCCGTGAGGCAATCAGGGCGTTGAGACCCGCAATCTGCGCACGGGCCCGGTCACGCTGGTTGAGGGTTTCATCGCGCCGGCGTTCGCTGGCTGCGCCGCTTTGTGTCAGTTGTTGGTCTCGTTCCAATTGCCGCTCGGCGAAGGCGAGATCGGCCTGGCGGGCCTGGCGATCCGCTTCGGCCTGATCCAACGCGGCCCGGTAGGGCCGGGGATCGATGCGGGCCAACGTCTCTCCTGTTGTAAAACTGCCGCCGGTGACCAGTGACGGACTGACCTCGACAATCTCACCGGACACTTGTGCGGTGAGGGTGACCTGCGCCCGCGGCCGCACCGGGCCGTTGCCGCGTACCGGAAGGGGGCCGGTTGTTAATGCGAGCGGCTGGATCTGAACCAATGGGGCGCTGACTTCGCGCGGCCTTTGTTGCGGCTGCGGTGCCAGCACCTGCAATAAAATGAATCCAACTATGCCGGCCGCCAAGAATCCGATGGCGATCAATCCCCACCGTCCTTTGGTCCCCACCTCTTCCTGTGGATTGGGGACGGCAGAGTCCTGTTGGGCATCGGCCGGCATGACGCGCTCGTCCATCGTTCACCCTTATCTCTCTAATCCCTATTGCTAACTGACTAGTTAGTCAGTATAATAGGCACATTCGAGTTCAGGATCAATGGAGAATCTGACGCCATGGCTGCGGCGGCAGCCCAGAAAAAAAGAGGCTCCCGGGCGGCGCAAAAGGAGGCGCGGCCTAAAGAAATCGTCGAAGCGGCCCTAGAGGTCTTTGCGCGCGGTGGTTTTGCCGGCACCCGGCTGGACGACGTAGCTGAGAAAATAGGCATCAGCAAGGGCACCATTTATCTCTACTTCGATACCAAAGAGGATCTGTTCAAAGCCTGCGTCCGGGTAACGGTTGGGGCTCACATCGCCGGCACGCGGGATCTCGCCACTCAATTCGAAGGCAACACAGCCGATCTCCTTTATGAAATCGTTCGCGGTTTAGGAAACCGTCTCACCCAGGGCGGTTTTCAAACCATCTTGATTTTGATGATTTCCGAAGGGAAACGCTTCCCCGAACTGGTGTCATTCTATTACGACGAAATCATCAGTTCCGGTCTGCAAATCCTCAGAGCCGTCATTCAGCGGGGAGTCGATCGCGGTGAGTTCCGTGACAATGGACTATCCGCCTATCCGCAGCTTCTGGTCAGTCCGATGATGATGTCTGTGATCTGGAATCATCTCTTCGCGCCCATGGGCGGACCACTCGACACTGACGCGGTATTGAAAACACACGTTGATACGCTGCTTGATGGTCTCAAGAAACGTTAATTAGTGAACGGCGGTTGCGCGTTATGACGGATGCGTCATCACAGCCCAGGTGAACCCGTCTGGTGCGACGAATGAAAATGAGTCCGCGCCAAATTCGTCGGTGATGATATCGGTCACACCACTGGCCTGTGAGGCGCTGACCTTTTTGTGCATCGCTAAAAGGTCGCCGACCCTTACCGTATAAAGGGAGTATCCTAAATTTCCGGGTTGGGATAACGCCAAGCGGTCATCGGCCGGCTTGGCGGAGCGCACAATGAAGCAACGTAATCGGCCCGGCAGGTGTTCCGCCGGGTCGTCGCCTGCATCTGGGTCGTCGAAGTCCACTTCTGAAAAGGTTTCATCGGGTGTCAGATCGAACATATCGCTGGGCATGTATCCCGGTTGGTAAGATATATCGACCTGGTGATAGCGCTTGAAACCAATCACCTCTTCATAAAAATCGAAAATGGAAATGTCCTCGGCCTGTATGACCAGGGCCATGTGACATCCTTCGCTTAGTCGCAAGGGTGCGTCCGTATCGATGGTGCCGTATTTGGGGACGGCGAAATTCATGCGTGTCATCGCCACCAATTGAGCTTCCGGTTGAAACAGCAAAACATCGCCGGAAGCGGAAAGAGTTTCCCTGAATGGGTTCTTGTCGGCAATCTTTTTGCCCAAATCAAAGTTGTAATGGGGTCCGACGAGGTAGATGGGTTTTCCCTGACGACGAAGGACTTCACCGTGCACATAGGCGTTGGCGATGTTGTCGGTCCGATGTACCGACCAGCGGCAGCCGTGCGTTCGTAAGGGTGCCATGTTCAATCCTGGCCCGGTCGGGTTGTCCCATTGCATCAGACGAATCAAACCTGCCGCCGCATTTTGATGAAGCAGACGAACGCTTGTTACTGCGGACTCCACGCCATAGAGCGTTTTGGCCTGTTCGGTGCTGAGTTGGCCTTCCCGTCCGGGGCGGTATCCACAGGCGGACCAAAATTCAATGGCTGATTCGAGGTCTTTGACACCGACGCCGATGTCGTAAATGCCGCCGATGAGGCCGGATCTTGTCGCACTCATATTTTTTGGTTCCTCAAAGGATATCTCGACCTTTACATATCAGGCTCGGCGATGAAACCTTGACTTATAACGGGAACATTCGATCCTTTCCTTTGCGATTAGGACACAGGGTATATGGTTTTTCCCGTTATACATTCGACGCTTGATCCACAGGCGCTGACCGATGAAATCAAAGCGCGCTATGCGCTGGGTAGCCCGCTTCGTTGCCAGCTCATCAGCCGGGCCAACAATGACTTTTATGAAGTTGTGGCCGGTCACGACCGCTACGCTCTAAGGATCGCTAAGGCAGATTTTCGAACCGCAGGGGAATATTCTTTTGAAGCGGCATACGTGCAGCATCTCAACGCCAAAGGATGTAAGGTTCCCGCTCCCGTTTCTGCCAAGGACGGCAGCCTTTTCTTTGACGTTGACGCGCCGGAGGGTGTGCGCACCATCACCGTAATGAAATGGCTGGACGGACAAAACCTAACAAAGTATATGACGGAGGAAGACGCGAAACTTGCCGGTGCAAGCCTCGCAGAGCTGCATGATGCCGGTGACGACTTCGTCTCGGAACACGCAAGAAACATCGATACCATCCAAATACTCGATGAAAGAATGCCCGATCTATTGGCCATGCTTGAAGGTGATGCTGATCACAGAGACTTCTATGCCAAGGCCACGGAAGTCGTGAAACAGGCTCTCTCCCAAGTACCACCCATGAATATCCGTCGCGGACCTGTTCATGGAGATTTTCAGTTCGCCAACATTCTTAAGGCGAGCGACGGTTCAATAGCCATCCTTGATTTTGATACCTGCGGAACCGGGTACTGTGCGGAGGATCTGTTCACCTTTGTTTGGCGCAGTGATATGGAAATCAGGAACGACGCAATAAACCAGCCTTTCTTTTCCGGGTATGAAGAGGTGCGTCCTTTGACCGCATTTGAAAAGTTATTGTGTCCTCTTTTTCGTGTCGCCCGTGATCTGGTCATGTCTTCGACCTTTGCCATTCTCATCAATCGGGTCGGTCCTGTACCCGGTTTTGATGGCGACTTCGTCCCCTTTACGGATTTAGCCCGTAAACACCTTGCCGACGCAGGCTTAGCCTAGAAGATCAAGATGGCGACATTTCCCATTAGCCAATCCGTACTCGACGCCGACGCGTTGGCCGACGCATTAGCTGAACGCTTCAGCCTTTCAGGCGATGTTAGGTGCCGCCTATTGAGCCGGGGTATGAACGATATTTATCGGGTGGATCACAAAACGGACCGCATGCGCTCAAAGTTGCCCGTACGGGCAAGAGCGGCGACGATGAATTCGCCTATGAACAGGACTACATCCTTCATCTCGCACGTCATGGAATTGACGTACCAAGCCCCGTTGCAGCAACAGACGGCTCTCTGTTTTTTGCGGTTCAAGCGCCGGAAGGCAAACGCCAGGTTGTGTTGATGACCTGGTTGGAGGGAGAACCCTATCAAGGTGTTGTGAGTGAGGACGAGGCGCTTCCGATGGGCCGTCTGTTGGCGCGTATGCATCTGGCAGCGGCCGATTTTACGTCCCCTCACAAAAAGGCCGTGGCAACGGAAAGAAAAATCAAAGAACGTTTGCCCTTCTTGCTCAATCTTCTGAAGGGTCGCCCCGATGAGGCCAGGTTTTTGGAGCGCGTCAGCGCCGCCGCCATAGAGGGTTCGGAAAAACTGGAGCCACGGGAGGTTCCGTTTGGTCCTTATCATGGAGATTTGCAGAACGCCAACGTCATGAGAAAGGCGGATCGGTTGCTGGCCGTTTTGACTTTTCAGATTGCGGGACGGATCGTTTGGCTAAAGATATTGCGGCGTTTTACTGGAGAAACGATTTCGAAGGTCTGCCGCAAGAGGTCAATGAGGCTTTTGTTGCAGGGTATGAAAGCGTTCGGCCTCTCACGCCAAAGGAACGTGAAGCGCAGCCACTCTTCCGAATTCTGCGCCATCTCCTTATTACATCGACTATGGCACAACACATTAATCGCGTTGGGCATGTGAGGGGGTTCGACAAAAACATCACCTATTACGTCGATATGATCCCGCGATATTGCAAAGACTTTGGTATAGTGTAATACGTAACTTTATTGCTTAACTTTGATTGCGTGTGTCTAAATATTTATGTGATCGCACTACCCTGAGAAAAACGCATTGAGTCTCCCCAATTCAAATATCTCGGAGTCACTCGAAGGATCCATTAAACGGTCCCTTGAAGCTTCATTGCAGCCAACTGAAGTGGAGCGGCAACCCTCACCACATTTCTATTGTACAGAAGCGTTTGAACCCGACCTCTTCAATCAGATCCGCGATCATCTCCCCGACAGCGAATTCTATGGTGGCGTTGGCGGTCGAACGACCAATCAAAGGGCTAAGAAAGCGCGACTCATACTTCCGTTCTTGAAGGGCAAGACGGACACATTACCGTCTGGTTTGAAGGTTTTCTGGTCAGACATGGAGGCCTACTTCCGGACCACCGACTTTGTCCAGTTGGCGCTGTCTGCATACATGCCTTACCTCCGTGAGTTAAGGCCGGACCTCATCAATCACAGTCAGTTTGATATTCGCTTCGAATTGCTGAGGGACACCACAGCCTATGGCATAGGCGTGCATTCCGATCATCCAAACAAAGTCATGACGCCCCTCTTCTATCTCTCTGGCGGAGAAACAACAGAGTCATACGGAACTTCATTTTACGTACCCAAGGAAGACGGCTTTAAATGCAACACCGGCCGCCATTACACCTATGAAGACTTTAACCGGTATAAAACCTATTCATATGCACCCAACGCTGCACTTTCGTTCTTGAGAACTGACACGTCGTTTCACGGTGTCGAAGTCATTCATGAGGAAAACGCCCAAAGAGACGTAATGCGCTGGATGTTGTGGAAAGCATAACCTGATGGTGTCGTCACACGACAATCAATCGGCAGAGACAATGGATACAGATCACCCTAAAAAGCGTGTGTCCGTTACCTACCTTACTCAACCGTTTGTGCTCATAACGCAAATCCAAAGGTCCGGTGGAACCCTATTGTCACAACTTTTTGATGGTCATCCGCAAGTCTGTGCACACCCGCACGAACTGCACATTGGCCGGCCTCAAAAATGGAATTGGCCTAATCTCAATTTGAACGATGATCCTCAGGGTTGGTTTGGTCCGCTTTACGAAGCGCGGCTGGAGACGTTCTATAACAAAGGATATGTCAAACCGGGATCTAACCCGTATGCGACATCAGAAATACATCCGTTTTCATTTGACGCCGCCTTGCAACAGGCCGTCTTCCTGGAAGTTATCCAGCGTTTCCCGGTTCGATCCCAGCGAGACACTCTCAACGCCTTTTTCACGTCTTTCTTTGCGGCGTGGTCAGATGTGACCACCGGAGAAGACACCAGAATCATTACGGCATTCTGCCCGCGTGTGCTGATGTTTCCTGACAGTACAGAAAGATTCATTCAGGACTATCCGGATGGTCACATCGTTTCTTCGGTCAGAGACCCGCGGACCTGGTATGCGTCGAGCAGCCGTTACAATCCCATATACAAGGACGTCCATGAGGCCATTCGTCTTTGGAAAGAATCGACCAGCAAAATCATCGAACTGAAGAAAGAGCGGCCAAAATACATTTTCGTTTCGACCTATGAACGCTTGGTCAATGAGACCGAAGATACCATGCAAAGAGTATCCGCTTTCCTAGGCATAGATTTTGATGAGTCCTTGCTTATGCCTACATATGCATCAAAATCGATCTTGCCAAATTCGTCGTACGCCAGAAATACGTACGGCGTAAACAATCAATCCACCAAGACGGTAGATGAGCTTAGTGGTGACGATCGGACTTATATCGAAAACGAGGCGTTGCCTTTATACGAGGAAGCGGCAGAACTTTATCAACATTAGGTGCTCAATGCGTGCCAGGGGTTTGACCTGCTCTTGGTCCTAATATCCCCGTTCAATATCGACGACGGACAACATTTTCTCTCCCGTCACATACCGGCGCAGATTTTCCCGCAAAATGATCCATAAGGTATCCCGACCTGCATCGTTAAAGCTGGAGACATGAGGCGTAATCAACAGGTTCGGTGCATTCCATAACGGGTGACCTGTTGGGACCGGCTCGGGGTCTTGAACGTCTAGGCCAGCACCGGCGATGTCCCCATTTTCCAGCGCAGCGACAAGATCCTCGGTGACCACACTGCCGCCGCGGCCCACGTTGATAAACAAAGCGGAGTTCTTCATGCGCGTAAACAGTGCAGCATCGAAAAGATCACGTGTACCGTCGGTCAACGGCAGCGCATTGACCACCACATCTGCCGACTCGATGAGCTCCGGCAATTCGCTGGCAAGGCCCACATATTCGACGAACGCCGGGCCGGCTCGGCTTGAATTGCGTGTTGCGATCACCCGCATCCCTAGACCGGCGGCCAATCGGGCGGTTTGCGTGCCAATGCCGCCCAAACCGACCACCAGCATGGTCTTATCCTTGATTGACCACATGGTCCCGGGCGGAATCGTAAACCGGTCCCAGTTCTGGTTCGCCTGGGCTGCGGCGAAATGGTCAAGGCCGCGGGCAAAATACATCATCATGGCTATGACGTGCTCGGCGATCTGTGGGCCGGCCAACCGCTGCATATTTGTCAGCAGATAATCGCCTTGCGCCACTTTTGGAATAGCGGTGCAACCGCCGATACCGGCAAAAGCAATCTGCAGCCAGTGAATATTCGGCCCGGCATTGACAACAGCAGGGCTGCAAAAACCCACCGAAACGTTGACCCGGTCTGCATTCGCCCTGACCTGTTGCGCAGCTTCGTTATTGTCGCGTGCGTGCAATAGATCGACGTCATCAGGAATAACTTCCCGATACCAATCAACCCGGGCCGGGTCATCCACCAACACAACAGCGGCCGATGGTTTCTTCCATCCTGGTAAGTCCCTTACCGGTGAATCGCTTTCCACCAAACCGAGCGCGGCAATAACATCGGCCGTCGTTTGCTGCGCCATTGCCCCCGGTGTAGCGAGAACCGCAAAGACAAAGAATACGGGAAAAACGAACGCAGCCATGGACAATCTCTCCTAGGGGTCACCATCATCGGCAGCGTATCATACGGTCACGGTCGGGACGCCGCCAGATTGCGGTGCAACAAATTGCGGAGTGTCATATGAAAATCCTCGCAGCAAGTATTGCGATTTTTTCTGTGTTAATCGGATCAGCGCACAGCGCCGACGAACCGCCGGTTCAGAGCCTGTTGCTTCGGGCTGTCATCACAACCTGCAAGCTGGATGAATCCATTGCCTTCTACCGCGATATATTGGCCCAGCGCGTGATCCAAGAGCGGGATTTCACACCGGATGTCATCAACCGCTACACCGCCGTATCCGACACCGGGACGGTGCGGCTGGTGGTGATGGAAGGGCGAGGCGAATACCCCGGCGGACCGATCCTCGGTGGGCGCATTGCCTTCATGGGCATTTTGGACGATCCCGATGGCCCCGGCTGCAAGGACATGGATAAGAAAACCACGCGCCCCGGCCACCACGGCGATCCCGTGCCGCCCTTCCGGGTCGGCAACATTGATGAAATCCATCGCCGGCTGTTGGCGGGTGGATATGAGGTCTCGTTCCCGCCGACGCGATCTCCGGTCGGTTTGTCCCGCAACATGATCGCCTACGACCCCAACGGTGTATTGCTCGAATTGTTTGAGCTCAACATCGCGCCATTGGCTGACCCCATGGAGGGGGTGTTCGAACGCCGTCCTATTCGATCAAGGCCGTGATCATAGGCCGTCGCTCAGCTCAACCAATTCGTAATAGGTCTGCATGTAGCCGTCGACCTGACCCTTGAGGAAGAGATAGTCACCATCCGTCGACGTCCACACGTTGTAGATGGGGTGTTCTTCGGGCAGGCCTTCGACCGACACGAACTGAAAATGATGGGCGTTAAAGGTTCCCGCACCGACGCTGATTTCTTCGTCGCCCACATAGACCACGCTCGGCGTTGGTTGACAGATTGTCGGCCCTGTCGCGCCGCGGTGATCGGTCGACGAGGCAAACATCGGAAAAGACTGCGGTTCCCCCGGTTTGGAAAGGTCGACGGAGGCGCAGACCCAACCGTCATTTTGAATGGCATGGCCGCCAAACCCTGGACTGTCCCCGCTGTACGGCACGCGTTGGGACAAGCGGCCTTCCGTCGTGGTCACTGTTTCGCATTCGGCCACGCCGTTGGCGAAGCGGTACCATCCCGATCCGCGAAACTCATCGCCAACACTGATGCGCACAAAGGCGTCAATAGGAGACCAGTCACCGTTGACAGTAAGGTGGACGAAGCGCAACACGCTGGGCCGGTCGTCAATCTCGCCGTGGGACATCAGCGACCGGCGGCCATCGGTATGCCGGGTTATGGTCCACTGTTCCCGTCCGCGTTCTTCGTCCATGCGGTCCGGCTTCTTCGATGTGTACAGCAGGCGCCCGTTGCGCGTCACATGATCGCGCTGGTGATACTCTTTAATCACTTATGTGGTTCCCTTAACCGACGGTCTTGTCGTATTCCACCAGCTCGTAGTGGGTTTGCATGTACCCGGCGACACCGCCTTTAAGGAAAGTGTAGTCCCCGTCCGTGGTCGTAAACACTTCGTAGGGCGGGTGCTCTTCGGGCAGGTCCGTGTTGGTCGGGACCTGGAAGTGGTGGGCATCGAACGTGCCGGCACCGACCGTGATTTTTTCATCCCCCACATAAACCAGATCCAAGCGCAGGGGATAGAGCATGGGTCCGGTCGCGCCGCGGTGGTCCGGTGAGCACAGCAACAATTCGTCGATGCTTTGCTGGCCAGGCCCTTTGCTCAAGTCGTAGTGGGAGAAGTGCCAACTGTCGCAGGCAATGGCGTGGTTCTGGAATGACTTTAACGGTCCGTGTTTGTGGTCCATGCGCTGGGAAACCCGGCCTTCCAAAGCGGTGTAGGTCTCGCATTCGGTGTAGTTGTCGTAAAATTTGAACCAGCCCGTGCCCATGAACTTGTCGCCGACGGTGAGCCGGACAAAACAGTCCTGCGGCATCCAATTTTCGTCGACCGTATAGGTGGCATCGCGCATCACTGACGGCCGGTCGTCGATCTCCGTATGCACGCCGATGGTGCGGCCGCCCCAGCCATACTTAGTTGTCGTATAGAACTCACGGCCGCGCTCGTGATCCATCCGTTCGGGCTTTTTGGACGTATAGGCGATAACGCCGCGGACAACGGTGTGATCGATCTGGGTAATGGGCAAGCCCGTGCCAGCGTCGTTCATGTGGGCCCCTCCTGAAACCGGTTTATGCCGGCTCCCTGTCGTTGATTGATTGTTGCTCCACGCCATCATACGCTGGCCTCTGTAGTTGTCCACGGACCCCGTTGGCGCGGGCGTTCAATCCATCTCATGCGGACCCTTTGCATTATGCTGTTCATTGCCCGATTCGAGGTCCGGCCGGGACACCACCACATGCGGCGCCTTCATCAAGACTCACATGATGCCTATGTTGCCGCCAATCGAAGCAACATCCTCGCTTCTGGCCCCTTGTTGCGGGACGATTTGGGGAACCCCATCGGCGGCCTTTGGTATGTGGACGCGAAGACCCGCCGCGATGCTGAGTCTCTTTGTCATCAAGATCCCTATTGGATCACTGGCCTATGGCAATCGGTGACGCTCTTGGCTCAACAAGCGCCCCTCAATGCCTACGCCAACATGCGCGTGACGTGTTTGTGAGCGGGGAAGAAATGTGAGTAAAAAATCCTTTCATCAAATGGCTCGCACTTTCAGTCTGCTTGTCTGCCTTTTGAGTATCAGCGCGCCGGTGTCCGGCGAACCCTTGACCGGCCGGGCAGCGGGAAGCGTACCCAAGGGCTCCATCTGGGAAGAGCACTGGCTGTTCCGCAAAAGTATTCTGATGGCTAGCCCAGAGGTGGACTTCGAATATTACCTTTATGGTGAACTGGGCAATGAAGAAAACATGGTCAACAGCCTCCGGCGTGATCGAGTGCAAATTTCTTCATCGTCTTTGTGGGGACTGTCATCGACCATTCCCGAAGCCGCTGTTTTATCCTTGCCATATTTGTTTGAGAGCGCAGCAGAAGCCGATTTTTTCTATGACTGCTGCGCCGCCGATATCATTCGCCCTTACCTCGAACCCATCGGTTTGGCCTTCCTCGGCTGGTCGGAGGCGGGGTGGACCGGTTTTTACGGGCCAAAATCTTATCTTGAACCCGCCAATGTCTTTGGTGAGAAACTGCGCACGCCGACTACACCGTCGGTGGCCATATTCTTTCAATCGCTCGGCGTGGATACGGTCTTTCTCGGCATTGGCGATGTGGTACCGGCGTTGCAAACCGGGTTGGTCGAAGGCGGTGCGTCCAGCCTGCCGTGGTACGTCAACGCATTTAAAGATCATGCGCCTCATTACACCCTGACGGGGCATCATTATGAGTCGACGGTGATCATGGCCTCCAAGACGTGGCTGGAACGGGCCACACCGGCCCAACGGGAGGTCATCGACAGTGCTTTCAACGTCTTTTCGACACAGCGCATCACGGTGAGAGAGGATGCTGAGAAAAAAATTGCACAGCTGCGCCAGGACGGCGCATTTGTGTACGATCTTTCCCCAGAACAAAGGTTAGCCTGGATTGGCGCCGCCCGCGCCGCCCATGTGAATATTCTGCGCGACATTGGCGGTGAGGCAGAAGCCATTTATGCAGAAATCCTCGATGCCAAGGCCGATTTCGCCGATAGGCAAGGTCGTAGAGTGGGCTCAAACTTGGAATAAGAACCGAGAAATTTGCATCTAAATGGGATCGTCCCTGCATCTAACTGTCACCGCGGCTGATTTAAACCGCCGCTTTAAAGGAGTTTGACTATGAAATGGATTCTCGTCGTGACGGCGCTGGCCCCTGGGAGTGACGAAAAGGGCGTCGATGCGCTGTCAATGAACACCATTCAATTCAATTCGCAGGCAGCCTGCGAGAACGCCCGCAGTGGTGTTATCCGTCAAATTGAAGACGTCATGGAACCAGAACCGTTGAAGCAGTTCGTCATAGACGAAATCCGAAAATCCGGTGACGTGCCCAATCCAGAAATGTTTGCGGATCTCTTTCTTGGCCGCGTCAGTGCGGCATGTTATCGCGATGAATGAGGGTTGATCTTTTAGTATTGTGCGCAAAGCCGACCGATGCGTAACGCTGTCACCTCTTCCCGTTTGGGCGTGATGATCTGCAGGCCAAGCGGCAAACCCTCTTCAGTTTTACCCATGGGAACGCTCAGCGCCGGACAACCGGCATAGTTAGCGAACGCCGTAAATGTGGTGATGGTTTTGGGCATCTCCTCATCGAACGAAAATGTAGGTGTGGGTGTTGTCGGTGTGAGCAGAGCATCCACGGTCTTGAACAATTTTCGCGCGGCGGGCCGAACTTCTTCAATAATGCGCAAGCCACGAGCCAATTTTGGTGCTGATTGCGCCAGCCCAAAGTCAATACCCGCTCGGAATGTCGGCGTGAATCCGTCCGGATTCTTGTCAAGCATTGCCGCATGAATGTTGGCCAAGTCCGATTCGATTAGGAGCAAGGCTTTTGGACGAACCAAGGCCGGGTCGTATCCCTCCCAAAAAGCGGTTTCCAACGAGGCCCCTTTGGATTTGAGGGCGTCGATGGACTTGGCATAGGCAACCGAGACGGCCGGATCGATGGCTTCGCCGCTGACTTTGTTCAAGTCCGCAAAATACCCAATTCTTAAGTCAGAAATTTCCATTGATGCATTCAGCGCCGACGTAAAATCCAATGGCCCATGACGACTGGCCGGATCGTCCGGGTCAAAACCCGCCATGACCTGTAGCATTGTGGTTGCATCCTCAACCGATCGCGCCATCGGGCCCACGTGATCCAACGCATAAGCCAGGGGCATGACTCCCCGGGTGCTGACCAGTCCGTAAGTCGGCTTTAGTCCCGCGATGCCGCAGAAAGACGCTGGAATGCGGACGGAGCCCAAGGTATCGCTACCCAGAGCCCCAGCACAGAGGCCGGCTGCAACGGCTGCACCGGCACCGCCTGATGATCCGCCAGGTGTGTAACCCGGCTTGTGCGGGTTTTGACAATACCCATAGGCTTCGTTGGCTGTGGTGGCGCCGTGAGCGCCTTCGTGCAGATTCAGTTTTCCGAGAAAAACAGCGCCGGCTTCACGCAATCGACTGGTTACCTCTGCGTCATTAGCTGGCACCGAGTTGCGGTAGGCTTCGATGCCTCCCGTCGTAGGAACACCCGCAACATCGATATTGTCTTTCAAGGCAATGGGTATGCCGTCGAGAGGGCCGAGGGATTGGTCTTTCATGCGCCGGGCGTCCGCTTCCGCGGCCTGGTTCAATGCAATCTCATTCGTAACGGTGATGAACGCCTTCAAGGCTTCGTTTTCGGTGGCAATACGATTCAAATAGAATTGTGTCGCCTCGACCGAACTCACTTCTTTCGATGCCAAAGCCGTTGACAGTCCCGCAACACCCAGCGCCGCAATATCTAAACTCATCTAAAACTCATTTTGTTATTAGGGCCGCTTTACGGATGCCTTTGGCAGTCCAGATCAATGTGTCCGGTGTTGTATCATCCCAGGCGAGATATCGATCAGGAATATCCGCGATTCTGATCTGATTGTTATTCGTTCCCTGGCAATTCAGCCGCGCTGCCAGAAGCGCCATTTGGTCGATAAACCACTTGCTGGTTCCGAGCGTTTCGAAATGAAGAATGTAAGCGGTGACCATATCAATAAAGTCTTGCGCCTGTTGTGTTGGCGCCAAAGCCAAAAATCCCGCCGCGACCCGCTGGGTAATGAAAATTTCTTTCTCCCGATATCACATGGCGACATCGAAATCGTGCAAGTCATTTAATGGCGTATCAATGTCCCCATTAATTCTCGAATCCATATCGATGGTCAGGATGGGTTGATTCAAGTGATGCCGCCATTCAGCCAATCTCACAAACCGCCGGGTCGCAAACACGGTTCGGTCCGCCTTCGGCTCCACCTCCCAAGACAAACTGAACGGGGGAAGGTTATCGGATGCGAGAGGGGGCTGGTCCATCTGGTTATTTAGAATCACATGTATATGAATGTCCGAGGACGGTGAAAAGTGAGCCGCCGACCGAATGAGATCGGGTGCAAACGCCTGGACGTAGTTCAAGTCACCTGCGGCTAGGACGAGCGGCTTGTCCGACGCCTCCGGCAGCGAACCTTGCACGGCCGGTAGGGCAGGGCCCCCCGTTTTGAATTCTCGAACAACTTTGGTGAATTGCTTTCCGTACAAACTATTGGCAACGGGGCGCACGACTTCGAACGCGTGGCTGACATCACCCAAATCAAAGGGAATTATATACGTGTTTGCCCACGGGGCCGATCTCATCCATCCTTGGATCCTTTCAGGTAATCCCATTCCCTCTTTGGAGGCCCGCGCATGATCGCCCGTGCGATGTTGTCCGCAGTATCTGGGATCGGCTCTGGCATTATGTTCTTAACCGGGCGACCGCGTGGGGCGGGTTTCTTGTCGTCTTTGCTCATTGTCTCAATCCCTCAGCTTTCAGCTTTGCGATAAACGCTTCCTGTGATCGCACACCCTTCATTGAGTTGCAGGCGGCGCATAGCAGTTGCAGGTTGTCCAGGTGATCGCTCCCGCCCTTAGACTGGGGCATATTGGGCGGGTTCAACCGGTCGTCGCAACACGTTCAGTTTGACTGGCCTGCAAGCACTGGTCCAGAGCTTCGGCGGGAGTTCTCCATCCGAGGGTCTTGCGGGGCCGTGTATTGAGCGCGTCAGCAACAACTGCGAGTACGTCCGGACTGTGTGCGCTCAGATCGGTTCCTTTCGGGAAGTACTGTCGAAGCAATCCATTGGTGTTCTCGTTCGTTCCGCGTTGCCAAGGGCTGTGCGGTTCGCAGAAGTAGACGGGAAGGCCGGTTGCGATCCGCAGATCCGCATGCCTGGCCATCTCTGCTCCCTGGTCCCAGGTCAGCGAGCGGCGAAGCTGCGCTGGCAATGTCGTGATCGTCCGGGCGATGGCATCGCGAACCGCTTCAGCCCCATGCTCGCTCCAGCCGGCAAGCGCAGGCCCGTTCTTCACGCGCGGGACGGTGCCGTGGCCTTCCATTCGGGGAAGATGCAGCAGCATTGTGAACCGCGTGGCGCGTTCCACCAGAGTGCCGATCGCCGATCTGCCCAAGCCGATGATCAGGTCACCTTCCCAGTGTCCGGGTACGGCCCGATCAGCTGCTTCCGCCGATCGTTCACTGATCATGATCTCAGGCGTGACGAAGGATTTTCCCCGCCGGCGGCTACGTGCCCGAGGCACGCGCAGTGCCCTTCCCGTGCGAAGGCAGGCGGTCAGCTCACGACGGAGTGCGCCGCGGCCCTGTACGTAGAGCGCCTGATAGATCGCCTCATGACTGATCCGCATCGCTTGATCCTCGGGCCCGTCCCCAGGATAGTCGATCCGAAGACGGTGCGCGATCTGCTCAGGACTCCAGGCCCTGGCCCATCGCCTGCGCTGCCGCGGCCCATGCCGACGACCGTTCCAGACGACGCGTGGCCCCTCGATCACCGTTCCATCCGGTGCCGAGATCCGACCCGCAAGCCGATCCTGCACATCGCGCCGCAGCGCCTCATTCGTTGCCAGCTTGGCTGGCTGCGGCCTTTTGGCGGATCGATCAGCATGCCACTGCGCCGTCGTTGCTCGGTAGTCCAGGCCACCGCTTCGGGTCGCCGCGTTGCGCCGCACCTCGCGGGAGATCGTCGACGGTGCTCGCTCCAGCCGGCAAGCAATATGACGTATGCCTCTTCCCTGAGCGCGCAGAAGAGCAATCTCCTCACGTTCCTCGAAAGACAGGTAACGTCCTGACAGCGGCTTGGCCGATTGCGATAAATGTGCTGGTGGCATGCCGCCCGACCTCCGGAACCACCTCGAGCCTACCGGAGGGGATACACCGGCATCTCGGGCCGCGTCCTCGCTCGAACGCCCCGTCGCAATCGCTGCCCAGAACCGAACAAGCTCCTCACGCCGTGCCGAGTCCGGTCGACCTGGCGAATGCAACTTGCTCCGTCCAGACCGATCCGACCGCCGTCTGCGTACCCGTCATAGCAACCTCCTATGCCAGAGTGTTGCGACGACCGATTGAACCCGCCATGTGATCCACCGTCATATTGCGGAACGGAAATATGACCTGACAGCCGCCACAAACACCTTCTTGGCGGCCATAGAGCGTGTGCCGGTGCGTCTTGTAGCTTGGCAGAGACCCGTTCCGTGCGGCTAGGGATGTCTTCGCGGTGGTGAATATCAAAGAACAGGCCCATGTCCTTCTGCAAGCGTGAGTTAACCAGCTTAGCTGCCAATGGGGGCAGGTCTATTCCTACCCATTGCCGTTGAAGGCGTTCAGCGGCCACGCACGCCGTGGCACAACCTGCAAAGGGGTCAAGCACGGCATCGCCCTCCTTGGAACTTGCTCGTATGATCCGGTCCAGGAGAGCGAGTGGTTTTTGGGTGGGATAGCCAACGCGTTCTTTGGCTGCTGAATTTAGAATAGGAATTGACCACACATCATCAATTGGTTTTCCGGCATTAAGAACGTCCTCGACAAATCTCTTATATCTTTTCCCAGGTGAGCCGCCGTCGGTCTATATAAATTCTCGCCCTTCTTCATCCATTTTTACATCGTGCCCGTTTGCTAAGAATTCATCTTTTTTCCATTCACGGTGAACTTTGTTTACCGTTACCTTGCCGCCGCTTGCGTAGAAAAGGATCACGTCGTGTTTTCTGTTGAAGCTCTGTTTTAGGAAGGCCGTCCGTTGCCCGTAGTGCCAAACAATTTCATCTCTAAAGTTCTTGTACCAAAAAATCGCGTCCATGAGCATCTTGAGATAGTGGCTCGCTGTCGGGTCAGAGTGCAGATAGATCGATCCGGTTGGGTTCAACACCCGCCGCATTTCCAACAAACGCACCGCCATCATGATCAGATACGACTTCATGCCCTTGCCGTGGGACAGACCCGCTGCATCAATGATGGCGTAGAGCGTGGGCTCCCGGTCCGGGATCTCGCCGTGCCACGCTTCGTCAACGTCGCTTAGGGTCCAGGTGTCCTTGAAAGCTGCGCCAGCGGCTTCTGAGCCAACGGGGGCGCTATAGGTCTTGTTTGAGTTGAACGGCGGGTCGAGGTAGATCAGGTCTACCGTCTCGCTGTTCATGCCCCGCATGATGTCGAGGTTATCGCCAGTCCATAGGGTACGATTCTTCCAGTTAGGTTGCGTCACCTGATCAGATCCGCATACCGCAGGCGCTTCCCTACCATTCCCCGCGCAGTAGCCTGCATCTGGTCAATGGTGTCGGCGGGGCGGTCGTTGTGGCGGCCGGCAAACTCGCCAACGTAGCGGCCCAGGTGCTTCTCGCTCATGTGATGATAGGTGCCGTGGTAGCCACGCTTGAGCATCGACCAGAAGCTTTCGATTCCGTTGGTGTGGGCCATGCCGTTCACATGCTCGCTGATGCTGTGCTTCACTGTTTCGTGCTCGAACGGCATTCCCTGATATCCGCCGTGGCCGTCTGTATAGACAGTCGCGCCGGGGTCGGCGTTTTCACCGACGAAACCCTGGAGCGTCTTGGCGTCTGTGCCGTCTACCACGGCAGCACTCACGCGATTGGTCGCCCTGTCCTTGGCGCCAACCACTGCGGTCTTACCGACCGTGCCACGGCCCGTGCGAAGCTTCTTGTGGGCGTGTTTGTTCTTTTCCTTGCCGCCGATGTAGGTTTCGTCAATTTCGACAGGGCCTGAGAAGGGGCCCCCGGGTCGCTCCAAGTTTCCCTGATCCTGTGCGCCAGGTGCCACGCCGTCTTCTGCGTGATTCCCAGGTCACGGTGAAGCTTCATGCTGGACGTGCCTTTGATGCCCGTCATCATCAGGTAGATCGCCATCGCCCATATCTGAAACCCAAGCTTTGACCCTTCCATGAGCGTGCCGAGCTTGACCGAAAAATCCTTGCGGCAATCGCGGCAACGATAGGGCTGCGGCTTCCGTGTCGCGCGTTCCTGGACGTTAAGAGAGCCACAGCACGGGCAGTTCACACCATCCGGCCAGCGCGTTTGGACAAACCAACGCTCGGCTGCCGCGTCATCTGGGAATATTCGGGTAAGCTCTATCAGAGTGAGCCCCGTGCGGTAGTGTTTCCCTGGTGCTTTATGTGCCATAATCCTATCTCCTATTTATGGAAAGAGTTTACCCAAAAAGCGGCGTAGAGTCAAGGGGGAAGTTGGTTTTATTGGCTCTTGTTCTCCTTTATTCGGTTTCCTCTTACCGACCTTTGCGGTCGCTTCTATCGCTGGGGCCTCGAAAATAGCTCGTATTTCAGCCCGATCTCCAAACTTCTGGAAAAGAAACTGCTCAATGCCCTTTAGGCGGTGATCACTCTCTTCTTGGCGGCGTTCCATTTTCTCTTAACGGCAGGCCGCCTCTTTAAGAAGCCTATTTGCCTTCATTCCGGTTACCATCTGGTAGACCCCAAGGCCAAACCCTGCGGCCCCAACAAACAATCCGACAGGGCCAGTGAGCGCGACGATGCGGAGCCAAGTGTCTGATATCCCGTTAAGCCATGCGGCGCTGCACTCCACCCCCAGATCATGGCAGCCTCACCCCTTTGGCGCTACGGTTTTGGGTAAACACGTATATAATTCCCAAATCAAAATGGGCACAACTTTTCAGTAACAGCGCCTCGTGATGTGTTTCCAGTGTGTTAAGTGCGTGCTCTCGTTGTTCGCAGGCTTCTTCATGGCGGTCCATTTGGTCATAGACCATCGCCAGCAGGCAGAGCGCCTTTGTATGATCGGGCTGCCATTCAATGGCGTGGTGCAGCGTCGCTATCGCGTCTTCCAGTTTGTTGAGCTGCCAATACACGTCCCCTAGCGATACAGCACACCCCGAATTCTGCTCAAGGCTCAAATAACGTTGATAGGCGTCAACCGCATTTTCAAGGTCACCGCTGTCCCTGAGTGCATGACCGAGTTGGAAATAAAGTGATGATCGGCAGCGTGGGTGATCGACCCCTTGTTTGTATAGGTCGATTGCCCTTTTAAAGTCTCCTGATTGGGCGGCCTGCACACCGAGATACTCAAGCGCGACAGGCTCACCAGGCATTGCAACAAGCAGGTTCTTGAACATCGACGTTGCACCCTCGACGTCACCCTGCTGATGCAGTTCAAATGCCTCGTTCACAATCTCTTTCAAGGTAGGCACGAGCTAAAGCGTCTCTATGCGGTCAACAATGCGATTTAGGGCATCGTCAAGATGCGCCGCGGACTGTAGGTCGATCGCTATGTCTTGGGTAAACCAATGATAGAACTGTTTGTATCGTCGCATCACCGCTGGTGACTCCCAACTCATAACGCTGCTGTAAGCATCGTTGAGTTGGTCGGGCGTCGTTTTAATAGCCAAGGAATCGTATTCAGCCCGTCCGAACATCACGACCGGCTTGCCATAGAGAACGGCTTCATGTCCGACGCCGCTGTTGAGTGTATACACTGCTTGACAATGTTCTAATACCAACGGTCATTGAATTTGACCTTCGTGTGCCCATTTGCGCATACCAATCGACATGATTTTCGAGGGCTTGTCGATGAGCTTGTTCCAGGCGTGGCATGCCGCATCGACGATGTCTTCGTAACTGTCGAAGACGCGGTGCGACAGGTAGGTCTGGCGCAGGTACTGCCAGATGTTTTCGGCCGGGTTCAGCTCCGGCGATCTGGGCGGCAGGAACAGCGGCGTGATGTTGTCGGGGAACTCCAATTCGGTGGTGGTGTGCCAGCCGGCGCGGTCCATGAGGAGGACGGCGTGTGAGCCGTCGGCGACGGTGCGGCTAATCTCTTCGAGATGGGCCGGCATGGCATGGGTGTCGGCGAACGGCATCGCCACGGCCGCACCGGTACCGCGCGCCGGGCAGACGGCGCCGAACAGATAGGCGCTCTGGTAGCGCTGGTCCTTGGGCTGACGCGGACGGCTGCCGGTGCGCGCCCACTGCCGGACGATGCCGTTCTTCTGGCCAAGGCGCATCTCGTCTTGCCACCACAGCTCGACCGGCGTTGCGGACGGCAGGTGGGCTACCGCCGCGGCGAGCGCCCGGGGGAAGTTTCTTTAAACGTCTCCAGCATTGCCGCATCTTGGCCCGGATGGCGCACCCGGGCGCTCATGTGCGAGAAGCCGAGATCGTGCAGCAGGCGCGAGACCGAGCGCTCGTGATACTCCACCCCGAAGCGGTCCCGGATAACCTCCTTGAGGTCGAGCCGGCGCCAGCGTACGACGCCGTCGCTGTCCGGGTCCGCCTCGACGATCTCCGCCAACGCCACCCTCTCCACCGCCGTCAGCTGCGGAACCGCGCCGGGAGATTTGTGGTCGTGCAGGCCCTCGGGGCCTGCCTGATTGAACCGGTACACCCAGTCGCGCAGGCTCTGGCGGTCCATGCCGCCAACCGCCGCCGCATCCCTACGGTTCAGTCATCATAAACCGCCGCAATCGCCAGAAGGCGGCGCACCTGATTGGGATCTGTCGCTTTGCGCGCCAAGGCCCGCGCTTGGACCGCGTCATAGTCCGTTCGCAACGGGATCTTCGCCGACACCAAACCCTCCATTTAAAGCCGGCTTTCTATGAATCACATCATTGCGCCGTGGGGAATCCCTAAAAGAGAATCAATCTCAACGACCGCTGGTATAAGAGGTCATGAATGCTGGCGTCGGTCCAATGTATGGTCGGGCCGGTGGCGATTTCCTTAAACGGTTTCGACGTGGCCGGTGCCGCTGGATGGGCCTTAAATACGACATTGACCCGGTTTTCATTGGCCCATGCCGACACTGAAGAAATAACGCCTTCTTCCGAATAGTCGCAAAAGAAACGGACGACTTCGTCGTCAGGAATCTGACACGGGAAAAAGATGTAATCACCGTCGGGCAAGTCGCCACCTTGGACCAATGTGTCGCGTGATTGACGGTCCGGCTGGTCAAATTTGCTGTCGTTTATTTCGCTGATCAATCGCCGATAGTGGTCATACACTTGGCCGTCGTCAGGGCTATCGGTGAATCCATCGTAGGGATAGGCTGCGGCGCCTGCACCCCATCCCTTTTGGTCCAGGGTGAACAGCCACCGGTGGGCAATTTGCATGAGATACAGAGCCGGCACTTTTAGATCCGGACACTGAAAGCTCTGCCGATGGGGCATGATGACCACATCCGCTTCAGACGCGTTAGCAAGAGCAGAAGTGAGTTCCGCGCCTGGACGGCGAATGACCATCGGTGTATGTCCGCGTCTGAACAGCGCCTCTTCAATGTGATCAAAACAGGTTTGCCAAGATTTCCTCAAACTTCCCATTGAACCCTTGAGAAGCGGAGACTTGGTGCCTAGGGTTCGGACGTTGGCAAACAAAGACGGGCTCTTAAAAGGAAGCGCCATTTCCGGTGTTAAAGGAGCACACGTCGAGATGACTTTAACGTTCCATGCTGATCCCATAGCCGGTTCTTTATGCCGCCGAGCGACTGCGTTGCTTTATTGGGAGGGGCCTCCGACTTGTCCATTGGGTTTGGAATGAGCGGAAAGTCACCACAAGACAGCAAATTACGTTCCGCTACCTGCTCCATGAAGGCTTTTAAGACCCTTGCGCTGTCGCCAACCGTCAGTTCACCGGATTGAAGTCGGTCCAGTAGCGGCCGTGCAATCGCTGCGAGACCCTTCTGCGCTGTCTCACCGGAATCAACAGCTATAGCACCGCTTCCCTCTTGATCGATGAGCATCGAGTGATTCGCCAGGACATCATCAATCGCCCGGAACGATAGTTGTGCTGCGTCTTTTAATGGGACCAAGACGTATCGTCCTGGCACGTGCAAGTAAATTTCCTGCAATCGTAGAAGGCCGAACTCGACCGCGAGAGACGACCCTGAGTCTTTGCAAAACGCCGGAACATCCTCCCTTGTGACTGATATACGCAGGTTAGCGCAAACTTGCGCCGTCAGATTTACTTGCGCGAGGCCGTCCGCATCCAAATCCAGAATATGACAGTGAATGGGGTTTGAAGCTTGTTCCTGATTGATACGAAGCAGTACCGGAACTAGGCCCTGTTCCAATTCGGACCGATGGCAGCACAGAAAAATCGTAATCTCAGCTTTTCCGCTCGGGGGGAGTTCGCCTTCTAATGGGACCAGACGATGGCCGTTGGAGTCCGATTGAGGCATCTTCGAGCGGTGTGACCTTTTTTAGTGATACAGTCGATTATGGGTCACCTTATGGAAAATGAGTACCTGCTTTGTCATGAAGCCCAAAAGCCCGCCGCTGCAGCGCTCAAGTCTTCGACATGGAGAAATGCGCGTGCCGCCCAACTGTAACCTGTCGGCTGTCTGAGGTCTCAATGGAACGGATTATGGCAACCTCCATGGCCGATATCCGGCCGGACCACTTGGCCCGGTACGAGGCGGCCAAACATTGGCTGACATCCAATGACACAACCGGACATGTTCTCGATGCCGGCTGCGGCGTTGGGTATGGCGCCACCGTGTTGTCGGACGTGGTTGAGAAAGTGACAGCAGTGGATGTCTCTGATGAAGCCAGAGCGCTTCACGAACAGCACTTTTCCCGGCCTAATGTGAATTTCCTGTGCTCCAATCTCTTTCAAGCGCCGTTGGATAAAACCTATGATGCTGTCGTCTCCTTCGAATTCCGGGAACACATCGAAGAGGCGTAGCAAGCGGTCGCAGTGTTCGGCACTGTGTCCCGCGTTCTTATTTGCTCAACTCCCAATGAAGTTGTGCGGCCGCACAAGATGGAGCCGGTCAATCCCTTTCATGTCCGCCATTATACGCCTGACGAATTCGAAAACCTGCTTGTTGCGGGCGGCTACGCTGTCAAAGGCAAGTTTCATCAGCGCGGTGGTCAGGATCCTAAACTGCATCCGGGTTGGGACGGCAAGTTCATGATCGCTGTGGCGGTGAAGCCGAACAAATAGTCCCTACTTAAACCGTTCGTCAGCAAGCCGCTTCGGTTTCTGGCGCTTTTCTACTTCGGTCAAGTCGGCCAAGGCCCCCGGTTGGTGGAATTCCACCGGCATGTCGACGCCAATGCGGGACTTGATCAACGCTCTATAGGCTTGTTCGAGCTCCTGCGTCGGCTCGACGTTGATTTCGACCATGACGATCATATCGTCCCGCCCGGTTTCGTCGCGCACGGCTCGGCAAAAGAATTCGCCGTCGAATTCCGGCCGTTCCAGCAGTACACCGCCGATACCGTGGGGGAACACATTAATGCCGCGCAGTTTCACCATGTTGTCGGAGCGCCCGAAAATGCCTTGCATGCGCTTGAACACCAGGCCGGTGTCATTGGCGCCGGTGTGGAAGGCCGAAACATCATGGGTGTTGAAACGGATCATAGGATAGAGGTCGTCCTTGAACAGCACCGTATCGATGACATCGCCCTGTTCGCCGTCCTCGACGGGCTCGCCCGTATCCACATCGGTGATCTCGACATAGTGGGCGTCTTCCCACACATGCATGCCGGTGTGGTCGGGCCCTTCGCCGCAGATGATCCCGGTATCGCCGACGCCGTACCAATCGAAGCATTCTGCACCGCCCCACAGCCGGGAAATTTCATCCCGGTCTTCCCGGCCGAAGTGACCCGAGATCATGCGGATGGGAATGTCCTTGCCCGGTTCCAAACCTTCCTCGCGGGCGACAAAGGCCAGGCGTTTGACGTAATCGATGAAACCGACAATGACCGTGGTCTTGAACCGGTTCATAATATGAACCTGTTGTACTGAGCGGGTTTCCACACCGGTCCCAGCGGAACAAAACACCGCATTGGTGAAGTGCAACACGGCCTCGCGCATGTAATGGCCGGCGTTGACCATGCCGTGTCCATAGACCGAATGGACAACGTCCGACCCTGTCATGCCCTGGAACAAATAGGCACGGGCGACCAAAAGATTTTGCATTTCCCGGGTCTTTGGACTGAAGAGGATCACTTGCGGCGTGCCCGTGGTGCCCGATGTGGTGTGCATCACCGCAGGCAGGTGTCCGTCGTCGGCAAAGTCCGTGCCGGCAAAGTCGCCAAAGGGCGGCTGAGCGGCGATGGAGTCCATCAGGTTTGCTTTGCCGAAGGGCGGGATTTTGGCGATGTCGTCGAGAGAGCGTATGTCGCCGGGCTCTAAACCCGCATCACCCCAGTGACGCCGATAGAACGGCACGTCCCAGGCGCGGGCGACGCATTTCATGAATCGCTCGTTTTGCAATGCCCGCAGCTCGTCCCGGGTCATCTGTGTGAACGTTGATAGGAAGTCGTCGCCGATGGGATGGTCGGTTAACATCTGGTCGATGTCGAAGCCGGCAAAGTAGGGCGGGCGGGTCACCATGGTGGATAAGGACTAATAAGACCGGGGCAGGCCAAGAACATTCTGGCCGATGTAGGCGAGAATGAGGTTGGTAGAAATCGGTGCCACTTGATAGAGACGGGTTTCCCGAAACTTGCGTTCAATGTCGTATTCATCGGCAAAGGCAAACCCGCCGAAGGTTTGCACACACATTTCCGCCGCTTCCCAGGAGGCGTCCGAAGCCAGCATCTTGCCAATATTTGCTTCTTCGGCGCATTTTTCGCCGGCATCGAATTTGGTTGCGGCTTCGTTGACCATCAACGCGGCCGCCCGGTAAGAGGCATAGGCGCGGGCGATGGGAAATTGCACACCTTGGTTCTTGCCGATGGGATTGCCGAAGACTTTTCTCTCGTTGGCGTAGTCGGTGGCCTTTTGGATGAACCATTGAGCATCGCCCAAGCATTCCGCCGCGATCAACGTTCGCTCTGCATTCATGCCGTCGAGGATACAATGGAACCCCTTACCCTCTTCGCCGATGAGATTTTCCACCGGCACTTTGACATCGTCGAAAAACACTTCCGTGGTGGCATGGTTCATCATGGTGCGGATGGGGCGGATGGTCATGCCGTCCTTGAGCACCTCGCGCATATCCACCATGAACACAGATAGGCCGTCGCCTTTCTTTTCCACTTTGTCTTTGGCTGTCGTGCGGGCCAGCAACACCATGAAGTCCGAGTGTTCCGCCCGGCTGGTCCAGATCTTCTGGCCGTTGACGACGTAATGGTCGCCGTTCTTCACCGCGGTGGTCTGCAAGGACAGCGTGTCCGTGCCCGATGTGGGCTCGGTGACACCAAAGGCTTGCAGGCGGATTTCACCCGAGGCCACTTTCGGCAGCCAGTCCGCTTTCTGTTCCGGACTGCCGTGTTTGAGGATGGTGCCCATGGTGTACATCTGGGCATGACAGGCGCCGGCGTTGCAGCCGTTTTTATGGATTTCATCGAGAATGGCGCAGGCGGCTTTCAGACCCAGACCCGAGCCGCCGTATTCCTCCGGAATTAAGGCCGCTAGAAAGCCGGCCTCGGTCATGGAGGTGACGAAGGCTGTCGGATATTCCCGCTTTTCATCCAGTTCCCGCCAATATTCACCCGGATAGCCCTGGCACAGAGCGCGGACGGAGTCGCGGATGGCTTCCAATTCTTCCTCTGTGAGGGCCGACGCGGCATGGTCATCGCGCATGCTCTGGGTTCCTTCGGTCTTACGGTGTGGTGGATGCCGTGGGGAATCAGGATTGCACTGTAGTCAAGCTGACCACCGGTGCAACGGTCAAGATTCGGCTGTGCATGGGCCGATCATTGTTGACCCGTTGCCGGTCCAGGCCCACTCTTCAATCAGTTCCCGCCAGTCGTGATGGCGGTTTTTGCAAGGGAGAGAGTCAATCATGCGGAAATCAATAGTTTGCCTGTTTGCTTCTGCGGCAATGATTTCATTCGCCGCATCAGAGATACAGGCACATGTGGTCATCGAAAACTTTGAGGGCCGGGCCAACCACAACGAGTTTCTAAAACTCATGGTGCCGCACGGCTGCGGCTTGCCACCGACCACCGAAGTGAGAATGAAAATTCCACCAGCGGTTCCCTTGTTCGCGCCGGAGGAAAAAGACGGTTGGGAGACGGAACTGGTCATGCGCACGCTTGATGAGCCGATTACGCGGCCCAACGGTCAAGTGATTAGAGAAGTGTATGACGAAGTGGTGTGGCGCGGTCACTTGCCCGCCAATCATCTTGGCATCTTTAACTTCCTGGCCCGCATCACCGGTGACATCGGCTCGGTGGTGCCGTTCAAGACCATTCAGGTGTGCGGTGACAAGCAGGACCGCTGGGTCGAAGTTGTCGATGCTGGTGAGCCCGGCTAGAAAATGTGGGCGCTGGAATGGCCGGCGCCGTTCGTCACCGTGATTGAAGGCGACGGTCCGCAATTGGGCACCAGCATGAAAGACATTCAGGCCGAACGCCAACGGTTGGTGCAAACCTCCGGCAACAATTAGGAGTCAGAGAGACGGTATTGGCGCCACACCTAACACAATAGGGTGGAGCCAGATCATCACTGCATACAGCGTGGCTATGAAAAGCCAACGCTGATCCAATAACGGAATGCAATCGAGCCGCCAGGGTAAAAACGCTGCCCTGGCGGTTTGTTTTGACCACATTTCCCGGCCCCAAGCGCGCCGCCGCCGGGCATCCACAATAGCCATGCTGGCCAAGCTGAAGAGAAAAGCAAAGCCAAACAAAAGTAACGCTGACAACGACCCATTCGGCGGAATATGGGCAAAGGCCCAGAGGGCGAGACCGAGCAAAATAGGGTGCCGTGTCACAGCGAGAATACCCGGGCCGTCTGGATTGAAGGCTATTCGTTATACCGGAATGGACAAAGTGTTGGGCGTGGTCACGCCGAAGACCAACAGTGCGGTGGCCGCAAACATAAGAAGTGCCGCCGCCCACATGGTGACAGGTGTCATCGGCCACAGTTCCACATAGGGAGCTTCGATAGCGGCACGCAGCATCCAAACGATAACGGCGACGGAAATGACCGAGTAGACGATGAGGTACATGCGTTCGCCGACGGCGGACACGCAGCGCTCTCTCACCGGCCGGACCGCCGGCACACTGTGAGTCACGAGGAAAGCAACCAGCGACGCAACAAGCTCGCCGTATCCTCCCATCATGTTTTAATCAGCCGAAGCGTGGCGGTTGCCAGTTGTCCACGTCAAAGATATCCGGCACATGACGTTCAAACGCAATCTTTGCCAACTCGGGCATGTCATCTACGGAGAATAGTTTCTGGCCCGGCGCCCGGCCGAACACCCGGCCCGGATGACCGTCCATGCCCATGCCCGGATACCAGTCGGCCAGATTGTGCAGCGCCCCAGTGAAGGGCACCGTGGCCATTTCTGGGTTTAAGATATCGGTCAGCTTGGCTGAGTAATTGAAATAGCTGTCCCAATAGAACAGCTTGGGTTTGCCAGTGCCGTCATCGGTGCCGGGTATGGGGCGGTTGTAATTGGCGGCGGTGGGCAGCCACACCAGGTCATCAATGACGCGAATGGCCATTTCATCCATGTCATCCTCGCCGGTGCTGATCTGGCCGATGCCTTCCGGTCCGACCGCTTCCGGCCATGGCCCACCCTTGAAATGGAAGATGGACTGTTCCTTGCCCGTCACCGGGTTGACCCAGGTTTCGTCGAGAATGGTTTCCCCGTCGAAGTCGGTATACACGCCCACTTCCCAGGCGGTGCCTTCGTAGCGGTGATCACCGACGCTGTGCCAGCGGGAGTAGTTGTAATTGAGCATGGTGTAGAGTGGCACCATGTTGCCGCCTTCGTGCAGGTACGCGTAGTAGTGCACGGTCCAGTACTTGTGGACTTCGCCGTCGCCAGCCATGCCGAAAATTTTGGCATACACATCCGAGCGGGTTTTCGGATCGTTGAGATCAAGTCCGGGCGCGTCGGAACGGGCGTGAGTCTGTGACGGCGCACCGGTGATGGCGGCAGCACCCAGTCCTACGGCTGTGCTCAAAAGGATACGGCGGTTGATGGCCTGTACGGGCATGGCGATCTCTCCCTGATTTGTCGTTGTGCGTGTGTCTCAACCGAAGCGTGGCGGTTGCCAGTTGTCCACGTCAAAAATATCCGGGGTATGACGATCGAAGGCGACTTTCGCCAAGTCCGGCAGCTCGTCGGTTGAATTCAGCTTTTGACCCGGCGCTCTGCCGAAAGACCGCCCGGGTTGATTCTGTAAACCGATACGGGGTTGCCAATCGGAAAGGTTATGCAACGCGCCGGTGAAGGGCACACTGGGCAGATCGGGATTCAACACATCCGCAAGATTGGCGCTGTAGTTAAAGTAACTATCCCAATAGAACATGAGAGGGTTGCCATTGCCGTCATCCGTACCGGGAATGGCGAGATTGTAGTTGGCCGCTGTTGGCAGCCAAACTACATCGGCAATCACACGGATGGACATTTCCTGCAGTACGTCGGGGCCGCGTGCTGTCTGGGCAATGCCATCGGGTCCAATGGCTTCCGGCCATGGTCCGCCCTTGAAATGCGCGATGGGCAGCTCTTCGTTGGTGACCGGGTTGAGCCATGTGTCGTTGAAAATGGTTTCACCGTCGAAGTCTGTGTAGACGCCGACCTCCCAGGCCGTGCCTTCGTATGTGTTTTCGCCAACCGGTTTCCAGCGGGAATAGTTGTAATTCAGCATGGTATTGAGCGGCACCATATTGCCGCCTTGGTGCAGATAGGCGTAGTAGTGCACCGTCCAATACTTATGCACCTCTGCGTCTTCGGTCGTCGCATAGATTTTGGCATACACATCTGACCGCACTTTGGGATCGTCCAGATCCAAGCTCAGATGACCCGCAGCATTTGCAACGGATACGGTGGCTGGCCCCGCTGCAGCAATTACGCTGAGTCCCGCGCCACTACTCAAAAGTGTTCGTCTTGAAACCTGCCCGATCATGGCGCCCATTCCTCTGTTTGAATTCGTGACTTTTGTTCATGATGCGGTGACGGGTCGAGAAATGCACGCTCCTATTTGATCAACTGTGCACTCTGTGGCCCCGAAGAAACGGGAGAGCAGTGATGACAGCGCTACGGTCGTTCAGTTTTTTGATTTTTTCGGTAGTCGTCATAGTCGCGGCGCATAATACGCCCGCTGCTGATGCTTACGATATGGATGTCTTGGTCCCCGGCTCACCCATGAAAGGGGTCCACGGCCTGGCGTTTGATAACGACGGTGTACTGCACGCCGTCAGCATCACCGGCATGTCGAGTTATAAAATTGATGTGGAGACTGGCGCTGTCGAAACGGTCATTGGTCCGCCTCTGGGTGTGGGGGACGATCTCGCCTTCGGCCCCGACGGCACGCTGGCCTGGACGGCACGGGACGCCGTGTATCTGCGGTCTCCCAACGGTGACATCCGCGTGCTGGTGGACGGCATTGACGGAGTCAATTCCATCAACTACGGCGCTGACGGGCGCTTGTACTACACCCTCATCTTCCGTGCCGATGCGTTGTACGAAGGATACCCGTCATCAAACCGCGAACCGCGCCTGATTGCGGAAGGCATGGGCGGTCTCAACGGTTTTGAAGTCACTGACGACGGCAAAATCATTGGCCCGCTGTTTTTCGGCAATGCCATTGTCTCCGTCGATATTCGCAGCGGAGAAATCGAAACCATCGCCGATGGCATTCAAACCCCGGCCGCGGTCAACCTGTTGTCCAACGGCGACATCATCGCCCTCGGCTACCGCACCGGCAAAGTATTCCGCATTGATCGAAGTACCGGTGAGAAAGAGGAGATTACGCAGCTCGAAGGGGCGCCTATCGACAATCTTGCTATAGACGATCAGGACCGTGTTTACATCTCCCATTCCTCCCATAACGGCATCACCGAACTGAACCCGGAAACCGGCGAGACTAAACGTATCGTCTGGGGCGAACTCAGCGCACCGGGTGGCTTGGCCACCATTGTTGAAGACGATGGCCAAGAACTTCTGCTTGCCGCTGATGCTTGGAGTCACCGGACCATCGATCCAGACTCTGCAGACGTGCACGTCCTCCCGGTTGGTCCTGGCGTATTCGGCTCAACGGCCATAGCGGCCGATGAAGACCGGATCATCCTGTCCAATGTCTGGCCCAACGGCATGGTGCAAATCATTGACCGCAACACTGGCGCTTCCCTCGGCAATGTCTTCGGACTGGGTGCGCCCTACGGTGTGATCGCCGCCCAGGAGGGCGGTGTCCTTGTAACGGACTATGCGGCGGATGCACTTATCCATATTGCCGGTGATGAAGGCCGCACGCGGACCACCATCGCCCAAGGTCTCGGCGGGCCGGTGGGTCTGGCGCGTCTTGATGCAAATATGGTGTACGTCACCGGACACTCCGACGGCACCGTCTCCTGGGTTTCGTTGGAGGACGGATCGCGTACGGTGATCGCTGACGGCCTGTCAGAGCCCGAAGGTTTGGCTAAACTCCCCACCGGCAAACTGGCCGTGGCGGACGTGGGCAACAAACGTGTGGTAATCATTGATCCCGGCAACGGAGAGATGTCGGTCGCAGTCGAAGACCTGCCTATCGGGTTTGATTTGGGCGGGGCAGGGCATTCACCCGCCATACTCACTGGCGTCACCGCCACCCGCGACGGGTCAATCTATGTCACCGGGGATGCGGACAACTCGCTGATTCGCTTGAAGCCCAACTGATTGTTGATCTAAGGAGCCGCCGCGGACACCTGGCGGCTTTTCATTTCGTCGTAAAACCAGCCCGGTGCCCGTTCAAAGGAGCCGTCCAGCTTGTAGAGGTCAACCGTCTCTATGGTGATCGCTCTGAACATGCCGTTCAGGGTGTAAGGGTCTTGGTATACGTAGTGGACGATGTCGTCCCAGGTCTCATAAGCACCAATGGCCAGACTGCGGATGCTGTCACCGGCGGCGTTTTTGACCGACGCCGAGACGACGTTGCGGTAAACGGTGCTGAGGTGTTCATAATGGGCGTCCCGATGGCGTGCGATGACCCTGTCGACCGCGTCTCTGTCCGCATACTCTTTTTGAATGAGATACATCACCGGTGCCGGTGAATTGCCGGTGGGTTTAACCGGCACGGTAAAGCCTTTGGCCCGCTGGCGTCGTTGCAATTCTGGGGCAACCCAAGCCGGCGCCCGATTGTAGGCGCCGTCGACTTTGTAGAGGTCGACCGGTGCGATGGTGATCTCTTTGTAGATGCCGCCCTGGGTGAACGGATCGTTGTAAACGTAGCGGTTGGTTTCCTCTTCGGTACCGATGTTGCTGATGGAGAAGCTGCCGATGCGGGTGCCGTCATCGTCCAGCAGAACTGAGGACACCACCGATTGCCCGAATTGAAGGAGATGCGCCTGGTGGCCTGGTTCATTGGCGGCGCGGATGCCGGCGATGTCTTTCTCAAAGTCTAGAGGCGGCGCACCATGTGCATGCGCACCCACTCATTTTCTCCGGTGAATACCAAATCTGATGCGGCTCGTGTTTCCTCAGCCCGCGCCTCAAGAGAGATGCTTAACAGCAGAGCAATCGCGAGCGCACGTTCGAAGAGCATTCTAATAACCCGCCTTTTCCTCAACATCGTTGTCCCGGCCCATCACTAAGATGGTGCGTTCATAGGAACAGATGACGTCTTTGTTCTGGTTAAACCCTGTGGTCTTCACCGTGACAATGCCTTGCCCCGGGCGCGACTTGGACGCGCGTTTCGACAACACTTCGGATTCTGCATAGATGGTGTCGCCGGCGTAGACCGGATGGGGCAGTTGGATGTCGGTCCAACCCAGATTGGCGACCGCCTTCTGGCTGATGTCGGAGACGCTCATGCCGGTGATGATGGACAGCGTCAGGGTGGACACGATCAATGGCTGGCCGAATTCCGTGTGCTTGGCGTATTCCTGATCGAAATGGATCGGATGGGTGTTCATAGTCAGGGTGGTGAACCAAATGTTATCGGTCAAGGTCACCGTCCGCCCAGGCCGGTGCTCGTAAATATCACCCACTTCGAAATCCTCGAAGTATCGTCCACCCCGTTCCCGATAGCGGTTCTCTCCCACCTTGGCGGCCTCTACGACCATGGTCTGCTCCCTGATTTACGTTCGTGATTAAACCGGCGCCGGTACCTGTTCAGCGTACGCGTCAGCGATTTGTTTGCGTGTGGCGAACCACACTTCGTCCTTGGCGGCGGCGTGGGCAAGAAAATTCTCAAACGCTTTCATCCGGCCCGGCCGGCCGACGATACGTAAATGCACACCGATAGACATGATCTTGTTCGGTGAGTCCGCACATTCCGCATAAAGCCAGTCAAAGGTATCGATGAGATATTTTTCCCACTGATCTGGTGTGTAAGAGGCATCCAGCCAGAATTTCATATCGTTGGTGTCGAGCGCGTAGGGCGAGATTAAAATGGGCTTGCCGTCGACCACATCCCAACGGGGCACGTCGTCGGAGTAGTCATCCATGTGATAGCTGTAGCCCTCCTCAATAAGAAGACGCCGTGTGTTCTCGGTCAGTACATAGCGGGACAGCCAACCGGCCGGTCGAGTACCGCAGGTTTTTTCGATGGACTCAGCGGCCTTGCGGATGAAGTCGCGCTCCATATCCTCCTTCATCCTATGCTGATGGGCCCAGCGGTAGCCATGGGCACACACTTCGTGGCCGTCGTCGACGATCTGTTTGGCCAGCTCGGGCGCCCGTTCCAGGGCGAGGGCGGCGGCGGTGAAGGTGGCAGTGACTCCGTAATCCTTCAACAGGTTCAATACTCGCGGTGCACCGGCGCGAATGCCGTACTGATAGTTAGATTCATTGCCGAGGTTGCGTCCCTTGGACATCACCACTTGCAGCTCATCCACGGGTTCCGGTGCCCGGTCGCCGTCGGCAATGCTTTCTTCCGCGCCTTCTTCCACGTTGACCACAACGGAAACGGCAAGGCGCATGCCATGCGGCCAAACAAGGGACGGTGCGGTCATGATCTAGTGGTACTCCTCGCCGCCGGAAACATTAAGCGCTTCGGCGGTGATGTAATCGGCTTGGTCCGAACAGAGGAATGCGCAGGCCTTGGCGATGTCGTCCACCATGCCAATCCGGCCGATGGGAATACGTCCGCGCATGTCATCAAGATACTGCTCTTCCGTTTTGCCCTGCGCCTTAGACATGAAGTCGTTCTGCCAGGCGCCCAATCCCGTGGTCACATGATTGGGGCAGATGGCGTTGACGGTGATGTTGTGCTCGGCCAATTCGATGGCGGCGACACGGGTCAATCCAACCAGCCCATGTTTGGAAGACGTATAGGCGGCGGTGTTGCCGAACCCGGACTTTGCCGCCTGGCTGGCGATGCTGATGATGCGCCCCCCTTCATCCTGTTTGATCATCTGTTTAGCGGCGTGTTTGATGCCGAAAAAGCAGCCCCGTAAATTCACGCCCAAGACGGCGTCCCACTGCTCCTGGGTCATGTCGATCAAGGGGCCGAACAGATACCCAATGCCCGCGTTGTTGATGAGAATGTCGAGGCGGCCGTACGTCTCGACAGCGAAGTTGATGAGCCCTTCCACTTCGCTTTCCACCAGCATGTCGGCAGAGTAGCCAGCAGCTTCGCCGCCTTCTTCTTTAATATTGGCGACAACCTGTTGAATCTCATCCGCCGTGCCGACGCCGTGTTTCGGCGCGATCTCGCCTTTGATCTCGCCGATGTCATGGACGACAACCCGGCAGCCTTCTTGCGTCAATCGTATGGCCATGCCTTCGCCGAGCCCTTTGGGTCTACCGGCGCCCGTGACCACAGCCACCTTTCCGTCTAGATCGTACATGTGCGTCCCCTTAAATTTCTGTTTCGCCTCTTAGAACGGCTTCCACATGCCAATAGCCCCAGCCAGGGCAACAAGACCCCAGATTCCTAAAATGGGAATGCGCGTTATATAGAGGGAGCGTTTCATTTGAGCGAGGTCTTCGGGTGTCTCGCCTTGGGTCAAGACACGGGTGAACGCGGCGTGGAACGGTTTTATAGTGGTGCGCGAGACAATGCCGCAGAACACAGTACCGGCCCAGATGAGAAGTTTGGCTGCGAGCCATGCATCTTGGGTTACGCCCGTTCCCATCAGAGACATGACGCCAATAACGGTAATCGCAATAGCGATCACCCAGCGCATGGGCATGTCGATCTTGCGAATCAAAGCGACTTTCTCGGCACCACCCGTATTAAGAAACAAGGCCAACACGAAATAGATCCACAAGAGGGTGATGGCCCAAATAATCCACAACCACATGGCCGCCAAATCAAACCATTGCATGCTGCCCATGGTGAAACCGAGGGCGATAACAAGCGGCATGCAAATGCGGGGGAACTGATCCAGCCAGTGATAAATTTTTCGTATCCACGTCCGTGCCTCTGTTGATATTCCGGGTTTAAGAAGTTTGCCCGACGAATAGAACACGCCAAGGTCGCCACCGAGCCAATAGACGAAACACAAAACATGCAGATAGAGCAGGATCTGATAGAGATCGACGACCAATGATTACTCCCCCAATTAAATGGTGATCGGCGCCCCCTTTTTGCGCCTCTTCACCGAGCGGTATAGCATCCGCCGGGAAGGAGGGCCAAGGTGGCCATGGTGAATATCCTCACACTCTTTCTAGGGCTGCACGTATCGGCTGCAACGGCTGACGATCACATCACAGCTTGCGACCGCCTCGCCGCCAATCCGCCGGACCCCCATCGGGTCACCGTTGGCGTCGAACGCGTCGATGTAGATATTCCGGCCGCCATCGCGGCCTGCCGTTCGGCCGTGGAGACCGATCCGGACACGGCACGCTTTTCCTATCAGCTCGGCCGCGTGCTCTTTTATGACGGCCAGACCGAGCAAGCGCTGACCTCCTTCTATCGCGCCATCGACCAAAATTACCGCCAAGCCCGATTTCTTCTCGGGTTGATCATGACCCGCGGCTATGACGATGTGCCCGACGACATCTGCCGGGTTGAGGACCTTTGGCGCACCGCAGCCGATCAAAACCATGCCAACGCCCAGGTCAGTTATGTCCATTTTGCTATGCAGGGGCGCTTTGACGGCTGCACGCGCCAGGCGACGGCGGCTGAAATGCGGACTTATCTAGATCAGGCTGAATCACAGCTGGACTATGTTGGCGGTCTATTGATTGCTAACCTAAGACGAAGCCTGGACGATAAAGTCCAATAAATAGCTTTTAATAAAAGTTAGTGGGAGGGACGTATGCGCTTAGCAGTGATTCTGATGGCCTGGATGTTTGCCGCATCTTCTGGCGCAGCCGCACAGGATCCAGAGGCGGTGACCGAGTGCGACCGGCTGGCCTCCCATGGATCCGATCCAGAGCGGGTCGCACCAGGGGTGTCCCAATCAGGCATGCGCAAAGCAGCAGCGATTGCGGCATGTTTGGCCAACACCGAGTTGCAGCCTGAAAACCGCCGCTTGCACTATCTACTGGGCCGGGCCTATTTCTATAGCGCTCGTCCCGATGACGCGATGCCCCACCTCATCTTTGCCGCCGACGCCGGGCATCGTCAGGCCCAATTTGTCCTCGGCTACATCTACGACGGCGGCCTCCAGGGTGTGGAACAGGACCGCTGCAAAGCAGAACAGTTGTGGCTACGCTCGGCGCGTCAGGGACGGTTCGCCGCTCTGGTCAGCTATTCCCATCATGTGGTGCGGGGGTTGTTCGACGATTGCGACGTTCAAGCCTCTATGGATGAAATGGCTGGGTTTCTTGAGACGGCAAAAGGCATGGCATCGGACTATTACCGCGTCATGTGGACCGGAGACGTAACACAAGATTTTGAGGACCATCAGGAAAGGACAAGATAATGAAAACGCTAACATACATTTGTGCAGCGAGTGCGTTGGTGCTGGTGGGTCCGGCCTGGGCCGACAGCCACGAGATTACCGAGTGCGATCATCTGGTCTCCCATCCCGAAGATCCCGACCGGGTGGCGCCGGGTGTCGAGGACGTGCTGCTGTTTGCCGGTGAAGCGGCTTGTCGCGAAGCGGTGGCAGAAGATCCCGACAATCGGCGGCTGCGCTATCAGTTGGGCCGTGTTCTATTTTATGCGGGTAAAGCAGACGAATCCGTGACCCATCTCGACTTTGCCGCCGACGCCGGCTCAAAACAGGCACAGTTTGTGTTGGGTTACATCACCGATGGAGGAATACAGGGGGTCAAAAAAGACGCTTGCAAGGTTGAGGATCTTTGGGTCCGTTCGGCCCGGCAAGGGCGCTTTGCAGCCCAGGTGAGTTATCCCCGGCATGTCGCGCTCCGACGCTTTGACGGATGCGATATTCAAGCCAGCTCTTCCGAGGTAACGAGCTTTATCGATGCGGCTAGAGACCAGGCCGCCGATTATTACCAAGAACTGCTCGTCGAGGAGGTTGCGGTTACGTACGCCGCGTCTGACCATGCGAAATAAAACGCTCCCTGGTCTTCTGCTTGCGGCCTTTGTTTGTGGCGTCTTGTGGTCTGGCGAAGGAACGGCCCAGGACACTATAACGGCATGTGACCGGCTGTCGGCCCATCCACTCGATCCTGACCGCATCACCGCCGGTGTGCCGACGGCCAATGTGGATCAAGACGCGGCTATCGCAGCCTGTGAACAAGATCTAGATGACGATCCCGGCAATCCCAGGCTCACCTATCAATTGGCCCGGGTCTATTTCTACAACGGCCGAACCAAAGATGCCGTGCGGACCATTACCGTGGCGGCGGACGCCGGTTACCGCCAGGCGCAATTCGTCTTGGGCGCTCTCATCGCCAACAACAGGCCTGATGCGCCGAAAGACATCTGCGAAGCGGAACGGTGGGGGGCGCTATCCGCACAAGCCGGCCGCGAAGCCGCCCGGGTGTCTTATGTTCGTCATGCGACGAAAGGCCTGTTTGAGAGCTGCGCGCTGAATGCGTCAACTGAGGACATGGACACGTTCCTCGCCAAAGCGCGGGAAGGGGCGAGCAACTACTATTTGCGTTTGCTTTTGGCAGATTTGTCGGAAGATCTAGCGGCTTACAAAACAAACCAATAAAAGAAAACCAACGACAATTAACCAGTTTCAAATCACGGGACCACCATGACTGATAAAAACATCCAAATCCAACTTGCTCGCCAGCCTGAAGGCGAACCTAAAGTGAGCGATTTCCAAGTGGCTGAGACGGACATTCCGTCCCCCGGTCCCGGAGAGTTTCTTGCGCGCAACATCTATTTGTCCCTCGATCCCTATATGCGCGGTGCCATTGCCGGTCGTCACATGGGGCATACGCGGCTCAACCAGGGAGATCTGATCCATGGCCGTTGTTTGGCTCAAGTGACCGAGTCAAAGCATGCAGACTATGGGAAAGGGGATTACATCGTCATCGAATCCGGTTGGCAAAAGTATTGTGCCTCCGGTGGTGCGGCGCAGGACGAAGTGCGCAAAATCGATCCGAACGTGGGTCCTCTGTCCGCTTCGCTCGGCGTGTTGGGCATGCCCGGTCTCACTGCTTGGGCGGGCGTGGAAAAATTGGCTGACCCAGGACTGGGCGACACGTTTGTGGTCACGGCCGCCGCCGGACCGGTCGGCGGGACGGCAGGACAATTGGCCAAAGCAAAAGGTTGCCGTGCGGTTGGCATCGCCGGGTCCGATGAAAAATGCCGCATCGTCGTTGAAGAATATGGCTTTGACGCCTGCGTGAACTACAAAAATGATAACTGGGAAGAGGCACTCAAAGAAGCCTGCCCCGATGGGATCGACGTCTACTTTGATAACGTCGGCGGCCCCATGTTGGACGCCATCACAAAACAACTGAACCTCTACGGCAAGATCGTCATGTGCGGTTTAATCTCACAATACAACCGAGACGGGGACGACGATTTCAAGGGTCACAACATGGGGCCCTTCGTCGGCAAACGCGCCCAGCTTCTTGGTCTTGTTGTCTATGACTACTACCATCAGTTCGATGAGTTTTTGAAAGCCGCCGTACCTTTGGTGAAACAAGGCCGCTTGAATTTTCACGAAGACCGCGCCGACGGTATTGAAAACACACCGGCTCATTTCGCCAAGTTGATGAACGGTCAGAACGTCGGCAAGGCGATGATCACAATCGGTCCCGAAACACTGTAAAGCGTGGATCGCTTCCGTGGGCACTAACGTACAGGTTCAACTGGTCCGTCAGCGGGACGGCATGCCCGAACCGGACGATTTTCAGCTGGTTGAAACGGAACTGCCGAGGGCGGCTCCGGGCCAGCTCTTGGTGCGAACCATTTACCTCTCCCTTGATCCCTATGTGCGCAAAGCCATCCGCGGAGATCACCCGGGCCACACCATCCTGACGGACGGTGACGTGATTTACGGGCGCAGTGTATGCCGTGTGGTGCGCAGCCAAAGTGATGAGTATCGGCCCGGCGACTATCTGGTCGCAGAGACCGGATGGCAGCAGCACGCCGTTATTGATCCGGGAAAAGTGGTTCAGAGAATTGATCCTGCGGACGGACCTCTGTCGACGGCGATCGGGCCGTTCGGTATGCCCGGCTTAACGGCCTGGGGCTCGGTCGAACATCTCAGCCGGCCATCCTTGGGTGAAACTCTGGCGGTCTCTGCGGCGGCCGGTCCCGTCGGAGCTTGTGTCGGTCAGCTGGCAAAATTGCGCGGCGCACGGGTGATCGGCATCGCTGGCAGCACTGAAAAATGCGAACTGGTTAAAACCACTTACGACTTCGACGCGTGCGTCAACTACAAGGACGATGATTGGGAAGACCAGCTCAAATCCCTCTGCCCTGACGGCATCAACGTGTATCACGACAACGTCGGCGGTGCGTTTTTATCTGCCATGGTTAAGCATTTGTCACTTTATGCCCGGGTGGTGATGTGCGGCCGGCCGGGTGACTATCATTCTCCGTCCTTTAGCGGTGTCGGTTTGGGTCCGTTTATTGGCAAGAGAGCTAAGGTGTCTGGCCTTGTGGTTTACGACTATGAACCGGATCTGCCGAAATACATTCGTTTGGCCTCTGTCTGGATGCGCGAGGGCAAGCTCAAGGTCAAAGAAGACCGCGCCGAGGGCATAGAAAATACCGTTACCCACTTCTTGAAATTGATGCGCGGAGAGAACGTCGGCAAGGCCATCGTCGCGGTCGGGCCGGAGAAAGCATGAGCAACACGAGAACAACCAGGACATTAGGAGAGATCACATGACGGTTTATGTTATCGGCCAGGCCCGCGTCACTGACCCGGCCGGGTTCAAGAAATATTCCGAGACGGTTGCCGGGTTGGCGGCCGAATTTGGCGGTAAACTGATCGGCGCCGGCGGTCCCGATGAAAGGACCGTTGTCGAAGGTGACCAGTTCGCCGAAGGCCGCGTCGTGATTTTTGAGTACCCATCGCTGGAGGCGTATCAGCAGTACGTTGCCTCTGAAAAATATCAAGAAGGCAAAGGCTACCGTTTAGACTCCGGTACATTGGATGTATGTGTGGTGCCGGCCGTATAGGCCGGTTCTGAATTCAAGGTGTATGTACGGATGTCAATATTTTTGAACCCCTGACAAATCCCCTACAGGCGCCAACATCCGGAGGATCGTCATCGAGTTTCCAGGCTTTGATGTCGCCGAATCCCGCGGCAGCCACCATGTTGCCTAAGCAATTGAGAGTCGGCACCCACCAGTTGGTTTGGTTGTCACCGTAATTTTTACCCGGATAAAACTCCATTACCATCTGGTTACCCGGGTAACCGTTGTTCAATCCACCTTTGTGAGGGCTGTAATCGTCAAGGATCGCGCTTTCGACGCAAATGGTTTCTCGGCATACAGCAGCGAGACGGTCCAATCCCAACAGCGGATAGCGCAAGTGAGAGAGCGTTCCAAAGCAGAACACGATATCGAACAGTCCAAGGCTTTCCGCTGTCACGTCATAGACCGACAATTCAGTCCGTTTGCACGCAGTCTCATCATACCCAAGCGCATCCCGGCAAAGGTCAAATGTATCCCAGGCAAAACGCTTTACGTCATATCCCAGCTGATCGGAGAAGTCGTCAATGGCAACCACCTCAGTAGCACCACGCCTGAGAGCTTCGAAGGTCCAATAACCGTCCCATGCGCCGACATCGAGGATGCGCTTGCCCTCTAAACTCTCGCGAATTTTGTAGAAGTCTTTGGATATTGGTGCGTATCCCGGGGTCGTAATGCCACCCGGAAGATCGATGCGGTGATACCAGAAATCAAAGGGAATTATATACGTGTTTACCCACGGGGCCGATCTCATCCATCCTTGGATCCTTTCAGGTAATCCCATTCCTTCTTTGGAGGCCCGCGCATGATCGCCCGTGCGATGTTGTCCGCAGTATCTGGGATCGGCTCTGGCAATATATTCTTAACCGGGCGACCGCGTGGGGCGGGTTTCTTGTCGTCTTTGCTCATTGTCTCAATCCCTCAGCTTTCAGCTTTGCGATAAACGCTTCCTGTGATCGCACACCCTTCATTGAGTTGCAGGCGGCGCATAGCAGTTGCAGGTTGTCCAGGTGATCGCTCCCGCCCTTAGACTGGGGCACAATGTGATCCACCGTCATATTGCGGAACGGAAACATGACCTGACAGCCGCCACAAACACCTTCTTGGCGGCCATAGAGCGTGTGCCGGTGCGTCTTGTAGCTTGGCAGAGACCCGTGATCCGTGCGGCTAGGGATGTCTTCGCGGTGGTGAATATCAAAGAACAGGCCCATGTCCTTCTGCAAGCGTGAGTTAACCAGCTTAGCTGCCAATGGGGGCAGGTCTATTCCTACCCATTGCCGTTGAAGGCGTTCAGCGGCCACGCACGCCGTGGCACAACCTGCAAAGGGGTCAAGCACGGCATCGCCCTCCTTGGAACTTGCTCGTATGATCCGGTCCAGGAGAGCGAGTGGTTTTTGGGTGGGATAGCCAACGCGTTCTTTGGCTGCTGAATTTAGAATAGGAATTGACCACACATCATCAATTGGTTTTCCGGCATTAAGAACGTCCTCGACAAATCTCTTATATCTTTTCCCAGGTGAGCCGCCGTCGGTCTATATAAATTCTCGCCCTTCTTCATCCATTTTTACATCGTGCCCGTTTGCTAAGAATTCATCTTTTTTCCATTCACGGTGAACTTTGTTTACCGTTACCTTGCCGCCGCTTGCGTAGAAAAGGATCACGTCGTGTTTTCTGTTGAAGCTCTGTTTTAGGAAGGCCGTCCGTTGCCCGTAGTGCCAAACAATTTCATCTCTAAAGTTCTTGTACCAAAAAATCGCGTCCATGAGCATCTTGAGATAGTGGCTCGCTGTCGGGTCAGAGTGCAGATAGATCGATCCGGTTGGGTTCAACACCCGCCGCATTTCCAACAAACGCACCGCCATCATGATCAGATACGACTTCATGCCCTTGCCGTGGGACAGACCCGCTGCATCAATGATGGCGTAGAGCGTGGGCTCCCGGTCCGGGATCTCGCCGTGCCACGCTTCGTCAACGTCGCTTAGGGTCCAGGTGTCCTTGAAAGCTGCGCCAGCGGCTTCTGAGCCAACGGGGGCGCTATAGGTCTTGTTTGAGTTGAACGGCGGGTCGAGGTAGATCAGGTCTACCGTCTCGCTGTTCATGCCCCGCATGATGTCGAGGTTATCGCCAGTCCATAGGGTACGATTCTTCCAGTTAGGTTGCGTCACCTGATCAGATCCGCATACCGCAGGCGCTTCCCTACCATTCCCCGCGCAGTAGCCTGCATCTGGTCAATGGTGTCGGCGGGGCGGTCGTTGTGGCGGCCGGCAAACTCGCCAACGTAGCGGCCCAGGTGCTTCTCGCTCATGTGATGATAGGTGCCGTGGTAGCCACGCTTGAGCATCGACCAGAAGCTTTCGATTCCGTTGGTGTGGGCCATGCCGTTCACATGCTCGCTGATGCTGTGCTTCACTGTTTCGTGCTCGAACGGCATTCCCTGATATCCGCCGTGGCCGTCTGTATAGACAGTCGCGCCGGGGTCGGCGTTTTCACCGACGAAACCCTGGAGCGTCTTGGCGTCTGTGCCGTCTACCACGGCAGCACTCACGCGATTGGTCGCCCTGTCCTTGGCGCCAACCACTGCGGTCTTACCGACCGTGCCACGGCCCGTGCGAAGCTTCTTGTGGGCGTGTTTGTTCTTTTCCTTGCCGCCGATGTAGGTTTCGTCAATTTCGACAGGGCCTGAGAAGGGGCCCCCGGGTCGCTCCAAGTTTCCCTGATCCTGTGCGCCAGGTGCCACGCCGTCTTCTGCGTGATTCCCAGGTCACGGTGAAGCTTCATGCTGGACGTGCCTTTGATGCCCGTCATCATCAGGTAGATCGCCATCGCCCATATCTGAAACCCAAGCTTTGACCCTTCCATGAGCGTGCCGAGCTTGACCGAAAAATCCTTGCGGCAATCGCGGCAACGATAGGGCTGCGGCTTCCGTGTCGCGCGTTCCTGGACGTTAAGAGAGCCACAGCACGGGCAGTTCACACCATCCGGCCAGCGCGTTTGGACAAACCAACGCTCGGCTGCCGCGTCATCTGGGAATATTCGGGTAAGCTCTATCAGAGTGAGCCCCGTGCGGTAGTGTTTCCCTGGTGCTTTATGTGCCATAATCCTATCTCCTATTTATGGAAAGAGTTTACCCAAAAAGCGGCGTAGAGTCAAGGGGGAAGTTGGTTTTATTGGCTCTTGTTCTCCTTTATTCGGTTTCCTCTTACCGACCTTTGCGGTCGCTTCTATCGCTGGGGCCTCGAAAATAGCTCGTATTTCAGCCCGATCTCCAAACTTCTGGAAAAGAAACTGCTCAATGCCCTTTAGGCGGTGATCACTCTCTTCTTGGCGGCGTTCCATTTTCTCTTAACGGCAGGCCGCCTCTTTAAGAAGCCTATTTGCCTTCATTCCGGTTACCATCTGGTAGACCCCAAGGCCAAACCCTGCGGCCCCAACAAACAATCCGACAGGGCCAGTGAGCGCGACGATGCGGAGCCAAGTGTCTGATATCCCGTTAAGCCATGCGGCGCTGCACTCCACCCCCAGATCATGGCAGCCTCACCCCTTTGGCGCTACGGTTTTGGGTAAACACGTATATAATTCCCAAATCAAAAGCATCGACTTTTGTCTTAAGCTCTGTGTCAGACATTTTGGCTTTTAGGTAATTAAGAACAACGAAAGCCATGGCACAAACATCACCACGATCAAACAAAGCAGCATCAAAAGAATGAACGGGACGACGCCTTTAACAATGGTAAGAAAGTCCTCTCGAAAGGCGCCCATGGCAATTATGACATTGAGTCCCATGGGCGGGGTTAGATAGCCGATCTCCAAATTCACGATCATCATGATGCCGAAGTGAATCATATCCATGCCGTAGTCCGCTGCCATGGGGGGCAAGAGCGGACTGAGGATGAGGATGGCTGAACCGATATCAAGGAACAGCCCCACGGCCAGCAGCAGGATATTGGTCATAAACAGAAAGATCAGTTTGGAATCGATGAACGTCGTCATGACTTCAACGATTCGCCCTGGAATTTGCTCGTAGGTCATGAAGACGTTGAGCGATAGGGCAATCGCCAGAATAGGGAATAGACTTCCCATCAGGGTGGACGTTTCCCCCACCACGCGCCAAACCAAAACGCCGGCTTCCTTACAGGTGACCCATAGGTCGCCAAACCGGCCGGTCACGAGATTCAAGAAGCCCCTTTTGTGAGCAAAGATTTCAACAACGAGAGCTGTCAACACCGCGACGGATGCGGACTCCGTCGGGGTGAAGTAACCGGAATAAATACCGCCCAGGATGACGACAGGAGTCAGCAGGGCGAAGATCGCGTTTTTAAAGGATTGCCAGATCTCAGCGCCGTCCCAAATGTCGCCTCTGTGCGTCCAATTGACCGTCATGGCGTAAACACTGAGGACAATCAGAAGAAGTATGGCCGGCCCTGTCCCAGCCAGGAACAGATCGGCGATGGATTTCTGGGTCATCACTCCGTACAGGATCAACGGAATGGACGGCGGAATGATGATCCCCAATGTTCCACCCGCGCACAGCATGCCGATGGAAAACGGCCGCGAGTATCCTTCCGAAATCAGCGCCGGATACATAATTGAGCCGACCGCCAGCAGTGTCACCGCCGACGAACCCGAAATCGCGGCAAAGACACCGCAGGACAACAGTCCTGCAATGGCAAGACCGCCGGGTACGGGTTTAGTCAGCGATCGCATCAGCAGGATCAGGCGCTCGGCGATAGAGCCCTGAGACATGATCGTACCCGCCATAATGTAGAGCGGGATGGACAACAGGACTTCTCGGTTAGAGGCGTCCCACATGTCGTAAATGACATTCATCAGCTCGCCACCGCCCCAGAAGTAGTATGCCCAGAACGTCGCCACGCCGAGAATGACGATAATGTTCATACGCAGGATCAGAAGGGCGATGAGAATGATGGCGAGCAGAAGACCGTTCATGAACGGGTCTCCCGCTCGTAGTCACGTTCGCCATCCATGATCGCTGCCACTTCTTGGTCATCCGCCACTTCTGCTCCCGCAGCAGACTCGGGCGGAATGGGCCGCAAATCGATGAAAATGCCGTAGAGGGTGTGGCGCACTGCAACCAAGCCGAAGCCCATAACGATGACCCCTTGGATCGGCCAGATAGGCCAACGCAACACGGCAGATACGTCATCCAGCTCATAGCTTTCCACGGCGACGTCAAACGCCACATAGGCCATGAAGAAACAGAAGGCAGCAAAACCGAACTCACCGATGCGGTTGGCCGTTCTGTCCCACCGCTTCAGCAGCGGATCGGCAAACTTGGGACGGAAATGGGAGCCATTGGCCGACGCCAGGGCGATCCCCATGTAAGCAACAACGATCATGCCGACCACGCCCACTTGCGGCGCGCCAAACCAGCCCGAGCCTGTGAACTCCCGCTTGAGCACGTCACCCATGAGTGACGCCGCCATGAGCAAGAAGGCCAGAAAACAGAGAGTCTGTTCGAAGATGCGGAGGTAATTCAAAAAGGCTTTTGCGTTGCGCAAGCCGGGTCCCCAATATTTTTCAAACTTTATTCAATTGCGGCACATCTTATCCATTGCACCGCCGGATGCCAAACCGCCTCACTTATCACGCAGTGAGAGGTGGATGCTCTATTTCTATCTGCTGCTCATGCGGGTAGTAAACGCCTGCTTTCCCTCAATTATTGCGTCATAGACTGATTGAGAGCGCCCGCCAATCTCGGCGAGGATGGCACTGTGTGTTGCGGCGGTGGCTGCTACCCAAAGGCGACGCTGATTGTCGTTGAGCGCGTGCATGGTTGTGCCCCGCGCAACCAAATCTGATTTCAAGAAATTGATCAATTCGTGAATTTCGGTCCGGGCATCCTCAATCGGAAAAAAGGACTGCATAATTGTGCGTTGCTGATCTTCTGACAGCGTGCCCCACCATTGTTTATTGGCCATGACGATCCCTTGATCGTAGGACTGATGGGTTTCAGTCACGTGTGTGGCAAAGTCGGACAGGGCGTAATAGAAGAACACCAGGAACTGCCACACCAACAGGGTGACCTGTTGCTGATGGCACTTTAATGCCGCTGGATGCAGAACATCTCCTATGCCCGATACCGCTTTCCACCCGCGATCATTCAGCACGCTGTCTGGCTGTATTACCGGTTTCCCCTCAGCTACCGAGATGTTGAAGATCTGCTCGCTCAACGTGGTATTGATGTTTCTTATGAAACGGTGCGGCGCTGGGCACTGAAGTTCGGGCAAGCCTATGCCCGGAGACTGAGGACAACGCGCCCTCGACCAGATGTCCGGTGGCACCTTGATGAGGTGTTCGTGTCCATCACCGCCAAGCGGATGTATCTATGGCGCGCTGTCGATAGTGAAGGCGAAGTGCTGGATATCCTGGTTCAGTCACGCTAAACCGACCTAACTCTTAATCATTCTCCCTGGTGTGGTCCGTTTACCATAAACGGCTGTTTTCCATGCAATCCAATTGCAAACATCTCTTGATCCTTCCAATTTGCCATGTCATATTGTCAGAATTAAAGTAACATCTGGAGCCACTGACATGACACGCCCTAACATCCTAACCGCCGCTTTCGTGAAGAATGTAAAGGAACCGGGCCGCTATGGTGACGGCAGAGGCGGTCAAGATCTCATCCTGGTAGTTAAGCCCATGAAATCTAATTCCCGTATCTCTAAAGCATGGATACAACGCATGAGAATCGGCGGAAAGCCAACGCATTTGGGCTTGGGTAGTTATCCGGTCATAACCTTACAGATGGCCCGTGAGCGGGCATTAGCTAATGCCCGGCTGCTTCAAAGTGGCGTTGATCCCCGGTCATCTAATGCCCCCACATTCGGTCAAGCCGTAGAAAAGGTCATATCAATCCACAAAGCCGGTTGGAAAAAACCTGAAAAGACGGCCAAGGCATGGCGCTCTAGTTTCCAATCCTATGCCGTCTCGCTTTCTGCCAAGCGCATGGACAAGATATCAGCCCATGACCTCATGGCCGTGGTTTCGCCGGTCTGGAATACCAAACGTGAGACCGCCAAGGTTTTGAAAATCAGGCTCGGGTCAGTGATGAAATGGGCCATTGCCAAGGGATACCGCAAAGACAATCCCATCGACTCCATAGCATCCGCCCTCCCTAAGAACGGGGTCAATAAGACCCATCACCGGGCTTTGCCATATGCTCAAGTGGGCGAAGCCCTGGCAGGGGTCCGGGCGTCGGGTCTTTACCTTGGGGTTAAGCTGGCATTTGAGTTTATGGTTTTAACTGCTGCCCGTAGTGGAGAGACAAGGGGAGCAACCTGGAATGAGATTGACCGGCTGCCGCCTATCGGAGATCCAGAAGCTCCGCTGGGAACATGTTGATCTCGACATCGGCGAGCTGCGGCTGCCGGACACGAAGACCGGGGGGGCGGTTCCCCTGGCACCTTCGGCGGTACGGCTACTGACCTCCCTGCCCCGCGATGGCGACAATCCGTGGGTGATCGCAGGCCGCAAGCCTGGCTCGTACCTCACCGACCTGCAGCATCCCTGGCGGCGCATCCGGGCGCGTGCCGGGCTTGATGACGTGCGGATCCATGACCTCCGTCATTCGTTCGCATCGAGAGCACTCGCGCTCGGCGAGGGGTTGCCGATGATTGGAAAGTTGCTCGGTCACACCCAGGTCCAGACCACCGCGCGTTACGCCCACCTCGCCCGCGATACCGTTAAGGCGTCTGCCGCCCGCATCGGTGACAGCATCGATAGAGATTTGGACGCAGCGGATTTGTGACGGCGAACAATCTTGGCGTTGATGTTCGTCGATTGACACCATACACTATCGCAGGTGATCAAGTCGTTTCGCCATCGTGGTTTGAAAGATTTGTACGAGGATGGGCGCTCTGCACGAGTCTCGCCGAGCCATATCGCCAAAGTCAGGCGTATCCTCACCGCATTGGACCGAAGGGATGGGCCTTCCTGGCTTTCGGCTACACCCGCTCAAGGGCCGTATGAAAGGTCGTTACGCGGTATCTGTCTCCGGCAATTGGCGGGTGATATTTCGTTTCGAGGAGAAACACGCCGTAGATGTCGATTATCTGGATTACCACTAGGAGCCCCTGATATGGCGATGAAGAATCCTGCCCATCCTGGCGCCATCGTGCGCGAGGACTGCCTAAAACCGCTGTCCCTGTCGGTCACCGAAGGTGCAAAGAGGCTGGGTGTCGGGCGCCAGACGCTTTCCAATCTGGTGAACGAAAAGGCGTCCGTCTTCATCGAAATGGCCTATCGGCTATCAAAGGCCTTCGGTTCGACCCCCGAAACCTGGCTTGGCATGCAACTGGCCTTCGATCTTGCCCAATCGCGTGACTTGGAACGACGGATCAAGGTCAAGCGCATCGCGGCCGCATAACCACCGCCCAGTTGCAATATGGCACCGAAAAAGGCGCTCAACAGCAAGAACCTAGAAGCTCTCGGGGTGCAGCGGCTTGCCGAATTGCTGATCGAGATCAGTACGGGTAATGCCGCAGCCAAGCGCCGTCTTCGACTGGAGCTTGCCGGCGGGGCGGGTCCGGCCGAGGTTGCCAGAGAGGTGCGAAAACGTTTGGCGACGATCCGCCGGTCGCGCTCGTTCGTCGATTGGCAAAACCGTCGAGCTCTTGTGGCGGACCTGGAGATCCAGCGCAGGGCCATCGCCGAGCAGGTTGCCAAAACGGATGCCGTCGAGGCGCTTGACTTGATATGGCGGTTCATGGAGCTGGCAAACTCAATTTTCGCGCGTTGCGACGACAGCAGCGGAAGGGTGATCAATGTTTTTCATACCGCCGGTACCGACCTGGGCGGAATTGCCTGCGTCGCCAAGGCCGACCCGCACAAGCTGGCTGACCAAGCCTTCGAAGTACTCACCCAAAATGACTACGGCCAGTACGATGATCTCATCAGCGTTCTGACACCGGCATTGGGGCGGGAAGGATTGGAGCATTTGAAGCAGCGCATGGTCGAGCTTTCGAACACGCCCGTTTTACGTCCAGTCAAAAAGGATCGGATAGAGATCGGCTGGTCATCCTCGGGACCCATCTACGAAGACACGATGGCCGAGAACTCGCGGCTCAGCACCGTTCGCATGGCTCTGCAGGATATCGCTGATGCCCAGGGTGACGTCGATGCCTTCATCGGCCAATATGAAGAGGAAACCCGCAAGGTACCTAAGATCGCCGCCGAGATAGCACGGAGGCTCTTGGCGGCGGGACGCGCCGAGGAGGCTCTGCGGACGATCGATGCAGCCGTTCATCGTCGTAGCGACAGCTGGGGTTGGTCTGACTTCGAGTGGGAGGATGCCCGGATTGATGCGCTGGAGGCGCTCGGGCGGGCGGATGAGGCTCAAGAGGTCCGATGGAACTGTTTCGAACGTTCCCTGTCCGACTCCCATCTCCGGGCCTACCTAAAGAAACTCCCAGACTTCGGCGATATGGAGGCCGAGGAGAAGGCCCTCGATCACGCTCAAAGATTCCCCAACAACCTTTGGGCCTTGTCTTTCTTGGTGTCCTGGCCGGCCTTGGACAAGGCGTCCGGACTGGTGATCGAACACGCGAAAGAACTGGATGGCGACCACTACGAAATCCTGATCCCTGCGGCAGATGCATTAGCAGCCAAACATCCCCTCGCCGCCACGCTGGTCCTGCGGGCCATGATCGATTTCACCCTGAGCCGGAGACGATCGACCCGTTACAAGCACGCGGCTCGCCACCTGCTGGAATGTTCCAGCCTGTCCTCAGGCATCCAGAACTTCGGCACCTATGAAACGCACGAAGCCTATGAGGCCCGTCTCAGGCGTGAGCACAACCGCAAGCAATCATTCTGGAACCTCGTCGCCTGAAAAGCAGGCCGCCAGGCTGGGTAGCTCAATCATTACCGCTTTTTCCTATTTCCTCCGCATGCCTGAAATGGCGTCGACGCAATTGGACAATGTTGCCGACCAGTTTTCAATTCCGCCCCAACAGCATCTCTATGGCCGTCAATGCGCCAGCTAGAGCATTTCCGATTTATTCTGACGCATAGCCGTCAGCAACCAAGAAGTTCCTGCAGTGCCCGTGATTGAAGAGGCCGCAGACGTTACCGGCGGCTTTCCACAGATCATCGATGGTGCGGGGTTTTAAGCGCTTCATGTGAGCTTTGAACTTTGAAAATGCGAGCTCGATCGGGTTGAAGTCCGGCGCATAGGGCGGCAGGAACAAAAGCCATGCGCCCCGCTTTTCAACCGCCCGCCTGGCACCGTCGCGTTTGTCGGCCGGCAGATTGCCGGGGACAACAACAGCGCCTTTTTGAAGGGTCGGGGCGCGTTGCGTTTTGATGTACTGCTCGAATGCATCACCGTCCATGGCGCCCTCGATCAAATCAGGGCACCCAGGGCGCGGTCAGGCCGTCACCGCGCAATCCGGCAATGAAGGTCATGGTTTTCCAATGACCATGGGGAATGGCGGCAACCATCCGCTGGCCGCTGGGACAGCGCCCCCGCAGGCGCGCCATTTTGGTATTGATACTTGTTTCGTCAAGGAACACGATCCTGCCGACCCGCTCGGGATGGGCCGGGAGCCGGGCCTGACGTTGGCGCCAAACCACGCGTGCTGCCTGCCCATCCGCGCGTTCCTGTTCACTGGCGTGGGCGGTTTTTTTAAAGCTGATCTTGCGCGCGCGGAACCAGTCATTAATCGTCGAAGTCGGCGCAATCACTTGGTGAACTTCGTCCAGACGCTCAGACAGCTCTTGCAGTGTCGGGTCTGGCGTCTCCTTAATCCAGCGCAGGATATCCTCGCCGTCAAGGATCAAGACGGCGCTGGCGCGACGGCCGTGGCATGACCGCGACAGTCCCCTCGTCTTCATATCGCCCGCCATCCCGCACCGCCGAGCTTGCGCTCACCTCAAAAAGGGCCGCCGCCTGACGGCGCGACATGCCCGACGCCACTTTCCTCGCCAAACGAATACGCAGGTCTTCCGATACAGCCACGATGCCCCCGCCAAAGCGGCTATCGAATCAGTCTGCCAAGACCATGACAACAAAATATTGATTCATTCAACCGCGGAAACGCTCTAGGTTGTTTTTCGGGACGCCTGGATCGTGGGCCTTTACGATTTGTTCAATCCGTGGATGGCGTGCGACGACTTCTAACTGGACCGAACCACCCGTCGCGGAGTGACTGTGCTCGACGTTGGGTGCGGCATGATCCGCAGCACAGGCAGGTCGTGCTCGTCATGGAACGGCAGCACCCAGTCATTGAGCAGATCGGCCGGCGGTGATCGGCGTCTTAGCCGTGTAGAGTTTGGCGTGCGCGATCTTGGAATAGGTGTCCACATAGGTTTGCTGATAGACCCGTCCCACGCCCTTGAGCGTGCCGACATAAAACGTGTCCTGGCTGCCCAGATAGCCGGGGTGCGCCGTTTCCACCTCGCCGCAGGCTTCGTCGTCCAGCTTCTTTTTTTCCACCGCCTGTATGTGGACGCCCCCTGTAGTGCAAGCAGGAATTTGAACAACTCGTGACATGCGGTCAGGTACTGTCCTATGTCCGGCCTCTCAAGTGCGGCAAGGAGCGCACGGGTGCGGAACAGCATCGAATCCGCCTGCGCTTCCTCCGACTTCACTGCTACGAATCGCATAGTGGGACGCTGTGCAGCGTTGACCCGGTGGGTACACAGGTACCGCCCACACGCCTTCGCTTCGCACACGCGAAACGCTACGCAAAGCCGCGCGGGTCCCTCCTATGCACTACCGGGACAACCCGCAACAACGCCTTCGGCATCACATAAAATGGACTGGTTTTACGCCGCCCAACTGGACTGATTTTGCTCCGCCGTTGACAGGCGGCGTGACTCAAACAAAATAGCCTCCGCTAAACCCGGCGCGGTTCAACAGTGAGCCAAAGGCCACTCATACACTAACAGTCACACTGGGTCACTCAATGGGGCAGATCATTATCAAGGCTTTGGCTAATTCGGTAATGCGATAAACGTACCATTGTTACGTTGCGTAACCTCTCTCATCAAATGAGCGAAGCGGCCTGTCGTTCCTATTGATAGTGCGTATTCGTTTATGAAACCAACGGCGTGAATTCTGACTCTGGTTTGGCCGGAGCTGTCAGGAACGTTAATACGTTCAATCATTCGGATTGTTTGCTCAACAGATTCGCCACTGAATTCATCCCCAAAGACAAATACACTAATCTTTTTCTCCCCGTCATAAAACGTACGAATGGCAGCCTCTATGCCATTGACGGGATCACTGTTTGAAAAGTCCGTCCAACTTCTTATGAGATCCAGCGCGCCTTTTCGCATTGATGGTGTGTCAGACATCCACTCGCGCCTATATCCTTCAAACAGATATCGGCCCTGGTCATTCATAATTTGGAATCCCTTCACTGTCGGATGGATATTCAAGACATTTTCAATTTGCGCAATCACTTGCGACCAGATTTGTTGCATGCTACCGGATGTATCGACGACAAATATCACGTATTCACTATCAACGGGAATACCCCCGACGTCTTCATCCTTTTCATTCTGATCAAGAAGTCTGCGCATTTCTTCTGTCAGCGACTGTCGTGCAACATTCATATCATTAAGCACTTTTATCGTTGCATCTTGCTGGGACTGTGCCTGTGTCTTTGCACGCTGTGCCGCAGTCAATGCGTCTAGAACTTCTGTAACCCTAGTTTCCTCCTCAGACAGCTTTCGTTTCAATTCAGTGACTTGATTTTCCAGTATTTCGACCTGTCTCATCTGCTCAAATAAGTTTGCCATAACATCGTCCTGATTCGTTGCCTGATCTGACACGCCACCAGAGGTCTTGGTTATAAGCAGAAGTAGAACAATCGCCCCAAATCCGCAGGCGATGATATCGAGAAAGGAAAGACTAAAAATATCTACGTCTTTTCTCTTGTTGAGCCTACTCATGGCCATGACTCTGTGGGGGCTATTAATATGCCATTGTTTTGATTGGCAAGAAGCCAGTAACCAACGGCGGCACCTGGGTCGCCTTCAATAGGGAGCAGAACAACATTCGTCTTTATATCTGGAAGAAGATTATAAAGCTTGCGCATGGCGCGGAGAAAGAACTCTCCCCTACACTTTGGCGTAACGGTGCTACTTGTTGATCTGAAGCAACTGGTAATTCTATCTAAGTCGAAAGTTCCTAAATCTCCGTGCAAGGTTGGCAGCCCATCTGTAATGATGTAAAGAGAATCTGGGTTGGGATTCAGCCGGGAGACCGCTTCAAACGCTTGTTCCAGGTTCGTCCCATTATTCGGTACAACATCTAGCGCGCTTTGAAGTGAGAGTGTTACCTCTTTTGATTGCGTTGCATCAGTCCATGTTTTTTGAGAATTGTGATCAACAGTTTCGCTGCTGAAAGTCATGATACGGACCCGGCTTTCTTTAGGTAATTGAGCCGTTAGCCATTGCAAAATACGCTTTGACCAAGTCCACTTAGGCGCATTTAACTTTTGTGAGTCAGAAGAATTCTTTAGTCGAATAATATCAATAATATCCGGTGCCATCATGCTCGCCGAAGAATCAAGAAGCATGACAATTCTTTTTCCCTCGACTTTCATTCCAATTAGATAATTTCGATTACCTTCATTTTCTATTTCGACAACCGCATCCTCTGTCTGTTGCTGGACCTTTTCAATATCAGCTCTTGCTATGTCGGCTTGTTCTCTTAGGGATGCACTCTGTCCGTCTATCTTGCTTGTTTCAATCAGAGCAGACGCTAATTGATTGCGGATCTGAAGTAATCTTTCTGTTCTTTCTGCAAGTTCTCGGTCTAATACCTCGATCTGTTTCTCGAGCGTCTTTTGATGTTCGATTTGGAAAGCGATATCATTTTCGAACCGGTTGGTGTTAACCGGATTGGACTCATCGGCGTGCTTAATTATCAGAAAGACGAGTATGACGGCTCCCAAGCCACACGACATAATATCTAGGAAAGCAAGTGAAAATGGAGTCAGTCCCCGCCTTCTCATGATAGAAGAGGAAGACAAGACTTATTCCTCAGACAAATGCTTGAGAAACATCCGGTCACAATATTCTTGTGCGTCTAAAACAGATTTATCTTGAAGAAATTGAAGCTGATGCAAGAAGAACATCAAAATGATGCTAATCAATAAAGCTATTAAAGTTGAATTAAAGGCCACGCCGAGACTGGCCGTCATTCCTGCTATGTTTCCCTCCAGAGCAACGTGAGCCTGTGATAGCGCATCACCAATACCTCTAACGGTGCCAATAAAACCTACTGAGGGAATGGCCCAGATAATATAACGTACCATCGACAACTCCGCTTCCATTCTCATGGCCACGTTATCAGAGTACTCAGTCACCGCGTGGGATGCGTTTTGAATGCTGCCCGTTGAGACAAACCTCTGAAGACCGGCGATCAAAGCTTGAACTACGATCGCATCAGTTGAAGGGCGTCCCAAATCCCATAAATTGTTAAGAGCGGAGATCGCAGTGGATTGCGTTACTGTCAGCTCTTCAATCCGGTCGATAAGATCCACTTCCAAGAAGTGTTTTTGTTTAATGAGTTCGCTAACCTTCCGGGCGATAAGGCAAATTGCCCAAATCATAAATATCAAACAGATCTCTTGTTCATAGTCTTTCAAGATAACAAAAACTGTACGCGCCGCTGGCTCGTTAGCCTGTTCGGCTTCAGCGACTTGCCTGTTTGCCTCTGGTCTAATGAAAAGCAAATAGAGCGTATGAACAAAGAAAACGGAGCCCAAGAGCGTCGAAATTTGAAATAAGAGACCAGTACTTTGATTGCTTTGATGGCTAACGTTTATTTCCTTAATCTCTGCCATGGTCTGTGTGTCCATCTAGCTAAGCAGTCGTCTAAATATCCCTCGGAAACGAAACTGCATTGTCAGTAGAAATCTCTACAGAGGGGTCGAAAGACTCAAAAGCCTTCCCCTCACTGTTGTTATCGCTTTCTGTGGTAGAGGAAGACTTAGATTCCGATGAGGACTCTTGAATTTCGCCCTCATTGTCTGTTTGGGAATATGTCGGACCAAACAACAGAAAAATTATCATGAAAATGATAAATGATTTTTTATTCACCATTCCTTCCTCCTAGCCATCGTACCAATCGAAAGCCAACATCATCTCGAGGTTCTTTTCCAGCTTCTCTGTAACTCAAGCGCAGCTCTGTTAGGGTGGAAGACCTCCAGCTAGAACCCCTAATGACATGCTGATTTCCTGAGCTTGGGCCTAACCTATCCAACTCAGACCGTACCGGACCAGGTGATGCGAGTTCATAGAAATCATGAATCCATTCACTTACATTACCGCCGAGATCAAAAATTCCTATTTGGTTTAGTGAGTAAGATCCGACCGGTGCTAGGCGTGGCATTCCATCTCGATACTTCGGTATAAAACATTCCGTTTCATCCACTGAACTCTCATCCGCAAAGTTACCAGATTCTGGAGGGATTGGCATGCTGTGACCCCAAGGGAATCTTAGCGTTTTGCGCGCTTGGCCTGCCTCGTAGCGTGATATCCAGACCCACTCCGCTTCGGTTGGAAGGCGATATCCATTTGCGTCAATATCAAACCCTTCAAAGGTATTCCCCGACATGAAATAAACGGGCCGTAGACCATCGTTGCTACTGACCCAATTGGCATAATGGGCGGCGTCTGACCATGTCACGTTAGTAACGGGTTCATCCGATAACTCAATATTTTTTCCTAAGCCATCGGTTCTTTGAAACTTTGCGTATTGATTAGCGGCCACTTCTTTTGCGCTGACATAGAAGTAGCGAGTTATGTTAACTTTGCGTAGCACCTCGTTTGCCCTTTGACCAGGCTCGCTTCGCGGTGCACCCATCTCAATCTCGCCCGGGCCAATAAGAACAAAATCTTGATCGTTTGAAGACCGTAACACTTTAGGAGCACTTGCGATCAGTGCATCCATATTCGTTATCAAGTTGACTGTAATGCTTTTTCGAATCAAGGGATCAGGCACGATATCCTGAGTGAACGGTTGATATCCTTGTTTGGTAATCGTTATCTCCTGTTCAACCGCGCGCAGCTCGATTTCGATCGGAGTTATGCCAATCGGTGTTCCACCTACAAATACGTCAGCGGCAGGAGCAGACGTAATCTCGACGAGCCCCCTGACCTCCGACATATCAAAAGTAAGAGTCTCTCGTGTGCCGGCTTCTAAAGATACGTTACGTGTGACGGTCTCGTAGCCAGGATGAGATAAGAAAATGGTGTGAGCTTGATTCGGTGTAACACCTAAAGTGATCGGAGTGGTGCCACGAAACTGGTTATCGACGAGCACGCTCGCACCAACGGGAACACTACCAATACTAAGCATGCCGGGATTTCGACTCATTTGGATGGTTGGCAACCGAGGAATTTCGCTGAGTGAAACGTTAACGAGTCTGGTCTCTACTACAAAGCCAGTAACCGAGACTTTGATCTCGCGCCGACCTTGCGGGACATTTGTTGACAATGGGGAGATGCCCACGAAATCACCATCGATACTGACCTGCGCGCCCTCTGGTTCAGTTCTTATTTCAATCGGCTGTGTTGCCGGCGATAGAGTAACATCGAGTTCAATCTCGTTGCCACCGCCTAGGATCGTAAGTTCAGTTTCGAAGGGTTGGAACAAGGGGTGGCCAATAGATACTACATAATTACCCTCTTCCAATTCATATTCAATTTGGAACCCCTCTGCAACTTTTACACTATCTACTTGAATGACGATATCGGGCAAATTCGGCGCAACTGTTATGTTTAAGATATCGGGCAGTCTCTCGAGGACAACGTCAATAACGTTACCACCAGAAACGATTTCCGTTCGTAATATGCCCTTCTTGAATCCAGGTGATGCTACGGATATTTCCACATCTCCAGGTAGGGCTATAACGCGATCATCAAAGACAAATCCCACGCCTGTTCTTACGTCAATAACAAACTCAGTTTGAGCTTCTTCGGGAAGAATTTTTACTTGCAATCCAGATCCAGCGACAAAGTACGCGGCCCCAAGCGTTAATAGAATGAGAGAACCGAAAATAGCATAGAAGCGATGTGACCTTGTTCTCGTGCTTGCCTGTTCTAGACGTTGCTTAAGGTCATGCTTCGGCTGAGAGGTTGGGTTATCGGATTGGTTCATCACAGATCACCGTTACGATCCGTAGATCCGATCGCGATAATACGTCAATTTCCATTCGCTTGTTGCGAAAACCCCGACGGCTTCCGGTAACTACATATCTGCCGGGTAAAATGTTAAGTATCTGTTCGTCAAAGGAGCCGAGTTCACCAACTCTTTGTATATTGATGTTGGTTTTTCTGTCTGAGCGAACTATGAGTCTTACCGGGACTTTCATTGCAGCCATAGCCAACTTCAACTCTTTAGCGTGTTCGCTTAGACGCGGACTAGAATCGAAGCTATGTTCTGCTTCCGCCACAATGTCTTCCGCGTGATCGAAAACGGCAGCACTACTCAAGCGATATTGTCGTTCGAGAAGCCCCGTTATTTCCGATTCCAGTCCCATCATTTGATCCACAATCTTTTTTCCCTCCATTGCCGGTTTCACCGTGGAATCCATAGAGAGGACTTGACCGTACAAATGGGATGCTTCCTCCCAATTTTCTTGTTCATGCGCTTGTATAGCGAGGGCTAAATTTGAACCTATCGTTTGCCTTTCTATGAGAATTACCGTTTGTGAGAGTCCATTCAATGCCTCTTGTGACACTCGCCTAAATGTCAAAGCACTTTCAAAAGCCTTTTTTGCCGCTGCCAGGTTGCCATTCTCTAAGGAGATTAGACCTGTTGAAATGCTGTTCCGATAGTTACGCTCGGTTATCTTCTGCCTCACGGATTGAACAGCACTTACAGCTTTCTTAAAGTCGGGATCCATCTGCAGTGCTTGCTCAAACAAGCGCAAAGCAGCTTCTAAGTTGCCCTCTTGCTTAGCAATGGTGCCTCTTACGTAAAGATCCAAAACATCTTCCAAGACAAGGGCGCGCCTTTGTCCGGAATTTGCCGTCGGATTCTCTGGGTTAATCTGAAGGGCTAGTTCAAAGCTCTCTAGGGCAATGTCTGCGCGTTCTTCATCAATCGCCTGCCACCCTCGATTAATTGTGTCTTCAAGAATGGATATTGAAGATCGATCTAGTTCTTCAAAGCTCTTCAAGACGGACTGAAATCCCTCCAGAGCAGACTGGAATTGATTAGTCTCAAACAGCAGCTTGGCGGCTGTAAATTCTTCGGACAAGGTAACAAATTCATTGTTGCCCCACTTTTCTACATGCTTGCGACCTAACGTACTGATCATTTCATCAACGTCTGCCCAAACAGCCAAGGCCTCGCGCCGGGAAATACATTGTGTCGAAGAAGATAAGGAGTTCTGACAATCTTCGAGTATTTTTTCAGAGTCTCTGTTGACGGAGGTTGTTTCAAGAGCACGAATTTCGTCGTCATTACTGCGGAAAGTGCTGAGTGTAATAAACCACAACACAAGCAACAGTATGCCAGACGTTCCAACAGCAATAAGGGCGAAAGACCTTTTTCTCGCCGCTGATTTGGCCTGACTGAAATCCAGCATAAGTCCCTAAGCTAGGGCGTTCTGAGAAAGGTGTCCTTCGAGGCGGTCTTACAATGCAACTGGAGCTTCCGGCAAAGACTCTGCTGCCCAAATTTTTGCCAGTATCGAGCGCCATTGGTTTGTCTGTTGTCGCAGATCACCCGTCAGTGTGACCGTTTGGTCTTCCATTTCTATGATTTGTGGAGCCAGTTGGCCGTCGATTGTACTGGCGAGTTCGTTTATGACCCCGGAATGTACTTTCGCTTCCTTGCTGTCTTGCCAGCTTTCGGTCAGAAGTGCTGCACCAGCTACGCCAGCCGCTACAGCTACTGCGTCCCCTGAATAACTGTTGTCACTTGCTGCCGCAGCTGCACCTGCGATTAATAATGCTCCCGCCACTCCCTTAAATATGGCCTTGTTTCTGGCTTCGCGTTTACGAACAACCTCAGCACAACTCTGGCTTTGCCAAAACCTGTAGCCTTCCTTCATGTTGCTAGAAAAAAGATTGTACCGCTCCTGAACATTGTCGACAAACATCTGATCTCTGTAGCGAACCGTAGCAACACGTTGCAGCATGGGATCACTTGCCGCAGGCATGCGCTCGAGTTTGACACGGCCTCTTCGTACGGAAATCATTTCACTAAATGCATCAGGAGCAATATTTTGTGCAAATCTCATGTCTGCAACAGCGTGAAGCTCGGAAATTTTACTGTCTTTTTCCCGACCTTGCCGTTTCGCAATATCTTCCACAATCTCATCGTAAATAGGTTGAAATGGCTTCAGGTTGTCGTTTCGTCTGTTTTTGTACCAAGCTGGCTTCACGCGATGTGAATAGTTTCTTGAAAACCATTTCTTGCCTGTCGAATCAGTAACAGTAACGCGAAGTTTAAGTTCTTCGCCGTTTGAAGATAGAATCTCTCCATCAACATAAAGATCGCCCGAAAAACTGTTGTCTGGGGCAACTCTAATGGCCCCAAAACGTCCATCAACAGTCAGAGTATCGCGCATTTGGACAGCCATGTATCGAGCTTCAGCCCTGCGCAACTCTGGCCAATCATCTTCATCTATTTCGGAGTCATCGTCGGGCAGTCCCGGATCAAAAACAGAAACTATGATATCTAGAGGCTCCCTGGCCGACGCATCGACGGATGACTCAGCTTCAACTTGCCGTACCGATGCGCTCGATACATAACTGGGACCCGAAGAAAGCGAAGTTGTGCCGCTACTGCCTGTCGTCTCGCACCCAGAAAACAGCAGCAGTAGACTGATCGAGAAACAAAAGCATTGAAGGCTATTCAAGACGTCCCTCCTCATTTACACCAAAAAGTTCGGCGCTCAACACCCATTCAATCATTAGAACAAACTTAGAAAAACATCTATTTGGGAGGCAGGCCCTTATATTTTCTGTATTCGGCCCATATTCGTTCTCTCATGGCCGAGTCCGATTCTGATGTTGCAGCTTCTCGAATCTGCTGCGCCACGATATCGTCATCATCACCGGGTGGAATGTCTTCGGGAACAGCGCCATTGTCTAGCGGGACTTGGGGCGGAACACCGCCAACTTTACCCGAACCCCCTTCCAAATCTTGAGTTGAAACAGATGGGCTTGGACTAGATTCAAGATTAGCGATGGATGAGCGGTCACCATCGGGACTCGATTGATCGCTTGTTTCGCCTGCGTCTAACGTTGAAGCGGTACCTGTGCCAGCTGCACTTCCGCTTGCCACGCCGACCGCTCCTGAGGATCCAGACGCCGAGCTAGCGGAAGAGGATGACATTGCCGTTTGACATTCATCATAGGCATTCAGAGCTTCATAAAATGCCTTTTCAATGCGCTGGACTTTCTCATCTGGCGTTTCAATTCCCTGTGCCGGAGGAATCTCCACTTCTCTAAATTCGCAGACAGTGGATGGATTTGCTTCGAGCGAATGAACAGAAATCAATAGCCCAAATGATGTTAGTGCCACTAGACCGATGGTTGGCATCACATATAGAAAAAAACCATTTTTGAGGACCTTAATGTGCTTCATTTGATTCAGGACTGTCTCCTGTTCTTCTTCATCCAACCAAGGATCAACATGACTTTTTTCATTGGTCTGGCTCATTGCGTACATAATCTTGCGCAACCTCTGTGAGGCATCATGAAAGAAATTAAGATTGGTCGACCTTTGCCATCCTGCCTGCACTAAATTTCATCAACCGCTAGAGATAACCAGGATAATGAAAAGCCACTCCCGGTTTTTTTCGCTTTCAAAGCGATTGGTCAGATCACTATCAATGACGCGTCACAATATGAGCGAAACTAACGAACTGAATACTTTCGGGCACTCATACACGCACCCCAAGCCCGATTATACGAATCCCTTTGTCTTTGGTCTGCCTGATTATTAGGGTCTGAAGACCTATTTCCTCCCCCAGTTATCAAGGCTTGAGCACCTCCCACAGCTGCCCTGCCAGAGCTGTATCGCCAGCATCTTGTCCGGAGATCGCACCAATAAGTGCCCCTGTCGCTGCCCCATCAACTGCACCACCCACAACGTTGCCGCCAGGGCTTAAACCGCCTGATTGGCCTGTCAACAAACCACCGCCACTCCTACCAGTGATGAGGCTTTTCGTTCCACCGATCGCAGCTCCCGCAAGGGCCGTGTCTTTTACATCTTCGCCGGCTATGGCACCAATCAAGGCGCCAGACACCGCGCCACCTAGGGCGCCAGACACCAAATTATTTCCAGTACGGCTAGACCGCATTCCAGACCGGTTTGTCGGGTTCAATGTCACCGGTGGGGATGGATTAACGGGATCAAAACCTGTTTGCTGAACGACCCATTCATAACACTCAAATCGATCTTGTCTTTGCTGGGCTTCAGATTGAGCGTTGGCTGGATAAACATACAGTTGTTGAGCGAGCAGGCGCCCTGAATGGCTTAACATCAACAGGAATATTAATACTAGAGCAGTTTTCATGATAACACCTCACGCAATGCAAGAACTTCCTTCTGAATCATACATGAAACAAAAATAGGAAATGACCGGTCTTGACTATTTTACTACATCATCCGTTTTGAAAAAATTACTGATATAGATTCATCTAAAGGGATGATCCACTTCGTCAGGCAGCTATTATTGGCATTTGCAGTGCTGTGACCCCCGGTAATTCCTCCATGTGATCTAGAGCCGCCGTTTGCATTTTGTGCATTTGCGCGGGTTGATCAACTGGGTGGTTTGCGGAGCCGTCAAGGCATTCAAGTGCGTCATCCCGTTTGGATTGCAACGCCGCGGCGTAGGCAGCGGGTGTAGGATATCCGAGTGCGGAGTGCGAACGCACGTAATTGTAATCGTGAACCTGGTCCTCCCCCCGAGAAGTGGTCCACCGTAATGTTTAGGAAAACGGAGGATCACAGATGGCGAACAAACGGCACAAGCCAGAGGAAATTGTTTCGAAGCTTCGGCAAGTTGAGGTTCTTGTTGGGCCGGGAACGGCACGTGTAGATGCGATCCGCAAGGTTAGCATTACTGAACAAACCTATTACCGGTGACGGAAGAAGTACGGCGGAATGGGCACGGATCAGTTACGGGAGCTGAAGCGACTTCAAAGGGAAAATGAGCGCCGCCGCCGAGCGGTGTCCGATTTGACGCTGGACAAGCTCATTCTGACGGAGGCGTCACGGGGAAACTTCTGAGCCCTTCCCGCCGGCGCACCTGCATTGATCAAGTTCTCAGCCTGATGGATGTGTCTGAACGGCGTGTCTACCGGGTTCTGGGCCAGCATCGTTCGACGCAAAAGCGTCGGCCGCGAGGCCGTGCCGATGAACAACGCCTGGTCGCGGACATGATTGAGTTGGCTCGCCAGTATGGCCGTTACGGTTATCGCCGGATCGCTGCCTTGCTGAGAGACCCGGGCTGGTAGGTAAACGATAAACGCGTCGAAAGGCTATGGCGGCGGGAGGGGCTGAAAGTGCCTGCAAGACAGCCAAAGAAAGGACGGCTCTGGTTCAACGATGGATCGTGCGTCCGGCTTCGGCCCGGGTATCGCAACCACGTCTGGTCTGACGACTTCGTTCACTGCCGAACCGATGATGGCCGGGCGTCCCACGCCCTGAACATTCTCGATGAACACAGCAAGGAATGCCTGGCCATCAAGACAGAGCGCAAGCTCAATTCGACCGATGTCATCGACACGCTGACTGATTTATTCATCCTGCGTGGCGTGCCCGCCTACATACACTCCGATAACGGCCCGGAGTTCGTTGCTCAAGCCGTCCGGGACTGGATCGCAGCAGTCGGCGCAAAAACAGCCTACATCGAGCCCGGCTCACCTTGGGAGAATGGATACTGCGAGAGTTTAAACGCACGCTTCCGTGACGAATGGCTCGACCGGGAAACCTTTTACAACCTGCCAGAGGCGCAGATTCTGATCGAACAATGGAGGAAACATTACAACACGAAACAACCACACAGCGCTTTGGACTACCAACCACCGGCACCGGAAGCCATCGTCCCGATAGACCAAAGGCCGATCATGCACTAACAATCAAACTCGACCACTCAACGGGGGTAGATCAGGCGTCAAGAGGCGTTCAAAGGACATTTTGCAGCCATGTTAGTGGATACTCCCGCGCCCGAGTTGACAACCATATGCTGAATATAGCCGGGAAAGTCGTTTTCGATCTTTATGTTGTAGTGGTACTGGCCATTTGCGGGCTGGTGGTCGTAGAACTCATCCAGGAACTCATCAATATCTGTGCCCGTCGCAAGGAAAGTGCCGTCCGGCGGCACATCTGACCAAAGGATTCCGCCAATACGATCACCCCTTGCTGAGTCGTAAATGGCCAGCGTCGCATCCGCTTCACTTTCTCCGACATTGTGAAGGAATAGAAAGCTTTCATAACTATCCGCTAGGAGCGAGGAATGGAAGTTAGTGATCGTGGACACGTCGCTTGAAAGACCGGCCTCGCACGCGGTCATATTGGTGAGGGATTCTCCCCCTCTGTTCCACAGGACATGCTGGATAAAACCATCAAAATCGAACTCAACGGCAATCGCATACAAACCTTCCTTGTCAACAAGCTGTCTTGCTTCGTCTTCGATGGTGTCTATGGCGAATTGCGGAGCGGCCAGTGGTTGAATTATAGGGCTAGACCAGGTCCCAAGGGTGTTGCCTGTAGCAGCGCTGGAGATTGTGAGCTTCACCCTGCCGGCAGAAGCGGAGGCGTTGTAAAACCTTAGAAAAGAACTGACCACCTCATATTCACTTCCGAACGCGATTGTCAGACGTGCTCCAGGCTTTTCAGATGAAGGGACCGGATCACCAGGTTCCCAGTTGGCCCAGGATCTAATGGTGTCTTCATTGTTGCCACCAATCCAAGGGCCTCCGGTAATTTCTTCGTCGGCAACTCCGTAGGAAAGAATCCCTGTCAACTCAGAGTTAGTTCCGTCGTATATCCAAAAGGGACCCCCTGAATTTCCGCCAGACGAATCAAGTTCAAATTCACGAACTTGGAAATTCCTCCAGAAAGAATTTGAGTTCGCCGTCTCTGGTCCAAAGTCATGCCACATACCCTGATTACCGCGATTGTCACGGACTGAACCGGGGTAACCTGCGTTGTTCACTGGGCCTCTGGGATCGTCGAAAACAATGGGCATGAAGGTGTCGGTGAAACTCCAAGACCTTTCAAAGACAAAGTGCTGCATAGTCAAAAGCATAGTCCGATATCGGGTGCGTTCCACCACCGGAAATACGCTTCCAGCGTTCCGTGGGCATTGTCAGACTAAAATCGTATGTTAGTATTTTCCCGTTGTTGAGCCAGCTTCGTCGTTCTTGCCTGTCCGGTCTAAGCCAGACAAAAGTTGTTTTTGCGCCCTAAAGTCCCAAAAAGGGGACAGAGAGAGACGACCAAGCAGATTTAATCTGACAATGCCCTTGTATAAGTGAACTCGAGTGGCCTCAAGCTCTACTTTTATAGCACTATTTGCAGTCGTAGCATCACCGATCTGTTGGAAATTTATTCGGAGGGTTCGGGCGAACCTCTGCTGCAAGTTCTCTTGGCCAGGGCATCCCGTATCCAGTATTTCCGGTTCTACCTGAGTGTAGGAAAACTGTGAGTAGTCGAACTTGCACCCCATAAATTTGCTGCCGCGCAGATTCGAGTTTTTGAATTTGCACCCTGTGAAGTTGCAAGAATAAAAAATGCATTTCCTTAGATAAGCGGCATCGAACTCTGAGTAGTTGAAATCGCACTCAGTAAATTTCTTCCTTGAGGCGACTAAACGTTGGAATTAACAGTTAAGAAAATTTTCACCAACCAAGTCCGTGCGCGATGGCTTGGTCAGTTCTAATCTTTCGACCGCTTGGGCGAAGATGTGCGTTCATGCCTTATGTCCGTCGTCAGAATATTTGGGTCGTCTAAGCGTTTTTCGTAACGGAAGCTCTGGCTCATCTTTGGTGGATGTTAAGCTGCTTGTCGCTGATGGTTCAAGCGGCGCGTTTTTTACATCGCTTTCTTGATTTTCTCTCTATCTCTTGATAGTGACGGTATCGGGTGCTGTGACCCCCAACGATCATCCAAAGTGATCTAGAGCCGACGGTTGCATTTTGCTCGTTTGCGCGGGTTGATCAACTGGGTGGTTTGCGGAGCCGTCAAGGCATTATCAGACTAACTGGGCCGGACCTGAAGAACCTACAATCGAGGACTTTTAGGCTGCAAGTTGACACCACTCGGCCAGCGCAGCGGCTCGGGCTTGTTTGAAAACGTCTCGGCGGTTGAGATGGCGTTGGTGGTTGAAGTGGGTGTGGATCGAGGCGTGAATGGAGGTGAATTTCTGTAGGGTCTTGATGTCTCTGAACTGCGCCATGGCCCCTTCCCGTCTTCGAAAGGGTTGATGTGAGTTTTCTGCCCGGTTGTTGAGCCAGCGCCTGGTCTCTTGGCAACCCTCGTTGCCGATCACCTTCATCGCAGCCCGGTATGACTGTAACCTGTCCGTGATGATCGTGGCCGGTCGGCCATGGCGCTTCATCGCACGCCTCAGAAACCTAAGCGCAGCTTCGCGGTCCCGCCGTTTCGTGGCCAAAACCTCAAGCACTTCGCCTTCATGGTCAACGGCACGCCATAGATAATGTGTCTCGCCGTTGATGCGGACGAACACCTCATCAAGATGCCAGCGCCACAGTGAATAGGATCCACGATGAATGCGGCGTTTCCGGATCTCGGCTGCAAACAAAGGACCAAAGCGGTTCCACCAGTACCGTACGGTCTCATGGCAAACGTCGACGCCGCGCTCGGACAGAAGATCTTCGACCTGTCTCAGCGACAAGGGGTAACGGACATACAGCATCACCGCGCTGCGGATGACCTCAGGCGAACTGTTGAAATAACGGAAGGGATTGTGCATCGCCGGAGGCTAGGGGACCTTACTTTCCGGCTCAAGCCGCTTTAGTCTGACAATGCCTTGGTTAGGGCCAACTCCTTTAGGCCCTTGTTCCATAGTTTAGTCACCAAACTACTGGTTCGCTTGGAATTGACCACGCAACGTGCGGCTCGGAACGGCGGTAACTCACGTCACTAGACTACCAGATCAATTTAGTCTGACAATGCCGTCTTATCCTGTCCGGCTCAGTTGGTCTGACAAGGCGCCAAAATCCACCATGACCAAAAATCGAGTCCCTAAAGGAAAGCATCCATCGGTCTTAAGTTCTACTATCTGGAATGCGATTGGTGCGGGATTCCGCTGCGGCGGCTTTGGAGCCTTCCAGCGCGGTTTTGGCCAGCTCGGCAATGCCACCGATGGCACCGATTACCCCCGACGCCTCAAGCGGCATCAACACCAACTTCTCATTGGGGGAATTGGCAAACGCTCCAAGTGTTTCCACATACTTTTGGGCAACGAAATAGTTGATGGCTTGAACATCACCCTTGGCGATGGCTTCAGAAACCATGGCGGTGGCTTTAGCTTCCGCCTCTGCCAAGCGTTCCCGCGCCTCAGCTTCCCGGAAAGACGCTTCCTTTTCGCCTTCAGCCTTTAGTATTTGCGATTGCTTATCGCCTTCAGCGCGAAGAACCGACGATTGCCGATCCCCTTCAGCTTCCAGGATATCTGCACGCTTTATGCGCTCGGCTTTCATTTGCCGCCCCATAGCTTCCACCAGATCACGCGGCGGAGAAATATCCTTGATTTCGATCCGGGTGACTTTAACGCCCCAGGGGTTGGTGGCTTCATCAACCACCGTTAACAAACGCGCGTTGATGGAATCCCGCCGCGACAACAACTCGTCCAAATCCATGCTACCCATGACCGTTCTGATGTTGGTCATGGTGAGATTCAAAATGGCTAACTGGAGGCCGCGCACTTCATAGGCTGCCTTACCAGCATCAAGCACCTGAAAAAAGACAACGCCGTCAACTGTGATCATGGCGTTGTCTTTGGTGATCACCTCTTGCGACGGCACGTCCAAGACCTGTTCCATCATGTTCATCTTGGAACCAATGGTATCGATGAACGGGATAATGACGTGAAGGCCGGGAGAAAACGTTCTCGTGAAATGTCCGAACCGTTCAATGGTGTAGTTCCAGCCTTGCGGCACGATGACGGCCGCTTTGAAAACAACGATGATTCCGAGTAGGGCAATTATGATGGCGAACGTCGACGGCCCGAAAATATCCATGGATAGTATCCCCCTGTCTTTTGGTTGAGCTACAGCCGAGTTTGGGTGACGACCGATCAAGCGGCGGCGTTCTGGTTGATCTCGACCACCTCGATTCCATGGTGGAATTTGACTCCCTTGATGAGCTTTGGCAACTGGCTCCTGCTGTCCCTTCCGAAAACCTCATCCGAATGCCTGCGGATGGGGTAAATGGAAGGGACAGGGATTTCTCAAGAGGCGCAGGTTCTGGCTGCTGGCGCTGCTGTGGCTGCCGGCGGGGGTTCTTGCGCAGGAAGCGTTTCGCTTTATCCCGAGCGAAGCACCAGGGCCGGCCCCGGACATGGGGCTCATGATGATGGTGATGTCGGGGCCGTCGCTGATCATAGTGGCGCCGTGCGGCCTGCCGCTGGCACTGGGCTGCCGCCAGCTTTGGTGGCTCGGCCACCGCCGCATCGCCTGGGCAACGGGGATTGGGCTGGGGGCTGCCACGGTTGCGGCGTCTGTCCTCGGGGAACCGCTCGGCCCGATAGCAATCGCGGTTTATGCGGCGGTGCTCAGCCTGCCGGTCTGGATCGCAGCACTGTGGCTGGCCTTATGGGGTTGAAAGCAACCGGCGGGCGGGCCGGCTGCCGCAGCATGACGGCGGCCTCAGTGCACGCCTCCGCCGGGTTCTCAGGCTTACCACGATGTAATTATGGTGAGGACGTTGTTATGGCGACCAGGAGGGGCCGGCCCTGTAAACACAGGTTTTCGGAGCCGGATCACTCTCCATAATTACGCGGCCCTGGCGTCGCTCAGAATGGCTTTGTCAAGTTAACCGGATTCACTCCGAAATCCCGGTAAATTGTCGATGGCTGGTCTACGTAATTTCAATGGCTTAGCCTCATGGAGAGATACTGAAAAAAGCCTACAATCGGTTAACTTGACAATGCCGCCGCAGGCCTTGGCGCGCGATGTTGAAGGTGTCAGCATGCTCGAACGCCGCCTCGTCGCGATTGGCCGATCCGGTAAGCAGAATGACGCCATCGCCGGGCTGGATCGTGCGTCCGCGCACGGTGATCTCCGCCTTCGCGATCCGGAAGTCCGTCTGCACCGGACTGTCGAAGCGCAGCATCTCGTTCACCGCGTCGCGGATCCGGCCTGGCTCCTCGCGCAAGAGCTGCATCTGCTCACGATGGCGGGCGAGCGCAAGCATGCCGTTGCCGATGAGGTTGGTCGTGGTCTCGTTGCCCGCGATCATCAGCACGCTCAGCATGTCACAAGCTTCCACCGAGCTGATCGCATCGCCTGCTTCTACTTGCCTCGCGAGCGTGCTCACCGCATCGGTCTCGCTCGACTGCATCCTGTCGGTCAGCAGCGTTTTGAAGTAGCGTCGGATCTCGGCGCCTGCGAGGTGCGCGGTCTTGTGCTGTCGGCGCGTGGCGATCATTTCAAGCGGCCGGGCGCGTTCGCGCGACCAGGTCTCCCAGCGGCCGCGGTCGTGCTCTGGGATCCCCATCATCGCGAGCATCACGCGCATGGCAAGGGGCTCAGCGACCTCGGTGATCCAGTCGACCGTCCGGCGGCGTGCCGCGCGCTTGATGAGTTCGGTCGCGGTGTGCGTGATGGTCTCGCCGAGCGTCTTGAGCTTCGCCTTGGTGAAGGCGTTGGCGGCGACCTTGCGCAGGCGCGTATGCTCGGGAGGGTCTACGAGCAGGATGCTGTAGTCATCGGGGGCTGGCGGCAGCACGCTCGTCGCCGTGCCGCGCCACCGCGGATCGTTGGAGAAGCGCTCGTGGTCCTTCGCGACCGCGAGCACGTCCTTGTAGCGCGTGAGCACCCAGCTTCCAAGGATCGCGCTTCGGTGCACGGGGCTTCGTCGGCGGAGCCGTGCATAGGCCTTGTAGGGGTTCTGGATGACGCCGGGTGACAGGGGGTTGTAGGTGGCGCCGCGGCTTGCCGTCTCCCAGAGGCCGACGGCGTGTGCGCCGATGCTCTTCCATCGTTCGCGGTTCATATCGGCCCACGTTTCATTGCTGTTTGGGTGTTCAGCCTGCTGGGATTGCGCACCCGTGAGCCCGGCGAGCGGCTCGCTGTGTCGCTTCGTTCGCAGCTTTCGATGATCGCACCGTTGCTGGTCCGCGACAATTAGGTTTTCTGCCGCAAAGAATAGCTGACGTCAACCAACCGCTGAAGCCCCCGCCGTCACCACCCCGCCACCCAACGTTTATGCAAAACAGGTCCATCCCGGCACGACCGAATCGTTACAGGCGTTTTGGGAGCGTGTCGACGGCGGGATCAAAAACTAGTGTGCTGAATAAATTGCACGACAAAAGCGCGCCTGCGTACGCTGGAGTTATAATGAATCCACTTTCATTTTAATTACGGATTACTACGTCGTTTTCTGGATGGATTTTAGACCTGCAAATTATAATTTATTATCAATTACGTAGAGTGTTTTGACATCAAGGAGCGAGAATTATCTAGCTGTCGATAGTGAAGGCGAAGTGCTGGATATCCTGGTTCAGTCACGCAAACCATCCTCACTTTTATTCACTCTCACTAAATATCAGCCTATAGCAAAAAACGGCTGAATTCCAGTGCAGTTAATTGCAAACACCTCTTGATCGACCCCATGGAATGTGGCATTTACTCAAAAATAAAGTAACATCTGAAGCCACTGACATGACTCGCCCGAACATCCTAACCGCTGCTTTCGTGAAGAATACAAAAACCCCTGGCCGATATGGTGACGGGAGAGGCGGTCAAGGTCTCATCCTGGTAGTCAAGCCAATGAAATCTAACCCCCGCCTCTCAAAGGCATGGATACAACGCATGATTATCGCTGGGAAACCTACGCACCTAGGGCTTGGGTCGTATCCGGTCGTAACCCTGCAAATGGCCAGAGACGCGGCATTAGCCAATGCCAGGCTCATGCATCAAGGCATTGATCCTCGATCATCATCGGCCCCCACATTCGGCCAGGCTGTGGAAAAGGTTATAACGATCCACAAAGCAGGCTGGAAAAACCCTGAAAAAACGGCGGCGGCATGGCGCTCTAGTTTCAAAGCCTATGCGGCCCCAATCGTTGAAAAGCGTGTGGATAAAATACCAGCCCATGACATCATGGCCACGATATCGCCCGTGTGGAACACCAAGAGAGAGACCGCCAAGGTCCTGAAAATCAGGATCGGATCGGTCATGAAATGGGCCATAGCGAAAGGGTATCGGAAGGATAACCCACTTGACTCCATAGCATCGGCACTCCCCAAAAATGGGGTTAAGAAAACCCACCATAAAGCCCTACCATATGCTCAGGTGGGCCAAGCAGTGGCAGGGGTCCGGGCGTCCGGTGCTTACAAAGGCTTGGTCCTGGCCTTTCAGTTCTTAGTCCTGACCGCCGCACGATCCGGGGAGGTAAGGGGAGCACATTGGGACGAGATAGACCTAGACGAAAAAACCTGGACCATACCGGGCGAACGCATGAAAAACGGACGTGAACATAGGGTCCCATTGTCCCCCCAAGCCTTGGCGGTCCTGGACGAAGCGAGAGAACTGCTACACGGGACCGGATTGGTCTTTCCCAGTGTGCAAGGCAAGGTGATGGCAGACGCAACCTTATCCGGCTTATGCCGTGATTTGAATATACCAGCCGTCCCTCATGGATTTAGATCATCGTTTAGAGATTGGGCTACGGAATGTTCAAACCAGCCTAGGGAAGTGGCGGAAATGTCACTAGCCCATATTGAGGGGAGCGCGGTCGAGCGTGCCTACCGTAGGACCGATCTATTTGAGGCTAGGCGATCCCTCATGGATCAATGGGCCAAATACCTCACTGCATAGGCTCCCAGGGACCCCCCACAAACTCCCATTGACTTTCACGCCGTTGTTATGACTCAATCCCCCCTGGACTCAAACAGGGGGTCCCATGGCTATCAAAATCTATAAAAGTCCGCGATCTCCTAGCCTTGTAATCCGCGCTAAGGAATTGTCGGAATTACTGGGGGTCGCCCCTTCTACGCTCTACCGTTGGCGCAAAGAACATAAGCTACCCAAGGCCATACAGCTTGGTAAAGGCTTCACCGCGTGGCGTCGATCCGACATTGACCAATGGCTAGACGATCAAACCAAACCAGAAACAGAAGACAAACCGGAAACCCCGGAAGAAACCCCAAAGCCCAAGGGTAAGGCCAAGGGTCTAATCAGTCTCATCCGTAAGAAGAAAAACTAAACGTGAAATAAACGCCGTGAGTGAGTCTCACGGCTTGGCCGGTATGGTTTTTCACCTGAAAATCCTAGAAGGCCCCTCCTCAGCGATCCTAGGCCGTCCTAGGAGTCTTTGAAGCCTTGGACCGGGGTGGATATGCTAGGCAGTCCCAGCTCCCCCAGAACTTTTTATTATTTCTATTATGCAGGAAAGCTATTTCTAACCCTTCCTCTATATCCCTTTTTCTTTCCTGTAATTCTTTCTTAAAATAAGATTCCTGGTCTCTATTGCCCCTTGGGACATTAGGGTCCATGATTTCTTACTCAATGCCATTGAAACTCTAGTAACGTAGTTACTTTGGAATACCCCAATTCCTGCGCAAGTATACCCAAAAAATTGCGCAAGTAGAAGCGGTCAAAATGACCTGTTGGTCAAACGTAGTTGTCTCGATAATAGTTCACTACTTCATCAGGGCATTGTCAGACTAACTGGCCCGGAGCAGAAGAAGCCATAATAGAGGGCTCTCAGGCTGCAAGTTGACGCCATTCGGCCAAGGCGGTGGCTCGGGCTTGTTTGAAAATGTCGCGGCGGTTGAGATGGCGTTGGTGGTTGAAGTGGGTGTGGATCGAGGCATGGACGGAGGCGAACTTCTGCAGGGTCTTGATGTCTCTGAACCGCGCCATCGCCCCTTCCCGTCGTCGGAAAGGTTGATGTGAGTTTTCCGCTAGGTTGTTCAACCAACGCTTGGTCTCTTGGCAGCCCTCGTTGCCGATCATCTTCATCGCCGCCCGGTATGACTGTAACCTGTCCGTGATGATCGTGGCCGGTCGGCCATGGCGCTTCATCGCACGCCTCAGAAACCGAAGCGCAGCTTCGCGGTCCCGCCGTTTCGTGGCCAAAACCTCAAGCACTTCGCCTTCATGGTCAACGGCACGCCATAGATAATGTGTCTCGCCGTTGATGCGGACGAACACCTCATCAAGATGCCAGCGCCAATTCGACCAGTTGCGCTGGTCTATCCGCCTCTTCCGGATCTTGGCGGCAAACAACGGGCCAAAACGGTTCCACCAGTACCGCACGGTTTCATGGCAGAAGTCGACGCCGCGCTCAAACAGGATATCTTCGACCTGTCTCAGCGACAAGGGATAACGGACATACAGCATCACCGCGCTGCGGATGACCTCAGATGCCGTAATGGGGCTCGGCGCCAACCGGCAACGTTTAAGCTTGTAGAGATGTCGGAGATTAGGGTGTCGTTGCCCTTACACGCTCGGCGTGTTCACGGGGTCTTGCCGAAGGGCGCGCCCCAATTCCATTGCAGGAAAGGGCAACGACATGGATGTTTTTATTGGATTGGATGTATCACTAGCAAGCACGGCGATCTGCGTTCTCGGGGAGAAGGGGAAGATCGTGACGGAGGCGCAGGTCGCCAGCGCGCCTGACGCTCTGGTTTCGTTCATCCGCTGCGCTGACCACGGACGGAAGCGAGAGCCTGGCGACGGACATACGCGGGATCGTGGACCCTTCTCCGTGCCGCGCTCACGAGTCAGTCACCTGCTTCTGCCAAGGCAACCACCTAAGTTGACCATACCTGGGACGACGATCGCCCGCAGGCGAAGGTGTTTCATGTTCAAGAGATCGTGTCAGATCGTGTCAGGCCGGAAGATCGTGAAGATCTGTGCTTGACATCGACCGCCCCATTACGGAAGCGCGCAACCATTGCCCTGGCCCGGCGCATCGGCGTGGTGCTTCACCGGATGTGGCGGGATGGCACGGAGTTCCGCTTCACGCGCGAGGAGGCGATGGCAATCCGGACGGCATAGGCGCGGCTGCATCCCGCCAGCACTCAACAAGGACAGGAGGAAAGAGTCGCGCCAGAGGGTGGCGACCCACCGGTGTCCCCTCGCCGGGACGCGGTTCCCGATGATGCACGTAGCTCGCCTTGCTGCCGAACCGTCTCATCGCGTTCGAGCACGCTATTCAGATTGGCACTCGGGAATCGTCTTGGACCAGGCATTATGTTGGCAGCCGCTGCGCTGACCACGGACGGAAGCGAGAGCCTGGCGACGGACATACGCGGGATCGTGGACCCTTCTCCGTGCCGCGCTGACGAGTCAGTCGCCTGCTTCTGCCAAGGCAACCACCTAAGTTGACCATACCCGGGACGACGATCGCCCGCAGGCGAAGGTGTTTCATGTTCAAGAGATCGTGTCAGATCGTGTCAGATCGTGTCAGGCCGGAAGATCGTGAAGATCTGTGCTTGACATCGACCGCCCCATTACGGAAGGCGAGCTATTGAAATAACGGAAGGGATTGTGCATCGCCGGAGGCTAGGAGACCTTACTTTCCAACTCAAGCCGATTTAGTCTGCCAAAACCTTGAAAGCGGACATTGGTTGCCTGACTAATCGGACATTTTCGGTATTATGTCGCAAATTCACCAAGCCCATGAGTTTCACCGAAGACTTTTAAAGTAGGAATACGACCATGAAACGCGTCTTGCTCACCTGTCTTCTGTTTTCTCTCTGGAGTACTTCCCCCGCCAACGCACAAATACCAGACATCCCCGACGGCTTCATTGTCACGCCCCTCATGCGGTCCGCTCACTTCGTGCGCGATGTCGATGAGTCCCTCAAACTTTATCGCGACATCCTTGAGCTTCGCATTCGCTTCGAACGAACGTTCAAAAGCGAAGAGTGGGATCGGATTCTCGGTCTTGAGAATAAGACCGTGCGGGTGGTGCATCTGCAATCGGGTGATGGTGTGATCGCCAATGTGGCGCTGTTTCAGTTCGTTGGCGACACTCAGCCGCCCACGCCGGACCCCCGCACCTTCGTCGAAACCGGCGATGCGGCTCTGGTGTTTGTCACCTCCGACATTTTCGGCATTAACGACAAGGTCAAAGCGGCGGGCTATTCCATCGTCTCAGAACCCATCGTGCTGTTTCCGCAGGAAGGGTCCGACACCCAGTCCTACGAAAGCCTGTTCTTCGACCGCGACGGCATCCTGGTGAATCTGACCCAGTTCCATGTGCCCAGTTCGGAAGTGCCGGATTAAGAGATACGGCATTGTCAGACTAAATCGCCTTGAAGCAGGAAGTAAGGTCTCCTAGCCTTAGGTGATTCAAAACCTGTCCCTTCCGAAAACCAGGCGGGTTCAACCGGTCGTCGCAACACTCTGGCATAGGAGGTTGCTATGACGGTACGCAGACGGCGGTCGGATCGGTCTGGACGGAGCAAGTTGCATTCGCCAGGTCGACCGGACTCGGCACGGCGTGAGGAGCTTGTTCGGTTCTGGGCAGCGATTGCGACGGGGCGTTCGAGCGAGAAAGCTACCTCAACAACGGAAAAATTCTAACGTAAGATTTAAGCTGACAATACTGTCAGTCCTCTGTCCCTTCCATTTACCCTATCCGCCGGTACTCGTGATGAAGTCCACCGAGGTGTTCACACCTTGAGATAGCGTCGACCCGCACGGTAGGACGGGAAACCGATGAATCCTTGTCTAGGGAAAGATGCGTCCGGGCATGATTGTAGTATCGGGCGTAATGTCTAAGCGTCCGTCGCAGGTGAGCCTCGCCTAAGATGATGGTGTGATCCAGGCACTCCCGGCGGATGGAGCCAATCACGCGCTCAACATACCCATTCTGCCACGGTGACCTGGGTGCCGTGGGACGGTCTCTGATGCCCATGGCGTCCAGCCGCCGTTTGAAGACCTTGCCGTAACTGGCATCCCGGTCCCTGATGAGGTATCGCGGTGCGGTCTCCCAGGGAAAGGCTTGGCTCACTTGATTGGCGATCCAAACCGCGGTGGGATGAGAGGTGGCATTGGTCCAGACCAGCGCCCTTCGTTTGAGGTAAAGGACGACCAGGCCATATAGGGGTTTGAAACCCGCTGTGGGAGCCACAAACAGATCAACGGCCGCTATGGCATCCTTGTGATTGGCAATGAACGTCTTCCAGCTTTGGCCCCCGGGCCGGTAACAACGCCCAAGATACTTGCTCACTGTCGATTGAGATACGTCAAAGCCCAGTTTGAGGAGTTCACCGTGGATACGCGGCACACCCCAAAGAGGGTTATCCCGCGCCATTATTTTAATGAGGTCCCGTATTTCCTGAGAACGGCGGTGACAAATTAGTCCACGGGAGCGGCGGGAATGTCCCGGCCGCGGGCGGCGCAAAAGTCTGCCACCTGTAGCCTTCGATCCGTTTGGGGATGGAAGGTGGGAGGATGTACTTGGTGGACCTTTATCTAACCGTGCGACTGGCGTGCCATGTGGAAGAGCTGAGCCAGCGAGAAGCAGCAAGACGGTTTGGGCTATCGCGCGATACAGTGAAGAAGATGCTGCGGCACTCGGTGCCGCCGGGATACCGGCGCAGCGAGCCGCCGAAGCGGCCTAAGCTGGACCCGTTCACGGATATCATTGACCGCATTCTGGAAGCGGACCGCACGGTTCACCGTAAGCAGCGCCACACGGCAAAGCGGATATTCGAGCGCCTTCGCGATGAGCATGGCTTCACCGGCGGCCAGACCATCGTCAAGGATTACGTCCGCGAACGGCGCCGTCGTTTGTCGTTGCGTCAGGTCGAAGATATTCTGTTCGAATGGGGCATAGACATTTGCCATGAAACCGTACGGTACTGGTGGAACCGCTTTGGCCCGTTGTTTGCCGCGGAGATCCGGAAACGCCGTGTTCATCGTGGATCCTATTCGCTGTGGCGCTGGCATCTTGATGAGGTGTGGACTGGTACCGGTAAAATGGAGAGTGCCTTCTGTTAAAGTTTAAACTCAACAGGAGGCCCATATGGGTATCGGAAGAACTGAGGAATTTCGTTCTGAAGCCGTTCGGATTGCATTGACGAGCGGGCTATCACACAAGCAAGTTGCCGCCGATCTTGGCATTGGCCTGTCTACATTAGGCAAGTGGATTACCAGTCATAAGCACACTGAGCTGCTGTCCGGCCCTCATAATGATAAAGACAAGGAATTGGCTCGCCTTTGCAAGGAGAACAGGACATTGCGTGAGGAGCGGGACATTTTAAAAAAAGCGACGGCCTTCTTCGCCAGCCAAAGCCGATGAGGTTTCATTTCATCGCAAAGGAGAAGGCCAATTTTTCAATCTGCAGGATGTGCAAAGTCCTGAGGGTCAGTGAAAGCGGCTACTACGCTTGGGGGTCTCGCCCTGCCAGTCAGCGCCAACGCGACGACAGGGTCTATTTGGCCCATATTCGTGCCGAACATGCCCGTAATTATCGGGCCTATGGTCGCCAGCGAATGACTGATGAACTCAGGGATCAAGGCAGCGTCATTGGTGAACGCCGGGTCGGGCGGTTGATGCGGGAGAACGATATTCGCATCGTCAGAACTCATAAATTCAAACGCACGACAAACAGTAATCACAACCACAACATAGCTCCCAACCTTCTGGATGGAGATTTTCAGGCCACGGGACCAAACCAGAAATGGGCCGGTGATATCAGCTATCTCTGGACGGCAGCGGGCTGGCTGTATCTTGCGGTGATCATCGATTTGTATTCACGCCGTGTCATTGGCTGGGCCGTCAGCGACAGGCTCAAACGGGATTTGCCGATCAAGGCTCTGAAAAGGGCCATTGCATTGCGACAACCGCCACCAGGGGTCATTCATCATTCTGATCGTGGCTCGCAGTATTGCTCCAACGATTACCGGAAACTTCTCAAAGACCACGGCTTTCTCTCTTCGATGTCTGGCAAAGGGAATTGCTATGGCAATGCGACTGTAGAAACGTTCTTCAAATCATTGAAAGCAGAATTAATATGGAGGGAACACTATGAAACCAGGGAACAGGCACAAAACGCCCTGTTCCATTATATCAATGGATTTTATAATCCGCGTCGTCGCCATTCATATCTGGGCAGCATCAGTCCGGTGAAGTGCGAAAGTATGGCGGCTTAGGTGAGAAGGTAACTCTCCACTTTTGCGGTGCAGGTCCAGTGTTCGTCCGGATCAATGGCGAAACACATTATCTATGGCGTGCCGTTGACCATGAAGGCGAAGTGCTAGAGGTCTTGGCCACGAAACGGCGGGATCACAGGGCTGCGCTTGAAATCCTTAAACGTGCCATGAAGCGTTATGGCCGGCCGGCCACGATCGTCACGGACAGGTTACAGTCATACCGGGCAGCGATGAAGGTGATCGGTAATGCTGCCGCCCAGACCTGCGGTCGTTGGCTCAACAACCGCGCGGAAAACTCACATCGGCCCTTCCGACGACGGGAACGGGCAATGGCTCGGTTCAGAGACATCAAGACCCTGCAGAAATTCGCCTCCGTCCATGCCTCGATCTACAACCATTTCAACCACCAACGCCATCTCAACCGCCGCGATACTTTCAAACAAGCCCGCGCCACCGCCTTGGACGAATGGCGTCAACTTGCTGCCTGAGAGTCCTCTATTATGGCTTCTTCTGCTCCGGGCCAGTTAGTCTGACAATGCCCGTTGGTATAAGCCGACAATTCCTGGCATGTTTTTGGCAGCGGCTTGAGGCATAGTCTTTGGCGCAACTTTATCCATGATCGTAATTTATGTCTTAAATCCATAACTAAATGGCAGCAACAGTAATCTGCCGTGATACCACTCGGCAAAACAGGATCGCCTTAAGAAGAGTTAGACGGGGAAACGTCGAGGAATAAACATGCAGTCGCGCTCGACAAGATAATTGGAATGTAAGATTGCGTGCATAAGCCTCAAATCAACATTTTCTATACCTCGATCCTAAATTAAGTGGATTTTCGAACTGGATCCCAAACTGGGCTCCGGTCGAACCGGGCTGGCCCATCCGCCTCAACGCCGGCGAAAGCATCAAACCTCCGGGCGCCGGCGGTTTTTCCGGATAGAGGTTATCTACCCGCCCATCGGCCCATATCTCCCGCCGCCACCCTGTTTGGCCGGATATCTCAGACTGGTTTATTGAAGTAACGCTGTGGCTGCCTGGCGCAATCGTCAATCTTACCGGCCAGGACGGAATCGGCGGCGCGGAGTTCCTCGGCAAGGAGCACCGCTGCGCTTGGAAGCATACGTACAGGGGGGCTGCCTTTGCTTGTAAACACTATCCTCCAGATACCGTAATCGTCTTTTTCTGACCGAATATCGAAGGTTTTTCGAATAGGCAACTTGAAGCGCTTGAGGGCTTGGGTACGCGTAACCATTGCAAACATTCCATTCCGGTCAAAGACCATAGGCAAACTCCACGTTACAATCCATTGCGGAATTCCGCCATGATCCTCCACCATGCCCCGCGCCGGCGAGAGGGAAAGTCAGGCCGTGAGCGGGGCGGCGGTTGGCGCTCCGGCGAGGGCGCGTCCGCCATCCCCCGTTTATCATTCCGAAGGAGGCGGCATCATGCAGACGGCCATGGCCCCGCGCGCTCAAGCGCGCACTTTTCTCATTCACATGTTCGGCAGACCTTACGGTGCCCAAGGGTCTCATCGCCTTCCCCGGCTCCGGCATCACCGGCAACCTGGTCGACAAGGCACGCAAGCTGGGTATTCCGGTACAGCGGGTTATGCTGACCTGAGCCGCAGTTCATCGCGGGTCGTGTCTCACTGGAGCGCGGCCCGCGACACTTTTGTGTTGTCCATTGCCGGCACCATCTCCGGCACTGGTGCAGTGACAACTGCGCACCATCGGCTACACCGCGCATTCATCGGTGCGCCGATCACGGCGCACCGGCCTCTGCACTTGCTCTGGCACAAGTGCAAGGCTAACTGCGGATACCGGCCTGCACCAGGCCGCGCACTGCTTCATGCACTGCTGTCCGCACCGCCGCTCACGCGCCGCAGCGGCTCCGATCCGCCGGGTTCCCCGGCGTCGATCCCTCCTTCTCTTACACTTATAATTAGGCCTATATCACCTTGACATAAGATCGCGGCGCAGTTACGATTTCCGTCACTTAGCGCCACCTTTGGAAGGCAATGCCCGGTCGATTCTTGAAATGGCTCGGCGGCAAGGTCGCCGAGCATACGGTTTTAAGGCTTATCGCGACCCCGGCCATGGCTTATCTGGCAGGAGTCGGCGCACAGCTTCAACAGGGGGCAAGAGGCGTGCTTGATGCCGTTCCGCCCCTTTTCTGGCCCATTTTGTCGGCGCTGGTGATTGCAGTGGTTTTCCATGCAACCGTTGTATCTCCAGTGATCAAGCGGCGTAGAGAGTACAAGATGGCGTATTTCAAGCAGGTAGAGAGTACTTTTGGCTTTCTCGCCGGGGCGTACAAGCCGGAAACGCTAGATCCCAAGCGACCTGGCAATCCAGAAGCCATGAAGGAACAGACACAAGCCCACGTCGACCTACTACGCGCGCGAATGATGAAGGACCGGCGACCAAGCATTCCGCCTATGATAGATGTGTCCAGCACGGAGTCTTTGCGTGGGTGGTATGAGTTTCTGCGCGCGGAGCGCGCGAAGGTCTACCTATGAGCGACTCATTCCCTCCCGAAGAAGCGCGGCGGCGCTTCGACGCCTTGTTCGAAGCGATGGTCCTTAGAGGCTCGCCACCAGATCGCCGAAAATCGCTTCGGGCCGCTTCCGACGATTGTAGCGATACTCAAACTCCTTCACGTATTTCTGAAGGTGTTTCCGGGACACGTGAACGTGCGTCCCACGAATCGACAGCTTCAACCGCGCCCAAAAGCCCTCGATCCCGTTAACATGGCAATCGCCGTCAACATATTCACCCGCCCCATGGTTGACCGTTTCATGCTCGAAGCCGGCCTTGGAAAGCCCACTGTAGGATTTCAGTTCGTCGGTATGGACCGTGCTTCCTTGTTCGACGTTCCCTTTGATGATCGGCTGAAGTGTTTTTTTGCGAACGTTCGGGACAACGTTCGCCATTACATCGCCGTCCCGTTCCAGCATCCCAAAGACTACGGTCTTATTAGGTGCGCCGCGTCCACGCTTCCCACCAGTAGTACGCCCACCAACATAGGTTTCATCGGCCTCAACATCGCCGCCAAGAGGCGTTTCCCCATCAACCTCTGCCATGTACTTGCGGATTTCGTGCGCCATCCGCCACGCCGTCTTGTAGGGAATGCCCAACTGGCGCTCCAATTCCTTAGCGGCAACACCGTGACGCGAGACAGAGAACAGATGCATGGCATAGAACCACTTGTGCAACGGCAAGTGTGTCCGCTCCATGGGAGTGCCAACAGTAGGATGCAGGTGGTGGCCGCAATGCTGGCAGACATACCCTCGGTCCTTCGTCATGCGGTAGAATTTTCCGAACACGCCGCACTTCGGGCAGTCCAGTTCTGTACCGCCATAACGCTCTGTCATGATGCGTTTCAGGCACGCCTCATCGTTCGGATATTGTTTCTGAAACTCGTAAAAGCTGGTCATCGCGACCTCCTATGCCCTAAATATAGGAAGCTGCAACCCTTATGTCAAGGTGATAATCGCGTATATATATGTGCCGTTCGGACCGCCCGGGCGGCTTATATTCTCACACCCCACGCACCGCTGGTGCCTTCACCAACCTGCGTGTGCTTGCCATGCGGTTTGCGGCGCTAATACCGCCACAAGCTGCCTGGGTGTTGTTGGGTCGAGTGTATCGCCCATTGGCATGACATCTATCCTCTTGGAATACTTGAATTTAGCATTGGGTGAATGACAATAAGAACACGTCCCTAATAGCCCGTTTCCTGCATGTATGCTCATTGTCATTCACGGTGAAACGTTCGATCCTCGTGGACACAGATAACTTTTTGGCTCAAGAGGCGACGAATTTCGCGATCAAGTCCCCCACCAGAGGATTGCAATCATGACCGACAACGACCGAAACCTAACGGAACCGGAAGAGAATCCTCGTCAAAATCGCAACGACAGACGAACCCAGCGATCGATCAGGTTCTCCGATCCCGAATGGGAAGTGGTCGAAACGGCGGCGACCGGGCGCGGAATCGCGCCCGCCGAGTTCGTGCGCAACGCCTCAATTAGCGCTGCCGCGGACAAATCCTCCAAGGATTTCCCCTCCATCACGCCCGAAATTATCGAGCTGATCAAACGAACCCATCGCTGCGCTTACATCCTTTCGCCACTGAAACGGGATGAAATGATCCGGGAAGGGCGGGGCCGCGAGATGGATGACATGGTCGACGCCGCCCGCAAGGCGCAGGCCGAGTTGCTTTCTTCCGGTTAGAACGCCGATCGCTGGCCCCTATTCCGTCAAGGAACCAAACGGAATCAGAGGCATTGTTGACGCGGTGTGCACTCAGTGGTTTGCAGTATGAATACTGCTGGATAAGGTTTTCGGAAGGGACAAGTATCGGGCGTAGTGCTTACCGTATCCCAAACCGTCTTGCTGCTTCTCGCTGGCTCAGCTCTTCCACATGGCACGCCAGTCGCACGGTTAGATAAAGGTCCACCAAGTACATCCTCCCACCTTCCATCCCCAAACGGATCGAAGGCTACAGGTGGCAGACTTTTGCGCCGCCCGCGGCCGGGATATTCCCGCCGCTCCCGTGGACTAATTTGTCACCGCCGTTCTCACGACGATACAATCGTCAAGCGTCCAAACCAGGCCCCGTTGTTCGTGCCTAATCCAGGCTACTCCGCGCCGTGTGAATAGGCGCGATTACGATAGAACCGCTTAGCCTTTAGTGCCCCGCGGATCTTTGCTGCGTGGGTAGGTGCGCTCTTCTTGTATCTGACCGTTTTCTTTGTGGATGCGCACAGACCCCTCGTGCCTCTGCATGTAATTCTGCATCTTTTGCATCGCTTCAGCCTTCGTCGGCGCACTGACTCTCGCCCGATTGGTACCGGCTTTTTCGAGCCGCCATTCGTCGCCCTTTTTCGTTAGGTGAAATTTGTCCAATGACATGAGTTTGTCCTCCAATGTTTACCTCAGTGAATTGACCTAGTTGCTGGCTGTTCGCCAACACCGCGTACGCAGGGAACGATTGCGGAAGATCGCAGCGTTCATCAGAGTACGCCAATGGCTTTCAGTATTCGCTTGGTCTCAACCACAAGCAACAACTCATCATCCTGAGAGATGAGGCGCGCGTGCATCGTGGCAATTCGAATCGGAAAGAGACGTTGCCAGGATTCTCGGATGTCCTCTTTTCGACCGAACACCGGTTTGAACACCTCGTTCCAATTGTCGCGACGTTCAATCAAAACTCGATAATCCGTAAAGTCCGCATAGTGGATTAGGTCCAGAGGTTTCTCGCCTGCCTGTATCGCCTTCCCCCTTTTTGCGGCCCAGGCATCACGTATAGGACCCGGAACCCGTTGACGGATCCAGTTATCTCCGACGACAGCCTTCATTTCCCGTTCGATTAATACCCTGACATGGAGCTCCAGTCGAGTTATCCGATCATGCGCCCAATTGGTACGAACGAGCCCGTCGTTGTTCGCGTCATCTGGCGACGGGACCTCTTCGATGAAAGGGTCGTCAATTGGTGGAATCGGTTGACGCAGCTGTCCCCGTTCAAGCGTCTGTTCAAACACTGCGTTAGGAAACTCAGTCAGCTCGGGATCGAAACCCCGGTCAACGTAGAAGTCACTGCGCAGCCTCAAACTGTCGCCTACACCCTCAGGAAGCGCTAAGTGATCGCGCCAATCCCCCAATCCACCGCGGAGCTGACGCACCAGCCGACCGTCGAACGGCGCGAATCTAGCGAGATCCGCCGCCATAGCGTGCAGGTCCGTGAAAGCGCTCACCGATTGCAACGCGTTTTCAGCCTTGATCCATGGGGCCTGAATAGCATCCATAGCGGATTGAATAGAATCTTGGTAGCTTGATAGTCGCTCGAAGGCCTCGTCGTTTTTCGCCAACATGTCGGCAATCACTCGGGAGGTTTCGTTGAGTTCAGGGTATCGAAAACTGGCGGCCGCCCTGACGGCGATTGAGGAAATCCTGTCAGCGTCTGCAGCTAGAGTTTGGAGCAGCTCCGCAAGCCGTAGACTCTCGAAGTCGCGCAACGGTCCCAGCGCCAGCCGCAAGGCTTCGTCTTGCCGCGCAGAGAGGGCTACCATCTCGGCGACGGCGTTCGAGACCAACGACTCGTGGGACCGTAACGGCTCGTATGCCATCGCAACTCTGTCCTGCATTGCCAGAACGGGATCAAGCGGCTCACGAAGCTTCGCAATAGTGGCGAGTGTTTCGTTTCGCATCTGCACGGACGCTAAAGTAGCCTCGTGAATGCGCAAAGCTCGGAGTGGACCCCCGCGATCCAGTACCTGCCCCTTCCATTTACATTGTCCGCTGGTATTCGTGATGAAGTCCGCCAAAGTGTTCACACCTTGAGATAGCGCCGACGACGGCACCGCTTTTAACCCAGGGAGATTCTAGAGCAGATTCAATTTAGTCCCGATCATATCCGGCGGCGGCGAAGTAGTTTTCGCATTCGGTTGAGGTGAAGGCGTCGATGGCCTCGGCAATGGCGTCCCACAGGTCGCCGGCGGTTCTGGCGGCGGCCTTTCTCAGGAGCGCCTTGAGTTTGGCGAAGGCCATCTCGATCGGGTTGCAGTCGGGACTGTAGGGCGGCAGATACAGCAGGGTTGCGCCGGCGGCTTCGATGGCCTGGCGGATGCCAGCGACCTTGTGGGCGGGCAGGTTGGCCATGACGACGCTGTCTCCGGGGTCGAGTTCGGGTACCAGGACCTGTTCCACATAGGCCTTGAAGGCAGCCCCATGCATCGGCCAACCCGATTACCTCATCTTTTTTTGTGCGTCAGCCCGCGCTTGGCGAAGAAGTGCCAGACCGTCGACGGGCATCATCAAGGGCAACCAGCGCATTCGCGCGCCGTACCCTCAGCGCTTCGACCTTCCGCTTGCGCATGACATTCAGGAGTGCCTTGCGTTCGTCAGCGGTCAGAAAGGAGGCCCTTTTGCGCATCTTCGCCGTGAAGTCGTTCGCTGCTCGTGTCGTTGGAGAGGTGCATGAATCGGCAGCCGAATCAGGTCAATGCAAAATACTAAATTCAGGCCGAATCAATGATTCCAGGTATAAACCATCCAGGCGTGGATGAGGTTTTGCAGGGGACAGGGGGGAGCGCCGAAAAAAAGCCAGCGCTCCCAGAAGCACCGTCAAGCGGCTTTATTTTCGCCGGTGAGCAGCTTCTTTGCCTTGGAGACAACCATCTTCGGCGCGCTCGCCGCGATGGCGATGTGCCGAGGTTTCATTTCCTCGGGGATTTCGCGCACCAGGTCGATCGCCAGGAGGCCGTTATCCAGCCACGCATTTTCCACCTTGACGTGATCCGCAAGACGGAATTGCTTTTGGAACGAACGGCCTGCGATCCCCTGATGCAGGAAATTACGCTCTGCCGCCTCATCCGTTTGCCGCCCCGCGACGTGCAGCATGTCCTCGCGAACCTGGAGATCAAGCTCATCTCGGCTGAAACCGGCGACGGCGAGTGTCACGCGATAACGGTCCTCGCCGATCGCTTCGATATTGTAGGGCGGATAACCATTCTCGATGTCGGCCACACGCGTCGCACTCTCAAGGAACCGAGCCATGCGGTCAAAACCAATGGTGGAACGATAAAACGGGGTGAAGTCATAGGTCATCATAGCGATACATCCTCCGATTGAAGCAATGCACGATCTACGGTCCCATCCGGGTGTACCATTCGGCCCCATCCGGCGGCCGCGGTTCGTTGCCAGACCCTGCTCTGGGCATCCGGCAAGGTGATATTTAGTTAGCGAAGATCACCGTTTCAAGGGGCGGGTGAGAAAACTTGTCTGCCAGCCGATAAGGCAATACTAAATATCTGACAGAGGTGCTCTTAGCACCCAGTTTCGGGAGGTGTGCCTTCCAAAAACATCATCCGCTTGAACCGGATGTGAATCCTCTACGATTCTGTGTGGGTGGGGTTTTCGGAAAGGACAACAGATCGACGCACTGGCTGATATGCTCCCGGACTGGCCCGACCACTGACAACCGTCCTTTCTGTAAATCTCATCCGTCTAATAGGGCGTATTTGCAGGCCGTGGGTTTGCGGCGATAGACTTTAGGTCGTCGGGAAGGACCGGATTGTGTGCTGGCGTCAACGATACTTCTGCTTGTTTTTCCCCCAGATATTGACGTGATGACCGTCCAAGAAGCGAAACACGCCGATGTAACCCAGGCGTGAAGCAAAGGGGCCGTGCCAAATGTCAGGTGGACGCCAAAAATAAGCACCGGTTCTCATGATGCCTTGGGGTCCGGAAAGGTCTCCGGACAGGAGAAACATCTCTTCCACGCAGGGATGATGAAGCTCACGTTCTTTCCATCCCTCCGGATGGAAGTGGGCACTGCCTTCAAGTACGAAGGTGGTGTCTCCGGTCGCCGGGTTATGACGAAGCCGTTTATGGGCGATGTAGCGGCCCCTGATGATATCGGGATCGATGCCCTCGGTGCTCCATTCCATGTCATGGAGGTTGAGGTACGGCACGGCCGGTGCGTCCGGATCCTCGACCATATCCTCCCGTCCGGGGTAGGTTTCCGGAGCTTTGTCAAAGAACGTCAAGACAACCGCACCCCGTTCACTCAATGTGGAATAGCGTTTCAAACCAGCCGGAAGATAACCATAGCAATCCAGGCCGTAGGCTTGGCCGTTGATTTCCAACTCCCCGTCGAGGATCAGAAATTCGTGGGCGCTGCCCAGGTACTCGGTTTGAGAACGAACCCATCTGGCCGGATACCGCAGAATGATGGAACAGGCACCTGTTTGGTCATCCATGCTCAGCACTTTGCAGTCCAACACACCTAACGGCTCAGGCAGACGGTTTGTTTCCCATGGTAGGCCCTGGGCGTGGAGAAACTCGATATGGGGGCGGGCCATGGCTGTATCCTGTACGGGCTTGTGAACGTCGACTATGCACGGCAAAGATGCGCCTGCGTCAATCCGTAATCAGGCCATACGCTGGCCGCCTTCGCCAGCGCGACGACGAACAGCACGAACGGCTCCATGAAATCGTGCTTCACAACCTAGCCGGGGTTTATCGGTTCCAGTCTGGTCGTGGTGTTACCGCCAAGAACGGAATTCAGTGAAAGTCAACAGTCCCGGCATCGCAAGCGTCTCCGCCCAAGAAACTGAAACAAAGCCGCCATGGGTCGTTGATCCGGATGCTGTACGCGCTGCGGCGATCGCCCCGCAGAACTTCGAACCGTTTCGCCTAGTCGACTTTTGGGGTATCCGTCTCAGCAGGGGCTTCCGTATTCTCAGCGGCATCAGCTTCCGCAGGAGCATCCCCATCTGCAGGGACATCAGTTTCCGCTGGAACGTCCGTGTCCGCAGGAGCTTCAGTCTCCCCAGGAGCATCAGTTTCCGTAGCGACGTCCGTCTCCGCGGGGGCTTCCGCCTCCTCAGCAGCATCCGTTTCCGCTGGAGCGTCCATCTCCGCAGGAGCCTCAACCGGCCCAGTGTCATTCGTCCCGGTGGAGTTAAAGTAGAGCAACAACAAAACGACTAGAGCCGCAATGGCAATATAGAAAATATTTCTGAGTGCCATCTTAATCTCCCATTTAAGCCAATGATCGCCATTATCAGACGGATCGGACTGGTAGAACGTACAATCAGGAGCTGTCAGGCTGCAAGTTAACGCTATTCGGCCAGGTGTCAACGGCGGAGAAAGAACACCAGGGCAATCGGGTGAAAAAGTGCGTGACAATGTGTTGATGTGCTGAATCTATCGAAGACCTCCGATTCGGTATGGGAGGTTATGATGGAGAGTTCGGGCGCATTCGCGGAAGCCGTTGTCTTTCTTGATCATTTTGAGGATCTTGCGGACCCTCGCCAACGGGGCAAAGTGGTCTATCCGCTTGATGAGGTGCTGCTGCTTTGCCTATTGGCGGTGCTGGCGGGCGCCGACAGCATTGTCGATATTGCCCGTTTCGGCGACAAGAAACGCGATCTTCTACACCGCTTCCGGCCGTTTTCCGATGGCACGCCGTCCCACGACCAACTGGGCACGATCCTTGCCATCCTGGATGCGCGGATGTTCCAACAGTGCTTCGTCGCCTGCGGTCCCAGGCCTGAGACAGGACCGAGCGTTCTTGCCCCTTGATGAACCGAACGCGGTCTTTCTTGCTGCGCGGCCCGTGGTATTGGGCGATTTTCATCAAACCGAGTGGCGGATACTTATTCTTGTAACCCGGTTCGATGAGCAGGATATTTTTATTAGCCATTGACAACCTTGTACTGTGCACGCTTCCGAATGTCGCGAAGTTGCTCGATTGCGGCCTTAACCCCGACTTGTCCGCCGAGGCCCTTGAGCGTGCCTGTGGTCGACCAATCCACGGAGTCAGCAAAATCGGCTAAGGCGATGATGAAGGCCCGCTTGTCGCAAACTCGCCCCGTGTCACGACATTCGATGAAGATATCTGCTGCGATTCTCGTAAGGGCATACAGACCAATGCCTTTGGTCAACATGTGCCGGCGGGGCTCCGCCCATTCCTCCGGCAGGACAGCCTCCACTGCACACCAAAAATCGAGCACGACCCGCATGGCGTCGTCGACTGAGTTTGCCGAGAGGATATTAGTTGCTCTTAAGAAGTTGCTGACCGCCTTCTGCATCATACGAAGCGACGCGATCCGTTTCAGGCCGGATGTGGTCTTGCCGCCGAGGTTCAAACGACGGAACCAGGGAGACCCCTCGATACTGCTGAGCTGGAGCGCAACGAATAATTCGGGGCGCTCCTGTGCCAAAGACTCGGCGAGCTGTGCCTCATGGTAGTCGAGCAAGCTGGTGCTTAAGCCCTTGGCCTTGCTGTTGATGACGCTGAACACCTCATAACCTGAAGGTCAGAGGTTCAAATCCTCCCCCCGCAATCAACATAAACCCCTAAGCAATATGATATTTCTGGGGGTTTTTGATTCCGGGAACATCATCAGCATATCAGATTGGGAATCTATTGGGAATCATCAGGAATCAAACTCCTGCGCATGTCTGACGCTTTTCTCTCTCGAAATAAACGGATTTTCCGAACCTGTCCCTTCCATTTACCCTATCCGCCGGTACTCGTGATGAAGTCCACCGAGGTGTTCACACCTTGAGATAGCGTCGACCCGCACGGTAGGACGGGAAACCGATGAATCCTTGTCTAGGAAAGATGCGTCCGGGCATGATTGTAGTATCGGGCGTAGCGCCTGAGCGTCCGCCGCAGATGAGCCTCGCCTAAGATGATGGTGTGATCCAGGCACTCCCGGCGGATGGAGCCAATCACGCGCTCAACATACCCATTCTGCCACGGTGACCTTGGCGCCGTAGGACGGTCTCTGATACCCATAGTGCTTAATCGCCGTTTGTAGACCTTGCCGTAACTGGTATCTCGGTCCCTGAGCAGGTAATCCGGCGCGGTTTCCCAAGGAAAGGCCTGGCTCACTTGGTTGGCGATCCAAACCGCGGTGGGATGAGAGGTGGCATTGGTCCAGACCAGCGCCCTTCGTTTGAGGTGTAAGATTGCGATCCCATAGAGGAGCTTGAAACGCGCTGTGGGAACCACAAACAGATCAACGGCTGCAATGGCATCCTTGTGATTGGCAATGAACGTCTTCCAGCTTTGGCCCCCGGGCCGGTAACAACGCCCAAGATACTTGCTCACTGTCGATTGAGATACCTCAAAGCCCAGTTTGAGGAGTTCACCGTGGATACGCGGCACACCCCAAAGAGGGTTATCCCGCGCCATTGACTTGATCAGTTGCATCAGGTCCCGGTCTATGGCCGGGCGCCCACCCAAATTGAGCGATTTCCAGCGCCACAGGGCCCGGAAACCGTGCCTGTGCCAACGCAGAACGGTCTCGGGCTGGACGATCACTATGGCGTCGAGAACCGACGGATAAAGCCGTGTCAGCCATGTCAGAAAGATACGGTCCAGCCGCGAAGCCGAACCCGGCCAGCATGCTTACGCCTCAAGACCGAGACCTGATGTCGCAAAGCGATGTTCTCGGCGGCCAGCCGGCGCGGTCCCTTGACCATGGCCACGAATGTCATGAAGAACAATCTAACGAACGATATCATCCCTAACGGACCGTTTTATCAAATGGAATCAATGGGTCAGTTTGTCAAACCCGCCAAAACCGGGCCATTGAAAACAAAAAGAGAAAATTTTGATTTGTCAAACCCCGCGCATAGGAGGTGCACGTCGTTTTGACGCTGGCCTGACAAGCCACTGCATCGTCGACGGGTACGACGCCAGGGCGATGCGGCACACTGCGGTTACTGGGGGATCAATCGAAAGCCGCAATCCTAGACTGAGGCATCCGAAGCCAGACTGCGTGCGTAAGCCGGGAAGGTGGCAAGATGCCAGGGCGGACGAGATGATTGGCCGGATTGTTTCCGGTGAAGGAACCGCCACCCCGAGAGAAACCAAGACACCCATGTGTCTCTGCTCGGGGGTGCTGCAAGCGACGCCCGGCTCCGGCCAACACGTCCCCAGCACTTAGGTCTGCCCCGGCGCCTTGCCGGGGATTAGACCTTGTGTGCCTATGCTCAACCCCCACCAACCAACACTCAATTTTGAGGTAAGGCGATCTTGAAAGGAAGAAATGAGGAACACACCATGACCGAGCAACCGAAGACCACATACCTGAAAGACGGGGCTGACCAGAACGCCCTGCACATCGCTTTCACCGAGGACGAAACGCGGACGATTTTTCAAGTCGCTGAATGGTTTGCGCGGCAATGAATCGCCAACGGAATCGAGCCACCGGGAGACCCGCTGCGGGCAATTTTGGCAGCTGCTTGCAGCTTCGCGGTGGCCGCAAATTCACCGAGCACAGACCCCAACGCCACAATTAATTGAGGATACCGACACCATGACCGACACCGACACTGACCAAGAAGACGGCATTGAGTGCGTTCCATCATCGAGTTCTTCGACTACCAATGCCCCTTCTGCAAAGCCGCCGAACCCCGCCTGCGTAAGCTCGTCAAAGAGGACGGCAACATTCGCCATGTCATCAAAGACTTTCCGATCTTGAGCCCGGTGTCGCTGATTGCAGCCAGGGCGGCGTTGGCTTCAGTCAACCAGGGCAAGCATGAGCCCTTCCATCAAGCGATGATGGACCACCGCGGCCAATTGACCGAAGAGCGGGTGTGGAAATTGGCGGAAGACGTCGGCCTCAATGTGGCCCGCCTCAAAGAAGAGATGGAAGCGCCGGAAATCGCCGATCAACTTATCGCCAACATGAACCTAGCCCGCAAACTGCGGGTGGTGGTTGTGCCCGGTTTCTTTGTCAACACTCTTACGTTGTCGGGCTTATCGGCGGAGACCGAAACGGCCAAAATCGATTTCGACGAAGAGGTTGCCAAAGCCCGGGCCGCCAGCCAGATGTAAGATATGTCCCAGCAGCTTGCCAACCATTTACCAGGCGGACCAAATTACGGCTACCCCTTCCGAAACCCTTATCCGGTTGAAATGAAGATGGATCCTCATGTAATCCGTTTGGGATGATTGAGTTTGTTGGCATTTTGTTTCTGAGTTTCTTAGCCCCTTTCACTGGGTCTAAGCTGCTTGCTGCTGAGAACATGGCCTTGCGGCATCAGGTCTCGGTCTTGAGGCGTAAGCACGCCGGCCGGATGCGCCGGCCGGATGCGGCTCTCGCGGCTGGACCGTATCTTCTTGGGCTGGCTTGCGAAGCTGTGTCCTTTGGTTCTCGACGCCATAATGATCGTCAAGCCCGAGACCGTTCTACGCTGGTACAGATATGGTTTTTGGACTATGTCATCAGGCGAGTCCCATCTGGCGGTAGGACCGCACGACTTTCTCCAGCGCGACGGCAAAGGCGGCCGTGCGCAGGTCTTCGATCATTTCGGACCCCAGCATCTTTTCGCGAATCGTTCCGTAGGCCTCACGCATGGTGCCCTCAAGTCCGGATTGAACAAGGTCGGCTTCGTCCGTGCCGCGCAGCAGGGGTGTTTTGAGTTCCTCCGGTACCGTCCGCCCGGACGTTGTCTCGATCATGTTGATGAGGCGCTGGTTACGCTGGATATCGAGCTGACGCGAAAGACGACCGAAACGCATGTGGGAAACGTTGGAGACCCACTCAAAGTAACTAACCGTCACGCCGCCGGCATTGACGAGGATGTCCGGGAGGATGATCTTACCGCGCTCGAGCAGTTGTTTCTCTGCTGCGAACGTAACGGGGCCGTTGGCGGCTTCAACGATCAGGTGCGCGCGGATGCGTGGGGCGTTGGCGGTGGTAATCTGACTTTCGATTGCGGCAGGAACAAGAATGTCGCAGTCCGTCTCGAGGACTGACAGGCCATCAGCGACGAAGCGCGCGCCGGGAAAATCCCTGAAGCTGCCTGTCCTAGCGCGGTGTTCAGCAAGGTCATCGGGCATCAGGCCGGTGTCGCTCAGAAGGGCGCCGTCGTGCTCGATGACCCCAACGAGGTTTACACCTTCTTCTTCGGTAAGGTATCTGGCGGCGTTGAAGCCCACGTTGCCGAATCCCTGTATGATGACCCGCTTGCCTTCTAGGCCGCCGTCTAAACCACTACGAGCCACATCGTCGGGGTGGCGGAAAAACTCGCGGACAACGTATTGGACGCCGCGACCGGTAGCTTCCACGCGGCCCGGGATGCCGCCCTGGGTCACCGGTTTCCCCGTGACACAGGCCAGCGCACCGATGTCCGCGGGGTAGAGTTGCCGGTATTCATCCGCCATCCAGGCCATCTCGCGCGCTCCGGTGCCCATGTCCGGAGCGGGCACATCGCGGCTCGGGCTTATATATCCGCGCTCAGCAAGCTCCTGCGTGAAGCGCCGTGTGATCAGTTCGAGTTCTTCCTCCGTGTAGTCTTCGGGGCGGATCGCCAGCCCGCCCTTGGCTCCGCCGAACGGGACGTCGACGAGCGCGCACTTGAAGGTCATTAGCGCCGCTAACGCCTCGACCTCCCGCTGGTCGACGACGGGGGTATAGCGAATGCCGCCCTTCACGGGGAGGCGGTGTTCGCTATGCACTGCACGCCAGCCGCGGAAGGTCTGGTAGCGCCCTTGCAGGCGCACCGGGAAGCGTAGCTGGATTACGGATTTACACTCCCGGATGGTCTCGACGAGGTCATCCGGAACGCTGAGCGCACGGGCAGCCCGGTCGAACATCCCGCGTACGCTGGCTAGGAAATCTGGCTTGGTCGAGGACTCCATATGGACCTCCGATAGCGGATGAAGGGAAAATCAGAATCAAGATTAGAGCGTCTCCGCTTGGGTCAACACCCCTGTGCCTTCCGAAAATCTCGTCCACACCAGGGTGGTGTGAATCATGAAGATCGGCGAATAAGGTTTTCGGGAAGGACAGCCCTGGAACGGATTTTCGTAGGCATTGATGTGGCGAAGGATCGGCTTGACGTGCATGTCCGCCCGTCGGGCGAGGCCTTTGCGGTCGTGCGCAACGGCAACGGCTTGGAGGATTTGGCGGACCGGCTGCGCGCGCTCGGCCGGGTACTGGTCGTGCTTGAGGCGACCGGTCGGCCCACAGTGCATTGACACCGAACCGCTGAAACGGGGGATCGAAGCCCGCAATGCGCGGCGCGAGATACAGTCCTGCACCCAACCATGCAGTGGCGATCCAGAGGATCGCGAGTTGAACATGCCAGGTTCGGGTCAAGGCGTAGGGCGCAATCTCGGACAGCGGAATGCCGTAAAAATCATGTCCCTCGACGGCATAGTGGGCCGTCACCACGCCCAACGTGATCTGCAGACCCAGAAGCAAGGCAACAACCCAGATATATTTGACCACAGCGCGCATCGACAGGGTCGCTGCGGTGCCGGCCAGCGGATTGTTGTCGGGATAGCCTGCAATCGGTTCCGAGTCCTTCTGCCATTCCTCCCGCTCACGCAGGAAGAACCAGCACAACGCGCCGACGGCGGCAATCAGCAGCACGATCGAGACGAAGGTCCAGATGAAGGTGGCGCTGCTCGGCCTGTTGTCGATCAGGGGTTCATGCGGCCAGTTGTTCGTATAGGTCACGCTATCGCCGGGCCGCAGCGTGCCTGCGGCCCAGGATGTCCACCACCACCATGCCACGAGCTTGCGGATGGCGACCTCAGGTTCAGACCCCAACGGCTGATTGGGAATCGCGAAGTCGATCCTCAGCCGCTCAGCTTCCGGGCCATCGCCGGGTCCTCCAAACAGGGCCATATAGTGGGCTGTCACCGTCTCCAGCGCGCGGGCCCGCGCGGGCGAGATCGCGATCTCCCCCGTTTCGGGGTCGTAGGTATTGACGCGCTGACGCGTGGCAAAGGCCGCGATCCGGGCGGCCCGTTCGGGCTCGGTCAAAGAAGCAAAATCACCGTCGGCGTCCAGCATGGCCATGGCCTCGCGATGCAGCATGTCGGCGGTCAAGTCCGGCGCCAGATAGCTGCCATGACCCCACACCGAGCCGAGCTCCATACCGCCGAGGCGGCGCCATATATCGCGCCCGTCGTGAATATCACGGCTTGTGAACAACACGACGCGAGAAGCGGCGTCGGCCGCCACAACACGTTCGGGCAAGGGTGGTGCTTCCTGGAACGACCGGCCGCCCACCAATAAAAGGACCCCGAACATCGCGACGAGCAGGACGCCGAACATCGTCCACAACCTCGTGATGGTGAAGATCTCACGATAGTTCATAACCGCCTTCTATGGCGCCTGCCGCCATCATCCGATGGTATTGCACGGCCACGTTCGGGTGTGCCACCACGCCGTAGGCGGGGAGCCCGATACCGCGAACCGTTCCACGATGTGTTGTCTTTGCCAGGACCCGTCAAGATACCTTATCTACACTACACAACACTACACTACACAACACTACACAACACTACACTACACTACACTACACTGCCATCAACACGAACGGCTCGTGCTGCAAGGCCTGTCCTTCCCGAAAACCTTATCCGCCGATCTTCATGATGCAAACTGTCCAGGTGTGGATGAGGTTTATGGAACGGTCAGTGATGTTTAGGCCCGTTTCGGGTTGACCCTCCGGTCGACGATGCCGTCGAGCAGTTTGCCAAGAATATCAGCGCCTGTAATCACACGCCTCGTTTCCCCCCAAAGCAGAATTACATCGTCAACGATGACTTTGTCTGCCTTGGACGGAACGGCGTACTTAAGCCGGGATAGAACCCAACCCAGCGATTTATTTTTAGACGTGACGACGACAGGATTATGACAATAGTTCAAAGGCCCTGTCGTGGCCATCCAGCCAGGCTTCCACCGTCGCCGCCGGATAGGCCACGACGAAGCATGCAGCGCTGTGGGGAAGGGTCATGACAAAGAAATGGGCTCGCAGCTTGACGCCAGCGATGATCGCATCCGACTCGCCGAAATCCGCCTGTGCATCCGCCTGCGCATGCCCCGGCGCATGCCCCGGCGGATGTACCAGCGGCACGAACATCTCCCGCAAACGACGGCGCCGTTCGCGGACGTAATCCTTGACGATGGTCTGGCCGCCGGTGAAGCCATGCTCATCGCGAAGGCGCTCGAATATCCGCTTTGCCGTGTGGCGCTGCTTACGGTGAACCGTGCGGTCCGCTTCCAGAATGCGGTCAATGATATCCGTGAACGGGTCCAGCTTAGGCCGCTTCGGCGGCTCGCTGCGCCGGTATCCCGGCGGCACCGAGTGCCGCAGCATCTTCTTCACTGTATCGCGCGATAGCCCAAACCGTCTTGCTGCTTCTCGCTGGCTCAGCTCTTCCACATGGCCCGCCAGTCGCACGGTTAGATAAAGGTCCACCAAGTACATCCTCCCACCTTCCATCCCCAAACGGATCGAAGGCTACAGGTGGCAGACTTTTGCGCCGCCCGCGGCCGGGACATTCCCGCCGCTCCCGTGGATTAATTTGTCACCGTCGTTCTCAGCAATGCCCATCCAAACAAAAATTTCTGGTTCTTGAAAATCCACGTTCAATACCTTGTGATCCTGTTTAGGGCTGGGATACGACCAAATCCAGCCTGAAAAACCTATGATACCGCTGCCGGATAATCGCCTTGGCCGAGACCTTCTATATGCTCTTCATGAAATGTCTGAATGGCGTCTGCGGCTTCTGTTGAGTCTTCGAACCGCGCAACGTGAAACAACGCGTCACCCTCGGAGATGACGGGTATGTTGGCCTTTCCGATGATGATGCCCGTGTAAGGCGCCGTAACGTCGCTTTCGTTTTCACCGAAAGCGTCAGCAACAACACCGAGACGTTCGCCGCTCTTCACACGCAAACCAACTTTGGCGGTGGCGCGGAAAATGCCTGATTGGGACGCACGAACCCAGGACGACGACTTTGCTTCAAGAGGCTCAATAATATACTTCGTGGACTTTAATGGCGGCAGCATTCCGATGGCTCGCATCACGTTCCGAATGCCCCGCACGCCGGCCCGAATGGCTAGCGGATCAAACCGTAGAGCTTCTCCCGCCTCATAAAGAAGCATCGGAATGCCTTTTTCTGCGGCCACTTGCCGTAGCGATCCATCTCTAAGGTTGGCGCTGATGATGACCGGTGTGCCAAAGGCCTGCGCCAGGCGTTCGGTCTCCGGGTCGTCGAGATTCGCTCGAATGTGCGGGTGATTGAATCGGTGATACCCGCCCGAGTGTAGATCTATGCCATGTGTGCATTTGTCCGCGATTTCTGTCGTAAAGACGTAAGCTAACCGCGCCGCCAAGGACCCATGTTGGGTTCCTGGAAATGATCTGTTCAAATCCCGCCGGTCCGGCAGATAACGGGAATGCGTGTGAAATCCGTAAACGTTAACAATGGGCACAGCGACCAAACTACCTTTCAGATTCTTCATACCCCTTCGACGCAAGAGCTGGCGAATGATCTCCACACCAATGATTTCATCGCCGTGGATGGCCGCCGAAACAAACAGAACCGGTCCTTCTCTCGTTCCATGAATGACATGCACAGGCATTGAGAGCGGTGTATATGTAGAAAGGTTCGGCACCGCGAGATCGATTGAGGCCCGCGTACCCGGTGTAATGTCTTTACCGCAAATCCTGAAAGGTGCGCGCGCCATTACCCCTTGCCTCTTGTTTTGGTCTTGTTGGGATGAGCGTTCTTTTCGACGAAATCGATGATCATTCCTGCCACATCTTTCCCGGTTGCTTTTTCTATTCCTTCAAGACCGGGAGACGAGTTCACTTCCATCACCACAGGTCCGTGATTAGACCGAAGCAGATCCACACCGCACACGTTCAATCCCATAGCCTTTGCTGAGCGGATTGCCGTTGATCGCTCTTCGGGTGTGATCTTGATGGGTTCTGCCGAGCCGCCCCGATGGAGGTTTGAGCGAAAATCTTCCGCGGCACCGGTGCGTTTCATGGCGGCGACGACCTTGTCGCCGATAACAAATGAGCGTATGTCCGTCCCTCCGGCTTCTTTAATGAACTCTTGAACCAGTATGTTGGCTTTCAGCCCACCAAAGGCCTCGATCATGCTTTTCGCGGACGACGAGGTCTCACCCAAAACAACACCGATGCCCTGGGTGCCCTCAAGCAGCTTAATGACACAGGGCGTACCGCCCACTATGTCGATGAGGTCGCCGGCTTGTCCTGTTCTATGGGCAAAGGCTGTGACGGGAAGGCCAATCCCCTGGCGGGCCAGCAACTGCATACTGCGCAGTTTGTCCCGCGAGCGGCCTATGGCAACGGATTCATTCAGTGGATACACGCCCATCATTTCGAATTGACGGAGCACGGCAAGGCCGAAGAAAGTGATGGACGCCCCGATACGGGGAATGACGGCATCAACGCCTGTGATCACTTCGCCCTTGTACCGGACTTCCGGCCGGTGCGAGGCGATGTTCATATAGCACCGCAGCGTGTCCAAGATTTCAATCTCGTGGCCGCGTTGCTCAGCGGCCTCAACAATCCGCTTGTGAGAATATAGGCCAGGATTTCGTGCCAGGATTATGAACTTCATGTGTCTAACTCCTCTTCCACTTCCGTCCTAAGTTTCCAAACGTTCGTCAACGGTATTGACGGATATTTGTTTCACGTTCTGTTTCTTAACTTTGAAGGACCGTCCCGGATCAACGACATAGCGTCGCCGAACCGCCTGACGGCCTAACAGTAAACGGAACCCCATTTCGTCACGATTGGTTAATGTTAGTTCTATGGGCCAACGCTTCTCACCGAGCCATAGCGTCGTGCGAATGACGTATCGCTCAGATGGTTTACCACCCGAGTTGGTAATATGACGTTGATCGATGACAACAGCAGTACATTCGAATTCCGGTTCTTTCTTTCGCTGGATGGGGTGGACCTTAAACCGGACGTATTGGGCATTGTCCTTTGTAAAAGGCGTCACATCGTAAGCATGCAGGGTCGAGGTCCTAGCCCCGGTATCCACTTTCGCCTTGATCTGGCTCAGGCCCAAGTCGGGAAGGCCTACCCACTCCCGCCATCCGATCACGGTCCGAGTGGGTTTGACTTTTCGCTTGAGTGGTCTTCGCTTAGTAAACGATCTTTCTGTTTTCTTTGTTTTGGTCACTAATCACACACTTCCATGTATCCATCATGCATAGCCGGATCATCGAGATTGAAATCAGTTGAGTACAAGAAGCGGCATGGAATACGTGGCTAGGGAGAGGACAAGGAAGAAGCCTGCCATATCCGTTAGGGTCGTCAGGATCGGTCCCGATGCAACAGCTGGATCAGCCCCAAACCGCCTGAGAATAAGGGGTACGGTGCCGCCCAGCGACACAGCGATGATCGTGTTGATGGCAAGGGCAGCGCCGACAACAAGGCCGAGGAACGGATTTCCCTTCCATAGCCACGCGGCTAGCCCCAGAAGGATGCCCAGTACTATCCCGTTAATGATTCCGACAGACGCTTCCTTAAACCAAACTCTCATAACATCGAGCGGTCGTGTGAGACCGAGGGTGAGTTCCCGCATGCTGACCGCCACGGCCTGATTTCCCGAGCATCCGCTCATGTCTGAAACAATGGGAAGAAAGACCGCGAGTGAAATGACTGCCGCAAGCGTTTCCTCATAAAGTGCGATGACGCTTGCCGCAATAATATTGAGAACAATGTTAATGCTGAGCCATGCCAGTCGTCGCCGGGACCGAATCAGAGTGGGCATCGAACGTATTTCGTCATCGACAATGCCTTGGACACGCAGTTGGTTTTGGTCGGCTTTTTCCTTCACCGCATCACTCACTGCCGTACGTGAAACGGTGCCGATGATCAAGCCGCGATAATTGGTAACCGGCAGGCCGAGAAACGGTTTCTCCCGTAGCAGGTCTTGAAGATCAGCTAGCTTTGTTTCCGGAGCGACTGATACCGCTTCTGCCATGATTGAGGACAACGGCTGACTTCGCTGTGAAAGAAGTAGGTTGCGCAAAGACACGACACCAACGAGGCAGCCATTTTCATCTATGATGTAAGGGTGCTGACCTTTGTAGCGCTCAAACGCGCTGTCTTCCTTAGTCAATTCCGTCAGGACGTCACCCACAGTCGCGACAGCCGGAAACGAGAACACCTCTGCACGCATGAGACCGCCAGCCGTATCCGGATCGTGTTGAACCAGATTCCTGACACCTCCAGCCGCCGTAGGTTCCATTTCAGACAAGATTGCATCTGCGCTTTTGGTGCGGATGTCACCAATCAGATCGGCCTGCTCCTCTACAGGCATGGACTCCAAAATCACCGCAGCGTCAATTGGCTCTAAGCGCTCCACTAGAGCGGTTTGACTGAATTGTGAATCGAAGGGGATTCCCAAGCGTCCCACTCCATGATTCTATATCCCGAGGCGATTTGGGAGTCAGACATGGGGCATTGTTACGGGAATGATCTTCGCCGGCGGGTCGTCGAGGCGGTCACTGGGGGTCTGTCTGCACGGGGGGCCGCGGCGCGTTTTCGTGTCGCGCCAGCGACGGCGAGCCACTGGCGCCGGCGCTGGCGCGAGACGGGCTCGATCGAGCCCGACCGCCAGGGCCAACCGCCGGGCTCGAAGCTGGATGCGCATGAGGCCTTTATCCTGGCTCTGGTGGCGCAGACCAAGGCTATGACGCTGGCCGAGATTGGCGAGAAGCTGGCGGCGTCGCACGGGGTTCGGGTGTGCCCGTCGACGGTCTGGCACTTCTTCGCCAAGCGCGGGCTGACGCACAAAAAAAGACCGGCCATGCAGCGGAGCAGCAGCGCCCGGACGTGCTCGCGCGGCGCCGGCTCTGGTTCGAAGGCCAGGCAGGGCTCGCTCCGGAACGGCTGATCTTCATCGACCAGACCGGCGCGTCGATGAAGATGGCGCGGCTGCGGGGATGGTCGCGCAAAGGCGAACGGTGCCGGGCCGCCATACCCCATGGCCATTGGAAGACCACCACGTTGACCGCCGGCTTGCGCCTCTCCGGCCTGGCGGCCCCGATGCTCCTCGACGGGCCGATGCATGGGGCTGCCTTCAAGGCCTATGTGGAACAGGTCCTGGTACCCGAACTCGACCCCGGAGACAGCGTCGTCATGGCCAACCTGCCCGCCCACAAGGTCGCTGACATCCGCCAGGCCATCGAAGCCGCCGGCGCAACCCTGTTGTAGGAGATGTCAGCGCGCCAGACCGCATCGGGCGCAACGGCTTCGAAGTTGCGGTCAAGCAGATTGGGCGCGATCGCATGGGAGTGGCGGCTGTCGGTGGTGATTGGCGCCCGCCGCCTGCCGCGCGGTGGACGAATGCCGTTCTCTCGCATGAGCTTGGCGACCGTGCGCTTCGAGATGCGAAAGCCGCGGGCCTTCAACTCGGCATGGATCCGAGGGGCGCCGTAGCACCTCTTGCTCTGCTCGAAGATCTCCCGGATCTCTGATCCGAGCCGGTCACGCCAGGCAGCGCGTTCAGCTCTCTTTTGGGCCGCACGCCGCCGGGCGTGGAACCAACTGTGAGCAACCCCTAGGACCCGGCACATGAACCGGATGGCGGGCCCTGAAGCATGGGCGGCGATGAAAGCGTGCTTCGTTTTCATGTCTTCGCCGCCCACTGAGCAAAAAAAGCCGAGGCTTTGCGCAGAACCTCAACCTCCTCCGTCAGCCGCTTGTTATCCCGGCGAATGCTGCGCCAGCTCAGCGGCCTCGGCTTTCTGCGCCGCGGTCGCCGCGGTCGAACCCGCGGCCTCAAGCTCGAGCCGCCAGGTCTTCAACTGCGTTGGCGTGACGCCGGGCTCGGCAGCCACGCTGCTATGTGTCGCACCCGGCTCCGATAGCCGGGCAACCGACTGTTCCTTGTATTCTGGCGAAAACCGCCGCCTCGTCTGCTTTGTCATCCTGTCCCTCCAGGTCGGTATTTAATTTACCGTCTGGTCCGGGATCCGGGAGCAACGTCATTTTCGACAAAGACCCCGGTATCGGTGAGCTTCTTTCACCAGGGGAAGTGCGCTTATTTCCGGTCAAGACTTCTGCCGGCATGCCTGGGTATGAGTTCTACGGTCTTTGGCGGGTCGCCGAGCCCAGCGAGGGCAATTCATTTTCCGTCTTGACAGCTTGCCGCTGGAGCCAACCGAAAAGTTTCAAGGCGGTTGCACCGCCAGACTTACGTGTCGGCGTTACTAAACTTGAAGGTTTCGATGCATTCATCAAAAAGAAATCCTTCAATTCCCTAAAACACACCGATATCGCCAGCGGTGCGGGTACCACTCATTTTGGGCGCATCCGACAAATCGCAGAAGAATCAAAATACACGAATAAAAATCGGGAAGGCGTATTCGTTACCGGCATAACAGCTGTGAATACAGAATTCTATATCGCAGATGTGGAAACTGGCGCCTCAAAGCAACGTAATAAACCGAAGCTCAAAGTCGGCAAGGCGCGCCGCCGGGGAAAAACGATTCCGTTTTAATCTGCGTTAAACCGCTACTAGGGGGACAACGCCTGCTGTTGCGGCAGTTCCGGCAGCCGTTGAGACGGTCCGCCTGGGACAAAGGCGTCGATATCGATGTCGTTGTTTACAAACCACGGTTTGCCGCGTTCATTCAGATAAAGTTTCTGCTGTTCCTGTTGGGTGAAAGGACGCGATCCTAACCGGCCAAAGATAGCAATCTGATTGCCCGTTTCATCGACGCCCCGGTCGCGGTCAAGTCCTTTTGACAGCGCTGTAGCGGGGTATTCGGTCGAATACCAGGCAATCAGTTCAGGCTTAGGATCGGAACTAAATCCGTAGAAGCGCGATTGGCTTTCTGGCGACGTGAGTTGCACAACCTTCAAACCGTTCCTGCCGTCCGCCACATAAGCAAACAGTGAGGCATTGGTGGTACCGACGATGACGTCACGGGCATCATTGATTTGCCCATTGGCGGTGAAGCGTTCGTGGACAACAGGAGACTCGGGATTCTCTGTATCGATGATCACCAGGCCATCCCGGCCCGCTGCCACGTGCGCCATGGTTCTAGCCATGTAAATCCGATTGGCCTGTGCCAACGAGACGGACGCACCATCAACCTTACGTGGGTTGGCTGGGTCGGTGACATCAACCACATGGAAGCCAGTGCGATCGGTGACAAACAGGTAGCGGAATTGCAAAGCCGTCGCGCGGGCGCCGTCAAAGGGAATAATGGTCACCAATTCCGGCTGTAACGGATCGTCCAGATTAACGACGGCCACACCGAAATCGCCCGCGATATATGCCGTCGTGCCAGCCAGAGTGATGTGACGGGCAGGCCCATCTCGAAGAGATTAGCCGCACCGTCGCCGACGGCTCACACGCCGTCCTCCTCATGGACCGCGCCGGCTGGCACACCACCACCGAATTGGAGTTCCCCGACAACATCACGCCGCTGTTCCTGCCGCCCAGATCGCCGGAGCCGAACCCGGCCGAAAACATCTGGCAGTACCTGCGCCAGACCTACCTGTCGCACCGCGTCTTCGACAGTTACGAAGACATCGTCGATGCGGCATGCCACGCCTGGAACAAGCTCATCGACAAGCCCTCGAAAATCATGTCGATTGGTATGCGCAAATGGGCACACGAAGGTCAAATTCAATGACCGTTGGTATAAGTCAATAAAATAAAAGCCAAATATCCCAATGAAATTGCGGGTGGGATGGCTGTTCACGTGGGTTACGGAAAATCAAAACGCGAATCGTGTTCTGTCAAAACCGGCACCAAATTAATGCGCTTTCATTCAATTTATAATTATATTATTATCAATATACACGTATCTTTTGTGTTGTCATTAAGAATGCTTCCGTGCGGGCTACAGCATTGGCCCGAATGCTGCCGTAAAAAAGGTCAAAATCGTGCATGTGCAGATTTTCACCTTCCAGCACCATCAACTGAAAAGCGTCGTTCGAAGGTATTTCGGTCAGCAATACGCCATTCTGGCACGCAGCACCTGGTCCTTGGATAAGCGCCGGTAGCGGGTCCGTGGACGCTACACCCGGAAGAGCGCCATGGCCGGCCACATCGTCAAACCACCCGTCCTCGTCCGATGCGCTCACGGGATTCCAGCACGCCAAATTTTGGCCCTCTGACGTTTCATATTGAGACCGGAAGCGAGCCTGGGTGCGTTCAATCATAGATTCAGCATTTCCGTTCATGCCGAAGGTATTCCAAGAAATGACACATCCCGTGTCTGTTGCGGCGGTACAGCGAGAGATATTTTTCAATCCACGACCAAATGTACCTTCTGGCACACCGATGCCGACCACATAGGCAGCGATCATTGCCTCTGCCAATGGCGTGCCGTCGATCTCTTCTTCCAGCAGCCGTACGGCATGAAGTGTGCCCTGGCTGTGACTGACAATGATAAAAGGCCGGCCATCATTCCAGTTTTCAACGTACTGGTGCCATGCTCGCACCACGTCACCATAGGCAAAGTCGTAGGCTTTTAAACCGCTGTCGGGCGCCCCCATGGCCGAGATCGTCGCTTGCCGGTAGCGCGGCGCATAAATCTTGCAGCATCCGTTGAATGCGCTGGCCTGGCGGGCAATGACACTGATGTCGGTCCAGGTGTTGACGTCCGCCATAGCAATGTTCTGGTTCCAGTTCTCGCCGCCGCGGTAGGTGGTGGGATGAATGTAAAAGACATCGGCCGATGCATCTGCCTGAGCTTCGGGTATGGCCGCATTGGCCGGCGCGACATCGGCGGCATCCTGCCGGTCTGGTAGGGCCGCCCAGGCGGAGTCTTGCGTGTAGTCGGGTGCGGGTGGGCGCGCAAAAGCATCGAACGGTTTATTCGGCACACCCCCAAACTGGGCCACCGCCGCAGTCGATCCCAAGCTCAGCACCACAACGGCACTAATGATCGTGATCTTGCCCGTGCACCACATATGCCGCTCCCTTGTTTGACTTGATGCCCAAACCTTATCCGGCAATGGTAGGGAATCGCCACAGCTTTCACCAAGAGAGAGGACAGAATGCATCTTACCCGATCCATCGGTGTTGCGTTCGTCGCCCTGTTGGTTGTCGCGCTGGGCTACGCAATCAATGATCGTGTGTTTTGGATACGGTGGTTTTCCCAACCCCCGGGCGACACGGTTCTGACCGCATGGGACTGGTATGAGCCGGTTGATCGCATCGGTGACGGACCCAGTACGCCGTTACCCTCTTCTGAAAATGGCGCGACAACACTTTCTCAAATCGCGCTCGATGAAGCGACCGCCTATGCTCAATCTTTTGATAGCATTGCCTTTCTGGTCGCACACAACGGTGTTCTTCAGTTGGAACAGTATGGTGAGGGTTATGATCGCTCGACCGTGATCGACTCTCAATCCATGCACAAAGGGTTCTTGGGGGTGGTGACTTCGCTGGCGTTGGACAAAGGGTTTATTCCATCCCTCGATACGCCTGCTGCGGACTATATTCCTGCGTGGGCCGAAGACGGGCGCACCGCTATCACCATTCAACACCTATTGGAAATGACCAGCGGCTTGGCTCAAGCGGAGTTTTCTCCCAGTCCTTTTTCTCCTGGGCAGCAGTTGTTTTTCGGCACCGACCTGGACGGTCCGGTGGCAACCATGCCGTTGGCATTCGAACCGGGCACCGAATTTGACTTCAATCATGTCAACAGCCAGGCGCTCCACGCCGTGCTGACCGGTGCGACGGGCATGCGCTATGCGGACTTCGTTCGCGAATACTTATGGGATCCTCTCGGCAGTGGTTTCGCTCAAGTGCGTTTGGATCATGACAATGGTACGGCCCGAATATTTTGCTGCATCCAGCTTCGACCCATGGACTGGGTACGTCTCGGTCTCATGCTCGCCAGCGACGGGCGCGTCGGCGACGCCCAAGTGCTATCACCTGAATGGGTTGAGCGGCTCATGACCGGCGCAGCGCTTAATCCGAACTTCGGTTTTCATGTCTGGCTGGGGTCACCCTATTCGGGTACGCGCCTCATCAGTGAGCCGAGCAATCGTCGTTCACCTGTGTCCGCGCCATTTGAAGCCGATGATGTCATGTTTGTGGAGGGCCGGGGCGGGCAGCGGCTCTATGTGGTGCCCTCTACTGGGTTGGTCGCCTACCGGGCAGGGCGCATCGATTTTGCCTGGGACGACGCAAAAATCGTCAACATACTGCTCTCGGGATTAAAGACTGACGTTGACTCCGCAGCAATGCAGTAAAGGGGAGACCGAAAATGGATATCTACGTTGACTTTCAAAATGTTCTCGCCTTTTTCCATGTGCTGTTGTTCGGCTACTGGCTCGGGGCAGACCTCGGCGTGTACTACTGTGATTCTCAGCTCGTCCGAGACGATCTCGACCTCGATGAACGCCTCCGGGTGCGCAAGATCCGCCTCAAGCTCGACATGGTGCCACGCACGTGCCTGATCCTGATCCTGGCCTTTGGGTTCACCCTGGCCCTTCAGTATTCCTCCCCCATCACAGACGGCTGGCTGGCGTTGGTCTGGGTGGTCAGTTTGGCGTGGCTCTATGTGGTGTGGCAGATCCATTTCAAGACCGGCACACCGGAAGGAGACCGGCTGGCGCAATGGGACATTGGGTGGCGTTACGTGGTCACTGCGTCCCTCATCCTGTTCGGCCTGTACTGTATCATCAACGGCGGACCCATTTCCGACAACTGGCTGTCCTTTAAACTCGTATTGTTCGGCGTGATCATTCTGAACGGTGTCTGGATCAGGAAAATCGCTGTCCGCTGGCAACCCATCTTTGACATGGTTCGGGCCGGGGGGAGGAACGGGTCGAGGGCGAAGCCCTGATGAAGGTCAACCGCAAAAGCGCCGGACGGGCTAACATGACCATATGGACACTGGTCATGCTCATGGCCTTCTTCGGCCAAACCAAGCTGTTTTGAAGCCGAATTGGTATCTTAAAACCGTCCTTGTGTCCTAGCCCCCTAAAACTGGACCAGAAGTTGATAGACTTTTGGACCGGGGATTGAACGCGACAGATGTTGCGCAAGACTTGAACTAAAAAACGCCTATAAGGATTTTGATATTATGGTTGATCATGCTCGCGACTACGGCTCGAAGGGACGTTTTGGCGTTGCAGTGCCGCAAGCCAACCCGACGGTGGAACCGGAAGTGCGGTTGTTGCTCCCGCCTGAAACGTCACTGTTGAGTTGCCGTCTTACCAGCACCCAGGCCGAACCCAAAGATCGCTGGCGGGAATTCTTCACCGGCCTCGAACAAACTCTCACCATGTACGATACATTGAAGTTGGATGTTTGCGGCTTTGCGTGCACGGCTTCGACCTATCTGGTCGGACGGGAGGCGGAAGAAGCCGAACTCAAACGCTTGTCCGATCTCAAGGGATACCCAATAATCTCGGCAGGACTGGCCATCGAGCAGGCATTGCACCACATCGGTGTCGAAAAGTTTGCCATCGGTGCGCCCTATCCCCAGTGGTCAGTGGAGATGTGCCGGGATTACTGGGCCGGCCGCGGCTTCGACGTCGTCAACACCACGCGCATTGTCACAGCGTCTGACGACACCCGTTCGATTTTCGAATTATCGGCGTACGACGCATTAGAAACGCTCGGTGTTATCGATTTTTCTAGCGCCGACGCCATTCTTTTAACCGGTACCGGCATGCCAAGTTTTGCTGCGGTGATTGCCTTGATGGAACAAACCGGCAAGCCGGTGGTGTCGTCCACCCTCTGTCTCACCTGGGCGATGCGCTTGGCGGTGGGCCTGCCCGACGACGGTGATCCCGGTGACGCGCCTAGGCATCCTTTGCTCAATGGCTGGCAGAGCAAAATCGGCGCACTTTAGTTCACTCGGCCGGGGTGTTGGTTGTTTTCTTGCCACGCAAACGCACCAAGTACACCAGACCCAACATCGGCACCATCGAAACAATGCTGTAGAGGATCGGCGCGTAAATACTAATCTGACCGAACAGCGTGCCCGAGTAAATCGGTCCCAAACCACGCCCGAGACTACCCACGGACTGATACAATCCCATGACGATGCCCCGTTCCGTATCCTGACATTCCTGCGATACCAGACTGGAAATACTGGGGTTCACGATGCTCAGGCCGATGGGTAAAAAGACCATCGCAAACACCAGCTGTGGAATGCCGTTGGATGTCGCCACCAGGGCCAAGCCAATGGCGTAAACAAAACAGCCGGTGGTGATGAGATTGATTTCGCCAAACCGTTTGGTCAACGGGCCGATGGCCTTGAGCTGCATGATCACCATGATCACGCCGGCGAAAGAGAGTAGGAGTCCAACTTCACGCGGGCCTAAACCCAATTTGTCATTGGCGAACAACGGAAAGGTTGTTGTGTAGACACCCTAGGCGGATACGGCTGCTTAAGAGCGTGTCCAGCTAACTGTGACCAAACCGCGGACATGAATTGTGTGGTGTCTGAAACCCCTAGTTCGGGTCTGTACAAGTGAGAATGAGGAAACGAACCAGTACCCCTGCGCGAAGAAAGGATTCCCCATGAAGGTATTTAAAATCTTCGGTTGGTTCGTGTTGATCCTGTTTGTTGTCGTGAATGTTATTTATTGGCAGGACCCTTGGCTGTGGCGCCGCTATGTCATGCTATTCGATCCGACACCCTCAGAAGGGCTGGAACCGTTTGACGTGGCTGACGGGGACGGTAGTTACGTCATTCCTGTTGCGATGCCCGAAAATCGTACCGTCACTCAAGCGGCGTTGGATGAAGCGGTCGCCTATGTCAAGGACTTCAATTCGTACGCCGTGATCGTCGTACACAGGGGCGCAATCCAATTGGAATTGTACGCCGACGGACGCGATGCCAACGACCTGACGGAATCCCAATCCATGCACAAAACTCTGATGGGTCTGTTCATCGGCATCGCCATCGAAGACGGGTACATCTTATCGGTCGACGATCCGGTCAGCACCTACATCAGAGAATGGCGCGGCGATCCGCGTGGGGACATCACGATTAAAAACGTGCTGCAGATGTCGTCGGGGCTGGGGCGCTATCCCTTCGGCCTCAATCCGTTTAATGGAAATATGGACTGGCTGTATTCCGGTCATTCCACTGAAGCGTTGCTTAACGCACCCGACGCGGATTGGGCACAGAGTGAAAAATACGAATACAATGACCTCAATGCGGAATTGCTGGGTCTGATCGTCGAACAGGCAACAGGCAAGCGCTACGCCGACTACTTGGAAGAAAAGCTGTGGCAGCCCATGGGCGGGACGCGGGCACAGGTCTGGCTCGACCGGCCCGGTGGTGCAGCGCATACGTCCTGCTGTCTGGCAACACCGGCCATGGACTGGGCCCGTTTCGGTATGATGCTGTTGGGTAAGGGTGAAGTGAACGGCAACCGCGTTGTCTCTGAAGCCTGGATCAATGAGATGACAACCCGGTCACCCAACGCAAATCACTATGGCTATCAGACCTGGCTGGGTTTCGACGATCCACCGTTTCCTCCCGGCTCCGGCAGCACCCGGCCCATTGCCTCCGAACCGTATCTTGCCCGCGATACTTTTTTGACATGGGGTCGCGGACAGCAGCATGTTTGGGTGTCGCCGGCCATCGATCTGGTGGTCGTGCGCATGGGTCCAGCTCTCGGCCGCAACCCCATCAAAGCGGGCTTTGATGTTCCAAAAATTCCCAACCTTATCGTCCGCGGAATTGAAGCGAAAGCGGTCGAATTGGCCGCAGTAGAAGAGTAGGGCTCCCTCTTTCATGAAATATAGCGAGCTCGGCCATACGGGGTTGTCCGTCTCACGCATCGTGCTGGGTAGTATGAGTTTCGGGTCCACGAGCTGGCGTGACTGGATACTCGATGAAAACAATTCGCAACCTCTCCTCAAGCAATCGCTCGATGCCGGAATCAATTTTTTCGATACGGCAAACGTCTATTCCGAAGGCGTGAGCGAAGAAATCGTTGGGCGCTTTGTAAAAGAAAATGCTAAACGTGACGAGGTGGTGATTTCCACTAAAATGTTTTACCCGTCACGGGAATCTCCCAACCTGCTCGGTCTGACTCGGAAAAACATTCTCAGTTCCATTGACGGCTCGTTAAAGCGTCTCGGCACTGATTACGTTGATCTCTACCAAATTCATCGTTGGGATGATCTCAATCCCACCGAAGAGGCAATGGAAGCGCTGCACGACGTGGTGAAGTCGGGCAAGGCACGTTTTGTCGGCGCATCAAACATGCGCTGTTGGCATTTAGCCAAAGCACAGTTGGTGGCACAAGCACAAGGGTGGGATGGTTTTGTCACCATGCAGAATCACTACAACCTGCTTCATCGGGAGGACGAGCGTGATCTCATTCCCTTCTGCTTCGAACAAGGCATCGGATTGATTCCGTGGAGTCCGCTCGCTCGGGGGCGAATTGCCCGCGCCGGACAGAAAAATAAGGGCACCGTTCGCGGCGGCGACGACGTCAAGATACAGGGAATGCTCTACGGTGAAGCCGATGACCCCATTCTTGATGATGTGGCCGCACTGGCTCAGGTAAAAGGTGTTCCTCCGGCCCAGTTGGGTCTGGCCTGGCTCTTGCACAAAAACGTGACTCCCATCATTGGGGCCACCAAGCCATGCCACATTGAAGATGCTGTTGCCGCCGTTGATCTCGACCTGTCCGAGGCAGACCTGGCTCGTCTGGAACGATCCTATACGTCGCGCCCTCTGGCAGAACTGCCCTGGAACATGAAGGACAACAAGGATCCCCGGCTCAAACAAAAAGCTTGAGCGAGACTGCAACCAACCCTTGGTCAGTGTCAGACGGGCGGGTGCGTCTGTTCGCCGCGGATGCTTTGCTGCGGTAAAACACCATTTCATGACTTAGGGGACTTTATGGCGCAGGAAAACACTATGCAGCCGTTCGAAAAAGGCGACGTCATCGTTGCCTGTACGGTGCTCAACAATCCCGATGACGATCACGCCGGCGATGGACGTCTGTTGCAATACGACGCCGACCTCAATGAAAAAGGCGTGTTGTGGATCAAAGAGACCACACATCTCATCAACGGTTTAAAGTTCGGACCTGACGGTACCCTATGGGCCTTTGATCAGCACATTCACATGGTGCTCAACATCGATCCGAAGACTTGCGCTGTTAGTGTGGTCGAAGGTTTGGCGCCACGCTCGCTTTCCAACGTCAATTGGATGGCCGACGGTTCGATGATCTTTGGCGAGCACCTTAAAGGCGAAAAGGATCTGCCTGGGACCCGTGCCAAAGCGATTAATGACACCGGATCTATCGGCGAAGGGAAAATCTTCAAGTACGACCCCGACGGCAAACTGGAGGCTGAGTGGCAGCCCGATGTGCACGGCGGCATTGCTGGTTTTCTCGGCGTCACCAGCGCCATCCTCCTCCCCGACGACCGCACGCTTTTGTATGTCACCGAGACCTCCAACGAAGTGAAGCGTTTCGACCTGGTCGACGGCAAGCAGCTTGAGCCGTTGAAAACCTATCCCGAAGGGCGGGAAGGGTTTGTGTTCTTCCTCGCCTACATGCCCGACGGACGCTTAATGTTGAGCCGCGGCGCCAAGATCGAGTTTCTCGATTCTCAAACCGGCGATGTTCTCCACACCGTGCCTCAGGAAGGGTTCGGCTGGGCTGTGATCGGCGGCGCCCTCGACAACGAGCACATTTACTCGGGCAACTTCTTCACCGGTGAAGTGGCCAAATTCAAAGTTGGTGATGGAGAGAAAGTTGCTAGCGTCGCCTTGAACATCGAGCGGGCTATGGCCGGCGTTATCCAATATCCCGGTTGAACTATAGCGGTTCAGCCAAATTAAAACTTAACTCAGAGGACGCTATGCCAGACGATCTCGCCATTAAGACCGCAGTGAATCCAGATGTGGGTTCGGAGTCTCTACAGCCGTTTACGTCTAGAGATATCTTTCTCGGCGCCACCCTGCTTAATAACCCAGACGACGATCACGCCGGTGACGGCCGTATCTTTCAGTTCGATCAGGACTTCAACCAGAAAGCCGTTCTGCACACACCGGACACCACTCACTTGGTCAAGGGCTTGATGTTTGGATCGGACGGTGTGCTCTGGGCCTTCGATACCTCAGAACACATGATCCGGCAGGTGGGGAATGACGGCAAACGGCTGCCCAATACCGACTACCCCAAGCGGCCCTGGTCCAGCGGATTCTTTGATAAGGCCGGCAATCTCTATTTGCACGAGCACATCACCGGCACCATGGCCGATTTGCCCGAAAAGTATCGTCACATGCAGAAGACATTGCCGGGGGAAAGCGACAAGATCGGTGACGGCAATGTCTATAAATTTACTCCCGACGGCACGCTACTTGACACTTTCGAGACGGAGACTTCCACCAGCTTCGCCGGTTACTTGGGGGTGACCAGTTGTGCCTTGCATCCCAGCGAGCAGTACATCACCTACACCACCGAAACCTCTAAGCGCATCATGCGCTACGACATCGTCAACCATAAGCAAATGGATGACCTCTATACGCTGCCCGAAGACCAAAGGGAGTTCATCTTCTGTCTCAGTTATTGCGCCGATGGATTGTTGCTGGTGACCCGCGGCGCCAAGTTCGAGGTGATCGATGAAAAGGGTGGCGTGGTCCGTACGTATCCTCTCGACGGTCCGGGTTGGGCGACCATCAAGGAAAGCGCCGATACCCGACATGTTCTTGTGTCATCGTTTTTCAACGGCACGCTGTTGAAGATCGATAAAGAAACTGGTGAAACGGTCGGCTCCACGCAAGTTGATGTGGAGCGGTCCCTGGCCGGTGTTGCGGAATACGCTGGATAGAGGGATGTGAGTGCATGTCTTTATCTGTTTCACGAAGAACCATGACTTTCGGGGCTGCCGGGCTTGGAGGCTACGCGACAGGTCTGATGGCGGCGCGGTCCCCGTCCAATGAGGGTGGCGGGTTGATCTCGTCTGCCAGAGCCGCTGGCCATGAACTCGACCTTGATAGCGAAGAGGGCCTGTTTCACGCGTTCATCCGCACCGCCGGCAGTGCCGGGAATGAAGTGGTCATGGCGTGGCACGAAATCTACCGCTACGGCATCATCGGCAAGGAGATCACGCCACTGCACACGTCTCGAGGTGTGCTCATCGTCGAACACGCCAACAATGGTGATGGTTCGCTCACCATGACCCGGCGCGAAGTGGCCTTTCACTGCGACATCGAAACCGGCAAGGTCATCGACAAACTGAAAAACCCGTACACCGGTGCCACCAACGACGTGGAACATTTGAAATCTGGTCCGGTGACTACGGTCCACACTGCTCATTCCATGGCGCAAAACGGCCAGGAATTGCCTATTGAGCACAAGGTAGGTCCGGCGCGCGTGGTCGGCGACGACGTGTTCATCAATCACGACCTGTCGGCCAAGTTCCCCGGACCCAATGGCCGGCTGTTGGTGTTTTATGACTACGTGAAATACCACGCCAGGCTGAGTCACCTGGCCAATCCAGAGATGGTCAACGTACCTGCCGCCTATGCCATTCAGGATTATATCGACTGGCGGGCCTGGCAGGAGATGGCTGATCGCGACGGTCTCATGCCGGCCGCGGTGTCGGACAGAAGGTCGCCGGATTCGACGACATGCCCGACGACATGCCCGACGACACCCTCGCCGCCATTGAGGAGCGGGAACCTAAGTTCCTCTCCGATTGGCAGTCCTGGGAAGGCAATACGCAGATTTAGTCGTGCACGGCACGTTGATCTGAACTAGACGCGCAATAATTTGTGCTAGGGTTCGTCCAACGATGAAGGGAGGACCCTCACCATGACGCATCTTTTCACCGCCCTGGCGACTGTTGTCGTTTTCGCATTCTCAGCGTCTTCGCTCGCACAGGAAGATCGTGAACCCCGAGAAGACGCTGATGTCTACACCGGACCGCCCATCATCGAGCGCAGTCTGTCCGGTGTGCACCGGTCTCAATGATGGTCAACCTTGCGGAGAAGACCGCTGGACCATGACCGTACACAGTGACGGCACGCGGACGATCCGGTCCTTCCTCGATCAATCCACCTATGGCACGCAGATCAACATGGTGCTCCATGCGGACGCCAAGACCTTTAAGCCGATCAATGCCTTTACCAATGTCTATTCCGGCGGTGGGTTTCTCGGCTCGGGGCTTTACGCCATGGATGACGGCAAGCTCAAAGTGACGGTCACGAGCCCCATCGAGCATTTCGTCGAGACTGTTAATGTACCCGATACCTTTACCCTGCTGCTCCACCCCATTTCAGCCGACGGCTGGCACTACGGGGCAGGCTACGACATGACAAAAGGGGGTGTACAAATACACAACCTATGCACCTTGGGGGCTGCGGGCCGTGGAGTGCATTGCGCCGTCTATCCCATCGCTTTGGAGTTTCTTGGCATGGAAGAACTCACGGTTCCTGCAGGAACATTTGACACGGAGCACTATCGCTTTGGGGAAAACACAGATGTTTGGATTACCGGTCCCGACCGGGTGATGATACAGCACGAGTACCGAGTGCGTGGCTCCCGCTATCAGTTGGTGGAACTGGACGGCGATCTCTAACCTAACCGTGACTGAAATTTACATCGATGCCGATGCCTGCCCGGTGAAAGACGAAGTGCTGCGCGTCGCCGAGCGCCACGGTCTAAAAATTCATGTGGTCGGCAACACCTGGATACGCAGGCCCAACGGACCGTTGGTCAACAAGGTCGTCGTGCCGGAAGGTCCAGATGTGGCCGACGATTGGATTGCTGAACGTGTTAGCGCTAGCGATATCTGCATCACCGGCGACATTCCATTGGCGTCGCGCTGTATCGAAAAAGGCGCGGCTGTGCTTGGCCATAGCGGCAAACCGTTCACCGAAGACAGTATCGGTATGGCTCTAGCCATGCGCGATTTAAAAACTCACTTGCGCGACAGTGGTGAGATCAAAGACCATCACCCTGGATTCACAAAGACGGATCGCTCAAAGTTTCTTTCCGCTTTGGACGATATGGTGCGAAAGGCAATAAGCACATGACGGGAGAGGGACAGTCGGGATTTCTTTTCAACACAGGGCCAATAGGTCGCTGTGATGACGCCAAGGTGGGCGGCGCGATGATGCGCTGGAATCCGGTGCTGGAGAAATTTTGCATCTGGTATTACGGCCGCTCTCAGGATTTCCCTGCTGGTTTAGCTCCAGCATTAGGAACGGGCTCCATCGCGATGCTGACGTCGGACGACGGCCTTAACTGGGAACGGTTCGACGGTCCGCTCAAAGGCGGTGCGGTTATGGTGCCCGATCCCGATCCAAACGCTTTCGACAGCGTTCACGTTGGCACCGGAGATATGACCTGGCGCGACGGCAAATGGCACCACTGATACTACGGTGGTGATATAGGCACACCGGACTCCGCCAATCCCATATACGCTTTTCCCGGCTACAACCTTCATGCCTGTCTCGCCGTCAGCGAAGACGGTATCACCTGGCAGCGCCGACCAGGCAAAGCCTACGGGGGGCACTTGTTGGTCTCGGCGGTGAAATCTACGGTGCCTTTCCCAACACGTATCAAGTGGGCAACCGCACCATTTTACAAGTCACCATCAAGGACAAAGACTTCAAGGACTGGATTACGCACTGGGCATCAGAAGACTTGGACACATGGACGTATCTTGGCCCGCTCACCTGGAGTGATGATCCGCGCACCTACGATTCCAACGGCATGATCACCCGCCAGGTGCTGCACAACATTCCCGTCGCCGGCGCCGAATGGATGATGATTTACACCGCCGTTGATGGCCGCCCGGAGAAAAAACAACAACGCACCATTGCAATCGCCGTGTCCGACGATGGATTGACTTGGCGGCGGCAGTTCGACGGTCCCATCTTCGTGGCCGCGCCAGATGGTGCTTGGGACGACTACAACGTCGCCAATCCGCAGCTTTGCGCGCGCGGAAATGAACTCTGGATGACCTATTTTGGCTTTGCCGATCCGGAAGGCCCCAACGCTGCCCAGCGGGGCATCGGTATGGCCATCAGCAAAAGCGGCGATCTGCGCAGCTTCGCCAGAATCAACGCACAAGAATCAACGCTTAGCGCTCATTCGGCAGCCTGGGCTTTCTCTGCCTGTAACGCGGCCGCTGATGCTTCCGTTGACGGTGGTGTTGGCACTGAATCATTGCCCCAAATGCGTACACTGATGGCGGCCACTAAAACGATAGCGTTGGCAATGCCCATCATGGTGAAGGGCGCATTGCCGTCGAATCGGTCGACCAAATATCCACCCAATAGCGTAGCCGCCATGATGCCGATAGCGCCGGTCTTGTTGAACACACCGACAACGGCACCGCGGTATTGCGGCGGCGCTTCCTGGCCGAGGAGAGCGCCGGAAGCCACCACGGTAGACGTTTCACCCATGCCGGTGATGATGCAGGCGAAAATAATCAGACTTCCGGCAGCGAACGGATCACCAATTGAGCCAAGCCATAGGTAGCCGATTGTTGCGATCGTAAACGCGATTACCACGCCGGTAATGCGGTTGACCCGGTCGCAGATCAAGCCCATGAAAAACGCCCAACACATGGCGGAAAATTGAATAACCGCGCCAAACAAAAAAGCGGCACGCCCCATCGCCTCTCCCGTGGACATCCCCTGGTCAACGCCCTCTTGGACGAACCAGAGGGAAAAGAACGTACCCACAACAACCAAGTCACCACGGGAAATAAAGGCACTGGAATAGGCCAAAGCAATGCGCGGATTGCGTTTCGCCTCGGTGATCCCGCGGCCCAAATTCTTCAAGACACTGGGTTTGTCTTTGACTTCTGGGGGCGGTCCGCCCTTGAGCCCAAGATGCAGCAAGATGGCAGTGACGATGCCCGCCGCCGAGGCGATCCAGAAGGTATATTGCCCCGCTTCCGCACCACTGTAACCCATCTTTTCGAATTGTTCGGGCAGTTGCCCGAAAACGGTGCTCATAAGAATCACACCAATGCCATTGAAGATGGACGTGGTGCCGAGCCACTTACCCCGGGTGCACTCTTGGATGATATCGACCAGGCAGGCGCTGAGCATCACCGGCACCATGGCCGCGCCGACGGCGACGACCACCCGGAATATGATCAGTTGTTCCTGGGAATTGGCTAACGGATAGATGAAATAGCCGGCAGCCAGAACAACAAAACCCAAAGCGAATAATATGCGCCGGCCGGTACGATCGGACAATGCGCCCACGAGTCCCATCAGCAGAATGACGACAACTTCCTGCAGCGCTGCGAGAAGGCCGGTCAGCGCGCCCTGGTCGCCGCGTGGGATCTGGAAGACCTCTTCCAACAGGTAAGGCTGAACGAAGTTGACCATCGTCAACAGCGTCATACTGAAGACGGTGGCATAGAGCAGAGTCAGGATATTGACGCCCGTGTAACCGGGTTTGAACCAATAGATCAGGATGTGCTTGCCGGTCGGATCGGGTGGGTAACGCTCCAGCAGCGACGGTCCTCTATCTCCAGCCAAGTTCTGTCCCCCTCAAATCACACCACGTCACACGGCTGGCGAGTTTGGTATCCAAACGGACTTTTTCGGTGCAAAGAGAACACGCCGCACGACCGGCTCTAAGTCCTCAAGGCTCATGTACTCAAGGTCCGGATTGAACGCCGGCATGTCATAGGTGCCGCAAAAACGCACAGCGTCATCGAAATAGGGGTGACCGCGGTAATGATCGCGCATGTTTTTATCGAGACCAATGTGTTCGAAATAGTAATAGCCCTGAAAGGCATGGTGATTGGCCACCAGCCAATGGTTTTTCTCGCAGATGAACGGTTCAAGCAGGGCGGCGGCAAATTCACCGTGGTTGAACGGCGCCAGTAAGTCGCCGATGTCGTGGATCAAGCAACACGCCACATACTCGTCGTCTTCGCCGGCCTGATGGGCGAGGGTAGCCGTCTGCAAGCAGTGTACGAGTCGCGTCACCTTATTGAAGGCCGGACTCTCCGCTCTGGTTTTGTCCAGCTCTTTCATGTGATCGAGGATGCGGTCGACAAAACCCTTGGTGAACTCCGACTTACGCACCCGCTCCAGAACCCAAGGGGCAAACTCCGTGCCGCCCTGGGTGGGGTCGTTGATGATGGAATCGTCAGGCACCGGATCCGTCGAGTCTTTCATGGCTTGGGTCTCCCTCAAGAACGACAGTATCATTGCATAAAATCGCCCTTGCGAGCCGATATCTAACCTCCAGAAGCACTGTCCGCCATGTGGTTGAGAACGTATGGTTGAGCCAGTGGGCCAGGATCAAAGCCATGCACAGCACCGTGCCCGACGTTGGGAGTCTTAACGAGAATCTATGTCCGACCGTCTGACCGAAGAAAGCACGGCTTTTGTTCACGGTTTGTCATTCGATGGGCTGCCCAAAACCGTGCTCCACATCGCCAAGCGATGTGTTGTCGATGGTATTGGTGTCGCTGTTGCCGGATTGGACACCGAGGTTGCGCTCCGGCTCAAAAATCAAACCGTCAGCCAAAGCGAAATTGGTCCGGCCCGGCTGTTCGGTGATCCTTCCCTTCGTGTTCCCGTTTCTCAAGCTGCGCTTTATCTCGGCGCTTGCGGCAACGCTCTGGACTGGGACGATGTGCAATTACCCGAAGGTCCTGGGCGCCCCTTCGGGCTGCTGATGCATGCCACGGTGCCGCTGTTGGCGACGATCATTCCTCTGACCGATGTGATCCGGCACGAATCCGGCCGGGCCGTCAGCGGCCGCGATCTGCTGACCGCTTTCATCGCCGGCTGGGAAGTGGCCGGCAAGTTGGCCGCGGCCATCAATCCCGAACATTACGGCAGAGGGTTTCATACCTCCGCCACCGTCGGCACTTTTGGCTGTGCAGTGGCGGCGGCAAAGCTACTTGCCCTCAATGAACAGCAAACGACCTGGGCGATCGGGCATGGCGCGTCCATGGCGGCTGGCACCCGTGCGTCCTTGGGGACCATGACCAAGCCGCTGCATGTGGGGTGGGCCGCGGCCCGCGGCATCGAAGCCGCCCTGCTCGCGCGCGCCGGTATTGACGGATCGTCGAGCGGGCTGGACGGACCCACCGGTTATCTCACCGTGGCCGGGCCAGGCGCAGAGGTGGATCTGGTTGCCGGCCGGTTCGGTAATCCCTTTGTCCTTGTCGAGCCCGGTGTGACCGCAAAGCCCTATCCTTGCGGTGCCGTGACTCATCCCGGCATGGATGCCCTCAAGCGCGTCATGAAGGAGCAGGAATTACAGGCCGATGACATTGACCGCATCGTAGTGTCCGCCGGTAAGACCGTGTGGGGACCGATCACCTATGCGTTTGCGACCAATGCTTTTGAGGCCAAGTACTGTTATCCGTTTCTGCTGGCGTCAATGGCATTGGCGGGCGGTGCGGGTCGGGGTCAATTCCGTGATGACTTTATCCAGTCCGAACGCTGCATCGCTTTTCAAAAGAAAGTCGAAACCCGGCACGACAATACGTTAGACCAAAAAGAATTGGATGGTGTGCCGACCCGTTTGGACATCGAGATAACGGATGGCCGGTCGATCTCCATTGAGGCAAGGTCAGATTATCCCGGTGGTCCCCACCGTCCCCTCAATGACGAGGCGGTTAACGACAAATTCGAAGACGCGACGCGCGACCTCCTGTCCCCGAGCAAGGCACAAAACCTGCGCGACATGATTTGGTCATTGGAAGCTGTTGCCGATGCGGGTGCCTTGCTGGAGACCATCGGTGCCGTTACGGTCCCAAATCCTTAAGACTGGAAAACGTGCCCTCCCATGACCCGCGTCCGTGACGCCATTCTTGATCACATTGCAGCGACGTCTTTTGACGTTTTGCCCTCGGACTTGGTTGCTGCAACCAATTTGGTCGTCGCGGACACAATAGCCTGTGGGCTCATCGGCAGTGCGGAAGCCAAAGCCTCCATCGTCCGCGGCGTTCAGTTTACTCATTACGGTTACGGCGGCGTGCCTGTTTGGGGTACCGATCAACTGTTATCACCGGTCGGTGCCGGTATGGCCAACGGCTACCAAGTCCACTGCCTTGAATATGCGTGCGTGCATGAAACGGCAACGGTGCACACCATGTCGGTGATTTTTCCCGCCGTCATAGCGTATGCTGACCGGTTTGGCCAAGTGTCTGGCAAAGATGTGATCGCGGCCATCAACATCGGTAATGACGTTGCTGCTCTGCTCGGTCTGGCGGCAACCAGAGGAGCGGGGTTTTTCCGTCCCGGTGTCTGCGGTGCCATGGGCGCCGGGACCGCTATTGCCAAATTGGCAGCGCTGGATCGGCCGAGCACAACTGAGCTGTTCGGTCTGATCTACAGCCAGTTGTCGGGCACCATGCAGGCCCATACGGAAGCCAGCATGGCGCTGCCGCTGCAGATCGCATTCAATGTGCGCAACGTACTGACGGCCTTTGAGATGGTGCGGATGACGTTGACGGGACCAGTCGACGTATTCGGCGGACCCTACGGATATTTCCAACTGTTTGAGCCAGAGGGCAACGCGGAACCGTTTCTCGGTGAATTAGGCACGGTGTGGCGTACGGGTGAGATTTCCTTCAAACCGTTTCCTTCCGGCCGGGCCTCCCACGGTGCCATTGATGCCCTGTCCAGGCTGAAGCAGGTGCACGACTTCACTGCAGAAGATGTGGAACGCATTGATTTGACCATTCCGCCCTTTGTCGCGCGGCTTGCCAGCCGTCCGGTCAAGGATCCCATGGATGGGCCTTATGCCCGCCTATGCTTGCCCTACCTTGTGGCCAGTCTGCTCATGGACGGCACCATTGATGTGTCCACATATTCACTGGAAAAGATGGACGACCCGGCGCGTCACGCGCTGGCGGAAAAGGTGCATTTCGAAGTGGATGAGTCTGCCAGAGTGAACGCCTTATCGCCGCAACGGATCGATGTAACTCTCACTGGCGGACGTAAACTTATGGAACATGTGCCGGCTCTACTCGGCCACCCTGACAACCCCATGTCTGAGGGACAACACAGGGCAAAGTTCACGACCAGTGCCGCTGCGGCAGCGCAACCCCTCGACCCCAATACAGCGGAACGCCTGTACGCCCGGCTGCGGGCGTTGCAGGATGAGAACGATGTGTCTGTGCTCAGCGCCTTAGCGTCGGGTGTGGACTTAGAGAAAGAAATCCTGTGATGAAAAAAACACTCACCCGTTTCTTCGTTGTTTGCGCGGCCATTTCCTGGATGGCGGGTCCAACAGTGGCGCAAGAGCGCAAGACCATGACCATCGGTGCCTTCACCGTGCCCAACACGCCGTGGGATCTCAACTGGCAGGATGTTACCGCCGCCTTCGAAGCCAACAAAAACCTCGGTCTCGATCTTGAGCTTCTGGTCCGGGGCGAGACCGGCAGTTCGGAAGAGCGGTTGAATTCCCTGCGTCGCAATCGTTTGCAATTCGTCAGCGCACCACTGGGGTCCGGTGCCGCCATGGTGCCCGAACTGGCTGTGTTGCAACTGCCGTTTTTGTTTTCGTCAACGCCGGAAGTGGATTTTGTTTTGGATGAGTATGCGCTGCCAAAGTTTCAGGAGATCTTCGCCACCAAAGGCATTGCCTTTCTGCGTTGGACAGAGGCGGGATCGAATCATCTTTTTGGCGACCGGCCGTTTCTCACGCCGGACTCGATTCAAAGTTTCCCCATGCGAGTACAGACCATCAAGGCCTCGTCCGTCTACTTCGAGGCACTCAAGACCGATGCGGTCTATCTCACCTCCAACGATATTCTGCCGTCCCTGCAAACGGGCCTGATCGACGGCGGCGAAGCGGTCACCATCTTCTATTGGATGACGGGCATATATAAAGAAGCGCCCCACTTCACATTAACGGGCCATGCCATTGAACCCAGTTCCATTCTGTTGAACAAACAATTTTGGGACGGTCTTAACGACGCGCAGAAAAATCTGGTCAGCACGGCCTATCCTGGACCCATGGCGGCGCGCAATCGGGTGAGGGAGTGGATGGCCCAGGTGGAAACCGATCTGCCCGGGCTGGGTGTGACATTGCATCGGCTCACCGATGACCAGCGGGCCGTGTGGAAGACCCAGGCACAGTCGTCTTATGACGCCATTATCGAAGCCATCGGCGGAGAAGCCGCGGCCATTTACGACCTTGTCCGTGAAGGCCAAGCGGCCTATGCCCGCAAACAAGACCAGGACAGCTAACTAATATCTAAACACCATAAAGGGGAGACGCCCAATGCCAGCTCTTGTCGTTCTGTTCAATCTCAAGGACGGTGTATCCGAAGCGGACTACGAAGCTTGGGCTCAATCGGCTGACTTGCTGATCGTGCGTGGCCACAAGGGCGTGGACGGGTTCGATCTCTATCGCGCGAACACCTTGTTCCGTACGGATAACGCGGCGCCTTACCGTTATATCGAAGTGATCGACATCAATGATCTCGACCAGTTCAACCAGGATGTCGCATCGGATGTGCAAAAACCTATTTCGGAAAAGTTCCGCGAGATTGCCGACAGCCCCGTCGCCATGCTGTGCGACAAACTCAGCGATTAAGGTGAGAGATGGGACGTTTATCTGACAAAGTCGCCATTATCACTGGCGCTGGGCGCAAGAAAGGCTTGGGCGAGGGAATCGCCAAGCGCTTTGCCGAAGAGGGCGCTACCGTGGTCATAACCGATATTGGCAAGCCCTCTGGCGATCATCTGCCCGCTGAAAACATCGGCACATCGGAAGAAATGGAACAGGTCGCCGCAGCCATTCGCGAAGACACCGGCGCCACAGTTGTGACCATGGTCTGCGACGTGCGTTCGGAAGAGGATATCGTCCATTGCATCGGCGATACGGTGAAGCAGTTTGGTCATCTCGACATCGTCGTCAACAACGCCGGAATCGGCTACATCATGAAGCCGTTGATAGATCTTTCCATTGGCGAGTGGGATGTGGTGTTGGATGTGAACTTGCGCGGACCGTTCCTGTTCACCAAACATGCGGCGGCACAGTTCATTAAACAGGGCAATGGCGGGCGCATCATCAACATCGCCAGCCAGGCGGCGAAAAGCCCGGCGCCCTTGCTGGTGCATTATACGTCGTCCAAGCACGGCATGATCGGCCTTACCCGCACAGCCGCGGCGGAGTTGGGTGGACACGGTATCACGGTGAATGCCGTCTGCCCCAACCATGTCACTACCGGCTTGGGCGCCGTGCAGAACGCCCGGCGCGGCCAAGTGCTCGGCACCGACACCGACGGTGTGCTGGACTTCCGCAAAGCCAAGATTCCGCTGGGACGGGTCGGACTGACCTCGGACACCGCTAATGCCTGTGTCTTTCTCGCGTCCAGTGAGGCGGCCTACATCACGGGCGAGGCGATGAACGTTTCCGGTGGTGAGGAAATGCATTAGGAGCAATCGCGTGGCCCATCGCACCTACCGCGGGAAGATCGTCTACCTCACCGACGGTGTCGGGGAAGAGGGCCGCGAGTTTTTCACGGTCACGATCCAGCCCGACGGCAGCCGCATTCTCCGCGCCCAGTGCGAGATGGACAACGACCGGCTGCTTCGCGATGTGGTTTATGCATTGGATGGCGATTGGCGGCCTGAAGAGTGTTTCGTCCGTCTGACCATCGGTGGCAAATTCCAGGGCAGTGCCATGTTCCGCTTCACCGATGATCGCGTCACCTGCGACGCCCTCACGGCGGACGACGGACATTTGTCCCAAAGTTTCGATGTGACCGAACGGGTGCCGTCCTTCGGTGCCCATCCTTTGTGCTGTGATTGTTGGCACTCCAAGAAAGGCGACCTCCTGCGCGGTGATGAAATCATCGGCAAGCTGCGTAAGGTCGCTCTGAGCTCACCGCTGCCCAACGGCGGCTCCGGACCCAGCCTTTCTTTCGTTGGCGTGGACGTGCACTTTGCCGGTGAGGAAGAAATCACGACGCCTGCCGGAACGTTTCAAACCAAGCACATGATCAACCGAAGCCTACGTGACGGCAGTACCAAGCCGCCGGTGGAGATCTGGGCGTACTCAGACGATTTCATTCCCGTGCGCGGGCGCTGGGAGCTGCTGCACCAGACGTACGAGTTGGTTGAACTGAACTTCAGCGACCCCATAGAACAAAATGACTCAGATGCAGGCAGTTCTTGGGACCGAGTAGCTGCGTTTGAAAACACAACAGCCTAAGCCGCGACCTTCTCATCTACTGCATCCAACTCAGGAAAACGATTGCTTGGCGGTGAAAAGCGCGACTTCAAAAACCGCCATAGGGATTTCTTACGGGTCAGCCAGGCAATGCGGGCGCCGTGTTCTTTGTTGGCGAGCACGTGATCCATTAGCCAGGGGGTTACCGTTTCCACCCGGTCGGCGAGGATGTTGTAGATCTTCTTGACGAATTCCCAGCGTTCCGGCGGCATTTTGCCCCGGTCACGCAGAGATAAATCTGTAATAACAATACCAGGGCTCATGTACCCGACGATCACCGGCCCGCCTTTGGTTTCTTTAATCAGCGCTTTGGTGAAGTAGGTCAGACCGAACTTGGTGCAGCCGTAAAGGCTCATACCGTGCTGCTTCATGCCGTTGGAGCCGAAGCCTTCGAAGTTGTAAAGCGCACCATGACCCTGTGCGTTCATACTCTGCAACGCGACCTTTGAGCCGTTCATAGTACCGACGAGATTGACCTCTGGAATGGTCTCCACTTCTTCTTGCAGCAGATGCCCGATAGGGAAGTGGACATTGGAAAGTCCGGCGTTGTTGATCCAAATGTCGATGTCGCCGAATTCGTTTTTGGCGAAGTCCCACAATGCCTGAACTTGATTATACTGGGTGACGTCACAGGGCATACCGGCAGCGCAGGCGCTGTCGACCGCATCGCCAGATATATCGCCAACAGCGTCATCGACGGCATTTTGTGTCCGCCCACAGATGACAACGTTGTGGCCGCGCTTGAGGGTTTCCCGCGCCAAGCCTTTGCCGATACCGCGCGTGCCTCCGGTGACAACGACCGTCTTCTTCTTTGCCATTTTGCCTCGCTTATCGTGTGCGTTGAGTTGTGCTTATCATAATCCAAAAATAAGGCCCCGCCGCCGCCGGACGTGGCTGGCCACGTGTCGGACTCGGTGGAGCGGACTCGAAGCCTTACGCGAACTGGAGCTATGATCTCGGACTTCTCTAAACGTCTCAGGAACGCTTCATGGCCACCAGGTCCGCTGTCATCACTGGCTCCACCAAAGGTATTGGCAAGGGCTATGCGCGCGAGTTTCTTAAACGTGGTGTGAATGTGATGGTGTCCAGCCGCAGCCAGGATGACGTCGATCAAACCGTTTTAAATCTCGAAGATGAAAGCCGTGATGGTGCCCGCGCTATCGGCCAGACCTGCAACGTTGCCGATATCAATCAGGTGCAAGCGCTCTGGAACCGGGCCAAGCAGGACTTCGGCGCTGTGGATATTTGGATCAACAACGCCGGTTTCGCCCGCTCCGGTGTCACATTAATGCAGCTAACGCCCGACGAAATCAAAACCATGATCAATGGAAACGTGATCGGCACTATCAACGGCAGCCAAGTGGCGGTGAAAGGCATGACCGAGCAGGGTCATGGCCATCTTTACAACACCTATGGCGCCGGTGCTGATGGTCGCGTGATACCCGGCATGATCGGCTACGGAACGACCAAGAGCGCCATCCGTTATTTCACCGACAGTCTTATTAAGGAACTCAAGGGCAAGCCGGTGCGCGTCGGGTCTATCAGCCCGGGCATGAACATCACCGAAAATATGATCAACCAAATGAACGCACTGCCGCCGGACGCTCGCAAGAAACTGAGCCAGCCGATCAATATACTCAGTGATCATGTGGAAACCACAACACCGTGGATTGTCGACCGCATTCTTGAAGATCAAGAGTCCGGCACAGCGATCAAATGGATGACCACCGGCAGGATTCTCGGCCGGCTGCTGTCGGCGCCGTTCAAGAAACGGAATTTATTCTCGCGGTACGAGGTCGACGTTTAGCCTTTCTATTCCAAGCCGCGGAATTCAGTCCTTCAAAGTCCCAGTGAGTGAGGGGCTTTCCCATATCCAAGGCGCGGTCAGGTCCCTGGTTTCCCGACGGGGTCTGAGCCCGCAGGACTATGGTAACGCCCCTGAGCGCCGCCGTAAGGGCGGCGTCCTTTTTTAGGACTGCCTGTGGATATCGACCGTTCGTGCAGCAAGCTGGGTCCGGTGTGGCTTGCGCCTGGCATTAGCCGCTTTAATGCGGCCACCTATCTCTACGCTTCCTTTGTCTGCATCACATTTATTTCTCTGATCAACGTGCTGCAGGCTTATGTCCTGACGGAACATTTGGCCATTCCCCAAGGCGAACAAGGCACGCTCACCGGTGATCTCGCCCTGTTTTACGAAGTCATCACGCTTCTGCTGGTGGCGCCTGCCGGCATCTTGTCCGACCGCATCGGCCGCCGTCCGGTTTTTGTCTTTGGCATGGTGTTGCTGGTCTTCGGGTTCGCTTTATACCCGTTGGCCACTTCTACGCCGGAGCTCACCCTATACCGCTGCATTTATGCCGTCGGGACCGCCTGCGTCGGCGGTATGATCGGCACCTTGTCGGCGGATTACCCGCAGGAAATGTCCCGCGGCAAGCTGATCGCCATTTCTGGGGCGCTTAACGGATTGGGTATCGTTGTCTTTGCCGGCGTGTCAGGGCGTTTGCCGCAAATATTTCGCGACCAAGGTATCGATGCCGTGATGGCGGGCCGCTACACCTTTTGGCTTATCGGCGCCATTTGCCTGGTCTCCGCCGTCATTCTGCAGATCGGACTCAAAGGAGGCACACCCTCACAGACGAGCGAGCGCACGTCATTCCGCCATCTCATCGCCAGCGGCTTTAAGCAGGCGCACAATCCGCGCATCGCGCTCGCCTATGGCACAGCCTTCGCCGCACGAGCAGACCTCGTTGTAGTTGGAACCTTTGTCACCCTCTGGGCAGTACAGGCGGGAACGGCGCAAGGCCTTTCCACGCAAGAGTCCCTTGCCAAAGGCACACTGACATTTGTGATTGCTTAGACCGCCGCCATTTGTTGGGCGCCATTCATGGGTGTCATCATCGACAGGTTCAATCGCGTCACCGCCCAGGCCGTGGCAATGGTACTGGCGGGTTGCGGCTATCTGTCCATGGCTTTCGTCAGTTCGCCGTTGGATTCAGCCGCGTTGCCATTGTTTGCCTTGCTTGGCATCGGCCAGATCAGTGCCTTGTTTACCTCCCAGGGACTCATTGGCCAGGAAGCGCCCATCGATTGCCGCGGCGCTGTGGTCGGAGCCTTCGGGGTGTTCGGCGCCATCGGTATTTTGTTTGCCACTGGGATCGGCGGGCGTTTGTTCGATGCGGTTGGTCCGTCAGGACCCTTTGTGTTGATGGGATGCGCCAATATCGTCTTATTGGTCTGGGCAATTGTTGTGCGCGTGAAAGCGCCCGGGTTGATGATCCCTAAAGTTAAAGAGGCAAAACTGGAACCGGCTTAAGCGATTGTGCGAATAAAGTATAACGTCTCACGCTCTTGGTGAGACGAGGGATTCAAGGGGAACTCCGCCATGGCGGCAGAACAGAACTATTACCGGCCATTCTTCGGCGTGCGCGTCGATCTTATGGACGACATCACGGCCAAGAACGCCTGGACATTAATGTATGCGTCGTTCGCTACCATCGGATTCCTGACGTTTGTCAACACCGGCCAAGCATTCATCCTGAATGCCAACCTGGATATGCCAGGCAACGAACAAGGCCGAGTTACGGGCGCTCTCGCGTTCTGGAACGAAATTATCACCATCGCGTTGGCCGCGCCGTTTGGTGTGCTGGCCGACCGTATCGGCCGGCGGTCGGTCTATTGTTTCGGCATGATTTCCATGGCCATGGGCTATGCCTTGTATCCCTATGCCGACAGTGTAGCTGACCTTTTCGTCGCGCGTACTCTTTACGCGATTAGTGTGTCAGCGGCGGCGGGTATGCTCGGAATCGTCGGGCAGGATTATCCACGTGAATATGCCCGCGGAAAACTCATTGCTTGGACCGGGGTAATGAATTCCCTCGGTGTTCTTTTTACCGCCCTGGTATTTGGCAGACTTATGCTCGGCGCTCTCGAACAGGCTGGTATGACCGCAAAGCAGCAAGGTCTTTATTCGTTTTGGGCGGTTGCGATCGTGTTGCTCATTTCGGCCTGGATTCTGAAATGGGGTCTCAAGGGTGGTGTGCCTGCGGAGGTCAAAGCGAGGTTATCTACAAAAGCTTTATTCAAAGCCGGAATCACCAATGCCAAGAATCCGCGCATCGCCTTGGCTTACTCATCGGCGTTTGTCGCCCGGTCCGACCTGGTGGTCATTGGCGTGTTTACCAATCTATGGGGCTCCGTGGTCGGCAGGCAGATGGGTCTTTCGCCGGCTGAGGCAGCCATCAAAGGCGTGACGATTTTTGCGGTAGCGCAATTGGCCGGTCTCATCTGGTCTCCGATCATGGGTTGCGTTCTTGATCGTGTGAATCGCGTCTCCGCTGCCGTCTTTGGGATGGGCCTAGCCTCCATTGGTTATCTGTCCATGTTCTTCGTCAAGGATCCAACCAATCCTATTTACTATCCGCTGTTTGTCTTGCTCGGCGTTGGTCAGATCAGTGCGTTCTTTGCCTCTCAAGCCCTCATCGGCCAGGAAGCGCCGGCCAAAGAACGTGGCGCCGTTGTTGGTATTTTCAGCGGCTCCGGCGCTATCGGTATTTTGGTCGCAACGTCGGTTGGCGGAATCCTATTTGACGTATGGATGCTGTCCGGACCGTTTATCTTTGTCGGTGCGCTTAATTTTCTGGTCTTCCTGATCGCTGTGGTTGTGCGCATCAAGTCACCAGGAATGTCGGCTGTTGAGATCAAAGAAATGCGGCAAGCCCGCATGGTGCAGATGGCGCAGCAGCAGGCGGAGTAAGGTTCTGTGGCGGTTGCCGTCATTACAGGTTCAACCCGTGGAATCGGCTTGGGGCTGGCGCGGGAAATTCTCAAGCGTGGACACAACATAGTTGTTTCCGGGCGGAGCCAAGAAGCAACCGACAGCGCCGTCTTGTCATTGACCAGTGATGCGTCCGCTAAGGCTCGTGTTTTAGGTCAGCCCTGCGATGTGGACGAGATCACCCAGGTCCAGGCGCTATGGGAAAAGGCAATACAAGAATTCGACCGGGTCGATTACTGGATCAACAACGCCGGGCTCATCCATAAATACGAGAATATCGCTGAGCTACCACCTCAAGACTTCACCACAATCGTGCAAACGAATCTCACTGGCGTGATTCACGGCACGCAGGTGGCGGTCAAGGGCATGAAAACCCAAGTCGGCGGCGGCTGGATCTACAACATGGAAGGCTTCGGCTCCGACGGCATGATCCATCCCGGTCTCACTCTATACGGCACGACCAAACGGGCAATCACCTACTTCACCGGCTGCGTCATCAAAGAATTGAAGGGCACAAACGTGAAGGTTGGATATATTCAACCGGGGATCGTCATGACCGATTTGGGCATGGGCGAAACCAAGGACCTGCCCAAAGAGGACCGGCGTCAAAAAAAGTTCCTTATGCTGCTGGGCGATACAGTTGAAGACGTAACCTTTTATGTTGTTGAGAAAATCCTCGCCAATACCAAACATGGCAAACGTATCGCTTGGTTGACCGTGCCGAAAATCGTTTGGCGGCTGATCAAACAGCCATTTATCAAACGGGATCCCATGACCCCGGCGGGGTATTAGGAAAATCTCTCTGGCGGGTTACTAACGCGTCGACTCCAACAGAACATCATTCGAAAAGGAAACATCATGACCGATGATCGCATTGAAACAGGTCTTGAGGCCCGCCGCGCCGTGCTGGGCGACGACCATGTTGAAAACACGCGTGCCGCGCTGACGGACTTCGATCAAGACTTTGACGATTTGTTGTGTGCTTGGCCCTGGGGATCGATCTGGACTCGCCCGGGCTTGGAGCGCAAGACCAGAAGTCTGCTCAACATTGCTTTGCTTGCAGCGCTCGACCGTCAGCGGGAGCTCGGTCTCCACGTTCAAGGCGCACTACGCACGGGATGTACAATCGACGAAATCAAGGAAGTGCTGTTGCATTGTTCCGTGTACCTGGGCGTGCCCGCGGGTATCGCCGCCTTTGCCACAGCCAAGGCCGCGCTAACCTCTGCTCACGAGGCGGCCAACGCGGCTGAAAGCGCTGAAAACCCTTGAGCCCCTTTGCTGCAGTCGGCAGCATGTATTGGACATCATAAAAACAGTACAGATTTTCTAGGACCGTGGCCTATGCCCGATACCGCCCAAGCGACAGATTTACGGCTCAGCCTGGACGACATTCGCGCCAGGACCGAGGCCTTGCTCCCAGGTTTTCGAGAGCGGGCGGCCGGAGCAGAGAAAAATCGCAAACTGCCTAAGGAAACCATCGACGAACTTTATGATGCGGGTCTGCTGCAACTGTTTGCGCCCGCACGGTACGGCGGCCTCGAATTGAACTGGCCAGCCATAGTTCATGCCTCGCGTGTTGCAGCGCGGGCCTGCGCATCGACTGGATGGATGATCTGTGTTGTTGGCGGGCACATCGCCATCGCCGGCCGGTTCTCCAAGGCCGTGCAAGATGAGATTTTCAAAGACGGCGCCCGCCAAGTCATCACCACTGCATCGGCACAAACAACGGGCACCATCACCAAGGAAGATGGTGGCTATCGATTGAACGGAGTATGGCGGTTCGGCTCCGGCATTGATCACGCCACTTGGGTGATGGTCACGGGACGGTGTGACAACCATCCCAATCCGCCCGAGTCTAATGTGTTTCGTGCCACCGTGCCGCGTGAGGCCGCTCTTGTGGACGACACCTGGCATGTCGCCGGTATGCGCGCGACAGGATCTAAGGACATCCGCTTTGAAAACCATTTCGTCGAAGACGACTGGGTGGTGACGTCCAAAGAGTCCTTCGGCCCGCATCCGCCGGGAGCCGATCTGGCGCCGGATGCTTATCTCTTTGATGTGCCGTTCATGCCCTATTTTACCAATTGGATGATCGGTCCCGTTATGGGCTGCGCCGAGGGCGCCTTCAACGATTACACTGCGGCCACAAAAAAACGCATTGGCGCTATGACCGGTGTGACCGTCGCCGAGCAGCAGGCCGTACAGGTCCGCCTCGCCGAGTCCGCGGCTGAACTCGACTGTGCCCGCCTGCTGTTTGATAAAATCACCGACCACTTGCACAGCGCAGGTTTGGAACGGAGAGTGCTGAGCGAAGAAGAAAACGCTGAAATCAATCGCGACCGCGTCTATCTGACACGGCTTTGCTACAACGCCACCCAGCGTCTGGTGAGTCAGATGGGTGCGACAGCCATTTTCGATACCAACCCGGTGCAGCGACATTGGCGTGACCTGTCGGTTATGGCGTCACAGATGGGCGTCAACTGGGACATGAACATGGCTGCCTACGGCAAATATTTGCTCGGCTTGCCTTTCGGCAAGCCCAAGTCGGAACACGCTCCTTCGAAAAAGTAAGACGTGAGGCAGGCTAAGGTGCCGTCGGTGATGGCTTGATGTCGATGGTGGCCCGGCCGCGCAGCTCGGTCATGACATCTTGCACGGCGTCATCGGCCAATTCATCGCGTAGCTGCGCCCGTATTTCATCTAAAGTGGGCAACGGTTTCTGCCTACGATCTTCGACCAAAATGACATGCCAGCCGAAGTCAGTTTGCACGGGCGAAGGGGAAATCTGACCCGGCTCTAAGGCGAAGGCGGCTTCGGCAAATTCAGGCACCATGGTTCCGGCGATAAACCAGCCAAGATCGCTGCCTTGGGGGCCCGACTGTCCGGTCGACCGCTCCTGAGCGAGCGCGGCAAAATCGGCGCCATCATTGAGATCGGTTAACAATGCTTCCGCGTCGTCTTGAGTTTCCACAAGAATGTGGCGAGTCTTGACCTCATCTTCTTGAACGGCGGTCTCCATACGCTTGCTGTAGGCCTCTTGAATCCGCTCAGGTGTGACGCGATCGGTAATCTCATCCCTTAAAAAGGCCTGGCAAATCAGTTCAATTTCCAGCCGGGCAAGCTGCTCCTTCACTTGGGGATCATTTTCCAATCCCCGCCCGCGAGCCGCGTCCATGATGAGCTTTTGATCGATATAGAAATTGAGGAGTTGGGGCAAAACCTGCGCGATGTCCAGATCTGTCGCAGAGGGGATGGTTTGTTGAAAAGCTGCGATTTCACCCCAGGTAACGGCCTCACCATTCAGTTCGGCGACCACCGTATCCGCCGTCTGTGCCTGAGCGGCAAACGGAAAAGCAAAACCAGCAAGAACCGTGGCAACAACTAGAAAATAAGAATGTCTCATAATCACGGTCATTCAATCCCAACAACTTCCAAGGCAAAAGTAAGATCCTGCCCGGCGAGGGGATGATTAGCGTCTATGGTGACTTCTTCTTCCTCGATGGCAACGACCATCACCGGCATAGGCTCGCCCTTGTGGTTCATCAGTTCATACATCTGCCCCACTTCGACGGCTGTCCCATCTGAAAACATGCCGCGTTCTAGCACTTGCACCAGGTCGGGCCGGCGTTCGCCATAGGCGTCGTCCGCGGTGACCGTGAAGGATTTCTCGTTGCCGACCGTCATGCCAACCAAAGCGGCTTCAAAACCGGGAATGAGCAACCCTTCGCCGAGCTTGGCTTCCATGGGATCTGAGCCGACGGAGGAATCAAATGTAGACCCGTCGGACAAAGTGCCTGTGTAATGAAAACTTACCATATCGCCTGATTTCACTGCGCTCATGGTGCGCCTTTTTGTGCCGGAGGAGTGTCCAGAACTATGGTTTTTGTCTTAGAGCGAGATATGGGGAGAGGGCGTCGCGCCTCGACTCGCGCACCGGCAGCATAATGGCGGCGGTTTAGAGAGACAAGCGTAGCGATGAGTGCGGCTGATTCGTCTCAGCTATCAGGTAGGCCGGCGCCGATGTCCATCCATTCCCAGGATGTAATCCTATCGACAACACCTTGCCGGTCGTTGTGAGCAATGGGTTCGCTAAAGACCATGAAGTTAACCACGCACTGGGAATGGCCGTCATCGGTGGCCAGGGGCAACGTCACGCCGGAGCCATGATTCTCGAGACCTTTGACGGTGGTCACTTTACGATTGGACTTCCAACCGCACGGTTGATTGATGACATGCTGAATGCTGTCCATGAGCAGAGGCTGGATCACCGGCGCATAGACTTCGAGCGGGTTGATTCCGGACAAGTCCTTGCCGAAGGCATTGACCCGACCGGTGCCGTAAAGTTTCAACGTCCAGTCGTCACGGCTATAAATATCGACCAGGGCCACATGAGGCTGCAGTTTGGGTTCCGCTTTGTCTAAAAAAGTACGGACGTGGGGCATCAAAGCGCCGCTGTCGCGTGGTAATCCAGCCCAATGGTCGCAGAACGTATCCACCAACTGAAATGGATTGTTGACCACAGTCATGTCCTATCCCTATCCCTGCCTGAACTATACCATGCAGGCGCATGGCGCCAACGAAACAACCCTGAGACGACGAAACCAAGCAGGATTCTCTTAAAAAGACGTCAACCGATCACCCGGACGAATACGTAGCGGCTATAAACAAATGACCATCAATCTCTACGATCTTGCCGGCGCGGAAGACCGGCGCTTTTCCTCTAACTGCTGGCGCAGCCAATTTGCTTTGGCCCACAAGGGCTTAGCTTATGAGACAGTACCAACGAAATTCACCGAGATCCCGGCCATTTGCGGCGGCGCCCACAAGACCATCCCAGTGATCGAGGACGGCGACACCCAGGTCTGTGACAGCTGGGTCATCGCCAACTATTTGGAAGACACCTATCGCGATTCGCCGTCGCTGTTTGGTGACGGCCACGGCGACGGACAGGGAGGCGGGGCGGCCCGGAGTTTCAGCCAGTTCCTGCAGCACTGGGGTATGCGCAATATGAGTTTCCCCCTGTTGCACATTATTCTGGTGGACATCCACGACCGGCTCGACCCAGCCGACCGGGCGTATTTCCGCGAGAGCCGGGAAAAGCGCTTCGGTCAACCACTAGAGGAGTTGGTGGCCAACCGCGAGGAAACCCTGATCGAGTTTCGCAAGGGCTTGAATCCCTTGCGGGCCTGTCTGGTGGACCGGGATTATCTCTCAGGCAACGCACCGCTCTATCCCGACTACATGGTTACGGCGGCGCTATTGTGGCCGCGCATGATGTCTCCGCTGCAGTTTTTTGAAGACGATGATCCTCTGATGCCGTGGTTCGAACGCATGCTCGATCTGTTCGACGGCCTCGCCCGCAACACACACAAGGAATGGGTGGCAGTTTAGAAAGTTAAGATTGCACCTACCGCAAAACTCACGAATCCAATCCCCGTTCCAATCAGCGGCAGGATGAACCAGTAGCGCCAGGCCAGAAGGACAAAGAGTCCTGACACTATCAGTGGGAGCCAGAGCAGAACGGTGTTCTCAATAATCACGTCAAAATCGCTGGTCGCCAAAATCAAATAGATCAGGCCGAACACCACCGCGCCCAAACTGTGGCTGAAATTGAAACCCAGCCAGGCCCGCCACAGGTTCGTCTTGGGATGAAACTTCAACTGCGTGCTCATCATCGCTTCCCGCACATCGGCATTGCGGGGTGCCAGGCGAAACGGCCGGGTTCGTTCAATCCAGGTATACACACCGTGTACAACGCCGAGGAGCAGGAACGGAATCGATCCGGCAATGAAAAAGCCTTGGGACATCGTCGCACTCCCTAGTGGCAGGGCCGGAACAAACCTTGGTGCTTTCCTAGGTCCTTGTCTATGGTGCCGCCGCCATGCCGACCAAAGACACGATTATGATCCGCCCTGCGCGTCTGACCGACCTTCATGCCATGAACCGGGTCAAGACCGGCGCGGCGCTGGATATGATCGGTCCGCACTCGCGTCTTGTCCGGGCCGGACACCGGCGCAATCCGAAACTGTCGTTCCGCTCGCCCGCATACTGGCGTGGTGCAATTGTCGCAGAGGTGGACAGGCGCGTCGTCGGTGTCGCGCAAGCCCACGGCGCCAAGCTGTCCGATCTCTGGGTGGAACGGTCCATGCGCTCACGGGGAATTGGCGCGCGACTGGCACAGGCGGCGGAAGATCGAATCCGCAAACAGGGCTACCGCATGGCCCACCTCTTTACTGCCACCATTAACGAGCAGGGCCGGGTGTTTTACGAGCGCAACGGGTGGCGGCTGTCCTATTTCATGCATCACAGGGTTTGCCATTTCCGCCGATGCGTGTATGTCAAACGCCTCTGAGATGAGGTATTCATGACGGCACAAACACTAACGCTGGATATTCTCATTGCCGGTGCGGGCATCGCCGGCGCCACCATTGCCGCCGGTTTGCGCAGGCGCGGCTATTCGGTGGTGCAGGTGGAAGCCTCCAACCAGCCGTTGGATACCGCCCGTGGCGATCACCTTGGCCCTCGCGTGGTCGAAACCCTCGCCGACTGGAATTTACTGGATGCGTTTTTCTCTGCCGGTGCAGAGAAACGTCTCGGTGCCAAATGGGTCACGCCCGATGGCGAAATCATTTTCCATTCGGCTATGGACGACCTGCCGCTGCCCCATCCGTACTACATCGTCCTCAATCACGACCTGATTGCCACCACACCGTTAGAGGTGGCGCGCAGCGATCCTGACTATGAATACACGTTACTTCAGCCCGTTGCTGCCAAGAACTATGAAACCAGCCGCAAGGCCGGCGGCGGCATATCGGCGTTGCACGTGACCACGCCTGAGGGTCAAGACCTCATCATCAAGCCGCACATGACCATCGCTTGTGACGGGCGCACCTCCCGCGTGCGTGCCGCGTGCGACTTCAAGATCGTCAAGAGCTACGATTACGAGCGTCTCTTTGTGGTGCTGTTCGGCCCCCGGGGTGAACTCCAAGATCCGCGCAATGAAATCACCTCTTATTTGTCACCCAACGGTGGGGTCAGCCGGATTCCGCGGATGAATGGGCAATGGAAAATCGGTATGGCCATCGACAAAGAGGACGTGCCCAAGTGGAAAGCATCTGACCAGGCCGAACGTCAGCGCCTCCTGGCCGAACGCTCACCGGCCTTGCAGGTGATGGAAACGGAGGTGGCCGGCTTTTATCCGGTCATCCGACGCGAGACCGACCGCTGGGTCCAAGGCACCACGGTTCTGGTCGGCGATGCCTGCCACACCGTTCATCCCGCGCGCGGGCAAGGCATGAACTTCGGCATCCGCAGTGCCGCCAAGCTGTTCACCTACTTGCCGGACCCAAAAGACATGGGCCGAGCCGATGTGGTTGCGGCGCAGCTTGCCGCCTATGAGGAAACCGTCAAACCGCTGACGGACAAGCAACTGGACGATAACCATGAACGCGGTCTTCTCATGGATTGCAGAGGTGCGGAGCGAATGGAAGCCGAAATCCCGGAACTTCTGGCCATCGCCCAAGACCCCGATGCTCACTTCCGCTACCGCATGACCATGGCCGGTTATGCGGACCGGCTTGAAGCTGCTTGAGCGAGTCTATTCCGTCTAGAGTTACTCATGCCCCGCGCTATTGATCTTGCCGTTCATCTCAATGAAGAGACTTCAGTCAAGTACGACGGTTTTGTGCGCAAACTTGTGCCCGACTATGAGCGCATTCATGAACTGGCGGTGGCGCAACTGGGTGTGGCGCTCGATAACAACACGCGCATTCTTGTGGTTGGCGCGGGTACCTGCACGGAAGTGCTGCGTTTAGCTGACTTTGAACCGGAGTGGTCCTTCACCGCCGTTGAACCCTCCGCGCCCATGGTCGAACAGGCAAAAGCGCACGTCGATGCAGCCGGGCTCAATGGTGCCGTCACCTTTCACTCCAGCACACTAGATAGTTTGGACGATCAAGGGCCGTTCGATGGTGCCACCGCCATCCTGATGATGCAGTTTCTTCCCGCTGATGCCAAAGCGAACTTGTTCGAAGACATCGGTCGGCGGCTCAAGCCCGGTGCACCTTTTGTGCTGTGTCACCCCATCGGTGATCCGGCATCTGATGAACACGTCATGCACATGGCGTCCTGGCGCGAACACATTGAACGCGCAATGCCGGAACGGGCCGATGAAATCTATGCCAATGTGGAAGACACCTTACACTTCATTTCCGAAGACGCGCAGGCGGAGATGATGAGCAAGTCCGGGTTTCACGCACCGGTTCGGTTCCACACCCGCAATGTGTTCGGGGCGTGGATCGCGATAAAGGCTTGAGCTCGTTTAAACGAAAATTTGACGGCCTAGAAATTTACATCCGACATGATGAAGTCTTTGACGTTGGGCAGGAACGTGTTCCTGATCACGTCAACATGATCATCGTGTTTTTCATAGGCATCGCGGGCGTCCTGATCGGCAAAGTCACCGATAAGCAGCCACTTGTAGGGGCTGTGTTCGCCGATGGGCACGATGTTTTCTTCGATCAGCATGGACTCAACGGTTGGCAGATCGGCTAGACCTTTCATGGCCCCCATTACCGCACCTTCGTCGGCGTCGTCTTTGAGATTGAACAGAACTGTGTGGCGGTGCATGGGCGTCTCCTGTGAATGGGTTTATATCCGGCGTCGTTCGCGCCCGCCACAAAGCCCTAGGGTGGCCGTCAATCCGGTTCAAGGGCAGGCGCCTCTTTACGGACCAATTCTGTGGGCAAATTCGCTCTACGACAAAACAGTGACAAATCCTTGGCCTCGAGCTAGCTGACGGGCACCCTAGCGCATTTCCGATTTATTCTGACGCATAGCCGTCAGCAACCAAGAAGTTCCTGCAGTGCTCGTGATTGAAGAGGCCGCAGACGTTACCGGCGGCTTTCCACAGATCATCGATGGTGCGGGGTTTTAAGCGCTTCATGTGAGCTTTGAACTTTGAAAATGCGAGCTCGATCGGGTTGAAGTCCGGCGCATAGGGTGGCAGGAACAAAAGCCATGCGCCCCGCTTTTCAACCGCCCGCCTGGCACCGTCGCGTTTGTCGGCCGGCAGATTGCCGGGGACAACAACAGCGCCTTTTTGAAGGGTCGGGGCGCGTTGCGTTTTGATGTACTGCTCGAATGCATCACCGTCCATGGCGCCCTCGATCAAATCAGGGCACCCAGGGCGCGGTCAGGCCGTCACCGCGCAATCCGGCAATGAAGGTCATGGTTTTCCAATGACCATGGGGAATGGCGGCAACCATCCGCTGGCCGCTGGGACAGCGCCCCCGCAGGCGCGCCATTTTGGTATTGATACTTGTTTCGTCAAGGAACACGATCCTGCCGACCCGCTCGGGATGGGCCGGGAGCCGGGCCTGACGTTGGCGCCAAACCACGCGTGCTGCCTGCCCATCCGCGCGTTCCTGTTCACTGGCGTGGGCGGTTTTTTTAAAGCTGATCTTGCGCGCGCGGAACCAGTCATTAATCGTCGAAGTCGGCGCAATCACTTGGTGAACTTCGTCCAGACGCTCAGACAGCTCTTGCAGTGTCGGGTCTGGCGTCTCCTTAATCCAGCGCAGGATATCCTCGCCGTCAAGGATCAAGACGGCGCTGGCGCGACGGCCGTGGTTTGACCGCGACAGTCCCCTCGTCTTCATATCGCCCGCCATCCCGCACCGCCGAGCTTGCGCTCACCTCAAAAAGGGCCGCCGCCTGACGGCGCGACATGCCCGACGCCACTTTCCTCGCCAAACGAATATGCAGGTCTTCCGATACAGCCACGATGCCCCCGCCAAAGCGGCTATCGAATCAGTCCGCCAAGACCATGACAACAAAATATTGATTCATTCAACCGCGGAAACGCTCTAGCGGTTTGACTGAATTGTGAATCGAAGGGGATTCCCAAGCGTCCCACTCCATGATTCTATATCCCGAGGCGGTCACTGGGGGTCTGTCTGCACGGGGGGCCGCGGCGCGTTTTCGTGTCGCGCCATCGACGGCGATCCACTGGCACCGGCGCTGGCGCGAGACGGGCTCGATCGAGCCCGACCGCCAGGGCCAACCGCCGGGCTCGAAGCTGGATGCGCATGAGGCCTTTATCCTGGCTCTGGTGGCGCAGACCAAGGCTATGACGCTGGCCGAGATTGGCGAGAAGCTGGCGGCGTCGCACGGGGTTCGGGTGTGCCCGTCGACGGTCTGGCACTTCTTCGCCAAGCGCGGGCTGACGCACAAAAAAAGGCCGGCCATGCAGCGGAGCAGCAGCGCCCGGACGTGCTCGCGCGGCGCCGGCTCTGGTTCGAAGGCCAGGCAGGGCTCGCTCCGGAACGGCTGATCTTCATCGACCAGACCGGCGCGTCGATGAAGATGGCGCGGCTGCGGGGATGGTCGCGCAAAGGCGAACGGTGCCGGGCCGCCATACCCCATGGCCATTGGAAGACCACCACGTTGACCGCCGGCTTGCGCCTCTCCGGCCTGGCGGCCCCGATGCTCCTCGACGGGCCGATGCATGGGGCTGCCTTCAAGGCCTATGTGGAACAGGTCCTGGTACCCGAACTCGACCCCGGAGACAGCGTCGTCATGGACACCAACTGGGATATCGCCTGCGACATTGCTGCCCAATACGGCAACGCCATGGACCGCAGCCAATGGCGCATGATCGGCTTGGTCCATGTGGCAGAAACCAAAGAGCAGGCCATAGCCGATGTGCAGTTCGGCATCGAGGACTGGGTGCAGTATTTCGAGGATGTTGCCGTCATTCCCATGGTGCCACCCGACCGGCGCGCCGACCCGGTGGCTCATCTGACAGAATCCAGCATGGCGGCCATTGGTACGCCCGATGACGTGATCAGGCAAGTGGAAACACTATGGGAAGCCTCGGACGGCGGTTTCGGTTGTTTCCTCATCACCGATCACAGCTGGGCGCCTTTTGAGGCCAAGCTGAAATCCTATGACATGATTGCGCGCTACGTCTTCCCGCACTTCCAAAAACAAAACGTGCAACGGGAAGAATCCAATGAATGGGTGCGAAAGAGTCAAAAGAATTTCAAGGCCAGTCATGAAAAGGCGACCGCGCAGCAGATCGAGCGGCACAACAAAGAAGTAGAAGCGCGCAACAAATCGGCTGCCGCTGAATAGTTCTTCTAAAGATCCGTGAAACGGATTCTATCCGTCGCTTACAGGAGTCTGCCGGCAGTCTTCACACGCGCGATTCTATATCTCGTCAGCGCCAAGTTCATTCATGGGGTCGTTGGCATTTTCAGTGATCAACGCGGCCATGTCCTCGTTCTGCGCCATGTGTACCGCAAAGGTTTTTCGTGGGGGTTTCCGTCGGGGCTGCTTGAGGCCGGAGAAGAGGTGCGGCCCGGCGCCTTGCGCGAACTTCACGAGGAAACTGGCCTAGACGCTACTGTAGACCGGGTCGATGAAACGGTGTTGGTGGCCCGCCGTCACTTGGAAACGGTGGTTTACGGAACAGCGCAGTCCGACACGCCACTGTCACTCAGCCATGAAATCTTTGAGGCCCGATGGGTCGACCCAGGAAACCTCCCCGATGACATCAGCCGGGGTTTACCGCCCGACCAGCATCGTCTCATGATGCCTCTGTCGAACGACAAAAGATAGGAGGGCGCTATGCGCCAAGGATTTACACGTCCCTTTTCCCCCCAAGGCCGGGCTTCGGTACTGCCGCCCATGCCCTGGCGCTTTGCCGCCGACCAAATGCTGTTTCATTTCCGCGCCGATCCCGATGTGCTGGAGTCCTACTTGCCACCGCCGATGACGCCCAATCCGGACCGGCGCGGTGAAGCGTTTATGTGGACACCGAATTTGAACGTTCATCCTGTCGATGAGGCGGTGAATGCGACGATCAAGAACCCCCATCGCACGCATTACAATGTCTGCGTCATTGCTATTCCCGGGTTATTCAAGGGGGAACCCCGGCTGATCAGTGCGTTCCAGTGGTGTGACCGGGACTGGCTGGTGGCCCTAAGCTGGATGATTGGCACTTGCGCCAAGCAAGTCGAATTTCGCGACAATGGCTTTCATCACATGTTCGGCCGCCTTGGGTCCAATCGCAGCGGCGATCTCGGCACGGAGATCACGCGCACAGTGTCGCGCAACGGCGAACAGCTCATTTATATGTCCTGCACCCTGGAAGAACAGATTGAAGCAGCGGATATGAGCTTTTTCACCAGCACCATGCCGCTGTTATCCGAACGCCACATTCCCGATTTCAATATACCGCCCACCGGCAAACCCCTGGTTCATGACTTCACCCAAATGGTGCTTGAGGATTCAGCCGGTCAGAACTTCCGCCGCGGCAAAGCCACCTTGGAATTCAACGCCAATGCGGACAATGAAGAATTGGGCCCGCTTCAACCAACAGAAGTGCTCGGCGGGTATCGCTGGGAAACCTCGTGGGTCATGCCCGGCATCGTCAAAGTGCACGACTATCTTGCGGATGATTAGATAAACGCAATGGAAAGAGGCCGGGCCGCACCCCTCGCGCGCACCCGGCCTCCAGTAAGCAGGAGCCATAGCCGGGCTTGAACGGTGATTGCCCGGCGAACTCCCTGCTGACAAACTTAGTCCAACTCGCTCAACCGATCTCGCTTATCCGATTTCGGGCGCGGTGCAGCCGACGATGTATTCGATCTCGTCGTTGTCGGCGTTGCAAATGGGCATGTCCAACGCGATGAAGTCGATGGACGAGGTATATTGAGAATCGGCGACGCCCTTTTGCAGGTGCATTTCGCCGTCAGCCAAGACAGGCTTGACCCGTTCGGCCCAATCAATGTCGGCTTCGTTGGCATCCGATGCGACAACGGTTTCGCCGGTCAGATCCTGGCCGACCATGGCGGCGACCGCAGAGCCGCAAAATTCAAACGAAAAGCGTCCGTCTAGCATTTTATGAAGCACGGTCATGTGTGATGCCGTTTCACCAAAGTTACTCATGCTGAATTCACTCCGGCGCGGCGCTTGGTCTTTGGTGAGTCTGCACCACTGTTTTGCCACATCCACCACCGGTGCCGGTAAACCGTACGGTGCTTTGCCGGGCCGGGAGCTGGCGATTGTCTCTAATTCCATGTCGACGTTCTACATCAGTACGTCCTCCTCCTAAAGTGCATCGGAGCCTGCGGTTTATTCTCTGTCTTTAAGTTCCGACCCACTTGATAAACGTTTTCGATACGAAACGGGTTGCACCCCGTCCTAGAGCGTTTCCGCGGTTGAATGAATCAATATTTTGTTGTCATGGTCTTGGCGGACTGATTCGATAGCCGCTTTGGCGGGGGCATCGTGGCTGTATCGGAAGACCTGCGTATTCGTTTGGCGAGGAAAGTGGCGTCGGGCATGTCGCGCCGTCAGGCGGCAGCCCTTTTTGAGGTGAGCGCAAGCTCGGCGGTGCGGTATGGCGGGCGATATGAAGACGAGGGGACTGTCGCGGTCAAACCACGGCCGTCGCGCCAGCGCCGTCTTGATCCTTGACGGCGAGGATATCCTGCGCTGGATTAAGGAGACGCCAGACCCGACACTGCAAGAGCTGTCTGAGCGTCTGGACGAAGTTCACCAAGTGATTGCGCCGACTTCGACGATTAATGACTGGTTCCGCGCGCGCAAGATCAGCTTTAAAAAAACGCATTTAGTAGTTATGGGCTTGATATGAAATAAGCCTACTAGTATAAATGGTTCATAGGAGGCGGCTATGAACCTAATTGACATATTCAGAAAGTTCCCGGATCAAGAATCCTGCATCGAACATCTGGAAAGTGTACGCTGGCATGATGAGCCTCACTGCCCACACTGTGGCAGCGTCCACGTATCACGTAAAGATGATGGTGGCCGTATTGGCCGTTGGAACTGTTACGGCTGCAAGTCGAGCTTTAATGTCTTGTCCGGCACGATCTTTGAAAAAACGAGAATTGAACTGCAAAAGTGGTTCATGGCTATCGGCCTGATCGTGAATGCCAAAAAAAGCCTGTCCAGTTGCCAGCTCGCCCGGGACCTCAATCTGAATCAGAAAACGGCGTGGTACATGCAACAGCGTATACGGGCGGCCATGGCGTCAAAGCAAGGGCCACTACTTCAAGGCATCATCGAAGCCGACGAAACCTATGTTGGCGGTCGCCCACGCAAGGGCAATAAGCGCGACAACGACAAGCCGAACAAACCGGGCCGTGGTACCAAGAAAACGCCGGTTATCGGTGCGGTGGAGCGTGGTGGCAAGATAACCGCTAGAGTTGGCACAGATCTCTCAGCCAAGGGCCTTTTGCGGTTCATTAAGGAAACTGTTGACCCCAATGGCTCACTGCTGATCACGGATGAATACAAGGGCTACAACGCGGCTAAATCCTTTGTCTCTCATGCCGTCATCAATCACAGCGTTTCCTATGCTGATGGCGACACTCACACCAACACAATCGAAGGCTTTTGGAGTCTTCTAAAGCGGGCTTGGTACGGGTCACACCATCACTACGGGAAGGTCTTCACCCCGCTTTACGTGACCGAGGCCGCTTGGAAGTACAACCACCGCAAGGATGAAGACTCGTTTGGTTCCTTCCTGCGCGGGTGCATGGCGTGAACCGCTTATGGTATGGCGACTGCCTGACCGTTATGCTGGAATACATGCGGCTTGGCAGCGTTGACTTGATTTATCTGGACCCTCCTTTCAACTCGAGCCGGGATTACAATGTTCTATACAAAGATGAGACCGGGCGGCCACTACCTGATCAGGTTGAGGCGTTTTGCGATCTATGGGAATTAGACGAAGAACGTGAGCGCGCTTTACGAACGATGCCAGTTCTCATGCGTGAGGCTGGAATTGATGATGAGGCGGTCGAATTTTGGCGTCTGTGGATGAATGCCTTACGCAAGACTCAGCCCCGTCTATTGGCTTATTTGTCATATATGGTTGAGCGGCTTATCCCCATGAAGGGGATTCTAAAACCAACTGGCTCAATCTATCTTCACTGTGACACTACCGCTTCGCACTATATCAAGATCATGATGGATGCGATTTTTGGACACGCCAATTTCAGAAACGAAATAATCTGGAAACGATCATCCACCCATAGTGACGCAGCGCAGGGAGGTAAGAGATTCGGGCGCATCCATGATGTGTTATTATTCTACACGAAAGGGGAAAACTGGACATGGCATCATCAATACCTTCCCTATGAGTCCGGGTATGTTGATGACGCCTACCGTCACCTCGAAAAAGAAACAGGAAGAAAGTACAGATTTGGTGATCTTACAGCCGCAAGGCCGGGCGGCGACACCAGCTATGAGTGGCGCGTAAAACGCCCAGCAACCGGAGTGTGGCAAGCTGACTTAGAAGGCGAGTGGGAAACGCCGGTTGAGGGTTGGGAATACAAAGGCATTCCTCCGTACAAAGGGCGTTATTGGGCATATTCCCAAGAAAATATGCGTGAGTATGAGAAACAAGGAAGGCTTGTCTATGCTCGTACCGGGATACCTAACTACAAATGCTACCTAGATGAAATGCCGGGTGTGCCCCTACAGGATATATGGACCGACATTAACCCAGCCGCAGGGAAAGAGCGCTTGGGTTATGCAACTCAGAAGCCTGTCTCTCTCCTTGAACGCATCATCCAGGCGAGCACCAACAAGGGAGATGTGGTTTTTGACCCTTTCTGTGGTTGTGCGACCACGATAGAAGCCGCCCATCACCTCAAGCGAAGATGGATTGGTATTGACATAGCGATTCACGCCATCAAGCGGGTAGCCAAAGTGCGGCTTCAAGATCGTCTTGGTCTTGTTGAAGGAAAGGATTTCGAGGTTGACGGCGTGCCGCATAACCTTGAAGGAGCAAAAGACCTGTGGACGCGCGATAAATACCACTTCCAGAAATGGGCCGTGGGTGAAGTGGATGGGTTTCCAACTACTAAGCGAACTGCCGATGGAGGAATAGATGGTAGGCTTTATTTCAGCATCCCCAACGCTAAGGAATTACAGAGCATGGCTGTCGAGGTGAAGGGAGGCAAGAATATCGGGATCAACGTCCTGCGCGAACTCAGAGGTACCCTAGACAACGATATGGCTTTGATGGCTGGCCTGATCATCCAAGAGACATTAAGCAAGACAAAAGAGAGAAATTTCAGGCGATTCATGGCAACCGCGGGGGACTTGGATGTGTTGGGCGTAAAATACCCCAAGATGCAGATTTTGACCGTACAAGATATCCTAGATGGCAAGAGGTTTGTGACGCCGAGCGTAGCTGCGCGGGGCGAGAAAGAGCCAGTCTTGCCGCTAGGAGAAAATTATGGCACAAGGTGAGGCGCGGACCGGATTCGAACCGGCATGTGCCCTATTTGCGAGTCGGGTGCCTATCCATTCGAGCCACCGCGCCAAGGTCGCCACCACCAAGTCTTGTGTGTGGCGATCTTCTTTTGGCACAAGGAATTGCGAGAGTCAATATCAAGCCCATAACTACTAAATGCGTTAAAAAAACCGCCCACGCCAGTGAACAGGAACGCGCGGATGGGCAGGCAGCACGCGTGGTTTGGCGCCAACGTCAGGCCCGGCTCCCGGCCCATCCCGAGCGGGTCGGCAGGATCGTGTTCCTTGACGAAACAAGTATCAATACCAAAATGGCGCGCCTGCGGGGGCGCTGTCCCAGCGGCCAGCGGATGGTTGCCGCCATTCCCCATGGTCATTGGAAAACCATGACCTTCATTGCCGGATTGCGCGGTGACGGCCTGACCGCGCCCTGGGTGCCCTGATTTGATCGAGGGCGCCATGGACGGTGATGCATTCGAGCAGTACATCAAAACGCAACGCGCCCCGACCCTTCAAAAAGGCGCTGTTGTTGTCCCCGGCAATCTGCCGGCCGACAAACGCGACGGTGCCAGGCGGGCGGTTGAAAAGCGGGGCGCATGGCTTTTGTTCCTGCCGCCCTATGCGCCGGACTTCAACCCGATCGAGCTCGCATTTTCAAAGTTTAAAGCTCACATGAAGCGCTTAAAACCCCGCACCATCGATGGTCTGTGGAAAGCCGCCGGTAACGTCTGCGGCCTCTTCAATCACGCGCACTGCAGGAACTTCTTGGTTGCTGACGGCTATGCATCAGAATAAATCGGAAATACTCTAGAGCGGTTTGACTGAATTGTGAATCGAAGGGGATTCCCAAGCGTCCCACTCCATGATTCTATATCCCGAGGCGATTTGGGAGTCAGACATGGGGCATTGTTACGGGAATGATCTTCGGCGGCGGGTCGTCGAGGCGGTCACTGGGGGTCTGTCTGCACGGGGGGCCGCGGCGCGTTTTCGTGTCGCGCCATCGACGGCGATCCACTGGCGCCGGCGCTGGCGCGAGACGGGATCGATCGAGCCCGACCGCCAGGGCCAACCTGCCCGCCCATAAGGTCGCTGGCATCCGCCAGGCCATCGAAGCCGCCAGCGCAACCCTGCTGTATCTGCCGCCCTACAGTCCCGACTGCAACCCGATCGAGATGGCCTTCGCCAAACTCAAGGCGCTCCTGAGAAAGGCCGCCGCCAGAACCGTCGACGACCTGTGGGACGCCATTGCCGACGCCATCGACGCCTTCACCTCAACCGAATGCGAAAACTACTTCGCCGCCGCCGGATATGATCGGGACTAAATTGAATCTGCTCTAGAAATTCCATAGTTACCTCCCCTTTGTTCCAAAACAAAATTAAGGGGAATGTATCAATAATTACAATTTAAAGATGGGTGAGTATTTGGGTTGTGTTTTATCGGATTGCGCTAGTCTGTGAAGAAGCCACACCAAACGAACTCAAGTGCCTGTGCATATTTTGAAGTACGCCCATAGACTTATTATGGCGCGCCTGTTGCTTGCAAAGGCGCGATCCAAATCGACTACCGCTCCGCCATTGTAGGATTTCGCGTTGTCAGGGAACTGCCCTAAACCCCTTTCGCGCCCAACCCTCTCATCTCCTCGATCCACTTCTGGCGTTTTTCTTCGCCGCCGGATTCGACCATGCCGTACAGGTTCGTGCGCACCGGTTTGATACCGACGAATTTGAGGATGTTGCGTTCCAGGTTCTTAAGGTTGTGGCCAAAGAAAAAGAAACGGTAGAACGCCGCCGGCATACCCATGGTGACAACAACACGGCAGGACGTGCCTTTCAGCATTTTGCTGAACCCGGTGAAAGACACATCAGCGTTGGGATCCAATCCCATCTTTTCCGCAGCCAGGCGCGGCCTTAACACCTGCTCGAGAAACCCCTTGAGGATAGCGGGCAGGGTGCCGAGCCAAAGGGGGTAGATCAGCAAAAGATGATCGGCATCGAGGATATGACTCTGGGCATCCCGTAATCCGTCCGGCGTGTCGCCCTCGACCCATTCCTTCTGCGTGCGCAACAAAGGGAAGTCTAATGTGGCCACCGTGATGGTGGTCACGTTATGGACCGCGTGTCGCGCGCCGTCCGCATAAGCCTGGGCCAAGGCGTGGCAGAGATGCCCCTGATCCGGGTCCGGGTGTCCTTGAATGATGGTGATCTGCTTGCCCATGTGAGGACGTTACGCCGGTACATAGCCGCGGTCCTTGATTCTGCTCAAGATGAAAAGGTTTCTGTTTCCGCTGGCCTTTACAGCACGCACCCGGCAGCATGGCATCAAGACAATTAGGGGATGCCACATATGCGATTCGTAGTGTTGGCCGGCCTGTGCGCCGCCGTTTCTTACTGTTCTTCCGTTGCCTTTGCCGATGACCACCGCTCGCCAGACGGCAAGCCGCAAGATGTTGTCCGCGAGCGTCCGCTCGACATGACGCCGGAGCAAATCCAAGAGAAATACGATTGGGTCACGGAAATGGAAGCGCAGGACTTTCAGTTCTGGCGGCGCATGCGAGATCAGCCCGATAATACAGCCTTTCGTCAACCTCAGGACTGGTACAATCCGATGGTGCTGGTGGACGGCGGTCTGCGCCCGTTCTTGCCCCGCGCTGGTGAAAGCGATGTCCCGACGATCTCCGCAGATGCAGTCCAAGCCGCAACTGACTGGGCCATGGCGCGGCAAACTCAGGCCTTCATGATCTATCACCAGGGCAAGATTGTGCATGAGGCCTACATGGACGGCTTCCATGATACTTCGCCCATCAGTTCGCACTCGTGGGTGAAAACCCTGCACGGCATTCTCGCCGGCTTCGCGGTGGCTGACGGCGACATCTCCAGCCTTGATGATCCAGTTGAGAAATACCTCACGGAGTGGAAGGGCGATCAGCGCGGACAGATCACCGTGCGTCAGGTGCTGGAGAGCACCACAGGCCTTGAGGCGACCTTTGATAATCCGGGACAGCCCTGGTCTAAGGGGATGCAGTTGGTGGAAGGGTCGGACATCAACGCTACGACGCTGTCCTTCGAGCTCGAGAAAGAGCCCGGAACAGCGTTCGCGCACAATAATCCTAACACCCAGTTGGCCGGGATCATTCTCCATCGCGCTACCGGCAAGACGTTCGCGGAATATCTCGGTGAAAAACTATGGAAGCCCTTAGGCGCTCAACGGGGCGCTCTGCGTCTCGATGGCCTCAGGGGCAACGTCATTTCCTATTGCTGCTACTTGTCCGCACCTGCCGACTGGATGCGTATTGCTCATCTGCTCAAGGAAGACGGCAGGTTGCCCGACGGCACCCAACTGCTGCCGGAGGGGTGGGTCGATCAAATGCTCGCTGGGTCTGAGGTTAATCCCAACTACGGTTTCCAAATCTGGATTGACCGGGAGTTCCAAGAAAAGCGGCCTTATTACCCCGACATGCCGCCCGAATTCGCCAACACGCACTCGGAACCATTTGCCGCTGATGACATCTTCTACCTTGATGGCGGCGGCAAGGTGCGCATTTGGATCAGCCGCAAGTTGGATCTGATCGTTTTGCGCATGGGCTATCCGCCGCCCCGCGGAATGGGCTTCGACGAATCATTCCTGCCCAACACCATCGTTCGAGGGATTTTGTAAACACGTTTTCACGCCCTTAAGGAGTTCGCCATGCGTCTCTTAGTTTCCTTAACCTTATTCCTGGCCTTGTTCGGCGCAATGCCGGCCTCTGCGCAGTCGGAAGCAGAAGCCGCCGCCCGCGATGCCATCTGGGCCAAAGAGCAGCGCATCTATCTCGGCCGCGCCGAAGGCGGCCTGACTTACTACCTGGAGAACGCCGATTCCCGCTACGTCGGCTGGCCGCCCTTTGCACCGGCGCCGACCGATCTATCCGGGCTCACCCAAACGTCCCGGGAAATGTCGGGCAACAATGCCGAAAAACTGACCATGGAATTTGTCGACTTCGCCATGGCCGGCGATACCGGGGTCATTTACTACCAAACCCATCGCACCATGCTACCCGACGGCGCGGCCGTCGACGAACGCTGGGAAGTAATCCATGTTTGGGGCCGCAGGGACGGCGAGTGGAAAATTTTCGGCGCCATGGCCCGTGCCAACCCGGTTCGATGAGTCTGCTCAAAAACCGTGTAGCGCTGATCACCGGTGCCAACCGGGGGATCGGTGCCGGGGTGGCGCTGGCCTTTGCCCGCGAAGGTGCTGACGTGGCAATTACCTATCCGCACCTCGACGCAGCCGACGAAGCAAACGCCGTGTGTGGGGAGATTGAGTCACACGGCCGCAAAACCCCCCGCCCTCAAAGCCGACGCAGCAGATGCAGCAGCCACCGAAACGGCTATCACCATGGCTCTCGAGACCCTCGGCCGCATCGACATTCTCGTCAACAACGCGGGCATCGCCCATGCCGCGCCGGTCGAAGACATTGATGTGGACATGTGGGACAAAGTCATCGCTGTCCATCTGCGCGGCACGTTTCTCGCCTGCAAGTATGTGTTGCCGCACATGTATGAACGCGGCTCGGGGCGAATCATCAACACGGCGTCGCAATTGGCCTATCTCGGCGCCGCCGGTTTTGCCCATTACACCGCGGCCAAGGTCGCCATCGTTACCTTCACGCGCACGCTAGAAGCCGCACCGAAAGGGGTCGGCGTCAACGCGGTCGCCCCCGGCGCGACCAAGACCGCAATGTTGGACGATGTTCCCGATGACATCTTAGAAGCCATCCGGCAAAGCATTCCGCGCGGTCAGCTGGCTGAAATCGACGAAATCGTACCAAGCTATGTATTTTTAGCGTCGGATGCGGCGCGGCACTATGTCGGTCAAGTGATTAGCCCTAACGGCGGAGATATGTTTTTGTGAGGTCTAGGACATAACGGAGTGCTATTCGTCTCCTTGAGATACCAAGATGCTTGTCCCACTCGATTCAATATCATTGATACCTATTTTCAGTTGCTATTTCTATTAATGACCCGTAGCGTTCAACAACGTTATAAGCGGCGAAAAAAGCCGCACACTGGAACAATGTCAGCAAATACTCAATTTGGGAGCCTATTGGGGCACCGAGATTATTTGCTGTTGGTTCAAGCCTATTTTTAGGCTGGTATTACACAATAATCCCGCAGTTGCTCCGAAGCCTTTCGGAGACGCGCATGAAGATCTCAAGTCATGTTTTGCTGGACACCAATGGTGATTCGTTGCTGGTGAAACCAGCATCTCCAAACTCGTCGGGCCTTTTAAAGGGGCTTATATACATGACTAGACACAACGGAAGAATTGGAGAGGTTGAAATATGCGGTCACTAAAAGGATGCTTCATGCTCGTCGTAGCTTTCGTTTTGACGCTCAACAATTTCTTCTACGCCGTCAATCCCGCGGCGGCCAAGCCCATATTTGATTGGATTGACCCTTTCGCAGTCGTCGCCCTCGTACTCGTTTTCATGGAGAAAATCCTCGGTTCGATGCGCGGTGAAACCGAATGGCCTCGTCTCGTAGTAACGGTCCTGGTCGGGGCGCTGGTTCATTTATACGCCTACAATTACTTGGCGAAGATGGCAGGCAGTGGAGTCTGGCAGGCAGTGGACTGGAGAGCGGAACCTTGTGGCTGGTTATGGTGCCGTTTACGGTTTCCTTGCTCATCTATGAGGGCTTCTTGCTGATCCGCGGAGCTAAATAAGGACTTGTCTAGTCATGTATATAAGCCCCCTTTTAAAAGCACCTACATACCTAGTGATGCATTACACAGCGGGCGGCACCATGAGTGGGGCTGTTTCAACGCTGAAAAAAAAGGGTAGTAAGGCGTCAGCTCACATTGTGATCGATCGGGATGGTGCAGTTGAGCAGGTTCTCCCTTTTAACAAAGTTACGTGGCATGCAGGCCGCAGCCGCTGGCGTGGTCTAAAGGGACTCAATGCCCATTCCATCGGTATCGAATTGGTCAACGCTGGTCCACTGCAACAATCAAATGGAAATTGGCGTGCCTAGTACGGTGGCACATTCAGCGAAGACGACGTCGTTCAAGCTCTTCATAAACATGGCGGAGACGACGAATGGTGGCATGTCTACCCAGAGGCTCAACTTACTGCAGCTATCGATGCGGGTCAGTTGATCGTTGAAAAATATGGGTTGAGAGATGTAATTGGCCACGAGGACATCGCCCCCGAACGTAAGAGGGATCCAGGACCTGCGTTTCCGATGGACAGCGTTAAATCATCCATTATGGGACGTCAGGAAGATGACGACGAAATCTACGAAACAGTTAGCCGCTTGAACATAAGAACCGGCCCGGGGGCGGACTATGAAAAAGTGCGCGACGACCCTTTGCAAAAAGGAACGCGCCTCAATCTCATCTCGACGGATAGCAATTGGTGCTATGTCGAAGTGATCGAGCCAGATGACGACGATGACGATGACATAAGCGAAACAGGGTGGGTTTACGGTGACTACATCAAACCTATCTAGGTGCCCTGTATGACTATTAAATTAGGCGCCCCCCATCTTTTTGTGATGACTGCTCTGTGCTTGTTGTTACAGAGCGGATGTACCCAGGTCACAATCATGAAGGGTGGCGAAGTCGTCAACGTTGAGCGGCATTGGGGCATTCTTGGTGTAACGGTTCAGCAGACAGCTGAAAGCAGTGTGATCGATGTGCGCGGTCTCGGTTTTGTTGGCTCACCCTTAACGAACTCCATTGGGTACCACCGCGGCACATTTGCCAGCCTCGAACAGGATTGCAGGCTCATTATCTGGATTGAGAAACGCGGAGACATTGCTGACATCACCCATTTACTCGAAGAAAACGGGGGGTCTGCATTGTTTCAGTCCCCGACGCGCAAACATTATCAAATAAGGAGGAATTGAGATGGACTTTAAGGCAACTTTGTCAATAAGCGCTTTGATTTTAGCCCTCGGCGGATGCGCTCCATATGACACCACTCCTCTAATTTTTGGACAATCAGACACCGTCGGACTTTCGGTCGGCGGTTCGGCGGCTGAGCAAGGGGAAACTTTTGTCTTTGGCTACAAAGGCCACGGTATCGCGATTATTCCTGTCACGAATAAAACTGGGAACCTGCTAAGCGCAGCCAAAGAAGGTGATGCAGGTGAAGTGATGTCTAACGGTGGATCTGTAACGGGTGAAGAAGATACTTTTTCCGTGCTCGGTCAATTTGAGACGGAAGCCGAAGGAGGTGCAAACAGCACTAGTATTAGTCTCGGCAAATTCTTTGCAACAGGCCATGCTGCTCGCACATTGGCTGATGGATTTGCCGAAGAAATGGGAAGCCCATGATGGACGCCATGGCCTGCATAAGGTTTTTCAGCCATGACTTTCGGCCGTCTGGATAGGCTGCGCTGGAAGCTAAAAACCCGTGAGCGATAATGAAACTGGCGAAGGCTTAAGACGAACGGCGCACGCGCCGGGCACGCCGCGTGCTCCCCGTGCACCTGGCTCGTCGCGTCCGGGTCGTGCTACCCGTGCGGCGCGCGCTCCGAGAGCAAACCGCGCCAGCCGTGCTGATCGCGCCGATCGCGCTGAAACTGCAGCACGGGCCGATAGGGCAGACCGAGCAGACCGCGCAGATCGTGCTGATAGGGTGGAGCGAGCCGAACCCGTTACCGAGGCGTAACGCCCGCAGCTAGAGGACAATCAAGCAATCGATTTAATGGCGATTGGCATCTCAATGACCGCCACCTGCGCTAAACACAATGGCTGTCAGGTGATTAGCCCTAACGGCGGAGATGTCTTTCTCTGAGCGGCTCACGGACTTTTGTCCGTGTTTTTCTGGCTCTCACCCGATAACGCGCTAAAATTATTCTATGACACAAACACCGCGCCTCTATCGCGGGGTCGCTGCGCTATTCACGGTGGTAGCCCTCCTTTTCCCGCTTGCTGCCAGCGGCGTGGCCGATCCGCTGCCCACACATCATTTTGCGCAGCGGAAAAAAATGTGGGGGCCGAGGCTCTCTCCCGATGGATCCCAACTTACCGTTCTAAAACGGATCAACGGTGACGAGGTCATTTCCTACTACCGCATTGAAGGCAAGGAATTGGCTGACCTAGACCAAGCTGTTAGCGGTGAGGAGGATGATTTTTTCCGCGTGCGCTGGGCCAATGAGGATCGTGTCCTGGTCAGTTCCATATTGCGCAATCGCAGCCGGACTTTCGGCGACCGTTCTTCCCTTCGCCAACTCCTCTCCATGAATCTGGATGGCTCCGACAAAGTTGTCCTGTTGAGCCAACGGCGCAACAAACGGCCGCGGTTTTCTGGTGACGGAATAGTCCACATGTTACCCGACGATCCAGCCCACATTCTCGTTCGGCTTGTCGACATCGGTAATGAGGATGATTCCTCTGTTTACCGCATGAATATTTATACGGGTGACCAGGAACTGGTCGAAGAAGCGGCAAGCAGCCAGGACATTTTCAACTGGTATGCGGACTGGGGCGGCAATATCCGCTATGCCTTTGGTCAGGACAACAAAAACCGCCCAATCATGCTCATCCGCCGGGCCGACGGCGATTGGCATCCATTGCACAAATACGAACTGTTCGCCGACGGCCGATTCTATCCTCTCGGATACAGTCACGACGACAACACCAGATTTGTCTTGTCAACGCATATCACCGGGCGGGCCAGTTTGTTCAAGTTTGACCTGAGGACGGGCGACCTGGCAGGCAAGATTTTCTCTCATGAGGAAGTCGATCTGGACAGTCTCGTCATTTCTGAAGCAGTACGCAAAGCGGTTGCGGTTTCTTACACGGTCGACAAGAAGGAATATCACTATCTGGATCCCAGCTACGCGGCGCTGCGGGACGAAATCGACGGCGTACTTCCGGACCGGATCAACGCGATCGTGTCAACCACACCCGACGAGCAACTTCTCGTGGTTTTATCCGAAAGCACGAACCATTCGGGCACGTACTATTTGTGCGATCTGGCAAACGGCACGCTCACAGAAATCGGCAAGCGTTACGATGGTCTCTATCCGGAAGACCTCTCTTCTATGAGGCGAGTCACGTATGAAGCGCGCGATAGTTTGGAAATACCGGCCTATCTGACCGTGCCCAAAGTTAGTGTGACCCAAGTGGCGGGGCGTCCAGGCCCCGCGGTCATTCTCCCGCACGGTGGCCCAAGAACGCGCGACCGCCTCGGATTCGATTTGTGGGCGCAGTTTCTTGCCAACCGGGGTTACATGGTCCTGCAACCCAATTTCCGGGGCTACGGGGAATGGTACGAATCGTTGGGCCACGGCACATGGGGCCGTGCCATGCAGGACGACCTCACCGACGGTGCGCAATGGCTGATCGATCATGGTCTAGCCGATCCCGAGCGGATTTGCATTGCCGGCGCGTCCTACGGTGGTTATGCCGCTCTCATGGGCGTTATCCGCGCACCAGGCGTGTTCCAATGTGCCGCGTCCCTTAACGGCGCCTCTAATATTCGGCGCATGCTGAGAGAAGACGGAGAGTATGACTCCCGCAATTCCGAATTCCGCCGCGTCGCCGGGCGGCTGACGAAAAGTGAACTGTATCTGATTTCTCCGATCGATCGCGCCGAAGAAATCAACGTCCCGGTACTCCTGGTGCACGGCGAAGAGGATCGCAATGTTTCCATCCGGCATTCGCGTCAGCTGGCTGAGAAACTCGAACGGACCGGAAAGCCTTACACATTTATCGCCATCCAGGGTGAAGGCCATTCATTTCGTAAAGCAGAAAGCCTGCTCATGTGGCTGAGTGCGTTGGAAAAATTCCTGGCGGAGAATATTGGATCGGAAAGCCTACACAGCGGAACCGTTATGACGTCTTTGGCTAAGTGAAGCGCGTTTCCAATTCCGTTCCTCCTAGGAAAGGCAAAGCGGTTTGCAATCACCACAACTCTGTTACCGTAGCAGAATAAATTCCCAGCATTGAGGGGAAGGCCCAGGGTTATGACTAATCTACTGCGACGAATGGCATTCGTGGTCGCTTGCGCTGCCATACTCACGGCCAGTCCGATTGAGGCGCAAGAGCAGGACATTGAAGCCTGGGCAGCGGAACGGGAAACCAATTTCGATCTTCTGCCGCCAGACTGGCGACTCACCCAGCCGGTGACGTTACGGATCAGTTTTCGCTTGAAAGCCGAGCCGGGCAGCGCAGAGGTAGACGACTTTCTCCAGGACCTTCGCCGAACCGTGGGCGGTCCTTCGTCCTACCACAACAGCTTCAAAATAGAACCTGTCGTGGTGCCGGCGGAGTTCCACTATGCCAACACTATGGAATTCGGCAACCTCGCCCGCTGGCGTGCCTATGAAACTTCACAAGAATTGCGGGACTTCGTGTTCGGCCGCTGGGTCAAAGAAGTGGAAGTGACACAAGAAATGGTCACCATCAAGCCGAAGGACTAAACAAATGGCGACACGCCGAGACTCCCTTATGGGCATCGCTACTGCTCTGTCACTCGCACCCATGAGCCGGGCTTTGGCTGCTGGTCATACTTATGATCTCTCCGATCCCAACGACGTCATCACCGCTTACGCCCGCATGCGCGGACATTTGGATGGGTCACCCGGGCAGTGGTGGTACCCGGGCAATATGTTTGCCCAGCCTGCCGACGATGTCGCCCATCGGGTGCTGGTTATCGAAGGCTACAGTTTCAATCGTTTGGTCAAGCGCGCAGACGGCCGCCTCGACCAGATCATGGCGGAGGCGGGATACTTCATCGATCCGGACACGGACGACATCGTCGATGATTGGATCAATCCGTTGAACGGACAAACCTGTCAGCCGGGTCACTACAAATCCAACCAGACCATTGTGGTCGGTCCCGACGGTGTCTCCGGGTCGGAAGCAGCGACGGTACCCGTGCAGTTCAGCGGCACGGTCGAGGCCCAGGCCCATGGCGGGCGGGTGTGGACCACGGAAAACATGGTGACCAAACTGAATAATCCGCGCAGCGAAGCGGACGATCCCCTCGGCTATTCCGGTCCGGTGATCACGATTGCATCCTTGGCGGCCTTCACTGGCAATCTGGCCGATCTCAACGATGAAACTCTATCGTTCATGCCGGCCACATTGCATTTCCAGAACCTAGCGCCCTGGATGCCGTGGATGAAAATGGGCCAGGAGCCGGGCGTTACCACCTGGCAATTGCTCGGCACCAAAACGCATACGCCAGATGAATTACCAACACGTTTGCGCGAACGCCTGGAAGCGGATCACCCCGGCTGGCTCAACGATCCGGGAGTTTGAGGCTGGGATGACTTCGCCTGGACTAAATCGAAGACGATTTGTTTTAGCTGCGGGCGCGGCAACGCTGCCTACGCCAAGATTCGGGGGCGGTTAGACGGTGAACCCGCTGCGTTTTTAGTACACTTCACATGGCATAGCGCAACCCGAAGGCGCACCGCCAAAGCTGCTTTATGCCTACGAAGGCGTTAGTTTCCAACGCGTCCGGTTTCGCACAGACCGCACCCTTGATGCGGCGTTTGCGGACTGTTCCTACGTGCTCGATCCGGATACGCGCGAAGTTTTAGAGTCGTTTTCGAACCCGTACACCGGAACGGTCAACAAACCGCGTCACCAGGCTGCCATGGTCTCGCCGGCTCTACACATCACCCCGGAGCAAACCATCAATACGCAGTTCTCATGGCCGGATGGGGTGTTTCGTGACATGCGTGTACGTCCGCCTATCATCAGCGGTGATACCATCTGGTTCAACGACGACATTCTGTTTTTCAAACCCGCCGGACTCGACGGTGAAGACATCCCTGCGTTTCTTCCCAAGGGTGAAATGGCGCAAACCGAGCTGGTGACCTATCAGGCCTCGCTGAGCGATGTGCAGAATCCTGATCTGGTTAGCGCCTTCGCCACCTATACGATCAACGCTCATATTCCCTGGCATGGCTGGATGGACATGGGCGACCGGCCGGGCGGTATTCTTTCTCGCTACATGGGCCGAAAACTTGAGACACTCGATGAGATTCCTGCACGCCCTCGCGACCACATTAATCGAGACTATCCTGATTACCTGACCAATCCTGGTTTTTGAGTTCCTGGAGTTCTCACATGGATTTCATTCGATCTCTTGGTCTGGTCGCAATAGCGCTCCTGCCATTTCAAAACAACTTCATCACGTCAGCCCTAGCCCAAGAAGAAAACACCGGCCCCAATATCAACGTGGTGCGCGAAGTGGTCGGCACGCTGCGTCTGCAGACCAAAACCGATAAGCGCTACCGCGGCGTCGAAGAATGGCGCATCTTCGTCCATCCCAATGGCTCCCGCACCATGATCTTGAGTAAGGATTTTATCGCCGCCAACGCGCTGCAGATCATGACCGCCCATGTAGACAAGAATTTCCGGCCCATCGATGTTTTCGCCACCTGCTGGGTTCCAGATGGTTATCGCGGGTCTATCCGCGCCTCCGTGGATGGCACCGAACTCCGCGCCGTGTCGGAAGGACCGGGTGGGCGCATCGAAGATATTTTAGAGGTGCCCCATGAGCTGTCTGTCGTCACTCACGGCGAGTCCATGAACGGTTGGTACTTGTGGCAGGGAGAACGGGATGCGGACGGTGTGCACAAAGCCACCTACTTCAACTTCAGCCCGGCGCCAGGCGGTCAGGAAACGGTGAAGGGCCGTTTACACCCGGCTACGTTCACGTACCCTGGCAATGAAACCATCACCGTTCCCGCCGGCACGTTTGAAACGGAACGCTATCTGCTGACTAACATCGAAATGTGGATCACCGGTGAAGACCGGATCTTGGTCAAACAGGCGATCACCGACGAGGATAAGGAATACGTCCTAACCAAACTGGAACTGGCCACGCCCTAATAAGCTTATCGCGAGTTCCTTGGGATCTGCAGGGCATCCCGGTCGATTTCCACACCACCCTTGAACACCCGTGCGATACGCTGGGTGTTGCGGATGTCGTCCAGAGGGTTGGCCTCAAGCAATACCATATCGGCTAGCTTGCCGGGCTCGATGGTGCCGAGCTCGTCTTCCCGTGCCAGATACTTCGCCGCGTTCAACGTGCCGATGGTGATGGCGTCCAACGGAGAGATGCCGGCTTCAACATAGAGTTCCAATTCCCGGTGGGTGAGAGGGCCGATGGTCCGGTCCGTTCCCAAGGCGATGATTACCCCGGCGGCGTGCAGGCGCTTCACGTTTTCCATGGAATAGGTCAGTGTGGTTTTGAACCAGCTGCCCCAACCAACGGAGGCATAGCGCGGTCCGGCGCTGGTTTTCATTTCCTCGATTTGATTATCCGTGTAGACCGCCTGAAACAGGGGCGTATCGAAAAACTGCGGTGCATCGACAATGCGGACGATATTGTCGAATACCGCGAGGGTCGATGCCACGATCACGCCGCTGTCGACGATGATCGGCATAAAACCTGCGGACATGCGCCCGACCGCAACCGGATGGGCCAGTGTATTCACACCGGCGGCCAAGGCAATACGGGCATGGGCTTCGTCTGAGATATGGATGGTCGTGCGCACACCTTTCTCTTCGGCGTACTGAATAATGTTGGTGATGACGTCGTCGGAAAAGGACGGCCCCCAGGCGTTGGCCCCCGCGCCGAAATTCTCATAGGTGATCTTCTGCAGGTCTGGACCCCGGGTGAAGTTACGGTCCATACCGGCCTGGCCTTCCGGCCAACTGTCGATGAGCGTCGAGTTGGCGCCAGCCCCCCAGCTACCGGGAAAAGTGATTGCGCTGCCGCTGGCAAAAATCCGCGGGCTCAGGAGAGTTCCGGCCCGTTCGTCCTGGCGCAAACCCATGATGTAATCGGCATTGTTACCGGCGTCGTAGACCGATGTGATGCCGCTGTAGAGAAAACTGTGTAGCGCGCCGATCCCGACAGCTTTGTTTTCCGGGCGGATGACTTCACCGGCCTGATTGCGCGCTGCACTGCCAGGCACATGGACGTGAACATCCATCAAGCCAGGAATGAGAAACTGATCAGACCCGTCGATCCGTTGGGCATCGCGCGGAATGGAGATGGCGCTACCACCGACCGCTTCAATTCTGCCGTCCTCGACAACAACAGTTGCGCTCGGTCGTGGACCCGCACCTGTTCCGTCAATCAACGTCACATTTTCGATAACGAGCGTTTGGGCGTTGAGCGGTAAAGCCATGCAGGCGCTTAAACTCAGCCATCCCAATGAGCGCCAAAATGTCCGACTGATCATCGAATCCTCCCATCTCTGCGGCGTGGTTCAACCGCTACATAAACCCTTATGCCCATCAGCGTTGATTGGATAAACTTGGGAGTCAATCGTGTCTTATTGCGCTGTTCACCATGAGAGGCATGGCTTCGCCAATGCATCTGTTTCGTTTCTTCTGCGTGTTTTGCCTCTTCGCTTTTCCCGCATTCAATTTCAGTTCACCGTCATTCTCTCAAACCAATGAGAAGTCAGTCACGGTCGGCACGGCTTTGATCGGGCAGAATCGAGGTCATGCTTATCAGGCCATCACCATGCCTGCGGTGATGGTGCTGCTGGCCATCTATGACACGCTGACAATCGTCAATGAAGACGGATCGATTGGCCCAAGTCTCGCCACGTCATGGCAAAGTGATGACGCCATTCATTGGCGGTTCACTCTGCGCGACGGTGTGACCTTTTCCAACGGTGTTCCCTTCACCTCCGAAGCCATAGTCCGCTCCGTACGCCATATGCGCGACGCACCTGATGCCGGCACCTGGACCATCAGCACGACACTTTATCAAGTGGCCTCCGCGCGAGCTGTCGATGACCTGACGGTGGATATTGAACTCAACCAGCGGGACGCGTTGTTTCCCTTGCACGCCTCGGTATGGCGTATTCCAGAACCAAACGCATGGGAGACCTTGTCACGGCCCGAATACGAATCCAATCCGGTCGGCACAGGCGCGTTTCAAGTGGAACGGTGGGACGAAACCCGCGTCGATATGCGTGCGGTCAGGGATTCATGGCAACCACCGAAACTTGACCGGCTGTCTTTTGTTCAAGTGCCTGATCAAACAGCCCGGCTGCAGGCCATACTGTCAGGCGCTGTGAATTTCGTCGTTGGGCTCGGTCCGGACGATGCTCCATTGCTTGAGTCCACCAGGGCAAGACTGATCCTGCGCAATATGGCAACGGCGCAATTTCTCGCATTCCTGACGGTCAACGGTGGACCTGTTGTCGATCCACGGGTCCGGCTTGCCATGAACTACGGTGTTAACCGGCAAGCCATCATCGATACCTTGTTGCAGAACGCGGCCGTGCCGGTGTCCCAAATCGCCTATCCCGGTTCGTTTGGATTTAACCCTGATCTTCCTCCCTACGAATACGACCCCGACAACGCCAAAGCGTTGTTAGCCGAGGCTGGGTATCCGAACGGTCTTGACGTGACAGCGACCGTGGCTTCGCGCGGCGCCAACGATCTGCTCTATTTCCAACAGGTCGCCCTCGATCTCGCCAAAATCGGTGTCCGGTTGGAACTGCGCACCAAGCCAGTGTTTCAGAACACTCAAGTTCTTTTCTTTGGCAATGCCGAAGGGGACCTCATCAGTTTGTTTGCGCGGGGTCCTGATCCCCTCAACGCTTATCGCCACCGGGTCTGCCAAGGTATATTGAATGACCGGAGCCCGTACCACTGCGACGAGGATCTGATCCCCTTACTCAATCAAGCCAGGGATCAATTGTCTGCGGCAGACGCGTTGCCCTATTTCCACGCCGTGCTGGCTCACGAGCGGGAGGATCCGCCGGCGATCATTCTCTGGCAGGGTGTGGATTTCGACGGACTGGCAGGCAACCTAACCGGTTATGAGCCGGTGCAGGACGTGATGAATTTTAGAGAGTTCGATCTGGTGGACTAGAGGTCTCTCTTAACCGTCCTGACTAGCGATCTTTTGGATCAAGGGCATCGCGCAGACCGTCACCAATGAAGTTAAAACAAAACATGGTGGCGGCGAGAAAGACGGCAGGAATGAGCAACAACCACGGTGCTAATTCAATATTGTTAGCGCCCCGCGAAATCAGAACGCCCCAACTGGTCAAAGGTTCTTTCACACCAAGGCCCAGAAAACTGAGATAGCTCTCCACCAAAATATTGGTTGGAACCAGCAGCGTAACGTAAACGATCACCGGCCCTACCACATTGGGCAAGACATGCCGGCCGATGATGGTGGCCGAGCTGGCACCGGATGCCCGCGCTGCTTCTATGTATTCCTTTTGTTTTACCGATAGGGTCTGGCCGCGGACGATGCGGGCCATGGTCAGCCATTCCACACAGCCGATAGCAAGAAACACCAGGAAGATGTTCCGCCCGAAAACGGTGACGAGAATGATGATAAAAAACAGCAGGGGCAGGGCATAGAGCACATCGACAAAGCGCATCATGGCGTTGTCGGTGCGCCCGCCGACATAGCCTGCAGTGGCGCCGTAAATCACACCGATGGACAGGGCGACCGCCGTGGTCATCACGCCGATAATGAGAGAGACCCGCGCGCCGATCCAGGTCAGTACAAACATGTCTTTGCCGGTGTCGTCGGTGCCGAACCAATGGTTATTTTCCAGTGACGGCGGTGCGCTGATATTCATCCAATCTAAATCTTCGATGGAGTGAGGACTTAACGATGGCGCAACGATGGCGCCAAGAGTGATTAACGCCAATCCGATTACACCGGCCATGGCGGCCCGGTTGGATTTAAACCGCCGCCAAGCGTCTTGCCATAACGACCGGCCGTGCAGAGCCGTGGCATCCGCCAGCAGAGCATCATGAGCGGCCCGTTGTGCTGCGAACAAGCTCATGCGTTGACCTTCACTTTGGGATCGAGCATCCCGTACAACAGATCAACGATGAGATTGAGGATGATAACGGCAACGGCATAGACAATGACGATGCCAAGAACGAGCGGATAATCGCGGTTGAGGGCGCCTTGTATGAAAAACCGCCCCATACCCGGCAGTTGAAAAATCTGCTCTATGACAATGGAACCGGTAACCACCGAGGCCACCGCAGGCCCAAGGTAGCTGACCACCGGAAGGGCGGCGGCTTTCATGGCGTGGGTCCAGACTACGCTGCTGGTTGCCAGACCTTTGGCGCGGGCGGTGCGGATGTAGTTCTGCCGCAGCGTCTCAATCATGGCGCCACGGGTGAGGCGGGCAAGGATGGCGATTTGCGGCAAGGCCAAAGCGATCACCGGCATTATGTAAGGTGTGATTGGTGCCAGCGCCGGCAGGGCTACGGCCAAACTGCCGCGCGGCTCAAGGGTCGCCACCGGCAGGATTTTCAGAATCACACCGAAGATCAAACTCATTAGGGGTGCCATGACGAAGCTGGGCACGGCGATGCCGGTCATAGCCATGGACATAACGGCATAGTCGGCGGAGGTGTTTTGCCTCAGCGCCGCAAGAATGCCCAGGCTTCCACCAATGAGGAAGGCGAGGACCATGGCCGACAGCCCCAGCTTCAGACTCACCGGCAAACCTATAGCTAAGAGTTCGGTGACCGTCCGATCGATATAGACAATAGACGGTCCGAAATCTCCTTGAGCCACTTTGCCAAGGTACAGGCCGTATTGGACGACGACCGGTTTATCTAAGTCATATGCCGCTTGAAGATTAGCGATGACTTCTGGCTCAAGAAATGCGTTATCGTCGAAGGGTCCTCCCGGTGCCAAATGCATCAAGAAGAAAGACAATGAAATGATAATGAAAAGAGTCGGTGCCCCAATCAACAGACGGCGCAGGGCATAACCGGTCATGGTTTCAATGCTGTCCTAAACGCTTCGTTTTCGGTCCACCGGCCGGCGATTATTCCGCTGCTTCCCGGATGATCTTAGGTGTCTTGGTATGCACCGTATCGAGCACCCAGTTCTTCGGATCTTCGCGCCTCGCCGGGGAGGGAATCACGCGGACCATCTCGTCTTCGGTTTCTTGCACTTTCAGATCGATGGCGCGGCCAATGGCCTCCTGGGATTTGACCCATTTGCGGAACTCAATGCCGTGCTTGTCGTTTTCCAACGCCAATTCGTCCGACAACGTGGGCGGCACCATGGCGGGGCGAATGTGATCGATCACCTTGGCATCTTCCTGGAAAACCAGCAGCACCCGGCGCCGGGAGTCGGCATCATATTTTGGATCGGTAAAGAAGTTGCGGCCCTGACAGAACCACACCCGGGTGCGGTGTTCGTCGATGGGTGTGTAGCCAGAGACGATCATCTGCCACATCGGCGGTTTGAGATGCATTTCAATGCGGATCGACGGTGCCGGTTTGTAAATCCGCACCATGGTTTTTACGTCGGGGCGATCATTGTCGATCTTGTCGGCCCACACGCCGCGTTTTTGTGTCGGCTGGGCATAGCCCAGGGATTCGATCTTGGCGTCATCAATGTCCAGGTCGTAATCTTTGGCCACGGGGCTTTCGGGATTGCCGAAATCCGTATGAACGAAGAACGCGTGGGTGTGATCGCTGCCGTTTTCGATGGCGCGGACCCAATTACATTCGAAAACGAAATTGCCGCGCACGAACCGCCATTCGTCGCTCTCGCCTTTTTCGTAGGCTTCGTATTCGGGGAAGTAATCCGGCATGGGCGGACGTTCCGCCACTGGAGCGTCACCGAGGAACACCCAAATCCAACCGTATTTTTCTTCAACCGGATAGGAATCGATCCGCGCCCGCTTAGGAATATTGGCATCAGCACCCAACGATGGAATTTCCACACACTCGCCGTTGCCGTTATATCGCCAGCCGTGATAGGGACACTGCACCGTACCGTCGACAACTTTACCGCGGCATAAGGAGCCGCCGCGGTGAACGCAAATGTCGCTTAAGCAATGGGCTTTGCCGTCCGAATCCCGGAACACCACCAGGTCCTGGCCGAGCATATGCACGCCTTGTGGTTCCGTCGTTACGTCTTTCGCGTCTGCCGCGACATACCAGCAATTCATCAGCATAGCTGTGTCTCCTTCAGATCGGCGCCGTGCTCTCTTAGCCTATTATCCTTCAGGGCGGTTCACCGTCAAATACCGGGCCATATAGGTGTTGCGGGCATTGGCATTCCACCCGTCCACATAGGTCTTCACCAGCCGCCGGCTGACATAATGATACACTGGCAGCATAACATAATCTTCCATGAGAATTTGCTCGGCCCGGTGCATCAATGCATTGCGCTGGGTCAAGTCGGAAATCGTGTCCACTTCGGCCATGATGGAGTCGTATTCTGCGTTAGAAAATCCGATGTAATTGCTGGGGTCCCTGGACCGCATCAGGTTGAGGTACCCCGCTGCGTCATTGAACGGTGAAAACCAGGCCCAGCGCATGATGTCGTAATCCCGTGTGCGGGCTTTACGGTTGAGGTTGCGGAATTCCGTGTCCATTAACTCTGCATTGACACCGATAGCGCTCCACATAGACTTCATGGCCACTACGATCTTGCGGTTTTCTTCCAAGGTATCGTAGGCCAGTTCAAAAGTGAGCGGGTTGTCCGGCCCATAGCCTGCGTCCGCCATCAATTGTTTTGCCTCGGCAATGCGGTCGGGCATAGTCCTGTTGGCGATAGAGGCTTTGGCCACCTCGTATTCGTCGACCACGGGCGAGACAAAACTGTAAGCGGGAATGACACCGGTGTTGAGTAGCCGGTCGATCAATGAGTCTTTATCAAACGCCAAGGCTAACGCTTTGCGCACCCGGAGATCGTCGAACGGCGGTTTGTTGACGTTGATCAGGAAGTAATAAATGCCCAAGGTCGGTGCGATGCGCAGTTCTTCGGCCATGTTCTCCCTGATCCACTCCATTTGTTCCGGCGGAAAATTGAGAATGGCGTCCAGCTCGCCGGCCCGGAACCGGTTGAAGACGGTGTTCAAATTCTGTGTCGGAAAGAAATTGACCTTATCGATTGTGACGTTGTCCGCATCATAGAAGTTGGGATTTTTTTTAAGAGTCAAGCGGGTTCCAGGCACCCATTCTTCCAAAGTGTAGGCGCCATTGGAGACGAATTGTCCTGCCCGGGTCCAGCCCGTTCCCAGTTCTTCCACTTTGTGGCGGGGCGACGGCGTTGCCGAGAAACTGTTAAGGGCTTGGGGAAACAACGGATCGGGATTGATCAGTTCAAAACGAACGGTTTTGGCGCCCGGTGCGGAGATGCCAAGACTCTCCGGCGGAGCATCACCCGCCGTGACTGCGCGTCCGTTTTTCACCGAGAAAAAGAATTGGGAATAGCGGGACGCGGTTTCCGGCAACATCAGCCTGTGGAGCGACCACACCACATCCTCAGAGGTGAGGGGAACGCCATCTGACCACTTCAATCCATCGCGAAGGGTATACTCCCAGACCCTGCCGCCCTCTGAAACCGTATGACTTTTTGCGATGCCGTAGGTGAGTTTGCCGTTGGGGTCCGTCGTCATCAAGCCGACGAACAGTTCATTTAGAATGGGAGCAGCCGTATTGCCTGTGGCTTTTTGCGGATCGAGTGAGGACGGGTCGCTGCCCCCGGACCGGTTCAATACCATTTCAGCGGACGCCGGCCCGGCGAGCATCAGCACAATCATCAGGCCGGCGCGAACGAAATGTCCCATTACGATTTTCCTAATCAAAGCGCCGCGCTCTTCAGAGCCCGACTTACCAATAATGAATCCAGCGGGCCCGCTCGGCGAACTGTTTGCCCGCTTCGCGACGATCCTTGGGCAGATCACCAAGATAACCGAGGGACCAGAGCTCGCGGCCGGATGGCGCACCCTCCAAGGCATTGTCAGAGGAAACAGCGTTGAGTGTAGGGAGTATGCCGTCTAATACCAATCGACCCTGAATAAGACTCACGTTTGGGATTCCCCTTTCGACCGATTTCTGACTCAATTGTGGTGATTCGGGGATGAGGAGGATCACCATGGGAGCAGCGATTTCGTTGCGTAATGACTTCGATGCCAAGGCGCTGCGTCGCCTGGCCAAGACGAGCAAGGACGCGAACCAAGGCCGGCGGCTTCTGTCGTTAGCCGTGATCTACGACGGCGGCTGTCCTTCCCGAAAACCTTATCCGCCAATCTTCATGATGCAAACCATCCAGGTGTGGATGAGGTTTTCGTAAGGGACAGGTTTCCGTCTTCGCAGGAGTTCGCGCTTCGATAACCCGAGCGCCACGGCCCTCGGTATCTCCCTCGGTCTGCAAAAGGACAACTGGAGGGCTGAGTTGTTCTTAGACAATCTGACCAACGAAGAGTCGCCCGTCATGCAGATTGCCGGTCACTATACGCCGGTCGTCAGTGTGCAGCGCCCTCGCACAGTTGGCTTGCAGCTGTCTTACGACTTTTGAATAAAGAGTCGGAGAATGAAGCGGGGTTATAGCATATGTAAAGGCGAACTTCGGTTCGCCTTTTTTATCAGTGCTCGCACCGCAGAAGCAGACTGCGACTGAAACGCAAATAAGAATTAAAGAAGCGCAGCACCTACTGCACAACAGCAAACCTCGCAAGGCCGAGAAATTGATGTGCGTCTTGCTGTGCACAGAGCCGGACGGTATAGAAGCACAATACGCTCTCGCGGTGGCGCAACGCATCAACACAAATGGGAACAAGCGCTGGCAACGCTGTCGCGAAACTTTTAAACAAGACCGAACCGCCTCCCTGGCCTAGTGGTATCAACTTGCAGTCTAAGAGTCCTTGATTGTAGGTTCTGCAGATCCGGTCCAGTTGGTCTGACAATGCCGAAATAAGGGAATTAAATACTGAAAAAAAATCAATTGTCCCTAGCTATACAGACAGCAAGCCTTGCGGCGGCGGCAATGATGCCGCTGGCTGCTCATGCCCAGGATCAGATTATCGAAGAAGTGATCGTAACCGGATCACGCATTCAAAATACAAACGAAGCTAGTTCCAGTCCGGTTATCCAGGTGAATGCCGACGAACTGCTGTTCCGGGGCGTAGTCCGGGTCGAAGACGTGATCAAGGGCCTGCCGCAGGTGTATTCCAGCCAGAATGCCGGCCAATCAAACGGTGCAACCGGAACCGCGACTATCAACCTTCGCAATCTCGGCGCAGAGCACACCTTGGTGCTCGTCAATGGCCGCCGTTTGCCATCCGGTTCACCGATTCAGGGCGGTATTGGCGCTGACATCAACCAGATTCCGGGAGCCTTCATTGAACGCGTTGAAGTGCTCACCGGTGGTGCATCGGCCACTTACGGCTCTGATGCGGTGGCCGGCGTGGTCAACTTCATCATGGTTGACGATTTCGAGGGTGTGAAGTTGGACTACCAGTTCAGCCAGTACGTGCACAAAAATAACAATGACAAAATCCAGCAAATTATCCTGGATAACGGCTATCCGGCGCCGACCGGCACCGTCACAGACGGCGAAATTAACAATATGTCGTTGGTTATCGGCGGCAATCTCGCCGATGGCCGGGGTAACGTTACCGCCTATGCCACCTATCGTGACATTGGCGCGGTCCTTCAGGGCAGCCGTGACTATAGCGGTTGTGCGCTCAGCAATGACGGCACGACCTGTTTCGGTTCGTCAACGATCCCTCAGGGCCGGATAACCGATTTTGGGATACTCTCGGGCCAAGGTTTGCCTAGCTTCGACTTCATGGTCCAAGGCACAGATTTCGTGCCCTGGACTGGCACGACCTACAACTACGGTCCGCTCAACTACTTTCAGCGCCCGGACCGGCGCTACACGGCTGGTGCCTTCGGCCATTACGAGATCAATCGGCATAACGAGGCCTACAGCGAGCTCATGTTCATGGACGACCGCTCAGTCGCGCAGATTGCGCCGTCCGGCGCGTTCTTCATCACTGATACACTGAACTGCGACAACCCGTTCATGTCCGGCCAGCAGCGCACAGCGATCTGCGGCGACTATGGTCTCGGCCCGGAAGACGACCAAGTAGCTTATGTGGGGCGCCGCAACGTTGAAGGGGGTCCACGTCGTCAAGATTTGCGGCATACCTCATTCCGTGGCGTCTTCGGTATGCGTGGCAATATCAACAACGTATGGCGTTACGATGCCTTCCTGCAGTACTCCGAAGTCAGCATGGAGAATACCTACCAGAACGACCTGTCCATCACCAAAATTGCTCGGGCCCTGAACGCGGTCCCGGATCCGGTCACCGGCGAGCCCGTCTGTCAATCGGTCGTCGATGGTTCGGACCCAGACTGTGTGCCCTGGAATATCTTCGAGACCGGCGCGGTTACTCCGGCGATGATCGACTACCTGGTATTGCCGCTGTTTGCCAGAGGAACCACCGACCAGATTATCTATTCTGGTTATTTGGCCGCCAATCTTGCTCAATACGGTATGAGACTGCCATGGGCCGGCACTGGCATCGACATCGTGTTCGGGGGAGAGTATCGCGAGGAAAACCTGGAATTCGACCCCGACATTGGCTTCATCAGTGGTGACGGCGCCGGACAGGGTGGGGCGGCCCTGGCGGTGCAGGGTGCCCTGGGTCGTTACTGGTTTGCGGGTGCAGGCTTCCGGTTCTGAGAGCCGGAGATGCACAGCCCCGGGCACTGTCAGAGTAAATCGCCTTGAGCCGGGAAGTAGGCTTTCGTAGCCTCGAGTGATGGATAATCCCTTCCGGTATTTCAGCAGCTCGCCCGAGAGCATTGTCGGGTTAAAGTCGTATGTTAGAATTTTCCCGTTGTTGAGCCAGCTTCATCGCCCGTGCTTGTCCGGTTTAGCCCAGACAAAACTTATCTTTACGCCCTGAAATCCCCAAAAGAGGATAGGGAGAGACCGCCAAACAGATTTAATCTGACAATGCCATCTTAGAGAAGCGTATCGCAGGGGCGTTCTGGAGACCGACCAGAGCGCGGACCAACTCGCGGACCTCCTGAACCGGCAACACGAGTGGTGGTGGAATACCCACATCCAACGGTACCGGGGCAAGAAGCAGTTCCTCGGCTACGCGGGCCGCTACGCCCGCCATTCTCCCATCGCACGGCGCCGGTTCCGGAAGATTGACCGTCACGAAATCTGGTTCGTGACGAAGGACATGAAGACGAAACAAATGGTCATCACCCGGTATAAGACGGCTGACTTCCTGGCCACGCTGGCCGATCACGTGCCCGACCGTTACCGGCACAACATCCGCTACTTCGGGCTGCTGGCCGTACGCACCAAGGGCCGCACGCACGACACTATGTTCGCCCTGCTGGGGCAGGAAATATTTCGGCGTCGGCCCCCTATTGGACGAGCGGGGTGACAGGATGCACTGGGTCGGACGATTGGAACCGAGCACACGGAGCTGAATAACGCCGGGACGGAGGCGGGCACACACGGTCCGCCGTGGTGCTTGGCGACAGGCGGATTTGATAACGCGGCTTACCGTCAGGCGCGGCGTCTACCGCTAGAGAACTTTAACCGCGCCTCCCAATCAACACTGCCGGAACCCCTGTATGATCCCCGAGACGGCCCCATGCACGCCGATCCAAAGGGATAGGGTGCCCCGACACAGCGTCGATACCACGGGAAATCGGTTTTTGATTTTCCTAGAGATGCACCGGAACCCTTGTCAGCCCTTATGCGATCCTGGCCGCAGCGCATTGTGTGTACAGCGAAGACTTGGGAGGTTATGCACAAAGTGCGTCGGCAGCGCCCCGACAATATCAGCTCTCTTTCTCTGGACGGGTACACCAACCTTACGGTGAAGAGTTTGCCCGGTTTGCTGTCGTTCCCGAGCACTGGAAGCGCGTTTCCCTTGGAGGCCCATATCAAACTCGAGAATTCAAATCAGACTACACCGTGATCTTTTTTGATGAAAGTTGGGACTTCACCGGGCATTGTCATGTATGGACGCCCCCGGTGTTGCAAGGGAGAAACTGACTTAAAACGGCGGTAGAGCTTGCAGTCATGTATCCGGCCTTTGCGCTGCGGTACGCTGACCGCTGGCCCTGATGGAATCCGAAAGATCGACGCCCAGTCAGATTAACGAGCTCAAAGCTCTGACAATGCCTCGGGTTTGGCCGATCTCGGGTGGAGCCCTGTTTCGCCATCAAATCGTCGTTACCCTCGCAAGTTTGTATCCGCTTTCCAGCTGGTCAGGCGGGCGTCGGTCGGTAGATACGCTCGTATCTGAGCAGTGCCCAGGCGACGCGGGCTGTCTTATTGGCCATGGCGACCAGCACGACGTTTGTCGGCCGCCGCGCCAGGAGCCGGTCGGTCCAGCCAGGCCCCGTGCCCGGCTTGGCGCGGCGCCAGCGCAGCACGCTTCGCGCACCATGCACGAGCAAGCGCCTGATATAGCCATCCCCGCGCTTCGAGATCCGCCCCAGCCTGTCCTTGCCGCCACTCGAGTGTTGTCGGGGCACGAGACCGAGCCAGGCCGAGAGCTGCCGGCCCGAGCGAAACTGCGCGCCATCTCCGATCGTCGCGACCAGCGCCGTCGCGGTGATGACACCGACGCCGGGGATCGTCGCAAGCCGGCGGCTCGCCTGGTTGGATCGGTGCCAAGCCAAAAGCGTCGCCTCCAGCTGCTTGATCCGGGCCTGAGCGGAATGGAGCTGCTCAACCAGAGAGCCAAGCGCCTCGCGTGCCAGAGGGGGCAGTCGCACATCACCGGGATCTTCGATGATGGCAACCAGTTCCTCCACCTTCGACGCCCCTTGAGCGACGATCAGTCCGAGCTCCGCACAGTGGCCGCGAAGCGCATTGATCACCATCGTGCGTTGACGGACCAACAGCTCACGGGCCCGGTGCAGCATCAAAACCGATTGCTGCTCGGCGCTTTTCGCCGGCGCAAAGCGCATCGTCGGACGCGTCACCGCCTCGCAGATCGCTTCCGCATCCGCCGCGTCGTTCTTGTTCGTCTTGACGAAGGGGCGAACGTATTGAGGCGGGATCAGCCGGACCTCATGGCCCAGCGCTTGTATCTCACGCGCCCAGTAGTGCGCACTGGCGCAGGCTTCCATGCCGACAAGACATGATGGCAATCCGGCGAAGAACGCCAACACCTTCCCGCGGCGCAGCTTCCGCCGTAGTACCGCTCGCCCCTCACCATCAGCACCGTGAACCTGGAACACCGTCTTTGCCAGATCAAAACCGATTGTTGTAATATCCATCGTGGACGCTCCCTCTGTCTGGAGTTCAAACCAAACTCCATTCTGGCGCACTCGACGCCGAAAAGGGGGCGTCCATACCATCAGATTAACTGGCCCGGAGCAGAAGAACCTATAATAGAGGATTCTCAGGCAGCAAGTTGACGCCACTCGGCCAGGGCGGCGGCTCGGTCTTGTTTATAAAGTGTCGCGTCTATTGAGATGGCGTTGGTGGTTGAAATGGTTGTGGATTGAGGCATGGACGGAGGCGAATTTCTGCAGGGTCTTGATGTCTCTGAACCACGCCATCGCCCCTTCCCGTCGTCGGAAGGGTTGGTGCGCGTTCTCGGCTCGATTGTTGAGCCAGCACCTGCCTGGTCTCTTGGCGATCCTCGTTGCCGATCACTTTCAAAGCCGCACGGTGACCCCAGCCGGTCGGTTACGATAGACTGCGGTTCACCATAACGCTTCATAGCCCGTTTCAGGAACTTAAATGCAGCCTTATGATCGCGCCGTTTCGTGGTCATTCAGACGGTCGAGATGGGTCTGGATGAACGCGTGAATTCGGCGATACGGCCGCGCTCCGGTCAGCATCGCCAGCACCGTGAACAATAAGATCGGCGCCAAAGGGTAGACCTTCCCCTGATCGCGGTGCGGGCTGGAAATCTGGGAGATACAGAGACAGCAGCGTGCTCGGCATCGGGGTAACCTCCAAAAAGGTTACCCCCTATTGATTAATACAAAAACGGCAGAGGGAAGAGCTCTTTTCGCCGACCCCCCGCCTAACAATCTATCAAGATATCAGCGTTGAACAGCCATGTACGAGATGTGACCGTGTATGCGAATCCCACACTTCATCTTTAACTTACATTTATTTAACTAGGTCTTTTATCGTGTTCCGGTCCAACATCTAAGGTAGGCAGCAATGAACTTGTCCCCAATTTTTAGGGGCGCATAGAAAGCTATGGGGCTCTATGTTCCGATGAAATGCCGAATATAGAACGGGGGGCTTTTGGTCAAATGTTGGATATTGGTCGCGTTTTCATAATCATGACTGCGGCGCTTGCCCTGGCAGGATGCGCCAGTTTCCCGCGGACACCACTAACACAGCCGCTCAATTTGGGCAAACAAACCGCCGCCAGCGGAGACAGCACAGAGGTTATCTCTGGTTTAACGGCGACAGCGCGGGAGCGCTTGACTTATGAAGGTGGACCTGACGTTCCTCTGTCCGTGACTGTGGCCGAACCCTATTCCAGCACAACGCCGCCACCTCTGGATGGAGACAATATCAGTATCAATTTTGAGGGGGTCCGACTGCCTGCTTTTGTTAACACCGTGTTCGGCGAGATTCTGGGGGTGTCCTTCGAAATCGACAGCGAAGTCATGGACAGGGAACAGTTGGTAACCCTGAGAACGGCGGGGCCCGTGCCACCTGATGAATTTTACAATCTTGTTGTTCAAGTGCTTGAGAATTACGACATCAACGTCGTTTATCAAGGAGGCGTCTACCGGTTTATTGAAACTGACAGGTTTCAGAGAGACATACCTAGGATCATTCGTTCACGCGCATTTCCCAATGTACCGGCGGATATGCGGCCCATGTTCTATTACGCCACGGTGCACAACGTCCAAGCATCAACACTGCGGTCATGGCTGGATCTTGCGCTTGGTGACCGGATTAACGTCCTCTCCGTAGGCGGCGCCAATGCAATGCTACTGCTGGGACGCGCTGAAGACGTGGAAGCTGCCCTTGAAACAGTAACTATACTTGATCAGCCTCACCTTGCCGGACACCGCAGCGTCAAGATATCACCCGCCTTTTGGAGCGCGGAACGGCTAGCGCAACAGCTGATCGAAGTCCTGACAGCAGAGGGTTATTTCATTGCCATGGGCGGCCAGTCTGCGGCCAGCATAAAGCTGGTTTCGGTTCAGGCATTGAACATCATAGTCGTATTCTCTTCGAGCGACGCAAATCTGCAACATGTGGTGCAGTGGGCAGCTGAACTGGATCAGCCAAGCCAAACAATCGACACCCGGGGTGTCTATTATTATCAAGTCCAGAACACCAATGCAGAGGAAGTGGCGGAGATCATCGGCGAACTTCTTGGTGACGGCGAAACAAAAGCGGCACCCGCCGAAGCGAATCAAGCAGGGACTATGTCGGCACCAAAACCAGAGACTACGTCGGCACCAAAACTGATCGTGGACGCCAGCCGTAACGCCATTCTGTTTCAGGGAACAGCGGAAGAGTATTCGCAATTTAGACTATTAATGGGACAAATGGACCGGGCGCCTCTGGAGGTCATGATCGAGGCTACGGTCGCCGAGGTAACGTTGGATGAGGGTCAAAGCCTTGGCGTTATCTTCGGGTTTGACGACGGTGTCGAAATGGTATCCAACGCGTCAGCGGTCCTCTCCGACGAAGGACTAATGGTAAATCTGGTCAGGAATACCGGAGACTTTACGGCAACGGTTAACGCGCTTGTGGATCAACAGCGCGTATCCATTCTTTCCAGCCCACGCCTCGTAGCCTCTAGCGGAAGTAGCGCAACCATGCAGGTTGGGACCCAGGTCCCAATAGTTACAACGCAGCAAACGGCCCCCGACGGCCGCGTTGGCGGTACCAGCAATATCCTTCAATCCGTTCAATACCGTAGCACGGGCGTCATTTTGACAATTGAGCCGACGATTAATTCCAGCCGGCGAGTTGAACTAACCGTCTCCCAAGAGGTAAGCGATGCGCAGAGCAACGACATATCTGATATCCAAAGCCCCATCATATTAACGAGAAGTATCAACACCACGTTGGCACTCGATGATGGAGAAACGGTCTTGCTTGGCGGTTTGATATCCGAAAACTACAGCACGGGTGAAACGGGGGTTCCCTTCTTAAAGGATATTCCGATCCTCGGGTCCTTGTTCAAGAACCAATCCGACAATGTGACCAAGACTGAGCTCATTGTTCTTCTCACCCCTTATATCATTGACGGCCCGGAAACTTCGCGGGCGGTGCGCGATGCGTTCAAGGCGCAGCTTGGGGATTGGGTAAATCAACAAGAAATGTCTTCATCGCCGTTGGGCTTATTTCAATAGGAGATTTACGGCATTTCCCCACCGGAGCGAATCCTGATCTAAGTCCGCAACAATGAAGAGGCGAGTGAGAGCATGAAGCCATTATTCTCTAGCATGGTCATGTTGGGAGTCCTGTGCGGTTGTACCGGTATGGATACGATCTATCAGGGATCCGGCCTACCAACTCTCGAATGGGAAACAAGCCTGGAGTTGGGCTTGGAAGAATTAGAGGTGCTTGCAGCTTCAGGCGATGCCGAGGCGCAGGTTGAGCTGGGTCTGCGGTTGGTTAATGGCGAAGATGCCGACAAGGATGAAGCCAGAGGGGTGAATCTCTTCATGGCCAGTGCGCGGCAGGGCAACGCAAAGGGTCAGTTCTTTACTGGAGTAGCCTATGCAAATGGTACCCACGTGGATAAGGATCTTGCGCGGGCGGTCCCTTGGTATGAGCTAAGTGCCAAGCAGGGACATCCGCTAGCGCAGTATTACCTCGCGGTTATGATTGCCTATGGGCGTGGTGGGATCTCTGCCAATTGGGAAGCGGCGATTCCACTTTTTCAGAAGGCGGCAGAACAAGGTCATTCGGACGCACAGTTTATGATGGGGTACGTTTACGACACAGCGCAAGGTGTGGACCAGGACAATGAGCAGGCGGCCTATTGGTATCGGAAGGCGACCAAACGAGTATTGAATCAAAAAGCCCAATGGAATCTTCGCCGCATGATCGAGCTGGGTTTGGTTGAATGGCAACAAGGAGACCCAGGCGTGCCGCCAGAAAAACCTGTACCTGAGACTGAAAGTTAACAAAGAAGGAGGGGCACGCCATGTGCGAAGATAAGGGCGTTGCCGGCGAAGCGATACGTCCCCGGGCGGTAACGCCTTCGTCATGGCCGGCGAACAATGCATTCTTGCTATTGAGGGCAACCGGCCTGATGAGGTTTTCGACGCTCTTGGTATCCATCCCGACGCGTCCATCGGCCAGGAACACCCGCAGGCCATCCCAGTGGAGCGCGATGTAGCCTTCCACTTGCAGGATGCCTGCGAACAGAACCTGTCAGGAATTTTGTGTTTATGAGCGCTGGGATGTCCAAGGGAGGACAATATGGCGAGCAGGCACAAACCGGTGGTTCCAGACGAGCTACTGGATCGACTATTGGGCGGATCGGACGCGCTTGAGGCATTTCAAGGCGGCGATCTGGTCCAGGATCTGAAGAAGGCGCTGGCGGAACGCATCCTCAATGCCGAGCTGGATCATCATCTCGACGACGAAGACGAGCAGTCCAGCTCCAACCACCGCAACGGCCATAGTCGTAAGAGGGTGCTCACCGCTCACTCGGGCCGCGTCGGGCTGGCCAGTGAATTGGCCGCCCAAAGTGCAAGCACCACTTAAACAATGCTTGCCGGGGGATGGAAAACCCACCGCATGGTTGCTCACTACAGCGCCGGCGCACAAGCCGAGCGGGGCGCGGTCGCCAAGTATCTCTAGGCCGCTACACCATGCCGCAAATAAGCCCGTTTTTTTGCTAAAGTAGGGTCTAAAGGTGGGAACAAAAAGTGGAGTTTTCAAAACTTTATGGTTTCTGTGGATTTTCAGCCCACTAGTGGCGGAACAGGGCTCCGCCATAGGCCTTTTTAGGGGCCGCCGCCCTACCCAATTTCGCCATCGATCACGGCTTGACCGGACCCACCACATTCGGGGCAGACCACGCGCGGTGCAGCCTGTCCAATACCGGCACACTCGGGACAACGAAAGCTTGCCGCAATGTCATGATCGTTTCTTTCCCGTGCCAGGTAAGGGTGGTGACCGCCGTCTTGCAAAAGCATCGGCTTGCCCGGCCGGGCGAGTAGGACAATGGGGAGTGCTTGGGCCTCGATGTCCTCACGCAAGCGCGCAAGCCGCAGCGGATTAACGCCGCGCTCGATGTGCGCCAGGTCGGCCAATGGCACGCGGTGCATCATGCGCCGGCCAGGCTCTAGCGGGCTCTCAGGCGTCGCTACGTATCGCCGCAAGGGTGGATTTTGGCCGCTCAGCTCGACGGGGTGAGCCTGTTTGTCTGTTTGTATCCCAGCTCGCCTGTTTGAATCTCGACACATACGAACCCGGATTTAATTACAAAGAAAAGGCCCCGCCGAATAAACAGCGGGGCCAATTTAGTTAGCAGGTAAGAGACGTTTTACGGGGCGGTCAGCTGACCATTCCGGAAGCCGGACAGGTCAGAGAACAATCCCTCGATCTGGTTCCAATTCAGGTGTTGAACGTAGCCGGTGATCGCGCCTTCGATCCTAACGTCGTAGAGCATGACCTTATCAGGCGTAAATCCCAGGAGACCTTCAACCTGCGCGGCGGTCCACTGGACCGTGGTCCTGGCGGGAATCACGGGGGACGCAAATTGTCCCAGCATTGTGCCAGTGGCGCTGTCAAATACCGTTAAATCAATGGAGCCATCAACGGCGCCATTGTTAGCAATGCGGACAACGGAAGTGTACTGATCGGCCCCGTTGCCATACGAGTTGCGGACGGAGTTGAGGTGAACGTTTAGGCCGCCGCGTTCGATGCTGGCCAGAGCGCCAGTAGCCCCATCAGGTAAGCCATAAGTTGAAGTCGCTGGAGCCACAAAGGTCACGGCAACTCTACCTGCACCTGCAGAAGAGATCCTGCTCTTACCGTCAAAATGGATCATGATGTTGTGAGTGCCATCCAGCTCAGCATCCAGCTCAGCGAGTTTTAGGCTAAACGACGCCGCGCCATCCTTAACGGTAACGGCATCCTCATCTTCTGAACTGGCAGGGATAGACGTTCTTTTTTTAGGGTCTGTCCCGCCTTTGGGGCCTAATGAGACGCTACTCAGAGCGTCATCGTTGAGCGCCGTGTGGTGAACACTGATTCCAGAGCTGGCAACTGCTTCCGCCACTGGGAAGGCTATAAGGCCTGTTGCGTTCTCAGCAGGGTCTGGATACAGGGCACTTTTTACTGTGTATTTCACATCGCCAAGAACAGCAGTTGTGCTACCGTCCCCACCGTCCTCAAGTCTTGTGAATGAGGGGTCGCACTCAGCACAAACAGTAAGGGTTGCGCCAGGTGTCACCTTGGCTTCAACGACAGCGACGCTGGTATAAATAGAGGCGGCTTGTGATACGTGAACAGCGCTCTTATCCGCAGCGTCGATAAGGGTTGCTGTCAATTTTATAGCGCCTCCAGCTGTGCCTAGACCAACGGCCTTTGTGAAAGCCAGGTTATGGAGTTGGACCCCAATTATTTGAGGGGCGGTCGCCACCACCTCAACATTCCCGCAACTGGTAAGGGTGACTTTGTTGCCGCGCGGAAAGTTCTCACACTCGAGATCGTCGACGACTCGAGTATGTGCACCGGGCGCGGTGTCGGCGGCCACAAAGGGACTAGCGGAAACAATTGCAGTTGTAAATTCTGCCCCACTGACCTCAAGCTCAAGATCGAACTGATACCTGACGGCCGACGGGAACATGATCCATACCGTATCCTCCTGAGCCGCAGAGGAAGTACTAGTGCTAAAATCAAGCACGACGGTAGCTGCTCCCCTGCCTCCGAAAGCTAGGGCGGCCAATTCTGTTGCAGTAAAGGGGGCTAGTTTGGATCTCGTGGCGGGTATGGTGACGCCGCCTTCGGTGGTGGCCTCCTTGCCTGGGACGTACTTAGCTATTTCGGCAGCATTTGCCCCGCCGAATATGATAAGGGGTGCCACAAGAGCAGCACACAAAAGTCTTGTTCGTAGCATTGTTTGCTCCATCTATTTAGTGTTTCACAGAGACGTGTCGAGTGGACATCCCCGTCCAATCGCACACAGTAATGCAAAAAATGGCGCCCTGGTCAACACCTTGACTCGATTCTATATTCTGAGGCAGACTGGTCCTCCCCCACGGACGTCAGACATAGCTCCTTTGACCGGGGTAGGATACGTGTTGAGAAAGGGGCCGCCTAGCGCAAGCTGGGCGGTTTCCTTGTTGGGCGGCTTGATGGGGAATCCAATACGGGGCACTTTTGAGGCGTTGCCAGGCCTGGTATCAAATGGTGGAGCCATGGGGAATCGAACCCCACCAGACCGGTGGCAACCCGGCCTGGCCAACTTCGCGGCGCCAGTACTGGCGCAGCTGCTCCGGCAGCCGGGGCGAGAGAGGCACATAATTCGGTCCTTGTTGCCCTTGCCTTGATCGATGCACAGACCCATCCCTTCGGGGTTGATATCGCTGAGCTGCAAGCGGCCGGGCTCGCTCGAGATAGTCCTGGACTTCCGGGGCGGAGATCTGGTCGGGGCTGCGACGGTAGTCGACGTGCGAGCCCGGTGACGGAGTGGAGGTTAGGACTTCTTGGTGTTCTCGGCGAGTCCGCGAACGGTCATGTCGTTGATCATGCGTTGGCGCAGCGGTGTCATGGGTCGTCTCCACCCTAGGTCTGATCGATCACTAAGACACGCCGTCTGCATTGGATGAATTATTGCGCCGACTGGTCCGAGCTGAAGACACGGTCACATAGGTTCGCATTGGCTCGCATTGGTTTGACAGCGCCTGGATTCCCCTCCCTGACCGCCGGGGGACAGATGATCTTCGGCTATTTCAACCAAATGAGGTTTTCTGAAGGGACAACTCAACTTGGCCTCCGTGCTTACTATGTGCTTACTTTCGTCGAGACCATTCGCCTGTATTCTGAAAAAGTCCCAGAAAAGCTGGCGCGCCCGGAGGGATTCGAACCCCCGACCTCTGCCTCCGGAGGGCAGCGCTCTATCCAGCTGAGCTACGGGCGCGCAGGCGGGCGGGACCATACCCAAAGGTCTACCCTGTGTCCATCACCACCAGCCACGCCCACGCGTCCAAAAACCCTACTATTCTGCGGACTTGAGGCGCATTAGAGCGTCTCTGTCTGCCCCTGATGACAGGGCTGCCGACGGGGCATGCAAATAGGTGACAATGTCGGACAGCACGGTTTCGGCTTGCAGGTCCCGCAGCAGCATGTGCCAGCCATCCGCATAGTAAGCGAGGTGCCGGGATGGATTGTCCGTCAGAAAGGCTTCAAGTGCCTGTTGAGTTGCGTTCTTGGGAATGATTTCGTCCTTGGCACCATAAAGATAAAGCGTCGGCACCGTTAGGCGTCCGATACTGGTCTGTGCCGTATCCATTAAATTGGTGAGCCCGTAAATGCTGTCGATACGCGTATTCTTAATGAACAAGGGATCACGGGCGTTGTCGCGCAACATCTCAATGTTGTCACTGGCTTGCCGGCCGAAACCGCGCCCTGACGGTTTTGCCCAGGGAAACAAACGCGCACCCAACCAAAGTGATGTGCGGTAAGGCCATGGCATAGTGTCTCGGCTCCAAACTGCCGGCGCCACCAGGACAATAGCATCAACCGGCGGAGGCGCGCGCGCAGCCATGGCAGCTGTCACAACGGCGCCCCCCATGCTGACAGCGATGGCGTACAAAGGAACGTCGGGGTAAGTCCGATTAAGGACGAACGCAAAATCCCTGAAATCACGGCTCAACACATCTTCACCGGCCCATAGCCCCACAAACGGACCTTGGCCAAAGCCGCGCTGGTCGTAGGCAAAAACGGCAAAGCCCTCAGCCGCCAAAGTGGGACCAACACCTGGTGCGTCTGGAACCGCGCCGAAAGACTTGCTGTAATCATTGAACCCATGAACGGCCAAAACGACGCCAACTGGATCGGTTGTCGGCAACCACCGCCGGACGGGCAAAGTCAGGCCATCGGCGGTGATGAAGCCATCTTCGGTCAGTGTGGGTGTGGCCGGTCCCGGTCCGGACGGCGGCGCCCGCGGCGCGCAAGCCGATACAAAACACGCGATTAAGACAATCGCGACCGTCCTCACGGCACGTCCGGGCCTGACCGTGTCAGCTGCAAGAAAATGTCTTCTAAATCCACTTCTTCCGTCACAATGTCGGCGATGGGCAACTGACAGTCCTGAGCGGTTTGCAAAATTTCGAGCATGGCGGTCGACGACGGGCGGTAGGTAATTTCAAGCTGGTTCGGTGTGGGCTGGCACGGTTCAAAACGAGACATGGCGTCAGGCACGCGCTCCAAGGTTTCCGACAAGATCAGGACAACGGTTTTGGTGTCCACCTGTTTAAGCAATTGATCCGTGGTGTCGAACGCAACGACACGGCCGTGATTGATGATTGCGATTTGATCGCAGAGTTCTTCGGCTTCTTCGAGGTAGTGCGTGGTAAGCAAGATCGTTGTGCCCCGCGCATTCATTTCTCGGATGGACCGCCACAGGTTTTGCCGCAATTCGACATCAACACCGGCCGTCGGTTCGTCCAGTACCAGAATTGGCGGGCTGTGCACCATCGATTTCGCGATCAACAGCCGCCGGCGCATCCCCCCCGACAATGTGCGGGAATACGCGTCCGCCTTTTCCACCAAGCCGACTGAATTCAATATTTCATCTGTGCGCCGTTCGGCTTTAGGGACGCCATACAGTCCGGCATTCACTTCCAACGTTTCACGCGGCGAGAAAAACGGATCCAGATTGAGTTCCTGGGGAACGATACCGATAGCGCAGCGCGCGCGGCGTTCTTGCGTCTCGATGTCGAAATCCCACAGGCGCACGGAACCCGCTGTCTTTTTCACCAAACCGGCCATGATGTTGATGATGGTCGATTTGCCCGCACCGTTGGGCCCAAGCAATCCAAAAAAAGCTCCCCGAGGGACTTGAAGATCGACCTCCGTCAGGGCCTGCTTGGGCGCTTGACCGTTGTCCCCGGCATAGATTTTGGTCAGACCACGGATATCGACTGCGAGGTCCGGTAAAAGGCTCGGGTCGACAAACGACGGATCTGGCGGTGGTGACGTATCGGGCATGAATGGGATTATATGGCCTAGTGAGCGGGCGGGTTGGGTATCACCGGCGTTGCCACTCGGTCAACGGGGCTTGCCTCAAGCCCTGCGGCAGGCCATAGAAAGAAGCCGATCACCGACCCCGGTACAGAGGGCCCGACCATGGCAGACCCGGTTGAGACCGTTGAAACAGAAACAGCCTCCGTGGATTGCGACGGTGGTGGTGGAGCGCTCGGCCATCCCCATGTCTTTCTGCAGATCAAGCCCGAAGAAGGCGCGATCGATTGTCCCTATTGTGGCAAACGGTTTGTCTTGAAAACCGCAACAGCCGCAGCGTCTGAGTAATCCCAGATGGCCAAGGCGCCGAAAGCCGACCGTCTGATTTTGATCGACGGGTCGGGCTACATTTTCCGAGCCTACTTCGCCATCCGGGAAGATATGACCCGGTCGGACGGAACCCCGACCAAAGCGGTGTTCGGCTTCTCCACCATGCTGATGAAGCTGATGGACGATCTGCTCGATGAGACCGAGACGGAACTCATCGCTGTTATTTTCGATGCCGGACGGCAGACATTCCGTAACGACATCTATCCCGAATACAAAGCCAACCGGGACGCACCGCCGGAAGACCTTGTGCCGCAATTCGATCTGGTCCGTGACGCCACTCGCGCGTTCAATGTGGCCTGTGTGGAGATGAAGGGCTTCGAGGCGGACGATCTCATCGCCACCTATGCCCGCATGGGCCGGGAACAAGATCTCAAAGTGACCATTGTCTCAGGCGATAAGGATCTGATGCAGCTGGTCGGCGACGGTATTGAAATGCTTGATCCCATGAAACAGCGCATGATTGGTCCCGAACAGGTGGTGGAGAAGTTCGGTGTTTTGCCCGAAAAGGTCATCGACGTGCAGGCTTTGGCCGGTGATTCCATTGACAACGTGCCCGGCGTTCCCGGGATCGGCGTTAAAACAGCCGCCCAATTGTTAGGGGAATACGGCGATTTGGAAACGCTGCTGGCGCGGGCGGAAGAAATCAAACAACCCAAACGTCGTCAGAACTTGATCGACCATGCAGATTTGGCCCGCATCTCTAAACAACTGGTGACATTGAAAGACGACGTGCCGGTGGATGTGCCGCTGGAGGACTTTCGCTGGCAGCCGCCCGTTCCCGATGATCTGTTTGGCTTCCTGATAGAACAGGAATTCAAGCGGCTGATCGACAAAGTCGCAACGAAACTGGGCGTCACGCCGCCTGCTGTGGCGTTTAAACGGACGGAAGCAAAGCTGTCGCCAGAATTAGAAACGGCGCTAAGCCCGGCGCGGCAAGCGGCAGCCATCAAAGACGGCACGTACGAGTTGGTTCAGGACGATAAAGCGTTGGACACTTGGATCGAACGAGCCACTAAGGCAGGCGTGCTCGCCGTCGACACTGAAACCGACGCTCTGGACGCCTTTCGCGCCAATCTCGTCGGTATTTCACTGTCCGTGAAACCAGCTTCGGGCTGCTACATCCCGGTGGGTCACACCGGCAGCGGCGAGCAAGGTGATTTGGATTTAGGCGATAGCCCCAAAGCAAAAGACGCCCCAAAACAAATCCCGCTCAAAAAAGTCGTCGCCAAACTCAAGCCGCTGCTGGAAAGCCCAGGTATTCTGAAGATCGGGCAGAACATCAAATACGATATGCATGTGTTGCGCCGGGTCGGCATCGACGTCACACCGGTGGACGACACCATGGTGTTGTCTTACGTACTCGACGGTTCTGGTCATGGACACGGCATGGACGAATTGGCCGAACTGCATTTGGGGCACAACACCATCAAGTTTTCCGATGTGTGCGGCAAAGGCAAAAACCAGATCACATTTGATCGTGTGCCTTTGGATCAAGCCACCGATTACGCTGCCGAAGATGCAGACATCACGTTACGACTGCAAAGAATATTAAAACCGCGACTGGTCGAAGACCGCATGACCACGGTCTATGAGCGGTTGGACCGGCCGTTGATTCCCATATTGGCGGCGATGGAAGCAGAGGGCGTCAAAGTCGACGGCAAGGTGCTGAAAAAGATGAGCCAGGACTTCACCGTCCGCGCCGCCGACCTGGAAAGCGAAATCCATAAAATGGCCGGGCGGGAGTTCAACGTCGGTTCTCCCAAGCAGTTGGGCGAAATCCTGTTCGATGAAATGGCTTTGCCGGGCGGCAAGAAGACGGGCAAGTCTGGCGCATGGGCGACGGGTGCCGATGTGCTCGAAGACCTGGCGGCACAGGGCCACGACATGCCGGCGCGGGTGGTAGAATGGCGGCAACTGACCAAGCTCAAAAGCACTTATACCGATGCGCTGCAGGATCAGATCAACCCGGACACAGGCCGGGTCCATACCACCTACTCACAGACCGTTGCTTCCACCGGGCGTCTTAGTTCTAACGATCCCAACCTGCAGAACATCCCCATCCGCACGGAGGAAGGCCGCAAAATCCGCACGGCGTTTGTGGCCGACAAAGGCAAGACATTCGTTTCCGCCGATTACAGCCAGATCGAGCTGCGGTTAGTCGCCCATGTGGCCGACATCAAAGCGCTCAAGGACGCGTTCAGGAACGGAGAAGACATTCACGCGGCCACGGCGTCGCAGATGTTTGGCGTGCCTATCGACGGCATGGACCCCATGGTCCGCCGCCAGGCCAAGGCCATCAACTTCGGCATCATCTACGGCATTTCCGCCTTTGGGTTGGCACGGCAATTGTCCATCCCGCGAGGCGAGGCCAAGACGTTTATCGACGCCTATTTCGACAAGTTCCCCGAAATCAAAACCTACATGGACGAGACCAAGGCGCTGGCGAAGGAACAGGGTTTTGTGACTACACCCTTTGGCCGCCGCTGCATGACTCCGGGCATCGCCCACCGCAATCCCAATGTGCGGAGTTTTTCCGAACGCGCCGCCATCAATGCGCCGATCCAGGGCGGTGCTGCCGATATTATTAAGCGCGCTATGATCCGCCTGCCCCATGCGTTAGAAAAAGCAAACCTATCTGCCAAAATGCTGCTCCAGGTCCACGACGAATTGATCTTTGAAGTGCCTAACAAAGAAGTGGATGACACCACCGCGATCGTCAAACAGGTGATGGAAAACGCTGCCCATTTGGATGTGCCGTTGGTGGTGGACGCCGGTGCCGGTGCAACTTGGGCCGAGGCACATTGACGGGCGAATGTTTGTCGCACCCTTTCTTTTGGCACTCACAACTTCCGTCGCTGCCGCACCGCTGGACTGTTTTTCCGCGGCTGCAGATCCTGAAACGCGACTGGCAGCCTGCGAACAAACGATTGACGATGCATCCCAACCAGACGCTCTTCGCGCACGGTCCTATTTAGCCCGGGCCGAGATGCGGCGTGGACAACGGGATTTCGCAGGAGCGTTAGCAGACATCGATGAGGCGATTGCTCTTGGCGGCGGCGATACGGAGGCGCGGCTGACCCGGGTGCGATTGCTCCGTGGCCTGGGACGCATCGACGAAGCCCTGGATGAGTTGGACGTTGTCGTCGGCGGCAACCCTGCTTCAATCGAAGCCTATACCGTTCGTGCGGATATCTTTTTCCGCTTGGGCGAAACCGATTTCGCTATGGCGGACCTGGCCGAGGTCCGGCGCCTCAATCCGAATGACCCTGGTCCCTTTCGGGTTCGGGGCCGGACTTTTCTTCGGGCCGGCGACGCTGCTGCTGCCGTCGGTGAGTTGGAACAGGCTGTTGCTCTTGATCCCGACGATCGCGTCAGCTTGAGCCTGCTGGGCACGGCACGGCTTCGCGCGGGCCAGCCGGAGGGCGCCATTCGGGCGTTCGACGAACTGCTGCGGATGACGCCGGATAATTTGGAAATCCGCTTGATCCGTGCGGCGGCCCTTGGACAGATCAAAGACTTCGATGCTTCCATTGCCGACTACACGGTTATCCTCGAAGCGCGCCCCGACGATTTGGAAGCGCGGGAAGCGCGGGGTGTGGCGTATCTATTCAACGATCAACCGCGGGGGGCGGAAACGGACTTCGATCTCGTTCTCGCGGCCATGCCCGACAACCGACGCGTCAGTCTGTTTCGTGGCAGCGTACGTTTCGCCCAACGGCATTACGCCGGTGCGCAAGCGGACTTCGATGACGTGCTGTCCAGTTTTCCCAATGATGCGGACACCCGCTTGAATCGCGGACTGGCGCGTCTGGCGCTGGGGCGGCCGGAAGAAGCCATCGTGGATTTCAGTGTGGCGATGCGTGAACAACCCGACCTCACTTTGGCGCAGCGGCGGCGCGCTCAAGCCTTCGTTTTGGCCGGAGACTTCGGAGCCGCAGTTGCAGACTTCGACGCTCTAGAAGCACCACGCCCCGCGGATGCAGTGTGGCGGTTCATCGCCGCCAACCGCGCCAACTTATCCGACGCCCAGGATGTCCTGCGCGCCATGACGAAAGGCATCGACCCGACCGTATGGCCCGGCCCGCTGGTCGATGGCTTGGAGGGTCAGGTAACGGTCGCGACGGTATTGCAGGAAGCCAATAGAGACGCTGAAACCAGCGCGGCCCGGCGCACGGAAACCCAGTTTGTCTTGGGCCAATTGGCTCTCGCAGACGGACAAACCGCTTTGGCGCGCGAAAGCTTCGAAGCGGCTTTGGCTGAGGGACTGGCGGACCTCATAGAGTATCAAGGGGCTGTCCTGGAGCTCCGGCGTCTCAACAAGGAATGAGCAGGCTTTGACCTGAGTCAAAGACGAAACGCCCGACACCGGCCAGATTAAAGGCATGCACAAACAACAGCCGCGCTGCCGCTGAAGGAGGCCGCTATGCTTGATTCCCGTTGGCATTGGATATGGATTCTAGCCGCCCTGGTGTTCTTTGTCGGGCTGTTCAGCACCTTGCCCGCAGAAGGCGCTCCGAAACCCAATTACGCTGCCCGGCTAACAGCCAATTTCCATTTGCAACTCCAGGTCAGCGACGTCGACATCCCCGACATGTTGCCCGGCGATTGCCGGGTCACCGGAACTGTCGTCAGACTGTTCCGCGCTCGCAGCGACACTTTAGATACGGGTGAGCGTATTGAAGTACCTGTGTACTGCACGATGGCGGAAGAGGTAGATGCCGATGACGACATCACCGCCGTCTCCGAACTGCAAGACGCACAATTCATCGAAATGTATGTGAACCCGCTGCCCGAAGTAGGGTTTGAGTTGTCCAAGCAGCAGTTCATGGTGATCAAAGAGCCGTCCGATCAGCCCCAGTGTGAGACGGAACGGGCTGGGATTATGTGCTGATGACCAAGTCGTTTAAGCAGCTGCATTCTCACTCAGAGTGATCGCCTGCGCGGCGCAGATATTTGACCATGCAAAACCGGTTGCGTCCGTCGTTGCGTGTTTCATAGCCGATTTCATCAATGTAGGCCCGGATCAGTCCGATCCCATGCCCGCCAATTTGCTGCTCCGCTAGAGCGTTTCCGAGGCTGAATGAATCAATATTTTGTTGTCATGGTCTTGGCGGACTGATTCGATGGCCGCTTTGGCGGGGCATCGTGGCTGTATCGGAAGACCGGCGTATTCGTTTGGCGAGGAAAGTGGCGTCGGGCATGTCGCGCCGTCAGGCGGCGGCCCCTTGTTGAGGTGAGCGCAAGCTCGGCGGTGCGGGATGGCGGGCGATATGAAGACGAGGGGACTGTCGCGGTCAAACCACGGCCGTCGCGCCAGCGCCGTCTTGACCCTTACGGCGAGGATATCCTGCGCTGGATTAAGGAGACGCCAGACCCGACACTGCAAGAGCTGTCTGAGCGTCTGGACGAAGTTCACCAAGTGATTGCGCCGACTTCGACGATTAATGACTGGTTCCGCGCGCGCAAGATCAGCTTTAAAAAACCGCCCACGCCAGTGAACAGGAACGCGCGGATGGGCAGGCAGCACGTGTGGTTTGGCGCCAACGTCAGGCCTGGCTCCTGGCCCATCGAAGCCGCCGGCGCAACCCTGCTGTATCTGCCGCCCTACAGTCCCGACTGCAACCCGATCGAGATGGCCTTCGCCAAACTCAAGGCGCTCCTGAGAAAGGCCGCCGCCAGAACCGTCGACGACCTGTGGGACGCCATTGCCGACGCCATCGACGCCTTCACCTCAACCGAATGCGAAAACTACTTCGCCGCCGCCGGATATGATCGGGACTAAATTGAATCTGCTCTAGGATCTCGACTATTTGAAAGCAACGCGCAATACGCGCGAACGTTGCACTTTGTACTGGATATTTCAACCGATCACCCTGTCGCCCAGCCCGGTACCAGGCCAGGCACGATGTCAAACACGGGGACAGCCAACAGATAGGACACGGCGACCAGGACCATAATGCTGACAACGTTAAGCCACACACCCGCACGGGCCATTTGTGGAATGGTCACCTGACCGGAGCCGAAGACGATGGCATTGGGCGGTGTCGCCGGCGGCAGCATGAACGCACAGCTGGCAGCCAGAGCAGCGGGAATACAGACCAGCAACGGATTCTCGCCGATGGCGATGGCCGCAGCGGCGAGCAATGGCAGCAGAGTAGCCGTAGTAGCGGTGTTGGATGTCACTTCGGTCAAGAATACGACCACGGTCACCACAGCCACGAGAAGAATGAGAGTCGGCAAACCGCCCCATGCAGCCATGCCATTACCGATCCAGTCGGACAGGCCTGAGGTACCGGCCGCGCCGGCAAGACTGAGTCCGCCGCCGAACAGCAAAAGCACACCCCACGGCAAACGGCTGGCCCAGTCCCAATTGAGCACGCCGTCAGCAGGTTTCTCTCTGCTGGGAATGAGAAACAGCGACAAAGCCACAATCATGGCGATGCCCGCATCGCTTAAGGTCAACCACGGTAAAAGCGTTGTGAGTACGGGCCGGAACACCCACAGAAAGGCCGCCGCTGCAAAGGCCACCGCCACCACTCGTTCGCCGTGCGTCATCGGGCCGAGCGAGGCACGGGCATGATCCAAGATGGTGCCAGCTCCTTCGATGTGGGTGTTGGGCATGGGATGGAGCACACGGGTCAACAGCAACCAGGTTAAAACCAGAAGCACCATACTCAGCGGCAGGCCGATCATCATCCATTGGGCAAAGCCGATGGTGACACCAAAGGTCTCGTTGAAATAGGCAGCCAAAAGGGCGTTTGGTGGCGTGCCGATGAGCGTGGCCAGACCACCGATGTTAGCCCCGTAAGCAATGGCCAGGACCAGAGCGATATTGAAACCGGGCAAGGATTGCTCTTCGCCAGTTTGTTCCTTCAGCAACGCCAACACGGAAAGAGCAATGGGCAACATCATCATAGTGGTCGCGGTATTGCTGACCCACATGGACAGCGCAGCCGTCGCTATCATAAAACCACCGACTAAATTCCGGGCTCGGGTTCCGGTTAACGTCAATAGGGATAATGCGATACGGGTATGCAGGCCCCACCGTTGCATCGCCAAGGCGATCATGAAACCACCCATGAACAGAAAGATCAGCGGATTGGCATAGGGCCGTGCGGCAGCGGCGATGTCGACCACACCGAGCAACGGAAACAAGGCCAACGGCAGGAGCCCGGTGGCATAGACTGGAATGGCTTCGGTGATCCACCACACTGCCATGAGAACAGCGACGGCGGCCGCCCGCCAGCCCGCAGCACTGAGATCGCCGGGTGGCGGTAAAACAAGCAACAGCAAGAACAGACCGACGCCAAGAACAAGTCCGATCCGCTGACGCGTCGGACCGGAGGCGGGGTACTTTATGTCAGTGTGGCGGGGCTCCACGTCCCCTCACGACGGTCCGGGGTCAGGCCGCTGCGCGAATGGCGCAAGCGGCAATGTCTTCATCAACGTGCGCCGCGAATTGCTCGAAGTTGGTTTCGAAACGCTGCGCTACATCCTGAGCCGCTGAATCATAGGCGCCTTGATCTTGCCAGGTGGATTTGGGTTGCAGCACCTCATCGGGCACGCCAGGACAAGACCCCGGGACCAATAATCCAAAGTTGGGGTCGGTATTGAAATCAACGGTATCGAGTTTGCCGTCTAAAGCGGCGTTCAGCATCGCGCGTGTATATTTGATCTGCATGCGCTGGCCGACGCCATAGCCGCCACCGGACCAACCCGTGTTGACCAGCCAGCAGTTTGCGCCGGTTTTCTCCATCTTTTCGCCGAGCAGTTTAGCGTAAACCGTCGGATGACGGGGCATGAACGGTGCGCCGAAGCAGGTCGAGAACGCTGCCTGTGGCTCCTTCACCCCCTTCTCAGTGCCGGCCACTTTGGCCGTGTAGCCCGAGAGGAAGTGGTACATGGCCTGTTCCGGCGTCAGTTTTGAAATGGGCGGCAGCACGCCAAAGACATCAGCCGTCAGCATGATGATGGTTTTAGGTTGAGGGCCAACGCCTGTTTCAGAGGTGTTGGGAATAAAATCGATGGGATAAGAGGCCCGCGTGTTCTCCGTCAGGGAATTGTCGTCAAGATCAAGTGTGCGTCTGACGGGATCCATGGCGACATTTTCCAGGATGGTGCCGAACTGGCGCGTGGTGGCGTAGATTTCAGGCTCGGCCTCTTCTGACAGGTTGATCACCTTGGCGTAGCAACCGCCTTCAAAATTAAACACGCTGGTGTCGCTCCAGCCGTGTTCGTCATCACCGATGAGCACTCGTGATGTATCGGCGGACAACGTGGTTTTGCCTGTTCCTGACAGGCCGAAAAAGATGGCAGTTTCGCCGTTCGGACCAATGTTGGCGGAACAATGCATGGGTAGCACACCACGGGTGGGCAGAATGTAATTGAGAATGGAAAAAACCGATTTCTTGATTTCGCCGGCGTAAATGGAACCGCCAATGATGACCAATTTCTTGGAGAAATTCACCACCACAAAGGCTTCGGAATTGGTTCCGTGCACGGCAGGATCGGCGTGACAGGATGGCGCGTGCAGCACGGTGAACTCCGGTTCGAAGCGCCGAAGCTCTTTGTTGGACGGCTGAATGAACATGTTGCGGGCAAACAGATTGTGCCACGCATTCTCGGTAACGATCCGGACCTGTAACCGATTGTCCGTATCAGCCCCGGCGTAACAATCTTGCACAAAAAAATCCTTGGCAGATAGGTGCGCAAGGATCTTTTGATAAATGGCGTTGAAATGTTCCGGAGTCATAGGCTTGTTGACATTGCCCCAGTCGATGGTGTTTTCGGTTTCCATGTCTTTGACGATGAACTTGTCGTTGGGGGACCGGCCTGTGTGCTGACCGGTCAGACAAACTAGGGCACCGTCTTTCGATAGTTGCCCTTCTCCGCGCGACACCGCCACTTCCACAAGGGCGGCGGACCCCAAATTCCAGTAGACCGTGCCGGCCGGCGTGAGCCCGTTTCTGTCGACACCAAAGGAACTGATTACGTGGCCTGAATTCTGCACGGTGAACGCTCCCAAGCACCCATATGAAGGAAGGCCAGCCTGGATCGGTTGCCCGCTCCGACCGGCGCATGATTGGCTTTACATACCCCCTCCCCGATGCCGACGCAACCGGCTGAAAACAGCTTTCTAAAGGGGTGGTAAGGCGGTGAATTGCGGCGGAAATTGGGCAGAGTCAGGCGCCATTTTTGCCATAAACACGGTATGATATGGCGGCGGTAAGGCGGACAGGCCGTCATGTCAGGTGAACCCATCACCGGCCGTACCACATTCTTTAGGGGGTAAATACCGTGACCCATAAGATTGCTCTCGTCGATGATGACCGTAACATCTTGACCTCTGTATCCATGGCTCTTGAGCAAGAAGGATTTGAGGTGGCGACATACCGGGACGGGGCCGAAGCCTTACACGGCCTCGTGGAGAAACCGGTCGACCTGGCCATTCTGGATATCAAAATGCCACGCATGGATGGAATTGAACTGCTCCAGCGCCTGCAGGACAAAGTTCCGACACCGGTGATCTTCCTCACTTCAAAAGACGATGAAGTGGATGAGCTGCTCGGCTTGCGCTTGGGCGCCGACGACTACATTAAGAAACCGTTTTCCCAGCGTCTCCTGATCGAGCGCATCAAGGCAGTGATCCGGCGCATTGAATCCCAGGCCGAAGGAGACGAAGCGGTTTCGGAGTCGGCCATCAAACGGGGCGAGCTCATGCTGGATCCAGCCCAACACATGTGTCTGTGGAAGGAGAAACAGGTCAGCTTGACTGTGACCGAGTTTCTGATCATTCAAGCCCTCGCCGTGCGACCCGGTCACGTGAAAAGCCGCGACCAATTGATTGACGCCGCCTACGGCGAGCACATCTATGTAGATGACCGGACCATCGACAGCCATATCAAACGCCTACGCAAAAAATTTCGTGACGGGGATGAAGAGTTTGCCAACATCGAGACCCTCTACGGCGTAGGATACAAGTATCGCGAAGCCGCCGCTTGAGTGGATGAGGATTTGAGCACGGCGTAAAGGGGGGCGTCACGCGTGCGCGCCGAGCAAGGATTCCGCATTGCATCGACATTGGATGACCGGCAAAGGCGCCGGTTTCAGCCTCTGTTAACGCCGTTGACCCGCCGCATTCTCGCCGTGACCTTGGTCGCACCGGTTCTGCTGGCTTTGGGACTTCTGTTTCTTGATGAATACGAACAGTCCCTCATCGCCACCGAAATCGACGCACTTCGCACCGAAGGTGAACTGATCGCAGCTTCGATCGGCGAAGGAGCGTTGGTTATTGAATCGGAGAGCGAGGCCTTTGGAGCTTTCATGCCGGCCGGCGCGACCCGGCGTATAGATCCTTCGATGGCCCGGCAATTGATTCGCCGTTTGGCTGAACTGGCCGAGGTACGGGCGAGACTCTATGACCGTGGCGGCGCTTTGATTGCCGATAGCCGTCTCCTTACCGGACCCGGCGGCGAAGTGCGTGTGGTCGACCTACCCCCTGCCGAAAACGGACCAATGGCAGAACTGATGCGTCAATCCATTGCGTGGGTCGAGGACCTGATCGGCAGCAACGACACATTAGATCGGTACATTGAGCAAGCCAACGGCACGGCATACGATTTCGCTGAGATCATCGGCGCTTTGGAGCAAGGTGAAGCCGGCAGCGGCGTGCGCCTTGACCGCAATAGCCAAAAAGTACTGACCGTCGCCGTACCCGTTCAATTCTACAAGCAAATCGTCGGCGCACTGTTCGTCTCGGGCGGCGACGCCAATATTGAAGCACGCTTATTTGAAGTGCGCAGTGCGATCCTGACGATCTTTGCTTGGACATTTGTCGTAACGATTCTGCTGTCCCTCTACCTAGCCGGCACCATTGCGCGTCCGGTACGGCGTTTGGCAGAGGCCGCGACGCGGGTTCGGGATGGCCGCAGCCGTCAGCACGCCATTCCTGATTTGAGCAAACGCGGCGATGAAATCGGCGCCTTGTCCAGCGCGCTGCGCGACATGACCGAAAGCCTATGGCTGCGCATGGATGCCACCGAGCAATTTGCCGCTGACGTCGCTCATGAAATCAAGAATCCCCTAACGTCATTGCGCAGTGCCGTGGAAACGGTGGCACGCATTCAAGACGCAGATCAGCAAAAACGCTTGATGGGTATCATCCAAGACGATGTGACGCGACTTGATCGTCTGATCTCAGATATCTCTGATGCGTCCCGGTTGGACGCAGAATTGTCACGAGCGGAAACGGAACCGATCCAGATCCGAACTTTGCTGGACACCCTGGCTGAAATTACCAATTCAGACGATTCCGCCGATGCAGCTAGGGTCGAGCTCAACGTACCACCCACGGATGATCTTTCGGTTGTCGGATTGGAAGGCCGATTGGCGCAAGTGTTCCGTAATTTGATCGGCAATGCAGTGACCTTCAGTCCGCCGGGCGGGACAATATTTGTTCGTGCCGGGCGGGAATCAGGTTTTATCCGCGTCGAAGTAGAGGATCAGGGTCCCGGCATCCAGCAGGGTAAGGAACAGGAAATTTTCAGCCGGTTTTATTCAGAACGGCCTGAACAGGAAAAATTCGGTACCCACTCCGGACTGGGACTATCCATTTCAAAACAGATTGTCGATGCCCATGGCGGTACGATTGAAGCTGTAAACGCGGCCGCAGGCGGTGCCAAATTTATCGTACGATTGCCGGCGCATTGAGTCCGGCCGTCAACCAAACGTGGCCTTAAACTTGGCTTAGGACAAACCCCAGTAGGATTGGTAAGGTGAGAAACGACAAAACTGTCGAGACCACAACAATACTTGCCACTTCACTGGGACGGTTGCCGTAGCGCACAGCAAAAAGATAATTGAACACCGCTGTCGGCATGGAGGCCTGGATGATGACCGCCGCACGAGCGATACCATCGAGACCAAGCAGCGCCGAAATGCCAACACCCGCCGCAAACCCGAGCAGCAAACGTGCGCTCGAAAAGACAACACTGCGCCCCAACGCGCTCGGTTTGAGGCGTGACAAAGAAATGCCGAGAGACATGAGCATGAGTGGGATCACCATCCCGGCAATGACGTCAACGGTACCGTCGATCCACCTAGGCAATGCCGCATCCGTCACTAACAAAATAATGGAAAGCGCCGCAGCCAGGGCAATTGGGTGAACTTGAGGATGACAAGAGTGTAGAAGTCTGAATCGCTATTGATCCTTTTGATTCGCAAGAAGGATCCCAGAAATGACGCGACGGTTTGGAACGGCGAACGAGGCCTTTAATCAGATTGTTGATTTCCTGGAGCATTTCACCGATCTCGACGACCCGCGGCAACGCGCCACGGTCCTCTATCCCCTCGACGAAGTGTTGCTACTATGCCTTCTCGGCGTGCCCGCCGGCTGTGAGAGCTGGGTCGAGATCGCCAAGTACGGCGAGAGGAAACTGACGTTTCTGCGCCGTTTCCGGCCGTTCACGGATGGTACGCCCTCACACGATCAACGCGGTGACATCTTCGCAGCCCTTGATGCCGAACAGTTTCAGCACTGCTTCATCGCCTGGGCGGCATCGCTCACCGGGCGCGGCGCGGACATCGTCGCCATCGACGGCAAGACGCTGCGGCGCTCCTATCAGGAAGGCGGCGCCAAAGCGCATCCACATGATCTCGGCGTGGAGCACACGTCAGAACCTGGTGCTTGGCCAAGCCAAGGTGGCTGATAAATCCAACGAGATCGTCGCTCTCCCGAAGCTGTTGGATCTGTTGACCATCAACGGCGCGACGGTGACCATCGACGCCATGGGCTGTCAGCGCAACATCGCCGCGAAGATCATCGACAAGGACGCCGACTATATCCTTGCCCTCAAGGGCAACCAGGGCAGCCTGCACGACGATACCAAGCTTTTCTTCATCGAACAGATAGCATGCGGCTTTGCCGATACGGTTGTCAGCCACCACCAGACAGTGGAGAAGAGCCACGGCCGCATCGAAACCCGGACCACCACGGCGACGAACGAAATCGCTTGGCTGAAGGAACGCCACCACTGGCCCGGGCCCGGGAGCATTGTTATGGTCGAAACCGTACGCGAGATCGGCATCCAACCCGGCGCCAAGGTCGAGCGCGAGACCCGCTTCTACATCCGCCTCCACCGCCGCCAAGGCCGATACCCTGAGCGCCGCCATCCGGGGCCATTGGAGCAGCGAGAACGGGCTGCACTGGGTCATGGACCTGCACTGGGTCATGGACCTGCACTGGGTCATGGACATGGTCTTCCGCGACGACGAGTGCCGGGTCCGAAAGAACACTGCCCCGGCCAACTTCGCGGTCGTCAAACACATGGCGAGCAACCTCTTGCGCCAAGCCCCGGGCAAGGACAGTCTGCGTGTAAAATGACGCATCGCCGCCTGGGATGACGACTTCCTCGCAAGCCTTATCTCACGGTGAAACCATTCACCCGATTGCCCTGCGGTGACGGCTTGGCTGATGCGATCCAGTTGCTCTGGACAGGCGGGGACCGGCGGGTATGGTGTGCACCAAAGCAGAAATGGGATCGTGGGAGTTAAGGCCATGGGCAAATTCGGGATGGGACAGTCGATCCGGCGCGTCGAAGACGAACGCTTTATTACCGGCGCTGGGTCTTTCACCGACGACGTCAACAAGGTCGGGCAGTCCTGGATGGCGGTGCTGCGCTCGCCTTACGCCCATGCCGATATCAACGGCATCGACCTCTCGTCGGCCAAGGCAGCGGAAGGTGTCCTTGGCGTGTTCACCAACGATGATCTCAAAGCCGCTGGCTTTACCGACATGCCGTATGATTCCGTACCACCGGGTCCAGACGGCAACCCTCCCGACATTCCTCACCGCCCCGTCTTGGCCGAAGGCCGCGTGCGCTATGTGGGCGAGCCGGTTGCTGTGGTGGTGGCGGAGACCTTGGCGCAGGCCCGTGACGCGGCGGAGCTGATCGAAGTCGATTACAGTGAACACCCCGCCGCTGCGGATATGAACGAAGCATTGGCCGACGGGGCACCGCTGGTCTTCGATGACATTCCGAACAATCTCCTGGTCCATTGGTCCATGGGAGATAAAGACGCGACGGACGCGGCCTTCGCGAAAGCGGAGCACGTTGTTTCCATCGACCTGGTCAACAACCGCATTGCGCCCACAGCCATCGAACCCCGTGGCGCTCTCACTGAGTACGACGCTGCAAGTGACCGCTATACGCTGACCACCGGCACGCAGGGATCGCACAAACTCCGGCAATGGATCACCGGCAAGAACGGCCGCAAGGCTGCCGACATTCCTGTGGAAAAACTTCGAATCATTTGTCCTGACGTGGGCGGTGGCTTCGGTATGAAGAACTTTCTTTTCAACGAACCATTGGCGGCTCTGTTTGCAACCAAGATTGTGGGACGGCCGGTAAAGTGGACCGCCGACCGCGCGGAAAGTTTTCTCAACGACACCCATGGCCGCGATCAGATCAACCACGCCGAACTGGCCATCGGCAAGGACGGTAAGTTCCTGGCCATCCGCGTGTCATCCCTCGGCAACGTCGGGGCTTACGTGTCGCAATTCGGTGCCATGATCCCGACCATGGCCGGCTGCGGCATGCTGTGCGGTTGTTACGCCTTGGAAGCGGCCCATGTGGATGTGAAAGTCATGCTGACCCACACCACACCGGTCGATGCCTACCGCGGAGCCGGCCGGCCCGAAGCGGCCTATGTGGTCGAGCGGCTGGTTGACAAAGTGTCCCGCCAACTGGGAATCCCGCAAGACGAAATCCGGCGGCGCAATTTCATTCCGCCCGATGCGTTCCCTTACACAGTGCCGCTGGGCATGCCCTATGACTCCGGCGATTACACTACGCTGTTGGACAAGGCCATCAAGCGCGCCGATTGGGCCGGCTTCGAACAGCGCCGTAAAGAGTCTGCCAAACACGGCAAATTGCGCGGCATTGGCATGAGTTACTACATCGAAGCCTGCGGCGGCGGACCATCCGAATACACAGCCATCTCCGTTGATGAAAACGGTCACGTGCGCATCGATAGCGGCAGTCAAAACAACGGTCAGGGTCATGAAACCATCTTCATGCAGCTCGCCGCTGACACATTGGGTGTGGAAATGGACGACATCGAAGTGCGCATGGGCGACACCGACGAGATTCCCGAAGGTATGGGGACGGGTGGCAGCCGCGCGACTGCCGCGGGCGGCAGCATGGTGGTATCCACCGCCGAAGCGCTGATCGAAAACGGCAAGAAAGTCGCGGCCAATGTTTTGGAAGCGGCAGAAGTGGACATCGAATATACCGATGGCACGTTCCGCATCGCCGGCACCGACCGTGCTGCGACCTTGGCGGAGATAGCAAAAGCGTCTTTTGACGACGGTTTGCGCCCCGACGATGTCGAAGCCGGTTTGATGACCACACTGGAAACCATGGCCAATGGACCGACCTTCCCTAATGGCTGTCACATCTGCGAATTAGAGATCGACCAGGCCACCGGTGCGGTGGAGTTTTTAAACTATGTCATTGAGGACGACATCGGCCGCATCCTCAATCCGCTGACATTAGAAGGTCAAATTCTTGGCGGTGCAGGACAGGGCGTTGGCCAGGCCATGTACGAAGAGACGGTCTACGACGAGAATGGACAACTGGTGAATGGCTCCTTCATGGATTACGTCATGCCGCGGGCCGACAACACGCCAGCCTTTGACTTCCACTACACGGAAGTGCCGTCACCGAGCAATCGGTTGGGTGTTAAGGGTGCTGGCGAAGCCGGTTCCATCGGCGCCACACCGGCGGTTGCTAATGCTGTCATCGACGCTTTGTCACCACTCGGCGCGACAGACATCGATATGCCGCTATCGCCTCTCAAGATCTGGCAGACAATCAAGCGGGCCACATCAAAGGCCGCCTGACATAAAGGGATGACCACATCCACGTTCGACTTCGCGACCCTTAAGAGATTCGCAGACCGGCTTGAGTCAACGGTACGTGAGTCGGGTGCGGCTATCATGGAAGTCTACGTCAGCGATTTCGATGTCGAGACCAAGGCGGACAAATCACCGGTCACGGCTGCGGATGAAGCATCGGAACAGATCGTGTTGAGAGACCTCGCCGAAATTGCACCGGATATACCCTTTGTCGCCGAAGAGCATGTGGCTGCCCATGGCTTTCCCGAGTTTGACGGTACGACCTTTTGGCTGGTCGATGCCCTCGACGGCACCAAAGAGTTCATCAACAAGCGGGGCGCGTTCACAGTGAACGTGGGTCTCATTGTTGATGGCGCACCCTGTCTGGGTGTGGTCTATGCGCCGGCCCGGAAAGAACTTTTTTGTGGTTTGATTTGTCCTTTCGCCGGTGAACAAGCGGCTTCCGTTGTGCGCAACGAGACAAGCAACGAAATCACGGTCAGACCGGTGCCCGATGACGGAGTCACGGTGGTCGGCAGCTTGTCCCATCAGGTCAGACAACCGATGGAAGACTTTCTCGCCAAGCATACAGTAAAAGACATGATCGCCGTTGGTTCGTCCTTGAAGTTCTGTTTGGTGGCTGAAGGCAAAGCGGACCTGTATCCGCGCTTCGGCCCCACCTCGGAATGGGATATTGCCGCTGGCCATGCGGTGTTGAAGGCAGCCGGTGGCAGTGTCAGAACCTTCGATGGCCAAGAGATGCAATATAAGAAAGTGCACGACAACTACATCAACGGCACCTTTCTCGCCGCCGGTACTCCATGACCGTATGTCTTGCTGACGATCAGAGTTTGAGTACCGCTGCCGACATTTTGCTCGGGGGTGGCGTGGTCGCCTTTCCAACGGAAACCGTCTACGGCCTTGGCGCTGACGCAACACAGGACGCAGCGGTTGCAAAAGTGTTTTCCATCAAAGGACGTCCGGCGGTCAATCCATTGATCGTCCATGTTGGCCGGCCTGACTGGGTCGCCGGATTGGCCCTGCCCGACGGTCGGGTTGATGCCCTCACCCGTACTTTTTGGCCAGGACCTTTGACATTGGTGTTGCGGCGGCGGCCCGACAGCCCGGTGTCTTCGGCGGTTAGCGCAGGTCTACAGACCATTGCCGTGCGTCAGCCCAATCATCCTGTTGCTTTAGAGCTTTTGACTCAGGTGAAACGCCCCTTGGCGGCACCAAGCGCTAATCCATCGGGTCACGTCAGCCCGACCACGGCGCAACATGTCGAGGGCGATCTCGGCGATCGTATCGACCTGATCCTCGACGGTGGCGCCTGCCCAACTGGAATAGAATCCACGGTTCTCGACATAACCTCTGAAACAACGTGTATCCTGAGACCGGGTGCGATCGATGCAAATGCCCTATCCGATATCATCGGCCCGGTCACAGACCAGATGGAAGACAATGTCGTCATCACCTCACCAGGTCAGTTGGCCAAGCACTACGCACCCAGCTTACCGGTGCGTTTGAATGCATCAGCCGCGGCAAAAGACGAGGCCCTGATCGGTTTCGGCGATGCATCCAACGCCGTCATTAATCTCAGCCCGTCCGGGGATCTTATCGAGGCAGCTGCCGCTCTGTTCGCTGCGCTTAGGGCGCTGGATGATCCCAGCCGGTTTTCCGGCATCGCCGTCATGCCCATTCCCGATAAGGGTTTGGGCCGCGCCATCAACGACCGCTTGTCACGGGCGGCAACGGGACGGTAAACCCACTCTTGCCCCACAAATTGAACCCACCGCATTGCCGTGCCCTTAGATCAAACCCTGATTGACCACATTACCGCTATCGTCGGCCCCAACGGGTGCCTCACCGACGAAGCTGACATCGCGCCCTATTTAGATGAAGAGCGCGGGCTATTCCGCGGTGCAACGGAATTGGTGGTCCGTCCGTCCTCCACCGACGACGTGGCAGCTGTGGTCAAACTCTGCGCTGAAGCGGGAGTGGCCATCGTGCCCCAAGGTGGCAACACCGGTTTGTGTGGCGGCGGTGTGCCGAATGAAAACGGCACGGAAATCATCTTGGCTATGGGCCGCATGAACACGGTGCGCGCCATCGATGCCACCAACTTCACCATCACCGTGGACGCCGGATGTGTTTTGGCCGACATCCAGGATAAGGCGGACGACGCCGGCTGTTTGTTTCCGTTGAGTCTCGGCGCGGAAGGCAGTTGCCAGATCGGCGGCAATCTCGCCACCAACGCCGGCGGCATCAACGTCCTGCGCTACGGCAACACCCGTGATCTGGTCCTGGGTTTGGAAGTGGTGCTGCCCGACGGACGCATTTGGAATGGGTTGCGGGCTCTCGGCAAAGACAACACGGGTTATGCGCTCAAACAATTGTTCGTCGGCTCCGAAGGCACATTGGGAATCATCACCGGCGCCGTGTTGAAATTGTTCCCCAAGCCGGTGGAGACGGAAACGGCGTTTTGCGCCCTGGCTTCCCTGGAGGACGTCACCCGCTTGCTCAATCGCGCCCGGTCGCTGTCCGGCGACGCGGTGACCGCTTTTGAATTGGTACCGCGCTTTGGTCTGGAGATCTGCGTCGCGCACATCGACGGCGCAACGGACCCGCTGAGTGAGCCCCACGACTGGTATGCCCTGATCGAGTTCTCTACCTCCCGTCCCAACGCCAACCTACGTGCCGGGTTTGAAGGGTTGCTCGAAGCGGCTTTTGAAGACGGCATCATTGCCGACGCGGTCATTGCCGAAAGCGAAGGCCAAAGAGAGGCCCTGTGGCGGCTGCGAGAATCCTTGCCGGAAGCGCAGAAGCATGAAGGCGGCAGCATCAAACATGATGTGTCGGTGCCGGTGTCCCGCGTTCCCGAATTCATCACTCGTGCTCTAGCCGCCGTTAAACAGGCCCTTCCCGGCGTGCGGCCCTGTCCCTTCGGCCATGTGGGCGACGGCAATGTGCATTTCAATGTCTCTCAGCCAGAAGGTATTTCCAAGGACATCCACATCGCCAAATGGGAGCGCATGAACCGTGTCGTCCATGACATCGTGGTGGAGATGGGCGGATCCATCTCCGCCGAACACGGCATCGGCCGCCTCAAAGTCCACGAGATGGAGCTCTACAAGGATCCAGTGGAACTGGAGCTGATGAAAACGCTCAAAGCTGCGTTGGACCCGAGCGGAACCATGAACCCGGGGAAAGTGGTGCCCTAGACTATATACCGGTCAAACACCGTATCGGGCCGTTCGACCACATGGATGCGGGTGCCATCCGGATCATGTACCACCAGTTCCGTCTGCGTGCCGTCGGGCGACTTCATGGGATGCAACAGGATCTTGGCGTCTAGAGCAGATTCAATTTAGTCCCGATCATATCCGGCGGCGGCGAAGTAGTTTTCGCATTCGGTTGAGGTGAAGGCGTCGATGGCCTCGGCAATGGCGTCCCACAGGTCGTCGACGGTTCTGGCGGCGGCCTTTCTCAGGAGCGCCTTGAGTTTGGCGAAGGCCATCTCGATCGGGTTGCAGTCGGGACTGTAGGGCGGCAGATACAGCAGGGTTGCGCCGGCGGCTTCGATGGCCTGGCGGATGCCAGCGACCTTGTGGGCGGGCAGGTTGGCCATGACGACGCTGTCTCCGGGGTCGAGTTCGGGTGCCAGGACCTGTTCCACATAGGCCTTGAAGGCAGCCCCATGCATCGGCCCGTCGAGGAGCATCGGGGGCCCGCCAGGCCCCGGAGAGGCGCAAGCCGGCGGTCAACGTGGTGGTCTTCCAATGGCCATGGGGTATGGCGGCCCGGCACCGTTCGCCTTTGCGCGACCATCCCCGCAGCCGCGCCATCTTCATCGACGCGCCGGTCTGGTCGATGAAGATCAGCCGTTCCGGAGCGAGCCCTGCCTGGCCTTCGAACCAGAGCCGGCGCCGCGCGAGCACGTCCGGGCGCTGCTGCTCCGCTGCATGGCCGGTCTTTTTTTGTGCGTCAGCCCGCGCTTGGCGAAGAAGTGCCAGACCGTCGACGGGCACACCCGAACCCCGTGCGACGCCGCCAGCTTCTCGCCAATCTCGGCCAGCGTCATAGCCTTGGTCTGCGCCACCAGAGCCAGGATAAAGGCCTCATGCGCATCCAGCTTCGAGCCCGGCGGTTGGCCCTGGCGGTCGGGCTCGATCGAGCCCGTCTCGCGCCAGCGCCGGCGCCAGTGGCTCGCCGTCGCTGGCGCGACACGAAAACGCGCCGCGGCCCCCCGTGCAGACAGACCCCCCGTGACCGCCTCGACGACCCGCCGGCGAAGATCATTCCCGTAACAATGCCCCATGTCTGACACCAAATCGCCTCGGGATATAGAATCATGGAGTGGGACGCTTGGGAATCCCCTTCGATTCACAATTCAGTCAAACCGCTCTAGGTCCTGCAAGCGGGCATAAACCGTCTCAATGTCGGTGGTACGCACGGCCATCATCGCTTCACCGGACGCGAGATCGACACCACCCGGTCGGGTCATTATCGGTGGAGCGGGGCTGCCCACCTAGATCAAGCCGATCCCCGTACCTTCGCGCCGTTTGCCGAGAATTTTGTGGCTGCTTTGCAGAATGACGAAGCGGATGGTTTGATCCATCTCGACGCCCATCTGGATTTTGACGATTTCCCGATCGATGACCGTGTCCGCGCGCACCTCATAACCGAGAGCATAGGTGTAAAACCGTTTGGCGACGTCGGCGTCTTTAACAACGATGGTCATACGCGACAGCATGCTAACAGGATTCACTACCTGTTGGCTTGTGACGTTGTCTTGGGCAGCTGCCGGCGGGAGACCCGAAATGACCGTAGCCATCAAGACGAGAGTCGAAATGGTGATTGAGAGTACGCCGGTGTATCGAGGACGCGTCATGGGCTTGCCCTAATTTTGTTGAGGTGAGCAATCGATTGCAAACAAAGCTACACACTCGGGTCGATGATGCAAAAGTCTTTGGCTCTCGCCTCAAAACCGCCGGATTACGGATTTAGACCAACGTAAAGCTGCTCTTTTTGGGGGAGAGACTTGGTTGTGACCCTGTTTGCCGCGCGCCTGCCTGACTCTATACTTAGCGGACGATGACCAAGTTGAGCCGCTATATCCTGCGTCACCTGATTTTGGGCACGGTGATTGTCACAGCCGTGCTGGCCTACATTCTGTGGCTGACCCAATCGCTCGGCTTTATCGAATTGATCATCAACAAAGGCCTCACCATCGGCACGTGGTTGGAGTTGACCTTACTGCTGTTGCCCAATGTCATCGTCATCATCCTCCCCGTCGCCCTCTTTCTGGTGGTGCTGTTCGTTTACAACAAAATGACCATGGACCGTGAATTGGTGGTGGCTCAGGCTGCCGGTGTAAGCCGATGGGGATTGGCGGTTCCGGCGGTGGTGGTGGCCGGGGTCTGTACTCTGTCTGCCTATGCTCTGACGTTATATTACGGACCGCAATCGGTACGGGCCTTTAAGGAACTCCAGTGGACCGTCCGCAATGATGTCTCTCAGGTGCTGTTGCGCGAAGGCACCTTCAATCAAATCGGCAAGGGGCTCACCGTATATGTCAGGGAACGCCTCCCCGATGGAGAGTTACGCGGAGTCTTGGTGCATGACAAACGCGACCGGATCATTAGCGTAACCATGATGGCGGAGAACGGGGTCATTGTGCCCGGCCCGGACGGACCCCGGGTTATGCTGATCAACGGCAACCGGCAGGAGCTGACCCGGGGAGCCGGTGATCTTTCGATGCTCTATTTCGACCAATACACGGTCGACTTTGGTTTGCTGGAATCAACCGGCGACAGCCGCTTCACGGATAACCGGGAACGCTCGACCGCTGAGCTGTTTACTTTAACGGAAAAGGACGGACTGAGTGCCCGTACCGTGCGCCGGATGCGGGTAGAAGGTCATCAGCGGTTGACCAATCCTCTGGTCAACCTGGCCCTAACGGCGGTCGCTTTGGCCTTTATTCTCACCGGCGCTTTCGACCGGCATGGCCAAGTCAAACGTATTGCCCTGGCGGTGTTGTGTGTTGTGTTGATCGAGGCCGCGGGCTTGGGCGCGGCCAGTTTGGCGGCCAAAAACCTTTTGCTGGTACCCCTCGTCTACGGCGTGGTGTTTATCCCTCTGACCCTTGGGCTGTTGACGCTGTCTCCCGGCGGATTGCGTTCTTTGCTGGCCTTTTCATTGCGCACCCACCCCGGTGCCGTTTAATCCAAGTGCTCTGTTTCAGATCGTTTAGTACAGGTCCATGATTGTGCGCTCCGGCTCTACGCTGTTTTTCCTTTTTCGAAGGCCGTTGCTCATGCCCCACGTTTTGATGGGCATACTCTGTCTGTTCGCGGTGATGAATCCTGCCGTTGCGCAGGAGGCCGCACCGGAAGAGCAAATGCTCATGTTTGCCGATGAACTCCGGTACGACGAAAACGCACAAGTAATCACGGCCACGGGCAACGTGGAGATCGAACGGGACGGTCGCATCCTGCTGGCCGACAAAGTGACCTACAACCAGGAAGCGGATGTGGCGACGGCCGAAGGCAACGTCACCCTGGTTGACGACAACGGATCGGTGATGTTTGCCGACCGGGCGGAGATTGCCGGCGATCTCAAACAAGGATTTGCCCGGGAAGTGCAATTGCTTCTCGCCGATCAATCGCGCATGGCGGCACGGCTGATCCGGCGGCGGGACGGCAACATCAACGAGCTGACCCGCATGGTCTATTCCGCCTGTGACCTCAATTGCGAAGGCGAACCGGTGTGGCAGGTCAAGGCCCGCAAGGTCATTCATGATCAAGACGATCAATTGATGACCTACAACGATGCCTGGGTTGAGTTGTTGGGTGTGCCGGTGTTCTATACGCCATATCTGGCGCACCCGGACCCGTCTGCCGACCGGCGGTCGGGACTGCTGGCGCCGGCCATCGGCGGCGGCGGCAATCTCGGTTTTTCCTTTGCCTTGCCCTACTACTGGAACATCGCACCGGATAAGGACGCCACCTTAACGCCGCTTTACACCTCTTCGGCGGGACGCGGCGGCACGGCCGAATACCGCCAGCTGTTTCAGAGCGGCGAACTGCGACTGTTCGGCAGCCTGGTCACCGATGATCAGGACAACCCTAAGGATTTCCGCGGCCACATCCGAGGGCGGGCGCGGTGGGACATTGACGAGCGCTGGCGTGTCGGCACGGACCTGCATCTGGCGTCCGATGACACCTATCTGCGGCGCTATGATTTCGATGCACCAACTTGGCTGACCACCAATGCCTTTGCCGAACGCTTCGGCACCCAATCCTACTTCGCCGTCAACACCTATCACTTCCAACGCCAGCGTCGGACAGTGGTGGCCGGTTCGACGCCGCTGGTCGCGCCACTGATCGATTACAGTTTTGTCGGCAAGCCGGTGCGCGGCGGTGGGTACTTCACCGCAGACGCCAGCGCACTGGCGCTTTACCGGGAAACCGGCAGCGATCAAACCCGCTTGTCGTCGGAGATCGGTTGGCACGTGCCGTACATCGCTTCGGCTGGCGACATCTATACCTTGCGCACGACGTTGCGGGGTGACGGATATTACGTCCGTGATGTTGTCGATCCGGTCACCAATACATCATTCACCGGGTTCGAAGGGCGGGCCATCCCTCAGGTTTCCATGGAATGGCGGTATCCATTGGCCCGGTCCGGTCCGGTCGCAACGCAATATCTCGAGCCCATTGTTCAAGGGGTGTGGAGCCCCATTGGACAAAACTCCATGAAAATTTCCAACGAAGACAGCCGCGACTTCGAGTTTGACGATACCAATCTGTTTTCCGAACAGCGCTTCACCGGATACGACCGAGTCGAAGGCGGGGCGCGCATCAATTACGGACTGCGCTGGTCAGCTTACGGGGAAACAGGACAATCCATTTCGGTTCTTGTCGGGCAAAGTTACCGGTTCCACAAAGACAACACGTTTAGTGATGCGTCGGGCTTAAGTGGGCGGTTCTCGGATTACGTCGGGCGCGTGCTTTACCGGCCTTCGGATTTCCTCGACCTGTCTTATCGCTTCCGATTGCGGCAATCGAACTTCAGCCCGGAGCGCAGCGAGGTGAGTGCGGCAATGGGAACGGACCTATTCCGGGTCGGTGCCAATTACATTTTCATCAAACAGACAGACCCAACCACTCCCGAATTCGGCGATCGAGAAGAACTCTACGCCTACTTTGATACCCGCCTCTCAAGATTCTGGCGGTTGACGGGCACCCACCGGGAAGACCTCAGCCCCGGCGGCGGCTCCATCCGCTCGTCCATCGGCGTCGTTTATGAAGACGAGTGTTTTGTCTTCGGTCTGGATATCGCCGACGACAACACCGAAGACCGGGATTTCCAAAGCGGGTTTTCCGTCATCCTGCGCTTTACCCTCAAAACCATCGGCGAAGTCCGGTTGACGTCCAGTGTCGGCGTCGATCAACAGTGACTAGAGCATTTCCGATTTATTCTGACGCATAGCCGTCAGCAACCAAGAAGTTCCTGCAGTGCTCGTGATTGAAGAGGCCGCAGACGTTACCGGCGGCTTTCCACAGATCATCGATGGTGCGGGGTTTTAAGCGCTTCATGTGAGCTTTGAACTTTGAAAATGCGAGCTCGATCGGGTTGAAGTCCGGCGCATAGGGCGGCAGGAACAAAAGCCATGCGCCCCGCTTTTCAACCGCCCGCCTGGCACCGTCGCGTTTGTCGGCCGGCAGATTGCCGGGGACAACAACAGCGCCTTTTTGAAGGGTCGGGGCGCGTTGCGTTTTGATGTACTGCTCGAATGCATCACCGTCCATGGCGCCCTCGATCAAATCAGGGCACCCAGGGCGCGGTCAGGCCGTCACCGCGCAATCCGGCAATGAAGGTCATGGTTTTCCAATGACCATGGGGAATGGCGGCAACCATCCGCTGGCCGCTGGGACAGCGCCCCCGCAGGCGCGCCATTTTGGTATTGATACTTGTTTCGTCAAGGAACACGATCCTGCCGACCCGCTCGGGATGGGCCGGGAGCCGGGCCTGACGTTGGCGCCAAACCACGCGTGCTGCCTGCCCATCCGCGCGTTCCTGTTCACTGGCGTGGGCGGTTTTTTTAAAGCTGATCTTGCGCGCGCGGAACCAGTCATTAATCGTCGAAGTCGGCGCAATCACTTGGTGAACTTCGTCCAGACGCTCAGACAGCTCTTGCAGTGTCGGGTCTGGCGTCTCCTTAATCCAGCGCAGGATATCCTCGCCGTCAAGGATCAAGACGGCGCTGGCGCGACGGCCGTGGTTTGACCGCGACAGTCCCCTCGTCTTCATATCGCCCGCCATCCCGCACCGCCGAGCTTGCGCTCACCTCAAAAAGGGCCGCCGCCTGACGGCGCGACATGCCCGACGCCACTTTCCTCGCCAAACGAATACGCAGGTCTTCCGATACAGCCACGATGCCCCCGCCAAAGCGGCTATCGAATCAGTCCGCCAAGACCATGACAACAAAATTTTGATTCATTCAACCTCGGAAACGCTCTAGGTTGTTTCCGCACTGACCATCAGCAACTGCACCACGCCGTCCAATTGCGGCACCATTTGTTGGGCAGCAGCGGAGTTGCCTTCTTCATGAGCCACATGCAATCGATCACTGAGGGCGCGCAATTGATTCACACTGGACGTGAAGCGCAGCTGATTGGCCTGGGGGACAGCAACCGACAGTTTACCGAGACTGTCGGCGACGGTGTGCAACTATGTCGAGAGATCGTGCAGGGCGCTCATATTGTTGTTGGAAACAGCGGTTCTTATTTCGGCAAGCACTTCTTCCAAAGCGGCCCAGCCGTCATCCAATGAGGTGAAATCCACGCCGCCGCTGTGATCATGACTATGATCATGGTCGTCCTGAGCCATGGCGATGCCGGACAACAAGATGCAGGTAACTAGAGCGAGTGCAGTCACGAGTTTGCTTATCATCAGACGGTATCCTTTTTCTTTATTCAGCAGGTTGCAGATCTAGAGCGCGCGGCAAACGGTCGGCCACAGCGCTGCGGGCGAAGGTCCAAAACACGAGGGGGCGTAAAGATAGGTCAAGAAGTGTGGATGACATCAGGCCTGAGAAGATCACCACAGCGACGGGATGGAGGATCTCACGGCCAGGCTGATCGGGAGTCAACAGGATCGGGACCAAAGCCAGGCTGGCACACAGCGCCGTCATCAACACAGGGATGATTCTTTCTTGCGTGCCGCGGGTGATCATCGCCTTATCGAAAGCCGCGCCCTCTTCTCGCATCAAATAGAGATAGTGATTGATCATCAGGATACCATTGCGTGCGGCAATCCCGGTGAGAGTGATAAATCCGATTACTGTGGCGATGGACAACACACCACCGGTGATCCAGACCCCGATCACGGCACCGATAAACGCCAGGGGAATGGACAACATCACCTGCAAGGCGAAGTTAATGCTGCCGAGGTGGGCGTAGAGCACCAGAAACATGCCAAGAAAGGCGACGGCTCCCAGAAGTGTAATAGCGTCTAGAGCAGCGGTCTGGCTTTCGTATTCGCCGCCGTAAACGACGAAATAACCAGCCGGAAATTCGATTTCAGCGTTGATCCGTAACTGAATGTCTTGCACAACGCTGACCAAATCCCGCTCAGCCACGTTGGCTTGGACAATGATCCGCCGTTGACCGTTTTCCCGGTTGATCACATTGGCGCCGAGCGCTTCGTCTATGTCAGCAAGTAGTTCGAGTGGAACGTATCCGCCCTCAGCGATTTCCACCGGCAAGATGCGAATGGACTCCGGTGTCGCCCGGCTTTCATCGTCAAATCGCACAACCAATTCGTAGGTGCGGATACCGTCGATAATTTGGCTCACGGTCCGGCCATTGAGTGCCAGTTCTGCATACTCGGCCACGTCAGCGACCGTCAGTCCGCGATTGAGAATTTGGTCGCGATCGACACGGATATGCAGCTGTTCGGTCAGCACCTGTTGTTCAACACTCAAATCAACCACGCCGTCGACACTTTCCACTTGCCCCTCTACTAGACGCGCCAGCCGACGCAGTTCAGCCATATCGTCACCGAAAATCTTAATGGCGATCTGAGCACGCACCCCAGATAAGGCATGGTCGATGCGGTGGGACAACGGCTGTCCGATATTGGTCAACACCCCGGGGATCTCTTCCATGCGCTCACGAATATCATCAATCACCGCCTCCCGCGGCCGCTCGGACTCCCGGAGAAAAAACTCCAACTCAGAGACATTGATGCTTTCCGCATGTTCATCGTTTTCCGCACGGCCAGACCGCCGGCCCACTTTGACCACTTCGGGCAAATCCAGAACCAGACGTTCGGCTGACGTGGCGATACGATTGGATTCCGCCAACGATGTACCAGGTGCCATCACCACCGACACGTTCAAGGCGCCTTCGTTAAATTCGGGAAGAAACGCTTGGCCAAACTGAACCACAAGCCAGGCTGTACCACCTAACAGAAGTGCGAAAATCCCAAATACGGCATACCGGGCTGGAAACAGGATTGCTAAAATTTTCGCCTGTGTCCATTTGACGACCCGCACCACCGGCCCCTCTTTCTCTGCACTCATCTGTTTCATGCGCGGCAACATGTAGGCGCACAAGGCCGGCGTCGCCGTTAAGAAGACGATCAACGAGGCGGCAATCGAAGTGACATAGGCAATGCCGAGGGGTGTAAATATCCGTCCTTCCACGCCGGTCAGCGCAAACATCGGCAGAAACACGAGGATGACGATAAAGGTGGCAAAGATGATGGGGTCCCTGACTTCACGGGTAGCTTTGAGGACCACCTCCAGCGGCGGCACTGGCTCACCCTTGAGGCGGTTTTGCCTGAGCCGGCGGAAAGTGTTTTCCACGCCGACAATGGCATCGTCGACCAGTTGCCCGATAGCGATAGCGATTCCGCCGAGCGTCATGGTGTTGATGGTGAGTCCGAGCACCTGAAACACCAACAGAGTCAGCACCAGCGACAACGGCAGGGCGGTAAGAGTTATGAATGTCGTTCTTGTATTAAAGAGAAATAGGAACAGCACGATAGTGACCAAAATGGCGCCGTCCCGGAGTGCCTCTTCCACATTGGCGACGGCGATCTCAATAAACTCACTTTGGGAAAATATATCGTCGTGCAGTTCAACATCGTCCGGCAGCGCGCTTTGCATCGCGTCCAGCTCGGCTCGGATTGCACCGACGAGTGTGACTGTGTCCGCATCGGGTTGTTTTTGAATCGAGAGAATAACACCCGGCGTGGCATCAATGGAGGCATCGCCACGAGGCGCTATGGGACCACCGATGCGCACCTCGGCAATCTGATCAATGGTTACCCGGCGGCCAGGTGTGTCGGGCAGAGGCACCAGGGCAGACGCGATTTCTTCCACCGTTTGCGCACGCCCGAGCACCCGGATCAAGCCTTCCGTGTAATCGCTCAATAAAAATCCGCCAGTGGCATTGAGATTGGTTTGCTCCAGCGCTTCGAGAACGGCCGACAACGGCACCTGGTGAAACACCAGTCGTTCCGGATCGATCAATACTTGAAACTGGCGCAGCAGGCCGCCAACCACGGTGACCTGGGCGATCCCCGGAATCGACAGTAGGCGTTGGCGAATGTCCCATTCCGCCAGCGAACGCAAGGTCATGGGATCGGTTTGGGTGCCGGTCACGCCGATTGCCATGATGTTGCCCATGATTGAGGTAATCGGTCCAAGCATCGGGTTGACGCGGCCGTAGATGGCTTCGCGAGCCTGAGACAGTTTTTCCGACACGATCTGACGGGCGACGTAGATATCCATGTCCCAATCGAACTCCACCCAGACGATGGACAGACCGATAGACGATGCAGAGCGCACCCGCACCACGCCATTGGCACCGTAGACCGCAGCTTCGATGGGCCGGGTTACCAAGGTTTCCACTTCCTCAGGCGACAGTCCTTCGGATTCCGTGAAAATGGTGACCGTCGGCCGGTTGAGATCGGGCAGAACATCAATGGGCAGGTTTTGAATGGCCAGTCCGCCATAGACAAAACTCAGCGCTGCCACGGCGACGACCAAAAGACGATGACGGATCGATAAGTGGATCAGCGTATCGAGCACGGATATGTCCCTCAGTGATTGTGGCCAGCATGAGCATCGGTCGGCAGACCCGCCGAGCCTTCGCCCATGTATTGCAGTTGGTAGTGACCCTGGGTCACGACGCTTTCGCCGGGAAATACCCCTTCGAGAATTTCCGTGTCCACGCCGGCGGTCAGTCCTTCGACCACCGAACGGCGTTCGAACACATCGCCGTTCTTAACAAACACGAAGCGGTCGCCCAGTGCACCGAGAATGGCGCGGCTAGGAATGACGATACCGGGAATGGGATTGCCCACCGACACAGACATGGTTCCCATCATGCCCGGATATAGTGTGCTATCCGGGTTGTCCGTCTCCGCATGGACAGTGAACAGGCCGGTCCCCTCTTCCCGGGCCATATAAACCCGCGCTACCTCGGCCACCAAGGACTGGCCGGGCAAGGCATCCAAATGAATTGTGGCGGTCTGGCCAGCACGGATGCGGGTGATGTCCGGACTTTCCATCATAGTGCCGTGGAGCAGCATTCGCGAGTGATCCGAAATTTCGAACAGAACTGATGTGGCTTCAACGGTTTGCCCAATGCGGGCCGATTGGTCTGAAATCACGCCGGTAATAGGGGCGATCAACGTTAATGTCGCGGCACCGGCAATGATGGGTTCCACCACGACGAGGCGCTGTCCGGACTGCACTTGATCGCCCAAGGTTGCGCGTACATCGCGGATTTGTCCGTCAAACCGCGGGCTGACATGGGCTTGGCGTTCCGGCAAAACTTCAACGGAACAAATCAACTCTACAGTCTCTTGTATGTTACGAATTTCTGCGACCGCTGTGGCAATGCCAAGATTGGTCATTTGCATGGAGGTCAATGTCAGCGGTCCACCGGCTTCTTCCTCATTTTCGTGGTCATGGTCATCATGATCATCCTGCGCGGAGGTATAGGGTGCACCTGCCCAAATAGAAAACCCGAGGACTATTACAAAAAGCCTGAGAAGATGTGTGGTCATATCAATTCACCTGTTCAATTTTACCACCGATGGCGCGTTCAAGGGCAACGCGCGCGACACGCGCATCGATGACGGTCGACACGGCATCCTCTTCCGCTTCAAGAAGAGAAGCCTGTACTTGCCACAGATCGAGAAGGTCGGTCTGGCCTTGATCGTACATGGCTTTGATATCGGCGTAGCTTTTACGGTAGGCCGGAACAATATCGCGGTTGTAGGACTCAGCCCGCTCATCAAGGAGTTTAACCTGCCGGTATAATCCGGCCACCAATGCCTCTCTCGCGCCACCATTGAGACGGGCGAGATCCGTTCTTGCTTCTTGTAGCGCGGCGCGGGCACGTGAAACCTCCGCTTCATTGGTGTCCCACAAAGGAATTTCAAGCGCCAATCCAACGCCCCAATTGCGCGCCTCTCCTCCCGGCTCCACTTCATAACTGGCGCGCGGCGTTAGCAGGGGCATGCGATCTTTTTCGGCTACACGGAGGCGCGCCTCATTGACGGTAATACGAGCACGGGCGAGACGGGCTCCGAAATCATTGTCGGCGGCGAAAGCCAAAAGTTGGTTCAACGCTGGCAAAGGCGTCGGGGATGCAGCAGAGGTCGATAAGGCCTGACCGTCACCGCCAATGACCACAGCTAACTGTGCTTCGATGGCGGCCCGTTCCGCGGCATGGAGGGTGGCGTCCTCGCGCAATCGCAAGGCTTCGGGCACAAAGACATTGAATTGGACTGTGGGCAAAGCTTGCTCACGGCGAATGCGCTCTATCTGTTGGGTGAAGGCATTGGCTTCCCGGGCCGCCCGCAGCGCCAACATTTCCCGCGATTGAGACGCCCAATGCGCTAAATAGAGATTTGTAACTTCGGTCACCAGGTCGAACAATCCGGCTTCCTGCTCGACCGTTGCTGCTTGTCGAACAGCCTTTGCATAAAGCGGTCGCAGTTCGAAATCGGAAAACCGAAGCGGTTGCGCCACCTCCAACTCAATGCCCATGCCATTTCCTTTGTCCGAATACTTGGCCAGCACTTCGACTTCTGGATTGAGTCGTGTTTCGGTTTCGATGGACTCCGCTAAGCGTTCGGCCAGTTGTCGATCGAGGCCGGCCACGCGCGGGCTATTTTTGAGCGCGGCTGCAACGGCATCGGACAGCGACAAGGATGTCTGCGCTGACGCCGAATAAATCGGCGCCATAAACAGGACTCCGGCCGCCAGAAGTTTGGTAAATATCCGAAAGACCATTCCATCTCGATTTTCGATCGTCATGGAAACTTTCCTCGTCATCGCATGAATTTCTGACGCCACATGGGGACGCCAGACCAAAAGACACAGTCCTTAAAAAGGGGCTATGACAATAAGACCGGTGTAAACCGGTGAAGCTAAGCGATTGGAGGTCTAAAAACCGGCGGAACGCGAACAGGCAACAATTTAACGGCAGGACGTGCATGCGGAACGAACTGGTCAGAACCGATAAGATCTCCGGCCTCAATCATCATCGCAACAATGGCGATATGGCATTGATCACATTGGTACGGATCGGTTTTAGCAGAATCATGGTGATCCGGATCGTCGTCATGTGACGCGCAATGGTGGTGCGCCAGCTCGATCCCAAGACCATCAGCCGCCACGCTGGTCAATGGCGGGAAGACCAAAAGAACCGCCATTAAACACAGAGCGATGGGATGCTTGTGCCGTCGTGTTGCCATGTTTGGCACTATACCATGGCCGGTTAAACTTGAAATATAGTGGCTCAAACCCAAGGTCAGAGTGGGTTTGACCGGAAAACAGCAGCGAGCGAAAGTCTTGACAGCGGACTGGATTGCTTGGGTTCAGATGAGTATGGTACGCGGCTCGCGCCCGGCTTAAATGTAAATTAATCGGAGTCCCGGCCCGTTGCGGTATCCGCGCACTGATAAAGGAGCCCTGTCGCAGGTATGCATCCCCTGCTCAAAGTTTTGAATCTTGTCACACTAGCTGTGGTCGGTGGGTGGCTCTTGATTGGGCCAGCATCGGTCTACGCGCAACAGGATGCCGTGCGGATTACTGCCGTCATCAATGAAGATGTGATTTCACTCTTCGATGTGCAGTCCCGTATTCAATTGTTTCTCGTCACGTCTGGGATTGAGGACACGGTAGAAGTGCGCCAGCGGCTGTTGCCCCAGGTGATGAACGCCCTCATCGAAGAGAAACTGAAGATACAGGAAGCCCGCCGCGAAGAAATTGAAACCACCACCGAGGAAGTGCTGAGCGCCGTCCAGTTGATTGAACAGAATAACGGGATGCAGCCGGGTACCTTTACAACGATGTTGGCTCAACAAGGCATCGACTTCGGGACTTTTTACAGGCAGGTGGAAGCCGATGTGGTTTGGCTGAAAGTGGTGCAGCAGGTATTGGCCCGCGATGTCACCGTCAGCGAAGAAGAAATCAACGTGGTCATCAACCGGCTTATAGCCAATCAAGGCAAACCCGAATATTTGCTAGGGGAAATTTTCCTGCCCATCGGACTCGGAGCCCGCGACAATGATGTGCGCACCCTGGCGCAACAGTTGGCCGAACAAGCGCGAAATGGGGCGCCGTTTCCAGCCCTTGCTCAGCAGTTTTCTCAAAGCCCAACGGCTGCCGTCGGTGGCGACCTTGGCTGGGTCAATGCCGGTGAGTTGGAAAACGAAATGGAGCGGGCGATTGTACACATGCAGCCCGACGATATCTCAGAACCGATCCGTACCTTGTCGGGCTATACGGTGCTGGTCCTACGAGATCAGCGGGCCACAGCAGAGGCCTCCCCTCTCATGGCCGCCGTCACCTTAAGCCAGATCTATCTTCAGACCGTCGGGCGCAACGCTTTGTCTGAAGCCCGATTGGCTCAACTTTCCAATGCCATTCAGAACCAAATTTTCAGTTGCGAACAGATGAACCAGTGGGCGGGGCAGGTCGGCGGACCGGGATCAGGGCCGGTCGAATTGATCCGCATTGGTGGTCTGCCGGAAGCGGTGCGTGATTCAGTATTGACGCTGCCCACCGGCCGGGTGAGCGCACCGATCGACGTGCCCGGCGCGCGATTGTTTGTCATGGTCTGTACGCGGGAAGAAGACAGCGGTTTGCCATCACCCAACCAAGTGTATTCCCGGTTGGAAAACGAAAAGCTCGATACCATTTCGCGCCAACGCCTACGTGATTTACGCCGCCAGGCTCTTATCGACGTTCGCCTTTAGATGAATGCATCGACCGCCTTGCCGGTCGCCGTGACCATGGGTGACCCTGCCGGTATCGGTGGAGAAATTGTCCTTCGTGCTTGGATGGAACACCGCGAAGTGTTGCCGCCGTTTTTTGTGATCGACGATCCAGGTCGCCTCGGTGCGTTAGCTTTGACGCTGAAATTCAAGTGCGCCATACAGACCCTCGATAACCCGTCACAGACGGCGGAACATTTCGCCCAGGCTTTGCCGGTGCTGACGGTCGATCCACCGCTGCCGGCACCGGCGTCTCCGGGCAAACCGGACTCCACCCATGCACTGGCTGTCATTGGCGCCATCGATCAGGCTATTGAATGCGTGCAAATGGGTGAGGCCGCTGCACTCGTCACCAACCCCATACACAAAGCCAGTCTTAAAAAGGGCGGGTTCAAACACCCCGGGCATACGGAGTATCTAAGTGATCGTGCGGGTTCGGACTCGAACGCGGTGATGATGCTGGTGGCGGGCGACCTCCGCGTTGTGCCCGTGACCATCCATTTGGCACTCAAGGATGCAGCAGGTGCCTTAACCAAAGACTCCATTGTTCGGCATGGATTGGTGACGGCGACGGCACTGACCAAAGACTTTGGTATCGAACGTCCCCGCCTTGCGGTGGCGGCCCTTAATCCCCACGGTGGTGAAGAGGGCACCTTTGGGCAGGAAGAGATCGATGTCATCGCTCCCGCGGTTGCCGTTCTGCGTGACCGGGGCTTGACCGTTGACGGCCCAAAACCAGCGGACACGTTGTTTCATATGGAGGCCCGTTCAACGTATGACGCCGTGCTGTGCATGTATCACGACCAGGCATTGATCCCTTTGAAGACCCTCGATTTCTACGGCGGCGTCAACGTCACGCTGGGCTTACCGTTTGTGCGTACATCGCCCGATCATGGCACGGCGTTCGGTATTGCCGGCACCGGCGTCGCCCGGTGCGACAGTCTGGTGGCGGCCATTCGCATGGCGGCGGACATTGCCGCACATCGCCAACAATTCTGACATGTCAACGCCAACTCTGCCGCCGCTCCGCGAAGTCATCAAAGCCCACGGCCTGTCAGCCCGCAAAGGCCTCGGCCAACACTTCCTGCTCGATCTCAATTTAACGGCACGCATTGTACGAACCGCCGGTGATGTCGCCTCTGGCACGACCATAGAAATCGGGCCGGGGCCCGGCGGTTTGACGCGAACCTTGCTGGAGGCGGGAGCCCAGGTGATTGCCATCGAGAAGGATCGTCGGTGCCTGGCAGCGTTGCAGGAAATTGCTGAAGTGTGGCCGGAGCAACTCGATATTGTTGAAGGCGACGCCTTGGACCTTGATCTCGCTGGCATAGGCAGCACCCTACGCCGGGTGGTCGCCAATTTGCCCTACAACATCGGTACGGAACTCCTGGTCCGTTGGCTGTTGCGTCCCGACGCTTTCGCTTCCGTTACCGTGATGATCCAGAAAGAAGTAGCAGGCCGCCTGGCCGCGGAACCGGGATCAAAAGCGTATGGTCGGTTGACGGCGCTGGCAGGGTGGCGCTGGCAGGTCGATCTTGCTTTTGACGTTCACCCGAAGGCGTTTACGCCGCCACCGTCTGTGGACTCCACTGTTGTTCATTGTACACCGCTTGCACAGCCGATTGCGGACGCCGACGCGGACACCCTCGCCCGCGTTACCGCCGCCGCCTTCGGTCAACGGCGTAAGATGCTGCGATCCAGCTTGAAATCCCTTGGCGATGCCACTGCCTTGTGTGAAGCGGCTGGTCTTGATCCCACTTTACGGGCCGAGAATGTCCCTATTGAAGGATTTTGCGCCCTTGCCCGGGCGGTCGAGCGTTAAGTCTGCTATGACGAAGCCAACAACGCATCCACCTCACTTTCCACAACCGTGCCTTTAAAGAAATTGGAGTTCATCCCAGCGTGCAGGGACACAAGATTGACAAACACGAAGTCCCTGAAGTCCATTTCGCTCAGTAAGCCGTCTTCGACCATCTCGTAGGCCTCTGCCAAAACATCCGTCATGTCGGTGACGTCCCAATGGCCGATGTCCGAACCGAAAATGGCATTGAACCGCGCCTTATTGGGATACCAATCACTCTTAAACCCGCATTTCTCACCAGGATCTGGCGGCATTCAGATTCTCTTTTTATAATCAATGTATTAGTACTGATTCGGATGGGCTTTAATAAAACAGGGTGTTTTCAGGATGCGCTTTGCGGATTACGGCAAACGGGTGGTGTTTGCCGCCTTCGACGGCGGCGAGATCACGTCGGACGCCGGTGTCCTGTTACTGCGCGAACAGGCGCGCCGGATACGTCTGTTCGAACGCATGGCGGGCTGTTTCACCGATCACCGGGATCGAGAACGCCTAACCCATGCCCTTCCCGCCCTGTTGGCTCAACGGGTTTGCGGGATGGCGCTCGGCTATGAAGATATCATCGACCACGACACGCTCCGTTTCGACCCGGCCTTGAAATTGCTGGCCTCACCGCGAACCGGAGATCCCGGCTCCGCTGGCCGGCAAGTCAACGCTGAACCGGCTGGAACAATCCTGGGAAACCGGCAACCGCCGCTATCACCAGATGGTCCCCAACCTCAAGAAACTCTCCAACCTGTTCGTCACCCTGTTTCTCGACGCCCACCAGACGCCGCGCGCGCATCACCCTCGATATCGACGCCACCGACGTGGAAACCCATGGGCGCCAGGAGAACGCCTTCTTCCACGGCTATTACGAACACCGCTGTTTCCTGCCCCTCTATGTCTTCTGCGGCCGCCATCTCCTGCTCGCCCAACTCCGACCCGCCAACATCGATGGCGCCAGGGGTGCGCGCAACCAGATCCGCCGCAGCGTCCGGATGATCCGCGAACGCATCGTCCGGATGATCCGCGAACGATGGCCCAACGTCGACATCCTGCTGCGCGGCGACAGCGGCTTCGCGCGCGAGAACCTGATGCGTTGGTGCGAAGGAAATGCCGTGGATTACGTCTTCGGCCTGGCGCGCAACGATGTCCTGCTCAAGAAAGCACAGAGGGTCCGCGGCAAAGCCGCCATAGCCATGATCGAAACCGGCCAGCCGGTCCGCGCCTACGGCGATTTCCACCACATCACCAAATCCAGAACCTGGGCCCGGCCACGGCGCGTCATCGCCAAGGTCGAACACAAGCCCGGACACGAACAGCGCTGCCGCTTCCTCGTCACTTCCCTCAATCGCCATCAAGTCCCGCCCAGGGAACTCTACGAAGACACCTATTGCCCACGCGGCGACATGGAAAACCGTATCAAGGACTGCCAACTCGATTTGTTTGCCAATCGCATGAGCGCACACGCCTACAAAGCCAACCAGCTTCGCCTGCTCCTCGCCGCCTTCGCCTATGTCCTCATCGACGGTATCCGCCGCGTCGCCCTGAAAAAGACGACCCTGGCCAAGGCCGTCCCCAATACCATACGCCTGAAACTTCTGAAGCTCGGCGCCAAAGTCATCAACTCCGTGCGACGCATCAAGCTCTCCCTGCCCGATGCCTGCCCTTACAAAGACCTGTTCTTCAAGGCCAACGCCGCCCTGGCGCCCCTTGATCGCAACTCTCCACCACAACAGGGAAAAGGGGCAACGCTACGGCGGCGATGACTCCCGCGTGCCCGAAACCCACCAAAAAACCAATCATACGCAAAGCCTGCCCAACTATCCCGGCCAGAACATCCATCTCAAAGCCCGACCCACCACGCCGACACTCAAATCAGCCCCATCACTCTCAAATCCAGCGCATCAAAAACGCCTCGTGAGAAGTCCGGGTCATGCGCGGTCGCCGTCATCGGATCGTCCGCCTCACAACCGAAATAGAAGTTGGGAACAAATCGCGCGTAGAGATCGTCCACGCTTGAGATATCGGCCGCAGCAAAGTCATCTAATTTTCTGGATCGTCGAAATTCTTCGCTGTTAATCCTATCGGCGTATGGCCTTGCTGACCCGATGTTTGTGACAACCGTCCAGCCAACATATCGCCGCCAAACTCATCAAACATCTTGGCCATATAGTCCACGTCGAGTTTGGATGGATCGTATTGACCGATGAATTGGCTGCCGCGCTTTTTCCAGCGTTCCATCAGGTCGCAGTACAAGGTGCAGCCCAGGCCACGCCGCACTCCAAAAAGGCGAACTTGAGATCAGGAAAGCGGGCGGTCACGCCCCCGAAGAACAGCGCTTTGGCAAACGCATGCCCCGCATCGGCAAAATGGCCGGTCTGATTGAACATGTAGTTGGTGTGCGAGCGGCGCAAGCCCAAGCCTTGGGATTGGGCATGGGCTGTCACCGTCACCCCGAGCTCCATGCACTTAGCCCACAAAGGGTCGTAATCGTGAACACTATCGTGAACACTATCGAGACCAAGAACGTCCGCCCAGACACTGTGCGGCGCCAGGTCCGGTGCTTGTTCCGACACACCAGCCACGGGCCGGCGTACCACATTGGCGATCATCGCCACCTTAGAGCATGATCTGACCTGATTGAATCGTTGGGGGATTCACAGGGCGAGGGATTTGTGATTCAAGATGTCGGCCGGGTTGAGGAGGCCGGCATTGATGTCGAAAGCCCTTTCCCTTGATCTTCGCAATCGGGTTCTATCAGCGGTTTCAGAGGGTATGAGCCATAGAGCGGCTGGTGCGCGTTTCGGGGTAAGCGCGGCGAGCGTGAGCCGTTGGCGTGCGCTGGAACGCGAACAGGGAGACGCCCGCCCGAAGGCGCTTGGCGGGGACCGTCGCTCGGGCCGGATCGAGGCGCAGCGCGGCGTGATCCTGGGTCTTCTTGAGGAGAGGCGGGACATGGCCATTGAGGAGTTGCGCGCGGCTCTCGGGGACCGAGACCTCACCTTCAGCTACGGGTCGATACAGCGCTTCCTCGTGCGCCACGGCATCACGCGAAAAAAAAGACCGGCCATGCGGCGGAGCAAGACCGTCCGGACGTGTTGAGCCGGCGACAGGCCTGGCGCGACAGCCAGCCCGGCCTCGACCCCGACCGGCTGGTGTTCATCGACGAGACCTGGGCCAAGACCAACATGGCCCGCACCCACGGCTGGGCCCCGCGCGGCGAACGCCTGCGCATGGCCGCCCCCCACGGACACTGGAACACAACCACCTTCCTCGCCGGGCTCACACGGCACGGCATGATCTCTCCCTTCGTGATCAACGGCGCTATCGACCGCGATGCCTTCGAGGCCTACGTCAAAGAGGGCCTCGTCCCCGAACTGAGGCCCGGCGATATCGTCGTCATGGACAACCTCTCAAGCCACAAGGGACCCAAGGTCCGCAAGATGATCGAAGACACCGGCGCACAACTCCTCTTCCTGCCGCTCTATAGCCCTGACTTCAATCCCATCGAACTCGCCTTCGCAAAGCTCAAGGCAAGGCTCCGAAAAGCCGCTGAGCGAACCGTCGATGGTCTCTGGAACGCCATCGGCCAAATCTCCCTGACCTTCTCCCCGCAAGAATGCAAAAACTACTTCAACGCCGCCGGATACAGCGCAACGTGATCGGATTCCGCTCTAAATCCCAACTCGTTGACACAATGCTCCAACTCATTGATGGCTTCGTCCGGCGTGTGACAGGGAATAACCGCCGCTGATGTCAGACGATCAGCAGTGCCGGCAAATAAATCAGCGGCCATCATGTTATGGGCACGGCAAGCGGCTTGGCGCACGTCCGCCTCTTGAAGAATCTCCGGCAAGCCAAACCCGAGCGTTGGGTAAATGATCGCGAAGTCGATGCCGAAACTGTCCAAGCGTTCGCGCATCAACAACGGCAACATGGATGTGGCCCGGTCAGCACTGTTCTTAGTGGTCGTAACCCAGAACGGCGGCCGGTGGACGCGCCACTTTTCCCGCTCTTCCGGTGACCGCCCGTACCAGCGGGCACTGCCGTTCTTGGCGATGGTATCCGTGACGCGGGAAGCCAGGTCCGGACCGGCCACTTGTTTAAGGTAATCCTCAAAGGCCGGAAAGAACTCAATCATGTGCCCATCGCAATCGATCACCGGATGGGACAGGCGTGACCGAACTTTGGCTGACTGGGTTTCGTTACTGGAGGCCATGCGCGAACCCGTTTGCTAGAGTGACGACCCTCATCGTAGCTTAAAGCCTTTTGTGGTTCATACGTATTTGCTAGAGCGTTTCCGCGGTTGAATGAATCAAAATTTTGTTGTCATGGTCTTGGCAGACTGATTCGATAGCCGCTTTGGCGGGGGCATCGTGGCTGTATCGGAAGACCTGCGTATTCGTTTGGCGAGGAAAGTGGCGTCGGGCATGTCGCGCCGTCAGGCGGCGGCCCTTTTTGAGGTGAGCGCAAGCTCGGCGGTGCGGGATGGCGGGCGATATGAAGACGAGGGGACTGTCGCGGTCAAGCCACGGCCGTCGCGCCAGCGCCGTCTTGATCCTTGACGGCGAGGATATCCTGCGCTGGATTAAGGAGACGCCAGACCCGACACTGCAAGAGCTGTCTGAGCGTTTGGACGAAGTTCACCAAGTGATTGCGCCGACTTCGACGATTAATGACTGGTTCCGCGCGCGCAAGATCAGCTTTAAAAAAACCGCCCACGCCAGTGAACAGGAACGCGCGGATGGGCAGGCAGCACGCGTGGTTTGGCGCCAACGTCAGGCCCGGCTCCCGGCCCATCCCGAGCGGGTCGGCAGGATCGTGTTCCTTGACGAAACAAGTATCAATACCAAAATGGCGCGCCTGCGGGGGCGCTGTCCCAGCGGCCAGCGGATGGTTGCCGCCATTCCCCATGGTCATTGGAAAACCATGACCTTCATTGCCGGATTGCGCGGTGACGGCCTGACCGCGCCCTGGGTGCCCTGATTTGATCGAGGGCGCCATGGACGGTGATGCATTCGAGCAGTACATCAAAACGCAACGCGCCCCGACCCTTCAAAAAGGCGCTGTTGTTGTCCCCGGCAATCTGCCGGCCGACAAACGCGACGGTGCCAGGCGGGCGGTTGAAAAGCGGGGCGCATGGCTTTTGTTCCTGCCGCCCTATGCGCCGGACTTCAACCCGATCGAGCTCGCATTTTCAAAGTTCAAAGCTCACATGAAGCGCTTAAAACCCCGCACCATCGATGATCTGTGGAAAGCCGCCGGTAACGTCTGCGGCCTCTTCAATCACGCGCACTGCAGGAACTTCTTGGTTGCTGACGGCTATGCGTCAGAATAAATCGGAAATGCTTTAGGGTCCCATTCATGATTGGGGTCGGGCACAAAAGTCAGCCCGACGCCCATCCCGGCGCTGGCTTCGTAGTCCTTTTTACCGTCTCCGACGTCGTATTTGCGTTGGACTTCATAGGTACCCAGACTCCGCACCAGCCACCCGCCAAATATTTTCGCCCGTTGCACGACGAGAGCTTCGTCGCGCACGCCCTTCGCCTGTTTGGTTTGATGCACACCCTCAAGCTTTTGCCAGGAGAGAAACGTCTTGCCTTCGTAATCCTGTTCACCTGCCATGTTTGCGTCCTCCGTCTGTGGTCGAACTATCAGACCCGATGCCCGGCTTGTTGGCTTTGACTCAGGGCAAAGGGAGCGCGTCACCCATCCGGTTTGAGACGGCCGAATTCCGTACGCCACCCATCGGGGTCTTGGCTGACGACACTGAAGATTTCGAACGTCTTGTTAATGGCGTCGGGATTGGCAACGCTTTCGATCAGCACCTCGGCGATATCACTGCGCGATATCATGTAACGCCCCCAAGTCAACTGATCGCCTTGCACCATGAGGATGCCATTTCCCGGGCGGTGCTCATTCCAAACGCCCTGCGGCCGGACAATGGTGTAGGTCCGTCCGCTTCGCCGCAGAGCGTCTTCACCCTTGAGTTTGAACGCCATTGCGTTGCCGTTGGCATTCAAGGGATGGTTTGGATCGGTGACACCGGCAGACGACAACAGGACAAAATGGTCTGCCCCACCTGCCTTGGCCGCCTCAACCACCGCTGCTACGCCCCGGTAGTAAACTTGTTCGGGTGGATTTTCCGGATCGTGGTCGCGGGTGTTTCCCACGGCATAGATAACTGCATCGACATCATCGAACGCGTTGCCGAATGTGCTTGCGTCCCGAACATCACCTGAGAACCAATTGACGCTCGATTTCTCCTGCCGCGCGGCTTCGACCCGGCGCGATAGACCGCGTACCGCATGCCCATTTTTGATCAACCCGTCAACGACCAAGGCACCGGTGCGGCCGGTACCGCCGACCACCATGACGGTTGAATTGGCTTGGAGTGCCCCGTCTTGAGCCCATGTGGACCCCGCCATTGCGAGGCAACACAAAACCGCTGAAATGAATGAGAGAAAGCGGTTTGCCATATGCAACATGGAGATAACCTTTATCCGAACGCCATCACGTACTGCGTTGCCCTAACCGACCAGCCACTATGTTTTTGGCTTGTTGTGGTCTCCAATCAGGCGCACCATTGAATAAGACGCGTTCACATATGTCACCCCTTTTGAAACCGGGAGGACCATCATGAGTCAATTGTTCAATCGCCGGTCTGTCGCGAGTCTTTTTGGCGGCGCAGCCGGCGCCCTATCGCTCTTAAGTGGAAAATCGGCCCTCGCCGCATTTCTGGGCAACGCCGATATTGAGCCACGGGGCACCGACGGCATTCTCGAGCGCCTGCCCAATCTGAACTTGGAAGCCTATGACGAGATGAGCACCAGCACCCGCACCTGGATCTCTGAAGAAATGGGCCGTGCGGCCCAGCGCCGGGCCGCTCAGATCTTGCGGGCCAACGGCATCAATCCCAATGACGAAGTATCGTTGGAAACCGCGATTGAGTTGTTGGCGGACGATCCGGTCATCATGTTTCATGGATTCTCATGGCAACGCCTGCAAAGACATATGTGGCATGAGTTGTACCGGGAATTCCACGGCAACTTTGACGCTTACATGTCGGAAATGGAAGCCGCCGACAACGCCAGCCCTGGCGTGTTGGAGTTGAATCCAGGTATCGAGCCCGAATACACCAAGCATGAAATCCACATGCAGCCCGGTGGATATACCGGTGATGCTTTTGCCGGGCACCTCTATCACTACGGCACCAACAATTTTTACAACGGCCGCAATTACCAGGACGAAGTGCATGTCCGCCTGGCCAACACTCTGCCGATCCCTGAGGACGGCAAGGTCCGACGTATCCTTGATGCGGGCTGCAGCTGTGGTCAGCAGGTGGTAGCCTTGAAGCAACGCTTTCCGGATGCGGAAATCTGGGGTGTGGACATTGGCGCACCGATGGTGCGCTACGCCCACATGCGGGCCGTGGACATGGGCGTGGATGTGAACTTCCGTCACGCCTTAGCCGAGGACACTGGCTTCCCCGACGGCTATTTTGACATCGTCACCTCTTACATCCTCCATCACGAAGTGACGGCCGATGCCACCTACAAGATCATTCAGGAGTCCGCCCGCCTGCTCCGCCCGGGCGGGGTTTATTTCCCGGTGGATACCCACACCAGTCCGTCCCGCAAGCGACGTGACAAGACGGCCATGGGCCGGGTCCGGGGATGGATGATTCACCGCTGGAATCACGAACGCTGGAGCCTGGAATACCAGTCAGCCGACTTCTTCGGTGAGATGCGACGGGCCGGATTGATCCTCAATTCCGATGGTCCCGAAGCCCAGACCTATCCCAGGGGGACCGGCGGCTTTAGGAATATTTTGGGCACAAAACCGGTTTAATTCGCTTCACCGTTGCGACAGAGACGGCTCCGTCACCCGGCGTAGCCGTCTCTTTTTTGCGAGTCATCGCCAAGCATCTGAAAAACCTCTGTTTTTTGCCGTCCGTTGGCCGAGCGTAAAGGGGTGTTTTCGGCGATTAGACGTTGCTGTCCGGCTCCAAGAGGCGCACCATTGGGTTAGACACGGTCATGATTGTCACCACTTCACAATGAGGGAGGAGTTCTAGCTATGGCTGAGGGTAAAGAGGGTCGTCAGACCTACACCACGAACGTTTACAAGACCGAGGTCGACAACGTGTCATTCCTCGGCAACGCCCACATCGACAACATTGCCACAACGCTGATTGCCATGGGCAATGAAATCTGGACCAATCGTAGACGCCTGTACGTCATGGAAAGCCTGATGAAAGATAAGGGCGTCACGACGGAAATGATGGAGCAGTACGAGCCGACCGAGGACGAAAAAACTGCTTGGGCGGCCGAGCGGGAAGTCATGGTCGAGCGTCTGTGGGCTCATTTCGCCCGCGTTGATCAGTTCGATTTCGCGGACGATTGGGATGACTCCTGGGGAAGAGGAGAAGGCTCATGAGTAAACTCTTCAATCGACGTGCCGCCATCGGTTTTACTGGCGGTGCCGCAGGCCTTGCAGCGTCTCTGTTCAGACCGCATCAAGCGGCTGCCAAAATTGGCCGGGCCGATATTGAACCGCGGGGATCCGACGGTATTCTTGAACGCCTGCCCAATCTGAACCTGGAAGCCTATGACGAGTTCAGCACCAGTACTCGGGTGTGGATCAACACTGATTTGACCCGGGCCGCCGAACGGCGTGCGGTGCAGATTTTACGGGATAACGGTCTCAATCCACGTGAACAAATGCCGTTTGAAACCGCCGTTGAATTGTTGGCTGACGATCCTATCATTGCCTTCCGCAATCACAGCTGGCAACGGCTGCAAATGCACATGTGGAACGAATTGCGTCGGGAATTCCACGGCAATTACGATGCCTACATGTCGGAAATGGAAGCGACCGACAATAAAGGTCCTGGCGTTCTGGAAATGAACCCGGGCTGTGAACCGGAATACACCAAGCATGAAATTCACATGCAGCCGGGCGGGTACACGGGCGATGAATTCGCCGGGCACCTGTATCATTACGGCACCAACAACTTCTACAACGGCCAGAATTATCAAGATGAACGGCATGTGAGTCTGGCCAGTGCGCTACCCATTCCTGCAGACGGTAAGGTCAAGCATATTCTCGACATCGGCTGCAGCTGTGGCCAGCAAGTCGTCGCATTGAAGAAACGCTTCCCTGATGCAGAAGTGTGGGGTGTGGACGTTGGTGGACCGATGGTTCGGTATTCTCATATGCGTGCCGTAGACATGGGTGTGGATGTCAATTTCCGTCATGCCCTGTCTGAAGACACTGGGTTCCCGGATAACTACTTCGACGTGGTCACGTCTTATCTGTTGCACCATGAGATTACAGAAGAAGCCACGTATGGAACTATTCGTGAAACAGCACGGATCTTGCGTCCGGGTGGTCTGTATTACCCTGTGGATGTATACACCAATCCTGGCCGTCGTCGCATTGACGGAACGGGTATGCGTCGTATCCGCGACTGGATGACCTACCGCTGGAATCATGAACGTTGGTGGTATGACTATCAACGGGCTGACTTCAACGGAGAAATGGAACGGGCCGGATTGACCATCATTGAGAGCGGACCAAAGGCTGAAGTCTCATCGATGGTGAGCCAGAACGGCGGCATCAACAACATTGTTGGCGTGAAACAAATATAAAACGCCCAGAACATTGAGGGGCGGTCCGGCGTCAAACCGGACCGCCCCTTATTATATATTGCGACAGACTATTCCGAATGTTACGGATCAAAAAATAATTCAGGGGAGGATTCGATGTCCGCCAACTATCTCATCGACAGCGCTTTAACATCTGTCAGTAAACGCACATTTTTAAAAGGCTCAGCCGCAGTTCTTGCAACCAGCGTTTTGCCGACGTGGCGCCGGGCCCAGGCAGCAACCAAATACGATCTTATCGTTATGGGTGCCGGTACGGCCGGTATGCCAGCCGCTATTTTCGCCGCTGAACGGGGCGCCAATGTCTTGGCGATTGAAAAATCACCGGTTCTAGGCGGCACGCTCGATCGCTCAGGCGGACAGATTTCCGGCTCGGGGACAATGTTCCAAAAAGCCAAAGGGATCGAAGATACGCCGGATGCCCATTATGCCGACAACATGCGCATTACCCGCAACACAGCTGATCCGATTGCGACCCGTCTGTTTGTCGACAATGCCGGCGACAGTATAAATTGGCTCGGTGCGAACGGCTTCAAACCGCTTGATGAGCATCCTGTACTCGGCGGCGGCCATGAGTATTTCACCACTCCGCGCTATCATTGGGGCAAAGACGGCGGCCGGACGATCTTGGCAACCATGGAACCCCTATACAAAGCGGCGGAACGGGCTGACCGTGTGACCACGCTTATGAGCACGGGGGTTGTCGATCTTATTCAAGACGACTCTGGCGCTGTGGTTGGTGTCACAGCCGAAGACGAAAAAGGCCGGCTCACTGACTATATGGGCAGGCATGTGATTCTGGCGAGCGGCGGATGCGCCTCCAATCCGCGCATGTTCGCAGATCTGCACAACGCGGAACTCACAGCCCAATTTGCTTATCCCTACAGCCAGGGCGCAGGATTGACGCTGGGCCAGGGTGCCGGCGGTTATCTCCGCGGCGGCGAGAAGTATCTGGCCTCTTTCGGAACCGTGCTCCAGGATGACACCTATCCGAGCGTTCGGGAAATCAGTTACACGTCCCGCCCCGATGTACGTCCGTCGTGGGAAGTGTTCGTCAATAGCGACGGGCATCGCTTCATGCGCGAAGACCATCCAAGTGTGGATTACCGGGAACACCGGCTGACGGCCCAGTCCGGACAGCGCATGTGGGTGATTGCCGACCAGGAAATCATGGACAAAGCTCCCATCGCGTATGCGGGATGGGACAAGAAAAAGCTGATGGACTCGTTTGACGACCATCCCATGTTCACCAAGGCGGAAAATCTCGATGTCCTTGGAGTCAAAGCCGGCATCAACACGGTAAATCTGTCAAACGCCATTGCCACGTACAACCGAGCTCTTGATGAAGGGGCAACCGATCCTTTTGGACGCCAGCACCGCCCGTTGCCGGTTCGTAACGGCCCGTTCTACGCAGTGCGGGTGACCGGTATTTCACTGTTGTCTTTCGCAGGGCTGGCGGTGGACGGCAAGCTCCGAGTGATTCGGCCTGACGGTTCCGCCGTGCCAAACCTTTATGCCGCGGGCGAGATCATCGGCGCCGGCGCTACATCGGGCAACGCCTATACCAACGGCAGTTTGGTAACCCCAGCGGTCACCTTCGGCCGTCTCCTTGGCCAGCAAATGCTGAACTTTAGCGCCTAAAGTTGACGAGCCCGCCCTTGGGGTTGGGCTCGTCTTTTTGGGCGGACGGCCAATGACCCTAATCAAACAATTGCGTGTATCCGAATTCCAATGAATTCGGATGACTGAAGAGGTGCGCCATGACCGGAGTTAACCGCTCACGACTGTACTCTATGTTTGCAGCCGGATTTTGCGTCTGCATTGTGACGGTTAGCTACGCTCAGAGCGACCCTGCTGGTCAGTGCCAGGCTTTGTCATTGGCTGATTTTTCCATGGTGACGGACGCCCCGACCCACGTCACGTCATCAACTTATGTTACTGCGGTCGAAGACATGCCGGCCTATTGCCGGGTTGAGGGGTATGTCACACCCAATGTCAGCATGGAGCTGCGCCTCCCAACCGATAATTGGAACGGCAAATTCATCAAACGGGGATGCGGTGGATATTGCGGATCCGTATTCAGTACTTATTGCAACAACCATGTCAAAAACGGCTATGCCTGTGTGGTCAGCGATATGGGCCATAACAGTACGGGCGGCGACGCCAAGTGGGCCTACAACAATCCCTATACGGAAATCGATTTCGGTTACCGGGCAACCCATGTCAGCACTGTTGCTGGCAAAGCCATCACGGAAGAGTTTTACGGCAATGCCCCACAACGCTCTTACTACATGGGGTGCTCTACCGGCGGCCGGCAGGGGCTGGTGGAAGCCCAGCGCTTTCCATGGGATTTTGACGGTATCGTCGCCGGCGCGCCGGTGATTGATGAAACCGGGGCCGGCCTCCAGTTAATCTGGACGACCGTTGCCAATTTGGATGAGGACGGCGAGCAGATCCTGACGGCGTCCAAAATACCGCTGATTCACGACGCGGCCATTGCCAAGTGTGACGCCTACGACGGTGAGGAAGACGGCTTGATCGACGATCCGCGGGATTGCGACTTTGACCCGGGCACACTGCAATGCGGCTTGTTCGCCGGAGATGATTGCCTGACCAAGGATCAAGTTGAAGTGGTGCGGAAGATTTACAGCGGCCCGCACACCAGCGATGGTACGCCGACCTATACAGGTGGAGCGTTACCCGGGTCCGAACCCCATTGGATCGGCCCCTACGTCACTGAAGAAGGTCGGCCCGGGCGTTACTACTTTATGATTGGCGACATGTTCCGCTACATGGGATTCCTGCCCGACCCAGGCCCATCGTGGCAGCCAAAAGACTTCGATTTTGACGAAGACCACAAGCGCCTCGGTATGATGGAAGGAATCTATTCCGGCTCCAATCCGGACCTGCGCAAATTCCGCGATGCCGGCGGTAAGATGTTCGTCTACCACGGGTGGGCGGACTATTCAGTCGTACCGCTAAATACGGTCGATTATTACGAGTTGGCGACCCGCACCATGGGCGGCATAGAAGCCACGCAGGACTTCTTCCGCCTGTTTATGATCCCGGGCATGAGTCACTGCAGCGGCGGCGGCGGAGCCTATGCCATCGACTACCTCTCCCATATGGAAGAGTGGGTCGAAGGGGGCAAGGCACCGGACATGATGATGGGCCATCATCCTGTCGAACAAACCGATCGGTTCGGTACCGACTTCCCGCTTGATCCCGACATCATAGAGTTTTCGCGGCCGGTGTATCCCTATCCAGCGCCGGCACGCTAATCACTGAGCGTCGTTAAATCAGAACTGTTAGGTATTCATCGCCAACAAGAAAATGGGGGCATCATGACAACGCACATTAGATTACAAACACTTACTTGCCTTTCCTTCGCAACAGTTCTTTTCGCATCATCCTTTACGCAGGCTGAAACCGTCATGCTTTCGGCAGAGCTTGCCGGTGCAGATTCCGATGGTACAGGTATGGTCTCGGCAACATATGATACCGACACCATGATGATGACGTGGACCGTGGAATACGAGAATCTCAGCGGGCCACCGGGCGCTATGCACCTCCACGGCCCGACCGAACCCGGCGGTAATGCAGGAGTCGCATTGCCCCTGTCCGGTGACATGGCCAGTCCTATCCAAGGATCAGCGACGTTAAACGCCGAACAGGCGGCCGATTTGCTTGCCGGCCGTTGGTATCTCAACGTGCATACCGCCAAGGTGCGAGGTGGAGAAGTACGCGGTCAATTGGCCAGAAACTGATCCCCTTTTTAAGTCTCAGTAGACAAAGAGAAACCCCGCCCTGGATATCCAGGGCGGGGTTTTCCTTTTGATGATTTCAGTGGCTTAAGCGAGGTCGCTTTACGCTGTTAAAAACGCTGCCAGTTGATCTGTGTGACTGGCGGTGGTAGCGGAAATGGTTTCCGCTTCAGGTGTTACGGTTTTCAGCTGATCGTCATAGACAGCGAAACGGTGTCCCGGATCCATACAGGTGAGGACCGATCCGGAGATCTGCGCTAGGGCGTCATAGGCGTGGTAATCGATCGCCGCATTGATGAGGTGGTGGTAGGACTCCCGCTGCTTCATCACTTCGAAGGTCCAGTCATGTAGCCTTTTGCCATCAAAGTCCTGTTCGACATCGCGACGGCCGGACGAGTCCTGACTGTACCATGGCCACATGATGAGAGAGTCCCGCAGCATCATCCACGTATCGTGCCAATGGGATCCGTTATCCTTGATGTTAATCGGTGGCGCGTAGTTGGCCCGCAGGTCACCCCGTTCCTCTGCACCAGGTAAGAGCACACCGTGCAGCGCCAGGCGCGAAACGAATTCGGGTGCACGGGACTTAAGGGCAATGGCCACCGACGACCCGAAGCCGATACCGTAAACGCCAGCCTTAGTAATACCCAGTTGCCCACACACATCGGTGATGGCATCTGCATAGTCCATGATGGTTGGTGCATCGCCAGGTATCGGCGCTGATTCACCGCAGCCCGGTAAGTCCATAGCGATCACTCTGGCGCGGCGGCCGAGATTCTCGATCACGGACTCCAGAGCGTGAGATGATCCGGGTGCATCGTGGAGCACAACGACGGGGTCGGCATCGGGGTTGCCGCTATAGCGCACCAAGACCTGGCCGCCTGGCAAATCAACCATCTGTTTGCCGATTCCTTCACTGCCCGACAGCGCTGGATCATCGGCCGGGGCCAGCCCGCCGGCGCTGTACTGGGCGAAGCCCCGTTGAATGACCGGCATTTTTTCGTTGCGATCTTCACCCAGCCTGACGATTTCCTGGTTGTCCTTAAGCGGTGGCAATCGATCCATATGGGGGAACAGCATGTCGGGGCTAACCGCCGTTATGATCGCCGGCACCTCCAAAGCAGCCGCAGATTTCACCGCCTGCTCCCCATAGAACACCGCCGAGCGGTAGGCCGGCGCATAATTCTCGGCACAGAGGTAGAAGCGCATTACCCCGCTGTGAATGTTTGCGGCCTGTGATGGTGCCCGACCGCTGGAAAACGCCGGTTTCTGATCCTGCCACGGGAACCACAGGCCTTGATCCCGGAAGCGAGTCCAAGTCGCCGCCAAATGGCCGCCATAGTCGTTAATGACAAGCGGGGCGAAATACCCGTCAAAGTCGGCCAATTCATCTTTGTTGAAGATAGGAACGCCGTCCAACACCAAACCAGCCACTCGATCGGGATGTCGTGCGCCCAATTCCAACGACACCGCCGCGCCGGTGTGAGTGCCGAATACCGGACATTTTTCTATGCCCAGTGCGGTCATGGTCTCTGCCACGGAATCAGCGATGTCCGAACAATTCATTTGATCCACAGGCAAAGGATCGGAGAGGCCAAATCCGGGGGAGTCGAAGGCAAAGCAGGTGTATGTCTTACCCAGCTCATTGATGTAGCCCCGCATTGTCGAGGAGTCGGACGGCGAGGCGTGGATCAGCACCACCGGAGGTCCGCTGCCGCCACGCAGGTAATGTACATGACGGTCGCCGACGCGGACGAAGCGGCGCTTTATTTGAACCTCGCTTGAACTGTCTTGAGCAAATGCCGACCTATATTTGAGACCTGCCGCAATCAGCAATGCCGTGGCCGTAGAACTGGATAAAAGAGTTCGCCGTGTCACCATTGTTTGTGCCTCCCATTGGTAGAGCAGGCCCTGTCACATCAGGATAAATATCGATGAATACAGCCAGAGCTGGGCCTGCTGTTTGAGTCAGCATACCCCCTGTAACGCGCGCTAGGCTATGCCTGACACGTCAAAATAGCGGCTAGATCAACTCATCTGGGATTTCGGACAACCGTTTCCACACAGGGGGACCGGCCGATTTGAGCCCCATCAAGGCACCTGCGTTCTCAACCCGCTATAGACATGCCTTAAAGACGAGCCCTTAAAAGCATGAAACAGACGGTGAAGCATATGATGGGTCATAAGCTTCGTGCGGGAATGTCTAGCCGAAGCGAACGCCTTGGCCAACGCACGTGGGCCCGATGCCTATCACGTTGATTGTATGCACCGTCATTCTGAGTCCCACCGCAGCCATGGCTCAAGACCAAGAGTCTTTGAACTGGCTGCGCATGAGTCTGGAGCTTGTCGGTGGATTGGCCCTGTTTTTAATCGGTATCGATCGTCTGGCTGACGGGCTTCGTGTCGCCGCTGGAGATCAAATCAAAACTGTCCTTGCGCGATTCACGTCCAACAGAATATCCGGTGCTGTCACCGGCGCCGGTATCACCGCCCTTATACAGTCGTCTTCAGTCACAACAGTCCTTGTGGTGGGGTTCGTATCCGCCGGATTGATGACGTTATCCCAATCCATTGGCGTCATTTTCGGTGCCAACATAGGCACCACTATTACAGCACAGATTGCGGCATTTGACGTCGGCAAAGAGGCCCTCCCGCTTATTGCCATTGGCTTTCTTATGACCAGCCTGATGCGGTCACCGGCAGTCCGTCATATTGGTTCGGCAATTCTTGGTTTGGGTCTTCTCTTCTTCGGTATGGAAATCATGGGCGATGCCATGCGGCCACTGCGATCGTACGAGCCGTTTCTCAACGTCATGCAAAATTTGGAGCGGCCTATCTATGCGATTGCCCTAGCTGCGGGGTTTACCGCTCTGGTTCAATCTTCATCGGCCACAACGGGGATCGTGATTGTAATGGCGAGCCAAGGGGTGATCTCCCTGCCGCTCGGCATCGCCTTTGCACTCGGCGCCAACATCGGGACTTGTGCCACTGCCGGATTGGCCGCAATCGGCAAGACGGTGGAAGCCCAGCGCGCTGCTGTCGTTCATGTTCTATTCAACGTTGCGGGGGGCCTATTATGGGTTCTGTTTATCGGTGAACTGATGATTATGGCGATAGCAATCTCGCCGACAACGCCCGGTCTTTTTGCCGCTGACCTACTTGCCGCTGACGCACCCCGGCAAATTGCAAACGCGAACACGCTATTCAATGTTATCAATACATTGTTGTTCTTGCCGTTAGCCGGAGTGTTTGCAGTGTTGGTGTTGCGTCTGGTACCGGAACGGCCCGAGCCGGAAGTCGAAACATTGCGTTACCTTAGCGATGAACTGATCGACACACCAGCCATTGCAATAATGAATGCGCACTTTGAAAGGCAGCGGATGGCGCACCGTGTTGAGAACATGCTTGATCTCATTAAACCTGCAATGAGGTCAGGTTAGATCAAAGTGCGCGACGTTGCAAACCTGGAAAACCAAGTGGATTGGCTACGAGACCGAATCCTCAGTTTCTTGCACCGGGTTGCCGCTGAAGATCTAACCCTCGAAGACGGAGAGGGTTTCATTAACACCGTCAAGGCCGTGCAAAGCCTGGACCGCGCTGCGGATATAATTGAATCTGACCTGACGAAGACGATAAACGAGAACCGAACCCTAATTGCGCAATTTCCAGACGCCTTAATTCGAAAGGCGGAAGCGCAAGTGTTGCGTTGTTACCGGGAGATTGGAAAAATCAAGGCTGGCGCGACAATGGAGTCTTGCACGGAAGGGCTGCCTGAAACCGCTGAAGGCAAACCAGTTGAGACAGCACCGGTTCGGGGTGCACGTCTCAAATCTAGTGCAGCGGAAGGGGTCAAACAGTACCGTCTGGAGTACGAACTTATGGAAGCGCTTAAGCGGATACGGCGTCATCTTCACCGCGCCCGAGTGCAATTGGAGACTTCAGAAAATAGTTATGCTGATATGGACGAAGACCGCACTCCGGAAGCAGCCTAATCACCTGGTCTTGAGCGAACCTGCGTCCTTCTCCATAAGATGTCTTTGCTTTTGGTCTACCGTCTCAAATTAGGGCTGCTGTCCATGGAGGCGAAGGTCTTTTTGCGGCATTCCGGATTGCCCATGCAGTCGACGGTCAATCGTGCCAAATCCGACCGTGTTATCGGGCTCAAAACCATACGGTCTTCTGTAAACTTGGCCGTGCCGGTAGCGGGGGTACCTTCCGGTGCAATGATACCGGTGCGGATGATCACATAGTCCAAGCCGCTACCTTTCATATCCTCTTCGGCCCGGAAGCGTTCAGCCGTGCTGTCCTTGGTCCGCTCACGGGCTTCCGGTGTGTAGGCCATGGCACTGTCGCCCACACCGACGGAACTCAAGAAAATGAGCTCTTTGGAGCCATATTTCTTCGCCGAAGCCGTCATATTCATTTGAGTCGTGTCCCAAAACCCCATTTGACTGCCACGTCCGCCAATGGCGTTAATCACCACCCGCGGCTTGGCCGCAGCAATGGCTGCTTCTACATCGCCGGCGTTCATGGCATCGCCGACCGCAAATGACACATCGCGACCTTCAAGGCGAGACTGATCAGACGTGGGCCGGACGAAGACCGTCACAGGTTCCCCTTTGGTCAAGAGCAGATCGACGATCTTGGCGCCGGTCCGTCCCGACCCGCCAAAAACAATGACGCCTCCCGGTTCAGCGATATGTCCGTCGGCCCGAACGGCGTTTTGCGGAGCGAGGAGAATTATGGTTAATGCTGAAAGAAAAAAAGTGCGGATCATCGTACAGTTTCTCTGAACATTGAAGATCATATGGTCCTTTATTCTATCACCTATCCTACGCCAGCAGGATGCGAAAATAACAGGATACACTGTAATCGTGATTGGCGGCCTGCTCCGCGTCTCCTATTCTCCCTGACCATGAAAAAGGGCTCCTCGGTTTAGTCCGCAGAGCTTTGAAAGAGAACACATCATGAAGCACCTGTTAATGGCAATGTTTGCGTCATTGCTTGCATCACCCTCAGCCCTAGCCGTGACCGAAGCCGAATTGGAACAAACGTTATCGCGTCTTATGACCACACTGCCTGGTGAGTTCGACAGTGCCGCTCAGATGCAAGCCGAAGAAGCCACCAACACTCCAACAGACATGATCCATAGGAATGTCTACCGCTCCTTTATCCGCATCTCCGCGCCAGCAGTCGGCGAAAACTTACTGGTGTCCACGGTCCGTTACGGTGGCCGGGATGGGCGATTCGACAACGGCGAGTTTCAAGTATGGGCCCTGACCATCGATGAAGACAAAGGTGGTGTGAAAATGGCGCCGCGACGCTTTAAATCACCCGATGACTATATTGAAAACGACCGCAACCCTGCGGCCTCCACGCAACTGCAACCCACGGAATTGATACCAGCACATGGAGGAGCCAGTTGCCCAATCCATTGGTATCCCAATGGCGATGCTTTGCGCGGTATCACCGACCCACCCTGCGAAAGTCTGTCCGAGACCATGGGTATCGTTCTTAAATGGGACTGGGCATACAGTTTGGACGACAACGGCATGTGGCTCAATTTTGCCGGTCGCGATGAGTCCGGCGCCGTTGTCAATGGCCGCACCGACCAGATGCCCTGGCGGCTGGACAAGATAAACTAAGGACGCATTTAAATTGGGCTGAGGGGAGTTTCGCATGAGTCTACAGGCCTACTGCTGGACTTTTATGGTCATGTACGTCGGTGTGATGGTGTGGTTTGGCGTGCTCGGCCAGCGCAAAGTTAAGAATGCCGACGACTTCGCCACGGCGCGGGCTTCGTATGGACCTTGGTTCCTTGCGCTGGCCTTCACTTCAACCGTGGCCAGCGGCGCGACGTTTCTCGGCATCCCGGGACTGGCCTACACCTTCGGCCTGTCGGCCATGTGGATCATGTTCTGTTACCCCCTGGGGGCGTACACGGGCGTTCTGGTCTGTCAGCGCATGATTGCCCGTGCCGGCGAAACCTTCGGCAGCCGGTCTATTCCGGAATATTTAGGCGAACGCTACAACTCCGACGCAATGCGGGTGATCGCGGCAATATTTTCTCTCCTTCTTTTGTTCTACATGGCCGGACAATTGGTTTCTGGTGTGGTCATGTTCGAAACCATGCTCGACCTTAGTCTGCCCTGGGCCTTGGGTATCACCACCGGTGTGCTGGCTATCTACGTGGTCATGGGCGGTGCTCACGCGGACATGATGACGGACGCACTCCAGGGCTTTCTCATGCTTCTGCTGGCGGTGATCCTGTTGGTGATGTTTTTGGTCGGCTTAGGTGTAGGTGATGAATCAGGGGGTGGCGTGGGCGCCGTTGTCAATCAAATGGAGCAGGTCGATCCACGCACGACAACTGTTTTGCATGAGGGCTCGACCATCGTCGGTGAATGGTGGCATGTATTCGCCTTGCTCTTCGTCCACGTCCCCCTCGGCCTCATGCCTCATGTGGGCAACAAACTATGGGCATTGAAGAACGAAGCCGACCGCACCAAGTTTATTCAAATCTCATTCGTCTTCGGGCTCATCCTGCCGTGCATGGCCTTCGGCGGGATGCTCGCCCGCGGTGTTTTCGGCGACGACCTTTTTGCCACCAATGCCGGGGCTAACAATGCGGTTCCCGTCCTATTTATCGAATTGTTTCCCACCTGGCTCGCAGCGCTGTTGGGTGTGGGTATCCTCGCCGCCATCATGTCGACAGCGGACGGCCTTGTGATCGCCATGAGCCAGGTGGTGGCCAACGATCTCTATCGACTCACCTTTGCGCCAAAATTTCATGGTGCGAAGAGTAAGGAAGATATCGATCGGATCACCCTGCTTATCAGCCGCATCGCTACGGTGCTGGTGCTCGCGGCATCCGTCGCACTGGCTTTTGCCACTCAGAATATGAACATCTCACTTCTGGTGGCTTTGGGATTTGGCGGCCTGTCTGCAGCCCTTTGGGGTCCATTGGTGCTCGGTGTTTTTTGGCGAGGTCTCACCGCGACCGGCGGGATTGCCGGATTTGTCTGTGGAGGTGTAACATTTATCGTTATCGCCAGCGGTTTTGTCTCTGCATCAGGCGTCGAAGGTTCAGCCCTTCATGCGGTCACGGCATGGCTTGAACGGCAGACGCCCAACGCCTTCTCTGTCGGCGCCCTGGGTGGTTTGGTGTGTATAACCGTCGCTGTTATCGTTTCCAAACTCACGCAGCCTCTGACCGAAGAACACCTGAAAAAGGTTTTTGACCCGGTTTAAGACGAAGTCCGCACTCCTTCCCTGGCATTGGGCGTTGCAAGAATTTGGCGACACCTGCAAGCGTTGTTGCGATTGATTCGACGAGTTTTTGAATGCAGGCGTTGACTTTGATGAGAGGGACTCCTTAGAACGGCGCTCTGTTCAACCACAATGAAAGGGCGTCCCTATGATGCGTCGATCTATGACGATTGCTGCCCTTGTGGTGAGCAGATCTTACATTATACCGGCGGTCGTTGAGATTGATTCTCTTTTAGGGATTCCCCATGGCGCAATGATGTGATTCATAGAAAGCCGGCTTTAAATGGAGGATTTGATGTCGGCGAAGATCCCGTTGCGAACGGACTATGACGCGGTCCAAGCGCGGGCCTTGGCGCGCAAAGCGACAGATCCCAATCAGGGGCGCCGCCTTCTGGCGATTGCGGCGGTTTATGATGGCATGAACCGTAGGGATGCGGCGGCGGTTGGCGGCATGGACCGCCAGAGCCTGCGCGACTGGGTGTACCGGTTCAATCAGGCAGGCCCCGAGGGCCTGCACGACCACAAATCTCCCGGCGCGGTTCCGCAGCTGACGGCGGTGGAGAGGGTGGCGTTGGCGGAGATCGTCGAGGCGGGGCCGGACCCGGACAGCGACGGCGTCGTACGCTGGCGCCGGCTCGACCTCAAGGAGGTTATCCGGGACCGCTTCGGGGTGGAGTATCACGAGCGCTCGGTCTCGCGCCTGCTGCACGATCTCGGCTTCTCGCACATGAACGCCCGGGTGCGCCATCCGGGCCAAGATGCGGCAATGCTGGAGACGTTTAAAGAAACTTCCCCCGGGCGCTCGCCGCGGCGGTAGCCCACCTGCCGCCCGCAACGCCGGTCGAGCTGTGGTGGCAAGACGAGATGCGCCTTGGCCAGAAGAACGGCATCGTCCGGCAGTGGGCGCGCACCGGCAGCCATCACTGCGCAAAGAGAAGCTGAAGAAGCCGTCATTCGCAGCGTGAAAACATTCAGAGACCTTATCGAAGGATCGATTCAAGGGCTTGTGATTCACCAGAGTTTCAAACCGGTATTTATCAACGATGCTTACGCCCGCATTCTCGGGTTCGGCGATGCCGACGAAATGTCAAATATAGATTCACTGTTGGAGTTCTTAACCCCAGATTTTCAGGAGCACGCCGAAGAGTTTTTGGAACAAGGAATTTCCGGACAAATGGAATCGAAACCCCTTCACGGGCAAATGATAAACCGAAACGGCGACCGAATTTGGACGGAAGTGATTACCCGTCGAGTCGAATGGGACGGCGAACCCGCGCTGCAAAATACAGTCGTCGACATCACTGATCAGCACCGTTCCGAACAGGCCCTAAGGGAAAGCGAAGAGCGCTTTAGGGTTGTTGCTGAAAACGCGACCGATATGATCACCATTCGCAACCCAAAAGGGGATCTGACGTACGCCTCGCCGTCGGCCCAGGTGATCACCTGCTATTCACCGGATGAACTGGCAAATGCCCCACAACATTCAATGGTTTACGAAGACGACGTAACAAAACTTGAACAGCTCCGAGAGAATCGGAACGTTGGACAATTCATTGGCGCTGATCCTGTGCTGTGGCGTCTGCGCCGCAAGGATGGCCAATTGATATGGCTGGAAACGTCATCAACATCCCTGCCTTTGGCTGAAGGGGAAACCGAGCATCGAGTGATGTCCATGTCGCGGGATGTCACCGAGCGTGTGGAACGGGAGCGGGAATTGGAAGCCGCGCGCGATCGGTTGAGCCGGCAAGCAGAGGAACTCACCGAGCTGGCCGAACGCCTCGAGGAGGAGCGCGCGCGAGCGGAAGAAGCCAACATCGCTAAATCCCAATTCCTCGCCAAAATGAGTCATGAGCTGCGCACCCCCATGACTGGGGTGCTGGGCATGGTCGATCTTTTGAAACAGACCGCTGTAGACGGGGAACAGGAGGACATGCTCGGTGCCCTTCACCGCTCCGCGTCGGCGCTATTGGATTTGCTTAACGATATTCTAGACGTTTCCAAGATTGAAGCCGGGGAACTGGAAATTGAGGCGATCGATTTCCGCCTTTCTGACGTTGTCAGAGATGTCCGTGAATTATTTGAGCCGGTTCTTTCCTCAAAAGGACTTACATTTACTGTAAACATTGAAGACGGTGAAGACGATGTCTTGTGCGGTGACCCGACACGATTGCGGCAAGTCCTCCTCAATCTTATCGGCAACGCCAACAAATTCACCGATGCGGGTGGAGTCACACTCACTTTTTCACAACAACGTCATTCACCCGGATCCAGCACACTCCGCGCTGAAGTGGCCGATACCGGTGTGGGGATCGACCGGGAAGACCAAAACCGTCTCTTCCAAGCCTTTACCCAGGCCGAGGTCGGCACCACCCGCAAATATGGCGGCACTGGCTTGGGGCTCGCCATCTGCCAGCAATTGGTCGAGGCTATGGGCGGCATGATCCTGGTCGACAGCGAGCTGGGTCAAGGATAGACCTTCATCTTTACTGTCCAACTGGCGCCTGGTGACGAGTCCAAGATTGAAGAACACGCTCCCATTAAACGCCATATTCAAGGTCTGACCGAGCGGCCCCTGCGCGTTCTCATTGCGGAAGACAATGACACAACGCAAATGCTGATCCGGTCAATGCTGGAACGCAATGGGCACACGGTTGTCACCGCTGACAACGGAGAATTGGCCGTCGAAGCGGCCGGCAAGCAAGACTTCGATATCATTCTGATGGATATGCAGATGCCGGTTTTGGACGGCCCGCAAGCCATGCAGGCCATTCGTGACTTGCCCAGCGACGTCGCCTCCCGTCCCATCATCGCCTTGACTGCAGACGCCATTCGTGAACACCGGCAAGGATATCTTGATGCCGGGGCTGACATTGTTGTGACCAAGCCCATCAATTGGCCCATTCTTTTCAGCGAAATGGCGCGTTTAGCCGATCAGGCTGCACCCGTGACTGATACAGTCATCGACGATCCAGAAGCATCACAACAAAATGAAAAATCAAACAGTAGTGATCATGCCGATTCTAACTACGGTAAACATATTCTCTTAGACGATACGATGATTGAAGCCTTGGAAGAGGCGCTGGACAAAGCAACGCTGAAGCCCATGGTTAAGGCCTTCAAGCAAAGCATGGGCAAATATATTGAGGAGCTCGACGGTCTTGTTGACAATGGTCAACTGCAAAAAAGCAAACGGACTGCTCACGCTTTGAAGGAGTTGTCGGCGCAGTTCGGGGCATCGAGGGTCAGTGCCATGGCCAAGGACATCGAAGAGTCCATGACGGATTTGGAAGATATCAAAGGTATTCTCCCCTTGCTCCGCCAATCCATAGATAGAGGCAATTTCGGTTCTGGACAAACGGTTGTAAAGCCAACCTAGAGCAGATTCAATTTAGTCCCGATCATATCCGGCGGCGGCGAAGTAGTTTTCGCATTCGGTTGAGGTGAAGGCGTCGATGGCGTCGGCAATGGCGTCCCACAGGTCGTCGACGGTTCTGGCGGCGGCCTTTCTCAGGAGCGCCTTGAGTTTGGCGAAGGCCATCTCGATCGGGTTGCAGTCGGGACTGTAGGGCGGCAGATACAGCAGGGTTGCGCCGGCGGCTTCGATGGCCTGGCGGATGCCAGCGACCTTGTGGGCGGGCAGGTTGGCCATGACGACGCTGTCTCCGGGGTCGAGTTCGGGTACCAGGACCTGTTCCACATAGGCCTTGAAGGCAGCCCCATGCATCGGCCCGTCGAGGAGCATCGGGGCCGCCAGGCCCCAGAGAGGCGCAAGCCGGCGGTCAACGTGGTGGTCTTCCAATGGCCATGGGGTATGGCGGCCCGGCACCGTTCGCCTTTGCGCGACCATCCCCGCAGCCGCGCCATCTTCATCGACGCGCCGGTCTGGTCGATGAAGATCAGCCGTTCCGGAGCGAGCCCTGCCTGGCCTTCGAACCAGAGCCGGCGCCGCGCGAGCACGTCCGGGCGCCGCTGCTCCGCTGCATGGCCGGTCTTTTTTGTGCGTCAGCCCGCGCTTGGCGAAGAAGTGCCAGACCGTCGACGGGCATACCCGAACCCCGTGCGACGCCGCCAGCTTCTCGCCAATCTCGGCCAGCGTCATAGCCTTGGTCTGCGCCACCAGAGCCAGGATAAAGGCCTCATGCGCATCCAGCTTCGAGCCCGGCGGTTGGCCCTGGCGGTCGGGCTCGATCGAGCCCGTCTCGCGCCAGCGCCGGTGCCAGTGGATCGCCGTCGAAGGCGCGACACGAAAACGCGCCGCGGCCCCCCGTGCAGACAGACCCCCAGTGACCGCCTCGACGACCCGCCGGCGAAGATCATTCCCGTAACAATGCCCCATGTCTGACACCAAATCGCCTCGGGATATAGAATCATGGAGTGGGACGCTTGGGAATCCCCTTCGATTCACAATTCAGTCAAACCGCTCTAGTTCAAGGGATCGCAAATTACCGTGACGCTTTCACCGCTCAACTTCCGCGAATTGACCTTTCTCGTTGTCGACGACGAATCGCTCATCCTCGATATCGTTGCATCCATGTTGCAAAGTCTAGAGTCGAAGAAAGTTCATAAGGCCACGTCAGGTACGATAGCGCTCAATTTTCTGTCTGACTCCAACGTGAGTATTGATTGCGTCATATCGGACCATGGCATGGAGCCGATGACAGGACTGGAATTGCTGCAGCACATCCGCGAAGGTCGAAATGCAAGTATGGTCCGCGATACACGATTTGTCATGCTCACGGGGCACGGCGAAGCGGAAGTTGTGCGGACAGCCGCTGCCCTGGATGTCGACGGCTACGCCGTCAAGCCGGTCTCGCAACGAAGTATGATACAAACTCTTACCCGTGCGTTTAACCGCAAGCGCATATTGAAAGCCGGTTCTGATTACGCGACGGTCGTCATCCCAGCCAAACTTGACGATGATACGTAAGCTTTAGCGGCTGGCGTTGCTCAGCACAGACGTCAGGGCATCGGCCATAAATGTAATGTTGCTGTCCGTAAGGGTGGGATGAACCGGTAGCATGATGGTGTAGTCAGCAATCTTTTGTGCATTGGGCCGCGCATTGGCCGTATTTATACCGGCGACGGCGAACGCATTTTCTCCGCTGATGTCCGGACAGGCTCCCACACGGGCCGGTATTCCACGGCCATTTAGGTCAGCAACGATCCGGTCCCGTGTCCAATTGTCTGCCAGGCCATCGGGATTGAGCAGAACATAATATTTATAGTAGCTGTGGTGCACCGTATCCGGCGGCGTCAAGTCGATGGCGACAGCCAAGCCAGTTAGAACACCGGTCAACACTGCTGCATGAGCCCGGCGACGGTCGACCCAACCGCTCAGTTTACGCAATTGAATACGGCCAATGGCAGATTGTGTCTCCGTCATCCGCCAGTTTGTGGCAAACGAGTCAACCAGCCACCGAAAACCTGGATTTGGGTCAGAGGCATGAGCCCGTTCATAATCCCATCCATGATCCCGCAGAGACCACATACGGCAATACAGATTTGTATCATTGGTCATGACCAATCCACCTTCGCCACCGGTGGATATGATTTTGTCCTGGCAAAAAGAAAAGCAGCCGATATCGCCCAAGGTGCCGACGGGTTTCCCTTTGTATAAGGCTCCATGGGCCTGAGCGCAGTCTTCGATCACGGCCAATCTTGATGCCCGTGCGATGGCGAGAATCGAGTCCATGTCCGCCGGCCATCCGGCCAAATGCACCGGAATGATCGCACGCGTGCGGTCGCTCAGGACCGCCTCAATGGAAGCCCCATCGATGTTCTGCGATATAGGATCGATATCGGCAACCACGGGGGTTGCGCCACACCGGACCACTGCCGATGCGGTTGCTATGAACGTCCGTGCTGGGATGATAACCTCGTCACCATCACCGATCTCCAAGGCTTCAAGAGCCAACTCTAGAGCCGCCGTTCCATTGGCCACGGTCAGGGCGTGGCTCACGCCGCAGGCTTTGGCATATTCAGCTTCGAACGCCTTGCCCTGCTCACCCGTGCGATAATTTACATCGCCAGACCGAAGCACTGCCGCAACGGCCTCAATTTCATCCTCATCGTAATGCGGCCAAGGGCCGAGAGCGGAATCCTGTGCGGTCATGTATGACGGTGTCTATCAGGCCAATAAAAATTGTGAAATTACGAAAATTCTTAAGCGTACTTACCGTCGGTTTGCCCCACGGCACCGCTGTCGTCAATGGTCGTTATAGCGGCTTGCAAGTCGTTGAGCGTGCTGGTGGTCACGTTCTCCATTTTATAGAGATAGTGATAGGCCTTCACATCTTCCATGACTGGAGTGTCAATGATCACCACACGGCAGCCCAATTGGGCTGCTTCCAGCAGGAGTGTTGAAACCGTACCTACGATGACTGTGTGATCCAGCAAAAATATTCGTGCTGACTTCTGAGTGGGATATTCGATGATGACCTGAGGCGACAAATACTTTTTGATTGATGTAAAATCTTCTGCATAGAACGGATGGGGTCGTATCGTAACCGCGTGAGTGGCGGCAAGATCATTTACGGCATTCGCAAATTGCGCTGCTGCAGAATTCAGATCGTCTTTACGCCCTGCCAAAGTTGCCATGTGCGGTGCGGCAATACCGATCCCTTTCGAAGCATGACTTGACCGGTAAGACTCGTCTTCCTCATCCAACATGAATCTCGGATTGGTGAACCGACGAAAATCCGCTAAAACAAACTCGTCCTTAAAAAGGTCCACATAAAATGTGTTCCAGCAATAACACCGGTTGACCTCAAAGAAAGCGTGTTTGGCGTAGTAATGCTTGTCGCCGTGCATCACGTTGTAGGTTTCAATATCGGTCTGCGCCATCGCATGAGTGACGGCCGACAAACTGCAACTGAATTCCCAATAAACAAGAATGAAACGAGGCGCCAAATCGATAACGGCCGCTCGCACCGCTGCCATATCCACCGCACACTTGAGAACAAGTTGAAACGGAAAGGGCGTCATCTGTCTGAGGCTGAGGGTGACCAAGGCCCATAGCAATTGCAGGTCTGATGACGATAGCCTGTGGCGTGTCAGGGGACGTGTCACAATTGTCAGAGATGCCAGCTCGTCCGGGACGGAGAAGATTTCCGGATTGGTGCACCATCGCTCGGCGAAAACCAATTGAACACCATCACAGGTGTGTTTAGCCCGTGTTCCCCCCTGCAGCGAAAACGCCAGCCGCCAGGCCAAAACAAAGAATGGTAGGGCAACGAAGCTGGCGCATTCGAACAACCACTTACTGAGGCTCGGCCGCATCGCCAGTTGCGCTTGGTATTGTGCCATGGTGCGGCAGAGCCGGCGTTGTTGATCATCGGGCGCTGTAAGAGAATCGCCCCAGCGGTCCTGTATACCGGAGACAATGCTTTCGTTGGTTGTCCGGTCATAGTCGTAACGATAACCGAGCAAGTTCATGTGCAGGCGTGACAAATATTTTCTAAGCGCCAGCATGGGGTTGATCACTGACCTGATTCGATTGTTGATTGGTCGTTGCCATTGGACTTGCGCTTATAGAGATGAATATTCCAGCCGCGAAACCCGAGTGAGGCCGTTCGGTCAAACCTTTCGGCAATACGCTGCTCAAGGTCAGATTCACGGTCCCGCAGATCAACCTGAAAAACGATTGTATCGTACTTTGTATCGATCCACGTTTGCAAACTCTCATCCGTCCAAAGACCTTCACGCTCGAGGACGTCCAGAGTTTCTTTTTTTTCACTGTCACTCAATCCCGGCTTCAACTGCCGATAACTGTGTCGCAAATTAATTCCCTGTGCCGGCAGGGGGCGGCCGGCTAAGAAGATCGCATAGGGAACTGTGACGAGATCATGGATGGGTAGGATCAACTGATCAGGCGTTGTATTGGTGCGGAAAAAATCCGCCAAATATTGTGTCTCGATCTGTTCTGAAATTGGTCGCGAGTTAGCAAGCATGGCAGCAGGATAAAAACGGTAGTCGCTGCGTGTGGCCAATCCTGTGGCGGTTTGGCTCAATCCAATAGCAACAACGGTAAACAAGATCGCCAATGCAGGTCCGGGTAGAAGCTCTTTCCTGGACACGCGCATGACTAGTGCGATGGCAATGCCGGCACTGATCGCTCCCAGCCCGGCAAATGACGCCGTATAGGGCAGAATACAGGTTTGGCAGTAGTCCAGCGATCCTAGGTAATGGGCAACTACCAGATAGAAAAACAGGATCGGTGCAAGAGTGAGAATGCGAAGTTTGCCGGTAGCAAAGAAAAACACCGACACGGCCATCATGATCAGTCCGGCGTATGGCAGGACAAGCGCATCGACAATGTCGGGCCAGGCGATTTTGGTTAAAGCAAGACCAAGCCCAATGTCTGCAACGGTATTGGCTTCAATGAATAAGAGGGGGTCTTCAATTAAACCAAGGTCGGTCAGGATCGGCGTAATGACCGGCAGTCTCATGGCATAGGAAATCAGCCGCTCCGGAAAATAATATAAGAGCGGTGCAGCGACGACGACCATACCAATGAGCACCAATACACTGTGTGCGAAGCGGGATTGACGCAAACTGATGAGATAGAGCGGCGCCAAGGCCAAGATCACCAAGATCATGTTCTGGCGGTAAAAGTACAGGACGGAAAATAGAATTCCGAGACACAGAGAGCGCCACACAGACTCCCGGCCCAAGCCCGTGATAACCAGCCAAATAGTGATGAGAAGCAGAAGTGAGACCGTGGCGATGGGCGTTGCCGTACCGAAGTAAAATGTCACTGCCGGAACGGATAGGAAAACAGCCGCTGCCAAAGTGCCGGCGATGAGATTCCCAGTGATGCGCCGAACGATATCGACAATCAGCAAGCTATTCAAAGCGCCCAAAATTGCACTGAGTAACCGGCTTTGCCACATGCCCGGTTCGAAGAGCTTTTGCCAATACCCCAACTCGTAAAAATAAAGGGGCATATACCAGGTAGGATCTAGGTCCGAGTAAGGCGCCACACTGCCCGAAACATAGGTCCAAGATTTTGTCAGATAAGTCACTTCATCGACCCAGGTGCGGGCATGGGTCATTACGTCCAAAACGCTGTAGGCGTAAAACCCCAAAGCCGACAATAGAACTATTGCGGCAAGCCATTTGTCACGCACTGGGCGCAGCTCGCTCATGAAGAGTTTTCAGTCAATTTGGTCTGCACCCATAGTAAGTATCTGGCCGTGATGCGGACCAAGTGTATCCTGCTCACGCTCTTACGGGAATGCGACGTGTCTATGGATGAATCAGCCCAAGTTTCAGCAACCAAACTGATAGCGTGGTTTGATCTGGGTTTTAACTCGATCAGCGCCCGTCTGATCTTTGGCGCTGTATTTCTGGCTTTTGCTGCGCACCTCGCTCTGTTTCTTACCAGCGTACCGCAAACCCAATTGGAGCAGAGTCTCTTGTCCGAAGAGGCCACGTCTTCATTCTATACTATTTTATTGCAAGGGCTGGGCGACCTAACCGGATCGCCTCTTTACGCGGGTCGGATCTTATCCGCCTGTTGCGCGCTTGCCACCCTCGTTTTGGTTGCCCGGTATGGAAAGCGGATTAGCGACGATGAGATTTGCGGCACCACCTTACCATTGGGGTTTGTTCTCTTTCCTCCATTGGCGTTTATCTTTTCGCAAGCGACTCCCCATGCGGTGTTGGCTCTTTTCTGCATCGCTGTTGTGGTCTTGGTTGACCGGCTGCGCCAGTCGGGATCATCGATCACCCGCCTTATGGTCGGTCTGGTCTGTGCCGTACTTATAGCCGTGGGTTTGGCTGTTCTCCCAAACACGCCTGCAACTCGATTGCCCGGTTCCACGTCTTTGGCTGCCGCCATCTTGCAACCCTATGCCATGCTGTGGGCAGCCCTCGGCTTTAGCCTTCTGGCGTTGATCGGATCCAAAGCGCTGCGGAATGTGCTGATGCCGTCGGGTGTACGCCACGCGGTGATGCGTCTTGGGATATTCGCCCTGGCTCTCGGTTGGGTGTTCTTCGTCTCTGGCAACGATCCCCAAAATCTCGGAATAACCTTTAGTAGCGTCTTCGTCTTTGGTCTCCTGGCCGTGTTGCCCATGGTGATGTGGATTCGAATGGTGATGCCGCGCCTGCGTTCAATCCTGGTTTGGATTCTGCTGCCCGTCGTCATGTACAGTTGTTTCTGGGTCATCCTCTGGCCGATTGATCTAGACGGATTTCCCTACGACCAATTGGAATTGGATGCCGGGCTTAGCTGGTTCTGAGGCGCCAGGGTAGGGGTGCGCGCCGTGCTGTCACACCTGCAATGACAAGAAAGCCGAGGGTGTAAGCAACAAAGGTCGCCTGTGCTGCACCGACCAGGCCGTTTGTCTGAATCATCACATAGGTAAGGCCCACGTTGAGCACCGCGATCCCGGCGCTGGAAAGGGAAATCCAGCCTGTTGTTTCGCTGTAATAAAGATAGGACGCCGTAAGGGACCAGAGACCTTGGGCGACAAAAGCGAACACGATCCAAACGAATACCGGCGTCGCGGCAACGTAGATCTCGCCAAAGATCCACGGCAACGCAAACCAGCCGACAATGGCAATGCCAAAACCGGCAATCACGAACAACCCGGCAACGACGTATGCAGCTTTCATGGCAGTCAGAAGAGCCCCCGGAGATCCATCTTTCAGATGGTCATAAAACCAAGGCGTCCAGGCCCGGTTCACGGACTGAGATAAAATGAACATCACCTGTCCCACTTGGTAGCCGATGGTGTAAACCCCCGCGGCCGCTTCATCCATGAGGTTGACCAGCAGAATTCGGTCGGTGGCTGTGACCATGGCCGCGCCGATCATGTGCGGCACCAGTGGAGCGCCATAGCGGACGATATGAGACAGATGTTCACGGGCGACGTGACGGGTGACTAGCTTTCGCCGCCATAGCCAAATCAATCCGGCAACGGCCACGCCGCCATGGCTGACTATCAGCACCAGTACAAGATCCGGCCAGCCAGTCAGGCCCGACAGGACAAACACCAACAACAAGCCGTTGAGGACAAAGGCGCGTCCAATCCGCCAAACGCCAAAGCGCACCGGCTGGTTAGCCATTTGGTTAAGCACGAGAATCAAGCCCACAACCGTTTGCGCCCAGGCGACCAAGACCCAGGCCCAAAACCAGGACCCCGGAATGGGAATAGTTGCCGACAGACTGGGAGCAAGAAAGACCAGAATGCCATAGACCAATATGGCCAGACAAACGATCAACAGCAGTCCGGTGGCGATGTAGGCCGGGTAATCGGTTTCTTTACGGTCTACATATTTGCGTCCCGCCGCCGTTTCGAAGCCCAGACCAACCAGGGGCATCAAAAGGTTCACGCCGACCAAAAAGATGGCGTAAATCCCGTAGTCTTGAGGAGATACCGTTCGCGTGATAACCGGAATGACCAGTAAGGGAAAGAGGGAGGCAAGGCCGTTGATGATGACGTAGGCCCCCGCCTCACCGAACAGGGGCAGCGCGCGTAGGCTTTGGAGGAGTCCGGGTAAAGCTCTCAAATTCCCTACTTTTCTGCGGATTTAAGCCTGAATCGACGATACGGCGGCGAGATCATTGGCCAGGCCCCATAAATGCCATAACACAATGTTAAGGGAAAGCCGCTAAGTCTTTGTTTTATTGGGGCATCCCTCGCCCAAGCCCATGCGTTTATGGACAAGGAGCCCTGACATGGTCCATAGTAACCGCGATCACATGAAAGACCGGCTCGGTGGCTGGCACACGTTTGGCTCGCGGTTGGCGCGCGACGGCAATGCCGTTACGCGCCGCTGTATTTTGTGTTCAGGCCTGTCGAGCGGTTGCCTGTCGCTGAAAAGAAGCGACGGCGTGTGAAAATAATGGATTCTGGGACGACATTCTTGATGACGTTGTTCAGCGGGTTTACCCGCTGCGCTGCTGTGGCTCTCTTGTGTCTGGCCGGAGCGCTGCCGGCGCAGGCCCAGCTCGAACAGATCATGAAGCAGCTTGATGCCTCTGGGCAGGCCCGTGTCATCGTGCGTATGCAAGACGCGTCTCACGTGACGAAATGGGAAACGGCAAAGTCGGCCACCGAACAACGTGCTGCCGTGAGATCCATGCGTCTTAACTTTGACGCCGCGCTCATCGAACAAGGCCTCACTGTAGACCGTTCCTTCTCGAGCCTTCCGTTTGTCGGTGTTGAACTGGATCAGGAAGGCCTTGGTGCACTTCTTGCTTTATCCGAAGTTGCGGATGTGTATCCGGTTACCATTGAGCGCAAAGGGCAAACCCGAGAAAAGCCAAACCTATTGTCATCGGTGCCGTCGATCGATCTGACTGATGCGTGGGCGCTCGGCTATGAAGGAGAAGGCAATACAGTCGCCGTCATCGACGGCGGTTTCGATACTGATCACGAGATGCTATCCGACAAAGTGGTGGGCGAGGCCTGTTTCTCGGCCACCTTCGGCACGGATACGTTCAGTCAATGTCCAGGGGGCGTGACACCGCTGATCGCCACTGGGGCCGCGTCCAATTGCCCGTCCGGTTCGGATCGCTGTGGTCACGGAACCCATGTGGCTTCGATCGCTGTCGGTAACGATGGCTCCAACTTTGGTGTGGCCCGCAAAGCTCAATTCATGCCGATTGATGTTTTCTCGGAAGTCACCGACGAGGAGGTCTGTTCACCTAATCCTGCGCCCTGTGAGTTGACGGATTCTTTGGCGGTTCTCGATGCGCTGAATTACATCAACGAGAATGCCGAAGAATTTAACGTGGTTGCCGTTAACTTAAGTTTGGGCGGTGGTGAAAACACTGGTCCTTGTGATTCCGATCCCAGAGCAGTTGTCGTCGATATGCTGCGCGAAAAAGGCGTGTTGACAGCCGCTGCTGCAGGTAATGAAGCCTATAACGATGCCATCAATGCTCCGGGGTGCATCTCATCCGTTCTGTCCGTGGGTGCCACCAATGATGGCACGTCCATCGCATCCTTTTCTAATTTCTCGCCCCTCATGGATTTAGTCGCACCCGGTGTCAGCATCCGCGCAGCCCGTGCCGGCGGCGGCCTCGTGACGCGGTCAGGGACATCCATGTCAACGCCTCATGTAGCTGGGGCTGTTGCGGTGATCCGGTCCGCCTTTCCAGAAGCAACGGCCGATGAAATTGAAGGGGCGATCAAGTCGTCCGGCTTTTCTGCGTCAAAAATCGGCCAGAACGCTGAAATTCCCAGAATCCAAGTCAACCAGACCATTCTCACCCTGCAGGGTATCAACGTGCGGGTATTCAACAATGTCATTGGTTCACGGACCACCGATGTGGGGCAGTCGTTCATCCGCTTGCACAACAACACAGATGAGGACGGCCGTGTGCGTGTCTCACTGAGAGATGCGGAGAGCGGGGTGCGGTTAGGACGCTGGGTGAGCCCGGATATTCCCGCCCACGCCTCTTTTCAGTTTAACGTTGAAAGACTTGAGACTGAAGCAGCCGCTGATGTCGCCATCGCAACGGACGAGCGGAAATACTACAATCTCGTTGTCGAAGCCGAATTCGACGGGTCCATGCAACATGTGCTGTGGCAAAGGTCGGCTGGCGTTATATCCAATATGACAAGTTGTGCTGACGGCGTCGCTGGCGGGGAACGGTCTCTGTTTAACGTGCATAGTCCGAATGTCATTCAGTATCCATCATCCGTGCGGATCTATAACAGCGGCACCACCGGCGATTCGGCATCTCTCGATATCTACAACGCCTCAACGGGAGAAGAATTAGGGACGTGGGAGAGTGGGACGATCGAAGCAGGTGCGGCCATCGAAGTCACGACCGCCGATATCGCGAATGATCTGGATTTGCAGTCCCCCGATGCCAATACGGTGACCGATGCTGCCGGGAATCTACCCACCCATCTCAACATTGAAATGCGAGACGGCTTTACCGGTCACCTCCAACACACGGTCCGCAATACGATTGCCAACGTGCTCACCGATATGTCCGCTAAATGCGATCTTGGGTCAAACGACTAGGCAGAACCCACATCCTTTCCAGGTCCGCGGACTTGATCCCAATCAAAGGCATTGCTCAGTTTGACCGCGTAGTCTATCGGTCATCGAACAACGCATTAACGGAGTATAGTGACGTGAGCCTCAAAACCGTCCGGCTTGAATTGGCCAGAACGAAAGGCCATCCCAATGGCAACCCCAACCACGGCTATGAATTTCACGCGCCCTTGAACGGTGATGGTCATCTAGACGAGACAGCATGGCCCGACAACAAAGAGCTGTGTTCCGTGCGCCGATTTGAAGATGACTTGGAAGATGAGCACGGCTTGCTTCTCCATCTCGGTCCAGACCGGTGGGTCTTTATCTTACGAGCCGGGTGAAGAGGACGATGAACCACTGTTCCGGCTGTCCCTCCATCGCTTTCAAGAAGGAGAGTATGTATCCATTACGGAACACGATGGCGAGCAGAGAACGTTTCAGGTGGTTGCCGTTTCAGATTACGTCCCGGTGTAAAGTTGAACCACCGGTGGCCGATTGGTTCCGTTAAAGCGTAACCATGCCCTGACCGGTTTTGATCAGGTCTTGGACGGGCACGTCTTCGCGTCGCTCTGGAACATCGACACCGCGCTGACAAGCCGGACGCGCGGCAAGCGTTTCATGCCACCGTGTCAGGTGCTCTAAACCATCAATGGACACGCCTGACCATTCGTGGGTGCGGACCCAAGCCCAGTTCGCAATATCGGCAATGGAGTAATCACCGGCGAGCCACTCATTATCCGCCAATCGCGTATCCAACACTTCAAACAGGCGCCGGCTTTCATTTTGATAGCGGGCGATGGCGGACGGAATCTGTTCAGGGAAATAGCGGTAAAAAACATTGGCCTGACCCATCATTGGGCCGATGCCGCCCATTTGAAACATGACCCATTGCATCACCAGAGACCGCCCCCGCACATCTGACGGCATCAGTTGACCTGTCTTTTCCGCCAAATAAACAAGAATCGCACCTGACTCAAACACTACGAAATCGTCATTGTCGTGATCAATAATCACAGGGATGCGGCCGTTAGGATTTAATTTAAGAAACCAGGGTTCTTTTTGGGTCTTATCCTGAAGACGGATGTGGTTCACTTCGTACGGCAGCGCCATTTCTTCCAATGCAATTGAAACCTTGTGACCGTTCGGTGTGCGGGACGTAAGAAGTTCGATCATCTTCGCGACCAGTTATGCTGTTTCACTGCGTGAGCAAAATGTATTTGCCGCCGTCTGGGTTGGCCGATCAAATAGATGAGGGAAAATTTGACAATCTCATAGACAATCAAAGCAACAATAATACCCATTAAACTGTAGGTAAGTGCATTGGCATCCAGGGGTACGGCAGGCACAAAATCGTTAAGTGTTCCATTCAGGATGGTGTCGTCGGCATGACGCAGAAACGTAAATGGCCGTGTTACGATGCCTGAGTCCACAATCGCGGTGTAGGCGGACTCCAACTCAGACACGCGCAAGCGCGCATCTGTTTCCAGTTCGCGCCGCGCCGTTTCGCTCATGGTTTGGTAGCGTACACCGTTTAAGATCCGATCCAGATTCAATTTGGCTTCGTCCAAATGGCCACCGAGCCGTTGAACATATTGATCAATCAAGGCTTGAGTTTGTGACGCCGCCATGGCCGCCGCAGCGGCAAAGCCTGCGCCAATCAACAGGTCGATCTTCTTTAGTAACCATATCATGAAGAAAACGCTTTCTGGTTAGCTGGCTTATCTTAACGGGTTCAACCCATTCATTCCAATGACAGGGCTGTCCGTCTATAAGACCGCATCTAGGAGCCAATTGTGGCGGCCCTATGTCGGACGAAACCCTGGAACCCAAATGCGCGTCGATAAATTCGACTTCACTCTACCGGCAGACCTGATCGCTAATCGGCCGGTCACACCCCGGGACTCGGCGCGGCTTTTGCATGTGTCGGATGGTAAATTCGTTGACCGGTCGGTTGGAGATTTACCCCAACTGCTTTGCCGAGGAGACGTGCTGGTGTTGAACGATACTCGTGTTATTCCCGCGCGGCTTCTGGGCAATCGAGGAGAGGCGCGTGTCGAAATTTTAATCCATCAGCATGGTGACGACGGGACCTGTTTGGCACTGGCCAAGCCGGCGAAACGGCTAAAGCCCGGCGACCAAATCAACTTTGCAGAGGAATTGACCGCAGACGTCTTGGGGCGTGCTGCCGATGGTTCGGTCCGCTTGCGGTTCAACGTCGCTGGGCAATCTTTTGCCAAGGCATTGAAACGGCTCGGCCATACGCCTTTGCCCCCTTACCTGCAACGTGGCGATGATGGGCAAGACCGCGACGACTATCAAACCATTTACGCGCGCAACGACGGTGCAATCGCCGCTCCAACTGCGGGTCTCCACTTTACCCAAGAGCTCCTGGGTCAGTTGCAGGAACAAGGCATCTCACTTGTATACGTCACGCTTCATGTGGGTTTGGGAACGTTTACCCCGGTCAAAGCGGACGACACAGACGACCATGTTATGCACCAGGAATGGGGAGAAATACCTTCGGATGTGGCGGCCGTGCTGAATTCAGCTATACAGGACCAGCGACGTATTATCGCCGTTGGTACGACAAGCTTGCGCCTTTTAGAGTCCGCCGTCGATGAGTCCGGTACAATTCAGCCGTTCGCAGGAATTACAGATCTGTTTATCGTCCCCGGATACCGGTTCAAGGTTGTCGATGCGCTGATGACGAATTTTCATTTGCCCAAATCTACGCTTTTCATATTGGTCTCTGCGTTTGCCGGATTAGATACCATACACCAAGCTTATGCCTACGCCATAGCAAACGGGTATCGCTTCTATTCCTACGGAGATGCATGCCTACTCAAACGGAGCGCTGCGCCGTGACGGACAACCCCTTCGGTTTTTCGGTCCAGGCGCGAGATGGAGCAGCACGCACGGGGATTCTGACCACCGCCCACGGTAATGTCGATACACCGGCCTTTATGGCGGTCGGAACCGCCGGCACAGTCAAGGCCATGACGGTGGACAGTGTGGCCGACACCGGGACCCAAATGATCCTGGGTAATACCTATCATCTCATGCTGCGCCCCGGCGCCGAACGGATCGCCAAATTGAGTGGGCTACGGGCTTTCATGCGGTGGGACGGTCCAATCCTAACGGACTCGGGTGGCTTCCAGATCATGTCTCTGGCCAAACTGCGCACGTTGTCAGAAGACGGTGTGGCCTTTCAGTCCCATATCGACGGCAGCCGGCATCACCTCACGCCGGAAAGTGCAATGGCCATCCAGCATCAGTTGGATTCCACTGTGAGCATGGCGCTAGACGAATGTACGCCTTTTCCGGCGACGCAGGAGGAAGCAGCCCAAAGCATGGCGTTGTCCATGCGTTGGGCGGAGCGCTGCCGGTCAGCCTTTGTAGAGCGCCCGGGGTATGGCTTGTTCGGCATCGTCCAAGGGGGCATATATCCTGACTTGCGGGCGGAGTCGGCTCAAGCGCTGACGGGCATTGGGTTTGACGGGTATGCCATCGGCGGTTTAGCCGTGGGCGAAGGGCAGGAAATGATGTTCGCCATGACAGAGGCGACCGCACAGCTCCTCCCAGACACCACACCTCGGTACCTGATGGGCGTTGGTAAACCCCTTGATATCGTCGGCGCCGTACAACGTGGGGTCGACATGTTCGACTGCGTTTTACCCACGCGATCGGGTCGAACGGCGCAAGCCTTCACGCGGTTTGGAACAGTGAATCTGCGCAATACGCGCCATGCCGATGATCCGCGCCCGCTTGATGAAAGCGTGTCCTGTAGCGCGAGCCGCAATTACAGCCGCGCCTACCTACATCACCTGTTTAAGGCCGATGAGATCCTCGGCATGATGCTTCTCACATGGCATAATATTGCCTTCTATCAGCAACTTATGGCGAGCCTCCGTGACGCAATCCGTTCGGGATCACTCGACACTTACGCAAAAACGTTTGCAACCGACTGGGGTCGCGGTGACATCGACCCCTTTTGACTCCCCCGACAAGTTGAAGACAGCCCTCAACGAAGAAGCGTTGAATCTCGGGTTTGATGTCATGCGCGTTACCGAGGCAACTGTTTCAACTGACGTCTCATCGGATTTCGATGCTTTCATCGACGGTGGCTATCACGGTGATATGACCTGGATGGCCGATACAGCGGTGCGGCGGCGCCATCCTCTGGCGCTGTGGCCCGACGTCAAAACCGCCATCATGCTTGGCGTCAACTACGGGCCAGGGACCGATCCGATGGCACTGCTTGGTCAAACCGACAAAGGTGTGATCAGCATCTACGCCCGTGGCCGTGACTATCATGATGTATTGAAAAAACGGCTGAAAGCCTTAGCCCGGTGGCTTGTCGATAAGACTGGTGGTGAGGTCAAGGTGTTCGTCGATACGGCGCCGATTCTCGAAAAACCTTTGGCTCAAGCTGCAGGTCTGGGATGGCAAGGTAAGCATACCAATCTCGTGTCCCGCACCTTCGGATCCTGGCTGTTTCTCGGTGAAATCTTCACCACGGTCGAGCTATCACCCGACGCACGGGAAACGGATCATTGTGGGACCTGCCGTCAATGCCTCGACGTTTGTCCAACAGGTGCGTTTTTAGACGCCAATCGCATAGACGCGCGCCGCTGTATTTCTTATCTGACCATTGAGCACAAAGGGCACATTGATCGCTCATTGCGTCCCTTAATGGGCAATCGCATTTACGGCTGTGATGACTGCCTGGCCATTTGTCCCTGGAATAAGTTCGCTGCGGTCGCCAATGCAGCAACCTTGAACAACCAGTCAGAGTTGGAGGCCCCGTACCTGGCGGATCTTGTCGTTCTCACGGACTCTGACTTCCGGTCTCTATTTTCCGGTTCGCCAATTAAACGCATTGGCCGGGACAGGTTTGTCCGCAACGTGTTGATCGCCATAGGTAACAGTGCATCTTCAGAGTTCGCCGGTCTTGTGGAGCCGTTGTGCAAAGACGACGCCGCGCTGGTGCGGGCAATGGCGGTTTGGGCTTTATCCCGGTTGGCGCCGGAACGCGCTTCCGCGATTAAAGACGAGCGCCTCGAATTGGAGAATGATGCAACCGTGAGGGAAGAATGGCACGCGGTCTAACGCAGGTCGTCTTTCTGGTGTTTTTTGGTGTTGGCCAGGTCGCCGACGCCGCTGACATCTCGTTTACGTCCGCGCCTTTCAAAAACTGTTACGTTTGTCCCTCAATGATGGCGCTCCCGGCAGGCCGCTTCATCATGGGTACGGATGATGAACGCGAGACCTATGGCCCTGCACACGATCGGGCGGTCACAACTTCTTTTGCCATTGCTGTTACCGAAACCACATTCGATCAGTATGAATCCTGCGTCGAAGCAGATGCGTGCAGTGCTGTCAAAAGTGATCATGGCTGGGGCCGGGGCGCCCAACCGGTCATTAACGTATCTTGGTAAGATGCGCTGGCCTACGCGGTTTGGCTGTCAGACGTCACTGGCAATTCTTACAGATTGCCGAGAGAAACTGAGTGGGAATACGCTGCTCGAGCCAGCACGGTTTCCCGGTTTCCGTGGGGAGACATCGTGGGCGAAGGAAACGCCAACTGCCGAAACTGCGGCACTCAATGGAGCGGCAAGGGCGCTGCTCCCGTGGTTCAATTTCCACCAAACGATTTCGACCTCTACGACATGATGGGCAACGTTTCAGAATGGGTTGCCGACTGTTGGCGCGAGCGCCACGATCCCAATAGTGAAGTCACTCCATACGACGTCTTGGTAAACAGCGCCTGCCCAGTCCGAGTGACCCGCGGCGGTGATTGGTATTACGTGCCAATGCTGTCCACATCGGCCGCATGGAAGTCCAATGCGGCCAAGCTGTGGAGTTATACCATTGGCTTTCGCGTCGTCAGAGATCTCGACTAAGGCTGGTTTCGTTATTCTGAAGCGGCCAATGCCCGCGCCATTTGGCTAAGGGCTTCCTGATGGCGCTCGTTATTTATGCTCGAGAAGTTACGGGCAAGTTCCAGGCACATCCGTTGTCTCGGTGCGATTGTTTTTTCGCTGCTGTCATCCAGCCCGTCAAAGAAATAGCTGATGGGAACGGACAATACTTGGGTGATCTCAAAGAGACGGCCTGCTGAAATGCGGTTAATGCCACGCTCATATTTATGGGCTTGCTGGTAGGTAACGCCAATCATGTCGGCCATCTGCTGTTGACTGAGGCCCATCATGATGCGGCGTTCACGAATTCGAGTTCCAACGTGACGGTCGATTTCACTGGCCCGGTTGGCTGGGCCAGTCCGTTCACGAGGTGTAGCGAGAGCGGCTTGCGGCTGAGACATGACTGTCTCCTTATTCTGTTCCAGTGACTCTGTTTTTCTACCCGGGGTCGATCAACCAAAGAGCGGAAACGTCACCGGTTATTTCCCGTAGTGTACGGTTGATACCAACGGTCATTGAATTTGACCTTCGTGTGCCCATTTGCGCATACCAATCGACATGATTTTCGAGGGCTTGTCGATGAGCTTGTTCCAGGCGTGGCATGCCGCATCGACGATGTCTTCGTAACTGTCGAAGACGCGGTGCGACAGGTAGGTCTGGCGCAGGTACTGCCAGATGTTTTCGGCCGGGTTCAGCTCCGGCGATCTGGGCGGCAGGAACAGCGGCGTGATGTTGTCGGGGAACTCCAATTCGGTGGTGGTGTGCCAGCCGGCGCGGTCCATGAGGAGGACGGCGTGTGAGCCGTCGGCGACGGTGCGGCTAATCTCTTCGAGATGGGCCGGCATGGCATGGGTGCCGGCGAACGGCATCGCCACGGCCGCACCGGTACCGCGCGCCGGGCAGACGGCGCCGAACAGATAGGCGCTCTGGTAGCGCTGGTCCTTGGGCTGACGCGGACGGCTGCCGGTGCGCGCCCACTGCCGGACGATGCCGTTCTTCTGGCCAAGGCGCATCTCGTCTTGCCACCACAGCTCGACCGGCGTTGCGGGCGGCAGGTGGGCTACCGCCGCGGCGAGCGCCCGGGGGAAGTTTCTTTAAACGTCTCCAGCATTGCCGCATCTTGGCCCGGATGGCGCACCCGGGCGCTCATGTGCGAGAAGCCGAGATCGTGCAGCAGGCGCGAGACCGAGCGCTCGTGATACTCCACCCCGAAGCGGTCCCGGATAACCTCCTTGAGGTCGAGCCGGCGCCAGCGCACGACGCCGTCGCTGTCCGGCCCCGCCTCGACGATCTCCGCCAACGCCACCCTCTCCACCGCCGTCAGCTGCGGAACCGCGCCGGGAGATTTGTGGTCGTGCAGGCCCTCGGGCCTGCCTGATTGAACCGGTACACCCAGTCGCGCAGGCTCTGGCGGTCCATGCCGCCAACCGCCGCCGCATCCCTACGGTTCATGTCATCATAAACCGCCGCAATCGCCAGAAGGCGGCGCACCTGATTGGGATCTGTCGCTTTGCGCGCCAAGGCCCGCGCTTGGACCGCGTCATAGTCCGTTCGCAACGGGATCTTCGCCGACACCAAACCCTCCATTTAAAGCCGGCTTTCTATGAATCACATCATTGCGCCGTGGGGAATCCCTAAAAGAGAATCAATCTCAACGACCGCTGGTATGAGACGGCCGCTGTGCCGCAGTTAGATTGTAAAAAAATGTTAAATTGTAAACAGTTTGTTAAACCGGGGATTTTAGTAGGTCCGGTCTTTTTCGCGTGAGTCTCAATGGTTCAGAGACGGCAATAACTTCAGGTTTTGTGCTGCCGGCACACGCCTCACCTATTTATTCTGACTTTTTGAGCAGGCCCTCTAGTTGGGTTTGCATGGCATCCAACTGGGCTTTCAGGCTTTCCACATCGCCCGCCGTGGATGGTTGACGTTCATTTTGCGGTGCGCTTTCTGATGGCGAGGCTGACGTATTGTCTGTGGCTTGTCCCGCAAAAGGAGTCAGCATTTTCATGGCGCTCTCGAACATAGCGAGATTTTGTTTTGCCATGTCTTCAAACTGGGCTGTCGGAAAGAATCCTTTAAAAGCGTTTTGCATAGCCTCACGCATGTGGTGTTCATTTTGAGAGAAAGCTTCCATGCTTTGTTCTAGGTAGCGGGGCAATACGCCGCCCAGAGAATCGCCGTAAAAACCGATGATTTGACGCAGGAACTTGACCGGTAAAAGATTTTGTCCTTTAGCCTCCTGTTCGACAATGATTTGAGTCAGGACGGACCGGGTCAGATCTTCGCCGCTTTTGGCATCCACGACGACGAAGTTCTCATTGTCTTTGATCATTTCTGCCAGATGATCAAGTGTCACATAACTGGACGTCTTAGTGTTGTAGAGGCGCCGGTTGGCGTATTTCTTAATGGTGATCACGTCTGAATCGGTGGACTTGTCGACCATGGCTTGGGCCCCTCGTTACCGAACGGTTTTTTATTCAAAGCGCGCTTAACGTGATCTGCGCAATCTGGAGATCATTGTGCTTTGCAAGGTGCGTCCGTTGTGCTCTGCACAGCGCATCTCTTGTGCTTCGCACAGTGCATCCATTGTGCTCCGCACACAGTACGCTTCATTGTGCTTTGCACATGATAAGCACCATTGTGCTTTGCACAAAGCCCTGAATCAAACTGTACTTTGCACCTATTTGAAGCTGCGGGAGCCGTGAGCATGCCCAATAAACGTCACACGGCTGCCCTGGTTCACGGGCAACCAGGTGGATATAGTCCATGCTATGGCCGATCCGGCGGACATGGACGCGCTGGCCAAGCGCTATATCGAACTCTGGCAAGAGCAGCTCAGCCGTGTATCAACGGATCCGTCGATCACGGAAGCGTGGCGCTCCGTTTTTGAAGCCGCCGCAAAGAATATAGGATGGACTCCTGACGCTGTCGCCGCATACACCGCAGCGCCGTCGCCCCAGACACAGTCAAAGGCACCGGCAAGGCTGGGACCTCGGCCCCTACCGCTTCATCTGGCGATGGAGGGCCTGACCTTGCAGATGTGCTTCGCCGGCTTGACGCCCTGGAGCAACGGCTCAGTGCTCTCGAAACCGATCAGGGACGCGATTGAACAGCAGACCGGGCAATCTTGCGGTGAATCCCCTTGGACCGATGTCGTGGATCCCGAGGTCTTTATCGAGGCGCTGACACAAGCCGGACAAGACCGCCTAGGAACTTTTTCGCAAGGTGTTCAGGCCTACCAGCGCCATCCTCATCGCCGCGATCTTAGCCCGGTTCCTAAATGGACGGGACCAGACCATCTCCCGGTCTTGGATTACCGTGGCCCGAAAGACGGCACGCCGGTTTTGGTTGTGCCCTCTCTGATCAACAAAGCGTATGTGCTCGATTTGTTTGAAGACCGCAGTTTTATGCGGTTTTTGGCGGCAAAGGGATTACGCCCTTTTCTATTGGATTGGACGGCACCTCAAGCCACATCGTCGGACGCCGATCTGACCTCATGCATCGGTGATATCCTGGTGCCTGTTCTCACCGCCTTGAAAAAAAACTGCGGTCGTCCTGCTGTCCTGGTGGGCTATTGTATGGGTGGCACATTGGCAGCCGCACCCGCGGCGTTGCATCCCGATCTCGTCTCCGCGCTGGTGTTGCTTGCGGCTCCGTGGGACTTTCACGCCGACAGCGGTGGTTTACGGTATTGGTTGACGCACTGGCGGGCCGGCCTTGAAGGGATGGTTACGTCCTTGGGTCACGCCCCTGTGGATCTCTTGCAAGCGTTGTTCGCTGGTCTGGATCCCACATTGGTGGGCCGGAAGTTCCGCTCCTTTGCAGCCATGGATCAGACCAGTGACGAGGCTAAGCGGTTTGTCATCTTGGAAGACTGGTTGAACGATGGCCTGCCGCTGGCCGGCCCAGTGGCCGTCGAATGCCTGTTCGACTGGTATCTCGATAACACGCCGGTTCACGACCAATGGCTTGTCGGTGACCGGCCGGTGGTACCGGAGAATATTAAATGCCCAACTCTGGCTGTCATTCCCCAGCGGGACCGGATTGTACCGCCGAAATCCGCTGAAGCCCTGGCGGCGCGCATTCCCAATACCCATATTCAGTCCGTGGCCTTGGGCCATATTGGCATGATCACCGGCGGCCGCGCTGCACAAGAGGTCTATCAACCGGTTTCCGATTGGATTATGAATGCTGCAACGCAATAAATTTGGTTGCTGCGTCATTTGCTGAGGCACCATAAGTGGGCGCCGCGCCTTCTTGGGAGCGCTTTATGACCGACATTGTCATCACCGCAGCCGTGCGCACGCCGATCGGTGCGTTCGGCGGCAGTTTGAGCGGCCTGGAGGCCTCGGAACTCGGACGAATCGTCATCGCAAATGCCTTGTCCCGCTCTCAGGTGGAGACTCAGGATGTGTCCGATGTGGTCTTAGGCCAGGTGCTGGCGGCGGGTAAGGGACAAAATCCTGCACGGCAGGCCTCAATCGGTGCGGGTGTGCCAAAAGAGGTACCGGCCATGACCATCAATCAAGTGTGTGGGTCCGGTCTCAAGGCAGTGGCCTTGGGGGCCAGCAGTATTTTGGCCGGAGACAATGCCATTGTCGTAGCTGGTGGGCAGGAAAGCATGTCCAACGCCCCTCACTGCATCCACATACGAACGGGAACCAAGATGGGTGATGCCCAATTGACCGACACCATGATCAAAGACGGATTGTGGGATTCCTTCAACGGGTATCACATGGGTACGACGGCGGAGAACATCGCCGAGAAATGGCAACTGACCCGAGATACCCAGGACGCTTTTTCCGCTTCGTCACAACAGAAGGCGGAGCAAGCCATCGCGGCCGGGAGGTTTAAGGATGAGATCGTGCCGGTGACTATTACCGTCAAACGCGAAGAGAAGATCTTCGATACAGATGAGTATCCCCGCGCCGGAACCACCGCGGAAACTCTGGCCAATCTCAAACCCGCGTTTTCCAAAGATGGAACGGTCACGGCGGGCAATGCCTCGGGCATAAACGACGGCGCCGCAGCGGTAGTTTTGATGACCGCCGATGACGCCAGTGCCCGCGGTTTAACGCCACTGGCGCGTATCGTTTCGTGGGCCCAAGCCGGCGTCGACCCGGCCATCATGGGTACCGGTCCCATCCCCGCCTCACGCAAAGCGCTCGAAAAGGCTGGATGGACCGTGGGCGATCTTGATCTCATCGAAGCCAACGAAGCCTTTGCGGCGCATTCCCTAGCCGTGTGCAACGATCTCGGGTTTGATCCGGACAAGGTGAATGTCAACGGTGGTGCAATTGCCCTTGGCCACCCCATCGGTGCCTCGGGCTGTCGTGTGTTGGTCACCCTGTTGCATGAAATGCAGAAGCGCGACGTCCACAAAGGACTGGCAACGTTGTGTATCGGGGGCGGTATGGGGATCGCCCTCTGTGTGGAACGGGATTGAAATCAATCACTCCGTCTCGTCTATACTGGTGAGATGGCAGTCGCACTCATTCCCGGTACACCTGAAGCTGAAGCCTTCGCCGTCATTCATGGCGTGTACGAAGCGTTCGCCGCCGGACGGCCAGACGATATCGAAGCCGTTCAGTTGCCGGAGTATTCCGTTTGGGACGCCTTGACGCCTGGTCTGAGAAAAACTTTGGATGAAGTGAAACAATTTCATGCCGAAGATCAGACGGACAAGGTCGCGCGCGGCGACCACACGTGGTCTTTGGAGCTTCTAAAAATCGATATTCTCGGCGACATGGCTGTTGTCCTCAGTCAGCTCGAGTTCGCCTATATGCCGCCCAACCCTATTCGCATGAAAGCCCGGGTCACAGATGTGCTGCGCATGAAAGATGGGCGCTGGATGATGTTTCACCACCACGAAAGCGAAGAACCGGCTCCCTAACCCCAGGCTTACGCCGTGCGCTGATCGCGCTAAAGCATCCCTTTGCCAGTGGTTGCCCGTGCGCCTATGCTTTACTGACGAACACAGTATTCAACCGGGGAGGGCGCCATGACCCACTCAAGATCATTAACGATCGTAAGTTTGGCTTTCTACGCCTGTTCCATTTCACTCGCCGCTGCACAAAATGCGGAGATGACGCGTGTTGACGATGACGGCACCATCACCGGTAGTCTTTCCCCAGTTCCCGTATCGAGTTTTCTCAGTGAAGACGCCAAGGGACAGCTCACAGACCGTCTAAAACTAACCGGGCAACCGTCCTTTTCGGACGGCATTGAGAAGGCGCGTGCCTTTTCTGATCAGATCGCGAAAAAGTCTCTGGACCGGTGGCTGGAGATTTATCCCGCCACGATTAATGAAACGACCATCAACGAGGCGGCGGTGGATATCGTCACGCCAAAGGCGGGTATCGCGCCTGGCAACGAAAACCGGGTGCTGCTCAATGCCCATATGGGCGGGTTCCAGGCCGGTAGCCGGTATGGCGGGCAGCTTGAATCCGTACCGCTCGCCGGTCATGCGGGAATCAAGATTTATGCCGTCGACTATCGCTTGGCACCCGAACACATCTATCCGGCAGCCAGAGAGGACATGGAAGCCATTTACCGGCATGTACTGGAAACCACACCAGCGGAAAACATTGGCATCTATGGCTGTTCGGCCGGCGGCACGTTGACCGGGCAGATGATTCCCTGGTTCATCGACAAAGGTCTGCCGCTGCCAGGGGCCATCAGCATTCAATGTGCGGGGATAATGAAGGATTTCTGGTTCGGTGGTGATTCGGCACAGACCAGCGGGCTACTCAACGGGCGTCCCATTCAAGCGGCCAGCACGAGACCCGAAAATCCACCGCGCAACTACTTTGAGGGAATCGACAAAAACGACCCGCTCATTACAACCGGTGAATTTCCCGATATCTTGGCTCAGTTTCCGCCCACTCTGGTGGTCACAGGCACCCGCGATATTTCCATGAGCAATGCCCTAATGACACACACCAGCCTGTTGCAAGCGGGCGCCCCGGCAGAACTGTTTGTGCAGGAGGGCCTGGGGCATGGCCATTTCTTCGCTTTTCCAGGCGCGCCTGAATCCTATGTGGCCTATGACATCGTGTGGAACTTCTTCGACCGTAACCTAGGTCAGAAACCTCAATCATAACCCCGGCTGACGAGGGTAAAGCGGCCGCAAAGGAGCACAGCCGCGGCCGCCAAATCCATCGCCAGGCCCAGCCAAATGCCCTCTACACCGTAGCCAAAGGGAAAGCCGAGCGTCCAGGCAACAGGAAATCCAACGCCCCAATAACTGATGGTGGCCAGGATCATGGGCACACGAGTGTCTTTATAGCCGCGCAAGATTCCGGCACCGATGACTTGCGCGCCGTCGAAAATTTGAAACACAGCGCAGATCATCAGCAGACGAACCACAACCACAATCACTTCCGCGTCCGTCGGCACGTCGGGATCCAATTGAAACAGCAGGGCCAAGCCGCAGGGAAAGGAAAGCATGACGGTGGCTGAAAAAATCATAAACCCGGTGCCCAACCAAAGGGTAGCAATTCCGGCACGTCGCGCCGCGCCGCCCATGTCCGCACCCATGTGATAGCCGACCCGCACGTTGGCGGCCTGGGCAGCAGCCATAGGAATCATAAAGGCAGCCGATGCAATCACGATGGCCACTTGATGAGCTGCGAGTATGGTCGAGCCCAAGGTGCCAATCATCAAAGAAGAGCCCAGGAACATAAAAGTCTCTACGCTGAAGATTACGGCGATGGGCCAGCCCAGCCGGTTGAGTTCCTTGAACACAGACCAGTTGATCCTGCCCCAAAATTGCTTAGGCTTGGCGTCAGGTGTCAGCCAGATGGCGGCAGCGGACAGCGCGGCCATGGCCCACAACACAATCACCGTCGCCGTGCTCAAGCCGAGATAGCCCAATTCCGGCAATCCCCACGCACCATAGATAAGACCGTAGTCGAGCAATCCGTTGGCAATCAGGCCAAAAATTGCGATCCAAAGAATGAGCCGGGGATGGTTCATTGCCGAAAGATAGAACCGCATCGTGGCAATGAGCATCGCAGCCGGCCCACCCAAGACAATGATTTGCACGTAGATCGAAATATCACGGGCGAGTTCAGGCGGTTCGCCGATCATCAGCAGGACCGGTTCAAAGTTCCACAAAGCAAAACACAGAGGAACGGTGCATAGCAGCGCCAGCACCAATCCGGCGCGCAGAACGCCTGAGATCCCAGATGTGTCGCCGGCACCGCGCGCATGGGAAATGAGAATGGCGACGCTGGCCACGGCATTCTGAAACACACCCGTGATGACAAAGAAGACGGACCCGCCCAAACCACCGGCAGCCAATGCGTCCCGGCCAATGGACCCGAGCAGAACCGTGTCGGTCAATCCCATGCCCATTTGCGCGACCAATGCACCAGCCAGGGGCAATGCGAGATGAAAGGTCGCATTGAGCTCCTGTCGGAAGGTGGGCGGTGAATGTGTGGTCGGGTGGGTCACGTTACGGTCTTTCAGAGGAAGCGGCCGGCCGGCGGCTCCGTGAGGAGACCGCGCCGATTAGGTCGATGGTCTAATACCAACGGTCATTGAATTTGACCTTCGTGTGCCCATTTGCGCATACCAATCGACATGATTTTCGAGGGCTTGTCGATGAGCTTGTTCCAGGCGTGGCATGCCGCATCGACGATGTCTTCGTAACTGTCGAAGACGCGGTGCGACAGGTAGGTCTGCCGCAACACCACGGTAGCCTCTGAGGCTATTGCGGTCGTCCCACAGGTCGTCGACGGTTCTGGCGGCGGCCTTTCTCAGGAGCGCCTTGAGTTTGGCGAAGGCCATCTCGATCGGGTTGCAGTCGGGACTGTAGGGCGGCAGATACAGCAGGGTTGCGCCGGCGGCTTCGATGGCCTGGCGGATGCCAGCGACCTTGTGGGCGGGCAGGTTGGCCATGACGACGCTGTCTCCGGGGTCGAGTTCGGGTACCAGGACCTGTTCCACATAGGCCTTGAAGGCAGCCCCATGCATCGGCCCGTCGAGGAGCATCGGGGGGCCCGCCAGGCCCCGGAGAGGCGCAAGCCGGCGGTCAACGTGGTGGTCTTCCAATGGCCATGGGGTATGGCGGCCCGGCACCGTTCGCCTTTGCGCGACCATCCCCGCAGCCGCGCCATCTTCATCGACGCGCCGGTCTGGTCGATGAAGATCAGCCGTTCCGGAGCGAGCCCTGCCTGGCCTTCGAACCAGAGCCGGCGCCGCGCGAGCACGTCCGGGCGCTGCTGCTCCGCTGCATGGCCGGTCTTTTTTGTGCGTCAGCCCGCGCTTGGCGAAGAAGTGCCAGACCGTCGACGGGCACACCCGAACCCCGTGCGACGCCGCCAGCTTCTCGCCAATCTCGGCCAGCGTCATAGCCTTGGTCTGCGCCACCAGAGCCAGGATAAAGGCCTCATGCGCATCCAGCTTCGAGCCCGGCGGTTGGCCCTGGCGGTCGGGCTCGATCGAGCCCATCTCGCGCCAGCGCCGGTGCCAGTGGATCGCCGTCGCTGGCGCGACACGAAAACGCGCCGCCGCCCCCCGTGCAGACAGACCCCCAGTGACCGCCTCGACGACCCGCCGGCGAAGATCATTCCCGTAACAATGCCCCATGTCTGACACCAAATCGCCTCGGGATATAGAATCATGGAGTGGGACGCTTGGGAATCCCCTTCGATTCACAATTCAGTCAAACCGCTCTAGCGGTTTGTCCATATCACGCATCGCTGACGTCGCCGCATTGAACGTATCGATATCGTCAGGATGAACTAGGCAATTGAACGTATTTTCATCGGGAATAAAGGAGGGACTAAAGTCAAGTATTTCGTAGGATTTCGGCGACTATTCAACGGTACGGTCAGTCCAACTATGGTTGAAATAGCCGGCTTGGGATGCCTCAAGCGCGAGTTCGAGTTTTTCCTTACTCCGTTCTATTTCGATGGCAGTCGTCTTCTGGTCGGTTATATCAATAATAAAACCGACACTGCGGACAGGATTGCCATCTTCATCACGCTGGGCGTTCGCTCTCAATTGAATCCATATCCAACGCCCATCGCCATGTTTTACTCGGCATTCTGTTGCCAAGCCCCCTTCCAAATTCCGGTAGGCGGTGGTGTCTTTTTTGAATGTTTCTTGATCATCGGGGTGGACCAGCGCGGCAAATGTCTGCAAATCCGGCTCAAAGTTAGGATCGGTAATACCGAGTATTTCTTTTAGGCGAGGGGACAATTTGTGGGTCACTTCGTCCCATTGCCGATAGAAGAAGCCGGCTCCGGCGGCTTGCATCGCCAATTCCAACGTTTCTTCGCTCCGGCGTTGCCGTTCCATTTCTTCACGGCGCTCCGTGATATCAATGATAAAACCGACACTACGCACCGGTTCACCATTTTCATTTTTTTGTAATTCGGCCCGTATTAGCACCCATATCCAGCGGCCGTCGGCGTGTTTAACACGGCATTCCGTCTCTAAATTTTCCTCCGATTCTTGAAAACTGAGAACATTTTGGCGCAGTGACTCTTGATCGTCTGGATGAAGCAGCGCGTTGAAAGATTCCGTTGTCGGCACAAACGTCTCGTCGGTTATACCGAGAATTTCTTTCAGCCGCGGCGACCAATAGATTTCGTTTTGATCCCACTCGCGATCAAAAAATCCAGCTTCGGCCGCTTTAATGGCTAGCTCTAACGTTTCCTGATTCTTTCTCAGGAGCTCTTGTTCTTCACGGCGCTGTGAAACGTTGGTTACCGAACCGACCATCCGGGTTGCGAACCCGTGCTCGTCTTTAACCGCACGGCCACGGCTGTGTATCCATGTATAGGTGCCATCGGCACGTCGCATGCGGTATTCGATGTCGTAGGGTGCTTTACCCTTGAGATGATCTTGGAAAACCTGCTGCATACGTTCGAGATCATCAGGATGACAAAGATCTATATGTAGCGCGATGCTCGGACGCCACTCTTCTTGGGTATAGCCTAACATTTCCGGCATTTCCGGCATTTGCGGTGTGGTGACCAACTGGTCCTCGATTATATCCCAGTCCCAGATGGCAGCACCGGTGGCCTCGATCGCCCGGTCGGGCATGTCTTCGTTGCGGGACAACGCAAGAGTAGCTTCCTTGCGGTCAGTGATGTCCTGGGTCACTCCGAAACGGCGACGGACGTTGCCATGGTCGTCGCGTTCGACCCCTCCCCTCATGAGGATATGGCGCACGCTGCCATCCGGTCGTTGAATGCGGGCCTCCAATTCAAAGTCCTCGGACCCTTCGATCATGCGCGTGATCTGATCCTGAAAACGCGGGCGATCTTCCGGGAGAATGCACGACAATACAGCGTCATTTGTAGGTACAAAGGTCTCGGGATCTTGTCCGCAAATGACGAACATCTCATCCGACCATTGAGACGGTCCATCCACCGACTCTTGCGACCAATGGCCGACGTTGGCCACGGCTTCGGAACGCATGAGATCTTCCGTTGCTCTGGAGAGTCGCCGCTCTAGTTCACTTTGGTTGTAGATATATCGGCGGAGCAAGAGGATTCCGATACCACCGACCATAAGCACTAGGAAACACAAGCCAACAAAAGCGATATCAAGAAATCTGTTCAGGAGAGGTCCAGCCTCTGCACGGCTGACACGCACACCGACATATCCGAGCAGATCTTCGCCGGCATGAAACGCAAGAAACGCTTCTGCTGTGGTCGGCGACGGCACACCGGTTGGCCCAGCAACATTTGATCGGGAAACGCTCTCTTCACGACGCAAGGTGTCTAGTTCGGTTGAAGTCAAAGAAGTGAATGGAATCCCCGACGATGATGCGGCCAGCTGTCCGTCTGTGTTAAACACGCCATACCAAAGGATAAGCCCATCCGATATCGCCAGGTTGACACGCTCTTCCACGCGAACGGATTCAAAATTAATACCGTCACTCAGGTTCGGATCAGCGACGGAAAATGACAAAATCTCAGCCCATTGGTCGGCAGAGTTTGTCGAAATCTGACTGAGGATAAGATTGCGCGCACCTTGAATACCGATATAAGCGGCAGTAAGACCAGCAATGGCAATTGCGATCGAGATCGCAGTTAGCCGTCCAAAATGTCGGTTTGTGTAGGTCATGGAGGGCCAGCCTAGTGGGGACGCCAGTTTGTTTCAGTCTGCCAAAATTTTGCACGAAATACCGGCGGATCGTGCCACTCAACTCTGGGTGGAGCTTACTTACGCGCGTTCGATTTGGTCGGCTCGCTTGAGAAAATCAAGCACAAGCGCGCCTGCTACCGCGATGAGTAAACCAACAACGAACGACACCGCAAGGATGAGGGGCTTGTTCGGCGCGACCGGCTTCAACGACATCACCGTCCCCTGACCGAGAGCCCGCGTTGCCTGAATGTTTTTCAGGAAGGTCATGCGATATTCAATCTCGTTTTGCGCCGTTTTCTGTTCCTGGGCGTTGTTGTCCAACTTGACCTGGGCATCGGCTCGAATGACGAAGATATTGACCTTATCCCGGTTCTCGATATTGACCAGCACCGTGCGCCAAGCGCCGATTTGATTGGACAGCATGAGGATTTGGGTCGATTGGTTTCCGTCGCTGCTACCGCGCGCCTGTATTTTATCAATTTCCGCCTCTGCACTGGCGATACGTTCTTTTAGTTCCTGCGTATAGTCATCAAGAGACACAAGGGTGTCGCCGATGGAGGACAGGTGATTGGTCAACGCCCGCTCTTGCGCCACCATCTCACCGAGTTTTTGTTCCGCTTCCGCTAATGAGATTTCAGCATTGGCATGCACGGCTTCAACAGTGCGGTTGTGGTCTTCCACTAGTTCCTGCACAACCCGGTTGTGCAGTTCTGATATCAGATCCCGTTGGTCCCGCAGCGCCTCTGACAACAGCTGCACGACCTGACTGTTCTCCAAGCCGCTGACTTCAATCACATACTCCTCCGGTCCGTCCGGATTCTGTTGCACGAACTGGTTGGCAATGAGGGGGATGTAACCGTTCAGCAGTTTGTCTGACACCGTGGTCGATGCTTCGATGGGCAAAATCTCGTCGTTTTGGATTTGGTTACCGATTTCGATGGCGGTGGTGAATTCGTGGACCGGCGGTAAGTAAAACGCCAAGGCGGCACCGATGGCAGTAATCAACACGATGGCCGTCGTCGCAAATTTGCGATACGTGCGAATCACCAGCCAGAGATCCATCACGGTCACATCTTGTGCAGCCTGGGATTGGGCTGGGGTTAGCGCGCTTGCCAGTCCGTTTGCCGTCGTGTCGGCCATCGCCAAGTCCTTATAATATATCAAGAAAGCAGGGTTGCCCACCTTCAGAAGTCCGCCTTTGTAAGATGTTTACCGCCAATGTGTAAGATTTTCCCTTCGTTTGCAGGGGTGGCCGACGTCTGGGGTACGCTGCCGACCGGTCTGTCAAAGAGGAGGGCGCCATGCCAGGGCTGCAAAACGCGCCGGAACTGGACCCCAAGTCTATCGATTTTCGCAAAATGGAAGTCCTGCTTGTTGAGGACGACTACCACACCCGTGAGATGGTCAAGCAGGTCCTCAAGCAGGTCGGTATAAAAACGGTCCATGTGGCGGAGAACGGCCGTGAAGCCGTGAATTTGCTGTTGGCCGTTCACGGTTCGATCGATATAGCCTTTCTCGACCTGGACATGCCCGTGATGGGTGGATTCACGTGCCTGAAGGTGATTCGCGCAGCGCCCAAGGATTTCATTTCCCACTTGCCCGTGGTCATTCTCACCGCCTATGCCGGGTTGTCTCAATTGGAGAAAGCCGCTGGCCTAGGAATTTCAGGGTTTCTCTCAAAACCGGTGTCCATCAAAACGCTGACCGATGCCATTACTAAAGCGGTGAACGGTGAAATGATTGACCCTGAACAGGTCGGAGGTCTGGGCTAGTTTTCTGATCGGGGATTCCGCCTATTGCTACTGCCCTGTATAAGGGCGCCATGCATATTCTTTATTTGCATCAATATTTTTGCCCTCCCGACGGAGCGGGTGGCACCCGTTCTTATGAGATGGCTCGGCGTTTGGTTAAGGGCGGCCATCGTGTGACGATGATTACGTCATCGGCCTTTTTTCCGGAAAGCTACAGATTGTCGAGAACGACACGTCTGTCCTTAGGCGGCATTGATCTTGTGATCCTGCGCGTGCCTTACGGCAATACCATGGGGTTCGGCCGACGGGTTTGGGCATTCGTGCGCTTTGCTCTGCGCGCCACCATTGAAGCAATCAAAGTAAATGACGCTGATGTGGTCTTCGCAACATCAACACCGCTGACCATCGTCATTCCGGGTTTTTGGGCCAGCCGTTTGAGAGCTGCGCCTCTTGTCTTTGAAGTGAGAGATCTTTGGCCGGACCTGCCCATTGCTGTCGGAGCCCTTAAAAATCCGATTGCCATTTGGCTCGCCCGGCGCCTGGAATGGTTTGCGTACCGATCCGCATCACACACCATTGCCCTTTCGCCAGGTATGCGGGACGGCATAACAGCGAGCGGCATTCCGGATGATCGAGTCACCATGATTCCGAACGCCTGTGACATTGATCTATTTCGAGTTGGTACTGAACGGGCTGAGGCGTTTTTGGACCGCTTTCCTTTTTTAGAAGGGGGGCCGGTGGTCGTCTATGGCGGCACGTTTGGTCTTATCAACGACGTCTCGTATTTGGTTGACCTTGCCGTAGCGATGAAGTCGCTCAACCCTGATGTTCGGTTCTTGCTTTGCGGGACCGGTATGGAACTCGACACGGTTACTGCGCGGGCTGATGAACTGGGTGTTCTCAACACCACGCTTTGGATCATCCCACCGCTGCCGAAGCACGAGATGCCGGACCTACTTGCAGCGGCGACGATCGCTGTATCTGTTTTCAAAGATCTGCCGGAAATGCGGCACAACTCTGCCAACAAAGTTTTTGATGCTCTGGCGGCCGGCAAACCCGTCGCCGTGAATTACGGTGGTTGGCAAGCGGACCTCCTCGAATCACGTGGTGCGGGCCTGAGTTTGTCACCGGACAACCCAACCGTTGCGGCACAAGATCTTGTCGCGTTTCTGAATGATACCGATGGGCTGCGGCGGGCCGGTGAACAGGCGATGGCATTGGCAGAAAGCCGCTTCAGTCGGGAAAGATTGGCGGGGGAATTCCGGACCGTTCTCGAACAGACCGCTGCCGCTGACCCGGCCCCTCAGCGCCGCCGCCGCCGTACCTTGTTTTTCAAGCGCCTATTCGACGTCAGCGTTTCGGTGGCGGGACTGATTGTTTTATCACAAGTTTTAGTGTTCATAGCGTTGTTGATCGCTTTCAAAATGGGGCGGCCGATCTTCTTTTCGCAGACACGGCCGGGCCGCAGCGGGCGACCGTTCCAGTTACATAAATTTCGCACCATGACAGACACGCCGGATGACACGGAAGCAGCCCTGACCGACGCAGACCGTCTCACGTCACTGGGTCGATTCCTGCGGCGCACGTCTCTTGATGAATTGCCCGAACTGTTCAATGTGCTGATGGGGGAGATGAGCTTGGTCGGACCGCGGCCTTTGCTGATGGAGTACTTGCCGTATTACTCCACAGAGCAAGCCCGCCGTCATGACGTGCGGCCGGGAATTACGGGGTATGCACAAGTGCGCGGCCGCAATGCTCTTAATTGGGAGGAAAAGTTTGAGCTGGACGTCTGGTATGTCGACAACCTTAGTTTTGGACTCGATTTAAGAATCTTGTGGGAGACTATTAGTGTGGTGTTGGGTGGAAAGGGTGTCTCGGCGGACGGTCATGCAACCATGCCCCGGTTCGATGAGATCATGGCCCGCCGCCAGGGTGCAGAAGACGAATAACGGCTTTTTGACCAGGGAACCCGCTGCGCTTACACTTCGAAACTGGCCGTTTCTAAGAGCATTCAGACAGAACTGTAAATTGAGCTACTGATCCGTGGGTCTGCTAGACCTTGGCGTAGTTGACCGTGCCGGGTGATTTATGTCACTCCACCTTTAACCGGGAGCACAACCGGTATTCTAAACCCTCGCGAGCGGAGGACACCATGGCCAGTGACGCGAACCAAGTTCAATTTGTTCACTATATTCCGATTCTAACCACAGTCCTGGCAGCGATCTTTACGGTGATTCTGTATCGGCGCTGGCAACAGCGGAAGCCGGGGCCGCACTTGTTGTGGTGGGCCGCCGGAGCTGCGGCTTACGGCATCGGAACGGCACTGGAAGGTAGCGTCACACTGTTTGGCAACTCAGTTGCGTTGACCAAGGCCTGGTATGTGGCGGGGGCGCTTTTGGGAGGCTATCCGCTGGCGCAAGGCAGTGTCTATCTGCTCCTCAAGCGGAGAACCGCCAACATATTGACTGGGATCTCGTTGCCGTTCATTGCCGTCGTTGCCCTGTTTGTGATTATTTCGCCGGTCGACATGGCCGCCTTTGAATCTCACCGACCCACTGGTGCGTTATTGGCATGGACATGGGTGCGAGCGATGACGCCGATCATTAACGGCTATGCCGTGATCTTCCTAACCGGCGGCGCTATTTTGAGCGCCTATCGATTTGCCAAAAAGACAGAGCCCGGTGCCGGTTACCGTGCCCTCGGCAATGGTCTGATCGCCTTTGGTGCCATCTTGCCGGGGATCGGCGGCACAATGGCCAAGATGGGGATCATCGAAGCACTCTATATTGGTGAGTTCGTCGGCCTCTTGTTTATCTGGGCCGGATTCTCAACAGCCACACAGTCGGTACCGGCGGTCACCGCAACAGCACCTGCTGCCGCTTAAAGGAGCGCGATGATCGGCCAGACGCGATGATTCCTCCACCGCTCAGGTTTGTGCAGGCGTTTCTTCTGTATCTGCCGACCACGTTCCTTTTGCCCAATGCGGCGTTGATCGTTTATGCGGTGTTTTCCGTTTTGGTGTTCGATCCGTCGTTCAGCCGCAAGGACCGCCTCTATTTTCTCTTTTTTATCGGCGTGGGCATTAACGCCCTGTTGGGCATCCTGATCGACCAGCAGTTTCCCGACTCTCTGTTCGTCAACAACGGCCTCCTTGGAGCCGTGATTTTGGTGTTCGGCTATCTGGCTGCCCGCAGCCTCAACGACACGGTTTGGAAGATCATCCTTTTCCTCCTCGTCATAGAAGTGATCTGCATCTACATCCAATTCGCATTGGGCATCCGATTCTTTTTTCCTCAACAGGAAGTGGTCACCACCACCACGGAATTCCGCTTCACCCAAGATGTCCAGGACATCGATTTGCTTTACTTCATCCGGCCGATGGGATTGTCGGGCACATCGACCATCGCCGGGGCAAAAGTACTCTTGGCCTTTGTGCTGACCTTCATGATCGACATGAAGTCACGCAACCGAATTCTTTTGTCTATTTTGTTTGCCAGCGCCGCTGTTTTGAATTTCAAGCGCTCTGGATTGCTGGCCTTCGGTCTGTTTATTGCTATCCTGCTGATAATGGACTTGCGCCGGAACGGTTGGCGCTTCCGTCACACCTTTGCCGCGGCGGTGTTTTTATCGGTTTTGAGTTTCTACGCCACCCAGATCATTGGCCAATTCACCCGGGAAACAGCGGCCTCTTTAGGTGATATTTCTTTCGACATCATTGTTGAACAACTCTCAGGGCGAGCGGATCTGTGGAACGAAACCACGGCGTTTATCGGCAGCCATCTCTTCTTTGGTAACTATTCCGAACGCTTAATCTTGTCGACAGGCCAGTATCCCCACAGCTCTTACATGTCATTGCTGGCGACCCACGGCCTTTTCCTAGCGACTGTACTCGTTATATTTATTATCGCCCGCGTCAGCCGCAAACCGGCCGTTTTGATTTTCCTGGCGCCGATTCTCGTGGATGCGACCTTTCAAGAAAACCTATTCTGGTATATCTCGATCTTTGATCAGTTCGCTTTGTACCTGCTGTTGGTGCGTGAACCATCGCTGTATTGGTTCGATCCTCTGCCAGCGCGACACGGCCGCGCAACTTATCGGCAAGCGCGTTTAGCACACGCTTAGCCCAACTTATGTCAAGGCACGGCGCAGCAAGTCACAGCCGATCATAAAAAGAAGGCCGAGCACCAGTTTGCGGTAGCGTTCTTCGTCGAGCCTATCGTGGAGTCTTTGGCCGATGAGAATCATTACGCCAATAATGACGGCGCCACCCAGTGACACAATCGCAACCTCCAGCGTTAAGACGTCGGCCACGGCCAGACTGCCGTACAGCGCGAAGGAGCCAAGAAAATACATCAGAGCCAGTGCGGAAACGAATTCGTCTTTGGGCACGCGGACTGCCAAAAGGTAGGTGATTAAAATCGGACCATAGAGACCGGACAGGCCGCACAAAACACCGGCACCGACGCCGGCCGCGGCATTGAGCCATCGTTCCAGCGCCTCATCGATCACCGGGCGGAACGGCAGGATCTGGCTCGCGACAAAGGCCAATGAGATCAACCCAAGTATCAATAGGCCCGTATCCTGTTCGATACGGATGAGAATTTGCACCGTCAATGGCACGGTCAACGGCATGGGCACGATCAGCCACACATACCGGCGCAAGTTTTGCTGCCATAACCCTTTTCGGATGGCTTGTCGAAAGTTGGCGGTGAAATTTGGAACCAGGAAGACCGCTACCGCTACTTGATGGGGCAAGACCGTTACCAACACGGGCATAGCCATAATCGGCATCCCCAAGCCAAACGTTCCTTTAGACAAGCCGCCAAGGGCGAACCCAGCAGCAATAATTAGGATCGTGTTGAGATCAAGTTCCGGCATAGCGCGCCATGGTTTTCGCTATGCGGTGGCAATCGTCAAAGCATGGCGTCGAAAAACTTCAGAGTCCGTTCCAGCGCTAGCTTGGTCGCCTCGGCGTTGTACTGCGGGCGGGCATCGCAACTGAATCCATGGTCGGCGCCAGGATAGACAAAGTGTTCAGCCTCGGGCTGTTCGGCCATGACCTTCTCCACCGCGTCCATGGGAAAAGACTTATCGGTTTCACCATAGTGATGCTGGAACGGCACTGGTGGTTTCATAGTCGGGCTGTAATTGATGATCCGGGTGCCGTAGTAGGACACGCCGCAGTCGACGTTGGCCTTACAGGCGCCGAGGAAGGCCATGGCTCCGCCCCAGCAATAGCCGATCACACCCACTTTGCCTGCAGACCGAACCCTGTCTGCGGCAGCGTTGATGTCGGCGACAACCATATCATCCGTGATTTGTCCGATCAATTCACGCCCGCGGGCGAAGTCGGTATAGGACAACTCCAAGTGTGGCTCGACGCGATCGAAGAAAGCCGGACAGACAGCGGCATAACCATTGGCCGCAAATTCATCGGTAACCTCTTTCATATGATCGTTAAATCCGAAGATTTCTTGAATCACCACCAAACCGCCTTTGGCGTCAGCGTCCGGTTCGGCAAGATAGGCTTCAAAGGAATGGCCGTCCGCAGCCGTTAGCGTGATGATTGAACCCATATTTGCGTCTCCCCCGACTTATCCACAGGCAAACTGCATTTGCCAATCAGCGAGTCGTAATCCCTGTGCAAATGTTGTGCATTGGTGCCGGGCAAAAAGGGTTCGGTCAAGGGCAGTTGTCTTAAACGCGTTGACAGTGACCGGACAAAGGCGCAGCCTTTTGATGTTGATAGAGACGGATAGGAGCCCCGGGTGGAGGCCTCCGTCACATCGCGGGACGGCTATGACTGCATAGGGCACGGGTAGCCGCCAACCAGGAGGGTGTCTAAACAACATGGCTCCGCCGGACAGCCAGGGCTGACATAATGAGTTGCAAACCGCTTCATATGAAGACGGTCCATTAGCGCTGATTTCAGCGATAGACGCAGGGAACATCCTGCGGCACACACAGCCCCGCCCAGCAGACCGCCGCGGCGGGGTGTTGTTTGTGTGAGCTTTGAATTGGTTCGAGCTTAAACGCCGTTCGGATGGGTGTTAAAGCAGACCTGCTGCCTCCAGCGCCTCATCTATGGCTTCAATATCTTCAGGCTGTGGTGGCATAAGGGGCAGCCGGCATTCACCAGAGGGAATCAGTCCAAGCTTCCACGCCATGTACTTCACGCCAATGGGGCTGGTGTCCCGAAAAGCGGACTCATTGAGTCCGTGAATTTCTTGCTCAAGAGCCAGCGCCTCGGACAATTCCCCGTCTACCGCAAGCGTACACAGCTTGGCAATCTTGCCCGGTACTACATTGGCAATGGCGACGATGAGTCCGCAGGCCACTTTGGGAATGAGTTCATAATCCAATTCTGGCCGCCCCATAAAGAGACGAAATTCATCCCCCAACGTTGAAATGACGTCTCTATTGAACTCTTCGTCATCGGCCGATTGTTTCATGCCGACAATGGACGGTACGTCTTCACACAGATCTTCCAGGGTGTCGAGATCTAAGGCCGACGCGGCTCGGCTGGGAATCTGGTAAAGCAAAATCGGCTTTGTCGTTGCCCAGGATACATAGCCGATATACGACCTCAATCCCCGTTGCGGTGCTTTGATAAACGGCGGCGGCATAATCATCACTGCATCGGCACCAACCTGTTCGGCATGCTCCGTGAGCGCCCAGGTATCCGCCAGTGACGCCGCTCCCGTATGGGCGACGACAGGCACCCGGCGCCGCGCCGCGCCGACGGCAATGCGCAACAGATTTTGACGTTCAGTGACTGTGAGAGACATCGGTTCAGCCGACGTGCCACCGACGACAAGGCCGTTGGCGCCATTGCGGATCTGCCAATCGACAAACCGGGCAAAGGCATCATAGTCAACCATCCAGCCGTTGAACGGTGTCAAAAGCGGCGTGTAAGCCCCGTACAGAAAATTTTCACCCAGTTTGATCATGCTGCCATTTTATACAGGATTGAGGGGACTCCGTTGATCTGATCGTCAGATCGCTGAAGTGCGAGTCCCTCTCGTCCGGTCACAAAATCCCAACTCCCCCAAAAACATCCTCCGCCGCGGTCTACCACATTTTGGCGGAAAACAAGGCCTTGTACGGCAGCAGGGAGGACTGGGGATATCTGGCCGAGCCCGAGCGACTCGGCCAAATCTGCAGCGGTTCCGCCTATTTTGCGACGGTGGCTACCGTGGTGGTAGGTGCGTCGGTCTGGGTGATGCTGGCGTCAGGGCTGGCAACCCGGCCAAAAACTATAACAGCGCTCAATAGCACCACCACAACCATGGCTCTGGAAAATGTCGTCATCGGAATATCCCCTTCTGGAGAGTGAACGCGCCCCTTTGAGGCACGCATCAATCCTAGGACGGGGAGTCTGAATCCAACGTTAACAACTGTGTTCACAGGCGGTTTAGGTAATATCCCGAACGTCGGTGAGATGACCGGTAACGGCTGCCGCTGCGGCCATGGCGGGACTGACCAAATGGGTGCGTCCACCCCGTCCCTGGCGTCCTTCGAAGTTGCGGTTCGAGGTGGACGCACAACGTTCGCCGGGTTCAACACGGTCCGGATTGATGGCCACACACATGGAACATCCGGGTTCACGCCATTCAAATCCGGCCTCAAGCAGAACCCGATCGAGCCCTTCTTCTTCGGCCTGCATCTTCACCAACCCTGATCCCGGAACCACCATGGCGCCGACACCGGCGGCTACTTTTCGTCCTTTAGCGACAGTTGCCGCCGCCCGGATATCTTCGATACGGCCATTGGTGCAGGAACCGATAAACACCCGGTCGATGGGCACGTCTGACAAGCGCATGCCCGGTTTGAGACCCATGTAGTCGAGCGACCGTTCCACCGCTTTGCGTTTGTTCGGATCATCGTAATCAGCGGGGCTGGGCACACTGTCGGTGATGGGCGCTGAATCCTCCGGGCTGGTGCCCCAGGTCACTCGCGGGGCGATGTCAGGTCCGTTCAGTACAATCTCCTGATCGAATACCGCGTCGGCATCAGTAGCCAGGGATCGCCAGTGGGCGATGGCTTGGTCCCATAGCGCGGCCCGAGGCGCATGAGGCCGACCTTTGATATAGGCAAAAGTGGTATCGTCAGGCGCCACCATTCCGGTCCGGGCGCCGGCTTCGATGGTGAGGTTGCACAAGGTCATCCGTCCTTCCATGGACAAAGCCCGTACCGCGTCACCGGCATATTCGATGGCGCATCCTGCGCCACCGGCCGTGCCGAGCGCCGCAATGATCGACAGCGCTATGTCTTTCGCCGTCACACCCAGTGGTAACGCACCGTCGACGGTGACACGCAGATTCTTGGCCTTGCGCATGATGTGGCATTGGGTGGCCAGAACATGTTCGATTTCCGACGTACCGATGCCGAACGCTAAAGCGCCCATGGCCCCGTGGGTGGAGGTATGGGAATCGCCGCAGACCAATGTAGTGCCGGGCAGCGTAAACCCCTGTTCCGGTCCGACAATATGCACAATGCCCTGGCGCCGATCGGCCAGTTCAATGTACGGCACATCGAATTCCCGGGTGTTATCAATCAGAGCTGCGAGCTGATCCCGCGCTTCCGGATCGTCGATCTTCTCGAGCCGGTCGGGTGTGGTCGGCATGGCATGATCGGGCATGGCCAGTGACGCGGTTGGACGATGAACACCCCGTCCTGCGTCACGCAATCCTTGAAAGGCTTGGGGGCTGGAAACTTCCTGAACCAGATGCCGGTCGATATAGACAAGGCATTCACCTGTCTCGGACTGGCGGACCACGTGGGAATCCCAGATCTTGTCATACAGGGTCGTGCCCATGGAGGTTCCTCCTCAGGATCTTATGTAATGCCGGTCAATCACTTTTCCAGCGGGTCGCCAGGCGCACACCAAGAGCGTTAGTCTAGAGCGTTTCCGAGGTTGAATGAATCAATATTTTGTTGTCATGGTCTTGGCGGACTGATTCGATAGCCGCTTTGGCGGGGGCATCGTGGCTGTATCGGAAGACCTGCGTATTCGTTTGGCGAGGAAAGTGGCGTCGGGCATGTCGCGCCGTCAGGCGGCGGCCCTTTTTGAGGTGAGCGCAAGCTCGGCGGTGCGGTATGTCGGGCGATATGAAGACGAGGGGACTGTCGCGGTCAAGCCACGGCCGTCGCGCCAGCGCCGTCTTGATCCTTACGGCGAGGATATCCTGCGCTGGATTAAGGAGACGCCAGACCCGACACTGCAAGAGCTGTCTGAGCGTCTGGACGAAGTTCACCAAGTGATTGCGCCGACTTCGACGATTAATGACTGGTTCCGCGCGCGCAAGATCAGCTTTAAAAAAAACCGCCCACGCCAGTGAACAGGAACGCGCGGATGGGCAGGCAGCACGCGTGGTTTGGCGCCAACGTCAGGCCCGGCTCCCGGCCCATCCCGAGCGGGTCGGCAGGATCGTGTTCCTTGACGAAACAAGTATCAATACCAAAATGGCGCGCCTGCGGGGGCGCTGTCCCAGCGGCCAGCGGATGGTTGCCGCCATTCCCCATGGTCATTGGAAAACCATGACCTTCATTGCCGGATTGCGCGGTGACGGCCTGACCGCGCCCTGGGTGCCCTGATTTGATCGAGGGCGCCATGGACGGTGATGCATTCGAGCAGTACATCAAAACGCAACGCGCCCCGACCCTTCAAAAAGGCGCTGTTGTTGTCCCCGGCAATCTGCCGGCCGACAAACGCGACGGTGCCAGGCGGGCGGTTGAAAAGCGGGGCGCATGGCTTTTGTTCCTGCCGCCCTATGCGCCGGACTTCAACCCGATCGAGCTCGCATTTTCAAAGTTCAAAGCTCACATGAAGCGCTTAAAACCCCGCACCATCGATGGTCTGTGGAAAGCCGCCGGTAACGTCTGCGGCCTCTTCAATCACGAGCACTGCAGGAACTTCTTGGTTGCTGACGGCTATGCGTCAGAATAAATCGGAAATGCCCTAGACGCAACGCTGGCCTGAGAGGACTCATAATGACCACCGACACTGTAACCGTCGAGCGGGATGGCGGCTTGGCCGTCGTCCGTTTCGATCGCGGAGGCAGCCTCAATGCCTTCGATCAAGACACCATTCTGGCTCTCACCGAAGTAGCCCAGGCGTTTCAGTCTGACCTTGAAACTCATGCGGTTGTATTGACAGGAGCGCCGGATGTTTTTTCTGCGGGCATTGACCTCAAGGACTGGCGCATGTGGCAGCAGGACGACATGTCGGACCTTGAAAAGCGAGAGATCTTTTATCGCGGGGTCCGCCTATGTCAGGCTTGGGAAGACATGCCTCAGGTCACCGTTGCCTCCATCGAAGGACTGGCGATTGGCGCAGGCTGTGCCATAGCGATGGCCTGTGACTTTCGCATCATGGCCGAAGGGGCGTTTCTTCAAGTCCCCGAAGTAAAGATCGGTTTAAATTTACAATGGGACGCGCTACCCCGCTTGATTTCGCTGGTGGGTCCCGCCAAAGCCAAACGCATTTGTTTCTTATGTGAGCGTATGCCGGCCAAGCAGGCCTTGGAATGGGGCTTGGTAGACGAACTGGCCATGGATGGCGCGTGCCTGCAACATGCGGAAGCCATGGCCCGGAAAACGCTGGCCATGCCCGCGGTGACGGTGCGCATGGTAAAAGAGGCCATTAATGCGACGGCCAACGCGCTCCATAAGGCAACGGCTTATGCGGACGCCGATCAGAGCCAATTGTCCGGCGCTTTTGCCGAAGCCGTGTCTGCGCGAGACGCGTTTGCTAAACGGAATTGATCGGTTGAGTCGATTTCAAAACGCGGCGTTCAAACGGAGATAGACGTTCCGGCCGCGGGGATCATGCACCTTGGAGTCATAACCGGCCGTGGTCGCCACATCGGGCGGGTCTTGATCAAAAATATTGGTCGCACCGAGCGTTAACACCGAACTCTTGTCTGCGTCACCAAAGGCGGCGGGTAAAGTGGCACGCACTTGGGCATGGACGGTGATGTGATTGTCCACCGGCAAATTGTTTTGATCGTCTAAATAACCGGAAATAGTCTTGGCAAAGACAGCGGCGGCGAAGCGATCCTGTGACCAAGTGGCGCCCAATGTGGTGCGCCATTTTGGCAACGACCGGGCAAAGGTGCGGAAATTTCGACTACCTGAAACGTCACGCTTGAGCCCGCCCGGTGTTGTCTGAATCGCATATTTATTGATGTAAGTGATATCAGCAGACAGGGACCATTTATCAAGTCCTGAGTTGAAGGTGTAAACCCCTTTGACATCAAAGCCGTCTGTCGTCACCACTGGCGCGTTGATGTAATTTGTATCGACACGCAGGATCTGACCAGCGTCGCGAATGATTTTAGGATCAAACGGATCCGCATCGACGATAGCCTGAGCGCTTTCTTTGACAATGATGTCTTTGTAATCGAAGCGCCAATAATCGGCGTCTATGGTCAATCCATCGACAGGCGTGACGGTGACACCGACGTTGTAGACGTCCGCCTGCTCCGGATCGAGCGTGTCCGTGCCGACGGTGCGCACACCACGAAACACGGCGGAACCGGAGATTGGGTCGATGATATTCTGCAATACCGTCTGAGACGAAAACCGCTGAAACACACTAGGCGCCCGGAAGGCGGTGCCAAAAGAAGCGCGGGTCCGCAGCCAATCGGTCGGCCGCCACGACAGACTGACCTTCGGGTCGATAGAGTCTGGACCACCTTCGTAGGCTTCATGACGCAGCGCCAGTTGCACATCCAGTTTTGGCGTTAGAGGCATATTGATTTCACCAAACAGCGCAGTGACCGTCCGGTTGCCGGCAAAGTCCGGCCCGCCGATGAAAAACAGATAATTTTCCGCGTTGAACTGATCGTCGAGATCGCCGGTGATCTCTTCCCGACGCACCTGCCCGCCCAAGGCTAAAGTGAGAAAGCCTGAGCTCAATTCAGCAAGCGAGCCCGTGATCAAACCGTCGACGGAAAACAGAGAGGTTTCGTAGTCGTAGGTGGCCAAGGACAAAAAGTCTGTAATTACTGCTGGATCGTTGAACGTGGCGTTGCCGGGCTGCGCCGAAATGGCCGAACCGAAGGGATTGAAAAAGAGATCGTTGTTGAGTCCGCCCTGACCATTCAAGGCTGCGTCGAACCGGTCGGCCAACGCGTTGGTGATACCGACCACATAGCTGTTGGTACTGTAGGCGGTGGATAAGTCCCAGTCCCACTGGTCGCGCCATGTACCGCGCACGCCGCCCGCTACCCGCCAGGTTTCAGAGCGGTGGCGCACCAGGTTTACCGGCGCATCAGCACCGAGAGGCCGGCCGAGAAACAGCACCGGAGTTTGAAACACATTGCCTGGATTGTTGGCCGGAACCGTAGCCAGATTGAGGATGGGAAAAGATGGCGAAGTTCCTCGAGTCACCTTTGTCCTGGCGTAGCCCGCTTCGCCATAAATTTCTACGTCACCCAGGCTTGCATCCATAGAGGCATAGCCGAGCCAACGACGTTCACGCGGGATCAAATGGTAGAAGGGGGAGAAATCAAACCGGCAGGTGCCCAGTCCCGAACCTGGAACGGTTTCATTGGGCGTGCCACCGGTCACGCCGCAATCTGGATCGATCACGCTCTGGGGTTCGCCCAGACCAAAAGGCAATGCCGGAAACGTCGGCGACGGCGCTAGGAGAATGAACGCTCCGGGCTGACCAAAGGAGGAAAATCCTTTGCCAATGGTGAATTCGCGTTCAGGTGACGGCAGCCATGACCGGTGCAGATAGCTAACGGACAAGAGCGTATTCAGCCGGTCCGTTTTCAGTCCATGCAAAGCGCGGAGCGTTATGTCTTCCTGTGACGACTGTGTGGTGCTGCCGTACTCACCCTCCACTTCCCAACCATCAACATCGGTCCGCGTGATGACATTGACCACACCAGCCACGGCGTCGGTGCCGTAGAGCGCCGCCGCACCGTCCTTGAGGATTTCAATGCGGCCAACGGCGTTGAGTGGAACTAGCGCATTGATATCGACAAAAGTTGAGCCGTCGTCGGCGACGCCACCGGATACGGTTTGCCGCCGCCCGTTCAACAGCATCAAGGTGGAATTGAGACCCAGACCGCGCAGATTGAAATTCGACGTTCCGCTCGACAAATTCTGGGTAAAGACATCGGCGTTGAACTCGGATCCCGTGTTGAATGGCAAAACGTTTATGACATCGGCAACACCGGTGAGACCGTATTGAGTAAGGTCGCCTGCTGACACAACAACAAGGGGGGATCCGCTTCGCTCAAGCGTGCGCTTGACGTAAGACCCGGTCACCACAACTTCCCCCATCACCTCTTGAGCTGAAGTCGTGATTTCCAGGTTCGTCAAAAGAAATGCGATGACCGCGGCCAGTAATCCGCGGGGTAACGAACGCATAAGAAAGAGACCTTTTTGGTTTGATTTTGACAGGTAGCTGAGCCCTTACTGCCGCTGTCGTAAAATAAACCCTTGGAAAAGACCAGCGCAGTGCTCCTTTCACCGGTTGCCTGAGCGCGATACAGTTGTAGATATGGCATTCTGGAAACCGATTGTTCTCTTTCTAGCGATCATCCTTGGGCGTCAACCGCATGCGGATGAGGCACTATGTGCAGCTGTGACCGGCACCGATTTGTCCGGACTGCCCGATGCACCGACACAGGTCATCCGCAGTCTCTTCCATGCGGAAGAAGGGATGATGCCGGCCCATTGCCGGATCGAAGCGGTCGCCGCACCCCACATCGGCATTGAGGTTCGTATTCCAACGGCGCAGTGGAACGGCAAATCCCTACAACAGGGCTGTGGTGGGTCCTGCGGGCAGATCACCATTGTCACCGCCGACGATGCGCTGTCCCGAGGCTATGCCGTATCGACCACGGATCAGGGCCACCGGGGCTCCTTAGCTGACGCCAAATGGGCCTACAACGATCTCTCGGCGGAAGTGAATGCCGGCTTCCGCGCCACTCATGTCACACGGGGTGGTCACCGATGCCTTGATTGAAGCGCTGCACGGGCGAATTGCCGAGCAACAGTATTTTCGCGGTTGCTCCAATGGCGGGCGGCAAGACATGCGGTCGTCACAGGTGTTTCCGGACGACTTCGACGGCATCATTGCCGCCGCCGCCCCGCCCAGCAACAGCGCCACCCTTAACGGCTTGTGGGGTCTTTACATCAATCGTAATGACACCGGTGAACCGATCTTGACCGCTGATATCCTGCCCAAAGTTCAGGCTGCTGTGCTGGACGCTTGTGATGATCTTGATGGCTTAACGGACGGCATCATCGGTGATCCCCGGCAATGTACCTTTGATCCAGACACTCTCGTTTGTACCCGCGGGCAAACGGATGGCTGCATCATCCAGCAACAGGCAGACGTGCTTAAGAAAATTTACGATGGTCCACGCAACAGCCGGGGCCAAAAACTTGTCGTCGCCGGCCCGCCCATCGGATCCGAATTGGCGTAGCGTGCCTTCATCCCCAATTTGGGCGAAGGATTTTACAACAGCCGGCGGGAACGGCGGATCGACACCCTGCGCTACAGCGCTTTCATCATCGATCCCGGCCCCTCGTACGATTTCATCGACTTTGACTGGGACCGTGACCCTGCCCGGATGCGCGGCATGACCCCGGTGCTGGACGCGGTCAATCCCGACCTGCGCCGCTTCAACTCAGCTGGCGGTAAGATGCTGATGTACATCGGCACTCGGGATTACATCCCAACCGAGAGCATGATCGATTATTACGAGACCGCCGAACGCATTGTTGGAGATCGCACCGAGACACAAGACTTTCTGCGTTTGTTTGTCATTCCCGGCATGGATCACTGCCAGGGTGGTCCCGGCGCCGGCTTCATTGATACCCTCAGCGCTCTTAACGACTGGGTGGAGAATGACAAAGCGCCCGACCGGCTCATCGGCGCCAATGTGAAATACCCAAGTGTGGTCTATGGCACCACGTTCCCGGTCTCGTCCTTACCCCACGAGCAGCTCCATCGTGATCCGGCGCTGTATGCGGAAAGCGTCAACTTCACCCGCCCCCATTTCCCTATCCGGATGTGGCCCGGTACACGGGATCAGGTGATGTTAAATCTGCCGAAAGCTTTGACCGTGTTTCGAAGAGTCCATGACGCTCTCATCGCGGGTATGTTCCTCGCCTGCGGATTCATAGACACCGCGTCCACGGAAACCATTCGCATCGGCATTCAAGGGTTGGCTTCGATCTTCCTACCTTAATTGTGCCGGGCGGCACGGCCAACTCACAGGACTGGTACCAGCAAATTGCGCAAGATTTGGCGTAGGTCGGCGTGCGCGTGGAACTGCGTCCGTCCACGCTGCCCAAATATCTTGAGTGCATGTACAACGGCGGTTGGCCCAGCCCAGCCTTTGCTATGTCTTCTTACACGTTCGATCCGCTCGCGACATATCGCTCGCGATCCTGTTCCTGGACTCATCCCTATCATTGTGACCCAACCATCATGCCTTTGATTGAGGCCGCCATGGCAGCCGAGACACCCGAAGAACGCCGGCGCCTAACGGAAGACGTGCTGCGGCATGAACACGATATTCCACCGGGCATTTTTCTTTGGCAGGCGTTTCCTTTGAAGGTTTGGGATCGCGGGTCAAAGCCTACTGGTCCGGGGGCGAGACCATGCGGGTAGAGGACATCGCACTGCATTAACGTTGTGCTAGTGTTACGGTGGTCCGGTGTTTGGCACGCCGTTACCGATGTCAATCCACGTCTTGTGATGAGTTTTTTTGTACCGCGCTTCGAAACTATCTTTTTGTTGCAATGGCTCGACGACTTTACTGAATGAGCAAAATCGAAGGGGCCGGTCAACATCGACCGCCAATGGCAAGGCAACAGTTTCCATTTGAAAGGGGCGACCAGTTGGACTGCTGAATTCAGAGAGTTCAATCAATCCGTAGGGATGCGAGACAACTATGACACAGCGGTGATCAAAGTTTTTCTTTAGTTCTTCTGGCAATGCGGCGCCTAAGATTTGATTGGTGCGATCCTCACCCCAAAGATCGACGAGACCTGTTCCCATGAAACGAACCAATAGGCCTTGGTCTGTCATTTCCATGATATGGACAAAGGAAATCAGTGTCGGATCAGGATTGAGGAGAAAGTCTGTGGTGTGGGGCATGACTTGCACACCGGCCAAAACCTTCCACTGATCGAAAAACTGCTTACAGTCTTCCTCGGAGATCGCCGCCCCGTCTATCAAACCAAGCTCCCCCTTGCGACTGGATGGCTGCGCCACCCGGATCGTATTCAGTACTAAGGCTGAATGTGGTTCAATTGTCCAATCACGAAGACGAACGGGAAAATGGGGGATTGCACAGTGACGACAGTTCAAATCAATCGCGCATTTGTCCGTATCGAGGAAGGTTTGGTGCACATCCGCACATGCGGCGAAGACAACGGGGAGCACTTACCGGTCTATGTGGTTCATCCCTCACCTGCATCAGCCCGCGGCATGGAACCCATCATTAAGTTGTTTGGGCAGACTCGCTCAGTCATTGCTCCCGATACTTTGGGCAATGGAGATTCAGCGCCACCATCGGAAGATTCTCCAGAGATTGATTACTTCGCTGATAGTGTTGTCCGCCTGCTTGATGCCATGGATATTGAAAAAATTGATTTCTATGGCAGTCACACAGGCGGGCGGATCGGTTGCGAGTTGGCCGGACAACATCCCGACCGTGTGCGGCGCGTTGTCTTAGATGGCATCACAGAATATGAGCCGGAATTAAAGACGCAGATCCTTGAGAATTACGCCCCGGCCATGCAGCCCGATGAATTTGGTGGCCATCTCTCTTGGGCGTTTCACTTTGTGCGTGATCAGGCGTTTTTCTTTCCTTACTTCTTGCGCGATGCGGAACACGCGCTGGGCAATCCGGGCCGCACGCCGGAACACTTGCACGCCCATACCGTTGACGTCCTGAAAGGATTGACCACCTATCACAAACCTTATCTGGCCGCGTTCCGGTATCCTGCAAAGGAGCGTATGCAACCGATCAAGGTGCCAACGCTGGTGATGGCCGGTGAGTCCGATCCGCCCCATCTCATCCGCGGCACCGAAGAAATGGCCGTGTTGTCCGATCTGGCGGAAATGAAAGTTGTCGGCCGGGGCGCGGCAGAAAAAGTCGCAGCCGCCACAGAGTTTTTTGACCGGGCTGAATAGGGGATTCCATGAGTGACTCACAAATGACACGGCCCGGCGGACCGGGGCTGATCTTTGGTCCGGGTCCAGACGGCTGGTGGGATTCCGAGCGGGTGTCCTGTCCGAAAGTGCTACGCGGCGACGATGGCATTTGGCGTATGTGGTATTACGGCCGCGATGTGACCTTCGACCGTGAGATCGGGTTGCCGTCCGGCCGCATCGGGCACGCCGTTTCCAATGACGGCATTTCCTGGCAGCGGGTACGTGGCCCCGGCATCATGGGTTCTGTGCTCGACCCTCATCCCGACCCGGACCGGTTTGATTCCGCTCATGTGGGTCTCAGCGACATTCACAAGACAGGCGACACCTATTGGATGTGGTATTTCGGCGGCAGTGAGACCATCGACACTGCGCGGGGGTTCGAACGCAAAGGCTTTCCCCTGCGCGCAGGCATCGCCGTATCTCGGGACGGGATCCATTGGACGCGGACGGACCGACAGTGGGCGACCTTGCGGCGCGGTATCTGGACGAGCATGTGGCGGTGCGCTGCAAGCCGAAGACGGTGGCGATGTACCGTCTGAACGTCGAGAAGCACATCGTGCCCGCCCTCGGCAAATTGTCCGCGCCTGAGGTCGGTCAAACGCACGTGGCGGAGCTGCATTACAAGCTCCGCGCTATGCCCGTCATGGCCAACCAGGTGGTGGACACGCTGTCACGGATATTCAAGACCGCGGAGGATCGGGGCCTTGTCCCGGCGGGGAGTAATCCCTGCCGCTATCAAGTCAAGTATAAGGAGCGTAAGCGCGAGCGGTTCCTGACGGAGGAGGAATTCCGCCGCCTGGGCCGGGTGTTGAGCGCGGCCGAGACCTGCCGCGGTGTCTCGGTGCATGCGGTGGCGGCGGTCCGGCTGCTGCTGCTGACCGGGTGCCGGCGCAACGAGATATTGACGCTGCGTTGGGAGGACGTGGACCTGGAGGCGAATGAACTGCAACTCAGCGATAGCAAGACCGGCCCCAGGGCGATTTCACTGTCGCCCGAGGCGGTGCGGGTACTGACACAGTTACCGCGTGTTCCAGACAACCCGTGGGTCATTCCGGGAAAGGTCAAGGGCAGTTACATGCGCAACGTCAATGACCCGTGGAAAATCATCCGGCAACGCGCTGGTCTGGCGGACGTGCGGCTTCACGATTTGCGCCACTCCTATGCCAGCCGGGCGCTGGCGCTGGGCGAAAGCCTGCCCATGATCGGAAAGCTGCTTGGCCACAGTAAGATCGAGACGACGGCGCGCTATGCGCATCTTGCGCGGGATTCGGTGCAGGAGTCTGCAGCCCGCATCGCCGACAGCATCGCCGCCGACATCCTTGGGGGGCGATGGAGACAGGCTGCCGGGCTGCGTTTGTAACGGTTCAAATAAACAAACGCTGTGAACCGCGCCGGGTTTGACGGAGGGGGTTGGTCGATGTCCGAGCGGCTGAAGAACGACCTGGCCCGGATTTTGGGGGCAGGCCAGAACCCGGCAGCCCGGAATGTCTAGCGGATAGCGGATATACGTCATCACCGCGAGGCGGATGACCTCGGGCGAGCTGTTGAAATAACGGAAGGGATTTTTCATTACCCGAGGCTAGGAGAGCTTAATTCCCAGCTCAAGCCGATTTAGTCTGATAATGCCTCAACCGGATAAGGTAAACGGAAGTGACAGCCACCAACTCGGTTGACGTGAGCTCAATTGCAGCTTGCCGCGAGACACCTTGGAATAAACGGAAAACCGATAGAAAAGTGCAGATTCACGCGTTATAGAAAGCGTTGTATCCGGCATTCAGAGTCGTTTGCCTCTGACCCGGAGTGAAACGGGCAGATCGATCATCGGCTTCAACGATAACCCGTTAAGCAACTGGAGAGGCCACCGATGAACTGAGTTGACCCATGACGATTACCTTTGCCGAAGCTGTTAGCGCTCTAAAAACCGGACAAGCGCTAGCATGGCCAGCGTCGGGTACCTTTAAGGCCGGCACCATCCATTTGACAACGCCAGCTCAGCGGCGCATTTTCGACGTCCCGATTGAAGCAGACGACAATTTGGTCGAAGATGCTGATGAGGCCCCTTTTCCCGCGCTAACCGAAGCCTGGAATGATGAGGAAAGCGACCCGGCCAACTTGAAATCAGCGATCTCGGTTGCAGTTTCGAGCGGACCCTGGCGATTAATTCATATCGAGGCGACAGGGTTCGGCGGATTGAACATGCCGGGTGGCCCCGCTTTCGAACTTGATGTCAACGCGGATAGCTGGTGCATCGAAGGCTATAACGGATCTGGAAAAACTTCGCTTGCCAGCCTGATTTTGTGGACGTTGACCGGTTATTGCAGCCGTGAGCATGATGGTCCGTATAAAGACGAAGGTCATCGTGAACCAGTCGCCAATGCAAACGGTAAGACGATTGGCTCTTGGTCGGCCCCTGGTTTCCTACCCGCTGGATGCGGCGGGACTGAAAGCCGACGCGGTTGTTACTGCAAAACTCACATTTCGGAACCCGGCGGGAGAGACCGCCACGGCTGAGCGCAAGACGACCAGTCCCGCCGCTGGTGATCCGGTTCTGCAGAGCCAGATCGACCCCCGCCTCTTATCGTCTCCTGAGTTGATCGAATCCGGGCTGCTTATGCCAGCCCGCATCGGGCATATCGGTTTCGGCCCTAAGAGCCAGACCTTGTATGACGCCCTGAAAATGCTGACCGGACTTGATCAATTGTCATCTTTGGCAACCGGCGCAGCGGCGATGACGCATAAGGCCCGGAAGTTTCTGAAATATGCCAAAGAAAATGGCGCTGAAGGTCATGCACGTGACTTCGTGCCTGCCATGACGACCGCAAAGGAACTTAAGGGCGAGGCGAAACTGGATTTATCCAAGGACTATATGCTCGGAGATCACAATCTCGTAGAAGATTTGACGGAGCTTGAGACATCCCAAAGGTTAAGACCTGAACATCGACTGGCCCTGGTGAACTGACCTCGCGTTCATCCACGGTGGCCTATTTGATGCCGATGCACTCACCACCGGCACGAACGGCAGCGATCAATTCAACTGTCCTTGCACAGGCCGAGGCCGGCCGTTCCGGCTCCACCCGGCTCCACCTGGCTCCTCTGCGCCGCGGAGAGTCAGGGCCAGGCCTGAGGCGGGCGAGGGCCGGATGCCGGAGAGGGTGTCTCCGCCCGGTTCCACATTCCCGCAATCCCGGAGACCTGTGCCTTCCGAAAACGCCATCCACCTTCAATTAAGATGAGTGATACCCAGTCCAAGCGGACGAAGTGCTACGGGAAGGGTAACTGGGCTTCACAGAAAACAGTTGTGCGCGAAAGTCCAGAATTACTTAATGAAGGTTGTGCCGTCTTACAACCACACCTCAGAGAGGTATATATAACGCTGGTTGCAGGCCCCCGAACATTCTTTCCCGGAAACCTTACCCGCCCTCATTGTGCAAACTATCTAGGTGTGGATGAGGTTTTCGAAAGGGACACCTGTGGTGATGTCTTGAAACATCGGAACAGATTTTTCAACCGAGCTAGCTACCAGTCATTCCGGAGCTCCCGCAGCTTTAGGAACACCGTTTTGTCGTCCAATTTGTCGGGCAAATCGGTAAAAATCTCCCGCAGTCTAGCAATCACCACGGGGTTTTGAAGACGGAAGAACGTGTTGATTTCTTTTTCAATGCCCAACGTCGTCACAAATGCATCGTGCGTATCTTGGCACTCCACCTCCGAAATTAGCTGCTTGGCACGTTCGTTATCCGGTTCCCGGTCGAGGGTGAAATTCAAATTGTTCACGATGTAATCGTGCCCTGGATAGATCATAGTCTCGTCGGGGAGCTTGGCTAGCTGACCGGCAAAGGTCGTATAGAGAGAATCCGGACGGCCACCACCCTTGCAGTGACCTGCGCCCGCATTAAACAGCGTGTCGCCGCAGAAAATGGCAGGGGTGTCGGTCCGCGAACGAAGACAAACGTGACTCATCGTGTGTCCCGGCGTGTCCAGCGCTTCGAGCTCGACGGTCTTGCCAATCTTCACCACATCTCCCGCTCGAAGCCCGATATCCATATCCGAAATTTGATTCCCGGCGCCCTGGTGCGCGAGAATCTTTGCCCCGGTCGCCGCCACCATTCCCTGATTGCCACCACAGCTCGACCGGCGTTGCGGGCGGCAGGTGGGCTACCGCCGCGGCGAGCGCCCGGGGGAAGTTTCTTTAAACGTCTCCAGCATTGCCGCATCTTGGCCCGGATGGCGCACCCGGGCGCTCATGTGCGAGAAGCCGAGATCGTGCAGCAGGCGCGAGACCGAGCGCTCGTGATACTCCACCCCGAAGCGGTCCCGGATAACCTCCTTGAGGTCGAGCCGGCGCCAGCGCACGACGCCGTCGCTGTCCGGGTCCGGCCCCGCCTCGACGATCTCCGCCAACGCCACCCTCTCCACCGCCGTCAGCTGCGGAACCGCGCCGGGAGATTTGTGGTCGTGCAGGCCCTCGGGGCCTGCCTGATTGAACCGGGACACCCAGTCGCGCAGGCTCTGGCGGTCCATGCCGCCAACCGCCGCCGCATCCCTACGGTTCATGCCATCATAAACCGCCGCAATCGCCAGAAGGCGGCGCACCTGATTGGGATCTGTCGCTTTGCGCGCCAAGGCCCGCGCTTGGACCGCGTCATAGTCCGTTCGCAACGGGATCTTCGCCGACATCAAATCCTCCATTTAAAGCCGGCTTTCTATGAATCACATCATTGCGCCGTGGGGAATCCCTAAAAGAGAATCAATCTCAACGACCGCTGGTATAAGCGGCTCATGATTGGCCGGTGACGGCCAGACACCCGCCATCGGGCAACTCGAAGCTGACAGGATCGAGGCCTAAGGGCCGAAGGGCATGAAGACGAAGCACGGCGGCATGGTGCGCTTGATCAGTTGTCCGCGTCCAGCTCGCCGCCGACCCGGATCACGGCCCGACCCCGCACCTGTCGGGATTCCAAGCGATGATGTAGGTCGGCCACGTCTTCCAACGGCGCCTCTTCCGATATGGGCACCTGCCACACACCGGTGGCCACATTGTCGATGATAGTGCGGTCGGTATCGCTGCCCGGCGGGTCTTCGATGGGCGCCAGATTCATACCGGCGACGCTGATGTTTTTGAAAATCAGCGTAGGGATATTCACCGGTTCCGGCATGAGCCCGGCGGTGGCACCGATGTAAACCAGCCGGCCCATGGGCGCGAGCACGTCGATGTTGTGCGCGGCGTTGGGACCACCGTTGCCATCGACGATCACATCCACACCGCGCCCATTTGTCGCCTCTTTAACAGCCTCAACCCAGCCGTCGGTGGTGTAGTCGAACACATAATCGGCGCCGAATTCTTTGGCAAAGGTCACCTTGTCCGGTCCGCCCGCCAAACCAATGACCGTGCAGCTGTCACTCTTGGCGATCTGCGTGCCCATGATGGCGATGGGTCCTGCGGCGGAATGGAGCAAACAGGTTTCCCCCGACTGCAGCCGCCCCGCTTTGTACAGCGCATGCCAGGCGGTGAAGGAACAGCCGCGGTAAACACACCCGGTCTTTAAGTCGATGCGGTCATCGAGCATGAGCAGAGCCTTTGCGGTTGCAATGGTACAGTCCGCGTAGGCACCGAAATCGGCCCGGGAGATCGCCCGTTTGCCGACGAGAGACTCGTCCACGTCCATGCCTACCGCATCGACAATGCCCGTGTGTTCAAGGCCGGGCGTAAAGGGAAACGTGATCGGCATGAAATCGATCTTGCCGGCCCGGGCCATGGCATCGAAGGGGTTCATGCCCACATAGGCGACGCGCAGGCGTGCTTGGCCGGGGCCCGGTTCAGGCACAGCGACTTCGCAAAGTTTCATGACCTCCGGTCCACCGAAGGCGTCCATTTGAATGGCGCGCATGGTGTTGCTCATGCCGGACTCCCTTCGATCAATTCCATCAGCGCGCCAGAGCCGGGATTGCGGACCATCGCAACACGATGCACGCCAGTCTCCGGCATAATTATCTCAACGGCATCAGAGAACACTAGCGCGCCGATCTGCGCGCACAGATCCAATGCCGCATCCAAATCAGCAATCAGAAACCCTTGCGCCAGATAGCCGATGTTGGGCGCCTGAGCGAGACCACCCTTGTCGGGTGCCTGGTAGTTCAACGGATGGGACAGGGCAATCTTGCCGAAGGGACGCGGACTGGAAACAAAGGTTGCCCGCGTCCGCGCACCCTCGGGCCGGCCGAGAAAGTGATTGGTCTCGGGTTTGTCGAGGATGTCATCGATAAACACCTCGAGGCCGAGAACCTGTTGGTAAAACGCCAAAGCTTTTTCATGGTCAGTGATCGAATGGGAGGTTGTCGCCACTTGGGTGAACCCGGTCTTGGTTTTGCCTTCCGCGTCGACCACGGCGCGCAGTTTGCCGACGGCGGTGGTTTCGTCACCGGTGAGTTCCACCAGATTGATGGCCAGACCGTCGGGTCCGTCAAACAGCACTTCCACCGGTTGCCCCGCTTCAGCGCTGACTTCATAGCCGATCGGTTCCGACCAAAAGGTATACCCCTTGGCTTGCAGGTCCTTGGTGGTGGTGCGGATATCGTCCACATAAAAATTGAGATTCCACAGACCGCGATAGGTCCGGTCACCCGGCTGGACAATCATAGCGCGCACGGCAGCGTCAAACTGAATGGCCAGCACCCGCCCGACCTTCGAGTCCCCGGCAGAAAACAACACAGCCTCTGCCGTCGCGCCTTCGGGTAATTTCCAATGGGCTTCAAAGGCCGCGCCGCTTAAGGGTTCTACATCGCTGGCATCAAGACCGATGATGTCGCCGTAGAAAGCGCGGGCTGCATCCAGCGACGACACACCAAGGACCGCGATACTGAGGGGTGATGCCATCAGGCAGATGCTTTCAGTGCTTCATCGATGTCCTGTCCTGACTTCACGTTGTCCATGCAAAGCGCCGCTAAGCCGCCAATAAACAGCGCCGGCGCCGTCGCTAAAGCAAAAGCCAATTCCCAGCCCAAAGGCTCCACCGCCCACGCCACACCCAAAGGAAACAGAATATGTCCTGCGTTGAGCCCGAAGGTGCCGGCGATGGCGACGCCTGTGGCCCTCATATGGGTGGGAAACTGCTCAGTGAGGAAGGTGCCCATGACAGCGTTTGAGCCATAGAAAAACGCAGCCATCAAACTGAACCACACGATGTCGCCGGTTAGGGACGTGGGGATCCAGATCAAACCACACATGGCGAGCGCGCCAAGCCATGTCCATATGACAATGGTGTTGCGCCGGGTGGTGACAAACTCACCCACCAGAGAAGAGCCTATATAGCCGAGGATGCCGATACCGTAGGAAACGCCGACGACGAACGTGGCTGTATCTGTACTGTAGCCGCGCACTTCATTGAAAAACGACGGGAAGTAAAACGCGGTACCGGCATAGGCGCCACCGGACATAAAAAAGATCGTGAAACATCCCAGAGTGCGTTTGCGCATATTCGGGGCCAACAGCGCCTTCACCCGGTCTAAAAACGAGTTTGTGTCTTGTGGGTTTTCGGCACGGGCCTGACGGGTTTGTTCGAAACGCCGGCTCTCTGGCAAGTAGCGTGACAATAAGATGGCGATAGGCACCACCGCCAACGCCGGCAGAAAAATTGCGCGCCAGCCAAAGTTGGCCATCAGGGGCGCAGCAATCATGGCCGCGGTAAACCAGCCGATGGGGTAGCCGCATTGCAGAAAGCCGGTCATCAAACCGCGATACCGGGCCGGAGCTGCTTCCGAGGTGTAAGTGACAACGATAGGCGCGATGCCGATCGACACCGCGAAGCCGACTGTGCGCAGCGCTGCCAGCGTTATGAAGTCTGGCACCCAAAAGTGCAGCCCAACGAGAAATGCGGACGCGCCGAGGGTCCAGACAAAAACCAGCTTGCGGCCATAACGGTCGGCCAAGCTGCCCATGATGACGGCAGAGATAGACGCCAGGATAAAGGAAAAGGTCAGAATCCAGCCGATGTCATCCAGTCCCTTGCCGAACTCGTTGCGAATTCCGGGAACGGCATATCCAAACAGGGACTGATCCAGGTTGGTCAACGTCCAACCAAGCAAACACACACCGAAGATCAAAAGCGGATAGCCGCGCACTTGAACGGCAAAGTCTTTAACCGAAAGCGTACTCATATCTTGTCCTTAGTCCGGCGCATCCAGAAAACGCGACACTTCATCGGCAATCTCGCCGGGAATTTGTCTAAACGCAACCGCCGCCGCATCCCTACGGTTCATGCCATCATAAACCGCCGCAATCGCCAGAAGGCGGCGCACCTGATTGGGATCTGTCGCTTTGCGCGCCAAGGCCCGCGCTTGGACCGCGTCATAGTCCGTTCGCAACGGGATCTTCGCCGACATCAAACCCTCCATTTAAAGCCGGCTTTCTATGAATCACATCATTGCGCCGTGGGGAATCCCTAAAAGAGAATCAATCTCAATGACCGCTGGTATAAGATTGCGATCCCATAAAGGAGCTTGAAACACGCTGTGGGAACCACAAACAGGTCAACAGCCCCTATTGCACCCTTATGATTGGTAATGAACGTCTTCCAGCTTTGGCCCCCGGGCCGGTAACAACGTCCAAGATACTTGCTCACTGTCGATTGAGATACGTCAAAGCCCAACTTGAGCAATTCACCGTAGATACGCGGCGTACCCCATAGCGGGTTGCCCTGAGCCATTGATTTGATCAGTTGCTTCAGGTCCCGGTCTATGGCCGGGCGCCCACCCAAATTGAGCGATTTCCAGCGCCACAGGGCACGGAAACCGTGGCCTGTGCCAGCGCAGAACGGTCTCAGGCCTAACGACCACTATGGCGTCGAGAACCGAGGGATAAAGCCGTGTCAGCCATGTCAGAAAGATACGGTCCAGCCGCGAGAGCCGAGCCCAACCAGGGTTGCTTACGCCTCAAGACCGAGACCTGATGCCGCAGGGCCCTGTTCTCGGCGGCTAGTTGTCGCGGGCCCTTGACCATGGCCACGAATGTCATGAAGAACAATCTAACGAACGATATCATCCCAAACGGATTACAGAGGATCCATCTTCATTTCAACCGGATATGGTTTTCGGAAGGGACAACTGTGCATCGCCGGAGGCTACGAGACCTTAATTCCCAGCTCAAGCCCATTTAGTCTGACAATGCTGAAGTAATTGTTTGAATCGCCGCAATAACCTTCAACCTCTTGACCACGTGGTCGAAGTTGACTCGGTCCTACGTCCTAAATTTGTGACCTCCTTCTTTCCATTCCGGTTCAATTCGCTAGCATGACGCGATGCCAGAAGATAAAGCTATGGGTTACAGAAAATTCAATAACCGACCCACTCAGTCCGAAAAGTTCTAAGGGTTCATACAAAAGGATAGCGGGGGCCTGCTCTCGATAGTGCGCCATCACTGCCTGTGTCATGGCGCGCCGTTTCTCCAGATCAGGTTGCCTTAAGGCGGATGCAATGGCCGGCATGATCTCCTGATCACAGAACCAAGCAGCAGGCCATGTGCAGGAGTGATACCTAATCCCCCTAAGGGCATCCAAATTGGGTTCTGTCGAAAAGAACAAATTGAACGCCTCACCTTTCCAGGCGCCAGTTCGGAAATTGGACGCAAACGTCGGATAGGGGATGGTCTGGATCGTCAACTGAACGCCTACTCGGCGCAAATCATCTGCGATCTTCTGGAACACTAATGAATCATTGGGCCCAATGATGGTGACTTCCGCCGTCATTTCGAAGCCATCAGGATATCCGGCCTTGCGGAGAAGTTGTTGCGCCCTGTCCAGGTCATATCCGTAAGGCGCAAGCTGCGGATTGTAGCCGAATGCCACACGAGAGGTCGGTTGGCTCGCTACTACAGTCTTCCCGCCCATAACCTCATTGATGATGGCATCCATGTTGACGGCGTAGTTCAAGGCTTGCCGGACGAGTTTTGACTGGAGCGGTGACCCGTCTTTCGTCGTTATGAAGATAAGACCGAGCACGGCCGGGAGAGGCGCGATGTATATCGAACCCTCAGCTGAGGTAATTAAATCTGCATCATCATGACCAACAGCGAACGCGATATCCAACCGGTCTGAGAGCAATCCGTTCAGTCGAGTGGCAGGTTCTTTAAGAACCAAAAATTCCAGACCCGTTTCCCTTGGGGGACGCCAGGACATTTCGAATGCGGATAGGCTAGCCTTTTCATCGGAGAGAACGTCAACTTGGAAAGGGCCGGTTCCCACTGGCGCAAGCGCGAAAGCCTCAGGACCAAGTTCTGCCCATTCCGCTGAGTCTGGGATGAGCAATTGAGAGACTGTCCTTGGAAAGATAACGTCGGGGTTTCGCAAGGTGATTTCGACCGTATGGGGGTCAATGGACTGCGCGCCGACGACATCATCAAATTCTTGGGCCAATACTTCGCGAAGCGTGAGCGGTCCCGTCAAATAGTGCAACGCCGCCACAACATCGTCCGCCGTAAAAAGACGGCCGCTGGAGAACATGACGTCATTTCTAAGTTCGAAGCGCCAGACCGTCGCATCGTTGCTGGACCAGGATGTGGCGAGCCACGGGTGTGGTGAGCCGTCCGGTCCCAGCCGAGTTAGTCCATCAAAAACAGCTGATAATATGAAGGCCCCTGGCATGTTCGGCGAGGCCCAAGGGTTAAAGCGTGCCGAAGGGAGTGCTGTTACGCCAGCGCGAATTTCCTTTGCCGATGCCGGCGTCCAGAGGCAGGCGCACAACACTAAGTGCAACAGAATGAGGAGTAGTTTGTTATTACGCGGTAAGATGGGGCTGCCTTTCGTCCGTAACCAAACTGGTTTCTCTGAACAATCATACCAGTCCAGTCGAAAAGGAAAAATCAGGCTCCCTTACATTGGTCAAACGGTGCCTGTTCCCGGAACAAAAAGTGAATAGCCAAACCATCATTTCCAAAAATTCGTCCTCAACCGGGCAATTCCTCACAGAGGCCATAGCCTGGCACCCTTGGTTCCCCCGGCATACCCTCCTGTGTTACTTGTGAAAGAGGATGTTAGAGCATTTCCGATTTATTCTGACGCATAGCCGTCAGCAACCAAGAAGTTCCTGCAGTGCTCGTGATTGAAGAGGCCGCAGACGTTACCGGCGGCTTTCCACAGATCATCGATGGTGCGGGGTTTTAAGCGCTTCATGTGAGCTTTGAACTTTGAAAATGCGAGCTCGATCGGGTTGAAGTCCGGCGCATAGGGTGGCAGGAACAAAAGCCATGCGCCCCGCTTTTCAACCGCCCGCCTGGCACCGTCGCGTTTGTCGGCCGGCAGATTGCCGGGGACAACAACAGCGCCTTTTTGAAGGGTCGGGGCGCGTTGCGTTTTGATGTACTGCTCGAATGCATCACCGTCCATGGCGCCCTCGATCAAATCAGGGCACCCAGGGCGCGGTCAGGCCGTCACCGCGCAATCCGGCAATGAAGGTCATGGTTTTCCAATGACCATGGGGAATGGCGGCAACCATCCGCTGGCCGCTGGGACAGCGCCCCCGCAGGCGCGCCATTTTGGTATTGATACTTGTTTCGTCAAGGAACACGATCCTGCCGACCCGCTCGGGATGGGCCGGGAGCCGGGCCTGACGTTGGCGCCAAACCACGCGTGCTGCCTGCCCATCCGCGCGTTCCTGTTCACTGGCGTGGGCGGTTTTTTTAAAGCTGATCTTGCGCGCGCGGAACCAGTCATTAATCGTCGAAGTCGGCGCAATCACTTGGTGAACTTCGTCCAAACGCTCAGACAGCTCTTGCAGTGTCGGGTCTGGCGTCTCCTTAATCCAGCGCAGGATATCCTCGCCGTCAAGGATCAAGACGGCGCTGGCGCGACGGCCGTGGCTTGACCGCGACAGTCCCCTCGTCTTCATATCGCCCGACATACCGCACCGCTGAGCTTGCGCTCACCTCAAAAAGGGCTGCCGCCTGACGGCGCGACATGCCCGACGCCACTTTCCTCGCCAAACGAATACGCAGGTCTTCCGATACAGCCACGATGCCCCCGCCAAAGCGGCTATCGAATCAGTCCGCCAAGACCATGACAACAAAATTTTGATTCATTCAACCTCGGAAACGCTCTAAGTTCTGTTGACGGTACTGTTGTCGATTATCTTGACAAAACACTTCATTACAGTTGTGAAGTTCTGGACCCACCCTTCAACCTCGTCAGATCGAGCACTTTAGGGTTAGATCCAAAAATAAAAGGGCAAGACCGAATTATTGAAGTCGTTAAGAGCCTTGAAGGCGACCGATACATCAACCTACAGGGAGGTTCTGCACTTTATGATCCGAGCGCTTTCGCAACTGAGGATATTGCGCTTGACATTCTTCCTGACTTTGCCGGTGAAATGGCGAGCATTCTTCAACGCCTTCTGACGGAACCTGCGGATTCAATTCGAAGGGAAATCGTTAGCCAACCGACTTTATCTCGGTAGCGCGCTGCGCCCCATGAGATATTCATCGACGGCTCGGGCACATTGGCGGCCTTCACGGATAGCCCAAACCACCAACGATTGACCGCGGCGCATGTCACCGGCGGTGAAAACATTCGAAATAGAGGTCTGATACCGCAGGGTGTCCGCTTTGACATTGCCACGGTTGTCCTGTTCGACATTCAACTCTGTCAACAGGCCATCATGGACCGGATGGACGAAGCCCATGGCCAGCAATACCAGATCGGCTTTGATTTCAAAGGTACTCTCGGGAACATCAGACATGGTCATGCGGCCATCGTCGCCTTTGACCCATTCGATATGCGCGCACTCCAATGCCCCAACTCGGCCGGTGCCGTCATCGACGAAAGATTTTGTGGTCACGCTGAATTCCCGTTCTGCCCCCTCCTCCTGCGACGATGAGGTGCGGAACTTCAACGGCCAATAGGGCCAAACCAGGAGTTTGTTCTCCCGGTCCGGCGGCCGATCGAGAATTTCTAGTTGGGTCACGGAGACCGCGCCTTGGCGATGGGATGTACCAATGCAGTCAGAGCCCGTATCACCGCCGCCGATCACCACAACATGCCGGTTGTTTGCAAGAATGGCGCCGTCTTTTTCCTCACTAGGAACTGTATTATCACCGGCAACCCGCTTGTTCTGTTGTATGAGGAAGTCCATGGCAAAATGAATGCCATCGAGATCACAACCCGGAACCGGAAGATCGCGGGGCGCTTCAGCGCCGCCTGATAGGATGACGGCATCAAAGTCACGTCTGAGCTGGGTGGCGGATTGATCAACCCCAATGTTGACACTGGTCTTGAACTCAACGCCGTCAGCCTGCATTTGCTCCATGCGCCGGTCGATCAGGTGTTTTTCCATTTTGAAGTCGGGAATACCGTAGCGTAGCAGGCCACCGATACGGTCGTTCTTTTCGAACAACGTGACCGCATGGCCAGCCCGGGCCAATTGCTGCGCGGCCGCCATCCCCGCCGGGCCTGATCCGACAACGGCCACCGACTTGCCGGTGCTTTTGCCCGGCGGCTGCGGCGTGACCCATCCGTTTTCAAAGCCTTTGTCGATGATGGTGCATTCAATGGTTTTGATGGCCACCGGATCATTGTTAATATTCAGCGTGCAGGCCTCTTCGCACGGTGCGGGGCAAATGCGACCGGTAAATTCGGGAAAGTTGTTGGTCTCGTGCAGGGCATCAAGGGCCTCTCGCCAATGACTGTGGTAAACTAGGTCATTCCAATCGGGAATCAGGTTGTTAACCGGGCAGCCGTTGTGACAAAATGGCACACCGCAATCCATACACCGCGCGCCTTGCAGTTGTGTCGCCTCGTCGCCAAGGGGCTGAACAAATTCCTGCCACGTCTTAACCCGCTCTTCCACGGCTTCAGACATGCGGTCGGCCCGTTCAATTTCCAGAAAACCGGTCGTCTTACCCACGAGCGGCCTCACGTTTTTCAGGTTCTGTACTGGCCGGGGGCGAGTCCGTTTCGAATTGATTCTCGGTCAAAGCACGGCGGTAGTCTGTCGGCACCACTTTGACGAATTTGGGTAAAAGCGCACTCCAATTGTCGAGCACATGTTTGGCCCGGGCACTGCCGGTGTAGTGCATGTGCCGTTCAATCAAACTCTTAAGCCTGGTTTCATCGTTGGAAAGTGGGTCGCCCAGCAACGGCCCGGCCAACTCCCGGTCAGTCCCGGCTGAATCTGTGTCCACCGATTCCAGTTCCACCATCTGCATGTTGCAGCGTTTATCGAAATCTCCCGCTTCGTCAAGCACATAAGCGATACCGCCACTCATGCCAGCGGCAAAGTTGCGTCCCGTTCCGCCCAAAACGACGATGCATCCGCCTGTCATATATTCGCAACCGTGATCGCCAACCCCTTCGACAACGACGACTGCGCCCGAGTTCCGCACACCGAAGCGCTCACCAGCCACACCGGAGACATAACACTCCCCAGCAATCGCGCCGTAGAGAAGCGTGTTGCCGACGACGATGTTCTTAGACGCATCCAGTTTTGACTCTTCAGGCAGATAAACAGAGATGCGCCCACCGGACATGCCCTTACCCAAATAGTCGTTAGCTTCACCGATCAGCTCCAAACTGATTCCACGCGTCAGAAAAGCGCCGAAGCTCTGTCCTGCACTGCCACGGGCGGTTATGGAAATAGTGTCTTCCGGCAGACCTTCATGGCCGTATTTCATCGCCACTTCGCCTGACAGCATGGTGCCAAAGGTCCGGTTCCGGTTGGTGATCGGCGTGTCGATTTTGACGGGCGCGCCTTTTTCAAGGGCAGGCTTTGACTTCTCGATCAACATGTTGTCGAGCGCTTTGTCGAGCTGGTGATCCTGACCTTCGCAATTGTAAATAGGCACATCCGGGCCAACGTCCGGCCGGTGGAACAGTTTGCCGAGGTCCACACCTTGTGCTTTCCAGTGATCGACCGCTCTACGTGAGTCCAGCCGGTCAACCCGGCCAATCATATCCTTGAAAGTGTGGAAACCCATTTGCGCCATGATTTCACGCAGTTCTTCAGCCACCATGAAGAAATAATTGACGACGCTTTCAGGCGTGCCGGCAAAACGTTTACGCAAAACCGGATCCTGAGTCGCAACGCCGACGGGACAGGTATTGAGATGACACTTGCGCATCATGATGCAGCCAAGGGTAATGAGCGGAGCTGTTGAGAACCCGAATTCGTCGGCGCCGAGCAGCGCGCCCACGGCAACGTCTCGGCCAGTGCGAAAGCCACCGTCCGCTTGAACAGCAATGCGGCTTCGCAAATGATTGAGAACTAGGGTTTGTTGGGTTTCGGCCAGGCCGATTTCCCAGGGCAAACCAGCATGGGTGACAGACGTGAGCGGGCTTGCGCCTGTTCCCCCTTCGTATCCGGAGATGGTGACGTGGTCGGAGCGGGCCTTAGCCACGCCGGCAGCGACTGTGCCCACACCCACCTCGGATACCAGTTTGACACTGACCCGGGCCGCCGGATTGACGTTCTTAAGGTCGTGAATGAGCTGAGCGATGTCTTCGATCGAATAGATATCGTGGTGCGGTGGTGGTGAGATCAGTCCCACACCTGGCGTCGAATAGCGCACCTTGGCAATCTGCGCATTGACCTTGTATCCCGGCAGTTGGCCCCCCTCTCCGGGTTTGGCCCCTTGGGCGATCTTGATCTGCAGGTCATCCGCATTGACCAGATACTCAGCCGTCACCCCAAACCGGCCTGATGCAACCTGCTTGATAGCCGAGCGCATGGAATCCCCGTTGGGCAGGGGAATAAAACGATCAGGCTCTTCGCCCCCCTCACCCGTATTGGATTTACCACCGATGCGATTCATGGCGATGGCCAAAGACGAGTGCGCTTCCCGGGAAATGGACCCAAAGGACATGGCGCCGGTGGCAAAACGTTTGAAGATTTCTACAGCCGGTTCAACCTCATCCAAGGACAACGGTCTGGCTGCTGGCTTAAACTCCATCAATCCGCGAATGGTCAACAATCGCTCGTTTTGATCATTAATGAGTTTGGCGAATTCCGCGTAGGTGTCCCGGCTGTTGCTGCGGGATGCATGCTGAAGTTTGGCAATGCTGTCCGGTGACCAGGCATGCTCTTCTCCACGCAGCCGGAACTGATATTCGCCACCCGGTTCGAGCATGGCTTGAGTGACGTTGCCCTGGCTGAACGCCGCACGATGGCGCTCAAAGGTTTCGCGGGCGACTTCGGCAAGACCGATCCCTTCGATACTGACCGATGTGCCAATGAAATACCGGTCGACAAAGGTGCTGGCCAGACCAATGGAATCGAAAATCTGCGCGCCACAGTAGGACTGATAAGTGGAGATGCCCATTTTAGACATCACTTTAAGGATGCCCTTGTTCATAGCTTTGACGTAATTCACCTGCACGTCCTCTGCACTGACTTGATCCGCAAATCCCGAACGGGCCGCTTCAAGCGTTTCAAACGCTAGATAGGGATAGATTGCCTCGGCCCCGTATCCCGCCAACAGGCACATATGATGCACTTCGCGGGCTTCACCGGTCTCTACAATCAACCCGACTTCCGTGCGCAAACCGCGCCGCACCAAATGATGATGGACCGCTGCTGTCGCCAGCAGTGCCGGAATGGCGATGTGATCCGGCCCGATATTCTTGTCAGAAAGAATAAGGATGTTATCGCCCGCATTCACTGCATCTTCGGCACTGCGGCACAGACTGCGCAAGGCCATTTCCATGCCCTCAGCCCGTTCCGAGGCAGGGTACGTAATATCCAGAGTATGGGACTTGAACCGTTCACCCACCAGATCGCCGATGTGACGGATCTTGTCCATCTCGTCTTCGGTTAAGATCGGTTGGTGCGCCTCCAAGCGCCAGTGAGTGCCGCCTTGATCAAGCCCCAGGAGATTGGGCCGCGGCCCGATCAGCGTCACCAGAGATGTCACTAATTCTTCCCGGATCGCATCAATGGGTGGATTGGTGACTTGGGCGAAGCATTGTTTGAAATAGGTGTAGAGCAGTTTCGGCCGGTCGGACAAAACCGATATGGGGGTATCCCGGCCCATGGATCCAATTGGATCTTCGCCCTTGGTCGCCGCCGGTTCGAGAAAGAAACTGAGATCTTCTTGGGTATAGCCAAAGGCTTGCTGGCGCGGCAGCAGAGGGCCAGCCGGACCTGGTTGCTCGGAGTTTTTGGGTTGCGGCAGATCTTCCAGACGGATTTGAGTTTTAGCTAGCCATTCCCGATAGGGTTTGGCCGAAGACAACGTGTTCTTTAATTCATCATCGTCGATGATGCGCCCTTCTTCCGTATCGATGAGCAGCATTTTGCCCGGCTGCAGGCGCCATTTTTTGACGATCTTGCTTTCCGGAATCTCATTGAGGACCCCGCACTCAGACGCCATGACGACGAGGTCATCGTCGGTCACGATGTAGCGCGCTGGCCGCAAGCCATTACGGTCAAGGGTGGCGCCGATCTGGCGACCATCCGTAAAAGCCACCGCAGCCGGACCATCCCAAGGTTCCATTAAGGCCGCATAGTATTCGTAGAAATCTTTACGCGATTCATCCATCAGCGGATTACGGCTCCACGCTTCCGGAATCAACAGCATCATGGCGTGGGCCAGGGAATACCCGCCCATAAAAAGTAATTCCAAGGCATTGTCGAAGCAGGCCGTGTCAGACTGACCTTCGGCAATGAGCGGCCACAGCTTCAACAAATCGTTGCCGAACAATTCCGATTTCATGGAATGACGTCGGGCGGTCATCCAATTGAGGTTGCCGCGCAACGTGTTGATTTCGCCGTTGTGGGCGATCATCCGATAGGGATGTGCCAACCGCCAAGACGGGAAAGTGTTTGTGGAAAAGCGCTGGTGAACCAAAGCCAAAGCGGTGACAACCCGCGGATCATTGAGATCATCGTAGTAACTGCCAACCTGCGCTGCTAAGAGCATACCCTTGTAAACAATCGTGCGGGACGACATGGACGGGGCAAAGAAATCCCGGCCCGGATCGACATGGCGCGCGCGATCACCGTTGGCGATCTGCTTGCGGATGACAAATAACTTGCGTTCGAAGGCGTCTTGGTCCGTTACATTTTCGCCGCTGCCGATAAAGATTTGCCGGATTCTCGGCTCGGTGGCTTTGACGGTAACACCAAGCCCCTTACTGTTGACCGGCACGTCCCGCCACCCAAGGACTGTTTGTCCCTCGGCTTTGACGAACTTCTCGACAAACTGCTCGCAAACTTCACGCCGCGTGTCGTCTTTGGGCAGAAACATCATGCCAACGCCGTACTGACCAAACGGCGGGAGTTCAAACCCCAGTTTGGCAGTTTCTTCGCGATAATAGGCGTCGGGGATTTGAATCAGAATGCCGGAACCGTCACCGGCGAGCTCATCAGCACCAACCGCTCCGCGATGCTCCAGATTCTCAAGAACCCGTAACCCTTGCTCAACCAGCGTATGACTTTTGGCCCCTTTGAAGTTGACGACAAAGCCAACCCCGCAGGAATCATGTTCATTGGCCGGATTATAGAGACCCTGCCGTTCCGGGCTTGTGGCACCGGTTTTTTCAGTTGGCAAATCGCCGCTGTTCGCTAAGAACGCGCTCAAACGGTCCTCCAGACAATGCAAATCCCCTCCCCTTGGCGTCACCAAGGGACCCCCCTCACACAGTCCCCTAGCCGATTCCACACCTCTTGCTCAACAGTTGATTTGAGGAAAGGGTAGAATCCCTTGGTTTTGAGAGGGTTAGATCATCTGCGGGGGCATGTTTAGGAGGTAGTGCCAAGTGGCGACTTATCGAGATTTTTGGCCTTTTTAATGTTTAGTTTGGGGCTCCAAGTGCCTTGGCATAGTCATCGGAGCGGGTAGAGTGTTGAAAAGGTTTGAGAAAAAGGGGTTCGACTGTGGGTGAACAGGGTCAGGGCGAAAAAATCGCCGAATTCGGACTGGTCGAGGCCCTATTCCCCATCGCGGTGCTGGTCCTATTAATAGTCAGTTCGGTGGCGGTATTCGGGGACGAGACCACCGGGGGGCCGGCTCAGATTGCCCTCATCAGCGCCGGTATGCTGACGGCCTATTTGGGGGTGCGCAAAGGCATAACGTGGCACACCCTCGAAAAAGCTGCCGTGCACGCCATTTCAAACGCCATGGTGGCCATATTGATCTTGCTGATGGTGGGAGCCCTGATCGGCGTTTGGATCGCCTCAGGCGTCATTCCGACGGTCATCTATTACGGCTCACTGGTGCTTGAGCCGTCTGTTTTCTACGTCGCCAGCCTAGTGCTGTGTTCCATAGTCTCGGTCGCAATCGGCAGCTCGTGGACAACCGCCGGCACGGTGGGGATCGCTCTGATCAGCATTGCCGGTGCAATGGGCCTATCCCTGGAAATGACAGCCGGCGCCATTATTTCGGGCGCCTATTTTGGCGATAAGTTATCCCCCCTGTCTGACACCACAAATCTGGCGTCGGGGTTATCAGGAACGGAATTGTTTAAACACATCCGTTTCCTGCTCTGGACGACTATTCCTGCTTTCGTCGTCGCTCTTGTCTTTTTCACGGTTGCCAGTTTCTCAGTCACGGATGCTGCGCCGGCTGAGGAAATGGAGATCATGCGGTCTACGCTTGCACAGGAATTTTCTATCAACGGATTACTGTTTATCCCGCTTATTTGCATGTTTCTGCTGGCGGTGCGCCGCATTCCGCCTCTCGTCTCTATTTTTCTGTCGATCGTGATCGGTGGTGTCATGGGTGCGTTTTTTCAGGACTTGGCCAGCGAATCCTCGTCAATTGTCAGCGCAACAGGCGGACACATACAAAAGTATTGGTTGGCCGCGGGTACAGGGTTCGAACTTCAGAGCGGCAATGCAGCGCTGGACGATCTCCTCTCCCGTGGTGGCATGATTAGCGTGTTAACAACCATCTGGCTGATCATCAGTGCCATGTTTTTTAGTGGGATGATGGAGCGGACGGGTGTGCTGCAGCGACTATTAGTAGCGCTGCTGACTCTTTTTAAGAAGGATGGCCATCTTATCTCGGGTGCCGGTATCACCGCGATCGCAGCAAATGTAATTACATCTGACCAATACATGTCGATTGTCCTAACATCGCGTATGTACTCCGATGAATTTAAACGCAAAGGCTTAGATTCTGCGAACTTGTCCCGTGTTGTGGAAGACAACGGCACTGTGACCTCGCCTCTTGTGCCGTGGAACACGTGCGGAGCATTTATGGCGGGAACGCTTGGCGTCACAACGTTTGCCTATCTTCCATATTGTATCTTCAACCTTATGAGTCCGGTCGTGTCTCATGTTTACGCGGCAATCGGATTCAAGATAGTGAAATTGGAAGATCAAAGTCCTGTGAAAGCGTATTCTGGATGAACACTTCGTATTGCTGCGTCACTTTATGGGCAACGCATTTTTATGCTGGCACAAACAACTCCTAAGCAGCCGCTTGGATCGCCAAATCCGTCGTTTTGGCGCGGAAAGCGGGTTCTGATAACAGGACATACCGGCTTCAAAGGAGGATGGCTTGCCTTCTGGCTGGCTGAACTGGGAGCCGAGGTTTATGGGCTCGCGTTGGAGTCTTTGGACGACAGAGACATTTTAGCGTAACGGGACTGGAAAAACGCATTAGCCATACCATTGGCGACATCCGTGACATTGCCTGTGTTGAAAGCACACTTGAGAAAGTGAAACCTGAAATCGTATTTCATCTCGCGGCGCAGGCCCTCGTAAGGAGAGCCTATTTGGATCCCGAAGAAACCTATTCAACAAATGTAATGGGGCTGTCTAGCATTCTTGATGCAGTGAATCAGTGCGGCACGACCAAATCACTGGTCGTCGCTACTTCAGACAAGGTGTATGAAAACCGTGAACAAGGCTGGCCGTTTATTGAGGATGATCCATTGGACGGCGTTGAACCCTACGGTGTGAGCAAAGCCATCGGTGAATTTATCTGCCAAGCCTTTCGCCGAAGCTTACCTTCGGAGACCGATCTCGCCGTGGCAACAGTGCGCGCCGGAAATGTATTTGGCGGAGGAGACTGGGCTGAAGATCGTCTGATACCGGACGCCATGAGGGCGTTTCTTCAAAACCGCCCCTTTTTGGTTCGCAATCCCAGTTCCACGCGGCCGTGGCAGCATGTATTTGATCCGTTGGCAGGTTATCTGATGATCGCAGAAAGATTATTTGGCGGCGATACCCGGTGGCGAACGGCCTGGAATTTCGGTCCCGGCGGAACCGAGAAAACGCTAGCCCAACCAGTCAGAGAAATTGCCGATAAGTTGGTTGCGGGTTGGAATAAAATGGACGGATCTTCGACTGCCCGATGGCAAGATGATTCCGATGCCGATGCCCCCTATGAAGCCCAATTGCTGTCTGTCGATAGCGCCAAAGCAGGAGATCAGTTGAATTGGGCTCCCCGCATATCGCTGCAGCAAGGATTGGACCTGACTTTGGCATGGTACATGGCGCAAAAACAGGGACACGTGTCAACGGCGGAGCAAAATCAGTCCAGTTGGGCGGCGTAAAACCAGTCCATTTTATGTGATGCCGAAGGCGTTGTTGCGGGTTGTCCCGGTAGTGCATAGGAGGGATCCGCGCGGCTTTGCGTAGCGTTTCGCGTGTGCGAAGCGAAGGCGTGTGGGCGGTGCCTGTGTAGGCTCGAGGTGGTTCCGGAGGTCGGGCGGCATGCCACCAGCACATTTATCGCAATCGGCCAAGCCGCTGTCAGGACGTTACCTGTCTTTCGAGGAACGTGAGGAGATTGCTCTTCTGCGCGCTCAGGGAAGAGGCATACGTCATATTGCTTGCCGGCTGGAGCGAGCATGGGGCTGAAGCGGTTCGCGATGCCATCGCCCGGACGATCACGACATTGCCAGCGCAGCTTCGCCGCTCGCTGACCTGGGACCAGGGAGCAGAGATGGCCAGGCATGCGGATCTGCGGATCGCAACCGGCCTTCCCGTCTACTTCTGCGAACCGCACAGCCCTTGGCAACGCGGAACGAACGAGAACACTAATGGATTGCTTCGACAGTACTTCCCGAAAGGAACCGATCTGAGCGCACACAGTCCGGACGTACTCGCAGTTGTTGCTGACGCGCTCAATACACGGCCCCGCAAGACCCTCGGATGGAGAACTCCCGCCGAAGCTCTGGACCAGTGCTTGCAGGCCAGTCAAACTGAACGTGTTGCGACGACCGGTTGAACCCGCCCAATATGCCTGCGGTGACGACCGCAAACTGCTCCGCCTCCACGGCATCAAGGCCGCCATGAGCCGCAAGGGGAATTGCCTCGACAATGCCCCATGGAGAGCTTCTTTGGGTCTCTCAAGACCGAACTCGTGCACCGTACCCGGTTTCGTACCCGACGCGAGGCCAGGGCTGCGCTATTCGAGTACATCGAGATCTTCTATAACCAACGACGGCGCCACTCGAGCATCGGCTACCGGACGCCGGCACAGGCCAGGAGAGATATGACCATCAATCAGGCCGCATAGGTGAAGAACCACCTGGTCCGGATTTTGGGAGCAACGTCACAACGGCGTTGGTCGTGTAGATCACCCTGCGGATCGGCGCCGAGAAGGCAAAGAAGGGAATGACCTGCTCCCATTGGCGCCGCCAGCTCCTGGCGATGGCCGGATACTTCCGGCCCCACTCGCCCGCCTCAAACGCCGCCAGGGCCGCCAGAGCGGCACCGGCATTCTCCGCCTGGTAGATGGCCTTCAGCGCAGCGGCGCTGAGCTTGCGCTCCTTCCAGGAACCGTAGGCCATCGAGTTGCGGATCAGATGCACGATGCAGGTCTGGACCAGAGTCCGCGGATAGGCCGTCTCAATGGCTTCCGGAAAGCCGCTCAGACCATCCACCACCGCGATCAGGATGTCCTTAAGACCCCGAGCCTTCAGGTCATTCATGACGCTCAGCCAGAACTTGGCCCCCTCGGTCTGCTCGACCCACATCCCCAATATCTGCTTGTAGCCGTCGCAGGTGTAACCGATGGCGAGATAGACCGCCTTGTTTTTGACCAGCCCTTCGTCACGGATCTTCACCCGCACCGCATCGAAGTAGACGATGGCATAGACCGACTCCAACGGCCGCGACTGCCAGGCCGCCAGTTCGTCGAGAACGGCATCGGTGACCTTGGAGATCAGTTCCGGGGAGACCTTGATGCCGTAGAGTTCCCGCACGTGACCCTGGATCTCGCGGGCCGACATGCCGCGGGCATACATCGAGATCACCTTGTCGTCGAACCCCGGCAAGCGCCGGCAGTGCTTCTCGACAAGCTTTGGATCGAATCGACCTTGCCGATCCCGGGGAATCGACAACTCCATCCGGCCATCGTCGGTGAGCACCCTCTTACGACTATGGCCGTTGCGGTGGTTGCCGCTGGACTGCTCGTCTTCGTCGTCGAGATGCTGATCCAGCTCGGCATTGAGGATGCGTTCCGCCAGTGCCTTCTTCAGATCCTGGACCAGATCGCCGCTTTGAAATGCCTCAAGCGCGTCCGATCCACCCAATAGTCGATCCAGTAGCTCGTCTGGAACCACCGGTTTGTGCCTGCTCGCCATATTGTCCTCCTTTGGACATCCTAGCGCTCATAAACACAAAATTCCTGACAGGTTCCATGCGCCGGTTTGATCGCCACCGTCGATGAGTTCGCCTGGGTGTAGTCGGGCCTTTAGCCGTTTACGTCAATGACCACACGGCCGCGCACCTGGCCTTTGAGAATATCTTCGGCCAATTCGGGCACCCGGGATAATGGTTCAACCGAAGTCATGGCCTTGAGTTTGTCCACATCCAGATCTTGCGCCAGACGCTCCCAGGCCTGATTACGCCGCGCCTCCGGGCAAGTAACGGAATTGACGCCAAGCAATTTCACCCCACGCAGAATGAACGGCATGACGGAGGTCGGTAGATCAACCCCACTAGCCAGACCGCACGCGGCAACTGCGCCCTCTTCTTTGGTTTCTGCCAACAAGGTGGCAAGGGTTTTGGAGCCGACCGAATCAACGCCACCTGCCCATTTGCCCTTTTCCAGCGGACGCGCGTCTCGGTCCAGAACATCCCGCTCTATGACTTCGGCAGCGCCAAGGGATTCCAGGTAGCTTGCTTCGGCGGCTCGGCCGGTCGATGCGACCACGCGGTAACCGAGTTTTGCCAACAGTGTAATCGCGACTGAGCCGACACCACCAGCCGCGCCGGTCACCACCACATCACCCTGGTCGGGTTGGACGCCTGCATCTTCCAGTGCCAATACACATAAAATGGCGGTGTAACCCGCCGTGCCTATGGCCATGGTGTCTTGCAAGGAAAACGCATCGGGCACTCTAGTGATGAATTCCGATTTCACCCGTTGCTTTTGCGCGTAACCACCCCAATGGGTTTCGGACAATCCCCAGCCGTTGACGAGCACCTTGTCGCCGGCCGCATACGCCGTGTCGGACGATTCAATAACCGTGCCGGCGAGATCGATGCCGCAGACCATAGGAAAATTACGCACGATTTTCCCTTTGCCGGTCACAGCAAGGCCGTCCTTGTAGTTCAGTGTTGAATAGGAGACATCAACGAGCACTGGTTCGTCAGGAAGGTCCGCCGTGGTTAGGTCTTTGATGAAAGCCTTATAGGAGTCATCCGCGTTATCGACGACCAAGGCTTTAAAGGAATCGGACATGCAGCACCCTTTCATCCCATGAGTCTTTTAAAACGCGGTTTGGTCTGCCGGTTGGGCGATTAGCCGCGGATCTGGCCTGAGGTGGTATCGCGAAGACGCCGGACAATCAACCGGATCAATCGAGACAGGAAAAGAAACAGTCGTCCGAACCTAAATTAAAAGATATTCCGCGTTCGATCGTCATCTTTTCGACCATATTGCCATGAATGCTGCAGGTCTAAGGGGCGAGCGAGAGAAACCGCGAAAGGTGGATATCCTTGGGATTGTCGACCCAGCCGCGGACGCGATCTGCCACAAGATTTTTACTGACACCATGAAACAGCGGTGCAACTGGCGCTTCATCTAAAATGATGTGTTCCGCATCCATGAGAAGTTTTGCACGAATGCGCAGGTCAGCAGCCGATGTTGCCTGATTGAACAGGACGTAGAATCTTGTATTGCGGTAACGGGCATAGTTTGAATTGGTGGATTCACCATGAAAAATGACGAGAAAGTTGGCCGCGTCGTTGACGTCTGCCACCCATGCCGCGTATCCGATCTCAAAATCACCGGTTCTTAATTGCGAGAACAGCACTCTTCCTTCGGTATTGTTGAGCGTGATTTCAACTCCCAGCGGACGCCACATGGCTGAGATTGCTGCCGCCACACGCTGGCGGTCTTCCGCGGAAGAAAGGCTATATGTCAGACGAAGTGGATTTTCGGGCCCATAACCGGCCGCGTTCAAAAGTTCGCGCGCCTGAGTCAGACGTTCGGTCATGGGAAGCGAGAGCATTGAGTCAACGGCGGGCGTATAGTCTGATACGGCAGGTGGTACAAATGAAACAGCAGCCCGCTCACCGGAACGCAGCACGCGCTCCGCCAGAGTGCGACGATCGATAGCAAGGGAGAGCGTTCGGCGCACACGCACATCGTCTAACTTTGGGTTTGTCGTGTTGAGAGCCAAATAGAACGTTGTAAGTTGGTCGGCAATGCGGGTTTCCGACTGAAGGTTCTCCAGCAACCACTGGGTGCGCGCCGAAGGGAACTCAAGGTTGATATCCAGTTCTCCCAGCTCGGAATCGGTTTAATACCGCAGCCTGATCCTCGGCAGGATGGTAGACGACACGGTCCAGAGATACGGAATTGGCGTCGTGGAAAAAGCGATTGAGGGTCAATGTCACGCGTTCCTGCGGTACCCACTCATCAAGCGTATAAGCTCCACTCGCAACCAACTGGCCTGGCGTCGCCCAACTTTCACTGTAAGCATCAATAACGTGCCCGGGAACGACAGCAGCGAAGCCGTTGGATAAAAGTTCGGGCAAAATGGGCAGAGGCGATGACAACTTGATAAGAATGCTCTCGTCCTGTGCCGTGACACCTAGCTCCGTCACCGGGGCAAGCCCCAGATTGACCGCTCGCCCCTTTTCTATGGCGTAAAGGAGATAGGGATATTGTGACGCGGTAGTGGGACTCATGAGACGGCGAAAGGAATAGACAACATCCTCGACGGTTAAGGGCGCGCCGTCTGACCAAGTGAGGTTTTTGCGCAATTGGAAAGACCAGGTCAGGCCGTCCGAGGACACCGACCAGGACTCAGCAAGGCCTGGAATGGGACGGCCCGCGGCATCGACAGTTGTCAGACCCTCAAAAAGGTCGAGAACTATATTTTGCTCGTAAACCGTCGAGATTTTGTGTGGGTCTAGGCTAGCAAGATCTTGCAGATTGCCGCGCGTTAAGACTGACTGCGAAAAAGCCGGCTTCGCGTTCGTCGCGATAACCGCATAGGTAACCGCAACGAACGCCAACCATTTGTTCACCCCTAGGCTTCGCTTTCGCTTACCTGGGCATCGATAACCGCCAATGCTGCCAGATTGACCAACCCTCTTGAGGTCACCTATGGCGTGGTGATGTGGCCAGGTTTATCGACGCCAATTAGGATCGGACCCACATGCAATCCGCCCGTTAAAATCCGCCCAAAGCTTAGCGCCGTATTGGCGACTTCAACTCCGGGCATGACTAGAAGTTTTGCTGAGCCTTCAAGACGGGAATTTGGGAAAAAGCGGTTGCGCATAGTTTCGTCCAAGGCAACGCGTGGCTGCATCTCGCCTTCGACTTCCAAATCGGGAACTTCTCTATGCAGCGCCTCAAGAGCTTGCTGCATCTTTATTGAATTTGCATTGATGGACGAGCCAAAATTGGACGTCGAAATAAGGGCAGCTTTCGGCTCAAGCCCAAAATCAGACACTTTTTGGGCTACCCGAATCGTTAAGTCCACAATGTCTTCAGCGGTTGGGTCCTCCGATATATACGTGTCGGCAAGGAAGATTGGACCGCTATCAAGAACAAGAAGTGACAACGCGGACGTTTCCTGAATGTCGTCACATATACCAAGAATGTCCTCAACATATTTGAGATGCCATTTGTACTCACCGTAGGTGCCGCAGATCATGGCGTCGGCATTGCCCTTTTCAACCATTAAGCTGGCGATGACCGTCGAATTGGTGCGGATGATGGTACGCGCAGAAGCGGGCGTAACACCCTTGCGTTTCATCAGTTGGTAATAGGTGTTCCAGTAATCGGCATACCTGGGATCGTCCTCAGGATTGACGATCTCACAATCTTTACCCGGTTCGAAATCAAGCCCGAGTTTGTTCACGCGATTAGAAATGACCGACGGACGACCCACCAAAATCGGCTTGGCAATCCCGTCGTCGAGCAAGACTTTGGTGGCGAAAAGAACACGATCATCTTCGCCTTCAGCGAACGCAACACGTTTGGGATCGGAGATGGCCTTATCAAAGACAGGTTTCATGACCAAGCCAGTGCGGAAGACAAACCGCTCTAATTCATTGGTATAGGCTTCCAAATCTTTGATAGGCCGGTCGGCCACACCAGATTCCATCGCCGCTTTTGCAATAGCCGGGCATATGCGTGAGATCAGACGTGGATCGAAGGGCTTGGGAATGAGGTATTCTGGTCCGAACACCAACGATTCACCTCCGTAAGCCACTGAAACGATTTCCGAAGTGGCCTCCTTAGCCAAATCTGCAATGGCATGAACGCAGGCGATTTTCATTTCTTCATTGATCGTTGACGCGCCGATATCAAGGGCGGCGCGGAAGATAAGCGGAAAACACAAAACGTTGTTTACCTGATTGGGATAGTCTGACCGTCCCGTCGCAACGATGGCATCGGGTACGACTTCTTTGGCGATCTCTGGGCGGATCTCAGGTTCTGGATTGGCCAGCGCCATGATGATCGGCTTTTTCGCCATGACCTTGACCATATCGCCGTGACAAGACCCGGCGCCGAAACACCGAGAAACACATCTGCACCATCAAGAGCCTCCGTCAACGTGCGGGCATCTGTCTCGACGGCGAACTCAGCCTTTTGCTCGTTCATTCGCTCCGTGCAGCCCTTGTAAACAACGCCGCCGCCGTCGCACATCGTGATATTTTCCCGCTTCAGGCCAAGCGCGAGGAGCTGATTGAGACAGGCGATGCCAGCTGCTCCAGCACCGGAGGCCACCAGTTTGACCTTTTCGATCGGCTTCTTAACCAAACTCAAAGCGTTGACCACCGCCGCGCCAACAACAATGGCAGTGCCGTGCTGGTCGTCATGAAAAACTGGAATGTCCAGTCGTTCACGCAGGGCTTTTTCAACAATGAAGCATTCCGGCGCTTTAATGTCTTCAAGATTGATGGCACCGAACGTGGGCGCGATAGCGGCAACAACGTCGACCAACTTGTGCGGGTCCAGTTCATCCACTTCGATATCGAACACGTCGATACCGGCGAACTTCTTAAATAGGACCGCTTTGCCTTCCATGACCGGTTTGGAGGCCAAAGCACCGATAGCGCCCAGACCGAGGACGGCTGTTCCGTTTGATACAACAGCGACCAGATTACCCCTGGCAGTGACAGTCGCTGCTTCCGCTGGATCGTCGACAATCGCCATACAAGCAGCGGCGACCCCAGGCGAATAGGCCAGCGCAAGATCGCGCTGATTGGCCATCGGTTTGGTTGCGACAATTTCTAATTTGCCCGGCTTAGGAAGCCGGTGATACTTCAGCGCAGCAGCGCTAAGGTCGTCCTTTGATTCTGTTGCATTGTCCGTCGACATTGGGTCCCCCGCCTCAATATTTTTTTATTCACGTATCAATATCCCACTTTAACAGCATGTTTGACCACCTTTCGCATCACTGAAGGCAGCGCCTGATCGGCCATAGCTTCAAGATGAACCCAGGTGAGATCATCCTGATTGGCGGCCCGGTTCGCCCATCGTGTCGTGACCGGAGCCGCTTCTACACTAAGTTCAAGGTGAAAATGGGTAAACGTGTGGGTCACAGCACCGGGTAAAGACTGCCACTTCGAATTGGTGACAGCAGCGGGAGAAAAGGCGTGTGCGTCTTGGGTGCCCCATTGACAGCCTTGCCACGGCGTTGAGGGGATTTCCATCATACCCCCTAGCAATCCCTTTTCAGGGCGCCGTCTCAGCAAAATGGCGCCGTCCGGTCGGGTCAGCCAAAAACACACACCGCGGCGCATCGGCTTGGCTTTCTTCGGTGCTCTGCGGGGCAAGTCCGCCACAATGCCGAGCTTGTGCGCGACGCAGGATTTCACCCAGGGACAAAGGATACAGGCGGGCGATTTCGGTGTGCAAACAGTTGCACCTAAATCCATAACCGCCTGGGCATAGTCGCCTGGACGAACTGACGGTGTGAGTTTAGCGGCCAATTGTTTCAATTCGGCCTTCGCTTTGGGCAGCGGCTCTTTAACACCGAAAAGCCGCGCCATCACTCGTTCGACATTGCCATCAACAACGGTGGCGTGCGTTTCAAACGCAATTGCAGAAATGGCGGCTGCGGTATACGCACCGATCCCAGGTAAAGCCAGCAACAACTCTATGTCGTCGGGAAAATTTCCGTCGTGCTCATGAACGACGGTTTGAGCACAGGCGTGCAGATTACGCGCCCTGGCGTAATAGCCCAGCCCCGCCCATTCCGTGAGGACATCGTCGAGCTTGGCTTGTGCCAGCGAAGCAACGGTCGGCCAGCGTGCGAGAAAGGACTCGTAATAGGGTTTGACCGCGGCAACAGTGGTTTGCTGGAGCATGATCTCACTGAGCCAGACCGCATAGGGATCAGCTGTCTCACCAGGCAAAGAACGCCACGGCAAGTGGCGGCGATGGCAGTCATACCAATCCAGCAGATCTTGTGCTTGAGCCTTTCTTGTCATGATCACAGACAAGCAAACCACGCCCACAAGAGCAAAGGAAATTGCTTTCAAGTGCGCTACACTCAATCTCATGGCCAGCAAGACAGATAAAAAAACGGGTGCTGATGCAGTATCCCGACGCACGGAGCGTGGTTTGCTTGGCGTTGGCGTACTGACCGAACGTGTTGCCCGTCCCATTTTGGGAAAACGTGGATTTGCCAGTGGACAGGTGATCGGCCGGTGGCGAGAGATCGTCGGTGCTGATCTTGCGTCAGCCACAGTGCCGGAAAAAATTCAATTTGAACACGGCTCGCGGAGCGGCGGGACATTGCATTTGCGTGTCGCCAGCGGTGCAGCGGCCGTTCTCATTCAGCCCCAATCGCGGGCGATCGTTGAACGTGTTAATGCCTATCTGGGGGCGGGGACTATTTCCCAATTAAGAGTCAATCAAGGCCCCCTTCGCCTGCCTCAAGAACCAAAAAGTGCGCAACACACCACGCTGATTTCCGATCGTGATCTTCAAGATGCAGACCAAAATATTGGCGAATTTGGATCAGACCAAGTGCGCGCATCCTTGGCCAAACTCGGTGCCCGTCTTAAAGCTTTAAAGTAAGTGACCTGCCCTTTCTCAGTCTGCTGACAGGGGTTTGCTGTACGGCGACTCCTTTTTCACGTATGATTCTTAACGGGGTATTTTGCTTGACGGAAAAGGGGAACTTATGCGCGTTGGCATCGGACTTGCAGTAGCAGCGCTGGGACTAAGCTTTACTCAGGCACAGGCCCAAACTATCGACGGTCTCCTATCCAACGTGACAGACACCATCAGCGATGTGACGGACGTCATGCTACCGGGTGTGACCAATGTCCGCATTGGCGTTGGGCCGGTTCTAACTCCAGCCTATGAAGGATCCAATGACTACAAAATCAAGGCCGCGCCGCTTATCTCGTTGCGCTACCGCGACCTCATACAAATCGACAACAATCGCATCCGGGTCAACGTTTTCGGCCGCGACAGTCTGTTCCAGTCGGAAAACTTCAAGGCCGGTCCTTTGGCCAGAATCGACTTCGGACGCGACGAAAATGACAGCCCTGATCTCACTGGCCTCGGCAATGTCGGAATAAGCATCGAACTGGGGCTTTTCGCTCAATACACATTTGGGCCAACTCGGTTGCGCGTACGCGGACAGCAAGATGTAGCCAGCGGTCATTCCGGCATGCTCGTCACAACCGATCTAGGTGTGGCAATCTACCGCTCCGACCGCCTCGCCGTGACCGGCTCGCTCAGAGGCCGTTTCGAAAGGGGTTGAGTGGCCGGTGTCGATGTGATTCCAGGAAGGTTGCTGAAACCGATCTGGAGCCGCCATGTGGACGCCGACCACCCGAGAGCAGCATAGCCGCAAGGCGCTGCGTTATCAGACTGATTTGACCGATGCGGAGTGGGTTGTGATCGAGCCTCATTTGCCTCCGGCTCATGGCACGGGACGGCCCCGGTCATGGCCGATGCGAGAGATCGTCAACGGCATTTTCTACGTGATGCGGGCTGGCTGCCCTTGGCGCTTGCTGCCAAGCGATTTACCACCGTGGGGCACGATCTATCGCTGGTTCGCTAAGTTCCGCGACGACGGCCTCCTTGAGAAGATCAACCACTTTCTGGTCATGGCCGATCGCGAGCGGGTCGGACGCGAGGCCAGCCCGAGCGGCGCGATTATCGACAGCCAGAGCGTCAAGACGACCGAGGCTGGTGGCCCCCGCGGCTACGATGCGGGCAAGAAGATCAAGGGGCGCAAGCGCCACGCGCTGGTCGACACCGACGGGCGCGGCCTCGTGCTCGAGGCGCATCCGGCGAGTATCCAGGACCGCGATGGTGGCGGGCCGCTGCTGTGCGCCTCACGCGGCTCGTTTCCGTTCATCGAGAAGGTCTTTGCCGACAGCGGCTACGCCGGCGAGAAGGTCGCCACGGCCACCATGATCGCCGTCGAGATCGTGCGCAAAAGCCCCGATCAGGTCGGCTTCGCCGTCCAACCGCGCCGCTGGGTCGTGGAGCGCTTCTTCGCCTGGATCAACCGCAACCGGCGACTGGCAAAGGACTTCGAGGCCACCATCGCCTCGGCCCGCGCCTTCCTCTACGCCGCCTCCGTCATGCTCCTCGTCCGCAGATTGGCCCGAGCCGCATGACTTTCGAAACCGACTCTCAGTATCACCTGGGCCGATGGCGACTACATGGACGCTTTTTTAGCGTAACGGCGGCTCAATCATTGACGTCAGGCCTGGTCGTCTTCGACGCCACCTCTTCCTTTAAGGATATTACCCTTGCTTTCGGTGCCAATTATGCCTTCACCGACCGCTGGAACCTGGTGGCCAACGCCGGCTATGCAAAGCTCCTCAGCGATGCCAAAAACAGTCCAATTGTCTCGGTCCAAGGGTCATCAGACCAGTTTGTCACCGGCCTATTCGCTGTATACAGTTTTTAGCCAGTCGATTTACTTCATTGGTATTGGCCGATTTATCTGTGTCTCTGCCGCCACAGTTGGCCAAGAACCGCTGTTTTGCCCGCCATTGCCCCACAATATCCATAATCTTCAGTACTCTTGGTACCGAACTAAGGTGCCTGAGTGTCGTGGGCGGAAACGCTCCCTGCTCGGCCAGACAAGTGGTCAAGATCAGATACGCTGGAGCATGAGAGAATGAGTTTTAGTATCGTCAATCGGGGGGCACGAAAGCTGATTGCCTTGGCATTGACGCTAACGGCAATTGGCGGACACGGCGCCTGGAGTCAGAACACGCCCGCAGACGTGCCCAAAACAGCCAACGAAGAAGGATACATTCTGGAGCAGTATCCCGATCGACTACCGCAAATGAAGGGACAATGTATCTTCTTCCGCACTCTGTATGATTGGAAGCCGCTCAACCGATACAACCTCATTGTTTGGGCGCCGAGCCGCAAGCATCCCTATCATCTCCAACTTGACCGACCGTGCCAAAACCTCCGGTTCGCCCATGCCATCGGCTTCACCTCCAATGACGGCCGCTTGTGCTCATATGGCGGAGACTCAGTTCTGGTCACCAGTGGAGGCGGGCTACCGGATCGCTGCCCCATCGGCTCCATCACCAAGCTGGATGAAGAGGGTTTGGCGCGCCTTTTAGCCCAAGGCCGCGGCCGGACTCTGCGGGAAAAAAGGGAAGCGGAAGCGGCGGCCGAGGGGTTGGATTAGCGCCCTCCGCACCCCATATAGCGGTTAATCCCGGCGCGATCCCCTCCCCCGTCAGCGCGTCGGGAAAGTATGGTACCCCTCGAACGGCCTGTCGCGCCCCTGCGGCAGGCCGTTTCGTTTGGTGGCAGATCAATTTCAAGAAAAAGCCCGGAACCAATGGCCCCGGGCAAGTCTTCTTTAAAACTGAGCGTAACGATCCTTAGTCCTCACCGTCCGCTCTCCAGGAATCGATGGCTTTTTGGGTCACCGTCCAAGAAGTTTCATTGGGACGGGGATCGTCCAAAGGTGGCGCTTCCACATACTGTGGATAATTTTCTTTGATCTCGTTCTTGACCACATCGGGAAGGTCATCCCAGCTGTCCAGCCGCATGCCAGCGGTATGGAAAATTACCACCCCATCGCAGTCACCCATTTTCATCCAGGGCAAGAACTTGGACACCCGAGCCCAGGAGATAACCCGGTCCTTGACGGTATCAGCGTCGCCGTCGAGTAAATCATCGACCGGGACCGCAACGGTGCCAAACTCCATGGCGTGGTAAGTGCCACCTACGTAGTCCTGATAATCGCCGGCCAAAGGATTCTTGTAGAACAAGCGGGCAGCGCCGCCACCGTTCAGGTAATAACCATCATGTTCGATGCTGGTCAAGCGCGCCTGAGGATTGCCGTCCTCATCGTAGGCATAGCGGGGCCGGTTGACGTTCATGTTGACCGGATCGTTAGCGACCTGAATGACGCGGACTTCTTCGCCGGTCCAAGGATTGACCCACGTGTCGACCACTTCGTTGGTCTTCGGATCCAGGCAGAACATCACTTCTCTGGATACGGTGCGGTAACCGAGACCGCGTTTGGGGTCTTCTAAAATGTCGCAGGCCCGCACATTCATTCCTTGTACGCTAAACAGGTGCCGGTCCCGTTCACCCGGCCGGCGGCTATACATCTTGCCATGCCACCAATAGACCGCTTCGTCCCCTTCGACGAGCGAACAACTTTGCTTGATGTTCATGCGGATCACGTCTTCCGGATCGTTGGGATCGAGCTGTTCAGCTGCCACCGCAAACGGGAGTACTGAGCATGCAGCAACGACGAGAGTTTGAGTAAAGCGATTCATTATTCCATCCCTCCCATTCCGCTATCGCCACTTTCAGCACGGCGGGTTTCCATTTGAGATTTGAAGTCGCTCCAACTTGTGACGTTGGGCCGAGCATCGTCTATTGGCGGCGGCTTGTTGTAGATGGGATAGTTGGCCGCGATTTCGTCTTTGATGCTGGCAGGTAAGTTGTCATATCCGTCCGCCCGGGCACCGACGGTGGAGAAGATCATCATACCGGTCCGGCCACGCATCTTCATCCACGGCAGCCACTAGGAGAATCGCGCCCAAGACAGCGTATAACCCTCAAGCTTGGCCTTATCACTGTCGAGCAGGTCGTCCTTATAGACATAGGAATTCAGCGCTTCCATGGCGTGGTACATGTTGCCGACGTATTCTTGATAATCACCGGCCAACGGATTGTTGTAGTACAGCGACGCTTCGCCGGTTGTGAAAACACGGTTGCCGACAACTGTGCCGCGGAATTCCGCCGGCTTGCCGTCTGCCGAAAAAGCATGCCTGGGCCGGCGCATGTTCACAGGATCATTGGTCACGTGCATGACCTCGACTTCTTCGCCGGTCCAAGGATTGGTCCAAGTGCGAAGAATCTCTTTGGTCTCCGGATCCAAGTAGAACAGCACCTCTCTGGATACCGAACGGAAGCCGTGACCGCGTTCTTCGTCCTCATAATTCTTACAGGCACGAATGTTCATACCTTCAACATTGAACAGGTGACGGTCTCGCTCACCGGGAACACGGCTATACGCCGACCCCTGCCACCAGTAGACGATGGGCTCACCTTCATTGAGTGAGCAATTGAGTTTCTGGTCGACCAGAACAACGTCGTTAGGGTCGGACAAATCGAGCGTACGTGCGTCAGCGGAAGCACTGGCAATGGAGAAACTGAGTGCCAAAAAGACAGAAGCTTGCCAACACGCGGCCCAGGAGTATGTCGGACGTTTCATGGAGGCCCCTTTCCCTTGTTCTCTCTTCGTGCAATTGGTCTGGAATATAATTTCACAAAAACCTATGAATTAAGAAATAATACCTAACATCCAAGGTGTGAGGAAATCAATTTCCCATTGAGAGACGGTCTGGTAAATTTTCGGCTATTAAGCGAATTTTCCTTGCCAGAGCCCGTCTCATAAGAGACTCCTACGCCCCTTCTGGGGGTTTGGTCCAGTCTTGCAGGGCCGATCACCCACCGCCTAAGATACTCAACACATTGTGGGTAAATGCGTTTCACCCACATGATATTGTGAGGATGAACCTGTGAAATCCTTTACCTCTACCGTACTCGGCATCGCCGCTTTGACCCTGACCCTGGTTGGCACTGCATCCTGTGCCGAAGAGGAGCCGCAAAATACAGAGTCTGCAGCGGTCCAAACTTCGAGCGATCAGGCCGTTGCCGCCACATCGTCAGATCAAGACTCCGCTGTTCAGCTTGCGCAAGCCGACGACGGTGGGAGTGAGGGGCCGGTTTATCGCGAGATGATTTATGGTGATCCTGCCGCTCCGGTGACGATTGTTGAGTACGCGTCTTTGACCTGCAATCACTGCGCCGCTTTTCACAATGGTGTGCTGCCAGAAATTAAAAAGAACTACATCGATACCGGAAAGGTGCGATTGGTGTTTCGGGATTTCCCCTTAGACGGCCTGGCTATGGCCGGAGCCATGCTGGCCCGTTGCGCACCGGACAATCGCGGTCAAGCAATACTCAATGTTATGTTTCGCCAGCAGGCTACGTGGGTGATGTCGGACCGGCCCATTGAACCGCTCACCTCTTATGCAAAACTTGCCGGTATGAATGAAGACGACGTCAACGCCTGTCTCGAAAACGAAAACATCATGACCGCCATTCGGGAAGGCCAGGAAACAGCCAGTAATCTGTATAAGATTGGTTCTACACCTACGTTCTTCATTGACGACGTCAAGGTTGAAGGCAACCGAGGCTACGAATTCATGGCCCAAATCATTGAAGAAAAATTGGAAGAGAAGGGATCCTGAGGTCCGCCTTGCAACTTAACTCTGCCGTATCACCGCGCCTAAGCGGAGACTTTTTCCTTGGTTGAATTTACCCGGCTTCGACTGACGGGATTTAAGTCCTTTGTCGATTCCACCGAGCTCGAAATCGAGCCCGGTATGACGGGAATTGTTGGGCCCAATGGGTGCGGCAAATCCAATCTCGTTGAAGCGCTGCGTTGGGTGATGGGCGAAACATCGGCCAAGCAAATGCGTGGCGGCGAAATGGACGAGCTTATTTTTGGCGGCACCCGCGATCGGCCTGCTCGTAACATCGCTGAAGTCAGTCTGGTGATGGACAACACCTCCCGTAAGGCGACGGCCCAATTCAATGATACGGATGATCTTGAAGTATCGCGCCGGATCGAGCGCAGCAAAGGGTCAGTTTACCGGGTCAATGGCCGGGATGTGCGCGCCAAGGACGTGCAGCTCCTATTTGCCGATTTGGCATCGGGTGCCCGCTCTACGGCTTTGGTCAGCCAAGGACGCATCGGCGCCTTAATTGCAGCTAAGCCGTACCAACGGCGTTCGTTGCTTGAAGAAGCGGCAAATATTACAGGCTTGCACAGCCGTCGCCATGAAGCGGAACTGAGACTGAAAGCAGCCGAGACCAATCTCGAGCGCTTGGATGACGTGATCCTGGCTCTCGACGTTCAGCTCCAGGGTTTGAAAAAGCAGGCTCGTCAGGCGGCTCGTTACCGCACCATTTCCGATTCTATCCGTGCTACCGATGCCCTTGTTCTCACCATCCGCCAAGCAGAAGCACAGAAAGATTTAAGCAACGCTGCCGAAGCCCATGCCCAAGCCGAACGGGTGGTCGGGGAAAAGGCCGGCGTTGTAGCTGAAGCGACCACGGCACAAGCTCAGGCGGCAGAAGCAGTGCCACCGCTGAGGCAGGATGAAGTTAAACAAGCAGCAAAAGTTCAACGTCTTAATTTAGCCCTCGAGCAATTGGATGAGGAAGAGCGGCGTATAGCGGCGGCAAAAGAAGCAGCTAAAACGCGTTTGTCTCTACTGCGCGATGATTTGACGCGGGAAAAAAAACGTACCGCCGATGCTCAGAACGCATTGACCCAATTGAATTCTGAATTCGCAGAACTGGAGACGGCACAAGCAAGCCAAGAATCTGCGGTCGAAAATGCCCGGACGAAACTGAGATCGACTGCTCAGTCGGTTGAAGAGTTGGAAGGTGAGATTGCTAGGCTAACAACACAGTTGGCGAAGGACGACACCGAACGGGCTGCGGCGCGCCAAAAGATCGAAGAAGCCGGCCTCCGCCGCTCAAGGGCAGAACGGCGGCTGGAAGAGATTGATGGCCAGTTGGAAAATGCCCGTATTCAGGCTCAGCCCATGCTGGAACTTCAGGGCGAAGAGTCAGCAGCGAAGCATGCTGAAACTGCGCTGAATGACGCCAGAGCTCAGTGGGAACAGGCCGAAGCTGTCCGCGTCTCCGCCCAAGAGGCAGATCAAGAGACTCGCGACAAATTGCAGGACGTGCGCAATGAAGAAGCAAAAGTACAAGCCGAGATCATTGCGCTAGAAGGCGTGCTGGCTGAGCGCGACAGCGATGGGTCTTGGACTCCCATCCTAGACTCCGTCACCGTACAACCAGGGTACGAAGCGGCTCTGGGCGCGGCCGTAGGCGATGCTTTGAGTGCGGCTGCGGAAGAAGACGCACCCGTTCATTGGTCAAACCTGCCCCCGTTCGGTCAATCGTATTCTCTGCCCGAAGGCGTGCGTCCGCTCTTGGACGTGGTCAGCGGGCCGCAAAATCTCAATCGCCGCTTCTCTCAAGTGGGCATTGTGATCGACACTGAGACCGGCCGTGCGTTGCAAGCCAAGCTTGGACCAGGTCAGAGATTGGTTACCGCTGACGGAGACCTCTGGCGGTGGGATGGTTACGCCAGTACTGCCGGGGCACCAACAGCTGCAGCGCAACGACTTAAGCAAAAGAACCGTCTCAAAGAACTGCGTATAACACTTGAACAGCGGAAAGCGGACACCAATCAGATCGAAGAGCAAGCGAACACAGCCAGGGATACGGTTGAAAAGGCGGCAATGACTGAAAAGGAGCGACGGGTTGCCGTGCGTGGCGCCGAACAGTCGGTCGAACAAGCGCGGGCGGCCCTAGCCGACCGGCAACGGGTTGCCGCGGCGCTGGAAAGCCGCATTACCAGCCTCAACGAAACACGGGCGGCGCTGACCGGCGAAAAAGAAGACGCGGGAACACACGAGCACGGCGCCAAAGTTACAATCGAACGTCTGGGCGATGGTGCCGAGCAACGGCAACACCTTACGGGCCTGCAACAGCAGATCGGCGGACGGCGCAATGACCTGATGGAGGCCAGAGCGGATTTTGATGGATTGAGCCGCGCCTCAGATGACAGGCAGCGGCGGCTGTCTACGTTATCGGATGATATTCGGTCTTGGTCATCTCGCCGGAATGAAGCAGAACGTCAGAGCGCTTCTTTGACGGAACGGGAGGCTGCTGCTGTCGCCGAAGTTCAAGAATTGACAGGAAAACCGGAAACCTTGGCCGCGCAAAGACAATCTTTGATGACGGAACTGAATAAAGCGGAAACCCAACGCAGCGCCGCTGCCGACGCGCTGTCCCAGGCCGAATCAAAACTCGCCGCAGCCAACACGGCACTGCGGGAAGCGGAGCACGACGCTTCCGGCGCACGCGAGGAACGGGTGCGGCGCGAAGCGTCCGTTTCTCAAATGCAACAGAATCTAAACACCATTGCCGCGGCCATTGACGAACGGGTGGGCTGTGCACCGGAAGAGGTCCGTTCGCAGACCCGCCTTAAAGATGACGATCCGTTGCCACCCATTGAAAAGGCGGAGAAGAGCTTGCAACGGCTGTTGAGCGAGCGGGATAACATGGGCGCGATCAATTTACGGGCTGAGCAGGAGAGCGCGGAGCTAGGTGAACAACTGGATACGCTCAACGCGGAACGGGAAGACCTGATTGCCGCAATCGCCCGGCTGCGCGACGGCATCAGCAAACTCAACCGCGAAGGCCGGCAGCGTTTATTGCAATCGTTCAAAGAGGTGGACGGCCATTTCCGCACGCTGTTTACCACCTTATTCGGCGGTGGCCGCGCGCACCTATCGTTGACCGAAGCAGACGATCCGCTAGAAGCGGGTCTGGAAATTATGGCCAGTCCACCCGGCAAACGCCTGCAAAACTTGGCTCTGCTGTCGGGCGGGGAACAGGCCCTTACGGCCATCGCATTGCTGTTCGCGGTCTTTATGGTCAACCCCGCACCCATTTGCGTGCTGGACGAAGTGGATGCTCCGCTCGACGATGCCAATGTGGACAGGTTCTGTAATTTAATCAGCAAGATAACTGAAAACACTGGCACCCGGGTGGTTGTGGTCACCCACCACCGCATGACCATGGCTCGGGTCGATCGCCTGTTCGGCGTGACAATGGCCGAGCGGGGTGTATCTAAACTGGTTTCGGTCAATCTCCGCGAAGCCGAAGCGTTGCGCGAAATGGCTTAAGCCCTTAACCCAGACTATTCCGCTGGCACTGTTTCTGACTCTGATGAGAAGTCAGGTGGTGTGCCCAATGATCCAACGACAATGGCGCCAAAGAGCAGCAAGGCACTACAGGCGTAGAGGATTTGGACGTAGCTGTTGAAGGCGTCGTAGGCGATGCCGACGGCGATCGGGCCAAAGGCAGCCCCTAAATAAAACGCCGAGATCTGCCAGCCGTAAATCTTGCCGTAGGATTTCATGCCGAAATAACGGCTCGACAAGTAAGCAACCAGATCCACTTCGGCCGCCGCCGCCAATCCCATGGACATGACACTGATCACTGCAACCCACGTGCCGGTGCCTTCCAGAGTGAGCAGAACACAGCCAACGGCAGTGATCGCGATCAACACACGGGCAATCAATGCCGCGCGGAATTGATCCAGCAAATAACCGATTCCAACCCGGCCAATCACCACGGCGATACCCAGAGTGCCGGCGATCTGTGCCGCAACGACGGCGGAGAGTCCTCGATCAATGAGCATAGGCACCACATTGATAATGAGACCGGCGACGACACCCGACACCATGAAAAAGCCACCGGCAATGATCCAAAAGGGAGCCGACCGGAGGCTTTCCTGAAGGGTAAGACCTCTTAGATCTTTCGGATTCGGGACAGTGTGATGGATGTGAGTTTCTTCTTCCGTCGCTTGATCATTGAACATCAAATAAAGCACCGGCAGTGCGACCAACAGGATCAGCGCGCCGACGCCTACGTATCCGCCCTGCCAGCCATACATACCGATTAGCACGGTGACAAAGATTGGCCCGAAAATACCAGACATGCCGGAACCGCCCAGGGTCAAACCAAGGGCAAGCCCGCGCCCCTTGTCGAACCAAATGTTGATGGCCCGGGTCCAAACCACGGGGGTGGTGCCACCACCGATCAAGGCGATGAGCAGCCAGCCGATGTAGAAAGTCATGATGCTGCCTTGGACCTGGGTTAAGGCGAAGTACCCGAGACTTAAGGCTAAAGTGGACCAGAGACCGACCCGGCGGGTGCCGTATTTATCGATAATCGTGCCGATGATAGGCGCCGTGATGGCGGTTCCAATGATGAGAAAGCTCGAGGCAATGGAAAGATCACCGCGGGACCAGCCGAAGGCTTCTTCCAGCGGCACGATGAAAACCCCAAAGGTGTAGAACGCCAAGCCGCTCAGGCCTGATGCGATGCCCACGCTGGACGCGAAAAGAATTCGCCAGCCATGCTTAAACTCACCGATTGCTGATGCAGCCATCTGTTTCCCCCATAAACTTATTCCTAAGCTCTACCCCTCAACCCGGCGGGTTCAGACAATAACATCCGCTGAATTGAAGGCCCCCATATCGCGGCGATACCGTAATCACCTGGCCGGGTCCTGTATATGCCGCCAGCGGCCGTCACGTGCCCCAGCGATCATTCAGCGGATAACCTCTGATGGGTCCAAAATCGGGGACATTCAGGCCGAATATAGGAGCTGAAAAAGCCCAGAATTCAGCGGTGTTACGATCTTGACAGGGTTGGGCGCGGTTCCTATGGTGCGCCCGCTTTTCGCGCTGCAAACGGCCGGTTCCGGCCTCTACCTTGAGCGTCTCCAGGGATGGGATTTTAGCCTGTATCGTTCAGCCATACCGCGGAACCGGAACGTGCCGATCGGTCTTTGAGGACCCTATGGCCCCCGACCCCCGCAATTCTCTGGATGATCTGAACAGCCGTCTCAAGGCGGCCCGAGGCCCAATTGAGCAGGAACCGCCAAGTCGCGGGCGCGGGACGCAAAGCGGGTTGGGGCAAGGCCTCCGCATCGGGATAGAGATGGTGGTTTCCGTCGCCGTCGGCGCCGGATTGGGGTATGTCATCGATGGGTGGGCTGATACGCGTCCGCTGTTTATGATTGTGTTTCTGTTCTTGGGCTTCGCCGCTGGCATTATGAATGTGCTGCGAATTGTCCGGGGACTGGATGAAGCGGTCAGCTTGGGCCGGGCGATGCAGGAAAAAGAAGAACGCGATGCCAAGGCAGAGCGGGACCAAGACGGAATGAACGGGTAGACCATGGCTGAAGGCGCTGGACCGATGGAGCAGTTTGAGATCAAGCCGTTGCTTGACCTCAATTTCGGCGGTTACGACATCTCGTTTACCAACTCGGCGGCGTTCATGCTGCTGGCTGTCATCTGCACCTTCACGTTGTTTTGGGCGGCAACGCGCCGACGCACCATGGTACCGAGCCGGATTCAGTCCGTTGGCGAACTGATGTTCGAGTTTGTAGCCAGCATGATCAAAGAAAACGTGGGTAAAGAGGGAATGAAATACTTCCCCTTCATCTTCACGTTATTCATGTTCATTTTGTTCGGCAATGTGCTCGGGCTCCTGCCATATAGTTTCACCTTTACCTCCCACATCATCGTCAACGGCGCTTTAGCCGTGTTTATATTCGTGGCCGTGACGCTGATTGGTTTTGCCCGCCATGGGCTCCATTATTTGCGGCTGTTCTGCCCCGAGGGCACGCCGTTGCCAGTTGCAATCGTGCTCGTACCCATCGAAATCATGTCCTATTTCATCCGGCCGGTGAGCCTGAGCCTCCGGTTGTTCGCCAACATGCTTGCCGGACACGTATTGCTCAAAGTGCTGGCTGGTTTCGTCATTTCTCTTGGCATATTCGGCATTGTGCCGTTTATCGCTGTTTCAGCTGTGACACTGCTTGAAATGATGGTCGCCGTCATTCAGGCCTATGTGTTTGCGCTGCTTTCTACCATTTACCTCAACGACGCTGTTCATCTGCATTAGTTCAGCGGACCTCATTAACCACATCATGTGAGACAACATCCCAAGGAAAGATTGAAATCATGGAATTAGAAGCTGCAAAGATGATCGGTGCCGGGTTGGCCGCCATCGGTGTGATCGGGGGCGGTGTCGGTGTGGGTATTGTGTTTGGCAACTACATGACCGCCGCATCGCGCAATCCGTCCCTGAAAGACGAACTGCGCACCTATGCCTTCTTGGGCTTTGCCCTTTCTGAAGCCACGGCGCTGTTTGCTCTGATGATCGCACTGATCGTTCTGTTCGCCTGAACAATTTTTCGCATTTCCGTTTGACTGTGAGGCGCTATGCCACAGTTTGATCCTACATCTTTTCCATCTCAGTTGTTCTGGCTGTTTGTCAGCTTCATCATCCTTTATTGGGTGGTGGCCCGGTTCGCGATCCCGCGCATCGGAGGCATTCTCGAGCAGCGCGAGCGGGTGGTGCAGGATGATCTGGACCGCGCCGAAACGCTGAAAGCCGACGCTGAGAAGGCCCTCGCCGACTATGAAGCGGCCATGGCCGATGCCCGAGAGCAAGCCCGCGCGTTGATGCACAAAGTCGCTCAAGAAGCCAAAACAGCGGCTGAGGCTCGCAATAAAGACGTTGGTGCAGAGCTGACAGCACAGATCACCGAAGCGGAAAGCCGCATAGCTGCCGCCCGTGACGAAGCCATGGCTGGCTTGACCGTCATAGCCGCCGAAGCCGCGCAAGAGGCGGCAGCGCGTCTGGCTCGATTGGATGTAGCCAAAGCCGACGCGGAATCCGCCGTTAATGACGCCATGAAGGGATCGGTCTGATGTTCACGGATCCGTCATTCTGGGTTGGACTGGCCTTTGTTTTGACCGTCGCGTTGATTGCTAAGCCCATTTGGCGGGGCATTTCCGGTGCTCTTGATGGGTGGGCCGACAAAATCCGTGATCAGATCGAAGAAGCCCGCAAACTGCGCGAGGACGCCCAAGCCCTGCTCGCCGACTATCAGCGTAAGCAGCGAGATGCCCTGGCTGAAGCAGAGAAGATTGTGGCGCAGGCCAAGGAAGAAGCAGAGCGCATGAAAGTCGAGGCACAGGAAAACCTCACACACGCCATTGAGCGCCGCAAAACCCAAGCTTTGGAACGCATCGCCCAGTCTGAAGCACAGGCTTTGGCAAGCGTGCGTGACACCGCTGTCGATGTGGCCGTGGCCGCCGCCGAAAAACTGATTAAGGATCAGGTCACGGGCGCCAAACAGGCGGCCTTGGTTGATGAGGCCATCAAGGAATTGCCCGACCGGTTGAACTAAAGCATTTCCGATTTATTCTGACGCATAGCCGTCAGCAACCAAGAAGTTCCTGCAGTGCTCGTGATTGAAGAGGCCGCAGACGTTACCGGCGGCTTTCCACAGATCATCGATGGTGCGGGGTTTTAAGCGCTTCATGTGAGCTTTGAACTTTGAAAATGCGAGCTCGATCGGGTTGAAGTCCGGCGCATAGGGCGGCAGGAACAAAAGCCATGCGCCCCGCTTTTCAACCGCCCGCCTGGCACCGTCGCGTTTGTCGGCCGGCAGATTGCCGGGGACAACAACAGCGCCTTTTTGAAGGGTCGGGGCGCGTTGCGTTTTGATGTACTGCTCGAATGCATCACCGTCCATGGCGCCCTCGATCAAATCAGGGCACCCAGGGCGCGGTCAGGCCGTCACCGCGCAATCCGGCAATGAAGGTCATGGTTTTCCAATGACCATGGGGAATGGCGGCAACCATCCGCTGGCCGCTGGGACAGCGCCCCCGCAGGCGCGCCATTTTGGTATTGATACTTGTTTCGTCAAGGAACACGATCCTGCCGACCCGCTCGGGATGGGCCGGGAGCCGGGCCTGACGTTGGCGCCAAACCACGCGTGCTGCCTGCCCATCCGCGCGTTCCTGTTCACTGGCGTGGGCGGTTTTTTTAAAGCTGATCTTGCGCGCGCGGAACCAGTCATTAATCGTCGAAGTCGGCGCAATCACTTGGTGAACTTCGTCCAGACGCTCAGACAGCTCTTGCAGTGTCGGGTCTGGCGTCTCCTTAATCCAGCGCAGGATATCCTCGCCGTCAAGGATCAAGACGGCGCTGGCGCGACGGCCGTGGTTTGACCGCGACAGTCCCCTCGTCTTCATATCGCCCGCCATCCCGCACCGCCGAGCTTGCGCTCACCTCAACAAGGGCTGCCGCCTGACGGCGCGACATGCCCGACGCCACTTTCCTCGCCAAACGAATACGCAGGTCTTCCGATACAGCCACGATGCCCCCGCCAAAGCGGCTATCGAATCAGTCCGCCAAGACCATGACAACAAAATTTTGATTCATTCAACCTCGGAAACGCTCTAGTGGATTGACCGGAACGAAAGAGTCCGCTTTGGGATTCCGTATTGTGCGGTGTCATGCGAGTCTGTGCGATGCGTACCGGCATCCATTTTACTGTCACGTCTGGCGACCGTCAGCGATTGCAAGCGATCGTCGCGGACCCGAAGAGCGCGCAGAAACATGTCTGGCGGGCGCGGATCATCCTGAAGACCGACGAGGGGCTCGGCACTTCGGCGATCATGCGCGAGACCGGCAAGTCCAAGACCTGCGTGTGGCGCTGGCAGGAGCGGTTCATGCACGAGGGTGTCAACGGCTTGCTTCGCGACAAGTCCCGTCCGCCTGGCAAAGCGCCGATCCCGCCGGAGCGCGTCGCCGAGATCGTCCGCCTGACCCAGCAAGCGCCGCCGCACGAGGCGACCCACTGGACGCTGCGCGCGATGGCGAAGGTTGCTGGCGTCGCGGCGGCGGCGGTCCAGGCGATCTGGAAGGCCCATGGCCTCAGCCCGCACCGCTGGCGGCACTTCAAGCTCTCCAATGATCCCGCCTTTGCCGAGAAGCTCACGGATATCGTCGGCTTGTATGTCGACCCGCCGGCCCATGCCGTGGTGCTGTCGGTTGATGAGAAGTCGCAGATCCAGGCTCTCGACCGCACCCAACCCGGCCTGCCGATGAAGAAGGGCCGCGCCGGTACGATGACCTATGATTACAAACGGCATGGCACGACGACGCTGTTCGCCGCGCTCAACGTGCTGGACGGTACGGTCATCGCACAGAACATGCAGCGCCACCGCCATCAGGAGTTCATCCGCTTCCTCAACCGCATCGAGCGCGAGGTGCCGACGGACAAGGCCGTCCACGTCATCCTCGACAACTACGCTGCGCACAAGAAGGACAAGGTCCGCGCCTGGCTCGCCCGCCATCCACGCTGGACCTTCCACTTCACGCCGACCTCGTGCTCGTGGCTCAATGCCGTCGAGGGCTTCTTCGCCAAACTCACGCGGCGCGGGCTCAAGTGTGGCGTCTTCCAATCCGTCGTCGACCTTCAGGCCGCCATCAACCGCTTTGTCCGCGAATACAATGACGCAAACCCAAAACCCTTGATCTGGAAAGCCGACCCCGATCATATCATCGCCGCACGAAACAGAGGGTTCCAAACGTTGGAATCAATCCACTAGACTGTCCTCGCCACGGCATTCCTAATGTTTCCGTGAGAAGTCTGTCGATTTGGCAACCGGGAAATGATCTTTTGAAAGTGTCTGGTTACGCGAGCGACATATGAGCACATCTAAACCACGTGTAGTCGTTGATGCGGATTCCCATATCGGTATGCCGTTGGATCTTTGGGATTTTTTACCTGAGGACGTAAAGGCACGGGATGACCGACCCCGCTATGTGGAGGAGAACGGAGCGCTTGTCTTTCGCGCTGGCCGATACCGTTTTCCGCCCGAAGGCATAAAGGCTGCCCTTACGCCTTCGGCGAGTGTGCCGGGACCGCGGGGGGGCTGGGACCCGGACGTCACCGTCAACGAGTTTCAGTTAGCGGAAGGGGTTGATCGCAGCTGTCTGATGCCACATCGGATCATTTGTCCCGCGTATTTGGGCGATGCGCAACTGAGTAACGCCATAGCCCAGGCCTACAATTCCTGGCTACAACAATTCTGCCAAAAACATCCCACACGCTTGTTCGGTTATGGCTTCGTCAATGTGGCCGACATTCCTGGGGCTATCGCCGAGATGCGGCGGTGCGTCACCGAACTGGGGTTTCCTGCGATTGTCTTCAATCCATCGGTGATCGGCAATTCACCCGAAGACTACAAGGTGATCTCCGACGAGTACTTTTTTCCCCTTTATGAGGTAGCCGAAGAGATGGGCGTCCCCATCGGGTTTCATGCTTTCGGCGATCCCTATGTGCCTGGGCACGAGCACAACTGGCCCCGTGGACCCGGCTTATGGTCCGACATCGTGGGGTTTCCAATGCAAGGCATGCAGATCTTTTTACACCTCGTCGCCGGGGGCGTATGCGAAACCTTCCCCAAACTGAAAATGGGTGTCTTCGAAGCGGGCGTTGCGTGGGTAGGCATGGTCATAGACCGTATTCATGAGCGCCTCGAAAAGTTCGGCGATATGCCGAAAATCCTGGCGCCCAATATGAAGCTGCGTCCCGAAGAATACATCCAGCGGCAAATCTGGTTCGGATTTGAACTGGAGGATCATTTCGTGGGCGAGTTCATAAATTGGACCAAAGCATCTAACCGCCTTCTGTTCTCGGCCGACTATCCTCATTTGGATTATGAGCCTGGCCAGTTGGGCGAATTTTTGCAGCGGGACGACCTGGAGCCGGAGACCATTCGCAAGGCGCTGTGTGACAATGCCCTGGAGTTTTTCCGTTGGGACGATACGGCCGCTGACGCTACATCCGACGCGGCCGCATAGGCGTGCGAAACGTGAACGCAAAGTGTCAGGCGTTCGCCGTCCAGCTACAGATCGTCCCTGCATTCCGTTCTGATGGGACCTTTGTCGATGATGCCGAGGAGCGCAACGTCTCGCGTATCTGTCACCACGTAAACACGACAAGCAATAGTTCAGACACCGCGCTTGTTGTCTTTCCAGAGTTTTTCTTGCAGGGCTACACGCCGGGCATTGGCGTAAAGGACTGGATACGAGCAAGTATTAAGAATTCCAGGTCCGGAAACCGAAGCCATTGCTGAAGCTGCCCAACGGGTAAAAGCATATGTCTCTGTTTGTACTTACGAAGTCATACGCGAATTTCCCGGCCGCTTTTTCAACACCAACAACGTCATCGGCCCAAACGGCGATACGATTCTTGTCTACCGCAAGCTTTATGCCATGATGGCCAAACACGGCCTAGCGATGTCTATGATCGGTGGCTTGAGCTATTCGGGTCCAGCAGCCTGTTCCCGGTTGCCGATACGCCATTCGGCAGGATCGGAGCGCTAATTGCCCGTGATATTCATTGGCCGGAAGCTGCGCGGTGCCTGACCCTTAAAGGTGCAGAAATCATCGTCAATCCTTTGAGCGCCGTCGGTCCGTCGACCAACGAACAGTCGGGCGCAGATTGGATCCGCCCGGTCCGCGCTCACGAGAATCTGGTCTATGTGATCTGCGCTAACATCGGTCCTTTCGGTGATGATGGGGGGAACGTTAACGATATGGGACGAATAAGATCTGAAATTGTAGACTTTACCGGCAAAGTTTTAGCGCGGGCGGATACAGAAGAGGAAACCGTTGTCGTATCACCCTTGGATATGGACGCCCTCAGACGATTACGCACTCAAAAAAACACCAACTATGTCGCCCAGCTCCAGCCGCACTTGCATGCCAGTGCTTATGCTGATGCAGACCTCTTCCCCGCCAACGGATGGCTGGAAGAGCCGATTGAAAAAGACGAAGAGAACGACCGTACGGAACGGTGTGTCATAGACCGGATGATTGCAAACGGACTGTCGATCGATCCAGATTAAGGATGCTCGGGTGCCGGACATGAGTAAATGACACCGATGGGCAACAGTCGGGCCTCAATCCTTTTGTGTATAATGTCGGTTGCCTTGACTCAGCATACGTTCCATTACTTTTTGAATCCGGATACGCTTTCTGTTCGGGACGTAGCAAACATGCGGGACCGCTAACCGTGAACAAACATCCATTGAAACCGCTCACAGATGAACACCGTGAAGTTTATGCCCGTGACGGTGTGACATGCCTGCGCGGCATGTTGGACCAGGACTGGATCACTAAAATGCGTGCGGCGGTAGACGCCCTTATTGCGAATCCCGATCAAGCCCCCATGCAAGGCCCGTCTGACTCGGAGGGGTTTGCCTCTTTACTCTTCATGTGGAGGCAGGAAGGGCCCTTTCGGGACTTTGTTCTCAGCTCTCCCCTCGCGGAGATGGTGGGCCGTACGATTGGATCAAAGGAAATACGTGCCTATCACGACCACCTTTTCGTTAAACACATGAGATCGCCCCACATCATGAATTGGCATCACGATGCCGCCACCTGGCCCTTCGATGGAGAACAGGCTCCAACCATCTGGGTTGCACTCTCTAACGTGTCGGAAGAAAACGGTAGGCTGGAATTCGTCAAGGGCTACCACAAATACCTTATGGAAAAGGACGTTACTTACAGTGGGCACTACGCCAAAGGCGATTTCGGGCCGGCGGATGCGGTCAAGTGTCCGAACTTCTGGGAAGAGGCCGAAAGCGCTGAACTAGAGATCGTGTCTTGGGATCTCAGCCCGGGCGATTCTTTGATCTTTCACCCACGCATACCACACGGGTCAAAGCATGCCCTGCACGCCTCTGAACCACGCATTGGGCTGAGTACGCGGTGGATCGGCGACGACATAGTTTGGCACTACCGGAAAGGCAACGTGAATGTTCCCGGAGTAGACAAGATGCCAGTAGGCGACAAAGTGCGGGGCAAATTCTTTCCCTTGGTATGGCAAGACCCGGACAGTGCGGATTCACAGGCTGCGTGACCCAAGAAACATACATAAGCAGTCCCGGTTGGACGCGGACGGGACCGCAACTTTAGAGCAAACCGATAGATTCCCCTTTTAACAATACACGGACAGCCCAGTACCTATCCGTAGGTCACTGGCAATGCACGGCCTATGCGTCTTTTTTCATTTCCAATTTCAGATGAAAATAGATGGCAATAGTCACCGTCCCGAACTTTGGCTTTGCGTAAAGCGGGATGTCGCCCCATGGTTATTTATGAACTGGACTGGTACCGGTAAAATGGAGAGTGCCTTCTGTTAAAGTTTAAACTCAACAGGAGGCCCATATGGGTATCGGAAGAACTGAGGAATTTCGTTCTGAAGCCGTTCGGATTGCATTGACGAGCGGGCTATCACACAAGCAAGTTGCCGCCGATCTTGGCATTGGCCTGTCTACATTAGGCAAGTGGATTACCAGTCATAAGCACACTGAGCTGCTGTCCGGCCCTCATAATGATAAAGACAAGGAATTGGCTCGCCTTTGCAAGGAGAACAGGACATTGCGTGAGGAGCGGGACATTTTAAAAAAAGCGACGGCCTTCTTCGCGAGCCAAAGCCGATGAGGTTTCATTTCATCGCAAAGGAGAAGGCCAATTTTTCAATCTGCAGGATGTGCAAAGTCCTGAGGGTCAGTGAAAGCGGCTACTACGCTTGGGTGTCTCGCCCTGCCAGTCAGCGCCAACGCGACGACAGGGTCTATTTGGCCCATATTCGTGCCGAACATGCCCGTAATTATCGGGCCTATGGTCGCCAGCGAATGACTGATGAACTCAGGGATCAAGGCATCGTCATTGGTGAACGCCGGGTCGGGCGGTTGATGCGGGAGAACGATATTCGCATCGTCAGAACTCATAAATTCAAACGCACGACAAACAGTAATCACAACCACAACATAGCTCCCAACCTTCTGGATGGAGATTTTCAGGCCACGGGACCAAACCAGAAATGGGCCGGTGATATCAGCTATCTCTGGACGGCAGCGGGCTGGCTGTATCTTGCGGTGATCATCGATTTGTATTCACGCCGTGTCATTGGCTGGGCCGTCAGCGACAGGCTCAAACGGGATTTGCCGATCAAGGCTCTGAAAAGGGCCATTGCATTGCGACAACCGCCACCAGGGGTCATTCATCATTCTGATCGTGGCTCGCAGTATTGCTCCAACGATTACCGGAAACTTCTCAAAGGCCACGGCTTTCTCTCTTCGATGTCTGGCAAAGGGAATTGCTATGGCAATGCGACTGTAGAAACGTTCTTCAAATCATTGAAAGCAGAATTAATATGGAGGGAACACTATGAAACCAGGGAACAGGCACAAAACGCCCTGTTCCATTATATCAATGGATTTTATAATCCGCGTCGTCGCCATTCATATCTGGGCAGCATCAGTCCGGTGAAGTGCGAAAGTATGGCGGCTTAGGTGAGAAGGTAACTCTCCACTTTTGCGGTGCAGGTCCACAACGCCTGAGTCCATATATAGGGGTTGAAATAAGCTAAATGGTTGGGGAAGGGGTCGGGGTCGGGGTCGGTGACGAGGACGGGAGCGCGTCCACACCTATGACAGGCGTTTAGCTGCACTGCGCAGTCTTCGCAGATTCCTGAGCGCGGCACTTCGGCACCATCTTGGTATCCCAGCCACTCTCGGTTGGCGCGCATTTGCCGGACCCCTGCCTCGCCGAAAGTGCGCTCGCAACACCAACATTTGGCCAACATGGCAGAGTTGTTGGAGCGGCTTGGCTCGGTTTTTGAGGGAACCCTCATCGGAGGGTAGCCCCCGCCGTCGACGCTATCAGCACGACATCTCCACTTTCGTTCAGGTATGCTGCCCACTGTTCCATCAGCCAACGCCGCTTCTCGAAAAGCGTGGAACGGGCATAGGCTGCTTCGACAGCACCGCCGACGGCATGGGCTAGGCTCAACTCCATGACAGCGTGCGGCGCATCGGTGCATTCCGCTGCCCAGTCCCGAAAACTCGACCGGAAACCATGGACGGTCGCGCGATCAGCGACCCCGAGCCGGCGCAGCACTCTGGTCAGCGTCATGTCGCTTATGGGCCGGCCGCAATACAGTGGTGACGGAAACAGCAAATCGCTCCCGTCGGTGATGGACCGGGCCGCCTCGACGACTTCCAGGGCACGGGAAGACAATGGGACGCGATGTTCCAAGTTTGCCTTCATGCGCTCTGCGGGGAGACGCCACTCACTGGCCTCAATCTCAACCTCATCCCAGGTAGCGCCCCGGGCCTCGCCCGACCGGGCAGCCGTCAGGATCACAAACTCAAGGCACAGTTTCGCTGCCAGGGAGCCTCGTGAGCAACGCACCTCGTTGATCAGCCAACCGACCTCCTGGTACGGCAACGCCCGCAAATGGTTCTTGCCGCGCGGAATTGGAGGCAAAGCACCGTCGACAACCTCCCCCGCAACATTGTGATCAATGTATCCGTGAGCCATTGACCATCTGAGCACTGCGCGGATGCGCTGACGCACGCGTCGCGCGGTTTCCGGTTTAGATCCCCAAATCGGTGTCAGGACATTGAGCACGTCGGAACGGTCGATCCTATCCACCGCAATGTCTCCAATGAGGGGGATAGCGTGTCGCTCAAGGGACTGCCACCAGCTCACTACATGTTTCCCGTTGCGCCACCGCGGACGGTTCGCCTTGTAGACGCGCTCGGCGGCTTCGCGGAACGTCGGTGTGGCGGACCTGCGTCTCTCTGCAAGAGGGTCGCAACCCTTTGCGATCAAGGCGCGGTTGCGTGCCACGGCGTCTCGAGCGTCCGCGAGCCCTACGTCCGGAAACCGCCCCAAGCCGAGGTCGCGTCGACGGCCTTGAATCACAATACGCTGGATCCAAGAGCGTGTACCGGTGGGGGTAACGTTTAGATAGAGCCCATTGCCGTCGCCGTACTTTCCCGGCTTCGCAAGAGTCCGTATGCGCGCTGCCGTCAATTTCGCCACTTTCTCAGTCCCCACACCTATGCCCACAGCATTCATGAGAACATAGCGGGAAAACCGGGAACATTCAAGAACAGGAGGAATAAGAAAGCTCAGGTTTCCCAACGATTCTGAGCACTGTTAGGAATATCTAGGAGATTGATTTGGTGGAGCCGGACGGAATCGAACCGACGACCTCTACAATGCCATTGTAGCGCTCTCCCAACTGAGCTACGGCCCCGATCTGGTGTGGGACGGGCCAGCGTTGATAGATCGCAGTGGCCCGAGCGGGACGGACCTTAGGCAGTTCGCCAGCGCCCTTCAAGGGAAAAATCGTGCACTCTGAAAGCGGTTTTGAGCCCTGTGATCCGGTTTCCAATGCCCGTTTCAGCGACAGACGTGATCACCTTTTTTTGGAAACAAATCCTCAGACCGTCGTTTCGCTATTGGATTCAATCGGACCAATGACACTGTCAACATCGTCATCGTCTTCATCGTCGAGCGCTGCGGCATCGTCGATTAAATCGTCATCGTCGTCGTCACCAGTGTCGATGTTGTCCAAATCTTCGATGTCTTCCGGATCCGTAGTTTTGACGGTTTTTGGAGGCGCACTTTCCTTCACCGGTTTCGGTGCGGGGGCCTCCGCTTTCTTGGTTCGGAAGGTTTTGGGCCGTTCATTCTCCGTACCGCACTTAGGGCAGAGAGCTGGCGATTTGCTTAGATCGTAGTAGCGGGCTCCGCAACTGGAGCAAGTCAGTTTCTCTCCGAGATCAACTTTACCCACCGCAGTCTTCTCCTCTATAAGCCGCCCGACCGCAATCAAACAGAGGCGGGCTCAAACGCGACACCATGCACAACAATTCTGAAAAGCGCATTTGCCAAATTCGAGCGGCGCTGTCAAAACCTATTCTTCCCTGCTCTAACGCGCGGGCACCCGGCTAGGTTTCGCCGTGTCCCTGTGGTAAGACCCCGCAGCTTTTTTTTGAACCTCGCGTCGCCCTAGACCGACGCCGAAAATTTCCGATTTTTGACACTTCAGCATGCCCGAGCCTAACCCACACATCTTCCAGTCGGTCCGCGCTTCTGGGCTCAACGGTACCGTTAACCTGCCCGGGGATAAGTCCATTTCTCACCGTGCCCTCATGCTGGGCGCGTTGGCGGTGGGTGAAACCCGGATCACGGGACTGCTTGAAGGAGAAGATGTCCTGCACACAGCACAGGCTGTTCGTGCCTTGGGTGCTTCTGTCGGGCGTACCGCCCATGAAGACGATGAGCCGGTCTGGATTGTTCATGGCCGCGGGGTCGGTGGCCTCATAGAACCGGACGGTGTGCTCGATATGGGCAACTCTGGCACCGGTGCGCGTCTTTTGTCTGGAATGCTCGCCTCCCATGCCATGACAGCGGTAATGACCGGTGACGAGTCTTTACGTCAGCGGCCGATGGACCGGGTGGTTTCCCCCCTGAGCCGCATGGGGGCAAGTTTTCACAGCCGGGCTGGCAATCGACTGCCATTGACCATTTCCGGCACCGGCGATCCCGTCCCCTTGATTTACGAGAGTCCGGTGCCGTCGGCCCAAGTAAAATCAGCAGTGTTGCTCGCCGGATTGCAGGCGCGGGGTGCGACCACTGTGATTGAACCATCACCCACCCGTGACCATACCGAGCGTATGCTCCGTCACTTCGGTGCAGAAGTTGAGACCGTTGAAGTGGATAGTAGTTCACCGGCATCTGCGGTGACGGTCAAAGGACTGCCTGAACTTGTGGGCAGCGCCGTGACCGTGCCCGGCGATCCATCATCTGCCGCCTTCCTGATCGTCGCCGCCCTAATCACTGAAGACTCTGACATCACGATACAAGGTGTGGGCCTCAATCCGCTGCGAACCGGCTTGTTTGACACCCTGCTGGAAATGGGAGCGGACATCACCATATCCAATGCCCGCGATGAGGCTGGCGAACCAGTGGGTGATTTGCGAGTCCGGCCCAGCCGCTTGCAAGGAACGTTGGTTCCGGCTGACAGAGCGCCGTCTATGATTGACGAATATCCCATACTCGCCGTTGCCGCAGCCTGCGCCACAGGCGAAACCCGAATGGAAGGCCTAGAGGAACTCCGCGTCAAAGAAAGTGATCGCTTGGCCGTCGTGGCGGACGGTCTTTTGGCGTGCGGGGTATCGGTGAAGGTTGATGGGGATACCTTAACCGTAAGCGGATGCGCCGGGCTGGTGCCTGGTGACACCATCATCGGTGTGCACCTGGATCACCGCATCGCCATGGCGTTTCTTGTCCTCGGTCTGGCCGCAAAAAACCCAATCGGCATTGACGATCCATCCACCATCGCCACCAGCTATCCAGATTTTGTCACTCATATGAACGCTATCGGGGCAGAGATTAGACATGCCGGTTCGCCGGACTCGGAGGCCTCTGGGTGATGGGTCAGGCACCCATTGTTATCGCCATTGACGGGCCGGCTGCGTCAGGCAAGGGGACTTTGGCCCGGCGTTTGGCAGAGCACTTCAACCTGCGCTACCTCGATACGGGCAGTCTTTATCGGGCCACCGGTCTGTCGTTGCTCAAGGCGGGCCAGAACCCGACCAATGAAGTCCAGGCCGCCGCTGCCGCTAAAGCTTTGAATCTGGACGCCCATACACCCGAAGAGCTGCGCAGCGAAGCTGCCGGCGTGGCAGCCTCCCAGGTCGCCTTTCAAACATCGGTCCGCGCAGAACTGCTTGATTTTCAACGAAAAGTGGCTGAACACCCAGGGCCAGGGTTCAGGGGGGCGATTCTTGACGGTCGTGACATCGGCACCGTGGTGTGTCCGGAAGCCGACGTCAAAATCTTTGTCGAGGCCGCCCTGGAGATCAGAATTCAGCGGCGGATCAAGGAGTTGCAGGACCGCGGCGAATCCTTTAAAGAACCCAACGTTCGCGCCGATATGGAAGCCCGCGACGCCCGTGACCGGGATCGCTCGGTTGCACCGCTTAAACCAGCGCAGGATGCGTGGCTTCTTGATACGGATGGCATGAACGCGGATGAGGCCTTTGCCCAGGCAGTGACCTACATCCAAGGGAAAGTTGCCCTCTAAGGTCGTTATCCATCAGGCATCGCCCGACTGACGAGACGCAAATAATGCGTCCTAGGGCTTTGAAGGTGCCTTTATGCGGCAAACCCGGAATGATCCGGGTCCGTACAAGACCGCCGGACTCAACCGGCTAGCAAGGCGCAGAACGAAAGGAACGCTTTATGTCTGAACCTGCCCTCGCAGCGGCGAAGGAGGATTTCGCCGCTCTCCTCGAAGAATCATTTCAAGGCAATGACGGTATCGAAGGCGCTGTGATCAAAGGCACAGTGCTCAATGTTGATGCCGACTATGCCCTGGTTGACGTTGGCCTCAAGTCGGAAGGTCGAGTGCCGTTGCGCGAATTTGGTCGTGGCAATGAAGACGCTCCCGCCGTCAGTGAAGAAGTCGATGTCTATGTTGAACGCTACGAAGATAAAGACGGGATGATTCTGCTCTCCCGTGACAAAGCCCGCCGGGAAGAAGCGTGGGATGTGTTGGAAAAACAGTTTGGCCAAACCAACGCCGTACAAGGCGTCATATTCGGTCGCGTCAAAGGTGGTTTTACGGTCGATCTCAATGGCGCTGTCGCATTTCTTCCGGGCAGCCAAGTGGATATCCGCCCAGTGCGCGACGCCAACTATCTCATGGGCGAACCCCATGATTTTCAGATTCTGAAAATGGACCGGGCGCGTGGCAATATCGTTGTTTCCCGCCGCGCCGTCCTTGAGGAAACCCGCGCCGCCGAACGCTCCAAACTGATGGAAGACCTGGCTGAAGGCCAAGTCCTCGAAGGGGTGGTCAAGAACATCACCGATTACGGTGCCTTTGTTGACCTCGGTGGTGTCGATGGCTTGCTGCACGTCACCGATATTTCCTGGAAACGCGTCAACCACCCGACCGAAGCATTGACGGTCGGACAAACAGTTAAGGTTCAGGTCATCCGGTTTAATGCGGAAACGCAGCGCATCTCATTGGGTATGAAACAGCTCGAGACGGACCCATGGGACGGTGTGGCTGCCAAATATCCGATCGAAGCCACATTCAACGGCCGGGTGACCAACATCACCGACTACGGCGCGTTTGTCGAACTCGAAGCCGGCGTAGAAGGTTTGGTCCACGTTTCAGAAATGAGTTGGACCAAGAAGAATGTGCACCCGGGTAAGATCGTTTCCACCAGCCAGGAAGTGGAAGTGATGATCCTCGATGTGGATCCAGAAAAACGCCGCATCTCCCTTGGCCTCAAGCAATGCATGGACAATCCCTGGACCGCATTCAAAGATAAATTCGAAGTCGATACTTTGGTCGAAGGTGAAATCAAGAACATCACCGAATTCGGCCTGTTTGTTGGCCTCGCCGGTGAAATCGACGGCATGGTTCACCTTTCCGATCTGTCCTGGGACAAGGATGGTGAGGCAGCGGTGGCGGACTACAAAAAGGGAGACATTGTCAAAGCCAAGATTCTCGATGTGGACATTGAAAAGGAACGCATCAGTCTTGGTATCAAACAGTTAACGGATGATCCTTTCGCTGAAGCCATGGGCGCGCTTAAACGCGGTCAGATCGTCACCTGCGTCGTTAAGGCAGTGCTCGATGCCGGTCTAGAGGTCACCATCAATGAGTCCGTGTCCGGCTTCATCAAGAAAAACGAGCTAGCGAAGGAACGCTCAGAGCAACGGGCCGACCGGTTTGCCGTCGGCGAAAAAGTGGATGCCAGGATCACGGCCATCGATACCAAAACCCGCAAACTGCAACTGTCGATCAAAGCCCGCGAAGTAGCAGAAGAAAAGGAGGCGATGGCGGAGTACGGATCAACCGATTCGGGGGCTTCGCTTGGCGATATTCTTGGCGCTGCGCTCAAGCGGAAACAGGATGACGGTGACGATGCGCCCGACGATGCCGGTGATGAAACCGCCAGCGAGTCTGCGGACACAGAGGGTGCAGACGAAGAGACGCCTGAAAAGTCCTAATTTCACGTTTTAAATTGTAAAGACAAACGCGCGCCTAGACGGGGCGCGTTTGTCTTATGTATACCTGGAATCATTGATTCGGCCTGAATTTAGTATTTTGCATTGACCTGATTCGGCTGCCGATTCATGCACCTCTCCAACGACACGAGCAGCGAACGACTTCACGGCGAAGATGCGCAAAAGGGCCTCCTTTCTGACCGCTGACGAACCCAAGGCACTCCTGAATGTCATGCGCAAGCGGAAGGTCGAAGCGCTGCAGGTACGGCGCGCGAATGCGCTGGTTGCCCTTGATGATGGCCACAGCGTGCAGATGGTCTCCAGGATATTCTATCTCGATCCCGACACGGTTCGCGGCTGGCTACGGGACTTCCGCGAGAAGGGTCTCGCCTCTGTGGAGCTTGCGGATTACCCGGACCGCGCGGGCCACCTGACGGCGGACCAGGAAGCCGCCAAAGCCCATTCCCAACGCATCCCACGACATCCTGAAAAGGCCTTGATCCATGGTGCTTTTGGATTATGGGCGTCTTGCGCCTACCTATAGATTCCCGTAAAATCCCCCCAATTATAGTGGGTGTAATTTGGGGGTTATGAAATGGCGTCTGGTCGCAAGCCGAAAGGAAAGCATCCCGACAAAAAGTTGTCGCCAGCCTTCGTGCACAAGACCACCAAGCCCGGCCGGTACTGTGACGGCAATGGCTTGTATCTCAAGGTCGATCCATCGGGTGCACGGCGATGGGAGCAAAGGCTGGTGATCCAGGGCCGGCAACGGACGCTGGGTCTTGGTGGGGTTCAGCTGGTATCGTTGTCAGAAGCCCGCGAAAAGGCGCTTGCCAACCGCAAGATCGCCCGCGCCGGTGGCGACCCGATGGATCTTCGGCGCCAGGCCAATATACCCACCTTCGAGGCGGCAGCGGCGGCCGTCATTGAACTGCACCGCCCGAGCTGGCGCAACGCCAAGCACGCGTCACAGTGGGAGACCACGTTACGCACCTACGTCTATCCGCGCCTGGGCAAACGACCGGTGTCGGATATCGATACGGCAGAAGTCCTCAGCGTGCTCATGGCGATCTGGCATACCAAGGCGGTAACCGCGCGGCGTGTGCGCCACACGCCGGTCGATCTGGCCAAGAGCGGCGTAGACGAAGGCGTCAATTCGCCCGGATCTGACGTGGTCGTGCAGCCGCGTCTTCGTCGCGTCCTGGACCTTGCGCATGACTGCAGAGACGACCTGGGTCATTCGCGTGGGCCAGCTGAACGGGATGGCCTCGCCGGTAAACTGCCCGGCCCCGGCGTCGCTTGCGATGATGATGTCCGGGTTGTACGCGATTACGCTGAATTGAGGATTTCGGCTGGGCTCCATCACGCTAACACCGAGGTTCTCGAAAACACCGCCGTCGGTCACGATGACGCGATGTGTCTCGGTCTTAGCGTTTCGTTCGAAAGGCCGCTTCCAGTCGAATGGAGGAAGGAAGGGGGGATAGGCGGCAGAAGCGGTCACGGCGTCGGGGATCCGGAGTTCGCTCGCCGGCGCCCAGCCGCATCTCCAGGTCCCGAAGCGCTCGTTGCTCAGCCGGCGCGGTCCATGAGGAGGACGGCGTGTGAGCCGTCGGCGACGGTGCGGCTAATCTCTTCGAGATGGGCCGGCATGGCATGGGTGTCGGCGAACGGCATCGCCACGGCCGCACCGGTACCGCGCGCCAGGCAGACGGCGCCGAACAGATAGGCGCTCTGGTAGCGCTGGTCCTTGGGCTGACGCGGACGGCTGCCGGTGCGCGCCCACTGCCGGACGATGCCGTTCTTCTGGCCAAGGCGCATCTCGTCTTGCCACCACAGCTCGACCGGCGTTGCGGGCGGTAGGTGGGCTACCGCCGCGGCGAGCGCCCGGGGGAAGTTTCTTTAAACGTCTCCAGCATTGCCGCATCTTAGCCCGGATGGCGCACCCGGGCGCTCATGTGCGAGAAGCCGAGATCGTGCAGCAGGCGCGAGACCGAGCGCTCGTGATACTCCACCCCGAAGCGGTCCCGGATAGCGCCCTCCTATCTTTTGTCGTTCGACAGAGGCATCATGAGACGATGCTGGTCGGGCGGTAAACCCCGGCTGATGTCATCGGGGAGGTTTCCTGGGTCGACCCATCGGGCCTCAAAGATTTCATGGCTGAGTGACAGTGGCGTGTCGGACTGCGCTGTTCCGTAAACCACCGTTTCCAAGTGACGGCGGGCCACCAACACCGTTTCATCGACCCGGTCTACAGTAGCGTCTAGGCCAGTTTCCTCGTGAAGTTCGCGCAAGGCGCCGGGCCGCACCTCTTCTCCGGCCTCAAGCAGCCCCGACGGAAACCCCCACGAAAAACCTTTGCGGTACACATGGCGCAGAACGAGGACATGGCCGCGTTGATCACTGAAAATGCCAACGACCCCATGAATGAACTTGGCGCTGACGAGATATAGAATCGCGCGTGTGAAGACTGCCGGCAGACTCCTGTAAGCGACGGATAGAATCCGTTTCACGGATCTTTAGAAGAACTATTCAGCGGCAGCCGATTTGTTGCGCGCTTCTACTTCTTTGTTGTGCCGCTCGATCTGCTGCGCGGTCGCCTTTTCATGACTGGCCTTGAAATTCTTTTGACTCTTTCGCACCCATTCATTGGATTCTTCCCGTTGCACGTTTTGTTTTTGGAAGTGCGGGAAGACGTAGCGCGCAATCATGTCATAGGATTTCAGCTTGGCCTCAAAAGGCGCCCAGCTGTGATCGGTGATGAGGAAACAACCGAAACCGCCGTCCGAGGCTTCCCATAGTGTTTCCACTTGCCTGATCACGTCATCGGGCGTACCAATGGCCGCCATGCTGGATTCTGTCAGATGAGCCACCGGGTCGGCGCGCCGGTCGGGTGGCACCATGGGAATGACGGCAACATCCTCGAAATACTGCACCCAGTCCTCGATGCCGAACTGCACATCGGCTATGGCCTGCTCTTTGGTTTCTGCCACATGGACCAAGCCGATCATGCGCCATTGGCTGCGGTCCATGGCGTTGCCGTATTGGGCAGCAATGTCGCAGGCGATATCCCAGTTGGTGCCAGCGGCCTTGAGCGCCGGGGCAGCGGTCGCACTCATGGACATAAGCCCCGTGCCCAATCGGCCAGCAGCCCGCGGACCTGAGGGTGACATCATGGAAGCAGTTACCACTTCAATGGGTTCATTGGCAAAAGGCCGGAGCTGCAGACGGGCATCCTTCAATTCATACCAATCCGTTTTATGGGTGACAGTGTCACCCCGGAACAATTTAAGAATGTCCTCCAGCGCCTCTTCCATCATGTCCCGTTGTTTGGAGGTCTCGATTCCCATCATCTTGGCATCGGAAACCAGGGCGCCCGGTCCCGAGCCGAACATGGCGCGGCCCTGAGTCATGTGATGCAGTTGCATGAAGCGGTCGGCGAGAATGAGCGGATGGTGATAGGGTAGTGAATTCACGCCTGTACCCAGACGGATACGGCGGGTGCGGTAATGGGCCGCCAGGATCATCAGTTCCGGCGTGGAATAGAGCTCCGTACCAGCGGAATGGTGTTCACCAAACCAGGCTTCGTCATAGCCCAACTTGTCCATGTGCTCGATCAGCTCGAGATCCCGTTCCAAACAGAGTGTCGGATTTTCGCGCACCGGGTGGATGGGCGGAATGAACGTTCCGAATCGGAGCGTTTCCATGGTTGTCCCCTTATATCGCTGGTCTCATCTGGTTGGCCCTAGAGCAGATTCAATTTAGTCCCGATCATATCTAACCAGATGAGAACGGCGGTGACAAATTAGTCCACGGGAGCGGCGGGAATGTCCCGGCCGCGGGCGGCGCAAAAGTCTGCCACCTGTAGCCTTCGATCCTTTTGGGGATGGAAGGTGGGAGGATGTACTTGGTGGACCTTTATCTAACCGTGCGACTGGCGTGCCATGTGGAAGAGCTGAGCCAGCGAGAAGCAGCAAGACGGTTTGGGCTATCGCGCGGTACAGTGAAGAAGATGCTGCGGCACTCGGTGCCGCCGGGATACCGGCGCAGCGAGCCGCCGAAGCGGCCTAAGCTGGACCCGTTCACGGATATCATTGACCGCATTCTGGAAGCGGACCGCACGGTTCACCGTAAGCAGCGCCACACGGCAAAGCGGATATTCGAGCGCCTTCGCGATGAGCATGGCTTCACCGGCGGCCAGACCATCGTCAAGGATTACGTGAGTTAGTCGCGATGTGATCTGACACCGCTCCCTTCCCAGCAAGCTGGAATGGGAGCGGTGCATCTCTTGATGGAGATGGTGGTTGTCCGTTTTGATGGTGGTGCACACCAACCACAAAACGAGGACACCACGATGTTGAATACTACCGATAAGATCATCAAACACAAAACTGGATTGCTGAATCTGGCCGAGGAACTGGGCAACGTGTCGAAGGCCTGCCAGGTCCCTGCCAGGTCATGGGCATGTCGCGCGACACCTTTTACCGCTACAAGGCCGCGGTTGAGGAAGGCGGCGTCGAGGCCTTGTTCGAGCGCACCCTGAAGGGGGTGGGGCGGATCTACCAGCAGAGCTATGTCGATCCCTATTCCAAGGTCGCGCAGGCCAAGCTCTACACCACCAAGACGCCGATCACCGCCGCCGACCTGCTCAATGACCGGGTGCTGCCGTTCCATGACGAGCACGACCTGCCTGTGCTGCGGATCATGACCGACAGGGGCACGGAATACTGCGGGCGCGTCGACAAGCACGACTACCAGCTCTTCCTGGCCATCAACGATATCGACCACACCAAGACCAAGGTGAAATCACCGCAAACAAACGGCATCCGCGAGCGCTTTCACAAGACCGTGCTGCAGGAGTTCTACCAGGTCGCGTTCCGCAAAAGACTCTACGACAGCGTCGATGCGCTGCAGGCTGATCTGGATCAATGGCTACATCACTACAACACGGAACGCACTCATCAGGGCAAAATGTGTTGCGGCAGAACGCCGTTCCAGACCATGATCGAGGGCAAAGAAATCTGGAAGGAAAAGTTCGTGAACTGAACTTGACCTAACAGAGGCCGCCGGAAAAACGGCCAACTGTCAGATCACAGCGGAACCACTACAGATTACGTCCGCGAACGGCGCCGTCGTTTGCGGGAGATGTTCGTGCCGCTGGTACATCCGCCGGGGCATGCGCAGGCGGATTTCGGCGAGTCGGATGCGATCATCACTGGCGTCAAGCTGCGAGCCCATTTCTTTGTCATGACCCTTCCCCACAGCGCTGCATGCTTCGTCGTGGCCTATCCGGCGGCGACGGTGGAAGCCTGACCACCTTGTAGGGCGCAAGGAAGCCGTCGTGGATGCCCTGCTTGAGGGAATAGGAGAACACCGGCTCCCCGAAGTAGGCGATGTTGGAAACGTACTTCGTCTCCTTCGGTGTGGCGGTAAGACCGATCTGGGTCGCGGAGGAGAAGTATTCCAGTATCTCGCGCCACGCTGAATCCTGGTCAGCACTGCCCCGATGGCATTCATCGATCACGATCAGATCGAAGAAACCCGGCGAGAATTCCCGGTAGATCTTCTGGTGATCTTCCGGGCCGGTGATCGCTTGATAGAGCCCGAGATAGATCTCATAGGCCGTGTCGATGCGGCGTTTCTTGTCTATGGCCGGTGTAAGATCGCTCTGGCTGCCATCGTCCCGCTCGATGGTCTTGGCATGGGTCGAGAGCTTGGCCATGGTCCCACCGAAGGGGCGGAAATCGTTCACCATGGTCTGGTCGATCAGCACGTTGCGGTCGGCAAGGAACAGGATGCGTTTCTTGTGTCCCGCCTTCCACAGCCGCCAGATGATCTGAAAGGCGGTGTAGGTCTTGCCCGTGCCGGTGGCCATGACCAGCAGGATGCGATCTTGCCCCTTGGCAATGGCCTCGATGGCGGTATTGACGGCGTTGACCTGATAGTAACGCGGTGCCTTACCACTGCCGTCGTCGTGATAGTCCTGAAGGACGATCTTCTCGGCGTCCGGCGTTAAGCCCTTCCAGGTACGATAGCGCGTCCATAGGTCCTGCGGTGAAGGAAAGGCGTCAAGGGCAATGTTTGCTTCACGCGGTGTGCTCATTCCCGTGCGGTCGTGAAACACAAAGCCGTCGCCGTTGGAGGAGAATACAAAGGGGATGTTCAGGGTCTCGGCGTAATCCAGGGCCTGCTGCATGCCATCGCCGACACTGTGGGAATTGTCCTTGGCCTCGATCAGCGCAATCGGGATGTTGGGCTTGTGGTACAGAATATAGTCGGCACGCTTGGCCTGTCCCCGCGTGACTAGCTTACCGCGCACGATGATGCGCCCCTTGGTGAAACTCACCTCCTCGCGGATCTGCAACATCTCGTCCCACCCGGCAATGCGCAGGGCAGGTGTGATGAATTTGGTGCAGATGTCGCGTTCGGAGAGGCCTCGTTTATCCATGCCGGTCAATGCTCCCGCGTCCTGCTCAATCTCATGATCACTTTGATATCTGCCGGGCGCTTTTCCAGGACTATCGATGTACTTAGGTCCCCAATATTCCACGACTGACGACGGATTGAAGGTCGTATCTGCTACATGGTCAACGAAAACGGTCCTCTCCAAGAGAGGCTTATCGACCGTCCGTAATCGTACTGTACGTCCCTTGCGCTGATGGCCTGCAAGCCGCTCCCTGGGTCATGCCGCGCCGGTTACCCTCCCGGACGTACATGTCGAACGCCCAGCAGGGAATACCGCCGATCAGCTCCTCGGCGGGGATGTCATCCGGCCCGGTGCCATGGGGCACGTTTTGGAGTTCCCGCCAAAGCAGAACAACGAAAGGACAGAGAACCTCACTGCACTTGCGAAAGCCTTCTCGGGCGACCTCGACAATGGCGTCAGGCAAACCCGCCTCCCAGAGAAAGTCGAAAGCGGCTTGTGGTTCTCCCCGTCTTTTATGCAGATTAACTGACGGATAGCGCTGGGTGCCAACGGCATACCAAAGGGCCAAGGCCCGTGTGGGAAGGTCGTCATCGCCAGTTGTGTATCTGAGTAACTTCCTGATCGGCCAGTTGGCCAGGTCAAGCCGAGCTGTCTTGTACTTGGGGCAACTTTCGACAATAACCAGCAGATCATCAGCTGATCTGCACTTAATTGCACCGCTCATGCGACCGACAAGATAGCTCGCTACCGGCCATTCACCCCCGACATGCGACCGCCATGTCTTACCCTTCAGGGCACTTGTGACGAGAGATACAGACGATAGGTCCGCGACACCCACGTCCTCAAAGGCAGTTACGCATAGTCGCCGCCACAGCCGGTCGGGAGAGATTTGGAGCAGGGTCGCAGCTGCACTTAGTGCCAGTTCCTCTCGCCCACGGCGGATAGCCTTTTGCATCAAGCTCATAGCCAACCATGGCGAGATGTTTAGGGGTTTGTGTTCGGGTAGGTCCGCCGCGTGATGCTGGACCAGATCGGCAAGTTGGGTTCGGTAATGTTCGAGAGTTTGGGTTGTGTTTCCCATGTCCTCCTCCTTGAAGTTTGCAAAGGGGAGGACGTGAGACTTGAGTCCCACTATTGACGTTAATCTTGTGACTGCAAATGTAAAGAGAGATTACGAGGTGTACGTGTTAAGCCGAATTTCAATCCAGGTAGAATGATCAAAAGTCTTTCGCTTCTATTGGGATGGTAGTTCCCAATTAGTAGGTCAACTCTCTTGTATCAACAATTGAATGTTCAATTTTCGCTCCTGGACAGGCGGCCTTTTAGGTAATTTTCTCTCGGATCGAATTTCCAGACGCCCACCTTTTATCGTATAATTCACAAAATACTTCGTAATTATTCGGGATATAATTTTCCCAAAATCTGATAGCCTTTTTGTCATTACCGCCTTTAATCGCTTGCACAAATCTCTGCTCTATCCATTTCTGAACGATGCCTCCCAGGTGAGCATCCACTATGTTTACGTCGTACATTTCATGCTTAATACCAATTGAAATAGCGTCGAAGTAGTTGAACAGATTTATTGCTGCAGCGTTGAAGTCCCTTTCACGTAATGGCCGACCATAGTCAAAATGCTCTTTTAGAAGCTCTATGCTTCGATTTAGCGTTGGATCCGTATCGTATCGATCACACGTTTGTAAAGTTGACCAGATTCGTTGCTGCTTCGCAGCTGCTCCCAACTTTATAAACGCGATGATTGCTAATCCCACGGTTGCAAAGAATAGACCCCATGTCGCGTAAGCGAGCGAATTGTCATTAGCAAAGACTAATTCGTGGATGACTACGAAGAACTCGGATAGCGCCATAATGCTTGAGCCAATCAATACCAAGACCAGCAAAGAAAGAGTTAGAATTGCGATTGCGATTGCAAATTTCTCGGCTTTCATAAATGTATCAGTACGCGGAGATATTTTGTAAGAGGATAAGATGCGAGGGCTTCAATGCCACATTTTCCACGCGCTAAACAATCCTCTAACTGGTGTCTGAACTGTATGGCTCACCCCCGAACAGGCCATGAAAACGGACTGACTGGTTACGGTGGAAGATCAGAAGAGTACGAAGGAATTCCGCCAAGACACCAGGCTTAAGAAGGTCCCCGGCGTTTCCCATATCGTATGGAAGAGTTGTTTGCTCAGACTTGGTCACTCAGGAACTCACGAGCGATCCAATTAGTCTGACAAAGCCTGGACTCAATTACCTGGTGGCGAGCTTTTCAGTGGGCTTGATAGTCTGACCTTTTCTCGGAACCTTCTGCCTTCCCGTCATTTCAGGGATATCTATCTTGCCTTCAGAGCGAAGCTCCTTGAGCCAGTATTTAAGGTCCACTTCCCACACCATAGGTATCTCAAGGACATGACCAATCAAATCTTCATACTTGATACCACAAGGATATGTGCTTAGTGCCGATAGCAATCTGTTCCATCCGCGATCAAGCTGGGTTTTCCGTTCTTCTTCGTAATTCTTTACTGGAGCATCACTACCAAAGAGACTTCCTTGTCCGGTGCGCGCGACTTCAGCTTTGTATTTGGCAGCATTGCGCAGCTGTTCCTGAGCATCAATGGCCTTGCTCTCAACGCGTCGAAATTCCTGCACGCCCTTCCAATGCTCGGTTCCATAGATCAGGTGAAAATAGGATTTGTCGACCGTGGGTTTCAGGATACGGGTGGAAGTGACAAATTTGAAGTTTCCCAATGCCTTGAGCCGTGAACTGTAAACCCCAATGGCAGCGGCTTCGCGGCCAAGACCCGTATCGACCAGTTCCTGCCATTCTTCATACCAGTTAGGGCCGAATAACTCGTCGAACGTGGCCGCAATCGCAGGCCGGGGGTCTTCCAGAAAGCGATTGATAAATTCCGACATGAAATTGATCAGCACTTCCCCTCTCAGATTGAGAAGTGGTTTGATCTTATCCAGTGGATATCCTTGCCAACCGGTCGGATCAATGAAGATTAGGGAAAATGAATTCTTGGCAAACACACAGATGTCGGCAATTTGGTCTTCGAAGGTGCCGTTAATCAGCTCAATATAGATGTCATCAATCTTATCGACAGCTGCTTCCAACTCAGCAAACGGCTTTCTCTCTTTCTCTATAAACATGCATCTGATTTTGACATTCCGTCCCCGCGCCTTGACTCCATCACGGACGGCCCTAAGCCGATCTATCGCCAATTTGAATGATGTATCTTCATAATCATCATTTTCGGATTTCCAGGGACCGGAAAACCCGTCCACATATACAAAATCTGTTTGGAAAGAGAATATGTTATATGCAACTCGTTCTAGGTATTTTTCTAAAACGAAATGCTTCACATAGGTCTGTTCCCGTCCCTCATACAGCTTTGGGTCCAGCATAAATCAACCCGTTGCGACAACCATACTTTGCGGAGAAACGCCGAGTTGAGTAAGGTCTGGAAACTCATTCCATTCCCTTCCGTCAAGCTCCCGGCCTCCGGATTTGGGTCGGAAACCGCCCCACTGTTTAAAGAAAAAAGGAATTCCTTGCTCCAAGCATTGATCTCTGACGGTTCGCGCCCAGGATAACTGCATGGGACGGGCGGACGGACCGCTCTCGCCGCCGACGATAACCCACTCAATGCCCGACAGGTTAAGCGTGCCGGGAGGCCCTATGAGCGGTTCTATCGACAGAAAACGAACAGAGGCATTTGTGGCGTGGATATGCTTGATGCGAGACGCTTTCGAGCTGTCTTCGACGGATACGCCGAGCCATATATGTTTGGGGACGGGATTGGCCGTGTAATATTTGTTCACAAACTTCTTCATTAGCGAAGAACGCTTCGTGAGCACTTGAAAGACATGCCAGTCCGCACGCTCCATGGTGCGGAAGATTTCGGCAATGTACGCGACGGGAACATCTTTGTGAAAGAGATCGCTCATCGAGTTCACAAAGACCATCCTTGGCTTCTTCCAGGAAAGCGGTTGCGAAACGCGCTCTGGCTTAAGCGTCAAGTCGAAGCCGTTCTTAAAGGGGTGTCCTTTCACACCGCGAAAGCGCTCTGAGAATCGCTCCGCATAGCAGTTATCGCACCCCGCACTGATCTTGGTACAGCCAGTGACCGGGTTCCAGGTGGCATCGGTCCATTCTATCGCGGTTTTCTGTGCCATGAGGTATTAGAACATATTGTGAACATTCCGGAAAGAGTCTTGATTTTTATGACAAAATCCTCTGCCTTACGAAATCCTTATCCGCATAAAAGTTATAGGTGATTCACCACTTCTTCTCTCATGCCGCCTCGGCAATACACTCAGGCGTGTCGTTCTTCACGCTATTCACCGCTTTGCTCACCGCACGCACCGTCAGATCATTGCCGTCATAGGGCCTGAGAAGAGCCAAGGCGTCATATGAGACCGTGTTGCCGGATATCCACAGGTCATAGTCCCTCTCCGCAAGGATGACAGGCATGCGGTTGTGGTAGGGCTTGACCACCCCATTGGCCTCGGTTGTCACAATGGCGCAGGAGGTCACGTCCAGTTGGCCGTTGTGCTCCCATATCCCGGCAAAGCTGAACGGGCGTTTATCTTCCATATGAAACCAGTGAGGCTGCTTTGACCCGTCGGACATCATCTTCCATTCGTAAAACCCGTCCGCCGGGATGAGGCAGCGGTGTTTATTCACTGCTGTCTTGAACGAGGCCTTTTCCGTGATGGTTTCGGCCCGGGCATTGATCATCTTATAAGCGATCTTCTCATCCTTGGCCCAGGGCGGCACTAGGCCCCAGTGGGCGATTGTCATCTCCGGCTCTCCGTCCGGCTGACGCAGGATGGGGATATCTTGTGTTGGGGCCACGTTGTAGCGGGGCTTGAAGTGCTCACGCTTGAAATCAGTCTCACGTTCCACAGTCAGGCGGTAAAGCTCATAGATCTCGCGCCAGGACATTGTCCGTGTGAAACGACCGCACATCAGCCGGGGGGTCCATGTTGGGTAGACTGTAAGGACGACCAGTCGGGGATAACGTCTATATTCCTACCGCCACACACCGAACACTTAAGCCTGTTCTTGATGACCTGTAACGGCGTCTTGTGCTTAAACCTTGCGAACTGCACCGCCGTCCTATGACGGCAGACAAGGGTTTCACAATACACGTTTAGCCGGGTGACGCCCTCAGCTGTCAAATATTCCACGGCCCGTACCATGCGTCCGTTAGCCATGGTCCGTGTTCCCACAAGCAGTTTATTTTGCAATTAATTGCAATTGCACCGGTTCACTGCCGTCGACACGGCTTCGGACCCTCGTTCTGTCCCTTTTGAAATCGTGGTTTTAATGCACGCTCTGGCTTCCCTCTGAATTCCCCAACAAACGATTTATTCTCAATCTCTTACCAATGTCTTAATGGATTTTATACTTCTGTTTCCGGTATTGTCCGAAAGTGATTCTCGGACACTATGAAATCTCAAGAAATGGTTTCTCCGAAATTATTAAGAGTTCGCCCCAATCGCTACCTATCGCTACCCAGTGGGGCTAGGGAAGCAGACCACTGCCTTCAACAACCTGGGGCCATGTCCCCCAAAGTGTTTCTGGTTTCCATAATTGTCCGGAAGCTGAAGTGATAGCGTCTTCGTACTTCGCGCTTAGGCTATTGGGTAACTGACTCAGGGCTCCCGCAAGGCCACGGTATCGGCAGGAGTCTTGAAACATCTTCCAGTGATGCTCCTCCTCCGGTGGCTCCACAGCTTCTATGTCGATCAGATCGATTTTCTTCAACCGATTGGTTAGGGATGAAAGCTCAGCAAGGGGCTTCTCAGTACTTGTCCTGACTTCCACCCTGGTTAGCTTGGTTTCCCCGAATTCCAATGCGTCTACACTGCCCTTCTCAAGATCCTTCAATAGTTTGGCTTTGCGATCATAAACATAGAGGTTGCTACCCTTTGTGTTCACGTTGAGGTACTTGGTCTCTGCTTTCCCAGAGGGATTAAAATACCCTGAGGTAACGCCTGGTTTGGATGTGCTGATCAACAGGTCCTCCAGGTCGATATTCACCAGATCGATGGCAATATCGAGCCTGGTAACCTTCCCCCCAAATGCCAGGCTTTCATAAGTAACCAGTCCGCCGGTAATTTTAAGCAGATGTGTGCGAAACACTTCCACTCCGTCAGGCCCCACGTGATATGGATTGAACTCAAATCTCAGGAAGCGATGATTTGCTTTCAACGCTGCATGTTGCAGTAGGACAGCGTTTTCTCCCCCGACACTCAAGGAATAGGATCGGGAATACTTACTTGCCCCCCAATCCTTATGTTTCTTCCAGGGTGTGACGATAGGACTGTCATTCAACGCTTGGGAATGCAGGTGATCTCGTACTTTCTTCCGCGTCAGTTCGCCTTGTATATCGAAGGTCAGAGACAGGCGGTCAATCTTTGGCTTGAGTACAGATACGGTAAATCCGCTAGGCCTCTTGTAGGAATAGGCCATTGCAATTAGCTGCACTCCGACCTTTCCGGGCTGGTTAGAACCCGTATCCGCCGTGTGTTCTAAGGTAACGACCATTTACCCTCCCTGGCGTGGTCGCTTGAAATCAGCGCTCTATTTCAGTGTAGGACAAACTTGCGCTTACCGCCTTGGAAACCCAATGTTGCCTAGGCTTGCAGAGCCGCCGATGTAATGTCTGCTGCTTGTCGCTCGTCAATCCGTCCTTGGATAATAGCGAGAGACGGACTTACAAATTACTTTGGCACATTCGCCCAAAGGTGGGACAGCTCAACGCCATACTTCACTTTGCAGATGTCGTCATAAAGCGCAGTTGCGGGAATGCCCTTTCCGTAAATTCCTGCGGCGCTCTTATCAGCATGCCCCATCAAGGCGTTTTGCCTAGAATCCTGAATTCCAGCGGCATGCATCGCATCTTTGAAGTTGTGCCGGAGGGAATGAAACGCTGTTTTGGCAGTTTTGATCCCAATTTTTCCAAAGTATCTATTGATATATTTACTGAAGCGACTCGAAGGGTATGCCTCCGCTCCAAATCCTACGTCATTAAATAGCCGTTGGTTTGAAGCGCCCTTGCAACTCTTTCCTTGTACGAATTCTAGAAAGCCAATTTTGTGCAGTTCCGGATGTACAGGAATGAACCGATCGCTTGACTGGGTCTTAAGGGTTTTGTTGCTTTCCCCTCCGGTCGTAATGTTAAAAACCCAAACATTGTCAATTTTCTTAATGTCGGAGACTAATAATTGGACAATTTCCCCCAATCGCATTCCAGTAAACAAGCCAATTAGGGGAATCCAGAATTTGGCGTCCCTAATAAGTTGATCACCTGTAATGTATCGTCGAACTGAGGATTTGTGACCAGTGTATTGCGGGGATTGAAAAAGCTTAGATAGCTGTTCTTCAGTAAATGGGTACCGTGCCTCCTTGGCGTTTTCTTTGAGCGGTATTTCTATATCCCCTCCTGGATTTACAGAGACGTAACCTTCCTTTCGGCACCAATCGAGAAAGCTTTTCAACATTTCCAAGTATTTTTTTGCCGTTTTCCCCGAAAGTTTTTCGGTCGACTCGCTTACTTTAATAGCCTCCAACAGAGGAAGGTCTTTTAGGTCCTTTACCTTTGAAAGGTTCTTAGGCAGCTTCAGCAAGAGGTCTCTGTAATCCCTGACAGTCGCAATGGTGACAGAGTCAATTGAGGTGCCTTCCCCCACAAGTTCTCGAAACCAACTCACCACACGCCGATTGTCATAAATCGTCTTCTTTGCCCAAACCTGAGATTTGGCAGCTATGAACTTGTCGCACAGTTCCCCAACAGAGATTTTCTTTTGATCGGAAACCGGTCCCAGCAAGTGCTGGGTATTGTCCTTAAAGAGCGGGTCTTCTGGCTTGCCCTTATCGTATTGCCCTTGAAGTAACGCGATTAACACACGTCTCTGTTCAGCCTTTGCCCTCAGCAAGCCGTGACAGAGATAGTCATATTCTTCAGATCCACGAGGGAGTTTCTTCATACCCTTTGTGTGGAGAAGGTCGCTTGCTTGAGACATCAAAAGGGTACTGTAGTCGCGTTCAGCAATTTGTTTTCTTAGGCGCATCAACTCGACCTTTTCGCCTTCGATCTCGGCCTCAATATCGATGTCTGAGGAGAATTCCACGACCGTGGAAACATCACCCATAATACCAGCGAAATATTCCTGGATTAAATGATTTAACGTTTCGGTTGTTAGATCGGGCACAGCTTCGACTAATGAGATTAATGTTTCACAAAAATTGGCGGCGTTCCGACATCTCATCCTGGCAACCGGCAAATTCGTGGTCTTCAAGGAGTGCTTAATCTCACGACGCTGGAACCGGTACAGTAATGCAACTGGAATGGGCATCCTGTAATAGAAGACATCCTGCCTCTTGACGAGATACCTGACACCACGTAACGCCAAACCTGCCTCCGCCTTGTACCAGTTTTCTGTACCAGTTCTGGAAGCAAGACATATTCAGGAGACTAGAAACCAAGTAATATCAAACAGTTAGGTGGAAAATGGCGGAGAGGGTGGGATTCGAACCCACGGTACGCTCGCACGCACAACGGTTTTCGAGACCGCCCCGTTCGACCACTCCGGCACCTCTCCGCAGTCCCTCGGGGTTTACCATTTCTTGGCCGGGCGCGGCGCGGACCCTACAGGAAGGCTGCTTCAGTCGCAATTGGCCTGAATTGGCCTTTTTAGAGCCACTGAACCCCCAAAATCGCGCCAATATGCGCCGTTTTCGGGCCAAAGCCGTTGACTCGTCCTCGGGCGTGCGTATATTTCCGTCAACCGTGCGGGCCCAGCCCGCCGTTCTCGTTTTTGGAAGGCCGGTCATGTACGCAGTCATCAAGACAGGCGGTAAACAATACCGCGTCGCAAAAGATGACGTCATCACGGTGGAGCATCTCCCCGGTGAGGCCGGTGCTGCCGTGACCTTCGACGATGTGCTTTTGGCCGGCGACAAAATTGGCTCACCCACCGTTGAGGGTATGACGGTTAGAGGCAAGATCGTCGAGCAGGCGCACGGCGACAAAGTCATCGTGTTCAAAAAGAAGCGCCGCAAGGATTACAAGCGCACCGTCGGCCACCGCCAGGACGTAACCGTGGTTCAAATAACCGACATCGGTGCAGGCACGGCCAAGAAAGCGGCCACAACCAAAGCGGCAGCGAAAAAGACCACAACCAAGAAAGTCGCAGCGAAGAAGGCTGACGACACAGCCGCAGACGAAGGGTGATAAGGAGAGCGCGTCATGGCTCATAAGAAATCGGGTGGCAGCTCGCGCAACGGCCGCGATTCCGCCGGCAAGCGCCTCGGTATTAAAAAGTACGGCGGTGAGCCTGTAACCGCCGGCAACATCATTGTCCGGCAGTGCGGCACCAAATGGCATCCCGGCGACAATGTCGGATTGGGGCGCGATTACACGATTTTTGCATTGAAGGACGGCAAAGTCAGCTACAAGAAAGGCGCTAAGGGCCGCACCTTTGTATCGGTTGACCCGGCAAGCTGACGTTTCACACTGAGATGTTCGTTACCGACCAAGGATATGTGAGGGGAATGGACGTCCATTCCCCTTTTTCTTTGGCTGTTTAATCCGGCACGGAACAATGAAATTCCTCGATCAAGCAAAGATATACGCAGTTAGCGGAAAGGGCGGCAACGGCTGTGTCGCTTTTCGCCGTGAGAAGTATATCGAGTTTGGCGGGCCCAACGGCGGAGACGGCGGGCGCGGCGGGGATGTCGTGTTCTACGCCGATCCCAACTTGAACACACTGATCGATTTTCGCTACCGGCAGCATTTCAAAGCCCCACCCGGACAGGACGGTCAAGGCAGAGACCGGTCGGGTAAAAGCGGCAATGACCTAAAAATTGCGGTGCCTGTTGGTACGGAGATCCTGGGCGAAGACCGGGAAACGGTATTGGCCGATTTGACCCATGCCGGAGAGCAAATCGTTTTCTTGGAAGGCGGCAACGGCGGCTGGGGTAACGCCCGGTTCAAAAGTTCGACCAATCAGGCGCCGCGCAACGCCAATCCCGGTCATCCGGGAGAAGAGCGCTGGATTTGGCTGCGCCTGAAGTTGATTGCAGACATCGGATTGGTCGGGTTGCCCAACGCCGGCAAGTCCACCTTCCTGACCAGTGTGACGCGGGCACGCCCCAAAATCGCAAACTATCCCTTCACCACGTTGCATCCTCATTTAGGCGTCGCGTCTTTGGATGACCGTGAAGTCGTCATTGCTGATATTCCAGGTCTGATCGAAGGCGCCCATACCGGTACCGGATTAGGCACCCGGTTTCTCGGTCACATCGAACGATGCCGGGTGCTCCTCCACCTCGTGGATGGAACTGAGGAGGATGTGGTGCTGAGTTATCAAACAATTCGCAATGAGTTGCGCGAATACGGCGCTGGGCTGATCGATAAAGTGGAAATTGTGGCCCTCAACAAGTGCGATGCTCTAGACGAGAGTACAATCCAAGACCGCAAACAGGCGCTCATGACTGCCGGCGTCGACCAGGTTTACGAGCTGTCGGGCGTTTCCGGTCATGGCCGAGACATTGTGCTGCGCACATTGTTCATTCCCATTCCCATCGAGACGATTACGACTCAATCCACAGAGGAAGCGCCCGGTGATATTATTGAGGGAGGCGCATGGACTCCATGACCCAGCCCGACCTGACCCAAACTCACCGTGTTGTCGTCAAAATCGGTTCTGTCTTGCTGGTCGATGAAGACACTGGCGCCTTGCACCGCGCCTGGCTTGATTCCGTCTGCGACGATATCGCGGCCATGCGCAAACGCGGACAAGACGTTGTCATCGTCACCTCTGGTGCCATCGCCGTTGGCCGTGGTCCGCTCGGACTTAAAGACGGCGCCATGAAGCTGGAAGAAAAACAGGCAGCGGCGGCCACCGGGCAAATGCGATTGACCCAAGCTTATCAAGAATCCTTATCCCGCCATGATCTGACGGTGGCCCAAGTCCTGCTCACCATCGACGATACGGAAGACCGGCGGCGCTATCTCAACGCCCGCACAACGCTCGATACGTTGCTGTGGCTCAATGCAGTGCCCATCATCAACGAGAACGACACGGTGGCCACAGAGGAAATCCGGTTCGGCGACAATGACCGCCTTGCCGCCCGCGTTGCCGCAATGATCGGGGCGGACGCCTGTGTTCTGCTGTCCGATGTGGACGGGCTTTATGATAGTGATCCCGCGACCAACTCTGACGCTAAACACATTCCGTATGTCGAGCGGGTTGATGATGGCATCCACACCATGGCGGGGGAGGCACGGGCTGGTCACGGCACCGGCGGTATGGTGACCAAGCTCATGGCGGCTGAGGTGTGCATGGATGCCGGGTGTCACCTGGCCATTGCTCTAGGGTCTCTTTCAAATCCTTTGTCGGCTCTAGAACAAGGACAACGTTGCACCTGGTTTGTCAGTGCGGCCGAACCCCGGGCCGCGCGCAAACGATGGATCGGCGGTTCACTTAAGCCGACCGGACGACTGGTTATCGACGACGGTGCGGCAACGGCTCTCGAAAACGGCAAGAGTCTGCTTCCGGCTGGTGTGGTGGCCGTTGAGGGCACTTTTGAACGCGGCGATCCCGTCGCCATCGTTTCCGAAAACGGTACCATACTGGGTAAGGGGTTAAGCGCGTTTGGGGCGCAAGATGCGCAGCTCATTAAGGGGCGCCGCTCCAATGAACTTGAGCGTATACTGGGATACAAGGGACGGTCGGAGATCATTCATCGCGACGATCTCGCGTTTGGACATACGTGACTGGTTCGAACAGCGCATGACCAACCCCGGTTTGAGGAGATAGACCATGGACGGTTTCCGTCATACGGTAGAAGACACAGACGCAGACTCCATCAATCAGATTATGAACGATGTTGGTGAACGCGCTGCCGCTGCCGCCCGCGTTCTCGCCAATGCGTCAACATCTCAAAAGAACGAAACGCTGATGAAAGCAGCGGCGGCTCTTCGGGAAAATGCCGACGAAATTTTAGCCAACAACAAAATTGATATGGAAGGCGGCCAGGAGAAGGGACTCTCAAACGCTTTGATGGATCGCCTCGAGCTGACGCCTGAGCGTATCGACGCCATGGCCAAGGGTCTTGAGGCGATCGTGACGCTGACTGATCCCGTCGGTGAAACTATGGCCGCCTGGGAGCAACCCAATGGCCTTAAGATCGAACGGGTGCGCACGCCGCTGGGTGTGATCGGCGTTATCTATGAATCCCGGCCCAATGTGACGGCTGATGCGGGTGCCCTCTGTCTCAAGGCGGGCAATGCCTGTATCTTACGCGGTGGATCAGAAAGTTTTCACAGTTCCCATGCCATTCTCGATTGCCTGCATGCGGGTTTAAAGGCGGCTGGTCTTCCTGCCGATTGCATTCAAATGGTGCCGACGACTGATCGTCTGGCCGTCGGCAAGATGCTCACCATGACGGACCATATTGACGTTATCGTGCCCCGCGGCGGACAGTCGTTGACCGAGCGGGTGATGCGGGAAAGCCGCGTACCCACGTTCCAGCATCTGGTCGGCTTGTGCCACACGTATATTCACGCTGACGCGGATCCAAACATGGCGCGTGCCGTGTCCCTCAATGCCAAAATGCGGCGGACCGGTATTTGCGGTGCCATGGAAACACTCTTGGTCGACGAACAAGTGGCGCAAAAGATGCTGCCGCCCATCATTGAAGACCTCATAGAGGCCGGTTGCGAAGTACGCGGCGATGATCAGGTACAGTCAATCAACAAATCGGTCGTCGCCGCAACAGATGAGGATTGGGACACGGAGTATTTGGACTCCATTGTCTCAGTGAAAACCGTAAGCGGGTTGGACGAAGCCGTCGACCATATCAATGCCCATGGCTCCAAACACACCGATGCCATCATCACCAATAACGCCGACGCGGCCGAGCAATTCATGAACGGCCTGTCCAGTGCCATTGTTATGCACAACGCGTCGACACAATTCGCTGACGGCGGCGAGTTTGGAATGGGTGCGGAAATCGGCATTGCCACCGGTAAGATGCATGCCCGCGGTCCTGTCGGCGTCGAGCAACTCACCACCTTTAAATACAAGGTGCGTGGCAACGGTATCGTCCGGCCATAGGCGACCTGTCTTCCGTGTTCAAACCGTCGTCATGGGGAGACCGCCGTCGCATGCGTATCGGTGTGCTCGGCGGTTCATTCAATCCAGCCCATGACGGCCATTTTCATATCAGCCTCTTAGCCCGACAGCGTCTTGGTTTGGCGCAGGTGTGGTGGCTGGTCAGCCCACAGAACCCGCTTAAATCATCGCAGCAAACAACACCGTTAGAAGATCGGGTGGCCCAAGCCGATCAGGTGGCAAAAGCCCCTTGGCTCCACGTATCGGCAATGGAGCAGGACCTTGGCACCACCCGTACGTGGCAAACGTTGGCAACATTGAGGCAACGGTTCCCTAATGTGCAGTTCGTCTGGCTGATGGGGGCAGACAACCTCGTTCAGATACCGTTGTGGTCACGTTGGTCAAAAATCTTTCAATCTGTTCACGTTGCAGTTTTTGACCGTTCTCCGTATTCTTATGCTGCGGTGTTAGGAAAAGCATCGCGGCGATTCATGTGCCGCCGAATACATGCCAATCGCGCTTTGGCTCTGTGGTCAAAACCGCAACCGCATTGGGTATACTTCGCACTAAAGCGGCATAGCGCGTCGTCAACGGAAATTCGGCACCGTCGTTCAGGGTGATGATTGAGGCGGGCCTTTAAAGGGAGTTGACCATTAATTCAAAACGTCCTCCGGTCGACCTGGAGCAAACGGTCGAATGTATCGAATCATCCCTCGCGGACGATAAAGCCCAAGACATCGTCAGTATTGACCTTGTTGGCAAAACCTCCATCGCAGATCGAATGATAGTTGCGTCAGGCAATTCGGCCAGATTGGTCAACGCCATGACCGATCACATTGTCCAGCGTCTTAAGGCATTCGGACTTTTGCCCAGGGTCGAAGGACAGACTCAATGCGATTGGGTTTTGGTCGATGCTGGTGACGTGATTATTCATCTTTTCCGGCCGGAAGTGCGCGCCTATTACAACATCGAAAAGATATGGGGGCTTTCTCCCCAATCGCCCGAAGATGATTTGAATGCTGCCCGGAAAGTACCAGCGTAAGATCTAACCGATTTAGACCGCTGAAAACACGAACCGATGAAGGTCGTTATTGCTGCTGTTGGTCGCATGAAGCAAGGTCCCGAACGGACTCTTTTTGAGTCCTATACGTCCCGTCTACCCTGGTCCGTCGATGTGCGGGAGTTCGATCAAAAAAAGAGCGATACGGAACTCGAAAAAATAGTCGCTGCCATTCCCTCTAATGCCAAGACTGTCTGCTTGGACTCGCGTGGCACAACTTTGACCAGTGAGGATTTCTCCCATCGCCTTGCGGATTGGCGAGATGAAGGGTTTAACCATCTCACCTTCGTTATTGGTGGACCGGATGGTCTGGCCAAATCCATCCTTGAAAAAGCGGACCTTACTCTGTCATTTGGGTTAATCACCTGGCCGCATATGTTGGTCCGTGTCATGCTCGCCGAGCAACTTTACCGCGCCCATAGTATTCTTTCGGGCCACCCGTACCATTGTGGCCACTAACCCGAGACAGCACCAACACTCTTGAACGCTCCTTCCTCCATATGGCGCTTGACCTATACCGGGGTCAAACTTGAACGGTCAGCGGCGTTGCGCCCCTCGGCGGAGTCCGTTGACGCCCTGTTGACCTCAGAAGGTGCGCGGGTCCTGCCCGTGTGGAATGGTCAGCATCTCTTTTCTGCGGACAAACCAGACGCATTGTGGATTTCAGGATCAGATGCCCAATCGGTATCGAGAGCGTCCTTCGATCCAATCTTTCTCGGTGTTTCCGGCGAAACACCGTGGTTTGCCCTGCCGGTCAATGGCGAAGACCTGCCAGGGCCCCTCAAAGACAAAGGTATTTTTGAAACGCTCCATCCACGGGTCAGTCTGCTCGATGCGGACCAAGCCGCGCTGTTGGCTTACGCGCGCGGTATGGTGCTCTGGCATCTCAATCATCTCCATTGCGGGCGTTGCGGTGAGATCACAGGATCCATTGACGGCGGTCACATTCGTCAGTGCACCAGTAAATCCTGCGGCCATCGCATGTTCCCGCGCACCGATCCGGCCGTGATCACCCTAGTGGTTCATCCGGACAGAAATAAAATCTTGCTCGGGCGGCAAGGCCGTTGGCCCGAAGGCATGTATTCGGTGGTTGCCGGTTTTGTTGAGCCCGGCGAGTCTCTGGAAGAATGCGTGATGCGCGAAATTAAGGAAGAAACCGGTATCGAAACCGACAACGTTCAATACATCGCGTCTCAACCCTGGCCTTTTCCGTCGTCCATCATGCTTGGCTTTACCGCCGACGCCGTTACCACCGCATTCAATCCCGACGATGACGAACTGGACGATATTCAATGGGTCGGACGGGACGACTTGTCAGGCTATGGCGAAATGGGCGACGAAACACCGGGACCCAAACTGCCCAACCGGTATTCCATCGCCCGCATGCTCATCGAACGCTGGCGTAAGGCTGAGTGAAGACTACGATTTAGTCGTCTTCTTCGGGCACTGCTTCCAAGCGGTACGGATGGGCAGGGTACGATCCTAGAACTTTGACTTCCCGGGAATAGAACGCGAGTTCTTCCAATGCCAGTTTGAGCGGCCGGTCGTCCGGATGTCCTTCCACGTCGGCGTAAAACTGGGTCGCGGTGAAATGACCGCCCAGCATATAGCTTTCCAGCTTAGTCATGTTGACGCCGTTGGTGGCAAACCCGCCCATCGCCTTGTACAGCGCGGCGGGAACATTGCGTACGCGGAACACAAAAGAGGTGACCACCTCGCCCTCGCCTTGCGCCGGAACATGCGGTTCCGCCGCCATAATTATGAAACGGGTGGTGTTGTGCTCCGCATCCTCGATGTTCGATGCCAAGATGTCCAAATCGTAGATTTCCGCCGCGAGCGAAGAGGCAATGGCCGCGACCGTTGGGTCGCCGCGTTCGGCCACATCCTTGGCGGCGCCTGCCGTGTCTACCGCTGCAAATTGCTCCAATCCATGATCGCGAATGAAGTTGCGGCATTGTGATAAGGCCGGCAATTGGCTCTCCACCCGCTTGAGGCCTTCCAGGGTCGCCCCTTTCGGTGCCAGAAAGAAGTGGTTCACGCGTTGAAAATGTTCTCCGACGATGTGCAATCCGGAGTCCGGTAAAATGTGATGGATGTCTGCAACCCGGCCCATGACGGAATTTTCAACCGGAATCATCGCCAATTGCGCATGACCGTCCTGGACCGCGGCAAAGGCGTCTTCGAACCCGGCGCAGGCCTGGTGGTCCAAATTTGGAAAGACTGACTGACAGGCCAAATGGGAGTTCGCACCTAAGGACCCCTGAAAGGCTACGGTTCGGGCGGACTCATTTGGGGAAGAGGATGTCATTGTGGACCGGCCGCGACTGGCTATGACGCCAGAATCTTTCTGGCCCGTTCGAGGTCGGCGGGAGTATCGACGCCGAATGGAATGGAGTCAACGAGACCGGCGGCGATGGACATGCCGTTGGTCAAGGCGCGTAGTTGTTCAAGCCGTTCGCGGATTTCAAGGCCCGCTGGCGGCAGGGCGACAAAGCGCTTCAAAGCCGCGCGGGTATACGCATATATGCCGATGTGGTGGTAGACCGGAACATCGCCAGGGGGAATGGACGTGCGGCTAAAATAAAGGGCGGGGGCAATGGTCTCCCCGGGCGGGAAGTCGACCGCTGCTTTGACCACGTTGGGATCATCGATCTCTGCTTGATCTGTAATTTCGGCCACCAGGGTACCCATATCCGATTGGCTTTGGGTCAGGGCCTCGACTGCGGCATTGACCAAGCGCGGCTCCAAAGTGGGCAGATCACCTTGAACGTTGACGACGTACTCGTACTCCAAATCCGGATCAAAGGCCTGGGCAGCCACCCACACCCGATCTGAGCCGCTGGGCAGCTCCGGTGCCGTCATCACGGCGGTGCCGCCGGCGGCGCGGATCGCATCGGCGATGGGTTTATCGCCACAGGCCACAATGACTGGCCCAGCATCGGCGGCCACCGCCTGGCGCCAGACGTGAACAATCATGGGGTCGTCACCGATCAGGGCCAGCGGTTTATCAGGCAGTCGCGAAGCGGCCATTCGGGCCGGGATGACAACCAACGTGCCTTTGTCTGCCATGGAATGGACCTAACCTTCGTTAATCATCAGACCAGCGCCAAGCCTTGGAAAGGCTTCACTTTTTTGCCTTTAGCCGGGATAATGGGGGGTGTACAGGATACCTGTTGAGATTCACCGCCTAACCCGCTAAGGGAAGGCCACTGTTACCGGCTGGGGACCAGAAAATGGCCGAAAAACCATCGCCCGACAAGTTCAAGTCCAACTCCGCCATGATGGCCGGCTTTGCCGCCGTTTGGCTCACCATTGGCGCCAACGAAGCCAGTCACTTTCTTGTCCCTGACGACGAGGGTGTATCCACGTTCGGGTATGAAATCGAAGTCCCGGAAGGCTTTGGCCAAACCAGCCAGTCTGAAATGGAAGATGTGCTGGTCGACGTGAAACCGCTGCTTGCCGGGGCCAGCGTGGATGGTGGGTCCAAGGTTGCCAAAAAATGCCAGTCTTGCCACACCTTTGATCAAGGGGAACGCAACGGCACCGGCCCCAACCTTTACAACATCGTTGGTGCCGAACTGGTGAGCCGCGACCGGGGCGATTTCAAACTGTCAGACTCTATCCTCGCCGGCGCCGATGTTTGGACCTACGACAATCTCAACGCTTATCTTGAAGATCCGAAGAAGGTCGCGCCGCAAGGCACCATGTCTTTCGTCGGTCTGCGTAAACCCAAAGACCGCGCCTCAATCATCAAATTCCTCATGAACAAAACGGAAAGTCCACCGGAAGTCGTTCTCGATCCGGTCGAGCCAGCCGTTGAAGAAACCGCCGAAGCGGTTGAAGGCGCTATGGAAGACGCGATGGAAGGGGCCGCTGAAGAGGCGACGGAAACTCCGTAATCAGGCCGTCCATGCCCAAAGAGGCTATCGCCGCTGAGTGCGTCGCACTGGCGCAACGTCTGGCCGATGCCGCGTCCGAAATATCCCTATCCTATTTCCGCACCGACCTTGCCATTGACGCAAAGGACGACGACACACCCGTGAGCCGGGCAGACCGGGAAACGGAAGCGGCGTTACGCGCCATGATTGAGGCGGCCTTCCCGGACCATGGCATTATCGGCGAAGAGTACGGCGCGGACCGGGCCGACGCAGAATTCGTCTGGGTGCTCGATCCCATCGACGGCACAGTTTCTTTCATAAACGGCGTCCCGCTGTTTACGACTATTGTCGGAATCATCAAACAAGAGAATCCCTGGTTAGGCCTGATCGATCAGCCGGTGCTAAAGGATCGCTGGTGCGGCGGAGCTGGTCTGCCAACCACCCTCAATGGAACGGCGGCGCGTGTCCGGCCTTGTGCTGCGTTGAGTGATGCGTCGGTCTACATCACCGCTCCTGATTTTTTTATACCGGAAGAATTGAGATCCGTTGATCGGCTCACCAAGGCCGTCAAGCGGCGGCGCTATGGCGGCACCGACTGCTATCATTACGGCATGGTGGCCAGCGGCTGGACCGACATGGCTTGCGAAAAACTCAGTGTCTACGAATACGGCGCCATTGTGCCCATTATTGAACACGCTGGCGGTATCATCACCGATTGGACGGGAAATCCTTTACAAGGGATCGATAACCGGCAGGTGCTTGCCTCTGGCGATCACGCCGTTCACGGCGCCGCCATAGACATCCTTTCACAGGAGCTTTCGTGACGTGACCATTCTCCCGAAGCTGAAACTCTATCTGACCTTCGTCATTAGTCTCGGTGTCGCGTTATGGACCGTTGTTCCATCAGTCCCAGCCATAGAGCGCGGCACACCGGTGCATGCCTTAGCCTTTCGCGGTTTGCCGCGGCACGGACCCGACTTTAACCATCTGGGTTACGTGAATCCCGATGCACCGAAGGGAGGATCCCTGAAGCTCATGGGCATCCGCACCTTTGATTCCTTCAACCCATTCATCGTCAAAGGCGATCCGGCAACTGGCCTTTCTTACCTCGGCAGTGCCGGTTTTCTGTTTGAAGGCCTTATGGCCAACGGGGCCGATGAACCAAATACGTCTTATTGCCTGATTTGCGAAACCGTCGAAGTGGCTGAAGACAACACCTGGACTGAATTTGTCATCCGACCCGAAGCTCGGTTTCATGATGGGTCACCGATTACGCCTGAAGATGTGATCTTCTCGTTCAACACCCTCACTCAAAAAGGTTTACCACTTTTCCGTCTTTACTACGGGGATGTGGTGTCCGTGGAAAAAACCGGCAATCGGTCTGTACGGTTTATCTTTAAATCCGGTGAAAACTTTGAACTGCCCGGCATCTTGGCTCAGTTGAGCATTCTGTCAAAAAACTATTGGGAAGGCCGGGACTTTGAAGACAGCACACTGGATCCGCCCATTGGCAGTGGTCCGTACCGTATCGATCGGTTCGAACCTGGCCGGTTCGTTGTCTTTAAGCGGATCGAAGACTATTGGGCGGAAGACCTGCCTGTGAAACGCGGGTTTCACAATTTCGATGAGATCCGCTTTGAATATTATCTCGATCAAGAGGTGGCCATGGAAGCGTTCAACGCCGGTGAATACGACCTGCGTGCTGAGAACTCGGCCAGTCGTTGGGCCAATGCCTACCGGGGAGATTTGATCGAATCGGGCCAAGTCATCAGGCTTGAACTTGAAGACGGCACACCCGACCCCGCCCAATGGTTTGTTCCCAACTTGCGCCGGTTAAAATTCGCCGACCGGCAAGTCCGTAAAGCCCTCGCCCTGGCCTTTGATTTCGAATGGACCAATCGGACCATCGCCTACGGAGCCTATCGTCAGGCCCGCAGTTTCTTCGACGGATCAGACCTAGCTTCGTTTGGACTGCCCGGTCCTTTGGAGCTTGAGATTCTCGAACCCTATCGGGGCAGGATCCCCGACGAAGTGTTCACCCAAGAATTTGTACCACCGCAGACCGATGGTTCCGGAAATATCCGCGAAAATCTGATTCTCGCCAACCAGTTGTTGACGGAGGCCGGTTGGGTGGAGCAAGACGGCAAACGGGTCAACCCCGACACGGGCGAAGTTCTCACTATTGAATTCTTGGTAGCCCAGCAAAACCTGGCTCAGTGGGTCAATCCCTTTATTCGCAATCTCGCCCGTCTTGGCATTGAAGGCAGCGTCCGCGTTGTTGATACGGCCCAATTCATCAACCGGGTTTCCGGATACGATTTCGATATGATTATTACGGGATGGGCACAGTCTCTATCTCCTGGCAATGAGCAAAGGGAATTCTGGGGGTCAGCGGCGGCCGATCGTACCGGTAGCAGAAACTACGCGGGCATCAGAAATCCGGTGGTTGATGAGATCATTGAAAAACTGATCGTTGCGCAGACCCGGGAAGACCTTGTCGCCCATACGCGGGCACTGGACCGGGTCTTGCTATGGAGCCATTACACCATCCCCGAACTGAGTTCTTATCTCGACAGGATCGCCTACTGGAACAAATTCGGTGTACCCGATGTGGTGCCTCTGCAGGGAACCGTCATTGATGCCTGGTGGTTTGACGAAACCAAAACCGCAGCCCTGGCTGCGGGAACCGTCGCGCAGCCTGCCAACGGCGCAGTGCAGTCATCGGAAATCGCAAACGATAGTGAAATGGATGCGCCGGACGAACCGGGTAACACCGTCATCATCGTATCCATCGCCGTAATCGGAGTTCTGCTACTGTTGTGGAGTTCGCTGCGCCGGCGCAATCGGCGCTAGTAGAACCCAAACCCGCTTATGGCTGCATACATCCTTCGCCGTCTGGCTCTCATACCGCTGACGCTGTTCGGCATCATCGCCATCAATTTTGTCATTGTTCAGTTTGCGCCCGGTGGACCCGTCGAACAGGTACTAGCCCAGCTGCAAGGGTTGGATGTAGGGGCAACCGAACGCATTTCCTCCTCCGGTACGGATACCATATCCAGCAATAGCACCTATCGTGGTGCTCAAGGGTTGGACCCTGAATTTATCAAAGAAATTGAGCAGCAGTTTGGGTTCGATAAGCCGCCGCTGGAGCGGTTCTTCCTCATGGTGCGCAACTACGCGACGTTAGATTTGGGCGAAAGTTATTTCCGTTCCCAAAATGTCGTCGAACTGATCATCGACAAGCTGCCCGTTTCCATTTCTCTCGGTGTGTGGTCGACCCTCATTATCTATTTGGTCTCCATCCCCCTCGGCATAGCCAAAGCCGTCAGAGACGGATCCCGGTTCGACGTGGCGACCTCCTATGCGGTGTTTATCGGATACGCCATACCCGCCTTCCTGTTCTCTATTCTGTTGATCGTGCTGTTTGCTGGCGGGCGGTTTTTAGACTGGTTTCCGTTACGCGGCTTGACCTCCGACAATTGGGAAGACCTAACACTCATCGGCAAGGTTATCGATTATTTCTGGCACCTGGCCCTGCCGGTTACGGCCATGGTTATCGGCGGGTTTGCGTCTCTGACCATGCTGACCAAGAACTCGTTCCTGGATGAAATCAACAAACAGTATGTCCTCACCGCCCGCGCCAAGGGCTTGAGCCCAAATCGCATGCTTTACGGCCATGTGTTCCGCAATGCCATGTTGATCGTCATCGCCGGATTTCCCGCTACGCTGATCGGTATGCTGTTCACCGGCTCTGTGTTGATTGAAGTGATATTTTCACTAGACGGTCTGGGATTACTCGGCTTTGAGTCGATCATCAGTCGGGATTATCCCGTCGTTTTTGGCACATTGTTTGTCTTCAGCCTAATCGGCCTGGTTCTCAATCTCATTAATGATCTTGCCTATCATGCCATCGACCCGCGTATTGAATTTGAGGGTCAATCGTGATGAGCGCAGGGAAGGTTCAGAAAAAAAATTGGCTGACGCCGTTGCAAAGGCGGCGGTTAGCGAACTTCCGGGCCAACAAACGGGGTTTTTGGTCTTTTCGAATCCTTGGCGTTTTGCTGATCATCACTTTCTTTGCCGAGATCCTCTCCAACGACAAACCCATCGTTCTTTCTTTCAAAAACGACCTCTATTTCCCCGTTCTGTTTGACTATTTGGAAACCGACTTTGGTGGAGATTTCGCCACCTCCGCGGATTATCGCGATCCTTACCTGACCCAGCTAATCGAAGATCAAGGCTGGATGGTCTGGCCGCCTGTGCGGTTCAGCTACAACACCGTCAATTATAATTTGAAGGTACCCGCGCCTGCGCCACCGTCCCGCGAAAATTTGTTGGGTACCGACGATCAGGCGCGGGATGTCTTTGCCCGCGTCCTTTACGGGTTTCGCCTTTCTCTGTTGTTCGGGCTGGCATTAACCTTTGTCGCGTCTCTCGTCGGCGTCATGGCCGGCGCAGTGCAGGGGTATTTCGGCGGCTGGTTGGATCTTTTGTTCCAACGCTTCATTGAGATTTGGAACGGTCTGCCGCAGCTTTTCGTCCTGATCATTGTGTCATCGTTCATTGCTCCTGGCTTCTGGACACTGCTGTTGGTGCTGCTGCTGTTCAGCTGGACCGCCTTGGTTGCCGTCGTGCGGGCGGAATTCCTGCGTGCGCGGAACTTTGATTATGTTAGAGCCGCCAAGGCGTTGGGGATGAGCGATACCAAAGTCATGGTCAAGCACGTGTTGCCCAACGCCATGGTTGCGACCATCACCTTTCTGCCGTTCATCCTGTCGGGTTCTGTGGTGGCCCTGACATCTCTGGATTTTCTTGGACTGGGATTGCCACCGGGCTCACCGTCACTGGGCGAATTGCTGCGCCAGGGCAAAGAGAACCTGCAGGCACCATGGCTTGGACTGACAGCTTTCTTTGCCTTGGCCGGCATGCTGACACTCCTGGTGTTTATTGGAGAAGCTGTACGGGATGCTTTTGACCCGCGGCGGGATGCGTCATGACCGCGCAAACCATTCCCATCCTTTCCGTTAAGGACTTGTCCGTGTCTTTCGTTCAAGGGGACTCAGACGTAGCCGCGGTAAAAAACGTATCCTTTGAAATTTTTCGTGGAGAGACGCTCGCCTTGGTGGGAGAAAGCGGATCTGGAAAGTCGGTTACCGCCCTATCCACGTTGCAGCTGCTCCCACCTACGGCCCGGTTTCCCTCTGGACAAATCTTGGTGACAGGCCAATCGGTGATCGGTGCCCAAGAAGAGGAAATGAGACAAATACGCGGCAACCGCATAGGCATCGTTTTTCAAGAACCCGTGACCTCTCTCAACCCACTCCACTCGATCGAGAAGCAAGTGGGTGAAGTTTTGCATGTTCATAAAGGGCTCAACGCCGGCGATGTGCGGCAAAGGGTAATTGAGTTGCTCGCCATGGTCGGCTTACCCGATCCCGAAAAACGACTGACCGCTCTGCCACATGAATTGTCCGGCGGTCAGCGGCAGCGGGTGATGATTGCCATGGCTCTGGCCCTCGAACCCGACATACTCATTGCCGACGAACCGACGACCGCCCTGGATGTCACTATTCAGGCACAAATTCTTGAACTCCTGGAGGAACTGCAAAACCGACTGGGCATGGCTGTCCTGTTTATCACCCACGACCTGTCCATCGTTCAGCGTATTGCTCACCGGGTTTGCGTTATGCAAGACGGGTCCATCGTCGAGCAGGGGACCGTTGAACAGATCTTTGCTAGCGCACAGCACCCCTATACGCAGAAGCTGCTGGCAGCTCAGCCCAAACCAATTGAGATTGATCGTCCAGCCCAAGCGGACGTGGTCATCTCTGCGGCAGACTTGAAAGTGTGGTTTCCCATTAAGAAAGGCGTCATCCGGAGAACTGTGGATCACATCAAAGCAGTGGACGGTGTTTCCTTCGCTCTCAAGCAAGGGCAAACTTTGGGTGTGGTCGGGGAAAGTGGATCGGGAAAGACCACCCTCGGACTGGCCCTGCTGCGCTTGATCAAAAGCCGCGGCGAAATTCGATTTAAAGGTGACCGTATAGACGACCTGACGCGCCACGATGTGCGTCCCCTGCGGCGGTCCATGCAGGTGGTTTTTCAAGACCCATACGGGTCGTTGAGTCCGAGGCTGTCCGTCGGTCAAATCGTGGAAGAGGGCCTCGTAGTCCATGGATTGGCGCCAATTGCCGAAGGCCGGCGCAAACTCGTCAGTGACGCTTTGGCAGCCGTTGATCTGGAGCCGGATAGTATCGACCGGTACCCGCACGAATTTTCCGGTGGGCAAAGACAACGCATCGCCATCGCCCGGGCGCTGGTTTTACAACCACAATTTCTAGTTCTTGATGAACCCACCAGCGCCCTAGACGTTTCCGTTCAAGCTCAGACTGTCGATCTGTTAAGGGACCTGCAGACTCAATTCGGCCTTACTTATATGTTTATTAGCCATGATCTTCGGGTAGTACGAGCTTTGGCCGACGACATTTTAGTTATGAAGGAGGGGAAGGTGGTTGAGAGCGGATCTGCGGCAGATGTCTTTTCGGCACCGAAGCATTCTTATACGCAGTCCTTATTGGCGGCTGCCTTGGACCTCAAAGTCAAGCACGTCGAATCAACTTTCATGTAACCGCCCGAGTCTGGAAGATATCGCATCAATATCCTAAAAACTCCCATGCGCACATTGTATCATCATCCCCTGTCGACCATGTCCAGGCTCGTCCGTACGGTGGTCAAGGAAAAGCACATTGATGTCGATGAACAGGAAGAACCGTTTTGGCTCAGACGCGATGACTTTTTAGTACTAAATCCCGCGGGGGACGTTCCTGTCTTTGTCGATGAGGAAGAGACCGTTGTGTCAGGGGGTTCCGTTATTGTCGAATATCTGGAAGAGGTGTTTCCTGAAACACCTTTAATCGGCACCACGTCTAAGGGTCGTGCGGAATCACGGCGCCTGCTGGATTGGTTTGAATCCAAGTTCAACACGGAAGTTACTCAGTTCCTTGCCGGGGAAAAACTATTCAAACGAGTCGCACTCAGTGACGCCCCAGATTCAAGGGCGCTCCGTGCCGGACGCGAGAACATTCACGCCCATCTCGACTACATTGCATGGCTGACTGAGCGGCGGACTTGGCTCGCTGGCGATAACCTTACCGTGGCTGATCTTGCCGCCGGCGCTCATCTCTCTTTGATTGATTACACGGCCGATGTGCCCTGGGAGGATCACCCCCTGGCGAAAGAGTGGTACGTCAGATTGAAATCACGCGCCAGTTTTCGTGGTTTGTTATCCGATACGTTTCCCGGTGTGATACCGGCGCCCATTTACGCAAATCTCGATTTTTAGGGGCCGGCGCTGCGGCCTTCAGGGAATGGTTCTACATTAAGGTCCAGACGTTCCAAATGCCCTCTGACCGCATCGCCGGCCGCGGACTCGGGCTCTAATTCCAGCACACACATCCACGTTTTACGCGCCTGTATGGAGTTGTCAGCCTCTTGCAATAGCAACCCTTTCTCAAGCAGGGCATTTACGTCGTTAGGATCTATTTTGAGTGCGTGATCGATGTCGTCAGACGCCAAATCGGCAGTGTCCAATCGGCGATAGGCGCTACCTCTCAACACCAATGCGTCTATGGATTGTGGTCGTGTGTCTAGAACCACATTCAAATCATCGATAGCCGTCCAATAATTCTTCAAGGCCGCATGACACAAGGCCCGATCAAAAAAGAATTCTATATTGCGGTCATGTAAGTCGATGGCTCTGTTGAGGGCCGTTAAGGCTTGTGTGTAGGCTTCCATGTTCATCCAGGCCCGCGCCGCATGGCCTAACAGTCCGGCTCTAACTGTGCGTGAACTGGTTGAGCGCGCGGCCAAATCCAACAGGCGCCGCGCCGCTTCTTCCACATCCCCTAAACCGACCATTGCCAGCGCCGCACAATGGTCCGCCGGTTCACCGCCATTGAGGTTGCGCCAACGCCGCGCCATGTCCAGCCCCGATTCGGGCGCGAGCTCCGCCGCGACGAGGCAACGGTTATAAGTATCCTCCTGATTGTCAGCAATGATCGAGGTGTCCACAGTAGAGGACTGAGCAAAGCCCTGTGTCGATCCAAAACCAATGAGCAGACATGCAAGCAATGCCAAGACAGCACACTCAATGTGCCATGGGGGTCTAAGTCTGCTCATTCAGCCCTGCTTTGGTGTGAACAAAGCGTCTCACCCGCCGGAAATAGCCAGACCGCGTGTCTACGTCGCCTTCCGCACCGATCCCACCGTGCTTGTACCCCAAAACGCCATTGATGAGGCCGAGCACACCGATTTTATATTCATTGCCATAGACGCCGGTCTGAATGGTGACATGCTTGGTCAATTTTTCGTTGCATGAAACTCGCGCGTTGCCGAGTTGGGTCATGGCTGCTGGATCACGCTCAAGAGCATCGTTTAAGACTGCTAACGCGCGGTTTACGAGGGGATCGTGAGAGGCGGTCATGTTTCCATCTCAATGTGGCTGATAAAATTTTCGATCATGCTACAAAGCCGGGTCAAATCTTGCGGCCGGAACAGACGGTGATCACCATTTTTGACGAGGATTATCTCGACATCGTCATTGACGAGAGCGTCCGATAGACGCAATGCCGAGTTCCAAGGCACGTCGGTATCCTGTTGCCCATGGATGAGGCGCACCGGAACGGTAATCTCAATCGGGTTTCGCAACACAAGGCGAGAACGGCCATCATCGATTAAGTGTTTAGAAACGACGTAAGGTTCGTCTTCGTAGTCATTGGGTTTCTCTATGGCTCCGTGTTCTATCAAATCCTGTCGCTGCTGTTCAGATAAAGTGTCCCACATCAAATCCTCTGTAAAGTCAGGTGCGGCCGCGATGCCAATAAGACCGGCAACCTTGTGTGGGCGTGCCAGCGCGGCGAGCAGCATGACCCATCCCCCCATGCTGGATCCGACCAGGATCTGAGGATTATCCACCAGTTCGTCCAGGACAAAGACGGTGTCGTCTGTCCAGCGGCTTATACCACCATCGATAAAATTTCCCGATGAGTTGCCGTGGCCGAACATGTCAAAGGCCAGAAACGAGCGTCCGGTCTCACTGCAGTGTTGCGCCAAAGCCTGGGCTTTGGTGCCGCCGCGGTCTGAGTTGAGCCCGTGCAGAAAAACTAGACCAGGGCTAGCTCCGTCGATTTTATCGTAGACAATTGTCGCGCCATCGGGGCGTGCTAGGATGCCTGTCTGAGGGGTCAAAGGTCCAATCCCAGGGCCATAAAGCGGCAGGTCGTTGCAAATCGTTTAAGCCAGTACGGTGCCATACACTACCACTGAAAATAGAACTGACCACACGGTCAAAACATGTCTTCAAGTCCTTCCACAATTGGGAACGGGCGGTGTTGAGCGCGGCACCATCGATATTGCACAGGCCTTAGTCGAGTCCGGATGGCGTGCATTGGTCGCATCGTCGGGTGGCCATCGCGTAAGAGAATTAGAACGCGTGGGTGCAGAGCACGTTGCATTGCCCCTGGCATCCAAGTCTCCCTTTGCCATTCATAAGAACGCGGCACTGCTAGCCAATCTCATTCGATCCAACGCCGTGGATATCGTTCATGCACGGTCCCGAGCACCAGCGTGGAGCGCATACCATGCAGCCAATCGCGAGTCTCGTCCGTTCATAACGACCTTCCACGGTGTCTACGGCCTCGGTCCTTTCGGCATCAAAAAATCCTACAACCGGATCATGACGCGCGGAGAACCGGTGATTGCGATCTCAGAATTCATCGCTGGCCACATGGCCAATGAATACAAAGTGGAGGCCGACCGCATCCGACTTGTTCCGCGCGGTGTCGACCTTGAGCTCTTCAATCCAGATGCCGTGAGCTCTGCCCGCATGATCAATCTGTCGCAGGAATGGCGCTTGCCCGATGACGGCCCCATCATCATGCTGCCAGGACGACTCACCAGTTGGAAGGGCCACTCCCTTCTCGTCGATGCGCTCTCCGTGTTGGCAAGATCGGGCCGATTACCAAACGGTTGGCGGTGTTTGTTCATTGGTCCGCCATCAACATCATCAACCTACCGGGACCGTATAACAGCGCGCATTGAAGCAAATGGGTTGAGTGGACAAATTCAAATCATCGAGACCTGCCGCGATATTGCTGCCGCTTATATGGTCACCGACGTGGTCGTCTCCGCATCGACACGGCCTGAAGCTTTCGGGCGTATCGTGGCAGAAGCGCAAGCCATGGGACGACCAGTTGTCGCTCCGGCTCATGGCGCTGCCCCGGAAATCATTCTTCCCGGAGTCACCGGATGGCTATTCACGCCCAGCGATCCCCAGTCCCTTGCGGGAGTACTGGAACAGGCCATCGGCGTTTCCAGCGAAGCGCGCGCGATCCTTGCAGACCGCGCCAGAGACCACGTAACGGAAAACTTTAGCCGCGAGCACATGGTCCAGGCCACACTGGATGTTTATGAAGATGCTCTGGAAAAGGCCGATCACAACAAAGCTGAAACACTGTGACCGAGGTTGGAAACACGTCGTCTGAAAAAGATTCGATTTTGATCATCCGAACCGGTCCGGTTGGTGACTTCGTCCAAGCCCTTAGCGCTTTTTCCGCAATTCGCATGCATCACGACGGTGCCGAAATCACACTGATAGCAAATCCTGCCGTGGTCGAGTTTGCCGGTGCCGCGCCTTACTTTGATCGCGTTGAGCCAGATCCCCGTAGTGCTATTGGACTATGATCGATCATCAAAACTAAACCCTTTCATCGTGTCTATAAACTCGATACTTCGCGACGGACAAACTTCGCGTTCATCCTGGCCAAATCCTTTCGCCAGCATTTAGGCTCGGACAGCCCCGTCCCTTGGTCAGGAACGGCCAAAGGGTGTGCCTTTCCATATATCAATGCTGATCGATTGGCGATGCATACCAGTGACCGGTTGATGGGTCAGCTGGAAGCAGCCGGTGTCGAAGATCATCCCCCAATCAGCCTGGCCTGGGTTTCACGCGCCGTCGGGACGTTTTCATTGCCGTTATCCTTAAGCGAACCTTTCATTTTGTTAGCGATCGATCCAGGCGGTAAACAGGGCGCACAATGGACACCAGCTTATTATGCAGACATGGCTGAGTTTGCTTTTGCCCGGGGTCAACGGCCGGTGATGATTGGCGAATTTGAATCGCCTGATATCGTCGAAGCCGTCAAAGACGTTGTTTCAGACTCCGTCGACTTGTGTGGCAAAGCCTCCCACGTTGAAACGGTCTTTCTCGCATGGGCGGCGGTTGGCGCCATCGGTACAGACAACGGTACGATGCATCTCATTACAACGGCGGGGTGTCGCAGTATCGTGCTTTATGACCCCGGGTCAGACGCAGCGCTGCAGGGTCATCGTGGTCCCGATGTTACCATTCTGCGCCGCCACAACCTGGCCTCCATTACCGCAGCAGAAGTCGTACAAGCCTTGAAAAGTGGGACTTCACCTTGACTTGCTGGCCTATCTTCTTAGATTGCCCGCGCCTCTATACCCTCAGGACGGAAAAGGGAAACCCATGGTTGCCATCACCCTGCCAGACGGCAGCGTGCGAGATTACGCAGAACCAGTAACTGGTGCTGCCCTGGCTGCCGATATCGGACCCGGGTTGGCCAAAGCCGCCCTTGCTCTTCGACTCAACGGAGAGCTTGTGGATCTGGCGACGGTTATCGCAGAGGACTCCGACGTTTCCATTATTACCTCAAAGGATGAAGAGGCGCTGGAATTGTTCCGGCATGATGCAGCCCATGTCATGGCCGAAGCTGTTCAAGAGCTGTATCCGGGTGCCCAGGTCACCATCGGTCCCGTCATTGAAAATGGATTCTATTACGACTTTGCTCGCGACGAGCCGTTTAGTCTCAATGATCTTGAAAAAATCGAGACGCGTATGGGCGAGATTATTGATCGGGATGAGGAGATCGCACTCGAAATATGGTCACGCGACGAGGCGATCCACTTCTTTAATGACGCCGGCGAGAAGTACAAAGCGCAGATCATTCAAGACCTTCCCACAGACGAAGAAATACGCATTTACCGACAAGGGAATTGGCTGGACCTTTGCCACGGCCCGCACCTGCCGTCGACAGGTAAATTAGGCAAAGCCTTCAAACTGTTGAAATTGGCCGGGGCCTACTGGCGTGGCGATCATCGCAACGCGATGCTGCAACGCATTTACGGCACCTGCTGGGCCAACGAGAAACAGCTCAAAGCCCACTTGCTGATGCTGGAAGAAGCGGAGAAGCGGGATCACCGCAAGCTGGGCCGTGAAATGGACCTGTTTCATCTGCAGGAGGAAGCCCAGGGCTCGGTCTTCTGGCATCCTAAGGGGTTTACGGTGTGGCTGGTCTTGGAGAGTTACATTCGTAACCGGCTCACCGACGCGGGATACGTGGAGGTCAAAACACCGCAACTGCTCGACTCCCGCTTTTGGGAAAGCTCGGGCCACTGGTCGAAGTTTCGGGAAAATATGTTTGTCGTGCCGGATGAGATCCCCAGCACGGAAGACGATGAGCCAATCGTTTCAAACGACGCCAAACTCATGGCCATCAAGCCGATGAACTGTCCGGCACACATTCAGATCTTCAAGAACGATATTCGCAGTTACCGCGACCTGCCCATCCGCATGGCTGAGTTCGGCTGCTGCCACCGCAATGAACCTCATGGCGCCCTGCATGGGCTCATGCGGGTGCGTCAAATGACGCAAGACGACGCCCATATTTTCTGCCGAGACGATCAGGTGACGGAAGAGACCACCGCATTTTGTGCGTTACTGCAATCCGTCTACAGCGACCTGGGCTTCGACACCCTTGAGGTCAAACTGGCTACCAGACCAGACGTGCGCGCTGGCGACGATGCCGTATGGGATCGCGCTGAGGCGGCATTGGAAGAGGCTGTGCAAGCGGCCGGGCTGGAGTATGAAATCCTCCCCAACGAAGGAGCGTTTTACGGGCCCAAACTGGAATTTCATCTCAAGGATGCCATTGGCCGTACATGGCAGTGCGGAACCATTCAACTTGATTTCGTTTTGCCCGAGCGACTCGATGCCAGCTACGTTGGACAGGATGGCGAGAAGCATCGGCCGGTGATGCTTCACCGCGCCATATTGGGCAGCTTGGAGCGGTTTATCGGTATTCTGATTGAGAACTATGCAGGCAAATTGCCGATATGGCTTGCCCCTGTTCAAACCGTCGTCGCCACCATCACCTCCGATGCCAATGCCTATGCCGAAACGGTTGCTGAGGCCTTGAAGGCCAAGGGACTCAGGGTTGGAATCGATCTGCGCAACGAAAAAATCAATTACAAAGTCCGCGAACATTCGCACGCAAAAGTGCCTGTAATCGCCGTCGTTGGTCAAAAGGAAGCGGAGGCTGGCACCGTCGCGCTCCGGCGGCTGGGCGGAAAAACCCAAGAAATCCTTGCCCTTACGGAGGCAGCCGATACACTCTGCGGCGAGGCGGCAGTGCCCGGCTCGTAGGGACGTTTGGGATTATGAGACATAAAGAACCGGCCTTTTTGTGTTCAGAAAGGTTCAAAGACACGGTTCCATTCCCAGACTATCTGACAACAGACACAAGGAGATACATCCATAGCTAGACCTATGATGACGACGCCACCGTCCAAGGATGGACCACGCGTCAACGAAGATATCGACGTACCCAAGGTACGCTTAATCGGTGCAGAAGGAGAAAACATTGGGGTTGTGACAGTCAGTGAGGCGCTTGGCCATGCAGACGACGCCGGACTCGACCTAGTCGAAATTTCACCCAATGCTGACCCGCCCGTATGCAAGATCCTCGACTACGGGAAATATAAATACGAAGCGCAAAAGAAAAAGAACGAAGCGAAAAAGAAACAAAAAGTCATCGACGTTAAGGAAATCAAGCTTCGACCCAATATCGATGATCACGACTACGATGTGAAAATGCGCAATATGTGGCGCTTCATCGGCGACGGGGATAAAGTCAAAGTCACTCTCAGATTTCGCGGCCGTGAAATGGCTCACCAGAAGCTGGGTGTTGACGTGCTCAACCGGGTGAAGGCCGATACCGATGAAATCGCCAAGGTCGAGCAGGAAGCCAAGATGGAAGGCCGTCAGATGGTCATGGTGATGGCCCCCCGATAGGAGGGGCGCGCCTACCGTGACGGGCGTCTCAGAGGCCCGTAAAGCCTTTCAATCCCTTGCATATCAGCTTTTCTGACTGTATAAACCGCGCCTTCCTCACGGCAGTGCCGTGGGGTGACTGATTTTCAGGCTAGAAACGGTCGGGCAAGAGGCGCCGCTTTTCAGTTCGAGAGAGCGCCTGGGCATGCCTAGCCGTTGAAAATACTCGAGAAATAAGGATAGAAAAATGCCCAAAATGAGGACCAAGAGCGCCACAAAACGGCGCTTCCGTACGACGGCTTCGGGCAAGCTGAAGGGCAACTTTGCCTACAAGCGGCACATGCTTGGATCAAAATCACAAAAAATGAAGCGTAGGGCGAGAGGCTCTTTCCTCTTGGCGGATTCCGACGCCAAGATCGTAAAGAAGTTTTTGCCCTACGGTACGTCGTAAGGGAGGCCACGGATGTCGCGCGTGAAACGGGGTGTGACGACCCATGCCCGTCACAAGAAGGTCTTGGATGCCGCCAAAGGCTATCAGGGTCGAAACTCAAAAAGCTTTCGGGTTGCAAAGCAGAAAGTCGAAAAAGGACTTCAATACGCCTATCGCGATCGCCGGGTGAAAAAGCGGAATTTCCGTTCCCTTTGGATCCAGCGCATCAACGCGGGCGCACGGGAGCACGGCCTGACCTACTCACGATTTATGGACGGGCTCCGGAAATCGGGTATCGAGTTGGATCGAAAGATCCTTGCCGATATCGCAGTCCGGGAGCCCGAGACATTCGCGAGCTTGGTTAAGCAGGCTCAGTCGGCGCTCGGTTAAGACCACCGGCGCCATCACGGCGCCGAGCCACCCTGAATAAGGATTGTCTCGGTGGGGGCCGCTCAAAGCTTGGCCCCTTGTCACCATGAACACAGATACGTTCGCAACGAGACACGACCATGGATCAAGTCGAAAACCTTCGCGAGGAGCTCTTATCCGAAGTCTCCGGGGCAAAGACCCTCAAAGACTTGGAGTCGGTTCGCGTGTCCGCGTTGGGCAAAAAGGGTCGCATCACGGTGATGATGAAGGGCCTGGGCGACATGGAACCCGAGGCCCGCAAGACCGCAGGCCAACAGCTCAATACGGTCAAACAACAAATCGCCGACGTCATCTATAAACGCAAGGCGGAACTCGAGGCCGCAGACCTCGCCGACCAGTTGGCGACGGATACGGTTGACGTTTCATTGCCCGTCCGGCCCGAACAAAGAGGCTCCCTCCACCCCATCAGCCAGACTATCGAAGAGATCGTTGCCATCTTTGGGCCGATGGGATTCGACGTGGCCGAAGGCCCGGATATCGAGGACGACTTCTACAACTTCACGGCGTTGAATTTTCCGCCGGATCATCCGGCCCGGGAAATGCACGACACTTTTTTCCTTCCACCCCGGGAAGACGGCACCCGTCACCTGTTGAGAACCCATACGTCGCCGGTGCAGGTCAGGGTGATGCAATCCACTAAACCGCCGTTCCGTATACTGGCGCCGGGGCGGGCGTACCGGTGCGATTACGACATGACCCATACGCCCATGTTCCATCAGGTCGAGGGCTTGGTGATTGATAAAACAACCCACATGGGCCACCTCAAGGGCTGTCTCATTGAATTCGTCAACGCCTATTTCGAAGTGGACGACACACCAGTGCGCTTCCGACCGTCCTTCTTTCCATTCACTGAACCGTCAGCGGAGATGGATATCGGCTACGCTCGGGTCAACGGCGAGCTAAAAATCGGTGAAGGCACCGATTGGTTGGAAATTCTCGGTTGCGGCATGGTCCATCCCAATGTCCTGACAGCTTGCGGACTGGACCCGGACGAATACCAAGGGTTTGCCTTCGGCATGGGTGTGGAACGAGTGGCCATGCTGAAGTACGGCATTCCCGATCTGCGCACCTTCTTCGACGCTGACCTGCGTTGGCTGCGCCATTACGGCTTCTCCGCTCTCGATGTTCCAACGTTGACGGGAGGGCTGAGCCGATGAAGTTCACCCTGTCGTGGCTGAAGGACCATCTCGACACCGATGCTGACCTCACCACCCTCACTGACACCCTGACGGCCATTGGTCTGGAAGTGGAGGGCATAGAAGATCCGGCTTCCGCTCTCGCACCGTTTGTGGTCGCCGAGATCGTCAGCGCGGAAAAGCATCCCGATGCGGACCGCCTCAAGCTGTGCCGCGTCACCGACGGCAAAGAAGAAGTACAGGTGGTGTGCGGGGCGCCCAACGCCCGGGAAGGCCTGAAAGGTATCTTGGCCCGGCCAGGGGATGTCATTCCTGAATCCGGCAATAAGTTGAAAGTCGGCAAGATTCGCGGTGTTGAAAGCCGCGGCATGATGTGTTCCGCCCGTGAACTCAAGCTGGACGAGGATCACGACGGCATAATCGAGTTATCCGATGACGTCGTGGTGGGCTCACCGGCCGCTGATGCCCTTACCCTGGATCCGGTGATCGACGTGGCATTAACGCCCAACCGGGTGGATGCCCTCGGTGTTCGTGGCGTTGCCCGGGACCTTGCCGCGGCTGGTGTGGGCATGCTCAAACCTCTGGATACGTCACCAGTGACGGGGAGTTTTGACAGTCCACGTGCGGTGGCCATGAATCTGCCGGACGATCAGTCTCACGTGTGTCCGCACTTTGTCGGACGGACCATCCGCAGGCTCAACAACGGTGAAAGCCCACAATGGTTAAAGGACCGGCTCACCGCCATCGGATTGCGCCCGGTGTCAGCCCTGGTCGACATCACCCAATACCTCAACATTGACCTCGGCCGGCCTTTGCATGTGTTCGACACGGCAAAGTTGAAAGGCGACGTCGGCCCACGTCTCGCCACTGCGGGCGAAAAAATTGCCGCGCTTAATGGAACGGAATACGAACTGCATGACACCGTGGTGGTCATCGCCGATGAGGCGTGTGCCGTCGGTATCGGTGGGATCATGGGCGGGGAGCCATCCAGCTGTACCAAAGAGACAACGGAAGTATTTCTCGAGTCCGCTTTGTTTGATCCGGTGAACATTGCCAACAGCGGCCGGTCCCTCGGGATTATATCGGATGCCCGTTACTGTTTTGAGCGCGGTGTTGATCCGGACTCGACGATTGAAGGAGCCGAACGCGCCACCCGCATGATCCTCGAGATGTGCGGCGGCGAAGCCTCTCATTTGGTGGAGGTAGGAGCGGCACCGCAATTGGGTGCCGCTGTATCGTTTCGGCCTTCCCGGGTGTTGAAGCTCGGTGGCGTTGCCATCGCCGATGCCAACATCAAAGCCATCCTCGAACGTCTTGGATTCTCGGTGGCGCCGGACAGTGCTGATTCCTGGACTGTCACCGCGCCGTCATGGCGCCGCGATGTCAGCGGTGAGCACGACCTCATCGAAGAGGTGCTCCGGATTCACGGCTACGACGAAATCCCGGTGTCTTCCATGCCCTGTCCGGCCATGGTCAAACCAGCTTTTACCAAGGATCAGCGCCGGGTCAGGGCCGTGCGCCAGGTCCTGGCGGCTCGTGGACTGCATGAAGTGACCACTTGGTCGTTTCTGTCCAGGGTTCATGCAGAGCCGTTCACCTCCGAATCTCCGCTCGTCCCGCTGGACAATCCCTTAAGCGCCGACGTGGATGTGATGCGGCCGTCTGTGTTGCCCAATCTGATTCAAGCGGCGGGCCGCAACGCGGCTCGGGCCATGCCCAATGCCCGTTTGTTTGAAATTGGGCCGCGCTTCGAAGGGACAGAACCTGGCGAACAGACATTGGTTGCCGGAGGCATTCGCTCGGGTCACAGTGGTCGTCGTCATTGGCGCCAACAACCCCGCGACGTGGACGCATTTGACGTTAAAGCCGATGCCTTAGCGGCCCTGGAAACCGCCGGTGTTCCTGTTGACCGGCTGCAAATAGGAGCGGGCGACAATACCGGCGCACCGGCCTGGTATCACCCCGGACAATCCGGCGTGCTCAAACTAGGGCCGACGGTGCTGGCCGAATTTGGCCTGCTCCATCCGCTCTGTTTGAAGGCTTTGGATGTGGACGGCCCGATCGCCGGTTTCGAGGTGTTCTTGGACCGCGTGCCGTCTTCCAAACGAAAATCCGGCCCGGCCCGGCCGAAGTTTGCCCCATCTGCGTTCCAGCCCGTTGAGCGTGACTTTGCCTTTTTGCTCGATGAATCTGTCCAGGTTGAAGACGTTGTCCGTGCGATCAGAGGTGCCAAAAAAAATCTAATCACATCCATTGACGTGTTTGATGTCTATTCCAGTCAGGACCTTAAAGACAATAAGAAGTCGGTTGCTCTGTCTGTGCGTTTGGAACCGGCAGCGGCCACACTGACGGACGCCGAAATCGAAGACGTTTTACAACGGATTGTCGCCGCAGTCGAAAAGGCTGTGGGTGGACAATTGCGCAGTTGAAAGTGTGGCCCCCGGCGTTATGACCGATACCGCGCACATCCGAAACTTCGCCATCATCGCCCACATCGACCATGGCAAGTCGACGCTGGCCGACCGTCTCATTCAAGTATGCGGTGGTCTCACCAGCCGCGAAATGAAAGAGCAAGTGCTCGACAACATGGAGCTCGAACGGGAGCGTGGCATCACCATTAAGGCGCAAACCGTCCGGCTCACTTACAAAGCCAACGATGGCGAAAACTATATCCTGAACCTGGTCGATACGCCGGGCCATGTGGACTTTGCTTACGAAGTCAGCCGGTCGCTGCGGGCCTGCGAGGGATCCTTGTTGGTGGTCGATGTCTCCCAGGGTGTAGAAGCGCAAACCTTGGCCAACGTCTACCAGGCGCTCGATGCCAACCACGAGATCATTCCCGTTCTCAACAAGATCGATCTCCCGGCGGCGGAGCCCGACCGAATCCGCCAGCAGATCGAAGACGTCATCGGCCTTGATGCGTCAGAGGCCATTGAAGTCTCCGCAAAGGTGGGAACAGGAATCCCCGAGGTCCTAGAGGCATTGGTTACGAGATTGCCGGCACCGGAGGGCGATCCCGACGCTCCGCTTAAGGCGCTGCTGGTTGATGCCTGGTACGACTCCTACCTCGGTGTGGTCATTCTCGTACGCGTGGTCGCGGGCATAATGCGTAAAGGGATGAAGATCTGCATGATGTCCAACGGCGCTACCTATGAGTTGGACGATGTCGGTGTATTCACACCTAAAGGGGTCAGCCTCCCGGAGCTGGGGCCGGGTGAGCTTGGGTTTCTCAATGCCAGCATCAAGTCGGTGGCCGACTGTAAGGTCGGCGACACCATCACCGAAGAAAAGCGCCAAACGGAAACGCCTTTGGAGGGATTCCGGCCCTCAACCGCGGTGGTGTTCTGCGGCCTGTTCCCCGTCGATGCGTCCGACTACGAAGATCTGAGGGACAGTTTGGCGAAACTGCATCTCAATGACGCCAGTTTTGAATACATGGCGGAAAGTTCCGCTGCGCTGGGTTTCGGGTTTCGCTGCGGCTTTCTTGGTTTGCTGCATATGGAGATCATCCAGGAACGTCTAGCGCGTGAGTTTGGTTTGGAATTGATCACCACCGCACCCAGCGTTGTTTACCGCGTTCACACGACCGCTAACGAAGCGCTGGAACTGCACAATCCCGCAGATATACCCGACGCAACTAAGATCACGGCCATGGAAGAACCGTGGGTCAAGGCGACCATCTTAGTGCCTGATGATTTCCTCGGGCCGGTGCTGCAGCTCTGTACTGAACGGCGCGGGGAACAGATCGACCTGACTTACGTGGGCAACAGAGCAATGGCGATTTACCGTTTGCCTTTGAACGAAATCGTGTTCGATTTCTATGACCGGCTCAAATCCATGTCCAAAGGCTATGCCAGCTTCGACTATGAAATGGCGGATTACCTGGAGAGCGATCTGGTCAAGGTTAGTATTCTTGTCAATGCGGAAAACGTCGCAGCGTTGTCTTTCATTGCCCATCGGTCACAGGCGGAAAGCCGGGGCCGGCAAATCTGTGCCCGGCTGAAAGACCTGATTCCCCGCCATCTTTTCAAGATTCCGTTGCAGGCGGCCATCGGCGGCAAGGTTATTGCCCGCGAAACCATCAGCGCATTGCGTAAAGATGTTACGGCCAAATGTTACGGTGGTGACGTGTCGCGCAAACGCAAACTGTTGGACAAGCAGAAAGAGGGGAAAAAGAAGATGCGGCAGTTTGGCCGCGTCGAGATTCCCCAATCCGCTTTCATCCAGGCATTAAAAATGCCGGAAGCTTAGTCCGGCAATTCAAAACAATATGCGCTTTGATTAAGCAGTACGGAACAGTCGTCCCCGCGGCGGTCGGCGGCGACAAACATGCGCCAGGACGACACCGATAGGACCGAGCACAGCCCATGCCGGCATAGACATAATCAAGGCGGCTGCAAAGCGCCAAATATCGCCGGTCAAATTTCCATTAAGAAAGTCGGGAGACTGTCCCCACAGCAAAGCCCACACATCAGATGTGGCTAAGCCGGTGTACGTGCCTGTACCCAAAGCCATCACAGCTTCACCCGAAGCCATGACAATAGCCGTAAAGATAAAAATCCAACCTAACGCGCGCCCGATAAACACTGCTGCAACTTGCCCCTGAGTCCGTAAGTTCTCCTTAACCTTAAGTGTAACCCTCAAACCCCTCTAAATTCAATTGTTTTATCATAGTTTCGACTAAAAATATAATCCTTGAGCCGTTGCGCCACGCCAATCCCTAGGGTAGGTTCCGCCGCCTTGGCGCTGGAGGGATGGCCGAGTGGTCGAAGGCGCGCGCCTGGAAAGTGTGTATACGGGCAACCGTATCGTGGGTTCGAATCCCACTCCCTCCGCCATGAATCTCAAATTATACAGCTATAACAAACAGTTATGTTTATACCACCGCTGAGCACCTCCTACTTAGCCCGACTCAGTATGTCACCGGCAATCTCTAGCGCGGTCGTTGGGTCGTTTCATCAAGACGATTTCTGGTGGTGACATATATCGCTTAGCCATGTTTTTCATTTTTGACAGCCACAATCACAAACATACCTAAGAGCAATGCCATGTGCTGATTTCCAAGAACGGTGGGCGGTGATAGCCAAGTCATGAATTTATGTTCTGAATTGAAGGAATATTCAGCGCCAAGATTCTGTACGGCACGATAAATAGCATCATTTTTACATTTCAAAACGGAGCCAACCTTTAGGAGTCATTTGAAGTTGGCTCCAAAAGGAAAGATCAATTTTCAAATTTTGCGAGATTTTTGCGGTATTGCGGGACAAACCTTGTGACCAATCAATGATTGTGACAAATATTCCAACTATATTGGCCAAGAAGTTCAGGGCAATCGGGTGAAAAAGTGCGTGACAATGTGTTGATGTGCTGAATCTATCGAAGACCGCCGATTCGGTATGGGAGGTTATGATGGAGAGTTCGGGCGCATTCGCGGAAGTCGTTGTCTTTCTTGATCATTTTGAGGATCTTGCGGACCCTCGCCAACGGGGCAAAGTGGTCTATCCGCTTGATGAGGTGCTGCTGCTTTGCCTATTGGCGGTGCTGGCGGGCGCCGACAGCATTGTCGATATTGCCCGTTTCGGCGACAAGAAACGCGATCTTCTACGCCGCTTCCGGCCGTTTTCCGATGGCACGCCGTCCCACGACCAACTGGGCACGATCCTTGCCATCCTGGATGCGCGGATGTTCCAACAGTGCTTCGTCGCCTGGGTTGCCGCGATCACCGGTGTGCCGGGCGAGGTGATCGCCATCGACGGCAAGACCTCGCGTCGCAGCTACCAGAAGACGGGCGCCAAGGCGCCGATCCACATGGTTTCCGAACCGGGTCTTCAAATCCGGACAGAAACGCGGCGTCCGCGGACAGATCAAAAAAGAACTCAGGCGCAGAAGCGCCATTGAGGCCATCATCGGTCACAACAAAACCGACGGTCAGCTTGGTCGAAACTTCCTCAAGGGACACCTCGGAGATCACATCAACGCCGTGATGAGCGCCGTTGGCTACAACTTCCGCCTCCTCCTTGTATGGATGAAGCTTCTCTTGCGCCTAATCATCGCAGACATAATCGCGGCTCTCATACCAATGGCCGCATGCAAAACGGCTTCTTAACAGTCGACTAATTAGGCGCCAAACGCTGCTTCCTGGTCCAGTTCGGATACGCCCTGACCAATGCGAGAAGCCGCTTGGCGAAGTTTTGGCAGGTACTCTGCCTTAAGATGGTCGAGACTATAGTCAACATCATGAAACTCTATGGAAAGAGCCGCAAATATTCGATTTTTAAAATACGTCGGAACGGTCAGCCATTCCCGGTCAATCCAGTTGGGTGTGAAGTAGAGAAATTCTTCCTGCTGAATTTTGTCGAGAAGCCCGTGAAGTTTGCGTTGGTCGATTCCGGCTTGCTCTAAGGAGTCTGGATCGTCTTCAAGGCACGAATGAATGGTCTCTTCTGCAGCGTCATTGTTCAGATTTGCGATGTAAGTCAGACCTGACGACGTGGCTAAGGCGGGCATTACAAGCCCACTGCTAAACCGGTTGATTGCTATTCGACTCTGATAGCTAGTCGACCAAATTACGACCGTCTTGGTTCCCTCCAGCCTTGCCAAGTAAACCGGCCATACAATATCAGCGCTGAGTTTGTCCATGATCGGGCTGGCGATATCCGAAATCCAGGCGGCCTGCGTGTGCCCATGGGACAACAAACGTGAACGCGATGTGACATGATAGGTTTTGCTGAATGGATTACGTGTGACATATCCCTCATGCTCTAGGCTTCGCAACAAACGCAAGACCGTAGGCCTTGATAAATTGGTCAGGTTCGCTGTCTCAGCGATCGTAAGGCCATTGTGAAGATTGATGTTTTCGAGGATGCGCAGCCCTCTTGCAAAAGCTCGAACATGATACTCTTTCACGGGGCTGTCCTATGCTGCACCACTAGCGTCCTGATTGCCAAGCCATTACACGCTCACCAATCTCTTTAGCAATACTATTCAAAGGCCCGAGAAAGTGTTCTATCGCCTGCGTCGACGATAAGGCTGACGTAAAATATCGGATCGCAAGTGATGCAATAACGCCTTCGGTTTCGGTGACAATTGGGACTGCAACCCGGGAATGCTTGCCATCCCGGGAGTGGCTTATTGCGAACCTCTCTTTTCTAATGCGGGCTAAAAGAGCTTTGACCAGAGCATGATTCTTAGCCATTTGATCATCCTCATAGGGACTTCCCGATGCCAGAATCTCGAGGATTGCGCGTTGTTCCTTCGCCTCAAGAAAAGCCAAAAAAACCTGCCCGACTGCACTTCCCAGAATGGACTTGTAATAGGTGTACTTCAACGTGGAGAGCATCATTTCATTGCGCGTATCCGTATTGATCCGCACGTACATACGATCACCTGATGTCGCCAAGGTAGAAATTCCAATTGGCCACAGCGACGTCTTGGAGAACTCTTTTAAGACAGGCATCGCAAGCGTTGCGATCCACTCTTCTTCGTCGAAACCGCCTCCGAGAAGCTGCACCTTGTTACTGAGTCGATAGGTCTTCGACTCTTCTGACCGAGTTACGTAGCCTTCTAACCGAAGAGTTTCAAACAGCCGCAATACTGTGCCACGGGGCAGCCCTACTTTTGCCGCCGTCTCACCAACCGTAATGTTGTCAGCCGTGTTGAGAGCTTCCAGAACCAGAAGCCCTCGGCTCAAAGAGCGTACCGGGTCATAGGCCACGAATTCTTAGCACCAACCAGTAAATTGGATGCCATTTTACGGCACAATGGGTCGCTTACGAAACGCGTGTGAGAAAATCAGCTAGAGCAGCATTGTATTCACCGGAATGTGTGATCTGCGGGACATGGCCAGCACGTTCGATAATGACGTGCTCTGCGTTAATGAGCGTCGCGATCAACTCCCGGGAACCGATGCGAATACTTTCGGAATCGTCACTTCCGTGAATCACAAGGCAAGGTGTAGCCGTGTTATGGAGGGTTTCAATATACCTCGGAATGGACATGATCATCTCGCCACAACCGAGCGCAGTCGCTTCGTCGATCGGTTTAGAGCTCTGCATCATAGGATCGGCGACTCGCACGTTTGCTGGAATTTGATCCAACGTGCGGGCAAATTCCACGGTCGATTTGAAGTACTCCCGCGGCGGAGCATTCGGTGTTGTGCTGCTGAAGACGGCAGCTTTAATCCTGTCACCATGGTGAGCAAGAAACTCAAAAGCGACCATCCCCCCCATCGAATGCCCAACAACGATGACCTCTTGAATGTCGAGGGCGTCTAAAACAGCCAAGGCATCGCCGGCAAGATTTGGCAAAGTATAACCCGATTGAGCAGACGCTTGGCTTTGTCCATGGCCACGCTGATCGAGACAAACAACGGTGTAATTGGGTTTCAGAACAGGAACTTGGTTTTGCCACAGCGCAATCGTTGCTGTATAGCCGTGCAAAAATAAAATCGGCGGTCCTTCGCCGACTATCTCGTAATAAAGCTTTAATGAATCCGACGTGACATGTGGCATAGCAACTAGTCGAACACCTGACCGCCATCGACCATAATGGTTTGACCGGTCATGAAATCGCTATCTTCGGAACATAAAAAAGCAAGTGTTCCGACAAGATCTTCGGCAAACTCCCAGCGCGGAATGGCGCGATTTGCCGCGTGATTGTCCAGCGCCGCTTTGGGATAAAGGGAGATAATCGGATCCGTAGCAACCATGCCGGGGGCCAGAGCATTGACGGTAATATTATCAGGACCTAGCGCGCGCGCGAGAGCCCGGGTGAGGCCGATAACGCCCGTCTTTGTCGCAACATAATGAACCAAGTTGCCAGGACCTAATTTGGATACGGTTGACGTCAAATTCACGATCTTTCCCCAACCACGCTGCCTCATAATTGGCACCACCACTTGAGTCATGATAAACGCGCCCTTGAGGTTTGCATCGAGAACCTTATCGAATTCATACTCTGATATGTCCTCAAAAGGTATGGTGGTGGCGTAACCCGCATTGTTAACCAGAATATCAATACCGCCAAAAGCATCGGCAATTTTCTTAACAGCAGATTCCACTTCGGATTTGCGACCGACGTTGGCGACCACACCAAGCGCCCTATGCCCCTTGCTCGTCAGGGCCTGCTCAGCGTCCGCGACTTTAATCGCATCTAAATCAATCAAACCAATGGCGGCTCCCGCGTCCGCCAATGCACGCGCATAGTGACGGGCAATATCACCACCACCACCGGTTATAATTGCGACCTTTCCCTCTAGTGCATTAGAGTCCAGCGTGGTGGTGGCGGAAGGCCTCTGATTGGCATCGTCAGTCAAAGATATGCCCTCCATCCACTATAAATGCTTGCCCAGTAACGAAATCACTCGCTGGCGAACACAAATAGACAACTGTTCCGACCAAATCACGCGGTACGGCGTCGCGCGGTATCGAGCGCATATTTTTATAGATCTCGAACACTTCAGGCGGATACATCCCAGCCGACTGTTCAGTCTTGGTCAGACCGGGCACCAAACTGTTGACCGTCACACCATGGCGGCCAAATCCTTTTGCCAGAGCTCTTGTTAAACCAATAGTCCCACCTTTTGCCGCCACATAGTGAACAGCTTCGGCGATGGGACTCCAAAACGTTGCGGATGAAACGTTTACGATGCGGCCCCAGCCGCGCTCCATCATATGAGATGCCACGGCTTGCGCGCCAAAGAAGCACCCCCGCATATTTACGGCGACAACCTGATCGAATGCGTCGCCTGACCACTCGTACCAGGGCACGCCATGCGTTTCCTCAGTGGTGCCGAAGCCTGCGTTGTTGATCAGAATATCGACATGACCAAATTCTTTTATTGCGGCTGCTACGGCATCACCAAAACTCTCCCGATCGGACACGTCGGCCTCAAGAGCCAAGGCCGTGCCGCCTTGTTCGAAAATCTTGGCTGCAGTCTCTTGCGCTTGATCCCCAAGCACATCAAGGAGCGCCACAGCCGCGCCGCGCTCGGCAAGCCCGTTGGCGAAGGCAGCGCCCAAACCGCGCGCGCCTCCAGTGACGATTGCCACCCTATTGGAAAAATCTTTCACAAAAACGTCCCGGAATTAGTTCTTTTGTCTTAGTTAAGTCTGAGAATAGGAGGAGACCAATTACTTCCCTATCCGCAACCCGATTCTATTTCATCTGGCGAACCGAATAGATCAGTTATTGGTCCTTCACCGTCAAACTGATTCTGCCCTGCTTGACAATGTCTTGCATTCGAGTTCCACGATCGAACAAAGCGGTCGTACAAGCATCGTTTGACTGCTTGTTTCTCAGGTCTGCGGTCGCTTCTCCGTCGATATGTCCGTTTGCGTCGAAAATAACGCCGTAGGACTCTTGTGCGTCTTGTTTGCTGACAATGCCCAGTTTTACGTCAACGGCAACGTCAGCAACTCGTCTTAGATATGGGTTCCCCCACCCTCCTCCTCCCGGTGTCAAAGCGAGAAGGTGGTCTCCGGTTTTGACGGAAAAAGCGTCGATTTTCCGTTCAAACACATGCTCGTTCTCAGTTCCAGGATTGAGGACATAGGTCGCACCGCCACCGGCACGTCCACCGGCGATGCCCCAGGGCTGAGTTTGCATGCGATCGTCAATGATATGAATGACACCGGGCGCATCGAAACGTACCAAACGCTCACAGCCAAGTCCGCCGCGATGTTGTCCGGGGCCACCGCTGTCGACAGCAAGCGCATCCCGCTCTACCGTCATGGGGTACATGGCTTCAATAAATTCAGCCGGTACACTACGCCCAGCTACGTTGCCATTCAGCGCATCAGATCCATCGACATCCAACCGGGCTCCACCGCCGCCGCCCAGGACATCGCGAAAGAACACAGACTCTCCGTCTCGATTGTGTGTAGCGATACCCCATACGGACCTTGTGTCCGAAGAGCCAGGCACGGCTTCAGGCAAGGCCCGGCCGAGCGCTCCAAGGCAGACTTCAGGAAGCCGAAACAGCGTAAAAGCCCGGCAGGACGCGGACGCCGGGTACTCGGCGGAAAGAACACTCGCTTTGGGCAGCCGGCAACTGATTGCACGGGTCGCGCCAGAATTGAAAACTGTGTCAGGCACGAGGTTACGGAATATTGATACGATGTACTTCGTATAAAACCGTTCATCCCCGGCGATGTTAATGGAGGCAAAGGATTGCGCGTCGGTTCCCTCAAAGTCGAAGGTCACATGATCATCTTTTTTGATCATTGTGACTTTGAGCCGGATGAATTCTCTCGGCTCTTCTGGTACGGCACCGGCCAGCTCAACAAAATCCTCGAAAGGATACGCTCCATCAGGAATTTGTGGAAAAGCCACTTCCCGTAAAGCGCGCGCGCATCGTTCGAGGATTTGTTCGAAACTGACATCGATGGTCTCAGCACCGTATTGGTCGAAAAGTTTCTTGATCCGTTCGACACCTAACCGGCAAGCCATGATTTCAGCATCTAAGTCGCCTCTGACATCTTCCGGATACCTGCTGTTGCTCATAATGGTGCGGTATAGCGGCTCAATCACCTCACCTCTGCTCAAAAGTTTGACCGGGGGGATGATGATGCCTTCCTGGTGAATATCAGTGGCACCGATCATGACACTGCCCGGCCGAAGTCCGCCAACATCGGTCATGTGGCCAAAAGCCTGGGCGTATCCGACCAAATTTCCATTCCATAAAATGGGCTGCGTTACACAGAGATCGGGCAAATGGGTGAGGCCACCGGCAGAACTGAAAGGATCGTTCCAAATAAAAACATCGCCATCTTCAATGTCTTCGAGATCATAATTCTGAAGAATCGGATCCACATGAGCCGCGCCAGATGCAGACGATACGTTGCGGCCCTGTCGATCGAATATGCCAGCCCGGTAATCGCGGCCTTCGCGGATAACGACGGAACGCGCCGTTCTCTCGATCCGTAATTCCATTTCGCGTCGCGTGGATTCAATCGAACCGGCAACGATTTCCAGCGTAATTGGATCAACGGTGTCATTGGTGCCTCTAGGCACAGTACGGTTCATGCGGTAGCGCCTTTCGTTTTCTCTACTAACTCTGGAATATGCACCTTAATTTGCACCAACAGGTTGGCGTGATCATCCACAACCACTGTTTGTCCAGGAAGGATGATCACCGTCGAATCATATTGCTCAATAACGGCAGGACCGATTAATGACATGCCACTGAACAATTTGGCGCGATCATAAACCGGCGTGTTTGTCCAACCGCCGGGCTCGAAAAACACCTTACGCGTATTCTTAATTGCCTTCGATGACTCGTCATCGCCGTTTTTTTCTGATCGATAAGGTTGAACTGCAGCCATCAAGCCCAACCCTGTGGCCCTGATGTTCACCAGTTCAACGGTTTGTCTACCGGGATAAGAATATCCGTAGGCGGTTTCGTGCGCCCCGTGCAGACACTCAAACATCTCGCCAATGACTTCATCTGTGAGCTCGTCCGACGTTACCGGAACTGTGAGCTCAGTACGCATACCGCGGTATCGAAGGTCTGCGCTGCGCAGTATTCTGCGTTGGTCCACAGAGAATGCTTGCAGTTCAACCGCTTTGAGAGCTTTCTGTTCGAGGTCGAGAAAAGACTTTCGTATACGGTCACGATCACATGTCACCTCATTTTGAATGTCCGTCATTACAAGGTCTTCCCGGACATCGGAGACCAGCGCACCAAGGGAACACCCAATACCCGGTGACGGTGGTATGAGGACCTGTTTGACTTGAAGAATCTCACCGAGACTTGCCGCGTGTAGTGGCCCCGCGCCGCCAGCAGCGATAAGTGTAAACAGCCTCGGATCCCGACCCTTCTGAACTGAAACCTGTCGAATAGCATCGGCCATATTGAGCTCGGCAATCTTGATGATGCCATTGGCTAGTTCTATGGGCGATAGGTTTAAGCTCACCCCAAGATCATGCAACGCTTGAGTAGCGAGGTCTTGGTCCAAGACGATGGTTTCATCAGCCAAGTGGGTTGGTAGTCGGCCAAGCACCAGGTTAGCATCCGTGATGGTGGACTCCCGACCGCCAAGACCGTAACAGGCGGGGCCTGGGTTAGCGCCGGCGCTGCGCGGACCAACGGCCAAGCGATCCCCCGGAGCCAACCACGCTTTTGAACCGCCTCCTGCGCCGATGGAAACAACATCGATACACGGACTACGCAATGGATATATGTCGAGCTCGACCTCAGTGGTTCTTTGCGGTTCGCCGTTTTCTACCAAACTGACATCCGAGGATGTGCCGCCCATATCGAAGGTGATCAGGTCAGGGAAACCCGCATGTCTTCCAATCCACGCTGCACCGACGACAGAAGCGGCCGGACCAGAGAGTGCTGTGTATACAGGGTTGGTCACAGCTACATCTGCGCGAGACGCACAACCCGCAGATTTCATGATGTAAAGCGGCGCCGATACTCCCAGCTCCGTCAAATGGTTTTCAAGAGCGGAAACATAGGTTCCAAGAATTGGCATTAGCAGCGCATTCATAGATGTGGTTATGGCGCGCTCGTACTCGCGAAACTCAGGTAGCGTCTCGGTCGACAGAGCAACAAAGCACGACGGATGTTCCTCGACAATCAGATCCCGAATGCGCTGCTCGTGCGAGCCGTTGACGTAGGAATTGAGAAGGCAAACGGCAACGGTGTCAATTCCCTTTTCTTTAAAGGATCGCGCCGCTGCACGACACTCTTCGGTGGTCAGCGGTGTTAAGACATCACCTTGCGCTGAAACTCGTTCCGTAACTTCTTCAACATTACCCAGTGGAACAATTCTTGGCGGTTTAACCCATACATAGATGGCCCCTCTCTCACCGGGCACAGTCTGTCGGCCCATTTCAAGGATATGCCGGAAGCCGCGCGTTACTATTAAACCGATGGGAGGGAATTTTCCTTCCAGCACTGCATTCACGGCGACCGTCGTACCGTGACAAATACTTTCGACTGCCCCAGCATCACCATTGATGCGCGTGAGGAACGCCTCAATGGCGTGGCGAAACCCCTGATCGGGGCTTTGTGGAGTTGATGGGACTTTTAAGATGCTGATCTCTCCGGTATTGGAGACAGCCTGCAAATCAGTGAATGTTCCCCCGGAGTCGATGCCGATGCGATATCCCATGGAGTCCTCAATCAGTGTGCTACAATGACCTACTTAATGTACTCACCGCCGGGGTGGGCTCGGGGCTGGCTTTGAAGGTAATCGATCTGACGTGCCAAAGCGGTATCGATCTTAGTTAAAAGACCAGGATGAAAGCGCATTGATTGCAGTACCGTAATATCCTGCATGAAAAATTCCGTTTCCATTTTTATGACTGATTCAGCCCAAGACTTAGCTTCTTGTTCAGCCTCCTGCGTCCCATCCCCTATCTCTGCGGCAGCTGTAAAATAGATTTCCGAGAAACCCAGCTTGGGTATGGTTTGGGCCGCAAAAAAACCGAACCATTTCCCGTCCAGATCGCCGCTTAAATAAAGGCAGTTGTTGCCATAAACCGCTTGGTGGTTGTCGTAAGGCGTTCCGTACCGGTTGGTCGCGAGAATCCTGAATTCTACAAAATGATCGTGCCATTCGATTTCTTTTCCCGGGCTGGCATCTCGGTAACTCATTTCATGAACCGATACAAAATGCTGAAAATCGAGCGGATTGGTCACCACCATCCAAGGGTCCATAGGTAAAGCGGAGCGTGTTGTATCATCGGGAAAGTAATCAACTTTTGTGGAAACGGTACAAAGTTCAGAGTCTTGATATCGTCGCGACCCATCGACGTTTGCGAAATCCGGCAAATCCCATAAAGGGCTCTCTCCATTAAAGGCGAAAATTACACCCCATCGTTCTTGGCTTGGGTACTCGAATAAACAGGCGTTGGGCGGCGGTGGGTCACCGGCCCCTGTTTTGACACATGTGCCTGTGGCATCAAATTGCCAGTGGTGATACGGACATCGAATGTTGTGATCAACCACTTCGCCATCTTTCAGATTGGCGCCCATATGCACACAGTAGGCACTGAAAACATGAGCTGCGCCGTTTGCGCCACGGAAAACCACCACTTCGCCGTCAAGAAAAGTTCGTCCTACAACCTGGTTTTCTTGCACGTCCGCCGCTAGACAGATGGGATACCAGGATTGACTAAACAAGCCGTCGTCGCCTTCACGCCAGAACTCTCTCGCCAACGGACGTGGCCGTGTTTCTGAACCAGAGCCTCTGCCCGGGTGTGATTGGTTATCCATGGTCTATTCCTTCAATAATGGTCATCGCATCGTTGTTTTTTTTACGACTGTGTTGCCCCGAAAAAATAGGTGATTGCTTGGCCAAGCGGTTCATAACTGGCAAATATGTTCTCTCTTGCAAAGCCTGCAGCTTCCAAGTCTGCTTTGACATTACGATCCGCAAAACCAGTCCAGTAGGGCTCACCGTTGTTTTCTACCTGCCAGGCATTAGTCACTTGTTTTGGTATTGTAATGGCATCGGGTTGATAAGGTACGTCAATGTTAACGAAGTGGCCTCCGGGTGCCAGCAGTCTTTTGATTTCTGCCATAATACTATCTTGAATATCGAACCAAGTTTCCTGGAATAAAATGTGCGGCAGGATCAGATCGAAATGACCGTCTGGAAAAGACATTTCAGCCGCATTCATTTGATGGAAATGCAGTTCTAAGCCGTTGTCTTCAGCCCATATATGCGCAAACCGAACAAATGGCCCAGATAGGTCAACCCCATGCACCTCAGCATCTGGCCAATGTTGTTTGTATGCTATGGTTTCTGTGCCATTAGCACAGCCGAGATCCAAAATTCTTTTTGGCGCAACTTTGCCGAATGTGTCTTCTATGAATTGAATGATGCGTTGGCCGCGCGCAGGCGTTCCGGGAGATGCAACCGAACCGAGCCCTTTCGCAACCCGGTATAGCTCCAGTGCTCCCATATATAACATCGCCGCCGTTAGATCTTCCTTCGAACCTTCAAAGAAATAGCCGCCGGGTTGTCGGTGGATTTCAACGTCTGCGATTGGTTTAGGAATATCGAGATCTGGATTGAGTTCGACCGTGCCTAGACGTTTTCTAGACTGCAGAATAGATCGCGCTCTTGCCTCGAATTCAGGTCTTAACCGATCTATGGTTTCGCCAACAGTCTCCCACAACAGATCTTGAGACCGGCAACATAGAGATCCCCAGACTTGATAAAGGGGCTCTGCTTCAAAAATAGGAATCGCCTCGGCGCGGTTATTTGGCGCCCGGCCCATGGTCTTTTTGAACTCTGGCAAAAGTCGGGTCTCATAGAGTTCTTCGAGTTTCTGCTCCAGGTGACCATTGACTTCAATTTTCAGCGCGCCGACAAACGCCCGTCGAGCCCGCTCATCATGAAGGGGCTTGTACAAGTCTTTTAGAGTTGTGTTTTTGTCCATGGCTTTTTCAACTTTCGTTTCTGTTTTTGTACCAATAAATTCTTGATATAAACATTGGGTGATTTCAGATTCACGCCGCAATGATTCAATGAGGGACGACGCAAGCAAAAATTCACGCATTCTATTTTCGTCGCGCTCCATTTCCAAATACGATTGCCAGATGTGTTTTCTCTCGCCAGCATCGACTTCTCTGTGGCGTACATAATTTGCATCTGACAAACGCTGTATTTCTTCCACGGCAACGGCCTTTCGTTTTGCTGGATACCGTTCGAGAACCCTGAGATCAGCACCGGACCAAACTTTGGCCAGATACTCAATCAAACATCGTGCGTCGTGAATTCCACTGTTCATGCCCATACCACCTGACGGGCTGTTGAGATGGGCCGAGTCTCTGGCGAATATGACTCTGCCATGGACGAAGGACTCCATGACGCGTTGATGGATCGCGTAGTGACTGACCGTCACCACTTCGAGCCCTTTAGCTTGTGGAAAAAACGACAAGAGTTTTGTCTTAACCTGTTCCTTTGAAATAACGTCATGGCAAAGTGACTCACCTCGCGGCGTATAAGCGCAGCGCCATTTATCTCGAAGATGCATCAAGCTGTAGCTATCGTCGTTGGTCCAAACGTAATTGATGTTGAGAAGACCTAGCATTAGGCGGTCAAAAGGAAAGTCGATAACCGCGGTAACCGATGATTTGGGATACGTTTTGCCCGAAAAGTCGGCCTCTAAGGCCTTGCGCAACTGGCTCTGAGCCCCGTCAGCGGCAATGACAAAGCGACCTTCAAACGTTTCTTCCTTACCGCCGCGCTCCGCCGTCAGCAGTACTCGGTCATCAGTCAGTGATACGTCTGTAACCAAAGTGGAAAAGCGAATATCAAACGCGCCGGTTGAAGCAAGTTTTCGTTGGATAAGTTGATTTATACTCCTGCTACCCAATTACTCGGTACTGATCGTGTGTGATGACACGAAAGTTGTCGGTAACGGTGTCTCGGATTGTTTCCCATTCCCGGGGCAGGGTTTGGTTGAAGAACCCGAAGATGGCCTCGGTGAACTGTCGGAAATCGGGATAAAACCGGTTGTGCGTCACATGCCGGTGCATGACGCCCCATAACCGCTCGATGGGATTGAGGTGTGGCGCATACGGCGGCAGGAAATGCAGCCGGATGCGGCACTCCGGCCGCTCCAGGAACGGCCGCAACAGCCTGGCATGGTGATAGCGCGCATTGTCGAGACAGACATGGATCACCCGGGATCACCCGGGATCACCCGGGATCACCCGGGTGTCCGGATAGGCCCGTTCCAGCTTCTCGAACAACCGCAGAGAGGTTTCGGCATTGATCTTCTCGCCCTCGACCAGGGTGAGCTTCATCGTTTCAAGGTCCAGTGCGCCGTGCAGGTTCAGCCGCTGGCGCCCTGTCGTGGCCTTGATCGCCGGCTTGTCGGAACGGATGAACCAGCCATGCGCCGGCCGGCTCTGATACTCGGGATGGACCGCAGCGGCGAAGACAACCGTCGCGTCCGGAAACATCCCGCGCGTCAGCTGTTCATAATCCCTGATGAAGGCTTCCTGCGCCTGCTTGTCGGCCTGCTTCGGCAGCGTCTTCGGCTTCACGTATGCGAACCCCAGGCGGTGCATCAGCTTGATGGCGCCCGGACGTGAATATCTCACAGCAAACTTTCGGAAGATGGCATCCCGCACCGCGTTGGTGTCGCGCGGCGGATTGTCCCGGAACTGCGCCTTGAGAGCGGCTTCCTGGTCCGCCGTCAGGCGGCCCGCGCGGTCCGGGTAATCCGCAAGCTCCACAGAGGCGAGCCCCTTCTCGCGGAAGTCCCGTAGCCAGCCGCGAACCGTGTCGGGATCGAGATAGAATATCCTGGAGACCATCTGCACGCTGTGGCCATCATCAAGGGCAACCAGCGCATTCGCGCGCCGTACCTGCAGCGCTTCGACCTTCCGCTTGCGCATGACATTCAGGAGTGCCTTGGGTTCGTCAGCGGTCAGAAAGGAGGCCCTTTTGCGCATCTTCGCCGTGAAGTCGTTCGCTGCTCGTGTCGTTGGAGAGGTGCATGAATCGGCAGCCGAATCAGGTCAATGCAAAATACTAAATTCAGGCCGAATCAATGATTCCAGGTATAACAGAAACTGTTCGCATTGCAGTCGATACGGATGGTTCGTTGAATCGGCGATCAACGATAAGTCGAGCACGATCGACTCACTCGTTTCATGTTTGCGGTATTGCCACTTCGGAACCTTCGTTCCTTGGGAAATGAGTTCTTCCGCGAGCCCATATTGTCCTCCTTTGGACATCCTAGAGCGTTTCCGAGGTTGAATGAATCAAAATTTTGTTGTCATGGTCTTGGCGGACTGATTCGATAGCCGCTTTGGCGGGGGCATCGTGGCTGTATCGGAAGACCTGCGTATTCGTTTGGCGAGGAAAGTGGCGTCGGGCATGTCGCGCCGTCAGGCGGCGGCCCTTTTTGAGGTGAGCGCAAGCTCGGCGGTGCGGTATGTCAGGCGATATGAAGACGAGGGGACTGTCGCGGTCAAACCACGGCCGTCGCGCCAGCGCCGTCTTGATCCTTGACGGCGAGGATATCCTGCGCTGGATTAAGGAGACGCCAGACCCGACACTGCAAGAGCTGTCTGAGCGTCTGGACGAAGTTCACCAAGTGATTGCGCCGACTTCGACGATTAATGACTGGTTCCGCGCGCGCAAGATCAGCTTTAAAAAAACCGCCCACGCCAGTGAACAGGAACGCGCGGATGGGCAGGCAGCACGCGTGGTTTGGCGCCAACGTCAGGCCCGGCTCCCGGCCCATCCCGAGCGGGTCGGCAGGATCGTGTTCCTTGACGAAACAAGTATCAATACCAAAATGGCGCGCCTGCGGGGGCGCTGTCCCAGCGGCCAGCGGATGGTTGCCGCCATTCCCCATGGTCATTGGAAAACCATGACCTTCATTGCCGGATTGCGCGGTGACGGCCTGACCGCGCCCTGGGTGCCCTGATTTGATCGAGGGCGCCATGGACGGTGATGCATTCGAGCAGTACATCAAAACGCAACGCGCCCCGACCCTTCAAAAAGGCGCTGTTGTTGTCCCCGGCAATCTGCCGGCCGACAAACGCGACGGTGCCAGGCGGGCGGTTGAAAAGCGGGGCGCATGGCTTTTGTTCCTGCCGCCCTATGCGCCGGACTTCAACCCGATCGAGCTCGCATTTTCAAAGTTCAAAGCTCACATGAAGCGCTTAAAACCCCGCACCATCGATGATCTGTGGAAAGCCGCCGGTAACGTCTGCGGCCTCTTCAATCACGAGCACTGCAGGAACTTCTTGGTTGCTGACAGCTATGCGTCAGAATAAATCGGAAATGCTCTAGCGCTCATAAACACAAAATTCCTGACAGGTTCCATGCCGACAGGTCCGGCCCCCACTATTAAGTACTCGATCCAGATCAGACATGGCTTCTCTGACTCTGTTGGCGCATCGGAGTTCACGCTAAGAATGGTCTGTCAGCCATCCAATACCATTATAAACCTGAACCAGTCATAGAAAGCTGGCGTCCTGGGTTTATTTCACCTTGCGAACCATCAAAGGTATACCTTTCCCAAGGTGGACCAAACTGGTGGGTCGCAAATTCTTGTTGGATGAACTCCAATCGCACGAAAGCAAGGCAGATTGTCGTGTTTGCGTTATAAAGTCTCCGACCGATTGATCAAAAGCACGACCCGGGAGAAACGATGGGCTCGACACCATACGGTAAGAAAGCGCAATTGGGGATCGGACCGCCTCAGGCCAATCCGGTGGTCGAGCCAGAAATTGCCATCCTTCTCCCTCCAGGCGTCAGGGCAATCGGGTGAAAAAGTGCGTGACAATGTGTTGATGTGCTGAATCTATCGAAGACCGCCGATTCGGTATGGGAGGTTATGATGGAGAGTTCGGGCGCATTCGCGGAAGCCGTTGTCTTTCTTGATCATTTTGAGGATCTTGCGGACCCTCGCCAACGGGGCAAAGTGGTCTATCCGCTTGATGAGGTGCTGCTGCTTTGCCTATTGGCGGTGCTGGCGGGCGCCGACAGCATTGTCGATATTGCCCGTTTCGGCGACAAGAAACGCGATCTTCTACACCGCTTCCGGCCGTTTTCCGATGGCACGCCGTCCCACGACCAACTGGGCACGATCCTTGCCATCCTGGATGCGCGGATGTTCCAACAGTGCTTCGTCGCCTGGGTTGCCACGATCACCGGTGTGCCGGGCGAGGTGATCGACGGTGAGCGAGGATATCGCCTGGCTCCAGCAGCGCCATGGCTGGCCGGGGCTGGCCGGGGCTGAAATCCGTCATCGCGGTCGAAAGCACGCGCGAGATCGGCGACAAGACCGAGCACGAGACCCGACTCTACATCTCATCGCTCGATCTCGCGGCGGCGCAACTAGGCCCAATTATCCGCTCCCACTGGGCGATAGAGAACAGCTTGCACTGGGTCATGGACATGGTCTTTCGCGATGACGAATGCCGCCTGCGTACCGATCACGCCCCGGCCAACTTCACCACCATCAAGCACATGGCACAAAACCTCATACGACGAGACCCCGGCAAGGACTCCCTAAGACTCCGCCGAAAGGTCGCCGCCTGGGACGACGACTTCCGCGCAAGCCTCATCACACAATGATCCGTTCACCCGATTGCCCTGGCACAACATGGTCTTGCCGGCCCCAACGTCACCAACTACTTTTAGAATGCCGGTGTTCCGCGTGATGCCAAACTGAATCGATTGGATAATTTCCACATGTTTGTCGATGGAAAGTATTGATTCGTGTTGGGTGTGAGCGTGAACGGGTGTTCCTTTAACCCGAAATGCGCGAGATAAGGCATAGGCCGTTCCGAACGGCAGTGGTTATAGGGTCTTCAGGTAGCGTACGCGGCGTTCAACATCGGAGCGGGATAAGTCACTTGCGACTCCGCTGTTCAGAATGCCGGCCAGCACGCGTTCGTAGGATACAACCGCCTGTTCGTTGCGTCCCATCCGATCCAACAATACGGCAAGATTATAGTGGTACATGACCGTGCTCGGAGCAATCGAAACGGCTTGACTCAAATAGGCCAAAGCCTGGTCATTTGATCCCATACGCGCATACAACAAACCGATTTGAGCTTTGACAGGACTGAACCGCGGATACTCGCGCTAGAGATCGAGAAGACGGTTGAGCGCATCGTTCGGTGCCTGCGCGCTCAGAATTGACGTAATATTGGTAAGGGCTTCGCGATTGCTCGGATCGAGACGCAACACATTTTCATAACCGCTGCGTGCTTCATCCATACGGCCAAGTTTTTGTAAAGTCGCGCTTCGGCCTAGGAGGGCGAGCAGGCTGGTCGGTTCTGATTCAATAGCTGCAGTGTACAAATCCAACGCTGATCCCAAATCGCCGCGGACCAAGGCGTTGTATCCCGCCGTGACATTGTCCTGGGCTTCCTGCGACACCTGACGGATTTGGATCATGCCGCTGGCCAAGGTGCCGGCGAATTCGGCATCAGCACGCCGAATTGATATGGGCGGGCTTAACACCCGCGCCGGGGAGTCAGGATCGAGATCGGGCATAGGTTCCGATTGAGACGGCGTAACCGCAGGTGGAGATGGCGCTACCGCTTGTTGAACTGGGGCAGGTGCCGGGACAGGCTCAGGTGCTGCGTCGTCTTCGGCCGGTGCAGCTACGGGTTCGGGCACTGCTTGCGGTTCAGTCATAGCTACGACTGGTTCTGGTGCCGGTGGACTTTCAACTGTGGCCGGCGGCGGGGGCCGCGGGTTGGGCTGGTGTGGCTGAGCCGGTTGTTGGGCGACTTGAACAGGCGCTGGTTGGTCGGTATCGACCAAAAAGAACGCCACAACTAAGGACCAGCGCGAGGACTGTCACCGCAGCGATCCCTGACACACGCCAATTGGCGCCGAGTTTGCCAAACCGGCCGGATGAAATAGCTCCCGTGGCAACCATTCGGTCAGCAGCAAAGGCATTGGTCTCCGAATCTTCGGGCACCTCAGCCTGCGCCGCAGCTTGCTGCTCGTTTTCTTTCGCTGCTTTTTGAAGGCTTTGTAAAGTACGCTCATGCGCTTTTTCGACCCCGTGCCGGAACGGACATTATGACCGACCGAACGTCCCCAACTCGATACACCTGACCCGGCGGTATTACAGGCCCCATACTTCGGGGAACCCTATACGCTTAGGCCACCACACGCAAGCAACACGCGGGCTTGGGACATACCGACCCGGGCCATTTAAAGGAGGAAAATGAAGACCTTAGCACACGGTCGCGAGCTACATCACTGGACCGTTATGGTCACCTTGGCGGACATGATTGGGGGGTCATGAGGCACGTGATCCAGGTCACCCAATATCATCTGAAGGGTATATTCGCCTGGTTCAAGTTCAAGCACCGCTTCGGTTTGACCACCACCAAAATGAAGCAGATCCGGTTCATCCGTGATCAGAGGTTCATCGAAATTTGTTACCTCGCGATTGATTGCGAGATGATGATGCCCCGTGTCCGGATAGTCGACTCCGGCCGGAGCAACCCCCATCCCGTGCAAGCCGAACTTGACCGTAAACGGACTCGACACAACTTCTCCATTGGCCGGTGAGATTATGTAGGCCACGGCACCAGGGGGCGCTTCAACGCGCGGCCAGTCTTCATCTTGAGCACAAGCAGCAGTGGCAATCAGAGTTGACGCAAGAGCGACAGCAAACACGCGCATGAATTTTCTCCATCACAAATTGTGAAAACTAATTCGCCGGTAGGCCGGCAGGAAAGTACCCTAGGCGACAGTTTCATAGGTGGGCAAGAGCATCGTTGTTATCCTGTATGTCTTCATTGCGCCATATATCCTTACTGCCGGGTCGAGGAATGACCATAGGGAGGAAAAGGTGATTACTAAGTTCGCCAAAGGATTAATGGTTTTCGCATCCTGGAAAACAGTCATGCTCGCCCTTGTTTTGGCGAGTGCAGCTATTGGTGTTCTCAACGGGATTGCCACGCCAAGAGTGGTTGAAGCCACCGGTGGGCTTGAACCCTTTGATGTCCTTTGGCCGCTTAGTACCACTGAGATTGTGGCTGGTTTGGCAGCGTACAATTCGGATGCGCAGCAGGCGTATCTCCTCTTCGCTGCCATCGACATCCCGTTTCCGGTCTTTGCCGGATTGTTTCAGGTTTTGCTGTGGTGTTGGCTGATTAAATGGTCTGGCATTTCAGCACTTATATCATTGGCCGAAAGAGGTGTTGTTCTCCTGGCCTTCGTTCCCACGCTTTTTGATTTATACTCCTGCTACCCAATTACTCGGTACTGATCGTGTGTGATGACACGAAAGTTGTCGGTAACGGTGTCTCGGATTGTTTCCCATTCCCGGGGCAGGGTTTGGTTGAAGAACCCGAAGATGGCCTCGGTGAACTGTCGGAAATCGGGATAAAACCGGTTGTGCGTCACATGCCGGTGCATGACGCCCCATAACCGCTCGATGGGATTGAGGTGTGGCGCATACGGCGGCAGGAAATGCAGCCGGATGCGGCACTCCGGCCGCTCCAGGAACGGCCGCAACAGCCTGGCATGGTGATAGCGCGCATTGTCGAGACAGACATGGATCACCCGGGATCACCCGGGATCACCCGGGATCACCCGGGTGTCCGGATAGGCCCGTTCCAGCTTCTCGAACAACCGCAGAGAGGTTTCGGCATTGATCTTCTCGCCCTCGACCAGGGTGAGCTTCATCGTTTCAAGGTCCAGTGCGCCGTGCAGGTTCAGCCGCTGGCGCCCTGTCGTGGCCTTGATCGCCGGCTTGTCGGAACGGATGAACCAGCCATGCGCCGGCCGGCTCTGATACTCGGGATGGACCGCAGCGGCGAAGACAACCGTCGCGTCCGGAAACATCCCGCGCGTCAGCTGTTCATAATCCCTGATGAAGGCTTCCTGCGCCTGCTTGTCGGCCTGCTTCGGCAGCGTCTTCGGCTTCACGTATGCGAACCCCAGGCGGTGCATCAGCTTGATGGCGCCCGGACGTGAATATCTCACAGCAAACTTTCGGAAGATGGCATCCCGCACCGCGTTGGTGTCGCGCGGCGGATTGTCCCGGAACTGCGCCTTGAGAGCGGCTTCCTGGTCCGCCGTCAGGCGGCCCGCGCGCGGTCCGGGTAATCCGCAAGCTCCACAGAGGCGAGACCCTTCTCGCGGAAGTCCCGTAGCCAGCCGCGAACCGTGTCGGGATCGAGATAGAATATCCTGGAGACCATCTGCACGCTGTGGCCATCATCAAGGGCAACCAGCGCATTCGCGCGCCGTACCTGCAGCGCTTCGACCTTCCGCTTGCGCATGACATTCAGGAGTGCCTTGGGTTCGTCAGCGGTCAGAAAGGAGGCCCTTTTGCGCATCTTCGCCGTGAAGTCGTTCGCTGCTCGTGTCGTTGGAGAGGTGCATGAATCGGCAGCCGAATCAGGTCAATGCAAAATACTAAATTCAGGCCGAATCAATGATTCCAGGTATATGTTATGTGCGCAATCTGTTCTCGACTATGGTTGCGGAAAGGGGACGTTAGCTGAGGCTGTTTCTTTTGAAATCCGCGAATATGATCCCGCTATCGCTGGAAAGGATGAAAATCCGCTCCCTGCCGATCTGGTTATTTGTACTGATGCGCTTGAACATATTGAGCCTGAATATCTAGACGCTGTACTCGTACACATCGCTTCACTTACTCGAATGGCTGCGTTCTTCGTCGTTCACACTGGCCGCGCTCAAAAAAATTAGCTGATGGACGCAACGCCCATTTAACAATTGAGAACAGTGATTGGTGGCACAAAAAGATTGGCGCCTATTTTCATGTGACAGAAGTGATTCAAGTCGAGTCTGGCGGCAAAAAAGTCAAGCAATTCGCGTTTGTCTGTGATCAGCGCTAGCATCCAATTGGTTTTGAAAGTCAATGTGCTGATGGCTGAGTCGATTATATGTCCGCATAAGGCTATTAGCGGACATATGTCAGCAAAGTATTTAGGAGATTTTCCTTAGAGCTACATAAGTTAGGTTAGGGCGGAGAGAGTGAGAATCGAACCCTCGCTACGTTCGCGGGCATAAGGGATTTCAAATGTTAAGACGCTGATGCCTCTACGCTGACAAGAAGTCACGAATAACTTTGGCGCAGGCGGCCGGCTGTTCGTAAAAGAGCCACGCACCTCCGTCGGCGATTTCCACATAGATGCTGTTGTCCATCTGCTTGTGCCGGGCGGCCACGTCGCCGCTGTACAGGTCTTCGGTGCCTCTGATCAGCAAGGTTTCTTTGTTGAAAGACTTCCTCGCAGCCTCGCCGTCCCAGCGATAGAGCGCGTGATGCATATCGAAGGGGCGAAGACGGGCCTGCAGCCCGACGGCGAAGGGTAGGATGGTGATGTCCGGCGGCGTCTTCAGTGCGCTCATCTTGCGGTAGGTTGTCCAGGTCTGAGCTAGAAAGTCACCATCGGCATCCATGGGCAGGTCCCGCGTCATGGGCTGGCTCTTCAACGCCTCAAGTTGCTTGGCACTGCGAACGCCGCCGCCTGACAGAATGACCTTGTCAACCTGGTCCGGATGCCGGTTGGACAGGTCAATGGAAACGCTGACACCGCCGTGATGTCCGAGTATGTGCGTGCGTTGAACGTCAATGTCATCCAGCACCGCGACGACGGCATCGGTGAGTTCTTCCAGTTCTAGTTCATGATCGGGGTTGTCGGAGCGCCCATGTCCTGGCAGGTCGATGCCCACAACCTGGAAAGAGTCCGCCAATAATACCAACGGTCATTGAATTTGACCTTCGTGTGCCCATTTGCGCATACCAATCGACATGATTTTCGAGGGCTTGTCGATGAGCTTGTTCCAGGCGTGGCATGCCGCATCGACGATGTCTTCGTAACTGTCGAAGACGCGGTGCGACAGGTAGGTCTGCCGGTGCGCGCCCACTGCCGGACGATGCCGTTCTTCTGGCCAAGGCGCATCTCGTCTTGCCACCACAGCTCGACCGGCGTTGCGGGCGGCAGGTGGGCTACCGCCGCGGCGAGCGCCCGGGGGAAGTTTCTTTAAACGTCTCCAGCATTGCCGCATCTTGGCCCGGATGGCGCACCCGGGCGCTCATGTGCGAGAAGCCGAGATCGTGCAGCAGGCGCGAGACCGAGCGCTCGTGATACTCCACCCCGAAGCGGTCCCGGATAACCTCCTTGAGGTCGAGCCGGCGCCAGCGCACGACGCCGTCGCTGTCCGGCCCCGCCTCGACGATCTCCGCCAACGCCACCCTCTCCACCGCCGTCAGCTGCGGAACCGCGCCGGGAGATTTGTGGTCGTGCAGGCCCTCGGGGCCTGCCTGATTGAACCGGTACACCCAGTCGCGCAGGCTCTGGCGGTCCATGCCGCCAACCGCCGCCGCATCCCTACGGTTCAGTCATCATAAACCGCCGCAATCGCCAGAAGGCGGCGCACCTGATTGGGATCTGTCGCTTTGCGCGTCAAGGCCCGCGCTTGGACCGCGTCATAGTCCGTTCGCAACGGGATCTTCGCCGACATCAAATCCTCCATTTAAAGCCGGCTTTCTATGAATCACATCATTGCGCCGTGGGGAATCCCTAAAAGAGAATCAATCTCAACGACCGCTGGTATGAGGGTGCCATTCGTAAATATTCATCGGAGGATTGCGCCGATTGGTGGACCAAAGTAAGAAACGGGCCGTCTCCGGTGACCCAATAATGGACTTGGCCGAACGGAGTTGAGCAATACCGTCGCTGTGGAGATGCCGGTTCCATGCTTCCCTTCATTTTTTGTGGGTTACGTTTGTAAAGCTATTGCGGAGAGGGTGGGACTATTTAGACCGCTTTCGTATGTTTGTTGGATCACGCAGCCTGCGAACCCATGCTGTCGGGGTTTTTCCATACCAAGGGAAAGAACCCACCGCGCACTTTCTCGCCTGTCGGCATCTCTTCAACTCCGGGTACATTCACGTTGCCGTTTCGATAGTGCCAAACGATGTCGTCACCAATCCATCGCGAACTCAGCCCAATGCGCGGTTCAGAGGCGTCAAGGCATGTTTTGAGCCATGAGGTGTGCGCGGGTGAAAGATCAAGGCATCGCCTGGGCTGAGATCCCAGGACACTATCTCTAGAGCATTTCCGATTTATTCTGACGCATAGCCGTCAGCAACCAAGAAGTTCCTGCAGTGCGCGTGATTGAAGAGGCCGCAGACGTTACCGGCGGCTTTCCACAGATCATCGATGGTGCGGGGTTTTAAGCGCTTCATGTGAGCTTTGAACTTTGAAAATGCGAGCTCGATCGGGTTGAAGTCCGGCGCATAGGGCGGCAGGAACAAAAGCCATGCGCCCCGCTTTTCAACCGCCCGCCTGGCACCGTCGCGTTTGTCGGCCGGCAGATTGCCGGGGACAACAACAGCGCCTTTTTGAAGGGTCGGGGCGCGTTGCGTTTTGATGTACTGCTCGAATGCATCACCGTCCATGGCGCCCTCGATCAAATCAGGGCACCCAGGGCGCGGTCAGGCCGTCACCGCGCAATCCGGCAATGAAGGTCATGGTTTTCCAATGACCATGGGGAATGGCGGCAACCATCCGCTGGCCGCTGGGACAGCGCCCCCGCAGGCGCGCCATTTTGGTATTGATACTTGTTTCGTCAAGGAACACGATCCTGCCGACCCGCTCGGGATGGGCCGGGAGCCGGGCCTGACGTTGGCGGTTTTTTTAAAAAGCTGATCTTGCGCGCGCGGAACCAGTCATTAATCGTCGAAGTCGGCGCAATCACTTGGTGAACTTCGTCCAGACGCTCAGACAGCTCTTGCAGTGTCGGGTCTGGCGTCTCCTTAATCCAGCGCAGGATATCCTCGCCGTCAAGGATCAAGACGGCGCTGGCGCGACGGCCGTGGTTTGACCGCGACAGTCCCCTCGTCTTCATATCGCCCGCCATCCCGCACCGCCGAGCTTGCGCTCACCTCAAAAAGGGCTGCCGCCTGACGGCGCGACATGCCCGACGCCACTTTCCTCGCCAAACGAATACGCAGGTCTTCCGATACAGCCACGATGCCCCCGCCAAAGCGGCTATCGAATCAGTCCGCCAAGACCACGACAACAAAATATTGATTCATTCAACCGCGGAAACGCTCTAGTCGAGCCCTATTCCCACTCAATCGTGCCCGGTGGTTTGGAGGTGACGTCGTAGGTCACCCGGTTGACGCCTTTCACCTCGTTGATGATGCGGTTGGCGACGCGGCCCAAGAAATCCATGTCGAAGTGAAAGTAGTCGGCCGTCATTCCGTCGGTGGAGGTGACGGCGCGCAACGCCAGTGCATAGTCGTAGGAGCGGCTGTCGCCCATGACGCCGACGGTCCGCACCGGTAGAAGCACGGCAAAGGCCTGCCAGATGGCGTCATACAGCCCCGCGTTGCGGATCTCCTCCAGATAAATGGCGTCCGCTTTGCGCAGGATGTCCAGCTTCTCCGCGGTGATGTCCTGACCGGGAATGCGGATGGCCAAGCCGGGCCCTGGAAAAGGATGACGGCCGACCATCTCGTCGGGCAAACCCAACTCCCGGCCGAGGTCTCTCACTTCGTCTTTGAACAGTTCGCGCAGAGGCTCCACCAGAGCCATGTTCATGCGTTCCGGCAAACCGCCCACATTGTGATGGGATTTGATGGTCACACTGGGTCCACCGGCGAAGGATACGCTTTCAATTACGTCGGGATAGAGTGTGCCTTGAGCCAGAAAATCCGCTCCGCCGATTTTGTTGGCTTCCTCTTCGAACACGTCGATGAAAGTGGCACCGATGATCTTGCGTTTTTCTTCCGGGTCCGTCTTCCCAGCCAGTTTGCTCAAGAAAAGGCCCGACGCATCGTTGAGCACCAGTCTGATGTTGAAGCGATCGCGGAACACGGCGAGCACCTGCTCTACTTCTCCTTGCCGCATTAGCCCATGATCCACCAACACACAAGTCAGCTGATCGCCGATGGCCTCGTGCACCAAGGCCGCCACGACGGAGGAGTCCACCCCGCCGGACAACCCGCAGATCACCGGACCGTCACGCACCTGCTCACGCACCGCGGCAATGGCCTGATCTTTAAAGGCGGCCATGGTCCAGTCTCCGGTGGCGCCGCAGACCCGGTGGGTGAAGTTTTCGATGAGCGCAGCCCCGTGAGGCGTGTGCACCACCTCGGGGTGGAACATGAAGCCGTAGAACTTACGGTCTTCGTTCGCGATCGCGGCGAAAGGCGCACCCTCAGATGTCCCAACCACATGGAACCCGTCTGGCACGGCGATGACTCGATCACCGTGACTCATCCACACCTGTTCCCGGTCACCTGGTTTCCATACACCGTCAAACAGAGTGCATGTTTCTTTGACATCTAGAAACGCCCGGCCAAACTCGCGGTGGTCTGCCGTTTCCACTTGCCCGTTGAGTTGTTCAACCATGCACATTTGGCCGTAGCAAATGCCAAGAATAGGCAAGCCCATGTCGAACAGCGCTTGCGCTGCCCGGGGCGTGTCGTCACCAATAACGGAGGCAGGACCGCCGGACAGAATGACTCCCTTCGGATCATAGGCGCGGATGCTGTCTTCAGTGACAGCATTGAAGGGCTGGATCTCAGAATAGACACCGCTTTCGCGCACTCGCCGGGCGATCAACTGTGTCACTTGGGAGCCAAAGTCAATGATGAGAATACGGTCGGTCATGGGTGCTCAGATAAAATTTATCCGCCGGTTGTAAGGGCTGCGATCGTATCGGTCAAAGGATGCGGTCATACATTGTGCCGTTCAAGAATAGCGACGAAAAAGCCGTCTGTTTGGTGCCGCCGCGTCGACAGACGGAGATACTTTCCGCGTCCGGGATAGCGTGAACCGAAAACCTGTTTCCAGACATTGGCGGCGGACAGCACCCGGAAATGGTCATGCCGCTCCAAAAAAACCTTCGACCTGGTCTTCATTTTCCTGCCGCAGCAGGGAACAGGTCACATAGATTAAGACGGCCACCCGGTTTGACCATTCGCTCGCCTTGGGTCATCACTTGATCCTGTGTGGCAATAGATCAATCCAGATCCGATGGCGTCAGGCGCCAGCGGGCGTCCGGTTGACGGCGCCAGGCGCCAGTCCCCGAACAGGGCGCATCCACCAGCACACGATCAAAACTCTTGCGGCGTTTGTGCAGCCAATTGGTGTTCGTGGGATCGAGCACGCGGGTGGTGACGGAATGGGCGCCAGCCCGTTTCAGTCTCATCTTTGCTTTTTTTAGACGGCCCTCGTCGCTGTCCGTCGCTACGATTCGGCCTTGCCCACCCATGGCCGCAGCCAGGGTCAAAGTCTTGCCGCCAGCGCCGGCGCAAAAATCCAGCACCTCGTGGTCAGATCTCGCATCGACCAATAGCGCTGCGATCTGAGATCCCTCATCCTGGACCTCGACCAGGCCGTCCTTGAACGTTTTGCTATTTCCGGGGGTCATCCGCTCGAGCAGGCGCAGTCCAATGGGTGACAGGTTTGTATTTTTGGCCGTCAGTCCGTCTTGCTCGATAGCGTTACGAACAGCGTCGCGGTCACCTTTGAGCGTGTTTACTCTTAAATCGACGGGGGCTTCCTGATTGAGTGCGCCGGGTTCTGATTCTGCTTCTTCACCGTAGAGATCTGTGAAGTATGGCCATAGCCAGTCGGGACATTCCGCTGATACCTGAACCGGTGCATCGCTTTCCGGACGATGCTGCGTTTTTAACAAACTAGAGCGTTTCCGAGGTTGAATGAATCAATATTTTGTTGTCATGGTCTTGGCGGACTGATTCGATAGCCGCTTTGGCGGGGGCATCGTGGCTGTATCGGAAGACCTGCGTATTCGTTTGGCGAGGAAAGTGGCGTCGGGCATGTCGCGCCGTCAGGCGGCAGCCCTTTTTGAGGTGAGCGCAAGCTCGGCGGTGCGGTATGTCAGGCGATATGAAGACGAGGGGACTGTCGCGGTCAAACCACGGCCGTCGCGCCAGCGCCGTCTTGATCCTTGACGGCGAGGATATCCTGCGCTGGATTAAGGAGACGCCAGACCCGACACTGCAAGAGCTGTCTGAGCGTCTGGACGAAGTTCACCAAGTGATTGCGCCGACTTCGACGATTAATGACTGGTTCCGCGCGCGCAAGATCAGCTTTAAAAAAACCGCCCACGCCAGTGAACAGGAACGCGCGGATGGGCAGGCAGCACGCGTGGTTTGGCGCCAACGTCAGGCCCGGCTCCCGGCCCATCCCGAGCGGGTCGGCAGGATCGTGTTCCTTGACGAAACAAGTATCAATACCAAAATGGCGCGCCTGCGGGGGCGCTGTCCCAGCGGCCAGCGGATGGTTGCCGCCATTCCCCATGGTCATTGGAAAACCATGACCTTCATTGCCGGATTGCGCGGTGACGGCCTGACCGCGCCCTGGGTGATCGAGGGCGCCATGGACGGTGATGCATTCGAGCAGTACATCAAAACGCAACGCGCCCCGACCCTTCAAAAAGGCGCTGTTGTTGTCCCCGGCAATCTGCCGGCCGACAAACGCGACGGTGCCAGGCGGGCGGTTGAAAAGCGGGGCGCATGGCTTTTGTTCCTGCCGCCCTATGCGCCGGACTTCAACCCGATCGAGCTCGCATTTTCAAAGTTCAAAGCTCACATGAAGCGCTTAAAACCCCGCACCATCGATGATCTGTGGAAAGCCGCCGGTAACGTCTGCGGCCTCTTCAATCACGAGCACTGCAGGAACTTCTTGGTTGCTGACGGCTATGCGTCAGAATAAATCGGAAATGCTCTAGCCCGTTCGTCATCTGACAAGACGGCCGGTGCATAGGTCTCACCCGAACAGAGTGCGCTCAGGGAATCCAGAGTCTCCTCCCCGTCGATAAGACCATCGGCTAAAACTCTAAGGCGTGGCGATTCAGAGTCTGTGTCGAGCAGCCAATTCAAACGGGCATGGTGGCGAACCACGCGCCAGACCCGCTCCGTAATCGCACGGCGATCTTTGGATCCGATGTAACGCCTGGCGCGAAGGTACTGCCGGACAACCAAGTCTCCAGGCTTTGACTCATTGTCCAGCGCCGTCAGCAACTCTATGGCGGCTTGCAAACGCGCACTGGGAGTCATGAGGAGAGAGTCCGGAGCGGGCCCACAGCCCTAGTCAAAGTCGATCCGGTAATTGGGAGGTTCCTGGGTGATGGCCACATCATGCACGTGGCTTTCCCGGTATCCTGATGCGGTCACGCGGCGGAAGGTGCAGTTTGTCTGCATCTCGGCAATGGTGCCGTTGCCGGTGTAGCCCATCGCTGCTTTGAGGCCGCCGACCAATTGATGCAGCACCTGATGTACGGGACCTTTGTATGGCACCCGGCCTTCCACACCTTCTGGCACGAGCTTCATTTTTTCGGCAACATCTTGCTGGAAGTAGCGGTCCGCCGAACCACGGGCCATGGCCCCGATGGAGCCCATGCCGCGATACCCTTTGTAGGTCCGGCCTTGATAGAGAATCACCTCACCGGGACTTTCGTCCGTACCGGCCAACAAAGATCCAATCATCACGCAATCGGCTCCGGCAGCAATCGCCTTGGCAATATCGCCCGACTGCTTGATGCCGCCATCGGCTATGATGGGGATGCCAGCTTTTTTGACCGCTTCCGCCACTTCCAGCACGGCGGTGAGTTGCGGCACACCAACACCGGCGACAATGCGGGTGGTGCAAATGGATCCGGGTCCGATACCGACTTTGATCGCATCGGCGCCAGCATCGATCAGTGCTTTGGCACCCTCCGCCGTCGCCACATTTCCGGCAACCAATTGCGCATAATTGCTTTGCAGTTTGATCGCCTCAACCGCACTGAGCACGCCAGCCGAATGACCATGAGCGGTATCGACAACGATGACATCCACGCCGGCATCGAGCAAAGCCTCGGCACGATGCAATCCTTCTTCGCCGACACCGGTCGCGGCTGCGACCCGCAACCGGCCTTGTTCATCTTTGGAGGCCAAGGGGTGCGCTTGGGCCTTTTCGATATCCTTCACCGTCACCAGTCCGATGCAACGGTAGTCATTGTCGACCACCAGAAGCTTTTCGATACGATAGCGATGGAGCAGGCGTTTGGCGTCCTCCCGTTCAACGGTTTCCGGTACGGTGACCAGGTTCTCCTTAGTCATGAGCTGACTCACGGGTTCATCAGGATTAGACGCAAAGCGGACATCCCGATTGGTCAAGATGCCTACCAGCTTGCCGCTGTCCCGCTCGACCACTGGAATTCCCGAGATTTTGTGTTCGCCCATAAGACCGAGCGCATCGCTGAGGGTCTGGTCGGGATAGATGGTCACCGGATTGACCACCATACCGGATTCAAACTTTTTGACTTTACGCACTTCTCCAGCTTGGTCCTCGGCATTCAGATTCTTATGAATGGCCCCGACACCGCCAGCCTGAGCCATGGCGATGGCCAGCCGGTGTTCGGTCACAGTGTCCATCGCTGATGAAATCAACGGAATACCGAGGCTGATCGATTTGGTCAGTTGTGTGGTGGTATCGGCTTGGGCGGGGAGCACAGTTGAGGCGCCAGGAACAAGCAGCACGTCATCGAACGTGTATGCTTCGGCGAATGACATAAATTCAGGCTCAAACCCCTTGGAAAAAAGTTGCGGGGTTATGGCACACTTCGCTCCCCCCCTCAAGGCGCAGATTCCGACTGTCGTTTATCCCTTGAATCCTGTCGCGATAACGTACATTTCAGCGGAGTCCTTGCGGCTGGCCGGGGGTTTTGCATGGGTCACCTTGGCACATTTAGCCCGCATGATTTTGAGCAGCTCAGTCTCCATGCCCCCTTGAAACACCTTGCAAATGAATGCGCCGCCTTGTGCCAGCACCTCTTCGGCAAAAGCCCAGGCGGCTTCCGCCAGAGCGACGATCCGCAAATGGTCGGTCTGATTGTGTCCCGACGCCGGTGCGGCCATGTCGGACAAAACCACATCAACTTGCCCACCCAAGGCGTCTTTCAGACGGTCTGGCGCGTCTTGGTCCATGAAATCAAAGGTCAGACAGCTGGCGCCGGGGACCTCGTCCCACTCCTGCAGATCAAGGGCGACCACCCGCCCCTTTTTACCAACACGTTCGAGCGCCACCTGGGTCCAACCGCCCGGGGCCGCACCGAGATCAATCACCTGAGCCCCTTTTTTCAACACATGAAAACGGTCATCCAGCTCGATCAGTTTAAAGGCTGCTCGTGAGCGGTAACCTGCCGCCTGCGCCTGCCGAACATAGGGATCGTTCAGTTGGCGTTTGAGCCAACGTGTAGAGGAACTCTTACGGCCTTTGGCAGTCTTTACCCGGACGCTGAGACCCCGCCCGCCGGCTGCATCGCGGGATGCGCCTTTTTTTTTGCTCACGCCGATGACACCGGCTGGGAGCCGGATGGTCTCGCGCTGAGCAGCATGTCCATCAACATGCCTTCCCTAAGGCCTCGATCCGCAACGCGGAGCCGACCGACCGGCCACAGGTGACAGATGGCTTCAAGGATGGCGCAGCCGCCGAGCACCAAGTCCGCCCGTTGCCAGCCAATGCAGGGTTCCGCCACCCGCTCCTGCAAAGACATCTTGCATAAAGCGCGGCTGTGTCCGACCAAAGTTTCAAAATCCATCGTGATGCCATCTACCGCAGTCCGGTTGTAGCGTGGCAAACCAAGGTGAAGACCGCCAAGCGTGGTGACCGTGCCCGACGTTCCGATCATTTGCGCCTCACCGGATGCGACTCGGTCAGATATGCCGTGGGTTTCCTCGAACGGTTCAAGGAGCCGTTGGACGCGGACGGCAACTTCGGCATAGGTCCGCTCGCACAAATCACCGCCGCCGCAATCCTCCGCCACAGTGACCACGCCCAATGGCATGGAGATGCAACCAAGGATGTCCATGTCGTCGGGTGTGTTGACTTTGACGAACAACACTTCCGTGCTGCCGCCACCGATGTCGAAAATAATGGCGTAGGGCACGTCATGATTAAGCAGTGATTGACATCCTTTGAGGGCTAGCCCGGCCTCTTCATCAGACGAGATGATTTCTAAAGCGATTCCGGTTTCATCGTGGACACGGTCAATAAAGTCATCGCAGTTGTCGGCCCGGCGGCACGCTTCCGTGGCCACATGACGGGACGTGGTGACACCGCACCGGTCCATCTTGTCGGCGCAACATTTGAGCGCTGCTATGGTCCGGTTCATTGCTGCCTCGGACAGCCGACCCGACGCGCTTAACCCTTCACCGAGCCGTGTGATCCTGGAAAAGGAATCGACGACCTCGAAGTCATCCTCACCGTCTTCCTCATGGGGATGAGCGACCAGCATGCGGCAATTGTTGGTGCCGAGGTCAACAGCCGCGAGCACCATATCCGGCCTGTCCGTACCGTTGGGCACGCCCGGTCGGTTTGAACCTCCGTCAGCCGGTCCTTTGGACCGATTGCGCCGACGGCTATGTGAACGCGCCACGCGAATCCTTTCGGTCAACTGCGGAGCAAAACGGTGTGCGTCGCAGTGCTGTCCTTATGGGGCCATGCTACCGCCGCTGGCGACAAGACGGCAAGGTGAGAAACAGTCTTCAGTTGTCCAGATACGTGCGCAAATGACCGCACACCTCGTCCGTATGCAAATCGAGCAGACCCTGGCCCACATAGGGCAGGTCAAGGCGAGTCCCATTTGGCAGCAGTTCGGCGGCGCCGTGCGACTTTTCTCCTTGGGGATCGGCAGAACATAGAACGAGTGTAGGTTGAGCCACCTGGGGCAACCAGTCGCGCAGATCCACAGTGAAGGCGGCGCGATGGCCCCACCAGGATTTTGGTCCGCCGCGTTGAATTTCCGCAAAATGACGGGTGAACAACTCGAGTGGATAGGGTTGAGGTGCACCGGCTTTGAGATGGCGCCACCATTTCATTAGATGTCCGGCCTCCCAATCGTATTCATCGGGCTTGTAGGTCGTGCGCTCCTGTTCCAGTTCCGCGTCGGAATAAAGCGGCGCACCGAACAAAATGAGCCGCCGAATTTGTTGCGGCCGGGCCAGTGCGAGGGCAACGGCGATTTTCGAACCCGTAAAGAAACCAAACACATCGATAGGTCCACTCCAATCCAAAGCGTCAATGATGGCGCCATGCGCGGAGGCGTAATCTTCAATGTCCGGAGGTGATTGTGGCGGGTCAGACTCGCCAAAGCCCGGTGTATCACCAGCAGCGCAGCGGCGATCATTACCCATGTTCGCCACCACGCCTGCCATGGCCACACTTGAAGACGGACTTTGGTGGATGCAATAGAGCGGCGGATAATCAATGTCCGGCTTTACCTGTTTAACGCGGACATGTAGTTGTCCATCAGCCCCGTCGACAAAGCGCCGGGTCACACCGGGATAGGGCCGCCAATACTGAGTGAGATCTTCCGTCATCCCTTACTCGGCAGGTTGATCCGCCTTTCTTTAGGGTCTTCTACAACAAACCGGATCGATTGAACGACGACGAGTACAATCAACACAGCCATTAACGCGTAGACCCCTTCATAGCCAAAACGTTCCAACACCAAGCCGGCTAACAGCGTCCCGACAATCCGACCGGTCAGTTGCATGGATGTCGCCAACCCTTGCACCATGCCTTGCATGCCCTCTGGGGCATGGCGCGACAGCACACTGATCAGCACCGTACCCCAGAGCGGGCTTGATAGAGACAACAGAAACAGCCAGGCGAACGACAACGCACTGCTCGATGTCAACAGAAAGCCGCAGAGGGCAACGACATCGACGCTCGCAGCGATGGCCAGGGTTTTTTCTTCGCCTAGACGTTTGGTCATCGGTCCGATGAGGCCGAAAGTGGTGATGAGGAAGGCCACACTCAACACCGCAAAACCGAAACTCACGTCCTGCGGTGTCCAAGCGATGGCTATGCCCCAGTACGGATAGGCCAGTTGCTCCGCGTTCATTTTGAATCCGCTGACCATGATCATCAGCACCAGAGGCCAAAGAGTTGGTGCTGCCAAAACTGTGCGGAGCTTTTGGCCGGCCGGTGTTGCGCCAGGTTTTATAGCGGGACCGGCAGGCGCGTCGGCCTGTACCGGTTCCTTGAGAAAGAAAAAGATGCTGAGCGATGCGATGACCGACAAACTGGCAGCGGCGAGACACGGCAGCGTTTGTGAAAATGTCGCAGCGTCATCGCCCATGAGAAGCCCGCCGATAGCGGGACCGATAGCCAGACCGATGCCCATGGCGCCGAACACCTGCCCCATGGATTTCGCCCGATCCTGCCCGGCATTGACGATGGCCACATAGGCCAGAGCGATGGATATGGATCCATGGAAAATGCCTTGCAGTACCCGGGTGGCATAGAGCGCCAACATTGAGTCGGCGTAGGCAAAGGCGATAAACGTGATTGCCGTACCGCCTAGGGTGCAGGTGAGCGCACGGCGGCGGCCAATGCTGTCACTGAGACGGCCCCAAAGCGGATTGCCGACAATGCCCACCAGCGGCATCAACGTGAACAGAAGCGCCACCTCGAATTCCGACGCCCCATACCGCTGGCCGAGAAACGGCAGCATCGGGACGACCAGGCTGACGGGGATCGCGTTGATGGCGACGGCAGCAAGCAGTACGGGCATGGAGCGGCAAATCCTCGGCAATAGCGCACGACCTTGACGAGCCCGGCACCGCCATACAATAGGCGGCATGCCCCTATCCGTCTAACGCTTGAGGATTTGGCGTTTAGCGACTCTGATGTGGTAAAATGTCCCTCTACCGGATCACGGCTGTGAGCCGATCCCTTGCTGGGGGATAGTTTAACGGTAGAACTGCGGACTCTGACTCCGTCAGTCCTGGTTCGAATCCAGGTCCCCCAGCCAACTCGTTTGCCCCAGAAATCAAAGAAAAATTTGCGTGTAGTGATCGGACCAGCAACCGTTTTCGATTTCGCATGTTGCATCAAGAAATCCAAGGATTTCTGGGCTTTCCCAAGCGTTGCCAAATATTCCGTGCAACAAGCACGCAACATGTCGTTCTACATGTGTACTCTGGGTGATATTGGAGGGGTACCGCCGCAAACGACAACACCGTGCGCTACGGCAAACGGATTTTGCAGATTCCGGCCGGGCCGCACCGGCCCCACTACGCCAAGGTCACGGTTCGGGTACACGAATATCCAGACGGCACGCTGGCCGTCTTCGGCCAGCAGCCGGCGGGCACAGGACCGCAGCACCTGCGTTAACGGATCTTCGATCGAAACCCGCTCTGGATGAGAAAACGAAACGATTGTATCTTCGTACATGGCGTATCCTTCCGTCGTGGAAATCGGCGACTGCAACAATCGCCAGGATACGCCACCTTCAACTCAGGCCATCACCAAGATTCAGCTAGCTCCACCTGGACGGTTTGCATCATGAAGATCCGCGGATAAGGTTTTCGGGAAGGGCCCTCCTCTTCGATGGAAATACGCGCGTGTCTTCCATAGGTCGCCAAAACGGCGGCATAAAGCGTGGCGTGAGCGTAGGCGAACCATTGCGGGCTTAGTATAAGAAACGACGGGAGTCGGCTTGCATCCCGCAGTCGAATTCTGATTATGGTGTTATGGTGGGTTCTCCGAACGATTTCGAGCAAGCATTGCAGGCCGCCTGGACAGGGTGCCATTCCACCCCGTTTCCTGGACAGATCGTTCCGTCAGACCCAATAGCAGCCAAGGCTGCAGCCCGTTGCATGGCCAATGGCGGCCTAGCTGGCGCGCGGCGCCTCTTCTGCGAGACTCCCTGCCTCGACGTGTGGGCGACTCTCGCGCCGCTCGCAGAAAATTACGGCGCGGAGGGCGCTGAAATTTACCGCCACATCTCCAACGGCCTAGGAATCAACCTACACGATTCAGCCAACCGGCCGAGCTTCAAGGCGATGTACAAGGAAGCGGCCGCGCGGATTGGGATCGCGCTCGTGGGCAACGACCCAACGCCCCTCTTCTTCGCGCCTCTTGGCGTAGCCGACGCGCAAATTCAAGCCCTAGCGGATGCGCTCGTGGCCGCCATGAACCGCCTTGGACCGCCCGCCAGTGAGGACACGCCCTCGGCCGTCGCCTGGCAGCGCCGGGCGCTCACATGGTGCCCCGAGACTCTCACACGAGTTCGAGCGGCCGTACGCTTCGATCGGGTAGGATACTACGCGGCGCTCGCCAACCGCTGGCGTGCGAACGAGCCGCCCGAGACGCCGCAGGATAAAAAGCTCTTCGTGGCACTCGACCAAGCCGCCACGGCGCGGGGGATGCGCCGTGACCGAATTGTCGCCCCCCGGCGCTCGTGTGAGCGCGCGACGGGCTCGCGCTCCTGGCCGAGGCCATTGTCAGACTAAATTCGTATGTTAGAATTTTTCCGTTGTTGGGCCAGCTTCGTCGCCCGTGCTTGTCCGGTCTAAGCCAGACAAAACCTGTTTTTGCGCCCTGAAATCCCCAAGAGGGGACAGGGAGAGACGGCCAAGCAGATTTAATCTGACAATGCCGCTCTAAAGGACAAATCTCCCAAGCCGGGGCGCGTATGGAACCGTATCCCCGATGATATTCGAGAGAAAGTCATCGACATGGCGCTTGAAGAGGCGGAACTGTCGCCACGCGAGTTGGCAGTGCTGCGGGCCGCCGCACGCCTCCATGTCAATGTCGGTTTAAAAACCGGCCATAATGTTGGCGCAAAAACCAGCTAATAGCGATTGATATGACAAGGGCCCTGATCGGGACCTTCTCATAAATCATCCTTTTCCAGGATCAGCGTTTTCGCTTTGAGCGGCTTTGCGCGAGGCGGTAGGACTTGCCGTTCATTTCCAGGATATGGACGTGGTGGGTCAGGCGGTCGAGGGGCGCGCCGGTGAGGCGTTCCTCGCCGAATGTGGCGGCCCATTCGTCGAACGCCAGGTTCGAGGTGATGATGGTGGCGCCGCGTTCGTAACGTTGGCTGATAAGTTCGAACAATAGCTCGGTGCCGGTCTTCGAGAGAGGAACGAAGCCAAGCTCGTCGATGATCTGACGTTGCTCCCGGATCCCGGACCAGGGGGTAAATTAAATACCGACCTGGAGGGACAGGATGACAAAGCAGACGAGGCGGCGGTTTTCGCCAGAATACAAGGAACAGTCGGTTGCCCGGCTATCGGAGCCGGGTGCGACATATAGCAGTGTGGCTGCCGAGCTCGGCGTCACGCCAACGCAGTTGAAGACCTGGCGGCTCGAGCTTGAGGCCGCGGGTTCGGCCGCGGCGACCGCGGCGCAGAAAGCCGAGGCCGCTGAGTTGGCGCAGCTTCGCCGGGATAACAAGCGGCTGCGATCGCGCCCAATCTGCTTGACCGCAACTTCGAAGCCGTTGCGCCCGATGCGGTCTGGCGCGCTGACATCTCCTACATCCCAACTGACGAAGGCTGGCTCTACCTCGCCGCCGTCAAGGATCTGGCCACGATGGAGATCGTCGGCTGGTCGATGTCCGAGCGGCTGAAGAGCGTCCTGTGCGAGGATGCGCTGACGATGGCGATCCGCAACCGCCGGCCGCCCATGGGGCTGATCCACCATTGCGATCGCCCAATATGCCTGCGGTGACTACCGCAAACTGCTCCGCCTCCACGGCATCAAGGCCGCCATGAGCCGCAAGGGGAATTGCCTCGACAATGCCCCCATGCAGAGCTTCTTTGGGTCTCTCAAGACCGAACTCGTGCACCGTACCCGGTTTCGTACCCGGCGCGAGGCCAGGGCTGCGCTATTCGAGTACATCGAGATCTTCTATATCGCCTGGCTCCAGCAGCGCCATGGCTGGCCGGGGCTGGCCGGGGCTGAAATCCGTCATCGCGGTCGAAAGCACGCGCGAGATCGGCGACAAGACCGAGCACGAGACCCGACTCTACATCTCATCGCTCGATCTCGCGGCGGCGCAACTAGGCCCAATTATCCGCTCCCACTGGGCGATAGAGAACAGCTTGCACTGGGTCATGGACATGGTCTTTCGCGATGACGAATGCCGCCTGCGTACCGATCACGCCCCGGCCAACTTCACCACCATCAAGCACATGGCACAAAACCTCATACGACGAGACCCCGGCAAGGACTCCCTAAGACTCCGCCGAAAGGTCGCCGCCTGGGACGACGACTTCCGCGCAAGCCTCATCACACAATGATCCGTTCACCCGATTGCCCTGGCCGACCGTGACTATGTGTTGACCAGCTTGGAAACAGGACCATAGGGGATGGATAGGAAATCATTCAGGAGATGATCAAGAAGCAGGAAAAGTCCCTATTTCGTCCGATTACCCTTTGGTGATCTGGACTCATACGCTGCCAAATCCGTTATACTATGGCCCAGCCAATCAGCGCCTTTCACCGAGGACCGAAGCATGAGCAAACTCGTCAATCACGACATGAAAGTCAGTCACTCCAAGGACGAATCATCCCGCCAGCACTTTGTCCAAGGGATGCGGTCCTACGTTCTGAACGACCTCGCCGGCCACATGAAAACCGTGTGGGACCGCAAGCTCGAACCTGGCTTCGAGAAAACCCACGGCCGGGCACCGGAAGACGGGCCGGAAATTCACAAGGCGTTTAAGCCGGAAACCATCTTCAAGTTCTATTCTTCCATGCGTTGCAACACTCAGGAGATGGTGTGGCGTTCAGTGATGCCGGCGATCGAACGGGAAGGTGAAGATTTGGCCCGCCGAGCGCAAGTGCTCAGTCAGGCAGGTGACAAGGCTCAGGGAACGGTGGAAACGAGCCCCAGCTTTGAAGTGCCGCGCTACGTGTCTGAACTCGACGTCCATCTTATGCCGGGCAATTATCATGAAGAACGCATCGAATACGACGTCAGCCAAGGAGCCGTGTTCGACAACGGACTGGGTGTGTTTTCCGTCGGACTCCTCGGCGATCGCATGGAAGACATAACCGATAGCGTCTCCACATTTTTCCAGGCGCGCTATCCGGATGAGTCACCCAAGAAAGTGCTCGACTTGGGCTGCACCCTCGGACATTCCACCCTGCCGTGGAAAACTCGCTATCCCGATGCGGAAGTGCATGGTATCGATGTCGGCGGCCCGTGTGTGCGCTACGCTCATGCTCGGGCGCAATCCTATGGGGTTACCGCTCACTTTCATCAAATGGATGCGGAACATACAGAATTTGAAGATGAAAGCTTTGACGTCGTCTATTCCTGCATGTTCCTCCATGAAGTGCCCATGAAAAATATCAAAGGCGTTTTCAAGGAAGCCCGCCGTTTGCTCAAGCCGGGCGGTGTGATGATCCATTACGAATTGCCACCCAACTCGATGATGTCCGCGTATGACGGTTTCTATTTGGATTGGGACGCCTACTACAATAAAGAGCCGTTCTACAAAGCGTTCCGCGATGCCGATGCTAAAGCGGAAATCGCAGAAGCCGGTTTTAAAGAAGACAGCTTTTTCGAGCATGTGGCGCCCAGTAAGAATCTTTATGGCGAAGACGCCTTATTGGCGGCCATCGGCAACGAAGGAGCAACCAACGACAGTCATGTGGGCCGGTTTGCCGATGGTGTGATGTGGTATTTCTTCGGCGCCCGCAAGTAAGAGAGCGCGATTTATAGAAAACAATGAGAGCCGCAACAGCGAAACGTAAATCCATGCCTGATGATTCTTCCCCCACTGGCCACACGCCGCTGCGTTACAGCGTTAAAGGCAAACGCATGCGCTTCTTTGAAGCCCAGGGCGTTGATGAACTGGTATCCATCTGCATGGGCCTGGCCCAGGAAATGTGGGTGATTAAAGAACGCCAAGTGGTGCTTGAAACCCTAGCAGCCAAAAAAGGTGTGGTGCTGCCGGACGACGTTGAAGGGTACGAGTTCAGCGACGAAGAGCGGGCCAAATTGGATTCAGAAAAACACGGCTTCATCGACCGCATCTTTTTCACCTTGCGGGAAGAAGCGGAAGCCTTGGCGGCCGAACCGGAAGATGAACCGCCACCGCCGTCCATGCCTTAACGTTTCATAGTAAAATCGCGTTTCCTCTTTGACAGAGACTTTAAATCCGAACAGCGGCGATGAAACTGGTGCCGTTGCGCCGGTCAGGCTTTCGATTCCATTTCAGCTGGGCTTCGGTGTCGGGCAAGTGGGTGGGTCCATTCTCGCCAACACGCCGGCGCTCATTCTGCTGTTCTTTATGACCGATATTTTGGCGATCCCGCCTGCCCTTGCCGGTCTCGCCGTGTTCATCCCCAAAGCCTGGGTGATTGTGTTTGACCCGGTGATGGGGAGGGTTTCCGACCACACCCAGTGTCGGTGGGGAAGACGGCGACCCTATATTTTGGCGGGCGCGCTCGGTTGCGGTTTGGGTTTCTATTTTCTCTTTGATGTGCCTGCTTTCGATACCGTCGCCGCGCGTGCAACTTACATGACTGTGATGTTCACCTTGGTCTCGACGGCCTTTTCAATTTTTTCCGTCCCATATTTGGCCAACGCCGGAGAACTGGCCCCCAGCTACAAGGGCCGCACCACCATCATGGCGTATCGTATCGTCTTTCAATCGATCGGGATTCTGATTGGCATCGGCATGATCAAATATTTGGTGGAATGGGGCGGCGGCGGCTTGGCTGGATACACTTTTATGGGAGCGGTACTCGGCACTGTATGCATGCTGACGATGTTGTCACCGTTCTTTGTCACCCGGCACATGACCACGGAAACAGTTAGCGCCTCAACCGTACCTCTCAGCGTACAAGTACGAACTGCTTTTAAGAACAAGCCCTATATGATCTTGGCCACGGCTACGATTTTGTATTGGGTGGCCGCCAGCTGTGTCTATGCCAGTCTGCCTTACATCTTTGATTATACGATTCTCGGCTCTGCCGGCTTACTGTTTGACATGGCCCTTTACATGGCATTAGCGGGCTTCGTCGCTATACCGTGTTGGACATGGCTGGCTGGCCGCATTGGCAAAAAGCCGACCTATTACATTTCCATGCTGGCCTATTGCGTCGTCATGCTGTCCTGGTTGACGGCCGCTCCAGACCAAGACCTTTATGTCATTGGTCGCGGCATTTTTGTGGGCTTGACCAATACCGGCCTATTGATGACGGCGGTGGCCATGCTGCCCGATACGATAGAGTACGATCACATCCAAACTGGCATGCGCCGAGAGGGAATATTTTCAGGCTTCTGGATGGCCATCGAGAAAGCTGGAAATGCAATGGGGGCGCTGGTCGTTGGTGTTGTTCTTTCGTTGATGGGTTTTGTTGAATCCACAGGTGGTGTGCGGGTCGAACAAACCGAGAGTGCGCTCACCGGTATTCTCATTGCTTTTGCAGCTATTCCCGTGGCGCTGATGCTTATTAGTCTACTCATTCTCCGATGGTACCGTTTAGACGAGCAAGCATTGCGCCACATGAAGGCCGCCACTGTTACGAAATCGGATAATATACCTGGAATCATTGATTCGGCCTGAATTTAGTATTTTGCATTGACCTGATTCGGCTGCCGATTCATGCACCTCTCCAACGACACGAGCAGCGAACGACTTAACGGCGAAGATGCGCAAAAGGGCCTCCTTTCTGACCGCTGACGAACCCAAGGCACTCCTGAATGTCATGCGCAAGCGGAAGGTCGAAGCGCTGCAGGTACGGCGCGCGAATGCGCTGGTTGCCCTTGATGATGGCCACAGCGTGCAGATGGTCTCCAGGATATTCTATCTCGATCCCGACACGGTTCGCGGCTGGCTACGGGACTTCCGCGAGAAGGGTCTCGCCTCTGTGGAGCTTGCGGATTACCCGGACCGCGCGGGCCGCCTGACGGCGGACCAGGAAGCCGCTCTCAAGGCGCAGTTCCGGGACAATCCGCCGCGCGACACCAACGCGGTGCGGGATGCCATCTTCCGAAAGTTTGCTGTGAGATATTCACGTCCGGGCGCCATCAAGCTGATGCACCGCCTGGGGTTCGCATACGTGAAGCCGAAGACGCTGCCGAAGCAGGCCGACAAGCAGGCGCAGGAAGCCTTCATCAGGGATTATGAACAGCTGACGCGCGGGATGTTTCCGGACGCGACGGTTGTCTTCGCCGCTGCGGTCCATCCCGAGTATCAGAGCCGGCCGGCGCATGGCTGGTTCATCCGTTCCGACAAGCCGGCGATCAAGGCCACGACAGGGCGCCAGCGGCTGAACCTGCACGGCGCACTGGACCTTGAAACGATGAAGCTCACCCTGGTCGAGGGCGAGAAGATCAATGCCGAAACCTCTCTGCGGTTGTTCGAGAAGCTGGAACGGGCCTATCCGGACACCCGGGTGATCCCGGGTGATCCCGGGTGATCCCGGGTGATCCATGTCTGTCTCGACAATGCGCGCTATCACCATGCCAGGCTGTTGCGGCCGTTCCTGGAGCGGCCGGAGTGCCGCATCCGGCTGCATTTCCTGCCGCCGTATGCGCCACACCTCAATCCCATCGAGCGGTTATGGGGCGTCATGCACCGGCATGTGACGCACAACCGGTTTTATCCCGATTTCCGACAGTTCACCGAGGCCATCTTCGGGTTCTTCAACCAAACCCTGCCCCGGGAATGGGAAACAATCCGAGACACCGTTACCGACAACTTTCGTGTCATCACACACGATCAGTACCGAGTAATTGGGTAGCAGGAGTATAACCCAAAAAATGTTTTCATATGAACGACTTAGACTTGACTCAACCGGGTGCAGTTCGCATGCTTCGGGGTCAGGCTAAAGCTGCAAAGGCCACGGCAAAGAATAGGGATGCCAGAGGATGACGAAATCGGAACTCATTGCGTGCATTGCTGAACGTAATCCTCATTTATTCCAGCGCGATGTGGAGCGCATCGTCAGTACAATATTCGACGAAATCTCAGCCGCTCTAAGCCGGGGCGATCGCGTTGAGTTGCGTGGCTTTGGTGCATTCTCTGTCAAGCATCGGGATTCCCGTGTCGGACGCAATCCGAGGACCGGAGAAGCTGTCACCGTTGCCGAAAAGGCCGTACCCTATTTCAAGACCGGCAAACAACTCCGTGATCTTTTAAACGCTTCACGACCGGCGGAGCCGTCGACTCCATCTGTGGGTTAAAACTCCAAGCGGAGGCCAGGCATGCGTCTTCTCACATGGTCTCTTGGCCTGATTGTGGCTTTGGTCTCGGTGTCCTTTGCGGTGTCCAACAGGCAGGAAGTTGCTGTTACCCTTTGGCCGTTCCCTTTTGCGCTGGACCTTAGTCTCTACATCATTGTCTTAACCAGCGTGTTGGCCGGATTTGTCGTCGGTAGCCTGGCAACCTGGCTGGCAGCCGGCAAACACCGGCGACGAGTGCGCAAACAGCGCACCGAGATTCGGAACCTTGAAAGCGAACTCGATACCCTACGCAGCCGCTCCAACCCGCCGACAGACAAAGCAGCCTAAGGGTTTCACTGCACCATCTTGCCCACAACCGGCGCCCACCGCATATTGGCTGACCGTCGACCTTTGCCTGACCGGGAGAACTTCCCCATGACCGTGGCTGACACCATGCTCCGTAATCCAATATTCTGCGCCGTCGATACCCCTGATATCGGCATTGCGACCACTTGGGCGGCACAGATTGGAGATCACGTTGGTGGCATCAAGCTGGGTCTGGAATTTATTTCTGCCCACGGGCCAAAAGGTATTCAGCAGGTCATGAAAGCGTCTGACCTGCCTGTTTTTCTGGACGTCAAGTTTCACGACATTCCCAACACGGTTGCCGGCGCGGTGAAAGCCATCGCTGCGGCCAGACCGTTCATGATTGATGTTCATGCCAGCGGCGGCCGCGCCATGATGCAGGCGGCTGCGGAAGCGGCGTCGCAAGCGGCCTATGACCTTGTCGTACCGCGGCCATTGGTGATCGGGATAACGGTGCTGACCAGTCTTAGCGATGACGATCTAGTCGAATGTGGCGTTGGCAGCGCACCCGATGAACAGGCCCTCCGGCTAGCTGTTTTGGCGAAAGAATCCGGCCTTGACGGCGTCGTGTGTTCACCGCGAGAAGCAGGACGAATCCGCGCGGAATGCGGCCCAAACTTTAAATTAGTGACACCCGGTGTCCGTCCCAACGGTTCAGCGGCCAATGATCAAAAGCGGGTCATGACACCAGATCAGGCATTGGAAGAAGGGGCTGATTACCTCGTCATCGGCCGTCCCATTACGGCAGCTGACGATCCTGCGGCTGCAGCGCAGCGCATCGTCACAGCGCTTGCGGCCTAGAGCGGCTCGACGGCGTCTCTGTTATGTCCGTCGCCGTCAAAATCTGTGGTCTATCCGACTTCGAATCCGTAGAAGCAGCGGTGACAGAAGGGGCCGACTACCTCGGTTTCAACTTCTTCGACGCCTCGCCCCGCTACGTCACAGCCGACCATGCCGCCGCCTTGATCGAAGGCGTGCCGGAAGAGGTTGCCAAGGTCGGGGTTTTTGTCGATCCCGATCAGCCCCTTTTGGACTCGGTGCTTGGTCAAGCCAGACTAGATTACATTCAACTTCATGGCAGCGAATTACCCGAGAGAGTTGATGTCATACGTCTCGAGTATGGTGTACCTGTGATCAAAGCCATTGGTGTGACAGGGGCTGATGACCTCAATGTTGCCGATGGGTATGTGGATCATGCAGATCGCTTGTTGTTTGATGCAAAACCGCCCGCAGGCGCTGATCGTCCCGGCGGCAACGCCCAAGCCTTCACCTGGTCTTTGATGAAACAGTATGCCGGGTCCATTCCCTGGCTACTGGCCGGCGGGCTCAGGCCGGATACGGTGGCTCAAGCCATTGCTGACTCAGGAGCCAAGGCTGTCGATGTGTCGTCTGGCGTGGAGTCGGCGCCGGGTCAAAAAGACCCCGCGTTGATTACCGCGTTTCTGCGTGCGGCCAAGGCTGGATGAAAGCCCTAAGGGTATTGTCACGTTATTGAACGGTCGTGCTGCGAATTGGCATAGAACTCAAGCTCAAGCGGCAGCGGTGACGGTTTGCCACAGGCCCATTGCGTGGTTGCGAAACTGGCGTAATGTCTTTCGGGATATCAGATGGCGTTGGACGTTGAAGGTGTTGTAGACGGTGGCGTGGGTAGAGAGAAACCGCTGCGCTGATCGAGCCGATTTGAAACGCTGCATTCGTCGTTCCCTCTGTCGGACTGGTAAGTGAGAATTTTCGGCTCGGTTGTTCTTCCTGCCACCAAAATCATGGTGCCTGATAAGGCCCAAATCCTTCAGAGCAGCACCATAAGATGGCAGTTTGTCTGTGATGAAGGTATCTGGGACAAAGCCTTGCTTTTTCAACAGTTTGCGTATCACCTTGAGCGCTGCCTTCTTGTTTCTGCGTGACTGAACCAGGATATCCAGCACTTCGCCTTCACTATCGACAGCGCGCCATAGATACATCCGCTTGCCGGCGATGGAAACGAACACCTCATCAAGGTGCCACCGGACGTCCGCTCGAGGGCGCGTTGTCCTCAGTCTCCGGGCATAGGCTTGCCCGAACTTCAGTGCCCAGCGCCGCACCGTTTCATAAGAAACATCAACACCACGTTGAGCGAGCAGATCCTCAACATCTCGGTAGCTGAGGGGAAACCGGTAATACAGCCAGACAGCGTGCTGAATGATCGCGGGTGGAAAGCGGTATCGGGAATAGGAGATGTTCTGCATCCAGCGACACTACTGCGCTATCAGCAGCTGGTCACCCTGTTAATGTGACAGTTCCCCGCGCGGGTTTCGCGACGTCGCCCGGCGTCGGGGTGAACGTCTCCCCGGTGCCCGCACATCCTGAACTCATCAGCGCACCGGCCGCGGCCAAGGCCGCCAATAGGTGCCGCCGCTTCGCCCAACCCGACAGAGCCTCGGCAAGGTGTGGTCTCCGCTTCATCGTTGTTCAGTCCGTTCCCGCGCAGCGCCTCCGAATCGCGCCAGCTTATCGGATACGGACTGAGCCCGAACAGCGTCCTCACGCATCGCCGTACGTTGCTTTGGTACATGCCGTATCGCTTTAGTAGCCCCTTGTGAGCGTCCCTCGCAGTGTGATGACGATTCCAACGCCGTCGGACCATCACGGCTTGGCCGAACGCTTACGACAAAGGTGCGCTTGGATGCGCTGAAGTTATAATGAATCCGCTTTCGTTTTGATTACGTAATTCTATTGTCAGATTCTTAGAATGATCCAATTTAATTTTTTATTACATAATATCAATGAATTACGTGTAATTAAAATTGTGAAATCGATTCTTACTCATAGAATGGGCAGAAAACTCACATCAACCCTTCCGGCGACGGGAACGCGCAATGGCCAAATTCTGGGAGGTAAAAATTCTGCAGAAATTCGCCTCTGTTCACGCTTCGTTCCACAACCATTTCAGCCACCAACGCCATCTCAACCGTCGCGACATTTTCAAGCAAGACCGGGCCGACGCCCTGGCAGAATTGCGCCACCTTGCAGCCTGAAAATCCTCTATTATGGGTTCTTCTGCTCCGGCCCAGTTAGTCTGACAATGCCGTGACAATGCCGTGACAATGCCGCTGCAAGTGTCTATTCCATCATCGACTGGGTGGCACGTTGATGAAACGCAGAAGAAGCCGCGAGCCACGCAGAAAAACTTATAACGCGAAAGGCAATTAAATGAACCCTCAGCATATGGCACAATTGGTCGCGGCCGGCATCGGTTTGCTACTGTTACTGTTCGTCGTATCGTTTTCTTGGTACACCGTCGATGAGACGGAGCGTGGCGTTCTCTTGCGCAATGGCGCAGTCAAATCTCTTTCCGATCCTGGCTTGCACTTCAAAGTACCGTTCATTGACACTGTTCAGACAATCAGCGTTCAGACGCATGTCACCCGCTGGGCCGACCAAACGGCAATGGCAACGTACAGCCGAGACCAACAGCCTGCTAATATTGCCGTAAGCGTGAATTACCGCGTGACGGACCCGATGGCGCTCTATGGCGAATATCAATCCATCGGAAATATGCTCAACCGTCTTGTACTGCCCACCACCAATGAGCAGGTGCGCAATGTATTCGGACAATTCAACGCAGTGGCAGCGGTGCAGGAGCGTGCACGACTTAATTTAGAAGTCGAACAAGCGATCAGAGACAACATCGATGGGCCACTCGTCATCGAGAGGGTCCAAATTGAAAACATCGACTTCTCTGATGCCTACGAAAACAGTGTTGAACAGCGCATGCTGGCTGAGGTCGAAGTCCAACGACTTCAGCAGAATGCCCTGCGCGAACAAGTTGAAGCCGAGATCGTTGTCATTCAAGCAACGGCAGCGGCAGAGAGAGTTCGCCTTGCTGGTAACGCGGAGGCGGCAGCCATCGATGCCCGCGGGAAAGCGCTACAGAATAATCCCCAGCTTGTCGGGCTTGTCGCCGCCGAGAAGTGGAACGGAGTGCTCCCAACCACAATGCTTCCCGGTTCCGCCATCCCGTGGATTCAAGTGCCGCAATGAAAGGCTAATGTCCTGGCCCCCTATAATTGTACCACTTGATCTGGATTTATCCATGATGATGGCGGGGTTATGGGATGGCATTGTCAGACTAAATCGGCTTGAGCTTGGAATTAAGGTCTCCTAGCCTCCGGCGATGCACAATCCCTTCCGCTATTTCAATAGCTCGCCCGAGGTCATCCGCAGCGCGGTGATGCTGTATGTCCGTTATCCCTTGTCGCTGAGACAGGTCGAAGATCTCCTGTTCGAGCGCGGCATCGACATCTGCCATGAGACCGTACGGTACTGGTGGAACCGCTTTGGCCCGTTGTTTACCGCCGAGATCTGGAAGAGGCGGATAGACCAGCGCAACTGGTCGAACTGGCGCTGGCATCTTGATGAGGTGTTCGTCCGCATCAATGGCGAAACACATTATCTATGGCGTGCCGTTGACCATGAAGGCGAAGTGCTTGAGGTTTTGGCCACGAAACGGCGGGATCGTGAAGCCGCGCTTAGGTTTCTGAGGCGTGCGATGAAGCGCCATGGCCGGCCGGCCACGATCGTCACGGACAGGTTACAGTCATACCGGGCAGCGATGAAGGTGATCGGCAACGAGGGTTGCCAAAAGACCAGGCGCTGGCTCAACAACCTAGCGGAAAACTCACATCAACCCTTTCGAAGGCGGGAAGGGGCAATGGCTCGGTTCAGAGACATCAAGACCATGCAGAAATTCGCCTCCATTCACGCCTCGATCCACAACCACTTCAACCACCAACGCCATCTCAACCGTCGCGGTATTTTCAAACAAGCCCGAGCCGCCGCCCTGGCCGAGTGGCGTCAACTTGCAGCCTAAGAGTCCTCAATTGCAGGTCTTAGATGTCCGGCCCAGTTAGTCTGACAATGCCAGGGCCAAAAACGGGGTGCCGGAGAAAGCATACGACAAAAGTGCGCCTGGGTGCGCTGGAGTTGTAACCAATCCGCTTTCAGTTTGAATCTATAGGAAAATCAAAAAACGATTTCGGATGGCGTCGATGTTATCACGGGGCACAACCTCTTTGAGAAGTGGTGTGCATGAGGAACGTCTCGGGAATCCTGCAAGGGTTCAGGCGGTATTGAGACCGTATTGATGGCGTGACCTGATAGAGGTTCTCTAGTGAGAGGCGTCAGAACTAACGGTGGACCGTGCTGTCAAATTCGCTGGTCGCCAAGCATTGCGGCGGAACATTTGTGCCCTCCGCAGTTTACGCGTCATTCAGCGACTTGTGGCTGGCTCCAGTCGTCCGGCCCAGACCATCCGTTCGCCCTGACGGTCCAAAAGTGGGTCGACGCCGAAATATTTCCTGATCGAGGCCGCCCAGCTTAGACGCCACGGCTTGCCAAGGCGTTCCTGCCCCAGCAGAGCGAACACTATGTCGTGCGTACGGGCCTTGGTGCGTGGGGCCAGCAGCCCGAAGTAGCGAATATTGTGCCGGTAACGGTCGGGCACATGATCGGCCAAGCTGGCTAAAAAGTCAGCCATCGTATACTGGGTCATGACCGTTTGTTTTGTCCTCGTGTCTTTCGTCAAAAATTGGACTTCGTGCCGGTCAATATTCCTGAACCGGCGCTGTGCGATGGGGGGCCGGCGGGCGTAACGGCCTACGTAGCCGAGAAATTGTTTCTTGCCCCGGAACCTCTGGATGTGGGTGTTCCACCACCGCTCCTGTTGCCGGCTAAGGAGCTCCTCAAGTTGGGCTGCACTCTGATCGGTCTCCAGGAGGCCCTTGGAATACGCCTCCATTAAATACGTCACCACGGCGTACCGCCAAAGGGGCATTAATGCCTTGTTCTTTAGCGGCGCTTTCCGCCAAGTCGCGCCGTCGGCATCGAGACCGCCTTCTGAGACGAGAATATGCAGATGACAATTGAAGGTCAGTTTGCGGCCAAAGGTATGTGGGATCACCAGGATCATTAGCCGCACGCCGTATGTGTGCCAGGCCCAATGCTCAATGATCCTGGCTCCCAGGACCGGCAGGTCGTGCAGCAGGTGGCGGTTGTTCCGGAACAGGGGCCAGAGCACATCCGGCATGGTGAGGGTGACGTGGGCGTAGCGGGTATCGGGGAGAGGTCCCGCCACTGGTCGCGCTGCCAGAGCGTCGTGGCCCGGTAGCCGCAACTCGGGCAGGCGCGGGACTTGCAGGTGCGGGGGACCACCCGTGTCTCATTGGCGGAGGCGAACACCTCGGCGCCCAGAGCGGGGGTGCCACAGTCCACCACCTTCTGGAAGGCCTCCCGCACGGCGGGCCGCGTCTGTTCATGGTCCCAGTGAGGCCGTCCAAGTTCCAGAATGCGCTTGAGCGGCGCTCCGTCGGGTTGCCTCACGGTTGCTTCTCCTCCAGCTGGCCCTCATATAGGTCGCGGGCCACCACGATGGCGTGCCAAGGTAAATCGGTCACGATTAGTGTTATGTTCGCCAGGGAGTCCTGTGCGGCATTGGCTAGCCGTGCGGCGAACTTTTCGATCGGTAACCCGCTGTCCTGACAGTCTTCGTGATTGCGAAGCAGGCACTCGATGGTGCTGTCGATGGCCTGCCTGATGTTCTTGCCGTTTAAGTATTTGTTGAGTTCTGCGTTCTGCCTGCTTGGTGGCAGGACGCGCCATTGCCACGCCCGGTGGATCTTGACCTCGCCCCGGCGCAAGGCCTGGTACACCTTAGGGGTAACAGACTTCAGCAATTGCTTGACCTTAGTCACATTGGTGGCACCTACACCGGCGACCCGGGCAACCTCCGCACGGACATCAATAGGCTTTGCTTCTGTCAAATTTGACGAAAGCTTCTCCTTGCCCCCCTTGCATTGACGTTCCCTGGCGCGATCCCTCCAATAGGGCTCCAGGGCCATTGCCATCACGATCCGGCAAAAGTCGTTTAGCCGGTGCGTACGGCGATGCTTGTGCAGCATGAAAGTGAGGGCATCTTCTTCGCTCAGGTCATACTCGATGCAAGGCAGGGTTCTCCGGCCCTGGTGGCGGGCTAATGCCCACCGTTCATGACCGTCGAGGATCAGACCATCCCGGGTCGTCAGCAACGGCTCGATGATGGGAGCAAAATCTACCTGGTCGTCGGGGATCGTTGCGGCCGCCAGCGGACCGCAGACCTTCAGATACACCGGATGGGCACGCAGTTGATCCAGCGCACGATCGACCAGCCGGCCTTCCGGGGCTTCAGAATCATCCAGCCTTGTCACGGCTGCCTGCGGCACGGCCTTTGCCGTGCGTTCGGTGCTCTTGCCAGTCACCAGATCACTTCTCGGTGCTAATGGCGGCTTCGGCCTTGCGCGCTTCAATCCATTCGTCGATTGCGGACTTCGGCCAAGCAACGGCGCGCCTTCCGATCTTGATCGGGCGCGGGAAATCGCCCCTCGACATTGCCGCGTAAATCCATGCCCGAGAGAACCCGGTCAGGTCTTCAACGTCGGGGCGGCGGAGTAAGGAGTCGGTCATTAGCTGGTCTCCAAAGCGGTGAGGAGACCATAAAAGACCTAATCGTCGGTTATTTCGTGGGACAAATAAGCAATTATTGTTTTTCTGAAGACTGATTTAGATTGCGGTAGGCCATCCATGCTCTGCGAACGCTTCGGTAATCCCCCGGCTGCTCAGCGTCTTTCAGAACTTCGGCCACCGCATCGCAGATCGAGTAAGCTAAGTTTTTGTCCATCGTCGCATCATTGCGCATTGCATAAAGATTGGAGAAATGCGTCCTGCCCTTGAATTGCGGCATAATCGCTTTGCCTTCCGCTGGTTCAGGCATTTGTTGCTTTGTCGCTTCTGCCAAGTCGTCTTCGCTCAATCCCTTCAATTGCGGCTTTGTCGCATCGCTTCTGGTCGGCTGGTGCATTTATTGCTTGGTTGGTTCTACCAAGTCGTCTTCGCTCAACCACCTGAATTGCGGCATTACCGCATTAATTCCCTCTGCCATTAGCACCGGTTGCTTTGACAGTTCTACCATTTCGCGCTCGGTCAACCCCTTGCCGCCATTCCATGTTCTCCATGGGCGTGCCCCCATCTTGTTCAAGTGCTCGATAAAATACTCGTTGGGTAATTCCTTGAACGGTTTTCCGGCTTCCTCGCTGATCGCCGCCATATCGGCTCTCAATAGATCTGGTTCCCGTTGCTGTCGTTCTAGCTTTCTCTCGCTTTTCTTCTTCCGAGTGAGAATGTTGTTTCCCATCACCAACGCCTCAACCACCATACCAATCCGGTGATTTCGGGCCGGATTTTTTCGCAACCGCCGCTTCTTCACGTTATTGCTCTCCGGCTCCCACATTCGCAGTCGGTCCGGTATGTCCGCGCCCATCGCGAGCATGCTGCGCTTAAGAGCTTCCAGCACAATTTCATAGGTTGGATTGCTTGCGTTCGACAGTAAGGTGTCAAGGATTTCCGGGTCATCGTCGCCGCGCAGAAGTCGGATAGCCAGCATGCAGGCCTCACTCGCATCCGGATCGTCGGGTAAAACTTTTTCCACGATCCCGTCTTTCAACAATAGATTCTCTATTCTTCTGATCTGGCGCTCTCGAAACTGGGGCATCGAGACCTCATCCAGCTCTAGCACACTCGCGGCCAGAAGGTAGCCGCAGGCGGTCATTTCAGCCTCTTCGTATTCTTTTTCGATGGCCGATTGTGCGTCGGTACCGCTCACCAGCTTGTGTCCTTCAACGGTCGTGCCATTGGAACGACCGTTCCAATGGCATCGTTCGCGAGATACCCGGCCCACCGCCCCATCAGCGTGCGGCGGCGGTCCAACAGGTCCGAGCGGGCATAGGCGCCCTCCACACCCCTCACGACATGGGCAAGGCAGGCTTCGGCAAGGTCTCTTGGTGCCTGGGCGGACTCCGAACACCAGTCTCGGAAGGTCGAACGGAAACCGTGGGGGACGGCGTCGATATCAAGATCATGCAACAGCTTGGAAAGCGTCGAAGCGGATATGGGCTTGCGTCCGGCCGGGCTCGGAAACACCAGGCCGCTGCCGTCATCCAGCGCCCGCGCTTCTTCCAGGACCTCCAGGGCCCGGCCCGATAGGGGGACGCGATGCTCGCGTCCGGTCTTCATCCGCTCACCGGGAATGGTCCATATCGCCGCCTCCATGTCGAACTCGGACCACAAGGCGTGCCGGACCTCGCCGGACCGTGCGGCGGTCAGAACCAGGAACTCGAATGCCAGCTTTACCGATAGCGAAGCCTGGGAGCCCCTTACTGCCCGGATCACATCGCCGGTCTCGCTGTGGTGAAGGGCTCGAAAATGCTTAGGCGTATCGCTGACTTTGGGTAACGCCGCCGCAATGGCATCGCCGGCAGGATTGTCGCCGCGATATCCTTGTGCGATCGCCCACTTCATGATCGCGCTGATGCGTTGGCGAACCCGGCGGGCGGTCTCTGCCTTTTCGGTCCATAGGGGAAGCAAGACCGCCATCACGTCCGCTGTAGTAATCGTGTCCACAGCCCTGGCGCCGAGAAGGGGAAAGGCGTATCGCCGCAGGGATGCTTCCCATTGCCTGGCGGACGTACTGCCGGTGCGCCATGTCGGCTTGTGGATTTCGATTACCGTCCGGGCGGCTTCCTCAAAGGTCGGAATATTGGGCCGCCGCCTGAGTGCCAACGGATCACCGCCAGCACGGGCCAGCTTGCGGTTCTCGAAAGCGGCCGCACGGGCTTCGGCCAGGGAGACCAGTGGATAGCCGCCAAGTCCCATGTCGCGCCGCCGTCCTTGCACAACCGTTCGCAGAACCCACGACTTTGACCCGCTCGGCTTGACCAGCAGATACAAACCATTGCCGTCGCCGTACCGCCCCGGTTTCTTCACCGCTCCAGCGAACCTTGCCGTGATTTTTCCGGCCAATTGGTGCCCTCATAAGTTACCACATCATGAGTGGGAACTTAGTGGTACTCGGTAGCACTGTCAAGCTGTCAGAAAAGAATGAACACATTGATTCTAAACAAGAATATAGCATTCCTTAGAATACAGTGGATATACCAAGCAGGGACGGATGCTCCCTACAACGGGGCTCTGGCCGACGTTGGCGCGCCCGGTGAATTTGATTCCTTTGTTGTCGGATGGCCCCAGGTGATTCGCTGGAACGACGGGTCGTGGCGCATGTATTACCACTCAGTCGACCCTGGTCAGGGGTATGTTTTGGCCTGGGCGGAGTCAGACGACGGTTTTCGCTGGGAAAAGCGCGGTCCCATTTTTGGCCGCGGTCCCAAAGGCCGGTTCGACGACTACGGCGTCGCCACACGTCAGATGATCCGTCATCAGGGTCGGTGGCATTTGTTTTATGAAGGGTGCCAGGACGTGGGCGAACTGCCTCAGGTGGACCGGCAAATCGGCCTCGCCGTCTCCGACGACGGGTTGAACTGGGAGCGGGTGGACGGTCCCAACGACAACAAATCCATATTGTCGCAGGCACCCAAAGGGTCAGGGCGCTGGGACTTCCGTATGGGGTGCCCGTGGGTCTTGCCTTTGGGGGACAGTAGTTTGCGCATGTATTACATCGGTTCCAACGAAGCGAACCGGGAAGGCGGCAGTGAGTTGGCCAGCATCCATCAGATCGGCATGGCCGTCAGCGACGGCGACGTGACGCGCTGGAGACGATGGGAGGGATAACCGCCCCCTCTTTTTGGCAAAGTCGCTAAGTCGCTGTCTCTTGGAGACGCTTGGCAGAATATAAGGAGTGCTCTAGTCAGTTGTGAAACCGTTGGTCATTTCCGTTTTTGACCCAAAGTGGACATGCGTCTTCATTACTACACCGTCAGACCACACAATTCTCAAGGCTACAGACTACCTGCACCACCCTTACAAGTGCTCGCTGTAAAGTAACTTGATCAATCTGTCGCCGTTCTCTAGGGACGTTACCTAATCAACAATAATTCACCTCGTTTTGATGGAGGCAATCAATGAAAGATAGGATCAAAATCCATAGTTTGGCGCCAGACTCCGTTAAGGCCATGTTTGGGCTCGAGACGTACCTAAATTCAACGACGCTAGATGCGCTTCTAAAGGAGTTGATAAAAATTCGGGCCTCGCAAATCAACGGCTGCGCTTATTGCATTCAAATGCATTCAGAGTCCGCTAGAAAAATAGGGGAATCAGAACATCGAATTTACGCACTTTCAGCATGGAAGGAATCACCACTATTCAATGATCAGGAAAGAGTAGTGCTGGCATTGACTGACGAGATGACGTTGATTTCAACGAACGGTCTGAGTGATGACTGTTACGAGACGGTATTGACAGCACTGGGCGAAACCGCATTGGCTGAAGCTATGATGCACGTCGTTGCTATTAATGCGTGGAACAGGATGGCCGTAGCCACGGCGATGCAACATGATCAAAAATAAGAGGCGTCGAATGCTCTCAAGACCTGGCCGCAAAATTGTCACTACTGGGCAGAATAAAAAGTCTCACCGGCATGAATCTCTATGCCTCGGTACTAGCGGCGCAGTTCTGAACTGAAGTATGTCTCTATAAAGTCCGCTGACGTCTGCTTATGGCTAATTGCAGACCTCTTGCATGAAGTGGCTTAACGTCCGCTTTAGGGTGCTTAGCGGACTTTCTTGGATTCTAATTGAAATACAAAACGCCCCCGTACTCTACAGCCGGTTCATGTCCAATCCGGCGTCGCGATCGATCCAAGCATTCTGTAAAAGATCACCGGTGTATCCGGCGGCTGTTGTATCGCCCTTGGCTTGGTAGGCTTGCTGTAAACCGTAAAGTGACCAAGCGTTATTGGGCGCTTCGACGAGACTGGTTTTGAACGCCTGAATGGCGTCGTCTACCCGGCCAACGGCCAAGTAAGCCGCGCCGAGAGATTGGCGCACCGGGTTATACCAATAGGGCGGCTCCGTGTAATTTACGGTGTCCTGGATAGTCGCGCCCGCTTCAAACCGTTTGATTGCGGTCTCCAGATCTCCTTCGCTTTGAGCAATACGGCCTAGCGCTACGTTCTGTGCGATGGACAACAACGCTTTGGCAGGCACACCTCCAGCGGACAAAGCACGGAAGTCGGCAGTGTTGTTGATCCCGGCAATGGCATCCACTTCAGCAAGCGCACGTTCGGAGTCTTCTTGATTGGCAAAGGCAACGGCACGGGCGTAGTGCCACATGGCTGCAACGTAGGGTGCTCCCACACCCGGATCGGGCAAGGCCAGAATGGTGTCCGCATCGGCGAATTGAGCATAGGCAAACAAAGGCGCCGCTTTTACTGGATGCACAGCCGCCGGTGCCGCAGCCATGGCACAGGTGGGATCGACCTCTGAGCCGGCGGCAAAGGACCGGATCGCTTCGGCATGGTTAAACGCGTAAGTAAAGCGCAGGCCCTGATTGAAATAGGCTTGAGCATCCTCTGAGTTCGTCGAGATGTCATAACTCAGCGTACCGAGATCGTCATACAACGGCGTCGGCATGGAGATAGCGCGCCGGTCGGCGGCGGCGTAGGCTTGCTAGGCGCCGGCCGCTTCCAGCGCCTGACGCAGCAGAGACTTGCGTTGGGTACCGGCGGGACCGCATACCGATCTGCCAACGGTCGCTGGATCGAACAGCTCAGCCAGTTTGTCGTTCTTTATGGTTTACGGTTGAGACGGCTGTCCTGAACAACCGACCACGCCGCTGACGAGGGCTGTGGTGACGGCAGCGGCGGCGATGAGCGTGAGTCTCGGCATGGCGAGCTCCCTTGTCTAACTGTCTCGTTGTCGCGCAAGAGTGCCGTTGCGCCCGACAGCGCACAAGCCCGTAAAACGCATGGCTGGGCTTCAAAAACAGAAACGAAGTCTTTTCAGCACCCAGACGTTAGTGGTCCTTTCTCTTTTTGGACCGAGTTACCACTGCCAGATCTTGTCTCCCAGCAGGCGTCCGAAGGTCATGGCCGGCATCAGGGCCATGCCGCCGCAGAAGGCCTTGCCCGAGGTGGCGCCAAGGCCCAGGCATTCACCGGCAGCGTAAAGACCGGAAACAGGGGAGCTGTCCTCGCGGGTCACTTCCAGGTTCTCGTTAACCGCAAGACCTGCGAAGCTGGTGATCGAAAGTCCGTGGTGTTTGATGCCATAGAACGGCGGCTTGCCGATGGGCGCCGGTAGGCTGATGCGGTGGAAGTCTTCGTCGTTACCTTTTTCCACGAAGGTGTTGTAGCGCGCCACGGTCTCTACCAGGTTGGCTCCATCGACACCCATAATCTCGGCCAGGTCTTCCAGCGTATCGGCGCGTTTGAAGGATTCATGGTCGTTAAACAGCGGATCGGCGTCTTCGTGAGTCATCTCCGTAAAGATGCAGATGGACTCTTCCCGCGCCCGCTGATCGTAGATGGCCCAAAAGGTGATATCGGGAATGGTCAGCAATGCCAGTTCCTTTTCGTCGGGGCTTTCGGAGTCTTCAGAGACAAAACGCTTGCCGTCCCAATTGACGAAGATTTCCCATAACGGACGCGGACCTTGCAGAGAAACGGTGGTCACCCGGGTGATGAAAGACACATAAGACGGGTCTTCGGGATCCTTCACCCGGCCGAAGGTGGGCATGAAGTAATCCTGATAGCGCACATGACCACCGGCCTGCTCACCCAGTTCATGGCCACGGCCATTGGCGTGCGGATGCGAACTGAACGACGGACCGCCTTGGTAAAGGGGGTAGCCGTTGGAGTACTTGGGAAACAAATCCGGATTGGAGGCATAACCGCCCATAGCAAGCAGCACGTTGGGCGCAGATATGGTTTGCTCTGTGCCGTCCTTGGATTTGACTTTCACGCCGGTGACCCGGCCATCATCGCCTTGAACCAGATCCAACACTTCCGTTTCCAGCATCAGGGTGATACCGCTGGCGTCGACCGCTTTCATAAACTCGGTGCCGAGAACCTTCTGCAGCGGTTTGCCGCCGCGGTCCGGTCCCCAATAGGTGCGGGCGATTTGATAAGGCTCGTGACCCTTAAAGATCACCGGCATCTCGGGCAGCAATTCGAGATCGTGATCCAATAACCAGTGCAGGGTGTCAGCGGCATTGTCGACGGCGAGGCGCACGACAATGAGGTCGGCCGTACCGTGGGAAATGCGCATGATGTCTTCGTAGTGAAGGTCGGGTGTGTCGTGGATGCCCTGTTCTTTTTGCAACCGCGTCCCGGCGGCACTCATCTGCCCGGTCGACCAGGGAGTGTTACCGCCGATCTCGTCCCCGATATCAATGGCGAGTACCCGTCCGCCCCGATTGGCGGCGAATGTTGCAGCGGTTTGCCCCGCCGTCCCAACACCACAAACGATAACGTCGTAATCAAACGTACTCATGCGTCCCTCACCTGTTCAAAATCGATCAAATCATAATAGCGCCCAACTTCGGGCACCGTCGTATGCACCGGCAGCCAATCTCCCGGCTCCGTATAGAGATTGAGGGTGCGGCCCGTGCCGGTGTGCCAGTCATAGCGCTCGCACGCAAAAGTGCCGGCGGGTACAGACACTTTTTCAGGACCCCGATACACCATGTCATAAGATTTGGGTTCCAGGATTGGACCGGATGCGCCGTTGGGAACGGACGAACAGTTGAAGCAATCGGTCAGAGTTTGGATATCACCGGGGCGGGACCGGTCCACATGTATACACTTCCAGATATCGACACTGATGGGATGGGTGCCGAACAGACGAGGCCGGCCGTTGGCGGGCAGGCGTTGTGAGACGTGTTTGTTGGCGGCCGTATAGGATTCACCTTCCGCTTGAGTCTCCGTAAAACGGAACCAACCCATGCCGATAAATTTGTGTTCGCTGCTCACCCGGACAAAACAGTCGATCACCCGGAAGTCTTCATCCACCGTATAGGTGACATCGCGCACCAGGCCGATGTCATCCATTTCGCACAAACAGCGCAGCGTTCGCGATCCATCCGGTTCAACCGTGACGGTAAAAACTCCCGCCCGAATTCCCCACCCTCCTTGCGGGAATAAGAAATAGTGCCGCGATAGAGCTTGGTCATACCGCCCCTCCCTGCGTAGGCATATCAGAAATCCTAGGCTTTGAGCCTGTTTTGAGAAGGCGTAGGACCCCGCCACTGGGTCCTTCACAGCCTTGTGACGGGCTTAAATCTTTCAAAGTTTTGCCTTATTTGGGAGGCACCCTACACTCTGTAACCGGTCTATGACCGGCTGAATTTAAGGACAAAGAGATGAGGCACTTAAAACCCTTCCTTATCGGCGCGGCCTTGTTGAGCCTGACCTTAGCGCCGCCGGTGTCGCCAGCCTTGGCGGAGGGCAATGTGCCTGAAGTCGGTGAGGTGGATCAGTGTTTGCCGCTGACCCGCATCAAACGCACCAAGGCCATCGATAACCAGACCATTGTGGTGGAAATGAAGGGCCGGGATGGCTGGCGAAAAATGGAAATCTCGAGTCGCTGCCCCGGCTTGAAAATCGAAGACAGTTTCAGTTACGCGACATCGCTCATTGCACTGTGCAAAGGTGATATCATTACGGTGCTTGATGTTGGGTCCCGCTGCGGTCTAGCGCAAATCACCGCTATCAGTGAAGAAGATGCCAAGGCGCTGTTCGCCAGTCGGTAGAATTATTTAAAGGAGTTTCTTATGTTATTTATTAAAGTAGGCGCGATTGTTCTATTATGTGCACTGACCGTGTTGGCTGCGCCTGCGTTGGCCGAGCCGGGTGATGAGCAGCAATGTATCCGGCTCACCGCTATCGATGAAACGCCGGTGATCGACAACCAGACCATCCTGGTGGAGATGAAGGGCAATGGCGGCTACAAGCGTATTGATCTGCTCAACCGCTGTAGCGGTTTGAAGATCGAGGGCGGCTTCGCTTATTCCACGTCGATCAACCGTCTTTGCAAACAGGACCGGTTGACTGTGATCTGGGCCGGTACTCCATGTCTGATCGACAAAATCGTCGACATCACCGAAGAGGAAGCCGATGAGCTGATGGACCGCAAATACAAGCGCGGCAAATTCAGTGAGCGGGCGGACCGATAGTAAAATAAATCAGCGCCGAGTCCGGATAGGTGAGTTGCCGCCGCGGAACGCCCGGCGGTTCGATCTGGTAGCAGCCTTCGTCATAGCTATGACCGTCAGAACACGCTAACGCACCCTCCAGCACATAAAACTCTTCGAACCGCGCCAGCGGTTCGCCATCTTCGCCGGATGTCCATCCCGGTTTGGTGCGCAATAAAGCCGAGCCTTCGCCGGTTTCAGGATGCAGGCTGAGAACAAAACGTTCTGCGTTCTCCGCCGGTTCCCATTCCCCGCCTGGCGGATCCGCATGATAGGCCACGGCACGCGATGGCGGTTTTTTGCTGACGTAGTAGGGTGACAGCTGTTTCGGCTGTTCGACGAAATTGAAGTCCAGCTCCCGGCCGATGCGCGACAGGAACCAGGACTCCTCCGGCACCGCGCTCTTGAACCCGTGCACGGTTTCCGGCGGATGGAAACAATAGGATTGGGGCGTCAGCCACACCCTGCTGTCGAAGGACATACGGCCTTTGACGATTAACAATTCTTCCGTGGTGTGGTGGTAGTGCGCCTTACCCGGCGGAGTCATACCGTCTTCCGGCACCAAACGATTAAGCGCAGTGCGTTCTCCCGTCGCCGGATCGCGGCTCAGTAATTTGGAATACAAACCGGGAGGACCGGGCTGGTCCCACTCCATGGCTTTGGTGTCGAGAAAGGTTACAGGTTCTCGCATGACAGTCTCTCCTTACCCTTTGAGTATGACGGCCGTTTACGAACGGAGCGAGCTTAAGTGACGAAGTTTATCGCCCAGCGGCCATCATGCCATTCGAGCACCGTGGCCCCGCCATTGGAATGTTCATGGTACCCGTGCACGCCGAAGGCCAAGTTGTGCAAATAAGTACCGGACACCATCAGCCGGGTATCGTCGGGACCGATGTCCCCGTCCAAACAGAAAATCTCTTCATGCACCGGATGCCAGTTGGGCCCTTTGCCCGCGAACCCTGCGGGGACCTTGAGCAGGCGCGTGTCCGCTCCGGTCTCCGGATCCTCCCACAGCACCCGGCGTTCAAAGCCAGGAATGGGTTCGCCGTTGATCACCGGAGTGATGGGGTCCATGGCGTGGGTAGACTCTAGAAAGATCGGCTCGGCGTTTGACGCCGATGCCCCTTCGGCATCGAAAATCAGCAACAGTTCTGCATCGGCGGTGCACGACAACGCCGGAATGGCATGGCCCGGAGGCACGGCAAAGAACCCGCCTTGGGTGAGCGTCATCTCTCCCAGGGCTACGGACCCCTCGCGCACGAAGCCTTGAACCGTGGTCGTCACCGGTTCTGTCTCGGGCCGGGTATCGTTCGCGGATAAGCGGACCAAGGCGCTGCGCACAGACCCGTCATCCAAGGTCCGTAGGATTCGCCCGTCACAGTCACCGGGCCAAACCGCACCCATGGTGTGCCAGGGAATATCGCCCGACGAAAAACAGCGCGACAGGTTGTGGGAAAGCGTGGGCTCCGACATGACGCAATCCGGTTTCCAGTTACGCCCGATCCAAAATCTCGAAGGCCACCCGTTCGCCTGATTCCATCGCCGCTTCCATGCCGTAATCCAGTCGGCGTGTGTGTTCGCCGGCAAAATGTAAGCGCCCATGAGGAACAATCATTTCATTGGCGAACGCCGTCACCTGTCCTGGCGCGAACATGGGACTACATCCACGCTGCAATGGCTGGCGGCCCCAAGAGTGATAGCGGAGGATTTCTATCTGTCCTCTGGACGCAGGCCGGATGCGTTCCAGTTCCTTGATTAAAAAGTCCGACGCGGCCTGCGGGCCAAGGGCCGCGACCTGCTGGCCTGTCTTGCCGGTCATCACGAACATGCCTCGGTGTTCGCCTTCGCCCATATGACTATCGATAGCCCAAAAGGTACGTATGGCCGTGTCTGTGTTGAGCGATGGGTCAAAGCCGTCTTCCTGCCAATACGGATCCTTGATTCGACAGAACGCCCGCGTTGTCTCGCCATACTTGAGATTAAGAATGGCCTCGTTTTGGGGTGCTGGGGGAACGGGCCAAATAGAGACCGCGCTTAGCACTGGGAAAGGGATCGCAGCAATGACAAAGCGTGCGCGATAGCGGCCGCCATCTATTGTACGAACGTCTACGCCGTCACCCTCGATGTCTATTGCTGTCACTTGCTGATCAACGCGAACGTCTCGCGGTAATTGTGCCGCCATGGCCTGGGGCAGCATGGCCGTGCCCCCTTCTATATTCTTCGGCCAAAACTCTATTGGCTTCCCGTTGCCGTCCAGAGGTCCGATAAACTGCCGCTCTAAGGCGCCTCGCGTGCGCTCCTGGAGCATGCGCAACGCTGACACGCCGTGAAGATCTGAACCGAAGCCGGAAACCTCTGCCAGTCGGATTCCCGCTTCGGACACACCGTTACGTTTGAATAATTCGTAGATGGAGACGTCATAATCGGCGAACCGGGGATCAAGCCAGTCATCCAGTTCTTTGAGCGGATTAAATTTCGCCATCATGGCCGAGCCGAAGGACAAAGCCTGGATTTCCCGTTCGTCTCCGACGGTCTTGTTTGCGGGCGAGTCGGGCCAGTCTTCTGCCTTTATGAGTTGGCCGTCGAAGAAATACGAAAACGGCAGCACGTCTCGATCTTGGTCGATCAACGTGAGGCCTAGGCGATCGACGGTGTCGAGTACCCGGGCATAAGATCCACTGATCTGTGACGCGCCCAGTTCGATGGGCACTGTTCCCGCATTGGTTTCCCAGGTTTCTTCCGCTGACCAGACCCGACCGCCGATGCGCGTTGCGCCTTCAAGCACGACAACACTCAAACCAGACTCGGCAAGTATTCCCGCAGCGTTTAGTCCAGATAAACCAGCACCGATGACAACAACATCGGTCGTCTCTTGCGCTCGGGCACGACCGCTATGGATAAACGGACCGCTTGCCGCAAGAGCAGAAACGGTTTTGGTGAAAGTACGCCGCGTAACTCGTGTTCGATTCATTCTTGGGTCATCCCGAATGAGTTCAGTATTAAGAGATGAGGATAACGCTCAGCGAGCGGAACACCGAACAGTTATTCCGCCGGTACGCCATCGACAATAGTTTCCCGCGCAGTTCGGCTGGGTTTGGCGTAGGTGGAGCGGTGTTTGCGCAGCCAAATGTACAAGCCGGTGCCAAACAAGGTAGCGAAAGCAATCCCCGCGCCGAACACGATCAGCCGTCCGACCATGCCGAAGATCTGTCCGTTGTGGGAGTAGATCGAACACAAGCCGACAAGTGAGCGGCCTGTCCCCTGGGTTTGGGGATCGAAGGCGTCGACCATCTTGCCGGAGAACTGATCCACATAAGCAACGCCGGTGTAGATGGTGTACTCCAGATCGGCCGGTTCGAACCGGTAACCATAGGCACCGCGCTCACTCGGGGGATAGTCAATCCGGGGCGGCACATGGCCAGGGAAGTGGCGATCCACTTCTTCGTAAATGGTCTGTAGTCCGGGTTTATTTTGGATCGGTTCACTGATGGAAAACGGCTGTGTTTCAGGCGTATCTAAGAACAATCCGACCACCACATCTGCTTGCTTGGGAAAGATGATCACCAGGCCGGTGATACCCACCAAAGCGAAACCGATGAGAAAATATATGCCGAACACGTTGTGCAGATCGCGGATCAGGCCCGGTGTCGGACTGGTCTTGCGAAATTGCAGGGCCCGCTTGTATTTGCCGTTTTTCGGCCACCACAGCACCACGCCGACGATGACCGTGGTAATTAAAAACAAACCCATATATCCGGTGATCTTTTTGCCGACATTGCCAGCCAGCAGTTCCATATGGAACAGTCGCGTCGCTTTCATGACGGTCAGCCATGGTCGGTCACCGATGATCTCTCCGGTCACCGGATCAACGAAGATTTCCAAGTCGGTCAAAATGGATTCCGCTTCACCGGCCGGTCGAGTAGTGAACCGGAAGGCCTCATCGGGAAACTTGTTGTCCCGCTCGACCCGGTGAATCACCCGGTCCGGATAGTTGGAGTGCACGGCCGCTTCCATCAATGCGTAGTCGGCGACCTCATAAGGTGTGCCGGTGCGATAGAATTGGGGATCAAGCGCCGCTTCGATGTCCCGCTGAAACACCAGAATGGAGCCGGCGAATCCATTTAGCGCGATCCACAGACCCACGGTGAGGGCGATCCATTTATGAATGGAGATCCAAAAGGGCCGCAACTTTTTTACCATGGTGAGAGGCTCCGGCTTTTACGGCCAGTGTGTCCCGTCGGGTTCAATGATCTGCGCCACGTCGGACACCATGGGATCCACATGATCGTGCGGATGCTCAAAATCATGGGGAATGTGGTTGTGATCCTGGGTGAGAATCCACTTGTACATAGCTGGACGCTGGCGAGCATAGACAGCAGCCGCCCGCTCGGCGTTTTCTTTCGGGTTTGAATAAGGGTCGTGATGGAAATGATTGTGTAGGTCGCCATCGGTGCGTCCGATGGCGAGGATGCCTTGCTCTGAGGCAAAGCAGCCGTGGTTGATGTACGCGGGACGCCAGAAGTAACCGCCGGTGGGCAGATTGCCGAACTGCATCATCCAGGACGTGCCCCAAATGTGATAGGCCTCCTCGGCGCAATCGTGATAGCTGATGTTGTCCTGCCAGAAGCCGGGCACCATGCAATAGAGGAAGGTGGACGCCCCGGTCTTGGGGTCGTTGCGCAACGGTTTGACGCCGCAGCCGGGTGCCACACCGGGCATGCGTCGCGCCGTCATCATCCAGTCCAGACCGTCATAGGCGTTAATCATTTTGAGCTGGCTGCGGTCGTCACAGTTGTCGTGATCGGCATCGGATTCTTCGAAGCTGGGTGGGCCAAAGTTGTAGAAGATCAGAGCCAAAGCGCCGTCATCCGATGACCAAGCTGGCATGTGCACACCGGCTGGCACGAAGAAGTAAACCCCTTTGGTCCACACTTGATCACCAATTTTTATGGAGCCTTCCATCAGCAGGAATTCATATTCGGAATAACTGAACCCGGGTGGCTGCTTGAAGCTGGCGTCGTATTGCACGGTCATGGTCACTGAACCTGTATCCGTATCAATGCTCAGGGTCTTGTACTGAATACCGTTCGGCATGCTGGACAGGGTCATCTTCTTGAAACCGACATCCCGGTCGACGAAGGGCTCAATATGCGGGTGGGCCATGGGCGTCTCCTTTTTCGTTGCAGTGACGGTAACGCAGCCAGTCCACGGTAGGCAAAAGGAAAGCCCGGCAGTTCGTATGCCGGGCTTTCCTGCGAACAATTTGCAATACCGTTACGGCCAGTGGCTCCCGTCGGGTTGGATGACCTGCGCCGGGCCGGACTTCATGGGATCCGAATGATCGTGCGGATTCTCGAAGTCGTGGGGCACGTGATTGTGGTCCTGGGTCAGGATCCACTTGTACATGGCTGGACGCTGGCGGGCCAAGCGGGCGGCAGCGCGCTCCGCATTTTCTTGCGGCGTCGAATACGGATCATGGTGGAAGTGATTGTGCAGGTCGCCGTCGGTGCGGCCGATGGCGAGAATGCCGTGCTCGGAGGCGAAACAACCATGGTTGATGTAGGCCGGGCGCCAGAAGTAACCGCCGGTGGGCAGATTGCCGAACTGCATCATCCAGGACGTGCCCCAGATGTGATAAGCCTCCTCGGCGCAGTCGTGATAGCTGATGTTGTCTTGCCAGAACCCGGGCACCATGCAGTACAAGAACGTCATGCCGTGGGTTTTATCGTCATAGTGCAACATTTTCAGCAAACAACCAGGTGCCGTTGCCGGGAACAGAGCATTGTTGGCCCAATCTAAGCCATCGTATGAACTCACACCTGCGAACTTGGAATCATCACAGTCGTCGTGGTTGGCATCGGATTCTTCAAAACTGGGCGGCCCATAATTGTAAAAGATAAGACACAAGGCGCCTTCGTCAGATGAAATGGCGGGCATGGCCTTGCCGGCAGGAATGAAGAAGTAGTGGCCCTTGCCACACACTTGATCGCCGACCGTCAACGAGCCTTCCTGAATGAACAGTTCCATTTCGTTGTAGCAAAAGCCGGGCGGGGATTTGTATCCGGCGTCGTATTGCACCGTCACGGTGACGGCACCTGTGTCGGTGTCCATGCTCAAAGTTTTGTACTGCATACCGTTGGGCATGCTTGGCATGGTCATTTTTTTAAAGCCGACGTCACGGTCGACAAAGGGTTCAATATGTGGGCGGGGCATAATGCGTCTCCTTATTATTTAGGCGCAGCGTCCGTCGAAGTGTGGGCGCGCCGGCTAACGACGTGAACTTTGGCTTAGACTAATAGATCGCTTGCAATGGACGGCCATCACGGGGGCGAATTTCGTCCTTGGGGATAACCCGGCGGTTTTCCGCATGCCAATGGAACCCGCGGGTCTGAATGCGATGGAGAAAATCCGTAACCCATTGTTCCCGCTCCGCTGTCAGATCTTCCATGTCTTTGACGATCTGTTCGTAGCGCGCAATCTGGTCCTGTAGTTCATCATCGAACCAAGTTTTTTCTTCGGCCGACATGTTCGACCGGAGATTGCCTTTTACAAGTTGACTTCCAACAGTCACAGCGTCCCTCCTTTTAAAACGATCACTCTTTATAGCAAGAAAACCAGTGCTGAGAACCGGCTATCCGCTGACGTCTCACATTCCCAAAAACACAATGGCGCCGCCGGAAACGGCCACAGCGCCGCCGACCAAAGCGTGGCTGAACCGGGCGACGGGCCCCAACGAAATCCGCTTAAGTCCAATCACCCCGGCGGCAACGACGGCCGTCATAGTGATCAATGTAGCCGTTCCGAAAATGGCGGCGACGGCGACGACACCACCCCAACTGGCTTGAGCCGCCGGGTACATCAAGACGGGGATGAGCGGTTCGCAGGGTCCGAGGACAAAGATGATAAATAGAGTCCACGGCGTTAATCCGAAGCCGGATCTGGCGGCATGGACATGGGCATGTCCGTGATGATGCGTGTGTTCGTGACTGTGAATGACGCCATCACCATGGTGGTGCGCATGGGTATGAGGCCGGTTCTTGAACGCGCGCTTCATCCCCCAGGCGAAATAGGTGACGCCAAACGCGATCAATGCCCAGGCGGCAATATCACCGCGCACCGCTTCGACGAATTCAAGATTTCCGGCGGCAATGCCAATGGAAATACCGACCAGGCCGAGAGTCACCGAACTGGCGACATGACCCAGACCGCACATGCTCGTGACCGCAACGGTTTTGGCCAAGGACCAACCCCGGGCTTTAGCCATGACGATGAACGGCACATAGTGGTCAGGCCCAAGCAGCGTATGGACACAGCCGATGGAAGCCGCAGTTAGCGCCAACACCATGAGTTCAGGTGTCAAAAATCGTCCCCACACATTTTCTTTTTGTTGAAACGGACAGGTAGCGGGATTTTGGCAGGGAGGCAAGCGCCTTCGATCTCATCGATGCCGGTCCGGCTCGAGCCGGTCCAACCGCAACCGGTGTCGGTTGTCCGTCAGCACCGCCATATACGGTCATCAGCACACCAAGACCGGTGGCGCCGACAATGAGAAACATTATCAATATCTGATACCGAACAGCGTCCGTCGGCGGCACACCAGCCAGCATCTGCCCCGTCATCATACCCGGCAGAGAGACGAGTCCCGCTGCGGCCATGGCATTGATCATCGGCATCATGCCGTTGCGGATTGAGGCACACATCACCGGGCCGCATGCCTGCCACCGTGTCGCGCCGAGGCAAAGCTGCGCTTCGATAGCGACACGCTCGCGCGCAACGCTGGTCGTCAATGTATTGAGGGCCAAAGCAATCCCGGTCATGGAGTTGCCCAGAATCATACCGAGAATGGGAATCGCATAACGCGGATCGAACCACGGCTCCGGCCGGATCTGAGTGGTCAAAGCCATCACAGTGACCAGCGTAGCAGCGAAGGTCATGGCGGTGGCCCCTAACCCATATGACCAAATGCCTCTCAATCGACGGTCTTGGCGGGCGGCCACTTCGTATCCGGCGAAGCTCACCATCACCAGCGCGATGGCACCGGTCCACCATGGCGATACCAATTCAAAAGCGTGGTGAGAATGTAACCGAGCATCACGAGCTGGACGATCATGCCCGCAGTGGCGATCAATAGAGTCCGTTCCAATCGAAGACCCAGCGCGACGGAAAGAATTCCGTTGGCGAGAATCAGAATCGCGCCGATGGCGAGGTCAGTGACACTGAGGGCGATATAATTCATGGTCCATCGCGCTCTTGATCAAGAGAAACGCACCCGTCTTGCACATGCGCCACACGTGCGCCAAGGCGCATTGCTTGGTCTCCGTCATGGGTGACAATGACAACAGTTGCTCTGGCGGCAAGCTTATTCTTCAAGACGGTTTCAACCGCCGCCGTTGCTTCACCATCCAGCGCAGAGGTGGGTTCGTCGAGCAACAACACATCCGGTTCAGCCAACAACGCCCGCACCAACGCCAAACGCTGTTTCTCACCGGTGGAAAGACGCGCCACCGTCCAATCCAGACAGGCGGGGTCCAGACCGAAATCCGACAGGACGGAAGGATCGGACTGTGCGTTTGCAAATGATCGCCGATATGGTCGCTCCACCAACCCGACTCCGCTGGCACATAAGCCACCGCCCGGCGCCACTGGGGTGCTGGAGTTTTTGACCGTCTAAGGTTTGCTGTTTCAACATCGCCCTGATTGTCATTGAGGTCGGCGATGGCGCGGAGCAACAGAGTCTTACCCGCTCCGGACGGACCGGTGATGGCCAGACACCCGCCATCGGGCAACTCGAAGCTGACAGGATCGAGGCCTAAGGGCCGAAGGGCATGAAGACGAAGCACGGCGGCATGGTGCGCTTGATCAGTTGTCCGCGTCCAGCTCGCCGCCGACCCGGATCACGGCCCGACCCCGCACCTGTCGGGATTCCAAGCGATGATGTAGGTCGGCCACGTCTTCCAACGGCGCCTCTTCCGATATGGGCACCTGCCACACACCGGTGGCCACATTGTCGATGATAGTGCGGTCGGTATCGCTGCCCGGCGGGTCTTCGATGGGCGCCAGATTCATACCGGCGACGCTGATGTTTTTGAAAATCAGCGTAGGGATATTCACCGGTTCCGGCATGAGCCCGGCGGTGGCACCGATGTAAACCAGCCGGCCCATGGGCGCGAGCACGTCGATGTTGTGCGCGGCGTTGGGACCACCGTTGCCATCGACGATCACATCCACACCGCGCCCATTTGTCGCCTCTTTAACAGCCTCAACCCAGCCGTCGGTGGTGTAGTCGAACACATAATCGGCGCCGAATTCTTTGGCAAAGGTCACCTTGTCCGGTCCGCCCGCCAAACCAATGACCGTGCAGCTGTCACTCTTGGCGATCTGCGTGCCCATGATGGCGATGGGTCCTGCGGCGGAATGGAGCAAACAGGTTTCCCCCGACTGCAGCCGCCCCGCTTTGTACAGCGCATGCCAGGCGGTGAAGGAACAGCCGCGGTAAACACACCCGGTCTTTAAGTCGATGCGGTCATCGAGCATGAGCAGAGCCTTTGCGGTTGCAATGGTACAGTCCGCGTAGGCACCGAAATCGGCCCGGGAGATCGCCCGTTTGCCGACGAGAGACTCGTCCACGTCCATGCCTACCGCATCGACAATGCCCGTGTGTTCAAGGCCGGGCGTAAAGGGAAACGTGATCGGCATGAAATCGATCTTGCCGGCCCGGGCCATGGCATCGAAGGGGTTCATGCCCACATAGGCGACGCGCAGGCGTGCTTGGCCGGGGCCCGGTTCAGGCACAGCGACTTCGCAAAGTTTCATGACCTCCGGTCCACCGAAGGCGTCCATTTGAATGGCGCGCATGGTGTTGCTCATGCCGGACTCCCTTCGATCAATTCCATCAGCGCGCCAGAGCCGGGATTGCGGACCATCGCAACACGATGCACGCCAGTCTCCGGCATAATTATCTCAACGGCATCAGAGAACACTAGCGCGCCGATCTGCGCGCACAGATCCAATGCCGCATCCAAATCAGCAATCAGAAACCCTTGCGCCAGATAGCCGATGTTGGGCGCCTGAGCGAGACCACCCTTGTCGGGTGCCTGGTAGTTCAACGGATGGGACAGGGCAATCTTGCCGAAGGGACGCGGACTGGAAACAAAGGTTGCCCGCGTCCGCGCACCCTCGGGCCGGCCGAGAAAGTGATTGGTCTCGGGTTTGTCGAGGATGTCATCGATAAACACCTCGAGGCCGAGAACCTGTTGGTAAAACGCCAAAGCTTTTTCATGGTCAGTGATCGAATGGGAGGTTGTCGCCACTTGGGTGAACCCGGTCTTGGTTTTGCCTTCCGCGTCGACCACGGCGCGCAGTTTGCCGACGGCGGTGGTTTCGTCACCGGTGAGTTCCACCAGATTGATGGCCAGACCGTCGGGTCCGTCAAACAGCACTTCCACCGGTTGCCCCGCTTCAGCGCTGACTTCATAGCCGATCGGTTCCGACCAAAAGGTATACCCCTTGGCTTGCAGGTCCTTGGTGGTGGTGCGGATATCGTCCACATAAAAATTGAGATTCCACAGACCGCGATAGGTCCGGTCACCCGGCTGGACAATCATAGCGCGCACGGCAGCGTCAAACTGAATGGCCAGCACCCGCCCGACCTTCGAGTCCCCGGCAGAAAACAACACAGCCTCTGCCGTCGCGCCTTCGGGTAATTTCCAATGGGCTTCAAAGGCCGCGCCGCTTAAGGGTTCTACATCGCTGGCATCAAGACCGATGATGTCGCCGTAGAAAGCGCGGGCTGCATCCAGCGACGACACACCAAGGACCGCGATACTGAGGGGTGATGCCATCAGGCAGATGCTTTCAGTGCTTCATCGATGTCCTGTCCTGACTTCACGTTGTCCATGCAAAGCGCCGCTAAGCCGCCAATAAACAGCGCCGGCGCCGTCGCTAAAGCAAAAGCCAATTCCCAGCCCAAAGGCTCCACCGCCCACGCCACACCCAAAGGAAACAGAATATGTCCTGCGTTGAGCCCGAAGGTGCCGGCGATGGCGACGCCTGTGGCCCTCATATGGGTGGGAAACTGCTCAGTGAGGAAGGTGCCCATGACAGCGTTTGAGCCATAGAAAAACGCAGCCATCAAACTGAACCACACGATGTCGCCGGTTAGGGACGTGGGGATCCAGATCAAACCACACATGGCGAGCGCGCCAAGCCATGTCCATATGACAATGGTGTTGCGCCGGGTGGTGACAAACTCACCCACCAGAGAAGAGCCTATATAGCCGAGGATGCCGATACCGTAGGAAACGCCGACGACGAACGTGGCTGTATCTGTACTGTAGCCGCGCACTTCATTGAAAAACGACGGGAAGTAAAACGCGGTACCGGCATAGGCGCCACCGGACATAAAAAAGATCGTGAAACATCCCAGAGTGCGTTTGCGCATATTCGGGGCCAACAGCGCCTTCACCCGGTCTAAAAACGAGTTTGTGTCTTGTGGGTTTTCGGCACGGGCCTGACGGGTTTGTTCGAAACGCCGGCTCTCTGGCAAGTAGCGTGACAATAAGATGGCGATAGGCACCACCGCCAACGCCGGCAGAAAAATTGCGCGCCAGCCAAAGTTGGCCATCAGGGGCGCAGCAATCATGGCCGCGGTAAACCAGCCGATGGGGTAGCCGCATTGCAGAAAGCCGGTCATCAAACCGCGATACCGGGCCGGAGCTGCTTCCGAGGTGTAAGTGACAACGATAGGCGCGATGCCGATCGACACCGCGAAGCCGACTGTGCGCAGCGCTGCCAGCGTTATGAAGTCTGGCACCCAAAAGTGCAGCCCAACGAGAAATGCGGACGCGCCGAGGGTCCAGACAAAAACCAGCTTGCGGCCATAACGGTCGGCCAAGCTGCCCATGATGACGGCAGAGATAGACGCCAGGATAAAGGAAAAGGTCAGAATCCAGCCGATGTCATCCAGTCCCTTGCCGAACTCGTTGCGAATTCCGGGAACGGCATATCCAAACAGGGACTGATCCAGGTTGGTCAACGTCCAACCAAGCAAACACACACCGAAGATCAAAAGCGGATAGCCGCGCACTTGAACGGCAAAGTCTTTAACCGAAAGCGTACTCATATCTTGTCCTTAGTCCGGCGCATCCAGAAAACGCGACACTTCATCGGCAATCTCGCCGGGAATTTGTCTAAACGCAAACCGGTCGACACGGCGAAAGTCGACGACTTCTACCTCACCGATCAGCTCCCGTGCCCGGAAAGCTGCATCATTGGGAAAATCGTGCATGACCAAAGCGAGTGTTTTTTGGGTGATCGATGGTTGTCTATGGATGGCAGGGTACTGAATAGCCGCCCGTTCCGCCCCATCCCACTTGGCACCGGGCAAGATGCCGTCGACAAAACCCTCCAAGCGAAAATCAATCAGCTCAGGCGGCTCGGAATTCGCTTGTTTCAACGTGGTTGTCAGGGCGTTGACCACATAAGAACCATCCTCGCTCCAGGTTTCGAATTGCTCCCAGCGTTCCAATCGGCCCGGCCGTTCGTCGTCCGTCCATAGTGGCGATGACACAAGAACGACGCGGCGGACCAGGTCCGACCGGTTGATCGCCAGTTCTGTTGCGATAAACGATCCCGTGAGAAAACCGAGAATGTCGACCGCTTTCCCGTTTTCTCCGTAACCCAATGCAATAAGCGCATGCCCAAGAGCGTCGGTATATTCTTCCAATGGCACGGGGGCAGCGGGTGCGACGGACTGGCGATAGCCTGGCGTGTCGAAGGCCACGACAACGCGGTCCCGGCTCATCACTCGCATGAATCCTTCGAAATGGCGGCTCGAACCCGGTGTGTGATGAAAACAGATCAGCGATGGTTTACCGCTGTTGTTCGTTGGTAGGGCCATGCGGTAATGCACTTGGCCGAATGCGCTGTCCACATAACCGCGTCGGATGGCGACATCTTGCGCAACTGCGGTTAACGCAGAGCACATGATAAGGATAAGGAAGGCTACAACTCGAAGGCACATGGCGCGAGCAGTCTGGAGCCGTCAGCCTATGGGCGCAAGGCCGGGTGAGCCGCTACGGTATGGGACAGCTATCAAACTCTAACGCCGCAAACTCTGAACCGTCCGGTAACTCTACCGGTCGTCTCCCATCGCGCACACAGGCTTGCTCTAGTTGCGCCGCTATCAAGCCGGAAGCACGATCAAACTTTGCGCCAGAAACATTAGCACCAGCGAATGTCGTGCCGGTCAACGTCGCGCCACCGAAAGACACGTTCTCTAAATTGGCCTGACTGAGATCGGCATTGCTCAGCGTCGCTGCATCGAGCGCCCCGTTGCGCAGGTCGGCACCGACCAAAGATGCCTTGGTAAAATCGGCTCGAATGAGGCGCGCGTTTTGCAGGTCGGCGTTGTCGAGAAACGCACCACGGAAATTCACCGCGACCAAGACGGCGTTGTTGAGTTTGGTTTCGATGAGCGTCGCCCCGTTCAGTGCGGCGTTGGTCAAATCCGTATCGGACAGGTCCGCTTCGTCGAGAGAGGCGCCCGATAATTGTGCACCCGCCAGATACGCCCCGCGTGTACTGATGCGGTTGAGCGGTTCGCCCATGGATACCAGATAGGCCATAGCATCGGCCTTGCCCACATTGCCTGGTGCGTCAGTGGTCAGCGTTTGCCAGGCACGGAACATTGTCGCTGCTTGCCGCTGATCCATGTCGAGAAAAAAACCGAGGGCGATGAGAATGATACCGGCTCGGCTGAACGCCCGCAGGTACATGAACAGGGCGGAGTTCTCGAGCCGGATCGCGCCGCGGCGAAACACGCGGGATATAGAAAAACCTGTAGTCTTACTCTTTGATTCCGTCACGTCTTCAGTCTGCTGGTTGGTCTCGGTCATGGTGAAAGACGGTCCTCAGCCTATGGCTACCACGTCGCCTTTGATGGACGCCCGCTGAGCACACTGCTCATCACCCATGGCTTGAGTACATGGGACAATTGGCGCCAAGCGCGCACGTTTTTCGGCCGTTGCGCCGTGCGCTCGGACAACAGCGTTCGGGCCAAGGCCTAGTTCTCCGCACGGATGGCGGCATCGATGAGAATCAGCGTGAATAAATTCCGCTGGGCGTTGGACCCACCGATGGCACCGATGTGATAACGAACCGGTTCCAACAGCTTGATACATCCGTCGAAGTCTTTCGCTTTGTAGGTGGCGATCGCGGCACAGAGGTTGTGACCGACACCCTGAGCCACATGGGCATAGGTGTCGTCGTGATCGTCGCGGTACGCATCGATGGACGCTCGGTAGGCTTTGGCGGCGTCGCCATCGGTTTCGGCCAAGGCCAGCATGAAATGGGCGTCGACAAACGCAAGCAGCTTGTCGTCCACCCGGCCTTTGGCTTTTCCCCCCATCGTCTGCCAGCGGTCGCCCACATCAACACCAGCCAATTCCAACCGCGCCAGGATAGAAATGTCGTTGGTAAGGTCGAGGTATTCGTCCGATTTAGGATCGAAGATGCCGTCGTCGTAAAGCGCCAGGACGTGGTCGTAGCGTTCCATCTCGTAAAGCATCAACGCCTGATGCCAGGCCAGGTGGTAGCGGAAGTTGTTCCAGTTGTCGTAAGAGCCCTTGGCCTCCAACCAGGCCAGACCATCCTGCCGGCGGTCTTCCATCTCGCACACATAGGCGACCGTGTGCACCGCCCAGGCGTCGGCTTCGTTGAGATTAGCGGCGGCACGGCCCAGGGTCTCCGCCTTGGCGTAGTCGCCAGGCTCTTCCAGACCGAAAGCGCGTAGGGACAGCATGTAGCCATAAGTGGCCAAATCCTCGCGCCCCTCCCAGGCGTACCAAACCCGCCCGACCGAATCTCTCAAGTTGGCGACATCGCCCATATAGAAGTGGGTGTAATGCAGCATCTTCACCGCCAACACATCCATCGGATTGTCTTGGATGGACTCTTCCCAGGCCGCGGTGGCCCCAGCGAGATCCAGTTCACACCAAGCCTTGAGCGCTTTGACGTGCAACTGTTCCCGCGGTGTCGCGTCACCGGCGCCCCGCTCGGCCGCTTCCAACGCTTGCCCTGCTTTCGGAACCAGCACCCGCATACCCATCATGTGCATGAAGTAGCCGCGCAAGACATTGGCCAGCACCATTTCGCTGTCTTGGGAATAGGTGGTTTTGAGTAAATCACCGATGTCGTTGCCGAAACGGAGATAGGCGACAAGGGTCCGGTCGAAAGCATCGGCCGCTTCCTGGGTGGCGGCGGTGACGGGCAAGCCAGTGTGGTCGGTAATCATGCGAACTCCCTGAAATGCTTTTTCTGGATGCTAGCCGAGAATGCCGTTTAAGAATACCGGCGCCCTTGCGCTACACTTTAAGCGAAGTAAAGACAAAAGGGAGAGATCTGTCATGAGGGTGGTCAGAGCGGCTGAGTACATCAGCACGGCCCTGTTGCTGTTGGCCGCGTATTTTTACGCCATGCTCGGCGTTTCGTTCGTTATCAATCCGGAACGGATGGAGATTCTGGATTTCGCCCTTAACGGCCCGGCGGCTTATTCCACCGCCCGTGCCGGCACGGGCGGGCAGTTGGTAGCCATTGCCGTTATCTGTCTGTTCTGTGCCCTCAAGCGTCACCGTACCAAATGGGGCTTGGCCCTGGTCACCACGATGATGGCCTTCATCGTGCCGGACGGATTTATGGTATCGCTGTGGACGGGTCCGGGCGGCCGCAACATGCTTGAGCTGCGCGACGAAGGGATGTCGCTGGTATTGTTTGGTCTCGGGCTGGGCGCGGCGCTATGGGCGGAGCGGAAACGAAAAACGCCCGCGGCAGAGTCTGACACGGGCGTTTCCGAAAAAAGCGACGAGACCTAGTCGTCTTTCATCGCTTCACCCCAGGTGGGGTCGAGGGGCTTGTAGTTTTCCGGCCCAATGCCAAGGGACGACGCATCCATGATATGGGTGCGCATGCCGCGCATAAACCCTTGCGTTGCGCGGGCCCAGGACAGTTTGGTGCCATCGGGCGACACCGCCGGAAAGCCGTCGAAGCCATCGAATTCGGTCACGCGCCGAGGTTCACCGCCAGCAAGATCACCGACGTATACGTCCCAGTTGTTAGGCGGTTGGATGCGGACAAACACATAGTGCCGCCCGTCGGGCGCGGGATAGGGCGCCCAGTTCATGTCCCGGTCGAAGGTGTAGCGCCGCCAGTTAGAGCCATCGTGTTTGATGGTGAACACGGTCATGGGTGTGGGGCTGATCTGGCCGTATTCAGACCGGCGCCAGGCGCGGAACATGATGGTTTCATTGTCCGGCAAGTAGAAGGGCGCACCTTCTTGCCAGTCTTTGGTATAGGTGATTCGTTGTTCGTCCGAGCCATCGGGACGCATGCGCCACAAATCCATTTCACCATTCATCTGCCGCCCAAACACGATCCATTCGCTATTGGGGGATATAGACACTTCCGCTTCGTAATACTCGTTGTTGGTGAGACGAACACGGTCATTGCCATCCAAATCAGAAATGTAGAGTTCGGCCCCTTGGGGATATTCGTCCTGGTCCGACCAATTACCAGTAGGCAAATCCATGCGGTCGCGCGTCGACGTCCATACGATCCGTTGTTGATCAGGGAAGAAATAAGAGCAGGCATCCTGGCCGCGGTCGTTGGCGCGGCGCAGGTCCGTGCCGTCGATGGCATACGTGTACGTTAAACTGCCACTGGTTCCCATCGAAGTTTTCTTCGCGTCAGGATCTCTGGTTTGGGCAATCATATGAAAACTGTCCGGCGCAAAGTACGCTTCGGCCGATGAGGGAATATCCGGAATAACGAAGTAGGGGAATGTTTCATCCGTCTGCAGTTCTGCGCCGGCAGGTGCCGCAAACCCTGAGCTGGCATTGCCTGCATCCATGTCGTCTGAGGCGCAGCCTGACAGTAAGGCTGATGCTGTCACGAGAACAGCAATCGATGTGTATGTTTTCGTGCGAGACATCCGCGTCCCTCCTTTGTTTTGTTGTCCTATCTGAGCCAATTGAGACGGGGTCTGGCAAGCCCTTCCCTGTAACCGTTGGTAACCTTTGCGCTTTCGGTTTTAGCTTCATAGAGTTGGGGCTCAGAATAGGGGGATTCCATGCGTCCGTTCGTACTGATTGTTTTTGTTTTGTCCTGGTGCAATATTTCCAGCGCGATTGCCCAGACGGTGGGAGATACGTTTCAGGATTGTACCACCTGCCCCGACATGGTGGTAATCCCGTCCGGCACAGCGATCCTTGGATCGGAACCCTGGAATCCCAACCGCAAGCGCCACGACGGCCCCATCCGCGAGGTCACCATCGAATACACTTTGGCGGTTGCCAAATATGAAATCACGCGCGTCCAATACCGCGCCTTCATCGACGCAACCGGTTACGAAACTCTCTATGAAGCGCCGCGCATCGGTTGCAACACCTGGACCTTTGACCGCGTGCTTGGTTTTGTTCTCGATCACACCTGGGACGCGCCCGGATACGATCAGCGGGAAGATCATCCTGCCATATGCATCAGCTGGGACGACGCATCAGCCTATGCCGCTTGGCTGGCGGAAGCCACGGGCAAACCTTATCGCCTGTTGCCTTCAACAGAATTCGAATACGCCACCCAGGCCGGCACCCGCGGCCCATGGTACTGGGGTCAAGACAACGCGGAGGCCTGTGCTCATGCCAACGTGGCCGACTCCACCGACTGTGGGTTCGTGCTGCAGCGCAGGCCGCGGACGGGGGCGCTACCACAGTCAGTTGATTGGCATCAGGATCGGGCTAACGCTGAATTAGATTAGGACGGGACCCTACTTACCTGTGGGCGCGGCGGCGTTTGACCGGCTTCAACACTTCACCGACGGTCACCATGGTGACGGCGCAGAACAAACAGGCGAGCATGATCACCGGGGCGGGATCGTGCAGCATGGTGATGAGCACACCGCCGCAGAGAAACGTACCGGCCATACAGCTCAAGCAGACCAGGCCGAGGACAAGACCCTCGACCAGGGCGAAAGCTATGTTGGGTGGCGCTGAGTTTTGGACTTGGCGCGCATGATCGGTTTCTCAGATTTTTATCCGGTTCTGGGGAGACTGCCCGGAAAAGGTTTAAAGTCCGCAAAGCGGCTTGCCAAGCAGGCTGATGTTTAGAGTTGGCGGGCAGCCGCGAAGGCGCCAAATGCAAAAAGCACACCAAGGCCGATGAGGGGCAGGGGTTCCCCTGGAAACGCCGGAATCATGGCTACGCATAAACCGACGCCGAGGACACAGGCGGCGATTAGACCTATTCCTACGGCTTTTTCTAGGCCGTCTTTAATCTATTGGAGTCGGTTTTCTTCGGTACCGGGCGCGCGATGGCGGCCCCCTAAATCATGAGGTTGATATTGTCTTCAAATATACCGCCTTATGATTGAGTATTGCCCGTAGAAAGTCAAATAAATTTCGATACGAAACTAATAATTCGTGCTTTTGCAGGGTCCCTATCGGGAGAGGTGTCGGTAGTGTTGCCTGTTATTCGGCCGTCTCCGTCGGGGTCGTATCAATGAACCGATGGATCGGCCAGTCGCCGTTATCCTGGCGTTTGAATACCGAAAGATTAAGGCGTTGTTCGGTGAAGCCGGGCACCTCTTTTCCGGGCCTCGGTTTGCCGTAAAGCGTAGAACGCGTGATCACGGTCGCCGTGTCACCGTCTACCTCGAGATCAATGATCTCATTGTCCGTCCCCATGAGGTAACTCTTCATGGCCAAGGCAAAGTACGCCTTCAACGCCTCACGGCCTTGCACCGTCAGACGGCACGGCGAGATATGCCAGGTGTCAGCCGTATAGTGAGAAACCATGGCATCCACATCGGCCGCGTTATAGGCGTCGATGGCTGCAACCCGCCGTGCTTCAATAGCGGCGCGAATGTCGTCTAGCGTTTCTGCATAAGCAGAACCACTTAAATACAAAAGAACGATTAGAAAACGCATCCGATGTCCTACGCCAGCACGTCCATGACTTCGAAGGCCGCACGCTCGCCGGATTCCATGGCCCCTTCCAGGCCGCGGGTGGATTCCGAGGTGTGCTCGCCGGCGAAGTGCACCGGCCCCGCCGGTTGCGCCATCTTATCCTTGTACTTGGCGATCATGCCCGGGCGCCAATAGGCATACATGCCACCGGCGTAAGGATCGTTGGTCCAGGACCAGGAACGTCCGACGCGAACCTTTCCTTTTGCCGCGGGCCGTGCCGCTTCCAGATCAGCGATGAGCTTGGCATCGGCCGCATCCTTGGGCAGACGGTTGAGGTACTGCGCCAGCCGGCCGGTGGAGAAGACGTACATCCCGACCACTTCGCCGTTTTCCGTTTGCGGACCGATGCGGCCTGGCGTTGTGTCCATCCACATGCCCGCCGGTAGACCGTCGTTGTTCCAATAGGGAGCGTCGGTTTCGATAAAGGCATGGAAGCAGGAACCATAAGGCATGGCCTGAACGGCTTCCGCCTGCATTCCGTTTAGCGGTGGGTCGAAGCGGACGAAACGTAACGCCGAAAACGGCAAGGTGACGATGGCGCGCTTGCCGGAAAATACCCGACCGTCTTCCGCCACCACTTCGACTCCATCATCACTGGTGCGTATGCCAGCCACAGGCGTGTTGCGATGAATAGCGGCATCCAAGTTCGCGGCCATGGCGTTGACCAAGCTCGAATTACCACCTTCGATCTTCCAGAACATAGGTGGTCCGCCATCCATTTGGTGAAAGGCGAAGTTGGTCACATGCATCATGTGCACGGCGGAGAGAGAGTCGATGGAATGGCCGTAGCCTGGGTTGGTGTCCATGCCGAGGCGGACTTCCTCTTCCGAATGGCCGTTGGCCAGCATCATGTCGCGTAAGGAGCGGTCCTGTGCCGTGATCTCCGGTTCCCACCAGGACTCCAGATCATCGAACAAACTGTACTTGCGGATCATGCGTGAGCGGTATTGGGTTGGCGTCAATTCCCGCGCTTCGCTTTCAAACGGGTTGAGGGCATGGCCGGCCCAGTCTTCGTTGCGGATGTTGGTGCCGCGAATGTGAATGTGGGTACCGAAACCGCTGCCGACCGCCGGACTCTTTTTCACGCCCAAGCGATCACAGAAATCGATGAAGCGCGCGTACATGCTGCCAACGCTTGAGCCGCCCGCTTCAGGCTGGCCGGGAAGATCGGTCAGCGTGTAACAACGCCCGCCGATGCGGTCTTTGGCTTCGACGATGGCGGTGGAATAGCCTTCCTCTTCCAGCCAGCTGGCTGCCGTGAGACCGGCGAGACCGGCGCCGACGATGATTACGTCTGCGGAATCCTCTGCGCGTAAACGTCGCGGGCGCCAAGCGGAGGCCAGTGCAGTCCCTCCCAGCAGGCCAATGGTGTGACGCCGGGACGGATTTACGAAAACGGTCATCGATTAGGTCTGCTCAATTCATCCACCGGGTTCTATCTGCTGCACATTGATGCGGGTCCCATCCGGACTGTAGACCGTGCCTTCGTAGCCTACCACGCTGGTTTGCTGCCCGGTCAGGCGCGACGGTTTGGACGCAATGCGCACCCCCAGGGATTCCAGCTTTTCAAAAGTAGCGAAGATGTCTGCCGCCTTGACCACCAGAAGAGATTCACCGGCCCGTGGCCGTTGCGCCCCTATGCGCTCGATGGGCACGAACTCATCTCCGCTTGAGCCCAATAAGCCAATCATCGGGCCGTCACTTCCGACCGGGGTCATCATGACAAAGTGGGCCCGGTTGCCTTCGTCGAGATTAAGCGACCCGGCGGTTTCTTCGCCGCCGAATGCTTTGTCTTCAAAGGTTACAGTGTAGCCCATGGCGTCGGACCAGAACGCTTTGGACAATTCCACATCGGAGGTGAACAAGGTCATGCGGCGAATGGTGCCGCCGTCCCCTGCCGCACCCCCAGTACCCAAATCCCGGGCCACACGAAAACCAAATTGAGTGTTGCGCATGTCGGACGGATCGCGTCCCGGCCAGGCAATGCGATTACGGATGGGCGCCGACAGCCAACCGCCGCCACGGGTGGCATGACGGGTGCAACCCACATCCCAAACCCAAGGTGATCCGTCGTTGGGCCGGCCGATGTGAGTCGCCGCCCAGCAATCCTCGGTCCACTCCCACACATTGCCGATCATGTCGTAGAGACCAAACGCGTTGGGCTTGAATTGTCCGACCGGGGCCAAGTCTACGAAACCGTCGCGGCAGGTGGCGGGGAACCAAGGAAAGGGATATTCCTCGGCACCGTCTAGATCGAACGTGTTGGCCCATTGGCAGGCTTGGCTTGAAGCGTTACCCCAGAAGCGTGATGTGGTCGTGCCTGCGCGGGCGGCGTATTCCCATTCCGCCTCGCTGAGCAGCCGGTAACGCTTGTTGGTTATCTGCGCCAGCCACGCCACATAGGCCTTGGCATCGTTCCACGACACGCAACCGACCGGATGATCGTCGCGCACCCGGCGCGGTTGCCTGCGATCAAGCCAGTTGGCGTCGGGATCGTTGTTGAAACCGATCTCATCGCTCCACACCCGGCACAGCTTGTCGGGTTCATGACTTGTCGCTTCGACGAAGGTATTAAACTGGTCGTGGGTGACTTCGGTGCGCCCGACAGCAAAAGCGTAATCGATATTGATTTTTACCTGCGGTCCTTCACCACGGCTGAGATCCACTTCCCGGTCGCTGACGGGGGTGCCCATCATGAACTCGCCGGGAGGCACGACCACCAGCTCGGGACAGTCTTCGCAATCCTGGATGACATCGCCTGCCGATAAGCCTTCGTCGTTTTGCGCCAGTGCGGATGAACTCATCAACACAAATGGAATGGCAAACCCCAACACGCCTTTCATGACATTCGTCCCCTTCACTTTTTTATCGAAGCACGTCTATGGCAATTCACGGACGAGCCTAAAACCAAGATCGTTGCCACGGCTGTCGACGTTGCCGCTGGCCCGCCGGGCCGGGCGCACATTGGTGGGCCGGCTGTACCAGCCGCCACCGCGCACGACACGGCGGCCGCAGCCGCCTTCCCACACCCAGGCTGTTTCATCGGGCGGGCGGCCCCAGTAGCTGCCGGTATGGCAGTCTTCCACCCGCTTCCACAGGTTGCCCATCATGTCGTAGAGGCCATAGGCGCTTTTCTGAAACGCGGCAACCGGTGCCACGTCGGCGAAACCGTCGCTGCAACGGGCATAAGGCCAGGCGAAGATGTAGTTCCTCTGCGCCGCTATGTCATAGCCGTTGGCATGTTCACAGGTCAGCGACAGGGACACACCTTCAAAGGATGTGGTGCCGCCCCACGGCCGCGGCGCCGTGGTGCCGGCGCGGGCTGCATATTCCCATTCTGATTCTGATGGTAAGCGATACGTGTGGCCGGTGGTTTCCGTCAGCCAATCCGCATAGGCGACCATCTCAACATAGTTGATGCAGGCGACCGGATGAGTGTCCCGCGCCCTTCTGGGTTGGATGGGGGTCTCCCAATTGGCTTCCGGATCATCACCGCCGCCGGGAAGAATCACTTGGCATCCTTCGCCCACCTCAAAGCCACTGGTTTCTACAAAGACGCTGTAGTGGCCGATGGTCACTTCCGTTTCACCAATGGCATAAGATTTGGTGATGGCGATCCGAATGGGCGGACCTTCGCCGGATTCCACATTGACTTCGTAAGCACCGGTGGGCGTGCCCATCTGAAACGAACCAGCGCCAATCACCACCATGCGCGGACAGTCGTCGCAGTCCTGAATGATGTCTCCGGGCTCTTGCGCGAACACAGCGAAGGGAAAAAACAGGAATGCAATGAGTTTCATTGCGCCCCCCGCTCTTCATCAGTGAGATCGCGGGCCACACGGAAGCCGCCAAAGTCAAACCGATGGGTGGCGTTGGCATCGCCGTGATAGCCCGGACGGATGCGCGCCACCGACGTCATCCACCCGCCGCCCCGCTGGATGCGACGGGCGCAACCGCCTTCCCACACCCAGGCGCGGCCGTCCTGAGGCCAGCCGATGTGGGATTTGGTGGCACAGTCTTCCGCAAACTCCCAGACATTGCCGAGCATGTCGTGCAACCCAAACGCATTCGGTTCGAGTGAGCCCACTGGGGCGATGTCTTAAAAGCCATCGCGACACGCCATGTGTGTCCAGACCAGAGGATATTTTTCCCGGCTGTCGAGATCGTAGGCGTTGACCCAGCGGCAACCCATATTTGCGCTATTACCCCAGGGATAAAGCGCGTCGGATCCGGCCCGGGCGGCGTACTCCCATTCCGCTTCCGCCGGCAGGCAAAAAACGAGGCCCGTGCGTTCCGCCAGCCACGCCACATAGAGTTGAGCGTCTTCCCAGGACACGCAATTGACAGGATGGCTGTCGCGCGGCCGCGGCGGAACGTAGGCGGTCTTCCACGTGCGGGTAGAATCATCATCGTAACGCTGCAAGTCGCCGTTCCACACCCGGCAGAGGATGGTGGGTTCGAAGCCGGTGTCGCCGGCAAAGGCTTGGAATTGCCCGCGAGTCACTTCATAGCGCCCAAGCGCATAGGCCGTGGGGATGGTCATCTGGATGGGCGGTTGTTCGCCAGTCTCGTTGTCCAAGGGAATGCCGAGCGGCGTGCCCATGCGGAATTCCCCAGGCGGTACAATCACCAGTTCGGGACAGATTTCGCAGTCCTTGAGCACATCGCCGGGTACTGCATCAACGGAGAGTGCTGAAAACAATATAATTAGAATTGAAACAACCGTCGCCGGTATCCGCACGTGCCCCGCTCCCTGTGTTTTGCTCTTGGACAGGGAGTGTAAAGAAGAGGACGGGTCTCTGCTAGGCGACGCCGAGTCCGGAGGTGCGAATGGGCAGACGGCGGATGCGTTCGCCCGTGGCCGCATAAATGGCGGCCGTCACCGCCGGAGCCGTGGCCGGTACGGCCGCTTCGCCGGCGCCGCCAACGATTTCCTCAGACGTCAGCAATTCCACTTCGACCTCGGGCATGTTGGCCATGCGGATGACGTCGTAATCGTGGAAGTTGGATTGCACCACCGCGCCGTTTTCCACCGTGATCTCGCCGAATAAGGCTGCGCTCAGGGCATAGGTAATGCCGCTTTCCATTTGATGCACCACATTGGACGGATCTAGCGCAAAGCCACAGTCATAGGCGCACCAGATCTTGACGACCTTGAGATCACCACCGCTGACATCCACTTCAGCCACTTGGGCGTTGACCGAACCGAAGCCCGGGCAGAAGGCCAGACCGAGCCCGCGGCCCGCCGGCATGTCCCGGCCCCAGCCCGCCATCTCGGCCACACGGTCGAGCACCGCCAGCTCACGTGGCTTGTCGAGAATGAGACTGCGGCGGAATTCGTACGGATCTTTGCCGGTAAAATGCGCCAGTTCATCCATGGCGCTTTCGGAGAAGAACCCGTTTTGCGATGACGACACCCCGCGCCAGAAGCCAACCGGAATCACCGGCTTGTATTCCACATAGTCGATCAGCGTGTTGGGAATGTTGTAGATGGCGTTGACAGCACCGCCCACCGATGTGGGATCGGGGAAATTTCGTGGTCGGTTCTGGAACTGGAGGATGGACTCGCCAGCCAGGCGGCTGTGCATGGCGATGAGATTGCCGTCGTCATCCACGGCGCCGCGGATGCGGGCCACATAGGCGGCGCGATAACGGTCGTGCTGTATGTCCTGCTCCCGGGTCCAGATCAGACTGACCGGCTGGCCTTTCACAGCCATGGCCGCCTGCACCGATTGGCGGGCAAAGTCAGGCTCCCATTTGCGGCCGAAACCGCCGCCGGCAAAGGTGTTTTGCAGATGTACATTCTCGAGAGGCAAGCCGGTCAGCTTGGCGCCTTCTTCTCTGGCAATATCCTGCTGTTGATGGGGCGACCACATCATGCATTCGGAGTCTGTGACCAGTGCTGTCGACGCCATCGGTTCCATGCAGGCATGGGCGAGGAACGGCACTTCATAGTCTGCTTCAAACACACGGGTGGCGTCTGCGATTGTCGCCGGGGCATCGCCTTTTGCGCCAAAGAACGGTCTAGCTTCATCTTCCAGAGATGCCCGCATCTCCGCCCACATGTCGGCAGAGTTGGTGGAATCCATGCCTTTGAAGTCCCACTCGACGGTCATGGCATCGGCGGCAGTCTTGGCATGCCAGAACATATCGGCGATGACAGCCAAACCGTAATCCACTTCTGTCACGGCAACGACGCCAGGGCGTTGAAGAATATCGTCGCGGTTGTCGCTGACAATCTCACCGCCGTACACCGGTGAGGTGAGCAGCGCTGCGTAGAGCTTGCCCGGCAGGTCGACGTCGGCGCCGAATTCGGCCGAGCCATCCACCTTGGCCGGCGTGTCCTTGCGCGACACCACCCAGCCGAGCAGTTTGAAGTCCGCCGGGTCTTTGAGAACGGGTTCATTGACCGGAGTCAACTTCGCCGCTGCATCAGCCACTTCACCAAAGGTGACGCTCTTACCGGATGCCGCGTGGCTGATGACGCCGTTCTCGACGCTGCATTCGTCAGCGGACACATTGAGACGGACCGCCGCCGCGCGCACCAGCATGTCCTTTGCGGCAGCGCCAGTCTTGCGCAACACATCGTAGTAACCACGGGTGGCATCGGAGCCGCCGGTGGATTGACGGCCTTCCTTGGCCGGGTTGCCGTAAGCCGGGTCGGCCGTCGCCAGTCTTACGTCAACCAGGTCCCAGTCCGCATCCATTTCCTCGGCAACGATCTTTGGCAACGTGGTGTAGACCCCTTGGCCGATTTCACAGCCGGGAACGACAATGGACACCCGATTGTCAGACGTGACATTTACATAGGCATTCAGGGTCGCGGTGTCGCCTTTTGCCGCGGCAGCCGGAGACGGCGGTAGTTTGAACCCGAGGGCAAACCCGCCGGCAGCCAAGGCCGTGACAGCAAAGGTGCGGCGGCTGACGGTTGTCGAGGCGTTTTCCTGAGAGGTGTTCTTGTCAGTTGAGCGGACTTGTGAGCGGACGTGGGTCATGGCGGATTCCCCAGGCGCGTGTGGCGGCGCCTTCCGTGGTATTGATAGGTGGCCTTCGTTTTACCATAGGGCTTGCAGGACATTAAAGAAGACCCAAAGAGATATAGGCTGCAATTCCTGTGCGAGCGATTATCAACTCACCGATTGGACGGCCTATTACCAAACAAAATTGATCATTCTACGGCGCTTTCACGGGGTCATATGGCCAGCCCATCGGCCTGTGATAGAGTCGCGCCATAGAGTTCAAAGTTCGGTGAGGATCGCTCCCATGATGGATTACACCCTGCGTCAGCACGGCCGCGCCACCCTGGATTTTCTGACTGCGTTCGGCCCGTCCATTGGGCCATTGATGAAGGAACAGCAGGACGCGCTGGACAAGGCCGGATTGAATGACGAAACCCTGGCCGACGATTTGGACGAACGGGCCAAGCAAATCGAAGGCGAGTTAGAAAAACTGTCGGCCTTTCGCACGGCCAACCTCCTCGGCGAATGGCATGCAGAGCATCACGCGCGCTTGGCAGCAGGTGCTTTTTCCGAAATCAAAGAGGATCTGACACCGTCTTTCGAGTCCTTGTCGCGAGGCGGTACAACACTCACCGCAAATCCCGATCTGGACGTGCCGCAATACTGGCGTTATCCGGTGCACCGCACCACGGGCGGCTGGGACGGCCACCGCCATATGGGCTTCATCCATGGCGAGCTGATCCACCGCTACGTTGTGGGCAAGTCGGCCAAGCCACCGGCGGCCGGCGGTGCCAAAACAGACATTTATGCGGATCGTAAGACCTTCGCCGAGGAAGCGCCGCGTCGCGACTACAAGCATGTTGTCGAGATCGGCTGCTCGTCGGGGCCGTACACGTTAAAACTGGCATCGGTTCTTCCCGATGCAAAAATTTCCGCTTGTGACATTTCGATCGCTCAGCTTGAACAAGCCCAGCGCAACGGCAATGTGGCGGGACACAACTGGACTTTGCTTCAAGCCGACGGCCACGATACAGGATTGAACGACGCAAGCTGTGACCTGTTCACGTCCTACATCATTTTGCATGAATTACCGGTGGACGCGATTACCGACATTCTCAAAGAAGGGTTCCGCACGCTTGAATCCGGTGGCGATCTTCTGTTCGGCGATGTGGCACCGTACAGCGCGCTCAACAAGACCGCGGCCTGGCGCACCGATTACATGGCCCGCTACGGCGGCGAGCCCTATTGGCGCGGTTCGTCCACCATGGACATGGTCGGGCTGATGGAAGAAGTCGGTTTTGTCGATGTGAAGTACTATGGCATGGTACCCAACAACTATCCGTGGGTCACTTACGGCCGGAAACCCTGATCCTTCATGTCTGATCCCACACTTTATCCGTCGAACGTTCAGCCCCGGCGGCGCAAAGCGCTGCGTCCGGAGGACGTAGACAAACTGGGTCAGGCCTTGCTCACTTTGGCATCAGAATTGTGGGCGGTGAAGGATCGGCAGTATGTAACGGAAGCCGTGTTGAAGGCCCGCGGCATCGACATCAGCGAGGATGTAGAAACTTTTGTTCCTGACCCAGAGCTTGAGGCCAAACTGTTGGAAGAACGTCAGGCGCTTATCAAAAAGGTGGTTCTCGATATCACCGGAGACTACGGTCTGCTGGATCAATAAAAGTAACAGGGACCTGTTATGGCAGACTTAGACTCCATCCTTGCCGGGTCCCATCGCAGCGCCGAACACAAAGCGCGGGACCAATACCGTCATCCCAAAGAGACGTTGACCTTTTTCGGCCTCAAGCCGGACATGAACGTGGTGGATACCTGGCCCATCACCGGTTGGTATACAGAAATCTTGGCGCCCTATTTGCACGGCCACGGGTCTTTGATCTGCGCTCACTTTCCCGCCGACCATCCGGAGGCATTGCTGCGCACCCAGCGCGCCGACTTCGAAGAGAAACTGAACGCCGATCTCGAAGTGTACGGCCACCCCAAAGTCACCGACTTCAGCCGCAATCATTTGTCTTATGCGCCGGATGGTTGGGCCGACATGATTCTCACTTTCCGCCATGCGCACAACTGGATGTGGGGCGACTACACAGCTGCCGTGTTTGAGTCCTTCTTCCGCATCCTTAAGCCCGGCGGGGTGCTTGGCCTGGAAGAACACCGGGGTGATCCAGACAAACCACAAGACCCCGGAGCCCGTGACTGTTATGTGCGCGAAAACACGGCCATCGCCTTCGCCGAAGCGGCCGGATTGGTGTTCGAAGACCGCTCCAACATCAACGCCAACCCGAATGACACCAAGGACCATCCCCGCGGCGCGTTGTCCCTACCACCGGTTCTGTTTGAGGTGCAGGACCATCCGGAGCCGTACCTGGCCATCGGTGAAAGCGACCGGATGACGCTCCGCTTCCACAAATTAAATGCTTAGATTCCTATCACCACAGGGTCAGACGTTTTGATTGCACAGAGCCGTTGACGCACAGCGGGCCGTGGTGTGTGTTCGATGCCGTGCTCGTAGGCGACGACCAAAAGCTCTTTCGAAAACGCATCGAGCAGTTCTCCCGGTGCCAGCAAAAAATTCGGATTGCGCGGCCGGCCCAGCTTTTCATTACCCAGTCCAAAGGTCTCAAAAATCAATACGCCGTTCGGTTTTAAGGACGTGATCAAATGTGGAAAGTGCGGACGGTGCAAGTAATTGGTGACGACAATGCCGTCGAAAGACTCGGCATCGAACGGCCACGACCCGTTTTCAAGATCGGATTCAACAATGGTGACGGTTTTGGCACTGGTCAGCCCATCCAAACCGGATACGTCTTCGTCCGCCGCCGTCACTCGGCAGCCACGCATCAGAAAGAAATGAGTATGGCGGCCATGCCCGGCGGCTAAGTCCAGCACGTGACTGCCGGAAGGTATGAGATCGGCGAAGCGCATCACCCACGGTGACGGCGGAATATCTGTGTCGGCCGGACGATCAAAACTCGACATGGCGTTTAAAAACTCAACGTAATCTGTTGTGCGGCTAGGTGCGGAGAACCCGAATCGACTCGCGGACCCAAGCGACGGTAGCATGGCGCAAATAACAGAAGATGACACCATGGTTCGGGCCACGCTTTCGCTAATTCTTGTGACCGCGTTTTCTTTTTCGGCGATGGCACAGTCAAACCGCGTTCTGCATGACCACCTAATCACTTTCGATGCTGAAATGGATATCCCTTACGAGTTCATGAGCGCCGACAACGATGTCGGCCAAGAAACATCCATGCAGGTGGATCTGCCGAAAATGGATCGCGGCGGACTGGACGGCGCTCTGTTCGTCAGTTGGGTGCTACAAGAGGGGCGCACACCGTCGGCCTATGCCAAAGCCCGTGCGGATGCGGACCGTAAATTCAAAGCCATCGAAGCCATGGTGGAAAAGTATCCTGATCGCATCGGCTTGTCGAAAAGTCCTGACGAAGCCGAGCAGCTGGCAGCCGACGGCAAACACTTCGCCGTCATGGGCATGGTTAATGCCTGGCCGTTAGGACCTGATCTGTCATGGCTACCGGAATTGTATGACCGGGGCTTGCGCAATATCACCTTGAACCATGCTGGTCACAATCAGTTTTCGGATTCTTCCCGTCCCCGCGCCATTCTCAACTATTCGCGCCAGGAACATGTGGGCCTATCGCGATTAGGCCGGCAACTCATCCGCACGATGAATGACCTAGGAATTATCGTCGACGTGTCCCAAGTGACATCCCAGGCAGTGTTTCAAGCGGTGGAATTATCGCGCGCCCCGGTCATCGCCTCTCACTCGGGCATCAAGGCCATCATCGATACCGCCCGCAACCTGACTGACACTGAATTGATGGCCTTAAAGGAAAGCGGTGGCGGTATCGGTATCGTTGCGTTTTCCAGTTATTTGCGTCCGTCTCTGCCTGGTCAGGGTGAGGCCTTTCGCGCCATCATGAACGAGTATGGCACCACCAACGTGTCAGAAATCGCTGCCAATTTCCCACCAGAGAAAGCGGAACAATTCAAAGTCGATTACGCTGCCTACGAAGCGGAATTCCCGCCCGCCAACGTCTCAAATTATGTCGATTCCATCGACTACGCCGTTAATCTGCTCGGCATCGACCATGTGTTCATCAGTTCGGACATGGAGCACGGCGGCGGTGTCACCGGCTGGAAAGATGCCGGCGAGGCCAATGGGGTAACCGAAGAGCTTGTTTCCCGCGGCTATTCAGAAGAGCAGATCGCCAAACTGTGGTGGGGTAATTTCGCTCGGATCTGGCGGGCGGTGGAGGCTGTTGCGGTCCGTTGAGCTGCGTTTGACGCAGTGCAGCAAAAGGCTTAAATTCAGTAGGTTAGATCGGTTTCCAGACCCTGTTTCCCCAGTGGGAGCCCCGTGGTGGACACGACCCGGACATCGGACCAAGACCTGCTGCCCTTGGCGAGCGATTTCGCCGAGGCAGATCCCGATGCCTGGATGGCCCTGGTGGAAAAGACCCTCGGCGGCAAGCCCTATGACAAGCTGGCATCCAACACATACGACGGCATTGAAATTAAACCACTGTACACGGCGGCCACAGACGACCTTGCTCCAACCCAACCTCTCAAAGCGGTGGATCCAAAAACAACGCCCAATCATTGGGACATCCGCTGCCTGTCCACCCATCCCGACCCGGCAGAAGCCAACCGGCAGATTCTGAGGGACCTGGAAAAAGGCGCCACGTCCGTCTGGCTGAAACTGGACCCAACGGGGCGCATCGGCACAGTAGTCAAATGCCGAGCCGACATGGAACAACTGCTGCAAGGCGTCTATCTCGATCTTGCGCCGGTGGTGCTCGATCCCGGCGGCCCATCCCTGCCTCCCGCAGCCTATCTCATGTATGTGTTGGACCAGTCGGGCGTTGCTGATGAGTCGTTCAAGGGCAACTTCGGTGCCGATCCGTTGAGCACATTGGCCGACGTCGGTAAAGTGATCGTGCCGATGGAGACGTTGCTGGGCCGTATGGCTGACCTCACGGCCTATGTGGTGAAGACCTACCCAAATGCCCAAGCACTCAACGTGGCAACCAGCGTGTATCACTCTGCCGGATGCTCGGAAGCTCAGGAATTGGCCATCGCCATGGCCACGGCCGTCGAGTATGTGCGCTACACTACCAAAGCCGGTTTGTCCGTTGACGAGGCCTGTGCGCAAACCGCGTTCACCCTGACCTGCGACACTGATGTGTTTCTGACCATGGCCAAGTTGCGCGTTGCGCGGCGGTTGTGGTCCCGCATTGCTGAAGCGAGCGGTGCAGGTGAAAACAATAGGACTACGACCATTGGTGCCGTCACGGCACCGCGGATAATGAGCCGGCGCGATCCTTGGGTGAATATGCTGCGCGGCACGGCGGCCTGTTTTGCCGCTGCCCTTGGCGGCGCAGACACCATCACAGTTCTACCCTTTGAACAGGCCATCGGAATGCCCACCCGTTTCGGCCGGCGCATTGCCCGCAACACCCAAATAATTCTGCAGGAAGAGTCGTCACTCAATCGTGTGATGGATCCGGCCGGTGGGTCCTGGATGGTGGAGTCCCTCACCGAAGCTTTGGCCGAAAAAGCGTGGTCACAGTTTCAGGACATTGAAGGCAACGGCGGTATGGCCAAGGTTTTGGCCGACGGGTCATTGGCACAAACAATCGCCGAGATGGAAGTCTCCCGGGCCCGCAACATCGCGTCACGGGAAGAGGCGCTCACGGGTGTTAGCGAATTTCCCAACATTGCCGAGGAGCCGGTAGAGATCGACGAGCCGGACGTCGAAGCCATCGTTGCCGCAGCGAACGAGCGGGCAAGTCAAGCGAACGGCATCGCTGGTGATTTACCGGGACATGGTGACGGCACCTTGATGGCGGCCTTGGTCACTGCCGCAAAGGATGACGCGTCCGCGTCCACAATCGGCGCAGCGTTAAAAGGCACACCGACGGAGATCACTCCTCTGCCGCAACACCGCCTGGGTGAGGATTTCGAGGCCCTGCGCGAGTCCAGTGATGCCTGGTGTGAAGAATACGGACAACGGCCCCGCATTTTTCTCGCCAATATGGGTCACATCGCTGACTTCATGGCGCGGGCGACGTTTGCCAAGAACCTGTTCGAAGCGGGGGGTATTGCAATCGTCGCCGGTGCAGGCGGCGATGACGTAGGGGGTATCATCAACGACTTTGGCGAAAGTCAGGCCAGCGCCGTTGTGTTGTGTTCCACGGATGGGATTTACAGTGAAAAAGCGGCCAGCCTTGCGTCGGCACTAAAAGACACCGGCGCATCTTTTGTGGTTCTCGCCGGCCGGCCCGGAGAGTCGGAAGCAGATTTGCGCAACGCAGGCGTCGACGACTTTATCTTTAAGGGGTGCGACGTTTTGGCGGTGTTGCAAACCACCCATGCTCAATTGGGAGTCAGACCATGACTCAGATCCCCAACTTTGCCGATGTGCCCTTACAAACGGACGCGCAATCCAGTTCTCAGGCATCAAATGCCGATGTAAACGGCGCCTGGACAACACCGGAAGGGATTGACGTCAAGCCGGCCTACAGCGCGGGCGATGTTGCCGGTCTTGATTTCCTCAACACCTTGCCCGGGATGCCACCCTTCCTGCGCGGCCCCTATCCGACCATGTACGCCACCAAGCCTTGGACCATCCGTCAATATGCAGGCTTCTCCACAGCCGAGGACTCCAATGCCTTCTACCGCCGCAACTTGGCTGCGGGACAAAAAGGATTATCAATCGCATTCGATCTCGCCACCCATAGAGGCTACGATTCTGATCATCCGCGCGTGCCTGGCGATGTGGGCATGGCTGGTGTGGCCATCGATTCCATTTACGACATGCGCACCCTGTTCGACGGCATCCCTTTGGATCGCATGTCCGTGTCCATGACCATGAACGGCGCCGTGTTGCCAGTGATGGCGCTCTATATCGTCGCGGCCGAAGAACAAGGCGTTAAACCGGAGCAGCTCTCCGGCACCATTCAGAACGACATCCTCAAAGAGTTCATGGTGCGCAACACCTATATCTTCCCGCCCGAACCGAGCATGCGCATCATTTCCGATATCTTTTCTTACGCGTCGGAAAAGATGCCCAAGTACAACTCCATTTCCATCTCCGGCTATCACATGCAGGAAGCCGGCGCGACGGCCGACCTGGAACTGGCCTACACCCTGGCAGACGGCGTTGAATATGCGTGCGCGGGACAAAACGCTGGGCTGGACATCGATGCCTTTGCCCCGCGGCTGTCCTTTTTCTGGGCCATCGGCATGAACTTCTTCATGGAAGTGGCAAAGATGCGCGCTGCCCGTTTGCTGTGGGCCAAGCTAATCAAGCCGTTTGATCCCAAGAGTGACAAATCGCTCTGCCTGCGCACCCATTGCCAGACATCCGGCTGGTCGCTGACGGCCCAAGACGTCTACAACAATGTCACCCGCACCTGCATCGAAGCCATGGCGGCAACCCATGGGCACACCCAATCCCTGCACACCAATGCGCTCGATGAGGCCCTTGCTTTGCCCACGGATTTTTCCGCCCGGATCGCCCGCAACACCCAATTATTTATTCAGCAGGAGACGGGTACCTGCCGCACGGTCGATCCCTGGGGCGGCAGTTATTATGTAGAGCGCCTCACTCACGACCTGGCCAAGCGGGCCTGGGGTCACATTCAAGAAGTGGAAGAACTGGGCGGTATGGCCAAGGCCATCGAGGCGGGATTACCCAAATTGCGCATCGAGGAAGCGGCCACCCGCACCCAAGCGCGCATTGATTCCGGCCGGCAGACGGTGGTCGGGGTCAATCAATACCGCCTGGATGAGACGGAGAATATCGACGTGCTCAAGGTCGACAATGCGGCGGTGAGGGCGTCACAGCTTGATAAACTGACAAGACTTAAGGCCGAACGGGATGAAAAGGCCTGTCAAACGGCCCTTGCGGCCTTGACCGAGGCGGCCAAGACCGACAACGGTAACCTGTTGGCCCTCTCCGTTGATGCGGCCCGGGCCAAAGCCACGGTCGGTGAGATAACCAACGCCATAGAACAGGTATTCGGCCGTCATGTGGCTGAGATCAAATCCATTTCGGGAGTGTATCGCAAGGAAGTGGGAGACCAGGACGCAACCGTCGCCAAAGTGGCGCAGCTGGTAACCGCCTTCGAGCAAAGCGAGGGGCGGCGGCCCCGCATTCTGATTGCCAAGATGGGTCAGGACGGTCACGACCGGGGCCAGAAAGTGGTGGCCACAGCCTTTGCCGATCTCGGTTTCGATGTGGACATTGGCCCGCTGTTCCAGACCCCGGAAGAGGCAGCCCGCCAAGCGGTGGAAAACGATGTGCATATCATCGGTGCCAGTTCCCTTGCAGCTGGACACCTCACTTTGGTTCCAGCGCTTAAGGCCGAACTGGCCGAACTGGGACGCAGCGACATCATGATCGTTGCTGGCGGGGTGATCCCGCCGCAGGACTATGACGCACTGAAACAGGCCGGCGCCGCTGCCATCTTTGCGCCGGGCACCGTCATCAGCGAAGCGGCCGCTGACCTGCTCGACTCTCTGAGCCGGGCTCTTGGCCACACCTCTGCCGCGGCGGAATAGAGTACCCGTTGTGCCAGACGAAACGCCGACAGAGACTGCCGGCCGTCATCGATTGACGGTGGATGACTATGTGGCCGGTGTGCGTTCCGGCGACCGCGCCAAACTGGCCCAAGCCATCACCCTGATCGAAAGCCGCAAGACGGAGCATCAGGAAGAAGCACAAGAGGTACTGCTACAATTGACGCCCGACGCCGGCAAGTCCGTGCGCGTCGGCATTTCCGGCGTGCCCGGCGCCGGGAAAAGTACCTTCATTGACACACTGGGAACAAACCTCACCGAAGCCGGACATCGTGTGGCCGTACTTGCCGTTGACCCCTCGTCAACCCGCACCGGCGGCTCCATCCTTGGCGACAAGACACGAATGGCCAAGCTCGCGGTCAACGACAATGCCTTCATCCGCCCCTCACCGACGTCTGGCACTTTGGGCGGCGTCACCCGGACCACTCGAGAAACCATTCACCTTTGCGAAGCAGCTGGATTCGATGTGATTTTGGTGGAAACGGTCGGCGTCGGTCAGTCGGAAGTGGCCGTTTCGCAAATGGTCGACTTCTTCATGGTTCTGCTGATCGCCGGGGCTGGCGACGAACTACAGGGCATCAAGAAGGGTGTTCTGGAAATCGCCGATATGATCGCGCTCAACAAGGCCGACGGCGACAACGAAATCCGCGCCAAGACGTCAGCTGCAGAATATCAACATGCGCTGCGCATCATTACACCCAAAGACAAAGAGTGGATTCCACCGGTGGTGACCATCAGTGCTTTAGAGAATCGTGGCCTGGACGATCTGTGGGACCGCATCATGCAACGGTATACTCAATTGTCAGACGGCGGCGGCCTGACCGTCCTGCGCCAAGACCAGCAGGTGCAATGGATGTGGTCCATGGTGGAAGATCAATTGATATCTCAATTGAAACTCCACCCGGACGTTAAAGCGCTGGTACCGCGTCTGGAGGCCGATGTTGAGTCGGGTAGGGTGACTCCCGCGTTGGCTGTGGAACAGCTCCTTAAAGCATTTGGTATTTAAGGTATGCCCTTACCCGCTGATTGTGCCGACTGTTATGTGCTGACCATCCGCTGTCCCGACACGGTGGGGATCGTCGCGGCCGTATCGACGTATTTATCGGAACACAATGCCTTTATCACTGAATCCTCGCACTTTGACGACCCGGATACGGGTCAGTTTTTCATGCGCACCGTGTTTCGCTCTTCGGGCGATGAACCATTGCAGCAGGATGCCATCACCGACGGATTTGCGGGTCCGGCCAAAAAGTTTTCCATGGATTGGAGCCTGTACGATTCCAATGAAAAAGTGAAAACTGTGGTCGCGGTTTCCAAGTTCGGGCATTGTCTGAACGATCTGCTGCACCGCGTCCAGATCGGTGCCATTCCAATCGACGTGGTTGCCGTCGTTTCAAATCATGAAGACTTCCGGGATCTGGTGGAGTGGCATGATATCCCCTTCCATCATCTACCGGTCTCAGAGGAGACCAAACCGGAACAAGAACGAAAGATCCTGACCGTTATTAATGAGACGGATGCGAAACTGCTGGTGCTGGCTCGCTATATGCAGATTTTATCCTCTGAGTTTTGTGACCAGATGCCGGGCGGCATTATCAACATCCATCATTCCTTTTTACCCGGGTTCAAAGGCGCCCGGCCCTACCACCAGGCCCACGCCCGTGGCGTGAAGATTATCGGGGCAACAGCCCATTATGTGACCTCAGACCTGGACGAAGGGCCGATCATCGAGCAAGCGGTCGAACGGGTCGACCACATGATGACGCCTGACGATCTCATTCATTTGGGGCGGGACATCGAAAGCACTGTTTTGTCCCGCGCCGTGCGTTGGCATGCGGAATGGCGGGTGCTGTTCAACGGCATGAAGACGGTGGTGTTCCGCTGAGATTCGCGGGTAGAGTCAGAAAAATTCATGACTGAACAGGGAAAGACGATGCGCACAGTGATATGGCTAATGGTTTTGGCCCTCATGTCGACAGGATGCGTGATAGCGGAAACCACGGAAGAGATGATCGCCCGGGCTCGCGGTATCCATGACCGGGTCATCACAGTCGATACCCATGTGGACATCCCCCCCAATTTCGCTACCAGCGCTTACGATCCTATGAAGCCGGGGCCACGCGGTCAGCAGGTCCATATTCCGACTATGATTGAAGGCGGATTGGATGCCACCTTCATCATCGTCTTCGTTGGCCAAGGCCCCCGTACTTCGTCGGGTTACGCCAAGGCGCTCTCCGATGCCTTCATCAAGTTCGCTGCCATCCACAAAGTCACCAAAGACATGTATCCGGATCAGTTCGAGCTGGCGTTGAGCGCGTCCGATGTGCGCCGGATTAGCGCCGCGGGCAAGAAGGTCGCACTCATCGGTATCGAGAATGGCTATCCCATGGGTAAGGACCTGCGTTTGCTGGACCAGTTCTATGATTACGGTGCGCGGTATTTTGGACTCATCCACACTGGTCATAACGACCTTGGTGATTCCTCTGTCCCCAACCGGCGCACCAATGAACCGCCCGAAGAGCATGGTGGTCTCACGGATTTAGGGAGCCAAGTGGTGCATCGTCTTAATGAACTGGGAATCATGGTCGACGTGTCTCACTCGTCCAAGCAGACCGCGTTGGACATGATGGCGGAGTCAAAAGCGCCGGTGATTGCCTCCCATTCCAGCCTCAAAGGTGTCTACGACCATCCCCGCAACATGAGCGACGAAGAACTCATGGGCATCAAGGAGACCAACGGTGTGGTGCAGGTGGTGGCGTTCGACAGTTACCTTCGGGCCGTACCCCAGGGAAAGCAGGACGCCATTGCTGCGCTGTGGCAAGACATGGGTATCCGCAACTTCGGTGATTTCCGCAACCTAGGCGACGAGGACCTCAAAGTATACGACAGCCGTATGGCAGAAATAGAACTGGAGTTTCCCAAGGCCGGTGTCAAAGACCTGGTCGACCACATCGACTATGCCGTCGGTAAAGTGGGCATAGACCACGTGGGCATAGCCTCCGATTTCAACGGCGGTGGTGGTATTGCCGGCTGGTCGGATGCCTCGGAGACCTTTAACGTCACCCTCGAATTGGTACGGCGTGGATACACGGAAGAGCAAATCGCTAAGCTATGGGGCAGTAATCTACTGCGCGTGCTGGCCGACGTGGAAGCCTATGCGGTCCAGTTCAAGAGTTGAGTAACGCGTGAACGCAAAGTCAAGACACCGTTTTACGCGAACGATTGTCGCCGCAGCGTTTATGGGCCTCCTGTCTTCTTGCTTACCGGCTTATCAACCCATGGGGCCGGCGGCAATGGATCCCCGGATCGATGAAAATATGTTTGTGGCTCGCGATGGTGTTCGGCTGCCGGTTTCCGTTTGGGGACCGCGGCAGCAGCCAGACAAAATTGTCATTGCTGTGTACAGCTTCGGTGAGTTCCGGGAAACCTTCGCTCTCATCGGCGCTCATTTGGCTGACCAGAACATTGCTCTGTGGGCCTATGATCAGCGCGGCTTCGGCGATGGGCCGCATCGGGGACTGTGGCGGGTAAAGACACGTTGGTGCAGGACCTTCAAGATTTCACCAGCGCTGTGCGCACCGTCACTGCAGCAGACGTTCCTTTGGTCTTCATGGGTGAAAGCATGGGCGCCGCCGTTGTCTTGGCTGCCGTGGCCCGTGATAAAAGTCTCAACCCACAGTCCCTCATTCTTTCGGGTCCGGGGGTGCGGGAGAACCGCCCCAACCGCTATTGGTATAATGTAGGTTTGTGGCTGGCCACGCGGGTGGCGTCGGGATATGAGGCCGATGTGCGTCGCGCCAACGATGACCGGTTGGCCGACTTTCACGCCCAACGCTGGGCGGAAGACCCGAAGATCATCGATAAGGTCAGGGCGGATACTTACTTTGGCCTCATCAGACTCAGTGACCTGGCGTCAGACACTGCAGACGCGGTGACCGTACCGACGTTAATTTTGTTCGGCACGGAAGACAATCAAATCCATCCCAATTCCGTTTGTGCCTTAAAGAAGCGTCTGGGGACATATGCAACTTTGCGCGTGTTTGAGGGTAAGCCGCATCTGATGTTTCAGGTCCTCGACCAGGATCAGGTTCTTGCCTTGATCGATGAATGGTTGGGTCGTGAAGGGGAAAGACCCCAAGCGGACGCTGGAATTTTTTGTCCTGCTTAATCCAACAGGTCAATCTCGTGATAGGCGATATGGCCGTGCAATTGATGGTACCCGGTCACGCGTTTAGATAAGCCCACAAACTCCGGCGTTTCATAGAGAAAAATCGCCGGCGCGGTCTCACGATAGTAAGCCATCAGTTCATGCCTGAGTTCTAAACCGCGCTCCGGATCCCATTCGACCAGCGCCTCATCGATCTTGGGCTGAATGTTGCGGTCGCAATGCCACGGCGGCTGGCGCTGGCAGGAGTGCATCAACAGTGGACGCAAGGCATCGAAGATGGGCCAGGCGGGCCAGATGGTGGCATGGGCGTTGGCGCCACCGTGATCCGCTTCGCGCAACACGGCATCCAGATAGGCCGACGCCGGTAATTGCCTAATTTCCATGATCACGCCGACCCGCGCCAGATCAGCGGCCACTTGCTGGAATACCAAGGATTGCGACCCCATACCGATCTGGGTGATCAACTCGAAGGTAAAGCCATTGCCAAATCCTTCTTCGTCCAGCATGGTTTGCGCCCGGTCCGGATCGAACGGGTAAGGTTCGAGGTCGGGATTGTAACCGTAGGCTTGGTGAGACACACCTTGAGTTGCGGCAACCGTACTGCTGTCGAAGAGGTTTTCAATGATGGCCTCTTTGTTGACGGCGTAGTTGAGCGCCTGACGCACCTTCATATTCTGCACCGGGCCTTCGTTGGTAGTGATGAACGACACCGCGGTCACCGATGGATCGACCCACGACAGCAACCTGTGTCCAGCGCCTTCGATGGTCGTCCGTTCATCGGGACCAAGGGTGAGAGCAACGTCGACCTGGCCGGCCAAAAGCGCCTGAACCCGGCCAGATATACTGGGCATAGCCAGAACCTCCAACCGGTCGAACTTGGCCGGGCGCCAAGACTCGCGGAAGGCCGACAGGGAGATACGGTTGGAGCGCCACTCATCCACTTTGAATGGACCCGTGCCGACGGGATTCTCCGCATACCCCTGATGGCCGAGCGCCCGGAACGCGTCCGGCTCGGCCATCACCAAAGAGCCAGAAAAGCGAGGCATGATGGGTACAGGAATGGTGGTGACGACATCCGCCGTGAGGTCGTCGATGACGCGGACAGATTTGAGGAATGGTATTTCCCCACGCACCCCGTCCCGCGCCGACGGCGGACTGGTAAGCCAATCCACCGTGTTGACGATGGCATCCGAGGTCAGCGGTTTTCCGTTGGAGAATGTCACGCCGTCACGCAAGGTGAACCGCCACGTAACCTGATCTACATTCTCCCAAGATACAGCAAGCCAGGAACGCATCGTCCCTTGGGCATCGAATTTGATGAGTCCGTCATAGACAGCGCTGGTTGTGAAAATGGTGGGGCGCGCGGTTGAACCATAGGGGTGACCGAGAAAACGGGGCAGGGCGTCAACCGCGACACGGAGTGTTTTTTCTGCCCAAACGGGGGTCGTGAGGACCTGAATCAAAATGAGCAGTCCTGTAGTGATGCACGATCGGCGCAGAATCCGCCCTATAAGGATAGAGTTAGGCCGGGCTATGTTCTTTCTCCTCAAAGGCGTGTGCTTCATGACTATTGGCCGTATTCGCGCCTGAGTCCAATCCATGATCACACCATAGTTAAATGTTGGCCTATGAGTTATCACTGCTATCAAGTTACCCAATACGATACGACGACGCTCAAATAGGCCAAACGCGGGAGCACAATTGATATGACAGCGCAAACCGGTAGCAAGAAAGACCTCAACGAGGGCTTGGGCTACGTCAAAGATTTGCCAGGCTATGACCGGGGGCATCCTCACTACTTTAAAGACCCAATGATCGATCACCTGTTGGAAATTAATCTGCAGCTGGCAGGGGAGATTTGGGTCAACCGGGACCGGCAAATGGTGATTGAGCATCTGCTCGCCACTGAAGGCAAAGTTACGCCGGACATGATCGAGGCGTTCAAACCCGATGCGGACATGAAAGACGCAATGCGCAACGCCAGGCGTGTATTCACCCAACGTATCTTCGGGTGCCTTTACGACGAGTCAGATCAGGCGGGGTCTCCCGAGTTCGTGTTAGGTGTTGTCAAAGAAGAATAAGATACCCAGTTGGCGGCCCGTATGCGGGCACTACTATTTTGGTATTGAGCGATTCTCTGGCTTCCAGCCTATCGAGTAACGTGACGTGACCGAACCAACTGGATTGCGCAGTAAGGAGCGCCCTTTTGGAACTCAGCAAGGAATATCGTAGAGAAGTCGCAATCATAAACTCCTTACCAAGCAAGCCGATCTTTAACTAGTAAGCAGCCTTTTCAACTCTACATATTAGAGGGTTGAAATTCCCGCAGATAACATAAGTGGACGATACGACCAGTGAACAAACGGATCATACTACCTTCTGTAAATGGCCCGTCTTCAGTGAAAATGATGAACGTCCAGGTTGGAGATGGTCATTTCAAATGTAAAGAGCTTGTGGTTGATGGAAAAACTCTTCGTTACGTCGTTGATCAAAAGGTTTCGCAATGGCGCGTCAATACACTGTTTACGAAAGAACCCATGACCATCGATCAGGCCGCATAGGTGAAGAACCACCTGGTCCGGATTTTGGGAGCAACGTCAGTCTATTGGCCCAATCCTACCGTCACCGCCAACGTGGTAAATCACAATATCGAGTGGTCCAACTTCTGGTATCGTAAACTCAGACGCATTCTGTTCTTTCATATTTGATGTCCTGTAAACTTTGCCGAAAGTGATTTGGATCCTAGTGGATTGACCGGAACGAAAGGGTCCGCTTTGGGATTCCGTATTGTGCGGTGTCATGCGAGTCTGTGCGATGCGTACCGGCATCCATTTTACTGTCACGTCTGGCGACCGTCAGCGATTGCAAGCGATCGTCGCGGACCCGAAGAGCGCGCAGAAACACCTCTGGCGGGCGCGGATCATCCTGAAGACCGACGCGGGGCTCGGCACTTCGGCGATCATGCGCGCGACCGGCAAGTCCAAGACCTGCGTGTGGCGCTGGCAGGAGCGGTTCATGCACGAGGGTGTCAACGGCTTGCTTCGCGACAAGTCCCGTCCGCCTGGCAAAGCGCCGATCCCGCCGGAGCGCGTCGCCGAGATCGTCCGCCTGACCCAGCAAGCGCCGCCGCACGAGGCGACCCACTGGACGCTGCGCGCGATGGCGAAGGTTGCTGGCGTCGCGGCGGCGGCGGTCCAGGCGATCTGGAAGGCCCATGGCCTCAGCCCGCACCGCTGGCGGCACTTCAAGCTCTCCAATGATCCCGCCTTTGCCGAGAAGCTCACGGATATCGTCGGCTTGTATGTCGACCCGCCGGCCCATGCCGTGGTGCTGTCGGTTGATGAGAAGTCGCAGATCCAGGCTCTCGACCGCACCCAACCCGGCCTGCCGATGAAGAAGGGCCGCGCCGGTACGATGACCTATGATTACAAACGGCATGGCACGACGACGCTGTTCGCCGCGCTCAACGTGCTGGACGGTACGGTCATCGCACAGAACATGCAGCGCCACCGCCATCAGGAGTTCATCCGCTTCCTCAACCGCATCGAGCGCGAGGTGCCGACGGACAAGGCCGTCCACGTCATCCTCGACAACTACGCTGCGCACAAGAAGGACAAGGTCCGCGCCTGGCTCGCCCGCCATCCACGCTGGACCTTCCACTTCACGCCGACCTCGTGCTCGTGGCTCAATGCCGTCGAGGGCTTCTTCGCCAAACTCACGCGGCGCGGGCTCAAGTGTGGCGTCTTCCAATCCGTCGTCGACCTTCAGGCCGCCATCAACCGCTTTGTCCGCGAATACAATGACGCAAACCCAAAACCCTTGATCTGGAAAGCCGACCCCGATCATATCATCGCCGCACGAAACAGAGGGTTCCAAACGTTGGAATCAATCCACTAGGAATTCAACATAGATACGAAGCAAGGTCCGCTTGAAATGTGTTTGCGATAATTTGGAGAGTTTATGATTTTCTAAGAGACACTAACGGCGCCAGTATACCTGTTGTGATTATTAGATACCTATCAAGATTGCAGTCTGAAATGCCAACTAGTTTTCAAACTTCCTAAGCGTTTTAAGTAACTTCTGGCCAGGGCAATCGGGTGAATTTGAGGATGACAAGAGTGTAGAAGTCTGAATCGCTATTGATCCTTTTGATTCGCAAGAAGGATCCCAGAAATGACGCGACGGTTTGGAACGGCGAACGAGGCCTTTAATCAGATTGTTGATTTCCTGGAGCATTTCACCGATCTCGACGACCCGCGGCAACGCGCCACGGTCCTCTATCCCCTCGACGAAGTGTTGCTGCTATGCCTTCTCGGCGTGCCCGCCGGCTGTGAGAGCTGGGTCGAGATCGCCAAGTACGCGAGAGGAAACTGACGTTTCTGCGCCGTTTCCGGCCGTTCACGGATGGTACGCCCTCACACGATCAACTCGGTGACATCTTCGCAGCCCTTGATGCCGAACAGTTTCAGCACTGCTTCCTCGCCTGGGCGGCATCGCTCACCGGGCGCGGCGCGGACATCGTCGCCATCGACGGCAAGACGCTGCGGCGCTCCTATCAGGAAGGCGGCGCCAAAGCGCATCCACATGATCTCGGCGTGGAGCACACGTCAGAACCTGGTGCTTGGCCAAGCCAAGGTGGCTGATAAATCCAACGAGATCGTCGCTCTGCCTTCAAGGCCTATGTGGAACAGGTCCTGGTACCCGAACTCGACCCCGGAGACAGCGTCGTCATGGCCAACCTGCCCGCCCACAAGGTCGCTGGCATCCGCCAGGCCATCGAAGCCGCCGGCGCAACCCTGCTGTATCTGCCGCCCTACAGTCCCGACTGCAACCCGATCGAGATGGCCTTCGCCAAACTCAAGGCGCTCCTGAGAAAGGCCGCCGCCAGAACCGTCGACGACCTGTGGGACGCCATTGCCGACGCCATCGACGCCTTCACCTCAACCGAATGCGAAAACTACTTCGCCGCCGCCGGATATGATCGGGACTAAATTGAATCTGCTCTAGTGGATTGACCGGAACGAAAGAGTCCGCTTTGGGATTCCGTATTGTGCGGTGTCATGCGAGTCTGTGCGATGCGTACCGGCATCCATTTTACTGTCACGTCTGGCGACCGTCAGCGATTGCAAGGGATCGTCGCGGACCCGAAGAGCGCGCAGAAACACCTCTGGCGGGCGCGGATCATCCTGAAGACCGACGCGGGGCTCGGCACTTCGGCGATCATGCGCGCGACCGGCAAGTCCAAGACCTGCGTGTGGCGCTGGCAGGAGCGGTTCATGCACGAGGGTGTCAACGGCTTGCTTCGCGACAAGTCCCGTCCGCCTGGCAAAGCGCCGATCCCGCCGGAGCGCGTCGCCGAGATCGTCCGCCTGACCCAGCAAGCGCCGCCGCACGAGGCGACCCACTGGACGCTGCGCGCGATGGCGAAGGTTGCTGGCGTCGCGGCGGCGGCGGTCCAGGCGATCTGGAAGGCCCATGGCCTCAGCCCGCACCGCTGGCGGCACTTCAAGCTCTCCAATGATCCCGCCTTTGCCGAGAAGCTCACGGATATCGTCGGCTTGTATGTCGACCCGCCGGCCCATGCCGTGGTGCTGTCGGTTGATGAGAAGTCGCAGATCCAGGCTCTCGACCGCACCCAACCCGGCCTGCCGATGAAGAAGGGCCGCGCCGGTACGATGACCTATGATTACAAACGGCATGGCACGACGACGCTGTTCGCCGCGCTCAACGTGCTGGACGGTACGGTCATCGCACAGAACATGCAGCGCCACCGCCATCAGGAGTTCATCCGCTTCCTCAACCGCATCGAGCGCGAGGTGCCGACGGACAAGGCCGTCCACGTCATCCTCGACAACTACGCTGCGCACAAGAAGGACAAGGTCCGCGCCTGGCTCGCCCGCCATCCACGCTGGACCTTCCACTTCACGCCGACCTCGTGCTCGTGGCTCAATGCCGTCGAGGGCTTCTTCGCCAAACTCACGCGGCGCGGGCTCAAGTGTGGCGTCTTCCAATCCGTCGTCGACCTTCAGGCCGCCATCAACCGCTTTGTCCGCGAATACAATGACGCAAACCCAAAACCCTTGATCTGGAAAGCCGACCCCGATCATATCATCGCCGCACGAAACAGAGGGTTCCAAACGTTGGAATCAATCCACTAGAACCCGCCTTCAGATCAAAAACATCAACACTGCCAATGCATTCCAAGTTTTTCACGGTCGACTAATTAGCGTACACGTTGCGCCATGTTTCATAGGCCAATTTCATACGAGCAATGGTTCGTCTGGTGAAACTCGTTTCTTAACGAGTTAATTCCTCTGGAATACGGCTTTAGGCTTACGTTCAAGACACTTTTTTTGAGTTCCTAAAGCCCATTCCGACTTCACGCGCCAACAGGTGTGCGAGGTTGGAATGCATAGGGTAGAGAGCCAGGGAGGTCGGCTAAATGAAAATCCAACACAAAGTATCGGTTTCACTTGCGGTGCTCATTCTCACCAGCGGTGTGTCTTACGAAGCGTTGGGGCAGACTTCGGTCGCGTTGGAAGAAATTATCGTTACCGCGCGTAAGAGAGAAGAGTCGTTAATCGATATCCCAATGTCAATTACCGCAATCTCTAGTACAACTATTGAGGCCGCTGCCTTAACCAACCTTCAAGACATTTCACTCATTGCTCCTGGTCTCGATTTTCAAAACCAAGGATCGTTTCTTGGTGGCCGGGCGCTGGGTCAAATCAGTTTTCGTGGGCTGAATTTGGAACGGGTCACACTGAGCAATCAGTTGGGTGCCTTATTCATTGACGGCATTTATGTGCTCGGTGGCGCCCAATCCATTCCGCTGGATGGAATAGAACGGGTTGAAGTGATCAAAGGGCCGCAAAATGCCTATTTTGGGCGCAACACGTTTGCGGGGGCCATCAACTATATCACCACCGAACCGGGCGACGAGTGGCGCGGTGCCGCCCGCGGTGAATTTGCCGAATTCGGCTCCTACAATACGGCGGTCACGGTGAGCGGGCCGATCGGAGATAAATTCGGACTGCGGTTGAACGCCAGCTCCCGACTGAAAGGAAGTCAATACACGGCTACCGACGGGGGCAAGCTCGGCGAAGAACGCACAGAAAACTATGGCATAATGGCCTATGCCTATCCCGGTGAACAAACCAAAATCAAAGCGGGATGGTCCTTTTTAAAAGATCGCGATACGTCACCGGCTTCAACGTTCCTATCAGCTTTCGACCGCGCAAATTGCACACAATCGGTTACATTTCCAAGCGCAGCTGGACCTATAACGGCGGTACCGGATTTTCTGTGTGGTCCCATTCCCGGGACGGATCAAATCAAAGTTTCCCATAATACAAGTCTACTGCCGAATAACCTTGCCAATCCTAATGCCGCCAATATCGGGCTTTTGTTTCCGGGACCGTTACAAGCTTTTCCGTTACCGGATGCGGCACGCGTTCTTCTTACCGGTAATCCGTTTGACGACCCTGTGATTGCCGATGCACCGGCCCTTAAAGAAATGGGGCTTGTGAGGAACATTCACCGTTTCAGCCTCAGCGCAGAACATGAATTTGACAATGGCATGTCGCTCCTGCTGAACGGTGGATACAACGAATTGAATGGCCAGTTCTCCAACGATCTCGACCGCACCGACGTCGAGGGTAATCTGGCTGTCTTCCCGATCGGTCTGGAGGATTACACTATTGAGGGTGTCTTACGCTCCGATCAGGATCAACGGCTGACCTGGCTGGTTGGTGCGAGCTATTACGACCAAACGGTGCTCGCAGATTACTCAACCGGTTACTTCATCAATCCTGCAGCTTTTATCGGCGCGGGTGCTTTTGGCCTACCCGTCGACCTGTTAAGTGTCTTTGTATCTACGCCACTCAATCAAGACAGTGATAAAGGCACCGTTTTCGGGTTATTCGGCGCCGTGCACTATGACTTTACCGATGATTTTGCAATTGACTTGGAGGGCCGTTTCCAGAGCGACAAGGTCAAGCGTTTCGGTATTCGCAGCCCCGATGACGTTACTCAAGCGAAGTATGAGGATTTTCTGCCGCGCGCCATTCTTACATATCAGCCTTCTGATACCACAACCGTATACGGCAGTTATTCCAAAGGCGTACTGCCCGGCGATATCAACTTCATATTCATCGGTCAGTCCCAGGCCGGTGTTGACATCCTGCAGGGCATAGAGTCCTCTGCTGAAGAGGTTATCCCGGCAGAGAAACTGGATAGCTTTGAAGTTGGTCTCAAACAAAGCGCGTTTGAAGATCGGCTGAATTACTCATTAGCTGCCTATTATATGGATTGGAAGAACCTGAAGGCCTTCACACAAGGATTTATTTCTCCTGCAAGTCAGGCGGAGCTTGGCACCAACAATCCGATTATCTCTTTGACTATTCCGGCTGATGCTGAACTCAAGGGTCTGGAACTGGATGGAACTTTCGTCCCGTCAGATTTCCTCGATATCTCGTTTAGCTTCAACTGGGCTGATTCCAAATACAAAGACTATGTATTGGCGGGTTACTCCCTGATTCTTACAGGTCAGGGCGGGACCGGAATTCAGTTTGACGGTAAATCCGTGCCGCGGTTCCCCAAGACCAGCGGAAGTTTGTCGGCCACATTCCATCAGCCGCTCCAAGGAGATTGGGAGTGGTTCGTACGGGGTGATGTTTTCTACCGCGGTAAAACCTTCACCGATCCGGGTAATCTCTCGTGGATCGATGCCCATGCTAAGGCGAATTTACGCGCCGGTGTCGAGAAGGACGACTTCAGACTGGAAGTGTTCGTGAATAACGTATTTGACGATGACCACTTCGTAACGGGCCGCCGCTTAAACGATTCCGTATTTCGCCCCGGTAATCTGGGTACGGGTGGAGCCGGGCTTGTTCCGTCACCGATTGAATGGGGGCCGGTATTTGGCGCCGTCGCGGATGATCAGGGTCTGATTGTCGAAGCTCCTAATAAACAGCAATTCGGTGTTAGGGCTTCCTACAGTTTCTGAGGTACCCTGAGAAAAGGTAAGGGTCCAAAGAGCGGGAGGGGATACTGTTTGTTCAAGGCGTCGTGCGCCTTCCGTTCTACTATGGTTGGGTCGTCGTGGCCTGCATGTTTCTGCTGTTGGGCACGGCCCATGGCCTGACGCTGGCCGGCATCCCCGTTTTTGACGAACTCATCCTCGGTGAGCTCGGTATATCGACGGGCGCTCTAAAGTTTCGCGATTTCATTACCGTCATGTGTGCCGGTCTATCCGGTCCCTTAATCGGATACGCGGCTGATCGGTTCGGACCACGGCTGGTCACGTTCGTCGGGTTGGCTTGCCTGAGCACGGCTCTTTTCTTGTATTCCCAGATTACGAGCGTGGTTCACGTATACCTGATCCATATCGTTATGGGACTCAGTTTCTCAGCCACGAACATCATCGTCATTGTCGTTCTATTGTCGAACTGGTTCATCGATAAACGGGGCATCGCGCTTGGGTTCGCCCTGGCGGGTACAAGTTTTGGCAGCGCGTTCTTTCCCCTTCTTACGGCCAATCTTCTCAATCAGATGGACTGGCGCGCCGCGTTTCAGATTTTGGCGAGTCTGCCTGTGCTTTTGATCCCGGTACTTATTATTTTAGTGAGGGAACGACCCTCAGAACTGACGCTTGAACCCTTAGGCAAACCGCCAGAGAATCCAGCTAGCCCAGAGGACAATACAATCGACATGAGCGTCGTCTGGGCGCAAGTGCGGAGTTTGAATTTTGCCCTTTTAGCAGCCGCCGCAGCGCTGATCTTCTACACGGCCAATGCCTTTATCCAACACACATTCTTGTATCTAAGGGATCGCGGTTTTGATCCGAGCGACGCGGCAGCAGGTATTAGTCTTATTTTCCTTGCCGGCCTCGTGGGCAAAATTCTCTCCGGTTTTCTGGTCGAGAAATTGAGCGTCAAGAACACCTGGATCGGCTTCCAATCCCTGATGTTTTTTGGAGCCATGGTCATCGTGCTTTTTCAAGCCGATGGGGCACGGATGGGACTGTTTTGCATTGGGTTGGGGTGGGGCGGCGCGTATTCACTGACCCAGCTTTCCATCTCAAACATGTTTCCCGCTCAAGTGCTGGGAAGATTGATGGGGCTTTTTGTCATTATCGAGGCCGTCGGCAGCGGATGCGGGAGTTGGCTCACCGGCGTCCTGTTTGATGTTCGGGGATCCTATAATGTGTCGTTTATCATTGCTGCGAGTTTCATGGTGATCGCCATGGGCTGCACCAGGTACGTGTCTGAGAAGGTCCGCAAATAAATCTGAAAATGTTCTATGACTAACGCGCTCATGCCGAGCGGGCGCCATAGAGCCTTACGATAAGTCTTGTGTCCGTCGTCAAAACATTTGGGACAAATGAGCGTGTTTTCTAACGGAGGATTTGGCTCATCTTGGTTGGCAGTTAAGCCGCCTGGCGTTGATGGTTCAAGCGGCGGTTTTGGCTGGTGAGTTTTTGGTTTTTTGTCTCCTTTCGATGATTGCGGTGTCTCGCCCGAAGGAGGCGTCAGCGGGGGTGACGGTGCCGATACTCTCATGGTAGCGGTGGTTATTGTAGTGATCGACGCAGGCGCCGATCTGGTTTTCCAGATCACCCGGCAGGAAGTAGTTCTTAAGCAGGATGCGGTGCTTCAGCGTTTGATGCCAGCGCTCGATCTTGCCTTGGGTCTGGGGGTGATGAGGTGCGCCGCGAACATGGTCTATTTTCTGATCCTCCAACCATTCAGCCAGATCGCCGGAGACATAAGATGAGCCGTTGTCTGAGAGCAGCCTCGGCTTGTGGACGACTTTGGTCTGATCGCAGCCTGATGCTTTCAGTGCTAGAGCGGTTTGACTGAATTGTGAATCGAAGGGGATTCCCAAGCGTCCCACTCCATGATTCTATATCCCGAGGCGATTTGGGAGTCAGACATGGGGCATTGTTACGGGAATGATCTTCGGCGGCGGGTCGTCGAGGCGGTCACTGGGGGTCTGTCTGCACGGGGGGCCGCGGCGCGTTTTCGTGTCGCGCCAGCGACGGCGATCCACTGGCGCCGGCGCTGGCGCGAGACGGGATCGATCGAGCCCGACCGCCAGGGCCAACCGCTGAGTGAGGTGATCCATTGGCTGCATCGGCGCACTTCACCCGCCGACCGGTTGAATCACGGACTCTAGGAACGGGTTCCGGATTCCCGGGGCCACGCCCGTTCGATTGCCATGCCGCGAGGGCTTTGTCCCGCTTACATCGGAAGTTGCCACGGCGCATACGTTCTTGTTATATTCAGATATAATCTTGAAGGTGGAGGCGCACATGCACACCACAAACCTGCGCAAAGTCGGCGGCTCGGTCATGCTTGCGGTACCCCCGCCGCTCCTGGATCTCCTGAAGCTCCAGGCAGGCGCCAGGGTAGATATCGGCGTCGAGGACGGCCGCTTGATTGTCGCTCCCAAGACCCGCCCGAGCTACTCGCTCGAAGAATTGCTGGCGCAGTGCGACGAAACCGCCCCTGCCGACCACCACGACCGCGCATGGCTCGAAGCCAGGCCTGTCGGCAACGAACTGCTGTAATGCAACGGGGCGAGATCTGGCTCGTCAGCCTCGACCCCACGGCCGGGCATGAACAATGGGGAACCCGGCCGGTTGTGATCGTATCCCCAGCACCCTTCAACGAACTGACCGGCACACCGGTCGTCCTTCCCATCACTACGGGTGGAAACTTCGCCCGCCGACGCGGCTTCGCGGCTTCGCTCGACGGCGCGGGCACCCGAACGATCGGCGTGATCCGTTGCGACCAGCCGCGCACCCTCGATCTCGCCGCCCGGAACGGGAAACGCCTCGAAACCGTTCCCGAGCCCATGGACGAAGTACTCGCCCGCCTCGCCGCGATCCTGGCATAGACTGCCGGCATGGGTTCGATCATGGTGCCAGAGCTACGATCCGGTTCGGCGGGTTTCGATGGTCGGTGACGAAGAGCTCAGGGCGAAGCTCGCCAAGGTGGAGGCGCTGTTCCGGGGCGCCGCCGGTCCGGGAGAGCGGGCCGCCGCCGCAGCCGCGATGGACCGGCTGCAGGGCCGCCTGGGCGGCCCGGACGGGGATCCCGAACCGGAGGTCGAGCTGAAGTTCTCGCTGCCCGACATGTGGTCGGTCAGGCTGTTCATCGCGGTCTGCCGCAAGCACGGTGTGCATCCTTACCGCCATCCGAAACGTCGCGTGAGTGTCTTGGAGGACATCCGCTCTAGATAACTGGTCGCCTTGTGCCAGTCGATGCGGTGGCAAGTCGTCGCCAGGATGGTCGCCGCTTCCCCTTCGCCGCCGGCGAGATCTGGCCGGTCGATGCAGTCGACGACGGTCTTTTCACGGCCGGACAGGCGCCGCGTCCAGTAACCGTGCCACATCGGCGCCTGGACCGCGCCCGGAACCCCGATATAGAACCGGACACGGGAGTTGGACACCCACTTCCTCGTCAGACGCTTTGCCAACAGGCTCGCCGAGGACGGATCTCATACTGACGTTGCTCCCAAAATCCGGACCAGACGGTAAATTAAATACCGACCTGGAGGGACAGGATGACAAAGCAGACGAGGCGGCGGTTTTCGCCAGAATACAAGGAACAGTCGATTGCCCGGCCATTCGACCCGTTCCCGCAAGCGTCCCGGTCCGTGAAAGCAGGGCAATTGGGTGAACTTGAGGATGACAAGAGTGTAGAAGTCTGAATCGCTATTGATCCTTTTGATTCGCAAGAAGGATCCCAGAAATGACGCGACGGTTTGGAACGGCGAACGAGGCCTTTAATCAGATTGTTGATTTCCTGGAGCATTTCACCGATCTCGACGACCCGCGGCAACGCGCCACGGTCCTCTATCCCCTCGACGAAGTGTTGCTACTATGCCTTCTCGGCGTGCCCGCCGGCTGTGAGAGCTGGGTCGAGATCGCCAAGTACGGCGAGAGGAAACTGACGTTTCTGCGCCGTTTCCGGCCGTTCACGGATGGTACGCCCTCACACGATCAACGCGGTGACATCTTCGCAGCCCTTGATGCCGAACAGTTTCAGCACTGCTTCATCGCCTGGGCGGCATCGCTCACCGGGCGCGGCGCGGACATCGTCGCCATCGACGGCAAGACGCTGCGGCGCTCCTATCAGGAAGGCGGCGCCAAAGCGCATCCACATGATCTCGGCGTGGAGCACACGTCAGAACCTGGTGCTTGGCCAAGCCAAGGTGGCTGATAAATCCAACGAGATCGTCGCTCTCCCGAAGCTGTTGGATCTGTTGACCATCAACGGCGCGACGGTGACCATCGACGCCATGGGCTGTCAGCGCAACATCGCCGCGAAGATCATCGACAAGGACGCCGACTATATCCTTGCCCTCAAGGGCAACCAGGGCAGCCTGCACGACGATACCAAGCTTTTCTTCATCGAACAGATAGCATGCGGCTTTGCCGATACGGTTGTCAGCCACCACCAGACAGTGGAGAAGAGCCACGGCCGCATCGAAACCCGGACCACCACGGCGACGAACGAAATCGCTTGGCTGAAGGAACGCCACCACTGGCCCGGGCCCGGGAGCATTGTTATGGTCGAAACCGTACGCGAGATCGGCATCCAACCCGGCGCCAAGGTCGAGCGCGAGACCCGCTTCTACATCCGCCTCCACCGCCGCCAAGGCCGATACTCTGAGCGCCGCCATCCGGGGCCATTGGAGCAGCGAGAACGGGCTGCACTGGGTCATGGACCTGCACTGGGTCATGGACCTGCACTGGGTCATGGACCTGCACTGGGTCATGGACCTGCACTGGGTCATGGACATGGTCTTCCGCGACGACGAGTGCCGGGTCCGAAAGAACACTGCCCCGGCCAACTTCGCGGTCGTCAAACACATGGCGAGCAACCTCTTGCGCCAAGCCCCGGGCAAGGACAGTCTGCGTGTAAAATGACGCATCGCCGCCTGGGATGACGACTTCCTCGCAAGCCTTATCTCACGGTGAAACCATTCACCCGATTGCCCTGGGTCTGCTTACAGGGCAATCGGGTGAAAAAGTGCGTGACAATGTGTTGATGTGCTGAATCTATCGAAGACCGCCGATTCGGTATGGGAGGTTATGATGGAGAGTTCGGGCGCATTCGCGGAAGCCGTTGTCTTTCTTGATCATTTTGAGGATCTTGCGGACCCTCGCCAACGGGGCAAGGTGGTCTATCCGCTTGATGAGGTGCTGCTGCTTTGCCTATTGGCGGTGCTGGCGGGCGCCGACAGCATTGTCGATATTGCCCGTTTCGGCGACAAGAAACGCGATCTTCTACACCGCTTCCGGCCGTTTTCCGATGGCACGCCGTCCCACGACCAACTGGGCACGATCCTTGCCATCCTGGATGCGCGGATGTTCCAACAGTGCTTCGTCGCCTGGGTTGCCACAATCACCGGTGTGCCGGGCGAGGTGATCGACGGTGAGCGAGGATATCGCCTGGCTCCAGCAGCGCCATGGCTGGCCGGGGCTGGCCGGGGCTGAAATCCGTCATCGCGGTCGAAAGCACGCGCGAGATCGGCGACAAGACCGAGCACGAGACCCGACTCTACATCTCATCGCTCGATCTCGCGGCGGCGCAACTAGGCCCAATTATCCGCTCCCACTGGGCGATAGAGAACAGCTTGCACTGGGTCATGGACATGGTCTTTCGCGATGACGAATGCCGCCTGCGTACCGATCACGCCCCGGCCAACTTCACCACCATCAAGCACATGGCACAAAACCTCATACGACGAGACCCCGGCAAGGACTCCCTAAGACTCCGCCGAAAGGTCGCCGCCTGGGACGACGACTTCCGCGCAAGCCTCATCACACAATGATCCGTTCACCCGATTGCCCTGGTCTCGTGGGTCAGTTCCGTTGTGTTCTGCAATACCTGGGCTTTGGCGCGGTTTCCACCAGAGTGCCAGGAGGAGTTCTGGACCGACCGCCCCGATGCAGTGATCGCAACAGCCTTTGCGGGCGGCGGTAAATTAGAGAAAACCGATGGCGGCTACATCGTCAATGGCTATTGGAAGTTTTCCAGTGGAATCAATCACGCCGATGGCGTCATTGTCGCTGCCAGTGATCCCGACTATGAACATAAGCTGGGCCAAGTGCCGCCGTTTCGCCTCGCCTTTCTGCAACCGGCCGATTATGAGATTGAAGACGCGTGGCATGCTGAAGGTTTGAAGGGGACCGGCAGCAACAACTTTCGCGTGACTGATCGCTTTATACCCGAGCACTACACTCTTTTATCTTCCACGGGCAATGGCGCTCCGCCCCCCGGAGCCGCGCTTCACGAGAGTTACATTTATACGGTGGAGTTCACGCCTTATTTCTTCACCCTCGTCGCTGGGCCGTTCTTGGGAACGGCGAGCGGTGCTCTTGAAGAGTATTGCGCCATAACCAAGAATCGAACCGGTCAAATGTTCGGTGAGTCCGTCGCGGAACAAGTACCCGTGCAGGTTAAGGTGGGGGAATCGGTCGCCGAAATAAATGCTGCCAATGCAGTTGTCGAGAACATGTGTGATTGGCTTCACGACATCGGTAATTCCGGAGAACCATTGCCGCCGACAGGAATGTTCGCCATCCGTCGCGACCTCGCCTTTGCCTGCCGTCTTTGTCTCAACGCAGCCACCAGGCTTGTCCGGCATGATGGGCGTGACCGGCCAAACCGGACACAATCCTGTGCAACGTCACTTTCGGGATTGCCGCACTATTTCGGCTCACGGCGGCATCCAATGGGAAGCCAGTATGGCGCCGACAGGACAAGTTATGCTGGGGGTAGAGGCCGGGTCTCCGTAATCGGCTCGAAAAGACGACAAGCGGTACAGACCGCTTATCTGGTAAGGTCCCTTGCTATGGACGACACACGCGCCATCGTGCCTGCTCAGAACGACACCTACCAACATGTTCTCGCTGGAGCGACGGATCTACTGCCGGCACTCAAAGACCGGGCGGCCGGTGCAGCTGAATTGCGCGATCTGCATCCCGAGACCATTGCCGATCTGAGACACGCCAATCTCTTCAGTGCCTTTTCGCCAGCCCGATACGGAGGATTAGAACTGCCGTGGTCGACTCTGGCTGATTTGACCAAGACCTTGGCCAGCGCGTGTGGATCCACCGCGTGGATTGTGACTGCATCGGCGGCCCATACCATTCTCCTTGGCCGCTTTGCCCAAGACGCACAAGACGACATCTTTGCCAATGGTCCTGAGATCGTCGTCTCCATGGCTCTGGCCGGTCGGGGTGAATTGACACCTATGAAGGACAGCTACCGTCTTAAAGGCCGTTGGCAATTCACCAGCGGGATTTCCCACGCGGACTGGCTGATCGTCGGCGTCAAAACCGAACAGACAGACCCGAACGGCCGGCCGAAATTCTATTGGGTTGCTGTCGAACAAAAGAAGGTTCGCATTCATGACACTTGGCAGGCTGTGGGCCTACGAGGCACAGGCAGTCATGATGTGGAAGCGGATAACCTCATCATACCGGCACATCACGCCATGCTGAGCGATGCGTGCGACCAGGCAAATCCGCCGGGCGCGGCCTTGCACTCTAGCGATGTCTACCGGGTCGAGTATTTTCCCTATTTTAGAGCCTGCTTGATCGGTCCGATCCTCGGTGTCGCCAATGGAGCACTCTCGTCCTATGTTGAACAAACACGCTCCCGCGTCGGCAAAGTAGGTGGTGAAAGCGTGACTGAACAGATCCCTGTGCAGGTCAAGCTCAGTGAAAGCGCTGCTGAAATTCGTGCCGCTGAACTGATCGGCCGGCATCTCGTCGACACGCTCGCCGACCGTGCGCGCAATGGGGTTCTCGTTTTGCCGGCCGTCGATCGTGTGTCTCAGGGCAGGGATCTGGCGTTCATGGCCCGGCTTGGTGTCCAGGCCGTTGACCGGCTTGCCGGCATGATGGGTGCGTCGGGCTTGGGACAAGACAACCCGGTGCAACGCTTTTACGGCGATATCCGGGCGATGGCTGCACACGGCGCCTTACAGTGGGAGCAATCCCTATCGCCTTACGGAAAGTGGGTCTTTGGTGTGCCATCTGGCGATCCGGAAATCGACCGTGGTCGAGGCGAATCAGATTTCGAAGATATTTTTTTCTTAGAGCAGAGTAATAGACACTGTGATGGCTATTCTCTGAGAGAACCAATACCTAGAGTGTTTACCAAATTCGCCTAACAGTTTTTGCCCCTTGAACCTAAGAGGAGTTGTTATGACTAGGTTTAGAATCAGCATTCAAAACACTTTTGGGGTTTTTGCTCTTTCATTGTTTCTTTTTGTTTCAGCGACCTTCGCCAAAACTGTTCTCGTCACCGGCGCCAATCGGGGGATCGGCCTGGAGTTCGTCCGCCATTACGCTGATGCGGGCTATACGGTGATTGCCACGGCACGCACGCCCAGCCGGGCTGAAGACCTCAACGCTATGGCGGCGGCAAGCGACGGCATTGTTGTGGAAGAACTGGACGTCAACGACTTCGCCGAGATCGAAGGTCTAGCGGCCAAATATGAAGGAACGGCAATCGATGTGCTGGTCAACAATGCTGGCATCACCGGCCGGCCCGAGCGCCAACGTTTCGGTACCATCGATTACGCCACCTTCGAAGCGGTGATGAACACCAACGTGCGCGGGCCGTTGAAAATGACCGAGGCCTTCACCGCTCATGTGGCGGCGAGCGAGGAAAAGAAAGTGGTGGTAGTGACCTCTTCTGAAGGTTCCATCGGCGGAGTGAATGCGAACCGCCAGCCCTTCTACCGCGCCAGCAAGGCGGCGGTGAATATGGTCATGCGCAACATCGCGCTATCGCTCAAGGAACACGGCATCACAATCGTTCTAGTCAACCCCGGTCCGGTGGATACGGATATGATGGCCCGTGCACGGGGCCGCATGCCGCTCAGATCAACAGAACTGGCGATAGACGAAATGGTGGCATTGACGGACAACGCCAACCTGGACGACTCAGCCAAGTTCTATCACTTCGACGGCACGGAATTGCCCTGGTAAAAAAATAACCGCGAGTCACACTAACTCTTCGATCAATTCCACCAGCTCGCCCACCGGTCCGATGAACACGGCGGAGCGCCGGCCACCATTGATCACGCCGCCGTAAACAGCAGGCGGTGAGATGTATTCGAGATCGAGCGCATCCAGGTCAGGCACCGTGAACGTTGCCAAGGCCACGCCGGGCGGGAGCTGTCCGGGGTTGCGGAGCCTGTCCGTGGCCTTGTTTTCGTCCATCCCCCACAGTTCGAGGAAATCACCGTGCTGGGCCAGGGCCAGGAACGTGGCTTCGTGTTCCGTGGCCGGATCCAGTCCCTGGGCATTGTTGACCATGCTCAACCGTTGGCGGCGGACTGGCTGCTTGGCCATACCGAACTGGGTTGCATACCAATCGGTGACGGCGGGCACGTCCGGCACGGCGAGAATGACGAGAAAGATGGGCCCGATCGGACCGCCTGGCTTGGCCAGGATTGATGTCTCCCAATTCTCCGTCTCAGATGTCAGGTGCCAGAATTCTTCCGCCGGTCCCTTGATCTGCATGGCGCGTATGCGCGGAAAAGCAGCCAGCTGGCTGGGCACACCGAGGACCGGCAAAGGGGAGTCGATAAATTGCTGGTGGTGGGCGTCGGGACTTTCGACGACGAACTCGAGGGAGCTCCAGCCAGTGGTGGTTAGCCCCTGAAAGCCATCGATGCCGTCGATCTCAACCAGCCGGACGAAAACATCAGCCGCGGTGGCCGGCTGCAGCACCGCATAGGGCCGCCCAGCGCTGTCCAGCGCGCCCCAAGATGCGGCCAGTCCAGGATTTACCGTCCCCTGTTCCACCACGCCGTAGCCGAGCAGATCTTCATAGTACGGTGCGACCGATCCAATATCGGTAACGCCGACGGTGGCGGCTGCGATACGGCCCAGCCTTGGGGCTCGCTCTTGGCCGTGACTGGGTACCGGCAGGAGACTGACGGCGGATAAGGCGAGAAAACCGCGGCGGGCGAAGTGGTGTTGGCTCATGGTAGGCGCCTTTTCTTTTCACAGAAAAATCAAAGCCGGGAATCAAAATAGAGGTATCGGTATGATACAGGCCACGGCTGACCAGGATCTGAAAAAGACCTTGTAGGCCGATGTTACTCTCCGATTGGGCCATAGCGCGATCACATACAGGAGGTGAACGATAATCGTGGCTACTTTTGACCGGAACTATTATGTCAGACTTGTCGAACAAGAGTATTTCGGCAGCGTCATGCAAGAGGACATGGCAGCCGTCATTGCTTGCTTCACGAATGATGCGGAATTTGTTATTTACAATGGTGACAACGAGGTCCGGCGCTCTTACGGCAGCCCAAAGGGTGACCAAGTGCCGTTGGAAACGTTCTACGACCAATTGTTCGCCAACTACAATATTTTGGTCGAAGAGTTCGAGCACATCATTGATGTGGATGCAGAACGCTGCGCCTCGAACTTTACCGTGACCCTTAAGCCGAAAGATGGTTCTGAATACGAAGACACGGGAACACTTGTGTTCAGCAATTCAAATTTTTTCCGCTGCCGAAAAGGCAAGATCCACTTCATGACCGTTTATTTTGCGAACCAGACCAGATTGACGGGCGGCTAGGAGGATTTTTTAAGACCTGTGGCGTGGGCAAAGGTCGTCTATCCGCTCTATAATACGTATTGCCTATTTGGCGAACCCGGTCCTTGGATGGAAAAGTTAACGCCATGCACTCCATCAAACACGCTTTGGTCTATGGCTTTCTCGTCTGGCTGGTTCCGTTTGCCACCGCGATCCCGTTCTATTCGCGGGATGGCGAGTTGGTGATCGACGTATTTTTGTTCAAGTCCATCATGATCGTTGTCGGCTCGCTCATCGGCGCTTTTCTGCTGGTCCGCTATTTCCGCCGGGTAGAATAAAATCACATTCGCGAAGGTGTTTACCTCGGCGTTTTATGGCTGGTGTTGAATTGGGCGCTGGATTTCGCCACTCTGGTGCCCATGAACGACATGGCCGTCGGTAGGTACTTTTCTGAAATCGGTCTGCGTTACCTGACAATGCTCATCGTCGCCATTGCCGTCGGCGCGGTGTTACAACAGCGGAGTGAAAACACATGAGTTTATTGGCGCTCCTTGCAGCGCTGTTGACCAGCACTGCCTTTGCGCAGGAAGAAACAACGTGCGCGACACCCCGCTTTCTTCTCCACATGAGCAATGTGGAGAACGGGATCGCTGACCCGGACTCCCTGCTGCTCAACGGCACACCGCTACGGGTGTATGAAGGCGAGCCCTTCGAGTGGACGCACTATGCCATTGCCGCCCTGCCCTGTGACGATGACACTGTGCCGGACATTGCCACGGGTGAGGATGTGGTCGCAGGCATTTTTACCGGTGCGGATATGTTGGTGGACCGATTCTATGGATTACCGGCACAGTCAGACGCTAACTTGGTGCCGGACAACTGCAATAACCCGATTTACCTACTGGGTATCAACACGATCACCGATGCGGATCAATATGCCATCTATAGAGAAGCTTTGACCGGATCTCGCATTGCACCGAGGCACGGATTTGTGCGCATTTTCGGCCGCACCCCCGATCCTCTGCTTGCTGGGACCTGGCCGGACAACACCACGGCGACGCTGTCCATCTGGCCCTGCGCCGAAGCCTTCCACAAAATGCATACGTCGGATCTGTTTCAGAACGACATCAAGCCCCTGCGCAACAACGCCGCCTACTACCGGCTGATGACGTACGCGCCCTTAAAGGACTAATTCATCCGTTCAATAACGTGATGGACGACACCGTGGGGCGCAAACAGCGTCAGTGATTTCACTGGACCATACGGCGCCAAGTTAACGGTTGTCACCGGCGCCAATATACGTGAACCGAACAAGGTAGCTGCAGCCATCACCTCATCCACAGAAGGCACAAAGAGAGTTGCCCCATTGAGTCCCAAGTTGGGCAGCAGGGCCCAGTCTAAAAGACTCTGGTCCGTTACCCGCGGCAGGCCGAGATCAATGATGCCGAAGTAGGGTTCCGTACTTCGGGTGCCGATATTGGTGCCGCGCACCTGTGAAGTCTCTTCTGTTTGCATAAGATTGCTGAAACTGTCGTCTTCAATGGTGAATTCGTAAACCACACCCAGGCCAAAAACGGTTTGATAAAAGTCCCTTACCTGCTCCACGTCAGCGGTTGAGAAAGAAATGCTCATCACTTCGCTGAACAACCGGTCTGTGATTGTGGCAAACCCTTTGAGAAAATCTTTGCTGCCACCGACCAGCACCGTGACAACGTCATCCGGGCCCCAAAGCTGCGCTTCGATGAATGTGCCGCCAGGCATAACGTATTCGGCGATGTCTTCACTTAGCTTGAACCCCAGCTGCGCCACCCGGGCACGACCGGCATCAAAATCGGGCGTATAGAAATCAATGACCCGGAGAAAATTTGCGTTCATGCCCGCCGTCAAATCACGGACGTTGAGATCAGATATGGGATTGAAGTGAATCAGCCGAACACCAAACTGCGTATCAGGTGTTTCAAGAAGGATAGTAACAGCGGTCCGGCCATCCACACCCCACAGCGCATTCACCGCTGCTAGGTCGAGCGACTGCTGCGCGACTACTTCTAATCTATACACACCGTTAAAGATCCTGATCTGCGCATCAAGATCAGCACAGGAAACAATTGCGCCGTGTATTGTAGTGACGGACATGGCAGTCTCTGGTTGCCGGCGTTACACGGCAGCAGACGCCTGCATGCGCACCGCCACATCGGCCGAGGTGCCGGTTTTGATACGTACGATCACGGCAGCGACACCAACAATGGCATTCATCGCGGCCATATACAGAAATGGTGTTTGATAGGAAACAGAATCAAACAGGACGCCACAAACCTTAGCGTGGACCAGCACACCAAAAATGCCGCAAGCGGCCATGAGGCCAAAGATCGAGCCGCGTGCTTTGCCGGGCGCTTCTTGCCCGACCAAGGCCGGACCTGACACGATCACCGCCGCCTCGCCGGCTCCGGCCATGATCGCAACCAGGATCATGAACGGCGACTCATAGGGGTTGCCAACGATGTACAAAGCGAAGTAGCCGATAGCCGCAATCCCTAAGGAGATCGCCAAGGTTGTCACCCGGTCGAACTTATCCACCAGAATGCCCATGACAGGGAAAAAGACGATCAAGGCCAGTTGGGAGGTGCCAAACATCCGTCCCGCAAATCCTTGCGCCGCACCAGTTTCCATCCCGCCGTCAACGCCGACGGCGACGATCCACAGGGAAAAGAATGTTGTCATTACCAGCAAGTCACCACGGGAGACAAAGTAGCCCAAACCAGCAATGCTGAGACGCGGGTTTTTGCGAGTTGCACCGAACCCGTCGTGGAATATGTCCCTTAAGGTCTTCCGCTCTTCCTTGTGTTGTTCGGGGCGCCCGTCCTTCACACCGAGATACGTGATAAATGCGCCAAAGGCGGCGAATGCCGCCATTGTCCATAACGTGTAACGTCCAGAGGTTATGGGATCATTGCCCTGGCTTTGATAGATGGTCGGCAATTGCGCGAATAGGAACGCACCGATTAAAGACACACCCAGGCCGGTGATAACTCCATTGATGCTGATCATCTTGCCGCGTGAAGCGTTCTGCGGGTAATCGGCGATGACGGTGCCCAAAATCATGGTGCCCATGGCAAAACCGATACCCATGACCACGCGGACCGCGATGTACGGTTCCACCGTGCGGGCCAACGGCCACACGATACAACACAGCGAGATGATAGTGAGCGCACCGATGAAGAGGGGACGGCGTCCCGATCTGTCCGCCAGTATGCCGAATGGAATGACTAGGCAGAGGGAAACGATTTCAATTAGGACGATCAGATTGCCGGTGAAGTCCCCTTGTTCGGAGGTCGGCATGCCGAGATGTTCATTGAGGAGGTAGGGTGCGATCACGCCTGACGCGGTGACAAAAATGATCACCGTCATGGCGCAGAAAAACAATGAGATCACGTTTATGGGTGCGATTCCCGGCTGCAGCCAGATGGGCCCGAGTCGGCGTTGGCTGCGATCAATCTCAAGGGTCTGTTGTCCGGCCATTCCTTTGCCCCCCACTGGTTAGCCGGATCATAACCTTGATTACTGCCGAGGCGAAACAGACCGCCAAAAAGAAAACCCCGTTCCTAAATGCTGTTTGGAACGGGGGCTTGAGGTTGTCTTGGCGTTATCGGTTTTAATTTCTGAAACTCAAAAAAACTATTGCAGCGCTTCTCCCAGTTCGGCGCGTACCTTTTGCCGGAGCACGTCGATGGCCACCTTGGTGCCCTTCATATCCATGTGCCAGAAGGTCCAACCATTGCAGGCGGGTGCTCCCTGGACTGCCGCCCCCACTTGGTGAATGGAGCCGCGATGCTCGGCGGATATCAGCGTACCGTCAGCCTTTACTTTTGCGGCGTATCGTCCTGCAACGTCGGTGAGGACGGTTCCCGGCCTAAGGAGACCGCGCTCCACAACCGACCCGAACGGTATGCGCGGCTGAGCACGTTTGGACGGCGTATCGAAAAGGGTTTGGTCTTCGATTTTTGTGACCGCTTTAAGACGCTGACGCGCAGCTTTGATGTAATCCCCATCGCGTTCGATTCCTATGTAAGTGCGTCCCAGCTGTTTGGCGACGGCGCCGGTGGTGCCGGTGCCGAAGAACGGATCGAGCACCACGTCGCCGGGCTTCGTCCCGGCAAGAATGACGCGGTAAAGCAGACTTTCCGGTTTTTGTGTCGGATGCAGTTTTGATCCTTCATCGCCTTTTAGCCGCTCTGCACCGGTGCACAGGGGCAACAACCAGTCGGACCGCATTTGCAGACCCTCATTGAGGTTCTTCATGGCGTCATAGTTGAAGGTGTACTTGGCGTCTTTGTCTTTGGCCGCCCAAATCAAGGTTTCGTGGGCGTTGGTGAAACGGGTGCCGCGGAAGTTGGGCATGGGATTGGTCTTGCGCCAAATGACGTCGTTCAAAATCCAATAGCCGATGTCCTGGACGGCCGTACCAACGCGGAAAATGTTGTGGTAACTGCCGATCACCCACAGGGTGCCGGTGTCCTTTAGAACGCGGCGCGCTGCTGAGAGCCAATCGTGGGTAAAAGAGTCATAGGCTTCAAAGTCGGTGAAGCGATCCCAGGACTCTTCAACGCCATCGACCCGGCTGTTGTCAGGCCGGTGCAATTCTCCGCCGAGCTGCAAGTTGTACGGTGGATCGGCAAAAATGAGATCGATCGAGTTTTCCGGTAAACCATTCAGAACATCGACGCAATCGCCGCCGTAAATGACATTGGTCTTGAGCGCGCCCGTTTTTTTGGCGCCATTCGGTTTGCTCTTCGCCATGTATGGTGCATCCCCGAAACTTGGAGCGGTGCTCCCTTTTGGGAGGCTTCTGCCCAAGCGATATCCCCAAAAAATGCAGCCTCGTTTCGCGGGCCGCCTGTGTATGACTCCTATAATAGAATCAATGGGTTAGAGAATGATTAACAGAGCGTCCACATGTTTTTACACCATGAGTCCCAGGACCCCCACATGTGGGAGTCCGGGAATACTGGGACTCAAGATGTGGTAGCTGCGGCAATAACCTTAGAAGTGTAGGTAGCAGCTGCAAACTTGAGCGGACGTAAGACCAAACTAATTTGGATCCCAACTAGACATGGGCTCAAATATCAAAGCTGAGCATACGGTCGCCCAAAAGGCGGCCGAAGGTCAGTGCTGGGGTTACCAACATACCGCCACAATAGGACCGGCCCATAAACTGATCCGTCCCGAGCAATTCACCGGCGGCATAGAGATTGGGGATTGCCGTACCGTCCTGCCGGATGACACGTAATTGAGCATCGACAGCGAGACCGGCCCAACCGATGAGCTGCGAGCCCTGAATGCGAATGGCGTAGAACGGCGCTTTGGCGATCGGCAGGGGCATATGATCCCGGCCCAGAGCATCCTTGCCACCGTTTTGACCTTGGTTATAGCGGGCAACGGTTCTGACAAGTCCACTTTTGTCCACACCTGTAATCTCAGCAAGCTCTTCGAGACTGTCGGCTTTGTAGAACATGGGTTGAGCCTCAAAGGCCTCTTTGATTTCGTCCCGGGTCCAGCCGCCGACCCCCGGTGGCGCCTGGTTGAGAATGGCGTCATCGAACACGGCCCAGCACCGTTCTTCCGGCTGCCGTACCAACGCGTGCTCACGAACATCATGGCTCACCATGTCTTCGCGCAGGAATCGCTCCCCATTCATGTTGACATAGATTTCCCAGGGCGGGCGATGCGGTGGATAGGAGGTCCAGCGGGCAAGTCTTGGGCTCGGAAAATTGTTGTCCTGAAGGATGCTACCGAAGGACGGCAGGTGATGTTCCCCACCACGCACGTACCCTCCGGCCGCAGTGCCCAGGGTGATACCGGCACCTTGGCTGTAGGGATAGGACACGTCGCCGTAATCCGTATGATTTTCGAGGTCCTCGACCATTTCGGAATTTGATGCATAGCCACCGCAGGACAGAAGAATATTGCGACCGCTGTAGCGTGTCGTCTTGCCGTTCTCGCCGCGGGCCACCACACCGGTGACGGCGCCGTTGCCTTCCTGGATTAGTTCAATGACCTCGGTGCTGGTACGGACCGTTATCGCACCGCTATCGATATGAGGCTGAATCAGTTTTTCAAGGATTTTGAGTATCGCAATACCGCCTTCGAGCCCCCAGGCATAGCGGGGCCGGCTGTAAGGTTCATGAGTGGTGCCCGTGACCGGGTGCTCGGGATGAACTTCCAGACCGCTGTCGGTCAACCAGTCAAAGGTGTCGGCCGCGTTGTAGACGGCCAGACGGACGATCTCAGGGTTCGCCTTATTCTTACTGATACGCATAATGTCGTTGTAGTGCTCTTCGGGAGAGTCCTTCAGACCCTGCGCTTTTTGCAGTTTTGTTCCGGCCGCGCTCATCTGACCGCCGGACAGGAACAATGTCCCGCCCAATTGCGCCGCCGCCTCAATGATGAGAACGCGGCCGCCCCGTTTGGCGGCAAAGATGGAGGCGGGCATTCCTGAATTTCCACCTCCGATGACAATGAGGTCGTATTTCTCCGAGTCATCCGCGGCAACGGCTTTAGAAGCCAGCCCTAACCCGACAGCGGCGGCCCCAACGCCGGAAAGGAAAGTTCTTTTGGATACGTTTGCAGAAAACGAACTTTCTGAGTTTTTGGCACGTGTCATATCCGGTCTCCCCGTATTGGTTTACCGTTGTGTTTCGCTATTAAGGATGCGCGGACGTCAGAGTTTAGCGACTCAGGCTGGCGGTATCTTTTGCGCTTCTACCGCTTTCATAAAGTCGGCAACAATGCTGGCCCAACGCTTCGGTTCAGCCATGAACTGGAGCAGATCGCCTTTCGAAAACTCGATATATTTGAAGTCGGGCCTATGCTGGTTGGTGACACGCAGATCCATGACATTAACAGGGTCTTCCAAGTCAGACAGCACCAGTCCGGGCATTTTGATCGCCATCAGGTCAGGCAACATGTCGTAATGAAAGGCCGCCCAATGGCCGATGTCAGGACCTTGAATATACCCTGTGATCGTCAACCACATTTTGGCGTCGAGGATCGCTTGGGGTTCGGGCGGTGTCTGTGGCTTGAACCGGTGGCCAAGATGCGAGCCATCGGCTTGCGGGGTGCGGTCCCGCCCCGGCCCCGATAGATAACGGTCTGCCTCTTCCTGGGTCAGCTGGGCCGCACCGTGCATGATGATTGAGGTAACACGGTCCGGGTGATTGGCAGCGAACGAGGCGGCCACTTGAGCACCGGTGTGGTGTCCGGCGATTGCAACTTTGTCTAATCCAAGGTGATCGAGTACAGGCACCAAGTTGTCGGCATATTCGCCAATGGTCGGTTGTTCCGGCGGCAGATCGGATAGCCCGTATCCCGGCCTGTCTATCGTAATGGCGCGAATGTCCATCTCTGCAAACGCGTTCTGCACGTCGGCGAACTGAATCATCGACATTGGCGACTGATGCAACAGGACGATGGGATTTTTCGTGTCGCGTGGACCGATGTCGCGGTAGTGCACTTGCCCCATCGGTGTGGATACGTAGCCCTTACCGCCGGCCAACATACTCCCCCAACCGCGCCAATCGTCGACGGAGGTGCCGCGGCCCAAGGGTTCACCAGCTTGGGTGGGAGCAGTAAGGAAAGCAACCAAACACGCCGCACAAGCAGCTGCTGATGGGGGGAAAAGCGTCCTACGGGTCAACATGATTCAGTCCTTCGATTTAGATGTGGGAAAGGGAACCATACCTACCGTGCGGACATTAAAGTGCGCCTTACGTCCAATAATAGCAACGGCGAAAACCGGAAAATTGCCACTCATAAGTTATCCAGCACGGCCCGCACCGGGGCATAGCTTTTTCGGTGGTGGGGCGTGACCCCGAGACGGTTCAAAGCATGGCGATGTTCTGCCGTGCCATAGCCCTGATTGGTCGCCCAACCGTAGCCTGGAAAGTCTCGCGCCAGCGATCCCATCATCCGGTCGCGGGTCACCTTGGCGACGATGGACGCGGCGGCGATGGACAGACTAAGGCTATCCCCTTTGACAACCGTGCGGACATTGCAGGGCAGCGGTGGGGTACGGTTGCCGTCCACCAAAGCACAGGAAACTTCTGTATCAAGGGTAGTAAAAGCTCTAGCCATGGCCATATGTGTGGCTTGAAGAATGTTCCAGGTGTCGATTTCCTCTACTGATGCTACGCCCACGCCACTGATCACGGCTCCGCTCATAGAAAGGGCTTCAAACAGAGTGACCCGTTTTAAAGGGGACAAGGTTTTGGAATCGTCCAGTTCCGCAACAAGATTATCTTCAAGAGACGCTCGATCCAGGACAACAGAGGCGGCCACAACCGGTCCTGCCCAAGGCCCCCGTCCCGCTTCATCGATCCCGGCGACCACTCCGCCGGCATCAATTTCCAGGCTAAAGTCGAGCATGAATAAATGGTCCTGAAGTGCAGGTGGCGATGACGGGATCAGTAGCGCAGTATGCCGTTCCCGCGGATGAGATTCTATGGCTGACACCGACGTTCCCAACCTTTCCATCATCATTCCGACACTGAATGCAAAGGACGGTTTGCCAGCCTGTCTACAGTCCCTTGAGGCATGGCCAGCGCGCAAAGAACTCATCGTCGTCGATGGCGGATCCAAAGATGAAACCGTTGCCCTCGCCTATAAGGTTGGCGCAAAGGTTTTACCCACAGAGCGAGGACGCGGACAGCAGTTGCAACGCGGCGGCAAGGCGGCGAAAGGCCAGTGGCTCCTGTTTCTCCATGCGGATACGGTGTTGCAGAACGGGTGGGAAGCGGAGGTACAGGCCTTCATGGATGACATCGGCAATCGGCAACGGGTCGCCGCTTTTCGTTTCACTTTGGACGATGACGGGCCACAGGCTGGACGACTTGAACGCATGGTAGCCTGGCGATGCAAGCGGCTGGGTCTGCCGTATGGTGATCAGGGCCTACTCACCCACCGCGATTTGTATGAGGTCGTTGGTGGCTACAAACCCATACCGGCGATGGAAGATGTTGATCTTGTAAGGCGACTTGGCCGAGACCGCATACACATGTTCGAAACGGCGGCGGTCACGTCTTCAGCCCGTTACGTGAAAAGCGGCTGGTGGGCTCGACCGTCCTGGAACTTATTCTGTCTGTTCTTACATATATGCCGCGTTCCACCCCTCTTGATCTCCAGGCTTTACGGATGAGGGCGGTCAGTTGAAAAAAGGTGTCCTCATTGTCATGGCGCGCGCGGTGCGTTTTGGCGTCGTGAAATCCCGGCTCGCCAGAGATATCGGTGCGTTTAATGCCTGGCGCTTTTACCGCACCACTTTTCAAAACACAGTGAAGAAACTCGGCGGGGCACGTCAGTGGCACATTTGGCTTCAGGTAACACCGGACCGGGACATCAGTCCCCTGCGCCAGTGGCCCCGCTCCCTTGGAATTTTAGGTCAAGGCTGCGGTGATTTGGGAATGCGCATGGCCCAAGGTCTGACCGCTTTCGGGCGGGGCACGCCGGTGGTGTTGATCGGCAGTGATATCCCTCAGGTGACGCAACGACACATCCGCCGCGCCTTCAGAGCGCTGGGGCGGGCCGATGTGGTGCTGGGTCCGACGTCTGACGGTGGCTACTGGCTGGTGGGTTTTGCCAACCGGCGGCCGTTGCAGTCACCGTTCAAAAACGTGCGCTGGTCGTCACCGCACGCCCTCAATGACACACTCAACACTTTTGCCCATCGCCGTGTGGCGCTGGTGGACCGGCTGCGGGACGTAGACGATGGTAAGGACTACAATCGATTAATGCCGCCATTCACAGGTTAATGATGGCGTAAAGACGCGGTAGACGACGATGTAATACGGAGACGGTTTGTGCCAACCGACGATGATCAAAGACCACCCATTCTGGCCGAGAAGTATTTTGATGCGCCATCTGCGTTTACGCCGGAAAACCTGCTCCGAGAAGCCCGTCGCCAGAAAGGGGCAGCCGTCGCACCTGTGCCGAAGACTTGCATTCTTGATCCGGACGGAGACATCGTCCGTCAACTCAAAATGGAGAACCGCGCCACACGGCATGAGAGTTGGGTGTGTTATCATACCGATTTATTTGTTTTCGAAGAAAACGGGCGCGAGATCGGAATAGTCGGCTGTGCTGTTGGCGCATCCTTTGCCGTTCTTGTGGCGGAAGAGCTTTTCTCATCTGGATGCAAACTGCTCATCAGCATCACATCTTCAGGACAGATTACGCCAGTGCAAACACCCCCATACTTTGTCCTGATAGATCGCGCGCTCCGTGATGAGGGGACCAGCTACCATTATTGTCCACCGTCCCTTTTTAGTGACGCACCAGACTCAATCCTGGCGTTACTGGCGCAGTCCTTTGACGATCTGTCCGTTCCTGTAGTACGGGGCGCCACATGGACGACGGACGCGCCGTTCCGGGAAACAACGGAAGCAATCGAGGCCATGCGGGCTCGTGGACTTCTCGCTATGGAGATGGAAGCCGCTGCGCTCTACGCCTTTGCTGCGGCGCGACGTAATTCCGTCGTGTGCTTTGCTCATGTGACCAACCAAATGGCCCAGATCCAAGGCGATTTCGAAAAGGGCGATGCCAATGGCACCGCCGATGCCTTGGCCATCATCCGGCGCACTGCAGAGCGCCTGGTGGGTCCGGGCGAAAGCTAGAGCAGATTCAATTTAGTCCCGATCATATCCGGCGGCGGCGAAGTAGTTTTCGCATTCGGTTGAGGTGAAGGCGTCGATGGCCTCGGCAATGGCGTCCCACAGGTCGTCGACGGTTCTGGCGGCGGCCTTTCTCAGGAGCGCCTTGAGTTTGGCGAAGGCCATCTCGATCGGGTTGCAGTCGGGACTGTAGGGCGGCAGATACAGCAGGGTTGCGCCGGCGGCTTCGATGGCCTGGCGGATGCCAGCGACCTTGTGGGCGGGCAGGTTGGCCATGACGACGCTGTCTCCGGGGTCGAGTTCGGGTACCAGGACCTGTTCCACATAGGCCTTGAAGGCAGCCCCATGCATCGGCCCGTCGAGGAGCATCGGGGGCCCGCCAGGCCCCGGAGAGGCGCAAGCCGGCGGTCAACGTGGTGGTCTTCCAATGGCCATGGGGTATGGCGGCCCAGCACCGTTCGCCTTTGCGCGACCATCCCCGCAGCCGCGCCATCTTCATCGACGCGCCGGTCTGGTCGATGAAGATCAGCCGTTCCGGAGCGAGCCCTGCCTGGCCTTCGAACCAGAGCCGGCGCCGCGCGAGCACGTCCGGGCGCCGCTGCTCCGCTGCATGGCCGGTCTTTTTTTTGGGGAATTATATACTTGGCTAAGTAACCGACGCCGTATAACATGCGCCCGTCTACTTATGGAGGATTGCAATGCAGGAAGCAAATTGGCGTAATCGCACGCTGTTTCATGGTGACAACCTCTTTTTCCTCCGCGCCATGAACTCGGAGTCCGTGGACCTGATCGCCACCGACCCACCATTCAACAAGGGTAAAGATTTTCACGCCACCCCCGACAGCCTAGCGGCAGGGGCCAAGTTCCAGGACCGCTGGTCATGGGAGCGCGATGTGCATCAAGATTGGGTGGATCAGATCACAGACGATCATCCTAAGCTAATGGAGGCCATCGAGAGTGCCCGTTACGCCCATTCAGACGGTATGGGCGCGTTTATGTGCTTCATGGCAGTCCGCTTGCTTGCTCTGCACCGGGTCCTGAAGCCGACCGGAAGCATATATCTGCACTGCGACCCCACCGCCTCGCACTACCTCAAAGCTGTTATGGACGCCATCTTCGGGTGGCGGAACTTCCGCAATGAGATTGTTTGGAAAAGAACCGCCACGGTGAAAGGAAATTTCGGACAGAATAGCAAGTTCTTCGGTCCTGCCACGGACACAGTTCTGTTTTATTCCAAGTCCAGTAATTTCATTTTCAACCAGCCGTTTACTCCTTACTCAGAGGAGTATATTGACAAGTCCTACAGGCATAGGGATCAGGAAATAGGTCGACGATATAGGTTAGTTAGCATGATTGGCCCGGGCGGAGCATCAAAAGGTAACCCGTCCTACGAAGTCATGGGAGTGACCCGATATTGGCGATACTCGCGCGAGCGTATGGCCGAATTGATTGATTGTGGCTTGGTAGTACAATCCAAACCCGGTGCCGTTCCTCATCGGAAATACTATCTCGATGAAGGCAAAGGTGTGCCCGTTCAGTCGCTATGGGACGATATTCCGAACCTTCAGGCATCGTCCAAAGAGCGTGTCGGCTACCCGACGCAAAAGCCTCTTGCCCTATACGAACGAATCATAAAAACCAGTTCAAACCCAAACGATATTGTACTGGACCCGTTCGCGGGTTGCGCGACCGCTTTGGTTGCCGCTGAACATCTGGGGCGTCAATGGGTCGGCATGGATATTTGGGAAAAAGCCCATGAGGTGGTGCAAGACCGCATAGAGCGTGAAGTCGGACTATTCGGCAAGGTAACGTTTACCAACCAGTTACCGGAGCGCACCGATGACGGCGAGACGGCCTCGCCGTTCCTCCGCGTCAAGCAACGGGTCCGCGAGCCGGATGGCCCTAAGAGTCGGTTTCGAAAGTCATGCGGCTCGGGCCAATCTGCGGACGAGGAGCATGACGGAGGCGGCGTAGAGGAAGGCGCGGGCCGAGGCGATGGTGGCCTCGAAGTCCTTTGCCAGTCGCCGGTTGCGGTTGATCCAGGCGAAGAAGCGCTCCACGACCCAGCGGCGCGGTTGGACGGCGAAGCCGACCTGATCGGGGCTTTTGCGCACGATCTCGACGGCGATCACGGTGGCCGTGGCGCCTTCTCGCCGGCGTAGCCGCTGTCGGCAAAGACCTTCTCGATGAACGGAAACGAGCCGTGTGAGGCGCACAGCAGCGGCCCGCCACCATCGCGGTCCTGGATACTCGCCGGATGCGCCTCGAGCACGAGGCCGCGCCCGTCGGTGTCGACCAGCGCGTGGCGCTTGCGCCCCTTGATCTTCTTGCCCGCATCGTAGCCGCGGGGGCCACCAGCCTCGGTCGTCTTGACGCTCTGGCTGTCGATAATCGCGCCGCTCGGGCTGGCCTCGCGTCCGACCCGCTCGCGATCGGCCATGACCAGAAAGTGGTTGATCTTCTCAAGGAGGCCGTCGTCGCGGAACTTAGCGAACCAGCGATAGATCGTGCCCCACGGTGGTAAATCGCTTGGCAGCAAGCGCCAAGGGCAGCCAGCCCGCATCACGTAGAAAATGCCGTTGACGATCTCTCGCATCGGCCATGACCGGGGCCGTCCCGTGCCATGAGCCGGAGGCAAATGAGGCTCGATCACAACCCACTCCGCATCGGTCAAATCAGTCTGATAACGCAGCGCCTTGCGGCTATGCTGCTCTCGGGTGGTCGGCGTCCACATGGCGGCTCCAGATCGGTTTCAGCAACCTTCCTGGAATCACATCGACACCGGCCACTCAACCCCTTTCGAAACGGCCTCTAAGTGGACACGCGCTGCCATGTACGAGCACCTGTTGGAACAGCACGGCCCGCACTGCCGGGGCTGCGACCGCACCTTTGACGATTCCCGCTACCTTGAACTTGATCACAACACGCCACGCTCGGACGGCGGGATCAATCACATATCCAACCGCATCCTACTGTGCGGCCCGTGCAACCGGCTCAAGAGCAATACCTTCACGCTCTCAGGGCTGCGGCGCGAGAACAAGAAACATGGATATATGATCAAATGAGGAATACGATGGACAACGAGATAGAAGACCGGCTGGAATATATTGAAGCCGAAACTCATCGGATTCATGGCGAATTAGCCGCCTTACAGAATGTGCTTGTTGGTGCTCTACGCGACACCTTTATAGCGAAGCCCGACGTTGTCGAGAGGATGTTAGTTAGTCTTCAAGTCGAGATCGATAGGCTCGACGATCTCGTCAAACCCATACCGGCACAATCCTTCATGAAAGAAGGAGCACAACGATTCTATAAGAAATTCTCCGCTCTTGTCCGTGATTCTATTGGAATTGGAAATTGATTTGGTATTACTAGACATGACAAGTCACTCCGGTTAGGTTGTCCTAACCGAGGGGTTTCTGCACTTGACTCTGTGCCCTGCGTTGGCCTTCAAACCTGCGGGGCGTTTCTACTTTAAGCAATCAAATCCTTATAATTCAATCTTTTTCCTACCATTCGGTTAACAACTGCTTCCATCTGGTTCAGCGTATCCAGTTCGCGCACGTTGTGACGGCCTGAAAACTTGTCCACGTAGCGCTGTAAGTGCTTTGCACTGATCTTGTGGTAGACGCCTTTGTGGGCACGCTTTAGCATGGCCCAGAAACTCTCGATGCCGTTTGGTGGGCCATCCCGTCAACGTACTCGCCAACGCTGTGGCGCACGCTTGTATGATCAAAGGGCATGCCCTTGTATGCCGCCGCGTCGTCTGAATAAACCGTGGCCCCTGCCAGTGCCGTGGCGACAACGAAGCCTTGGAGCGTCTTGGCGTCGGTTGTCTTTACGACCGCAGCTTTAACCTTATTCGTCTTGCGATCCTTGGCACCAACAATGGCAGCCTTGCCAACCGTGCCACGCCCGGCCCGCAGTTTCTTGCTGGCATGCTTATTTGTCTCTATTGCCACCGAGGTAGGTTTCGTCGACCTCCACCGGGCCTACAAACTGCTCAAGGTCGCCAGCGCTCCATGCCTGGCGGATACGTTGAAGCATGAACCATGCCGTCTTTTGCGTAACCCCAATATCCCGATGAAGCTTCATGCTGGACACGCCTTTGAGGCTGGTCAGGTGTAGGTAGATCGCATAAACCCACTTGCGGAACGGCAGCGGGGAGCGCTCCATGACCGTGCCGACACGGACAGAGAAATGTCGCTTACAGGACGGGCACCAATAGGGCATCGGCGGCGACCCGGCGCATTCCACGGTCTCAATAGAGCCACAACGCGGGCAATGACGGCCTTTCGACCATATCTTTGCCTCAAACCATCCCCGTGCGGCTTCGTCTGTCGGGAACATATCAGCCATCTGCATCACAGTGACACCTTCGCGGTCCGATTTGCCTGGTGCGTTGGTCATGGCCTGTCTCCCTTCCCACTGAATATAGGGAGATGCCGTCACTTAGTCAAGTATATAATTCCCTTTTTTTGTGCGTCAGCCCGCGCTTGGCGAAGAAGTGCCAGACCCGTCGACGGGCACACCCGAACCCCGTGCGACGCCGCCAGCTTCTCGCCAATCTCGGCCAGCGTCATAGCCTTGGTCTGCGCCACCAGAGCCAGGATAAAGGCCTCATGCGCATCCAGCTTCGAGCCCGGCGGTTGGCCCTGGCGGTCGGGCTCGATCGAGCCCGTCTCGCGCCAGCGCCGGCGCCAGTGGATCGCCGTCGCTGGCGCGACACGAAAACGCGCCGCGGCCCCCCGTGCAGACAGACCCCCAGTGACCGCCTCGACGACCCGCCGGCGAAGATCATTCCCGTAACAATGCCCCATGTCTGACACCAAATCGCCTCGGGATATAGAATCATGGAGTGGGACGCTTGGGAATCCCCTTCGATTCACAATTCAGTCAAACCGCTCTAGTTAAAAATCACTTTTCTTTGAGGCGAGGAATCAGCTCGACGAAGTTGCAGGGTTTGTGACGAATATCCAGCTGGTATTTGAGGATTTCATCCCAGCCGTCTTTGACGGCGCCGTTGGAACCGGGCAGCGCGAATAAATAAGTGCCGCGAGCGACACCGGCGGTCGCGCGAGATTGCACCGTTGAGGTGCCGATGGATTTCAGACTGACATAGCGAAACAGTTCACCGAAGCCTGGAATATCTTTTTCACACACCTGTTCAAAAGCTTCCGGCGTCACGTCGCGGCCGGTAAGACCGGTTCCACCGTTGGTGATGATGACATCCACGTCGGGATCATCGATCCAGGCGGTGAGCTGATCGACAATATCCGGCACCTCGTCCTTGACGATCTTACGCTCAGCCAATGTATGGCCAGCTTTGGTTAAACGATCGGCCAGCAGTTTACCCGAAGTGTCTGTCTCCGGTGTGCGGCTGTCGGTAACGGTCAACACACCGATGTTGATGGGGACAAAGGGTTTGCTTTCGTCGATGCCAGCCATAGTTATGAACTCATCATGGTCAAGAGAGGCTGTCCAGTTTCTCTTTCACCGCCAGCAGATCGCGCCAAGCGAGGCGTTTCTGCTGGGGCGAGCGTAGCAGGTACGCAGGATGGAACGTGGCCATGGCCGGGATCGGCGCCTCCAGACCAGGAAGAGAAACCTCTTCCCATCGGCCGCGCAACCGGGTGATGCCTTGGGACCGGTTAAGAAAGGTCTTCGCTGATAATCCGCCGACCATGAGAATCACTGCCGGCTGCATCAGCTCCACATGGCGCACGATGAAGGGCACGCAGAGACCCACCTCTTCCGGCGTGGGTTTACGGTTGCCGGGCGGGCGCCAAGGGATGACATTGGAGATGTAAGCCGTGTCCCGCGTGTAACCGATGGACTCCAGCATTCGATCCAACAGTTTTCCGGACACGCCGACGAAGGGCAGACCCTGACGGTCTTCGTCACTGCCTGGGGCTTCGCCAATAATCATCAACCGGGCATCGGGATTGCCGGCTGCAAACACTGTCGATTTGGCGGTGGCTTTAAGCGCACAGCCCTCGAAAGCTTCAAGAGCCAACCGCAATTCATCCAGCGTTGTCGCGGCCTGGGCCGCATCAGTCGCCGATTGAGCATCGGCCGCGACCGGCTGTGCGGTCGGAATGACAGACCGGCCTGTGCGCTTGGCCGGACGAGAGGCCTTCATGTTTGGTGGCGCCGGGCTCGGGCGTTGTCTCTCAATACCGGCGTTTTCCGACAGTGCATAGCGGTCAATGGGATCCTCTCCGATTGCCTCGTCAACGCCGGCGTCAAGGTAAAACCGGAGCACGTCGTCGGGGGTCAGTTGACCGTCAAAAGCCTGCTTGAACATGGGTTTAGCCTTAACACGACCGAGAACTTGGAACCACAGCGGCGATGGACCATAGACGCCTCCAGCGGCTATGTTGCTTCAACCTCTGAGACGCTGATGTAAAGGGAAGCGGCATGGAACGGGAAGCGATGGAATTCGACGTGGTCATCGTCGGTGGTGGACCGGCCGGCCTGTCAGCCGCCATCCGGCTCAAGCAATTGGAAGCAGAGAAAGGCCGCGAGGTTTCCGTTTGCGTGCTGGAAAAAGGCTCGGAGGTGGGTGCCCACATTCTTTCCGGTGCCGTGATCGATCCCATTGCTCTCAACGAGTTGATTCCGGACTGGAAGGAAAAAGGGGCACCTCTCAACACGGAAGTGCGCCAGGACCGGTTTCTCTATCTGACGGAAAACGGCGGACTGCGTTTGCCCAATTTCATCATGCCGCCGTTGATGAACAATCACGGCAACTACATTGTCAGCTTGGGCAACGTCTGCCGTTGGCTGGCAGAACAGGCGGAAGCCCTTGGCGTGGAAATCTATCCGGGCTTCGCCGGCGCCGAAGTTCTCTACGCGGACGATGGTTCCGTGCGCGGTGTGGCGACTGGCGACATGGGCGTCGGCAGCGACGGACAAAAGACCGACATGTATGAACCGGGCATCGAGCTGCTCGGCAAATACACCTTTATCGCTGAAGGCGTGCGCGGCTCTTTGGCCAAGGAAATCATCGGCAAGTTTGAATTGGATGGCGAGTCAGACGTGCCGAAATACGGTATCGGCCTTAAAGAACTGTGGGAGGTCAAGCCGGAAAACCATGTGCCGGGGCAGGTCACCCACACCATGGGCTGGCCGCTGACCAGCGACACCGGTGGCGGATCCTTCATATATCACTTGGAGGACAATCAAGTGGCCATCGGCTTTGTCCTTCATCTCAACTACAAGAACCCGCATCTCACACCCTTTGATGAGTTTCAACGCTTTAAGCATCATCCGAAAATCAAGCCGGTGCTCGAAGGCGGCCGTCGTATTTCCTACGGAGCCCGGGCGATCACGGAAGGTGGATTGCAATCGGTTCCAAAGCTTAGTTTCCCTGGCGGCGTTTTGATCGGATGTTCGGCAGGTTTTGTGAATCTGCCGCGCATTAAAGGCAGCCATAACGCCATGAAGTCGGGCATGCTCGCCGCCGATGCAGCCTTTGAAGCGCTAACGGCGAAGCGCTCGGGCGACGAACTGGCCGCTTATGAAGAAACCTACAAAGCCTCTTGGATCTACAAAGACTTAAAACGGGTGCGCAACGTCAAGCCACTGTGGAGCAGACTCGGCATCGTAGGCGGGCTGATCCTAGGCGGGATCGACATGTGGATGAACAATCTGGGCATCGGTTTGCCCTTCACTCTTAAGCATGGAGTATCAGACGCAGACACCCTGGTGCCAGTGGATCAAGCCAAATCCATTGATTATCCCAAGCCTGACGGAGTGATTTCCTTCGATAAACTCAGCTCGGTGTTCATCTCCAACACCAATCATGGGGAAAATCAGCCCATCCACCTCAAGCTCAGCGACGACACTCTCCCAATCGGCAAAAACTTGCCTGAGTGGGATGAACCTGCGCAGCGCTATTGTCCGGCGGGGGTTTATGAAGTGGTGGACGATGAGCAAGGAGACGGTAAACGGTTTCAAATCAACGCTCAGAACTGCGTTCATTGCAAAACTTGCGATATCAAAGACCCCAGCCACAACATCACTTGGACCGTCCCCCAAGGTGGCGGCGGTCCCAATTATCCCAACATGTAACGCGGTGGTGAAGAATTTGGGGTGGAAAACGGGTTTTTCGTTAAGGCGTTACGCCGTATGATAGGGTCATGATCAAAATCCGATTCTTTGCGGCTCCTGCCCTCACTGGAGCAGTCGCATTTTTCCTCGCTTCATCACCGGTTCTGGGACAGTCGGAACCAAGTGGCTTGGCGGCATCTTATCTGTCGTCCATTCACGCCCAGGCAGTAAACGACCCCGAAGCAGCTTCGTTCTATTTGGATGAGGCTCTCAAACTCGATCCCGATAACCGGGGCATGGTCTTACGCGCCTTCATTCAAAAAGCGCAAATGGGGGATATCGACGGCGCCCTGCCCTATGCGCAAGCTGCCTACGCCGATCGCCCCAGCCTGTCTCTTGCTCCACTGCTGATCGCGGCGACCCATTACCGGGTCGGGCAATTTGAACGGGCGCTGGAGATCATCAATCGCATATCCGGTTCCAGCACCATCGGTTTGTCGCTGCCTCTTATTCGGGCCTGGGCGCGTGCTCCGCTGATGGATCATTCCCAAACGTTGGCCACATTGGCTCCGTACGAAGGACGGTCCGAGTGGCGCGTCGTCTACGCCATCATGGCCGGTATGATTAACGAGTTTTACGGGCGCAACGATGCGGCCCTGGTCTATTACCGCGCCCTGGCCGAGACCGTTGATCGGCAACCCTTGTCCGTCTTGCGCATCGTTGCAGAAGGATTTCATCGCTTAAGCCACAGTGACGAAGCCGTCTCCGCCGTCGATCGGTATCGGCAACGCCGTGGGTCGCCCATATGGGAAGGTTATTTGTCCAAATATGAGGACCCCGACCAAGCTCCGCCAGCCGTTACGGCACAAATGGGAATGGCTGAAGCTCTCTATGCGGTGACGCGGGCACGGATGCGGGCCTCGCGACGGTCCTTCGGCCGGCAGATCTCCATGGTCTACGCCCATTTGGCTTTATACTTAAATTCGGATTTGGGAGCGGCTATATCTAGAAATTGCTGAAGCGGTGGCTGGCCAAGGACAATACGACGACGCCAACGCAATGTTGGCAAATATCAAGCGGAGCGAAGCCGGATATCTGATTGCGCAACTACGTATGGCAGAAAACCTGGAACGGTCCGACCGGACTGATGAAGCTGTCAGTCTCCTCAGAGACCTGGCACGCGTTCGCCCCAATCTTCCCGAACCACTCATTTCCATTGGCGACATATTGCGCGGCCGGCAGCGGTTTAAAGAAGCCGTTGAAGTATACGATCAGGCGTTTGCCCGATATCCAGGTGGCGATCCCGAAAGATGGGCCCTGTACTACACGCGCGGTATTGCGCTTGAACGGGTGCAGCAATGGGGCCGCGCCGAAAAAGATTTCAAACGGGCTTTGCAATTGAGTCCTGAAGAAGCGACTGTTCTCAATTATCTCGGATATTCCTGGCTCGATCGGGGTGAAAACGTCGCCGAAGCACGCCAAATGATCGAATTGGCGCTCAGCAAGAAGCCGCAAGACGGCTATATCGTCGATAGTCTGGGCTGGGCCATGTATCTCATGGGTGAGTTTGAGGAAGCGGTCGTTCAGCTTGAACGGGCAGTGTCCTTGAACCCCTCCGATGCCACCATCAACGAGCATTTGGGGGATGCCTACTGGAAAATTGGCCGTGAAAATGAAGCCCGGTTTCAATGGCGCAGGGCTCTCACCATGGAACCCGAAGCGGACCAGGCCGTCGATATCCGCGAAAAAATGCAGCGCGGTCTGGCGCGCAACTAAGTGTGGCGCCTTAACCGTCAGGGTTCGATCGTTCGAAAATGACGGTATCCGTGACGGTGGATGCGCCGGCCAAGATCAATCTGGCTTTACATGTGACCGGACGCAGAGATGACGGGTTTCATCTGCTCGATTCCCTCGTCGGCTTTGCCGGCATTTGCGATCGCGTAACCGTAAGTCCGGCCGACGATATTACACTGACGGTAACGGGTCCTGAGGCAGACAACGTGCCGACGACGGACGACAACTTGGCTGTGCAAGCCGCTCAGTTCATCAGAACTCTCTTAAATATAAACACCGGCGTGAACATCGTATTGGACAAACACATCCCCGTATCAGCCGGTCTTGGCGGCGGCTCTGCTGACGCGGCGGCGGTGCTGAAAGCCTGCCGGCGTTTGTGGGACAAACCGTTGAACAATTCGATCGATGACGTTGCCTTAGCCAATGTTTTAGGGGCCGATGTTCCTGTTTGCCATTTTGGCCGCGCCGCGCGCGTCACCGGCATCGGCGAAACGGTTGCGGCGGTGACTGCTTGGCCTAACGCGTGGATGGTGCTGGTCAACCCACGGGTTCCGTTATCGACTGCACAGGTCTTCGATGCTTTTTCTGAGCCCGCGGATGAGCAGCAAACGGAAAGCTTCATAGCCAGTGGCTGGGGTGCGTCAGCAGAAGACTTCGCAGACAGACTGAAACAATCGCAAAACAGTTTGACGGATACGGCAAAAAGCCTCGCACCGGTTATCGGCGAAGTTCTGACGGCTCTGGAGGCTGCGCCAAACTGCCTCCTGACCCGAATGAGTGGATCCGGTCCAACCTGTTTCAGCCTGTTTGACACCGAAGCTTACGCCCAAGCGGCGGCTGCGACGCTCTCTGCTGAGGAGTCGTCGTGGTGGGTGCGGTCAACTCAATTGCTGGCAGAAACAGAACATGAATAGGCGCTATACCCGTCAAACCTTTGTTTTGCACCGTATATCTTGGACTGAACGCTCCCGCGGTCGTGACTTGAAACCCGTGCTCAGAACACTAAAGTCCGCCCCATGAAACGATTCGGACAACTTCTCCTTATCACCATGGGTTTCATCGTTGGTTGGGTGAGCCTTGCCACGGCCCAGTTGCCGATGTTGGCGACCGTAACGACCGAGCGTGTAACCGCGACATTAATGACTGAGCGTCCCGCTGTAGCACCGGGTGAAACCATTTGGGTCGGTTTGCGTCTGCAGATGGACGAGGGCTGGCACAGCTATTGGCGCAATCCCGGAGACTCCGGCTTGCCAACGATGATCGATTGGTCAGTGCCTGACGGATTGGCGGCGGGACCCATTCAATGGCCCGCGCCGGAGCGGCAGCCTTATGGCAGCTTGATGAACTTCGGTTACAGCAATGATGTCACATTGCTCGCCAGGCTATCTGTTGCTGACAACGCGCCGACCGGGTCCGCTGTGCTCAGCGCCCGGGCGACGTGGCTGGTGTGTGCCGACATCTGCATCCCCGAAGACGGATCTTTCGCGATACCAATCGAAGTTGGTCCAGATGCGGCTCGCGCTTCGACCCTGGACGGGGCTCATCTCATGTCCGTAGCGGCGACATTACCAGAACCTGTGCCGGGGCCGGTGCGCGCCTCTGTTTCAGACGACACTTTGACGGTCATAGCAGAGTGGGCGGACATACCCGCGGGTGACATCGACTTTTATCCCTATGCCACCTATCTGATGGACAACGTGGCGCCTCAGGATGTGACCACGACGATCGACGGATTCCGATTACGCGTTGCCACCGTGCCCGAACCGGAGGTGGATGAGACGCTGGGTGGTTTGATCACCATCGGCAGGGGTGAAGACCAGCGAGCCTTTGCCTTTGAAAACGCACCGATGACCATCGGCACCGCGCCACCGTTGGATGCTGTCGGTGCACTGGAGATTGGTCTGATCACCGCTTTGCTGTTCGCCTTTATCGGCGGTTTGCTGCTCAATCTCATGCCTTGCGTTTTGCCGGTGCTCTCTATCAAAGCAATTGCTGTAGTCAAACATGCAGGCGAAGGCCATACCCGGCGCGAAGCGTTCGCCTATACCGCGGGTGTCATGGCGTCTTTTGGTGTGTTGGTCGCAGCCCTTCTTGCTTTGAAAGCCGGCGGTGAAAGTTTGGGCTGGGGATTTCAGCTTCAATCTCCGGGCTTTGTGACGGTTTTGGCCTACATCATGCTGGCCGTCGGCTTAAGCTTGAGCGGTGTGTTCACCATCGGCAGCGGCATGATGGGTTTCGGATCCAGCTTGATCAAAGACGACGGCCCGACCGCTTCGTTTCTAACCGGTGTTTTGGCCGCTGTGGTGGCAACGCCGTGTACGGCACCATTTATGGCCCCGGCCATGGGTTACGCTCTGACCCAACCTCCGTTAATCGTTTTGGCCGTATTCGAAGGTCTGGCACTCGGTTTGGCAGCTCCGTTCTTAATCATTGGGCTGGTACCAGCGGTGGCAAATGTTTTGCCCAAACCAGGTGCTTGGATGGACACCTTCAAGCAAGTACTGGCCTTTCCCATGTATGGCGCGGCCGCCTGGTTGGTGTGGGTGGTCGCCCAGCAAGTAGACCCCATGGGTTTGGCAGCAACGCTGTCCGGTCTGGTGCTGATCGCGTTCTGCGCCTGGCTGTTGGGGCGCGGCTCAGCTGACAGCCGGAGCCGGGCCATCGGTGTCGGGTTTGCCACGGCGGTACTCATCGGGGCACTGGTGCTGGCCGGTATTCCGACGGCTCCCCCGGCAGGAACGGCGCAAGTGCAGTCCGCCGATGCGGATTGGGAATCCTATTCACCCGCCCGGCTTGACGAATTACGGGCATCGGGTACGCCGGTGTTCATCAATTTCACTGCGGCGTGGTGCATTACCTGCCTGGTCAATGAGCGGGCGGTGCTGTCCAACACGGATGTACGCGCCGCGCTTGAAGGAAAGGGCGTGGTGTATCTCAAAGCCGACTGGACCAACCGCGACCCAGCCATTACTACGGCGCTGGAATCCTTCGGTCGGTCGGGTGTGCCGCTATATGTGCTCTACGGCACCGACGGCCAGCCACAAGTTCAACCGCAGATTCTCACCCCGGGCGGGTTTTTAGAGGCGCTCGAAACCCTTTAGATCAGCGGTTGAGAGGCGTTGCGGGTCCGGATGCTTTCCCTTATGGTCCGCCCGATTCCCTGGTGGGGCGTGGCCAAGTGGTAAGGCACCGGTTTTTGGTATCGGCATTCGCAGGTTCGAATCCTGCCGCCCCAGCCAACCAGTCTTGCCCTGAGAGAGACTTCTCTCCCCCCTCCGACATCTCATAAACATTTCAAACGGTTGCAGCGGTATCTGTGCCGTGTCGGGCACGGAACGGGCACACGGAGAGATCAAGTACAGCCTTGCATCTCCGGTTTTCTCCGCGACATTTTTTCCAAGTACCCTTTTTGCTTCCGCCGCTCAAAGCCCGGGCATTCGGGCAGGCCTACCGGGCCGGCAACCTCAACAAAAGTCGCGTAAAATAGATGGGAGTACTAAGCGAACCCGAAGTGTGTGCGCTGCTCATCCCAGGCCATGGGGAATGGCTTTAGGATAGCGATGACCGTCAGGTCCGGCGGTTGTGTGCCTTGCAGAATGGCCTCCACAATGTCGGGGGCCAGGAACGCGGTCTTGAGTGCGCGCGCCACGTACTTGTGGTTCATACCGGCCTGATTGGCGATGGCCTTTACGGACTCTATCTCACCTGAAGTGAGCTTTCTCACCCAATGTTGGGCCCGGGCAGTGCAGCGGATGAGGTCGGGGTTTGGTGCCTGCACCGTTTCAGTCTGTATGTGACCGGGAGTCTCGATGATCTTTTCCGAACCGTTCTTTTTCAGGGTGGCAGGGATGGTGAGAGTGATCTGATCGTCATCTCCCGCGTCATCCGGCTTGATGTCGACATCTTTCTGACCTTCCCACGATCTTTTCTCCAAGACCGCCATCACTGCGGAGCGTGAGAGCTCGATCGCTACCTCACGCGGCAGGACCGTTACGCGCCGCACCACTGCTCTTGTAACTTCGCTGCGCCGGTTGAGATCCAGCTTCGCCCAATCCTTTTCAAGCTCCCCGGCAACACCTTCGGTCTCTTCTCCACCGGACCGGCCATTGAGTATTTCCGGCCCGGGATTGAAGAGAACCCGTTCAACCTGCTCCATGACCAACCGCTCGATATCGTGGGCCGGGATGCGGGTGACCGGTCCGGCCTCCTTCGCCCGGTGCTGGGTCAGGGCTTGGCTGACATAGTAGCGGTAACGCTTGCCCCGCTTGTTGGCGTGGGACGGGCTCATGTGGTTGCCCCGGCCGTCGAACAGCAGCCCACGAAGAAGGCTTGGATATCGGTTGTTGATGCCCTTCTCGTGATGGGCCGCCTTCTCCGCTAGGTGAGCCTGAACCTTGTCCCAGAGGTCCACCGTAATAATAGGATCGTGTTCCCCCGGATGGGCGGTGCCCTTGTGAACGGCTTCGCCGATGTAGAGGCGGTTTTTGAGGATGTAATACAGCGCTCCCCTCTTAAAGGGCTTGCCGCCGTAAGTCCGGTTTGAGCTGCTGGTCCACTGCTTGGAGCGGTATCCCTTCCGCTCCAGTTCATCCTTGAGGGCCTTGACACCGCCAAGCTCCAGATAGCGGGTGAAGATATGCCGGACCACCTTAGCTTCGGCCTTGTTGATCACCAGCTTGCGCTCGACGATGTCATAGCCCAGCGGCGGATGGCCGCCCATCCACATCCCCTTGCGGCGGGAGGCCTCGAACTTGTCCCGGATGCGCTCTCCGGTCACTTCCCTTTCGAACTGGGCGAAGGACAAGAGCACGTTCAAGGTCAGCCGTCCCATGGAGGTGGTGGTGTTGAACTGCTGGGTGACGGAGACGAAGGAGACCCCATGGCTGTCGAACAGTACTACCAGCTTGGCGAAGTCGGCGAGCGACCGGGTCAGCCGGTCGACCTTGTAGACCACCACCACGTTGACCAGTCCGGCCCGGATATCCTCCAGCAGCCGGGTGAGTGCGGGCCGGTCCGTGTTGCCGCCGGAGAACCCGCCGTCGTCATAGTTATCTTTTATAAGGACCCAGCCTTCGTGCTTCTGGCTCATGATATAGGCCTCCGCCGATTCCCTTTGAGCCTCGAGGGAGTTGAAGGCTTTCTCCAGACCATTGTCGGAGGATTTGCGGGTATAGACGGCACAGTGGATGTTCCGGCCCATGGGGGCTTTCCCGCTCATGGGGTTGCCCTCGCCTCGCCCGTCTTTTTGAGGCCGAAGAAGACAGGACCGGACCAGCGCGTCCCGGTCACCTCCGCCGCGATCTTAGACAAGCTGCCGTAGGTGCGCCCCTCAAAGGCGAAGCCCGTCTCCAGCACCATCACCTCAATGCGCCGGTCTTGCCATTGGCGGATCAGCTTGGTTCCGGGCTTAAGCGGCGGTGCCGGGCCGGGACAATAATCCGGATCCTTCTCAATGGCCTGGGCGATCTGTGCCAACCGCCGTTTGGTTGCCGCCTTTAGACCGCCGTATCCCTTGACCTGCAACTCATGGGCTATGGCCCGCTGCAAGAACTCCCGACTGGCGTTCTTGGGCACAGTGGCGCCGAACATCTTCGACCATGTTTTGCGGACGGCCACCGTATCGGCCACACAGAGCGCCCTTAACTGATCTTCGACTTTTGCCCGCATGGCCAGTCTCCCTTCCCCACCACACATGCTTGCCCGGGGGTGGAAGTCCAGTCCAATCAGCTTGGGGTTTCGGGGATTTCTCGGGACGTTTCAGGGTCGGAGCCGGCAATCACACGCAGCGACTTCGCCACATCAAGGGCATTGTCTATAGCCCTATGGAGGTCCCGGCTGAGTCCATGATATTCGGCGGGCGTCAACCGGGACGACTGCCCGTCTGCCGCCAGTTGTGCCGCATCCTCCAGCAAGGCTGTGGTCTTGGCGAACAAATGGGTTACCAGTTCTCTGTCTTCGCGGTCCATAGGTCCTCACCCATAGGGCAAGGAACGCTTCCCCGCAGCCGGAAGTCCAGTGCGAATTAGCTTTGTTTCGGCCGGGTTTCGGAAGGGGCAGGATTGCATCACGAGTACCGGCGGATAAGGTAAACGGAAGGGACAACCCTTGGAGTAACCTTGCGAAGGCAATTCTGAGAACGAAAGGGCCCGCTCGTGCCAACCAATGACAAGCTGAATTTGTCCGTCATGAAGGCGTGTTCACGGCTGTGATCGGTGGTTTCGCGTACCCGATGCTGGCGGTTTGTTGGACTTTTGTTGCCGTCCTCGCATCGTTCCCGGCGCCTGGGCAAGCTCCGCCTAAGGTCGGCGAACCCGCCATCGAGGAGATCGTGGTCGCGGGCTCCTCGATCAAGCGGCAGGTCGTCTTCGGGGGCCGCGCACCCGTGCAGCATCACAAGTGTTAGGATGTTCTGAATGGATCACCCACGGTCATCCAGGTCAATCGTGTTCTGTAAGTATGTGAAGCTCAGCGCAGGCGCGGTTCCGAAATCGGAAAGGCCGAACCGCCGCTATCATACGGCTGGTGGGAAACCCGTGCCGTTTGGCGTGATGTGGCGAGCGGCGGTCGCGACGGTCCTGGCTTTCTGCGCGCTCCTGGCCTGCACGCCTGCGCGCTTCGTCGATGTGGATTCGGAGACCCAAAGCAGCCGCATCGACCACCTCGTCATGCATTTCACGAGCGCTGACTTCGCCGAATCAATGCGGATGCTGACCGAACGCACGGAGCGTCCTGTCAGCGCGCATTACCTGGTGCCGGAAAACGGCGATCCGACATATCCACGACGGCGACTCAGAGTGTACCGGCTCGTCGACGAGGAACGGCGCGCATGGCATGCTGGACAGAGCCATTGGCGCGGCGACGAAGGCCTGAACGTAAGTTCCATCGGGATCGAGATCGTAAATCGCTCGGGTTGCGCCGCCGTGGCTCCGGGCAACGAATCCGGCACGCCAGAAGATCGCTGCGAGTTTCACGATTTCGACCCCGACCAGATCGATCTCCTCATCGAACTCGCGCTCGACATCCTTCGACGCCATCCCGGTATCGATCCGGTCGATATCGTCGGCCATGCGGACATCGCGCCTGATCGCAGGCTGGATCCCGGACCCAAGTTTCCCTGGCGCAGGCTTCACGAACACGGGATCGGAGCCTGGTACGACGATGACACCGTAGAACGGTACCGCCAACGCTTCGACGCCGAGCCGCCAGCGCTGGCGCTGCTGCAGCGGGGGCTCAAAGCCTATGGTTATGATGTGGACGATACCGGCGCACACGATGTGCGCACGCGGGCTGCGCTCAGGGCGTTTCAGATGCATTTCAGGCCATCGGACTGGACCGGGCGGCCCGATGTTGGAACGGCTGCCATACTGTTTGCGCTGCTTGACAAGTACCAACCCCAGGCGCTATCCGCTCTGCTGAAAACGTCGTTGTAGCGGTCGCAGCCCGCAGGGCATTGTCAGACTAAATCTGCTCGGTCGCCTTTGCCTGGGTATTGTCACGTTATTGAACGGTCGTGCTGCGAATTGGCATAGAACTCAAGCTCAAGCGGCAGCGGTGACGGTTTGCCACAGGCCCATTGCGTGGTTGCGAAACTGGCGTAATGTCTTTCGGGATATCAGATGGCGTTGGACGTTGAAGGTGTTGTAGACGGTGGCGTGGGTAGAGAGAAACCGCTGCGCTGATCGAGCCGATTTGAAACGCTGCATGCGTCGTTCCCTCTGTCGGACTGGTAAGTGAGAATTTTCGGCTCGGTTGTTCTTCCTGCCACCAAAATCATGGTGCCTGATAAGGCCCAAATCCTTCAGAGCAGCACCATAAGATGGCAGTTTGTCTGTGATGAAGGTATCTGGGACAAAGCCTTGCTTTTTCAACAGTTTGCGTATCACCTTGAGCGCTGCCTTCTTGTTTCTGCGTGACTGAACCAGGATATCCAGCACTTCGCCTTCACTATCGACAGCGCGCCATAGATACATCCGCTTGGCGGTGATGGACACGAACACCTCATCAAGGTGCCACCGGACGTCCGCTCGAGGGCGCGTTGTCCTCAGTCTCCGGGCATAGGCTTGCCCGAACTTCAGTGCCCAGCGCCGCACCGTTTCATAAGAAACATCAACACCACGTTGAGCGAGCAGATCCTCAACATCTCGGTAGCTGAGGGGAAACCGGTAATACAGCCAGACAGCGTGCTGAATGATCGCGGGTGGAAAGCGGTATCGGGCATAGGAGATGTTCTGCATCCAGCGACACTACTGCGCCATCAGCGGCTGGTCACCCTGTTAATGTGACAGTTCCACAAAGTAACTGATGAGAGGAAATAAAATGGCCAAGCGACCAACAAACCGAGAAGTGACTAGCAAGCGAGCAGCATCAGCGGCATCGAAGGTGCTTCGAAATCCAAAATCAAGTAAAGCGGCAAAGACCGCAGCGGGTTCGGCCTTGACACAACGACCGAATAAACCATCGCCAAGAAAAAAATAAACCGGGCGCTCCTGTTATACCAACCTGCGGTGAGTAATACTCAAACGTAGGCTTCAGCCAAGTGGATAAGGAACGATGCAAGGTTGAAGGCTACGCGGCTTCCGCATCTCAAGCGCACGGTCGCTAAGGTCGTACCAGAGAGAAACTTTCGTCCACGTAGAGGAAGTCTGTGGCCAGAAAACCGTTCGCACCGGCACAGTTCACTAATGCCGTCCTAACCACGGAGGCTAACAAGTACGATCGGGATCTTCTCCTCAGCCAAATACTGCTTAAGTGTGTTGTGGCGAATATCCCGTACCGCCGCCTCGGCTCTGTCACTCGAACCCATCGATTTCTATCTCATCTTCGTCCCCTTCGATCTCTCCGAAGAGTCAGCAATCGTCACTTTTCAAGACCCCTTAAGATATTCCATGGGGGCATTGTCAGACTAAATCGGCTTGAGCGGGGACGTAAGGTCTCGTAGCCTCCAGCGATGCACAATCCCTTCCGTTATTTCAATAGCTCGCCCGAGGTCATCCGCAGCGCTGTGATGCTGTATGTCCGTTATCCCTTGTCGCTGAGACAGGTCGAAGATCTCCTGTTCGAGCGCGGCATCGACATCTGCCATGAGACCGTACGGTACTGGTGGAACCGCTTTGGCCCGTTGTTTGCCGCCGAGATCCGGAAGAGGCGGATAGACCGGCGCAACTGGTCGAATTGGCGCTGGCATCTTGATGAGGTATTTGTCCGCATCAACGGCGAGACACATTATCTATGGCGTGCCGTTGACCATGAAGGCGAAGTGTTTGAGGTCTATGCCACGAAACGGCGGGATCACAGGGCTGCGCTTGAATTCCTTAAACGTGCCATGAAGCGTTATGGCCGGCCGGCTTCGATCGTCACAGATAGGCTAAAGTCATACCGGGCTGCGATGAAGGTGATTGGCAATGAAGGTTGTCAAGAGACCAGGTGCTGGCTCAACAACCGGGCGGAAAACTCACATCAGCCCTTGCGACGACGGGAAGGGGCAATGGCTCGGTTCAGAGACATCAAGACCTTGCAGAAATTCGCCTCCATTCACGCCTCGATCTACACCCATTTCAACCACCAACGCCATCTCAACCGCCGCGATACTTTCAAACAAGCCCGAGCCACCGCCTTGGCCGAATGGCGTCAACTTGCACCCTGAGAGTCCTCTATTATGGCTTCTTCTGCTCCGGGCCAGTTAGTCTGACAATGCCGTTTTTGGTGTTATCACGCAATACGGCTTTAATCCCAGGCCATCTAGAGGCAGTTTGTCACACTGAAAAGTCCGCTTTCGGCTATTAGCAGACTCTTTTTTGTATCTACAATTGACAGTACATATGGTCTAGAAGCAGGCCAATCGGTCAGATCCGGTGAATAAAGACTTGGAAATGGAAATTACGTTTTCAAAAAACTGCCAAGGTTTTCTAGAGAACTGGATGACGCTTCGCGAGCCAGAAGATCCAGTGGTTACCCTGTCGACTTTCCGGGATAACCCCTATCCCTTCCGAAAACCTCGTCCACACCTGGACGGTTTGCGTCAGGGAGATCAGCGGATAAGGTAAATGGAAGGGACAGTTGATCATTTGTATATTTCTGTCTGGATGTTGGGTAGATAACCGATAAAGGTAACGACCATGAGACATGGATTGGGATTGGGATTGGTAGTTGTTTGCTTGATCCTCGCAACGCTTTCGCAAGCAATGGCGCAAGACCCGGCAAGCGGGCGCGATGCCTATACCGGCGACAAAGTCACCATCCGCACGATTAACGGCTCACACATCTGCACCACGATGAGGGATGGTACGCCGTGCGGCAGCGACCATTGGACCATCACCGAGCAAAACGACGGCACGCGTACGATACGCTCTTTTCACGACGGCACGGTCCGCGGGACACAAATGAACCTCGTTATGCGCGCGGACGAAGACCTGAAACCCCTTGAAGCCTTCATCAACGTTTACTCACAGGGCAATTTCTTGGGTTCCGGCTTTTACGTCATGAACGACGGAAAACTGGATGTAACCGTGAATGCTCCTGACGAATATTTCACCGATCAGGTGGAACTACCCGAGCACTATTCATTGCTACTCCATCCGATCTCAGTCGACGGTTGGCATTTCGGCCGTTACGACCGCGCGGTCGGCGGTGCACAGCCCATCACGTTGTGTACGCTAGGCGCTGCTCGACGTAGTGTTCACTGTGGCACTTATCCATTGGAGCTCGAATTCGTTGCCGACGAAACGCTTACTGTCCCGGCTGGCACATTCGAAACTGAGCATTACAGATTCGGTCCTGACACGGACGTCTGGATCACTGGACCTGATGGCATCATGGTGCAACATGAATACCGTGTGCGCGATTCCCGCTGGCAGCTCACGGAAATTAAAGGTGATTACTAAAATACTTTGCGACGGGGATTGTCAGAGAAAATCTGCTTGGCTGTCCCTCCCTGTGCCCTTTTGGAGGTTTCAGGTCGCAAAAGCATGTGTTGTCTGGCTTAGACCGGCCAAGCACGGTCGCCGAAGCTAGCCCAACGACGGGAAAATTCTAACATACGACTTTAGTCTGACAATGCCTTTGTGGGTTCTTAAGATCCGGCCCTGTTAGTCTGATTAAGGCATTGTCAGACTAACTGGGCCGGAGCATAAGAAGCCCTAATAGAGGATCTTCAGGCAGCAAGTTGACGCCACTCGGCCAGGGCAGCGTCTCGGTCTTGTTTGAAAGTATCGCGGCTGTTGAGGTGGCGTTGGTGGTTGAAGTGGTTGTAGATCGAAGCGTAGATAGAGGCGAATTTCTGCAGGGTCTTGATGTCTCTGAACCGAGCCATCGCGCCTTCTCGTCGGCGGAACGGTTGGTGTGAATTTTCGGCTCGATTGTTAAGCCACTGACCGCAAAGCCGGCGCTCTTCGACCCCAATATCTTTCATAGCGGCGCCGTATGAACGAAGTCGGTCCGTGACAATCGAAGCGGGCCGGCCATAACGCTTCATAGCCTGCTTCAGAAACTCAAGCGCAGCCCTGTGATCTCGCCGTTTGGTGACATAGACCTCAAGGACTTCGCCGTCGTGATCGACAGCGCGCCATAGATAATGTGTCTTGCCGTTGATGCGGACAAACACTTCATCAAGGTGCCAGCGCCACAGCGAATAGGATCCATGACGAATGCGGCGTTTGCGGATCTCCGAAGAAAACAACGGACCAAAACGGTTCCACCAGTACCGCACCGTCTCGTAAGAGACGTCGATGCCCCGTTCGTGGAGTAGATCTTCGACCTGTCTCAGGGACAGTGGAAATCTAACATACAGCATCACAGCGAGGCGGATGATCTCGGGCGAGCTGTTGAAATAACGGAAGGGATTGTGCATCAACGGAGGCTAAGAGACCGCACTACTTGACTCAAGCCGATTTACTCTGACAGTGCCCACAGAAGAGCTAAAGTGTACTCTGCGCTGCCCAATCCTCTCATAATCAATTTTTGTTCTGTTCGAGTAGATGTTGGCGGGCAATCTGCCGGGCGCTCTTCCGGATAACACGGGCGGCGCCTTCAACCGTGATAGTTGCACTCGAAACCGTGTCAATATCGCGTCCTTCTTCGAATGGATCGAGGATACTCTTGCCCTCAAATTGTTCGACGAACTCAGGTGGGTCGATTGAAAAATATCCATAGGCTCATAATGATCGATCATCATCACTTTGGTGATAATGCCATTTGTTGTTAACCCGACAAGCGCTTCAATTTCACTGGAATACGCCCACTCGTCGGGTTCGACCTCCCGAGTAATAAATACGAACCCCACCAACGTCTTTTCGCCAGTATCGGGATTTGTCCTATAGGCCTTGTGGTGCGGCAGTTTCCTAGTTTTCGCCGAGAATACATCTGCGTCAGGGAACACCTGTTTTAGACGTTGCTCTTCTTCAGCGGTTGCTACTTCGACACTTTCACCGCTTGCTCCGGGGATTATGATTAGGCTGATGCCGAGCATGATATATGCCGCAACGACTAACGCGCTGGTGAAGTCTATTTTAATCTGAGATTTCATGATTCAGCCGAACCTTGGGCACGGTTTATGTATAGCGATATTAGATAGTTATATTACGGTTAACAATCTTCGTGCTGTCTCTTCCGCAAGCCTCGTCCGCTTGAACTGAGATCGGATCAACTGTAACCCCTTGCGGGTGATCCAGTTTCTTGCGTTGTTTGTGTTGGTAATCTTATCTCAGGGCAAGTCGCAGAAACGGTTTGCTGCAGAGAATATCGTGCTGAGGCATCAGGTCTCGGTCTTGAGGCACAAGCGTTCGGGTCGAGTCCGGGTTTCCCGCTTAGATCGGATCTTTCTGAGTTGGCTATCCAAGGTCTTTCCGTCAATTATTGATGCGATTGTCATCGTCAAACCGGTAACAGTCCTAAGGTGACACCGACATGGTTTCCGACGGCACTGTCAGACTAAATTGCCTTGAGCCAGGAAGTAAGCTTCCCTAGCCTCAGACCATGCAAAATCCCTTCCGTTATTTCAACAGCTCTCCCGAGGTCATCCGCCTCGCGGTGATGCTGTGTGTTAGATTTCCACTGTCCCTGAGACAGGTCGAAGATCTACCTCTACGGACGGGGCATCGACGTCTCTTACGAGACGGTGCGGTACTGGTGGAACCGCTTTGGTCCGTTGTTTTCTTCGGAGATCCGCAAACGCCGCATTCATCATGGATCCTATTCGCAGTGGCGCTGGCATCTTGATGAAGTGTTCGTCCGCATCAACGGCAAGACACATTATCTATGGCGCGCTGTCGATCACGAAGGCGAAGTTCTTGAAGTCTATGTCACTAAACGGCGGGATCACAGGGCTGCGCTTGAGTTTCTGAAGCAGGCTATGAAGCGTTATGGCCGGCCCGCTTCGATTGTCACGGACCGACTTCGTTCATACGGCGCCGCTATGAAAGATATTGGGGTCGAAGAGCGCCAGCTTTGTGGTCAATGGCTCAACAATCGAGCCGAAAATTCACACCAACCGTTCCGACGACGCGAAGGCGCGATGGCTCGGTTCAGAGACATCAAGACCCTGCAGAAATTCGCCTCTGTCCATGCCTCAATCTACAACCACTTCAACCACCAACGCCATCTCAACCGAAGAGACATTTTCAAACAAGCTCGAGCCGCTGCCCTCGTCGAGTGGCAGCAACTTGCTGCCTGAAATTACTCGAATTACGGGTTCTTCTGCTCCGGCCCAGTTAGTCTGACAATGCCTATAACACCGATCCGCTCGACTGCGTCAGAGTCGGCAATTTCTTGGGGCGATTGTGAAGTACTTAGGTATTGCTGGCGCGGCAAACTTGGCGGTTTCCTTAGGGTTTTAGTTTTCTCAGGGCGATTAAAGAGGTTTTAGCGGTTGCTTGTCGCACCCCCAGAGCTCAAGATAACTGCAGCCATGGTCTATTTGGATTCGTGACTACGCCGTCGGGCGTTGGTACGGAGCCTAATTGAAACATGATTTCCAGGAAATGCTGACCGTTTGCCACAGCCTTACTTAGAGTGGTACCGGATGGCTTAGAAACTAAGGAGACTAACCATGAGTCAATTATTCAACCGCCGCACGGCCTTGATGCTTGCGGGCAGCACGGCAGCGGCGTTCAGCGCGCCCATTAGCGCTTGGGCCAAGCTCAAGAACGGTGTCGACGTGCAGCCCCGCGGCCAGGACGGTGTGTGGGAGCGCCTGCCGACGCTTAATCTGGAAGCCTACGACGAGATGAGCACCTCGACACGGGTGTGGATCAACGGCGAGTTGACCAAAGCCGCAGAAAAGCGGGCCCACGAGATTCTCAAGGCCAACGGTTACAGCCCCGACGACCCCCTGGATCGCGATGTCGCCATTGAGTTGCTGAAGGACGACCCCATCATCCAGGTGCGCAATCACACTTGGCAGCGGCTGCAGAACCACATGTGGAAAGCGTTCTACGACGAGTTTCACGGCAACTACGACGCCTACATGTCGGAAATGGAAGCCGCCGACAACTCCGGCCCCGGCGTGCTGGAAATGAACCCCGGCTGCGAAGCTGAATACACCAAGCATGAAATCCACATGCAACCGGGCGGCTACACCGGCGATCCGTTTGCCGGACACATTTACCTATACGGCACAGCCAACTTCTACAACGGCCGCAACTACCAGGACGAACTGCACCGCAATCTGGCCCGGGCCATTCCCTTACCCGGGGACGGCAAGGTAAAGCGCATCCTGGATATGGGTTGCAGCTGCGGCCAGCAAGTTATCGCCTTGAAGCAGCGCTATCCTGATGCGGAAGTGTGGGGTGTGGACGTAGGCGGACCGATGGTGCGCTACGCTCACATGCGCGCCGTGGACATGGACATAGATGTCAACTTCCGCCATGCCATGGCCGAGGACACGGGATTCCCCGACGGCTACTTCGACGTCGTCACCTCCTATATCCTGCACCACGAAGTGACGGAGCAAGCCACTTACGACATCATCCAGGAAGCTGGACGTCTCCTGCGGCCTGGCGGTGTTTACTATCCGGTGGACTTCTACACCAACCCCAGCCGCAAGGCGAACGACCCTCGGGCGTGGCAGCGCATCCGCGACTGGATGACCTACCGCTGGAACCACGAGCGCTGGCTCTACGAGTATCAGCAGGCTGACTTCGAGGGCGAAATCCGCCGCGCTGGCATGCTGCTCAACCGGGACAACCCCAAGGACACCATGTCCTATCCGTTCGGCCGCCAACGGGTCCGCAATATCATGGGCATTAAATCGGCCTAGAGTGCGGTGACATTACATTTGAAAGAGCCGCTCTTAGGAGCGGCTCTTTCATTTTTACTCACACAATTATTGTTCGCCCCATACTCCAGATTCTTACCCGTCTGAAGCAACCTTATGCACACTCTTACGAAAGAGTGTGCATTCAACGAGCAAGGTCAGGTGTCGAAGCTGAGCATGCTGTCACCCAGGAGTCGGCCGAATGTCAGCGCAGGCGTGACCAACATACCGCCACAATAGGACCGGCCCATAAACTGGTCCGTGCCCAGTAATTCGCCGGCGGCATGTGTCGGCACCAGCACCTGCTCGACGTAAGCCAGGAAGTTGGCCTGTCCCTTCCGAAAACCTCATCCACACTTGGGCGGCTTGTATTTCGAAGATCGTGGAAACAGTTTTCGGGAAGGACAGCCGGCTAACGATGCCGACACCGCGCCCGCCGCTGCGTCGTTGGTTTGTCTTGGTCAGGTCTCTGTGGCTTGTGCTTGGTGCTCGGACCGTAGTCAATTGGCACCGCAGCACCGCTTGTATTTGCGTCCCGAGCCGCAGGGACAAGGCTCGTTGCGGCCCACCTTGCGCCCGAATACCCACCGGTCGTCAAAGTCAAAGGGCAGATCAAGTAAGTCGCTGGACTTATCCTCGGAGACCACACTTGATGAAGACCTGTCCCATGCGGAGGACCTGCGCCCCATCCTGTGGCAACTTGCCGAGACCGTGGCGCGGCGCCTGAGGAAAGCCGGCCTCTCTGGCAGAGGTGTCACACTGAAACTGAAGACGTCAGACTTTCGCGCTATCACGCGTACGCGGCACCTGAGTAACCCCACACAATCGGCGGAGGATACGATCCGGGTCGCCGGGCCCCTCCTTACCCGCGAGACAGACGGCCGGACCTTTCGCCTGATCGGCATCGGTGTCCACGATCTGGGCTCGGCCGGACCGGCCGTCCAGACCGACCTCTTCGGTGCCGCATCCCCCACCGAGGGCAAGGTCGACAAGGCCCTCGACGCGGTGCGGGAGAAATTCGGTGAAGACGCAGTCCGCAGGGGACGGAGCTTCGGAACGAAGCTTCGCCGGCAAGGACCGTCCAAGGTGGAATTAAGTAGCCGGCTCCAACACTGGTGTGCTTTCCGAAAACCTAATCCACAGCTGGACAGTTTGCGTCATCAAGGTCGGCGGGTGAGGTTTTCGGAAAGAACAGGTCTTGTGTTTGGCCTTTGCCAAGCTGTCCCGCGACGAGGTGGAAATCATCACCGACGCCCCGGTCATGGCAACCGTGACCGGTTAGGCCATAGGTGTTCGACGGTGATCTGGCTGCGCGGCTGTCCGGCGCCACGAGCGCCGGCAGGCCAGCCTGCCGATACCGGCCGCTCGGGTCATCATGCGGCCACGCCAATGGATGCCCGCACCGGGCGGCCAGCCGCGCACGGTCCTCCGTCCTCAAGATCACACCAACATCTTATGCCGTGACCGGAGAAACGTGCGGTAGAGCACACCTGTGACTCCACGGAATGCGTCAATGCCCTAATCGGCGGACGCAAGGTTGTCGGCGGCCATCTTTCCGTTCCGGCCGGGCGCAAGTTCGAAGGACACTTTCTGTCCTTCGTTCAACGTCGCAAGGCCAGCCTTCTCGACCGCGCTGATGTGAACGAACACGTCCGCGGAGCCATCCTCCGGCTGGATGAAGCCGTAACCCTTAACGGGGTTGAACCACTTAACGGTACCCGTGGCCATGACTGCGTCCTTTCGCAATAGTTAGAGCGGCGCGCCGCCTCGGGCAGCGCTTGTTGTAGGCGTTCACGATGCCGGGGAAGAAACCTGACCGCCCGCTCGCGGGGACAATCAGGTAAGCAACGACGACTTGGCAACGCAAGGCAAGCATACATTCAAACTGGGCGGTGATGAACCGCCCCGGGTCTACCGGCGGGTGTATTGCTCAAATCCTGGGTGGTTTTATCTACGTTTATCAGCTTTGTCTGTGTGGCCGCTGTCATTCCCGAAAACCTTATCCATCGATCCTAATGACTCAAACCGTCCAGGAGTGGATGAAGTTTTCGGAAGGGACACGTCAAAACTTGACCACCGGCGGAGCATTGGACAGGGACCAGGCCTCATAGGGCACCAAGGCGGAGGAAAAAGGGTCGGAAAACAATTGATCCTGAAGCCAGGTTTTCCGCTGCCGATCCTGTGCTGCAATAGCGTCCGCACTGATAAGATCGTTCTTCCTCTTGTCCAGCACAGCAAAATAGGCTTCCAGCAACGTTTCGAATGCCTCTTTGATGAACGCTACATTGCCATCTGTGATTAGAATAGCAGGCGGGCCGTAAAAACTCCCGCCCACACCAGCCGGTTTACGACGCCACGTGCGGTCAATTTCTTCCGGATTTCCTTCAACAACAAGCTGACGGTGCGGTGCGGGGTCCACCTCGTGTTTGTTAAAAACAACGTTCATTCTTTCCCGCATCTCCGCAAGGTCATCTTCATGCCAAACGGCAGGAAGCACATCCATCCAGCCACCCACGGTTCCCGTACCGTCGGCCATATACTGGAACACCATTGTGAGATGCAGCATCGGGACATGCGGTGTCTTGGGATGCACATCAAAAAAGATAGACCGGTTCCACCGCGGTTCACCCAGATATGGCGGCAAAGGAGCCGTCACTACTGCCGACATGACTCCCGCTTTTTCTACGACCGGCCCTCGCGCTACCAAGATTTCATAATCGGCAGTATCGAAGGACAATGTTTCCACCTCTGGTGATAAGGATCCGTTATACCGCTCAACATGAGCGAGGAACCGCTCTTCCATGGCGCCAATAAAAGCCATTATGTCATCGGCATGGTATTTTTGCGCGGGGGTCAGAGCGTCATAATCCCGGCCCGGCGACTGCGCGCTTGCCACTCCGACAGTTCCCATTAGCAAGATGATTGCGTTCAAAATACTTTTCATTTGATGTATTCCTCCCCGAAAATGGGATCACCAACCCAACAAAAATTCAAGATCCCCTCATGCTCGTCCTGTTCCCAAGAATACTATATCGAACCCACGCACAGCGAACGGTTCCTCAGGCTACTGAGCAAGCATTACCCGGCTTGGCGCGAGGCCAGGGCTGAGCTAAACGAACTGCCGCTAGCTGCGGTGTCATGGAACGACTGGCGTATTGGCGAGACGACATTGTCAGACTAACTTGTGGCCTGAGTTAGATTTTTTTGGTCCGCTTTAGGTGAGAGAATCTAGCTTGATCTGAACCTTGAAGAAGGAGGACCAGATGAGCGGCAAGAGATATTCGGCATTGTCAGACTAACTGGCCCGGAGCAGAAGAAGCCATAATAGAGGGCTATCAGGCAGCAAGTTGGCGCCATTCGGCCAGGGCAGCAGCACGGGCTTGTTTGAAAGTATCGCGGCGGTTGAGCTGGCGTTGGTGGTTGTAGTGGTTGTGGATCGAAGCGTAGATAGAGGCGAATTTCTGCAGGGTCTTGATGTCTCTGAACCGTGCCATCGCGCCTTCTCGTCGGCGGAAGGGTTGATGTGAATTTTCGGCTCGATTGTTGAGCCAACGCTTGATCTGTTGGCGGCTCTCGTTGCCGATCACCTTCATCGCCGCCCGGTATGACTTTAGCCTGTCAGTGACGATCATAGCCGGTCGACCATAACGTTTCATGGCACGTTTAAGGAACTCAAGCGCGGCTTCGCGGTCCCGGCGTTTGGTGACATAGACCTCAAGCCCTTCGCCTTCATGATCAACGGCCCGCCATAGATAACGTGTCTCGCCGTTGATGCGGACAAACATCTCATCAAAATGCCAGCGCCGGTTCGACCAGTTACGCCGGACTATCCGCCTCTTCCGGATCTCGGCCGCAAACAACGGGCCAAAGCGGTTCCACCAATACCGCACGGTTTCATGGCAAATGTCGATGCCTCGTTCGAACAGAATGTCTTCGACCTGACGCAACGACAGCGGATAGCGGATATACGTCATCACCGCGCTGCGGATGACCTCGGGTGAGCTGTTAAAATACCGGAAGGGATTGTGCATCACCGGAGGCTAGGAGAGCTTATTTCCCTGCTCAAGACGATTTAGTCTGACAATGCCCCATTTGGAGATACGCTGTTCCCTCCGGCGGGAACCATTCATTTTGCCAATCACCAACATTTCCCAAGGTCGTATCACGCGGCGTCGTCAAGAGCTTGTTCCCGAATGTAATTCTGAAACTGTTCAATATTGGTGTGTGCTCTGCTTCGCTTTGGTCGTCAACGTCCACGTGCGACAGAAATGGTGTTCCTGGTAACGGTCTGCCCAAGAGCAAGTCGTCTTTCGTGTTCACCAACTCCTACTCTTCTTTCTTTATGCATGCTATGCGGTGCTAACAACGCCATGCTCAAGTGCGCGTTCGATCAGGTCCGTGGTGTCTCGGAGGATGAGTTCGACATTGTAGGTGGTTTCGGCACCCACTACGATGTGCGTCGAGCGTACAAACGGTACTGGCATGAGTGTCGCGTAGACAGTCGCTCCGGTGCGCGGGTTACTGAACGAGAAATGACGTCCCACACTCGCCTCGCAGAACTGATCAAGTGCAGATTTCTCCGCCTCGCTCAGTACCACAGTTCCCTTGAATACCGGAAACGGACTTGATTTGGGACGTCGATGCACATGACCGCTATCCATTTTCGTTTCCGTGAATTCCTGGTGCATAGTTCTCTCCAGCCCATCCAGCACGTGACTAAGCACCCTTGGCCACTCAATTATCTGAAGACGAGGGTCATTCATCCACAAGGTCCTTTCGCCGTGGGATTCGGACTTACGATGATAGCTGCGGTGGAGGGGCGGCGTCACGCCGCTCCTCGGCGTCAATTTGGCTGCACGTCGCCGCAGCGTAGGGCAGGCGCGAAAGTGTCAAGTCTCCATGGTGGCAGCAGTCCGGTCCATACTTCACTCCGCGAACGGTTGCTGACGATTCCACGGCCCGACGGAACAGTTACCGTAGGCTTTAGGTAACTTGGAGGGGATCACTGCCAATTGGAGCCAGGAACTGCCTAGAGTGCGAGTAAATCCGGTTGCGGATTGCTTCCGTAAATCGATGGGTGCAGTTTGGTGGATTCCGGTAAAGGAGAGAAGATTATTATATAACAATACGATAAAAGCTGTTGCAGTGCTGGAAATACCCTAGAACTTACAAAACCTTGCCTAAGGTTAAAGATGCGTCCGGGCACGATTGTAGTATCGGATATAGTATCTAATCGTGTGCCGAGGGACGGCTTTGTCAAACGTGGTTGTGAGCCAGACATTTTCCAGAGGCACACAATTTTGATTGTACTTCCTTACAACCACGCCTCATCGAAGTGAAGACAACGTTGATTGCGGGCCCCCGCAACCACCGAAACCGATATTCCCGATGCGGACGCGTTGGTCAGTTCTTTTCTATTCCCGTTTCACTATCGGCGGATTAGGTAAACAGAAGGGACAGGAAACCGGTAATACAGTCAGACAGCGTGCTGAATGATCGCAGGTGGAAAGCGGTATCGGGCATAGGAGATGTTCTGCATCCAGCGACATTACTGCGCCATCAACAAAAGGTCATCATCTTGTTAATGTGACAGCACCGGCGCGGCGGTGGCGACGGCCACTGGGCCGGCAGGGGATGCTTGTGACGTCGTCAATAGGGACGACAGAAGTGACAAAACGTTCGGAGTGAGAGGTGGGTAGTTCTTCCCGAGAAGTGGCCGGCCCGGGAACCTGCTTCAGCGTGAAGCGGACCGGACTGGCGTCGCTTCTGTTCGCCCTGTTCCGTCCGGGGGAGGCCAGGGCGGCGACGGTGAACTCGGACAGCGTCAAGCTCGCGTTCGGGTCGCGCTCGAAAGAGATCGCTCTGCGCGATATCGAAGCGGTTCGGCTGAACGCGGGCCAGCGCTGGGGCGGCGTTAGGCTGGGCCATGAAACGGCCGGGGCGACCGTGTCGGGGCTCGCCCGAAGCGAAGCGAACGCGCTGGCCGGGGTAATAGAGACGGCAAGGGTCGACTGGTGGCGCGGCCAACTGGCACCGCAGTTTGGCGCACTTCGCTCCGTCAACGGCCGGCTGGCCAGCCTTGCCGATCCTCCTGGGTACGTGCATTCGGACGCCATCCGCGACCTCGTGCAGGACGCGCAGGCTGCGGCCGGTGGCTTGGTCGGACACTGGCCGGATGCCCTGTCCGATACCCTGGAAATCCGGTTGCTGAGGGGCATCCTGGAGTTCCTGGAAACGCCCGGCGATGCCAAGTCGAAGGCCAACGAAGCGTTCGTCTCAAATGAGCTGCTCCAATCGCGCGAGCTGTTCGACCGGATCGAGGCCAGGCCGCTGACGGACGAACAGCGCAAGGCGGTGGTCGTTGACGAGAGGCGCAACCTGGTGGTCGCCGCGGCGGGTAGCGGCAAGACTTCCGTCATCGTGGCGAAGGCGGGATGGTTGGTCCGGCGGGGATATCGGAAGCCGTCGGAGCTCTTGCTGCTCGCCTTTGCGCGGGACGCCCGTAACGAGATGGAGGAGCGCGTCCGCAAGCGGCTTGGCGCCGCTACCGCCCGCTGCATAACGGTTCGGACCTTCCACAGCCTTGGCATGGCGATCATCGGCGACGCCGAAGGCAAGCGTCCCGCACTGGCCCGGTCAGCGGAAAACAACCGGGCGCTGTTCGACCTGCTCAAGGGCATCGTCGCCGACCTGCTGGCCGACGGCGCGCTTTCCGAAACCGTGCTAGAGTGGTTTCAGGACCAGTTCGCGCCCTACCGGAGCGAGCACGAGTTCCCAAACTGGGGCGCGTACTGGAACTACATCCGCCGAAACGACATCCGTTCGCTGAAAGGGGACGAGGTCAAGAGTTACGAGGAATGCGAGATCGCGAATTTCCTCTATCTCAACGACATTGCCTACGAATACGAAGCGCCCTACGAGTACGAGACGGCAACGGCCGAGAAGCGCCAATACAAGCCTGACTTCTTTCTCCCAGACCATGGCCTCTACATCGAGCATTTCGGGCTCGATGCTGCGGGAAATACGGCGCCGTTCGTCGACCGGGAGAAATATCTCGAGGAGATGGCGTGGAAGCGCCAGGTCCATGCCGAACGGGGCACCGTTCTGATCGAGACTTTCACGCGCGAACGCGACGAAGGCCGATTGATCCGGAATCTTGAGGAGAAGCTGGCGGCGCATGGCGTGGAGCGAAGTCCGCTTCCGCGCGAACGGGTGTTCGCGCTACTCGAAGACCAGGGGCGGATCGACCCCTTCATCCGCCTCCTGGCGACCTTCCTGCAGCACTTCAAGGGCAGCCGGCTTTCTCTGGAGGAGGTCGCCCGACGGACCCCATCCCTCGACGACGAGGGACGGGCGGAGGCGTTTCTGACGGTATTCGGGCCGATCTTCGAGGGCTACCAGGAAACATTGGCCCGCGCCGGAGAGATCGACTTCCACGACATGATCACGCGGGCCACCGATCACGTGGAGGCCGGGCGCTACCGCAGCCCGTTCGGCTACATCCTGGTCGACGAGTTCCAGGACATCTCGCCGGCCCGGGCTCGGCTGTTGAAGGCGCTGCTCGACAGCGCTCCGGGGGCACAGCTGTTTGCGGTCGGGGACGACTGGCAGGCGATCTACCGGTTCGGCGGTTCGGACATCGCCGTTATGCGGGAATTCGGGGACCGGTTCGGCGCATTCGAACGCATCGACCTGGAAACCACGTTCCGGTGTGCAGACCGCATCTCCGCGGTCGCTACCGACTTCGTGCTGCGCAATCCAGCGCAGATCCGGAAGTCGGTCCGCTCGACGCGCAAGTCCGACTGGCCGGCGGTACATGTGGGACTACCGGGCGACGAAGGCCTCTCGCTGCTGAAGGAAGCGCTCGACCGGATCGCCGCGGATGCCGGCCGACACGACGGAACGTCGGAGGTGCTGCTGCTGGGCCGTTACCGGCATTTGCAGCCCCTGAACCTCGGCAGCTTGCCGAATCAGTATCCGGGCCTGCGTTTCACCTACATGACCGTGCATCGCGCCAAGGGGCTGGAAGCCGACTATGCCGTGGTGCTCGGCCTGTGCGCCGGTAAACACGGATTTCCGGTCGAGATCGCAGACGATCCGTTGCTCGACCTGGTGATGGCGGCGCCCGAGGCGCATCCCAATGCCGAGGAGCGGCGTCTGCTCTATGTCGCGCTGACCCGTGCGCGCCGTCAGGTGTTCCTGCTTGCCGAAGGCGGCCCTCCGTCTGCGTTCGTCACGGAATTGATCGACGGCGGAAGCGACGTCACCGTGTTCGGTCGTCCGCCCGATGGCGATGTGGCGTGTCCGCAATGCCAGGAGGGACGCCTGGAACGCCGGGAAAACGCGCGCGACGGGAACATCTTCTACGGCTGCTCGAACTGGCCCTATTGTGAGCATACGGAGCGCCCGTGTCCGAAGTGCGGGGCCGGCCTGCCGGTCAGGTCCGACGGCGCGTTCCGCTGCCGCGAGTGCGGGGGGTCGATTGAGGGGTGTCCGGTCTGCGGCGGCTGGTTGGAAACTAGGATGGGTCGGTTCGGCCGGTTTCTGGGCTGCTCGAATTACCCGGAGTGCGACCACACGCGCAATCTGCAGCGAGCTCGGAACGGCCCTGAAAAACCCGCGAATAGGCCCCGAACCGGGCGGCATAGTCGGCGCTGAGCTACCGGCTGGCCCAAAGCAGGAAGAAACTGCTCAAGAAAAACCTCTTCCTTCCGAAAACCTCATCCACTGACGATTTTCGGGGGGTCACTTCCATTGGTGGAGACAATCCTTGCGTTGATCTGGGTTACAGATGATCGACGTTTTTCACAAGCGAACCCCCTTCCCTGCAAATTCCCTGTTATTCCCTGATAGGGCTCAAAAAATTCCCTGATACCCGAAAAAATTTCCCTGTTCTTCTGAGTAGGGAATTTGATCAAAAAGTCCAGGGTTTATGCGGTATACAGATCGGTCAAAGAGCTGGAAAAGCCGCTAAAATGAAGATTTTCCCTGCTTTTTCCCTGTTTAACAGGGAATTCCACAGGAGAATGGTTCGCCGTCGACTGTGCACACAGCCAACCAGTCTTGCGCGAACCACGACAGAGTGTTTCTCTCCATGGAACTCTAAACATTTCAAAGACATGTAAGCGCATGTCGTCACTAAAAGCACCGGATGACCATCGGATATTGGATGATCAGGCCCTCATCGGCCCGAGATTCTCCGCCCGCCCATTTTCCACTGACGTTTTTGATTCGGTGCGAGGGTCGATTGACCCTTTCATGGAGCAAAAAAGGCCGCGGACGGCCTCATCGGCGCCGGCAAACGTAAGTCAAACTATGGCGCGTCGAACCCCAGTACGCGGCGCTGGTCCGACCAGTCCAACGGCAGATTTTTTAACAGATCCGCGGACTTCAGATCAACGGGCTGGGTGCCGGCAAGGATGGACTCCGTGATGTCGGGCGCGAGGAACGCGACCCTGATGACGTTACTGACGTAGGTTCGTGAACGTTTGAGTTGACCGCTGAGCTCATTGATGGAGACAACCCGACCCGAGTTGACGGCATCCAGCCAAGAGTGAGCATGCGCGACCAGTTTGATCAGCTTAGCGTTTGGCACAGGAGCCTTTCCGGCGAGATGATCCGGCACCAGCACCTTCTTCTCCCGGCCGCATCGCCGGACCGATGCAACTGCGTTTAAGGTAACGATAGTGCTGTCTTCCGGCTCGGTGGCCAGAGTCCCAATCGAAGCGTTCTCCGAAATGTTCTCCCAGGACCGGCACTCCAGTACGGCGTCCAGCGCGGTTGCCGAAAGCTGTATTGCAAACCCGTTTACACCCAACTCGACCCGTTGAACTAACGCCCGGAACAGGTCCCGGGCCTTGGCATCGGTATGGTCGGGCAGGGCACCGGCAAGCCCCCCGCCCGCCAGCTCAAGACCGTGCGCCAGCTTTTCCTTCAGGGCCGGATCAGTGACATGACTGAGGATGCCGGTAGGGTTTGTGATCGCCCGGCAAAGGACGCCAACAATCTGCCGTTCCAAGTCATGAGCTGGCACCCGTGTCACAGACCCTTTGTCTTGCTCGCGATGCTGGTTGAGGGCCTGACTTACATAATAGCGGTAGCGTTTGCCTTTCTTGTTGGCATGGGAAGGGCTCATGTGATTACCACGGTCGTCGAACAACAGACCCCTGAGCAGGCTCGGCTCCTTGTGGGCGATGCCTTTCTCATGGTGTGCGGCTTTCTCTCTTAAGGAAGCCTGGACGTGTTCCCATGTGTCCGGGGCGATGATGGGCCTATGCTCGCCGGGATAGACCATGCCCTTGTGGACCACGTCACCCGCGTAAAGCCGGTTTTTCAGGATGTAATAGAGGGCGCCCCGCTTGAAGGGCTTGCCGCCGTGGGTCCGTTTGGAGCCGCTGGTCCAGTGCTTGGAGCGGTAACCGTCCCGGTCCAGGTCTTCCTTGAGAGCCTTGACGCTGCCCAACACCAGATAGCGGGCAAAGATATGTCTGACCACCTTGGCTTCGCCTTCATTGACAATGAGCTTGCGCTCGGCGATGTCGTAGCCGAGCGGCGGATGGCCACCCATCCACATGCCTTTCTTACGCGACGCTTTGAACTTGTCCCGAATGCGCTCGCCCGTGACTTCCCGCTCGAACTGGGCAAAGGACAGGAGCACGTTGAGGGTCAGGCGCCCCATGGAGGTGGTGGTGTTGAACTGCTGGGTGACCGATACGAACGACACGCCATGTCCATCGAACAGATCCACCAGCTTGGCGAAGTCGGACAGCGACCGGGTCAGGCGGTCGACCTTGTAAACCACCACGACGTTGACCCGGTCCGAGGTGATGTCGTCCAACAACCGCTTCAAGGCGGGCCGCTCGGTGTTCCCTCCCGAGAAGCCGCCATCATCGTACTTGTCGTTGATCAGGACCCAGCCCTCGTGCCGCTGGCTCTTGATATAGGCTTCAGCGGACTCCCTTTGGGCATCGAGGGAGTTGAAGGCCTGCTCCAATCCGTTTTCCGACGACTTGCGGGTATAGACGGCGCATTTGAGTTTGGCAGTCATGTCAGGCCGCCTTGGTGCCGGGCCGGCACAGTCCGAAGAAGACGGGACCGGACCAGCGGGTCCCTGTGATCTCGCGGGCGACCTTGGACAGGCTGTCATAGACCTTACCGTCATAGGCGAAGCCCGTTTCCAGAACCGTCACTTCGTGTTTTCTGTTGTGCCATTGGCGCACCAGTTTGGTGCCGGGCTTGGCGAACGGCACGGGCACGAGATCGGTGTTGGGAGACCGATCCAGTGTCTTTGCCATCTGCCGTAGCCGCCGTTGCGTTGACGGTCTAAGGCCGCCGAAGTGGTCTTCCTGGGTCTTGTAGGTCAGGGCGCGGAGCAGGAAATCCCGGCTTGCCCCCTTGGGAGCCGGGGAGCGGAACACTTGACCCCAGCATTTGCGCAGCTCGGTCGGGCTGAGGTGCTCAAACGCCTTTAGCCGGGTTTCAATTGCCGTCGCCATGGCCGGCCTCCTCTCCCCACCACACATGCTTCCCTGGGCCGTAAAGTCCAGTCCAATCAGCCTGGGTTTTCGGGCGTTTCTGAGGACGTTTCAGGGTGAGAGCCCGTAATTACACGGAGAGCTTTCGCCACGTCGAGGGCGTTGGCTATTGACCTATGGAGGCCCCGGCCGAGGTTACCCAGTGCGGCGTGGGCGTTCCCCCTATTGTAGTGCAGCACGCTCAGCGTCTCCTCGATGAACCCCTGCTCAAAGACCACATTTAATTGAGGCAGCGGTCCACCGCTTCTGCTGATCGCTTCGGTGTAAGCCTCGACCGCCTCTGGGTATGCGCCGGTTCATACTGCCTGCCGTTGTGCGCTTCCTGCTCTACACAGGCGCGCGCAAGTCCGCGGCGCTGCGGCTCAGGTGGGAGCACGTCCACGGCGAGCCAGCGCGACCAACCGCTACGTTAATCTCGACGACGCGACACTGAGCCAGGCCCCCGAGCGGGTAGGGCTGGCGGTGGAACAGAGGCTATGGCATTCGTGACCAGTGTGGACCAACTATGCTGTAGCGACCATTGGAGAGGTTCTGGTGGCAAAAGGTAACGACGGAAACTACTTGCAGCATTGCATTGAAGTTGAGGCTGCAACACGCCTTGCACAAAGCGAACCCAATGGACGCCTCCACATCGCCTTAACGCACGGGATGAAACCGTTCGAGGAGTTTGAGAGACCTAACGGCGCTGCCAGTTCCATTCTCCGCGATTCGATACGCGATGCTTCATGCGATAAGCCCCATCTTGATGAACCCGAGATTGTAACGGCGTATCGAAAGACGGCGGCGTCCAAAGCTCACTATCCGAACTCCGCAGAGTTACTGAAAGCAGTTATAGGGAGAGATAGGTTGTCCGGCGGTATTTCGGAAGAGAATGAGGGCAAGCATAAGGAACTCGCGAAAGCTTGGTCCGGTACAGGACTCAAAGCGGTTCATTCATCCTGGCGGGAACAATTGGGTTCGGACGGTGCCTTGCGTTGTCCCGACGACCTCTGCAAGCCTTGGCTCTTTTCGATGGATCCAATGACCTATAGGGAAAACGGCTGCGAGGACGATGACAATCTATATCGCGCCGACAGCAGCCGGTTGGAAGACACGCTTAGACAGTATTTCGGAAGCGGACAGCCGGGAATCGCGTGTTTGTTCGTCTACAACATGGGTCTTCAGGGAAATAATCCTCAACAGCTGTTTTGGACATTCATGGATGATCTTGCGAGGCAGTCGGACGTGCACACCGGCTCGTATTGGGTCGCCCACAGAGGCGGAAATCTAAACTTGGCAGGCTTGTTGTTTTCAACTATCGAACTTTGCTTTGGATTTGCTCCGCCTAACATCAAGTCGGGAAGAGGAAGGTAGTTTCGGTGAATGAGCCATGATTGCATCGAGCAGATGGAGTCGTTGGTTGCCCTTCCCCGACCCACGAAAGCGCGGGCACCTATCCGCCCCTTTCGGTCCAGGAGTGTATGAGCTGCGTAATCGAAAGACGGGGGAATCGGTACTGTTCGGTCGTAGCAAGAACGTAGCTCAGAGGATGTCGTCACTCTTGCCCAAGCCGTTAGGAACGGGGACTAGGAAAAACAAGAAAAAGAGCGAATACGTCCTCAATCACCTTGCCGATATCGACTACCGTACCAAGTCGTGTAATTCTGACACGCACGCAATCGAGGAGGAGCGCGCCCTGCGCCAGAGAAGCTGCTATATTTTCCAAAAGTAGATCATGGTTAACTTCAGGAACTAAACCGGGAGCTTGCCTTACGTGAGTTAGTCGCGATGTGATCTGACACCGCTCCCTTCCCAGCGAGCTGGAATGGGAACGGCGCATCTCTTGATGGAGATGGTGGTTGTCCGTTTTGATGGTGGTGCACACCAACCACAAAACGAGGACACCACGATGTTGAATACTACCGACAAGATCATCAAACACAAAACTGGATTGCTGAATCTGGCCGAGGAACTGGGCAACGTGTCGAAGGCCTGCCAGGTCATGGGCATGTCGGGCGATAAAAGCCGTTGTGCAATCGGCAGTTAGCCCGAGCGGCGTCTGAGCGGCAGCGCCCACCGCGCACTTGGGGAAACGGTTCGCGCACCGTTGCACGGCTTCCAAGCCGCACTTTAGGAAGCACGAGGTAACAATTCAATGCAGGAGGATGCGTGCGCGGGCAGGATCACTCACAGGGCCCACACCGTCGGCGGAGGTGCGGGCTGGCCCGTTGCCGCCATGCGGCAGCGGTCGCCGCACATGTTTGCTCAGCGCCGAACCGGGCGGTGCAGACGTTACCGCTCCGCAAAGCGGTTGGCGGTCATGACGAGACGGAGGGCACTTGCGGCGCACGGCGGGCGGTGCGAACTGCTACGCCCGTCGTGGAATGAGAATCGCACCGCCGCTGCCAGACCAACATTGCGACAACAGTCTGTCGCTGCATGGTCCGTATCGTCAGTAGCCTTCGTAAAGAAAAGGGGTAGCCATACCTTTCTTTCGCATACGGTCGGGTATGCGTTTCCCCTCATACTGCCTCCGCGTTCTTGTGTCGGCTTTCCTTCCATTAAACTCCCACCGCTGTGGCTTTTCCGGCGGCGTCGGTGCCTTCTTCCATATGTCGGGAATATACACGCCTCGACAAATTCCATCGATAACCGCCAGAACATAGTCCGCTTGGTCCGCCTTCTTCTTGCTTACTGTCCACGAGCTGCGGACGGCTTCGTAAATGCCATCGTGCTCTGCGATGCCGTCACGCGGCTCACACGTTTCTACTGTCGACCATTTTGTTTTGATGACCATGATTTTCCGACCCCGATCGAATTGTATTTCCAAGGTCCCGTATCGCTTGGCCAGCTCTTCGGCATTTGCGGGTCCATAGTCGTTCGAGCCTTCTCCGGCCACGATATTCGTTAGTCCCGGAAACGCGTCGATCAGCACCGCTTCGGCTAGTTTGGCTTCTCCCGGCGACATGCCGTGACGATGGATTACATGTATCGGTTTCAAGCCAAGGCCCTTGATCTTCCGGATCGTTTCCAGCCGCAGATCTTCCTTCTTGTGATCGGCAGCCTTTAGTGATTGCTTGACGTGATCGAACACGCGGTTGGCTTGGCCCCGGCCAACGTAGAAAGTCGATCCGTCCCTAGGGTCGATCAGCCTGTAGACATATTCTTGAGTTGGCCATGCATGTCTGCGGTAAATTCGGTCATCATGTTCCTCTAATTTTGGCACGGTTGTAGTTGAGGGCCGACGATTGACGACGCGCTCATCGCACGTCTCCTAGTGACAGGATTTAGACGGCTTGGACCATCTTTGTCTTTCGCCATCGCTTCCGCAATGATGTATCCAACCTTTTCCGCCGCCTCGACGAGGTGCTCGTCGGCAAGGTGGGCGTAGCCCGGGGTCGTGGACCGCCGCAAAGTCACGGGATGGGTCGCTAGGGAACCCGGAAGATCCTGCTCTTGCCCGTGGGCAAAGACACTGGAAAGGGGATTGCCAGCATGAAAATCCAGACCCCGGCCCGTCGCCGGGCCTGTACGGTGGCTGCCGTATCAGCCTGACTAAACGCCCTTATCCGATCGCCCACGTTGGCCCGCATGTCCTGCCTCCTCTACCCCAATGCATGCTTGCCCGGGGGTGTAAGTCCAGTCCATTCAGCCTGGGCTTTCGGGGATTTCCGGGGAAGTCTCGGTGCTGGAGCCAGCGATCACATGCAGGGATTTGGCCACGTCGAGGGCATTGTCTATAGCCCTATGGAGGTCCCGGCTGAGGCGGAGATAGTCAGCGGACGTCAGCCGGGACGACTGTCCCTCCGCCGCCAGTTGTACCGCATCCTCCAGCATGGCCGTCGCCTTGGCGAACAAATGGGTTGTCAGTTCCCGGTCTTCCTGGTCCATAGGTCCCATGGACCAAGCAACGCTTGACTGTCGCCGGAAGTCCAGTGCGAACTGACCCTGTTTGGCCGGATCTAGGGGGCTGATTAACCGGGAAAAGACAACGCACCAGACTCAAGGGACAGGGCCAAAGGGTCGGTGTCTTATTCTAAGTAGATTATCTCGGGACGAGTGAGGGCAATACCATCAAAGCGATTCCTTCGTTTCCATCCGAGAAATTGGGACAGACTGTCGACCTGGTCGTCATGGCGCGTATTGGGAAAACCCAGCACTTCATGCAGAAAAGTGTCCAGCCAAGGCGCTTCATGGGGCAGGAGCACCTGACCGGCCTCGATTTTCGCGCTTTGGGCTTCCATCCGCGTCACTTTGTCACCCTCGGGCTTGATACCGATGGGACGCGGCAACCCGACGGGTGAATCGTCTCTGAGTTGCTGAACCAGACTCTGGCCAAGCCCCGCCTCTTCGATCAAAACCGTATCGGCATTGAAGTCCCTTTGGAGTTCCACGACCTTTCTTTTTAGGCGTGGGAACTCGACCCGATCACGCCATACATGGGCGAGGTAGAAGTCCTTCTGATCAATCTTCCAGGTGGTGCAGACCGACCAGTCACTCCGCTCCCCCGTCGTTCCCGCCACATCCCAGCTCTGTACCGTTATCACCCCGGGCCCATTGGGAAGCTCGTCATAGTGTCTAAACCACGCGCGTTTAACCAGATTGCCCTCCAGCGGCACGGGCCGTTGCTGATATTGGGCGGAGAAGGCGAGAGAACCAAGGTCGCTCTTGATCGCATCCAAGGTGGCCCGGGATTCCCTCTCTTCATGCAACAACTCGCCGGCGGGCCGGTCGTAGTAATCGCCTTCCCCAATGGGTATGCGCGAGTCTTCGAGGGCAATGGCGGGGAGATCGAGATGGCTCCAGTTGCCCGAACTCAGCAAGTGCCCGGCGAGATCTTCTTCATGCAGCCGCTGCATGACCAGGATGATCACGCCACAGTCCTTATCGTCCAAGCGGGTTGCCAGGGTCGAGGAGTACCAATCCTTGACCTGCTTTCTTGCGACCTCCGACGCCGCTTCCGACGCCTTCAGGGGATCATCGATGAGAATGAAGTCGGCGCCGCGGCCGGTCAGGGTGCCGCCGATGGAGGTGGCCAGGCGGTTGCCGCCCCGGGTCGTCACCACCTCCGTCCCCGTATCTCGCGCCAAGCACATGGCGGGAAACAACGCCTTGTACCAATCGCTGGTGACAACCAGGCGGAACTGGCGTGCGAGTTCCAATGATAATTCGTTGGAGTAGCTCACACAGATAAACCGTCTTGTCGGGTCGTGACCCATGGCCCAGGCGACAAGTGCTACGGACGTGCAGATGCTCTTTAGGCTCCGCGGCGGCTGGGTGATGATCAGCCGGGTCGTTGAACCGTTAAGGCAATTCTCAAGGGCATGCGCAATCGCCCCCACATGCCAGTTGGGCATATAGACATCGCCCGGCGATACGGTGAGAAAAACTTTCTCGACGAAGGCCAGGAAGTTCTGGCGAAGCAGGGCTTCGAAGGTCTGCTTATCATTTTGGGTCATCTTTCGGTTTCCTCTCTGTTGGCTTGGTGCTCCGGCGTTTAGTCTTCCGCCCCTCGAGCAGGCGATCTCCGTAACGTTTCAGGATTTCTTGGTCTTCTATATCCAGGGTTGGCGTTGAGTCCTGTGCGGCCTCGCCCAGCTCGAGCGCCAGGGCGATGATCCGGTCGAGGGTACGCACGTCTCCGCGAAGGGCCTTTTCCCGCAACCGCGCGATAACGGCTTTCTGCGTCGACATGGTCTTGGCCTTGCCCTTTTCCGTAACTCTGACCGGGGATTTGAGTGCCTCGAGGAAATCGGTCCTGAAATTCCGGCTTCCCTTTGGCCGGCCCTTGGAGTTTCCGGATTGGCCTTTTTTGAACCGGGAGCTTTTGGGTGGTTTGCCGTAGCCCACGTCATGATCGTCTGTCATGGCGCGTCTCCTCAACTTCATCGAAGGTCTGACCCGTCTCCGCCAGCACGGCGGCCTCGCCCGTGTGCTCCTGCCATCGCTTGACGGCGACGTCGCAATACAGAGGATCCAACTCCATGGCATAGGCCCGCCGGCCGGTCTTTTCCGCCGCCACCAAAATGGTCCCGCTGCCGGCGAACAGGTCCAGCACCGCATCACCCCGGTTGCTGCAATCGAGGAGAGCATCGGCAATGAGCGCAACCGGCTTACAAGTTGGATGGATGGACAGTTCTTCCATCCGGCCCCGCCTAAAGGTGTTTAAGCCGGGGTATGTCCAGACGTTGGTGCGGTAACGGCGGCTGCCCAGTCCGAAGTTATTGATATGGAGTGCCTTGCCGTGCTTCCACACCGTGATCAGCTCATGTTGACTGCGGTAGAAGCCACCCATGGCACCGTTTGTCTTGGACCAGACGATCAGGTTTTTTAGTTCGTTGAATGTGGCGTAACCCGCCGGCAATAAAGACCGCAGACCGCGCCAATCCATGAAGCAGAAAATCAGGCAGCCGTCGGCGGCGAGCATTGTGATGTTTCGGAATACCTCAAGCAGGAACACCTCGAAGTCCTCCCAGGACAATTCGCCCGAGGCCATGACGAACTCGCGGTGCTTGGTCTTGCCCAGGCCGCTCACGTGCCCTTGCACCGGCACGTTGTAGGGCGGGTCGACGACGACTTGGCGAATTTTGGTGCGCCCCACTAATCGCCGACAGGCTTTGAGCCGGGTGGCGTCGCCGCAAAGGAGACGGTTGACTCCCAGACGCCAAAGATCGCCTGACCGGGATATTGCTTTCTTCCCCAACGCCGGCACGTCATCGTCGGGATCCTCCGGCGGATCGGGCTCCAGGCTCTGAATGGCCAGATCGATGTCGGCCGTGTCGAACCCGGTTACAGTTATGTCCAGGTCCTGATCCAGTTCGAGAATGGACTGGAGTTCGACTGCGAGAGCGTTTTCGTCCCAGTGGGACAGCTCGGCGATGCGGTTATCGGCCAGCATGAAGGCCCGCCGCTCGGCTTCCGTGAGATGCTCAAGGGATATAACAGGGACCGTCTCGAGCCCTAGGAGTTTTCCCGCTTCATATCGGCCATGCCCGGCAAGGATGGTCCCCTCGCCGTCGATCAAGATCGGGACATTGAAACCGAATTGGGAAATGCTTCTGCAAATCAGGGAGATCTGTTTCTTGCTGTGCCGCCGGGCGTTATGAGGGTTTGGGCTTAGCGATGCGATCGGCAATTGTTGGACCGATCGTTCTGTCTTCTTGTTGGACCTGCTCTTGGAATGACGGGACCGGGATTCCCGTGTTTGTGATTTCGTCATTACAGGCTCCTTGGTCTGACGGAGCGCTGTTCTCTCCCATGTATTGGGAGATTGAGCCTATACGTCAGAACCTCTAGAGGTTAAACCTGCCGCCGTTATTGACGGGGGTTGTTGCTCTGTTGACGTATGAGCTGGACGGGTTTCATGGCCGGGTAAGGTGGGTGTAAAACCCAAAGCCTAGGCCATGGATGGCGTGTTTATGAATAAGATCGGCCTGAAATGCAAGATAGGAATTTCAGAACCGACTCACTTTGCATACATATTTTTGATGGCCCATGAAATTCGGGCTAGCCCGGATTGCTCCCGGGCAACCGCTTACCCTATTCGGGTAGCCTGCCCCATTGGTCTTCAAAACCGTGACAGTCGGTCCAATTGAAACCGGGAAAACGAGGGTCGTATTTGACGCCGCTGGTCTTGTAATCCTCGATCAACCCATGCACATCTCCGTGGCTCAGAACGAAATACCGGTTGGGTTTGTTGGGCGGCACAAAGGCAAGAACATAGAACAGGTCGTCGCGGATTTCCTCCCGTTCCTTCACCTGCCAGAAGCTGCTCCTACGCTGGCCTTTGACGTCGATCAGAAACGACCATTTTCCCGGGGAAACCACCATCAGGTCCGCAAGCGGCGTTGCGTTGCCCATGGTGAAGGCAACCTCATAGTTCCTTTTGCAGAGTTCACTTGCCACCGCGAACTGGGCGGCCCATTGGGTAAAGTGGCGTAAGTTTCTCGAGGCCATGGCGGCAGAGCTTTTCAGGTCGAATCCGGGTGTGTATTGAGTGCCATAGTCCCTCGCCGATTCCGGCAAGTCCAGATAAATGTGACTGATCGCATGTAGACGAATAAGTGGCATTCCCGATGCCTTGCCTCGTGCATTCTCCAACAGCTCGGCTAAGACGTCCGGTATCTGCGCAAGAAAAAGAAGCTCTCGCAAGAAGAACCGGGCTTCGGGTCAGGCATTCACCGCACCTGAATCAGCCGCGTGGAGCGGAGGGTTTGCCTTCCGAAAACCTCATTCACGCCTGGACGGTGTGCACCATCAGGATGGGTGGATAAGGCTTTCGAGAAGAACAAGCAATCGATGGCTTGCTTGAGTCACTGATTGACACGGTTTTGATGTATGCATATGGGCTGAAATCGCAGACCGCCACCCCGGAGGCGCCTGATGCCACCGCCCGGTTTGTATTGATCTGCACAGGGGGCGGTGCGGTGAGTGGGGAACTCCATGAAGCTTTGTCTTAAAGCCGCAATGTGGAGGTAAAACATGACCGTTCCTGTCAAGCAATCTGCCGCATGATTTGACCAGAGCCTGGAAAATAAGACACCTGAGGAACGCGTCTAAACCCATCAGGAGCAAACGCAATATCATGGCCGGCTCACTGCCGAGCACTCTTGGTACACAGGAAAAGCACTGTGTGAGGCCAAGGCCAAGCTGGGCTATGGTTTTTTATTGATTGGTGCTTGGCCAGCTACATGGCGCAATAGGCCCCGTCCCTGCGAACGGCAGAGCCTTTGATGCAGTTGTACGGGGGCTATCCGCAAATCCGCCAACTTGGCGATTTTGACTCCGTCCACGCCGCGCTTCGGGCGTTGCCGCAAGAGAAACAAAAGAAGGGACAGGTCGTGCCCTTTCCGTCCACCGACCTGCCGCCCGTTGATCCGACCTCAGCAGAAGTGGAATTGGCGGCGCAGGATAAGCGGATCGCCATCATCGAACCGACCGTATCGCCCGATGAGCGCGCGAGTATGGAACAAGCACGGAGCGAAAATGAAATAATCCGGGCACTCAATTCCCAAGTCGCGTTGTGGAAAGCCAAATACAAAGAGTTGAGGCAGGAAAACATTGAACTTAAGAAGCGCATCACAGAACTGGGAGATGCTGCGTCACTTTACCGCTTGCTTTTGCATATCTGCATGGCCGAGAGCTGGCACGAAACGGAAAGCGCCTTGGCTTCTTGACCCAGGGCTACGGCGCCAAATGCCGCAACGGGCCCAATACAAACAAAAGGTACATTTGAGCCCGACGCACTATGAAGTTTTCGTGAGAGACGCCCTGGACAGGGCGATATCGCCCCATGTTCCACCGCAACCTACGTCGGTGGCCATCACGAAATCCCTAACCCGAAATGCCACCGCGTAGCCCCAATTCCGACAGAGTTGACCATTAGATTTGGCCACATCGACCCGATCACTGTTGGGAGCAGGAAACATGGTTTACCGCGTCAGTAAAGCGCTGGTTCTGCTCTTCGGCCTGTCGGGCTGCGCCTATGACGGCGGCTTTACGGACGCTTACGTTGCCAGCGGTTACGGCTGGCATCCCGCCGCCCCACATAACGGACCTTTGTTGAACAACAAGCGTGGATTTGGGGGTTACAGATGGCATCCGTCCAGCCCCCTGCACGGCCACGGCTCCTCCATTGGACGCGTATACCGTTATGGCAGTCCCTTTCACAGCCGGCCCGCCTACTATTATCCCCGTTACTTCCCGCCGTATCCTGCTTCAGGCTACCTCTTCTTTAGTCACCCCTACGGATTTCTCGATCCGGATGACCGCCTAAAGCGGGACCGAAAGCGCCAGAAAAAGGAACTCAAGCGGGAACGTAAAATTCAGAAAAAAACGGCTGCCCAGGAACGGAAACTGCAAAAGAAATCACTGAAGCAGGAACGCAAGGTTCAGAATGGACAGTTGAAACGGGAACCGAAACTGGCCAAACAAGAGCGCCAGCTTCAGCAAAAGGAGCTAAAGCGGGAAAACAAGCTTCAGAGAAAAGCGTTCAACCAGGAACGGAAACTGCAAAAGAAGACGCTGAAACATGAACGCAAGGTCCAGAAGCGGCAGTTGAAACTGGAGCGCAAGCTGGCCAAGAAGCAGCGCAAACAAGAACGCAAGGCCCTTAAGAGACAAGCGCGACTAAATCACAACAATTAGCGTCAATCTTTGGGGCCTAAGTCACGTTTGGTTGCCCTGGAAGGGCCAAGTTATCCAGCAGCTTCATTCTTACCGCGGCCGTGCGGTCATAATCATTGCAAGGTTTCAGCCGGCACGGGTCTCCTAAGGGAGCGTGAATGCCAGGACAAAAAGCCATTTGCGTTTGCAAGCCATACGATGAACCTCTTGAGAGAATAAACGTATGGAAAAAGGCAGGACGGCGGGATGACAGAATCTGTTCACTTGGCATGGATGCTTTGATGGTCTGTGCAATCGGGTCCAGTCCCGATTTCCACCATGTACCTGCTTGCCCTACCCGGGGAGCCGGTTCCATTGGTTTTCAAAACCGTGACACGCGGCCCAATTGAAACCGGGGAAACGGGGATCGTATTTGACGCCGCTGGTCTTGTAATCCTGGATCAGCCCATGCACATCCTCGTGGCTCAGAATGAAATACCGGTTGGGTTTGTTGGGCGGCACAAAGGCAAGGATGTAAAACAGATCGTCGTGGATTTTCTCCCGTTCCCTCACCTGCCAGAAGCCGCGCCCGCGCTGGCCTTTCACGTCGACCCGGAACGACCGTTCCCCGGGAGAAGTCGCCATCAGGTCCGTAAGTGGTGTTGTATTGCCCACGGTGAAGGCAACCTCGTAGTTCCTATTGCAGAGTTCACCTGCCACTGAGAATTGGGCGGCCCGTTGGGTGAAGCGGCGCAAGTTTCTGGAGGCCATGGCGAAAAGGCTTTCCGGTCGAGTCCGGGTGTAACTGAATGCCATAGCCCCTCGCCGATCCCCGCAAGTCTAGAGAAATGTCACTGATCGCATGTAGACGAATAAGTGGCATTCCCGTTGCCTTGCCTCATGGATATCCTCCAACGGCTCGGCCAAAATGTCCGGTATCTGCGCAAGAAAAAGGAGCTCTCGCAAGAGGAGCTTGGCTTCGAGTCCGGAATTCACCGCACCTACATCAGTGATGTAGAGCGTGGAACTCGAAATCCCAGCGTTACCCAGCTCGCCAAGTTCGCAGAAGCGCTGGGAGTGACGCCGGGAAAATTGCTGGATGCCGATCCCAAGAAACGCACTGGGAGATGAGTGAAGTCCGTCAATGACAGTGTTCTTTCTTCCGAAAACCTGTCCCTTTCGAAAACCTTATCCGGTTGAAGTGCGGTTCGACCCTCTATACGGCATTGTCAGACTAACTGGCCCGGAACAGAAGAAGCCATAATAGAGGGCTCTCAGGCAGCAAGTTGACACCATTCGGCCAGGGCGGTGGCTCGGGCTTGTTTGAAAGTATCGCGGCGGGTGAGATGGCGTTGGTGGTTGAAATGGTTGTAGATCGAGGCATGGACGGAGGCGAACTTCTGCAGGGTCTTGATGTCTCTGAACCGAGCCATTGCCCCTTCCCGTCGTCGGAAGGGCCGATGTGAGTTTTCCGCTAGATTGTTGAGCCAACGACCGCAGGTCTGGGCGGCCGCAGTGCCGATCACCTTCATCGCCGCCCGGTATGACTGTAGCCTGTCCGTGACGATCGTGGCCGGTCGGCCATAACGCTTCATGGCACGTTTAAGGATTTCAAGCGCAGCCCTGTGATCCCGCCGTTTCGTGGCATAGACCTCTAGCACTTCGCCTTCATGGTCAACGGCACGCCATAGATAATGTGTTTCGCCATTGATCCGGACAAATACCTCATCAAGATGCCAGCGCCAATTCGACCAGTTGCGCTGGTCTATCCGCCTCTTCCGGATCTCGGCCGCAAACAACGGGCCAAGGCGGTTCCACCAGTACCGCACGGCTTCATGGCAAATGTCGATGCCGCGCTCGAACAGGAGATCTTCGACCTGACGCAACGACAGCGGATAGCGGATATACGTCATCACCGCTAAGCGGATGACCTCGGGCGAGCTGTTGAAATAACGGAAGGGATTTTGCATCGCCGGAGGCTAGAAGACCTTAATTCCCAGCTCAAGGCAATTTAGTCTGACAGTGCCGATCAATGCCCTTTCCATCCAAAAGCGTAGCCTGGTGCAGAAGCTCCTTGCTGGGGAGTGGAGGGTCAAAGTTGCCTCGGATTGTGAGGCAGTAGCATGAGCAAAAGCAAAAAAATGCGAACCCTTAATATCCGCCTTCTTAGAAAGGGTTGGAAACCGGAGGATGCTTTCACCCAGACATTCGCTACCGGGGCTGTTCGCGGATTAAAGGAACATCCATGGGGAGCTGTCGATGGTGCTCGCCTTTTTATTGGGCAAATCTACTCAAACCGCCCTGGCTGGCTCACGATTCTCATAGAGGTCAGTCCCGACCTGCCCGAGGATATTTCTACAGGCGGCGCAGGTGCGGTTTTGTTTGTTCCTGCCGGAGGTAGACAAGCTGCTGTCTGCTTTGGTCATGTTCATATAGCTCTTAACGACGATGCATTTGAGCGCCAATTTGGCTTGAAAGTGACGCTTAACACGGTCCCACGCAACCAACTGCGGTCAATCGATCTTGCCACTCCGGATGCGGTGACATTTCAGAAGCGAGTACAAGCAAGCAAGGATAGTGACGTTCAGGACTTTGGCGTCGACATGCTCCGAGATCTTGCACGTGTCGCCGGTGGTACTCCCCGCAGTGCAAGCTTTGCGCGCTTTGTCGCGGGTAAAAATAGTCTCTCCATCACATGTCATGTTGAGGCGGATAAAATTCATGAAAAGTGTGCTGAGATTATTACCGAATACAAAAAAGAGACCTACCGCACGGAATTTGCATGGGTGGATAACATGCGGACCATCGAGGAGAAGGATACGGTCGAAAAGTTGGATAAAAGGCTCGAAAAGGCAATCAATAATCTCAGGGTAGGCAAGGAGAGTGACCTTCACATGACGCCGCCAGAGATCGTCAACTACACAGAAGGATCTCTACTTCACTACAACGGCTTTGGTAGCCACGGAAAGAATTTTCATAGCCTATCTATCGACGATTATGTTGGTGAGCTGAACCGATGCGAATTCAAAGGCGACATTACTAAAATTAAGGAAAGGCATCGCGTTAAGGCTAAAGAGGACGCCGAAGGCGACTTTGCTGAAAAGTGGCGAGTCTATGATTGCTTCGTATATGAGACGAGTCTCGGTAAAGGCGCAGATGAAGCCGCCTATGTGTTGTTTGCGGGCAACTGGTACCAGGTTGAAAAATCATTCAAGAAAAGAATAGAGGCGGCGTTTGATGCTATAGATCGAGTCACCATTGTCGGAGCTACAAGCTGTCACAATGAACAAGAGTTAATTGCTGAGCTCGAAAAAGATCGGGGCGACCTTGTTAAGCTTGACCAGGAGAAAATAAATCCGGGTGACGTCAAGTGGGCTAACTTAGAGCCATGCGACTTCCTTTCGGACAAGAAAGAATTCATTCATTTAAAAGATGGGCATTCTTCCGGTCCGATTAGTCACCTTTGGTCTCAAGGTGTCGTGAGCGCAGATGCGTTTGTCTCAGATAAGGTTTTTAGGAAGAAGCTACGCTCTAAGAGGCCGTTTCGAAAGGGGTTGAGTGGCCGGTGTCGATGTGATTCCAGGAAGGTTGCTGAAACCGATCTGGAGCCGCCATGTGGACGCCGACCACCCGAGAGCAGCATAGCCGCAAGGCGCTGCGTTATCAGACTGATTTGACCGATGCGGAGTGGGTTGTGATCGAGCCTCATTTGCCTCCGGCTCATGGCACGGGACGGCCCCGGTCATGGCCGATGCGAGAGATCGTCAACGGCATTTTCTACGTGATGCGGGCTGGCTGCCCTTGGCGCTTGCTGCCAAGCGATTTACCACCGTGGGGCACGATCTATCGCTGGTTCGCTAAGTTCCGCGACGACGGCCTCCTTGAGAAGATCAACCACTTTCTGGTCATGGCCGATCGCGAGCGGGTCGGACGCGAGGCCAGCCCGAGCGGCGCGATTATCGACAGCCAGAGCGTCAAGACGACCGAGGCTGGTGGCCCCCGCGGCTACGATGCGGGCAAGAAGATCAAGGGGCGCAAGCGCCACGCGCTGGTCGACACCGACGGGCGCGGCCTCGTGCTCGAGGCGCATCCGGCGAGTATCCAGGACCGCGATGGTGGCGGGCCGCTGCTGTGCGCCTCACGCGGCTCGTTTCCGTTCATCGAGAAGGTCTTTGCCGACAGCGGCTACGCCGGCGAGAAGGTCGCCACGGCCACCATGATCGCCGTCGAGATCGTGCGCAAAAGCCCCGATCAGGTCGGCTTCGCCGTCCAACCGCGCCGCTGGGTCGTGGAGCGCTTCTTCGCCTGGATCAACCGCAACCGGCGACTGGCAAAGGACTTCGAGGCCACCATCGCCTCGGCCCGCGCCTTCCTCTACGCCGCCTCCGTCATGCTCCTCGTCCGCAGATTGGCCCGAGCCGCATGACTTTCGAAACCGACTCTAAGGTGAAATCGAAGAAGCCTGGATTCGAAGCATACCTACCAAAGAGCACAGAAAAAGTAGTCCGTGAAGATTATCGTGTGGTTTTTGGCATCATGCGGAAGCCCTATGCGGACGGTAGCTTGGGATTGCCGTTCTTCAGCAAGGTCAGTCTACAAGCCGCAGTTGGAAGGATTGAACAGTTCGGCATCCCTATCGCAATTGAGCTTATTCAAAAGCCTTCATCTGACGAAGCGGGAGATGAGGAATGAGCGAACAAGTGTTTAACGCTGCCGAAAAGCATCAGTCTCAAATCCCCGCAATCCAGATTCTGGTGGCGCTGGGATTCAAACCGATCTCGCAAACGGATGCGATTGCAATGCGGGGAGGCAGGCTCCGCAATGTGGTTCTGGACGATGTGCTTGTCGAACAACTGCTCAAGACTGTCAACGCCGGAATAAATATCCACCACTCCCCGGAGTAAAAGTACACCACTGCGATGTCTCGTAGGCATTGTCAGACTAACTGGCCCGGAGCAGAAGAAGCCATAATAGAGGACTTTTAGGCTGCAAGTTGACGCCATTCGTCCAAGGCGGTGGCTCGGGCTTGTTTGAAAGTATCGCGGCGGTTGAGATGGCGTTGGTGGTTGAAATGGTTGTAGATCGAGGCATGGACGGAGGCGAACTTCTGCAGGGTCTTGATGTCTCTGAACCGAGCCATTGCCCCTTCCCGTCGTCGGAAGGGCCGATGTGAGTTTTCCGCTAGGTTGTTGAGCCAACGACCGCAGGTCTGGGCGGCCGCAGTGCCGATCACCTTCATCGCCGCCCGGTATGACTGTAGCCTGTCCGTGACGATCGTGGCCGGTCGGCCATAACGCTTCATGGCACGTTTAAGGATTTCAAGCGCAGCCCTGTGATCCCGCCGTTTCGTGGCATAGACCTCTAGCACTTCGCCTTCATGGTCAACGGCACGCCATAGATAATGTGTTTCGCCATTGATCCGGACAAATACCTCATCAAGATGCCAGCGCCAATTCGACCAGTTGCGCCGGTCTATCCGCCTCTTCCGGATCTCGGTGGCAAACAACGGGCCAAAGCGGTTCCACCAGTACCGTACGGTCTCATGGCAGATGTCGATGCCGCGCTCGAACAGGAGATCTTCGACCTGTCTCAGCGACAAGGGATAACGGACATACAGCATCACAGCGCTGCGGATGACCTCGGGCGAGCTATTGAAATAACGGAAGGGATTGTGCATCGCCGGAGGCTACGAGACCTTACGTCCCCGCTCAAGCCGATTTAGTCTGACAATGCCGGCCATCGGCGCGCGCTACGATCCGGAGCAATCCTGGCTGGGAGGCCACATTCCCGCCCAGTATCCATATGCCGACATCTATCCGGTGTTTATGGGCGCCGCGGTACGGCGCCGGGACGGCAAGCCCTTCGAGGCGCCGATCACCGCGGGGCACAATTTTTGCGGGCGCCCGGCAATCCAGATCTCCCGGCGGAACAACCGGATGCAGAATTCCGGTCAGACTGCCGTGGCTAAGTTCTTGAAGATCCTCGACTTCCTGGGAAACGTCCAATGAAGAGCGAACCGACATGCGACGTCGCGATCAGGGAAGAGGATCACGACCGCCTGATGGCGCATCTCTATCCGGGCGACGGCGACGAATACGGCGCGGTCCTGCGGGCAGGGATCATGTCCTGCGGCGCCGGGCTTCGCCTGCTGGTCAATGCCGTGGAGCCGGCGCGCATAGGCACGGACTACGTTCCCGGGAAGTACGGTTACCGCGCGCTCGATCCTACGTTCATTCACAGGCAGATCGTGCGATGCCGGGACGAGCGCATGGCCTACCTGGCAGTGCACAATCACGGTTCGGACACGTCCGTACGCTTCAGCAGAGTTGATCTGGAGTCGCACGAACGGGGCTATCCGGCTTTGCGCGACATCGGCAAGGGCGTGCCGGTCGGCGCGCTGGTGTTCGGGCGCCGCGCGGTAGCTGCGGACATCTGGATGCCCGACGGTGCGCGCCGGGCGCTCGGGTCGTACCGAATCGTCGGACGGACCATCAGAAGGCTGTATGCCAACCCGCAGCGGGCGGCCAAGGCGGGCGCCGGCTTCGATCGGCAGGTGCGCATGTTCGGCAATGCCGGGCAGGCCGTACTAGGGGCAAGCAAGGTGGCGGTGGTCGGGCTGGGTGGCGTCGGCTCCCTGGTCGCGGAATACCTCGCGCGCCTCGGGGTCGGACAGCTTGTGCTGGTCGATCTCGACGTCATCGAGGACACCAACCTGTCCCGGGTCGTCGGCGCGACGTCCACGGATGTGGAGACCGGGCAGTTCAAGACGCAGATCGCCGTGCGGCACCTGCGGGAAGCAAGACCGGATATCCGTCTGGAGGCGATACGGGGCGACGTTGCGAACGACGCGATCGCGATGAAGCTGCGGGACTGCGATTTCATTTTCCTGGCGGCGGACTCGATGCGGGGCCGGCTCGTGGTGAACGCGCTGGTGCATCAGTATTTGATTCCTGCGGTTCAGATGGGCGCCAAGATCAGGCCGGGCGCGGGCGGCTCGATCGAAGAGGCCATGTGCGCGGTCCGGCAGCTGCGGCCGGGAACGGGGTGCCTCTGGTGCAACGGGCTGATCGATGGAACCCAGCTGGCGATCGAGGCGAAGACGGATGAGGAACGCAAGGCCCAGGACTACGGAGTAAGGGAACCCGATCCCAGCGTGATCACACTCAATGCCGTGGCTGCGGGACAGGCGGTGAACGACTTCGTGTTCGATTTCCTCGATTTGCGGTCGGAGAGCGGGGACGCGGTGTATCAACACCATCATTTCCTGCGGCATACCGTGCAGAACGTGGTTCCGCGCAAGGACCCGGACTGCCGGGAGTGTGGGAGAAGGTTGGGCGTGGGTGAAGCGATGGACTTGCCGACAACGACGGGATGAGTGACCGCCGCGATCACAGACTGCTTCGTGGAGGGTTGGTGTGCGGGCGCATCGTTCGGTGACCCCCAAGCACAGCATTTCGACATGCTGGTGCAGGAATGAGCTTGAATAGGTGGAAGGAGCAAAAGGGCACTGTCAGACTAAATTGCCTTGAGCCAGGAAGTAAGCTTCCCTAGCCTCAGACCATGCAAAATCCCTTCCGTTATCCTCGGAGACCACACTTGATGAAGACCTGTCCCATGCGGAGGACCTGCGCCCCATCCTGTGGCAACTTGCCGAGACCGTGGCGCGGCGCCTGAGGAAAGCCGGCCTCTCTGGCAGAGGTGTCACACTGAAACTGAAGACGTCAGACTTTCGCGCTATCACGCGTACGCGGCACCTGAGTAACCCCACACAATCGGCGGAGGATATGATCCGGGTCGCCGGGCCCCTCCTTACCCGCGAGACAGACGGCCGGGCCTTTCGCCTGATCGGCATCGGTGTCCACGATCTGGGCCCGGCCGGACCGACCGGCCAGGGCGACCTCTTCGGTGTCGCATCCCCCACCGAGGGCAAGGTCGATAAGGCCCTCGACGCGGTGCGGGAGAAATTCGGTGAAGACGCAGTCCGCAGGGGACGGAGTTTCGGAACGAAGCTTCGCCGGCAAGGACCGTCCAAAGTGGAATAAGTATTCGGCTCTAACACTGGTGTGCTTTCCGAAAACCTAATCCACACCTAGACAGTTTGCGTCATCAAGGTCGGCGGGTGAGGTTTTCGGAAAGAACAGATCATACCCAACTGCGCCCGGTTACCCATCAGCACAAGAAATCGCCTTAATCACTGCTGTGGCTTTCCTCGTAATGACGCCGCAGCGCGTCGGCGCCGTAGTCCTGGCCGGGCTGACGCATGACAGAGTGAATGTGGTTGACGTCGATCTCGCGTATACCCTCCCGGATAAGGTTCACATTGACGGTATGGTCAAACTCGATCAGCACAGAAGGGCTGTGAATGCGATAATAGAAGGCTTCGCCAAGTCGAGTACCGCCCATCCAGGCAAAGTGCAACGCTGATGAACCGTCAGCAGCAATACGCGCGAGCAATTGGTCTGCGGATTCCGGCTCCATGTTGCGCACGTATTCATCTATGAGGAGTTGGAGCAATACGCGTTGCTCCTCGTTCATTTCTGACGCGGGCAGGCCAACAATTTCTGTCAGGGCATCACCACGCTCAGGACCTGTAAATATGCCTTCGGGCACGGTGTCGGCCAGGATTGCACGGGTGCGCTGCGATGCAGTCAAGCTGCCAATCACCGCCAGGGCCCTGTCTTCTTCTTCTCCCATAATGCGCCACCCCGCATAGGGCCCGTCGGGCACTTCATTGGGCTGTATCCCAATAAACGCGGGCGTGACTTCCATGGTGCCGTTGGCGACAGTGAAGTTCAGACCAAGATGATGACCATCCAATTGCCAGCCCCACGGCGCATCGCCGGCCGGATCACCAAAAATTCCGAGCCAGTAAAACCCATGACCACGATCCATGACGTTTTGAGTTTCTGGATCGTCCAGTTTGGAATACAAATAGTCGTCGATGCGCATAACGCCGGTGGCTTTCTGGTAGCCCTGGCTGGAAAGGCCGCACTGCACTAGCCGATGACCGAGCTTTCGTTGCTCTTCATTCATGTCACCAAAAGCCAGCCCCTCTTCGCGAAGGCGAGCCCCCGGCAAGTTGCTCCACTTTTTGCGGCCCGGGTGATCGAAGGTTCGCACGGCCTCTGCCCGCTGATCATCGCTCAGTGACGATAGAAATGCGCTCGCTGCAACGGTACAGGTTTCCACTACAGTTGCCGCCTGCATCGGCAACGTAAAAATGCACACCGCAAAAACCGCAATTGCACTTCGCATGAGATTCTCCGTTCCTAACTATCTTGAAATTTCACAAAAGGACGTTTAGCTCTCGCGTTCTTGACCGGTTTGCCGGCCCAATTCTTCAGCCGCCCGTTTGCGGGTTCTTAGAGCCAGGCTGATGTTAGTGATGAGCACGTCATCGCCCGGACTGTAGGTCAGTGCCTTATAGTAGTCCGACAATGCCCGGTCATATTGAGCGCGACGGAAATGGATGTTGGCGCGGTTGTTGTAAAAGCTCCATTCCCGCGGTCTCTTGTCGATTGCCTTGTTGCAGGTATCGAGCGCCTCATCGTAGTACCCTTGACCTGTCAAACCGATGCAAAGGTTATTGAGTGGTGCCGGCACGTTACGGGGGGTCAGTTCACCGGACTTCAGTGCTTGGCGTGCCCGGCTAACACCTTTATCCCACTTGCCCCGGTCCAGGGCGTGAGCAGCTTCGTTGATCAAACCATTGCCCCGGCTGAACATTTGGGCATCGGTCGTTGAAATGCCCGTTGCCGACACAATGGCGGCAGCGGCTACACCAATCAGAAAAGAGCGCATCGTTTCCTCCTAGCGCAGTGAGTGTTAGCGGATCACAGCATAATCCAGACGTGAGTCTCAAAGCCCCTCGGGAACGTCAATTGTCCCGTGCGATACGGACACTGCACAGACTCCCGCTGTGTTTTTAGACATGTCTTCATACAGTTAATGGGATCATTTTCTGACCCAACAGTCGACCAAAGGTCAGTGCCGGTGTGACGCCCATGCCGTTCGTTAGCGCATGGCCGGACGTTGACGCATTTCCGATAACCTCACCCGCGGCATAAAGGTTAGGTATTGGTGTGCCGTCTTCTCGGGTCACGCGAAGTTGTCCGTCGACACCGAGCCCAGCGTACGACATCACATTCCAGCCTTGCAGACAAATAGCGTAGTAAGGCGCCTTGCCAAGTGTAGTTGGCCGGTGCTGGCGGCCCATTTTGTCTTCCCTGCCTTGAGATAGGTTCTCGTTATAGTCCGCAATTTCCCGCTTTAGATTATAGGGGTTCACGCCCGCTTTCACGGCGAGCTCTCCAAGGGTCTCCGCCTTCGCAAACATGGGATGGTCGATAAACGCGTCGTCTAACTCTTCACGCGACCAACGTGGTAGAAACGGAGGTGCAGAGTCTAAGATTTTCTGGTCAAAGATGGCCCAATGACGGCGGCCCGGTTGCAGGCCCAGCGTATATTCCCGTTGGGCAACGCTCGGCTCATCTTCCCGAATAAAACGTTTGCCATGAACATTAACATAGACTTCCCATGGCGATCGCCGTTCTGGCGCGAGGCTGGCACCAACTAGTCGCAAGGCGGGGAAGTGATCGCTGTCCATAACGGCACCGAACAAGGTTGCATATTTATCGCCACCACGCACATATCCGCCTGCACCGAGACCCAAGGTAATGCCCTGCCCTTGGCTGTATGGATAAGCGGCGTCACAGAACAGAGGTACGCCATGCAAGTTCTCGAACATGCGAGGATTAGACGCGCAGCCGCCGCTGGTGAGCAGCACATACCTACTGCGATAGTCGATCCGCTCTCCCGTATCGTTCTCAGTGACGACACCAACAACAGCGCCTGTTTCGTCCTGAATTAATTCAACAGCGCCGGTATCCAAGAGAACCTTGAGGTTACCTTTCGCTTGAGCTTCTTCGATGATGGGGTCCATGATGTTTTGGAATGCGCGCGCGGCATCAGGACTCCATTGATAGCGCCGCCTGGTAAATGGCTCGTGGCCACCACCCACGACTGGATGGTTGTCCATCACTTTATAGCCGCGCGCGGCAAACCAATTCAAAGTATCAGCAGCGTTATCGACCAGTAAACGAGTCAGGCGTGGATCTGACGTATTACGGTTGATGCGCATGACATCGTCGTAGTGGGCATCGGGACTGTCTTCGATGCCTTGTTCTTTTTGCCACACCGTTCCAGCGGCCGCGACTTGGCCCGATGACCGGTCCATAGTACCGCCCAGTTGTGGGGCAATATCAATCAGAAGAACCCGTGCGCCTCGATCTGCCGCAAACATGGCTGCCGGCATACCTGCCGTTCCGCCACCGACAACAATGAGATCCCATTCCGCATTTTGTGCGACGGCCCTACGAATCCCAAAGGGCTGGGCATTTAATCCAATCGAAGCTGCTGATCCAGCCAAAAATACTCATTTTGACATCGACGGATTCAAAAAGGAAAACTTAGAGTCATTCGACATTTTTTGTCTCCGCAGGAAGGTTAATTCTTCTGATTTCTCTCACGAATTTAATCTATAGGAAAATCAAAAATCGTTTTCCGGTGATCTCGACGTTTTATCGGGTCGCCCCATCCCTGTGGAGCGGCGTGCATGGGGCCGTCTCGGGAATCCTATAGGGGTTCCGGCCCTATTGATTGGGAGGTGTGGTGAAACTTCTCTGGTGGCAGACGCCGGGCCGGACTGTGGGGCCGCGCCGTCAAATACGCTACTCGCCAAGCGCCGCGGCGGACCGTGTGTGACCGCCGCCGTCCCAGCGTCATTCAGCGACGTGTGCTCGGCTCCAGACGTGTACACGGCTCCAGTCGTCCGACCCAGCGCATCCTGTCATCCCGCTCGTCCAATAGGGGGTCGTTGCCAAAGCTTTTCCTGAGCGAGGCCGCCCAGCTTAGACGCCGCGGCTTGCCGAGGCGTTCCTGTCCCAGCAGAGCGAACACGATGTCATGGGTGCGGGCCTTGGTGCGTGGGGCCAGCAGCCCGAAGTAGCGGATGGCGTGGCGGTAACGGTCGGGCACGTGATCGGCCAGGGTGGCCAGGAAGTCAACCGTCTTATACCGGGTCATAACCATTTGTTTCGTTTTCGTATCTTTCGTCAAGAAATGTATTTCGTGACGGTCAATCTTCCGGAACCGGTGCTGTGCGATGGGGGGATGGCGGACATAGCGGCCCGCGTAGCCGAGGAACTGTTTCTTAGGCATTGTCAGAGTAACTGGTTAGGGCCAACTCTCTTGGGCCCTTGTTACCTGAGTTTAGGCACTAAACCATTGGTTCGCTTGGGATTAACCAAGCAAGGCGCGGCTCGGAACGGCGAAAACTCACCTCACTAAACTAACAAATTAATTTAGTCTGACAATGCCGTTTTGAGTAATTGTAAGCTAAGATGGCGACATTGGCGTCATCTCGGCCGAACTTCTCTAACCCAAGCTCGTATGCGGTTTGACTGTGGCGTAGGGCACTCTCGTTATCGTTCTCATTAAGGCTTTCCGTATACCACCGGTAGGCCGTTTCAAAATCTGTAGCGACTTCGTCAGCCTCCGATAGCTGTATTCCAACAATACTGACACCGAAAAAAAGGAATAAGATCGAAAAGCGCATGGCCGCTCCCAAACCTAGATTTCCGACGGTATATGACGCAGTACGAGTGTAATAAAATTTGCGGTGCGCTATACCCTTATTGCTCTTTCTGATTGACGAATGATTGGAATGTTTCCAAATAACGGCCATAGAAATCAGGTCTGTTCGCATCATCGCCGAGAAATGGTGAGCTTGTAGGGTCCGGTATCTAAGTTAAATCCCGTCGACCAGCTTCTAAGTCCCCCGATGGAACTGTCACATTAACAGGGTGACCAGCTGCTGATAGCGCAGTAGTGTCGCTGGATGCAGAACATCTCCTATGCCCGATACCGCTTTCCACCCGCGATCATTCAGCACGCTGTCTGGCTGTATTACCGGTTTCCCGTCAGCTACCGAGATGTTGAGGATCTGCTCGCTCAACGTGGTGTTGATGTTTCTTATGAAACGGTGCGGCGCTGGGCACTGAAGTTCGGGCAAGCCTATGCCCGGAGACTGAGGACAACGCGCCCTCGAGCGGACGTCCGGTGGCACCTTGATGAGGTGTTCGTTTCCATCGCCGGCAAGCGGATGTATCTATGGCGCGCTGTCGATAGTGAAGGCGAAGTGCTGGATATCCTGGTTCAGTCACGCAGAAACAAGAAGGCAGCGCTCAAGGTGATACGCAAACTGTTGAAAAAGCAAGGCTTTGTCCCAGATACCTTCATCACAGACAAACTGCCATCTTATGGTGCTGCTCTGAAGGATTTGGGCCTTATCAGGCACCATGATTTTGGTGGCAGGAAGAACAACCGAGCCGAAAATTCTCACTTACCAGTCCGACAGAGGGAACGACGAATGCAGCGTTTCAAATCGGCTCGATCAGCGCAGCGGTTTCTCTCTACCCACGCCACCGTCTACAACACCTTCAACGTCCAACGCCATCTGATATCCCGAAAGACATTACGCCAGTTTCGCAACCACGCAATGGGCCTGTGGCAAACCGTCACCGCTGCCGCTTGAGCTTGAGTTCTATGCCAATTCGCAGCACGACCGTTCAATAACGTGACAATACCCTGCTCGTGTCTTGGCTCGTCGGATAGGTCTCGGCGTTTTCAGCGCCAGATTTGGGCACTATTCGACATAATTCCCTTTGCAAAGACTTCACCGGCGCGGCCGGGTTTGACAGGCTGGATGCTCATCGCAGCAACATGCCTATGCACACCTGCCTTGGCCGAGGCCGAAGCAGAGCGCCCATTGGAATTTGTGGTGGTGTCCTTCTACAGCTCCATTTACGAGACCAAATACATGGAGGAATGCCCCCGCGGAGTGGCCATAGGCAATGACGAAATCTGGTGGAAAAGCCCGGACCCCGCTGTCCGGGACGAATTGACCGACGGCGGTGAAATTGAGCCGGTGACGGCGTCGCGGCGCGCGATGTCAGCGAAACCGGGCCTCAACGGCAAAGACGTTTGTGCGATGCCGGCCATCATCGAAGGTCCGCCCCTTAAGATTGTTGAGGTCAAATTTTCGTTCGGCACTGGATCTGATATTCGTGGCGATTGGAACGCCATCCTGAAAGAGACTCTGATCCAGAAGTTGTCGTCTTGACCGCAATCCCCACCGTTGGGCCGCTGGCGGAATTTCAGCGGAGCTGGAAGATCGTCCTTGTCGCGGGTGTTGGCCTCGCGTGCGGCTTATCCGCCATACCTATCTATAGCCTGGGCGTCTTTACCATACCCTTGAGCGAAGCTTACGGTTGGTCCAGGGCCGAAGTTCAAACCATGTACACGTGGATGACCCTTGGCAATCTGGTGGCCGCACCGTTCCTTGGCTGGCTGATCGATCGTCAAGGCGTCCGGCGAGTGACTTTAGTGTCGCTCGTCGGTATGGCGCTGGGTATGGCGTCACTTGGGCTGCTGACCGGACCGCTTTGGAGTTTTTATGTCCTTGCATTTGTAACTGCCATCCTCGGCATAGGCACTGTTCCTATCACCTGGACTCGGCTCATTGTCGATTGGTTCAATACCGGGCGTGGCCGCGCCCTGGGAATCGCATTGGCCGGCACAGGTGTAAGCGCGACCTTTATTCCAATTTACGCCACATGGCTCATGACAGAGTATGGCTGGCGTATGACTTATGTGGGTCTCGCAGCCCTACCTGCCCTCATTGCGTTGCCGCTCTCCTATATCTTTCTATTTGACCGCACCGGTCATTCGGCCAAACCAGTCGACAGCCCCTCTCCTGAACCCCTGCAAAAGGAACCAATGGAGGGCATGGAATTCCGGGATGTCATCAGGGGATACCGGTTTTGGACTCTCAACGCGGCTTTTATGATGGTGGGACTTTGTATCGCCGGGATCATTGCACACCTGATCCCGATGTTAACCGACCAGGATGTGCCGGTGACAACGGCGGCACAAGTGGCCGGAACCATAGGTATTGCCGTCGTTATCGGGCGCATCGGCACCGGCTACTTGATCGACAGATTTTGGGCTCCGGGTGTCGGTATGGTTCTGCTCTGTCTTCCCGCGGTGTCATGCATGATCTTGGCGGCGGGGGTGGGTGGCGTGCCGGCGGCGTTATTGGCAGCCGTACTCGTCGGATTGGCGGCAGGCGCAGAGTTTGACTTGATGTCATTCTTGACCAGCAAATATTTCGGTCAGCGCAAGTACGGCATCATATACAGCTGGCTTTACGCAGGATTCAAACTAAGCGCGGGCATTGGCGCACCGCTATTTGGACTATCGTTCGATCTGACCGGTTCCTACTCTTTCATGCTCTATTGCGCCGCCGGCAGCCTTATTGGCGGATCTCTTCTTATGCTCATTCTTGGGCCGTACCGGGTCGCGGCCAAAGCCTGAAATTCAGGTGCGCTAGGATACAAAGAGATGAGCAAAATAGGATAAGCCGGCGGTCGCATGATCCGTGCCGGAGTCATTGTTCCTCAATCCTATACGACGAACGAAGTGGAATTCAATCGCCTGGCTCCGCACGGTCTTTCATTTCATTTTGCTCGAATACCACTGCACAAAGACTTGGCTCATAAGTCTAACCTGGACACATTAGTCAAAGACTTAGAGGTGGTGCGGCCGATCTGGGGTCCTGTGACTGCGAGATGATTGTGTTGGGCTGCACGTCGGACTCTATGGCCTTTGGGACGGTTGTCCGTTTATCCTGACCCTGTGAGAATTCTTCGCTTACCCTCACCCTTTGCTGTCAAGGGAACTGTCACATTAACAGGGTGACCAGCTGCTGATAGCGCAGTAGTGTCGCTGGATGCAGAACATCTCCTATGCCCGATACCGCTTTCCACCCGCGATCATTCAGCACGCTGTCTGGCTGTATTACCGGTTTCCCGTCAGCTACCGAGATGTTGAGGATCTGCTCGCTCAACGTGGTGTTGATGTTTCTTATGAAACGGTGCGGCGCTGGGCACTGAAGTTCGGGCAAGCCTATGCCCGGAGACTGAGGACAACGCGCCCTCGAGCGGACGTCCGGTGGCACCTTGATGAGGTGTTCGTTTCCATCGCCGGCAAGCGGATGTATCTATGGCGCGCTGTCGATAGTGAAGGCGAAGTGCTGGATATCCTGGTTCAGTCACGCAGAAACAAGAAGGCAGCGCTCAAGGTGATACGCAAACTGTTGAAAAAGCAAGGCTTTGTCCCAGATACCTTCATCACAGACAAACTGCCATCTTATGGTGCTGCTCTGAAGGATTTGGGCCTTATCAGGCACCATGATTTTGGTGGCAGGAAGAACAACCGAGCCGAAAATTCTCACTTACCAGTCCGACAGAGGGAACGACGAATGCAGCGTTTCAAATCGGCTCGATCAGCGCAGCGGTTTCTCTCTACCCACGCCACCGTCTACAACACCTTCAACGTCCAACGCCATCTGATATCCCGAAAGACATTACGCCAGTTTCGCAACCACGCAATGGGCCTGTGGCAAACCGTCACCGCTGCCGCTTGAGCTTGAGTTCTATGCCAATTCGCAGCACGACCGTTCAATAACGTGACAATACCACAGTAGGTCCTCCAGAAGAGGGTAGATCCGGTTCAGGTCACTCCCCAACTGACAGGGTCCTTAATCCCGCTCAATATTCGTGCGATGTAACTTCAGTTCAGTTCACTCCCCAACTGACAGGGTCCTTAATCTGATATTTTGCAAGTTTCTATTTTGTAAAGATTTTTTGCGCTAGCCAGCTCAGATTTTGTGACGGATGGAAATCTCGGTAGCGACAGCGTCTAAAAAGTTCTATTATCGAAGCCATAACTTATTCAATGCGCGGGAGACTTGAGGTATGAGCCGTATCACACGTAAGAATTTTCTGAAAGGTGCTGTGGGCGGCGCACTCGGCCTCGCCGGCGCGTTACCGGGAGATGCGGTTGCTCAAGAGGCAGCCTCTGACGATGAGGCGGCCAGTCTTATGGCTGATGAGTTCATCCTCGCGGGCGCCATGGTGCTCACCATGGACGATCAGCGGCAGGCATTCGAAGACGGATACGTTTGGATTCGGAACGGGCGTATCCACCAGGTCGGCGCCACTGCAGACCTGGGAGCCGTGCCCGATGGCGTCTCGTATCGCTCGGTCAATCGCCGATTGATCATGCCGGGCCTGATTAACTGTCATGCTCATGTGTCAAACGGCATTCTGAAGGGCATCTACGATGAAATACCTCTCGAAGTCTGGTTCGGTGGACGACTCATGTGGAATGTGGTTGATGCAATGGATGGCACCGTCGGCGAAGCCGGTTCGCAATTGTCGTTGCTCGAATTGATGACCATGGGCGTCACCACTATCGCCAACGGGACATTCGGCACGGGCCATGCCGACTTGCTGGATGGAGTTCTGACGGCAATAGAGCGCTCGGGCATTCGTGTTGTGGCATCGCGGATGACCGTCGACGGTGTAAACGAAAGTCCTACGCAATTTATTCCTGAAGCTTACCGCGAACGGCCTTCCGCAGCCGCCGACGAAGTACGCAGATTACAGCGCCGCTTCAATTCGTCGCGAATATCGGTCGCGCCCGAGGCCCTCGGGCCTCTCCGGTGCACCCCCGAAATGGTGGTCGCCATGCACGACGTGGCCGCGCAGACGGGAAGTCACTTCTTTATGCATGTGGCAGACTCACGCGAGGAGTACGACGAAAGCCGGCGAGTTTTCGGTCATGGCGGCATCATAGAACTGGGGCGGCTCGGGGTGCTTGGTCCGAAGACCTTGTTCGCCCATATGATATGGCTGGATGACGATGAAATAAAGCTGCTGGCCGACACTCAAACCGGCGTGTCCCACAATCCGGTGTCGAACGCCACCTGGGCAGGCGGGCTCGCTCGGCTTCCCGAACTCCTTGACGCCGGTGTGCGCGTCGGTTTGGGGTCTGATGGCGCCGCGACAAATAATAGTCAAAATGTATGGGAAACCATGAAAATGGCGATGCTGTTTCAAAAAGCGCGGCTTGATACGCCAACCTTTGGATCGGCCGAATTGGCGTTGGAACTCATGACCCGAGGTGGCGCCAGGGCCCTTCACATGGAAGACGAGATCGGTTCCCTCGAACCTGGAAAACGCGCCGACCTCATTGTCATCGACACAGAACGCGTGGCCCTTGCCCCGGTGCAGGCTGTGGTCTCGAACCTGGTTTACTCGAACGATCCGTGGGCGGTGCGCGATGTATATGTAGATGGTGAGGCCATTGTCTCTGACGGCGTGCATCGTTATCTCGATCGCGCTCAAGTGATCGAGCAAGTCGAAATAGCAGTGGGCCGGCTGCATGAGCGCATACCCGACCACGTTTCTTTCCTCGCCGAGCGTAGCGCTTGGCAGTGGCATCGAAAATAAAGGCGCTGTTGAGCGCCAAAATTAGGACCGCTTTCAAAACTGAACACAGCGGACATGATTTAGCAGCGATGGAATGTCCGCTAATAGCTGCCACCTCAATCGGTCGACGCAACACATGCGTTAAATCTTTCTGCCGGCGTTTCAAACTCCAGCGTCTTTCGTGGTCGCTCGTTGAGCTGACGAGCTACTTTGTTCAGCTCCGCTTGTGAGTATACCGACAAGTCCGTTCCCTTGGGGAAGTACTGTCTCAGCAACCCATTAGTGTTTTCATTGGATCCACGTTGCCACGGACTCTGCGGATCGCAGAAGTAGACATCAATGTCGGTCGCCAAGGTAAACTGTTTGTGGGCCGCGAGTTCCTTGCCCCGGTCCCAGGTCAGCGATTTGTACAGTTCCGTCGGCAGCTTCTTCGCCTGCTTGATGAGCGCTGATACAACCGTCTGCGTATCCTTATTCGTCACCTTCACCAACATAACGTAACGCGTTTGACGTTCGACCAGGGTCGCAATGTGGCTGTTCTTCGATCCTGTGATGAGGTCGCCTTCCCAATGACCCGGCACGGCGCGGTCTTCAACAGACACCGGTCGCTCGCTGATCGAGATCATGTCCTTGATTTGCCCTTGGCCTTCGCCTTTTTGGCTGATGTGTTTGGATCGAAGGTTCGTACGCTTTGATCGAAGATGCTGAAGAAGGGCATTGTCAGACTAACTGGCCCGGAGCAGAAGAAGCCATAATAGAGGACTCTCAGGGTGCAAGTTGACGCCATTCGGCCAAGGCGGTGGCTCGGGCTTGTTTGAAAATGTCGCGGCGGTTGAGATGGCGTTGGTGGTTGAAATGGTTGTAGATCGAAGCATGGACGGAGGCGAATTTCTGCAAGGTCTTGATGTCTCTGAACCGAGCCATCGCCCCTTCCCGTCGTCGCAAGGGCTGATGTGAGTTTTCCGCCCGGTTGTTGAGCCAGCGCCTGGTCTCTTGACAACCTTCATTGCCAATCACCTTCATCGCCGCCCGGTATGACTTTAGCCTATCCGTGACGATCGAAGCCGGCCGGCCATAACGCTTCATGGCACGTTTAAGGAATTCAAGCGCAGCCCTGTGATCCCGCCGTTTCGTGGCATAGACCTCAAGCACTTCGCCTTCATGGTCAACGGCACGCCATAGATAATGTGTCTCGCCATTGATCCGGACGAACACCTCATCAAGATGCCAGCGCCAATTCGACCAGTTGCGCCGGTCTATCCGCCTCTTCCGGATCTCGGCGGCAAACAACGGGCCAAAGCGGTTCCACCAGTACCGTACGGTCTCATGGCAGATGTCGATGCCGCGCTCGAACAGGAGATCTTCGACCTGTCTCAGCGACAAGGGATAACGGACATACAGCATCACAGCGCTGCGGATGACCTCGGGCGAGCTATTGAAATAACGGAAGGGATTGTGCATCGCCGGAGGCTACGAGACCTTACGTCCCCGCTCAAGCCCATTTACTCTGACAATGCCCAAGAAGCTACTAGCAGATATTCTCAAACCTCACGGCTTTGAGCTTGTCGAGACATTTGACGACAACCTTACCGGCTCGCAAGCATTTCTATGTAAGCATAGCGCCGATAAATATGCGGTTCTCGCTTTTCGAGGGACCGAACCAAACCTGGAGGATATCAAGGCTGATATTAAGGCCAACCTCACATCGGTTGATATTCGCGGCACGAAGGTTGAAATGCATAGTGGCTACCTGGCTCAGTTTCAGTCAATTCAGAAAGAGATTGAAACCAGTCTCGCAGACGAAAAACTGAAGGATAGTCAACTTTTTATCACCGGGCATTCGCTTGGCGGCGCTCTGGCCATTACCGCAACCAAGTTTTTGACCAACGATATCACCGGCGCTTGCTACACCTTCGGTTCACCGCCCGTCGGTACCAAAGAATTTGTGCACGATGTTATGACGCCCATATATCGGATCATCAATTACGTAGACATTGTGCCGCGGCTTCCCAATCCGACTATGGTCTGGCTTGTCCGTGTGCTGGCTACGGCAGTAATGACGGTACTGGATATGTTTCAGTTCATCTCCTTTATCAAGAATTCTTCCTGGTATTCAAAGGTCAATCGTTGGCTAGCAGATGCGCAAAAATACAGACAGTCCGGTTACGGTAGCTATCTGGTTGGTCATGGGAAAAATACGAGACTGCGCTACAATGTCAGTTCGTTCGATAAGATCCATTGGTGGTGGTTGCAAGTACGCCGATTGCGACACGGTGATTTCGAGTCGCTTTCCGATCGCAGTATTGAAGAATATTCGAAGAAGCTCGCGGCCTGGGCCGCCGACCGCCAAGCCAAAAAGCCGCAGGCTCCTCCAACCACTCCGGCGATCGCAGCGATGCCCGGGTCAGCAAAATAGAAGAACCGCTATACAACGCGCCGATCAACGATCCTTGCTGCGGGCACGGGCGTACTCCTTGGATGGTGTGTCGCTCGAGAACTTTACCACCTTCTTCCCAAACCCTCCCCCCCCCCATGAACTGACGAGAACCCCTTCGCCGACAGAGATAAGGACTTGACGACCTTTAGGAGCATCAATGCCCTGTCGACAATTCGGCAAAGAAATGGATAAACTGCGGCGAACAAGCGTTTTAAGAGTCGCATAAGGCATCAATTCAGGGGAGACACCGGTGGTACGACCACAAACGGAAAATCTCAACGCATTCGACGTGGAAAAAACACCTTGGCAGCCGGCAGGACTGCCGGATGGCGCGGAAATTCGGGTTCTCAACGAGGATTTGGAAGGCGGTGCTATTTCCGGGCTTATTCACTTGCCTAAAGGCTGGAAGTGGGATGGACCGAGTGTTTGCGCTGCTAGCCTCGACCTGTTCGTATTCGAAGGAGCATTCAGGCTGGGAGATCATGAAATGCCCAGCGGCGGCTTTGCTTACTATCCCGCTGGTGTTTTACAGAAAGGCTGGGAAGCCCTGGAAGACTGCAGTCTCTTCGCCATCTTTGACGAGCGACCGGTATTCAGTGACATGGCCGCATCGGCGGGCGATGCCCAGGAAGACAAAACAGTTCCGTTCATCGACAGCTGGGACATGGATTGGATCGATCCCAATACCGCTTCCGCTCCAAGCAATCCGTTGCGCGCTGGGATTTTTGTGAAAATGTTCCGCACCGACCCCGATAACGGAGTCAGCACATATCTCGCCGGCATGATGCCTGGCTGGTTCCAGGAAGGCGTAGAAGTACATCCCGTCCGGGAGGAAAGTCTGGTCATCAGCGGCGACGTCAACATTGCAACCGTGGACGGCAGCCCCGGATATACTTGCCGGGTCGGTGGCTTCTATTCTCGACCGGCCGGTGTTCCTCACGGTCCCATTTCCACAAAAAATGGAAATGTTGGAATTATCCATTCCACGGGATTGCTGGGCATTGACTATTTGGATGAACCCAAATCCAAAGAAATAATCTTCGACTATTTTCACTCGCACCCATGGCATTAACGTTAAAGAGAGGCCCTTTTCGAGAACGTTATCCGCTTGGACTGGATGTGAATCCTCCATAACTCTGTGAGGATAATGTTTTCGGAAGGGACAGCCGCAAAATCCCATCGTCTTGCTTCTTAGCCATACGTCTCTCTTATCAAAAAGTTCGTCGTATGGCTAACAAACACAAAATTACTTGCAGACTCATTCGGTGATCGACTTCGCTGGAAGCCCATGCACTGCTCAATAAACGATCATCATACGGCCAGTGAACCGATGTAGTTGGTGTAGGTGCTGGCCGCTTTGTCATCCAGAAAATCCACGCTGTAGGTCGAACTCTCGACGTAAATGTGGACCCAACTGGCGACACATTCGAAATAGATAGAACCTGCATAGTTCTGGGTAATCGTGTTGTAGTCCCGATGGCATTGTCAGACTAACTGGCCCGGAGCAGAAGAAGCCATAATAGAGGACTCTCAGGGTGCAAGTTGACGCCATTCGGCCACGGCGGTGGCTCGGGCTTGTTTGAAAGTATCGCGGCGGTTGAGATGGCGTTGGTGGTTGAAATGGTTGTAGATCGAGGCGTGAATGGAGGCGAATTTCTGCAAGGTCTTGATGTCTCTGAACCGAGCCATTGCCCCTTCCCGTCGTCGGAAGGGTTGATGTGAGTTTTCCGCCCGGTTGTTGAGCCAGCGCCTGGTCTCTTGACAACCTTCATTGCCAATCACCTTCATCGCAGCCCGGTATGACTTTAGCCTATCTGTGACGATCGAAGCCGGCCGGCCATAACGCTTCATGGCACGTTTAAGGAATTCAAGCGCAGCCCTGTGATCCCGCCGTTTCGTGGCATAGACCTCAAGCACTTCGCCTTCATGGTCAACGGCACGCCATAGATAATGTGTCTCGCCGTTGATGCGGACAAATACCTCATCAAGATGCCAGCGCCACAGCGAATAGGATCCACGATGAACACGGCGTTTGCGGATCTCGGCGGCAAACAACGGGCCAAAACGGTTCCACCAGTACCGTACGGTTTCATGGCAAATGTCTATGCCCCGTTCGAACAGGAGGTCTTCGACCTGACGCAACGACAGCGGATAGCGGATATACGTCATCACCGCGAGGCGGATGACCTCGGGCGAGCTGTTGAAATAACGGAAGGGATTGTGCATCGCCGGAGGCTACGAGACCTTACGTCCCCGCTCAAGCCCATTTACTCTGACAATGCCGTAGATCGCCCTAAACCTTAGGTTAATTACGGAGACGTTTACCTCTATTAATGTCCGTCTTAGATCTGACGCATAATGCAAAGCCTGCCTGTTCTGGTATGGTCGAATTTGCCATAGTCACAGATGAACTCTCGTGTGGAGGATGCCATACTTCGCTCCACGGCCCGATTTGGACGTCTCGCACTCGCTGTCCTTTTTGCGGCGGTAGGCGTTACCGCCTTGGCTCAATCACAGCCCGCGCCAGGCGGTGGTGTGGTTCTGCGTCTTGACGTCGATGGGGCGATTGGTCCAGCGACAAGCGAATACATTACCAACGGACTTGCTGTTGCTGCTGAGCGCAATGTTGCCCTTGTGGTGCTGCGCATGGATACACCCGGCGGCCTCGATACCTCGATGCGTGAGATCATTCAAAACATTCTAGCCTCTCCAGTTCCGGTCGCCACTTTTGTCGCTCCCAGTGGTGGGCGGGCGGCTAGCGCTGGGACGTACATTCTCTATGCCAGCCATATCGCCGCCATGGCGCCGGGCACTAACCTGGGTGCGGCCACGCCGGTCCAGATAGGCGGTGGCGTTCCGCTGCCGGGAAGCCCGCAACCTCAACCCCAGCCCATCGAACCCACACGGGCACCGGACAGTAACTCGGATACAAGTGAGTCCGCTCAAACCGATGAGAGTCCGGACACGACCGCCAAACCGCCACCGCCCAAAGACGCCATGGGCGCTAAGATAGTCAATGACGCCGCGGCGTATATCCGGGGGCTGGCGGACATGCGTGGCCGCAATGCCGACTGGGCGGAAAAGGCCGTGCGCCAAGCCGCCAGTCTGTCGTCCCAGGCGGCTTTGGAGCAGAACGTCATAGATGTCGTCGCGGATACGGTTGCCAGCCTGTTACAGAAGATTGACGGCCGGACCGTGAAAATGGTCGACGGTGAAACCGTGTTAAATGTTGCGGGCGCGGCCGTCGAAGCGATGGAACCAAATTGGCGCACCAAGATCTTATCGGTCATCGCCCATCCCAACATCGCCTTCATTCTGATGTTGGTTGGCACGTACGGTTTGATTTTCGAACTCTCCAACCCGGGCGCCATCATTCCCGGAACGATCGGCGCCATCAGCATCATGCTTGCGCTATATGCGCTGAACGTTTTACCCGTCAACTACGCCGGTCTGGGGTTGGTCTTGCTCGGCATAGCTCTCATGGTAGCGGAGGCGTTTGCACCTTCATTCGGGGTGCTCGGTCTGGGCGGGATTACAGCCTTCATTATTGGCGCCACGTTTTTGTTTGAGACGACCGCGCCTGGCTTCGACTTGTCGTGGACGGTGATCATCGGGAGCGCTGTATTCACGGCCGGGTTCCTCATTCTGATCATGTCCATGGCTATTGGCGCCTACCGCCGCAAAGTGGTAACGGGACAAGAAGAAATTCTCGGCGCCGCGGCTGAAGTCAGTGAATGGACGGGGACGGCAGGGCGTGTCCACTACCACGGTGAAACCTGGCATGCCGAAGGCCCAAGCGGTCTTGCTCCCGGCTCTGCGGTTGAAATCAAAGACCGGCGCGGGCTGACCCTTATCGTTTTGCCACAGGTCGTTGGTCCACAAGGCGTTGGACCGAAAGACGCTGAACCACACTCTGAATAGCGCAGAAATGGGACCCATCATGGAAATCGAATTTGTCGGCTATACCCTCTTCGGTCTGTTCGCGATCGTCTTTCTGGCGACGGCGATCAAGATCCTACGCGAGTACCAGCGCGGCGTCGTCTTCACCCTTGGCCGTTTTACCGGGGTGCGCGGACCGGGTCTGATCATCCTCATCCCCTTCATCCAGCAGATGGTGCGGGTAGATTTGCGGACCATCGTTCACGATGTGCCGACCCAGGACGTCATCTCCAGGGATAACGTTTCGGTAAAGGTCAACGCAGTGATCTACTTCCGCGTGGTCGACCCGGAGCGCGCGATTATACAAGTCGAAAAATTTGTCGACGCGACCAGCCAGCTGGCGCAAACGACACTTCGATCAGTGCTCGGTAAGCACGAACTCGACGAGATGCTGACCGAACGGGATAAACTTAACCAAGACATCCAAGACATTATTGATATGCAGACCGACGCCTGGGGCATCAAAGTGGCCAACGTTGAAATCAAACACGTCGATCTCAACGAGACCATGATCCGTGCCATTGCAAAGCAGGCGGAAGCCGAACGGATTCGCCGGGCCAAGATTATCAATGCCGAAGGCGAACAGCAGGCCGCCGAAAAACTTACGGAAGCGGCGCGCATTCTTGCAACCGAAGACGGCGCCATGCAGTTGCGGTATCTCGGTGCCTTGCAGGAGTTTGCCGGTGAGAAAGCGTCCACCGTTGTTCTGCCCTTGCCGCTCGATCTGATGAAGATGTTCGATAAGTCGAGAACGGGGTGATGGGGCCGGCGCGGCCAAGCAGCCTGACCAGCTGGAATCGCTAAATTTCAAGGACGTCAATAAAGCAAATATTTTGATGAATGTATTTGACGGCATTGTCAGACTAAATCGGCTTGAGCGGGGACGTAAGGTCTCGTAGCCTCCGGCGATGCACAATCCCTTCCGTTATTTCAATAGCTCGCCCGAGGTCATCCGCAGCGCTGTGATGCTGTATGTCCGTTATCCCTTGTCGCTGAGACAGGTCGAAGATCTCCTGTTCGAGCGCGGCATCGACATCTGCCATGAGACCGTACGGTACTGGTGGAACCGCTTTGGCCCGTTGTTTGCCGCCGAGATCCGGAAGAGGCGGATAGACCGGCGCAACTGGTCGAATTGGCGCTGGCATCTTGATGAGGTATTCGTCCGCATCAACGGCGAGACACATTATCTATGGCGTGCCGTTGACCATGAAGGCGAAGTGCTTGAGGTCTATGCCACGAAACGGCGGGATCACAGGGCTGCGCTTGAATTCCTTAAACGTGCCATGAAGCGTTATGGCCGGCCGGCTTCGATCGTCACAGATAGACTAAAGTCATACCGGGCTGCGATGAAGGTGATTGGCAATGAAGGTTGTCAAGAGACCAGGCGCTGGCTCAACAACCGGGCGGAAAACTCACATCAACCCTTCCGACGACGGGAAGGGGCAATGGCTCGGTTCAGAGACATCAAGACCTTGCAGAAATTCGCCTCCATTCACGCCTCGATCTACAACCATTTCAACCACCAACGCCATCTCAACCGCCGCGATACTTTCAAACAAGCCCGAGCCACCGCCTTGGCCGAATGGCGTCAACTTGCTGCCTGAGAGTCCTCTATTATGGCTTCTTCTGCTCCGGGCCAGTTAGTCTGACAATGCCTGCCCGTGGTAATCCACGTCGCGCCCGAAGGCCTTCATAAACAGTGCCCGATCAATATTCATCACTTCTTGGCTTCGTCTCAGAACGCGTAACGCAGCGAAAGCCGCAGGCCGTGACTCCTGAGCTTGGCCTGCGTCACGGCGAGGTCTAGTAGCAGCGGTTCCCGGCTCCCGTCTTGCCACACGACCCGCCCCTCACCCCGGCCGGTGTGGATCGCGCTGAGGCCCGTATAGCGCCAGGCGACATCGAACGTTGTGCGCTGGCTCAGCGTTGCTGCGAGCCCTGCCGTTACCATCCAGGCAAGATCGGTACGGTGCTCGCCCGGCACGATGGTTGTTGTTCTCGGAAAGGTCATGCGCATCTCGCCAATCCTGGTGCGGACGGCACCGGCCCCAGACCCGATGAATGGCGCGAAGGGGCCCAGTTCCAGCAGGCCTAGTGTAGCCAGATCGACATAGGCGACCACCATGCCGGACAGGGTTGACAGATCCGCGGCGACCGATTGCCGACGCCCAGGCTCCAGGAAATTGGCCTGGCCCTGAAACGAGAAGCCCGGGCGGTATTCCGCCAGTGCTTCCAGGCGCACTGTGGGAGTGACGGCCCAGCCTAGTCCAGCTTCCATAGCGACCGCCGTTTCGAAATCGCCGACAGAACGATAGGGAGCGCCGTCGCCACCCCTGCCGCAGCCATACAATGCTGCTGGAGAAGTGCTTGAACAATTCCTGTCGGTGAACGTGGTCTCGGCCGACCGTTCGAGGCCGATACCGGCCCGCAGGTAGACGTCTCCCGCGCCCGCTGCCACGGAAATGATCGATACACCGGCTACAATCAGAGCCGCCGATAGGCGGCTGCGCGTCGCATAAACCCGCAAAATAAACAACTGGTTTGGTTTCCGTTTCATGTTCGGCAAGACTATTTGTGCATTGCAGTTCTCGAGTTTCAGAACCTATCCGATACTCGCTGGACTGCCTGTTCTTTACGAAACCCTCATCCCCATCATTCCGAACATCATAATCGAATCATAAAATATCCGTTCAATTAAAGCGGATGCGGTATTCGTAAGGGACAGCCGATACCCGACACCGACTTGGCGGACAATCCTGGTTTGGCCGGCACGGTGCGGTGGTTGGGCCGGTTGTTGGGATTCACGCCATCGGTGGAAGCCGTGGCCGGAGCCGCCGAGATCAGCGCCGATATCGACACCCTCACTGGCAATGCTGATTTCACCGATCTTGAGTCCTGGGAAGCGAACACGGCCCCCGGCGGGGTAGGATCAGGCGACACCTGGGGCGACGGCGATCTTAACTATGAGATCGGCGTTCGCGGCAACACCTTCTACCAGACCGGCGGCGATGACGGCGTGGTAACAGGAGCGTTTTTCGGACCCGCACATGAAGGCGCGGGCGGTGTCCTGGAGCGCCACGATCTGAACGCCGCCTTTGGCGCAAGCCGGTAGCAGGCGCAAAACCCCAGCCGGATGCGGTTGGACTCTACATCTTGGTGACGCGCCGAAGCCAATGCGCTTGAGAAAATTCTGTCCGGCTGTGAGTCGACTGAAATGGTGCTTGCGCCAAGGGAAAGCGATTAGACTTCTGGGTTATGATGGCCGATTTCATTTCACATCCAGGCACCATTCTTGCCGCCCTGAGCGCGGCGGTTGGATTTCTCATTTGGTTCGCAAAATTCACCCAAAGGGTCGATGATGACTTCGACAAGGGCATTGTCATACTAACTGGGTCGGACCTGTAGAACTTACAATCGAGGACCGTCGGGCTGCACGGTGACGCCACCATCATTCCCGAAAACCTCATCCACACGTGGGCGGCTGGCATCTTGAAGATCTGCGTAAGAAGCTTTCAGCACGGACAAAACCCCATTCCTTGAAAATTCCCTGTTATTCCCTGATAGGGCTCAAAAAATTCCCTGATACCCTGAAAAATTTCCCTGTTCCTTTGAGTAGGGAATTTGATCATAAAGTCGAGGGTTTGTGCGGGATACAGACCGGTCAAAAGGCCGGAAAAGCCGAAAAAAGAATAATTTCCCTGTATTTTCCCTGGTTAACAGGGAATTGCCCATGAGAAGGGTTCACCGCTGACTGTGCCCACAGCCAATCAGTCTTGCGCGAACCACGGCAGATTGAGTCTCTAAACTGAACTCTAAACATTTCAAAGACATGTCTGCGCATGCCGTCACCAAAAGCGCCTGATGACCACCGGATATTGGGTGATCAGGCCCTCATCGGCCCGAGATTCTCCGACCGCCCATTTTCCACTGACGTTTTTGATTCGGTGCGAGGGTCGATTGACCCTTTCATGGAGCAAAAAAGGCCGCGGACGGCCTCATCAGCGCCGGCAAACGTAAGTCAAACTATGGCGCGTCGAACCCCAGTACGCGGCGCTGATCAGACCAGTCCAACGGCAGGTTTTTCAAGAGATCCGCGGACTTCAGATCAACGGGCTGGGTGCCGGCAAGGATGGACTCCGTGATGTCGGGCGCGAGGAACGCGACCTTGATGACGTTACTGACGTAGGTGCGTGACCGTTTGAGTTGACCGCCGAGCTCATTGATGGAGGCAACCCGACCCGAGGTGACGGCACGGAGCCAGGTATGCCCGTACACGATCAACTTGATCAGCCTGGCGTTCGGCGCAGGAGCCTTTCCCGCGAGATGATCCGGCACCAGCACCTTCTTTTCTCGGCCGCATCGCCGGACCGATGCGTCTGCGTTTAAGGTAACGATGGCTCTGTCTTCCGGCTCGAAGGCCGGAGTCTCAATCGAAGCGTTCTCCGAAACGTTCTCCCAGGACCGGCACTCCAGTACGGCGTCCAGCGCGGTTGCCGAAAGCTGTATTGCAAACCCGTTTACACCCAACTCGACCCGTTGAACTAACGCCCGGAACAGGTCCCGGGCCTTGGCATCGGTGTGACCGGCCAGAACGCCGACAAGCCCCCCGCCCGCCAGCTCAAGACCGTGCGCCAACTTTTCCTTCAGGGCCGGATCAGTGACATGACTGAGGATGCCGGTAGGGTTTGTGACCACCCGGCAAAGGACGCCGACAACTTGCTCTTCCAAGTCATGAGCCGGTAGCCGTGTCACGGACCCTTTGTCTTGCTCGCGATGCTGGTTGAGGGCCTGACTGACATAATAGCGGTACCGTTTGCCTTTCTTGTTGGCATGGGAAGGGCTCATGTGATTACCACGGTCGTCGAACAACAGACCCCTCAGTAGGCTCGGCTCCTTGTGGGTGATGCCTTTCTCATGGTGTGCGGCTTTCTCCTCTAAGGAAGCCTGGACGTGTTCCCATGTGTCCGGGGCGATGATCGGCCTATGCTCGCCGGGATAGGCGATGCCCTTGTGGACCGCATCACCCATATAAAGCCGGTTTTTCAGGATGTAATAGAGGGTGCCCCGCTTGAAGGGCTTGCCGCCGGTGGTCCTGTTTGAGCTGCTGGTCCACTGCTTGGAGCGGTATCCCTCCCGCTCCAGGTCTTCCTTGAGAGCCTTGACGCTGCCCAACACCAGATAGCGGGCAAAGATATGTCTGACGGCCTTGGCTTCGCCTTCATTGACAATGAGCTTGCGCTCGGCGATGTCGTAGCCGAGCGGCGGATGGCCCCCCATCCACATGCCTTTCTTACGCGACGCCGTGAACTTGTCCCGGATGCGCTCGCCCGTGACTTCCCGCTCGAATTGGGCAAAGGACAGGAGCACGTTGAGGGTCAGGCGCCCCATGGAGGTGGTGGTGTTGAACTGCTGGGTGACCGATACGAACGACACGCCATGTCCATCGAACAGATCCACCAGCTTGGCGAAGTCGGAGAGCGACCGGGTCAGGCGGTCGACCTTGTAAACCACCACGACGTTCACCCGGTCCGAGGTGATGTCGTCCAACAACCGCTTCAAGGCGGGCCGCTCGGTATTCCCTCCCGAGAAGCCGCCATCATCGTACTTGTCGTTGATCAGGACCCAGCCCTCGTGCCGCTGGCTCTTGATATAGGCTTCAGCGGACTCCCTTTGGGCATCGAGGGAGTTGAAGGCCTGCTCCAATCCGTTTTCCGACGACTTGCGGGTAATAGACGGCGCATTTGAGCTTGGCGGTCATGTTCAGGCCGCCTTGGTGCCGGGCCGGCACAGTCCGAAGAAGACGGGACCGGACCAGCGGGTCCCTGTGATCTCGCGGGCGATCTTGGACAGACTGTCATAGACCTTGCCGTCATAGGCAAAGCCCGTTTCCAGAACCGTCACTTCGTGTTTTCTGTTGTGCCATTGGCGCACCAGTTTGGTGCCGGGCTTGGCGAACGGCACAGGCACGAGATCGGTGTTGGGAGACCGATCCAGTGTCTTTGCCATCTGCCGTAGCCGCCGTCGCGTTGACGGTCTAAGGCCGCCGAAGTGGTCTTCCTGGGTCTTGTAGGTCAGGGCGCGGAGCAGGAAATCCCGGCTTGCCCCCTTGGGAGCCGGGGAGCGGAACACTTCACCCCAGCGTTTGCGCAGCTCGGTCGGGCTGAGGTTCTTAAGCGCCTCTAAATGGGTTTCAAATGCAACCGCCATGGCCGGCCTCCTCTCCCCACCACACATGCTTCCCTGGGCCGTAAAGTCCAGTCCAATCAGCCTGGGGTTTGGGGGATTTCCGGGGAAGTCTCGGGGTCGGAGCCCGCAATTACACGGAGCGCTTTCACAACGTCGAGGGCCTTGTCCATAGCCCTATGGAGATCCCGGCTGAGACTGAGATACTCAGCGGGCGTTAACCGGGACGACTGACCGTCTGCTGCCAGTTGCGCCGCATCCTCCAGCAAGGCTGTGGTCTTGGCGAACAAATGGGTTATCAGTTCTCTGTCTTCGTGGTCCATTGGTCCTCACCCATGGGGCAAGGAACGCTTCCCTATCGCTGGAAGTCGAGTGCTGTTTGACCCTGTTGCGGCCGTTTCTCCGGGCCTGATTAATTAAGGATAAGCGAGAAATCGGGCTCAGAAAACATTGGCCAAACGTCGAGGTCATCCTCACCGGATATTATCTCGGGAGGAATGATGGCAATATCATCAAAGCGATTCCTTCGTTTCCATCCCAGAAATTGGGACAAACTGTCGACCTGGTCGTCATGGCGCGTATTTGGAAAACCCAGCACTTCATGAAGAAAAGTGTCCAGCCACGGCGCATCATGGGACAAGAGCACCTGACCGGGCATTGTCAGACTAACTGGCCCGGAGCAGAAGAAGCCATAATAGAGGACTCTCAGGCAGCAAGTTGACGCCATTCGGCCAAGGCGGTAGCTCGGGCTTGTTTGAAAGTATCGCGGCGGTTGAGATGGCGTTGGTGGTTGAAATGGTTGTAGATCGAGGCGTGAATGGAGGCGAATTTCTGCAAGGTCTTGATGTCTCTGAACCGAGCCATTGCCCCTTCCCGTCGTCGGAAGGGTTGATGTGAGTTTTCCGCCCGGTTGTTGAGCCAGCGCCTGGTCTCTTGACAACCTTCATTGCCAATCACCTTCATCGCAGCCCGGTATGACTTTAGTCTATCTGTGACAATCGAAGCCGGCCGGCCATAACGCTTCATGGCACGTTTAAGGAATTCAAGCGCAGCCCTGTGATCCCGCCGTTTCGTGGCATAGACCTCAAGCACTTCGCCTTCATGGTCAACGGCACGCCATAGATAATGTGTCTCGCCGTTGATGCGGACGAATACCTCATCAAGATGCCAGCGCCAATTCGACCAGTTGCGCCGGTCTATCCGCCTCTTCCGGATCTCGGCGGCAAACAACGGGCCAAAGCGGTTCCACCAGTACCGTACGGTCTCATGGCAGATGTCGATGCCGCGCTCGAACAGGAGATCTTCGACCTGTCTCAGCGACAAGGGATAACGGACATACAGCATCACAGCGCTGCGGATGACCTCGGGCGAGCTATTGAAATAACGGAAGGGATTGTGCATCGCCGGAGGCTACGAGACCTTACGTCCCCGCTCAAGCCGATTTAGTCTGACAATGCCTTCAGGCGAGCTGTTGAAATAACGGAAGGGATTGTGCATCTCTGGAGGCTAAGAGACCGCATTGCTTGACTCAAGCCGATTTACTCTGACAGTGCCCTTCTGGTACTTTGCGATCGGGATCAAACAGCGTCGTCATGGGCTTGCCTATCCACCGGGCAGAGAATCGATGAACGTGATCATGCGCCGCCGCATGTCTGCGTTGGGAAGCGCCCCGTAAGCAGCGCCGAGATTGTCTTCCACATGGTGCGGCTTGCTTGTCGATGGCGTCACGACAGTCACCGCGGGATGGGACGCGGCGAACTTCAAAAAGAACTGCGCCCAGCTTTCTGCGTCGAACTCCGCCGCCCAGTCCGGAAGTGATACACCCTCGATGCGTTCCCACAACCGTGTCCGGCCGAACGGCACATAAACCAGCACCCCAATCCCAAGATCCTGAGTAATCGGGAATATGACTTCTTCGCAATCGCGCCAGTTGTCAACCGCATAGTCGATACCGATCAAGTCGGGCGAATACGTTTGCATGAAACTGATGAGGTCGTCATATTGTCGCTTAAACGTTGTGGTAGCGCCTATGTAGCGAACCCGACCGTCCTGTTTCAGCTCTTGCAGCGCTTTATATTGCGCCGGTACATCTGCAAGGTTGTGCACATTAATGGCGTCTATGGTCTCACGGCCATAATACGCAAACTCCTGCTCAAGCTGTTTGTCGATGGCCTCAGGGTCCGCAGCCGGTTTGCCGAGACCAAAAATGTTTCGCGCGGTGTTGAACAGGTTCAGGGCATTGACCTTGGTCGCCCAGAAAATGTCGTCGTAAATTTGCAGGTCCTCGATAATAGATCCGGCTACGCGTGAGGTGTTTCCGCCGCCGTACATGGGTGCGGAGTCAAAGACCTTGCCGCCATATTCGACAAACGCTTTGAGCACTGCTTTTAGCGTCTCTGTTTCGCCTTCTGACGCCAAGTCGCCAAACGTCGCGGACCCACCGATGCCAATGATCGGTAGCTCTTCGCCCGTCCTTGGCATCGCGCGTGCAATTGGCGTCCTTACTTCCTGAGAAAGGCTCTTGCCGGGGGTCAACGCGAGCGTACCAACTGCCGCCTGTTGGATCAGGAATTTACGTCGGTTCATCGTCTTATCTCTCATTCACCAAGCCACAGTGTCACCATTGAAACGCCGGAAGGTGCCCGTATCGTCCATGTGGCACTGTCAGAGTAAATCGCCTTGAGTCAATTAGTGCGCTCTCTTAGCCTCCAGTGATGCACAATCCCTTCCGTTATTTCAATAGCTCGCCTGGGGGCATTGTCAGAGTAAATCGCCTTGAGTAAAGAGGTGCGGTCTCCTAGCCTCCGGAGATGCACAATCCTTTTCGTTATTTCAACAGCTCGCCCGAGGTCATCCGCAGCACTGTGATGCTGTATGTTAGATTTCCACTGTCCCTGCGGCAGGTCGAAGACCTCCTCCACGAACGGGGCATTGATATCAGTTATGAAACGGTGCGGTACTGGTGGAACCGCTTTGGTCCATTGTTTGCCGCCGAGATCCGGAAGAGGCGGATAGACCGACGTAATTGGTCAAACTGGCGCTGGCATCTTGATGAAGTGTTCGTCCGGATAAACGGCGAGATATATTATCTATGGCGTGCCGTTGACCATGAAGGCGAAGTGCTTGAGGTCTATGTCACGAAACGGCGGGGTCACAGGGCTGCACTTGAGTTCCTTAGACGTGCCATGAGGCGTTATGGGCAGCCGACCACGATTGTGACGGACCGACTTCGTTCATACGGCGCCGCGATGAAAGATATTGGGGTCGAAGACCGTCAGCTTTGTGGTCAGTGGCTCAACAATCGAGCTGAAAACTCACATCGGCATTGTCAGACTAAATTAATTTGTTAGTCTAGTGAGGTTAGTTTTCGCCGTTTCGAGCCGCGCCTTGCTTGGTTAATCCCAAGCGAACTAGTGGTTTAATGCCTAAACCCAGGTAACAAGGGCCCAAGAGAGTTGGCCCTAACCAGTTACTCTGACAATGCCCTGCCAGGGCATATGACAGCCTAAATGAAGTCATTCAGTTGGCTAAGGCAAATGAAATTTCGCTGGCTGTATTCAAGCCTACAAAAGTCAATGGCTTTGTGTGGGAAGAAGATGAGCGTGAATGGAGTGAAAGTAAGCTGGACGATATGCGAAGAATCGCCAGTCAATTTGATTTGTTCGATGACGATACTTGGAAGGAAACGTTCGAGGTTATTCCAAAGCTTCCGTTTAACTTTTCCTACGTTTTTGAAGACAAAGACGGCAAGTCAAGCACGCTTCAAGTCTTGGATTGGGAACTTGGCCAACTCTATTGGGTTTGCTTGAGGTCAAGCGAGGGTGACGAAACTATTGCTATGGCCAAGGTAAAGGAAAAATATTTTCAACAATTCTCGAAGGCAGATCTTCACTTCTATTTAGGAACCACCCAACAGTTTCATTTTGTTGCGCCGAATCCATGGGTGATCATTGGGGTTTTACCAATTCCCTTTGAAACACAGATCGGACTTTTATGAAGACTGAGAAATATTTCTGAACATCTATTGGGAAAATGTTGGTACCTTAGTCACGGCAAATCCCCCTTAAACCTGTTTTGTTTATGTTTGTGCGCTTGCCCACTGTCAGCGCCCCCGACGCTTCCACCGCGAGATCACCTCAAAGTTTATCATATCAATGTTTAAGGGGATGACTAATCGAGATTCCTTAGTGCCAACACATAGGAATGTGCCAATGTCCGCTTTAGGTCATTAGCGGACGTAGATTGGAAACGTGTTTTTGTCCGCAATTAGCCAAAAGCGGAATTACCCCAACGCGAGCACATTCACCCGAGATCGCACCTAACTCATCCTCGACATCGGTCTAACGAATTGCAGGAATCGCTCTGCAAACAGCGCGTGCGATCGAATCGGCTTGTTTGTGCGTATCTTCCTTATCAGTATGTGGGCCGTTGTAGTGTCCGCTTAGTACTTTGACAGAGATTGAAGCCATGATCACGAATCGTTGCACTGGAATGGCGTTGATCGTACTACTGGCCCTCGCGGCGACGGCATGTACACAATCGGCGGGGGACGTGCCGAATGTACCAACAGGCGCCTACATTGTGAGCCCATCCGAAGACGATGCGGAAGAAGGGGCCAACGGACAGGTAGACCTTGCCAACGACGATCTTGATCTCGGGCAGGCATCGGGATTCGAGTCGGCAGTTGCTGTCGGGATCCGCTTCTAGGGGATCCGCATTCCCAAAGGAAGCAAGATCAACGGCGCGTTCCTGCACTTCACAAAGGACGAACCTAGCACGAAAGCGGATCCGACCAACCTGACGATCCGCGCTGAACTCGCCGGAAACGCCGAATCGTTCAGGGACGAACCAAGAAACATCTCGTCGCGCAAGTTGACGAAAACAGCGGTGAATTGGGTGCCACAACCCTGGCATCCGGGGGCGGGCGGGGCGGGGGGCAACAGACTCCCGATCTGTCGGCTTTGATTCAGGAAGTGGTTGAACAAGACGATTGGAAGCAAGGGAACGCTCTGCTGTTAATCGTTACTGGAAACGGCGAGCGGGATGCCATGTCATTCGACGGCGGCGGTAAGCAATACGGGCCGATACTGCATTTGAAGACTCATTGACCCAACCCTTGATGGACTCCATCCCTACGATGGCTATGTCCGCTTTGGGTCAAAAGCAGACATTTACAGAAGTAAATTTCATGTCCGCTTTAGAACCAAGAGCAGACATAATTCTTAGAGGCCGTTTCGAAAGGGGTTGAGTGGCCGGTGTCGATGTGATTCCAGGAAGGTTGCTGAAACCGATCTGGAGCCGCCATGTGGACGCCGACCACCCGAGAGCAGCATAGCCGCAAGGCGCTGCGTTATCAGACTGATTTGACCGCTGCGGAGTGGGTTGTGATCGAGCCTCATTTGCCTCCGGCTCATGGCACGGGACGGCCCCGGTCATGGCCGATGCGAGAGATCGTCAACGGCATTTTCTACGTGATGCGGGCTGGCTGCCCTTGGCGCTTGCTGCCAAGCGATTTACCACCGTGGGGCACGATCTATCGCTGGTTCGCTAAGTTCCGCGACGACGGCCTCCTTGAGAAGATCAACCACTTTCTGGTCATGGCCGATCGCGAGCGGGTCGGACGCGAGGCCAGCCCGAGCGGCGCGATTATCGACAGCCAGAGCGTCAAGACGACCGAGGCTGGTGGCCCCCGCGGCTACGATGCGGGCAAGAAGATCAAGGGGCGCAAGCGCCACGCGCTGGTCGACACCGACGGGCGCGGCCTCGTGCTCGAGGCGCATCCGGCGAGTATCCAGGACCGCGATGGTGGCGGGCCGCTGCTGTGCGCCTCACGCGGCTCGTTTCCGTTCATCGAGAAGGTCTTTGCCGACAGCGGCTACGCCGGCGAGAAGGTCGCCACGGCCACCATGATCGCCGTCGAGATCGTGCGCAAAAGCCCCGATCAGGTCGGCTTCGCCGTCCAACCGCGCCGCTGGGTCGTGGAGCGCTTCTTCGCCTGGATCAACCGCAACCGGCGACTGGCAAAGGACTTCGAGGCCACCATCGCCTCGGCCCGCGCCTTCCTCTACGCCGCCTCCGTCATGCTCCTCGTCCGCAGATTGGCCCGAGCCGCATGACTTTCGAAACCGACTCTTAGTCATTTGGATTTCCGCTTTTGACCCAAATCGGACATGTATCGTCCCAGCCAAGCGAACGATCTTGGTTAATGTCTTGAATTAGAGAAATGGGTTGCTCATCTGAAGATGCTTTGAGACGGATTCGCCAGACTCAAGCTATTTTCCTCTGACAAGGCCCCCGCTGACGTGGACAAACTTGCGCGGCGGGCTGTAACAAGTCACGATCAATTGGCAGGGAAACATCACGTAGGAAACCCCGGCTCAGGACCGCGACACTGATTGGAGATCGCAGCCGATGCCTCGCTTTGCCGCCATTTTTGCCGTTGCTCTCGCCGCCGTCGTCCATGCTGCAGGTCAGCCCACCGTCGCCGAGAGCTTCGAGACGACCGATACGAACGGCGTGACCCTGCAGGCCTTCCCCGTCGCCACGTTCGATGAGCCGTGGGCGATGACCTTCCTGCCGGACGGTACGATGCTGGTGACGACCAAGCCCGGCAAGCTGTTTCACGTCACCCGGGACGGCGAGAAGACCGAGGTTGCGGGGATTTGGGACGTCGCCTACGGCGGCCAGGGCGGGCTTGGCGACGTCGTCCTGCACCCGGATTTTTCACAAAATAACCTCGTCTATATCTCGAACGCCGAGACGCAGGACGGCGGCAATACGTTCAGAGCCGTCGTCAGGCGGGTCAGGTTCGACCGGTTCGGCGCCACGCCAACACTCACGGATGCCGAACGAATCTGGACTCAGAAGCCTAATGTGCCCGGCCGAGGGCACTTCAGCCACCGCATCGCCTTCGGCCCAGACGGTATGCTTTTCATCACCTCGGGCGAGCGTCAGAAGTTGACTCCGGCGCAGGATTTTACAATGGCGCTCGGTAAGATCATCCGGCTCTACGACGACGGAAGGGTGCCGGACGACAACCCGTGGCAGATCCGGGGCGAGCTGGCCAAGACCTTTTGGACGACGGGCCACCGTAATATGCTTGGCATCGATTTCGACCGTGAGGGACGGTTGTGGGTACACGAGATGGGACCGCGGCATGGCGACGAGCTGAACCTGATCGTTAGGGGCGAAAATTACGGTTGGCCGGTGGTGTCCAACGGCGATCATTATTCCGGCGTCCCGATCCCCGACCACCACACGCGCCCGGAATTCAACGCTCCCAAGGCCTTCTGGGTGCCGGCCATCTCGCCTGCGGGGTTCGTGATCTATGACGGCGAGATGTTTCCCGACTGGCGTGGTGACGGTTTTATCGGCGGGCTGTCCTCGCAAGCCCTGATTCGGATAGACATCTCCGGCGAAAACGTCCGGGAGGCCGGGCGTTTTGAATGGGGCAAGAGCATCCGCGAGATCGAGCAGGACCCCGACGGCGCACTGTGGGTGCTCGAGGACGATTCCGATGCGCGCTTGTTGAGACTGACACCGAAAGATTAAGCGGCTGCACTACGCCTATCCGTAAAACCGTGCGTTTTAATGCAGAAGCTTGACCAAATCCTGCCCCCGATTTGAACTCCGAAAAGCCATATGGGTGGAAGTGATAGCTCATGAATACTCAACTCATGTCAGTATATGACTAATCACATGAGTCGATGATTCATGAAGGAAGTCACGAAAAACACCCAATTGATTGGTAACTCGTGTCGAAATGTCACTAATGACATGAGTGATTGAAACAGATTGCAAATTACCGTTGACAACTGCGGCGTCGACAGTCCGGTCTAGTGAACCAGAGCTATCTCGACGCGGCCCCTGTCCCTTTCGAAAACCTCATCCGGTTGATTTGAGTATAGAACATCTATAATCCGTTTAGGATGATATCGTTCGTTGGAATGTTCTTCATGACGTTGGTAGGGCACTGTCAGAGTAAATCGGCTTGAGTCAAGTAGTGCAGTCTCTTAGCCTCCAGAGATGCAAAATCCCTTCCGTTATTTCAACAGCTCGCCCGAGGTCATCCGCCTCGCTGTGATGCTGTATGTGAGATTCCCGCTTTCCTTCAGGCAGGTTGAAGACCTGCTCCACGAACGGGGCATCGACGTCTCTTACGAAACGGTGCGGTACTGGTGGAACCGCTTTGGCCCGTTGTTTTCTTCGGAGATCCGGAAACGCCGTGTTCGTCATGGATCCTATTCGCTGTGGCGCTGGCACCGTGATGAGGTGTTTGTCCGGATCAACGGTGAGACACATTATCTATGGCGTGCCGTTGACCATGAAGGCGAAGTCCTTGAGGTCTATGTCACCAAACGGCGGGATCACAGGGCTGCACTTGAGTTTCTGAAGCAGGCTATGAGGCGTTATGGTCGGCCGACCACGATCGTCACGGACCGACTTCGTTCATACGGCGCCGCGATGAAAGATATTGGGCTCGAAGACCGTCAGCTTTGTGGTCAGTGGCTCAACAATCGAGCTGAAAATTCACATCAGCCCTTCCGACGACGAGAGAAAGCGATGGCGCGGTTCAGAGACATCAAGACCCTACAGAAATTTGCCTCTGTCCATGCCTCGATCCATAACCACTTCAACCACCAACGCCACCTCAACCGTCGCGAACCTTTCAAACAAGACCGAGACGCTGCCCTGGCCGAGTGGCGTCAACTTGCTGCCTGAAGATCCTCTATTAGGGCTTCTTATGCTCCGGCCCAGTTAGTCTGACACGGCCAGCCATCCAGCTCCGCGATGGTCACGCCGTCGCGTTCTGCGGGAATGGCGCTCAGAAGATCATGCAGCCGGTCGAGGTCCGGGTCCGTGTCGGTCATGGCCCGGCAGTTATTTGTATGGCATCGCCCCGGTCAACATCGATCCCTGCTGTGCCCCGGCACCGGCGGGTATGCCGGATTCCGCACCGCCCGTCGGACCGGCCAGCCACTCGTCCAGCTTCGACCAGCGCCGGCGTCCCGAGGCGTTACGCACGGCGATGGCGACCGCCTTCTTCTGGCCCACCAGCACCACCAGGCGCTTGCCGCGCGTGACCCCGGTGTAGAGGAGGTTCCGCCGCAGCATCGCGTAGTGCTGGGTCAGAACCGGAATCACCACGGCCGGATACTCCGAGCCCTGGCTCTTGTGAACCGTCGCGGCATAGGCCGGCACCAGCGTATCGAGTTCGCCAAAGCCGTAGAGGAGATCGCGTCCCTCAAACTGCGCGGTCAGCTCGCCGGCGTCTGGATCCACATCGGCGATAAGACCGATGTCGCCGTTGTAGATCTCCTTGTCGTAGTCGTTCTCGATCTGCATCACCTTGTCGCCCGGCGCGAAGATCCAGCCGAAGCGCTCGACCTTACGTTCCCCTGCTGGGTTGAGGGCGGCCTGGAGCTCGATGTTTAAAGAGCGGGCGCCGGCGCCGCCCCGGTTCATCGGGCACAGCACCTGGATATCCTGCATGGCGTCGAACCCGAACCGCTGCGGGATGCGGGTCTTGACCAGCTCGACGATCCGGACGGCCGCGGTTTCGGGATCTTCAGCCGGCACGAAGTAGAAGTCGCTGTCGCCCTCCGGCCGGGAGAGGTCGGGGATGGCCCCCCGGTTGATGCCGTGGGCGGTGGTGACGATCCGGCTTTGCGCCGCCTGGCGGAACACCTCGGTCAACCGAACCACCGGCACCGCGCCGGAGGCGATGATGTCGGCCAGCACCTGACCTGGTCCCACCGAGGGCAACTGGTCGACATCGCCCACGACCAGCAGTGCGGCCCCATCGGGGACCGCCGCGAGCAGCGCCCGCATCAATATGACGTCGACCATCGACGTCTCGTCGATCACCAGCAGGCTGCAATTGAGCGGGTTCTCCGCATCTCGCCTGAACCCGCCATTCCTGGGGTTTACCTCGAGCAGGCGGTGGATCGTCTTCGCCTCCAACCCGGTGGCCTCGCTCATGCGCTTGGCCGCGCGCCCGGTCGGCGCGCACAGCAGCATCTCGACATCCTTGGCGGACAGGATGCGCAGGATGGAATTGACAATGGTTGTCTTGCCGACGCCGGGCCCACCGGTGATCACCGAGACCTTCGAGGAGAGCGCCGCGCGGACCGCATCGGCCTGGCCGGGCGCCAAGGCGAGCCCGGTCTTCCCCTCCACCCAGGGCAGGGCCTTTTCCGGGTCGATGTCGGGCCATGGGAGTTTGCCGGCCGCGATCCCCAGAAGACGCCCGGCGATCGCGCGTTCGGCCCGGTGCAACCCCCCGAGTAATATGCAGGGGATCTCCCCCACCGTGTCGGCGACCACCGTGCCTTCGGCCAGCTCCAGGTCCAGCGCAGCGCGGATCAGCTCGCCGGGTACCTCCAGGAGTTTGGCCGCGAGCGGTCCCAGTTCCTCTTCCGGCAGGCCGCAATGACCCACGTCCATCGCTTCGATCAGCGCATAGCCGATACCCGCGCGGACCCGGACCATGGCCGTCTTCTCGATCCCGAGCTTCATCGCGATGGCGTCGGCGGTCACGAAGCCGATGCCGCGGATGTCGCGCGCGAGGCGGTATGGGTTCTCCGTCATCACCTCCACGGCATCGGCGCCGTAGGTCCTGAATATCCGCACCGCCCTCGCCGTGCCGACGCCGTGGCTGTGCAGAAACACCATGATCTCGCGGACGACCTTCTGCTCGGCCCAGGCGTCGGTGATCCGCTTCGCCCGCACCTTCCCGATGCCGGTCACCTCGCGCAGCCGTTCCGGTTCGGCCTCGATCACGTCGAACACCTTCTCGCCGAACGCCCGGGTCAGCTTGCGGGCATAGACCGGGCCGATGCCCCGGATCATGCCCGAGCCGAGATACTTCTTGATGCCCTCGACCGAGGACGGCTCGGAGGTACGCATGAAGCGCGCCCTGAACTGCTGCCCGTGGGCGCGGTCGTTGACCCACTCCCCGGATGCGGTGATCCATTCGCCAGGAGAAACCATGGCGGCGTGCCCGACCACCGTGACCAGGTCGCGATGCCCCCGCGCCTTCGTCCTCAGGACGCAGAATCCGTTCTCGGGGTTGTGGAAGGTGACGCGCTCGACCAGCCCGGCCAGGACCTCCCGGTCCGAGGACTCCTGACGCCCGCCGGCTGCGAGTTTCACGACGTGCCGAGCGCTGGGGCGGTCAGCAGCTCCTTGACGAACTCGAAGCGGCGCGCCTCGGCGGCCGAGGCGGCAAGGTCGTCCAGCTCCGGATCGTAGACGTCCATCGTGTCCATGTTCCGCTGGAGACGCTCACGCTCGATCCGCGCCAGGTGCTCTTCGATTTCCTCGGGCGTGAACATCCGTCTGAGCTCCAAGACGAACCGCGGCAATGCCCCCGCGAATTCGGGATGTTCCGCCGCCGCCTCCGCGAATCTGAGCAGCTTCTCGCCGACCGCATAGTCGAAGGCCGACTCGACGCCGTGTCTTAGCCGGATGGACTCGGCCGCCTCGCACTGCTCCCTCCAGACCTCGTGCCAGCGGCGCTCCGTCGTCTGCTCCATTCCCCATCTCCTCATCCCCCACTCCTATACGCTGTCGCCGGAATGTAGTCTCGTTGGTTGCGGGGTCCCGCAACCACCGTTGGCATTGTCAGACTAACTTGGTCGGACCTGAAGAACCTACAATCGAGGACTTTTAGGCTGCAAGTTGACACCACTCGGCCAGGGCGGTAGCTCGGTCTTGTTTGAAAGTATCGCGGCGGTTGAGATGGCGTTGGTGGTTGAAATGGTTGTGGATCGAGGCGTGAATGGAGGAGAATTTCTGCAGGGTCTTGATGTCTCTGAACCGAGCCATTGCCCCTTCCCGTCGTCGCAAGGGCTGATGTGAGTTTTCCGCCCGGTTGTTGAGCCAGCGCCTGGTCTCTTGACAATCTTCATTGCCAATCACCTTCATCGTAGCCCGGTATGACTTTAGCCTATCCGTGACGATCGAAGTCGGCCGGCCATAACGCTTCATGGCACGTTTAAGGAATTCAAGCGCAGCCCTGTGATCCCGCCGTTTCGTGGCATAGACCTCAAGCACTTCGCCTTCATGGTCAACGGCACGCCATAGATAATGTGTCTCGCTGTTGATGCGGACAAATACCTCATCAAGATGCCAGCGCCACAGCGAATAGGATCCACGATGAACACGGCGTTTCCGGATCTCGGCTGCAAACAAAGGACCAAAGCGGCTCCACCAGTACCGTACGGTCTCATGGCAAACGTCGACGCCGCGCTCGGACAGAAGATCTTCGACCTGTCTCAGCGACAAGGGGTAACGGACATACAGCATCACCGCGCTGCGGATGACCTCAGGCGAACTGTTGAAATAACGGAAGGGATTGTGCATCGCCGGAGGCTAGGGGACCTTACTTTTCAGTTCAAGCTGATTTGACCTGACAATGCCCAGGCGAGCTATTGAAATAACGGAAAGGATTGTGCATCGCCGGAGGCTACGAGACCTTACGTCCCCGCTCAAGCCGATTTAGTCTGACAATGCCCTGGTGAGGTAGTAAATCTGTGACTGGCAATAACCCACGCCAAGCGACGTTTCCGGTGAAAGCTGCACCTTTTGTCACTCCAATTGTCGATCGGACAACTGACCGAACACCGTCACACCCAACCAAAAGATCGCCGCTCACTTTAGCCCCGTTTGTGAAACGAGCTATAACTGCCAGCCCATCCTGCTCAGAGTCGGCTATTTCATAGCCCAAATGGATGCAATCGGGATCGTTCGCAACAACAGCGGCTCTTAACGCGGTATGAATGTGGACCCGATGAACGTCATAGTAGGGTTCCCCATACCGTTCAGTAAAACTTTGGCCCAAATCCGTTTTACTGAGCGTCTCACCGGCCTGAAAGTGCTTGGTCTGGGTAATTCCCGGTTGCACCGCATCCTTTTCGACGTCTTCGATGACCCCCAGATGCTTGAGAGCCCGTATGGAATTGGGGGTCAACATGACGCCCGCGCCAACTTCCGCTAGTTTGGAAGCGCGTTCATAAATGGCTACGGAGATGCCCCGGCGCTGCAGAGCCAGAGCCAGAGCCAATCCACCGATACCTACACCAATGACAATAACGGAAGACTTGCCCACCACTTTATAATTCCTCAATGTATGTAATCTATCAGCATTGATACTTTAGAGCGATTTGCAAGCGACGAGTCATCGGCAATTCACATAGTATGCTTCGTTCAAGAACAATAGTTAGCCGCTAGACAGACGATTAAACAAAGTTTCTAGTATGCGGCATGAAATACGGCATCAGGTCATGGTGTTGAAACGTCAGCATAAAGGTTGGGTGGTCGCTGCGCAGGATGGGAGGAAAATTATGATTGAAAGTTCACTCGACCGTCGTGCCGTCCTTTTCACTACGGCAGCATTGGCAATGGGCACGATGAATTCGTCGCGCGCCGCGTATAGCGGTGATTCGCAAGCCCCGGCGGCGGCGTGGACCGAAGAGGGCTTCATCCGGCGTCCCGGCATGCAAATTCACTATACGAGTATGGGGAACGGCCCGCCCCTGATTTTGCTCCATAAACTGGGTGGTTGGATCGCAGATTGGCGTCACGTCGCTCCAGCGCTCGCGAAACACTATCGCGTCATCGCGATTGATTCACCGGGCCATGGGGAATCCATAGTGGACGGCGAAGTCCCGTATCTTATGAGCCTTCCTGAGTCAGCGGCAATCATTCTTGCAGCGCTCGACGAACTGGGTGTTGGGTCGTTCTCACTGGTGGGAAATTCTCTCGGCGGCTGCATTGGCGTCTGCATGGCGGCGCTATGGCCCAAACGAGTCACCCGTCTAGGCCTCCTCAGCGTGGCGCTTTATCCGGTAGTTCCACGAGCGTCACTCGATTCGCTGGAAACGCAAGGGACCTGGGGGCCCAACAATGAACCTTTGTCACGTTCCTTTGCAGTTCAAAAGGAGCGGTTCGGAATTGAAGATATCGAGGTTTACAACGAGCAAATCGACAGCCGGAAAAAGGCAGGTCCGTGGGTACGCCCTGCCCAACGGGGCGTGGCTAGGGGGGGAGTCATCGACTATCTCGCGCAGGTGCAATGCCCGACACTTCTGATGTACGGCGAACGCGGCCAGAATTATGAGAAATATGAAAAGCCCGGATTGGCGACGGCCAAGAAGGCGCGATCCATTCACATTCCAAACGCGGGCTCGTTCGCGCAGATGGATAACCCGAGGACAACTGAAAAAATCATCTTGGAATTCTTGTCCGAGAATAGAAATTAAGTGACCTCTGTTCCTTTGTTGTGCCTGCCCCTCTCTTGAGCGGTTGAAACCATAGAAAAATACCTGTTCTTTTTGAAAACGTCATCCGCTTGAAATAGGCGAAGATCAATTATAACTCGGGCTTTGTCAGAGGAAGTTCGCTTGCTCAAAGGGAACTCCAAAGATCCGGTATGAGCTAAGCATCCAATAACCGCCATTCAACTAATGCTGTTCCACGATCTGCCTTGAAGTTACTTGCATTGTTTAGATGTCGTTCTTTGTTGAAGTGGTTGTGAATTGAAGCGTGAAGAGAAACAAATTTCTGGAGCGATTTCGTACTCCTGAATTTTCTCATCCCTCGCTCTCGTCGCCGAAATGGTTGATGTGAGTTTTCGGCCCGATTGTTGAGCCATTGACCAGTTTCTTGGCGATGATCAACACCCAATTCCTTCATTGCTGCGCGATATGATCGGAGCTTGTCAGTCACAATGACTTTCGGCCCTCCATAACGTCTCATGATTTTGCGCAAGAACGTGAGCGCGGCCTTTCGATCTCTTTTCTTGGTGACATAAGACTCCAGCACTTCGCCTGGCATTGTCAGAGTAACTGGTTAGGGCCAACTCTCTTGGGCCCTTGTTCCCTGGGTTTAGGTACTAAACCATTGGTTCGCTTGGAATTGACCAAGCAAGGCGCGGCTCGGAACGGCGAAAACTCACCTCACTAGACTAACAAATTAATTTAGTCTGACAATGCCCCTCTTCTATAGTCACCCCTACGACATCGTCGATCCCGATGACCGCCTAAAAAGAGACCGAAAGCGTCAGAAAAAAGAGCTTAAGGGGGAAGGCAGGCTTAAGAAAAAGGCGTTTAAACAGGAACGGAAACTGCAAGAGAAGTCACTGAAACATGAACGCAAGGTCCAGCATCGGCAGTTGAAACGGGAGCGCAAGCTGGCCAAACAAGAGCTCAAGCCCCAAAAAAGGAGCTTAAGCGGGAACATAAGCTTCAGAAAAAAGCGTTCAATCAGGACCGGAAACTGCAGAAAAAGACGCTGAAGCATGAACGCAAAATCCAGAAGCGGCAGTTGAAACGGGAGCGCAAGCTGGCCAAACAAGAGCGCAAGACCCTAAAGAGACAAGCGCTACTATATCGCGGCAATTAGCATCGCCCTTTGGGGCATAGTGCGCGGCTGCTTTGCCCTGGAAGGGCTAAGTCTTCCTGACCCTCTCCTCGCAATCCGGGCCTGTCCCTTGCGAAAACCTCATCCACACCTGCACAGTTTGCATCATGAATACCGGCGGATAAGGTATTCGTGAAGGATAAGGATGGATGCTCGGTCAATGAAAAGCTTATTGGCCTTATAGCCCCAAATTGAGCTGGTTTTTGTCTGCCGGTTTAGGCCGATTGTGCAGGTTCGGGGACACCGGCGCGGCGGTGAAGCCCGGACCCACGTAAGGCCGGCAAATCCTTTTCAAGGGCTGAGGATCGCTATGCGGTGACAACCACACTTTCATGCTCATGTCATTGAGAATCACGGGCATGCGGTCGTGCACGTCGGCGGCCATGGCGTTGGGTTCGGTGGTGACAATGGCGAAGCGGCGCTGCCCGGTCTTGTGGTCGGCGGCGAACAGTCCGGCCAGCACAAACAAGTCCGCCTTTCCCTCGCCGATCGCGGCTCCGCGTCTCGGGCTGGCGCCCTGGAGAGAAAAGCGCCACGGGGTTTTGCTGCCATCAGCCTCGCGCTTCCATTCGTAGTAGCCGGTCACCGGCACCACACAGCGCCGGTGTAAAAAGGCATCGCGGAAGGTGGGCAGCACCTCCATGGTTTCCGAGCGGGCGTTGATCAGGAGCGTGGTCTTGTACTTGAGCGGTGGAAACCCCCACATCCCGAGATCAAGGATACGGTCCGGACCCGACAGGCGGATGAAAGGCTGCAGGTCGGTGGGGCGGATCACCGCGGTGGGCTTGACGTCGGCGGCTTTGACCTGTTCTGAGGGGATCAGGGCGTACCAATCCCGCATCTCCTTCCAGGATCTATAACCGGACAAACTGCCGCACATGTTCGTTCCACCATACTATGAGAACAAAAGTGGAACATTAATAAGCGTTGCTGCTTTTCGGGACCACCAGTCTGTAGTTGAATCTGTCATGGGCGCTCCCCTCAGGGGTCGGGCAATCGTATGACGCCCTAATCTGTCCCTTCCGCAAAGCCCATCTACACACGATTCCCTTCTATTACCCTTACCGGGCGACACCATTGCAGCGGGCGAACATCCCAAAGCCGGATGGTGGCACACGACTGCTTGGCATCTCGGCACTGGAGAAAAAGATCGTCCAAGAGGCCGTGGTGAGGATAGTCCTGATGCCGATATGGGATACAAATGACCTACTTTCATCTCAAGCGACCCCATTCCCTGAAAATTCCCTGTTATTCCCTGATAGGGCTTAAAAAGTTCCCTGATACCTGAAATAATTTCCCTGTTCCTGTGAGTAGGGAATTTGATCATAAAGTCCAGGGTTTGTGCGGGATACAGACCGGTCAAAAGACCGGAAAAGCCGAAAAAAGAAGAATTTCCCTGTAAATTCCCTGGTTAACAGGGAATTGCCCATGAGAAGGGTTCACCGCTGACTGTGCCCACAGCCAAACAGTCTTGCGCGAACCACGACAGATTGGTTCTCTCCATAGAGCTCTAAACATTTCAAAGACATGTCTGGCTATATCGTCACCAAAAGCGCCTGATGACCACCGGATATTGGATGATCAGGCCCTCATCGGCCCGAGATTCTCCGCCCGCCCATTTTCCACTGACGTTTTTGATTCAATGCGAGGGTTGATTGACCGTTTCATGGAGCAAAAAGACCACGAATGGCCTCATCGGCGCCGGTAAACATAACTCAAACTATGGCGTATCGAACCCGAGTAGGCGGCGCTGGTCAGACCATTCCAACGGCAGATTTTTTAACAGATCCGCAGACTTCAGATCGACGGGCTGGATGACCGCCCATCCACATGCCTTTCTTACGCGACGCCGTGAACTTGTCCCGGATGCGCTCGCCCGTGACTTCCCGCTCGAATTGGGCAAAGGACAGGAGCACGTTGAGGGTCAGGCGCCCCATGGAGGTGGTGGTGTTGAACTGCTGGGTGACCGATACGAACGACACGCCATGTCCATCGAACAGATCCACCAGCTTGGCGAAGTCGGAGAGCGACCGGGTCAGGCGGTCGACCTTGTAAACCACCACGACGTTCACCCGGTCCGAGGTGATGTCGTCCAACAACCGCGTCAAGGCGGGCCGCTCGGTATTCCCTCCCGAGAAGCCGCCATCATCGTACTTGTCCTTGATCAGGACCCAGCCCTCGTGCCGCTGGCTCTTGATATAGGCTTCAGCGGACTCCCGCTGAGCATCAAGGGAGTTGAAGGCCTGCTCCAATCCGTTTTCCGACGACTTGCGGGTATAGACGGCGCATTTGAGCTTGGCGGTCATGTTCAGGCCGCCTTGGTGCCGGGCCGGCACAGTCCGAAGAAGACGGGACCGGACCAGCGGGTCCCTGTGATCTCGCGGGCGATCTTGGACAGACTGTCATAGACCTTGCCGTCATAGGCAAAGCCCGTTTCCAGAACCGTCACTTCGTGTTTTCTGTTGTGCCATTGGCGCACCAGTTTGGTGCCGGGCTTGGCGAACGGCACAGGCACGAGATCGGTGTTGGGAGACCGATCCAGTGTCTTTGCCATCTGCCGTAGCCGCCGTCGCGTTGACGGTCTAAGGCCGCCGAAGTGGTCTTCCTGGGTCTTGTAGGTCAGGGCGCGGAGCAGGAAATCCCGGCTTGCCCCCTTGGGAGCCGGGGAGCGGAACACTTCACCCCAGCGTTTGCGCAGCTCGGTCGGGCTGAGGTTCTTAAGCGCCTCTAAATGGGTTTCAAATGCAACCGCCATGGCCGGCCTCCTCTCCCCACCACACATGCTTCCCTGGGCCGTAAAGTCCAGTCCAATCAGCCTGGGTTTTCGGGGGTGTTTCGAGACGTTTCGGGGCCGGAGCCGGCGATCACACGCAGGGATTTGGCCACATCGAGGGCGTTGGCTAGGGGACTGATTAACCGGGAAAAGACAACGCACCGGACTCAAGGGACAGGGCCAAAGGGTTGGTGTCTTATTTGAAGTAGATTATCTCGGGACGAGTGAGGGCAATACCATCAAAGCGATTCCTTCGTTTCCATCCGAGAAATTGGGACAGACTGTCGACCTGGTCGTCATGGCGCGTATTGGGAAAGCCGAGCACTTCGTGGAGAAAAGTGTCCAGCCATGGCGCGTCATGGGGCAGGAGTACCTGTCCGGCCTCGATTTTCGCGCTTTGGGCTTCCATCCGTGTCGCTTTGTCACCCTCGGGCTTGATGCCGATGGGGTACGGAAAATCGACGGGTGCGCTTTCTCTGAGTTGCTGCAACAGACCCCGGCCGAGGTCTGCCTCTTCGATCAAAACCGTATGGGCATTGAAGTCCCTATGGAGTTCCACGACCTTTCTTTTTAGGCGTGGGAACTCGACCCGATCACGCCATACATGGACGAGGTAGAAGTCCTTCCTATCAACCTTCCAAGTAGTGCAGACCGACCAGTCACTCCGCTCGCCCGTCGTCCCCGCCACGTCCCAGCTCTGTGCCGTTATCACCCCAGGGCCCATTGGGAAGCTCGTCATAGTGTCTAAACCACTTGCATTTATCGTCGAAACGGGGTCCGGATGGTCCGGCCTCGGCCATCAAGAAGAGGAACAAGCGATGAATTACTATGCGGGACTAGACGTATCATTGGAAACAACAAGTGTGTGTGTCCTCGACGGGGACGGCCGGATCGTCCGGGAGGCAAAGGTCTTGAGTGAACCCGAGGCGCTGGTGGCCTTCTTCTCCGGCCTAGACGTCGACGTGACGCGCATCGCTCTCGAGGCGGGGCCGCTGTCGCAGTGGCTCCACGACGGCCTGACCGAAGCCGGCCTGCCGGTGGTCTGCGCCGAGACGCGGCAGCTGAAGGCGGTGCTGTCGGCCACAGTGAACAAGAGCGACCGCAACGATGCGCGCGGGATCGCACAGATGGTTCGGGTCAACATGCTCCGGGTGGTGCATGTGAAGACGGTGTCGAGCCAAGAGCAACGGATGCTCCTGACCAATCGCAAGTTTATGCTGAAACAATTGTGCGATGCGGAGGCCAATATCCGCGGCACATTGAGGAACTTCGGGTTGAAGGTGGGTAAAGTCAGCCGCCGTGGGTTGGAGGCACGCGTCCTTGAACTGGTCGCTGACCGGGCGGCGCTGGCATGTCTGGTGGAGCCGATGCTGCGCGCCCGGGCAGAACTGATGACCGCTTTCAACGGGTTGCACAAGATGATGCTCGACGCGGTGCGCACCGACCCGGTCTGCCGCCGGCTGATGACGGTGCCCGGTGTCGGTCCGGTAACCGCGTTGACCTTCCGGGCCACGGTTGATGTCCCGGCCCGCTTTGCGCGCTCGCGGTCGGTGGGGGCACACTTCGGGCTGACGCCGCGCAAATGGCAGTCCGGGGAGATCGACCGTATGGGACGTATTTCTAAATGCGGTGATGCGATGATGCGATCGGCGCTTTACGAGGCTGCCAACGTCATGCTCACGCGATCGACGCGGTGGTCATGGCTCAGGGCATGGGCCATGCAGGTGGCGAGGCGCCGCGGCCAGGCGCCGGGCCAAGGTTGCGCCCGCCCGCCGTCTCGGTGTGATCCTGCACCGTATGTGGGTGGATGGCAGCGAGTTCCGCTGGAACCGTGACGCTAGCGCCGCTGCCTGAGACAGAGACGCAACGAGGAGGAGAAACCCGAAAACTTCCGCCCTGGCGGAGGATATCCCCGTGGGGACGAAGGACGAGGTGAGTTCGTAGGATCTGCTGACCCCGATCCATTGTTGATGGTGAGAGGGCGCCGTCGAGATTGTTCCACCTCTCTTTCTGATCCCATCTTGTCGACGGCCTCGGATACGGTTGCCGATCACGAAGAGAAGCAAGACACCCACGGTGCGATATTTACAACCTGACGCGGTAGGGACTCGGTGAACGCCGGAGGAGAGCTTGACTTAGACAACCCGATTAGAGAAGCAGATCTTCAGGCCGCTCGCAGTCCTTTAAAAGTTCGTCCAGCAGTTCTTGGGAAATTGTCATAGTCCTTGCTCCTTTCAGAAAGCATGGACCAAAACCCAGATACACAGAATATCAGACACTCCCTCAGGTTTGCGGTCAGTGGCTCAACAATCGAGCCGAAAACTCCCATCAGCCCTTCCGACGACGAGAGAAAGCGATGGCGCGGTTCAGAGACATCAAGACCCTACAGAAATTCGCTTCAATCCATGCCTCGATCCACAATCACTTCAACCACCAACGCCGCCTCAACCGCCGCGATATTTTCAAACAAGACCGAGATGCTGCCCTGGCCGAGTGGCGTCAACTTGCTGCCTGAAATTACTCGAATTGCGGCTTCTTCTACTCAGCGCTAGTTAGTCTGACAATTCCCGGCATGATCTCGTTCATGGAATGTTGCGCCACGCTAAAGACGAACTCCTGACGTGCCTCTTCATCGGCCGTCGGTTTTGGTAAAACGTCATGTTCAAATTGAAGTGGCATGGCCTACTCCCCTTGTACTAGATCCATCCGCCCCAGGGCTGTAGATCGGCAGCGCCAGACTCTTGGCTTTCGCTCAGATAGCGTTCGGTTTGTGATTGAGCAACATCCGACGCCGAGAAGTCAAAGTCGATCATTCTTTCCCCGCGGGCGAACCAGACGGCACCAGTGCGCGTTGCCTGAGGGCCGTGGGGAACTTCGCCGGAACGGAAGATATACGTACCGCCGGTGACTTGCCCGGCCATACCCATAAGGAATTCACCTTCAAGCAAGACCAGTTCCTCCCAAGTTTCGTGAGTTTCAAGCCTTGGGTCGAACCAACGACCCGCCATATGCGTGACCAGGGTATAAGCTGAGGTCACTGGATCTTGCCGGATCATCTTGTAGCGCAGCCCCTCCCCCACCTCTGATGCCGGGCGCCCTTCAAAGTCGGGCACCGGAACCCATGGAACCTCGTTGATATCAGCAATGTATTCGGGTGCTGTTTTTTGAGCATCACCGGAGGCCGGATTTACCATCCACAACAAGGCGCAAGGTTCAGTCGTCGTAAGCCGTTTGAGCAGTGTGCCAGCAGAGAGATGGAGGTAGGCGCCCCGATTCATATCCCACTCATCAATGGATAGTGCCCCCTCAAGGATTAGGACTTCCAGGTCGTTGGCAAGTGGTTCGGAAGGTTGCCAGTACCAGTAGGGCGCGACTTTAACGAAGCATGTTTGAGCATTGGAGTCAGGATCGTGACTCAGGGTCACGGACCGCGATCCGACCTCACTGGGTATTAATGGATCGGGTGCAAGAGGCAACGCCGGCACATCCAGAAACTCAACGCGTGATCGGCTCATTGGCCCCCCCTCGATATTCGTCACGGCCTTAAGCCGGTCTTTGACCACCGCATAAGATTTCTGTCACGCGTTCCGTATCACAGTATTCCTTGGCGTGAGCCAACTTACCGTCCCGCCAACGCATGAGGTAATGATATTGGTTCTCATAAAGTTGTCCCGACGCCATTACGCCGCGGGATTCAGTTTCTACTGCCACATACTCACCTTCAGCGATGATGGTCTTAACTTGATATTTGAGGCCTTCCGGAAAAGTATCCAGCACAGTTCCGGCGAGTGCAAGAATCTGATCCTTGGCAAAAGTGCCCGAGACCAAAGTATCGCCCATCACCTCAATAACACCGTCATCTGCGAAAATATCGAGCAATGCGCCGGTGTCGTTGCGATCTAGCGCGTCAAAATAGTCACGTGCACGTTGTTTATTGCGTTCCTGTTCGGACATAAGTCCTCCAACACTGAAGTGTCTTTAGGCCGCCCCTTCAACAATCAATATTAACTTGTCTCGCGTATCCATAAAGTTGAGCTGATCCTTATAGTTTCTTTCAGCGGCCTCAGGAGTGGACTCCGCATCCGCCATGGCCTGCGCCAAGTCTTCAAACCAAAACTCAGCGATACCGTCGAAGACGGGAGCGCGACCCCCCTCGTATTCGGATTCTACTGTGTGACATTGGACATAGCGGTGAATAATCGGCAGCACCTCTACTGCGACTTTGGCGTGGGAGTTGCGCCAATAATCGCGGAAGTGCTCGACGGTCGTACCGTCCCGCATATTGATCGGACAGACCATTTTCTGCGCAATATGTGCAAAAGGCGCGTCTTTCATGACAAAGACACGCGACGCCACGACTGGTGAGTGTTTGTTGTCGATAATGGGATCGAGCTGAGCGGCAATCGCGCCGTCATGCAAAGACCGCTGCGTATCGACGGCAGCCCCCTCACTCTCACATTCGATTTCCAACACGGCGTCATAATCAGGGTTGTCGGACGGCGTATAGGCATTTTCATGCTGATGGCCAGCGGCCAGAGTAAAGAAATGAGAAGCAGCATTGTCCGTACTCAGCGTCTCCTTCATTGCACTAAGCGCATTTTTAAAGTCGTCTTGTGACACCGCCTGGAGACGGCGGAGAAAATGGAAGACTTTATACGTTCCTGCCGTTTTGTCCGCTGAGGATGACATATTCATACGCCCTGTTTTCCTTGCCAGGCTGTAAGCTGGTTATAGATCTATCAGTCCAATTTGCTTAACGGGAAATCTCCTCTAGCTCCAGTCCTGAGCGAATATTGTCGAGAGAGAAAATGGCTGCGGCAGCGATGAGCATTGATGGAACAACAGCCCAGGTGAAAGCCCATTGCCATCCGATGGTCTCAATCGCGATTGTCACTACGATGGGAAAGATGGCATGGCCGAGATAGAGCGCAAATGAAGCTGCAAACCCGACTGCCGTCGCACGCACGCGCGTGGGGAAGACTTCTACGATGAGCATATTGAGTGCGGCCGCGTTGCCGTAAAAAAAGGGAATTATAACTTAATATTGACTATATCCCCAGCTTAACTCATCCTCTCATCGCTGCCAACAACACGCACGAGTGACCCCATGTCGGATCGCCCGTGAATTTTCCCGCTAAAACTAGATATCCGGCCCCCTGACCCTCTTGCTTGACTCGCAACGGTTGCTGGAAACCTTAAGACTTGCCATGGCGTACGCCTAGGGCTTAGACGACCTACGCTAATAACTTGACCTAGATTAGCAAGCTCTAGAACTTTGAATGTGAATGGTCAGACATCGGATTGCCTGTAAGCACCGGCATCAGACCATTTGGAGCGGGTGGACGGAATTGAACCGACATCTACAAGGTGGGAACCCTATTGCTCTACCATTGAGCTACACCCGCAGATGAGGCCCTGGAACTGTCGTTCCGGGGCCTCATCTTTTTACGATCTTCACCCCTTTTGTATCAATATACGTCACTTCCCCAACAATGCGGTTCGGATAAAATTCCGGCAAATAATACCTTTCGTCGGCATATTTGACGATGCCGTCCGTTTTGAACGTACTCAGATATGCGGAGATGGAGCTTGGATTAAGGCCCTCACACCGTTCTTCCGCAGACCGGATGGCTTCACCGACAGTTAGGCCGTGAGAACCGGCCTCCTTCAGTTTGTCGAGGATTACTTGCTTCACCGATCCGTTGGCCCTTTGGGGCGCATCACCACCGACCGCGTTGATGCAGGTCTCGATTCCGATCAACTGCTGTTTGAGCCTTTCGACCCGGCTTTGAAAGGAAATGATCTGGCGTTTGGTTTTGTCACGCTGTTCGCTTAGTTCGGACAGCACGACACTTCTCTCTTTGGAGAGCGACATCTTGGATTCTCCTGCCTGTAAGCACCCAGGAAATCTATACATTCGCCACGGTAAAATCAAGCTGATCTGGAGAGGGGTGGCCGGTTGACCGGCTCTCGTTCAGGCGGTCAGGTCCTTGTAGCTCAACCGCTTCCCGGCCAAGCCGTGGGCAACGCGGTTCATTTGGTCGGCGGTATCCAGTCCGCGCACGTTGTGGCGGCCTGAGAACTCGTTGACGTACCGCTGTAAGTGCTTGGCGCTCATCTTGTGATACGTGCCTTTGTGCGCCCGTTTCAGCATGGCCCAAAAGGACTCAATACCTTGGGTGCTCGCCATCCCTGAGACGTACTCGCCTACGCTATGTTTGACGCTCTGGTGTTCGACGCCCTTCATGCCTTTGTATGCGCCCGCATCGTCGGTGTAGACCGTGGCCCCACCCAGCGCGACAGCCAGGACAAAGGCTTGCAGAGTTTTAGCGTCTGTCGTGCCAACCACCTTGGCTTTGACCTTATTCGTCTTGCGATCCTTTGCGCCCACAATGGCGGCCTTACCAACCGTGCCGCGACCGGCCCTCAGCTTCTTGCTGGCATGCTTGTTGGTCTCTTTGCCACCGAGATAGGTTTCATCGACCTCCACCGGGCCTACAAACTGCTCAAGAGCGCCAGCGCTCCATGCCTGGCGGATACGCTGGAGCATGTACCAAGCGGTTTTCTGGGATACCCCGATATCCCTATGGAGTTTCATGCTCGACACGCCCTTGAGACTGGTCAGGTGCAAGTAGATCGCAAAGACCCATTTCCGCAGGGGAATCCTGGAATCGTGCATGGCGGTGCCGGTCTTGACCGAGAAGTAGGCCCGGCAATCGGTGCAGCGGTACGGCATGTTGTTGTGACTGGCTTCGTGTGTCTTTATACTGCCACAGTGTGGGCAGTAACGGCCATCGGCCCAGAGACGAGATTCAAACCATGCACGGGCTGTGTCTTCATCGGGGAACATGTCGCAAAGCTCTATCATCGTGATGCCTTTGCGGTCTGATTTTCCGGGGGCTGGATGTGCCATTTGTCCCTGCCTTTCAATGATTTATGTATAACAGGCGGGGCTCAGAAAGTCAATATTAAGTTATAATTCCCTAAAAAAAGGCGGCCATAATTCCAAACCACAGCATGTCTTCAAACTGACTTTGCGGCAGCCATAGCAGACCAAGAGTCGCAATGGCACCGAGCACGGCCCAAATGACGCAGGTGTTCCGGCGGGTTATGACAAACTCACCAATAAAAGCGACAGCGATGTAGCCCAGCACACCGATACCGTAGGACATACCCACCATTGCGGTGGCGGTTTCGATTGGATAGCCGCGGAATTGGTTGAAATATGCCGGAAAGAAGAACGCAGTCCCGGCATAGGCGCCACCAAAGAAAAAGAACGCAATAAAGAACGCCACCGTACGTTTGCGCAGATCCGGCGCAAACAACTCAGAGAGTCTCTGCAAGAACGGTTCAGTGTCCGACTTGGAGTCCACCTGTCGCTGATTTCGCTCTTCCGTAAACCGTTTGCTTTCCGGCAATCTGCGCACCAGCAGAAAGGCGATCGGGATGACCAACAAGGCCGGAAGAAAGATGTAGCGCCAGCCAAAGTTGGCGATCAGAGGAACAACAAACAAAGAGGCAACGAACCAACCGATGGGATATCCGCACTGGATAAGCCCTACCATCAGTCCCCGGAAGCGGGATGGCGCAGCTTCAGCGACAAAAGCGATGGTGATCGGCCCGAGGCCATTGCTGAACCCCATGGCGAGCATACGCACCACGGTCAAACTGACCAACCCAATGACAAAGGTATGGAGCCCAACCAAAAGCGCTGAGACGGCGAGACAAAACAAAAACATTGTCCGTCGGCCATAGCGGTCAGTCAGAGTGCCAATGACGGCAGCCGTCACCGCCGCAAAAGTAAAAGACAGAGCAAGGACCCAGCCCACGTCAGTTATGGGCGCGTTGAATTCCTCTTGGATTCCGGGGATTGCGTACCCGAATAGCGATTGGTCCATGCTGGTGAGGGTCCAGCCCACCATGCAGGTTATGAAAACGATTAAGGGGTAGCCCTTCATTTGGGACCAAAAAGAACCGGAATCAGTCATGCAGGCGGTCCACTAGGAAGGATCAGTCTCTGGCACGGGAGCTTTGCCGAGGTCTCCGCCGTATGGTCCCAGCGATTCGATCGTCACTTTAAGATGTTTGATCAGCCACTGCCCGCCTTGACGCACATACTGCTCGTCATATCGGGCCGTTAGCACCATGGCTTGATCGCCTTCATGCATCACCATGGGTTGCCACAACAACCACTGGCCTGTCGCTGTGTCGCCATCGACCTCAATGATCGGATTGATGACGTAATGCAAGGCGAACTTGACGAAGTCAGGGGTGGTGGAAAAGAAATCTTTGATCCCTTGCCGAGTCGTTGCTCCGCCGTATTCAGCGCCGTCCCAGACCGCGTCTTCAGTGAACAACACACCCAATTTTTCTACGTTGTAATTATCGTCACAAGCCGCTGCATATTTTCGCTTTAAGATCTTAATATCTTCGATATCGATTAATCGCTGTACCTGTTGTTCGAAACTCAACGCCTGTCCGTTGGAAGATTCAGCAGCAAGCCCTGTATTGATAACGGCATGGAATCCCAAGCAAGCCAAAACGATGATGATTGGCAACCAACATTTGATCGCACTGGTTTTTTGAGTGTGCACAAGCGGCCCCCAGGTTTACCTGTTAGAGATGATGAAGATCGGAAATAGACTTACTGACGTCGTAGCCTAACCGGCCATCGTCACGTTGGAAAATCTCTAAGACCTCACCGTTTAGACCATGGAACGTCTGCAAGTGAATGTCGCCCCATGGCGGCATAGTGAGTGATGCTTTGTCCGCAATTGCAACGCCGCCCAAGCTGGTGACCAAGTCCGACGTCTCTGCCAGGTCATCGGTTTCAAAACTCAGCGCCAAAATGCCGATGTTGGGGGGAACGGCAACAGTGCGTTTATCGGCGCCTGGGTAGCCCTCATGGGCCGTGATCTCGACGCGCCCCAACGGACTCAATTCGGGTTTTTGCAGATTGACGTTGCGCAACTCCGACCCCTTAGGCAGGCCAGTGAGCCATTCGACATCCGTTAGAATCTGATCGTAGAGAACGGAAAAACCAAGCCCTTGATAAAAAGCTTTGACGCTGTCTGCATCGTTGCAATGCATGACCACCGTATGAATGCCACTGGTCGGTGTTTCAAGCGGCTCAAAGTGATCGGCATACTTGTTACCACTAAGTTCGAAGACATCGATTACCAGGCCATCGGGACCGATCCATTGAGTTTCGTCGGCCGAGACACCATCGAACACGGGCCACTGTTGGCGTTCGGTCCGTTCCCGCGCTCCTGCCGCCGCGAGTGCATCAAGTGTCTCGTCGAGCGAACTCACTTGAAAATTTAAGGCAAAAGGCCCTGCATCATGAAAGTGGTCGTGTTCTCCCCAAATTGCCTGTCCCGGTCGGTCGAAACCCAATAGACGAATAGAAGAACTTACGACACCGGGTGGCCCCACAACAGTGAAGCGACCAGTCATACCGCGTTGCAATTGCCAAGCTGCTGCTAGTGCTTTGTCTTGAGCGGAAAATTGACCGCTACCTTTCTCTTCGTACGAAAGTGCGGACGAAAAAAAAGATACCGCGTCGTCCAAGTCACTAACGGCTACGGTGACAGAACGAAGTTCAGAAATCATTGTCTCAGTCCTCCCCGTCCAGAAAACCGCGCACGATCTCCGCGGTCTCCGCCGTCTTTATGTCCAGGAACCCATGCGCCCAACCCGGCAGATCTAGGAACCGGCTGCCCTCCTGGGTCAGGAGCGGCTTAATCCACGGTGTCTGCTCCCACAGGTCATCCTCGGGGTTAAGCACCAGGATCGGTTGGGAAATCTCCGCCATGGCCGCTTCCACGTCGTACTGGTAAGCGGCCTGGTGGCCCCAGTGGCTGATAGCGGGGTTGATGGCCTGGGCGTAGAAGACATTGCCGATCATCTGCGGTGTGCGCTCGGGCATGCTCCAGCGCAGCGAACCTTGCCAGCGTTCACTAAGGTGGGAGCCGGCCTCGTTGATCTCCATAGGTTTGATGATGACCTCGCGGTGGGCTCGTTCCTCGGGCGTCCAGTAGGCTATGGAGATGAGCACTGCGCGGCGGACCGCATCGGGACGTCGGCGAGCCAACTCCAGCGACACCTTAGAGCCGGTGTGGAATCCCATCACGTCGACGGTCTCTAGTCCCAGGGCAGTGATCACATCGTCCATGGCGGCACCGAAGTCCTGGATGAGCGGTGGTTGCGGCGTCGGGTCGGAATTGCCGAAGCCGGGAGAGTCCACGGCGATGGCGAGCCTGTCCTTGCCCATCTCGGCCAGGAAGGTTTCGTAGATCACCGCGGCGTAGGGGCTCATATGAAAGCACATCAACGGCGGTCGTCCAGAGTCGGTCTCCGGTCGCGCCAAAGGCATTGTCAGACTAACTGGCCCGGAGCAGAAGAAGCCATAATAGAGGACTTTTAGGCTGCAAGTTGACACCACTCGGCCAGGGCGGTAGCTCGGTCTTGTTTGAAAGTATCGCGGCGGTTGAGATGGCGTTGGTGGTTGAAATGGTTGTGGATCGAGGCGTGAATGGAGGAGAATTTCTGCAGGGTCTTGATGTCTCTGAACCGAGCCATTGCCCCTTCCCGTCGTCGCAAGGGCTGATGTGAGTTTTCCGCCCGGTTGTTGAGCCAGCGCCTGGTCTCTTGACAATCTTCATTGCCAATCACCTTCATCGCAGCCCGGTATGACTTTAGCCTATCCGTGACGATCGAAGCCGGCCGGCCATAACGCTTCATGGCACGTTTAAGGAATTCAAGCGCAGCCCTGTGATCCCGCCGTTTCGTGGCATAGACCTCAAGCACTTCGCCTTCATGGTCAACGGCACGCCATAGATAATGTGTCTCGCTGTTGATGCGGACAAATACCTCATCAAGATGCCAGCGCCACAGCGAATAGGATCCACGATGAACACGGCGTTTCCGGATCTCGGCTGCAAACAAAGGACCAAAGCGGCTCCACCAGTACCGTACGGTCTCATGGCAAACGTCGACGCCGCGCTCGGACAGAAGATCTTCGACCTGTCTCAGCGACAAGGGGTAACGGACATACAGCATCACCGCGCTGCGGATGACCTCAGGCGAACTGTTGAAATAACGGAAGGGATTGTGCATCGCCGGAGGCTACGAGACCTTACGTCCCCGCTCAAGCCGATTTAGTCTGATGGTATGGACGCCCCCTTTTCGGCGTCGAGTGCGCCAGAATGGAGTTTGGTTTGAACTCCAGACAGAGGGAGCGTCCACGATGGATATTACAACAATCGGTTTTGATCTGGCAAAGACGGTGTTCCAGGTTCACGGTGCTGATGGTGAGGGGCGAGCGGTACTACGGCGGAAGCTGCGCCGCGGGAAGGTGTTGGCGTTCTTCGCCGGATTGCCATCATGTCTTGTCGGCATGGAAGCCTGCGCCAGTGCGCACTACTGGGCGCGTGAGATACAAGCGCTGGGCCATGAGGTCCGGCTGATCCCGCCTCAATACGTTCGCCCCTTCGTCAAGACGAACAAGAACGACGCGGCGGATGCGGAAGCGATCTGCGAGGCGGTGACGCGTCCGACGATGCGCTTTGCGCCGGCGAAAAGCGCCGAGCAGCAATCGGTTTTGATGCTGCACCGGGCCCGTGAGCTGTTGGTCCGTCAACGCACGATGGTGATCAATGCGCTTCGCGGCCACTGTGCGGAGCTCGGACTGATCGTCGCTCAAGGGGCGTCGAAGGTGGAGGAACTGGTTGCCATCATCGAAGATCCCGGTGATGTGCGACTGCCCCCTCTGGCACGCGAGGCGCTTGGCTCTCTGGTTGAGCAGCTCCATTCCGCTCAGGCCCGGATCAAGCAGCTGGAGGCGACGCTTTTGGCTTGGCACCGATCCAACCAGGCGAGCCGCCGGCTTGCGACGATCCCCGGCGTCGGTGTCATCACCGCGACGGCGCTGGTCGCGACGATCGGAGATGGCGCGCAGTTTCGCTCGGGCCGGCAGCTCTCGGCCTGGCTCGGTCTCGTGCCCCGACAACACTCGAGTGGCGGCAAGGACAGGCTGGGGCGGATCTCGAAGCGCGGGGATGGCTATATCAGGCGCTTGCTCGTGCATGGTGCGCGAAGCGTGCTGCGCTGGCGCCGCGCCAAGCCGGGCACGGGGCCTGGCTGGACCGACCGGCTCCTGGCGCGGCGGCCGACAAACGTCGTGCTGGTCGCCATGGCCAATAAGACAGCCCGCGTCGCCTGGGCACTGCTCAGATACGAGCGTATCTACCGACCGACGCCCGCCTGACCAGCTGGAAAGCGGATACAAACTTGCGAGGGTAACGACGATTTGATGGCGAAACAGGGCTCCACCCGAGATCGGCCAAACCCGAGGCATTGTCAGAGCTTTGAGCTCGTTAATCTGACTGGGCGTCGATCTTTCGGATTCCATCAGGGCCAGCGGTCAGCGTACCGCAGCGCAAAGGCCGGATACATGACTGCAAGCTCTACCGCCGTTTTAAGTCAGTTTCTCCCTTGCAACACCGGGGGCGTCCATACATGACAATGCCGTTGGGAGTCAAATACCCGAAAATGCAAATCCTGACAGTTTCAGAGATTTTAGAGGGTAAGCGTTTCGCCACACCTAGCGTGGTAGGGAGGGCAGTCAAAAGCCCTGCCTTGCCATTAGGTTAGCGGGATGTTAAGCTAGTATCTACTAATAGTGTCTATGTTTAATAGTGGATATGAAGACAACGAGTTCAAATTACCCGCCGTGAGTAATAGCGGACACTAGAGACACCCGTAACATGAGAATAGTAGATTCTCCGATATGCGGATGATCAGTCTTTAGACACGTTTTCGTAAAGCACATACATCCCGAAGGAATCGTATCCATTCACTTCCCCTCCAAGGGCTGTGAATGTGGCGCCTTCATACAGAAACAGTCCTTGGGCTGTGTCGTGGCCGTAAGCCATGAGCTCTTTCGTCATGGCGATGCGGGAGGCCATTTCGGTCTGCGCCCAGGCCTCTTCTATGGCCGGTACAATGTACGGATCGCAATACCAAGGCACCGGCCGTAGACAGGAATTCCCTCGCATATTGCGAAGGGCATCGGAACTGGCGCTGAAATAGCCGGCAGGAAAGGCCGAGCCTTCCCATTCGTCATCTTGAAAATGTCTAAGGAACTGAGGCCGCGGGATGGTGACAATGTCCATGTCGACTCCGACGCGGGAAAAATCCATCGCCACCTGTTGATAGATGCTGCGGGAGAGACTGGACTCGTTTGAAATAATCAGGGTGAACGAAAATCCGTCGCCATAACCGGCTTCGGCGAGCAGGATCTTGGCTTTGTCAGGGTCGTATGGATAAGGCACGACGGCATCGTTAAAACCGACAGTACCGATTGACGTCTGCTGGCTGGCCGGCACCGTCATCCCTTTGAAAAAAACGTCAATGATCAACTTCTTGTTCACGGCGTAGTTCAAGGCCTGGCGTAAAGGCACACTGCTGAAGCGGGGATCCTTGACGTTGTGAAACATGATGGCAAAGGCAGCCGGAATGACGTTGCGGTGGATACGCCCGCCGGCGGCTTCGACCTCCTCGAAACTGTCAGGATCGACGCCCACGAAAATGTCGAACTGGCCGGTTAGGAATCCGTTGAAGCGCGCGATCTCATCGCTCACCCCATAAATTTTGAGTTCCTTTATGCGTGGCGCTCGCCAGGATGACGAGTTCGAGCGCAATACAACGGAACCGGCGGACCACTGATCGACCACATAGGGTCCCGTACCGACAGGCTCCTGAGCAAAGCCGTCAGGACCCAAGTCTTGCCACTGACCGGGTTCCGGTATGCGCAAGAGCTGAATCTCGTAAGGGAGCATGGGGCTCGGTTCGTTGGTCACCAGCCTCACCCGATACGGCGCTAAGGCCTCCGCCCTGCGAAGATTTGGAAGGGATTGGACTATACGCTCACTCCGACCCCGGTCGCTGGTGATGTAACGTACGGCAGCGACGACAGCGTCAGCATCGAATGGCGCGCCGTTGGAGAACACCACATCGTCCCGGAGCACGAAGTCCCAGGCAAAGGTGTCGATCTGCTCCCAGGAGACCGCCAGCCGGGGAATAAGCTCACCGTCATTGCCGGTCAGCGTCAATGGGTCGAATAGGGCTGACCAAGTCCCCAGATAATCTATCATCTCGCCGTGCGGATTGCCCTTTCCCGGTGGCAGAACTGCCAACCCGACCGAGAGGGACTCGTCCGCCGCGGTCGCTGATATGGCGGAGAGGACTGTTATGCCAAAGGCACACGCTACTGCTCTTGGAGTCCGGAAAAGTGCCATGGGCAGTGAATCTAATGGGGGTGAACGTGAAATGCGCCAGTGTCTACGCTGACACTTTTCGTTCAGCGTCTTCCATGCTCGACACGCCACCGTAACGGGCGACTTCTTCCATGTAGGACTTCTGCTTGCTCTGCAACGCAGCGACGCGCTCACGGGCACCCGCAGACCAACGAACATTGAAGCCATGGGGGTAATCGTCCATAGAGTCGGTTTTGCCATCTGCGGACCATATCATCGGCAGATAGGGCGTGTCCGGCACCTCCCCCGGGACCATCTCATCAAGGCTCACCCCGGCGAGTCCAACGCATTCTGGTCGGGGATCCCAGCGGGTGTCGTCGCCGAGAAGCCGCACGGTTAGCGCAATTCGGCAATCGTCGGTGGGGTTGCCTGAGGAATAGTGAAGCGCCCAAGGATGAATGAGAAGCGCATCGCCAGGCTCCATCTCCCAGCCCAAGAACGTATAGTCGGGATTGTTACGCACGGCCTCACCGTCTGGAATATTGAGGCACTCTTCAGGACGAATCATTTTTTTCGACATGGCCGTAATGTTCCAATAAGTGACATCCTGCTTGTGACTTCCGGCAATGATTTCGATGCCATTGTCCCGGTTTACCGGCGTCAATGGCATCCAGAAGGACGGGATCATGCCACCCGAAAATGGCCAGCCGCCACGATCACTGTGCCATGGAGTCGCCGTAGTGGACTGGGGGGGTTTGGCGAAAAAGAGGTCAATGTAAAAACGGACCCAAGCCGACCCCATCGCCCGGCTTGCTGCCTCGCCCATGGGAGAGTTGAACACGAACTCGCGGAACTCTGGAATCTGGCGGGCCATCCAAGATCCATGCATGTGAGGCGGGAGGCCAAAGTCCTCTTTGCCAATCATGAGCCGTTTGGCAATGGGTAAAAGAGAATCGATCCAATCGCGGTCGAAGACATTGCGCAAACACACTGCACCATCCCGTGCATAGGTTTCACGATCTTCGTCAGTGATTGCGCGAAGGGGGCTAGAGTTTAAGGTCATGATTGACTTCCTCGTTGTGAGATTTATCCGTGGGTTACGCGTTCAAGTCGCGCTAGCGAAGAAACCGGTCGCAACATCAACATACTCCGACGCACGTTCGGGATAATGGACGGGATGACAGCCGGGGAACACATGACCGCGGCCATTCAGAGACTGTTCGACGGCGCGTTCAAAAGCATTCCGCAACGGTTCTTTCTCAGCCGTCAACACCAGAACCGGCACATCGACCAGTGCAAGGCGCTCACTGAAATCGTTGACCGATTTGATCGCCGGCTCAGCCTGAATGCTCGCCTCAATGTGATCGGCCATGAGCGCATATACTTGTGGGAGGGTCTCGGGTGTCTCAGTAAAGTCCGGATTCCACACTTTCATGATGGCCACTGTCGAGTTCCAGAAATCATCCTTGTGGCTGCCATCCTCCCGAAAGCCCCATGGCCCTTTGTAAACACCAGACATCAAATGCTTCGTTTCCTCGGCGTTGAGTAAAGGTGTGCCGTCGAGAATGAGTTTCCGAATATCACGCCTGAGCAGGACCACCTCAACGGCGATGGCAGAAGGCATGTGGCCGCCGATGAAATAGCCTCCGCCAATGTCTAGCCCCGTCATAGCCTCGGACACGGCTTCGGCATGCTCAATGTTTGTTATACCGCGGTCGAGTTTGGCCGACTGGCCATGGCCAATCATATCAAACGCAACAGCATGGTAACCCTTCGCTGCGTAGAGGGGCAGATGTGGCTCCATCATGCGGCTGCTCGCCGGCCCCCAGTGCAACATGACAACGGGATCCCCGTGCCCGGCATGGCGATAATGCATCTGGCCAAGCGCGGTGTCGACATACCCGCGGCGGATACTCGTTTCCGTCATGGATCAACAGGCTCTCTGTTCGGTGGGCCGGTACATATCTCTTGAACGCCTAAAGCTGGTTAAAAGTCATACGTCGCACGCACGCCCCAGGCGCGGCGGTCCGGAAGAGCTCCGCCGATGGTTTGTTCTGCGAAATTCAGCAGGTTGATTTGGCTCATGAGTCCCGGATACGTCTCATTGTCGAACAGGTTGTTGACATAGGCTTCAATTCTTACATCTTCAGTCTCGGTACCAATTCTGGCATTGACCCGATGGCTGGACCCTGTCCTTGCCAGGTTTAGTGGCGTTGCAAATCTGTTTCCGTTGTAGATGTAGTCGCCGCGCACATACCAATCGAAGTCGCCGACAAGGGAGTCGCCATATGTCGCAGAAACGGATCCTGAATACTTCGAGGTTCTTGGCAAACGGTTGCCAATGGCATCGTCTGCATTCCCTGAGATCTGCCCGCAAATCGAACAACTGTCGCGCTTTATGCTTGTGTCGGAAACATTGAAAGTGCCGCTGAAGTTGAGGTTCTCAGTGATCTGCGCCGACCCTTCCAACTCGATGCCCCAGAGTTCTACAAGGCCCTGCGCTGAGCGGACAGCAAAAATGTTCAAACCCGTAGGATTGGCGGGATCTGGCAGCAAGACCAGTGTCGTCAGATGCCTGTTTTTCCATTCCATGTAATAGACGGATGAATTAATTATGGCGCGGCCGTCGAACACGGTTGCTTTATACCCCACTTCATAGTTGTCCAGTTTCTCTTCTGGTGCAGCTATCCCGGCACCGCTCTGTTGCACGACGATGGCCTGATCCGCGGGCGAAAGGCTGGCAACTTCCGGGTTGAATTCTCCGGGGCGGTATCCCCGGGCAAACGTTGCATACAGCGTCGTTTCGGTGTCTGGCTTATAGTCAAGAATGACGCGCGGCGAAAAGTTTTTAAAGGTTTCTTCCAAGATAGGTGCCGTTGGTGTTAATCGTGCCGTCACTTTGTCGGACTGCCAACGGCCTTCCACGCTAAGCGTCAATTCATCTGTGATGTCGTAAGCTGCCGAGCCGAAAACGCCGATTGTCTCGACGGTCCGTGTCGTGTTGTCATTGAATTGGAGGAATCCGAATGGACTGAGGGTCGACACCCCAAGGACTACTTCCTGATCAAAGTAATTGGCCCCGACCAGCCATTGGAACCTTTGGTCCGTGCCTGAAGCCACTCGAATTTCCTGGCTGAAGTCCTCATGGCTGTCTTCAATAATAAAGGGCCAATCGTTAAGCGGGTTTGCGTTCGGAATAAAGGCAGCCAGGAAGTTGGGTAGATTGGAGCTATCTCTGGAGTCTTGGTCAGTGAGCGAATCGTTGTGATCCTGGTGGTACGCCGTGTTCGATGTGATTGTGACATCTGCGTTAGGGATCGTGTAATCCAGTGTGAGGTTGCTGTGCCAAGCGTGACGTTCGAAGCCAAAGTCCTCGTTAAAAGGGGGATCAAATATCAAATTGAAGTCAGCGCCGTTCTCTATGAGGTTCTCTTGTACGAAGGGGATAACGACCGTGTTCTGAGCAATCTGATCCGCAGTGGGTTTGGGGACTTCACCACAGATCCATTGTAGGACGCCAGGATTACAATTGAATGCCGGGGGGACCGGATTAAAAACGACTTGCGCGCCCGGTCCATCGTCGTCCTTCCAAAGGGTGAAATAGGCTTTAGCCGTGAAGTTGTCCGATGGCGTTGCGTATAGTGTTGCGGAGAGGGATTTTGTAGTGCGTTCGCCCAGTTTTTGAGTGGGATTGGCCGCATTTATGTATTGCCCGTCCGTATCGTAGAAACGGCCGGCCAGTCGAAACGCCAGTTTGTCCTCCACCACCGGGCCTTCGATCGCCGCCGTGAACTCTACCGAGTCAAACCGGCCACCCTCCGCCGTTACGCGCCCGTTCCATTCGTTGCTGGGCGTTTTCGTGATGTAATTGATGGCGCCCGCAAATGTCGATCGACCAAAATAAGCGCTTTGCGGCCCTTTAATGATTTCGACGCGTTCTATATCCGTAAGGCCCGCGACCGCACCATTGGCAATAGCAGCACCATCCAAAAAGGCCTCCGTCGTATTTCGGTGCGCAGCGGGGCCATCCGGTGAGACACCTCGAACAATGAAGACGTTTTGGCGCCGGTCGTTTCTCACCACCTGCAGGCCTTCGAAGTTGAGGCCAGGTGTGAAATCGGCGATACCGGACATGTCCTTTATGCCACGCTGCTCTATGTCAACGGCTGTAATCGCCGTAACCGCAACCGGAATGTCCAGAAGGGACTCTTCGCGTTTACGGGACGTAACAACGATTTCCTCAAGAGCAATTTCTTGGGCCCGAGCGAAACCTGTGGGCAAAGTTGTCAGCAATGTGGTGCTGACGATCACGCTCCCAAAAGTGATGAGTTCCTTACGCAGGGCTGATTTCGATTTAATCGCGCCCTTTTGTATCTGTTCCATTAACCGACCCCCGCCAGATTGCGATAAAGAATGAGTCGCAATAATCCTACAAGGTTCACATTATATCCAATACCAATTACGCTCCTCTTCTTAACCTTGGGTTATGAAGGTGCCATATGGAGATGTATCAGCTTCGCTATCTGGTGAAGGCCATTGAACTAGGTAACATTGGCCGTGCGGCAGAACACCTCAATGTGTCTCAGCCCGCAATTAGCCGCAGCTTTAAGCGTTTGGAAGAGGAGGTTAAGGCCAAACTCTTTATTCGAACCCCCGCCGGTGTAAAACCGACGGAATTCGGCGAAGCGCTTTTTATTCACGCGAAATCCATCCTGAACCAGACCACACTGGCCCTCAGCGAGATCGAATCCATTAAGGAAGGACAGCGAGACCAAGTAAAGGTCGGTGTTTCCGACACCCTGCACAGTGTCATCGTGGCAGACTTGATCGAACTCTGGAAGCGCAAGCACCCGTTGATTGACCTGAGTATAGACAGGGACATCGCCTACAATTTGTTGACCAAGACTCGTGCAGCCGAAGTCGATTTTTCCATCAGTACTTTTGAGGGACTCAATTTTGGAGCAGATCTCGCGGGCGAAGAGATTTTTACAGACAAACTTTTTGTGTATGTCCGTTCCGGCCATCCCTTGGCACGCAAACGCCGCGTATCCCTGCACGATATTGCCTCCAGCGAGTGGGCCATTCTTGGGCTGGGCGAGCGCGTCACAGATTTCCTTGATGTCCATTTTTCCATGAGGGGGTTACCGGCGCCGCGGCTCGGGTTACGGGCGAGCGCCCTACCTACCATTCGCAGCGCTCTATTGGGATCGGACTTGGTCGCGATTCTACCCAGATATTTCATCCAAGCAGACGTCGATAAGGGACACGTCGTGAAACTTTCGCTGCCGGAACTGGAGCTGGTCTTAAACGTTGGGTTGATTTTGCCTACCAACCGCAGTCAGAACGCCGCTCAAGCTGCGATCTCCGACCTAGTCCGATCAATCTGTATAAAGTATGCACCGCCAGAGGCGGTACGTCTTCGTTAGTGAGGCCAACCGTATGGGACGCGGAATTAGGGACTTACCATACACCGAGAACTTCTAGTCCACATGTCGAAGTATCTGCTTCGACTCTAATGGCGAACGTTTTGGCTAGACAAAGATACCACAATCACCCAGTGCCCAGTTTTATCCTTACCGGCCCGGCGTTTCCATCCCAAACCGAGAAGACCCGCGCACAGCAGAGTCAGGGCACCCAGCTTATGCGGGTTAACTAGCTCCGGCTCCGCCATATCCGCGAATACACCTTTGCGGGCCATGGGAGGGCATTGTCAGACTAAATCGGCTTGAGCGGGGACGTAAGGTCTCGTAGCATCCGGCGATGCACAATCCCTTCCGTTATTTCAATAGCTCGCCCGAGGTCATCCGCAGCGCTGTGATGCTGTATGTCCGTTATCCCTTGTCGCTGAGACAGGTCGAAGACCTCCTGTTCGAGCGCGGCATCGACATCTGCCATGAGACCGTACGGTACTGGTGGAACCGCTTTGGCCCGTTGTTTGCCGCCGAGATCCGGAAGAGGCGGATAGACCGGCGCAACTGGTCGAATTGGCGCTGGCATCTTGATGAGGTGTTCGTCCGGATCAATGGCGAGACACATTATCTATGGCGTGCCGTTGACCATGAAGGCGAAGTGCTTGAGGTCTATGCCACGAAACGGCGGGATCACGGGGCTGCGCTTGAATTCCTTAAACGTGCCATGAAGCGTTATGGCCGGCCGGCTTCGATCGTCACGGATAGGCTAAAGTCATACCGGGCTGCGATGAAGGTGATTGGCAATGAAGATTGTCAAGAGACCAGGCGCTGGCTCAACAACCGGGCGGAAAACTCACATCAGCCCTTGCGACGACGGGAAGGGGCGATGGCTCGGTTCAGAGACATCAAGACCTTGCAGAAATTCGCCTCCGTCCATGCTTCGATCTACAACCATTTCAACCACCAACGCCATCTCAACCGCCGCGACATTTTCAAACAAGCCCGAGCCACCGCCCTGGCCGAATGGCGTCAACTTGCACCCTGAGAGTCCTCTATTATGGCTTCTTCTGCTCCGGGCCAGTTAGTCTGACAATGCCGTCGGGAGGCCTCGCCGGCAATCGTATCGAAACCCAAATGCAAGTCAGCACCGCCCGTGACGCCCTCGACCCGGGCGGCAAAGGCATCGAAGTCATCCTCACCAGTGTCGACCACGCAGGCATCCGCACCGCTGGCGGTGAGGCTATCGAACACGTCTTCACGGCGGACAATGTTGACGCTGCGCAGACCTGCTTGATTGATCAGCGCCACCAACCAGCGGCCGCAACTGGAGTTGGCGGCGTTGTGGATGATCCAGCGCCCCGGGGCGAGATCGTTATGGGTATCGAACAACAAGGCCGAGGTCATGCCATTGATCAGCACCAGGGCAAGTTGCTTCGGGTTAGCCTCTTTGGGCGCTGAATAGCAGTCGTTGGCGGGTGCGCAAATATACTGCCGGTACGTGCCGCTGCGGGGTGGGGGTAGAGCCAAGTCACCTTCTTGGAATGCAGGTACATTTTTTCCAACAAAGACCACCCGGCCGCAGCCCTCCAGCCTCGGAATTTTAGGCAACCGGTCTTTGGGCACGCGGCTGGGATCGGTGGCATCGCGCACGTCTAAGCCATGCACCGGCACGGCCAGCATTTCTAGGACGATGTCATCAGGTCCGGGGTCGGGGTCCGGCAGATCGATCAATTGAATCGCTTGCCGTGGATCGCCATGGCCAACTTGCTGCAATGCTTTCATGGCCAAAGTATTTCAGAGGGTCTAGCTGTTGGGCAACAGGATGACCTTGCCGTTGCGATCGTCTCCAGTTCTTAGCGCGTGTGCAAAGGCTTCCGCATATTGATCGAGGGGATAGGCGCCGGCGATGGCCGCTTTCAAGTCTCCGCTTGCGATTTTTTGCGCCAGCATGTCGTAGGCTGCTCTGATTTCGTCCTGACTGCGCCGCGCCATGCCCCGTCCCGTACTCATGCCGGTCAAGGTGATGTTGTTGGAAAACAAATCATGAAATGGGATCAAACAAGGGTCTCCCGAGATGAAGCCGTAATTGACCACTTTGCCGCCATAAGTAAGGCAGTGCGCAATACGGCCCGTGGCGTCGCCGGCGACCAAATCAAACCCTAGCTGGATGTCGGCACCGCCGGTCGCGTTCTTCACCGCTGCTGCTAATTCGTCGGCATCACCGGGATCGGTAAGACATTGATCAGCACCGAGAGCGTACAATTCGTCGAACAGGCTTTCTCGCCGCACCACATTGCAGGTTCTAATGCCGCGTTCCTTGGCCAGGACGATGAGATAGCGCCCGCAACTGGAGTTAGCGCCGTTCTGTAGTATCCAGTCGCTTTCCTTAAGGTCAGCGAAGTCTTCCAGCAGACACACCGACGTCATGCCGTTGACCATCATCAGGGCCAGCTGCTCGGGGTCACCGTCCGGGGCGGGCAAAGTGGTTTCAGCCTTGACGCAAACCTTTTCGGCAAATGTTCCCGAGCCCCACCACGGGAAAGCCCGGTCACCGACCTTGAAAGTGGTGACGGCAGCGCCGACAGCCGTCACACGGCCAACACCTTCGTACCCAGGTTGGCTTGGCAAGTTGTATTGGGTGAAGCCGCTTTCGCCGGTGAAGCGTTTGATGTCGGCCAAATGCACACCCGAAGCTTCCATAGCGATGACGATTTCATCGGCCCCCGGCTCGGGATCGGGCAGGTCGATCAATTTCACCACCTCAGCCGGATCGCCGTGATCTATTTGCTGTAACGCGTGCACTGATTGCCCCGTTGTGGCTCTACGTATTTTTGTCTGGACAATTAACTAAAGGCCCTAAAGGTGTCTGTCACCACGATTATCGGTTGGCGTCAGTCCATGGACAATGCGCGGTTGAAGACTTGGTCGTCCACATTGCCGCCGGAGAGCACGAGGGCGACACATCGGCCTTTTGTCCGGTGCGTTCCAGTCAAGACAGCGGCCAAAGCGACGGCACCGCCCGGCTCCAGTCGCAGGTCCAGATGTTTGTGGGCAACGGCCATGGCCGCCAAAGCGTCGTTTTCGCTGACTGTATAACCACCAGAGAGCAGGTCCTTGTTGATGGCCCAAGTCAACTTACCGGGGGTTGGCGCCAGCAAAGCATCACACAACGAACCGGCTTGGGACTCATTGGCATGGCGTCGACCAGTTTCGAATGAGCGGCGGTGATCATCGAATCCGTCCGGCTCGACGGAATAGATGCGGACCGAAGGTACCGCTTCTTTCACTGCCAGACCGACACCGGCGATCAGTCCGCCGCCGGAGACCGGAACAAGAACGTCGTCGAGGACAAGACCAAGTTCACGTGCTTGCTCAATCATTTCCACGCCGACGGTGCCCTGACCGCAAATGATATGCGGGTCATCATAAGACGGTACCAGCACGCGACTTTCTTCCTGAGCGATGCGCCGGCCAATGGCCTCCCGGTCTTCACGCGCACGGTCATAGAAAACGATCTCCGCGCCGAGGGCTTTTGTTCCATCAATTTTTATTGAGGGCGCGTCGGAGGGCATGACGATCTTGGCGGATATGTCTAATCGCTGCGTCGCCGCAGCTACCCCCTGCGCATGATTGCCCGATGACCAGGCAACCACACCTTTGCTCTTTTCGTCGTCCGACAATTGCATAAGTCGATTGGTCGCACCGCGGATTTTAAATGAACCGGTGTGCTGCAAACATTCCGCTTTTAAGAAAACCGTCCCACCGGTAATCCGGTCCAGTTCTTCACAGTGAAGGAGGGGAGTCCGTCTCACGTGATCGGCAATGCGATCGGCAGCGGCAAAAACATCGTCAGCGGTCGGTATCAGTTTCATATAAGCAGCTTAGCTTTGCTCAGGTGTTTGCGGCCAGCTTGACGTGCCACAGCCCCGGCAGTACCAATAGACCCAGTGATGGTGTGTTCGTTTTGTTGACGCAAGACGAGCCAAGAGGGAATCCGGTGCAACACCGGAACTGCCCCCGCAACTGTAAGCGGCGAGCCCTTCACCAATAGCGCCACTGGGACATATGTCCTGGGAAGGCCGGTGGAGTGGTTGCGACCCGCAAGTCAGGAGACCTGCCGTCACAGCGTCACCTTTCCATGGGGCGGGGTGTTCCTGTGGAGCGGCTATCCGTAGCGGTGACGCGCACATGATGGTGCGGTCGTTACGGATACAGAGACGGACTTTCTTTCCCGTTTTGTCTTCGGATTTCGGCAGCGCCCATGGTGTTCAACCGAAACGGAGACAAACATGACCTGGAAATTTTTACTCACACTGTCGGCGGTCATTACACCTGCCGCAGCGCAGCCAACTGATGCCCCTATTGACCTTCAAGACGAAATCATCGTCACAGCCAGCCGATCAGCCCAACCTCGTCTTGAGGTCGGTAGTGCTGTTGATATCCTAACTGAAGAGGACATTGCTGCACGCCAACAACCGTTCATCAGTGATCTGTTGCGGGATGTGCCCGGGCTGGCCGTCAACCGGTCCGGTCCGGCGGGTGCGTTTACCCAAGTGCGCTTGCGCGGCGCCGAGGCCAATCACACATTGGTCGTGATTGATGGCATTGAGGTGGGTGATCCGTTCAATGCCGGTGAGTTTGAGTTCGCCCACTTGCTGTCCAGCGATGTGTCACGGGTGGAAGTGTTGCGCGGACCGCAAAGCGCCCTGTGGGGCTCTGATGCAATAGGTGGGGTAATCAATGTCAACACGGGTCCAGCCGAAGTGAGCAACCGGCCGTGGATCAACGGAATAGCCGAAGGGGGTTCTTTTGGCACCCTGCTCGCTGGCGTTCGTACGGGAAATGGAGGTGCTTGGGGCCGCGTACGCGGCGGCCTTGCCTATGCGGACGTGCGCGGGATCTCGGCCTCGCCCACCGGCTCAGAACGGGACAGCTACGATAATCTCACCGCAACCTTTCACGCAGACCTTGAAGTTACCGATATCTTCCGTGTGACGGTGGCTGCCCGACATGTAAACGCAACAACACAAGAAGATGAGCAGGATTTTAATTTTCTCTCACCTACTCAGGGACTGGTCATCGATTCAGATGGGGAAAGGCGATCGAAACGCTGGTACGGCCGGGCGGTTGGCGAACTGGCGTTGTTGAACGGAAACTGGACCCATCAGCTTAATGCCGGCCTTACGGACAGCGACAACAAATCATTCGCCGGTGGTGTGTTCGATTTTGGTTCACAGGGCCGCAAATGGGACATCGAATATCAGAGTGATTTCACATTTACTTCACGCGACTCAATAACGCACGACGTCAACACGCTGATTGAATACGAAGACCTGACTTACGAAAATTTTAACACCGGCGGCGGGCCCGAAAACCAGCGGCAGACCGGACACCAATGGTCTGGAGCGCTGCAACACCACATCGGTATTGCGGAGCAATTGTTCCTCAGTGCGGCAGTGCGTTTCGATGATCATCAGCGCTTTGATAACGAGACCACCTACCGTTTGACAGCGGTGTGGGCTATTCCCGAAACAGGATTTAAGGTGCGCAGCACATTCGGAACCGGGGTTGCGCAACCGAGCTTTTTTGAGCTGTTCGGTTTTAATACCAATTTTTTTGTCGGCAATCCCGACCTCAAGCCGGAAACGTCAACCGGTTGGGATGGGGGTGTTGACTATGCCTTTGCCAACGGATTGGGTTTGGTTTCGCTGACTTACTTTAACTCCGATTTGAAGAATGAGATTTCCAGTGACTTCACCGTGTTTCCTTTCACCGTCTCCAATCGCGACGGCCAAAGCACCCGCGATGGCCTGGAGGTTTCTCTCAGGTATGCACCAGCCGACAATGTGAACGTAACCGCTGCTTATACCTATATTGATGCCAAAGACGATGGTGGTTTACGTGAACTGCGTCGCCCTAAACTTCTTGCCAGCGTCAACGCCACTTACCGATTCCTGGGTGAGCGCGCGGTCTTGGACTTTGGCCTCAATTACAACGGTGCTATGCGCGACAGCGAATTCATTTTCGCCACACCCGAAACCGTCGTCACTCTTGACGACTACGTTTTGGCAAATGTCGCCGCTTCGTTTGATATTTCCGATCGCGTTCAAATGATTGGCCGGGTAGAGAATCTGTTCGATGAAACCTACCAAGAAGTGTTTGGCTTCACGTCGCCCGGTATCGGTATGTATGCGGGTGTTCGAATCGGCTTTGGTGGAGGATAGTGCAAGGATGATACTCCTGCGGTTCATGATTGTGTTTAGTGTGCTGACCAGCAGTATTGCGCTGGCCGATGTGCCCCGTCGTATCGTTTCGATGAACCTCTGTACGGATCAAATGGTCTTGCAATTAGCGGGACCGGGAACTGTTGTTTCCGTGAGTTTTCTAACCGCTGACCCGGCTGAGTCGCCAATGGCTGATCAAACCAGCGGCCTGGTGTTGAATCACGGTCAAGCGGAAGAGGTCATCGCACTCAATCCCGATCTCGTGGTGACGGGACGGTTTACCACCAGTGCGGCGAAGCTGCTCCTCAAGCGATTGGGCTACACTGTTGCGGAAGTGGAAATACCGCTGACTTTTGATACCGTCCGGATAACCTATCTGGCGCTCGGTAAAACCATGGGCCGCTCGGAAACCGCCCGCCGCTTGGTCGATAACGTGGATGGCCGTTATGCAGACATTCGATCGCGTGTCGGCAATCGCACCTTCGGAACTGTTCTTATTCTCGATGCCAACGGATTCACGGTCGGTCGGCCAAGTTTGGTCGATGCAGTGTTGAGCCGAATCGGCCTGACCAATGTGGCGGCACAACTGAACATCGGCGATTTCGGGCAAATCACCATGGAAGCCATTCTTCTGGCCAAACCGGATCAGGTGGTGCGCATGGATTACAGGTCCGACGCGCCGTCTCTGGCCAATCAAACTTTGAGTCACCCGGCTCTAAGGCAATATTTGGGTTCCCGCGCGATGATTGCAGTACCGCAGTCGTGGTTGAATTGCGGTGGCCCGTACTTGGCGGACGCTGCAGAGCTGGTACTGGCCGCAATCACTGCCGATCCTGATCAGAAAGGTGGCGCGTTTTGACGGGCGCGATCCTAACCGCGGGGCCTAAAACGCGCGAGCGGCATTACGGGTTGTTGCTGGCAGGATTAACCCTCTTAGTGGTGGGTTTGACGGCTGCTTCTCTTTTTACCGGGCGTTTCGGAATCGGCGGCACGGCTGATCTTTTTGCCCTGCGGACAACGGATCCCGAAACGTTCCGTCTGCTCCTGATTGAAGTCCGTCTGCCCCGCACGCTGCTGGCTCTGACCGTCGGTGCGACGTTGGGTCTGTCGGGCGCCGTGTTGCAAGGACTGCTGCGCAATCCATTGGCCGAACCGTTCATTCTCGGCGCGTCCAGTTCGGCGGCCCTTGGTGCCGTAGTTGTCTTCTATTTCGGGGTGGCCGGAGGGGCAGCGTTGGCCACGCCATTGGGGGGCGTCGCTGGGACGATGATCGCCACGGCCACCCTGCTGTTTCTCGGGGGCCGTACCCAAGAACCTCTCACTCTAATTCTCGCCGGTGTGGCATTAAACGCGTTGGCAGCGGCGCTCACATCTCTTGCTCTTAATTTGGCGCCGAGCCCCTATGCCGCGCTCGAAATCGTGTTTTGGATTCTGGGCTCCTTTGCCGATCGCAGTCTTGAGCATGTCACCTTTGCTGTGCCGCTGATGCTGATCGGGTGGATGCTGTTGTTCTCAACTTGGCGATGTCTTGATGCATTGACCTTGGGTGAAGACGCGGCGGCCTCGCTTGGATTCAATTTGACAGCCATCAAAGTGCGCGCCATTCTCGGCTGTGCCTTTGCTGTGGGGGCCGCGGTTGCCACCACGGGTGTCATCAGTTTTGTCGGCTTGGTGGTGCCACATATTCTTAGACCGTTGGTCGGTTACCGCCCCAGTCGGTTGTTGCCGGCCAGTCTTTTGGGCGGTGCCGCGTTGATGCTGGCAGCGGATATTGGCGTGCGTTTAATCGACACCCAATTGGAACTCAAAATCGGAGTTTTAACAGCGCTGATCGGTACGCCGTTCTTCTTCCATCTGTTGTTCGTGCTGCGCCGGAGCGGCTCATGACTGCACCTGGCATCCTTAGGGTCGAAAACGTAACTGTGCGATACAACGGCGAGCACGTAATAGACCGGGTGTCACTATCCACAGTACCCGGAGAGGTCATCGGCCTGATCGGACCGAACGGCGCGGGCAAAACCACGCTCATCAAGGCGATGACGGGATTGCTTATTCCTTTGTCTGGTGAAATCTCGGTGAACGGACAGTCCTTATCGCATTGGAACCGGGAAGCGCTGGCTCGTACGATCGGATATCTCTCCCAAAGCCGGCTGGTTCATTGGCCGGTAACGGTTGAACGCCTTGTCTCTCTGGGCCGGCTGCCCCATCGCGGACCATGGCAAGACCTTTCCGCTGACGACCGTGATGCCATCGACTCGGCACTAGAGTCCGCCGACGTTGCGTCCATTCGCGAACGGACGGTGACAACTTTATCTGGTGGAGAGTTGGCCCGCGTCCTGTTGGCCCGGGTTCTGGCCGGCCGGCCGCAGGTGTTGCTGGCTGATGAACCTGTTTCCGGTTTGGACCCAGGGCACCGCCTTCAGGTCCTGGAACGATTGCGCACTTTCGCTCAACTGGGGGGTCGTTCAGTTGTTATCGTGTTGCACGATCTCACCTTGGCGTCCCGTTTTTGTGATCACCTTATCCTACTCGATCAAGGCCGCGTGATCGCCGATGACACGCCCGCGGCTGTGCTGCAACCTGAACGTCTTTCTTCTGTTTATGGTGTTGATGCGGTGACGGTGACCCACAACGGCCAACAGGCCGTACTGCCCTGGGCCAATAGGGAGGCCTAAGCGCCTTTCTTTTCAATCTTGGTGATGGCCATTTTGAGTGACTTGAACAACTGCTGGCCGATCTCGCCACCGTCGCCTTCGATCTCTTCGCGGATCACCGCCCGCATGGTGTCTATATGCGCTTTGGCGATTTCCAAAGCCGTGTCATCGGTTTTACAGGGCGCTTTAGTGGATTCGTATAATACCAACGGTCATTGAATTTGACCTTCGTGTGCCCATTTGCGCATACCAATCGACATGATTTTCGAGGGCTTGTCGATGAGCTTGTTCCAGGCGTGGCATGCCGCATCGACGATGTCTTCGTAACTGTCGAAGACGCGGTTCGACAGGTAGGTCTGGCGCAGGTACTGCCAGATGTTTTCGGCCGGGTTCAGCTCCGGCGATCTGGGCGGCAGGAACAGCGGCGTGATGTTGTCGGGGAACTCCAATTCGGTGGTGGTGTGCCAGCCGGCGCGGTCCATGAGGAGGACGGCGTGTGAGCCGTCGGCGACCCTGGATCTCGCGGGCCGATATGCCGCGGGCATACATTAGAGATCACCTTGTCGTCGAACCCCGGCAAGCGCCGGCAGTGCTTCTCGACAAGCTTTGGATCGAATCGACCTTGCCGATCCCGGGGAATCGACAACTCCATCCGGCCATCGTCGGTGAGCACCCTCTTACGACTATGGCCGTTGCGGTGGTTGCCGCTGAACTGCTCGTCTTCGTCGTCGAGATGCTGATCCAGCTCGGCATTGAGGATGCGTTCCGCCAGTGCCTTCTTCAGATCCTGGACCAGATCGCCGCTTTGAAATGCCTCAAGCGCGTCCGATCCGCCCAATAGCCGATCCAGTAGCTCGTCTGGAACCACCGGTTTGTGCCTGCTCGCCATATTGTCCTCCTTTGGACATCCTAGAGCGTTTCCGCGGTTGAATGAATCAAAATTTTGTTGTCGTGGTCTTGGCGGACTGATTCGATAGCCGCTTTGGCGGGGGCATCGTGGCTGTATCGGAAGACCTGCGTATTCGTTTGGCGAGGAAAGTGGCGTCGGGCATGTCGCGCCGTCAGGCGGCGGCCCTTTTTGAGGTGAGCGCAAGCTCGGCGGTGCGGTATGGCGGGCGATATGAAGACGAGGGGACTGTCGCGGTCAAGCCACGGCCGTCGCGCCAGCGCCGTCTTGATCCTTGACGGCGAGGATATCCTGCGCTGGATTAAGGAGACGCCAGACCCGACACTGCAAGAGCTGTCTGAGCGTCTGGACGAAGTTCACCAAGTGATTGCGCCGACTTCGACGATTAATGACTGGTTCCGCGCGCGCAAGATCAGCTTTAAAAAAACCGCCCACGCCAGTGAACAGGAACGCGCGGATGGGCAGGCAGCACGCGTGGTTTGGCGCCAACGTCAGGCCCGGCTCCCGGCCCATCCCGAGCGGGTCGGCAGGATCGTGTTCCTTGACGAAACAAGTATCAATACCAAAATGGCGCGCCTGCGGGGGCGCTGTCCCAGCGGCCAGCGGATGGTTGCCGCCATTCCCCATGGTCATTGGAAAACCATGACCTTCATTGCCGGATTGCGCGGTGACGGCCTGACCGCGCCCTGGGTGCCCTGATTTGATCGAGGGCGCCATGGACGGTGATGCATTCGAGCAGTACATCAAAACGCAACGCGCCCCGACCCTTCAAAAAGGCGCTGTTGTTGTCCCCGGCAATCTGCCGGCCGACAAACGCGACGGTGCCAGGCGGGCGGTTGAAAAGCGGGGCGCATGGCTTTTGTTCCTGCCGCCCTATGCGCCGGACTTCAACCCGATCGAGCTCGCATTTTCAAAGTTCAAAGCTCACATGAAGCGCTTAAAACCCCGCACCATCGATGATCTGTGGAAAGCCGCCGGTAACGTCTGCGGCCTCTTCAATCACGAGCACTGCAGGAACTTCTTGGTTGCTGACGGCTATGCGTCAGAATAAATCGGAAATGCTCTAGCGCTCATAAACACAAAATTCCTGACAGGTTCCATTTTAAGGTGTTCGATGGCTTCCTTACCGTTCTTCGCCCGAATCAAACGCTCGAACCCGATCCGCCGCAGAGCTTTCATCATAATGTCCAGCATGTGCTCGTTGTCTTCAATCACGAGTACATTGAGACGCTCATGGCCAAGCTTTTCCTTCTTTTGCAACTAATAATCCTTCGCGTGTGATTTTGATTATTCAATTTCGACTCACTATAGCCCTACAACAAAGCGTGCCCTCAGTCCAAGCTACTCTTCCTTGGCTTTGTCCATTTCATTTTCATCCAAGACCTGATCCGTGCGCCGGTCTGCGGCAACGACTGGTGCACACAAGGTCACGATCTCGGCAAACTTGGCGTCAAACTGCTTGAACAGACCATCAACGCTTTCGTCTTCCTTTTTGATGCCAAGCCGTTCAATGAAGCGGCCCACAATATGGCGAGACAGGCTCATGGTCTTGAGCATGTCCTGAAGGCTGCGCGCCTTTTGGGTGTAGTCTTCGTGTGCCGTGCGCAGATTCAGAATAGCCGTCAGCAGAATCGTCCTGATCAATTCGTCACAGGCTTCCATTTTTTCTTCCAGCGACTCTTTTGAAACCAGGGAAAGGGTGGTGTCTTCCAATGCCACCGCCGTGGCGCGCCGGGGGGAGCCATCCAGAATCGCCATTTCACCGAAGAACTCGCCTTTGCGAATACGCGCGACCGGCGCATTCTTGCCCCCGACTTTCCTGAAAATGCCGACCCATCCGACAGCGACGATATACGCAGCGATGGCGGGGTCTCCATCTTTAAAGAGGGTAGAGCCTTTATTGACGAACTGAATTTCAAGCGCGGGCTCATCGAGATCGGGACAGGAAAGGTCCCGTTCTTCTTCTGCGGCATCAATGTCTGGATCAGCAACCCCGGTCTTGGCCGCCGTACCGATCTTTTCACCTAACTTGCTAATGAGATTGATGTCTTGTTCCGTGGGTTGGGTATGCTCCGGCGCGAGAGCGCACAGCATGCACATAAACGGATTGCGGCCGACCCGGTTGTGGCGAACATCGCGAATAAGCTGAAACACGCCACAGCCCAGCGCGTCAGACAGAACCGCGACATCGATATCTTCATTTTCGATCTTGGATTTGGCTTCTTCCAAACTGAGGGCAATGATCGTTGTGCCGAAGCTGGCGTCACGCAATCCGTCGGCCAAAAGGGACGCCCGTTTGGCCTTGGGGTCACCGATTAAAAACAGTGACGTTGCTGAGCATTTCAATCTTGGTTGCCACAGTCTGCGATCTGCCCCCAAAACGCCCAGACGCGCTCCCCGCCCGCTGGACCTTCAACGTATACGGTTGGACGTGCCCCCTATTTTCCCGGAATGATGTTCATACCTGAAAATGCTTATGGGCCAAAACCTTATTGGATCGTCTTCTCAACAGATAACAGCTGATTTTAGACGGTTACGCCAAGGTGGCGTAAGGCTTGGTGGAGCGCCGGACTCCACCTAATACGGGGAATTCTGTCTTGTTTTACAATGTGTTACGGGAATCGATGACTTGCAGCCCTACACTCTTCCCCACACGTTGGAGAGGGTTGACTGTCGCAATGGCGTATGGGGAAACCACTCATTCCGGTCGTGTCCCTGGGTGTGGTGTAGCTGACGGCTGGTGGCCGCGCTCTTCGGCAAGGCCGGTTTGATCAGCGCGCCACGGCTAGCAGGCTCCGCCAAACGGCTGAAGTGCGAAGACGGCGAACTGGAGGTCGCCGTGCCGCGTGTCCGCAACGCCCCGTTCGATACGAAGATCGTTCGCAAGGGCCCAGACCCGGGTCGACGGGTTCGACGACAAGGTGATCTCGATGTACGCCCGCGGCATGAGCGTGCGCGAGATCCGCGGGCACCCACGAAGGCTTCACAAAACCACAGCCCACCACCATATTTGATCAACTATAGATGATAATTATCCACCAATGATATGATAACACAGATCAGCAGTGGACAAGCTCATTGATATGCTTTTCTATACCATGGAAATAAAATGATATAGAAAAGCATATCAATGAGCTACGCAACGCAGGACATTATCGACGCCCTCAAAAGCGCAAGAGCAGCCAAGGGCCTCAGCCAGAGGGCCTTGAGCAAGCGCACGGGCGTACCGCAAAGCCATATCTCCAAGATAGAGAGCGGTAGAACTGACATCCGCCTGTCGAGCTTGACCGAACTGGCGCGCGCGCTCGATCTCGACCTCAAGCTGGTCCCGCGCAAGGCCGTGCCTGCGGTGGACAATGTCGTTCGCAGCACTGTCCCAACCATCGCGGCAACGCCAGCAATCAAGGAACTCTACCGTACTCTGGATATAGTCAGGAACCTCTGCATTGTTTATCCCGATCTGAGCGAACTGAAGAAGCTCAAGGACAGCTTCCAGACTCTTAAAAATCTACGCAACGTCGGCAAAGAATTGGGAGCGCTGCGGGAAATAGGCAAGCCGATCCGCAAGCTGCAACAGACTTATAAGAATCTTGCGGAGGCACGGCAGAGGTCCGCCGAGCAGCTAAAGGCAACCCACGACGCGGCAAAATTTCCGGCAGAACAACTTCAGGCGCTACGGGAAGCGGTGAGCACCGCACAGAACTTGCGCAACCAGCTCGTTCACGCCATCCCCGAGCAGCCATCGCTGCCGCGACCGGCTTACCACCTTGATGATGACGGGGAGAACGAAGATGGCTGAAGTCTCTGTCCTCAATGTAAATCTCTATGGCGAAACGATCGGCACGCTGACGCATGTCGGCGGCGACCGCACGCTCTTCAGCTTCACAGACGAATATATCGCCAACGAGAACCGTCCGACTCTTGGACTGGGGTTCCAGGACGAGTACGGGCAGCTGATTACCGAGTTTGCGGTCAAGCAGAAGCGGCTGTTGCCCTTCTTTTCGAACCTGTTGCCCGAGGGCTATCTGCGGGAATATCTCGCCCGCCTTGCTGGAGTAAATCAGGAGCGCGAGTTCTATCTGCTCTGGGCCTTGGGCCACGACCTCTCGGGCGCGATCACGGTCGAGCCCGCGGACGGCGAAGAATGGCCGCCCGGCCTTGAAGACGAAAGCGCCGAAGACACCAAAAAGAAGCGCGAGAGTGCGCTGCGCTTCTCGCTCGCAGGCGTGCAGCTAAAATTCTCGGCAGTCCATAACGACCAAGCCAACAGGGGCTTGACAATACCCGCATCCGGCGTCGGCGGTTCATGGATCGTCAAACTGCCCTCCCTGCGATTTGAGGGCGTACCCGAGAACGAGTATGCGCTCCTTACCCTGGCGCGACTGGTCGGCATGGATGTGCCGGAGATTCAGCTCATCGATATCGATGCGATCGCAAACCTGCCGGAGGGGATCGGCGATCTCATAGGACAGGCCTTTGCGATCAAGCGCTTTGACCGCACACCGGATGGCCCAGTTCACACGGAAGACTTCGCGCAGGTCTTTGGCGTCTACCCCGAGAAAAAATATGACACGGCGAGCTACCGCAATATCGCGACCGTACTTGGAGCGGAGACCGGCGAGACCGGCGTCGAAGAATTCATCAGGCGTTTAACCTTCTGCACCTTGACCGGCAACGCCGACATGCATCTGAAGAACTGGTCGCTGATCTATCCGGACAAACGGACGCCTGCTCTGTCACCGGCCTATGATCTGGTCTCGACCATTCCCTATGTCCAGGACGAGGAAGCGGCGCTCAAATTCGCAAGAACGAAGCGCTTTGACGGCTACACGCTCGATGAGCTGTCCTACCTTGCAGGCAAGGCCGGTCTCCCTGAAACACCGGTGTTCAACACTGCTAAACAGACGGTGGAGCGTTTCCATGAAGTCTGGGAGAAAGAGAAGAACAACCTGCCGCAACGTAAGCAGGTAACGGAACGTATCGACGCCCATCTCAAGACGCTGCGGATTTAGATAACAAGAGCGTCCGATGCGACTGACTGCAACGGGCGCTCACCGGACGGCACGATCAGCTCGATTAGTGACTTGCGCCGCTAACGCCTGAAACGGAACCGCCATCAACAGGAAGACCGATGCAATGATAGAATCCGAACAGCCAGAGCCGGGCAAAAGAGGGCCGGAGGCACGTCTTCAAATCATCGACCTTGCGAAGTTTTCTTCGGTAGACTTTGAAGCTCCTATCGCCGAGGCGGGCAGTGGACAGGGGCGAGGCGCTACTGGAGATTGGGGACTTTAACCGCATGGCCGCTGTCGCGATGGTCGACGAGGTCGACGTGGTACGGCTCGCGGTCGGCCAGACGGTGTGGGTGGGGTCCACATGTTTGAGTTTCAATGATGCAACAGCGCCGTCCCGCGCACCCGTAAGCGCGACAAAGGCAACAAGTGCCCGGTCCCGCTTTTCGATATCCGTTCCATATGGCATTTGAGCCAGCACGTGGCGGACCTGATCCAGGGTCGGGCACGGTTTGGACCTCCTTGCCGTGGCAACACGCGCGTCCTTGTGAGACAGGTTGAAATACTCCGCATCGGAATAGGCAAAACGGGATTTGAAACCGGGCTGACCCGCCAACCGGGATTTGAAACCGGGCTGACCCGCCAACCAATGAAAAAAGCGTTTGAGAGCCTTCAGCTCAGAGTTGAGCGTCGCTTTGCTCAGTTTCTTACCGGATCGCAAACCGGTCTGCTTTTCGAGATGGTGTTTGAAATCGATGGCCTGTTGTTGATAAAACGTCTTGAAATCCTTGAACCCGGTATACGTCTCAAAGTGATCGAGAGCTCGCGCGGCGCCGTCAATTGCCGCCTCACTCATGCGATTGGCTTCCTTAAGATAAATGAAATACCGACGCTTGATTCTTTCATTCTTGGCATTGAGTTTTGGCATCGTAGTTTCACCTTGTTTGAAGTGACAATTTAGGGGGGCGTTGCTCTACTCGCTTAATCTTGGCCGCCCTTGCGGATAGGCGAGCTCGAAAATTGTCTCTAATTCGTCTAACCTGGTGATTGATGTCCGGCGGTGCATGAAGGTTTCACACACTTCGCAAATGCCACGTAAGTTCCCGGAAGTTTCATTGACTGGGATATAATCGACGGCATCGCCGGCGGGCTTTCTCGGTGTCCTACATTTGCAACAATACATCTCGTCGGCCGCGCAGGTTTGCTTGGCCTGCTGCCGCCTTTCTTGGAGGAACGCCTTTAATTCGGTCCCTTTGAACAGTGTGGGTCTCTGATCGTCGATGGAGGTTAGACCCGTTTTTTGCCAGTTCCGGACGGTCTGTTTATGGACTCCCAAGAGGTCGGCCGTTTCTTCAACCGAGTACGTATGATGAATTTTGATGCGATTAGGGTTCACACGACGAGGGGCCATGGCATACAAAATCTAGGGCTTGCTGGTGGGCTGTTTCATGTCACTGAGAGCCCAAGCTCTGCCGGTGCTGAATGCGCCAGTGCGATCGACACCTCATCGGCGGTGTAATTATGGTGACGCTCGAGCGCCTCCCTGTTGGGACACCGATTACCGGCATTGGCGCTCAACGGCGTCATTGCCGGCCCCAGATTGAATCCTGCGGCCGCAACTGAACAATCGGGTGTGTAGAGTTGTTCGACATCAATCGCGGCACGGCCGTACGGGTCTTGGCGCTGGCCGTCTGATAGCGAGAAGGCTGTTGGCGACAGGAACCGAATGAAAGCCGGGTCAAAAATTTTCCACCGGCGTCCCAGCATGCGGTGTGGACGGAAGGAACGCCGCTCTATGTCTGCTTCTCGACGCATCGCGTTATGAGCGGCTTATAACCTTGGGGTCGGCGACAGCAAGGTTCTCTATCCATTCCTCGATGTCGCGAAGCCGCCAAGCGACAGCGCCGGTAGGGCCGCTCCCGATCTTGCGCGGGCGTGGGAAGTCTCCGCGGTCCATAAATCGATAGATCGACGAACAGGAGAGGCCTGTCAGGGCCTCCACGTCCCGGCGGCGGATGGAGCCGGTCAGAAGTAAAACCTAGGACTTGATTGGAGAATTTCGGCATTGCGCACCTCGTCTATGTGGTTCGCAAGCATTGCCATATCCTCAGGCTCAAAAGGTCCGACAATCGTTTGGGTCTCCGGGACCGCTCATTTTAGCGGGCCGATCTCCATTAACGGCGGTTTGGACCTATTGTGTAGACGAGCTGAGACGCCGTCTGTAGGCGAGCAAGAAGAAGCTGCGGCGGGACCGGCCGTCGATAATACGACTGAACGTCGAGCCTATTTCGCTGTGCAATTGGGGCAGGTCGGCCTTCGTCGGCGCCAATCCTGCCTTCAGGGAATGGCCGTCAGTTTTCGGCGATCTCAGGAAATCAACCGCCCTGGCGGCCGCCTGATGCACCATCGCGAGATCGTTGAGACCGGCAACGAGCGCTGGACTTCACTCACCGCTCATAGCTCACAACCTATTGTGCCTGCGGGCTGGTTACCCCGGTGGGTTAACAGCACCCCCCAAGGGGGTTCGCTCAGCTTATCGCAAGGCGCTAAGCCAAGACGCCCGGATACCCCTAAGGACAACCGGAAAAACCTCCAACCCGACACTCAAAAGGGGACCGGCTGGGGGTGCGATCCTGGGTCAATCTTCATTGCCGATTGACACTCCAGGATTTGCTGAAGCCAATCCAACAAGCCTGCGCCAAATCAGCGGCAGCCCCGAAAATTGACTCCTGATCCGCCGTGCCGCCAGCGCAACGAATAATTCTTGAGCACGTCGGCCGATCGGCCGCACTTTATCGAGTTTCCTCAACATCCAACGGTCATTCGACCTTTACTATATTGCGTTCCCAAACCTTCACAACGGTCGCATAAGCCTTAGTGTATCCGGCTTCCTCCAGGCCCTGGACCACGGCGCTGCAGAAGGAGCGCCGCTTCGCAGCAGATGTTTTCCTGCTGCTGGTGGGCTTCATTCCCGATTTCAAGATCCAGCGACAATTGCTGATATGAAGAAGAATCAACGTGACCAGCACTTTCCCATGCTTGTCTACCGGCTTGTTGACGCTCTGCTTAGGTAGCTTCTTTGCATCCCGATCCTTGACCCATTTCTTCAAGAGCGGAGGCATAGGGTGTTCCTGCCCCTCGAACGTCTCTGCGAACATCCCAAGGGCGCGACGAAAGGCCGGGTTGAGACCTGCTTCGGCAACGACAAACTCAAGGGACTTCGGCCAGTTGATTAGTGTGTGGCAAACCAACGCTGCCAACTGCTCCACTCGTTCCACTCGTTCCACTTCATCGACCGGAATAGGCAGCCCTCTCTCATTGACATAATACGAAGCGCCCCAATGCCGCGCCATGATGACCGCCAGGCCGAATGCGACCTCCTTGGACGGCGCAGCCTCGAAAAGATCGTCGTCCATCAAATGGTCCCGTACGACACAGGTTTCACAGTACTGAGCCAATTCTCCAAGGCCGGCGGCTTGCAACCGTGCCTCGTCCTTATCAAGCACTGGACTGGTACCGGTAAAATGGAGAGTGCCTTCTGTTAAAGTTTAAACTCAACAGGAGGCCCATATGGGTATCGGAAGAACTGAGGAATTTCGTTCTGAAGCCGTTCGGATTGCATTGACGAGCGGGCTATCACACAAGCAAGTTGCCGCCGATCTTGGCATTGGCCTGTCTACATTAGGCAAGTGGATTACCAGTCATAAGCACACTGAGCTGCTGTCCGGCCCTCATAATGATAAAGACAAGGAATTGGCTCGCCTTTGCAAGGAGAACAGGACATTGCGTGAGGAGCGGGACATTTTAAAAAAAGCGACGGCCTTCTTCGCCAGCCAAAGCCGATGAGGTTTCATTTCATCGCAAAGGAGAAGGCCAATTTTTCAATCTGCAGGATGTGCAAAGTCCTGAGGGTCAGTGAAAGCGGCTACTACGCTTGGGTGTCTCGCCCTGCCAGTCAGCGCCAACGCGACGACAGGGTCTATTTGGCCCATATTCGTGCCGAACATGCCCGTAATTATCGGGCCTATGGTCGCCAGCGAATGACTGATGAACTCAGGGATCAAGGCAGCGTCATTGGTGAACGCCGGGTCGGGCGGTTGATGCGGGAGAACGATATTCGCATCGTCAGAACTCATAAATTCAAACGCACGACAAACAGTAATCACAACCACAACATAGCTCCCAACCTTCTGGATGGAGATTTTCAGGCCACGGGACCAAACCAGAAATGGGCCGGTGATATCGGCTATCTCTGGACGGCAGCGGGCTGGCTGTATCTTGCGGTGATCATCAATTTGTATTCACGCCGTGTCATTGGCTGGGCCGTCAGCGACAGGCTCAAACGGGATTTGCCGATCAAGGCTCTGAAAAGGGCCATTGCATTGCGACAACCGCCACCAGGGGTCATTCATCATTCTGATCGTGGCTCGCAGTATTGCTCCAACGATTACCGGAAACTTCTCAAAGGCCACGGCTTTCTCTCTTCGATGTCTGGCAAAGGGAATTGCTATGGCAATGCGACTGTAGAAACGTTCTTCAAATCATTGAAAGCAGAATTAATATGGAGGGAACACTATGAAACCAGGGAACAGGCACAAAACGCCCTGTTCCATTATATCAATGGATTTTATAATCCGCGTCGTCGCCATTCATATCTGGGCAGCATCAGTCCGGTGAAGTGCGAAAGTATGGCGGCTTAGGTGAGAAGGTAACTCTCCACTTTTGCGGTGCAGGTCCAGAACATTCTAATTAGTCTTCAGGGTGGGGTCGCTTGTTCATTGTCCCTTCCATTTACCTTGTCCGCCGGTACTCGTGATGAAGTCCACCGAGGTGTTCACACCTTGAGATAGCGTCGACCCGCACGGTAGGACGGGAAACCGATGAATCCTTGTCTAGGGAAAGATGCGTCCGGGCATGATTGTAGTATCGGGCGTAATGTCTAAGCGTCCGTCGCAGGTGAGCCTCGCCTAAGATGATGGTGTGATCCAGGCACTCCCGGCGGATGGAGCCAATCACGCGCTCAACATACCCATTCTGCCACGGTGACCTGGGTGCCGTGGGACGGTCTCTGATGCCCATGGCGTCCAGCCGCCGTTTGAAGACCTTGCCGTAACTGGCATCCCGGTCCCTGATGAGGTATCGCGGTGCGGTCTCCCAGGGAAAGGCTTGGCTCACTTGATTGGCGATCCAAACCGCGGTGGGATGAGAGGTGGCATTGGTCCAGACCAGCGCCCTTCGTTTGAGGTAAAGGACGACCAGGCCATATAGGGGTTTGAAACCCGCTGTGGGAGCCACAAACAGATCAACGGCCGCTATGGCATCCTTGTGATTGGCAATGAACGTCTTCCAGCTTTGGCCCCCGGGCCGGTAACAACGCCCAAGATACTTGCTCACTGTCGATTGAGATACGTCAAAGCCCAGTTTGAGGAGTTCACCGTGGATACGCGGCACACCCCAAAGAGGGTTATCCCGCGCCATTGACTTGATCAGTTGCATCAGGTCCCGGTCTATGGCCGGGCGCCCACCCAAATTGAGCGATTTCCAGCGCCACAGGGCCCGGAAACCGTGCCTGTGCCAACGCAGAACGGTCTCGGGCTGGACGATCACTATGGCGTCGAGAACCGAAGGACAGATCTTCGCAAAGCGGGTATCGAATCAGTCTGCCAAGACCATGACAACAAAATTTTGATTCATTCAACCTCGGAAACGCTCTAAATAGGTTGCACTACAACAAAACGGAGACGCGTCATGAGTTGGGGTAGGCTGGTGGTGGCCATCGCATTTTCGCTCATCGCTCAAAATGCACACGCACAGCAACTCGAAAAGGCGATTTTTGCCGGCGGCTGCTTCTGGTGCGTTGAGTCGGATTTCGACAAGGTGCCAGGCGTGGTCGCGACGGTCTCCGGCTATGTCGGCGGCAAGACCCAAAACCCGACCTACGAGCAGGTCTCGGCTGGTGATACAGGGCATTACGAGGCGGTCGAGATCACCTACGATCCGACAAAGGTCTCCTACGAGGCGCTGCTCACCGCGTTCTGGCATTCGGTCGACCCGACCGATGGCGGTGGTCAGTTCTGCGACCGCGGCCAGTCCTACCAGACCGCCGTATTCGTCGCAAACGAGAAGCAACGCAGCCTGGCCGAAATCTCCAAGACTGCAGCTCAAAGGATGCTCGGCAAACCGATTTTATCACCAATCCTCGCCGCCACGCGGTTCTACGCCGCCGAAGATTATCACCAGGACTATTACGAAAAAAACCCACTCCGCTATCGCTACTATCGCTGGGGTTGTGGCCGCGACAAGAAGGTCAAGGACATTTGGGGCGAGCATGCCTATGAGGGCATCCCCGGTCTCAGCTGAGGCCGCACGGCCTCGGAAAAAACCAACGGAGCATGGTTACACCTGTCCCTTGCGAAAAGCCTATCCTGTCCCTTGTAAAAACCTCATCCGCTTGAACTGGGTGCGAATCCTCCATAACTCCGCGTGGATGGAGTTTTCGGAAGGGACACGGCCCATTGGGTGAAGTGGCGTAAGTTGCTGGTGTCCGTCGTCAAAACATTTGGGACAAATGAGCGTGTTTTCTAACGGAGGATTTTGCTCATCTTGGTTGGCAGTTAAGCCGCCTGGCGTTGATGGTTCAAGCGGCGGTTTTGGATGGTGAGTTTTTGGTTTTTTGTCTCCTTTCGATGATTGCGGTGTCTCGCCCGAAGGAGGCGTCAGCGGGGGTGACGGTGCCGATGCTCTCATGGTAGCGGTGGTTATTGTAGTGATCGACGCAGGCGCCGATCTGGTTTTCCAGATCACCCGGCAGGAAGTAGTTCTTAAGCAGGATGCGGTGCTTCAGCGTTTGATGCCAGCGCTTGATCTTGCCTTGGGTCTGGGGGTGATGAGGTGCGCCGCGAACATGGTCTATTTTCAGATCCTCCAACCATTCAGCCAGATCGCCGGAGACATAAGATGAGCCGTTGTCTGAGAGCAGCCTCGGCTTGTGGACGACTTTGGTCTGATCGCAGCCTGATGCTTTCAGTGCCAGGTTCAACGTCTCCGTCACATCATCGGCCCGCATGGTGGCGCACAGCTTCCAGGCGATGATGTAGCGCGAGAAGTCGTCCAGGATAGTCGACAGATAGAACCAGCCCCAGCCGATGACCTTGAGAGAGGTGAAGTCGGTCTGCCATAGCTGGTTGGGCGCAGTGGTCTTATCATGGAACTCATCGGCGGCCTTGACGACGACAACGGCTGGGCTGGTGATCAGGTCATGAGCCTTCAATATCCCGATGATCTGTTCTTCGGAAAACCGTGATCCATTCATTCGTCCAGTCCTTTCTTCTACGCCGGACTCCAGAATCACATGGCGGAATTATCGGGGGTCGCAGCATGACAATGCCAACGTCAGGGCATTGCCAGACTAACTGGCCCGGAGCAGAAGAACCCATAATACAGGACTGTCAGGCTGCAAGTTGCCTCCACTCGGCCAGCGCAGCGGCTCGGTCTTGTTTGAAAATGTCGCGGCGGTTGAGATGGCGTTGGTGGTTGAAATGGTTGTGGATCGAAGTATGGACGGAGGTATTTCGCGGCAATCAAGGTGACAGCAGCGCGACAAACAAGTTGAGAGTCCCGTGTGGAGAGGCAGAAGTGGCGGCCGTTAACGCAAAAAGGGCGTAGTCCGATTGTAGTTGAAGGCCGCCGGATAGAAATTTTGCCTGTCCTCTTTTGGCGATTGCGGCCGGTCGGTAATGGTCTCGCGATATTCTCGATATCCTTCATTGTCGGCAGCCGGAGTTCCGTCAGCAACAGATCGAGCTTGAGTGCATCGACCTTGTTGGCGGCGTCATCGCGTGTCTTCGTCATGATGCGCCGCCCATGCCGAGCAGCGCGCCGTACCGGGTGCTCTTTACCCGCACCACCGACCTGGTGCAGCGGCTGTAGGTGGGACGACGATCGCCCGCAGGCGAAGGTGTTTCATGTTCAAGAGATCGTGTCAGATCGTGTCAGGCCGGAAGATCATGAAGATCTGTGCTTGACATCGACCGCCCCATTACGGAAGGCGAGCTGTTGAAATAACGGAAGGGATTTTTCATTATCCGAGGCTAGGAGAGCTTACTTCCCGCCTCAAGCTGATTTAGTCTGACAATGCCCTCGGTCGGTTTCATCGAGCGCGTTGCGAACCGCCTCCTCGAACGCGACGGCGGTGGATCCGTCAATTCGTCCTTTCACGTCCACGGACAAGACGTTGCCACTTCGTTCGGTCGTCAAATCCATCGTCTTCCTGTCCTGCGGCTGCTTCCGTTGAATTCACGCCCTCAATTCGCGTTGTAGCCCTTTGCGCCCGTGCGCGCGGCGCGCGGGGATGGGAACCCGTCGTTCAGTCATCGATTTCGGGCAGGACGACGAATTCCGGATAGGCTTCGATGCCCAACTCCGCTACATCCTGGCCCAACTCCTCGGTCACCGGCGTGATGCGCGCACCGATCATCGCATTGATTACCCACCATACCACCCACGAGGTGGCGAACACGAACGCCCCGACGGCCAGGATGCCGGTAATCTGCACCAGAAAATTGCCGGCGGCGGCGATGCAGACCGCGAGCGTACCCCAGATTCCGGCAAACAGATGCGCGGGAATCGCCCCGACGACGTCGTCGATCTTGAGCCGGTCGAGGAACTTGACGCCAACCACCACGATGGCACCGCCGACCCCGCCGATCACCACGGCCCAGTAGTGCTGGACGATGTCGGGCCCCGCGGTGATCGCCACCAACCCGCCGATCGCACCGTTCAGGCTCGCCAACAGGTCGACGCGCCCCAGAACCGGCCGCGACAACGCCATCGCGGCAATCACGCCCGCCGCCGCCGCGAGGTTGGTGTTGGCGAGGATATTGCTGATGGCCACGGCATCGGCGGCGCCGGCGAGCGCCAGCTGGGAGCCGCCGTTGAACCCGAACCAGCCCATCCAGAGAATAAACACGCCGAGCGTCACCACGGGCACGTTGGATGGTGGAGTGGCCTTCACGCTGCCGTCCTGGCGGTACTTGCCCCTTCGCGCGCCGACGACCAGGGCGCCGGCGAGCGCCGCCCAGCCGCCGGTCGAGTGGACGATCGTCGACCCGGCAAAATCCTGGAAGCCCATCGCGTTAAGCCAGCCGCTGCCCCAGGTCCACGAGCCGATGACCGGGTAGATGATCGCCGTGAGCACGGTGATGAACAGGAGGAACGACCAGAGCCTCACCCGCTCGGCCAGGGCGCCGGAGACGATGGAGGCGGTCGTGGCGACGAACACCATCTGGAAGAACCAGTCCGACATCGTCGCCTTGCCGGTCGCGACGACTGCCGCGCCTACCTTGTCGGCACCTTCCGCGCCGGCCAGCAGCTTCACTTCGTCGGCCGAGGTGCCATAGAACAGCGTGAGCGTGCCGAACCAGCCGCCCTCCTCCACCCCGACATACATGATGTTGTAGCCGATGAGATAGAACATCAGCCCGGCGATGGCATAGAGGCCGATATTCTTCAGGCAGATGACCGAAGCGTTCTTGGTGCGCACCGAGCCCGCTTCGAGCATGGTAAAGCCGGCGCACATCCACATTACGAGCGCGCCCCATACGAGGAACGAGAAACTGTTCAGGACGAACTGCGTTTCGTTGCTTACCGCCGCCCTGGCGTCCGCCGAAAAGAGCACCAGAGAGGCGGCAACCCCGAGACCGACGGAGGCGGCGGACTTCAGACGCCCGGACGCGGCGCGACCCCCCCGACCGCCATTGCAGTGCCGCAAGTCGAACCGCTTGTGGCCCGACGTGGTCGATACCCGGCTCAGCCAGGGTTCATTTCCGGTCCGTCTTGCGTTGTCCGACACGATGTTTCATGTCCTCTCGTTCGAATTAGCGCTTCGGGCACGCCCAGCCACCCGCTCTCGGAAAGTCACGCAGACAAAATCCGAAGTATTCGGGACACAATTCTTATAAGCCGCTAACCGGGTGGCGGTCAATTTTCAACAGGCCATCGCCCAGGGCAATCGGGTGAATTTGAGGATGACAAGAGTGTAGAAGTCTGAATCGCTATTGACCCTTTTGATTCGCAAGAAGGATCCCAGAAATGACGCGACGGTTTGGAACGGCGAACGAGGCCTTTAATCAGATTGTTGATTTCCTGGAGCATTTCACCGATCTCGACGACCCGCGGCAACGCGCCACGGTCCCCTATCCCCTCGACGAAGTGTTGCTGCTATGCCTTCTCGGCGTGCCCGCCGGCTGTGAGAGCTGGGTCGAGATCGCCAAGTACGCGAGAGGAAACTGACGTTTCTGCGCCGTTTCCGGCCGTTCACGGATGGTACGCCCTCACACGATCAACTCGGTGACATCTTCGCAGCCCTTGATGCCGAACAGTTTCAGCACTGCTTCATCGCCTGGGCGGCATCGCTCACCGGGCGCGGCACGGACATCGTCGCCATCGACGGCAAGACGCTGCGGCGCTCCTATCAGGAAGGCGGCGCCAAAGCGCATCCACATGATCTCGGCGTGGAGCACACGTCAGAACCTGGTGCTTGGCCAAGCCAAGGTGGCTGATAAATCCAACGAGATCGTCGCTCTCCCGAAGCTGTTGGATCTGTTGACCATCAACGGCGCGACGGTGACCATCGACGCCATGGGCTGTCAGCGCAACATCGCCGCGAAGATCATCGACAAGGACGCCGACTATATCCTTGCCCTCAAGGGCAACCAGGGCAGCCTGCACGACGATACCAAGCTTTTCTTCATCGAACAGATAGCATGCGGCTTTGCCGATACGGTTGTCAGCCACCACCAGACAGTGGAGAAGAGCCACGGCCGCATCGAAACCCGGACCACCACGGCGACGAACGAAATCGCTTGGCTGAAGGAACGCCACCACTGGCCCGGGCCCGGGAGCATTGTTATGGTCGAAACCGTACGCGAGATCGGCATCCAACCCGGCGCCAAGGTCGAGCGCGAGACCCGCTTCTACATCCGCCTCCACCGCCGCCAAGGCCGATACCCTGAGCGCCGCCATCCGGGGCCATTGGAGCAGCGAGAACGGGCTGCACTGGGTCATGGACCTGCACTGGGTCATGGACATGGTCTTCCGCGACGACGAGTGCCGGGTCCGAAAGAACACTGCCCCGGCCAACTTCGCGGTCGTCAAACACATGGCGAGCAACCTCTTGCGCCAAGCCCCGGGCAAGGACAGTCTGCGTGTAAAACGACGCATCGCTGCCTGGGACGACGACTTCCTCGCAAGCCTTATCTCACGGTGAAACCATTCACCCGATTGCCCTGTGGACTCTGGCCCCTCCCGACCCATATAACCCGCCCATGGTCAGCCGTTATGCCGCCGAGGGTCTGCCCTTCCGCAAGATGCACGGGCTGGGCAACGATTTCGTTGTCCTGGATGCCCGTGCGCGACCCATGACGTTCAGCGAATCCCAGGTGGAGGCCATTGCCGACCGGCGTAGGGGCGTTGGCTTCGATCAGCTTTTGGTCATCGAACCGGCTCAGGGAAAAGGAGATGCGTTCATGACCGTGCGCAATGCGGACGGCGGTTTGATGTCCTCCTGCGGCAACGGCGCCCGTTGTGTCGCCGCGATGATGATGGATGATCTCGACAAGGACGCCATTGTCCTCGAAACACTGGCCGGGCCGGTGTCGGCGTCACGGGCCGAAAACGGCCTCGTTGCCGTCGATATGGGACGGGCTAAGCTGGATTGGCAGGACATCCCCCTGGCCATGGAAGAGAATACGGAACATCTGGATTTGGTCGTGGGGCCACTCTCCAATCCGGTGGCGGTGAGCATGGGCAATCCCCACGTGGTGTTCTTCGTCGGCGACGTTGAGGCGGTTAAACTCGAGCAACTTGGCCCGGTGATTGAAACCCATGCTTTGTTTCCCAAACGTACCAATGTGGAAATTGTTGAAGTGATTGACGCCACGCACATTCGAATGCGGGTGTGGGAGCGCGGCGTCGGCATCACCCAGGCCTGCGGTACGGGCGCCTGTGCCGCCGGTGTGGCCGCGGCGCGACGAAAACTGACCGATCTCATTGTAACGGTGACGTTGGATGGGGGCGATTTACTTGTTGAGTGGTGCCAAGACGGCCATGTCATTATGACCGGACCGGTGTCGTATAGTTACGACGGTGTTCTCAACGGGAGTTTGCTGGCGTGACTCTATCGTCAAGCAAAAGTCACGGACCGCGTGTGGTCAGTTTCGGATGCCGGCTGAACACTTATGAGTCCGAGGTCATGCGCGGCCATGCGGTCGCGGGTGGCCGATCAAACACGATCATCGTCAACACCTGTGCGGTCACACGCGAAGCGGAGCGTCAAAGCTGGCAATCCTTGCGCCGATTGCGCCGGGAGAACCCTGACGCGGAAATCATCGCCACCGGCTGCGCCGTGCAACTCAACCCCGATACGTATACAGCAATGCCGGAGGTAGATCGGGTCGTCGGCAATGAACATAAAATGAAGGCTGAAACCTTTTCCGCTGGTAACGAAACACCCGTTCTCATCAGCGACATCATGACCGTGCGCGAAACAGCGTCACACCTGGCCGAAGGGTATGCCTCAAACTTCGGCGAAAGAACGAGAGCCTTTGTTCAAATCCAGCAGGGCTGCGATCACCGTTGCACCTTCTGCATCATCCCCTTTGCCCGCGGCAACAATCGCAGCGTCCCCATGGGGCGATTGGTGGATGAAGTGCGGGCGCTGGTGGAAACGGGACATAAAGAAGTGGTGCTCACCGGTGTCGATATCACCGGTTATGGCACGGATCTGCCCGGCCGTCCTACGTTGGGGCAAATGATGCGCCGGTTGCTGGCAGCCGTTCCTCAATTGGCGCGGTTGCGTTTGTCATCCCTGGATCCTGCCGAAGTGGATGAAGATCTATTCCAGGTCATAGCCGACGAGCCACGCCTTTTGCCGCACTTCCATATTTCGGTGCAATCGGGCGACAACGTCATTCTCAAACGCATGAAGCGGCGCCATCTGCGCGCTGATGTCCTGCAGTTTTGTGAACGCGTACGCAAAGTGCGTCCGGATGCTGTGTTCGGCGCCGATCTCATTGCCGGTTTTCCGACGGAAACGGAAGAACAGTTCAACAACACCGTCTCCCTGGTGGAAGAAGCGGGCCTGACACATTTACACGTATTTCCATATTCCATCAGAGAAGACACCCCGGCGGCGCGCATGCCCCAGGTGGATCGAGCTGTTATCAAATCCCGGGCGGCGCACCTTCGCGCGGTCGGGATTAACGCCATGGCCAAGTTTCTCTCTTCGCGCGTCGGTCAAACGGCATCTGTGTTGATCGAACAAAACGGCATCGGGCAAAGCGAACACTATGTGCCCGTGCGCGTACAACCGGACCCGGGTGCAGGCTCTTTGATCGAAGTGACCATCGCCGACGTGGCTGATGGGCATTTAATCGCTGCATAAATCTTATGTCTGACGCTTCACCAACCGAACCGGTTGAGTCTTTAGGCTGGTTCAGCCGGCTAACGGCCGGTTTGCGTAAATCATCAACCAAACTAGTCACCGGCATTGGTGATGTTCTGACCAAACGCAAGCTGGATGAGGGCGCGCTGGAAGACCTGGAAGAGCTGCTCATCACCGCAGATTTGGGCACCGGCACGGCAGCGCGTCTGACTGCCAACCTGGCCAAGACCCGGTTCGGCAAAGAGGTATCGGGGGAGGAGATCAGGGCCGCGTTCGCTGGCGACATCGCCGAAATGTTGGAGCCCGTGGCCGTCCCTTTGACGGTCGACCCATCAAAGAAACCTTTTGTGATCCTCGTCGTTGGCGTTAATGGCGCCGGGAAAACCACCACCATCGGTAAGATGGCCAAACCATTCCGCGACCAAGGCCAAAGTGTGACGCTGGTGGCCGGCGATACCTTCCGCGCCGCCGCAGTGGAACAGTTGCAGGTCTGGGGACAGCGTGCCGACGCACCGGTGATCGCCCGTGAGACCGGTGCTGATGCGGCGGGTCTGACCTTCGATGCCCTGAGCGAAGCTAAGGCCCGGGGCGATGACATCCTTCTGGTCGATACAGCTGGCCGCCTGCAAAACAAGGACGCCCTCATGGACGAGCTGGCCAAAGTGGTGCGGGTCCTTGGCAAAGTGGACGACAGCGCCCCCCATGCAGTGCTCCTGGTGCTCGACGCCACCGTCGGTCAGAACGCCCATGCCCAGGTTGAGGTGTTCAAAGACATGGCTGGCGTCACCGGCCTGGTGATGACCAAGCTGGACGGCACCGCAAAGGGCGGTGTTGTGGTGGCGCTGGCCGAGCGGTTCGGTTTACCGGTGCATTACATCGGCGTTGGTGAAGGGGTAGACGATTTGCATCCCTTTACGGCGGCGGACTTTGCCAAGGGCCTGCTGGACGTTTCCTGAGGTAGGGCCGCGTTTCATTGGTCGGCGTGATGTAGCAGGACGTGATCATCCATTGCAGGTTCAAACCGACACTGGTTCCTTCCGGCGCACCCCAGGAATAAGTGATGTTGCGGTCTTGCCCACCGGAACGCTCCACCACGTACATGACGAAGACATCGTTGGTGAAGCCGCTGGCGGTGTTGTTCATGGCCCAGTCCACATTGCGCAGGCGGATTCCGATTTTGCGGTCCGGCTTGTCGTCCGTCGGTTGGGGAACAAAATACTCCCCGCCCGGATCGTGCATGGGTACCGGACGTGGTCGTCCCTTCCCTACAATGCGCAAGAAATGACCTGGCAGTCCGTTGAGGATGAAGTTGAGCGGGCATTGCCAGACCTGATTACTGTTGCTGATCAGGCTGCGAAACAATCACCGGCGGGCGGCAGCTTGCGTCTTAATCCCGAACTCGAAATCCCTAAAGCAGTCAGCGCTTTGGACATTCATCTCATGCCGGGATGTTTTCATACGGAATTTGCCGATAACGATGGTTTCCGTTGGTGCAATTTATGCCCATGGCACAAAAGTGTTTTCGGGCGCTCTGAGAATGCCGCGCAATCCTGGAAAGGGCGGTGTTGCTGATTCCATCGGCCACTATCTCAAACTCAAATATCCCAATTTTGAGCCCAAAAGAATTCTCGATCTCGGCTGTACCATCGGCTCTAACCTGCTGCCTTATCACCGTGCGTTTCCCGATGCTGAGCTTTACGGAATAGACGTCGGTGCACCGGTATTGCGCTATGGACATGCCCGTGCGGAATCGCAAGGCATCCCCGTGCACTATTCTCAGCAGAATGCGGAAGCAACAGATTTCGAAGACGGTTTTTTTGACCTCATCGTGTCAAGCTTCTTTTTCCATGAGATCGCGGTGCCGTCGACTAGGAAGATCCTCAAAGAAGTGAATCGCCTCTTGGCACCAGGCGGCGTGACCATCCATATGGAGCTGCCGCCCTCTTCAGAAGTCGATCCCCATTACAATTTCTTCCTTGATTGGGATGCCTATCACAACCACGAGCCCCATTACGCCGCGTTTCGCCAACAAGATCCCATCGCCATGTTGACTGAGGCCGAATTTACACCGGAAACCTGCGGCATGGTGCGCATTCCTGACCGTGGCGGTATCAGCGACGATAAATTCGCCGCCTTTGCCCGCGGTGAAGCAGAGGCGCCGCAGCGCAAGAATTTTTCCAGCTATTACTTGTTCGGGGCGTCGAAGTAATACACTTTCATAAGTGAACTAATTACACGCTTACAGTCTCCAGCCAAATCCGAATTGGCTTAGCTACTAATCCTCTTGGCGTGCGTCTAAATCAAAGGCAGATAGCCAAAGAATAGGGTAAGATTTTTGGCCAGAATTAAAACTCTGGTACCGAACAGACAGAATGCCGCGGCAAATGCTGACAACACGCACTCCAAGCGAGAAAAAGACTTTATTGATAGATTAAAAATAGACCCAAGTTCAAAAGTCGAAGAGTATGCAAATTCCCTTCCAGTCGCTTATTTTTCCTATGAGAATCAGCAGATTCTTTATGGTGTTCCAAACCCGGCAGCGCTTTGGCGTGTCAATACATTTGAAACCAAAGAACCAGAAACAGTAAAGTGGCTCAAATCATTCAAGCCAAACGACGTGTTTGTGGATATCGGGGCAAATATGGGACTTTACACCATGTTTGCAGCGGTATTCAGCAAGGCCCGCGTCTACGCATTTGAACCTGAAGCACAAAACTTTGCACTGCTAAATCGAAATATTGAATTCAACAATATCGTTGATCGCGTGACCGCTTGGTGTTGTGCACTAAGCAATAAAGTAAGTATCGACAGGCTCTATCTTTCAACGACTAAGGTTGCCTATTCCGGACATTCATTTGGTGCTGAGGTTGGCCCTACACTTGAGCCGCGACCGGCAGCCTATGTGCAAGGTAGCATCGCATATACGCTTGACGAATTGGTTGCATCAAAATCAATCCCAGTTCCCAATCATGTGAAAATTGACGTTGACGGTATCGAATATTTAGTGGTTCAAGGTGCGAATCAGACATTTGCAAATCAAGAGCTAAAGTCTGTTCTTATAGAGATTAGTCCTCATCTCAAGGAACATGCGGCTCTTTTAGATGTTATGACGGATTTCGGCTTCGGTTTCGATCCTGCCCAGGTTGAACGGGCACAGCGTAAAGAAGGCCCGACGAAGGATTATGCAGAGTATATTTTCAAGCGCTGAGAATTATGTGGCTGAAAAAATAGCCGCAACTGAAATATCAGCTGAACCATTCGCGCATTGCGTTATCGACGACGTTTTTCCACCAGATTTACTATCTGCCATTCATAAGAACTGGCCGTCTGACGAGGAGCTTGTACCGCTTCCGGAAACTGGACGCTCAAAAGCATATTCAGAGCGGTACGTTTTGTTGTTTGAAGACAAGTACTTTAACAAAATGAACAAAGTCAAAAGAGAATTCTGGATTCAAGCGGCGGTGCAGCTATGGGCAGTAGTGTCGTCAAAGCGTGCTACTAAAAAATTTCGAGATATACCTGGAATCATTGATTCGGCCTGAATTTAGTATTTTGCATTGACCTGATTCGGCTGCCGATTCATGCACCTCTCCAACGACACGAGCAGCGAACGACTTCACGGCGAAGATGCGCAAAAGGGCCTCCTTTCTGACCGCTGACGAACCCAAGGCACTCCTGAATGTCATGCGCAAGCGGAAGGTCGAAGCGCTGCAGGTACGGCGCGCGAATGCGCTGGTTGCCCTTGATGATGTCTTCGCCGCTGCGGTCCATCCCGAGTATCAGAGCCGGCCGGCGCATGGCTGGTTCATCCGTTCCGACAAGCCGGCGATCAAGGCCACGACAGGGCGCCAGCGGCTGAACCTGCACGGCGCACTGGACCTTGAAACGATGAAGCTCACCCTGGTCGAGGGCGAGAAGATCAATGCCGAAACCTCTCTGCGGTTGTTCGAGAAGCTGGAACGGGCCTATCCGGACACCCGGGTGATCCCGGGTGATCCCGGGTGATCCATGTCTGTCTCGACAATGCGCGCCATCACCATGCCAGGCTGTTGCGGCCGTTCCTGGAGCGGCCGGAGTGCCGCATCCGGCTGCATTTCCTGCCGCCGTATGCGCCACACCTCAATCCCATCGAGCGGTTATGGGGCGTCATGCACCGGCATGTGACGCACAACCGGTTTTATCCCGATTTCCGACAGTTCACCGAGGCCATCTTCGGGTTCTTCAACCAAACCCTGCCCCGGGAATGGGAAACAATCCGAGACACCGTTACCGACAACTTTCGTGTCATCACACACGATCAGTACCGAGTAATTGGGTAGCAGGAGTATATTCTAATTGAACGAATTAAACATATTGAAGGTCCCATAGCTTTATCGCGTGAAATGTTAGTGGTAAGTGATCGCGCTAACTACCGAATCAAACCACATACGGATTCACCCGCGAGGTTTATAAGTCTTTTGTATTACCTATCTCCTGACCTAAAATATCAACCTTACGGTATCGGACTTTACCAACCCAAAGACGAGGTAAAACTTACGGATCCTACCAGGCACTACCAATTTGACAGGTTTACTTTACACCATCTAGTGGAATACAGACCCAACCGCGTTCTTATCTTTCCCCGTACCGATAAGTCGTATCATGGAGTACAGGCTGTTGATGTGGGAAACTGCGATCGCAGATTGCTAATCGTGAACATTCGCACCCCTGAAGGCGTCCTTGAGATTGACCAATGAACGACAAATTTCTTTCTTACCTTTTTTCAATTTGACTGTGTAATGTTATTGTTCCGGACGGTAAGTATTCGTCTTTATATGAAAGTTAGCCATCAAGGAGACTTTCCGTGAACGCAATACGCGATATCGATGCACTTGTGGATCCAACACACGATGAACTTGCACGCCAAGGCTATGTCTCACGGCTGCGGAAATATGTATTAAATGACATGCAGGACAACATGCGCCAAGCCTATGACACGTCTGTCAAGCCGGCCTTTGTTGAGACCCAAGGACGAGAACCCGAAAACGGAGAAGAAGTGCGCGAGGCTATTGAAGGCAATTTGGCTTATCGCATGTGGAGCAGTGTTCGGTATAACGCCCAGGAAATGGTTTGGGAGTCTGTGCGCGAAGAAGTACAACGCCAATTGCCCGACATGATTTCCATTGCCGATCAGGCCAGCCATTCAAATTCTCATGGTGGCAGTCTAACTCTCGATCTTGATGTCAAGATACCCGAGTACGTCGATACCTTGGATGTGCACCTCATGCCCGGGTGCTGGCAAGAAGAGCATACGAACGGCGATGTCGCCCAGGGCGCCGTTTATGCCCATGGCGGATCGGTTTTCCGCGGCTCTTTGATCAAGCTCAACAAACGCAATGGCGTAGCCGCTTCGGTCAGCCAGTGGTTGTCATATCGCTATCCTGATTTTAAGCCGGAAAAGATTCTGGAAACTGGCTGCACCATCGGCAACAACCTGTTTCCATACAAAGACATTTATCCCGACGCAGGGTTATACGGCATCGACGTAGCCGCACCTTGTTTGCGCTACGCTCATGCTCGTGCAGCTGCGCGTGATATCCCAGCACATTTCTCCCAGGAAAACGCCGAGCGCCTCTCCTTCGCGGACAACACGTTTGATCTGGTGGTCTCCAGTTTCTTTTACCATGAGATTGCCGTTGCGGCGACCAAACGCATGCTGGCCGAGTGCCGTCGCGTACTCAAACCAGGTGGCATGATGATCCATATGGAGTTGCCGGCCGCTTCTCAGGTCGATGCCTACTACAATTTTGTTCTCGATTGGGACACGGAACACAATAATGAACTCCACTACCGTGATTTTCGCTCTCAAGATTTCTACGCGCTGATGACTGGAGCCGGTTTTGCCAAAAAAGATTGTTTCATGGTGACGATCCCCGAAGTCAGTGCCGTCAGTGATGACCACTTCCGACAAGTGGCCGTTGGTGAGATCGAGCCTCCAAAACACGGCAATTACTCGTCTTGGTGCTTGTTTGGAGCAACCAAAACGGGATTAACCGGCCACACCCAAAAAAATTCTCCCTTTGAGCTTAACGATAGACTTGTTCGCAACCCTTGATCAGGTCTAGCGTTTCATTAAAGACACAAAAGGGGCGTACCATGACCAAATTGGACCTGCACCGCAAAAGTGGAGAGTTACCTTCTCACCTAAGCCGCCATACTTTCGCACTTCACCGGACTGATGCTGCCCAGATATGAATGGCGACGACGCGGATTATAAAATCCATTGATATAATGGAACAGGGCGTTTTGTGCCTGTTCCCTGGTTTCATAGTGTTCCCTCCATATTAATTCTGCTTTCAATGATTTGAAGAACGTTTCTACAGTCGCATTGCCATAGCAATTCCCTTTGCCAGACATCGAAGAGAGAAAGCCGTGGTCTTTGAGAAGTTTCCGGTAATCGTTGGAGCAATACTGCGAGCCACGATCAGAATGATGAATGACCCCTGGTGGCGGTTGTCGCAATGCAATGGCCCTTTTCAGAGCCTTGATCGGCAAATCCCGTTTGAGCCTGTCGCTGACGGCCCAGCCAATGACACGGCGTGAATACAAATCGATGATCACCGCAAGATACAGCCAGCCCGCTGCCGTCCAGAGATAGCTGATATCACCGGCCCATTTCTGGTTTGGTCCCGTGGCCTGAAAATCTCCATCCAGAAGGTTGGGAGCTATGTTGTGGTTGTGATTACTGTTTGTCGTGCGTTTGAATTTATGAGTTCTGACGATGCGAATATCGTTCTCCCGCATCAACCGCCCGACCCGGCGTTCACCAATGACGCTGCCTTGATCCCTGAGTTCATCAGTCATTCGCTGGCGACCATAGGCCCGATAATTACGGGCATGTTCGGCACGAATATGGGCCAAATAGACCCTGTCGTCGCGTTGGCGCTGACTGGCAGGGCGAGACACCCAAGCGTAGTAGCCGCTTTCACTGACCCTCAGGACTTTGCACATCCTGCAGATTGAAAAATTGGCCTTCTCCTTTGCGATGAAATAAAACCTCATCGGCTTTGGCTGGCGAAGAAGGCCGTCGCTTTTTTTAAAATGTCCCGCTCCTCACGCAATGTCCTGTTCTCCTTGCAAAGGCGAGCCAATTCCTTGTCTTTATCATTATGAGGGCCGGACAGCAGCTCAGTGTGCTTATGACTGGTAATCCACTTGCCTAATGTAGACAGGCCAATGCCAAGATCGGCGGCAACTTGCTTGTGTGATAGCCCGCTCGTCAATGCAATCCGAACGGCTTCAGAACGAAATTCCTCAGTTCTTCCGATACCCATATGGGCCTCCTGTTGAGTTTAAACTTTAACAGAAGGCACTCTCCATCTTACCGGTACCAGTCCACTCTACACCGCCGCCATCGCGGCGCAGACCTTAAGCCGCGCTGACCCGAAAACCGGTGCTGTAGAAACCCTGGTTGGCGCGCCCGATGGGGAATCCGATGACGTCGATCTCGGCCCAGACGGCTCCCTGGTGTGGACTGCCATGGTGGCAGGAGAACTCCGCATAAAACGTCCGGGTGGGCCGGTGGAAGTGCTCGCCGCCGGTCTACCGGGGCTCAATCCCGTCGCCTTCAGTCCCGATGGCCGGTTGTTTGCCGTGACCATGGGAGATCCGAGCCGCCTCTGGGAATTCTATCTCGATGGAAAGCGAGAACCCCGACTGGTGTCCGACAGGATCAAGATACTCAACAGCTTCGACTTTTCGTCTGACGGCACCCTTTATGGGCCGTATTGGCGCAGCGGCGAACTGGTGCAAATCAATGTCGATACGGGTGAGACGACTATCCTTGCAAGGAACTTGGGGTCGCCAACCGCGGTTGAGTTGGACTCGCGCGGCCGTCTGATATCCGTGGATTACAGAACTGGCGAAATCAAGCGCACCAATCCGGTCACCGGTGAGTCCACAGTCCTTGCCTAAATTGAGTCGCCTTTGGACAACCTTGCAGTCGGCCCCGACGACACCATCTATATTTCCGAGTCCGCCAGAAGCGGTATGTCGGCATTTCGACCCGACGGCACCCCTTTACACCAAGTCACCGGTGGAGAATTTTCAACACCGGGTGGCCTTGATGTGGTGATGATCAACGGTGAGGAATCTCTCGTGGTCGCGGACTCAACAGGTTACCGGTTTGTTGATCCAAAAACAGGGGCGGTGACGCGATTGCCGTATGAACTTGGCGTTGGCACGTCCATCAATGTCGCCGCATCGGATGATTTTCTCATCCTCACCGATGGGTGTTCCGGTCGGGTGCAGATGATTGATCCGATCACACGTGAAGTGTTTTACCAGAGCACAGACTTCGATACGCCATACGGTGCAGATATTCTGCCCAATGACGATGTTTTGATCGTGGAATACGGCACGGGTGCTTTGCTGCGCTGGACCGGAACCGAATCCCACGTCATCGCCGAGGGATTGAGAACGCCGGTGGGCCTCACCATTGAATCAGGTTCAACTGTGTTGGTGACGGAAAACGACCCCGGAACAGTGATCCGCATTGATCTAACGGACGCCGCAATATCAAGAGTGTTCCAAGGTCTGAACCGGCCCGAGGGAATAGCGTTCATGGTTGACGGCCGGTTAGCTATCGCCGAAGTCGGTGCAGGACGTGTCGTTGCATTGGATATGGATGAAGGCAATTTGACCATCCTCGCAGACGGCCTGCAGTTTGGCGTTGCTGCGGTCCGGGCGCCACCAACAGTCGGATTTCCGACGGGCATCGCAGTCAGCCGCGATGGAACTCTTTATGTGAGTGAAGATGGGCGCAACGCCATTGTCAAAATCAAGATGAATTAAACCAACTCAGACAAAACCAAGCCGATCCACGCAACGTCAATGCGAGACCAATCTGATTGGCGTATCAAACACCCGCAACGCGTCGTGTAGGGAATGACTTTGGGTTATGAGGCGATGGCGTGCCGTCACCACATACTGGCCTTTCTTGGCCTGTGCGCTACGGGCTTTACCTTCCGTCGCCAATTTGGTCACGGTGAAAAGCGGCTCTTCGCAGCTGCTTCGATAAATACAAAACCGGGCATATCCAGGACTGTGGCCAATAGAATAATCCCGCCAGTCCCCTTTAATGACACGGGTCGAATACACACCAAGCAATTGATTGAGTTCGGAACGGGTGAAATGGAGGGCCGACGCTTTTCGCCGGTATTCGGAAAGACGCACCACTTGACTCATAGGCCGCAACATCCCCCTCGATTTTTGGCCGATACCTGTATCTTTTCATTGATTTTCAACACCGGCAAGGGTCGTCAGCACGGGGAGGTCAGGCTCCGATGGGCTAAATCTGCAGTTGAAAAAGGGAGGTCTAGAAACCTGTGGAACCCTGTGGGCGGTTCTTTCGGTCCGGGTCGGGGCGGTCGAAGCAATTCACCTGGCCGAGCGTTTCGTAACAATACCGGCTGACTTGGCCGACCGGCGCATCATTGTCCGAACAAATCCAGCCACCAACTGTGCTGTCTGCCGCGTAACAGTTATAGCCTAAGAGTCGGTTTCGAAAGTCATGCGGCTCGGGCCAATCTGCGGACGAGGAGCATGACGGAGGCGGCGTAGAGGAAGGCGCGGGCCGAGGCGATGGTGGCCTCGAAGTCCTTTGCCAGTCGCCGGTTGCGGTTGATCCAGGCGAAGAAGCACTCCACGACCCAGCGGCGCGGTTGGACGGCGAAGCCGACCTGATCGGGGCTTTTGCGCACGATCTCGACGGCGATCATGGTGGCCGTGGCGACCTTCTCGCCGGCGTAGCCGCTGTCGGCAAAGACCTTCTCGATGAACGGAAACGAGCCGCGTGAGGCGCACAGCAGCGGCCCGCCACCATCGCGGTCCTGGATACTCGCCGGATGCGCCTCGAGCACGAGGCCGCGCCCGTCGGTGTCGACCAGCGCGTGGCGCTTGCGCCCCTTGATCTTCTTGCCCGCATCGTAGCCGCGGGGGCCACCAGCCTCGGTCGTCTTGACGCTCTGGCTGTCGATAATCGCGCCGCTCGGGCTGGCCTCGCGTCCGACCCGCTCGCGATCGGCCATGACCAGAAAGTGGTTGATCTTCTCAAGGAGGCCGTCGTCGCGGAACTTAGCGAACCAGCGATAGATCGTGCCCCACGGTGGTAAATCGCTTGGCAGCAAGCGCCAAGGGCAGCCAGCCCGCATCACGTAGAAAATGCCGTTGACGATCTCTCGCATCGGCCATGACCGGGGCCGTCCCGTGCCATGAGCCGGAGGCAAATGAGGCTCGATCACAACCCACTCCGCAGCGGTCAAATCAGTCTGATAACGCAGCGCCTTGCGGCTATGCTGCTCTCGGGTGGTCGGCGTCCACATGGCGGCTCCAGATCGGTTTCAGCAACCTTCCTGGAATCACATCGACACCGGCCACTCAACCCCTTTCGAAACGGCCTCTAAGGCTTGATCCAAGAACCGGTCGCTGTTGGCGCTACACCCGGTACAGACGGCCAAGGTCATACAAGTTAGAGCGATCCGGATCATGGGGCTTCTCCACTGGGCTTGAGTCGAGGCGGCGCTATCCATGGTCATCCTGGCGTGGACCCCTTAACAAAATCTGAATCGGCTCGGGTTGCAAGGGGTCCTGTGCTAAACTCGAGCGGATTCATCTGTAGTGAAAAGAGGGTGTATACTCACTGTCATGTCCCTTACGGAAACTCCCATTTGCGATTGTGGCCACCCGGCAGTGGATTTTTCTTTGAAGGCCACCGACGGCAAGACCTATTCCCTGGGCGATATTCGGGGCCCCAAGGGCACATTGGTGATGTTTATCTGCAATCATTGTCCCTATGTGAAAGCTGTCATAGATAGGCTCGCTGCCGACTGCCGGACGTTAAAAGAGCGTGGCATCGGCAGTGTCGCCATCATGCCCAATGACGTTGAGGCCTATCCCGCTGACAGTTTCGACAACATGGTGACTTTCGCCCAGACTCACGCCTTGCCGTTTCCCTACGTCATCGATGAAAGCCAAGAGATCGCGCGGGCTTACGGTGCGGTGTGCACTCCCGATTTCTTTGGCTACGACGCTGACCTTGCGCTGCAATACCGAGGACGTCTCGATGCGGGTAAAACTGAGCCTATGCCGGACGATGTTGAGCGGGAACTGGTCACAGCGATGACCATGGTCGCCACCGAGGGTCGCGGTCCCGAACGCCAAGTACCCAGTATGGGATGCTCCATTAAATGGCGGTAAACAAAGCGTTTTCGCCATTTTAAACCCGTCGAGATCCTGAATTGCAACTGTCAGGTCTCGTGGGTATGGTACGCGCCGATTCGTCCACACACCGTATCGATCCCAACACCGGCTCCGACCGAAGAGGACTCATCCTGTGAGCACTAAGAAGATTGGCGGCCCCAAGGCGAAGAAGAAAGGTAAAGACGCCGATCCCACGCCAGAAGGGGACGACATTAAGGCTGGCGTAAATGCGCTCATGTCCGAGATCGAGTCAGGGCTCCGCGACGACCAATTACAAGAGTTGTGGGACCGGTATCGTAATCTGGCGATAGCTTGTTTTGCCGTGCTCATTCTTGGTGTTTCTGGGTATCAATATTGGAAAAATCTAGATGTGCAACGCCTTGATGAACAAGCCAACGCTTTCTCTTTGGCGGCTGAAGATCTCAGTTTGGGTAACACGGAAGAGGCCCTTACCACACTGGCCGGTGTTGCAGAGCAAGGCGGCAACTATGGAGCTCTGGCACAGTTGCGACGCGCATCCATTTTCATTGAACAAGACGATAAGTCAGAAGCGCTAGCAATTTATCGGAGCTTAAGTGAGGATACCTCAATTGAGCCGTCGTTTGCCGATCTTGCTACACTGCTTTGGGTTTTGCATGGCATGGACGCTGAAGATCCCTTGCTTTTAGAAAATGCGCTTTTGCCGCTGACAAGCCCAAACAACGCGTACAACTACACGGCACTGGAGTTGTTGGCGGTATTAACGGCCAAACGAGGTGATATGACCGAAGCGTTAGCCATTCTCGATGATCTCTTGGAGGATTCAAACACGCCTAGCACCGTTCGTGCGCGTGCAGAAGAGCTAAAAGCGGTTTATCAAAGTCCTTTGTCCCCAGGCTCCGTTTCGCAAAACTCCGTTTTAAACGATTCGTCTGCGCCGGGCACCGACGGTGCGAGCTCGCAGTTTGAGTCCCCTTGACTGTTCGAACAACGGATTTTCACGTCAGCCCTATGGTCAATCACCGCAAATATCTTTTCTTCTTGTTTAGAACGATCGTGACGGTACTGCTGTCGGCCATCGCTTTGTCCGCCTGTGACCTAAATCCCTTCGGTGGCAGCGATGATGAAATACTGCCCGGAACTCGTATTTCCGTATTGGCGCTAGAGCGCGCATTACGCCCGGACATCAACGCCGTCGATACGCAAATCGTACTGCCGGCACCTGAAGATGTTGAGTCGTGGACGCAGGCGGGTGGTTTGTCACATCATGCCATGCATCATATGGTTTTAGGGTCGGCCCCAAGACTGCGCTGGCGTACGGATGCCGGTGCCGGTTCCGGCAAACGCAATCGCACGTTGGGTGAACCTGTCATAGCCGGTGGCCGTGCCTTTGTTTTTGATGCCAAGGCCTATGCCATGGCGTTCAATATCCGCAATGGCGACCGCCTGTGGCGCCGCGAACTTGTCCCCGATGACGAAGACGACGGTCATTTTCTCGGTGGCGGATTAGCCTATGAGAATGGCTTGGTGTTCGCGACGACGGGATTTGCGGAAGTGGTCGCGGTTAATGCTCAGTCGGGCCGAGATGTATGGCGCACCCATGTTGATGCTCCCATTCGGTCTGCCCCGACGGTGAGCGGGGGTCGTGTTTTTGTGATCACTGTAGATAATCAAGTCATTGCTTTGGCTGCCCGAGACGGCCGCCGGTTATGGAGTTACTCCGGTGTGAGTTCGCAAACCATTCTTTTGGGCAGCGGTAGTCCAGCCGTCGACGGCGGCGTGGTTATCGCGCCATTCACCAACGGCGAAATTGCAGCGCTCCGCGTCGACAATGGTGCCGTCCTGTGGAGCGATTCGGTGATTGCCGTGCGGCGAACGGAGGCAGCTGCCAGTCTGACTGACATCAGTGGCCGCCCTGTCATCGACCGCGGCCGTGTCTATGCCGTTGGTCATTCGGGCATTCTCGTATCCATCGATCTGCGGACCGGACAACGGGTCTGGGATGTCCCCGTCCCCGGTGTCTATCAGCCATGGGTTGCTGGTGACTTCCTCTATGCCACGACCATTGATTCGGAAGTGGTTTGTGTCGATGTACGCACCGGACAGATCCTATGGGTCACCCAATTGCGTCGCTTTGAAGATGCAGAAGATCAGGAAAACCGGTTGATTTGGACCGGACCGTCTATCGCCAGTGATCGTATCATCGTACTCGGTTCTAACGAGGAAGCCTTGTCATTGTCGCCCTACAACGGTGAAGTGCTGGGATCCATTGAACTCAGGTCTCCTGTCACCATTTCACCTGTGTTTGCCAACGCGACCATGTATATCTACGACGACGCTGGCGATTTACTCGCTTATCGCTGAGTCAGTGCAAGGGCCTTTGCCCCCATGTCCTTTACTTTGGTCATCGTCGGGCGCCCCAACGTGGGCAAGTCCACCTTGTTCAACCGGCTGGTTGGACGCCGCGCCGCCTTGGTGCATGGCCGGCCGGGGGTGACCCGTGACCGCCGGGAGGGAGCCGGGCAGATCGCCGACCTCCAATTTCGCGTGATTGATACCGCCGGACTTGATGACAGCGACCAAAACAGCCTGGAAGGCCGCATGCGTGAGCACACGGAACGGGCGGTCCAAGAGGCAGATGTGACACTGTTTCTCATCGATGCCCGGGCCGGCGTCACACCTGTCGACGAACACTTCGCCGATCTCTTGCGTAAGGGAAAGACTCCGATTGTCCTTGCGGCCAACAAATGTGAAGGCCGAGACAGTGAACCAGGCTTGCTTGAAGCATTTTCTCTGGGGTTCGGTGATCCTATTGCCCTGTCCGCAGAACATGGGCAGGGATTGGGCGAACTATATGACGTCCTGCAGTCATTCGAGAGGAACCCCGAGGACGGTGTTGATCGCGACGGGGAAATTGTTGAACCAGATGACGATCTCGACGAAGGCGAAGAGCGGCCGTTGCAACTTGCCATCGTCGGGCGGCCGAATACGGGCAAGTCGACACTGGTCAACCGTCTTCTGGGTGAAGACCGTGTCCTTACCGGCCCCGAACCGGGTGTCACCCGTGACGCCATTCCCATTGACTGGACGTACAATGAGCGCGCTGTGCGGCTGGTTGATACCGCGGGGTTGCGCCGGAAGGCTAGAGTCAGCGATGTGGTTGAAAAGTTGTCTGCCCTCGACACCCTGCGGGCTGTCGATTTGGCCGAGGTGGTTGTCCTCGTACTCGATGCGGACGCGGTGTCGGACAAGCAGGACCTCACCATTGCCAGCCGTGTAATAGAAGAAGGCCGAGCGTTGGTAATTGCGGTCAATAAGTGGGATATCGCTACAGACAAAAATGAGTCTCTGGAACGATTGCGGGACCGGCTGGAAGACTCGCTGACCCAAGTCCGTGGCGTACCGACGGTGACACTTTCAGCCAAGACCGGACAGCGGGTGGATCAATTGATGGAAACGGTCTTCAACATCCGCGAAGTATGGAACCGGCGCATTCCCACTGCAGCTCTCAACCAATGGCTGGATGATGTCACCCGAAAACATCCGCCGCCATTATCCAAACAAAAAAGACGCATCAAGCTTCGTTATATCACCCAGGTCAAAGCGCGGCCGCCGACATTTGTCGCCTTTACCACCCGTCCGGTCGACCTGCCCGAAAGCTATCATCGCTACATGTTGAACAGTCTGCGCGAGACTTTTGGATTTGATGGCGTGCCTTTGCGCCTATTTGTGCGCAAGCCTGACAATCCCTACGACGACAAAACCTAACGCTGAAATACTGTACGGCCGCCGACCATTGTGCGCACCACTTGTAGGTCATCCAAATCAAGCGGCGGAACCTCCAACGGATTGCGGTCCAGAATTACCAGGTCGGCCAGCTTACCAACCTCGATGGTATCCGGGACCGCTTCGGGGTGGAGTATCACGAGCGCTCGGTCTCGCGCCTGCTGCACGATCTCGGCTTCTCGCACATGAGCGCCCGGGTGCGCCATCCGGGCCAAGATGCGGCAATGCTGGAGACGTTTAAAGAAACTTCCCCCGGGCGCTCGCCGCGGCGGTAGCGCACCGGCAGACCACCACGTTGACCGCCGGCTTGCGCCTCTCCGGGGCCTGGCGGGCCCCGATGCTCCTCGACGGGCCGATGCATGGGGCTGCCTTCAAGGCCTATGTGGAACAGGTCCTGGTACCCGAACTCGACCCCGGAGACAGCGTCGTCATGGCCAACCTGCCCGCCCACAAGGTCGCTGGCATCCGCCAGGCCATCGAAGCCGCCGGCGCAACCCTGCTGTATCTGCCGCCCTACAGTCCCGACTGCAACCCGATCGAGATGGCCTTCGCCAAACTCAAGGCGCTCCTGAGAAAGGCCGCCGCCAGAACCGTCGACGACCTGTGGGACGCCATTGCCGACGCCATCGACGCCTTCACCTCAACCGAATGCGAAAACTACTTCGCCGCCGCCGGATATGATCGGGACTAAATTGAATCTGCTCTAGGTCTGTCCCCACAGCAGCTATACGATTGCCTGATATGGCGACCGCGTCAGCCAGGGTCGAGTTGTCGGCTCCGGCCAACGTCACAACCACGCCGTTGACCAGAAGAGTGCTAGGCGGTTCAGCTGCTTCGCCACCATGACCGAGCAACACAGCAAGGGCCACTGTGGCAAGGCAACGGTTCATGACACCCCATTTACGCATTTTTTAGAGGATAACCCTTTCCCCGGTTTTGTCATATGAGGAGACAACCATATCGACAAAAGCATCGGTTATGTTGTCCGGTGCGGGCAGAGTATTTTGATCTTCTCCTGGAAAAGCGCGCAACCGCAATGCTGTGCGCACCGGCCCCGGATCGATGAGATTCACCTTTACCTTGGTTTCTTGCATCTCCTCTGCGTAGGTCAAAACCATTTGATCCAGTGCCGCTTTGGACGCGCCATACGGACCCCAAAACGGAGATGGTTGAGTGCCTTGAGTGCAAGTGACAAAAAGAGCGCGGCCGGCATCCGATTGACGGAGCAAAGCATCGACGCTGCGCAACAGGCGCCAATTGGCCGTCACGTGCAAGGCAAACACGTTCTCCCAAACCTCCGGTGGAACGTGGCCCACCGGCGACAGTTGACCAAGCGTACCCGCAGTCCCGACCACAATATCAAGCCGCTGGTAGCGGTCGAATAAAGCCTTGCCGATGTCGTCGATGATGTTGAACTGAGTGAGGTCGCTATCCACCAGAACCGCATGGTTGCCGGTTTTGGCATTGATGTCGTCATCGAGGGACTCAAGATCTGATCGCGTCCGGGCCAAGGCCACCACAGTCGCCCCTTCGTCGGCAAACCGTTTGGCCACCGCCCGGCCAATGCCTTGCGACGCTCCCGTGATCAAAGCGATGCGGCCGGCAAGACGGCCGCTTAATGCGTCCGCCACAGAACCTACGCCCGGCCTTCAGTGAGGAGGGACAGCTGGTGCGGGAGTTCTTGGGTGTTAAGGTCCGTCAACGGCGAGGGGTATTCACCGGTGAAACAGGCGTCACAGTATTGCGGTTTGTCGGCATTACGTTTGGCTTCACCGACAGCACGATAAAGACCGTCGATAGAAATAAATGCCAGACTATCCACGCCCAAGCGTTTGGCCATCCCTTCCACATCGTGCTGTGCTGCCAACAGTTGTTCCCGCTCCGGCGTATCAATGCCGAAGTAACAAGGATGTGCCGTGGGCGGTGAGGATATGCGCATGTGCACTTCCTTCGCTCCGGCCTGGCGGACCATGTCAACAATCTTGATGGATGTGGTGCCGCGAACGATGGAATCGTCCACCAACACCACCCGTTTGCCTTCGATCTGCGCACGGTTGATGTTGTGCTTGCGCTTCACACCCAAATGACGGGTTTTGTCTGTCGGTTGAATAAAGGTGCGCCCCACATAGTGATTGCGGATGATGCCTAATTCATACGGCACATTGGTGGCTGCGGCATAACCCAAGGCGGCGGGTACGCCGGAATCGGGAACGGGGACAATCACATCGCACTCCACATGGCTTTCCTTAGCTAATTCCTCACCAATGCGCTTGCGTACATCGTAGACGCTAGACCCTTCGCTCACACTGTCGGGACGGGAGAAATAAATGTATTCGAAAATACAAAAGCGGGAGTCCGCTGGCGGAAAGGGACGTATGGACCGCGGACCATCTTTGTCGATGACGACCATTTCACCGGGCTCGATATCGCGGACAAATTCCGCACCAATGATGTCCAGCGCACAAGTTTCCGAAACCAGGATATGGGCCTTATCCAGCCGACCGAGAACCAGCGGACGGACACCCAATGGGTCGCGCACCCCAATCAAGGCCGTGTTGGTCAGGGCCACCATGGAGTAAGCACCCTCAATCTGACGCAAGGCATCAATAATGCGCTCCTCCACCGTCATCTGCTGGCTGATGGCAATGAGGTGCACAACCACTTCCGTGTCCGAGGTGGACTGGAAGATGCAGCCACGGCGGACCAATTCCTGGCGGACGGTGAGGGCATTGGTGAGATTGCCGTTGTGGCCGACGGCAAAGCCGCCGAATTCAAAATCCGCAAACAGTGGCTGCACATTACGAATGATGGTATCGCCCGTCGTCGAATAGCGTACATGACCCAGCGCCATGTCGCCCTCCAAACGGGCCATCACGGAATCTGCGTTGAAGTTATCAGAGACGTGACCAAGACCGCGGTGACTGTGAAAATGACTGCCATCAAAGGTTACCAGGCCTGCCGCTTCTTGACCCCGGTGCTGCAAAGCATGAAGTCCGAGCGCGGAGTGGGCGGCGGCATCTTTGTCGCCGAAAATGCCAAAAACGCCACACTCTTCATGCAAGGTATCGCCGTCGCCCAATTCGAATTCATAGGGGTTGGTCGTCAGCATGGTGCGGCTTAACTCCTCCCCTGGCTCACGGCTCATTATCTTGGTTAGTTTCAAACAACCGATCCATTCCACCGCGCATGCCCTCTTCGTAGGCGCCGTCAGGTGGAACATCGGCTTCCGGATTGGGACCCGGAGGCGGCTGGGTCAATTTGTCGAAGGTCTCCTTCAACTCTAGCGCCTCCTTGGCGGTTTCGGAGGCTTCTTTAGCAGCATCTTCGGCAGCCATAAAGGTTTCCGGCAAAACACTCCGAATCACGTCGGCGGTGACTTCTATGACCGGTAACGTTTTTGCTGACCGCACCCACTCTGGCCGGGGTGCGTCGCTGACAACCCAGTCAATAATGATCAGGACCGCTGCGAAAATAACAGCACCGCGGACCAAGCCATAGACAAATCCCAATGACCGGTCGAGATTGTTCAAAGCACTGGCTTGAATAGATTTCGATAGGATCTTAGTGAGAATCGATAGCACGACTAAGACGGCAAGAAAAATCACCACTCCGGTGGCGCTGTCCGCGATGAGCTCGTTGGGAATTATATCACGGGCGATGTAACGTAGCTCCGGAACACCGTAGATAACGGCAAAAATCCCACCGACCCACGCAGCCACGGAAAGCACTTCGTGGACGAAACCGCGCATGAACGCGAGCACAGCCGACAACAACAGGATAACGATGACCGCCAAATCCAAGCCGTTTATGGGAAAGGACTCCATTTAGTGTCCTCTTGTTCGACGGCGGTTGGAGTGGTTAATCATGCGAACTTATCGACCAAGGCTTGGACGTGGCCCAGGGCATCTATCGCAACCCCGCCCGGAACATCAAGGTCGCTTTTGCGTCCGGCGCTCTTTGGCATCCACGCTTCTGTAAATCCCAATTTGGCCGCTTCCCGAAGGCGTTGATCCATTTGCGAAACCGCCCGCATTTCCCCTGACAAGCCGATCTCCCCAAATACGACAGCGCCCGGCGACACTGGATTGTCCCGTAGGGAGGACACCAAGGCAGCCGCCACGGCCGCGTCCGCTGCGGGTTCGGAGATACGCAATCCACCGGCCACGTTCAAGTATATGTCATGCCCGCCGAGCGCAAGGCCGCAACGTGCTTCAAGGACCGCGGCGATCATCGATAGCCGGCCCGAATCCCAGCCCACCACCGTCCGTCTGGGAGTGCCCAGGCTGGTAGGTGCTACCAGAGCTTGTATTTCTACCAGCATAGGCCGGGTGCCTTCCAAGCCCGCGAACACGCAACTGCCCGACACATTGCCGCGGCGCTCGGCCAGGAACAGGGCAGAGGGATTAGGCACTTCCGCAAGGCCGGCATTGACCATCTCAAACACGCCTATTTCGTCGGTGGCACCAAAGCGGTTTTTAACGGCGCGGAGGATGCGGAAATGATGGCCACGTTCCCCTTCGAAATAGAGGACCGTATCAACCATGTGTTCGAGCACACGAGGGCCCGCCAACGTGCCTTCCTTGGTGACATGCCCAACCAGGAACAATGTAAAGCCGCGCTTCTTGGCAATGCGGATCAGTTCATGGGAACAGGTGCGTACCTGCGTCACCGTGCCGGGGGCGGAATCCACCGCATCGGTGTACATGGTTTGAATGGAATCGATGACCACCAGATCTGCTGCATCCTTGGCGTCGAGACTGGCGGCAATGTCACGCACATTGGTGGCAGTGGCCAATTCGACCGGGGCGGAGTCCAACCCGAGGCGTGTTGCATGCAAGCGCACCTGATCAACGGCCTCTTCACCGGTGATGTAGAGACATTTGGACGTGCCGGCTAAGGCACCGCAAGCCTGCAGCAAGAGGGTCGACTTGCCGATCCCCGGGTCGCCACCGACCAGAATGGCGGAGCCGGCAACTAAACCCCCACCACAGACCCGGTCCAATTCAGCAATGCCGGTTTGTAAGCGGGGTGGTGTGGCGGTCTTACCTTTGAGGCCGACAAACGCGATGGTCTTGCCGCCGCGCCCGCCGCTGACCCCCTTGGGCAACGCCGTGGCCGGCGCTTCCTCCGCCAACGTATTCCATTCGTTACACGCTTCGCAGCGGCCGGCCCACTTGGGATACACCGCACCGCAGGACTGGCAGACGAATTGCGCATGGGCTTTGGCCATAGCGGTCCGGTTAACGCCTCAATTCCATTTTGATCGGCCCTTCGGCGCGGCCGTGGACGAACTGTTCCACATAAGCGTTTTCGGAATGATCCACGTCCTTGGCAGGACCAATCCAGATCAGTTTGCCGTGGTAGAGCATGGCGATGCGGTCACCGATCTTGCGGGCAGAGGCCATGTCATGGGTGATGGACAACGCTGTGATCCCCTGGTCCTTGACGCAGGTGACAATAAGATCGTTGATCACGTCAGCCATGATCGGATCGAGGCCGGTGGTCGGTTCATCGAAAAACACGATTTCCGGCGACCCCGCAATGGCACGGGCCAAAGCCACACGTTTTTGCATGCCGCCTGAGAGTTCTGCCGGCGACAATTCACCGACATCTTGGGACAGGCCAACTTTGCCTAAGGTTTCGATCGCCCGTTCCTTGGCTTCGCGGCGTCCAATATGTGAGCCTTGGATGAGACCGAAGGCAACATTCTCCCAGACCGGCAAGCTGTCAAACAAAGCCGAGCCCTGAAACAACATGCCGAACTTGCGGTTGACTTCGTCGCGATCATTGGCCGGCAAATGGGCGACATCCTGGCCGTCAACTTCGATGATGCCCGAGTCCGCCGTGAGTATGCCGAGGATGCATTTGAGTAATACGGACTTCCCGGTGCCGGAGCCGCCGATCACCACCACGGATTCACCTTGCCTTACGTCCAAGTCGACGCCCGTCAGCACGTCTTTGGGTCCAAAGCTCTTGCATACGTTTTCGATGTGAATTTTTGGTGCCGTGGTCATACCGAGAAAAACAATTCCGTGATGATGTAGTTGAAAGTGAGGATGAGGATAGAGGCGGAGACCACCGCGTTTGTCGTCGCACTACCAACGCCCTGCGCCCCACCGCGGGACTGGAATCCGTTGTAGCAGCCCATCAGTGCAATGATGAATCCGAACACCGCTGCTTTAACCAAGCCGGAGATGACGTCGATGGGTTCGAGAAAATCGACGGTGTTGGAAATATAAACGTTTGGGTTAAAGCCCAACTTGAACACGCCCACCAAGTAGCCGCCAAAAACACCGATGATATCGGCCACCAGCACGAGCAACGGCAGCATCAACAAACCGGCAATCAAACGCGGGGCGATGAGATATTTGAACGGGTTGGTGGACAACGTCGTCAATGCGTCGATTTGCTCAGTGACCCGCATGGTGCCGATTTCCGCCGCCATGGATGCACCAATGCGGCCTGCCACCATGAGCCCGGCCAATACCGGGCCCAATTCACGGGTCATGGACAAAACAACCACGTTGGCGATAGCGCTTTCGGCATTGAAACGGGAGAAGCCGGTGTAGCTTTGCAGTGCCAGGACCATTCCGGAAAAGATTGCCGTTAGGCCTACCACTGGCAGCGAGTAGTAGCCAATGTCGATCATTTGCCGGCCGATGAGCCGGGGATAGAGTGGCGGTCGCACACAATGGGACACTGCGGTCAACGTAAACAGGGTCAACCGCCCCAGATGCTCAAGAAAGCGAATGACAACACGGCCGATGAGCGCCAACGCCTTCACAGTGAAGCGCCGGCCGCTTTAGCTGGTAAGTAGCGTCGGGCATAACGCTGGCCCAAGCTGGTCAGGATTTCATAGCCGATGGTGCCGGCCTCCTCAGCCAAGTCGTCGACCCTATGGGCCGTAGACAGAATATCGATCAGTGCACCAGGCACAGCCATAGACTCAGGCACATCGGAGACATCGAAGGTGAGCAGATCCATGGATACGGTACCGGCGACAGATACAGCGATGTCATCGAGACGCGCGCTGCCAGCGTTGCTTAAAGACCGGTGGAAACCGTCGGCATAACCTATTGAAACTGTTGCCAATTTTGCCCCATCAGCGGCGCGGAACGTGGCACCGTATCCAACGGTCTCAGTACTGTCAACGCGACGGACTTGCAGGATCCGGGCCTGCAGACGGACCACGGGAAGCATCGGATTGGCGGCCTTGTCCTGAGGGGCGATGCCGTACAACGCCGCACCCGGCCGGACCATTTGAGAATGCCAAGCATCGCCTAAAAAAATCCCAGAACTGTTGGCCAAAGTTCCCTTGGCATCGGGAAACTTAGTGCGGAAGGTGTTGAGTGCGCTGGAGAAGCGATCCAATTGCGCTTTGTTGAGCGGATGGTTTGGTGTACTGGCACAGGCCAAATGGCTCATGAGGGCCAGAGGAGTCAAACTTTGGAAGCCTTCCGGATCCGTCATGTGTTGGGCAAATTCATCGTCCGTAAGACCCAGACGGTTCATGCCGGTATCCACTTGGATGACAGTTTCCTGCAACACATCTGCATCTTCGGCAAAGGTACGCCATGACCGCACCTGTTCCGGAGTACTTAAGACGGGGATGAGGCTATGGCTATAAAGCTCCCCTTCCAGTCCAGGATAGACCCCATGCATGACAATGATGCGCGGACCTGCCCCTAAGATCGTGCGTAAGGTGATACCTTCGTCGAGATGGGCAACGTAGAAGGTTACGCAACCTGCGTTCGCCAGCGCCGGCGCCACGTGTTCCATACCTAAGCCGTAGGCGTCCGCCTTAACCACGGCGCCGCAGTCACATCCAGCCCGAACTTTGCGCCTGAGTAAGAGCCAGTTCTCGCACAGCGCAGCCAAGTCGACGGTCAGCACAGCCCCGGCCCGCTCCGGTGACACTGGAGCGCTCAACGCCGCCATGGTGGTTAACCCATTTCTTCGGGCAGGCGGCCAGGGTCGGCCAAGTTGTCGAAGTGAGTAAAGGTCGGTTCGAATAAGAGCTTAACGATACCTGTCGGGCCATGGCGCTGTTTGCCGACAATGATTTCCGCAACATTATGAACGGTTTCCATGTCCGCTTGCCACCGGCCCATTTTATCCTGGAAATCTTCCTCTTTATTGAATTGATCACGTTGTGGTTGTTTTCGTTCCAGATAATATTCGTCGCGATAAATAAACATGACCACATCGGCGTCCTGTTCGATCGACCCAGATTCACGAAGATCTGAAAGTTGTGGTCGCTTGTCCTCTCGTTGTTCAACAGCACGGGACAACTGTGCCAACGCAAGAACCGGCGCATCCAATTCTTTGGCCAAAGCCTTCAATCCACGGCTAATTACGGAAATTTCTTGAACCCGGTTATCGTTGCGATTCATGCGGCCTGGATCAATAAGCTGCAGGTAATCGACAACGATTAGTCCAAGTCCGTTGTGGTGTTCATTGCGAGCCTGCCGCGCCAGACGGCGACACCGGGTGCGCATGGCCGAGATGGTGATGGCTGGGGTGTCGTCCATGAACAAAGGCAAGCTGTACAGTTCCTGACTGGCCGATACCAACTTGCCGAAGTCCTCATTGACCAGTCGCCCCGTCCGAATATCGTGGGAATTGATGCGTGCCCGCTCAGCAAGAATGCGTGTGGCCAGCTGCTCCGAACTCATTTCAAGAGAAAAGAAAGCAACCAGCTTGCCGCGATCTTCATCTCGATCCGTGGTTTGAAAGTGTTTGGCAGCGTTAAAGGCGATAGTGGTCGCCATTGACGATTTACCCATCGCAGGGCGCGAAGCCAAAATGATGAGATCAGACCGGTGAAGGCCACCAAGTTTGCTATCAAGGTCGTCTAATCCCGTTGTCGTACCCGACAATGCTCCATCGCGACGGTGGGCAATTTCGGCCATATCGATCGCATCGGTGAGGGCAGTCTCGAAACGTTCAAGCCCACTTTCTGTGGCGCCAGTGGCGGCCAAGTCAAATAGGCGTTGCTCGGAACCCTCAATCTGGTTTTGGGCCGTGTTGTCGAGGTCTGAATCGAAGGAATCGTTGACCATATCCTGACCAACGTTAATCAGCTCTCTGCGGAGATGGAGGTCGTAAATCAGCGTGCCGTAATCAGCGGCGTTGATGACGGTGACGACGGAGTTGGCCAGCCCGGTGAGAAACGCCATACCGCCGGCTTCTTGAATCAGAGGGTCCTGCTCCAAGTAGGTCTTTAGCGTAATTGGATTGGCCTGATGTCCTTGCTCCATGAGACGCGACGCCGAATCATAAACTTTGGTATGCACCGCGTCGGAAAAGTGCTCGGCGCGTAAATAATCGGACACCGCTTCATAGGCTCGGTTGTTGAGCATGATGGCGCCCAGAAGCGCCCGTTCCGCTTCAAGATTATGCGGCGGAGAACGGAAGACGTTGGCAGTGTCTTCCGTCGCAAGGGCAGGTGATGCGGCGGAGGTCATGGCCGGACCATATCAAAGCTGGAGTCAAAGTGGCACTACTCTTGGCGTGTGAAGTAAGTGGAACCTGTGGATAAAGGCGAGTCGCCAGAGAGAAAAGTCGAGTCAAAACGCCAGCCCTGAAGGCCGGCGTTTATGTCACGCTTGAGCTGGATAAGAACAGCAAGCTATTCGGTTTTTGTTTCTTCGTCCGTTGCAGCCGGTCGCTCGTCTGCAGAGTCTGAGTCCGACGGTTTGTCCACCTCAGCCTTCTTTGTCTCTGTGTCGAGTGCGGCTTCCAAAGCTTGTTCTGCTTCTTGCTCCAGCTCAACCGCTTGGGCAGCATCTTCGGCTTTTTCCAACAGTTCAGCGGCGATAGCAGCGGCGGCATCAATGTCTGCCTGGTCCCTGGACCTTGAAACGGTGACTGTAATATCGACGGACACTTCCGGATGCAGCTTGACCGGAACAGCGTATTGACCAAGCTGCTTGATGGCAGCATTGAGCTCCACCTGCCCGCGCTCCATCTTGACGCCCTCTTCTTTAAGACTGTCGGCAACATCCCGGGCCGTAACGGAGCCATAAAGTTGGCCCCCTTCGCCGGCCTGGCGGACCAAGACCACATGCAGACCGTCCATCTTTTTGGCCACCGCCTCTGCTTCCGTGCGCCGTTCCAGATTGACGGCTTCCAGTTCGGTTCGCTTGCTCTCGAAATAGGTTTTGTTGGCATCGGTGGCGCGTAAAGCCTTCTTCTGCGGCAACAAAAAATTTCGCGCATAGCCGGTCTTGACGGAGACCACGTCGCCCATCTGGCCGAGCTTATCGATGCGCTCAAGGAGAATAACGTTCATGGTCCGTCCCCCTAGTCACTGACCACATAAGGCAACAAAGCCAGAAACCTGGCCCGCTTGATCGCCCGTGACAGCTCTCTCTGTTTCTTTGCGGAAACAGCGGTGATCCGGCTGGGAACAATCTTGCCGCGCTCGGAGATGTAACGCCCCAGGAGTTTGACGTCCTTGTAGTCGATTTTCGGCGCGTTGGACCCGGTGAAAGGGCAGGACTTGCGCCGGCGGAAAAAGGGTTTGCGACGCATGACCATCAGCTTTCTCCTTCATTCGATGGCGCCGCCTTGGCGGTTTTCTCGCTAGATGACTCTTGATTTTCGGTAGGCCCACTGCGGCGCCCTGAGTCAAACCGGCCTCCGCTACGATCACCCCGGTCGCCCCGGTCGCCTTTATCACCGCGTCCGCCACTGCGGCCCTTGTTTTGCAGAATGGCTGATGGACCTTCCTCATGTTCATCAACGCGAACTGTTATATATCGGAGAATGTCTTCATTGATCCGCATGCGCCGTTCGAATTCACTGATCGCATTAGCCGGCGCGTCCACGTTGAACAAAACGTAGTGGCCCTTACGGTTCTTTTTGATGCGGAAGGTCATGCTGCGCAGGCCCCAATGCTCACGCTTGGCGACGGACCCGCCGTTTTCTTCAAGGATTTTGGTTAAGTCATCGGCGAGGGTATCGACCTGGGTCGATGAAATATCCTGACGCGCAATGACCACGCTCTCGTAAAGTGGCATGCAAAAGCTCTCCTTTTGGCTTCTCTCTTCCCTATGGTCCCGTGACCCGAGGGCATAGCCGGCACTGCCAGCAAGGAGCTATGAAGCGGCGGACTATACACATTTCCCTTTGCGGGGCAACCGAACCGATGCTTTCGGAGGGGGCCGGTCCCACTGCCAGATATGAGCGATCCTGGTCTATTTACCGGCTATTCATGGGGTTGCTTGACAGAGACCACCGATCCTGGCCTTAAAGCGCGTCATCGCACCAAGGGCTGATTCACAAAGGGGAAATTTATGAGCTGGGCTTTTGTGTTTCCTGGACAGGGGTCCCAAACCGTCGGCATGGGGAAAGACCTGCACGACACCTTTATTGAAGCCAAAGAAGTGTTCCAGGAAGTGGATGAGGCGCTGAAGCAGTCTTTATCTAAGTTGATGTTTGATGGGCCCGAAGACCAATTGACCCTGACGGAAAACGCCCAACCGGCGCTCATGGCGGTGAGTTTGGCGTCCGTCAGAGTGCTGGAACGGCAAGGCGACGTGACCATCAGAAACAAGGCCCGCTTTGTCGCCGGACATTCCCTCGGCGAATACTCGGCCTTGGCCGCTGCGGATGCCCTTGCTCTGGCGGACACGGCCCAATTGTTAAAGACTCGAGGTCAAGCCATGCAGGACACGGTGCCAGTGGGTGAAGGGGCCATGGCGGCGTTGCTCGGCCTCGATCTTGATGCCGTACTTGAGGTGGCGGCGGAAGCGGCCCAGAACGGCCAAGTCTGTACCGCCGCAAACGATAATGCCCCAGGCCAGGTCGTGGTTTCGGGTCATGCCGCGGCGGTGGAACGGGCCGTCGAGATTGCCAAAGAAAAAGGTGCCAAGCGGGCGATTATGCTTTCGGTCAGCGCCCCTTTTCATTGCGCCTTGATGACCCCAGCGGCGGAGGTGATGGCCAAGGCTCTCGAACAGACAAATATCAATCCGCCCGTCGTTCCGCTCGTCGCCAATGTAACGGCAGGCAGCGTCGTTGATCCCGGTGAAATACGGCGTCTGCTTGTTGAGCAGGTAACCGGCATGGTGCGTTGGCGGGAAAGCGTTGCCATGATGGCTCAATCTGGAGTCGATACACTCATTGAAGTGGGGTCGGGCAAAGTTCTGTCAGGCATGGCTAAACGGATAAACCGGGACCTGACAACCGTCAGTCTGCAAAGTCCGTCTGATATAGAAGAGTTCTTGAACACTGTTTGAGGCAAAATCGTTCCGTGGAAGGTGCATCATGTTTGATTTGACGGGAAAAACTGCATTGGTGACCGGTGCCACCGGCGGCATTGGCGGCGCTATTTCAAAAGCGCTGCACGTACAAGGCGCCACTGTCACTGTTTCTGGTACGCGAGAAGACGTGCTCACCGCGTTGGTCGACGACTTGGGCGATCGTGCTCATGCTGTGCCGTGCAATCTCGCCGACACAGACGCGGTCGAAAAGCTCATCGGTGCAGCGGAGGAAACGGCAGGGCCGCTCGACATTCTCGTCAACAACGCGGGCATTACCCGGGATGGTCTGATCTTGCGCATGAAAGACGAAGATTTTTGGGATGTTATTGGTGTTAATCTGGCGGTGGCGTTTCGCTTATCCCGAGCAGCCGTCAAAGGCATGATGAAACGCCGCTTTGGTCGGATTATATCCATCACCTCGGTGGTCGGTGTGACGGGCAATGCGGGGCAAGTGAATTACGCCGCATCCAAAGCGGGCCTCATTGGGTTCACCAAGTCTCTCGCGCAAGAAGTGGCGAGCCGCGGCATCACCGCCAATTGTGTTGCCCCTGGATTTATTTCTACGGCCATGACCGATGCATTGTCTGATCAGCAACAAGAAGCCATGCGTGGGGTGATTCCGTCCGGACGATTTGGAGAGAGCGACGACGTGGCGTCAGCAGTGATCTATCTGGCTTCGCCTGAAGCATCGTATGTGACTGGTCAAACTATTCATGTAAACGGCGGAATGGCTATGATTTGAGCCATTTTTGGGGTCATTGCGTAGACCTAGCCAAGGGATATGAAGTATGCTACCTAACCGACGCTTTGGGGAGGACGGGCTACATCTTGGCTCTCTTTCGTTGCCACATACAATCCCTGGGAATATGTGAGGAAGGACGCCATGAGTGACGTCGCTGATCGCGTTAAAAAAATCGTCGTGGAGCATTTGGGTGTGGAAGAGTCCAAAGTGACCGAGACCGCCAGCTTCATCGATGACCTCGGGGCTGATAGCCTCGATACCGTCGAACTTGTGATGGCCTTTGAAGAGGAATTCGGTTGCGAAATCCCCGATGACGCTGCCGAAAAGATTCTTACCGTCAAAGATGCCATCGGTTTTATCGAAACCAACGCCTCTTAACGGCACCTCGCAACAGGACTGCACGCTGCGGGATTGTTGCACAACCAAGTTTAACTGTCTCGTGATGTAGAGAACATGACACGGGTCGTCATCACAGGCCTGGGTCTTCTGACGCCACTTGGACGTGGTATCGAAGGTAACTGGCAATCGTTGACCGAGAGCAAATCCGGAATCCGCGCGATTCGGGGATTTGAGGTTGACGACCTGCCCTGTCGTATCGGCGGTCAAGTTCCTACGGAAGGCGATCACCCCTATCGATTCGACATCGATTCATTCGTGACTCCAAAAGAACGGAAGCGCATGGATGACTTCATCGTTTTTGGTTTGGCCGCCGCAAACGATGCCATCGCAGATTCGGGGTGGCAGCCTGAGAACGATATCCAGCGGCAGCGTTCCGGTGTCATCATCGGGTCCGGCATTGGCGGCCTGCAAACCATCTATAACAATTCCATCACACTCAATGAAAAAGGTCCGCGCCGGATTTCACCGTTCTTCATTCCCTCCAGCCTGATCAACCTAGTGTCCGGTCAGGTGTCCATCAAACACGGGTTTAAAGGACCTAATCATTCCATCGTCACGGCCTGTTCGACTGGCGCCCACGCTATTGGTGATGCCTCACGAATGATCATGTATGGCGATGCAGATGTTATGGTCGCAGGTGGTGCAGAAGCGGCGTTGTGCCGGCTTGGATTGGCCGGTTTCGCTGCGGCGAAAGCATTATCAACTGATTACAACGATACTCCCGCTAAGGCATCCCGGCCATGGGACAAAGGACGAGACGGATTTGTCATGGGTGAAGGTGCCGGCGCGGTCGTTATAGAGAACTACGAACATGCCAAGGCCCGGGAGGCTAAGATCTACGCTGAAGTTTTGGGGTACGGTCTTTCTGGTGATGCTTATCACATTACAGCGCCTGCTGATGATGGCGATGGCGGCTTTAGAGCAATGCGTGGTGCGATCGCCGATGCCGGTTTGAACCCGTCTGACATCGACTACATCAACGCACACGGGACATCAACGCCCAAAGGTGATGAGATTGAGTTGGGGGCTGTGAAACGTTTGTTCGGCGACCATGCCAACAGCCTGTCCATGTCATCGACCAAATCCGCTATCGGGCATCTCCTCGGTGCCGCGGGCAGTGTTGAAGCCATTTACTGCATTATGGCTTTGAACAATCAAATAGCGCCGCCAACGCTCAATTTGGACGACCCTTCTGATGGATGCGATATCGATCTCGTGCCACACACAGCGAAAGCACGGGATATTCAATTCGCTCTTTCAAACTCTTTCGGTTTTGGTGGCACCAACGCTTCTCTCGTGCTTGGTCAGGCAGACTAAGACGTAGCCATCCATGAAACGTCTTCTTGCCGCCGCCGTTGCAGCTCTGCTGGGTATTATGGCCCTGGCTGGGGGTTGGGTATGGATTCAATCTCGCATTCAAGCTGCTGGACCCTTAGCTCAAAACAGGATCCTCGTTGTCGAACCCGGCCCAGGACTGAATCGTATCGCAACACAATTGGAACAAAATGGTGTCATCCAATCAGCGTTGGTGTTTCGTATTCACGCCCGATTGGCAGGGTATGCAAGTCAGCTGAAGGCAGGCGAGTATGAGTTTACTGCTGCAGCGACCGCTGGTGACGTTCTAGCAAAACTGGTTGCCAATGATGTTGTCATTCGTTTCATCACTGTTCCAGAAGGCCTCACAAGCGCTCAAATTAGAGACGTGATTGATGGAGCCGATGGCTTGGAAGGCAAAACGCCCAGCAATATTGAAGAAGGGTCTCTATTGCCGGAAACCTATGGATATAGCCGTGGTGAAACGCGGGCCGCGCTGATTCACCGCATGTCTGACACCATGGACCGCACGCTGCGCGACCTTTGGTTGGATCGGGTTGAAGGATCGCCGTTTAGCTCATCGGAAGAAGCCATCATCCTTGCTTCGATCGTAGAAAAGGAGACAGCGGTTGCATCAGAACGAAGCCGGGTGGCGGCTGTCTTCGTCAACCGTCTAAAACGAGGGATGCGGTTGCAATCCGATCCGACGGTTGCATTTGGCATAGAACCCAAAGGACCACTAGGGCGACCATTGCGCCGGTCTGATCTTGAAAGCGAGACGCCCTACAACACATACAAGATTAACGGACTGCCACCTGGACCCATATGTCACCCGGGCCGTGACTCTCTCATGGCGGTTCTCAATCCGGCGCCGACACGAGATTTATATTTCGTGGCCGATGGTTCGGGTGGGCACACTTTTACCGAGACCCTGTCGGACCACAACCGCAATGTCGCCCGCTGGCGTCGTCTCCAAAGGGAAAGCGGTGAGCAGTAACGTGACTCACCGGCCTTAATGGTCCCAAACTCTGGGTCAGGGGGACGCTTGAGAACGGCGGTGACAAATTAGTCCACGGGAGCGGCGGGAATGTCCCGGCCGCAGGCGGCGCAAAAGTCTGCCACCTGTAGCCTTCGATCCGTTTGGGGATGGAAGGTGGGAGGATGTACTTGGTGGACCTTTATCTAACCGTGCGACTGGCGTGCCATGTGGAAGAGCTGAGCCAGCGAGAAGCAGCAAGACGGTTTGGGCTATCGCGCGATACAGTGAAGAAGATGCTGCGGCACTCGGTGCCGCCGGGATACCGGCGCAGCGAGCCGCCGAAGCGGCCTAAGCTGGACCCGTTCACGGATATCATTGACCGCATTCTGGAAGCGGACCGCACGGTTCACCGTAAGCAGCGCCACACGGCAAAGCGGATATTCGAGCGCCTTCGCGATGAGCATGGCTTCACCGGCGGCCAGACCATCGTCAAGGATTACGTCCGCGAACGGCGCCGTCGTTTGCGGGAGATGTTCGTGCCGCTGGTACATCCGCCGGGGCATGCGCCGGGGCATGTGCAGGCGGATTTCGGCGAGTCGGATGCGATCATCGCTGGCGTCAAGCTGCGAGCCCATTTCTTTGTCATGACCCTTCCCCACAGCGCTGCATGCTTCGTCGTGGCCTATCCGGCGGCGACGGTGGAAGCCTGGCTGGATGGCCACAACAAGGTCTTCGCCTGCGAAGATGTCACCGAGTTGATCGTGTGAGGGCGTACCATCCGTGAACGGCCGGAAACGGCGCAGAAACGTCAGTTTCCTCTCGCCGTACTTGGCGATCTCGACCCAGCTCTCACAGCCGGCGGGCACGCCGAGAAGGCATAGCAGCAACACTTCGTCGAGGGGATAGAGGACCGTGGCGCGTTGCCGCGGGTCGTCGAGATCGGTGAAATGCTCCAGGAAATCAACAATCTGATTAAAGGCCTCGTTCGCCGTTCCAAACCGTCGCGTCATTTCTGGGATCCTTCTTGCGAATCAAAAGGATCAATAGCGATTCAGACTTCTACACTCTTGTCATCCTCAAATTCACCCGATTGCCCTGGGCCATCAGGCTTGTGTGGTTGACATCATTTTGCCACCGGGAAACGACCAAGCAAAATTTATTAAAGGCATGGTTGTGACCCGTACAGAAACCATCCGTGAACGGTTTCCTAATATTTTGCGGGAGCCGCTCCGACTTCTCGGCCGGCATGAAACCAATGCGGGTCAAATTCTATTGCGCATCTATCTCCCTATTTGGCCCGGATGCGGTGAGCCCATCGAAGATGTGTTCAAACCGCAAATCTCCGACGCACTAAAAAAAATCGACCCCGAATATGCCGACTGGATGATCATGGTGACCTACGACGCCATTGAAGACCTCTAGGCCCACCCACCTGGCATTGGCGTCTTCTCCAGAAACGGTTCAGCAAACAACTGCGCAACCCTATAATTACACAACGTCGAGTCGCAGTCCGGATTCCAGTTTTTCTGCTGATGAGAAATCACCAACGAGACGGTGTTCATTACCGTTGACAGATCGAATAACGATTGGCGTGGCAAACACATTGTCACGCAAGGCTGTGTCTGGGTCTGACAAGACGCCGAATACCCGAATTTCAATACGGTCGGTCGGGCCCAAAGGTCGACGCGAGGTCCTCAAGAGTTTTTTGTGCCCGTTGCGCGCTCAATGTATTTCCCGTCACATACAAACGCAGGTGAATGGATTGCTGGACCGGCGTTTTGGATAGCGCAACGTTCATTTGGCTATCCGTGCGCCGGGCTGGTAGCGAGAACGCTGTCAACGATGGTTCTGATTTCGTCAAGTTCCAGCGGTTTTGCGGGCGAGGTCAAACGAAACACCTTCCTCCTGCACCTACTGCAAAGGCTCGAAGTATTCACCGTAGAATCCGGTGACGACATAGACCGGCACATCAGGGCAAGTGGCATTCAAGTGGCGCAAAGTTTCAACACCGTTCATGCCCGGCATGTTAAAGTCGAGCAAAATAAGGTCTGGATCATACATCCGGGCGAGTTCAAGACCGGCCTGACCGTTGGACGCGGAGATCACCTCATACCGCGACTCATTGAGTGCTAAACTAAAGGTTTCCCGTACAACCGGGTCATCATCAATGACCAATATTCTTCCCATCCTGTCGTCCTTTTTTGGTACCGGCTTCCAGCCTGTTCACAAGGGTTTGTCTTCCTCTCGCGATAAAATTATCGTTTTGATTGAAAAGAATATCTAGTCAAAACTAAACAATCGAGACACATCGAAGGATTAAAAGATCCATGCACAGGGAAGCTCGGGATACCTCAGTAGTGCAGCAAACCCTAGGTCCAGCAAGAAAGCTAGAGCAGATTCAATTTAGTCCCGATCATATCCGGCGGCGGCGAAGTAGTTTTCGCATTCGGTTGAGGTGAAGGCGTCGATGGCCTCGGCAATGGCGTCCCACAGGTCGTCGACGGTTCTGGCGGCGGCCTTTCTCAGGAGCGCCTTGAGTTTGGCGAAGGCCATCTCGATCGGGTTGCAGTCGGGACTGTAGGGCGGCAGATACAGCAGGGTTGCGCCGGCGGCTTCGATGGCCTGGCGGATGCCAGCGACCTTGTGGGCGGGCAGGTTGGCCATGACGACGCTGTCTCCGGGGTCGAGTTCGGGTACCAGGACCTGTTCCACATAGGCCTTGAAGGCAGCCCCATGCATCGGCCCGTCGAGGAGCATCGGGGCCGCCAGGCCGGAGAGGCGCAAGCCGGCGGTCAACGTGGTGGCGCGACACGAAAACGCGCCGCGGCCCCCCGTGCAGACAGACCCCCAGTGATCGCCTCGACGACCCGCCGCCGAAGATCATTCCCGTAACAATGCCCCATGTCTGACTCCCAAATCGCCTCGGGATATAGAATCATGGAGTGGGACGCTTGGGAATCCCCTTCGATTCACAATTCAGTCAAACCGCTCTAGCTTTTCTCAATGCCTCAACGGACACGACCACTGGGGCGGAACGTGCCTTCGTCCATGACTTGGTTGCTCTATCCAGTGATGGCCTGTTGGTTATCGACGGGTCTGGAAAAGTCGTTTTCTGTAACCCGGCAGCGGATTCGCTGTTTGAGTCCAGTCGCAGATCATTACTCGGCACTCAGTTTGGATTCCCCGACAACATCACGCCGCTGTTCCTGCCGCCCAGATCGCCGGAGCCGGACCCGGCCGAAAACATCTGGCAGTACCTGCGCCAGACCTACCTGTCGCACCGCGTCTTCGACAGTTACGAAGACATCGTCGATGCGGCATGCCACGCCTGGAACAAGCTCATCGACAAGCCCTCGAAAATCATGTCGATTGGTATGCGCAAATGGGCACACGAAGGTCAAATTCAATGACCGTTGGTATAAGGCGTACCATGACACAACTCGACATCCATCAAGTCCCGGTCCTTAGCGACAACTACGTCTATTCGGTGCGCGAACCGGAAGAAACCGTTGTCGGCGTTGTCGATCCGGCCATGGTCGAACCGGTTTTGGCGGAAGCAGATCGTTTGGGCTGGACGATCACTCACGTGATCAACACCCATCATCATGGCGATCACACCGGCGGCAATCTGGAAATCAAAAAACGAACCGGATGCATAATTGTCGACCCAGGACATGACCGTGATCGCATTCCCGGCATTGATGTGGAAGTCAACGACGGCGACACCTTTCATTTTGGTGCGGCACAAGCACAGGTGTTTTTGTGCCTGGGCATACCCTAGGTCATATCGCCTATTGGTTTGGCGATTCTGACGCTCTGTTTTGTGGCGATACCCTGTTTTCCATCGGCTGCGGCCGTGTGTTCGAAGGGACGATGGATCAGATGTGGTCCAGTCTCAGTCGTTTGCGGGCGTTGCCGTCCGAAACCCGGGTGTATTGCGCGCATGAATACACCCAGAGCAATATCCGTTTCGCTGTCACGGTCGATCCCAACAATCTGGCGTTGCGCACCCGCGAGGCCGAAGTGAAAGCCAAACGAGACAAAGGCGAACCCACTGTCCCGTCCCGGCTCGGTGAAGAATTGGCAGCCAATCCGTTCCTACGGGCCGATCAACCGGACCTGAAAGCCGCACTCGGCATGGCTGACGCAGACCCGGTAGCCGTATTTGCGGAAGTGCGCCAACGCAAAGATTCGTTCTAAGACCTTTTATTCCGCCGGCGCACCTGACGACGCAGAGACTTGAGCAGCGCTCGGAAGCTCTTTGCGTTCCCGGGACATCAGCGTGTACACCACGGGTACCACAAACAACGTAAAGAACGAGCCAAACAAAAGACCGCCGACAATCACCAGTCCGATTTGTTCGCGGCCTTCCGCACCGGCACCAGAGGCCATGGCCAACGGCACAGCACCGAGCACCATGGCACCGGTGGTCATGAGAATTGGGCGAAGGCGGAGAACGGCTGATTCCAGCGCCGCACTCATCTTGTCCATACCTTGTGCCCGCCTGGAGTTGGCAAATTCAACGATCAAGATGCCGTGCTTGGAAATCAGACCAATGAGGGTAATGAGACCCACTTGGCTGTAAACGTTGAGAGATCCGCCGGTGAGAGTCAGGGTGAGCAACGCGCCGGCGATGGCCAATGGAACGGTGATGAGAATGATGAAGGGGTCGATAAAGCTTTCAAATTGAGCCGCCAGCACCAAATAAATGAACATAATGGCCAGGACAAAGACCAATCCGAGACGCCCCGATGCATCCTTAAATTCCCGGCTCACGCCTGTGTAATCGATTTGCGCGGGCACCTGGGCAGCGTCCAAGACCGTCTGCTCCACCAGATCTAACGCTTCACCCAAGCTGGCGCCGGGATAAAGGTTGGCCGTGATCGTGACTGCCCGCAATCGGTCAAAGTGCACCAACTCACGGGCGGCCACCGTTTCTTCCAATTGGACCAGATTGCCAAGAGGAATGATGGCGCCGTTTTTTCCGCGGACAAACATGCGGGCCAAATCTTGTGGATCGGTCCGTTCGGACGGTTCGATTTGCACGATGACGTCGTATTGTTCGCCTGCCCGTTTGAAACGGGTGACATTGCGCCCACCCAGCAAAGTCTCGAGCGTGCGTCCGATAATGGCAACGGAAACACCGACGTCGACCACCTTGTCACGCCGTACTTCGGTACGCAGTTCGGGTTTGTTGAGTCGCAAGTCCGTGTCCAAATCACGGACGACGTCGCTGGTACTGAGGCGCGCCAGTGTTGCATCCACAATCCGCTGTAAATCATCATACGACCCCGTCGTGCGCACGACCACTTCTACCGACTTGGCAACACCGCGGGAACCGAATGTCGGCGGCACCACGGCAAAGGCCATGATGCCTGGAATGGCAAACAGTCTTGGCGAGATTTCCTCTGAAATATCATAGGTCATGCGATCGCGCTGATCCCACGGGATAAGGGATGTGAACGTGGAGGTCACGGTTGAGACCGGAAATCCCACCATAGTCATATAGTTTTCCACTTCGGGAATGGTTTGAATCACCTCCTCGACTTGCCGGGCATAGCTATACATATATTCTGGTGTCGCTCCTTCGGGGCCGATTTGCTGTGCAATCACCAGTCCGCTGTCTTCAAGCGGAGTCAGTTCCTGCTTCAAGGACGCGAATAAGGAGAAGGCGCCGACGGCAATGAGTCCAATCAAGACAACGACTAATGTCCTCGCCTTAAGTACAAGAGACAGAATACTACGATACGCCTGAGTTAATCTGGCCAACGCCCCATCGATTGTTCCCGTTACGATGCCCTTTTCTTTTTCCTCCCGGAGTAAGCGGCTGCACATCATCGGGGTGAGTGTTAGCGCCGTGAGACCGGAGACCAGAACCGCGCCGGCTAAGGTCAGGGCAAATTCGGTGAACAGTTTGCCGACCGTGCCCGATGCAAACGAGATGGGAAAGAACACTGCGGCCAGGGTTGTCGACATAGCAATAATCGCGAAAGTGATTTGCTTGGAGCCCCGGATCGCTGCGGCAAAGGGCTCCAAACCACGCTCTATATTCCGGTGTATGTTTTCCAACATGACAATGGCATCGTCGACCACCAAACCGATGGCCAAGACAAACGCTAAGAGAGTCAACACGTTGATGGAAAATCCAAATAAATTCATTACCGCCAAGGCACCGATAAGAGAGACAGGGATGGTGACCAACGGAATCATGCTGGCCCGGAATGTGTGGAGAAAAACGAAGATCACCAGCGAGACAAGGACAATGGCCTCAGCGATGGCGAAATAAACCGCCTTGATGGATTCCGAAATAAAGATGGTGGTGTCATAAGCGATCCGAACTTCAACCCCTTCGGGCATGGACTCCTGTATAACTGGCATGAGGGATTTGAAAGCCGTGCTGACGTCAAGCGGGTTTGCGGTGGATTGTTTGACAGCGCCCACAACAACGCCTTCTTGTCCGTTCAGCCTGCTGATCTGGCGTTCTTCCTCTGGTCCCAACTCGATCCGCGCCACGTCGCCTAAGCGCACCATGTAACCGGCCGACTCTCTCAAAATGACGTTTGAAAACTCATCGGGGGTGCGCAAATCGGTCTCGGCGACCACCGTGAATTCGCGGTCGACGCTTTCGATCCGACCCGATGGCACCTCAAGATTTTGTTCCCTGAGCGCCGTTTCAATATCACCTGTGGTGACGCTATAAGCCGCCATTTTGGCACGGTCCAGCCAGACTCTCATGGCATAGCGGCGGTGGCCGAACATTTCCACACTGGCTACGCCGGGAAGGGCTTGAACCTGGTCGACAACCAGTTGTTCGATGAACTCGGTCAGATCAAGCGACGAATACCGATCCGACGAAAATGCCATGTATATGATGGCCTGGGCATCGGCCTCGACTTTGGCAATGACCGGTTCATCCACTTCTTCAGGCAACAATCCGCGCGCCCGGCCGACCCGGTCCCGTACGTCGGATGCGGCCGCATCAGGATTGCGGTCGAGAAGAAACCGGACGCTGATCTGGCTCTGTTCCGACCGGCTGATGGAACTGATGTAATCGACCCCCTCAATACCCGACAAAGCCTCTTCGATAGGATCGGTCACTTGCGTTTCAATGATGGACGCGCTGGCGCCGGGATAACGTGTGTTCACCGTCACCACGGGAGAATCGATGTTGGGGTATTGGCGAATGGTAAGGGTCTACAAGGACACCAGTCCCAACAGAATGATGACCAGATTGATGACGGTGGCGAGGACCGGCCGGCGGATGCAGAGCTCGGTGACGCTCATACGCCGGGGCTTCCAAATTGGGTTGCATCAATCACCGGCGTTCCATCGCGCAGCTTTATTTGACCGGCGCTGACGATCGTCATTCCCGGCTCAAGTCCGGTGAGAATTTCCACCAAACCGTCAATGCGTCCACCCGTTGTCACCACACGCAACGTGGCAATACCGTTTTCCACGACGAAGACATTTTGCCGTGACTGTATGGGAACCAAAGCCCGCTCAGGAATCATCATGGCATTTTCCCGGCGCTCAAAAATAATCGCCACACGGGCAAACAACCCAGGGCGGAGCCGGCCGTCCGGATTGGACACGGTGGCGCGCAGGTTTACACTGCGTCCGGATGACTCAATCCTGGGATCGATGGCATAGACTTCACCAGCAAATTGCTCGCCGGGATAAGCATCGACGCTGACCATGACGGATTGCCCCGTGCGAACCACCGACAACAGAACTTCGGGTACTTGGAAGGCAACTTTGATAGGATCGATGGCCTCGAGATTGACAATCTCTTGACCGGCGGTGATGTAGTCTCCGGGACTCACCTTGCGGATACCGATCACCCCTGAGAATGGCGCCCGAATTTCCGTTCTTTCGAGCCGCGCCCGGGCGAGGTCCAAGGTCGCTTGATCCTCCTGAAGTTTGGAGATCGCCTCGTCGAGAGCACGTTGAGTGCCAGCACCACGGCGTTCCAGATCAAGAGCACGATCGTAATTGGCCTGGGAGAGTTTGAGCCGGGCATCCGCTTGATTGAACTCAGCCCGATAAATGCTGTCATCGATGGTGATGAGCAGATCACCTTCCGCAACGTCCTGGCCCTCGTCAAACCCGATTCTCGCAACACGGTCGGCAATTTCGGACCGCATGATCACAGCTTCGTCCGAGGCCAGTGAACCAACAGCGACTTCCCGTTCAATAAAGGGAGCCGTTTCCACAACGGTCAATTCAACCGGAATAGCAAACTGGCGTTGTGACGGTGCATCAGCGCTTTGGCCTCCGGACGGTTGACCAAAGTACACGTAAGCGCCCGAAGCCAGGACGACGCCCAGCACGACTATGGTTAGCAATCGGGCCATGAAAATTCCTAAACTCTTTGTTGCACGCGATTACGGACTTTGACTGCGCATCGCATTTACAAAATCGCCAATCCCGAGCCGCCGGGTTCTCTTAAGCCGTTCGGCCCGTAATATTGATTGAACGTTCGTAATACTTTCTTCGATGATATCGTTAATGATCACATAATCATATTCTGGCCAATGACTCATTTCATCAGCTGCTTTCGCCATACGACCTCTGACAATTTCTTCTGAATCCTGACCCCGGCCAGTGAGACGTTTTCCAAGCTCCTCATATGACGGTGGCAATACAAAAATACTTACGAGATCTTCACGCGCCGACTCACGCAGTTGCTGTGTGCCTTGCCAATCGATATCGAACAACACGTCTTCGCCCTGAGACAGATGCTTTTCGACCAGAGGCCGCGGTGTGCCATAGAAATTACCAAACACTTCCGCGTGTTCGAGTAACTCTTTGTTTTTTGCGTTAGTCTGGAACTCAGGTTCATCGATGAAAAAATATTCTTTGCCGTCCTGTTCGCCTGGGCGTGGCGGTCTTGTTGTGACTGATATGGACATAAACAGGCGGCTTTCCCGCTCCAGGATGGCCCGGGCGATGGTGCTTTTACCGGCTCCCGAGGGAGACGACAACACCAGCATCAGTCCGCGGCGCTGGATCGGCCCTTTAGACATTCCGTCTATTCTCCATCTCAGCCATCAATTCATTCAACATTTTGTATCTGCTCTCTGAACTGATCAATCACCGCCTTGAGGTCAAGCCCGATGCGGGTGAGGTCTGCATCCGTTGATTTGGAGCACAGGGTGTTGGCTTCCCGGTTTAGCTCCTGGGATAGAAACTCCAAACGCCGGCCGCAGGGGCTGCCTTTGGTGACGAGATCCCGGCCTTGTGCGATATGAGCAGTCAAACGATCCAGTTCCTCTCTCACGTCTGCTTTGGTTGCGAGTATGGCCGCTTCCTGGACCAGCCGGTCTTCAGGCAACGAAGACGATCCCTCCAAAAGCGTATCCACTTGCGCTTTCAATCGCGCCTTTAAGGCATCGGGTTGGCTTACGGCGGTGTTTTTTGCGGCCGTTGTGAGAGAGTCCATTTCGCTCAATTGAACGGTGAGCGTGTCCGAGAGATGCTGCCCTTCTTCTTGACGCGCTTGAACCAGAGAAGCGAGTGCTTGATCCAACCCCGTAAGCAGGTTTTGGGCGCACGCGGTGCGCTCATCCTCGGTTTTAGCTGACGGATCAGCCGCTTCGACCACACCCTTAACCGCCATCAGACCGTCAAGCGTTGCCGGAACGACGCCGTCCGGTAAGTAGGTTGCCTTATTCGCGGCTAAAGCGATGAGCGTATCAAGGAACTCCTGATTGACCTGATAACCGTCCGCTGACCCTTTGTAGGTCACCGCGAGTGTGATGTTGAGGTTGCCACGGTTTAATTGACTGGCGGCCGTTTGGCGCACCTTTGGTTCGAGACCTTCATGGCCCGGGGGAAGCCGTAAGCGTATATCCAGCCCTTTGCCGTTGACCGTTCTCAGTTCCCACACCCAAGACAATGAGTCGTCGGGTGCCGTACCTTCGCTCCGGGCAAAGCCAGTCATGCTGTTGATGCCCACGAAACCCACTCCCCAGTGGCGAAAAATTGAAAACCACGTGGTTATAAGGGCTTAGGGGTCCTCACGCCAGCCGTGAACAACGGTTAGGTAACTAGCACTGTGAGTCATTGGGTCAACGGTGACGTATGTTCCGTGAGAAAAGTCACGAAGTCCTGTGGCGGCAGAGGTTTGCTCACCAGATAGCCTTGTATTTCGTTGCACCGCAGATTTTTGAGGAAGCTGATGTGATCGTGCGTTTCGACACCTTCTGCAATCACCGACAAGCCCAAAGAATGACCAAGGCTGATCACGGCTTCGACTATTTTTCATCATCCCGGTCGGTGCCAATGCCCCGCACGAATGAGGCGTCGACCTTAAGCCGCTGAACAGGAAAAGCCTGAAGATTGAAGAGAGGGGAATATCCGGTGCCTAAATCATCCATCGAGATACTGATACCCGCTTCGACCAGGTGTGCCACATTAGCGGTCACTTTTTCGGTTCGTTCCATGGCGACGGTTTCGGTGATCTCGAGATCAACCGCACTGATAGGTAATTGATGGTGTTCAAGTTGATCCATGACCTGAACGCTGAGGTCGCGATGTTTGAATTGGTGGCCCGAAATGTTGATTCCGACTTGTAATGGAGGCAGCGCCCATGGCGCGCCACGCCTCTGCTTGGGCACAGACTTTGTCGATAATCCAATCACCAATGGGCAGGATTAACCCGCTGGCTTTCGCTATGGGGATAAAGGTTGCCGGTGAAATGAAACCCAGGTCCGGATGGTTCCATCTGAGCAGTGCTTCGGCACCAATAACCATGCCTGTTTGGAGATCCACTTGGGGCTGGTAGGCCAGCTATAGATCACGATTATCCAGCGCCGCCCTCAGATCGTTTTCTAGGTGTACTTTTTTACGAATTTCATCATCCATCGCCTGGTCGAAGTACCGGTAGGAGTGACGGCCTTCCGCCTTAACTCTATACATGGCCAATTCGGCGTGACGCATGAGATGGAGCGGGTCCACGTCATCTTCTGGATAAGCCGCGATGCCGATGCTGGCCGTTACTTTCAGTGTCCGGCCTTCAATAACAACGGGTTCGTCAAAGGTTTCTAGAATACGCCGAACCATGCGGCTGGCTGCATTCATATCCACTAAATGCTCAAGCAGAATGCCAAATTCGTCCCCGCCCAGGCGCGCCATGGTGTCGGTTGTCCGCATGAGCTTTTTTACGCGGTCGGTTACAGTCAAAATAAGTTGATCGCCTAGGTCATGCCCGAGCGCGTTGTTCACGTCCTTGAAATTATCGAGATCCATAACCATGACAGCCACGCGCACCTGAGCCCGCGCCGCGCGCTCTAAAGCAGAACTTAGCCGATCCGTGAAAAGATTGCGGTTAGGCAGGTCGGTCAATGTGTCGAATTCGGCTAGGTGCACCAAATCTTCTTGCGCTTTTAACCGATCCGATATGTCTTCCTGAATGGAGACGAAATGCATAATACGGCCTGCCGTATCCCGGATCGGAGTTACGGTTTGATTAGCGGTATAGAGATGACCATCGCTGTGCCGGTTGACAGTTTGTCCACGCCAAATCTCGCCCGATGCAACTGTATCCTGCATGTCGGTAAAAAACTCTGCGTCATGCGCATTTGAATTGAGGAGATCAACGGTCTGACCAAGAAGGTCATTCTCTGCATATCCGCACATGCGGTAAAACGCATCATTTACCCATTTGAATCTGCCTTTTACATCAGTGACAAAGATTCCATTTGCCGCTGATTCCATGGCCTTGAGTTGCATGGCAACTATAGATTCGATCTCCCGCTGTTCGGTCACGTCACGGAGTGTCGCTATTTTGCATCCGCACCGTGCCAAACAATTGGAGATGTCCGCATATCAACGAATGTGGGTTTTCCGTTTTGTGGCAATTCAAGGCTGGTCCACCCCTCATCCGAGGCATAGGGGAACTCCAATTCGGTGGTGGTGTGCCAGCCGGCGCGGTCCATGAGGAGGACGGCGTGTGAGCCGTCGGCGACGGTGCGGCTAATCTCTTCGAGATGGGCCGGCATGGCATGGGTGTCGGCGAACGGCATCGCCACGGCCGCACCGGTACCGCGCGCCAGGCAGACGGCGCCGAACAGATAGGCGCTCTGGTAGCGCTGGTCCTTGGGCTGACGCGGACGGCTGCCGGTGCGCGCCCACTGCCGGACGATGCCGTTCTTCTGGCCAAGGCGCATCTCGTCTTGCCACCACAGCTCGACCGGCGTTGCGGGCGGCAGGTGGGCTACCGCCGCGGCGAGCGCCCGGGGGAAGTTTCTTTAAACGTCTCCAGCATTGCCGCATCTTGGCCCGGATGGCGCACCCGGGCGCTCATGTGCGAGAAGCCGAGATCGTGCAGCAGGCGCGAGACCGAGCGCTCGTGATACTCCACCCCGAAGCGGTCCCGGATAACCTCCTTGAGGTCGAGCCGGCGCCAGCGCACGACGCCGTCGCTGTCCGGCCCCGCCTCGACGATCTCCGCCAACGCCACCCTCTCCACCGCCGTCAGCTGCGGAACCGCGCCGGGAGATTTGTGGTCGTGCAGGCCCTCGGGGCCTGCCTGATTGAACCGGTACACCCAGTCGCGCAGGCTCTGGCGGTCCATGCCGCCAACCGCCGCCGCATCCCTACGGTTCATGCCATCATAAACCGCCGCAATCGCCAGAAGGCGGCGCACCTGATTGGGATCTGTCGCTTTGCGCGTCAAGGCCCGCGCTTGGACCGCGTCATAGTCCGTTCGCAACGGGATCTTCGCCGACATCAAATCCTCCATTTAAAGCCGGCTTTCTATGAATCACATCATTGCGCCGTGGGGAATCCCTAAAAGAGAATCAATCTCAACGACCGCTGGTATAAAAGCTGCGAATGCCTCTATGATACGCCCAATTCGGGCCGCGTTTGAAGCCAATCCGTTGAGTTGATAGGCTGAAGCATGCGTATTGTCATTCTTATTTTGATAACGCTTCTTAGCCCTGTTTCGTTGCAGGCCTGCGATGTCAACCGCCCTATTGTTTTCGCCGGATTGGATTGGCAATCGAACGCCTTTCACACCGCCGTCGCTCAGAGAATTATCGAGATTGGATACGGTTGTGAGACTGACGTATTGCCTGGAACCACCATCCCTCTGCTCCAAGGCGTGGCGCAAGGCGATATCGACGTGGTGATGGAGGTGTGGAAAGACAATGTCACCGAAGTGTGGAACCGCGGATTACGCCGCGGACAAGTGGTGGAGTTGGGGACAAATTTCCCCGATGCGGAGCAGGGTTGGTTTGTGCCGCGCTACCTGGTTGAGGGAACCGGCGCAAAGGCACCCGGCTTGAAATCTGTTTCCGATCTACCCGCCTATAAAGCGTTGTTCGCCGATCCTGAAGAGCCCGACAAAGGACGGTTTTATAACTGCATTGCCGGCTGGAACTGTGAGGTCATCAACAGCGCCAAACTTCAAGCCTATGGTCTTGACGACCATTACACGAATTTTCGCCCTGGCACGGGTGCGGCCCTGGCGGCGGCGATTGCCTCTACATTTATCCGGGAACAACCAATCGTCACTTATTATTGGGGACCAACCTGGGTTCTCGGCAAGTACGATATGGTGATGCTGAACGAGCCCCCATACGACGCAGAGATCTTTCAAGCGCTGGCGGCAAATCCTCAAGCGTTTGCGGCGACCGCCTATCCTGTGGTCGAAGTGGTGATTGGCGCCAATCGACGCTTTGCTGAATCCGCACCGACCGTCATTGAGTTTCTCAAACGGTATGAAACCGATGCAGCGATGGTCAGTGCGGCTCTCGCATACATGGAAGACACAGGAAGTGACGCGGATGCCGCCGCCGATCATTTCCTTCGCACCCGAGAGGCGGTCTGGTTCCCTTGGGTTGACGCCGCGTCGGCAGAAAAGATTTCAGCCCAGCTGCAGTAAGCGCTTTTCGCAATCCTTTGAATTTTCGGGCAGACTAAGACCAGTGTCATAAAAGCGGCAGGGGGCCGCCATGTTTCCTGAACAATTCACTGTGTCCATTGCCGCGCCGATCAATGCTTATGTGGATTGGCTGGTCGTCACCTATGGCGATGCCTTTCAAGCGTTTTCCGACGGGCTTTTGACACTTCTTGTTGCCATCGAAAGTTTTTTACGGGGTGCGCCGTGGTGGTATGTGCTGGTGCTGATTGGTCTCTGTGCCTACGGCGCCAGCCGTCGATGGACATTGAGCGCTGGCCTCATGGCGCTGTCTTTCCTCATGGGCGTCCTTGGGTTGTGGGATGAAGCCATGCAAACCCTCGCTTTGATGCTGGTTTCGACAGTCATTGCGGTGGTCTTGGGTATTCCGTTCGGTGTTCTTTTGTCCCGCTCTAATAAAGCACGATTTGTCGGTCTGCCAATCTTGGATGCCATGCAAACGCTGCCCAGCTTCGTCTATCTCATCCCGGCTTTGATGTTGTTCGGGTTGGGTAAAGCGCCGGCCATCATGGCAACGGTCATCTACGCCATTCCACCGGTCATTCGATTGACGGATCTGGGTTTGCGCCAGGTCGATGCGGAAGTGCTGGAAGCGGCAGACGCGTTCGGCGCAACCCCGGGCCAGCGGCTATGGTCGGTAGAACTGCCTTTGGCTCTGCCCTCAATCATGACCGGCGTAAACCAGGCCACCATGATGGCTTTGTCCATGGTGGTGATCGCATCCATGATCGGCAACCGGGGCTTGGGTCAAGAGGTGTTGCTGGGGATCAATACGCTTGATGTCGGTCGGGGTGCCGCGGCCGGCCTGGCCATTGTAGTGATGGCCATTGTGCTGGACCGCACCACGCAAGCCTATGCCACCCGCGTGCAGGCAGCACGCGGTGGGGTGTAAGCTAGTGAGTTTGATCACGTTCGATCAGGTCGCCAAAGTCTTTGGGGCGCACCCCGAAGCTGCAATGGATTTGCTCAACAAAGGCGCTTCTATAGCCGACATTCGCGAACAAACCGGTTCCACGGTGGCCCTAGCCCAAACGTCGCTGAGTATCGAAGCCGGTGAGGTGTTCGTTGTGATGGGGTTGTCGGGGTCGGGAAAGTCAACTCTGTTGCGCCTCATCAACCGGTTGATTATGCCCACCACCGGGATTGTATCGATTGACGGGGCGGATATTGGTGCACTGGCCAATTCAGCCCTGCGTGATTTGCGGCGCAACCGCATGGCCATGGTATTTCAGAGCTTTGCTTTGCTGCCCCACCGATCTGTAGAGGACAACATCGCCTTCGGGCTTGATATTCAAAAATTTGACGGCGCAATCCGAAATGAGACAACCGAGCGCTGGATCAAAAAGGTCGGTCTCGACGGTTTCGGCGCTGCTTTTCCCCATGAGCTGTCGGGCGGCATGCGCCAACGGGTCGGCTTGGCCAGGGCACTGGCCACGGGGGCCGATATCCTTTTAATGGATGAGCCGTTTTCGGCCCTCGATCCGCTGATCCGCCGCGAAATGCAAGATTTGCTTATGGCGCTTGAGCGAGAGCTCGGCCGGACGATTGTTTTCGTTACCCATGATTTGCAAGAGGCTTTGCGATTAGGCACCCGTATTGCCATTTTGCGCGACGGCCGCATCGTCCAAGTGGGATCCGGCGAGGACATTATCCGAAATCCGGCCGACGCCTATGTGCAGGCGTTCACCGAAGATCTCAGGTCCAATCGGGACCATTAGTCTTCACCTCCGATTAGACCGGCGTTCTCACCGGGCTTTATCGAAAATAGAACACATTTAGGCCGTACATGTGATATGTCAGCCTTAGAGACACTTACACCGTGATGAAACCTGTGCGTTCCGCTTTTCTTCTTGATCGCCACCCAAAACACTGGATGAACGTCGTCCGCTTAATCTGTGTCGGGTTGAGTATGGGCCTGTTTGTCGCATCTCCCCTGGCTCAAGACGTCAACGTGATCCGCATCGGCACGGGGTCGACCGCCGGTACATATTTCCCCATCGGGGGGTTGATCGGCAATGCCATCTCCAACCCGCCCGGGTCCCGACCCTGTGATCGAGGTGGGAGTTGCGGTGTTCCTGGTCTAATCGCAGTGGCTCAATCGACCGGCGGGTCAGTAGAAAACCTTGAAGCAATTGCGACCGGAACCATGGAAATGGGTCTATCCCAAGCCGATGTGGCCTATTGGTCATTTTTCGGTACGGGATTTTTCGAAGGCCGGCAGCCACAAGATTCCCTTCGTTCCTTGGCCAATCTGTTCCCCGAAAACATCCACTTGATCACCCGGGCAGATGCCGGCGTCGAAACCATCAATGATCTGAATGGAAAGCGCGTATCTCTAGGCGGCCCCGGTTCAGGATCACGCATCGACGCCCGCCTCATCCTGTCTGCTTATGGGCTCAAATTTGGCGATATGACCCTTTCCGACATGGATCTTGAACCGTCGACCGACGCTTTGGTGGCTGGCGACATCGATGCGTTTTTTCTGGTCAGCGGTGCACCGGCTTTGGCTATCCGAGACCTTGCAGAGAGCATTGACCTCAAGTTTGTTCCCATTGATGGACCGATTGCGTCGAAGCTCACGAAAATCTTTCCCTTTTTTGAACGCGGCGTAATTCCTGCTGGCATTTACGGCAACAATCCCAGCACGGAAACCCTAGATGTGGGCGCGCTCTTGGTTGTCCGAGACGACATGGAAGATGAATTGGCCTATGGCATCACCAATGCCCTGTGGCATCCCAACACTGCTCCTCTACTGGCCAACGGCCATCCGCGTGCTCGGTTCATGAGTTTGTCCAGTGCGGCTAAAGGTGTGGGGATCAAAATTCATCCCGGTGCGGTCCAGTATTACATCGAGCAAGGTGTATTACCGGTGCCAGCTGCTGATCAAGCGGACGCGTCTGATCCTCAACCGGTTGTTCGCTAACAGAGTTCGTTCATGATTCACTTGCCATTGGTTGAAACGGCGACCAACCCCACTCCAATAACGGCGATAACCGCAACAGCATTTGCCGCGTGGCGTGACGCGCAACCGGAGAAATTGAACGCTTGGCTTACCGCCAACGACTTTAAAGCAGACTCCGGTTCGGTCTGCCTGTTCCCGGCGCTCGATGGAGCCCTTGGCGGTGTTGTTGCCGGATTGGGGGACGGCACCGATCGCTGGTCGGCAGGCCGGCTGGCGCGGACACTGCCCAAAGGAACTTACGCGCTTCAGGAGATCATTGGCATTGATGATGAAGAACGTGGCTCAGCGACGTCCTGGTTTGCGCTAGCCTGGGCTTTGGGTTCGTACCGGTTCGAAAGATATAAAAGTGAGACGAACCCGGCGCCCAGCTCCCTTGTTTTTCCCGACGATGCGGATCGTGGGTATGTCGAAGGGGCTGCCAATGCCGCAGTTCTCACCCGCGATCTAATCAATACGCCAGCAGAAGATATGTCTCCCGAGGCGCTGACCAACGCCGCACAAGACTTGGCCGCGGCACATGGTGCCGCTGTCGCTACGATCGTCGGTGAGGATTTGTTGACAGCCAACTTTCCAGCCATTCATGCCGTCGGTCGGGCAGCCGAATTTGCGCCCCGGTTGATTGATTTGACTTGGGGTGATGCCAAGGCCCCGAAAGTGACACTGGTGGGCAAGGGGTGCGCCTTGACAGCGGCGGCCTAGACATCAAACCGTCCAACGCGATGCGTTTGATGAAAAAAGACATGTGCGGAGCGGCCACTGTTCTTGGCCTGGCCGATTGGATCATGCGTGCTCATCTGCAAGTGCGCCTGCGTGTTTTGGTTCCTGCTGTGGAAAATGCTGTGTCGGGCAACGCCTTCCGGCCTGGCGATGTGGTTCAGACCCGCAAAGGCGTGACGATTGAAGTCGGCAATACGGATGCGGAAGGGCGAGTGGTCCTAGCCGATGCATTGGCATTGGCCTGCGAAGAAAAACCGGATCTGATCGTCGATTGCGCCACTTTGACCGGCGCCGCGCGTGTCGCCTTAGGTCCCGAATTACCCGCTTTGTTTACACTGGACGATGCACTTGCTGCCGATTTGGAACACGCGGGCGCTGCAAACAATGATCCTCTGTGGCGGCTTCCCCTGTGGCCTAACTATCGCAAGCTCATCGACAGCAAGGTGGCTGATATCAACAACGCCGGCGAGTCTGGGTTCGCCGGTGCGATTACCGCCGTTCTTTTTCTCAAAACCTTTGTCGAGGATGGCGTGCCTTGGGTTCATCTGGACCTGTTCGGCTGGAATCCCGAAGACAAACCCGGCCGGCCCATGGGCGGCGAGGCCTACGCCCAGCGGGCGTTGTTTGACGTTGTCGCCAAACGTTTTGGCAAAACCTGAGCGCCGGCCAGCGGATACCCCAATCCGCACCTGTGTTCCCCCGGTCTGACGTGATATAACTTAAAGAATTCAACAGGTTGGAACACTTCATGGCGCTCACCCAGATTATCGTCCTGGCGGTCGTGCAAGGCATAACTGAGTTTCTGCCCATCAGTTCATCGGGCCATCTCATTCTCGTGCCGCTGCTCACCGATTGGCCTGATCAGGGACTGATGCTCGATGTTGCTGTCCATGTGGGCACGTTGGGCGCGGTGATGGTTTATTTTTGGCAGGACCTGTTTGCCGTGGCCGCCGGTGTTGTTAGGCTATTGAAAGGCCGACGCGATCCCGGAGCACGGCTGGCCGGTCAGGTTCTGGTTGCCACGATCCCAGTGCTGATCTGCGGCTATTTGCTCGACCTCTACGGCCAAGAGGCGTTGCGCTTGATCGTCGTCATCGGTTGGGCAACGTTGGGCTTTGGTGTGTTGCTGTTTGCGGCTGACCGTCTGAGCATGACGGTCAAGCGTTTGGACCATGCCACCTATATCGATGTATTGGTGATCGGCCTTGCCCAGGTCCTTGCTTTGGTACCCGGCACTAGCCGGGCCGGCATCACCATCACGGCAGCCCGGTTTCTCGGATTCGAGCGTCCCGAAGCGGCGCGTTTTTCCATGCTGCTGTCCATCCCGACCATTGCAGCGTCGGGACTCTGGTTGGGACTCAGTCTTTATGAAGTGAACGACATCACTATTACCCGTGGTGTGGTAACCGCCGTGGGGATCTCGTTCGCGACGGCCATTCTGTCCATCGCAGCCCTGATGGCCTGGCTGCAACGATCGTCGTTCACACCGTTCGTTATATACCGGGTCGTACTCGGCCTATTCTTATTGGCCTTGGCCTATGGTTGGCTCTGAGCAATCGTTAACGTTTTACGGATTTTCCTAGTTTAAGGTCTTTACTTCCTGCCCCGGAATTGTGTAGATTCAGTCTTGTGAGAGATTGAAAAATGCAAAACCGAAACAGGAAGCCAATGAACATTATACAGATTTTCGAGAGATTTCCCACACAACAGGATTGCATCACTCACCTGGAGCAAGCTCGCTGGGGCGGCAAGCCTAACTGCCCATACTGTGGATCACTCAACACGGCACGCAATCAACACCGCCACCGCTGCTACGATTGCAAGACCAGTTTTAGCGTGACGGTCGGAACGATCTTCCATCACACCCATATGCCCCTGCAAAAGTGGTTCCTGGCGATCATGCTGGTCTTGAATGCCAGGAAGGGCATTTCAGCCCTCCAACTGTCCCGCGACCTGGAGGTGAATAAAAACACCGCGTGGCGGATCACCATGCAAATCCGCAAAGCCATGACTCAGGCCGAACAACGCAGTCTTTTGACGGGCGTGGTTGAAATGGATGAAACCTACGTCGGCGGCAAGCCCAGGAAAGGCACCAAGGGAGACGGGCAGGATGGCAAACACAAGCCTGGCCGTGGCACCAAAAAAGCCCCTGTAATCGGTGCGATTGAGAGGGGTGGAAATGTTGCTGCCAAGGCCGTTGCCAAAGACAAGATGAAGGGCCGGCACATGAGGGCCTTTGTCAGGGACCGCGTCGGCACCAAAAATGCCGAGCTGATCACCGATGAATACAAAGCGTACATCGGCATGGAAAAGGTCCTGCCGCACTCAGTGATCAAGCACCAGGATTGGTACGTGGACGGCGATATCCACACCAATACAATCGAGGGTTTCTGGGCTTTGTTAAAACGCGGCATGTTCGGCCAGTTCCACAGTGTCAGCAAGAAACACCTGCAAAGGTACGTCGATGAGTTCTGCTACCGCTACAACCTGCGCAAAGCCGACGGGGATGCGGCTTTCGATCTGACAATCAACAGAGCATTGGGAGTGTAGGGATGGCTATGAAAAAACCGTTGAAAGTGATCGCTGGCACGCCCGACAAACCTCTAATAATCGGAGACATAGAGATACCCTGTTATGTCCTTGAGGGGGAGATAAGGGTTTTGAGCCAAAGGGGACTGTCATATGGCATTAGTGCTAGCCGTGGTGGCGGCGGCGCTGAAATGCCGAGAATATTAGCATCTAAGACCATTCTGCCCTTTGTTTCCAATGAGTTGGTGGCGGCGCTGAAATCACCCATAGAGTTTCAGCCACCTAGAGGCGGTCGAACTGCTTATGGCTATCCAGCCGAGATTTTAGAAGACGTGATTGATGTAATTCTGGATGCTCGACAAGCTGGCGCCCTGTCATTGAGACAGGCACATATTGTGCAAAGAGCTAATATCCTCAATCGTGGCTTACGAAAAATTGGGATAATTGGCCTAATTGACGAGGCAACCGGCTATCAGCATGTAAGGGAAGAGCGCGCCCTCGCCACAATCCTTGAAAAATTCATCGACAAAGAATTGCAGCCATGGACAAAAACGTTTCCATACGAATTCTATGAGCAAATTTACAGACTCAAGGGCTGGCCAGGCCCCGATGGGCACAAACGCACGCCGTTGATTGGTCGTTACACGAATGATCTTGTTTATGACCGGCTGGCAACTGGCGTGCTTCAGGCATTGAAGAAGCGGAATCCAACCCTACCAAGCGGTCGACGCAAGACCACACACCATCAATGGTTCACGCCAGATCTTGGCCATCCGAAACTTAAGGAACACTTAGCGGCGGTGATGGCCCTTATGAGGGCCTCACCAAATTGGGGCCGGTTTATCGCCAATCTCAACCGGGCCTTTCCATCAAAAAACAAAGAAAAAAGAAAAACTCGTTCAGCGACTTAACGGTTTATCGTCAGTCGCGCGGTTTGGTCTGTTGGCGATGTGCTCCTAACTGGGAAAGGCTGGCCGATCGCGGTTGGGAGTTAAAGCGATTGCATCGCGGGCCTTGCGGGCCTTCAACAATTCTTCTTCTTTCTTTCGGCGTCTTTTGTCCGCCAAGTCTGCTAATGCATTATGTTGTCCCCTAGCGATTCTGTTTCCTAGCCAGCCAGTTGACGCCATAAGCAACATAGAGATTGGTGAGGCGTAAGCGGCAACCATAAGAAAGGGAATGTATTTGTATATGGGAGTCTCTGCGGGCACGTGCCAAACTAGAATGTAGAGAATGAACAGCGACAGAAGCCCAATAGCCAGTCCTATCGTCCAGAAAATATTGGTTGCGCAACTCCATTTTCTGATGGTGCTCTCAAGCCGTTTAATGCTCAATTCCTCACTAATGAAGTTGTTGTGGGCTAATTCTTCTGCGGAATCGGAAAGGCTTTTTCTGTAACCGGATATGCTTCGATGGAGGCCAGCCCAAGCGGTGGCTAGAAGGTTAGCCTCAAAGGCCAATTCAATAGCGTTGGCGTAAGTTGCGAGCGTGGCGGATGCGGTAACACACATAAAAAATCTGAGGAATGGATGCCTAAGCGGCTTCTGGCAGCGAGAGTATGGATTCACCGTTGCTTCTAAAGGAATCGAATGTATTGGAGAGGCCTTGGGCAAAACTCTTATCTGCAAAATTCGCAAGGGCCTGAGCTTTCTCGATGTCAGTCTCTATGCGGTAGGCCGCATCATCCATGACGAGGAAGTGATACTTGAAAGTGTTCCAGTCTTCAGGATCACCTCTTGAAACATCCACAGTTCCCTTGATCTCAGAACCAGCTGCAAAAATCGCGGCTATAATAGGGGGTGTTCCTTAATTGCTCCCCCGTCGGGAACGTCGGGCTGATCTACGACAATGATTGATAGTTTAGAGAGCCTTCTTGACTTAAAAACTTGACAGTCGACTTTGCCATCTGGGGGTCGGCATAGGCCATAACACCATCAAATGTTCGCGCCAGATTGCCAGTGTATATTTTGATACTGTGTTTTGCAGTTTCGAAAAACTTATTTAGAAGATAGACTGCGTGGGCTGGCTTGCCGTTGCTGATGACGTTGTCTTCTGGGTGCTCAATGGCTTTATCTATCAGCTTGAAGTACATTTGTTCTTCAGAATCAGTAGTGTCCACAGAAAAAATACTGCGTGGTTCACCCACGCCAGAAGGGGTCCCCATTTATCCTACTCCAGCATAAATTGCTAATAAAACTCGGCCCAACCAAACTTAGGCCTTAAATTCACATATTTTTGCCAAGGGTACAAGCGGCCCGTGAAGACCTACGCCAGAGTTGAGCGGCTTGCCGCACCCCCATCCAGTCCAGAATGTCTCAATGGCCCAAAAGAATTAGGAAGGCGACCGTGGTCTAGAATACTTGTGCACTAAATTATAGTTATTATAATAAGACCTTAAACTAGGATAATCCGACGTTTTATTAGGGCTTGGGTAGCCGTTACTCATACCTTGCAGCAACACAGATCAAATGGCTTGTCGATGAGACGGGTGCAAAATTTGAGTGGCGTCCCATCCTCAGTTCGAAACTCGCCGTCTCCACAGACACTACACCGTTCCGCTGGGACAGTGAGAGAAAAGACTGGTGGGGTGCTCGTGTGTCGGGACAATACAAAGAAGAATACCGGCAGCAAGACCTTTCCCGGTGGGCCAGCCTCTACGGTATTCCCTACCAGGAGCCAAAACCACCAGCTATGGACGTCGCGCGGAGAACGTTGTTTTGTGTAGCGGCTGCCATCCTTGATGCGGGACAGGTTTATGCAGAGCGCATGTTCACATCAAATTACGACGCCGGTGCGGCAACGGATGAAACCATGTGCCGAGCGATCGCTACAGATGTCGGGTTAGATGCCGAAAAAGTAGTTGAGTTAATCGACAATGAAACCGCGATAAACACCCACAATGTCTGGCTTCAAGACGCCAGGGCGCACGGCGTGTTTGGTGTGCCGACCTTTATTTATGGTGAAGACCTGTATTGGGGTAACGACCGGTTGCCCCTCCTCAAAGTTGCGCTTAGCCGTTAACCCGCATCCAGCCGCAATTTCTTTTGCTGCTGATAGGGGCGGAAGCGGCGCAAATACGTGGGTACAATGGACTCCACCGTCGTGGCGTCCAGATCAAGATCCGCCAAGCCTGGCGCCGAGCCCGTAAGGACATTGTCCGTCGCTAACAGTTTTAGTTGATCCGGCGTGAGCAGGGGTTTGGGCCAGAATTGAAACCAAAAGGCCATCATCCGTCCGAGCAGGAACGGTAACCCTAAAATCATGGCCTGCCGATCCGTATGGTGATTGATCATCTCAAAAAGGGTGCGCATGTCATACACCGTCGGCCCACCGAGCTCGTAGATCCGGCCGCTGTGACTTTCGTCCGCTAGAACGCGCTCCGCAGCCTTGGCAACATCAGTCACGTAGACCGGCTGAAATTTTGTGCCGCCGCCGCCTTCCGCATGGGGATTGACGTCGGTGAAGTAGGGCATGGTGCGGGTAATGCGCCCGAGATCGGCAAACCGGTTAAAGAAATCGTCTTCCGGTCCGAAGATGACACTCGGTCTTAGGAGTGTCGCATTGGGAAAGGCGGCCATGACGGCTTTTTCGCCGTCGGCTTTGGAGCGGGCATAAGCAGACTGTGACTCTGGATCGGCACCCAATGCGGAGAGATGAACCAGCCGCGTCGCCCCGGTTGCCGCCGCCGCTTTGGCGACACGCTCCGCTCCTGCCACGTGGATGGCCTCAAAGGTGCGTTTGCCGCGTTCAAAGAGAACGCCAACGGTGCTGATCACCCAATCCGCCCCTTCGGCGGCCCTGGCAACCTCAGCGTCAGACGCTATCGAGGTGGGGATAAGGGAGACCTGGCCGAGATCGCCGCAAGTTTTTAGAAAATAGGCCTTTTCCGTATCACGCACAGCAACCCGGACCCGGGCACCCGCAGCAGCCATTCGGCGAACGATATACCGTCCGACGAAGCCTGATCCTCCGTACACTGTCACCAAGCGGTTGTTCATGGCAGACCCTTTCACACCTTGAGACGAGCGTGGCAATGAGCGGGGTTCCGGAATTCCCTTATGCCTATCCGGAAGCTCGCACAGTTGCCCATTCAAGGCAATAAACCGCCGATTGTGGATAGTGATCACCTTATAATTCAGTCGCGTTGACAAGGGCCAAGGGAACGCATATCCCTTGCCGCCCCAAGACCGTGCCACCCCGAAAGGGTGGCTAACCGTGCCCAGGTGGCGGAATTGGTAGACGCGCTGGCTTCAGGTGTCAGTGGCCGCAAGGTCGTGGAAGTTCGAGTCTTCTCCTGGGCACCATATTGTACCACCGGCCGCAAGGGGGTGACCGTGGCGAACCATGTTCACAAAGGCGATCTACCCAAAGGTCTGTCCTTTAAAGGCGCTATCGCCGTAGATACTGAGACCATGGGTCTAAATTTGGCTCGTGACCGTCTTTGCGTCGTTCAGTTGTCGGCAGGGGATGGTGAAGCGCACATCGTTCAGGTAGCGGCACCGTGTGAGTCGCCAAATCTCGTTTCCGTTCTGAAGGACACCGGCCTGACAAAGATTTTCCATTTTGCCCGTTTTGATTTGGCGATGATCCTCAAACATTTCCGGATCCGCTGTGAACCCGTGTACTGCACCCGCACGGTCTCCAGACTCTGTCGTACCAATACGGACAAACACGGGCTTAAAGACTTGTGCCGTGAATATCTGGGCGTCGAACTGTCAAAACAGCAACAGTCCTCTGATTGGGCAGCTGACGGCCTTACCGCGGAACAGGTCGACTACGCTGCCGCAGATGTCTTGCATTTGCACCAGCTCAAGACCGAAATGGGCCAGCTGTTGGAGCGGGAGGGCCGGCGGGAATTGGCCGAAGCCTGCTTTCGTTTTCTCCCCGATCGGGCCGCTCTGGATGTGGCCGGCTGGTCGGACGAGGATATTTTCGCCCATTGATCGATTGCTCAATAATTGGGGTAAATCAGCCATTCCGGCTGCCGCGTTGACCGGATTCCGCCAACTCGCCATACTCTTTTCCGGTGAGATTGGGACCTGCTTGAACGGGGTCCCTTTGACAGGGTCGGGCATGCAACCCACATATCCAGCGTCGGCCGGCATTCCCGGCCTCTCAGTGCACAGAGAGTGTTGAAAGATCGGATCGCTTAATGGCCCCACCACCCGACGCTGGCGACGCGAAACTCGATACGGCCGCCAGTTCCAAAGACCTAGAATCTGCCCGCCGTGTTATCGACCAGGCAAAAACCGGCCTCGAAGCACTTTCTTCCGAACTGGGCGGACCGTTCATCAAGTGCATCGATCTTCTTGCGTCTCTCGAGGGCCGGGTAATTGTGTCGGGCATGGGGAAAAGCGGCCATATCGGCACCAAAATCGCAGCGACCCTTGCGTCGACGGGCACGCCGGCGTTTTTCGTCCACCCTGGTGAAGCGAGCCACGGTGATCTGGGCATGATCGCGGACACGGATGCGGTGATCGCGATGTCCAGCAGCGGTGAAACATCAGAGCTGTCTGATCTTGTGTCTTATGCAAAACGGTTCGGCATTCCGTTAATCGGCATCACCAAAAAAGCGAAATCTACTTTAGCCGCTTCGTCAGACATTGTTTTGTGTCTTCCTGATGTTAGTGAAGCCTGCCCCCATGGGTTGGCGCCCACCACGTCAACGACCATGATGATAGCGTTGGGTGATGCAATTGCCGTGGCTCTGCTGGAACGCCGCGGTTTCACCGCCGATGACTACAGAGTTTTTCACCCTGGCGGTAAACTCGGTAAAAGTCTGTTCAAGGTAACCGATATTATGCACGTCGGTGACGAGGTGCCGATTACCTCGCCTGACACATTGATGAGCGAAACTGTCCTCACGATGACAAACAAGACCTTTGGCATTGCCGGCGTCGTCGATGAATCAGGAAAATTGATCGGGATCGTTACGGACGGCGATTTGCGCCGGCATATGTCGGACGACTTGTTTGGCATGACAACACGCGAAGTGTTGACGGAGAATCCAAAGGTTATTGATCCCTCCACTCTCGCCGCTGAAGCGCTTCGATTCATGAATGAATGGAAAGTGACCTGCCTATTCGCTGTCGAAGACGGCAAGCCGGTCGGGATCTGCCGAATGCATGATATTCTTAAAGCCGGTGTCGTATGACGGCACAGATCCGGCAATCGGATGTTCAGCCAGCTTTGGACAGCAATTCATCTGCACGAAAACCCTGGGAACCAAAATCTACCGATATTCGCGACTCCGTAGCCAAATACAGCCGCTTCGTTTCAGCCATGAAAATTGTGCTACCGACTACGGCGGTGTTTCTCCTCGCTCTGGTTTTGATTTTGCCGCAATTGCGTGACGAGCCCGACCAGTTTTCAGCTGACATCGTTCCCGCGCAAGGAGGAACCGGTGATTCGCTCAGCTTGGTCAACGCCAGATACGTTGGCACGGATGACTCCGGACAACCATTTTCGGTCACCGCAGAATCGGTTCGCGAGTCAAGCCTGGCGCAAGACGAAATTGATCTGGTCGCACCGCAGGCAGATATCAGCTTAAACGATGGGACATGGCTGGTGGTTGGTGCCGAGACGGGACGGTATCACCGCAAAAACCAAGTGCTTCAGCTTCAGGGCGCTGTCAATCTGTTCCAGGATCAAGGATACGAACTTCATACCGAAGCGGTCACCATTCATCTCGAAGAAGGGCGGGCCAAGAGCCTTGTCCCCACACGCAGTCAGGGCCCGTTTGGTCAGCTGGAATCCCGTGGGTTCGAACTTGAAGACAAGGGCAAGACCGTTTTTTTTACAGGACCTGCTCGCCTTCTTCTCAACCCCAGTACCGTTGGGTCTGAGGCGCCATGACCTGTGTCCTGGCCCTCGTTTTGGCGCTTTCGCTATCTTCACCTCCGGTAGCGGCGCAAACCCTGTCGTTCAAATCGGATGATCCTGACCGGCCCATCGAAGTGCTCGCCGACCGGGGCATCGAATGGCAGCAGGAACAAAAACGGTTTATCGCGCGTGGGTCAGCCAAGGCGAAACAAGGGGATGTGGAAGTCTTCGCCGATGAATTGATCGCCCACTATCGGGACAGTTCGGATGGCGGGACTGACGTTTACCGTATCGAAGCGTTTGACAATGTCATTATTAAGTCTGCTGGAGAGACGGCGACAGGTGCGGCGGCGGTGTACGACTTTGACCAAGCTGTACTCATCATCGAAGGTGCACCGGTTCGCCTAGAAACCGTCGATGGCGTCGTAACGGCAGACGATATGATTCAATATTGGGAAGAAGACAATGTTGCCCTTGCCATAGGAAATGCGAAGGCTGTTCAAGATGATCAACACTTGACCGCTGATACGTTAACAGCGCGGTTCAAGGAAATACCGGATACTGCCGAAGGCTCAAGAAATCGCAGCGGTGAACTTTCGCACATCGAAGGCCACGGCAATGTCAGGCTGGAATCCAAAGGAGACATCATTCTAGGCGAAAGCGGGCGTTACGATCTTGATAGCGGTATCGCAACGGTGGACGGTAATGTGCGTATTACGTCGGATCGGAATCAATTAAAGGGCGGGTTTGCCGTGGTCGACACGAACAAGGGAATCAGCACGCTGTATGCCAGCGCGTCAGAGGCTGGCGTACCAGGCCCAGGAAAGCCACCGCGCGTTCAGGCTCTCTTAGTCCCGCGCCCGAAAAGGGTCACAGAATCACCGGATTCAGAGTAAAGTTTCCTTAATCAGCCTTCGGTATACCTTAAGGCTTGGGAAGGGATGATATGGCGCCGGATTCGGTGGAAAACACGAAACAACCAGAGGCTGTGCAAACACCCCAAGCGACCACAGGGGAGGACGGCTTGCGGGTTGAAGACTTGGGCAAGTCGTTTAAAGGACGACCCGTCCTCCGCTCTGTCAGTCTCAACGTGCATCGTGGTGAAGCGGTTGGTTTGCTGGGTCCCAACGGTGCTGGCAAGACCACATCATTTTACTGCGTGACCGGTCTGATCAGTCCGGATGAAGGTCAAATCTATTTCGACGGCGAAAATATTACGCCCTTGCCAATGTATCGCAGGGCGCGTTTAGGTATTGGATATTTGCCGCAAGAGGCATCCATCTTTCGTGGCATGAGTGTCGAAGCCAATATTCGTGCCGTCGCCGAAGTCGTTGAATCCGATCGGGCCGCACAAGGTGAATTAGTTGAGTCGTTGCTGGAGGAGTTCAACGTCACGCATCTGCGGCAGGCTCCTGCTCTATCGCTTTCGGGTGGAGAGCGCCGCCGGGTGGAAATTGCGAGAGCGTTGGCATCGCGTCCAAGCTTTTTGCTTTTGGACGAACCACTAGCCGGTATCGATCCGATTGCCGTTGCTGATATCCGTGACTTAGTTTCCCATCTCAAGGACCGGGGATTGGGTGTTCTGATTACCGATCACAATGTGAGAGAAACATTGGACATCATCGATCGTGCATACATTTTGCACGAAGGCTCGGTTCTCATGGAGGGGGCTCCTTCCGAAATCGTCGCGCATGAGGGCGTTCGCCGGGTGTATCTCGGAGACCGGTTTAGCCTTTGATCATCCAGGATTGATAAAGTCATGGCGCTGGGCCCAAGGTTAGATCTCCGTCAGTCACAGAATCTAGTGATGACGCCTCAGCTGCAACAGGCCATCCGCCTGTTGCAACTTTCAGCCGCTGACTTATTGGAATACGTCGACCAAGAGTTGGAATCAAATCCTCTACTCGAACAGGACGAAAGCTCCAGCGACAGCGCCTTGAGTGAGGCCATGGGTAATGAGGATGACAGAACGGAAGACGGCCTGGCACTGGTTGACTCAGTCGATGAACAAACCGATGCGCCGATCGATATCGATGCAGATCTAACCGGCAATGATACGGCTTATGATACCGCAGCGGATGCACCAGGTGGCAGCGTTGACACCATGCCGCTGTCGGGCCGTAGCGGGTTCGACGAAATGCTTCCCGAACTCGAACAGACCTTGTCTGAAGATGAAGACCTAAGAACATATTTAGAGAAACAGCTCAGCCTCTCTCTTAAAGACCCAGCTGAGAGACTGATTGGCACGGCACTGATCGATAGTCTGGACGACAGTGGTTATTTGGCCGGGGACCTTACCGTCATCGCCGATCAGTTAGGGGCGTCCGTCAGCATCATTGAAAAAGTCCTACTCGTACTTCAATCCTTTGATCCTCCGGGTGTGTTTGCGCGCGATCTTAAGGAATGTTTGGCGCTCCAGCTTAAGGACCGCGATCGGTATGATCCGGCCATGGCATCACTGATCGAAAATCTTGATCTTCTTGCCCGGCGCGATTTTGAGGAGCTCAAGCGCGTATGCGCGGTGGACGCCGATGATTTGCAAGAGATGATCGAAGAGGTGCGTGCCCTCGATCCCAAGCCCGCTCTTAAGTTTGAAAACACGGTGAGTCAGACTGTTATTCCCGACGTCATTATGACAGTTTCACCAGAAGGCGGCTGGCGGGTCGAGTTGAACAGCGAAACACTCCCCCGTGTACTCATCAACAATCAATATTACGCAGAGTTAAGTAAGACGGCTGGAACCGAAGTCGAAAAGACGTTCGTCGCTGAGAAATTTCAATCCGCGACATGGCTCGTTCGTGCCCTGGAACAAAGAGCGACCACGATACTCAAAGTGGCGACGGCACTTGTTTCTAAACAGGACGCATTCTTCCGCAAAGGTATTACCCATCTGAAGCCGCTTATCTTGCGTGATATTGCGGAAGAAATTGAGTTACACGAAAGTACAGTCAGCCGAGTCACGGCCAACAAATATATGGCAACGCCACGGGGTATTTACAAACTCAAGTATTTCTTCACCCAAGCACTGGCCAGTGAAGACGGGGGGGAAAGCACTTCAGCAGAGGTTGCTAGATACCGTATCAAGAAAATGATCGACGAAGAATCAGTTGATCACATCCTGTCGGACGACCGAATCGTCGAATTGTTGCGCGCGGATGGCATTTCCGTGGCCCGGCGGACTGTCGCTAAGTATCGAGATTCATTGAAGATTCCGTCATCTGTACAAAGACGCAGGGAGAAGTCCGGCAACCTTTCCGCGGCCACTTAGAGTCGCTTTCTTGACTTGGATATATGACCTGCATATGTTTCGCTGCCCTGCACAAATACCTAGGTCATTAATTTCTTTCAAAACCTAGAAATGAACGTAGGTCGGACCTCCGGTTCGTGCAGTGCTCGAGACGAAAAAACGTCAATTAGTGTTTCGTGAGTCCAAAAATAACGGATTGGGAGACGTCCCATAAGGCCAGTGACATCTTGGCATTTCCTTTTCAACCATAGCAAACAGAGTGTTTGTGGATGCGAATTAGGCCCAAGATTACTGTTGGGATTAGATATTAGGCATGGAAATTAGCGATCTGTTAAAGCCCGATGCGGTGGTCATACTAAAAGCTTCAAGCAAAAAACATGTGCTGCAAGAGTTAGCAAAGCGCGCCGCTCAGTTTACCGAAATTGGTGAACGCAAGATTTTCGATACATTGCTTGAAAGAGAAAGATTGGGCACGACGGGCGTCGGCAACGGAATTGCAATTCCGCACGGCAAGCTTGGCGACCTAACCGCTCTTCATGGCGTTTTCGCAAAGCTGGAAAAGCCCGTCGATTTTGAAGCTATAGACGATCATCCGGTTGATCTTATTTTTCTTCTTCTTGCGCCCGAACAAGCCGGCGCGGACCATCTCAAAGCCCTAGCACGCGTTTCCCGATTACTCCGTGATCCCGCGACCTGTGAAAAATTGCGGGGTGCCACCAGTACAGACGGACTGTACATGTTGCTGACGCAATCCGAAGCGCAAGCCGCGTAATCTTTTCATCCCGGCGTTCTGCCGGTTTTTTATTCCTAAGTTTTAGTATGAGGTGCAGCTGGTGCAAATGCGCTATGGGCCTGGCCTATGCGCATGGCGACCGTGACCCAACACAAAGTCATAAAAACCCCCGCCGCCGGTACGAAAAGGTTGGGCCAGAGGCAAATAACAAAAAAGAACAGGATCGTCTCAGTACCTTCTGCTAATCCGCCCGAATAGAAAAAAGATTTCTTACCTCGTTCTTGCGTTTCGAGTCCCCGTTTGGCTGCGATGATGGCGTAGGCGAGAAAAGATGTGCCTGTACCCACAAAACTGGCAATAAGTGCTGCGGCAACGACAGCGTTCTCTGAATCTGCGAGGGTAAAACCCAGAATAACGCCGGTATAAAAAATGAAATCAAGAACGATATCGAGATAAGCACCAAAATCTGTTTTTACAGATGCTCTGGCTACTGCTCCATCAAGTCCATCAAACAATCCGATTGAGTGCAATCAGAATCAAGGCGAGGGTATAGTGACCATAAGCAAGGGCCGGTAAGGCACCCATACCCAGAACAAAACCGGTTACAGTCACTGTGTCAGCACGCATTCCCCAGCTGGCGAGGCGGGGACCCAGGTGATTGATTGGCGGTGTAATCAGGCGCACCATGAAAGGATCAAGCATAGCCGGTATCCCAAGCGATTTTAGTGATGGCAAATTTGAACAGGTTCATAGTACCCAATCCGTGATTCGGCCTCATTTTTTTGACCGCTGTGATCGTATGGCCGAGTATATGTGTGGCATTGACTCTCCCACTCGGTCCCGACCTAAAAGCAAGCGGCTGGAACACTTTCACACCACGCGGAAAGGACTCTGCGTCGTTTTCAATTGACGCTGAGGGAGCCTTGCAAATTCACGCCGAACGGGCGGTAGCGTTTCTCTACCGCTCGGTGCCGTCAGAGGCTGCTCATTCGACATCGATGACTTGGCGTTGGCGTGTTGACCAGGATTTTCCACCGACTGATTTATCGCAGCCGGGTTTTGACGACCGTCCGCTCGCTTTGCATGTCTTGTTTGCCGATCAGGATGCCGGACTGTTGAAACGGCTGTCCGGTCCACTAGGCAGATTTTTTCGGCTGCCGGTTTAAGGACGGGCCATTACCTATGTGTGGGGTGGTTCCTATGAGCCCGGAACGATGTTAGTCAATCCATTTATGGCAGAAGGCAACGGTGTGCTCGTCATCGGCCAGCCATCACGAAAAGAACACGATGATTGGTTGGCTCAGACCGTGAACATTTCTTCAGATTTCGAGGCTGCTTTCGGTACGACTCCAAGCCCCGTGCTTGGCATCGCTATCTCGTCCGACACGGATGACACAGGCGCTGTATCCGTATCTCGCATACGGGATATTACGTTTATCCCTTAACGCTACTGCGGTTCATTCAAATCCCAATCATAGGCCGTCTTAACATTGCCGATGCGCCGATTGATCTCCCTGATCAAACGGGAGCGTGTGTACTTTAGCAGGTGTTCAATAACGCCTTCGTCCGAGCCGCCAAAATCCTCATCATACCATTCATAGATTTTGGAGACGGTCATGCGACCACCGACAATCTGTACGCCGCGATCACTGTTTATGAAATTGACGGCCGCTTGTTCGAATATTTGTTCTGTATTGAATGCATCAAAGGCGACGGGCCAAAGATCGGGACATCCTATGGATGCGCAATTGACAGCATAGTGAATGCGATTGTCTTGCCAGATCGGTCGTAAAATACGATGTTCAATGTCGGCGAGGCTTAGATCAATACCTTCTATGGTGACAAGTTTTGCTCCCCAAGGTCCCGAGGCAAACAATCCCGGTGAAATATTGATCTCCCGAATGCTTGCCACAGGATAATAATCGAGGACGACCTTAACGGTCAGCGCATTATAGAGATTGATCCAATAAGCTTTTTGCTCATCCTGCGTATAACCGCTAATACCAACAGCCGTTAGGCTGGCGATGTAGTCGTCCAGAACGGAGCGATCTGCATCTGACACCCCTCCGTAACGAAACAGGTTCGGTCCTTCTTCGACCTCGACAAGGTAGGAGTCGAGCAGAGCCTGCCACCGATTGTGGCCGATAAAATCCTCAGAATCTGGATTGTTCGCTTCCCATTGGGGCATCAATTCCGGTTTGGCCGCTAAACGAGACCCAAGTGAACCGGTAAATCCCAAAGCACCACTTGCCCACGCGACTATAACCAAGGTCAAAAGAGGTCTTAAGACAGGCATCATGTCAGGTCTCCGGTCTTTGATGGGACTAGGTATAAGATTAGAATTTGCCGCCTTCATCGCCAACCGAAAAGGTCTTGAAATGACGATTTGGCAAGCCGGCCTTTCGACGGGGTTTCTGCTCTGGACCAGTTTTTTTTCACCTGACGCTGCTTTCGGTCAGACAGGAAGTGATCCGTTGGCGGCAATCTGTCAGGGGTTTCTATCATCTTCTGGATTGCCCGCACCGGGCAACAGCTCAGTTCTTTGCGGCTGCCTGGTGCGTGAAGTGCAGACGAATTTAACGGTCGCTGAGATGCAATCCTATCAAAACGCTACTGCTGCAGGCCGTGCCTTACCGCCAGATGTGCAGAATAAGATAACGTCCATTGCAGCCCGTTGCCTCAACGCGGCTAAGTGACGCTGTCTAGACCTCATTGGCGTTGGAATAATTCGTATACCACACCGTCTGGTGTGCGAACGCTGTAAAGACTGACCGTACCGTAAGGATGAAGGGTGACGGGCTGGATATCGGTGAACAGCGCGTACCCCGCTTCAGTGATGCGATTGGCAGACGCCTTCACATCGGCGACAGCCCAACGCAGCGCCATGTGACCCAGGTTGGGCGGAATAGCCCTTTCCGACAGGTCCCGACCGTCCAAGCCCTCCCATTGAATCAATTCCACCCGGCCGTTCTCCCGCTCTGCGGAGCCCTGCACCGCGCGCGGATGCATGATGGCCGCATGAGTTTCGATGTCGGTCGTCATATTGCGCGGATGGCCGAATGGGCTGTCCTTATGCTCGGTCGCCTTAGGCGACTGATCGACATAGGCCGAAAAACCGAGGGCATCACGATGAAAATCACGGGCGGAATCGCGGTTGCGGACAATCTGCATGCAATTGAAAGGCTGGCTGATCTGGTTGATATGATCCCAACCGTCCAAGGGTGGATTGACGCGTTCGTACACACCGAAACAAACCCCATCGGGTCCGCGCAAAATCACATTGGCAAGCACACGCTCATTGTATTCAAATGTAGTGGTTCAGATGTGATCTGACAGTTGGCCGTTCTTCCGGCGGCCTCTGTTAGGTCAAGTTCAGTTCACGAACTTTTCCTTCCAGATTTCTTTGCCCTCGATCATGGTCTGGAACGGCGTTCCGCCGCGACACATTTTATACTGATGAGTTGTAGTGATACAGCCAATCGTCGAGATCGCCCTGCAGCGCATCGATGCTGTCATAGAGCTTTCTGCGGAACGCGACCTGGTAGAACTCTTGCAGCACGGTCTTGTGGAAGCGCTCGCGGATGCCGTTTGTTTGCGGTGATTTCACCTTGGTCTTGGTGTGGTCGATATCGTTGATGGCCAGGAAGAGCTGGTAGTCGTGCTTGTCGACGCGCCCGCAGTATTCCGTGCCCCTGTCGGTCATGATCCGCAGCACAGGCAGGTCGTGCTCGTCATGGAACGGCAGCACCCGGTCATTGAGCAGGTCGGCGGCGGTGATCGGCGTCTTGGTGGTGTAGAGCTTGGCCTGCGCGACCTTGGAATAGGGATCGACATAGCTCTGCTGGTAGATCCGCCCCACCCCCTTCAGGGTGCCGACATAGAAGGTGTCCTGTGAACCCAGATAGCCGGGGTGGGCCGTTTCCACCTCGCCGCGGGCTTCGTCGTCGCGATTCTTCTTTTCCAAGGCCTGCACCTGGGCCTCGTATGTGGGCCTCGGTCAGGATGATGCCGTCCTCGGCGACCCTAGCCCCCAATGCTTTAAGGCGGGCCTTGAAGTTGGCCAGGTCATGCCGCAGCCAGATCGAGCGGACGCCTGAGGGCGAGACAAAGACACCCTGCTTGCGCAGCTCGTTGGAGGTGCGGGCCTGACCATAGGCCGGAAACTCCAGCGCGGATTTGATCACCGCCTGCTCGGTGGCTTCACCGACGCGGTTGGCAAGATTGGGTTTGCGCCGGGTGCGCTCGAACAAGGCCTCGACGCCGCCTTCCTCAACCGCGGCCTTGTAGCGGTAAAAGGTGTCGCGCGACATGCCCATGACCTGGCAGGGACCTGGCAGGCCTTCGACACGTTGCCCAGTTCCTCGGCCAGATTCAGCAATCCAGTTTTGTGTTTGATGATCTTGTCGGTAGTATTCAACATCGTGGTGTCCTCGTTTTGTGGTTGGTGTGCACCACCATCAAAACGGACAACCACCATCTCCATCAAGAGATGCGCCGCTCCCATTCCAGCTCGCTGGGAAGGGAGCGGTGTCAGATCACATCGCGACTAACTCAATTCAAAAGACACAGGATCGGCGATCACCGTCCAACCCGCGTCCAAGGCATTGTTAAAAACCCTTTTTAGATCTTTGGACCGCACCATCAATGAGAAAATACCGTCGGTCTCCCAGGACGCTGCGATGGCACGAACGCCCTGTTGTCCGTCCACACCCGTCAGGCTGATGAAACGCACAAATCCCTGGGGTTCATCGCCGCAATGGAATAGCGCTTCTTCACCGGCAACGCTCTGATCCAAGTCCCAGGCGTCCAATACACCGCGATCGACCGCCCCACGATGCGCCAACGTCCAACCGCAAACCTGCTCCGCCATGGCGCACCACCGGTCGAGGTCGGCAACAAGTGTCACTGCTTCTTTCCAGCCTCCATCCATATCCAATGAATCGTCCAATTGCTTTGCCTTTTGCTGATCGATTTAGTCGATGGATTGAATCAGTTCGATCATGGCTCCATCGGGAGTGCGGACCGTACAGAGTTTGACATCGCCCACGGGTGGAAGATGCACATGTATTGGTCCGGCAAACAGAGTCAAGTTATGGGATTGAAGACGGCTCGTGACCTGTTCTAAATCGTCTACCGGCCAACGCAAACAAAGGTGACCCAGGTTGGGAGGGACGGCGCGGTCCGAAAAGTCCCGGCCAACGAAGTAACTCCATTGCACCAATTCAACCTGACCGTATGACTGGTGGCCTGGATGCATTATGGCGACACGTTTTGGATGCACACCGACAAGGTTGTCCGGTATGCCGAAATTGTTGCAGGTCAGGCTAATCTCACCAGAAAACCAACTCTCCCAGCCAAGGATGTCTTGATAAAATCGTTCGGCCATAGCGGCATCACGCACCATTTGTTGGCCATTGAAGGGCGGCCCCAATTTCGGAAAGGGAAACGGTTCGTCCGGCACAGGCGTAAGAGGTTGGTAGAGCCCGAAGTTGCAACCATCCGGGCCGCGCAGAACCACGTTTAAAAGCTCCCGGTCACCAAATTCCATGATCACCGGGTCATGATGGGCTTTCCATCCCAGCTCTTGTGCCCGGCGGAAGGCGGCCTCGGTGTCATTGGTGTAAATGAGAATGGAGAATAATCCACCGGTCTCCCAGGCTTGTCCGCTGGAGCGAATTTGGTGCTGCGGAACTCCTGAAAAGGAAATCAGCCGCAGCCAGCGTTGGGGATCTTCCCGGCAGACAACGATGGCTTCTTCCGCTTCGTACTCTTCGGGTAAGTGCCATGCTTTGAGTAGGCGTTTGTCGATCATGCCGCGGTGAGCCAGGGACCAGCCCGCCAAATAATCCAGGGCTTCGACCCAGCGGTCGAGGTCGCGCACGCTGGTGACGGCTTCCTGCCATCCTTGTCCGGTGATGAAATTCATTGTGCCTCCCGGCCTTTAGTCTGCCGGTTCCTATGACATGGATCGATCCTTTTTTCAGTCCCCCTAGCCGGTTAGGGTGATTCAATGAAATTGGTTACAGCTTGTGTCTCAGATTGATTCCTCCTCTTCACCTGCGGAAACACAGCCGCCGCTGACGCGTGCCGGCCTAATGCCCATTGCCCTATCCTTGGGCATCGGCGCCGTCGGAGGGGCGGTGTTTTCAGTGTTGGCTGTAACCCCTAGCGTGGATGCTGGGGCCCATGGTGGTGAACATCGTTGCATCGTTGCATCGGTGCGCGGTCTGCCGGTGTTGGTTCCCCATAGTGTCCGCGTGGTCACGCTCTGTGTGATTGGTGTCTTTCTCGGCGGTTCATTTTCACCTGATTTACTCGACCGCGCCGGCGAATGGGCGTTCAGTCTGTCTTTTATGGTGGTGTTTATTCCACTCATCACGGTTGCCGCCAGTGCGTATTACCACCGCTTTGCCGCTTTCGATCCACCGACGGCGATGTTCTCCGGAGCGCCGGGCACATTGACCGCGATGGTCATCATCGGTGGCGAGTCCGGTGCGGACGAACGCATGGTCGCCTTGACCCAAGGCCTGAGAGTTGCCGTGGTGGTTTTTCTCATGCCGCTCGTCGTTGTTGCTGCAACAGCAACGGCTGCAACTGCCACCTCGATACTGCCCGAAGGTGGGCCGTTCAACTGGGTGGATTTGGGGCTGCTCGCATTGGCGGCTGTGCTCGGGTTTGCTGTGGCACGTTTTATCAGGCTGCCCGCATCGGCCATGACCGGCGCCATGATCGCTTCGGCGGGCATTTATCTCGGTGGTTTCGTCGACTGGCGCCCTCCCGACACGGCGTTCTGGGTCTGCCTCTGGATATTGGGCTCAGCCATTGGTTACCGGTTTTCAACAGTGACACCGCGTACGTTTTTTCGTGTCAGCCAGCATGCCTTGGCAGCGACGGCCTTGATAGTTTCCGTCTCAGCTGTTTTCGCTTTTGCCGTGAGTCAGATAACGGGAGTTGCTTATTTGACGACATTACTGGCTTTCACACCGGGCGGAGTCGCTGAAATGTGTTTGATCGCCATCGCCTTTGACATCAATCCGGCCTTCGCCGCCGTCCACCACTTGGTGCGCATCGCCATCCTAATTACGGCCGCACCATTTGTCGCCCGTTGGCTGCTGTTCAGACAGTCCTAGGGCGATCGTTGCGACTCATCCCAGGCTGCCCGGGCGACACGGTCTTCAATGCGGTGAGTCCGCGAATCGTCCGGATCAAAAGCTTTCCGCTCCTGAAAACCAAGCACATGTCCTTCCGGATCGGCATAATAGTTGAGCGAACCGGCGCCCAAAGTTAGGGCATTGACCAAAGGTACCTTCGCGTCGGCCATCGCATTCGTAAACGTTTCAAAATTATAGCCCCTTAGAATCCAAACATCGGGGACGTCCTTACGGTCATTGGGAACAGGTCGGGTTGATCCCCCGGGTTTGAGCTCGAGCGATACGGTTCCGCCAAGGTGCAGACTGACACCGTCGTCGCCGTTGTTTTCAAGCAGTTCAAGTCCGACGGTGCGACAATAAAACAAAGATAACGCCTGTGGATCGACCGCATGGATACGGAGCCAGCCGATGTCTTGAATATCCCCGGGCATGGCCGGCGTATCGGGCAATTGCGGTGCGCCTTGTTGCCAGCGTCTGTCTGCTTCCATATCGGGTGCGAGATCGGAGCCTGGCACGGGAGCGCGCAATCCCGCCACGAAACCATCGGGGTCCATGAAATAAAGGGTGCCGTCGTCCCGTTGGGGCGGGGGCAAGAACCGTGTACCTGCCGCCGTAAGCCGGTCGCGCACGGCGTCCAGATCACGCACGCGAAAGATCGGCACGACTTCCGCCTCTTCGACGGAATTGATGGCGGGATAGGGCTGGCCCTGCCAGATCGTTTCAATGACCGAGTAATTGCCCGTCCACACCATAATGTTGCGGGCGCGGTCCGTGTCCCGGCGCCGCAATTCCGGCAAACCCAGAACATCGCGATAAAACTCGCCAGGCGGCATGGGGTCAGCTGTTCGGCGGACGATCCAGCCTAAGGACTGTACGTGTTCATTCACCTGATTGTCCTCTTAGCCATCTGTGTCTGGACAGTGTAGGAGGAGGTCCTGCCAATCCCAAGCGTCCTGTATCCTCGCCCGCGTCTCTTGTCGGCGTGCCGTTGTCGCCTATGATCGCGCACCAGTGCCTGCGGAGTTTACCATGTCCATTTTGCCAGTACCGACACAAGGATTCGAGGCCACTGTACCGGTGGTTATCGCTGGCAGCGGCGCTTGTGGTTTGACCGCTGCGCTGGCGGCGCGCGGTGCCGGTGCTGACGTTTTGATCCTCGAGAAGGACTCGACGCCGCGCGGCACCACGTCCATGTCCCAGGGCACTATGTGTGCTGCCGGCACCTTAGCTCAGAAGAAGGCGCGTATTGAAGATTCGCCCGATCGTTTTTTCGACGACGTCATGGCCAAGGTGGAGGGCAAGACAGATCCGGATCTGGTTAGAACGGTCACCCGCGAAGCTGGACCGACCATCGATTGGCTCGATCAAGGACACGGCATTCCCTTCGCCGTCGACACCTCGTGGAGCGGGCTCGGCCACTCGGTTCAACGGCTGCATGCGCCGCCCGAAAAAACCGGTGAAGATCTCATGGGCCGGTTGCTGCAGGCGATTGAGCGGAAAGGTGCGGACTTGCTCACGGATGCCTCGGTGACAAACTTATACGCCGATGAAAACCAACGGGTTCACGGCGTTCGCATCGCCCGTCCAGACGGCACGCATGAAGACATCGGTTGCGGTGCGCTGGTTCTGGCCACCTGCGGTTTCGCCAACAACCCCGGCATGATCGACCAGTACATTCCCGATATGTCCGGTGCGCACGTATTCACGTGGGAAAACAGCACCGGCGACGGCATACGCTGGGGTATGGCGTTGGGTGCGGCCGCGGCCGACATGACCTCGTTTCAAGGGTACGGCGCTTTGGCCCATCCCCACGAACTCTTGTTCAACTACAACTACGTCATCGATGGCGGGGTCATGGTGAATCTCAATGGGGAACGCTTCTCCAACGAAATGGCGGACGTTTCAGGCCAAGGTGTGTTGGTCATGGGCCAACCCGACAGTGTCGCCTTCATGATTTACGATGAAGAACTACACAATCGGTACAAGCATCTGCATGAGACCCGTCAAGCGCTAGACGTGGGAGCGGTTAAAAGCGGCGCCACTTGTGCTGAACTCTGTGAAACTTTGGGATTACCCGCCGACAAGGTCGAGCAACTCCTGGCCGAATTACAGGCGGTCAAGGACGGGCAACGCGAAGACGTGTGGGGCCGGGATTTCACCGGAACCAAACAGCTTCAACCGCGCTACTATGGTATCCGTGTCACCGGCGCCCTGTATCACACCCAAGGCGGTTTAGAGGTGGACGACAACGCTCAGGTCAAAAGCGCGGACGGCGGTGTGTTGCCCAATCTGTTTGCCGGAGGAGGTGTGGCTCGTGGCATAAGCGGCCCGACCTGTTCAGGCTATATCCCTGCCTCCGGAATCTGCATGGCCATGACACTGGGCCGGTTGGCCGGCCGGGGGGCTGCCAAGCTTGTTGGCTGAACCTGTGTTACCCGTCTTTTTTTTTGGGCCGACGAAATACCAGATGATCAGACCGAGTAACGGCAACGCGATGATCACAACAATCCAAATGACTTTCTTGAGGTCTTCTTCCTTGCTGCCGACAATCTGAAGGATGGCCCAAATATCCAGGGCAAGAATGACCAAACCGCCAAGTCCGATGTCAAACATGGTGATCCCCTATAAATCTGCCGATAGAGCAGCGTATCACACGTTGTGGGGCAATGATTACCGGGTCGTCATGGGTTTGAGGGGTTTACCTGATGGTGTGCCGGCGCCGATATCGATCCACGCCTGCACCTCGTATTCAGAAACTTCCTCCGAATGTTCACCCTCACCCATGGAGTCCATGATCCAGGCGTAATTGATCATGCGGGACGGTTTGTTTTCGTCCACAGCCAACGGGAGTCCGAATGTTTCGACGGCGATGGCGCGACCGCCCGAGGTCCGCGTTTTGTTGACGGACCGAAGGCCACAGGGATGACTAATCAGACGATACACATTGTTCATCATCTCAGGTCTATTCATGGGCAGGGGCGCCTTGAACATGCTTTCCCCGGTTAAGTCCGCACCCCAACGCTCAACGATCCCTGTGGCCTGAAGGCGTATGACGATATCGTCCTCATAAACATCCAGAACCAGAACATTGGTCGCGAATATGGGATTGGGGTTGTCAAGAAAGGACTGCGAGGGAACGACAAGCTCATCCGGTGCCCGCAAGGACAACCAGTACTCGAGAAAGCCAGCGTAGTTGGGGACCGGCCTATTCACAGCGCATCCATCATTTCCTTATGCGTAACGCTATAAGGCGGTCCGGTATCAATAAAATTCTCTTTCTCGCACGTTGATGGCACTACTCGCGCGCATTAAAGGCGATGCTCAGTTGATGATGTGTGCTGCTGTTGCCGTTTGGTTCGAATTGCCAAAATGACAAAGCCATCGCAGCGGAAATATCAAACACCGTCGGTGGGTCGGCGGCCAGCACCACCACATCACGAACGGCTCCGTCTGGCCAAAGGCGAAAATCAAGCAGTACCCAACCTTTGTTGGTGGCAACATCCGGTGGATAAATGGGTGGAATGCGGACGATTGCCTTGGGTTGCTGGGAAGCAACCGACGATGTGGCGTTGCGCACCCGCTGAGCGGCTGCATTCACCGCGCTCTCACCGCCGGCGGCCCGCAAGGCTTCGTGCATGAATCCTGTATCCGCGGCCAAGTTGCGGAACAGAGGTTCGATCACCGTGTAGGCTTCTGTCAACGTCGAAACGGCTGATTCACTGTCCCCAACGCCGGTCTGTGCCCGGCCCAATTCATACCGGGCAATCGCTGTCCGTAACCGGGTGTCAGACATCGTTTCGTCGTAAACACTGAGCGCGCTTTCCAGAACAGAAACGGCCGCTTCAAATTGACCCGTTCCATTTAATGCGCGCCCGAGAACGACGGCCATGTCGGCCGTGCGGCTTGCCGTCGCACCGTAACTACGCTCCGCCAGATCAAGCGCATTTTGTGCTTCACGGACTAGATCGTCGGATGGAGCGACGGAGAGGGTGCGTAGGTAAACGCTTTGCACCACTTCGGTATTGCGCCGATCCATCTCAGATTGTGCACGGCTTTCTCCCGGCACAAACAAACCCGTGATGAGAATGCTCAATAGCGCAGGGTAGACAAACGTGCGCATGGCATGGTCCTCCTTAGAGTGCGGAATGCACGCGATTGAATACAGAGGGTAAGTGTAAGCGCTCTCGGCGGCGATGGCTAACGCTGTCTTATTCCGCAGCAATCGGTATCGGTGCGTTGATGCCCGCATGCTGGACGATGACGTCGGCCACGGCATCGACCACCGCTTCGGTATCAACGCCATATTCCCGGTAGAGGTCGGCGATATTGCCGGCTTGGCCAAACCGGTCCACGCCCAAGGCCTCACAGCGTTGGCCGAGAACGGAGCCGAGCCAACCTAAAGCCAACGGGTGACCGTCATGGACGGTGACCAACGTGGCCTCTGGGGACAAATCCGATAACAGCCGTTCAATGGGACTTCTCGCTCCTGTCCGGCCCGCTTTCCGGGCCTGTGCCGCTGCCGTCCAACCACCATGGAGTCGGTCTGGTGAAGTGATGGCCAGCAGGCCTGCGCCGGGCAAATCTTCGCGGATGATGTCAAACGCAGCCTTGGCTTCGGAGGCAACGACCCCGCAATAGGCAAGGGCAAACTCTGATCCGGGACTTGGTGCAACCGCCCAATAGGCGCCGGTCAAAATGCCGGCCTCAAGAGCGGGAGTCATGGCCCTGTCAGGCTGGTCGATGGGCCGGGTCGACAGGCGGAGATACACGGAGTTGCCATCGGGTTTCTGCATGTGGGTGAAACCCCAGGCCATCACGGCCGCCAATTCATCGGCGTAGGCCGGCTCAAAGGCTGCCAGGCTGGCATGGCCGATGCCGATTAAAGGTGTGAAGATGGATTGATGGGCACCCCCTTCCGGCCCCAACGAAATGCCGCTCGGTGTGGCCACCAACATAAACCGTGCATCTTGGTAGCAAGCGTAGGTCATGGCATCGAGGCCGCGGGCGATGAATGGATCGTAAAGAGTGCCCACTGGGAGCAAGCGCTGGCCGAACAGATCGTGGGAAAGACCCAAAGCACTAAGCAGTAAAAAAAGATTGTTTTCGGCTATGCCCAACTCAATGTGTTGACCCTGGGGTTGCTGACTCCACTTTTGCGGCGACGGTACATGCATCTGGCGGAAAATGTCTTCGCGCCGTTTGATGTGGAACGGGCTGCGCTGGTTGACCCAGCCGCCCAAATTGGTGGACACCGTGACATCAGGTGACGTGGTCACAATACGGGAGGCGAGATCAGACGATCCGCGCCCCAAGTCATTCATAATTTTACCAAAGGCGTCTTGAGTGGACAGGGCCGCACCTGCTGGTGCCGGTAATTTCGGCACATCAATGACTGGTGTCGTGCCTTCTTGACGTTCTCTCGGAATTCGTTGGGCATAAGGAATGCTGGACAAAAAGGAGTCCACAGCGTCCGGAGTGAGGCCCAGGCCGGCATATTTGTCCCATTCCTGCCCTTTAGTGATGCCCAACGAAGACCGGTACTGATCAATCTGCCTGTCATTAAGAATGCCCGCATGATTGTCTTTGTGACCGGCCAGGGGCAATCCGTAGCCCTTAATCGTATAGGCGATAAAACAATGGGGCCGGTCATCACGTTCAGCATTATCGAAAGCCCGAAGGATGGCCTTCATGTCGTGGCCGCCAAGATTAGTCATCAGGGTATGAAGAGCTTCATCGTCATGGTCGTCGAGGAAAGCCTTTAGTCCCTTGGAGCCTTTGAGGTCGGCCTTCAGCGCTTCACGCCAAGCTTTGCCGCCTTGAAAAGTCAGAGCGGAGTAAGCTTGATTGGGGCAGTCATCGATCCAATTTTTTAAAGCCGGGCCAATGGGCGTTTCAAAAGCGGCCTGAAGTTTCAGTCCGTACTTGAGCATCACCACATTCCAATTTACGGCCGAGAAGAAGCCGGTGATGCGGTTGAACAGCCGGTCGTTGACGACCCCATCCAAACTTTGTCGGTTGTAATCAATGATCCACCAACAATTGCCGATTTCGTGCTTCCATCCTTCCAGCAACGCTTCGAACACATTGCCTTCATCAAGCTCCGCATCGCCCATGCAACCGATCATGCGGCCTTTGGGTGTGCCTTCATCAACGAGGTCATGGGAATGGATGTAATCCTGCACCAGCGAGGCAAACAACGTTTCTGCCACTCCGAGACCAACTGACCCGGTTGAAAAATCCACATCCGCTTTGTCCTTAGTGCGTGACGGATAGGGCTGCACGCCGCCAAAGCCGCGAAAGTTTTTGATGCGGTCTAAGGTCTGATTGCCAAGTAGATATTGAATGGCGTGAAACACCGGTCCCGCGTGAGGTTTAACGGCAACCCGGTCGTGCGGTCTCAGAGTGTGGAGAAACAGGGCTGTCATCACTGACACCATGGACGCACAGGATGCCTGATGACCGCCCACCTTCACGCCGTCTGACTTGGGGCGGATGTTGTTGGCCTGATGGATCATCCATGTCGCCAGCCAGAGGATCTTCTTTTCCAGGGCTTGTAACGTGGTGAGGGTGTCGTGCGCAGCCATGGTCACCTCCGGTCATTTGAGGCCCCAACCTAACGCAGCGCTGCCCGCAGGTCCTTGCGAAGGCTTGCATTTCTAGGCTCTCTAACGCAACTTTTAGTAATAATATGAAAGAAAAGAGGTGGATAATGCCAAAATTGACCATAGATGAGATCGATCTTAAAATCCTGCACAACATGCAGGACGACGCCCGTCTAACCAATGTGGATTTGGCCGAGCGGGTCGGGCTGTCTCCCTCCCCATGCCTGCGCCGTCTGCGCCGTTTGGAAGACGACGGTGTCATCCAGGGTTACATGACCTTTGTCGACCAAACGCAGGTGGGCTTACCGGTCAGTGTGTTCGTAAGTGTTGCCTTGAAGGAACAGTCAGAGACTGCATTGGAAGAGTTTGAAACAGCCGTCACGGTCTTACCGGAGGTTATGGAGTGTTACCTCATGACCGGTACGAGCGATTATCTCCTGCGCGTCGTTGCTCAAGATCTCGCCGATTATGAGCGGTTTCTTAAACACCACCTCACCCGCATTTCGGTCATCGCCAGCATTCAATCTAGTTTCGCTCTCAAACAAGTGATTTACCGTACGGCTCTGCCGTTAGCGGCAACCGAATAGCCCTACTCTAGGGACGGTGGATAGGATCCGCATCTATGATTACCATGCGGGCCGTGATCGGAACTGGTAAGTGCGGCGAAGGGGACTCATGCAAGGTTTGATGATGGAGGCGCCGCTGCTGATCACGTCGTTGATTCAGTTCGCAGCGCAACACCACAACGATACGGAAGTCATTACTCGCGGTGTCGAAGGACCAGTCCGCCGTACCACATACGGTGATCTGTACGGGCGAACCAATCAGTTGGCCAATGCCTTGATAGGCCTCGACATCAAACCCGGTGATCGCGTCGCCACTTTGGCATGGAACACAGACCGGCATCTTGAATTGTACTATGCCGTCTCTGGAATTGGAGCGATCTGCCACACGGTAAATCTACGCCTGGACGACCAAGAACTGATTTACATTCTCAACCATGCCGAAGATCGCGTTTTGTTTTTCGATCTTGACCTTGCGGAGACCGTCTCCCGTATCGCACCCCAACTCAAATCCGTCGAGCGCTTTTGTGTCATGACGGATGAGGCGAATGTGCCCGACGACAGTCCGTCGCAGACCATTGCGTACGAATCACTTATTGGGCCGGAGACCAGCTCATTCTCATGGCCAACTTTTGACGAAAATACCGCAGCTTCGATGTGCTACACATCCGGGACAACAGGTCACCCCAAAGGCGTCCTGTACAGTCACCGGTCGACCGTTTTGCACGCCATGGCCTGCTGTTTTTCCAGCACCCTTAATCTCCGAACGGACGACGTCGTTCTGCCGGTGGTTCCCATGTTTCACGTTAACGCTTGGGGAATACCGTACTCTGCTCCGATTGGTGGTGCGCCAATCGCAATGCCCGGGCCAAAACTAGACGGGGAAAGTCTGTTTAGCCTGATGGACGCGGAGGGCGTTACCATCGCGCTGGGTGTGCCAACCGTATGGATGGGTCTTCTTGATCACATGGACACTGTAGGCCGCAAACCCAATGGGTTTGACCGCGTCGTCATTGGCGGTGCCGCTGCGTCGGAGGCCATCATAAATCGTTTTGAGTTGGACCACGGCGTCACCGTCCACCACGCCTGGGGGATGACGGAAATGAGCCCCATCGGAGTGGTCAATTCTCTAAAACCCAAATTCTTGGACCTGCCCAGAGATCAGCAGATGCCCATCAAACTGAAACAGGGGCGTGCGGTCTACGGTGTTGATATGCGTATTGTAGATGATGACGGCACCATATTGCCCAACGACGGTCAAACATCCGGTCATCTTCATGTGAGAGGCCCTTGGATTGTCGATACCTATTTTAAGTCAGAGCAAAATGCGCTCACCAAAGATGGATGGTTCGATACTGGCGATATCGCAACCCTGGATCCAGATGGGTATATGCACGTCACGGACCGGGCCAAGGACATAATCAAATCCGGTGGCGAATGGATTAGCTCTTTGGGTCTGGAGAATGCTGCTATGGGGCATGAGCTGATCAAACAGGCAGCCGTTATCGGCGTGCCGCATCCCAAATGGCAGGAACGGCCACTATTAATTTGTACGCCTGTGGGAGAGGAACGACCGTCGCTTGAGGAGATCCGCACATTCCTTGCCCACAAAGTTCCCAAGCTATGGCTGCCCGATGCGCTGGAATGGGTTGATGAATTGCCCTTGGGGGCGACGGGCAAGGTCCTGAAAGCGGAGCTTCGCCAGTCTTTTTCTGGCTACACCCTAGCCGTTAAATAAACGCTTGGACTTGTTTCCAACGGCGGTATTCGCCCATAAAGGGGCAATTCTGCCTCCTAGTGGATTGATTCCAACGTTTGGAACCCTCTGTTTCGTGCGGCGATGATATGATCGGGGTCGGCTTTCCAGATCAAGGGTTTTGGGTTTGCGTCATTGTATTCGCGGACAAAGCGGTTGATGGCGGCCTGAAGGTCGACGACGGATTGGAAGACGCCACACTTGAGCCCGCGCCGCGTGAGTTTGGCGAAGAAGCCCTCGACGGCATTGAGCCACGAGCACGAGGTCGGCGTGAAGTGGAAGGTCCAGTGTGGATGGCGGGCGAGCCAGGCGCGGACCTTGTCCTTCTTGTGCGCAGCGTAGTTGTCGAGGATGACGTGGACGGCCTTGTCCGTCGGCACCTCGCGCTCGATGCGGTTGAGGAAGCGGATGAACTCCTGATGGCGGTGGCGCTGCATGTTCTGTGCGATGACCGTACCGTCCAGCACGTTGAGCGCGGCGAACAGCGTCGTCGTGCCATGCCGTTTGTAATCATAGGTCATCGTACCGGCGCGGCCCTTCTTCATCGGCAGGCCGGGTTGGGTGCGGTCGAGAGCCTGGATCTGCGACTTCTCATCAACCGACAGCACCACGGCATGGGCCGGCGGGTCGACATACAAGCCGACGATATCCGTGAGCTTCTCGGCAAAGGCGGGATCATTGGAGAGCTTGAAGTGCCGCCAGCGGTGCGGGCTGAGGCCATGGGCCTTCCAGATCGCCTGGACCGCCGCCGCCGCGACGCCAGCAACCTTCGCCATCGCGCGCAGCGTCCAGTGGGTCGCCTCGTGCGGCGGCGCTTGCTGGGTCAGGCGGACGATCTCGGCGACGCGCTCCGGCGGGATCGGCGCTTTGCCAGGCGGACGGGACTTGTCGCGAAGCAAGCCGTTGACACCCTCGTGCATGAACCGCTCCTGCCAGCGCCACACGCAGGTCTTGGACTTGCCGGTCGCGCGCATGATCGCCGAAGTGCCGAGCCCCGCGTCGGTCTTCAGGATGATCCGCGCCCGCCAGAGGTGTTTCTGCGCGCTCTTCGGGTCCGCGACGATCCCTTGCAATCGCTGACGGTCGCCAGACGTGACAGTAAAATGGATGCCGGTACGCATCGCACAGACTCGCATGACACCGCACAATACGGAATCCCAAAGCGGACTCTTTCGTTCCGGTCAATCCACTAGGATCGTAATTTAAGCAAATTGTTACTAAATTAGAGCAGGGATAAGACGGGGACGCATAGGGTTTGCCACGACGTTATGTTCGGACGCGCCACATTCGAAGTACAGCTTTTCAAAGACGACCGTTGGTCAATCAGCGAAGTCTGCAAAAGCGAATCTGTTGCTAAGAAAAAAGCGACGGAACTACTCGCTTTGAAAACGACCGCCGGCGTGCGGATTGTCAAAGAATCCCATTTTGGCAAAGACAACCATCGCGAAAGCGAAATCTTCAAAGAAATGAAGGAGACCAAGGAAGAGGAAGATCTCTCCGTCACCGGCGTCGACGACTCCCCGATCTGCGAGAAGGTCAGCGATTACTATAAGACCGCTAGCCGGACGACCATGGCCCGCTTGTTCGCGAAGTACCTCGAAAAACATGAAATGACACCGTTTGAGATGTTGCACAGTCACAACAATCTCAAACGCATGATCAATTTCCAAACCATGGTGCCGTCCGCAGTTGACAAAACCTCAACTTTGCACGCCAGGGCGACAGGAAAGGGTACGCGTACCTGCCGCGATGACATTTTTGATGCCCTTGACATCATCGCGAAGAAAGCTCGTGAGGTTGAGCAGATGAAGTTGCCTGAATTAACCGATTCCTCTTTGGACGACGTGCTGGCCAAAATCGATGCCAAATTTGCGGACCAAGAGGACCGCACGTATATGGCCAATGTTGCGCTGACACGGGAGTCCATAAATTGGCGCGGTTGGATCGGCAAGATGGCTGAACTTTTACCGATGGCCCAGTCGCAAAAAGATCAGCGCACCAAGGATATGATTGATGAAATACTCGCGGACATTTTTATGGCGAAAACGGTCATTAAAGATGTCATTGGTGTTTCAAAACACCTTGGCGATGCCATTCTACGCATGATCGATCTGGTGGAAGGTAAATGCGAGCCGAACAAGTTTGCAGCAGAGGATTTGCTCGAGTTACTCAATGCCCTTTTCGCGGCGTATCTGTTGCCCCGCTCCAAGCAAGTTATTTTTGATCGCCTCGAACGGGATTTAAACAGTGCGGTCCGTCTCACCAGCAGCGAAGACAAACATGATGACAAACCCTTCTTCGACATTCTGGTTGATCGGATCATACACGAAGATCATGTCGGCGGCGGCCACGCCCTGGTGACCGGCCTGACGGAACGCTGGGCCCGGCTGTATAACGTTGGTGGCGCTGGCGGCCGCACCAAAGCCATGCAAGGTATGTGCGAAAAATTGAAAACAGGCAAACGCGTCTTTATCTACTTGCTGGCTCTCTATGACGAAAAAGTCGACCCGGCCGTCCGCGCTTCAATCGAAAATCAACTTAAGCGCAGTGGGGCGGAATTGAGTTCCATTCAAAAAATCGCACCGGAAGCCCGCACCGAGAAGACCCGGTTACAACAGGTGGCTTCGATCTAACGTCTGGTTCTTGAATCAAATTTGAACGAAGAACTCATGGGCATGATGGCCAAGCGGTTCGACGACATCGTCGTCGACTACATCATCAGCGAAAAGTGATCGAGCGCATCGACAATAAAAGATTGAGCTTCCGGGAACGGGCTGAACGGTTGGTCAACTTCTGTGCATCAGGCGTGCTGACGGAAGGGCGGGCAACAGAGGTCGCCCGCAAAACCATCACCGATTATCTCAAGCGCAAAGACTTTGTATCCGAATATACGGCCGACATCCCGGATCCCAGTGAAAAAGGAAGCGGCCGTGAGGGACTTCTATAAACTACTGTCCCAAACTGGTTTCGAAGTCTCCGTTTAGGCTGATCCACCCATATACTTCTGCCGCAGTAAGCGATCGACAGACCATTGGCCCGGTCCACGAACGATGATCGCCAACAAGAAAATCATCCAGGCATAGTGATTGAAGTCATTGTAGGCCGCATTGGCGCTGCCAAGGATGAACTGAATGGTCAATGCCATACCAAGGAGCGGCAGCGCTGCCAATCTGGAAGCTAGGCCGACTATGAGAAGAATGGGCATGGCTAATTCGAAGGCCGTGGCGAGATAGGCGGTGACCGTAAATGGCAGGACCGGCACCATATATTCGTATTCAAACAGGAAAAGGGTGCTTTCCCAGTCATCGAGCTTTTGCAGGCCCGAACGGAAAAAGACCAGGCCAATCCAGATTCGAATCAATAGATCGACAACAGGGGGGGCGACGGTCTCCAATTTACCAATGATGGGGCCGATGAATTCGGAAACTTTTGCTGTAGCAGTGGATGTCTCCGTCATTACGTTTTCCTCCGGTTTTAAGTCTTTTCTATATCTAGGTTTGAGAATTCAAGCCTGTCAGCGAGCCGTCCGCCAACAAGACGCGCAATGTATCCTGAAGATCAAAGGTTGAGTCCTTTGCCAGGGCGGCACTTGTCGCCTCACCCAGCGGCGTGCTGGCGCCGATCAGGCGGAGCCACTCAAAAGCTCCCCGAGAGACGGGGCGTTGAACGACGAGCTGGCCGCGGCGCTGTACTAATCCTTGTTCGGCAACATCGAAATCTATTTCCGGTACCGCACTGTAATCCGGTTGATTGACTGTCCAGATTTTCAAAATAGGAAAGGCGGACTCAATCAATCTGACGGACGGATGAAAGGTGAAGACAACAGACTCCACACGCTCAGGGACGACATCCGCCAGGGTATTGGGATCCAAGGCGTCTTGATCGGCGGCAAAGTAGGATTCAATGCGCGCCCATTCCAAGCGGGCCACGTCGGGCAAATAGACCAGGGACTGGGCTGGCTCAAAGGTCTCCAGAAACCCCGGCAATGTTTCGCCATATCGATAAAGGGTCGGCCGCCGGGGTGGGTGACGTTCCAGAAAGGCGAGTGCGGCCGCCTGGAAAAAACGCTCTCCGACGATCCGTTCGGTGACCGGAAAGGCTGATTTCAGGACATCGGTTAGACTGTTGACTGTATTGGTCCGGTAGACACGCAGACGCCGTTCGCACGTTCCGCTGGATGCCAATACCTGTGGCACCAGCGCGCTGGTGTCGTTGGTCAACGCTACACCGGCAAATTCGCACTGGAGGTCATGCAACACGAGGCTCTCCCGTGTCTGAAAACACTGTGTCCAAGCGCTGCTGAGCAGCCGCAGCTTCTGCCAATAGAATATCCAACGCTGGAATATCCGTGTCCCATTCGATCAAAGTGGGCCGCGGACCGATTTGTTCTATGGCAGAGTCGTAGAGTGTCCACACGTCGTCGGCGACCACATCGCCATGGGTGTCAATCAACAATTGTTCGGCACCCTCGCCATCGACCAAATGACCGGCTAGATGGATTTCCTTAACGGCATCGCCAGGAACATTCGCGAGATACGTCGTCGCATCAAAACCGTTATTCGTGGCGCTGACATAAATGTTGTTCACATCAAGCAGCAACGCACATCCGGTTTGGTCCACCAGAGCAGATAGAAATTCCCACTCGGTCATGGCGGATTCGATGAACGATAAGTAAGAGGATGGATTTTCCACCAAGATTTGGCGGTTCAATACGGTTTGAGTGTGGTCTACATTGCGGGCCATCACGGCCAATGCCTCTTCCGTGTAGGGCAGGGGCAGTAAGTCGTTGACATACACACCGTCAACAACACTGAAGGAGAGATGTTCTGAGACCAGCCCGGGTTGGAACCGGTCTACCAGTTCACGCAGTGTAGCGAGGTGATCCTCGTCCAACCCATCTGTAGAGCCGAGAGACAACCCGACTCCATGGCAACTCAACGGATAGTGATTGCGCACCGCTTCCAGCTGGGCAATGCGCGGTCCTCCCGGTGCGAAGAAGTTTTCACTGTGGATTTCAACCCAGGCCGTTTGGGGTTCGCCGGCTACAAACGCATCCATGTGAGGATGACGAAGCCCGACCCCCGCTTTCACAGGGATCGGGCTCAGCCGTGCAGAGCGAATCGAAGGTTGGGTTTGGGGAGGGGGAGAGGTCACCTTCGACGCTCATTCAAACGAAGATCGGCTTAGCCGGCCTTCATCTTGGCTTCTTCATTGATGCCGTCTGACGGTTCAAGGGAACCGCCCATTTGAACACAGCTGCCTTCGGCAACCAGTTTCCATTCACTGCCGTGGAAATCGACCGTGGACTGACCGGCGCAGGAGTGCGTGCCGGCGGTATTGGCGCAGCCGTTTTCACCGGCTTTGGAAACGCCGTAACACTTTTCCTTACCGTTTTGAGCCATCGCGGCCGACGGAATGGTCATCGCCGCCATAGACACGGCACCGGCCACTGCAGCGGCAAGAGACAGCGAGGTAAGTTTGTTGTCTGACATAGTGTTCTCCATCTGTGTTGCCGCTCTCGGCGGCTTGAAAAGGATCTCCGCATCGGCAAGGCTCAAGGCCCGCGCGACCGGTGGATCATAGGCGACGCCGGAAAAGTCGCCAATCCCACGCCCGTGAAACTGTCTCACAGGGCTGTGAGGTGTAAAACCAGGATTGAAGCAACCTGTTGGACTTTAATCGGTTTCCAGGATCAGGCCGAAATCCTTGCCCATGTCGTCTAGATAAAATACCATCAGACCTTTGATGCCGCCCACAGCATGGATGGGCGACTCGTAGGCCCATACAGCATTCTCTGCTTCATTGTCGCCATCCCGGAATGACCAGTAGGAGGCATCACCCTTGTACGGGCAATGGGTTGCGTGATCGGTGCGCTCCAATAAGTCGGTGCGGACGTCATCTTGAGGGAAATAGAAAACGGGGCCATGGTTGCGTTCCAAAAGTTTTGTCGCGTTGGCGCTTTCGGCAATGGTCTCGCCATTCCATAGAATGCGTGCATGTCCGGTGTGGGGCTCAAGTTCTATTGTATGAGCAGGATCCAATGTGTATTCGGCAAAGCGTGCTCGTTGCGCTGCTGCGTTCTCTTGCCAGCGCTGATGAAGAGACGTGTCATCCATGATGGCCTCCCTGTATGAGCGAGACTTTGAATATATCATGCAAATATGGATTTGACCGGTGATATGGCACGAGTGTGCGGTTGACGCCATCGACATGATCGCTTGATGATGCTGCCCGTCTTCACGGCGAAGCCCCAACCAACCCGGCTGAGTTATCCATGCCACGATGGCTGCGCATTGTCATATACAGCGTTCTGTTGGTTCTGGCCTTGTACATGTATTGGAATTCTGGCCAGGTTCCACCGTCCCAGATTCCCCCCACAGCGCGACCGCAGCCGACTTTACACGATCCGTTGCGAGCCAGCGGCAGTCTCAATGTTCGTCGGGATGCTCTGACCGATGCCTTCAGCGGCATCCCATATAATTTGCGGTTTGACTTTGTTCCTTTGGCTGACGGTCGTTCCCGGGTGGTGGGCCGGTCCGCCGACGGTCGGACGACATTGGAATTGATTGGCCCGCCAGAAGAGATCACCGCTGTCAATCTCATGGCGGCCTTGCCGGAAGACAGGCCGCTGACACGATTGAAGAATCTCAACGCGATTTCGCTGCTGGTCGAATCTACACTGTCCGATTGGCCTGACGCCGCCATTTGGGTCAGCGCCAACATAGATTCTGCATTCTCGGGCAAGAGTGCAACCACACAAGCAAGCGGAAAAACCTTAAGTATGTCAGTCGCTCCCAGCACCGACACCTTAGTGGTTACAATTACCGGACCGCCGCTCTAAGCATCGTCTAGAAACGCCACAATCCTTACTGCTTTTTTCGACAAACCTTCCGGTGTGCTTCAGCCGAAAAGATGTCCTTTACCGAATCAGGGACCAAGCTGGCGGCCTCATCGACCCCGGCGGTCAAGGGATCATTGTCTGATGCCATGCAATAGGTGCGTTGGCTTATCAGCGGTAACCGCTCGCGGTCATTATGGCGAAACGCTGCCCTGTATCCTTTGTGATAGGTGGTGAGCCCCTTCAGCACTTCCAAAACGACACGATGCATGGCGTCCGGAGAGGGCATCGAAGCCTCGTAACGGCGGAATTCAGGCGTTCGGCGAAAATAGGGAAAGTGAATCACCTGATCACGGACAAAATTCCAAGCCCAAATTAAATGTTGGCCAAACTCATCCGGATGAACTTCCGGCGCATAATTGGCGAGAAAGTCTGCCCTGTCTTCTGGTGGAAACAACCCGATTCCGTCAAAAACCAAACGGCGCACACGATCCGGATACAGAATTGCAAGTTCGCTGGCGATGTGGGCACCTGTGTGACTGCCATAGACGTCGCAGGTCTCAAGTCCCAAGGCATCCATGATTCGCACTACGCTCTCAGCGTAGCCGTCGGCATTGGGCACGTTCTGAGCAGGAGGTGGAGAATCTCCAAAGCCCAACGTGTCGGGGGCTAAGACCGGCCGGCTCTCCCCCAGTTTGGACATCAGCGGCACTAAGTTTAGAGACGACGATGGAGATGCGTGAATCATGTAAAGTGGTAGTCTGGATGGTATCTCATCCAACCCACAGGTGCGGTAATGCACTTGCCCTTCGGCGATGCGAACAAAAGCGCGGTCAATCTCCATAGTGTCCCTCACGAAAATCCATGCGTTAATTAAAGATAGGTTTTCCCTGCCCAACTTTAGGTACGTATGAGTGGCACGATTGAATGAAAAAGATAAGGGTCCGGACGGGGAGCCGGACCCTTATCCGATGAAAGACGGGTGAGGGGTATCACCCTAATCTTCCGGAGATTTGTACGGCTGTGCCGCGGGGTTCTGGCAGGCCGTTGTTATGACGATGATGCTTTCATTCCTCTTTCGCACCCACAACTCACGACTGCGTGAGACCCCGCCACTTGAGTCCTGCGCGTGGCCTCAGGCGTGATGATGTGAAAGACTTGTTGCAAAGGTTGATTTGACCAGGCTAAACGCCCGTGTAGACACGTATTTCTCACCCATTTCGTTCCCGCCGCCCTGTCTATGTCCCAGCCCACGCCCACCGACAACGGCACACTTGCAAAGCGCCTGGCTGATTTTTCAACCTTGCCGGAAGCGCTTGACTACGCTGCGCAGGGACAAACCGGATTCAACTTTTACTCGGCACGAGGCAAGTTGACCGCGACCCTGCCTTATTCAGACCTGTCTAACCGTGCCAAGGAAGCGGCGCGCCACGTTTTGGGCAGCGGTGTTCAGCGCGGCGACCGGGTTGCCCTCTTGGCCGAAACGGCGCCGGCCTTTCTCATCGGATTTTTCGCCTGCCAATATGCCGGCGCAATTCCCGTTCCAATGCCGACCCATGTGGCCTTCGGCAGACGTGAGGCGTACGTCGATCAAATCGGCAATCAGATCAGATCCTCTGGTGCGGTCATGGTGATCGCGCCGAAAGACTTCGTTCCGTTTGTCGAAGAGGCCACCGACAAACTGGCACTCAAGTTAATCGGGACTCTGGACGACCTCATGGCCATGCCAACGCACGATACTTTGTCTCCAGGGCAACCTGACGACCTCTGCTACATCCAATACAGTTCGGGAAGTACGCGGTTTCCTAAGGGTGTGGCGGTGACGCACGCCAACCTGATGTCCAATTGCAAAGCTATGTTGGAAGCCGTGAACATCTCAACCGAAGAACGAGGGGTGTCCTGGTTGCCGTTTTACCATGACATGGGTCTGGTGGGCTTCATGATTAACTGTATGACGTCCCAGAAGTCGGTTGACTATCTGCCTACGGAAGAATTTGTCCGCCGACCCGTAACCTGGCTGCGCATCCTCAGCGAAAACGGCGGAACGGTCTCTTACAGCCCAAGTTTTGGTTACGAGCTTTGTGCCCGGCGGTTTTCCTCGGCCAACACCAAAGTTACAGACCTCGATTTGTCGAATTGGCGTATTGCCGGTATCGGCGGTGAAATGATCAAACCGCAAGTGATGAAAGCGTTTGCCGAAATGTTCGAGCCGAGCGGATTTTCGGAAAAAGCGTTCAACGCCTCCTACGGATTGGCTGAATGTGTTTTGGGTGTGTGCTTCGGCTGGCCGGGCACCGGTATGGTTATAGATCATATTTCCAAACAGGAACTCGGTGACAATCACCGCGCCATAACCGTTCCAGATGATGGCACCGGCGTCGGTAGGACATTCGTTGCCTGCGGTTTGGTCATCGGCGGCCATACGGTTGAAATTCGCGATGACAACGGAGCCGCCATGGGCGAACGCGATGTGGGACGGGTGTTTGTATCGGGCCCCAGCATCATGCAGGGATACTTCGGCGACCCCGTAGCAACAGCTGAATGTCTTGTCGAAGGCTGGTTGGACACCGGTGACCTTGGATATTTCCATGGCGATCAGTTGGTCATCGTCGGCCGGGCTAAAGACATGATGATCGTCAATGGCCGCAACTATTGGCCGCAGGATATCGAGTGGACCGTGGAACATATCGATGGCATGCGCTCCGGTGATGCAGCCGCCTTCACGCTGGAGGTAGATGACGGCAGTGAACAACCAACCATCCTAGTGCAATGCCGGCCGTCGGACCCCGACATCCGCTCTGCCCTGGTGAGCGAGGCTCGTTCCCGAGTACAGGACCAAGTCGGTCTTGCCTGCGACGTTATTCTCGTGCCGCCGCGCAGTTTGCCCAAGACGTCTTCTGGCAAGCTGGCGCGTGGTAAAGCAAAGATGAGTTTTCTCAGCGGCGAAATACAACCGCTTGTCATGCAGACTTAGGTCTGGTGATGCCAACGTGACAGAACCCCTCACCATTGCTGTGACTGGCGCCACTGGATTTGTCGGCGAGCACCTTATTCGCCGTTTACGCAGCGCCGAGCATACTGTGTGCGCGTTAACCCGCCGGGATGTACCCGACGATACCGATCCAAATCTGATTTGGGTGACCGGCTCTCTCGACGAGCTGGATTCCCTCCAGACGTTGAGTGAAGGTGCAGATGCTGTTGTTCATGGAGCTGGTGCGATCAAAGCGCTGTCCCGAAATGCGTTTTTTGAGATCAATCGGGACGGAACCCGTCGAGTTGCCGAAGCTGCCCAGCGCGCAAAGGTTCCACGCATGATTTTGATTTCGTCTCTTGCAGCCCGCGAGCCAGCGCTGTCCCCCTATGCGGCGAGCAAAAGAGCGGCCGAGTTGGTTGTGGCAGACTTTGCGGAGCGGATTGAAACGGTCATCCTGCGCCCGCCGGCGATTTATGGTCCTGGTGATCGGGAAACAGTCCGCCTGTTCCAGATGGCGGCCAATGGATTTGTCTTGGTGCCGGGACGAGCCGATGCGGTCCTGTCCCTCATTCATGTCGGCGATGTGGTCACCGCTATTCAGGCCTGTTGTGAGCTGACTCAACCCGGGACTCCGTTGGAAATCGACGATGGAGCTCCCAGTGGTCACAGTTGGGAAGAGGTGGTTGAGGCGGCTGGGCAGGCTATGGGCCGCTCGCCAAAGCTTATTCGCTTGGCGGACGTTCTGGTCTGGCTGGCTGGCGGGATCGGCAGCGCCAAGGGTCTTGTGACTCGCTCCCCGGCTATGCTGACCCTGGCTAAAGTCGCTGAACTTCTGCATCCCGACTGGCTGGCCCGTGGACCGGTACCGACCGGTTGGGCGCCAAAATGGTCACTGGAAAAGGGCTTTGACGACGCAGTGGATTGGTATTGCTCACAAAATATTTTGAAACGTTACCTCTAAAGTTACTTGTCACCTTATCTGCCATTCCCCCTAACTGTAGCCCGTGAGTGGAGTGGGATTCGGGACTCAGGGCGATTCTGATCCCTAAATCGAAGGATCTTTAGGTATGGCGGCTGAATCTGGCAATGGTGCGTCGTCTGACGTCCGGGCTGCGGTTTTGGAAGTGCTCGGGCCGTTCAATAAGACCGGAGTGACCCTCGAGGACGGGACCCGTTTTACCGAAGACCTGAATTTTGACTCTCTCTTGGTGATGGAATTCATCTCGGCATTGGAAGATCGCTTGGATATATCCGTGCCGCTCAACGTGCTCCCCGACATCGAAACCGTCGGGCAGTTGGTGGTGAAGACCGAAGAGATCGTTAGGGAAGAACATGGCTGATCTGTTTGATCGTTTTGAACCTCTGCTTGCGCGGCGCGATGCCATTGTAAGCGACGGCGGTCATGATCCGTTCCAAGTGGAAATGGACGAGGTTCTGTCCCAGACGGAAGCCATGATCAAAGGTAAGAAAACCATTCTTGCCGGTACCAACAATTACCTGGGCCTCACCTTTGCACCGGAGGCGTTGAAGGCAGCCCATGAGGCTCTTGAAGCCAGTGGCACTGGAACGACAGGCAGCCGTGTTGCTAACGGCACCTATGCGGGTCACAAAGCCTTGGAAGATAAGCTGTGCTCATTCTTTGAAAAAGATCACGCCATCGTATTTTCCACCGGCTATCTTGCCAACTTAAGTGTTTTATCCACCCTGGTTGGGCCCGAGGATTACATCCTCATGGATGCCGATTGCCACGCCAGCATTTACGACGGCGTGCGCATGGGTGACGCTCAGATCATCCGTTTCAAACACAACGATGCGGAAGACCTGGATAAGCGTCTCGCCCGACTGTCAAAAAAACCGGGCAACAAGCTGATCGTCATAGAAGGCATATATTCCATGCTCGGCGACAAAGCGCCGCTGGCCGACATCGTTGCCGTCAAGAATAAGTGTGATGACGTGTATCTGCTCAGCGACGAAGCCCATTCCCTTGGCGTGCTGGGGCGCTATGGGCGCGGTCTTCCTGAGGAAGCGGACTTGGAAGACGATGTCGATTTCATCGTCGGCACATTTTCCAAGAGCGTCGGCACTGTCGGCGGGTTTTGTGTCTCAAACCATCCTAAGTTCGATTTGCTGAGATTGGCCTGCCGTCCCTACATCTTTACGGCGTCCTTGCCACCATCTGTGGTGGCGTCAGCCAAGGCCGCGCTCAGTTTGGTGGAGAAGGGTGGGGCGCTGCGCAAGCGGTTGATGCGCAACGCTGAACGTCTATTCAACGGCTTTTCTGATCTCGGCTTGACCTTGGGTGGTGAAGTCAGCCCAGTGGTTGCCGTGGTGGCGCCCGATGTCGAGACCGGTGTCGCGTTCTGGCGCGGTCTGATCGATGCCGGCGTTTACGTCAATCTCGCTCTTCCTCCGGCCACGCCGCAAAACTACACTTTGTTGAGGTGTAGTTTGTGTGCTGCGCATACAACGGCGCAGATCGATGAGATCATTGAAATATTTAAAGACGTCGCCATCGAACTCGGCATGTTGCCGCCGGTTCGGAAAAAGAAGTCGGCGATCATCTAATCTCGGCCTACGACGGTTTGCGCCGTAGTCGCCGGCACAGCAATTTCACCACTGTCCGAAAGGCATGCGTCCGCTCGTCGGCTGATAACTCTGCGGATTCGCCCGAGTGTCGGTTCAGTTTCCAGGCGGCATAGTCCAGTCCGCCGCGCAAAGTGGCGGCGGCCTTGATTAAACGCAGGACATTCAACAGCCGACCCCAGAGGCCGCGTAAGCGCCATACCCAGATCGCTGTTGGTTTAGGAAAACGGGGAGAGTGGGGATCGACCCCTAAGATCGAAAGTGCCGCACTGCCAACGGCGTCATAGCGGGGAAGGTCGACGTCTACCAATTCGTCTGCTTTTTCATGGGGTTCAGGGCGCAGTTCAGCCCGGTACGTGGCACGGAACGCTTTCACCCATAGATCCCGGATGGTGAACGGACCGGTCATAAGCGGCAGAGTCTTGCGCATCAACGTTGCAACTGCCCGCACCAAAGCCTGTTCGACGGTGTTCCGGGAAATATCGTTGGAGGCATAGACGATTGCCGCGGGCTGGGCAAAGCGGGCCCATACAGCAGAGGCGAACGTGGAGTCTGCTGTATGCCTGACAAAAGAGCCTATGGTCATCACGGCCACTTTCGCTCGGACCAAACGTCCTTCGAACTCAAGTTCGTGATAATAAACATTGGGCGGAAGCAGGGTGCCAAAGAGTGCGCTGACAGGATTGCCTAGGGATGGACCTAAGCGATCGACCAGTATGTAGAAGTCGAGCATGAGATCAATGTCCGTACCTTGGCGCAAACAAGATCCGTAAAAGACAACGGCACGCACCCCTGGGCCATAAACATCCTTTAGATAATCAATCATCGCTGCAGCAGACGGAAAAGCCGGTTTAAGGCTTTCCCGTGCGATCATTACCGACAGGTCAGTCTCTACCATCGAATGAACCTGAGTGATTGATCGCCACTTAATGTCAACGGACGATCCGCGTAGATGTCATGCAATTCACCATCCAAGGTATAGCGGCCGGAATATGACACGATGATTTTGTTACTGCGGCGCACCGTTCGCCCAAGGCCAGGGGCGATCCGCCGGCGGATCAAACTGGGAACGGCTGAAAGAACAGCGCGCGCGCCTGGCCGTAAGCTCATGTAATGAACCGGGCCAATTCCTTGAACCGGATCCGGCTCAATGCCCAAAAGCATGCGGTCCATGGTTGTCGCGAGGACAAAAAAGAGCCGACCGTTCTCCTTGTCTTCCGAATCGTCGAAGTCCACGGCGATTGGTCCGCCCTCGGGGTCAGAGGACATCGCCCGCCCAAACAAGACAGCCACCGCCGCGGTGTGCGAAACCACGTTGGGCATGCCCAAGGGATAAATCGCGCGGCGGCAATACAGAATGCCTTCCACCACATCAGCGCCGCCGAAGAAAGCGCCATGCTGGGGAGGTTCACCGGTGTCCCTCTCAACCGCAAGAATGGCTTGGGTGCGGGTAAAGCGGTGCAGGTCGCCGTCAGAGGCTCGGCGGATGAGTTGGCTCAAGGCTGCCTTTCGTTCGCCATTTAAACTCCAGGCGCGCGCTGTCATGTTGGTCTTGCCCGATGGCAGCAGGGCCAAGGCGGGCGGTGCCACATACGGTCCATCGTTGAGTAAGCCGGAAAAGACCAGACCGGCCGTGCCATCACCCCCATCGACGGCCAGGGTCTCTACGTTCAATTTTGAACAGTCGGACAAGATGCGCGGGATATCTTCGACAGTATCGATTGTATATCGGCGGATCTGCGGATGGTCGGCAACAATGTCTTCAAACCAGCGCCCTTCCTCCCGGTTTCGGGTGCTCAAGTTATTGCTCAGAAGGGCAAGAGTGGTGGTGGTCACGACAACATTCAGCCAGGAAAAATAGGCGGTTTATAGGGTTTTGAGCGCCAAACCAATCTCATCGGCGACTCCAGCGCTATACATAATGTTTCAAAACCTTTGATTTGACGACCTTGTGCCATGGCCGCACATTGCCCCGGTCTGGAGACTCCCTCGCAAAACCGCCCAATCGCGGTCCGGGTTACTCAGGCAACGGCTCAGGGACTTAACTGCACGGACGCCGGCGCACCGGTGAACCCGAATTCGATGTTCAAAGCGATCGATCTTTATCTGTTGCGGCAGATCATGCCCACGTTGCTGGTTACGCTCCTCGTGGCGGCGATCATCCTGCTGCTCGAGCGCATGCTGCGGCTGCTCGACATTGCGGTCGGTAACGGGGTGTCGACCCTGGTCGTGTTTCAGATGCTGTTCAATCTGATTCCCCATTACATCGGACTGGCTCTGCCTGCTGCGTTGTTTCTCGGTGTGCTGTTGGCCTTTCGCAAATTGTCGTCGCAATCAGAATTGGATGCCATTCATTCGTCCGGCATTGGCTTGAGCCGCTTCATTCGTTCGGCCGTGCTCTTAGGTCTGCTGATGATGATGTTCAATCTGATTCTCGTGGGCTACCTGCAACCCTTTAGCCGCTATGCCTATCGAGCCATCCTGTTCAACGTTACCAGCGGGGTCTTGGAATCCGGCATCGGCGAAGGAGTTTTTATGGACTTGCCGAACGGTTACACGCTGAGAGTCGAACAGTCCCGCGGTGCAGGGCGCGAACTCTACGGTGTCTTTGCGCACCGTCAGGAAGACGACGGAACGATCGTCACCCTCACAGCCGAACGCGGTGAACTGGTTACCGGTGGGCCGGATCGCGCAACCAGTTTAAGATTGTATCAGGGCAATCGCTCGGAATGGTCGCCCGGTGCCACCTCGGCCAGCACGGTAAGTTTTGATGCCTTTGATTGGCCACTTAACCTTGAAGATCTGATCCAGTTTCGCATGCGCGGCGGAGACGAGCGGGAACTGACCCTGAGTGAACTCTTGCGCGGCTATCTAAAAGATGTGGCTGAAAGGGACGGCAATGGAGAGGTGCGGCCGAACCCCACATTATTGCCGGAAGACAGAGTATCGCCGGCTGCCATCGCCGCGGAGTTGCATGGCCGGATCGTATTTTCCTTATCGATTTTGTTCTTGCCGATGCTGGCGGCGCCGCTCGGCATTATGACTCAACGCGCCAGCAAGTCCTTTGGACTGGTGCTCGGCCTATTGCTTCTGGTCATCTATCACAAGATTCTCGAATTCAGTGAAGCCTATGCCACAGTTGGCGGTGTGCCAGCTGGCCCGGCGATCTGGCTACCCTTCGCCCTGTTTATAGCGGCAACCTCCTATCTCTTTCTTAAAACGGAAATTGTTGCAGGGGCGACGCCGATGCAGCGCCTTGAAGATCAATGGGGCAGTGTAACTGCGACCGTTACGCAATTCTTCCGCGGACACTGCCGTTAGTTCTATGACCTTATCCTGGTATTTGACTAAGGCGTATCTCACGCGATTCCTCGCTTTGCTCCTCGGGCTGGTGGTGTTCTTACAAATGCTCGACCTTCTGGCCAATGCAGATGCCGTATTAGAAGGCGGCGGCGAGCCGGTTGACTCTCTTGCCCGATATATCTTGCTTCGCGTCCCATCCATCATCGAAACGGTGGCGCCATTGGCTGGCCTCTTGGGTGCTTTAACGGCATTGGTGGTTCTAGCGCGCAACAGTGAAATCATCGTCATGCGCGCCGCCGGCCGCTCGGTCCTTAGCCTGATCGGCGGACTGGTCGTGGTTGGTTTGGGTCTGGCGTTGGTCCTGTTTGTGTTTTCGGACCGGATAGTGGTGCGCTTTAACGCTCAATTGGAAGACTGGAAGAGCGCGGGATACAAACCAGGTGGTGAAATCATCGACGGCAGCGAAGCCTGGGTCATTGAAGGGGAGTCCATCATCCGCGTCGGCCACGTGCTGCGCAATGGCGCAGTGCTCAACGACATCCGGGTGTTTCACCAAACGGAATCCGAAGCGGTGGCCGATATCGTCAACATCCGGCTGGCCATTTGGGAAAACGACGCCTGGAACCTGTTTGAAGTGGAACGCGTTGGCGGCGACGGCGAGCCCATAACCAATGGAGAGCCGGCGTGGGAAACCAGACTCACACCCGACGATTTCAACAAGCTGGCTAATCCTCCTAGCGAACTCACCTTTGACGAGCTGGAACACTACGTCCGCGAATTGGCGCTCGGTACCCGCCCTGAGTACTATTACGACACTTGGCTGCAGCGGAAACTGGCCGGACCGGTGGTCCTAGCCTTGATGCCGCTGCTGGCGGCCATTGCCGCCTTCGCCCATCATCGCCAAGGCAGCGCGGTGATGGTGGTGGTTTGGGGCATTTCACTCGGATTTCTGTTTATCGTCACCGACAACATGCTGTTGGCAATGGGCCAATTCGGCGCCTTACCCCCGGTTGTTGCCGCCTGGCTGCCATTGGCGCTGTTTGGGACGATTGGCCTTTGGATTGCGGTAAACTTGGAAAATCGCGGCGCTTAAGTGCACCACTTGATCTAAGGGTTGCAATCTCAACCGGCAACGCTACATCAAGACGGCCCCACTGGGGCAGAACGGCATAACAGGATGCGTTATGGCCTTGAAGATCGGCTTTTGGTCTGACCGGGACTATCATCTGGATCGCATGAATCTCAGTGAGCTAGCAGCGGCGTATTTTCAATACTGCGCCATCGCCGCATATTTAGCCCTAGCTCTAGTGTCGGGGACGTATGCCCTTGCCGCGTTGGTCTCCTCCGACGCAACTCTTCTGGGTTTGATCTCTGCGGTCATCGCCACTCTGCTGATTTATCCATTGGTGTGGTATGCGCTCCACCGTTGGATCTTGCATTCCCGCTGGATGTGGAAATCGAAACTCACCGCACCGGTGTGGAAACGCATCCACTACGACCATCATTCAGATCCCAACAATCTAAAAGTTTTGTTCGGCGCCCTTTATACCACCTTGCCCACAGTAGCGTTGGCAACCGTACCCGTCGGATATGCGCTGGCCGGATGGCCCGGTGCTTCAGCAGCTTTGTGCACAGGTGTTTTGCAGACCTGTTTTTACGAGTTCATTCATTGCATCCAGCATTTGGGATATGCGCCTAAATGGAGCTGGGTTAAGGGCGTGAAAAAGTTGCACATGGCGCATCACTTCCACAACGAAACCGGCAACTTTGGCATCACCAATTTTCTGTGGGATCGGCTGTTCCACACCATGTATGGGCAACTCAAGGACCGTCCGCGCTCGGCCACTGTGTTCAACCTTGGTTATGACGAAGACGTGGCAAAGGATTATCCCTATGTGGCCGCATTGACACCTGACTGGCCTCACACCGCCAATCCGGTGCATCGTCAACGGGAATTTGCTCAGGCCAATGATCCTGAGGTCACGGCCTCGCCCTGACGGCCGGCCTCAATAGCGTTTCATGACAGAGTCAGAGATTACTGTTCGGCCGGTTGACTCCCGCGCCGATATGAAAGCCTTTCTCGCCATGCCCGCCGTGTGCCAAGGCGACAATCCGGTGTGGGTTGAGCCGTTGGAAATGATGGTGCGCGACCAGCTCAACCCGAAGAAAAATCCCTGGTTTGGTCACGGCGAGGCCCAGTTGTTTGTGGCGGAGCGCAACGGCGTTTCTGTGGGGCGCATCTCGGCACAGATCGACCGCAGTCATTTGGAATTGCGCAACGACAACACGGGCTTCTTCGGGTTTTTCGAAAGCATCAATGAGCAGCTGGTTGCTGAGGCGCTGTTTCGAGGCGCCGAAGCGTGGCTAAAAGAGAAGGGCATGACTCGGGTGCGCGGCCCGCTCAGTCTTAACGTCAATGAAGAGACCGGTTTGCTGATCGAAGGCTCGGAAAGTCCGCCGCGCATGATGATGGGCCATGCCCCAACCTACTATCAAACGCTGGTGGAGACTGCGGGGTTTGAAAAGGCGCGTGACCTGTACGCCTACCTTACACCCATGGATACGGCTTTGCCTTACCAATATTTCAAGCTGTTGCAGCGCTCTATCGACCGCAATCCCGAACTTACCTTTCGCCACCTCGATCCTAAAAACTACGACCGCGACATTCGCATTTTAGTTGATCTGTTTAACGCTGCCTGGGCCGACAACTGGGGCTATGTGCCCTTGACGGAAGAAGACGCCCATCACATGGCGAAGGAATTCAAATTGATTTTGATTCCGGAACTGGTGTGGTTCGCGTTTTACGAAGACGAACCAGCGGCCATGGCCGTGGCCTTGCCCGACCTCAACGAAATAATCGCCGATCTTGGCGGCCGGCCGTCGCTTAAAGGCTGGGCCAAGCTGGCCTGGCGTCTGTTGACCCGGCGCTCCTGGTCGTCGCGCACCCGCGTGCCGCTGATGGGGGTGGCGCCCCGCTTCAAACAAAAATCTTTAGGCTCCGTGCTGACGCTGATGGTGATCGGATCGATCCGCCGGGAATCTCTCAAGCTGAACATGCCCATCTGCGAAATGAGCTGGGTGCTGGAAGACAACGAGCCCACCTGTCATTCCATCGAAAGCATTGGTGGGCGCATTTACAAGACCTATCGCGTGTACGAAAAAGCGATCGGTTAGGCCATACTCGGGCCATGACACGACCCGCCCTTATCCGTGCGCCGCGCCTATGTGGATGGCTTGTTCGGCCAGATGCATGTGCGTTTGGCTGAACCGGAAACACCGACCGCCCGGCCAATGGTGTGTATTCATCTCAGCCCCCTTTCCGGCATCGTCTATGAGAAATTTCTGGAACACATCGGCACGGACCGCATCGCGGTGGCCCCGGACACGCCGGGCTATGGCATGTCCGATGGTCCCGACCAGGCACCCGACATCGAAACTTACGCTGCCGCCATGGGCCGGCTGCTTGATGAGCTGGAATTCGAGACGGTCGATCTCATCGGTTACGGTACCGGCTCGAAGATCGCCTTTCAGACAGCCTTGGATATGCCGGACCGCATCAAACATGTCACCTTGATCTCCGCGCCCGATTACACCGAACAAGAAACCGCGCATATGCGCGCCACCCTCGGTTCCGCCATCGATCCCGTCGAAGACGGATCGCACCTCATTGCGCTGTGGAGCCAGGTCACGGGTTTTCCCAACAATGAGTTGCGTATGCAGGTGTATCCCGATCACATTCGCGCCGGAAAATGCAAACCCTGGGGGCCGCGAGCCGCGTTCGCATACCGGTATCGGGATAAGCTTCCCGAACTAAAACCGCCGCTGCTGGTGGTTAACATCAACAATGAGATCACCGAGCCGACCCGCCGTCTCAGCGATGTCCTAGACAGCAGCCGCTATGTGGAAAAGATGAATTGGCGTCACGGCTTTTTACATGAATCACCGGCCGAGTTTGCCGCTTTGGTACGCGATTTCATCGATAATGATCACTCTTAACGGTGTCGGTGACTGACGGGGAAGCAAAGCAAACACCCAACAAGGGATACAAAATGATAATCAAACTGCTTGTTGCTATGTGGGCCGTGCTGATCCTGCCGATAACGATTGCGGTGGGGCAGGCCACACCCAACGCACCGCAGAACGCTGACGAGGGTTTCGAACCGATCAGCTTTATGGCGGATTCGTGCTGGGAAGGACCGTTGCCTGGTTTTGTCGCGCAATCGACCGGCGTTGGCCCGCGATCCGTCACCCACTGTGTGCGCTGGCGGTTGGAGGACAAAATCCTAACCGACACCTTGTATCTGGATGGGCTGACACCGCCCATACGCGGTGAAACCAACTACTATTGGGACTCGGAAGCGAACGTGCTGCGCTATATCTTCTGGTCCATCGGCGGGTCCTATTCCGTCGGTACCATGAAAGCCGATGGCAAAATTTTGATTTTCGACGACGAGCGCTTGGTTGGTGGTGGCAGTGGCACCGTGCATTTCACCACCTCCTGGACGCCAGAAGGTCCCGATGCCTTCATCCAGAATAGACAGCGCCAAAACGCCGACGGCACCTGGACCAACAGCGAAGCGGGTACGTTTAAGCGCATACCATTGCGGTAATTTTGCACATCCCTTTTTGGTTTAGAATGGACGTAACAAGCTCCGGGTTCATTCCCATCCTATTCTCGCCAATACTCAGGTTTATCAAGCGCGTCTGCGCACTTCACTTTTCCACGCACGGAACCAATCACATCTCTGACGGAGTGCTTGTACCATCCACGCCTCTGCATCTTTATCTGGAATGGGGTATGGCGCGTCCAACCCCAAACGACCTGCAGGTTTAAACCCATGTCTGGGGTAATAGCTCGGATGCCCTAGCACGAATACCAAGTCCACGTTTGAGTCTGACAATTGCCGCAACCCTTCCTCGATGAGCTTTCCGCCAACAACCCCGTCCCTGAGCCTCAGGAACAACCGCAAGCGGCGCTAGGATTGCGAGCACACTTTCATTTTCTGATTCGTCAAGGCGCGCTTTGGAAAACAAAAATGTGGCCAAGAGACTGATCCTCATCGATAGCAATCAATGATAGAGTGGGTCTTGCACTGGGGTCGTCCATTACCTCTCGTACAAGAGTCTCTATCTCGTCACGGCCGAAGGCCAAACGATGAATTGTCAGAATATCTGATAAGTCAGAGCTTAGAGTGTGCCTGATTTTCAATTGGGTTCCTCTAACAATGTTATTCAGATCGGCGCCAACGAACGTACAGTATGGCGTCTTTCGAAACTTGGGGAGACGCACCATGAACAGACGCAAGCTATTGTTGGGCACCAGTTCAGCACTTTTGTTTCCCTGGCCCAAAGCCTCAGCGGACGGCCACAAAGGCCGGGTGCTGATTCTCGGCGCCACTGGACGGATCGGCCCGTTTATCGCCAAAGTCATTCGTGCGGACGGTTATTCAATACGGGCGACCACCCGCAATGTGGAGCGCGCTAAAAGCCGCATTGAAGGCGATTACGAATGGGTTCGGGCCGATGTGCGCGATCCGCGCACCCTGGTCGAGCCTATGAAGGACGCTGATTACGTCGTCTCTTCGATCCGTTCTTCCCAATGGACCGGGCCTTATAGCCCGGAGATGGTCGATTACCACGGCATGCGGAACCTGGTGGACGCGGCGAAAGCCGAAGGGGTTAAGCACTTTGTTTTGATATCCACCGCTACGTCCGGCCCTCAAGTTGACCAAAGCAAAAACCCCACCAAGAACTACGTTCGCTACTTCAAAACCAAAGGCGAGGAGTATCTCCGCAACAGCGGCATGAGTTACACCATCATCGCACCGGGTCGTGTGCCCGAGGAGGACGGCGGCAAGATCCCGTTCATCTTGCTCGACCGCAAAAACTATTACGTCTCACGCATCACCGCGGGCGATATTGGCCTGGCGGCACTGGACGCACTCACCAACCCGGCAGCCCGCGGCAAGGCCTTTGCCATGAGAAACGAGCCAGCGTGCCTCTGGGACATTGGCGCACCCAATACGCAGCCATGCCGAGCCAATAGCGAGACAGCGTCATGAAGTTCAAAATTTACGCCGCAACAATTTTGCTTACCGGTTTGTTGGGCTGCGCCATCGACGCACCGGATCAACAGGGTGACGATCCTTACCTTCAGGCCGTTCGCGACATTGATAACGACCTTCCTCCGGGCGTCATCCGCGACTGCGCCATTTGCCCCGAGATGAAAGTCGTTCCCGCTGGCACTTTCACCATGGGGGCGCCTGCTGCTCAGGTGAACGAGCTGCCGTGGACCCGACAGATTGAAGGAGCCCGAATTCTTTGGGAGTCGCCGGAAAAAACAGTGACCTTTGCCAAGCCCTTTGCCATTGGTGTGTTTGAAATTACGCGCGATCAATTCGCGGAGTTCGCCGCGGCGACCAATTACCAGACGGAACTCAACTGTGTTGTTTGGGCTGGTGACTGGGACACCACTGACAACGGCAAGCCCTGGGCCGACCCGGGCATTCCCCAAACTGCCGATCATCCCATCGTTTGCGTCTCCAAGAACGCCGCCGAAGCCTACGCCACATGGCTGACGGAATTGACAGGCCGTACTTATGCGCTGCCGACCGAAGCCCAGTGGGAATATGCGTCGCGATCCGGCACCACCACGTTGTATCCCTGGGGCGATGACGGCGACGAGGCCTGCACCTACGGCAACGTCGCCGACGCAACGATGATGGCCGCACATCCTGGTCGCCCGAGCCAATCCTGCGCCGACACCTATCTCTATACCGCACCGGCCGGTATGCATGACCCTAATGCTTGGGGCCTTTATGACATGACTGGCAACGTCTGGGAGTGGGTGGCCGATTGCTGGACACCAAATCACGATGCGCTGCCGGGTGACGGTTCAGCGGTGACCACTGGGTTCTGCGACGAAAGTCCATTGCGTGGCGGTGCCTACGGCACCGGTCCGCTGTTCACACGGTCATCCGTGCGCGGCGGGCCCGACCCGCGCTCCATGCGGCAAAGCTGGATCGGCTTCCGTGTCGCCGCAGAGGTGGAGTAACGTCGGGCACGAAGAGAGCCACTGCAATCGCGCTGCCCATTGTTCGAGATTGCCTAGAACGCAAGGTAGTCCTCTAACTCGTCAATCACATCCGGGAAAAACGTCCGGTCCTTTGCGGTAAGGCCGCTGGGTAAGGCGTCATAATTGGTAATAACGCGTCCTGCACCCCGAGACATGCTCACGCCGTCGACTTCATCCATGTCCATCCACGGCCGCCAGCTGATGACGTTGACCTTGTCCACGGTTGAGTCCACGTGGTGCAATTCCGTGTTGTTAACGGCGTCCAGTGGCGCTCGAAAGGCAAACACCTCATGAAACTTGAGTGGCGCCCCTTTCTCGGTCATGGGTGGCACGTAGGAGTCGATGCGTTCGTTGAATAGAACATCACCGCCTTCGGGCGGCAGCGGTTCCAGCCAATGGGTATTGATGATTCCTTCCATAGCGTAAGGCTCATTGACGACTGTGAGAGTCAACGGAATATGGAAGCGTGTAGGCCCCAGAATCTGGGTCGGCACGGTGACCGAGCGCCCGGTATACGGATTATCCCATTTTTCCCAGACCTCGCCGGACTCAAGATCTGTGAAATACACAATCTCAAGATAAATGACATCGAAGCTGCCGTCTTCATTGCGTCGATGACGGGAAAATATCTGTTGAGATACGCCGAGCAACTGTTGCGTTTCCTGCTCGACAATTCCGGATAGAACACCGTTGGTCCAGCGGATGGCAATACCACCGTCTGTCCGGTGCATGATACGGATCATGGTACTCAGTCGTTCTTCCGGATCATCCCAATTCGACTTGTCCGGGGCAGGAGACTGTGCGCATACGACTCCCGGCAATAGAGTGGCCACGGCGCTTGCGGCAGAAAGGCTCAAGAGGCGCCGGGATAAATCTGTCATGTCGTCATCACTTAGAGTCACGCTTATCGAGAAACGCGATAGAGCGTGCCCATGCTAAATCTGCGGCAGTTGCATCGTAAGAGTCCTGCTCAGCGTTTTCAAAGGCGTGGCCCGCGCCGGGATAGATATGCAGATCCACATCCGGGTGTTGCGCAGCGATGTTCTGTACTTCCGCCAACGGCACCACAGAGTCGCTGTCGCCACAGTGCAGAATCGTCGGGCAACGCGGTGCGAGATCGATCAACGCCGGAATATGACTGCCGTAAAAGTTCACTTGCGCGGAGAAGGTAAGCGCAGGTGAAGCCGCGGCCCGCCAGGCCCAACTGCCACCGCTGCAAAACCCTGAGATGATCGCCGGGCTTTCTGGGTTTGCAGTGACCGCGGCCGCTTGGATGTCGGCGAAGATCTGCGCTTCAGTTAAGGCCGCATACCGCTTCACACCCTCGGCGGCTTGGGTGTAGGGAAAAACCAGATCCGGCCCGAGCCGGTCGAACAAGGCCGGGGCGACAGCGCGATACCCAGCCGCCGCCCAGCGCGAACAAACATCGCCCATATGGGCTGTGGCGCCATAGACCGCGTGCAACACCACCACGCCGCCCTTGCAGTCACCGTCCGGTTCGGCCTTCCACGCCGAAAGGCGATGCCCATCGCTTACGTCGAGGGTAACTTGCTGAGCGCTCATGGTGGTGTCCCTGTGACTGTCCAGGACTGTATAAACACCGCATCGCCGAATTCAGAGTCATCATAATTCGCGCCGTTGGCCGCAGCGTTAATGACGACGGTACCGGTGTTGGTGCCGGGCGCCTGCCAAATGAAATGCCACGACGCCTGATCTGTTGCAGTCAACTCCACTCCAAGCGCACTGTGCTGCACAAATTGGATTGGGTTTTCTTGATCGGTCACCATTTCGACTCGATCGTCTTCACTTGTTAGTTCGCCAGCCTGTTCGCCTTTGCTGGATCTATTTTGGAACCGAGTGGAAAGTTGGAACCCAGCCCGGTCCATTTTGGGATAAATAAGCGTCACGGTTAGCCGGTAGCGCTGCCCTGGCGTGTAACGGGTTGGCAACCCCTCGAGCGCAAGGCGCCCGGCGTCTGGATTCAGTAGGCCATCCGAGTGACACGCCTGGCAGTTTTGTTCGCCTGCGGCACCGGTATGACCCGCCGGTGGCCGAATCGAGTTTCCCAATCCGGAGTTTGATGTCAAAAGTACGACCAGCGCCGCTGCGGTAGACCCTATTCGCATGTGAAACAGCGCCAAGACCAATGCTGGTGCTACGGTACCTGTGCCCGGCCTATCGTGTGGGTGTCGGTGCCGAACCAGACCGTTCGTGACGGTTCATGGTAGTGCATATGGCGCACCGAACCGCCGCCGCTGGCGATGTCGGTTATGCTGAAAAAGGATTTCTCTTTGGTGTTAAACCCGACGAACCGGTTGGGCGAAGGGCCGGTCTCGACGAACCATACATTGTCCTTGTCGTCGACGGCCATGCCATAGGGCCTTGACTCTTTGCCTGAGGGTGCAGGCCATTCTTCAATCTCTCCGTTATTCGGATCGTAATGACCCAAATAGCCTTCGGCATAGTCCACATACCAAATGGTATCGTCGGAGGTTGCCACCAAACGGCGTGGCCGGGCGTCCTCCCTGGGTAGTTCGATTTCAGTCAGGACGAACGTCTCTGGATTGACGGTGCCCAGTTTATTGGAGCCAAATTCGGTAAACCAAGGCTGGTCATTTGAATCGACAATAATGCCGTAGGGGCGGGATGCGCTCGTCGGCACGGAGACCAGCCGCACGTCTTGGTTTGCCACGGTCAGTTTACCGACCATGTTGCCGCCTTGGACCGAAAACCAAATGTCACCCTTGCTGTTGAACACCAAAGTGTGGGGATCGGCAGCGGCCGGATCGGGCATCGGGATCTTTTCGATCGCCCCGGTCTCCGCATCGACTGTGCCGATATGAGCGGCGCGGTTGCCGGCGTACCAGACGGTGCCTTTAGGATCGACAATCAGGTTATGGGGGCCGGTGCCATCATCAAGATCAAAGCGCTTAAAGGTTCCGTTTTGAGGATTCAGATAGGCAACGTAGTGGCCCGCCTGACCAACAAACCACACTTGGTTGTCACTCACCGCGAAAGGGTCCCGCGGCCGCGTGTTCTCCCAATCAACGGACCATTCGGTAATAGGAATAGGTGATTGGGCGATGGATGCTGTGTTCACTGATAGAAGGAAAGCGAACGTCCATATCCAGCGGTACATGGCGAACCTCCGTGTTCGACTATGAGAGACTGAGTGAACCAGTATAGGTGGGAATAGGAGAAGCAGCTATGGCCCGTGCGTCTGCTTGTGGTCAATAGCGGACGGCAATCAGGCTCAATCTGGAAGTCCGCTTTTGACCCAAAGCGGACGTTGGGTAAAACGAATTCCGGTTAAAACCGTCGCTTCCGCCGGTGGGATTTTTTCTAATATTTCGAGCCAACCTGTAAGAATTAGCAGGCTATCTCTGCCCAATTTCGTGTATTGATTGAAATATGAGGAGTATCGCCATCTCACTGAGCCAGAAACTCTGGTCCGATGATTTCTCGCGGATCAGGCTCATAGTTTGATCTTGGTTGTTATCGTCTTTGTGACGCTTATTTCGGTCGCGCATGTCCAAATTCGTCGAGACTTAAACACAACAATTGAGCTACTCCCCGATCCTTGGACAGATTCTGGTGTGATTTAAACTACTCTTTGCACCTGCTGATCGGGTTGGTGTTGCTCGATTGCCTGCCAATAGACTACGGCAGGTGGCTTGCCGCCAAGGGCGGAATGTGGACGCCTGTCATTGTAGAACGCCATCCATTTACGGATACCCGCCCTGGCCTGTGAGCCGGTCTCCTAGGCGTGCAGATAGACGCACTCGTATTTGAGCGTGCGCCACAGCCGCTCGACGAAGATGTTGTCGAGGAACCGCCCTTTGCCGTCGATTGAGATGCGCACGTCCATCCGCCGCAGCCGGTCGGTCCATGCAAACGACGTGAACTGGCTGCCCTGGTCGGTGTTCATGATCTCCGGCGTGCCGAACTTGTAGACCGCCTCGTTCAGCGCCTCGGAACAAAAGTCGGCCTCCAACGTGTTAGAGATGCGCCAGGCCAGGACCTTGCGGGTAAACCTGTCAACGGCGGAGCAAAATCAGTCCAGTTGGGCGGCGTAAAACCAGTCCATTTTATGTGATGCCGAAGGCGTTGTTGCGGGTTGTCCCGGTAGTGCATAGGAGGGACCCGCGCGGCTTTGCGTAGCGTTTCGCGTGTGTGAAGCGAAGGCGTGTGGGCGGTGCCTGTGTAACGTCTGCGGCCTCTTCAATCACGAGCAATGCAGGAACTTCTTCGTTGCTGACGGCTATCTGCCGCCCTACAGTCCCGACTGCAACCTGATCGAGATGGCCTTCGCCAAACTCAAGGCGCTCCTGAGAAAGGCCGCCGCCAGAACCGTCGACGACCTGTGGGACGCCATTGCCGACGCCATCGACGCCTTCACCTCAACCGAATGCGAAAACTACTTCGCCGCCGCCGGATATGATCGGGACTAAATTGAATCTGCTCTAGTAGAGCGGTGGGGAAGAGATAGAACCGGTGAGTCTCTTGGGAAAGATCAACCTCCTGCTATTCGTGAAGCCTTATTCAGGAACGGTGAATCTGCCAATGCTGTACCTTGTGGCATTAAGACTTTAATAAATCTCGCGTCCAATAAGGGAATTCAAATTGCGGTTGAGGCGATTACTTTGCCGTTGGAGACAAATCCTAGGGAATCCCCGCGACGAGTGTCATTTGCCCATATTTTACAAACGATTGGGTACGGCGACGTGACAGAACGTTATCTTGATGTTCCTGACATTGAGTGGGTTGATATTGGGGCAGGCGTTCCAAACCACTCACCCATTCGACCCTAAAGACAGGCTCTACGTCCGCTTATGGCTATGCGCGGACAATCGCTGGTGCCTGTCAGAACGTCTCCTTCTGACCCAAAGGGGACTTTCGTTAGCGTTGATGTTCCGTCGCTACGTCAGGCTGGAAATCCTCAGCGACCCGCTCTGCGAGCGCTTTAAAGTCAAGGGTGAGCGGTCCGCGGCGACTAAAGTCTCAAGGCAAGGCCAAGGTCAGGCCAAATAGCCTTGGGTCAGCTCTTCAGACACGGTCCACAGCTTGGCGGCCATTTCTGTGTTCTCCATATTGCCGCCCGGCGCCACCGGATTGCAGTGCTCGAAGTAAAGGCTGCTGATCCCCTCTATGTCAGGATGGGCTGCCACATAGCAGGTGGTCGCGGCGCCGGCGCCCACGGATTTCATGAACGCCCAGCCGATCAGTCTTGCAAGAACGAGCACGTACCCGGGCATGTGGCGACCAAGGTTGGTCATGATGACCCCGGGATGGATGGAGTTTGACGTGGCGTTGGTGCCTTCAAGGCGCCGCGCCAGTTCCAGTGAGAATAGCCCGTTGGCGAGCTTGGAGTGGCCGTAGGCCACAGTGGGGTCGTACTCCCAGCTCTCGCCGGACAGGTCGTCGAATTGGATGCCGTCCGCCGGCGCCGACCGGTAGCGCCCGGATACCAACACGGCGACACGGCCTTGGGGCGCGGCCTTAACCTGCTTCAGCAGCCGGTCGGCGAGAATGAAGTGGCCCAGGTGGTTGACGACGAAATGCTTCTCGATACCGTTGACCTGCTCCAGTTCCGGCAGAGCCATAATCCCCGCGTTGAGGATCAGCATGTCGATGGGTGTGTCCATGGCTTGGACCGTCTCGGCACAGGCAACGATGGTGTCGAATTCGGTCAATTCACAAACCACGGGAGTGGTTTGTCCTTCGACGCTGTCACAAGCGGTCTTGGCCTTTTCCGGCGTGCGCGCCGCGCCGAGAACGTGGGCACCACGAAGGGCCAGCACCCGCATGGTTTCATAGCCAATGCCGGAGTTGCATCCGGTGACCAAGGCGGTCTTGCCGGAAAGGTCCAACCCGGCGGTGACCTCCTCCGCCGTTGTGTCTTCGCCATAGTCATTTGGCGGCACGCCGCCCCGGTCGATCGCCCCTTGGGAGGTCTGTTGCGCTAGCGCCTCTTTACCACGAGGCATCAATCCAGACATGGCAAGAGCAGAACTTCCTTGGACGAGTCGGCGGCGGTTCATGGTGTGTGAAATGGCTTTTCCATCCTCTTTTGACATCAGGACGTCCCAATTCTCAGTTCTATATGGCACAGAGTCCTATCATGGATACTTTCTGCGCCAAATGATGGCGCCTCTTCAAATATGGCTTTTCAATTCAAGCTGCGCACGAACGCGGCGAGCTCATAGTTGAATCTTTGAGTGGTTTCAAGAAAGGGCGCATGGCCGATGTCCCCGGGGGTTTGGTATGTTCGCTTATGGTTAATAGCGGACGGCAATCAGGCTCAATCTGGAAGTCCGCTTATGACCCAAAGCGGACATCAAGTTCCCAATTGTGGACGGCGGGGCAAGGCAATGACATCCTGAGACGCCAGGAGAGCCTCATGCGCCGCGTTTCACGCACTCTTATCTCGTGTTGTTGGATTGTATTTTGTGCCGTCATGCCGGCTGGCGGTGCATCAGCCGATCAAATTTTAACGCGGAGCACAACTGGAGAAGCTGGGACCCTTGATCCCCACAGGATCACGTCTGCGGCCGAGCTGCCGTTGGTCATTGCACTCTTTGAAGGTCTTGCCACTGTTGACCGCTTCGGCAACACGATCCCCGGCGCAGCCCACTCGTGGGAGACGAGCACGCACGGCTTAACCTATGTTTTTCACTTGCGGGACGGCCTCGTCTGGTCGGACGGCACACCGATGACGTCGGACGACTTTGTCTGGTCTTTGCGTCGCTATCTTGACCCGGCCACTGCCAACCCACTCGCAAGCCAATTGTTCATGATAGAAAATGCCAAGGACGTGGCACAGGGAAACGCGCCACTTGAAGTCCTTGGTGTTACCGCGCCTGATGAACGGACGGTGCAAATCAAAATCGAACAACCAGTCCCGTATTTTCCTGATCTGTTATTGGCGCGCGGCCTGCCGGTTCCCCGCCATGTCATCGAGGCCCATGGTCAAGGATGGACGCAACTAGACGTCATGGTCAGCAACGGCGCCTTTAATCTGGCTGAACGTGTGCCGCAATCCCACGTTTTGCTGAAAAGAAATCCAATGTTCCGTGATGCTGCCAAAGTTGCCCTCGACGGCGTGCGCTTCATCGCCAACGAAGATCTGAACACCGGCCTTAAGAGATACCTGGCCGGGGACTTTCACATGGCGTTGAATTTTCCGCAGAGCCAACTGGAGGTTCTCCGTGAAACCCATGCGGAGCACCTGCGTCTGACTCCCTTTCCGGGCTACGACTATTACGCCTTCAATACGATGCGCCCGCCGTTTGATGACCGCCGGGTTCGGCGCGCTTTGTCCATGGCCGTTGACCGAGACCTCATTACCAACCGGATTCAGGTTGCCGGCGACTATCCGGCATACAGTTACGTCGTTCCGGGCACGTCCAATTATGGTGACCCGCCAAAAGTCGATTTCTCAACGTGGTCGATGGAGAAGCGTCGATTGGAAGCCAAGAAATTGCTGGCCGAGGTCGGCTTCGGCCCGGACAACCGCTTGACCTTTACACTCAAATACAACTCGCGGAACGACACCCACAAAGTGGCCGAGGTGGTGTCTTCCATGTGGCGTGCAATAGGGGTCCATGCAAAATTATACAACGCCGAGTCCCAGGTCCATCGGGCGGCGCTTGTAAACGGCGACTTTGAAGTAGCTCGTTGGCTCGCTTTTGCTGAAGTGGACGATCCGACCAACTTTCTGAAACCGTTCCAAAGCGATTCTGGACCCGCATCCAATATCACCCGCTATGCCAATCCCGAATTTGACAGACTGGTAATAGAGGCAAACCAAACATTGGATATTGATCAACGGGCTCAGATCCTACGCGAGGCAGAGTCCATGCTGCTGTCTGACCATCCCGCAATGCCTCTCTATTTCATTGTGACCAAGAAACTCGTCGCCCCTGAGGTAAGGGGTTGGGTCAACAACCTTAGAGATATTCATTTACTACGTTATGTCTCGTTGAAGCCGCGTGATGTGAACTGAATCTAAGCCGAGACGCAAGTATTCGTGTACGCTGACGGCATGCGTAAAACCTACGTAGACGGCTCCTGGGGCCAAGTTCACATTCTAGAACATGGGGAAGGGCCGTCCCTCGTGCTACTTCCCCAAACCGCTTGGTCGTCGTTACAGTACAAAAACGCTATGCCGCATCTGGCCGCACGCGGCATGCGCTGTATCGCCGTCGATACACCGGGCTACGGTATGTCTGATGGCCCTGAGTCGCCACCCACGGCTAGAGACTACGCGGACTCGCTCGCTGTCGTGATCGAAGCGCTGGGTCTCGACAAGCCTATGGTCCTCGGACACCACACAGGTGCGTCAATTGCTGTCGCATTTGGAGCGGCCTATCCGGGTTTGGCCGAGCGCCTCTTTTTACATGGTGTTCCGATCTACACGGAAGAGGAACGGGCGCAATGGCTTGCCAAACCGCATTTCGATCAGACACCACGTGAAGACGGTTCGCACCTAACCGATCGATGGAACCATTTGAATCCAATGACGGACAACCCAGCGACAATAGAAGCCTTTCATTGGTCTATCGTCCATTTCTTCTGGGCAGGGACAAATGAATGGTTCGGCCACCACGCCGCGTTCAGTTATGACCTTGAGACAGATTTCAAGGCACTGACGGTGCCGGCGGTCGTCATTTCAAATTCAGGGGATCGATTGCACACTAAAATGCACTATCTCGAATCCCTTCGTCCCGACTTTACATACGCCTCACTCGACGGCGGCAGTCTTAATCCGATGTTCGACGAACCGGAGCGGTGGGCGTCGCTGGTCGCTGCCCTTGTCCATGACGCAAAACCATGAGCAACTGGAAAAGGTCTCTGCCTTGGCGCTCGACGTCGCACACCATCTGATGCTGACGCCAGGTGCGTATATCTAGCGCCAAACTGATCTGGCTTCGAGCCTGAGGGCCTCATGTCCGCTTATGGCTAAAAGCCGTCATTCAGGCTCCGTAAATTAACGTCCGCTTCACCTCTAAGAGCAGATATTCGTTGCTGAATTTCCGATTAGGGAGTGTAAAGCGGGCGACGTCTTGAAATAGCGGAATTGGTTGCTCATCCGAGGGCGCTAGGAGAAGTGTTGGGCTGGCTTGATCCGTTTTCCTCTGACAAAGTATCTGGTTCCAGGCAATAAACGTTCATATCGACCATATATGCCTCTCCGAAGATAAAGGCGAACGAGACCTCGCCAGCATCCCGTCCTGTTCCGATGCGGACGAATTGTTGCGGTGCGACCTTGTGTGTTGGATCAAGAAGATACCAGCGATCACCGATCCACACCTCGAGAAGGGCATGGAAGTCGGGAGGGTCGAGTCCAATCGCGTACCCGCTCACGAACCTGGCCGGGATGCCAACAGCACGGCAAAGAGTGATTGCAAGGTGCATGAAATCGCGGCAAACGCCGGCACGTGATACGACGGTATCAAATGCGGTCGTCATCGACCCTGTGCTACCGGGAAGATATTCGACATTATCTTGGACCCAAGTGCAAATGGTCTCTACCTGCGACAGGCCTCGCGGAAATCCACCGAACTCTCGGTGGGCAAGGCGCAGAAGCTGATCCGACTGGCAGTATCGGCTGGGAAAGAGATAGGTCAGCGTGTGGAAGGGAAGGCTGCTCGGCGGATCCGCCAACCGTTCGTCCTGTAGATTGCGAGGTGGAGTCGTCGATCGCACTGAAGCGTTGAACTGCACACTCAATTGCGTTTGTCTCGGACAGCATAGACGTTGGTATCGGTTGCCAGTACCCAGCTCGACGTATTCGTCCAACGGGATGTCGGGAACGGCTAGCATGAGTTCGCCATCAACATGTTGGATGCCGGATTGCGCAGGCATGACATTGAAAATGAAAGCCGACTCTTCGTTTACGTCATAATTGAGTGTGCACCCCACCTGAAACGATCTTATATCAGCTTGGACACAGTCTCTTTTTACGTCTGCCATGTTGCCGCCCCTTATGGTCGCAATAATCTTCGCACAACGCTGGCTCGGCTCCTATGAAGTGGATCAGGTGTAGTACCGAACACTGGGGTTCCCTTATCGTTTGCCTTGAAACCACTTCAAGTCAGGTATGAAACGCCCCGCTTCGGTAGGGTTTTCTTTACCGATTTCACAGATGTCTAACGTCCGCTTATGGCTAGTAGCAGACATTACAAAACCATCTACAAATGTCTGCTCTTTGGAACGACGCAGACATTGATGAACCTATGGCTTGCTCTTGGTCGCAGTGAGTTAATGGGCGCAAACCGTCTTAGGATTCTCCGTTACTCTGCTTTCTCGCCGATGCTGACCCAAAGCGGACAAGCGCCTCTAATTATTGGAATTTACCAATCGGAAAGTTTTGCCAGCTTTTCATCCATCACTTGATCTAGTGGATTGATTCCAACGTTTGGAACCCTCTGTTTCGTGCGGCGATGATATGATCGGGGTCGGCTTTCCAGATCAAGGGTTTTGGGTTTGCGTCATTGTATTCGCGGACAAAGCGGTTGATGGCGGCCTGAAGGTCGACGACGGATTGGAAGACGCCACACTTGAGCCCGCGCCGCGTGAGTTTGGCGAAGAAGCCCTCGACGGCATTGAGCCACGAGCACGAGGTCGGCGTGAAGTGGAAGGTCCAGCGTGGATGGCGGGCGAGCCAGGCGCGGACCTTGTCCTTCTTGTGCGCAGCGTAGTTGTCGAGGATGACGTGGACGGCCTTGTCCGTCGGCACCTCGCGCTCGATGCGGTTGAGGAAGCGGATGAACTCCTGATGGCGGTGGCGCTGCATGTTCTGTGCGATGACCGTACCGTCCAGCACGTTGAGCGCGGCGAACAGCGTCGTCGTGCCATGCCGTTTGTAATCATAGGTCATCGTACCGGCGCGGCCCTTCTTCATCGGCAGGCCGGGTTGGGTGCGGTCGAGAGCCTGGATCTGCGACTTCTCATCAACCGACAGCACCACGGCATGGGCCGGCGGGTCGACATACAAGCCGACGATATCCGTGAGCTTCTCGGCAAAGGCGGGATCATTGGAGAGCTTGAAGTGCCGCCAGCGGTGCGGGCTGAGGCCATGGGCCTTCCAGATCGCCTGGACCGCCGCCGCCGCGACGCCAGCAACCTTCGCCATCGCGCGCAGCGTCCAGTGGGTCGCCTCGTGCGGCGGCGCTTGCTGGGTCAGGCGGACGATCTCGGCGACGCGCTCCGGCGGGATCGGCGCTTTGCCAGGCGGACGGGACTTGTCGCGAAGCAAGCCGTTGACACCCTCGTGCATGAACCGCTCCTGCCAGCGCCACACGCAGGTCTTGGACTTGCCGGTCGCGCGCATGATCGCCGAAGTGCCGAGCCCCGCGTCGGTCTTCAGGATGATCCGCGCCCGCCAGAGGTGTTTCTGCGCGCTCTTCGGGTCCGCGACGATCGCTTGCAATCGCTGACGGTCGCCAGACGTGACAGTAAAATGGATGCCGGTACGCATCGCACAGACTCGCATGACACCGCACAATACGGAATCCCAAAGCGGACTCTTTCGTTCCGGTCAATCCACTAGGTTCACTTTATTGAACTGTATAGTCTCGTGCCGTCATACATGCGCCGAATGCGCGGTTATAATTGTCTCTCGCGTTTTTTATTGCGACTGCTTGTTGTTGTTCTTGCCATTGCTGTGCTTCCTGGCGTGCCCGTCGACGCTCCGAGCCACCCCTTAGGAAACCTAACGTGGCACCCACAGCTGCACCCTTGCCAGCGCTGTCATCAACAATTTCACCGATAATAGCGCCTGCTACTGCACCTTTCGCCGCTCCAGCCAGCGGTTCACCTTGGGAGCCAGAACCCTGCGTCGACGGCGCGGCTACGATAGCGTTAGGATTGCTGGGGTCAAAACCTGTTTGCTGAACAGCCCATGAATGACACTCATAACGGTCTTTCGACTGTTGTTCCTAGTTTTGGTTTTGATTGGGGTAGGCGAATTGTCAACGGCGGAGCAAAATCAGCCCAGTTGGGCGGCGTAAAACCAGTCCATTTTATGTGATGCCGAAGGCGTTGTTGCGGGTTGTCCCGGTAGTGCATAGGAGGGACCCGCGCGGCTTTGCGTAGCGTTTCGCGTGTGCGAAGCGAAGGCGTGTGGGCGGTGCCTGTGTACCCACCGGGTCAACGCCGGCCTCGGTGTTAGATACCGATCAGCTGCGGCCGGCTGTTTGTTGTTTTCTTCGGCTCTGGTTGAGCCGGTAGCTGTCGCCGTTCATTTCCAGAATATGGACATGGTGGGTCAGGCGATCGAGCAGCGCGCCGGTCAGGCGCTCGGAACCGAATATTTCCGTCCATTCGTCGAACGGCAAGTTCGAGGTGATGACGATTGCGCCCCGTTCGTAACGTTGGCTGAACACTTCGAAGAGGAGTTCGGCGCCGGTCTTTGAGAGCGGCACGAAGCCGAGTTCGTCGATAATCAGCAGGCGGACCTTTGCCAATTGCTTCTGCAACCGCAGCAACAGCTTCTCATCCCTCGCTTCCATCAGTTCAACAAGAAGCCCGACAAGGCCATTGTCGCCGATACCATCAAAAAGCTGGACGATGCTTTAGACGCGTTAGACCAATTCATTCAGCCGGGGCCCTACGCCTACGGGAAGTCCTTCAGCGCGGCCGACTGTTATGTTGTCTCTTCGATGATTTTTCTGGAGCGGGTCGGTGAAATGATGGGCGGTAAAGACTTGTTGGGTAAAAAAACGGCGCAACATCAAACGCTATTGGACGGTCATTAAAAAGGATTCCATCGTCAAAGAGACGCTGGCCGACATCCGGGCCTTTCGAAGAAAATCGGCGCGCTAAAAGATAGGCTTCTCATGCAGCTTAGGAGTCCGGTTCGTAGCGAGACTTGGCTTCTAAGACCACGTCATAGAGCACCTGCGCCCGGCCACCAATGTCATCGATCAAGGCGCGGTGGGTCGGCCAAGTGACCTCTTTCCAGCGGGCCCGCATTTCGTCGGTGAGGTCGTGGATCACCGCACCCCGCTCCGCATATTGACGCATGAGACGCCGCTCGTCGGCGCGCATGGGGGCCGTTCCAGGTCTCGCGTGGCGCCAACGCGGCGATGACCGTGTCGCGCTGAGCCTGGGTCATACCGGTCCACCAGCGTTGATTGGCGATAAAGGCCGTCACCGACGGCACGTGGTTGGTGAGAGTCAGTTGGGGCGCTTCGGTGTAGACCCAGTTCAAGAAGTAGACGAAGGAGTTGGTTTCGCCGGCGTCGATCAGTCCCGTCTGCAGGGAGGGGATCACCTCCGTCGCTGAGATGTGGATGACGTCCGCGTCCAAAGCCTGCAAGAACAAGATGGAGCTTTCGTCGACGCGCGAGCGCATGCGCACCTCTTTGGCATCCTCCGGCCATAGGATCGGATCCAACTTGCTGTAAACAATGTGCCAGCTCGCTGTGTTCTGTCCTAAACCGACCAAACCAACATCTTCCATCATGGCGTTGACGGTGTCTTCCAATCCGGCCGCCAGAACGAAATCGATCTCCTCGTAGCTGTCGAACAAAAACGGAGCGTTGAGCACAGCCAGCTCGGGAATCACCGTGGAGATAGCACCGTAGCTGATACCGCCCATTTGCATGCGGCCGCGGCGAACGGAATTGAAATTCTGCTCGTCGGAGCCGCCTTCGCCGCGCACCATCAACCGCACGTCAAACTCGGAGTCCGGCCCTGACAAATTTGCGCCAAACTCGTGATAGAGCCGGTCCGACGCCAGGTCCATCATCGCGGCGGCGCCGACGGTCAACGGAATCTTCTGAGCCTGAACAGTTGAAACCGAAAAGGTAAACAGAATGGCCACAATGAGTGTGAAACACCGCATAAATGGCACGTTACGTCGTACCCCATTTAGCAGGCTGTGTAAAACGTCCACCGTCTCCTTCGGTTTGGAGATCATGCAATAGGTACTGCCCGCGCCTTCGACCACACCGATTTTCGCATCCGGCTTGAGGGCGAGAAAGTCGGTGGTGAGTTTGTCGAAGCTGGCCGCCTTTTTGTTGTCCATCTCATTCAAGGCGCTGTCATTGCCGAGCAGCAGGTAAACCGGCACTTAGAGATTGGGAATGTCGCCGGTGAGATCCACATTGGAGAGCGCATCCAAGGTGTTGCGCAGTGTGGTCATGTTGAGGTTGGCTTCATATTTGTCACCGGACCAGACTTCGTATTCGATCTGCTGCGGCGTGTACTGCATGGACTTGGGCAATACCGAGCCGGCAAAGATGCGCGACAAGGCACGCGGGCTGAACATGCGGCTGATGGCCTCTACGGCATCGAACAGATCTTTCCAATAGCGGTCGGCTTTGTACCAAGGATAGGTGACCAACGCCTTGACCCGTTCCGGATACTTGGCGGCAAAACGGATGCCGATGACCGAACTGGTGGAGGTCGACCAGATGGTGGTTTTTTCGATGCCAGCGTCGTCGAGCACGGCTAGCATATCGTCGACGAAGTCTTCGATGGAATAGGGGCGCACCAGAGTCCAGCCCGAGTGGCCGGAGCCCCGGTAGTTCCAATTGATGGTCTGGTAACCACAGTCATGAAGATTGGGCAGACAGATCTCAAATTGATCGTGCAGCAGGGCGAAGCCGCCGATCAGCGCCAGGGGTTCACCCGATCCCTGAATGTCGTACCAAAGCGTATGGCCATCATGCGCAACCTCAGTCATGTGCGCGTCCCCGTTTTTCGCGTTGTTCGGACAGGCAGTTTAGGACAATCGGTCATCGGGCGTCAGGGTTTATCGGTCTAGTGAAACTCCTGCACGTAAGTTTTCTTAAGCACGTCAAAACCAGCCTTCTCGTACAGCCTCGTTGCGACGATATTGAAGGCGTAGCTGTCTAGAGCGTTTCCGAGGTTGAATGAATCAAAATTTTGTTGTCATGGTCTTGGCGGACTGATTCGATAGCCGCTTTGGCGGGGGCATCGTGGCTGTATCGGAAGACCTGCGTATTCGTTTGGCGAGGAAAGTGGCGTCGGGCATGTCGCGCCGTCAGGCGGCGGCCCTTTTTGAGGTGAGCGCAAGCTCGGCGGTGCGGGATGGCGGGCGATATGAAGACGAGGGGACTGTCGCGGTCAAGCCACGGCCGTCGCGCCAGCGCCGTCTTGATCCTTACGGCGAGGATATCCTGCGCTGGATTAAGGAGACGCCAGACCCGACACTGCAAGAGCTGTCTGAGCGTCTGGACGAAGTTCACCAAGTGATTGCGCCGACTTCGACGATTAATGACTGGTTCCGCGCGCGCAAGATCAGCTTTAAAAAAACCGCCCACGCCAGTGAACAGGAACGCGCGGATGGGCAGGCAGCACGCGTGGTTTGGCGCCAACGTCAGGCCCGGCTCCCGGCCCATCCCGAGCGGGTCGGCAGGATCGTGTTCCTTGACGAAACAAGTATCAATACCAAAATGGCGCGCCTGCGGGGGCGCTGTCCCAGCGGCCAGCGGATGGTTGCCGCCATTCCCCATGGTCATTGGAAAACCATGACCTTCATTGCCGGATTGCGCGGTGACGGCCTGACCGCGCCCTGGGTGCCCTGATTTGATCGAGGGCGCCATGGACGGTGATGCATTCGAGCAGTACATCAAAACGCAACGCGCCCCGACCCTTCAAAAAGGCGCTGTTGTTGTCCCCGGCAATCTGCCGGCCGACAAACGCGACGGTGCCAGGCGGGCGGTTGAAAAGCGGGGCGCATGGCTTTTGTTCCTGCCGCCCTATGCGCCGGACTTCAACCCGATCGAGCTCGCATTTTCAAAGTTCAAAGCTCACATGAAGCGCTTAAAACCCCGCACCATCGATGATCTGTGGAAAGCCGCCGGTAACGTCTGCGGCCTCTTCAATCACGAGCACTGCAGGAACTTCTTGGTTGCTGACGGCTATGCGTCAGAATAAATCGGAAATGCTCTAGCGGAACGGTACAGATCACTCCACCGGTTAAAAAACTCTTGGCACTTTAACTTGAGCAGGCCTTGCTGAGCCGAACGGCCACCGTAAGGCTTGCCCTTGACTCCACCGGCCTTCCTAGCCGACACTAAGAGGACCGAGCACAGTTTCAGGTCAGTCCATGCGCTGTCTTGTCTATGCCTTCGTGGCGTTCGCCCTCTCCCAATCATCTGTTTCGGCGGAAAACCTCATCCGTTGGTCTTCTCAGGGCGATGCCATGACCCTGGATGCCCACGCCCAGAACGAAGGTATGACCCTGGCAACGGCGCAGCAGATTTACGAACCTCTGGTCAACCGCACCAAAGACATGGTTTTGGAACCGGCGCTCGCCACCTCCTGGGGACTAACCGACGATCCCACGGTATGGGAGTTCAAGTTGCGCGAGGGCGTCATGTTCCATGACGGCCGGCCGTTCACTGCCGATGATGTGGTGTTCACTTTTGAACGGGCGTTGAAGCCCTCATCAGACATGAAAGACATCATTGGTACGGTCAGCCATGCGGTCGCCGTTGACGAGTACACCGTGCAGATCGTCACCATGGGACCCAACCCGATCTTGCCGCAACAGATCAACGACATCTTTGTCATGTCCCGCGGCTGGGCCGAGGAACACGGTGTCACCGAACCCCAAGACTCAGCATCTGGCGAAGAGACCTACGCCGTGCGTCATGCCAACGGCACCGGTCCCTTTGTGGTGGAACTAAGGGAACCGGACGTGCGCACGGTGGTGGTCAAGAACGACGCGTGGTGGGGACTCAACGAAGACAACCCCCATAATGTAGATCGCATCGTTTTCACACCGGTGGCCAATGCCGCGACACGCGTTGCCGCCCTACTATCGGGCGAATTAGACTTTGTTCTTGATACCCCAGTGCAAGACCTCGCCCGAGTGCGCCGCACGCCTGGTTTGAAAGTGCAGACCACAGCGGAAGTGCGCGCCATTTTCATGGGCCTCAACACAGGCCGGGCCGAGCTCGCGACGTCCGATGTGAAAGGAAAGAATCCTTTTGCCGACATCCGTGTACGCCAGGCCATGAACATGGCCGTTGACCGCGAGGCCATCGTCTCCCGCATCATGCGCGGTCTGGCGCAACCGGCGGGTATGTTGTTGTCGCCGGGCATCGGTGGTTACACGCAAGAGATCGACACCCTGCCGCCCCTCGATCCGGAACGCGCCCGTGCCTTACTGACCGAAGCCGGATACCCAGACGGCTTTTCCGTCACCCTCGACTGCACCAATGACCGCTACCTCAACGACGAGGCCATTTGTCAGGCGGTGGTCGGCATGCTGGCACGCATCGGCATCCGTGTGCGTCTTGATGCCAAAACCAAGACCCTGCACTTCCCCAAGATCCAAAACGATCAGACGGACTTCTATTTGCTGGGTTGGGGCTCAGGCACCATGGACAGTCACTATCATTTGGACTTTCTGGCCATGCCCGACCGTGCCTGGAACCGCACGGGGTTTGACGATCCCGCCCTCTTTGCGTTGATCAATGGCATTGCGGTGGAAACGGATTTGGCCAAACGGGACCGCATGATCAACGACGCCTGGCTGCGTTTGAAAACGGCGCAGGTCTACATTCCGCTGCATCATCAGGGCCTAGCCTGGACCATGAAAGACACATTAGACCTTCCGATCCAGCCCGATAATCAGCCGCAGTTTCGATTGGCGCGGGTCCATTAACGCCAACGTACGATCTCAATCACACCCATCGAAATTCGATAGCTGACATCGCACCGCCCAGCTCCTTGCCTCCTGTCTTTGACCGTCCGTTAAAGACACTTCCATTTCGCTGATCTTTTCCATTGCGTCTTTGCTTTCGTTTTCCGCGGCGATCACAAACCACGCAAAGGCTCTGACTTTGTCGTCCGCAACGCCGCGTCCAATTTCATATCGGCGGCCCAGCATGTACTGAATGAGCGGATCACCCGTGCGCGCCAATTTGCGGTACCAAATCACGGCGTCCCGGTCATCTTCAGGCAAGCCCCGGCCAGTATCGGATAAAGCCAAAAGGTTGACTTGGGCGGCTAGGTTTCCTTGCGCAGCCGCTTTGGTCCACCAGGTTGAGGCTTGCTCGTTGTCGCGGGGCACACCCCGGCCCTGGTCGAACATGGCTCCCAGATTGGCTTGGGCATCGGCGTTGCCTTGTACGGCAGCGCGTGTCCACCACACCACTGCTTCATCATCATCTTGCTTTACGCCTGCACCACGGAAATACAAGCGCCCTAGGGTGTTCTGGGCTGAGGGGTTGCCCAAGTAGGCACGGGCAGAAAGCAGAGGCTCTGCACTGAAGGAGTCCCATGGTCCGCCGACAGCGGGTCCATTCATCAAGAACACGATACTGAACATTGCGGAGACTGGCCACACATGGGCCGCGCTTGCTGATTCTCTTGTTTGCGTGCGCATGAAATTAAATCCAACTTAACGCTTACGGAGTTCCATCGGACATAACACACTCAAAATCTGGTATGGCGTTTCTGTCCTCTGATCTGAGCTCTGTCGCAATCATGGGATCAGAATCAATGGTGAAGGACATGGTTTCGTCATCGATGTCCGTCATCCACACGTTCAGTTGTCTGTCATCGCCTGACGGTTCAACCAATAAGCCTTCGACGCCAGCGCATGCGGTGAGCAAGGCCATGCCATCGTTCGGGCCGAGCACAAACGCGGCGGTGGAAAGGGCGTCGGCGGCGGCGGCGTTGGCCGCGACGACTGTCACAGCGTAGACTCCCTCTACCGGCCAGCCGGTGCGCGGGTCCAGGATATGGCTGTAGCGATTGCCCTCGTGTTCGAAATACCGGTCATAATCACCGGAGGTGGATACGGCTCCGGCTTCTAAACGGATTTCTCCCATCAAGAGGTTGTCACGGGGGTGGCGGACGCCGATGGCCCATGGCCGACCACTGGGATGAGTACCCAATACGCCTATAGTGCCGCCCAGATTGATCAGCGCCGCTGGCACGTCCCGCTCTCGCAGCACCGCCAAGGCCCGATCGACGGCATAGCCTTTGGCAATACTGCCCAGGTCCAGTTGGGTGCCGGGATCCAGTGTCACAGATTGGTCAGCTGCATCCAGTGCCACACGATTCATGCCGGTGGTGCCACGCACGTCATCGATGCGGTCTTGAGTCGGTACTGCCGCATCTTCCACCTCATAAAACCCCCAAAGGTCCACCAGGGGTTTGACGGTAATGTCTAAGGCATCGTCGGATACCGTGGCGTAATGAATGGCCGCCTGCAGCACCTCAAAGGTCAGTGCACTCACCGGCACCGAACCCGATCCGGCTTGTTCGTTGAGCGCAACCAATTCACTTTCATTTTTGTATAGGCTCATCAACTGGTCGATTTCGGTGATGGCTGCGAAAGCGGCATCCAAATCACTGCCGGCGTCCACCAATTCTAAATCCCGGCGATAGACCGTTACATCCAATGCGGTGCTCATGACAGACCCGTCGCGGTGAACCGCTTGCAAACTCTCTTCCGCGGGTGAGCAGGCACAAAGAAGTATAAGTGTGAGTACGTAGGTCCAGGACCGGTGACCTGGATCCATGTCAGGCCTGTTCGGTTGCCTGACGTTTGGCTTCCGTCTTTTTTAGCATCAGCCAGTGGGGACAGCGATCCTGGTCGTTGTATAGAATTTCACAATCATCGCAGCGCACGCATTCGGCCATGGAAATTTTCGGTCCCTCGATAGCGCCCCATTCACAGGCCTTTTCACACAGTTTGCAGGTATCGCACTGCCTCCACCGTTTTATCCCGAATACTGTAAAATTAGATATCACACCCAGCGCCGCGCCAACGGAACAGAGGTAGCGGCAATAGAAGTTACGAATAAAGACAGTGACCAAAAGAAGGACGGTGAGCAGTATCCACATCACCGTGGATCCGCTCAGCGTGAACATCCAAAATGGTTCCACATACTTATAAACAAAATTGTCTTTGGTGATGAGGAAGTAACCCAACACAAAAACTAGTATGCCGTACTTAAGATAGATCGCCTTTTTGTCCACCTGGGGCGGCAGTTCGTAGCGAAACCGGGACGGAATGATCTTGTCCATCAGCTGCGTCAAGGCACCGAAAGCGCAGATACGGCCACAATAGAGACGGCCCCACAACACCGTTGATAAGACCGTGAATATCATCAACAGATACCAGGACACGTTGTGTTCGAATATGGGGAATGACCATTCGAGCACTCCAAAGATGTGCACCAAGGACACCAGGTTGCCCTTCATGAACCCCATGTAAGCGATGGCCACAACCATGGTCGCGTATTTCAACAGTGTGCTCTTTTTTAGGAAACTGACGACAGCGAGAGTTAAAAATCCGATCAAGGCCAAAAAATCGACAAGAGCCTCACCTTCAAGAGACGGCAAGGCCTGCTCGTCTTCCTCCATCAACGCATCCAGATCCGATAAAGAAAGCTGGGGTGATGTAGGTTCTTGGGCTAGGGCAGCGGTCGTTATAAGCAGGCACACCAAGACGGCTTTCGCCGCCATGACCGCAAACCTCATTATCCCTGCTCTTTTTGTTGTTCGGATAAGTATTGCCGGGCAATTTTGCGGGCTGCTTTTTTGATCACACGGGCGGCGCCCTCAATGGTGATCGTGGCTCGGGTGACGGTGTCGATATCGCGCCCTTCTTCAAAGGGGTCGAGAATACTTTTGCCTTCGAACTGGTCGATGAATTCGGGCGGATCGATAGAAAAGTACCCAAAGGGTTCGTAGTGGTCGATTAACTTGGCCTTGGTGATGACGCCGTCAGTGGTCATACCAACAAGCACTTCAATTTCACTTGAATATGCCCATTCCTCAGGCTCCACTTCAATTGTCATAAAGACAAAACCGAGGAGCACAGTCTCCCCCGTACCCGTATCCGGCCCATAGGCTTTGTGGTGAGGATATCGCCCCTCTTTGACGGAAAAGACCTCGGCGTCGGGAAATACTTCCTTGAGAAGCTGCTCTTCTTCTTGCGTGGTAGCTTTGATTTCGATGGCGTCCGCTTGTGACGCAACCAGAAAAGACTGGCTCACCCCGACAATGACAAAGGCCGCCACAGCTAGAAGTAGGGCAAGGCTGAAGGGTTTTTGAGGCGTCATGGAGAAGTCCAATCAACAATCTTTTCAAAAGTGTGACGGCTGCGGCACAAGACTGCAACCATTCCCGTACGTCAAGCCAGGGCGAAACCGGCGTACCCCTCTTGAACGACCTGCTCGCATTTCTCTACGTAGGCCGGGAAACCGCCCACATATGGCATGAAAACACGGGGCTTGCCGGGAACATTGGCGCCCGTATACCAGGACGCACAACTGGCTCGCAGAGATCGGCCCGCCACTTCGTTGTTGTGGGCGACCCAGGACTCTTCCTCATCCACATTGGCTTCAATGGTGTCCAGGTTGCCGTCTCTTATGTGAACCAGGCAGTCAGAAATCCAATCCACGTGCTGCTCTATACCGGTCACCATATTGGCCAGTACGGAGGGACTGCCCGGCCCGTTGACCGTAAAGAGGTTGGGGAATCCATGCGTGGACAGACCGAGGTAGGTTTTGGGTCCCCCCGCCCACTTGTCTCGGAGGGCCAAGCCGTTGCGCCCGCGGATGTTCATATCAAGCAATGCGCCCGTGATCGCGTCATAGCCGGTGGCGAAAACAATGGCGTCAACGTCGTGTAAGGTCTCACCGACGCGGATGCCATTTGGTTCGATTCTGTGAATGGGGTCTTGGCTGATGCCCACCAAAGTCACATTCGGACGGTTGTAGGTCTTGTAATAGTCCGTATCGACACAGAGGCGCTTGCAGGCCAGCGGTGTTTTCGGTGTGAGAAGATCGGCGATCTCCTGATCGTCTACGATGTCGTGGATCTTGTTTCGCACGAAATCGGCGGCGGTCTGGTTGGCGGCCTTATCGAACAGCAGATCAGCAAAGGTGCCCTGAAAAAGGAGCCCGCTGTTTTGCCACCAGTCTTCATAGAGACGGTTGCGTTCGTCTGCCGAGACAGCAAGAGCGGAAGGTCCGGCCGGTTCGAAGGGGATCGCCGTGACCCCTTTTTTAGCTTTGGCGCGAAGCTCCGAGTAATGGGACTTGATCTCATCCAGTTCACTAGACGTAAGAGGCCAGTTTTTGGCTGGAATGGCATAATTGGGTGTGCGCTGAAACACCGTCACATAGGCGGCCTGTTCCGCAATTAAAGGGATCGACTGAATTCCCGACGAACCGGTGCCGATGACGGCAACTCGCCGGTCCGTAAAGTCCACCCCTTCGTGAGGCCACTGGCCTGTGTGGTAAGTCGCGCCAGCGAAGGTATCGCGGCCTTCAATGTCCGGCAAGTTGGGGGCGGACAGAACGCCGGTCGCCATGACGCAAAACCGTGCCGTCTGGGTTTGTCCGTCATCGGTTTCCACGCGCCAATGGGAAGGGACTTCTCCCGCTGCGCCGACAAACGTTGCCGCTGTTACCCGCGTGTTGAACTGAATGTGACAGCGTAAGTTAAACCGGTCGGCCACATGGCCGATGTAGGACAAGATTTCAGGCTGGGCCGCATAGCGCTCGGTCCAGTTCCATTCCTGCTGGAGTTCGTCATCGAACTGGTAAGAGTAATGAATGCTTTCCACATCGCAGCGGCAACCGGGATAGCGGTTCCAATACCAGGTGCCGCCCACATCATTGCCTGCTTCGTACGCCCGGACAGAAAAACCGAGCTGACGCAATTTATAGACCGCGTACACACCGGCGAAACCGGCGCCGACAACGATCACGTCGAAATCAGTTGTAGAAGACATCGTAGATCAATGACCGGCTAACAATAGGAACCCTCTTGTATGTGTTTGGGTATCGTCTCTCATTCACCCATGCAAAGGGAAATTTTATGTAGACACACGCAAAGTGCCCGTGGTTGCCATACAGCGGTCTCAATCGACCTAAGCCAGGGCAATCGGGTGAAAAAGTGCGTGACAATGTGTTGATGTGCTGAATCTATCGAAGACCGCCGATTCGGTATGGGAGGTTATGATGGAGAGTTCGGGCGCATTCGCGGAAGCCGTTGTCTTTCTTGATCATTTTGAGGATCTTGCGGACCCTCGCCAACGGGGCAAAGTGGTCTATCCGCTTGATGAGGTGCTGCTGCTTTGCCTATTGGCGGTGCTGGCGGGCGCCGACAGCATTGTCGATATTGCCCGTTTCGGCGACAAGAAACGCGATCTTCTACGCCGCTTCCGGCCGTTTTCCGATGGCACGCCGTCCCACGACCAACTGGGCACGATCCTTGCCATCCTGGATGCGCGGATGTTCCAACAGTGCTTCGTCGCCTGGGTTGCCGCGATCACCGGTGTGCCGGGCGAGGTGATCGCCATCGACGGCAAGACCTCGCGTCGCAGCTACCAGAAGACGGGCGCCAAGGCGCCGATCCACATGGTTTCCGCCTTCGCCGCCCGTCAGCGGCTGGTGCTCGGCCAGGTCAAGGTGGCGGAAAAGTCGAACGAGATCATCGCCATCCCCGATCTGCTGGACATGTTGGCCATCGACGGCGCCATTGTCACTCTCGACGCCATGGGCTGCCAGCGCGAGATCGCCACCAAGATCGTCGACAAGAAGGCCGATTACGTGTTGGCGCTCAAAGCCAACCAGACCAGCTTGCACGAAGCTGTCGAACTCTTCGTTGACGAACAAAAAGCTAATGGCTTCAACAACACCAAGAGCAGCCAGCACACCAGCGTCGGCGGCGACCATGGCCGCATCGAGACGCGAAGGACGACGGTGAGCGAGGATATCGCCTGGCTCCAGCAGCGCCATGGCTGGCCGGGGCTGGCCGGGGCTGGCCGGGGCTGGCCGGGGCTGGCCGGGGCTGAAATCCATCATCGCGGTCGAAAGCACGCGCGAGATCGACGACAAGACCGAGCACGAGACCCGACTCTACATCTCATCGCTCGATCTCGCGGCGGCGCAACTAGGCCCAATTATCCGCTCCCACTGGGCGATAGAGAACAGCTTGCACTGGGTCATGGACATGGTCTTTCGCGATGACGAATACCGCCTGCGTACCGATCACGCCCCGGCCAACTTCACCACCATCAAGCACATGGCACAAAACCTCATACGACGAGACCCCGGCAAGGACTCCCTAAGACTCCGCCGAAAGGTCGCCGCCTGGGACGACGACTTCCTCGCAAGCCTCATCACACAATGATCCGTTCACCCGATTGCTCTGGGTTTAAGGGGACTGTTATTCAGCGGACAAGCGTACCGCCGCCGCCGCCGCCCAGGGGCACAAGGCGCCCGCAATCAGCAGAAAACCACCCAAAACGGCGAACAGGCCGCTGCTGTCAAAGCCCATGACCGAGGCATCGATGGCGCCGACACCAAAGATCAGAATGGGAATGTAAAGCGGCAAGACCACCAGCGGCATCAGCACCCCCCGGCGCCGTGCGCCTAAGGTCAACGCCGCGCCCACTGCGCCGATCAAACTGAGGGACGGCGTGCCGAGCAACAGCGCACCGACCATGGGCCAGGTCGATGTACTGGGCATCTGCAGAGTGATGCCGAGCAAGGGCGCTAAGACCACCAGTGGCAACCCGGTCGTCAGCCAATGGGCAATCACCTTGGCTGCAACGACGGAGGTGACCGACACAGGGGCCGTCAGCAGAAGATCCAGCACACCATCTGCCTCATCGTCGGCAAACAGATGGTCCAGGGACAGCAGTGCCGACAACAAGGCAGTGACCCACAGCACACCAGCGCCAATACGAGCCAGTACGCCTGGCTCCGGACCAATACCGAACGGGAACAAGATAACCGTGACGGCAAAAAATCCAGCGACCATCACAGTGTCCGCCCGCTGCCGGATAGACAAACGGAGATCCCGGCTGATGACGGCAAAGAAGCCGCTCACCACATCACCGCCTCGGCTGGTGCCGTGTAAGTCGCCATATCGATCGTCAATGCTGGCGTGAAAGGTGGGGGCTGATGTGTGGCCAATACAACGAGACCACCCTGGTTAACATGGTCTTCCATCAAGCCATCGATGCGGGTGACATTGTCTGCATCAAGAGCGGTGTAGGGCTCGTCCAAGATCCATAGCGGCGCATAACCAATGGCCAGCCGGGCCAATCCCACCCGCCGCCGCCATCCCGCCGACAGCATGTCGACGGGCATGTCGGCCATGGGCGAGAGCGCCAGGCTGTCCATGGCAGCGTCAACAGAGCCAATGGATGTGCCGTAGACCGCGGCCCAAAAGGTCAAATTTTCCGAGACCGTCAATGCACCTTTAAGTCCGTCGAGATGACTGACAAAGCGGAGGTGTTCCGGTTCGCCCGGGTCCCGCTCAACGGTTCCGGCATCTGGTCTTGCTAAGCCGATGAGCAGGCGAAGTAGAGTGGACTTACCGCTGCCGTTGGGTCCGGCAATGACGATGGCTTGTCCGCCCGCAGCGGAAAACGTCAGTCCGCGAAAAATCAAGCGGCCACCCCGGCGCGCCGCGAGAGCATCAACGCTCAAACGCACCGTCGGTGTTCGGCTCGCTGAAGTCCCCGTTTCAGACATGGCCGGCACCTTACCCAATCAGAGGTGGAAACCGTCGCAAAAAAAGGGGATTATATACTAGTTTACCCAATGGCCTGTTAATCCCAAGACTTGGTGTCCAGGTAGACTTTCAGCCCAAAATCAAGTACTCCAAGAACGGTAGTAACGCTTCCTCTCCACGGCACACAAAGGCGCCCCTCAGCGCCAGGCGCACGGAGTGCCCGGGAGCCGGGTGGCTGTTACCACCCCTCGTTAGAAAGGGCATAACTATGCCAAAGAAAACGAGGAAGATTGGTCGAGATGCCAAGACCGGGGAGTTTATCCCGGTTAAGGAAGCACAATGACGGCCGAACACGACCGTCGTTGAGACCATAAGGAAGCCGAAACCGAGAGGAAGTAAGTAGAAGCTCCAGGGGGCGGAGGTTTGAAAAATCTCCACCCTTTCCTATGCAAACACATACAATCTCTGATGAGTCCGCACAAGAATCTTTTAGCGAGAATTGTTAATTGCTATCCCCCATCCCTTGTATAACAGACGTTAATCAGTTTTGTTCTCTTCGGTCTCTTGGACCTTTTCCACCTTTTTTAGAAAGTCCCATTCCTTCTTGGGCGGACCCTGCATGATGGCGCGGGCGATGTTCTCTGGCGTGTCAGGGATAGGCTCAATGTCGGAACGACGCGGCTTAGGCATCTTGGGATCCCCTTCTCTAAGTAGAAGCCATGATATAACCAAAGGCTAAGAGCTGGAAGGGGGGAATTATGCACAAAGTAATATTCATGGGAGTAGCTGTCCTGACAATTGCGGGCTCTGGGAATGCCTTGGCAGATCACAAGTCATGGATCATATGTCCAAAAGAGGCGTTTGAATCGATTATTGAATCGGTTATTGAGGATTCAGGTCACGCCGATTTATCCGCAGCTCTTAGAAAGCGATATTGTTACGACCTAACTATGCCTCACGTGTTGCCCTCAAAACATTCCGCAGATGATCCAGAGTGGATCATCCCATATGACGGAAACGAATGGATTGCTCTGGAAGTAAAGAACAAGGAGTGAAAAAAAGAGGGCCTCCGCAAACCCCACAGAGCCTAGCCTATTTGGCAAGCCGGACAAGGAATCTGGCTAGAAGGCCAGGGCTTGAGTGGAAACGACGAGAATACGCTCTAGATCTTGCCGATGTATTAGATGACTGCTCCAGAAGTTGGTTCGCAACAAAAGCAAGGTGCTTCAAATGGCGGAAGGCACCTCCGTCGAACGAAGCATAAAGTGAAAACTGGTAAACCCTACACACCGTTGTTCTTTCATATGACATTAGAGGACACTGAGGAAAATCGTGTTCTCTTCCGTAAGATGGTGGAAGAGGCACCTTCACACGTGCATTATTGTGTCCACTTCGAAGGTGAACACGACGAAGAGAGGCCAACCATTTGGGACAGAGAGCCAGCCTTCTGGGAGAGAATAATAGGTTGGATTAAGCGTTAAGCACCATAAACAGAGCCCCGCCTGGATAGGCCAGACGGGGCTCAGACTCACAAGAAGGAGATTTCTTATGAGCCAAGAGAGACAACACTTTAAAGATAATAATGTATATTTGTTTCTGGGAATTGTCTCAAGAACGATAGAACCTTCAACCCAACCTCAGTCCCTTCCTCAACGACACGCTTTGATTCGGGCGATAGAGGAAGGGGTTCGTAGCGTCCGGTCCCCTGAAGGCCTTCGGGGGACTGTTCCTCTGAACGAAGAGGATCACGTTCAGTTGGAGGAGATGTTGAGTATTTTTCGCAATCTTCATCTCGACCTTCCGTTGCATGTGGCCGCAGACAGTCAGCAGAGTGAGATTCATTAGAAGTGGACATAGCAGAGCACTCTCTGATGTTAGAGAAATTGCTCCGCGTTTTTGTTCCGTCTCTGTGCTTGCAGGCTCGTGAGACGGATATGTGAGAGGCTAACTCCTAGCCCCAGAACTCAGCCCGTTATCCTCTATTAGGTCTTTGTACATCAAACGTTTTCCGACCATCCTTTTTGCGATACCCACCATTTGGTCAATGGTGTCGGCCTCGCGGGCATTATGACGGCCAGCAAACTCCCTCACGTAACGATCTAAATGTTTCGGGCTCATCTTGTGGAATGTGCCCTTGTGAGCGCGTTTTAGCATACTCCAGAAGCTCTCGATCCCTTGGGTATGTGCTTCATCACCCCTGACGTATTCACCTATGCTGTGACGGACGCTCTCATGGTCGTAATCCATACCCTGATAGCCGCTATGATCGTCTGTAAACACCTTGGCTCCAGCTTTGGTGTGATCGGACACGAATCCCCGAAGGGTGTCAGCGTCTGTATTGTCAACCACTGTGGCGCTGACTTGGTTGGTGGAGCGGTCTTTCGCGCCAACAACGATAGCTTTGTCGGCAGTACCGCGTCCTTTAAGGGTCTTGCGTTTAGACCTGGGCATATTCTTGCGCCGTCCGCCCATGTAAGTTTCATCGACCTCTACCGGCCCTTCAAATTTGGTTTTATCGTCTTGCCACGTTTCACGGATTCTATTTGCTAAGAACCAAGCGCTTTTCTGCGAGATCCCAAGATCACGGTGCAGCTTCAAGGAAGAGACACTTTTCAGGCTTGTAGCAAGCAGATAGATGGCAATGGCCCAGGTCTGCAGACCGAGCGGTGAATTGTGCATCAAGCTATTGGTCTTGACGCTGAAATCCTTCCGGCAATCCCTGCAGCGGTACGGCTGGGGCTTGCGTGTTTTGCGCTCCTGGATGTTGAAAGAGCCGCAAACTGGGCAATACACCCCATCCGGCCAAAGGGTTTCCATAAACCAACGTTCTGCTGTTTCATCGTCAGGAAACAAGCGGTTGATTTGAACGATTGAAAGTCCCTTGCGAAAGCTCTTACCCGGTCCCTTTTTGGCCATTCCTACCTCCCTTTTTATGGGAAGTAGTTTACCCGAAAATTTAGTGCTGTCAAGTATTTTGGGTAAACTAGTATATAATCCCCAAAATAAAGGGCGGCCGGCGTTCCCAAAGGACGGGGGAGGGGTGACTGGAACCGGCCGCCGAGTGGTGCAGTCTTAATGCAGCCCGGTCGGGGAAGACCCTGGCTGCATGACCGGTCCGATGCGCTGTTCGTATACGGGCCGGTCTGCGCTGACCCTTAGTGGGCGCCTGGAATGTGGCGACATTAGGGTCAAGGCACTGACCTAAATCTGACGGTGATACCCTCGGAACACCACCCTAGTGGACAACCCCCTGGACAACAAAAGGGGGATGTGGATGATGCCGCAAAAGCCAGGCACAGTGCATAATTGCCTGTTCAAAAACCTAAAACGCATCACAAGGGGACGCAGCCATGCCGCTGACCGGTCAGGATACCCTGAAAACCCGCCGCACCCTGGAGGTCGGTGGACAGTCTTACGATTACTTTAGTATTCCCGCCGCCATCGAGGGCGGGCTTGGCGATATCTCCCGGCTCCCGTTTTCGCTGAAAGTCTTGCTCGAAAATCTGTTGCGCTACGAAGACGGTGAGTCCGTGACCACGGATCACGTCACAGCGCTCGCCGACTGGCTGACCAAGCGCTCGTCCGATCAAGAGATCGCCTATCGCCCCGCGCGGGTGCTGATGCAGGACTTCACCGGCGTTCCCGCGGTGGTGGACCTGGCCGCCATGCGCGAAGCCATGCAGGCTCTCGGCGGCAATGCGCAGCAGATCAATCCATTGTCGCCGGTCGATCTAGTGATCGATCACTCGGTGATGGTCGATGCCTATGCGTCGTCCGATGCCATGAGCAAAAACATTGATCTCGAATTCCAGCGCAATCGGGAACGCTATGAGTTCCTGCGCTGGGGCCAGATGGGTTTCAACAACTTTCGTGTGGTGCCGCCGGGCACCGGTATCTGCCACCAGGTCAATGTGGAGTGCTTGGCCCAAGTGGTGTGGACCGGAGACGAAGACGGCAAGACTATTGCCTATCCGGATACGCTTGTCGGCACCGATAGCCACACCACCATGGTCAATGGCTTGGCCGTCTTGGGTTGGGGCGTGGGCGGCATCGAAGCGGAAGCGGCCATGCTCGGCCAGCCCGTCTCCATGCTCATTCCTGAGGTCATCGGTTTCAAACTCAACGGCAAGCTCAAAGAAGGCACCACGGCCACCGATCTAGTGCTCACCGTTACCCAAATACTGCGGGCCAAGGGCGTGGTCGGAAAGTTTGTGGAATTTTATGGCCCCGGCCTGTCCGGCCTGTCCCTTACCGACCGCGCCACCATTGCCAATATGGCACCCGAATACGGCGCCACCTGCGGCTTCTTCCCTATCGACAAAGAAGTCTGCCGTTACCTGGATTTCACCGGCCGCGACGCCGACCGGGTCGCTTTGGTGGAGGCTTATGCCAAAGCCCAGGGCATGTGGCGGGAAGACGACGCGCCCGATCCGGAATTCACGGACTCTATGGAGCTTGATCTGTCGACTGTCGAGCCCTCCCTAGCTGGTCCCAAACGGCCGCAAGACCGCGTCGCTCTTTCTTCAGCCGCAACGGCTTTTGCAGGTGAGCTTGGCAAAGCCTTTAGCCATGAGAAACCGGCATCATCGTCGGTCTCCGGCCTCAGCGGTGAGGGCACCAAGGATACGCTGACGGACGGCGATGTTGTCATTGCTGCCATCACCTCGTGCACCAACACCTCCAACCCATCGGTGCTGTTCGCCGCCGGGCTGGTGGCGCGCAAAGCCCGTGAGAAAGGACTTACCCGCAAGCCCTGGGTTAAGACCTCCCTTGCCCCGGGATCGCAAGTGGTCACGGACTACCTCGACAAGGCTGGCCTCACCGCCGATCTGGAAGGGCTCGGCTTTCATACGGTGGGCTACGGCTGCACCACCTGTATCGGCAACTCTGGTCCCTTGGATACGAACATTTCCAAGAGCATCAACGATGGCGATTTGGTTGCCGTCTCCGTGCTGTCCGGCAACCGCAACTTCGAAGGCCGCATCAGTCAGGACATCAAGGCCAACTACCTGGCCAGCCCGCCGCTGGTGGTGGCCTATGCCCTGGCCGGCTCCATGTGCATCGACATTACCAAGGACGCGGTTGCTCAGGATAAAGATGGCAACGACGTGTTCCTCAAGGACATCTGGCCGTCCCCGCAAGAAGTGGCGGACTGCGTCGAACAGTTCCTCACCAAGGAGATGTTCGAAACACGCTACTCAGACGTGTTCAAAGGTCCAGAAGAATGGCAAGCGGTCAAAGCAGAACCCAGCGAGACTTATGCTTGGGAAGGCCCGTCCACCTACGTGCGCAATCCCCCGTATTTTACAGGTATGAGCAACACACCAGCGGCCGTCGAAGATATCACCGGTGCGCGCCCCCTCGCCATTCTCGGCGACTCCGTTACCACCGACCACATTTCTCCGGCGGGTGCCATCAAGAAGGACAGTCCGGCTGGCGCGTACTTGATCGAGCATGGGGTGGAACAAAAGGACTTCAATTCCTATGGCTCACGGCGCGGCAATCACGAGGTGATGATGCGCGGCACCTTCGCCAACATTCGCATCCGCAATGAAATGGTGCCTGGCGTAGAAGGCGGCATAACCAAATACCATCCCGGCGCCATGGTCATGCCCATATACGACGCGGCCATGAAGTACCAAGGCGACGGCCTGCCCTTGGTGGTTGTCGGCGGCAAGGAATACGGCACCGGGTCATCCCGGGACTGGGCCGCCAAAGGCACAAACTTACTCGGCGTGAAAGCGGTGATTACCGAAAGCTTCGAGCGTATTCACCGTTCTAATCTCATCGGCATGGGTGTTCTGCCGCTGCAGTTCACCGGCGGTGTTGACCGCAATACATTGAAGCTGGACGGCACAGAACTGTTCGACATCACCGGTCTCAATGCGTTGACTCCGCGTGGCGATGTGGATGTCAGGGTGACGCGGCCTGACGGCTCAACGGAATCTTTCGAGGCGCTTTGCCGCATCGATACAGACGGCGAGCTGGATTACTACAAGAACGGCGGTGTGCTGCATTACGTGCTGCGTAATCTTGCAGCCTAAGCATTTATAGGGCAGGTCCCTATGACCGACCCTGCCGTCCCGGGCGTCACGCGCCACTACGTCACCATCGGGCAGCGGCAACTGCACTATCGCCGCGCCGGGTCCGGCCCACCGTTGATTGCGCTGCACCGTTTGCCGCGATCATCAAAAGATCTGTTGCCGTTTATGCAGACGGCCATGGACCGGTTCACGGTGATCGCCCCGGACATGGCCGGCTACGGCAATTCGTTTTCACATGACTCCGATCCTCAATCCCTGTCGCCCTACGCCGACGACTTAAACGCGTTGCTCAATGCCCTTGGCTTGTCCCAAGTCCTTGTCCACGGGGAACAAGCGGGCGCGGCCATGGCTTTGACCTATGCGGTTGAGCACCCGGACCGGGTGGCGGCCCTCGCGGCCTAGGATTTGGACCTACCCAGCGCCCTTGATCTTCCGCCCAGCGCCAAGAACCCTTTGCCGCCTTTCGAACCCAAATGGGACGGCAGCCATCTGGCCTGGCTGTGGGCGATGCTGCGGGAACAGACCGCTTTTCATCCCTAGCATACATCGATACTGGACACCCGGGTAGATGCCGATATGCCTGATCCCGATGAGCTACAGAACCGCGTGGTCCAGTTTCTCACCGGAGGTCACCATGGCCGGGGGTATGCAGTCGGTTACGGCGTTGCCCGGACATTTGGGGCTGCAGACATTTTCGAAGCGGTTGCCTGTCCGACACGCATCACCGCGCGACAGCGGCACGGCGGGGACGACCCCTGGCGGGGTAGCCGCCGTGGACGCCGCCCCCTTGTGCCGTTTTCAATATATCGATGAAGATTTCACCCAGTGGGGGTTGAGCTTTCTGCCCTTCCTGGAGGAGGCAGACGGTTAAGACAATGCGTCAGTCGGATCTTTGCGCCGGTCCGCGCGTCTGATTCATCAATGTTAATAACTGGCGGCGTCTTTTCAGGGAAAACGGGGATAGCCCCGCAACCTTTTCAGCCAAAACGCGTTTCTTTCCATAAATCATGATAAAAGTTTCGACTATGATCTAATACCAGCGGTCGTTGAGATTGATTCTCTTTTAGGGATTCCCCACGGCGCAATGATGTGATTCATAGAAAGCCGGCTTTAAATGGAGGATTTGATGTCGGCGAAGATCCCGTTGCGAACGGACTATGACGCGGTCCAAGCGCGGGCCTTGGCGCGCAAAGCGACAGATCCCAATCAGGTGCGCCGCCTTCTGGCGATTGCGGCGGTTTATGATGACATGAACCGTAGGGATGCGGCGGCGGTTGGCGGCATGGACCGCCAGAGCCTGCGCGACTGGGTGTACCGGTTCAATCAGGCAGGCCCCGAGGGCCTGCACGACCACAAATCTCCCGGCGCGGTTCCGCAGCTGACGGCGGTGGAGAGGGTGGCGTTGGCGGAGATCGTCGAGGCGGGGCCGGACAGCGACGGCGTCGTGCGCTGGCGCCGGCTCGACCTCAAGGAGGTTATCCGGGACCGCTTCGGGGTGGAGTATCACGAGCGCTCGGTCTCGCGCCTGCTGCACGATCTCGGCTTCTCGCACATGAGCGCCCGGGTGCGCCATCCGGGCCAAGATGCGGCAATGCTGGAGACGTTTAAAGAAACTTCCCCCGGGCGCTCGCCGCGGCGGTAGCCCACCTGCCGCCCGCAACGCCGGTCGAGCTGTGGTGGCAAGACGAGATGCGCCTTGGCCAGAAGAACGGCATCGTCCGGCAGTGGGCGCGCACCGGCAGCCGTCCGCGTCAGCCCAAGGACCAGCGCTACCAGAGCGCCTATCTGTTCGGCGCCGTCTGCCCGGCGCGCGGTACCGGTGCGGCCGTGGCGATGCCGTTCGCCGGCACCCATGCCATGCCGGCCCATCTCGAAGAGATTAGCCGCACCGTCGCCGACGGCTCACACGCCGTCCTCCTCATGGACCGCGCCGGCTGGCACACCACCACCGAATTGGAGTTCCCCGACAACATCACGCCGCTGTTCCTGCCGCCCAGATCGCCGGAGCTGAACCCGGCCGAAAACATCTGGCAGTACCTGCGCCAGACCTACCTGTCGCACCGCGTCTTCGACAGTTACGAAGACATCGTCGATGCGGCATGCCACGCCTGGAACAAGCTCATCGACAAGCCCTCGAAAATCATGTCGATTGGTATGCGCAAATGGGCACACGAAGGTCAAATTCAATGACCGTTGGTATAACATGTCGCTTGGGGAAGGGACCGCACAATGCACAAAAAACCCCCCGGGCCGGCCAAAAAACAGCGGAAGGTTTTCTCCATAAGAAAGCCGCTCTGTTTTTGGATTGCCTTGGCTCTTGTCGCTTTCGGACTGCCTGCCGGTTGGGCGCAGGCCGATGACTCACATCTCCGTGAATCTTTTGGGTCACCGCTCACGCTGGTGGAGCTCTATACGTCGCAGGGATGTTCTTCCTGCCCGCCGGTCGACGCTTTCCTTCGTGACTTATCGGATCGCAAAGATGTCCTCACCCTGTCCTTTCATGTGGACTACTGGAACAACGAAGATTGGAAGGATCCGTTCTCCCGCAAATCTTTTAGCCTCAAGCAGCAGGCGTATCAGAGAACACTTGATACGGCCTACATCTACACGCCGCAGATGGTCGTTTCCGGACAATACGCAGTACCTGGTGGTCAGCGGGACGCTGTTTTGGAAGCCATTAAGGAAACCACAAATCTGAGTTCTGGAGGAACACAGCTGTCACTGTCCGGTTTAGAAAACGACCATATCGCCATTGCCGTATCTGCTAATCCCAACACAATTCGGGCAACGATTTACGCCGCCGTCTTCAATTCCCAGCAGATAACGCGTGTAAAAGGTGGAGAAAATCGCGGACGCATCCTCAGGAAAGTCAATGTAGTCAAGCGCTTGATCCCGATCTCGACTTACACTGGTGACGGGCATAAGTTTACCTTCGCGTTGAAGGATCTGGACGCGTCTCCTTACGACGGCGTAGCGGTGTTCTTGCAGACCGACAACCTGGGCCCTGTTTTGGCTGCCTCTGCCTTGTCTCCGCGCCCTATTCAGTCGGCTCAAGTTAAGCCTCCCGAGCCGGACTCCGCCGCGCTTCAATAACCTCTAACCATATACAAGACTAAGCGAGGCCCCTCTCCATCGCTTGCGACAAACGGCGGGAAAACGAAACCGGGTCGGGAATCTGCTCCCCTTCGACAATGCGTGCCTGGTCTAGGAGAAGATGTGCCGTTTCACCGATCACATCATCGCTCTGGCTGGCCAGCTTGCGTATCAGCGCGTGTTTGGGATTGATCTCCAAAATTCGTGGAATGGAAAGTCCTTCCGCCTGACCGTGCTGTTTTAGCATTCGTTCCAAATGCAAACTCATACCGCCCTGCTCTCCTACCAGACATACAGGGCTCTCAGTCAAACGGGCGGAGGTGCGGACGTCCTTAACTGACTCTCCCAAAGCGTCTTTGAGCTGAACAATGAGACCATCGATGTCCGCATCAAACGCTTGATCATCTTCGTCTGACTCTTCCTCGTCCGCTTTGTTACCGGCTATGGCACCGAGATCATCTGCTGATTGTGCTGCCGACCGGAACGGATGCTTGTCAAAAACACCCACGGACGTGATCCAGAATTCATCGACGGGATCGGTCAGCAAAATGACTTCTACGCCTTTGGCTAGATATCCTTCTAACTGGGGTGATTGTTTCAACGCAGCCGTATCTTCGCCGGTGATGTAATAGATGGCGTCCTGGCCTTCTTTCATGGACGCAACATAGTCCTTTAGGCTCCGCCACTCTTCACCGGTAGACGTCTTGAAACGGCAGAGGTCAAGAATATCGTCTCGCCGTTCAAAATCTTCGTAGAGGCCCTCTTTCAGAACCGCCCCGAACGTTGACCAAAATGTGCCGTACTCTTCTGCATTTTCGCTCCGCGACTTCATATCCTTCAGTAAACGGCCGACCAATCCCTTTTGAATTTTTTTGAGTTGTGGATTGTCCTGCAGCATCTCGCGGCTGACGTTCAATGGCAGGTCCGGTGAATCAACGATGCCACGCACAAAACGCAAATACGGCGGCAACAGACCGGCCAGATCGTCCGAAATAAAGACCCTGTTGACGTAAAGCCTCACCTTGGTTTTGCGCTCTGGCTCAAACAAATCAAACGGCTTGTTTGTCGGAATAAACAGCAGGCTGGTGTATTCGATCGCTCCTTCTGCGCGGAAATGGACCGTGTGCCAGGGGTCATCGAAGGCGTGGGAAACGTGGTGATAAAACTCCGTGTATTGCTCGTCCTTGATTTCTGTCTTGGGCCGGGTCCACAAGGCTGACGCTTCGTTGAGTGTTTCTTCCTGGCTGTCTTCTTCGTCTGGGACGGGATCGAGAATGACGGGAATCGCAATGTGGTCTGAGTAGGTCTTGACCACCGACTTAAGCCGGGCCGTTTCCAGAAATTCTGAGGCTTCTTTCCTCAAATGCAAAACAATGCGTGCGCCCCGGTCCACGTCGTCGGCTTCGCCGATGCGGTAGCTGCCCCGGCCATCGGAGACCCAATGCCAGCCTTGTTCGTCTCCGGCCTTGCGAGAAAATACCTCCACCTTTTTGGCCACCATGAAGGAGGAGTAAAAGCCAACACCGAACTGACCGATGAGCGAGACATCTTTCGAGGTGTCTCCAGTGAGAGATTGCACAAATTCCGCCGTGCCCGACTTGGCAATGGTTCCCAAATTGGTGACGAGGTCATCGCGGTTCATACCCAGGCCGTTATCGCGCACGGTTAAAGTGCGGCTGTCTTTTTCGATGCTGATATGGATGGCGAAGTCGGCGCCACTGTCTTCCGTCAGGCTGGGATCCGTGAGTGCGGCGTACCGTAGGCGGTCACAGGAATCCGACGCATTTGAGATTAGTTCCCTGAGAAAAGTCTCCGTATTGGAATACAGCGAATGAACAACGATATCCAACAACTTGGCCACTTCGGCCTCAAAAGAGAGCTTCTCCTCACTCACCGGTCTGTCTCCTCACCCAATTCTGATCGGCCCCAGGGTGTGCCCATGTGCCACACCCTGTAAAGACTTAAAAGCCCCCTGCCGGGCCTCATATTGGGTCCTGTCGAGGTCTCGGCAAGGGACGGACGGCGTCTAAACAGACAAAAAAACCATCGTCTGAACAACCCGCTTTCCGCGATGGTTGAATCCGGTCTTTCGCGCCATGATAATCCTGGTTCAGGCACGTGTAGATCATGTGCCGCTGTGGCCAGAAGACCGCGGAGTTTTTCATGCAGATTCCTGTGCAAATCGCGTTTCACGGCATCGATAAGTCCGATGCGGTTGAAGAACGGATTCGAGAGCGTGTTGGTAAGCTGGAACATTTTTATGATCGCATCACCGGCTGCCGGGTGGTCGTCGAGTCACACCACAAAAGCCATTCAAACATGAACAAAAAAGCGGCCCCTTTTCACATCAGCGTCCATCTATCCGTGCCTGGTGAAGATTTGGTGGTTCGACGCGATCCAAAAGAAACCAAGCTGCATGAAGACATCCAGATTGCCATCCGCGATAGCTTTGATGCCATGGAACGGCGCCTAAAGGATTATGCGTCAAAACGAAAAGAAATTGATCGCAAACATGAGGCGTCCGGTTCTACGGCTTAAAAAACAATCATTCTGAATCCCTCGCTCTTCATTCTGGAAATCCTGTTGTGAACCAGATGTCCAACCGTTCTGATTCATCAATGACGGCGGTCCTTGGCCCGACCAACACGGGCAAAACTTATCTGGCCATGGACCGTCTTCTTGGCCATGCCTCTGGTATGATCGGATTTCCCCTGCGGTTGCTGGCTCGGGAAAACTACGACCGCGCGGTTTCCATCAAGGGTCAAGCGGCGGTCGCCCTGGTCACTGGGGAAGAGAAAATCATCCCCCCGACGGCCAAATATTTCATCTGCACGGTCGAAAGCATGCCCACCGACCGTGACGTCGCCTTCTTTGCCATCGATGAAGTGCAACTGGCGGCGGACCGAGAACGGGGTCATGTCTTCACCGACAGGCTGTTGAACGGCCGCGGCAGCGTTGAAACCATGGTGCTCGGCGCCGAGACCGTTAAACCTTTGATCCGCAAACTCGTCCCTGGCGCAACGTTCCTCAACCGGCCCCGGTTCTCAAAACTGACCTACAATGGCCCGAAAAAACTCACCCGTTTGCCGCAGAGATCCGCAGTGGTCGCGTTCTCTGTATCTGAAGTCTATGGCATCGCCGACCTGTTGCGCCGTCAACGGGGTGGCACCGCCGTGGTTATGGGTGGCTTGAGTCCGCGCACACGCAACGCCCAGGTGGCGCTCTACCAATCCGGTGAAGTGGATTACCTGGTGGCAACTGATGCCATCGGTATGGGCCTCAATATGGATGTGGATCACGTGGCGTTCGCCTCTCTGTCAAAATTCGATGGCCGATCTCCGAGACGGCTGACGGCGCCAGAGCTGGCGCAAATTGCCGGCCGGGCCGGGCGTCACATGAATGACGGTACTTTCGGCGTCACCGCCGATGCAACTCCCATCGATCCCGAAGACATCGCGCACATTGAATCCCATGAATTCTCCCCACTCAAATCCTTGAATTGGCGCAACACGGATCTGACCTTTGCGACAGTCCAATCTCTCCTGTTGGGATTACAGAAAAGTCCGCCAGGACCGGGTCTGATGAAACCGCCGCCAGCCGAAGATCAGTTGGTCTTAGAAATTCTGGTTAAGGATGCTGACATTCAGGACCGTGCAAAGGGCAAGCAGCGGGTCCGGTTGCTGTGGGACGTGGCTCAGATTCCCGATTTCCGTAAGCTGCGGTCTGAAACTCACGCCCGTCTGCTCAACCAGGTTTACCTCCATCTGACGGGAGAAGACGAATGCTTGCCGGAGGATTGGATCGCACAACAGGTCAAACGGGTGGACCGCCGGGACGGCGACATACACACCCTGATGGATCGCATTGCGGCCATACGTACCTGGACTTACCTCGCCAACCGGCCGGGCTGGCTAAAAGAGTCAAACACTTGGCAAGAACAAACGAGGATCGTCGAGGACCGCCTCTCCGACGCCTTACATGAAAAATTGACCCATCAATTCATTGACCGCCGGACCGCCCACCTTGTCAAAAAACTCAAAGGCGACGAACGCCTTGTTGCCGCTGTTGGTGAAGACGGACGCGTAAGCGTTGATGGACACTTCATCGGCCATATCGAGGGATTGAAGTTTAAGGCTGACCGGACCGGTCTAAAAACCGCCGATCGCGCTGTTGCCAGCGCCGCTGATGCGGTACTGATTCCTGAACTTGCGCAACGGGTTCAAACTCAAATCGATGCAGAAGACGGCGCTTTTTCGCTGAATGACGAAGCACACATTGTTTGGCAAGACGCCAAAGTCGCGAAACTCGAAGCGGGTTCTCACATTTTGAAACCTGTCATCAGCCTTACTGCAGATGTTCGTCTAGACAAGGTGCACGAAGAAAAACTAACGACGCGACTGCAATCCTGGATCGATCAACGAATTGAAACGGTCTTATCACCTTTGGTTCAAATGGAAGCTTCGTCTTTGGACGGTGCCGCGCGCGGACTGACCTATCGCATCACCGAAGCGCTCGGATCGATCGAGCGCAAAGGGTCAGAAAATCAGATCAAGGCTTTGGCAGACGATGACCGCAAAGCCATGACCAAGCTCGGCATTCGCTTCGGCACCAGCGCTCTCTATGTCCCAGATGCGTTAAAGGCGGACCCCATTCGTCTACGTGCCTTGCTGTGGTCAGTTTTCTCTCAAGCTAAAGCACGACCGCCACTACCGCCGGCAGGTCGCGTTTCGTTTGAAACGGCAGACGGCGTACCGGCAGAGTTTTATTGGGCCTGCGGGTACCGGCCCGCGCGCGGTATGGCGTACCGTGTCGACATGGTGGAACGCTTTGCCGTTGCTGTCCGCCAACTGCTTCGGGATAAGACAGACATTTTACCCCCCGAACATCTTTCACCCCTGGGCATTGGTTCTGAAAATGCGGTGATACTTCTGAAAGCGCTTGGTTTTACTGCTACGGTAAAAGAAGAGGGCATCGCTATTTCATCTAAGCGGAAGCGGAAAAAAACTCCAAAAGCAAAACCAAAAAACCGCGTAAAGAAAAACAAAACCGCGTCGGTCTACAATCCCGATTCACCTTTTGCCAAACTAAAGGATTTGGTTTCCTCTTGAGTGACACTCTGAGAATAGACAAGTGGATGTGGTATGCGCGTTTTTGCAAAACGCGTACCTTGGCACAAGCCCTGTGCACAGAGGGCCGCGTAACGGTAAACGAGGAAAAGGTTCAAAAACCCAACCGGCTTATCCGCATTGGCGATCGCATATCCATTGTGACCGGACCAACTAAACGAACAGTAACCGTGCAGGCGCTTGCCACCCGCCGCGGTTCCGCATCTAAAGCGGTGTTGCTTTACGATGAACCACAGCCGCCCCAACGCCTCGGGATCGATGACAAAGAGGTTCCTTTTTATCGACCGCGTGGTGCCGGGCGGCCCACAAAGCGGGACCGCAGAGCACTCGAAAAATTTCAGACGCTCTCTGATCTCGAATAGAACACGGCCCAGTCTTGATCACATCTCTCAAACACGTTAGGCGGTCAATATGCTCACTGCGTTGAAGAACTTTCTGGCTGACCCGGACGTCCAGCAAGAAGACAAAGAGTCCGCATTGCCCGTTCATATGGCGGCGGCGGCTTTGCTGGTGGAAGCGGCGTTGGCCGATGGCACGTTTGATCCAGAGGAACGTCATCACATTAAGGACGTCTTGGCACATATATTCTCGCTGTCCGAATCCGACATAGACGCAGTCATAGCCGACGCGGAAGATATGGTCGCCCAAAGCCATCAGCTCTATGGGTTCGCCAAAACGGTTAAGGACACTTTGGATTACGACCGTCGGGTGGAGCTGATGCAGATGCTCTGGGAGGTGGTTTATGCGGACGGCCAACTTGACGACTTTGAGGCAAATCTAGTACGTCGAGTCAGTGGCTTGTTGTATGTTACGGACCAAGACAGTGGCCGGGCGCGGAAGTCCGCTTTGGAACATCTGGGGCTCGATCCCGAGCGCCAGGCATAAAAGGTTCAGGTCAGACTGAGCTATGGGGGAGGGGTGATTTATGACCTACGTCGTTATCGAGAACTGCATCAAATGCAAATTCATGGACTGCGTCGAAGTGTGTCCGGTGGATTGCTTTTATGAAGGCGAAAATATGCTCGTCATTCATCCCGATGAATGTATCGATTGCGGTGTATGCGAGCCGGAATGCCCTGCTGAAGCCATTCTTCCCGATTCGGAGGACAAAGCACAAGAATGGCTAGAAATGAACACAGAATACGCTGATAAGTGGCCAAATATCACTGCCAAAGGTGAATCTCCAGCTGATGCCGAAGACTGGAACGGCAAAGAGGGCAAGAAGGAGCATTTAAGCACCAATCCGGGCAATACAGGCTGATCCAGCCCCTTTGGGAGGTCTCTGAGGGGGCCTTGGACAGACGCTTGATGAGCCCCTCAAGGGCGCCTATTTTTGACTGTCTTTTGCGCCGCAAATTTGGTATAAGTATATAATCCGTCGGGAGAACCGGCGGATTATTTTTTCGCTGACCCGCTATTTGTTGTGCACCGCACAAACCCGTTCTGGGCTCAACGCGCAACATTGTTACCAAACACCATCAAGGGGGCCGATAAAGGGTCTGTGAACGGATGACCGGTACCTTAAGAGGGCCAAATGGCCCTTTCTTCGTCAAGAACCGCTGGGGGGCGGTCGGCACCGGGGCATCCATCGTTCAAACTGGAGCGAGAGAACCAACGAATGCCAAAAAAGACCACGTCTAATACCAAATCCGCACGCACCAAGGACGCTCGTAAAGCTATGATTTTTTCCACAGGTGATTTCGTCGTCTACCCAGCCCACGGCGTGGGCAAAGTTACCAACATCGAAAAGCAGACCATTGGCGGGCAGGAAATTGAACTGTTTGTCGTCAGTTTCGAACGGGACCGCATGACCCTGCGCGTGCCTGTGGATAAAGTTGAAAACTCTGGTCTGCGTAAACTGTCGACCCGCAAGATTATGGACCAGGCCCTGACCACCTTGAAGGGCCGCGCCCGTGTCAAACGGGCCATGTGGAGCCGGCGGGCGCAAGAGTACGAAGCCAAGATCAATTCGGGGGACCCGGTTTCCATCGCTGAAGTGGTGCGCGATCTGCATCGCGGCACGTCTCAGCCGGAACAATCCTACTCGGAACGCCAAATCTACGAGCAGGCGCTGGAGCGCTTGGCCCATGAAATGGCGGCTGTTGAAAAAATTAACACGGAAACCGCCACAGCAAAGCTGGAAAAACTTCTCAGCGCTGCTTAGCCACAATTTGAAAACGAGTTTGAAGCACTCCGGCCTAGTCTGGGGTGGTTTCGTTTGCGCGCACCCTCGTGCGGTACCATGCTCGCACCATGCAACCGTTAAAATGAATGTCTCTGCTTTTGTCTGTGGCCATGACCATCGGCTTTTGGGTATTTGAATTTGCAGAGCTCATTCCAAATGCAGCGGCACGTGATCAAGTTTCTGATCCGACGGCCCTCACGCTGTTGGAGCGTATTCAAGTGATCCACGTCATCGACGGCGACACCCTTGGGTCTCATAGACGGCCGGGAAGTCCGGCTCACTGGTATACAGGCTCCCAAGCTGTCGTTAGGGCGAGCCAACTTCGAAGAATGGCCGTTGGCACATGAGGCAAAACAGGCGTTGCATGACCTCGCCCTCGGTGAAACCGTCACCCTTTACGGTGATGAAAACACCGAAGATCGATACCGGCGTATTCTGGCCCATGTGGTCCGCGAGGATGGAATGTGGTTACAGGGGGGCATGGTCGAGGGCGGCCTGGCTCGCGTCTATACCTTTGCCGACAACAGACGCACGGCCCAAGCGCTGTACAACCGGGAAGAAATAGCGCGGCAAGCCCAACGGGGGATCTGGGTTCTCGACCACTATACTATCCGCTCGTCCCGTCCCGAACGATTGAACGCAGATATCGGCACCTTTCAAGTGATCGAGGGATTGGTCGTCGATGCCGCAAAAGTAAGGGCGCGTATCTATCTCAATTTCGGTGCTGACTATCGAACCGACTTCACGGCCTCCATAGCCAGATCGGTGTGGGCCTTATTCGAAGATGCCAATCGTAATCCTTTGAGTTTGGCAGGCCGTACAGTCCGCGTGCGGGGTTGGGTAAAAGACTTCAATGGTCCCCTCATCGACATCACCCACCCCGAGCAAATTGAAATCGTTGCGGAACAGACTTCACAAAGGTGATCAGGGTCAGGCCGCGCGGCGCTCATTGATGAGCACGTACTGATAGAGTTCTCCCGCGCGGTACCACAGCCACGTGCGTCCCCGTTTGGCCCCACCGCAGGCATCGGGTTTTCTGCTCGTTGACCGTGAGCATCAGACCGTCCATGAGCCGCTTGACCGCCGTCAGCATTTCGGCCGCCGGGGCCTTGCCAAGCACACAGAGGTCGTCGGCATAGACCACGATCTCCGCGCAGAGGTGCCGGGCAGCCCACAGTCGAAATGAATGTGTAGGTGCCTTCCCAGACGCCCTCGTTGGAGGCCACCAAGGGCATGTTTTCGCGCAACGTGGTCATCATTAGCCTCCTGTCGTGGCGTGCTGCCATCATCCTAGACCGCGTACCTGAGACACGCTAAGACTTCTCCGTCATGATGTTGTCACCACTTTCTCCCAAACAACTGGACAACGGTCTGCAGATATTTGGCCGGTTGCTCGAAAATACACCTGGCGCGGGCCGCGCTTTTCGCCGCATCGCCGAGACCCGTTTTCTTTGTCCCGACATGACGGCCGACCTGTTCGCCCGACACGACCAGGCTGTCGCCTTGGCCCGATTGCTCGGTATGGCTACGGTCGGTGAGTCACCTGCCCAATCCTTCAGCTGGGACGGATCCGCAGTGCGTACGCAAACGGAAACAGCCGTGCTGCTCCATGAAATCGCCCATTGGCAGATCGCTCCGCCTGAGCGCTGCCGCTTAACGGACTTCGGTTTGGGCGCCGGACCGGAGACCCGACTCAAGGTGCTGGCCGATGCGGCCTGCTGCGTCGATGATGAAACGCGCGAATGGGAGGAAGACCTGACTTCTCTGTTGGGTATCCTCTAGGAAGTGGAGTTGGGTGGCCCCGCCATACTCGCGTTTTGCGAACAAAATTGGCTGGAGCTATGCGACCGCCCGGGCACGGCCGAGCATTTCGTTTTCGTCTTCTCGTCCCTCCGCTGCCGTGGTTTGATCGGCGATGACGGCCGACCACATCAGTTCACCGTTCACTCTGCTGCTGCTTGAAAAGGAACGCACTCATGTATGATTATCGATTTTTTGATCTTCGTTTGGCGCTCAGCGCTTTACTCGTGTTGTTCCTCGTGCAACCCGCCTCTGCGGAACCGGAGCACGTGGCAGGCGTCTGCAATGAACCGGTGATCATGCTGGTGCTAGGCAATATCGATAATGCCGAACCCATGCAGGCCTACGGCCAACAACTGCGACAATTGAACACCTATCCTGAACAGCAGGGCTACTATCAGTTCACCCGTCCGACAGAAGTGTTCGAAGGGGAGTGGCCTGGCAACCAGTTCGTCATTGGTGCTAAATTTCCCTGCGTCGAAGCGGCGCGGGGGTTTTGGTATTCGGACGATTATCAGGGCATCCGGAATTTACGAGCCGGCGCTGGCACGCTGACCATTTCCATTCATCCCATTAGCGAGCCGCCAGAGCACATCACCAGCGCCACACCGAAACGTCTGTTCGCCCAGCAAGAAACGCAGGCGAATCCTTAACCGAATTCGCAAACGCTACCCCCAACGCCCGGCGCCGTAAAAGCGCTTGGCGCCGTCCTGCATAGTGTCCGGCAGATCGTTGAGATATTCGCCCGGGGCAAAGCGGGCGCGGTAGGCGTCGAACACTGGGCGGTACATCTCCATTTGCCAATCGGGCAGGCGGTGCCGGTTGCGGTAAGAGGCCAACGGAATTCGCGCGCGGATAATTTCTTCATGGGGACCCCACACCTTGGCCATTGATTGGCCGTTGGGGGCGATGATCTGGGTGACGCCCCGTCCGCCGGCGGCGTCCGGGAAGTAACGGTTACCTGGGCTGACGGAGTTGGACACCACCGCCGTGTAGTAGTTGTTATAGCGAGATGAGATCAACGCATCATCCGTCGGATTGGAGCCGGTGACTTGGCGTACGCAGATCTCACATCCCTTGAGCGCCATCGCCGAGAACAGCAGCGGGTCGTATTGCACACCGGTGATACAGATGTTGCCCACTTCGGTGCGGGCGACGGGAATGACTTCATCCCAGCCGTACATTTCCACATAACGGGGCAGCACGTCGTAGACGGTTGAGGTGATCAACTCGAAAGCCGGGTTGCGGCCGTGTCCACCCTGGGCTTTCCAATGCTTGGCGACGATTTCTCCTTTGGGGTTCATCAGCACGCCGAGCATGAGTACATGGCCGGGCCAGTCGGGATCGCGGCCATAGCAACCGAAGGTGAGCCAAAGATTGTACTCCCGGGCTTTGGCCGCGAGCACGTCGGTCTCTTCGCCGGGCAGCTCGATAGAGACGGCGAGCATTTCCTTGCGCGTCCAACCCGCATAGCTGGCGATGGGAAACTCATGGAAGGACATGAGATCCGCCGGCCCGGCCCAATGGGCGTGTTCGTCAATGAGGGTGACCATGTGTTTTAGATTATCGCGCAGTCCCGGCTTTGAATCGGCCGGATCGACGGGCAGGACCGGATGCTGCACACAGGCGTAGTCCACCGTGTCCTTGGCGAGCGCCACGGTCTCGTAGGTGCCGTCCTAGCGTACGGAGACCTCGTTCGCGCCGGGTGCTGCCGCTTGGGCCCCTTCGCCGAAGGCGCAATCGCCTCGCTTCATACCGCCGGCGACAACATCACCATCACGGTGCAGAAACACATCGCAGTTGTTTAATGTGGTGGTGTCGTCCCGGGTGATTCCGTCGAGAATTGACGGATCGTTGTGCGCCCCCAGCCACTTCTGCCGGTCGTTGAAGAAATGTAATTTAATGCGAATGGCGTTTCCGTTTTCGTCGGCGAAAAGTTCATACAAACGTTGACGGAAAATCGACGAGGGGTTGTCGTCTTTGTATTCCTCCACGTAGAGCATATACGGACCAAACGCCGGCAGGTCGACCCGGCTGATCTGTCCGTGCACACGCAAGTGCGCACCCGAGTCATAGGTGGGTTTGCCCATGTCGGCGTCATGTTGCAGTTGTTCCCGGTTGTCGTAATCGCCGGGCCAGACCTCCATGAGATATTCCAGCTCCCGCTCCAAGAGCGTGTAACGGCAATCCTGGGCGTCGGCCGCTGTCACGCCAGGAGACTGGCGACACCAACAGCAGCAAGCGTTATAACACTCTGATTCATTTCAGGAATCCGGCCTCAACCAGCCCTGGAACTGGCGCATTTTTTCCGTATCGAGATCGCATTGCAGACGGATCCACCCAGGATTCACACCGATGCGGTCGGTCCCCGGTTGGCCCAGGCGTAGACCAATGTGGGTTCGGTTTCGTCCCCTTTCTGCACAACGATGACGAGCGTCTCTCGCTGCATGCCGTAGGACCAGTTGTTGCGGAAGGTGAACACCATGTCGCGGCCGTCGCGATAGGTGAACGGATAGGTGCCACCCTGATCATGGATGCGTACATAGTTCACTGTGTTGATCGGTCGTCCGCCGTCTTCATAGGGAAAATCGATCATGCAGCGGAACCAGCGGGCCCGTTCCAACTGGTGCCAGGAATAGGGCGCCGTGCTTTCCATTTCTTCATCTGTAGTGGTTCAGATGTGATCTGACAGTTGGCCGTTTTTCCGGCGGCCTCTGTTAGGTCAAGTTCAGTTCACGAACTTTTCCTTCCAGATTTCTTTGCCCTCGATCATGGTCTGGAACGGCGTTCTGCCGCAACACATTTTGCCCTGATGAGTGCGTTCCGTGTTGTAGTGATGTAGCCATTGATCCAGATCGTCCTGCAGCGCATCGACGCTGTCGTAGAGTCTTTTGCGGAACGCGACCTGGTAGAACTCCTGCAGCACGGTCTTGTGAAAGCGCTCGCGGATGCCGTTTGTTTGCGGTGATTTGACCTTGGTCTTGGTGTGGTCGATATCGTTGATGGCCAGGAAGAGCTGGTAGTCGTGCTTGTCCGCTCGCCCGCAGTATTCCGTACCCCTGTCGGTCATGATCCGCAGCACAGGCAGGTCGTGCTCGTCATGGAACGGCAGCACCCGGTCATTGAGCAGGTCGGCGGCGGTGATCGGCGTCTTGGTGGTGTAGAGCTTGGCCTGCGCGACCTTGGAATAGGGATCGACATAGCTCTGCTGGTAGATCCGCCCCACCCCCTTCAGGGCGCCGACATAGAAGGTGTCCTGTGAACCCAGATAGCCGGGGTGGGCCGTTTCCACCTCGCCGCGGGCTTCGTCGTCGCGATTCTTCTTTTCCAAGGCCTGCACCTGGGCCTCGTATGTGGGCCTCGGTCAGGATGATGCCGTCCTCGGCGACCTTGGTCTCCAGCGCCTTCAGCCGGGCCTTGAAGTTGGCCAGGTCATGCCGCAGCCAGATCGAGCGGACGCCTGAGGGCGAGACAAAGACACCCTGCTTGCGCAGCTCGTTGGAGGTGCGGGCCTGACCATAGGCCGGAAACTCCAGCGCGGATTTGATCACCGCCTGCTCGGTGGCTTCACCGACGCGGTTGGCAAGATTGGGTTTGCGCCGGGTGCGCTCGAACAAGGCCTCGACGCCGCCTTCCTCAACCGCGGCCTTGTAGCGGTAAAAGGTGTCGCGCGACATGCCCATGACCTGGCAGGGACCTGGCAGGCCTTCGACACGTTGCCCAGTTCCTCGGCCAGATTCAGCAATCCAGTTTTGTGTTTGATGATCTTGTCGGTAGTATTCAACATCGTGGTGTCCTCGTTTTGTGGTTGGTGTGCACCACCATCAAAACGGACAACCACCATCTCCATCAAGAGATGCGCCGCTCCCATTCCAGCTCGCTGGGAAGGGAGCGGTGTCAGATCACATCGCGACTAACTCACTTTATCGGTCTGGTACGACCGGGTGCGACCGCGAAACCAATAGCCGTCTTTACTCACCTGTATGTCATGATCCGAATAACGACGCTCCTCTCCCTCTCCGACAACACATGTTTTTGCTTTCATACCACCGGCGATAACATCCCCGTCGCGCCGGAGAAACAGATCACAACCGTCGACAAAAATGGTGTCGTTGCGCGTCAGTCCGTCGAGTATTGCCGAATCCTCATGGGCGCCGACATATTTTTTGCCGTCTTTAAAAAATGCAGTCTGACGCGGATCGCTCGTTCCTCTTCGTCGGCGGAAAGTTCATATAAGCGCTAGCGAAAGATCGACGAGGGGTCGTTGTCTCGGTATTCCTCCACTTAGAGAACATAATCCCCGAAGGCAGGCACATCGACGCGGCGTATCTGAGCATGCAAACGCATGTGTTGGCCGGTTTCTAAAGACGTTTTGCGGGCGTCCCGGTCGAACATCAGCTGTTCCCGGTTGTCGAAATCCCCCGGCCACAGTTCCATAAGGTACTCAAGCTCCCGCTCCATTAAAGTGTAGCGGCGCTCTTGGGCGTCAACAGGTGCGGCGAGAACCATGATCACAGTCAGCGCTGTGACCGCGGAAATTCGAGTCATGTTTGCACCCCCAATTAGATCTTATTCGTTTGAAGCCTATGGGCTTCGGTGCACCCTGCCAAGGCGGTAAAATTTTCTAATTGAGCGCTAATTCTCGAACGCCAAGCGCTCAAAGGCGATGATGTTGTTTTCCATGGAAAACCCGATGACATTGGACTGCATGCCAGCGAATTGAGCTGCTTCGAACATGTAAACGGCGGGATACTGCTCCCGGTACCAGGCCATAATGTCGCGCCGGAGGGCAACGGCTTGCTCTGGATCCCATTCCACCATGGCCTCTCTGATGCGGGGCATGATGGCCTCGTCGCAATACCACGGTTCGCGGCGCAAACAGGAGTGCAGCCGTAACGCCCTGAGGCTGTCCAGCGACGGCCATACGGGCCAGTTCATGGAAAAGGCATCGATGTCGTCGGGCCAGGTGCCCCGGCCGAGATGCCTCAGGAACTGCTGAATAGGCAGAGATCTGATTTCCAGCGTCACTCCGACAGCGGCAAAATCATTGGCCACCACCTGCAATGCGGATGTGCCAATGCCTATGCCGCCGACCACATAGGTGACGAAGGAGAATCCGTTTTCATATCCAGCGTCTTTCAAAAGCGCCCCGGCGCGGTCCGGGTCATAGGCGATGGGTGGCAGATCGGGGTTATAGCCATAGGCGGCGCGCGGCACGGGCTGATTGGCCGGTACGGTGGCCCCTTCCAACAGAACATCGGTGATAGTTTGACGGTTAACAGCGAGGTTCAAAGCTTCGCGTACCCGCACGTCCTGCAAGGGCGAGTCCGGGTTGCGGGTGAGGATGAATGACAATCCGGCGTTCTCTGCTGCGATCCACCGTTCCACTTTGAGCCCTGCGTTTTCCATGATGACCCCTTCTTCGGGCCCGAACTCAATGGCGAGATCAATCTGCCTGGCTTGCAAGGCTTGAATGCGCGCTGACTTTTCCGGTATGGCCAAGACCTGCAGCCGGTCCACTTTCGGCGCCCGCCAAGACGTAGGCACAGCCTCCATCTGAACTTCTGTTGCCTCCCAACTGACAAGGCGGAACGGGCCGGTCCCCGTTGGTTCGCGGGAAAAACCATCACGTCCCAGGCGGGTCCATTCATTGGGCTCCACCACTGGCAAGATGGACAGGGAGCGCATCAGCAAGGGATCGGGATCGACCGTAGTGATTTCCACAGTCAGGTCATCGACCACGACCGCGCCTTCAAATACCGGAATCTCCCGCCGCAGGCTTTCCACCAAGGACTCTTCGCTGGCCATGTAGTTGACGGCAAAGGCGACGGATTCCGGCGTCATTGGTGTGCCGTTGGAAAAGGTCACGTCGTCACGAATACGCACGGTCCAGGTCTTGGTGTCTTTCGCTTCCCAGGACACCGCCAGCCAGGGCAGGAGGTTGCCATTGCGATCCATGCGCGTCAGGCCGTCAAAAATGGCCGGAGTAAAGTAGATGGTCGGGGTGGCGCCGGTGCGCATGGGGTTGGCGAAGTAAATGGGCAGACTGGACATGCCCATGCGCATGACTGTTTCCGCTGCTGCGGTCACCGCCCACACAAACGAAACAATCATGAAGAAAATAAAACGCGTCACACTGAATCCTATGGCTCTTTATTCAGCGTATCGTAGCTGATGAAACCGTGCACGTCGTTGTAGCCGGTAACGTCTTTCGCAAATCCGGCAAAGCGCGGTTCCGACCACAGAAAGATAGCCGGTGCTTCATCTCGGTAACGGCTCAGGATGTCTTGCTTGAGTGCAATACGGTTGGTTACATCCTGTTCTGCCAGGGCTTGTTCAATCAAGGCGCTGATTGGTCGGTTACAATACCACGGCACCGGGCGCAGGCAGGAGTTGTTGCGCAAGGGACGGATGGAATCGATCACCGGTTCCGTACTGTAAACCATGCCGAATCCCTTGTCGTGCCATTGGCCCCGTTCAAAGTGATCGAACAGATGGGAAAAGGTGACCGGAACGATGGTCATGTCCACGCCAATCTCTTGTAAATTCCGCGCCACCTGCTGGTACATGGCCCGGTCCCAGCCGCTGGCACCGATCACCGCTTCGGTGGTCAAAGCGAAGCCGTCGTCGTATCCCGCATCGGCCAACAGGGCGCGGGCGCGATCAGGATCGTAAGGGATAGGCTCTAGAGCGGTTTGACTGAATTGTGAATCGAAGGGGATTCCCAAGCATCCTACTCCATGATTCTATATCCCGAGGCGATTTGGGAGTCAGACATGGGGCATTGTTACGGGAATGATCTTCGGCGGCGGGTCGCTGGCATCCGCCAGGCCATCGAAGCCGCCGGCGCAACCCTGCTGTATCTGCCGCCCTACAGTCCCGACTGCAACCCGATCGAGATGGCCTTCGCCAAACTCAAGGCGCTCCTGAGAAAGGCCGCCGCCAGAACCGCCGACGACCTGTGGGACGCCATTGCCGACGCCATCGACGCCTTCACCTCAACCGAATGCGAAAACTACTTCGCCGCCGCCGGATATGATCGGGACTAAATTGAATCTGCTCTAGGTCCGGGTTGTAGCCTTCGGCCGCCGGTGTCGCCCCCTGGCTGGCAGGCACAGTCATACCACCGAGCAAACCGTTTATGATGCCCTGCCGATCGACGGCCAAGTTGAGCGCCTCGCGCACGTGCTTATCGTCCAAGGGGCTCGGTCCTTCCGTCAGCACAAAGGAAATGGTGCGCACGGTTTCACTGCGCCAACCGCGAAACATGCCTCCCATGGCCTCCACCGTCTCCCGGTCGTCGGGTCCGAGGGCCAAGGCCAAGTCCACAGAGCCAGAGACCAACGCTTGCAGACGCGCGGTTGATTCCGGGACAGCGAGAATTTCCAATCGGTCCAGAGCCGGGGGCCGCCAGCCCCGTGTATGAGCGGTAAAGGTCACACGGGTGGCACCAAAGGACTCCACTTTGAATGGCCCCGTCCCTACTGGATTGAGAGCGAATTCGTCTTTACTAACGGTGTTCCAGTTTTCCGGCTCGACCATGTGCAGCACGGGCAAAAAACGGGGCAGGACCGGCGCCGGATAGTCGGTGTGAATGGCAACGGTGTAATCGTCCAGCGCCTCTGCGCTCTTGAGGAAGGCCATTTCTGTGGCAACCGCTTCGCCGAAGCCAAATCGGTTAGAGAGAAAAGTCACCATGTGCACCACGGCTTCGGCGGTAAAGGGCCGGCCGTTGTGAAATACAACGTCGTCGCGGAGCGTTAGCAGCCAGGTGCTCGGACTTGTCTGATCCCATGACGTCGCCAGCCACGGGTGGACGACGCCATCGGCATCGATGCGCGTCAGTCCGTCGAACATGGTGGACACGGTGTAGAGCGTCGGCATGGTCATCACCCGATAGGGATACCCCAGGCCGGGGGGCAATTCCGGGATGGCCATGCGCAAGGTTTGGGCTGTGCTATTCGCCGCGAACAGAAAAACGAAAACAACAATGAGCGAACAGCGCCGCATCACTCGTCAACGAAACGAATGTTTTCGTAATCGACAAAACCGTGCACTTCGGAAAAGCCGCGCACGCTGGACCGTGTCCCGGCGAAGCGGACGATCTGGTAGAGGTACAATGCCACCCACTCGTCGCGATAAAACTTCATCACCTCATGACGCAGTGCGAGACCGCGCGCCTCATCGAAGGTGACCAGGGCTTCGTTGATGGCCGGCATGATGCGTTCATCGCAATACCAGGGATGCACCCAAAGGCAGGAATGGTTGCGCATGGGCCGGAGCACATCGACAGTCGGTTCCGAGGCGAAGGTGACGCCGAAGGCATCGCCGTTCTAGTCCCCTTCCATGACACTGCGGATGAGCTGAGTCACCGGAAAGACCCGGATCTCCATGGTCACGCCGATCGCTGACAAATCCTGGGCCACCTTTTGATACATGGCCGCGTCATTGGCACCGGAGCCGATGACGCCTTGGACCACGAAGGTGAAACCATCCGGATACCCGGCTTCGGCCAGCAGTCGCTTGGCTCGGTCCGGATCAAAGGGAATAGGGGGTAGGCTGGGGTCAAAGCCATAGCTGACTGATGCTGCAGGCTGGGTCGGCAATTCAGGAATGCCGGCGAGAAGACCGTCTACTAAAGCGCGTCGATCCACCGCCAGGTTAAGAGCCTCGCGCACACGCAGGTCGTCGAGCGGGTTGCCCCGGCCGTGGTGAAAGTTGATCGCCCACATGGCCGCTGCCGGCCAGCTCATGGCGATGCCGCCGGCCGCGGCGATGGCATCGGCCTCTTCCGGCCCGAGCGCAATGGCGATATCCATCTGATCGGCCATCACTGCTTGGGTGCGGGTGTAGGCTTCCGGCACGGCGATCTTTTCCATCCGCGGGACGATCGGTTTGCGCCAAGACGTCGGCACCCCTTCATAGCGTATGCGCGTCGCCCCAAAGTCGACCGGGTGATAGGGCCCCGTGCCCACCGGCTCGCGGGCAAAGCGTTCAGGTCCCAACCGGTTCCACTGGCCGGGCTCGACCATATGCAAAAGCGGCAAAGTGCGCGGCAGAACCGGCGCCGGTGTGTGGGTGTGAATCTCAACTGTAAAATTGTCGATTGCGCGCGCCGAGCGCACAAACGAAAACTCCCGCGCCACCGCTTCTCGCACCGCTTCGTCACTGTTCAGATAGGTCAGAACACTGACCACTGCATCGGCCGTAAACGGCACGCCGTTGGAAAAGGTCACGTCGTCGCGCAAGCGAATCACCCAAGTAAGGTCGTCGGTGGTGCGCCAGTCCACCGCCAGCCAGGGGATCAGGTTTCCCTGTCTATCGATACGCGTCAGGCCGTCGAAGGTGGCGGTCCAAGTATAGATGTGCGGCGTGCCGGTGTTGCGGAACGGGTTGCCCATGGTGGGAGGCAGGGCGGTGGTGCCGATGCGGATGACGTCCTGCGCAAAGGTACAGGACGTCAGAAAACCACATAACAAAGCTGTGAATGTAAAGCACCAACGCATGCGCTGAGCCTAACGCACCGCTGCATCAGCACAAAAGAAAACGCCCCGGCCGAAGCCGGGGCGTTTCCCAAAGTTGCTGTGCACTCGTTCTAGAGCGTTTCCGCGGTTGAATGAATCAAAATTTTGTTGTCATGGTCTTGGCGGACTGATTCGATAGCCGCTTTGGCGGGGGCATCGTGGCTGTATCGGAAGACCTGCGTATTCGTTTGGCGAGGAAAGTGGCGTCGGGCATGTCGCGCCGTCAGGCGGCAGCCCTTTTTGAGGTGAGCGCAAGCTCGGCGGTGCGGTATGTCAGGCGATATGAAGACGAGGGGACTGTCGCGGTCAAGCCACGGCCGTCGCGCCAGCGCCGTCTTGATCCTTACGGCGAGGATATCCTGCGCTGGATTAAGGAGACGCCAGACCCGACACTGCAAGAGCTGTCTGAGCGTCTGGACGAAGTTCACCAAGTGATTGCGCCGACTTCGACGATTAATGACTGGTTCCGCGCGCGCAAGATCAGCTTTAAAAAAACCGCCCACGCCAGTGAACAGGAACGCGCGGATGGGCAGGCAGCACGCGTGGTTTGGCAGGAACAAAAGCCATGCGCCCCGCTTTTCAACCGCCCGCCTGGCACCGTCGCGTTTGTCGGCCGGCAGATTGCCGGGGACAACAACAGCGCCTTTTTGAAGGGTCGGGGCGCGTTGCTTTTTGATGTACTGCTCGAATGCATCACCGTCCATGGCGCCCTCGATCAAATCAGGGCACCCAGGGCGCGGTCAGGCCGTCACCGCGCAATCCGGCAATGAAGGTCATGGTTTTCCAATGACCATGGGGAATGGCGGCAACCATCCGCTGGCCGCTGGGACAGCGCCCCCGCAGGCGCGCCATTTTGGTATTGATACTTGTTTCGTCAAGGAACACGATCCTGCCGACCCGCTCGGGATGGGCCGGGAGCCGGGCCTGACGTTGGCGCCACCCTATGCGCCGGACTTCAACCTGATCAAGCTCGCATTTTCAAAGTTCAAAGCTCACATGAAGCGCCTGAAACCCCGCACCATCGATGATCTGTGGAAAGCCGCCGGTAACACGTCTGCGGCCTCTTCAATCACGAGCACTGCAGGAACTTCTTGGTTGCTGACGGCTATGCGTCAGAATAAATCGGATATCCGATCCTGACGTCTAGAGCAGATTCAATTTAGTCCCGATCATATCCGGCGGCGGCGAAGTAGTTTTCGCATTCGGTTGAGGTGAAGGCGTCGATGGCCTCGGCAATGGCGTCCCACAGGTCGTCGACGGTTCTGGCGGCGGCCTTTCTCAGGAGCGCCTTGAGTTTGGAGAAGGCCATCTCGATCGGGTTGCAGTCGGGACTGTAGGGCGGCAGATAAAGGGGAGTGGAAAATGAAATCTCGGACATTTTTGATGAGCGGCGCTACGGCGCTGGCACTCGCATTTGGACTCAGCGAGATCGCAGTTGCCCAAGGGCTGGCGCTGGAAGAAATCGTGGTGACCGCGCGTAAACGCGAAGAGTCTCTGCAGGAGATTCCCCTGGCGATTACCGCCTTCTCCACCGATGACATTGACCGTGCCGGTTTCAAAGGCCTGGATGACCTGTCGTTGCAGGTGGCTGGTCTGTAATACCACGACCCAGGTGGGCAACGTCCGGGCCGTTTGAATGCGGCCATCCGCTTCCGCGGCATGAATGTGAACAATCACTTCCCCACTTTACCAATTGGGGTCCTTGTTACTTGACGGCATCTACGTGCTGGGTGCCACTCACACCATTCCCTTGGATGATCTGGAACGGGTGGAAGTGATCAAAGGTCCGCAGGCCGCCTACTTCGGCCGCAACACCTTCGGCGGGGCGGTGAACTACATCACCAAGAACCCGTCGACAGAGGAATGGTCCGGGCAGGTCCAGGCCTCCGGTGCTACTTACGAGGAGTATGACGTGTCGGCCAGCGTGCAGGGTCCGCTGATGGAAAACAAACTGGGTTTTCGCATTGGCGGCCGTCTCTACGGACGCGGCAACATGTGGACCGCGTCAGACGGCGGCGGCATCGGTGAGCAATCCACCAGCACCATCTACGGAACCCTTTACGCCACGCCCAATGAAAACTTCGATATCAAGTTGCGCGCTTTCTACGCCCGCGACGACGACGGCCCGCCCGCAGGTGGATTTGTCGGTGGTCAGGAAACCGACACCTGTAGCGGCCAAACAATCACGGAACCGGACGGGTCCCTCGGTGAATCCCATCAATTGGTTCTGTGGATTGGTGCCGGGACAAGGCACGGCCAGATCCAAAGTGGGCGATTTCAATATCGTCGATACGGTCACCGTTCTAAACCCGGCAATCGAAGCAATCATTGGCTTCCCCAACACATTGATCGACCATGTGGTCAACGGTGCTTATCCCGACGCGGTGGCCGGTGTGCCTAAGCCGCAAAGAATCGGTTTGCTGCGCAACGTGATTCGTCTGTCTGCCGCTGCCAATTATGAATTCGACAATGGCATGACCTTCACCATGCAAGGGGGCTACAACGACCTTGAAGCGACGTGGATCCGCGATCAAGGTTTGTCAGCAATCGCTCAGAATCTAGGGCGCGACCCACAAACTCAGGAAGATCTCTCCATTGAAGCGTGCATTGTTTCCAATCAGGAAGGACGTCTGCGCTGGCTTGCTGGTGTGAACTACTACGAACAGGACTTCACCCAGTCCGGTACCGGCGGCCGGGTGGTTGTGTATTGCTGGGATACATTACCCAACGTGCCCGAAAATGGTCCCGGTTGCGCACCGATTCCGCCGCTGAGGACGACAAACGCCTTCCAAAACACGGACCATGTGGAAACATCGGCGTTATTCGGCTCAATCGCCTATGACATGTCCGACCAATTCACCATCAATCTGGAAGGCCGGTATCAAGAAGACCGGTTGGACAAGGCCGGTCAGGACATCGACGCCAACACCTTCCTACCGCGTGTGATTCTGCAGTATCAACCCGGTGATGACACCAACCTTTACGCCAGCTTCTCACAAGGGGTGCTGCCGGGTGAAGGCAATCCGTTCGTCATTGCTGCCGATACTCAGGAACTGGCCCAGTATACGGCTCAGTTCGGTGATCGTGTGGCCGCCATCTTGCTGGAAGAGAAACTCGACAGTTACGAAATCGGCTGGAAACAAACCTTGTTTGACGGCCGGGCCAACTTCGCCGCTACCGCTTATTACGGCGAATGGGCCAACCAGAAGAGCCGTGTGGTTGCGATCATTCAGGAAACTTGCAACGGCCTCAACGCGACATCCGCTGGTTGCCGACCGGCGGATCTAACACCGCTGGGCGGTTTCGCCAGCTTGGCCGACGGCACACCCATTTCCACGCCGCGTAACACCTCCATCTCAGGCACCGGTGATATTTGGGGTGTTGAATTTGAAGGCTCCGCGGTCTTCGCCGAAGGCTGGGTCACCGACTTCAACATCGCTTGGGCCGACAACAAGTTCACCGACTTCGAAGCCAACTTCATTGCGTCATACTCCAACTTCACCAATGTGAACGGCAATGAACACTCCCGTTATCCCAAGTGGTCCAGGTCCATCACTTCGACCTATACCCAACCACTGAATGACAACTGGGACTGGTTCGTCCGCGGTGATGCTGTCTACTTTGGCAAGACCTGGGTCTCTGTCGCCAATTTGGCGCAGTGTAACGACTACTGGTTGTTCAACGCCCGCGCCGGGGTCGAGCGGGACGATGTTAGGCTCGAACTGTGGGTCAAGAACGCCTTCGACGATGATAACTGGTCGGCTTGTGCGCGGTGGACGGACTTCACCCGTCCCATCGACTTCCGCTTCTTTACCTTCTTCCAAGGTGTGGCGGTGACACCGCAGAACAAGCGTCAGTTCGGCTTGAAAACATCCATCAAGCTCTAAGGTCTAATGCCAAATACACTCAACGCCCCGGCCGACAACGGCTGGGGCGTTTTGTTTGCCAGATCGTTAAAGGTTGATCATTGCTATTACGGACATTGCATTTGAAAGCAACGGGGAACAGGATCGCGCCATGAAGGAAGACACAAAAATCATTCATGGTGGCGGCAAGCGCGGTACCGAACACGGCGTGGTCAACACCCCAGTGTACCGGGCTTCCACCATCGTTTTTCCCGATACGGATCAGATGATTGAGGCGGCCGACGGGGCACTGCGGGACAAAAAGAAAGTCCTGTTTTACGGCCGCAAGGGATCGCCAACCACATGGACGTTAGAAGAAGCGATCACCGAGTTGGAACAAGGCTACGATACGGTGTTGGCGCCATCCGGCCTTGGCGCAGTCACCACAACTCTGCTGGCGTTTCTGAAAACCGGCGACCATTTGTTGATGACCGATTCCGTTTACGAGCCCACCCGCAATTTTTGCGAAGGCACGTTGGCCCGCTACGGCGTCGAGACCACCTATTATGACCCGCTCATCGGCGCCGGCATCGCTGATGTGATGAAAGGCAACACCACCGTGGTGTTCACGGAAAGTCCGGGGTCCCACACTTTCGAAGTGCAGGATCTGCCAGCCATTGCCGCGGCCGCCCATGCCAAAGGGGCCGTGGTCATCATCGACAACACCTGGGCCTCGCCGTTGTTTCACAAACCGCTGACCTTGGGCGCCGATGTCTCCATCCAGGCCTGCACAAAGTATATCGTCGGCCACTCCGACGTGTTGATCGGTAGCATGACTGCGGTGAAGGAGCACTTCGGTCAACTCTATAGCGCACGCCAGCAATTGGGTGTGGCTGTCGGACCCGATGACGCCTATCTGGCGACGCGAGGCCTGCGCACCCTGGGCGTACGTTTGCGCCAACATGAAAAGAACACCATGATCATCGCCAAGTGGCTGCAAACCCTTCCCGAAGTGAAACGGGTGCTCTATCCGCCGCTGGCCGACGATCCCGGCCATGAGCTTTGGCAGAGAGATTTCACCGGCGGCAACGGGCTTTTAGGTGTGGTCTTCCACGAGACGTCGATGGACGCCGTGTTTGCCATGATCAACGGCATGAAACTGTTCCCCTTGGGTTACTCCTGGGGCGGGTACGAAAGCCTCATGTGTGCCTCGACGCCCAAACGCGTGCGCACGGCCACCAATTGGACCGAGCCTGAGCCGGGCATCCGTTTGCATATCGGTTTGGAAGACACGGACGATCTCATCACCGATCTCGAAGCGGGATTAGAACGCTTCAACTCCACTCTTAAAGGCGGATAACACGCCGCAATGGCCAAGCGCGGAACGCAAGCAACCGCAGACTCCGTCGTTCGTGAAGGCTTCGCGTTGCATCAGGCCGGTGATCTCGGAGGCGCCGAGAAGTTTTATCGCCGTGCGTTGAAACGGGACAAACGCCATGCCGACGCGCTTTATCTACTTGGCAGTATCCAGGTGCAGAATGGTCAAACCAAGCAGGCGGAAAAGACTCTGCGCGCGGCCTTAACGGAACGCACCGATCATCCAGAAACTTTACATAACCTCGCCCGCGTGTTGATGGACACACAGCGGTTTGAAGAGGCCAAACCATTGCTCGAAAAAGCTATAACCCTTCAGCCCGAGCAGCCGTCCTTTCTCCGCAATCTGGGTGTCGTGCGGCTCAATCTCGGTGAGTCATCCGGTGCGGTAGAGGCGCTTGAGCGTGCCCTGTCGTTGGAGCCTGGATCAGCGGACGCATGGTGCGATCTGGGTCTGGCCTACAGTCAAATGGATGATGATCAAAAAGCCGCCGATGCTTTCGACAGGGCATTGTCCCAAGACCCCAATCTTGCCCGCGCCCGGCACAACCGGGGACACCTACGCTTGCGGCACAAAGACTTTGCGGCTGGTTGGGACGATTACGAAGCTCGTCGTTTAGACCCCAAAGCCGGGTTTGAAGTCAGGCCTTTCGATATACCCGAATGGAGTGGGGAAGACATTACAGACAAGACGCTTCTGGTTTGGGGCGAACAGGGTCTTGGTGATCACATTCTTCATGGGGGAATGATTCCTGACCTCGCACACCGTGCCGATAACGTGGTGTTCGAATGTGAACCGCGGCTTGTTTCTTTGTTCAACCGATCTTTCCCAGACGTGACGGTTGTGCCCTGCGCAAACCCGCCGGACTCAGTCACAAAAGAAACCTCACCTTCAGTGCAGTGTCCCATTGGAAGTTTAGGTCGCTGGTTGCGATCAACCGCTGACTCATTCCCGCAACCCAAGCCGTATCTTGTCGCCGACGAGCAAAGAGTCGCGCGCGTATCAAATCTGTTGAACGAACGGGTCGGACAAGCGACCCGCATCGGTGTGTCTTGGAAAAGCGCCGTGCCGGGTTTGGCATCATTAAATCGTCTGACCTTCGCGCGGATTGGACACCTATTTTTGCTGCCGTTCCCGACGCCGTCTTTGTCTCCCTGCAATATGGTGATGTCAGGGCGGACCTCGATAAAGTCAAACAAAACAATGGCTTAACCATTCACCATGACGTGGACGTGGATGTTACTCAAGACATAGACGGCCTGGCTGCTCTGATATCATCCCTTGATCTGGTCATCACCACGTCGAACACCACGGTCCATTTGGCGGGAGCTCTCGGCGTGCCGACCTGGGTGCTGGTACCCAGAGGAACCCGCCCGTCTGTGGTGCTGGTTCGACGGCGATACGACCAGTTTGTGGTATCCGAATGTCACTCTGTATTGGCAAGGCACGGCTGGGCAGTGGCAAGAACCGATGAACCGTGCCGCGCAGGATCTACTCGAGTGGTCTCGGAACAGCCAAGGCAGGGCGAACCAGTGAAATTATTTACAGTTCTCGTCGCTTGTATTGTCTGGTGTGTCAGCGTACCGGCGTGGGCAGACAAGCATCTTCGCATCGCCCTGTTTGCCTTTCCGCTGGCGGGTGGAAATCCGTTCACCGGCACGGCTGTTCCGTCAGTCTTGACCCATCCCGCCATCTTCGATGGTCTTACTTATCTCAATCGTGCCGGTGAACTCCAGCCGTGGCTTGCAACACAATGGCAACAAGAAGACACCCTAACCTGGACTTTCAATCTCCGTCCTGATGTCAAGTTTTCCAATGGCGAAAAGTTCGATGCTTTTGCCGTGACGGCAGCCTTTGAGTTTCTTCTGTCGTCCGAGGTAGTGCCTGTTGGTGCGAGCCGCGAAGTTGAAATTGTAGAGCGGGTAGAGGTGCGGGATCCTCTCACAGTTGCTTTCATCACCAAAAGGCCAGCGCCCATTCTGCCTCGACGGTTGGTGGCGGCGCAGTTTCCCGCACCGGCGCACTGGAAGTCGCTTGGGCCAGTGAATTTTGCCATGGATCCAATTGGTACGGGACCGTTTCAAGTTGAGGACTGGCAAGCGGGCCGCATCGAGTTATCGGCCTATAGAAATTCCTGGCGGCCGCCTAAGGTGGACCGTCTTACTCTTCTACGTTTCGGGGAACAGGCTAGCCGCGTGCAGGCATTACAATCGGGTGCGGCTGACATCGCTGTCTCTCTTAGTGCCGATGACCGTGACGCGATTGCTGCCTTTGGCGGAACACTGATCGAAGCCTGTATTCCGGTGTGGCCACCATTATGTTTTTGAGTGTCAAAGAGGGACCACTGCAAAATAAAAAAGTACGCTAGGCCCTCAACTATGCCGTCGATAAAGAGATTATCGTTGAACAGTTGATGGGCGCGGTGCCACAGTGGTTGCCAGTCAGCCGGTTCCGGAGGGGACATTAGGACACGACCCATCGCTCGAGCCTTATCCCTACGATCCCGAACGGGCCAAGGCGTTGCTCCAGGAAGCGGGCTATGGCGACGGCTTTCCTATGGTAATCGAAGTTACCTCCGGCGCGGGTGTGAACTCGGATGCCTACTACACCAAAGTGGCAGAGGATCTCCTCGCTGTCGGTATCGATGCTCAACTGAAAACGATTTCCACCCAAAGGTTGGTACAGCAAGTTTATTCGGGAGGTTGGGAAGGTGACGCCTTTGCCATGTCCATGGAAACCAATCCAACCTTGGATGCGCTGAGACCTTTCAGACTCCACTCCTGCTTGTGGGCTGCACCGTGGTTTTGCGATCCCGAAGATACGCGGCTGATCCGCGCGGCTGAGTCAGAAATGGACCCCCAAAAACGCTTATCGCTGGTCCGTGAATTGCTGCGGCGGTATCACGATGACCCGCCGGCGATCTATATGTTCCAGATGGTGGGTTTCACGGGTCTGGCACCCCAAGTGCGCAACTTTGCCAGCGACTATGGCGTTTACAATTATCATGCCGTCGACCTTAATGACTCCAAATGACCGGCCGCGCCTTTCGTTAGCCGGTCAACTGCCGTTTTCGGTGTTTTTGCAGCGCGAAAACCCGTATAAATGACACAGAATCAAAGTGCCCGGGTCCCCTCGTGGGACCCGCAAGTGTGAGAGGACCCTCTCTATGAACCTGCAGACCGATCCGTCCAAGGGGGAAACTCCGGACGGAGCGCCCATGTCCGAGGCAGACTCTGATTCTGTTGTTGTCCGCTTCGCAGGTGATTCGGGTGACGGGGTCCAGCTTTTGGGCGGGCAGTTCTCACAAGCGACAGCGCTCGGCAAAAACTCGTTGGCAACCTTTCCAGATTTCCCAGCCGAGATTCGTGCGCCAACGGGCACGACCTACGGTGTGTCTGCATTCCAAATTAAATTCGGTGCCCGCAAGATCCGCACGTCTGGTGACGCACCCGATGTATTGGTGGCGCTGAATCCAGCCGCACTAATGGTCAATTACAAACAAGTTCTTTCTGGCGGTCTCATTATTCTTGATACCGGCAGTTTTACTGAACGCAATCTCAAGAAAGCAGGGTTTGATGCCGACCCGCGTGAGGACGGGACTCTTAAAGAATACCGCACCATCGAAATTGACATCTCCGCTTTGACATTAGAAGCAACCAAACCGTTTGACGTCACGCAAAAGGAAGCATTGCGCGCCAAGAATTTGTGGACGTTGGGCCTCATCGACTGGATGTATGGGCGCAGCATCAATGCGACCGAGCAATTCATAACTGGAAAGTTCGCCGCCGACTCAGCGGTAGCCCAAGCCAACGTCGCAGCCCTCAAAGCCGGTCATGTCTATGGTGAAACCGCTGAAGTGTCGGGTGACATCCCGCGCACGGAAATGGGCGAGGTTCAGTTTACCCCCGGTGAATACCGGCTGGTCAGTGGTGCGGAAGCGTTGTCATGGGGGTTGGTGGCCGGGTGCAAGCTGGCTGGTATCGATATGACGTTTTGTTCCTATCCGATCACGCCGTCTTCCCCGATCCTGCATATTCTGTCGCGGTTGAAGAACTTCGGCGTCACCACATTCCAGGCGGAAGATGAAATTGCGGCCGCCTGTTCGGCCTTGGGTGCGTCTTACGCAGGCAACATGGGTATCACCGCCAGTTCGGGCCCCGGTATCGCACTCAAGACAGAAGCCATCGGTCTCGGCATTTCCACCGAGCTGCCGATGATCATTGTCAACACCCAACGGGCCGGCCCCTCCACGGGTATGCCGACCAAGACAGAGCAGTCGGACCTGTTCCTGTCCGTATGGGGGCGCAATGCAGATGCACCGATGCCGGTGCTATCGGCGCGATCTCCGGGCGACTGTTTCGAGGTCGGTATCGAGGCGGTGCGCATCGCCACCAAATATATGACACCGGTGTTTCTACTTTCGGATGGTTATATTGCCAATGCGGCAGAGCCCTGGCTGATCCCGTCTATGGAGGACTATGAGCCGTTTCCGGTGTCCTACCGCACCGAGGCGGAAGGCTTTGCACCGTTTATTCGCGATCCGGAGACTCTGGCACGGCCCTGGGCCAAGCCGGGAACACCGGGGTTGATGCATCGCATTGGCGGGATTGAAAAAGAAGACGGGTCTGGTAACATCTCTTACGACCCTGACAACCACCAGCGCATGACCGATCTCCGCAGGGAGAAGATCGACGGCATCGCCAATGACATTCCGTTGCAAACGGTTGAGAGCGGTAAGGAAGGCGGCAAGCTCGCCGTCGTCGGTTGGGGGTCTACCTATGGTCCCATCAACCGGGCCGTCACCCGTATGCTGGCGGACGGTTGTGACGTCTCTCATATCCACATCCGGCACATCTGGCCGCTGCCGTCTAACTTGATCGACTTGCTGCACGAGTACGACGAAGTGCTTGTGGCTGAAATGAATAACGGTCAAATGTTGACGTTCCTGCGCAGCCAGTCGCGGCGCCATATTCAGGGACATCTCAAAGTGAACGGACTGCCTCTGACCATCAGCGAAATGCAACAGGCGATCCGTGAGCGCTTAGACAAGTAGATTTAGAAACGAAGCCGTTAGCGGTTTCTGGAGAAAACGAATGAATGTTCAGGTCGAACCGGCAAAACTGAAGCCCAAGGATTTCGCCACGGACCAAGAAGTCCGCTGGTGTCCCGGTTGCGGTGACTACGCCATTCTCAAAGCGGTGCAATCGGCCTTGGCCGGCATGGGCGCCCAGCCGGACAACACCGTTTTCGTTTCTGGCATCGGCTGCGCGGCGCGCTTTCCCTACTACATGGAGACCTACGGGTTTCACACCATCCACGGCCGGGCGCCAGCGGTGGCATCAGGAGTGAAACTGGCCAATCCGGACCTGGATGTGTGGGTCGTTTCCGGTGACGGCGACGCCATGTCTATCGGCGGCAACCACCTGTTGCATCTGCTCCGCCGCAACGTCGATGTTCAGTTTTTATTGTTCAACAATGAAGTGTATGGCCTGACCAAAGGGCAGTACTCGCCGACATCACGTATCGGGCAGAAGTCGCCCTCCACACCGCAAGGCTCCATCGACGCACCCATCGACGCCTGCACCTTTGCCCTTGGTTGCAACGCCCGTTTCGTTGCCCGCGGCATCGACATCCAGGCCAAAGACTTGATTGAGTTGTTTACCCGCGCTCGCGACCACAAAGGGGCGTCTTTCGTCGAGATCATTCAGAACTGCATCGTCTTTAACGACGACGCCTTTGCCCATTTCACCGAAAAGAAAGTGGCCAAGGAAACGCAGATCCATGTCAAACATGGTGAGAAGCTGATCTATGGTGCAGAGGGCAACAAAGGATTGCGCATTAAACCGGGCACCTTTGAATTAGAAGCGGTCACCATCGGCGAAGACTGTATCACTGAAGACGACATTCTCGTTCATGATGAAACCAATCGAACCTTGGCCAATCTTTTGGTTGCAATGCAGCCACCGTCCATGCCCGTTGCTCTGGGTGTGATTTATTGCGATCCCGCTCCGTCTTATGAGCGCGCCGTGCGCGATCAAGTGGATGCCGCATTTACAAAAGGCGCCGGTGATATGGATAAATTCCTGCGCAGCGGCAACACCTGGACAGTCTCGTAACACCGCGATGAAACGCCGGTCCTTCTTAAAGAACGCAGCTGTGGGCAGCACGGCTGCCGCCTCAACCCTATCTGCACCCGCGATCTCTCAGGGCCTGCAAGAATGGCGCATGGTAACCAGCTGGCCCAAGGGCCTGCCCGGTCTTGGCACCGGCGCCGAACGGTTGGCAGAGCGGATCACTCAACTGACCGGCGGGCGCATCACCGTCAAAGTGTATTCGGCCAATGAATTGGTTCCCGCACTCGGTGTTTTCGACGCCGTCGCCGAGGGCACGGCGCAGCTGGGTCACGACGCCTCGTATTATCATCTCGGCAAGTCGGAAGGCTGCGCCTTTTACACCGCCTTTCCTTGGGGTTTCACCGCCAATGAGATCGAAGCCTGGGTCGGCTACGGTAACGGCCAAAAGTTGTGGGATGAGCTGTATGCGCCGTTTGGCATTCGCGGGTTTCTCGCCGGCAACACGGGCACCCAGATGCTCGGCTGGTTCCGCAAAGAAATGCGCTCCATCGATGATTTCAAGGGTTTGAAGTTCAGGGCACCCGGCAACCAGGGAAAGATTTTACAAAAGCTCGGCGCCACGCCGGTGGTGTTGGCGGGCGGAGAAATTTTTCCGGCCTTGCAGTCGGGTGCGGTGGACGGGGCTGAATGGGTCGGCCCGTACAACGATCTCTCCCTCGGGTTCTATCAGGTCTGCAAGTACTACTATTCCTATGGTTATCACGAACCGGGTGCGGCCCTGCAACTGACCATCAACGAGCAGGCCTGGCAGACGCTGGACTCAGAGCTGCAGGCCATCATCAAGGCGTCCTGCGATGCGGCCAATCAGGACATGCTGGCGGAATACAACGCACGATCCGGACCGGCCTTGCGCATATTGGTGGAAGAGCATGGTGTGCAGGTAAAGGCGTTACCCGAAGACGCCCTCTTAGCCTGTGGTCGCGCCGCCAACGAAGTGCTCAACGAAGTCTATGACGGCGGCACACCCATTGTCCGGCGCATTGTCGAGGATTTTCTCGCGTTTAGAAAAGACGTTCTGCCGTGGACGCGTATCGGCGAACAGGCATTCATCAACGCCCGCCGCCTGCCCTTTGAGTTCGGACTGAACGTTTAGTTTGATCTGTTACCTTATACCAACGGTCATTGAATTTGACCTTCGTGTGCCCATTTGCGCATACCAATCGACATGATTTTCGAGGGCTTGTCGATGAGCTTGTTCCAGGCGTGGCATGCCGCATCGACGATGTCTTCGTAACTGTCGAAGACGCGGTGCGACAGGTAGGTCTGGCGCAGGTACTGCCAGATGTTTTCGGCCGGGTTCAGCTCCGGCGATCTGGGCGGCAGGAACAGCGGCGTGATGTTGTCGGGGAACTCCAATTCGGTGGTGGTGTGCCAGCCGGCGCGGTCCATGAGGAGGACGGCGTGTGAGCCGTCGGCGACGGTGCGGCTAATCTCTTCGAGATGGGCCGGCATGGCATGGGTGCCGGCGAACGGCATCGCCACGGCCGCACCGGTACCGCGCGCCGGGCAGACGGCGCCGAACAGATAGGCGCTCTGGTAGCGCTGGTCCTTGGGCTGACGCGGACGGCTGCCGGTGCGCGCCCACTGCCGGACGATGCCGTTCTTCTGGCCAAGGCGCATCTCGTCTTGCCACCACAGCTCGACCGGCGTTGCGGGCGGCAGGTGGGCTACCGCCGCGGCGAGCGCCCGGGGGAAGTTTCTTTAAACGTCTCCAGCATTGCCGCATCTTGGCCCGGATGGCGCACCCGGGCGCTCATGTGCGAGAAGCCGAGATCGTGCAGCAGGCGCGAGACCGAGCGCTCGTGATACTCCACCCCGAAGCGGTCCCGGATAACCTCCTTGAGGTCGAGCCGGCGCCAGCGTACGACGCCGTCGCTGTCCGGGTCCGCCTCGACGATCTCCGCCAACGCCACCCTCTCCACCGCCGTCAGCTGCGGAACCGCGCCGGGAGATTTGTGGTCGTGCAGGCCCTCGGGGCCTGCCTGATTGAACCGGGACACCCAGTCGCGCAGGCTCTGGCGGTCCATGCCGCCAACCGCCGCCGCATCCCTACGGTTCATGCCATCATAAACCGCCGCAATCGCCAGAAGGCGGCGCACCTGATTGGGATCTGTCGCTTTGCGCGCCAAGGCCCGCGCTTGGACCGCGTCATAGTCCGTTCGCAACGGGATCTTCGCCGACATCAAATCCTCCATTTAAAGCCGGCTTTCTATGAATCACATCATTGCGCCGTGGGGAATCCCTAAAAGAGAATCAATCTCAACGACCGCTGGTATTAGTCGGGAATCAATCCGTCGAATTGATCCAAGGCCGGTGTTGGCGCATCCGGATCGGGGTCGCCCAACAAATTATCGAACCGATCCAAATCCGATGCTGACGGCATTGTCGATGTGGTCGGTGAAGACTCTATTGGCGCAGCGCTCACGTCTGCGCCAAACAACACATCAGGGAGCCAGGTGGCCAATTCAGGCACCAGCCACAGCAAACCGATGCCCGCCACCTGCAAACCGACGAACGGAACCGCGCCGCGGTAAATGTCAATAGTGCGGATGACCTTGTCGGCCACGCCGCGCAAATAAAACAGTGCGAACCCAAACGGCGGGGTGAGGAAGCTGGTTTGTAAATTCATGCCGATCAGCACACCGAGCCAGATGGGATCCACGCCCAAACGGATCAAAACCGGCGCGGCGATGGGCACCGTGATGAAAATGATTTCAAAGGTATCCAAAAAAAAACCGAGGACAAAAATCACCAACATGACAATCAACACGGCGCCGGTGGTGCCGCCGGGCATGGCTGCGAGGATGTCATAAACCAATTCTTCGCCACCCAATCCCCGGAACACCAAACTGAACACTGATGCGCCCAGCAGGATGACAAATACCATGGAGTTGATCATCAGGGTCGAGCGCATGACTTCTTTCAGGACCGGGAGTGTCAACCGGCGTTTAAACGCGGCCAGAACCATGGCGCCGACGGCGCCGACGGAGGCGGATTCGGTCGATGTGGCAACACCGGCCAAGATGGACCCGAGCACGGCGAGGATGAGAAGAAGCGGGGGAAACAGCGCAACCACAACCCGCCGCGGCAAGCCGGCTCGCTGCTCTGGTGTGAGTTCCAAGGGCGGGCAAGAGTCGGGGTCCAACACCGTGCGCACCATGATCCACACCATATAGAGGATCACCAGCATCAAACCGGGCAGCATGGCCCCGGCAAACAATTGTCCGACGGATAAGGGATCGGGCGAGAAATTTCCCATCGACAGCTGCGCCTGTTGATTGGCGCCCTGCAAAATATCACCCATGAAGATGAGCACAGTTGACGGCGGAATAATCTGGCCCAATGTGCCTGACGCGCAGATGGCGCCGGTGGCGAGCCTGGGGTCATAGCCAGCACGGGCCATCACCGGCAGGCTGAGCAAGCCCATGGTGACAACGGTGGCACCGACGATTCCGGTTGAGGCGGCGAGCAAAGCGCCGACCAAAATTACCGAAAGGCCGAGACCCCCTCTGACGGCGCCGAACAGTTCTCCCATGGTGGTGAGCAGTTGTTCGGCAATCTTAGAGCGTTCCAGCATCACACCCATGAATACGAACAAGGGCACGGCAACCAGAATCTCATTGGTCATGGTGCCGAAGTAGCGCACCGCCAAGGCCGACAACAAACTGGGTTCGAACACGCCGAGGCCGATGCCGACTGCGCTAAAGGCCAACGCGGTTCCGGCCAAGGTGAATGCCACCGGATAACCGGCTAGGACCACTAGTATGGTGACCAGGAACATCAGGGCGGCGAGCACCTCTCCCATCACGCGCCGTCCTCAATGGCGTGAGCGGCGACGGCTTCCACATCCGGTGAATGACCGTCCCGTCCGTTGAGGTACAACGTACGCCGGGCGATCAAGGCCAGGCCTTGTAAGGTCACAACGGCACAAAACACCCAGATCATGGTTTTCAATACATACAGACCCGGCATGCCATTGGTCTGTGAAGACGGTTCCAGAATGGACCAGGAACTCAACACGAACTGGGACGACGTCCAGGCCAAGACCGCCATCCACGGCAATAGGAACACCACCGTACCCAGGATATCGACCCAGGCTTTGGTCCGCGGCGCGAAGCGTGTGTAGGTGATGTCAACGTTGACATGGCCATGATGCAGGAAGGTGAAGCCGGCGCCGACCATAAAGACTATGGCGTGTTGCCAGACATATAATTCCTGCATCCAAGGAAAGCCGATGGAAAATCCGTAGCGCAACACCACGACCAAAAAGCAGGTCAGAACACAGCCAACGGCCAGCCAGGCCACCGCCCGGCCAATCCATTCGTTGACCGCATCGGCCATGGAGACAAAGGTTTCGAGTGCATTCAGCAACGGACTCCCCTTCCCAGGCGTTTCTTAACAGGCCTCACGGAGCCACGCCAGAATAGTGCAACCGGTATGGCCAGAAGGGGCGCATAACGCTTTGTGACAGCCGCATCCCCGTCTAGCGGATTGACCGGAACGAAAGGGTCCGCTTTGGGATTCCGTATTGTGCGGTGTCATGCGAGTCTGTGCGATGCGTACCGGCATCCATTTTACTGTCACGTCTGGCGACCGTCAGCGATTGCAAGCGATCGTCGCGGACCCGAAGAGCGCGCAGAAACACCTCTGGCGGGCGCGGATCATCCTGAAGACCGACGCGGGGCTCGGCACTTCGGCGATCATGCGCGCGACCGGCAAGTCCAAGACCTGCGTGTGGCGCTGGCAGGAGCGGTTCATGCACGAGGGTGTCAACGGCTTGCTTCGCGACAAGTCCCGTCCGCCTGGCAAAGCGCCGATCCCGCCGCCTGTCAACGGCGGAGCAAAATCAGTCCAGTTGGGCGGCGTAAAACCAGTCCATTTTATGTGATGCCGAAGGCGTTGTTGCGGGTTGTCCCGGTAGTGCATAGGAGGGACCCGCGCGGCTTTGCGTAGCGTTTCGCGTGTGCGAAGCGAAGGCGTGTGGGCGGTGCCTGTGTACCCGGACGGCCATATCGGTCTTCGCAGAGGTAATGGGATTGCAGTTCGCTGAACGACCGGGTTCGTTGCCGCCTGCCATCCCGCAAACGACGACGCCGTTCGCGGACGTAACCCTTGACGATGGTCTGGCCGCCGGTGAAGCCATGCTCATCGCGAAGGCGCTCGAATATCCGCTTTGCCGTGTGGCGCTGCTTACGGTGAACCGTGCGGTCCGCTTCCAGAATGCGGTCAATGATATCCGTGAACGGGTCCAGCTTAGGCCGCTTCGGCGGCTCGCTGCGCCGGTATCCCGGCGGCACCGAGTGCCGCAGCATCTTCTTCACTGTATCGCGCGATAGCCCAAACCGTCTTGCTGCTTCTCGCTGGCTCAGCTCTTCCACATGGCACGCCAGTCGCACGGTTAGATAAAGGTCCACCAAGTACATCCTCCCACCTTCCATCCCCAAACGGATCGAAGGCTACAGGTGGCAGACTTTTGCGCCGCCCGCGGCCGGGACATTCCCGCCGCTCCCGTGGACTAATTTGTCACCGCCGTTCTCAGCGGTGTTTGCCGGAATGAATCCACCCACCACCACGTTGATGGCGAACGGAAACCCGTTGGGATATCCAGCCTCGCTCAAGAGCACCCGTGCCCGTGCCGGGTCATAAGGATAGGGCGTGACATGCTCATTGTACGCGGCCATACCGGGGATGAACCGCCAGGTCAGTGCATCTTCTTGGCTCCAAGCCATGGCCATGGCCGGCTGCAGGCTGCCGTCCGCTTCCATGACGGTGAGGGCATCGAACAGACCGGACCAGACCATGGTGCCCGAAGGTCCGACCATGGTGAAAGGATTACCGTCGGCTCGGGGCAGTTCCACCATGCCGTAACGGATGGTTTGCGCGAAAGCTGAGGCACCGACAAGCCACGTTAAGACTAAGGTGAAGCAGAGAAAGCGGCCCATGCCGGCGAGCCTACCTGCCCCCCCCGCACACTATCCAAGGCGTGGTTGTGTCGGGGGTCTGACATGACGGGAGGGTCACGGGTGCGCAATATGCACGCAGAAATTCCCCATCTGACACGAGTACGTTCAATTCACTTTTAAAAAGGGTATCGCACCATGATTGTCTCATCTGTCGACCGCGTTCTTCTCGAACGCCGCCGCGCCTTGGGGGCCGGTGTCGCCTTGGCCGCCGTTGCCGCCGGCCTCGGATCCACTTTGGGCTCCACAACCGCGCGCGCTGAGTCCAACGGCTTCGCCACAGAACTCGACTTCGGTGGCACATTCGATCCTATGAAGGCGGAGCACAACACATTGGCCTTCTGCAAACTGATGTCTGATACCCGCGACGGTGTGGAAACCTGCGGCTACTTCAAAGGCAATGTTCTTGCCTATGTGGGTCCGACCAAACGCTTGGAACCGCTGTTCGGTTACGAAGGCTTCGGCATGACCCGCACCTTCCAAATCGACGACTACGCCTGGCGCAAGCTGCACAAGGAGGTGTCCTATTACACCGACCTCAAGACCGGCGAGGTCATGGACAAGTGGCACAACCCGTTTCTCGACGAGACAGTTAAGGTGGTGCAGGTGCACAACGACGTGGTCAATTCCCGCTGGGCGCCGACTTACTCTTTCGGTGTGGGTCCATCTAAAGTGACCTATCCATTCATGTTCCCCTGGGTGGTGATGGGCGACAACGCCATCGTCGACTTCGGCGTCAACACCACCCACAAGGCCGTATTACAGCCCGAGGAATGGCCGCGGGAATCCCACGGTGCGATCACCCAAGTGATGGAAGCCATTCAGGTTCACGCCCGGTTGTCCGATCTCGTGGATCCCAAACAAACCCGGGTGCAGGCCTCTGGCTCGTGGCAGCGCATCGCGCCGTGGCTACCGTGGATGCTGATGGGCCAACGGCCAGGACATCTGTTCTATAAAACCGTAACCCGGCGTATGGAAGAAGGGGTGGACGGGTTGCCGCAGCACATCAAGGACTACACGGAGGCGAACTATCCCTCTTATTTCACTGCACCGACGGAATGGCAGGAACCCAATGTGTCCAGCTATGAAGTCTATGAGCGGGAAATGGATCCTCAGCCCTTTAAAGAAGGGGTTTGATAGCAAGAATCGGGTCGCCTCACTCCAAGTGAGAGCCTAGGGTGAGGCCATGCCCAAGGATGCCTCATCCGACAGTGCTGACACCAACGCCAAACTGGCGCGTGATTGTGCGCGTGTTGAACAGGCCATTGCCTACTTGATTGACCATCAAAGCGACCAGCCGGAGCTGGACGCGGTGGCCGACCATATCGGCCTGAGCCCCTTCCACACCCAACGCCTATTCACCCGCTGGGCGGGGGTCAGCCCGAAAAAGTTTCTCTCCTATGTGACGGTCGAACAGGCCAAGCAGAAGCTGGAAGAGTCGGCCAGTGTATTCGATGCCTCCCTGGATGTGGGATTGTCGGGGCCGTCCCGGCTGCACGATATGATGGTCACCGCCGAAGCTTATGACACCGGGTGAATACAAAGCGCAGGGCGCTGACCTCACGATTCGTTATGGTGTTGCGGCCACGCCCTATGGTGAAGCGCTCGTCATGGTGTCCGAACGCGGCTTATGCGGTCTGGAATTTATCGACGGTGATGAACAAGATAATCTCAACAATGCTAAGGCCCGCTGGCCGCTGAGCCGATTTGTCGAGGACGCGGATGCTGTCGCATTCGTATCCGCGGACATATTCTCTGGTGGCGACGTTTCCATTCTGCTCAAGGGAACGCCGTGGCAAATTCAGGTGTGGTCAGCGCTGTTGCGCATTCCGCCGGGCAGCATCGTTAGCTATGGCCAAATCGCCGACGCAGTCTGTACCCGCAAAGCGTCGCGCACCGTGGGCACGGCCGTGGCCGCCAATCACGTCGGCTATGTGGTGCCCTGTCACCGGGTGCTGCGGTCCACTGGGTTGTTCAAACGCTATCGCTGGGGCGCGCCGCGCCGCTGGGCCATGCTGGCCCGCGAGGTATGTTCTCAAGAATCAGTCTAACCATCTGATATATAATTCATATTTTCCCCTCTTGACCGACCAGGAAGGCACCTTATGTGAAGGGTGACGGGCGCCGGTTTCGGGCTCGTCATTAGGCTAAACCGGGCGTGACCACTGCGGTGCGTTTTGGGGCCGCAGTGGTACGCCGAACGATATTGCTCAAGGAGGATATCAAATGCGTTCACTCGATCTTGCCCCACTCTTTCGTTCTACCGTCGGATTCGACAACCTCACTCGCGTTCTCGATTCAGTAACCCGTCTTGACGACGCGCGTATCTCTTATCCGCCCTAGAACATCGTCAAAGCATCTGAGGACGGCTACCAAATTACCTTTGCCATCGCCGGGTTCGGCGAAGAAGACATCGACATCACCGTCGAAAACAATGCACTGACCGTCAAAGGCAAAGTCGCTCAGGACAATGACGAGGCGACCTATCTCCATCGCGGCATTGCCGGCCGCTCCTTCGAGCGCCGCTTCCAGTTGGCCGACCATATCCAGGTCACCGACGCGACCATGGAAAACGGTCTGCTCCACGTCTACCTCAAGCGTGAAGTGCCGGAAGCCTTAAAGCCCCGGTCCATCGCCATAGGGTCTGCCAAAACCCACAAGCAAATTGAAGGCAGCACAAAACAAAAGGCGGCCTAACGTCCAAACCAAACCCCTGATCGGCCCTTTCCCCTCGGGCCCGATCCCCCTCTGCCCCCGCGGATCGATCTGCGGGGGCTTTTGTTTTACGGTTCAGGGAAATTCATTGTTAGGGGAGCGCACCGCCATGGCCCACCAAGAAAACGTCATTTCCATTTATCCCAAGAACGAAGAACGCTTCGGCCTCAGCTATGCGGTCAAGGCGGGGAAAACGATCTATCTTTCCGGTCTGCTTGCTGCCGATGACGATTTCAATCTGGTCGGCGAGAACGACATGGAAGCGCAGATCCGCTGCATCTATGAGCGCATGCAATTCGTGCTCGGCAAATGTTGTGCCGACCTGTGTCATGTGGTCAGCGAGATCAACTTCACCACCAACACGCCGGAACTCAGCAGGGCCTCTTGGGTGGAGTCGGTCTATGCCATCGTCTACTTCGATGCGGTGCGGGTGAAGATCCGTGACGAAGGGCTGGTCAAAAACAAGGCGGTCTATCTCGCCATCGGTTACACCTGCGACGGCTACAAGCAGATATTGGGGATGTGGGTCGAGCAGACCGAGGGGGCCAAGTTCTGGCCGAGCGTCATGAATGACCTGAAGGCTCGGGGTCTTAAGGACATCCTGATCGCGGTGGTGGATGGTCTGAGCGGCTTTCCGGAAGCCATTGAGACGGCCTATCCGCGGACTCTGGTCCAGACCTGCATCGTGCATCTGATCCGCAACTCGATGGCCTACGGTTCCTGGAAGGAGCGCAAGCTCAGCGCCGCTGCGCTGAAGGCCATCTACCAGGCGGAGAATGCCGGTGCCGCTCTGGCGGTCCTGGCGGCCCTGGCGGCGTTTGAGGCGGGCGAGTGGGGCCGGAAGTATCCGGCCATCGCCAGGAGCTGGCGGCGCCAATGGGAGCAGGTCATTCCCTTCTTTGCCTTCTCGGCGCCGATCCGCAGGGTGATCTACACGACCAACGCCGTTGAGAGCTTGAACAGTACCGTACGACGGGCGGTGCGGAGCAAAGGCCACTTTGCCCACGACGACGCGGCCAAGAAGCTGATCTATCCGGCCTTACGGGGCGTTGCGGCAAAGTGGAAACGGCCGCCTCAATTCTGGTGGCAGGTGAAAGGCGAATTTGCCATCCGCTTCGAGGAGCGGTTTAGAATGGTCCAAGGGTGAGCGCGATCCTCGTGCTGCCAGTCAGCCATCCAACGGCGCCCTCCCTCCAGGAGCTTCCCTTCGGGACTCCTCCTGGACCGAGGACATCGCCGGCTGGCATGGGTTTATCACCAGGGTCGCTCACAAACCAGGGAACGGGTTCCCTGGTTTGTGTAAATCAGCTCACACACAAAGTTTCTGACACTCACCATCCGGCCGTTGGACGGCAACATCCCGCCTCGCGATCAGGTGGGCCGACCTTACTATCAGCGTTCCGGCGCGGAAGACAAACTAGCGAATATGAAAGACATCAAGATCTCCTAAACAGCGCGCTTATCCTTGCATGGATGATTCTTCGGTGGTGATAGATATCACCCGATCTGCGGGAAGAGTTAGCACTGCCGATGTCCCTTCACCCGCCACACTGTCGAGATGAACCGTTCCACCGTGCAACTCCGCCACACGCAAACTGATTACCAATCCCAAACCAATGCCCGTTGTCTCTTGCCGGTACGGATCGCTGGAACGATGAAACGGTTGAAACAAAGTACGCATAACAGCGTCCGGAATTCCAGGACCGCGATCCTGTATGGACAGGGAAAACGTGCCATCGCTGCTGCATGCGGCATTTATATCGATTTTTTGATCTTTTTCTGAAGCCTTGGCAGCATTGGTCAGCAAATTGGTGATGATCTGAATGAGTTTGGTCCGGTCTCCATTAACGGAAAGGTCCGATGGAGAAATTGACCGTTCAATAACAATGTCCGGCCAGGATGGCCCGACCAACCGCATGGCCGTCTTTGATCAGTTCAGACACACTACAGACCTCTTCCTCTAGATTGATTTGTTCCGCTTCAATCTTAGCCAAATCGAGGATGGCATCGATCACTTCCAGCAAGTGATTGGAGGTTGAGTGGATGTCATCCACATATTCCAAGTATTTCGGTGACCCAACTGGCCCGAACATTTCCGATTTCAAAATGTTGGAGAAACCAATGATCGCGTTGAGTGGTGTGCGCAGTTCGTGACTCATATTGGCCAGGAATACTGATTTGGCGCTGTTTGCCGCGATGGCATCATCCATCGCCTTGACGATGTCTTTTTCCTGATCAGCCAACTGCCGAAGTGTTGCCTGCCACATGCGCGCGAGCATAAATCCGATGGTGCCAATGGTGACAAAAGTAATGGCCAATATTGGTAGAACGACCATGAGCCAAGTTTGACCCGGCTGTGCAGGAGTCCAGGTGACCCATCCCACGGACTGGCCGTTGAAATCCTTTAAGCCAATTGAAGGTGTTTCCGGAGTTGAATTGACACACCGTAAATCCGCCAAAGAAAAATCCGTTGAGAAATTCATTAACAGATCCGGCGTAATAGCACGGCCAAAGACAAGAATGGGCCTATCTGACCCGATGTAGGTTTCCGCTGGATACTCTGGTGATACTGGAACCACAGATACAAAGAAAACTTGATCTTGAAACTGAAGATAGCCGGTGGTGGCAATGGGTGGATCGACAGGGCCGTTTCGGGCTGCCTCAAACGTTGCCGCCAAGGCTTCCATCGATACGTCTATTTCGGTTGATGCGCGTTGTTCACCGTCCTGAACGTACAGAATGGGACTGTCGTCGCGGTCGAAGACCAACGTGAGGGAAATTTCCGCGGTTTCGTGTACGAAAGCACCAATGTTATTCTCGACCCAAACAGGATCGAACCTGGCCTCAACCTGTTCGACCATGTCGTCCCAGAAGGCATGTTCCACACCTTCAATCCCAAGGTCGGATAGTTGAGAGGAGAGTACCGAATCCAAAGCCATGAGCCCGGTTTCTACCTCAACGTCATTGGCCCGGTTCGATGCGGATAGCACGACAGCAAATGCGGCAGCAAAGATGACGAAGAGCAACAGACCCGCAAGCCAAAGAAAGCGTGTCCATAAAAACTGCTCACGCGTCTTTGCTGTGCGATCTGGTGTCTCGCTCATGGATCCCCGTTTGTCTGAGCAGGTGCGCCAACCCGTGAGACGCGCCTCACCAACCATTCTCCCAACATGATCAAACTATAGGATTTTCGCGATCGATCGCCCAGCGCTTAGAATTCAAGGTTTCACGTCAAACCGATCTCCGCCAAGCGCTGTTCAAGAAACGCCTGGGACGTGATGGGCGCGGGATAGCGATCAGGATTTTCGACAGTGATACAACCGGGCAGGGTTTTGATCTCCACGTCCGGCGCGAAGTGCAGAAAGTAGGGCATGGAGTAGCGGGGAACCCGGGCCGCATCGCCCATAGGCCGAGTCACTCGGTGGGTGGTGCTGGGCAGAACATGATTGGTCAGCCGTTGCAACATGTCTCCCACATTACAAACGATGGCACTGGCGTCGGCATGGACCGTCAACCACGTTCCGTCCCGGCGCAAAATCTCAAGACCGGCTTGATCGGCGCCAACTAACAGCGTGATGACATTGATGTCTTCATGGGCGGCAGCTCGCTCGCCTGGTTCGTCGGTGTCGCAGGGCGGGTAATGCAGCAGACGCAAAATACTGTTACCACCGGCTACCCGGTTTTCGAAATAGGTTTCCTCTTGATCGAGGTATGTGGCCACGGCTGCCAGCAGGCGCCAGCCCAAGGAGTCCATGGCATTGAAGAAGGCAAGGCAACTGTCATGAAAGTCGGTTACGTCTCCCGGCCATAAATTCTCCGGCATGGTTTCTTTAAGCGGATCACTCGCGTCAAGCTCCCGGCCCACATGCCAGAACTCCTTACGGTCAGGGATAGTGGCGTCCTTGGCCGTCTCTACACCAAAGGGGGTGTAACCGCGCTGTCCGCCACCGCCGGCCACGAAATAGCGCATTTTGGCAGCGAGGGGCTGGGCGAAAAACGCACGGGTTACTTCAAGACAGTTATCGATAACCGCTTGTTCGATGCCGTGGCCGACCACCACCACAAAGCCTGTGTCCGTCCAGGCGGTGCCGAGTTCGTCGCCGAAACGGGATAGATCGTTTCCGATGTCCTGAGCGTCCACGCAGGGAATGCCGCTGGCAAGGGTCATGGGGTATCGGCCGCGCAAGAAGTAAAAAGGAATGGTACCCCTCCACCAGCACCAAATTGAGCATTTAAGCAACTGTTTTTGCAAGTAAAAGCACCTAAACGTTTATCCTTTTCCCACGATTTCTCCTACGTGGCCGCGTCTGTCATCCATCATGAGGCGCGCAGTTCTTAGTTGGTTCGGGCGTTTCAAATTTAGTTTTATTGATCATATAGTAGAAATTTTAGGGACTTATATCGGATAGTGCCCAATTTGATCACGTTGTTCGATGGAAGGGTCTGTGTATTGAGGCTAGGAGTCAGCCAGGGCATGGTCGCCTAGTTAAGGAGAAGATTGGCTATGGCTGAGAAATCGCCAAAGAGCACCAAGGAGTCACGCCCGATTACGCTTGTCCGGTCTACTTACCAGCCGTCTTAGAGGCCGTTTCGAAAGGGGTTGAGTGGCCGGTGTCGATGTGATTCCAGGAAGGTTGCTGAAACCGATCTGGAGCCGCCATGTGGACGCCGACCACCCGAGAGCAGCATAGCCGCAAGGCGCTGCGTTATCAGACTGATTTGACCGCTGCGGAGTGGGTTGTGATCGAGCCTCATTTGCCTCCGGCTCATGGCACGGGACGGCCCCGGTCATGGCCGATGCGAGAGATCGTCAACGGCATTTTCTACGTGATGCGGGCTGGCTGCCCTTGGCGCTTGCTGCCAAGCGATTTACCACCGTGGGGCACGATCTATCGCTGGTTCGCTAAGTTCCGCGACGACGGCCTCCTTGAGAAGATCAACCACTTTCTGGTCATGGCCGATCGCGAGCGGGTCGGACGCGAGGCCAGCCCGAGCGGCGCGATTATCGACAGCCAGAGCGTCAAGACGACCGAGGCTGGTGGCCCCCGCGGCTACGATGCGGGCAAGAAGATCAAGGGGCGCAAGCGCCACGCGCTGGTCGACACCGACGGGCGCGGCCTCGTGCTCGAGGCGCATCCGGCGAGTATCCAGGACCGCGATGGTGGCGGGCCGCTGCTGTGCGCCTCACGCGGCTCGTTTCCGTTCATCGAGAAGGTCTTTGCCGACAGCGGCTACGCCGGCGAGAAGGTCGCCACGGCCACCATGATCGCCGTCGAGATCGTGCGCAAAAGCCCCGATCAGGTCGGCTTCGCCGTCCAACCGCGCCGCTGGGTCGTGGAGCGCTTCTTCGCCTGGATCAACCGCAACCGGCGACTGGCAAAGGACTTCGAGGCCACCATCGCCTCGGCCCGCGCCTTCCTCTACGCCGCCTCCGTCATGCTCCTCGTCCGCAGATTGGCCCGAGCCGCATGACTTTCGAAACCGACTCTAAGGCTGAGCTTGAAAAGACCCTGGAATTCCCTAAAGGCACTACCCCCGACGATCTGGCGGAAGCCCTCACCCAGACGGTGAGCATAACCTACAAGCGCCGCCCATAACCTATTGATTTTGAGTCGATTTTCAAGGCTTTGTGCTTGACGGTGTGAGGCCTACTAGATATAACGCCAGAGCCCTTGGGAGTGGTTCCCAAGGGCTTTGTTGTGCTACGAGCTTTTGGTCGATCGCACCGTCAGCTGATTCTCCCCTACAGAAATTAGTCAGCGGTGTCAAGGCCTGGGGCTCCAGTCACAGGAGCGTATTCTGCCGCCAGAACCACCAAGACCGCCAACCCCGCCGGAACGACCCCGGCCAGCCTGGGCATGACCGGGCGCATGATGCAACGACACAAACACTTCCCGGGTGTGCCGGCGCACTTCGCAGATGTAATCCTTCACAATGGTGTAGCCGCCCTCAAAGCCATACTCGGCGCAGAGCCGTTCAAAGATGAGCAACTCGACCGCCTGACTGACGGCCGCGGCGCAAGCCTGACCGATCAAGTTCGGGAAGCGATGGGGTTTTCACCTGGAGCCCGACTACGACCCGTTTCTTTCCAGGCTTCTGGTCTTGGCTACCGAGGCGAGGCGCCGCGGTACGTTTTCGGTGGAACGCCTTGAGCTCATCGTCGATCTGCTGGAGCTGGATGAGCAGAGGAAGTCGGTGCTGCTCGGTACGGAAGATGCTATGAAATCAATAGATTGAGCGCCGCCGCGCGGCGGCGCTTGGACTGTAGAAGCAAAGGAGAAGACGACATGAAGAAGATTAAAGTGGCTATCGCCGGTGTGGGGAACTGCGCTAGTTCTTTCGTGCAGGGCACCGAGTACTACCGCAGGCGGCCCGCGAAAGAGTACACCGGACTGATGCATGCGAGTATTGCCGGCTGGCGCCCGAGCGATATCGAGGTGGTGGCTGCATTCGACATCGACCACCGCAAGATCGACCATGCCTTGGAAGACGCCGTGTTTGCCGCACCGAACTGCGCGCGGATTTTCCAGCCCGTGCTGCCGGCGAGCGGCGTCGTGGTCCAGATGGGTCCCACTCTCGACGGTGTGGCCGATCACATGGAGGACTACGGAGACGACGAGGCGTTCCGGGTATCGGAAACGCATCCGGTGGATGTGGCCGAAGCGCTCGAAGCGGCGGATGCCGAGGTGCTGATCTGTTATCTGCCGGTCGGGTCCGAGCAAGCTGTACGTCACTACGCCCAAGCATGCCTGGACGCGGGTGTGGCGATGATCAATTGCGTGCCTGTCTTCCTCGCGTCGGATCCCGAGTGGGCCGAGAAGTTTCGTGCCGCCGGATTGCCCATCGTGGGCGACGACATCAAGAGCCAGGTCGGAGCAACCATCGTGCATCGCTCCTTGGGCCGGCTGTTCGCGGACCGGGGTGTGAAGCTGGACCGGACCTACCAGCTCAACACGGGAGGGAATACCGACTTTCTGAACATGCTCCAGCACAGCCGGCTGAAGTCGAAGAAGCACTCCAAAACGGAATCGGTGCAAAGCCAGCTTGATGAACGGCTCGACACCAAGAATATTCACATTGGCCCTTCCGACTACGTGCCCTGGCAGGACGACAACAAGATCGCATTCATCCGCATGGAGGGCCGCGGCTTCGGGGACGAGCCGGTGGAGCTCGAGCTGAGACTGTCGGTGCAGGACTCGCCGAACAGCGCTGGCGTCGTCATCGACGCGGTGCGGTGCGCAAAGCTCGGCCTCGAACGCGGCTTGGCCGGACCTCTGGAGAGCCCTAGCGCCTACTACATGAAGAGCCCTCCGCGGCAGATGCGCGACGAGGAAGCGCGTTGCGAGGTGGAAGCCTTCATCGGCGAGGGGGTGCCCGCTGCGGAGGCGCATGCGCCAGCGGGCATGGTCTCGGCCGCGCGGCAGTCGTGGCGCTCGAACTAAATGATCGGGACAACCCACATGACCGAGGGCCCACAGGGCGCCGCGCCGCTCGAGCACCGGCGGGCGTGGACAGAAGTGCTGGTTAGCGCTCACCGAGGGGTGCTGGCCTCCCTGGAGGCTCGCGCAGTCCCGCAACCTATTGGTCGGTACAACGCGAAGGGCGACGCCGTCTACGCCGCCGACCTCGCTGCCGAGCACGCCGCAATTGTGGAGTTGCAGCGCTTTGCCGAGCCATTGCACCTCGTTTCGGAGGAGGCGGGGGAACTGCAAACCGCGGAAAACGGCGCCCGCCACCGTGTCATCATTGACCCGATCGACGGTTCCGACAATTGGGCCAGGGAGCTGCCGCTCTCGGCCCTCAGCGTCGCGGTGCTTCGGGTCGAGGCGCCGCTTCACCCTGATGAGGTCGAAGCTGCCATCGTCGGGCCGCTTGAGGGCGGCGAGCCGTGGTTGGTCCTTCGCGGGGAGGGAGCAAATCGGGGTTTGCAGCCCATCGCCACGTCCGGTGCGGCGCGGATTGAAGATGCGTTCGTGTCGGTTGAGCTTAACCACCACCAGCCCTGTTCAGTGCTCGCGGACGTGATCTCGCGTGCGCGCGCCGTTCGCTCGTATGGCTGCGCCTCGAGGGCGCTTGCGCTCGTTGCAGGTGGACACCTCGATGCCCACATCGACATCAGGGGCCGCCTCACGCCGGAGAGCTATCTTGCGGGAGCGTCCCTCGTCGCTGCCGCCGGGGGAAGCGTCGTGGGCACCGATGGGAAAGCGCTGCCTGCTACGTGGGCACTGACGGATAAGGTAGACCTGATCGCGGCTGCCACGCCCGCTCTCGCTGCGGCTCTGGTGGAGGCCCTCGGACGATGAGTGTTGACGTGCACCTTCCGAGGGTCGCGGTAATCCTCGCAGCCGGACGCGGCGAGCGGCTGAGATCGTACGACGGCACCCGGCCCAAGCCGCTAATTGACCTGCTCGGCGTCTCTCTGGCCGAGCGCGTGGTTCGTAGCCTGCTGGCGGCGGCTCCGATCGAGAAGATCGTCGTCTCGCTGGGCTATGAGGCCGATCGTGTGCGGACACACTTCGAGTTGGTGGGAAGACGTTGCGGCGTCTCGATGGAGTTCGTCACTGTCGCTGACTGGCAGCTCGGGAACGGTGCGAGCGCGCTGGCGGCAGAGTCCGCCACTGAGACGGAGTCGTTCCTGCTCACCATGTCGGATCACGTGTTCACGCCCGACCTGGTCCTGGGCCTGATCGCCGAGCCCCCCTGTCCGGGTGGGATAAAGCTCGCGGTCGACCGGGACCGGGGCGCCATCTTCGATCTCGACGACGTCAACCGAGTGCAGCTATCCGGCGAGCGCATCACCGCCATCGGCAAGGGGCTGGCCTCCTGGGATGCCGCCGACACCGGCGTCTTCTATTGCTCGGCCGGGCTATACGAAGGACTTCGGCAGGCGGCTGCCAAAGGAGAGCACAGCCTTTCCGAGGCCGTGGCAACGCTGGCGGTTTGCCGCCGGGCGAGTGGGGTCGATGTGACCGGATGCCGGTGGAAGGATGTGGATTCACCGGCTGCTCTCCGCGACGCGGAGGAGCATCTGCTGCGCATCGCCGTTGGCAAGCAAAACGATGGGCCAGTTGCCAGTTATCTGAACCGGCCCGTCTCGAAGCAGCTGACCCGCTGGCTCATTCGAACGCCCGTTTCACCGAATCAGTTAAGCTTGATCGGGTTCATCCTCGCATGTATCGCGGCCGCGTGCATGGCGGCGGAGTCTTACTGGTTGCTCGTCGCCGGAGGACTTCTCGCTCAGTTCAGCTCGATCCTCGACGGAAGCGACGGAGAGATCGCGCGGCTGCGTTTCGAGCAATCGGAATTCGGCGGGTGGTTCGATGCAGTCCTCGACCGCTACGCGGACGCGCTCCTGCTCTTCGGCCTCGCCTGGCACTCGATGTACACGAACACGGCCGGGATCTGTACGGCAGCGGGCTTCGCGGCCGTCATGGGCACGTTCCTCAACAGCTACACCGCGGACAAGTACGATGGCCTGATGCGCGGCCGGATCGGAGGCGGCGTTCGGATAGGGCGCGACGTGCGGGTTCTCCTGATCGCGGCCGGCGCGGTCCTGAACCTCACCCTCCCCACTCTGTGGCTCGTCGCGTTGCTGATGAACGTCGAGGTGGTGAGACGAATCATCGTTTTATGGCGGCAGGCTGTCGCTGCGGACTCCACGACCCGGGCTACGCCCCCAGGGGGCCCCGGGTGAGGGAGCATGGCGATCGGGGCTGTCATACTAACAGGGCGATACCAACGGCGGGAATTATCGAGGGCGTTGTCACACTAATATGGATTGACCAGTCAATGTGGGCACCGACTGTTTCTATGAACACCTCCTTCCGGCATGACGGATCAGGGACGCGGGCGGCTTGTTGCGACGGTGGATCACTCTGATATCCGTGGGTTGGTTACCACCTGACTTCACTTCGTCGCGGAGCTGCCTCTCTCTAACGTCGCGGGTTGACGGGTACACCGCCCCATCCCTCATAGTGTGAATGAGGGTTCTCCTGACCGGCCGCCCACGTCCCTGATCCGTCATGCCTTTTGTCCTTTTGTCCCGGCGCTTTCGGCGTTCAGGCCACGGCACGGCTGCCATGGGGCTGGCCGGCCATCTCGCAGGTGATGAGCGGAGAGTGAAGTACCGTCCCCGTTGCCGGTCTCAACGATCTCGCGATGGTGCATCAGGCGGCCGCCAGGGCGGTTGATTTCCTGAGATCGCCGAAAACTGACGGCCATTCCCTGAAGGCAAGGTTGGCGCCGACGAAGGCCGACCTGCCCCAATTGCACAGCGACATAGGTTCCACATTCAGTCGTATTATCGACGGCCGGTCCCGCCGCAGCTTCTTCTTGCTCGCCTACAGACGGCGTCTCAGCTCGTCTACACAATAGGTCCAAACCGCCGTTAATGGAGATCGGCCCGCTAAAATGAGCGGTCCCGGAGACCCAAACGATTGTCGGACCTTTTGAGCCTGAGGATATGGCAATGCTTGCGAACCACATAGACGAGGTGCGCAATGCCGAAATTCTCCAATCAAGTCCTAGGTTTTACTTCTGACCGGCTCCATCCGCCGCCGGGACGTGGAGGCCCTGACAGGCCTCTCCTGTTCGTCGATCTATCGATTTATGGACCGCGGAGACTTCCCACGCCCGCGCAAGATCGGGAGCGGCCCTACCGGCGCTGTCGCTTGGCGGCTTCGCGACATCGAGGAATGGATAGAGAACCTTGCTGTCGCCGACCCCAAGGTTATAAGCCGCTCATAACGCGATGCGTCGAGAAGCAGACATAGAGCGGCGTTCCTTCCGTCCACACCGCATGCTGGGACGCCGGTGGAAAATTTTTGACCCGGCTTTCATTCGGTTCCTGTCGCCAACAGCCTTCTCGCTATCAGACGGCCAGCGCCAAGACCCGTACGGCCGTGCCGCGATTGATGTCGAACAACTCTACACACCCGATTGTTCAGTTGCGGCCGCAGGATTCAATCTGGGGCCGGCAATGACGCCGTTGAGCGCCAATGCCGGTAATCGGTGTCCCAACAGGGAGGCGCTCGAGCGTCACCATAATTACACCGCCGATGAGGTGTCGATCGCACTGGCGCATTCAGCACCGGCAGAGCTTGGGCTCTCAGTGACATGAAACAGCCCACCAGCAAGCCCTAGATTTTGTATGCCATGGCCCCTCGTCGTGTGAACCCTAATCGCATCAAAATTCATCATACGTACTCGGTTGAAGAAACGGCCGACCTCTTGGGAGTCCATAAACAGACCGTCCGGAACTGGCAAAAAACGGGCCTAACCTCCATCGACGATCAGAGACCCACACTGTTCAAAGGGACCGAATTAAAGGCGTTCCTCCAAGAAAGGCGGCAGCAGGCCAAGCAAACCTGCGCGGCCGACGAGATGTATTGTTGCAAATGTAGGACACCGAGAAAGCCCGCCGGCGATGCCGTCGATTATATCCCAGTCAATGAAACTTCCGGGAACTTACGTGGCATTTGCGAAGTGTGTGAAACCTTCATGCACCGCCGGACATCAATCACCAGGTTAGACGAATTAGAGACAATTTTCGAGCTCGCCTATCCGCAAGGGCGGCCAAGATTAAGCGAGTAGAGCAACGCCCCCCTAAATTGTCACTTCAAACAAGGTGAAACTACGATGCCAAAACTCAATGCCAAGAATGAAAGAATCAAGCGTCGGTATTTCATTTATCTTAAGGAAGCCAATCGCATGAGTGAGGCGGCAATTGACGGCGCCGCGCGAGCTCTCGATCACTTTGAGACGTATACCGGGTTCAAGGATTTCAAGACGTTTTATCAACAACAGGCCATCGATTTCAAACGCCATCTCGAAAAGCAGACCGGTTTGCGATCCGGTAAGAAACTGAGCAAAGCGACGCTCAACTCTGAGCTGAAGGCCCTCAAACGCTTTTTTCATTGGTTGGCGGGTCGGCCCGGTTTCAAATCCCGTTTTGCCTATTCCGATGCGGAGTATTTCAACCTGTCTCACAAGGACGCGCGTGTTGCCACGGCAAGGCGGACCAAACCGTGCCCGACCCTGGATCAGGTCCGCCACGTGCTGGCTCAAATGCCATATGGAACGGATATCGAAAAGCGGGACCGGGCACTTGTTGCCTTTGTCGCGCTTACGGGTGCGCGGGACGGCGCTGTTGCATCATTGAAACTCAAACATGTGGACCCCATGCAAGGGGTTGTCAGACACGACGCCCGGGAAGTCGCAACCAAGAACAGTAAGACCTTCGACACCTATTTCTTTCCTGTGGGAGAGGACATCCATCAGATCGTGGTTGAATGGATTGAACACCTTCAGACAAATCTGCTGTGGGGTCATGACGACCCCTTGTTTTCAGCCACCAATGTGCGGGTTGACAAGGACGGCAGGCTCGCTGCCCTCGGCTTGAAGCGTCAGAATTGGAGCACTACGGAACCTATCCGGCGCGTCTTTAGGGCAGCTTTTGAACTGGCAGGTCTGCCCTACTACCGGCCGCACAGCTTCCGCGACATGCTGGTGCATTACGGAGAGAAAATCTGCAAGACGCCTGAGGAATTTAAGGCATGGAGCCAGAATTTGGGCCACGAACGTGTGCTTACGACCTTCATGAGCTACGGCGAGGTGCCAAGCCGACGCCAAGGTGAATTAATCCTGGGCCTAAAGACAACATAGCAAGAATATTTCCTTCGCCTATGCGGTGATCGGTGCCAAGGTCTCCTCGATCGTCGAGATCGACGTCATGGCACGAAGGCGTCTAAATTACGATGACCTGACCACCTAAATGGTGTGTCTTCCGGTACCAGGGAGTAAACTTAATGAAGCGTCCCTGCCCTACGGCTCAGATCCCGCTGTGCCGCGCGAAGAGGGTGCGGGCGCTGGCGAACAGCGATTACATACGGGCCGTTCCCGCGACAATGCCGCAATCTTTCTGGCACGGCTACGCGTCGAGAGCTCTCTCCTTGGGAGAAAGCCTATCGATGATGATCGGCAACCACAAAAATGGCCCGCCTGCGTGGGCGCGCGGCGACCGCTACCGTGCCGCCGCATGGCCATTGGAAAACCTCATCCACAACTGGATGGTTTGTATCAATAATGTCGGCGCATAAGGTTTTCGGAAGGCATAGGTCTACGTATACGCGTGGCATGCATTTCCCTTTACTCTACACTGGCACTATTCCAGCCTCGCAACGGCAACCACAGAGGGAGGACAACCATGGCGACGAAACGAACGGAACACAGCGCGGACCCTACGCCCGACACCGTTCAGGCCCCCAAGCCAAAGACCGTCCCCGCCAGCAAAGTGGGGTTGTCGCTCACGATCAGCGACAAGGCATTAAAAGATTTTGATCGGATTCAAGAGGAGACCATCAAGGCCGCCGAGAAGGACCAGAAGTTCTCATGGCGATGAGCCTCGCGCTCACCTACCTCTCCCCAAGCCCCACCTCCATCTTTCGGCCCGACAATGAAAATAACTCATGCCGTCGAACCACTGGACAGTGCCGGGGCTTGGTCGCGTCTGGCACGTGTACTTGGCGGTGCGGACCTCGACGTCGTACGCAACACGATCCGGCATCTTCGCGCACTTAACGCGCAGTGCTACATTCTCGAAGACCCCTACATCGACCGCGACTACTCTACAGACTACGCCCAGTTCTACGCCCTCACGTTCCACACGCACGAGCGGCACTGCAAACGCGTGCACTTTTTCTCGCGCGACATCTCGCCGCTGCTCCAACGGCCCCTTTCGACAGCTCGACTGAATGACCTGGGCGACTTTGCCAAGAACACCTATTGCGGCTTCTGCGTCATCCGTCCCTTGTCAGCCGCCCCGATGGGCAGAACGGTCCTCCTCGCCCGTCTCGGCAACGGCTTCAACATGGAGGCCACCGTAACTTGCCGCGCCAATTTCGACGCCCACCTTCTCGGCGCCCGGCTGCAAGTCACCGGCACTTCCTTCCTTCAGCAGGACTCCCGGGTCGGCGCCTGCGCCCAGATCGCCATCTGGGCAGGCATGCGCCACATGCATGCACGACATAACTACAACTGGGTATCCGTCGCCGACATCACGCAGTTCGCCGGATCCCCATCCGTAACGGAGGCCGTCTCGCTCCCCAACGCGTCGGACCGCCTGTCGTCGGACGCAATGGTACGGGCGATAGCCGAGGCCGGCTATCAACCCCTCTGTTTCCACCGTCCCGACATCGGCCACACCATCCTCCCGTACGTCGAGTCCGGCATTCCCGTCATTCTCGGCCTCGACATCGGTGGCACGGTCGGCCACGCCGTCACCGTCGTAGGCCGCGTATTCGCCAGGCGGGATACTCCGACCAACCGTGCAATCGACTACGTTCCCGCGTTTATTGTCCACGACGATCAAAGTGGCCCCTATATGTGGCTCCCCACGGACGAGCATGCCAGCTCGACCTATTCCTTCGCCGAAGGCACCATCAAACGTGACACGCCTGATGGTCCCATCGAGCTGAGTGTACAGTCCCACGCTGTCTTCGCCGTAGCCCTCATGTCCACCAGAGTCTTCTCTACCGCAGCCCGCGCCGAACACAACGCCTGGAGCCAGATCGATGAGAACCTGAAGGCCCTGCCCGCTGCCCGTCGAGCCCTCGCCGATCTCGACATGCCGGTGAACGAGATGCTGATGGACGAGTTGCAGTCAGCCCACAGCGCTGGCGACATCGTCCTGCGGACATACTTGACATCCGCCGCCGGCTACCGGCGCCACCTCGCCCAGGGGTCCGCGAGCGACGTGCTAAAAGACGCGCTCCTCCACCTCCACCTGCCGCATTTCACATGGATCACCGAGATTTCCACCATTGATTCCTACAATCAGCCCTCTCCGGGGCTGCGGCGCATTTACGGCCACACCGTTCTAGACGCAACCTCGACCGCCGAACTCAAGGACGCCCTGCTCGTGCTCCATCTTCCCGGCCTCCTCCTCACCAAAGACCCCAACGCGCGAGGCCGACAGGAAGTTACCGCCATCGAAGACGACAACCTGTACGAATGCCGCGAAAAACGCCTCTAGCCGCGAGCTGGCCTCGTCGGCAAGGTCGCGTTGTCGCCCATTCCCAACCGGCTGTGGTCTTTCCCCGAACACTCAGCGCAGTCCTCGCCCCGCGTCGGCATGTCATAACCCGCCACCGCGCGACGGGAGTTCCAGCGGAACCACCCGTCCTCAGCATCGGCGTGCTTCAGGCCAGTCAAGTGGAACAGGAAGTCGTCCGCGGCGTGCGCGCAAGCTACTGCGTTCATCGTCACCACGCTCGGCGCCGCCACGTCGGGGTCGTCCACGTACGCGTAGCCCCGCCTGGCCCCCTCCGTCACCGCTTCGTCCTGCAATCGGCCGGGACTGATGAGTCCGTTACACCAGAGGCATCCGTGTTCGGGCGTGACCATGCGGCTGACGCAAAACACGTTTCCGACCGTCCCATCCTCCGCAACCGGGATCTTGGCCCCCACCTGGATACCCGGAATCCCATACTGGTGCACAATGGCATTGAACAGCAGCCGCGCCCCCATCGTGTCCGCAGCCAGAAATAGGAAATCGCAGTCCGTGAAACGCGCCGCGACGTCGTCCTCCAGGAAATTCCGCGGCACTGCCTCGATATGCGCGTCGCAGTTTGCACGACGAATGTTGCGGGCCGCCATCCTAACTTTGCGACTCTTCAACCGATGTGCGATCACCCGCGGCAACCATGACGGTACGACTGCGTCGCGGCGTTGCGCAGCGATGAGCCGTGGCAGGTTCGTGTCCTCGGCCCTCTCCGGGTCTGCGAGCACGAACTCTCCAACCCCCAGCCGCCCCAGAAGTTCGGCCAACACGGAACCCGCGCCGCCCAGCCCCACGATTCCTACGCGTGTCCGCCGCATCAGCTTCTGACCGGCGTCGCCGAACAGTCGGCTCTGCCGGTCGTACATTCCGACCACGGCCGCCTTCGTCTCCGGCCTCGGAAACAACAACTGCCGTCGGTGCCCAATAATTGCCGCTTGGCTCAGCGGCGCGCGCTCGCAACCCGGAAACCACAGGTCCCCGGCAACCGCGGACCGCGCGAAGACCAGCGCGCCGACCGGCATGCCCCGCGCAATGTCGAGGAGCGCCGGGTACCCCCGTTTGTGGGATGCCATATCGGGCCCGGAGAACCCGACCGAGTCCGTACCGCCGTGGTTGTGGATCGCAAGGTAGGCCAGTCTGCGGTCTCTCGCACGCAGAATTCTGCTCTGGATGAACTCCGCCTTCAGCATGCGGTAGCCCCGCTTACCCGGCACATAGTCCACGCCGTCCTTGGCTAGATGGAGCTCTCGCGCGACTAGGCGCAGACCACGGTCCGACTCGCAGGTACCTGCCAGGATCACCGCGCCGTGTTCATCGCCATCGCCAGGGAACAGGTGCCGATGCAGCTGCGCGTAGAGCCCCGCAGGGATTGTCAGCCGCCATGGTCTCATGTCTGGCTCTTCATCCACGTGACCACCTTCAACAGCTTCAACGCCGCCGTGTCCGTCTCCGGGTTCAGCCTGTTCGAGCGCCGCGAGATCTGGATCGCCGGCTGACCTCGGAACGATGCCGTCCCGAACCCGCCGCCCAAGCCGCCCCCGTCCGATCGCGCCAAGTCCGGGTTCGTGAAATGCGGGTATACGTCAGCGTACGGGTACTGGAACGTAATCTGGAAGCCGAGCCAGACTTCGACCTGCGCGTAGGGGCATCCCATGGGGACGCCCCTGACCACCACGACCGCTCCGCCGGAACCGTCGGGTTCCACCTCCACGTCGCACCCCTCGAACGTGCAGCGAATCTCCTCGATGGACTTCACCACCGCTGGGGTGATCGTGCTCACGAATTGTCGTCGTTCTCAATCGCCAGGAAGCGCTCGCTCTCATGCACCACGATCTCCTCATTGTCCCCGACCAGCTTCGTCTTACCGCCGCCAAGCTCGATGCTGAGCACGAAGTCCTCCTTGATGTTCACGTCCTGCTCAATGGCCGCCTTCTTGATGCTCGCACCCGTCTGCTTCGCGCCCTCGAGCACCACCGACTTGTCGTTAACCGTGACGTCGAACTTGCCGTCGCCGCCCACCTTCTGCACTTCTTGTTCGTTTGCCATATCTACACCTCTTTCATTATTGGCGTTGAATTGCTACAATGCAATATATCGATATTGACTATGAGTTGCAAGAGTGAAATAGATGGATGACCGCACGAACCGTTTCGACGTCGCCGCGCTGCATGCCGCCATGGACTCCGAGCGACGTTCCCGGCGCCTAACCTGGAAGGAAGTAGCGGCAGAGGCAGGCGTCAGCGCATCTACGCTCACCCGCCTGTCACAGGGCCGTCAGCCTGATGTCAACAGCCTGGCCGCGCTCACGGGCTGGCTTGGCATGTCCGCGGACCATTTCATGCGTGGCGAACATATCGTGCAGTTCGGCGCCGCAAGCCCCCTCGCCCAGATCTCGTCCATCATCCACCGCGACCCCCACCTCAGTCCCGAGGGGAGCGTCGCACTCGAGGAGTTGATCAGGGCGACGTACGCGCGCCTCAGGACAGACGGGGACACGCCAGCGGACTGACCCGAGTCACGGAATCACCGTGCCGATCGGTTGAGCGGCGCACTCCAACCGGTGCGCGCTTTGTTCTTCGGTCACCGTGCGCGATCAGCATATGCCAATTCTAAACAATCTGGGTCTGTGCACGGGAGCCGACAAGTTGCTCTACTTTGAGAAGCACTTTCAGGCCGAGGTGGAACGCGGTTGGCAGGATGAATCCTTCATCGCCGTCATCTTGCTGATCCACGAACCGGCATCGAAACGGCTTTGTCACGTTAACCGGATTCAACCCAAACCTCGGTAAATTGGCGATGGCTGCTCTACGCAATGTCAATGGCTTAGCCTCATGGAACATACCGAAAACAGCTTACAATCACTTAACGTGACAATGCCCTCGACGGCATTGAACCACGAGCACGCCAGGCGTGACAGTAAAATGGATGCCGGCACGCATAGCACAGACTCGCATGACACCGCACAATACGGAATCCCAAAGCGGACTCTTTCGTCCCGGTCAATCCACTAGCTGCATTTGTCAAAACGGCAAGTCATCGTCATCTAAGGGGGGACTTGTTGGTCTTTAGCTGCCGAATATCCGAAGCCGTTGAGGCTGCATCCCCGCCAATATCACTATCCGGAGGGAATCCGATCATCTACTTCCTGAATTGCCATGCATCTTGCTCGTCGCAGCACGCAAGAGGCACTGGCTCGCCATTCATAGCGGCTTCCACCAGCCAGGGCGCGGGTAGGGGGCGGTCGCCTTGCCGAGAAGAATTCGAGCCTCGTGGCCGGTAGTTTGCTTCATGATAAGATCTGTGACGATCAGTTGCCGTCCGTCGTTGCCAGGGGGTCGGGAAGTTCGTGGATACTGACGTCAGGGCAGACATCATGGGCGATACCGCAGAGATGCCGATGGTGGCCGAGATAGATGACCTGCCCTACCTTGGCCATTTCAGCGAATAGGTGAAACGCTTCTCGTGCGCGAAAATCGTCGGAAGTTTCCAATATGTCATCGGCGATGAACGGCACGGGGCCGTGGAGGTTGACGAATTCCAGGTAGCCCGCGACGCGCAAGGAAAGATAGAGTTGGAAGCGTGCGCCCTTGGACATCTGAGAAGCGATCTTCGCACCTCCGCCGGCGGGAATACCAATCAGCACTTCACCTTTTTCGGTTAACTGGGCATCTAATCTGGAATAAGCGCCGCGGCTGATCGTGCGAAAAGCGTCCGAGGCACGTTGCAGCATCGAAGTGCGGTGTTCGTCGCGGTATGCTCTCAACGCCTGCTCGGCGGCTTCTATCCCGATCGCGGTACGAACGTAATCGTGCGCACGCTCCTGTATATCAACTAAACATGTGCGGCGCTCCCCTTCGATGCGCGCGACCGCTCCGTCTCCACCTGTCGCGTTAACTCGTTCCTTAGCGCTTTCGAGGGCGTGATAGAGCTCCTGCGTTCGCTTCGTGGCATCGGCCAAGCGGGCCTCGAATTCGACGATCTGCCTGTCGAGCTCGTCAGGACTGGCATTTGCGAGGGCTGCTTCGGCCGCGTCGAGCGATGTGGCCTTCATCGCCTCAACCAAGCTAGCTTCGCGGACCGAGAGGTCGTTGCGGAGCGTGTCCCGTCGGGCGACCTTTTGCAATCCTTCGTTCACGGCTCGAAGGGAGTCCGCACCAAAGGCCTCGAACATCGCCGTGGCGACTGCCTGCAATTCGGCCAAGTCGCTTTCGAAGGTCGCGATTTCTGTGGAAAGGTCACCGATCTTCTTGTTCAGGCCTTCGCGTGTTGTTCGGTTGGCGATTGCTGTTGCAAGACGGGCCTTCAGACCATCGCCCTGCGCTACCGGGTGCTGAGAATCGAACACGCCGCCAAGCTTCTCAATCAGAGACTTCACCTCTTGTGCATGGGCGGTCTGGTCGCGTTCCATTCTGTGAACTCGATCGCTCATCTCGTTGTGCTTGGACAGAGTGGTGTCCAGAACCGCCACGTCTTCGAGAATGCGCCGGACCGCCGAGGTGGTGAGCTCTGGATCTATCGATGCGAGCCAGCAACCGGACAACGCAGCCGTCCAGCCGTCACACCACGCCGCGTCGTCCTCAGCGGCCCGGCGCGCATCTTGGTCGCGACGGCTGAGTTCTGCTTTCGCGTGGTCCAGCCGCTGGGTCGCCGCAGCCAACGCGGCACGACGTTCCGTGCGGAGCGACACCTCCTGGCGTGCAGACTTCACGAGCGTTTCGAGGTTGGTGTCCGCACCGTGTGGGTATCGCGCTGCCGCCAAGGCGCCTACAAGGCGTTCGCGATACTGGGCGGATTCTTGTTGGGCGCGAACGATCTCGCCGCTCTCGCGGTGCATTTGAGCAAGGGTGTCGAGGATACCTGCGCGCCGCTCCATCCAGCCCATCAATTTGGGAAGAGTGATATCCCGGGGCATGCCTTGAACGCCCGTGCAGGACATGGTTGCAACTGCGGAGGCAATCCGATCCCGGACGCCCTGCTGCTTCCCGTGTGCCAGTGTAAGCTCTGCCTCGCTGCGTTCGATGTCAGCCTTTACGTTTCGCAGTGCCTCGGTGGCTTGACGAAGTTCGGCAAGCGCTGTCGCTTGCGCGATCCGGCTGGCTGTTGCGGCATCATCTTCCTTCAACCGCTCCTCGAACCTATCGGCGGACTCATTGTCCAGTACAGCACGGTGCCGCGTCCACGCGTCGTCCCTGAGGGTGCGCACTCGCTCGGCTGCCTCATCTCCGATGATACCGGTCTCGGTGCCTCGGCGATCAATGAGCGCGGATAGGCGATGGCGCTCCGTCACGTGCCTCAAGGTATCGAGCTGAATACGCTCGATACCTCTTGCCGCTTCGTCAAGAATTGCGCCCCAATCCTGCAACTCCTTTTGTTCGGGGACATGAACCCGAGCGAGCGCTTCGTCCTCGCCGCTCCAGGGGTGTAATTCCGCGAGCTGACCGTCTAGCTCAGCTTGTAGGGATCGGTGCCGCGCGGTGTGCAAAGTGAGGCGCGCCGCGAAATCGTCGGACTGGATTTCGTCGATTATGTCGTGTAAGCGCTGGGTGGCGTTGTCATCGACGCCCGCCTTCTCCGCTGCCTCGTTGAGCACGTCGCCGGCTGTTAAGAGGGCGGCTTTCGTGGTGTCCACCTCTTGCGCCGACGCCCTTAGCCGTTCTTCGATGCCTGATCGACGTTCGATCAGTTCGTTGAGCACACCTATTGTGCCTGCTGGCACAACAAGGGATCGGGGATCCGTGTTGGGAGCCTTGTCCAAGCGCCTGACGATTGCGACAATTGTGTTCTCGTGTTCGGCGAGACTGGCTCGACGCCTAGGCAGGTCGTCTTCGGCCGTGACATACCGAGCGCGCGTCCAGTCGAGCTGGCCAAGGCGGTCCTCAAGCTCGAGGATCGCGTTGTCGAGGGCCAAAGCTTCTCTTTCTTCACTCAGCTTTTGTTCCTGGCTCCGGAGGCCCTTGATCCGCTCATTGAGCCTTGGTACCTCAGCGATGAGGTCTTCGATCTGCGTGAACCAGACTCTTGGTGCCTCGGGCAATGCCACCAGATCGGCAAGTTCGGCACGCAGTGGGCGGATTTCCGCAAGCCGGCGCAGCCCATCGATGCGGCGCAGCGTGTCTTCACGATCCGCTTCGAGCTTGGCGCGCGATGCCATTGCTTCGTCGTAGGCGGTGGTCGCCGCATCGCGGTCGGCGACGAGGCGTGCAAATGCGCTCGCCGCGGTATCGAGCCCTTTTTTCTGTCGGTCTAGATCTTCGAGCTGGAGCCTGAGCGAGTGGAGTTCGGTACTGCGGCTTCTCGTCTTGTGGAAGCCCTGCGCGGCGTCGCGAAGCCTGTTGAGTGTTCTGCTCAGCTCGACAAGTCCGGCGCCGGTACCGAAAAGAAGCCGGCCTAGATCGCCTTCGCTTCTAAGGATTTCTTCGCCGCCAGCTTCGAGGGTGTCGTCGTCGAGAGAGAACATAGCCCTATAGGTTTCGTGGTTCATGCCACCCAAGGCGTTCGTAATTACTCCGTCCGACACCGGGCTACCGCTACCGTCGAGCAGGCTGCCCTCACGCCTTCGGACTCGGACGAAATGCCTGGTGGTGCCTTCGATATTCAGATCCGCTTCGACCTGCATGGCTTCGTATCCATGCGCGAATCCGTAAGGACTGCGGTGCTCGAACGCGAAAAGAAGGTCGAGGAAACCCGCCAGCGCCGTAGATTTCCCAGACTCGTTGGGCCCGTAGACAACGTGCAAGTCTGGTTTGCCTTGCGCCGTTTCTCCGAAGTCCATCACATGGTCGGTGAAAATGCCGTACCGGGTTAGGCTAAGGCGATTGAGGCGCATCAGTCGGTGCTTACGTCGCGGACCGCGTGCAAATGGGCGAGAACGGTCTCGCAACCCTCGCGGATCATGTCGTCGAGGATTTGGTTGCGCTTCTCTTCGCTATCGCCGAATAGACCGCGCGCCGCCGGCGGCAAGGCCTTTTCGATTTCTTCCACGATGTCGAGGGCATGACGCCGAAAGGACTCTGAAGGAGCGATCTTTGCCTGGATCGTCTCCGCAATTTCTCCAAATGGCCCGATGACGGGTTCACTTGGGGGACTCACAGCCAGCTCGACTTTCTCGATCCAGGTTCGGCCGACCATGCCAGCTTGGTGTACGGCTTCGACATTCACGAGTTCTGGATCACGTCGCAACCGCCAGGCGAGCTCAGTCAAACCTCGGAGCTCCAGGCGAACCACGAGCTGCTCAGACTCGGCGTCCGCGCGAGCATGGGTCAAACATGCACCGACCCGTTCGGCCATGAGGCGCTGGTCCGAAACACCGGTAAGGTCGACCAAGACTCTTTCGAATTGGGCGACGCTGGTCGTGTGAGGAAAGCAATCGACTGCGCCATCGTCTGCGACACGGACGAGCGTCACAGATTTTGATCCTGATTCGCCGATATCGCGTCCCTGGGGCATGCCCGGCATGACGATGAAAGGCTTCCGGCTATACACCTCCCGCGTGTGAAGATGTCCCAAGCACCAATAGTCGAAGCCAGCATCGGTCAGTTGAGCAACGCTGCAGGGCGCATAGTCGTCATGGTCGGCTGATCCGCCAAGACTCGTATGAAGCAGCCCAATGTTGAAGGCGTCGGAGATAGGCACCCGGAAACGGGAAACAAGGCTCTGCGGCGCGTGAGGCTTCGCGAAACTGATGCCGTGCACGGCGATTGGGATCTCGCCCCGGCCGCTAACAAGCTCGACCGTCTCAGCTCGTCCGCCGAAGACCTTAACGCTCTCAGGTAGGGCGAGCTCTCGCGTGATCCGCGATTCAGCATCGTGATTACCGCGGACAATGAACGCACGAACACCTGCATCGTTCAATCGCTGTAACTGTGCAGCCAGAAACAGAGCCGTCTTCATCGAGGTCTGATCGCCGTCGTAAAGGTCTCCCGCTATCATCAGTGCGTCGACACGTTCATCTAGGCAGATATCGATTGTCTTTTGGAAGGCGAGGCGGGTCGCATCGCCGACCAACTCCGCAAGGTCCGGATCGCGGAGTGCAAGTGAGCGCAACGGCGAGTCGAGGTGGATATCGGCGGTGTGAACAAAGCTAAATGGCATAGTCGGGTCAGTCGGTTCCTGTCCTAAAGTGAGTTAGTCGCGATGTGATCTGACACCGCTCCCTTCCCAGCAAGCTGGAATGGGAGCGGCGCATCTCTTGATGGAGATGGTGGTTGTCCGTTTTGATGGTGGTGCACACCAACCACAAAACGAGGACACCACGATGTTGAATACTACCGACAAGATCATCAAACACAAAACTGGATTACTGAATCTGGCCGAGGAACTGGGCAATGTGTCGAAGGCCTGCCAGGTCCCTGCCAGGTCATGGGCATGTCGCGCGACACCTTTTACCGCTACAAGGCCGCGGTTGAGGAAGGCGGCGTCGAGGCCTTGTTCGAGCGCACCCGGCGCAAACCCAATCTTGCCAACCGCGTCGGTGAAGCCACCGAGCAGGCGGTGATCAAATCCGCGCTGGAGTTTCCGGCCTATGGTCAGGCCCGCACCTCCAACGAGCTGCGCAAGCAGGGTGACGAAGTCGCGCCGGGTGAACTGGTCTGCGGTGCGGCCCTGGCGTCCGGCACGGAGTTCGGCCTCGAGATGGTTGACCAGGTCGACGACGTTGTAGCACCGGCCACGGGCACCCTTTCGGATGCAGGAGCGCGCGATGGCGACGGCGAGATGGGTCTTGCCGGTGCCGGTGCCGCCGACTAGCACGATGTTGCGCTTGCCCTCCAGGAAGCCACCTGTGGCGAGTTCCTGGATCAGGGGCTCGTTGACCGGTGAGCCGCATGTGCGCCGCCTTCACCTTGGTCGACGCCCTGTTCGCGGCGGCCCGGACCCTGCTGCCGATTCTGGAGGCAGGCAAACTCAAGGCGCTCCTGAGAAAGGCCGCCGCCAGAACCGTCGACGACCTGTGGGACGCCATCGATGCCTTGACCTCAACAGAATGCGAAAACTACTTCGCCGCCGCCGGATATGATTGGGACTAAATTGAATCTGCTCTAGTTCAGCTAACGATACGGGACCGCTCAAAGCGTTCGTCGCCGAGTAAGACCGTATGCGCCCAGTTGTTATCCTCGGAGTTTCACCACCTTGCCGCTTTTGCCGGTCAGGAAATCCGACCATTGCTGCATGAGGGCCCGTCGCTGCTCGAATAGATCGCTTCGAAAATATGCCCCCTCGACACCACCAACGATGTGCGCAAGGGCTGCCTCGGCAAGTTCCCGTGGTTTACCTGTCTCCGCGCACCAATCTCGGAAGCTCGACCGGAAACCGTGGACGGTCGCTCGGTCTGCTAGACCAGTATCGCGCAGGACTTTGGTCAAGGCCATATCGGAGAGTGGATGGCCTGGCCGCGCTGGAGAAGGAAAGATGAAATTGGATTCATCACGCAACGTGTGTGCCTGCTCAAGCACAGCAAGTGCAGCCTCCGATATTGGGACGCGGTGCTCAGCACCGGCTTTCATGCGAGAAGCCGGAACGCTCCAAGTCTTCGCCTCAAAGTTGATTTCGTCCCATGTTGTGCAGCGTGCTTCACCCGATCTTGATGCCGTCACTACTGTAAACCGCAAGCATAGTTTTGCGGCCATGGATGCACGCGATGCCTCCACCGTGGCGAGTGCGTAGGAAACCTCGCCATAGGGCAACGCGCGAAGGTGCTGTTTGAAAGCTGGTTGTGCTGGCAACGCTCCATTAATCGCTTCTCCGGCCACATTGTGCTCGATAAAGCCGTGCGCCTGCGACCAGGCGAGTATCGCTCGGATACGTTGCCGAATCTTGCGGGCGGTTTCAGGCTTCTCAGTCCATATCGGCGTCAGCACGCGTAACACTTCTTCCCGCCCGACCTGGTTGACCCGCATTTTGCCAAGAACCCGAAAGGCGTGCCGTTCCAATTGCTGCATCCAGTTCTTTTCGACTTTGGCGTTGCGCCACCGCGGACGGTTTGCCTCGAAGGTCCGTTCTGCTGCTTCACGGAATGTCGGCGCCAGGTTCTTTCGCTTTTCGGCTAGCGGGTCACCACCAGCCCGAGCGAGTTTTCTATTCTCAAATGCCTTATCCCTGGCCTCGGCCAATCCCACCACTGGGAAACCACCTAGACCGATATCACGTCGCTTTCCATCAATTGTCAGCCGTTGAACCCAGGATTTTGAGCCACGGGGCGCGACGTACAAGTAAAGCGTAGCGCCGTCACTATGTAGCCCCAACTTGGACAGCGATTTGATTTTGGCGACAGTAAGTTTTCCCATTTATTTCCCACGTTATTTCCAACGTAAGATCTAGGAATATATGGGAATCGAACAGAACATCCAAGAAAGAAATCTGGAAGAATCCGGCATTACCTTACGTTATTGGGAAAGAATTAGAATAGATCGGAATTGAGTATGGTGCCCTCCACCGGACTCGAACCGGCACGCCCTTTCGGACAACGGATTTTAAGCAAAACATACATTTTCTAATACACTGTTTTTAAACACTTTTCACGGCCTATTTAGGAGTTTGCACGATCTTTGTTTTGATCAGCATATGGGCCATCCCCTTACCCTTGAATTTTTCCAAACCTGACAATCGTTCCACAAAACGGCCTTATAAAAATGGTCCAGTGATGGAATTCTGAAAAAAGTACCGCCGTTTATTTGACAAATCTTAGATCCATGATACCCTTTTATTAGAGTATAGATATAAATACATACTTAAATAGTACTGATATAAAAATCATTTCATTGCTCTAACGCAACTTTTCCCAAGAATATAAATAATATCTTCATTTTATACTTGACCTCTTCAAAACTCTATGGTATTGTTAGATTGTTACTTGCATGGTGTGAGTAATGGCAGGCTATTTCGGCCTGTGCAATTTTACTTTCGTGTAAAACGAAACTTATAGTAACTACAGTTTTTAGATAAATGATGTTTTTACTTCAAATTCATTTCTACACGAAATTTTAGTCAAAAAGGAAAGTATTATGAGTAATTCACTGACGGCCAATGAGGTCGTTTCTAAGGAAATTGGTGAACTTGTTGCCGAAAGAAAGCAGGTCGACCTTAAGATAGCTAGGGGAAACAAAGCACTTTATGGACTGTTGGGTAAGTGCTTGGACCTGCATCACAAGTGTAATACGGATGAAGATTATGCTGACTGTATTGCTCAGCAATACAGTCAGCATAAGACAAAAGTCCAGGCCAACACATCTTTGGCACTTAAGATTTGCAAGCTTGTGTTTGGTCTAAGAGGCGATCCAAAAAAAGCTTCTGCCTACGCAAAAGTTTTAGGGATAGCGTGTGATGCAGGCGAAACGGGCAAGACACTACCCGGCTGGATTTCTAAGAAAGGCGGAATCGAAAAAATTCGATTGATGCCAGACGAGGAAGCTCAAAAGCGTCAAAAAGCCAAACTTGAAAAAGCAACAGCTGCGCTTGGGGATCAATCTGGCTTTGCAGTTATTAAACACCTTCCGTGTAACGCAAAACCCGGTGATGTCGTCCCAATGCTAGGGATTGTTGAATCTGACCTCACTGTCAAAGTTGTTCATTTCATTGACAACAAGAAACAGACGTTAGCAGGTAAGCTTGTGTTGTCCCATGAAAGCGTCACGCATGCACCTAGTCCGGTGACGTCAGGACAATCTGGCGAAAAAACTTCTGTTCAGAAAATTGCTGAATCAGCCAAAGTAGCTGCCTAGCTACATCAGCAAGACGAATGCGGCGAAGCGGGCAAACACACTTGCCCGCTTCTTTCGTTGTAATTCAAAATATTCATTATAAGGAGTAAGACATGTTCGAAAACAAATACGAACCCAAAGAATTTAGCGACTTTATGTTTCCCAATGATCAAGTCGAAACAGAATTTCAAGATGTAGTAGATGAAAAGCGACCTCTCGGTAATCTGCTATTTTACGGACCCTACGGAACAGGGAAGACATCGCTTGCAAAGCGTCTCCCCTATTTTCTCAGCGAGGATATTAGTAGCTTTGATATTCTCGAAATCAACGCTAGCTCTCAAAATCGATTAACTGATGTAAGAAATATCAACGATGGCTTTTTCCACAAGGTCGCATTCAATAGTTACGGTAAGACTTTTGTTATCATCGATGAAATTGATGGTATGAACAAAGATGCTCAAATGGCTTGGAGAAACATCATTACCAATTACAACCAGCATGCTTGTTTCTTTATTACTTCAAATGATCTGTCGAAAGTGGATGGTGGAATAAGATCAAGATTCCGGCCTATCCCGTTTGAAAAATTTCAACCGGAAAAACGTGTCCCGAGAGTAAGGCAAATTCTGGAAGCTGAGGGTCTCACTGGATTGAACGATAACCATTTACTTGATCTGTTGAAAGACTGTGATGATGACAATAGGGAGCTTTTTCGTAAGCTTGAAAACATTGTAGTTGAGTTCAAAAAAGTTAATAACTTGGCAGCTTGAGTTTCTATCTTTTCGTCACGGGGGGTTAGGTCAGGGGTCTACCCCCCCCTTTTTTATCTAAAGCACTTCTACAGCCGCTTTCATCATATCGTCCGTCACGTCTATATAACGTTGAGTCGTGCTCAAGTGTTTATGCCCAACTAAATTCATTATCACTTTCTCTGACACGCCAGCGTGTGCGAGCTTAGTGATGAACCAACGGCGGCCACTATGAGAGGTTGCCCCGTCAATGCCGGCGAGCGCATATAACTCGGAAAACATCTGACAAAGTGTATTGGCGCTAAACGCCGAGCGCTTTTGTGTCTTGAGAACTGTTTCGTTTCTGTCAGGAATTTCGTTGAAGTTTGATAGAAAGCTTCGAATCTCTTTCCTGAGCTTTGCGCCAACATAAACAGTGCGATATTGGCCGCCCTTCGTTTGAGACTTGTCCAGGCGTATCTCGTCCTTAATGCGACCCTCTTTGTCCAATAACTGACGCCATTTTAGGCTGGCGATTTCGCCAACTCTCAGCCCAGCATAATAACTGAGTATCATGGCCATGCGGTTCCGCGATGCGTGCTTGCCGTGAACGATTACTGCTAGCACTCTTTTCATTTCTTCCTTGGTCAGTACTTTTGCTTGTTTCATCGAAAACCTCACAAATCCTAACTTTTATTACGTTTCGAGTGTGTAGTCTTCTGACTCAAAGAGCGACCAAAGACTTCAGGTCTGATGAAATCTTTTGGTTGGAAAAGTTACGTCTGTAGTCGACGGATGACTCAAAAGGCCTTAGACGAAAAAATATGCTTGATCGTCCAATATTGGTGCTAAGTCCTGTGATTCTCAGTGGGGTTCCGTAATCAAGGCCCGGCCGTTAACCTAGACCCAGGAAACGATCTCGCTGTGTTGTGAAGTTTACTCAACCTCTGAAGGTGCGGACGCATGAGAAACGCGGTTATGAGGAGCAGACTTTCGTTATGAATGAGGGACGAACGGGGAGCAGGTCAGTGCCGTCCTGAATATTACTGTGAGATATAATTCCCCAAATAAAACACAGACACCCTTTCTAGGGTGATGACGATTTTACCTGCGTAAACTATTAGTTTTACAGCATAAATCTTTCGCCTTTTCGACTAAAAAGTTTTTAGACGCCCAGCTGGGTCCCCCAAGTTAAAACGTGCTGCTGTGGCAACAGGATCGCAGCCGTTAATTTATCTCGCTTGAGGACTTCATTGGACAGATTATGTAACCGGCACAGTATTTGCTCCTGTGTCAGATTGTCGTCCAGTCCCTGTGGCGTACCAACTGACAGGTACAGCTTCATGCTTGGATACTTGGATGAAACCATTTCCGCCCAATCAAGATCGGCATTATCAAAAATTACGATCTTTAGGTTGGCACCGGTGGCTTCATACTTCTGCAAAACCTCCCAATCTGTCTTGTCACTCATTCCCGAAGACGGTGCTTTTGGGCTAACGACTACTTGTTCAACTCTATTGAGCCAGCCTCGCCATAAGTATCCCTCTGTCTCTACAGACAGCCTGTAATCACTTAGCGCGTCCACAACACTATCAATGTCGTACATAACTGGATCGCCACCGGTGAGTGTTATCCAATTGCTGTGTTCGAGCTTCTTGATGCCAGCTGCGATTTCCCCCGCTGTCATACGTGTGGCGTTCTTCTTGACCTCTTCTGGAAGTACAGCAAACAAGGAATCACACCACGTGCAACGGTAAGGGCATCCACCAAATCTAATAAAGTGTGTTCTAACGCCTATCATTGGGCCTTCACCTTGTAGAGTGGGGCCGAACATCTCCAATGATAGGAAACCTATCGTTCATAGCGGACAAACACCTCATCAAAGTGCCAACGCCAGTTCGAATAGGATCCATGACGAACGCGACGCTTTCGGACCTCGGTTGCAAACAACGGGCCAAAGCGGTTCCACCAGTACCGTACGGTTTCGTAACTGACATCAATGCCCCGTTCTTGGAACAGATCCTCGACCTGCCTGAGGGAGAGCGGAAATCTAACACACAGCATCACCGCGAGGCGGATGACCCGGGCGAGCTGTTGAAATAACGGAAGGGATTGTGCATGGCTTGAGACTAAGGAAGCTTACTTCCTGTCTCAAGCCGATTTACTCTGACAGTGCCGAGGGGACAGCATTTATTTGCTTTCTTTAAATTTAGCAGCTTCCTCAAATCCACCGGTTGCGTCACCCTCGCTATAAGAGTGTGCTCCAACTCCCGCAAGCTTTCCGCCTTGTACAATCAGATATTCCTCTCGTATTGGCTTATCATCAAACCAACATTCTAACGTTTCCCGAACGCCTGCGGCATATCGGGCCTGGGCTGCAAGTGAAGTTCCAGATGTATGTGGTGTCATTCCATGGTTTGGCATCGTTCTCCATGGATGGTCTTTTGGCGGTGGCTGCGGAAACCAAACATCCCCTGCATAACCAGCCAAGTGACCAGTTTCAAGTGCCGTTGCAATTGCACTACGGTCACAAACTTTTCCACGAGCCGTATTTACAAGATAAGCGCCACGCTTCATCTTGCTAATCATATCTTCGTCGAAAAGGTGTTCGGTCTCAGGATGAAGTGGACAATTGATTGTAACAACGTCACAGACCTTAACCATAGACTCAACGCTGTCATGAACAGTTAAATCAAGTTCCCTTTCTATTTCCGCCGGAAGTCTGTGTCGATCATAATAGTGTAAATGTACATCGAAAGGTTTCATGCGTCGTAGTACCGCCAGACCAATCCGGCCTGCTGCAACAGTACCTATATGCATTCCTTCAACGTCATAAGACCTAGAAACACAATCAGCAATATTCCATCCTCCTTTGAGAACCCAGTTATATGATGGAATATAATTGCGAACGAGGCTCAAGATCATCATTACAACATGCTCGGACACACTAATGCTGTTGCAATAAGTAACCTCAGTTACAGTAATATCGTTATCGATTGCTGCTTGTAAATCCACGTGGTCTGAACCGATACCTGCCGTAATAACAAGCCTTAATTTTGGTGATTTGGCAATTCTTTCTGCGGTTACATAAGCTGGCCAAAACGGCTGTGAAATAACAACATCCGCATCTGGAAGCTCTTTTTCTAACACAGAATCTGGACCATCTTTATCAGATGTGACAACAAGTGTATGACCCCGGTCTTCTATGAACTTTCGCAGGCCTAGTTCACCAGAAACACATCCAAGAAGTTCCCCGGGAGTAAAGTCTATTGCCTGTGGTGATGGTATTGTTTGCCCATCAGGATAATTGGATAACTTTGGAATGTCGGCACGGGCGTATTCTGGCGGATACCCATTTACAGGATCATCATATAAGACGCATATGACCTTCAGTTTTTCTTTACTCATTTTGTATCTGAACCACCCTAATCTGACTTACGTTTGGATATGATATATGGGCTCAATTGAAGAAGGCGGCGCATTCCTGCCGAAACGGGATTTCGAAGACCAGATATTCAGCGGGTGAGAAGATGCACCACCATGAGCAACCATAAGATGGTTTAGTTTTCCAATCCAGCCTTTCTGGATAAGAAATTGTCACGTTATTGAACGGTGGTGCCGCGAATTGGCATAGAACTCAAGCTCAAGCGGCAGCGGTGACAGTTTGCCACAGGCTCATAGCGTGGTTGCGAAGCTGGCGTAATGTCTTTCGGGATATCAGATGGCGTTGGACGTTGAAGGTGTTGTAGACGGTGGCGTGGGTAGAGAGAAACCGCTGCGCTGATCGAGCCGATTTGAAACGCTGCATGCGTCGTTCCCGCTGTCGGACTGGTAAGTGAGAATTCTCGGCCCGGTTATTCTTCCTGCCACCAAAATCATGGTGCTTGGTCAGGCCCAAGTCCTTCAGAGCAGCACCATAAGATGGCAGTTTGTCTGTGATGACGGCATTGTCAGACTAAATCGCCTTGAAGCAGGAAGTTAAGGTCTCCTAGCTTTAGGTGATGCAAAACCCCTTCCGTTATTTCAACAGCTCGCCCGAGGTAATCCGCCTCGCGGTGATGCTGTATGTTAGATTTCCACTGTCCCTGAGACAGGTCGAAGACCTGCTCCACGAACGAGGCATCGACGTCTCTTACGAAACGGTGCGGTACTGGTGGAATCGCTTTGGCCCGTTGTTTTCTTCGGCGATCCGGAAACGACGCATTCATCATGGATCCTATTCGCTGTGGCGCTGGCACCTTGATGAAGTGACGTTGCTCCCAAAACCCGCTGCCCAGATACGAGAAAAACCATACATTACGGGTTGTGAAGGTGCGGCTATGCCGTGAATCAATTGGCGAAGAATGTATTTGGTTTGCCGACGACTAAAAAGTTTTTTGGTTGTAGCGATTCAGACCTGATCTGACAGTTACCGGTTTTGAGACGGCGTCTGTCAGATCACGTCTGAACCACTACATCTGACAATGCCTTTGCTAGCTCCAACGGACTAGAGTTCGGCAGAAATACTTTTTACCAGTTTCAATTTGGTATGGTCGTATTCTTGCTTAAAGGACAGATAGCTTGTGTTGTTATAGATCGACGCCAAATCACTGCCGCCAACATTGGCTCGTTTAATGAAGGTCCAATAGTCTTCTAGCTTGCGGTACGACTTCAAATATTTGGTATAAAGGTTAGTTAATCGGATCTTTCCTTCGCTAGCATTGATCATGCGAGCACACAGTACCTCGGAACGGCATCGTTACGTTTCGTCAACTGCTTTAGTACTTTCGCTTGGTCATGGTTCGATTTGTAAAGCTCTTTTAAAGACGCAGCGGCAGTCTTTTTCGTCGCGTAACAGGCTAACCCTTTAAACGCTTTGGTCCATCTGTATTCTTCCAGCAGCAGAGTTGGACAAGCATGTAGCGTCTCGAAGGCGCTAAGACCAAAACTTTCTAGCATCGAAGGATGAAACGCGACCTTCGCCGACTTTATGAAGTCCACCTTCTGTTTGCCGATTATTCCTACTTTGATTTCGTATTTTTTGATGCCGTATTCTTTCAGAGCCCTTTCCCATTTGCCATGCGCGTCCTTTCCGCCGGTTAATATCTTGGCCGGCAATCCTGCTTTCGCGACAACGCGCAAGAACAGTTCCGGGTTCTTTCGTTTCTCAAAACGTCCAGTAAACAGAACGCCGCTTTTCTTGCCTTTGCTCAGCTTCAACAATGCTTGTTCAGGCACTGGCATGGGCAAGAACAATGCTCGGTCAATCAAAGTGGTGTTAAATTCTGACTGGGTTCCAATACTTAAATCGGGCCAGCCACACATGGCTTTAACTTGGTGGGTGTAAGCTTTAGAGAAGGTGCTGCTATTACCAAATAAGACTTCTATGTGGGTATAAAATATGACTGCAACGTGCTGGGCCAAGCTAAGTGAGTATGCAGCTACGGCACTTTCTGGATTATTGCAGACAATCATATCGTAGAAGCACGTTCGGTACGCTCCCAACAGACCGTCTCGGAAGTTTGCTATTTGCTCTGCGTTCAATCCCTCGCCATATCGAAACGCTTCTCTATGTTTGGCGTAACTGTATCCGACATGCGTGACTATTCTGCCCTTAACAAAGCTATTGTCACTTGGTTTACCGTCAGTAATGTAATCTACAATCCAACCCTGTCATACTGCCATTTCGCCAAAGCCCTTGGCAAACTGTCCGATACCACCATGAACGATGAAATGCTGCTTTGAGATTAGGAACGCGATACGTTTTTTCATTCAAACAAACAATCTGCTATGACCCCCAACGATCACCCAAAGTGATCTAGAGGCGACGTTTGCATTTTGCGCATTTGCGGGCGTTGATCAACCAGGTGGTTTGCAAAGCGGTCAAGGAATTCAAGCGCATCATCCTGATTGGATTAAGACGCTGCGACATTGGCAGCGGGTGTGCGATCAGTTCATAGCGTCTAACGATTCCTCCGCGCCCAGATGAGCTTTAGAGGGACAAGCAGAAGATGCTCAAAACCGTGCTCTCAGCGCTGGCTCTGGAAATCACGCTACTGCGTAAGCGTTAAAATCAGGAAGGGCTGTACTGGGGCATCTCTGGCGCTTTGCCAAATGCTTCAATACTCATCCGCCCGCATCACCGTCAGAATCAATATCATCCGAGAACGCCGTCTACTTTTTTGTCATTTTACCGATGAAAAGCGGCTTATCAGATTTTGGCAGGTATACCCAAACGGCGACTAAAGCTTTTTAGTCGAAAACCGCAAAATTTATCCTTTATAAACAAACACTTGCCGGAGCTAAATCCGCAAAACCCTAAAATGTGTGCTCTGACCTTATCTGCCCCATTTTTGGCATGGCTGATACGACGAAGGAAAAACCGGACAACCGCCATCTTGGCAATTTGCCCGATGGCATCCGGTTAACAATCCGAGTCCCATAAACACGACGTGTTTGGTTGGCGCAGCACTTCAAATCGATCCCAAGATGCGTCGTAATTTTCTGCATCTTGAGCAAATTGAATTTTGATTTTCTGACAACGGATTAAATACAATATGAATTGTTAAAGCCGAATGGTTCGGCACCAGCAACGAAGTGAGGTCATATAGCAGAAGAACAAATGGAACCGACCATCCCCAACATAAGAAAGGAGCTCGTCGATTTCCTATCTAATTCGGAAACCACTCATCTTGTGACCTTTGCGTTTAATAACGATGCTGGCGAAATGAATGCCAGAGACAGGCTAAAGGAATGGCTGAAGAGAGTAGATAGCTTTGCTTTGGGAACCAGGTATTGGAAGAAGGGAGATAAGCGCATTTTCTTTATCGCCATACCCGAAAGCATGGGCATCAACACCCATTACCACGCTTTCGTGAAATGGCCTGAAAGTTATCAAGAGACAGAGGAAATAATCGAATTCGCGCAAGAACTTTGGCGCGGTAAATTGGTGAAAAGCGGCAACCTCGACGTCAGAGCGCTAAGTGATAAGAGAGGCGCCGCTAAATATATTACGAAGCAGTTGAGACAGTCAGTTGGCAGCTGGCTAGTTTCAACTGAATTTCATGCGGGGTGAAGATTAGGCAGTCAGAAGACGCCCGATCAAGCTACCAGCAGTAGACAATCTAAGCAGATATGGTGACCTCATAATAGAGGTGTAATGGTTTCCTATAGAGTGATTCTAAAGTATGCCAAGACGGCCACTAAAACTTTTAAGTCGTAAAACCGTAAAATTTATATGTTGGAACCTTCCCTTGTTGTAGCCAAATCAGAAACATACCAAATGGAAACATCTGCTCCTTACCTCCAACAACCTGAAACGGAATATTGCCAAGTCGCAAAACTGCCTTGCAAATATTGAAAGTTCTGCCTTATGGGCCATCTAAAGACAATCTACATCCATTCCAAACTAGGTCATACAAATCGATATTGAAGTGGTTTGCTCAAAGAGGTGAGGAAATCCGTTTTCATCAAAGAACAACAGTCCTTTGGTTAATCATGATGAACGATAAACGAACAGAACACGAAACATTGCGCTGGGTAGAAGAACGGAAACGTCCCGGCAACTGGCTAGACATTTCCAAAGCCGAGGAAATACCTACTGGTATAAAAGGGTGGCCTAAAGCGGTTCCAAAACCGACTTTACGCCAGAAATAAAACGTCGCTTATCTAACAAAACTATCGATGATAAATTCTTTCTCACCGCCGCCCAATGGATTCAGCAAAACAAAGGCAAAAAGTTTGTCCGCCTGAACGCGGAAGTTCGTGGAAGTTTACTTGTTCGGGCTATTAGGGCGACGCAAAACGGCGAGCCTACATTCATCCCTGATCCGAATATAGTGCGCTTTCATCTGGAAGAGGATGAACTTGATGCCGCACATTTTACACAGCACTGGACCGGCAAGGGATGGGTTTTTGATTTTGACTTTAGCTGCGGTCGTGGAAAGGCATCTAGTATGCTCCACTCCGCGATACAGTTCTTGGATACAGCGAGATATTCGGCGGAACAAGGTTACGCGTCAGTAAGCACCGATAATTTTTTTAGTGCTTGCGAACTTGTAGCCAAAGCACATCTCATTTTTCTTAATCACGAATTAGCAACAAAAGCCAAATCCCACGGATCAATAAAAAGTGAAATCAACAAATGGCGTCAACATGGCAACGCCAGTGGAGAATTTGTACGGTTGTTTAATCGAATGTCAGACGCCCGGTCACCGGCCAGAATGGCGTCCTCATCGTTGCGAAAGCCGCCTTCTCCATTGCTTGCCGATCAAGTTTGATCCCGATGCAAAATGTCCGGTTTACGACCAGGCACTACTAGAGATCTTTGGGGAGGCCCATAACCCTGAAGACATGGTCCGGCATTTGCATGAGTTTGCCGGTTACGCTATCCAGCCACTCAGGGACATACCTTCCTATTGGGTGCTAATTGGGCATGGCAATAATGATAAATCGAAGCTCTTGGCTACCCAAAGCATGCCGGTCTACGCCATGCACCCTGACGGAAAACATGCATTTTGAAATAAGTTGGATCGGTTTCAGATAACCCCCCACCTTCAGAGAACGACAGGCCCGTATTGTCAATCGATTGGCACCAACTTCACCTGACAGAGGTCACCGGAAAACGGCCAACTATAAAGGTCACCTCTGAACCACCACAGATTATCAACCCCATAGATTCTCATTATGGTGAATGAAGGACGAACGGGGAGCAGGTCGCAATCTATCTTATTTCGACGGACAATATCGGGTAATCCACGTGGAATATAATCGGAAGTTAACTGGAATGCCCATAGAATCTCTATTTCTTGAAGAGGAAATAACAGATCGGCTACAGCAGAACGGTTACGTTCTAATTCCGGGATGGCGACGGGAAGAAACAACGATTGATCTGGCGCACTCCATCGGTGTTGTAGTGGATATGCAGGCATTACTGCCGAAGTCAAATATTCCTACCGTTCAAATATTGGAGCCCCGACCACAGACCGAATCTCCGAAAAACCGTTATAGTGGAGTGTTTGGTCTTAACGATTTCCCCCTTCACAGTGATCTCGCACACTGGAAACGCCCGCCACGCTATTTTCTACTGCGGTGCCAGAAAGGTTCTCAAGCAGTAGCCACAAAAATATTGTCTGCTTCTACACTTTCGTCTGCCGTGGACCGCCCAACGCTGAAACGAGCCCTTGTGCGTCCGAGAAGCGTTGGCTCCAAGGCTCACTTATGTTTACTTCCTCTTGTGTTTGGCGGTGGTCCAACTAACATCCGCGGGTTTAGATGGGATTCTATATTCTTGGTTCCGATGAACTCAGCCGCGAACCGTTTAACGGAATTCATGCATACTCAGGCCTGGGACCTATCGAAGTCGTTGAACTTGGTCGAACGTGGCGACACCCTCATTATAGATAACTGGCGGGTTTTACATGGCCGTAGCAAGATTTTGTCGGCGGATATCGATAGACGATTAGAACGAGTTTATCTTTGGGAGATTTACAAATGAATTCTTCGGTAGATTCACACCCGTGGTCCGAAGAATCCCTTTTCTGTAAAGCACAGCTTTATGTCGAGCGGATGGAAGCACATACGGCTGACGAAGCTCAGTTTGGATTTTGGTCTGCATTAGCCTTGGAACTGCTTGCAAGGGCCACCCTTGCCCACATCTCTCCGGTTCTATTGGCAGGCGACCGCGATTGGCGCAATTTACCTTACGCACTTGGTATTGATGTGACATCCACAAAATTTGTTCCCAGGTCATTACAAGCAAAGGATGTTCTGCTTCGTTTGCAGGAGTTAGTGCCGGGTTTTGACCAGGAAAATTATGGTTTTTGTAGGCACCACATGGAAAGAAGAAACTCGGAACTTCATTCTGGTGAGTTAGCCTTTGAAAGTCTGGGAACTTCTGACTGGTTACCCAGGTTCTATTTAGCGTGCAACGTTCTTCTACAATCTATGAACAAAGAACTTGAAGATCTTATTTCAGATCACAAAGAGGCACAGGAGTTGATCACGGCATTCAAAGATGATGCCGCAGCATCCGTAAAGGGAGATATCATAGCCCATAACAAGGTCTGGAATAACAAAAGTGATAGTGAACAAGAAGCCACAACGAAACAAGCGGCAACCTGGGCGACACGCCAAGAAGGTCACCGAGTAGAATGCCCAGCTTGTAAATCACAATCACTTCTACTAGGCGCTCCGAGTGGGCCCGTTACGACCAAGGTGGATGGTGATGAGGTGGTGCAGCGACAAACAATGTTACCTTCTTCATTTGAGTGCATAGCATGCGGCTTGCGCATTTTTGGTCTTTCGAAACTTACGGCTGCTGGACTAGGTAATGCCTTCAGTGCAACTTTTTCCTACCCTGCTGCGGAGTATTTCGAACTATATACGGAAGAAGATTTAGAGGCGGCCCGTCAGGAAACTCCATATTATCAGGATAACTTTAACGAATAATAATTTTGTGAAGGTGCCTCACACCCACTGCCTACGCCGCGACGTTGCAATCCAAACGAGATGACGCACTTAAATATCTTGACGGCTCCGCAAATCACCCAGTTGAACAACCCGCGCAAATGCGCAAAATGCAACCGGCGGCTCTAGATCACTTTGGATGATCGTTGGGGGTCACAGCAAAGTCGATATCAGTTTTCTCAGCTGCCTATTGGACTTAGAGTAACTTACGGTTTCCTTGGAAACGTTTCTCTGGAAGCGATTTAATAGTTCGTCAATAACCACTTCAGGAATTATGACACGGTAACCTAAAAAACGAACGGCCCTGAGGAAAACGCTAAACCTAGTCGACTTAAGATAGTTTTCATTAATTAAGATATTTGTATCGATAAAGATTACCATTTTGCGTTTCCTCGTAACCCATCACGTCCAATATGATTCTGGGCGAAAAAGGAATTTCTTCTACTTTTTAGAACGCGAACGTCAATAAATACCCTGGCTCTTTAGTTTTTCAATCCTAAACAGTCGTAAGTCTCTATTTGAAATGTTTCGTTAATTCGGCAACCGGTTTTAAAATTTGATCGCCAATTAATTTTAATGAATTTTTTACCGCATGTTCATCTAGTGTAGATGCATTATCTGAGTTATGTGGGTGCCCAAAAAAATTCTGAGTAAGTTCCCTTTTTATTGTTAATTGATCTTCTTTATTTAGCGATTGAAGGTACGGATCAATCGCCGCCATTTCGAGTGCAAAACGCCTATTTTGCACTGCGACTCCTCGATGTTTAGTTGATTGCTGAGCACAATAAGCAGCACCCCACAAAAGAATGCCAGTGACCGGAAAGGAGAAAATTAGTATTTGCCAATCAAATAAGTCTTGATTGCTAAAGAATACATAGAGAAGCCAAACTGCGGCTGAGCTAATGCTACCCATCGAAATCCGTCGCCATATATCGGCAGCTTTTCCTTCCTTATTCGCATTACTCTCGTATCCTCCAGATACGCTATCTACAGCTGATAGATGGTGTAGTTCGCGAATCGCGGATTGTTTTTCTTTTGCGTCATCAATGATGGCTTGTGTGTACGATAAAAACTTTTCTTTCTCCGCTGTCGAGAAGGAGCCCAAATCTATTACTGCTTCTTTTAGGGAGTCTCTCGTTTCACCTTCTAACTTACCCCGTAAATCACTAAATTCGTTGATCCGCTTTTCTTGCGCCTCTGAGAATTGTTTTTGCCATTCGGATAGACTAGCCCTGGTTTTACCGTCGTATTCATTAAATAGCCTATTCAGTTCTCTTAGTGCTTCACGGGAGTTGGCTGTTCTGGTCTCTAAAAAAGTGAATGAATGCATTAATTCATCCCTTTTTCTTATTAGAGAGCCACCTAATTCATCAAATTGCTCCTCTAATTTTTTGGATTCAGCACTTGAACTCACAATCGAACTAGATGTCCGGAGACCAGCTAATTGGGGCATTAATTCAGTCATCTGGTCGTTGGCTCGTTGAAGGTGAGCTAACGCTCGATTGTCTTTGAATGCTGTAAGTTCGTTTAAGATATTTGATGATATGGGTGACTCAATATTAGTTAAATCGTTGATGGAAATTATTTCAGAGTCGATTTCCTTGATTGTATCCCTAAAGCAATCCAATACTTTCTTTAGCCGCCGCCACTCAACTATCTCATCTTCAGTCGGCTCTTTTAGTTCTACTGACAATAATCCAAGAACGTCGTCCAGGGCTTTATGAATATTGTGTTTATCGAATTCTTCTTTCCAGCGAGACATTTCAACTCCCAAACAAAAATATTAAGCGTACATTTAGGTTGTGAACCGCATGAAAAATATTGATTCACGAGCACTCATATAAAATATGGATTAAGCGTAGTGATCCAATCCCTTTGCGGCAAGAATTCTACTCTTAAGAAGAAATTTTCTCATATGAGTTCTATCTCAATTCCACGGGACCGGCCCGGCTCCTCCTCACCACTTTCCCCAACCTTATTGGCTTCCTTCCCGATTAAAACAAAGCTGTTGGCTTTTACATGCCGACGCCATGTTTCGCCTTGGTCAGTGAAGGCAGCATTTTTAAACTTGTTCTCAGAGCTGAAGTGATACTGGCAAAGCACTTCTGCGTAGGTCTTAAGCTGGTCCGAGTGAACCGGCTCTCCCGTCACCCGGCAGAATGCGCGGGCGGTGATGAAGGTGATCGGCAATGCGGCCGCCCAGACCTGCGGTCGTTGGCTGAACAACCTAGCGGAAAACTCACATCAACCTTTCCGACGACGGGAAGGGGCGATGGCGCGGTTCAGAGACATCAAGACCCTGCAGAAGTTCGCCTCCGTCCATGCCTCGATCCACACCCACTTCAACCACCAACGCCATCTCAACCGCCGCGACATTTTCAAACAAGCCCGAGCCACCGCCTTGGCCGAATGGCGTCAACTTGCCGCCTGAGAGTCCTCTATTATGGCTTCTTCTGCACCGGGCCAGTTAGTCTGACAATGTCCTGATCACCCTTCGTTGGATAACTATATGCTGCGCTTTCAAAGATTGAACAGACCTTACATCTCAGTGAGGTAGTGTTCTGAGGTGTAGGGACGTCATGCAAGCCATGCGTGGGCGCCTAACAAATTACTATCGACGTCAGTTGGGAACACCTAACAGAACTCTACGACCTCAAACATTTTCTTAGGTTTTCAGAGACCATGAAATTCCCAAGGCTTGAGAGATTCAAGGAAACTGCGAGCCTTAGCGATAACCTAAGAAAAAGCGCATTTTCTTAGGTATTTTGGACGAACGTCGGCTGCTCAAACGTTCGATAGACGCTAGCCAACCAATATGGCAACGGCTTTCTTTCAAAAATCACATAACGGTAATCGCTCGAACGAGATGGGTTGGAATAGATTGGTGCGGTTACAGCAAGAACATAAACTGCCATACGGGGCGCTGGCGTCACCCCTCGCCCCTACTAGCTACCCCAGCACCCCTTGTTTTCCTGCGGAAACGCCTTTGCGTATTAGGTGGACTCTTTTTTGGGCCCCAACCACCAGGGTTCTAGTGCCGCGTCTGTTTCCTGGTTCTTTAAAGTAAACCCCAGACCCCAAATATTATTTAAACGAACAATTTAGAAAACTGGTGCCTCAGAAAATCAGGTCTTTCGCATGCGTCTGCTGCTTCAAAGGTTGGGCAAACTTTACATCAGAGCGACGGAGGTTTAGGCGAGCGGGTTATGTCTCATAGGTCGTTCCCTATAGAAAACTCCAGACCCTAAGTTTCGTGATAACACGAAACTTATAGATGATCTCCTAAGCAAATCGGCTCGTTCTTATGCGGCTGTTGCTTCAAGGGCGATACTAACTCTAAATCGGAGTGAGTGAGTTTTGTGAGAGTAGGTCAACGAATATAATCAATGGATGGAAACAGGTGGTGCATGCCCTATCCAATCCATTCATTTTGAAATTAAACGGATGTTGTGCCGTGGTTGAAAACACAGATTTGTATGACGATTGGCGAACGGACAATTCGTTGCTTCATAGGTTTGAAGGGGCTGTAGAGTGTTTAGTTCTTGGAAGCGGAGGGCTAAGGGAGCGGCTAGAGTGTGCGCTAAATCAAATAGTCACTATAGACGAAACGGACTTGCCAGTGCACGTGCGTGAGGACTACATAAAACTATGGGATATTACCACAGCAATTGAACTTCCAAGTCATCTTATTGGAAAAGTCGGCAGTATAGAGTGGACGCTAAACACATTGCATTGGACAAAGAAAAAATTGGCAGCAGAAATCATATTGAAAATTCACAACGAGATCGTAGCTGGTCACGATTTGTCTGAACTCAGTCAGGAAACGTGGTGAATTTTCCAAGAAGGCTTTACGTTTATCGCTCACCCGCGCGGATACAGTGTTTAACTCGGCCGGTATACTCGTATGTGGCTCTATTAATTTGGCTGAATAAAACGAGAAGCATACCGTTAGCGGTACTCAAAAAACTTCAACATCTGACAAAGGCTGCATAACGAGGTTGAGGAGCAATGGCTGAAACGGACAAGACAAAGGACAAAGATATCCTCGCCATCACGGGCGAAATCGTTGCCGCGCACGTGGCTAACAATACGGTGCCAGCAGCGGACCTTCCCAAATTGATCCACGAAGTTCATAGCGCTCTGGCCAATGTCAGATCAAAAGGACGTCCAAAAGAACGGCCTGAGCCTGCTGTTCCTATTAGCCGCTCGGTCAAGCCGGACTATATCGTCTGTCTCGAAGACGGCAGAAAACTTAAGATGCTCAAGCGCCATTTGAGAACGGCATTCAACATGACACCGGAGGAGTACCGGGAGCGCTGGGGACTGCCAGCAGACTATCCAATGGTAGCGCCAAACTATGCCAAAAGGCGGTCATCTCTGGCCAAGGATATTGGCCTGGGGAAAAAGCAAACGGCAAGACCAGGCCGCCGGAGAAAATGAAGACCTTCGCGTCGCGCAGGGATAGGGGCCGTGGCGCTGCGCCTCATTGATCGTTCTCTGTAGAAAACCTCAGGTCTTTAAACGTCGTTTAAAACGACATTTTAGATAACTTGCGTTTCAGCAAATCGGCTCTTTCTCATGTGACTGACCTTCAAAAAGTTGGGCAGACTCTACATCAGAGTGAGACCGCTTTAGGGGAGCAGGCCACTCCTGAGGAAGAATGGGCAAAACTTTCATACTTATAGTCCCGTAAAATTAGCAGCACACCACATCTCTATCCCCGAAAAATTAATCCAGGAAAGTTCTTAACTAAATAACACAGGGAACAAACACTGGAGTTAATCATGCGCTATGGGGAAATAATCACTGATGAAATCAATTCGCTAACACTCAAGCATATTCACGACCTCAAATTACAAAAAGAACGACAGGAAACGGAAAAGAATCAGAAACTTCCTTTTCTCAAATGTATGTATGGCCAACCCCAAGACGAAAAAGATCAGCAACAAACCGACAGAGACAAACAAAAGCAAAAACAACAGAACAAAGAACACGTCAGTAAACTGGCACAGAGACAAATCAAGAACCAAAGAAAACGGCGCCAAGAGAGGCAGGATGACGTTGTCCGCTATCTCGATAAGCAAGAACACGAACGCGCTAAGCGCATAAGAACGCTGGCTAAGAAATTCGATCAGATACGTGATGACTAATTAACTAAAGCAGCCACACACAAGACAAATGACTCATTCTTGGATCAACAAACTACGGTTTCAGTATGCAACACTAGGTCGATGGCGTCGTGGTTCTTTCATTCAAAAGTAACGAAATCATTTTCTATTAAAAAGCCCATAGTGAGGATGATGTCTTCTGTAGAACATTGGACATCCATGGATGTTCCGCGGAGAAGAAGGGCAGGAATAGCCCAGATTTCCTAGCGACAAACCATCAGCTTGCAAAGGCGGTCTGAGAAGTTAAGGGGGAGCAGATTTGCTCCCCCTTTTTTTCGTATTAACAATAAATACACACATGCGAGACACTGAGATATTGGAGGTTGCATTCGATACAATGCAAATGAACCGATTAACCTTCAGCCAATATGATTTCAGCCGTCGATGGCTGGGCATGTCCCCGAGCTATTATTCATCCCTGAAAGCGACTGCCAAAAAGCCAAGCATTGAGGTGCTCACGAAGCTGCATCTGAGGCTAGATAGGGAAATAGCCAATATAAAATCCATTCGCTCTTTTGCTCTAAGTTCGTCACTTCAATCCCGGTGTAAAACGCTTCAGTCATTGCGAGGCAACGTCTTGGCGCATCTGCAATGTATTTGTTGGTCTCCATTTTCTGAAAATCTTTAGTCGCTTTCTATGTCATCTGGCTTTAACTCGCAGTGTTGCAGTTCATTCAAGCAACACGGAGAAAGAAGTATGTCAATTAAGGGACTAAAATTAGCCGAAGACGTAAGAGGTGTGGAATTACCGCCAAATGTGGCGGCTCGGGCCAAGTTTATGGAGCGGCTCGATGAACAAATCGCCATGTCACAATCGCTCATTGAGGGCAAAGAGTTCGCCCGCATCATCAAACGCAAGCAGGCTGATCCTGAAACCGGAGAGAAAAAGGTTGTGGAGCACTCACGGCCTGTAAAGCCGTGGTGGTTTCAACATGCCGATGGGCTTCAGTACGTGGAGCTGCGTTATGGCGTCACAAAGCTTTCGCTCAACCAGGGGAAACCCCTTATCGAAGCAGGCCGTGATCTGAAAGACGTAAAGAAGGTCTTGGATATCCCCTCCGAAAACCCCACTCGCCGCCTTTCAAAGGCAAACCACCTAAATGCAGATGACGTTCCCGGAAGGCGCAGGTCCTGAAGGTGATGTGGGCGGATGAGTATTGAGAAGCGCCAAAAAAGCACCACAACAGCCCTTCCCGATTTACACGCTTACACATAGTAGCGATATTTCAAGGCCAGCTCTCAGAACCCGGGTTACTGTTTAATTCTGACCAGGGTGTTGGTCTCGGGATCGATCTCCCAGTCTTCGAGATTCTCGTACCGCTCGGGGTTATCGGAGGCGTAGACGAGTTCGGTTTTTGCGAGAAACTCGTCGATATCATTGGCGAACTGGATGTAGCCGGGGTCGGACTCCAGCCTTTCCATCTCGGCCTTCCTATAGTCGTGCGTCTTGTAATCGACCCAATGCCGGTTCAGTCCCGTCGGCCACATTGTGTACTTCTCCTGGATGAGACGACTCTCGAGCCTGTGCATTTCGTCCTTGGTGCCCTGGCCTTCGACCTTCCATTCGAATTGGTCGGGGCCGAGTGCCATGAGGGTAAGCTGGAACACGCTGCCCTTTCCCCGCTTCGCCTGAGCGAGGTGCTGGGATTTTCGCCTCTCCAGACCGCTGCTGGTGACGCCTATGTATTGCTTGGTGGTTGGCGTGTGCGTGGCGGAATAGCAGATGTAATTCTTCATTGATTGGCTGTTTGTGTTGGATCGCGGACCGTAGGGTTATCGCATATCCTGTCGAACGAGGCGATGGGCGCGCGGTGCGCAGCGGGTCATTGCCAGGAACATTGTCAGATTAAGTGGTTAGGGCCAACTCTCTAGTGCCCTTGTTCCCAGGGTTTAGTCACTAAACAGTTTGTTCGCTTGGAATTGACCAAACACGGCGGGGCTCGGAAAGATCATGGCTTCTTGAAGGTTACTGATGTGACCTTCTTATTTTAGTAAATCATCTTCGCTACAAATACCTAGGTTGGATTAAATAGAGACTGTGGCCTTCTTCCCTTAATCCGCGTCAGTTGGAGTTGGAATCTTCTCTCGTTAACCTGAGGAAGGGCTATCGTGAGACGCAACCATTTCACCGAAGAACAAGCTATTGCTATCCTAAATGAGGTGGAAGCCGGAGCGAATACAAAGGAGCGTTGTCGGCGCCGCGCCGACGTAGGCAACGCTTTCAAACCAAGGAGATTTTACTTTCAGATGGACCTAAGCCAGGGGAAAGGTCACTCCTTATAAAGTTCGCTGTAAAGGAATTCGGAGTTTACACACTCCGGTTTAGGAATTATCCCTTCCCAAAACATCGTCAGCACAGAGCAATAAAGATTATATTTCTATCGGATAAAGTTTTCGGAAGGGTCAAGCGTCAATTTGCTGCGTGACAGTACTCGTTTACATGTTTTAAAGGTTTGGTCTAGTTAGCTTGATAGTGCACCTATGACAGCCCTGCCCGTGTTTCGTGTACACACGACACTGGAATTCCAAAGTGAACTCTTAGAGCGTTGTTTTGAGCCCGTGATTAGACGGACATAGATGAACATTGCAAGATAATCGTGTCTGTTTTTAGAAGTGATTATCGCTAAATTCAGAAATTCACACCTGAGCGGTTTACTGCATAAAGATCGGTGGATAGGGTTTGGAAAAGAACAACCGTCAGGCACCTCCACAGAATGCTCAGAAACCTCATCAGGCGAAAACGCGATCCGTCTCTCCCCATTGGTAAAGAGACAGTGCCGGACGACGAACAGAGGATCACGCAATACTTCATATTTAGAATGGTTCTGATTTTAGCAATAGCTGGGCCTGCGACAGTTGCATTCATATCTCCCTTTGTTGATCAGGCGATTCGCAACAAAGTCGACGATTGGATGAGTATCCCTGACCTCTTTGATTCAATATCGATCAGACCAGACGAATACGCCAAACTCCCAACATATTGGAGACAGACGCTTGCCGAAATTGCCCTCCACCCCAAGGAGGAAGCTGTAGACACGCAAACTATTATTGCAGGCCTAAAGGTAGCTGATATGGAGTTGATAGGTTTACTCGCTCCATACGCGACTTCTCTAGGTATACTGCGCGAAAATGGCCAATTGTCCGAGCATCCAATGCCAGAGTTGTCGTACGGCGATTTCTCGCACTTGCAAGACTTGGGCATCCTCGAAGACGTTAACGACGGAATGAGGTTTGATCTTACCAAGACCTTGAACGGCAACTCTGAGGTTGATCTGCTTGGAACAACAGTGGTTTTGAAGTTCAAGGCGAAGAGATCACAAACGAATTTTGTCCTAGAAGCAACCGCATTTACCAAAGGTGGAAAGCAACTCATAGATGCTTTGCGAGCGCCCTCAAACATCGCGTATTTCGAATGGTTCGCTAAGAAACTTGAAGAGAACGGACTTGCTACCGAATTGTTCGCAAGTGGCATCAGAGAGAACAGCGCTCCAAGAGAACATGAAGTTCAGGGTCGCATTGACCGTCATTCCATACCATCTTGGCCACCCTAGGAGTACGCTAGATCACTTTCTGGCGCTTCACCTGTACCTCGGCGTAGCCGGAAAAAAACAAGGGGCCTATAGCAGATCGGGAGTGGACTGCTTCCCGGTCGCTCCTCCTTCATAAGGATTGGCTGCTCCTTCAAAGGTGGAGCACGTTTAGTATCGATATGAAGACATTCCGAAGCACAGGGCAGCTTCGCCGTGAATGGATGATCTTCTCCAAGATTTCCAGAGTATCTTTTTGGAATTACCGTGTTTTTCTCAGATAAGGCACAGAGCACACATTTTAGGGTTTTGCCGAGTTGGTCCCGGCAAGTTACTGTTTCCACAGCATAAATTTTGCGTTTTTTGACTAAAGTTTTTAGTCACCGCTTTGGGTCATCCCCTCCGAAAACCCCACTCGCTGCCTTTCAAAGGCAAACCACCTAAATGCAGATGACATCCCCGGAAGGCACAGGTCCTGACGGTGATGCGGGCGGATGAGTATTGAGAAGGGCCAAAGACGTGCCATAGCAGCCCTTCCTATTCCATACGCACACACACTATAGCGAGACTTCAAGGCCAGCTCTCAGACCGCAGTTTTGGCCCCTTATCCTGCGCTTTCACTGGTTGAGCAAGTTGTGATCGTCCTATAAGTAGGGGCTGACTAATGCGGACGTGGCGGAATTGGTAGACGCAACGGACTTGAAGTCATTGAGTGCCCTCCGGGAAACCGAAGGAGCAGAACCGCTCAAATTCGGGGAAGGCTTCCAGAATTTCTGATGCTAATCCCGAGCCAAGCCCTTTACGGGGAAGGTGTAGAGACTAGACGGGCGGGGCCTAAGGCCAGTTGATGGGCTAAGGTCAAGGTATAGTCCAGGCCACAAACACGTTTAGTGGCGGTGAAAACCGTAGTGGTATGAAAATCCGTTGGGCGTAAGCCCGTGTGGGTTCAAGTCCCACCGTCCGCACCAACCAGCTTTTTTAACAACTAATAGCGCCCAAAAAGCTACTCCTAAGAAGGGCGATCAATAAAGATATGCCAGCGGTGGGGCATTTCTATTCCTTAAGAAAATGGTCCAATATCAATATCAGATTGTTGAATTTTCCCGCTCAGTCCGTATCTCCCAATGAGCTTTTTAATGGTATCTCGTTTCCAATCAGGTGTTCTTGGGTTGACACGGATTGACTCAATAACCTCACAGCAGGAGGCACAATTCAAGTTTCCCCATTGAATATTGACTTGCCTTACCAAGAATCTAGTTTCCAGGCGTTCTAAAAACCAAAGGGGTCCGACATGGAAGTGGTTGTAGCAGTTCTAAAAGTTGTAAATGTAGCTGTCATAATTCTTTTTGGTATAACAGGCGCTGGCGCTGTTCTAACTATCAATCCTAACGCCCAAGACCTTGTTCTGTTGGGGGCTCTGTTTGGAATTTTGTTTGGTGTTATAGCGGTTGGCTACCTCATGGTATTCTTGTCAATGTATGAAACTTTGAAGGCCATCCAATCATCCCTAAAAGCCTCAATTAGAAAAGAGCCCCACTTATAGCCGTCTGTCAAACTTGATTAAGCCTTCAAGCTGTTCAACATCTCTGCCAACAGCTTTCAATCCTCTGTAAGGTGTCTAACACCATTTCAACCGTCACGACGTTTTCAAACGGGACCGAGCCGCCGCCCTGGCCGAATGGCGTCAACTTGTAGCCTGAGTGTCCTCAACTGTAGGTTCTACAGGTCCGATCCAATTAGTCTGACAATGCCTACTACAGCTCATTCCATGCGTTTAAGAAATGCCGGTAGCTCTATCAACTCTGTGTGTTTGTTACCCGGTATAGGTAGCTTTACAGGGCCTTGTTTGGTTTTTTTTTCTTCAACTTCGGTCTGGCGTTGCCCTTCGTCTGACTCTGACGGGCTGAGTTCTTTTAATTGTTTACTTGTAATTGGTTTTGGAGGTTTAGGTCGCCACCGTTGAATATACTGTCCCACATTGTCATAAAATAATGGTATAGCTGACTCCAGGTCTTCAACAAAGGTTCTTCTTCCAGAAAACCGTCTGGGGTTGTCAACAGCAAGAGACACTCTGAATGCTCTGGGTGCCGTTTTGGGTCCTACCGTCAGTATTGATAGAGAATCTTGTCTTAGCTCGGACAAACTTCGAGTGGTATCGACGGCTCTTGATGGCCATATTGCACTGATGGATACGCCGTCTATTTCAGAATTGTTAAGCTGTTTCAGAATCCAATTTATCCGCGCTTTTCCAGTGGCCCTATCTGCTGGTGCGTCTATCGTCATTGACAAGTGCATGATTCTACTCTTCAGGTCTGCTTCAATATGAATGTCCGAAGCAGCGTCGGGAATTGCGATAATGCCTACCAGTGTTTGTTCTTTTTCAAAATGGTCGATTTCATCGGCCAAACGGGATGCCATGTCCTTCTGGTGTTTTCTGCTAATACGAACTGATACCGGTCTACCTAAATGTTGGCTTAAACCCAAAGCTATATGCCGCAGTTCCTGATGCCAAGCCGCGATAACCGCGGTAGCTTCGTTCCTAGATCCTTTTAATGATCCTCCGCTTCGCAGCGTATCATTGACGCTCTTCCACTCCGCAGGCATTCGGTCAAATGCAACGACGCCAGCGGTATCATGGGAGAAGAATCGAATAAACTCTCTAAGAATAAAAGCTTGATCCGGATTGGTCAGAACTTTGTTTTCCTGCAAGAGAATTGCTTCGGTGAGGATGTAGGTCCAGGACCAATGAAACAGGCCAGTCTTTTTAGTCAGTGCCTTGTTGACTGATAGTGGATGGTGATCTGGAAGTGTAGCGAACTGATTTGATATCGTTATTAGGACGTCGACCCCATTGGTTCTCGCTAATCGTAGGTACCGTTCAACTTGTTCTTTCGATAGTCCAGCTGAGCCGATTTTCGCTTCGATCAAAGCTGTCCAAACATTGTTCCCTGTTCGCAACCTCACAAGTCCATCGGGCCTGTCTTTGACAGATGGGTCATGGTCTTTCAGAACAACCCCAGTGTAGGTGTCTATGGCTGTGCGCGGACCGATTCTCTGTCCGACAGTTGAAAAGACCGATTGGGCAAACTGAGGAATTGCTGTCAACGTTGCTAAGAAGACTGATGTTGCTCTCTGCTCCTTGCTGGTATCGGCAACCACTGGAATAAGGCGAGCGATTTCGCCGGAAGAAAGACCGCTTGGAAGGTCGCTCATGGTCGTACTCTACCTCTCAACTTGAACCAGTTGGGCCATTTCAATTTAGTTTGTCATCAGGAAACTATGCCTCAAGGATTAAGAGGATTAGTTAAATCCCTAGTCATTGTGGTTCTGTGTGCAACTTTATCTCCATCAAGGCATGCAAATCAAACATGTAGCATATCGATCAGTGTTGAATCCGCACGCCGACTCATAGCCAAATCCTCCGTTAAGAAACTTACCTCTATGTTCTAATTAGTCTGACGACGGACATTCTTGCGCCCATAAAATCTCCGCGCGCAATCAGTTGCACTGGCATTGTCAGACTAACTGGGTCAGACTCTAGAACCTACAATTGAGGATTCTTGGCCTGCAAGTTGATGCCTCGACTTTGTCAGATTAAATCGGGTTTCATCGCGAATAGATGATCTTCGTTAGTAACATTTGAAGAAGATATCGGTTAGTGACCCTTTGGAGCAAAACTACCATCATCTTTCTGCACCAACTCTATAACCTTTCCCTTATCATCAATCATCACTGGCCCGTTGTAGCCTTTCAGGAGAGTTTCGAGTGTTGCTTTCTGAGCATCCAATATCGCGTCCAATTTAGCATCTCTTTCGTTCTCTTTTGCCTCGTCTCTATCCGTTTTCAGTTTAGCGATCCGATCTAATTCTTCCCTTTCCCAAGCTTTGGACAAGCCGGTAGATGCCACTTCATCTTTAAAGGTCTCGGGATTCATCTGAATGTAATGCTGCTCAAACATGAACATGGATGTGCCCATATACTTTGCGAGTGAAGCCAGCGGCACTTCTCCTTCTGCCGCTTTTTGCGTAGCGTAAAAATGACGCAAGCTATACAGCGTGTATGGTCTGCCCAAAGGGTCCTGAACGAGAGACGGTTCGTCAGGTTGCCGTTCGCGTTCTAAGGCCTCAAGCATTCGAGCAAATTGTTTTTCAATATTTTTGGAGACGCCCCCATCGGGCCGCCGGAAAATAAACCGACCACTTGTTGCTTTAGAAAGTTCCCCAATCGGAACATCATCGAACCGATCTCTATGCATGTTCTCTACATAGAAGTATCCAACGCTATCCGTGAATGTAATGCGGGGACCTGTCTTTCCCTCCTGAACGGCAATGCTATAGACGACGTGTTTGGTCCCTTTGAGGGACACGCCTAACACGTGCTCAAACCTGAGGGTCTCAGCTTCAAGTCCAGGGCGTAAACCTGTGTGGGCGATGAAAAGCGCGTAGTTATAGAGAAGCCATCTGTTCTGCTTTGATTTTATCGTTCGTTTCCCGTTTCGAGCCCACTTCAGACCCTGCTCCCGGATCATCTCAACTTGCTTATAAGAAAATGCGGGTCTCCGCATATCCTCCTTGTTTTTGCCTCGACGGCCCTCGTTCTTGATCGGTGGGATTTGGCCTTCTGTGATGTATTCCCGTTCGTGGGCAAACTTGAAAACCTGACGGAGGTAAGACCTGTACTTGTTTAGGGTCAGCCAACTCACACCCCGTGACGATGTGTCTTCTACATGCTCAAGGAAGCCCTCGATATCTTTCTTGCGAATTGAAGCAATATTCTTGGTGCTGAAATAGGGTTCTGCCTGATTGACGAGGAAGTTTGAAATGGTCTGATAGTTCGCTTCAGAGAAATTGCCCGCCTGAGCCTGACGTTTCTTCCGTTTCAAATACTCTTTACCAACCTGAGAGAAGGACTTCTCAATTACTGAAAGCCCTTCTTCATGGCGTAGCTGAAGGCGGTCATGTTCCCGAAAGGCCAAACGCTTGGCTGCTTCGAAATCGGTCCTCTTCGTTGACCTACGGGTATGTTTATCGTCGTGTCCTGGCAGAACGATGCGGTATTGCCAGTACGGCGATATATCAGTGTCGAGCCTTAGAGGCCGTTTCGAAAGGGGTTGAGTGGCCGGTGTCGATGTGATTCCAGGAAGGTTGCTGAAACCGATCTGGAGCCGCCATGTGGACGCCGACCACCCGAGAGCAGCATAGCCGCAAGGCGCTGCGTTATCAGACTGATTTGACCGCTGCGGAGTGGGTTGTGATCGAGCCTCATTTGCCTCCGGCTCATGGCACGGGACGGCCCCGGTCATGGCCGATGCGAGAGATCGTCAACGGCATTTTCTACGTGATGCGGGCTGGCTGCCCTTGGCGCTTGCTGCCAAGCGATTTACCACCGTGGGGCACGATCTATCGCTGGTTCGCTAAGTTCCGCGACGACGGCCTCCTTGAGAAGATCAACCACTTTCTGGTCATGGCCGATCGCGAGCGGGTCGGACGCGAGGCCAGCCCGAGCGGCGCGATTATCGACAGCCAGAGCGTCAAGACGACCGAGGCTGGTGGCCCCCGCGGCTACGATGCGGGCAAGAAGATCAAGGGGCGCAAGCGCCACGCGCTGGTCGACACCGACGGGCGCGGCCTCGTGCTCGAGGCGCATCCGGCGAGTATCCAGGACCGCGATGGTGGCGGGCCGCTGCTGTGCGCCTCACGCGGCTCGTTTCCGTTCATCGAGAAGGTCTTTGCCGACAGCGGCTACGCCGGCGAGAAGGTCGCCACGGCCACCATGATCGCCGTCGAGATCGTGCGCAAAAGCCCCGATCAGGTCGGCTTCGCCGTCCAACCGCGCCGCTGGGTCGTGGAGCGCTTCTTCGCCTGGATCAACCGCAACCGGCGACTGGCAAAGGACTTCGAGGCCACCATCGCCTCGGCCCGCGCCTTCCTCTACGCCGCCTCCGTCATGCTCCTCGTCCGCAGATTGGCCCGAGCCGCATGACTTTCGAAACCGACTCTTAGACGGACCTGCCCATCACGTAGCGAGCGATTGTCAGCCATCACGTTCCAGTTTGTACGATCTTTGTACGAAACCCATGCGGAAGGGTGTTCGGAGCCAGTTTGAACGGAGTTTGAACGGGAATTATAGGGAGATCAAACACTTTTTATTCAATAAAAACAGCTATTTAGGAGATCATGGTTATTCATTTGTTATGTTTTAAGTCCGTTGCGTCTACCAATTCCGCCAGGAGGGCATCACTGTCCCTAGGTACCTGTTCACGCAAATCACCGCAATGTCATTCGCGCCGTCACTCTTCTGGGATCAAGGGCAGGCTATCGTCTGTGGCATGGAAGGTTTTGTTGAGGCAGCGCGCTTGCCGAAGACAACCGACCGCCAGCCGCGCGGCATCGGCCCGAGTCACGGGTCCAAGGACAGGTGTTTCTTCCATGATGGCCGTGCCCGTTTCCGGTTTGTCGTGAACGGTGCCCAAACGGATGAACGTGTAGGGTGTGCCACCGGCCTTGATGATGTCTTCGGTCTTACCCCGGTCCTCATATGTCCGACGGAATTCTTCATAGAATTGGGGCGGAATGGTTGCTTTGCTATCGCCGGCGCCTGTGGCGCTGAAAAGAATGATTTGGGATAGCTCTTCGTCTTTACTTGCAGCGTTGATGTTCTTCTCACCGATAACATAAGGACTAGATTCGCCGGGCCGCAAAGCGATGGTATTGATCACGACATCGGTGTTATGATCATCAAACGCAGCTTTCACGCTGGCCGCATCCATGAGGTCGCCAACGACATAATCCACATCCATTCCATCCAAACGGCTACGGTCGGACGTGGGACGAACAAACACGACGACATCTTCGCCTTTGGCAACAAGGTCAGACACCATTTCCGAACCGAGCCGGCCTGTTCCACCAAAAACCATGACACTTGCCGCACTCACATCGGCCGGCATCACTACAAGACACAGAAAAAGACAGAAGTGTGCCAATCGAAAAATTTGTGCTGTCATGTTTTTCACTTATCCAAACGTTTAGATCTTTTGCAGGCACCCCATCGATGGGTCAGACGGGGCAATGTGTTTAGGGTCGTGTCTTTCTAATTATTCTAATTTTCAAACTTCAAGCTCGTGATCAACCGCGCAGGTTTTGCCTAAGCTCTCAATGACCTCAACCACTTTATCAATCGTCCGATCAATCTGTTCGCCGACCGTACCTTTGGCGACGACCGTGAGTCCGATCTTGCCGGCCCGGAAAAAAGGATAACTGCCAATGTCCACATCCGGAAAGTCGGATTGAATTTCAGTCAGAGCATCCGCCAAGTCGCCTTCACCCATATGCGCTTCGACATAGCGGGACAGGACGGGCACACCGTGGGCCAGGTCTGCCTCAACGGAGTCGAACATGGCGCGGGCAATGGCGGGCACGCCGGCCACGACAAACACGTTCTCTTTTCTAAAACCCGGCGCAGACGTCACTCGCGTTTCTATGGGTTCGGCACCTTGCGGAATGTTCGCCATTTTCAGCCGCGCGGCATTAAGTTTGTCGCCGTAATACCGCTCCATTTTTTCAACCGACGGCTCGTGTCGCGCCAGCTCCACTCCAAAAGCTTTGGCTACTGAAGCAGCCGTGATGTCGTCGTGGGTCGGACCAATACCACCGGTGGTGAAGACGTAAGTGACCTTGGTCCGCATTGCATTGACGGCGTCGACAATTTCACTTTCCACATCCGGAACGACACGCACCTCAATGAGCGGAATCCCGATTCTACCCAGAGAAGATGCAAAAAATTGAATGTTGGCGTCCTGTGTCCGTCCGGAAAGAATTTCATTGCCGATGATAATCAGCGCTGCAGTGGGCGAATAAGCGGTCTGTGTCTCTGCCATGACGGCACTCTAGGGACGCACCCAAATAGGTGCAATGTCTTCACAGTTGTTTTTGCAATACAGGGATTAAGGGCGTATCCGCCGGCGGCATGGAGCAGGTGTCTAAGTCTTTCGGTGCCACCCAAGCCATGGCCTGTCCTTCTCTGGCCGTAAGGTTTCCGGTCCACGACCGGCACAGGAACAGCGGCATCAGAAGATGAAACGAGTCATAGGTGTGAGACGCGAAAGTTAGTGGTTCCAAATCGTCTTGATTAACCTGCAGGTTCAGTTCTTCCGCCAATTCCCGGATGAGAGACGCTTCCGGTGTCTCGTTCTTCTCAACTTTACCGCCCGGGAATTCCCACAGTCCAGCCATGGATTTGCCGGCGGGACGCTGAGTGAGAAGTATTTCACCCCGGTCATTGACAATGACGGCCGCGCTCACGGTTATGGTTTTGGTCACAAGATTGATCGCCGGATTACGTCCGGTAAGAGCCGTTGATGTCGATATAGCCGTGGGTCATGTCGCAGGTCCAGACGGTCGCCTGGCCTGAGCCGATGCCAATATCGATTTCAATAAAGATGTTCCGGCCTTTCATATGTTCGGCGACGGGCGTCTCGTCATAGCCTGGGACGGGCTCGCCGTTCGTCGCGACCTGAACACCTCCGATAGCAATGGACAACGTGTCCCGGTCCGCTGCTTCACCCGCTTTGCCGACGGCCATGACGACCCGGCCCCAATTGGCATCTTCTCCAGCAATCGCAGTTTTTACCAGCGGCGAGTTGCCCACTGCCAAACCAATCCGTCGTGCCGCATCATCATGCTCGGCACCCGAGATTTGTATTTCGACAAACTTCTGCGCTCCTTCCCCGTCCTTGACCACTTGCTGTGCGAGATCGATCAATAGGGAATTCAAAGCCTCGACAAAGGGTTGCAACCGCGGATCGTCAGAATCGGTGACCGGATTGTGGTCTGCTTTCCCGGTGGCAAACAAAAGTAAAGTGTCCGATGTGGAGGTATCCCCATCAACGGTTATGGCGTTGAAGCTCTTATCCGCTCCTTGCTCAATCAGCGTTTGCAGAACAGCACGCGGCAAGGTGGCGTCCGTCATGACATAGGCCAGCATGGTCGCCATGTCGGGCGCGATCATCCCTGATCCTTTGGCGATGCCTGCCACTGTGACGGGCACGTCATCAATCGCCGTCGCGCGCGAACTCCCTTTCGCAAAAGTATCTGTCGTCATGATGGCTTTAGCAGCATTTTCCCATGCAGAGTCTGTCAGCGCATTTTTCAGCTCATCAATTCGTACGATAATCCGGTCTTCCAACAGGTATTCGCCGATGGTGCCGGTTGAGCTCACAAATACGTCTTCGGCATTGCAAGACAATGCACCAGCAACGGCCTTCGCCGTTTTCTCTACCGCATCACGGCCACGCTGACCCGTGAACACGTTCGCATTGTCAGAATTGACGACCAACGCCCGGGCCTGACCATTTGAAAGTGCGTTACGGGACCACTGCACCGGCGCATCTAAGGTCTTGGACTGTGTCGTCACACCGCCCACAGTTGTGCCCTCATCAAACGTGGCCAGCATGAGATCCAACCGGCCGGCGCGACGGATGCCAGCTTGACACGCAGCCAAGCGCACGCCGGAGACCGGCGGCAGGTCGGGGAACCTTTCGGGTTTGAATGGGGAGGGCGGATAATCCATAGGTCTTACCTAACAAGTGGGGCGGTTCATGGCACAGACGGCACTTTTCGTCCAGATTTCCCGCGTGAAAAATAGCTTTATGGCTCTTCCACTCGGCCGCTTTTACCCCATATAGAGAGAGCCGGAGCATCAGATCTCCTTGCCCCAATCGTTGACAGGGCCGAGGGGGCTTTCTATGTCTTCGGCGGCGTTTCCTGAGGGGTTCGCCGTCCTGACGTTCTGCCAGAGGTTTATATGCTCGGTGCTCTCACCAAACGCCTGTTTGGGACACCCAACGACCGTATCATCAAGCAGCTCCAACCCATTGTGGATGCCGTCAATGCACTCGAGCCTGAAGTTCAGGCCCTTGACGACGATGCCCTGCGGGCACGGACGGATTGGCTGAAGTCCCGTTTCGCCGATGGCGAGACGCTGGACGATCTTCTGGTGGAGGCCTTCGCCACTGTCCGGGAAGCGGCAATCAGAACATTGGGTCAGCGGCATTTCGATGTGCAAATCATGGGTGGGGCCATCCTTCATCACGGTCAAATTTCCGAGATGGGCACAGGGGAAGGTAAAACTCTTGTGGCTACGATGCCCGTTTATCTCAACGCGCTCCAAGGCGACGGAGTGCACGTCATCACCGTCAATGATTATTTGGCTAGCCGTGATGCCGACTGGATGGGTCAGATCTATCGGTTTCTCGGTCTCACCGTTGGATGCATTCAATCAAATTTGGATGACCACAGCCGTCGTTTCGCTTATGCCTGCGATGTCACTTACGGAACCAACAACGAATTTGGGTTCGATTATCTTCGCGACAATATGAAATATGCCATCTTGGACATGGTTCAACGCGAATTTAACTTCGCCATTGTCGATGAGGTGGATTCAATCCTCATTGATGAAGCGCGAACACCGCTCATCATTTCAGGGAGGGCGGAAGATCGAACCGACCTCTACGAAAAGGTCGACAAAATCATTCCCCTACTCGTCGAAGAGGATTACCAGAAAGACGAAAAAGCAAGATCCATCACTCTGACGGATGAAGGTGCGGAGCACGCCGAGGAACTCTTGCGTGAACGCGGCATTTTGACCGAGGGGACAATGTATGACCTGCACAATATTACCCTCATCCATCACGTCAATCAGGGTCTTCGCGCCCATCACATGTTTCAAAAGAACGTGCACTATTTGGTAAAAGACGACGGGGTATATTTAATCGACGAATTTACCGGCCGCATTATGGAAGGGCGCCGACTGTCCGACGGTCTGCACCAAGCCCTTGAAGCGCGAGAGGGAGTAACTGTCCAAAACGATAACCAAACGCTCGCTTCGGTAACTTATCAAAACTACTTCCGTATGTATCCAAAACTGGCGGGCATGACCGGTACTGCCATGACCGAAGAGGAGGAATTCCAACAGATTTACGGTCTGGATGTCGTTGCCATTCCGTCCAATCTGCCACTGGTTCGCGATGATATGGACGACGTGGTCTACCGTACGGCCGATGAAAAAAATGAAGCAATCATTGAACTCATCAAAGAATGCCATAACCGTAACCAACCGGTTCTGGTGGGAACCGTGTCTATCGAAAAATCGGAACAATTGGCCGAAATCCTGAAGAAAACTGGAAATATAGAAGCCGAAGTACTCAATGCCAAACAACACGAACGTGAAGCGCACATCATTGCTCAGGCCGGCATTCCCGGATCCGTGACCATAGCCACCAACATGGCTGGTCGCGGAACGGATATTCAACTCGGCGGAAACGTCGACTTCATGATTCAAGATGAGGAGAACAAGAAGGGGCGTCCTCCCACTGATAAAGAAAAGGATGAAATTCGGTCCCAGGTCTCCGAGCGCAAGCAAATTACCTTGGACGCTGGTGGTCTATTCGTTCTCGGTACGGAGCGGCACGAAAGCCGGCGCATAGACAATCAATTGCGGGGACGGTCTGGCCGCCAGGGTGACCCAGGCGCATCAAAGTTTTTTCTTTCTCTTCAAGATGATCTGATGCGCATCTTCGGGTCCGAACGCATGGACGGCATGCTGCAACGGTTGGGGTTGGAACACGGTGAGGCGATCATTCATCCGTGGATCAATAAAGCCATTGAGAAAGCCCAGCAAAAAGTAGAAGCACGTAACTTCGATATTCGTAAGAACCTTCTCCAGTACGATGACGTCATGAACGACCAGCGCAAAGTGATCTTCGATCAGCGTAAAGAGGTGATGTCGGCCGACGACATCTCTGAGTACGTTGTCGACATGCGTCACGAAGTCATTGAAGATCTTGTCACCAAAGCCATCCCCGAAAGGGTCATGGTTGCCCAATGGGATCTCGGGTTACTTCATGAAGAGAGTCTGCGTCTAATGGGTCTGGATTTGCCGTTTCCGGCTTGGGCGGAGGAAGAAGGCATTGCCGATGAGGAAATCCGCGAACGTATGACCGAAGAGTCAGATCGTAAAATGGCGGAGAAGACGGCAAACATCGGACCGGACATTATGAGGCGAGTGGAAAAGAGTCTGGTGCTGCAAATGGTCGATGCCGGCTGGCGCGACCATCTTCAGCAATTGGATCACTTGCGCGGCTCCATTGGTCTCCGGTCCTATGCTCAAAAACAACCGCTTCTTGAGTACCAGAAAGAGTCCTTCCAGATGTTCCAGGTGATGCTGGAATCCTTGCGGGAGCGGGTTACCGAAATCCTGACCCGGGTGGAAATTCAAGTGGAACCGCCGCCCGAAGATCTCAAGCCCGTCGGACCCAAGGGACTACAACTGGGGCGGGGGCCGACACCGGAGGAGGCCGAGGCCCGTCAGCGCCGGATCGAGGAAATTGGTCGCCAGCGATCGATGCCGCGTATACGCCCTGAGGAGCGCAATCCGAACGACCCCACGACCTGGGGCAAAGTCGCCCGAAATGAGCCCTGCCCCTGCGGTTCAGGCAAAAAATACAAGCATTGTCATGGACTTATGGGTGCCCAGACGGAAACTGAAAAGGTATGAAACTTTTTGCTGTCTTCAGGCGTTTTTGACTTAGGACACCTAAACACTTAGGTTTAGTACAACCATTAGGGCTGGCGCCCCGAACCCCGTAATCCTGCACGGAGAAGAACATGGCCATAGAACCCACCCTGGAATCAGCGGTCACCGCCCAACGCGCCAATCTTCTTAACAATATCGGCAATTCGGCCCAGGGCAGCCAAGCCACGGCCAATCAAACGGCTGTGAACAACGTTTCGGATCAGGTTCAAGGAAGCCGGGATGACGACGATGAAGAAGATCGCCGTTCACGGCCGCCACCGGGACGGGGCGACCATTTGGATATTTCTATCTAGGGCATTTCCCTAACGCTAGAGCGTTTCCGCGGTTGAATGAATCAAAATTTTGTTGTCATGGTCTTGGCGGACTGATTCGATAGCCGCTTTGGCGGGGGCATCGTGGCTGTATCGGAAGACCTGCGTATTCGTTTGGCGAGGAAAGTGGCGTCGGGCATGTCGCGCCGTCAGGCGGCGGCCCTTTTTGAGGTGAGCGCAAGCTCGGCGGTGCGGGATGGCGGGCGATATGAAGACGAGGGGACTGTCGCGGTCAAACCACGGCCGTCGCGCCAGCGCCGTCTTGATCCTTGACGGCGAGGATATCCTGCGCTGGATTAAGGAGACGCCAGACCCGACACTGCAAGAGCTGTCTGAGCGTCTGGACGAAGTTCACCAAGTGATTGCGCCGACTTCGACGATTAATGACTGGTTCCGCGCGCGCAAGATCAGCTTTAAAAAAGGGAATTATAACTTAATATTGACTTTCTGAGCCCCGCCTGTTATACATAAATCATTGAAAGGCAGGGACAAATGGCACATCCAGCCCCCGGAAAATCAGACCGCAAAGGCATCACGATGATAGAGCTTTGCGACATGTTCCCCGATGAAGACACAGCCCGTGCATGGTTTGAATCTCGTCTCTGGGCCGATGGCCGTTACTGCCCACACTGTGGCAGTATAAAGACACACGAAGCCAGTCACAACAACATGCCGTACCGCTGCACCGATTGCCGGGCCTACTTCTCGGTCAAGACCGGCACCGCCATGCACGATTCCAGGATTCCCCTGCGGAAATGGGTCTTTGCGATCTACTTGCACCTGACCAGTCTCAAGGGCGTGTCGAGCATGAAACTCCATAGGGATATCGGGGTATCCCAGAAAACCGCTTGGTACATGCTCCAGCGTATCCGCCAGGCATGGAGCGCTGGCGCTCTTGAGCAGTTTGTAGGCCCGGTGGAGGTCGATGAAACCTATCTCGGTGGCAAAGAGACCAACAAGCATGCCAGCAAGAAGCTGAGGGCCGGTCGCGGCACGGTTGGTAAGGCCGCCATTGTGGGCGCAAAGGATCGCAAGACGAATAAGGTCAAAGCCAAGGTGGTTGGCACGACAGACGCTAAAACTCTGCAAGCCTTTGTCCTGGCTGTCGCGCTGGGTGGGGCCACGGTCTACACCGACGATGCGGGCGCATACAAAGGCATGAAGGGCGTCGAACACCAGAGCGTCAAACATAGCGTAGGCGAGTACGTCTCAGGGATGGCGAGCACCCAAGGTATTGAGTCCTTTTGGGCCATGCTGAAACGGGCGCACAAAGGCACGTATCACAAGATGAGCGCCAAGCACTTACAGCGGTACGTCAACGAGTTCTCAGGCCGCCACAACGTGCGCGGACTGGATACCGCCGACCAAATGAACCGCGTTGCCCACGGCTTGGCCGGGAAGCGGTTGAGCTACAAGGACCTGACCGCCTGAACGAGAGCCGGTCAACCGGCCACCCCTCTCCAGATCAGCTTGATTTTACCGTGGCGAATGTATAGATTTCCTGGGTGCTTACAGGCAGGAGAATCCAAGATGTCGCTCTCCAAAGAGAGAAGTGTCGTGCTGTCCGAACTAAGCGAACAGCGTGACAAAACCAAACGCCAGATCATTTCCTTTCAAAGCCGGGTCGAAAGGCTCAAACAGCAGTTGATCGGAATCGAGACCTGCATCAACGCGGTCGGTGGTGATGCGCCCCAAAGGGCCAACGGATCGGTGAAGCAAGTAATCCTCGACAAACTGAAGGAGGCCGGTTCTCACGGCCTAACTGTCGGTGAAGCCATCCGGTCTGCGGAAGAACGGTGTGAGGGCCTTAATCCAAGCTCCATCTCCGCATATCTGAGTACGTTCAAAACGGACGGCATCGTCAAATATGCCGACGAAAGGTATTATTTGCCGGAATTTTATCCGAACCGCATTGTTGGGGAAGTGACGTATATTGATACAAAAGGGGTGAAGATCGTAAAAAGATGAGGCCCCGGAACGACAGTTCCAGGGCCTCATCTGCGGGTGTAGCTCAATGGTAGAGCAATAGGGTTCCCACCTTGTAGATGTCGGTTCAATTCCGTCCACCCGCTCCAAATGGTCTGATGCCGGTGCTTACAGGCAATCCGATGTCTGACCATTCACATTCAAAGTTCTAGAGCTTGCTAATCTAGGTCAAGTTATTAGCGTAGGTCGTCTAAGCCCTAGGCGTACGCCATGGCAAGTCTTAAGGTTTCCAGCAACCGTTGCGAGTCAAGCAAGAGGGTCAGGGGGCCGGATATCTAGTTTTAGCGGGAAAATTCACGGGCGATCCGACATGGGGTCACTCGTGCGTGTTGTTGGCAGCGATGAGAGGATGAGTTAAGCTGGGGATATAGTCAATATTAAGTTATAATTCCCTTTTTTTAAGCAGCCGGTTCTCCAGCGTCAGGTCGGCAACCAACTCCTTCATGTCACGCATCTCGCGGCGCAGCTCTTTGACTTCGCTCGAGGAGGCCCTGGGCCACCAAGTCCGGATCATCAGCCCTCAATATGTGAAGCCATTCGTGCGTCGCCAGAAGAATGACGGCAACGATGCCGAGGCAATCTGCACGGCAGCCCGCCAAGCTCACATGCGTTTCGTGCCAAAGAAGACGATCGAGCAGCAAGACATCCAAGCCCTGCATCGCGCGCGTCAACGCATGGTCAACCACCGAACCGCCGTGGTCAGCCAGATCCGCGGCCTCTTGCTCGACCGCGGCATCGCCTTCCCCAAGAGCATCACCCGGGCACGGCGCATGATCCCGGAGATCCTCGGTGACGTCGACAACGAGCTCACCGCCTTGGCGCGTGAGGCCATCGGTGAGCTCCATGATCTGTTCATTGATCTCGATCGTCGGATCGCGTCCTTCGACAAGAAGATCGACCGCGTCTGCCGCATTAACGAGGCTTACCAGAGGATCGCCAAGATCAAGGGCGTCGGCCCGAAGACCGCCACCGCCATCATCGCCGCCATTGGAGACGGGTCCGAGTTCAAGAACGGCCGGCACCTCTCAGCCTGGGTTGGCTTGGTCCCGCGTCAACATTCGAGCGGCGAGCGGACCGTGCTGCTCGGCATCTCCAAACGTGGCAGCCAGCACTTGAGAAGCCTGCTGGTGCATGGTGCCCGCACCGTCGTGCGCACGGCGGCCAGAAAGACAGACCCGTTCAATGCGTGGGTCAACAAGCTTCACGAGCGGCGTGGCTTCAACCGGGCCACGGTTGCCGTCGCCAATAAGAACGCACGGATTATCTGGGCCGTGCTTCGAAGTGGCGAGGTCTACCACACCGCTCATTGAAGGCCTGCCACCAAGTTGCGAGATGATGGAGAAATGAACTGCACAGGTCGGACCGGCGTACCACGAGCCTGAGTATTACAGGGGGCCCAAGAGGCCTACCAGCTGTAGAGGCGGGTGCGCGCGGATTCCCCATTTGGGCACACCGGACCAACCCGGAAGATGCCGGATAGATGTTTGCAACTGACCCAAGCCGTTCATCTCAATATCCCTTGCAACGGGAGAGCCGTCCATAGATGTAATACAGACTCTCGGCGATCCCCTCACGGCGGCACAGCTCGGAAATGCTGTCCTCGCCACGCAGACCTGCCAGGACAATCCGGATCTTCTCCTCAGCCGAATACTGCTTGCGCGTCTTGCGTCGGATATCCCGCACCGCCTGTTCGGCGCTGTCTCTTGTATCCATCGATTTCTGCCTCATCTTCGTTTCCTTCAGTCTCTACGATGAGCCAGAAATCCTCCCTTATCAAAAACCCTCAATCTGTCCCATAGACGCTGACGTCAGACAGGTGGCTGCCATCCGGACTATAAATCGAATGGCGCCATTCGGAGATACAAAGTTTTCGAAAGGGGCAACTATTCCGGCGGACTTCCGTTGTCGTGCGGGTCACTTTTGGTCCTGGTTCGTCGTCTTGCCGACAAAAAACACCACCGTTGCGGCGGTGTCCCGGGCCAATTACGTCGTGTTACGAAGCTGTGAAGTGCAATTTTTGTCTGCTCGGATGAACTAGATTCAATGTGATCTGACAATGCCCTCAAACAGGCTCCTAGAACCGAAGGGCGCCACGCGCCATTAGGGTATACGCCGCCGCAGCTGCAGGGTATTCACGACGCTCAGTCTCCAAACTCACGGTACCAGACCGCCCCAACGCCAAACGGCTACCTAATCCATAACCACGGGCGTCACGGCTGTCCAGGCTCATCTTCCCGTAGGGGATCAGTATGCCCAGGTCGCGAATCACAAGAAAACCATAGGCGACTTCAGCATCCAGTCGCGTTGCTGATGGTTCACGTAAAGCAAGTTCCGTATTATTGCCTTCCCACAACCGTTGCACGCTGCTCGCGGTATCTCCCCAACTCTGCGTGACGCCCACTGAAGGGCCCACGCCGTACACGCCTGGATCATACCGAAACCGCGCGCCGAAGCCCCATTCGCGTGGCAGGCCTCTCTCTTGCAATGGAAGCCAGCGTCCGTATATCTCTGTGTTGAACCCATGCTCAATATTCTTGTAACGCAGACCCCCGCCAACTTCCAGACTAGCGCCGGTCTCTCCGTCGCCGCCGTCGTAGCGAAAACCCAATTCCCCCCAAGGAGTGAATAGGCCGACGTCAGGAATCAAGTGAGTCTGGTTGGCCTCAGTTGCAAGACGCAATTGTTGCATGTCCACTGACGCCCTCTTGAACGCTGCAGCGTGGTCCGCGACATTTAGTCGGGCGATACCCCACTGACCTTTCAGAGTCAGCGTCGTGGCCCCGTGCGCCAGCAGCCTAGCCTTCACGCCCAACATTCCCGTGTGTAGCGCAGTATCGCTCTTCAGAGGCTCTTCGGCGTTTCTGTCGACGACTTTGAGCGAACCTTCCGCATGGCCAAACGTGCCCCACACCGTTAGGTCCGGCGTCACTAACCAGCCCAGATATGGGTGAACCCCGATTAGCTCTAGTTCGTATCGGCCAGCGGAATTTCTATTCTTGTTTGTATCATCAAACTTGAGAGAGCTCTTCGTCCAGGATAGGGACATTCCTGCCAACATGCTGGAACCTAGCCTTAAGTCGGCCCCGAGTTGCATGCTGGACGCTTCGCCGTCCCAAGCTACCGTTCCATCCACGCTGTCGCTGGCAAGGTTGCGGTAATCGCCACAACCCCATGTCGCGACCTGAGACGTATTATCCTCTGCCTCCATCGATGAAACATGAAACGACGCACTGCCGAGCATCTGTTGAACAGATGGCGCCTTCCTGGCCGTCCTGGCCAATCCATGAGCGGTCGACATTTGAGACTGTGAGGTTTTGACGGAGGGCTGTGCCCTACCTCTAGAGGTGTACGACAACGCACCGTCGAAGCGGCAGTGCACGGCAGTGAAAGCTATCGCTCGCCCTACACCAACAAGGAAGGTCTGCTCAATCGGCTTTGTGCGTTGCATGTCGTCGTCGGTGATTGTTCCCGTTGCGGTGTCGTCGTCCAGCGTTGCGCCATTCGGGTTGCTGAGCCTCACCGTAAAGGTTTCGTCCGCCTCATCGAGATCATCTTCGCGCGTTTCAACCGCTATGATCTGCCGCGTGCTGCCGGGATCAAAGGTAATCGTGCCTGCTTCCGTATCGTAGTCCTCGGCCCCGCTTGCCGTCTCGTCGGAGAAGCGGTAATCGACGGTCACGGTCTGCTCGCTGGGCGCGCTTAACGTCACCGCGAAGCGTGCTGTCTCTCCCTCGACCGCCGTCGTGTCCGCGATCGATAAAGACGGCAGCGGCGCGTCGTCGTCGGTGATTGTTCCCGTTGCGGTGTCGTCGTCCAGCGTTGCGCCATTCGGGTTGCTGAGCCTCACCGTAAAGGTTTCGTCCGCCTCATCGAGATCATCTTCGCGCGTTTCAACCGCTATGATCTGCCGCGTGCTGCCGGGATCAAAGGTAATCGTGCCTGCTTCCGTATCGTAGTCCTCGGCCCCGCTTGCCGTCTCGTCGGAGAAGCGGTAATCGACGGTCACGGTCTGCTCGCTGGGCGCGCTTAACGTCACCGCGAAGCGTGCTGTCTCTCCCTCGACCGCCGTCGTGTCCGCGATCGATAAAGACGGCAGCGGCGCGTCGTCGTCGGTGATTGTTCCCGTTGCGGTGTCGTCGTCCAGCGTTGCGCCATTCGGGTTGCTGAGCCTCACCGTAAAGGTTTCGTCCGCCTCATCGAGATCATCTTCGCGCGTTTCAACCGCTATGATCTGCCGCGTGCTGCCGGGATCAAAGGTAATCGTGCCTGCTTCCGTATCGTAGTCCTCGGCCCCGCTTGCCGTCTCGTCGGAGAAGCGGTAATCGACGGTCACGGTCTGCTCGCTGGGCGCGCTTAACCTCACCGCGAAGCGTGCTGTCTCTCCCTCGACCGCCGTCGTGTCCGCGATCGATAAAGACGGCAGCGGCGCGTCGTCGTCGGTGATTGTTCCCGTTGCGGTGTCGTCGTCCAGCGTTGCGCCATTCGGGTTGCTGAGCCTCACCGTAAAGGTTTCGTCCGCCTCATCGAGATCATCTTCGCGCGTTTCAACCGCTATGATCTGCCGCGTGCTGCCGGGATCAAAGGTAATCGTGCCTGCTTCCGTATCGTAGTCCTCGGCCCCGCTTGCCGTCTCGTCGGAGAAGCGGTAATCGACGGTCACGGTCTGCTCGCTGGGCGCGCTTAACCTCACCGCGAAGCGTGCTGTCTCTCCCTCGACCGCCGTCGTGTCCGCGATCGATAAAGACGGCAGCGGCGCGTCGTCGTCGGTGATTGTTCCCGTTGCGGTGTCGTCGTCCAGCGTTGCGCCATTCGGGTTGCTGAGCCTCACCGTAAAGGTTTCGTCCGCCTCATCGAGATCATCTTCGCGCGTTTCAACCGCTATGATCTGCCGCGTGCTGCCGGGATCAAAGGTAATCGTGCCTGCTTCCGTATCGTAGTCCTCGGCCCCGCTTGCCGTCTCGTCGGAGAAGCGGTAATCGACGGTCACGGTCTGCTCGCTGGGCGCGCTTAACCTCACCGCGAAGCGTGCTGTCTCTCCCTCGACCGCCGTCGTGTCCGCGATCGATAAAGACGGCAGCGGCGCGTCGTCGTCGGTGATTGTTCCCGTTGCGGTGTCGTCGTCCAGCGTTGCGCCATTCGGGTTGCTGAGCCTCACCGTAAAGGTTTCGTCCGCCTCATCGAGATCATCTTCGCGCGTTTCAACCGCTATGATCTGCCGCGTGCTGCCGGGATCAAAGGTAATCGTGCCTGCTTCCGTATCGTAGTCCTCGGCCCCGCTTGCCGTCTCGTCGGAGAAGCGGTAATCGACGGTCACGGTCTGCTCGCTGGGCGCGCTTAACCTCACCGCGAAGCGTGCTGTCTCTCCCTCGACCGCCGTCGTGTCCGCGATCGATAAAGACGGCAGCGGCGCGTCGTCGTCGGTGATTGTTCCCGTTGCGGTGTCGTCGTCCAGCGTTGCGCCATTCGGGTTGCTGAGCCTCACCGTAAAGGTTTCGTCCGCCTCATCGAGATCATCTTCGCGCGTTTCAACCGCTATGATCTGCCGCGTGCTGCCGGGATCAAAGGTAATCGTGCCTGCTTCCGTATCGTAGTCCTCGGCCCCGCTTGCCGTCTCGTCGGAGAAGCGGTAATCGACGGTCACGGTCTGCTCGCTGGGCGCGCTTAACCTCACCGCGAAGCGTGCTGTCTCTCCCTCGACCGCCGTCGTGTCCGCGATCGATAAAGACGGCAGACCTCTGACGCCGCCACCGCCGCCACTACCGCCGCCACCGCCGCCACCTCCGCTACCGCCACCACCGCCACCGCCGCTACCGCCACCACCGCCACCGCCGCCACCGCCGCTACCGTTATCGTCATCGGTGATGCGCACAATCACTTGACCAACACCGTGCACAGGGCAATCCGCATCGTCGCCCCACACTTCATGTGTGAATGTCACAACAGTATCCGGGTCATCCGAATCATTCTGAGGTGCCCGTATCCGGATCTCTCGCCACTCATTTGGACTCCAGTTATCTTGATCGAACTCCCGACCGACAGACGGTACCCAACTGATCAGCGCGTTTTTACGGGTCTGCTTATCGTCGGAAATCATTGGATTGTAGTGGCCGTCGGCGCGCGTATAGCCGTCAACCTGGACCGTGATCCACCATCTGCAACGTCGATCGTTTTCGTGTTCGCAGGGTATTCGGTCGCCCTGACTATCAACGTAGTACGGCGGCGCGGTTAGCCTCACGCGATAGGAACCGCTTTCCCCTTCTCTGATCGTTAATGTGTGCGGTTGCACCTCCACCGTTCCATGCCAGTACTTGGTCGTGTCCTCTTGGGCGTGGGCTAGGGGAACCGCAGAGACGACTAGAAACGTGGACAGTATAAAAGCGAACAAAATGGCAGGCTCAGGTTGGAAGGTGGAGTGCTGAAACTATTTTCAGCCAGACAATAACTCCAGGCTCCATTCGGTCATGGTAGTAGGACATGAACGATATTGAGCGCAGCAGCTGGTTGTGGTCAAGCGAGAAGCGGTGTCTGCCCAGGGCAATCGGGTGAACTTGAGGATGACAAGAGTGTAGAAGTCTGAATCGCTATTGATCCTTTTGATTCGCAAGAAGGATCCCAGAAATGATGCGACGGTTTGGAACGGCGAACGAGGCCTTTAATCAGATTGTTGATTTCCTGGAGCATTTCACCGATCTCGACGACCCGCGGCAACGCGCCACGGTCCCCTATCCCCTCGACGAAGTGTTGCTGCTATGCCTTCTCGGCGTGCCCGCCGGCTGTGAGAGCTGGGTCGAGATCGCCAAGTACGGCGAGAGGAAACTGACGTTTCTGCGCCGTTTCCGGCCGTTCACGGATGGTACGCCCTCACACGATCAACTCGGTGACATCTTCGCAGCCCTTGATGCCGAACAGTTTCAGCACTGCTTCATCGCCTGGGCGGCATCGCTCACCGGGCGCGGCGCGGACATCGTCGCCATCGACGGCAAGACGCTGCGGCGCTCCTATCAGGAAGGCGGCGCCAAAGCGCATCCACATGATCTCGGCGTGGAGCACACGTCAGAACCTGGTGCTTGGCCAAGCCAAGGTGGCTGATAAATCCAACGAGATCGTCGCTCTCCCGAAGCTGTTGGATCTGTTGACCATCAACGGCGCGACGGTGACCATCGACGCCATGGGCTGTCAGCGCAACATCGCCGCGAAGATCATCGACAAGGACGCCGACTATATCCTTGCCCTCAAGGGCAACCAGGGCAGCCTGCACGACGATACCAAGCTTTTCTTCATCGAACAGATAGCATGCGGCTTTGCCGATACGGTTGTCAGCCACCACCAGACAGTGGAGAAGAGCCACGGCCGCATCGAAACCCGGACCACCACGGCGACGAACGAAATCGCTTGGCTGAAGGAACGCCACCACTGGCCCGGGCCCGGGAGCATTGTTATGGTCGAAACCGTACGCGAGATCGGCATCCAACCCGGCGCCAAGGTCGAGCGCGAGACCCGCTTCTACATCCGCCTCCACCGCCGCCAAGGCCGATACCCTGAGCGCCGCCATCCGGGGCCATTGGAGCAGCGAGAACGGGCTGCACTGGGTCATGGACCTGCACTGGGTCATGGACCTGCACTGGGTCATGGACATGGTCTTCCGCGACGACGAGTGCCGGGTCCGAAAGAACACTGCCCCGGCCAACTTCGCGGTCGTCAAACACATGGCGAGCAACCTCTTGCGCCAAGCCCCGGGCAAGGACAGTCTGCGTGGAAAACGACGCATCGCCGCCTGGGACGACGACTTCCTCGCAAGCCTTATCTCACGGTGAAACCATTCACCCGATTGCCCTGGGTGTCTGCCCGATCCCGGCTGACTCCGGCAAGACTAGAGCATTTCTGTGTCTGAATGAATCGCGAGGGATTCACACGCCGTCAATTTTGTGATTCAAACTGCATGCTGGGTAGGAGGTCAGCATGCATGGCTCAGTATCTATCAGAAGATCTTCGCATCAGGGTAATCGGCGCGATTGAAGGCGGGATGTCGCGCAACGGGGTGGCCAGGCGGTTCGCTGTCAGCATCGCCAGCGCGGTGCGCTGGATGGATGAATATTTGCGGACCGGGCGGACGGCGCCGAAGCCGCGCGGCGGCGACCGCCGTTCCGGCCGGATCGAGGCGCAGGCTGATCTTCTGATGCGCGCCACTGAGGAGACACCTGACATCACGTTGATGGAACTGCGCGAGAAGCTAATCGCCGAGCGGGGCGAGAGCTTTGCAATCAGCACACTCCACGCTTTCTACCGCCGCCACGAGGTGACGTTTAAAAAAAGGGAATTATAACTTAATATTGACTATATCCCCAGCTTAACTCATCCTCTCATCGCTGCCAACAACACGCACGAGTGACCCCATGTCGGATCGCCCGTGAATTTTCCCGCTAAAACTAGATATCCGGCCCCCTGACCCTCTTGCTTGACTCGCAACGGTTGCTGGAAACCTTAAGACTTGCCATGGCGTACGCCTAGGGCTTAGACGACCTACGCTAATAACTTGACCTAGATTAGCAAGCTCTAGAACTTTGAATGTGAATGGTCAGACATCGGATTGCCTGTAAGCACCGGCATCAGACCATTTGGAGCGGGTGGACGGAATTGAACCGACATCTACAAGGTGGGAACCCTATTGCTCTACCATTGAGCTGCACCCGCAGATGAGGCCCTGGAACTGTCGTTCCGGGGCCTCATCTTTTTACGATCTTCACCCCTTTTGTATCAATATACGTCACTTCCCCAACAATGCGGTTCGGATAAAATTCCGGCAAATAATACCTTTCGTCGGCATATTTGACGATGCCGTCCGTTTTGAACGTACTCAGATATGCGGAGATGGAGCTTGGATTAAGGCCCTCACACCGTTCTTCCGCAGACCGGATGGCTTCACCGACAGTTAGGCCGTGAGAACCGGCCTCCTTCAGTTTGTCGAGGATTACTTGCTTCACCGATCCGTTGGCCCTTTGGGGCGCATCACCACCGACCGCGTTGATGCAGGTCTCGATTCCGATCAACTGCTGTTTGAGCCTTTCGACCCGGCTTTGAAAGGAAATGATCTGGCGTTTGGTTTTGTCACGCTGTTCGCTTAGTTCGGACAGCACGACACTTCTCTCTTTGGAGAGCGACATCTTGGATTCTCCTGCCTGTAAGCACCCAGGAAATCTATACATTCGCCACGGTAAAATCAAGCTGATCTGGAGAGGGGTGGCCGGTTGACCGGCTCTCGTTCAGGCGGTCAGGTCCTTGTAGCTCAACCGCTTCCCGGCCAAGCCGTGGGCAACGCGGTTCATTTGGTCGGCGGTATCCAGTCCGCGCACGTTGTGGCGGCCTGAGAACTCGTTGACGTACCGCTGTAAGTGCTTGGCGCTCATCTTGTGATACGTGCCTTTGTGCGCCCGTTTCAGCATGGCCCAAAAGGACTCAATACCTTGGGTGCTCGCCATCCCTGAGACGTACTCGCCTACGCTATGTTTGACGCTCTGGTGTTCGACGCCCTTCATGCCTTTGTATGCGCCCGCATCGTCGGTGTAGACCGTGGCCCCACCCAGCGCGACAGCCAGGACAAAGGCTTGCAGAGTTTTAGCGTCTGTCGTGCCAACCACCTTGGCTTTGACCTTATTCGTCTTGCGATCCTTTGCGCCCACAATGGCGGCCTTACCAACCGTGCCGCGACCGGCCCTCAGCTTCTTGCTGGCATGCTTGTTGGTCTCTTTGCCACCGAGATAGGTTTCATCGACCTCCACCGGGCCTACAAACTGCTCAAGAGCGCCAGCGCTCCATGCCTGGCGGATACGCTGGAGCATGTACCAAGCGGTTTTCTGGGATACCCCGATATCCCTATGGAGTTTCATGCTCGACACGCCCTTGAGACTGGTCAGGTGCAAGTAGATCGCAAAGACCCATTTCCGCAGGGGAATCCTGGAATCGTGCATGGCGGTGCCGGTCTTGACCGAGAAGTAGGCCCGGCAATCGGTGCAGCGGTACGGCATGTTGTTGTGACTGGCTTCGTGTGTCTTTATACTGCCACAGTGTGGGCAGTAACGGCCATCGGCCCAGAGACGAGATTCAAACCATGCACGGGCTGTGTCTTCATCGGGGAACATGTCGCAAAGCTCTATCATCGTGATGCCTTTGCGGTCTGATTTTCCGGGGGCTGGATGTGCCATTTGTCCCTGCCTTTCAATGATTTATGTATAACAGGCGGGGCTCAGAAAGTCAATATTAAGTTATAATTCCCTAAAAAAAGACTGCCCACGCCAGCGGACAAGAGCGCGATGCTTGGTTCGCCCTCCAGCCGGATCTCGATCCGACAAGGCTGGTGTTCCTCGACGAGACTGGCGTAACCACAAAGATGTCCCGCCTGCGTGGGCGCGCCCCGCGCGGCGACCGCTGCCGTGCCGCGGTGCCGCATGGCCATTGGAAAACCACGACGCTGGTCGCGGGCCTGCACCTCGACGGCCGGACCACCCCATGGTCATCGACGGCGCCATGAACGGAGAGGTCTTCACCGCCTATGCCGAGACCCTCCTCGCGCCGACGCTGAACCCCGGCAACATCGTGATCATGGACAATCTCCCCGCCCACAAGGCCGCGGACGCCCGGGCGGCGATTGAACGGACCGGAGCGACACTGATGTTCCTCCCGCCCTACTCACCGGGCTTCAATCCGATCGAGCAGGTCTTCGCAAAGCTCAAGGCGCTCTTGCGAAAAGCCGCCGCAACAACCGTCGACACACTCAAGGCCGCCATCGCGACAGCGCTCGATGCCTTCACCCCCAGTGAATGCGCCAACTATTTTACAAACTCGGGTTACAAGCCGGATCGATCCGAAAATGCTCTAGCGGGCGACACCGGCTAAATCGTGGAGGGAACCGACAGGCCAATGTGGCTCTATACCGAGTTGTAGTCGTCCGACTGCGATGGCACCCGCCTACCATCGCCTATGTTAAACTGAACTAGACCCGACGGCCTGTTGAACAACCCTGTTTCGTCGGCGGTGTTGTCACGCTGCGGACGAGCAGCAGGCAATATAGGGGTGACTGTAACTGTCATGATCGATTCCGTAACGGCGGAGAGCCAAGCGGCACACCCACCTCTGGAATATGTGCCAAAAGCTGTGAGCGCCACAATCCGCTTGCAGTTGAGCGCAATAGCGATCATGAGGAACTGAATCTGTACTTTCGACAATCCTCGATATCGAACCCGGCGTAAGCCGTGGTTTTCTTTGGCTCCACCGAACAGTCCCTCTATCTTCCATTTTCGTTCCGTGAGCCGCTGACGGAAAACTTTGCTTGATTGCCGGCGACGCACTGCATCGACCTGGTCTTGGTGTACCCCGCGATAAACGAAGCGAGCCCGGAACTTTTGACCATCGGGCAAACAATCGTTACGTATTGGACAGTGGCGGCAATGGCCACCGGTTACCCGGTAACGCCGTACCGAACCGCGTTCAGCTTTTTCATAGGGGTAAGGGTAGTGTCCTTCCGGACAGCGATATCGGTCTTTACCCCGCTCATATTTGAACGTATTGGGTGTCAGTTTACCCTTGCCGGTATTGACATCATGCAAGGGAGTATAGTGACGGATCTTCTGCTCGCTGAGCTGCGCGTAGGTCGAACCGCGTCCATAACCCCGATCAGCAATCACCTCTTGGATCTCCAACCCTAAGTGATTGCGTTGATAGTCAACGCGATCGGGCAGCACGGGACACTCGTGGCGTGCCCCGTTGTCGCGTGACAGTCAGTCACCAGCCGGCTTTGAGCGTCCGCGCTGAGATGGACTTTGTAACAGAGCTTCTTGTGAACGCCAGGTCTAGAAACCAACGTCGCATCCGGATCGGTGGCGCTCACATGAGTTTGATTGGCCAACTTGCGCGTCCGCTTGCCCTTCTTGTAGTCGTGATATCGACGTTCGTAGCTCTTGAGTTCGCGGGCATTGGGATCGCCATCTGCCCGTTCCACCAGCGAGTCCATTGAGGCATCCGCCTCTACGAGACTGGCGTCCACCAGTATTCGCCGCCCTCGGATGTGGCCCGGTTTCGTCCAACGTGCAATCAAGTGCCCGAATATCTTCGTGAAGGTTTCCTCGCCAAATCGATCTCGAATGCGCGTCATCGATGAGTGATTTGGCACGACATCATGCAATCCAAGCCGGCAAAACCAGCGATAGGCCAAGTTCAAGTGAACTTCACGACACAGCTCACGGTCCGACTTCATCCCGTATAGATAGCTAATCAGTTGCATCTTGAATAACAGAACGGGATCAATCGAGTTGCGGCCATTGTCAACGCAATAAAGCTCTTTGGTTACTTCGTGGATAAAATCGAAATCAAGTTCAGCGTCGATCTTTCTGAGCAGATGGCCTTCCGGCACCAAGCTATCAATATCTACCGTATCGAACAGAACCCGCTGACCGCTTCGTTGTCCTTGCATAGTTCAAATCCCCTTAAACCTTGGGATAATTGTACTACGACTCCTTTAATCAGAGGGCTTTTTCAACAGGCCGTCGATGTGATCTGACACCGCTCCCTTCCCAGCGAGCTGGAATGGGTGGATTGGTTCAACAACCGGCGGCCCCTGGAGCTCATTGGAAACATCCCGCCGGCCGAAGCCGAGGAACGCTAATACGCTATGCTGGAGCAGTCAGCCATGGCGGCGTGACTCAAACAAAATGGCCTCCGCCAAACCCGGCGCGGTTCACTGCCCTCTCAGAGTCCTGAACGTAGTCAGCCACTTGAATAGTCGGAATGTTGGAAGATAAACTACGTCTATCCCTTCTTCACTTGTGTATAACCTTGGTTATGTGTCTAAGTTTTTCCCATTTGGCGGCCAATTTTTGTGCTTTAGTAGGCGCCGTGTTGATGCTTGCCGCACCGGCCCAGGGAAGCGCCTACGTGGCCAGTGGCATCGGCCTGTACAAACCGTCCACAAATAATGTCACGATTGGCCCGGCGTCGATAGAAACCTCGTTCGAAACGGGTTTCGTGGCTCTCGGCGCATTTGGGCGGGCCTGGGAACAAGGCTTTCGCACGGAATTGGAACTGGGCTACAGGGATTCCGGCATCAGCACCATTGCCGGGACGGATGCGGATGGCAGCCAAGACATCTTTAGCACCATGGGTAACATTGTGTTCGATATCAATATCAGCGAAGGCCTTGCGGTGCATTTAGGTGGAGGAATAGGCTTGGCTTGGACGGAATGGAGTGACGTGTCCACGGCAATCTCGCCGACATTTAACGGTACTAAGTCAAATTTCGCCTATCAGGGTATCATCGGTGCATCCTATCCGTTGTCGGATGGACTCGACTTGACCTTTGAGTATCGCTACCTGAACCAAACAGACCTTAATTACCCATCATTACCGGCCGGCAACAAGGCGATGGGTCACGATAACCGCAATCACAATGTCATTATCGGTCTGCGCTTCGCCTTTTGGGGTTCGGACAAACAGCCTCGGATCCCTACTACTCCGGTGGCGCAGCAACCGGACCCTGTCCCTGCCCCCGTCCTTACCCCGCCGCCGCCCTTGGCCTTCGAAGAACCGAGAACCTTTGTCGTTTTGTTCGATTGGGACAAAGCAACACTAGATACGGAAGCGAAATCCATAGTCAGAGAAGCCTCTACTTTTGCTCAACGGGAGACTGCTACACGGATCAGGGTAAGCGGTCACACTGACCGATCAGGGGCTAACGCCTACAACATGGCTTTATCTGAGCGAAGGGCTCGGTCGGTCAAGTCGGAGTTAGTACGTTTGGGATTGCCGGAAAGCGACATTGCCGTCCTTTGGAGGGGTGAACTCGAAAACAGAATCCGGACGGACGATGGCATTCGTGAGCCCCAAAACCGACGTGTCGAAATCATCATCGACTAAAGCATTTTTCTTTCAAATTCGCTCAATTCCTGCAGCGGTAAAGAAGTTCTCACACAAGCTCGGGATTAAGAGCCGTGGCCGACAAGCCCTCCGGCCTCGCGTCACTCGCGTGCTGAAATAGCCCGTCGGACAAATACCAGCGTATCTTCTCCGCCGCGAACTCCTCGTTCAGAGCCCCCGGACCGGCGGTGGCCTCGACCTCCATATCGCGGATCGCGGGACTGTTGAATATCGTGTAATCTCGGTAACGCGAGCAGTTTATGGTATCGGAATGTCATTTTTATTAGCGGGACACAATGGGGCAGTGGCGCGATCCCATAGCCGGCACAGTAGAAGGTGTTTGACGGCGTCGTAGCCGATCGCACCCAGTCGCAAGGCATCCCGGACGGCGCCGTGGAGTTCCGTGGAGTTCCGTGGAGTTCCGTGGAGTTCCGTGGAGCTCCGTGGAGTTCCGTGGAGTTCCGTGGAGTTCCGTGAGATCGAAAGTCTCCAGAAGACGCAGGACTTGCACGTATTCACGCGTGCCGGCCTTGCCCATGCGGGCCTCCAGAAGTCGGCGCAACGTTGCAAACGCTTCGGGAAGGTCCCAGCCGACCAGTGGCGCGGCCTGGTCCAGGGCGCCGATCTTCTGCTCCAGCAGAGGCAGATAGTGGATCGGATCGAAAACCAGGTCTTCCCGATCGTAGGAACGGCGGTGCCGGGCAATGATCTCGGCGCCGCAGCCGATGACGACTTGATGGACGTGGCCCCGAACCCAGACATCTTGGTGGCCAAAGGCGACGGGAACGGAATAGTCGTTGCTTCGGTAACGCACCAGGGACAACGAAGTGACTTGGGTCGCCACCTTGTCGCAAGCACCAAATGGGATGGGCGGCAACGCCGTCAGCGTCTCGAGATCTTGCTCAAGCCGTTCACCGATGGTTTTGGCATGGCCGCGTAGAACCTCGCCTTGCCGTTTGCGGCCTTGCTCTTCCAGGTATGCATTGAAGGCCTCCCAGTTCGCGAAACAGGGAAGCGGCGTCATGAAGTTCCGCCGGGCATAGCCAACAACACCCTCCACATTGCCCTTGTCGTTGCCCTTACCCGGACGGCCATATCGGTCTTCGCAGAGGTAATGGGATTGCAGTTCGCTGAACGACCGGGTTCGTTGCCGCCTGCCATCCGGCAGGATACGTGACGCCAAGCACTTGTCGTTGTCATAAAGGATCGATCGCGGCACGCCGCCGAAGAAGGCGAAGGCCTTGTTGTGGCCATCCAGCCAGGCTTCCACCGTCGCCGCCGGATAGGCCACGACGAAGCATGCAGCGCTGTGGGGAAGGGTCATGACAAAGAAATGGGCTCGCAGCTTGACGCCAGCGATGATCGCATCCGACTCGCCGAAATCCGCCTGCGCATGCCCCGGCGCATGCCCCGGCGGATGTACCAGCGGATGTACCAGCGGCACGAACATCTCCCGCAGCGTCGTCGTGCCATGCCGTTTGTAATCATAGGTCATCGTACCGGCGCGGCCCTTCTTCATCGGCAGGCCGGGTTGGGTGCGGTCGAGAGCCTGGATCTGCGACTTCTCATCAACCGACAGCACCACGGCATGGGCCGGCGGGTCGACATACAAGCCGACGATATCCGTGAGCTTCTCGGCAAAGGCGGGATCATTGGAGAGCTTGAAGTGCCGCCAGCGGTGCGGGCTGAGGCCATGGGCCTTCCAGATCGCCTGGACCGCCGCCGCCGCGACGCCAGCAACCTTCGCCATCGCGCGCAGCGTCCAGTGGGTCGCCTCGTGCGGCGGCGCTTGCTGGGTCAGGCGGACGATCTCGGCGACGCGCTCCGGCGGGATCGGCGCTTTGCCAGGCGGACGGGACTTGTCGCGAAGCAAGCCGTTGACACCCTCGTGCATGAACCGCTCCTGCCAGCGCCACACGCAGGTCTTGGACTTGCCGGTCTCGCGCATGATCGCCGAAGTGCCGAGCCCCGCGTCGGTCTTCAGGATGATCCGCGCCCGCCAGACATGTTTCTGCGCGCTCTTCGGGTCCGCGACGATCGCTTGCAATCGCTGACGGTCGCCAGACGTGACAGTAAAATGGATGCCGGTACGCATCGCACAGACTCGCATGACACCGCACAATACGGAATCCCAAAGCGGACTCTTTCGTTCCGGTCAATCCACTAGGTGTCGTTTCTCTATTTCTCTATGTGGATGGAGTTCTCTGAAGGGACAGGTGTCAACTTGCAGCCTGACAGTCCTTGATTGTAGGTTCTTAGGATCCGGTCCAGTTAGTCTGACAATGCCCCTTCAACGTCCAACGCCATCTAATATCCCTAAAAACATTACGCCAGTTGCGCAACCCCGCAATGGGCCTGTGGCAAACCGCTGCCGCTTGAGCTTGAGTTCTATGCCAACTCGCGGCACGGCCGTTCAATAACATGACAATACCGATGCCATTATTACGCGCCCGCATCTTGGCGGACTGCACCACGAATACCGGCGGATAAGGTAAATGGAAGGGACACAGGTGAATGAGCAGAATACCATCACTGGGTCGGAAGGAGAGTAACAGGATGATGCCGACATTGGGAAAACAGGCGATTGCAATTGTTGTGCTAGGGGCTTGTGCGCTGCTGACATTGCTAGGTCAGGGAAAGGCCGCAGTTTCGCAAAGACCTGTCTGGTACGTAGGTGTGGGCGCCGGGTTGAACTGGATTTCCGATATGGATCAGGCAGGCTGGAACCGCGATCACATCTGTTATCCAATGGATGACTGTACAGGCAAGGATATTGGCGGCTATCGCTGGTTTTACGACTTGGATGCGGAACGCGACAGCATGTTCGAAATCGCAATCGGCCGCAGATTCGGCAACCTGCGGCTGGAACTATCTGCGAACAGGAGGAAGAACGATATTGATCAGAAATTTACTAACATCACATATCTTGACGGGTCAGCCATCATGCCAGACCTCAACAGTGACTACACCAGCCAAAGTACGGCGTCGATTGACGACTTAGTGACTCAGTCCTTTCCACTTAATGTCTACTACGATTTCTCACTTACTAGCAGCCGGATCACACCTTACGTGGGTGCCGGACTGGGGCTATCCCATGTCAAATTGACAAGGCTGTTTTTTCGGTCCGAATATTCATGTTCGGGTGTATGCAATGCAGAGCTTTCCCCTCCAGGGGCTTACAATTCCTGGCAGGACGAGAATCTTTCAGACACTGTTTTTTCCAAACATCTTTACGCGGGTGCCGACTACAAATTGAATGAGAGGTTTCTATTGGGTCTGAAACTGTTCTACAGCCAGGTGAATGATATGAAAGACACAGGGCGTTACACAGAACACCCGGTTCCTGACCAGCTGAACCATACGAAAATCAGTGGTATGGACCATTGGTCTGTGACGGTTAACCTGAAGTATTTGTTTGAGCACTGACGGACTAGAGACACCGGAAAAAGTCGATCAGGAACTCAGTGCACGAAACAAAAAATAGACCACGCGTGGTTGTGGCAGGATAGAATCAAACCTAGCCTTTGTGCGAATTGAAGTTGCACAGAGGGCCACGCATAGTCGTTTTTTTGCAACCTTGTCCCTTCCTTTTCCTTCATCCATTGGTATTCGTGTTGCAGTCCTGTCCTTTCCGAAAACACCATCGGCCGCTTGTCATGGGCAACCCGCCTAGGTGTGGATGACGTTCTCGGATGGGTCAGGGGAAACCGGTAATACAGCCAGATTGCGTGCTGAATGATCAAGGGTGGAAATCGGATCGGGCATAGGAGATTCTCTACGTCCAGCGACATTACTGCACCATCAGCAACAGGGTGCCCTGTTAGTGTGACAGCCCCGCATAAAGTAACCCTAGAACGGTAACTATCACGCGAATACACTGTCCTTTCCGAAAACCCCATCCACACAGAGTTGTAGAGGATTCAGCCCCAGTTTAGGCGCATGAGGTTTTCGGCAAGGACAGGGAAAGACAGACCAAAAAATAAACCAGATATAATCAGACTCCCCTAATGTGGTTCAATTTTCAGCACTAAACCCAGGCCATTTGCAAAGCAATTCAACAGGAAAGCCAGCAGAAGTCCTAGATGACTGATCTAATAGGAACGTCAAAGCTCGTTGCCGGCAGTTCGTATCCAGCGATTTTGGCTCTTACGTTTGGCCTGGCTACAGCCCTGACCTCTACCGGTCTGCCAGTGACCGTAGCATCTTACCTTGCCTTGCAGTGTTGGCCGCTGCTGCTGTCGTCACGTTGCACGAAATCAAGCTTCCTTACCGAACCGAGTGGCAACCCGCGACCCGTGAGATCTGGGATGATGTGCTATTCATGATCGTTGTACAGGTGGCCCTGCCGTATCTGCTTTCGATCACGGTGGTGATCCTGATCGCCGATTACCTGCGTACGAGCGGAATTGCTGTCGGCGGATTATGGCCGCACAACCTGCCAGTAGCCGCACAAGCGTGCCTCATGTTGCTCTTAGTGGAACTGCCGCGCTACTTGGCTGCACCGGGCGTTCCACAAGTTCACCTTCATGTGGCGATACCACGCAGTTCATCATTCACCGCATCGCCTGTACTGGCTTAACGTAGGCGGGTTCCATCCCATAGAAAAAGCGGTTCAGTTCGCGGTCGATACAGTGCCGTTTGCGCTGCTCGGCGTGTCGAACGAGGCCCTCGCCGCGTACTTCGTCTTTTACGCGGTCAATGGCTTCTTCCAGCATTCAAACTGCAATATCCGCTTGGGACCACTCAATTACATCGTTAGCGGTCCGGAATTGCACCGCTGGCATCACTCGGAGTTTGCCGTGGAATCGGACAACAATTTCGGCAACAACCTCATCGTGTGGGACTTGATGTTCGGTACGCGGTTCTTGCCTCCCGACCGGGAGGTTGGCCGTCTGGGACTCACCGATCGAGACTATCCAAGCGGTTTCCTGGCACAGATGAAGACACCGTTCGTCACGGGACTCGAGAAAAACTGATATGCCGCCTCCCATTGGTTACCGGCTAATAACTTCCGCCCTCACAGCCATGCACGGCCGCCGCTTTTCGGCGATGCTGGCAGCGGCGAAATCTCCGAATGAAGCGCAATCTTTTGTACTTAGGCGCATTTTGGCTGCCAATGCGAAACCGCGTTTGGCAGGCGACACAGTTTCAATAAGATCGGTACAGCTGCTGACTATCGCCGCGCCGTAGCGGTGCAGACATACGAAGACCTGCGCGACGACATCGAAGCACAGGAACTCACGGGCGAGCCGCGTCTGACCAGCGAGCCGCCGGTTTATTACAACCGAACCAGTGGTACCGTGGGGGCACCAAAGAATATCCCTGTCACCCGGCCGGGCCTCCGGAGCATCGGAGCCCATCAACAATTGGCTGCGTACGCCTTGTCGAAAGGACCGTCGGTGATGTCGGGGAAGGTTTATGCGGTGGGTGGCGCCGCCGTCGAAGGTTCGATGCCGGGCGGCACTCCGTTCGGTTCCGCATCGGGATTGCTCTACCAGAATCAACCCCGGTGGCTAAAGTCCCGCTACGTGCTGCCCGCAGAGCTGCCCGGCATTGCGGATTACGAAGAACGGTATTTAGCGATGGCGATATTCGGTGTCGCGGAACCGGGAGTTACCTGCGCGGCAACGCCAAACTCCTCCACATTGCTTCGGTTATTGGAGGTCGTCAACGATCACGCGGACACAATTCTTCGCGCCGTCGCCGAAGGCCGGCTACCCAACGGCGTTGCTTCGCGTGCGTCGCTCAAGCGGGACCCACGCCGTGCGGCCCATCTTCGTGCCAGACTCGATACCTCGGGCAGGCTTACATACGCCGATATCTGGCCGCATCTTGGGGGCGTCGTGACCTGGACAGGAGGCAGTTGCGGCGTGGCGATCCGCAACCTCAGGTTTTCGTTGCCAGAGGATTGCGCCATCATTGAACTGGGTTACATCGCCAGCGAAGTACAGGGCACAATCAACGTCGATACACGTCGCAACGACTGCCTGCCAACCTTCCAGGACACATTCTTTGAGTTTGCTAAACGCGAAGATTGGGAGACGGGCGATACCGAGATGCTGGGCCTCGTCGAACTTGAGCAAGGGCAGGACTATTATGTGGTCGTGACAACTTCAAACGGACTCTACCGCTACGATATGAACGACATAGTCCGGGTGACCGGACTAGTCAACGATACGCCGACGCTGGCTTTCGTACAGAAGGGCGTGGGCGTCACCAGCATAACCGGCGAGAAACTCTACGAGGCACAGGTGTTGGAGGCGGTTTCGGCGGTACTGGCAAACCGTCAAATCGGTACGAGCTTCTTTATAATGCTGGCGGTCCAGGAAAACGCGCGCTACACGCTGTACGTCGAGGCAAATGCTGCTGAACTTGGGCCGGAATTCGCACGAGACATTGACGCGCACTTGCGCTTAGTGAACGTAGAATTCGACAGCAAGCGTGCCAGCGGCAGGCTCAAGCCGGTCAACGTCCAGAGGCTAAGAGGCCGTTTCGAAAGGGGTTGAGTGGCCGGTGTCGATGTGATTCCAGGAAGGTTGCTGAAACCGATCTGGAGCCGCCATGTGGACGCCGACCACCCGAGAGCAGCATAGCCGCAAGGCGCTGCGTTATCAGACTGATTTGACCGATGCGGAGTGGGTTGTGATCGAGCCTCATTTGCCTCCGGCTCATGGCACGGGACGGCCCCGGTCATGGCCGATGCGAGAGATCGTCAACGGCATTTTCTACGTGATGCGGGCTGGCTGCCCTTGGCGCTTGCTGCCAAGCGATTTACCACCGTGGGGCACGATCTATCGCTGGTTCGCTAAGTTCCGCGACGACGGCCTCCTTGAGAAGATCAACCACTTTCTGGTCATGGCCGATCGCGAGCGGGTCGGACGCGAGGCCAGCCCGAGCGGCGCGATTATCGACAGCCAGAGCGTCAAGACGACCGAGGCTGGTGGCCCCCGCGGCTACGATGCGGGCAAGAAGATCAAGGGGCGCAAGCGCCACGCGCTGGTCGACACCGACGGGCGCGGCCTCGTGCTCGAGGCGCATCCGGCGAGTATCCAGGACCGCGATGGTGGCGGGCCGCTGCTGTGCGCCTCACGCGGCTCGTTTCCGTTCATCGAGAAGGTCTTTGCCGACAGCGGCTACGCCGGCGAGAAGGTCGCCACGGCCACCATGATCGCCGTCGAGATCGTGCGCAAAAGCCCCGATCAGGTCGGCTTCGCCGTCCAACCGCGCCGCTGGGTCGTGGAGCGCTTCTTCGCCTGGATCAACCGCAACCGGCGACTGGCAAAGGACTTCGAGGCCACCATCGCCTCGGCCCGCGCCTTCCTCTACGCCGCCTCCGTCATGCTCCTCGTCCGCAGATTGGCCCGAGCCGCATGACTTTCGAAACCGACTCTAAGCGGCGGTACTAGGGATGCGTACCGCAAACATAGAGTGGCAGAGGGGCAGCGCGACGCCCAGTTCAAATACCTGCATCTACAATACGCACACGAATGCACCTTCGACTTTGACGCTCGCATCGCCAGGGATTGAGTGCGGATGCGTATAGAGCGACTGGAGGTATTCACCTTTCCCGTACCCTTTAAGACCGTCTTCCGCCATGCCTCTGCAAAGCGTACGCAAGCGCTGCCAGGTGTTCTTGGTCTGAAAGTCGGCAATGGCCACGTCATTCAGAAACCATTGGGTTTCCGTTGTGGTATCGGCCCAGGTCATGCCGTCCGCAATGACAAAGGCCGATAAGCCCATGAGGCTATAGGGCCGGATAATTTCAAGCTCGTTGGTGCGTATGAACTGCCCCACATCGTTCCAATACGCCCCGGCCTTGCTGGCCTCAGCGAACCCTGGAACCGTGACGGTTTTGACCTCACCTTGGGTTAAAGTCGGCACGCGCCTTGGCCGCTCATCCGTCATGACCCAAGAACGGCTAATCCGTTTGGCCAGTTTGTGTCCGTAGGTGAAGCGCCTCAGCCGGTCCGCAGAAATACCAGCCACCTTGGCTGCGGCTCTTTGACTATTTCCTTCGCGAAGCAGCTTGACCGCCGCTTCAAGCTTGGCATCGGGTTTTGGAGCTGTCAGGCCGGTGCTTGTAAGAGCTTCACCCGCCTTGGGGTGGCCTCTCGCCTGGGGATCGGCTCAGGCCCTTGGCCAGACCGCGCTCAATGCGCCGTCTGTACTCTGCGTTGTGATCGCGTTTGCGTTTGACCATTCCAGCTTTCCTCTATTGGGTTCGAGCGTGTTCAATGCTCGGTCCGTATCAATATACGGAGGCTGAAAACCCGACTTTTGGATTTGGATGTAAGTTGTAAACTCGGGACCGATGATCAGGCCCGATGACCTGAGAGACGAGCTTGGCAGCCTGGGGGTGAAGGTCTCGCTTCGGACCCTCACGGACTGGCGGCAAAAGGGCCTGCTTCCACCCTTGAACAAGGAAGGCCTAGGCCGGGGAAAAGGAGCCAAGAACTATTGGCCGGATCAAGAAGTCATAACTCAGGCTTTTATCATCCAACGCTTGCTTGATACGTATGCGAACGCGGATGCAGCGCTTATGAAACTTTGGACAGGGGGATACGCGGTTTCAAATGAACGGGCCAAAAAAATTTGGATTAACGATTTGGAAAAAAGAAAACATATCAACAGAAAACAGATTGATAAAATTAAGATAGCAATGCCGGAAGATGAATTTCCAAACCTAATTGGAAAATGGATAAACCGAATAAAACGAAAAGGCTATCTTCCAAAAGAAAAATTGAACGAAGACCCAGCTCTTGAGGGTTTTCTCATTGAACAATCGGCAATGTTTTATGATCCAAACTTTACGTTTGAATCGGAACATATTTATTCGTTAATCATTGATCTCTTGAAATTAGACGATACGGAAGAAGTTTCCCAAAAGTTCGAGGAAGTAATTGAATTTATCAAACCAGCGTTACAAAAAACTGTTCCAATCGATACTTTCATTAATGTAATTGCATCGTCGACGGAAGAAGAACTTAGAGACACAAATCAGTTTCTAAAGGATCTTGGCAAAATAATATTTTATTGGTTTAAAAACCTACACCCAGAGAAATTTATTTTTGAAATAATGTCTGACGTCAGCGCCTTTGGGACAAATTGAGGTAATTGCATAACGGAGGATTTCTGGCTCATCGTAGTGACCGAAGGGAACGAAGATGAGACAGAAATTAATGAGCAAGAACGACCCGGCGGAGAGAACGGTTCGGGATATTCGGCGCAAGACACGCAAGCAGTATACGGCTGAGGAGAAGATCCGGATCGTGGTGTCGGGCCTGCGCGGCGAGGAGAGCATCGCCGCCTTGTGCCGCCGCGAGGGCATCGCCGAGGGTCTGTATTACAGCTGGTCGAAAGAGTTTTTGGAAGCGGGCAAGAAGCGGCTCGCCGGCGACACCGGGCGCCAAGCGACCTCGGGCGAGGTTAAAGGCCTCCGCCAGGAGATGCGCGACTTGAAGGAGTTGGTCGCCGAACTTTCGCTGGAGAACCGTCTTCTCAAAAAAAACATGCTCGGGCACGGGGGAGACGAGGAATGAGGTATCGCGCATCCGAGAAGCTGGAGATCATCCGCCTGGTCGAGCAGTCCCACCTGGGCGTCGGGTCCACTTTGGACAAGCTGGGCATTCCGAAGACCACCCTTTATCGCTGGTACGATCGTTTTCTGGCCTTTGGCGACGCCGGTCTTGAGGATCGCAACAGCAGCCCGGGCCGGGTATGGAACCGGATCCCGGATGATGTCCGGGGGCAGATCATCGATCTTGCCCTGGAGGAGACACAACTGTCGCCCCGGGAACTGGCCGTCAGGTTTACGGACACCAGGGGCTACTTTGTCTCGGAAGCCTCGGTTTATCGGCTTCTCAAAGCCCACGACCTGATCACCAGCCCCGCTTTCGTGATCATCAAGGCAGCCGATGAGTTCCGCGACAAGACCACGGCGCCGAACCAGCTGTGGCAGACCGACTTCACCTCTCTCAAGGTCATCGGCTGGGGCTGGTTTTATCTGTCGACCATCTTGGACGACTATTCCCGCTACATCATTGCTTGGAAGCTCTGCACCAACATGACGGCGGACGATGTGACGGCAACACTGAAGTTGGCGCTAGAAGCCTCAGGCTGCAATCGCGCCAATGTCGTCCACAAGCCGAGGCTGCTCAGCGACAACGGCTCGTCCTATATCTCCAGCGATCTGGCTGAATGGCTCGGGGACCACGGTATGGATCACGTTCGGGGCGCACCGTATCACCCGCAAACCCAGGGCAAGATCGAGCGCTGGCATCAAACGCTGAAGAACCGGATCCTGCTTGAAAATTATTATCTACCCGGCGATCTCGAAAACCAGATCAGCGCCTTCGTCGATCGCTACAACAACCAACGCTACCACGAGAGCATCGGCAACGTAACTCCAGCCGACGCCTACTTTGGACGCCACACCGCCAGCATCGAAAAGAGAAAAAAGATCAAAAAACTGACCACCCAAAACCGCCGCTTGAACCATCAACGCCAAGCGGCTTAACATCAAACAAAGATGAGCCCGATCCTCCCTTATGAAACACGCTCAACAGTCCCATTTGTTTTGATGACGGACAGGTTCGCCCAAGACCTCTTGGACCGGGCCAAGGACGGCCCAATAAGCCGTGAGTAAGCCCGCACCTACCCAAATCGCCGTGCGCTGCTATACGGAAGTTCCGGATTCCAAGCCGGTAAGCGGTAAGTCAAAGCGGCCCCGTCTGGATACACCGTCTGAATGGACATTGGTTTTCGACTGTGAAACCACCATTGATGCCTCACAGGCCTTGAGGGTTGGTGTATTCCAAGTTCGAAAAAACGGTGCATTAAATCGCGAGGGTTTGTTTTTTGATGACGAAAGCCTCAGTGATACCGATATCGCGACCATATTGGCTTACGCCGATGCCAAAGACCTGGAACCGCTTTCCAATGCCGATTTCGCCACAGACGTTTTTCTCAAAGTGGGATACCACTGGCAGGGCAGCATTATCGGCTTCAACCTGCCCTTCGATATCTCCCGCATTGCCCTGGGCCACAGCGAGGCCCGAGGCTCCATGCACGGCGGGTTTTCCTTTGACCTGACCGGCGGCAAGCATGATCCCCGCGTGCGGGTCAAGCATCTCAGCCGCAGGGCCGCATTGTTCGATTTCGCCGCTCCCGCAACCCAGAACACAGGCCACAGCGACCGCAAACGCAACATTATAAACGAACACCACAGGGGTTATTTTGTCGATGTGAAGTCCCTGGCCGTTGCACTGACCAGCCGGAGTTTCACCCTGGCCGGCCTGTGCCGACATCTCAAAACGGATACGCAAAAGCTGGCCACCGATGAACACGGCGGCCCGATCACACCGGATTACCTGGATTACGCTCGCGCGGACGTTCAGGCCACTTGGGAATGCTTTGAGGCCCTGGCGGATATCTATTCCACCCATGGCCTGGATACCCCTCTCCACCGCATACTGAGTGAGGCCAGCATCGGAAAGGCTTATCTCAAGCAGATGGTCATTAAGCCCTTGCTGGCCTGTCAGCCGGGCATCCCGCGATCTCTTTTCGGCAAGATCATGTGTGCCTACTACGGCGGCCGCGCCGAAGTCAGAACACGCCGGGAAATCCGCGAAGTCCTTTATGTGGATTACAAATCCATGTATCCGACCGTAAACAGCCTCATGGGTTTGTGGGATTTTGTCATTGCCGACGGCATGACCTGGGCTGATACCACAACGGAAACCCAAGAGTTTCTGAATGACGTGGCCATTACCGACTTTCAGACTAAGGATACCTGGAAGCGTTTACGGACCTTGGTCCGGATCAAGCCTGACAAAGATATTGTTCCCGTCCGGGCGAAATACGATGGCAAGGTCAACACCATCGGTCTCAATTACCTAACATTCGAAGACTCGCTTTGGTACACCCTGGCCGACGTAGTGGCCTCAAAGCTGATCGGCGGCAAAACACCCACAATCATTGCAGCGATCACCTTCACACCTGGGACACCGCAAGAGGACCTCAGGGCCGTTGATCTGTTTGGCAACCCTGATTACCGGGTCGATCCGCTTGAGCATGATGTTTTCAACCGCCTTATTGATCTTCGCGATGAAGCCAAAACAAAGGGTGATGCCACTGAAAAAGCCATAAAGATCATCGCAAACGCTGCCAGCTACGGCATTTTCATTGAAATCCAGCGCGATGATGTCTGGGAAAAGAAATCGCTGAATGTTTATGGACCGGACAGAGAGGGTTTCATCACCCAATCGAAAGCCCTTGAACAACCAGGTAAATTCTTCCACCCGCTTTTGGGGGTGTTAATCACAGGGGCGGCCCGTCTCATGTTGGCTTTAGCCGAGCGATTAACGCTGGATCAGGGATTGGAGTGGGTCTTTTGCGACACTGACAGTCTTGCCATTGCAAAACCTGAAGGAATGGAAAGGGATGAATTAGAGACAAGAGCCAAGTCCGTCATTGAATGGTTTGTTCCCCTGAACCCGTATCAAAAACCCGGCTCAATCCTGAAAATCGAGGATATCAACTATGAACAAGACGCCAATGTATTAAAGCCGCTCTATTGCTTTGCCATTTCCGCAAAGCGGTATGCGCTCCTTAATATCGATAAGGACGGCAAACCCGTATTGCGGAAGGCCTCTGCCCACGGTTTGGGCCATCTAATGGAGCCTTACTCCCAAGATGAAACCTTGGCTAAATTACCTAAACCGCAATTCCCATTGCATGAAATTGGCGTTAAGCGCTGGCAGCATGATTTGTGGGTTAAAGTCATCGAAGCCACGCTGAACCGGCATCCGGATCGGGTGACCTATGACTGGCATCCCGCACAAAGGAAACCGGCACTCAGCCGTTATGGAGCAACCAGTCCGGCTCTCTTAGCGTGGATGAAGCACTACAACGCAGACAGGTCCTACAGGAACCAAGTGCGGCCCTTTGGGTTTCTGGTCTCTCCCATGGCCCGGACTGGATTGTTTGCCGAAATGCGCGACCCAGAGCTTATAGACCCGTACAAGCGCGGGAGGCCCAAGAAAGCCTCAGAACCAAAACCCATCGCACCTTTTGACACGGACCCAGGCCAAGCCGTTGCCAATGCCGTTGACCGGGAGACGGGTGAGCCGGTCCGCACGGACCAGCTCAAGACCTACGCCGAGGTGCTTTGCCAGTACCACCTCAGCTCTGAGAACAAGTTTGAGAATGGGGCCTTCACAGACCAGGGTGAAACGTGGCGGCGGTATGTAAAAGCCGACAGCTTTGTTTTAATCGGTAAGGAAGCCAATAAGGTTGGGGAAAGCGGGGAATTAGAACTCGGTAGTTTGCCAAAACTAAAACACTTCTACAAAACTCATAATATGGACGGGTAATGCCTTAATTTAAAATTTACAGGCTGGCGTTGACACTGTTTATCAAAATGAGAAAAATAGGTTTGTCAGTCCCAAATATTATCTTAAGAATGAAATATTTGGCTCTTAAAAATAAACCGGCTAAGTCACTTTGATTGAGAGTATTTTAATGGCAAGAAAATCATATACCGCCCCGGCAAGCGCTCAATTGAGCATTGAACAAATGCAATCTGCACTGCCGCGGTTAGAAAAACGTTTGGCTGACCTCAAAGCATTCGATCCTACGCAAATTTCTGACAGAGATGCACCGGAAATTAGAACACTTGGAGACGCAGTTGATGATTTTCTAACGCGGACGTTTGGCAAAGAATCAGCGGAATATGTGCGCTATTCATCAGCAAGATTAATCGATACTGGTTTGCACTTCGTAGGGGGTGAGACACCGCAACACGAAATCATTTCTGGCCTAGAACGCGGTAAAGCACGTGCGATTGGAATCTTAAACGACATAAAAAGATTATTTCTCGAAGAAATTGAATTAAGCAGCGGTAACAAGGATGCTCCGATCGCTGTCGCTGCGGATGGAAGTCTGAGCACTGACACGCGTGAAATATTTGTTGTCCATGGTACCGATCACGGGACTAAGAGTCGGTTTCGAAAGTCATGCGGCTCGGGCCAATCTGCGGACGAGGAGCATGACGGAGGCGGCGTAGAGGAAGGCGCGGGCCGAGGCGATGGTGGCCTCGAAGTCCTTTGCCAGTCGCCGGTTGCGGTTGATCCAGGCGAAGAAGCGCTCCACGACCCAGCGGCGCGGTTGGACGGCGAAGCCGACCTGATCGGGGCTTTTGCGCACGATCTCGACGGCGATCATGGTGGCCGTGGCGACCTTCTCGCCGGCGTAGCCGCTATCGGCAAAGACCTTCTCGATGAACGGAAACGAGCCGCGTGAGGCGCACAGCAGCGGCCCGCCACCATCGCGGTCCTGGATACTCGCCGGATGCGCCTCGAGCACGAGGCCGCGCCCGTCGGTGTCGACCAGCGCGTGGCGCTTGCGCCCCTTGATCTTCTTGCCCGCATCGTAGCCGCGGGGGCCACCAGCCTCGGTCGTCTTGACGCTCTGGCTGTCGATAATCGCGCCGCTCGGGCTGGCCTCGCGTCCGACCCGCTCGCGATCGGCCATGACCAGAAAGTGGTTGATCTTCTCAAGGAGGCCGTCGTCGCGGAACTTAGCGAACCAGCGATAGATCGTGCCCCACGGTGGTAAATCGCTTGGCAGCAAGCGCCAAGGGCAGCCAGCCCGCATCACGTAGAAAATGCCGTTGACGATCTCTCGCATCGGCCATGACCGGGGCCGTCCCGTGCCATGAGCCGGAGGCAAATGAGGCTCGATCACAACCCACTCCGCAGCGGTCAAATCAGTCTGATAACGCAGCGCCTTGCGGCTATGCTGCTCTCGGGTGGTCGGCGTCCACATGGCGGCTCCAGATCGGTCTCAGCAACCTTCCTGGAATCACATCGACACCGGCCACTCAACCCCTTTCGAAACGGCCTCTAAGGAAACTGTTGCACGTTATCTACAAAAGTTAGACCTCACCCCAGTTATTTTACATGAACAAGCGAATAAGGGGCGGACAATACATCAAAAGTTCCGAGATCATTCCAAAGTAGGATTTGCAGTCGTCTTATTTACGCCGGATGATGTTGGCGGTCCCCGCGATGAGTCGCTGCCGCCGCAGTCACGACCACGCCAGAATGTCGTTTACGAATTGGGCTTCTTTTCGGCCATGCTCGGTGATAGCCGCGTTTGCGTGCTGCACTCTGAGGGTGTGGAAATTCTATCGGATCGTAGTGGTGTGCTCTATATCCCATTAGATGACACTGGTTCTTGGCGTGTCCAACTTGCGAAAGAAATCAAAAGCATCGGCATTGATGTGGACATGAATAAAGCCATTTGAAATCTTCTTATTCTAATGGAGCGTCAATTGTTTATGCTAATCCCAAGCAGTGGGCCAGCTTTGTCGAGGCGGCTCAAGCTCACCTCGGATGAATGGAAGCGGTACTTTGCACGGTCATCTATTCTTAGTGAAAAGCGGCCTATCTAGTAAACCTCAAGGACGGGACTACTAGCCTCGGGGTTAGCCATCAATAATCCTCAAGCGCCTCTTCCGCTTCAATATCCAAGTCAGCGCATCCCTTCACCATCGACCAGCCATATGACGCCATGCTTGCCCTACAACGATCGACGATGGACTGATATTTCTTAGGGTACTGTTGCAAATCATCGTACGCTTCCATGTCCAGGTCCACGCAACCTTTTACCATCGCGGCTCCGTAGTTGCTCATTTCGCGACGGCAACGCGCAATTACCTCTGAACTGATTTCGGACACCGTTGTTTCTTCCCCACCATCCTGGGCCAGAGTAGCCTGTGGACGAGCCCAACCACGCGATGACAACCGCTACTGCCAACATTAGCCTAGCCATGGATCAGCTCTCCGCTTGATCTTCATTTCTGAAAGAATCTCACCCAGCAAGGCGTTCTGTTCTTCAACTCTGCTGACCCAGAAATAGAGGGGGTAAAGCCCCAGCGTCACGATTGCTAGGGCAACGAAAATAAGAAAACTTCCGAGCCGGCTGGCTACATCTCGTTCTGAACTCATGGACATGACTCCTGGTCGGGAAGCGGCTGTTGTATTTGGCAGGCGACCCGACCTAACGGGCAACCTGGATGCTGCAGGGGAAATGTAGGGGGAAGCTGAGGCCAGCGTCAAAATAGAGTTATAATTCCCTTAACAATCACCCCATTCGAGAAGTGAAATTCAAAAACTTAAAGCTTGTACAGATAGGCTAACCACCTGACAGTTACAGCTTTGGACAGGTGTGCGTATAGGCAGCTGTCCTAACTTTTCGTCTTTCAGCATGTTCGGTTTGCAAGGCGTCGGCCCCTGAAATTTGCGTTAGCTATAGCTGTGTAAAGAGCAAATCAGACAGCTCTCACTTCTCCGTGTATCTCACCCACAACTCAAGTCGCTATTATTTTTCGTCGGAGATAACTATACCCCCGGATGCACCATCAGGGGGTATAGTAGTATCCGCAGAAAAATAGTAGTGAAGTGAGTGCAAAAAAGAACTCACGGTTAAGTAGAAGCGTTTACTTTAATTCTTAAGAGCGCTCCGAAAGCTAACAGTCGCCATAGTTAGTTTTAGGACCACGAACGGAGCAACGTGTTCTTGTTTGTTAAATTTAGTGCTTTTTGAATTAGAGAATGCGTTGGCCAAACGTACATGCTTGGCCCACACTTCAGCAAATCTTGTAATCTTAAAGTACGGATGTCATTTTAGTCGCACAACTGCAATTGGGGAGCCACTATCACCTTTCACTTGCATGAAGTAAGTGCCCCCGTTTTCGTAAATAGTTACTTTAGGCATAAAGCTATAACTATATCGATAAGTGTACGAAGACTGTTGCCATATTTGTCCGTTAGTAAGCTCGTAAATCGTTTCTCCCTCCCAACCCTCAAAATCTCCATTGATTTGGGATTCGATATATCGGTCTGTGCCACTAATTGAACCTTGTTCCCTTATATTAGATATCAATTGAACATTAAGTTTCTTATTCCCAACGATCAGTACGCTTTCATCAGAACAAATTAGGACTTGAGGGTAATATTCGTACAAGTATTCATACTCATATTTGACCTGCCATATAGAGCCGTCAGTAAGCTTAAATACTTCGTTGTTATTCCCCAAAAACGGGGCGGGCGAGAGGATGCTTGATTCATAGCAGGTTGCAATAGCGATGGTTGGGGAACTAATTAACATTAGAGTTGTGAATAATACTCGCATTTGCCCTGCCCTTAATTTATGGATCATTAGAATACCATCATGGCTAATGAGGCTATGCCTAAAGCAAAGGGTATGATGAACTCAATTTCAGTCAATCCAATTCTCCATTTAAGTTTTTTGAACTCGTTCCATTCGTCACAAAATGGCTGAATCTTGAAATGGCTTTCAATATTATTGATTACTTTGAATTTTGCGCGGGCAAGATCACGATGGTATTTGATCGTGAATAGCCAAACCAGACTTAGTACGAACCCAACCAAACCAATTATATGTTGCAAACTATCCGGTGCAGCTACATAGGCAGCTATAAGCGCCCCAGAAAAGCCAAAATAAATGGTGTTAGCCTGCAACCTTTTGGCCTCATTTGTACCTACTGTTTGAACGTAGACTGCATAAATCTGTGGTAGATCAGTTGTGCTATCGTCCATTTGAAAAATCCAAAAATAATTTCCATATGCCGTCAACCACGCCTTGTTTTGTCCAGCCTACCGAATGGTGTGATTTTCTAATAACAACGCTCGATTTTCTCTCTTGTCCCCAAGGGTTGACAGCCAAAACCTTCTTCTCAGATTGACTTGCACCACGCAGTTCTTTCGCAATCCAATAACTATGAGTTGAATACATACCAGTTGGACAAATAAATACGTGGGCTTTATAGATTTCTCTATTAATCGCTCGTTCGAGCGTACTCGCATTTGGAACGTTGTGAATCGGATTGTTCTCAGGGATTGAATAGTTAATGAAATTAATTTTTTTGTCCTTAACACTCCAACCGTTCGGTTGCCATATCCATTCGGCTAATTTGTCGTAGTGTCCTGAGTGGCTCCACGAGTGGCTAATAAAAACTCCAATGTTGTACACCTATCATACTCGCTGTTTAGTGGGTTCTTCGTTTTGATTTGGTGAAAGCACCATAGCTACCCGTCCAACTTCAGATTCAAACTGCATACACTATCCTTTTGCATTATGAAATCCGTTCCCTTTGTGAGTTGGCAAAACTCTTAACTCGGACCAATTACCGGGTTCTACTGTACCACTTTCCCCAACCCTATTGGCTTCCTTCCCGATCAAAACAAAGCTGTCGGCTATTACATGGCGTCGCCACGTTTCACCCTGGTCGGTGAAGGCACCATTCTCAAACTTATTCTCAGAGCTGAGGTGATACTGGCAAAGCACTTCGGCATAGGTCTTGAGCTGGTCCGCGTGAACCGGCTCACCCGTCTCCCGGTCAAAGGCATTGGCCACGGCTTTTCCAGGGTCTATGTCAAAAGGTGCAATGGGCTTTGGTTCAGGTGGCTTTGGCGGTCTGCCGCGCCTGTGCGGGTCTACAAGTTTCGGTTCAGGCATTGCGGCAAACAATCCAGTCCTGGCCATTGGAGAAACCAGGAATCCGAATGGCCGAATCTGTTCCCAATAGGGCTTGTCAGAATTGTAGTGCTTCATCCAGGTCAAAAGGGCCGGACTACTTGCTGAATAACGACTGAGAGCCGGTTTTTGCAACGCGGGATGCCAGTCATAGGAGACTTTTTCCGGGTGCCCGCTCGAAGCGGCTTCAATGATCTTAACCCATAGGTCATGCTGCCAGCGCTTGACGCCAATTTCATGTAATGGGAATTGCGGCTTAGGTAATTCAGCTAAGGCCTCATCTTCGGAATACGGCTCCATGAGATGCCCCAAGCCGTGGGCAGAGGCCTTCCGTAATACGGGTTTGCCGTCCTTATCAATATTAAAGAGCGCATACCGCTTTGCGGAAATGGCAAAGCAATAGAGCGGCTTTAATACATTGGCGTCTTGTTCATAGTTGATATCCTCAATTTTCAGGATTGAGCCGGGTTTTTGATACGGGTTCAGGGGAATAAACCAATCAATGACGGACTTCGCTCTTGTTTCAAATTCATCCCTTTCCATTCCTTCAGGTTTTGCAATGGCAAGACTGTCGGTGTCGCAAAAGACCCACTCCAATCCCTGATCCAGCGTTAATCGCTCGGCTAAAGCCAACATGAGCCGAGCCGCCCCTGTTATGAGCGTTCCCAGGAGCGGATGAAAGTACCGCCCCGGTTCCTCAAGGGCTGTGGACTCTATAGCAATGCTTTCCCCATTCGGCGCGAACACGGTCAAGGGCTCGGGCTTGGGCGCGTCATCGCGGTTAATCTCCACAAAAATGCCGTAAGCCGTGGCGTTGGCCACAATCTTGAGGGCCTTCTGGACAGGATCACCCGTGGTCTTTGCTTCGTCCCGGAGATCGATCAGCCGCCTGAACATGTCATCGGTGTTGGGGTCGATCCTGCAATCATCCCGGCCCATGATGTCGATGGGACTAAGGCCTTGTTGCGGCGGGCCAGGATCAAAGGTCAGAGCTTGCTCGATTAAGGGTGATTTACCTGAGAGCAACTTGGAGGCGATGCAGTCTGCCAGAGTGTACCAAAGAGGCTCTTGGCGAGTGAGATTGTTCAAGCCGATGGTGTTGACCTTTTCATCGTACTTGGCCCTGACCGGGAGCGTGTCGTTATCGGGCCTGATCCGTGCCAAGGTCTTTAAGTGAGTCCAGGTTTGCTTGTCCTGAAGATCATCAAGTGTCACGCGGTCCAGAAAGGCTTGTGTTTCTCGGGTCGTGTCGGTCCAGGCCAACGGACTGCCGATGACAAAAGGCCATAATCCCATCAATGTGCTAACCGTGGGATACATGGACTTGAAATCACAATAGAGAACTTCCCGGATGGTGCGGCGGATGCGGACCTCGGCCCGCCCCCCATAGTAACTGGCCATGATGACGCCAAAGATCATTCGGTCTATGTCCGGCTGATAGCTCAACAACGGCTCAACACCCATTTGCTTGAGGTAGGCCTTGCCGATGCTGGCCTCGCTCAAGATGCGGTGGGCTTCGGTGTCCAGGCCGTGGTTGGCATAGCGCGTTTTGAGAACCACCAAACATTCCCATGAGGCCTGAACATCCGCCCTGGCATAGTCCAGGTATTCAGCCGTGATCGGCCCGCCATGTTCTTCCGTCTCTAGTTTCTGGGTGGGAACATCAAGAAACGCTGCCAGCCGCTTGAGAGAGAAGCTCTGACTGGTCAGAGCCGCTGCAAAGGTCTTGAGGTCCAGGAAGTATCCCCGATGGGCTTTAACCTTAATGCCCCGGTTTCGTTCTCCGCGTGAGTCCTCTTGCTTACCGGGTCTGGCAAAATCAATCAGCGCCGCTCTCGCGTTGAGGTGTTTCACCCGAATGTGCGGATCACGATTATCCGAGGTCAGCTTGAAGCTAAAACCGCCGCGCATGTGACGCTGTGCGGGCCCATGACCCACGGCAATGCGGGAGATATCAAACGGCAGATTGAACCCGACAACGAGGCCCAGGCGTGTGTATCCATATTTGAGAAAGACGCCTTTAATGAAAGCCTGGATCGTTATGGCTTCCAGGCCGTGCGAGTCGGCATAGCGCTTGACCGTCTCAAGATCGGTGTCTGTCAGGCTCTTGGGGTGGTAGAAAATGCCTTCCCGTTTCAGAGCCTCAAATTTACGGACCTGAAAGAAACCAACCCTCAGTTGCTGGGCCGCATCAATGGTGGTTTCCGTATCGAACACCAAGGTCCAGGGTGAAGCCTGATCCTTATTTTTGGTTCGGCTCTTTGCGGCCACCGGCTTCGAACCGGGCTTTTCCGTATAGGCCCGAAGCGCAATCGTGGACGGGGACGGCCCGCTCAAGACGGCTGTACCGTCAAGTCGGCCCCCACTCCGTTAGCTTGGTCAATGAGGTATTTGCCAAACTGTACCATCGCGTCGGCTATCATTCGCAACAGGCCAGCTAGTGCTACGAGGTAATGGCCGATGGTTGCAAACATGGGGTGCTGGCCTTGAATGTCTTCGGGATGATCAAGCTGATTGTCGCTTAAGCGGCGGTGGCAGTTCCGGCACACTATGGCTAGATCGTCATGGTGTTTGCGGCCCGCGATATGATGCAGCTCAAGGGCAAAAGGATCGTTATGGCCACAGCATACGCACGCCGGATTGCGCGTGCCCAGTTTGCGGTAACGCCGTTCCAAACGGTCTTCAAAGTCAGGTTTTTCCTTAGTAGTCATAGGTCTATTCCTTAGTTAGTTGAGATGATTTGGTAGATTTCGTGAAAAGGCGGGGTGTCCATCGCGGCTATGCGGTGGAGTTCATTGGGATCGGTTTCGAAGGGAAAGAAGCGGCCTTGTAGGTCGGTCAATCCGTCTGCGGTATAGGGCCGGATAATTTCAAGCTCGTTGGTGCGTATGAACTGCCCCACATCGTTCCAATATGATCCGGCCTTGCTGGCTTCCTCATGCCCTGGAACCGTGATGGTCTTTACCTCGCCTTGGGTAATGGTCGGCACCCTCTTGGACCGCTCATCCGTCATGACCCATTTACGGCCAATCCGTTTGGCCAGTTTGTGCCCGTAGGTGAAGCGCCTTAGCCGGTCCGTTGAAATGCCAGCCGTCTTCGCTGCCGCTCTTTGGCTGTTGCCCTCGCGCAGCAGTTTGACCGCCGCTTCAAGCTTGGGGTCGGATTCGGGGGCACGGCTCCCGGTCCTGACGCTCTTTTCTCCGGGTTTGGGATGGCCGCGCGCTTGTGAGCGGGTTAGGCCCCTCGCGATACCGCGCGCAATGCGCCTTCGGTATTCGGTGTTGTAATCGCGTTCGGGTGTCGGCATTTGCGCCTCCAGCGGTTAGGGGCCCGCCTAGGGGGCCCGCGAATCGTCCGCTGACTGTCAACGCAAATATTTGAGAGCGGTAGATTGGATAAACGGAACAACAATCCAACATAATTTTCTTGCGTGGCAACCGTGCGCGTTTTGCACGGTTGGGTGCGTTTTGTACTGCGACGGTGCGCGGTTTACTTGGGAACGTGCAATTTTCTTGCGGCAATGTTTAGGGTTTGTGGGCCCGTCCGGGCCCCAAAATATCCACCCTCACGCAATAATATTTCGTGGCAACGATCCGTGTCTTTGGCGGAAACTGTAGCGTTTTTCGCGGCAGCGTGCGTTTTCTTGCCGCGTAATTTTATTGCGTGGCACGGGTGGCAGTTTACACGGGAGCGTGCGTTTTACGGGGTAACGTTTAGGGTTTGTGGGTGAAAATTGTAAAAATGCCGGTCAATAGCGGCAATCTATAGCCACGCTGAAAACCCGTTTAGGCTTTTAAGTGCTTTTTCTCCAATTCTTTAATCCGTTTGCGTACGGTATCGTCACCCATGCCGGGGCCGTATATGTCGATCTTGGGATATCGGGATTCGATATGCTCACGAACCAACTGGGCTTTTTCCTTATTCGTTAATTGAAAAAACCCGTTGTCGAGTTTGTACAATTCCTCGCAAGCGGAATGAATTTCCTTCTTGTACGTCTTGCGCCCAATTTTGGGCTGCAATTCCAATTCGGGGTATTGATAAGGGTCGATAATTCTCAAACGGTTATATTTCAATTCCCCATTCTTGACGGTTCCGTCTTTCCAATCGACCTCCACATTTTCCCAATATTCCCAAGGAATTAAACGAGGCGATCTGTCGTTTTTGCCTATGGCAAAGCCATAGGCCAAGAGTTCTTCGTTGTACAATTCCGAGAGAATTTCCTCACGCATCCTCTCTAATGCTTCTTTCCGCCTGGTTTGGAATTGCTGTTTTTGTGGAAACTGCATTAGAAAGTCAGCGGCGGGCTTCAACGGTCCGCTCACCTCTATGTATGGCTCAAAATTATCCGGGCATTGGCGTTGGTAAATTTTGCGGTCTTCCGGGTCACACCATTTGAGAACGGCATCGCTCAAAAAGCAGCCTTTTTCCCACATTTCCCGAGGCTTTGGGCGCATCTTGGGCTAGAATCCTACTAACAAAAACAACTCGATTTCGGAGGCCATTTTGACTGCGAAAGCAATCAAGCGCGAGTCACAGAATGACGGCTCGGAATGGGCCGAACGGTGCGGCTATTGGCTCAAGGCCCTTGAGGCCGGAAAGCCAAAACGCAAGCGGCGGGAAAAGGAAAGCCAGCCGCTAATCCTGAATGGGCATGGTCTCTCTGTCAGTGTCGATAATGGCATCCTCATTATCGGGGGTGGCTATACCCATTACCCACAAGAGAAACGGGAATGGCGGTTCTTTAAGGGTGAGCTGACCATACCGCCCCGGATCGTCATTGTGGACGGCTCGGGCAATATCACCCTGGATGCCCTGGATTGGCTGGCCGGGCAGAAAGTTGACCTGATCCGGCTCAAATGGGATGGCCGGATCATCACCATGGCCGGAACGGACGGCTATGCCGCCGACCGGCAAAAGGTCACCTGGCAAATTGCAACTAGGGCCAACGAAGCCAAGCGGATGGCATTTGCCATTCCCCTCATCAAGGGCAAGATCAAGGAAACCCTTTGGAACCTTGAAAACCTGCTGCCTGGGTCACCCTCCAGGGACAAGGCCATCGATAAGGCCACGGCCATCCTAAAGATTATCAAAACCGACCCGCCCAAGACGGTCGCTTTATTACTGGGTATGGAAGGAACCGTAGCCCAGGGGTATTTCTACGCTTGGCGGGCTCTGGAAATGAAATGGAAGGCGGTCAAACGCTATCCCATCCCCGATGAATGGAAGCAGTACTTTGCGCGGTCATCACTTCTGAGTGAGAAGCGGCCCACAAACAAGCGGGCAACCCACCCCATCAACGCAATGCTCAACTACGCCTATACCGCTCTTGAAAGCTCGGCCCGCATCCAGGTCATTGCCGATGGCTATGATCCGTCCATTGGCATCATGCATGATCGCTGGCAACCGGACCGGCATTCATTCGTCTTTGACCTCACGGAACCCCAACGGCCCGTTGTGGATCGTCGTATCCTGAAACTGATCCAAGATCACACATTCTCAGGAGGGGATTTCATGCTGCAACCCGATGGGGTGGTTAGGTTGAATCCGGAGGTGGCGTGTGCAGTTGTTCAACGTCATATATTCTGAGTTTGTATTTCGGAGAGGCTAAGTATGGGTAAGGCATTTAATAGAACGATAGGAGCTTCTGGGACTGAAGCTAAAGCCGTAAATCTGATCTGCCCTTCGTGCAACCAGAATGGCACATTTGAGAGAGTCGCAAATAATGTAACTGATGCAAGAATACGTATGAGGGACACCGACGCGCCCGATCACCGCGAGGTGATATTCGATATTGGCCTACGCGCTTATCCGAATACCGATTGTAACGCGGTTGTTTATGTAGCAAAAGAGACAAACTCACCGTCGCCATTAGATTCATATCCAAAGACACGGATTGAATTCGATGTAACTAATGTACCGGAGAATATAGTTACAACCTTTCAAGAAGCACTTATATGCACTTCTGAAGAATGTTATGTGGCAGCAGCGATAATGATTCGGAGAACGTTAGAGGAGTTGTGCGAGGATAAAGGAGCAGCAGGAGATAACTTGAAACAACGACTTGAAGATTTTGGAAATCAAATAATTTTACCCAAACAACTGTTAAAAGCAGCAAATTATTTGAGGTTGTTAGGTAATGACGCTGCACATATTGAAGACCGGACATATGACAAAATTGGTAAGGAGGAAATTTTAACCGCCATTAAACTCACTAAAGAGCTGATAAAAGCGTCATATCAATATGAAACTCTACTTGATGAGCTTAAATCCAATATGAGTACCTCTTAAGAAGTTGTGGACTAACAGACACGCTAGATCACTTTTTAGCGTGGACTAACGATGTAAACTGTGGGCGTTTACAAATTCCGTTGAAAAACTAATTTAAAGTCCAGATTAATGAATGATAAGAGCAGTCCAATTTCTATCGATCTAGGCGGTCTATCGAAACCAGCCACCGTGTTAGTTGAACGGATTTCCAATGCCGTTGGAATTATCTACGAGCCAACTCGGAACAAGCGCCTAGCTAAAGCAAATGTAGAAGTAGAAAAAATCAAGGCATTAGGCAATTTTGAAATCAATGAAATAAAACATAGAACTTTATCCCGTCTAAATTACGAGGAAATTAAGAAGCAAGAAAATATTGAATCAATAATTGCACAGGCAACAGCCCAAATTGAGGAAGGTGCAAAACCAGAAGAAATAGAAGACGATTAGCTTGTACATTTTTTCGAAAAATGCCGAATCGTTTCTGATGTCGATATGCAAATTCTATGGTCGAAGATACTTGCGGGCGAAGCCAACAAGCCAGGCTCTTACTCAAAAAGGACGGCAAATATAGTTTCTTCCTTAGAAAAATCAGATGCCCATTTATTTACAAACCTGTGTAGTTTTGCAATTCATAAAGATGGCGATATCTTACCCTTATATCTTGAGCAAAATGCCGAGATATACAAAGCGCATGGTGTTCACTTCGGATCGCTAATCCATCTAGATTATATTGGGCTCATCAAGTTGGACGAAACTCATTCCTTCAGATTTAAACATAGGGATGGGAAATGTTTAGTAGAATATTATGGAACTCAATTAAATCTTACTGTGCAAGACCAGCATGAAAAATGCCTTACGGTCGGCGGTGTAGTACTAACTGAATGCGGTTCTCAGCTTGCTGCCATATGCGGCGCCAAAAGGAATGATGAGTTTCTCAAATATATGATTGAGTATTACAAAAATGAGGGTGTGGAAGTTTCAGTTTTAAAGAGTTAGCAATGCTTAGAGTACAGCTAAGGTGATAGCCTGACAGTTATCGTTTCTAGCAAGTGTGCCGTCCTGGCGGCATTTTCATTTCTTTTTTTCGTCATCATCTGCAACTTACAAAAGCATCAGCTCATAGCTTTCCGTTAACAATAACTAACTAAAGAACAAAGCAAACAGGTCCCCACTTTCAGGGGAAGGCATCTTCTTTTACAACTCACTCATATTTTTTGTCGGATACTACTATACCCCCGGATGCACCATCAGAGGGTTTGATAGCGTTCCAACGCAGTGCTAAGCAGGTCATGTCATCGAATTGTTCCATGCCGACGGCAAATTGCTCGACCGCCTTGACGACGACGTTAACCAATTCTCCCATCTGCGATTGCCCCTTGTTGCTGAGTTGATCGTCCAGGCGATCTTCCCCAAACTCATCGTTTGACTTATCGGGCGCCTCTGTAACGCCGTCAGTGTAGAGAAACAGCGCATCGCCCACTTCAAGCTGAATTTCGTTGTCATGGAACTCGTGGCCGGCAACGATGCCGAGCACCAAATCATCCGCAAGTGGAAAGACCTCTACACTGTCATCGGCGCCGCGTACGAGGCGCGGCGGATTATGGCCCCCGTTGCTGTAGAGTAGGCGACCGTCGCGGAGGTCAAGCGCGCCGTAGAAAAGGGTAACGAACATGCACTCATGGTTGTCCTCACTTAGCAGTTCATTGACCTCGCTTAAGCATTGGGCAGGAGATCGGTGGTTGCGGGCAGCGGATCTAAGCAACGCCCGGGTCACCATCGTGATCAGTGCCGCTGGCACCCCCTTGCCGGAAACATCAGCGATGACCACACCGATACGGTCTTCGTCAAACATGAAATAATCGTAGAAATCTCCGCCGATCTCCCGAGCAGGCGTCATCTGCGCGGCTAGATCGTAGTACTCGCTTTGCGGGAACGCAGCCGGAAGCGCCGACATCTGCACATTCTTGGCGACTGCAAGCTCCTGTTTGAGGGAAACGAGGTGGTCACGCGATGCCAGAGCCTGTTGCATGATCTCAATGTGCTTGAGCGTCTTTTCGATGGTGATCTGCAGATCGTTGAAGTCGATGGGTTTGGTGGCAAAATCGAAAGCCCCTCGATTCATAGCAGTGCGTATATTGGTCATGTCGCCGTAGGCCGAAATGATCACGGCACTTATTTCCGGCCTCGCATCCGCAATCTGGCTCAGCAGGGTTAATCCATCCATCACCGGCATGTTGATATCGGAGAGAACAAGGCGGATATCGGGGTTTTCCTCCAGGAGTTCCAGCGCTTCCCGGCCGTTATGGGCGAAGAGGAATTCGTACTCGCCTTCGCGGATACGGCGGCGGAACCTCTGCTTCATCAGCAGCTCAAGGTCTTCCTCATCGTCGACTACTAATATTCGATTGTTGGCCATGGCGGTAAAGTTAACGACTGTATATCCGGCTTAGAAAGACCTAAGCGCTTCATCCCGGCTAGCGAGAACGGTCAAAATCTTGTCGAAGCCGCTAATCGCAAACACCTCGGTTACCATTTTCGACAGGCCGCAGAAGACGGACTTACCTCCCCTGGACTGGCACTCGCGCGCCGCTACCAACAGCACCCTCAAGCCCGCACTGCTAATGTAGCTCAGGTTCGTGCAGTCGAATACCAGTGCCGATTGGCCAGCTTCCAGTTGATCGTGAACAGCGTCGTCAAGCATGCTCACGTTGGTGCCGTCCACGCGCCCGTTAACACATAGGATAACCCTCTTGTCATGCTTTTCGACCCCTATTGAAAGTTGGGTTTGACCACTCATTCATGCCTCCAATTTTATCTGCAAGGTAATCCGATTGACATCACCCCGCCGCTCGTAGCTAGCACCGTCCGTAAACTCTTTGACAAAAAAGACACCCAACCCGCCAACGGGCCGTTCGTTCAAAGACAGGGATATGTCCGGCTCTGGGGCATCCTGGAGAGGGTCGAAGGGAGCGCCGTTATCCTCCAGTTGCGCAACCACGCCAGACGGGGTGCAAGAAAGACGTACACGAATTTCAGGTTTACTCACCTCCGACAGCGCGTAGTTCAAGCAGTTCGTGACAAGTTCGTCAAGGGCGAGGTTCAACCTGAAAGAGGTCTTAGAGCTGATAGAGTTGTTCGCTGCAAACTGCTCAATCTTGCTCGCTAGGGTAGCGAGCGCCTCAGGTAGTTCTGGCGCCAGGTCAAAATCCACACTGCTTTCCAAGGGCGAGGAATTTTCGGTGCCGACCATCCGCCGGATAGCACACACAATTCCACTCTACGACATAATAAAATTCTCGAATCCTGATGAACCTTATCATCCGAGATAGTTTATAGAAATTGCACACTCGAACCAAACGGATGAGGTTTTCGGGAAGGACACGGCATGTTCCCTACACTCAATGCCGTTTCCTCTGACAATGCCCGCCGTGTTCAATGACCGTCTGCTGTGTGCCGAGTGTCCCGCCCGGCATCCCATTCGCCATCCAGACCGGCAGGACGAATGGTTATCCCAACCCTTCAGGGAGAGTGCCGGTTAACGATGCCGCCGCCGCGCCCGCCGCCGCGTCGTTTGTTCGTTTTTGCCGGTAGCGTCCTAATTTCGTTTGGTGCCAAGGCGGCAATCAATTGGCGCCGCAGCACCGCTTGTATTTGCGATCCGAACCGCAGGGACACAGCTCGTTGCGGCCCGCCTTGCGCCCTAAAGTCCGCCGGTCGTCGAAATCAAAGGGCATATCGAGTAAGTCGCCGACTGAACCACGAACCCGATCTTGGTCTTTAACCTCTCGCGATTTGTTTCAGGCGTTCAGATTGCACACGCATCCCAGAAGCAAAGCCGGCGTCATTCCACTCAGTTCATCGATGGAATCTTCGTTCAGGTCGGACCGGCCTTCGCAATACTCGTTGAGAGTAAGGAGCAGGGTGACAGACGCTGCAGCCTCCTCGTCATCGCTTCCGACGATTTCCTCCCAGGCACCGGCGCACAGCCACATACCCGTTCGAAACCGCCTACCCAAAGCCCCCACAGCATTTCGTCACAGTGGGGATCAATGTCCAGGAGAGGCACGTAAGACCAACGGCGGGAATTATCAACCTTTGTTAGCCCACTCTCTCGATCCGATGGACATGATTGTTTCAGGCTGATCGATGAGCTTGTTCCAGGCTTGGCAACCGGCCTCAATGATGGCGAAGGCCATCTCGATCGGGTTGCAGTCGGGACTGTAGGGCGGCAGATACAGCAGGCTTCTCGCCAATCTCGGCCAGCGTCATAGCCTTGGTCTGCGCCACCAGAGCCAGGATAAAGGCCTCATGCGCATCCAGCTTCGAGCCAGGCGGTTGGCCCTGGCGGTCGGGCTCGATCGATCCCGTCTCGCGCCAGCGCCGGTGCCAGTGGATCGCCGTCGCTGGCGCGACACGAAAACGCGCCGCGGCCCCCGTGCAGACAGACCCCCCGTGACCGCCTCGACGACCCGCCGCCGAAGATCATTCCCGTAACAATGCCCCATGTCTGACACCAAATCGCCTCGGGATATAGAATCATGGAGTGGGACGCTTGGGAATCCCCTTCGATTCACAATTCAGTCAAACCGCTCTAGTTAGTCTGACAATGCCCTTCTGAGGTGTCCCTTCCGAAAACCCCATCCACATACGGTTATCGGGGGCGTCATACCCGTTTCAGGCAGACTACGTAAACGGAAGGGACACACCTACTCGGCGGGTGTGGTTTCCACTTGCGGTGCGGGAACAGGGTCATTGAACCAAAGGCGCACGCCGATCGCTGCGAGCAAAATAATCGCGTTGCAAATCCCCATCAAAGTGAAGGGGGCGTTGGGCGAGACGATATCGACCAATTGTCCGCCGACGACGGTGGCGAACATGATGCCAATGGCGCCTGATTGGTTGAATACGCCGACCACAGCACCGCGATACCGCGGAGGTGCTTCTTGACCAAGAAGAGCGAAGGAAGAGACCACTGTAGAGACTTCACCCATGCCAGTGATGATGCAGGCGAAGACGACCAAGTTGCCGGTGGCGAACGGATCGCCGACGGACCCGAGCCACAAATAACCGACCGAAGCGATGCCAAAAGCGATGATAACACCGGTGGTGCGGTTGACCCGGTCACAGATTAAACCCATGAAAAATGCCCAGCCCATGGCGGACAATTGAATGGCACCGAACAGTCGCCCGCCCCGTCCTAAGGCCTCCCCGGCACCTATGCCTTGGTCAACGCCGACCTGAACAAACCACAGGGAAAAGAATGTACCAACAACCACCAAATCACCGCGGGCGATAAAGGCGGTGCCGTAGGCTAGGGCAATGCGTGGATTGCGCTTGACTTCCGCAATTCCGCGGGCAAGCATTTTCAATACTTTTGGTTTGTCTTTATACTTCCGGCGGTGGGCCGCCCTTGAGACCGAGATGGAGCAGGATGGCCGTGACGATCCCAATGGCCGAGGCAATCCAAAACGTGTACTGGCCGGCTTCGGGACCGCTATATCCCATCTGTTCAAACTGGCCCGGGAGTTGACTGAGAACCTGGCCCATGAAAAGCACACCGAGGCCGTTGAAGATCGACGTGGTGCCCAACCATTTGCCCCGGCTGCATTCCTGAAGGATATCAACCAGACAGGCGCTCAGCATGACTGGGATCATGGCTGCACTCGCGGCCACAACGACGCGGAACAGGATCAATTGCTCCGTCGAATTGGCGAGAGGATAAATAAAGTACCCGGCGCTGATAATAACAAAACCGATGACAAACAGAATGCGCCGGCCGGTGCGGTCAGACAGCGCGCCGACGAGACCCATAAGCGCAATGACGACGATTTCCTGGAGAGCAGCCAGAAAACCTGTCAGGGAGCCTTGCTCGCTGCGCGAAATGTGAAAAACCTCTTGCAGCAAATAGGGCTGGATAAAATTGACCAGAGTTAGTAGCGCGAGGCTGGCAGACGCTGCGTAGAGCAACGTCACCACATTGAGGACGGAGTATCCCGGCGTGAACCAATAGAAGAGTATGTGCAAGCCGCTACGGTCTGGCGGATGACGGTCCGCCAACGAAGGTCCTCTATCTCCGGCCAAACTAGTTCCCCCTCAAGTACATCCGCCTCAGCGCTACTCGTTCTTTCGGAAAACCTTATCCACACGGAGTTGTAGAGGATTCACACCCAGTTCAAGCGATTGACGTTTACTGAAAGGACGGGTTGCTTGTCCCCGTAATCACGCCGATGCATATGTTTATTCCGCGGCCAGGGCCAGGGTCTCAGGATCGATCCGCGGCACGGCTTCATAGACCCAGTTGTCCGGGTCGGCCTTGCGCGCCGGGGACGGAATAACGTGGTAACCGCCGATCCGTTCAGCTTCCAGCAACGCCTTGCGATCAATCTGCCAGCCTTTATTTCTCAGTTTGGCCAGGATATTCCAATACTCCCGCACCACCTTGTCTTCCGGATCGGTGAAGATCGTACTCGGGCCTGGCATCGTCGGGGGGATACTGGGTAACTGGGCTTCGGCAATGACCCGGTCTTCGCCGATATTCTTGAAATTGCGCTTTAAGTGGTCGTCATCCTTGGCCGGATCAAGCATGAAATTGCGGAAGAACAAGAACCGCATTTGTGTTGTGGTCTCATCGATGGGCGTGGACATGTCATAGGCGATGAAACGGGTACCGGTACCGGTGCCGCCGATTTCCACATCCACCTTGATGGTGAACCCGGACAGGTAAAATTTCATGCGGGAGGTCACAGTGCTCTCTTGCGGATCCCTTAGTTTGCCCCACTCTCCCCTTGCGCCTGGGGTTTTGACCGTGATCTGGGCGCCAAGGCTGTGATCATCCAGATACGTGACCTCATGGGCCGGCGGGCGGATGCCGCCGTTCCACGGCGTGCCGTGAACCACGGGCAGGTGGACATAGTCCAGATTGGCGAACTTGGCCCAGTGGTAATTGGCGTCCCAGACCTCCTCCGAGCGCACAGTGCGCCAGCCGTCCGCCTCGTACTCTGGCATGTCCAGGATGGGGGGCGCGACTTCGGGCTCATCACCCAGCAAAACCCAGATCATGCTATACTTTTCCTCCACCGGGTAGGAATCCACCCGGGCCGACGGGGGAATGGGCAGCCCGTCCTCCGCAGCCGGGATCAGGGTACAGCAGCCGTCACCGCCATAACGCCAGCCGTGCTGACAGCAGGCCAATGTGCCATCGTCGTGACACTGCCCTTGGGATAGCGGTGCGCCGCGATGACAGCACACGTTGGACAGGCAATGGGCTTTTCCTTCGGCGTCCCGGAACAGGACAAAGTCCCGGCCCAGCATTTTTACGCTTAGGGGTTCGTCCTTGAGATTGTCGCCGAATGCAGCCGTGTACCAAACGTTGGTAAACATGGTTTGTTGTCCCTTCTGAAAACCTCATCTGGTTGATTTGAGTGTAACCCATCTGTAATCCGTTTGGGCATTGTCAGACTAACTGAATCGTTCGTTTCAGGAACCAGAGTAGTGCCTTGCGATCCCGAAAGGCTGCTTAATCGCTTTCTAGAGCATTTTCGGATCGATCCGGCTTGTAACCCGAGTTTGTAAAATAGTTGGCGCATTCACTGGGGGTGAAGGCATCGAGCGCTGTCGCGATGGCGGCCTTGAGTGTGTCGATGGTTGTTGCGGCGGCTTTTCGCAAGAGCGCCTTGAGCTTTGCGAAGACCTGCTCGATCGGATTGAAGCCCGGTGAGTAGGGCGGGAGGAACATCAGTGTCGCTCCGGTCCGTTCAATCGCCGCCCGGGCGTCCGCGGCCTTGTGGGCGGGGAGATTGTCCATGATCACGATGTTGCCGGGGTTCAGCGTCGGCGCGAGGAGGGTCTCGGCATAGGCGGTGAAGACCTCTCCGTTCATGGCGCCGTCGATGACCATGGGGTGGTCCGGCCGTCGAGGTGCCCTTGCTCCTGCCGAGCAGCCGCGCCGCCTCATCAACGGTGTAGGAGCGGTGTGTCTTGACCAAGCGCCAGTTCAGGCGGCCCTTGCGGGACACATCAACCGGCCATGTGGTTGATCAAGGCGCGAATATCTTCGACTCTCCAGGCGGGTAATCCGCGGGCCGAGCTTTATTGACCGAGGATAGCGTCCCGATTTCACGCCGGCCCACCATGTTGATTTGCTGACAGGTATCAGGGCCGGGATTGGCGGGCTTTGCTTCTTGTCGCCGATGATTTGGTAAAGCCGCAGGTAGCCGGTCGCAGGTAATGTTGGCATTTGTTTGTCCTCGTTCAAGTTGGAACGACGACATCGGACAAGAAACCCCAGCGGCCGAATAGCTGGGCAAGTTTAGAAAACCTGATACCTAGTTGAGCACATACCTAAGGTAGGTTTTTGGCAACTCGGCTACCCATTCGCCGCTAGAGATAGCCTTTTCCCAATATATCAATGAGTTAAACGGTGGGTAGGTTATTGCCCTGGCGTCTTGGGGGCACCACCCTCGGGCTTCCAGTTCGCCACTTTTGCGATCTCCTCTATGCCCGACCCGTTTAGCTTTCCGTCCTCACCGGCAAGCTCGAATTCCGCAGCGTGTTCTTCAAGCCACTTGAGCAACGCCTGTTTCGGCGTCTTTCCTTCCATCAATGAGGGATCGGCAGTTGCCTCCCATGCCCTGACGGCCGCGGCAAGCTTAGGGGCGTATCGCTCGTCCGATGGATCCAGGTAGTCAGGAGTTGTGCGGTCCTCCGGAAAGAAAAAGCCAGTTCGGATACCTTGTGCAGAGAGCCATTTCCTAAGGGATTCAACAACTACGGTCGATTTAGTGACGTCTATGGTATAGTTCTTAAAGCTTGGCGGATTTTTCAGATCAATATTAGGTGGGGCCAAGCGTTTCTACCTTGCCTGAAATCTCCTTGCGGTCCAGCGCTTGGGATATGGCAGCTTTGGCTGCCTCATATCCATCCGGTTGCTTGGCACTATACTGGCTTACCTTGTAAGGGTCATAACCTGAAGGGTTTGCGCCAACGGTCAGAAACGCCGCCTGTTTGACAGTCAACTCATCGCACAATTGCCAATAATCCAAGCCTTCCACGTCGCGCTCCCAGAATGAGTCTTAGAGTCGGTTTCGAAAGTCATGCGGCTCGGGCCAATCTGCGGACGAGGAGCATGACGGAGGCGGCGTAGAGGAAGGCGCGGGCCGAGGCGATGGTGGCCTCGAAGTCCTTTGCCAGTCGCCGGTTGCGGTTGATCCAGGCGAAGAAGCGCTCCACGACCCAGCGGCGCGGTTGGACGGCGAAGCCGACCTGATCGGGGCTTTTGCGCACGATCTCGACGGCGATCATGGTGGCCGTGGCGACCTTCTCGCCGGCGTAGCCGCTGTCGGCAAAGACCTTCTCGATGAACGGAAACGAGCCGCGTGAGGCGCACAGCAGCGGCCCGCCACCATCGCGGTCCTGGATACTCGCCGGATGCGCCTCGAGCACGAGGCCGCGCCCGTCGGTGTCGACCAGCGCGTGGCGCTTGCGCCCCTTGATCTTCTTGCCCGCATCGTAGCCGCGGGGGCCACCAGCCTCGGTCGTCTTGACGCTCTGGCTGTCGATAATCGCGCCGCTCGGGCTGGCCTCGCGTCCGACCCGCTCGCGATCGGCCATGACCAGAAAGTGGTTGATCTTCTCAAGGAGGCCGTCGTCGCGGAACTTAGCGAACCAGCGATAGATCGTGCCCCACGGTGGTAAATCGCTTGGCAGCAAGCGCCAAGGGCAGCCAGCCCGCATCACGTAGAAAATGCCGTTGACGATCTCTCGCATCGGCCATGACCGGGGCCGTCCCGTGCCATGAGCCGGAGGCAAATGAGGCTCGATCACAACCCACTCCGCAGCGGTCAAATCAGTCTGATAACGCAGCGCCTTGCGGCTATGCTGCTCTCGGGTGGTCGGCGTCCACATGGCGGCTCCAGATCGGTTTCAGCAACCTTCCTGGAATCACATCGACACCGGCCACTCAACCCCTTTCGAAACGGCCTCTTAGTCCTAAGGTCAACGCAGGCGTGGTCGGGCGAAATGTCAAAGTTGGATGTTGCCGTCCACGAGCGTTACTCCCTGGACAAACTCGGAGAATCGCTTTGGCCCGTCAACCCCGTCCAATTGGCGAAGTGGTGGCCCCGGCACCTGGAACACCGTCGCAAGAAGCCTCGCCAACGCAAACATGGCCGGCCTAATATTGTTAAGTACGCGAGAAAATGAACTGCGCTTTTGGCGTCGCCGACGGGACAAAGGATCGGGCTATTGGGAAATCAGGAAAACCAAAGCACTTCGATCCACGTGCCAACTGACCCAGCTGGCTCTAAGAAAAAACTCTTTTCGTAATTCAGTGATGTACCAGAACTATCGTTTCGTTAATTGCTGTTACTGACGTTCTTTTTTCAGCGATTTATCGCGATCACCTTTGCTTCCCTGGGAGCAGTCCCGCAGTATTTGGCCCACTCGGCCATGAGCCTCTTGCGCTTGTCGAACAGGTCGCCCCGGCGATAGGCCGCTTCCACCTTGTCCTCAATGGTATGGGCAAGGGCCATCTCGGCCACTTCGCGGGGATAGTTGGTTTGTTCCGCCGCCCAATCCCTGAAAGTGGATCGGAAACCATGGGCGGTCACCCGGAACGCGCGGGCCGTGGCCCAGTCCAGGATGGCCTCAATGCGCCCCCGAACCCGTGAGGCGGTTTGGGTCTTATTGTTCCAGATCGGCTCCAGGACCTTCGTCACCAACGCCGTATCGATGGAAGCCACCGGCAGAGAACCAAATACCGGATAGGCGTAGGTTTCCAGGGTCGACGTCCATTGGCCCGCATGCTTGGCATTGCGCCACCCTGCCTTATGGGCCGCGATGTACTTTTCGGCACAATCCTTGAACACCATCGTGGAGGCAGCTTCCAGGGCCCGGGCCTGTTTCCGGGCTCGCTTGGCCTCTATGGGGTCCACACCTTCCAGGATGAGCTTCCTGGCCTCTCGGGCCTTGTCACGGGCTTCCGCCAGGGTCACCGTATGCACCGGTCCCAGACCCATATCCCGGGGCGTTTTGCGTCCATTCATGCGATACCGGAAGATCCAGGATTTGCTCCCTGCGGCCGCAATTTGGAGGTACAGGCCCGCTCCATCGGCATAGAGACCCTTCTCCTTAGCCCGGGTGACCGTTAGAGCCTTGAGGCGTCCAATTTGACTTGCCATCTTCCATCTCCATACCCATCCCTAAGATTGAGATTGTGATGGACTATAGCGGACACTACAAGACAAAGAGGGAAAGAAAACCAAGGAAAAAGATATTTCATTGGGATGGGTAAGGACATCACGGGATGTCCAGAAACATTGACATGGCGGACGCTCTATCCGGCGAGGTGTGGAGCGCTGTGTGGTCCGAGTTCGACATGGAGGCGGCGATATGGACCATTCCAGGCGAGCGGATGAAGACCGGATGCGCGAGCATCGTGTGCCCCTATCGAACCGAGCGCTGGAAATCCTTAACGAAGCGCGGGCGCACGATGACGGAAGCGGCTTGGTGTTTCCGGGCTCTACCGGACGCAAGCCCATTTCCGTTTCGACACTTTCCAATCTGTTGCGCGAACTTGATATCGACGCCGTTCCGCACGGCTTCCGCTCGACCTTCCGGGACTGGTGTTCGGAGTCCGCCCACGTATCCAGAGAGGTTGCCGAAGCTTGCCTTGCCCACGTCGTGAAGGGCGTCGAGGGCGCCTATGCCCGCTCGGACCTGTTGGACCGCCGCCGCAAGCTGATGGATCGGTGGGCCGCGTATCTGGCCAGCGATGCGGGCGACACGGTGGTTCCAATGGCGCGGCCGTCGAAGGACACAAGCGGGTGAGCGGTACCGACGCACATTCTGACATTGAGATCGAATTCGCCGAAGCAGTGAAAACTTCTAGCGTGTACCTGAAGGCCGTGGGAGTGTTTGCTCTGCGTGGAATCTCGACGGACGAGCATCGTAAGCGCGAAGCCAAGGTCATGCGAGAGGCGATCCGGAAAGATTGGAACCAAGCCATAGATTTGCCTATCCATCCGTTAGCACGTCATGCAGCTGAATTGGGAAGCAAATACCTGCATGGTGGATACGATCCTAAAACCCTCAAAACTCTTCTGGAAAAAGATTACACCCACCCGGCGTATCGTGAAGCGCTGAATATCGTCGTATCTGAGCTCCGCAAGACGCAGAAGGATATCCCCAAAAAGTTGCAGAGATGGGCGCAAGAGCGCGGCAAAGTTAAAGGTCGGTGGACGGTAAAGAGGACCAGGGATTATCTGATTGGTTTGGTGGTTGAGGCAATGGCGACGGGACAGAACGTTTTTTTTCGCACCAAGACCCTGTTAGAGGTCAACTGGAACAAGACCTAAGCAGCTACATGCGAAGGCCGGAAACCCCTCCAAGAGACTTGCCATGGAGGATATCCTCGAAGCGCTGAATGGGATGAAAGGACGTCCCTGGAAAAAATGCAATGAGGGCAAGGGACTGAAGGAAAGCGACGTGTTCGAGCTTCTCAATCAACCATCTTCCAGAGAACTCCATAAAATCATACCGAAAACCACGGTTCGAAGTAGCTTCCCTAATCTGTGCGTGATGCGGAACCGGGCCGCGAAGCTGGAAATCTCGATCTGCGATGCGGTGACGAAGGCATTGGCCGATGGAAACCAAGTCCTATCCCCCGATACTATCGTCTCTTCATGGAAGCGATACAAGAAACAGCCCATTTTCTAGGCTGGCACGGGAAGCCTTAATTCACTACGACATTTCTGGCGCTAGGTGGCACGTATCGGATCGCACCGATTTGAGGAGACGATCCAATGGAAAAATACCAGCCCACGATTGACCGCTTACTCAGGCGTCCGGAGGTTGAGGCTCTGACCGGTCTAGCGCGGGCCACCATCTATCAGAGAATGGCGACGGGCCATTTCCCGCGGCCCATCAAGATCAGTAAGCGCGCTGTCGCTTGGGAAAGGTCGATGCGGAAGAGCGCGACCGGCGGCGGATTGCCACTATGGGAGCCCTGGCCGGTATAGGGCCGAAGGACGAATTGGAAGGGATGATGGCTGCACAGCTGATCGCCGCACACAACGCAGCGATGGAATGCTACCGGTACGCCATGGTAGAGAACCAAACTTTTGATTGGTGGCGGGAAAGTCTCAGCCAGGCTAGCAAGCTTTCCCGGACCTCGGTAACATTGCTCGAGGCCCTAAACAAACATCGCGGCAAGGGTCAGCAGAAGATGACGGCGGAGCATGTTAATGTTCACTCTGGCGGGCAGGCCGTGGTCGGAAACGTCGAAAGACCGGGGGTGGGGATTGCACGAAATCTGAGGAATAACCTCATGCAAAGCAGCTTGCCCATGCACCTGAGCCCCCGATGTGGAGCCAAAACGCGGAGCGGGACGCCGTGCCTATCGCCAGCGATGGCGAACGGCAGATGCCGGATGCACGGGGCAAGTCTCCCGGCGCTCCAAGACAAAACACCAACGCCCTGAAGCACGGCCGCTACAGGGCAGAGTCCATTGCACTGAGGCGTAAAGTGGCGGCGCTCCTCCGCTCCATGCGCGGTCTGATCAAGGAATGTGACGGTCGGAAGTGAGGGCTGGTTCGCTCTAACAAGGTTCCTCGCGAGCTGAACCGCCTGCCCAGATGAAGCCCCTGTTTGTGCCCGGCAATGCTGTAAACGTCCATACCAGCACGCAGGATCTTAATTATTGGGATACGCACGAGATTGATGCGTGCTGCCGGCAGCGACGACGAAATTGCCTAGGTACACTGGGGAACGAAGCCATACACTTGCAGTGTTTGACGTCAGCGCCTATGGGACGGTTTGCCCAGACGTCGATACCGGGATAGGGATGCGGTCGGCCCAGCACTCGCGCCACACAAGTGCTACGGAGATCGGGCCGTATAGAACGTGTCAAACCAATGGCGCCGACTAATCGCATAGTCAGCTCGTGCCGAAAGCACGCCGGCTCAAGTCTCGGGAAAAAGTGATCCAAAATGGCTCCAACCTGAACAGCAAGTTGACCCATCTCCGACAGCACCGCAGAAAGATTGCCGTGCTCGACGAACGGCTCGATCACCGCATCGCCGTCCTATCGAGGACGCATCATGAGGACCGACTTCTCTAATCGGGTTGTCTAAGTCAAGCTCTCCTCCGGCGTTCACCGAGTCCCTACCGCGTCAGGTTGTAAATATCGCACCGTGGGTGTCTTGCTTCTCTTCGTGATCGGCAACCGTATCCGAGGCCGTCGACAAGATGGGATCAGAAAGAGAGGTGGAACAATCTCGACGGCGCCCTCTCACCATCAACAATGGATCGGGGTCAGCAGATCCTACGAACTCACCTCGTCCTTCATCCCCACGGGGATATCCTCCGCCAGGGCGGAAGTTTTCGGGTTTCTCCTCCTCGTTGCGTCTCTGTCTCAGGCAGCGGCGCTAGCGTCACGGTTCCAGCGGAACTCGCTGCCATCCACCCACATACGGTGCAGGATCACACCGAGACGGCGGGCGGGCGCAACCTTGGCCCGGCGCCTGGCCGCGGCGCTTCGCCACCTGCATGGCCCATGCCTTGAGCCATGACCACCGCGTCGATCGCGTGAGCATGACGTTGGCAGCCTCGTAAAGCGCCGATCGCATCATCGCATCACCGCATTTAGAAATACGTCCCATACGGTCGATCTCCCCGGACTGCCATTTGGGCGGCGTCAGCCCGAAGTGTACCCCCACCGACCGCGAGCGCACGAAGCGGGCCGGGACATCAACCGTGATCCGAGGCCACTGCGCATATTGTGGTCTGACGGGGAACGGCAAACGTCTCGGTTGGTTCCGCTACCAGGTTGTCCGCATCTGGCGGCAGTGGCTCGCACGCCGCAGCCGCCTCAGGTGCCTGAACTGGGACCGGATGGCAGACCTCCTCAAGAAATATCCCCTGCCGCCAGTCACGATCATGCGCTCATGGCAACGCACCTTGAGCTAACCTGTCAGGTGAGGAACCGAGTGCGTCAATCGCGCCCGCTCGGGTCTGTGAGGGGCGGGGCGCAGCAATGCCCCCGCCTACTCGGCCACTTGATGTCTCTGAACCGCGCGATCGCCCCTTCCCGCCTTCGAAAGGGTTGATGTGAATTTTCCGCTAGAGCATTTCCGATTTATTCTGACGCATAGCCGTCAGCAACCAAGAAGTTCCTGCAGTGCTCGTGATTGAAGAGGCCGCAGACGTTACCGGCGGCTTTCCACAGATCATCGATGGTGCGGGGTTTTAAGCGCTTCATGTGAGCTTTGAACTTTGAAAATGCGAGCTCGATCGGGTTGAAGTCCGGCGCATAGGGCGGCAGGAACAAAAGCCATGCGCCCCGCTTTTCAACCGCCCGCCTGGCACCGTCGCGTTTGTCGGCCGGCAGATTGCCGGGGACAACAACAGCGCCTTTTTGAAGGGTCGGGGCGCGTTGCGTTTTGATGTACTGCTCGAATGCATCACCGTCCATGGCGCCCTCGATCAAATCAGGGCACCCAAGGGCGCGGTCAGGCCGTCACCGCGCAATCCGGCAATGAAGGTCATGGTTTTCCAATGACCATGGGGAATGGCGGCAACCATCCGCTGGCCGCTGGGACAGCGCCCCCGCAGGCGCGCCATTTTGGTATTGATACTTGTTTCGTCAAGGAACACGATCCTGCCGACCCGCTCGGGATGGGCCGGGAGCCGGGCCTGACGTTGGCGCCAAACCACGCGTGCTGCCTGCCCATCCGCGCGTTCCTGTTCACTGGCGTGGGCGGTTTTTTTAAAGCTGATCTTGCGCGCGCGGAACCAGTCATTAATCGTCGAAGTCGGCGCAATCACTTGGTGAACTTCGTCCAAACGCTCAGACAGCTCTTGCAGTGTCGGGTCTGGCGTCTCCTTAATCCAGCGCAGGATATCCTCGCCGTCAAGGATCAAGACGGCGCTGGCGCGACGGCCGTGGCTTGACCGCGACAGTCCCCCCGTCTTCATATCGCCCGCCATCCCGCACCGCCGAGCTTGCGCTCACCTCAAAAAGGGCCGCCGCCTGACGGCGCGACATGCCCGACGCCACTTTCCTCGCCAAACGAATACGCAGGTCTTCCGATACAGCCACGATGCCCCCGCCAAAGCGGCTATCGAATCAGTCCGCCAAGACCATGACAACAAAATATTGATTCATTCAACCGCGGAAACGCTCTAGGTTGTTGAGCCGATGCCCAGTCTCTCGGCGACTCACGTTGCCGATCACCTTTATCGCAGCCCCGCATGAATGTAGCCTGTCCGTGACGATCAAAGCCAGCTGGCCATAACGCTTCATCGTGCGTATCAGGAACTCAAGCACAGCCTTGTGATCACGCCGTTTCGTGGCAAACACCTCAAGCATTCCGCCTTCATGATCCACGCCAGCCCATAAATAGTTTGCCTTCCCGTTGATCCGGACGAACACCTCATCAAGCTGGCAACGCCACAGCCAATGGGATCTATGATGAAAACGGCGTTTCCGGATCTCCGCGGCAAACAACGGAACAAAGCGGTTCCACCAATAACGAACCGTTTCGTGACAAATGTCGATACTGCGTTCGAACAGAAGGTCCTCAATCTGCCTGGGGGAGAACAGAAATCTGCCTGGGGGAGAACAGAAATCTCATATACTGTACCACGGCAAGACGGATGAACTCGGGTGATGTCTTGAAGTATTTGAAAGGGTTTCTCATTCTGGGATCCCAGACGGCATGCTCGCTAAACTCAACGCCGTTTCCTTTGACAATGCCTTCGGAAGGGCCAGCCGCGCATGCCGCACATCGATCTTTCTAGTGTTCTCACCATATTGGTTGCATCTGTTGTCGCGCTGTTTGTGGTCCGCCGGCTGCGTCTATCACCTGTGCTCGGTTACCTTGCCGCAGGTATGATCATCGGTCCGTTCGGGCTCGGCCTCGTCAATGAGGTTGGTAGCATCCACGTCTTTGCCGAGTTTGGCGTAGTTTTCCTGCTGTTCACCATCGGACTCGAGTTGCCCTGGGAACGGATCAAGGTGCTTTCGCCTGCACTGTTCGCTCTGGGTTTTTCACAGATCTTGATCACCGGTGCGGTCGTTGCGGGCATAGCGACGGTCCTCGGGATACCTCTAGACGCGGCAATAGTCATCGGTGCGGCGCTTGCCTTGTCGTCGACGGTATTCGTCATTCAGATTCTGCTTGATCGCCACCAACTCACGAGCCGTTTCGGCCGTACGGCCTTCACGGTACTTCTGATGCAGGACCTCGCCGTTGCTCCAATTCTGGTGATGACTGTCGTGTTGACAAATCGCGAAGGCGGACTGGCAGCTTCGCTGGGAATCGCTGGGATCGAAGTCGTGGCGGCCCTGGCGGTGATCTTGATACTGGGGCGCTTCATACTGCGGCCTCTATTTGCTGTAGTCGCCGCAGAGCGGAGCGACGAGATATTCGCCGCGGCTACGCTGCTGGTAGTTATCGGTATTTCCGCTTTTGCCCAGCTTGTCGGCCTTACACTCGCCCTCGGAGGTTTGCTTGCTGGCATTGTGCTCGCCGAAACCGAGTACCGCCACCAAGTTGCAGCTGAGATCCAGCCATTCCGTGCTTTGCTGCTTGGCCTGTTCTTCATGTCGATCGGCATGGGAACCGACCTTGGCATCGCCTATGACCAGATCCGGATCGTTCTTCTCGTGACCGTCGGGCTGATCGTGCTTAAGGCCCTGATCCTTGCCGTCCTAGTACTTATGTTTGGATTGCCGGGTTCTTTTGCGTTACCGCTAGGCCTGCTGCTGGCGCAGGGCGGCGAATTTGGTTTTGTCGTCTTCAACATGGCAATGGATGGCGGGTTGTTGGAGGAATCGCTCGGTCAGATGCTCACAGTCGCGGTCGCGCTTTCGATGACCCTGACTCCCTTGCTCGCTTGGGCTAGTGCCCGCGTTGCTCATCGTGGCGCGGTCGTCGGTTCACTTGGGGTAGCGGAGATACCGGAAGAGGGCATTGTCAGACTAACTGGCCCGGAGCAAAAGAACCTATAATACAGGACTCTCAGGCAGCGAGTTGCTGCCACTCGGCCAGGGCAGCAGTTCGGGCTTGTTTGAAAATATCGCGGCGGTTGAGATGGCGTTGGTGGTTGAAGTGGGTGTGGATCGAGGCATGGACGGAGGCGAACTTCTGCAAGGTCTTGATGTCTCTGAACCGAGCCATTGCCCCTTCCCGTCGTCGGAAGGGCCGATGTGAGTTTTCCGCTAGGTTGTTCAACCAACGCTTGGTCTCTTGGCAGCCCTCGTTGCTGATCATCTTCATCGCCGCCCGGTATGACTGTAACCTGTCCGTGACGATCGTGGCCGGTCGGCCATAGCGCTTCATCGCACGCCTCAGAAACCTAAGCGCAGCTTCGCGGTCCCGCCGTTTCGTGGCCAAAACCTCAAGCACTTCGCCTTCATGGTCAACGGCACGCCATAGATAATGTGTCTCGCCGTTGATGCGGACGAACACCTCATCAAGATGCCAGCGCCAATTCGACCAGTTGCGCTGGTCTATCCGCCTCTTCCGGATCTTGGCGGCAAACAACGGGCCAAAACGGTTCCACCAGTACCGCACGGTTTCATGGCAGAAGTCGACGCCGCGCTCAAACAGGATATCTTCGACCTGTCTCAGCGACAAGGGATAACGGACATACAGCATCACCGCGCTGCGGATGACCTCAGATGCCGTAATGGGGCTCGGCGCCAACCGGCAACGTTTAAGCTTGTAGAGATGTCGGAGATTAGGGTGTCGTTGCCCTTACACGCTCGGCGTGTTCACGGGGTCTTGCCGAAGGGCGCGCCCCAATTCCATTGCAGGAAAGGGCAACGACATGGATGTTTTTATTGGATTGGATGTATCACTAGAGCGGTTTGACTGAATTGTGAATCGAAGGGGATTCCCAAGCGTCCCACTCCATGATTCTGTATCCCGAGGCGATTTGGGAGTCAGACATGGGGCATTGTTACGGGAATGATCTTCGGCGGTGGGTCGTCGAGGCGGTCACTGGGGGTCTGTCTGCACGGGGGGCCGCGGCGCGTTTTCGTGTCGCGCCATCGACGGCGATCCACTGGCGCCGGCGCTGGCGCGAGACGGGATCGATCGAGCCCGACCGCCAGGGCCAACCTGCCCGCCCATAAGGTCGCTGGCATCCGCCAGGCCATCGAAGCCGCCGGCGCAACCCTGCTGTATCTGCCGCCCTACAGTCCCGACTGCAACCCGATCGAGATGGCCTTCGCCAAACTCAAGGCGCTCCTGAGAAAGGCCGCCGCCAGAACCGTCGACGACCTGTGGGACGCCATTGCCGACGCCATCGACGCCTTCACCTCAACCGAATGCGAAAACTACTTCGCCGCCGCCGGATATGATCGGGACTAAATTGAATCTGCTCTAGCAAGCACGGCGATCTGCGTTCTCGGGGAGAAGGGGAAGATCGTGACGGAGGCGCAGGTCGCCAGCGCGCCTGACGCTCTGGTTTCGTTCAGCAGCCGGTAAGTTTCGCCGGTGATGAAGGAGAGCCATTCCGTATAGCGTAAGGCGTCGTACCAATGGCATTGTCAGATTAAATCTGCTTGGTCGTCTCTCCCTGTCCCCTTTTGGGGATTTCAGGGCGCAAAAAACTTTTGTCTGGCTTAGACCGGACAAGTACGGGCGACTGAAGCTGATGAGAACGGCGGTGACAAATTAGTCCACGGGAGCGGCGGGAATGTCCCGGCCGCGGGCGGCGCAAAAGTCTGCCACCTGTAGCCTTCGATCCTTTTGGGGATGGAAGGTGGGAGGATGTACTTGGTGGACCTTTATCTACGCGTGCGACTGGCGTGCCATGTGGAAGAGCTGAGCCAGCGAGAAGCAGCAAGACGGTTTGGGCTACACAGGCACCGCCCACACGCCTTCGCTTCGCACACGCGAAACGCTACGCAAAGCCGCGCGGGTCCCTCCTATGCACTACCGGGACAACCCGCAACAACGCCTTCGGCATCACATAAAATGGACTGGTTTTACGCCGCCCAACTGGACTGATTTTGCTCCGCCGTTGACAGTCCCGACCCTTCAAAAAGGCGCTGTTGTTGTCCTCGACAATCTGCCGGCCGACAAACGCGACGGTGCCAGGCGGGCGGTTGAAAAGCGGGGCGCATGGCTTTTGTTCCTGCCGCCCTATGCGCCGGACTTCAACCCGATCAAGTTCGCATTTTCAAAGTTCAAAGCTCACATGAAGCGCTTAAAACCCCGCACCATCGATGATCTGTGGAAAGCCGCCGGTAACGTCTGCGGCCTCTTCAATCACGAGCACTGCAGGAACTTCTTGGTTGCTGACGGCTATGCGTCAGAATAAATCGGAAATGCTCTAGCCAATACGCGTTTGTGGTCGGACGTCCATCCGGCGAGGGCCAGTCAAAGGCGGCGTCGTGGGTTTGGCTGGTAACCCATGTCCACACCCAGCTGGGGTGGATGTTGCGCCCATGACCCGCCATGCCGCCACCATCTTTTCGAACGGACGCCGGATACGGGACGGAGTCTCGTCTCCGATTTCCGTACTGTCCAGGAGGATGCTTTCCACCACGCGACGGATCTGATCGGGCTCTGATCGGTTATCCATCCACGTTTGGATGGCCCTATCCAGCACAGCCTGGGGCGGGTTCTCGCCAAAGAACCGGCGCACCATTTTGGTGACAACAAAATCAGCGGTGACCGGAGGGTCGGCCAGGATATCGAGCACCCGTTCCCCTTGAGTCATTTCAGCGGTTAAGGGAGCGAGGTTTTGCCCCATGAACATGCCGGCCTCGGTGTTGTGCTGATAGGCGCTGTATGTGAACAGCCAGGTGTTGGGAAGATTGTCCTCGTCATTACCAGCCCATTGGCCGTATTCGACCGTCCAGCCCGAAAATGCGCGTGATACCTCAATGACGTCCTGATCGGTAAAGCCGACGGCGATTCCGTTTGCATCCCGCTCAACCGTGGCTGGATCAAAGGTACCGAGATAGGCACCTTCACCCAGAGTATGCAGTTCCATCAGCTCCCGGGCGTAGTTTTCGTTGGGCAGTTCCGCTGGGCTGCGGGCGTTGTCCAGATACCACTGCATGGCCGTGGACTGGGCAACGGCGCCAAGCATGTCGCGGAAATTGCCGAATACACGCGGACGAATCACATCTCGGTCGTAGGTCAGGATTGAAAGGCGCATGATGTCATCGCCGTCGTACCAGACCGAAAAATGATTCAGCCAGAAGTCGGTCATCACTTCTCGTAATTGATAGCTGGAATGAGCGGCGCGGATATAGACCGAGCTCATTTCCTCTTCATAAACCCGCCACACTTCATTCCAGGGATGGGTGTTGCCCGCATTGATAAGCACGTCGTAAAGCTCTGCCTCAGGCTGAGATAAATAATTGAGCGAGCGATATTCTTGGACCGCGTCCCAGCCTTCAGCATCTTCATTACTGTTGAACTCATTGGATTCTTTATATTCGATATACAACGTCCGCTGGCTGAGGTAGGTGGCCAGTTCAGAGTCGTCACCTTGCGGCGGATTGAGCTGCTCCTGGACCCACGCGTCCCAGCCGATCTGCTGGACGTAAAGTTCATCGACCTCGCGACAGCCAAAGGTTGTGCGATTGAGCGCTTTGCGCTCCCATGAGGGTTCAAGGGGCAAGACATTCATAGTGCCAGTTCCTGTTCCAACGGCCCTGAGCCAATTAGGCTTTAAGTCCTGAGCCAATTAGGCTTTAAGTGTAGAGTCCTATAACAACGCACACAGATGCTGAAATGTTGCAATTTTCTGCGGGAAATCGGCTCTTGCCCGCACAATTACGGCAGGCGACAATTGGCTTGAAACCACAACAAAAATCGTAATTTAGAAGGACGCCCATGCCCGAAGATGCACGCCCGACCGAATCAGGTCCTCCGCATGACGCGCCTGAAAATCCAGTGCCTGGTTATGACGTCGAGCGTATTCCCCCGCTTGAGACCAAGTCAGGCGTCGACCTGGCTGGCTACCAGGGGCTGATTGATCAACTCAAACAGGTCTTGGGCGCCGAAAATGTACAAACCGACGAGGCAGCGCGCGCCTTTTTTGCCGAAGATACATTTCGCAGCTTCGAAACACCGCTGGCGGCTATCTCGCCCACTTCGATCGACGATTTATCCCGTGCTGCTGCAGCTTGTCACCATGCCCGTGTGGCACTCGTGCCCCGTGGCGGGGGTATGTCTTACACAGACGGCTATCTGCACACCAAGCCAGATTCCATCACCGTCGATACACAAAAGATGGATCGCATCCTCGAAATCAACGAGGACGATATGTATGTCACCGTTGAATGCGGTTGCACATGGTCCGCCCTCAATGATGTCCTGAAAGAAAAAGGGCTGCGTACACCCTATTGGGGACCGCTGTCCGGTCTGCAAAGCCGCGTTGGTGGTGCACTGTCACAAAATTCCGTCTTTTTCGGCTCTGGATTTTATGGCTCTGCTGTTGAGCAAGTGATCGGCATGGATGTGGTCTTGGCAGACGGCACCATATTACCGGTGGGATCGCACGCCGTAAAAGGCGGCACGCCATTTATGAAACATTACGGTCCCGATCTCATGGGACCCTTTCTGGCTGACGCTGGCGCGCTTGGTATCAAATCAGTAGCTACGCTGCGGCTGATTCGGAGACCCGAACACCGGCGTCATCTGGCTTATGCCTTCGATACCTACGCGGACATGGCCAACGCCCTTTCCAGCTTGAGCCGCGAAGGGCTGGCGACGGAGGCTATGGGCTTCGATAAAAATCAACAATCGGCCCGTGTCTCAGAAGGCGATGGCAATCTCATTGGCGATTTCGGCACCCTATTCAAGGTCATTCGTGAATCCGGATTGATGGACGGATTACAGATTGCGGTCGCGGGGCGCCGCTATTTGAAAGACGTTTACTATGGCATGCACGTGGCCGTCGAAGATCACACCAAAGGTGGCGTAGACGAAAAAGCGAAACAGGCCAAAGCTATTGCCAAGAACGTCGGCGGCCGTCCACTTCCGGCTTCAATTACTAAGATTGTTCATGCCGAGCCTTTTCTTCCGCCTGATTCAATTCTTGGACCGCAAGGCGAGCGATGGGTGCCAGTCCATTGCATCATTCCTCATTCAAAGGCGGTGGAGGCATTGGACGCGATTACCGCGCTGTATGAGAAATACGCGGACGTCAAAGAGAAACATGGCATTCGCAATGGCTTTCTCCTCATTACGGTTGCCAATTACGGATTTTTGATCGAGCCGGTTTGGTTTTGGCAAGACGCCAGACTGAAGATGTATGACTCAGTCATGCGGCCGGAAGTGTTAGAGAAGCTTCCCATGCACGAAGCCGACGACGAAGGTAGAGCCATCGTCAAAGCCATGCGGGACGACCTCACTCAAATCTTTGCCGACATGGGTGCTGTTTCCATGCAGCTTGGCAAACTTTACCGCTATGACCAAAGCCGAAAGCCGGAAGCCTGGGTCATGCTTCAGAAAATCAAGGCCGTGGTCGACCCAAATGGATTGATGAATCCAGGTGCGTTAAAACTTTAGGAGCAGGTGCGTGGTTCGAGTCTGGGTTTCACTTTGTGCCGTCTTTCTCTGTTGGGTCGCACCGTCGTCTTCATCAGCGCAAACTGGAGACAGTGTTCGTCCTGGCCTTTCGGCGACCGCATTCGCGACTTTCCCATTTGGTGAAGTCATTGAAGTACGACCCGGCAAGGATCTGCCACTGGAACGGGATCTCGTGGTAGAAGTGCGGCAACTTTTGGCGGCCGGCGGAATCACCGTTGCCGACAAGGGGCAAGTGATCGTCACTGTGGACAGCACAACACCGTTGCCGGGAATCCCCGCCCGCAATGCCTTTACCAATGAAGACCGGTTGCGCTCCATGGATACACGCCGGAATGATCGGGGTGTCACTATGCTGTTTGATGATCTCGAGGGTGAGCCGTCGGCATCGGTTTTCACATTGCGCATGTCGGCCTACCGGCCAGGGCAATCGAACCTGTGGGTCGGGCAGGCCTCCGCTCCGGATAACGGCAGCGGCCGGCGTTCGGTAACATTGGGGCTGGCGCAGTCTCTGGTGGATGTCTTCGGGCAATCCACGGCCAAGGCGCCGGAAAACTAGACAAATCAATGCCTTGCTACGGATCAGACCAATTGTCCTCTGTTTGGACATCCCGTCAGCTTCACAGAATCGTGCCTGACGCGGCATGGCCATTGGATGTAAACTGCCTGTACTCAAATCAACGAAAATTCATGATCAATGGGAGAGCTGCCATGCCAAAGACTCCGCGCCCAGTTTATGATGCCGCTGATTCCGCTAAGGGCGGGCCGCCGCCAGGCGTAAAGGCAGAGTCCGGCTCCGGCCGCCCCAATCCGACTTTGGCTATGGTGTCGCCCATTCAAGGACGGGAAGAAGAGTTTGGCCGCGCGGTCAATGTGGTGCTCAAGACCTTATCTGACTCCATGCCGTATCAGCACTATTTTAATGACGCCTTGGTCAAGTCCCATCTCTCGCATATTCAATTCGCCAAGGACCATGGTCTTGTCGACGATATGATCGAAAAAGATTTGAAAAACATGTCGCCCATGTTGGGTAGAATCCGCAGCAAGATCGAAGACACTGGCGACACAGAACTCGGCATGATCGCCATGTTCGACCGCACCTCGTGTTTTTATCAAATGCTCGACGAATGGGACTCAGAACCCGGCATGCGCCGCTATAAAGAGCCGTTTGGCTATGTGCTCGAAATCAGCAAGCGGATCGGCCAGTTTGATCTGACCGTCGACGAGATCCACGAGATTTATACCAAACCGCGCTATCACGGATACGCCGCCCAATTGGGCTTGGAACTCGAAGTCACTGACATAGATACTGATGGCTACATCACCGTGACCCTTAAAGACTGAAACCGATCTTCACATTGGGAGACCCCACAATGACCTCACGTTTTTTCAAAGCTGCAGTGGCTGGCGCCATCGCAATGACAATGGCCAGTACAGCGTTCGCCGAAGGCCGCCAAGTTGGGCAGTATTCGCTTTTCCCGCATCGCACCGATGAGCTCGGCAACATCATGCAAATGGTGTTCAAGACACTCAATCATTCAAGCCGGGCCTACGAGCATCAAATCAACGATGCATTGGTCAAAATGACGCTTGGTCACATTCAATTTGCCAAGGACAATGGTCTGTTAGAAGAAGCGGTCGATGATGAAATCCGAGTGCAAAGCCCGATGTTGCTCCGGGTCGCCAAAATGATTGAACAGACCGGCGACAAGGAACTCGCTCTCAAGGCGGTTTTTGAGCAGACGACCTGTCATTTTCAATTGGTCTTAGAAACAGAAATGCAGCCAGGTGTCCGCCGGTTTGTTTCCCCCTTCGGTCACGTTCTGGAGCAAACCGTTCGCATGGGCCAGCATGACCTGACCGAGGAAGAAATTTACAACGTGTGGCTTAAGCCCCGGTACGAACGATATGGCGAAGTTCTGGGTGTGCCGTTGGAAATTGATCCCTGGGACCCGGAAACCAAACTCATCACTGTGCGCATCAAGGATTTTGAGCAAGTTTCCATGCGCTAAAACCGGTGCATTCACCAGTTTAGGGACCCCCGCTTCTGTGGGGGTTTCTTTTTGGTGGTCCTTCCTTATTGGCTGTCCGCCATGCCGTGGTCATTGGCCGTCAAAGGCGTTTAGCGAACGGGTGATGCCCACCTATGATCTGGCAAATTCCTTAAGGGGGCTCCCATGAAGAAATGGACGCATATCACCACACTGGCGGTGGCCTTGACTGTCGGACTCTTGATTGGTGCGACAAGTTTCAATGGTAAGGCTGACAGTCACCGGTTGTACTGGGTTGCTGGCGAATATCCGGAAGAATTTGTGAGAAGCATGGAAGCGTCGTCCGCTGCCTTCCGGCGCAAAGACATGGAAGCAACACGGGAGCATATGGCAGAAGACTTTGCGACCTTTGAATTGCACGGCGAAGACGCACCAAAACTCATCGTCAAAGGCCGAGAAGAAACAATAGAAGTAATGAACACGTTCTTTGCCCAAGACTTCGGCTCTCGCTGGGATGGTGCCGATGTAGAGCGCCTTGGCTCTATTGGGAATACCATGGTTCAAATTGAACATGACCGTTACAAATACGATGACGGCATAAGAACCATTTCGACCTTTGTCATCATTCAGTACAAAAACGGCAAACGCTGGCGTGAATGGCGGCTGAGGCCAGATCCAGCCTAGTAAACGTTAAGAACCGAACACACTCTGACCATTAAAAGAGAAATAGTAATGCAACTCAAAACGCTGACAATCGCATTGACGCTACTATTTGTCCTTGGTGAAGTTGGTGCGGCACTTGCGAAAGGCGATCCCGAACGCGGCCGCCGTTTGGCGAGGGATTGTTTTGCGTGTCACGGACCAGACGGCTATAGCCCGTCGCCGATCAATCCCAAAATAGGCGGTCAGCACGAACGCTACATTTACCTCGCTTTACAACAGTACCGGGACGGCAGTCGCACCCATTCACTCATGCGTGGCTCTGTACTCGGCCGCACCGATCAGGAGTTGGAGGACATCTCGGCCTATTATGCCGAGCAACCTGGCTATCTGACCCGCCGGGAAATACGCCATCGCCGTCGGGACGGCGTGCCTACGGAAGAACAGGGCGGTCCGCAACAAGGTGGCCCACTGCAGGGGGGTGGGGCGCCGCCAAAATTCGATCACAGCGACCAGATCGCCAAGTACAACAGCATGTTATCCCGGGCGATCCACGATGCGGCTCAAGTCAGGGAACGGGTCAACGATGTCGGTTGTGCGTCCCTATCCGGAGATCCGACATCTGATCGTGACGGAGACGGTCTGGCCGACCCGTTCGATGCGGCGCCCGACAATGCTGGTGAGTTTGTCTTGGATAGCAATGGCGATGGGTTTTACGAAATCTGCAATATCCATCAGTTCGAAGCTATCGGTAGCCTCGGTGCCACGGAGGGCAACAACTCGACTTTAGACCGTTCCACGCGCATGAGCCGCAACTACCAGGTTGTTCGTGACCTCGATGCATCAGTGATCGAAAACTTCGAACCCATTGGCGATTGCGGTCCCGAAGGCAATTGCATGATTACTTTTGACCGCTATGGCTTTCAGGGAGTGGTCGACGGCCAGGGGCACACCATCCGCGGCCTTCGCATCTCAAAGCCGGGTGGCGGCGGCATTGGTTTGTTCGGTGTCCTGGGACAGCGTGGAACGGTGCGTAACCTCAATGTTGATGACGCCGCTGTTGTTGGACGAGGCGGCACAGGTGTTCTTGTCGGCAGCAATTTCGGCATCGTCTACCGCTGTAGCGCGCAAGGAGATGTCGCCGGCGAACTAGCGCTGGGCGTTCTTGTTGGTGGCAGTGGCGGTCTTGTGGCCTACAGTGAGTCGTCTGGTACGGTCTCCGGCAATCAAGCCATCGGCGGTTTGGTCGGCGATATGCGGGGTGCTATTTATTTCAGCCGGTCCGACGCAGAGGTGTCCGGCAGCCGCGGTATGGGGGGGCTGGTTGGTCTCAATACGTTCGGGTTCGTTCTCAGCAGCTACACTACCGGGACCGTCATTGGCAGCAATGACCTCGGTGGCCTCGTCGGCATGAATACAGATGCCAAGGTTCGCAACAGCTATTCCAGCGCCAAGGTTGAAGGCGACGGCAATAATATCGGCGGCCTCATCGGCTTTAATTCGCTCAGCGATGTCCGCAACAGCTATGCAACCGGTGACGTGTTCGGCGCTGACAATGTGGGTGGTCTTGTCGGACGCAATAATGGCACCGTGCGGCAAAGCTACGCCGGTGGCAAGGTCACAAGTGAAGGAACAGCCGGAGGAATTGCCGGAATTACGGTCGAAGGAGAAGAAGTGAACAGTTATTGGTCCGTCGATGCGCAACTTGAAAAAGCAGCGGACTTGAACGCCTTGACCGCGGATCAAACAGGCTGGAGTCCATCTTCTTCCGCGTTCGTCGATCTCATCGACTACTACTGTGATATCAACCACAACGGCTTCATCGACCCCGATGAAAGCAGGACGGATAATTTCGTTTGGAATTTCGGTGACGCCTCCCAGCCGCCATCCATTCGATGTGCTGCCGGTGCCGGCGGTCAACCGCAAGGCTGATGAGACAAAGACACTCAGAGGAGAAGCTTAATGATTAATCGACGCACTTTGATCGGCTCGCTCGTCATCACCGGCGCACTATCTATTTCCGGTCTTTCTATGGCGGACAGTCATCGCGTTTCCAAGTTCAAGCTGTTTGTGCGCGGCGATATCTTTGTCGCAGCGACGATTATGGATCATCCGACGGATGACCACATGGGCACAGGGCGGATTTTCCAGTACGACGCCGACCTCAATCTCAAAGGCGAGCTCTTCACCAAGGGAACCGAACACAAAGTCGGCGGTCTCAATTTTGCCCCCGACGGTACCCTTTGGGCGTTTGCGCAAGGCACGCCAGCTGTTGTGGAAATCAACAACACCGGTGTGCAGAAACCAGTGCGCAAATTTTCTGAACGGACTCTGAGCAGTGTCACCTTTGCCGCCGACGGCAGCCTTTATTTCGGCGAGCATCTCCAAGGCAAGGAGATTCAAATCGCCTCCAACACGACCGTCTTCAATTTATTGCCTGGGCGCGACGTGATTGGGGACGGTAACATTTTCAAGTTCAGTCCCGACGCCAAACTCTTAAGAGAGTTCGCGACGGATACCCATGGCGGCCTCGCCAGCATCCACGGCGTCACCTCAACTGTATTGACCGATAACGACACGCGGATGATCTACATTTCCGAAACCGGTAATCGGGTGATGCAGTACGACCTCGCCAATGACAGGCAACTGCCCGATCTCAAGGTCTTCGACGAAGACGAAAACATCTTCATGGTTCTCACCCTGATGCCCATGCTTGATGGGTCCCTGCTAATCAGCACGGGCAACGGTCTGGTGATTCTCGATCAGGATAGTGGTGAAGTCATCCGCTACTACGATATGGACAGCGGCGGCTGGGCGGCGTCAGGACCGACGGTTGATGGCGACGGTATTATCACGGGCAACTTTTTCACCGGGCAAATCGCGGTTATTAGCCTGGAAACGGGTGAGATCGTCAAAAGCGGTTACATCGGCCAGACAAATTCCCTGTCCGGTGTGGCGCAGTTCCCTGGTTAGAAAAATAGAGAGATAGGGTTTATCGCGATGACAGTTAAACGTATCGGTCTTGCGGCCTTGGTCTTAATCGCCGGCCTCATCATTTATTCGTTCCAACCCACCCAATACCCGTCTTTGAAATGGAAGCAGACGCCGTTCCTGAGGGCGAGCACCACGTTCTTATTTTTGGCGCCACCCGCAATACGGGCCTTGAAGTGGCGCGTATCCTGGTGGGGCGTGGTGACCGGGTAACGGCGTTCGTCAGGCCAACCTCCGACCGTTCACAACTAGAGCCGCTCGGTGTGGATTTCGTAGAAGGCGATGCCTTGGACATGGACTCAGTCAAGGCGGCCTTCGTCGACAAAGACTACACCGCCGTGCTGACCACTATTGCCTGTTTCAGCTGTGACCCGAAACCGGATTACCTGGGCAACCGCAACATCTTTGACGCGGCAGAAGAAGCCGGTGTTAATCGCATGTTACTGGTGACGACCATCGGCGCGGGTGATAGCTATGATGCAGCCCCGTTACCCGCGCGGCGGTTTCTTAAAGATATGCTGCCGCTCAAAACCCAGGCAAAGGACCATCTCACTGCGTCGGGCCTTGACTACAACATCATTAGACTGGGAGGGCTCGAATCGGATCCGCGCACGGGCCGCGCCTATTTAAGTGAAAGCCGGGAAACGTCCGGGATCATCAATCGCGCCGACTTAGCCGATCTTATTGTCGAGGCGCTTGATGATGGCAGTACAAAAAGGGAAATCTTAGCCGCCGTTGATGCGGACTTAGTTTTTCCCTGGGATATGTTCTAACGCCTTACACATATGTGCATCTGACCCCGCCCCAGTGGCGGGGTTTTGTTTATATCGTCACCACAGGCCTAGAGTCCCACGGGGTAGCCACTTATGATGGCGCCGCGGCATTTGAGGTCGCAGGAGGGGGCAACAGTGAGCGACCAGGTCCAGACCGAGGTAAAAGGCGAAGACTATCCAAGTGAGCCGTATGCTTGGTATGTCATGGTGGTGTTGGTCATTGCCTACACGTTCTCTTACGTCGACCGCACCATACTTACCCTCCTAGTACAGCCCATCCGCGACTCACTTGGGATTACCGATACGGAATTAAGTCTGCTGCACGGATTCGCGTTTGCGCTGTTCTATACACTGCTTGGCATGCCTATCGGCTGGCTGGCCGATCGCGGCAATCGAATTAAAATAATCTCAGCCGGTATCTTTTTGTGGAGTTTTGCCACCGCGGCCTGTGGCTTGGCCAATTCCTTCCTGCAAATGTTCATCGCCCGGGTCAGTGTCGGCGTCGGCGAAGCAGCACTGTCTCCTTCGGTGTATTCTCTCGTCACCGACTACTTTAAACCCGAAAAACTGGCGCGCGCGTTTAGCTTTTACAACGCCGGACTGTTCATCGGTTCAGGGCTGGCCCTGGTCATTGGCGGTGCCGTTATCGAAATTACCCCGGCGTTGGATCTGCCCGTAGTCGGCCATCTGGAGCCCTGGCAGGTCACGTTTATGTATGTCGGCTTACCGGGCCTTTTGATCGGGCTCTGGGCCTTGTCGCTTCGCGAACCTAAGCGGCTTGGCACGACGGCCAACGAGGAAGTGCGCCTGGGTCTGGGCGGACATATCAAGCGAACGATGAAGTACATCACTACAAAGCCCCGGGCCTATCTTTTTCATTTTTTCGGATTTGCACTTTACGCCTTTATCTGGACAGGCACGGCGGCCTGGATTCCCACTCATTTTATTCGCAACTTCGGCCTGTCACCCGGCGAAGTCGGTGGTACCTATGGCATCATCGTTGTCGTATTCGGACTAGTCGGTGTGACCGCTGGCGGAATGCTCGCTGGTTACTGGCGCAAACAGGGAAAGATCGATGCAGAAATTCGCACCGGCATTACCGGAGTTCTGCTGACCCTACCTTTCGGTGTTGTAGCGCCTCTTATGCCCAACATGACCTTAGCGTTCGTCGGTTTTGCGGGCTTGACCTTCTTTGCCAGCTTTCCTTGGGGTGCGGCAACGGCGGCATTGCAGATCATTACACCCAATCGCCTTCGGGCTATGGTGTCGGCCATCTTTCTGTTTATCGTGAATTTGGCGGGGATTGGCCTAGCGCCGACGGTCATCGCCCTGATCACGGACGTTGGTTTCGGTTATGACAATGCAGTTAAATATTCCCTGTCCATTGCCGTTGGGGTTGTTGCGCCGATATCCGCCTTCTTGCTGTGGCGTTGCCTGAAGCCATTCCGTCAAGCGGCCCAGGACATGGTAGCCTAAACGAGCGGCCAAGCCTAAATTAGGGTTGTGAGAGTTTCTTCAAGCTGGCTCATGTGGTTGATGACGACCGCAGCGCTGGCGTCTGACAAATAGGATCCATGACCGGACCGGCAGTGACTGCCACCGGTAAACCCGACAACGGTCACACCGGCGGACTTTGCGGATTTCACGCCATTGACGCTGTCTTCGATCGCGATGCACGCTGATGCATGGATCCCCAAACACTCTGCCGTGAATAAAAACAAATCCGGCGCCGGTTTACCCCGTTCGACTTGTTCGCCCGAATATATGTGAGGGATGAAAAAGCTGAGCAACTCCGTCTGTTCCAGCTTGTACTTGAGCCGCTGCAAACCTGACGATGACGCCACGGCAATGGGACTTTGAACAGCAGCAACAGCATCGTGAACACCGGGCATGGCCTCCAGCGTTGCGTTCATTTCGTCTTTGGTTTCTTGCAGAAGCCGATCTGCAAAGCCATCGGGCAGTGACGTACCGAAAGCTTCTCGGTGATCTGCCTCTAGGGACGTAAAGAAAGCGTCTGCAGTCGTGCCGAGATGGCGGTGCAGATACTCGTCCTCGTCATAGGATAGTCCGAGTTCCTTTAACGCGCGTAGTTCCGCACGCACCGCGATGATCTCGCTGTCCACCAAAACACCATCGCAATCGAATATGACGGCTGACATAGAATTTCCGTTGCCGTAGCTTGGACAGGCGTTGACCCTGCTAAGACCTTCGCCTATGCCTCTTGGCTCAAACCATAACCATAACCATTGCGAAAAGGGACCACTCAATGCGTGCCGTCGTCATCACCGAAAACGGACCTCCCGAGTCATTAAAAATTACTGACATTCCCATACCCGAACCAGGGGAAGGGCAAGCGCGTCTACAGGTTGCCTATTGTGCTGTTAATCCTCTGGACACCCACGCCCGGGCAGGACGGGTAAAGTGGGGTGTGCCACCCAGGCCCTTCACTTTGGGGTATGAGTACTCAGGACGGGTCGGCGCGGTTGGTCCCGGCGTCGACGAAAGTCTGATTGGCAAAAGATTCTCCGTTGCCAGCGTTTGGGGAGGTTGTGCCGACTATGGTGTGGCGCCATTGACGAACATGACGCCGATCCCGGATGAATTTCATTGGACGCTGGGGACCGTCTATTTCACCTCCACGTTTACGGCCTGGCACATGCTGCGCACTATGGCGAAAGTGGAGGAAGGAGACTCTGTTGTCATTCATTCAGCCGCCGGCGCGGTTGGTGTGATGACCACTCAGATTGCCAAAGATGCCGGATGTTTGGTGATTGGGTTGGTTGGCAGTCAGGAGAAAATCGAGTGGGTCAAGCAATTCGGTGCCGATCACCTTCTCAACGAGAAAGATGATCCCGACTGGCCAGACAAAGTAAAGGAATTGACCGGCGGGCTTGGTGCCGATGTCATTATTGACGGTAACGCCGGGCCCGATTCACCTAAAAACCTTGCCTGTCTCGCGCCCATGGGTCAGGTGATCTACATCGGCGCTATGGCTGGCCAAGCACCTGACGTCAATGTCTCCGCTCTCATTGGCGCGTCTGCCGGCGTCCGTGGTTTTATTCAGTATCACGCCATGGCCAAGACCAAAGGGTCTGAGTTTCCCGAAATTATTTCGAAGCTCGACAAGAAGGACTGGGTCTATCCCCTCAATCCGCCTATTCCGTTGGACGAGATCGCGCAGGCTCACGATGATTTTGAAAACCGGCGCACCACTGGCCGCACCATTCTTGAGATTGGTGGGGACATCTAGGAGATCCCGCATCCATCATGCTTGAAACGGTCATCACTGCGTTCGTTACTTTCTTTGTGGTCATCGACCCCATCGGCATGGTGCCGCTGTTTATGACCGTTGCCGCGGGTCTGGATCCAGGCCCGAGGAGAGTAACGGCGCTGAAAGGCACCTGTGCGGCAGCGGTGATTCTCGTGCTTGCTGGTTTCGTTGGTGAAGTGGCGCTTCAAAGTCTCGGCATATCCATTGCCGCCTTTCGTATCGCCGGTGGCGTGCTATTGCTATTTCTCGCTGTGGATATGGTATTAGCCCGGCACAGCGGGTTGCGTTCGACGACGGCGGATGAGGAATCAGAGTCAGAGCAGCGCACGGACATTGCTTATGTGCCGTTAGCCGTGCCTTTAATCGCAGGACCGGGCGCCTTCGCCTCCGTCATTCTGTTGATGAACCGGGCCAGCGGTGACATTGAAGAGCAGGCCATCGTTATGGCCATGCTACTGGTGGTGATGTTGATATTGGCCGTTACATTGCTGGCGGCGACCCGACTGATGGATTGGCTCGGCGTCACGGGCATCAACGTCATGGGCCGCGTTTTTGGCATCGTCCTCGCGGCTCTGTCCGTTCAACTCATCGTCGACGGTCTCACCGAATCATTTCCGGGATTGGCGGGGTAGAAACTTCAGTTCGTTTACCCGTCTTCGCGCTCAAAAGATCCCCATGGAACTTTGACACCCTCTTCATCGGGATCAATGCCAATTTCTTTGAGGTAATCCTGAAAATCGTCGGGTACGCTTTCCTGATACAGTCTGCGCACCATGGTCATGGGATTAAGCGGTGCTTCCATGTAGGCAACGTACTTCCATCCATCCGGCTTCTTGCGAAACACGGCCATGATCCGGTCGAACCCACCGAGTGGTTTTTATCCAACGATCTGCATGTCGTACCGTAAGTCGTAAACGGCGACGGCGAGATCGTTCGCCAATAACTTTGCTTTAACGTTTGAATACCGGTTACGGACGCCAACCAGAATTTTCTTGCCAGGAACCGGGTTCCAGTATCGTTCCAGTTCAGGCCATCCAACAACGAGTCCGTCTTCCCACTCTTCTGGACCGTAAAAGGGCTGATCGTCGTCCGTGTCCCACAACTCTTTGAGCGCCGAATAATCCTGCCTGTCCCATGTCTCCTCCGTTTTTCGAAGCACGGCTTCTATCTCGGCAACAATGTCGGGCACGTCGAACACTCCTTACTGGGTTTGGATCGATCGCAGCCTAGCAGTCAGTCGACCAGAAATGGAAGGAGGGCGACAATGCGATGTGTGTGGGCTAGGGTTTGATCTGGATTCATTGCATTTGCCCCCGCCTCATGTGGTCACAGATCCGCGGCTATCCGCTTCAAGCCTTTGTAATCTGTCATCTGGCTTACATGTTCAGCCAGATCGATTTGGCGTTGTTCTCCTATGCCCTGCCGTCAATACGGGAAACCTTTGACGTCAGCCTTCAGGCTATGGGTTGGGTAGTGGCTCTGTCCTATTCCGTTGGCGCCGTCATTCAAGTTTATATCGGCACTCTGACCGACCGTCTCGGCCGCAGAAACATGCTGATGGTTATCACGGTGGTGTCTTCACTCTTTATCGCGGCGCATTCCATTGTTCCGGAGAGCTCTGCCCAGCTGGTGATCGGTGGTGTCGCGTTCTCTCTCGGCATCGTTGTTATGACCCTGTTGCGTGCTTTTGCTATCGCGTCGGGCGGCGCCCTCTATCCGACGACAGGGGCGATCGTTGCCGAAGAAGCACCAGCGCGTTATCGCGGCATTTTTACCGGACTCTTACAGACAGCTTTTCCCCTAGGCGCATTTTTTGCCGCGCTGTTTGCAGCACCTATGTTGGACACGTTTGGATGGCGACCTTTGTTTCTCGTTGGATTATTGTCCATTCCCTACATCTGGGTGATTCGCCGATTCCTTAATGAGACGAGCCGTTTTACGACCCACAAGACGGCGGGAGAGGAGTCCGCAATAAAGGAACGAAGCCGCGATAAGCTGGCCGCCTTGTTTGCGCCTGACATGCGCCTTCGCACCGTGACGCTTTTTACAGCGCAGTTTATCTTTGTCATCGCTTATGGTGGGTCCTCGATCTTTCTACCCACCTATCTCGCCGAGTCCCGCGGGTTCCCTCAGAGCGATGCGACTTACATTGTCGGGTTCGGCAATGCGGTTGCGGTGCTCGGCTATTTTCTCGCCGCCTATGTGGGTGAGTTCGTTCTCACCCGGAGAACGACGGTGACCATATGGACGCTGCTGGGAGCCGCGACATTTCTTTGTCTGATCTGGTTCACCTCCGGCTATTGGGACACGTTGATCGTGTTCTGCATCGCCAGTACGTTTTTTTACGGTACGGCTGCAGTCAAATTTGCCTATATCGCCGAGGTCTTTCCCACTCATCTCCGGGCAACCGGCTTGGCCTTTTGTTCCAGCCTCGCCGTGAACTTGGGCATCGCCATCGGCCCACTGTTTGTGACTTATAGCGTTGATGTCATGGGGTGGGATATGGCGTTTACCCTTGTGGTTGCCGTACCTTTGGGTATTGCCGGGCTGTTTTATCTGCGCCTCAAGCCCATTCCGTCAGGTCTTGAAGTGGAAGAGGTTGATCGGCGCATGCGCCCGGACACTTAAAATGAAAACATGACTGAATTGATGGGAGGGGCACAATGAAGGGGTGGCTGGTCGAGGAATTCGGCGGACCGGAAGTCATGCAGTGGGCCCACATACCTGATCCTGAACCAGGACCAGAAGATGTTGTGGTCGACGTTCATGCGTCCGGTGTGAACTTTGCCGAGACCCGGATGCGCGCCGGGACTTACACAGGTTTAAAAACGCCGATCGTGCTTGGTTTGGAAGGCGCTGGCATTGTCGCCGCCACTGGCGAAAATGTGGAGAGTTGCGCTGTTGGAGACCGGGTGTTTTTCCGTGGGCGTGGGTCCCATGCGACCAAATGTCTGATCAAGGCGTACCATGCCTTTCCCATGCCCGACGATTGGACCTTTGAACAGGGCGCCGCCTCCGGTGTTGGTTGGCTGACGGCTTGGCATGCTTTACATGTGGTGACCGAGGCACAGCCGGGGCAAACGGTATTGATTGAGGCCATAGCCTCATCCGTAGGTACGGCCGCGTTGCAGATTGCCAAAGACAAAGGGTGTTGGGTCGTGGGAACGGCAAGCCAAGATGAAAAGCTCGCCAAGGCCAAGGACTACGGCGCTGACGTCATCATCAACTACAAGACTGAAGATGTTCACGCCCGGGTCATGGAATTGACGGGGGGCCAAGGACTGGACATCGGCTGCATGACGATCGGTGAGGAAACAGCGTCTGCGCTTATCGACTCCATGGCATACGAAGGCAAGATCGCCATGTACGGATCAACCGGCGGCCGCATGGTGACGTTTAGTCTCAACATCGGTGAACGCAATATTCAATTGTTGTCCATGAGCATCGATTCCTCAGCGCGATACGTGCCGGAAACCGTGCCCAGTTTTCGCAGCGACGCCATTCCCAAATTCAATGCCGGGACGTTTAAACCGATCATCGATACGATACTCCCCGTTTCTGAAGTGGCCAAGGCCCATCAAATGGTCGGTGATCGCAAACATTTCGGTAAGATCATTTTACAAATACCGAAATAGGCCATCCCAGAATCAATCTAAGGGATGATGTATGAAAGGATTCCTCGCAGTCCTCGTCGTATTGGTTGCCTGCCCGTCATACGCGGGTGTTATGGACCTCTACAAATCCTTGCGCGGCAATGAAGATGTCAACGTTGTCTATCCGGTCATCGTTGACCGGCCAGATCGTTTAATTCCTTTGCCTCTTCGCATCACTTGGCCGTCAGGCGAGGGTCCTTATCCATTGATCGTCTTCTCACAAGGTGCTGTTTGCCCCAAGAACATGTACGCATCGGTCACGGATCACTGGACGTCCCATGGCTATGTGACGATCGTACCGGTTCACATCGATTCGGAGTCGAACGGTTTTGGTTTTCAGGATTTGGCGGGGACGGATCTCGTTGTCGAACGAATCAAAGACATGAAGTATGTTCTTAATTCCCTCGATCAAATTGAGGGCAGTGTGCAAGGTCTCACCGGGAAGATTGACCGCTCACAAATTGCCGTTTCTGGTCATTCCTTTGGCGGGCAAATCGCGCTCGCGCTGACTGGCCTTGAAATGCTCGATGCTCAATCGAGTGAGCCGGTTGATATGACCGACAGCCGTTACAAAGTAGCTGTTGTCTTGAGTGGAGTCGGTCAGCTTCCCAACATGGCGCCCGACGCATTCTCCCGCTACGACAGACCGGTGTATTCATCGGGCGGAACAAAGGATCTTGGTGCGACCGGACGTGGACCCGTTCATCCATGGCCGTGGCGCATGGCCGCTTACTTTGAAACGCCGCCGGGCGAAAAATACGGCCTTGTTCTCGATGAGGGCGATCATTACTACGGCGGATTGATTTGCCGGGAAACGGCAGGTGGCGCGCCCGACTTTCAGGGTCTTAGCATCATTCGCGGCACGTCGACGGCGTTTCTTGACGCTTTTTTGAAAGATGATACAGACGCGAAAGAATTTCTCGACGCAGCCGATATTGGAGCATTAACCAATCACCGGGCGAGCTTGGAACGGAAGTAGCTTCGCTCACGCTCAACAAAATCAAAAAAGGACTGACCATGGACGCAAATACGTTGCACCCGGACACTCTCGCTCTACATGGGGGATTCCGCTCAGATTCTGCCACCAATGCCGTGGCCGTACCTATTTATCAGACAACCTCCTATCAGTTTCGCGATACGGATCATGCCTCGAAGCTGTTTGGCCTTGAGGAACTGGGAAATATCTACACCCGGATCATGAACCCCACCTGCGATGTACTGGAACAGCGCTTTGCCGCAATGGAAGGCGGGGTTGCATCCCTGGCTTTGGCTTCCGGACAGGCAGCGATAACCTTTGCCGTGATGAATCTGTGTGAAGCTGGCGACAATTTTGTCACCTCCACCGACTTGTACGGCGGGACGTGGAACCTATTTGCCAATACGTTTAAGCAAATGGGTATTGAGGCCCGCTTTGCCGACCCTGCCGATCCGGATTCCTTCCGCAAGCTGACTGATGAAAAGACCCGGTGCTACTACGCGGAAACGTTGCCCAATCCGAAGCTAGAGGTTTTTCCCATCCAGGAAGTCGCAGATATCGGACGGGAGCTGGGAGTTCCACTCATCGTCGATAATACGGCAGCGCCGCTGTTTTGCCGACCGTTAGAGCACGGTGCTGCTATCGTCATGTACTCGACCACCAAGTACATCTGTGGTCACGGTACGTCCATCGGCGGCCTAGTCGTCGACGGGGGGAACTTTGACTGGGAAGCGCACAAGGAGCGTTTTCCTTTGCTGTCTCAACCGGACCCCAGTTATCACGGCGCGGTGTGGATCGAGGCTGTCAAGCCGCTCGGACCTATCGCCTATATCTTACGCATGCGAGTCACACTGTTGCGCGACGTCGGCGCTGCTATGAGTCCGTTCGATGCATTCTAATTCATCCAAGGGGTTGAAACCCTGACACTGCGCATTCGCAAGCATTGTGAAAATGCTTCGATCGTCGCCGATTTCCTCGCCGAAGAAACCAAAGTGATCAAGGTAATCTACCCCGGTCATATGAACGGCGAACCGCGCCGGCGGGCAGACACTTATCTACGCGATGGTCTGTATGGCGCACTGATCGGTTTTGAACTTGAGGGCGGTGTTGACGCCGGCCGCAAATTCATCGACTCCCTCGAACTGCTCTACCATGTTGCCAATATCGGTGATGCCCGTTCTCTGGCTATTCATCCGGCCAGCCCGACCCACTCCCAGCTCTCACCTGAAGATCAAGCGGCAACAGGAGTGACCCCGGGATATGTGCGCCTCTCCATCGGCATCGAACATCCGGATGACATCATTGCGGACATCAAACAGGCCTTAGATGCAATTTAGATGAATTGAATTTGTCGGTTAGAAAAACGGATCTGAACTACAATTTCTCATCATGAGAATAGTATTCAAATACATCAAAGCGCGACCGCTGTCGCTTCCCCAAGAAGCCAGCCGACCTTTCATTTTTTATCATGTCCCGCGGTGTGGGGGGACCACACTACGCAATCTACTGACCATTGCTGCAGACAACACACCACGAAAATTGCATTTGCTGAGGGGGACAATTTACGGCCAATTTCTTGGACCGGGAAAGTCAGACACTTTGGAACAGGTCGGTGACCTAGAGCCAAGCATAGAGTCTATTATCGCTGACCACTTACCTTGGGGTAGCGCCGATACTAATGTGAGCAATCCGATTGCTTTAACAGCGATCAGGGATCCAGCAGATCGTCTGTTATACTCCTGCTACCCAATTACTCGGTACTGATCGTGTGTGATGACACGAAAGTTGTCGGTAACGGTGTCTCGGATTGTTTCCCATTCCCGGGGCAGGGTTTGGTTGAAGAACCCGAAGATGGCCTCGGTGAACTGTCGGAAATCGGGATAAAACCGGTTGTGCGTCACATGCCGGTGCATGACGCCCCATAACCGCTCGATGGGATTGAGGTGTGGCGCATACGGCGGCAGGAAATGCAGCCGGATGCGGCACTCCGGCCGCTCCAGGAACGGCCGCAACAGCCTGGCATGGTGATAGCGCGCATTGTCGAGACAGACATGGATCACCCGGGATCACCCGGGATCACCCGGGATCACCCGGGTGTCCGGATAGGCCCGTTCCAGCTTCTCGAACAACCGCAGAGAGGTTTCGGCATTGATCTTCTCGCCCTCGACCAGGGTGAGCTTCATCGTTTCAAGGTCCAGTGCGCCGTGCAGGTTCAGCCGCTGGCGCCCTGTCGTGGCCTTGATCGCCGGCTTGTCGGAACGGATGAACCAGCCATGCGCCGGCCGGCTCTGATACTCGGGATGGACCGCAGCGGCGAAGACAACCGTCGCGTCCGGAAACATCCCGCGCGTCAGCTGTTCATAATCCCTGATGAAGGCTTCCTGCGCCTGCTTGTCGGCCTGCTTCGGCAGCGTCTTCGGCTTCACGTATGCGAACCCCAGGCGGTGCATCAGCTTGATGGCGCCCGGACGTGAATATCTCACAGCAAACTTTCGGAAGATGGCATCCCGCACCGCGTTGGTGTCGCGCGGCGGATTGTCCCGGAACTGCGCCTTGAGAGCGGCTTCCTGGTCCGCCGTCAGGCGGCCCGCGCGGTCCGGGTAATCCGCAAGCTCCACAGAGGCGAGACCCTTCTCGCGGAAGTCCCGTAGCCAGCCGCGAACCGTGTCGGGATCGAGATAGAATATCCTGGAGACCATCTGCACGCTGTGGCCATCATCAAGGGCAACCAGCGCATTCGCGCGCCGTACCTGCAGCGCTTCGACCTTCCGCTTGCGCATGACATTCAGGAGTGCCTTGGGTTCGTCAGCGGTCAGAAAGGAGGCCCTTTTGCGCATCTTCGCCGTGAAGTCGTTCGCTGCTCGTGTCGTTGGAGAGGTGCATGAATCGGCAGCCGAATCAGGTCAATGCAAAATACTAAATTCAGGCCGAATCAATGATTCCAGGTATATCGCACTACAAACTCGGTGTGCTTCGAGGAGGCTGGGACCCTCATACACCTGTCGAGCACCTCTATTCTAAGGGTCTCATTACCGAAAATCTCACAACCCACATGCTTGCCGGCACCACTCTCGTCAATCGTCCTGCCGATGAAGAGGCAATACAGACCGCAGCAACAAATATTTCAAACGCAACCTTAGTAGCGGATGCGGCCAAGCTAGACGAGCTATGCGGCAGCGTGCTCGGTGCATTTCGTTGCCCAGATGTCATGATCTTTAGAGGCAACCCAACCGAGTTGGAATTAGAACCTGAAAAGCTTGAAGAAATCGCATTCGCATCCAGGCAATATGATTCACATGACTGGCGTCTGTTCGATACCATTAAAAACAAACTTCTTTTCTGCAATGAGGAATTTAAATCCAACAGTGTGGGAGATGGACGATCCTATTTCGTCCTTCTCATGCCAACCAAATCAGTTCCGGGCGGAATAGAAGCTGTGCGGGTTGAAAAATCCAAACTCCCGGAAATGCAGACTTACCTAGCGCAGAAATATTCCGACCAAGACATTCAGGTTGAATTGCCTGATCATCTTTCAAACGCCTACAGTAGCTGAAGCGCAAAAAAATCACGGCCTCGGGAAGGAAATCGGGGACCGGGTAAGAGGCCGCGGCCACGATCGATTCCTCTCTCCGAGGCCGTTGCCGCAACGCCGATCGCTCGTTGCGGAAAACCAGTGTCAGAGTGGCCGGACCGCAACCAACGTTGGAAGGCTTTGGTCCGGCCATGCGCTGACGGGCACGGATAGACCGCATCACTTTCTGGGAATAATTCCCACATAATTATTGACTCTACCAGAGCAGAGTTTTACCCTTCAATTGTTGGGAATAATTCCCACAAACCTCGTCTCCCAGCGAGGTCGGTCTAAAGCCCGGGTCCCTGTCAGCCCTTCCCCTCCCCGGTAAACTCAGACAGGACAACGGGTTAGACCATCGGTCAATCGTGATGGTTTTGGTCGACAGACTCCCGTCTGAGAACGGCGGTGACAAATTAGTCCACGGGAGCGGCGGGAATGTCCCGGCCGCGGGCGGCGCAAAAGTCTGCCGTCTGGCTGGATGGCCACAACAAGGCCTTCGCCTGCCAGAAGGGACTTGCCGTTGGCTTCACCACCGCGGCCGCCCTGGTCCATGAACTGATGGAAGCGAGGGATGAGAAGCGGTTGCTGCGGTTGCAGAAGCAATTGGCAAAGGTCCGCCTGCTGATTATCGACGAACTCGGCTTCGTGCCGCTCTCAAAGACCGGCGCCGAACTCCTCTTCGAAGTGTTCAGCCAACGTTACGAACGGGGCGCAATCGTCATCACCTCGAACTTGCCGTTCGACGAATGGACGGAAATATTCGGTTCCGAGCGCCTGACCGGCGCACTGCTCGATCGCCTGACCCACCATGTCCATATTCTGGAAATGAACGGCGACAGCTACCGGCTCAACCAGAGCCGAAGAAAACAACAAACAGCCGGCCGCAGCTGATCGGTATCTAACACCGAGGCCAGCGTTGACCCGGTGGGTACACAGGCACCGCCCACACGCCTTCGCTTCGCACACGTGAAACGCTACGCAAAGCCGCGCGGGTCCCTCCTATGCACTACCGGGACAACCCGCAACAACGCCTTCGGCATCACATAAAATGGACTGGTTTTACGCCGCCCAACTGGACTGATTTTGCTCCGCCGTTGACACCCGTCTGCCGCTCTCCTCCCCACCCACACATAACGGCGGACGGGGGCTCCGGCTCCGAATTCAGTTTTCAGTGAAACTAGAAAATTACATCAAACAGCGATTTCGAAGATGACGCCGGTCCTTTGAGCGAGATTTTTCTTATCTAAGTCAGGACCGTGGGCCTCGTTGTTCTCCACATTGTCGCTGGAAAGATTGCGGGTGGTTTCGTTTCTGAGAACGACCACCATGTCCGTATCGGGTTCCAGGGCGAACGGAAATTCGTGCCACGTGCCGATATGCATGGTGAAACCGGCCGACCCGTCGAAACGGAAAGCCTCCAAGTTCTCTAGATCAGGCATATCCCCATCCGTCGGGGCGCCAAACACGGCAACAAACGGTTTACCGCCTAGCGGAATGAAAGTCTGGGTGTGTTTGAAGTGGCGCTCCAGATATTTGAGCTCGAACGTGCGGGGCTGCAGGGTTGCCAATGACAAGCAGGTGTCCTCATCCGATTGAAAATCGACCGGCGCCGAAACCGCTACTTTGCCATCGTAAAAATCGCTGACGCCAACCGGTGAACCGGTGCCTGATCCTAGAATCTTTCCGTAGGCTGCCAGGGCATCTGGAGTCGCGGGTTTGACCTCCAGGGTTCGTCGTTCGAGATGTGAGCCGTCCATAGTGCGCTCCCAGTTTCAGTGATGGCGCACTTTACCGCCGTGGGAGGTTGGAAACCAGGGATCAACCCTGGTCAGAGGGCCGGACTCCCGGCTAAGTTCGGCGCAATAAAGAACAGAGGGAGCCACCATGCCAGCAACAATCACACGCCATATGGCAACCATCCAGGGTGAACGGCAGGTCCATTATCGCCGTGCCGGGTCCGGTCCACCGGTTATTTTGTTGCACCAATCGCCAAACTCCTCGCAGGAATACATTCCCCTCATCACTGATTTAGCTGAGGAGTACACGGTGTTTGCGCCGGATACACCGAGTAATGGTTTATCGGACTCCCTCCCACTCGAAAACCCAACGATGACGGACTTCGCGCAAAACGTTGCTGAATTGATGGATACGTTGGGTATCGAGAAATGCCCTGTCTATGGCTTTCACACAGGTGCGGTGTGCACCCTCGAGTTGACGTGGCGGCATCCTGAAAAAGTGACCATTGGCGTAGTGAATGGCTACGTCAACATGGGCGAAGAAATGACTCAAGATATTCTCGAAAATTATTTCGCGCCCTTGGAATTCAATTGGAGCGGATCCCACTTGGCTTGGACTTGGGCGCGATTTAGGGAACAGGTCATATTCTTCCCGTGGTTCCGTAAAAGGCCGGCTGATCGCATGAACTATGACGTGCCGTCAGCTGAAGCCTTGCAGGTCGCAGTCATCGAGTTTCTTCGCTCAGGGCCAGACTACGTCAAACCGTATCGAGGTGCGTTCACCCAGGACGCAATCAACTCCGTCAAGGAGATGAAGGCCAAATGCATCATTATGAGTCCCAAGACGGATGTCCTGGTCAGCGGGCTGGATCGTATGCCCACACCATCTGATTCAGTGACAGTACATCGCCCAGATACCAGCGAAGATGCCATCGATATTCTCAAGCAGGCCCTCAAAGACAATCTTGCGCCCAATCCGGCGCCGGCGTTGCTTAAAACTAAGCCTGTTGCCGGCAGGCTCTGGGGTGAATATGTACAGGTTGGCGGCGGTTCGCTCTATTGCCGACGCAACACGGACGGCGGTGGTCGACCGATCCTGTTCATTCATGCTTCGGCGGCTTCGAGTTTTTCCATGGATCGCTACATGGAACCGCTCATCGGTAAGCGGCCTGTGTTGGCTGTGGACCTTCCTGGCAACGGGGAATCTGATAATCCCATGGGGCTTGATGTTACTGTCGAAAAACAGGCGTCGTTCCTAGCTGAAGCTGTGCATGCGCTTAGCTATGACGAAATCGATGTCTTTGGAACCTGGGGTGGCGGAACAGTCGCTGTGGAACTCGCCGTTCAGCACCCAGATTTAGTTAAAAACATTGCCGTTCCCAACATCATGACCATGGAATTAGAAGGTGCGGCGTTGGAGGACATGTCAGCTAAATATACGCCGGATATTCCCTTTGATGACCATGGCGGACACTGGCTCTTTGCTTGGAATATGATTCGCGATCAAGAACTATTTAATCCCTGGTATATGCGCAAGGCGGCAAACATCGCTAGAGGAGGCGAGCCGGATATTGCTCCTGAGTTCATTCACCGTCGGACTTTGGATCTGTTCAAATGCTATGACATTTACCAGGCAGCATATAAAGCGCATTTCGGTTATCCAATGTCGGATCGCCTTTCACAACTTCAGTGCCCGCTACTCCTCGCTAACCCGGAGTCGGCAAGCACAAAGAAAGCCGTTGCGGCAGGCCCGGCTGACTACACGGTGAAGGAAATGCCAGCCGGCCAAACTGCCGTGGCAGAGGTGGTACTGGATTTTTTCAATAGCTAAAAATCCACTAAAAGATAACCGGTAAAAATAGGGGAATCGACCATGGAACCGTATTTGGTCTGGGGCTACGTACACATATTACTATTTGTATTTTGGCTCGGCGCGGACGTTGGGGTGTTTTTATCGGCCGTGCGCGCCAAAGACTCATCCATGAGTTTTGAAACCCGACTAGCGCTGATGAAACTCGGCATGACCGTCGACCTATTTCCGCGGACGTGCTTCGCCCTGATCATTCCAGTCGGATTGCACATGACCCGGGACCTCAATCTCTACCCTGTTTCCAGTGGGATGTTGGTCGGCGCTTGGCTGCTGGCTGCCGTTTGGATCGCGGCCTTTGTTACGGGGTATCGGAATGAGGGCAAACCCATCGCCATTACGCTTGGTAAAGCACAGCTCATTTTTGAAGTTATCATGGGCTTCCTCATTGTCGGTATTGGCGTTGCCTCACTTATGAATGGGGCACCGCTGGCAGACACGTGGTTTACCGTAAAAATTACCCTATTCGGTTTGGCTTTTTGGGCCGCGGTCGGTATCGACTATGCATTCACTCCCGCTTTTAAGCCGTTCATGGAAATTGGCACGGAAGGGTCTACGCCTGAACGTGAAGCCCTTTTCAGCAAGCACGTCAATCACACTTTGGTCTGGGTTCTCACCCTTTACGTGCTTATCGCGCTCATCGCTTTCGTCGGTAAGGTCCAACCATTTTAGGACAAGAACCATGAACCAAATTGCCGCGTCGATCCTCGCAACCCTGGCTATTGCTGCTGTAAACACGGTTAGCGCACAACAAGCCGACGGCGCATGCGATACACCGGTCAATATGGTGATTTTGTCGATTGTTCATGATGTTGAGCGGTACCAAGCCTACCGCACTTCTTTGGGCGAGCTTGGAACGCTCAAAACTTTTGGCGGCCGGGTCATCGCCGTTGGTACGAGATTGGAAGCCGAACCAGAAGTGTTCGAAGGCGACTGGCCTCGGGACCGACATTCATTTGTTATTCAGTTTCCTTGTGCGGAGGCGGCGCATCGTTTTTGGAATTCCGACGCCTATCAGAACGTTCACCTGCCGCTCCGCGTCGGCGCAAGGCAGTTTAACGTCGCTCTCTTCCCGACAGTTCCGCTTTCCGAATAGAGGAACTTCGATCATGAGCGAGCCGTATCGTGTTTTCTGGCAGCCCGGCTGCTCCAGCTGTTTGAAAGCGAAAGAGTTCCTCACTCATCACGGTATCACTTTCGACTCGGTCAACGTACTGGCCGATGACGGAGCCATGGCGGCGCTCCAAGCTTTGGGAGCGCGTTCTGTGCCCGTTGTGTCCCGCGGTAAAGATTTCGTCTTTGCCCAATCCTTAAGCGCACTGGCGGATTTTGTTGGCGTGACGCGTGATACTCCCATTTTGCCGGTAATGGATTTGGTGCAAAAAGTCGATCGCGTCCTTGCAGTGGCTTTGTCCCATGTTCGTCAATTGCCCTTCGAGTCCCTTCAATCCAAACTGCCCGGCAGGGATCGCACCTATCTCGACCTCGGCTACCATGTTTTGTCATCGCGCAAGCGTTTCTCATGGCAGCCAGGGGCGGAACGCTGACCTTTGATTTGTTCGAACGCAAACCACAACCGGACATTCAAGATGGTCCATCTGTTGCCGAATTCGGAGAAGGCATAAGAGCGGATTTTCAACACTGGTGGCTGCAAACAGGCAAAGGCTCCGATTTACCGCAAACCGTGGATATCTATTACAGTGAGCAGTTGATTGACGATCTTCTTGGGCGAACAGCCTGGCATGCGGCGCAACACACCCGCCAATTTGCTGCCGTGCTCGATAACTTGGATATCGCTCTAGCTGATCGCCTCACCGAAACAGACTTGGCTGGTCTTCCTCTGCCTGATCATGTCTACGATGATCAAGTGCCGTTGAATGCCGAGGTTTGCTGACGTACAACGTAGCTGCTGGCGGTCAATTGCGAATTACCTTGGCGTCCCTATGATCCTACGCAAGCCTCATGCCCAACCAACACAACACGAAAGGTCAGATAGACAATGACTCTCAAATCGCTTCTAAAAACCTTACTCGCAATGACCGTATTGTGTTCCAGTTTCGCCATGCCACTGGCTGCTGAAACCCAAATCGAGCGCGGTAAGTACCTGGCCGAAATCATGGTCTGTGTGGAATGCCACACGCCCGGTGTGCTTTCTGGCGGCGAACGCGGGTCTGACCTGGCCGGCAGCGAAGTGGGCTACGAGATTCCGTTTCAAGGGATCTACCACGGCGCCAATCTCACGCCGGATAACGAGACTGGCATTGGCACATGGTCAGAAGACGACATCGTCAAAGCCATCCGTACTGGCGAACGGCCGGATGCCCGTATTCTCTCAGCTTCAATGCCCTGGCGGGCGTTCGCCCATCTGACCGATGAAGACGCTTACGCTATAGCTGCCTATCTCAAGAGCCTGGATCCAGTGAGCAACCAAGTGCCCGGACCGTTCGGTCCGACAGAAACGCACCCGGGAATGTACTACAAATTCATGTTTCCCGGCCGGGAAGATTAAGCGTCCCATGACGGACCAGCCGTATCCCAACCTCCTGTCGCCCATACAGTTGGGACCAATCACCCTGCGCCATCGCGCGGTGATGAGTGGCCACGGCATGGCGCTGGGCGATGGACAGGTCGGGATCAGTGAGCGGTTTCATGCCTACTTGCTTGCCCGGGCCAAAGGCGGAGCGGCCATGGTGGGGAGTGAATCCGCGCCCGTTCATACCAGCACCGTCAGCCGCAGTCTGGGCATTCGACTCTACGATGACGAAGTGATTCCAAGCCTGCGGTAAACGGCCGAAAACATGCGCGATGCCGGGTCCCGCTTGGCCATCACCCTCTGGCACGGCGGTCATAAGGACAGTTTTATCGGTGGTTCGTATGCCCTCGCGCCGTCGCCGGTGCCTAATCAAGCTGGTGAGGTACCTAAGCAGATTACGGTGGCAGAAATACGGGAACTGATCACTGCATACGGCGAGGCGGCAGCCCGCTGCGCCGAGGCCGGTTTGGATGCCATTGAACTCCAGACTTCTACCGATTATTTGCCCGGTTCTTTTTTGTCACCGGTCTTGAACCGACGCACCGATGTTTACGGCGGATTGTTCGAGAACCGCATCCGGCTCGTTGTCCAAATTCTGGAAAGTATCCGTGAAAAAGTGGGCACCTCACTGGCCGTCGGTGTGCGCACATCGGCTCGGCATGACATCCCCGGATCGCCATGACATCCTCGGATCGCCAATTGATTATGGTTTGGAGGAATCCGTCGCCAGTATGAAGGCTCTGGCCAACGCCGGTTTGGTCGATTACGTCAGCGTTATGACCGGCTCTGGATGGTCGCCGGCGGAATCGTCGTCGATTCCCCACATGGCTCAACCCCGCATCCAATTGGAAGAGGAGGGTAAGGCCTTCAAGCAGGCGTTGCCGGTTCCCATCGTTCTCGCCGAACGGATCCGTTCGCCCGAGGACGCGGAACGGGCGATAGCGGGAAGCAGCTGCGACATTGTCGCTATGGCCCGGACCTGGATCGCCGACCCGGATTGGGGCCGCAAAATCGAAGAGGGTGAGGCGGATCGCATTCGCCCATGCATGTCTTGCAACCAGGCTTGTGTCGGATTCGTCTTTCGCGGACTGCCGGGGTCTTGCGTGCTCAATCCGGTCTCGGGCCGGGAGAGTGAATTGGGAGACGAGGGCCGGTCGGACCAGCCGCAGACCATCGCCGTCATCGGCGGCGGGCCTGCTGGTATGGAAGCGGCGCGTGTCCTGGCTCTGCGCGGTCACAAGGTCTCTCTCTATGACAAACAAGGTCACCTTGGTGGACAAATGCGCCTTGCCGGTCACGCACCTTATCGCGATGAAATGCCGCCAGCCTTGGCCTGGTGGCAAAACGAACTGGAACGCCTGCAGGTGAGGGTGTTGCTCAATCAAGATATCAACTCCGAAGAAGACGTCGACGCGGATACTGTAATCTGGGCGGTCGGTGCCGAGCCGGGCCATACGGCCCTTTGGCGTCTTCGTCCCTATTTGTTTGACGGCATCCCTGGAACGGAGGACTGCCCCTCGGGTCGAGCGGTGCTGGCCGGTGATGTGTCTGTCAGCGGCAACGTGTTGGTTATCGACGAGGAGGGGGGCTGGCCTACCGTGTCCTTGGCTGAAACGTTGATCTCTAAACCGAACGTGTCCGGCGTTACGGTGACCACGCCGGAACGGTCCCTCGGCGAAGCGGCGTTGTCTTTGACCTGGGAAATCAAGTCGGTGCCAGCCCGGGTCAGGAACGCAGGAATCAAGGTTTTGACCGAGACTCAAGTTCAACGTGTAGAAAGCGGATCCGCAGAGTTGACTAACGGTGAGTCCATCGACCCGTTTGAAGCCATTGTTCTGTCAACGGGAACTGAAGCCAACGAAACGCCCGACGACGCACTTGCCATTGGAGATTGTGTCGCACCGCGCGGCATCTGGGCGGCTACGTCCGATGCGGCTAAGCTGGCGCGAACGCTCTAGCCTGACTCTATTTTATTAATCATGTCCTCTACGGACGCCACTTGGCCGAAATTCATGTTGAAGATGGCCAGAGTCATGCGTTGCAATTCTTCTGCTGAATAACCCTCCATACCGGAGGTCGCTGTCCCGTCGGACAGCATGATCGTTTTGAAATCCATCAACGCAGCTTGCCGGGCGGTGGTGTCGACGCAGACTCCGGTGGCAACCCCGGCAAAGATTAGTGTGTCTATCTCTCTGGCACGAAGAATGAGTTCCAAGTCGGAGCCGGTAAACGCACCAATGCGTGGTTTGATGACGACCCAGTCGCTTTCTTGAATCTCGAGTGCAGGATGAAAGTCCGCTGAAACTTCTCCCTGAGTAAGAAGGCGTTCGCTTCTAATCGTCGGGACAACATCTGCCAGCACACCCAAGTTGGAATGATCCGACCGCAGTTGGTGGGCGATGTGAATAACTGCGATACCCTGATCTCTGCATCGCTGTGCCAGGGCATTGGTCCGCTCAATCGCGGCCAAAGCTGTGGGTGCTGCAATGGCGTAGCCCTCGACAAACAAGTTCTGGAAGTCGATGGCGATGAGAGCGGTCTTCTCGGGAATGATCGGAAAATCGACCATAAAACCACCAATTCTCTCTGAGGCTATAGGGGCATCTTTAAATAGCCGTCCATGGTGCCGCAGGGTCCGGAGTCCAGATAGAAATCCAGCATCAAGGGTTGCCCCGGTTCGATGGCATAAGCACTTAAATCGATAACATCTTCTTCAGACAGCACACCATCATCAATAAAGAAGTTGCCGGTACAGGTTTTGGCGTCGCGGGTGAGGATGGCATGGGCAGCATCGGCCACTATGTCTGTGGTCCGGCAATGCTTGATCATAGCATCGCCCCCCAATTCATAGCGAATGGCGGCGGTGTCGATGGCCGTTCGTGGCCATAGGGCGTTGGCGGCCACACCCTTTTCCCGGAAATCCTCCGCCAGACCGATAGTAGCGAAACTCATGCCCATTTTTGCCAGGGTGTAAGGCAGGGTGCCGCGATACCATTTTGGGTCCAGGCTCGGCGGGGGCGATAGCGTCAGAACATGACCGTTGGCGCTCTTCTGCAAATAAGGCCAACAGGTTTTTGCTGCCAGCACCGTGCCGCGCAGATTGATCTGGTGCATGAGGTCGATCCGCCGCATCGGGATCTGGTCCACACTTCCCAAAGCAACGGCACTGGCGTTGTTGATGAGAATGTCGATGCCACCAAAAGTGTCTGCGGTCTGTTCAACGGCTGCTTTAACGGCGCTGTCGTCCCGCAAGTCCATTTGGATGGCAAGAGCCTTGCCACCCGCCTCCTCAATTTCAGTTGCGGCCGTGTGAATGGTCCCCGGCAGTTTGGGGTGCGGTTCGGTAGTCTTGGCAGCGATGGCGACATTGGCGCCGTCCTGCGCCGCCCGAACAGCAATGGCGAGACCAATGCCCCGGCTACCACCGGTGATGAATAGAGTTTTGCCGGCCAGCGAGCGATCTAGCGCCGGCTGATAGGGTGAGTCAGGCATATACGCCCAGCCTCAACCCCACGCTTGCACGGCTTCGTCGGCAAAGTCCTCAAACTTGCGCGGCTGATGGCCAATGGCGGCTTCGCTGGCGGCCAGGTCTGCGTCGGAAGCCACGCTGCCCAAGGCCTGCATTTTAGCGAATCCGGCTCTGAGTGCGCTCACCAGCCACGGCGGCATAAAGGCCTTGGATGCGTTCTCCCAGGCATCCAGATCGTCGCCGCCGTATTTTACATCTTTACCGAGTTTTTCGCTGTACAAACCGGCGATTTCATCTGCGGTCCAAGCCTTCGGACCATAGAGATCTATATCGCCGCCATCGAGATCGGAGGACGTTAAAGCGTGGACTGCCGCGTCGGCGATGTCACGGGTGTCGATACGGTTCTGACCTTTGTTGCCGATGGGCATGGTGTAAAGACCCGCGCCCTTGATGACTTGACCCAGCAACAGATCGTTCTGGAAAAAGAAATCAGGCCGCAAAATCGTATAGGTCATGCCTGAGGTGCGAATGGCCTCTTCGATAGGCAACTTGCTGGCGTAGTGGGGCACCTTCATGGCTTCGTCGCCCAATTTGACCGAAATGAAGACGACTTTTTTTATACCGGCATTTTTTGCAGCAGCCACGGCGTTGGTGCCGCGAACTTCTTCCGTCTCTCCGTTGGCTGTAACGAGCAAGAGTTTGTCAACGTCCTCGAAAGCGGATCCAAGAGTGTCCGCATTCTCAAGATCTCCGACCACGCCGGTCACGCCATCAGGCAAAGCGCCTGCTTTTTCCTCGGAGCGGGTCAGCACCCGCACGTCTTCCCCCTGTGCCGCCAAAGCTTGTGCCGCAGGGGCACCCACCCGTCCTGTTCCACCGATCACTAAAGTCGTCATTGAGCGTCCGCCTTTTTGTTTAGTTGTGTTTTATTCTGGCCGAGAGCATGCCTTTATTTGGCACAAAATCAACGGCTTATCTGGCTTTCTCCGATAAATCTGGACTTAGAATATGCGTAGGAGTCATAAACAGGCCCAAACCAAATCCGGAAAAGCGTATGTCCCATTCCTGGGCCAAGAAACTGATTAGTGTGACCACCGCAGTTTCCCTGGCGGCTGCGCTGGTGGTTGGTGTGTTTTCTCAATCGCATGCCGCACTTTCCGCAGACACACAAGCTGATGCCCAGGACCCTTGTGCTGAGCACATAGTGACATCCGCCGGTGCGCTTCCAGCGGACAATTGTGGAACGTTGTGTTTTGCCGCCGATTTAAATCATTTGCTCGGTGTGGTGATCGATCGTACGCAATTACCCGAGCCGGTGGCTGTGGTTGTGTCTTACGACTTACCAACTATCCCGTCTTTCCAACCGGCGGACGTTTTTCCAGTCAAACTTGATCGAGGTCCACCCGGCATTGACCTCTATCTTTTAACCCAACGCCTCCGCCTTTGAGTCTCTCTGTGCGGTGCAGATTCGCTGCGCCGATGTTGAGCACGCCGACGCGCTGACTCCGTGCTGCCCCTTACAGAGAGAGTCATCATGGATTCCAAAGTCTTAACCCCTATGAAGCCATTAACCGCGGTCCTTTTTGGTTGTGTGGTATTGGCATCTTACGCAGCACCTAATCCAGAGGCCGCATTTCAAGACCTAAACCAGACCATTGCCGGGCGTGTGCCAGATGCTGTGGTCTGGCGGACGGGTGGTCCGGAAGACGCAGCCGTCGACAAACGTGTCGCAGCGTTTTTGGCGGAACCCTTGTCGGCCCAATCGGCGGTGCAAGTGGCTCTGCTCAGCAATCGGGGCTTACAAGCGCGCTATGCGGTGCGGGGAATTGCTGGTGCAAGCAGGATTGCTCGAGAATCCTGTCTTCGAAATCATGGTCAGGCCGTCGACGGACCATGGCACCAACATTGAACTAGGGTTGATGCAAAACCTTGTCGATCTGCTGATGCGTCTGGCGAGGCAAAAACTGGCAACAGCTGAATACGAAGCGGCCAAACTCGAACTGGCGGCGCATTTGGTTGAATTCGTCGGTGAGGTTCAGAGTACTTATCACCAGCATCGCGGCGCGCTTGGTGCTTTGGAAGTCATGCAAGAAATCGCTGATACGGCCCGCGACGGCGCCAACCTAGCACAGGCATTTCATGAAACGGGCAATATCACTGACCTTGAACTGGCGATGCACCAAGCCGAAGCAGAAGACGCACAAACGGAACTGTTCGAAGCGGAGGAGCACGCCAGCGAAACGCGGCCTGAACTGGCGAAGATTCTTAGCGTAGACCACCACGGCGATTGGTCCGTGCCCACCCGGCCGCCGTCCCTCCCAGAACAGATGATTTCTTTAAACGGTCTCGAAACCCGCGCCTTGCGTAACCGCTTTGATCTTGCCGCCCATCGTGCGGAAGTCCGTGCCGCCATGGAAGAGTTGGGGCTAGAAGAAGAATTCCGCCTTATGGAAGAGCTGGAACTGTCTGTCAGCGCGGAGTAGGAACCGGAAGGGGAATGGCTCATCGGTCCCGCTTTAGAGTTTCCCCTACCCCTGTTCGACCAGGGCCAAGCCCGCGTATCCGGTGCGGTTATGGCGCTGCGGCAAGCACAAGATCAGTTGGCGGCCGAAGAGGCCCATATCAAAGCAAATGTTCAAATGGCTGTGGATGCCGTTGCCATGGCCCGGCAGCGGGCAAGCCATCAGTTGCGCACGGCTTTGCCACTGCGGGAACGGATCGTCCGCCTCACCTTGGCGGAATACAATTACATGCTCGAAGGGCCGTTCCACTTGCTCGAATCTCAACAGGAGCAAAACGAGACCTATAAAAGTTATGTCGAAGCCCTGACCGATTATTGGGTGGCCAGGGCCCGTCTCCAAGCTGCCATAGGTGGCGGTTCCTTGGAGGCCAATCCTCAACAATCCTTGCAAGGAGACGCGTCATGAACCGCGCTCGCCGTTCCCTGTTGTCTTCCGCTCTTGCCGGCGCCGGCGCTGCGGTGTTTGGCAAAGCCCGGGCGCAGGAGTCCAACACGTCCGTACCGGCACAGCCCCGAGCAGCATCGGGTTATACACCGGTGAAAACTCTCAACGGGGTGACACTGCCGTTTGAAATGAAAGACGGTTTCAAGCAGTTTCACCTCATTGCCGAGGAAATCGAACACGAGTTCGCGGCCGGCATGACTGCCAAGTGCTGGGGCTACAACGGCCGCACGCCTGGTCCGACCATCGAAGCGGTGGAGGGCGACCGGGTGCGCATTCTTGTCACTAATAATTTGCCGGAACACACCACCATTCACTGGCACGGCATACTATTGCCCAGCGGTATGGACGGTGTTGGCGGATTGACTCAACCACATATCAAACCGGGCGAGACGTTTGCTTACGAGTTCGAACTCACGCAGAGCGGCACCTATATGTACCATCCCCATGCCGATGAGATGGTGCAGCTGGCCGTCGGCATGATGGGGATGTTCATTATCCATCCTAAAGACGGCGAGCCCGAACCCATCGATCGTGACTACGCTCTGTTGTTACACAATTGGGCTGTTCACCCCGGCACCTACCGGCCGGACCCCAGTATCATGGTTGAGTTCGATCTTTGGACCATGAACAGCAAAGTGTTCCCTGCCATTGAGTACCCAATTGCGCAGCGGGGTGAACGGGTACGCATCCGCATGGGTAATCTGTCCATGTGGAACCATCCCATGCACTTGCACGGACATACCTATTGGGTGACCGGCTCCGACGGTGGGCGCTGGCCACGCAGTCTGTGGCGGCCGGAAACAACGGAAGTGGTTGGTGTGGGGCAGACACGGGATATTGAGTTCGTCGCCGTGCCTGGCGACTGGGCCTTTCATTGCCACTTTTCCCACCACACCATGAATGCCATGGGCCATGACATTCCCAACCCAATAGGGGTGGATCAGCAAAAAGTGGGAATTATATCGAATAGTGCCGAAATATCTTGACCTGTCTGAATTTCGGCACTATTTTATAAAGATAGGGAGACAGGCATATGGCAAAAAAAGCACCAGGAAAATCGCACCGCAAGGGAATTTCACTACAGGAACTCTTCCGTATATTCCCTGACGATGTGACGGCTGAAAAATGGTTTGCGGAACAACGCTGGCCGGAAGGGCCTAACTGCCCCTATTGCGGATCAACAAACGTACAGTCTAGGGCCAAGCACAAAACTATGCCCTACCGTTGTCGTGAAAAGGAATGTGCTAAACGGTTTAGCGTCCGCACCAAAACGCCTATGGAAGCATCAAATCTAGGTTTCCAGGTTTGGGTGATTGCACTCTACCAGGTCACTACTAATCTGAAGGGTGTTTCAAGCATGAAGCTACATCGTGACCTCAAAATTACCCAACGTTCTGCTTGGTTTTTAGCGCATCGTGTTAGAGAAGCATGGAAAGAAAACGGCCCTCAGTTCATCGGCCCTGTGGAGATCGACGAAACCTATGTTGGTGGTCTGGAAAAGAATAAACATTCAAACAAAAGGCTACGCTCTGGCCGTGGAACAGCGGGCAAAATCGCTGTGGCAGGCGCTAAGGACCGTGCCACAAATAAGGTCAAGGCTGCTGTGGTTGAAGATACCACCGCCAAAACCCTACAAGGCTTTGTGGCAGATCACACGGAAGAAGGCTCAACCGTCTACACAGACGACGCGGCAGCCTACAAAGGCATGAAGGATCGCACCCATGAGTCCGTCAAACATAGCGTTGGCGAATACGTCCGCGATATGGCTCACACCAACGGAATTGAGAGCTTTTGGGCCATGCTGAAGCGGGGCTATCATGGTACGTTCCATCACTTCAGCGTCAAGCATATGGACAGGTATATCACCGAATTCTCGGGCCGTCACAATGACCGAGACAAAGACACCATTGCTATGATGAGTTCAATTGCTAGGAATATGTGCGGGAAACGACTTCACTACCGGAGATTAGTTTCTGGCGCGTAGATAACGGGATCAGTCCTGCTATCATTCGGCTTATTCCTGATTGCTGGGCGCTCCAGATCCACTTTCTTTGGCGTCACCATTCTTTCGTACTTTTGACTTTGCTTTTCCCTTTCCTTCTGCACTCTCTCTAGTATGTCCTCCATCGTTTTGCTCCTTTTGTGCCCCTGGTTCATCTGGTTCATCTGGTTCATCTGACAAAAAGTGTGCATAAGGGCTGCTGTCAGATTCAAGAAATATCTTAGTGATCCAGCGATATTCATTTGTCAATAATTGCAACAATTCAGCGTTTGGCTCATCCACTCGATTAAATAGCTCCTTCGCTTCTTGTGCGTCGATGACAAATCCGTGACTCGGGTAACCACCGAGCAATCTTTCCGCAGCACCTTCCTTGAGGTTCGATGCGTTCTGCAAACCTGCTAAGCGTTCTGAGTAATCACCAGAAATCTTTAGTGATCGCTCAACTTCGGCTAAGCGTATAGGGTCAACTTGGCTGTATATTGGGCTAAGCAGGCCTACCGTCAATTTTGAAGCGATTTCGGCTGCCATTTTTGTGGAAAATGAGAGCGCTTCATTAAATCTTAGTTGTTTAAAATGCTCCTCAAACAGGGATTTTGATTGCCGTTTCAAACTATCAAGAGCCTGGACTGGAGCTAAACTAGATGTTCTTTCTCCAACTTCTGCTGGATTCCTAAGCTGCACCTCAATTGGTCCTAACTCAGCAAAGTCAGACATCACAATCTTAGTTGCCGCCGTAGCTAAGATGGTTCCCGCACTTTTGCAAAGGGTCGGTATAAATATGATGAACTCTGGGCCATCATTATCGCCTTGCTTGCGCTCGGTGATTTTATATATTTTCTGGAACGCGCGGCCAATACGGTATGCAACGCTCGCATCGCCACCTCTGGTAGCTAGTATAAGCATTATATTTTGGCGTAGGCGGCGTTTACGACAGGCATCAATTAACCACTCGTCCGCCGGACGTGTCATGTCACCGAAATATACTGCAATATCGGTATTATTCTCTAAGAGTCGGTTTCGAAAGTCATGCGGCTCGGGCCAATCTGCGGACGAGGAGCATGACGGAGGCGGCGTAGAGGAAGGCGCGGGCCGAGGCGATGGTGGCCTCGAAGTCCTTTGCCAGTCGCCGGTTGCGGTTGATCCAGGCGAAGAAGCGCTCCACGACCCAGCGGCGCGGTTGGACGGCGAAGCCGACCTGATCGGGGCTTTTGCGCACGATCTCGACGGCGATCATGGTGGCCGTGGCGACCTTCTCGCCGGCGTAGCCGCTGTCGGCAAAGACCTTCTCGATGAACGGAAACGAGCCGCGTGAGGCGCACAGCAGCGGCCCGCCACCATCGCGGTCCTGGATACTCGCCGGATGCGCCTCGAGCACGAGGCCGCGCCCGTCGGTGTCGACCAGCGCGTGGCGCTTGCGCCCCTTGATCTTCTTGCCCGCATCGTAGCCGCGGGGGCCACCAGCCTCGGTCGTCTTGACGCTCTGGCTGTCGATAATCGCGCCGCTCGGGCTGGCCTCGCGTCCGACCCGCTCGCGATCGGCCATGACCAGAAAGTGGTTGATCTTCTCAAGGAGGCCGTCGTCGCGGAACTTAGCGAACCAGCGATAGATCGTGCCCCACGGTGGTAAATCGCTTGGCAGCAAGCGCCAAGGGCAGCCAGCCCGCATCACGTAGAAAATGCCGTTGACGATCTCTCGCATCGGCCATGACCGGGGCCGTCCCGTGCCATGAGCCGGAGGCAAATGAGGCTCGATCACAACCCACTCCGCATCGGTCAAATCAGTCTGATAACGCAGCGCCTTGCGGCTATGCTGCTCTCGGGTGGTCGGCGTCCACATGGCGGCTCCAGATCGGTTTCAGCAACCTTCCTGGAATCACATCGACACCGGCCACTCAACCCCTTTCGAAACGGCCTCTAAAGCATATTTGTTAGAGAATTCTCGCAGTTTGTCGATTGCACTAGGCATGCCTACCCACGTGTGCTCGATATGTAGATAAAGAGTACAAGGAGAAAACTTTAATCTTTTTCTGGTGCCTGCCTCGTGAGTGGACGGCGATCAGCACCGCCACGCGTGACAGCCCAAGCCAACGCCTCTGGCGTGGCATCAATGCACACGTCCTCTTCTAATTCTGCCTTGGTTGGCTGGTGGGCTGCTGGGTCATTGACTGACTTAGCATTGCTGGTCATGGCGTCCCCTTCCGCTAGTGCGTAGGATGGTCCAACATAAGGTATCTGACAACAGAAAAGTGTCCACTTAATGGCGTTTAAACAGTTAGCCATCGGCACTATTCGATATAATTCCCCAAAAAGTGGCAATGAACATCATGTCGAAAATTCCCGGATTCATGGCCATGGGCCAAAACGGCATGGCTGAGCACCAGGAGCACTCCATGCATATGCCGGGGCCCGAAAATACCCTACCAATGATGATGGGCGAGGGCCCCTTCGGCAATCTGGAGATGGGCGGCATGTTCACGGTCGTCAAAATCAGAGAAACCTTAGACGGGGAGGGCGATCCGGGCTGGTATGGTAACCTGCCGGGCACGGTCGCCTACAAGGTTTCATGACTCCTGTTTTAGGGCCAAAGATGGTAGTTTCGGCCCACAAATCCACAGGTTGTTAGGTAGAAATTCCGCATTCGGACCAAGGGGAGAGAATAATGTTGAAAACTACTTTGCTTACCTCGGCTGCCGTTGGGGCCATCGCCCTGATGTCGGCGACAACTGCTTTCGCTCATAACTATATGACCACGCTCCGCGCCCCAGCCAACTACATGCATGACATGGAAGCCCGGGTCGCTCACGGCTGTCTGGCCGAAGATGTTGTTGAAGTCCGGTTGAAGATTCCCGAAGGCGTCTACCGGGTCACACCGGCTAACACCCGCGATTGGGAAGTTGAAACTGAAATTCGCGAAGTGGACCCACCGGTGCCCGGCGACGGCGGCCGCCCCATAACGCGCACGGTCGACACCATTATCTGGAAGAATCCGTCGCAGGATCTGCCGTTTAACCGTCTGGAAGGGTTCAAGTTCCGCGCCAAGCTGCCTAATGAGCCGGGCCGCGTTCTGTTCTGGCAGATGGTTAACATCTGCGCCGACAGCCGCGATCCCTACACAGATCTGCCCGAACAAGCCTTCGATGTGAAGGATCCGGATTTCGGCAAGAAATTCGAAGAATTCATGGGCTCGACAGCCCATCCGGCGCCGTACACCGTGCTCTACCAGGCCGATATGCCCCAGTATCCATGGGAATGGACGGCTGAGCACATGCAGACCACCGGTATCACAGCGGCAGAGCAAACGGCTGAAGCCAAAGATTAAGTCCACTGTGAGGCGGAACAGCATTACTGATGTTGTTCCGCTTCTTTCCTTTTTGCTATGAACGGCCCGGACCGGGTTAGTAGGGTCTTTGGGATGTTTGGGGAATTGAGATGAGTCGCACACTTTCAATACTGGTTACGGCGCTCGCCTTAACCGTCGGATTTACAGGACCAGCCTGGTCCCATGCCGTCCTGCTCGATTCTTCGCCCGCGGCAGAAGCCAGTCTGGATAACTCTCCCTCTGAGATCATCTTTAGTTTCAACGAAAACGTGGGTCCTATCTTCATCAAGGTATTGGACCGCACCGGTGCCGAAGTTGGCGAACTCGGCGACTGGCGTGTCGACGGATACGAGGTCATCACCCCACTCACCACCGAACTTCCTAACGGCACTTACATCGCTACTTATCGGGTGATCTCGGCCGATACCCATCCCGTCGGCGGCAGTGTGGTGTTCGCTGTCGGTGAAGCGGTGGCGTCTATGGATAACGTGGCCGCAGCAGGTGGACAGACCAGCGGTTGGGTGGTCCCCGTTGCTCTCAACCGGTTCCTGCAGTACGGCGCCATGATGCTGGCCGCCGGGGCGGCGTTGTTTGCCGTCTGGATGACGGTGCCCGGTCCGGTGGAACAGTCGGTGTTCAAGATGGGCCGCATGGCGGCAACGGTTGCCGCGATCACATATATTCTTGCGCTCGGTTTTGGTGGTGCTGAAATGGTGCTGGGCGGTCCGGCAGCCTTCTTCTCCCCCGATGCCTGGTCGCAAGGGTTGGGATCGACGTTGGGGCCAAGCGCCCTGATCGGGATTCCAGGTCTCCTTATTCTCATTTACGCCTTTGGCAAGGGGCCGGAAAGCAAGTCCGCGCCTGCGTTGCTCCTCGGCGGTGCCATTTCCATCGCCAGTTTCCTGGTCACCGGTCACGCCGCGACGGCTCCGCCGGTATGGATGATGGCGCCGGTGGTTGCTGTGCACCTGTTCTGCGCCTCATTCTGGATTGCGGCGCTTTATCCCTTGGCTAAGACCACGCAAGACGCAGACATCACTCAAGCTGGCGCCGTGATGGCTCAATTCTCGGACCGCGCTGTGTGGACGGTGGGTGCGTTGTTCCTGTCCGGTGCGGTGATAACTTGGACCCAGGTGGAATCACCGGCCAATTTATTTACCACAGACTATGGTGTGCGGCTTGCCACCAAGATCGCCATTTTCTTGGCTCTGTTAGGTTTGGCGGCCATGAACAAAATCGTGCTCACGCCGGCGCTGGAAAAAGCCGACGGCGCCGCTCCCGAAAAATTGCGCCGGTCCATTAGGCTTGAATATGGCGCTATGGTGCTGATCATTGGCGCGGCCGTTTCCCTGACCCTGGTCACACCGCCAAGAGCGACCATGGAAATGGGTAGCGCCGGCGGTATGGCCATGGGTGGAGGATTTCAGACCACCATTGAGCGGGGTAAGTACACCGCCGACTTCAGTATCGACCCTGGAGCGACAACCGGATCGAATATGGTCATGGTCACGTTCAAGGACGATGCCGGCGCTCCGGTGGAGATGGTCGACGTCAACATCATCTGGTCTCTCCCGTCCGCGGGCCTGGAGGGTATCGAAGGGCGCGGTGAAATGGTCACCCCGGGTATGTTCCATTTCATGTTCGATCAATTGATCATCCCTGGCGAATGGGAAGCGCGCATCGATGCGTTTGTCGATGACTTCGACAAACAGATCTTCCGCACCACAGTGCCCATCAAGTAGACCAGTTACGGGAACACGGAGACGGCCATGATTCTAACGGTTGCCGGAAAAGAGTTCCGGGAAATTCTGCGTGACGGACGGATAACTTGGTCCGCTGTGATTCTTGCGGTGATGTTGATTGCGGCCTTGGGCACTGCCGGTCAGCGTTTTGCGGACATCTCGGCCGAACGTGCTTCGGCGCAGGAAGTGGTCAACATGCAGTTTGCCGGGCAGGGGGAAAAGAACCCGCACGCCGCGGCTCACTATGGTCTTTATGCCTTCAAGCCAGTTACGCCGTTGTCCTTTTTTGATACGGGAATTGCCAGTTACACCGGTGTTTCCGTTTGGCTAGAGGCTCACAAACAAAACAATGCTGAAGGCGAACCCGCCCGCGATGCCACAGCCATCGCCCGCTTTGGTGAACTCACCGCAGCATTCACCCTGCAAATGCTGCTGCCTCTTCTTGTCATTCTCCTCGCTTTTCCCGCATTTGCTGGAGAGCGGGAAGCGGGCACCCTGCGTCAGGTGCTGAGCATGCAGGTGTCGCCCGTTCAGTTGTTGTTCGGGAAAGCCCTAGGGGCTGCAGCCGCTCTCAGCGTATTTATCGGACCAATATTGTTGTTGGGCTTCATTGGTTTGATCGTGGCGCCGGGTGGGCTTGCCTATGTCGGCCACGGGATTGTCCTGGTTGCTGTCTATATCGTCTATTCCTGGATCTTCTTGTTCTTAACCTTGGCCGTCTCCGCTAACGTACGGTCTGCCCAAGCGACGTTGGTGGCCATGGTTGGGTTTTGGGCGGTATCCAGTTTTGTCTTGCCCCGGGCCGCGTCAGATGTTTCGCGTTTCCTTTACCCGACCCCAACGGCGGTCTCGTTTCAGGCCGGCATCGATGAAGCCATGCAATCGGGTCTGGCCGGTGTTAGCCCCGATACCGTGGTTCAGCAGCGCCAGGAACAAACCCTCGCCCTCTATAATGTGGAGTCAGTTGAAGAGCTGCCAATCAATTTCCAAGGCATGATCTTTGACTTACAGGAAAAGCTCGGCAATGAGGTGTTCGACAAGTTTTATGGCGAACTCCATGCCATCTTTGATCAGCAGACTGGTCTTCATCAGTTTTTTAGTGTCGGCTCACCGCGCATGGCGGTGCATCTCGCTTCAATGGAATTGTCCGGAACGTCTTTGAATCATCACCTCGAATTTACCCAGCAGGCGGAAGATTACCGCCGGGCATTAATCGAAGGCATGAACCGGGACATCACTTTCAATTCGGCCGCCGGTCAGGCCGATTACCGTGCCGGACCGGAACTGTGGGCGTCCGTTCCACGTTTTTCTTACGAACCGCCGCCGCTTGGTGCGCTTCTTGCGCGCCTTGGCCCCAGTTTCATGGTGATGTTTCTTTGGTTGGCGCTGTCCATCGTCGCTGGCGTTCTCGCCACGCGCAAAATGAAAGTTATGGTGAGCTAAGGGACGCTACGATGAAGGGTTTTGCATCCGTCTTCATCCAGGAATGGGTGATCCTCAAGCACAACAGCACGTGGTGGTCGATTCTCGGTCTGCTGCTGGTGTTGACGATTCTTGCTGCCCTCAACGGTGCAGCGCGCACAAACCAGATGTCGGATATGGGCGCCGGCCTCAACCGAGGTGAAATGCAGACCCAGACAGCCTTGCAAAACACAGTGGCCCGCTGGGAGGGCAATCCGGAGGGAGACCCACCGTCAGTGGCCAGCCCTGGTGCTCTTGGATTGTCTGTGCTCAGCCATTACTCCGTTCTGCCACCGACACCGTTGGCAGCTCTTTCCATCGGACAGACGGACGTGCAGCCGACTTACTACAAAGTTACCGCCCATCCGGCGTTGACGTTTCTCAACGAAACGGAAATTCAGAACCCATTGAACGTTTTGGCTGGCAGTTTTGATGTTGCCTTTGTCATCGTCTTTCTACTGCCCATCTTTATCGTCGCCCTCACGTTCGACCTTATGTCGAAGGAAAAGGAACACGGTGTGTTGAGTTTGGTCCTTGCTCACGGTGTATCCAAGACCGCGTTTATCATCGCCAAGGGCACGGCGCGAGCATTGCTCATTTTTACTCTCCTTTTGGTCGTTGGTCTCGCCGCTGTTGTCATGACAGAGCCGGATCTGGGCAGCGGCAACATGTGGATACGCTTCGGCCTTTGGTTCTTGATTGTTTCACTCTACGCATTTTTCTGGTTTGCTTTGGCCCTGTTCGTCAATTCCTTGAACAAACTTTCGGTCACCAACGGTGTGATCCTGGCCAACATCTGGCTGGTGTTCGTTGTCGTGATTCCTGCCTTGGTTAACGTGGTAGCGACAACCCTGTACCCTGCACCATCCCGTGTCGAACTGACCACTGAAATGCGGGAGGCGACGGAAATCGCCGATCAGGAAGCAGCGGAATCCCGGGAAGCTTTTTTCTTTGATCACCCGGAAATGGCCGGCGGTAGTGCAGATGCGGACCAGTTCTTCCTTCAAGTCTTAGCCACAGACTCCGCTGTCGAGCGTGCCATCGAGCCGCTGATGGAGGAATTCGATATACAGGCGCGAAGCCGGCAGGACATTGTCGATCTTCTCCAATATGTCTCGCCGGCCATCATGACTCAGAACGCGTTGAATGCCATTTCGGGCACTGGCACGGAACGGTTTGCTGATTTTGTCGATCAAGTTCTGTCGTTTCACGAAAACTGGCGCGGGTTTTTCACCAACCGGATTATTAAAGGCGAATTGATGACGGCGGCGGAGTTTGATCAGATTCCCACCTTCGATTACCGGTCTTGGGGCGTCCCCAATGTTCTGGCGACCACTTTCGGGCCTGTTTCGGGCTTAGTCCTCTTTGTTGTGATTTTGGGAAGCTGGTCCGCCCGCCGGTATGCCCGCTATCCCGTTGTTTAATTGGCACTCGACACATCGGTTTGACGTTCGAGGGCGTTGAGCACAGCATTTGGAATCTTCGTTTCCACCCAAGAGTCGGCCCATTTCACCGTCGCTCTGACAATGACTAAGTTATTGGAGGGTGACACCCAAACCTTCTGCCCGCCGTAACCGAGAAAAATAATCATATCGTCGGCCGCGTAAGTATCCGGCGCGACCTCTTCATCCGCACCCTCATTTCCCGATCCTTGGTCACCGGGCTGGATGTACCCGCTGGGGTCGGCAAGCCCCCAGACATCCTCCAAGAGCGAAGACTGAAAACTGATCACCGAGATCCCCGCTGCGATGTTGCAGAAGAAAACAATCCACATGACGGAAAACTCGTATGATTTCAGGTAGTCCCGAGCTGGCGCGTCCTCCGTGTCTCCTGCCAGATTATCTGCCACCCTACAGTCCGGACTGCAACCCGATCGAGATGGCCTTCTCCAAACTCAAGGCGGTCCTGAGAAAGGCCGCCGCCAGAACCGTCGACGACCTGTGGGACGCCATCGACGCCTTCACCTCAACCGAATGCGAAAACTACTTCGCCGCCGCCGGATATGATCGGAACTAAATTGAATCTGCTCTAATTGCCGGCGTGGCCTTGGCGACGGAGCAGATGACCCTTTTCTATTTCGGCTACGGCGTCATCGGTGGTGCCGGCATTGGTCTTGGCTATGTGACGCCAGTGGCTACGGTACAGCAGGGTTGTGCCGGCGGCTTCGATGGCCTGGCGGATGCCAGCGATCCGCCGCCGAAGATCATTCCCGTAACAATGCCCCATGTCTGACTCCCAAATCGCCTCGGGATATAGAATCATGGAGTGGGACACTTGGGAATCCCCTTCGATTCACAATTCAGTCAAACCGCTCTAGATAACCCCCGCAAAACATCACGCTCCCCGTCAGCGCAAGCTTTCTGGGACCGAGCTTAGGCAGTGCCATACCCGCCCAGGCCGCGGCCGCGCCGAGGAAGAAGATCGCCAAGCTGAACGCCAATGCCGTCTCTACAAACGTCCAGCCGAGTTGCCGCACCAGCATTGTCTGGAAGAAGCTCCATGCGTAAACGGTGCCGAAACAGATCTGCAACGTCACGCAGGACACCAGGACCGCCATCCGTGGTAAGGGTCGCCTGTCAGGGACGGTGATGTCGCTTGGCGTTTGGATCAATCGGGGTCGCCGTTGGCCGGAGTTAATGGCGGTGCGTTTCTCGCAAAGTGCAGGAAAAGCCGGGCAAGTTGTCCGGCCTCGTCTTTGCGCCCGAGGACCTTCTCACCCGGCAGCGCCTCGGCGTCTTCGCCGCGGGCCAGTGCTACCGCGTAGGTGAGCACGTCGCCGATTGGTTTTGCGGCCAGGTTGACCAACCAGATGGCGGCCAAGGCACCGATCACAAAGATGATGGAGATCAGATAAACCTGTCGACCGATGGCCCGCTGAACCTGTAGCGCGATGATCCCGGTATCCATGCCGACGTGAACGGTGCCGGCCACTCCGGCCAGGATCGGGCTGCTGACTTCCACGAAGGCGCCCATACCCGATATCTGGCGCTCCACAGTGGCCGTGCTGCTCGGGTCGGCAGTCAGAATCTGCTCCGGAATGCCGGGAACGAAGGTGTGGGCGAGAAACTCTCCGGCTTCGTCGATGATGTAAACGTAGTTGATACCCTGAATCTCAATGAACTGATCGATCAACGACTGCAAAGCCGCGAGATCGCGGTTGAGAAGAATATCCACGCTGGCATCGGCGATGCTCTGGGCGATGCCTTGGCTGTTTGTTTCGTATTCCTCGGAAAGATAGGTATTGACAGTATCGATGAGCAGAATGGAAGTGGAAATGCCAATGAAGCCGAACAATGTGAAAACGCCAAACAAGGTTCTTTGAAACAGCTTCCGCACCTTGATGACCCGCATTATGAAAATCTCCCTTCCCAGTCGTGCAGGGTGACAAAGCGGCCCTGATCGACAACGGTGTAGTAAACCTTCTGCAATCCTTGGCGGTTGTCTTCGGCAAAGTAAACTCGTTCGTCGATGCCAATATCGAAGTCCTTCAACGTCAGCACAGAACGGTGCAGATCGCCGCGGGACGGCGCCTCGCCCAGGCGGCGCAACACCTCCGCCAGGAGTTTTGCATCGAGAAAGCCCTCCAGACTGACAAAGCTGTGCGGGAAGGGAGTATAATATGGCTCCTCCTCCATTTCCGCTGGCGCCTGGGGGTCGTAGCGTTGCATCAAATCCCGGTATTCTTTGACCGCCGGAATGGAAGTGTCCTCGTAGCTCGGCACGACCTGGGAATTGACGAGAAGGTCGGTGTAGCGCTCCGCATCGCCGCGGCCCTCGGTCAACAGCCCCAGAAGATTTTCGCTGCCCACGAACGAAAGGTTGGCAATCGGTACGCGCAGGCCAAGATCGACGGCGTCTCGCACGAAAGCAGCACAGGCGGCGTAGGCGCCGATGCAAATGACGGCGTCCGGCTGGGATGCCTGGAGTATCTCCACTTGGCGGCGCATCGTACCGCTGAACTGCGCGCCGCGGCGGTAGGTGGCTTCTCCAGCGATGCGCTCGCCATGCTGCGCAAGCACCATTCTCACTCCTGCCCAACCGCTACGCCCATATGCGTCGGCTTGATAGAAAACGGCGATACGCCGGCGCCCGACGCGCACGAAATTCTCCACTAAGCCGGCGGTTTCCTGACGATAGGAGGCGCGCAGGTTGAATACGAAGTCTCCATAAGGCGGTTCCCGGTGGGGCTGTGCCCCGGTGAACGGAAAGAACATGTAGATGTTCCGGTCCTGGAATTTTTTTAGTAAGGGCAGCACGCGGGTCACCGTGGGGGTGCCGACGTATCCGAATAGCAGAAACGCCTGGTCCTCCAACATCAGTTTCATGGTGTTGTCGACTGCGGGGTCTGGCTGGTAGCCGTCATCGTACACCTTGAGGGTGACGCGACGGCCCGCGATTCCTCCACTGCGGTTGACGTGCTCGAAATATGCTGAGGCACCACGGTAGAGTTCGATTCCCAGCCCTCGGGAAGAGCCCGAGAACACCGCGGACATACCTAGAACGATTTCGTTATCGCTCACGCCGGTATCCGGAGTCCAGGCCCGAGACTTCAACCAAGGCCATGTCAGTCCGCCGACGAAAGCGTAATAGATCAGTGACCGCCTGATAAGCATCAACTGCCGCCCACCAATGTTCTCATGTCGCCATCGTCGATCTACCTGGAACCATCTTTTGCCGAAATCAGAATCTCTTTCCAGCTGCAAGCGTGGATTGTGGCAGTGCCGGTAGTATAGGATATGACCGGTCCATGTAACAGATGATGCAGGGCAATCGGGTGAATTTGAGGATGACAAGAGTGTAGAAGTCTGAATCGCTATTGATCCTTTTGATTCGCAAGAAGGATCCCAGAAATGATGCGACGGTTTGGAACGGCGAACGAGGCCTTTAATCAGATTGTTGATTTCCTGGAGCATTTCACCGATCTCGACGACCCGCGGCAACGCGCCAAGGTCCTCTATCCCCTCGACGAAGTGTTGCTGCTATGCCTTCTCGGCGTGCCCGCCGGCTGTGAGAGCTGGGTCGAGATCGCCAAGTACGGCGAGAGGAAACTGACGTTTCTGCGCCGTTTCCGGCCGTTCACGGATGGTACGCCCTCACACGATCAACTCGGTGACATCTTCGCAGCCCTTGATGCCGAACAGTTTCAGCACTGCTTCATCGCCTGGGCGGCATCGCTCACCGGGCGCGGCGCGGACATCGTCGAAAGCACGCGCGAGATCGGCGACAAGACCGAGCACGAGACCCGACTCTACATCTCATCGCTCGATCTCGCGGCGGCGCAACTAGGCCCAATTATCCGCTCCCACTGGGCGATAGAGAACAGCTTGCACTGGGTCATGGACATGGTCTTTCGCGATGACGAATGCCGCCTGCGTACCGATCACGCCCCGGCCAACTTCACCACCATCAAGCACATGGCACAAAACCTCATACGACGAGACCCCGGCAAGGACTCCCTAAGACTCCGCCGAAAGGTCGCCGCCTGGGACGACGACTTCCTCGCAAGCCTCATCACACAATGATCCGTTCACCCGATTGCCCTGTGGTGTTTTCCATGGGTGTATCCAGCCATACATCGTTCGGAAAACCATCGTGGTCACGATAGACATGGCCATAAACGGACGGTTCGTCCCACGCCGCCAAGTTCGCACACGGATTAGCACGGGCTTTTCGTAAAGCCGCCAGATCCAATGGCAGTTGCAGCCACGCCTCGCCCTGACCATCGATCACCCCTGCGAGCGATCCGTCGAAATTGATGACCTTCGAATAACCGCGATGAAGGGTGCTTGGGTAGGGGTTGTCGCCGTTTATGAATTCACCCCCTTCGGAACACGAGGCGATATAAGCCGTGTTTTCAAATGCGCGCGTCATTTTGGCCAGATCCCAGCACCGGCGGCCGGGACCGTACGGTTCTGCGGTTGGATGAATTATGACTTCAGCACCTCGATTGGCTAAGGCTCTGGAGGTTTCCGGAAAATTCATATCGAAGCAGATGACGGTCGCTAACTTGCCAATGGGCGTATCGGCAACCGGGAATAAACCGTCATAACCATATTCTTCGACATAGGCTGAATAGAGGTTGCCCGGCGTCGTGTCCGGCAGCATGCCCACCAAGTCGGCACATTGAATCTTGCGGTAGCGATGTATCAAGTTGCCCTGATCGTCGATGATGATAGCCGTATTGAACCACCTGTGCGGCCACCGCGGATCGAATTCAAAAATGCCACCGGCCAAATACGTATTCTTGTCTTGGGCGAACTTGCAAAGGCGCTCGACCTCCGGCCCGTCGACCGTCATTGCGACCTTTGTCCAATCTTCGATGGATCGTCCACCAGCAACGCCCTGCAACCAATACTCCGGAAAAACGGTAAGTTTAACATTGGGCTGCGATGCCGCCCCGCCGACAAGGCCCAAAGAGTTGTCCAAGTTCTTCTGGACGATACCGTCGCGGTGAGCGAGATCGGTCACGTTGTGAAGAGTGGTCTGCACCAAGAGAACATCGTATTGGTCAATCTGTCCGCTATCGGGTTTCGGGGTATGCGCCCGTGCAGCAGCACGGGCATTGCCTTCCGCCCACCAGTCCTGGCGAGTGGATGGTGAGGGCTGGTTATCGGCAGGACCGGTTTCGTAACCGGGGGCATACAAACGATTACGAAAAATGGCGAGAAAGTTGGAAAACGGGTTATGGCGCTTGCGGCGCAACCATTCCACATCCATTTCGACTGACAGAAACGATTCCGGACCCTTTACGATTTTGCTCTTGCCTTGCGGATGAAAAAAACCGCTGGCCGGTGGCAGCGTCGTCGCAAATCCGTTGGTCTGAATGCTGAGCGGGGATGCGCATGCCACATAAGTGACATTCTCGTAGGCCCGCGCTTGGCGGGCATTTTGACGAGCCTCGAACAACTCATCGCCGCCTTCCCGGCAGGGGTTGAAGATGATCTCTGCACCCTTCAAGGCAATACTGCGGACAATGTGGGGAAACAGAATATCTTCACCCAGCGCCATGCCCATGGTGCCGACCGGTGTCCGGGCAACCTCGAATTCAACCGGCTCGCTTAATGCTGAAGCCGTGTCAGAAAAGCCGGCGACGAGATCGGGCGAAGATTTAACGGCCCGGAGTAAGCGGGTGCCGTCGGGACCGCAAATGAAACCGACGTGCCGTGGCGCCATCTCAGGTTCTACTATAACAATGGCAGACCCGGCTAGGTACACACCCAGTGCATGGGCTTGGTCACACATCTTTTCAACCAAATCCGCTTCGACAGGCAGAGCAGACCCTTTGTCCTCTTCCCCCTGGGGAAGCAAAACGATGTGGGGGCCGCCCGGCGCAGTGCCGTCTACGGCCGCAGCGATGAGGCCGGGCAACGACTCATCCACTTCGGCAGATTTCCAGGGAGACTGAACCAGGATGAGGGTCATGGCGTGCGTCCTATGTCCGTGTGTGGTTTTGGCACCTTTTACTTGAGATCATGCTAGTCAATCCTATGGCAATAGACCACGCATAAGCGCTAGCATTATTCCCGTCGGGGATCCGATAGGCCTAATGATGACAAGCAGCCGCCTTTCAATGAAAGCGCCATTAACAGTGGGCAAGGATAGGGGCATCCTAGAACAAGATCAGGTTGCGCATGAGCCTGTAGAGTTAGCGACCAATCTGTCGGTAATCGTAAAACTAGGCTGGGCTGTAGGCGCCACCGGCCCGGTGACCATGGTATTCATGGTCAACCTGTTGGTGATGGCGTTCATGATCACCCATCTCGGTATTCCGGCAGCTTTAGCCGGACTCATCATCTTCCTTACCCGCATCTTCGACATGGTCACGGACCCGTTGATGGGTTGGTTGTCCGACCGATTGGCGACCCGGTGGGGACGACGCCGGCCCTGGATGTTTTTAGGCGCTTTGTTGTCGGCCGCGACGGTGGTTGCTCTGTTCAATGTACCAAGAGGGGCGGCTGACGGAGATCGCATCGCGTATATGGGTGTTGTGCTGATCCTGTTCTTTGTCGGCTATACGTTGTTTTCCGTGCCCTTCACGTCCATGGCCGCGGAGATGACCAGAGATTATCACGAGCGAACGTCGCTCATGTCCTATCGAACGTTTTTTTCAAATCTTGGCGGTATGTTGGGTGGCTCCGCTGCCCCTATCGTTGTGGGTTGGCTTGGCAGCACCCAGGCGGCTTACGGTCAAATGGCGTGGATCATGGGATCACTGGTCCTGATAACAATGATGGCGTCCGTGGTGTTTTCAGCGCGCGCGCCATTTACCCAACCCACACCGGTGCGCTACTCCGTCGCCGATTACATCAAGACAGTATTGTCTAACCGGCCGTTCTTTCTTCTTGTGCTGGTTAAATTGATACAACTGTTCGCGATATCGTCGACCCTTGCCAGCTCATTTTTCTTCATTACCGATGTACTGGGACGGGATGAAACTCTTCTGGGGGTGCTTGCGCTTGTCTTTAACCTAGAGCAGATTCAATTTAGTCCCGATCATATCCGGCGGCGGCGAAGTAGTTTTCGCATTCGGTTGAGGTGAAGGCGTCGATGGCGTCGGCAATGGCGTCCCACAGGTCGTCGACGGTTCTGGCGGCGGCCTTTCTCAGGAGCGCCTTGAGTTTGGCGAAGGCCATCTCGATCGGGTTGTAGTCGGGACTGTAGGGCGGCAGATACAGCAGGGTTGCGCCGGCGGCTTCGATGGCCTGGCGGATGCCAGCGACCTTGTGGGCGGGCAGGTTGGCCATGACGACGCTGTCTCCGGGGTCGAGTTCGGGTACCAGGACCTGTTCCACATAGGCCTTGAAGGCAGCCCCATGCATCGGCCCGTCGAGGAGCATCGGGGCCGCCAGGCCCCGGAGAGGCGCAAGCCGGCGGTCAACGTGGTGGTCTTCCAATGGCCATGGGGTATGGCGGCCCGGCACCGTTCGCCTTTGCGCGACCATCCCCGCAGCCGCGCCATCTTCATCGACGCGCCGGTCTCGTCGATGAAGATCAGCCGTTCCGGAGCGAGCCCTGCCTGGCCTTCGAACCAGAGCCGGCGCCGCGCGAGCACGTCCGGGCGCCGCCGCTCCGCTGCATGGCCGGTTTTTTTTGTGCGTCAGCCCGCGCTTGGCGAAGAAGTGCCAGACCGTCGACGGGCACACCCGAACCCCGTGCGACGCCGCCAGCTTCTCGCCAATCTCGGCCAGCGTCATAGCCTTGGTCTGCGCCACCAGAGCCAGGATAAAGGCCTCATGCGCATCCAGCTTCGAGCCAGGCGGTTGGCCCCCTGGCGGTCGGGCTCGATCGAGCCCGTCTCGCGCCAGCGCCGGCGCCAGTGGCTCGCCGTCGCTGGCGCGACACGAAAACGCGCCGCGGCCCCCCGTGCAGACAGACCCCCAGTGACCGCCTCGACGACCCGCCGGCGAAGATCATTCCCGTAACAATGCCCCATGTCTGACTCCCAAATCGCCTCGGGATATAGAATCATGGAGTGGGACGCTTGGGAATCCCCTTCGATTCACAATTCAGTCAAACCGCTCTAGAGAGGCATGGCCTCTCTACCTATTTGGGTGCGGCTTGGTAAGCGGTGGCCCAAACAAACTCTTTTTATGGTTGCCATTCTCGGCTACGGCGCTGGCTCCCTCCTGTGGCTGACCGTGCGACCGGACTGGCCCACACCCTTTATGATTGCTCCATCGATCATGACCGGGGTCTTCCACATCGGCATCATACTCATGGGTATGGCCATGCTCCTGGACACCATTGAATGGGATGCCCGCCGCACTGGGCTACGCCGCGAAGGCATATACATCGGCCTGTTTACGTTTATGGAAAAGGTCTCCTATGCCTTAGGACCCCTGATCATCGGCATCTTGTTATCGGCCATGGGCTACGTTGCAAGTACCGAGGAGGAGATCGTGCAATCCCCCTCTACCATACGCGCCATTTACATCGGCATGGGCGTAATTCCGGCGGCTGTAAGCGTGGTCACCATACCTTTGATCCGCTTGTATGATCTAACCGAAGACAAGTTAAACAGCGTCAATGGATTATCAGATTAAGGCAATACATCCTCTGAAACGCAGTCTGGATCAAGCGCCTGACGGCGATAGCATCCAGGAATCCAAAAGACCTCGTCATTCTTTGTCTAGTAAAGTTGCAGGCGGAGTTGATTACTTCCATGCGCCGAATAACCACCAGCGTTCGCCGCGATAACCGCCGAGCTCGCTGAGCTTGCGGCCGGTGCCGACCTGGTGTTTTAAGTCTTTGGTCTCGTGGCGGTGGCGGGTGACGATGGTCGACCAGGGCTGGAAGCGGCCTGGTTCAATGTCCGCTTCAGTGCCGGCGTCGAACAGCTTGTCCTGCGTGAAGCCAGCATCCGCCATGGCCTGGACCATGTCGGTGCGGTGCAGCTTGGGCCAGAAGGGCTCGTTGTTGTAGTAGGCGTCCCAGTCGCGCATGAAACGCTCGAACACCGGCGTGCTTGAATCGTAATTGGGCTGTTCCAGATGGAGCATTATGCCGCCAGGTGATAAGAGCTCGTGCATGTGCTTGAGGCCGTCGCGCACGGTCGGCGTTGATGTCTCGTGCCAAAACATTACCGAGGTGATGAGGTCAACGCTCCCTGGTTCCAGATCCACGGTTTCGGCGGCGCCCTGGACGAAGCGGATATTGGCATAACCCATGTCTTGTGCCCGGGCGTGGCCGTAGCGCAGCAGTGGACCAGCCGCATCAACCACGATCACTTCCGCATCGGGATAGACCGCCGCCAGAGGCAGGGTGTTGCCGCCGATGCCACCACCGATATCGACAATGCGCTTAGGCGAGAAGTCTGGAAACTGGGCTCGAATGTAATTGGCCATGGCCCGGCCGCCGCCGTCGCCCTTCGCACCAAAGCTGGCGCCACCGATGGGGAACAGGCTGACTTCGTAAGTAGCCGCCGCTGTCACGTCACCGTCGGTGATCGTTTCGTAATAACTGCCCGGCATGAGGTGGTTGTCGACGTGCGCTTGGTAAGCAGGGATGGGCAGGTCCGGGTCCAGCGAAAGGGTATTGCGGCCTTCATTCAGTTTCTGGACGTCCGTTGTCAGGCGGTCCAGTCGCCGGAGAGCGATCTCACGGCTTGCCTGCTGGCTATTTTCCTGAGTGTTGCGTCTCAGCGCCGCCCACTGTTGATAATAGACATCGCGGAGCATGGCCTTGCGCACTTCCACCGCCGTTTCCGGTTCGCGGCCGTGTTCTTTTGCGAAGGCGGGCTTGACCCGGTTTTCATAAGCCACGCGCACACCGGGTGACAGCGTCCGTCCGATGTGCACGTTCAAGCTAGTTATGTAGTTGAGTCGGGCCGTTTCGTCGTGGTCGGTCTTGGGAAACACCGCATGACCGTCGGCACGGTCGAAAGTCGGCGGCAATGTTCCGGGGACGGCGGTCATGATGTCTATTCTGCCGGTTCGCCCGACAGATCGCCACCTGTATCGGCGTTTCTTTTGCGTCGCGCCCACAGCCAGAAACCGGTGATGAACAGCACGGGGAAAGCAAAACCGGCGATAAACACCAGCCAGCGGCCCGGTAAGCCAAGGATCGAGCCGTTGTGAATGGTACCGGAGAAGTCACTGGCGAGCGCATCGACGATGTGCTGCCGGGTCGGCACCGAGCGGTCCAGCACGGCACCGGAATATTGATCGACAAACACCGTGGTCGACGTGGCCATTGAGGTTTGCCCAGGTGGCAGCAGGCGGATCATATAAAACCCGCGTGGTCCAAAGGCCTGCAAGGCAAGGTTGACCCATTGACCCGGCACCGTAGCTCGGCCCACTTCAGTCGCTTCGCCCAAAGTAATGCGGCTGCCGTCTTCAGAGGGCGTTGACGTGCGCGGCCGCTGTGCCATGGGCGGATCGCCAAGCATCACACTGAGCACTGCCTTTGTCGGTTCGGGCCAGATTAAAGGGAGAGCCGTAAGCGAACAGATGAACAGGACGATGAATCCATAAGCACCAAACACATTATGAAGATCGCGCAGCAACCGAGGTGTATTGCTCCCCGCTTTTACTGTGAGCGCCCGTTTCCAACCTCCTATAGAGGGCCACCACAACACCAGCCCGCCAATAAGACTAAAGACAAGTATTAGGGCGATTCCGCCAACAACGGCTTCACCTACAGGTCCTGCCAACAGTTCGCCGTGAAAAAGATGTACCGCAACCAGCCAAGTTTGTTCCGGTCGACTCCCGAGGACTTGTCCCGTGTAGGGATTAAGAAAGACCTGAGTTCTTGCTCCGCCGCGCGGCGCCATCATGGCATAAGCGGAGGTCTCCGGATTGTCATCTTCCCGCAACAAGAACAGAAGGTTCTTGTCGGGGTGCGCCGCCGTGGCCACTGCCGCGAGATCGGCAAAGGGCAAAAGCTCTTCGCCTGGGTCCACGCGATGCAGTCCGGGATTTAAGGCGGTATCTAAGGTTTGTTCAAAAACAATGATGGACCCGGACAATCCAATAAGTCCTATGAGCAGGCCGAGCAGGAGTCCGATCCAACGGTGGCCGATCAACCAGACGGTGCGTGTACGTGGGCTCATTACTCGGCGGCCTGTTCCATAGAAGTTTCAGATGTAGAGCGTTAGCCCGGGAAGGTCCGCATCCACCAGGTTGCCAAACCTGACACAAACAAAACCGCAAAACCGAGACCGGCAATGAACATCAAGAGCCGCCCCACGTCACCGGCGACAGCACCCGAGTGCAGGGTGATGACAAAATCCGCTGAGATCATGCGTGTGGGCGTCAGTGCCGCAGGAGAAGACACGCGGAGAATGTCACCCGAGTAGCGGTTGACGAACACAGTCGTCATCTGAGGTGTCTCCGTTTCCCCCGGCGGCCACAAACGAACCATATAGAACGGCGCAGGACCCAATGGCCTGAGTGTAAACCCCACCCATTGGCCGGGCACCGTTTCCTGTGCCGCGTCGATGGCCGCTTGCCAGGAAATGTTGGGCGGTAACGTGGCTAGCGCCGCTGTTCCCTGGGGCGGACCGGCCCGCGGTGATCCACTTTGTGCCGGCCCGCTTTGTGCAGGACCTCCGGCTTGTTGCGGCCCACCAGCCTGCGCCGGACCCGCCTGAGGTGTGGTTAGCTTCCAGACAATGGGTGGCACTGTTACGGCTGAGAGAAAGAGAAACAAGAACAGATAGGCACCCCCGGCGTTGTGCAGATCGCGCAGCATGATCCGTGGCCGCGCCCGGAAGTTTATTTTAAGACTGCGCAGCCACGCGCCCTTATTGGGCCACCACACCACCAGGCCCATCACGCACATCAGGGCCATGATAATGGACAGCACGCCGATGATGTCTTCGCCGACGGAACCTAAGGCGAGATCGCCATGCAGGCGGCGGATCAAAGCCATGGATGACAAACCGGACCGTACGCCCAACACTTCAGCTGTATAAGGATTAACGAACACCTGGACTTCTTCGCTGGTGTTCCCTTGAAGGGTGACCACCACAGGGCGCGCCGGTAAGTCGTCCATGCGGGTCAAGTATCCCGGCTGCAGATGATCCGGGCCGGCAGCTGCCGCGGCTGCGATAATCTGATCGTAGGGCAGGTACGCACCCCCCTGTTCAACATTGAACAGGTCCGGGTTCAGCAGGGTGTCAAGTTTGTCTTCGTAGATCAGCAGCGAACCGGTCACACCGATAAGCACCACCAGGACACCCAAGATGATTCCTGTCCAGCGGTGAACGCTCACCCATAGGGATCGTGTGCGGGGAGTCATTGCAGGCCTGTGAGCTTAATATTTACCGGGCTTGCGCTTCCTGGCTAGGCTCCGGACGCGGTTGTGCGGGCACTGTGCGCACGAAAGGAGCCGGATATTTATAAGATCCCCAGGTTCGACCTTCTTCGGGAATGTCCACCCATCTGTTTTCACCTTCAACACATTCTTGAATGGTGCGGAAGTACAAGAACTTACCTTCTTCCCGCGGCATGAGGGCGAGGAGATTGAAGCGGTCAAATTCAAGATCGCCGATGTTGCCTTCGGACCAAATGATTTCGTCAACGGATTCCGTGTAAGTCACGCCTTCGGATGTGACCGGTGGGTCCATCTTGCGCATGTTCATGCTCATCTCCCAGCCGGCTTTGATCTCCGGGCGGACCATGAAAATTTCATCGGGGATACGGATACGGACGGCATTGGTCGGGCTTCCAGCGCAGCCGTGGGGAATACCGATTTGCACAAAATGCCAGCCGCCAGCCGGCGCGTTCTTGTCGACGCTGAGGGCGTGGCCCCAAGCAGTTCCGGACAGGGTGAGTCCCGTTGCCAAGGCGACAGCGGTGAATAGGCGATGGGTCATGATGATCCTCCTGAGATCAGAAGTGGGAATTTTATCGCGCTGCCTGTTCTACATCCACTTGCATTTCCACCAGGCGATAGGCCCGGTGATGGCCAGGATGATGGCGAGGATGGCGACGATGTCGTTCACCCAGATGAATTCGCCGTGGATGATGTTGCCGGTGTGGATATCAGCGAGGAACAGGTACCACGTCGTACCTTCAAGGGGTGGGTAAGCAATGCCCGACGCTTCAAACGCATTGGTCTCTAGGGAGCCAACGGAAATGGAGCGGGAGTTTTTCAGATACCACGTGTCGCCACGCCGTGTCGCGTCGGTGATGGCGAGAAAATCCGCCGGCATTTCGACAAACGTCCACTCTTCTTCATCAAACTTGCGGTAGCCATTGCCTTTCGAGCCGACGCCGACGAACACGAAATCCCCTTCGCGGAACAGATTGATATTGCCGGCATCGGTGCCGAGGGTCGCCGGCAAGCTTTGATCGGTCGACCAGGAGCGTCCGCCGTCACGGGAGTTGAGCACGCCGTAGCGGGTGGCGACGGACCAACGGTTGGGATCGCCGGGATAGGCGACCACGTGAGTGATCTCGCCATTGAGTTCTTTGAACTGATAAATGGGGGGCAGGCTTTCCCGCTCCAGAGGCACGTCCTTGGCCACGTCTCTCAACCATTGGATATGGTCGACGGCGACGCCGGTAATGCTGAGGTAGAGAATCGGTACGATCGCCAGAATGCCGATGACCGGACCGTGAGAGCGGTAGAGCCAGCGCAAAATCTGCTGACGTTTCTTCAGCTGCCCTTTGGGACTTTGATTGCGCCATGACCGCGGCAGCCACCAGAACATCAACCCGGTGAGCGCCAGCACACCTATGGCAATGCCGCCGTAATCGTTGATCCAGATGGACCAGGGTTGGGGCAGGGTGCCTTCGCCCACGTGCAAGTCGAACAGGAACCGGTACAAGGAGACGGTTTCCGGCAAACCATCAACATGCACTTCATCCACATCGATCCAGGTCACTTCATCGGGCACGCGGGTGTCAAAGCGGAAAAGCCGGCCGTGATGCACGGAGCCCACAAGTTCCGTCGGTGTACTGCCGTGACCTAATGCGGTGACCTTGTTGCCGTCGAGCGCGAAAGGCTCGGCGATATCGGCGCTACTGGAAATCGTCCATATGCCATCGTCAGTGGCGAGATAAATACCTTCGAGCCCGTGATGGTTGGCGGAGACAAAGCGGAATACCTGTGGCCGGCCACTTATGCCGGCGAAGGGAATCTCGGTCCAGGTTTCACCGGTGTCTTCCGTCAACCACAGACCCCGTTCCGAAGCACTGATCCAACGGTCCGGGTTGGTCTGGTCCACTTCGATGTGGCGGATGATGGTGCCGTTGACCAGACGGTCGATGCGTGCCGAGGTCACCCATTCCGGCACGGTCCATTGGTGGGTCCAGCGCCATTCGTCGTGATCCAGAATCCAACCAGTGATCCCCAACGCGGACAGCCACAACAGTGCTGTGAGCCCAGCCCATTTGTGCACCAGACGCACAATGGGGAACGCGTGCGAGGCGGATTTAATTTTGACCGGGGTGGTGTCAGCAGTGACGTCGACCATAGCCGCGGAGCTTACAGGTTTACGCTGCTCATGGCACGTTCCGGATAGCGGGTCCCAGAGACAGCGTCCGCTGGGCTGGCCGCTTCAATCGCCACCAGGTCATCGTCCGAAAGGCTGACAAAGACGGCACTTAAGTTTTCTTCCAGCCGATCGATTTTGCGGGTGCCGGGAATGGGCACGATGGTGTCCCCCTGTGCCAGTACCCAGGCGATGGCCAGTTGCGCCACGGTGCAGTCCTTGGCCTTGGCGATTTCGGCTAGCTTGTCCACTAGGGTTTTGTTGGCATCGAAATGTTCCGGTGTGAAGCGCGGCATGAACGAGCGCGTGTCGCCATCGGCCACAGCGTCTTCGGCCTTATTGAACACACCGGTGAGAAAGCCACGGCTCAACGGGGAGTAAGGCACGAAACCAATGCCCAGTTCGGCACAGGCGGGCAGCACCTCCGGTTCGACGTCGCGGCTCCACAGAGAATACTCCGTCTGCACAGCGGCAATGGGATGGACCGCGTGGCCTTTACGGATGTTGCCGGCACCGGCTTCGCTCAAACCCAAATAGCGGACTTTACCCTCTTGCACCAATTCGGCCATGGCACCAACCGTGTCTTCAATGGGTACGGTCGGATCGACCCGGTGGGCGTAATACAAGTCGATCACATCCACGTCCAAACGCTTGAGACTTACTTCACAGGCCGCCTTGAGATAGGCCGGGCTGCAGTTGGGTGGCGTGACCCCGCCACCGTCGGCCAGGCGCAGACCAAATTTGGTCGCCAGAACCACAGAGTCCCGCCGGCCTTTAACCGCTTTGCCCAGAAGTTCTTCGTTATGGCCGTTGCCATACAATTCAGCGGTGTCGAAAAACGTCACTCCCAAGTCGATGGCATTTTGAATGGTCTTGATGGACGCTGCGTCGTCGTTGCCGCTGCCGTAGAACACGGACATACCCATGCAGCCAAGTCCAACAGCAGAGACCTCCAAGCCAGATGTGCCAAGTTTACGGCGGGGAAGGGCGCTCATGAACGTCTCCTATTTGCTGATACGTGATGCGCCGGGTACTCGGGGACCGGCCACGGCATTCGGCGGGCATGCCTGCTCAATCAAAGTGATGTCTTCATCGGATAGATGAACGTCTACAACGCCGACGCTTTCGTCAACCCGGCTGATGGCTCGGGTGCCGACAATAGGCACAATGTCGTTTCCTTGAGCCATCACCCAAGCCAGGGTCAACTGGGCGACAGTGCAGTTTTTTGTCGCCGCGATGCCGGAAGGGCATCTACTAATACCAGCGGTCATTGAGATTGATTCTTTTTTAGGGATTCCCCACGGCGCAATGATGTGATTCATAGAAAGCCGGCTTTAAATGGAGGATTTGATGTCGGCGAAGATCCCGTTGCGAACGGACTATGACGCCATAGAGTTCAGCTGTGTCGAACAGGGTCACGCCACAATCCATGGCATGGGAGAGGGTCTTGAGCGACTGATCGTCGTCCTTCGGGCCATAGCCATGGACATGCCCATGCAGCCCAGTCCGAGAGCGGAGACTTCCAATCCCCTGGCACCGAGTGTTCTCTGTTGCATGACGGCGAGTGTAGCGCCTATCGGCCTTCACGCCACCAGGTCAGCAGGGGCAGGGAGAGTAGGGCGAAAAGCGCCAGCCAAGCCGGCACCAATGGGATCTCGCGCACACCTTCAACCACATATTGATTGTTGGCCCGAAGCCCGATCCACGACTGACCGTAGGCAACGCGTTCCGGCGCCACTTGCCGAATGGTCGGTACGCCTCGGTCTTCTAACCAAAACACACCGCCCCCCGTCGCCTCCGCAATCGGTCTCAAACGTTTGTCGGTGGCAATGACGTCCTGGTTTTCAAGAGGATTGGCAGCGCCGACGGCAACCACTGTCGATAACAGTCCATCTTCTATACGGTACAATCCCTCGTCGGTGACCGGCACCCGAGCAATGAACCGTCCGGCGTCTGTATATTCAGGTTGGGCGGTCTGCTCGCCGCCGTCCGGCGCTTTAACAATGACCGGACGCACGGTTTTATCCAAGCTCTTGCGGACAATTTGCACCATGCCGTCCTCCACGGACGCGGTGATAGCATTCTCTTCTAGCTCCGGTTCCTTCATCAGCCAATGGGCTAACCGGCGCAGCATTTCCGCCTGTGGACCACCGCCGTCAAATCCTTTGCCCCAAAGCCAGATCGTATCGCTGAGCAACAACGCCACCCGTCCTTTGCCAACACGATCGAGCATCAACAAAGGCCGGTCAGATGCACCGCGCATGAGTTCCTGTCCGGCTGAAGCGGCAACGTCTATATGGCGCAGCCAGCGGCCCCACGACGGTTCGGTTTCGCCGGGTAGGGACAGGGATGCCGTTACAGGGTGCCGTTTGCCCGTGTCGCTCAATTGGGGACGGAAGGGCTCGTTGAATACGACGCCGGTGGGTGCAGCCGGCAGCACATTTTGCAGTGGGCTGTCGAACAGGGAAAATGAATCCGCGTATTCCGGACCGACCGATAACATCACCGCGCCGCCGTCCAGTACGTAACTCGCCACATTCATCATGAATTGAAACGGCACCAACCCCCGGCGGCTATAACGATCGAAAATCACCAGATCAAAATCGTAAAGCTGTTCCTCGAACAGTTCCCGTATGGGGAAAGAGATCAAAGCCAGTTCATTCAGCGGCGTACCGTCGTCTTTTGACAAGGGCCGCAAAATAGTGAAGTGCACCAAATCCACATTGGGGTCAGACTTCAAAAGATTCCGCCACGCCCGTTCTCCCACATGCGGTTGCCCCGAGATCAACAAAACGCGAAGCCGGTCGCGGATAGCGTTAACGGTCACAAGCGCGCGGTTATTCCGAGGTGAGATTTCCCCCTCGGCCTCGGCCACGTCCAATTCGAAAACGTTGAGGCCGGGATGGTCCAGCGAAACGACCACGTCCAAGGATTCATCGGCCCGCATAATAAACGGCTGTGTTGCGCCACCGTCGGAGCGCAAATTGGCAGCGATTTGCCCCCCTTGCGGCAGTCCTGTGTCTTCAGCACTGACGCGAATGGTGACAGTTTTGTCGACGAGACCAAATTCAGGCGCTTCGAGCACAATCAATCGCCGATCCCGCTCTTCCCGTTGACCCGTCAAGAGCACATGCACCGGTGCCGCAATGCCTGATTGATTCGCCTCGGGAACGTCGTGCACCAATCCATCGGTAACGAGAATGACACCCGCCAGGCGACGGCTCGGAACATCGGCAATGGCGTTGGAAACGGTTTCGAACAGACGCGTGCCGTCACTGCGTGAGCCCGCCGTCCGGGGTGTGAGACGAACCGTACGCACATCTACGGTGTCTAGGCGGTCTAGAGCTTCCTTAAGTTTCTCTTCCGTCTCGGCACTGCGCTGTGGCCGATCGGCCAACTGTTGACTTAAGCTTTCGTCAAATACCACAACCGCGACATCATCAAGTGGGGCGCGGTTTTCGATCGTCGCTCGCGGATCAAGAACGGCTGCGGCCAAAATCAAAATAGCGATGGTACGCAATCCGGCAGCCCTAGTCCGCCTTATGAAGGCGTAGACCGCCAAAACCATGCCTATGCCAAGAACACCAACGAGAACTGGTAATGGGACCAAAGATGAGAAGGTCATTCCGGTCATTGGGTCAACCGTTGCATGATCGCAGGCAGATGAACCTGATCAGCTTTGTAGTTTCCGGTTAGGGCGTACATGACCAAGTTCACGCCAAAGCGGTACGACCATTCACGCTGGCGCTCGCCACCCGGCACCACCGGATACAAGGGCAAGCCGCGTCCATCCCTGGCCCATCCCGCAGCCCAGTCATGACTGCCGATAATGATGGACGACACGCCGTCGGTATTGATGGATCCCCGTTCTATGTAGACAGGTGCGCCCGTGTACCGGCCGGGAAGATCCTGCAACAAGTAGAAACTACGTCTCAGCACATGGCTTTCGGGCACTTGCACCAACGGCGGTACATTGAGACGCATGAGAATGCCATTGAGCGCCTGACTTACCTGTTGACCCTGATCGGAATCATTGGCGCCCACCTGATTGGGTGCGTCGAAGACGATCATTCCGCCGCGGCCTAGATAGTCATTGATCCGTTGCGCACCTGTTGCCGATGGCGGTGCTTGTTCAGAGGTGATGCGCCAATAGACGACCGGGTAAGGAAATAAATCGTCAGACTCCGGATTAACTTCTGCCGGTGTTCCCATTTCTGCAGACGTTCTTGCCGCCAATACCTGGGTGAGCGTGGCTAAGCCCTGAGCTGACAACTGATCAACAGCCTGCCGTCCGGTGCGGACATAGGCGAGACGGGTTTCGAGCACTGCATCTGAGGTCTGCGGGTCGATATCGCTGTTTTGACTGTGCGCAGATTGAGGTGCCAATGTCAGCATCAACAAAATGGCAACAACTGCTGTTGTTCCCTCTCGCAGGGGAAACGTGGCAGGAAACAATCCACGTAGGTGAAGAGAAATGACGAAATCGACTACGAACAGAATAAGCGCAGCCAAAAGAAGCCAAGGTTTCAATGTGCGTTCCGTTCCCACCGACTCGTAACCCGTAACTGTCACATCACCGGGCCAGTCAGCTTGCGCTTCAATGGGTCCGATCGCCGGACCCAAGTTGATGGCAATCCGCGTTTCGTTGGTACCGTAGTATCCTGGTGGATGAGTAGGTCCAAGGTTAGGATCGTTTATTTCATTCCTATTGAACGCCAATACGGACGGTGATGGCACAACCAATTGACCCATGCCGTTCAACACTTCTCGGGCCGGCAAGCTATTCGGCATCGATGAAGAGGCTTCATTGACGCCACGACTTAAATCAAGAATACGCCGCAACATATCGACCATGACACCCGATATCGGCAAGGATGACCATTCCGGTGTCGCAGTGACATGAAACAGGATGACCCACCCCTGGCCCTTTTGTTCCGCTGTCACGAGTGGTGTTCCATCGTCAAGGCGTGCCCAGGTTCGTTGCGTCAAGCCCGGGGAGGGCTCTGCCAAAACCTGCGTTGATACCAAAACATCGTCAGGCACCGATAAACCTGCAAACGGGCCGGTCTCAGGAAAAGAAGCCATACCAACGGGCTCAGTCCAGGACATCGTGCCGCCAAACGTTCGTCCGCCGCCACGCAACCGAACAGGCAACAAGGAATCGATATTGCCGTCCAAGGCTGGGCCTGCAAAACGGACAAGAACACCGCCCTGCTGAAGCCAGGGCTCTAGGACCGCCGTATCTGGCTCTGACACCCGGCTGCCACTGGCCAGGATGATCAATGCCAATTCCCGCGACAGGAGGCTTGATATGGTTCCGGTTCTAATTTTAGCGTAAGGCAATAGAGCTTGGGTGGAATAGTAACCGTCTTCTAACAGAGGTGTGATAATGCCGTCTGGATTATCAGAAACGATGCCAACCGGTCTGCGAGTCCACCGGTCGTCGAGAAGAAATACGCCTGCGGCCCCACCTTCATTTTCAACACTCAGTTGGGCCATCCGGTTGCCCAATTCTGTCGGCACGACAAAACGAGCAGTCGCAACACTATTATCGCTTTCAAAATTGGCTTCGGCACGGGCGATTATGCGACCGGCCTGATCGAGCGCTACGACAGCGGTTGTGGTCGGGTCGAGGGCACGTGATGCTGGGCGACGTACGGTAACCTCTACAATGTTCTCATTGGCGTCTGGCATGCGGTCAGCAGGACCAAGGACAAACGGGCCTGGCCGGACATTACTAGCCAAAATGGTCAAACGCCCTAGCCTTTTAAGGCGCGTGACAATGTCTTCATCGGCATCGGAAGCGATACCGTCGGTCAACCACATGGCTTCCATAGGAGGCCGCAGGTTTGCCTGGTCAAGTCTTTCAATGACATCCTTGCGGTCCGTCGACCACGGTTTCGCTTCAAGACCACGCGCCGCAGCAAGAGCTGCATTTGCCGGACCGAAAGACAAGGCTGGTGATGGGCCGTCTTCGTCAGGAGAGGTGGTGATAAGCATCACCGGTCGCCCATCGCGCACGGCACCTTCCAAAAGTCGCACCAGCGCCGTTCGTCGTGCCGTCCATTGGGTCGCCGCCGCCCACCCGTTGTCGACGACAACAACCAATGGGCTGTCCCGCGTGCTCTGGCGAAGATTGAGCACGGGGTCAGCCAGGGCAACAATGATGAGGCCTATGCAGGACAGCCGCAGGAGCATCAACCACCACGGCGTCCGCGCGGACGATTTTTCCGCTGATGACAATCCAAATAACAATCGAATAGCAGGAAAGGCCAACAGGCGTGCCGCCGGCGGAGTCACGCGCAACAGCAACCACACCAAGGGCAAAACTGCTAATGTTGTCAGCACCCAGGGAAATGTGAACGAGATTGCCCCCAAGCTCACCATGGCTGTTCCGCCATGCACATGTGGAGGGACACGAGGGCCGTATGAGGTGGCCGGTCGGTATGATGAACGCTAAATGTCCATCCCATTCGATTGGCCAGTTCCGATAATCGGGCTCTGTGTTCGCTTAACCGTTGCAAGTAATCGGTCCGCACGTCCTCAGTACGCTCGATGAGAAGGTTGCCCTCATCTTCCAAACCTTGGAAGCGAATGCGGCCGCGGTAAGGCAGGTTTTCTTCTGCCGGATCGAGAATTTGCAACAGGTGTCCGCGCGCTGCCTGGCCAGCGTAGCTAGACAAGACTGACTCGACGGTTTCAATCGGAAAAAGGAAGTCGCTCAAGAAAACCACAGTGGCATGACGAGGCAGGGAAACCGGCACTTGAGGCACTGCGGATTCTTCGGAGTCCACAATGGATCGCTGGAGATTATGCGCCATCTGAATGAGGGCCAGGCGGCCGGAGCCAGCGCCAATATCTGAGCCCAGCAGTTGAACGCGTTCTCCGCTTTGCAGCAGCAACGATGCCAAACCCAAACCGATTACAGCGGCCCGCTCCGATTTGGCTGGCAGTTTTTTCGACGACCGGAAACCCATTGACGGAGAGCAGTCACACCATAGTCCGGCTGTTTGGGCTGCGTCCCATTCCCGTTCGCGCACATAGACCGGGCCGAACTTGGCTGACTGGCGCCAATCGATGGTGTGGGCGGGATCGCTCTGATTGTATTGACGGAACTGCCAAAACGTATCTCCGGGACCCGCCCGTCTCCGGCCGTGACTGCCCAAAGACACAGTGGCGGCCACTCTGTTTGCGTCGATCAACAGCGGCGGCAGTGTCGAAGCTGCCTGTTCGGCGTTGTGCTGAAGAACCTGTGCGGGGGTTGTCATGCGATGTGACTGACGCTCAGTTCTTATCGGCAACTTGACTGAGCCGGTCGATGACATCGTAGAGGCTGCGTCCATCAGCACGGGCTGTAAAACTAAGGGCCATACGATGTTGCAGCACTGGCCGGGCCAGTGCCAAAACATCGTCCACAGACGGAGCAAAGCGGCCATCAAGGAGCGCGCGGGCCCGCACGGACAACATGAGCGCTTGACTGGCACGTGGGCCTGGACCCCAGGCCACCCAATCCCGCACCTCGTCAATGTCACTGGATTCAGGCCGGCCGGCGCGGACAAGTTTCAATATGGCGTCAATCACACTGTCACCGACCGGAATTTGTCGTACCAAGGATTGGGCATCCATCAGTTCGCTGGCGGTCATGACCGAGGTTGGTTTCGCTTCTTTGGCACCGGTGGTGGCAATGATGATTTGTCGCTCGGCTTCGTCTTCGGGATAGGAAATGTCCACCTGCAAAAGGAAGCGATCCAATTGAGCTTCGGGCAGAGGGTAGGTGCCTTCTTGTTCGATGGGATTCTGGGTGGCGAGAACATGAAAGGGCTGCGGCAGATCGTGGTACTGACCCGCAATTGAAACCCGATGTTCTTGCATCGCCTGCAACAAAGCGGATTGCGTACGCGGACTGGCCCGGTTGATTTCGTCGGCCATGAGCAGTTGGCAAAACACAGGGCCGCGAACGAAACGGAAAAACCGTTTGCCATCTTCGGATTCTTCTAGAATTTCAGATCCCAGAATATCGGCAGGCATCAGGTCAGGCGTGAACTGTACCCGCTTGTCTTCTAAGCCAAGGACCGTTCCCAAAGTTTGAACTAGCTTTGTTTTGGCCAATCCCGGCACGCCGATCAACAGCAGGTGCCCCCCAGCAAGGAGGGTAATCAGGCTTTCCTCGACAACTCGGCTTTGGCCAAGAATTATCTTTTCAATCGCAGCCTTGGCCTTGGCCATTTGTTCGCTGACGCGCTCAACATCGTCAACTGAGACGGCACCGTCCGTCCCTTGACCCTCTCCGGACGGGGATTGTGTTATCGTATCGCTCACCTAAATGGCTCCAATTTAAGGGTTTTCCATGCTTGAGAGAGAGTATGACGGTTCCAGAGGGTAAGTTAGAAGCAGATTTTTCCCTAAAGGCGCTCACAACTCTGCGCGCATCCGGTGACCGGGCGGGTGAAGAGGAGAATTGCGGCGATTTCGGTATTCGCATCGATCACCATGGGACCTGGTACTACCGGGGCTCCCCCATCGGCCGCAAGCCCATGGTCAAACTGTTCGCCACCGTTCTCAACCGCCACGATGATGGCAGTTATTGGCTCACCACACCGGTGGAAAACGGGCGCATCGAGGTTGAAGATGTGCCTTTTGTCGCCGTTGAACTGATTCAGGCGGGGCGGGGCCAAAATCAGGCTATTGATTTCAGGACCAACCTTGATGCCATCGTGCCCTTGGACGCAAATCATCCTCTGAGGATCGACATTCATCCGGAAACCGGTGAACCAGCACCTTACATTTCTGTCCATAAAGGCATGGAGGCCCGTCTGGCCCGATCCGTGTTTTATCATCTGGTTGAGATTGGCGAGGATGGGGTTGACGAAAATGCACCGCACTTCGGGGTCTGGAGCCGGGGCTGTTTCTATCGTCTGGGGGAAAGCGACCAATCGTGACCAACGGCGCTGCACGAGATTTCACCGTCGCGGATATACGGGTTCGGCTCAGTAGGGATCGCGCTCCCCAAGATCGTGGCGACGTTTTCACCGGCCGCTCGCTGTTTGCAGAGGAAGATCTCGTTGAGTTCGTCGATCGGAGTTATGGGCCAATACCGTCGAGTGGAATTCCCTATGACCGTGGTGCCGGTGCTCCCGGTGCGGCAGTTAAGCGCACTCCCGCTGGCGTTCTGGTGCCGCTCATCGTGCGTGAACAAGAACTAACGGTATTGTTGACCAGACGCACCGAAGGTCTCGACAAGCATGCCGGCCAAGTGGCGTTTCCCGGTGGTAGAGTTGATGCAGGCGATAACGGGGCAATTGAGGCCGCTCTGAGAGAAGCACACGAAGAAGTAGGTATTCCGCCGAACTCGGTTGAGGTTCTCGGCTGTCTTGATCCGTACCTCACCATTACCGGGTTCGATGTCTTACCGGTTGTCGGATTGGTAACGCCGCCCGATAAATTCGTACCTGAACCCACGGAAGTGGCGGCTATCTTTGAAGTTCCGCTCCATTTTCTCCTAAATCCGGCCAATCATCAGAAGGTCCGACGCAAAGTGAACGGAATGGATCGTGCGTACTACGCAATGCCCTACGAATCGTATTATATTTGGGGTGCGACTGCAGGCATGATCATCAATCTTTATGAGGTGTTGAGCAGCTGATGGTTCGAGTGTTCTTCACATATTTGGTGCCATTCTTGCTGCCTTTGGTAGCGTACATGACCTGGGCATGGTACCGGACAGCTTACGTTAAAAAGCATGGCGGGGACGCACCAGCTATCGAAAATGGTCCGTGGCCATGGTTGCTGTTGGCCGGTGCTGTTCTGACTTTGGGAATAATGGGAACCACTGCCTTGATTAGAGGCGGCGATCCAGACTCAACTTACGTACCACCCCGTTATGAGGATGGGCAGATCGTACCCAGCCGTTTGGAAGACTAATCCCTCGGTGACAGATTTTGAGAAAGCGAAGCTTGTCCCCACCTCCTGGATGAAAGCGCCGGATCTTGAAGCTGTAATTTCTGCTTTGGGATATCCCAATGTGGACGTGCGTTTTGTCGGTGGTTGCGTGCGCGACGCCATCCTTGACCACCCAGTTAAAGACATAGACCTTGCAACACCGGATTTACCAGAGACTGTCACCGAAAAACTAACAGCAGCGGGACTCAGGGCCGTTCCGACAGGGGTGGATCACGGCACAGTCACGGCGGTATCCGGCGGCCGCGGATTTCAAGTCACGACATTGCGCCGGGATACGACGTGCGACGGCCGCCATGCCGCAGTTGAATTTACAACCGATTGGGAGGAGGACGCGTCGCGCAGGGATTTTACCATGAACGCAATGTCAGCCCGGCCCGACGGGACTGTCTTTGACTTCTTTAATGGAACAGAGGACGCCCGCGCTGGCATTATTCAGTTCGTCGGTAATTCACGCGATCGCATTCAAGAAGACTATCTGCGTATTCTTCGCTACTTCCGCTTTCTCGCCCACTACGGCAAACAGGATCCGGACCAAGCAATCCTCGCCGCCTGTCATCACCTGCGTGCCGGGTTGGAAGATTTATCGGTAGACCGGGTGCGCGATGAGCTCATCAAACTCCTCGGCGCCGAAGATCCTGTTATGGCAATCGATGCCATGGTGCAGGCCGGGATCCTCTCAAAGGTGCTGCCCGAAGCAGGTCCCTATGCAGCACTCTCTAATCTCATCCATATTGAACAAGATGTGAGTGATGTTGCAGACGAAGGGTGCTGGCGGCGGCGATTTGTCTGTTTGTTGTCTTCGGATTCAGACGGTGTTGAGGCCGCGATCAAGCGCCTCAGATTTTCCAACGAGGACAACCGAATTATCGCCGCTCTTATACGGCTGTCCCAGGACGCAGAGAACGCTTTCGCTCAACCGCAGCGCCACCGCTTTCTCTATACCTCTCAAAACGACAACGCGGGAGATGTTGTTCTGATCGCCTGGGCCCGGGATACCGAGGAAAAAAAGAAGGACTGGCGAACGTTGTATGACGCCGCAAAGTCATGGACACCGGTCACGTTTCCTCTGAGCGGAACGGGCGTTCAAACGCTTGGCGTGCCACAAGGTCCCCAGATCGGCGAGCTCCTGGCCCGGCTGGAAGACGAATGGATCGAGAGCGGATTTACAGCCACGAAGGAAGATCTCCACCACAGACTCAAATCTCACCTGTCTTAAGAATATCCGCTGTGGCCTCTATTCAAAGAAAAGCCCCGCCCTGGACAACGACGGAGCCAACGACGGAGCACAGTCTTAGACGGGGAGGGGATCCTGTGTCTTCGAACTGCTTGCTGTGGCGGTTATAGAACTTTCAAGCTTACACCAGCATTGCAGCCATATTACGCGGTTGTCATGTGGAGCGCTTATGGGGCTGGCGCTACCGCGTCTGATTAAGGAAATCCGCCCGTTTGCCGCAATGCTTCCGCCACGCCGATGGCGGCCGCCTGGGCCAGGTTCAATGACCGGGCATCGGCGGCCATGGGAATGCACACACGGCAGTCCGCAGCCTGGTGCACGGCGTCAGGAACACCGCCACTTTCCTGACCGAATAATAGGGAATCACCCGGCTCAAACATGAACCCATGACACAGCGTATCCGCCTTGGTCGTGAACAGGATCAGCCGTCCTTCATCCTTTTTCCTACTCTCTTCGAAGTCCGCCCATGACAGATGGCGGGTGAGGTGGACACCGGCGGTGTAATCCATTCCGGCACGCTTCAACCGCTTATCGCCCCAGACAAATCCGCAGGGTTCGATGATTTCGATCGGGACTGCGAAACAGGCGCCCAACCGCAGGACCGCACCCGTGTTTTGGGGGATATCAGGCTGAAAAAGAATCAAGCGAATCAATGTGTTCGGTCCCCTTTGCGAATCAGTTTCGAGGCGCGGCAAAGGCCTTTTCACGGCCTGGAAAATATCCTATATCCCATGTCATTGTTTTCTTTAGAGTTTCGTTGGGGTCGGGGAGACAAGACGGGCCGGAACGGAAGGTTTGGTCGTATGTTCCGAAAGTGTGTTCGGGGATAAAATTTGTCTCAAATCCATTCTGTCTTTTGTCCCGCTTCCGGCGCTGAAACAATAACCATGAGGTCCTAAAGATGGTGGATTCGGCAGAGACTCATTCAGTGCCGACGGAAGACGAGTCACGCAGAGACTTTCTTCTTCATGCGACAATAGCCACTGGCGTTGTTGGAACGGCCGTGTCGATGTGGCCATTGATCAACAGCATGAACCCCGCTGCGGATGTGTTGGCGTTGTCTTCGGTCGAGGTCAGTGTGTCTGGCATCGAAGAAGGCCAAGCGGTGACGGTGAGTTGGCGTGGGAAACCTGTGTTTATCCGTCACCGGACCCCTGCTGAGATTGAAGAAGCGCGCGATGAACGGTGGCAAGATTTGCCTGACCCGCAACCGGATGAAGAACGGGTGCAGGATGACCGGTTCTTAATCGTTGTCGGCGTCTGCACACACTTAGGTTGTATTCCGCTCGGGCAAAAAACGACCGAACCTCGCGGCGACTACAACGGATACTTCTGCCCTTGTCATGGGTCTCACTACGATCTTTCTGCCCGCATCCGGCGGGGGCCCGCACCGGCCAATCTGGAAGTGCCGGAGCACACCTATCTCTCTGAAACAAACGTTCGCATCGGTTAGGGAGCACCGCCATGAGCACGGAAAAAGGTTGGGGCATGCGGGCGTTTGACTGGTTTGAAGAGCGTCTGCCGCTCGTGTCTTTCATTGATCATTCCATGGGTACCAAATACCCGGCGCCTAAGAATCTTAACTACTTTTGGAACTTTGGATCGCTTGCTGGCTTTATGCTGGTGGTGATGATTGTCACGGGCATCTTCTTGGCGATGTCTTACACCCCCCACGTTGATCATGCTTTTCAAAGCGTCGAACGCATTATGCGTGACGTCAACTCTGGTTGGCTGCTGCGCTATCTTCACGCCAATGGTGGCAGCTTCTTCTTCATTGTTGTGCTGATCCACATTTTCCGCGGCATGTATTACGGCTCCTACAAAGCACCGCGGGAAGTTTTATGGTGGCTCGGCATCGTTATTTACCTGCTGATGATGGCGACCGCTTTCATGGGATATGTGCTGCCTTGGGGGCAAATGAGTTTCTGGGGTGCGACGGTGATTACCAATCTGTTCTCGGCCGTTCCGGTTGTGGGCGACGAAATCGTCACCCTGCTATGGGGTGGGTTCTCCGTCGACAACCCGACACTTAACCGGTTCTTTGCCCTCCACTACCTCTTGCCCTTTGTTATTGCCGGGGTGGTCATCCTGCATATTTGGGCCCTGCACATCCCGGGCTCCAACAACCCGACAGGCATTGAGGCCACAGCACAGGATAAAATCCCATTCCATCCGTACTACACGGCAAAAGATGTATTTGGACTTGGCGTGTTCCTGCTGTTCTATTTCGTCGTTGTATTCTGGTTCCCCAATGCCTTAGGTCACCCGGACAACTACGTTCCCGCCAATCCTTTACAAACGCCCCCGCACATCGTGCCGGAATGGTATTTCCTGCCCTTCTACGCAATCTTGCGGGCCATCGATAACAAGCTGATTGGGGTGGTGTTGATGTTTGCCTCCATCCTCATTCTGTTTGTTCTTCCGTGGCTTGACACCTCGCGGGTCCGGTCCGGCAACTTCCGGCCCATTTTTAAGGTGTTGTTTGTGATTTTCCTGGCGGATTGCGTGTTGTTGACGTGGTGCGGCGCTCAATTGCCTGAAGGCCTGCCGCTGATCCTCAGCCGGATCGGGACCTTCTGGTATTTCTTCCACTTCCTGGTGCTATTACCGGTGGTCGGCTGGATCGAAACGCCTAGACCGTTGCCTAGCAGTATCAGTGCGCCCGTTGTGGCCAGTCCTGCGGAGTAGAGCCATGAGAACTTACCTAATGACATCCTTCGCCGTTGCCGCCGCAGTACTTTTAATCGCGCTTTCGCCGGTGCCGTCACAGGCCGTTGGGGAAGGGGTTGAACTCGACCACCAAGAATGGACCTTTGATGGTGTGTTCGGCCGTTTCGATCGTCAGCAGCTTCAGCGCGGTTTCCAGGTTTATCGGGAGGTCTGCTCCTCATGCCACGGCCTGGACTACATCGCGTTCCGGAATTTGCAGGACATCGGTTACAGCGAAGACCAAACCAAGGTGCTGGCGTCCGAATATTCCGTTGAAGAATGTTGTGATGATCAGGGCGACACCTTCGAGCGCCCGGCTATTCCTTCCGACTACCTTCCCAATCCCTATCCCAACGAGCAGTTTGCTCGGGCGTCCAACAACGGCTCGTTTCCGCCAGATCTCTCACTGATGACCAAAGCCCGCGGCAATGGACCTGACTACGTCTACAGTATCATCATCGGATATGAAGACCCGCCGCACGAAATGGAAGAAGAGATGATGGACGGCATGTATTACAACAAGTACTTCGACGGCAATCAGATCGCTATGGCGCAACAGCTGTTTGAAGAACTGATTGAATACTCAGACGGTACCTTTGCCTCCAACGAACAAATGGCCAAAGACGTCACCGCATTCCTGCATTGGGCCGCCGAGCCCAAGTTGGAAGTGCGCAAACAAACCGGTGTGCGGGTCTTGCTCTTCACTTTGGTGTTCACGGTGCTGGCCTATTTCCTCAAGAGACGGATTTGGTCGGACGTCGATCACTAAGTGATTCATTAGGGCCACATAAAAAAACCGCCGGTCCTAAAAAGACCGGCGGTTTTTTTATGTGGCCCTCTAAACGTTAAACAAAAGGTGCAAAACGTCGCCGTCTTTGACGAGGTAATCCTTACCCTCTTGGCGCATCTTCCCGGCATCTTTCGCACCCTGTTCGCCGTTGCAGGTGATGAATTCCTCATAGGCGATGGTCTCGGCGCGAATGAATCCGCGCTCAAAGTCCGTGTGAATCGAGCCGCCCGCCTGCGCCGCGCTGGTGCCGCCCGACACAGTCCACGCGCGGGATTCTTTTGGACCCGTGGTGAAAAAGGTGATGAGGTCCAATAGGGTGTAGCCGGCGCGGATGACCCGGGCCAGACCGGTTTCTTCCAGACCCAGCGTTTCCAGAAAACTTTCTCTTTCTTGCTCATCGTCCAGTTGCGCCACCTCCGCCTCAATGGCAGCGGAAATTGTGACCCACTGGGCTTCCTCTGCTTTCGCTTTCTGCGCAACTTGCTTGGAAAAAGCGTTGCCGGTTCCGGCGCTGTCTTCCTCCACATTGCAGACGTACAGCACTGGCTTTGCCGTCAGCAATTGCAATTGCCGAAAAGACCTGCGTTCCATCTCGTCATTGGGTCGCGCTGTTCGTGCTGGCCGGCCGGCCTTTAGAGCCTCCAGGACCGGTTCCATTACGGCCATTTGATCCTTAGCCTCTTTCTCTCCCGACTTGGCCTTTTTCGAAATGGGATCCATGCGTTTTTCCAGGCTTTCCAAATCAGCCAGCATGAGTTCGGTTTCTACGGTAAGGGCGTCCCTTACGGAATCTATACCGCCATCCACATGAGTTACGTTTTCATCTTCGAAACACCGCAACACATGAATGATGGCATCGACTTCCCGTATGTTGCCCAGAAACTTGTTGCCCAACCCTTCCCCTTGGCTGGCGCCTTTGACCAATCCTGCGATGTCGACGAACTCCAAGTAAGTGGGGATAGTCTCCGCCGACCCGGTGATGGCCGAAATTCTGTCGAGCCGATCGTCGGGTACGGCCACGCGACCGACGTTCGGCTCGATGGTGCAAAACGGAAAATTGGCCGCTTGCGCCGCGGCGGTTGATGTGAGCGCGTTGAACAGCGTGGACTTGCCCACATTAGGCAGGCCGACGATACCGCAATTGAAACCCATCGGCGTTACTCTTCTTGTTGTTGTTTTTGCACGTCTCGGGGCGAAAGAGGGGTTTCGACGTCGGCTAAATCCTGTGCCACATCTGTCATGAACCGGTTGTGGTCACCGTCCAGGAGCAAGGGAGTGGCATTGACCGTGGCATCTACCAAAGCATTGACCCAGTCCCGGTCGGACTTAGCGAAATCCTGCAAGACGTATCCCGACACCCTGTCCTTATGACCGGGATGACCCACTCCCATGCGGACTCGCCAAAAGTCTTCGCCAAGATGGGAGATGACGCTGCGGATACCGTTGTGACCGGCGTGACCGCCGCCTTTCTTGACCCGCACCTTGCCCGGCGCCAATTCGATTTCATCGAAGAACACGAAGATATAGTCGAGATCCAATTTGTAAAAATTCACCGCTTCGCTCAACGCTCTGCCCGACTCATTCATAAAGGTCATAGGCTTAAAGATGGTGATCTTGTGTCCACCCATCTGGCCTTCGGTGACGAGACCCTGGAACTTGGATCGCCATTTACCCAAGCCGTGACGATCGACAAGAACATCGACCGTGACAAAGCCGAGGTTGTGTCGGTTATTGCTGTAGCCGGAGCCCGGATTGCCCAAGCCGACAAGGAGGCGCATGGCAGTCTCGCGTTGTGGCGATCATTGGAGTGAAGAAAGGGGAGGGCCCGGTTGGAGCCGGACCCGCACCCATTTTACTTAGAAGAGTCTTCTTTCTTGTCTTCTTTGCCGCCTTCAGGAGTTTCACCTTCTGCGGTGACGCCTTCTTCACCCTCAACGCCTTCTTTGCCTTCTTCACCTTCTTCTGCCGCTTCTTCTTCCTCAGTCTTAACGACAGTCGGCGGAGCGATTGTGCAAATCGTAAAATCGCGGTCCTTGATGGTTGGGGCCACCCCATCGGGCAAAGTTATTGCGCTGATGTGGACGGAATCGCCGATGTCTAAGCCGGTGAGGTCGACTTCGAATTGCTCCGGCAGATCATCGGGTCGGGCCCGCACTTCGATGGTGTGACGCACGACATTGAGCACACCACCCCGCTTGAGGCCGGGGGATTCCAACTCGTTGAAGAAATGAACCGGCACTTCAACGGTCACCACCGTATTCTTACCGATTCTGCGGAAGTCCACATGGATCGGAACATCTTTGACAGGGTCGAGCTGAACGTCCTGGGCCATAGCCCGGTGGGTGTCTTTACCGACGGTAATATCGAAAATCTGGGTCGCGAACCCGGGTCTGTGCATGGCAACGGTCAGTTCGCGCAGTTCCATGGCAATGAGGACGGGGTCCTTATTGTCGCCATAAATAACGCCGGGCACGAGGCCTTCTCGGCGTATTGCGCGGGCTACCCCCTTGCCGGCCCGGTCGCGTCCCTGAACGGTCAGGGCGCTTGTTTCGGCCATTTCTGGTCTCCTCGGTTATATCTTGCTCCGGCAGGCCTCCAGGGGTGTCGCCGCCGGTCTCACAAGCAAATCAAGAGGTGTCGCTTGAGGAACGGGCGATATACAGGGATTCCCGCCTCTACTCAAGCCCTGGTGATTTTTTACAGATTAGTCGAACAGGCTTGAAACAGAGGTTTCAGAGCTGATTCGTTTGACCGCCTCGGCCATGAGCGGCGCGATCGAAAGCTGCCTCACATTGTCAGCCAGACGCACTGCTTCCGTAGCCTGAATGCTGTCGGTGATGACCAGCTCATGCATGGGCGAGGCAGAGACGCGGCCAACCGCGCCGCCCGACAAGACGCCGTGGGTGACATAAGCCGAAACGGATTTTGCACCATCGTTCATCAGAGCCACCGCGGCGTTGCACAACGTGCCGGCGGAATCGACGATATCGTCCACCAGAATACAGTCCCGGTCCTTCACATCCCCGATGATGTTCATCACTTCTGAGACGCCGGCCTGTTCGCGGCGTTTGTCGATGATCGCCAATTCCGTATCCAGCCGTTTGGCAATGGCCCGGGCTCTAACCACACCACCCACATCGGGCGAGACAATGACTGGGCCGCCGTTGGACGAAAAATTGTCCTTAATGTCATTGATGAACACCGGCTGGGCGTACAGATTGTCCAAGGGAATATCGAAAAAACCCTGAATTTGGCCCGAATGGAGATCGAGGGTCACAACCCGATTGGCACCGGCCTGAGTGATCAGGTTGGCTATCAATTTCGATGTGATGGGCGTGCGCGGTGTTGTTTTCCGATCCTGCCGAGCATAGCCGTAGTAAGGAACGACGGCGGTAATGCGGTTCGCCGAGGCCCGGCGCAAAGCATCCAAAGTCACCAGCAATTCCATGAGATTGTCATTTGCAGGATATGACGTCGGTTGAACCACGAAGACATCTTCGCCGCGGACGTTTTCATTGATTTCCACAAACACTTCCATGTCGGAAAAGCGTTTGATTGAAGCATTGGTCAATTCAACGTGGAGGTATGCGGCGATGGCCTCCGCCAGAGGCTTGTTGGCATTGCCAGCCATAAGTTTCATGACTCTGGCCCCCCGACGGAACGTCCCTAACGGTTTCCTCAACCGCTCCTACCGGCTCCGACGGGCGGAAACCTATCAACCTGTCACAGGTCTGTAAACGTTCGCTGGACTGTTCTGCGACGTGTTTTGGTTAAGTGTTGCACAATGATCATTCAGACCTCGAAATTGGTCTGCTGACAGCCATTATTTCGATAAGTCCAGGGAGGGCGGTGTCGATGATGGCTTCTGCCACCAACCCCCAGGAGCCGTCCAGATCCCCTTTGGGAATGCGATTATCCAGCCGCACCTCTCCGAGGTCCTCGCCCGCCGGGTCGAACACTTGCCAAATGATCGCAATGTCGTCCTGAGCGGAATCGTATGGACTCACACTAACCTTACCAGCGAGAGTGAAGTCGGCTTGCCCGGACGCCGGAGCGAACCCCAAGCGCGCTAAACGATTAGCCAAAATGCGGGATAGCGCCGTGGCGCCATCGCCAGGCGCCTCCCCGGGTGGCTGTATCAATATGGTCAATCCCTGCCAGGGAGACTCGGTCAGAGTGGCTCTGGTTGTGGGTGGTCCGATGACATCGGTGACACGACCGGCCACCGTGCCGGCAATCTGATTTAGACCAGCCAGAGAGCCGTCGTACCATTCGTCATCCGCAACCACAATCACACCGGTACCTGAATGACGCACGGTGTCGCGAGTCCGTCCCAGCACCCGCCATTCATAGGCAAGTTCAATCGATCCCAGAGAGAGCCGTGATTCAGTCACCGTCGTTTCTAGGCTAAAGCGCATACGGCCGATGCCATCTACAGCTTGGGCGGGAAACTCTCTTTGCTGTAGCTCGTCAGCAATCAACTGGGACAACACAATTGCTTTTTCGTTGGTGATGCCAAATACGGGGATGACGCCAATACCCATTGTGCTTGGGGTTTGAGGAAGTGGAAGTTCGACTTCCCCTTGCACCTGAAAAGGCTGCGGCAAGGTGCCGCACGCGCCTAAGAGGAACATCACAATTGCGATTAAAACGGAATTGGGGGTTTTGCCGTGCAACACCATCGTATTACGCAATCATCGCAATGCCAGAAAGTTGTCTGCCGTAATCAGGTTCACCATTTAAGCAGGAGCGGCGATAGCTAAAAAACAAGTGATCCTCGGCGCAGGTGTCTGCTTTGATCCGTTCGATCTTTGTAACGCCGACCTCTGCGAGTTGATCGCACACGTATGACGGCAGATCAAAATGTGGCCGACCATTGACGCCAAGGTCTTCAAAATATTTTGCGTTGTCTGGATGACCATCCGTGAATCTCTGTCTGAATTCTGGACCAACCTCGTAGGACAGAGGACCAATGCTTGGTCCAACAACCGCTCTAATCGATTGCGTTTGTGCGCCTAAAGACGTCATGGCTGCGACGGTCTGTTTGAGTATACCGGACAAGGCACCTTTCCATCCTGCGTGCGCCGCGCCAATGACCCCTGCTAGTGGCTCGACGAGCAAAACTGGTGTGCAGTCGGCGGCCAAAATTGCTAAGGCCACGTTCTTGCAGGTGGTCACCATAGCATCGGCGACAGGAGCGTCTTCAAAAGCCCAAAGGTCAGTCACTGTTACGACATCTGCCGTGTGATTCTGAAAAACCGTTAAGAGGCCATTCGTATCCACACCGAGTTGTTTTGCGCAAAGGGCGCGATTGCGATGCACAGCTACCTGATCGTCGCCGGAGCCCAAACCACAATTCAGGCTCTCATATAACCCCGATGAAAAACCATCTTTTCTGGTGAAAAAGCCATGCTTCACTTCAGAAATGTCATCGAAAAGCTTCGCTGTCAGCATAGGCTCAAGCCTCGATTTCAAATCCGGCGAGAGCACTAGCGTTGGGTGATGCTAAGGCAATCACCTTAAACAGGGCTCCCATGCCATCCGGTTCGATCAAACGGCGGATGCTACTGCGAATGGCGGCGACTTGGTCTTTCGGTTTTCCCGCGCTGAGTTGCGTCTCGCGGGCGGTTGCGCCCAAACGGCGCAACCACAAACCCTGTTCCACCGGTCCAAAAACCTGAGCGCCTTCCGACCGAGCCGTTTGCGCGACCACGGAAAAATCGACATGCGCCGATATGTCCGCTGTTCCCGGCTCTATAAGAACGTCGTGATACGCATGCTCCTTAACAACCTGTAGTGAGTCACCCACGTCGGACCGAACGTAACCGTAGTCAATCATCAATACGGCTCCGCCATGGGTTAGGCATTGTTGAGCCATTTGTTTCACAACGGATTCTATGGCATCGGATTTTTCCAGAATGCTGCCCACGGCTGCGTCGTCGAAGGTATGGTCGATGTCCGAACTCAGGTGGGAAGCTGTAACAAATTGAAATTGATCGCCGTCCCAATCGATCATTCGTTCACACCAACCCTCTGTTGTCTTAACGAATTGTCTGATGGGGAGCGCATCGAGAAATTCATTGCCAACAATAATCACCGGGCCCGAAGGTACGGTTTCCAAATCTTCATGCCATTCGATATCAAAGTTCGGCAGCACGGCTTCTTGTTGACTTCGCAATGCGGAACTCCGTTCAATAAAATGAAGCGTCATTTCTTTGAGAAATGACGGCTCTGCACCTGCAATCGCCCTGAGCGCATCGGCCATCAAGGTGCCGCGTCCGGGTCCGCACTCAACAAAATTAAACTGGCGTGGTGCGCCCAAGCTCTGCCACGCCGTGACGCACCATAATCCAATCAATTCACCAAAGATTTGAGAGACTTCCGGTGCCGTTATGAAATCGCCGCCTTTGCCGAAGACGTCGCCACTGTCGTAGTAGGCGTTTGACGCGGTTTCCATATAGGCCGCGATTGAGAGCGGTCCTTCCCCGGAGATTCTGGTCGCCATTTCTTGCGTTAGGTCCGCCTTTTTCATGCTTGAGAGGTGACGGACGGTCGTTTCGATGAGCGCCAAATGACCCAAACCCCGAAAAGGATCATGGGAACAGATAGAATTTGTCCCATGGTTACCCCACCGGCGATAAATCCGAGATGGCGGTCCGGTTCCCGGAAAAATTCGACGAAGGACCTGGCGATGCCATACCCCGCACAAAAACATCCAGTCAGCACACCGGGTTTCGCGCGAATGGACTCGTTGCGCCACAGCACATGCATCACAACAAAGAGGATGAGTCCTTCGAGCAGAGCCTCATATAACTGGCTTGGATGGCGTGGCATGGGGCCACCGCCGGGAAAGGCCATGGCCCAAGGTACATCTGGTGCCGGGCGTCCAAACAGTTCACCGTTTATAAAATTGGCCATGCGTCCAAGACACAAGCCGATGGGAACGGCGCACCCCACGTTGTCTGCCACATACCATTTGTTGATTTTGTATTTCCGAGCGAACAACAGAATGGCGGCAATGACACCCAGAAGTGCTCCGTGAAAGGCCATGCCGCCTTCCCAAGTCATAAAAATTTCTATCGGGTTAGCGAAATAGTGCGCCGGTTTGTAAAACAGAACATATCCCAAACGCCCGCCCAAAATAATTCCCAGTAAAATCCAGACAAAAAAGTCATCAACCTGGGACGGTGTCATCAAGGCCGGAGACCGCCGGACCAGCCGTCTGACATACCACACACCGCCAAAGATACCGGCGATGTAAGCCAAGGCGTACCACCTTATGGCAAAGGGTCCGATCTCAATGAGAACCGGATCAATAGCAGGAAAAGTCAGGGCAAGAGGGGTCATATGGTCAACGATACGGATCTGGCTGGCTTAGATACTTTTGTATGGTGAGGGTGACACCGTCTTCCAACGAGGTAAACGTGTCCCTATACCCCGCGGCCCGCAAGCGTGTCAGGTCGGCCTGTGTAAAATATTGATAGTGGGCACGCAGATGGTCCGGCGTATCCCTCCAACTGATCTCGAATGGTTTATCGACAGCGTCGTAAACAGCCTTTGCCAGATCGAGAAACGTCCGCGCTTGTCCAGTCCCAACATTGAAAAAGCCTGAAACATGGTTTGCCCCCAATAGCCATCGCACAACGGAAATACAATCATCGACATAAACGAAATCCCGTTTTTGTTTGCCGTCTGCGACATCGGATCTATGAGATCGAAACAACGCATAGGGCTCGCCCCGCGCCGCGACAGGGTACATTTGGGAAACCACGCTTGCCTGTTTCTCTTTGTGGATCTCGTTGGGACCGTAGACATTGAAGAACCTTAAACCGGCCCAATGGGGTGGTGTTTGTTTTCCCTGCGCACACTGTTCAGCAACAAAGGCATCGAACACGCGCTTGCTTTCACCGTACAGATTAAGAGGTTGTAGTGCTGCAACTGAGTCCACGTTCAATGAGTCGTCAAATCCAAGATCTCCGGTGCCATAAACGGATGCGGAAGATGCATAAATAAAAGGAATCCGTTGGTCCGTGCACCAAGACCAAAGCGTTTTGCTCAAATCCACATTGGTGGCGAACACGGCCGAGCGGTTCGTGACTGCTGTGGATGTTTCCGCACCCAAATGAATAACCGCTTCAATGGGCTCCCTATTGCGTTTCAGAAAATTCACCGTTTCCTTTGGATCGACCCAGTTGACATCTTTCCGTTTCGCGACATTGGCTCTTTTTTCCTCGGTATCCACAATGTCGAAAGCAGCGATGGGCTCGCGAGAGGTATCCTGAAAGGACGCCAAAAGACTTGATCCAATGAATCCAGCGGCGCCCGTTATCGCGAGCATAATTAAACCACCCCTATCGATTGCGAAAAGGTGTTATGCCGGATCAATCTGATAGCGGCAACGGCCGATAATCCATCGAAATCCCTTGAAAGAAACGCGACTGGCCTCAATAGTCCTCTGATACCCGAGCGGAGATACAACATGCAGAGTCAGAACCGAATATTCGATGACATCGCCAAGGTGGCCGGCGGTGCCCTTGGCGCTTTGGGAAGTCTGAGACAGGAGATCGAAGCGCTTGTCCGGCAACGGGTTGAGCGGTTTATGGCGGACAGAGACCTAGTGACGCGTGACGAATTTGAAGCGGTGAAAGCCATGGCCGCGAAGGCGCGGGCTGAACAGGAAGCTCTTATGTCACGTCTGGACGCATTGGAGGGGAAGAAAGCATCCGTGGCGTCATCGCGAAAAACTACGACAGCGGCGAAGAAATCCGCGGCAAAAAAGGCGCCGTCTAAACCGTCCAAAAAGACGCGGACCAAAGGATAAACACCCTCTTTTCAACACCGTTTTAGGCCGTTCTTATGACAAAACGGCCAAACCAAGCGACTCGGCGGAATTCCTTAGATTTGGTGTTGCCGACCCTCTGAACCTATTATATCTTGATTCGCGGGCTAGATATTGGTGGGCCCGTACGAGCCGGACGGGCCCGGGGCAATTGAGGGGATTTCCATGCGCACCACCGCCGTCAGCCAGCAGTCCTCTGCGGTTAATCCGTTGGATCGCATTGAAGAAGTCATCACTATAAAAGATTGGGTTTTTGACCGTCGCAATGACGAAGAGATGGCTGTTGAAGCGCCGGGAACCTGGTGTGACTTTGGCCTATTTTTTGCCTGGTCCGAAGAATTGGACGCCCTACATTTCTCCTGTGCATTCGACATGCGTGTACAGCCGAACGTCCTTAGCAACATTTATGAATTGATCGCCAAGCTGAATGAGCGCCTTTGGATTGGTCATTTCGCGGTCTGGGTCGACGAGGGCATACCCATGTTCCGCCATACCGTTCATTGTCAGGGCGGCCAAATAGATCCGTCTCATATCGACGAATTGGTCGATTTGGCCCGCAGCGAATGCGAGCGGTATTATCCGGCTTTTCAATTCGTCATTTGGGGCGGCCGGACACCCGACGATGCCATTTCCTGTGCGCTGCTGGATACGGTTGGCGAAGCTTAAAAGTCACAGTCTTTTACAATCTGCAGAGGCGCCGGCTGTTCGCCAAAGCCGTGTGTTAAAGTGCCTTCATGATTGAAGGGACAATTCTTCTCGTTGGATGCGGGAAAATGGGTGGCGCCCTTTTGAAAGGGTGGTTCGCCCGCGGATTGAATCCGGTCGATGTTATGGTCGTGGAGCCGGCCGGCCGGCCGACCGTGGACGCCGCGTCCGAGCACCCCGCCTTGGTGGTTCTCCCAGACGCCTCTGACGTGCCCAGTGACTTTACGCCCGATGCCATGGTCTTCGCGGTAAAACCTCAAAACGCGGCTACTGTTATACCGGCCTACGCCCCCATGGCGGAGTCCGGTTCCGTCGCCCTGTCCATAGTCGCTGGACTGTCTGTCGCCTCACTTCATGGCATGTTGGGTGAAAATGCAGCCGTTGTGCGCGCCATGCCCAATACACCAGCGGCCATCGGCCGCGGCATCAGTGTGCTTTTCGCAAGTCCTCATGCCAGCCCCAGCCAGAAGAGGGTGTGCAAGGTGTTGATGGCTGCTGTCGGTGAAACGGCCTGGATCGACGATGAAACCTATCTTGATGCTGTCACCGCGGTTTCGGGCAGTGGGCCGGCTTATGTCTTTCTTCTTGCCGAAGCCTTAGCCGCTGTAGGGGTAAAGGCCGGACTCGACCCAGCACTAGCCAGTCAGCTTGCCGTTGCCACCGTCGCCGGCGCCGGCGCTCTCCTGGCCGAAGGCGACTCGTCACCCATGGAACTGCGGACCAATGTCACCAGTCCAGGCGGAACAACGGCCGCTGCGTTAGATATGCTGATGGCGGCCGATGGTTTGCAAAACCTTATGGACCGGGCGATTGCTGCAGCGATTCAACGGTCCAAGGATCTGGCCGACGAACAACCTTGATTCTCTAACATGGGCCATGAAAAGCTGAACCATGGCCGTCAAGAAAAAAGCCAACTCAAAAAAGAAAGCGACCCCGCGGACGTCAACAAACTCCGTTCGTGACAAAATTGTTCAATCAGCCCTTAAGATAAGCAGCTCAGACGGTTGGAAAGCTGTTTCTCCGGCACGCATCTCGAGCGATACCAGTATTCCATTGGGTCAAGCTATCGCGCTTGGTCCATCGCGGGCCGGTATCGCAGCCCTTGTACTCAAACATGTGAATGAGCGCGTTCTTAGCCAGGTTCATGCTGTTGATATGACTGACACGGCAAAGGATCGTCTCTTTGAAGTCATGATGATGCGTTTCGATGTTTTGCAGATCCATCGAGATGGCATTGCCGCGCTGATTCGTTATGGGCAGCGTAGGCCCGGCGAATTCATTTGCCTTGCCCCCAATGTTTTGCATTCCATGGCCCTCATGCTGAGTGCTGCGGGTTTGGGCGCAGGTGGGTTGCTTGGGGTGGTGCGTGCAAAAGCTTTGGCCGTGGCTTATACATCGACACTTCGCGTTTGGCTCAAAGACGAAAGCGGCGATATGGCGCAGACCATGTCTGCTTTAGACAAAGCTCTCAGACAGCTTGAGCGTCTTGCGCAAATGACGGTAAAGCGGCCGCGAAAACGTAAAGCGGGCTCGAGCAAGGGTAAAAACTAGACCGGAATTCTCACGGTCGCACGCAATCCTGTTAGCGGGCTTGCGTCCAGAGTGACATCTCCTCCGAGGCTACGGGCTATATCGCGGGCGATGGTCAGCCCTAACCCCACACCGCCTGTTTCAGGATTTCGGGACGCTTCAACACGGTAAAACGCTTTAAATACGTCTTCTCTCTTATCTGCAGCTATGCCTGGCCCATCATCATCCACACAGATCTCCAGGTGCGTGAGAGTCTTGTGAGCGCTGATGTCGACGCGAGACCCGTAACGCACAGCATTGGCGATAAGATTGTTCAAGCACCGCTTGAACGTGAAGGGCTTGATCATGATCGGTTCGTCAATCCCCTGTACAGACGACCCAATCTTGGTGCCATCCCGCTCGAACTGTCTGATCACATCACTAATGAGTTTCGGAATATCCGTCTTTTCAGCCGACTCAGTTTCTTCACCCCGAGCAAAGGCGAGATAGCCATTGAGCATGCGCTCCATCTCATCGAGATCGTCTTTGATGTGGGTTACGTCATCCCGCGGCGCTCCGTCGAGCATTTCTATCTGCAACTTCATGCGGGTTAGCGGTGTTCTGAGATCGTGGGAAACACCGGCCAACATTTCCGTGCGTTGATCAATTTGCCGCTGAATCCGATTGCGCATGTCTGTGAACGCCAGAGCGGCCTGACGGACTTCTTTCGCGCCTTCCGGCTTAAAGTCGGGGACATCCTGGCCCTTGCCGAACCCGTCAGCAACACGGGCCAAGCGCCGCACAGCACGCACTTGATCGTTTAAGAAAAGAGCCGCGATACCGAAGAGAAGTAAAGACGAGCCAACCATCCACAAAACAAAGACATAGGTGGTGGAACTAAATAAACGTTTGCGTGGCGCTAACACTTGCAGCACGCCGTCCGGTAGTTGCATGGCGATTTCGATTTCCCGTTCCGACTTCTTAAAGTCGATGGTGAACGGGCGTTTCATCTCACGCCAAAGCTCTCGCGTTAAAACGTCTGGGAAGGGACCATCCGCATCAATCGTCCGAGCGGGGGGCAGGGCAGCGCCTTCATCAAATGAGATGTCAAACAACATGGTCTGGCGTGCCACGGTTTGAATCCAGCCGAAGTCTTCCGGCGACGGATTGTCCCGCATGTACACACGGATATGGGAGATGTCACCGGCCAGACCCTGTGCCAGGCGGCGGGACATGGTTTCCCAATGGTTGTCGTAAAAAATATAGGTCGTAATGACCTGCACCAGGATAAGCGGCACGATGATGATCAGAGCGGACCGGCCCATAAGGGTTTCAGGAACCCATTTGGCCCAGGGCTCGGACTTAACCCATTGGAGCAAGCGATCTAAAACAGTCGCTGAAGAAGCTAGGCGTTCACTCATGGTCGTTTCTACACATTAGTCCGTGCGTAACAAATACCCCGTGCCCCGCACTGTCTGCAGGTACCGCGGTTGTCGGGGATCCGTTTCGATTTTGCGCCGCAAGCGCGTCACCTGAACGTCAATGGTGCGCGGATTTGAAGACCCGTTACCGGCTCCTCCCAGTTTTGTTCGCTTCACCGGTGAGTTTGCGTTCAAGGCTAAAGTGCGAAGCAAACCTCCTTCCGCCGTCGTAAGATGAACCGTTGTTCCATCCCGCGATAAGATTCCGCGTGACACATCATACCGGCATTCACCGAATCTGAGTTCATGAGCGCCGTCGTCAGGGGCCGGCGGCACACGCTTCAGGATCGAATTTATTCTCAAGAGCAACTCTCTCGGCTCAAAGGGTTTGCCCATGTAGTCATCAACGCCATGTTCCAAACCCTTAATGCGGTGTTCCGATTCTCCCATTGCCGTGAGCATCAAGATGGGGACTTCGCTATTTTTGCGAAGGTCAGCGGCAAAACTCATACCGTCTTCACCAGGCATCATGACGTCCAAGACCATGAGGTCAAACTGAAGTGATATCAGTTGTTTTCTCGCATCTTCAGCGGATGCCGCAGATGTCACTAAAAAACCGTGTTCCGTTAAGTACTTGTGAATCAGTTTGCGCAGACGCGTGTCATCATCAATGACCAGTATGTGGGCCGGTAAATCATTCGTCTGTATCCGTAAATCCGCCATCAATCCGCTCTTAATGGCCGATCATTCTCAAACCGCAGTCTTGCCTCAGTCTCCATAATGCCAAGCATAACCGTTCGGAAACCATTGACTGCTTCAGCGCCAGCATTTTTATACGCTTCCGCAATGCGGGCTCGCTGTTCACTTGTGAGCAATCGTTCCAACGTACGGCCTTTCTCAGTAAGCGATAAGAGGCGTTGGCGGCGGTCTTTTGTTCCTATGGTCTGTTCGATGTATCCGTCACGAACCAATTGACGCAACGCACGCGACAGACTCTGCTTTGTAATAGCCAGAATGTCCAAAAGATTACTGACCATCATACCCGGATACTGGCCGACAAAGTAGATCACGCGGTGATGCGCACGCCCAAACTTCTGTTTTGCCAGGATGGCATCGCCTTCCGCGGTGAAATCTCGGTAGGCAAAAAACAAAAGCTCTATGCCTTGACGCAAATCTTCATCGCTCAGAAAGCGCAGTGGGGAAGGGATCTTGGACTTGGCCATGGCATTCCGTCGCACTCTCCTGATTCAGGGTCAACCCTACCATAAATACGTCAGTATTATTGACATAAATGCGGACGCGATGGTATGGAAAAGGGGACTCGAAGAACACACAATGGCAGAATCAAGCCAAACAGGCCCTCTGTTTAGGACTCAGTTATGGCGACGCAACCCTTCGACGACCGCGATGGATACATCTGGCACAACGGCGACCTGCAGCCGTGGCGAGGTGTGAAATCCCATGTTTTGAGCCACGCCTTGCACTATGCATCGTCTGTGTTTGAAGGTGAGCGGATTTACAACGGCAAGGTCTTCAAACTTGAGGAACATACCGAGCGCCTGTTTTATTCTGCCAGTGTGCTCGATATGGAAATGCCGTTTAATCAAGACCAGATCAACGAAGCGACTTACGAAGCGATTCGCGCCAATAGTATCAATGATGGCTATGTCCGGCCCATCGCCTGGCGCGGCAGCGAAATGATGGGTGTGTCTGCGCAAGAAACCAAAATCAATGTCGCCATCGCGGTGTGGCCATGGCCGTCCTACTTCTCACCGGAGGCGCGGCTGAAAGGCATTAAACTGGACTTGTCAGAATGGCGCCGTCCCGCGCCAGAAACGGCACCGGTTTTTGCCAAGGCCGCCGGCCTCTACATGATTTGCACCTTGTCCAAACATGCGGCGGAGCGGAAAGGATTTGACGATGCCCTCTTGCTTGATTGGCGGGGGCAAGTCGCCGAAGCCACGGGCGCAAACATTTTCTTTGTCATTGATGGCGAAATTCACACACCGACGCCTGACTGTTTTCTCGATGGCATCACTCGACGTACCGTTATGGGACTGGCGGAGGAGCATGGATACAAAGTCGTTGAGCGCGCCATCATGCCGGAAGAAATGGAAAAGGCAGACGAATGTTTTCTGACCGGCACGGCAGCTGAAGTCACGCCGGTGGGATCGATCGGGTCCTATACATTTACGCCGGGTGAAGTTTGCAAGGCACTCATGGAGTCTTATGACGTGACGGTCGGCAAAACGGCCGTCACAGAATCCAGCGCTGCTTAGACATACCCAAATCCACTATTTCTCAACGTCCGCCCAACGGGCCGCGCGGGCATCGTCTGAGTCTGTGGCTTTTACCCAAGACTCACCGGCTTCCGTTTCTTCCCGTTTCCAAAACGGCGCTTTGGTTTTCAGCCAGTCCATCAAAAATTCACAGGCCGAAAAAGCGTCTGCTCTATGGGCTGATGCCGTGCAAACCAAAACGATGGCTTCACCGGGCTTCATTTTCCCATGGCGGTGTACGATCAAGACATCATCAAGCGGCCAACGATTGCGCGCCTCGTCAGCGATGCGGCTCAGCTCTTTGTCCGTCATGCCGGCATAATGCTCAAGTTCGAGGCTGGTTATGGAGCCACTCGCATTCTCCGTAGATCCGTCAAAATCGCGGACCTGCCCGATGAACGTGGCGACGGCGCCCGAATTGGCATTTTGTTTCAGGAACAAATTTATTTCGGCGCCCGAGTCAAAGGGCGCATCTTGGACACGGATCATGTCAGCCTCCCGTCACCGGCGGGAAAAATGCAACTTCTGAGTCCCGTTCTATGGGGGATTCAAAAGGCACATGGGTCTGATTCACAGCGACCCGCACTTGGCTTAAATCGGCGAGGGCGTTCTCGTGGGCTGGGCTCCTTTTTTTGAGCCAATCCACCAGACCGGCTACCGTGACAACGTCGTTCGGTGGGTCTACCAGCTCTTCACCGGTACCAACCCTCTCCTTGATCCAGGAAAAATAGAGAACAGTGAGTCCCATCGGTCTTTATTCCACAGCCGGCGACTTTGAAGGTTCAGAGGACGTTTCTCCGGTGTCTTTCATATGGCCGAGGCCCGCTTTGAAATAGTCGTATCCGGTAATCAAAGTGAGCAGGGCGGCAAGCCAAAGACCAATCTCTCCAATGGCCTGGGCTGGAGTCCATTCCGGCGCATCTTTACCCACAATCAAAAATCCCAGGGTAAACATTTGCAGTGTGGTTTTCCACTTGGCCAATTTGGTGACCGGAACGCTGACTTGAATTTCCGCTAGAAACTCACGCAATCCCGACACCAAAAGTTCCCGCATCAATATGATAACCGCGGCGGGGTAGGACCAAACCGTCATACGTTCAAATCCGACTAGCAAGAGAAGCAATGCAGCGACGAGAAGTTTGTCCGCGATCGGGTCCAGAAACCGGCCCAACGGTGATACCTGATTGCTGCGTCGTGCCAAATATCCATCAAAAAAATCAGTTATGCCAGCGGCGGTAAAAAGGCCCAACATGACCCAGCGCGTGGTGGGGGTGTCCCAGTAAAACAGGCTGATGACCACAGGGATGATAAAGATTCGGGACAACGTTAGAATATTTGGCAGATTAAGCACGACATTGATCCGTCTGAAGAATTCAACTAGGGGTCAGTTTCTACTGATTGGGATGAAAATAATCATAGATTCTTTTTGCCAGTCCCGCACTGATCCCGTCTACCGCCGTCAAGTCATCGACCCCCGCCTGTGTGACAACCTTGGCTGATCCGAACCTATGCAGCAGGGCTTTCTTTCGTCGCGCGCCAATACCCGGAATTTGATCGAGTTCAGAACGGACGATTGCTTTGGAGCGCCGCGCGCGATGTGACGAAATCGCAAACCGGTGCGCTTCGTCCCGCAATCTCTGCAAGAAATAAAGAACGGGGTGCGACGGCGGCAACATAAAGATTGAACGGTCCGTCATGTGGAACTGCTCGCGCCCGGCATTTCGATCCGGTCCTTTTGAGATCGCGACCAGTGGTATATCATCAATGCCCAGATCTTCGAGGGTCTGGCGCGCGGCTGACAATTGTCCTTTGCCACCATCGAGAACGACCAGATCCGGCCACAAGCCGAGTTCGCGATCCGGATCCTCTTTTTGTGCCCGGGCGAACCGCCGATTCAAAACTTCCCGCATAGCCCCGTAATCGTCACCGGGTGACAGATCCGTAGCCTTGATATTGAATTTTCGATAGGCGTTTTTCTCAAAACCAGCAGGTCCACTGACAATCATGGCACCCACCATATTGGTGCCTGAAATATGAGAATTGTCGTACACCTCCACCCGTTCAAGTGCGGATGGAAGATCGAGAATCTCAGCCAGTCCGTCTAAGAGTTTGCGTTGAGCGGAACTTTCGGCGAGACGTCGGCCCAATGCTTCCTTGGCATTCAATGTAGCATGGTCGATCAGTTTGCGTTTGTCGCCGCGTTGCGGCATCAGAATATCGACGCGATGTTCAGTCTTTATGGAAAGCGCTTCTGCAAGGAGGTCACGATTTGGCGGTGTATGACTGACCAATATCGATCCAGGTGCAGCGGTGGTGTCGTAGAATTGGCCAACGAACGCTTCCACGATGGCGCCATCTTCGTCGTCAACGCTGTGTGTGGGGAAATACGCCCGGTTGCCAAAGTTTTGGCCGCCTCTAAAAAAGAAGATCTGAATGCAAGATTGTCCTCCAGCACGATGAAGGGCGATCACGTCGGTGTCGTCTATGCTCTGGCGATTGATGTCTTGGTGGCTCTGAACGGTTGTCAACGCTTTTATGCGATCGCGGAAAGTGGCTGCCTGCTCATACTCCAAATTCGCGCTTGCCGACTCCATGCGTCGCGACAGGTCTTCTTGGATTTCACTGCTGTTCCCTTTGAGGAACGCATGAGCTTGATCAATCAACGCGTTGTAATGCTCTTGGGTGATTTTTTCGACGCACGGTGCGCAGCATCGCTTTATTTGATAAAGCAGACACGGTCTTGATCTATTGGCAAACACAGTGTCTGAACAGGATCGCAACAGAAAGATCTTTTGCAGTGTTGCTAACGTCCGGTTGACGGCACCGGCCGAGGCGAAAGGCCCAAAGTATTCATGAGGTGATTTTCGCGCACCACGATACTTAAGGATGCGTGGGAAAGGATGGTCGCGTGTCACCTTAATATAGGCAAAGGATTTGTCGTCTTTGAGAAGGATGTTGTAGTACGGCTTCAGCTGCTTGATGAGATTACTTTCTAACAGTAGGGCTTCCGCTTCCGTGTGTGTGGTGACCACCTCGAGCTGCGCAGTCTGTGTCACCATTTTTTGCAAACGCAAAGGCATGCGTTCAATGCGCGTGTATGCTGTCACCCGCTTCTTGATGTTCTTGGCCTTGCCGACGTAAAGCACTTCCCCCTTGCCACTGATCATCCGGTACACACCTGGATGGCTCGGCAATGACGGCACGGCATCTTTGATAACTGTCAGCCCATTCGCCTTGGATTGCTCACCCTCCGCCGGGGACTTTGGGACCGTATCCGCGGCGCTGCCAGGCCGAGGTTCGGATTGTGACTTCGAAGACTCCATGATTGGGATGTGACACTCCCCGAAATCGAGGTCAACCGACAGTCAAAAACGGGCGGTTTTTGGGCCCGATATTCAACTCCGCTGTGGAAAACTCTGTGGGAATGTCGTTGCGGATGCATTCGTCGTGCTGCGGAAAACGTCGGCAGGAAAACCACTAAAAAATAGAGCCTTTTCTTATAAATAATTGAATTCTATATATTTTTTCTGGTATCACGCCCTCTGATCAACACCCGTTTAGAATATCTGTCCGTCTTTGATCGACTCTAGGTTTGACTAAAAATGGTGTGCACAACTCACTTGGCTTGCCTTCAAAATTGACACCTGAGTTTGATTCTCTGGCATCTTATTGAACCAAATCAATGGCCTAAGGGTTGTCTTGGAGCCAAACGTCAGCTGTCCGCCGGTCAATTTCGACACCGACGCTTTCTGCATCGGAGAAGACATCCAGTTTTTCGATCCTGACCCGGGCTGAGACGCAATCGGGCAGCTGCAGACAGGTTTGAGCGATTCGTTCGGCCAGGGTTTCCACGAGATTGATATGGCCGTCTGCCGTTATGGCACGCACCCTCGTAACCACAGTCTCGTAGCACACCACGTTTTCCAGCCGGTCAGCTAGAGGTGTGCCGTCGTCCGTAACCCCCAAATCCAAATTGATCCGGACCCTTTGAGGGCGTCCTTTTTCGTGGGCATGTACACCAATATCGCAAGCCAGGACGAGATCGCGAACAAAGACGTGACGTAGGTTTTCTCCAGCATCAGCAATACGAAGAGGTTGGATAAAAGGTGTTTTTCTTAACTCACTCATCGACAATCTGTTCCTCAGCTGGCAGCGCCCAACCAAGATGTTCACCGCCATCGACGGCGATCATCTGGCCCGTTACGGCGGGCGCATCTAACAGGTAAAGCACCGCTTGCGCAATGTCGCTGGGTTGTGCCCCATGTCCTAAGAGAGTGCCTTCGGCCTGCCTCTTGAAGGAGGAGTCGTTTTGCCGTTTGCTGGGTAGGGTCGGTCCAGGGCCAACCGCATTGACCCGTATGCGAGGCGCCAAGGCCAACGCCAGTGTTTGCGTCAGCGTCCATAGGCCTGATTTGCTCACGGTATAGGAAACGAAATCCGGTCTCAGATTCCATACTCTTTGATCGATGATGTTGACGATTGCCCCCGTTTCAGCAGCGGGCAGGGACAACGCAAACGCTTGGCTGAGAAAAAAAGGCGCACCGAGGTTTAAAGCCAGATGAGACGTCCAGGATTCAACAGAAACGTCATCCCACAACTCGGCTTCAAAAATGGATGCGTTGTTCACGATTGCTCCGAGAGGTCCCATGGCGTCGGTGACCTGTGCGATCAACTGGCTACCGACATCCGGATCACTCAGATCGGCGGCAAAGGTCTTTGCCGTGCCACCTCCGGCGCCAATGGAATGCGCGAGCGTTTCCGCCTGTGAAGATGAGCCGTGATAATGGATGGCCACAGACCAGCCGCTTGCTGCCAGGGTTTCACTAATGCAACCACCAATGCGGTGTGAGCCACCGGTAATGAGAATGGTCTTTAGGCTGATGGGCGGCATGCTCAGGTCTCAAGTTTAGACAAATGTGTCAACGCCAATGTACTGGACAGTTATGTAAGCTACATACAGGATGAGACAAGCGGTTCCCTCGCGGCGAGACAGAACGCTGCCGCTCAGCATAAACGGAATCAGCAGCACGGCAACGGCAACCATTATCCAAATATCAAAATTCAAAATTTGAGGTGCAACGGGTACCTCGGCAACAATAGCAGTCGTGCCCATGACCCCGAAAATATTGAAAATGTTGCTGCCCATCACATTGCCGACAATCACATCGGTGTGTTTTTTTGCGGCGGCAGCTATGACTGTCGCCAGTTCAGGCAGCGATGTCCCAATCGCAACCATTGTTAGCCCAATAACCTCTTCGCTGACGCCCAGACTGCGAGCGATGGTGGTTGCGCCGTCAACTAGCAGTTCCGCCCCAATCGCCACGGCAACCAATCCACCGAGAACCCAGACCGAAGCTTTCAAACCAGAAACCGATTCCTGTGGACTGACATCTTCGAGGTCGATCAAACTCAGGTCGTCGCTGCCGTGTTTTTTCCCTTGAATGTAAGAAAGCACGAGAAAGACAAACAAACAGAGCACCATAACAATGCCCGGGAGCAGGTCAAAAGACCCAGTTAGTGCAACGCTGACAAATATCGCGGTGGCGCCAAGAAGTATGAAACTATCGCGAATGAAATGATTGCGGTTTGCAGTAATAGGGAAAACCAATGCACCTATACCGACGATGAGTAAAATATTGGCAATATTACTGCCGACAACGTTGCCCACAGCTATTCCTGACGCCCCTGCCAATGCGGCGCGCACACAGACAACCAACTCTGGAAGAGATGTGCCCAAAGCAACAATAGTAAGCCCGACGACTAGTGGTGAGATTTCTAAACGGGTGGCGATGGCGACAGCCCCGCGGATGAGAAAATCAGCACCACCGCTTAATAAGACTAGACCAAGAACTAAGTAGGCATAGGGAAGAAGTGAGACCAACGACATTTCTATTTAATCACCGTTCGTATATGCCTCGTTTGGTACGCGGTCATGACCCCATTGGCAAGCGCTGCAACACCTGTCAAAAAAACCGAACAATGTTGAGCTCAAGAGCGAGCGTGGCCTGGCCGACTCGAGGCGTTGGGTTGCCATGAAATAGGCCGCCAAACCATCATTCTCATTCACTTTTGCTCCTACGGCGAAGGTCGCCCCTCTACTCATGACGCGGCCTCCATCTTCAAGATTAAGAGATTCCCTAGGGTTGAGGCTCAAAACAGACGGCCGTTCAATGACGACAACCGTGTTCCGCTCGCCCTTGCGACGTCATGGGCGTATCGTCTGTCTCGGAAGCGTGTTTCCTTTCTTCTGATCCACTGAAAGGGGAGCGATATGGTTACCCATATCTTTAGAAATCTAAATCGTCTCACACTGCTCGCAGCCTTCGTGACTATCTTTGCATTTGTATCGACAAATGTGTGGGCGATGGGCTCGTCCAGTTCCAACGAAGAGAAATTGGAAGAGGCTCAAGAGGCCATTGATGCGGATAGTTTTGATGAAGCCATAGATATCGTCTGGGAAGTGCTCGAAGACGATCCCGACAATGCGGACGCCTATAACTTGCTAGCTTATAGTCAGCGCAATCTCGATCAGACCGATGTGGCGATGGAGAATTATAACCGCGCTTTGGAAATTGATCCGGAACACAAAGGAGCGCTCGAGTACCAAGGTGAATTATATTTGCTTTTGGATAATCGGTCGGCTGCCGAGGCGAACTTAATCAAGTTGAGTAAAATTTGCCCGCGTGGATGTGTGGAGCATGAAGAACTTCAAGCTGCCATTGAGCGATTCAAAGACGGTAACTTAAGCTGGAAGGCACCTGAGCGTCGGCAATTGCCATCTGAGTAAATCTTACTCTTCGGCCTCGACACGTTCTATATAGGCTTGAAGTAGCCCGACATAATCGGGCACGGGACGTTGCCAAGCAGACTTAGGCAGTAGGGTAGCCTTATTGCGTTCAAGAAGCCGGGCAGGTTGATATTGGGTCACGCTGGGTACGCTTGCACCGCCAAGCAAAAGATCCTTGGCATTCACTTGCCGTATTGTTCGTCCGGGGAAAGTATCCCTTAGAAAATCTTTAGCCACATCATCCTCTGGCAAATCGTAGCTAGGCATCAATATGGCCGTATTCATAATGTAGAAGGTCGTATAGGTGGCAATTCGCCCATCCAAATCCAACAGCGGCAATCGATCGACGCGTGGTCTTCTGCCGTGAGCATCTTCCGTTTCTTGTAGACGGTCGGCCAGAGAGTCCAAAACTTTGCTCCAAAGCCCATTCTTTTGTTGGCTAACGACGACATGCGCTGGTGCGACAAAAGCACAAGCGCGTCTGAGTTCACTAGCTTCAGGACCTTCACCAATGCCCTGATTGATCCAAATGACTCTGGATACGCCCAACCAGCTGCTCAAAACACCGTAGGCATCGAGTTTAGAGATACCCGCATTCCGATCCACATCCAGAGGGGTCATGCCGAGCGCCAAAACGGTGCCTTCTCCATCACAACAGATAGCCGTGCCTTCAAGCGTAAGAGGTGCGCGAAAGCGCCGTATTTCGACCTCTCCCAAGAGCGCGTGGCTGACCTTGGCGTCATTGTCCCAATACGGAACTCCCTGTGCCCAACCATCAAACCGCCAATCGATCGCTGTCGATCCTCCTTTTCCGTCAACGAGGAAGGTTGGGCCTAAGTCTCGTATGCGAGCTGTTTCGTGAGGTATGTCTAAGACATCAATGCGGCTGCCGATTCGGTCATAAACTTCATCTCTATGGTGACCGTTGGCTATGACCGTTACGGGTTCAAACTTTCTGGCGGCTATGACAACATCCTCCAGAGCCTTCTTGAATGACATGTCGTCAGACGTCAGACCTCTAGACGACGTCGGCCAGGCAATCCAAGTTCTGGCATGGCGGCACCATTCCGCCGGCAAATAGAATCCATCATCACTGGGCCGGCTAACGATTTGCCGAGACTGTGTCATTTCGTCAGGCGCTCCTCGAGCATCTCATCCGTTGAAAAGATGTCGACATCCCACTACGCGTCAGATTGGTAGAGCACCATTGATCAATTTGTGATTCGTTATTGGCGATTTGCATTAGGATCACCGTATCCACCGCCGCCTGGCGTCGCGATAACGATGGTATCACCCGCCGTAACATTTGTACTGTCCGCAAAATCAAGGTTAGTACGGGTGCCGTCCGCACGTTCAATCCAAGTTTCTCCTGACCGGCCGTTTTGACCGCCATTAAGTCCGAACGGTTCAGTACGCCGCCGTCCGGAAAGTATGGATACGGTCATGGCATCAAGAAACTTAAGGCGGCGGTAAACGCCATTGCCGCCCTGAAAAAGACCCGCTCCGCCGGAACCTGGCCTCACTTGAAAAGAATCCACAACGACTGGAAATCGCCATTCAAGCACTTCCGGATCAGTCAGCCGGGAGTTCGTCATATGTGTGTGAACAGCATCCGCGCCGTCAAAGTCAGATCCGGCGCCCGCACCGCCACAGATTGTTTCATAGTACTGGAAAGAATCGTTGCCGAAGGTCAGGTTGTTCATTGTGCCTTGGCTCGCGGCCAATCTTCCCAAGGCGCTAAAAAGGGCATCACATATAATTTGTGACGTTTCGACATTCCCCGCCACGACGGCCGCCGGTGCCTTAGGATTAATCATAGAACCTTCTGGAATGATTAGTTTTATAGGTTTCAAGCAACCTTCATTCATCGGAATGTTATCGTCGACAAGGGTGCGAAAGACATACAGAACTGCAGCCCTACAGACAGCAGATGGGGCATTGAAATTATTTGGCCGTTGTTGGGACGTCCCCGAGAAATCAACCGTCACCGACCGTGTTTTGCGATCAACTGTGACAGCAACACTGATATGACTGCCGTCATCCATTGGTGCCGTGAAACTGCCGTTCTTCAAGTTACCGATAACTCGTCTAACAGCTTCTTCAGCGTTAGCTTGAACATGTTGGGTATAGGCCTTAACTCCGTTGAGACCATATTGATCGATCATCTTGTGCAATTCTGCACTGCCCGTCATGCAAGCGGCGACCTGAGCATGCAGGTCGGCGATGTTTTGTTGCGGATTGCGAGCGGGGTAGGGGCCTGATCCGAGGTTCTTGTACATCGCTGATTCAAGAAATTGACCGGCTTTTACTAGAGGAACCGCGTCGATCAACACACCCTCTTGGTCGATCGTCGTGCTGTATGGCGGCATTGATCCAGGTGAAATGCCGCCGATGTCAGCATGGTGACCCCTTGCTGCAACAAGAAAGGCCCTTTCATTGGTGATTTTGTCAAATACCGGTGCAATGACGGTGACGTCGGGTAAATGAGTTCCGCCGTTATAAGGGGCATTGGTGACGAAAACGTCACCCGGATTCATGTCAACCAGGTGGGTATTCAGCACTGCTCTAACGCTTTCGCCCATGGACCCAAGGTGGACCGGCATGTGTGGGGCATTGGCAACCAAGGCGCCGTTGATATCAAAAACGGCGCAGGAAAAATCCAATCGTTCTTTGATGTTGACCGAGTAGGCTGTATTGCGCAGCACGGCACCCATTTGTTCTGCAATGGTCATGAACAAGTTGTTGAATATTTCGACTTTCACTGGATCTATTTCCGCACCCAATGACCTGTTGGTAGAAATGACATCTTGGCGAGTGAGTTTGAGGTGATTCTTATTGGTCACCAATGCCCGCCAATCCGGCTCGACAACTGTGGTTGCATTGTCTTCAACGATGAGAGCGGGGCCTTGGACACAATGGCCCGGCTCTAAGTTTGTTCGATGATAAATGGGCGTTGCAAGTGGCTCTCCTTTGCAAACCATGTCGACTTGCTCAAGTGGCGCAGTGGATGAACCGTTAGGCGCTGAGTCGTGCGTTTGCTCAAATGGCGGCGCACCACCTCCGAACGCCTCAACGGTGACTGCCTCTGCTACTAAGTCCTTGTTTTCCTGTATAAAACCAAAGAGTTGGCGATGTTCCTGTTCAAAGGCGCAGACCATGGCTTCTAACGAGTCAACAGCAACGGCCAAAGCAGTGTCAGATCCGTCATAGCGAATGAGTGCTTTTTCTTGAATCGAAATTTCGGAGTCGTTGAGGCCCTGTTCATTTAATTTTAGCCGCGCTTGTTTGCCCAGATCAGTTAATATTTGACCGATCCTCTCTTCACATTGTTTGTTAAGGCGCATCGCAATAGTTTGTTCTTTGACTACATTCAGGTGTGCCATGCCCATGCCGTAAGCGGACAAAACGCCACACAAGGGGTGAACCAAAATTTGTTCAATTCCCAACGCATCAGCAACCTGACACGCATGTTGACCTCCCGCTCCGCCGAAACTGACAAGTGAGTAAGTCGATATATCGTAGCCGCGTTGGACAGAAATTGTCTTGATGGCATTGGCCATGTTGTCTGTCGCCAACGCAATGAAGCCTTCCGCCAATTTCGTCACACTCATTTTGGTGTTGAGTGTGGTGTTCACGCGTGCGACCAAGGTTTCAAACGCGTTATGTACAGCGGTTGTATCCAATGGTTCGGTGCCATTGTTTCCAAAAACCGATGGAAAATGACGCGCCTGAATACGGCCAAGTAGAATATTGCAGTCTGTGATCGTTAACGGGCCACCCTGACGATAGGCGACGGGTCCCGGTTGGGCGCCCGCACTTTCCGGTCCCACACGCAATCGGAGCCCATCAAAGATGCACATGGATCCGCCGCCAGCCGCTACCGTATGAATCAACATCATGGGAGCGCGAATGCGCACACCGGCAACAACGGAATCAAAAGTACGTTCAAAGTCACTTTTAAAGTGCGACACATCCGTCGAAGTGCCGCCCATATCGAAGCCGATCACATTCTGAATACCTGCAGAAGAGGCGATTCCGGCCATGCCGACAACGCCCCCAGCGGGTCCCGAAAGAATGGCATCTTTACCTCGAAACAGGCCCGCCGACGTCAGGCCGCCGTTTGACTGCATGAAAAAGAGCCTACTGCCATCGATACGCTGTTCAACCTGGCTCACATACCGTTTGAGAATGGGGGAAAGATACGCGTCTGCGACCGTCGTATCGCCGCGGCCAATCAACTTCATCAACGGAATAACGTCATGAGAGGCGGAAATCTGTTCAAAACCTATTTCCGTTGCGATTTCAGCTACCCGCTGTTCGTGTGTGGGATGTCTATCAGCGTGAAGTAGAATAATCGCAACTGATCTAAACCCCTTTTCGTGCGCTCTTTGCAGATTAGAACGCACGTCATCTTCATTAAGTGGTGTCCCAATGGTCCCGTCAGCGAACACTCGTTCTTCAACTTCAATTGTCTCAGAGTAAAGCACGCCCGGACGGTTAATTTTTAGGTCAAAGAGTTGAGGCCGGTTTTGATTACCGATGAATAAAGCATCGGCAAATCCCCGAGTAATGGCTAATAAAGTGCGCTCACCTTTCCTTTCCAGCAGGGCGTTTGTTGCAACGGTTGTCCCCATCTTGATGGACTCAACGTCACGAGTAGGAAAAGTTTGATTGTCCGTTACTCCGAGAATTCTCCTCATTCCGGCTAAGGCAGCGTCTGGATAGTGTTTGGGATTTTCAGACAGGAGTTTTTCGGCGGTGATGCTGCCGTCAGGAGACAAGGCAACGATATCTGTGAATGTGCCACCGCGATCAATCCAAAAATGCCATCCCATGATATCTGCCGGTTGTCTCGCTTTTGCCACTTGACGGCAACGTTTCATGCCAAACGAATTCTTGCAAGGCCTTGTTCACACTAGGAAAAAGAAGACTAGAAAGGTACTGTACATCGCTGTTTCAAAGACATTTTGCGTGGTCAAATAACAATTGAAGCGACCGATGACACCATATTCCCGTGACAATCCAAGCGCAGATTACGTCACCCTCTTAAAACTATATGGGCAAATTGAGCTACTCCCCGATCCTTGGACAGATTCTGGTGTGATTTAAACTACTCTTTGCACCTGCTGATCGGGTTGGTGTTGCTCGATTGCCTGCCAATAGACTACGGCAGGTGGCTTGCCGCCAAGGGCGGAATGTGGACGCCTGTCATTGTAGAACGCCATCCATTTACGGATACCCGCCCTGGCCGGTGAGCCGGTCTCCTAGGCGTGCAGATAGACGCACTCGTATTTGAGCGTGCGCCACAGCCGCTCGACGAAGATGTTGTCGAGGAACCGCCCTTTGCCGTCGATTGAGATGCGCACGTCCATCTGCCGCAGCCGGTCGGTCCATGCAAACGACGTGAACTGGCTGCCCTGGTCGGTGTTCATGATCTCCGGCGTGCCGAACTTGTAGACCGCCTCGTTCAGCGCCTCGGAACAAAAGTCGGCCTCCAACGTGTTAGAGATGCGCCAGGCCAGGACCTTACGGGTAAACCAGTCCATGATCGCAACCAGATACAGGAACCCCCGGCGCATCGGTAGGTATGATCGGGACTAAATTGAATCTGCTCTAGCGGTAAGCAAACTCATCCGTCGTGGCAATAAGTCCAACCAGTTGCCGCAAATGAAACTCAACAGTATTGCCGGCGGAATTGCCCTCGCCGACATAGGTGAGAATACCGCTTTTCGACATTGCAAAGTCCACCAAGGCGTCCATTTTCTCTGCTGTGAGTTCGTAACCGACCATACGGCCGACCCAATCCTCAACCAGCTCTATAACCGAGTCTGTGGCCAGGGACTCATCGGTTATGGACACGTTCGTTAACGGCCGATTGAGACTCGTGAGAAGAGCATTCCATTGAGTCATCATTGAAGTTGACGACAGCCAGCACCCGTCCACATCAGGAGACCCATCGGGTGTCCCAACCTATGGATTGGACATAGGCTTCATCAACGGCGCGGGCACCGAATGCCGCACGATTGAGGGCTAACCGTTCGAAGGAAGGCTGAGTGGGCAACATGGATCTCTTAATCCTTGTAAGGCCCCTCCGGCTCCTACCCAAAGCGGATGGGGGGTTCTAAGTCATCCCTGAGTCAGCACAGGGACAGTCTTAAAACGCTCAACCCTCCAGCATGGTTGCCAGAGGGCCGAGATAAACTTAGCCGGCGTTGGTTGCTGTAGAACTCGCCACGGCTGTGCCGGTGACCGCTGAATCGTCACCATCGACAACACCCAGCGGGCTGTAGGTCACGGTCGGGAACACGGTGTCCAGGCCCGGGCTGCAATGCCGCTTGGCCAGCACTTCGCTGATCACTTGTCGGTAATCGGTGGTGACGGCTAAGTCACCGTTGTCCAGATCAGCATTCTCAATGCCGGGCCATTCACCATAGATTTGTCCGCCATTGGCGCTGCCCGACAGCACCATCATTGTCGTGCCGGAACCATGGTCCGTGCCATTGCTGGCATTTTCATTGAGGCGTCGGCCAAATTCAGTCATGAACACCAGGGTAATGCGGTCTTGGTAATCGACCATATCGTCCCAAAAAGCGACCAGGGACTGAGACAGTTCATTGGCGTTGTTGCGGAATTCGTTGACCAAATTGTTGTGGTGATCCCACCCGCCATAATCAACCGTGGCCACATCTAGCCCGACATCCATTTTTATTAAAGTCGCCAGATTACGGAGAGATCCAGACAATGGACCATTGGTATAGGCCGGCTCTTCGCTGCCGTCATCGGCGTCGAACTGGTTTTCAAGCTCATCAAGCTTCGTCTGTACGGTGTCGATGGCATCCAGGGTTTGTAAGGCGACTTGCTGGTACGCCGAACCTCCGGCCGCGTTGAGCGCCGAAATCACATTGGCGTTTGCATCACCGCCGGAGACGTTGAAATTATATACGTCGGGTATGCTCACAGCCTGCGGATACCCCAACAAAGAGATTGGATTGTTGGAGTTGGTGGAAACGGTCGACAGAAGCGGGCGCTCGGCAGTCAAAGACTCAAGATGCCGGGTCAGCCAACCATTGGATAGTGCCGTTTCATTGTCCGCTAAACCACGTTCCATCATATCCATGGACTTGAAGTGACTGCGGTTCTCCGTGGGTACGCCGGACGCGTGCACAATGGAGAGGTCGCCCGATTTATACAAATCGTTCAACGGCGCTGCTTCAGCATGCATGAAGAAGTCCACACCACCAATGCCATTGGCCAACAGCGTGCCTGCATCTGTTCCACTGGATTGAACAGCGATTGTCGGCCGGGCGTCTTGATATTCGCCAACGTCCGCCGGGGCAACCAGTTGAAGACCGTCTGTTCCGCCGCGGGCAAACAGGACGACGAGAATGTCGCCGGAGGTCGATCCTTCCGCGGCCATGGAAACACGCAGGCCAGGTCCGACTGATGCCATAAAGGCGCCGCTCGAGGCGCTGACGAGAAGGTTTCTACGGCTAAGTTTCATTGGTTTTCTCCTAACGGAACGAGGATTCTTCGGTGGTGGTGATCAGGCCAGCCAGACGGGTGAATGTGTATTCAATGTCTTCTTCTGAACCAGAGTCCAGGGCGGTGATCACCCCTTGAAAACCCGAGGCATCCTCAATGAGAGTATTGGTCACTTCTGCGGATGGTTCATAGCCGATCATCATCCGGCCGAGCCAGTATTCGACCACTTCTGTTGCCGAATTCTTAGCTTCTTCCGGAGTCTGATCGGTGAACGTGGTGGCCAGTTCTTCCAAGAAAAATAGCCCAAGACTGTAATTCCAGGTGGTCAGATGGGCCGACGATGACAACCAATATTCCGTGTTGTCGGGGCGTCCATCGGGCGTCGGCCAGGTGAACAGGCTGTCATCCAAGTTGTGGAATAGGCATGCCATCCACTGATGGGCGTTCACAACCGTGTCGGTGGTTCGGTACAAAGCCATAAGACGTTCCCACGGCTGGCGAATCTTGGTTTGGGGCCCTTCGCCGATTTGCGGCCCATCGAGCAAAATGGCTTCCATCACCTTTTTGATTTGATCAGGGCCTTCTTGGTTGGCCATCCAGCCGTCCACAGCGCGGGTGTGGACGGCTTCGGGTGGGTTGTCGCCGAAGATACGAACCAACAGCTTGTTGACAATGAACTCGGCAGTACCCGGGTGTTTGGCGGCTATATCGATGACCTCCCGGCCTTGCTCCATATCCTCTTCCATATTCTGAAGCGCGACACCCATGAACGAGGTGGCCGCTGTATTGTGCTGCACCGCGTTGTAGGTGAATAGTCCGGTGATCGGGAGAAAGACATTAAAACCTTCATCTGACCTTTGGCCGGCTTCCACCGTCCAGCCCGACAAGGCCTTTGACGCTTCGATGATGTCCGCGTCCGTATATCCCGGGGTGTTGACACCAATTTCGTTGCCTAGGCCAACGGGCGATCCTGAGGAGAGACTTTCCACCCCGAGATAATACTCTTCACCCATGGTGTGCAGTTCGAGCAATTCACGGGCATAGTTTTCATTGGGCAGCACGGCATCGCTGACCACGTTGTCGAGATAGAACAACATGGATGTCGACACGGTGTTGGCTTCCAGCATTTCCCGGAAGTTGCCGAGCGCATAGGGGCGAATGTGTTCCCGGTCGTATACCGGCAACGTGGCACCGCCAAACTGGCTTTCATCCCGGGCGATATTGAAATACATGTGTCAGAAATCGACCATGAATTCACGGACCTGATGTTCCGCATGCACGGCCCCAATCCAACTGGACGCCGTGATTTCCTGTTGAATGCGTTTCAGTTCAGCGAAGGAAACGGTTTGGCCCGCTTCCACAGCGAGATCGAACAGCGTTTCCGTATCGGTGTTCAGGTAATTGAGCGGACGATCCTCGTCGACGGCTTCCCAACCACCTTCCTCGTTTTCCTGCTCCCTATATTGGATGTGCATGGTTTGCGCCGCGATATGCGTGGTCAGCGCGTCATCATCTTCAACGGGGGCGTTGAGTTGCTCTTCCACATGGGCTTCCCAGCCAATGGATTGGACGTACTCCTCGTCCACGTCCCGGCATCCAAAGGTGATGCGGTTAAGAGCGATGCGTTCAAAGCTTGGTTCAGCTGCTACCATGAGGTCCTCACTCAGCTAAACCAGAGGGGTATTCAGTGGTCAAAACCCTATAGTAGTGTGGATTAAGAATCAATAAACGCTGTGTAACCCCGCTGTAACGGTTCGTATTGAGCCAAAACAAAGAGTTAAACGAACAATACATTCTGCGAAAATTTCCCAGAATATTTAAAAGTATAGTTATGAGACGGATGAACATGGTTGTTTATTCGATCAGTTATTTAGGTGTTGCATCACAATTACTTGCTGCTGAACCTAGAGCGGTTTGACTGAATTGTGAATCGAAGGGGATTCCCAAGCGTCCCACTCCATGATTCTATATCCCGAGGCTATTTGGGAGTCAGACATGGGGCATTGTTACGGGAATGATCTTCGCCGGCGGGTCGTCGAGGCGGTCACTGGGGGTCTGTCTGCACGGGGGGCCGCGGCGCGTTTTCGTGTCGCGCCAGCGACGGCGATCCACTGGCGCTGGCGCGAGACGGGATCGATTGAGCCCGACCGCCAGGGCCAACCGCCTGGCTCGAAGCTGGATGCGCATGAGGCCTTTATCCTGGCTCTGGTGGCGCAGACCAAGGCTATGACGCTGGCCGAGATTGGCGAGAAGCTGGCGGCGTCGCACGGGGTTCGGGTGTGCCCGTCGACGGGTCTGGCACTTCTTCGCCAAGCGCGGGCTGACGCACAAAAAAAGGCCGGCCATGCAGCGGAGCAGCGGCGCCCGGACGTGCTCGCGCGGCGCCGGCTCTGGTTCGAAGACCAGGCAGGGCTCGCTCCGGAACGGCTGATCTTCATCGACGAGACCGGCGCGTCGATGAAGATGGCGCGGCTGCGGGGATGGTCGCGCAAAGGCGAACGGTGCCGGGCCGCCATACCCCATGGCCATTGGAAGACCACCACGTTGACCGCCGGCTTGCGCCTCTCCGGCCTGGCGGCCCCGATGCACGACCACAAATCTCCCGGCGCAGTTCCGAAGCTGACGGCGGTGGAGAGGGTGGCGTTGGCACACCACCGGCGAATTGGAGTTCCCCGACAACATCACGCCGCTGTTCCTGCCGCCCAGATCGCCGGAGCCGGACCCGGCCGAAAACATCTGGCAGTACCTGCGCCAGACCTACCTGTCGAACCGCGTCTTCGACAGTTACGAAGACATCGTCGATGAGGCGTGTCACGCCTGGAACAAGCTCATCGACAAGCCCTCGAAAATCATGTCGATTGGTATGCGCAAATGGGCACACGAAGGTCAAATTCAATGACCGTTGGTATTAGATGCCGGAAACCAGCGAATCGGATGCAAAACGGCCAAAAAAAGGGCCGACGGCTAAGCCGGCCCTTAAACCTTTGATTTTACAGCAGTTTAGAAGCTGTATTGCAGATCCACCCCGAAGTCCCGGCCGCGAGGCTGATTGAAGAAGAAGCCACGCCAGGAGGAGGAGCCGCACACTGCCGCGCCGCAGAAGTTGCTGCCTGAGGCGATGCGGTAATCGCGAAAGCGGAGAATGTTATTGGGCGTCAACTCATTGAGAATGTTGTTGACGTACGCCGTGATCTTCCAATTGTCGGCTTCGACGCCCAGGCGGGCATGCCACTGGTAACGGTCCCCCGTGTGCTGAAGAGCGGACACGCTGGTGAAGCGCTTTGACTCAAAGTTCACGTCGGTGCGAATGAACCAGTCCGCATCATTCGACAAGCTGTCCCGATAGGTGGCATTGAAGCTAAACGTATGCTTGGGCTGCTTGGGGAGCTGGTTGCCGCTGACGTTGCCGCCGTTGACCAAATCTGGGTCATCAATGCCGGTCAGCAGAGCATGCTGTCCATCGTTGAAGACTTTGATGGTTGAATTGGCGAGGCCATAACCGATGCCCAAGTTGACATTATCCGTTGCCGCCCAATTGGACTCGATTTCACCACCCCAGATTTCTGTTTTACCGAGGTTGACGAGAATTGGTGCCGAAACGGAGGCGCCCTGCCGGTTAATCACTTCGATGATCTGTGTCAGGGCTTGGTTTGACCAGTCTATGTAATAACCGCTCATGTTGAAGGTCGCGCGGCCGTCAAAAACCGTGGTCTTCAATCCCCCTTCATAGTTCCAGGATTCTTCTTCTGCAAAGGCGATCTCGCCGCTGGCCCGGGCAGCCGCGAGCGTTTGATCAGACTCATCGAATAGACCGGTGTTAAAGCCTCCTGGTTTGGTGCCCTTGGAAACAAGAGCATAGAGCAAGAGATCATCACCGGCTTGATAGTCGACAATAAAGCGCGGCGCGAAGCTGGTAAACGTCACCGACTCATTGGTGTTGGTGGCTGGAGCTTCTGCCGAAATCTCATCTTCAGAATACCGGCCTTCAACCGTAAACGTCAGCCGATCGGTGATTTCATATTCCAACTGGCCATAAACGGACCAGTTTTCAACACCTGAAATCACCGGAAGAACATCATCAAAATTACCCGGGATCGGCCCGAAGCTGGTGCCGATGGTCCGGTTCTTTTCAAAGTGCTCTTCGTTGTAATAGGTGAATCCGGCAAGTCCCCGGAGAGGTTGATCCGCCGGAGACGCGACCCGGGTTTCAAAAGAATAATCTTCGTAATCGTCAATGAAGGCGGCTTGCAAGAGGCCGGTACCGAAGATCGCGCGCTCACCGATGGTGTCACCGTCAAACGCTGTGGTTTCATCGTCTTTGTTATAGGCACCGCGGGCCATGACTTCCCAGCCATCCATATCCATGTCCATTTGGGCCAGGAAACGCCAGTTTTCGCGCTGCAGTCCAGGTTTGACGGGTTCGATGACGGTGCCAAAATCATTGACCAGGCCATCAACGAAATCCGGAATATTGAGAACGGCAAGACGCGGTTTGCCGGTGTTGGGATTCCGCGCTTCCAACTCTCCGCAAATCCAACCGGCTGAGGTGTCTGGTGACGTGCCGCCAGCGCTGATCGGAATTAGACAGTTATGCTCATCCCGGCCTGCCAAAGTCCGTGGGTAGTGGCTGTCGTCCACGTCGCCGAAGCTCCCCTTGAGGGTGACTTCTACATTATCGCTCGGTTCGAACAGGAGTTTAACTGTGAGGTCTTTGGTTTCTTCAGTGCCCAGCTTCGAGGTGTCACCCCTTGTCGGTGCGATCTGGAAAGCCGGCAGGAAAGGTAAATTAAACTTGGCGTTATTGGCCGAATTGGGCTCTAGATTGTTTTTCCACTCACCGCCGTAGTAATCCCAGTTACCGGCGATAAAGTAGAAGAGCTTGTCGTCGACAATGGGGCCGCTCATCCAGGCTGAGACTTTGTAGTCTTCGTGCGAACCCACTTTGCCGTTTAACTGTCCTTCATGCTCATCGGACGGCCGCTTGGTGATGTAATTGATAGCGCCAGCAAATGTCGCCCGGCCAAACAAAGCGGCTTGAGGTCCACGCACAACTTCGATGCGCTCCAGCGCGTCAATGGTGGTCGAGGCAATGGAATTGGCGACAAAAACCCCATCGACAAAGAAAGATGCGTTCTGATTGCCCAAGATTGAAGACTGTCCGCGAATGACGGGACGGTCAAAAAACCGGCCAAAACCCTTATCCATGGCAAAACCCGCCGTGGCTTCCGCCAAGGAGTGGATATTATCGATACCTTGATCACGCAGTGATTCGGTGGTGAATGCGGTTATGGAGAGCGGAATATCCTGCAGACTCTCTGAGCGCTTACGCGCGGTGACGACGATCTCTTCCAACACCATCTGTTGAGCTGAAACCGGTGTGGCCATGGTTAGCGCAAGCGCGCAAGCTGCCGATGTTTGTAGTAAAGAAACACGCATCTTCATGGATCTACCCCAAATTGGATAATTGGCGCGGTCAACGTGTGTGACCTTTGCTCGGTCTTTTGACCGATCATTGTCCTTAAACATTGCTTTCCCTGACCTGCATCAAACCCAATGGCCTGAGACAAAGCAACTTATCATCCTCTATAACCCGCAAATCGCGTGACCTTTGGCCAATCTGCAACGACCATAATGGAGCGTCCAAGATCACATCGGGCTTGAATCAGGTTATTCAACCCAGTTTGGTTTGGCGCTTTCAATGTCAATTTGTGCTATTATTCTAATGTACGCAGCGTAGTTGCATGAAAGCTACATTAGATTCTATGAGATGAGCAATTGATTTCTCCAATTATATAAATATTGGAACGTATACCTATCACACCCATTGGCACCGCGAAAAGATGACAGGGTATGGCTTTGGGCTCTGAAAGCCGGATCGGTCGTTGCCTAGGCGGCGAAGGCCTTTTCCAGACTGGGCACCGCTTCCATCAGGGTGCGGGTGTACTCGTGTTCCGGCGCTGTAAGCACCTGCTCGGCGACGCCCTGTTCAACCACTTTGCTTTGATACATCACGGCGACACGATCGGAGATATGCCGCACCACAGCCACATCGTGAGAAATGAACAGATAGGTCAGACCAAACTCGTCCTGCAGGTCGAGCAATAGATTGAGGATCTGCGCCTGGACGGATACGTCCAACGCCGATGTTGGTTCATCAAGGACCAGGAGTGTTGGCCGTATGGATAGCGCCCGCCCTATGGCAATGCGTTGGCGCTGACCACCGGAAAATTCATGGGGCAGGCGGTCAATATTATCCGGGTCCAAACCCACCATGGTGCAAAGCCCGGCTGCGCGGTCTCTCAATTCGCTTCGCGAGGGTGATTTCCCCACCGTCAGCGGTTCGGTCATGATTTTCCACACCGCCCATCGTGGGTCGAGAGAGGATTGCGGGTCCTGGAAGACGATCTGAATTTCACGGCGCGTTGCGGTGTCGTGTTCGAGAATATTCTTTCCTTTGTAGATGATCTCGCCATCTGCCAATCGGTTGAGTCCGACCACTGCATTGGCCAATGACGTCTTACCGCATCCCGACTCACCCACCAGCGCCAGTGTTTCACCTTCTTTGATGCTGACGCTGACATGATCAACCGCAGTATGGAACGTCACTGGCCGGCCAAAGAAATTGTAATCTTTGGGATACCGCACCGTCCCATCATTAATTTCAAGAATGGTTTCGCCGGTGCGGGCGATGCGGTCGACAACGCGCACCTCGGCTGTAGCCTCATCCGTCGTGCCGCCTTCCAGCATGGCAGCGGCGACGGTCGCGAGCCGGCTCTTTGGCGGCTTGCCTTCCGGCAATGAGTTGAGCAACGCCTTCGTGTAAATGTGCTGGGGATTGCCGATCACTTCTTGGGTGGTTCCCTGTTCGACAAACTCTCCCTTGTACATGACGTAAACGCGGTTGCAGAGCTGTGCAACGACTGCCAAGTCATGGGTAATGAGAAGTACTGAGGCCTTCGTCTTCTCGGCCCGTTCTTTAAGTAAGGCAAGAATTTGTGCCTGGACTGTGACATCAAGGGCCGTCGTTGGTTCGTCGGCGACGATTAATTTGGGTGAGCAGGAAAACGCCATGGCGATCATGACCCGTTGGCGCATGCCGCCCGATAGCTCGTGGGGGAAAGATTCATACGCCCGCTGCGGATCGGTGATTTTCGTGTCTTCCAGTAGTTTGAGAGATAGCGCCTCGGCATCCGCCTCGGAGATGTCTCGGTGCCGCAAAATAATGTCGTTAATCTGATCCTGAACGCGCAGAACAGGATTCAACGCCGTCATCGGCTCCTGGAAAATCATCGACACTTCGCCGCCGCGAATGTGCTGCAGCTGTTTCTCGGTCATCGCCCGGACATCGTTGTCCAATACATCAATAACGCCGGTGGGAACCCTGATTTTAGTCCGTGGCAACAACTGCAGAATATTCATGGCGGTGACGGATTTACCTGAGCCGGACTCGCCGACGACGCCGACAATCTCGCCTTCGTCAATATCGAGAGAGATGCCTTTCAACGCCTCAAACGCACCGGCCTGACTGATGAATTCAAGCCGCAAGTTCTCAATCTTTACGACAGGCTTATCCATGATTGTTCCGGTTTGTACTGATCGAGGCCATGTTTACCTTAGACATCAATGCTGGGACCTTTCTTGCGGGCCAGGCTGGCAATGCCGTCACCGACCAAATTCATCGTCACCACGGCCGTAACGATCGCGCCGGCCGGCACCACCAGCATCCACGGCGCCCGGATCATATATTGACGGCTTTCCGCCAGCATGTTGCCCCAGGTGGGCACACCCAACGGTGCTCCCAAGCCGAGGAAAGAAAGAGCGCTTTCTGCGATGAGCAAACCGGCAAAATGAAAGGCAAAAATCACGAACAGGCTGGCCCGCACACCGGGCAGCACATGACCAAACATGATGGCCCAACGGCTGACCCCGGCGAGCCGGGAAGCCTGGACATATTCCCGTTGGAACAGGCTCGAGGCTTCGGCATAGACAACCCGCATGTAAACAACCCACGACAGGAGTCCTAAGGTCAACACAAGTGTTGAGAAGCCCTGACCAACCACGACGACCACACAGATTAAAATCACCAAGCCCGGGAACGATTGCAGCGTGTAGACAAACTGATTGACGACAATCCTGAGCCATCCTGGTTTCTCGGCTGCAAGAAGTCCCAATGTGGAGCCGATGAACAGATTGAGCACATTCGCAGTCATAGCGCAGGCCATGGACCATTGCAGGCCATCGACCATGCGCGACCACAGATCGCGGCCCAAGTGATCACTACCCAGGATGTACCCTTCCTGGCCCGGTGGGGTGAAGCGTTTGAGCAAATCGCCCTGCATGGGGTCATGGGTCTGCAGGAATTGCCCGAAGATCGCGATGACCGCAATGATCGTAAACAGCGTAAACGCGATGACGATTTCCACATTGGCAACTTGCCGGATCTTATCCCAGCTAAAAGATTTGCCTTCGCCACCACCCAACAGGCCGCCGACGCGGCTGACTTTTACTTCGGCCATGGTTCAGTTTCCTTTCGTCCGCAAGCGCGGATCGAGATATTGGAAACCCAATTCCGTTATGGCGTTGACGAGGAACACCAAAATCGCAATGCAGAACGCCAGGGCCTGAACCACCGGGAAATCCAGCGTCTGTGTGGATTCAATGAGCAGCCAGCCGATGCCGGGCCAGGCAAAAATTGTTTCCGTGATGACTGCGCCGCCAACCAAAAACGCGAACTGTGTGCCGATCAAGGCTGCGGCGCCCAGAAGGGCATTGGGCAGGGCGTGGCGCCAAAGCAGCGATCGACCAGGCGCACCACCAGCCCTGGCCGTGCGGATGTAATCTTCCCGCATGGCTTCAGCGGTGTTGGCCGCGACCACGCGGGTCAAGCTTGGCATCAGAAACCAGGCCAGGCTACAGGACGGCAAGATCCAGGTTTTGGATGGGATGAGAAAGATTGGGATCGACCAGTCTTCCGAAATCACCCAGTAAATAACTTCACCCCACTCCATGCCCAACGAAGGAAGCCAGCGTAAATTGACTGCAAATACCTGAATAAAGATGAGTGCGCTGACAAAACCGGGCACACCCTGAAAAACGAAAATAATTCCTGAAACACCACGGCGTTCCATCCGTTCCGGTTTGAATCCGAGCCATGCGCCCAAGGGAATGGCAATGATAATGGAGATCGCCATAGCCAGACTGGCAATCAGTAAAGTTGCCGGCAACATGGTCAGCACTTTACCCAAAGCCGGTTCACCGCTGGCCAACGATTTACCGAAGTCCCCCTGCAGCAAGTTGCCCATGTAGTTCAAGTATTGGACGACCAGCGGTTTATCCAATCCGTACTGAGCCCGAATGGCTTCCAACTGCTCAGGCGTGGCATCGTTGCCGGCCAAAACCAGGGCAGGGTCACCGGCGAGACGCAACATGAAGAAGAGCAGCGTCGTCACCATGAATAGCAAAACAGCCAGACGGGTCAGATGATGGAGAAAAGGAATGAATGGTCCGATCAAGGAATCCAGACCCGTATCGTCCTGGGCGCCCGTAGGCGCTACTTCGGCGGTTGAGCTCATGCCTCTCCTGTTCGTCTTTGTGTTGTTCTTCTTATTGGGCTTTTTAGCCAGGTCTCGTATACGACACCCAACCGGCCAGCGAACCGAAATCCGGCTCTTTGATCGATATCTGAACATAAATCCCGTTTCACGGAACGCAAGCGAAAGCGACCCTCTTCCATGGCGTCAGGCTCCCTTGGCATGGTCCGGCCGGTGGTGTATTTCCGGGGCACTCCCGGGGACTGAGCCGTTTAGTCGCAGGATCAGATCATTCCCGGATCGCCCACGAAGAAGAAGGTGAGGAATTAGAATGGCTGTTCGCGTGGCAATGAATGGGTTTGGCCGGATCGGCCGTATGGTCTTGCGGGCCCTAGCTGAGTCCGGCAGGACAGATTTCGACGTTGTGGCAATTAATGACCTTGGGTCGGCGGACGCAAACGCCCACCTGCTACGTTATGACACGGTCCACGGACCTTTACCAATGGACGTTGCCGTAAATGGTGATGTCATGACGGTTGGTAAAATAAAAACTCAAGTTTTGGCTGAGCGAGATCCTGCCGCGCTGCCGTGGGCTGATCTTGGTATCGATATCGTTGCGGAATGCACCGGTATTTTTTCTGACCGCGATAAAGCAGCGGCTCATCTTGATGCCGGGGCCAAACGGGTTCTAGTTTCAGCACCGTCAAAAGGCGCAGACCTGACTGTCGTTTATGGTGTCAATCACGACAAACTCACAGCCGATCATCTGGTGGTATCCAATGCGTCGTGTACGACGAACTGCCTCGCGCCGGTTGCCCATGTCCTGAATGAGTCTTTTGGTCTGAAGCATGGTTACATGACCACGGTTCATGCTTTTACTGGCGATCAGCGTACGGTCGACACATTGCACTCAGACTTACGCCGTGCCCGCGCTGCGTCCGTCAGCATGATTCCGACATCCACCGGCGCCGCACGGGCTGTTGGGGAGGTCCTTCCGGCGCTCAAAGGAAAACTGGATGGATCGGCAATCCGCGTGCCTACACCCAATGTGTCGATGATCGACTTAAAGTGTGTTCTGGATACCAAAGTTTCCGAAGACGACATTAACAAGGTGATGAAGGACGCCGCCGCTGGTGCTCTACAAGGTATTCTAGCCGTAAACGAGTTGCCTCTCGTTTCTATCGACTTTAACCATAATCCAGCCAGTTCAACCTTTGACGCGACCCAAACAAAGGTTCTGGAAGATGATTTTGTCAGGGCGTTGTCTTGGTATGACAATGAATGGGGTTTCTCAAACCGAATGCTTGATACCTTGGGCACCATGGGGAAGCTGCTCTGAGGTTGTGCCGTGCGGGGGTACCACACATTAGATGACATAAAGGTTGACGCGCAGCGCGTCCTTGTGCGCGCTGATCTCAATATTCCCCTGGACAACGGTGAGGTCGGCGATGTCACCCGTCTGGAGCGGCTGTTGCCGACTATCCGCGAATTGATCGGCAAAAACGCGCGCGTCATTTTGTTGTCTCATTTCGGCCGGCCGAAAGGTAAACCGCAGTCAGCATTGTCACTCAAGCCTGTTGCCGGGAAACTCTCCCAACTTCTTGATCAGGACATCGCCTTCGCCAATAACTGTATTGGAGACATAGCGGAAAACACCGTTAACAGTCTGGCGTCCGGTGAGGTTGCCGTGCTTGAAAACTTGCGTTTTCACGATGGAGAAGAAAAGAACGATCCCACCTTTGCCCGGCAGCTGGCTGATTTAGGGGATATTTATGTCAATGATGCTTTCTCGGTTTGCCACCGCGCTCATGCGTCTACGGAACAGTTAGCGCATCTATTGCCCAATGCGGCTGGCCGTCAGCTGGAAGCAGAATTAAATGCACTTGATCGGGTTCTCGGCAATCCTCGCCGCCCGGTAACAGCTGTCGTCGGAGGGGCCAAAGTAGCTACCAAAATCGCAATTCTCGGCCATTTGATCGACATGGTCGAAACCATGATTATTGGTGGCGGCATGGCCAATACATTTCTTCGTGCGCAAGGGATTGAGATTGGCGCCTCATTGTTTGAGGCGGAGCAGGTTGAGACCGCACAAAACATTCTGTCAAAAGCGGATTCAACCAATTGCGAAATTGTTCTACCGGTCGATGCAGTGATCGCCGGCAGTTTGGCCGAAAACGTGGATACAACAACATGCAAAATTGATTCCGTCCCTCACCGGAAAATGATTTTAGATATTGGACCCGAAAGCATCACGGAATGTATTGACCGTCTCAACAAGACTGAGACCGTGGTATGGAACGGGCCTCTCGGCGCATTCGAAATTGAGCCATTTAACGTAGGAACGATTCGCGTGGCCACCGCTGTCGCCGATTTATCAGAAGCTGGAAAACTCATTTCGATTGCGGGTGGAGGCGATACGATTGCAGCGCTGAATCAAGCTGGCGTAACCGATCGCTTCACATATAGTTCGTTGGCCGGCGGCGCCTTTCTTGAATGGCTTGAAGGCAAGGTCTTGCCTGGTGTACGAGCTTTAAGCTGATGACAAACGACGGCCCGCACGCGATTTACTTAAAGTGCAAGTATGCATCGCCGACTCATCAGACTCGTTAGAACCGCATTTCCCAAACGAGTTGCTGCCGAGCAATTCAACGATCAAGGCGTCGACCTTGCTGAACGTGGCTTACACACATCTGCCGTGTCCTGTTTTGAACGTGCAATCGATGCAAATCCCCCTCTCGGCGAAGCCTGGAGCAATCTTGCGTCCTGCCTGGACTTGTTAGGGCAGCCCGAAGAGGCCTGCGAAGCGTATGCAACAGCTGAGTCTTGCGGCTACAAGACCGCTTTTCTCTATGACAATTGGGGTAACGCCCTCAGTCATCGGGAATGCTTATCCGAGGCAGAGCAAAAATATCGTCAGGCGTTGAACCTGGATGAAACGCTCAGCGAAGCGAAGGCGAACCTTGGTCTCACGTTGATTTCCATGGGCCGTATTGAAGAGGGGTAGTCTTTGACCGCTGCCGCGTGGGCAACCGAACCATCAAATCAGGCGTTAGCAAGCATCTCGCTCTTTGCTGCGCAATACAGTTCAAACGCTAGCCCCCAACAACTGTTCGCTGGACACTGCCGCTGGCCGACAGCCCAAGATATTGGGGCGCAAAAGCATCGAAATGTACGCGATCCAGAACGAAAGCTGCGCATCGGTTATGTGTCGTCCGACTTTCGCTATCATTCCTGTGCCTGTTTCATGCTCCCCTTATTTGACGCCCATGATCGCGGAACCTTTGAGGTGCACGCCTATTCAACGGCGACAACTGCCGACGCCATAATGCAGGAATTTATGGGCCGTACCGACCGTTGGCTGGATTGCTTTCCGTTGAGCGATGAAGAATTAGCGCAGCGTATTTTGGCGGATGAGATTGATCTTCTCGTTGACTGTTCCGGGCACACAAAAGGCAATCGACTTGGTGCATTCCAAAATAAACCAGCGCCCGTTCAACTCACTTGGCTGGGTTATCCGTCGACTACCGGATTGAAGGCCATGGATTACCGGATCAGCGATGCGGTCGCCGATCCGGCTGGTGTGGCGGATCGGCTGCACAGCGAAACCGTTTTACGATTAGATACCGGCTATCATACCTACAGACCTCTTATTCAAACTCCCGGGCCATCTGCACCACCATCGGTCAAATCAGGGCGTATTCATTTTGGTGCCTTTCAAAATCTTTCAAAAGTTTCTGATAAAACAATCGAGCTATGGTCTTCAGTTCTAAATGCTGTGCCAAACAGCATTCTATTAGTTAAGGTGCGCGGTCCTGATGAGCTGGCGATCGCGCAGGAAGTTCGCCAAAGATTGACCGACGCTGGAGTAGCCGACGATCAATTCGAATTTATTCTTTGGACCGCGATCTATGGACAACATTTTCAGGACTTTGATCGGGTAGATATCGCCCTTGATACGACGCCATACAATGGTACCACAACTACATGCGAAGCGCTCTGGATGGGTGTGCCGGTTATCACCTTGAACGGGGATAGATCCGCTGGTCGCGTCGGTGCGAGCCTACTCAGTCAAATCGGGTATCCGGAATGGATCGCACAGACAGAAGCTGAATTTGTGCAAATTGCCAATGCGCTTGCGTCGGATACAGAGCGATTGGTCATCTTAAGAAAATTGCTCAGAAAAGAATTGCGTCAATCGGCACTCGGAGACGCCGAATTGTTCGCAACAGCTATGGAAACTGCCTACCGTGAACTATGGCCGTAAGTGGTGTGCAGAGATTGGCGCCCAGTGAGCTCGACGATCAGCGCTCTTGTAAACGTCCCATGGCCAAATATTTTTCCCGCCGTCTTGCGCGGAGCTGACCGCCTTCAACAGAAATTAAATCTTGTAAGTGTTGCGCGATGGCGTCTTTGATCGATGCAAAAATTTCGTCATGGTTCCGATGTGCGCCGCCGACTGGTTCAGATATGACGCCATCGACTATGCCCAGCGCATCTAAGTCCTGTGCTGTTAATTTCAATGCTTCGGCTGCAATTTTGGCCTGATCGCCGTCCCGCCATAAAATCGAAGCGCACCCCTCCGGCGATATAACGGAATAGATCGAGTGCTCCAGCATGAGGACTACATTGCCGGTGGCAAGGGCGATGGCACCTCCCGATCCCCCTTCACCGATGACAACGCAAATCAATGGCACGCGAAGGTCCAGACAGGTTTCGATCGACCGTGCAATAGCTTCCGCCTGACCCCGTTCCTCAGCGCCGACGCCAGGATACGCACCGGCCGTATCGACAAAGGTAAGAACAGGAACCGAAAACCGGTCGGCCAATTGCATGAGTCGTCTGGCTTTACGGTACCCTTCGGGTCGAGCCATACCGAAGTTGTGTTTCAGGCGGGTTTCCGTGTCCCGGCCTTTTTCCTGGCCGATGACCATGACAGAGCGGCCTTGAAACCGGCCTATGCCACCAACGATTGCCGTGTCGTCGGAATAGCTTCTATCGCCGGCTAAAGGCAGGAAGTCCGTGATTAAGGCGTCGATATAATCCAGGCAATGAGGACGGTCTGGATGGCGCGCAACCAGCGTCTTTTGCCACGGTGTGAGCTTGGCATAGGTTGATTTGAGGTCTTTATCGACTTTACCCTGGAGCCGTGTCACTTCATCGGCAATGTTCAAACCGTCCGCATCACTCATATGACGCAGTTCGGCGATTTTGCCCTCAATTTCAGCAATCGGTTTTTCGAATTCCAGAAAGTGCATGGCTCGCGTGATCCAGCAGCTGGCCTATTAGCGGCGCGCATCCTTGTGAAGCGGGCTCAATATGTCAACTCTACCAGGAATACACGTTACGCCAACGCTGACGGCGGTAAAGCATGGAGACCCCGCAGAATCGCTTCATAGTCGGGCTCTCCATCAGGAGACATCACACCGTGGCGGATGGCAAAATCCAGGATCACCAGCGCCACGTTGAACTTGAAATTCTCACCCTTTTTTATTTGTGCCAAAGCCTCGCCTAACGCCATCAGACGGAAGTCTTCGATCTCACCGTCCTGATTGACCGGTTGAAAATCATCCGGCAATTCTAAGTCAAAGCAAAAGAGGGTATCCGGCTTGAGGCCACGGTCGCCATCAAAACAGTAGCTTACAGTACCTGTTGGACGAGCCAGTTTTACCAAAGTGGACGGAATGCTTGCTTCTTCGGCGCATTCTTTGACGAGATTTTCGGTGATGGTTAGGTGGGCAGACTGACCGCCGGCAACGATGTTATCGAGTTTTCCAGGTTCGACGAAGGCATCAGCGCTGCGCCGGCCGAGCCAAAGATAAAGTTCTTTGTCCCTTTCTACATAGCCATTCAAATGAACGCCGTAAGCACGCACACCAAAAAATGGGGCCAAGGTCCGGTCGAGGCGAAAAAGGTCTGGTGCCAGCCAAGTGAGCCGGACGGGATAGATCTCCCCCCGCAACCGCGGAAGATGGCCCTGATCCACCCAGCCTTCCGCAACAGACGCAAGCGCCGCTGTCCGACGATCTGCAGAATTCAAGTCTGGTGTGAATTGGATACTGTCTTCTGCCTTCATAAAGACGGATGGAGCAGATATCAAAAGTTCGGCAATTGAGGGTCTGAGCCAGCCGACTGCATATCCGTCGGTCTTAAAAGCGATGAAGTCCGCAATATCAAATTGATTGCACGCCTTCACCCGGTCAAGAAAGCTCATGGTGGTGTGGTCCCTGTCTATGGCCGCAATGTACGTGGTCTCGTATAGTAGGTTGCCGACGTAACAATCCCGTTGCCCTGCTCCACTGGACCAATCGACTACTATGGAAAGCACCCTCAAAGCTACCGTGCGATGGAGTATTTTTGTTTTGGCCGTGGCGGCGACAACGGCATGGGTGGTGTTAAGCTTTACCTACCTCAATCGGCTCGGCTGGGACGGAATATTGTCCCTGGAACCGGGCGCTTTGGCGTCTACGTTGGCAGCTGTAGCCGGGCCTCCTGCGGCGTTATGGCTAGTCTTAGTCGTTGTCGCACAACAGCAAGAAATGAGTCTGCTGCGCAAAGTTGTTCTTGATCTGGGGATCGCCCTCAAGCGCGGCCAGGACCAAGGAGAAATCAGCAGCCGCACTTTAATCGAATTGACCACAGCAACCGGTCGTGCCGTGACGAAGGACACTGTGACCATTGCTTTGGACGATCTCGCATCACACGCAGCTGTCATTGCTGAGCGTCTCGGTGTGATGGACCGTGATGCACTGGACTTGGCATGGGCTCGGCACGGTGCGGGCGACCGCTGGTCGTTGCTAAGGCCATTCGTTGATCGCGCCGCACAAGAAAATGATTTTAGCAGCCGGCTGCGCGATGCCGTCAAAGCTGACGGCCTTTCGCAACTTGCGGCACAGGCTTTTGTGAACCGCATGGTCTTGCTCCGGAATGTCCATGCGGACGGTACGGATCAACGACTGCTTTTGCAGATTCTGGAAGACGGACCCCTGGCCCAAGTCGAACGGCTCTTCTCCCAATCATTGAATCGTCAAGACACAGTCATGGCGGGTGAAGATTCTTCCCCTGCGTCTGATCTTCCCCCTGCCGAAACCGACTCCGAGCAGGCAGCGACCATGGCTGACCGTCTCGGTCCTCAGCCCACGCTTTTTCCCGCCGGCTCACAAACGGGTTAGGACCGGTGGTCCGGACGTGAGGGGAGAATGCTCAAATCCATATTCGGCCGTAAGAAAAGTCGGAAAAAATCGGTCAACGATGTTCGGCGTAAAAACACGGCAGAATGGGCCGAAAACCAACGAGGCGCCCGATCTAGAAGACCGAATCAAGGCCCGGCGAGCCAAAAATCTTCGGATGGCAGATATTAAAGCTGCGTTGTCCAAGGCTGGACCTGTTGAGCGGCCCGACATTTCAGGCGCTGTCGATGTGGCCAAAGCGGCCGCCAGGGATCTTTCTATAGAAGACCGTAAAGCCGCCATAGACCGCGCTCTGCGCCTCAAAGGATCGGCGCGGGTGATCGACGATACCCTGGCCGACCCGGCGTGGCGTTATGTGGCGCTGGCGATCGTCCGCGGACTTTTGGAGGAGGGACCGGCGGACCCTACCGACGGCAAAGGGCACCCAAAATCCCTCGCTGCAAAGAGAAAAGCGCTCAAAAACCGCTAAAAATCAACCGTTTCATGTCTTGACGGCAGCCGGGACCACGGCTACAACCCCGCCTTCATCGTGAGCCGATGGCTCTTGAGGAGGATGCACACATGTCTAGACGCTGTGAAATAAGCGGCAAGGGTGTGATGACCGGCAATAACGTGAGCCACGCGCACAACAAGTCGCGCCGCCGTTTTCTGCCTAATTTGCAGGCGGCTTCACTGTTCAGTGAGGCTCTGGATAAACCTATCCGATTGCGGGTGGCGGCCAGTACACTCCGGACAATCGAAAAACGCGGCGGGTTGGACGCTTATCTGTTGTCTTCCCAGGACAAGGCTCTCGGCGGAGAGGCCATTAAAGTTAAACGCCAGGTCAAGAAAGCGCTGGCCAAAGCAGCTTAGTCATTGACGACACCTGAAGACCAAGGCCTGCATTGCGGGCCTTTTTTATGGGGCTTATATACATGACTAGACAAGTCCTTATTTAGCTCCGCGGATCAGCAAGAAGCCCTCATAGATGAGCAAGGAAACCGTAAACGGCACCATAACCAGCCACAAGGTTCCGCTCTCCAGTCCACTGCCTGCCATCTTCGCCAAGTAATTGTAGGCGTATAAATGAACCAGCGCCCCGACCAGGACCGTTACTACGAGCCGAGGCCATTCGGTTTCACCGCGCATCGAACCGAGGATTTTCTCCATGAAAACGAGTACGAGGGCGACGACTGCGAAAGGGTCAATCCAATCAAATATGGGCTTAGCCGCCGCGGGATTGACGGCGTAGAAGAAATTGTTGAGCGTCAAAACGAAAGCTACGACGAGCATGAAGCATCCTTTTAGTGACCGCATATTTCAACCTCTCCAATTCTTCCGTTGTGTCTAGTCATGTATATAAGCCCCTTTTTTATGCCTCTAAAGTTTCGCGTTAAGAGACAGACCGTTGCTGGCCCACAAGGCGACCAGAAAAAACCAGCTCGCCCAAAATGTATAGGCACGCCACTTCACGGTGTTGCTGGTCAGATGAATGGTGCTTTGAATGACGCGAAGTTTGGCAAAACCCCAGGCCGCGGTAAGGGGTAAGGCACTCAATGGGCCGAGAAGACCGGCGACAAGGCAACCTAGGTAAAACAGAACCGGCGTCTCAAATAGATTGACGTAGTGCCGTGTGGCGGCGGCCAGATGCTCAGGTTCTTCTCCATTGTGGTATACACGATAGAAGGACAGTCGCATCACCCTTTGCCTCACAGCCTTTACTCGCAGTGTCGCGAGATAAAGCCCAGAGCTCAGCGTGAGCAAAACGACCACCGTTACTGGCCACAAAATCCGGTAATCAAAGAAGATGGTTTCCATTGCAGACCCCATTGTTTGCGGACACAATTTTCCTAAAGGACCAAGCTCGTCAATTCGTATCAACGTTTAGCTGTCTTGACCCCAAAGGTAGACCAGCCAATTGAGCCGCTGATGGCTCGGTGACACGATGTAGTCGACCGTAGCGGCCCAAGAGTGAGTGTCAGAAACTTTGTGTGTGAGCTGATTTACACAAACCAGGGAACCCGTTCCCTGGTTTGTGAGCGACCCTGGTGATAAACCCATGCCAGCCGGCGATGTCCTCGGTCCAGGAAGAGTCCCGAAGGGAAGCTCCTGGAGGGAGGGCGCCGTTGGATGGCTGACTGGCAGCACGAGGATCGCGCTCACCCTTGGACCATTCTAAACCGCTCCTCGAAGCGGATGGCAAATTCGCCTTTCACCTGCCACCAGAATTGAGGCGGCCGTTTCCACTTTGCCGCAACGCCCCGTAAGGCCGGATAGATCAGCTTCTTGGCCGCGTCGTCGTGGGCAAAGTGGCCTTTGCTCCGCACCGCCCGTCGTACGGTACTGTTCAAGCTCTCAACGGCGTTGGTCGTGTAGATCACCCTGCGGATCGGCGCCGAGAAGGCAAAGAAGGGAATGACCTGCTCCCATTGGCGCCGCCAGCTCCTGGCGATGGCCGGATACTTCCGGCCCCACTCGCCCGCCTCAAACGCCGCCAGGGCCGCCAGGACCGCCAGAGCGGCACCGGCATTCTCCGCCTGGTAGATGGCCTTCAGCGCAGCGGCGCTGAGCTTGCGCTCCTTCCAGGAACCGTAGGCCATCGAGTTGCGGATCAGATGCACGATGCAGGTCTGGACCAGAGTCCGCGGATAGGCCGTCTCAATGGCTTCCGGAAAGCCGCTCAGACCATCCACCACCGCGATCAGGATGTCCTTAAGACCCCGAGCCTTCAGGTCATTCATGACGCTCAGCCAGAACTTGGCCCCCTCGGTCTGCTCGACCCACATCCCCAATATCTGCTTGTAGCCGTCGCAGGTGTAACCGATGGCGAGATAGACCGCCTTGTTTTTGACCAGCCCTTCGTCACGGATCTTCACCCGCACCGCATCGAAGTAGACGATGGCATAGACCGACTCCAACGGCCGCGACTGCCAGGCCGCCAGTTCGTCGAGAACGGCATCGGTGACCTTGGAGATCAGTTCCGGGGAGACCTTGATGCCGTAGAGTTCCCGCACGTGACCCTGGATCTCGCGGGCCGACATGCCGCGGGCATACATCAAGATCACCTTGTCGTCGAACCCCGGCAAGCGCCGGCAGTGCTTCTCGACAAGCTTTGGATCGAATCGACCTTGCCGATCCCGGGGAATCGACAACTCCATCCGGCCATCGTCGGTGAGCACCCTCTTACGACTATGGCCGTTGCGGTGGTTGCCGCTGGACTGCTCGTCTTCGTCGTCGAGATGCTGATCCAGCTCGGCATTGAGGATGCGTTCCGCCAGTGCCTTCTTCAGATCCTGGACCAGATCGCCGCTTTGAAATGCCTCAAGCGCGTCCGATCCGCCCAATAGTCGATCCAGTAGCTCGTCTGGAACCACCGGTTTGTGCCTGCTCGCCATATTGTCCTCCTTTGGACATCCTAGCGCTCATAAACACAAAATTCCTGACAGGTTCGCCCAAAGTCAATACCGCTGCCTGCCACGTTGGCATCTTTACAGTGTCGATCTGCCAATGCGCCGATGCTGACTCATCGCACCACCGGCTTAGCTTTGGCATGGCCGTGCGATGAAAACCACTGCTGAAAAACGCTCTCAAGGAAGCTTCATCGCGCCAGGCGGTCAGGGTCCAATACTCGTTGTTGGCTGGTCTACGAACTCGAGAGCCGAAGTTGCCCTCGGCGCGCCACGCTTGCCACCAACACAAAAAACTCAGCCAAAGTAATCGAACCAAGTGGGCATCAGGGCGAAGTGACGTTGCTCCCAAAATCCTGTCCCTCTAGGTCGGTCTTTAATTTACCGTCTGGTCCGGATTTTGGGAGCAACGTCAGAGACTGTTCCGTCCCGAGCAACCCGATTTGATCGCACGCAAGATCGGTACGGTATCTATGGGGATGTATGGCTCAACGGACTACTTCTCTCAGTATGGCCGCCCCGAAAAGATAACTGACTTAAAAATGCACAGACATGTGGGTTTTGATGAAACTATGACTCAACGGGCCGACGTTCAACGGCTCGAACGCAGGTTCAAGCTGGAGAATATCGTTCATCGCTCCAATAGCTTTGTCGGCCATCTGGAAGCGGCAACGGCCGGCATAGGTCTCGCCAGGACCGACTGCTTTCTAGGAGAATCCGTGCCCAACTTGGAACGCGTTTTGTCCAATCAGCTTTTCCACGATATGGAAGTTTGGCTGGTAACCCACGCCGAGATCGGACGCTCAGCCCGCATTCGTGCGTTGTTCGACCACATTGCAGAAACGTTTCAAAACGACCACAACCTATTTACTGGAAAAGGCGGCACTGCCAAAGCGGCTTAAGTATTGGATCGCGTCTCAAAAAACGATGGATGACGCTGCAGCCTGAGCGCCGTCATCTTCATCGAACAGATCTGTCAGTTGCGCCATTACTGCGCCACCCAATTCATCCACATCCATCAATGTTACGGCCCGGCGGTAATACCGGGTGACATCATGGCCGATGCCGATGGCAAGCAGCTGAACATGAGATCGGGTTTCGATAGACCGAATGACATCACGGAGATGCCGCTCCAAGTAATTGCCCGGATTGACCGACAACGTTGAGTCATCCACCGGCGCTCCATCGGAAATCACCATCAAAATACGCCTGGCTTCGGCCCTTGCCACGAGACGACTGTGTGCCCAAGCGAGGGCTTCGCCGTCGATGTTTTCTTTGACGATTCCCTCCCGCAGCATTAGGCCGAGGTTCTTCCGTGCCCGCCGCCACGGGGTGTCCGCGGATTTGTATATAATGTGACGCAAGTCATTGAGCCGGCCAGGCTGAGTCGGTTTGCCGCCATCAACCCACTGTTTGCGGGCCTGTCCACCTTTCCACTGGCTGGTGGTGAAGCCCAGAATCTCAACTTTGACACCGCATCGCTCTAACGTGCGTGCCAGTATATCGGCGCTCATGGCCGCTATGGTGATCGGGCGTCCGCGCATGGATCCCGAATTGTCGATCAGCAAGGTAACGGCCGTATCGCGGAATTCGGTTTCTTTTTCCCGCTTGAAGGACAGGGAATGCATGGGGTTGGCGACAACGCGCGCCAATCGGCTGGTATCCAGTAGACCTTCTTCCAGATCAAACTCCCAACTGCGCACTTGTTGCGCCATCAGTTTGCGCTGTAATCGGTTGGCCAAGCGGGACACCACGCCCTGCATATGGGCCAGCTGGCGGTCCAACTGAACCCGTAGACGGGTCAGTTCCTCCGGATCACACAGATTAGCCGCATCCTCGATTTGATCGAATTCGGTGGTGAACACCCGATAGCGATCTTCCTGAGCGCCACGGTTATGGCCCATCTGTGGCCGCGGCTGTTGTCCATCGTTGCCGGGGTCTTCCGCAGATTCCATGGCAAAGGGAACAGAGTTCTCTTCATCCGTATCGGAGGGTTGTATATCGTCGTCTGCCGCACCGGAGTCCGGCTCCATGTCGCCGCTGTCTGGTTCGGTTTCCTGCTCTCCTTCCGATTCTTCCTCGTCGCTTTCCGTGCTGGAGTCGGACTCTTCGTCGGTGTCTGGGCTTTCATCCTCGCTGAGGTCCCGGCCGCCGTCATCCTTTTCCAGATCGAGCACCTCGATCATCTCCCGTAAAATATTGGAATAGGTCTTTTGATCGTTGAGGGATTCCGTCAAACGGTCCAGATACGGTCCGAGTACATCTCCAAAGGCCTGTTCAGCCACGTCTAAAACGTGGTCACCGGCCTTGCCCAAATCCACAGCGCCACAGCGGGAATGAATCAATACCTTTAGAGCATCGGGCACCTGAATTTGTGTCGAAGCCCGAGCCATCTGATAGCCTTCCAAGGCCAAGCGCTGTTCCAATGCCCGTGACAAATTTGAGGAAACGCCGGCAAAATCCCGCGCCCCTAAAACCTCAACCCTGGTTTGTTCCATGGTGTTGTAGGCGTCGATGGCATCTTTACCGTGCGGCATTCGACGCTGATGGACTTTGTTCGAATGGTGCCTCAAACGCATGGCACTGGCGTCGGCTGAGCCACGCAAACGCACAACGTTTTCCTTGGTTAACTTTGCCGGCGGCAGCGGTAGGCGGACATTGTGTCCCTGGCTGCCCCCCTTCTGGTTGGTCGCGATAGGCGAATAAGACACCGTTGTTGTAGTGTCACCTGATAGCGCCCTCACGGCAGCCGTCGTGGCGGTCTTAAAAGCTTCAACCCGGATCGGTCCGCGTTCCTGACCGGCCGGTTTTTGCCTCTTTTCAGATGAGGGGCGCGGCGGCATGGCCGGGCGTCGCGTTAAGCGACGGCCTGGGCGACAGAATCGGGGAGCTCTTCGCCAAAGCAGCGTTGATAGTATTCGGCCACGACCGGGCGTTCCGTCTCGTCGCACTTGTTGAGAAATGTCACCCGGAAGGCATAGGAAATATCATCGAAGATCTCGGTATTTTCCGCCCATGTGATCACCGTGCGTGGCGACATGACCGTGGAAATATCGCCGGCCATAAACCCTGCGCGCGACAGGTCAGCAACCCGCACCATGGCTGACAACGTCTCCCGCCCTTCGTCGGTATCGTAATTGGGCACCTTGGCGAGAACGATCTCCGTTTCCGCATCATGCTCAAGGTAGTTCAGGGTTGCGACGATGTTCCAGCGGTCCATTTGACCCTGATTGATTTGCTGCGTGCCATGATACAGACCCGTCGTATCACCCAGACCGACCGTGTTCGTAGTTGAAAATAAACGGAAACCAGGGTGAGGGCGGATGACTTTGTTTTGATCCAATAAGGTTAAGCGTCCTTCAACCTCTAACACCCGTTGGATGACGAACATGACATCCGGACGCCCGGCATCGTATTCGTCAAACACCAAAGCGATGGGATTCTGTATCGCCCATGGCAAAATCCCTTCCCGGAACTCGGTGACTTGAACTCCCTCGCGCAGCACGATGGCGTCCTTGCCCACCAGATCAATCCGGCTGATATGGCTATCCAGATTAACCCGCAAGCACGGCCAGTTCAGTCGTGCAGCCACTTGCTCAATATGGGTGGATTTCCCTGTGCCGTGATACCCCTGAATCATCACACGCCGATTGAAGCCAAACCCGGCCAGGATGGCCAATGTGGTGTCGGGATCTAGCCGGTAAGCCGTGTCAATATCGGGTACGTGTTCACCGGGCGCACTAAACGCGGGCACGGTCATCGCGGCGTCGAGGCCGAAGACCTCCTTAACGCTGACCGTGGTATCGGGAATGCTCATGATTTGTTCGCTGTCGGGCGCCATCTAACCTTCCTTGGGTGTGGCCCGGGTTATACCCCGAGCGCCAGGGCCATTGTAAGCCCTGGAAATCGTCCTTTTAGCCGATGCCCTTGGTCCAGCCACCATCGGCTGTAAGGCAGGCTCCGGTCATGTTGGCGGCCCGCTCGGAGGCTAGAAAAGCGGCCAGACGGCCAATTTCTTCGGGTTCGGCCAGCCGATCCATGGGAATTTGGTCCGTATAGTCGTGTTCAACCTCGCTCACGGAGCGGCCGCTGCTATCTGCCAGGCGTCCCATCAAGGTGGTCCAGCGTTCAGTGCGGGTGGGGCCTGGATTAAGGGCGTTGATCACGATGTTGTGTGGCGCCACATCTTCTGCGAGACCCCGCGTTATGGCCAATAAAGCCGCATTGGCGGAAGCGCCAGGTAGGAGCCGCGGGGACGGCTGCATACCTGTATTGCCGACAATGTTAACAATCCGGCCTCCACCGTGGTCCATCATCACAGGAATGACCGCTCGCATCATGCGTACGGTCCCCATGAGTTTTAGCTCTAGGCTTTCCTGCCAAACCGTATCCGGTATTTCCCAAAATACGCCGCCCTGAGACGCACCAGCGGAATTCACCAGTACGTCGACGCGACCAAACTCTTTCACACACTGGTCTACAACAGCGTCGGCCGCTCCGCTTTCGCTCAAGTCCGCCGATATGGCAATCGCCTTGGTGCCGTGATTGGCCGTAATCTGATCTACTTTTTGGTTAAGAGCATGCTGGTCGCGGGCAGAGAGAGCAAGCCCTGCGCCTTCTTGCGCCAAGGCGACCGCTGTGGCCGCACCCAGACCACGGCTGGCGCCGGTAACCAAAGCGATCTTGTTTTTAAGGAGTAGATCCATCTGTTAGAGGTCTGCTTTGTCCACCGACGAAAGGCGCCGATCATTTACTTCGCAAACGCTGCCAAGAGCGTTTGGTACGCAGCGTTAATCGCCTTCATCTTGTTCTCTGCGTCTTCTGCGCCCCCATTGGCATCCGGATGATGACGTTTGACCAATTCCTTATATCTGGACTTCAAGTCTGACACTGTCGTCAAACCGGTTAAGCCAAGCTCTCTAAGAGCCTGAGTCCCGCTGCTATCAACATTGCTGTCACCGGTGTGAGAGTTATGTTTTTGATCCGTACCTTCTCTGAAAACTTCAAAGGGATCATAAACGCCATGCCACGGCCGGCCGGGTGTATGGCGAGTCCCCAATTTCCATGTCGGCCGGTCCCACGTCGCCGCGCTGCGAAATTCTTGTTCCATTTCGTCAGCGTCCATTCCCTCATGAAAATTCCATTGCGCGTTGTAGGCCCGCACGTGGTCCAAACAGAATACGTAGTATTCTGACAAAGACTTGTCAGTTGGTGCGTGATAGGTGCCGGCTTCCAAACAACCATCCCACTGACATCGCCGTTCGGCGCCGTCACCGGCCGGTTGTGCACCAGGGAAGGTTTCACGGTTTTCTGAGGCGCGAGTCATACCCATAGTATCCAGGGCCGGTTTAGTCAGAGCAATCTTGCTTCTTACAATGAAGTGTGCTTGCTCTGAACCGCGTTAACCATTGGATGCTGCGACAGAAAGCCGTAATTCATGTCTGATTATCACAGACGCATCGAACAAAAGCTCACCGACGCGCTTTCTCCTATGCGACTTGCTATTGAGGACGAGTCTCACCGTCACGCGGGTCATGCAGGCGCTCACCCCGACGGTGGCGGCCAAACCCATTTCAATGTGGAAATAGTTTCCAATGCTTTTAAGGGAGAAAGCCGGGTGGCCCGGCAGCGGCGGGTTTATGAAATACTGGAGAGCGAGTTAAAGGAGCGGGTTCACGCGTTGTCGCTCGTCACATTGACGCCTGACGAGGATGATCAAAAACGTCAACGGACACGAAAAGATTGACGTTAGTCACCAACGTAATGTTCAGGAAATTCTCTTTTCACAATGGCACCATCGCTGGCCCAAGCATGGCACGTATCGAGAACGGGGGGTTTGCGAATGGCGCCCGACTTTAACGCCGCGCTAAGTTGTCCCATGCGCCGTCCAACCATGGTCTGAAATGCGGTTGTCGCCACTGGTTTGACCAGTTCCACCAAATGGGTGCAGCCGTGCACACCCCCCAATCTTTCCTGGACCTTTTTGGTCAGGCCTTGTGAGATTCTCAAGCCAATGAGTTTTTTGAAGTTAGGCGTGATGTCGCCGCATAAAGTGAACGGGCTGAAATCCGTTACAGCGACACAGTCCCGAATAGTCATCGTTTCGTCGACCGTTATCCTCAGTCCCATACCATGCAACGCTTCGCCCGCTTTGATCTCTTTTCTGTCTTTGTTGGGAAAATTATAGGTCTTTGTATCGGTCAGCCAGCCGTCTACATCCCACAGTCCATCGGATCTTTGATAGCCGCGGCATTCGATGACGCGGGTATGTAGAAGTTCGCGTTCTTCAGCGGGGACAGGTAAGGGCATGGGGCCTCAACAGTGTGCTTTGCGATTGCAACACTCCTAACGGACTATCCCTTAAAGGCAAAGACCTTTGGCAAGATAGCGCCCATGCGCGCTATGCATGCCTCGGATCGAAGTTAACCCGTGCCGTAGTTCTCGCCGTAAATAAAGGCGTTGCGGTCTTTGAGGTCTTCCTCGAGTTCCAAATTGTAAATTGCATAAAGGTCTCGCACCGAGACCATGCCGACAATCTTGTCGCCATCGGTCACCGGCAGATGCCGGTAATTGCGTTCCTTCATCATGTTGATTGCTTGGGATGCTGTGTCATCCGGATGCAACGTATCCGGATTGGCCGTCATGATGTCTTTGACTGTGGCTTTGTCGGGGTCAACTTCGGCCGCGACCACCCGGGTGGTAATATCACGTTCAGTGATGATTCCGATTAACACGTCGTTCTCCGTTACCATGACAGCGGCAATTTTATTGTCGCGCATCATTTTTGCGGCATGACGGGCTGTGTCACTCAGACTGACAGTATAGAGGGTTTGATCATTGATTACGTCGGGGACGATTTTTCGCATCATGGTAGTGCCCCTTGTTTTATTCTCAATTTCCGGTGTCTAGGGCAAATTTTCGCGCCTTCTTGGCCCAGCGGTCAAGTCGGGGTCTGAGCCGTGTTCGTTTCCTCGGAGCCCGTCAGAATCTCTTTGGGGCGGTTATCAGCGTCAGTTTTTGGCGGAGTTACGCGCAATTGGATGATTTGGTTGCGGTGACGACGGAGAATCTCGAAGCGAAATCCATGAAAGGTAAAAACCTGTCCAGGGGTCGGGATTGAGCGAGATTCGTTCATCACCAAGCCCGCAATGGTTGCAGCTTCTTCGTCGGGTAGATCCCATTCAAATTCCCGGTTGAGATCACGCAGGGTGACTGAACCGTCAACCAGATAGCTGCCGCCCCGCTGCGGCCTGACACCGCTGACGGTTACATCATGCTCATCGTCGATTTCACCGACGATCTCTTCCAAGATATCTTCCAGGGTTACGATCCCCTGGACGTCGCCGTATTCGTCGACAACGATAGCAAAATGCTCTCGGCGTTCACGGAAGGCATTGAGTTGATCCAAAAGCTTCGTGGTTTCAGGCACGAACCAGGGATCCGAACACACTTCCGAAATAATGATATCTTCGACGTTGCCCTTGGCTTGTTGCAGGGCACGGAGAAGTGCTTTCGTGTGTAACACGCCGACAATGTTCTCCGTGCTTTCGTGCCACAGAGGTATGCGTGTGTACGGACTTTCCGACAACTGTGCCAGAACGTCTTCGGCCGGAAGATCTGAATCGATTGTCTTGAGATTTTTACGATGAGTCATGATCTCGCCGACTTCGACATCGTTCAAATCGAGCACGCTCCTGAGCATGGCGCGTTCATGTTTGACCTCTTCTTTTATCTCTGCTTCACCTGTGCGGTGGTCGATGACTCCACGGAGTTCCCAAAGTGTCTGTTGCGCCGTCATGACTCGTTGGTTACCGGCTCCAAGAAGCGTAAGCGCTGCATGAACGATGCCCTGAATGACGGCATTTATGGGTCGTAACAGCCAGGTCAGAAACTGCATAACCGGTGCCACGGCAAGTGCCATTTGGTTCGTGTGCAGCAATGCAAAAGTCTTGGGGAGGATTTCCGCAAAAATCAGGACTAAGACCGTCATTATGGCGGTCGCGTAAACAACGCCAGACTCACCAAAAATATCAATCATCAGGCTTGTTGCGAGTGCGGAGGCCAAGACATTGACCAGATTATTGCCCAATAAAATTGTGGCGATGAGTCGTTCACGGTGTGCCAACAGATTGTTGACGCGCCCCGCCCGGAAATCACCGTCATTCTCTCTTTGATGCATATACGAACGAGACGTCGCGGTGAGGGCTGTTTCAGACCCTGAAAAAAAGGCTGATAACAGCAATAGAAAAAAGATAAATCCAGCAGTGAACATCATTGTTCAATTGCTCCGGTTTGATCAGATTATGATTTAAGCAGTGAGTGTGTCTTCGATTACGGACATGACATCAGCAACGGAAACATCTTGAGTCAGAAACGCTTGGCCAATGCCACGAACAAGTACGAACGCTAATTTTCCACTCTTCACCTTCTTGTCATGAGTCATGTGGTTCATGAGGACATTAACATCAAGCAAGCCTGGGTCCTTAGGCGGTGACGTCGTCAGCCCCATCGCTTCAAGATGGGTGCGGACACGTTGGGGGTCGTCAACAGGACACAAGCCGAGCCGCGCGGATAGTTCAAATGCCATGACCATGCCGATGGCAACGGCCTCGCCATGTAATAGATGGCCAGTGTAACCCAACTCCGCTTCCAGGGCATGTGCAAAAGTATGACCAAGATTAAGCAGTGCGCGCACACCACTTTCTCGTTCGTCCTCAGCGACAATTCGGGCTTTGGTAACACAACTCGTATGAATGGCATAAGATAGTGCCTGTGGGTCGCCTGCGAGTACGTCGGCACCATTGTCTTCAAGCCACTGCCAAAATGCAGCGTCTCCGAGCAACCCGTATTTGCATATTTCTGCATATCCAGCTCGTAACTCTCGGGCCTGTAACGTCTTTAACGTATCGATGTCTGTGATGACCGCTATTGGCTGGTGGAAACTGCCGACTAAATTTTTGCCATGTGCGGTGTTAATGCCCGTTTTACCACCCACGGAACTGTCAACTTGCGCCAGTAACGTGGTGGGTATCTGAATAAAGTTGATTCCACGCAGGACCACTGAAGCAGCAAACCCAGTCAAATCCCCAATCACGCCACCGCCAAGTGCAATGACTGTCGTTGACCGCTCAATATTGTTGCTCAAGAAGGTGCTTACTACTTTCTCGAGATTTTCAAAATTTTTGGTGGTTTCGCCGGCTGGAAGAACAAGCGCTTCGGACTTTACATCGCTACTGGCCAACGCGGATTGTAATGGCTCCAAGTAGTACGGCGCCACGTTTTCATCGGTGACAATGAACGTGCCGGGTTGTCGCAATAACGGCGAGATTAAATTGCTCGATTGTTCTATCAGGCGAGAGCCGATGTGAATGGGATAACTTCGATCTCCCAGGTCAACGGTTAAGATCGAAGTAGAGTCAGATTTCGATTTCATTTTTGTGATCTATACAACCGCCACACCGGCCTACTGATTAAGGGCGTCGATAACTCGATTGCACGTGACCGTGGCGCTGTCAGTCCCCGTATCCACAACAATATCGGCCTTTGAGTACAGGGGATACCGCGTATCGATAAGATTGGCCAAGGTCTTTTTAGGGTTGCCTTTATTCAACAGTGGCCGGTGAGTTCGCCCAGCAGTTCGAGCAACTAAAGTCGCTAGGTCTGCACGCAGCCACACAGAGATACTCTTCTTAAGAATCAGGTCGCGCGTTTCCTTGTCAATAAACGCACCACCACCGGTGGCTAATACGGCAGGTGTCCCCTCGAGCAAACGAGCAATCACACGCCTCTCACCATCCCGAAAAGCCTCTTCGTCGTACTGCTCAAATATGTCGGCGATCGAACACCCTGCTGCCGCTTCAACTTCGACGTCAGCATCGATAAATGGAATGTTCAACCGCTGCGCTACCCGGCGGCCGACACAGCTCTTTCCTGCACCCATAAGTCCGACCAAAACAATAATACGGTCTACGGGAGGGGATGGCGGTGAAGATGTTGGAATATTTGTCATGAACGGCCGTTGAACATGTATTCTAGCGAATTGAACGTCACGCTATGTTAATATTTCGTGGTTGAACTTGTCGTCGGGTCAATGAAACCCTCTGACTGTAGACATTATCATACCCGTCACGTAGTGTCCCGAACAACGCAAGAGCGTTGCAACGCCTTGCCAAAACAGGAATATCGCATTGCCCGATCTGGCCACAGTTAACATTAGAATTGTCAGTGCTCATGGGGATGGCGCCCGCAAGAACCAGCATTTCTTTTTTATATACATGGAATCATTGATTCGGCCTGAATTTAGTATTTTGCATTGACCTGATTCGGCTGCCGATTCATGCACCTCTCCAACGACACGAGCAGCGAACGACTTAACGGCGAAGATGCGCAAAAGGGCCTCCTTTCTGACCGCTGACGAACCCAAGGCACTCCTGAATGTCATGCGCAAGCGGAAGGTCGAAGCGCTGCAGGTACGGCGCGCGAATGCGCTGGTTGCCCTTGATGATGGCCACAGCGTGCAGATGGTCTCCAGGATATTCTATCTCGATCCCGACACGGTTCGCGGCTGGCTACGGGACTTCCGCGAGAAGGGTCTCGCCTCTGTGGAGCTTGCGGATTACCCGGACCGCGCGGGCCGCCTGACGGCGGACCAGGAAGCCGCTCTCAAGGCGCAGTTCCGGGACAATCCGCCGCGCGACACCAACGCGGTGCGGGATGCCATCTTCCGAAAGTTTGCTGTGAGATATTCACGTCCGGGCGCCATCAAGCTGATGCACCGCCTGGGGTTCGCATACGTGAAGCCGAAGACGCTGCCGAAGCAGGCCGACAAGCAGGCGCAGGAAGCCTTCATCAGGGATTATGAACAGCTGACGCGCGGGATGTTTCCGGACGCGACGGTTGTCTTCGCCGCTGCGGTCCATCCCGAGTATCAGAGCCGGCCGGCGCATGGCTGGTTCATCCGTTCCGACAAGCCGGCGATCAAGGCCACGACAGGGCGCCAGCGGCTGAACCTGCACGGCGCACTGGACCTTGAAACGATGAAGCTCACCCTGGTCGAGGGCGAGAAGATCAATGCCGAAACCTCTCTGCGGTTGTTCGAGAAGTTGGAACGGGCCTATCCGGACACCCGGGTGATCCCGGGTGATCCCGGGTGATCCCGGGTGATCCATGTCTGTCTCGACAATGCGCGCTATCACCATGCCAGGCTGTTGCGGCCGTTCCTGGAGCGGCCGGAGTGCCGCATCCGGCTGCATTTCCTGCCGCCGTATGCGCCACACCTCAATCCCATCGAGCGGTTATGGGGCGTCATGCACCGGCATGTGACGCACAACCGGTTTTATCCCGATTTCCGACAGTTCACCGAGGCCATCTTCGGGTTCTTCAACCAAACCCTGCCCCGGGAATGGGAAACAATCCGAGACACCGTTACCGACAACTTTCGTGTCATCACACACGATCAGTACCGAGTAATTGGGTAGCAGGAGTATAGTATGAAACTTTTAACCCGCGTCTTAATCATCTTGGTTATCACTCTTCTCATCGGTGGTGCGGTAGCATTGGCGACGTGGGACATGCCTGCACCTGCGGCCACCCGTGAAAAGGTCATTCCAAATGAACGGTTTCGCTAAGTTGACGTCGCGGCAGTCCGCCTCAATGCTGAAGATTGCCGTGACGTGTGTGTTGGTCGTCGCCGTTCCGGCATTCTCAGCGTTGGCTCAAGACTCCCCCGGCCCGTCGTCGGTTCAAGAAAATACGACCGGAAGCACCGCTTCTCTAGCTCCGCCAATCTCGCTAATTCCTTCAACGGCATCTTCATCACTATCAAACGAACAATTGCAATCTGAGATTTTGCCCGATGGCGTTATAGCAATCCGTGAGCTTGGGGAAGTCAGTTCTGATTCCCTTGGGTTGACGGATGCGCTGACTGGAGGCCTGCCAGTCTCCATGTGGCGGGGGACATCAAAAGAACTGGTCGATTTTTTGTTACCAGAGCTGCCCACAAGAGTGACATCGCAAGCGGTGAGAGACTTGACCAAACGTTTGCTATTAAGCGTGGCGCGTCCACCAGAAGACAGTATCACCGAAGATGTTTTCGTTGACATGACAGCCATTGTTCCGAGTTCAATCGGCTTCGTCCAAAGCGATAGCAACTTAAATGATGTTGTCTTAGAAACCGGCCTGCTCAATCAAGAACCTGACCTAGGAATTCTTGAGCGTAGGATGTCCCAACTCGCGGCTATGGGGGATTGGCGCAATGTACGTGCCTTGGTCGAGCTTGTTCCGTCACCATCGCAAACTGAAAGTATCCTTAAAGTCAGAACTGATTTGGCTTTGATTGAAGGTGGAGTTGATTCCGCCTGTGCTGAGGCTGGAGAACGACTTTACGTATCCGAAGAAACATATTGGCAAAAAGTATTTGCGTTTTGTCAGTTGCGAGATGGCAACGTCGCTGCGGCTTTCCTGACAATCGATCTCCTTAGAGAACAGGGTATCGACGATCCCGCATTCTTCTGGGCCGCGGAATTGATGTCAGGAAATCGCCCAATTACGCCCAACGGTCTGCGGCTGCTGACTCCGCTCCAATTGGCCATGCTGCGGAGTGCAGGTCGGCCATTCCCAAGTCAACTTGTCAGACAGGGAGACGCGACTCTACTTCGCGTTCTTACAGAAGCGGAACCGCTTTTCATCGCTGAAACCGATGATGACGAGATAATTGTTGCTGAGCGTATGCGACAGGCGCTTGAATTGCGCATGGAAGCCGCTGAACAGGCCGTTGTGCTGGGTGCACTTGACCCGGAAGTGCTGCGCAATCACTACCGGTCCGAAATCTTTCAAGAGGATTTGATTGAAGAAGACGCTGCTATGTTGCCAGCCCTGACCGAAATCCCAGTTGAACCAGTCGTTCAGGCTCCGCAATCTTCGACTCCAGACATCACTGACGACACTGAATTCGACCTTGATGATTTTCCAGTCGATACGGTTTTAGCCAGGGCCCGTTTATTCAAGTTGGCAGAGGCACAGGCAATTCCAACGGCACGAGCCGAAGTGATTTCCCGAGTGATAGATTTTGCGCGCGCAAACCGTGGACGGAACGGACCCGATGTCGCCGGTATGGGTCTAATTTATGCTCCTTTGCTCATTGATCTCGTTCCTACGGGTGATCTGGTATGGTTTGCCGGAAATGCCGCTCGAGCATTGATCGCGGCCGGCGAACTGGAATCCGGCAATAGATGGCTCGAGCTAACCAAGACATATGCCCGAACAAGTATTGAAGCTGCTGACGTTTCTGCAGCCATGTGGCCTATTGAACGTCAACTCCAGCCTTCTATAACCAACAGATTTACACCGCTGCGGCTCAAGCGTTGGGAAGAAACGCGACCTCAAAGCCGATTGCAATCCGACAAAACGCTTATTTTAAGTACCCTGACCGCGTTGGGTGAAACGGTTACGAACGCCGATTGGCTGAGTCTGATGAAACGCGATGTCAGGCAGCAATCAAATCTTCCAAGCCCTCACATATGGAACGGACTGAACAATGCGTCGATCAATCAGCGCATCGGAGAAACAGTACTCATGTCCCTGATTGCATTGGGCAATGGCGGACCTGCCGGTGTTTCACCAATCGTCCTTTCCCATGTGATAATGGCCTTGACCCGTATAGGCTTAGAAGAAGAGGCCCGCCGGTTCGCTGTTGAAGCTGCGATCACTCAAGGTCTGTAAATAAGCCTTTCGCGCGGAGATGCCTTTGGTGGATCGCCACGTAGAGTCCTTCCTCGATATGATGGCGGCGGAACGTGGTGTTTCACCGAATACCCTAGACGCGTACCGCAGGGATCTCTCTCACTTCGACTCATTCCTTACAGGCGCTATATCAAACTCACAGTCAGACGATCTCCGCAGATATCTTGTTCATTTGCATGCGTCGGAATTGTCACCCCGAACGATGGCCCGGCGTCTATCTTGCCTGCGGCAGTTTTTTAAATTCTTATTCGCTGAGCAGATTCGCAGTGACGATCCAACTTCCGTTCTTGATAGTCCAAGGCAGGGTCTAAGACTTCCCAAATACCTAGATGAAACTGAAGTTAACCGTCTGCTTGATATTTCAAGACAAGGTGGTTCGCCAAGCCGTTTACGACTTATTGCCATCATCGAACTTCTCTATGCAACGGGACTGCGCGTGTCTGAATTGGCTGCATTGCCCAAAGCGGCGGTTGTTAGAGATCGTCCCGTGTTGATCGTGCGCGGCAAAGGCAACAAGGAACGAATGGTTCCCATCGGCGATCCTGCGAGAGCGGCGACTACGAATTACCTGGGTGTGAGAGAAACGTTTTTTCCTCAGGGCATAAAATCGTCGCCTTGGCTGTTTCCTTCTCAATCAAAAACCGGCCACATTAGCCGCGACACGGTAGCGCGTTCACTTAAGAATCTTGCCGGAGAAGCCGGCATAGCACCATCGCGGGTTTCGCCTCACGTTTTACGCCACTCTTTTGCTTCGCATTTACTGGCTCATGGGGCTGACTTACGTAGTCTACAGCAAATGCTCGGACACGCAGACATATCGACGACGCAAATATATACCCATGTCTTAGATGAACGACTAAAGAGATTGGTGAGTACGAACCATCCCCTTGCAACACTTACGCTACCGGAGTGAGTCCTAAGATAGCAAAAATATCTTTTTTCGTTTTTCCGTTTTGCCGCAAAGTTCTAAGCGTCGCGCTTTGATCTCGCTTTGAAAACTTTTTACCGTTGGACCCGACAATAAGTTTGTGATGCAAATACATCGGTGTGTCTAAATCCAAAAGAGATTGGATTAGCCTGTGTATATGAGTTGACGGAAAGAGATCCTCTCCACGCGTAACCAAAGTAATGCCCTGTTCATGGTCATCGACGGTTACGGCCAAATGATAGCTGCAGGGACTGTCTTTACGCGCAAGAACGACATCACCAAATTGAGACGGATCGGCGGCGATGGTCCCCGCTTGTTCATCAATCCATTCTAGAGGTCCGGTTTGAGCGACTGCTTTATCCATATTCAAACGAAGAGCAAACTGCTCACCGGCTAAAGTGCGACGGGTGATATCAGTCTTCGTTAATGCTCTGCAGGTTCCCGGATACAGGGGCCCATCAGGACCATGCGGCGCCACCCCGGCGCGATCGACCTCCCGGCGGATGTCCTTGCGGGTACAAAAACACGGATACAAAAGGCCTTCGCTTTTCAACCGATCTAAAGCACTTTGATAGGCCTTGAAGCGCTCAGACTGCCGGATGACGGCGGTCTCCCAGCGCAGGCCCAACCATGTCAAATCTTCAAAAATTGCGTCTTCAAATTTAGCTGTACAGCGACCCTGGTCGATGTTCTCGATACGTAGGAAAAATCGACCGTTGTCCTGGTGCGCTTTTTTGGCCGCAATCAATGCCGCATAGGCATGACCGATATGCAGGTAACCGGTGGGCGATGGCGCGAACCGTGTGATCGGTTCAGCGTGAGATAAAACAGACATAATACTATGATGTCATTGTCACAGATGTTACTCAAAATGCTACCACATTTTGCGTTTCGTAAAGAATCACGTTACGATTTCTTGTCTTTGACAATAGACGCCAAGGGAGCGTCGATGTGACAAGCGCTTTGAGCAACAGTCCCGCTTTGGTCCTGAACGCCGACTTCCGGCCGCTCAGTTATTTCCCCTTGTCTTTATGGTCTTGGCAAGACGCGATCAAAGCGGTTTTTTTGGAACGGGTGAACGTGGTGTCCGAATATGATGCCGTGGTTCACTCGCCGAGTTTTGAGATCAAATTGCCCAGTGTCATTTCACTCAAAAAGTTCGCACCCATGAACCGCTCGCCGGCCTTTACGCGGTTCAATGTGTTTTTGCGCGATCAATTCACCTGCCAGTATTGCGGCATCAACCAATCTGCGAATGACCTTACCTTTGATCACATCGTACCCCGGTCCCGCGGTGGGCGGACAACGTGGCACAACGTCACGGCAGCCTGTTCGATCTGTAATCTTAAGAAGGGCAATCGTACGCCCAAAGAAGCGGGTTTGGCCCTCCGTAGATCACCGCGCAGACCCACTGCCCACCAATTACAAGATGCTGGGCGTGCTTTTCCGCCTAACTACCTACATGAAAGCTGGCGCGACTTCCTCTATTGGGATTCCGAACTCGATCCCTGGTGATAGCCGCTCAAATTCGTGTTGACAGCCATATTGCCAGCCGGGAGCCGGCCTTAATGGCGCCTGTTAGTGCCGTGTAACCAAGTGCGCGTTCGGCACCTTGTTCAACGCAAATGTCACGATGTTGCTGCTCATCCTTGCGAAACTTCTCAATCGTAGTACGCAATTCCTTTTCATCATCGCCAAGTTTCTCGGCCTGCGCAGCATAATGTTCGTCGATAACTTCTTCTACAGCGACCGTACAAGCCATGGCCGCTTCACGACCCAACAGAGCAGTGCCTACACCAAGCGCATATCCTGCGACATGCCATAGGGGCTGCAACACGGTCGGTCTGACGCAGTGTTCCACCAACAATGCATCAAATTGATCCAAATGCTCCAATTCCTGATCAAGCATTTCACGCAAGACAGGCTCGTCATCTGTACCGGCCAATATGGCAAGCTGTCCCTCATAGATACGCTTTGCTCCATACTCACCCGCTTGGTCGACACGGATCATACGCGATACAACATCCTTGTGATCTGGATCGCCCGGCAAACGCGGTTCGGCAGTTTTCTTAGCGCGACTCATCGTCTACCCCTTTATTTCCAGAACGCTGTCTTTGTTGTCGACCACAGCGCCGCGCAAGCACAAAGAGATGCAAACATCAAATTGTAGCCCGCCATGGAAACACCAAACAATTCAAATGGGACATCGTCACACGCAGGTGTGCCAGGCTGCTGTAAGGCAGAGAGAATATCAGTCGTCGAAAAAGATTGAGCACCGGTTGGCGCGCACGACGATTGCCACCACCCTTGTTCCACGCCCACATGATAGGCAGCGACACCCGCCGTTGTCGCAAATAAGAGGGCTCCAATTAGAACGCAATGCCGTCGCGTTTGTGAATCTACGACGGGCATCAAGGCTAGGAGTGACAGCGCAACAATGCCGAAGTAGGGCAGGCGTTGGTATAAACACAGTTCACAGGGAAAAAGGTCGAAGCCGTATTGCGAAATCCACGCGGACGACAGCGCAACCACGGCAGCTATGAGCATGGATCCTAAAATCGCAATATCCGGCGACATACGAAATTTCATGATGTCACTTATCCAACCCAGCGAACGGCAGCAAAGCCACCGATCAATAGTACAAAAGCAATTAAGGTGACAGTCCCTAACCGTTGCTCAATGAAGCCACGGATGGGCGGGCCAAACTTCCATAGTAGGGCTGCTTCGACATAAAAGCGCAGACCGCGAGAAAGCAGAGCTGCAATGCCAAAAATAATCGGATCGAGAGCAACGACCCCGCTGGCAATGGCAATGACCTTGAATGGAAAAGGCGTAAGGCCAGCACCAAAGACGATCCAAGCACCCCACGCCTTGTACAGCTCCTGAAACGATTCAAAATCAGTGCCATAACCGTAAAAGTTAATCAGCGGCTGGCCCACCGTTTCAAACAGCAAAAAACCAATGGCATAGCCGGCGAATCCTCCGAGCGCACTGGCGATTGTTGCGACACCCGCAATTTTCCAAGCCTGTGTACGGACGGCGATAACCATCGGAATGATCATGACGTCGGGAGGAATAGGGAAAACCGAACTCTCAATGAAGGCAACAATTGCCAACAGCCAAAGGGCATTTGGACGGGCCGACAGGTCAAGAGTCCAGTCGTATATCCTTTGAATCACGGATCAATCTCCATGATGGGCGGTATTAGCAGGTCGATATCAATGCAGCAACGTTGGGTCAGATGAAACTGAGATTTGCGCAGCCAGTTCGCTTGCGGGCAAAGGGTCTCATCGCTATAAGAAGCTGGCATTAAAAAAAGCGGGTGTGGCGGAACTGGTAGACGCGCCAGACTCAAAATCTGGTTCCCTTCGGGGAGTGGGGGTTCGATTCCCTTCACCCGCACCAACTAAACCCCCACCTTTGTTCCCGCCACGTTCTTTGTCGAGCGCGTGCAGGACGGCCAGCACCCGTTTTAAAGCCGGCGAAGACACGGTCTTCCAAATCCCGCTTTGATATGGACCGGCCGTTGGAACAGCCGCTGGAATTTTGGTGCTTCACACAGATCAGCCGGCGCTTGTCCTTCGCTGTGTACTTTGATCCGCAGACGCCGCATTGCACTAGGCCGGACAGCAGCGTGACACTGCGGCGCCTGTTTCGGGGCGCCCGTATCTTCCCTTCCAACCGCTGACGCACCACGGCCCATAGATCATCGCCGATGATGCGCAGGTCCGGCACGTCCTGTTCGACATGCTGATCGGTGGGGTTGATGCGGTTGGTCTGTTTACCGGTGTCCGGATCGGTGATCTTGGTGATGCGGAAGCCGACCAGCTTGCCGATGTACAGCCTGTTATAAAGGATACCCGTGCCCCGTGCCGGGTTGCCGCGGATCGTCGCCGCCGTCCACAGTCCGCCGCGGGCCGACGGGATGCCGTCATCGTTCAGGCCGATGGCGATTTGCCGAGCAGAGACACCGGCGGCAAATTCGGTATAGATGCGCCTGACCACGTCGGCCTGGTCTTCGTTGATCTTGCGTAGTCCGCGCACCGGTTCCCCGGTTTCGTCGACCTTGACCACGTCATACCCGTAAGACACGCCGCCCGTGGCCCGGCCCCGTTCGATGTTGCCGGCCTGGCCGCGGCGTATCTTGGCGCCCAAGTCCTTGCGCATCAGCGCAGCCATGGTGCCTTCGAAGCCGATGTGCAGTTCGTCGACCTGGCCTTTCGAGACCGTCCACAAGTCGACGCCGGCATAGGTCAGCCGTTTGAACACGTGGGCGACAATTTCCTGATCGCGGGCAATGCGGTCCAGGGCTTCGGTCAGGACGGCGTCGAAGCGCCCGGCCCGGGCATCGTCCAACATCTGCTGCAGGCAGGTGCGCAGTATGGTGCCGCCGGAAATGGCTTCGTCTTTATATATACAGTCGGACACCACCGCCCAGCCCAGCCTAGCGGCGTGATCACGACACAGGCGGATTTGATCGTCGGCCGACGCCGCGTTCTGCAGGTCCGATGAATAGCTGGCGTAAAGGGCGGTGCGGATCATGTATACCCATCAGCGGGGTGGCTGTTGGGCACCATGACTCGGTGCGGCGGCACGGGCAAGGATGTCGGCTAGAGCAGATTCAATTTAGTCCCGATCATATCCGGCGGCGGCGAAGTAGTTTTCGCATTCGGTTGAGGTGAAGGCGTCGATGGCCTCGGCAATGGCGTCCCACAGGTCGTCGGCGGTTCTGGCGGCGGCCTTTCTCAGGAGCGCCTTGAGTTTGGCGAAGGCCATCTCGATCGGGTTGCAGTCGGGACTGTAGGGCGGCAGATACAGCAGGGTTGCGCCGGCGGCTTCGATGGCCTGGCGGATGCCAGCGACCTTGTGGGCGGGCAGGTTGGCCATGACGACGCTGTCTCCGGGGTCGAGTTCGGGTACCAGGACCTGTTCCACATAGGCCTTGAAGGCAGCCCCATGCATCGGCCCGTCGAGGAGCATCGGGGCCCGCCAGGCCCCGGAGAGGCGCAAGCCGGCGGTCAACGTGGTGGTCCTCCAATGGCCATGGGGTATACCTCCAATCCGGCCGCCAATTTCGATGGCAACCGCACACCGTTCTCTCCCAAATTCAGTACGGCCGGGTCGTTACGTTACGAAACACCGATGCAGTTCGGGGTCGCGGCGATACAAGCGGGTTGGTCGTACCGCAGTTCCCGTTTTTCACTGTCGATAATAGTCCTGTTTTACGTGAGGACGGGACATGGCTGGTCGATCTTAGACTGTCACTGTCCGCTCCCGATGATCGTTGGTCGATCGCATTGTGGTCAGAAAATTTGTTCGATGAGAAATATTTCACCAACGGTATAAGCAACGCAGCCTTTGGGTTCTTTAACGTTATGCCTGCCGTACCGCAAACCTACGGCGTATCCATCTCAACGGCATTTTGATCCTAAGGGCAGTCTAGCTGGCAATCACGCCGACCATGGCCCCCGTCAGGAGGGTGGTGATGGTTCCTGAAATCACCGCCCGCGGCACCAGTTCAACGATATCCCGCCGGCGTTCCGGCACCATGGTGGCCAGCGCACCGATGCCGATCCCGATCGAGGTCAGGTTAGCAAAGCCGCACAGGGCATAAGTCATGATCAGCCGGCTGCGTGGACTGAGAGCATCCGGGGGCAATTGCGAAAACTCGATATAGGCGATCAGCTCGTTCAAGACCGTCTTGGTGCCCAGCAGGGACCCAGCCGTAAAGGCTTCGCTCCAGGGAATGCCGATGAGCCAGGCCACTGGCGCCATGATCCAACCGAGGATCCGTTGCAACGTTAGCGCTTCACCATTCACGTCGGGCAGCAAGCCCATGATCATGTTGGTTAAAGTGACCAAAGCCACCAATACGATCAGCATGGCGATGATGTTGATGACCAGTTGAACGCCTTCCAATGTGCCACGGGTCACCACAGCCATGACGTTATCGCCCTCCTCGGATGGGAAGTGCACGTAGGCATCGCTGGTCTCATTGGCAAGAGCCGGATCTTCCGGGATCATGAGTAGGGCGACCATGATGGCCGCCGGTGCGCTGATGAGAGACGCCGTCAAAATTTGCCCCAGGGGGTTGGGAATGATGCCGTCAAGGAAGGTGACATAGAGGAGCATCACCGAGCCGGCCACGGTTCCCATGCCGGCCGTCATGATGACAAACAAGCCCGACCGTGTCTCTGTTTTGAGATAGGGCCTAACAACAATCGGTGCTTCGGTTTGGCCCATGAAAATATTTAACGTTACGGCGATACCCACCGGTCCGTTCACACCCATGGTCCGGCGTAAGGCCCAGGCGAACCCGCGCACAATGGGCGGCATAACATTCCAATGAAAGAGCAGAGCAGAGATGGCGCTGATTACCAAGATCAGCGGTAGGGATTCGAATGCCAGGACGAAGGTCGACCCGGCGTCGTCCCGGATGACGAACGGCACTTCACCACCGCCGATATAGCCAAAGACAAATGATGTTCCTGCCCGGGTCGCGTCGGCAATGGCCATCACACCCGAGTTCAGCACCCGAAAGGCGTCTTGAAAGAGTTCTACTTTGAGAAGAGCGAGGGCGATGATGAACTGGGCGGCCAGACCGGCACCGACAACATGCCAAGATACGGCAGAACGACGCTCGCTTAAGGCCCACGCCACTCCGGTTAATACAACCAGGCCAAACATACTCTGTAACGTTTCTGCCAAAACTCTCTCCCGCTCCCGTCGACACTGTGGCCGTTTGGGCCGAGATTGGCAATTTCTTTACCCCATCGTAGGCTTTCGGTAAAGCCGCCCTCTTGATTTACCGATAACAGTGTTATGACCCAAACAAACTCAGACAACGGGACCTCAGGACAACAATGCACTTTTAAATCGGCCGACGGCTTGACTCTGCATTATGTCGATTATGATGGTGGTAGTGGTGTGAAGGTTCTGTGCCTTCATGGGGTGTCTCGCAATGCCCGGGACTTTTCCAAGTTAGCGACTCACCTCCAGGTTAACCGTCGGGTCATCTGCCTGGACTTTAGAGGGCGCGGCCGTTCCGACTGGGATCCCAATCCTCAAAATTATCAAGCACCGGTTTACGTCGAAGACGCTCTCACGCTCTTGACCCACCTCGGCTTAAATAGAGTCCTTATCATTGGAACGTCACTGGGTGGGATTGTCGGTGGCGGTCTTGCCCAGACCAATCCCGATCATATCGCCGGTATTGTTCTCAATGACATCGGTCCAGTGATCGATCCTGCCGGACTGGCTCGCATCGGCGGAAAAATGGGTAAGGATCCCCATTGGCCTGACTGGAATGCTGCCGCGCAAGCGTTGAAGTCGGTCAATGCGATCGTGCACCCCAATTTCACCGACGACGATTGGCTGGACTATGCCCACAACACCTGCCGCATGAATGACGACGGCGTTGTGGTGCAGGATTATGATCCCGCCATTGCCCAAGCGTTTGGCGAAGATCAGGTCGAACAGCTCGACCTTTGGCCCGTGTTCGACGCCCTTAACCCGATCCCCGCCTTATTGATGCGCGGCGCTTTGTCTGACTTGCTGTCAGCAGAAACGGCCATCGAAATGACACAACGACTGCCCAATCTCGAACTTGTCACAGTGCCGGATTGTGGTCATGTGCCGACAATGACCGAGCCGGTCGCCTTGTCCACCATCGATGCATTCGTAACCAAAGTGGATGCACTTGAAGGTAAGTTCATCGAGAGTTAAGGGACGGTTGTGCAGCTGTTTGGGAAATGATGGCGGACACCCAGTCTATTCGATGGTTAAAGCGCACGCGTCCGTCATATTGACGGTGATGTCCGCTAGTGTGTTGTCGACAAAATGTTGGGTGAAGCCTTCGAACGCACTATCGAGCCTGAGCGTGTAGTGTAAATCGGTTGATGTTGGCAAAAGTTGAGCTGAATTCTGGATCGACGCCATGGAAAAACTGCGCGACCCCGAAGGTTCGATATCCGGCGATGTCCAATTGGCCAAAAGTTCACCGTCTTCACTGTCATGGATGCCCATTTCGACTGATGCCGGTTCAGCACCACCATTGAATATGACGACGGAGCTCGGGTAGCTGGGTATCTGTGAGGTGTGGACATTGAGTAGGTCCAGGGGGCGCGAGACCGTGGCGGCGTTGCAGCCGGTTAGGTTGGTGACAAACCCCACCAATGGTTCCCATGACACATGTTGCACATAACCGTCAAAGCTCGCTGTAAGAAACAGCGTATAGTGCGGCACCGATGCGCTCGGCAGCAGGCCGGTGGATATGTTCTGCTCAATTTGGCTGATCGCGATTTGCGGTGACGCAGACGGCGGTATGGGGCCGGAAATCCACGTACCCAGGCTCTCACCTGTTTCACCGTCCCGGACATCGATGCTGACAAAACCGCTGTTCAAGGTCGGGTTGAACATTCGTATGTGAGATTCGGGCCCCGGCGCTTCGGAGCTGGCCACATTTAGAATCACTGTAGCAGCGACGGCAACAGGGGCCGGCGGCTCTTCCGATTCAAGCAAGGATAGTCCCGCCGCGATATCCAATCGCTGAACTATATAGGCTGCTCCGGTGATGGTTGTTGCCGGGCCGCTGTCTTCCAGCGCTTGCTCCAATTCCGTCACCGTTGCAGATGGATGAGCGGATTTGAGAATGGCGAATGCTCCAGCAACGTGGGGAGCCGACATGGATGTGCCGGAGGCGAACTGATAGCCCGAACCCACTCGAGCGGACTTGATGGAAAACCCCGGTGCCATCAGATCGGTAAGCTCTGAAACATTTGTAAAACTTGTAGGCACCGTGATGATCACCGATCCCACGGCAATCACACCACTGATGCAAGCCGGGTCATTCATTTGGCCGACTTCGCCGTCATTGCCCGCCGCGGCGACCACAGCGATGCCAAGATTGCGGAGTGTGTCGGTCGCTGATTTTATCGGTGTGGCATTACAGGTTCCTGTCAGCGGTTCTCCACCGAAGCTCATATTGACGGCAGCAATGTCATGGGATTCAGCCAAATCAATGGTGTGGTTAAGACCGGCCAAGTGAGCAGAAGCATACGTCACCGTCGGGTGCATCGTCGTCTCCATGGCCGCGCAGGTGGCCAAATGAAGCGAGCAACAACGTCAATCAGGGACGGAAGCCAAGGACGAGCAAAGTGTGACCGGCTTGCTGACCGGATGTGATCAACCCAAGTGTTGCCAATATTTTCGGCGCGACCAAGTAAAAAACGCGTTAACAGAGCAGAGGTTGCAACAGAATGTGGCAATCACGAGGCGTTCAGACTCGGGTGTGTAAAAAATAATTCACCATCTGGCGTTCATTCTAATGTGGTGAAAAATCATTCCTCTTTTGGAATCAGGGCCTTACAGCCGAGCGCCCGGGACTCCCACAATGCAGTCCACTGTTGCCTCTACCGTCAAATCCTTCGATGACGAGCTTGCGTCGCTCGACAGGATTATTTTGTAAATGCCCGGTTTGGCTGAGTCTAATTTGTCTGCCGCGGTTGAGGCATTGATGAAGTAGGGCGCGATGGCAGCGGCCAAAATCGTTGAAGTAGATGAACGGGTCGGCGATCACGCCACCAATATCGTGGAAGTGATTGAGTTTCAGATGTCGGGCAGTTGGCGTACCGATGACCGTCCCAAAGGGGATGATGGCATTGACGTTGCATCGCAACAACGTTTCAAGCCTAAAACCAGCGCCGAACAGATTTCTTATACTCTACATATGACGATCCAAATTTGCGCTCCAGGTACGCCTCTTCGCGGGCGATGACGCCGTAACGCAAGACCGGCACGATTACCACCAATGTGAGCAACACCCATAAACTGTTCAACAACAGCCCGAGTCCGGCCATAAACGTGCACATGGAGAGGTAGATGGGATTGCGGGAGATTCCATAAATCCCATTGGACACGATCATCGTCGACGGTTGTGAAGTCTGCACACTTGTTCCAGCGCTACTAAAACCGCGCACGGCCAAGACGAAAACAATCAACGCCCCGCCACAGACCAGCGCACCGAAGAGGGTCCGCCCGGATTCAAATCCCATTGACAAGGGGAAGAACTGGTCGATGCCGATGGCAACCAATAGACACGCCAAAATCAAAACCGGGGGACGAACGGCAACACCAGCGATATCCGCACTCTGATCTTCGCTCGTTTGGGGTTCTAGTCCGGACATGATCAGTTCTTAGGCAAGCCACGCCGCAGTAGGGTGGCCAGCACCGTCATGCGGCAAATGTTGGGCGGAAACTGTGTAATTAAGTGATTGAGTGTAGCGGTCGCTTGTTCATCGGGGAAAGGCATTTTGGGCAAGGGGAGTGTGCCATATAACGCCCGCGCCACCGCCCGGCTGTTCTTCAGCATGGATTGTGCAGCCTCTTCAATGCCGTCACTGAGCGCCGGCGCCAGGGCATCTTCCAATGCTTCTAGAAAAGCGGGCCACGCGCCGAAATGACGGTAAAGCGAAGGTATGACCCCCGTATCGCTGCCATGAATTTGTATGGCCAGGCGGGTCAGCGCAGCTCGTGTTCGCTTCTGTGCCGTTGTTGGATCAACCATGGGCAGCAGGTCCGTCATCCCCTCGGGCTTTCGCAATTGATCGTCTGACAGTGGATCCACCGTGCCGGTCGAGTTTTTTTTCGGCGCCTGGTCCAAGACCAGGCCGATTACATTGAGACCGACCGCATTCATTGGGTTGGCCCGGCCGTAAGATTCAAGAACACGGGCGATTTCTGCGACATCAGTCAGTGACAAGCCTTCCGCAGTAATGGGTGCGGTGAGATTGGCCGATTTCCCCGGTAACACACTTTCCGTCAAAGAGTCGGCTGCGGCGGGGATTTCGCCGTGCACATAGAGCGGCCGGATGACAGCCCAGGCCCAATCCAGGCAGCCCGGCACCGTAGCCATGTTTCGGAAAATGAGATTTACAATAGGCACGCCGATGACGGTGCGGATATCGTCGTAAAGCGCAGCAACTCTGCCCTCGGCGGCATTTTCCTTAATTTCGGGAAGCGGGTCCGCAGGCACAGCGGCAGTAAGCTGCGTTAGTCCATCATGAGGTTGGACTGTTGCAGCAACTCCTCCAACTCGTGAGCGGGAACGGGGCGGGAATAAAAATAACCCTGAATGACATCGCAGCCGTGGTCGCGCAGGAAATCTACATGCTCAATCAATTCGGCGCCTTCGGCCACCACTTCCAAATCAAGCCCCTTAGAAAGACCGATAATGGCCCGAGCGATTTCTGCGGTGTTTTCGTTTTCCTGGACATCGCGGACGAAGGCCTGGTCGATTTTCAATGTTGTGATGGGGAAACGGCCTAAGTAACTCAAGCTCGAGTACCCCGTGCCGAAATCGTCAATGGACAATCCGCAACCAAGATCCCGCACCTGCTGCATTTTAGCAATCATGGCTTCGATGTTGTCCATCAACATGCTCTCGGTGATTTCCAGCTCCAGCCAACGTGGATGTAGACCTGAGGAATTGAGGGCATCGACAACGCGGTCGAAAATATCGGCAGACCGGAACTGTTGCGGAGACACGTTCACCGCCACCCGCATTGGCTCGTAGCCTTTATCCTGCCATTCTTTGTTTTGGAAACACGCCCGGCGCAGAACCCAATTGCCGATTTCCTTAATGAGGCCGGTTTCTTCCGCAACGGGAATGAATTTATCCGGACCGATCATGCCTTGATCAGGGTCTATCCAACGGACCAACGCTTCGCACCCTTTAACGCGATCTGTTTCAGGGCTGACCTTGGGCTGGTAATACAGAACGTAATGTTCTTTTTCCAAGGCGCCGCGCATTTGCCTTTCAAGTTCCAGCCGTGCCTTGGCTTTGGCGTTCATATCTGAGGCAAAGAACTGGTATTGATTGCCGCCCTGACCCTTAGCATGCTGCATGGCGCTCAGGCAGTTCTTGACCAAGCCGTCCAAGTCTTCACCGTCGGTGGGCCAAATACTGATGCCGATGGACATGGTGATATGTACGTTCTCATCACCGGCCTTAAAAACCTGTTCCGTGGCGTGCAAAACCTTTTCGGCAACGATCACGCTGTCGTCAATGGCGGCGATTGATGTGACCACGGCGAATTTGTCGCCGTCCAGACGGGCCGCGGTGTCACTTTGACGAATAACCTCTGATAACCGATCGGCCATTTCTTTCAGCATCTGATCGCCCACATTGAAGCCGAGGGCATCGTTGATAAAGGTGAAACGATCTATGCCCATGACCAGAAGGGCGATGGATTTATCGGACCGGCGGGCGTAGAGAATGCCTTGCTCGACACGGTCGGCAAGCAGGCTGCGGTCAGGGAGTCCGGTTAAACTATCGTACCCGACACGTTTGGTTTCATCTCCCGATTCCGCATCGGTTTGAAAGGTGTCCGACAAAATAACGGAGAGAAACTGCGACGGTGCTCCATCCTCAGCCAGAATTGGTGTCATGCTCAGGCTGTGCATTTGTGCTTTGCCATCTGCATACTTGGACCGAACGGATGGAAAATCTTGCCGCTCTGGCTGATTGGACGACCACAAACCGTCGCAAAACTCTTCGTCGTTGAATTCGCGGAATAGATCGGTGGCGTCTTTGCCGCTTAGTTCTTTTTCCAAGTATCCGGTGAGGCGTTCGAACGCGGAATTCACGCGCATGACCTTCCCGGCTTGGTCGGTCACCATCACTGCATCACCGGTTGCATCCAGCATGGCATCGAACAAGGTTTGCGTATCTGGCATGCGGTCCGGGCGTCCCTATCCCTTTGGATTCGTTGCCTCAATGTAACCCGGCCACACGGCGGTGGGTAGGGGCTAGACGCCACTTCCTGAGGCTGGCTTTCGGCGCAAGCCCTGGGCATGATGGGCCGCGAGGCGGGCCACCCGCCAGGGGCCAGAGAGGCGGACCAACCGCCAGAGGATCAAGCAAGACAGCAAAATTACAAGGGATGTGCTATGGACGTGAAAGCCGCTGTGGCCTACGAGGCCGGCAAGCCGTTAGAAATCGAAACTGTTCAGTTGGACGGCCCTAAAGCAGGGGAAGTTCTAGTAGAAATCAAGGCCACCGGCATCTGTCACACGGATGCCTTTACGTTGTCCGGGGACGACCCGGAAGGCATCTTTCCGGCTATCCTGGGCCATGAAGGGGCCGGCGTGGTGGTCGAAGTAGGCAAGGGCGTAACCTCTGTCGCTCCCGGCGATCATGTGATCCCGCTCTATACACCCGAATGCCGCGAATGTGACTTCTGCCTCCATCCCAAAACCAATCTGTGTCAGGCAGTGCGCGCCACCCAAGGGCAAGGCCTGATGCCCGACGGCACCAGTCGGTTCTCCCTCAACGGTGAACCCATTTTCCATTACATGGGTTGCTCCACTTTTGCCAATTTTTCCGTGCTGCCAGAGATCGCCGTCGCCAAAGTGCGTGACGATGCGCCGTTCGATAAGATTTGTTACATCGGTTGCGGCGTGACCACCGGCGTCGGCGCGGTGGCGTTTGATGCCAAGGTCGAACCCGGATCAAATGTGGTTGTGTTTGGTTTGGGGGGCATAGGCCTCAATGTCATTCAGGGTGCTCGCATGGTCGGCGCCGACAAGATCATAGGCATCGACATCAACGAAAGTAAGAAAGCCCTGGCCGAACAGTTTGGCATGACTGATTTCATCAACCCCACCAAGGTGGACAATGTGGTTGAAGCGATCATTGATCTCACCGGGGGTGGAGCCGATTATTCCTTCGAGTGCATCGGTAATGTGAACACCATGCGCCAGGCGTTGGAGTGCTGCCACAAAGGTTGGGGCGAAAGCGTCATCATCGGTGTTGCCGGCGCCGGACAGGAAATTTCCACTCGGCCATTCCAACTGGTGACAGGACGGGTGTGGCGCGGTACCGCTTTTGGTGGCGCCCGCGGCCGCACGGATGTTCCTAAAATTGTCGACTGGTACATGGACGGCAAGATCAACATCGATGATCTCATCACCCACACCATGCCCTTGAACGAAATCAACAACGCGTTTGACCTCATGCACGAGGGCAAGTCGATCCGATCCGTGGTGTTGTACGATTGATGAGAAAGATAGTCAGCGCCGCGCTTGTCGTCGGGTTGGCCGTGGTCAGCCCCGTAAACGCGGGGGACATCGATGATCAACCCTGCACCGCACCTGAACACCGTCAGTTTGACTTTTGGATTGGTGCATGGAACGTCACCACACCCGACGGCACCCAAGCGGGTACCAATCGAATTGAATCCATTCTCGGCGGTTGTGTGCTGATGGAAAACTGGTCCGGTGCGCAAGGTGGGCGGGGTCACAGTTTCAACATGTATGACCAGCGCAACGGCACTTGGCATCAAACTTGGGTCGATGCCACCGGCTTGTTACTCAAATTGGACGGCGGATTACAAGACGGCGCTATGGTGTTGAGCGGCTCTCTTTTGGGCTGGGATGGGATCAAGCGTCGGCACCGCATCACCTGGACGCCCAATGCCGACGGAACCGTGCGCCAGCAATGGCAGCAGAGCGAAGATGGTGAGGCATGGGAAGACGTTTTTGACGGACGTTACGCCAAGGCCGCGCCATGAAAGCTAAAAATGACCTTTGAAACCCTGTCAGAACATGCTGCGTTTGATGGCACGGTCGGCTTCTATCGCCATGACGCGACCGAAACCAATTGCTCCATGCAATTCGCCGTGTTCGTACCACCTCAGGCCAAGGCCGGCCCGGTACCAGTGCTGACCTATCTCGCTGGTCTGACCTGCACAGAAGAAACCTTCATGATCAAAAGCGGCGCCCAACGGGTCGCGGCGGAGCTAGGGCTTATGCTGGTGGCGCCCGACACCTCGCCGCGCGGCGACGATGTTCCCAGTGACCCTGACAGTAGCTGGGACTTCGGTCACGGCGCCGGTTTTTACCTTGATGCCACCGAAGATCCCTATGCAAAACATTACCGGATGTACTCCTACATCACTAAGGAGTTGTGCCCCGTGGTGCTTGATGCCTTTCCAGCAGATCCAGAGCGGCAAGGAGTGTTCGGTCATTCCATGGGGGGGCACGGTGCACTAACCATCGCGCTTAAGAATCCGGATGTGTATCGCAGCGTTTCCGCTTTCGCTCCCATTTGCTCGCCGATGAATTGTCCCTGGGGCGACAAGGCGTTGCCCCGCTACCTTGGGCTTAAACAGGAAACTTGGCGGGATTACGATGCGGCCGAGTTGATCCTCGGCTTGAGCAATGACGATGCCCACAGCCGCCCCGCCTTGCTCATCGACCAAGGGATGGATGATCCGTTTTTAGAATCCCAGCTGCATCCTCATCTACTCGAAAACGCCTGCTCTGAGGTGGGATTGCCGCTCACTCTCCGCAGTCATGCAGGCTATGATCACGGCTACTACTTTATTTCCACGTTCATGGAAGACCACCTCCGTCATCATGCCGCAGCAATTGGGTGACCTCGCGTGACGCATTCGTTTTGATTACAGGAAGACCGCAATGACTCGAGTGTTTTATGGCTGGTATGTTCTGCTGGCTCTGTTTGTCACCTATGCGGTGTCTAACGGCATTTCCAATTTTACCTTGCCGTTGCTGTATCCCTCGCTGATCGAAGAATTTGCTTGGAATGAGGCGGAAGTGACCCGTCCCGCGGCATTGATGTTTTTTGCCGCGGCGTTTTACTCCATTGCCGTCGGTTTTTTGATCGATCGTTTCTCCGTGCGCCTGATCATGATCACCGGAGCGGTAATCGTTATCGCCGATCTCATTGTTTACACCTTCATCTCGGAGCTATGGCATCTCACTGCGGTTCATCTCGTTTTTTCTTTCGGTCTGGCCTTGTGCGGAATGATGCCCGTGATGGTGGTGGCCAGCCGCTGGTTCTCCAAATACCGGGGCTTTGCTTTCGGCGTGCTTTTGATGGCGTCTAGCTTTGGCGGCGCGGTCTTGCCGTTGACCATTGCCGGCCCTTTACAGGTCTACGACTGGCGCATGGCGCTGTGGACGCTGATCATCATCGCTGCGATCTTCATGGTGGCCCCCCTGATCTGGCCATTGCGTAACCAGCCGGAAGACCTCGGGCTCAAACCGGATGGGTTGAACTCAGAAGATGTACCTGAGGCGGAGAAGGAGTCTCATCAAGGCATCGCGGCAGGCGCAACCATCCGCCAGGCCATGACCATGCCTATTTTCTATTTGCTATTGGTGGCCACCGGCACCCTGTGGTTCTGCATCACCGGTATTCTGCAGCACCAATCGATCTTTCTTGGCCGCGATCAGGGTCTTGAAGGAGCCGCTCTTGCCGGTGTGTTCAGTGTCTTTTTCTGGTGTTCGATCATCGGCAAAGTCTTTTTTGGCTGGCTTGGTGATAAATTCCAGAAAGGCCGCATCATGCTGCTGGCCATCATCAATATCACCATAGGGTTGCTCATTTTACGCACGGTCGATGGATCCAATATGACGACCATCTATCTCTATGCATTGGTTTACGGCATAGGGTTCGCCGGAACCTTCACCATGGTGCAGTTAATGATCGCCGAATTGTTCGCCGGTCCCACCTATGGTCGTATTCTGGGCATCTACTTTTTCGCCGATACGCTCTCTGCTGGCGTGGGGATCAGTTTGACGGGTGAAATTCGTGTTGCCACTGGCAGTTATATTCCGGCCATCGACCTGATGGTCGGCATGTGTTTGGTCGCGACAGTGTGTATCGTTGCCATCAACCGGATTACGACCAAACCTGCGGAGCCCGTGCCAGCCGAGTAAACCGTTACGCGTAGGGTGGCTGCCGGGTGAGGGGCCTCAGAATAGAGTATCGTTACTCCCTGCTTTTACGTATTTTTATGTCCGACGGCTCTTACCACAGCTTTTTTGCCGGTTAAACATTGGGGATCAGAACGACATGCGTATTTTTTATGGCTGGTGGGTCTTAGGCGGAGTGTTCCTGATGTATGCCGTGTCCAACGGCATTTCCAACTTCACCCTACCCTTGTTCTATCCCTCGCTGATGGAAGAATTCGGTTGGGACCAGGCCGAGGTCACACGGCCGGCGGCAATCAAGTTTCTCTTTGCCTCGCTATACAACCTAGCCGTCGGATTTCTTTTGGACCGCTATTCGCCGCGGCCGATCATGGCCACCGGGGCGTTGATCATGGTGTTCGGCATCGTCTCGTTCCTGTTCATGACCGACCTGGTCCATTTTACCATCATCTATCTTTTGCTGGCCTTTGGCCTGTCCATGTGCGGCCTCATTCCATGCATGGTGACGACCAGTCGCTGGTTCACCAAGTACCGCGGCCGGGCGGTAGGCATTCTACTCATGGCCTCCAGCTTTGGCGGTGCCGTGTTGCCGCTGATCATCAAAGGCTCACTGGCCGAAGGTCTGTGGCGCGATGCCATCCTGACCCTTGCCATTATTGCGTTTGTTTTCATGTTTCTGCCGGTCGTGTGGCCGGTACGCACCCGGCCCGAGGATAAAGGGACCACCCCTGACGGCCTGCCTGTTGCGGCTGAAGGAAGCGATGGGCCGAACGAACCCCAAGGCATCGCAGCTGGTGCCACCGTCGCCCAAGCGGCACGCATGCCGATGTTTTACTTTTTGCTCATCTCTACCGGAATTCTGTGGTTCTGCATTTCAGGTGTGGTTCAGCACCAATCCATCTACTTGGGGAGTGACCAGGGTTTAGATGGTGGAACTTTGGCTGAGGTTTTCAGCCTGTTCTTTTGGTGTTCCATTTTCGGCAAGTTTATTTTTGGCTATCTGAGCGATCATTTTGCCAAGGTCAGCATTATGCTTTTGGCCATTCTGAATCTTGTCATTGGCCTGATCATTTTGCGTTTCGTCGACGGCGCCGGAATAAACATGATCTATCTTTATGCCGTGGTCTACGGCATCGGTTTCTCGGGCACCTTTACTATGATCCAATTAATGATCGCTGAGCTGTTTGCCGGACCGACCTATGGAAGCATTCTTGGAATCTTTGTGGCTTTCGATACCATCGCTTCGGCCATCGGCATTTTCCTACTTGGCGAAATCCGGGTCCGCGCGGACAGCTACATACCCGCCATCGATTTAATGCTGGCTATGGTTGCTGTTGCCCTTGTTTGTGTCTTTGCCATCAAGCGAGCGACCTACCTGAGGGAGTTACAGCTAGCCGCGGCGGAATAGACCCCGACCGACCGGCTACCACTTCGCGGTCATCGATTACGGATCTCTGCGGCGCTGCAATGCGCCGCCGCGCCGTCTAGTCTATTTAATTTGGAATTCCGTGGCCTTGTAGGCGATGCGTGAAATGAATTGTCATTGCGTTTCAGTTATTTTAGGTGGGAACGGATTATGAACATCCACCGGTTTCAGAGATTATTTCGGATATTCGTTGCGGTTAGCGTATGCGCGTTTCTAACTGTGGAATCCACTCGCGCTGCCGAACATCCTATGGATGGTCTCGCTGCTGACGAAATCGAACGCGCCATCCAAATCCTCAAAGACGATGGACTGTTACAAGAAGATGCCGCCGTCCCCATGATGGCGTTGATCGAAATGTCAAAATCCGATGTTCTGGCTTGGCAGCCCGGCGATCCGATCCAACGCAAAGCATTCGTCAACGTCCGCCAAAATCAAACAGTCTACGAAGCGGATGTGAACTTGGATGATGAGTCGGTTTTACGATGGGAAGAAATTCCCAACGTGCAGAGCCAACAGGTGTTTGCCGATATTCTCACCGGTCAACGCGCCATGGCTGCCCATCAACCCTGGCAGGACGCCTTGGCCAAGCGGGGATACGACGATCTGGAAGCGGTATCCTGTTTTCCCGTTACGCCGGGGTATTTCAACCTGCCTGAAGAACAGAACCGCCGGATCGGCCGGGTTTACTGCTACGACAAGACATTCGGTGACGGCGACACGTTCTCGCATCCCATCGAGGGCCTTTATGGCGTTGTCGATCTCGACAGTGGTGAGGTTATAGAAATCATCGACACGGGCGTCGTGCCCGTCAGCCGCGATGACCACGCCTATGCAGAAGATGAGATCGACACGCGGGCAGCGTTGCGTCCGGTGCGGTAGAACAATCCGCGGGGAAGCAATATTGCCTTCGGCGGCCAAATGGTCCGGTGGCAAAACTGGTCCTTTCATTTGCGCATGGAGCGCCGTGAGGGTCTCGTCCTATCCCTGATTTCCTATCAAGACGGAGATCAGGAGCGACTTATCGTCTATCAAATGCATGCATCGGAAATGTTCGTACCGTATATGGGCGCCAGTCCGGGTTGGCACTTCCGTACCTTTTGGACGTTGGTGAATACGGGTTCGGCGCATCGTCGACGCCTCTGGTGAACGGACTCGATTGTCCTGATAACGCTATATATCTTGAAACGGTACTCCCGGATGCTTCGGGTGAGGCAGAATCGGCAGACAATCTTTTATGTGTGTTTGAGCGCAACACAGGTCGGCCCCTTTGGCGACACGCTGCGGATCGAAACAAGATTCTCGAGAGTCGTCCTGATGTAGATCTGGCCGTGCGCACCATCCCGACCATTGGCAATTACGACTATGTCTTGGACTATGTCTTTACTCTGCATGGCAACATCCGGATCGAAGTGGGGGCGACCGGTATTGACGCGGTTAAAGGCGTCGCAACGCAACACAAAGACGATCCAACGGCTACAACAGATCTTGCTACAGGGGAATTGGTAGCGCCCGGGATGGTTGCCGTGTGGCATGACCACTTTCTGTCCTTCCGGGTCGACCTCGATGTCGATGGTACGTCCAACAGTTTAGAGACGGCCGCATTAACACCGCGAAATTTGTTGCCGGAAGAAGGACCGCGGCGCAGCCTCTACGGCTATGAGCGACGCTTTGAAACTGAGGAAGGCGGGCTAGAGCACAGCCGCAACGGACAAGTGTGGCGGGTGGTGAACGAAAACAAACAAACGGCGTTGGGCCAGGCTTCCACCGCCGCCGCCGGATAGGCCACGACGAAGCATGCAGCGCTGTGGGGAAGGGTCATGACAAAGAAATGGGCTCGCAGCTTGACGCCAGCGATGATCGCATCCGACTCGCCGAAGTCCGCCTGCGCATGCCCCGGCGCATGCCCCGGCGGATGTACCAGCGGCACGAACATCTCCCGCAAACGACGGCGCCGTTCGCGGACGTAATCCTTGACGATGGTCTGGCCGCCGGTGAAGCCATGCTCATCGCGAAGGCGCTCGAATATCCGCTTTGCCGTGTGGCGCTGCTTACGGTGAACCGTGCGGTCCGCTTCCAGAATGCGGTCAATGATATCCGTGAACGGGTCCAGCTTAGGCCGCTTCGGCGGCTCGCTGCGCCGGTATCCCGGCGGCACCGAGTGCCGCAGCATCTTCTTCACTGTATCGCGCGATAGCCCAAACCGTCTTGCTGCTTCTCGCTGGCTCAGCTCTTCCACATGGCACGCCAGTCGCACGGTTAGATAAAGGTCCACCAAGTACATCCTCCCACCTTCCATCCCCAAAAGGATCGAAGGCTACAGGTGGCAGACTTCTGCGCCGCCCGCGGCCGGGACATTCCCGCCGCTCCCGTGGACTAATTTGTCACCGCCGTTCTCACGCCGAAGATCATTCCCGTAACAATGCCCCATGTCTGACTCGCAAATCGCCTCAGGATACAGAATCATGGAGTGGGACGCTTGGGAATCCCCTTCGATTCACAATTCAGTCAAACCGCTCTAGCTGGCGAACAGGAAAACTTCAAAGACGGTTTTGTCATGATCTCAAGCCGATGTTCTTACGAGATCATCGATAAAGCCGCCAGAGTCGGCATTCGCGCTGTTGCAGCTTTGTCGGGTCCCACCGCTTTCGCGTTGAGAAAAGCGGAGGAGTCAAACATGGCGCTTTATTGTCGGTCCGATGACACCTTTGTCGAGGCTATACCCGAAGGGTCCGGATAAGGATATTTGCTTGATCCAGTCTTGATGTAGCCCACATCAAACTAGCTAAAACAAACCGCCGCTGACTGAGTCAACGGCGGTCGTATATTTTTTCAAACGAGCGCGTTTTAGGAACCGGCTACCGCGATCCTTTGGTTAAGGAAACGGATCCATTTTTCTGCGTCGGATTTGGTGTTCTTGTAGCTCGCAGAACGCTGCATGGACCGGCGTGCGGCAGTCAAACGGTTCCGCTCCAATTGGGTGATGCCGATGAGCATCCAGATCATACCCTCGTCGTTTTTGCTCAGGCCCTTCTTGTCGAGGCTCTGGCCTAATGCTTTTTCGGCGTCAGCCCACTTCTCGTCTTGTAGATAGGCCTGGCCCAAGCGGTAGGACAGTTTGCCTTCGTCCGACCGGTCAGCCGCTTCCTTAAGCGGGGGAATGGCATCGGCGAATTCACGGGAATTGAAGTAGGCGTTCGCCAGCACTTCAAGATTTTCCGAGTCGCGTTCAATTGCCTTGCTGGTAAATCCTCGGTTCATTATCTCGGCGGCCTTAATAGGCGTTTCCTGGAACATGTACATGCGCGCCATGCGCACCAATTCGGATTCTTCGGTCAAAAATCCTTGTTTGTCGGCCATCACCAGCACGGCGAAGGATTCATTGTCCCGGCCCAGTTCGCCGTATAGGGCAGCCAATTGGAGAAAATAGGTTTTCTTGGTCGAGAACAGGTCGACCATGATTTCCAGTAGATCTGCGCCAGCGACGTAGTCTTCCAGCTCGAAGTATGCTGCCAGTAGCAATTGGTACCATTGTTCGCGGGGCTCTGGCTCCTTATCGATCGCTTCGATGACCAGTGGAATGGCAGTGCGGAACTGTTCAATCTGGAAATAGGCGTTGGCCAAAAGCACCAGCGCAGACGCATTCACCGTTTCTGCTTCCCGGCGCCATTCTTCGAGAATGTTAATGGCATCCTGGTAGCGTTCCACGACCATGTAGAGCTGACCCAAGTTGTACTTGGTTGAAGTCACCTGGCCTTGGGGCAGGCCGATCCCTTCCATCGGATTGCTCAAGTTGATGGCGTTAACGAAAGCGGTAATGGCGCCGTTGTAATTTTCCTGCTCGGCATAGAGATAGGCGTAGGTCATCCAGACCGATGCCCGTTCGTATTCGTTGGTCTTTTCGTCGGCCAGCGCTTCGCGGAGCTGAATATCGGCGGTGGCGTAATCTTTGAGCTCAATGGCTTCTTGAGCTGCAGTCAACCGGTCGTAGGTCGGCTTCTTCATCGCCTGCACTTTGACCGTCTTCGGCTTCTCAGGTTTCTGGTCTTCCTGAGCGTAAGCCTTGCTACCGGCAAAAGTCGGCATTGTTGTGTCCACACCGCTTGCACCGAACATGACGGCAAAGCTGACGACTCCCCCTAATACGGTCTTAAAATTCATCGGGTCTAGCCTCCTTTGGCTATGGACTGGTCGCAGTGGATAAATGCTTACTGTTCAAGCTCGAACGTGATGACCACTTGGTTGTTGTAGCGTCGGGCGGGGCCGGCCATCGACAATCTTAGGTTTGTACTTCCACCGGGCGAGAGCGCGCTCAGCGGCGCGTTCGAAATAACCCGTCGGTTCGGCTGCGACGACGATAATGTCTTCTACCCCGCCGCTTTCCATGATTGTGAATTCCAATTGTACCCAGCCGTTGATGCCGCGCGAGGCAGCCCGCTGAGGATATTGCGGTGGCACTCTAACCAAAGGAATGGCATCTCCGTCCGTGGGAGCGGCCAGACCAGAGCGGTCCAAATTAAGGCCGCGGGAAAGGGCTGGTGCGTTGATGCCAAGCCCGCCTGAATTTGGGGCCGTGTTGGTTGCCAGATTCATCGGCGGTGGCGGTGGTGGCGCATCTGGTTTGTCCGGCCGGTCGGGCAACTGCCGGTCTTTTGCCTGAATCGACTCATCGCGGTCTACACGGGTGAAATCGATGGCGGCACCCTGCACTTCTTCCGTGATGGCATCCATGCCGTGGGTGATGAGGTAGTTCATCAGCCAAAACAGGGCAATGGTGACGGCAACGGCGAGGGGAATGGAAACCCCTATGCGCATCGTGTTGGATTTCATCGCTAACTCCCTGTCTGGTGCTCCACCCATATCATAGGACGGGACCCGGAGGTCGATCCTTGGCTCCTAATACCCCGGTTTCCCGGGTGGTGTCTTAATCCTTTTCTGTCGCGATGGCGGTCGCCGGCGCTCCCGCTTGCCGGACTTGGTCCATCACCTGCATCAGAATACCAGATTTTGACTTTTCGTCTGCCTGAATAACTACGGAACCCAGCGGATTTTCAGCCAGGAGCTTTTCAACTCCGGCCCGGACGGCTCGGACATCCACTTCCTTATTGTCCATCCAGACGGAATCACCTGGTCCGACGGCAATCAGAATGCTCACTCGGCGCTGGTCTTCCGCCGTTTCCGCCGGCGGGCGGATGACTTCCAGGCCCGATTGTTTGACGAAGGTTGCGGTCACAATGAAGAAAATCAGCATGATAAAGACGATGTCGAGCATCGGGGTCATGTCGACGGCGGCTTCGTCTTTGTCCTTGGCTGCTAATCGGGATGCCATTTCAATGCTCCGTCAGTTGAGTTCAGCGATGGATACACCGGCCGAACCGGCTAAGCGGGCCTGGTCCATCACACCGACCAAGAGGCTACTTTCGGATTCCGGATGGGCCTGGACCACAACCGAACTGTCTGGATTTTCCGCGATCAAACGCTCCACATTGGCCCGGACTGCCCGAATGTCGACGTCACGGCCCTCCATGGATATCGTTCCGGCTTGCGATATGGAAACCAGAATGGTCACGGTTTGGGTTTCAGGCGGATCGTCCGAATCTGGCCGCGTCACGTCCAGCCCCCGTTCGTTGACGAAAGTGGCAGTCACGATAAAGAAGATCAGCATGATGAAGACGATGTCGAGCATGGGAGTCATGTCGACTTCGGCTTCTTCCCCTCCGGCTTTGCGACGTTTTGCCACTGCGGATCTCCTTAGTGATCGAGCTCAAGGCGGTCAGACATCTCAAGCACTTCTGTCTGAGCCTTACGGGCTAAGCGGAAGCTGAAATAAAGCCCGGACAAGGCCGCAACCATGCCGGACATGGTCGGTATGGTGGCCTTGGACACGCCGCCAGCCATGGCCCTGGGATTGGAAGATCCAGTAATCGCCATCACATCGAACACTTCGACCATACCTGTTACCGTTCCCAGCAGGCCGAACATGGGACAAAGTGCCACCAGGGTGGCGACCATACCTAGTCCCATGGTGGCATTTTCCCGCACAACTGAGATCAGTTGATTGCGAACCTGGCGGGCATGCCATGACTTACGGTCAGGACGGGCCTTCCACTGGCGGGTCACGTCTTCGACGACGCGCTGATGAAACACCGTGAAGTAAATAAACCGCTCCATGATCAGCGCCCACATAAAGAACGTGATCACCATAATGGCGTTGAGAACAGGCCCGCCCTTTTCCAGGAACTGCTGGATCTGGCCGAAGACGTCAAACTCGCTCATTAGGCCCTCTCGGCGTGACCGGCAATAATTCCGGCGCTCTGTTCTTCAAGCACCTCAACAACGGCCTTGGACCGGCCTGAGGCGATGGAATGCAACAGGATCAACGGAATAGCCGAAACGAGACCCATAACAGTAGTCATGAGGGCTTGGGAAATACCACCTGCCATCATCTTCGGATCGCCGGTCCCGAACAGGGTGATCGCCTGGAAGGTCTCGATCATCCCAGTCACCGTGCCCAGCAGTCCCAGCATGGGCGAAATGGCCGCCAGCACCTTGATAGTCGACAGGCCGCGCTCCAGAGCGGGCAATTCCTTGAGAATGGCATCATCCAGTTTGAGCTGAAGATTTTCCACGTCCAAACCGCTATTTCGCTCATAGGTCTGCATGATGCGGCCAAGCGGATTATTGGGATTGCCTGTGGATTGCTTCTTCTGGGCTCCGACGCGAGCCGCTGCCATGGACAGGCTGACGATTCTGACCATGGACAACGTGATACCAAGGACAAGAAGAATCATAATGACCACGCCAACGAGACCGCCTTGGTCGATGCGTTCCCGCAAGGAAGGCGTTTGGATCAGCAAGCCCAGCAAGGCGCCACGGGAGGGATCGACGGCCGCCGTCACAACGCCAGACTGTGCGTTGAAAAGGTCCTCTCCAGCACCGACAAATAGAGCACCCGGTTGACGGGACAATTCGGTCAGCCGTTCAGTTTCCGGCAGGTAATCGACAAATTTTGCATCGGAAAGGGCCGTAAACGGTCCGATGCGGACGACGGAGGCCGTTCGCTCGTTGCCGTCAACGGATACCACAGGCGCCTGATAGCGAACCACCTGACCTTGTTGCGTGGCCTCTTCAAGCAGTGTGTACCAAAGCGTTTCGAGCTGCGCGAGTTCCGGCAATTCGGTGCTTTGCGCCAGTTCGTCGATGGCCTCATCCCGGTTGGGCAGTTGTGAACTGATGATCGATTGGCGCAACTGGCCGCGGGTGTCCCCAGCAACTTGGCGCACCACGCCGAACAACTCACCGAAGGCGCCTAGGCGCTCTTCGAGAATAGCTTCGAGTTCGGCCAAACGGATTTCTTGTTCCTGGAACGTCGCTTCCAGCTGTTCGCTTAAGCGTTCCTCACGTACCACGGCCGCTTTGGCGTCATCGAGCAATCGTTGCTGCTGGTTACGGGCGCGCTGAAACTCGCCAACGCGATTTTCATTGGCCTGGTTGTCGGTGGTGCGCCCTTGGCGGACACGGTTGAGGAGTTCTTGAAGGGACTGGGCGGGAGCGGACGCTTGCGCCCAGGCGAGGGGTGCCGCTGCCGCCAGTCCGGCGGCCATCAATACAGCGGCGGTCAAAGTCTTGGTCGTACGTTTCATTGTGCGGCCTTCGGTGCATCGATAGGCAAAAGAAGAAGATCGGGGGCGGCCTGTTCTCGGGCAATCGAGAGAGCCTGTTTCACCGGTGTCACGAAACCGGAATCGATCGCTTCCCACTGCCTAGTGTCTTGATTCCAGCGGGCAATTTGCTCGTCATCGAGAGTCTTATAGTAGAGCGCAACCCGGCCAACCCGAAGGAAGTCCACGGTGATTTGACGGCCGTCAGGGGTGCTCACCACCCCACGGGTCCCTTCGATGGTGCGGCCATATTCGTTTTCGATCTGATAGGCTTCAAGCACCCGTCGGAATTTTTCAGCGGGGCTGGCGTCGGCTCGCAGCATAAGTACTTGCAAGTTTTGGATCCGCTGCCGGCGTTCCTCGATCAGGAAGGGCACGTCCAATTCGACAAATTGATCAAGCCCTTCGACCATGCGCAGCATCAAGGGAACAACTTCGCGGTCGATTGTCGTCACCCGGTCGATATCGCGCTGGGTAACCGTAATTTCCGCTACCTGAGCGGCGATCAGTTCGCGCAGCTGATTGTTATAGACCCGCAAGGTATCAAGCTGTTGTAGGACAGCTTTGTATTCGGATTCGAGAGACGCGGTCTGATCATCGAGATCGTTGATCCGTTCCTGCGACTGAGCGCCCTCGGCTTGGGCGGTCATGACTTCCTGTTTGTTGGCTTCCAGTGCCTGCGCCCATGCGGACGGCCCACTGGCAAGCGAAAATACCAGTGCTACGGCGAGCCCGGCGATACCGGCCCTGGCTCGAGCCGACGTGCAAATTTCCATAGCGTTCCGCATGTGTGCGGTCCCCTTTTCCCTAACAGCGATTACCGAATCCTACCCTTGTGGGGGGTCTTATGATTCGCACGAGGTCACCCGCCTTCCCCAGGCCGGGCAACACGACCGTATCCATGGACCACCGCCCACCTTCGAATCAACCATTTATTCACTACAACGCTGACCAAAAGCGGCAAAATCACGTGAGCGCAGGAAAAATCCGTATTCAGGCACATCTAAATCCGCTGTCCTGCCAGGCTCACAAATTGATTCAGTGGATAGATTTATGACGATTCGCGGGCACCAGTCCTTGGGGTCCGCCGCCTTATAAGGGATCACGGGTCCAACGTACCCAGTCCTTAACGGTAGGTGTCCAACGCGTGAACGCAATTGCGCCACATTGATAATATTCGCCGCATGGTGTCAATTTCTGGTCAGAGTCAGCCTGGATTTTCCGTTAGCGATCGTCGGCCTGAAAATTATCCACCATCTGTCCGAGCAGGTGGAAGAGAAGGTCTTGGTCGGCTGGCGGCAATCCTGCCAACGCCGTCTTAGGGACCTGCCGGGCCTTTTCCATGAGGTCTTTCTTGAAGCTCTTTGCTCTATCGGTGAGGTGGATCATAGCGCGGCGTTTATCAGTGGGGTCAGCGCTACGGCGAATGAGGCCGTCCCGCTCCATCCGGTTGAGGGTATTGGCCATGGTTGGTTGTTCGACTTGAATGCGTTTGCACAGTTCCGCCTGGGTCAGGCCGTCTTGCTCGTACAACATGACCAAGGCCGGAAACTGTCCGGGTAAGACATGATAATCAGCAAGATGTTGTTCGAGAGCACGGTCGAAGAGGCGGCTAAGTAATCCGATTTGATAGCCCAAAGCATCCTGTCGCCGGATTGCCATTTGCGCCGCTCCTCATTGCCCTACCATCTGAGCCCTATGGTCCGGCCAACTTCAATCGCATGCAATGGTTTTTTTACGGAAATAAGGCAGGCGTTTTGACGCGGACCGGGACGTGACTCATTGCGATTGGCGCGTTCCGACTGGGCTGTAGCCTTTTTGCGTCATGCATCGGTCAACCAGGACATTATAAAGCGTGCTTGTGTCGGATCGTTCAGCGATGGCCATGGTGTCGTCGCCTCTGGGATTGAACGGGCCGGGACCGCCAGTATCCAATACGCCGTATCCGGATCGATCCGCCCGCCTTAATTCCAACGTTGATTCCTCGGCGCGCAATTGGCAGGCCGCGAAATCACCTTTTGTCAGGGATTCATTTTTCGCCGGATGATGCCAACCACCGGTTGGTGCAGCACATGCAGATAAGAGTCCTGCCAACAGCATCGCCCTCACAACATGACCATGTCCGCGCCGCTGGCATTCGTTTTTCTTGACCATCCTAAGCCGACCTGATTGGGTGCCGCCCAAACTCCGTGATCCATTATACATGTTAAGTGAAAGGTAATGTCGCATGGCTCCAGCCGGCCACCAAGATGGCTCCTATTTTGAAGACCTCGAAGAGGGAGCAACAGCAAGCTTTACGAAGACAGTGACAGAGGCAGACATCGTCAAGTACGCTGAGATTTCGGGAGATACCAATCCGGTCCATCTCGACGCCGACTATGCTGCCGGCACCATGTTCAAAGAACGCATCGCTCACGGCATGCTGACGGCCGGATTTATCTCGGCGGTTTTCGGCACCAGATTACCCGGACCCGGGTCCATCTATGTCAACCAGTCGCTCAAATTCAGGGCGCCGGTGAAAATCGGTGATGAGGTCACCGCTACGGTGGCTGTGACCGGCAAGCTGCCTGAAAAGAAATTTGTGACCTTCTCAACGGTATGTACCGTCGGCGGCAAATCTGTTCTTGAAGGCGAGGCCACCTTGATGGTTCCGTCCAAGGGCTAGACCCTGTGTAGGTGACTATGCGCCTCCTTCGCCACATCGATGACATTCCAGAAGCACTCAAAGGGGGTGTTGTCGCCCTTGGTAACTTTGATGGTTTGCATTTGGGTCACCAAGCCGTCATCGGAAAAGCCATTGAGATCGCCAAACAGAACAATGTTGCCTCTGCGGTGATGACGTTTGAGCCCCATCCACGAGCCTTTTTCACACCAAACCAAGACGCGTTCAGGCTGAGCCCGTTCCGTATCAAATACCGGCTCATTCAGGCCATGGGGATTGATTATCTTTACGTTCAACGTTTCGATGCCGCGTTCTCCAGCCATACCGCTGACGCTTTTGTTGACCAATTTCTTAATGACGGATTTGGCGTATCTCATGTGGTTGTCGGGTACGACTATGTCTTCGGTAACAAGCGGGGCGGCAATGCTGCTTTTCTTAAGTCACGGGCACAACGGGCGGGCTTCGGTGTCACCGCCGTGGAAGAATTCAGAATCGACGCCACCGCCCAGGTTTCATCCACGGCGATACGGGAATTCCTAGCAGAGGGCGCCTGTCAGGATGCCGGCCGCTTGCTCGGCCGCTACTGGGAGGTGGCTGGCCGCGTTGAACATGGGGACCAACGGGGCCGCCATCTGGGTTTTCCTACTGCTAACCTGCCCATGGGGGAGTACCTCCACCCGCGCCAGGGCGTCTATGCCGTGCGCGCCGGTGTTGACCGGGGTGGCCAGACCATTTGGTATGACGCTGTCGCCAATTTCGGCCGGCGGCCCACCTTCGATAAGACCGACGTCTTGTTTGAGGTTCATTTCTTCGATTTTGACGAAGACCTGTATCAGCGCCAGGTGCGGGTCGCACTGGTGGAATTTATTCGCCCGGAGCAAAAATTCGACGGCGTTGAGTCCCTCAAGGCTCAACTGGTCAAGGATTGTGCCCGAGCGCGAGAGATTCTGGCCGCCCAGGCCTTTCCGGCCAATCCTCAACCCTATGTCCCGGTGGGGAAGAATACGGACAGTTAAGGTGCGCTTGCCTCAATCCCTCCGCCCTGCTATCTCCCCGTCCATGACCGATGCTCGAGCCATAGCGCTGATCGCTGAGCGAATTACCGTCCCGGTCCTGTAAGGCAGGATCGGGTATTCCCGTGCGCTTTTTTCCCGTATTGAAAACACTACTCAGCCGGAATCTGCGGATATGACTGATACAACGCCGAGTGATGGTCCCGAAGCCGGGGCTGTCGACTACAAATCAACCGTTTTTCTGCCCAAGACCGACTTTCCCATGAAAGCCGGCCTGCCCAAGCTGGAACCCAAACTGCTCACCCGCTGGCAGGATATGGACCTCTATGGACGCCTGCGCGAGGCCGCTTCAGACCGTGAGAGGTTCGTCCTGCATGATGGCCCACCTTACGCCAACGGCCACCTGCACATCGGCCATGCCCTCAACAAGATCCTCAAGGACGTGATCGTCCGGGCGCAGCAGATGATGGGCTTTGATGCCAACTATGTGCCGGGCTGGGACTGCCATGGCCTGCCCATCGAATGGAAAATCGAAGAGGGCTACCGCAAGAAAGGTAAGAACAAAGACGACGTGCCGGTCCTCGAGTTCCGTCAGGAATGTCGGGAATTCGCCGCCGAATGGATCGAGGTGCAGAAAGAAGAATTCAAGCGCTTAGGAGTGACCGGAGATTGGGACAATCCCTACACCACCATGAGCAACGCTGCTGAAGCGCACATCGTCCGTGAGTTGGGAAAATTCATCACCAATGGCGGTCTCTATAAAGGGTCCAAACCGGTGCTGTGGTCCGTGGTGGAGAAAACCGCGCTCGCCGATGCGGAGGTGGAATACGACGACCACACGTCCACGACTGTGTGGGTCAAGTTCCCGGTGGTCTCGTCACCGGTTAAAGATCTTGAAGGACAGTCTGTCGTCATCTGGACGACGACCCCGTGGACCTTGCCCGGCAACCGCGCCATCGCCTTTGGCCCGGACATGGATTATGCGATAATCGAAGTGACGGAAACTGGCGAAGGTAGTTTAGCCGTGGTTGGCGAACGGTTCGCCGCCAGCGAAGCGCTGCTGAGTGACCTTTGTGCCAATGCGTCAATCACCAGGCACACTGTATTGAACCGCTGCAAGGGCGCAGCGTTTGACGGCACGGTGTGCCACCATCCATTCCATCACCATGGCTATGACTTTGACGTCAAACTCTATCCAGGGTCCTTTGTTACCGATGAACAGGGAACAGGTTTTGTTCATGTCGCTCCCGGGCATGGCGAGGACGACTTTCACTTGGGTCAAGAGCATGGCATCGAGATACCGTTTACCGTCAACGGTGATGGTGTGTTTTATGATCACGTGCCGTTGTTTCACGGCAAGCATGTTTTCAAGGTCAATCCAGAGGTAGTGGACGCCCTGAAAGAAGCAGAAGCGCTGCTCGCGGAAGGCACTCTGGTGCACAGCTATCCCCATTCCTGGCGGTCCAAAGCGCCGCTGATCTTCCGCAACACGCCTCAGTGGTTCATCTCCATGGACACCAACGACTTGCGGGACAAAGCCCTGAAGGCCATCGATGACACCCAGTGGGTGCCGGCCCAGGGCCGCAACCGCATCCAGGCCATGGTGGAAAGCCGGCCGGACTGGTGCATCTCCCGCCAGCGCCAGTGGGGTGTTCCCATCACCGTCTTCGTACACAAAAAAACTGGCGAAGTGCTGCGTGACCAAGCGGTGATCGATCGCATTGTCACCGCTGTTGAAGAAGAGGGATCGGACACGTGGCTAACCTCTCCACCCGAACGGTTCCTTGGCAACGGTTACTATGTCGACGACTGGGAGCGGGTCACGGACATCATCGAAGTCTGGTTCGACTCCGGCTCGACCCATTCTTTTGTGCTTGAAGCGCGCGACGATCTCAAATGGCCGGCGGATCTGTATCTTGAAGGTTCCGATCAGCATCGCGGTTGGTTCCATACCTCGCTGTTGGAAAGTTGCGGCACCCGCGGCCGCGCGCCCTATGACGCTGTGCTCACTCACGGTTTCGTCCTCGACGAAAAGGGCCGCAAGATGTCCAAGTCGTTGGGCAATGTGGTCGATCCGCAAAAGGTGATGGACCAATCGGGCGCTGACATTCTGCGCCTGTGGGTGGTGGCCTCGGACTACAGCCAGGATCTGTCCATCGGCCCCAACATCCTGAAACAGATGTCTGACCTCTATCGCCGCCTGCGCAACACCCTCCGCTATTTGCTCGGCAACCTCAGCGGATTCTCAGATGCCGAGCGAATGGACGTCACAGACATGCCTGAGTTGGAGCGCTGGGTGTTGCACCGCCTTTGGCAGTTGGACAAACGTATCCGGGAAGCCTGCACTTCTTATGATTTTCATGGGTTGTTCAATGAGCTGCACCATTTCTGTGCTGTCGAGTTATCCGCCTTCTATTTTGATATCCGCAAGGACGCCGTCTATTGTGATGCACCTGACAGTCAGCGTCGCCGCGCCGCACGCACAGTTCTCGACTCTCTATATGACTGTCTAGTGAAGTGGCTGGCTCCGTTTGTCTGTTTTACCGCCGAAGAAGTTTGGCTGGCGCGTAACCCATCCGACGATGGTTCGATCCACTTGCAACAGTTTCCCGATATTCCCGATAGCTGGCGCGACGATGCGCTGGCCGAAAAGTGGGCTTCCGTGCGCCGTTTGCGGCGTGCAGTTACCGGCGCCCTGGAAAAGGAACGGGCAGCGAAGACTATCGGCTCCAGTTTGCAGGCCCATCCCATTATCACCGCTCCAGCAACGTTGCTCGACGTGTGCAAAGCTCTCGACATGGCCGATATCTGTATTACGTCCGCTATTACTTTAGTGGAAGGACCGCCGCCCGCTGGTGTGTTTGTTCTCGAAGACGTTTCCGATGTCGGCGTCGAGGTCAACATGGCAGAAGGAGACAAATGCGTGCGTTGCTGGAAAGTGTTGCCCGATGTGGGCAGTCATACTCATCCTGATGTCTGCGCACGTTGTTCAGACGCAGTCGATACCCTCGCGTCGGCAGCCTGACCACAGTTATGCGCCTCGGTCTACTCATCGCTGCCGTGATTTTTCTTTTCGATCAGCTTTCGAAGTTGATCATTGTTGAATGGGTGTTCCGTCCCGACGGCGTAACCCAGACGCCGTATTTCACCCGCCAGTTGATCGAAGTATTGCCTTTTTTTCAGTTGAGACTGGCCTGGAACACCGGGATCAGTTTCAGCCTGTTCAATTCCGGAGAATCAGCGACGATTGCCATATTGATCGTGGTTCAACTTTGCATTGTCGCCCTATTGTTGTGGCATCTGAAGCAAACAGAAACTCGGTTACTGGCCGTCGGCATCGGTTTCATTGTCGGCGGTGCTATCGGTAATATCGCAGATCGCCTCCATTACGGCGCCGTTGTCGACTTCCTTGATTTCCATGCGGCGGGGTATCATTTTCCCACATTCAATCTAGCTGACACCTGTATCACCGTAGGCGTAGGGTTTTGGCTGCTTGACGCGTTCCTCACGCGCCACCACCATAGCCCGACCACAGACACCAAATGAGGCACTGCATGACCTCTCTTCAGAAATCCGCTGCCTTAGGGCTCTGCGCACTTATCTCCCTGAGCGGCTGCGATGACACCAAGCGCGCCCTCGGTATTGATAAGTCCATTCCCGATGAATTTGCGGTGGTGCGGCGCGCGCCTCTGGTGATGCCGCCTGACTATAACCTTCGCCCTCCGTCCCCCGGAGCGGAACGGCCGCAAGAAGGCACCACGGCGGAACAGGCCCGCAACGCGTTGATTGGCCGTAACCGGCTCGATGGATACCGGGTGCGCGGCTTCAGCCCGGGAGAGATCGAGTTACTGGATAGTGCGGGTGCTGATCTGATTCTGCCCGGCATTCGCAGCACGCTGGACCGTGAAACTTCCGCCTTTGCCAGCGAAAGCGACAGCTTCACCGACCGGTTGGTGTTCTGGAGTTCCAACCACCAGTTCGGCACACCCATTGACCCGGTGGCCGAACAAAAACGGCTCAATGAAAATCAGGCCCTTGGCAAAGAGCCCAACGACGGACCGATCCCCGTGATCTCCAAGAGCGGCTCGTCGGTGCTGGGGATCTTCTAAGCGGCTTATTAATACCTACGCTTTAAATATCACCTGTAGGGCGCCTGAGCCTGGATTGCGCACTGTAAAGGCGTCGACGGCGCCGAGTCCGGGTATGTCGTAAGAACTGCGCGGCGCATAAGATTCCGCATCCATATCAGCACTCGCTTTTTCCGCATAGTCGAGGTCGGCGACTTCAAACATTTGCGCGAGATAACCAGTGTTGGGCGCATGTGCTTTGGGAATCAAATCGTCACATTCGTAGTTGACCAGACGGGAGAGGGCGATCTTGCCGAACATGTGCTTGCCCTGCATGAATTTGACGTGGGTCTTGGCGTCTTCCGGCAGACTGAGGAAGTTGTTTTGGGCTGGATTGCCCAGCACCTCATCAATGAGCACACCGCTCTTGAGCACTGTTTCATAAAACTCCACCGCTTTGTCCAGGTCCCGCGCCACGTGAGAGGTGGTGACGACGGGGGTAAATCCTGTCGGTGTGCGGCCATGTTCCTGAACGTAGGCGCGCATTTGGCCGACACGGGTGTTGGGGTCGTCGCCGGTCAATTCCACCAGATTAATGGCAATGCCGTCGGGACCATTGAAAATGACTTCGGTTGGCGCGCCTTGTGACCCGGACATCTCGTAATGGGTTGGTTCAGACCAGAATTCATACCCCTTACTCTGGAACATCTTGGTGTCCGCTCGGATATCGTCCGTATAAAAATTTAAGTTAAAGAGGCCATAAGCCCGGGACGTTCCGTTGTCACGAATGGTCTCTTTGATTTCGGAATCAAAGTCTAGCAAAAGGACGCGGCCGGCCGGGCAACCGGGTAATTCACAGAATACGGCTCCGGCAGAAGACCCTTCCGGTAAATGCCACAACGTGTCAAAGCCTGAACCCGACCATGTGACGTGATCGTGTGCGGTGAGACCAATTAGGTCACGATAGAAGTGCACCGATGCATTCATCTCGGCTACGCCAACTACCGCGACGCTAAGCGGACTGCCATCCGGTGCGATGATTTCTCCCATGGCTCTTATCCTTTTTCAGTCGGGTATTCGCGGTTATCCCATACATTTACGGACGAACACACCGATCCCACCCAAGGCCCGGCGTCCGTCCGTCAATTGATCCGCCCACATGTGCCAAACATGAAACATTCCCGGCCATTCTTCCATAGCCACAGGGACATCATCGGCGCGGGCGCGCACGGCGAGTTTGCGGCTGTCGTCAAGAAGCACTTCCCGCGACCCCACTTGAATGAGCAGCGGTGGAAATCCGCGTAAGTCGCCATAGATGGGGGATACCAACGGATCCTTGGCATTATGGCCGTTGAGGTAGAGATCAGCGAGTTGCAATAACTCCTCGCGGTTGGTGGTTGGGTCTTCTGACGCTTTGGTTTCCATGGTTTCGCCGTCGCAGGCCAAATTAGCCCAGGGCGATAGGGCAACCAGAGCGGCTGGTTGATCGTACTCCATCGCTTTGAGAAGTAGGGCCGTCGACACCGTTAGTCCGCCACCGGCGGAATCGCCGACGATGGCGATATGTCCTGGTTTAAAACCAGCGTCAAGCAACCAACGGTATGCGGTAACACAGTCATCGAGACCAGCCGGATAAGGATGTTCAGGCGCTAAACGGTAGTCGGGAAGTAGAACCCGAACACCGCAAGCCGCACTGATATCCGCAGCGAATTTCTTGTGAGAGACCAGACTGCCGGCGACAAACGCGCCCCCGTGTAAAAGCAGAATGACTTTATCTGGATTCGCATCTTTGGCTGTTACCCAAATAGCCGGTACGCCGCCCGCATCCACATCTTCCACAGCCACATCGGCGGGGAGTGACACGGACTCAAAAAAACCATCCAGCAGAGCCCGTAGGTCGTGCGGCGTCTCCCGGGGTTTTCCCGACATAAAAGTCCCGAGCCGCTTGAGAACGGCATTCACTTCATCGTCTGTTGCCACTAATGAATGATCATCTCTGTCCGGCTCATTGTGTTGTTGCTCAACGGATGTTGTTGTCGTGCCGCCGCCGCTGCTCATTACTTGGGCTATTCGTGAATAGACAATTGCAAACAGTGTCGCCGGAAGAGCATAAATCAATACAGACGCGATAACACTGAGCACGATCTCCAAAACAACACCAATGCTGTCAGCCGCATTCTCGGCCACTACCTCGACGATGGCAGTGACAACAAACACAATGAATTGCATCGGGATTACAACGGCAGCAACACATAAGATGCACATCGCAAATATACCAGCCATACGCACACCTAGTCCCTGCGACTTAGACCAAGCTTCGCTCAAAATAACTGGACGTCCCGTCGCGGCCATGGCGAACACAAGAGAAATACGGCACATGACCGCGATCATCATCACCCCCCAAAAACCAAGTCCGATAGCGGCGAGCACTTCCGTAGCCGCACCCAAGACCGGGGTTAATGCACTGATGATCGCACTGATCAACAAGGCGCCGGTGGCTCCGACCACTAGGACAATTATTCCAGTAACGATTTGCCAGACCAGCATGCGGCCTTCGAGACCCCGCAGAGTAAACAATGGCCGGGTTGCTAAGTCTTGTTCTCCGAGAATGATCGAGCGGTACCAGGTAACGATAAACGGCAGAAACACGACGCCGTTAATGAATGTCAGCGCCAGGAAAGCAGGGCTGCGTGGGTCAGTCAGATCAGCGCCAAACAGCCATGCCGTGATATTGGCGACAATCGTAACAATGACCGGGATAGCGGCATAAATCGCCATACGATTACGATTTACCCAGCAATATTCAATAATTTCACTGGTGGTTTGGAACACGGGCAGGTGCATTGGCGACCGTTCTCCCCATTGGCCTGATCAACAATATTGCCGGACCCTAACCCGCCAGTAGGGCAATGTGAACGCGCCAGTAGGGCAATGTGAACGCGCCAGTAGGGCAATGTGAACGCGCCAACGGCAGCTTCTTGTGTTGGTTGTGGTGTTGACCAGCGTGGCGGAGCAGTCCAAATAGAGCCAATCAATTTGTCATACAGGGACCAACTCCATGCCAATATCCATGCGCCATTTCTGTGTATTTGGAATTTGCGCGGTCGCACTGTTAATGGGCTTAAGGCGCGAGACGGTTGCCGAAGTATTTGGCGCAGACTCCTTCACGCTCGAAAACGGCATGCAAGTTGTGGTGATTCCCAACCATCGGGTGCCCATCGTCAGCCATATGGTTTGGTACATGGTCGGATCGGCAGACGAGGAACTGGGTAAATCAGGCATCGCTCACTTTCTCGAGCATCTCATGTTTAAGGGCACACCATCCCATCCGGCTGGTGAAATCACGGATCTGGTGGCGCGCAACGGCGGACAGCAGAATGCCTTCACGTCGTACGATTACACGGCTTATTACCAGAATATTGCTGTCGACCGCCTACCCAAGATGATGGAACTTGAAGCGGACCGCATGCGCAATCTTGTTCTCAGTGAAGAGGACGTCAGGGTCGAAAGGGACGTGGTACTGGAAGAACGGCGTATGCGCGTGGACAGCCGTCCGGCGTCGATCCTATCTGAACGCCTCGATGCGGCGCTGTGGGTCACCAACCATTACGGCATTCCAGTCATTGGCTGGCAGGAAGAGATCGAAGCGCTCAACCGGGACGACGCGTTCGATTTTTACCACCGCTGGTATGCGCCCAAAAATGCCATCCTTGTTGTTGCCGGTGACATCACCTTGGACGAAATTCGTCCGTTGGCCGAAGCGACGTATGGGAAGATCGAACCGGTCGACGAAGTTACATCGCGTGAACGGTCTACGTTCCTGCCACAGTCGGCTGATGTACGAGTGACCATGGAAGATGCTCGTGTGCGCCAACCGCGCTGGCAACGCACGTACATTGCGCCGAGCGTCAATATCGGCGACCAGACTGACGTTTATGCTCTACAGGTGTTGAGTGAGATTCTAGGCGGTGGGTCGACCAGCCGTCTGTACCAGGCCCTGGTTGTCGACCAAGCGGTGGCATCCAATACCAGTGCTTTTTACATGGAGGATGCGGTCAGTTGGGGGCGTTTTTTCCTGTCTGCGTCGCCTAACCCAGGTGTCTCAATCGACACCATAGAAGTCGCCCTTGAAGCGGAACTGGATAAAGTGCTTGCCGACGGCATTTCTGCTGAGGAAGTGGCGCGGGCAAAAAACCGGCTTGAAGCGCAGTTGGTGTATGCCAAAGACTCCCCGACCAATGCCGCGCGATCGGTAGGGGCATTGCTTGCTGTCGGTCTGACTCTGGATGAAATTGAATCTTGGCCCGAACGCATGGCCGAAGTCACTGCGGAACAGGTCAATGCGGCAGCGAAAAGAGTCTTCAACGAAGCCCCTAACGGTACCGGGGTTTTGCTCCCTAAAGGAGATGCGTGATGTTTGCTTTACGCACAGCACTGCTTGGCGTTGTTGCCATCCTCATAGGATTCGCAAATTCAGTCCACGCTATCGATGTGGTTGAAGTCAATACCGATGACGGGCTCACCGCCTATCTGTCAGAAGACCACACCAATCCTATCGTTTCATTGAGTTTCCAATTTCGCGGCGGCGCAACGTTGGATCCTGACGACAAGCTCGGCTTGTCTTACATGGTGTCAGGTCTATTGGATGAAGGGGCTGGCGAACTTGACTCGTTTGCATTTCAATCTCGGCTAGAAGACCTAGCTATCCAACTTCGTTTTGACGCCAATATGGAATCCTTTTCCGGTTCGCTGACAACCGTGACTACCAACGCCGATGAAGCGTTCGAGCTTTTGACTTTGGCTTTGGCCGCGCCGCGCTTTGATGAAGAACCGGTCGAACGCATACGTAGACAAATTCAAGTCAGCCTTGCCCGCGAAGCGGAATCACCGCAACGCATCGCCAGCAAAACTCTGTTTGAAACGCTGTTTCCGGAACATCCTTATGGCCGGCCCACGCGCGGTACACCCGATTCCATTCAATCCATCACCCAAAACGACCTCAAAGCCTTTATTGACAGCCGGTTCGCCAAGGATCGCCTCCTCGTCGGTGCCGTTGGCGACATTACGCCTGAAGAATTGGAGGCACGGCTTGATCAAGTGTTTGGCACGCTGCCAGAAACCTTGAGTCAGGACTGGCGCACACCAGAGACGACTCCCCGCTATGCCGGCACGGTAGTGGTCGATAAAGCGGTCCCCCAAAGCACAGTATTCCTTGCCCATAGCGGTTTATCGCGAACGGATCCCGATTGGTATGCCGCCGTCATCGCCGACTACATCCTTGGTGGCGGCTCGTTTGCTTCGCGGCTCATGAATGAGGTGCGGGAAAAACGAGGCTTGGCGTACGGCGTAAGCACAAATCTGGCGCCCTATGACTCTTCGCCGCTGGTTCTGGCTTCGGTCGGCACCCGCAATGACGCTGTGGCTGAAAGCATTGCGGTCATCCGGGATGAGTGGGGGAAATTCCAGGCGTCCGGCCCAACGGCTGACGAACTTGAAGGGGCGAAAATGTATCTCACCGGGGCATGGCCGCTTCGGTTTACCTCGTCACAGCGTATCGCCAACATCCTGGTGGCAATTCAGCGTGACAACCTGGGTTTGGATTATCTTGACCGCCGCAATGATTACATCGGCGCCGTAACACTGGAGGATGTCCGCCGGGTTGCGGCAGGGCTGTACCGGCCGGAAGATCTGACCGTTGTCGTGGTGGGTCAGCCACAAGGGCTGGATGGGTCAGCGGAAGGCGGCTGATATTCGGTGACGTGTCCGCTTGCGGCTGATAAAATGATTTCCTGTGTGTAGAGCAAAGCCAATTTTCATACGCCTATGACGGACCTTGACCCCTCACAGACGGAGTCTTGGGCCGCGCTTTTGCAGTATCGCGACGCGTTGGCGAAGACACACCTGCGTGCTTTGTTTGACGATGACCCCGGCCGGTTCAGCAAGTTTTCATGGACAGTCGCCGATCTCACATTCGACTTGTCAAAACAGCGGGTGACGCCGGAAACAATATCCCTGTTGTGTGATTTCGCCCGGTCAATGAAATTAGATGAACATCGCGACGAGATGTATTCCGGCGCGCCTATCAATTCGTCAGAAGACCGTGCTGCTTTGCATGTGGCGCTGCGCGATCCGACTGATCGTGCTTATCCCGTCAATGGGCTAGACGTAAGCCCTGCTGTGGCCAAAGCTCGCCAACGCACCAACGCCATTGCAGCATCTGTTATCGAAGGACACCTCACGGGTCATACGGACCAACCTTTCGCTCGGGTCATTAACATCGGTGTCGGCGGTTCAGACCTTGGACCGCGCTGCGCATTCACGGCGCTTGCGGACGGTGACGACGGGTCTTTGGATATCCGCTTTGTCGCCACCGTCGACGCGGCAGCACTTAAGGATGCGTTGTCGGGCGCTGAACCTGATCGGACACTCTTCATACTTTGTTCAAAGAGTTTCGCGACGAAAGAAACTATAACCAACGCAGAGTTTGCGCGCGGGTGGCTCGTGGAAAAGTTGGGCGAAGACGCTGTGAGGTCTCATTTCGTTGCTGTCACAGCAAACATCGACGCTGCACTGGCTTTCGGACTTGCAGACGATCTTGTTCTACCCATGTGGGACTGGGTTGGTGGGCGGTACTCGCTGTGGTCCGCGATCGGTTTGTCTGTCGCGTTGGCTTGCGGACCTGACACATTCAATAGGATGCTGACGGGTGCTCACGCCATGGACCGTCATTTCGAAACCGCACCACTGGAAGAAAATGTGCCTGTATTGGCCGGACTTATCGGTGTGTGGAACAGGACCTTCTGGCTCTGTCCGGCCACAGTCGTACTGCCCTACGATCACCGCTTGCGCTTACTGCCCGCGCATTTGCAGCAATTGACGATGGAAAGTAACGGCAAGGGATTACGTAGCGATGGCACGCCTGTCACCTATGATACCGCGCCGGTGCTGTTCGGCGCGTCAGGGTCGGAAAGCCAGCATTCCTATATGCAATTGGTCCATCAATCACCAATGGTTGTACCCGTCGATTTTATTGTCTCTTTAGACGGGCAGAACGATCTCCATCATAACAATTTAATTGCCAATGCCTTTGCCCAAGCGGAAGCCCTCATGTTAGGCCTTGGGCTAGAACAAAATGCCAAAGAGTCCGGGGATTCGCCCGCCGTTCATAGATCCTGCCCAGGCAACAGGCCGAGCACGACTATTCTGTTGAATGCGCTCACCCCCGAAACCTTTGGTGCGTTGCTCGCGTTTTATGAGCATCGCACGTTTGTGGAAGGGACATTATGGGGACTCAACTCCTTCGATCAGTGGGGAGTGGAACTGGGCAAGACCTTAGCCGCGGGCCTGCTGTCGGACATCAAAGCCGGCCGTGCCGCCGCTGGGCGCGACTCCTCAACCGCGGGGCTCTTGGCCACTTATCTCGGCCAAAGAAAGATGCCGTCCGGATGACCGTACGCATCTTACCACCCACGATGGTCAACCAAATCGCTGCTGGTGAGGTCGTTGAACGTCCAGCGTCTGTCGTCAAGGAACTGGTAGAAAACGCACTCGATGTCGGCGCAGAGCACATCGACGTCACCATGAATGAAGGCGGCCGGTCTTTGATCGTGGTCTCTGACGACGGCACTGGCATGACCGATAAAGAACTCAGTCTCGCTGTCGAACGCCATGCGCCCTCTAAATTGCCCGACGACGATCTTTTAGACATCGCGTTCTTCGGTTTCCGCGGCGAAGCCTTACCCTCCATCGGCGCCGTTTCACGCCTTAAAATCACTAGCCGCACACCCGAGGGGTCCAGTGCGTGGTATGTGATGGTTGAAGGTGGACGCCGTAAAGGACCGGTCCCAGCGCCTCATTCGCGCGGCACTCGTGTCGAAGTGCGCGACCTCTTCTATGCAACGCCGGCCCGTCTCAAGTTTCTTAAGGCTGCACGTACCGAGTTGAACCATGCCGTCGATGCGCTTGAACGATTGGCTATGGCCCATCCCCATGTGGCGTTCTCGTTGATGGCAGATGGGCGCAAACGTTTGTCACTGCCGACGGAAAGCGGCGACCTGTTCGATGCGCGCCTGGCCCGTTTAAGTGCTGTCATGGGCAAAGACTTTGCCGCCAATGCTGTTCCGGTAAACGCCACACGGGACGGCTTTCATTTGACCGGATATGCCGGCGTGCCCACCTACAACCGCGGCAATGCGATGGCCCAGTACATGTTCGTCAACGGCCGTCCGGTTAAAGACCGTTTACTCAACGGAGCCGTGCGCGGCGCCTATCAAGACTTCCTCGCCTCCAACCGCCATCCTTATACCAACGGTCATTGAATTTGACCTTCGTGTGCCCATTTGCGCATACCAATCGACATGATTTTCGAGGGCTTGTCGATGAGCTTGTTCCAGGCGTGGCATGCCGCATCGACGATGTCTTCGTAACTGTCGAAGACGCGGTTCGACAGGTAGGTCTGGCGCAGGTACTGCCAGATGTTTTCGGCCGGGTTCGGCTCCGGCGATCTGGGCGGCAGGAACAGCGGCGTGATGTTGTCGGGGAACTCCAATTCGGTGGTGGTGTGCCAGCCGGCGCGGTCCATGAGGAGGACGGCGTGTGAGCCGTCGGCGACGGTGCGGCTAATCTCTTCGAGATGGGCCGGCATGGCATGGGTGTCGGCGAACGGCATCGCCACGGCCGCACCGGTACCGCGCGCCGGGCAGACGGCGCCGAACAGATAGGCGCTCTGGTAGCGCTGGTCCTTGGGCTGACGCGGACGGCTGCCGGTGCGCGCCCACTGCCGGACGATGCCGTTCTTCTGGCCAAGGCGCATCTCGTCTTGCCACCACAGCTCGACCGGCGTTGCGGGCGGCAGGTGGGCTACCGCCGCGGCGAGCGCCCGGGGGAAGTTTCTTTAAACGTCTCCAGCATTGCCGCATCTTGGCCCGGATGGCGCACCCGGGCGCTCATGTGCGAGAAGCCGAGATCGTGCAGCAGGCGCGAGACCGAGCGCTCGTGATACTCCACCCCGAAGCGGTCCCGGATACGGGCGATCTCGATGCCAAGTTCGAGCGGGCAAGCACGGCGCCCAAGGTGACAGTGATACGGCCACCGACCCATCGCACCTATCCGTCCTACGACGGCACATCGCGGATTCCGGTGCTGTCCAGCATTCTCATCGATCCGGACGGACACGTGGTCGAACTCAACGACTTGCTCATTGAGCCGAGTGAGATGTGAACAAAAAGCCGGATCACAGCTATTCCGGCGGCTGCGCCTGTGAAAATATCAGTTTAGACTTAAAGCTTACGCGCCCGATTGATGAATTTGTTGCACGGACTTGCGGGTGTTCTTTCTGCAAGAGTCATGGCGCTGTATATGTCTCTGACCCGCACGGAATCGTCACAATTGAATCGTCTCAATGGGATTCAGTAGAAAAATTTCAATTCGGATCAAATACGGCTGATTTTCTTATTTGTTCTAAGTGTCAAACATTTGTTGCGGCAACGAGCAATATAGAAGAATCGCTATTTTCTGTCATCAACATCAACTGCTTGAAAGGTATTATCGTCGACGACCTTCAGACCAAAATGGTCAACTTTGAGGGCAAAATCGTGAAAGAGCGGCTTAACCGAAGAGCGTTAACGTGGACCCCAGTAGAATAAAAAAACGCGCCATGGAAAGTGTAGACTTCGACAAGACCCACGGCGATTACAGGAAACACCGCAAGGGGTTTCCGGATGAGTTTTTTGACGCACTCGTCGAAAGCGGCCAAATCAAAGGGGACATGACGGTGCTCGATCTGGGCACCGGTACGGGCACGGTGGCGCGAGGATTTGCCAGGCGCGGCGCCGTCGTGACCGGTGTCCCTTCCGAAAACCTTATCTGCCGATCTTCATGATTAAAACCGCCCAGGTGTGGATTAGGTTTTCGGAAAGCACAGGCGTCAGGCGACGCCTGATCTGCGGGTCTAGTGCCGTGTTGCAATAGTGTTGATTATCGTCTTGGACGCTCCAGCGGCAAGTTGAAGATCGAAAATTATCCAGTAAATTCAGTGTGTTAAAATTCTTGTTGTGCTGGAGGAATCCCCCTCGGATAAATCAATAGCCGCACCGCCCAGGTGTTATCGGTCGAAGGTGGCCGGGTCACCTTCCGGCTTGAGGACGGGCGCAAACTTGAACTCGGACGTAACGATCCGCAACTGCGCCATCTCGATCACGCCTGGGCCTCGACCGTGCATGCATTCCAAGGACGCACGGTCGACAACGTGATCGCGGCGATGGAGGCTAACCATCCCCATCTGACCACGCAGAAAAGCTTCTATGTTGAAATCAGCCGCGCCCGCGACAGGGTCGAACTGGTGACGGACGACGCCAAGGCCCTGCGCGAGCAACTGGAGGCTGCCACCGGTGAGCGGATCTCAGCGCTCGAGGGGATCGGAGAGGTTCCGCGGGACGAGCGGGCAACTGACATGGAAAAGGGGGCGGGGGCCGGAAAAGAGACGGAATCCTCGGCGCCGGTGCGCGAGAAGCGGAAAGGGATAGATCTGGAATTATAACGGCAGGCGCCGGCCGCGACTGCTAGCGGCTTTAATAAAATTTGGGGCATTCCCGGCGGCTGCATGATCTGTAGTGGTTCAGATGTGATCTGACAGTTGGCCGTTTTTCCGGTGGCCTCTGTCAGGTGAAGTTCAGTTCACGAACTTTTCCTTCCAGATTTCCTTGCCCTCGATCATGGTCTGGAACGGCGTTCTACCGCAACACATTTTGCCTTGATGAGTGCGTTCGTGGTTGTAGTGATGCAGCCAATCGTCGAGATCGTCCTGTAGCGTGTCGATGCTGTCATAGAGCTTTCTGCGGAACGCGACCTGGTAGAACTCCTGCAGCACGGTCTTATGGAAGCGTTCGCAGATGCCGTTTGTTTGCGGTGATTTGACCTTTGTCTTGGTACGATTGACGTTGTTGATCGCCAGGTAGAGTTGAACTTCCGTCTGCACTCCAAACTAGGGCCGCTACGTCCACTAGAACCGGAATCGATGACCAAAGAAATCCGCAAGGTCAGTTTCTGTCCCCATTGTAGTAACAGGGCACGGCAACGACTTGTCTACACTCAACAGTACACGGAACGAGCGTGGGAAGCAGAACTAGAGCATTTCCGATTTATTCTGACGCATAGCCGTCAGCAACCAAGAAGTTCCTGCAGTGCTCGTGATTGAAGAGGCCGCAGACGTTACCGGCGGCTTTCCACAGATCATCGATGGTGCGGGGTTTTAAGCGCTTCATGTGAGCTTTGAACTTTGAAAATGCGAGCTCGATCGGGTTGAAGTCCGGCGAATAGGGCGGCAGGGCATTGTCAGACTAAAATCGTAGTTTAGAATTTTCCCGTTGTTGAGCCAGCCTCGTCGTCCGCGCTTGTCCGGTCTAAGAGGCCGTTTCGAAAGGGGTTGAGTGGCCGGTGTCGATGTGATTCCAGGAAGGTTGCTGAAACCGATCTGGAGCCGCCATGTGGACGCCGACCACCCGAGAGCAGCATAGCCGCAAGGCGCTGCGTTATCAGACTGATTTGACCGATGCGGAGTGGGTTGTGATCGAGCCTCATTTGCCTCCGGCTCATGGCACGGGACGGCCCCGGTCATGGCCGATGCGAGAGATCGTCAACGGCATTTTCTACGTGATGCGGGCTGGCTGCCCTTGGCGCTTGCTGCCAAGCGATTTACCACCGTGGGGCACGATCTATCGCTGGTTCGCTAAGTTCCGCGACGACGGCCTCCTTGAGAAGATCAACCACTTTCTGGTCATGGCCGATCGCGAGCGGGTCGGACGCGAGGCCAGCCCGAGCGGCGCGATTATCGACAGCCAGAGCGTCAAGACGACCGAGGCTGGTGGCCCCCGCGGCTACGATGCGGGCAAGAAGATCAAGGGGCGCAAGCGCCACGCGCTGGTCGACACCGACGGGCGCGGCCTCGTGCTCGAGGCGCATCCGGCGAGTATCCAGGACCGCGATGGTGGCGGGCCGCTGCTGTGCGCCTCACGCGGCTCGTTTCCGTTCATCGAGAAGGTCTTTGCCGACAGCGGCTACGCCGGCGAGAAGGTCGCCACGGCCACCATGATCGCCGTCGAGATCGTGCGCAAAAGCCCCGATCAGGTCGGCTTCGCCGTCCAACCGCGCCGCTGGGTCGTGGAGCGCTTCTTCGCCTGGATCAACCGCAACCGGCGACTGGCAAAGGACTTCGAGGCCACCATCGCCTCGGCCCGCGCCTTCCTCTACGCCGCCTCCGTCATGCTCCTCGTCCGCAGATTGGCCCGAGCCGCATGACTTTCGAAACCGACTCTAAGCCAGACAAAACGTGTTTTTGCGCCCAAAAATCCCTAAAAGGGGATAGGATAGAGACGACCAAGCAGATTTAATCTGACAATGCAGCTCGGAATTGGCGTGTGCTGAAGGGCAGGAGCCAGTTGCCAAAGCTCATCAAGGGAGTCAAATTCCACCATGGAATCGAGGTGGTCGAGATCAACCAGAACGCCGCCGCTTGATCGGTCGTCACCCAAACTCGGCTGTAGCTCAACCAAAAGACAGGGGGATACTATCCATGGATATTTTCGGGCCGTCGACGTTCGCCATCATAATTGCCCTACTCGGAATCATCGTTGTTTTCAAAGCGGCCGTCATCGTGCCGCAAGGCTGGAACTACACCATTGAACGGTTCGGACATTTCACGAGAACGTTTTCTCCCGGCCTTCACATCATTATCCCGTTCATCGATACCATTGGTTCCAAGATGAACATGATGGAACAGGTCTTGGACGTGCCGTCGCAAGAGGTAATCACCAAAGACAACGCCATGATCACAGTTGACGGCGTTGTCTTTTTTCAGGTGCTTGATGCTGGTAAGGCAGCCTATGAAGTGCGCGGCCTCCAGTTAGCCATTTTGAATCTCACCATGACCAACATCAGAACGGTCATGGGTAGCATGGATTTGGACGAGTTGTTGTCGCGGCGGGATTCCATCAACGCGCGTTTGTTAACGGTGGTTGATGAAGCCACCAACCCCTGGGGCGTTAAAGTCACCCGGATCGAAATCAAGGATATTTCTCCGCCGCGTGATCTGGTGGAAGCTATGGGGCGGCAAATGAAAGCCGAGCGCATAAAGCGTGCAGATATCCTGGAAGCTGAAGGGGATCGGCAATCGTCGGTTCTTCGCGCTGAAGGCGATAAGCAATCGCAAATACTAAAGGCTGAAGGCGAAAAGGAAGCGTCTTTCCGGGAAGCTGAGGCGCGGGAACGCTTGGCAGAGGCGGAAGCTAAAGCCACCGCCATGGTTTCTGAAGCCATCGCCAAGGGTGATGTTCAAGCCATCAACTATTTCGTTGCCCAAAAGTATGTGGAAACACTTGGAGCGTTTGCCAATTCCCCCAATGAGAAGTTGGTGTTGATGCCGCTTGAGGCGTCGGGGGTAATCGGTGCCATCGGTGGCATTGCCGAGCTGGCCAAAACCGCGCTGGAAGGCTCCAAAGCCGCCGCAGCGGAATCCCGCACCAATCGCATTCCAGATAGTAGAACTTAAGACCGATGGATGCTTTCCTTTAGGGACTCGATTTTTGGTCATGGTGGATTTTGGCGCTGCCCGTTTTCGTTGTCCCTTCCGAAAACTCTGTCCACACAGGGTTACGGCTTTCACACAATAAGTTCAAGCGGATGAGGTTTTTGAAAGGGATACCGGGCGCCCACCTAAATTGAGCGATTTCCACAGCCACAGGACCCGGAAACTGTGCCTGTGCCAGCGCAGAATGGTCTCAGGCCTAACGACGGCGTTGTCACACTAACAGGGTGACCTGTTGCTGATGGCACTTTAATGCCGCTGGATGCAGAACATCTCCTATGCCCGATACCGCTTTCCACCCGCGATCATTCAGCACGCTGTCTGGCTGTATTACCGGTTTCCCCTCAGCTACCGAGATGTTGAAGATCTGCTCGCTCAAAGTGGTATTGATGTTTCTTATGAAACGGTGCGGCGCTGGGCACTGAAGTTCGGGCAAGCCTATGCCCGGAGACTGAGGACAACGCGCCCTCGACCAGATGTCCGGTGGCACCTTGATGAGGTGTTCGTGTCCATCACCGCCAAGCGGATGTATCTATGGCGCGCTGTCGATAGTGAAGGCGAAGTGCTGGATATCCTGGTTCAGTCACGCAGAAACAAGACGGCAGCGCTCAAGGTGATACGCAAACTGTTGAGAAAGCAAGGCTTTGTCCCAGCTACCTTCATCACAGACAAACTGCCATCTTATGGTGCTGCTCTGAAGGATTTGGGCCTGATCAGGCACCATGATTTTGGTGGCAGGAAGAATAACCGGGCCGAGAATTCTCACTTACCAGTCCGACAGCGCGAACGACGCATGCAGCGTTTCAAATCGGCTCGATCAGCGCAGCGGTTTCTCTCTACCCACGCCACCGTCTACAACACCTTCAACGTCCAACGCCATCTGATATCCCGAAAGACATTACGCCAGCTTCGCAACCACGCTATGGGCCTGTGGCAAACCGCCACCGCTGCCGCTTGAGCTTGAGTTCTATGCCAATTCGCGTCACTACCGTTCAATAACGTGATAATGCCTGGGCGAGACATGGATCGAGTGGTGAAGAGGCAGCTGGCCGTGAACTCATGAGCACCGGGCCGCATCTGCGGGCCCCGGCAAATGCTGGGTTATGGAAGGGTCTGAATCCTGGCATGGCGCTGGCGGCCAAAGGCCTCGTACTGACATTCGTTTTCTATACCCTCTGGGATGTGGCCGCTGCCGGCGCCATGTTCAGCAGCATCCGCTCGTGGACCGAGGGCAGCTTGGGTTGGTTTTATATCCTGGTCGTCTGCGCAAACCTGTTCACCTGCCTGTTCCTGGTGTGCAGCCGGTTCGGCAGGATACGGTTGGGCGACGACGCTTCCCGGCCGGAATTCAGCACGTTCTCCTGGCTTGCCATGTTGTTTTCCGCGGGCGTGGGGATCGGATTACTGTTCTTTTCCATCGCCGAACCGATCTTCTATTTCGACAACAGCTACTCCGACGGCTACCCCAACAACCCTCACGCCGACCTCGCCGGCGCCTTGTTGCTGGACGAGCGGCGAGCCGTGCACGCCATGCGCGTGACCTACTTCCACTGGGGCATTCACGGCTGGGCTATTTACGCCGTAGTCGGGCTGTGCCTAGCCTATTTCGGATTTCGTAAGAAGCTCCCGCTGACGCTGCGTTCCGCCCTGTAAGCGCGGCGAGCGTGAGCCGTTGGCGTGCGCTGGAACGCGAACAGGGAGACGCCCGCCCGAAGGCGCTTGGCGGGGACCGTCGCTCGGGCCGGATCGAGGCGCAGCGCGGCGTGATCCTGGGTCTTCTTGAGGAGAGGCGGGACATGGCCATTGAGGAGTTGCGCGCGGCTCTCGGGGACCGAGACCTCACCTTCAGCTACGGGTCGATACAGCGCTTCCTCGTGCGCCACGGCATCACGCGAAAAAAAAGACCGGCCATGCGGCGGAGCAAGACCGTCCGGACGTGTTGAGCCGGCGACAGGCCTGGCGCGACAGCCAGCCCGGCCTCGACCCCGACCGGCTGGTGTTCATCGACGAGACCTGGGCCAAGACCAACATGGCCCGCACCCACGGCTGGGCCCCGCGCGGCGAACGCCTGCGCATGGCCGTCCCCCACGGACACTGGAACACAACCACCTTCCTCGCCGGGCTCACACGGCACGGCATGATCTCTCCCTTCGTGATCAACGGCGCTATCGACCGCGATGCCTTCGAGGCCTACGTCAAAGAGGGCCTCGTCCCCGAACTGAGGCCCGGCGATATCGTCGTCATGGACAACCTCTCAAGCCACAAGGGACCCAAGGTCCGCAAGATGATCGAAGACACCGGCGCACAACTCCTCTTCCTGCCGCCCTATAGCCCTGACTTCAATCCCATCGAACTCGCCTTCGCAAAGCTCAAGGCAAGGCTCCGAAAAGCCGCTGAGCGAACCGTCGATGGTCTCTGGAACGCCATCGGCCAAATCTCCCTGACCTTCTCCCCGCAAGAATGCAAAAACTACTTCAACGCCGCCGGATACAGCGCAACGTGATCGGATTCCGCTCTAGCGGATGAGGTAAACGGAACGGACAGGGTTCACAGGACACCTTCTATGTCGGCACCCTGAAGGGGGTGGGGCGGATCTACCAGCAGAGCTATGTCGATCCCTATTCCAAGGTCGCGCAGGCCAAGCTCTACACCACCAAGACGCCGATCACCGCCGCCGACCTGCTCAATGACCGGGTGCTGCCGTTCCATGACGAGCACGACCTGCCTGTGCTGCGGATCATGACCGACAGGGGTACGGAATACTGCGGGCGAGTGGACAAGCACGACTACCAGCTCTTCCTGGCCATCAACGATATCGACCACACCAAGACCAAGGTGAAATCACCGCAAACAAACGGCATCCGCGAGCGCTTTCACAAGACCGTGCTGCAGGAGTTCTACCAGGTCGCGTTCCGCAAAAGACTCTACGACAGCGTCGATGCGCTGCAGGACGATCTGGATCAATGGCTACATCACTACAACACGGAACGCACTCATCAGGGCAAAATGTGTTGCGGCAGAACGCCGTTCCAGACCATGATCGAGGGCAAAGAAATCTGGAAGGAAAAGTTCGTGAACTGAACTTGACCTAACAGAGGCCGCCGGAAAAACGGCCAACTGTCAGATCACAGCGGAACTAATACAGTTAAGGTTTTTCCACGGCCACCTAGCTGTGCTCACTGCCAAGCACTACTTCCACAAGCCCTCCACCGACAGGTAAATATACCCAGCACACCGCGCAGGCCAGACCGGCAGCACGAAGGGCGTTGGACCATGCTTTCCTGCGGGCTCGGCGACGTTGTCGTGAAGATGAGCGTGCTGGTTGTTGCTCGGCGCGCCGGTTGGAGACCGATCGGAAAGACAAGCTTTGATTCCACCCTATTCCCAAGGACCACGCGGCGACGCCCAATAACACCACAGTGGAGGGTAGCCGCCGTGCTGGGTAGACTCCCGTGACATGAACTGTCGTTCAGCATTGCCCAAAGCGCGCATCGTTCTGGTGCCGCCATGTGGCGCCGCGTACTTAACCGGCCAGATGGCATAGGTGATACCGACGTTTGAGGCGTCGGGAATCTTCGCCGCGAGCGTGGGTTTCAGAGAAAGCGCGCCAACGAGCGCCGACGTAGACCCGGCCCAAGGCTCCGCACCAACGTCTGATGTCCCAAATGAGATGTCCTAGCTGTCGAGGAGCGCCTTTAGCGATGTCAAAACATAGTCATGGACCCGGACGTGACCGCCGTTTGCGTCAGCGATTGTTTGATGCCGGCAATATCAAGTGTCCTATCTGTCTTTCCGAATTTGACAGGTCAGACGTTGTGGCTGGAACGGAAGTGACATTGGAACATGCACCGCCCAAATCTCTGGGCGGCGCTCCGATTTGCTTGACATGTAAGAGGTGCAACAACAACACAAGCCTTATAGACCACCATGCATTCTTGTCCATGAAAGCCAGAGATGAATGGTCAGCAGGTCATGGGGCTCGCATTGTGGTTGATTTATTCGGATACAAGAAGTCGCATCGCTTCGTTCCTCGTGACCCAAACTCCCCTTTCCCCGCTCGCAAGCATCTTCTACGAAATGGCTCCATTGAATTAGGTTCACTACCGCCCAAAAAAGGCTTGGATAGAAGCAAAAGGATAAGCTTCAGGATTCCTCAACGAGAGGATTACGAGTTCGCTAGCATGATCAAGTCGGCTTATCTGGTGGTATTTTCTTTGATGGGTACAAATTTGCCGAGAATATCGGGCTCAGACCTGTCAGGGAGCAGATAATGAAACCTGAGAAGAAGATACTCAAAGGCGGGTTCATTGGGGCAATGCGACTTGAGTCAGAGGACTATCGCAAACTCGATAGATCAATAGTTTTCCTGTGTCGTGCAGCGAACATTCCATTCTGGATAATTCCTCTGTGGAATGACAAAGCAGTTTTCCTGTCGTGCGGAGGCACAGAGCCAATTGATAAACTTGGAATGAATGCGGAGGAATTCAGTATCCCGAACACTTCTTTGATCGGTTGGGTGTCTCGTAGATTCAATGCCTCTTCTGCTATTGCAGGCACCGTAGGCGAAGGAACTAATGTTTCGAATAATTCTCTTGCGGGCGCTATTGGTGGTCCCTTACCCACCAGTAAGGGTGGGTGGTTATATGTTGTTGTTCTCCATCAAATGAAGGAGTACGTGGCACTTCCGTTCTGTCATGAGGACGATCTGCCCCCTTCAGATGTCATTCACATAGTAGACATGCTTAGCGAGCATGAAGCTGTCGGGCAAAACGTGGACAAAACGAAGATGGCAGCTGCAAGTTTTGGATCGTGGGCGAGAGATATACCCATAACTAGCATACCCATGGATAGTGAACGAAGTCTGGAAGATGAGCCAGATACCTAGAGCGGTTTGACTGAATTGTGAATCGAAGGGGATTCCCAAGCGTCCCACTCCATGATTCTATATCCCGAGGCGATTTGGTGTCAGACATGGGGCATTGTTACGGGAATGATCTTCGCCGGCGGGTCGTCGAGGCGGTCACTGGGGGTCTGTCTGCACGGGGGGCCGCGGCGCGTTTTCGTGTCGCGCCATCGACGGCGATCCACTGGCACCGGCGCTGGCGCGAGACGGGATCGATCGAGCCCGACCGCCAGGGCCAACCGCCTGGCTCGAAGCTGGATGCGCATGAGGCCTTTATCCTGGCTCTGGTGGCGCAGACCAAGGCTATGACGCTGGCCGAGATTGGCGAGAAGCTGGCGGCGTCGCACGGGGTTCGGGTGTGCCCGTCGACGGTCTGGCACTTCTTCGCCAAGCGCGGGCTGACGCACAAAAAAAGGCCGGCCATGCAGCGGAGCAGCAGCGCCCGGACGTGCTCGCGCGGCGCCGGCTCTGGTTCGAAGGCCAGGCAGGGCTCGCTCCGGAACGGCTGATCTTCATCGACGAGACCGGCGCGTCGACGAAGATGGCGCGGCTGCGGGGATGGTCGCGCAAAGGCGAACGGTGCCGGGCCGCCATACCCCATGGCCATTGGAAGAGTTAGTCGCGATGTGATCTGACACCGCTCCCTTCCCAGCAAGCTGGAATGGGAGCGGTGCATCTCTTGAAAGAGATTGTGGTTGTCCGTTTTGATGGTGGTGCACACCAACCACAAAACGAGGACACCACGATGTTGAATACTACCGACAAGATCATCAAACACAAAACTGGATTGCTGAATCTGGCCGAGGAACTGGGCAACGTGTCGAAGGCCTGCCAGGTCATGGGCATGTCGACCAGGGTGAACTTCATCGTTTCAAGGTCCAGTGCGCCGTGCAGGTTCAGCCGCTGGCGCCCTGTCGTGGCCTTGATCGCCGGCTTGTCGGAACGGATGAACCAGCCATGCGCCGGCCGGCTCTGATACTCGGGATGGACCGCAGCGGCGAAGACAACCGTCGCGTCCGGAAACATCCCGCGCGTCAGCTGTTCATAATCCCTGATGAAGGCTTCCTGCGCCTTGCTGCCGAACCGTCTCATCGCGTTCGAGCACGCTATTCAGATTGGCACTCGGGAATCGTCTTGGACCAGGCATTATGTTGGCAGCCGCTGCGCTGACCACGGACGGAAGCGAGAGCCTGGCGACGGACATACGCGGGATCGTGGACCCTTCTCCGTGCCGCGCTCACGAGTCAGTCACCTGCTTCTGCCAAGGCAACCACCTAAGTTGACCATACCCGGGACGACGATCGCCCGCAGGCGAAGGTGTTTCATGTTCAAGAGATCGTGTCAGATCGTGTCAGGCCGGAAGATCGTGAAGATCTGTGCTTGACATCGACCGCCCCATTACGGAAGGCGCGGCTGCATCCCGCCAGCACTCAACAAGGACAGGAGGAAAGAGTCGCGCCAGAGGGTGGCGACCCACCGGTGTCCCCTCGCCGGGACGCGGTTCCCGATGATGCACGTAGCTTGCCTTGCTGCCGAACCGTCTCATCGCGTTCGAGCACGCTATTCAGATTGGCACTCGGGAATCGTCTTGGACCAGGCATTATGTTGGCAGCCGCTGCGCTGACCACGGACGGAAGCGAGAGCCTGGCGACGGACATACGCGGGATCGTGGACCCTTCTCCGTGCCGCGCTCACGAGTCAGTCACCTGCTTCTGCCAAGGCAACCACCTAAGTTGACCATACCCGGGACGACGATCGCCCGCAGGCGAAGGTGTTTCATGTTCAAGAGATCGTGTCAGATCGTGTCAGGCCGGAAGATCGTGAAGATCTGTGCTTGACATCGACCGCCCCATTACGGAAGGCGAGCTATTGAAATAACGGAAGGGATTTTGCATCGCCGGAGGCTAGGAGACCTTAATGCCCAGTTCAAGCCGATTTAGTCTGACAATGCCTTACGCTGTACACGCCAACCGGCGTGAACGGTTTCATCAGCCCAAATTTGAAACCCACCGAGTGTGGGCATGGGGACATTAGGTTTCTGGACGAACACGCCTGTGCACCAGAGAATACCCAACAGAAAGGCGGCAATAGGAAGAGATCTCATTACCCTGTCTCCAGTCCGACACAGAAGCCCCGTAGGTAGTTCACTACCAGGGATTCCATAAGATCGACCGCGGACCGTGTCGTGACGTTGGCGAGCTTGCCATCCGCGCCAAGTGAACTGATGCCATAAATCGCAGACCATAGGACACGGGCAGCTTCCTGCTGACCTGACCGGTTTGGAATAGCTTGCGCAAGAACGTTTTCGTTGACAGACAGTAAGTGGCATTGTCAAACTAAAATCGTATATTAGAAGTTTCCCGTTGTTGAGCTAGCTTCGTCGCCCGTGTTTGTCCGGGCTAAGCCAGACAAAACTTTTTTGTGCCCTGAAATCCCTAAAAGGGGATAGGGAAAGGCGACTAAAAAAATTTACTCTAACAGTGCCCTGACAATGCCACCTTTCATTACTATGTATGTCCAAAGGCCCAGATAAACCATGCATCATGGAACATCAGTCGTGACTCTGTTCGTCGGCGCCGTTTTCGGGCTTGCTGGCTGTGCCTCAATGCCGACTTGGAAACCCGGATGGACCAACGAAGCTACCTGCTACGATCGGGCGGTTGAACCCCAGACGGCGGTGGTGGATACCCACTTGCACTTTCGTCCTTTCGGGGGTCCAGCATTGCCGTTCGAGCAAGTGGTGCAGTATCTTGAGCAAGCTGGCGTGCGGTACGTGAATGTATACGGCATTGGTCAGATGTTGCCGGTGTCGTCCTCTTGCACCTATTACCTCGACTGTTCTGGCGTTCCGGTGATGCCCACTCTGAAGAACGACTTCGCCAACGCCATGGATTACATCACTAAGGGGTCGGGATCGGTCCACATGACGCTGTCCATGACCTTCCCCGACCTCGCCCGGCCGGAAACTGTACTTGAAGGTATGCAATTGTTGGACGATGAGTTTCCAGGGCTATTCACTTGGATGGGTGAAGTCAATCTCGTCAAGCAGGCTCTATTCGGCAATCTTCGTTACGCTGTGCCGCTAGATAGAATCGCGGAGTGGGAGTCATTCATGACCGTGTTGCGCGAAAGAGGTATGCCCATTGCCATTCATTCGGATCTGGGAAGAGACGAGGAGCCGATCCGTTACCTCCCGTGGATCGAAGAGGTACTAAGGCTCTATCCGGACAACAAGATTGTCTGGATGCATCTTGGCTTGTCGCGGGAACTAGTAACCATAGATGCGGAACAGCACATCGCAGTGCTTGAATCGCTGCTCGACCGGTATCCAAACCTGATGCTAGACATTTCCTGGCGGGTAATTGAAGATAATTTCTTTTCCAACTCGGGGATTCGGGAACAGTATATAACGTTCCTAAATGATTATTCTGAACGAATTCTACCTGGTACGGACTTCCTTGCCTCAGGCAACAAGAGCTTCGAGGTTTATCGCACAGAGCTTGAAATTACGAGCCGAATCCTCGGCTATCTGGACGATGCCGCATTCCGTAACATCGCCTTGGGCAAGAACTATTTCAGGCTGCTGGGCCTTGATCACGAGGCGCCGCCAGTATGTCCCACTCAGGGTTAACGTTAGATCTCCGAGCCTTCCCCTAGCCAGATACTCAAGAAGATAGACTTAGCTCGCTGACGCGAAAGAACGCGCCAACTTCATGCCAACCCAAAGGGCTGAGCTTACAAACCATACGCATAGCCCAATGATTGCAACTTTTGAATCTGATTTGCCTGTAGGGTTTGGCTGGACAATTCTGCCATATGGAAACTGGCGTTACAGTCATGACCGAGTGGTGAATTGAACACTGAACTGGTGGGTTGATATGACAACGCGTAATGAGCATCGATTTTTGATTTATGACAGGCGTGGACATGAAGATCAAGCAAGCTTTCATGGCCGCCTATGCTTCAGTGCATGTCATCCGGTTCGGCGTGATAACCGCGGCCGCGAATGTCTTCAAACTTGAACAATCTCAGTTCTTGTAAATGGTCCATTCGGCGCATCGAACTCTTCCACATAAGATTTGGAACAGTCCTAAGTCCATACTTTTCACCTGCTATATGGGATCGGCCATATCATCTGTTTGGACAGCGTCGACCTAATAAGGTAACAATGCCCTAAATTCACGCGGCAAGCGTCTCAAACTCGTTGGTAGGGACTGCTAAGTTCATGGCTATTTTTCAATCGTTAAAAAACGTCGGTCCCGGTGCGCTCGTCGCTGCAGCTTTCATCGGCCCCGGAACAGTCACGGCATGTACATTGGCAGGCGCGAATTTCGGTTACGCACTCTTGTGGTCTCTGTTGTTCGCGACGGTTGCCACCATTGTTTTTCAAGAGATGTCGGCTCGTCTAGGAACCATCACGCAAAAGGGATTGGGCGAAGCTCTCCGCAACAGTCTTGAGCACTCCGTCTGGAAGTGGCCTTTGTTCGTGCTCATCATAGTTGCACTATACGGCGGCAATGCGGCATACCAGGCGGGTAACCTTTCAGGTGCCGCCTTGGGCATTGAAGCCATATCAGACTCATCGGCGGCGACGTTTCGGTGGTCCGTGACTTCAATTGCGGCAGTCGCCGCCCTCATCTTATGGCGGGGGACCTATAAGCTGATGGAGCGAATACTGCTCGCTCTAGTGCTGTTCATGGGGGTAGCCTTTATCGGCACGTTCATTGTCAGCAAGCCTGACGTGCAAGACCTAGTCCAGGGTTTGCTCATTCCAACTATCCCACAAGGGAGTTTGGTAACGGTAGTGGCTCTAATTGGGACAACAGTGGTTCCCTACAACCTTTTTCTTCATGCCTCAGCGGCCAAGTTGCGTTGGCAGGGGGCAGACGATTTGTCTGCGGCCAGAACAGACTCGTTCGTATCAATAGGGTTGGGTGGCGTGATTGCGATCTTCATCGTATCGACCGCGGCGGCGAGTCTATTTGCACGAGGTATAACGGCGAATAACGCAGCGGACATGGCGGTCCAGCTTGAACCTCTGTTCGGATCGCTGTCGAAGTATCTTCTGGGTGCGGGACTGCTAGCGGCAGGACTTTCGAGCTCCCTTACAGCACCGCTCGCAACCGCTTACGCCGTAACTGAAATAGTCCCTCCCAGGTCGTTCAGAAAGAAATCTCTTTTCCGTGCAATCAGCTTAAGCGTGTTGGGCATCGGAACTCTTCTTGCACTGAGCGGTGCACAGCCAATCACGATCATACTTACAGCTCAGTTCGCGAACGGCTTACTCCTCCCCGTCATCGCGGCGTTCCTTCTCTACGCGATGAACAATAGCGCTCTGCTCGGTGATCACACGAATGGAATAGTGGCCAATACCTTAGGAGCAATGGTTTTTTTAGTCTCTGTTGGCCTAGGTATACGGCTAATTTTGACGTCCGTTGGTGCAATCTAAGCGCAGGCTTGCCAATGGGTGTAGAAGGTGAGTCCAAAAGTAGTGTCCTTTCGGCAAACCTACCTGTCTCTTCCGAAAACCTCGTCCACCGCCCTTGTCCCTTTCGAAAACCTCATCCAAACTTGGGTGGTTTGTTTCACGAACACCTGCGGATAGGGTAAACGGAAGGAACAACGGTTTCCGAAGGCATTGTCAGACTAACTAGCCCGGAGCAGAAGAACCTACAATCGAGGACTGTCAGGCTGCAAGTTGACGCCACTCGGCCAGGGCAGCAGTTCGGGCTTGTTTGAAAATAATGCGGCGGTTGAGATGGCGTTGGTGGTTGAAGTGGGTGTGGATCGAGGCATGGACGGAGGCGAACTTCTGCAAGGTCTTGATGTCTCTGAACCGAGCCATTGCCCCTTCCCGTCGTCGGAAGGGCTGATGCGAGTTTTCCGCTAGGTTGTTCAACCAACGCTTGGTCTCTTGGCAGCCCTCGTTGCTGATCATCTTCATCGCCGCCCGGTATGACTGTAACCTGTCCGTGACGATCGTGGCCGGTCGGCCATGGCGCTTCATCGCACGCCTCAGAAACCTAAGCGCAGCTTCGCGGTCCCGCCGTTTCGTGGCCAAAACCTCAAGCACTTCGCCTTCATGGTCAACGGCACGCCATAGATAATGTGTCTCGCCGTTGATGCGGACGAACACCTCATCAAGATGCCAGCGCCAATTCGACCAGTTGCGCTGGTCTATCCGCCTCTTCCGGATCTTGGCGGCAAACAACGGGCCAAAACGGTTCCACCAGTACCGCACGGTTTCATGGCAGAAGTCGACGCCGCGCTCAAACAGGATATCTTCGACCTGTCTCAGCGACAAGGGATAACGGACATACAGCATCACCGCGCTGCGGATGACCTCAGATGCCGTAATGGGGCTCGGCGCCAACCGGCAACGTTTAAGCTTGTAGAGATGTCGGAGATTAGGGTGTCGTTGCCCTTACACGCTCGGCGTGTTCACGGGGTCTTGCCGAAGGGCGCGCCCCAATTCCATTGCAGGAAAGGGCAACGACATGGATGTTTTTATTGGATTGGATGTATCACTAGCAAGCACGGCGATCTGCGTTCTCGGGGAGAAGGGGAAGATCGTGACGGAGGCGCAGGTCGCCAGCGCGCCTGACGCTCTGGTTTCGTTCATCCACGAGCTGCCGCACGGGATCGAGGCGATCGGGCTTGAGGCCGGCCCGCTGTCTCAATGGCTGCACAAGGGGCTGACCGACGCCGGCTTCGAGGCCGTGCTGATGGAGACACGGCAGGTGAAGGCGGCGCTGAAAGCGATGCCGATCAAGACGGACCGCCGGGATGCCGAAGGCATCGCACGGCTTCTGCAGATGGGCTGGTTCAGGCCTGTGCACTGCAAGACGGCGTCGTCGCAAGAGATGCGGGCGCTGTTGACCTCGCGCAAGTCCGTGCTGGACGCGCTCACCAATCTGGAGCTCTCGCTGCGTGGCGTGCTGCGCAACTTCGGCCTGAAGCTGGGCCAAATCTCGAAGGGTCGCTACGAGGCGCGTGTCCGGGAGTTGATCGCCGGCAACGCGATGCTCGAAGCCGCGGCGGAGCCGATCCTGCGTGCGCGAGCCGGTCTGCGCCACGAGCTGTCTGGGCTGGAGAAGATGGTCCGCAATCTGGCCAAGCAAGACCGGGCGTGCCAGCTGCTGATGACCATGCCCGGCGTCGGCGCAGTCATCGCCCTGACCTTCACGTCGGCGATCGACGACCCCGAGCGGTTCCGGAGATCGCAGGATGTCGGTCCCTGGGTGGGTCTGACGCCGGGGCGGGACCAATCCGGCGAACGCGATATCGTCGGCGCGATCACCAAGGCCGGCGACGCCGGCCTGCGCACGGCGCTCTATCAGGCGGCCACGGTTATACTGAACCGCGCGGGACCGAACTGGCTGAAGGCCTGGGCTCTGCGTCTGGCGAAGCTGCGCGGCAAGAAGCGCGCAACCATTGCCCTGGCCCGGCGCATCGGCGTGGTGCTTCACCGGATGTGGCGGGATGGCACGGAGTTCCGCTTCACGCGCGAGGAGGCGATGGCAATCCGGACGGCATAGGCGCGGCTGCATCCCGCCAGCACTCAACAAGGACAGGAGGAAAGAGTCGCGCCAGAGGGTGGCGACCCACCGGTGTCCCCTCGCCGGGACGCGGTTCCCGATGATGCACGTAGCTCGCCTTGCTGCCGAACCGTCTCATCGCGTTCGAGCACGCTATTCAGATTGGCACTCGGGAATCGTCTTGGACCAGGCATTATGTTGGCAGCCGCTGCGCTGACCACGGACGGAAGCGAGAGCCTGGCGACGGACATACGCGGGATCGTGGACCCTTCTCCGTGCCGCGCTGACGAGTCAGTCACCTGCTTCTGCCAAGGCAACCACCTAAGTTGACCATACCTGGGACGACGATCGCCCGCAGGCGAAGGTGTTTCATGTTCAAGAGATCGTGTCAGATCGTGTCAGGCCGGAAGATCGTGAAGATCTGTGCTTGACATCGACCGCCCCATTACGGAAGCGCGCAACCATTGCCCTGGCCCGGCGCATCGGCGTGGTGCTTCACCGGATGTGGCGGGATGGCACGGAGTTCCGCTTCACGCGCGAGGAGGCGATGGCAATCCGGACGGCATAGGCGCGGCTGCATCCCGCCAGCACTCAACAAGGACAGGAGGAAAGAGTCGCGCCAGAGGGTGGCGACCCACCGGTGTCCCCTCGCCGGGACGCGGTTCCCGATGATGCACGTAGCTCGCCTTGCTGCCGAACCGTCTCATCGCGTTCGAGCACGCTATTCAGATTGGCACTCGGGAATCGTCTTGGACCAGGCATTATGTTGGCAGCCGCTGCGCTGACCACGGACGGAAGCGAGAGCCTGGCGACGGACATACGCGGGATCGTGGACCCTTCTCCGTGCCGCGCTCACGAGTCAGTCGCCTGCTTCTGCCAAGGCAACCACCTAAGTTGACCATACCCGGGACGACGATCGCCCGCAGGCGAAGGTGTTTCATGTTCAAGAGATCGTGTCAGATCGTGTCAGGCCGGAAGATCGTGAAGATCTGTGCTTGACATCGACCGCCCCATTACGGAAGGCGAGCTATTGAAATAACGGAAGGGATTTTGCATCGCCGGAGGCTAGGAGACCTTAATGCCCAGTTCAAGCCGATTTAGTCTGACAATCAGGGCAATCGGGTGAATTTGAGGATGACAAGAGTGTAGAAGTCTGAATCGCTATTGATCCTTTTGATTCGCAAGAAGGATCCCAGAAATGACGCGACGGTTTGGAACGGCGAACGAGGCCTTTAATCAGATTGTTGATTTCCTGGAGCATTTCACCGATCTCGACGACCCGCGGCAACGCGCCACGGTCCTCTATCCCCTCGACGAAGTGTTGCTACTATGCCTTCTCGGCGTGCCCGCCGGCTGTGAGAGCTGGGTCGAGATCGCCAAGTACGGCGAGAGGAAACTGACGTTTCTGCGCCGTTTCCGGCCGTTCACGGATGGTACGCCCTCACACGATCAACTCGGTGACATCTTCGCAGCCCTTGATGCCGAACAGTTTCAGCACTGCTTCATCGCCTGGGCGGCATCGCTCACCGGGCGCGGCGCGGACATCGTCGCCATCGACGGCAAGACGCTGCGGCGCTCCTATCAGGAAGGCGGCGCCAAAGCGCATCCACATGATCTCGGCGTGGAGCACACGTCAGAACCTGGTGCTTGGCCAAGCCAAGGTGGCTGATAAATCCAACGAGATCGTCGCTCTCCCGAAGCTGTTGGATCTGTTGACCATCAACGGCGCGACGGTGACCATCGACGCCATGGGCTGTCAGCGCAACATCGCCGCGAAGATCATCGACAAGGACGCCGACTATATCCTTGCCCTCAAGGGCAACCAGGGCAGCCTGCACGACGATACCAAGCTTTTCTTCATCGAACAGATAGCATGCGGCTTTGCCGATACGGTTGTCAGCCACCACCAGACAGTGGAGAAGAGCCACGGCCGCATCGAAACCCGGACCACCACGGCGACGAACGAAATCGCTTGGCTGAAGGAACGCCACCACTGGCCCGGGCCCGGGAGCATTGTTATGGTCGAAACCGTACGCGAGATCGGCATCCAACCCGGCGCCAAGGTCGAGCGCGAGACCCGCTTCTACATCCGCCTCCACCGCCGCCAAGGCCGATACCCTGAGCGCCGCCATCCGGGGCCATTGGAGCAGCGAGAACGGGCTGCACTGGGTCATGGACCTGCACTGGGTCATGGACCTGCACTGGGTCATGGACATGGTCTTCCGCGACGACGAGTGCCGGGTCCGAAAGAACACTGCCCCGGCCAACTTCGCGGTCGTCAAACACATGGCGAGCAACCTCTTGCGCCAAGCCCCGGGCAAGGACAGTCTGCGTGTAAAACGACGCATCGCCGCCTGGGACGACGACTTCCTCGCAAGCCTTATCTCACGGTGAAACCATTCACCCGATTGCCCTGGTCTGACAATGCCTATCGAATCAGTCTGCCAAGACCATGACAACAAAATTTTGTTTCATTCAACCTCGGAAACGCTCTAGTTGGGGGAGTCCGCAGCTTCTTCATTAGAGTTTTCTGCAAACAGGAAGATTTTGGACGGCACCCAATGATCTGCGACGCTCATCACTACATGTGTCAATTATACAACCGTCAGATTTCTTAAGCCTGTTTCGTCGCAAGAATGGCGCCAGTGCCAAAGCGGGCCGGAGGTACGGACTCGTCAACATCAAAACCTGCGTCGCGAATCACGTCGGCAAAGTCCCGAGACTCGAAATCGGGGCGCCAGACCTCGTTATTCACTTTGTGATCCAGCCATACGAAAAAGTTCGTGGCTGCGTCTCGCTTCGGTAGCTGTTTGCCGGTGCGGTGATCGACGGGGACATAGACACCACCCGGCCGGAGCACCCGGAACGCTTCCGCGACGATCCCGTCTGTCGCTGCTGCGCTGACTTCGTGATGCATGATGTTCGAAATGACCATGTCGAAGTGGCCGTCCGGGAATTTGGTATCTTCGGCCAAACGCTGGGCAAAATGACACTCGATGCCCAGGTCAATTCCACGGGCGTGGGCAAAACGGACCATGGGTCCGCCTACATCGACACCCCATACTTCGGCATCGGAGAAGCGTTCCTTTACAGCGAAGGTCAATCGACCCGTGGCGCAGCCCATATCGAGGATGCGCCGCACCCGGCCGTCCGCCGGGGTGGGAATTTTTGACGCCGCCCTGGCCTGAATCTGATCCTGGGTGTTACCCCTGGCAAAAGCGGCATAAAAAAAGTTGCCGTAGTAATAATTCATGTAGCCGGCGAACGGATCGCCCACGTAGCCGCCCGGCTGAAGGTGGATTTCATGCTTGGCGTAATCTGGGATGTCCAGATCCGGGTTTAATTCCAAGGTGCCTGGTCCTGCCTTGTCGGCGGCTTCCATTTCCGCAAAGTAGGTATTGGCTTGGGCGTGAAACGCATCCTGCAATGTCTTCCAGGAGAGTTGCATCGTGCTTGCCCACGCCTGTAGCCGGGAACCGATGATGTGATCATCCTCAACCAAATGGAGGAACTGTTCGACCGGAATATCGTCGTCAGGATTAAGGCCATTGTCTTGGAGGATGGCTTTAAATCGCGCCATGAACGCGTTTCCCAAGGCTCCGACGCCAGGCAGGCCAAACACCAGGAACCCGGTTAAGAAATCCATTTGGCTTTCTTGATCGAGGCGCGGCAACCTCTCCATCCGGCCAATGGTACCGCGTGGCTCCACATCGTTCAAGGTAGCGGCGGCGGCTTCCTTAATGAATTTGCGGCGGTTAAGCATGGCTTATTGCCTTGTACAAGGGGGTGTGAACACGATCTATACGGCTATCATAGAAGCTCGAATACAGCCATTCCAGTCATTGGGATCCAGGGGCCACTAGGGAAATCTCATCAAAACGAATGACCCCAAAATCCGCAGCATAGTTGCGAATGCGCGGCCCGAGACCGACAAAGCCCACCATCTGATGCAGAAGAAGCCCGGGTGGATTTTCATAATATCGACGGTCGAGTGTGCGAATAAGCGTACGCTGGCGCTCAATATCATCTTCCACTTCAGCGGCTTCTATCAATGGCATGTCGTCTGGTTCGCAGAACCATGGTACGGGCCGCAAACATGAATGGAGTTTGAATACGCGTAGTCCGCCCAACGCTTGTGAAGAATTGTAGTCCATAGAAAATGCCATCCCCCTCCAGCCACCCGCATTGATGCGCTGAACCAAAGTCGCAGGAGACATGGGAATGAGTTCAATTCTGATATTGATCCGGGCCAGATCAGCAGCGACTTGCTGATAGACAGCGGCGACGTTACCGCCAAAAGATGTCGTGACTTCGATTGGCAGGTCGAATCCTGTTTCGTAACCTGCCTCGGCTAAAAGGAGGCTCGCACGCGCTGGATCAAAGGGATACGGCTTCAAGTCGGGATCGTGGCCAAACGCTTCAGGAATCACGACTTGAGAGGCCGGCTCAGTTACGCCGTCATAGAACGCCACCGCAATGGCATTGCGATTAACCGCAAAGTTGAGGGCCCGCCGCACCCTCGCATCTTGAAGCGGCGAGTCCTCGGTCACAACATACGAGAGGCCCAAAATGCTCGCAGACGCTTCATGGATCAGGTGCGCTCCTACCCCATTCAGAAGCGGTCCGTTTTCGGGACTGAGTGCGGCCGCAACGTCTACGCTATCAGAAAGCAGTGCCTGCAGCCGTGTTGTTTCATCGGGAAGGGTCAGGGCGTGCAAACGCGGGGTTATAGGCCGGCGCCAAGAGTCCGAAAATTCTTTCATGACCACCTCGCCCGCACCCCATGTCTCGGGCGTGTAGGGTCCGGTCCCGACAGGATCCAACGCGAACTGCTGAGCGCCGAGGTCGTGCCAATGTTGAGGTGCCGGTATGCGCACGGCGGAGATCTCATAGGGCAAACGCGGAGACGGGTATTTGGTAACCAATACAACAACGTGTTCTTCTTCCGCTTGTGCGTGCGCCACCATCGCGACAGACCGTGCAACGGCGGTCGTTGAACCGGCTGCAGTTGCAAGGTACTCGAATGCATTGACGACGGCCGCTGCCGTGAAGAGTTCGCCGTTGGAAAAAGAAGCCCCTGGGCGCAACTGAAATTCCCACGTCAATGCATCTCGCCGACGCCAACTGATCGCCAAGGCTGGTTTGACCAAGCCGCTCTGCTCGACCACCGTCAGGCTGTCGAAGATCGCAGGGAGAATCATGATGGCCGGATAGGCGGAATTGGAAAGGGGATTGGCACCTTCCTGCGGCAGTGCCCAGAGAGCGATGCGGAGCTCTTCACCCTGAGCGCGGCAGGAGCCGGTGCACCCAATGACCCAGACCCCCGCCACCAGCATGACGGCAGCCAATTTGACCAGCTTGTCAACAAACCGGGGGGCAATGGTCATAATCATGCTCACGTCTTCCTGCATCAGAAAATCGTACCAGGACGGGGTCGTCGGATGGTCCTTTTCTTCAAGATTTCATCCAAATCAACCGAGGGAGAATTCTATCTTTCCAGGTAAAGATTGCTGAATATTGGAGGTCGAAGGATTATGATCGGTCACCTTAACGAAGCCCCGGCACCAGGTAATACGATTCAGCGGGGGGCAACCTGTCTCACGGATTCAGATAGATGAAACAGATCTTCACACAGCCTGGCAAGCACGGCATACAACCGCGGACAACCCATGCCGAAGAAGCGCGGCAGGGTTTTGTACGAGGCATGAGACGAATGATCACATCCACGCTGACACCCGGTCACCAGACCATTTTTGACGCCCGCATTGCCCCCGTGTTGGAGAAAGAGTATGGGCGGCCGCCCGAGAATCGCTTTGAACTAAAAGAAGTGCTGCAAAATGATCCCTACCATCAAATGTGGGGGGCCCTATTGCGGAATACCCAGGAATTGATGTGGAACACCGTGTTCGAAACGATTGAGCGGCAAGCTGGAACGCTGAACGAAATTTTCAAGTCAAAGCAGGAAAACGGGGCCAAAAGCACTATACGCATTAACCCTGACCTACAAATTCCGGCCTACAGCAAATCGGTACACAATCATGTCATGCCAGGCGGCTACCATGCGGAGATAAACAGAGACGACGTCAGTGCGGGTGCTGCATATGACCACAGCATTCACATCTACATGATGGGTGGCATGGGTGATTACAATGACTCCGTCGGTGAGATGTTGAGCGCCTATGTGGAATGGAAGTATCCTGACATGAAACCGGTACGTATCCTCGATGTGGGCTGTTCGGTTGGACACAGCACCCTCCCCTATACGGACCGTTTCCCCGATGCCGAAATCCATGCCATAGACTTAAGCGCGCCGTTGGTTCGATACGGCTTTGCCCGCGCCGAATCACTGGGCAAGGCGATCCATTTCTCGCAACAGAATGCTGAATGTACGGATTTCGAAGACGGATCTTTCGATCTGATCGTGTCGCACATCGCGATGCATGAAACATCGCTCAATGCGATCAAAAACATCATGAAAGAAGGCCGCCGCCTATTGAAACCGGGTGGCGTGATGGCGCATCTGGAAATGTTGCCGTTTTCGAAAAAAACACCCTTACAGCAATATCTGACGGACTGGGACAGCACCAACAACAATGAACCCTTCATCGGTAAGATGAACGAGCTCGACATGCGTGAGATTCTTCTCGAGGCCGGGTTTAGCGACAGCGAAGCGTTTGTGGAATTTGTGCCCATTAATTTCCAGAATAAGGATGAAGGAGACCTGGACTACGCTCACTTGATCGGCACGGAGCGTCATATTTTCGGTGCTCGTAAAGCGGCGTAGACAGAATACTATCGTGATACTGCGACGCAGAGTTACACCCAGAATTCGGGCGGACATCATGTTGCTCGTGATACTCGGCACCTTTTTGAACATCGCCGGCGCTTCGCTTACGGCCTTAGCAGACACACCTGTCGTCAAAAGATTGGCCGAACCAGGCGCATTTCAGGACATCGAAAGCGAAAGAGTCGTCGTCGAAGTTCAGGATAGGCCGGAGCCGCTCATCGTCAACGCCACCTATCCAACAGCGGAAGGCAGATACCCGGTAATTGCCTTTTCCCATGGAAATTTTTGCGCGGCGACGCGATACGACAAAATCATCCGTCACTGGGTGAGTCATGGATACGTGGTGCTTCAGCCATGGCACCTAGACGCGGCGCCCTTCGATCCAGAGTTTCCACATAGTCAACATAAGGTGTAGATTACGCGCATGATTGACATGCAAGCCGTTTTGGATGTCTTGATTTTCAACGGCAGAACGAGAAACACACTTAGTAATAAAATAGACACCTCCAAAGTAATCGCAGCGGGGCACTCTTATGGGGCGTTTACCGCCCAATCCACGGCCGGTGCAAGGACAAGATCCCGAGACGGTACAGCAACCGTTATTCAGATCTATGACCGACGCATCTCTGCTGTGATAGCGATTTCACCGCCGGGAGAGATTGAAAGATTCGTGGACGAAGCAACGGCCTCGGCCATTCGCGTTCCTATGCTCGTCACCACCGGCACACTGGATTTCAGTGAGATCATGTGGCCGGACTGGCGGGCACATCGGTTGACCTACGATACCGCTCCGAAAGGTGGTAAATTCCTGTTAGTGTTGAATGGCGGCGACCATTATCTCGGGGGTTTGATCTGTTTAAATAGAAATACACCAGATCAGAGCCAAGGCCTTAGTCTGTTAAACGCTGTGACAACCGCGTTCTTAAACAGCCACGTATCAAAGACATCGGACTTACAGAGGGTCTCTGAAGAATTAGGGGAATCGGATTCGACTGCATGGTCAGCGGCCCTGGAAATGAAATGATGGTCAAGAAAGGCTACGCGGTAGCACGCCGTGAGGCTCTCACGTTGTTATCGGCTCCCGCGATCGTTGCAGGAATGCCGGGCAGCGGTCGTGCCATGGAACGATCAGATGTGATCGTTATCGGCGCCGGGCTTGCAGGCCTCCATGCGGCCATGCTCCTCGAGGCTGAGGGGTTTAACGTGCTAGTGCTGGAAGGCAACAATCGCATTGGCGGACGAGTCCTCACTATGGACGACGTAGACGGTAAGCCGGAAGCAGGTGGACAACAGATTGGGCCATTGCACGCGCGGGTACGCAGCGCAGTCACTGATCTCGGCCTTCACATGTATAAGCCCGATTTGGGTTGGACCGGACTAACAGTAATCACCGGCGGTCAGACCGTAGATGGTGCAGATTGGAGGGATTCGCCCCACAACAAACTTGCCGGGGAAGAACGGCGACTGCTTCCTTTCCAACTGTTGAAGCATTATATCGACTCGACCAATCCAATGCAGGCCTTTGACGACTGGCTCGAGCCGGACTTTGCCCATCTCGATATTCCCTTGTCGGACTATCTGAAAGGGGTTGGGGCATCGGACGAGGCGCTGCGTCAAATGGCGGTCGCCAACTATACGGAGCTGGAGGCTATTTCGGCGCTCGGGGAGCTGCGTCGCGAGTTGTTTCTCACCACGGCTTATTCCAACGGAACATTCGACTATCTTGAGGGCGGGATGTCGCGTTTGCCGGAGGCTATGGCGGCGTCATTGAAAAGTGATGTGCGCCTGGGGCATGTGCTGGAAGGCATTATACAAAGCAACGGTAGCGTCGAAGTCCGATGCGTCAATGGAAACCGTTTTGCCGCGCAGGCGGTGATATGTGCCGTCCCGTTTTCCACGCTCCGCAATGTGGTGTTCGAACCCAAACTGCCGCATGCCAAAGATCAGGTCATCGCTCAGCTACCCTACGCCCGGGTAACAAACATCTTTTTCGATGTCTTGGAACCCTTTTGGGGATTGGATGGACTGCCGCCCTTGATGTGGACTGACAGCCCCATTGAGCGTGTTTTTACCATTCCAGGCGCAGGTGGTTCGGTGGCTTCTTTGTGGTGTTTGATCAATGGCGAAGCTGACCGACGCTTTGCCGGATTGTCCGATGACGAAGTCAAAGTCTTTGCGCTGAATTGGTTGGTCAAACTGCGGCCGGCAGCCAAAGACCGAGTCAAACCAGTGAGAGTGTACTCCTGGAGTCGAAATCCGTTCGCGAAGGGTCACGTCGCCTATTACGGTCCAGGACAAATCGTGGCTTTCAAGTCTGAAATCTCCAAAGCTGTAAGCCGTATTCATTTCGCTGGCGAACACACGGCCGAGCTTCACTACGGCATGGAAGCGGCCATGGAATCTGGCGAGCGTGCTGCCTTTGAAACTCTCGAAGCAATCGGTTGATTAATGTGGGACTCTCGTGGCGAGTGACGCTCTTAGCAACAGCGCGATCAAGGCGACCAAGCCAGGAAAATGAGACCTATGCATATGATTGATTTCCCATAGTGTCTGAGAACGACACACCCTCCAACACCGTACGCGCAGAAATTACGGGTCAGTCTCCTGGTGAAGTAGACTCAATTCAAACCAAGTGGCGCAGTAACGAAGACGATTGGTCTCCATCCACGTATTCCTGGTATGTGACTGTCTTTCTGACTCTTGCCTTTGCTCTTGCCTATATAGACCGTCAAATCATTTCTTTATTGGTTGGGCCGATAAAAGCAGACCTGGGGCTCACTGATGTTGAAATCAGTCTTTTGGGCGGTCTCGCCTTTGTCCTGTTTTACACTTTCATGGGTATCCCTCTTGGGCGCCTCACCGATCGGACCAACCGCGTCCGCTTGATTGCGCTAGGGATGTTCTTTTGGAGCTTAATGACCATGGCCTGCGGACTGACGCGGTCATTCACTCAACTTTTTTTGGCCCGCGTCGGGGTCGGTGTTGGCGAGGCCACTCTCTCGCCTGCTGCGCTCTCCATCATTGCGGATTACTTCCCGCGCAGAAAGCTGGGCACAGCCACAAGCGTCTATTTAACTGGTACTTGGATCGGGACCGGGCTGGCATTCATCCTCGGCGGCGCCGTCATTGATTTTGTTGGTGATGTGGAAACGGTGCCCGTTTTTCTGTTGGGTGACATTAAACCGTGGCAGCTGGTTTTCATCGTCGTCGGCGCACCTGGGATTCTATTTTCCTTCCTAACTTTAACCGTTCGCGAACCCTTGAGACGCAACCGGCTGAAAGCTGAAGGAGACACGGTTCCGTTTCCTGACGTCGTGAAATTTCTATGGATCCGGCGGCAGTTTTACCTACTTCACTTTATCGGATTTGGACTTTTTGTCGCCTTTGGTATCGGGGTTGCGTTTTGGACCATCGAATACTTTGTCCGCACGTTTGACGTTGACCGAAGCTGGATCGGTTACCGTTACGGCGCCCTGGCGGTCATGTTTGGCGCCGGAGGCGCGCTGTCAGCTGGGATAATATCGGATGCTTGCGCGCGGCGCGGATTGAGGATAGCAAAACTTTTTGTGCCGCTCATTGGCATGTGCCTCATGCTTCCCCTGGGACTTTCATTAGCGGTGGTACCCAATGTCTTTATCGGCCTTGCCGTCATTGCCTTAATGACGTTTTTTCACGAGTTTTCCCTATGGGCCTGCAGCTGCAGCCATCCAGGTCGTAACTCCCAATGAAATGCGGGGTGTGGCTGTAGGGGTCTACTTGTTCATCGCTAACAGCCTTGGACTGGTGATCGGCCCGGCTGTAATTGCGATGTTCACGGAGTACGTGTTTGGCGATACAGACCAACTGTCCGCCGCCATATCCCTGGCTGCGGTTGTTCTGGTTCCGCCGGCTATTCTGTCAATTGTGGTTTGCCGGAAGGCTTATGACGAGCAGTTGTCTCAGCTCGAGGGTCAGTGAGGAAGTGATTGCGGGTTAGGCAATACAAAGACCCCGATATTATTTGATATCAAGGGGTTATCTGGTTGGTTGCGGTGCCTGCAACCAGCGTTGTCTACACCTGGTTGAGGCGTGATTGTAAAGGTCCATAGTCCCAGAGAAGTGGCAAACATACACCTACGTGGAGTCCTCGAAATCGCCCTCTATAAAACGAACAATCACATCTACATAATCTTTGGCTTTGTCAGGATAGTGAAGCGGGTGCCCACCTATAAATGAATGCCCAACTGCCCCATCAACCAAACCCAGCTCCTTTTCGTGACAGTTATTTAAAGGATCGGTCTCCGCCGTCAGCGCCAGAGTGGGCACACGGACTTGTTTCAGCGCCGCTTCCATATCGTAGTTTTTGAGCGCCTCGGCAGAATCGTCACTTTGCTGGGTTAGCATACTATCAATCACCGCATTGCGGAGATGTGCTGCTCCCTTTTCATCGAGTTTGAACTTGGAATCCCACATGCGTTGCAGCCAAAGAGAACGCTCCCACACCCAGGCGATGCGAGCGCCGTCCTCAGACCACGATGGCGTGAGTTGTCGGGCGGTCCTAAGCACCTCTTCACGAAACGACCGGTCCCATACCGGACTGCCATCAAGAATGAGATGGGTGACGCGTTCTGCATGGTAAAGAGAAAGCTCAACAGCAATTTCCAACGAAAAATGTCCGCCGACGACAGCCGCTTTCTCTATCTCTAGGCCGTCCATCACGGTGGCGATATTGTCTGCGTAGTCTTTGACAACCCAAGGCGTCGGTCGCGGGTCCGACTGGCCATAGCCCAAATGGTCGGGGGCGTAACCCGCGTAGCCAGCCTCACTGAGATGCCTGAGCACATGAAAGTATTGACGACTGGATGCCGGGGTCCAATGCAACAACAGGATAGGAGATCCGGTCCCCGCCGACCTGACATGAACGAAACCGGACGGCGTTTCAACAAAGGAACGCTTGATTTTCACACTCTTGTCCGAGTTCGTTAAGCCGCTGCATCTTGGGGGTCGCGGCGCCACGTCACGGGTATAACGTCATCCGGAATACGCTTTCCTTCCTTCAAATGCGCATGATCCTGAAAGGGCGATCGTTTTGCTGTGGGATTGAATTCGTAACGAATATCGCTGCCGATCCAACGTAATGAAAATCCAATGCGCCGTCCGGTATGGTCGGCGGTACGGGGCAAGGAGGAATGGATGGTTTTTGGGTGAAGGATCAGCATGTCGCCAGCTCTGGCTTCCCAGACCCTGATGTCCGCGTCAGGCGCACTGGTTCTGTCCAGCAATTCGGACCAGGGATGAAAATTAGGCGGCGCCTCTACGTCTTTTAGAGCCCAAGAGCTGACGAAGCGGTGCGGATCCTTGTTGGACTCGGCCAAAGTTTGCAGTGGCGCATTGGTACGATCGATATCGGTCAGGGCCACCCACATGGACGGGCTGTGGTGTCCCCTAAGATGAAAGAGACATTCATCATTGTGCCAGGGTGTTGCGGTTTCTTCCGCACTGCCTTCTTTCAAGAATGTACCGTCCTGCCACGCCCTCATCTCATCGGACCCGATAACGTCGGCGACCAGTTCGGCGCAGTCACTCTCTTCTATAAGCGCGCGCATGTCCGGAACGCGCCAATAGAGATTGATTAGGCGGACGTAACCGTCGTGATCCTCGAATTCTACGTCTTTCAAAACGTCATTGGGACCAAAAGACATAGACCCATCCCGAAGTCCTGCGACTATAGAATCGATAACTCGGGTCATGTGGTCGACCCAGTTTTGTGAAAAAACGCCGGGCACTTGAGTCACTCCGACGTCGTTGTAAGTGTCGATAATTTGTTGGGTCACTTTGGGGTACACGGGTCTTCGCCTCACGTCACAGGGCAGTTTGTTTGGAATTGCAGCAAATCTAACAAGGTATTTCCCATAAATTCAAATGCGTATTACGACCGTTTCAATATACAATAGGTTATGAAAGAACCTGGCGATGGAAATGCAGCAATTGCGCTATTTCTTAGCTGCTGTAAAGCACGGCAACATCGGTCGTGCGGCCAAAGAACTCAACATCACGCAACCCGCTCTTAGCCGCAGCATCAAAAATCTGGAATCGGATCTCGGCGCGCAGCTGTTGGAACGAGGGCCAAAAGGTGCGCAGCCAACGGTCTTCGGCAACAGCCTGCGGGAACACGCCCTGGTCATTACCAGCGAAGCGGAACGGGCGGCGGATGAAGTCCGCGCGCTGCAAGGGCTCGGGCAAGGACAGGTAACCGTCGGCATCAGCGCTAATTTCGCCACCTATGTTATTCCCGACGCCATCACCCGATTGCTGGAAGAAAACCCACAGGTGAATGTCATCGTCCATACCGGTCTATTCGACCAGATCATCACCTCATTAAGGCGAACAGAAACAGACCTGGCTTTCACCCTTCAACCGCCGGAAAGAGAGGATAACGACCTGGTGTTTGAGCCCCTTCTGAAGAACAAGTCGCGCCTCTATGCCCGAGCCGACCACCCCCTCGCTTCCAAAAAGAAAGTAACCCTGAATGATCTGTCACAGTACGGATGGGTCGCACCCCAGCAGTTGGGTATGGGTCAGTTCTTTAATCGAAGATTCCGCGGTAAAGATGTTCCCATTCCCGCCAAGCCATTAAAACAACGTCTATTGCGTTTCTCAAACCCGCAATGCTGGCGACCGGATTGCTTTCAGTCCTGCCCGACCACATGGTGCAGGAAGAGGTGAAGCGCGGAGAAATTGTCTGCATTGATCCCGAACTCGTTACCACGTCCAACACAGCAGGGGTCGTAACGCGTGCTGTTGGCTCACGACCACCAGCTGTCACAGCATTTATCAAAGTGCTCGGTAAAGTTTGTAAAGAAGCGGAAGAAAAGGAGCAGATCACTTAGTCGGTGTTGGGCAAAACCCGCATTTCACCAAACAGGATGGCGCCTGTATTGGACTTGAACTCGGGCACCCGGGGTGACAGCCCATTGATGCTGACATAGCGGACAAGAGGCAGCGAGGGAACAAGATCATGCAGGCGGGCCATCAGGTCTTGCAACATCGCTTCTCGAGTCTGTTCATCCATTTCTATGTCCGAAGCGGCGATATCATCTAGGAGTTCAGGCGCGCAAAAATATGGGCCGGCGTAATCGCCGGCAAAGCGTTTCAGAGTGCGGCTCACTTCACCGTGTTGGTAGTAACTCCAAGGGACAGAGAACGCGTCAATGCCCTCCCAGTCGGCTGCCGTTGCCCGGCGATTGAACTCAGGAAAGGCAAACCGGCGCAGCTCTGCATCGACCCCGATGGCTGCCCAGTCCTGTGCCATCTGTTGAAAGATCAGAGTGTCCGCCGGGAATTGTCCCGAGAACAACCCGATGACCAGATCCAAGCCTTGGCCAAAACCTGCTTCGGTCAGGAGCGATCGAGCAGCGTCGGGGTCATAGGGGTAGGGTTGAATCTCGGGATTGTAGCCGAACACACCGGGTACACCCCCCTGGTCGGCAACCTCCGTCGTATTGCTCAGCAATTGTTCGACGATGCGTTTTTTATCGACGGCCATGGCCAGCGCACGCCGCACGCGAATATCGGTTACGGGAGAGGAAGTGTCGCCGCAATTGTGAAAGGCGATTGCCAACACAATGGGACCCAGCTGGCGGTGAACCGTGTAACCTGATGCTTCCACAACAGGAATGGCATCGGGATCTATGGCGTTGGCAATGTCCACCGCTCCGGAAAGGAGGCTTTGCAGGCGAGATGACGCATCCGAGAGGATAATGTATTCGACGCGGTCTATTTGTTCTGGTGGACGCCACGAGTTTTGGGCTCCTGTCATCACCACACCAGATGATCCACCGCGATCCCATTCCAAAATCGAATACGGTCCGGTTCCGACCGGTTGCCTAGAGAAGGCTGTCCGGCCCCTCTCCCGCCAATCCTGCATGGGAATCATTTTGATGCGGCTCAACTTGCGAGGCAGTACCGGATCGGGGTTGCGGGTTGAGATCTCAATGGTCAATGGGTCCAGTTTTCGGACACCTTCGATAGACTGCGCCTCAACAGCAATAGGAAAAGCAAACGACTCAGGTTCAATCAAAAAGTTCAGGAATTCGACAGCGGTATCTGCGGTAAACGGCAAGCCGTTGTGAAACTGAACGTCAGGCCGCAGTTTAAATTCCCATGTTGTATCCGAGGTCGCTTTCCAAGAGAGGGCAAGCGCGGGCTCAACAACCCCGCCAGATCCGATAATTGTGAGACCATCGAAGACGGAACGAATAATTCCGTTTCCAGAATCAAGCGCCAGTGGATCTGCATAGGATGATAAGGGCGTGGACGCGGCCAAGCGAACTGTCTCGGCGGATCCACCGATTGGCGCGAAGCAAAGCAAAATCGCAAAGAGTGCGATACTCTTACGGACACTCACGCATGGACTTGAGAAACGTAAAATATCTAATCCCTTTCTGCCTGATTGACCGCGCCACTCTAGTCAACCAGTCGAGCAGGACCATAAGGCAATACCAGGATTAGGTGTTCAGACTAGACCAATTCCTCTGCCTGGACTTTCGTCCCACCGCCTTTTTCCTTGAGCAACTTTTCGAAGCCACCTTTGTATTTGTATTCCTGAGCCGCGTCGCCCTTGCCTGCGTCGGCACTCCACGTGGTTGCAAACCCTCTGGGATAATCTTCACCAGACTCGCGTCGTCCGTCTTCGGACCAAATCAGTGGGAAAAGCGGTCCGGCGGGACGCTCTCCTTCAATCATCTCGTCCCAACTCGCCCCCGCTGTGTTAACGCAATCGGGCCTCGGCTTCCAAACGATGTCATCGCCGAACACCCGGGTTGAGATGGCGATACGCCAATCGTCGGTGGGATTGCCACCGGAATAATGCAGTTCCCAGGGATGAACGATCAGAAGGTCTCCGGGATCCATCTCCCACGATAGAAATGTAACGCTGGGATCATCACGCAAAGGTTCGATATTCGGATGGGTCGGACGATCCTCAGGTTGAATCATCTTGCGGGCATTGGGTGAGAACAACCAGTAGGGCACATCGTGGGTGAACGAACCGGCCACACATTCCAGGGAATTTGCTTTGGTAATCGGTGTCAGCGGCATCCATAGCGAGGGAACCATCTTGCCGACCACGGGCCAGCCCATGCGGTCGCAATGCCAAATGGTTTTGCTGTCAGACTGTGGGGCTTTGGCAAAAATTTCATCGAAGAAGAATCGTACTTCCGTGGATTCCAGAACGCGCCCACAGGCCTCACCCAAAGGTGATTCGAAGGCTAGGCGGCGAAACTCTGGAATAGTCCGCGCCATATACCGGTTGGGGATGGTGGGCAGAAGACCAAAATCCGTGTCTCCGGTTTTGATCTCCCTGGCGACCGGCAACAGGCTGTCAATCCAGTCCTTGTCGAAGACTTTGCGCAGGCACACCACACCGTCACGTTTATAGGTGTCGATGTCCTCTTGCGTGATGTCTCTGAGGGGTGAACGGTTAAAGGCCACTTCTGGTCTCCTGTATGTGTGCTACAGTCGTTCTTAACGGTTTGGCTAAGCAGCCTCTTGATTCTTCTCTTTGTCAGTCAACCATTTGAAATGATTTTGATCGTTAGGAATGTCGGCTTCAGGATAGAGGGATCCATATAGACGATGTACGAATTTAAGGCGTAGCTCTTCACTGCGCTGCTCAAAATCCTCATCGGGCTTAAAGGTTTCAATAAGATCGGGAGTCACCATACCTTCGGTGGCCAACAAATGTTCCATGACCATTTGCCGATCCCGATTCGTCCAAATTTCGCCACCGAGCAGAAGGACAATCTCCAATAGTTTGTCGATCATCGGATCCTTAAAGAACTGCGGATCTGTCTTTTCAAACCCAGGCAAGTCTTTGACATATTCCGTTTCAGCTTCCAGGGACGCACGATCACCCATCGGAGCCTCCTCTATACGGGTTTATCGCAAACTCGGCCGTAGACCCCGATATCTTCGGGATCTTCAAACCGTAGAGTAAAACCGAGCTTGCGCAGCTTGTCTTCGATGTTACTGCGGACAAATTCGGGCGCATAGGGCTCGTTGTTGTCCGCTGAATCAATAGAACCAAGGAAATTCGTGTAGTTAAGTCCTTTCGGATCGTCACTGAGAGTCGGAAAATCCGAAATCCAGAATGTGCCGCCCGGCCGCAACATGCGGTAAACGTTGGCAATGGCCCGGTCAACAACAGGCGTCGGGACTTCATGAAACAAGATATGAACCGTCGCCAAATCGAAGTGGTTTTCGGGCAACTCATCTAAATCTTCGCTCGCCTTTTGCAGAAAGTGGGCGTCCACACCCTGTTCTATTGCCCGGTGATGGGCGTAGCGGACCATGGGCGCGGAAATATCGCTACCCCTCACTTCGGCGTCGGGGAACCGGAGTTTGAGTTGACAGGTCAGCCGGCCGACTGAACACGCGAGGTCCATGATCCGCTCCACCTTGCCATCCTTGGGCGGGGAGATTTTTTCGGCCATGGCTTTATGGAGATAATCGTCCTTACTCACATTGCCCGCGAAGACACGGGTCCCGTAGTCATAGTGTAGACCCGCCAGTGGATGACCCACGTATCCGCCCAGTTGGCGATGGGTCGGCACTTTTGCGTATTCCGGATAGACATAGTCAGGATCCCAGCTCACAGACCCAGGCCCCTTAGTGTCGGACTCCTCAAGCATGCGGTAGAATTCTTCTTCCCGCAGGCCATAAGACTCCGCCACACGAGTCCAAAAGGCGTCCTGAGTTGATCGGTAGACACGCGCCCAAACACCAGCTTCGGGCACTTTTTCCCGGGCGACCTTGCGGACAGCCTCAACCGACTCATGGGTCGTCTCGATAGCGATGCCCTCTTCTTCTATGGCTGCGTTGACTTTCGGATGAATGTCCTTGGATCGGCCCCACATTAGGACGCTGCGCAAATCCTTGATGTAGTTGAGGAAGGTTTCATCCGCACGGGTGGTCATAGCGGGCGTGGGGCCGACCTTGCCGCGGTCCGGGTACTGGTTACTAAGCGTCATGGATTGTTGCTCTCACCGGTCTCTGAAATTCAATGCTACCAATCTGAGATGCAATGCTACCAATAAATTTAGCCTACATCCGATAATTTACGCGAATGCCTACGGTCAACGGAATTGGCCGATAGCCAAAGCCAGACGGCGCGAAACCGTTGAAGAAGTCAACGTACAGATTGCCGTCCGTAATCTTTTTGCTGTCGAACAGATTGTCGACATAGATGGCGGCACGGAGTTGATCGTTGTTGACCCCCAGCTGTGCATCCGCCAGCCAGTAAGACGGTTGCGTGGCCACGTTTACCGAAGACAAGAAGCGTTCGGAGGTGTGCCGGGCGCTGAAATCTACAAACCAATCCCAATCTCCGGTCAGATTGTCCGTGTAGTTGGCGTTGAGATTGACTTGATGGGTCGGCAGGTCGGCTGGCTTGTTGCCGTCTTTAATGAGCAGACAAGCCGGAGGTATACTGGGAACAAGCTCCCCACAACCCGATTCCCCAATACGAGAACCGCTAGTAGAGACAACCCTAAAATTATCGAATTCCGCATTGATGTAGATATAAGCGCCATTGAGGGTCAAATTCTCGGTGGCCCGCCAGTTGGCTTCAAATTCCAGACCCCAGATGGTGGACTTACCGGCGTTTTCGATGACCGGCTGAAGTTGCCCCGACGCTTGATTGATAATCTGTGAGGAAACCTGCTGATCGGAATAATCTTGGTAGAAGGCCGCGGTATTGAACGCCAGTGCCCCGTCCATCAACAAGGATTTTGCACCCACTTCGTAAGACCACAGCGTTTCCCGATCGAACGGAATATTAAGTTCGAACGTCGCCCCGTCTTGGAAACCGGACGGCTTTACCCCCTTACCGATCGACGCGTAGAGATTCAGGTCGTCATTGGGCCGGTAGCTGAGGGCAAAACGGGGAATGGTGTATTTTTCTTCAATGCGCTCGAAATGGAGGCCGGTCACTCGACCAAAGGAAAGTTGGGCTGGTGGAATCGCACCACCAAGGGAAATAACACCAAAGAAGAAGTCAAATCCCGGTTCGAAATTTAGAATGTGGTCGATGGTTTCATCGGTATAACGCACTTCGGCGGAGGCATAGAGTTCATCCGTTATGGCATACTCCGCCCACCCGAACACGGATTGGTGATACGTATCGCGGCCGACTCTGCGGCCTTCACCGTCGCGGGAATCAAAAAAGAAGCCAACATCTGCATCCAAGATTGGTCCCAAAGCAAGGCCCGTGTCGTTACTGCCGAACTGGTCAACTTCCTCTTCCCAGTAGAGAGCGCCAACTAGCCATTGGAAGCGGTTGTCGCCTTGAGAATAGATACGAACTTCCTGGCTGAACTGAAGGGTGTCGTTGACCCGCTCTGTTTCCTGGAACGCTCCGGTGACCACGCCATTGACCGACCCGGTGACGAAGTCGTTGTCCTGGAAGATATCGTCATGGGAATCGACGAAACTGGTCAAGGCTGTCAGCCCCACGCTCCCCAAATCCCAATTAGTGATGAGGGTCGCACGGAATGTTTCAACATCCATCCCCTTGTAGTCTTTGTCGGTCCGGTGATTGATATCGAAGCCGATAGGGCCGTCGACCAGAGGTCCGGAGAAGATCCGTGTTGTCGGAACACCGAGAACGAGTGCCGCGTTGGCGTCTAGGGTGGCTGTGCAAACCTTCAATGGCATTGGTCGTGTAGATGATTTTTCGCACCTCAGAGGAGAACGCGAAAAACGGAATCACCCCCTCCCAGCGCCGGCGCCAGCTCGCGGTCACGGCCGGATATTTCGCGCCCCAAGGGCCCTCTTCGAACGCGTCAAGCTCGGCGGCTGCAGCTTCGGCGTTCGTGGCCGCATAAATGGGGTTTAAAGCCAAGGCCAGCGCTTTTCTTTCCTTCCATGAGGCAAACTGCATGGAATAGCGGAGCAGATGCACAATGCAGGTCTGGACGAGGCAATCCGGGAAAACGCTCGTGATCGCGTCGGGAAAACCCTTCAGGCCATCGACGACCGCGATCAGAATGTCCTCGGTGCCACGGCCTTTCAACTCGTTCATGACCCGCAACCAGAACTTTGCCCCCTCCGTCTGCTCGATCCAAAGGCCTAAAATCTCCCTCTCGCCCGAGCAGGTGAGGCCGATGGCGAGATACACGGCCTTGTTACCTTTGACGAATTTGCGTCGGCGCACGCGGGCGGCATTGACGGGCTTTGGTCGAACACGCTGAAGGAAGTCGCGATAGTTTGTGGACCCGCCACCATGGCGCTGAGTGCCGGACCTTCCAGACGGCGACCAACTATAAAGGTGAGATGTCCGCCGCTGCCTACGCCGCTATGAATACTGGAGGATGGTGGACGAATAAGAGAATGCCGGACGCCGCGACGTTTATGACCGTGGACAACGTCCAGCAAGCAATACTGTATCGCAAAGGCCGCTCGATGATGGGCGGTGCGGGCGCGATGCGAACGGCGGTCTGTCCGCACTGGAACGAGGTGTCGATTGACGACATCTACTCTGACTCTGCAAGCGGCACACGGCACACGGCACTTTAACTATGCACATTCTTTTAGGCGATGTGATTCTTGTGCAGCCGGACGCATACGCGTAGATCGCTTTTCAAGTAGCGTAGACGTTGATGAGGGCTTCAACGTCATGAAATTGTTTTTTGACGCCGAACTAGAGGTCCGGGCCAAGGGCGACGGGCGTTCCCTTCGAGGCGCGTTTCCCTACGGCAAGACTGCTATAGCGCGACAATCTGAATGAGAGTTGCGCGACAATCTGAATGAGAGTTTTGACGTCGCGACGGAGTGGATAGTTTAGATGTTTCTTCTCGATTGCAAGAGCTTTTGCGCCAATTCTGTTTGTCGCGCCGCGACAATCAGAATTGCGCTGTTGGGTTTCAGTGTTGGTGTCAATGAACGCGTAATCGCAGGTCAATGCAGCTGAGATTCCATCCATGCTAGTTGGATCGGTTGTGGCCGCGAGCTGGGAGCTCCGCGGGCCACGTTACAGCAAAGGTGCTGTCGGGGTGGATTCGGGAGCTCAGTCGGACGTGGTGTTCTTGGTGGTCGCTCTCGACGCCGGCCGGCCGCGTTTTCGTTTGCTTTCTTCAATCGCGGCACGGCGACGGTCGCTCTCGACGTTCATCTCAAGGATCGTGGCACGGTGGACCAGACGGTCGACGGCAGCCACCGCCGTTGTTTCGTCGGGGAACACTTTGTGCCATTCGCCAAAGGGCTGATTGGCTGTGATTAGAAGTGACCGGCGCTCGTACCTGACCGAGATGAGTTCGAACAGCACACTCGTTTCGGCTTGATCCTTGCGCACATAGGCGAAGTCATCGAGGATCACGAGGTGATAGCGGTCCAGTTTCGCCAGCAGGTTCTCCAGCGTCAGGTCCCGCCGGGCCACCTGCAGCCGCTGCACCAGGTCGGTGGTGCGGGTAAAGAGCACCCGGTACCCACTTTCCACCAGGGCCAGCCCGATTGCCGAGGCAAGGTGCGATTTTCCCGCACCTGGCGGGCCAAAAATCAAACAGCAGACGGCCTTGGTCGAGCCATGCGTCGCCGGCCGCAAGCGCCATGACCTGGGCCTTGGAGATCGTCGGCACGACGTTGAAGTCGAAGTTGGCCAGGCTCTTGCCGGGCAACAGCTTCGCCTCGTTCAGGTGGCGCTGGATACGCCCGCGGGCACGTTTCGCCAGTTCGTGCTCGGCGAGGGCGGTGAGGAACCGCGCCGCCGGCCAGCCCTCGGCATTGGCGCGTTCGCTGAAGCTGCGCCAGATATCCTTCATTGTCGGCAACCGGAGTTCCGTCAGCAACAGATCGAGCTTGAGTGCATCGACCTTGTTGGCGGCGTCATCGCGTGTCTTCGTCATGATGCGCCGCCCATGCCGAGCAGCGCGCCGTAACCGGCAAGACGCGCGGGGATCACGCTGATCCTGGGCATTCCGCCCCGATCCGGTGCAAACCGCGCCTTGAGGCGGTCAAGATCCGGCAACCGCCGAGCCCGGAGGCAGTCGTCGATCTCCGTCGCCAGTGCCGCCTCGCAATTCTCCTCATGAGCCAGTGCCAGGAGCTTCACCGTCAGCCGGCACGCCGCGCGCTTGTCCAGCCGGGAGATCGCCAGCTCGAAGCAACGGCGATACCCGGGTCCAGTTCGGGATGGCGCCGCATCAGTTCCTGGAGAACGCCCACCGGGCGAACGCCGGCATTGTTCTCCAGCATCGGCACAACCTCGGAGTCAAAAATATCGGCCAGCGGGTCTGGACGCCGCCGTCCCCGCGGGGCTTTCTTTTGCGAGGGAAGTGTCGGATCCCGCTTGATCCTGTAGCCGGTGGCAGCACTGAAACCTGCCTTCGCGGCGGCTACTTCAGTGGCGCTGGTTTTCCTGTGTTTCATGAAAGACCTCATCTGGTGATCAGTTACATGGCGGCCGGGCCCCTCGCGCTCCTCTATCGAGAATATCGCGAGACCATTACCGACCGGCCGCAATCGCCAAAAGAGGACAGGCAAAATTTCTATCCGGCGGCCTTCAACTACAATCGGACTACGCCCTTTTTGCGTTAACGGCCGCCACTTCTGCCTCTCCACACGGGACTCTCAACTTGTTTGTCGCGCTGCTGTCACCTTGATTGCCGCGAAATAGACTGCGACGATTCGCGATCGTGGCCGAGTGCGCAAAGAGCGTTTTGGCAAACGGGCCTTTGGCTGGCAGATAGAAGAATTTGCCAAGCTGCAAACCGAACTTGCCGAGGCGATCAAAGACGCGCACGCGAAAGCGGTCTCAATCCTGAATGAGCAAGTTGAACGCCGGAACGTAAACCTGCTTTCCGGCCATGACTTCAACCGGCCCTTGGCGAGCATGAAGGCGGGCAATCTAAAGCTGGCCGACTCCGATGATGCGTTACGCTTCGAGGCCGATTTACCACCGGAGACCCGGCAACCGTCATGGATGCGCGATGCTGTACTCGCCATCGAGGGTGGACTTGCAACGGGTGTTAGTCCGGGTTTTAGGATTCCACCGGCTGGCACCGCCGCCAATGCGGAAGAGATCATACCGGAGCCGGGAAACCCCGGTGTGTCGATCCGTCAAATCAATCAAGCCGTGTTGTACGAGCTGAGTATTGTCAGCCGACCTGCTTATGCCGAGACCGCAGTTGAAGCACGCGAGGATGACGGCCCAATCATGAAGCCCCAACGAAGGCGCCGCCTGTGGCTGTAACAATCACGGCCGACGAACTTGCTGAAGCAATCGGCGTTGACTCGGCGACGGCGACACGATTGACCTGACAGACGAAGAGGCCCTCGTGTTCATGCTGGAACAGCATCGCCGCTCGGAGCGGATGAATGACTCTTGCCGAATCGTGATGGCCCTGGCCCTGGAGCCCTATTGGAGTGTCACCGCCCGGGAACGCCAGCGCCAGGGGGGCAAGGAGACACTTTCGCCAAATTTGACCAAAGCAAAACCCATTGACGTCCGAGCGGAACTCGCTCGCGCCGCCGGTGTGGGGACCGGCAATGTGACCAAGGTCAAGCAACTGCTGGCAACCACAACCCCAGAGGTGCACGACGCCCTGCGCCGGGGAGACGTCTCCATTCATCGGGCGTGGCTATGGCGCGTCCTGTCACCGAACCGGCAGAACGAAGAACTTAAGAAATACCGTACCGGCAAAAACATCCAACACGCCATTCACAACACCATCCGCCACTTACTTCGTAATCACGAAGCCAGGCAGGACAACGTGTTATCGATCGAACAGTTCGCCGCAAAGCTGGCCCGCCCCGCACGGGGCATGCCGGCGAACGCAACGCTGCTCATGGCCGAACTGCCAGGGCCCGCAATCGTGGTGAGCCGCGACCTGTACGAACACCTGCTGGAGAAAAAGCGCTCGTGAGGCAACCGGCCAAGCTGCGGCTCAAGCACATCCTTACCCTGGCACGGGCCGATTGGGACAATGAGCAGATGCGGCCCGCCGTGCGGGAGGCGTTCCGCAAGGTGTTGGCCTGTGGCACCGCCGCCCTGGGCGCCGAGGTGTTCGCCTCCGCCAATGAGACCCGGGTGGTCCCCCACACGTGCAAGTCCCGCGCCTGTCCAAGTTGCGGCCACCGGGCGACGACGCTCTGGCAGCGCGACCAATGGCGGGAACTCCCCGACACATCCTATACCCACGTCACCCTCACCATGCCGGATGTGCTCTGGCCCCTGTTCCGGAACAACCGCCACCTGCTCCATGACCTGCCGGCCCTCGGGGCCAAGATCATCGAACGTTTGGCCTGGCGGACATACGGCGTGCGGCTGATGATCCTGGTGATTCCACACACGTTTGGTCGCCACCTGAACTTCAATTGTCACCTGCACGTGCTCGTCTCCCAAACCGGGCTCGATGCCGATGGCACGGCTTGGCGGAAGGCCCCGCTCGACCGCAAGGCATTAATGCTCCTGTGGCGCGACGCCGTGGTGGACTACTTAAGAGAAGCGTATCGCAGGGGTATCCTGGAGACCGGCCAGAGCGCGGGCCAACTCGCGGATCTCCTGCACCGGCAACAGGAACGGTGGTGGAATACCCACATCAAACGGTTCCAGGGCAAGAAACAGTTCCTCGGCTACGCGGGCCGCTACGTCCGCCATCCCCCCATCGCACAGCACCGGTTCAGGAAGTTTGACCGTCACGAAATACATTTCTTGACGAAAGATACGAAGACGAAACAAATGGTCATCACCCAGTACACGACGGCTGGCTTCGTGGCCACGTTGGCCGATCACGTGCCCGACCGTTACCGCCACGCCATCCGCTACTTCGGGCTGCTGGCCCCACGCACCAAGGCCCGCACGCACGACATCGTGTTCGCTTTGCTGGGGCAGAAACGCCGTGGCAAGCCGTGGCGTCTAAGCTGGGCGGCCTCGCTCAGGAAATACTTCAGGGTCGACCCATTGGTGGACCGCAAGGGAGAACGGATGCATTGGGTCGGACGACTGGAGCCGACCGCACGGCGCTGAATAACGCTGGGACGGGGCGGCGGGCACACACGGTCCGTCGCGGCGCTTGGCGAACGGCGCATTTGACGGCGCGGCCCACCTTCAGGCCCGGCGCTTGCCACCAGAGAAGTTTCACCACGCCCCCAATCAATACGGCCGTAACCCCTGTAGCCCCCGAGACGGCCCCCATGCACGCCACTCCAAAGGGATGGGGTGACCCGATTAAACGTCCAGACCACCGGAAATCGATTTTTTGATTTTCCTATATATTTAAGAGTATCTTGGAAACGCGTGAAAGTTTGTTATCGGCCTGCGGGCGGATGCTCCTCGTCGTGGAATAGCGGTGGGCAGGTTTCGTATCCGCGCGGCGGGACTGCTATACCCGATCAGTTAATGGAACCAAGCAACATGAACAAACAAGCAATCGCCTGCGAACGCCTAGCTTCAAATCTCTCCAAGATCGGCCTCTCACTGCTGGCGCTATTCGCCGCAACGTTTGTTAGTAGCGGCCAAGCGATATCCGAGACCGCGCAAGTGGAAATTGAGGAAGTGGTAGTGGTTGGCACCCGGGCGCTGCCCCGTTCCGTCGAGGATTCGTCGGTTCCCGTCGACGCCATCAGCAGTGAAGATTTCGAGAATCAAGGCGGCAGCGACATGTCCAATCTGATAAGGGCGCTGGTGCCTTCCTTCCACGTCAACGACAACCCGTCTCGCGACCTGGCGGCCCTGTTGCGCCCGGTCAACCTGCGCGGACTGGCTCCGGACCACACCCTGGTGCTGATGAACAACAAGCGCCGGCACCGGGGCTCAGTCATACAGTGGATTTCTAACGGCGCTTCCAACGGTGCCCAGGGGCCAGACATTTCTGCCATTCCCGCCATAGCCATCAAGCGCATGGAGGTGCTGCGCGACGGCGCGGCGGCCCAGTACGGCTCCGACGCTATCGCTGGTGTGCTGAACTTCGTCCTCAAGGATGCTTCGGAGGGCGTCACTTTCGAGGCTCGGTATGGCTTTTATACAGAGAATTCCGATGAGGACCTGACCACCATCGCTGGCAATGTCGGCCTGCCGCTGTCCGACAACGGTTTTGCCAATTTGAGTATCGAATACGCCGAATCCTCGCCGACAGACCGTAGCGTACAGCACCAGGACGCCACGGCGCTGATTGACCTCGGCATCCCGAACGTCGCAAACCCGGCCAAGCCCTGGGGTTCGCCCAAGGTCAGCGACAGCATCAAGTCTGTAGCCAACCTAGGCCTCAAACTCAACGAAGACCATTCCATCTACGCGTTCGGCAACTATGCAAACCGCGAGGTGGAAACACCGTTCTTCTTCCGCAGCCCAATGAACCGTAACGGAGTGTATAAGACAAGCAGCAATATATTCCTGGTCGGTGGCGATGGTTGCCAAGCGAAGTATAACGTGCCGTCTACAGCCAACAACCTACTGGCTTTCCGGGACGCGGTGACTGCCGATGCGGACTGTTTTTCATTCGTCGAACTTTATCCGGAAGGGTTCACGCCGACCTTCGGCGCGGAGATGACCGACTACTCTGTCGTCGCCGGGGTGAAGGGCGGCTTGGCTAATGGGCTGCTCTATGACATCTCCGGCAGTATCGGCGAGAACAACATGGATGGCTTCCTCAATAACTCGCTGAATCCCTCCCTTGGCCCAAATTCACAGCGGGATTTTGACATCGGCGAGTACACACAACAAGAAACCAACTTCAACCTCGATCTGTCCTACCTGATCGATGTCGGCATGGCCTCGGACCTCAACATCGCCGGCGGTTTCGAATGGCGCGAAGAGGAATTCGAGATATCCACGGGCGAGCAGGCCTCCTGGGAAATCGGGCCCTATCAGCAGTACGGTTTCGGTACCGGTTCAAACGGCTTTGGCGGCTTCAACCCCGCATCGTCCGGGACCTGGAACCGCGCCAATATCGCGGCCTATCTGGACCTGGAAGTGAACGCCACCGAAAACTGGCGCATTGGCGGGGCCTTCCGCTGGGAGGACTTCGACGGTTTCGGCAGCACTACCAATTTCAAGCTAGCCACCCACTTGCGCTTAACGAACGCGTTCGCTCTGCGCGGATCCTTCGGCAGCGGCTTCCGGGCGCCGACGCCGGGTCAGTCCAACGCCCGCAACGTTTCTACTGTGGTCAATGCCGCTACCAACGCCTTCGAGGAGAGGGGCACCATCGGCTCCACCCACCCGGTGGCAATGGCCTTGGGCGGTCGAGAGCTTGAGCCGGAGGAAAGCGAGAACCTTAGTCTCGGCGCCGTGTTCGCCCTGGACAATGGTCTGAGCCTGACCGCGGACTACTTCCGCATCAATGTCGATGACCGGATCGCCCTGTCGGGCCTATTCAACGTCACGGACGAGATCAAGCAGGCTCTGGTCGCCGCTGGAGTTCCAGAGGCTCGCGAATTCACGTCGGTGCGCTACTTCACCAACGACTTCGACACCAGGACCGAGGGCGTCGATGTCGTGCTCTCCTACGGTTGGGAAACGGATCTCGGCAGCACCGACCTGCTGCTCTCGTTCAACCACACCAGCACCAAGGTGCGCAACTTCCGCGCAGGATCGACGATCACCGCCGACGACACAATCGACAACCTGGAGCGCGGGGCGCCGGAGACACGCTTCAACCTGACACTTACCCACAGCATCGACCAGTGGTACCTGATGGCGCGCTACAGCTATTTCGGCGAGTGGTACGACGACCACAGCGCCGCCGATTTCGACGGCTACGGCTTGGCGGACTTGATGGCGCGGTACAACTTTACGAGCGGCCTAGCTCTCTCGATCGGCGCCGAAAACGTGCTGGACGAGTATCCGGATAAGGCCATCAACTACGGCAATGGACGCAAGTATCCGCGCTACTCCCCAGCGGGCCACAACGGCGCACTGGTTTATGCCAAGGTCAGTTATTCGTTGTAGAAGCCACACTGGAGCCTAGGAGACCGCCCCTGTTCAATGGGGCAGATCAATCCCGGGTCTGTGCCTGACTTCAGCGCCCAGGGGACATTTTTAGAACTTCATCTGGCTTTCAAAAGCGAAAGGGTCGCTTTTCCCATTATTTTTGCTAAAGAAATAGCTCATACTGAACTGCGGCAAAAAGCTAATTTCCATGAATTATGCGGACTACCAAGGGCATTGTCAGACTAAAATAGCATGTTAGAATTTTCCGGTTGTTGAGCCAGCTTCGTCGCCCGTACTTGTCCGGTGTCCCTTCCATTTACCTTATCCGCCGGAATTCATGATGAAGTCGAGCAAGGTGTTTGTGATCTAAGATAGCCAATCACCTCAATTTGTCCCACATATTCTGACGGCGAATATTGCCCGGAACGCCGTGAGCACACATCCGCCGCACGGCCCAGACCAGCTTTCCGACAATGTGGGCGTCCTCTGCTAGACAAGTAATGGAGCGCTTAGAGTCGGTTTCGAAAGTCATGCGGCTCGGGCCAATCTGCGGACGAGGAGCATGACGGAGGCGGCGTAGAGGAAGGCGCGGGCCGAGGCGATGGTGGCCTCGAAGTCCTTTGCCAGTCGCCGGTTGCGGTTGATCCAGGCGAAGAAGCGCTCCACGACCCAGCGGCGCGGTTGGACGGCGAAGCCGACCTGATCGGGGCTTTTGCGCACGATCTCGACGGCGATCATGGTGGCCGTGGCGACCTTCTCGCCGGCGTAGCCGCTGTCGGCAAAGACCTTCTCGATGAACGGAAACGAGCCGCGTGAGGCGCACAGCAGCGGCCCGCCACCATCGCGGTCCTGGATACTCGCCGGATGCGCCTCGAGCACGAGGCCGCGCCCGTCGGTGTCGACCAGCGCGTGGCGCTTGCGCCCCTTGATCTTCTTGCCCGCATCGTAGCCGCGGGGGCCACCAGCCTCGGTCGTCTTGACGCTCTGGCTGTCGATAATCGCGCCGCTCGGGCTGGCCTCGCGTCCGACCCGCTCGCGATCGGCCATGACCAGAAAGTGGTTGATCTTCTCAAGGAGGCCGTCGTCGCGGAACTTAGCGAACCAGCGATAGATCGTGCCCCACGGTGGTAAATCGCTTGGCAGCAAGCGCCAAGGGCAGCCAGCCCGCATCACGTAGAAAATGCCGTTGACGATCTCTCGCATCGGCCATGACCGGGGCCGTCCCGTGCCATGAGCCGGAGGCAAATGAGGCTCGATCACAACCCACTCCGCAGCGGTCAAATCAGTCTGATAACGCAGCGCCTTGCGGCTATGCTGCTCTCGGGTGGTCGGCGTCCACATGGCGGCTCCAGATCGGTTTCAGCAACCTTCCTGGAATCACATCGACACCGGCCACTCAACCCCTTTCGAAACGGCCTCTTAGTCCGGGTTGGCGGAGATTAGCCGCTGCCGGGTCTGCTCGCCGCGCATGACGACCGCCCCGGTTTGACTCATCAAATAGAAATGCCTATCAAGCGCTTAAACCCAACTCGCCAATAGACACCAAGGCCAAGAACCTATTGCCAATTATTGTTGGCATACCCATCGATCATCGTAGAGGCACGCTCTAAAATCGGCTGCCACTCGGTGCCCGAGTGTCCCTGGCCGAGCCAGCCAAGCGCCCCAGGTTTTTGCTCCAGGAGCGGCAGGAAGCGCATAGGATCGAAGACCATGTCAGCCTTCTCGTAGGATCGGCGGTGTCGCGCGACCACCTCCGCCCCGCAGCCGATGACGACCTTGTCGACATAAACGCGAACCTGGACCTCATGATGGGCATAAGCCACTGGCACCGAGTAGTCGTTGCCGCGGTAGCGCACCATTGAGATCGATGTGGCCCGGGTGCTAACCTTCTCGCTGGCGTCATACGCCACAGCAGGAAGGCCCATCAACGCATCGAGATCGCGCGCATCAGGCGTTCGCCGATCGTCTCGCTGTGCCCGCACGCAGCACCTCGCTCTGGCGCTTGAGGCACTATACCTCCAGCCAAGCATTCAGCGCCTCGAAGCTCTCGCAGCGGGGCATCGGGACCAGGGAGTTCCGTCGGGCATCTGCCGCGTTGGTGCACTCAAGGGTCTTGATGGCGTTGAAAGAGTTGAGAAATTCACTGTCAGCGTCAATTTGGCTGCGATCGCCACAATGCTGATAGTGCTTGCCATCTTCGGGAGTGACCTGCCCTCCGAATACAGTTGGACTGCGAACGCGCGTGATACGCATGCCTTCGATTGGGATACGGTCTGTTTCCTGATGGGTCTGCTGATTATCGTTCAAGGTTTCGAGACAACCCGATTCATGGGCGAAATGTATGATCCTGAAACGCGCATCCGGGTAATGAAGAGGGCTCAGATCGTCTCGTCGCTGATCTACGTCGCGTTCTTCATCCTTATGATTCCGCTGTTTTCCTATTTCACTTCCACGAACGATGTCGCTGGGTTGATCGACGTGATCGGGCGTGTGAAGCCGTGGCTTCCGTTTGTCGTCGCAGCCGGCGCGATCGCCAGCCAGTTCAGTGCCGCCGTGGCTGATTCGATCGGCGCCAGTGGTTTGATCAGCAACGCCACCCACCGGCTTGTCGATCCCAGGCAAGCGTATTTGTTGATCGGTGCGGTTTCGGTTTTCTTGATATGGGCAACCGACGTGGTATCCATTGTCGCACTGGCCTCTCGCGCCTTTGCCTTGTTTTACGCTCTACAATGTGTGGTGGCGGCGCTTGTCGCACGCGGCAACGGGCGGAATGCAACCGCATATTGGTTTGGTTTTCTCGCCATAGGGTCGTTTATTATCGCTGTGTTTGGCACACCTGCCGGCGGCTGATGTAACATATTTGTTGTGCCGCAAGCGGAAGCGGCAGGGTATCCGGAAGTTGGTGGCCGATCTCCTTTGGTAATGGGTGAAGCAGCCGGCCCGCCGCAAACGGCGTGGCGACTATATATATGGCGACTATATATATAATGTGCGCCGTCTAATTGACGGCGGGGGAGGCAGCATGAGCAACTCCGCTCAGGGGATCATCCTGTGTGGCATCCGGCGCAACGTCCAGGTCAGCAAACGGCCAGCGTTCGAGCACCTCCGCACCGGGGGCGAACACCCGGGTACGCCAGGAGACGATCTCGCTGATGCAGCCCATGCGTTTGAGGGTGGCGACTTCGCCGTCGGCGGGTCCCTCGATCTCGACCCGGTTGGCGCCCATGAGGCGGCGGCGGCGCGTTCAAGCACAGCGCCGAACGCTTCGGCCGCCGTTACCGCGGGACCGCCCGCGAGGCCGAAGGCGGCGCGCACGATGCGGACCTGCTCGGCGGTGAGCATGCGTCCGATCATCGCTTCGCCGGTATCGGCGGTAAGCCGGCGCACCCGCAGCGTCTCGCCGGGCAGGCGACGAAGCACTGTTGGAACATCCGCGCATCCAGGATGGCAAGGATCGTGCCCAGTTGGTCGTGGGACGGCGTGCCATCGGAAAACGGCCGGAAGCGGCGTAGAAGATCGCGTTTCTTGTCGCCGAAACGGGCAATATCGACAATGCTGTCGGCGCCCGCCAGCACCGCCAATAGGCAAAGCAGCAGCACCTCATCAAGCGGATAGACCACTTTGCCCCGTTGGCGAGGGTCCGCAAGATCCTCAAAATGATCAAGAAAGACAACGGCTTCCGCGAATGCGCCCGAACTCTCCATCATAACCTCCCATACCGAATCGGCGGTCTTCGATAGATTCAGCACAGCAACACATTGTCACGCACTTTTTCACCCGATTGCCCTGGGCTTTTGATGCTCAGGTCTTGACCTTCGGGATGTCTTGCCATCGGGTGGTGTAGCAGGGTGAGCGGAAAGCGCTGCTCGATTGCCAAGCTGCGGCCTTGTGCCGCAGGGCCGAACTGGAAGGATCCACGCCTAATTCAAGCAGATGAGGTAAATAAAAGGGACAGCCGGAAATTTCACACTGATTCACTACCCAACCCCTTGAATTAAGGCATGAATTACATTATGCATTTCGAGGTAACGGGCCTTCAAATTAAGGATTTCGAAGGCGCTTTCGGAGTAGTATCCCACTCACGGAAAAGCACCCGAGGGGATTTGTGTGGTGGCCAGGCTCGAATGGTGTCGGCACTGCTCCAACGACAGGTGGGTCAAAGTGTAAATGGTGGGCGTTATTTTTGAAGTAAATAGCCGTTTATCTAACTTTGCCTTGGCATCGGTATCGGAGTTTCTGGCTATAACTAACCGAGCGTTAGCTATGTCCTGTGCGCACCCGCGCTCTTTCTCCCCATCTCCCTCACGACTGTTTAAACCTCGCCGTTCGGATTCTCTCGTCCGGTTGTCCAGGCACGGCCGAGCCTTCCACCGCCGCCGTACTCGCAGCCGCGCACCGCATCATCTTTATGACCTGAATCTGCCCGGAGACCGTATCGCGGCATGTCCCTGCCTTCCGCCGCGGTTGCCGCGTGTCGGTCCATTTCACCCTCTTCCACGTTGTCCTTCATGCTTCGAGACTTGCTTTCCGTTTGCCTTGAATAGGAGTTACTATTATGGCAGATGACATATCACGCAACGGTAGATCACGACCCTCAGGTCTTGGCATGCTTTTTCAAGAACAGGATCTCACTAATGAAACAGTATAAATATCTGACGCGTTTGTGTGTAGCACTTGTGCTTGCAAGTTATACGGTGACAGACACTACAGCCTTCGCACAGGATACCCCGGCATCTGGTGAGGTTTATATTGAAGAGATCATCATCACAGGCACGCGCGCTAGGGCACGATCGGTCCAAGATTCACCTGCACCGATAGACGTTATTTCCGCTGATGATTTAGTCAACCAGGGCGATAGCGATCTCGGCAACCTGATTCGCAACGTGGTTCCGTCCTTTAACATCAACACACAACCCATCAGTGACGCGGGCACCATTGTTCGGCCCGGCAACCTCCGGGGGCTGTCACCCGATCATATTTTGGTCCTTGTGAACGGTAAGCGGCGCCACCGTGCCAGTATTATCACATGGATAGGAAACGGCATCGCGGACGGATCACAGGGCCCTGATCTTGCATCCATTCCCGCCATCGCCCTGAAGCGGCTTGAAGTGTTGCGTGACGGTGCTGCGGCTCAGTACGGCAGTGACGCCATCGCCGGCGTCATGAACTTCATCCTGAAAGACGCTAATGAAGGTGCCACGTTTGAAGCACGCTACGGGGAGACCTCCGAGGGAGACGGGGCAATGTACCGTATTGCCGCCAACGTGGGTCTGCCTCTTACCTCTTCCGGCTTTGTCAACCTGAGCCTTGAATACGGAGAGACCGATCCCACCTTTCGCAGCATTCAGAGGAATGATGCCCAGGCCCTGATCGACGAAAGCAATAACCTCATGCCTACGGGGCTGGGAGCGCTAAGCAACTACCTGAGCGAACGGGGCCAGGCCGTGCCCGTGCCGGCGATGATCTGGGGCGCGCCAATCGTTGATAATGACCTTAAGCTATGGGCCAATCTTGGGTTGGAGCTTGGCGATAACAATTACCTCTATTCATACGGCAACTATTTGTCGAAAAAAGTGGATGGCGGTTTCTACTATCGGAATCCCAACACCCGTAGCGGGGTATACAAAACCACGAACGCCGATGGTCAGGATATCCTGTTGGTCGGCGACCTGACACAGGACCGTTCAGCCGGTTGTCCTGAAGTAAGAGTGACGGGCGGCGGTCTCGTACATGCGGAGGACCGTGGGAAATGGAACCAAATTTTAGGAGATGACAACTGCTTCACCTTGCAGAAACTGTTGCCCGGCGGCTTTACGCCGCGTTTTGGCGGAGACGTTGAGGATGTTTCCCTGGTTGCCGGTGTGGAAGGTGAAACCGGCAGCGGCGAGTTACGTTGGGACCTCAGCGCAAGTTACGGCAAGAACGAGGTGGACTTCTTCATCTACAACACGGTGAACGCATCCCTCGGACCGGACACGCCGCTGTCTTTTGACCCCGGCGCATACATACAGGAAGACATGAACCTCAATGCTGATCTTGGTTACTCTCCCACGGAGACCGTTAATATCGCCGTCGGCTACGAATACCGCAGAGAAGAATTTGAGATTGGCATTGGCGAGCAGGCCTCCTGGGAAGATGGCCCCCTGGCGGTTCAGGGTTTCACGCCGGCCTCAAACGGCTTCTCTGGCTTTGGGCCTCGTACCGCTGGCGTATTCTCCCGCTATAACCATGCCGTCTATGTTGACGGGGAGTGGGAAGTGACGGACAGCCTGCTGCTAGGTGCGGCGTTGCGTTACGAGGACTTTGAAGACTTTGGCGGCACCACCAACTGGAAAGTGGCAGGCAACTGGCGGATGACCGACTCCCTTGGCTTCAGAGCCACCGCCAGCACTGGCTTTAAGGCGCCAACGCCGGGCCAGTCCAATGCTTTTAATATCTCCACCGTATTTAACCAAAGCCTGGGAGACTTGGTTAATGAGGGAACCATCCCCTCCACCCATCCCCTTGCCGCGCTTTATGGCGGCAATCCGTTGGAACCTGAAAAGTCCACCAACTTGACCCTTGGCACCTTTTTCAACGTTGACGCGGTGGATGTGACCGTTGACTATTTCAATATCAAAGTTACGGACCGCCTGAACTTGTCTACGGAACGGAGGGTGTGCCCCGGTGTCAGACCGGCAAATCCTAATCCCTCCTGTACCGCTTACTTCAGTGATCTTGAAGGTGAACTCTTGGCTGAGGCAAGAACCTTGCAGAGCTTCAAGTTTTTCATCAATGATTTTGATACACGAACCCAGGGCGTGGATGTCGTGGCCACCTACCCCATAGACTGGGCCGGCGGCACCACCGATATTAGCTTTGGCTTCAATCATACGGAAACCGAGATCATCCGAAGAAACCCGGAGACGGTGGATGATATTCGGGTTAAGGAAATCCAGGAGGGTTTACCTGAAACACGCTTGAATCTTTCCGCCACCCACAACATGGATAGATGGCGTTTGCTGGGCCGGGTCAGCTACTACAGTGGCTGGTATGACTCTGAAGACGGCAACAGTTACGGCGGCGAACCCCTGTTTGACCTCGAAACCGGATATAGGATCAACGAGCGAACGGCGTTCACTGCGGGCGTGCAGAACATTCTTAGCGAGAAAGGCGACAAGAACCCGAAAGCGCGCGACCAAACCGGCAACGTTTATAGCCAGTGGTCGCCGTTCGGGATGAACGGAGCCTTCTATTATGCCAAGGTTGCCTATCAGTTTTAGTGATCTCCTTTCCACTCGTTGGACAGATTCGCGGATGTCCATCTGACCGGGGCCCCAGATATTTCTCCAAAAATGGGTGGAATCCAGCTAGGAGACTGCGCCGTAGGATGGTTTTCGCCCTGGCGAAAGGGGGGTGCCCTGTTGTAGGCGCAATCGAGGATGTCGGGTGACCTTTCGGGTGGTGAAAAGCGCCGAATCCCTGCGTATTCCCGCTTCCGTGCCAACGGGTTTGGGGAATTGTCGAGAATCTTTCTCATTATGCCGTCACAAGCCCTTGCATCCGCTTGACGTTCAGCGCCAGACAAACAAGATCCCACTCACCCCGTACCCTGTTCAGTCCGCGCAGGCTGAACCGGCGGAAGCCGAGCACTTCCTTGATCCAACCATTGGGTGCTTCCGATAACCACTTGCGTTGGGCGTATTGCGCCCTGCCCTCCGAAGTCGCCAGTTTCTTGCCCATGCGAGCCGTCGCCGGGTACTTGTCCTCATTCACCCGGATCTCTTGTTTGCCTTCCCGACCCAGCGCCACATAGGCGTCCACGGCACGCGCTTCCAGAGCCGCCAAATCCGCCTCGTTGCAGTAGCCCGCATCCGCCAGCACCGTCTCCGGCCGTTCCCCATAGGTCGTTCGCACATCGTCTACCAGCGGCAGCATCCGGCCTTGATCGCTGGCGCTCGACGACACGTCCGTGACGACAATCAACTGGTTCGCTCCCGCCACCGCCACCTGTGCGTTGTAGCATTGCTGAAAACCCTCCGAGGAAGTCTTCATGATCCGACTTTCCGGGTCCGTGAAGTTGCTTTGCGCCGTGTCCTCCGGTTCACCATATTCGCGTTTGTACGGCCGCCCGCCTTTCGGGTTCCGCTTCGTCCCAGGTTGACGACCCCGGGCATCGTCCGCTTCCCGTTGCCTCGCTTCCAGGCGCTCCTTCGCCGCACGAATCGCCGCCAGCCGATCCTCTCGGCGGCGCAACTCCTCAGGCAACTCGTCGCCGCGTAGCGCCTCCCCGAAGCGCGCACCCTGCGGATCGGCGCCGAGAAGGCAAAGAAGGGAATGACCTGCTCCCATTGGCGCCGCCAGCTCCTGGCGATGGCCGGATACCAGGACCTGTTCCACATAGGCCTTGAAGGCAGCCCCATGCATCGGCCCGTCGAGGAGCATCGGGGCCGCCAGGCCGGAGAGGCGCAAGCCGGCGGTCAACGTGGTGGTCTCCCTTCCCAGCGAGCTGGAATGGGAGCGGCGCATCTCTTGATGGAGATGGTGGTTGTCCGTTTTGATGGTGGTGCACACCAACCACAAAACGAGGAAATGGGATGAACGCCTGGTTTCGTTCATAGGCGCGGCTGCATCCCGCCAGCACTCAACAAGGACAGGAGGAAAGAGTCGCGCCAGAGGGTGGCGACCCACCGGTGTCCCCTCGCCGGGACGCGGTTCCCGATGATGCACGTAGCTCGCCTTGCTGCCGAACCGTCTCATCGCGTTCGAGCACGCTATTCAGATTGGCACTCGGGAATCGTCTTGGACCAGGCATTATGTTGGCAGCCGCTGCGCTGACCACGGACGGAAGCGAGAGCCTGGCGACGGACATACGCGGGATCGTGGACCCTTCTCCGTGCCGCGCTCACGAGTCAGTCGCCTGCTTCTGCCAAGGCAACCACCTAAGTTGACCATACCCGGGACGACGATCGCCCGCAGGCGAAGGTGTTTCATGTTCAAGAGGTCGTGTCAGATCGTGTCAGGCCGGAAGATCGTGAAGATCTGCGCTTGACATCGACCGCCCCATTACGGAAGGCGAGCTATTGAAATAACGGAAGGGATTTTGCATCGCCGGAGGCTAGGAGACCTTAATGCCCAGTTCAAGCCGATTTAGTCTGACAATGCCTGGATGGTTGCTAAGGACCCAAATAAGAAAAGCCTGCTCATGTTCACATCCCCCAATCCGTTGTCTGCAAGCTGCGGTTGGTTGTGCGCATAGCCTATCACTGACCAGCAATCACATAAGGGCGCTTCTCAACTTTAACACGGAGCGCATCATTTTGGCATTTGAGATTCTAAAAATTGACGTTAAGCCGGGTGTAATAGAATCCCCCGTTTAGACCGTATGCGAGGCCGCGCAAGGGAAACTTGATGTTGCCAAACGGCGTGCTGGGATCGGATATGAAACGCAGCACCGCGTTGTCCGAAAGTTGATTGGGCTTCTCATTTAAGAGGTTGTTGGCGCCAAGGGCAAGTGTCGTGGTCTCTGTAACTTGCAGCGACACCTCCAGATCAACCAAGAACGCGTCACCGGGCTCGATGACGGGCGATGGATCAAGACCGATGGCGTCTATGGCACCTTGCGGAAAGCCTAAACCGGGCGCAGAGAAGAAGGATGTTTCTGTGGGCCCGAAATAATTTAGACGAAATAGCCCACCCCAATTTTCTCTCATGTAGTTAAAGGTGAGATTCACACGTTCGCGCGGCTGGCCTTTTTCCACAAACCGGCGCGACGGTTCGGGAAACAGCAGAAATTCATCCACTCCGGCAGGTGCATTAACCCTCCTGATGGTCGTCTTGTTTAGGTTCAACGCGAGGGTTGTCGTAAGGTCACCATCTAGGAATAAGCCGTCGTGGCTGACTACCAGGTCTAGTCCCTTTGTCCGAGTATCAACCGCATTGGAAAAGAAGTTTGCTGAGCCGATCCCGTTGTTGGCCAGGAACTGTGCGGCAGCCGGAACCGCGGCCAACTGGCCGGGAGCCAATCCGCTTCCCAAGACGATGCGGTCGTCAATATCAATCTGAAACGCATCAAAAGTGAGGGTCATTGCTGCAAGCGGCTTCCAAACGAGGCCCAGGCTGAAGTTTGTTGATTCCTCAATGCGCAGGTTCTCAATCCCGAATAAGCGGGGAAATTCGGACCCCACGGGAGCCAACAACTGCTCCGTCAACCCAGCCGAAGTGGCATTGGTAGCTACGGTCGTGAAAAAGGTCTGCTGCAATGAAGGCGCCCGAAAACCGGTTGAAATGGCACCCCGGAAGGCAAGGTCCTCAGACACTTGAACCCGTCCGCTAGCTTTACCCGTTAGTTTGTCGCCGATCGCGCCGTAGTCTGCATATCGCGCTGCTACGCCCAAGATGAGCCAATCTGTCAGATCACTCTCCAGGTCCAGATAAAGGGCAAAGTTGTCACGGTTACCCGTGGTGGCAGTTTCGGGTCTAAAGCCTGGATAGGCTTGAAAGCCGCAAGTGGCCGCGGTGTTGGGATCCAGTATGGATGGAACAAACTGGTTGTCTGGATTAAGGCCGCAACTATAAGACTCCAGTTGTCCAGGGGTGATTTCATAGCCATCATCCCGGTATTCCGCTCCAAAGGCCACGTAAACGGTGTTCGGGGCCGCGAGATCGAATTGGGTGGTAAAGTCGGCGTTAATTATGAGCTGATCAAACTCAAGAGCGCCGGAGAAACCCGACGTCGGTCCCACGTTGGCAGAGATTTCAGCATCAATTGTGCCGGGATTGCCCTGAAGGAACGCCGCAGCAATGGATGTATTGGGCGCATTGCGAACGCGGAGCGTGTAGTCGTTCTTCCCGTACACGGCGCTGATGTCATAGGCCCAGTCTCTTGATGGCTCCCCGCGAATGCCCGCAGCAAACGAGTAGTCCTTGGACTCGTTAAGAGCCCGGGGCAAGAATCCCTCGGGAAAGGCTTGGGGGACGGCGCGGGCCGGGTTGTTTGCAAAGCGGTAAAATCCAGCTCCGACAGCTACGTTCTCCGAATAACCGCCAAACGCATACAACTCGGCACTTTCGCCTAAAGGCAGGGCGGAATTCACCCAAAACATGGAAGCTTCGGTGTCCGCATCACCAATTTGGAAGCGGACGTCACCCAGTTGCCGGCTGACATCAGCCCGGTTGGTGGGCTCCCCGTTTCTGTATTCAGCAGTAAAATTGACGTGACCGCCTTCACCTAGGGAAAAACCGGCGTTGGCGGAGACTTGGTACTGCTCTCCGTCGGAATCGTACGTTTGTCCAATCCTGGCCGAAAGTGAATAGCCATCAACAAAATCTCTCAAGACGAGATTGATCACACCGGCAATGGCATCTGAACCGTATTGGGCGGCCGCTCCGTCTCGCAATATTTCTATACGCTCGATCCCCGCAGCCGGAATGGCATTGAAGTCTGTTCCGGATGCTCCTTCACCAACCGTGCCGCTAAGGCTCAAAACAGATCTTTGATGCCGGCGTTTTCCGTTAACCAACACCAACACTTGGTCGGGGCCGAGTCCGCGCAAGGTGGCGGGTCTAAAAAGGTCCGACGCATCGGAAATCTGGGTACGGGAGAAGTTAAAAGAGGGCGCCACGGCTTGCAACATCGGTCCAAGTTCAGTGAAGCCATTTTCCGTGATTGTCCCAAGATCGATGGTATCCACCGGAACAGGCGTTTGGGTTTCGGTGCGTCCCTTTACTCGCGTTCCGATGGTTACGATTTCTTCAATATAGACGTCCCGTTCCGGTGCCGTTTCTTGCGCATTGAGTAATGCGTCTGGCGACGGTAAAGCCAAAACTGTGCACAACAGGGCCGCAACGCTGCTGCGTCGTGCACTAAACCGCTTCATGGCTAACCTCTTTCTCGCAAACCGTTAGTGATGATGCGCCACAGTATGTATCTAAAAGTACAATGGCAGCTAGAGCGGTTCTTTTTTTGGGCGTAACCGTGTCCGGCGTTTCGGATGTAGTTTCTACACTCTTGCGATCCGATGGTGTAAATGAAGCTATCCTGGGTAGAGCCATGTGGCATTTCCGGTGGTCATCTAGGCACTGTGCATCGATTGCTTTATTTTGTCACAAGTCGGCCCGTGGGCCAAACCCTCACCGTGCCGTGGAGAGTCTCCCTCCCGAAAACATTATCCGCCGGTATTCATGACGCAAACCACCCAGGAGTTGACGAGGTTGTCGAAAGGGACCGCAGGAGCCACAAAACACCATTTTGGTTTTCTGTGGCTCATTTACCAACAATGAGTCAACCGACTGCGCCACCGTGTTCAACCGCGCATTTGTCTGACAATGCCCCGCTGTTGGTCTCGCAGGGCGTCCTGCTGAACGAGCGCTGCGCCTGTGGCGCCGACATTTCCCAGGGCGACAAAGCGCAGATCGTTTACCTCAACTTATGGTCCGATGATAACACCATCACGTTATAGACGAGACCGGTTGCCGCGCACTAGCAATCATCACAAATATTTCAAGCGACTACGGCGGCAAGATATTGACAGTAATGAAAGGTAGTCATAATACGGCTGAGTGGCTAAGGTGAGCCACGGTTCGCGAAACAAAGTGAGAAAAACTGGAGACTACTTAATCATGGACGACACAACCCTGAACGAAGACACCTCGACGGAAGACACTCCGGCAGAAGCAGTTCCGTCGGAAGAGGCTGCGGCTGCTTCATCGGAAGACATTTCCTCAGGAGAAGCTCCGGCTGAGGGTGCTCCATCGGAAGACACCTCTTCAGAAGATGCTCCGGTGGATGGCGCTGCGTCAGACGACGCCTCATCGGAGGACGCCCCAGCGGAAGAGCCTCAGAAAGAAGACACCTCGGCAGAGGTAACTCCGTCGGAAGAGGCTGCGGCTGCTTCATCGGAAGGCACTTCCTCAGGAGAAGCTCTGGCTGAGGATACTCCATCGGAAGACACCTCTTCAGAAGATGCTCCGGCGGATGACGCTGCGTCAGACGACGCCCCATCGGAGGACGTTTCAGCAGAAGAAGCTCCCGCCGAAGACACCTGAGCTGAGGACCGATAGAAGCGGTTTTCAAACAGTTTGTGACTGATTAAACATCCCCAAATGTGGGGAATTTTTCACGTCCAAGCCTGACGTCTGGCTCGCTTAGGGTCAATGCGTCTGCCTCAATCGGTTGCGACCGAATAAGCAACGCGGGTCGCTACGGATTGGTAACTGACGTGTGATCGGCAAGATCAGACACGTGTTTCTCTCTAAAACTCTGTCCGCACAAAGAAAGATCGACCATCCCAAATGAATAGCAACCCTCACTGTTGTGTCCGAAAAGCTCATCCACAAAGAGCTATTAAGTACTCAAACCCAATTCAAGGGGCTTGGTATCAGCCTGTCATGCTGTCGTATGGAAGTTGGTGATCGGCAAAGCCATAGAACTCCATAAGACACGCACGTTACGGCTTTCGCGATCAAGGGTTCCTTCCAATGGTCCCATCCAGATAGAGTTGAATGAGCGTTAATCCTTTTCTGTGGATGAGGTTTTCGGAAGGAGCAACCACCGCCGCGAATGTCAAGAAGATTTTCCTAACGACACGGATTCAAGGATAACTATGTCTGACAAATGTGCCGTTGAACACGGTAGAATAGTCGGGTGACTCATTGTTGGTAAATGAATCATAAAACACCAAAATGGTGTTATTAGTAGTCCCGACGCTTGCCCCCTTCGAAAACAACACCCGTTTTTCAAAAAAATGTGCAAACCCGTGGAGCTTTTCCATAGTGAAAGAGCTTTGTTGCCTGATGTCGATCAAAAATTTATCGAAACACAGAAATGGTTTTTCCGAGCGGTACCATATCATCAATAGCAGAAACGTTTGGACGTTGGCCTATAAGACCGTCTCGATGCTATAGTTGGTTTGGGTGTGTCCGTCCCTTTCCAAGTCCTTATTCGTTCGAAAGAAGGGTCGCTATTCAAAATGGATTACAATCCTCCTCACACGCAAATCAAAGGGAAAAGGGGTTCGGTAGAGTGAACACTTTGGCGCGGCAAATTGGAGCACGAAAAAACATGGAGACGGTTCGAGAGGAAAAAGCTGGTGGTTCGACTATCCGACTGGCCAAGGATCGTGACGGCTATACCGGCGTGGTCATACGGGACAAGAAGATTGCCGTTTCAGTTGATGGAAAAGACCCCGATGAAGTTTGGCAGCAGCTCAACAACGAGGCCTACAAAAGCAAGCCCAACTTCTTCGGATTTGACGGTGCAAAAAACCGTTTTCTGAAAATCTTTAATAAGGGATTTCGTTCCCCTGCGTATCTTGGGCATGAGCGGAATTACAAGATTATCGCACGGCAAAAATTACTTGAGGCCGCGCCCTTGCAGAGGGCGCGAGAAGATAAAGGACTTGGAGGGGCCGTTCTTTCTGTTTTTCGTGCAACCAACCTACTTTCTCCCTTTGAAAAAACTTGGCTGCAAGATGCCCTGAGAGGATCAGATGCCGACGATTTCATACAAGCGGCGGCTAGGTTCACTCTGGGGGAAACTGACATAGGCCTGTCCCAAATGAAGGCGGCGCTTTCAAAAAGCGGAGCCGACAAATGGACCGCTGTGACCTATCTGCCCTTTCTCTGGGATCCGCGGAACCACATGTTTCTAAAGCCCGAAGTAACCCGGGAGTTTTCTGAACGGGTCGGGCACGGGTTCGCGGATGTCTATGAAGCTGACCTGAAGCCCGAGGTTTATCAATCCCTCTTAGACTTAGCCGCTGAGACCGAGGCCCAAATTGTGGATCTAGAGCCTCGGGACCGAATCGACGTTCAAAGCTTCATCTGGGTTGTTGGTAAGTATGGCGAAGACACGGAATCAGGCTTGGATGAGTCATCCACGAATTAAGCGCCGCAGACTAAAACCGCTTAGCTGGGTTTTGCGCTGGTCCGGCGTCCCAAAAGGTGGGTCTTGAAAAGGACTGTTCCGCAGGCGGGCGTTGTCCATATTAAATCTGCTTGATCGTCTCTCCCCGTCTATATTTTGGAGATGTCAGAGCGTAAAAGCTGGTTTTGTCCAGCTTAGACTATAGCGCGACAATCTGGATAAGAGTTTTGACGTCGCGACGGAGTGGATAGTTTAGATGTTTCTTCTCGATTGCAAGAGCTTTTGCGCCAATTCTGTTTGTCGCGCCGCGACAATCAGAATTGCGCTGTTGGGTTTCAGTGTTGGTGTCAATGAACGCGTAATCGCAGGTCAATGCAGCTGAGATTCCATCCATGCTAGTTGGATCGGTTGTGGCCGCGAGCTGGGAGCTCCGCGGGCCACGTTACAGCAAAGGTGCTGTCGGGGTGGATTCGGGAGCTCAGTCGGACGTGGTGTTCTTGGTGGTCGCTCTCGACGCCGGCCGGCCGCGTTTTCGTTTGCTTTCTTCAATCGCGGCACGGCGACGGTAGCTCTCGACGTTCATCTCAAGGATCGTGGCACGGTGGACCAGACGGTCGACGGCAGCCACCGCCGTTGTTTCGTCGGGGAACACTTTGTGCCATTCGCCAAAGGGCTGATTGGCTGTGATTAGAAGTGACCGGCGCTCGTACCTGACCGAGATGAGTTCGAACAGCACACTCGTTTCGGCTTGATCCTTGCGCACATAGGCGAAGTCATCGAGGATCACGAGGTGATAGCGGTCCAGTTTCGCCAGCAGGTTCTCCAGCGTCAGGTCCCGCCGGGCCACCTGCAGCCGCTGCACCAGGTCGGTGGTGCGGGTAAAGAGCACCCGGTACCCACTTTCCACCAGGGCCAGCCCGATTGCCGAGGCAAGGTGCGATTTTCCCGCACCTGGCGGGCCAAAAATCAAACAGCAGACGGCCTTGGTCGAGCCATGCGTCGCCGGCCGCAAGCGCCATGACCTGGGCCTTGGAGATCGTCGGCACGACGTTGAAGTCGAAGTTGGCCAGGCTCTTGCCGGGCAACAGCTTCGCCTCGTTCAGGTGGCGCTGGATACGCCCGCGGGCACGTTTCGCCAGTTCGTGCTCGGCGAGGGCGGTGAGGAACCGCGCCGCCGGCCAGCCCTCGGCATTGGCGCGTTCGCTGAAGCTGCGCCAGATATCCTTCATTGTCGGCAACCGGAGTTCCGTCAGCAACAGATCGAGCTTGAGTGCATCGACCTTGTTGGCGGCGTCATCGCGTGTCTTCGTCATGATGCGCCGCCCATGCCGAGCAGCGCGCCGTAACCGGCAAGACGCGCGGGGATCACGCTGATCCTGGGCATTCCGCCCCGATCCGGTGCAAACCGCGCCTTGAGGCGGTCAAGATCCGGCAACCGCCGAGCCCGGAGGCAGTCGTCGATCTCCGTCGCCAGTGCCGCCTCGCAATTCTCCTCATGAGCCAGTGCCAGGAGCTTCACCGTCAGCCGGCACGCCGCGCGCTTGTCCAGCCGGGAGATCGCCAGCTCGAAGCAACGGCGATAGGCTTCGCGCGGGAACAGCTCATCGCGGTAAACCAGGTTCAGAAGCGCCATCGGCTTCGTCTTCAGGGCGTGGATCACGTGACGGTAATTGACCACATGCACGGCCTTCATCGACGCCCCCGGCGCTTGCGCGGCAGGGTCAGTTGATACCTGCCGCTGACAAACAGTTCCAGACGGTCATCGTAAAGGCGCACCCCAAGCTGGTGGCCGATCAGGCGCGAGGGCACGGTGTAAAATACCCGTTTCAGGATGAAGCCACTGGACGAGGTGACGCGGACGCTGGTTTCCTCGTAATCCGTGGTCCGCATCGATGGCAGGTCCTGGAGCGCGCCGAGTTCGGCCTTGATGCGTTTGGCGCGGCGCGCATTGCCGCGCCCGACAACCCCGGCGATGAAGTCGCGGTAGGCCCCAGGGCCGTGAAGCTCTCGCCGCCAAGAACGACCTGTGCATGAGCAAATCCCGACCAGGGCAGCCGGAAGTGGTACAGCATGTGATCCAGCGGTTGCCCGGCAATGGTGACGCCAAGAGAGTTCATGGAGGTGAAGTCCGACAGGCCAATCCGGCCCGGCTCGTGTGTCTGGCGGAATATCACGTCCCGCTCGGGGCCGTATCTTGCGCGCCAGTCACGGATGCGCCGTTCCAGGGTGCGCCGGATACCCGGGTCCAGTTCGGGATGGCGCCGCATCAGTTCCTGGAGAACGCCCACCGGGCGAACGCCGGCATTGTTCTCCAGCATCGGCACAACCTCGGAGTCAAAAATATCGGCCAGCGGGTCTGGACGCCGCCGTCCCCGCGGGGCTTTCTTTTGCGAGGGAAGTGTCGGATCCCGCTTGATCCTGTAGCCGGTGGCAGCACTGAAACCTGCCTTCGCGGCGGCTACTTCAGTGGCGCTGGTTTTCCTGTGTTTCATGAAAGACCTCATCTGGTGATCAGTTACATGGCGGCCGGGCCCCTCGCGCTCCTCTATCGAGAATATCGCGAGACCATTACCGACCGGCCGCAATCGCCAAAAGAGGACAGGCAAAATTTCTATCCGGCGGCCTTCAACTACAATCGGACTACGCCCTTTTTGCGTTAACGGCCGCCACTTCTGCCTCTCCACACGGGACTCTCAACTTGTTTGTCGCGCTGCTGTCACCTTGATTGCCGCGAAATATTAGACCGGAAAAGCACGGGCGACGAAGGTGGCTAAATAACGGAAAATTCTAACATATAATTTTATTCTGACTATGCCGCCTATCTGCTTACCCATATTTATGTATAATTGGTTTTGCTATGTGGTCGTATAAGAAGTTTAGCCTTACCGTTTCCACCGCCATTGTCAGCTGTTCCGCTGTTACCGCCACTGCTGCGCAGATTGAAGAAATCATTGTTACCGCAACCAGACGGCAGGCAACGGCACAGAGCGTCCCCATCGCGCTTCAGGCAGTCGACGGCAATACCCTCAGGGAACTGCGTGCCGAGACTTTCGATAAATACGTTGAATACCTGCCGAACGTCGTAAGCGCCGGCAACGGCCCCGGCAAAAAGGAACTCTATATTCGCGGCAGTGCCACCGAACAATCAGGGGTGACCGTCTCCGCGGCGCAAGGATTTGCACCTGGCGTCGCCCTTTACGTGGACGAGCAGCCTGTATCTTTCGGCGCACGCAACCTTGATGTGTACGCCGTTGACCTGGAGCGCATCGAAGTGCTTTCCGGTCCGCAGGGCACGCTTTTCGGGGCTAGTTCACAATCCGGCAATCTACGGCTTATCACAAAAAAGCCACAGCAGGGCAGTTTCGAATCGGGGTTCAATGCCAAGTTCGGGGGCACTGACGGGGGTGCCGACAGCAGCGCCGTAGATGCCTACCTGAATATACCAATGGGCGACCGGCTTGCCGTCCGCGTCGCCGTTTACAACGATACCCAGGGCGGTTGGGTCGACAACGTGCCCGCCACCTTTACACCCAGCGGCGAAGTGGTCGACCGCAACGACCTTACGGGCTACGGCCCCCCACTGACGGGCGCTGACTCCGTAGCAAGTGCAAGGAACGACGCTCTGGTTCAGGACAACTGGAACGAAGCCACTTATCGTGGCGGCCGCTTCAGCCTTGCTTATGAAATCAACGAAGACTGGGACGTCCTGGTTCAACATACTGCACAGACTTTGGAAGCCGAAGGGTCGTTCCTCGTCGATACGAGCATCGACTACGATGCTTCCGCAAAGTTTTCGCCGGAATACAATCGGGACGAATTCGGACTAACCACATGGACCCTGAACGGTCGTATCGCCAACCTGGAAATGATCTACACGGGCGGCCATCTGAACCGTGATGTGGATAGCATCATCGATTACACCCACTACAACAATGGGGGCGGCTACATCACCTATTACCTTTGTAGTGGCAACATCTATGACGCCTCTGATGTGAACAATTGCTACGACCCCACCAAGCAATACACGGAAGAAACGGCTAACGGGCGAACTACCCACGAGTTCCGCATTCACACCAACCAAGCCAAGCGTATCAAGCTGTTAGGCGGCATTTACTATAACGATATGGAAACTAACCATGTCGGCGAGTTCCAATACGCATCCACCAACCAAGCGTTTGGTGAGCATATCAAAAACTATTACAACGACAACCGGGGCGACGGCTTTCTGTTGGGCAACGTCACGATTCCAACTGACGGCGTCAATACGTCTGGCCCCCACAGTCCGTACACCACTTTTGTCAACGACTTTACCCGTACTGAAGAGGAAATGGCGGTATTCGGCGAAGTTGCTTTCGACATTACCGATACTCTGACCGCCTCGTTCAGCGCCCGTTACTACGACCTGACCTCACAGTTGGCCGGGGCGTCCAACTTCTCGTTCGGCTGCCGCTACGGCATTGGAGCCTTCGGCAATTCAGAGGCTACCGCCGACGGCAGGTGCAACAGCCATGCTTTCAGCAATGACGTTACCGCCCGATTGCGGACATTAGGGCTTTACAACGAAGAAGGCGACGACAACATCATCCTTGATGCCAGGAGTCCGGACGGTGCCCGGGAAATGTTCCGCGGCGGTGGCAGCAATCAGGCGACTCTGGATGCCATCAAGAACGGTCACCTCGATGTCAGTGGACTCAAATCCGACGGTTCCCTTAACGAAACCGATACCATATTCAAGGCTTCCCTAGATTGGCATCCCAATGACGACCTACTTGTGTTCCTAACCTACGGGGAGGGTTACCGCCCGGCGACTCAGAACCGCAATGCAGGTCAACTCTCGACCAACCAGTCGGGCGTGTATGAAAACTACGTCGTGCCAACAGTAGCGAAGACAGATAGCCTCAAAAGCTACGAGGTCGGCGTGAAGAGCACGCTGTTGGCCCGTTCGCTGCGTCTGAATGCGACCTTTTTTCATACGCAAATCAAAGATCTGCAGGTGTCGCGCTTCGACCCGTCCAACGTCGCCTTCCTTTATTTTATTGAGAATGTGGGCGATGCGGAAACCATGGGCCTGGATGTCGATTTCCTATGGGTCCCCAACAGCTCGCTGACCATTGCGGGCGCATTCAGCCTCCTCGACACCGAGCTCACCAGAATCAATCCTCAGTTGCAGGGTATTGCGGTTCCAACGGGCAGCGCACTTCCTCTCGCTCCGTCGTTCGCGGGCAATCTTAGAATGCGTTATGATGTCTTCCTTGACGGCTTTGATGCCAACGCCTTCGTGTCCGCCACCCTGAACCATCGGGGCAAAAACGTCTCTGGTATCGTCGGCAGTGCTGAATTCATGGACGATACACTGTTTCGACAATCAGGAGTATACTCCGGCCTGAAAGTCCAATATGAGGAAGGGACCTTTGGCACCGTCGCAATACCCGACGGTACGGGAGGTTTCCGTCTACCCAGGAGTTCGCGCTTCGTTAACCCGAGCGCCACGACCCTCGGTATCTCCCTCGGTCTGCAAAAGGACAACTGGAGGGCTGAGTTGTTCTTAGACAATCTGACCAACGAAGAGTCGCCCGTCATGCAGATTGCCGGTCACTATACGCCGGTCGTCAGTGTGCAGCGCCCTCGCACAGTTGGCTTGCAACTGTCTTACGACTTTTGAATAAAGAGTCAGAGAATGAAGAGGGGTTATAGCATATGTAAAGGCGAACTTCGGTTCGCCTTTTTTATCAGTGCTCGCACCACAGAAGCAGACTGTGACTGAAACGCAAATAAGAATTAAAGAAGCGCAGCACCTACTGCACAACAGCAAACCTCGCAAGGCCGAGGAATTGATGTGCGTCTTGCTGTGCATAGAGCCGGACAATATAGAAGCGCAATACGCTCTCGCGGTGGCGCAGCGCCATCAGCACAAATGGGAACAGGCACTGGCGACGGTGTCGCGAATATTGGAGTTGCAGCCCCAATTCGGCCGGGCGCATCAGGAAGTCGGCTACAATCAGTTGGCAAAGAAAGATTTCTCGAGCGCACAGGCAGCTTTCGAGCGGGCAACCGTCGCGGACCCCTCTCTAATCAACAGTTGGAAATGCCTGGCCAAGCTCTATGAAGACAGATGCAACCATTCGAGGTTGGCACCTGCACAGGAAAAGATCGCGTTTCTCGACCGGCTGCCAGCTCAACTGCTTGTGGTGATCAGCTATCTGTATGACGGCAGGCTGGCGGATGCGGAGCGACTGTGCAAACGCTTTCTGAGCACCAACAAGACTCACGTGGAAGGCATGCGGCTTCTCGCCGAGATTTCGATCCGCAACAAGATCTACGACGACGCCGAATTTCTTTTGGAGAGCTGTGTCGAATTCGAACCCGAGCACCGCAACGCGCGGATCGAATATGTCAACATCCTTCTACGAGTGCAGAAGTTCGCCACGGCTCACAGACAAGCAGAGTTTTTGCTCGGCAAGCATCCCCTCGACTCGGATATCATTCAATCTCTCTATGCCGCGGCCTGTAGTGGAGTTGGGAAAAACGACGACGCTATAAAAAGCTATAAGCTTTTGATGAAACAGCATCCTCAGAATCACGTTTTCCCAGTTTCCATAGCCCACGTACATAAGTCGAACGGTGACATAGACGAAGCTGTCACTCTGTACCGACAAGCATACAGCATCAAGCGTGATCACGGCGATGCCTATTGGAGTTTAGCGAACACCAAGTCGTATCTCTTCACCGAGGACGAACTTGTTCAGATGATCGATGTGGAATCGAACCCGGACATTGGCGAGAATGATCGGATTCAAATGTGCTTCGCCCTGGGTAAGGCATATGAAGACAGGCAGGAGTATGACCGTTCATTCGACTATTACAGAAAAGGCAATGCGTTGAAAATGCGGCAAATCCAATACAGCATCGGGCACTTGCAGGTCAGGGTCGATAGTCAGATCGAGATTTGCACCGAAGCATTGTTTACCAGCAAACATGGCCTGGGATTAGAAGCGCCCGACCCCATCTTCATCGTCGGATTGCCCAGAGCTGGCTCAACCCTGCTTGAGCAGATTCTTTCGTCTCATTCCCTGGTGGATGGTACGATGGAGTTGCACAACATCCTGAACTTGGCCAAACGGTTACGCGGCCGTGGTGAAGACGGTGAAGGGTCGCCGAGGTATCCGAGAATTCTTGCGGAAATCGACGACAGCTACTTTCGAAGATTCGGCACGCAATTCATTGACGATACGCGCTCCTACCGGGGCCGCGCACCGTTCTTTGTCGACAAGATGCCAAACAATTTCTTCCATGTCGGGTTGATTAAGCTGATCTTGCCGAATGCTAAGGTCATTGATGCGCGCCGGCACCCCATGGCCTGTGGCTTCAGTAGTTTCAAGCAGCTATTCGGAGAAGGTCAGGAGTTTTCCTACGGATTGCGAGCGATAGGGAACTACTACCGGCAATATGTGAAACTCATGGATCATTGGGATCGGATTTTGCCAGATTTCGTTCTGCGCGTTCAGTACGAGGACGTCGTGAACAACCTAGAAGCACAGGTACGTAGACTTCTTGATTTCTGCGGTCTGCCATTCGAGCAAGCTTGTGTGGATTATTACGAAACTGAACGCAGCATCCGTACACCAAGCGCTCAGCAGGTGAGGCAGCCTGTATTCAAAACTGGCATTCAGCAATGGCGCAATTTCGAACGCTGGCTCGACCCTCTGAAGGAAGCGCTGGGGGTAGAGGTGTTGCAGCGGGCATTGTCAGACTAAATCGGCTTGAGCTAGGAATTAAGGTCTCCTAGCCTCGGGTAATGAAAAATCCCTTCCGTTATTTCAATAGCTCGCCTTCCGTAATGGGGCGGTCGATGTCAAGCACAGATCTTCACGATCTTCCGGCCTGACACGATCTGACACGATCTGACACGATCTCTTGAACATGAAACACCTTCGCCTGCGGGCGATCGTCGTCCCAGGTATGGTCAACTTAGGTGGTTGCCTTGGCAGAAGCAGGTGACTGACTCGTCAGCGCGGCACGGAGAAGGGTCCACGATCCCGCGTATGTCCGTCGCCAGGCTCTCGCTTCCGTCCGTGGTCAGCGCAGCGGCTGCCAACATAATGCCTGGTCCAAGACGATTCCCGAGTGCCAATCTGAATAGCGTGCTCGAACGCGATGAGACGGTTCGGCAGCAAGGCGCCCTTCACCGCCCAACACCTCCATTGCCGTAGATAAAGAATTCTGGGAAATGCCCAGGCACCATAGAGGTCCAATCGGCTGCGCTCCGTCTACTGATCGAAGGATCAGCCAACCAAAGGGGCACACTTATGCGGTTTCCATACCTAATTGAAGTCTTGGCCGGGGCAGCCATTGCGTTTCACGCCATCGCCGCCTCTTCCGACGAAATTGCGACCCCATATGCCCAGTCGACCAACGGCAGGATCACCATCGGACAAGCGATAGTGATTGCGGAACGGCATGTCACCGGTGAGGCCATCGAAGCAGAGTTAGAGCGGGAAGACGGCCGGATGGTTTACGACGTCGATGTGGAAACGGAAGACGGGATGGTTGAGGTCTTTATCGATCCTGAAACCGTTGCGGTGCTGCGCACGGGCCCCGACGACTGACGCACTGCACCGTTCCATGCCTTGGATTTCTCCGTCCCACCGCCAGCAGGTTCTAGAGCAGATTCAATTTAGTCCCGATCATATCCGGCGGCGGCGAAGTAGTTTTCGCATTCGGTTGAGGTGAAGGCGTCGATGGCCTCGGCAATGGCGTCCCACAGGTCGTCGACGGTTCCAGCGGCGGCCTTTCTCAGGAGCGCCTTGAGTTTGGCGAAGGCCATCTCGACCGGGTTGCAGTCGGGACTGTAGGGCGGCAGATATTCGAGGATGGCCATCGCGTTGACCTCATTCTTGTTCAGGAAGGTTTTATCGCCAACACGCCGGACATTGCGGATGTTGTCGATTTCCAAGAAAGGGTGACGGGACCCGGTACCAATTTGCAGCCGGTCGGCATGTCCTTGGACGGCGCAACGGCCGACACCTTATCCAATCAGGCACAACGTAAGTGGTGGAAAGGTGAGAACGTCGGCAAGTGGGCTGAAAGCGGTCTGCATATTTTCAGTGCGTTCCCAGTCATCGCAGTGAAGAGAATGGCTTTTGGCGAACCCGCCTGCGCAGGCTATGACTGCCTGGCCAACAAAGGGGCGTTGCGCGTGCGCATCGTCGTGCCCGGCGTCCCGCAGCCCATCAATATCGTCACCACCCATTTAAATTCAACCAATACGGCCGGAGTTCCGGTGGAGGAGACCCACACGGCCCATGAACGTCAGGTCAAGCGTCTCGCAGACTTTTGGAATACAGCAGCCGAACCAGGTCTTCCGGCGATCATCGGAGGTGACTTCAACATTCGCGGATCTCACATCCGGTTTCTGCCCATAGCGAAGCTGTTTCAAGGCACAACGTTTGTAAAAAACACGTGTGATGTCCTAGGAGGCTCGACAAAGTGTCATATCGATATCAGACCCGACGCGCCCTGGCTTACCAGCCAGGATATGCAGGCCTTTCGTTCCGGACGGGATGTTCTCGTAACACCGCTTGACGCGCACACCGTGCTCGATGAACCGGTTAACGGCAAACGCTTATCCGCTCACTTCGGTTATCTTGTCCGCTACCGGTTATCCTGGATCCCGAAGACCTTAACCGCCGACAGTGGCGACCCGGTGGTGCGATAAGCAGATAGTAAAAGACGTTTAGGCTGGGCTATTGGCCGGTTTTAAGCGCAGCTTTTTGCGCAGAAAAGATTCAAATTCCTCAAACGGTGTTTGACCCGCCGCCTGGTCTGTGCGGATAAAGAAATAAGCCGACAAACCAAAGAAAATCGCGAAGCTGCCCCACAAAAACAGGCCGGCCGGCAGTTGAGATACCGCCGCGACTTTCTGCCCGAATTCGATCGTTTTTTGATAGCCGAGCAAGCCGATCAATCCCAATACGAGTCCGATGTTGCGGTTGGTCCGGGGTGTGCCCATGGCCAAAGGAATTGCAAGAAAGGGCATGACGAAAATCGATAAGGCGTAGATCAACCGTCCGTGCAACTCAGCCGCCAATGCGCTTTGCGGTATGGTGTCTGCTAGAATGTAAAGCGTTGCATCAGGCAATCCCGGATCGCCTCCCAACCACCGGAACACGCCGCGGCCATAGGCAACAATCAATTCATGCAATGTGAGTTCCAACGGATCGCTGCCGCGCTCGGGATAAGGCCGGCTGTCTTGCAAGTCCATGGGAACTTCCAACATGGCAAAACTCATGGAATCGCGATTACTGGTCGCACCAGTCCAAGCCACTTGTTCGCCGTCGTAAAGCACTATTTTGCGGTCGCCGACGGCATTCATTTCAATGATTTCACCGCGGCGGGCTGTCAAGGTTTCAAAGGAGCCGTTGTCGTTTTCGCGATATCCGAAAAACCCATAGAACTCCGTACCTGCACGTCTTGACTGATCCACACGCACTGTGAATCCCGTCGGTGTTTCAATGAAAATGCCCTCACCAATGCCGGCTTCAATGATGCCGTTTGTCACCTGGTGGTGCAGGGAGTGATAGACATAGCGCCCCAGGGGCTCGATATAGCCCGTTAGGCCGAGGCCGAGGATGGTGACGACAAAAGCCAGGGATTTGGCGGGTGACGCGAGCCGGGCCAGGCTGAACCCACCGGCGAAAAAGGCCTGCAATTCGAGTTGCATAGACATTCGCCGAAAAGTCAGTAACACTCCCAAAAACAGGCCCAGGGGAAGCACAAGCCGGATGTAGTTGGGGAACAAACTAACAATCATTTGAACGACGACCAAGGAAGATACACCTGACCCGACGGTCAGATTGAGCAATTGCAGCATCTTTTCAAGCAGTAGTACGACAACACTGATGAAAAGTGTGACCGCCATGATCGGTAAGATTTGCCGAAGAATGTAGAGGTCGATACGACCCATGGCGTCTTCCTAGTACAGCCTGTCTGAAGCGGTAGACGGCATCATCTGGACAATACCTCTAACAGGTCCATGGGTTGTTCCGGAAACGTTCTGTTTACAACAGGTGTGGTTACCGTGGCTGACCGGAGCACCAGAGTAAGCGTAATAGGGGTTCAATATGAATATGGTTAAAAACATTAAGAGCAGCAAAATTCGAATGGCTGTGATCGGGGTGGGAAACTGTGCAAGTTCGCTCATACAGGGCATTCACTACTACCGGGACCGCTTGGTCGATGATTGCTCCGGCGTTCTCCATGAAAAGATTGGACCCTACGCGATCTCTGACATCGACGTTGTCGCGGCATTCGATATCGATATCCGTAAAGTCGGACTGGACGTCAACGAAGCGATCTTCGCTCCACCCAACTGTACCGAGGTTTTTGCACCCGATCTACCGGTCAGTGGTGTGCAGGTTAGCATGGGCAAGATACTGGACGGCCTCGCCGATCACATGATTGATCATCAGCCGGCAAGAACATTTGTTCCTGCAGATCAAAAGGAACCGACACGTGACGACGTTGTCCGTTTGCTCAAATCGTCAGGGGCCCATATTCTTGTTAATTACTTGCCGGTTGGATCGCAGCAGGCGACAGAGTTTTATGCGGAATGCGCACTGCAAGCCGGTGTTGGATTTGTCAATTGCATCCCCGTTTTCATTGCCAGTAACCCTGAATGGCGGCGCAGGTTTGAAGCCAGCAATCTTCCGATCACCGGTGACGATATTAAGGCGCAGATGGGCGCAACAATCGTGCACCGCGTCCTGACTAATCTTTTCAACAAAAGAGGCGTCAAGCTGGACCGGACTTATCAAATCAATACCGGTGGTAACACCGATTTTCTCAATATGTTGAACAGAACCCGCTTGGCATCGAAAAAGATTTCCAAAACGGAAGCTGTCCAATCCGTCGCCGGACATCGTCTCGACGACGACGACATTCATATTGGGCCGAGCGATTATGTTCCCTGGCAGAACGACAACAAGGTCTGTTTCTTGAGAGCGGAAGGCCGGCTCTTTGGCGACGTGCCAATGAACATAGAACTTCGCTTGTCTGTGGAGGATTCTCCCAATTCCGCCGGTGTGGCGATCGATATGATCCGATGCTGCAAGATGGCTTTGGACAATGGCGTTGGTGGTGTGCTTGAAGGCCCGTCGGCATTTTTCTGCAAACACCCACCTGCCCAATTTGATGACGATACGGCGTTCGACAAAACGGAAGATTTTATTGCAACAATGCAGTTGCAGGGCGCGGCGTAGTGAAGGCTGTTATCCTCGCCGCTGGCCAGGGTACACGCATGCGGGCCATAGGCCCCAGCAAACCGATGGTCTCGGTCGAAGGCACTGCGTTACTTGAGCGGGTTATTAGAAACGCCATGGACGGTGGCGTGAACGACTTCGTTGTCGTCACCGGATACAACGGTCGGGGTTTGCAAGATTTTCTGAGCAACTTATCCAAGCGCATCGCATGCTCAATCACCACCGTTGAGAACAAAGACTGGCACTTGGGTAACGGGCGCTCTGTTTTGGCCGCTAAATCTGTAATTGGCGAACCATTTCATGCGCTCATGGCCGATCACTTGATCGATCCCAACATGCTCAAGGTTGTTCGCCAAAACCCGCTGCTAAAACACGGAGCCCGTTTGGCCGTGGACCTGCGGCTGCAGAATCCGCATGTGGATGTGGATGATGTGACTAAGGTTTTATGCAAAGACGAGAGCATTTTGGAGATCGGTAAATCCCTAACCGCCTTCAATGCCTTTGACACAGGTGTGTTCTGGTGCACGCTAGGCTTAATCGACGCCATCGAAGAAAGCATAGACTCCCAGGACGATGACTCCCTCTCCGGTGGTGTTCGCATATTAGCCGCGAAGGGATTGATGCAATGCTGCAATATTGGCAATCGGACTTGGATTGATGTGGACACGCCAGCCCTGCTTGGCTTGGCGCAAGAAGCTATGATTCAACAGTCGTCCCTCTCTGCGTAATTGAGACCACTATGGCTCCGGCAGAAATACAAGTTTCTGAACTCAGTCAAAACGCGGTACGCAGCAGTGAAGCAGATGACCCGTGCCCTTTGCGAACTCAAGACATTGAAGAGTTTTCAAATCGCGTTGTTATTCACCGTCTGAGCATGGCCCTTGTGCCCTGGTTTGTGCGACTCAACATCAAACCAAATACAGTGTCCTTTTTTGGTGCAATGTCAGGACTGTGCGCCGCATTTTTCTATTTTCAGTATGAAAATGTAGCGGCTTGTGTTTTGGGCTTTTTATTTATGGTCGCATGGCATGTATTCGACGGTGCCGACGGGCAATTGGCGCGGCGTACCGGTCAGGTTTCCCCACTTGGGTTTATCATCGACGGTGCCTGCGATTACATCACGTTTATCCTTGTCTACTGCGCGTTTGGTCTAGCTCTGATGGACGTTTACGGATCCGGTGTTTGGGTATTGATTATCGGTGCAGGTGCTGGCCATGCCATGCAGGCCGCAGCCTTCGAATTGCAACGCGAGAGCTACATTCGGTGGACGCAACAGGATGCAAAATCTGGCACTCAAGAAGGTGCGGCTGTTGCATCATCGTCGGCGTTCATCAGACTTGCAGGGCATTTATATCGGTCCTTGCAAGAGCCCTTCCGGCCGTTGTCACATCTGAATCTAAAGCGCATTGAAAACGGCGTTTATGGCCAATTGGCTTTTTCTGAAGCGGCTGATGCCTACCGGACCCAATTCAGAAGACCGGTTCTGGCATGGTCCATATTGAGCGCGAACAATCGAACCATAGCGATTTTTGTTTTCTGTCTCGCTGGATTTCCGGTCGGATACTTTATCTATGAAGTGTGCGTCCTTACGTTCGTCTTAGCGGGATTGATCGCCTTGAACAAGCGTGCGGAAGCTAAGCTGATTTCGTCTTTGGCAAACGCTTCGAATAATGGCTGAGGTTATTCCACAACCACAGTCGCAACCTGACCTACTTGGTGACAATATTGACCAGGACAGGAAAGATATAAAACGGGGTTCGACGCTCAACATTTTCGGCTTTCTGGCCCGGCTATGTGCACGTATTCCCTTCCTGTTCATAGCAGATCGTTTGTACGGAACGGAGCATTACGGCGCCTATGTCTTATTGACAGCCATCGTTGAGACGACGGCCCTGCTGTCCTCTTTCGGTCTTAAAAGAACAATTTTTCAATTCATCGAAGAGGATGCAAGAAATTGCCAGAAGATGGTGCGCCATGCTCTCTGTGTTGTCATTCTGTTGTCCATCGTTTTGGTGGCCATCATTCAATCTTTGGCCATGCCAATCCTGCAGGTGTTTTCAGCATCCAGCGCGTATACAAATCTATTGATTCTGTCGTGGGCCATTCCGTTCATTTCGCTCGCAGACGTTTTTTTATCGACAATTCTTTCCAAGAGAATCATGCGTTACGAAATTGCCGTGCGCAGTTTCGTTGAACCCATCCTGCTAACATTGTTGAGTCTGCTTTCTTTTTTGCGGGTTGGGCTGCGTCTGGATTGTTTTTTGCTTTCCTGATCGCGTTTGCATCAGCCGCGCTCGTGTCCGCTTATTTTTGTATTCGACTGTTCGGTCCTGGCATCCTTTTTGGTATCATTGACCCGCGCACACTAATACATATTCTCAAGAAGTCGTCTTACACCTGCATTCATGATTTAGTCCGTGTGCTGGTCACCCGCCTGGACACTTTTGCCGTTGGTTATTTCTTCTCAACCTCAACGGTTGGTCTTTACGGCATGGCCCAACAATTCCTGATCATCATCGAAAAGTCGCAATGAGTTTTTACCCGATGCTGATGCCGGTTGCCTCTTCGGCAATCAGCCAAGGCGATCGGGTCAGGTTGTTGCAGTAATTGAGAGCCGCGAGCGGGCGCCTGGTTTTACTCCAGCTTCCAGTGATTGTGATTTTTTCCTGTTCGGACGCGAGGTTCTGGGATGGATCGGACCAGACTTCACTGGGGCTTGGACGGTTCTTATGATTTTATCGGCGGGATGCTGGATCAACGCAGTCATGCAGTTGGTTGAAGTCCCCTTCACCTTTATGCGGCCGCACATGAATGTGGTTGGCTGCATCACTGCCATTTCCGTTTACCTGCTCAGCGTCACAGCTATGCAGCAATCCTTTGGCTTATCCGGAATCGCGCTGACGTCCGTTTCGGCCGCGTTTCTATCCAATATTTTGCTTATGATTGTGTTTTGGTGAACGCGCCTGACACCGACGATGCAGACCAGTACGGCCCCTCAAGGCCTTTAGATCGAATCAATAAATCCTATAGCATTTCCGATTTATTCTGACGCATAGCCGTCAGCAACCAAGAAGTTCCTGCAGTGCTCGTGATTGAAGAGGCCGCAGACGTTACCGGCGGCTTTCCACAGACCATCGATGGTGCGGGGTTTTAAGCGCTTCATGTGAGCTTTGAACTTTGAAAATGCGAGCTCGATCGGGTTGAAGTCCGGCGCATAGGGCGGCAGGAACAAAAGCCATGCGCCCCGCTTTTCAACCGCCCGCCTGGCACCGTCGCGTTTGTCGGCCGGCAGATTGCCGGGGACAACAACAGCGCCTTTTTGAAGGGTCGGGGCGCGTTGCGTTTTGATGTACTGCTCGAATGCATCACCGTCCATGGCGCCCTCGATCAAATCAGGGCACCCAGGGCGCGGTCAGGCCGTCACCGCGCAATCCGGCAATGAAGGTCATGGTTTTCCAATGACCATGGGGAATGGCGGCAACCATCCGCTGGCCGCTGGGACAGCGCCCCCGCAGGCGCGCCATTTTGGTATTGATACTTGTTTCGTCAAGGAACACGATCCTGCCGACCCGCTCGGGATGGGCCGGGAGCCGGGCCTGACGTTGGCGCCAAACCACGCGTGCTGCCTGCCCATCCGCGCGTTCCTGTTCACTGGCGTGGGCGGTTTTTTTAAAGCTGATCTTGCGCGCGCGGAACCAGTCATTAATCGTCGAAGTCGGCGCAATCACTTGGTGAACTTCGTCCAGACGCTCAGACAGCTCTTGCAGTGTCGGGTCTGGCGTCTCCTTAATCCAGCGCAGGATATCCTCGCCGTCAAGGATCAAGACGGCGCTGGCGCGACGGCCGTGGCTTGACCGCGACAGTCCCCTCGTCTTCATATCGCCCGCCATCCCGCACCGCCGAGCTTGCGCTCACCTCAAAAAGGGCTGCCGCCTGACGGCGCGACATGCCCGACGCCACTTTCCTCGCCAAACGAATACGCAGGTCTTCCGATACAGCCACGATGCCCCCGCCAAAGCGGCTATCGAATCAGTCCGCCAAGACCATGACAACAAAATTTTGATTCATTCAACCTCGGAAACGCTCTAGGGGTTTGTGGGCAAGAGACGGAAAAACTTTTTCGGGTGTTGTTTCACCGCGCCGCTTGGTCAGAATTTCAGTAATCACTTGGCGATAGTCGGCTGTAACCATCAAATCTCCTTGCCGGAGTTTTTTTGTTCCAGTCCCGGCCAAGTGCCGTAAAAGCTCCCACCTTTAACAGCGCCGCCCAGAACAAACATGAAGGCGGCCGATCCGTGATCGGTGCCGCCGTTGGCGTTTTCCTCCAGCCGACGTCCAAATTCCGTCATGGTTACGATTGTAACCCGGTCCTTGTAGTCGGCGATGTCTTGCCAAAAGGCGTTGAGGGTCTTTGACAGTTCTGCAGCGTGATCAGGGAAATAGCGATTCATCTGAAAATGATGATCCTAGCCGCCGTAATCCACCGTCGCCACGCCCAGACCCGTATCTATTTTGATCAAATCGGCAACGGATCGCATGGCCGTTGAAAACTGACTTTGGGTATAGAGCGATTGGGCTGGAATCCTTTCCGGCAGCTGTTCCAGTTTCTCGCGGACCGAACGAATGGTCCGGGCCGTTTCGCGGGCTGCGGTGGCATGGGGTTCCGGTCCACTGTTCATTGCCTCGATGACACTCAGGTGAAAATCGCCGCCGATGACGTTGAATTCAGCCACGTCGGGGATCGCCACCGCGCCGGAGAAACCCTGTAATGACACGTGCGTATCAGCCCGGCTGGCAACAGCACCCAGGTTAGGTAGGAGAAGATCGCGAGAAAGCAGATGACGGGCCAGCCAACCGCCGGCCAGTGGGCCGTCCACATCGACGATGCCCCGTTCCATCTTGTCCTGAATGTCGAAATGACTGCGACTGTCCGTCTCTACTCCTGCCGCGTTGACGATGGCGAGACTGCCGTCATCGTACAGGGCTTTGAGTTCGGGCACGCGGGGATGAAAAAAAAACGGTTCCCCATCCAGCTCACCGATGGGCAAACCGGCAGACGCCTGAATGCCGATGGTCGGGCGTTGGTCGTGATAAGGACCGTTGTCGGCTGGCGGAATGAGCGTCAGACCGTCGCAGCCGAAGCGCAGGAAAATCACGATCAACGTGTCGCGGGTGTGGGCGGATCCTTCTTGCGAAAAGGCGACCTTGGCACCGGACCCGAGTGTGGTCAGCGCGGCGCTTGAAGATGCGGACGAGAGAAATGTGCGGCGGGACAGTGTCATCGGCGTAGCCCTATCGCATCGCAAATTCAGGCGACGCACCGATAATCGCCATGAATCGTCTGAGGGCGCTTTCCATATTCATGATACCGCCGGACCGGAACGCTGCGGTGAGGCCGATGACTCCATTGATATCGTCGACCAATGCCTGCATGCCTTCGGGGCGAAGCCGGTAGCCTACCAAGCGGCCGACCCAATAGTCGGCCAGGGCTTCGGGTGACTCCCGGATCTCCATGGGTGTTTGTCGCGCCAGGGTGGTGCGGAACGACGGATGAGACAGGACATGGAGCAACAGGTCCCACGTTTCCAAATTCGCAGCCGTTGAATACCAGTGGGCGTCGTGATCGGGACGGCCTTCCGGTGTCGGCCAGGCGTAAGACCATCGCCAAGAGTGGCGACCGCATCGAAGGCCCCATTGTAGGCGTTGACGGTGGTGTTGGTAGTGCGCAAGAGAGCAATGACCCGTTCGTACGGACGGCGCAGCTTGGATGGTGGTGCGCCGATCTCCGCCCCTTCGATGAGAATGGCGCGCATGACATGCTTCAGTTGGTCCGGCTTGTCCTGGTTGGCCTTCCACGCCGCCTTGGCTCGGTCAACAACGTACTGCGGCGGCGCATCGCCGAAAAGTATCCGGCACAGTTTGGTGCACACAAAGTCTGCCGTTGATGGATGGGCAGCGACCATATCGAGGATGACCCGGCCTTGAGCCATGTCGACTTTGTAGTGTGACAAGTCAACGCCCATGAACATCCCGGCATCGTCGTTGTGTTGCACCGGGTTGTAGACGAAGGCCCCGGTGAACGGCAGACGGCCGTTGGGCCCTTCCTGTCCCTGACAAACAGTCCAACCGGAAAACGCCAGTGAAGTCTGGATGATATCGTCATCGGTGAATCCGGCGACGGTGTCTGATTTAGAACTCGAACGGCTCAAACCCAAATACGCTTGACGGCCCAGGGTATGCAGCTCGAGCAATTCTCGAGCGTAGTTCTCGTTGGGATGCTCCGCCGTGCTCGCCGCGTTGTTTAGATAGAGGAGCATAGAGGTGCTGGTCGCCACCGCTTCCAGCAATTCGCGGAAATTACCAAACACCCGAGGGCGGATGACGGTGCTGTCGAATGTGGGCAGGGCCGCCGAGCCGTAAATATCCTGCTGCCGGCCGATGTTGAAATGGTTGTTCCAAAAATCGGTCATGAATTCGCGCAATTGATAGGTTGCGTGGGTATTGCGAATCCAGGTATCGGCGTTGAGTTCTTCTTGAATGCGTTTGCGTTCGTTGGGAGCAATGGTGATTTCCGTTTTGCTCACCATGTCCCACAACTCTGAAACATCGGTCTTGAGGTAGTTAAACGGACGCCGTTCATCTATTGACGGCCACCCCGGGCTGTCGCCCGCCGGACCCCGGTACGCATACATAATCCGCATGGTGCGCCCATCAATATGAGAAGCCACGTCGGGCTCGTCACCGGGTGGAGGGTTCAGCTGGGCCTCGACCCAAGGTACCCAGCCGAGGTCCTGTACGTGCTTAACGTCTTCCTCGCTGGCGCCGAATGTGACGTGGCTGAGGGCACAGTGTTTAAAACTGGATGTCTCAGGAAGCATGGTCCGCAATCCTAAAACTGATACTGCACGGTGGCCCAACCGATATGCGCCGTGTACTGCGGTGGCACAATGCCGGAGCCAAAGATCTGAGCCACTGGTGCAAAACCGATGCCATCGTACTGCCAATCCCGACTGCGGTGCCACTCCAAGGTATAGCCAGCACGCAGCGTTAGCTCGGGTCGTATGGCATAGGCGGTATGGAGCCCGAGGGTGTGTGTTTTTTCCTCCGTATCCGGCAGCAGTTCCGTTTGGGTCAAAATATTAAACGGTCTAGTCTGGACATCGGTCTTGGATGCACCGTCGGACAGATAGTATTGCCCGCCGACCGACAGTTCATCGGGCCGGATTTGCCAGTCAATGGTGAGACCGGCCGAGAACACGCTGTCCTTTATGCCGACGCGCCATTCCTGGTCGGGATTGGATTCGTTGAGACCAAAAATCAAACAGCCGTTTTGATCGGACCCATATTCTTCGTAGCTGTAAAGGCCGCTAGCGATCAGCGAGTCAGTTACCTGGTAGGAAAAATCAGAACTGAGCAACAGTGAGTCCGCCTGCCTCAGGCCCAGCGCTGATTGATTGTAGGAATCCTCAGAGTACGCTCCTGTAACCGCGAGGTTGGTGTCATAGGTGGGGCTCACACTGACGCTGCCCTTGAGTTGGGTGCGTGTCCGATCGGCCATGTTGTATTTGCGCAGCAAGGGACGCTCGATGGACTGGGTGAACGGCGAAGCAGCGAGATAGGATTCGGTGTGGCTGAGATCCCACGACAAAGCATCGTTGTATTCCGACCCGTCCCGTTTGGAATGACTCACTGCCAGCCAAGCCGACCCCAGTTCAAAATTCGACAAGACCTTCGCTTTGAATTCGTGGGTCTCGGTTCTGGCGACTTGCTGATTGTCCCGCGATTTGAAGTCACCCTTGTACGTGAGCCGTACGCGGGTGCGCGGCGTAACCCGATAACCAGCTTCGGCTTTGACCTGATGGAACGTAAAGCTGTGAGGAAGATTGAGCCTGATGTAACGGCTGTTCCCCGGAATGAACGGCACCGGTTGATCCTGGGCGTCGTTGGTCACATAGGCATAAGTGTCCATCGGTGAACGATTGTCGCGGTCATCAAAAACATAGTGCACCAGGAAGTCGAGGTTCTTGCGTTCCCGTGAGGTAAAGGAATTTTTGGTGTAGGTCTTGTTCACCTTACCGTTAAGTGAAGCACGCGGCAGCGGTACCGGCACGTTGAGTTGTGGAGTTATGGTGTAGGGAAAAAAGTCGTCGTTCTGTTTTTGATAGGTATGGCTAGCGTTGAGCCGCACGTGTGTTTTTGGTGAAAAAGCATATCCACCGGTCAGAGAAAACTGATGGGCCGATGAATCGGGCGGTAGACTGTGCTGACCAATGGCAAAGGGAAATCCGGCAAAGGCGCCTGCTGGCCACGGCACACCGATGGATCGGGCATAGGGATTCTGGACGTTGACGGCATCAATATTGCTAGTGAAGGCAGACAGGGTATAGGCCGCCGACCAATGCAGACGGGCATCGGCGTAGGATATGGATGCGGTGAAGCGGTTGGAATCGTAGTCGATGGGCTGTGGGAAGAACACACGTGAGTGTCAGAAACTTTGTGTGTGAGCTGATTTACAAAAATCAGGGAACCCGTTCCCTGGTTTGTGAGCGACCCTGGTGATAAACCCATGCCAGCCGGCGATGTCCTCGGTCCAGGAGGAGTCCCGAAGGGAAGCTCCTGGAGGGAGGGCGCCGTTGGATGGCTGACTTGAACTAGACTCGATGTGATCTGACACCGCTCCTTTCCCAGCAAGCTGGAATGGGAGCGGCGCATCTCTTGATGGAGATGGTGGTTGTCCGTTTTGATGGTGGTGCACACCAACCACAAAACGAGGAAATGGGATGAACGCCTCCCACCCCTTGATGTTCGAAGGCCGAAAGGGTTGGACCCTCGCGGGCCGACGGCATCAAAGTGCCAAGTGGTGAAGAGCAAGCTCTTCACGGGCAAACCGGAGGATCCGACATGAAGACCAACAGAACCGTCGTTGGTGTGGATACGGCAAAGCGAGTGTTCCAGTTGCACTGGGTGGATATGGAGGCGGGTGAGATTGTCGATTTGAAGCTGACGCGGGCGAAGTTCCTGGAGCACTTCGCCAACCGCACGCCCTGCGTTGTGGCGATGGCGGCGTGCGGCGGCACGCAGCATTGGGCGCGCCGGCTGCGGGAACTCGGGCACGAGCCCCGGCTGTTGCCGGCCAAGGCTGTTCGGCCCTTCGTTGGCGGCAATAAGAACGATGCGCAGGACGCGCGGGCGATCTGGACCGCGGTTCAGCAACCCGGCATCAAGACCGTTGCGATCAAGACCGAGGAACAGCAGGCGGTCCTGGCAATGCACCGCATGCGCCAGCAGCTGGTGAAGTTCCGCACTGCCCAGATCAACGGCCTGCGCGGCCTTCTGAGCGAATACGGCGAGGTCATGCCGCAAGGCCGGGCCGGCTAAGCCGTGCGATCGCCCCGGAAACAAGCGTCCGCGCCGCGTTTGTAACGGTTCCTATAAACAAACCCTGCCGCCGTTCCCCTATGACTTCAATGGTATCTCGGGCGACAGCATGATCCTGGGCATTGTCACGTTAAGTGATTGTAAGCTGTTTTCGGCATGACTCCATGAGGCTAAGCCATTGACATTGCGTAGAGCAGCCATCGACAATTTACCGAGATTTGGAGTGAATCCGGTTAACGTGACAAAGCCATTTAGCTACCTAAAATTCTTTAAAAACGACGTACAAATCCGTAATCAAATTGAAGGCGGGTTGGTTACAACTCCAGCGCACCCAGGCGCACTTTTGTCGTATGCTTTCTCCGGCACCCCGTTTTCTGCTCCGCCGGAGCACGCTCCTAAGACACCTTTCGTGACCCATAAAAAAGGGCCCAGGCGGAGTGATGTAAGGATCAGTTCTTGTGATTGTCTACCGGGAACGCAGTCAATGTATGAGTGCGCGCAGCCTCGCCTGGGCATTGTCAGACTAAATCGTCTTGAGTTGAAAAATAAGGTCTCCTAGCATCCAGAGATGCAAAATCCCTTCCGTTATTTCAACAGCTCGCCCGCGGTAATCCGCCTCGCGGTGATGCTGTATGTTAGATTTCCACTGTCCCTGAGACAGGTCGAAGATCTACTCCACGAACGGGGTATCGACGTCTCTTACGAAACGGTGCGGTACTGGTGGAACCGCTTTGGCCCGTTGTTTTCTTCGGAGATCCGTAAGAGGCGGATAGTCCGGCGTAACTGGTCGAACTGGCGCTGGCATCTTGATGAGGTGTTCGTCCGGATCAACGGGAAGACGCATTATCTATGGCGTGCTGTCGATCATGAAGGCGAAGTTCTTGAGGTCTATGTCACTAAACGGCGGGATCACAGGGCTGCGCTTGAGTTTCTGAAGCAGGCTATGAAGCGTTATGGCCGGCCAGCTACCATCGTCATGGACAGGCTACAGTCATACCACGCGGCGATGAAGGTGATCGGTAATGCTGCTGCCCAGACCTGCGGCCGTTGGCTCAACAACCGGGCGGAAAACTCACATCAGCCCTTCCGACGACGAGAAGGGGCGATGGCTCGGTTCAGAGACATCAAGACCCTACAGAAATTCGCCTCCATCCATGCCTCGATGCACAACCATTTCAGCCACCAACGTCATCTCAACCGCCGCGATATTTTCAAACAAGCTCGAGCCGCTGCCCTCGTCGAGTGGCAGCAACTTGCTGCCTGAAATTACTCGAATTACGGCTTCTTCTACTCAGTGCCAGTTAGTCTGACTGCGAGGATCCTTTCGCGGGAAGCAGCCCTGTTCTGAGATGCTTCGTGTCGTCGCTGCCTTGGGTGGTCTGACCTATAATATGACCGACTTCGTGTCTTTGCATTGACGTGTCGGCCACCCGAGCGGCGCCGTAGTGCCTCGCCGGCCAGGTGGGCAGTGCCACCGCCGATGCGGCAGCCGGTGAACTCAATGCATTCGAGGAAAAATGGACCGGGAAATATCCGTCTATCGCGCCGGCCTGGCGCCGGGCGTGGGACGAGGTGACACCCTTCTTTGCGTTCGATCCAGCGATCCGAAAGATCATTTACACCACCAATGCCATAGAAAGCCTCAACCGCGTGATCCGGAAATCGATAAAAACACGCGGATCGTTTCCGACCGAGGAGGCTGCAACTAAGCTGATCTATCTGGCGATCCGCAACTTCGAAAAGGGCGGCAGAAATGTCCGCGAATGGTTTGATGCCCGAAATCAATTTGCGATAATGTACGCAGAGCGTTTCAACACGTGACCGTATCTGAAACCCGAATGGGCCAAGCCAGATACACAGAGTTTAGGATACTCCCGCGCGCACCCGTAGGCGGAGGGTTTCCATCCCCGCTCTTTCGGTTGCAGAGTGGGGTCACAGTTCCGCCATAGGCCACGTTTCCAGCCGCCCTCCCTAAAATTCCGTACGTCGGGTTTTCCCCAGTACGGCTTCAAGCATCAGGCACCTAACAGTTCGGACAGGGGCCTTCCGTGGATGCGTCAGGGTTAAGACCGATCCAGCCATTCACCTTACAACACCCCGCGTTTACCCCGTCCTTAGGCGGTGCCTCCCCCTTGAGCCACTTCCGCCTCTGTGTGCGGAACTCAGAGTTATGACACCGCCACCTGAGCCCAGAGGTCCTCGCTCCGACCGGGTTGTGTTGTCCCGGCTATCAACGCTTGACGACCTCATCCGCCAGTGTGGAAATCTCCGCCTCATTTCCCGGCACAGCCGGTTATAGACGCGGTCTTTGCCATTCAAGGATCATCCTGTCTGGTCTCCACACCTTCCGGACTTTCGCTGCGGTACTTTCCAGGATTGCCGTCTTCAGCTTACGCCGGGAGCCCCGATGCGTGCACCTCAGTTCTTCCGCACCGGCACTGGCCATCGGGGAGAAGGGACAAACCCTTGGCAGCTCCAATAGTTCCACTTCAATCAGCTTCGTGCGGGGGTTTATTTCGACGTCTCGTCCGTTCGTTTTCACTACGGCCCTCCTGTTCGCTTGCCCCCCGTGCTGACCAGACCTGAGGGGCTCTATGTCCTCCCGGCCTTCCGGGGCTTTTACATCCGGGCTTTCAGGTCGCCTGGTCACCCCTGGCTCCTGCCGGATATAACTACGACGCCAAACTGAGAATTGCGTCGGCGGAACTTTCACCCGCAAGCACAGCAGTTAGTCTCGCTGCACCCCTTCCGAAAACCTTATCCGAAGATCTTCATGATGCAAACCGCTTAGGTGTGGATGAGGTTTTCGAAAGAGACAGGACGTCTACGCTACGGAGTCTGGCGACCGCATGGTCCGCACGCTCAATCTCTATGAATTCAAAGACGGCAAACGCTGGCGCAACTGGAAATTCTTTCCAGTGGAGAGTCGCCCTAATTAGGGCATTTCCGATTTATTCTGACGCATAGCCGTCAGCAACCAAGAAGTTCCTGCAGTGCTCGTGATTGAAGAGGCCGCAGACGTTACCGGCGGCTTTCCACAGACCATCGATGGTGCGGGGTTTTAAGCGCTTCATGTGAGCTTTGAACTTTGAAAATGCGAGCTCGATCGGGTTGAAGTCCGGCGCATAGGGCGGCAGGAACAAAAGCCATGCGCCCCGCTTTTCAACCGCCCGCCTGGCACCGTCGCGTTTGTCGGCCGGCAGATTGCCGGGGACAACAACAGCGCCTTTTTGAAGGGTCGGGGCGCGTTGCGTTTTGATGTACTGCTCGAATGCATCACCGTCCATGGCGCCCTCGATCAAATCAGGGCACCCAGGGCGCGGTCAGGCCGTCACCGCGCAATCCGGCAATGAAGGTCATGGTTTTCCAATGACCATGGGGAATGGCGGCAACCATCCGCTGGCCGCTGGGACAGCGCCCCCGCAGGCGCGCCATTTTGGTATTGATACTTGTTTCGTCAAGGAACACGATCCTGCCGACCCGCTCGGGATGGGCCGGGAGCCGGGCCTGACGTTGGCGCCAAACCACGCGTGCTGCCTGCCCATCCGCGCGTTCCTGTTCACTGGCGTGGGCGGTTTTTTTAAAGCTGATCTTGCGCGCGCGGAACCAGTCATTAATCGTCGAAGTCGGCGCAATCACTTGGTGAACTTCGTCCAAACGCTCAGACAGCTCTTGCAGTGTCGGGTCTGGCGTCTCCTTAATCCAGCGCAGGATATCCTCGCCGTCAAGGATCAAGACGGCGCTGGCGCGACGGCCGTGGTTTGACCGCGACAGTCCCCTCGTCTTCATATCGCCTGACATACCGCACCGCCGAGCTTGCGCTCACCTCAAAAAGGGCCGCCGCCTGACGGCGCGACATGCCCGACGCCACTTTCCTCGCCAAACGAATACGCAGGTCTTCCGATACAGCCACGATGCCCCCGCCAAAGCGGCTATCGAATCAGTCCGCCAAGACCACGACAACAAAATATTGATTCATTCAACCTCGGAAACGCTTTAGCATCGCACTCCAACGCCACGACGTCATCGTCGGGGTCGACACGCACAAAGATGAGCACATCGCGGTTGCCATCGACGGCCTCGGCGGCCTCATCGACAAGCCGAAACTGGCGGCGGCGACCCCTGACGGCTACGCCGAGTTGCTTGTCTGGGCGCAATCACTCGGCGAGATCCATGCGTTCGGGGTCGAGGGCCGCGGGTCGTACGGCTCGGGTCTCGCTCGGTTCCTTCGCCGTCACGGCCACATAGTCCATGAAGTCGCTAGACCGCCCCGCAAGGGTGAGCGGCGCCTGTCCGGTAAGAGTGACCCCATCGATGCTGAGCACGCTGCACGAACGGTGCTCTCTGGGAGCGGTACCGCGACACCTAAACTCGCGAATGGCCAAATCGAAGCCGTCCGCGTAATCAAAATCGCCCGTGATACCGCTGTCAAAGCGCGTACTGCGGCAATCATTACACTTAAGGCAGTTTTGGTCACCGTTTCAGATGAACTCCGCATCGAGCTCGAATCGCTTACCGACCACAAACTCATCATTGTGTGCGCTGCGTTGGAAACGAACGGCAATATGTCGGACCCGCACGTCGCGACCCGATACACGCTTGCGCACCTGGCACGGCGTTGGCTCGACCTTCACGAAGAGATCAAGGTCCACGGTGCTCAGCTCAAAGTCCTCACAAAAACCGCAGCTCCCAAAATGCTCGAGCAGTTCGGCGTTGGTTTCGATACCGCCGCTGAGGTGTTGATCGCAGCGGGAGACAACACAGATCGAATCCGATCAGAAGCAGCCTTCGCCAAGCTTTGCGGTGTCTGCCCGATCCCGGCTGGCTCCGGCAAGACTAGCGGCCGACACCGGCTAAATCGTGGAGGAAACCGACAGGCCAATGCGGCTCTATACCGAGTTGTCGTCGTCCGACTGCGATGGCACCCGCCTACCATCGCCTATGTTAAACGTCGCAAGGCCGACGGACTTTCAAAGAAGGACATCATCCGATGCCTTAAGCGTTTCGTCGCCCGAGAACTCTACCACCTTCTTCCCGAACCTTCTCTTCCCCTTGAACCGACGAGCACCCCTTCGCCGACATAGATAAGGACTTGACGGTCTATAGGAGCATCAATGCTGTGCTGAGGCTTAAAAAGAAAACCGCCCCGCCGAGAGGGCGGGACGGTGTGTGATGATCGGATAGGTATCGGAGTGCTTACGCAGGCTTGATACCCATGATGTTTCGGACACGCCGACGGCCGTAGCCGTCAGTCGAGCCCTCGCCGCTGTCCCGGTTCACCAGCAGGTCGGCGCGGCGCATTTCGCCCTCGAAGTCCGCGTTCTGATATTCGTAGAGCCAGCGCTCGTGGTTCCAGCGGTGGGTCATCCAATCGCGGATGCGGCGCCACGCGCTGCCATCATGAGGCCTGCGGGACGGATTGGTGTAGAAGTCGACCGGATAATAGACCCCACCCGGGCGCAAGATCCGTGACGTTTCTTGAATGATCTTATAGGTCGCTGCTTCCGTCACTTCGTGGTGCAAGATGTAAGAGGTGACGATGTCGAAGTAGCCGTCGGGGAAGTCGGTGTCTTCGGCCAGGGCGTGACGGAAGTTGACGTCGACCCCCATGTCGACGGCCCGCATATGGGCGTAACGCACCATCGGCGCGCCGATGTCCACACCCCAGACTTCTGCGTCGGGATAACGCTGTTTCAAGGCTACCACCTGCTGGCCGCAGCTGCAGCCGGCATCGAGGATGCGCCTCACTTTGCCGTCGGCCGGGACGGGAACGGCTCTGGCCATGTTTCTGTGGAGCTCGTCCTGATAGTTGCGGCCGTTGAAGAAGTTGTTGGTGCCGTAGTGGTATATATGCCCGGCGAATTCATCACCCGTATAACCGCCCGGTTGCATGTGGATTTCATGCTTGGTGTATTCCGGTTCGATACCAGGGTTGAGTTCGAGCATACCCGGACCAGACTTGTCGGCGGCTTCCATCTCGGACATGTAGGCATCATAGTTGCCGTGGAACTCGCGATGGAGCTGCTTCCACATGTGCATTTGCAACCGCTGCCAGCTATGGTTCCTGAACTGGATGACGGGATCGTCTTTCAGCATTTCGATGGCGGTATCCCGTGGCACTTCGTCATTCCGGTCATACCCGTTGGCCGCCAGGATCTGAAACGCCCGTTTCTCGGCCGCACGGGTCAACTCGCTGTTGATCCAAGTGCGGGTGCTGGTGCTCATCTCGTCATAGCTTTCAAGATTCAGCGAGGGCAGACGTTCAAGAATGCCGTCCGTTCCCCGCGGTTCCACATCGGCGCCAGCTAGTTTTGCCAGGGCCGCTGTCGGAGCCACCATTGAAAGACCGGCCATGCCGGTAATCCCGAGGGCCATCCGCCGGTGAAATATTTGACTCATGAATAAATCTCCCTTGACCGTGCCTGTTGTCGGTTCAACAGGCCAGTGGTTGCACCTCTCCTACCTATATTATGCGCTTCTTAGGCTGTCCCCACAACGCATTACAAAGAAAGTCACGGATGGAGATCAATTCGTGTTCTTATATGGAACGCGGCCAAGATCGACCTATCGGGATCGAAAGGCATTATCGCATTTCTTGAGGAAATACAATCAAGCGGTTCGTCCGTCCGCGATCCTTGTCACCGACGGTCTCGGCTCCTAAAGGGTACCCCGAAGAAAGTTTAGGAATTGCAGTTCTCTAAACATGCAAAGAATTGTTGAACAGTCTTGGCTAAACATCATACCAGTCGTTTCGACTACGGGCGGTGGCTATGGCCTGTTTTCTGCACACCAACAACATGCGAAAGTTCGTTGCTGTTAACACATTGTTCCACAACCATTTCCGCCAATAACGCCGTCTGATATCCACTGACGCCCCGCAATCCAATTTTCCTTACTCTGAAATGTCGTCTGCCGATCCTAGAGTTTCCCATCCTCACGCTGATCGACCTCCCAGACGAAGCCATCGGGGTCATGGAACCCCATGGAATGCATTTTGATTTCCCCGTGTCCGCCCGTCTTGGGTACAGTGCGGGAAAACAAATCGTGGGTTACCTTCACGCCCGACGCTTTGATCCGCTGATAGAGCGCAGCGGCATCCTTGCAGCCAGCGACCAACACCGCCTTGCCGATGCCATACTCCCAGGTTGAGTCTCCGGGATCATTCAAAGGGTCTTGCAGGAACTGTAGGGAGGCGACCATGCCGTAGTAATCGTGCTCACAGCGGCAGACGGCAAAACGCACGGTATCGCCGACCTTTCCCGCCGCCAATTGGCTGCCGATTTCCATCGTGGAATCTTGATACTGTGTCAAGCCCAGAGTGTTGGTGAAGAAATCGAGGGCGCGGTCCACATCCCGGCCGATGCAGGTGGTTCGGCGGATGAGGAATTGCTCCGGGTTGGGGCGGTTGTAACGATAATAGAGTTCGTAGAAGAAGCCTTCCGGATCAAAGATGGAGGCCGATGAAAATTCGATCATTCCTTCCCCGTGGGGGTCCGGAAAGGTGCCATCCTGGGGCGGAGAAAACACCGTCGCGCCGGGAAAGGCACCCACTCTGGCAACAAACGAGTCCATGTCGGGTACATCGGCCACCAGAACCACATCGCCAATGCCGAGCTGGTGGGTTGGTGGGCCGGGATCGGGCAGCTTGGGATCAAGCCATTCGAGCAGGCCGATCTTGCCGATCTCACGGTCCATTCCTTCCATCATATAGAGTTGAACACGGTCGCCGGTGTTGCCACAGGGTACGATGCCGCCGGACTGGACTGGTACCGGTAAAATGGAGAGTGCCTTCTGTTAAAGTTTAAACTCAACAGGAGGCCCATATGGGTATCGGAAGAACTGAGGAATTTCGTTCTGAAGCCGTTCGGATTGCATTGACGAGCGGGCTATCACACAAGCAAGTTGCCGCCGATCTTGGCATTGGCCTGTCTACATTAGGCAAGTGGATTACCGCTCATAAGCACACTGAGCTGCTGTCCGGCCCTCATAATGATAAAGACAAGGAATTGGCTCGCCTTTGCAAGGAGAACAGGACATTGCGTGAGGAGCGGGACATTTTAAAAAAAGCGACGGCCTTCTTCGCCAGCCAAAGCCGATGAGGTTTCATTTCATCGCAAAGGAGAAGGCCAATTTTTCAATCTGCAGGATGTGCAAAGTCCTGAGGGTCAGTGAAAGCGGCTACTACGCTTGGGGGTCTCGCCCTGCCAGTCAGCGCCAACGCGACGACAGGGTCTATTTGGCCCATATTCGTGCCGAACATGCCCGTAATTATCGGGCCTATGGTCGCCAGCGAATGACTGATGAACTCAGGGATCAAGGCAGCGTCATTGGTGAACGCCGGGTCGGGCGGTTGATGCGGGAGAACGATATTCGCATCGTCAGAACTCATAAATTCAAACGCACGACAAACAGTAATCACAACCACAACATAGCTCCCAACCTTCTGGATGGAGATTTTCAGGCCACGGGACCAAACCAGAAATGGGCCGGTGATATCAGCTATCTCTGGACGGCAGCGGGCTGGCTGTATCTTGCGGTGATCATCGATTTGTATTCACGCCGTGTCATTGGCTGGGCCGTCAGCGACAGGCTCAAACGGGATTTGCCGATCAAGGCTCTGAAAAGGGCCATTGCATTGCGACAACCGCCACCAGGGGTCATTCATCATTCTGATCGTGGCTCGCAGTATTGCTCCAACGATTACCGGAAACTTCTCAAAGGCCACGGCTTTCTCTCTTCGATGTCTGGCAAAGGGAATTGCTATGGCAATGCGACTGTAGAAACGTTCTTCAAATCATTGAAAGCAGAATTAATATGGAGGGAACACTATGAAACCAGGGAACAGGCACAAAACGCCCTGTTCCATTATATCAATGGATTTTATAATCCGCGTCGTCGCCATTCATATCTGGGCAGCATCAGTCCGGTGAAGTGCGAAAGTATGGCGGCTTAGGTGAGAAGGTAACTCTCCACTTTTGCGGTGCAGGTCCAGACAGTTTCATCGCCGCATCATAGGAGCAGGTCCAGCCGAGGACGGTTTCATAGAACTCTTTCATGCGTGCCGCATCACGGACGATGAGGGTGGCGCGTTTGAGGATGGTGTCGGTCATTTGAGCCAGCTTACTTCTTTCCGAGCATTAGCCTCAAAAAAATAACCATTGGGGGTCGAAGAAGGAAATGATGGTGATCTTCCAAACCCGGCGAACGTGAACAATAACAACCTAACGAACGGTAACATCCCAAACGGGTTACAGACGATCGATTTTCATTTCAAGCGGATGAGGTTTTAAAAAGGATAGCCTATCTCAAGCGGAGAACGAGGCGCCAAGACTGTTTATGCCCAGAGCACCGTTCGCATGGGGATAAGGGATATCTTCACCATGCAAAACTAGGAAACGTTTGTCGCCTAGAAGCGGAGATTGGTACGAATACCGAAGGTCCGTTTCTCCTGGGGCACAACAACTATGCCATGGAAGCCCCTGAAGTTGAAAGTGGGCTGGGTGAAATCGATCCTTGAGGAAGCGACGGCCCAGTCCCGCGTCTGGAACAGATTGCGGACGAAGAGCTCAACACGGAGGTCTTCTCGCTGTATGCCGATGCGGGCGTGAGTCAACAGGTAGGAATCAGCCTGGGCTAGATTCTCATCCTCCGCCCAATATTTGCCGTGATAGATGAAATCAGCGCGGCCGTACCAGTCCCAACTTGTGGTCAACGCCGCCCTATAGGTGGTGGATAAATTACCTTGCCAGCGGGGATAACGGCTGATCTCAAGTCCTTTCAGGTTGGTGAAGCCGGTCAGTTGGTTCTTGGACCGGCTGTCTAACTGGTCGAACTTGTTGTCGCTCCAACTGACGTTGAATTGGGCATCCCAATTGTCGGTGATGACAAAGCCGGATTCGAATTCCGCACCCCACAGTTTCTGACTGCCGGGAACACTAACGCCGAGGGAGTTGGCAAAGGGATTGGGCCTGCGGTCCCGCTGCGTTGGATCTTCGGCGTCCCGCACCCAGACGACGCTGAGGCCGAAGGGCCGATTTTTCCATTCATAATGCCAGCCGGTCAGGTTGAAGCGGAAGCGACCGTCGAACAGTGTTTGTTTCCACCCAACCTCTATAGCATCAAGCTTTTGCGACGGTGTTGAGCCGGCGGCCTGCCCTTCCGGCAGTTGCGAAGCAATCTGAGCACATTCGGATGCGGTTGACGGTTCGTTCGTGAACGGGTCGGGATAGGGTTCGAAGAACTCCTCTGGACTGCAGACGGCCACTAAGCCGTTGGTTGTACCCGGCAAGTTCCCCCTCGACGCCTGGATGTATACATTGGTGTTATCAGAGGGCCTGTAGCTAAGGATAAACCGCGGCGTTAACTGCTTGTACTTGTCGGTGAAGGAGAACCCCGCTTGCGAGACGGACCGTTCGTCCTGAAGGTAGCGAGTTTCGATGTCGAAGGTGAGGTTATCCATTATGTCGTAGGAAACCGCACCGTACACACCCCAAACCTTGGCGGTATTGCCGTTTGTAGGAGGCGTGGTCGTCAGCACTGGACCAACGGCGAGTGATTGGAAATTGGCGGTGACCACCAAACCACCTGAGCCGCTGGTGATGAACTCCTGGTCGTAGTAAGTGGCGCCCAGCAACCATCTAAACCGTGCATCCTGCGGCGAGGTAAGGCGGCCTTCCAAGCTCCAGTCCTGCGCAAACTTCGGGTCGAGACCATACCATTGGGAGGTGTCGTGCTGGTCATAGTCGCGCAGGAAGTTCATGCGCGTATCGTTCCAGCCGCCAAGAAAGCTGGCCGTGTAGCCATCCAGGATTCCACCCGTGAACTCATAGTCAGAGTTCAAGGCAAGGCGAACCTGATTGCGCACCATGCCGTAATTATCCAGGTCGGGCACGTTCTTCATGAGGAACCGGTCGCCCGCATCGCCAAGCATATTGTCGATGATAAAATTGGGGACGGGACCGCTGAAGGGCATGAAGACGGGGGCGGAAATGAAACCGCTGCGGTCTTGAAAGAAGGTGGAGGGGTGCAGAGTGGTTTCCCTTGATAAGAGTCTGCCGCCCGGTTCATTGAAACCGAACTCTGGCACCTTGCCGCAGATGTACTGCGTTGGGAAGAAGGTCTCGATAGCGGTGCCGTCTTCGTTATAGCGTTGAACGGATGTTCCCGTGCAGGTGTCGGCAAAACGGCCCCTGATAAGACCGGCAACAGGTGGACCGTCATCGTCCTTCTGATAATAGGCACGGAACTTGAAGGATAAGTTGTCCGTCGGCTCACCATATAAAACGCCGCTAACATAGTTGGAGCGCTCTCTGCCCAACTCTCCACCGTCGGTGGCTACCCACTCAGCACCCCGGTGATATAGCCGCGCATTGAGTTGATAGGCCAGTTTACCCGATATGATTGGGCCTGAAGTGAGCACGTTGCCGTCGTATTTATCATAGGTTGCAAGCGACACGTCGACCTGGGTGTTGTATTCCTCCAGGTCCGGCGACTTGGTGATGAAATTGATAGCGCCGGCAAAAGTGTTACGGCCGAAAAAGGCCGATTGAGGCCCCTTGATCACCTCGACCCGTTCCAGGTCCTGCAGACCGATTGAGTTAGCTGTGCCGAGGACAAAAATGCCATCAATAAACAGCGACGTCGGCTGAAGGTGGTCCAATGAAGATTGTGATACACCGCGGAGCCGGATGACGGAATCGATCCGCCCGGCGCGGCTACCCCCATAGCGGGGGCTAAATTCCATTCCCGCTGTTTGCAGGGCAATGTCGCCCAACTCTTGTAACCCAGCGTCCTGGATGTCTTGCGACGTAAAGGCAGCGATGGCCAGAGGTATATCCTGAAGGCTTTCCTCACGCTTACGGGCGGTGACAACGATTTCTTCGATGGCAGCTTGAACCTGGGCCTTCGCGGTGGAAACGGCTGGCGGCACGCCGGTGAATGCGACCACAACGGCCGAAGCTAGAGCGGCGGCGGGCAGACAACGCCGTGTTGCTGCCGCGTAATCAGACGATTCAGTTGACATGATTGCCTCTCCTTCGTCTCACCTCCGTGTTTGCCTTACGTATTGCATAGGCTTCCCCGCTGCCATGACCGGGACTTCGCAGGAAATTGAGTGAGTGCTCAAATTCTATGCTTTAAAAACCAAAAGCATAGAATTTAGACAAAGAAATCATGTCTACGATTTCAAATTGCCATGGGCAGCGCCTCAATGTTGCATCCAGTCATCGCAGAGGGTGCCGAAACAGTTATCCTAGCCATAAAAGCTTCTTCGGCCCTAACTGGTTGTGAATCATCTATAATTTTGGGTTGTGCTCCTGAATGCCCCATCTAGTCGTAGACGTCTTACATCATCAAGACCGGCAAATAAGGTTTTCGGAAGGGACACTCCCATGCCCACATCGTCGGCAAGGTGCTGTGGACCTTGCGGCGGTTGTGACGGTGGCGGCGGTCCGGGCAATATTCGCCGTCAGGAAACAGGAACAACTTGAAGTGATTTGGTAAGGGAGGATTTCCTGGTTCATCGTCGTTAGAGAAAGGAGCGAAGTTGAGGCAGGGATCCAAGAGCACGAACGGCCGGCACGATCTTAGCGCGCAAACACCTCAGGCAACTTAATCCCGAATAGCAGCGGATGAGGTAAATGGAAGGGACAGCCGGTCAATGAATAAAATGGGAGGCACAAGATGGTGAACTTGCCTTTGACCGGCGGGTGTCAATGCGGCGAGATCCGTTACAAAATAACAACCGAGCCATATACTTTGTACGCCTGCCACTGTACCGAATGTCAGCGGCAATCGGGTTCCGCCTTCGGCATGTCCATGAAAGTATCGATCAATGCTTTTCACTTAACGCAAGGCGCACCGAAGTCGTGGACTAGATCTACGGATTCGGGCGGACAGACGGACTGCGTATTCTGCCCGACCTGCGGCACCAGACTCTATCACGTGCCGTCGCAGTCGCCGTCTATGGTCAGCGTCAAGCCGGGCACGCTGGACGACCGCACCTGGCTTGCGCCGATCGGCCATTTGTGGACACGCAGCAAGCAACCCTGGTTTGACGTGCCCGACGGCACTGTCAATTGCAGCGGCCAGCCTGAAAGTTACGATCGGCTTAACGAAGCATGGGAGAAATCCCGTCCATAAATCCTCAATGGAAAGACGCCTAATTGGTTGGATTCAAACGTTTGGCACTCACGGTTTCTGGCCGCGATGATGGTGTTTGGGTCGGCGTCCAGGCGAAGGATTTAGGATTTACGCCATTGCGCTCATCGATTAAGCAGTTGATGGCCGTCCTTCCCGAAAAACTTTATCCGCCGGTCTTAATGATGCAAACCGTCCGGGTGTGGATGAGGGTTTCGCAAGCGACAGGTTCCGCTACCGAAGTCCCCAACGCCAAATATGCGCTAGCGTCGGAATCCCGAGGCTTACAGAATGCTTTCGGTGGCCGTCGCGGCTCTCAACAGCGGACAGCGCCAAAAAAGTACAAGCTAGCCCCCAGACTGTTCGAAAAGGCCGAACCGACTCAGATTTCAAACCGAATTGGAATCAATTATTGGCCGTCTTTCGACGGATGCGGATCGTTACCGCTAATGTCACTGCCACGGATGCTTCCGTCCCTGCGGTGAATAACAAGCTTCACCTTATCCCGCTTGGCGAGGTCGCGGCCCTGACCGATCGCTTCCCGCTGCGTGCCATATCGTCCGCTGGCCCGGCTAGCGCCTTCGCGTATGGTCTGCCAGCCGCTCTTGGCGTGAGGAGTTATATGGATATTGCGTTTCTTCCCCATTGTCCCTTCTCCAAATCTGGATTAACTAACAGACAAAATGGGACGGAATAGGACGAGATAGTCAACCATTTTGTGTAAAAAAATGACATCTCAGCTCTTCCCGTCTTTTCGCTATCCTTTCCGAAAACTTTGCCCGCTTAAACTGGGGGTAAACCCTCTATAGCTCCGTGTGTATGGAGTATTCGAAAGGGACACCCGAATGAGGCAGCGAGGCGGCGCTATCAGCCGTGGCGCCACTCTTTGCAGCAAGGTTGTCCGCGCCCTTGATACCTTGGCATGACACCGGAAAAACGCTTGTCAAAGTCATCCGCCTGACAATGCCGTTCAAAAACGTCGTCCGAGTGTCCGGAGGTGAACCCAGATCGCCATTCGGCGCGTCGGCGCAACGATTACTCGGTGCCGGTAATCGAGGCGCGCGATGAGAAGCGACTCCTGCGCCTGCAGAAGCAGATGCTGGCCCCCAAGCTGCTGATCATCGACGAACTGGGCTTTGTCCCGCTCAGCAAAACCGGCGCGGAACTGCTCTTCGAACTGATCTCGCAGCGCTATGAGCGCTCCTCAACCCTGATCACCAGCAATCTGCCCTTTGAGGAATGGACCGAAACCCTCGGCTCCGAGCGCCTCACTGGCGCGCCGCTCGACAGGCTCACGCATCATGTCTCCATCCTGGAGATGAACGGCGAAAGCTACTGCCTCGCGCAAAGCCGCAAAACCACACAAAAACCCTGAACAGAAATTGCCCCTCACGGGGCAATGCGCCCGGGACCCTGCTTGCTACATGAGGAGCCGCTGGTCCCCGGGCGCACACCTGAACCCAATCCGTCCGCTACTTCCGAAACTGGCATACTTTTACGCCGCCCTAATGGCCCAATTTTGCGCCGCCATTGACAGTACGAAAAGCTGTTATCGGGATCGTGAAAGGCGGTTTTGGAGGGCGCCACGCAGAGGCCGAAAATCGGGCTGCAGGAAGAAATCTACGACAAACGCACGCCTTGGTACGCTGGAGTTATAATGAATTCGGTTTCAAAATGATTACGCAAACTAGATACTAGCTTTTATACCACGGTTCAGTATAAGATAATTCTATAATAATAACAATGTGATAAGTGATTTTTCGCTCTTGAAAGCAAGGTAAAGTTCTAAAACTGTCCCATAGACGCTGACGTCAGACACCAACGGCGATGCCGACGGAAAATGTGACCAGAAATAACGTGACCACCGTTTCATCTGCACCGAACACCGCACTGGCATAGGCCGGGAACTCGGCAATAAACATGGCGCCAACCAGCCAGAACCACGATATGCCCAAGATCGAAAGGAACACGGGTCGATTGGATTTTGCTTCACTCACAAGCGCGATCGTTTCCCAAAGGATATTTGCATTGATCTTGAGCGTCGGATCTGTGGAATTCGCCGGGGGAATGAACCACGCTGCTGCTAGACCAAGAATGGCGATCGCAATGACAAAGGCAGAGACGATTGGTGTATCGCGTCGTGCCGGAGGCGCGCTTACAGCGCGATGCACATCCTATGGCGCGCGAATGACGGTGATCGGAGCACACCGTGCTCGTCATCATTTTCAACGACCTCGAACTGATCACGCAAAACCCGCTCCAGGATTGCAAAAGAGGAAGGCGTTGCTGCCGCAGTGTCACGGAATTGCAGCGCCTGGGCGAGGAGATCCTGACCGGCATCGCCAAGGCGGCGTTTCGAAACACTGGGTGCCGTATTCGCGAAAGCGCCATGACCCTCGCGATCCACATAGCGGCGGATTACCTCCCCGCTGATTTGCGCGTGTAGACCGGGATGAACGCGCTCAAGCTCACGGGCAAACTTCGAAATCGTCTCGACAACGATGCCAGGCCGCGTCAGCGTGCGCATCGCCGAACGAAGGCCCGTCGAATCGCCGCCAGCGACGGCCCGATCCTGATCCTTCATGACACGACGGAGTTTTCCTGGAAGCGCAAGCGTCCCGAAGCGGTGGGCTTCACCTCAGAGGTGCGCAGCGGCAAAGACAAGTCCGGTCGCGACCGCATGCACACGGTCCAGACCGTCGGCTGCTTGACCCCGAGACGGCGGCCGAGTTCCACCGACGAGATGCCGCTCTTCGCCGTCACGATCAGGTGGATGGCGGCGAACCAGAGTGTCAGCGGCAGCTTGGTCGCGTGGAAGATCGTGCCCGCCGTGGGCGATGTCTGCTTCTTGCACCGGTTGCATTGATAGAGACCCCGACCCGCCAGCACGCAATGCTCCCGATGGCCGCAGCAGGGGCAGACGAAGCCGTCCGGCCAGCGCAGCCGGACCAGCGCCGTGCGGCACTGCTCCTCGGTGCCGAAGGCCTCCCGAAACGCCTCGTCGCTCAGACCGCGCGCACGATGCAACCTTGAACCCCATAACCGTGACCCCTCATGCAGAACATATTGAGAACATACATCCCCGCAGGCGGAGTGTCACGGATAAGCAGAACAACTTTTAAGCCACTGATTTTGCGAGTTCTTGCTCTTCCTTGTTTTCAGCGATCTGGACCAGCTGATAGCCGAGTTGTTTGGCACGTCGGCCCAGGTGCGCGAATGCGCGATTGAGGCGGCGCTTCTCGTAGGCCTCCATACCCTGCTCCACGGATTCCTCGGCCCGGGTGACCATCAGGTAAATCAGGCAGGCAAGTTCGCGCACCGTCGCAGTGATCGCAACGGGCGTGTCCTTTTGGACGAGAGGCGTGCTTAGCGCCCATGAACGTGTGGCCGCTGCGTGCCGTCATAGCCGCCATGCGCCCGGCCCGGCAAGGGTTTGCCGCCACTGATCCGGGTCCCCGGCGCCACCCCCAGCCGGGAGCAGAAGTTCTGAACGAACGGGAAGGCGGAGAAATCCGAGCCGGTCTCCGAGGCAATCACCAAAGCGCTGTTGACGCCGATGGTAGTTGTGACACGGCAACCTCGGCTTCCATCGGTGGTGAGGGGTGTCTACGATTAGCTCCGATATGATTGCCATCTGGGGAATGTCGGGTGAAATGTCTTTCAAATATCACAGAAAATCTCATAATGGCCGACAGTGCACGAATATTGGATAGCCGCGATGGTGGATACGAGCACCGGGACGCATGTCGAATTCTGTGGTGTCAGCAAGACCTATGACGGACGGACGATGGTCGTGCAGGATCTCGACCTTCGCGTGGGGATGGGCGAGTTTTTCACGCTTCTCGGGCCGTCCGGCTCCGGCAAGACGACCTGCCTGATGATGCTTGCCGGGTTCGAAGCGCCCACACGGGGTGAGATATTCATCGCCGGGCGCTCTGCCCATAATTTGCCGCCGCGGAAGAGGGGCATCGGCGTCGTTTTTCAGAACTACGCCCTGTTTCCGCACATGACGGTGGGCCGGAACCTGGCGTTCCCTCTGGAAGTGAGGGGTGTCTCCATAGAACGCCGGGCGGCGCGTATCAGAGAGGCGCTTGAGATCGTTCGCCTCGAAGGCTTTGAGAACCGGCATCCGGGTGAGCTTTCCGGCGGCCAGCAGCAACGCGTCGCCATCGCCCGGGCGCTGGTGTTTGAGCCGAGCCTGGTGCTGATGGATGAACCGCTCGGGGCGCTCGACCGGCGCCTGCGCGAGGAACTGCAGTTCGAGATCCGCCGCATCCAGCACGACCTTGGGGTCACCGTCGTGTACGTCACCCACGATCAGCAGGAAGCGATGGCGATGTCGTCGCGCGTGGCCGTCTTTGATCGAGGCTGGATTCAGCAGGTCGCGGCGCCAGAGACTCTTTACGAAGAACCCGAACGGGAGTTTGTCGCCCGGTTCATCGGCGACAACAATATTCTGCGTGGGCGGATCAGTTCCGTCGATCGTGGTGTCTGCGAGGTGGAGACTCCGGGTGGATCGGTCAGAGCGTTTCCGGTGCATGAGTTTCGTCCCGGTGACAAGGCCGCACTCGCCATCCGGCCGGAGCGGGTCGGTCTCACCGAGCCCGGCGTTTACAGCAACGAGTTCGAGGCCGAGATCGATGACATTCTGTTCATCGGCGATCATCTGAGGCTGCGGCTCAATCTGTGCGGCAACCCGAACTTCATCGTCAAGATACCGAACATCGTGGGTCACGGGGCCGTGCTGGAAAGCGATCGCGTTCGCGTCGGCTGGGGTGTGACGGACTGCCGTGCGCTGCCGAACGAGGAAGACTCAGAAGACCATCGCGCGGTGGCGGCTTCTATCGCATGACCATATGTCGATCGGTTGCAGCGGTTTCACCGCCCGCACGAGTTTGCCATAGCCATAGGACGCGCATGTCGGCCCCGGCAAGCGGGAGTGGGAAGGCGGTCAACAACCATTGGAAGGACTTGATTCATGACAACTTGTCGGAGTCCCCGGAAGATGCCGTGGCGTAGCGTGAGAGGATTTGTGGCCGCCGCGTTCTTGACGGGGTTCGCGGGCCTGTCCGCGGCGGTGGACGCCGAACCGGTAACCGTGGTTTCCTGGGGCGGCTCCTACGCGGAGGCAAGTCGGAAGGCGTGGAACGTGCCCTTCACCGCCGAGACCGGCATTGACGTGCGCCTCGAGAGCTACAATGGTGGACTCGCGCAGGTCAGGGCCCAGGTGGAGACCGGCAACGTCCACTGGGATGTTGTCGATCTTGAGTTCGCGGACTTGGTCCGGGGATGCGACGAGGGTCTGTTCGAACTCATCGGCATCGACGAACTCCCGCCGGCTCCGGGCGGCGCTTCAGCGCGTGACGACTATTTCGAGGGCACCTATTCGGAGTGCGGTGGTGGCGGGCTCTTCTATTCCACCATCTACGCCTATAACCGCGAGAGCTTCCCCGGTGCGCGACCGTCCACCATCGAGGACTTCTTCGACCTCGACAAATTCCCCGGTCGTCGCGGAATGCGTCGCACTCCCGGCGTCAACCTCGAATTTGCGCTGATGGCGGATGGGGTGCCTGCCGACGAGGTGTATAAGGTCCTGGGCACGCCGGAAGGCGTGGAGCGGGCGTTCCGCAAGCTCGACACGATCAAGGACCAAATCGTCTGGTGGGAAGCCGGCGCCCAACCGCCGCAAATGCTTGCGGACCGGGAGGTGGCGATTAGCACCGCCTATAACGGGCGTATCTTCAACGCGCAGGTGCTGGAAAATCAGCCCTTCACGATCGTCTGGGACGGTCAGGTGCTGGACTACGGCCAGCTCGCCATCGTCGCCGGGACGCCCAACATCGAGGCGGCGAAGAAATTCCTCCTATTCGCCTCCCGGGTTGAATTCATGGCGGCCATAGGGCGTTACATCGCTTATAGCCCCACGCGGCGGTCGGGTATCGATCTGATTACCACTCATCATGAGACCGGTGTCGATATGCGTCCGCACATGCCCAGTGCTCCGGAGAACATGGCTCGTGTCCTGCGCAACAATTGGGAATGGTGGAGCGACCATGCCGAGGAGATGAACGAGCGTTTTAGCGTATGGCTCGCCCGCTGAGAAGCGCCCAACTCAGGGCCGCGGCTCTGACCCTGCCGCTTGTCGCCTTCATCGGAGTGACGTTCATCGCGCCGCTAGGCGCGATGCTGATCCGCAGTTTCCACGAGCCACAGGTCGCGGACGCGTTGCCGCGAACGCTGGCGTTGCTCGAAGAATGGGACGGCGTGTCGGTTCCGGGCGAGGACGTGTTCCAGGCTCTCGGGATAGAGTTCCGCACGCTGCGTGAGCAACGCAAACTGGGCGGCGTCGCTACCCGCATCAACCGTTTAGAAAGCGGCATGCGCAGCACAATCGTGCGCACCGCCCGTAAGCTGCATCGCGCCCAGCCGGACTCTTGGCGCAACGCGATGATCGCTGCCGATGCGGTATGGGGCGAGGAAAAGACCTGGCGGGCGTTGCGCCGCGGCGGTGAGCGCTATACGCTCCGCCATTATCTAAATGCGCTCGATCTGGACAGGGACGCCTCCGGCAACATTGTTGCGCGGTCGCCGGACCGGCGCATCTACCTGCCGCTCCTCTGGCGTACGCTGGTCGTCAGCCTCGTCATTACGGTTATCTGCTTAATTCTGGGCTATCCGGTTGCCTATCTGATTGCGAACGCCTCCCCGGCAAAGTCCAACCTGTTGCTCCTGCTGGTGCTGGTGCCATTCTGGACCTCGCTGCTGGTACGAACGACGTCCTGGATCGTACTGCTTCAGAACCAAGGTGTCGTCAACGACCTGCTGGTCGCCAGCGGTATGATAGGCGAGGACAGCCGGGTCGCCCTCGTCTACAACATGACCGGCACGTTGGTGGCGATGACCCAGATCCTTCTACCGTTCATGATCCTTCCCCTCTATGCGGTGATGCGTACGACTTCGCCTCTTCATCTCCGGGCGGCGGCGAGTCTTGGCGCGACTTTCCGGCAGGGGTTCGTGAGCGTCTACTGGCCGCAGACGCTACCCGGTGTGGCTGCGGGTTCGCTCCTCGTCTTCATCCTGTCGATCGGCTACTACATCACGCCGGCATTGGTCGGCGGGCGTACCGGTCAGTTGATCTCGAACATGATCGCCTACCACATGCAGCAGTCCCTGAACTGGGGGCTCGCTGCGGCGCTGGGCGTCATTCTGCTTGCCTGCGTGGCGCTTCTCTATCTGGTGTACGACCGCCTCGTGGGGATCGAACGGATGAGATTCGGCTGATGGCGCCGAGAATGGCGAGCTTCACCTTGAGCGATCAGCTGGGCAGTAGCCTTCACCTCGCGTTCTGCGTGGCGGTGTTCGTCTTCCTGATCGCGCCGATGCTGGTCGTGATGCCGCTCAGTTTCAATGCCGAGCCCTACTTCACCTTCACCGAGGGGATGCTGAGTTTCGACTCTGACGCGTATTCGCTGCGGTGGTATCGCAACGTCATCGAGGACGGCGTCTGGCGACACGCGCTGGGCAACAG